>NZ_OZ409864.1:0-2500 GCF_979258545.1 Pseudomonas sp. AC239
AAACTTTCTCGCAGGCAAAACAAAACCCCAACTGCTTTCGCAATTGGGGTTTCGGAATTTAATCTTGACGATGACCTACTCTCACATGGGGAAACCCCACACTACCATCGGCGATGCATCGTTTCACTGCTGAGTTCGGGATGGGATCAGGTGGTTCCAACGCTCTATGGTCGTCAAGAAATTCGGGTACTGACTCGTGACCAGATGGTCTCGCTTCAGCAAATTGGGTATGTGACAGCTGGTGTTTGTGCGTTTCGAACTTTCGGTTCGTTTCGTCTTCACACACCGCAATCTGGCGCCTTCTCAGGTCAGCAAATTGCTTGGGTGTTATATGGTCAAGCCTCACGGGCAATTAGTATTGGTTAGCTCAACGCCTCACAGCGCTTACACACCCAACCTATCAACGTCGTAGTCTTCGACGGCCCTTCAGGGAACTCAAGGTTCCAGTGAGATCTCATCTTGAGGCAAGTTTCCCGCTTAGATGCTTTCAGCGGTTATCTTTCCCGAACATAGCTACCCGGCAATGCCACTGGCGTGACAACCGGAACACCAGAGGTTCGTCCACTCCGGTCCTCTCGTACTAGGAGCAGCCCCTCTCAAATCTCAAACGTCCACGGCAGATAGGGACCGAACTGTCTCACGACGTTCTAAACCCAGCTCGCGTACCACTTTAAATGGCGAACAGCCATACCCTTGGGACCGGCTTCAGCCCCAGGATGTGATGAGCCGACATCGAGGTGCCAAACACCGCCGTCGATATGAACTCTTGGGCGGTATCAGCCTGTTATCCCCGGAGTACCTTTTATCCGTTGAGCGATGGCCCTTCCATACAGAACCACCGGATCACTAAGACCTACTTTCGTACCTGCTCGACGTGTCTGTCTCGCAGTCAAGCGCGCTTTTGCCTTTATACTCTACGACCGATTTCCGACCGGTCTGAGCGCACCTTCGTACTCCTCCGTTACTCTTTAGGAGGAGACCGCCCCAGTCAAACTACCCACCATACACTGTCCTCGATCCGGATAACGGACCTGAGTTAGAACCTCAAAGTTGCCAGGGTGGTATTTCAAGGATGGCTCCACGCGAACTGGCGTCCACGCTTCAAAGCCTCCCACCTATCCTACACAAGCAAATTCAAAGTCCAGTGCAAAGCTATAGTAAAGGTTCACGGGGTCTTTCCGTCTAGCCGCGGATACACTGCATCTTCACAGCGATTTCAATTTCACTGAGTCTCGGGTGGAGACAGCGCCGCCATCGTTACGCCATTCGTGCAGGTCGGAACTTACCCGACAAGGAATTTCGCTACCTTAGGACCGTTATAGTTACGGCCGCCGTTTACCGGGGCTTCGATCAAGAGCTTCGCGTTAGCTAACCCCATCAATTAACCTTCCGGCACCGGGCAGGCGTCACACCCTATACGTCCACTTTCGTGTTTGCAGAGTGCTGTGTTTTTAATAAACAGTCGCAGCGGCCTGGTATCTTCGACCGGCATGAGCTTACGGAGCAAGTCCTTCACCCTCACCGGCGCACCTTCTCCCGAAGTTACGGTGCCATTTTGCCTAGTTCCTTCACCCGAGTTCTCTCAAGCGCCTTGGTATTCTCTACCCAACCACCTGTGTCGGTTTGGGGTACGGTTCCTGGTTACCTGAAGCTTAGAAGCTTTTCTTGGAAGCATGGCATCAACCACTTCGTCACCCAAAGGGTAACTCGTCATCAGCTCTCGGCCTTGAGATCCCGGATTTACCTAAGATCTCAGCCTACCACCTTAAACTTGGACAACCAACGCCAAGCTGGCCTAGCCTTCTCCGTCCCTCCATCGCAATAACCAGAAGTACAGGAATATTAACCTGTTTTCCATCGACTACGCTTTTCAGCCTCGCCTTAGGGACCGACTAACCCTGCGTCGATTAACGTTGCGCAGGAAACCTTGGTCTTTCGGCGTGGGTGTTTTTCACACCCATTGTCGTTACTCATGTCAGCATTCGCACTTCTGATACCTCCAGCAAGCTTCTCAACTCACCTTCACAGGCTTACAGAACGCTCCTCTACCGCATCACCCGAAGGTGATACCCGTAGCTTCGGTGTATGGTTTGAGCCCCGTTACATCTTCCGCGCAGGCCGACTCGACTAGTGAGCTATTACGCTTTCTTTAAAGGGTGGCTGCTTCTAAGCCAACCTCCTAGCTGTCTAAGCCTTCCCACATCGTTTCCCACTTAACCATAACTTTGGGACCTTAGCTGACGGTCTGGGTTGTTTCCCTTTTCACGACGGACGTTAGCACCCGCCGTGTGTCTCCCATGCTCGGCACTTGTAGGTATTCGGAGTTTGCATCGGTTTGGTAAGTCGGGATGACCCCCTAGCCGAAACAGTGCTCTACCCCCTACAGTGATACATGAGGCGCTACCTAAATAGCTTTCGAGGAGAACCAGCTATCTCCGAGCTTGATTAGCCTTTCACTCCGATCCACAGGTCATCCGCTAACTTTTCAACGGTAGTCGGT
>NZ_OZ409864.1:7500-2717500 GCF_979258545.1 Pseudomonas sp. AC239
CCTGCACATCGGCACGGGCAATCTCCGCGCCCAATGTCGGCAGCGCGCAACCGACCTCGGGTTGTTCGACGTGGGCCATGCTCAGGTAATGCTTCAGACAACGCTCCAGTCGCTGCCGATCCGCACCGCCCTGCCCGCCAAGACGCTCAAGACTCTCGCTCAACTCCCGCTCGACGATGGCTGCGAACAAGGCATCCTTGGATGAAAAGTGGCTGTAGAACGCCGCGCCACTCAAACCGATGGCTTTCATCAGGCCATCCACGCCCACTGTGGAAAACCCCGATTTTTTCGCCGACAGCGCGCTGCTTTGCAGCAACCGTTCGCGGGTTTCCGATTTGTGTCCGGCCGAATAACGCATGTCATCTCCTGAAATAGCTCGCCTTGACGCTGCCCGAATCCTAGCATAACGTTCGTTAACTAAACGATCGTTAACCCAAAGGGATTCACCCATGAATAACAAGAAGGTCGTATTGGTTGTCGGGGCCGGGGATGCCACGGGCGGAGCGATTGCCAAGCGTTTTGCCAGTGAAGGTTTCATTGCCTGCGTGACCCGGCGCAGCGCCGAAAAACTTCAGCCACTGGTTGACGCAATCATCGCTGAGGGCGGTGAGGCTCATGGTTTCGCCTGCGATGCACGTAAGGAAGAAGACGTCATCGCGCTGATTGAAGACATCGAAACCCGAGTCGGCCCGATTGAGGCCTTTGTCTTCAACATCGGTGCCAACGTGCCCTGCAGCATTCTCGAAGAAACCGCACGCAAATATTTCAAGATCTGGGAGATGGCCTGCTTCTCCGGCTTTCTCAATGCCCGTGAAGTGGCCAAGCGCATGGTGACCCGGCAGCGCGGCACGATTCTGTTCACCGGTGCCACTGCCGGATTGCGCGGTGCTTCAGGGTTCGCCGCTTTCGCTGGAGCCAAACATGGTATCCGCGCACTGGCACAAAGCATGGCGCGAGAGTTGGGGCCGATGAACATTCATGTCGCCCACGTCGTGGTTGATGGTGCGATCGACACCGATTTCATCCGTAACAGCTTTCCTGAGAAATACGCGACCAAGGATCAGGACGGCATTCTCAATCCAGAGCACATTGCCGAAAATTACTGGTATCTGCACAGTCAGCCTCGGGATGCCTGGACCTTCGAGCTGGACCTGCGCCCATGGAATGAACGCTGGTAAGCCCTCTCCCGGATTACAACAACAAGAGCGCAACTTGATCATGACGAAAACCGTGGAATTCTATTTCGACCTTGGCAGCCCCGCCACCTATCTGGCGTACACCCAACTGCCGAAGATTTGCGCTGATACCCAAAGCGAATTGACCTACATTCCAATGCTGTTGGGAGGGGTGTTCAAAGCCACTGGCAACGCTTCGCCGGCAATGATTCCGGCCAAGGGTCGCTACATGTTTCAGGACCTCGATCGCTTCGCCAAACGCTACGGCGTCCAGCTCAGATTCAATCCGCACTTTCCGATCAATACGCTGACATTGATGCGTGCCGTCACCGGCATTCAACTACATCTGCCGCAACGTTTCGCCGAGTTCGTCGATTGCCTGTTCAAGGCGCTTTGGGTGGAAGGCCGCAACCTCAATGACCCGCAGACCATCGCCGCCGTGCTGACTGAAAATGGCTTCGATCCTCAAGAGATCATGACGCTGTGCAACGATGAATCGGTCAAAGCCACTCTCAAGGAAAACACCGAAGCCGCCATCAAGCGCGGCGTTTTCGGTGCTCCCAGCATGTTCATCGGCGATCAGTTGTTCTTCGGCCAGGATCGACTCGACTTCGTAGAAAAGGCGTTGCGCCAGGATTGAAGCCGAGCCCCAAGACACCGCGAGCGGCGCCTTGGGTAAATCGATCAAACGGCCACAGTACGCTCGTTCAGCCAGCTCAGCGCCGCACCGTCCAGCAATGGGCTCAGACGCTCGCGCACTTCGCGATGGTAGTCGTTCAGCCACTGCTTTTCTTCATGGGTCAGCAGGTCGGCAATCAGGCAGCGGGTATCGATCGGGCACAGCGTCAGGGTTTCGAACTCGAGGAAGTCGCCGAATTCGCTGCTGCCGGCCTCGCGGTTCATCGCCAGGTTCTCGATGCGCACGCCCCAGCGGCCCGGGCGATAAGTGCCGGGTTCGATCGAGGTAATCATCCCCGGCTGCATCGCCGTCTGCGGTGCCGGTGCCGCTTGATAAGCGATCACTTGCGGACCTTCGTGAACGTTGAGGAAATAGCCCACGCCATGACCGGTGCCGTGACCGTAGTCGACGTTGTCAGCCCAGATCGGCGCACGAGCGATGGCGTCGAGCAGCGGCGACAGAATGCCTTTCGGAAATCGTGCCCGCGACAGCGCAATCACGCCTTTCAACACGCGCGTGCAATCCTGTTTCTGCTCCTGAGTCGGCGTACCCACCGGGACCATGCGCGTGATGTCTGTGGTACCGCCGAGGTATTGACCACCGGAATCGATGAGCAACAGACCATCACCCTCGATCAGCGCATGCTCCTCTTCGGTAGCGTGATAGTGCGGCATCGCGCCATTGGCGTTGAACGCGGCAATCGTGTTGAAGCTCAGCGAAACGTAATCGGGACGACGTTCACGGGCAGCGGTAAGTTTCTCGTCGATGGTCAGTTCGGTGATGCGCTCGCGCGCCCACGCTGACTCCAGCCAGGCAAAGAATTCGCACAACGCCGCGCCATCCTGCTCCATGGCTTTACGGATGTGCTGAGCGTCGGCTTCGCTTTTCTGCGATTTGGCCAACGTAGTCGGGTTGAGACCCTCGACCAGTTTCACGCCACTGTCCAGGTTATCCAGCAACCCCGTGGTCACTCGCGCCGGATCGACCAGCAGGCCCGCGTCACTCGGCACAGCACGCAATGCATCGGCCACTTCGCGGTAGTCACGCAGCGTCACGCCATCCTGCTCAAGCACCGCGCGCAGATCGGCATCGACCTTGCTCAGCGCCACGAACAGCGTGGCCTGTTGCTGATTGATCAAGGCGAACGAAACAAACACCGGATTGAACGAAACATCACCGCCACGCAGGTTGAACAGCCAGGCAATGTCGTCGAGGGTGGCGATGAAATGCCAATCGGCGCCACGCTCCTGCAAGGTCTCGCGAAGTTTCGCCAGTTTCTCGCCGCGGCTGACGGTGGCTTGCGGCGGCAAATGTTGATAGATCGGCGCGTTGGGCAGGCTCGGGCGATCGCGCCAGACTTCCTGCAACAGGTCGATATCGGTGCGCAAGCGGGCGCCGCGTGCTTCGAGCTTGCTACCCAGTGTGCGCGCCGAGGCCACCGCCATGACTGCACCATCGACGGCAACTACGCCGCCCTCAGGGGTCTGCTCGGCCAGCCAGTCCAGCGGGCTCGGCTGCCCCGGTTGCAGCTTGACCAGTTCGATGCCGCTGCCGTTGAGCTCTTTCGTCGCCTGTTCCCAGTAACGACTGTCGGCCCACACACCGGCGAAATCAGCGGTGACGATCAGCGTACCGACCGAGCCGTGGAACCCCGACAGCCATTGCCGGCCCTGCCAGTAACCCGGCAGGTATTCCGACAGATGCGGGTCGGCGGACGGCACCAGCAGCGCATGGATGCCTTCGCGGCGCATCAGTTCACGGGTATGCGCCAGGCGCTGAGGCACCGATCCTTCGGTCAAGGTGTGGGAACTCATCATGTCTCCTGCTAATCGCGTCATCGTTATTGTTCGTAGCCGATAATTTTCAGCTGTTTAGAGGCCTGTTGCCCAAAATGCCGGGGCACTGGTGCAGGCGGTCCTGATCAGTTCGACGGCCTTGTCGACATCCTCCACGGTAGTAAACCGGCCGAGACTCAAGCGAATGGTGCGCCCCGCGAGCCACGCATCGTGCCCGAGCGCGAGCAGCACGTGGGACGGCGCATTACTTGCGGAATTACACGCCGACGTCGCGGAAAACGCGATCGAATGGCTCAAAGCAGCGCTGTTGAACTCGCCTTCGCTGAAAGTCAGGCTCAGGGTGTGCGGAATACGTTGCGAGGCACTGCCATTGAGGCGCACGCCCGGCAGACTCATCAGTTGTTCGAGCAAGCGTTCGCGCAAAGCGACAATAGAGTTTTTTTCTTCATCGAATGCGTCGGCGGCCAACGCGAATGCAGCGCCCATCCCGGCAATCTGGTGAGTCGCCAGGGTCCCGGAGCGCAAGCCACCTTCGTGACCGCCACCATGGATTTGCGCCTGCAGGCGTTGCTGCGCGAGCGGGCCCACATACAGGGCGCCGATGCCCTTGGGACCGTAGAGTTTGTGTGCGGAAAACGACATCAGATCCACCGGCCAGCGGCTCAGCTCGATCGGGACTTTGCCGGCGCCCTGCGCCGCATCAACATGAAACAACGCCTGCCGACTGCGCACCACCTCGCCAATCGCCTCGACATCGTTGACCGTGCCCAACTCGTTGTTGACCAGCATAAGCGACACGAGAAAGGTGTCGTCACGCATCGCTTCACTGACCGCTTGCGGCGTGATCAGGCCTTCTGCGTCCGGCACCAGATAGGTCACGGCAATGCCTGAATCCTGCAATTGCCGGGCGGTGTCGAGGATCGCCTTGTGTTCGATCTGACTGGTAATGATGTGCCCGCCGGCAACGCCACGGGCCTGGGCGACGCCTTTGAGCGCGAGGTTGTTGGATTCGGTGGCACCGGAGGTCCAGACAATCTGCTCAGGCTGCGCGCCGACCAGATCGGCGACTTGTCGACGTGCCTGCTCGACCGTCTGCCGGGCCTGCTGGCCGAAGGCGTGGGAGCTGGACGCCGGGTTGCCGAAGTTACCGTGAAAACCCAGACATTCGATCATCACCTGGATGACCCGCTCGTCCACCGGGGTGGTGGCGGCGTAATCGAAATACAACGGACGTGTGTTCATAAAGGACTCGCAGAGCGTGTTCCGGGATCAGGAGGCTCGTGTCTACAAACGACGATGCACAGCCTCGTGAGCTGTGCATGGGTTCGAGAGCGTCATCAATACCTGATCGGATGCCGTTAAAGAAGTAGGGCTTCATTAAAAGTGCGTAGGAACGCTCCTGAAACCGAGCTTAACAGGCATCGGGCCGGCGATTGAAGCAATGCGTCAATGAAAGCTTTCGAGAAGTAACGGATACAGCGAGATCACCAACAGCGCCGCCATGCCCCAATTGAACACGCGCAACCAGCGCGGATCCTTGAGCACATTGCGCAACAGCGTGCCGCACGCCGCCCACAGGCCGACACTGGGCAGATTGATGATGGCGAATACCGCCGCGATGATCACGACGTTGTAGAAATAACCCTGCATCGGCGTATAGGTGCTGATGGCACCGATGGCCATGATCCAAGCCTTGGGGTTGACCCATTGGAACGCCGCGGCGCCCAGATAGCTGATCGGTTTCGCCTCGCTGTCGGCGCTGTCGCCGACCGGGCCGGAGTGGGCGATCTTCCACGCCAGATACAGCAAATACGCCGCGCCGACATAGCGCAGCACCGTATACAGAATCGGATAGGCCTGAAACACCGCGCCAAGGCCGAAGCCCACCGCGACCACCAATAGAAAGAAGCCACAGCTGATGCCGAGCATGTGCGGAATGGTGCGGTTGAAGCCAAAGTTCACGCCGGACGCCAGCAACATGGTGTTGTTCGGCCCCGGTGTGATCGAGGTAACAAGGGCAAACAGGGCAAAGCCCAACAGCAGATCAAGCGAGAGGTTCATCGAGGCAGTCCATCCAGGGTCATTCAGCTGTTGACCCTATCCCACACGGCCCGGCAAACCCACGGACAGTTAGGGAAAACTTCAAGCAGTACAGTTTGCTTTCAGCTTGGACGACCGTGCAGCTGTATGGCACGTTCGGCGCTCATCTCGCCCTGCTGATCGAAGCCGAAAGTCTTCTGCGGCTGGCCGAGCAATTGGGCTTTTTTCGCGTGGTATTCGTCGAACGACAAACCGCTGCGGTTCAGCGCTTCCAGCGCCAGTTCGCGGGATTCTTCAGCGGTGTAAGGGCGCAGCTCGGGCGAAACATGGCCGGCACAACCGGCGAGTACGGAAACAGCGAGCGTCAGCGAAACAGTCAGTAAACGGTTCATGGGAGCGTCCTGGCGAGCAATGTGGGGTCGATGGAGAAAGGCTACGCCCGGGCACGCTCGCGCAGAAATCAACGCTCTCAATAGTGGCTATCAGCTTTGCGCTAATACTGGCTAAACCGGCAGACGGCAATGCAGCGCATCGTCGTGGCTGCGGGCAATGCTGCTGTGCACCTGGAATGAATTGAAGGTCACGGTTTTCGCCCGATGGGTGCGGATCAACTGCCAGAAATCCTCCTCGCCGCTTTCGAAACTGCGAAATGCCGCCTCCCCCGCTTCGCGACTTTGCCACTGCAAAAAGCTCAGCACGCGGCGGCCGTCGTCGCTGGCCTGCACGCTGGCGCTGAGAAACCCGTCGGAACGCTGGGCCAGCCCCTCGGTCTGCGTGGCCAGTGCCGAGACCAGCGCCGCTTGCTGACGGGGTTCGATTTCGAATTCGATCAATTGGGTAAAACTGCGATTGCTCATGGAAAGCCCCCATTTATTGAAGCGAGCCTTGCGACCCGAAGAGCTGCAGGGTAAAACCTCTAGTTAAGTCAAGGTCAAGAGTATTTTCCGCATGATCAGCAAGGAGCAGGTGCACAAGCCTCTCACCGTGGGCGAGGTTGCGGCGCGCAGTGGCGTCGCGGTCACCGCGCTGCATTTTTACGAAGCCAAAGGGTTGATCAAGAGTGAACGCAACGCCGGCAATCAGCGCCGTTATCCGCGCGCCGTCCTGCGCCGGGTGGCGTTGATCAAAGTCGCGCAACGGCTGGGGATACCGCTGGCGGAGATCGGCGAAGCGCTGAAAATCCTGCCGCAGGATCGCGCGCCGTCGGCGGCGGACTGGAAAATGCTCTCTGAACAATGGCAGCGCGAGCTCGACGAACGGATCAGGCAACTGACGCTGATGCGCGATCAGCTCACCGGGTGCATCGGCTGCGGCTGTCTGTCCATGGAAGCGTGTCCGCTGCGCAATAAAGGCGACATGCTCGGTGACCAAGGGCCAGGCCCGCACTTTCGCGATGAATGATGAGCGCGGCTCGTCGGCGCAAATTCCGCGCAGTAAGGACGGTTCTATAGTGATTGCTCCGGGCAAATCCGGCGTAACCACATTTGTTGAAAACAAAACAGGGAGAACGTCATGAGCGTCAAACCCATTCCCGAGGGGTATAACAGCATTACCCCGTATCTCGGCATCCAACAGGCCGCCGAGGCCATCGAGTTCTACAAGAAAGCCTTCAATGCCAGCGAAGTCATGCGTCTGACCATGCCCGACGGCAACATCGGCCATGCCGAACTGCGCATCGGCGACAGCGCGATCATGCTCGGCACGCCTTGCGATCAAGGACCACTGAGCAATCCGCAGCAAGCGGTCTCGATCGGCTTGCATCTCTACGTCACCGATGTCGACCAATCCTTTAAACAAGCGCTGGATGCCGGGGCGCAAAGCGTCTCCGAGGTCAAAGACCAGTTTTACGGTGACCGCAGCGGCACGTTGAGAGATCCGTTCGGCCATCTGTGGTTTCTCGCCACGCGCAAAGAGGATTTGAGCGAAGAGCAGATTCGCCAGCGAGCGATGGAGATGTTCAACCAAGGCTGAGGGCTTGTTGCCTCGGATCAACCGGCAAAATATGCACTGCCGATGTAATTGCGAAACATTTGCTTTCATATCCGCTTTCGGGATTTTCTTCGCTCATCCGTCTTATAGGAATGCAGGCCGTTCGCGTAGGCAAAAGCCACGAGCGGCCTCCCGGGGAGTTCCGTGCTGCGAAGCCCGTAGCCCGGCCCCTTCCACCGCAATCAAGACGCGCAATCATGTCGAAGAAATCCCGTTCCAAACTGTGGTTCCTGGTGCATAGCTGGCTGGCGTTGCCGATCTGGTTCTTTGTATTGATCGTCTGTGTCACCGGCACGCTGGCGGTGGTCAGCCAGGAGATTGTCTGGCTGGCCAACCCGCAAATGCGCGCCAGTCAGCCGTCGGACGATGCGCCGCGACTGAGCTACGACCAGATCCTCGCCGCGATCAAACAAGCCGAGCCGCAAACCCTGGTGCAGAGCATCAATCGCCCCGACGAGTCGCACTTTGCCCTCGACGTCGAAGTCAGCTACCCCGACGGGCGCTCGTTGACGGTCTATGTCAATCCGTACACCGGCGTCATTCAGGGCACCGCGCCGGCCTTCGATTTCAAGGCCTTTACCCGCGCCCTGCATGGCTGGTGGCTGGTGCCGTTCACCAATGGCTACAGCTGGGGCTGGTATCTGGTGTCGCTGCTCGGCGTGCCGATGCTGGTGTCGCTGATTACCGGGCTGGTGGTCTACAAACGCTTCTGGAAAGGTTTTTTGCGCCCGACCCTGCGCGTACGCCATGGCGCGCGGATTTTCTGGGGCGACTTTCATCGCCTGTGCGGCATCTGGTCGATCTGGTTCATCGCGGTGATCTCCATCACCGGCATCTGGTTCCTGATCAAGGCGATCCTGTTCGATAACCAGATTTCGATTTCCAGCGAGCCGATTATTCCGGCGATGTCCCGCGAAAGTGTGCCGATTTCGGCCGCCGGCACCCCGCCGCCGCGCATCAGCCTGGACCGCGCCATCGAAATCGCTCAGCAGAAGATTCCGGGGCTGGAAGCCAGCTACGTCAACCTGCCGGGCAATGCCTACTCGCACATGAGCGTCAGCGGCCGTGGCTGGTATCCGCTGATGTATCAGACCGCGACACTCAACCCCTACAACGGCGAAATGGCTTCCTCACGCTTGCTGTCCGACCGCTCCTCGCTGGAATTCGTCACCGAATCCATGCGCCCGCTGCACACCGGCGACTTCGGCGGCATCTGGATCAAGTTGATCTGGTTCTTCTTCGGTCTGTTGCTGAGCATGATGATCCTCAGCGGCCTGCTGATCTGGACCAAGCGCACCGCGCTGGCCACCGCCAATGCGCTGAAGCGCGAAGACAAGAAAAACCGCATCAAGGCACAACCGGCGCTGCGCCGTGAACCTTCGGAGGCCAGCCTGTGAACAAAGCCATCTCGGTCCCACCGCCGTCTCGGCTGTCGCGCTTCTGGCACAAGTGGCGCTTCCATATCAACGTCCTGCTGTTGCTGATCCCGCTGGGTTTCATGCCGAAATACTTTGCCGATGCCTCGCTGTTTCGCGGCGACAGTGGCCTGGGCCAACGAGAAATAGGCACCGTTCAGGTCGGGCCGTGGAGCCTGCGTCTGGCCGAGTTACGCGAAGAGGCGCCGCACCTGAGCGGACCGGCCGGCTATATGAAGGACTTCACTGCCGCCGTATGTGATACCTGCGTCGATCAGGTCAAGGCCACTTACCTGCGCATCGGTAAACCGCGCAGTCTGCGCGCCGCCGGCACGATCTTCTTCGGTACGCCTTATCGCATGGGCACGCAAATGCCGATCCCGGCAAAGACCAAACCTGACGCCGAGCTGTGGATCACCATGGAAGGCTGGGACGGCAGCATGCACCAAGCCTCGATCCCGCTGAGCCACGCCTCCCCCGCCACGGTTGCGTGGCTGAACAGACAAGGAGCCAAACCATGACTCGCTCACCCCTTCATACCCGTTTGCTCGCCAGCGCCGCGCTGCTGCTGAGCGCCGCTTTCAGCGCCAGCGCACTGGCGCACAACCCGATGTGCGAATGCAAAGCCATCGATGCCGAACAGATCAAATGCACCGGCGGTTTCTCCGATGGCAGCGGCGCGCCGGGGGTGACCCTCGATGTGATCGGCTACGACGAAACCATTCTGGTGCCGGGCAAATTAGGCGATGACTCGACGCTGACGTTCAAGAAGCCCGGCAGCGAGTTCTATGTGCTGTTCGACGCCGGCCCCGGCCACGTGGTGGAAATCGACCAGGCGGATATCGAAGCCCCATGAGTAGCCCGACGACGCAAGTGGTACGCCCGGCCGGCGCCGGTCATGAAACTTTCAACGTGCTGCTGTTGTGCCTGCTGATCCTCGCGGTCGCCGGTTCGGTGGTGGCGTGGCGCGGGGTTTCTCATGAAGCGGAGCCGGTTGCCAGTAACCAGTACGATGCCCGCCGCGATCTCAGCGCCGCCGAGCAAGGCATCTATGCCGACCTGCGAGTGACCCTCGACGAAATCCGCTTGCTGCGCGAAGAGCAACAAACCCTGCCGACGCCTCAGATGCTGGCCGACGAAGGTTTCGCGCCGTTCGCGCAGGATGCCAGTTCGGTCAGCCGTGGCGGTCACGCATGGCAGATGCTCGCCGACCGCGCCTATTTCGGCCGTAGTGCAACTCCTGATGTCGCCGGTTCATTTCTGATGCGTGTCGGCACTGACGCCAACGCGGTGCCGGACATCTGGCTCAACCGTGGCGCCGATCCCGCACCTGCTGAGGATCTGTCTGACGCCGCGCTGTCCGCCGCTGGCTGGAAACAGATCGTCGCGCAATTCGATGCCGGGGTTACCCGCGAACATCGCCATTGATTCCTCGCCTTTATCCGAGAGAAGACTGCTTGCCCATGCCCATTTCATCTCCTCGCCGTCCCTTGTTACGCCTGTTTCTGCTTGGCCTGTGCGCCTGCCTGCTGAGCCCGTTGGCCAGCGCCGAGCAAGGCAAACGCCTGCGTATCGGCATCACTCTGCATCCGTATTACAGCTATGTCGCCAACATCGTCGGCGACAAGGCCGAAGTGGTGCCGCTGATTCCCGCCGGCTTCAACCCGCACGCCTACGAACCGCGCGCCGAAGACATCAAGCGCATCAGCGGACTGGACGTGGTCGTGCTCAACGGCGTCGGCCATGATGACTTCGCCGACCGGATGATCGCCGCCAGCGAAACACCCAACGTGAAAACCATCGAAGCCAACGAGAACGTGCCGCTGCTGGCGGCCACCGGTGTCGCTGCGCGCGGCGCCGGCAAAGTGGTCAATCCGCACACGTTCCTGTCGATCAGCGCTTCCATCGCCCAGGTCAACAACATCGCCCGCGAGCTGGGCAAGATCGATCCGGACAATGCCAAGACCTACACCCAGAACGCCCGCGCCTATGGCAAACGCCTGCGGCAGATGCGCGCCGACGCGTTGGCCAAACTGACCCAGGCACCGAACGCCGAACTGCGCGTGGCCACGGTGCATGCGGCTTACGACTATCTGTTGCGTGAATTCGGTCTGGAAGTGACAGCCGTGGTCGAGCCCGCCCACGGCATCGAGCCAAGCCCGAGCCAGCTGAAAAAGACCATCGATCAATTACGCGAGCTTGACGTGAAAGTGATTTTCTCGGAAATGGATTTCCCGTCCAGCTACGTCGACACCATCCAGCGTGAATCCGGAGTGAAGCTGTACCCGCTGTCGCACATTTCCTACGGCGAATACACCGCCGACAAGTATGAAAAGGAAATGACCGGCAACCTCAACACCGTGGTTCGGGCGATTCAGGAGTCGGGGGCATGACGTCGAAAGAAACCCTCATCCCTGACAACATCAATAACCCTGTGGGAGCGAGCCTGCTCGCGAAGGCGCCGGATCAGCCAACATCTTCGTTGAATGACACACCGCATTCGCGAGCAGGCTCACTCCCACAGGGAAAAAACGGGCCGGCGCTGGAGTTTGCGGGTATCAGCCTGACCTTGGGGCGTACGACGATTCTCGACAAGGTCAGCTTCCAGGTGCAGCCCGGCAGCGTGCATGCGCTGGTCGGCCCCAACGGCGGTGGCAAGAGTTCGCTGATCAAGACCCTGCTCGGGCAGATGCCGCATCAGGGCCAGCTCAGTCTGCACTGGCCCGGCGAGCCCGGCACCATTGGTTACGTCCCGCAGGCGCTGGAGTTCGATCGCGGCTTGCCGATGACCGTCGACGATTTCATGGCGGCAATGTGTCAACGCCGCCCGGCCTTCCTCGGTTTGAGCAAACACTACGCCGGCGCCATCGGCGCGGCGCTGGAGCGCGTCGGCATGCAGGACAAGCGCAAGCGGCGCATGGGCGCGCTGTCCGGTGGTGAGCGGCAGCGGGTACTGCTCGCGCAGGGCTTGATTCCGGCACCGCAACTGCTGGTGCTCGACGAGCCGATGTCGGCCCTCGATGAGGCCGGGATCCAGGTGTTCGAACGTCTGCTGACTGACTGGCGCGCGGCGGGCATCTCGGTGTTGTGGATCGAACATGACCTGGAAGCGGTGGGTCGGCTGGCCGATCGGGTTACCGGTCTCAACCGCCGCGTGCTGTTCGATGCCACACCGCAACAGGCTCTGACTCCGGAACGTCTGCTGACGCTGTTTTCCACCCATCCACGGAGCGCGGTCTGATGAGTTACGAAGCCTTTCGCTTGATGGTCCAGGGTTGGGCGTCTTCCGGTTACCTGCCCGAGGCGCTGGCCTACGGTTTTGTCGTCAACGCCTTGCTCGCCGGCCTGCTGATCGGCCCGGTTCTGGGCGGGCTCGGCACGCTGGTGGTGGTCAAGCGCTTCGCGTTCTTTTCCGAAGCAGTCGGCCATGCCGCGTTGACCGGTGTCGCCATCGGCATCCTGCTCGGCGAACCCTACACCGGCCCTTACGGCAGCCTGTTCGGCTACTGCCTGCTGTTCGGCATCCTGCTCAATTACCTGCGCAACCGCACCGGTCTGGCACCGGATACGCTGATCGGCGTGTTTCTCTCGGTGTCGCTGGCACTGGGCGCAAGCCTGCTGCTGATTCTCGCCGGCAAGATCAACGTGCACATTCTGGAAAACGTGCTGTTCGGTTCGGTGTTGACCGTCAACGGCAATGATCTGGCGGTGCTGGCGATCGTCGGTTCGCTGGTCATGGCCCTCGCCCTGCCGCTGTACAACCGCATCATGCTCGCCAGTTTCAATCCGCAACTGGCGGCGGTGCGTGGCGTAGCGGTGAAGACCCTGGATTACCTGTTCGTGATTCTGGTGACCTTGATCACCGTCGCGGCAGTGAAGGTGATTGGCGCGATTCTGGTCGGTGCCTTGCTGGTGATTCCGGCGGCAGCGGCGCGCTTGCTCAGTCAGTCGCTGAAAGGCTTTTTCTGGTGCTCGGTGCTGATCGCTACCGCCAGCACCCTGTGCGGGATTCTTGCGCCGATCGTGTTCGACCTGCCGATTCCATCCGGCGCCGCGATCATTCTGGTCGCCGGCATCGCTTTCGCCCTCGCCGCCATTGCGCGCGGCGTCGTCCCCAGCCTGAAAGGGAACCTTGGATAAATGGCTTTTTCACTGCGTAACCTGACTCTGGCCATGGCCCTGTGTGGCGTGGTCTGCACCCCGCTGCTGGCGGCTGAAAGTGCGAAACCCTTGCGCGTTCTGGCCTCGTTACCGATCACCTATGGATTGGGCGAAGCATTGCTCAAGGGTACCGACGTCAAACTCGAACGTGCAGCGCCGGCCAATCTTCCGGGTAGCCGTCAGACTGCGTATTTCACCGGCCGTGGCGCGCCGGCGCTGAGCAAACTGGCCACCGACGCGGACGCGGTAATCGGTCTGCGTTCGCTGTGGGCCGATGATCCGCTGTACCCGATCGCGCGGCGCAGCAACATCCGTATCGTCGAAGTCGACGCTGCGCGCCCGGTCGACGGCGCCCTGCCCGGCATCGCCGTGCAGCCGGGCCTGCAGGTTGATGGCCTGAACAGTCAGCCATGGCTGGCGAGCAACAACATGGGACGCATGGCCGATGTGATGGCGGCGGACCTGGTGCGCCTGGCACCGAGCGCCAAGCCTGCGATCGAGGCCAACCTGGCGGCGTTGAAACAGCGCCTGCTGAAACTCAGCGCCGACACCGAAGCGCGCTTGGCCGAAGCGGACAACCTGAGCGTGATGAGCCTGAGCGATCACTTCGGCTATCTGATTGGCAGCCTCAATCTCGAACTGGCCGGACAGGACGCGCGTCCTGATGCCGAGTGGACGCCAGATGAGTTGAAGAAGCTGACGGCGACGCTCAAGGACAACGACGTGGCGGTGGTCCTGCACCATCGCCAGCCAGCGGAGCCGGTGAAAGCGGCGATTGCCGAATCCTGCAGCCGCCTGGTGGTGTTGAGTACCGATGCGGCGGATCCGCTGGCGGAGCTGGAGGGGAATGTGGATGTGTTGCTCAAGGGGTTGAGCGGAGCGTAATTTCAGGCAAGATCGCGTTATCGTTCATCGCTGGCAAGCCAGCTCCCACAAAGTTTTTTTGGCGAACACACATTTGTGATCAACCACAATACCTGTGGGAGCTGGCTTGCCAGCGATGAGACTGTGCAAACAATACAAATTCAAGGCATGAAAAAACCCGCTGACCATCACTGGTCCAGCGGGTTTCTTTTGCCCGATCGCTTATTGCGCCGCGACTTGTGCATCCATCTTCTGTCGCAGGCTCAACGGGCGCATGTCGGTCCAGACTTCTTCGATGTAGGCCAGGCATTCCTTTTTCAGGCCGCTCTTGCCAACGGTACGCCAGCCTTGCGGCACAGCTTTGTAATCGGGCCAGATCGAGTACTGCTCTTCGTGGTTGACCACGACCTGAAAGAGGATGTCCTCGCGGTCGAATACTGACGTCATGCTGGTTCTCCATCGATGTAAGGTTGGCTGCACAACGGATGCAGCCGGGGTATGTAGAAAGAACGTTCGCCGCGCGAAAAAATTTACAACGCGGCGGTGGCAGCGGCCAATGCACGACCGAAGATCTCGGCCACTCGATCGATTTCCGCGGCAGTGATCACCAGCGGCGGCAGGAAGCGCACCACCGCACCATGCCGACCGCCCAGCTCCAGAATCAGGCCACGCTTGAGGCATTCACGCTGCACCAGCGGCGCCAGACACGCAAACGCAGGCGGATGACCGAGCGCGTCGGGTGCGCCGTTCGGGTCCACCAGTTCAACGCCGAGCATCAGGCCGCGACCACGAATATCGCCCAACTGCGGGAAGTCGCGTTGCAGGATGTGCAGATGCTCCCTGAGTCGATCACCCATGGCGGCGGCGTGCTCGCAAACCTTGTGCTCGACCAGATAGCGCATCACCGCTGAACCGGCGGCCATGGCCATCTGATTGCCGCGGAACGTGCCTGCATGGGCGCCCGGTTGCCAGGTGTCGAGCCAGTCGCGGTAAACCACTACCGCCAATGGCAGGCTGCCACCGATGGCCTTGGACAGTACAACCACATCCGGAACAATGCCCGCGTGTTCAAAGGCGAACATCTTGCCGGTACGAGCGAAACCGCTCTGGATCTCATCGACAATCAGCGCCACGCCGGCCTTCTCGGTGATCCGGCGCAAACCGCGCAACCATTCGATATCAGCTGGAATCACTCCGCCCTCGCCCTGCACCGCCTCGACGATCACCGCCGCCGGCAATTGCACCCCGGCCTCGGGATCGTTGAGCAGATTTTCCAGATAGCTCAGATTGGCTTTGATTCCGGCCGCGCCACCTAGGCCAAACGGGCAACGGTAATCGTAGGGAAACGGCATGAACTGCACGCCGTTGCTGAGCAAGGCACCCATTGGTTTTTTCGGCCCGAGGCTGCCCATCAGGCTCAACGCCCCCTGACTCATGCCGTGATAACCGCCGGAAAACGACAGCACCGTGCTGCGGCCGGTAGCCGTGCGCACCAGTTTCAGCGCTGCTTCCACGGCGTCGGTGCCGGTCGGGCCGCAGAACTGGATTTTTGCCTGCGCCGCCAGTTCCTTCGGCAGCAGTCCGAACAGGTCCTGGACGAATTGATCCTTGACCGGCGTGGTCAGGTCAAGGGTGTGCAGCGGCAACTCATCGGCCAGCACTTGCTGGATCGCCTCGATTACCACCGGGTGGTTATGCCCCAGCGCCAGCGTGCCGGCCCCGGCGAGGCAGTCAATGAATGTACGCCCTTCAACATCCTCGACATACAAGCCCCTGGCACGCTTGAGCGCCAGCGGAATGCGCCGCGGATAGCTGCGCGCATTGGACTCCTGCCGACTCTGGCGCGCCAGTAACGGTGATTCGTGGAATTCATACAACGTCTCCGCTGGCGCCGAGGCGACCCGGGCCGACGGCTCTTCGATAAGACTGGTGGCGACTGACATCTCTCGACCCCTCAATTCGCTATGGATAGTGACCAGAACAGCACACCGACAGGTGCGCGTTCCGGTCGGGGCGCACTTGCAGGTTTCCTGTTCTGGAAACGCTTCAGCGCGGTGCGGATTTACACCCTTGATCGAGTTGTCCGGCCGGTGAGGACAAAGGTTTGCGCAGCGGCACGGATTGCAGGCCGTTGCAGAGACCGGGTAGCGCTGCCTGTTGGTAACCCAGGTGCCGATAGAACGCCTCGGCGGTGCGGGTGCTGTTGAGGTGCACATGCTGCACACCACGAATGCGCAACCAGCCCTCGAGAGTCTGCATCAGCGCCCGGCCGACACCGCGGCGGAAGGATTCAGGCTGGACGTAACACAGCAGGATTTCGCCACTGACCCGGACCATGCCGACACCAACCGGTTTGTCATCAAGCAAAGCGACGCAGAGATAGAAATGTGGGTCGGCGAGCCGGCTACTGATGAAATCGGCGGGAGAACGGTTGAGCCAGTCGCTGACGAGAAGTGGATGGTTGCGGTGATCGAGTGCACATCCGATGCGGATCGAACGCTCGACAATACGGTTGATGATGCCGGTGTCGGCCAGGGTGGCCGAACGTACGCAGACGGGTGCTTCCATGGCGCAGTTCCCTCAATCCATTGAGTCAAAGCTGGGTTGACCTTAGCCCCAACCCTGGCGGATAGCGAACGCCGAGAAGTTACATTTGATGTGCCAGAACATGTTTTTTGTGGGAGCGAGCCTGCTCGCGAAAGCATCAGGCCATTCAACGTCGATGTTGAATGACTTACCGCATTCGCGAGCAGGCTCGCTCCCACAGGGTATCTGAGGTGAGATCAGAGGGCTTGCAACGGCATGGTCAGTTCGACCCGCAAGCCATCCGCGCGGCTGTCGAAATGCAGGGCGCAATCACAGCGCTGCACAATCGCCTGGACAATCGCCAGACCCAGCCCGCAGCCGGTGCTTTGCCCGTTGCGCCAGAAGCGCTGAGTCAGATGTTGTATGTCGTCAGGCGCGATGCCCGGGCCATGGTCGCGCACCACAAACCGCACGCGCTTGCCGATGTTTTCCAGCTTGACCTCGACCGCACACTCTTCAGGCGTATGGCGCAGAGCGTTGTCGAGCAGGTTGCGCAGGGCAGCAATCGCCAGTACCGCAGGCATTTGCAGCGGCGCGGCGGACAGGTCATCCGGCACATGCAGTTTGATCCGCAGTCGCTCACCGCCGGTGGCGTCCTGGATCGCCAGTCGGGCCACTTGCTCGGCACTGCATTGCGAACCGTCATCGAACGACAGACTGCCCTCGACCCGCGCCAGCAACAGCAACTGTTCAAGGGTGCGGTGCAGGCGATCGGCGCCCTCCTCGGCGCGAGCCAACGACTGATCACGGGCGCTGCCATCGGTCATGCGCGCCACTTGCAGGTGGGTCTTGATGGCCGTCAGCGGGCTGCGCAATTCATGTGCGGCGTCACCGGTCAGGCGGCGTTCACGCTCGATGGTCTTGCCAATGCGCTGGAACAATTGGTTCTGGGTTTCCAGCAACGGCTTCAATTCGCTGGGAAACGCTTGCAGCTGCAATGGCTCAAGGGAATCGGCATTGCGCCGCATCAGCGCTTCGCGCAGGCGATTCAGTGGCGCCAGGCCCTGACCGATGCCTAGCCACAACAGGCACAGACAACCCAGCAAGGCGACGCCAACCGGTACCGAAGCGGCGAGCAGAATCGACATGTTCAAGGCTTCGCGCTCGATCTGCCGGTCTGCCGTCGTGATGCGCACATCGCCGCGGGCCAGGGTAAAGCTGCGCCACGGCGCGCCGTCGATCATCTGATCGTGGAAGCCCATCTTTTCCGCTTCCAGCGCTTGCTCGGGGTTGTTGTGGCTACGGGCAAGGATTTCACCGCGCAATGAGCTGACCTGACAGGCCATGCCGCCAGGAATATTCAACTGTTCGGCGCTGAAGTGGGTACCCTCGCCCTTGCTCGGCAGCGTCGGCAATTGCTCGAGCAGACCGGCGACCATGCGCGCCGAGGCAACCAGACGCTGGTCGAGAGAAAACATCATCTGATTGCGCAAATCGCTGAGCATCCACGCCGCCGCCAGTGCCCAGATCAGCGCGAAGGCGGCGCCGAGCGTCAGGCTCAGGCGCAGGCGCAGACTCATCACTTGCCTTGCTCTGCGCCATCGGCAGGCCCGAGGCGATAGCCCAGACCGCGCACGGTTTCGACGATGCCTTTACCAAGCTTGCTGCGCAGATGATGGATATGCACGTTCAGTGCGTTGCTTTCCAGTTCGTCGTTGAAACCGTATACGCTGTCCTTCAGTTGCTCGGTGGACAGCACCCGTCCGCGATTGTGCAGCAGTGCCTGCAACAGTGACTGCTCGCGGCGCGACAAATCCACCGGTTGCCCGGCCAGACGGGTTTCCCGGCTGCTCGGGTCGTAGGTGAGCGCGCCGTGCTCGATCAGATTGACGCTGCGCCCGGCCACTCGGCGCAACAAGGTTTGCAGCCGAGCGAACAGTTCGCGCAGGTCGAAAGGCTTGAGCAGGTAGTCGTCAGCGCCGGCCTGCAAGCCGTCGACACGATCAGTTACTGAATCGCGAGCGGTGAGAATCAACACGGGGATTTCCAGGCCGCTCTGGCGCAATTGCTGCAGCAACTTGAGGCCGTCTTCGTCGGGCAGGCCGAGGTCGAGCACCATCACGTCGAATTCCGCGACCTTGAGCATCGCCCGCGCCTTCGACGCGGTGTTGACGTGCTCGACGGTCAGGCCCTGTGCCGTGAGCCCGGCAACGATACCGCTGGCGATCAGTTCGTCGTCTTCGCAAACCAGTACGTGCATGGGGGCTCCGTGGATAAAAACGCGAGTGAAACAGGCGAAGATTAAGGCGCAATTATGGCGCTACATGTCGGGTTCGGGAAGCTGCACGAAAACAAAGTGGGTTATCGCGTATCAGCGGCGAATGCGAGGCCCAGCGTCACAACTCTTTTTTTGCTGTTTACCCATCCAGAAACAATTCCGGACTGTATCGAAAACATGACTTCATTTAGTTTCTGCCTGCCGCTTCGAATCCACTTTTAAACGGAATTTAAAACATGAGCAACTTGAATAACTTCGTCGCCATAGACTGGCGCTCCGGCCCCGATCGAATTTATTTCTTTTTCAAGGACACCGACACTTATTCGCGCTTTGATATTGGCGACAATAGCGTATCGAAAAATTATCCAGCCTCCACTTCTGGCAGCTGGGATACTTTCGACCCTTATACAAAGGACCTGCGCTTCGGCTTGACCACCACTTCGTTTGGCTGGAATGCCGGCAGTGACGAGGATATTGCCTGGTTGTTCTTTTATCAGGGAACAACCCCGATGGTCTGCAAATATGACCAGGACAACGATAAGGTGGCTGCTTTCTACAAGGTCGCTGACTCTATCTGGAAGCCGATCCTTCCTTATTTCGACAAGATTATCGCCGGCACCTGGTTTCAACTTACCGGCCACCCCTTCCTGTTCCGATTTATCCTTGATGATGGACACTATCTCTCTTTCAACTACAAGGCCAAGACCCTTACGCGCAACCGCTTCGGCGAATATCAACTAGGCGCGCTGAAACCCTATAAAGACCGAATTATCACTGCGGCACAGAATGACCGGACATTCGCGGACAGCTACTGGTACATCTTCCTCACCAATAATCAGTATTTGACCTACAACATTCAATCCGACCGACTGGTTTCCGGCCCCACAACAATCAATGACGACAATTGGCCCGGCCTGCTGCGTGGCTGATTGGTCAATCCCGGCGAGGCTAGTAGGATAGGGTTAATTATCGGTTAATCGCCGCCGCCCATCCTGCACCCCACTTGCACAGGGACAAGGCTCCTCCATGCGTCATTTTTTTCTTCTGTTTGCTCTGCTGATTTCCGGTCTGGCTCAGGCCGGAAACAATCCGTTCGAGTCCAAGCCGGACTTTTTACCCGTCGACAAGGCATTCGTACTGACTTCCGAGCGTCTGGATTCAGGCGAAACCCAGCTGTTCTGGCAGATCACCGACGGCTACTACCTCTATCAAAAACGTTTGAAATTCGACGGACTGGCCGCCGATCAGCAGCCGGTGCTGCCTGAAGGCGAATCCCACAGCGATGAGTTCTTCGGCGAGCAGCCGGTCTATCGGCAAGGGCTGGAAGTGAAGATCCCGGCGGCGGCCAGTGGTCAGATCAAGGTCAGTTATCAGGGCTGCGCCGATGCCGGTCTGTGCTACCCACCGCAAACCCGGGTGATCGATCTGGGCGGCAAAGCCGCAGCAACAACGGGCGCTGAAGCGCCGGATCAGGTCTTGGCCAGCAGCCTGCAACAACGGGCGCTGGGCTGGAGCCTGTTGGTGTTCTTCGGTCTTGGTCTGCTGTTGGCGTTCACGCCGTGTTCGCTGCCGATGCTGCCGATTCTGGCCGGCATGATTGTCGGCAGTGGTGCCACGCCTCGGCGCGGGTTTGCCTTGGCAAGCAGCTACGTGATCTGCATGGCGCTGGTCTATGCGGCGATGGGTGTGATTGCAGCGCTGCTCGGTGCAAACCTGCAGGCGTGGTTGCAGAACCCTTGGCTGCTCGGTGCGTTTGCAACGATTTTCGTGGTGCTGGCATTGCCGATGTTCGGCTTCTTCGAGCTGCAACTGCCGGTGGCACTGCGTGATCGACTTGAACATGCGTCGCGCAGCCGCAGCGGCGGCAGCCTGATCGGCGCCGGTGTGCTGGGCGCATTGTCCGGTCTGTTGGTCGGGCCGTGCATGACCGCGCCACTGGCCGGTGCGCTGCTGTACATCGCGCAAAGCGGTAACGCCTTGCACGGTGGTCTGATCCTGTTTGCGCTGGGCATCGGCATCGGTGTGCCGCTGTTGCTGCTGGTCACCGTCGGCAACCGCTTCCTGCCGAAACCCGGCGCATGGATGAATCTGCTCAAGGGCATATTCGGCTTCCTCTTTCTCGCAACCGCATTGCTGATGCTGCGTCCGGTGCTGGATTCGTCGTTGTGGCTGGGTCTGTGTGGCGCGCTGCTGGTGATTGCGGCTTACAGCGCCTGGAAACAATCCGCAGGGTTTGGCCGCGTCGCGCAGATGTTTGGCGCCCTGTCCCTTTTGCTCGGTTTGTGGGGCAGCGTGTTGGTGATCGGTGCGGCGGGCGGCAGCGATGATCCGTATCAGCCGTTGCAGGTCTACAGCGCCGGCCGTGTCGCCAGCGCAGCGCCGACAGGTCACGATGCCTTCACGACGATCAAGGAGCCGGCCGTTCTACAACGTGAACTCGACGCGGCCAAGGCTCAGGGCCAGTGGGTACTGCTCGATTACTACGCCGATTGGTGTGTGTCGTGCAAGGTCATGGAGAAGAAGGTATTCGGCGAGGCCAAAGTCATGCAGGCATTGAGTGATGTGCGCCTGCTGCGCCTGGATGTGACCGCCGACAACGCCGCCAGCCGCGACCTGCTCAGTCGCTACAAAGTGCCGGGGCCGCCGACGTTCATCTGGATCGGCGCTGACGGCGAAGAACGCCGCAGCCAGCGCATCACTGGCGAGGTCGATGCCGACACCTTCCTGCAACGCTGGTCCACTACCCGAGACGCCAACTGATGCTGACGTTCACCCTCGGCACTTTCGCCATCGCGCTCAACCACCTGCTGCTGATCAGTGCTTTGGCGCTGGCGACGTTTGTCGGCTGGCGGGTGGCCAAGCGCGGCGGCGATAACCCCGAGTCGGCGCTGTTCAGCCTGTTCTTGCTGGGCATGCTTGCGGCGCGCATTGCGTTTGTCGCTCTGTACTGGTCGCACTATCGCAATGACCCGTGGCAGATCATCGATCTGCGCGACGGTGGTTTCCTCGCCTGGCCCGGGGTGATCGTTCTGTTGTTGGCGGCGTTGTATCGCGGCTGGCGGCGCCCCGGACTGCGACGCCCGCTGGGCTTCGGCGTGGTCAGTGGCGTAGCGTTCTGGCTGCTTGCCACCCTGTCGCTGAACATCTATGAACAGGGTACGCGGCTGCCGGATATTTCCCTGCGCAACGCCGCCGGGGAAAAGATCAAGCTCAGTGACTATCAGGGCGGCCCGCTGGTGATCAACCTGTGGGCGACCTGGTGCCCGCCGTGCCGGCGAGAAATGCCGGTGCTGGAAAACGCCCAACAGCAGCGACCGGACCTGACCTTCCTGTTCGTCAATCAGGCCGAAAGCATGCAAAGCGTGGCGACATTTCTGGAAACCCAGGGCCTGAGCCTGAACAACGTGCTGTTCGACCGCAATGGCCGTCTCGGTCAGGCCGTGGGTTCCATGGCGTTACCGACTACGCTGTTCTATAGCCCGGACGGTCGCTTGCTGACCAGTCATCTCGGTGAACTGTCGAACGCCAGCCTCGCCCGCGCCCTGGAAACCTTCGACACTTCACCTTCAAGCCCGAATCAGGCCGTTGCCCCGGCCAACTCTGCAAGGAAACTGCCATGCCCCGCCTCCGCCACCTGCTGACGCTGACCCTGGGCACTGCCCTGCTGCACTTGCCGTCGGTGCAGGCTGCTGAAGAACTGCCCGCGGCGATCAAAAAGATCGAAGCCAAGGGCGCGAAAATCGTCGGCCAGTTCGACGCCCCCGATGGCCTGCGCGGGTACGCCGCGCAATACCAGAATCGCGGCATGGCGCTGTACCTGACCCCGGACGGCAAACACGTCGTGGTGGGCAATCTGTACGATGCCGACGGCAAGGACCTGAGCAGCGAACCTTTGCAAAAACTCGTCTACGCGCCGATGTCCAAGGAAGTCTGGGCCAAGTTCGAGGCTAGCAACTGGATTCAGGACGGCAACAAGGACGCGCCGCGCACGGTGTACCTGTTCAGCGACCCGAACTGCCCATACTGCAACATGTTCTGGGAACAGGCACGGCCATGGGTCAAGGCGGGCAAGGTGCAGTTGCGCCACATCATGGTCGGCATCATCCGCGAAGACAGCCCTGGCAAGTCAGCCGCGCTGCTGGCAGCGAAAGACCCGGCCAAAGCCCTGGAAGATCACGAAAAAGCCGGCAAGGGCAGCGCGCTGAAGGCCTTGAAAGACATCCCGGTCGCCGTGCAAACCAAACTCGCGACCAACATGCAGTTGATGGAAGACCTCGAACTGCAGGCCACCCCGGCGATTTTCTATCTGGATGACAAAGGCGAACTGCAACAACAGCAAGGCGCGCCTTCGCCGGACAAGTTGGTGAAGATTCTCGGGCCGAAATAGCCTTCACAAGCACTGACCGGTGCGGGTTGATCAGTACTCACACCGTTCGATAATGTCCTGCAAGTGCTCAGTCTTTCCCTGTTCCGTGAGAAAGGTTGTCACCTCAGCGCACCACGCTTGGTCTGAGGGAATACCGGCCCAAGCGTGCGTCCCCGCCCAATGCCAGGGACGGTCGTCAAACGTATTGATCAGCGCCTGATTGAATGTGTGAACGTTGAACTTGGGATTTCTCGCATTCTGCAATACCAACGAACCGGACACGCGCTGTTGCGTTGCTTCGCATGGTTTGATTTGCTGGGCTTTGGTCGAGCTCAGGACAATGAAATCAGGTTTGAGACCTTCATCGAGCGCGGCCTGCAATCTGTAATGTCCATCGATGATCACGTAAGAACACAGCCCACCCACATACCAGAGCAGGACCGGCGGCAAGCTGCCCTCCCTGGCTTTTTTGCGCCACCATTTGAGGCGACCTGCCAAAGGGTCCACCGTGTGCAGACCGATCAAGTGCCCCAAATCCCAATCAAGCCAATGCACGGTGTGCGGTTGCACATTGTCGAGAATGCCCTCGCCGCGCGCGTACCAGTTGGGCAAATGACTGGACGCATCGGCCGGGGTGGAAAAATACCAGCCATCCCGACCTGCGACGGGTTTGTATCGGCTAACTGCTGGCAATAAAGGGCGCGCCACCCAGTGGCCGGGATAGAGAAAGTCCGCCTGATTGTTCATCAACTGGTTGATGAAATAGCGACACCAGCGCGGGAAGCGCTCTTGGACGGGTAATTCAAAGTGCTCCTGAACGTCAGCCGAACCGATGGGTGGCACGGATGGCGATTCGAGTTGAACGGGCCGCGGATTGCGAACCAGCCAAGCACCGTAATATGAGATGGCAATGGTCGCCCAGAAGAGTGGGCTTTCATTGAGCATCAACTTCATCCGCCCGTTGTTGCCACTTTGCAGATGAAGCGGCGGTTTGCTTGATTTCGATCGGTTGACCTCAATACTCAATCCAACCCACTTGTCCTCGAGATCCTTGAGGTCACGCCACCAGAACTGTTGCACGTCGTTCCCTTATCAAATGCTTTTACAGATGAGTTTCACACTCGCGATTGTATTGTGCCCTGAGAGGCCCTTTCGCGAGCAGGCTCGCTCCCACGGTTGACTGCATTCCCTCAGCAAGAATGCGATTAACTGTGGGAGCGAGCCTGCTCACGAATGAAGCTCACTCGGTCTTGCGGTTGCGCTCGGCCAGAAACGCCAGCAGTGCCTCAGTGACAAACTCGTGATTCTCCAGATTGGAGATATGCCCCGCCTCCGGTACCAGCACACACGGGCAGCCAATCAATTCAGCCATTTCCCGGGCTTCCGACGGTGGTCGCGGTTTGTCCTGATCGCCGCACAGCACCAGTGTCGACGCCGGGTTCAGCTCGCCCAGGCGTGGCAACAGATCGTCGCGGCCAAACGTGATGCGTCCCATCGGTACAATGCTGTCGCGCAGACGCTCGGGCGAGTAGCCCTGCAGTTTTGCGCGGAAGTCCTGATACAGCGCCGACTGCGGGTCGATGCCCGGGCGGAAGAAGATCGGCACGACGATGTCGAGCAGTTGTTCGGAGATGGTCCCGCTGTCTTCGATCTGCTTGAACAGCGAGAAGTAATACTGCCGGGTCGGTTCCGGCTCGACGCCGACGTAGGTGTCCATCAGCACCAGACCGTTGAGACGTTGCGGTGCGGACAATGCCAAACGCGCGCCCCACATGCCGCCGACCGAAAGCCCGACGAGGGTGACGCGATCAATGTCCAGGTGATCGAGCAAGGCCTGCGCCTGTCGGGCAATGTCATCCAGCGATGTGGTGCCTTCGGGTAACTTGCCGGACTCGCCATGCCCCCACAGATCCAGGGCAATGACGCGATAGTGCGGGGTCAGCGCGGCGATCTGCGGCGCCCACATCGCTTGATCCCAGAGATAACTGCCAGCCAGCAACACGGCCGGGCCGGTGCCTTGATCAATGTAGTGCAGTGCTTGTCCGTCAACCGTGAAAAAGGGCATCGACCACCTCCGCGAGAAAAAACAGAACCGGCAGACTGAGCTGCCGGTTGTTGATCGTCAAGGATGGAAATGTACGGCAATGTACAGACGCCATTCGCGAGCAGGCTCGCTCCCACAGAGGTTTTGTAAACACCACAGATCCTGTGTGGGAGCGAGCCTGCTCGCGAAGAGGCCGGCCCAGGCGCTGAAGAACTACAACCCCTCCAGCTCCGCCATCAGATCATTCAACCGATCAACCTTCTCCTCTGTAATGTCACTGGCCGCCAGTCCATCGATGTATTCGGCCAGTTCCTCCACCGTGCTGCATTCGAACATCGCGCGCAGCGGCACGTTGCGTTGCAGGGCTTTTTGTACCCGCGATGCAATTTGCGTAGCCAGCAGCGAATGCCCGCCCAGTTCGAAGAAGTTGTCGCGCACGCCGACCTTTTCCACTTTCAGCACCTCGGCCCAGATATCAGCCAGGGTCTGCTCCAGTGGATTGCGCGGCGCCAGATAATCCGCACTTTGCAACTGACCGATTTCCAGTGCCGGCAAGGCTTTGCGGTCGAGTTTGCCGTTGGCATTCAGGGGCATTTGCTCCAGCCATAGCCAGTGCAGCGGGACCATGTATTCCGGCAGTTCTGCGCGCAGGCGCTGCTTGATCAGTTCCAAACGTTCGCCCGGATTGAGCGCTGCATCGGCCGCGACCAGATAGCCCACCAAATGCTTGCCGTTGACGCCTTCCTGCACACCCACCGCAGCGTCGCGCACTTCCGGTTGTTCGTGCAGGCGCGCTTCGATTTCACCGAGCTCGATACGGTAACCGCGAATCTTCACTTGATGATCGACGCGGCCGACGTATTCCAGCACGCCATCGGTGCGGCGCCGCGCCAGATCACCGGTGCGATACAGACGCTCGCCCGGCGCGCCGAACGGGTTCGGCACAAACACCGGCGCGGTGCGCAGCGGATCGCTGACATAGCCGCGCCCGACGCCGGTACCAGCCACGCATAATTCGCCCACCGCGCCGAGCGGCACCAGATCCAGCGCGCCATCGACCAGGTACAGCGAGTTATTGTCGGTCGGCGTGCCGATCGGCAAATAGCTGCCGCGCGTCGACGCCATGTCGACGCGGAAGAACGCCACGTCATCCGAGCATTCCGCCGGGCCGTAAGCATTGACCAGACCAATGTCCGGGTAACGCAGCAGCCATTGATGGGCCAGTTCCGGCGGCATCGCTTCACCGGTCGGCAACATCCAGCGCAAGCCGTCGAGGCTCATGTGATCAGCGGCGAGCATGCCCTGAATCAGCGACGGCACACTTTCCAGCACGGTGATGCCCTGCGCCTGTACATGCGCCAGCAGACCTTGCGGATCGTGGGCAATCGCATTCGGTACGATGTCGACCCGCGCGCCGAACAACGGCGCGGCAAGGAACTGCCAGACGGAAATGTCGAAGCTTTGCGAGGCGGTCTGCCCGATCACATCGGCCTCGCTCAAGTCGAGGTAAGGACGTTTGCTCAACTGGTTGTTGAGCATGCCGCGCTGCTCGACCATCACGCCTTTAGGCAGCCCGGTCGAACCCGAGGTGTAGATCACATAGGCGAGATTGTCCGGGCCACTGTGGATGCCAGGATTGTGCGTCGCTGCGGCCGACGCCTGGACCTCTTCCCACACCAACAAGCGCGGACGATTCGAACAGCCAAATTCCTCGAGCAGGGTTTGCGCCTGTTCGCGGCAGGCTGCGCTGCACACCAGCAACGGCGTGCGGCTGAGCTCGATGATGCGGCTCAGGCGCTGGCTCGGAAGGCCCGGATCCAGCGGCAGATAACCAGCGCCGGCCTTTAAGCTGCCGATGATCATGCCGAGCAGGTCGAGATTACGCTCGGCCAGCAGCGCCACCGGTTGATCCATGCGCACACCGGCAGCGACCAGAGCATGGCCGAGGCGGTTGGCGTTTTGATTCAGTTCGGCATAGCTCAATTGCTGATCGAGGCAACTGGCGGCAATGCGCTGCGGATGCGCCGCGACCTGCGCTTCGAACAACGCCACGTAGCTTTGCTCCAGCGGATAGTCATGGCCGCTCTGGTTGCAACCGTGCAACAGGAAGTCGCGTTCTTCGTCGCCCAGCAGCGGCAAATCGGCCATGTCGCCATGGAAGCCGTCGACCAGCGCCAGCAGCAGGCGCTTGAACTCAGCGAGCATGCGCTCGACCGTCGATTCGTCGAAGTAACGCTGGTCATAGGACAGGTGCAAGCCAAGGTCATCACCCGGGTAACACACCGCCGTCAACGGGAAGTTGGTGTGGGTGCGGCCGGAATCCGAGGTCGCATTCAAACTCTGCGCACGGTCGAGCACCGAGACTTCCACCGGAGCGTTTTCGAAGACGAAGAGGCTGTCGAACAGCGGCTGGCCTTTGGGCAATTCGCTCTGTTCCTGGATGTTCACCAGCGGCAGGTATTCGTACTCGCGCAGTTGCATGTTGCTGTCGAGCAATGCGCTCAGCCACTGACGCACGCTGCTGCGCTGACCGTCCTCGGGCATCTTAACCCTCAGGGCAATGCTGTTGATGAACAGACCAACAGTGCGCTGCATCTCCGGCATGTCCACCGGGCGCCCGGCCACGGTGACGCCGAAGAGCACGTCGCGATCGCCGCTCAGGCGCCGCAGAACCAGCGCCCACGCCGCTTGGGCGAAAGTATTGACGGTCAGTTGATGGGCCTGCGCCAGTTCCCGCAGCCGTGCACCGTCCTCAACATTGAGGCGGGTGTAACGATCACCAACGATCATGCCGCCACTTTCGCCGGCGTGTTCGCGCAGGAACGGCCGGTCGCTCGGGATCGGCGTGGTGCGCTCGAAGCCTTGCAGATTCTGCCGCCACCACTGCCGCGCCTCGGCCAGGCTCTGACGTTGCAGCCAGCCGATGTAATCGCGATAGCGCGGCGGCACGCTCAACTGCGCTTCGCGACCTTCACCGAGGGCGGTATAGATCTCGAAGAAATCGTTCATCAGCAGCGAACGGCACCAGGCGTCGATGAGGATGTGGTGGTTGCTCATCATGAACCAGTAGCGCGCCGCGCCGACCTTGATCAGGCGCAGGTGGAATGGCGCCTGATTGAGCAGATCAAAACCGGCCTCGCGCTCGATTTTCAGCAGCTCTTGCAGCTGTGGTTCCTGCTCGTTTTCGGCAACGGCGCTCCAGTCCAGATACTCGATCGGCGTACGTCCCGGCGTATGAATCACTTGCAGCATGTCTTCGCCAACGTTCCAGCAGAACGAAGCGCGCAAAGCTTCATGACGGGCGACCACCGCTTGCCAGGCCTGGGCGAAACGCTCGGGGTCGAGTTCGCTGTTGATGCGATAACGATCCTGCATGTAGTACAGACCGGTGCCCGGCTCGAGCAAGGTGTGCAGCAACATGCCTTCCTGCATCGGCGTCAGCGGGTAGACATCTTCGATATGCGCGGCCGGCACCGGCAGCGCATCGAGTTGCGCCTGAGTCAGTCTGGCCAGCGGGAAGTCCGACGGCGTCAGGCCGCCGGCTTCGTCTTGCAGACAATGGGCGATCAGGCTTTGCAACTCGCCGAGGTAAGCGGCGGCCAGATCGTTAATGGTTTGCGCCTCGTAACGCTCGGCACTGAAAGTCCAGCGCAGCAGCAGCTCACCACCGTAAACCTGACTGTCGACACTCAGCTCGGTGGGCAACGGCGCCTGCGGATCGTGGGCGGCACCGACCGCCTCATCCAGCGGACGGAACAGCGCATCGCTGCCGAAGCTCTGGTCGAACTGGCCGAGGTAATTGAAGGTGACCGGCGCCTGCGGCAGCGCGGCCATGCTATGGCGGCAGCCGTCATCGGCGAGATAACGCAGCACGCCATAACCGAGACCTTTGTGCGGCACGGCGCGCAATTGCTCTTTGATCGCTTTGATCGAAGCGCCCTGCCCGGCGGCTTCTTCGACATCATGCGGGGTCAGGCGCAGCGGGTAAGCGCTGGTGAACCAGCCGACCGTGCGGGTCAGGTCGATCTCGTCGAACAGGGTTTCGCGACCGTGGCCTTCCAGTTGAATCAGAGCAGAAGGCTGACCGCTCCAGCGGCACAGCACACGGGCCAGCGCGGTCAGCAGCAGGTCGTTGACCTGGGTGCGGTAAGCGCTCGGCGCCTGTTGCAACAACTGTCGGGTGCGCTCGGCGTCGAGGCGCACGCTGACGGTTTGCGCATGGCGATTCTGCCTGCCGCCCTGCGGGTTTTCGCAAGGCAGATCAGCGCTCGGCCCGGCCAGTTGCGCCTGCCACCAGCTCAATTCCTCACGCAGCGATTCGCTGCCGGCGTAAGCCTGCAAACGCGCGGCCCAGTCCTTGAAGGCGCTGGTTTTCGCCGGCAGTTTCAGCGGCTGCGCAGCGTCGAGCTGGCGATAGGCGGTTTGCAGATCATCCAGCAAAACGCGCCAGGAAACGCCGTCGACCACCAAGTGGTGGATGGCGATGAACAGGCGCTGCTGACCACCCGCAACATCGACCAGCACTGCGCGCAGTAATGGGCCGTTGTGCAAATGCAGACTGCGTTGCGCGTCGGCGAACAGAGATTCGCACCGATCCAGCGAATCGACGCTGACTTGCCAGAGCACATCCTCATTCGTCAGCGCTTGATGCGTCGCTTGCCATGCATCATCGGTTTCAGTGAAACGCAGACGCAGCGCATCGTGCTGCTCGATCACGGCCAGCAAAGCTTGCTGCAATCGTTGCGGCTCGAGGCGCGCAGTCGGTTCCAGCAACAGCGCCTGATTCCAGTGCTGGCGCTGGGGAATGTCCGTATCAAAGAACCAGTGCTGAATCGGCGTCAGACGCGACTCGCCGACCACCAGGCCTTGCTCGGCTGTCACTTGCTGGGTGCGACTGGCAACGGCGGCGAGCGTCTGCACGGTCTGATGCTGGAACAGGTCGCGCGGACTGAAATGAATGCCCTGCTGACGCGCGCGGCTGACCACTTGAATCGACAGAATCGAGTCGCCGCCGAGTTCGAAGAAGTTGTCGTTGAGGCCGACCTGCCTGACGTTGAGCACATCGCACCAGATCTGCGCCAGGGTCTGCTCCAGCTCATTGCTTGGCGCGACATAGTCCTGACGATTGAGCTGCGGATCCGGCGCCGGCAAGGCGCGACGGTCGAGTTTGCCGTTGGCGGTCAGTGGCATGCTTGCCAGCAGCATCAGGTGGGTCGGCACCATGTAGTCCGGCAGTTGCGCCTTGAGGTGCGACTTGAGCGCTTCGCGCAGTTCAGCCTGTTGCGCTTCGCTCTGGTCGGCGACCTCCGTAACGAGGTAACCCACCAACTGCTTGCCACTCGGCGCATCCAGCGCCAGCACCACTGCTTCGCGGATCGAAGGGTGATCGAGCAGGCGCGTTTCGATCTCGCCCAGTTCGATGCGGAAACCGCGGATTTTCACTTGATGGTCGATCCGCCCCAGATACTCGACCAAACCATCGGCACGCTGGCGCACCAGGTCGCCGGTGCGATACATGCGCCCGCCGTCAGCGGCAAACGGGTCCGCGACAAAACGCTCGGCGCTGATGCCCGGGCGGTCGTGATAGGCCTGAGCCAGACCGGCGCCGCCGACAAACAATTCACCGGTCGCGCCTTGCGGCACCAAGGCCAGATCGGCATCAAGAATGTACGCGACCCGAGCACCGATCACGCTGCCGATCGGCACACTGCCGGCGCCCTCTTCCAGCACCTGCGGCGCCAGACTGGCCAGCGGCATGACCACGGTTTCGGTCGGGCCGTAGGCGTTGAAGAACTGCGCCGGCTGGAACGCCGCGCGGATGCGCTGTAGATGCTCGCCGGTCAGTGCTTCGCCGCCGGTGATGATCATCCGCACCGGGAGGGCTTCATTCTGCGTGGCAAGGAACTGCGCCAACTGGCTGCCGTAGCTTGGCGTAAAGCCGAGGACGTTGATCCGATGCGCACGAATCAAGCCGCAGATTTCTTCCGCGTCCCATTGGCCTTGCGCCCGCAGCACCACCTGCGCACCGCTGAGCAGCGGCACCAACAAACGCTCGGTGGCGGCGTCGAAGTTGATCGAATAGAAATGCAGTTCACAGTCGTCCGGGCGCATGCCGAAACGTTCGATCACGGCCTGACAGTGCATGGCAATTTCGCCGTGGGAGACCACCACGCCTTTCGGTTTGCCGGTCGAGCCCGAGGTGTAAATCAAGTAGGCCTGATGTTGCGGCAGGCTGATAAACGGCAGCTCGCTGGCCGGGTAGTCGGCCAATGCCGCGCTGTCATCTTCCAGACACCAGCGCGCCGCGCTTGGCGGCAACTCACCGAGGGCTTCGAACATCGCCCGATCGCTGAGCAGCAGGCCGATTCGGCTGTCTTCAATCATGTAGTACAGACGGTCGAGCGGGTACTCCGGATCCAGCGGCACATAGGCGCCGCCAGCCTTGAGAATCGCCAGCAGGCCGATGACCAGTTCCAGCGAACGCTCCAGCGCCAGACCGACCCGCACTTGCGGGCCGACGCCGCGCTCACGCAGCGCCCAGGCCAGACGATTGGCCCGGGCATCGAGTTCGGCATAGCTCAGGGTCTGCCCGGCAAAGGTCAGCGCCGGTGCGTCTCGGCGCGCCAGTGCCTGTTCGGCGAACAGATGATGGATGCACTGGTCGAGACGATGCTCGCCCGGCTCGACACCGAGGCTGTCGAGCAGCTGCTGTTGCTCGGTGTTGTCGAGCAACGGCAGTTCGCTGAGGCGCTGCTGTGGATCAGCGATCAACGCTTCAAGCAGGTTGCGCCAATGCCTGGCCATGCGTTCGATGGTCGGTTCGTCGAACAGGTCGGTGCTGTAAGTCAGGCAGCAGCCGAGGCGATGGTCGAGATCGGTGACTTCCAGATTGAGGTCGAACTTGGTCGCCCGCGCATCGTTGGCCAGGTACTCGACGGTCATACCAGCGAGCGTGCGGCTCTGCTGGAATTCCCAGCGCTGCACGTTGCACATCACCTGGAACAGCGGGTTGTAAGCCGCGCTGCGTGGCGGCTGCAAGGCTTCGACCAGATGATCGAACGGCAGATCCTGATGGGACTGGCCTTCGATCACGGTGTGGCGCACCTGCTCGAACAATTCGCCGACCGACATCTGCCCGTCGAGCTGGCAACGCAGCACCTGGGTGTTGAGGAACGCCCCGATCAGCCCTTCGCTTTCAGGGCGGATGCGGTTGGCCACTGGTGCGCCGATGCGCAGGTCGGTCTGGCCGCTGTAGCGGTAGAGCAACGTGGCGAGCGCGGCGGTCATGGTCATGAACAGGGTCAGGCCGTTTTGCGCATTGAACGTCCGCACGCGCGCGGCGAGATCGTCGCTTAGGTCGAAACGGAACAGCTCGCCCTGATGGCTCTGCACCGGCGGACGGGGACGGTCGCCGGGCAGTTCCAGCAGCGGATGCTCACGACCGAGTTGCGCGGTCCAGTAGTCGAGCTGGCGCTGGCGCTCGCCGGACTCCAGCCAGTTACGCTGCCAGACGCTGTAGTCGAGGTATTGCACCGGCAGCGGCTCAAGCGGTGTTTCCCGCTCATCGACGAACGCTTCGTACAGCGCACTGAGTTCCCGGGCAAAGATGTCCATCGCCCAGCCTTCGGTGACGATGTGGTGCAGGGTCAGAACGAAGTAATGCTCGTGCTCGGCGGTCTTGACCAGGCAGGCGCGCAGCAGCGGTCCGGTTTCCAGATCGAACGGCTGGTGCGCTTCTGCGTCAGCCAGTTGTTGCACTTGTTGCTCGCGCAGCTGCGCCGGCAGGCTGGAAAAATCCTTCCAGCCCATGCGCACACCGGTCTCGGCATGCACCTGTTGGCGGGCGACGCCATCGACACTTGGGAATGTGGTGCGCAAGGTTTCGTGGCGCAGGATCAGCGCCTGCAACGCGGCCTCGAAATGCTCGACATGCAGCACGCCGCGCAAGCGCGCCATACCGCCGACGTTGTACGCCGGGCTGTCCGGTTCCATCTGCCAGAGGAACCACATGCGCTGCTGCGAATAGGACAGCGGCACCGCTTGGCTGCGGTCGATTTTTGCAATCGGCAACTGTTGATTGGTGCGACCGCTGACTTGGATCAGGCGAATCTGTTCGGCGTAATCGCCCAGTTCGCTGTGCTCGAACAAGGTGCGCAGCGGCAGCTCCACGTCACAGGCCTGACGTGTGCGTGAAATGATTTGCGTGGCCAGCAGCGAGTGACCGCCGAGGGCGAAGAAATCATCACGCAGGCCGACCTGGCTCAGGCCGAGCACCTCGCGCCAGATGCCGGCGATCTGTTGCTCCAGCTCAGTGACCGGTTCGATGTGTTCACGCACTTGCCATTGCGGCTCGGGCAAGGCGCGGCGGTCGAGTTTGCCGCTGGGGCTGAGCGGCATCGCGTCGAGACGCAGCAGTTGCGCCGGGACCATGTAATCCGGCAGCTCAGCGGCCAAAGCGTTCTTCAGCCGAGCGATTTGTTGGTCGGCATTTTCCTGCGTATCGCTCGCCGTGAAGTAGCCGATCAGTTGCCCACCGGTAGCGGTTTCGCGCACCAGTACCACGGCCTGGGCGACGCCATTTTGCGCCAGCAGTCGCGCCTGGATTTCTTCCGGTTCGACGCGAAAGCCACGCAGCTTGACCTGCTGATCGAGACGGCCGAGGTATTCGATCACGCCATCCGAAGACCAGCGCGCACGGTCGCCGGTGCGGTACAAACGGGCGCCCTGCTCGCCCAGTGGATCGACGACAAAACGCTCGGCGGTCAACGCTGGACGACCAAGGTAACCGCGAGCCAGACCAAGACCGCTGACGCACAGTTCACCCGCGACACCCGCCGGCACTGGATTGAGATCGGCATCAAGGATGCGGCAGACCACATTGCCCAGCGGCCGGCCAATCGGTGAGCGCTCGCCATCGGCAGTTGTGCAGTGCCAATGGGTGACGTTGATCGCGGTTTCCGTCGGCCCGTAGCGGTTGTGTAACTGCACCGCTGGCAATTGCGCCAGTACCCGGTTGCGCAACTCGGCGGGCAAGGCTTCACCGCCGGAAAACACCCGGCGCAGGCTGGTGCACTCGGCACTCAGCGGCTCGTCGATGAACAGCGCCAGCAGCGGCGGCACGAAGTGCAGCGTGGTCACGCCGTGCTTCTGGATCAGTTGCGCAATGCGATGTGGGTCACGGTGCTCGCCGGGGGCGGCAAGCAGCAGACGCGCGCCAGTGATCAGCGGCCAGAAGCATTCCCACACCGAGACGTCGAAACTGATCGGCGCTTTTTGCATCAGCACGTCGGTTTCGTCGAGGCGGTAAGTGTCCTGCATCCATTGCAGGCGCTCGGCCAGCGCGGCGTGGGTGTTGCCGACGCCTTTCGGTTGCCCGGTGGAACCCGAGGTGTAAATCACATAGGCGAGGTTGTCGCCGTGCAGGTGCAGGCCCGGTGCCTGGCTCGGCCATTTATCCAGGTGCAGCGCATCCATGGCGATCACGCTGACGCCGTCGCTGGCCGGCAAACGCTCGAGCAATTGCGTCTGGGTCAGGAGCAATTCAACGCCGCTGTCACTGAGCATGTACGCGAGGCGTTCGGCCGGATAATCCGGATCAAGCGGCACATAGGCGCCGCCGGCCTTGATGATCGCCAGCAGGCCGATCAGCAGTTGCGGCGAACGCTCGGCGGCGATGGCCACGCACACGTCCGGGCCAACGCCTTTGTCGCGCAGGTAATGGGCGAGGCGGTTGGCTTGCGCGTGCAGCTCGGCAAAATCCAGGCTACCGCCGTCCCACAGCAGTGCGGTGCGTTGCGGGGTGCTGCGCAGTTGTTGCTCGAGCAGTTCCGGCAGCCAGTGTCGCGCCGGGGTGCAGGGTGCGACGCTCCAGTCCTTTAGCTGATTCTGCTCGCTGGCGGTCAGCAAGCGCAGGTCGCCGATAGCCTGCTGCGGCCGTTGGCAAACTTCGCTGAGCAGATTATGGAAATGCTCGGCCAGGCGCTCGATGGTCGCGGCGTCGAACAGTTCGCTGGCGTAGTCGAACGACAGGCTCAGGCGCCCGTTGCGATCCTCTTCGCTGTGCAATTGCAGATCGAACTTGGCCTCGCGGCTGTGCCACGGCAGTTCTTCGGCGAGCAGACCGGGCAGGCGCTTGAGCGCACTGAGGTCGCGCTGCTGATGGTTGAACATGACCTGGAACAGTCCCTGTTCGCGGGCCTGCGGGAAAGCTTCGAGCAGTTGTTCGAAGGGCAGATCCTGATGGGCCTGGGCGCCGAGTGCGGCCTGGCGGGTCTGGTTCAGCAGCTCGGCAAATGTCAGGCGCGAATCGATTTGCGCACGCAACACCTGGGTATTGATGAAGAAGCCGATCAGGCTTTGGGTTTCCAGGCGCGGACGGTTGGCGTTGGGCACGCCGATGCGAATGTCGCGCTGTCCGCTGTAGCGGTGCAGCAAACTTTGGAATGCGGCGAGCAGGAGCATGAACGGCGTGGCCTCGTGGGCCTGCGCGGTCTGGCGGATCGCCTCGCTGAGCTTGCTACTCAAGCGCACGCTGTGGCGCGCGGCGCTGTGGTTGGTTCTGGTCGAGCGCGGGTGATCGGTGGCCAGTTCCAGCGTCGGATGGTCTTCGCCCAGTTGCGCTTTCCAGTACGCCAGTTGCCGCTCGCCCTCGCCTTGCGCCAGCCATTGCCGCTGCCAGTTGCCGTAGTCGGCGTATTGCGTGGGCAGCGCTGCCAGCGTCGCCGTTGCACCTTGGGTAGCGGCGGCATAGAGGCGCGAGAATTCGTCGAGAAGAATATTCAGCGACCAACCGTCGGCGATGATGTGGTGCATCGTCACCAGCAATTGATGCTCTTCATCATCGAGACGCACCAGTGTCACCGCCAGCAACGGGCCTTTTTCCAGATCGAACCGAGTGCGCGCCTGGTCTTCGCGAATCTGCTCGGCACGGGCTTCACGCTCGGGCATTGGCAAGTCGCTGATGTCGATCAGTTGCAGGTTGAATTCGGCATCCGCGAGCACTTGCTGCAATGCCACACCGTCGCGTTCGAAGAAACGTGTGCGCAGTGATTCATGGCGTTCGATCAGTTGCTGGAAGCTGCCGCGCACGGCGTTTACGTCCAGCTCGCCCCGCAGGCGCAGGCCACCGGGAATGTTGTAGGCGCTGCTCTGTGGATCGAGTTGCCAAGTGATCCACAGGCGGTTTTGTGCCAGCGACTGTGGCATCGGTTCGCTGCGCGATAACGTGCTGATTGCATCGTGGGTGCTGCCGCCAGTCTGTTGTTGCTGCGCCACAGCGGCGGCGAAGGCGCACAGGGTGGGCGCTTCGAACAGCAGGCGCAGGCTCAGCTCGACACCGAGTGCGTCGCGAACCCGCGCGACCACTTGCGTGGCGGCGATCGAGTTGCCGCCGAGCAGGAAAAAGTGATCGTCGGCGTTGACCTGCTTGACGTTGAGTTGCTCGGCCCAGATTTGCCCGATCAACGCTTCAAGGTCCGAAGTGCTGCTGGTCGCGTTTTCCGTTGCGGCTGTGATCGAAGGGAACAGCGCGTAACTGTCGAGGCTGCCATCAGCCAGACGATTGCGGCACGCCGAGCGCTGCAGTTTGCCGCTGGAGGTTTTCGGCAACGCGCCCGGATTGAGCAGCACCACCACGCTTGGCGCCTCCTGATACGCCTCGGCCACGGCTTGGCGAATGGCTTTGATCAGCGCATCTGGCGCAAGGATTTTCTGCACGCTGCGGCTGATTTCCGCAGCGATGCCGATGCCCTCTTCGCCCTGGTGAGTGACCGCGAACGCCGCTACACGGCCCTTGCGCACCACTTCGACTTCGCGCTCGACGGTCTGCTCGATGTCCTGCGGATAGAGGTTGTGACCACGAACGATGAGCATGTCTTTCAGGCGCCCGGTGACGAACAGTTCGCCGTCACGGATAAAACCCAGGTCGCCGGTGCGCAACCAGGTGCGGCCGGCGTGCTGCACGAAGGTCTTGGCGCTGGCTTCGGGGTTGCGCCAGTAACCGTGGGCGATGCTCGGGCCCGCAGCCCAGACTTCACCGACGGCGTTATCGGCGAGTTCTTCGAGGGTATTCGGTTCGACGATCAGCACCGCGTGTTCCGGCTGGCTGATGCCGCAGCTCATGATCGCGCTGCCGTCGCCCGGCTCGGCGCAGTTTTGCGCCAGCGCCTGATCGTCCACACGCAGCGCCGGGATGCCGGTGCCGCGCGGTGTGCCAGCGACAAACAGGGTCGCCTCGGCCAGACCGTACGAGGCCATGAAACTGTTTTCGCTGAAACCGCAGGCGGCGAATTTTTCCGCGAAGCGCTCGAGGGTGTCGAGGCGGATCGGCTCGGAGCCGGAATAGGCCACGCGCCAACGGCTCAGATCGAGGCGCTCAAGGGCCGACTCGCTGACCCGTTCACTGCACAAGCGGTAGGCGAAATCCGGCCCGCCGCTGATGGTGCCGCCGTATTCGGCAATCGCTTCCAGCCAGCGCAACGGCCGGCCGAGGAAGTAGGCCGGCGACATCAGAATGCACGGCACGCCGCTGAATATCGGTTGCAGCAGACCGCCGATCAAACCCATGTCGTGGTACAGCGGCAACCAACTGACGATGACATCGTCCGGATTAACGTCGATGCCGAAACCGTGACGGATCAGCAGTTCATTGGCGACCAGGTTGCCATGGCTGACCTGCACACCCTTGGGCAACGCGGTGGAGCCGGAGGTGTATTGCAGGAAGGCGATGTGCTCGGCTGGCAGGCTCGGTTCAACCCACTGTTCGGCCAGTGCGCTGTCGAGGGTGTCGACACACAACAGCGGCGGTGCGCCGTCGATTTGTTGCAAGGCATCGCGCAGATCGGCGCTGGTCAGCAACAGCTTGGGCTCGGCGTCGGCGATGATCGACAGCAAACGCTCCTGGTGATGACGACGCGCGGACTCCGGCGGATAGGCCGGCACCGCGATCACACCGGCATACAGGCAGCCGAAAAACGCCGCGACGTAATCCGCGCCACTGGGAAACAGCAGCACCGCACGCTCACCGAAACCGGCCTCGGCCTGCAACGCGGCGGCAATGGTGCGCGCGCGTTGATCCAGTTCGCGATAGCTGAGCACCACAGCCTGGTCGGCATTGTCGGCGAGAAAACGCAGGGCTGTTCGGTCCGGCGTCAGGGCCGCGCGACGCTTGAGGGCATGGACCAGGCTGCTGGGGAGTTCGAACGCGTCGGTCATGAGGTTTCCTGCCTGAATTCGGCTTGCAAGTGGAATCGGGTAGCTGCGTCACACCTGTCGAGAGGCGTGCGGGGCGCGGTCTGTGCCGACCGCGCGAGGCTTCGAAATGCGCTGGGGCCGGGGATCTGCACCCGGCACCATTCACCAATGAGAACGGATGACCTGGGGAAATAATTAGTCGGCAGGCGCGACGTCCAGCAGGGCTGGGGTGCGGCGGCGTGTCGCAGTTCGCAAAACACATCGCCTTACAGCAATACCTCTCTTTCTCATTTGACAATCATTATCATTCAACATAATTTGTCGCTCGATGTGTAGGACGGCGCCATCCCCCGAGGCCCTCCCACTAACCTATTGGCAGCAAGGTGATTTCCATGACGGAACAAGTATCCACAAGCAGGTGCGATTCACCGCTACTTCAGGCATTCGTCGACAATCGACTGATTCTGGTCAAGATTGCAGCGCGCATTACCGGCTGCAGGTCTCGCGCCGAAGACGTGGTGCAGGATGCGTTTTTCCGACTGCAATCGGCGCCGCCGATCACGTCGTCGATCAAGGCTCAGCTGAGCTACCTGTTCCAGATCGTGCGCAACCTCGCCATCGATCATTACCGCAAGCAGGCGCTCGAACAGAAATACTCAGGCCCGGAAGAGGAAGGCTTGAACGTGGTGATTCAGGGCGCTTCGCCGGAAACTTCGCACATCAACTTCTCGACCCTGGAACACATCGCCGATGCGCTGACCGAGCTGCCCAGCCGCACCCGTTATGCCTTCGAGATGTACCGCTTGCACGGCGTACCGCAGAAAGACATCGCCAAGGAACTGGGCGTATCGCCCACCCTCGTCAACTTCATGATTCGTGATGCGCTGGTGCACTGCCGCAAGGTCTCGGGCAGTCGGCGGGATGCGGTGATCGCGGGTCGTCGTTAGGATCCGGATTTTGCGTCAAGCCATTCGCGAGCAGGCTCGCTCCCACAGGGTTTGAACAACGACACAAATCCAGTGTGGGAGCGAGCCTGCTCGCGAAAGCGGCCTCAGACTCAACGCAATACCGAGGCCGAACGCATCAGGCCAAGCTGCACCGATCAAAAAACCGCTCCCGCCCCAGAATCATCAGCGCCGCGCGCTTGTGCGGAAAATCGAATTCCTTCTCGCAGTGGAAACACTGATTGTGCATATGCCCGATCATTTTCGCGTTATCGGCACGCGGCTCGGCAACCACGCGCTGGGTGCGCGGATCATCGAGAAACAGGTAATGCACCAGCGCCGATAACCAGCTCGCCACTTTGTGCGGGCCGCGATGACTTTCTTCGCCGACCAGCATGTGAATGCCACGGTCGTAATCGCCGGCATCGTAGAACGGCGCGATGCGATCTTCCTTGGCCCAGTAGGCTTCGAAATAGGCGAACGGCTGATCATCGAAACAGCCGATCAGGGTCAGCGTGTGCGGATCGGCATCGAGCTTGCTGAGGTATTCGCGATGCTGCTCAAGGCTGCCCTCCTCCTGCCAGAAACTCGCCACGCGCGGGCTGTTCTGCCACCGATTGAAGCACGACAGATCCTCTTCGATTTCCAGCGTACGCAAGGAAACCCATGCGCCAAGCCGCGCATCGAAACGCCGATAGACTTCACCGCGCGGTTTCACCGGTCGCAGCGGGTGGCGCTTGCCCTGGCTGATGACCATTTGCTGCGGATAGCTGCCGCTCAGTGAAGTGCCCAGCCACGGCTGCGGCAGTTGCCAGAACAGTGTGCGCTCGCAGCGATATTCGCCGGCGACATCGGTATTAATCAGCAAACCGCTGAGCAACGCCTCGGTCGGCGGTTGATCGAGTTGCCAGGTTAGCTGCTGACACGCCGGGTCACGGGCGAACAACCAGTAACAGGCCGCCCATAAGGCCTGCCCGGGCGGCAGGGCATAACGTTCATCAAGCTGGATCGGGCCCTTGCCTCCACGGTTCAGGCGCAGCCGAATCAACGGTTGCCCGTCCAGGCTCAGGCTCAAGCGGCTTTCGCTGGCATCAGCGATCAAGCGACTGCCCGAGGGCAACGCCAGGGCAGTCAGGTCGTTCAGATGGGACATGGGTCGGGCTCACGTAATCATCGACAGTTCAACGAAGTGACGTGAGCCGGGAAGGGAAATTTAAGCGCGGGACGAAAACAGCGCTTCAGTGATGCGGCACCGGCACCACGGCAATCCTGTACGGCTCGAAAATCTTCAACAACTCGCCGTTGTCACGCAAACGCTGCAACAGATTGCCGAAGGCTTCGCCGCTGATCGGAGCGCTTGGCCGCAGAATCGCGTAATGGTGATAGATCTGATCGGTACGCTGGGAGGCCAGAAGCGCATCGCGGACCTTTTCGTTGCGCAGCAGGTAATCGAACAGATAGGAGCGGGTCACCAGGGCAATGTCGGCGCGCCCGCGCAGCACCATCAGCAGGTTGCTGTCATGGGAATAGGTCAGCGTGGCGTTGTAGTTTTTCGCGAGGTATTTCGGGTCGGCGTTGAAGTTGGCGAATTCGTAGTGATAACCGCTGAACAGCGCCAGACGTTTGCCTGACAGGCTGGAAAAGTAGTTCTGCTGGCGGCCATCCTCGCGCTGGGCGACAAAAATCTCGGCGTCTTCCAGGCCCATGTCGACGTCATCGTGAGGAATGTCCTTCCAGCCCCACTCGGGGTTCTCGAAGATCGCCATATCGATGCGGCCCTGCTTGAAATCACCGAAACGGCGCGGGATCGACGTCGGCACCAGGACGAACTGATACTCGCTCTGTGAGCGGTTCAGCGCCTCGACCAATTGCGGCAACAGGCCGGTGTCGGCGCCGTTTTCCGGGCGAATCGTATAGGGCGGGAAATGCGCGGCGCCGACCCGGACCAATTGCGCTGACTGAGCGGGCAATACCCATAACGCAGCCAGCGCAGCGAGCATCAGCCCGGCGGCTGTCCGAATTGGCGAAGACTTCAAAACACCCCACTCCCCGAAAAAAATAGCGATCAATGCATTCAAGCTAGGCGGTTTCGCCGAGTTAGCCAGTTTCCCGCCCGGAACAGACGGCTATTCAACGTGCTTCGAGGACCAGAATCAGCGCTTCGTCGGCGAGTTGATCGAGGCTCAAACTGCCGCCAGCACGGAACCAGGTGGTGGTCCAGGACAGTGCGCCGGTGAGGAAACGTCGGGTAATAAAAACGTCGCCGCGAATGTAGCCGGCGTCCTTGGCCTCGCCCAGAACCTGCAGCCAGATGTCTTCGTAAACGTCACGCAAAGCCAGGACTTTAGCCTGGCCGTCTTCGGACAACGAGCGCCATTCGTACACCAGCACCGCCATCGCTTCGCCGCTGCCGCCCATGATCGACTGCAACTCGCAACGAATCAGCGCCAGCACCTTGTCGCGCACGTCGCTTGCCTCGGCCAGGGCTGCGCGCATCAACGCGGTGTTGTAGCGGATGGTCTCCTCCATCACTGCGCGAAGGATTTCATCCTTGCTTTTGAAGTGATGAAAAATACTGCCCGACTGAATGCCCACAGCGCTGGCCAGATCACGCACCGTGGTGCGCTCGTAGCCTTTGTTGCGAAACAGGTGAGCCGCCACTTGCAGCAATTTGCCACGGGCGCTGTCCGGGTCGGTCAACTGGCCTTGCTCGACCAGTTCGCGCATGACCCGCAGGGCTTTTTGCTCGTCCACCCGTTCTCTCCTACAGTCGATCAGTGTGTTGCCCCCTGTAACCGCAGGGTTGCGCGCAATTTAAGCCGCGCGCGGGCACCAAGCAAGCGCTTGGGCAGAAGAATGTTTCGCCTGTTTACAAACCAAGCGCTTGCTTGGTAGCCTCCAGACACTTCTGTCGCAGGGCCCTGAGTCGGAGATAAAAATGCCAAACACCGTGCGAATCGGCTGCGCCAGTGCTTTTTGGGGCGACACTTCCACTGCTGCCGCCCAGCTTGTCACGGGGGGAAACCTCGACTATCTGGTGTTCGATTACCTCGCCGAGATCACCCTGTCGCTGATGGCAGGCGCGCGCCTGAAAGACCCGCAGGCCGGGTTCGCCAGCGACTTCGTTGAAGTGCTGGCGCCGCTGCTGACGCAACTGGCTGAACAGAAGATCCGCGTGATCAGCAACGCCGGCGGGGTCAATCCGCAGGCTTGCGCGGCGGCCCTGCAAGCGGCCTGCGACCAGGCTGGGGTCCCGCTGAAGATTGCCGTATTGCTCGGCGATGACCTGCAAGGACAGCTCAAAAACCCCGCCGATATCCGCGAAATGTTCAGCGGCGCTCCACTGCCGCGGATGTGCGTATCGACCAACGCCTACCTCGGCGCGCCAGGAATTGTCGAAGCCTTGCGCATGGGTGCCGACATCGTCATCACTGGCCGGGTGGTCGACAGCGCCGTGGTCAGCGCGGCGCTGGTCCATGAATTCGGCTGGTCGTGGCACGACTACGACAAACTCGCCCAGGCCGCGCTGGCCGGGCACATCATTGAATGCGGCGCGCAGTGCACCGGCGGTAATTTCACCGACTGGCGCGAGGTGCCGGATTACGAGCACATCGGTTTTCCGATCGTCGAGGTCAGCGCCGACGGCCAGTTCCTCGTCAGCAAACCCGAAGGCTCCGGCGGCCTGGTCACGCCGCTGACCGTCGGCGAGCAGATGCTCTACGAAATCGGCGATCCGCAGGCCTATCTGTTACCCGATGTGATCTGCGATTTCACTCAGGTCAAACTTCAGCAACAAGGCAAAAATATCGTGCAGGTGCACGGTGCCAAAGGCCTGCCGCCCAGCGATAAATACAAGGTCAGCGCCACGTACCCGGACGGTTTTCGCTGTACGGCGAGTTGCCTGATGGCCGGCATCGACGCGGTAGACAAGGCGCGGCGGGTCAGTCAGGCGATCATCGACAAGACCGCCGAGATGTTCAGCCTGCGCGGCTGGTCGCCCTACAGCGAAACCCATGTCGAACTGCTCGGCAGCGAAGCCACCTATGGCCCCCACGCCCAGCGCCGCGACAGCCGTGAAGTGGTGATCAAGATCGCCGTGCGCCATCCTGACAAACGCGCGCTGGTGCTGTTTTCCAAAGAGATCGCCCAGGCCGCGACCGGTATGGCGCCGGGTTTGACCGGCATTGTCGGCGGACGTCCGACCGTGTACCCAGTCATCCGCCTGTTCTCATTTCTCGTAGATAAAAATGCCTGCACGCTGCAAATCGACATGGCCGGTGAGCGCCATCCGTGCGCCCTGCCCGACCCGGTGGCCCTCGACAGCGCAGATTTGCCGATCGCCCATCAGCCACCCAAACCCCAGGGCCGCGCCGATGCCAGTGTGCCGCTGGTGAAACTGGCGGTGGCGCGCTCCGGCGACAAGGGCAACCACAGCAACATCGGCGTGATGCCGCGCCATCCCGATTACCTGCCGTGGATCGCCGAAGCGCTGACCACTTCGGTGGTGGTCGACTGGATGCGTCACGTCCTCGATCCACTTCTCGGGCGTGTCGAACGCTGGTATCTGCCCGGCAGCCACAGCCTCAACTTTCTCTTGGAAAACGCCCTCGGCGGTGGCGGTGTCGCCAGTCTGCGCATCGATCCGCAGGGCAAGGCCTTCGCTCAACAACTATTGGAAATCCAGATTCCGGTGCCGCAGAGCATCGCCGAACAGCTCGACTAGAGGATGGTGTGCATGGCTTACGCGTCGATTTTTCGCGCCGATCTGTTCAGCGGCCAGAACCTGATTGTCACCGGCGGCGGCAGCGGCATCGGTCGCTGCACCGCCCATGAACTGGCGGCCCTTGGCGCCAATGTGCTGCTGGTCGGGCGCAAGCCGGAAAAACTCGAAAAGGTCGCCGCCGAAATCGCCGAGGACGGCGGCCGCGCGCACTGGAAGGCCTGCGATATCCGCGATGAAGAAGCGGTCAAACAATTGGTCAAAGAGCTGATCGCCGAACACGGGCCGATCCACGGTCTGGTCAACAATGCCGGCGGCCAGTATCCGTCGCCCTTGGCCTCGATCAATCAGAAGGGTTTTGAAACCGTGCTGCGCACCAATCTGGTCGGCGGTTTTCTCATGGCCCGGGAAGTGTTCAACCAGTCGATGAGCAAACACGGCGGCAGCATCGTCAACATGCTCGCCGACATGTGGGGCGGCATGCCCGGCATGGGCCACTCGGGCGCGGCGCGTTCGGGCATGGACAACTTCACCAAGACTGCCGCGTTCGAGTGGGGTTATGCCGGAGTGCGGGTCAACGCCGTGGCGCCGGGCTGGATCGCCTCCAGTGGCATGGACACTTACGAAGGCGCGTTCAAAGCGGTGATCCCGACCCTGCGCGAGCACGTGCCGCTCAAGCGCATCGGCACCGAATCGGAAGTCAGTGCGGCGATCGTGTTTCTGCTCAGCCCGGCGGCGGCGTTCATCAGCGGCACTACGGTGAAAATCGACGGTGCCGCCAGCCTCGGCAGTCGGGCGTGGCCGCTGCACAAGGCCAGCCACAGCGAATCGTTCAACGGCTTTCACCGCGCCTGTTTACCAGAAGTGTTGCGTCCCGACGCGCTCAAGGACAAGGAATAAGCCATGGCGCAGATCCAGTCGCAACTCGATCCGCACAGCGAAGCGTTCGCGCGCAACCGCGCGGCCATGCTTGCCGCCATCGAGCAGGTGCAGCAGCTTGAACAGAACCTGCTGAACAAGGCCGCCGAAGCCAAAGACAAATTCAGCAAACGCGGGCAACTGTTGCCCCGCGAGCGCCTGAATCTGTTACTCGACCCCGGCGCGCCGTTCCTCGAACTGGCCAGCCTCGCCGGCTACAAGTTGCATGACGACAAGGACGGCAGTTCGGCCGGTGGCGGGCTGATTGCCGGCATCGGTTATGTCTGCGGCATCCGCGCGATGGTGGTCGCCAACAACAGCGCAATCAAGGGCGGCACGATCTCGCCGAGCGGCCTGAAAAAATCCCTGCGCCTGCAACAGATCGCCCGGGAAAACAAACTGCCGATGATCACCCTCGCCGAAAGCGGCGGCGCCAACCTCAACTACGCGGCGGAGATTTTTGTCGAAGGCGCGCGCAGTTTCGCCAACCAGGCGCGCATGTCAGCGATGGGTTTGCCGCAGATCACCGTGGTGCACGGCTCGGCCACGGCCGGCGGCGCCTATCAACCGGGCTTGTCGGATTACGTGGTGGTGGTGCGCGGCAAGGCCAAGCTGTTTCTCGCCGGCCCGCCATTGCTCAAAGCGGCGACCGGCGAAGTGGCCACCGATGAAGAACTCGGTGGCGCCGAAATGCACGCGCAGGTCGCCGGCACCGCTGAATACCTCGCTGAAAACGATGCTGACGGCATCCGTCAGGTCCGCGACATCATGCGCATGCTGCCGTGGAACGAACAGCTGCCCTGGCTGCCGGAGCTGCAATACAAGGCACCGCTCTACCCCATCGACGAACTGCTGGGGCTGATCCCCGACGATGCGAAAAAGCCCTACGACGTGCGCGAAATCATCGCGAGGATCGCCGATGAATCGGACTTTCTCGAGTTCAAAGGCGAGTTCGATCAGCAAACCATTTGCGGCCAACTGAAAATCCAGGGCCGCGCCTGCGGCTTCATCGGCAACAACGGCCCGATCACCCCGCAAGGTGCGAGCAAGGCGGCGCAGTTCATCCAGCTGTGCGACCAGAGCCAGACGCCGCTGCTGTTTTTCCACAACACCACGGGGTTCATGGTCGGCACCGAATCGGAGCAGCAAGGCGTGATCAAGCACGGCTCGAAACTGATCCAGGCGGTGGCCAATGCACGGGTGGCTAAACTGACCATCGTCGTCGGCGGTTCCTACGGCGCCGGCAATTATGCGATGTGCGGACGCGGGCTCGATCCGCGCTTCATCTTCGCCTGGCCCAACAGCCGAACGGCAGTGATGGGTGGCGCGCAGGCCGGCAAGGTCTTGCGCATCGTCACTGAGGCCAAACAGCTGAAGAACGGCATCGAGCCCGATCCGAAAATGCTCGACATGCTCGAACAGATGACCGCGCAGAAACTCGACAGCCAATCCACCGCCCTGTACGGCAGCGCCAACCTGTGGGACGACGGCCTGATCGACCCGCGCGACACCCGCACCCTGCTTGGCTACTTGCTGGATATCTGCCACGAAGCCGACCGGCGTACGCTGCAACCCAACAGCTTCGGCGTCAGCCGCTTCTGACCGCCACGGATCCTACGGAGAACAACAACAATGATCTTCACCCCGGAACACGAAGCCCTGCGCCGCACCGTCCGCCAGTTCGTCACGCACGAGATCAACCCGCACGTCGAAGAATGGGAAAAGGCCGGGCGCTTTCCGATCCACGAGATTTTCCGCAAGGCCGGCGAGCTGGGCCTGCTGGGCATTTCCAAGCCGGAAAAATTCGGCGGCATGGGCCTCGACTACAGCTATTCGATTGTCGCCGCCGAAGAGTTCGGCACCATTCATTGCGGCGGGATTCCGATGTCGATCGGCGTACAGACCGACATGTGCACCCCGGCCCTCGCCCGCTTCGGCTCCGATGAACTGCGCGAAGAGTTCCTCCGGCCGGCGATCACGGGCGAGCAGGTCGGCTGCATCGGCGTTTCCGAAGTCGGCGCCGGCTCCGATGTTGCCGGGCTGAAAACCACGGCGCGCAAGGACGGCGACGACTACGTGATCAACGGCAGCAAAATGTGGATCACCAACTCGCCGAGCGCCGATTTCATCTGCCTGCTGGCCAACACGTCGGACGACAAGCCGCACATCAACAAGTCGCTGATCATGGTGCCGATGACCACCCCGGGCATCAGCCTCAGCTCGCACCTGGATAAACTCGGCATGCGCAGCTCGGAAACCGCGCAGGTGTTCTTCGACAACGTGCGCGTGCCGCAGCGCAATCGCATCGGCCACGAAGGCGCCGGGTTCATGATGCAGATGCTGCAGTTCCAGGAGGAACGCCTGTTCGGCGCGGCGAACATGATCAAGGGCCTGGAATATTGCATCGACAGCACCATCGAGTACTGCAAGGAGCGCAAGACCTTCGGCAACGCGCTGATCGACAACCAGGTGATTCACTTCCGCCTGGCCGAATTGCAGACCGAAATCGAATGCCTGCGCGCGCTGGTCTATCAGGCCACCGAGCAGTACATCAAAGGTCAGGACGTCACCCGACTGGCGTCGATGGCCAAGCTCAAGGCCGGACGCCTCGGCCGTGAAGTCAGCGACAGCTGCCTGCAATATTGGGGCGGCATGGGCTTCATGTGGGACAACCCGGTGGCCCGCGCCTATCGCGATGTGCGTCTGGTGTCGATTGGCGGCGGCGCCGACGAAATCATGCTGGGCATCATCTGCAAACTGATGGGCATCCTGCCGGGGAAAAAGAAATGAGCCGCCTGCCCGATTGCCAGACGCTGTTGCTGGAACTGCATGGCGGCGTGCTGCACATCACCCTCAACCGCCCGGACAGCCGCAACGCGATGAGCCTGCAAATGGTCGCCGAACTGCGCGCAGTGCTGGCGGCGATACGCGATGACCGCACAGTGCGGGCCTTGGTGCTCAGCGGTGCCGGCGGGCATTTTTGCGCCGGCGGCGACATCAAGGACATGGCCAATGCACGGGCTCAGGGGGCGGAGGCTTACCGTGAGTTGAACCGGGCGTTCGGTGCGTTACTGGAACAAGCCCAACACACACCACAAGTGCTGATCACTGTGCTGCAAGGCGCCGTCCTCGGCGGCGGCTTCGGTCTGGCCTGCGTCAGCGATATCGCCCTGGCCGATCACCAGGCGCAGTTCGGTTTGCCGGAAACCAGCCTCGGCCTGATCCCGGCGCAAATCGCACCGTTTGTGGTGCAACGGATCGGCTTGACCGAAACCCGCCGGCTCGCGCTGACAGCGGCGCGTTTCGATGGCGCTGAGGCGCAGCGAGTAGGGCTGGTGCATTTCGTTGAGCAGGATGCGCAAGCGTTGGCCGAGCGACTGGATGAAGTCTTGCAACAGGTGCTGCGCTGCGCACCGGAAGCGAATGCGATGACCAAGAAATTGTTGCTGGCGAGTGCCGGACAGCCGTCGAGTGACTTGCTTGAAGAGGCGGCGCAGTGGTTCAGCGCGGCGGTGACCGGCCCCGAAGGTGTGGAGGGAACCATGGCATTCGTGCAGAAACGCAAACCGGGGTGGGCCTGAAAAAGCATCGCGGGCAAGCCCGCTCCCACACGGTTTCTCATTCGCTCAAAAAACTTGTGGGAGCTGGCTTGCCAGCGATGAGGCCATCACATTCAAAGTCAAAAACTCAGGAACCCCACCATGCCCACCCTCCACAAAATCCTGATCGCCAACCGCGGTGAAATCGCCTGCCGCATCCAGCGCACGGCCCAGGCGCTGGGCTATCGCACCGTCGCGGTGTTCAGCGACGCCGATGCCGATGCGCTGCACGTACAAATGGCCGATCAGGCCGTGCACATCGGCCCGGCGCCGGTGCAGCAGTCCTACCTCAACATTGCGGCGATCATTGACGCCGCCTGCCGCAGCGGCGCCGATGCCATTCATCCCGGCTACGGCTTCCTCTCGGAAAACGCCGATTTCGCCCGCGCTTGCGCCGAAGCCGGGCTGATTTTCATCGGCCCCAGCGTCGAAGCGATCGAACTGATGGGCAGCAAGCGCCTGTCGAAAATCGCCATGCTCGACGCGGGCGTGCCGTGTATCGCTGGCTATCAAGGCGCAGCGCAGGAGGACGCGACCTTGCTGGCCGAGGCCGAGCGCATCGGCTATCCGCTGATGATCAAGGCCAGCGCCGGTGGTGGTGGACGTGGCATGCGCCTGGTGCACGAGGCCAGCGAACTGGCGGCGCAACTGCGCACCGCGCGCTCCGAAGCAATGAACGGTTTCGGTAGCGACGATTTGATTCTCGAGCAGGCAGTGATCGAACCGCGTCACGTCGAAGTGCAACTGTTCGGCGACCAGCACGGCCATCTGGTCTATCTCGGCGAACGCGATTGCTCGATCCAGCGCCGCCATCAGAAAGTTGTCGAAGAAGCACCGTGCCCGGTGATGACCGCCGAGCTGCGTCAGGCCATGGGCGAGGCCGCGCTCAAGGCCGGGCGGGCGGTGAATTATGTCGGCGCCGGCACCGTGGAGTTCCTGCTCGACGCGCGCGGGCAGTTCTACTTCCTGGAGATGAACACCCGACTGCAGGTCGAACACCCGGTAACGGAAATGATCACTGGGCAAGACCTCGTCGCCTGGCAGTTGCTGGTCGCCGAAGGCCAGCCGCTACCGCTGACCCAAGAGCAGATCCGCCTCGACGGCCACGCCATGGAAGTACGCCTCTACGCCGAAGATCCCGCGGCGGACTTTCTCCCGCAAACCGGCCGAATTGCCACATGGCAACCTGCACTGGAGCATGGCGCACGCATCGATCACGGTCTGCTTGAAGGCCAGTCGGTCAGCCCGTTCTACGACCCGATGCTCGGCAAGCTGATCGCCCACGGCGCTACCCGCGAAGAGGCGCGGCGCAAATTGTTGCGTGCGGTGCAGGACACCGTGCTGCTTGGCGTGCAGAGCAATCAGCGCTTGCTCGAAGGCCTGCTGCAACATCCGCAATTCATCAGCGGCGACTTCAGCACAGCGTTCATCCAGCAACACTTTTCCAGCCACGCCAGTCTCAACGCTCATGTGCCCAAGGCAGAGCAATTGGCGATCGCCGTGGTGTTGTTTTATCAGGCCAGCGCCCTGCCCCATCGCGCCCCGCTGCATGGCTGGCGCAACAACGCCAGTGTGCCGCTGCACTATCGACTCGGCAGGGACGAACAGGACTGGACGCTGTCGGTGCTGGCGCGCAGATCCGGTGAATATGTCGTGCAGGTCGGCGAACGCACGCTGGAGTTGAAAATCATCGAGCACACCACGCAGTCGGTGACCATGGAGGTCGACGGCCTGCGCCAGCGCCATGCCTATCGTCTGCACGATGGGCAGCTGTGGCTGTTCACTCATCCGGGCAGCCTGCGCCTGGAGGATCGAACTCATGCGCCGATCGGCAGTCAGACGAGCGTCGCCTCCGGCACCCTGAAAGCACCGATGGACGGTGCCATTGTCGACGTGCTGGTCAGCGAAGGCAGTACGGTCAGCAAGGGTCAATTACTGGTGGTACTGGAGGCAATGAAAATGGAGCATCCGTTGAAGGCCGGCATCGATGGCGTGCTCAAACGGGTGCAAGTGAAGGTCGGCGATCAGGTAAAAAATCGTCAGGTTCTGTTGCAGGTCGAGTATTCGCCCGGGCACAAGTGCGGGGTTTGACTACGCTCTGATAAATCAGAACGCGGAAATCAGGAACCCTGCGATGCCCCATTGGCTGGTCATAGATCTGGAAGCCACCACAGACGAAGGTGGCTGGCCGGTCGCGGAAATGGAAATTATCGAAATCGGTGCGACCCTGGTCGACCGCGCCGGGCGCGAGCAGGATCACTTTCAGCGCTTCGTCAAACCGACCCGCCGTCCATTGCTGACGTCGTTCTGTCGGGAGCTGACGCACATCACCCAGGCCAACATCGACTCGGCGCAACCGCTGAGCGAGGTCTGGCCAGCCTTTGAGCGCTGGCTGGCGCAGCATCAGGCTCGCCTTGAAGGCTGGGCCAGTTGGGGCGGTTACGATCGCCAGCAGTTGCTGCAAGAGTGGCAGCGCCTGAACATCGACAGTGGCCTGAGCAAAGTCCCGCACATGAACCTCAAACAGCGCTTCGCCAAGGCTCGCCGCCTGGAACGACCGCTGGGGCTCAACGGCGCGTTGCAACTGGCGGGCATGCAGTTCAACGGCCAACAACATCGCGCGCTGGAAGATGCCCGCAATACCGCACGGTTATTGCCGCTGGTGCTGCCGCTTTAGACGCGTGACGGCACGAAAAGCCTTGTGCATACTGGCCGCCCCCTTTTAAGCCCTTTTCGAGGAATCCGCCCATGTTTAAAGTCAACGAGTACTTCGACGGCACCGTCAAGTCGATCGCCTTTGGCACCGCTGAAGGTCCGGCGACCATTGGCGTCATGGCCCCGGGCGAATACGAATTCGGCACCAGTCAGCGCGAGATCATGCACGTGGTGTCCGGCGCGCTGAGCGTCAAACTGCCAGACAGCAGCGACTGGGAAACCTTCGCCGCTGGCAGCCAGTTCAACGTCCCGGCCAACAGCAAGTTCCAGCTGAAGGTCGCCGTCGATACCGCTTACCTGTGCGAATACCGCGGCTGATCCCGCCGGGTTCACAGCGCAAAAAAATGCCCGCGTCCAAAAGACCCGGGCATTTTTCGTTGCAGCGACAACCTATTCGAGAATTTCCACCGGCATGCCGACTTCCAGGCGGCCGTTGCCGTCATTGACCAGATTCTGCCCGAACATCGCGCCGTCAGCGGTGCTGCGGTGTTTCTGCAGCGTCGCGAACGGCTCGCGATCAGGGCTGCGCTCACCGGTTTGCGGGTCAACAGTCGTCATGATGCAACGCGCGCACGGTTTGACCACACGGAATTCGATGTCGCCGATGCGAAGACGCTTCCAGTTGTCCTCGGCGTAAGGGGCGCTGCCCTCGATGACCAGATTCGGACGGAAGCGCAGCATCTCCAGCTCTCGCCCTACCGTTTCCGAGAGCGCCAGCCGCGAGGATTCGCCGATCAGCAGCAATGGATAACCGTCGGCGAACGCTACTTTATCGTCGTCCTTGCCGAAACCCGACTGCGTGGTGCGTGCCCGCTCGAGCGGCATTTGCACCAGACGCGTGGGCTTGCCGAGGAAGTCGCTGACGAAACGCGCGGCTTGATCACCGGCGTCCGGCACCCGCAGGGTGTCGCGCCAGATCGTCACACCGCGCAGCTCGGCGTCTGCATCAGGCAAAGGAATTTCGATCGAGCCGTGCTCCGGAGCGCTCACGGTCAGACCGCCGCTGGCATTGCACAAGGCCGACAACTGACTCATCTTCGCTTCGGCACGCTGGGTCAGAAAGCGCCCGCTGGCCTCGTCCACCAGCATCCAGCGGCGGTCGCCTGCCAGGCCCAGCTTGTCCAGCTCGATGCTTTGCAGGAGTTCGCCCTTGCCGGATTTCAACGGGTAACGATAAAGCGCGCTCAGACGCAGCATGGCCAGCTTCCTTGATGGAAAAACGCCACCCTATACGAGCTTCAATACCGAATCAAAGCCGTCTGGGGTTTAAACACAATCCCCGTGGGAGCGAGCCTGCTCGCGAACAGGCCGGCACATTCGCCATCAATGTCTCCGACCCTGCGCTTTCGCGAGCAGGCTCGCTCCCACAGGAAGCAAGATGTGCGTGTTTCAGGCCGGCACGGCGTCGAGCATCAGACGCTGGCGCACCACGTCGACCAGTTTGTCCGGCTGGAATTTGGAGAGGAAGTTGTCGCAACCGACCTTCTTCACCATCGAGTCGTTGAAGCTGCCCGACAACGAGGTGTGCAGCACGACATACAACCCACGCAGGCGCGGATCGTTGCGGATTTCCGTGGTCAGGCGATAGCCATCCATTTCCGGCATTTCCGCGTCGGTGAAAATCATCAGCAGTTTGTCAGTCATGTGCACGCCGGTATCGGCCCAGGCCTTGAGCATGTTCAAGGCTTTCAGACCGTCACTGGCAATGTGCATTTTCACCCCGAGCTGGCCGAGGGTATCGCGCAATTGCGAAAGCGCTACGTTGGAGTCGTCCACCAGCAACACTTCGCGGCCACGGGCGCGCTCGAGTACCGGGTCGTCGAGTTTCTCGCGTGAAACCTTGGCGTTGTAAGGGACGATTTCAGCGAGGACTTTCTCTACGTCGATGATCTCGACCAGTTGATCGTCGACCTTGCTGATCGCGGTCAGATAATGCTGGCGGCCGGCACTGGTCGGCGGCGGCAGAATGGCTTCCCAGTTCATGTTGACGATGCGGTCGACGCCGCCGACGAGGAAGGCCTGCACCGAACGGTTGTACTCGGTGACGATGATCGTGCTGTTCGGGCCCGGCACCAGTGGGCGCATGCCGATTGCCTGGGACAGGTCGATCACCGGCAATGTCTGACCGCGCAGGTTGACCACGCCGCAAACAAAGGGATGACGCTGCGGCATCAGGGTCAGCTTCGGCAGTTGCAGTACTTCCTGAACCTTGAACACGTTGATCGCGAACAACTGGCGTCCGGCCAGGCGAAACATGAGGATTTCCAGGCGATTCTCACCCACCAGTTGCGTGCGTTGGTCTACCGTGTCGAGAATGCCGGCCATCAATGACTCCTGGGCTTGTTCTGATGAATTCACTATGGGGGTTTATCGGCTGCATTCAGCTAATCTTGATTGCTGTAAAGCCCGTAAGTAAAAATGCCACAAACGAGCATTGATGTCACACTGACATCATGCTTTACTGGCATTCGTGATTTCATCTGCTAGATTCATTGCGGCGCGACCTCGGTTTGCACGTTAGGTTCCCGCGCCTAAGGGATTCCCCTAGGATCAATCAGGCCCAACCTGATATTCGCCATTTCCAATAGCCATTACTGTGACGCCATTCTCATTGCATGAACGGAGTCAGGCTATTGTGTGCGATCGCAATTCAGTGGCAACCCACCCTCTGGAACCTCTCGGCCCGTGTGCTTGCACGGCCGGGCGCGATCTGCCGACGATCCACGATCGTCGCCACACCCGGCCATCCGTCAACCAACACGACGTGGTGGAGATAAACATGCCAATCGATCGCAAAGACTGGGCGCAACGCTTCCCCGAATTTCTGGTCGAGGCCGAAACGCTTCTCGCCAAGTCCGAAGAATGCCTGAACCATCTGCAATTGATCAGCAATGACAAGGATGCCATCGACTGTATGCTCGGCACTCTGCTGAAGTTGGCAGGCCGCGCCGAAGCGTTGGCACTGGAAGCAATCTCCGAGTTTTCCCTGCATATCTATAGTCTGCTGAATCTGACGCAGGATCATGTCGACCTGCACGACCAGGCGCTTGATGCATTACGAGACTGTTTCACCTTGATGGCATGGCAACTGGAGCTGGTGGATCACAAGACCGGACAGCTGAGCCTTGATGAAAGCGAGCAAACAGCTTTGCTGGAAGCGTTCGCCGCGCAAATGGGTCAGGACACATTTGAGCCGAAGACGATGAGCAAACGTTTGCTGCCACCCTCCCCAGCAGCGCGGCAGGCTTGATAAGACAGGCCGCGATATTGTCGTAATTGAATAGTTCATACCTGCCAGCGACAACCCGGATCAAATAATCAGCCCGACCAACGGCTAATTTCCAAGTGCCGCCATCAGGGTTTTCCCTGTGTCACCCAGCGACACTTCCCGGCCCGTCAAAGTGGCCGAACTACAACAATTCCAGCTTTTTCCAATATGGAACTTACGTCCACAAACCGATATTTCCTGACTGAATGGACATATATAGCAACCGCGACCGACGGTATGTTAAGTGGTATTATGCCGCCGGCTAGTTGCCTGCCGTTAATGGCACACTGACTCCAGCCTTTGCTCAGCAATGTTATTGCCAGTCAATGATTGCTCAACAAATGCAGTTTGAATCAGTAACATAATTGACAGTATTTTCACACAGAGATCCGCCAGCCACCGGCCGGTCTGCCCGCAGCGAACATTCATTGGCTCCATCCGTTATGTACGCCAGTTTCAAGTCACTCACCACATGGCCGCCTTCGCGGGAAAATGCCCGGCGCTTCACACTCGTCATGTGTGTTCTGGCGACCCTTGGCAGTCTGTTGGCTTATCTTTTCTCCGCGCACATTCCGCTGGGGTTGTTGGCTCTCGACGTCGCCGCCACCGCTTGCGTCTGGGTGCAATATCGCTTGTCGCGCAAGTCGATCAAGTTTCAGCCGCAAGAGCTGGCTGACCGCCTGTTGCAAGTGCAGGAAAACGAGCGCCACCGTCTCAGCCGTGAATTGCACGACGATATCGGCCAGTTGCTTACCGCCGCCAAGCTGCAAAGTGACTGGCTCAAACGTCGCCTGCCGGAAGAACTGCAGGAGCAGTGCACGGTACTTTGCGACACACTGGATGAAACCCTGAACAAAGTGCGTGACGTCTCGGCCATTCTCAATCCGCGCCAATTGACCAGCCTGGGCCTTGAAGCCAGCCTGCGTGCACATTTGCTCAAGACACTCGCCAACACGCCGGTGAACTGGAGCCTCGACTGTCAGCAACGACTCAATGGCATTCCCGAGGAAATGGCCGTCGCGGCGTTTCGCATCGCCCAGGAAGCCGTAACCAACATCCTGCGGCACGCACAGGCGAAAAACCTGTTGATTCAGGTACAGCGTCTGCCGCAAGGTCTGACTTTGTTGATCAGCGATGACGGTCTCGGTTTCACCCCGGCAGCCGATCCGGCCAGAGAAGGCCAACGCGGCATGGCCGGAATGGCCGAGCGTATCGAACAGTTGGGCGGCACATTGAGTGTTATAAGCGAGCCGGGCAAAGGCACAAGAATCGAAGCACTTTTCCCATGGGCGCCTCGGTCGCTCGAACGGGCCAGTACGAATAAGGTTATGCGTTGACTTGTAACTTACTTCTGGTGGATGACCACTCGCTGATCAGAGCCGGCGTGCGCGCTCTGGTACTGGATATTCCCGGTTACGCGGTAATCGGCGAAGCCAGTGATGGTTCGCAATTGCTTGAAATGGTCGAGCAATTGAGCCCCGATATCGTATTGCTGGACATCTCGATGAGAGAAACCGGTGGCCTGGAAGCGCTGCAACGCCTCAAGCGCGTGCGCCCGCAGAGCAAGGTTCTGATCCTGTCGATGCACACCGATCCGGCGCTGATCATGCAGGCGCTGGAGTCCGGCGCCCATGGTTATCTGCTCAAGGACACAACGGCCACTGAGCTTGAGCACGCGCTGGAGGCCCTGCGCAACAACGAACGCTACCTCAGCCCGGCCATTGCTCATACCGTGATCAATCAGGCGCTGACCCGTAGCCAGAAAAGCCAGCCGGACATCGCCGATTCGCACAATCTGACGGCGCGCCAGTTAGAGATCCTCAGGCTGATCGTACGAGGCAAGTCCACACGGGAAATCGCCAACGGTCTGGGCCTGAGCGTCAAGACCGTTGAAACCCATCGCGCGCAGATCATGAAGCGCCTGCAAATCTACGACGTGGCGGGTCTGGTGCTGTTCGCCGTGCGTGAGCAGATCATCAGCCTTGATGACTGATTGACGGCTGTTGGCCCAATAACGGCGAGTCCTTTGGCAAGTGCACCTGCAACGCGGCAGGTTTGGCGACAAAACGCAGACTGTCGCCTTCCAGCGGCTCGCCATCGAGATTGATGCTCAACCCTTCGGCAACCTTGATCTCGACCCACGGCAAGCGAGCCCGCACAAACATGCTGTCGAGACCGAAGCCCTCGCTCAGCAGATTCTTCAGCGTCCCGACCAGCTCCTGCGGTGCCGGCAGAATGCTGATATCCAGCAAACCATCGTCGACTCGCGCCTCGGGGCACAGCACATGGCCGCCGCCCGCCTGCCTTCCGTTGCCGATTCCCAGCGCGAGCAGTTCACCCTGCCAATGAAAATCCGGCCCCTGCAACTCACCGTAAGCGGCATGCAGCTCACTGAACCGGGTCAGACCGGTGAACAGGTACGCAGCGCCACCCAAGACTTTTTTCAGGTCTTCCGACGTATTGGCGGTGACCTGACTGCCAAATCCACCCGTCGCCATGTTCAGGAAAATCTGCCCGCCCACTTCGCCCAGATCGATATCCGAAGGCTCGACGTCGAGCAAATCCAGCGCCTGCGCCGGCTCCAGCGAAATGCCGGCGGCGCGGGAAAAATCGTTGGCAGTGCCCAGCGGTAGCAGGACAAGACTGGCTTTTTGCGGATGCTGCGCCAGCGCTTCGGCAATATCGCGCAAGGTACCGTCGCCGCCGCCTGCAATGATTTTCGTGTAACCCGCTGCCAGCGCCTCTTCGACCAGACGCTGGGCGTCGCCGGCCTCCCAGGTCACCCGGACAGCCAGCTCCCAGCCTTGCTCGCGCCTGGCTTCGACGGCGGCGCGGACATCCTCGTTGAGTGCCTGTTTGCCATGCAGGATCAGCAGTGCCCGGCGTTCACTCATAACGTCACTCCAAGAATTGAAATCGATTGAAACATCTTGACCACTGTGCGCCTTAAAAAAGCCACGGAGATGGCAATTAATTCCTCTTCCAACAACCGGCGTCCTACACAGCGGTATTTTTTCTTACGAAACAAGAGGAATCGGCTTAATTGACCCCGGCCGCCCCTTGGGTCACCGTGTACCGGCAGCATCAACTTTCAACCCAACAACACAAGGATGTGCAGGTAATGAACGGATACCCCGCGATTCATTTCCATGAATCGAGCAATGGAAAAACCAGCAAGCGTGCAGTTGCTACGATCAGCGAGTATTTCCATGCGCAACCATGAAACCAAGGCACCGGTGAGCCCGGTCGCCGCTCTCGCCGAAAGCCGTGCCAGCAAAAAACCAGAATTCTGTAACAGCGCCAAGACCAGTGGAGAGTTTGATATGGAGCCCCGCGTCAGCGAGCTGGAAACCCACTTCAAATACATGCGCCGCGACATGGATGAAGTACTCAATGATGTGCGGACGATAAAACATCGTCTGGCGTATTCGGCGGGTGCAACCGCTGTCATCCTCGGACTGCTGGGATGGGTGGCCAACAGCCGATTCGACCAGTTGGTGTCACTCATCAGCAACTGACCGAATCAATTGTTGCACGCGCCGTGCTTACCAGCCGACGCGTGCATGGGCAAGACGGGTTACCCCAGCAGGTCACTGAGGGGAATGAAGCTCACTTCATCGCCCTCGCTCAGCGTGCGGCCTTCCCGGACTTCGACCAATCCGTCGGCCCACGCTGCGCTGCGCAACACCCCCGAGCTCTGGTTGCGATAAATGATTGCGCGCCCTTGGTCGATACGTCCGCGCAAATACTCGCGACGATTTCCGGCCACCGGCCAGACAAAGCCTGCGGGCACTGCAAACTTGAGCGGCTCGACGGCTTGCACGCCCAGGCGTCGCAACAGATAAGGGCGCGTGAGCAAGGCGAACGTCACCAGCGTCGACGCGGGATTTCCGGGCAGGCCGATCACCGGCACGTTGCGGAAATGACCAAACGTCAACGGTTTCCCCGGTTTGATGGCCAGCTTCCACAAGGCCAGTTCGCCTTCTTCACGCAAGGCAATGCCAAGAAAATCCGCTTCACCGACCGAGACACCGCCGGTGGACAGAATCAGATCGACATTCTGCAGCTCGCCCAGCCGGGCCCGCGTGGCGGGAAGATCGTCCGGGAGGATTCCGCCATCGATGACCTCACAACCCAGACGCTGCAGCCAACTGCACAAAAGCACCCGGTTGCTGTTGTAGATCTGGCCCGGACCCAATGCCTGACCGGGTTCAACCAGCTCGTCTCCGGTGGACAGAACCGCCACGCGCGGCTTGCGCACGACGTTGAGGCCGGCGCAGCCCAATGATGCAGCCAGGCCCTGCTCGATCGGTCCCAATCGGGTGCCTGCCTGCAGGACCAGTTCACCGACCGTGGTTTCCTGGCCCTGCGGACGAATGTTCTGTCCGGCTTTCAAAGGCTCGAGGAAGCGCACTCTTGCGTCGGCCTGAACGTCGGCGTTTTCCTGCATCTCGACACAGTCGGCGCCGGGCGGCAGCGGCGCCCCGGTAAAGATGCGAGCGCAAGTGCCTGGCTCCAAGGGTTGCGGCGACTGCCCGGCAAAGACTTTTTGGCTAACCGGCAACGGCTCACCCTTCCAGTCAGCCAGATTCAAGGCATAGCCGTCCATGGCACTGTTGGGCCACGGCGGCAGGTCCAGCGTCGAGATCAGATCTTCAGCCAGCACCCGCCCTTCGACTTGAGCCAGCGGCAAGTGCTCGCGCTCGACAATCCGCGAAGCATCGGCCATTGCCAGCAAGCGCTCGAGCGCCGTTTCGACGGGCAGCAAACTGCCGCTCTTGCCCGGCTTACCCACGGGATTCACAAGGTGCCGCCTGCTTCAGATGCGTGACGAAGTTGCACGGACGATGACGAGCGTCCAGTTGCTCTGCGAGGATGCCATCCCAGCCGGTGCGTACCGCATTGGTCGAACCCGGCAGGCAGCACACCAGCGTGCCGTTGGCCAGACCTGCCAGGGCACGGGACTGCACGGTGGAAGTGCCGATATCGGCGACAGAGATCTGGCGGAACAGCTCGCCGAATCCGTCGACCTGTTTGTCGAGCAGGCACGCCACCGCTTCCGGTGTGCTGTCACGCCCGGTGAAGCCGGTGCCGCCAGTGATCAACACAACCTGAACCACATCGTCGGCAATCCAGTTGGCGACTTGCGCGCGAATTTTATACAGATCATCTTTAAGCAAAACGCGCTCGGCCAGCGCGTGGCCGGCCGCGATCAAGCGATCGACGAAGACCTGGCCGGAAGTATCGGTTTCCAGCGTCCGGGTGTCGCTGACAGTCAGCACCGCAATATTGAGCGGCACGAAAGGTACATCAGCCTTGGCTTTCATAGGCTCTTCCAGTTGTAGGGGAAACAGCCCGGTGTTATATCACAGCGGCTCATTTTTCTGCCGCCCCTCCGGAGAGTCGTCATGCCGTTGAACAGCCTATTGCCACCCTGCTCCGTCCTGCTTTTGGCCGGTGGACGCGGCCAGCGCATGGGCGGCCAGGACAAGGGGCTCATCGAATGGCAGGGCGAACCTTTGATCGCGCATTTGCAGCGCAAGGTGCGGCCGCTGACCGACGATCTCATTATCTCGTGTAACCGCAATCGCGAGCGCTATGCCGCTTTTGCCGATCAACTGGTCATGGATGACGAGGGCGACTTTCCGGGCCCATTGGCCGGTATTCGTGCAGGGCTGAAAGCGGCGCGCCATGCGCATTTGCTGGTGTCGCCGTGTGATGTGCCGCGAATCGACAAGGCCTTGCTCGAGGACATGCTGACGACTGCCAATCAGCAACGTGAAAAACCTTTAATGCTGCGCCATGGCGAGCACTGGGAACCACTGCTGTGCGTGATCCCCGTGGCGCTGTTGCCCGCATTCGAAGCCGCCTGGAATGCAGGCGAACGCAGCCCCGGCCGAGTGATGCGCAGTCTCGACGCCGTCGCATTGCAATGCCCTGACAACGACCCGCGACTGGCCAACCTCAACACCCCCGAATTGTTACATCTGCACAACACTGTGTCAGACTGACACTATCCAAGGAACTCTCGCGCCTTGTTTACGTCTCAAGCTCAGTAACCAGAAGATTTCCCATTCGGAGACACACTCATGACTCAACGGACCCTCGCCACTTTCATGCTCGCACTGGGCCTGGCAACCCTCGCCGGTTGCTCCTCGCCGACAGTGATCACCTTGAATGACGGTCGCGAAATCCAGGCCGTCGACACCCCGAAATACGATGATGATTCGGGCTTCTACGAGTTCCAGCAGCTGGACGGCAAAGAAACCCGCATCAACAAGGATCAGGTTCGTACCGTTAAAGAGCTGTAAGGCTGCGGATCGATACCGGATACAGAAAAGCCCGCATTGTCATGCGGGCTTTTTCATGGGCGCTCGAAAAACGGGTTCAGCTTCACCACTGCAAAGTGATTTGACTCTCGAACTCTCGCGCCTCGCCCGTCACCGGATCCACGAAGCGCAGCCCTTGCGCGAGCAGCTTCAACGGATTGGCGTAGTCGTCCACGACATCTTTCAACACGGTCGGATAAAACGGATCGTTGCAGATACTCGCGCCCAAAGCCGTCATGTGCACACGCAGCTGATGCTTCTTGCCGGTCACGGGAAACAGGCCATAGCGCCACAGATCGCCATTTTTCTCGCGGACCTCCACTGCCGTTTCGGTATTGCTGACCCCAGGCCCTTCCTGCATGCGGAAGAATGGCTCGCCATCGACTAACCGGCTCTTGTGCACCAACGGGAAATTTAGCTCAGGCAGCGCCGGGGCAATCGCTTCGTAGCGCTTGTCGATCTGCCGCGTCGGGAACAACGACTGATAGGCGGAACGGGTTTGCGGATTCGCCGAGAAGATCACCAACCCTGCGGTGTGCCGATCGATGCGGTGCAGCGGCACCAGATGCGGATTGTCCAGCCGATGGATGAGACGCCGCAGCAGGGTTTGTTCGACATATTCCCCGGCCGGGGTGACTGGCAGAAAGTGAGGTTTGTCGGCCACCACCAAGTGTTCATCGGCATAGAGAATCGACTCGAGCACCGGGATCGGCTTTTCGTCCGGCACCTCACGAAAGTAATGAATGCGCAGCCCTTCCTTGTACGGCAAGTCCAGGGCAATTGGCTGGCCCTGGGCATCCAGCACCCGTCCGCGAGCAATCCGGTCGAGCCACTGTTCGCGGCCGATGGCACTGAAGTGCTCGCAGAGACAATCGAGTACCGTCAGCCAGGGACCGGGCGGCAAATACAAGGTGCTGGCCTGATTGTGCGCAGCGGAAAATACGGGGCTGGTCATACGAAACAGAAATCCTCAATGCAGGCCGGCATTATCCAACAGTGAGGCAAAGCGACCTAGCGCAGTTTGATCAGGCTGGAATCGATTTGAGGGCCGCCGCTTCGGTGAACTCCTTCAGCCAGCGCAACACATCGACCGCTTCCCAACGCCCCGGGTCGTACAAGGCATACAGCAACCCCTGATAACCCACCACATCCAGCTGCTTGTGATAACCAGCGCGTTGAAAAAGGGCTTCGATTTCGGCAAAGCAGGTATTGAAATGCAGCTTGTTGAATGGCGTCTTGCCTTCCGTGACCAGCCCGTCGAGGCGCAATTCGAGGACCGCCTCGCGCACCACGTCGACCGACATCCGGTTAACGCTGCTCTTCAACTGTTCGACATTGACCACGGTTCATCCCTCTGACTCGATTGCTGTATGAACATACAGTAACCGAAGAAGCCAGCGAGTGCCAACGCAAGGATGGGTTGCCGCGACCAGCGGAGGCATCAAGGCACAACCTCATCAACCTAAAAACGCCACCACCTGGTCGGCACTGAAAGGCCAGTCCAGCTCCGCGCCGGTGTCGATGCGTCGCAGTACCGGAATGCGCAAGCTGTACTTTTCGAACCACGATTCGTCTTCGGCAATGTCCACCAGTTCCACCAGCAGACCGTGCTCGACGAAGGGCATCAGCTCGGCTTCGGCAACTTCACACAGGTGGCACCCAAGGGTGCCGAACAGCTGACATTCTGGAGGCATGACGGCGTTACCGGAAAAACAAGTGAGCCCATTCTAGGACGGCCCCGAATACTCGTCGACCCACCGCCGCCCGAAGGACATAACCCTGCCGGCGCAAAATCCTGACGCAAATCATTCAGCGCAGATTGCAAATGCGTCATCCTCGCGGACTTTTTGCCTCTACGCTTCAGAGGCCAACGCCCTGACAGCGGAGTGTCCCGTGTTTGCAAATCTGTTGATCATCCTCGCCTCATCCCTGGTGGTGATTGCCCTGTTCCGGCACCTGCGACTGCCGCCGGTGCTCGGTTACCTGTGCGTGGGATTACTGGTCGGGCCGAACGCATTCGACTGGGTCAATGAGAGCGAACATCTGCCAGATGTCGCCGAACTGGGCGTGGTGTTTCTGCTGTTTTCCCTGGGCCTGGAGTTCTCCCTGTCGAAGATGATTGCGCTGCGTCAGGTGGTGTTTCGCCTCGGCAGTCAGCAAGTGCTGATCAGCACAGCGCTGCTCGGCACACTGTTGGTGGGGTTGGGAATGCCGCTGACGCCGGCGCTGTTGCTCGGTGCCGGTTTATCGCTTTCATCCACGGCGATCGTGACCAAGGAGCTGGGCAGTCTTGGCGAAGTGTTCAGCAGCCACGGCCAGAACGCCGTCGGAGTACTGCTGTTTCAGGATGTGGTCGCGGTATTGCTGCTGACACTGGTTCCGGTGTTCGCCGGCACCAGCGAGCAGTCCTGGTATTGGGCCTTGCCGCTGACGCTGGGCAAAACCGTGGTGCTGTTCTTCGGCCTGCTGCTCGCCAGTCGCTGGTTATTGCCACGGCTGTTTCATGAGGTGGCGGCCTCGCGCTCGCCCGAGCTCTTCGTGCTGCTGGCGCTGGTGATCGTGCTGTTGACTGCCTGGCTCACGCACTTGCTGGGCCTGTCGCCTGCACTCGGCGCTTTCCTCGCCGGCATGTTGCTCGGGGAAAGCCATTACCGGCACCAGATCGAAGCCGACATCCGGCCCTTTCGCGACATTCTGCTCGGCGTGTTCTTCGTCAGCATCGGCATGCTGATCGACCTGCAATTGTTCGTCAGTCACAGCCTGTTGATCATCGGCCTGACGCTGGGCCTGATGCTGATCAAGGGCATCGTGGTCGCGCTGCTGGTGAAGTGGCGCGGCAGTGACAGCGAAACCGCATGGCGCAGTGGTCTGGCCTTGGCGCAGGGCGGCGAATTCTGCTTTGCGCTGATGGCGCAGATGCAGCAGAACAGCCTGTTGCGGGCCGAACCGGGCGCCCTGCTGCTCGCGGCGACGTTCTGCTCGATGCTGCTCACTCCACTGCTTTTGCGTGCGGCGCCGCGCATTGCCGCCGTGCTGCACCGCAAGCCTAATCAGGAGGCGCAGATCGAACAGATCAGCGCGCTCAACGCCGACCTCGATCAGCATGTGGTGATCTGCGGCTACGGTCGCGTCGGCCAGTCCATCGGCCGCTTCATGGGCAACGCCGGGCAAGCCTATGTTGCGCTGGACAACGATCCGGTGCGGGTGCAGGAAGCCGCATCCGCGCAAAGCGACGTGCATTACGGCGACTCGGCGCGTGGCGATCTGCTGACTGCCGTCGGCCTGTTGCGCGCCAGGCTATTGGTGATTGCCGTGGACCAAAGCGACGTGGCCCTGCGCATTCTGCGTGAAGCCCGCCGCCTCAACCAACAGGTACCGATTCTGGTGCGCACCCGTGACGACAGCCAATCGGCCGAGTTACGAGCCGCCGGCGCCACCGAGGTGGTGCCGGAGCTTCTGGAGTCGAGCCTGATGCTCGCTTCACACGCGCTGATCATGCTTGGTCTGCCCGCGCATCAGGTGCAGGAGAAAGTCGATCAGGTGCGCATCGACCGCTATCGCCTCCTCCACGGCTTCTACCCCGGAGCCAATGATGAGGAAATCTAGTCCTGACTCACCGCGCCGATCTTGTGCAGCGACAGGTCGGCGCCGTAATACTCTTGTTCCTGACTCAGGCGCAGCCCATGCAATGCCTTGATCGCGCCGTAAACAACGAAGCCGCCAACCAGCGCTACCGCGACGCCGAGCGCAGTGCCGATCATCTGGCTGATCAGGCTGACGCCGCCCAGGCCACCCAGCGCGGTCTGGCCGAAGATGCCGCAGGCAATCCCGCCCCACACGCCACACAAGCCATGCAATGGCCAGACGCCCAGCACATCGTCGATGCGCCATTTGACTTGAGCAGCGGTAAAGCACCAGACAAACAAGGCTCCGGCGACCGCGCCTGTCACCAGCGCACCGACTGGATGCATCAGATCGGATCCCGCGCAGATCGCCACCAGACCGGCCAACGGGCCGTTGTGCAGAAAGCCCGGGTCATTGCGCCCGACGATCAACGCCGCGACGGTACCACCGACCATGGCCATCAACGAGTTCACCGCGACCAGGCCACTGACACCTTGCAGTGTCTGCGCACTCATCACGTTGAAGCCGAACCAGCCGACAATCAGGATCCACGAACCCAGTGCCAGAAACGGAATGCTCGACGGCGCAAACGCGACCAGGCGTCCATCGCGATAGCGGCCATTGCGCGGGCCGAGCAGCAGAACAGCGGCCAGCGCCAGCCAACCGCCCATGGCATGCACCACCACCGAACCGGCGAAATCATGGAACGCCGCGCCAAACTGCGCTGCCAGCCAGCCCTGCAAGCCGAAGTTGCCGTTCCAGATCAGTCCCTCGAAGAACGGATAGATAAACGCCACGATCAGCGCCGTCGCGCACAACTGCGGAACAAACCGCGCGCGCTCGGCAATGCCGCCGGAAATGATCGCCGGGATCGCGGCAGCGAAGGTCAGCAGGAAGAAAAACTTCACCAGTCCATAGCCATGATCGTTCGTCAGCACCGCAGCCGGTTGCATGAAGGTGACGCCGTAGGAGATCCAATAGCCTATAAAGAAATAGGCCAGGGTCGAGACGGCGAAGTCACTGAGGATTTTCGCCAGTGCGTTGACCTGGTTTTTCTGCCGGACCGTGCCGACTTCCAGAAAGGCGAAACCGGCGTGCATGGCCAGTACCATCACTGCACCGATCAGAATGAACAACGTATTGGAACTGTGGACCAGCGTGTCCACAGCGCTTTGCAGATTTTCCATGAGGAGGCAGACCCAAGGCTAAAAGGCACCAAAGCGGTTCATGCGGGCATTTCATGCACCAAATTACGACTCATCAGTCATACAACCGCAGGGTTGATGAACTGATTTGGCGCATATATCGATGCCCGATCACAAACGGCTAGCAAATGAATTAGAGTTTTTCTGCTCGGACGCCCGGCAACAGCGCACATACACCGAGCGACGCACCACGACACAGCAAAAGTTGTACCAGGCATTTGTACTGAACCTTCGCGCAAGGCTCATACTCGAACGCTTCAAAGCCACCTACGGAGATCCACCAATGGCCAGCATCAAGGCAAAGACTGCTCAAGAAATCCTGATGAACGACTTCCAGACTCTGGTCGCCGACACCGAACGCTTGCTCGAGCACACCAAGACCCTCGCTGGCGATCAGGCCGATGAGCTGCGCGCCCAGATTCATGACAGCCTGCTGCGCGCCCGGGAAACCCTGAAAGTGACTGAAGACACGCTGCGCGAACGCGGTCAGGCGGCGGTCACCGCCACTGAAGATTATGTGTCGGCCAACCCATGGCAGTCGGTGGGCATCGCTGCCGGCGTCGGCTTTCTGATCGGCCTGCTGGCCACTCGGCGCTGATCATGTCGATCGGTGAATCCGGCCCGACTGCGGGCACCGCCTCTTCCACGCGTCGTCTCGGCGCCGCCGTTCTGGGCCTGCTGCACAGCCATGTCGAGTTGTTTGGCATCGAATTGCAGGAGCAGAAATCACGCACCGTCAGCCTGCTGCTGTTCGCCGGTCTGGCGCTGGTGTTTGCCCTGCTGTTGCTGGTAGGTCTGTCGACGCTGGTGATGATCATTTTCTGGGACACCTACCGTTTGCCAGCGATCATCGGCCTGTGCGTTTTCTATACGCTGGCCTCGATCTTCTGCGGTCTGCGCCTCAAGGCTGCAATTTTCGATGAGTCCTCGCCTTTCCACGGCACGCTCGAAGAGCTGGCCAACGACCGGGAGCGCCTGTTGCCATGAGCCTGCCTGAACTTCCACACAACAGCTCGCGTCGGGAAATGCGCAAGGCACTGATCCGCCTGCGCATGGAAATGCACCGTCAGGAAATCCGCCACGAAACCGCGCAAGTCCTGCAACCCTTGCAGCGCATGCGCGGCATGAAGCAGAACGTGCAGGACGGTTTCGGCATCAAGCATGCGCCGTTGTGGGGCGTGGCGGCGGTGACGCTGCTGGGTTTCCTCACCGGCAAAGGCTCGAAACGCGGCAGTGGTGGCGGCTTGACGCGACTGCTGCGTCTGGGCACGACGCTTGGGCCGCTGATCAGACTGGTCATGCACAGCTCGGGCAAACGCTGAGCCGACTTCTCTGGCTACAATCTTGCAATAGCGCCGGGATGAACCCTCTTATCGGAGGGTTCAATTCCGCGTGCCTATCCGGCAAACGCGGCCAACGAACAATAAGATTAAGGACCTGCCGTGATCGAGGGGCAACCGCTCGCCTGCTTTCAGCCTTTTATCGACACCGCCACCGGGCGCATTGCCGGCGTTGAAGCACTGGGTCGCTTGCGCCAGAGCGATGGTCAACTGACCTCGGTCGGGCCATTGTTCGCCGATCCGCGGACCCCGGCGACCGCCCTGCGCCGTCTCGATCGGCAGATCCGTGACCACGCGCTCAGTTGTCTGCATGAAGCCCCGGCGGACTGGTTTCTCAGCCTGAACATGTCGCCACGCTGGATCAGCCGCCTGCGCGCCGACCAAGCGCTGCCCAGTCTCAAGCAACTGGCGCGGCATGACGTTGACCCGCGGCGCATCGTTTTCGAGATCACCGAGTTGGGCGGTAACAGCGAACGCCTGGCCCAGGTGGTGGCGCGCTACCGCGAGGCTGGCGCAAGAATCGCCATCGACGATTTCGGCGCCGGCTATTCGCAACTGGATCGGGTGCTGGCCCTGCAACCGGACATTCTCAAGCTCGACATGCGTCTGTTTCAGGCAGCGGCCCTCGGCGGCCCGAGCAGTGACGTGGTCAAAGCGCTTGCGCAGATGGCCGAAAAAACCGGCTGCTGGATCATCGCCGAAGGCGTCGAAACCGAAGCACAGCTGAATTTCGCCCTGGAGTGCGGCTCGCGCTACGTACAAGGTTTTCTTTTCGCCCGGGCGCAGGAAGAATTCTTCGCTACGGATGCTTTCGTCGCGCATTTCGCCCAACTCAGGCAGCGCTACGTAAAACAGAAACTCAGCGAGCGCGGAAGGCTGATGCAGATGCGTCAGCAGCTCAGCGAACTGATGGCGATTCTGCAGCAATGGGCGCAAGCCCGCGCACCGCTCAGCGCACTGCCACAACTTCAGGCCTTCCCCTGGCTACTGCGCTTTTACCAATGCGATCGCCACGGCACCCAGCTGACACCCAACCTGGAATGGCGTCAGGGCGGCTGGTTCGCTGATGATCGCTACCTGGGGCACAACTGGTCGTGGCGACCGTACTTCTATCACCTGCTCGCCGAAGGCTGGGAAGAGCGCCGCCTGACCCTGTCCAACACCTATCGCGATGCTACCAGTAACCAGTATTGCCTGACTGCCGGACAGTTCTTCGATAACGGTGAGCGACTGTTGTTGATCGATATCGATGCGGCAGGCCTGTAGTTCTGCTTGCAGGCGCCGGGCCGAACCGGGAAGCTAGGGCGATCAGTCACCAGACGGAGAGATTCAGCCTTGGATTGGCCTACCCTGCTCAACCGCGAACGCCTCGGCAAGCCGCTGCACAGCCCGCAAGAACTCGGCCGCAGCCCCTTTCACAAAGACCATGACCGCATCATTTTCTCCGGTGCCTTCCGCCGTCTCGGGCGCAAGACTCAAGTGCATCCGGTCACCAGCAACGATCACATTCACACCCGCCTGACCCACTCGCTGGAAGTCAGCTGCGTCGGCCGCTCGCTGGGCATGCGTGTCGGTGAAACCTTGCGCAGCGCGCTGCCAGACTGGTGCGACCCGGCCGACCTCGGCATGGTCGTGCAATCGGCCTGCCTGGCGCATGACATCGGCAACCCGCCATTCGGCCATTCCGGCGAAGACGCCATCCGCCACTGGTTCCAACAAGCCGCCGGGCGCGGCTGGCTCGATGGCATGAGCGACGCCGAGCGCGGTGACTTCCTCAATTTCGAAGGCAACGCTCAGGGCTTTCGCGTGCTGACGCAGCTGGAATATCACCAGTTCGATGGCGGCACGCGTCTGACCTACGCGACCCTGGGCACCTATCTGAAGTACCCGTGGACCGCGCGCCACGCCGACTCTCTCGGCTACAAGAAACACAAATTCGGTTGCTACCAGAGCGAACTGCCGTTGCTCGAACAGATCGCCCACAAGCTCGGCCTGCCGCAGCTCGAAGACCAGCGCTGGGCACGCCATCCACTGGTGTATCTGATGGAGGCCGCCGATGACATCTGCTACGCGTTGATCGATCTGGAAGACGGTCTCGAGATGGAGCTGCTCGACTACGCCGAAGTCGAATCGCTGCTGCTGGGCCTGGTCGGTGACGACTTGCCGGAAACCTATCGCCAGCTCGGCCCGCAGGATTCCCGCCGACGCAAACTGGCGATCCTGCGCGGCAAGGCCATCGAGCACCTGACCAACGCGGCAGCGCGGGCATTTGTCGAACAGCAGGACGCCCTGCTCGCGGGTACGCTGCACGGCGATCTGGTCGAACACATGCACGGGCCGGCAAAGCGCTGCGTGTTGAATGCCAAGGACATCGCGCGCAAGAAGATCTTCCAGGACAAGCGCAAGACGCTGCATGAGATCGGCGCCTATACCACGCTGGAGATTCTGCTCAATTCGTTCTGCGGCGCCGCACTGGAACAACACAACGGCCGCACGCCGTCGTTCAAGAGTCGGCGCATCCTCGATCTGCTCGGCAACAACGCGCCCGATCCGCAGGGCTCGCTGCACAGCTCGTTTCTGCGCATGATCGATTTCATCGCCGGCATGACCGACAGTTACGCCAGCGACATGGCGCTGGAGATGACCGGACGTTCAAGTCACTGATGGCGCTGGAGATGACCGGACGTTCAAGTCACTGATCGCGCTGTATCTGGCCTGCTGCTGATCGGGCCGGCCAAATACAGTGACGTTCTCCGGCCCGACTGCACCAAACCTCAAACATGGTGGTTTCTCTCGCTGAATGCAGTCGGGCTATCGTCGAGTCATCAGATAAAACAAACAGCGTGGGTTAAACACAACTTTAAACAGATGCAAATAACGGAGATCGATATTAACCAAGGAACCAGATTTCGCTAAAAGCCAGCAACGACCGCGCACTTCCTTACGTCAAACCTAATTTCAACGTAGTCCGATTCTTCATTATGCGTAGGATTAATCCGATAGCGTAGTCGAGCCCCCGGCAGTCCATGCGAGTGTTCATTCAACTGAGCTAAGGTGCGCGCTTTATTCATGCTTGCATGGGACTCTATTTATGAACTCCGTTTTTATTGTGGACGATCACCCGGTCATCCGTCTCGCCGTGCGAATGTTGCTGGAACATGAAGGCTACAAGGTCGTCGGTGAGACCGATAACGGAGTTGATGCCATGCAAATGGTCCGTGAATGCATGCCCGACCTGGTCATTCTCGATATCAGCATCCCCAAGCTGGACGGCCTGGAAGTACTGGCGCGTTTCAATAGTATGGGTTCGAATTTCAAGATCCTTATTCTGACGGCACAGTGTCCTACGCTGTTTGGCATCCGCTGCATGCAATCGGGAGCCTCGGGCTATGTCTGTAAACAGGAAGACTTGAGCGAACTGGTCAGTGCAATTAAAGCGGTACTGTCCGGTTACAACTATTTCCCCAGCCAGGCGCTCAATCCGGTTCGCAGCGACGATATCAGGTACGCCGAGCTGGAATTATTCAAAGCCGTCAACGATCGCGAATTAATGGTGTTGCAGTTATTTGCCCAGGGACGTACCAACAAGGAAATCGCCAAGGGCATGTTCCTGAGCAACAAGACCGTAAGCACCTACAAAAAGCGCCTGATGCAAAAACTCAAGGCCAGGTCCCTTGTAGAACTTATCGAAATGGCCAAACGCAACGCACTCGTGTGAGACCCCGCATGCCCAGCCGTTTGAAGGACTATCTAATCGCCTTGAGCGCAGGTCTGTGCCTGAGCGCCAATGCGTCTGCCATGCCGGGCGAATCAGCGGAATACGCCTTGCTCAGCCGGGCGACCGCAGCCGTTCCGGTTGCCTTGCAGCCGGTCCAACGGCAGTGGCTGCAGACGCGCAAAGAATTGATCCTGGGAACGTCTGCACCTGACTATCCGCCGTTCGACATGACCGTCAGCGGCAAGGAGTACGAGGGACTGACCGCCGACTACGCAGGGATTATCGGCAAGGCCACCGGTTTGCCGATTCGGGTGCAACGCTTTGCCTCACGCGACGCCGCAATCAGCGCATTGATCAATGGCCAGGTCGACGTGCTCGGCACAGCAAATGGATACGAAGCAGGTAATGCCAACCTGGCCCTCTCCATTCCCTATGCAGTCGATCAGCCGGTGCTGGTGACGCGCGAGGACGAAACCCGCTCACTGACTGAAGGCCTGGCCGGCCTGCGCTTGAGCATGGTCTATCACTATCTGCCGCTGCCCGAGATCAGAGCGATGTATCCCAAGGCGCTGATCACCTGTTACCCGTCCTACCAGAACGCAATCAACGCGGTTGCCTTTGATCAGGCCGACGTGTTTCTCGGCGACACCCTCTCCACCCATTACATGATCAACAAGGGCTATCTCAACAACGTGCGCATGGCCAATTTCGGCAAGCAGGAAGCCCAGGGCTTCAGCTTCGCGGTACGGCGCAGCAATCCGCACCTGTTGAGCGTGATCGACACGGTGCTCGAGGCAGTCCCGGGCACTCAGCGTGACGACATTGCCAAACGCTGGAGCGCCGGCAGCGACCTGCTGCTGACGGACAGGAAACTCCAGCTGACGGAGCGCGAGGAAAGCTGGCTCAAACAACATCCGGTGGTCAACGTTGTCGTCAATGAAGCTTACGCACCGCTGACGTTCTTCGACAGTGCAGGCAACTTTCGCGGCATCAGCGCCGATCTGCTCGAGCTGATTCGCTTGCGTACCGGGTTGCGTTTCAATATTCAACGCAGTCGCAATGACGCAGAAATGATCAAGCAAATCGACAACCACAAAGCCGATCTGATTGCCGCCCTGCTGCCCAGCGCCGAACGTGAAAAAAAACTGCAGTTCAGTCGCCCGTATCTGGAAAACTCCTATGTACTGCTCACCCGCAAAAGCGCCGATGGTCCGACCAACCTGGCGCAGCTGAAAGGCAAGCGGCTGGCCATCGCTCAGGGCAACCCGCTGATCGACAACCTGCGCCAGGAACATCCCGGCATTGAGCTGATCGAAACACCTGACACGTTCAGTGCCGTGTCGATGCTTGCCGAAAACCATGTCGAGGGTGCAGTGAATTCGTTGGTGATTGCCAACTACTTCATCTCTTCGCGCATCTTTGACCGGCCATTGCAGATCACCACCACGATCGGCACCGGCCAGGCCGCTTTTTCGCTGGCCACCGCCCGGGACAATACTGAACTGGCCTCGATCATCAACAAGGCACTATTGAGCATCGCCCCCGAAGAACTCGGCGTTATCAACGGTCGCTGGCGCGGGTATTCCACTGCCTCGCAGAACATCTGGCAGAACTACCAGCGCCTGTTCTATCAAGTGGTCGCCGCCGCTGCCCTGGTACTGCTGTTGCTGTTGACCTGGAATGCCTACATGCGTCATCAGATCAAACAGCGCCAGGCCGCCGAACGTGCATTGAGCGACCAACTGGAATTCATGCGCTCGCTGGTCAATGGCACACCGCATCCGATCTATGTCCGTGACCGACAGGGTCTTCTGCAAAGTTGCAACGACAGTTATCTCGAAGCGTTCAATGCCCGGCGCGAGGACATCATTGGCAAAGGTGTCATGCAGGGCACGCTGAGCAATGCGTTCGAAGCCCAGGCATTCCATGCCGATTACCAGAGAGTCATCGCCGAAGGCACTCCGTTGATACTTGACCGGCCGCTGCATATCGGCAACCGACGCCTGACCATCTATCACTGGATACTTCCCTATCGCGACTCCAGCGGCGCGGTCCAGGGCATCATCGGCGGCTGGATCGACATCAGCGAACGCCGCCAATTGTTCGATGAGCTGCGCGCGGCCAAGGAGCGGGCGGACGAGGCGAATCGGGCCAAGAGTACATTTCTGGCGACCATGAGCCATGAAATACGCACGCCGATGAATGCCGTGATCGGGATGCTCGAACTGACCCTCAGACGCATTGATCCGCACCATCCTGATCGCGCGTCGATCGACACGGCCTACCATTCGGCCAAGGACCTGTTGGGCTTGATCGGCGACATTCTCGACATAGCGCGCATCGAATCCGGGCGCCTTGGCCTGTGTCCGGAATGGATCAATCTGGTCGACACGGTCAATTCCGTTGCGCGCATCTTCGACGGTCTTGCCCGACAGAAGAATCTCGCCTTGCAAACTGTCTTCAACCCCCGGGATCCGGCCGTAGATGTGCATCTGGACCCACTGCGCTTCAAACAAGTGCTGTCCAACCTGGTCAGCAATGCCATCAAATTCACCGAACACGGGCACGTGCGGATTACCCTGGAAATGCTCACATCGGACGCCCCCGGACGCACCTTGATGCAATTGACCGTGCAGGACAGTGGAACCGGTATCAGTGCCGAGGACCAACAGCGTCTGTTCGAACCTTTCGCACAGGCGGAAAACGGCAGCCGGCAAGCCAAAAACGGCGCGGGGCTTGGACTGGTCATCAGTCGGAACCTGTGCGAAATGATGGGCGGGCAATTGCAGTTGAGCAGCCAGCCCGGCATCGGCACTCAAGTCTGCGTGTCGCTGCCACTGGACAGCCAGCCGGCGAAAATCAATCCGCAGAAAGGCGAACCGTTGATCAAGACCGCAACAACCCCATTACACGTACTGGTCGTCGACGACCATCCCGCCAATCGCCTGCTGATGTGCCAGCAACTGGAATTCCTCGGTCATCGCTTCAGCCTCGCCGGGGACGGCTGCAGCGGTCTCGAACGCTGGAAGTCAGGGCATTTCGATCTGGTGATTGTCGACTGCAACATGCCTTTGATGAACGGCTATGAGATGACTCGCGCGATTCGCCAACTGGAACTGCACAACCGCCGGCCGCCGTGCACCGTGCTGGGCTTCACCGCCAATGCACAGCCTGAAGAAATCCAGCGCTGCAAGCTTGCCGGCATGAACGATTGCCTGTTCAAGCCGTTGAGCCTGACCCTGCTCGGGCAGTGGATCGATGAAATCACACCGACCTTCCCCGCGCCGGTATTCGACCTGCAAAGTCTGAGCGTGCTGACCGGCGGCAACCCGGCGCAGACACGTCGCATGCTCGCGGAACTGCTTAAAAGCAGCCGTCTCGACCGCGAGGAACTGCTCACTCTGTCACCCGAAGATGATCGCGAAGCATTGGCCGTGGTTGCGCACAAGATCAAGGGCGCGGCACGCATCGCCCAGGCCTCGCGGTTGATCGAATGTTGCGACGCCCTCGAGGAAGCTTGCCAGCAAGCCCTCGCATCGCAGGAGACTGCCCGCCACTGGGCGGCCACCAGTCAGGCAATGCTCGAACTGGAACAGGCCCTGCAGAATCAATTGACCCTGGCCGATCAAGGCACATTGAGCGAGTCTTAACTATGCTTTGGCGCTGAGCAGTGAGTTAAACATTCATGGAGAGCCTGCAATGCACAGCCCACTGCGCCCCGAGCAACGCCGGTTGCCGCTGCACGTGCACATCAGCGTCATGTTCACCTTTCTCTTGTTGCTCACGGGCGTGGTGCTGGGCCTGTTCAATTACCACCAGACCACGCAAATCATCCTGTCGAGCAGCGAGAAACTGTTCGATCGCATCGAACAGGACGTACGCAACGACTTGCAGGCGACTTATCAGCCGATCCGCAACCTGCTGAGCCTGCTGGCAGAGACCCCGGCCGCCGACACTGGCAATTTCGAGCAGCGCCTGTCTTTGCTCAAGCCCTTCAGCCAGTCACTCAGCGACAACCCGGCACTGGCGTCGCTGTATCTGGGTTATGCCAGTGGCGACTTCTTCATGGTGCGGGCACTGCGCTCCGCGGCGATCAAAGCACAATTGCAGGCGCCGGACGCAGCGGCATACCAGGTCTGGAGCATCGAACACGACCCGCAAGGCGCCGTACGCTCGCAATCACTGTTCTTTGATCAGGCTCTGTCTCTGATCATCCGGCGCGAGCATCCCGAAGACGCTTACGATCCGCGCAGCCGAAACTGGTTCAGCGAGGCCCTGCAGCAGGCCGGGCAGATCACCACCGAGCCTTACGTATTTTTTTCCACCCATAACGTCGGCACCACCCTGGCCCGACGCGCCGGCGAGCATGCCGTGATCGGTGCCGACCTGACGCTGGCCGCGTTGTCGACGACGCTGAACAAACATCGGGTCACCGCGTCGACCGAAATCGCCTTGTACGATGCCGATGGCAATGCCGTGGCTTATCCCGACAGCAGTCGCCTGATCGTCGATGACCGCACCGCGCGGCTCGCCAGAGCCGCCGATCTCAGCCCGGAGTTGAGCGCGCTGCTGAGCACTGAAAACAACGGCAAGCGCCTGCAGGTCAACGGTCGACAGTGGATTGTTGCGCGCACGAGTATTCAGGAAGGCGGACCGAAAGGTCTGCAATTGGCGCTGCTGGTGCCGGAAGACGAATTATTGGTGGATGCATTCCGCATGCGCTGGCAAGCCGCGCTGATTACCCTGACCATCCTCTTGCTGTGCCTGCCATTGGGCTGGGTGATTTCGCGGATCCTGGTCAAGCCGCTGCACGCCCTGGTCAAGGAAGCCGATGCGATCCGCAGCTTCGACTTCAATTTTCCGCTGGCGAGACGCTCCCTCGTACTGGAAGTCGATCAATTGAGCCTGTCGATGGCCCGGATGAAGGAAACCCTGGGGAGCTTCTTCCGGATCACCGACAGCCTGTGCGCCGAAACACGTTTTGCCCCGCTGCTCGAGCGCGTGCTGTTCGAAACCGTACAGATCGCCCAGGCGCAGGCCGGTCTGATCTACCTGCGCGGAGCCGACGGTGCGCGCATGGAACCTTATGGTCTGATCATCAACGGCGTGCCCCAGGCACTGGAGGCGTTCGATATTCAGGGGCGTGACCTGCACAAGAACACCGGGCCGGCCTGGTTCGAACAACTGGTCAGCGCGAACAATGTGGTCAGCCATCTGGGCTTCGATCAGGCGGGCGACTTGCAGAAAATCCTGCTGGCCATGGAATCGCCGCGCATTCATCTGATCGGTATCCGCCTGCACAACCAGCATGACGAAACCATCGGCCTGCTGATTTTGCTGGTCAATGACAGCGGCGCGCCGAGCGATCTGGAAAAGCTGCGGCCCGACCGCATCGCCTTTTTGCAAGCCGTCTCGGGCGCGGCGGCGGTCAGCATTGAAAGTCAGCGCCTGCAGGCCCGGCAAAAACAGTTGCTGGACGCGTTCATCCAACTGCTCGCCAGCGCAATCGACGCCAAGAGTCCGTACACCGGCGGCCATTGCCAGCGTGTGCCGGAGCTGACGCTGATGCTCGCCCAGGCTGCCGCCGCCAGCCAGGAACCGGCCTTCAGCGCCTATCAACCCAGCGAAGATGAATGGGAGGCGCTGCACATCGCCGCGTGGCTGCACGATTGCGGCAAGGTCACGACGCCGGAATACGTGGTCGACAAAGCCACCAAACTCGAGACCATCCACGACCGCATCCACGAGATCCGCACCCGCTTCGAAGTGCTCAAGCGTGACGTGTGGATCAACTACTGGCAGACGCTGGCGGCAGGCGCAGACGAAGCTGCGCTGGCCCGCTCGCGCGACCATGAGTTGCTGACGCTGGATGAGGATTTTGCCTTTGTCGCCCGCTGCAATCTCGGTGGCGAGGCCATGGCCGAGGCCGATCTGCAACGCCTTGAGCAGATTGCCAAGCGCACCTGGATGCGCACACTCGATGATCGCCTCGGTGTGTCCTGGGAGGAAAACGGCCGTCAGGCAAAAACGCCGGCGCCGGCGTTGCCCGTCAGCGAAAGGCTGCTCGCCGACAAACCCGAGCACCTGATCGAACGCAACCAGAACGAACTGATCCCGGAAGACAACCCCTGGGGCTTCAAGCTCGATGTGCCCACCTACAAATACAACCGCGGTGAGCTGTACAACCTGAAGATCAACCGTGGCACGCTGACCCGCGAAGAGCGCTACATCATCAATCACCACATGGTGCAGACGATCATGATGCTCAGCCACCTGCCCTTCCCCGGCCACCTGGACAGCATTGCCGAAATCGCCGGCGGCCATCACGAAAAAATGGATGGCACCGGCTACCCGAAACGGTTGAAACGCGAGGACATGAGCCTGCCGGCCAGAATGATGGCGATTGCCGATATTTTCGAAGCGCTGACAGCGGCCGATCGGCCTTACAAGAAAGCCAAGACGCTGAGCGAGGCGCTGGGGATCATGGCGACCATGTGCCGTGAAGCGCACATCGATGCGCCACTGTTTGGCCTGTTCATCAACGAGGGGGTGTACATGCAGTACGCGACGCGGTTTCTCGATCCAGCGCAAATCGACAGCGTGGACACGGCCAGCCTGTTGCACAAGGCTGGCCTCAGCGGTTGATCAGCAGTCGGTCAGGCGCAGGAAAATCGCCGCCAGCTGCTCGATGCCGGCCTGATCTTCGGCGCCGAAACGCGCCAGCTTCGGGCTGTCGAGGTCGAGCACGCCGATCAGGCGACCGTCCTTGACCAACGGCACAACCAGTTCGCTGTTGGACGCACTGTCGCAGGCGATGTGGCCGGGGAATGCATGCACATCCTCGACGCGCTGGGTCTGCAGACTGGCAGCAGCGGCGCCACATACGCCACGGCCGAACGGGATGCGCACGCAAGCGATCTGGCCCTGAAACGGGCCGAGTACCAGTTCTTCGTTGCGATTGAGGTAGAAACCGGCCCAGTTCAGATCATCGAGCTGGTTGAACAGGAACGCGGAAAACTGCGCGGCATTGGCGATGAAATCGCGCTCGTCCGCCAGCAGCGATTCCAGTTGCGCGGCCAACATACCGTAGCCTTCAAGGCCCCGGCCGCTGTGTTGCAAATCAATCATGCCTTGTGCTCCAGCAATTTCAGTCCCACCCAGTAGCGGGCGAATTGATACGCGCAACGTCCGTTGCGATTACCGCGGCCGGTGGCCCAGCGCACGGCGAGAATGTCCAGTGCTTCGTCGCGCTCCCAGCTCAGGCCGGCCTTGGCAGCCAACTGGCCGATCCAGTGCTCGACGACATTGAGGAAATGTTCTTGGGTAAACGGGTAGAACGACAGCCACAGGCCGAAACGGTCCGACAAGGCAATCTTGTCTTCTACCGCTTCGCTCGGGTGCAATTCGCCATCGACGCGCTTCCAGTTTTCGTTGTCGCTTTCCTTTTCCGGCACCAGGTGGCGGCGGTTGGAAGTGGCGTACAGCAAGACGTTGTCGGGGGCCTGCTCGAGCGAACCATCGAGCACGCTTTTCAGCACGCGGTAGTCACCTTCGCCGGATTCGAACGACAAGTCATCGCAGAACAGCACGAAACGTTGCGGCAATTTGGCGACTTGCTCGACCACTCGTGGCAAGTCCGCCAGATGATCGCGCTCGATTTCGATCAGACGCAGGCCCGCGCCAGCGTGTTCGGCAAGCAACGCACGCACCAGCGAGGACTTGCCGGTACCGCGCGAGCCCCAGAGCAAGGCGTGGTTGGCCGGCATGCCATCAAGAAATTGTTGTGTGTTGCGCCCCAACTGCTCCAGCTGACGGTCGACGCCGATCAGGTCCGACAGGCGCATGTCGAGGCTGACTTCCAGCGGCAGCAGATAACCGCTGCGCCCGTCACGCTGCCAGCGCGCCGCCAGGCAAGTGTTCCAGTCAATCACAGGACGCGGTGCCGGCAACAGCGGTTCGATTCGCGCCAGAACCGACTCGGCGCGTTCAAGAAAAGCATTCAATCGTGAATCCACGTCTTCTCCTCGGGCACTTTCACAGTGATGATGACGATCCAGCGACCCTGCACAGATAGAATTGCCCGAGCAAGCCTTGTTACAAGGCGATTCGGGAACCTCGGTATCCATACATGATCGACTATGCTTGAGCAGCGAAGGGAAACGGAAGTGGTTCAACACCCCATGGATATCAAATTCACCCACCGGCTGTCTTACAAGCAAGCCAGGCTTACCGTGCTGGTCGGGTTCATTCTGGGCACCCTGCTCAGTCTGCTGCAGATCGGCATCGATTATGCCAGCGAAGACGCGTCCATCAACCGTGAAATCCTCGCGCTGCTGGAAATCAGCCACAATCCGGCCTCGCGCATCGCCTATAACATCGACGCCGAACTGGCGCAGGAACTCACCCTGGGCCTGCTGCGCTCGCCCGCGATCATCGCCGCGCAACTGATCGACAACAACGATACCGTGCTGGCCAACGTCAAACGCCCGGAGCTGCAGAGCAACTACCGGCTGATCAGCGACTTCCTGTTCGGCGCCAAGCGTCATTTCGAAGACCGCCTGTACCTTGACCACTTGCCCAACGAATCCCTCGGCGTGCTCAAACTGGAAGTCGACACTTACGCCTTTGGCAGTCGCTTCCTGCGCCGCGCCGAAGTCACCCTGCTCAACGGTTTCGCCCGCAGCCTGCTGCTGACCGGGATCCTCCTGGCGCTGTTCTACGTGATGCTGACCAAGCCGCTGGTGCGGGTCATCCGTGAACTCAGCGGCCGTGATCCACGCAGCGCCGAGCCGACCACGCTCGAGTGCCCCGCCGGCCACGGCAACGATGAAATCGGCGTACTGGTCAAAGTTGCCAACCAGCAATTCGAGAACATTGCCACCGAAATCCAGCAACGGCGCACAGCGGAAAACCGCCTGACCGAATACCTCGCGCAACTGGAAGACATCGTCTCGGCGCGCACCGCCGAGCTCAAGGCCATCAATACCCGCCTCAGCCAATCCAACGAAGAACTCGAAGCGGCGCGCCGCACTGCGTTGGACATGGCCGAAGCACGTTCGGCGTTTCTGGCCAACATGAGCCATGAAATCCGCACGCCACTCAACGGGTTGCTGGGGATGATCGCGCTGTCGCTGGATGGCCCGCTGAACGCCGAGCAGCAGCAACAACTGTCGATTGCCCACGATTCGGGCAAGGTGCTGGTGGAGCTGCTCAACGATATTCTCGATCTGTCGAAATTCGACGCCGGGCAACTGGAGCTGGAAAACATCCCGTTCGATCTCGGTTCGTTGATCGAGGATACCGCCAACCTGCTTTCGCAGAATGCCGCACCGAGCGTCGAATTGACCTGCCTGATCGAGCCGAACTTTCCGGCGCTGGTGCTGGGCGACCCGACGCGAGTGCGGCAGATTGTCAGCAACCTGTTGTCGAATGCGCTGAAATTCACCCGCTTCGGTCGGGTCGATGTGCGTTTGTCAGCTCACAAGGATGGCGTGCGCATCGAAGTCTGCGACACCGGCATCGGCATCGCCCAGGAAGCCCAGGTGAAAATCTTCCAGCCGTTTACTCAGGCCGGTGCTGGTATCACCCGGCAATACGGCGGCACCGGGTTGGGTCTGGCGCTGACGTACAACCTCTGCGAAGCGATGCAGGGTCGTCTGACCATCAGTTCCGAAAGCGGCTTCGGCAGCCAGTTCTGTGCCGAGCTGCCACTGCCCTCTCACACCCGCGCGCTGGTACCGGAGCCGTTACGCGGCAAGGTTCTGGCGATCACCGCTGCCAGCAGCGGTCTGGCGGAGTTGCTGAAAAGCTTGTTGCCGGTCTGGGGGCTGGAGTACATGCAACGCACCATCGACGATTCGCGGCTGGGCCTCAATCCCGACGTGGTGATCACCGATTGCCCGGAATGCCTGTTCGGTTTGCGCCCGAGCATCACTGCGCCGATCTTGCTGGTGACGGCTTACGGCAGTTTTCTGCCCAGCGAAGAAGCCGCCGCCCTCGCCCCGCTGCAACAGCAAGCCCGGCCGCTGGCGCGTAATGCGCTGCACCAGCATCTGCGGCGGATTCTGCAACCGGGTGTCGGCACCCTCAGTGAATCGCAAGCGGACGCCTCGCCTTCCGCGCGTCGTGGCAAGGTGCTGCTGGTCGAGGACAACCCCGTCAACCAGTTGGTCGCCAAAGGCATGCTCGGCAAGCTTGGCTGCGACGTGGTGGTGGCCGGCCATGGTGCCGAGGCGCTGGATCAGCTGGAATTCACCGATTTCGATCTGGTGCTGATGGACTGCAACATGCCGGTGATGGACGGCTATGAAGCCAGTCGGCAGATTCGCCAGAGCGGGCGCTGGCCGAATCTGCCGATTGTCGCGCTGACTGCCAATGCCATGTCCGAAGAGCGCGAACGTTGCCGCGCGGCGGGCATGAGCGACTATCTGGCCAAACCGTTTCGCCGCGAAGAACTCGCGGCGTTGCTCGATCAATGGATGCCGACTACGACAGCGCTTTGATCTGCCCGAGCAAGTGATCAAGGCCGGCGCGCAAGTCGTTGAGCCGGTCGAGATCAACGCCGCTGTCGCACAGCAGCCGCGCTTTCAGCGGCCCGACCTGCTCACGCAACGCCCGTCCGGCAGACGTCAGGCTCAAATGAACCTCGCGTTCATCACGTGCCGAACGTCGGCGCTGGACCAGATCAATCTGCTCCAGACGCTTGAGCAACGGCGTCAACGTGCCCGAGTCCAGCGCCAGACGCTCGCCCAAGGCCTTGACCGTCGGTTGCTCCGGCGCAGCATCCTGCCATTCCCACAACACCAGCATCGCCAGGTACTGCGGATAAGTCAGGCCCAACTGATCGAGCATCGGCTTGTAGGCGCGAATCACCGCCCGTGAGGCCGCGTACAGCTTGAAGCACAACTGGCTGTCGAGCTTCAGCGAGTCACCCGGCTGGCTCATTTGAGCAGAGCTTCGATCTCGCCGCTCAAGTCCTGCGGCTTGGTCGTCGGCGCGAAACGCTTGACCATCTGGCCGTCCTTGCCGATCAGGAACTTGGTGAAGTTCCACTTGATGCCTTGCGAACCGAGCACGCCGGGAGCGCGTTTCTTCAACTGCACGAACAGCGGATGAGCATCGGCGCCGTTGACGTCTATCTTTTTGAACAGCGGGAAGCTGACGCCGAAATTCAATTCGCAGAACTCGCTGATGGCGCCCTCGTTGCCCGGTTCCTGCTTGCCGAACTGGTTGCAAGGAAAGCCCAGCACCACCAGCCCTTGGTCCTTGTAGGTCTGCCAGAGCTCTTCGAGGCCCTTGTATTGCGGAGTGAAGCCACACTTGCTCGCCGTGTTGACCACCAACACGGCTTTGCCGGCGTAGTCAGCCAAGGTTTTTTGCTCACCTTTGATGGTGATGCAAGGGATGTTCAGCAGGTTGTCGCTCATGGGTCGGCTCCGCAATTATCAGGAAGGCGCAAACATAACGAGCAATTGAATTGTGTGCAATTCAATTAACCGAAACAAAGGCGACACAACCTGTCGCCTTGTTCGTTACTCGCGGGGCTTGAGATCCAGGCACACCGAGTTGATGCAATAACGCAGGCCGGTCGGCGGCGGGCCATCCGGGAACACATGACCCAAGTGCGCATCACAGCGCGCGCACTTCACTTCAGTGCGGATCATGCCGTGGCTGGTGTCACGAATTTCGGTCATCGCGCTTTCGCCAATCGGCGCATAGAAGCTCGGCCAGCCGCAGCCAGAGTCGAATTTGGTCTTGGAATCGAACAGCGGCTCATTGCAGCAGACGCAGTGGTAGACACCGTCGGTCTTGGTGTCGTTGTATTTGCCCGAGAACGGGCGCTCGGTGGCACTCAGACGGCAGACGTTGTACTGCTCGGGGTCGAGCATGGCCTTCCACTCTTCCAGGGTTTTCTGCAACTTTTCCATCATCACACCTCAGCGGCTGAAAAAGCCCGATCTGTACCTTTTCCACGGATCGGGCGGCACGTATGATTGCGCCTCGTCACGCGCCAGTCTGGCAGCCAGACCGGGCGCATTCAAACGGATTCTGAGCGCAAAAGCGCCGGACCTCCGCCTGTGCGAAGACGCAGCAATCCCAGTACGGTTGTCCATTTGCCGCCTGGATCGTTCATTTTCGGGATCACATCGCCATGCAGTTCAGCAAATCGAACAAGCTCGCCAACGTCTGCTACGACATTCGCGGCCCGGTGCTCAAGCACGCCAAACGACTGGAAGAGGAAGGCCAGCGCATCCTCAAGCTGAACATCGGCAACCCGGCGCCGTTTGGTTTCGAAGCGCCGGACGAAATCCTTCAGGACGTGATCCGCAACCTCCCCACCGCGCAAGGCTACAGCGATTCCAAAGGCCTGTTCAGCGCGCGCAAGGCGGTGATGCAGTACTACCAGCAGAAGCAGGTCGAAGGTGTCGGCATCGAAGACATCTACCTGGGCAACGGTGTGTCCGAGCTGATCGTGATGTCGCTGCAGGCACTGCTCAACAACGGCGACGAAGTGCTGGTGCCAGCCCCGGACTATCCGCTGTGGACCGCTGCCGTCAGCCTCGCCGGCGGTAACGCCGTGCACTACCTGTGCGACGAAGGCGCCGACTGGTTCCCGGATCTGGCTGACATCAAGGCCAAGATCACCCCGAACACCAAGGCCATGGTGATCATCAACCCGAACAACCCGACCGGTGCGGTGTACTCGAAGGAAGTGCTGCTGGGCATGCTGGAAATCGCCCGTGCGCACAACCTGGTGGTGTTCTCCGATGAGATCTACGACAAGATTCTGTATGACGATGCCGTGCACATCTGCACCGCGTCGCTGGCACCGGACCTGCTCTGCCTGACCTTCAACGGCTTGTCCAAATCCTACCGCGTGGCCGGTTTCCGCTCCGGCTGGATCGCCATCTCCGGGCCGAAACACAACGCGCAGAGCTACATCGAAGGCATCGACATGCTGGCCAACATGCGTCTGTGCGCCAACGTGCCGAGCCAGCACGCGATCCAGACCGCGCTGGGCGGTTATCAGAGCATCAACGACCTGGTGCTGCCGCAAGGTCGCCTGCTGGAACAGCGCAACCGCACCTGGGAATTGCTCAACGACATTCCCGGGGTCAGCTGCGTCAAGCCAATGGGCGCGCTGTACGCCTTCCCGAAGATCGACCCGAAGGTCTGCCCGATCCACAACGACGAAAAGTTCGTCCTCGACCTGCTGCTTTCCGAGAAGCTGCTGGTCGTGCAGGGCACGGCATTCAACTGGCCGTGGCCGGATCACTTCCGTGTGGTCACCCTCCCCCGCGTCGATGACCTGGAAATGGCCATCGGCCGTATCGGTAACTTCCTCAAGTCCTACCGCCAGTAATAGGCCATTAGTGCGCAACGGATTGCCCGTTGCGCACTGTCTGATTCAGCAACACATCTTTGTCCCGCACCTTTGCAGCCCTTCTACACTTGCGATGCGAGCCGTAAAGGCCTGTCCGACCTAATGCGCGCGGGGCGAAAGGGTGTGTCAGCTGTATCGGAATCGAGGGTGGGAATTTTCTTTCCCCTCAGGAAACTGCTGTAGGACACAGTTTGAAATAGTCACTCGGTTGAATAGCCCGGTGCCGCACCTTATATACCCCGCAGTACGCTACATCTTTAGCTTGAGGAGAGTTCTACAACCATGATGCGCATCCTGCTGTTTTTGGCCACTAACCTGGCGGTCGTGCTGATAGCCAGCATCACCCTGAGCCTGTTCGGCTTCAACGGGTTCATGGCGGCCAACGGGGTCGACCTCGACCTCAGTCAGCTGCTGGTTTTCTGTGCGGTCTTTGGTTTCGCCGGCTCGTTGTTCTCGCTGTTCATCTCCAAGTGGATGGCCAAGATGAGCACCGGCACGCAAATCATCAGCCAGCCACGCACCCGTCATGAGCAATGGCTGCTGCAAACGGTCGAGCAACTGTCGCGCGAAGCCGGGATCAAGATGCCTGAGGTCGGGATTTTCCCGGCCTACGAAGCGAATGCCTTCGCTACCGGCTGGAACAAGAACGACGCGCTGGTCGCGGTCAGCCAAGGCCTGCTCGAGCGTTTCTCGCCCGATGAGGTGAAAGCCGTACTGGCCCACGAAATCGGTCACGTAGCCAACGGTGACATGGTGACTCTGGCGCTGATCCAGGGCGTGGTGAACACCTTTGTGATGTTCTTCGCGCGGATCATCGGCAACTTCGTCGACAAGGTGATCTTCAAGAACGAAGAAGGCCAGGGCATTGCCTATTACGTGGCGACCATCTTCGCCGAACTGGTGCTGGGCATCCTCGCCAGCGCAATCGTCATGTGGTTCTCGCGCAAGCGCGAATTCCGCGCCGACGAAGCCGGCGCCCGCCTGGCCGGTACCAGCGCGATGATCGGCGCACTGCAACGTCTGCGTGCCGAACAGGGCCTGCCGGTGCACATGCCCGACACCCTGAATGCCTTTGGCATCAACGGTGGCATCAAACAGGGCTTCGCCCGCATGTTCATGAGCCACCCGCCGCTGGAAGAGCGTATTGACGCATTGCGTCGTCGCGGTTGATTTGATCGAAGTGAAAAAGAAGGCCCGCAGTGATGCGGGCTTTTTTGCATCTTCAGATCATGCGTTGTCAGCAAAGTCCCATTCGCTAGCAGGCTCGCTCCCACCTTTGGAATGCGTTCCCCTGTGGGAGCGAGCCTGCTCGCGAAGACGCCGGAGCTGCTAACAGAAAACTATCTGGAAGAAACCCGATAGACCCGCTCCACCAACCACTCAACCCCGCCCTGCAGAAACTTCGGGCTCTCAGCCAGAATATCCCGCTCTTGCAGGTTCTCCACCTGCCAACCCTGGCCCAGCAAGCGCTGCACCTCATCATCATTCACCGCAAACGGCGGCCCCGGAATCTGCGTCTGATCGTAATCCAGGGTAATCACCAGCCCTTTCACCCTCGGCGCCAGCAACTGCTGCAGATGCGCCGTGTAGCGCTCGCGCATCGCTTCCGTCAAGGCAATCAGCGCGGCACGGTCATACAACGCCGTGCAACCGGCAACATCCTCTGCGGTCAGCGCGAAGAAATCCCCGCACCACAGTTCGATGGCATCACTGCGATACACCTTGAATGCGCCCTGCTCGCTGATCTGCGGTTCAATCTTGTACTCAACGAAAAAATCCTCGACGGCCCTTTCCGACAGCTCCACTCCAAGCACCTGATGTCCCTGCCCGGCGAGCCAGAGCAGATCCAGACTTTTCCCGCACAGCGGCACCAGCACGCGCGCTGACGGTGCAATCGCCAGCTCCGGCCAATAGCGCTGCAAATACGGGTTTGCCTCAAACTGGTGAAAGCCGATCTGGTTCGAATCCCATTTCTTGTACCAAAATTCTGGCTGCATGGATCACTCCCGAAAAACCGATGAAAAACCGCAGAAACTTATATTAGATTCAGATCGATGATCTGGCTGAAGATGGCTCATCTTAATCGTTCAGGAGCCCGTCCATGTTGCCCAGCCTGTTTATCTCCCACGGCTCGCCGATGCTGGCGCTGGAACCCGGTGCCAGCGGCCCGGCACTGGCGCGACTGGCCACCGAACTGCCGCGCCCCAAAGCCATCGTCATCATCTCGGCGCACTGGGAAGCCCAGGAACTGCTGGTCAGCAGCCATCCGCACCCGGACACCTGGCACGACTTCGGCGGTTTCCCCCGAGCGCTGTTTGAAGTGCAGTACCCGGCCCCGGGTAATTCGCAACTGGCCGCAGAGGTGGCTGAGCTGCTGAACGCCAATGACCTGCCAGCGCGGCTCGATCCGCAGCGACCGTTCGATCATGGTGTTTGGGTGCCGCTGTCGTTGATGTATCCGCAGGCCGACATTCCGGTGGTGCAAGTGTCGCTGCCGAGTCGTGGCGGGCCGGCGTTGCAGACGCGGGTTGGCCGTGCGCTGGCGCGCCTGCGCGAAAAAGACATCTTGTTGATCGGCTCCGGCAGCATCACCCATAACCTGCGGGAGCTGGACTGGCATGCCGGGCCGGAAAGCATTGAACCGTGGGCGCGGGATTTTCGTGACTGGATGATCGACAAGCTGGCGGCCGACGATGAAACGGCACTGCATGATTATCGCCAGCAGGCGCCGAATGCCGTGCGCAGCCATCCGAGTGATGAGCATCTGTTGCCGTTGTATTTTGCGCGGGGTGCCGGTGGGAGGTTTAGCGTGGCGCATCAGGGATTCACGATGGGCGCGCTGGGCATGGATATTTATCGCTTCGGTTGAAGCATTCGCGAGCAGGCTCGCTCCCACAGGAGCCAAAAAAAAGGCAAAAAAAATCCCCGAACCAGTCGGGGATTTTTTATGTGCGATCAATCAGCCCAAGGGCGGATCAATCTTCGCGGTAGCGACGCAGCTTGAGCTGCTTACCGGCCACGCGAGTGTCCTTCAGTTTGGTCAGGAGCTTTTCCAGACCTTCTTCCGGCAGCTCGACGAGGCTGAAGCTGTCACGCACCTGGATGCGACCGATTGCTTCACGGGCCAGACCGCCTTCGTTGAGGATGGCGCCCAGCAGGTTTTTCGCAGCGATACCGTCACGCGCACCCAGCGCGGTACGGCAACGAGCACGGCCTTCGCCCAACGGCATTGGCGCGCGACGCTCGCGGTCACCACGATCAGGACGATCACCGGAACGCTCAGGACGGTCGCCACGCGGTGCGTTGTTCGGCACCAGTGGACGTTCCTTCTCGATCGCCGCCAGGTTCAGTGCTTGACCGTTGGTAGCCTTGCGCAGCAGCGCAGCGGCCAGTGCACGTGGGGTGCAACCGATGTCAGCGGTCAGGCGATCAAGCAGCTCGCCGTGGGTCGATTCGGCATCACCCACCAGCGGCGACAGGCTGTTGGTCAGTTTCTTGATGCGCGCATCGAGAACAGCCTGAGCGTCCGGCAGACGTACTTCGGCAACCTTCTGCCCGGTTACACGCTCGATCACTTGCAGCATGCGGCGCTCACGCGGAGTCACCAGCAGCAGCGCACGACCCTCGCGACCGGCACGGCCGGTACGGCCGATACGGTGCACGTAGGACTCTGGGTCGTACGGCATGTCAACGTTGAATACGTGAGTGATACGCGGAACGTCGAGACCACGGGCAGCAACGTCGGTGGCGACAACGATGTCCAGACGGCCATCTTTGAGCGAGTCGATCACGCGCTCACGCTGGTTCTGGGCGATGTCACCGTTCAACGCGGCGGCTTTGTAGCCTTTGGCGTCGAGGGCACTGGCCAGGTCCAGAGTGGCCTGCTTGGTGCGCACGAACATGATCAGGGCGTCGAAGTCTTCGACTTCCAGCAGGCTGAGTACGGCCGAGGTTTTCTGGTCAGCGTGAACCAACAGGTGAGCCTGTTCGATCGCGGTAACGGTCTGGGTTTTGGTCTGGATCTTCACGTGTTGCGGATCGCGCAGATGGCGTTCGGCAATGGCGCGGATCGACTGCGGCAGGGTCGCCGAGAACAAAACGGTCTGACGGGTCGCTGGCAGAGCCTTGAAGATGACTTCCAGGTCATCCATGAAGCCCAGCTTCAACATTTCGTCAGCTTCGTCGAGAACCAGATGGTTCACGGTCGACAGGACTTTCTCATCGCGACGCAGGTGGTCGCACAGACGACCCGGAGTGGCGACAACGATCTGTGCGCCATTACGGATTGCCTTGAGTTGCGGGCCCATCGGCGCGCCGCCGTAAACGGCCACGACGGTGACGCCTGGCATTTGCTTGGCGTAGGTTTCAAAAGCGGTTGCTACTTGCAGCGCCAACTCTCGGGTTGGCGCCAGGATCAGGGCTTGCGGTTCGCGCTTGGCAGGATCGATGCGGTGCAGAATAGGCAGTGCGAACGCGGCGGTTTTACCGGTACCGGTTTGCGCCTGGCCAATCATGTCCTGGCCGGCCATGATGATCGGGATCGATTGCTGCTGAATCGCCGAAGGCTCTTCGTAGCCGGTCGCTGCGACGGCTGCAAGAATATTCGGGTTGAGATTAAAAGCGGCGAATCCGCCGGTTTCCTGGGTCATGGGTCTGCCTCTAAGTGCATCCGCAAAGACCCATGCTCCAAAGCTGCGCATGCCGTGTTGAGACTCAAGAGTCGCCCTGGCAGCTTTGTCGGCGGGGATTTGCGAAAACGAATGAATGAAGATGAATCGTCAAGGAAGAGCCCGCAGTGCGGACGTGCAGCCGAAGCTGACTTCGGGAAATTGCGCTACCTAAACGCGGCCCGGTTAAAGGCCGGCGCGCACTATACCGGATTTTGCCCAAAAAGGGAGCTTTTTTTATCGCCACAATCCGTGTGTCACCGCCGTGTAACGGGCTTTTGCGGATAATCGTGCAACGGTCTATTTTGCAAAGGCCCGGCCCTGTGGGCGATGCCGCTAAAACGATTCACCGACCTGCGGCAAAGCGCCGCGCCTTCGCCCTTCCCGCTTGAGGATTTAGCCATGAATCAGCCCTGCGCCGGCCGCGTCAGCCGAGAACGTCGTGGCCACGTGCACTTGATCGGCCTTGATCGGGCGGCCAAGCGCAACGCTTTCGATATCGACCTGCTCAATGATCTGAGCCTGGCCTACGGCGAATTCGAAGCTGACCGGGAAGCGCGAGTGGCGGTGGTGTTTGGCCACGGCGAACACTTCACCGCCGGGCTCGATCTGGTCAACGCCAGTGCAGCACTGGCCGAAGGCTGGCAGGTTCCAAGCGGCGGGTGCGATCCCTGGGGTGTTTTCGTCGGCCCACGGGTGAGCAAACCGGTCATCGTCGCCGCGCAGGGTTACTGCCTGACCATCGGCATCGAGCTGATGCTGGCGGCGGACGTCAACCTGTGCGCGAGCAATACACGCTTCGCGCAGATGGAAGTGCAGCGTGGGATCTTTCCTTTCGGTGGTGCGACTTTACGTTTCCAGCAGATCGCCGGCTGGGGCAATGCGATGCGCTGGTTGCTCACTGGCGATGAGTTCGATGCCCACGATGCGTTGCATCTGGGCTTGGTCCAGGAAGTGATGGCCAGCGAAGACTTGCTGCCCCGAGCGATCGAACTGGCCGAACGGATTGCCCGGCAGGCGCCGCTGGGCGTGCAGGCGACGTTGATGTCAGCGAGACAGGCGCGTTATGAGGGTGAGACAGCGGCGGCGCAGGCGTTACCGGCGCTGGTGAAGAAGTTGCTCGCCACTGAGGATGCCCGGGAGGGGGTGCGGTCGTTGGTGGAACGGCGCCCTGGGGTTTTCAAAGGGATCTGAAAGATATGTGACTATCAGGACGCCTTCGCGGGCAAGCCCGCTCCCACAATGACCGAGTCGTCCACACGTTTTACGTACGGCGCGAAACTTGTGGGAGCTGGCTTGCCAGCGAAGGGGCGGTACTGCCGGCTCAGGTCGCCGGGCGAATACTGTTGATCAACGACTGCAACGAATACCCCAACTGCGGCGCCAGCGCTTCGGCCCGTTGGGTCAGCGCCTGCATGTCCAGTGCCTGATCGAGATCGGCCGGGACAATCAGAATCACGTTGCCCTCCTTCACCGGCAACTCCCAGTAGTGCCGGTGATAGAGGCCACGCAACAACGCCGCGCCCAGCGGTTTGCCGTCGTCGGTGGCCCACTGGTTGATCACCAGCCAGCCGCCCGGATTCAAGCGCTTCTGACAGTCGCCGAGAAAACTCCACGCCAGATGCCCGACACCGGGGCCGACATCGGTATAGAGGTCGACGAAAATCAGATCCGCCGGCTCGGCAGTCGGCAGCAATTCCAGCGCATCGCCGACGCGGATGTACAAACGCGGATCATCGTCCAGGCCGAGATATTCGATGGCCAGACGCGGCACGTCCGGGCGCAGTTCGATGGCTTCGACGTCTTCCAGCGGCAGAAACTTCAGGCAAGCCTGGGTCAGCGTCCCCGCCCCCAAACCGAGAAACAGTGCGCTCTCCGGCTGCTCGTGGCACAGCGCGCCGATCAGCATGGCGCGGGTATAGTCGTACTCCAGCCAGCTCGGATCGGCGGTGAACACGCAGCTCTGCTCGATCGCATCGCCGAACTCGAGAAAGCGGTAATCGGCCACTTCCAGCACGCGAATCACGCCGAACTCATCCTGTACTTCGGCGAGCAGATGCTCGACGCGCTCCTCAGTCATTTCGTCTCCTGATGGTCACCGGGCGCGGTGACGCGATGGCACCGCTGTGGCGCCGTGGCAAAGCGGCGATTGTCGGCGATGGGGCGGGAGCAGGTCACGCACTAATTGCTGCTAACATGGCGCTCCCCTGCGTACGAACTTCGAGACCGTGATGAGCCAACCGTGGAGCCCTGACAGCTGGCGCGCCCTGCCGATCCAGCAACAACCGCAATACCCCGACGCCGCGCACCTGCGGCAGGTCGAGCAGACCCTGGCCAGCTATCCGCCGCTGGTGTTCGCCGGCGAAGCGCGCGAACTGCGCCGCCAGTTTGCCGAAGTCACCCAGGGCCGCGCGTTCCTGTTGCAGGGCGGCGATTGCGCGGAAAGCTTCGCCGAATTCTCCGCCGCGAAGATCCGCGACACCTTTAAAGTGTTGCTGCAAATGGCAATCGTCATGACCTTCGCGGCTGGCTGCCCGGTGGTCAAGGTCGGGCGCATGGCCGGCCAGTTCGCCAAGCCGCGTTCGGCCAACGACGAAACCATCGGCGGCGTAACCCTGCCGGCCTACCGTGGCGACATCGTCAACGGCATCGGCTTCGACGAAAAGAGCCGCGTGCCGGATCCGGAGCGTTTGCTGCAGTCCTATCATCAGTCCACAGCAACCTTGAACCTGTTGCGCGCTTTCGCCCAGGGCGGTTTTGCCGACCTGCATCAAGTGCACAAGTGGAACCTGGATTTCATCGCCAACTCGGCGCTGGCGGAGAAGTACAGCCACCTCGCCGACCGCATCGATGAAACCCTCGCGTTCATGCGCGCCTGCGGCATGGACAGCTCGCCGCAACTGCGCGAAACCAGTTTCTTCACCGCCCACGAAGCCTTGCTGCTGAACTACGAAGAAGCCTTCGTACGCCGCGACAGCCTGACCAACGATTACTACGATTGCTCGGCGCACATGCTGTGGATCGGCGACCGCACCCGCCAGCTCGACGGCGCGCACGTCGAATTTCTGCGCGGGGTGAACAACCCGATCGGCGTCAAGGTCGGCCCGAGCATGAATCCCGATGATCTGATTCGCCTGATCGACGTGCTCAACCCGGACAACGATCCGGGCCGCTTGAACCTGATCGCGCGGATGGGCGCGAACAAGGTCGGCGATCATCTGCCGGCACTGATCCGCGCGGTCCAGCGCGAAGGCAAGCAGGTGCTGTGGAGCTCCGACCCGATGCACGGCAACACCATCAAGGCCAGCAGCGGCTACAAGACCCGTGACTTTGCGCAGATCCTTGGCGAGGTGAAGCAGTTCTTCCAGGTGCACGAAGCGGAAGGCAGTTATGCCGGCGGCATTCACATCGAGATGACCGGGCAGAACGTCACCGAGTGCATCGGCGGCGCCCGACCGATTACCGAGGATGGCTTGTCCGACCGTTATCACACCCACTGCGATCCGCGGATGAATGCCGATCAGTCGCTGGAATTGGCGTTTTTGATTGCCGAGACTCTGAAGCAAGTCCGCCGTTAGACAGCGTCGCCCCCGTTCGCGAGCAGGCTCGCTCCCACATTTGCAATGCGTTTCCCTGTGGGAGCGAGCCTGCTCGCGAAAGGGCCGGCTCAGGCAACCTCAATCCGCGCCAATGCCACCCGCAACCGCCCCGCACTCTCGCGCTGACAATTCAACTGCACCCGCTCAAGCCCCAGCCAACCCGCCATTCGCCGCAAATTCAGCGCCAGCGCCGACATCCCCTCTTCATCCAGCCCCGGCTCTTCCTCGTGAACCGCATGCACCGCCAACTGCCCTGCTGCCCGTTCGGCACGCAGATCAACCCGCGCGGCGATCCGTTCGTTGTGCAAAAACGGCAGCACGTAATAGCCGTAAACCCGCTTGGGCTGCGGTGTGTAGATTTCCAGACGATAGCGAAAATCGAACAGGCGCTCGGTGCGGCTGCGCTCCCAGATCAGCGAATCGAACGGCGACAGCAGCGCGCTGGCAATGACCTTGCGCGGCACTTTGGGCTCCGGCAGGCAATAGGCGATCTGCCGCCAGTCGGCGACTTCGCACATCTGCAATTGCCCCGCCTCAACCAACTCAGCCAGACGCGGCCGCGCATCCGCAGGGCTCAGGCGGAAATAATCGCGCAGGTCTTTTTCCGTACCAACGCCTAAAGCTTGCGCCGCATGCAACAGCAAACCGCGTTGCGCCTCGGCCTCATCCGGTTGGGGCTGTTGCAGAATCGCTGCCGGAATCACTCGCTCGGGCAAATCGTACAAGCGCTCGAAACCGCGTCGCCCTGCCACCGTGACCTCACCGGCGGCGAACAACCATTCCAGTGCATGTTTCTCAGCGCTCCAGTCCCACCACGGCCCGGCCTTGTCTTCGCGGGTCGACAGACTGCCGGCGCCCAGTGCGCCCCGTTCCTCTACCGCAGTCAGCACACGGCGGATGGTTTCCTGCTGTTCGCGACCAAACTTTGCCAGTTGCTGGTAGATATCCTCGCCTCGTCTGGCCCGCTGCATGCGCCAGCCCAGCAATGGGTACATCGACAACGGTAACAGCGACGCTTCGTGGCCCCAATATTCAAACAGCGTGCGCCGACGCCCAGAACTCCAGGCAGCCTGGTCGAGCAAGTCGGAAGGATAGGAACCGAGACGGGAAAACAGCGGCAGGTAGTGCGAGCGCACCACGGCATTGACGGAATCGATTTGCAGCAGACCCAGCCGTTCGATCAGCCGGTTGAGATGACTGGCATTGACGGTCGGCGGCTGGCGCCCGTTGAACCCTTGGGCAGCCAGCGCCAGACGTCGCGCCTGTTTGAGGGAAAAGGACACTGTCGCGGGCATTGATTCCTCCATGTCTGCTCGCAACCTACCTCACCTGAAAGGGGTTTGTGTAGCGATAGCCTCATCATTTATGCATCGGGTCGTCCCAGAACGGCCGCACGGTTTCATGTTCGACATCGGCGCGGCTTATACCAATGTCCTTCAACGCCTCATCGCTGAGACCGGCGAGCATTTCCCGCTCACGGTGCAGCTCATACCAACGGCTGAATTTGTGCAGCAGATCGGACACGATATGGCCATGGCCGGACAGCTGTTCTTCGCTTGCATACTCTCTTTGACCTTTCATCGTCTTGCCTCCTTTTGTGGATGGCTCAAGTCTCGCGCTGGCGCTAAGATCAATCCAACGAATGTTTCTGATGACATGCATCACGGAGATTCATCAATTGTCCGCCTACCCCAGTATCGATACCGATGTCCTACGCACCTTCGTCGCGATTGCCGATCAGGGCGGTTTCACCCGTGCTGGCGAGATGGTCAACCGCACCCAGTCGGCGGTGAGCATGCAGATGAAACGTCTGGAAGAAGACGTGTTGCAGCGCCAGCTGTTCGAGCGCGATGGCCGTCAGGTGCGCCTGACGGCCGAAGGCCAAGTGCTGCTCGGTTATGCGCGGCGCATCCTCAAACTGCACAGTGAAGTGTTCAACACCCTGCGCGAGCCGCACATGGTCGGCACCGTGCGCATCGGTACGCCGGATGATTATGTGATGCGTTTTCTGCCGGGGATCCTGTCGCGGTTCGCGCAGTTCTATCCGCTGATCCAGATCGAGGTGCATTGCGAGTCGAGCAAGCAATTGCTGCAACGCACCGATCTGGATTTGTCGATCGTCACCCGCGAACCGGGCAACGAGATCGGCCAGTTGCTGCGCAAGGAGCGCTTCGTCTGGGCCGAGGCGCAGAATTTCAGCGCCCACGAACAGACGCCGCTGCCCTTGGCGATGTTCAACAGTGATTGTTTCTGCCGCCTGTGGGCGTGCAATGCGTTGGACGCGATGGGCCGCGATTACCGCATCGCCTACAACAGCAGCAGCCTGTCGGCGCTGATGGCCGTGGTCAGCGCGGGGCTGGCGATCACCGCGCAACTGGAGAGCCTGATCACCCCGGACATGCGCATTCTTGGCGCCGCCGAAGACCTGCCGCTGTTGCCCGAGGCGAGCATCATGCTGATCCGCAACCTAAACAACCCGTCGCCGATCACCGAGTGCCTGGCCGAGCACATTGTCGAGGGCTTCAAACTTTAAACGCGAGCATCACCGCACACAGCACCAGGAACCCGCAGAACAGCCCACGCAGAATTTTTTCCGGCATGGCGTGGGCCACTTTCACGCCCCAACTGATGCTGAGCAGACCTCCGACCGCCAGAGGCAGGCCGATCATCCAATCGACTTCGTGGTGCACCGCGTAAGTCACCAGCGTCACCCCGGTGCTCGGCAAGGCCAGCGCCAATGACAAGCCCTGAGCGACCACTTGCGTGGTGCCGAACAGGCTGGTCAGCACTGGCGTGGCGACCACTGCGCCGCCGACGCCGAACAAACCGCCCATGGTTCCCGACGCGGCGCCGAGCACGCCCAGCCACGGCCACGAATAGCGCATCTCGGCAGTCGGCGCTGGGCGCGGGCCAAACATTTTCAATAGATTGTAGGCGGACAGCGCCACCAGAAAGGCGACAAAACCGATGCGCATGGTTTGCGCGTCGATGCCCACCGCCCAGATCGAACCAAGCCAGGCAAAGCAGAAACCCATCACTGCCAGCGGCAGCGCATGGCGCGACTCGATGCGATTGCGCTGGTGATAACGCCACAGCGCGAGCATCACGTTCGGTACCACCATCACCAACGCCGTGCCTTGGGCGATCTGCTGATCAAGCCCAAACCACACGCCAAGCAACGGAATCGCAATCAAGCCACCGCCAATGCCAAAGATCCCGCCCAATGTGCCAAGGGCAGCGCCGAACAGCAGGTACAACAGAAAATCCATCACAACGGTAATCCTCTAACGACAGGTGGCCAATGCTACGCATTCACGCCTAGCAGGGAAACGCACAGCAACGCACAATGGCTATGCCGATTCTGCACAAGCGTGGTTTCCCATGAACCCCAATCAATTGACCGATCAGCTCGGTCTCTTTCTCGATGTGCTGGAGAGTGGCAGCTTTTCTGCCGCTTCGCGCCGTCATCCGCTGACACCTTCTGCCGTGGCGCGGCGCATCGACAGCCTGGAAAGTGCCGTCGGCAGCCAGCTGTTCGTGCGTAGCACCCATGCCGTGCTACCGACTTCGGCCGGACTGGCCTTTGCCGAACGAGCGCGACGGATCATCGCCGAGTTGCAACTGGCACGCGCCGAGGCGGTGTCGTTGAGCAGCGCACCGGAAGGGCTGATCCGCATCGATGCGCCAGCAGCCTTCGGGCGGCGGCATCTGGCGCCGGTGATTGCCGACTTTTTCTTGCTGTACCCTGGACTGGATGTGCAGATGCACCTGATCGACAGCTTCAGCGACATGGCCGGCAGCAGCCTGGGCAAGGTCGATCTGGTGCTGCGTACCGGGCAGTTGGCCGATTCGCGCCTGGTTGCCACCCCGCTGGCGAGTATGGTCCGCGTCGCCTGCGCCAGCCCTGACTACCTCAAGCAGCGCGGCGTGCCCGAGTCCCCAGTGCAATTGAGCGAACACGACGGGCTCGACTGGGAAGGCCTTGCTCCGCCCTTCGCCTGGAAATTCGAAGTCGACGGGCAAATGCAACTGCACCGGCCATCGCGGGTGCGCCTGAGCGCCAACAATGCCGAAGCCCTGGCGTGTGGCGCGGCGGCGGGTCTGGGCGTCGCACACCTGCCGACCTGGTTGGCCAGCGAATACTTGCTGCGTGGCGAACTGGTGCCGCTGTTTTGTGAAAATGGCCTGCCGCCGCCGGAGTCCACCGGCATCTACGCGCTGCGCATGGAACAGCAGGTCCATTCGCGCAGTCGTCTATTGCTGGAATACCTGAAAACCCGCTTCAGCCCGGTGCCGCCGTGGGATCTGGCGCTCCAACGACAATTCGCCCGGCACTGACGCCGGGCATATTTATCTGGCGCATTAAAGATTCGAGCGCTAGATTAAAAAACGATCAACGATCAAGGCTTTGACATGACTTCCGAACGCGACAACTGCGACGACCTGCTGCTCGACAATCAGGCGTGCTTCGCCCTGCACTCAACCTCGCTGATGATGACCAAGGTCTACAAGCCGCTGTTGCAGGCGCTGGGCCTGACCTATCCGCAGTATCTGGCGATGATGGTTTTGTGGGAGAAGGACGGTTTGACTGTCGGAGAAATCAGCGCACGCCTGCTGACCGATCCGGGATCGCTGACGCCATTGCTCAAACGCCTGGAAGCCGAAGGCCTGCTCAGCCGCACCCGCAGTCGCGAAGATGAGCGGGTGGTGATTGTCGAGCTGACCGCAGCGGGCCGCGCCTTGCGCGACAAGGCGCAGACCGTGCCACAGTGCATTCTTGGCGCCAGTGGTTTCACCCTCGAACGTTTGCAGAAGTTGCAGGCCGAGCTGCAAGCGCTGCGCGGACATCTGCAAGACAGCCTGACCTGATCCTCATTTCCGAGCACAACACTATCCCTGTGGGAGCGGGCTTGCCCGCGATGGCGACCTGTCAGCCGACATCATTTTGACTGACACTCCGTCTTCGCGGGCAAGCCCGCTCCCACACTGATTTCGGCGCCAACAAAAAATATTTTTCACGCCTGTATTTCCTCGCCAAGCCGTCTAAATCAAGCCTTGCGTCCCCCTTCCAGGCTTAGCCATTGAGCAAAACGTGCTTTTTATTAAAAATTTATCTTGCGCGCTAAACATTAGCGCTATACATTCTCTTCACACCTACTTAGCGCGCAAACAATTAGCGCACAAAACCACAACCAATGAGGCTCACACCATGCAAACTCTCTACACCGCAATCGCAACTTCCACTGGCGGCCGTGACGGTCGTGCAATCTCTAGCGACAACGTACTCGACGTCAAACTGGCCACCCCGAAAGAACTCGGCGGTGCTGGCGGCGCGGCGACCAACCCTGAGCAACTGTTCGCTGCCGGTTACTCGGCCTGCTTCATCGGCGCACTGAAATTCGTAGCCAGCCAGACCAAGCGCAAGATTCCTGACGACGCGTCGATTACCGCCCATGTCGGCATCGGCCAGATCCCTGGCGGTTTCGGTCTGGACATCGATTTGCACATCAGCCTGCCGGGTCTGGAACAAGCCGACGCGCAGTCGCTGGTCGACGCCGCTCACCAGGTCTGCCCGTACTCCAACGCCACCCGTGGCAACGTCGATGTGCGCCTGCACGTAACCGTGTAATCACTCAAGCCCCCGGCCCGAACAAGGAAAAATGAACATGAACACTTTCAGCAAAGTCTTGACCGGTACCCTTCTCGCCCTCTCGGTACACAGCGCTTTCGCCGGTGATGTCGAACACAACACCCAGGCATTTCTCGATGCGCTGAATGCCGGCAGCGGCAAGCCGATTGAGCAGTTGTCGCCCAAGGATGCCCGCGCCGTGCTGGTCGGCGCGCAGTCCGGGGTCAAACTGACGCTGCCCAAAGCCGATGTCAGCGAGAAAACGGTGCAGGTCGATGGTCAACCGCTGAGCCTGACCATTGTCCGGCCGGCCGGGGTCAAGGGTGAGCTGCCGGTGTTCATGTTCTTCCACGGCGGCGGCTGGATGCTGGGGGACTTCCCGACTCACGAACGTCTGGTGCGCGATCTCGTGATCGGTTCGGGTGCGGCGGCGGTGTTCGTCAACTACACGCCTTCGCCGGAAGCGCATTATCCGGTGGCGATCAACCAGGCCTATGCCGCGACCAAGTGGGTGGCGGAACATGGCAAAGAGATCAATGTCGACGGCAAGCGCCTGGCCGTGGCCGGCAACAGCGTCGGCGGCAACATGGCCGCAGTGGTTGCGCTGATGGCCAAGGACAAGGGCACCCCGGCGATCAAATTCCAGGTGCTGCTGTGGCCGGTGACCGATGCCAACTTCGACACCGGTTCGTACAACCAGTACGCCGAAGGGCACTTCCTCACCCGCAACATGATGAAGTGGTTCTGGGACAACTACACCACCGACGCCAAGCAGCGCAACGAGATCTACGCCTCACCGCTGCGCGCCACCACCGCACAGCTCAAAGGCCTGCCGCCTGCACTGGTGCAGACTGCCAGCGCCGACGTGTTGCGTGATGAAGGCGAAGCCTATGCGCGCAAACTCGACGAAGCCGGGGTTCCGGTAACATCGGTGCGCTACAACGGCATGATCCACGACTACGGTTTGCTCAACGTGGTCAGCCAGGTACCGGCGGTGCGTTCGGCGATGTTGCAGGCTTCTGAAGAGCTGAAGCAACACTTGAAGTAATCACCGTCCCATTGTGGGAGCGAGTGTTTCTTACAGGCACAAAAAAACCCGACTCAATGGTCGGGTTTTTTCTTTCCGCAAAAAGCAGTGCTTATTTCGCACGGCCTTTGTAGGAACCGCCTTCGCGGGTATCGATCTCGATCATGTCGCCGATTTCGATGAAGTCGGCAACCGACAGCTCGGTACCGTTCTTCAGTTTGGCAGGCTTCATCACCTTGCCGGAAGTGTCACCGCGAGCGGAGCCTTCGGTGTAGTCAACCTGACGCACGATGGTGGTCGGCAGTTCTACGGAAACCAGACGCTCTTCGAAGAACACGGCTTCGCATACGTCGGTCATGCCTTCTTCAACGAAAGGCAGAACGCTTTCGATGTCTTCGGCGTTCAGCTCGTACATGGTGTAGTCAGTGGTGTCCATGAACGTGTAAGTGTCACCGCTGATGAACGACAGGGTGGCTTCTTTACGATCCAGGATCACGTCGTCCAGTTTGTCGTCCGCACCGTAAACGGTTTCGGTCTTGTAACCGGTCAGCAGGTTCTTCAGCTTGGTCTTCATGATCGCGCTGTTACGGCCCGACTTGGTGAATTCAGCTTTCTGAACCAGCCAAGGATCGTTGTCGATACGGATCACGGTACCGGGTTTGAGTTCTTTACCAGTTTTCATTGCGAATATCCGAATTTGGATGGGATTTACAAAAATCTAGGCCGCGTATCATATCCAATTTAGGTAAAACTGTACCAGCGCCGTGGCAAGATCCGCCTGCAAGGCCTGTTCCAGACACCATACTTCGGCGTTTTTCTCGAGTTCCGGCCAATGATTCCGCACCGCCAGCCAGTGCTCGCCGATCGGTTGCCCGGCGCTCCACGCTCGCCACAGACCGTTCATCGCCTGCGCCGCGGCGGGCGAAAGGCCGTGAGTGTAGAGCGCGAGAAAAGCATCGAGCTTGTCCAGATGGATGTCATCGTCCTGCTGATAGATGTGCCAGAGCATCGGCCGCCCCGCCCATTGCGCGCGAACGAATGAGTCTTCACCGCGCACCGCGTTGAAATCGCAGCACCACAGTAAGTGGTCGTATTGATCCTGACGGACAAACGGCAGCACTTGCACGGTCAGTGAATCGCGCACGTGAATCGCGCCGACCGTCAGGGTTTCCACTTCCAGCCAGCGCGCCACATCGCCGAGAATCCGCCCTTCCGGCACCAGCAGGTGAGTCGGCTGCGCGTCGGTCGCCAGCACATCAAGCCAACTGGCCAACCCGGGGTTTTCATAAGCGAACAGCGACATCAATTGCGCGTCGGGCGCAGGATCAATGCCCAGGCCTTGCAGGAAATGTCGCTGCGCCGGCCGATCCTGCTGAAACTGCCAACGCTGTTCTAGCAGTCCGCGCTCACGCAGCAAGCCACCGGTGCCCGGCTTGAAACCTGGAAAGAAAAAGAACTTCTGCACCGATTTGTATTTCACCGACGGCAAGCCGTGGCAGCCGGTAACCCAGTCTTCGGCGCTGAGATAATCGAGGTTGAGCCACAGTGGCGGCGTTTCCCGCGCAGCCATGCTGTCCATGTAATCAGTGGGCAACTGACAGGCGAAGGCGGCGATGACTACGTCGGCCGCCTCGGCGTGCAGCCATTCGCTCGGCCACTGACGCACCTCGACACCCTGCTGCCGCTGCTGCGCAACATCGACATCGATCTCTGGGCAAATGCGCTCGAACGCGCGCAGATCATCCACCCACAGGCGCACCGGCAAGGCATGCTCGGCCACCAGCTGCCGGGCCAGGCGCCAGGTCACGCCGATGTCGCCGAAGTTATCGACCACGGTGCAGAAAATATCCCAGCGCGGTTTCGCTTCAGGCATGCCGTTCTCCCGTTGGCAAAAAACCTCGATTGTCCGCATAAATGCGCTCGCGCAGAAGAGCCGACGGCGATTAATCTTCGTGCGACAATCGCCGCTTGCCCGCAACCATCCGCCAGGAGGCCGCCATGCCCTACCGCCCGAATCCGCGTCGTCCCATGCCTGTTCAGCTTAGCGCGCTGCAGCTGACCGGCAGTATTGCGCTCGGCCTGTGGCTGGGTTTCCTCGCCATTGCGCTGACCTGCTGGCTGCTTTCGCGCTTTATCTTTGCCGAACAACTGGCCCCTGTCGCGCAAGCGGTGCAGCAGCGCGTCAATCCCCCGGCTCTGGCGCCCGTGCAGGTTCAGCCGGACATTCCGCCGCAAAGTCCGCTGTTCCAACAGTACGAAGAAAACTTGCGCAAGAATGAACAGCAAGCCCGACTGGATCAGGCGCGCGCCAATTCGCGCAATGCGTCCAATCCGAAATGCCAGTTCTGGCTGCAGCAGGACCAGACCGCGCCGACCGAAAAGAGCCGCGCCAACGTTTTGCAATTCTGCGATTGATCATGAACAAACACAGCGTCCACCAATTGATTCTCGACAAGCTGCGCATCGACCTCGACATCGCCGAACGCGCCGCGCAAACCGCTTACGAAACCGCGACCCACGAAGAAAACATTGCCGAAAACAAGTACGACACGCTGGGGCTGGAAGCGTCGTATCTGGCGGCGGGTCAGGCGAAACGGGTCGAGGAGATTCGTCAGTCACTGGCGCTGTGCCAGAACATGACGTTACGCGCCTACGATGAAAACCGCGGCATCGAAGTCGGCGCCCTGCTCGGTCTGGAGGACGAAAAGGGTCGCGAGCAATGGCTGTTTCTGGCGCCGGATGCGGCAGGGCTGAAAGTCGACGTGGTCGGTCAGCCGGTCACCGTCATCACCCCGCGCTCGCCGCTGGGCAAAAGTCTGCTGGGCAAGTTCGAGGGCGATGAGGTGGAGATTCTGGTGGCGGGCACCCGGCAACAGTTCGCTGTCACCGAGGTGCTCTGAAGCGGGTGCTTAGTGAACGGGCAGTTCGACACCGTCGAACAGCTCTTCCAGCTCTTGCTTGTTGTGGCATTGAATGGCCTTGGCCATGACTTCACGGGTCAGGTGCGGCGCGAATTTCTCGATGAAGTCGCACATGAAGCCACGCAGGAAAGTGCCGCGACGGAAACCGATCTTGGTGATGCTCGACTCGAACAGCTCGCTGGCATCCAGCACCACCAGGTCGTTATCGAGTTTGGTATCGACGGCCATTTTAGCGACGATGCCTACGCCCAGACCCAGGCGCACGTAGGTTTTGATCACGTCGGCGTCAGCAGCGGTGAACACCACTTTCGGCGTCAGGCCGCGATGGCTGAAGGCTTCGTCGAGCTTGGAGCGGCCGGTGAAACCGAACACGTAAGTAACGATCGGGTATTCGGCCAGCGCTTCGAGGGTCAGCTTCGGCAGCTTGGTCAGCGGGTGGCCGTGGGGTACGACCACGCAGCGGTTCCAGCGGTAGCACGGCATCATCACCAGATCACCGAACAGCTCCAGCGCTTCAGTGGCAATGGCGAAATCGACGGTGCCGTCAGCGGCCATTTCGGCGATCTGCATCGGCGAGCCCTGATGCATGTGCAGGGCCACGTCCGGGTATTGCTTGATGAAATTGCTGATCACCGGTGGCAGCGCATAACGCGCCTGGGTGTGGGTGGTAGCGATCGACAGGGTGCCCTTTTTCTCGTTGGAGAATTCCTGGGCAATCTGCTTGATGCTTTCAACCTTGCGCAGGATTTCACCGGCGGTGGTGATGATGCGCTCGCCGGCTGGAGTAACGCGGGTCAGGTGCTTGCCGCTGCGGGCGAAGACTTCGACGCCCAGTTCATCTTCCAGCAGGCGGATCTGTTTACTGATACCCGGTTGCGAGGTGTACAGGCTTTGGGCGGTAGCGGAAACGTTGAGGTCGTGGTGCGCCACTTCCCAGATGTAGCGCAGTTGTTGAAGCTTCATATCAATCCCTCAAAGCAGGTAGACGCCACGGGCATCAGCGACGGTATATAACTATATTAATGGTTCGAAGAATAAATCTAGAACTTTTTTATCAAAACGCCATTATTCCTGCTTCAGCGATCCTCACGCCGCCGGCGCTCCATCAAGGGCACCAGATAAACCGGCACCTTGGCCAATTGCAGGACCCGCGCCGCCGTGCGCCCCAACGGCGTTTCCGCACCGACGCCATGGCTGTGACTGCCGACGATCAGCAGATCGACCGAGAGCTTGTGCACCTGTTCGAGAATCACCTGCGACGGATCGCCCTGCAGCACGCGCACCGCGCGAATGCGCTGCAGGTCCTGTTCGCCGTCGTCCCCCAGTTCCTCACGAAAGCTGTCGAGCACCCGTTGTTCGATATTGGCGATGACTGTTTTCAGACCCTGGCTATGAAATTCGTTCAATGCCTGTTCGTCGAGATAGCTCTGCAACACCGACTCGGCAAACAGGCCCATGGGCTCCACCGCGTGCACTACATACAGATCGGCATTGAAGGTGCGCGCCAATGCCAGGGCATGCTGCATCACGAACGGTGCGTACAGACCGAGGTCGGTGGCATACAGCATTGAGCGAATCATCGGGACCTCCTCGCAAGCCAACGATGGCGGAGATTGATTCAGCTTAGCAGTGCCTTGGCGAGTACGACGTGCGACGCAACGTCCTGTATGAAAAGGCTCTAGATCGACGGTTCGTTGCTGATGCCATGGGGCACGTGGCCGGTAGCAACCACCTCGCGGGCCAGTTCGCAATGGCCGGTCTGGTCATCGAAGAACACGTCAGCGGCGAAGGCTTCGAGGAACGCCGATTTGGTCAGGCCACCGAGAAACAGCGATTCATCGAGACGAATATCCCATTCCCGAAGTGTGCGAATCACTCGCTCATGAGCCGGCGCCGAGCGGGCGGTAACCAGCGCCGTGCGGATCGGGCAATCATCATCGGGAAACTCGCGCTGCAACAGATTCAGCGCGGCGAGGAAGCCTTTGAACGGCCCGCCACGCAATGGCTCGCGCGCCGACTCGCGTTCCTTGGCCTGAAACGCTTCCAGGCCGCCGGACTGATAAACGCGCTCGGACTCGTCGGAAAAAATCACCGCGTCACCGTCAAAGGCGATGCGCAATTCATCACTGGCGGCGCGACTGGCGCCACCGGAGAGAATCGTTGCCGCAGCGAACCCGGCGTCCAGCGCCGCACGCACGTCTTCGGCGTGGGTCGAGAGAAACAGGTCGCAGCCAAACGCTTTCAGATAGGGATACGGACTGCGCCCGCCGACGAACGCCGCCCGGGAAATCGCCAGCCCATAGTGATGAATCGAGTTGAACACGCGCAGCCCGGTGTCGGCGCTGTTACGGGAAACCAGGATGACCTCGACCCGCGCGCGGCCGAGGCGACTGTTCAGGCTCAGGAGTTTTTCCACCAGCGGGAACGCATCGCCCGGCGCGAGGATTTCGTCTTCATGCTCGATCTGATATTGCCGATAGGCTTCGACGCCGCTCGACAGGTAGACCTTGTGGCTTTCGCTCAGGTCGAACAAGGCGCGCGAGGAAATCGCCAGCACCAGTTTGTCATCGATGTTATTGGCCATGCCTTCCCCCAGAACAACCGACTCAGGTATTGCGTCGGTCGATAAAACCCAAATGACGATACAACGCCTCGATGCGTGGCAACTCGCAGCCCGCCGCTTTCGCCGCCGCCAGTGGCCGGGCGTAGATCGCCTCCAGCTCCAGCGGGCGTTTGTGTGCAAAGTCGTGGTACATGCTCGGCCAGTAATCGGGCATTTTTTCCGTCATGGTGAACAGGTACTCGGCATAGCCGGGCGGGATCTCGTATCCACAGGCCCGGGCGCCCTGCACCACTTCCGCCATCAGCGCCTGAATCGACACGCGGCTGTCAGCATCAGCCATCAGCGCTTGCGTTCCCGCGCGGAGCAATACTGAAAGTCCGTTATAGGGAATATTCCACACCAGTTTCTGCCAGCGCGCCTGATGCAGGTTGGCCATCGCCTGCGAGTCGATGCCGGCGGCACGGAACAGTCCGGCGCCCTCCTCGACGATCGCCATACGCGCTACTTCATCAATGGCCGAGCCGCTGTGATAACCGACATTCACCGCGCCAAGGGCCTGATGGGTAATCTGCCCCGGACCCTCGCGGTGCACGCAGATCAGGCACAGACCACCGAGCAGATGCAGCGAATCCGGCAACAGTGGCCGCAGGCTGTCTTCGACATCCAGACCGTTCTGCAGCAACAGCACCTTTGCATCGGGTTTAGCGGCTTGAATAATCGCCGGGGCCAGACCGGCGTTGCTGGTGGTCTTGGTGCCGACCAGCAGCCAGTCACAGGGTGGCATGTCTTCGGCAGCGGAATAGGCATTGGCCGGATTCAGCGTCAACGGCCCGTGCACCGCACTGTTGATCTGCAAACCGCGCTCAGCCACGGCGGAAAATTCGCTGCGCAACAAGAAATGCACATCGAAACCGGCACGCGCCAGCATCACCCCGTAAAACCCGCCGATCGCACCGGTGCCGATAATCCCCACCACCGGTTTGCTGACTGTCTCGCTCATGGCAACTCCTCTGCAATTCGACCCAGCGCCTGCGCCACTGCCTGGTTGAGTTCATCAACCGTCAGGCGAGCGTGCACCGCGCCAAAGAACTCGCCGTCGCGCACTACAAACAGCGCCGGCAAATGAAACACCTGATAACGCTCGACCAGACCGCCGTTATTGCCGGCGTCGATCCAGCACAGCCGATCGATCGCCAGCGGCATGCCCGGCAACACCTCACGGGCATAGCGACAACTGGCGCAGCCGACGCTGGTGAAGATAACCAGAGAAACCCCGCGCATCGCCAGCAGCCGCTGGTCGGCGTCGAAGTCGGTCAGCTCGGATTCGACCACTATACTGGGGGAAACAATGTCAGATGGCCGACACAGGGAGTCTGTGCTCATGGGACGTTTCATTCCTCATCCGGACGAAGTGCCGGTTGAATTGACGTTACTCAAGCCTGAATGCATTTCCAGACAACAGCTGCACACTATCAGCCTCGGCGGCATCGCTTGCAATTACCACCGCGCGTGGCGTCATGGCACTGCGTTGCAAGTGCGCATGCCGACGCTGAATGCCGACTTCTGTTGCCCGGGCTATGTGGCCTGGTGTCTGCGCCGCAAAAAAGGCTATCTGGTGGGCATCGCCTTCACTGACGAACAGACCCTGTTCAGCGCGCGAATGGGTGAGCAGGTGTGTCAGATCGAACGCTATTCGCGCATGCAGGACAGCCACGACGACCTGCAGGATATTCAGGCGCTGGCCCTGCAATGGGTCGAGGAGCACGCCGAAGAGTTCTCCCACGACAACCTGCGCAAGGCTTTTGCGCAGCCAGCGCTGGACTAAAGCACGGTTTGCCCATTGTCGAGCAGCGTCTGACGCGCTAAGGTTCGGCTCCCCCGACGCGCTAAATCTGCTGTGCTCCGCCGCGCGGGGATCGCTGGCGGCCGGCACCCGTGACCTGACGAGTAAACGATGGCTGATTTACCGATCAACGACCTAAACGTCGCCTCTAACGAGACCCTGATCACTCCCGATCAGCTCAAGCGTGATATCCCCCTGAGCGACGCTGCCCTGCGCACCGTTACCAAGGGCCGCGAAGTCATTCGCAATATTCTCGATGGCACCGACCACCGTCTGTTCGTCGTGATCGGCCCGTGCTCGATTCACGACATCAAGGCTGCCCACGAATACGCCGATCGCCTCAAGGTGCTCGCCGAGGAAGTCTCCGACACCCTGTATCTGGTCATGCGTGTGTATTTCGAGAAGCCGCGTACCACTGTCGGCTGGAAAGGTCTGATCAACGATCCGTACCTGGACGACTCGTTCAAGATCCAGGACGGCTTGCACATCGGTCGTCAGCTGCTGCTCGACCTGGCCGAGAAAGGCCTGCCGACCGCGACCGAAGCCCTCGACCCGATCTCCCCGCAGTATCTGCAGGATCTGATCAGCTGGTCGGCCATCGGCGCGCGCACCACCGAATCGCAGACTCACCGCGAAATGGCTTCCGGCCTGTCCTCGGCGGTCGGTTTCAAGAACGGCACCGATGGCGGCCTGACCGTGGCGATCAACGCCTTGCAGTCGGTGTCCAGCCCGCACCGTTTCCTCGGCATCAACCAGGAAGGTGGCGTGTCGATCGTCACCACCAAAGGCAACGCCTACGGTCACGTGGTGCTGCGTGGCGGTAACGGCAAGCCGAACTATGATTCGGTCAGCGTGGCCCTGTGCGAGCAGGCGCTGAACAAGGCGAAGATCAAGCCGAACATCATGGTCGATTGCAGCCACGCCAACTCCAACAAGGACCCGGCCCTGCAACCGCTGGTGATGGAGAACGTCGCCAACCAGATCCTCGAAGGCAACCAGTCGATCATCGGCCTGATGGTTGAAAGCCATTTGAACTGGGGCTGCCAGGCAATCCCGAAAGACCTCGCCGACCTGCAATACGGCGTGTCGATCACCGACGCCTGCATCGATTGGTCCGCTACCGAAAACACCTTGCGCAGCATGCACGCCAAGCTCAAGGACGTGTTGCCGAAACGTCAGCGCACGTAAGTTGCGTTTTGCGCGCATAAAAAAACGCCGGACATTGTCCGGCGTTTTTGTGTGTGCGGTTCAGATCTTCGCGGCGCGACGCTGATGGCGTTCCATGTAGCGCTCGACGTAGGAGCACGACGGAATAACCGTGTAGCCCATTTCTTCGGCGTATTGCAGCGCGCGTTCAGTCAGCGCTGCGGCAATGCCTCGGCCGCGCAGGGCATTGGGCACGAAGGTGCGGTAGATATCCAGGGTCTGCTTGCCCAGATCCATGTAGGTCAGGTAAGCACGATGACCGTCCACAGTGGTCTCGAATTGATGACCAGCCTGGTCATGGTGGATGGACAACGCCTCGCTCATCACTACTCCTCGCGGGTCTTGGATTGTGACCCCTACCTTACCGATGTTTTCCCGGCGAAGGAACATCTACGCCACCCCGTGCCTGATGGACACCGAGAAGAGCCACACCGATCTCGCGCAATCTGACACCTGCTGAATAGTAGGCACCATTGGCGAAAATGCTCAAGGTACGCTCGTCATCGGACGGTTTGCGTTCAAGGCTTCGATGCTCGCAGGTTCGGTCGCAAGACAATCTTTGCGTGCCGCTTGCCTGTACATTGCCGGGAATGTTGAGACTTAAGACGTGCAACCTTTTTTAAAGTCACCTGAACATCAACAAAGATACGCGAAGCGCTTCGCAGAACCTGAACAAAAGTGTGGACGAATTCATTTAGAAAGACTTTAGCCGAAGTGACAAAAACAGCATCCGAGCACGGGAACTTTTTCCGTTTGAGTCGCTCACGCCGGGGCTTGCAGCTGGATATTTTTTATACAGCGCAGTTAAAAGTTGCTCGAAAAAGAATCAACGCCTACAATTTTTTTTGCTTCTTGCGCTACGTCAGTTTACTTACTACAAGTAATGGGTAGTATGTACGCCGGCTATTTCCTCAATCGTGAGGAGACAGCCACTTAATTTGAAAGTCCTTGAAGGGGAACACGATGAACAACGTTCTGAAATTCTCTGCTCTGGCTCTGGCCGCAGTTCTGGCTACCGGTTGCAGCAGCGCATCGAAAGAAACCGAAGCACGTCTGACCGCTACTGAAGACGCAGCTGCTCGCTCCCAGGCTCGTGCAGACGAAGCTTACCGTAAAGCTGATGAAGCTCTGGCTGCTGCTCAAAAAGCACAACAGACTGCTGACGAAGCTAACGAGCGTGCTCTGCGCATGCTGGAAAAAGCTAGCCGCAAGTAATAATCCCTCGGGATTGTTATCGAGCCGATCCGGTTTTCCGGGTCGGCTTTTTTGTGCCCGACTCTTTTCTCCGGGCAATAAAAAACCCGCCGACGCTGCTCGCATCGGCGGGTTTCCTGTCAGCGCTTATTGCTGCAGATCGATCGGCGCACTGCTGACCATCGGCGCCGAAGCATTCGGCACGGCGATCTCTACCGGCAGGCCGTCTTCGGCCGCGACCACATCACGCACCACATCCCAGTTCATGCGCAGGTTGCTGGTGATGTCTTCACGCTTGAGCATCGCGTTGATCACCGCCGTGTGCTTGTCGACCACCGACGGGTTGCCCTTGTCGTCGAGCGGCGTGTGCGCTTCCAGATAGACCTTGCCGCCGCTGCGACCGAACTTGTACGGGTCGTTGATGATGCGCACCGAGGTGCCCACCGGGACCATGCCGGCCATTTCCAGCACGTTGTTGTTGAACATGCGGAAGCAGCCATGGCTGGTGCGCATGCCGATGCCGAACTTCTTGTTCGAACCGTGGATCAGGTAGCCCGGTGTGCCGAGGGTGAACTTGAACGGGCCCAGCGGGTTATCAGGACCGGCCGGCACCACATTCGGCAGCGGATCACCATCAGCGGCGTGTTCGGCCTTGATTGAGGCCGGAGGCGTCCAGGTCGGGTTCGGTGTCTTGGCGATGATCGAAGTGTGCGCGATCGGCGAACCCCAACCTTCACGGCCGATGCCCAACGGGAAGGTGTACACCACGTCGCGTCCTTTCGGATAGTAATAGAGACGGTATTCGGCGAGGTTGATGACGATGCCTTCACGCGGGCCCGGCGGTAGGATGAAGCGCGTCGGCAGAACGATCTCGGTACCGGCGCCCGGCAGCCAGGCATCGATGCCCGGGTTGGCCGCAACCATTTCCGAATAACCCAGATCGTAGGTGGTGCCCAGGTCGGCGAAGGTGTCTTCGTACTTGGCTTTGATCACCTGCACCTGGCCGACGATGTCCTCGCCGGGTGGTGGCAGGGGAAGCTCCAATGCAGCAACGGGACCGGCCACACACAGGGCGGCAAGTGACAGGCAGCGGGTGACGGCAGGAAAGCGCGGCAACATCCGGAAAATCCTTCGCATGATCATCAAGGGTATAAGGGCGCGATTGTACACCGCGGCTTGGGGATTCGGGAGAGACGCCGATAGACCGTGTCGCGCCCTGAAAGATCGCAGCCTTCGGCAGCTCCTGCATCTGGAATGCATTCTCCCTGTAGGAGCTGCCGAAGGCTGCGATCTTTTGACCTAGAGCTCGAATCGCAGCTCGGGCCAGATCGGCGAGGTGCCGCGCTTCTGCGATTCGAGAATCGCCCGGCACAGCGAGCACAGGCGCTGATCCTGAAACACCCGCCGATCGACATTCGACCAGCGCGGTTGCGCCGGCAGCAGACTGCCGCAGAGCGTGCGGTCAGCCGAGCCACCGAGTTCCAACTGACGCGTCACCAGATGCACCCGCACTTCCTGGCAGGCGAACAGGTCCAGCTGCTCGTCAGGCTCGATCAGTTGGTAGGCAAACAGGGACCAGGCAGGACGCGGCATCGGGGGCTCCAAATTAGGGGGCGCCACATTAGCCGAAAGCCTGCCACTAGAAAAGCCTCATAACAGCGGTTTTAGCGTCGGCCAGACATTTTCCAGCAACTTGCCCTGAGCCCCGGCCGCCGGGTGTAGACCGTCGGCCTGCATCAGCTCCGGATGGCCGCCGACGCCTTCGAGAAAAAACGGCACCAGCGGGATGTTTTTCTCGTCGGCAAGCTTGCCGTAAACCTCGGCGAACGAATCGGTGTAGCGCTTGCCATAATTGGGTGGCAACTGCATGCCGAGCAGCAGCACTTTCGCGCCGCTCTGCCGCGAGCTGTCGATCATCGAGGCAAGATTTTGTTGCAATTGCGTTGGCGGCATCCCGCGCAGGCCGTCATTGCCACCCAGCTCGAGGATCACCAACTCCGGCTTATGCTCTGCAAGCAGCGCCGGCAGCCGCGCCTGGCCTCCGGCGCTGGTGTCGCCACTGATCGAGGCGTTGACCACTTTATCGTCGAAACCCTCCTGTTTGAGCCGCTGCTCGAGCAGCGACACCCACCCCAGACGGGTATCCAGGCCGAAACCGGCGCTGATACTATCGCCAACGATCAGGACAGTACCCGCCGCTGCGTTCTGGGCCATGCACATCAAGGCCAGGCCAGCACTCAAAAACCATACACGCATCGGATTCTCCATGGGCGCAAGCATTCTCACCGCGAAGAACCTCAGCAAAGTGGTCCCTAGCGCGGAAGGTGAACTGACTATCCTGCACGAACTCAGCCTGGAACTGAACAAGGGCGACAGCCTGGCCATCGTCGGCGCGTCCGGTTCCGGCAAATCCACCCTCCTCGGCCTGCTCGCCGGCCTCGACCTGCCGAGCAGCGGCGAAGTCACCCTCGCCGGCCAGGGCTTGAGCAATCTCGACGAAGATCAGCGCGCACGAATTCGCGCCGAGCACGTCGGGTTTGTCTTCCAGTCGTTCCAGTTGCTCGACAGCCTCAATGCGCTGGAAAACGTCATGCTGCCGCTTGAACTCGACGGCCGCAAAGATGCCCGCGAGCGCGCCACGCAATTGCTCCAGCGCGTCGGTCTCGGCCAGCGCCTGACCCACTCGCCGCGCCAGCTCTCCGGCGGTGAACAGCAACGTGTCGCCATCGCCCGCGCCTTCGCCGCCGAACCGGATGTGCTGTTCGCCGACGAGCCGACCGGCAACCTCGACAGCCACACTGGCGAGCGCATCAGCGACTTGCTGTTCGAGCTGAACAAGGAACGCGGCACCACCCTGGTGCTGGTGACCCACGACGAACGCCTGGCGCATCGCTGCCGGCGCCTGATCCGTCTTGAAGCCGGGCTGCTGGTCGCCCCTCTGGAGCCTTGATGGCACGTCTGCCGCTGTTGCGTCTGTTCAGCCTTGCCCTGCGCCAACTCATGCGCGATGCCCGCGCTGGTGAGCTGCGCGTGTTGTTCTTTGCGTTGGTGGTGGCCGTCGCGGCGAGCACCGCGATCGGCTACTTCGGCGCCCGTCTCAACGGCGCGATGATGCTGCGCGCTACCGAGTTTCTCGGTGCCGATCTGGTGCTGGAAGGCAGCTCGCCGGCCCGCGAGGAGCAAATCCGCAGCGGCACCGAACTGCGCCTCAATCATGCACAAGTGGTGGAGTTTTCCAGCGTCATTGCCACCGACAACGGCATTCAGTTATCCAGCATCAAAGCCGTCGACCGCGCCTATCCACTGCGTGGCGAGCTGAAGAGCGCGCCCGCACCCTTTGCCCAGGAAGAAGTCGGCGGCGAACCGCAACCCGGTGAAGCCTGGGTCGAGGCGCGTCTGTTGACCGCGCTGGATCTGAAGATCGGCGACAGCATCGATGTCGGCATGAAGACCTTGAAGCTGACCCGCGTGCTGACCTACGAGCCGGATCGCACCGGCAACTTCTATAGCCTGACGCCACGGGTGCTGATCAATATTGACGACCTCGCCGCCACCGGCGTGGTGCAACCGGGCAGCCGGGTGAGTTACCGCGAACTGTGGCGCGGCGAACCGCAGGCGTTGGAAACCTATCGTGAATTGATCAAACCGGGGCTGGCTGCGAACCAGAGAATTCAGGATGCCCGTGACGGTAACCGGCAAATCGGCGGTGCGCTGGGCAAGGCTGAGCGCTATCTGAACATGGCCAGCCTGATTGCGGTGTTACTGGCTGGTGTAGCAGTGGCATTGTCGGCCAACCGTTTCGCCAGCCGACGTTTCGATGCCAGTGCCTTGCTGCGCTGCCTCGGCTTGTCGCGCCGGGAAACCATGGTGCTGTTCAGCCTGCAACTGACCGTGCTCGGCCTGGTTGCCGCCGTCAGTGGCGCGCTGCTCGGCTGGCTGGCGCAACTGGGGCTGTTCGCCCTGCTGCATGATTTGTTGCCGAATGATGTACCACCGGGCGGCCTGTTTCCGGCGATAGCCGGAATTGGCACCGGGCTGGTGGCGCTGGCCGGTTTTGCCTTGCCGCCATTGGCTGCACTGGGTCGCGTGCCACCGCTGCGGGTGTTGCGCCGCGACATGCTGCCGATCCCCTCGAGTACATGGATGGTCTACGGCGCGGCGCTGGGTGCGCTGGGCCTGATCATGTGGCGCCTGAGTCTCGACCTGTTATTGACCTTCGCGCTGCTCGGCGGTGGCGTGGTCGCCGCGCTGGTGCTGGGTGGCCTGCTGTTGTTGCTGCTACAAAGCCTGCGCCGCATGCTCGCCCGCGCCTCGTTGCCCTGGCGTCTGGGCCTTGGCCAGTTGTTGCGCCATCCATTGGCGGCGGCCGGGCAGTCGCTGGCGTTCGGTCTGATCCTGTTGTCGATGGCGCTGATCGCGCTGCTGCGCGGCGAACTGCTCGACACCTGGCAAAACCAGCTACCGAAAAACGCGCCGAACTACTTCGCGCTGAATATCCTGCCGGCGGACAAACAGGCTTTCGCCGATCACCTGATCAAGGTGTCCGCGCAAGCGGCGCCGTTGTATCCGGTGGTGCCAGGACGACTGATCAGCATCAATGGCGAGCCGGTGCAGCAAATCGTCAGCAAGGACTCGGCCGGTGACCGCGCCATCCAGCGAGACCTGAGCCTGACCTGGGCGGCGGATCTGCCGGCCGGCAACAAGCTCACCGCCGGCTCGTGGTGGAGCGGCCAGCCGTCCGACGACCTGCCGGGGGTTTCGGTGGAAGGCAAGGTTGCCGAAAGCCTGAAACTCAAACTCGGCGACCACATGGTGTTCAGTGTCGGCGGGGTCAACCGGGAAGCGAAGGTCACCAGCCTGCGCGAAATCAACTGGGACAACTTCCAGCCGAACTTCTTCATGATCTTCCAGCCCGGTACCTTGAAGGATCTGCCGGCGACCTACCTGACCAGTTTCTATCTGGCGCCGGGGCATGATCAGCAGATCGTCGAGCTGTCGCGGACCTTCCCGGCGGTGACCATCCTGCAGGTCGAAGCGTTGCTCGAACAACTGCGCAGCATCCTCGCTCAGGTCACCCTGGCGGTGGAATATGTGCTGTTGTTTGTTCTGGCTGCGGGGATGGCGGTGCTGTTCTCCGGTCTGCAAGCGACGCTGGATGAACGCATCCGCCAGGGTGCGCTGTTGCGCGCGCTGGGCGCCGAGCGGCAGTTGCTGATCAAGGCGCGGCGTATCGAGTTCGGTTTGTTGGGTGCGGTCAGCGGTCTGCTCGCGGCGATCGGTTCGGAGGTGGTCAGTCTGGTGCTGTACCGCTTCGCTTTTGATCTGCCATGGCATCCGCATCCATGGCTGCTGGTGCTACCGGTGATTGGCGCCGCGCTGATCGGTGGTGCCGGCGTGTTCGGCACCCGTCGGGCGTTGAACGCCAGCCCGCTGACAGTGTTGCGCGAGGGTTGATAGACTCACGCGGTCTTAATCACAAGAAGTCGCCATGAGCCGTTATCGCCCTCCCCGCACCGCCGGCACCGCGCTGATCACCCCTGAAGGTGAAGCGCGGATGCGCGCCGAATTCCATGAGTTGTGGCATGTGCGTCGCCCGCAGGTCACGCAGGCGGTGAGTGAAGCGGCCGCGCAGGGCGATCGCTCGGAAAACGCCGAGTACACCTACGGCAAGAAGATGCTGCGCGAAATCGACAGCCGTGTGCGCTTTCTCACCAAACGCCTGGAAGCGCTCAAGGTGGTCAGCGAGAAACCCAGCGATCCGAACAAGGTCTATTTCGGCGCCTGGGTGACCATCGAAGACGAAGACGGCAAGCAATCGCGCTACCGCATCGTCGGCCCCGATGAGCTGGACCTCAAACAGGGTTTGATCAGCATCGACTCGCCGTTGGCCCGCGCCTTGATTGGCAAGGCACTGGACGCGGAAGTGCAGGTGCAGACGCCGACCGGCGAGCAGTGCGTTTATATCGTTGCGATTGAATACCCGTAAGACCAGTCAGCGCCGAGTGATCAAACCCTGCCGCGCAACGCGGGTCAGTTGCTTGATCATTTCCGGGGCGTCTTCTGCGCTTGGCGCCTGAATCACCGCCAGATCAAAGCTGTCAGCGGCGAAACGCGCCAGTGACTCGCCATCGTCGACAAACTGGATCAGGAACGCGGCAGGACCGCCGCTGCGACGTGGCCAGCCATCGAGATAACGCAACAGCGTCGGCTGGTGTTTGCCGCCAAGAAGGATTTTCGGGTTGCGCTGGGTGACATGTGCCGTGATCGGCGCGGGACGTGCTGGAGGGCGTAGTGCGTTCATCGTGTCGTGTCTCTGCCTCAAAAGTCTGCATGGCAGGTGAGAGGCAACACCGAACCAGCGCTTTAGCGGTATTTCGAAGCCCTGTTCCGGCTTCTGACGGTAACTGTAGAAGTCACCTGGCGCCCCGCAAGTAGCTGTTTAAATCGGCGCATGGGCAACATCCTAGAGAACGTGACCGACCAGTGTCAAGAATCCCCCACAACAAAAAAAGGCCCGCGCAATGCGGGCCTTTGCCTTGAGTTAGAGCGCTCAACCGGCGATGGCGCGATCCGCTGAGAGCTTGCCGGCACCTTCGATCAGTACCGCGATGCTACCGGCCAGCAGAGCCAGGGCGAACTCATAACCGTTGTTGGCCATGAACAGACCGTTGCCGATGTGCACCGAGAAGATCGCCACCAGCGAGAGGAACGCCAGACCGAGTGCCGCCGGGCGCACCAGCAGGCCGATGATCAGCGCCAGACCGGCGAAGAACTCGGTACCGCCAGCCAGCGAGGCCATCAGATAGCCCGGGGTCAGGCCGATGCTTTCCATCCATTGCGCGGTGCCGGCCAGGCCGTAACCACCGAACAGACCAAAGAGTTTCTGCGAACCGTGGGCGGCGAAGATCACGCCGACAGCAATGCGCAGGACAGTCAGGCCGTAACCGGCGCGGGTGAACAGAACCTTGTTGATCAGAGAGCTCATGGTGCATTCCTTGTTGTGCAGAAGTGTTTGTGTGTTTGGGTTGGTCGCTATATTAATCAGTTTATTTCATGTTTAAAGCGCAAAAAATTCGCCATAACAATCGAATTATTAGATTATTTCCGTGTAACCACTTTCTGCTGCCGGGGCTCGAGTGACTCACGCTCCCGGTCGAATGCCAGGTAATACTTGTTCACGCTATTAACATAGCTGACGGCGCCCATCCCCACCTGCTCCATGGCGATGCGCTCTACCTGGAAGAACCACTGGTTGGGATTGAGGCCGCGGCGGCGGGCTTCGGCGCGCATGCCCTGCACGCGCTCGGGGCCGATGTTGTACGCGGCGAGGGTGAAGGCCATGCGCTCTCGCTCGTTGAGTTTCGGGCTGCTGAAGAACTTGCGGCGGATCATCGCCAGGTACTTGGCGCCGGCCTGCACATTCGCATCGAGATTCTGGATATTGCTCACGCCGACCCGCTGCGCGGCGGACGGGGTGATCTGCATCAGCCCGGTCGGGCCGCTGCCGCTGCGAGCGTTGGGCTGCAGACGCGATTCCTTGAACGCCAGCGCCGCCAGATTAAGCCAGTCCATGTTCTGCGCATCGGCGTGCTTCTGCAGGGTCGGACGGAGTTTTTCCAGGCGCTGGCGATCGGCTTTGGCCAGCGGATTGTGCACCTGATACAAGCGTCGATAGATGCGCAGAAACGCCGCGTCTTCGTCCGACGGTTTCTTGTAACCGGTGAGAAAGCGATCGATGCTCGCGCGCAACATTGAAGCGTCGCGGCGCACAAACCAGTGCTCCTCGCCCGGCTCGCCGAGGTTCAGTTGCCGGTCGAGGCGCAGCTTCGGCAGGATCTTCCCCCAGCGCTCGGCAATCGGTTGTTCGACAATGGTCAGGTGGAAAATCCCGCCCTGGACCATTTCCAGCACGTCCTCCACGGCCAAAGTTGGATCGACCCATTCGATATTGATCGGCGCCAGTTTGTGCAGCGCCAGTTTCTGGTTGAGCTGACTGACCACCTCCCCCGCTGCACTGCCGGTGGGCAGCGCCAGGGTTTTGCCGGACAGTTGCTCGACCTTGGTGTAACGGCGCTGGCCTTTGATGCCGACCAGCACCAGCGGTACGTTGCTGGCAATCGGCTCACTGCTGGCGACCGCATAGCCCGAGGGCAGATCGAGCAATTCACCGGGCGCGACCATATCGCCTTCGCCGCGCTGCAAGGCGCCGAGCAATTGATCCTTGGCTTTGGGAATGATCTTGAGGGTGACTTCCTGGCCGTCACGAGCATGGCCATTAAGGTATTGCTCGAAAGCGCGCAGTCGGTGGTACTCGACACCGATGGCCTGACCCTGAACTTCGCCGGAGCTGTTGCGGCTCTGATTGACCAACACCCGCAACACGCGGCTGCTGCGAATATCGGAGAGATCGCGAACCTTGCTCGCCGGCACGGCTTGCAGCGGCCCGGGCAGGCGCGCGACCGCCGTCATCGGCAGCAGCAACGCAGCACACAACAGCAGCAGAACCGAGGGACGATGCATCCACTCTCCGAAAAGAATACGGGGCGATTCGTCGCAAAAGAGACGGCATCACCGACGAAAACAGAGCGCTTTGAGCGCTGATAAAGTGCGAGAGACTGGCACAGTGATGGCATTGCCGCCACCCCGGAGTCCTTCGCGGCCTCAACAGACAGCCATAAGTCTTTGTAGTTCTTGGCTTTTCTTATAAATCTACAGCTCTGATATGCTTTCCGGCCTTCGGCCCGAGGTAGCACCATGCAACTCATCGATATCGGCGTCAACCTGACCAACCCCAGTTTCGCCGACAAACACCAGGCCGTGCTCGACCGCGCCTACGCCGCCGGCGTCTGCCAACTGGTGCTGACCGGCACCAGCGTCGATGGCAGCGAGCAGGCGCTGGAACTGTGCCAGCAACTGGATGAAAGTGGCCAACGGCTGTTCGCCACCGCCGGTATCCACCCGCATTCGGCCAGCGACTGGAACGTTGATAGTGCTCGTCGCCTGCGCAGTCTGTTGAACGAATCCAGCGTCGTCGCGGTAGGTGAATGCGGGCTGGATTTCAACCGCGACTTCTCCCCGCGCCCGCAGCAGGAAAAGGTTCTCGAAGAACATCTGGCGCTGGCCGTCGACCTGCAATTGCCGGTGTTCCTGCACGAGCGCGATGCCAGCCAGCGCCTGCTGGAGATCCTCAAGGACTTCCGCGATCAACTGCCGGCGGCGGTGGTGCACTGCTTCACTGGCGAGCAGAAAGCCCTGTTCAGCTACCTCGATCTGGATCTGCACATCGGCATTACCGGCTGGATCTGCGATGAGCGCCGAGGCACGCATCTGCATCCGCTGGTGAAAGAGATCAAGCCGGGACGGCTGATGCTGGAAAGCGACGCACCGTATCTGCTCCCGCGCACGTTGCGGCCGAAGCCGAAAAACGGCCGTAACGAGCCGGCGTATCTAACCGAAGTGCTGCGAGAGGTGGCGTTGCACCGTGGCGAGACCGAGGAAGCGCTGGCCGCGCATAGCACCGCGTGTGCCCGGGCGTTCTTTAAACTCCCCATTCTCCCCTGACTGCACACGTCCCCTGTGGGAGCGAGCCTGCTCGCGAAGGCGGTGGATCAGCTACAAATGGGCTGAATGACGCAGCGCTTTCGCGAGCAGGCTCGCTCCCAAATAGATCTCGGCATCTGTTGATTCATATCAAAACTCCCGAATCTGCATAGCGGCACAATAATGGCACCTTGCCAAAACTGTTTCCGCTATCAGAGAAGACCTCCATGGGTGCCTGGCTTAGCAACATCTCGCTGAAATACAAATTCTGGGCGGTCAACGCGGTCGCCTTTGTCACCACCCTGCTGCTCGTACTGTACGCCGTACATCTCGAACAACAGGCCCGCAGCCACGCCGCGCAGGTGTCCGCGCAGGCGCAGGCGCAGTTGCTCAAGGCCTGGCCGCTCGGGCAACCGTTGCCCAAGTCCGCTCAAGTGCTGACCTTCAAGCGCGGTGAAGCGCCGCGTCTCAATGATCAACCGCTGCTGGAAATCAGCGGCAGCAACGGCTGGAACGCCATCAATGAAATGCCGCTGTTCGGCGACAACCCGTTGATCGGCGCCGAGGTGTTCAGCCGGGCCAACGGCGAGCAAGTGGCGGTTATTGCCTACGCGCCAAGCCTGAGTCAGGTGTTCAGCGAGCGTTTCGCCAACTATGCACTGGCGGTCTTCATCCTGATGCTAGCGATGCTCGGCGCTTCGCAACTGTTGATCCGCTTTCTGCTCAGCCAGCTCAACACGTTGAAAGACGTGATGCTGCACGTTGAAAAAACCGGCGACCTCTCTGCTCGCGTGCCGCTGGTGGGCAAGGACGAAGTCGGGCAAATGGCCAATGCCTTCAATGCCATGCAGGCCGGTTATCAACGCGTCGTAACCACAGTTGCCCACACCGCACGACAACTGGATGACGGGGCTGCGCGGCTGGCCTCGAGCATGAACGATGTGCGCCACGGCATGCTCGGTCAGCAGAGCGAAACCGACCAGGCTGCCACCGCGATCAACGAAATGACCGCCACCGTTTATCACATCGCTCAACACGCCGGCGCCACCCGCGATCTATCGAAAACCGCCGACGGCCTCGCCGGCAGCGGTCAGCAGGTGGTGGCGCGGGTGCAGCAATCGATTGCCGGGTTGTCCAGCGGCGTGCAGCAGACAGCAGAAATGATTCAACGGCTGGCCGAGGACAGTCAGAAGATCAACGGCGTGGTCGGCGTGATCCACAGCATCGCCGAACAGACCAATCTGCTCGCGCTCAACGCGGCGATCGAAGCGGCCCGCGCCGGGGAGATGGGGCGCGGCTTTGCCGTGGTCGCCGATGAAGTACGCAACCTCGCCAAGCGCGTGCAGGCGTCCACGGACGAGATCACCGGCATGATCGCCGCGTTGCAGGCCGGCACCCGCGATGCGGTGGATTTCATGCAGGAGAGTTCGTTTAAGGCCGACGACTGCGTGCAGCAGGCCCAGGAGGCTGGCGCGGCGCTGGCGGAAATCAACGGGGCGGTGGCGCAGATGCGCGAAAGCAACACGCAAATTGCCGTGGCGGCGGAACAGCAGAGTCAGGTTGCCGAGGAGATGAACCGGGCGGTGGTGAGTATTCGTGACGTGACCGAGAACACTGTGCAGCAGACCGTGGATTCGGCGACGACCAGTAATGAGCTGGCGACGTTGGCCGGAGAGTTGAACAAGGCGATAGGTCAGTTGAAATTGTGAGTCCGCTTTCGCGAGCAGGCTTGCTCCCACATGCGCCATAGAATCAATGTGGGAGCGAGCCTGCTCGCGAAGGCGTCAGAGGCATCTACATCGAATCCTGCGATGACGGCTATCACTTCAATAGCCAACCTTGATTCGCCGCCCTCCGCGACCGGGCCTATTCTTCAAGCATGTGTTCAACATGGATCGAGGAGTAGCAAACATGGGCAAACGTCACCCCAACCTTCCCGCGTGGCAATGGCGCGCCTACCCGGGCAATCACCAGCATCCGGCCAATCTGGTCCTGCACCTGATTGCCGTGCCGCTGTTCATTGTGGCGTTTCTGTTGATCGTGTCGGGGGTGTTCAGCTTGAGTCTGGCCAGCGTCGCCATCGGTGTGATCGGGATTGTCGCGGCGCTGGGTCTGCAGCGCCACGGCCACAGCCTGGAAGCGCAAGCCTCCGAGCCGTTCAGTGATCGCAAAGACGCCGTGTCACGTTTGCTGGTCGAGCAGTTTCTGACCTTTCCGCGGTTCTTTCTCAGCGGTGGCTGGTGGCGCGCCTGGCGTGAGCGCCACCGTCGGCATTGAGTCAGGCGAAGATCGTTACGGTCTGCCGGCTCATGGCAATCAGCTCCCCTTTCGCACTCCACAGCTTCGCGGCGACATGGCCGTAACCGTCGGCTGCGTATTCGATATCGGCCAGGTATTGGCACCAATCCAGCGTGCTCAAGTCGTGTAACGGCTGCACGAATTCGATGGTCCAGGTCAGCGTGCTACCCGGTGCCGGTTTCTTCAGATACGGCAACAGTGCCGGAGGCCAGGCATCCACAAGCGCCAGCAGATGCGCCTCGTTGACCGGCTCCTCTTTGACATCCCCACGCAAGCGCACCCAGCCGCCCATCAAGCGCGATGGCGTGCCGGAGAACGGAATCCCGCCGACGCTCCAGCGCATCGCCAGATGGCGCATGAATTCCGGGGTCACGCCTTTGATGTAGGGCAGCTCCTGGCATTCGTCCCAGTGTTTCATGGTTGGCGCCGGGTAGGCTTCGACGGCGACTTCCGAAGGCCGCGAGGCACCGAAGCTGCCCTGAATGATCGTCACCACCTGACCATTCTGCATGGCGCGGCCCAACACTTGGCTGACGGCTTTGCCTTCACGCAGCACGTCGACTTCGAAACTCACCGGCACCTCCGGCTCGACCGGGCCGACAAAGGTAATCGCCAGCGAACGCACCGGGCGCTCCGTCGGCACCCTGGTACGCATGACTTCAAATTGCAGCGCAGCCACCAGCCCGCCAAAACTGGCCCGGCCCTGCCCCCATTCGGCGGGGATGGTCACTTCAGGTTGTTGGCGGACAGCATCAAGCAGATCGCAAAAGCGCATGGCAACCTCGGAAAACGAAAAAGGGATGCGCGGATCTTAACCAGCGCAGGGCGGCGGCGCAGCGTCTATTCCGGTCAAATGGGCTGACAGATAGGCCTTGGCCCGATTCCTTCAAGCGACAAATCACCTTGTGGGAGCGAGCCTGCTCGCGAAAGCGGTCGATCAGTCGACAACGATTGCGACTGACGCGGCCTCTTCGCGAGCAGGCTCGCTCCCACAGGGGAACGGAGTCATCTTCAGGAGTGTTTGAAACACGTCGCGCTGAGCTTCTCCAGCACTCGATCGGCCTTCAGCTCTGCCTTGATCAACCCTGCCTGCCAGGTGGCCACGCACGGTTGCAGATCGGCCTCCTGCTCGGCGCGCGCCAGCCATTGCCAGCAATCGTGCCAGTCGCCCAGTGCGCCTTGCGCGGATTTCAGGCGTTTGTAAGCCGGTTTCGGCAAGCGATCCAGCTCGGGATAGGCTTCGATGCCATAGCGCACGCGCTTGATCAGCAGGCGCAGACGATGGCGGTCATGGGCGGGATCGTGCAGCGCCGCGTCGAGCTTCTGCCATTGTTTGCCCAAGCGTTTTTCAATGCGTTTATCCAGATCCTTGAGCAAACCCTGACGCTGGGACGCGCGCAAAAAGCGTGGAAAAGCGTCAAGAATCATCAGCAGCGAAGCCAATTCCGCACTCGCCGCCAGCGCCGGATACGCCTCGGCCATCTGCGCCAGACGCCGCTGTGCAGCCTCGGGCTGATCATGCTCGAGCAGATACGCCGCCAGCACTTCGCGATCACGCCACGGCGTGGTCAGCTCGCCCACCGCCGAAGCCGCCGCCTCCAGTTGCTCGACACCCGGCAAGCCGCGCAACGGCCGCAACAGACTGCGCAAGCGTCGCACCGTAGTGCGCAAATCATGCAACGCCTCCGGATCAGTGCGCGCAGTCAAGCGCGCCTGACAGGCCAGCAGCCGCACATCCAGGCTCAACACATGAGCCACCAAGCGATCGATCATGGGGGTCTACTCCGTAGACAGCTTCAAGTTGCAAGCTGCAAGCTTCAAGCTGCATGGGGTCGCTTTGAGCTTGCCGCTTGCAGCTTGAAACTTGCAGCTGCTTTTTTATCTTCCTGCGCGGGATTCGCGAATGTAGAAACGGGCTTTCTCGGCTTTCTTGCTGCAGCCTTCGAAGCCTTCGAATTGTTGCTGGGTCTTGGCGGCGGTCAGCAGCGACAGCGCTTTGGAATAGCTGACGGTGCCGGCGAAGCCTTCGGCCTTGGCCAGGTCCAGTTCGTGCCAGGCCGCGTCGAGTTGGCTGCCGCAGCTGTCGCGGTACGCGGTTTTGCCGGCGCAACCGGCCAGAACCAGAGCCATCAACGGTACACAGATCCAGGCTTTCATCACTCACACCTCAAGGTAGGTCAACAGTCGTGCAGGTAAGACGGTCAAGCGGCGAAAAAGTGCCTCGCTGACCGGTCAAACCACGTGGCGCAGAGCATAGCGCGCAAGCGTGCGCCGCGAACGAAAAACGACGTCACCGCTTCGCGCAACGACCTTGGCGATTGAGCCGCTTGGCCGATGCGTGCATTGTGCAGGCTTGTCCGGAGGAAGTTTGATGAAAAAGCGTGTCGCACTGGTGCTGGGCTCCGGTGGCGCCCGGGGCTATGCCCATATCGGCGTTATCGAAGAAATTGAAAAACGCGGCTACGACATCGCCTGCATTGCCGGTTGTTCGATGGGCGCGGTGGTCGGCGGGATCTATGCCGCCGGCAAACTGGATGAGTACCGGCGCTGGATCGAAAGCCTTGATTACCTCGACGTGCTGCGCCTGGTCGATGTGAGTTTCCGTCTCGGCGCGATTCGCGGTGAAAAGGTCTTCGGGCAGATCCGCAAGATCGTCGGCGAGATCAATATCGAGGACCTGCGCATCCCCTACACCGCCGTCGCCGCCGATCTGACCAACCAGCAGGAAATCTGGTTTCAGGAAGGCTGCCTGCACCAGGCCATGCGCGCCTCTGCGGCGATTCCCAGCCTGTTTACCCCGGTGATGCAGGGCAACCGCATGCTGGTCGACGGCGGCATTCTCAATCCGTTGCCGATCGTTCCGGTGGTGTCGAGTCACTGCGATCTGATCATCGCGGTCAACCTCAACGCCACCAACCAGCGGCAGTACAAGTTGCCGGTGATCGAGCGGCCAGCAGCGTTTCGTTCGCGCTTCGACAGTCTGATCAAATCCATGGGTTCGAAGTTGCCGTTCCGCCGTAAACAGGCCGAGCAATTGTTGAAGCTCGAACAGGAAGCCCTGCGCGCAGAGGCGGCGGAGATCAATCCGTGGCTTGAGGGCGTCGAGCCGGAAAGCCAGCAACCGGCCGCCGCCCCGGAACGCGAGGGCGCGCCGAAATCCGCTACCGGTTCATTCATCATCGATAACGTCGGGCCGGCGTCGCTGCTGGATTTGATCAACCAGAGTTTCGAGGTGATGCAGACTTCACTGGCGCAGTACAAGATTGCCGGGTATCCGCCGGATATCCTGATCAATGTGCCGAAGCGGGTGTGCCGGTTTTTCGAGTTCTACAAGGCGCCGGAGTTGATCGCGCTGGGCAGACAGATTGCCAGTGATACGCTGGATCGGTATGAGCAGGAGCAGGGTTGAAATCCTGAAAGTCCTTCAGTGTTTATTCTGGCCTCTTCGCGAGCAAGCTCGCTCCCACAGGGGAATGCATTCCAAATGTGGGAGCGAGCTTGCTCGCGAAGGCGCCGGATCGGCCACTACAAAGCTACAGGCTGTTTTCACTCAACAACCGATACCCAACCCCCGCCTCAGTCACGATAAACCGTGGACGGGTCGGGTCATCCGCCAGTTTCTGGCGCAGATGCCCGACCACGATGCGCAGGTAATGACTGTCCTCGGTGTGCGTCGGCCCCCAGATATCCTTGAGCAATTGCTGCTGGGTGATCACCCGCCCCGGATGCCGCGCCAGTTGCGCGAGCACGGCGTATTCCTTGCGGGTCAGGGCGACTTCAGCGCCATCGAGCAGCACGCGCCGATAAGCCAGATCCACGGTCAACGGGCCAAAACTCAGCGCCGCTGGCTGCGCCTCCCCCGCTGGTGCCTGACGCAACAAAGCACGAACACGGGCGAGAAATTCCTGGATGCCGAACGGTTTGGTCACGTAGTCGTTCGCGCCGCCATCCAGCGCTTCGACCTTCTGCCCTTCACTGGCACGCACCGACAACACCAGCACGGGCGTGGTCGCCCACTCGCGCAACTCGCGCAGCACCTGCTGACCGTCCATATCCGGCAGGCCGAGGTCGAGCACCACCAGGTCCGGTTTGCTCAGCGCGGCTTGCGCCAGGCCTTCGGCACCGGTGCCGGCCTCGAGCACTTTATAGCCCTGTGAAGCGAGGCTGATGCGCAGGAATTTGCGGATCTGCGGTTCGTCGTCGATGACCAAAATGGTCGCGGTCTGGCTCATGAATTCACATCAACACAAAAGAGTCGCAAGAGAGTAGCGCAGTCGACTTCATGCTTCACCGTCCATGCCCGGCTGCGCCTGCAATGGCAGGTGCAAGGTGATGCAGGTGCCACGCCCGTCGATGCCGTCAGCCACGGAAATATGCCCACCATGGGCGCCGACCATGCCCTGACAGATCGCCAGGCCCAACCCCGTGCCCTGACCACCGCGATCTCCGCGCGCGGCGGTGTAGAACATATCGAAAATCTTCGCTCGCTCGTCTTCGGGAATCCCCGGGCCTTCATCGCTGACCGAAAAGAAAATCTCCTGCTCATCGGCGCCGGCACGCAATTGAAGGCGACCATGGCTGGGCGAAAAGCGCGCGGCGTTCTCCAGCACGTTGACCAGCGCCTGTTCGATCAGCGCCGCGTGCACATACAGCAGCGGTAATTCGGCCGGTACTTCGGTGCTGACCTGCAGCGGCGCCAGCACGGCGCGCAGGCGATTGAGCGAACTGCCGACGATATCGGCCGGCGATACCCAGTCCCGCGCCAGCTTCAAGGCGCCGTGTCCGAGCCGAGTCATGTCGAGCAGGTTCTGGATGTAGCGGTCGAGGCGTTCGGCCTCATCGCGGGTGCCTTCGAGCAACTCGCGGCGATCCTCCAGCGGGATCGCTTCGCCGAGAGCCAACAGGCTATCGATACTGCCGCGCATGGCCGTCAGCGGCGTGCGCAAATCGTGGGACACCGAGGCGAGCAAGGCGCTGCGCAACTGTTCGGTTTCGCCGTGCAGACGCGCCGCTTCGAGGTCATCGGCCAATTGCGCGCGAGCCAGGGCTTGCGCCAACGGCTGGCTCAGCGCAGTGAGCAAACGTCGGCGCTGACCGCTCAAGCTCTGGCCTTCCCTGGCGCAAACACCAAGCAACGCCAGCGGCCCGTCCTCGACCGACAACGGCCACCACCACCAACGCCCCAGCGGCAAGGTGCCGGTGCCCTTGCCCGCCGGTTGATCGTGTTGCCAGGCCCAATCGGCGGCGGCGCGTTCGGCCTCGGTGAATTGCAGCGGTCCGCCGGTTTCGACCTTCCAGCCGCCCTGCCCGTCGCGGTTGAGCAGGCACAATTGCACATCGCTCCAGCCTTCGAGGTGTTGCGCAGCGGCGCTGACTACGGCTTGGCGATCGGTCGCGGCGGTGAGTTTGCGCGACAGGTCGAGCAGTTCGCTGGTTTCTTCCTGGGTATCGCGCAAGGCCTGCAATTGTCGCCGCTGCCGTGCTGCGAGATTGCCGGTGAGCGCCGCCATCAACAGGAAAAACAGCAGCGTCAGCACGTCTTCTTCGCGCTGGATGCTGAACGAGAAATTCGGTGGGATGAACAGAAAATCGTAGGTGAGAAACGACAGCGCCGCACAGGCCAGCGCCGGGCCGAGGCTACTGCGCACCGCCACCAGCAACACCGCCGCGAGAAACACCAGCGAGATGTTCGGCAGCGGCAACACGCTCGACACCGCCCAGGCCAACGCGCTGGCCAACAACGTCGCCACCAGCGCCAGCGCGTAATCGAACCACACCAGCGTCACTGGATTGCGCGGGCGCGGTTGATGCTGTTCGTGGTCACTGTCGAGGACGTTGATTTCCAGACCGTGCGCCTGACGCAGCAGGCGCGCCGCCAGGCCTCCGCCGAACAAGCGACGGCGCAAGCGTGGCCGCGACTGACCGACCAAGAGCAGACTGGCGCGGCGTTCGCCAGCGTGCTGAATCAGGGTTTTCGCCACTTCGCCGGCCCGCAACAGCACCACTTCGCCGCCGAGACGTTCGGCCAGTTGCTGGGCGCTTTGCAGACGCAAGCGTGATTGCTCATCCCGAGCGCTGCCGTTGTCGACATGCACCAGACTCCACGGCAGATGCCGGCGCTGGGCGACGCGACTGGCGTGACGCACCAGCCGTTCGGCCTGCGCATCACCATCGACGCCGACCAGCAAACGCCCGCGCACAGCCGGCGCGGCCTGACCGAGTTGGCGATAGCCTTGGGCGAGATCGTTGTCGACCTGCGCGGCAGCGGTCTGCATTGCCAGTTCACGCAGGGCGGTAAGGTTGGTCTGGGTGAAAAAAGCGTCGATGGCGGCGCGGGCCTGCTCCGGTACGTAGACCTTGCCTTCGCGCAGACGCTCGAGCAATTCACGCGGCGGCAGGTCGATCAGCAGCAGCTCGAAAGCTTCCTGCAAGACCCAGTCCGGCAGGGTTTCGCGCACCTGCACGCCGGTGATGCCGCGCACCTGATCGTTGAGGCTCTCCAGGTGCTGGACGTTGACCGTGGTGAACACGTCGATACCGGCGGCGAGCAGTTCCTGAATGTCTTGCCAGCGCTTGGTGTGGCGGCTGCCGGGGGCGTTGCTGTGAGCCAGTTCATCGACCAGCACAAGCTTCGGCTTGGCCGCGAGCAAGCCGTCGAGGTCCATTTCTTCGAGCAGCACGCCACGGTATTCGCTGCGCACCAACGGCTGCTGCGGCAGGCCGCCGAGCAGCGCTTCGGTTTCGGCGCGGCCATGGGTTTCGACCACGCCGGCGAGAACCTTTACGCCCTGGCGCAGTTGCGTGTGCGCGGCCTGGAGCATGGCGTAGGTCTTGCCGACCCCGGGGGCGGCGCCGAGGAAAACCTTGAGCCGGCCACGGCCATCACGGGGCAGGTCTGCTAACAATGCGTCGGCGCGGCCAGAGTCGCTCATGCTGGGGATGCTCTCTTTCTTCTGAAATTTATGCGGTGATTGTCAGGGCGCCTTCGCGAGCAGGCTCGCTCCCACATGGATATGCATTCCAAAGGTGGGAGCGAGCCTGCTCGCGAATGGCCGCGCCGCCGATTACAGGTTTTGCAGTGCCAGGTTCAGCTCCAGCACATTCACCACCGGCGGCCCCACCAGCGGTTGTTCGATGTGCTGGTCGAGCAATTGCTGCAAAGTCGATACCGGCAGGTTGCGCGCCGCCGCGACACGCGCCAGTTGATAGGCAATTGCCGCCGGTGGCAAGTGCGGATCGAGGCCGCTGGCGGAGGTGGTCAGCAAGGCCAATGGCACCGGCCCCTGCCCAGCGACTTGTTGTTTTTGCGCGTCTTCGATCACGCGGGTCGCCAGGGCCGGATTGCTTGGCGCGAGGTTGCTGGCGCCGCTGGCGACCGTGGCAAAAGCCCCGGCGGATGGCCGTGGGTGGAACCAGTTGTCACCGCTGAAATCCTGGGCAATCAGCGACGAGCCGCGGACTTTGCCGTCGGCGTCGTGGATCAGGCTGCCGTTGGCTTGGTCGGGAAAGGCGACCTGGGCGATGCCGGTGACCGCGAGTGGATAGGCGACGCCGGTGATCAGGGTCATTAGCGCTAACAGGGTCAGGGCCGGGCGTAGGGTTGTGGACATTGCAGAATCCTCGATTCAGAAAACAGTACTGTGTTGAGTCAGATAAGCAGTGGCGCATTCTTCGCGAGCAGGCTCGCTCCCACAGGGGAATGCAGTTTCAGGTGGGAGCGAGCCTGCTCGCGAAAGCGTTACACCAGATGCAACGCCGTAAGCAGCATGTCGATCACCTTGATCCCCACGAACGGCACGACAATCCCGCCGACGCCATAGATCAGCAGATTGCGCCGCAGCAACGCCGCCGCACTCGCCGCCTGCACCCGCACGCCGCGCAATGCCAGTGGAATTAGCACAACGATGATCAGCGCGTTGAACACAATGGCTGAGAGAATCGCGCTCTGCGGACTGCTCAGATGCATGATGTTCAGCACGCCCAGCTGCGGGTAAATCGAGGCGAACAGCGCCGGCAGAATCGCGAAGTATTTGGCGATGTCGTTGGCGATGGAAAAGGTCGTCAGCGCGCCACGGGTCACCAGCAATTCCTTGCCGATCTGCACCACGTCGAGCAGCTTGGTCGGGTCGCTGTCGAGGTCGACCATGTTCGCCGCTTCGCGTGCCGCTTGCGTGCCATCGTTCATGGCCATGCCGACGTCGGCCTGGGCCAGCGCCGGGGCGTCGTTGGCGCCGTCGCCGCACATGGCGACCAGGCGACCGTCGTTCTGCTCGTGACGAATCCGCGCGAGTTTCTTCTCCGGCGTGGCTTCGGCGAGCACATCGTCGACGCCGGCTTCAGCGGCGATCGCAGCAGCGGTCAGCGGGTTGTCGCCGGTGACCATCACCGTGCGAATCCCCAGTTTGCGCAGCTCGGCAAAACGCTCGCGGATGCCTGGCTTGACCACGTCCTTGAGATGGATCGCGCCAAGCAATTTGCCGTCAGCACAGACCAGCAACGGCGTGCCACCGCTCTGGGCAATCTTGTCGATTTCCCGCGCCAGCGCCGGGGCCAGATCGCTACGTTGCTGACCGAGAAACGCCAGCAGCGAATCCACCGCGCCTTTGCGATACACGCGGCCCTGATAATCGACGCCGGACAAGCGGGTTTCCGCGCTGAACGGCACGGCGGTCAGGGTATCCGGGGCCGGCTCCGGTTGCGGATGCAGGCCACGGAGGAACTCGACGATCGATTTGCCCTCAGCGGTTTCGTCGCCCAGCGAGGCGAACAGCGCGCCTTCGGCCAGCTCACGGCCGGTCACACCCGGCGCGGCATAAACTGCGCTGCAGCGACGGTTGCCGAAGGTGATGGTGCCGGTCTTGTCGAGCAACAGCACGTGCACGTCACCCGCCGCCTCCACCGCACGGCCGGACTTGGCGATCACGTTGAGACGCACCAGCCGATCCATCCCGGCAATACCGATGGCGGACAGCAGACCGCCGATGGTGGTCGGGATCAGCGTGACCAATAACGCGACGAGGAACACCAGCGGCAGGTTGCCATTGGCGAAATGCGCGAACGGTTGCAGGGTGACGACCACCAGCAGAAAAATCAGGGTCAGGCCGATCAGCAGGATATCCAGCGCCACTTCGTTGGGGGTTTTCTGGCGTTTGGCGCCTTCGACCAGGGCGATCATGCGGTCGAGAGTCGATTCACCAGGGTTGGTGGTGATCTTCACCAGCAGCCAGTCGGACACCAATCGCGTGTTGCCGGTGACGGCCGAGCGGTCGCCGCCGGACTCGCGGATCACCGGCGCCGATTCACCGGTGATCGCCGCTTCGTTGACCGCCGCGATACCTTCGATGACTTCGCCGTCACCGGGGATCATTTCCCCGGCTTCGACACGCACCACATCGCCCTTGCGCAGGTTGGCGGCCGGGACAATCTTGAAACTCGCATCAGCCTGGCGGCAGCGTGCGCTGAGGCCTTCGCTGCCAGCCTTGAGGCTGTCGGCGCGAGCCTTGCCACGACCTTCGGCCAGGGCCTCGGCGAAGTTGGCGAAGAGCACGGTGAACCACAGCCACAGAGCGATTTGCGCGGCGACGAAGGTCGGCACGTCGGCATCCGGAAGGAAGCACAGCACAGTGGTGAAAATCGCCGTCAGTTCGACCACCAGCATCACCGGCGAACGCGCCAGTTGTCGTGGGTCGAGCTTGACGAAGGCTTGCACCAGCGCCGGGCGCCACAGGGCCGAGATCGCGGTTTTGGCGTGTTCCGGCGCTTTGACGGCGGCGGGTTTGATTGCAGGCATATTCATGATGGATTCCTTAGAAGCCCATACTTAAATGTTCGGCGATAGGACCGAGCGCCAGCGTCGGCAGGAACGTCAGGCCGCCCACCAGCAAAATGGTCACGGTCAACAGGGTCACGAACAGCGGGCCGTGAGTCGGAAAACTGTTCTGGCCGACCGGTGCGCTTTTCTTCATCGCCAGGCTACCGGCCAGTGCCAGCACGGGCAGGATGTAGCCGAAGCGGCCGATCAACATGCCCAGACCGAGCATCAGGTTGTGGAACGGCGTGTTCGCGCTCAGGCCACCGAATGCCGAGCCGTTGTTGGCGCTCGCCGAGGTGTAGGCATAGAGCAACTGACTGAAACCATGCGGGCCGGGGTTGCTGATGGTTGCCGCAGCGCTGGGAACCGTGGCGGCAATGGCGCCGAGCACCAGCACGCCGACCGGCATCACCAGCAGCGTCACCACCAGCAACTGCACTTCGCGGGCCTGGAGTTTCTTGCCGAGGTATTCCGGCGTACGACCGATCATCAGGCCGGCGAGGAACACCGCGATCAGCACGTTGAGCAACATGCCGTAGAGCCCGGCGCCGACACCGCCGAAGATCACTTCGCCGACCATCATGTTGACCAGCGCGACCATGCCGCTGAGCGGATTGAGGCTGTCGTGCATGCCGTTGACCGAGCCGTTCGAAGCCGCCGTGGTAGTCACCGACCACAGCACCGTCGCGGTGGTGCCGAAGCGCGCTTCCTTGCCTTCCAGCGGTGCAGTCTGCTCGACAGCGGCGTTGTTCAGGGTCGGATTCGGCTGATACTCAGCCCACAACGACGTCGCACCGCCGATCAGGAACAGCGCCAACATGCAGGCGATGATCGCGCGGCTCTGACGCAGATCCTTGACGTAATGGCCGAAAGTGAACACCAGCGCCACCGGGATCAGAATGATCGAAGCGACTTCGAACAGGTTGCTCCACGCGGTGGGGTTCTCGAACGGATGCGCCGAGTTGACGCCGAAGAAACCGCCACCGTTGGTGCCCAGTTGTTTGATCGCAATCTGACTGGCGGCCGGGCCGAGCGGGATCACCTGATCGACGCCTTGCAGGGTCACGGCATTTACATACTGCGCGAAGGTTTGCGGCACGCCCTGCCAGACCAGATACAGCGCCAGCAACAGGCACAGCGGCAGCAGGCCGTAGAGGGTGGCGCGAGTCATGTCGACCCAGAAATTCCCCAGGGTTTTCGTCGATTTGCGCCCGATGCCACGGCACAACGCGACCAGCACGGCGAGGCCAGTGGCGGCGCTGACGAAGTTCTGCACAGTGAGGCCGACCATCTGACTCAGATAGCTGAGGGTCGCTTCGCCGCTGTAGGACTGCCAGTTGGTGTTGGTCATGAAGCTGACCGCGGTGTTAAACGCCTGGGTCCATTCCTGGCCCGGCAGGTTTTGCGGGTTCAGCGGCAGGTGATCCTGGAACAGCAGAATCGCAAACAGGAGCAGGAAACCGGCAAGGTTGAAGGCCAGCAATGCCAGCGTGTATTTCTGCCAGCTCTGCTCCGCCTGCGCATCGACCCCGGCAAGACGATAGCAACCGCGCTCGACCGGGCCGAGAATCGGCGTCAGCCAGGTGCGCTGGCCCTCCATCACCTTGTAATAGAAGCGCCCAAGGAACGGCGCCGGCAGCAAGACCAGCGCAAAAAACCCGAGGATCAGCCAATAATCATAACTGTGCATAGCCGCTCCTAGTTCCGATCCGCGCGCAACAGCGCAACCAACAGATAAATGAACAGCCCCACTGCCAACAGCAGTGACACCCCGTCCAGAACGCTCATGGAAGATCTCCGTGTTACGGCGTATTGCCGTGTGTGCAGGCATTGTCGGAAAGGAGGCTGTAAAGGAACGAGAGCGACGGGGTTGGCTGGGCATAAAGAAAGCGTAAAGAGTGGGTTTATGCGGGCGTTACAGGTGGGATTTGCGTTGTATGGGCGGGCCTTTTCGCGAGCAGGCTCGCTCCCACAGGGAAATGCATTGCAAATTGTGGGAGCGAGCCTGCTCGCGAAGACGGCATAACCGCCAACATCGCACCCAACTGGCGCACAAAAAGCAGCTATCCCCCCGCGAACATCCCCGATACGACAGCTTTCAACTCATTACGACTTGTTTCACAGCAATGGCACGCCCACTGCAAACGCCCTCCCCTGAGCTTTCCAAACCGTTCAGGGAGCAAACGCATGAACACACAACTCAAACCCACGCTGGGCACCTTGCACCTGTGGGGCATCGCCGTAGGGCTGGTGATTTCCGGCGAATACTTCGGCTGGAGTTATGGCTGGGGCGTGGCCGGGACACTAGGGTTCCTGGTGACCTCGTTCATGGTCGCGACCATGTACACCTGCTTTATCTTCAGCTTCACCGAGCTGACCACCGCGATTCCTCATGCTGGCGGGCCGTTTGCCTACAGCCGACGCGCCTTCGGTGAAAAAGGAGGATTGATTGCTGGCCTGGCAACGCTGATCGAGTTTGTCTTCGCGCCACCGGCCATTGCCTTGGCCATCGGCGCTTACCTGAATGTGCAGTTTCCGGCACTCGATCCGAAACACGCAGCGGTCGGCGCCTATATCGTCTTTATGGGTTTGAACATTCTCGGCGTGAAACTGGCGGCGACTTTCGAACTGATCGTCTGTGTACTGGCCGTCGCCGAATTGCTGGTGTTCATGGGCGTGGTCGCGCCGGCGTTCAGCTTCAGCAACTTCGCCCTGAATGGCTGGGCCGGTTCCGACGTCTTCGGCGCGCCGGCAATTGCCGGGATGTTCGCGGCGATTCCCTTCGCGATCTGGTTCTTCCTCGCCATCGAAGGCGCCGCCATGGCCGCCGAAGAAGCCAAGGACCCGAAACGCACGATCCCAAAAGCCTACATCAGCGGCATCCTGACCCTGGTGCTGTTGGCCATGGGCGTGATGTTCTTCGCGGGCGGCGTCGGCGACTGGCGCACCTTGTCCAACATCAACGACCCACTGCCGCAGGCGATGAAAACCGTGGTTGGTGACAACTCCGGCTGGCTGCACATGCTGGTGTGGATCGGCCTGTTTGGCCTGGTCGCCAGTTTCCACGGCATCATCCTTGGTTATTCGCGGCAATTCTTCGCCCTCGCCCGCGCCGGTTACCTGCCCGCTTCGCTGGCGAAACTGTCGCGCTTCCAGACCCCACACCGGGCAATCATCGCTGGCGGCCTTATCGGCATCGCGGCGATCTACAGCGACGGCCTGATCAACCTCGGCGGTATGACACTCACCGCAGCGATGATCACCATGGCCGTGTTCGGCGCCATCGTGATGTACATCATGAGCATGCTCAGCCTGTTCAAACTGCGTAAATCGGAACCGAACTTGGAACGTACTTTCCGCGCGCCGTGCTATCCGCTGGTTCCACTGATCGCGCTGGTGCTGGCGGTGGTTTGCCTGGTGGCGATGGCGTGGTTCAACACGCTGATCGGGCTGATTTTCCTCGGCTTCATGGCGGTCGGGTTCTGCTACTTCATGCTCACTGGGCAACTGCGTGCCGATGCGCCGGCGGATGCGATGTTGACCGGTCTGTAACACTGTTCGGGTGTGCCGGGCATAAGCGGCCTAGAATGGAACCACTGCGAAGTCGTTTCGCTCAAAGGTGGTATGCAGCATCGCACGGCGAAGTCCTCGCCCGTCGAGCTGCCATTAAGGAGAGCCGTTATGCCCTGGTATGCCTGGTTGATTCTGGTCGTTGCGATCGGCTCGATTGTCGGCGGATTGATGATGTTGCGCGACACCGCCAACAAGGTCGAACTGACCGATGAAGAACGCAAGCGCGTCGCACAGCGCAATGCCGAAGCGGATGCCAAGGATGCACAAGACCGCTGATACCAACCCCGCCGCAATGGCGGGGTTTGTTTTTTCAGCACGATCGGACTTACCCGCAGGCTGTTTAGATTTTAGAAGTACAGTCACCATTTAATCTTCCGTGGTTAAGATGGCAGCATCGTCGCGGAGAGCTCCACATGCGTTACTCGCCAGATCACAAAGCCCAGACCCATCAGCGCATCATCAAGGAAGCCTCGGCGCGCTTTCGCAAGGACGGCATCGGCGCCACCGGCCTGCAACCGTTGATGAAAGCGCTGGGCTTGACCCATGGCGGTTTCTACTCGCACTTCAAATCCAAGGAAGAACTGGTCGAAAAAGCCCTGCAAGAGGCCGGCGAGCAAGTCGCGGGCCTGTGCGAAGAAATCTTCGCGCAGGAAAACCCGCTGCAGGTCTTTATCGACACCTACCTGTCGCAGTGGCATCAGACCTCGCCTCAGGAGGGCTGCCCGCTGCTGACCATTTCCTCGGAACTGGGCCTGCGCGGCCAGCCAAGCCCCACCAGTGACGAAGTCCTCAACGCTCGCCTCGAACAAATTCAAGGCACGCTCGAAGGCGAGAACAGCGCCGATCGCAGCATTGTCATCATGGCGACCCTGGCCGGCGCACTGCTGCTGTCACGCAGCGTCGCGAATGCCGACTTCGCTCAGCGCATCCTCGACGTCACCCGCGAACATCTCAAGCAATCGAGCGATTAACCTTCCCAGCGCTTGAACAGCACGCTCGCGTTGACCCCGCCAAAACCGAAGCCGTTGGACAAGGCATATTCGATCGCCATCGACCGTGCCTCGCCATGGACAATGTCCACACCTTTGCTCGCCGGATCCGGGTTTTCGAAGTTGAGCGTCGGCGGCACCATCTGGTCACGAATCGCCAGCAGCGTGAAAATCGCCTCCAGCCCACCCGCAGCGCCAAGCAAATGACCGGTGGCGGATTTGGTTGAAGTCACGGCGATCTTGTCCTGCGTACCAAACACAGCCTTTATCGCCGCCAACTCGCCCAAATCGCCGACCGGCGTCGACGTCGCATGTGCGTTGAGATGCTGCACCTGCTCCGGCGTCACACCGCCCTGAGCCAGTGCCAATTGCATCGCCCGCCGCGCGCCGCTGCCGTCTTCCGGCCCGGCGGTCAGGTGATAGGCATCGGCGGTGGTGCCGTAGCCGACCAGTTCGGCCAGCGGTTTCGCCCCACGCGCCAGAGCATGCTCCAGCGATTCGATGACCAGCAGGCCGGCACCCTCGCCCATCACGAAACCGTCGCGCCCACTGTCGAAAGGACGCGAGGCTTTTTCAGGGGTGTCGTTGTAACCGCTGGACAGCGCCCGCGCCGCCGCGAAACCGGCGAGACTGACGCGATCGATCGAAGCTTCAGCACCGCCACATACAGCGATGTCCGCCTCACCTGCGCGAATCAACCGCGCCGCATCGCCGATCGCCTGAACCCCGGCGGCACATGCGGTAACCGGTGCGCCCAACGGCCCTTTGAGGCCATGCTGGATCGACACATGACCGGCCGCGAGATTGACCAGAAACGATGGGATGGTGAACGGCGACAAACGCCGCGGGCCACGGCTGTCGGTGGTACGCACGGCATCGGCAATGGCACCGAAACCACCGACGCCCGAGCCGATGATTGTTGCGGTCCGCTCCTGGCTTTCAGCGTCCGCCGGATGCCAGCCTGCCTGCTCCAGCGCCTGCCGCGCCGCTTCCATGGCGAACATGATGAAGCGATCCATCTTCTTCTGTTCCTTGGGCGGCGTCGCACGATCCGGATCAAACCCGGCCTCGGCATCCTCCTCCACCGTCGGCACGCTGCCGCCGACCCGGGTCGGCAGATCAGCCACAACCGCGTCTGGCAGGTTGCGCAACCCGGAACGACCGGCCAGCAAACGCTGCCAGACGATTTCAACATCACTGCCCAAGGGTGAAACCAGGCCCATGCCCGTAACGACGACTCGACGTTGGTTCATATTGTGGTGACCCCTTATCAATTCAAAATTCGACGTGCATCGGTGTACTGCGATTCAGCTGCTGAATCAGTCCCGAGCGAAATTATTATAGGCATAATGAAGGCGCAATATGATACCCGTAATTTTCAGCGTTCAGGCATCGACCAGATCGGCACCCAATAAAAAGGCCGGTCAATGACCGGCCTCTCGGCGTTGAACTGTCAGCTTAGTTCACTTCCAGCTTTTCACGATTTCGATCCAGAATCGCCTTACCAATCCCCTTCACCTCCAGCAACTCATCCACCGACGCGAACGGACCATTTGTATCCCGATACGCAACAATCGCCTGCGCTTTCGCCTCTCCCACACCCGCCAACTCCTTTTGCAACGTTGCCGCATCCGCGCCGTTGAGATCGACCTTGGTAGTCTGGGAAGGCGCCGCTGCATCCATCAGCAAAGGCGCCTTCGGCGTCGGCGAAGGCGCTTCAGGTGCCGCAATCGCGGCGATCGAGGCACTGGTGAGGAAAGCAAAGATCAGCGAGTAGAAATAACCGGTACGCATAAGTGACGCTCCATCATCGTTTTAGAAAGCAGCTTTTCCCAAGCTGCTCTTCAAACGTAGGCCATGATGGAGCGAAGTCAAAAATGCGAGCGTTACAGGATGTGAAACAATCAAGGCTCGAGACGACGTTGCTGGTAGATCCAGTCAACGATCTCGCCATCGGGGGTGTAGCCGCTGACCGTTTCACGCAGGAGTTGGCGGACACGGGTGTAGTCATCTCTCTCGACGGCTTTGAGCAATTCGCTCAGCCGCGCTTTCAACACATCCCAAGACAAATGGTCTTCGTTGGCACTCATGATCATCGGATGTGGGGTTGCGGCGACGTTGTCGCCAATCAGCAACTCTTCGTAGAGCTTTTCGCCAGGACGCAACCCTGTGAATTCGATGGAGACGTCGCCTTGCGGATTGCGGTCGGAGCGGATACTCAGACCCGAGAGGTGAATCATTTTCTCGGCAAGCTCGACGATCTTCACCGGCTCGCCCATGTCCAGCACGAACACATCGCCGCCTTGTCCCATCGAGCCAGCCTGAATCACCAATTGGGCCGCCTCGGGTATGGTCATGAAATAGCGGGTTATTTTCGGATGGGTCACCGTCAGAGGACCACCAGATTTGATTTGGCTGTGGAACAACGGGATCACTGAACCGGAAGACCCCAGCACATTGCCGAATCGCACCATGGTGAAGCGGGTTTTGTTGACCCGTGAAACGTTGGCCTTGTCACCAAACAGGACTGGAGCGATCTCGTGGCTCAACGCTTGCAGAACCAGTTCGGCGAGGCGTTTGGTACTGCCCATCACATTGGTCGGGCGAACGGCCTTGTCGGTAGAAATCAACACGAAATTGGCCACACCTGACTGCAGGGCTGCCTGCGCGGTATTCAAGGTGCCGATCACGTTATTCAGCACACCTTCGGCAATGTTGTGCTCGACCATCGGTACGTGTTTGTAAGCCGCTGCGTGATAAACCGTGTCGACCTGCCAGGTTTTCATCACATCCAGCAACTTGTCCGGATGGCGAATGGAACCGAGGATGGGCAACAGACGCACCTTGACCGACTCCCTGCACCCACGCTGCTCCAGTTCGGACAAAATGCTATAGAGATTGAATTCACTGTGATCGAACAGCAGTAGTGTGGTCGGGCCCAAGGCAAAAATCTGCCGGCACAGCTCTGAGCCGATCGAGCCACCAGCACCGGTCACCATGACGACTTTGCCCCTGATGCAGCGTTGCAGCAGGTCCGGTTGCGCTGGCACGGCGTCGCGCCCCAGCAAGTCAGCGATGTCGACTTCCTGAATGTCTTCGACTTTCACCCTTCCGCTGGCCAGATCGGTGAAATTCGGCACGCTGCGGATATGCAGAGGAAAACCCTCGAGCAGGTTGAGAATCTCCCGCCGTCTGGCCCGGGTGGAGGATGGCAGGGCCAGCAGGATTTCCTGGGCGCCGGTAACGTCGATCATTTCCTGAATGTGCTTGGGCTTGTAGACATGCAGACCCGAGATCGATCGGTCAGCGATACTGGCGTCATCGTCAATGAAAGCCACCGGGCGCATGACCTTGCCCATGCGCAACGCGGCAACCAGCTGATTGCCGGCGACGCCGGCGCCGTAAATGGCAACCTTCGTCAAGCCGTTATCACGATTGGTGAAGGGCACATGTTGCGCTGCAGTAAACCAGTCCCCCATGAAGTATTGGCGCATACACAAGCGCAGTCCGCCAATGATGACCAGACTCAACCACCAGTAATTGAAAATGATCGAACGCGGTACCACGGCCTCGTGGTTGCTGTACCAGTACACGACAACGGCCAGGATCAGCGAAGAAAGACTTACCGCCTTGATAATGGCAATCAGCGCGTCATTGCCGAAATACCGCATGACAGCCCGGTACATGCCGAAGCGAATGAAAAGGGGGATAGCGACGACGGGGGCGCAGACAAACAGCCAGACATGCACTCTGAATGGGTTATACATGTCGTCGATGCCCAGGCGGACGATGAACGCCAGCCACAGGGCTGCCCAGACCAGGACGATGTCCGTTGCCACCTGAATCAGGCGTTTGCGTCGCCTCGGCAATGCGACGAGCCGCTCCCGAACCTTGTCCATCAACTCTTCAAACACTCAGTTTTCTCCCTTCAACTGCTGTATTCCTCTGCTGAACTGCTGGCATGCACTGTAAACCCAAATGACAGAGCCGTGACGCGGTGGCCTTTCAGTTCTTTTCCAGTTCGCCGGCGCGATATGCGATTGCAAGCCACAGCAGAGGAGCATAGGCGACAATAACGCCCAGGCTCCCGTCCAGTCCGAAATGCGTAACGGCCACGGCAATCGGCAACAACCAGAACATATTGATCACGGCAACGGTAATAGTGACGGGCAGATGACTGCCAAACCGACGAGAGGCATATTGATAGGCGTGACTGCGATGCGCCTCATAAACTTTATCGCCGCGCAGCAAGCGCCGAAACAGCGTGAATGTCGCATCGACAATAAACACGCCGAGCAGTATCAGCCAGCCCCATAGCAGCTCGGCACTCTGCCATGCCGCCTGCAGCGACAAGCCTCCCAGCACGATACCGAGAAATCCGCTGCCGGCATCGCCCATGAAGATTCGAGCGGGCGGAAAATTCCAGAACAGAAAACCGCCGACGCACACCGCCAGCAGCAGCGGCGCCCAGACCACTTGCGGCCAACCACCCAGCCAGCCAAGCAGACAGGCGCCGAGGCATACGCAAATGGCCTCGACACTGGCAATACCGTCAATACCGTCCATGAAGTTGTACAGATTGAGCAGCCAGACAAGATAAAACACCGCCAGCACATGACCGACAACACCCAGGTCGACCACCACGCCCCAGAACTGCAGGGCAGGGAGTCCGCCCATCCACCAGAGCAACCAGGTCGCCGCGGCAAAATGCCCCAGCAATCGCCAGCGTGCAGCGATGTGTCCATGGTCATCCATGAACCCAACCACGGCGACCAGCGCCCCCGCCCCGGCGATAGCGATAAACGGCGCGAACGCAATCAAATCCCGCCACAGCAGATACACCAGCGCCAACAAGAACGTCAGAACAATCGCCACCCCGCCACCCCGCGGGGTTGGCACCGAATGCGAGCTTCGCGCATTGGGAATATCCATAAGGCTTCTTGCCAGAGCGTAATGACGCAAAGCCCAGGTCAGTGTCAGGGAGAGAAGCGCAATGATCGCGATGAACCATCCGTAATTCATTTTTGGCGAGTATCCAGAAAATGCTGCGCCGTCAGGTTCAAGGCGCGATCAAGGGCCACTGGAGGCACCCAGTTCAATAGTTGGCGGTTCTTGCTGATATCGACCTGCAAAGAACCGAAGAGTCTTTGCGACAGCGCTTCACGGCCCAGCAATCTGGCCACACCGCTCATGAAACCGACAGAGACCGGCAATAGCCGGGCCGGTCTGCCAAGCGCGGTGCCGAGCCTGCGCAACAGCTGAGTGGTCGAGACATCTTCACCATCACTGGCCAGAAACACCTGATTTGCAGCTGCCGGGTGCTCGGCGCAGGTCAGCACCAGATCGATCAGATTATCGAGCGCCAGCAGGCTGCGCCGATTGTCGACGGCACCGAACGGCAGTGGCACGCCGCGATATAGCCAGCGCATCATGCTGAGGAAATTGGCTTTGACGCTCGGGCCGTAGACCAGCACCGGGCGGATGATGACCACGTCCATGCCGGTGCCCGCGGCCAAAGACAGCAACGCCTGTTCGGCTTCGTGCTTGGAGATGCCGTATGGATCGACCGGCGCAGGTAGGTCATCGGCCGTGTACACGTGCCCGGGCGCAGTGCCCTCCCCGTTGACCTTGATCGAACTGACGAAGATGAAACGCCGCACTCCGGCCGCCGCGGCTTGCCGAGCGAGATCCAGAGTGCCTTGCACATTGGCTAGACGGAACGCTGCCAGCGGATCGGCGTCCACCTCGTTCATGATATGAACCCGCGCCGCGGTATGGATGACGCAATCGACGCCCTGCATTGCCTCCGATAGATCCTGCCCGCGGCCAAGACCGGACCACTGGACCGCATGCATGCGAGGATCCATAGCCGTTTCGGCGCGGCGCAGAGGGGCCACGACATGGCAGTCCGCTGACGCAAGCAATCGGCCGATCAATGCCCGGCCCACAAAACCGCTGCCACCCGTTACCAGAAATGTCTTGGTGCTCATGGGCGACCCTTGGAAGAAATGGATACTGCAAACACACTGCAGCGACGCTGTTGCAAGTGACGGAACCGCGCTTCTGGCGCGACGCCAGGAAAATCCGATCGGCTACCGCACGAGGCGGGCAGTTTATTGAATCGACGACTTCATAGCCACTTCTGTGGCGATAGCAGTCCTGCAAGCTGCATCTACCGCAAAGCCAAACACTGGCGCTAATTGCACTTTGCTGTTGGAGCGGACTCAGGGTACGGATAGAATCCGTGCGGAAAAGTGATCGGAGCGCTCGCAGCTACAGGATTTCAGCTCCGCCATCACGTCAAATCTCGGCTAACACCGGCCAAAATCAAGATAGCAGACGCCTTTTGCTTCGAAATGGAGAGCACCCATGCAACAGATCAACAACCTCGCAGCGAAGATCGACAAGTTCAAGTCGCAGATTAACGCTTCGGTGCAGCGCGTGGTCGACAGCGGTTGGGTGGTATTAGGGCCGGAAGTCAAACGCTTTGAAACAGCATTCGCTGAGTATCTGCAGGCTGGCCATTGCATCAGCGTCGCCAATGGAACCGACGCCATCGAGCTGGCGCTCAAGGCACTCGGTGTCGCTGAAGGCGATCAGGTCGCTACAGTGGCCAATGCCGGCATGTACACCACCACATCGGTACTGGCCATCGGCGCAACTCCGCTGTTCATGGATGTCGACCTGGACACTCATGTGGTCACCTTGGCGAGCGTCGAGCAAGCGATCGAAGCCGGGGCCAAAGCCGTTGTCGTTACCCACCTGTACGGTCTCGCAGTGCCGGACATCAAGGCCATCGCGGCGTGCTGCGCGACGCACAAGGTTGCTCTGCTGGAAGATTGCGCCCAGGCTCATGGCGCCGAGCGCGATGGTCAACGCGTGGGTACCTTCGGGGACGCTTCCAGTTTCAGCTTCTATCCAACGAAGAATCTCGGAGCCTTGGGCGACGGCGGCGCTGTCGTGACCAATTCGGCTGCAATTGCCCAGCGTGTTGCGCAATTGCGCCAATACGGGTGGTCATCCAAGTATTGCGTGGAGCTCGCAGGCGCCCGCAACAGTCGCCTCGATGAAATGCAGGCGGCCATCCTGTCCGAATTTCTGCCGCACCTTGATGAGGGCAATGCGCGCCGCCGCGAAATTGCCCAGCGCTACCGCACCGAGATTCGCCACGGTGACATCAACCACTCGCCAGACACGGGCCTGGCCTCGGTTGCCCACCTGTACGTGATCAAGTCGCCGAAACGTGACGCTCTGCAAAAACACCTGCGTGAAGCGCAGATCGCCTCAGACGTGCACTACCCGATCCCCGACTACAAGCAGCCGGTATTCGGCCAACAGTTCGCCGGTCTCAACCTGGTCAACACCGAGCAACTGGCTTCGGTCATCCTCACGCTGCCTTGCTATCCGGAAATGACCGACGCCGAAGTCAGCAACGTGATTGCAGCCGCCAATGGATGGACTGCATGAGATATTCCGTCATCGTTCCAGTCTATAAAAACGCTGATTCGATTCCCCGGCTGATCCAGGCTCTGACCGACATGAACACCACACTCGAGAATCAGCTCGAGGTGGTGTTTGTGGTGGATGGCAGCCCTGATGACTCGTTCCTGTTGCTCAAACAGGCTTTGGGTAGCATGAAATTTTCTGCACAACTGCTCGCGCACTCGCGCAACTTCGGGTCGTTCCCTGCCATTCGCACCGGCCTGATGGCTGCCAAGGGTGATTATTTCGGAGTGATGGCCGCCGATCTGCAAGAGCCGCCAGAACTCTTGATCAGTTTTTTCAAGTCGCTGTCCAACGATGAATGCGACGTTGCCATCGGTACGCGCAATGCCCGCCAGGATCCGTTCTCCAGCCGGATGGCGTCGTCGATCTTCTGGGGCCTGTATCGCCGCCTGGTGGTGCACGACATGCCTGCAGGAGGGGTCGACATCTTTGGCTGCAACAAGGCGTTTCGCGAGCAGTTGCTGCAGCTGAACGAGTCGCGCTCGTCGCTGATTGCGCTTATTTTCTGGCTCGGCTTTCGGCGCAAGTTCATCGAATACGAACGGCAGACACGCCTGGAAGGCAAATCGGCGTGGACCTTCAAGAAGAAGCTCGAGTACATGATGGACAGTGTGTTCGCGTTTACCGATTACCCGATCAGACTGCTCACACGCATGGGCGCCATGGGCTCGCTCATTTCGCTGTTCATCGGCTTTATGGTGATCATTGCGAAATTGTCTGGAGCTATCGAGGTGCCAGGGTATGCCGCCACCATGCTGGTGGTGCTCTTGTTGGGCACACTCAATCTGCTCGGCCTTGGGCTCGTGGGCACCTATGCCTGGCGCGCCTACGAAAACAGCAAGCAGCGTCCGCTTGCCATCGTCTGCATGAAACTCGACAACAAGGAACATTCCAATGACTGAGCCGTTCATCCACGCCAGCGCCGATGTAAAGAGTTCGAAGATCGGCAAGAACACACGCATCTGGCAATACGTTGTGGTCTTCCCGGACGCGGTGATTGGTGACGACGTCAACGTCTGCTCGCACTCGCTGATTGAAAATGACGTGGTGATTGGTGATCGCACTACCATCAAGTCCGGTGTTTACGTGTGGGACGGCTTGCGGATCGGCTCCGACGTATTCATCGGCCCGAACGCCACGTTCACCAACGACAAATTCCCACGCTCCAAGGTATATCCGGAGACGTTTTCGCAGACGGTCATCCAGGACGGCGCCTCGATTGGCGGCGGCGCGGTCATTCTGCCCGGCGTCACCATCGGTACCGGCGCAATGGTGGGTGCAGGTGCGGTCGTTACCAAATCCGTACCTCCGTACGCCATCGTGACCGGCTCTCCGGCCCGTATAACAGGCTACGTGGAAAACTCCGCTTCCAGTGATGCCACCAAGACTCCTGCTGCCAAAACCCAGGAGCAGGATGATGCGGTAGTGCGTATCGGCGTCGGCGATGTCACCACCCACCGCTTCAAATACATTGCGGACATGCGCGGCGACCTCTCCGTAGGTGAGTTCCACAAGGAAATCCCGTTTACCCCCAAACGTTATTTTCTCGTGTTCAATGTTCCGAGCCAGAAAACCCGCGGCGAGCATGCCCACCACAAGTGCCACCAGTTCCTGATTTGCGTCAAAGGCAGCTGCGCAGTGGTGGTAGATGACGGCACCAACCGTGCCGAAGTGTTGCTCGACGCTCCGAACAAAGGCATCTATCTGCCGCCACTGACCTGGGGTATCCAGTACAAATATTCCGAAGATGCGGTACTGCTGGTGTTCACCTCGGACTATTACGAAGCTGACGATTACATCCGTGATTATTCAGAGTTCACCAAGCTGACTGCCAAAAAAAGCGCGCCGTGACCACACTGAAAAACAATCCGCAAGTTCGCCGCTGGATCAGCTTCCTGATCGGCGGCGGGCTCAATACCGGAATAACCTACTGCCTCTATCTGTTGCTCAGCTATGTGATCAACTACCAGATAGCCTATGCGATCGCCTATGTTGCCGGAATAGTCTTTGCCTACTTCTTCAACTCGAAAGTCGTGTTCAAGGTCGAGCACTCGGTGATCGGCATGCTTGTTTATCCGACCATTTATCTCGTGCAGTACGTACTCGGCGCAGTGTTACTCAATGTGCTGGTCGAGCACTTGAATATGCACAAGGCTGTCGCACCGATTCTGGTCATATTACTTCTCCTACCCTCAAGTTACCTTCTAAACAAAGTCGTTCTTAAGGCAACTCATAAAACCAAGCCCGCGAAGGATTAACAGGCGCCCCATGACATCAACTAATCTGGCGTTCACGCCGACGTCGTCGTTGCAACACAGAACGGCGCTGACTTTGCTGGCGCATTTCGGCCCGGCAATACTGACAGTCTTTTTCATGTGGCTGCCGTTTGGCTTCGCGCTGACAGGCCTGCTCGAAGAATGGGGTGTCATCGGTCTGTTCAGCAGGATCGGCGTGTTTTTCGTCACCGATGTCACCAGTGCGATGCCGGCCCATGCGCTGCGCCCACTGACAATTTTCCCTCACGCTCTGGGCTACTTTCTGGACCCCGACACGTTCAATTACTGGCATGTGCTGTTGATCATCGCCCTGGTCATCAAGGGATGGGCGCTGAGCGTCATCACAACCCGCATCACGGGTGCTTTGAAATGGGGCATGCTGGCGAGCATTCTGGTCATCGTTTTTCCTGCCGACACCATGCAGTTGTCGTTCAGATCGATTCACATCAACTGGGCATTGAGTCTGGTTCTGCTCGCCAGCGTCACCTTTTTGCATGCGCTTGACCAGCGCAGTCGCGCGCGCGCTTTTACATTCAGCATTCTCTCCAGCCTCCTGCTCGCTGCAGGCTGCGCAATGTATGAAGTCGCCTTGCTGCTGGCCGCTATTCCCGCACTGGTCGTTTTCGTTCAAGTCGGCTTCAGTGGCCTGATACCCCATCTCAAGCGATTTTTCGCCCACTACCTGATCTGGGCCGCTGGAGCGGTCGCCTACATCGCCTACGTCATCCATACCGCTCCGCTGGTCCAGACCTATCAGGGCGCAGTCGTCGGCGATAGCGCCCTGGCCTCGCTGAAGAGCCACTACAGCAAGATTTTCACTCTGGGCCTGGGACACAGCATCATCGGTGGCTGGATAGATGCTGTACGCATCACGCTCCGCGAAATCAGCAGCTACTGGTATCTGGCCCTCGCCACTCTGGTGCTGCTGGTTCTGATCCAGGTCGTCGCCCGTAAGTCGACCGCCCTGACTCCCGCAAACGAAAACGGCCGTAGCTGGTCCATGCTGGGTCGCATGATCGTCGTTGGCCTGTTACTGATTTGCATGGGCTACCTGCCCTTCATTTTCAACCTCGCCCACATGTCGGTCAGCCAGCGGACCTTCCTCTATGCAGCGCCTGGCGCAACCCTGTTCTTCCTCGCCCTGTTTGTCGCTGTGGACCGTTATTCGAAGATCGCCAGCACGGCTGTGGCCGCACTGCTTGTCTGCACAGGTCTGGCGGCCCAGCTATTCCAGTTTCAGCACTACATCGACATTTCGCAAAGACAACAACGCGTGCTGAAAGACATCGTCGAAAATTTCGATGGCAATGCTGTCAATAAAACGTTGGTGATCCTTGATTATTCCAATGAGCTGAACCATGACTGGATGTTCTTGAACCCCAATCTTTCAGCGGTTCTTTTCCACATCTACGGCAAGCCTGTCGACACTCTCGAGGTTTGCTATATGCCGAGTCATGAATGGCAGCAAACCGACTCGCTGGCACGCAAGGGTACCTGTGAACAAACCGCAGAGGGCTGGACATTTCACTATCCAACCCCCGCTGGCGGCCCGGGAGTTGCGACTACGCAGCAACTACCTGACAGGAAACTGGCAAAAGCCGACGTCGTGACGGTCGCCGTTGGCAAACCAGATCCGACACCGACTACGCCGGAACTGGAGGTCTACCGTCGCAACCTTGCCTCCAATGTATTGCCAATTTCAGCACGACTGCATGGCATTACTGAAAGCGCACCGTGGTTCAATTTCTTCACGTTCCGCAATCAGGAACACCGAGACGAATACTTCTGGGGCTTCGGCAAATACTGGAGCCTGGACGCGCCTATTGCAGGATCTGGCTGGCGCAACACGGAATGGGAGGCAAGCCGAGTCGGGCATACCTCGTCCGCCTGGAAAAACGCTCCCCATGCCACACTGAATTTTGACCTGGCGCCGACCCCGGGGCCATACGCAATCAGTGGTCTGTTCAACGCATTTGCCAATGAAAAAATTCGTGCCGAAATGCAGGTTTTGGTCAACGGTACCGTCATACCGGTGCAGTGGAGCGCGGACGGCAGCTTCGGAGGCGATTTGAATCCGCAATTGCTCAAGACCGGGCGCAATGTCATCGAGTTCGTGTCGGCAGTGGATAACAACTACTACGGACTTTCAGCCAGATTGGACTGGGTAAAAATAGCCAAGCAGCGCTGACCCATAGCCCCGATAAGCCGTTTGATCCTGGATGCTTCTTCGCAGGTGTCCGGGATACCGGCAACTTTAAATTATTCCCGCCGAGGATTCGCCTACCTGGATCCCGGCGTATCGCGCAAAGGCATTTGCAATGATTACGAAGTCTTCGGTACAGACTAGCGAGCCAGGCACGCTTTCCCGGCACACATTTACGAGCCGCTGTCTCGCCGATATCCTGCCTGCCGTAGTTGTGGTACTGATACTCTGGCTGCCCTTCGGATTCGCCCTGACAGGCTTGCTGGAGGAATGGGGAATTCTGGGCCTGTTCGTCAATAACGGTGTGTTCTTTTTCACCGGAACCACCAGCCCACTTGCAGCCCACGCACTCCGACCGCTGACGATTTTCCCTCAGGCTGTTGCCTACTGGCTGGACGGCAACTCTTTCGATTACTGGCATGTATTGCTGATGATTGCCTTGGTCATCAAAGGCTCCGCAGTCAGCTACCTGCTAAGAAATCTGACAGGCAGTATGAAGTTAGGGATGATTGCCAGTGTTCTGGTGATTATCTATCCCGCGGATACCATGCAGCTGTCGTTTCGCGCGATTCATATCAATTGGGCACTCAGCCTGGCTCTGCTGGGCAGCGCCTTGTTCCTTTTTGCTCTGAACCTGCAACGCAAGCTTCATGCGGGACTGGTCAGCGCTCTTGGCGCCACTCTTTTCTCTGCCGCCTGCTTCATGTACGAAGCGTCGTTGTTGCTCGCTTGTATTCCGGCACTGGTCATCTATTCAAAAGTCGGCATGAAGCGCGCACTGCAACAAATGCTGCACAAAGTAACTAACCACGGAATCTGGCTGCTCGGCGTGGGCGTTTATCTGGCTTACGTCATACATACCGCGCCCCTGGTGAAAAGCTATCAAAGCAGTCTGGCCGGGAAGGATCTCGTATCTACCCTGACCACCAACTTTCCCAAGCTGTTCAGCGTTGGACTGATGCGCAGTAGCCTTGGTGGCTGGTTTGATGCCGCCAGAATCACCGCTCTGGAGTTTGTTAACTACGGTTATCTGATCACCAGCAGCCTGCTGTTGACTCTCCTCATCACCCTTCTCGCCAAGCGTTACGCTCAACCGGTTGGACCAGCGCGCTTTGCCGATCTGTCAATGAATGCGCGGCTCGCGCTATCGGGATTGGCGCTACTGCTGCTAGGTTACGCTCCGTTTTTGCTTTCCGGCGCACACCTCGTCATAAATCAGCGGACGTTTCTGTTCGCAACGCCGGGCGCAGTCCTGCTCTGGCTCGCGGCCATCAACACGGGCTTGAGTCTGTCCAGACCGCTGACCAATGCCTGCATAGGCTTTCTGTTTGTCACTGGCATTTCATTCCAGCTTTATCAGTTTCACCACTACGTTGAAATCTCAAAAAAACAGATGGGTATCCTGAAAGACATTGCCAATCACTTCGACGGGCAACTCAACAACAGGACAATGCTGATTCTCGATTACGGCAATCAGCTCAACCATACATGGATGTTTATCGCCGACGGCCTTAACGGTTCGCTTTCATACCTTTACGGCAAACCCGTCTCAAACATTCAGGTCTGTCACATGCCCAGCGGCGAATGGCAGCAGACCGACGCAGTACAAAGAAAAGGTCGATGCATCCAGGGCGATAACGGTTGGACATTCGAATATCCAACGTCGGTTAGTGGCCCTGGCTTCCCGACTACGACCCAGCCGAAGAGCCTTACCATTGCAAAATCGGATATCGTCACTGTAGAGATCGGCAGGCAAACGCAGGCTGACTCCGTCACAGATGCATCCAACAGCACTAAGCCAGTAATGCCTGCGAACGTGCTGCCTGACCGCTATCAAAGCATCGTCGATGTAATGAATGAAAAAACTCACTTCATTCGCTTCAAGGACATGGTCGTCAACGATGACTATCGGTGGTCATTCGGGAAATGGTGGAGCATGGAACTTCCAACTCAAGGGTCAGGCTGGCGCGAAACGAGTTGGGATGTGAATTACTTTCATCACCAGCCATCAGCCTGGAAGAGCGAAAAGCAGTCCAGCCTGATATTCAGGTTCGCTCCGAAAGAGGGTCGGCAATACGTTCTCGAGGGCAGATTCAGTCTGTTACTCAACAATGCGATCATGAACAGCATGGCAATATCGATCAATGGTTCACCCGTTACTCTTTCGTGGGGCGAAATGGGCAATTTCAAAGCAATGATTGATCAGGGCGTACTGCGCCACGGCCCCAACGTCATCGAGTTCAGCTCATTGACCGATGACAACTATTTCGGATTGTCCGCAATTCTGGAAGGAATCCACATCTCCAGACAACATTGAGCTGAAGCAAGTAGCGGAAACAGGCGTTCGAAAATCCTGGACGCCTGTGATGCTGCTATCTGGGAGACAGTCAGCGCTCAATCACGTGGGGCGCAGAAGCCTTGATGACTTTGCGGTAGACAGCGGCGTAGGCCTTCACCATGTTTTCAGCTGCAAAGACGCTTTCATATCGCTGCAGTGCTCGACGCCCCATCTGCAGAGCCAACGGGGTATCATGCCAAAGCCGATTCATTGCCTCAGCCAATCCGTCAGAGCTGCGCGGAGCGACCACGAGCCCGGTTTCACCGGCGATATTGATAAAGGTCGTACCCGAGCCGATTTCACAGGAAATGAGCGGTTTGCCGTACATCGCCGCCTCGAGCAGCGAAATGCCAAATGACTCCGAACGCAAGTGTGATGGAAACACAAAGGCATAACACAGCGTCAACAGCGCAGCCTTGTCCTCATCACCCAAGCCTCCCAGAAAATGCACATTGGCAAGGCCGAGCCGCGCAGCCTGCTCTTTTAGTTCGGACTCCTGATGCCCGCCCCCGAGGATCACCACTGGCAAACCGCTGATCTTTGCCGCATCCAGCAAGTAATCGAGCCCCTTGTAATATCGCAAGGCACCGACGAACAGGAAGAACTTAGAACCCACCCTGCTCCGCCAGAAATCAAGCCTGGTTTCGGGGACGACCGGATAGGTAGCCCTGTCCAACCCATAAGGAATGATTTCGACCTTGTCGCGGAACCGTGACAGCACCGGACTGCTTTGTGCGTAGTTAGGTGAAGACGCCACGATACAATCCACGCTGGAGAGAAAGCGATTCATCAGTGGCTGATACAACTTGAGCAGTGTCTTTTGCTTGACGATATCGGAGTGATAACTGAGTACCGAGGGTTTGCCATGCCGAGTCGCAAAATGGACCAGGTCCATATAAGGCCAGGGGAAGTGGTAATGCACCACATCAGCCTCTTTGGCCAATTGCGAAAAATCCTTGAACGCGGACAGAGAGAATCCCGTCGAGGCAACATGCATATCCAGCCTCGAGCGATGGGTCAGGTGATTACCCACTGTTTCATTACGAGCAGCGCCCCGTTCACTGAGGTACAGCACTTCCGAGCAAAACCCGTGTTCCGCGCCGCCTTGGGCTATCTGGAAAATGACCTGCTCGATCCCGCCCATCGTTTCCGGGTAATAGGTTTTGAAGAAGTGCAGAACCTTGATCATTTGACGTCGATAACCTTTTGGTAGACCTGCAGGGTTTCTCGAGCACAACGCTCCCAGGAAAAGCCTTGCGCGTGCTTCATTCCCTTGATGACCGCGGCATCGCGCCAACACTGATCGGTCAGCCCGCGCTCGATAAGACCGGTCAGCGCTTCTACGTCCAGCGCGGCGCACATCAGCGCAGCATCACCCGCCACCTCGGGCAGCGAGGAGCTATTGGAGCAGACCACCGGCACCCCGGAGCTCATGGCTTCCAGAACCGGTAGACCGAAACCTTCATAAAGCGACGGAAACGCGAACAGACGTGCGCCGGCAAACAGCAGGGGCAAGTCTGCGCTGGGAACGAATCCGAGATAATGCGCCCAGCCTTCACGCCTGGCGCTTTCGAGCTTCTCGTGAATCGCGTCGTTGCGCCAACCGTGATACCCGGTAAGGATCAACGGCCAACGGGTTCGCAATGCAAGGGGCAATCGACCATAGGCGGCGAGCAAGGTCTCGATGTTCTTGCGTGGCTCGATCGTACCGACAAAAAGCGTGTAGCCATCGGGCTTCAAGCCATGGCGTGCAAGCACATCGCGAAGCTCATGCGGCGCGCGAGGAAAGAACTCCGGAGAGCTGGCCAGCGGCACAGTATGGATTCGTTCGATGGGCCATGAAAAATAGCTGGCCAGTTCCTGTCGCGTGAATTCCGAATCAGTGATCAAAGCATCGGCCCTGACCAGTGTGGTTTTCAGCTCTTTTTGCAGATAACGGACTAACTGCGGCGCGTGACAATGCGCCCAGGTGAAGGGCGACAGATCGTGAAACGTTGCCACGCTGCGCCCGGCAAAAGGCGGCAGATAATAATTGGGGCTGTGGTAAAGAAAATCCCCATGCCCTTTCAGGGCAGCCTTGCGCAACATCGGCATCAACAGCCGATAAGCTTCCACTGCCAAAAAGTTCTTCTGCACCGCACGCTTCAAGCCGTAACCACTGCCGGACTCATTGGAAGCTGTGGGAAGTTCAGGCAGAAAACGTCGACCGGCAAAAAATTGCAGGTCGGTAATTTCGGGACTTTGCTGAAGTCTCAGCGCAAGTTCATAGGTATAGCGACCGATGCCAGTCAGCGGAAAGCGGATCGGTTCAACTGAAAGAACTAGCTTCATTTATTCCGCCGCAAGCATCCAGCTCAGAGTTTCTTCCAGTCTTGGCGTATCCCAGCCCTGAACCAGCTCACAAAGACGGGTATTGTCGCCGCAGAGAATTTTGACTTCGTTGGCTCGGACGAACGCCGGGTTCACTTCGACTGCAAGCTGATGCCCCGTGATAGCCGAACACATGTCGATCACTTCACGCAGGGAATGACTCTTGCCCGAACTCACATTGACCGTCTGGCCAACAGGCCGCGCCTCGATCAAACCGCGATAAGCCTTGACCACTGCACGCACATCACTGAAGTCGCGAGATACATCGAGATTGCCCAGCTCGATCTTGTCCGCACGTTGCCGGAAATGAGCGACGATCTTCGGCAGCAGAAAGCTCTCGGCCTGGCCGACACCGGTGTAATTGAAAGGACGCGTCACCACTATCGGCAAGCGGTTATGCCAAAGACTGGCCATGTATTCCATGGCCAGTTTGCTGACTGCGTAATCGTTGGCCGGCGCTGGCGGCGTGGTTTCACTGAGCAACCCCGCCGAAGCATTGCCATAGACATTGGCACTGCTTGCCAGCAGCACGCAGTCCGGCACCTTGCCACAAGCTGCGACGGCTTCCAGCAGGTGACGGGTGCCGATGAGATTGACGCGGTAGAACGTATCGGCCGCACCGTGAGCCACAAAGGCGAGTGCAGCCAGATGAATTACCACGTCGGGTTGAATAGTTGCCAGTAACTCGCGCAAGGCAGAACCGTCAGCCAGATCAACCTGATAATAGCCAGGTTCATCCGACGGTTGTGTACCCATCCCTATCACTTCATAGCCACCGGCCTTGAGCTCAGCAGCCATGTACCGCCCGGTGAAACCTTGAATACCTGTGATCAACGCGCGCTTACCGGCAATACTCATCAGAACGAAAACCCTTTCTCATTTCGACGCAGATCCGCCTCGACCATCATGCGGCACAGCTCTTCAAGCGTGGTTTTTGGCTCCCAGCCCAGCGCCGCTTTGGCTTTGGCAGGGTTGCCGATCAACAGCTCGACTTCGGTAGGGCGGTAGAATTTCGGGTTGATCGTGACCAACACCTTGCCAGTCGCCAGGTCTGTGCCCTTCTCGTCTTCAGCCGCACCGCTCCAGGCCAGATCGATCCCGACAGCCTTGAAGGCCATGGTGACGAAATCGCGCACGGTTTCGGTACGGTTGGTCGCAAGTACAAAAGTATCCGGCTCGTCTGCCTGCAGCATGCGCCACATGCCTTCGACGTACTCTTTCGCAAAGCCCCAGTCACGCTTGGCGTCCAGATTGCCGAGTTCCATCTTGTCGAGCAGGCCCAGCTTGATCTTCGCCACAGAGTCGGTGATCTTGCGGGTAACGAACTCGCGTCCGCGCAGTGGCGACTCGTGGTTGAACAAAATGCCGCTGGTGGCAAAGATGTTGTAGGACTCGCGGTAGTTGATGGTCATCCAGTGCGCGTACAGTTTGGCAACGCCGTAAGGACTGCGCGGGTAGAAAGGTGTGCTTTCGATCTGGGGGATCGCCTGCACCTTGCCGAACATCTCGGAAGTCGATGCCTGGTAGAAACGCACTTTCGGATTGACGATCCGGATCGCTTCCAGAAGGTTCACACACCCCATGCCGGTAATGTCACCGGTAGTCAGAGGCTGATCGAATGACACGCCAACGAAACTCTGGGCTGCAAGGTTGTAAACCTCAGTCGCTTCAGTGGTCTGAAGCAGACGGATGCTGGCCGACAGATCGGTCAGGTCGTACTCGACCAGATGCAGATTGGGATGCTTTTCAATACCCAGCTCCTCAATGCGCCAGAAGTTGACAGAACTGGTTCGACGGTAGGTGCCGTACACCGTATAACCCTTTTCCAGCAGCAATTCCGCCAGATAGGCGCCGTCTTGCCCAGTAATGCCGGTAACGATAGCTTTCATGCGAATCCTCTAAACTCCATTAGAGAGCCTTTGCCAGGCTCCGTTGTGTCATGTGCGCCCATTGAGCTCTAAGTCGAAGAGCCATGAAATCTTGCAGATCATACAGAATGCGGCTCGGAACGACGATACCAAAGCTGTTCGCCAGGCGTAACAGGATCATTATGCCAGCAGCCCATGACCTTCCTCCGCGTGTCGAGGATTGCATTCTGCCCGATCCCTGCCACGCCTACACGGATAAATAAATCAAGAAGTTGCTGCTACTGATCGAAATCCTCCAGCTCGTGCGACAGGCAATAAAGAAATAACTCAGAAAGAGTGACACTCCCCGCACCCAAGCCTAAAATGGCGTGTTTTTTTGATCAACAATCTGGTGCTATTAATGCGCAATGGTTCAGTAAGTATCGCCGTGTCGGACATCATCGCCGCGACGAGACGGTACGCTTTAGTAGGGATGCTAGGCTGGCAGGACGTTCGCCAGCGCTATAGAAGGTCGGCACTCGGACCGTTCTGGCTGACTATCAGCATGGGCGTCATGATCGCCACCATCGGTGTGGTTTTCGGTCAGATTTTCAATTCTCCGATTCAGGAATTCCTGCCTTTTCTCGCGATCGGCATGATTCTCTGGAGCTTCATGTCCACGGTGATCACCGAAGGCTGCACCGGGTTCATTGCCGCCGAAGGCATCATCAAGCAATTACCGATCCCCCTGTTTGCCCACATCATGCGCATGATCTGGCGCAACATCCTGATTCTGGGTCACAACATCGTGATCTTTCCACTGGTACTGCTGGCCGTCGGCAAACCGCTGACCTGGTTGGCCCTGATCAGCATTCCGGGTTTTTTCCTGGCACTGCTCAACTTGACCTGGATCGCCCTTCTGCTGGGCATTCTGTGTGCGCGCTACCGTGATCTGCCCCAGATTGTCGGAAGTTTGTTGCAAGTCGTGTTTTACCTCACGCCAATCATGTGGATGCCAAGCTTGCTGCCGCAACGGGCAGGTCTGTACCTGCTCGATCTGAACCCGGCCTACCATGTCATGTCGGTGGTTCGATCCCCGCTGATCGGGCAGTTGCCCACCGCTACCAACTGGTGGGTTTCCCTGGGCATGGCCGTCGTCGGCTGGGCTTTCGCGCTCGTGGTTTACGGCCGTTACAAGCGCCGCATCGCATACTGGCTCTGAGAAGAACGACTAATGTCCTTGATCGAATTCAAAAATGTCTGTGTAGATTTTCCGATCTATAACGCGAACGGACGCTCGCTGAAAAAGCGTCTGATGCAAGTGGCTACCGGCGGTCAGTTAGGTGCGGATCAACAGGGCCGAGTGATTGTCAGAGCTCTCGAAGACCTGACTTTCACGCTCCGCGACGGGGATCGGGTCGGCCTCCTTGGACACAACGGCGCCGGCAAGAGCACGCTGCTGCGCTTGCTCAGCAGCGTGTACGAACCTTCCTCCGGCACCGCCGTGATCAAGGGAGAAATCGGCTCGTTGATCGACATATCACTGGGTACGGATCCGGAAGCGACCGGCCGGGAAAACATTTTCCTGCGCGGCGGCATTCTTGGCATGACCAAGTCGGAGATCGCCGAAAAGCTCGACGAGATCATCGAATTCTCCGAGCTTGGTGATTTTGTCGACATGCCGATCCGCACTTATTCGTCAGGGATGCACTTGCGTCTGGCGTTTGCGGTTTCGACGACGATAAAACCGGAAATCCTGTTGATGGACGAATGGCTTTCGGTGGGCGATGAAGGCTTCAAGCACAAAGCCGAAATCCGCATGAACGAGCTGGTGAAATCGACCAATATCCTGGTGATTGCCAGCCACTCGCGCGAACTCGTCATGCACACCTGTAATCGAGTGCTGTGGCTGGAGCACGGGAAAATAAAAATGGATGGCGACCCGGCGACGGTCACCGCAGCTTATTTCGGAGCTTGAGGCAGATGAACAGCATTAAGCGCAACGGCGTGGATATACAGGTGGCTTTCACGCTGGCCTCCAGCCGCCTGCACGCCAAGAACCTCATTGAAACGGGGGCTGATGTCCCGGCGGAGGTTGTCGCGACCAAGCCAGGCATGAAACTGATCGTACGCCACTATACGAAACAGGCGCTTGTGCGTATTGCGCATCGCCTTGTCAGAGCGGCCCGACCGGTCACCCGTCCACTATTGTTCCGCCTGCGCAACTACTTCACCTCCACCCTCCGCCAGGAAATGCTGGAAGAGTTCACCAAGCTGCAGAAGATTCAGTACCAGCAGCACCAGCAGATCGTTCTCGAATTTCAGCGCCTGGCGAACTCGGCGAAGATCCAGACCCGACTGTCGCAAAAAATCTTTTCCGGCCAGCACTCGCTGGAAAGTCTGCAACAACAACTGGACCGTATCGAACAGAAATGTCCGGGCGTCGACCGTCAACCGGCTGTCGATTCGCCTCAGGGCGAGCCACGGCCGCTCCTCGACAAGCCAGAGGTGAAGGTGCATGAAAAGTGAAGTGATCGTCGTCGGTGCCGGCGGGCACGCCAAGGTGTGTATCGAATTGCTGCGAGCCCAAGGCGATAGCGTCGCTTACTGCGTAGGTAATCCGGACAGTCCGGATACCTGCCTGGGGGTTCCCGTACTTAAAAATGACGAACACCTCGCGGCGCTTCGCAATGATGGCTACGAAAAGGCATTCATCGCGATCGGCTCCAATTCGGTGCGAAACAAGCTGGCCGCAAAGGCGACCCAGCTGGGGTTTGGCCTGGTCAATGCGATCAGTCCGGCAGCAGTGGTATCACCTTCAGCTAATTTGGGGAGGGGAATCGCCGTCATGGCCGGCGCCGTTATCAATGCCGAGGCGAAAATTTCGGACCTGTGCATCGTCAATACCGGCGCCACTATCGATCACGATTGCGTGATTGGCGAGGCGGTCCATATCGCTCCGCAATGCGCGCTGGCGGGCAATGTGCATGTGGGCAAGCTCAGCTTTATCGGTGTCGGCAGCAAAATCATCCCCGAGGTTCATATTGGTGAGTCGGTGATGGTAGGTGCCGGCAGCGTCGTCATTTCGAACATCGGGTCGGCAACCACAGTCGTAGGCGTGCCAGCCAAAGTTCTACACAAAATTTGAAGGAACAAGCATGAATCGTATTTCTGTTGCACAACCGAAGCTTGCCGGAAACGAACGTAAGTATGTGCTGGATTGCCTGGATACCAACTGGATTTCCTCGAACGGCAAATACATCGGCGCCTTCGAAGAAAGCTTCGCAGCATTCTGCGGCGTCAAGCACGCGATCGCGACCAACAACGGCACCACTGCACTGCACTTGGCATTGGTCGTGCTCGACCTGCAACCGGGCGATGAAGTCATCATTCCGACAGTGACCTACATTGCCACCGCCAATGCCGTGCGCTACTGCGGAGCGACGCCTGTATTGGTGGACGTTTGCGCCGATACGATGAACATCGATCCGCAGACCATCGAAAGCAAGATCACCGCGAAGACCAAAGGCATCATCCCGGTGCACCTGTACGGTCACCCTGCGCAAATGGATGTCGTCAACGAAATCGCCCGCAAACACAACCTGTGGGTGGTGGAAGACGCGGCCGAAGCCCATGGCGCCGAGGTCAAGGGCAGCAAGGTTGGCAGCCTCGGCACGTGCGCAACCTTCAGTTTTTTTGGCAACAAGATCGTCACCACTGGTGAAGGCGGCATGATTACCACCAACGATGATGAGCTGGCGGCGAAACTGCGCCTGTTCCGTGGTCAGGGCATGGACCCGAAGCGTCGTTACTGGTTTCCAGTGGTCGGCTACAACTACCGCATGACCAACATTCAGGCAGCGATCGGTCTGGCGCAGATGGAAAACATTGATACTGCCCTGGCAGATCGTGATCGGCTCGCTGGCTGGTATAACGAAGCGCTGGCCGACCTGGCTGGCAAAATCGTGTTGCCGACCGAGGCCTCCTGGGCCAAACAGGTTTTCTGGATGTACAACATCTTCCTGAGCGATGGCGACGAGCACAAACGTGACGAAGTCATGCAAAAGCTTGATGCCATGGGTATCGAAACCCGCCCGGTCTTCTACCCAATGCACGTGCTGCCACCGTACAAGGAGGACAGTACCTACCCTGTTGCAGACTTGTGGTCGGGACGGGGCATCAATTTGCCGACGCATCAGGACCTGACTCAGGATGACATCATCAGAATTGCAGCCAGCCTGCGTGAGGTCCTGGCCGACTGATGAAAATCGCCCTTTGCTCCACATTCGTGCCCTTCATCAGAGGGGGCGGAAGGAATATCGTCGACTGGCTGGCCTCCATGCTGACGGCAGCCGGCCATCAGGTCGAAGTCGTCTACTTGCCCGAACTGGATGCGCCGGATCTGTTGTTTCAACAGATGATGGCGTTGCGTTGGGTCGATCTGCAGAGCGCTGACCGGGTGATATGTTTCCGGCCACAGTCGCACCTGATTCCCCATCCGCACAAGATCCTCTGGTTCATCCATCACATTCGTGCGTTCTACGATATGTGGGACAGCCCGTACCGCGATTTCCCGGACAATGCCAAGCATCGCGCAATTCGCGATGCGCTGATGGATGCCGATACCCGAGCCCTGGGCGAAGCAAAGGCGATCTTCACCAATTCGAAGGTCGTATCCAAGCGACTCAAGACCTACAACGACTTCGATAGCGAGGTGCTTTACCCTCCGGTCTTCGAATCGGAGCGTTTTTTTTGCGCTGGCTACAACGATGAAATCGCTTACATCTGCCGCCTCGAACATCACAAGCGCCAACACCTGCTGATCGACGCACTGAACTATACGACGACGCCGGTCCGCCTGCGGTTGCTGGGAACGGGCGCGGGTCCAGACTACGGCATCGCCCTGCGCGAAAAAATCGAAGAGTACGGCCTTTCGGACCGAGTGACCCTGGATGATCGCTGGATCACTGAAGAAGAAAAGGTCGCGCAGCTGTCAGTTTGCCTAGCTGCCGCCTACCTTCCGGTCGATGAAGACTCCTACGGCTACCCCAGCCTCGAAGCCAGTCACGCGGAAAAACCGATCCTAACCACTACCGACTCGGGTGGCGTTCTGGAATTGGTTCAGGATGGCTATAACGGCTATATCGCCGAGCCGACTCCAGAGTCTCTGGCCGCTGCGATGGACAAACTCTACCGGGATCGAAGTCTGACCGAAGCCATGGGCAAGAATGCCCGGCAGCGCCTGGTTGACTTGAAAATTTCCTGGTCACATGTGCTGGAGCGTCTGTTGGCATGAAAGTCCTGATTGTGAACAACATGGCTCCGTTCATCTGGGGCGGCGCCGAAGAACTGGCGGTCAATCTGCAAAGAAACCTGCTCATGGCCGGTCACGACGCCGAAGTCATGCGCATCCCGGCTCAGTGGGAACCGGCATCGCGCATCCCCTCCCAGATGCTGCTGACCCGCACGCTGGAAATCTTCAATACCGATCACGTCATCGCCTTGAAATTCCCGGCGTACCTGGTTCGCCACCACCGCAAATCACTGTGGCTGCTGCACCAGTATCGTCAGGCCTACGACCTTTACGACGTCGGCCAGACCAACCTGCCGGCAGACAAGAGCGGCAGCGACATTCGCAACGCCATTATCAACGCGGACAACGAAACTTTCGCGGAGAGCCGCAACATCTACACCAACTCCGAAGTGACCAGACAGCGGTTGTTCAAATACAACGGCTTCGACTCGCAGGTGTTGTTACCGCCCGTAAACGATCCTGAAGCATTCACCGGCGGTGAATATGACGATTACATATTTGCCGGCGGACGCGTCAACGGCATGAAGCGTCAGCACTTGCTGCTGCGAGCACTTGCCAAAGCCGACAAACGGGTCAAGCTGGTCATTGCCGGGCCTCCCGAGTCGCACGCCGACACGCTGCAATTGCATTCGATCATCAATGAGTTCGGCCTGCATGACCGCGTCAAACTTGACCTTGGATTCCTGCCTCGCTCCACCTACGTCAATTATGTCAATCGTGCACTCGCGGTTGCTTACATTCCGTTCGATGAAGACTCCCTGGGTTACGTCGCGATGGAAGCCGCCACTGCGCGCAAAGCACTGATCACGACGACGGACAGCGGTGGCATCCTGGGCCTGGTCAATCCGCAGGAGTCCGGATGGCGGGCAGAACCCACTGCAGAAAGTCTGGCAGAAGCGATGAATGCGGCATTTGAAAGCAAAACCCGAACCATCGAGTACGGCGAAGGCGCGGAGGCGCTGTGGAACACCCTGGGCATCAACTGGCCCGAGACCATAGAGGCGCTACTTAAATGAAACTGGTCATTTTTACCCCCGGCGTCAAATCCTCCGCCATCGGAAGGATGACTCGTCTCGTGGTTCGCGCCCTGCTCAGTCAGCAGCACCACATTGTGCTGGTGCGCACTGAAAGCCCGCATGTTCTCGACAAAGAGGCTCATGACTTCGGTTGCACCGTCATTGCCTGGACGGATGAAGAGCGGGTTGGCACCGAAGTGGCGGACGCTGACTGCCTCGTCTACCAGATCGGCGACAACTACGAGTTTCACGAAGGTGGCGTAGCCTGGCTTCACAAAGCCCCGGGCATCGTCTGCCTGCATGACTTCTTCCTCGGCCATCTTTTCTGGGGTTGGGCGCAGCAACGGCGCGATGAGGCCCATCACATCCTGACGCAGTGGTACGGACGCAGAATCGCCAGCGACTACTTCAACGTCAGCGACAGCACGACCTTCATCAACTCGACGCGAGAAACCGCACCGCTGACCGAATGGATCAGTTCGATGGCCACCGGCGTGATTACCCATAGCAACTGGGGATGCAAGCGGGTAATGGCCGCGTGCGCGGGTCCGGTTTTTGTGACGCCGCTGGCCTACGACGCTCCCGGGACTGTCGCCGGGCAACCGGTACAAAATGACAATCGCAAGTTGCGGTTGTTGACCATTGGCCACGTCAACCCCAACAAACGCGTGGAAAGTTGCATCAAGGCCATTGCCAGCAACGCCTCACTTCGAAAGAACGTGAGTTACCGTCTGGTGGGGGCGATTCTTCCGGATGTCGAACGGAAATTGTCCGAAATGGCCGCCAAAGCCGGGGTCGAGCTGATTATTTCCAACGAAGTCGATGACGCCGCGTTGTCAGAGGCCATTCGCGAAGCTGACGTTATCAGTTGCCTGCGCTGGCCCAGCCTCGAAGCGGCTTCGGCCTCTGCGATTGAAGCGATGCTGTACGGTAAAGCCACCATCGTTACCGACACCGGCTTTTACAGCGAACTGCCCGATCAGTACGTATTGAAGGTATCGCCTGAAAGGGAAATAGAAGATCTGAAGAAGATCCTTCTATCACTGCGCAGCAGCCCCTCCGCGGCGATCGATATCGGCAAGCAGGCGCAAACGTGGGCACAGGAGACATTCACGGCCGAGAACTACGCCCACAAACTTGTGCAGGCGGTGCCTGTCGCGCTTCGGGCGAAGGTCATCATTTCAGCGGTCGACCATTTTGCGACCATCATCGAGAAATGGTCAGCAAGCCCCGAATTGCTCGGTACGCCCGAGATTCTCAAGTCGCTGAATCTGTTCAACACCAATACGATTGCCTGAATACCAGCATGCGGTGGATCGACCCTGATCCACCGCATGCTGTAATCGTTACTTCAGGCTATCGAAAACAAACTGCGCCGTCTCTTTCCAGGCAACGGGTTTGTAATCACGTTTGATCGCCGCTTCCTTGGCCGCCAGCGCCAGCGGATCGAACGCATACTTGTGCAGTTCAGCCACCCAAGCCGACACATCCCATGGCTCCAGGTAGTCCAGCAGCTGCCCGCCTACTTCCGGAATCGAAGCCGCATTGGAGGCCAGGCAGTACTTGCCGGCAGCCAGACTTTCGGCAACAGGCAGTCCCCACCCTTCATACAATGACGGGAACGCAGTCATCATGCAGTTGCGGTACAAGTGCATGAGGTCTGAGTCCGACACGTTATTGAGAATGCGTATGTAATCCTGAGTTCTCGGATCAAGCGAGATGTCCGATAACAAGTCACCCACGCCCCAACCCGGCATTCCGACAAAGACCAGTTTAGGCAGATCCTGAACACCGCTATCGATCAGGCGGGTATAGGCGCGGTAAAGCACCTCATGGTTCTTGCGGCGCTCGATCGTGGAAACGAACAGGACGAAACGCTCTTTCAACAATGTTTCGACGTCAGGGCTGACGGCGTCGCTCAACTCGTGAGATAGCTGGCAGCCCAACTTGACCACCGCCGTTTCAGGAACCGGCGCACCCAATTCATCGAGCAACGCGATCAGATCCTTGCGCGTGCATTCGGAAATGCACAGGATCTTGTCCGCGCACCAAGCGACGTCAGCAAAGTAATTGGCAAACTTGGCCGCAACATCACCCACACACAAATGTGGCAGCCTCACCGGAATCACGTCGTAGCAGAAGAGAATGACGCGCAAACCGACCTGCTTCTTCAACTCATAGAGATGCACAAGGTCTTTATTGTCCCAGTCCAGCCCCACCGATATGTAGCTGTCACCTTTGGCAAAGGGATGGCCGCCACTGTGCACTTTGCGTGACGCAGGATTGAATACATGGCTGCGCTGGGCCGGTTTGAAAAAAGCCCGTGCGGCCGAAATCAAATGGCGGACGCCGATCACCGCTTCCACGATGGAGGTACGGCGCAGCTGGAAAAACTGATAGATACGCCCGCTCAACTTGGGAGGCAGGCGGTTCAGTACCTTGGTCGCCTTTTCTTTCAGGCGCGCCTCTATCGAACGTTTATTGGTAGTGCCGGCAATTGCCCGGCCTGGCGCTGCCGCGTGAACCCCGGAAATTCTCTTCAGGGTTTTTGCCACGTCGGTCGCATCGATCGCGCTGTATCCGGTGGCATGACTGAAGAAGCAGAACTTCACCTCTTCCCCCGCCGCGATCAGTTCGAGCGCATGGGCCGCAGCCTCGGCCTCGGTACGAATAATGCCTACGGCTGGCCGACGCCAGCCAAGAATGGTTGTTACATCAAACCAGGTGGTCATGCTTGCGCCTTCTGAACGATAACGTCTGCCGCTGTACGCGGAATTGATTCCAGACTCCGAGCCCACGTCAATGGCTCACGCGATGCTCTGTCCGGGCCGTCACCACTGATCATCGCAGGCCCGGTGAGACGCGCGCGGATTGCCGCATGAAACTCGTGGGGCGTACGCGCAACACTGATCTCGGGAAGCAGAAGATGCTGTTCGAAACCACGAAATGCCGCTTCGGTGCCGATGACGTACTTGCCAGAGTAAATGGCTTCTGCGGTTTTGATATTCGAGCCGCCACCGTGAGGGATCGGTAACAGAAATGCGTGCGCAAGTGTCTTGACGGCGTCCAGATCTTCGTCCGGCAGCATGTACAGCAGTTGCAGGCGCGACAGGTTCAGTTGTCCCCAGCGACTGTCGCGAAGTGTGGTTTCGAGGTGCTCACATACACTGCCGACCACCACCAGTTTGCTGTCCGGAGGAATGCACGCCAGAGAACTGCCGAGGCAATCATTGAAACCCTTGAAATTGGGCGGATGGGCACTGGCAACATAGAGAATCCAGGGCGACTGCGGCAGCCGCTCTTTCCAACTGGCGAGCAACTCCGCCCTGGCCGACCATGGCGCGATACCGTTGGACGCCAGCAGCGGTCTTTTCGCGCCCCAGACCTTGAGAATATCGAAATCGGCCTGGGTTACCGCCACGGCAATATCTGCTTCCAGCGTTGCCTTGCGCTCGAGCGTCTCGATGTCGGCGATCACCGATTCGGCGCCCTTGATGCCATAGCTGTCGAGAATCTCCTGCTTCAGCGGAGCTTCGATGTTCTGCGAGCCGTAGATTAGGCACGCATTGGCGTATTGCGGCATCTGGCGGATCTTCAGCACCAGCGGCCATAGCCATGGCTGCTCGACATGAATCACGTCGATCACTGGCGGCAGTTTCTTGAGAATGTCAGCGAAACCGCCCTGCTCCGACGCTGCGAATTCCCCGGACAGCAAATCGTTGATCAGTGGCACATACGTGCCCTTGTATTTCCTGAAGTCGCTGCCAGCCGGAAAGCTGACATCGTTGGCACCCAGGGTAGATGGCGGATAACCTTCCGGCTCATATACAGCCAGATGAGTTACATCCCAACCATTTTCGCGAAAGGTCTTGGCGATGTTGGCGACCCGGACCTGTCCGCCGTGACGGGGACTGGCAATCGGGTACGTGCTTAACAATAAAACCGTTTTCAAAATGGCAACCTATAGAAATGATATTTCGCAACCCGCGCCCGCATCGCTGTGCTTCGCTCACCCAAGCACGGGCGCCGCTGAATACCAGACGGGCGAAGCTTCAAGCACCCTTGATCAACAACTCGATCTCTTTCAGACGCGCCCACATCAATGCCTGATCGCCACGGGTTTCGACGTTCAGGCGCAACAGCGGCTCGGTGTTGGAGCCGCGCAGGTTGAAGCGCCAGTCGGCAAACGACACGCTGATGCCGTCAGTCCTGTCGAGCGCGGGATTGAGCGGCAGGAAATGCTCCAGGACTTTGTGCAGCATCGCCGGCACATCTTCAACGCGATAGTTGATCTCGCCGGTGCATGGATAAGCGTCAATACGCTCGTCGACCAGTTGCGCCAGGCTCTTGCCAGTGCTGGACATCAGGGCCGTGACCAACAACCACGGGATCATCCCGCTGTCACAATAGGCGAAATCACGGAAATAGTGGTGGGCGCTCATTTCGCCGCCATAAATGGCGTCCTCGATACGCATGCGCTCTTTGATAAATGCATGCCCCGTCTTGCACAACACCGGCACGCCGCCCGCTTGCTCGACCTGCTCGATGGTGTTCCAGGTCAGTCGCGGGTCATGAATGATCTTGCTGCCCGGGTGTTGCTTGAGCAACATTTCCGCCAACAGCCCGACCAGGTAATAACCTTCGATAAACCGGCCGGTTTCGTCGAAAAAGAAACACCGGTCAAAATCCCCATCCCACGCCAGCCCGACATCGCAGCCATTTTCAAGCAATGCCTGGCGCGTCAGCTCGCGATTTTCCGGCAACAGAGGGTTGGGCACGCCATTGGGGAAGTGACCGTCCGGCTCGGCATTGATCAGCGTCCATTCGAATGGCAACTTGCCCATCAACTCCTGCAGGACCGGCCCGGCAGCACCGTTGCCAGGGTCTGCAAGGATCTTCAGCGGCTTGAGGTTCGCCACGTTGATGTAAGTCAGCAAGTGGTCGATGTAACGGCTTTTATCGAACGCCTCACGCACATTACCTACGGCTTCCGCCAACGCGCCAAGGTCACCACTCTCTACCCGATCACGGATGGCGTTCAGCCCGGTGTCACCGCTGATGGGACGTGATTGCGACTTGACGAGTTTCATCCCGTTATAGCCTTTGGGATTGTGACTCGCCGTGATCATTACGCCACCATCGGCATTGAAGGCACTGGTGGCGAAATAGACTTCTTCAGTTCCGCACAGGCCGATGTCGATGACACCGGCACCTGCCTCTCTCAGTCCACGGGCCATCGCCTCGGCCAGCATCGGACTTTCCAGTCGCATATCGCGCCCCAGCACGATGCTTTTGGCTTGCAACTCAACGACCATGGCCCGGCCGATCCGGTAAGCGACATCCTCATTCAGATCGACCGGTACTTCACCACGGATGTCATAAGCCTTAAAGCAGCGGGTCTTGATAGGGGTATGCATTTCGATCTCTTGCCTGGGAATCCGAGACAGCCGCCGGAAAATGCCGCAGCTGTGAATCATCGATAGGGAGTGAAGTCGCGCAATGTCACATGCAAATAAGCCCGACCGGTAAAAAATCGCCGGTCAGGCCTATGGCTGCCACCGCGCTGTTATTTGTCGACGCGGCCGTAATTGTCTTCAAAGCGGACGATATCGTCTTCACCCAGATAATCGCCGCTTTGCACCTCGATCAGCACCAGGTCAATGACGCCCGGGTTCATCAGGCGATGCTGGTGACCGGCACGGATGAACGTCGACTCGTTGGTGTTGAGCATCAGTTCCTGCTGGTCGTTGACCACGACCGCCATCCCGCTGACGACGATCCAGTGTTCACTGCGGTGATGATGCATCTGCAGCGACAGCGACGCTTTGGGCTTTACTACAATTCGCTTGATCTTGAAGCGTTCGCCATTTTCCAGGGTGGTATAGGTACCCCATGGACGGTGGACCGTACGGTGCAGCAAATGCACGGTGTGGCTGCACGCCTTGAGCTGATTGACGATGTGTTTCACGTCTTGAGCGTGATCTTTATGAGCAATCATCACCGCATCAGGCGTGTCGATGACCAACAGGTCTTCCACACCGACCAGCGCAGTCAGACGCCCCTCGCTGTTCACATAATTATTGCGCGAGCCATGGGACAACACTTCGCCTTCAAAGCGGTTGCCGTTTTCATCCGGCGCAGTCAGTTCGCTCACCGCGTTCCATGAACCGATGTCACTCCAGCCAATGTCGCACGGTATGGTCGCGACTTTCTGGGAACGCTCCATCAATGCATAGTCGATGGAGATATCCGGCACCTGCGCAAAGCTTTCGCTGTCCAGCGCCAGGCAACGATATTTGTTGGAGGACGATAGGCGAGACACCTCGATGGTCTTTGCAACCGCCTCGACAACGTCGGGGGCGTGCAGCCGAAGCTCTTCCAGAACGGTGCCTACACGGAAACAGAACATGCCCGAGTTCCAGAAATAGTTGCCAGCACTGACGTAGTTCTGTGCAGTCTCCAGATCAGGTTTCTCGACAAACCGGGCGACCTTCAACCCGCCCTTGAGCGGTGCCTCTTTCTGCGCTTCGATATAACCGAAACCGGTTTCCGGATAGGTCGGCTGAATGCCAAACGTAACCAGCCAGCCTTCACTGGCCAGCGCCACAGCATCGGACACCGCCGCGGCAAAGGCTTTTTCGTCCTGGATCAAATGATCGGCGGCGAGCACCAGCATATGTGCATCGGGACCATGGGTGGCTTCCAGTTGCAAGGCCGCTGCGGCCACTGCCGCCGCCGTGTTTCGCCCACAGGGCTCGAGAATGAAGCCTTGCGCGTGCCTGGCCGTGTTGACGACGCCGTATTCATCTTCAGTTTTGAACAGCAACTCGCGATTGGTCACGGTGAGGACTTCCACCACACCGTCCAGCCGTGAGGCGCGCAAGAACGTCTTCTGGATCAGATTCTGACCATCCGGCAACTCCATGAAGGGTTTTGGATGGGCTTCACGGGATACAGGCCACAACCGGCTGCCCACTCCGCCAGACAAAATTACGGGAATCAGTTCCATGCTCAAAGTCCTTAACCCTCTCTCCTGCAAATGATATCCAGGAAAGCAGTCTCAATAATGATTGCAGTCGAACTGCACCGAACCCAGTGCAGAATCCTTGCCCCGCCTCTCGGCCTCAAGACGACAGGGCTGATGACACATACGCCCTCGCGAGCGCCGAATACGTTGCGTGATTGTCTGCCATTCTACAGCGCCAGCCCCCTTGATGATTCGACAGAATGCAACGAACGGTGGTCGGCAAGCAGCGCCCGTCAACGCGCGGGTTGATCCAGCAACTTTTGCAGATACTGCCCGTATCCGGTTTTCTTCAGGCGCTGCGCCTGAGCTTCGACCTGCTCATCGGTAATCCAGCCGTTGTGGTAGGCGATTTCCTCCAGGCACGCTACTTTGAGCCCCTGACGATGCTCGATGGTGTGGACGAAATGCCCGGCTTCCAGCAGCGAGTCATGTGTACCGGTATCCAGCCAGGCAAAGCCGCGCCCCAACATTTCGACGTTCAGGGTTTTCTGTTCCAGATACGCACGATTGATGTCGGTAATTTCCAGCTCGCCTCGTTCCGACGGCTTGATGTTCTTGGCGATTTCGACGACCTGGTTATCGTAGAAGTACAACCCGGTCACGGCGTAGTTGGATTTCGGCTTCAGCGGCTTTTCTTCGATGCTCAGCGCGCAGCCATTGGCATCGAATTCCACCACCCCGAAACGCTCCGGGTCGGACACGTGATAGCCGAACACTGTCGCGCCTGAATCCTGAGCGTTGGCAGAGCGCAGGTTTTCGGTGAAGTACTGACCGTAAAAGATATTGTCGCCGAGAATCAGGCAGCAAGGGTCGCTACCGATAAACGATTCGCCGATGATGAACGCCTGCGCAAGGCCGTCCGGGCTCGGCTGTTCGGCATAACTCAACTCGATGCCATACAGACTGCCGTCGCCCAGCAACTTGCGGAAATTGGGCAAGTCTTCAGGGGTCGAAATGATCAGGATTTCTCGTATGCCCGCGAGCATGAGCACAGACAACGGATAGAAAATCATCGGTTTGTCGTAGATAGGCAACAGCTGCTTGGACACCCCCAGCGTGACCGGATGCAAACGTGTCCCCGAGCCACCAGCGAGAATGATGCCTTTACGATTGGTCTTGATCATTTATTCAGAATTTCCCTGAGCATTCGGGTTACACCACTTTGCCAATCCGGCAAGTGTAGAGAAAAAGTAGCGCGCAGCTTTTGAGTATCCAGACGCGAGTTCAGCGGTCGATGTGCGGGCGTCGGATAGGCAGCGCTTTCGACTGGCTCGATAGCCTTCACGGCGAGTAATTCACCATTGGCTTGAGCGAAGGCGATCACTTGGTTTGCGTAGCCATGCCAGGACACTTCACCAGCGGCTGCCAAGTGGTACAACCCCGCCAGTTCGGGCCGTTGCAGGGCCTGGCGAAGCGCCTGAGCCGTTACGTCGGCAATCAGATCTGCACCGGTAGGCGCACCAATCTGATCCGCGACCACGCTCAACGTTTCGCGATCCTTGGCCAACCGCAGCATCGTCTTCGCGAAGTTGTTACCGCGAGCACCATAAACCCAACTGGTACGGAAGATCAGGTGCTTGCAACCCGATGCAGTGATTGCCTGCTCGCCGGCGAGTTTGCTGAATCCATAATGGTTCACCGGCGCAACGGCATCCGTTTCCCGCCACGCGGCAGTGCCCTGGCCATTGAAAACGTAATCGGTTGAATAATGAACCAGCCAGGCATCCGAGACGACGGCTTCTTCAGCCATAACACCCGCTGCAATGCCGTTTACACGGTCAGCCAAGTCGGTTTCCGATTCGGCTTTATCAACCGCAGTGTAAGCAGCAGCGTTAACGATAACGTCGGGCTGGACCTGCCGAATCGTCGTGCGAAGAGCCTCGGGATTCGACAGATCGCCATTCAATCCACCGGCCTGATGGCGATCAAGCGCAATCAACTCCCCAAGCGGAGCCAGAGAGCGTTGCAGCTCCCAGCCCACCTGACCGTTCTTGCCCAGCAGCAGGATTTTCATGCGTTGTTCGAGCGATCCGTGTAGTTCTGATCGATCCACTGCTGATAGCTGCCGCTCTTCACGTGCTCAACCCAATCAGCGTTGCTCAAGTACCACTCGACAGTCTTGCGAATTCCGGTCTCGAAGGTCTCTTCAGGCGCCCAACCCAATTCCCGCTGGATCTTGCTGGCATCGATGGCATAGCGCTGATCATGCCCAGGTCGGTCCTGCACATAGGTAATCAGGCTGGCATGGGGACGATGGGCCGAATCAGGCCGCAATTCATCGAGCAACGAACACAGGGTATGCACCACTTCGATGTTCTGTTTTTCGTTGTGTCCGCCAATGTTGTAGGTCTCACCGATGACGCCTTCGGTGACGACTTTGTACAACGCACGAGCATGATCTTCGACATACAACCAATCGCGAACCTGATCGCCTTTGCCGTACACCGGCAGCGGCTTGCCTTCAAGTGCGTTGAGAATGATCAGCGGGATCAGCTTCTCAGGGAAGTGACATGGGCCATAGTTGTTCGAACAGTTGGTAACCAGCGTAGGCAAGCCATAAGTGCGTGCCCAGGCCCGAACCAGATGATCGGAGCTGGCCTTGCTCGCCGAGTAGGGTGAGCTTGGCTGATAAGGCGTGGTTTCGGTGAAGAGGTCTTCCGGACCTTCGAGATCTCCGTAAACCTCGTCGGTCGAAATGTGATGGAAGCGGAAATTCGCTTTGCGTGCATCATCCAACGCAGCCCAGTAATGGCGCGCGGCTTCGAGCAGCGTGTAAGTACCGATGATATTGGTCTGGATGAAGTCGGAAGGTCCCGATATAGAGCGATCAACGTGGGATTCTGCGGCCAGATGCATGATTGCATCCGGTTGATGTTCACGCAGAACGCGGTCGATCTGGTCACGATCACAGATATCGACCCGCTCGAACGCATAACGGGAATTCTGACTGACTTCCGCCAATGACTCCAGATTGCCGGCGTACGTGAGTTTATCGACGTTAACGACTGCATCGGAAGTCTTGGAGATGATATGACGGATGACTGCCGAGCCAATGAAGCCGGCACCGCCGGTAACTAGAATTTTCACGCGAAGCGATACCCTTGAGCTGCGGACAGCGCTGCCAGCGAGCGCGGTCTAATCCATGAATGCAGAAGCCACTATCAGTCGGCATCCGTCAGAGTCAGTCTGAATCGACATGCAGAAGGCACGATCGAACAAGGGACGCATTTTACAGCTTAATGATGGTTTTACTAATGGATAAAGGCACGCCGAGACGCAATTTCGACAGATGCCGTGCGCCTGCCGCTTTCAGACCATTCGCTTGCGCGCGGCTCTGGATGAACGCCCCAGAAACCAGCCCAATACCGGGCCAATCAGCATGCCAATCAGCAGCGCCAACACTGCAACCACCGAGACTGGCAACTGCGGGCCGGAAAAACCCAGAAACAAAAGCGCAACCGATTGTTGGTTCTCCAGCACAAATGCCAGAACAATCAGAACCATCAGCAGAAGAAAAACGCCAAGCAGTATGCGTTTCAGGTTACGCATTCACGCCCCCTTGAATTTGAATAGCGAAGATCAAGCGCCCTCCTCCTCTTCCTCATTTACCCGATCACGCAATTCTTTACCCGGCTTGAAATGCGGAACGAATTTACCGTCCAGACTGACGGACTGGCCGGTCTTGGGATTGCGACCTACACGAGGCGCGCGATAGTGCAGGGAGAAGCTGCCGAAACCACGGATCTCAATACGATCACCGGTGGCGAGGCACTGAGACATTTGTTCAAGCATGGTCTTGATGGCCAGCTCCACATCCTTGGATGAGAGTAGCCCTTGATGGGTGACAATTCGTTCGATCAACTCCGACTTCGTCATATTTTTCCCTTCTTTTTCAAGCAGCTAGATCAGCGCTTGAAAGGTTTTAGCATGCCCGGAAGATTTTGAACAGCCCAGGGATTGACATATCTTTCCCGGGGTCAAAATGCCCATTTTCAGGGCATCCCATTGGCGAGTCGGATCGCTGCGCACCTAACGACACATCACCAGCATGGTCCGGGTTACGAAGCCTGCCGGATTGAAGCCGAACGGATATTGGTCGTCATCTTCGGCATCATCAGACCGGGTTATGACCTTGTAGCCCTTGCCCTTGCACTCCTTCGCTGCGCGTTTCTGGCACTTTTCCCAACCGGAGCCCAGCCCCGAGCAATCGACCTCGATACCACTGACGCCGCGCACCGCATGGGTTTTCGCGCTGGTGGTGCACCCTGCCAGCGCCAGGACCATTGCAGCAACAAGTAACTTGTTCATCCACTTCCTTATGCCAGGCAAGCCTGACGACTAACGCTCAAGACCAAGCTTAGTCGCGAATAGGCGATTGATCCGATTAAAGAAACAGACCCGCAGGCGTCGGCATTGGTTTCATGCACGGACGTACAAAGACCAAATCGCAGACACAAAAAAGGGCGACCGAAGTCGCCCTTTTTTATGATCAAGCAGAACTCAGTTCTGTTTGGCCATTGCTTGACGCAGCAGTGCCGCCATAGTGGTATCAGCTGCTTCGCCTTCCGGAGCTGCTTTCAGGCTCTGGATGGCTTCTTTCTCTTCAGCATCGTCTTTCGACTTGATCGAGAGCTGGATTACGCGGCTCTTGCGATCAACGCTGATGATCTTGGCTTCAACTTCCTGGCCTTCTTTCAGAACGTTGCGCGCGTCTTCAACGCGGTCACGGCTGATTTCGGAGGCTTTCAGGGTAGCTTCGATGTCGTCGGCCAGAACGATGATGGCGCCTTTGGCGTCAACTTCTTTCACGGTACCGGTCACGATAGCGCCCTTGTCGTTAACCGAGACGTACTCGGAGAACGGATCGCTTTCCAGCTGCTTGATGCCCAGGGAGATGCGCTCGCGCTCTGGGTCAACAGACAGGATGACAGTGTCCAGCTCGTCGCCCTTCTTGAAACGACGTACGGCTTCTTCGCCCACTTCGTTCCAGGAGATGTCGGACAGGTGAACCAGACCGTCGATGCCGCCGTCCAGACCAATGAAGATACCGAAATCGGTGATCGACTTGATGGTGCCGGAGATCTTGTCGCCCTTGTTGAACTGGCCAGAGAAGTCTTCCCATGGGTTCGACTTGCACTGCTTGATGCCCAGGGAGATACGACGACGCTCTTCGTCGATGTCCAGAACCATGACTTCCACTTCGTCGCCGACTTGTACGACTTTCGAAGGGTGGATGTTCTTGTTGGTCCAGTCCATTTCCGAAACGTGTACCAGACCTTCAACGCCTTCTTCCAGCTCAGCGAAGCAGCCGTAGTCGGTCAGGTTGGTTACACGAGCGGTAACGCGAGTGCCTTCTGGGTAACGGGCTTTGATAGCAACCCATGGATCTTCGCCCAGTTGCTTCAGGCCCAGGGAAACACGGTTGCGTTCGCGATCGTATTTCAGAACCTTGACGTCGATTTCGTCACCAACGTTGACGATCTCGGAAGGATGCTTGATGCGCTTCCAGGCCATGTCGGTGATGTGCAGCAGGCCGTCCACGCCACCCAGATCGACGAATGCGCCGTAATCGGTGAGGTTTTTGACGATACCTTTGACTTGCTGGCCTTCCTGCAGGGATTCCAGCAGAGCTTCACGCTCGGCGGAGTTCTCGGCTTCGAGGACGCTGCGACGGGAAACGACAACGTTGTTGCGCTTCTGGTCCAGCTTGATGACCTTGAATTCCAGCTCTTTGCCTTCCAGGTGCGTGGTGTCGCGCACTGGACGGACGTCAACCAGGGAACCTGGCAGGAACGCACGGATGCCGTTAACGTCGACAGTGAAGCCGCCTTTAACCTTACCGTTGATAACGCCCTTGACCACTTCCTCGGCTGCGAAGGCTGCTTCCAGAACGATCCAGCATTCAGCGCGCTTGGCTTTTTCACGGGACAGCTTGGTCTCGCCAAAGCCGTCTTCAACCGAATCCAGAGCAACGTGAACTTCATCACCAACGTTGATGTTCAGTTCGCCAGCATCGTTGTAGAACTGCTCAAGCGGGATGAGTGCTTCAGACTTCAGACCAGCGTGAACGGTTACCCAGCGAGCCTGGTAATCGATATCAACGATAACACCGGTGATGATGGAGCCTGCCTGAAGGTTCAGGGTTTTCAGGCTTTCTTCAAAGAGTTCCGCAAAGCTTTCGCTCATTTTAATTCCTGTAGATGAGGGCGAAGTAAACGCCCATCTCCACACCCCAGACGGTGTGGGTTAGTTTCATTTAAAAGAAGCACCGCAGGACTATGACTGGTCCCCTGCGACCTTCTTGGTCACCCGGCGATATCGCGAATGGCGATCTCGCTCATGATGCGTTCAAGCACCTGATCGATGGAAAGCTCCGTTGAATCCAGCTGAATCGCGTCGGCCGCCGGCTTGAGCGGGGCTACTGCGCGCTGGGTGTCACGCTCATCGCGTGCACGGATCTCATCTAGCAGACTCGACAGACTAACACCCTCGACTTTGCCCTTCAACTGCAAATATCGACGGCGCGCCCGCTCCTCGGCACTGGCGGTGAGGAAAATCTTCAGCGGTGCATCCGGAAACACCACCGTACCCATGTCGCGACCGTCGGCCACCAGGCCCGGCGCTTCCTGGAAAGCACGCTGGCGCTGCAGCAGCGCCTCGCGCACGGCGGGCAGCGCAGCCACTTGCGAGGCGCCGGAACCGACGCTTTCGGTACGGATGACATCGCTGACTTCGTCGCCTTCCAGAATGATCCGCTGCAGCTGACCTTCGGTCGCGGCGATGAACTGCACATCCAGATGAGCGGCCAATGTCTTCAGCAGCTCTTCATTGGTCAGGTCGACGCCATGGTTGTGCGCAGCGAACGCGAGCAAGCGATAAAGCGCACCGGAATCCAGCAGGTTCCAGCCCAGACGCTTGGCCAGAATCCCGGCGACCGTGCCTTTGCCGGAGCCGCTTGGCCCATCGATGGTGATGACCGGTGCAATGTTTTTCACGACTGAGCCTCTTGTGCCACACGAATGCCGACTTGCCCGCACAGCGCGAGGAAGTTGGGGAACGAGGTCGCGACGTTGGCGCAATCATGGATGCGGATCGGTGCGGTAGCGCGCAACGAAGCGACGCTGAAGGCCATGGCGATACGGTGGTCGCCGTGACCGTGCACTTCACCGCCGCTGATCTGGCCGCCGTCGATGATGATGCCGTCCGGGGTCGGTTCGCACTTGACGCCCAGCGCCAGCAAGCCGTCCGCCATGACCTGAATCCGGTCGGACTCCTTGACCCGCAGCTCTTCGGCGCCGGTCAGCACGGTACGCCCTTCGGCGCACGCGGCAGCAACGAACAGGACCGGGAATTCGTCGATCGCCAGTGGGACCAGTTCTTCCGGAATCTCGATACCCTTGAGTCTAGCTGCCCGCACGCGCAAGTCAGCCACTGGCTCGCCACCGACTTCGCGCTGGTTTTCCAGCGTGATATCGGCGCCCATCAGCCGCAGGATATCGATCACGCCAGTACGGGTCGGGTTGATACCGACGTGCTCGAGCACCAGTTCGGAACCTTCGGCAATCGAGGCCGCGACCAGGAAGAACGCCGACGAGGAAATATCGCCCGGCACTTCGATGTGAGTTGCAGTGAGCTTGCCGCCGGATTCGACCGAAGCCGTGGCACCGTCGACGCTGACCGGGTAGCCGAAGCCACGCAGCATGCGCTCGGTGTGGTCGCGCGTCGGTGCCGGCTCGGTGACAGTGGTCTTGCCTTCGGCATACAGACCGGCAAGCAGCAGGCAGGATTTCACCTGCGCGCTGGCCATCGGCATGGTGTAAGTCAGGCCCTTGAGCTTGTGCCCGCCACGAATGGTCATTGGTGGACGACCTTCAGCAGCAGTTTCGATCACGGCGCCCATTTCCCGCAGCGGATTGGCCACACGATTCATCGGGCGCTTGGACAGCGAAGCGTCGCCGGTCAAGGTGCTGTCGAAGTTCTGCGCCGCCAGCAGGCCGGAGAGCAGACGCATCGAGGTGCCGGAGTTGCCCAGATAGATCGGGCCCGGCGCCGGTTTCAGGCCGTGCAGGCCGACACCATGGATAGTCACGCGGCCGTGGTGCGGGCCTTCGATGACCACACCCATGTCGCGAAACGCCTGCAAGGTCGCCAGGGCGTCTTCGCCCTCAAGGAAGCCTTCGACTTCGGTGACGCCTTCGGCCAGCGAGCCGAGCATGATCGAACGGTGGGAAATCGATTTGTCACCCGGTACGCGAATCCGACCGGACAGGCGGCCACCAGGTTGAGCCAGGAAGATCAGATCGTTGGAATTCATAGCGTCCACATAGGCCCTGCGGGCCAGGATTTTACTGAAATGCTCGCGGGCAACCCGGGCGCGCGTGAAAACGCCCAACAATTGGTGCCCATCCCCTGCATCGACCGCGTCGCGCAAGGCGTCGAGGTCGCTGCGAAATGTATCGAGTGTGCGCAGGACAGCCTCGCGGTTGGCGAGGAAGATGTCGTGCCACATCACCGGGTCGCTTCCGGCGATTCTTGTGAAATCGCGAAAACCACCGGCAGCGTAACGGAAGATCTCCAGATTTTCATTGCGCTTGGCCAATGAATCGACCAGGCCGAAAGCCAGCAGGTGCGGCAGATGGCTGGTCGCGGCGAGCACTTCGTCGTGCCGTTCGACCTGCATGTGCTCGACATCGGCGCCCAGTTCGCGCCAGAGCCGATCGACCACCGCCAGTGCGGCAGGATCGGTTTGCTCAAGCGGCGTCAGGATCACCTTGTGCCGGCGGAACAGCTCGGCATTCGAAGCTTCCACCCCGCTCTGCTCGGAACCAGCAATCGGGTGCCCCGGGACGAAACGCGCCGGCATGCCGCCGAACGCTTCGGTCGCGGCGCGCACTACGTTGCCTTTGGCGCTGCCGACATCCGTCAGAATCGCCGAGCCCAAGTCCATCACCGACAAACGCGCGAGCAGTTTTTCCATGGCCAGAATCGGCACCGCCAGCTGAATCACATCGGCACCGACGCAAGCTGCCGCCAGATCGTCCTCGCAGCGATCGACCACACCCAATTCGACCGCGAGCTTGCGCGATTGCGGATCCAGATCGACGCCGACCACTTCACGGCACAGGCCGCTTTCACGCGAGCCTTTGGCAAACGAACCACCGATCAACCCCAGACCGACCACCACAAGGCGACCGATCATAGGTGCAGCAGGTTGCAGCGCAGTGACATCAACCACGAGCCAGAACCTTGCGCAGCGCCTCAAGGAAACGGCTGTTTTCCGCTGGCAGACCGATGGTCACCCGCAGGTGGTTCGGCATGCCGTAATTGGCCACCGGACGCACGATCACGCCTTCGCGCAGCAAGCCCTGGAAAACCGGAGCCGCGACCTGGCCGAGATCGACGCAGATGAAGTTGCCTTTGGACTCGATCCAGCCCAGCCCCAACTCACGGAAACCCGCCTGCAACTGCTGCATGCCGGTTTCGTTGAGCTGGCGGCTTTGCGCCAGATATTCCTCGTCCCTCAACGCCGCACACGCCGCCGCCAATGCGAGGCTGTTGACGTTGAATGGCTGACGAACGCGGTTCAGCACGTCCGCCACCACAGGCGTCGACAAGCCATAACCGACGCGCAGCGCGGCCAGGCCATAGGCCTTGGAGAAGGTGCGCGACACCAGCAGGTTCGGGTATGCGGCGAGGAAATCGAGACCGTCCGGCAAATCGCTGCCTTCGGCGTACTCGATGTAAGCCTCGTCGAGGACTACCAGCACATGCTCGGGAACGTCCTGCAGGAATTCGTCCAGCGCTTCGGCGCCGAACCAGGTGCCGGTCGGGTTGTTCGGGTTGGCGATAAACACCACGCGGGTGTTGGCATCGATGGCCGCAAGCATCGCCGGCAGGTCATGGCCCCAATCCTTGGCCGGAACGACTTTGGCTTGTGCGCCGACCGCTTGAGTCGCGATCGGATAGACGGCGAAAGCGTGCTCGCTGAACACCGCATTCAGGCCTGGGGCCAGATAGGCACGGGCTACCAGCTCAAGAATGTCGTTGGAGCCATTGCCCAGGGTGACCTGATTCAGCTCGACGCGACACTGCTCGGCCAGCAGTGATTTCAGGGCGAAACCATTGCCGTCCGGGTAGCGGGTCAGCTCGGCCAGCTCTTCGCGAATTGCCGCCAGCGCCTTTGGGCTGGCGCCCAATGGGTTTTCGTTACTCGCCAGTTTGACGATTTTTGCCGGATCCAGATCCAGCTCGCGCGCCAGTTCGTCCACAGGCTTGCCCGGAACGTACGGCGAAAGTTGTTGCACGCCCGGCTGTGCCAGAGCGAGGAAGTTGCCACTCATTTGCTACCGCCCCTTAGAGAACTGCTTTCGGGTAGGAACCCAGCACTTTGAGTGCTACTGCTTCCTGACTGATCTTTTCCAGCACACCTTTGATTAACGGATCACGGTGGTGGCCGACGAAGTCGATGAAGAACACGTAAGTCCATTTGCCGCTGCGCGACGGACGGGTTTCGATGCGGGTCAGGTCGATGCCATTGTCATGGAACGGCACCAGCAGCTCATGAAGCGCGCCGGGCTTGTTGCTCATCGACACGATGATCGAGGTCTTGTCGTCACCGGTTGGCGGCACTTCCTGGTTACCGATCATCAGGAAGCGCGTCGAGTTGTCCGGGCGATCTTCGATTTTCTCGGCAAGACGCGTCAGGCCGTACAGCCCCGCCGCCATATCGCCAGCGATCGCTGCCGAATTCCACTCACCCTTGACCCGCTTGGCCGCTTCGGCATTGCTCGACACCGCGACGCGCTCGACATTCGGGTAATGCGCGTCCAGCCACTTGCGGCACTGGGCCAGCGACTGCGCGTGGGAATAGATGCGGCTGATGCTGTCGGTCTTGGTGTTTTCGCCGACCAGCAGATGGTGGTGGATGCGCAGCTCGACTTCGCCACAGATCACCATGTCGTGTTCGAGGAAGCTGTCCAGCGTGTGGTTGACCGCGCCTTCGGTGGAGTTTTCCACCGGCACCACGCCGAAGTTCACCGCACCGGCGGCGACTTCACGGAACACTTCGTCGATCGCCGCCATCGGCTTGCTGATCACCGCGTGGCCGAAGTGCTTCATCGCCGCCGCTTGGGTGAAGGTGCCTTCAGGGCCGAGATAGGCCACTTTCAGCGGCTGCTCCAGCGCCAGGCACGACGACATGATTTCGCGAAACAGCCGCGCCATTTCTTCGTTGCCCAGCGGCCCCTGATTGCGCTCCATCACGCGCTTGAGCACCTGAGCTTCGCGCTCGGGACGATAGAACACCGGCACTTCGCCTTCGGCCAGCGAGGCCATCTTCACGCGGGCGACTTCCTGGGCGCAACGCGCACGCTCACTGATCAGCTCGAGGACCTTGGTGTCCAGAGCGTCGATGCGAACGCGCAGTGCCTTGAGTTCTTGCTCGGACATCAGCCGTGTTCCTTCTCGAATTCCGCCATGTACGCCACCAGCGCGTTGACCGCAGTGATGTCGACGGCGTTGTAGATGGAGGCGCGCATGCCGCCCACGGAGCGGTGGCCTTTGAGGTTGAGCAGGCCGCGCTCATCGGCACCGGCGAGGAACGGCTTGTCCAGACGATCGTCAGCCAGACGGAACGGCACGTTCATCCACGAGCGATCCGACTTGTTGATCGGGTTGCTGTAGAGGCCGCTGGCGTCGATGAAATCGTACAGGGTGCGCTGCTTGACGTCGTTGAGCCTGGCGATCGCTTCGACGCCGCCCTGCTCTTTCAGCCATTGGAACACCAGACCGGACAAGTACCAGGCCAGCGTCGGCGGGGTGTTGTACATCGAACCGTTATCGGCCGCGACCTTGTAGTTGAGCATGGTCGGGCACAGCGAGCGCGCCTTGCCGAGCAGGTCTTCGCGGATGATGTTGACGACAATGCCGCTCGGGCCGATGTTCTTTTGCGCGCCGGCGTAGATCATGCCAAAACGCGAGATATCGACCGGGCGCGAGAGGATGTCGGAAGACATGTCGGCCACCAGCGGCACGTCACCGGTTTGCGGGATCCACTGGAATTCCAGGCCGCCGATGGTTTCGTTCGGCGCGTAGTGAACGTAAGCGGCGTCTTTCGACAGGTTCCACTCGTTCTGGCCTGGGATGGCGAAATAGTCGTAAGGCTTGGCAGTGGCAGCAACGTTGACGTGGCCGTAGCGCGAGGCTTCTTCGATGGCTTTCTGCGACCAGATACCTGTGTCGATGTAGTCGGCCGAGCCGCCTTCAGGCAACAGGTTCAACGGGATCTGTGCGAACTGCTGGCTGGCGCCGCCCTGCAGAAACAGCACTTTGTAGTTCGACGGGATATTCAGCAGGTCACGCAGATCCTGCTCGGCCTGGGTGGCAATGGACACGAACTCATCGCTGCGATGGCTCATTTCCATGACCGACAGACCCTTGCCGTGCCAATCAAGGAGTTCACCCTGGGCGCGCTGCAGGACAGCTTCAGGCAGCGCCGCCGGACCGGCGCAGAAGTTATAGGCTCGCTTGCTCACATCCAATCTCGCTCTGATTTGGTGGTATCACGCAATAAATCACACTACCGATCAACATGGTCCTGTGGGAGCGAGCCTGCTCGCCAATGCATCACCGCGGTGCTTCAGAGGTACCGCAGCGCCTGCTTTCGCGAGCAGGCTCGCTCCCACAGGAGATCTCCATGATGTCGAAAATTCATACCGGACAAATAACAAGGGGGCGAATTCTCATCCGCCCCCTCGTTTGTCCGCTTATTCCTGCGGTTCTTCGTCAGCTGCGGCGTCGAGTTGCTGGTCTTCACCCGCTTCGTCGATGCCGACGCTGCCTGCGATTTCCTCGCCCTCTTCACCTTCGAGCTCTTCGCCTTCGATTTCCGAAGGCTCCTGAACCCGCTCCAGCCCGACCAGGGTTTCATCCTTGGCCAGCTTGATCAGCGTCACGCCCTGAGTATTACGGCCCAGGCTCGACACTTCGTCGACACGGGTACGCACCAGGGTGCCCTGATCGGAGATCAGCATGATTTCTTCGCCGTCGAGCACCTGCACTGCGCCGACCAGACGGCCGTTACGCTCGTTGCTGACCATGGCAATCACGCCCTGACCGCCACGCTTGTACTCAGGGAACTCGGTGATCGCGGTGCGCTTGCCATAACCACGCTCGGAAGCGGTGAGGATCTGGCTGCCTTCTTCCGGGATCAGCATGGAAATCAGCTTCTGCCCTTCCGGCAGACGCATGCCGCGCACGCCGCGAGCGGTACGGCCCATGGCACGCACGTCGGACTCTTTGAAGCGGGTGACCTTGCCGCCGTCGGAGAACAACATTACTTCGCGCTCACCATCAGTGATGGCCGCAGAGATCAGCACGTCGCCTTCGTCCAGCTCCAGCGCGATCAGACCGACGCTGCGCTGACGGCTGAAGGATTCCAGCGGGGTCTTCTTCACGGTGCCGTTGGCGGTGGCCATGAAGATGTAGTGACCTTCGGTGTACTCCTCGACCGGCAGCATGGTGGTGATGTATTCACCGTCATCCAGCGGCAGCAGGTTGACCAGCGGACGACCACGGGCCGCGCGGGAGGCTTCCGGAATCTCGTAGGTCTTGAGCCAGTACACCTTGCCCTTGCTGGAGAACAGCAGCAGCGTGGTGTGGCTGTTGGCAACCAGCAGGTGAGCGATGTAGTCCTCGTCCTTGACGCCGGTGGCCGATTTGCCTTTGCCGCCACGACGCTGAGCCTGGTACGCAGCCAGCGGTTGGGTCTTGGCGTAGCCACCGTGGGAAATGGTCACGACGCGCTCTTCTTCCGGGATCATGTCGCCCAGGGTCAGATCGAGACGGGCATCGAGAATTTCGGTGCGGCGCACATCGCCGTATTCGGCGCGGATCACTTCCAGCTCTTCGCGGATCACTTCCATCAGGCGCACAGCGCTGTTGAGGATGCGGATCAGCTCGCCGATCTGGTTGAGGATCTCTTGATACTCGGCCAGCAGCTTCTCGTGCTCCAGACCGGTCAGACGGTGCAGGCGCAGCTCGAGAATGGCTTGGGCCTGTTCTGGCGAGAGGAAGTACTTGCCTTCGCGCAGGCCGTATTGCGGATCGAGGTTTTCCGGACGGCACGAATCAGCACCGGCACGTTCAACCATCGCCACCACGGCAGAGGATTCCCAAGGCGTGCTGATCAGCGCTTCCTTGGCTTCCGACGGCGTTGGCGAAGCCTTGATCAGGGCGATCACCGGGTCGATGTTCGACAGGGCAACGGCCTGACCTTCGAGAATATGCCCACGCTCGCGCGCCTTGCGCAGTTCGAACACGGTACGACGGGTAACCACTTCGCGACGGTGACGGACGAAGGCTTCCAGCAGATCCTTGAGGTTGAGGATGCGCGGGCGGCCGTCGATCAGCGCGACGATGTTGATACCGAACACCGATTGCAGCTGGGTCTGGGCGTAGAGGTTGTTGAGGATCACCTCAGGCACTTCGCCGCGACGCAGCTCGATCACGACGCGCATGCCGTCCTTGTCGGACTCATCGCGCAGCTCGGTGATGCCTTCGAGCTTCTTCTCTTTGACCAGCTCGGCGATCTTCTCGATCAGACGCGCCTTGTTCAGCTGGTAAGGCAGTTCGGTGATGACGATCTGCTGACGGCCACCGACCTTGTCGATGTCTTCGATGATCGAGCGGGCACGCATGTAAATGCGCCCGCGACCGGTGCGGTAGGCTTCGATGATGCCGGCGCGACCGTTGATGATCGCAGCCGTCGGGAAGTCCGGACCGGGAATGTATTGCATCAGCTCATCGACGGTCAGCTCAGGGTTGTCGATGAGGGCCAGGCAACCGTCGATGACTTCACCGAGGTTGTGCGGCGGAATGTTGGTCGCCATGCCCACGGCAATACCGCTGGAACCGTTGACCAAGAGGTTTGGTACGCGGGTCGGCATGACCGCCGGGATCAGTTCGGTGCCGTCGTAGTTCGGCACCCAGTCCACAGTTTCCTTGTGCAGGTCAGCCAGCAGCTCGTGCGCCAGCTTGGTCATGCGCACTTCGGTGTATCGCATGGCCGCAGCGTTGTCGCCGTCGACCGAACCGAAGTTGCCCTGGCCGTCGACCAGCAGGTAGCGCAGGGAGAAAGGCTGGGCCATACGAACGATGGTGTCGTACACGGCAGTGTCACCGTGCGGGTGATACTTACCGATCACGTCGCCGACGACACGGGCAGATTTCTTGTACGGCTTGTTGTAGTCGTTGCCCAGCTCGCTCATCGCGAACAGTACGCGACGGTGCACGGGCTTGAGGCCATCGCGCGCATCCGGCAGTGCACGGCCGACGATCACGCTCATTGCGTAGTCGAGGTAGGACTGTTTCAGCTCGTCTTCGATATTGACCGGGAGGATTTCTTTGGCCAGTTCGCCCATGAGAAGCCTGATTCCTTTTTCTGGTGAAACTTCGTCATATCCATGTGGGAGCAACGAAGCTCGTCGGGGCCGGCCGAGTGCCATGCGCCGACTTACGACAAATCAACATTTGGATCGCGGATTTGCGCAGTAAAGACAGCTCCGTGGAGCCGCCTCGGAAAACGCCGGATGTTATCACAAAGGCCGCCACGCACCTATCCCCCAGATGCGCATGGAGCATAGTTAGTTGACCGATGACAGGCTTGAGGGGGACGAGAGAGGCTCAGAGCTTCTTTGAATGTGAAATCGGGGGCTGAATTAGCGATGTTTATTGACATTACCGACCTCTTCGCGAGCAGGCTCGCTCCCACACGGGTCTGTGGCGATCACAAAACCTGTGGGAGCGAGCCTGCTCGCGAAGGGCTCGCTGCAAGACCAAAGCCTGTCAATGCAGGCGCTTGCGGCACATCAGCTGGGCCATTTTCGCGGTGTCAGGGCGTTCGACGATGCCTTTCTCGGTGACGATCGCGTCGATCAGATCCGCTGGAGTGACATCAAACACCGGGTTGAACGCTTCAACATCGGCACCGACGCGTTTGCCGCCAACTTCGAGCAGTTCGGCGCCATCACGCTCTTCGATCGGGATGTCATCGCCGCTGGCGAGGTTCATGTCGATGGTCGAACTCGGCGCCACCACCATGAAGCGCACGCCGTGGTGCATGGCGTTGACTGCCAGTTGATAGGTGCCGATCTTGTTCGCCACGTCGCCATTGGCGGTGATGCGGTCAGCGCCGACGATCACCCAGGTCACGCCTTTGGTTTTCATGATGTGCGCGGCGGCGGAGTCAGCGTTAAGGGTCACCGGGATGCCTTCGTTGGCCAGCTCCCACGCGGTCAGGCGCGAGCCCTGCAGCCATGGCCGGGTTTCGTCGGCGTAAACGCGTTCGACCATGCCCTCTATATAAGCCGCGCGGATCACCCCCAGCGCAGTACCGAACCCACCAGTGGCCAGCGCGCCGGTGTTGCAGTGGGTCAGGATGGCTTGAGCGTTGCCCTGATGCTTGCGAATCAGGTCGACGCCAAGCTGCGCCATGGTCAGGTTGGCCTCGCGGTCGCTTTCGTGAATGGCGACGGCTTCGGCTTCCAACGCCGCCAGCGGATCGGCGTTGCTTTTCAAACGATCCAGGCGATCGTGCATGCGCCCCAGCGCCCAGAACAGATTGACCGCAGTAGGACGCGAATCCGCCAGCAGGGCAAAATCCTCTTCCAGCGCCGCGTACCAGTCGCCGCCTTCGGCAATCCGCGCCCGCGCTGCGAGGACGATGCCATAGGCCGCGCTGATACCGATGGCCGGCGCGCCACGCACAACCATCGAGCGAATCGCCTCGGCCACGCCGGCGGCGCTGGTGTAGGCGATCCAGGTTTCCTCGAACGGCAAAATACGCTGATCCAGCAGGTGCAGCGCGCCATCACGCCAATCGATGGCCTTCACTTTCTCCGCAGCCAACAGTCGATCGCGCATCCCACACCCCGCACTCATGAACAAAAGCCGCCGATTATAGCGATCCCCCCGCGAAGACGCTCGGGTATACTTCGCCATCCTTTACAAAAGCACTGGAACCGACCCTCGATGCCGAAACCTGCCATTGCGCTCGACCTGTTATTGCTGCCGACCTGGCTGGTCCCCGTCGAACCCGCAGGGGTGGTGCTCAAGGAGCACGGCCTGGGCATCCGCGACGGTTGCATCGTGTTTATCGGCCCGCGCGCCGAAGCGTTGAAGTGTAACGCGACAGAAATCCGTGAACTGCCGGACGTTCTGTTGGCGCCGGGACTGATCAACGCCCACGGCCACGCGGCGATGACGCTGTTCCGTGGCCTGGCTGACGATCTGCCGCTGATGACCTGGCTGGAAAACCACATCTGGCCGGCCGAAGGCAAATGGGTCGATGAGGACTTCGTCCGCGACGGCACCGATCTGGCCATCGCCGAGCAGATCAAGGGCGGCATCAGCTGTTTCTCGGACATGTATTTCTTCCCGAAAGTCGCCAGCGAGCGCGTGCACAACAGCGGCATCCGTGCGCAGATCGCCATTCCGATCCTCGATTTCCCGATCCCCGGCGCCAGCAGTGCCGACGAAGCCATTCGTCAGGGCGTCGAATTGTTCGGCGACCTCAAGCATCACGAACGCATCAAGATTACTTTCGGCCCTCATGCACCCTACACCGTCGGTGATGAGAACCTGGAGAAAATCAGGGTGATCGCCGAGGAGCTGGACGCCGCGATCCACATGCATGTGCACGAGACCGCTTTCGAGGTGCAACAGGCCGTCGAGCAAACCGGCGAACGGCCACTGGCGCGCCTCGGCCGCCTGGGCCTGCTCGGGCCGCGCTTCCAGGCCGTGCACATGACCCAGATCAGCGATGACGACCTCGCCCTGCTGGTAGAAAGCAACAGCAGCGTGATCCACTGCCCGGAATCCAATCTGAAACTGGCCAGCGGCTTCTGCCCGGTCGAACGTTTGTGGCAGGCTGGAGTGAACGTCGCCGTCGGTACCGATGGTGCGGCGAGCAACAATGATCTCGACCTGCTCGGCGAAACCCGCACCGCTGCCCTGCTGGCCAAAGCCGTCGCCGGTTCCGCCACCGCGCTGGACGCCCACCGCGCCTTGCGCATGGCCACCCTCAACGGCGCCCGTGCGCTGGGGATCGAGGCGCAGGTCGGCTCGCTGGAGCTCGGCAAGGCCGCCGACATCGTCGCTTTCGACCTGTCTGGTCTGGCGCAACAACCGGTGTATGACCCGGTGTCGCAGCTGATCTACGCCACCGGGCGCGATTGCGTGAAACACCTGTGGGTCGCCGGCAAGCAACTGCTCGACGACCGGCGCCTGACCCGTATGGACGAACAACAGCTGGGCGCAACCGCCCGCCACTGGGGCCAGCGCATCAGCGGCCACACCGAATCGTAAACACCGCGGCGCAATATCCGCGGCTACAGCCCTTTTCAGGTTTTTCGAGGAATTGAACATGAGCAACGTCGACCACGCCGAAATCGCCAAATTCGAGGCCCTGGCCCATCGCTGGTGGGACCGCGAGAGTGAATTCAAGCCGCTGCACGACATCAACCCGTTGCGGGTCAACTGGATCGACGAGCGGGTCAATCTGGCCGGCAAGAAAGTCCTCGACGTCGGTTGCGGCGGCGGCATCCTCAGCGAAGCCATGGCCCAGCGCGGCGCCACGGTGATGGGTATCGACATGGGCGAAGCGCCGCTGGCGGTCGCGCAACTGCATCAACTCGAGTCCGGAGTCAGCGTCGAGTACCGCCAGATCACCGCCGAAGCCCTCGCCGAAGAGATGCCCGAGCAGTTCGACGTGGTCACCTGCCTGGAAATGCTCGAGCACGTGCCGGATCCGTCCTCGGTAATCCGCGCCTGCTTCCGCATGGTCAAGCCGGGCGGCCAGGTGTTCTTCTCGACCATCAACCGCAACCCGAAGGCCTATCTGTTCGCGATCATCGGCGCCGAATACGTCATGAAGCTGCTGCCGCGCGGCACCCACGACTTCAAGAAATTCATCCGCCCGTCCGAGCTCGGCGCGTGGAGCCGCATGGCCGGCCTGACCGTCAAGGACATCATCGGCCTGACCTACAACCCGCTGACCAAGCACTACAAGCTGGCCAACGACGTTGACGTCAACTACATGATCCAGACCCTGCGCGAGGAATAAGCCGATGGCCATCAGAGCGGTACTTTTCGACATGGACGGCACCCTGCTCGACACCGCGCCGGACTTCATCGCCATCTGCCAGGCGATGCGCGCCGATCGCGGTCTGCCACCGATCAACGACAAGCACATCCGCGACGAGATTTCCGGTGGGGCCAAGGCCATGGTCGCAGTGACGTTCTCGATGGATCCGGAATCGCCGGGCTTCGAAGAACTTCGTCTGGAGTTCCTGGAGCGCTATCTGGTCGGCTGCGCCGTGCACAGCAAACTGTTCGACGGCATGGCCGAACTGCTCGCCGACATCGAAAAGGCCAACCTGATCTGGGGCGTGGTCACCAACAAACCGCTGCGCTTCGCCGAGCCGATCATGCAACGTCTGGGGCTGGCCGAGCGTTCGGCGCTGCTGATCTGCCCGGATCATGTGAAGAACAGCAAGCCGGATCCGGAGCCGTTGACCCTCGCCTGCAAGATGCTTGATCTGGATCCGTCGACCGTACTGTTTATCGGCGATGATCTGCGCGATATTGAATCCGGCCGCGATGCCGGCACCAAGACCGCTGCGGTCACTTACGGCTACATCCACCCGGATGACAACCCACGGCATTGGGGCGCAGACGTGGTGGTGGATCACCCGCTGGAGTTGCGCAAGGTGCTTGATAGCGCGCTGTGCAGCTGCTGACCTGACTGCGCCAAGCTCCCTGTGTGGCGAGGGGATTTATCCCCGCTGGGCTGCGAAGCGGCCCCCGCTTTGATCCAGGCAATGTGACACACAGGTTTTGCGACGGCTTCGCCGCCGAACGGGGATAAATCCCCTCGCCACAGGGGTGAAGCAGGTCTTCATGAAATGGACTATGAGGTTTTTATGTTTGATTACACCGCTCGCCCTGAATTGCTCAAGGACCGGGTCATTCTGGTCACCGGTGCCGGCCGTGGCATCGGCGCGGCTGCGGCGAAAACCTATGCAGCCCACGGCGCCACCGTGCTGCTGCTGGGCAAGACCGAAGCCAATCTGACCGAGGTCTATGACGCAATCGAAGCAGCGGGCCACCCGCAACCGGCGGTGATCCCGTTCAACCTCGAGACCGCCCTGCCCCATCAGTACGATGAGCTGGCAGCGATGATCGAAACCGAGTTCGGCCACCTCGATGGCCTGCTGCACAACGCTTCGATCATCGGACCGCGCACGCCGATCGAACAACTGTCCGGCGAAAACTTCATGCGCGTCATGCAGGTCAACGTTAACGCGATGTTCATGCTGACCAGCACCCTGCTGCCGTTGCTCAAGCTATCCCAGGATGCTTCGGTGGTGTTCACCTCGAGCAGCGTCGGGCGCAAGGGTCGCGCGTACTGGGGCGCTTACGGTGTGTCGAAATTTGCCACCGAGGGCCTGATGCAAACCCTGGCCGATGAAGTGGAAGGCGTTGCGCCGTTACGCTCCAACAGCATCAACCCGGGCGGCACCCGCACGAGCATGCGCGCGCAGGCGTATCCGGGGGAAAACCCGCTGAACAACCCGACACCGGAAGAGATCATGCCGGTGTATCTGTACCTGATGGGCCCCGACAGCGCGGGCGTCAATGGCCAGGCTTTCAACGCCCAATAACGCCATACGTCGCATTTGTTGCCGCGGCAGAATGCTGTCGCGGCAAGCCATTGCCGCTTGAAACCGTCACAAAGCCGCCAAAAACCCAGCGCGGCGGCCCGTCATCCGTCAGCAAGTCATTGATTCGAAAAGCTTTAAATAAAATCGAACCGAATGGCACGGGTTTCGCTCTAAATTCCCTCAAAACATGCCGTGTGATGGCCATGGGGCAACGCCGATTTCGATAGCTGACTGATCGTCTTGCGGCAGACTAAACTTACGCCAAACGTCCTACGGGACTGATGGATCAGTACGACGCGCAGCCCATAGCCGCTCTCACCCAGCCTGTAAGACAGACTTACTGCTTAGGGGCTCACGCCATATGAAATCTCCTTCCCAGACCCATGCAATTGACTTCGACAGTGCCAAATTGCAGCGCCTGGGCTTCGGTCAACTACCGGCGCTGATCGAGCGCCCGACCAGCCTGGCGCAACTGCGTCAGCAAATGAGCCTGCAACTGCAAACCAGCCTGGAGCCACAGCGCATCCTTGGCCTGTTCTTTCGTGAAATCCAACGCCTGGTGCCGCTGGACGCTCTCAGCTATGTGCATAAGGCCAGCGACCTGCGCCTGGAGTTCGGCGCGCGCGGTCATCATTCGGTCAGCTACACCCTGAGCCACGAAGGTGAGCACATGGGCGAACTGATCTTCCGGCGCAATCAGCGTTTCAACGACAAGGAACAGGGCGAACTCGAGTCGCTGCTGTCCTGCTTGTTGTATCCGATGCGCAACGCCCTGCTCTATCGCGCTGCAACCCAAAGTGCTTTGCGCGATCCATTGACCGGCGCTGGCAACCGCGTTGCCATGGAGCAGACCTTGCAGCGCGAGATCGACATGTCGCGCCGCCATGTGCAGCCGCTATCAGTACTGATGCTCGACATCGACCACTTCAAGCGGGTCAATGACGATCATGGTCACAGCGCGGGTGATGAAGTGCTCAGAGCGATTGCCGCTTCGATCAAGGCGCAACTACGCAATGTCGACATGGTGTTCCGTTATGGCGGCGAAGAGTTTTTGATTCTGCTGTCCAACACCGGTCGCGAGGCGGCAGCGATGGTCGGCGAGCGTTTGCGCCAGGCGACGCAGTCGGAGGAATACTTTGCCGATGGCCAGTTGATCGAGATCACCGTGAGTCTGGGATGCTCGACGTTACTGCCGGGCGAGTCGGCGGACAGCTTGCTGCGCCGGGCCGACAGTGCGCTCTATGTCGCAAAGCGCGAAGGGCGGAACCGGCTGGCGATGGCCGGCTAAAAATCATTGTGGGAGCGAGCCTGCTCGCGAAGAGGGAGTGTCAGACAACGAGTCGTTGAATGACCCACCGCTTTCGCGAGCAGGCTCGCTCCCACAGTTCGATCAGCTTTCGGTTACGGTCCGGCGCTCGCGGTTGACCAGCAACCGCTCCGAAGTTTCAAGCTGCATGCACCGTTCCAGGAACAGGTACATGTAGTCGTAGCTCTTGCAGATCGCCTGACGCAGCTCTGCCTGCAAAGCCTTGCTCGGGTTCATGCCGGCCAGGGTGCAGATGATTTCCAGCGCTTCCCACGGGTGGGCATCATCGTACTGGGCGTGCATCTTCAACCACTTCATCGCGCGCTTGCGATCTTCTTCCGGAAACGCTGCCGCGTAGACCCCGGTCGAGCAGACCACCGCTGACCATTCCCCGGTCGCGCCCTCGATCGCATAGTTGGTCGCGGCAATTGCCACGATCAGCGGATCTGCCGAGCTGGTGTGCCAGCACCAGTGACTCAGGGCGTGCAGCTCCGGCGGCACTTGCTGGGCCTGAAGATCTTCGAGGCTGACGCCATGGGCGCGGCTCCAGTGCATCCAGTAGTCGGCATGGTTGAGTTCGACGCGGATATTGCGCATCAGCCAGCGCCGCGCCATGTCCTCGCCGGGATGGCGGGCGAAGCGGGTCTTGGTAAGGTTCTGCGCCATGTACAAGGCAAACTGCTCGACCACCGGCCAGCCCCCGATCAGGTACTGGCGCATGGTTTTCGCGCTGAGTTTGTTGTCGCGCATGCGCTGATAAAGTTCATGCTCGACAACCCGGCGCTTGCTCTCGCTGCAATCCTTGATGAGCTGTTGCGCCCAGGCAGGATAACTTGCAGCTTCCATGAGGGGTCCGGTTCGGTTGAATGTGTCGATCACTGTTCGGCTCCTTTTGAGTTGTGATGGCAAGGATCGGCGAGAGACTTCAACGGAACGTGCCAGGCGCTTTGAACAACAACGGCTGCGGTCTGGCAGGGCGACTTTGCAAACTGTCACAGGTAAACAACTGCGGACGCTCGATAACATATCCCTGAGCGTAATCCACACCTATTTCAAGCAACGCCTGTTCGATCTGGTTAGTTTCAACAAACTCGGCAATTGTCTGCTTACCCATAACATGGCCGATGTGATTGATCACTTCGACCATTGCCCGATTAATCGGGTCGTCCAGCATGTCCTTTACGAAACTCCCGTCGATCTTCAGGAAGTCTACAGGCAAATGTTTCAAGTAAGCGAATGAAGACATTCCGGCACAAAAGTCATCCAGGGAAAAGTGACAACCTAAGCCTTTGAGTTCGTTGATAAAACGAATTGCACTGCCAAGATTTGCGATTGCACTGGTTTCAGTAATTTCAAAACAAATCATTTCAGGCGGTATAGCGTAGTTAACAAACTGTTCCCGCAGGAAGTGCAAAAAGGCGTCATCTCCGATAGTAATGCCTGACAGATTAATCGCACACATCGCTAAAGGAAGTTCATGTTGCTGTTCAATGCACTGAGCAATAACCTTGAAAACATTTTCAACTACCCAGCGATCCAACTGGGTCATCAAACCATATCGCTCCGCCGCCGGGATAAAGCTGTCAGGCAGAATCATCCGCCCCGATTCATCATGTAAACGCAGGAGGATCTCGATGTGCCCGGCCTGGCCAGCTTGCGGCTTGAGCGGCGCGATCTGTTGGGCATACAGGCAAAAACGGTTTTCCTCCAGCGCCATGTGCAGGCGCTGCACCCAGGCCATTTCACCGAAACGCATGGACAGTTCTGAATCGTCGGCGTGATAGACCTGCACGCGGTTGCGGCCCTTTTCCTTGGCCATGTAGCAAGCCATGTCCGCCGCGCGCAACGAGGCTTCGAGGGTGGTCGGATTCTGTGCGACATGCACCAGGCCGATACTGACGGTGGTCAGGAATGGCCGCCCTTTCCAGACAAAATGCAGGTTCTGCACCGTCTGGCGCAGGCTCTCGGCAATCTTCTCCGCCACCTCTGGCGGGCAGTTCTGAAGCAGAATGCCGAACTCGTCGCCACCCAGCCGCGCCAGCGTGTCGCCCTCACGCAGGCCCGATTGCAACAGCGTGCAGATATGCCGCAACAGCTCATCGCCTGCCGCATGGCCACAGGTGTCGTTGACCAGTTTGAACTGATCCAGATCGAGGAACATCAGCGCATGCCGCCCGGGCTGGCGCGTCAGGTTGTGCAAGGCCTGCTCGAGGCGATATTCGAATTCGCGACGGTTGGCCAGCCCGGTCAGCGCATCGTGGGTCGCTTGCCAGGACAGATTGGCGATGTATTGCCGCTCCTGGGTCATGTCGTGCAACACCAGCACCGTGCCGCTGACATTGCCGGCGTTGCGGATCGGCGCACCGACCAGGGTCACCGACAACGTGCTGCCATCCAGACGCTGAATCAGCTTGGAATGTTCGCTGCCGCCGCTGAGCTGGCCGCTGAGAATGTGCTCGATCAAGGTCAGCCCTTCGGTCTGGGCGTTCTCGTCAAGCAGGTTGAACAGCGCCGACAACGGCAGGCCCGCCGCCTGCTCGGCCTTCCAGTGGGTCATCACCTCGGCGGCCGGGTTCATGTAATCGATCGCGCCGTTGACGTCGGTGGTGATTACGCCATCGCCAATCGACTGTAGCGTAATGTGCGCGCGATCCTTCTCCAGCTGCAGTGCCTGGGCAAATTCATGGCGTTGCTTGAGCAGTTTGTGCGTGCGCCACAGCGCCAGCACGATCAGACCCAGCGCGGTGGCCAGGTTGGTGAACAGCAGCAGGCGCATGATCACCCGCGAGCCTTCGCCCAAGGCATCGCTGAAGGCTTTCGCGGCTGGAGTTACCGCATCGTTGATGGCGAAGATCTGTACTTTCCAGCGCTGCACATCGCCGGGGCTGGCCTGGTTCTGCGCAATGCCCTGATGCATCTCCTGCGCGACTTCGTGCAGCCGGTCGAGGTAGGCATCGCCGATTGTCCAGCGATCGATCGCGGTTTCCAGATAACTGAAATGGCGAAAATTGAGATACAGCCAGATCAGGCTGGAGACGTCGTCCGGGTGATTGCCCCCCTTGAGAATGCCTTCGCGCGCAGCTTGCAGATCCGGCGGCTGACGATCCAGCGCCAGGCGCAGCTCGTGTCCGCCCTGGGGCACGGCGATTGCCGACAGGTATTTGCGGTAGATCGCCTCGTCACGACTGTCGGCGTAGAGGTTCAGGTAATAGATGGCGTCCTTCTGGCCTTTCGACCACAGGCTTTCGCCGGCCACGTAGCCACGCACGGCCGAAAGCACGTAAAGGCTCACGCCCCCCAGTAATGCCTGGAACACCACGACAGCAATAAAGGGCCAGACGATACCCAACAACCGTGGTGTTCCCAGAGTCTGCTTTTGCTTCATGAGATTCCTTGCATGAGCACTGCCCGCTCGCCTTCCGGGCGAATTCGCTATGACGAGACTAGGTGGGGTTCTCGTTCAAGGCAAGGCGCGGCTGTACACCGCGCGCAGAACGTCTGACAGGCCGGCAAGGGTTTCGATCAGTGCTGTTGCAGGTTGCCGTAGAGCTTGGCGTACAGACCGCCGTCGGCGATCAGTTGGCGATGGTCGCCGTCCTCGGCGATTTGCCCACCGTCGAACACCAGCACGCGGTCCGCCTGTTTCACCGCCGACAAGCGATGGGCAATGATCAGCGTGGTGCGGCCATTGAGAAACTTCGCCATCGCTTGATGCAGGTTGTACTCGGTGGCGGCATCGAGGGCCGAAGTGGCTTCGTCGAGAATGACTACTTTCGGCTCGGCGAGAATCATCCGCGCAATCGCCAGACGCTGGCGCTGGCCGCCGGACAGACGCACGCCGGAGCGCCCGACGATGCTGTCGAGGCCGTTGGGCAGCGCGCGAATGGTCGCGGCCATTTGCGCGATTTCCAGCGCCTGCCAGCAGGCTTCGTCGCTGCGCATGCGGCCCATGGTCAGGTTGGCGCGCACGCTGTCGTTGAACAGCGCGGGATGCTGCAACACCACAGCGACGTTTTCGCGCACTGTCTCCAGACCGATCTCCTGCTGGGTCGATCCACCGAAGCGAATGGTCCCGGCTGCTGGCGTGTACAGGCCCAACAGCAATTGCACCAAGGTACTTTTACCGCCGCCGCTGGCGCCGACGATCGCGACTTTTTCACCGGGCAGGATCGACAGGTTCATCTGATCCAGCACCAGTTCGTCGCCATAACCGAAGCTCAGGCCTTGCACCTCGATGCCGACGGTTTCGCGGCCCTTGAACGGATCGACGCCGCCGGGATACTGCGGCTCGTCGGCGCGGGCCAGCAATTCATTGATCCGCGCCAGCGCGCCACCCGCTGCGTAGTAGGCATATTGCAGATTGAGCAGCTGTTCGACCGGGCCGATCATGAACCACAGGTAACTGAACACCGCGAGCATCTGCCCGATCGACAGGTCGGAAAACAGCACGGTGAGCATCGCCGCCGCGCGGAAGATGTCGATGCCGAACTGGAACAGCAAACCACTGGCGCGGTTCGAGGCGTCGGTTTTCCACTGCGAGTTGACTGCGTAGTTGCGCACCTCCTGCGCGCGCAAACCGAGGCGCCCGAGGAAATAGCCCTGGCGGTTGCCGGCGCGCACTTCCTGAATCGCATCGAGGGTTTCGCTCAGCGCCTGAGTGAAGCGCGAGGTGCTGTCGTTCTCGAGCTTCTTCAGGTGCTTGACGCGTTTGCCCAACTGCACCGTGGCGTAGATCACCAACGGGTTGAACAGCAGAATCAGCAGCGCCAGCTTCCAGTGCATCCACACGAGGATGCTGGCGGTGCCGACCAGCGTCAGCATGGCGACGAGGAAGCGGCTGAGGGTTTCGCCGACGAATTTGTCGAGGGTATCCAGATCGGTGACCAGGTGCGTGGTCACCGTGCCGCTGCCGAGGCTTTCGTACTCGCCGAGGGAAATGCGCTTGAGCCGCTCGATCAGGCGCACGCGAATGCGGTAGACGATGTCCTTGGCCAGCCGCGCGAACAGCCGCGACTGCAACACGCCAAAACACAGGGCGCTGCAACGCAGGGTCAGGGTCACCACTAGCATCAGGCCGATATAACCTGCCGCCTGCTGCCACATGCCCGGCAAAAAATGATTCATGACTTTCAGCGCGGCATCGCCGTGGCCGAGCAGGACCTCGTCGACCAGCAATGGCAGCAGCAAAGGAATCGGCACGCTGCACAGCGTCGCCAGCACGGCCACGCCGTTGGCGATCCACAGGGATTTCTTGTGATGCAGTGCCAGACGCCGGACTTCAGCCCAGCTCAGCCGGTCGACATGCTCTACGGCTGGCGTGTCATCGGCGCGGTCAGACACAGGCCGCGCGCTCCAGCCAGCGGCCGAGCAACGGCGACAGCTCGCTGAGCGGTTGATAGCCGTTGGTCAGCAGCGCCAGTTGCCCGTTGCGCTCGGCCAGCAGGGTCGGGAAACCGGCGATGCCCAGATCCTGAACCCAAGTGAAGTCGGCCTGGGTCGCCTTGTGCTGATCGGCATGATCGAACAACGCTGCGAATTCGATACGCGGCACACCGGCCTGCTCCGCCAGTTCGACCAGCACGCTGGCCCGGGTGACATCGCGTCCTTCGGCGTAAAACGCCTGCTGGATCAGCCCGACCAGTGTCCACGCGCAATCCGGCGCCAGACTGCGCGCGGTGACGATGGCGCGACAGGCAGGCTCAGTGTCATAGACAAAGCCGTCGGGCAACGCACCGTGGAGCTTGAACGGCTGGCCGGTGGCTTCGGTGACCGCCTGCCAGTGCTCAAGAATGTAGCGCCGCGTGGTCGGCTCCAGCGCCGAACCGCTGCCGGTACGCAAGCCGCCGACCACCAGATGCAGCTCCACCCCGGCTGCCTGCGCCTGCTCGACCAGTGCCTTGGCCACCGGAGCAAACCCCCAGCACCATGAACACATCGGATCCATCACGTAGAGCAGGCGCGCAGACATGGTTAAGCCTCGGTGGATGCTTGCTTATAGTTGTAGCCGATCGGGTGCGGCTGGTTGCGCGCCTTGGCCAGTTCGATCTGCTTTTGCCGATCGATGGCGCTGCGCCGGGTCTTCTCGCTGAGCTTGTCCCAGCAATGCGGGCAACTGATGCCGGCGACGTAGTGCTCGGAGGCGCGATCTTCAACACTGACCGGCGTGCGGCAGGCATGACATTGATCGTAGTCGCCTTCCGTCAGGTCGTGGCGCACGGTCACGCGGTTGTCGAAGACGAAGCAATCGCCGCGCCACTTGGTTTCTTCCTGCGGCACCTCTTCGAGGTACTTCAGGATGCCGCCCTTGAGGTGGTAGACCTCTTCGAAACCTTCGCCGAGCATATAGCTCGAGGCTTTCTCGCAGCGAATGCCGCCAGTGCAGAACATCGCGACCTTCTTGTGCACGGCCGGGTCGAAGTGTTCTTTGATGTAGTCGGGAAACTCGCGAAAACTGGTGGTTTTCGGATCGATGGCACCTTCGAAGGTGCCGATCGACACTTCGTAATCGTTGCGCGTGTCGATCAGCAGCACTTCCGGGTCGCTGATCAGCGCGTTCCAGTCCTGCGGCTCAACGTAAGTGCCGACCTTCTTGTTCGGGTCAACGCCTTCGACGCCGAGGGTGACGATCTCTTTCTTCAGCTTGACCTTGGTGCGATAGAACGGCTGCTCATCGCAGTACGATTCCTTGTGATCGATGTCGACCATGCGTGGATCGTTCTTGAGCCAGGCGAGCAGGCCGTCGATGCCTTCGCGGCTGCCGGAAACCGTGCCGTTGATGCCTTCTTCGGCGATCAGCAGAGTGCCTTTGATGCCGTTGTCGACCATCGCTTGCAGCAGTGGCTCGCGCAGGTCAACGTAATCTTCGAGGGTGACGAACTTGTACAGTGCCGCCACGACAATCGGTTGTGTCATGGGTATTTCTCCAGGTGGCTACCCTCGCAAAGGGTGAACCGGATTCAAAAAAAACGCGCCGGCTAAGCGGCGCGTTGCGGATTCTAGCAAAAACATGATGTGTTTTGGATTTACTCAGTCTTCTGTGACAACACAAAACCTGTGGCGAGGGGATTTATCCCCGTTGGGTGGCGAAGCAACCCTAAACCCATTCAGCCCCGTTCCTTCTGCCAGGACCGTGGTTACAGGGTTTACGACTGCTGCGCAGCCGAACGGGGATAAATCCCCTCGCCACAAAAATCCCGCCACATCCAAAAAAATCAGTGCTTGCTACCGCCGGCACAGGTCGGCGACGCCGGGGCGCCGTCGATCTCTGCCCATTCCTGCGGGGTGTAGGTGTGCAGCGCCAACGCATGGAATTCGCCCATCAGCTCGCCGAGCGTGCCGTAGACTTTCTGGTGCCGCTTGACCCGGTTCAGGCCTTCGAACTGCGCACTGACCACCACCGCCTTGTAGTGGGTCTGTAACCCACGGCTGTGCATGTGGCTTTCGTCCAGCACTTGCAGGTGCTCAGGCTGTAACAGGGCCAGCGTCGATTCGATGCGTTGTTGCATGGTCATCACGAACTCCGCTTACTTCTTCTTGGCCGGCGCAGCAGCGCCTTTCGGGTCCAGCTCTTTGGTCATGTCGTCGAGCAGCTTGTTGACCACCGGCACTGCGCTTTCCAGTTTGCCCTGGGTCATCTGCGCCGACTGCTGGGTCAGCTGCGGCATTTTTTCGAGGACTTTCTTGCCCAGTGGCGACTGGTAGAAAGCCACCAGATCTTTCAGCTCGGATTCGCTGAAGTTGCTGGTGTAGAGCTTGACCATGTCCGGTTTCAGCTTGTTCCAGCCGATGGCCTGATCCAGTGCGGCGTTGGCCTTGGCCTGGTAGGTTTCGAGCACGGCTTTCTTCGACTCAGGGGCTTTGGTCTGTTCAAAGCGCTGGGCGAACATTTGCTGCACTTGCATGTACACCGGGGTGCCCAGCTTGTCAGCGTGAGCCAGCGTCAGGAAAGCTTCGGCACTGGCGTTGTGGCTGGCGGTATCGGCAAGCACCTGGCCGCTGGCGCAAACCAGTGCAACCGCGGTACAGATGGCGCGAAGACGAGTCATCGAGTTTCCTTTAAGCAAAGCGAGGTCGAACCCCAAGGGCGACCATTCTGCGCCTAACAATCGCTGCGGCTCAACCCCCGGGCCTTGCCGCGCTTGATTGGCGGGGTTTTGCGGTCAACAATCGAGTCGATGGAACCACCCGGGCCGACGCCGGCCTAAATTGCGCCAACAGACCAACAGGAGTGTGCACGATGAGCCGTATCGAAACCGACAGCCTGGGCCAGATCGAAGTCCCGGACGACGCTTACTGGGGTGCTCAGACGCAACGCTCGCTGATCAACTTCGCCATTGGTCAGGAACGCATGCCGCTACCGGTGCTGCACGCCCTGGCGCTGATCAAGAAAGCCGCCGCGCGGGTCAACGACCGCAATGGCCACCTGCCCGCCGACATCGCTCGCCTGATCGAACAGGCCGCCGATGAAGTCCTCGCCGGCGAGCATGACGAGCAGTTCCCGCTGGTGGTCTGGCAGACCGGCAGCGGCACCCAGAGCAACATGAACGTCAACGAAGTGATCGCCGGTCGCGCCAACGAGCTGGCCGGCAACCCGCGCGGCGGCAAGTCGCCGGTGCACCCCAACGATCACGTCAACCGCTCGCAAAGTTCCAACGACTGCTTCCCCACTGCCATGAGCATTGCCACCGCCAAAGCGGTGCAGGAACAACTGCTGCCGGCGATTGCCGAGCTGTCCGGCGGCCTCGCTGAACTGGCGGCGCGGCACATGAAACTGGTGAAGACCGGGCGCACGCACATGATGGACGCGACGCCGATCACCTTCGGCCAGGAGCTGTCCGGCTTCATCGCGCAACTGGATTACGCCGAGCGCGCGATTCGCGCGGCGTTGCCGGCGGTCTGCGAGCTGGCGCAGGGCGGCACCGCGGTCGGTACCGGGTTGAATTCGCCGCACGGTTTCGGCGAGGCGATTGCCGCTGAACTCGCAGCACTGTCCGGTTTGCCGTTCGTCACCGCGCCGAACAAGTTTGCCGCGCTGGCCGGCCATGAGCCGCTGGTGACCCTGTCCGGCGCGCTGAAAACCCTCGCCGTGGCCTTGATGAAGATTGCCAACGACCTTCGCTTGCTCGGTTCCGGTCCGCGCGCAGGTTTCGCTGAAGTGAAGTTGCCGGCCAACGAGCCGGGCAGCTCGATCATGCCCGGCAAGGTCAACCCGACCCAGTGCGAAGCGCTGTCAATGCTCGCCTGTCAGGTGCTCGGCAACGACGTGGCGATCGGTATCGCCGCCAGCCAAGGACACTTGCAGTTGAACGTGTTCAAACCGGTGATCATCCACAACCTGCTGCAATCGATCCGTTTGCTCGGCGATGGCTGCAGCAACTTCCAGCAGCACTGCATCGCCGGGCTCGAGCCGGATGCCGAGGCCATGGCCCAGCACCTGGAACGCGGGCTGATGCTGGTGACCGCGCTGAACCCGCACATCGGTTATGACAAGTCGGCGGAGATCGCCAAGAAGGCCTACAGCGAGGGGCTGACCTTGCGTGAGGCGGCGTTGCAGCTGGGTTATCTGACCGATGAAGAGTTCGATGCCTGGGTGCGGCCGGAGAACATGATCGAGGCTGGCGCCAAGGGCTGAGTCATTTAGCGCCTGAAAATCCGTCTTCGCGAGCAGGCTCGCTCCCACAGGAAAATTGCATTGCAAAGTGGGAGCGAGCCTGCTCGCGAATTCAGGCGCCGCCGATCGTCAGCCTGGCACAACCCTGGCCCGCCGCGCCCTGAGCCCGGCAATCAACGATGGCCCCAACGCCACCAGCGCCGAACCCAGCACCACCAGCACCGCCCCGCCATAGCCCAGCGCATTGATTTGCTCGGCATGCACGTACTCCGGCCAGATCCGCGCCGCAATCGCCACCGCAACAAACGTCACCAGCGGCGTGATCGCCAGCGTCGCGCTGACCCGCGATGCTTCCCAGTGCGCCAGTGCTTCGGCGAATGCGCCGTAGGCGATCAAGGTGTTCATGCAGCACGCCAGCAGCAGCCAGCCCTGCAACGGGCTCAGGCTCAGCGCTTCCAGCGGATGCACCCACGGCGTCAGCAACAGCCCGCAGAACAGATAGATCACCATCATCACCTGCAACGAATTCCACACCGTGAGCAATTGCTTCTGGCCCAGCGCATAGAAGGTCCAGACCGTCGACGCCAGCAGCACCAACAGCACGCCGGCGGTGTAATCGGACAGCGAAGTCAGCAGTTCGGCCAGGCGCTGATTGAAAAACAGGCCGAAGCCGATCAGCAGCACCAGCAAGCCGATGCCCTGACCGATACTGAAGCGTTCCTTGAACACGAAGAGACTGGCGATCAGCAGCATGATCGGGCCCATCTGCACCACCAATTGCGCGGTGCCGGGGCTGAGCAGGTTGAGGCCCATCAGGTACAGCACGTAATTGCCGACCAGACCCAGCACGGCCATCAGCACCAGCCAGCCGCCCTTGGGTCCGAGCACCTTGCGACTTGGCAGGCGCTTGACCGACGCCAGATAGATGAACAGGCAACTACCGGACACCATCAGGCGAAACCAGGTCACCGTGACCGGGTCCATCACCTGCAATACCTGTTTGAGCTTGATCGGCAGGATGCCCCACAGAAATGCGGTCAACAGCGCCAGGAACAGTCCGTACACCCAGCGCCCCGATGAAATGTGCATGCGAACCCCAAAAGCCTGCTGACAAGAACAGCCATTCTAGGCGCCCGACCGAGCACAACACAGGGACAGTTACCGGCAGGCCGCGAATGAAACTGTGCAGGTCGCAGCAATAAACCGGCGCATCGCCGTTGATCGGCCGGGCAGGCATGCCAAGTGCTTCAGGCATAAGCTGACTGCAGACTTTTCAACGCATTGATCAGGGAGACCGACATGTACGCCATGCGCGCCGAGGACAGCGCCCCCTCCACCCGTTTTCGCAGCGACCGCGTGTGTCGGGTCAATGGCGAGCTGTATTTCAGCACCCGGGAAAATACCCTTGAGGGGCCGTTTGACGGTCAGGTGATCGAGCGGGAAATTCGGGCTTATATAGCGCGGATGCAGCGGCAGGGTTCCAAGGGCTAACCGTGTTGATCCCATCGCTGGCAAGCCAGCTCCCACAGGATTTTTGACATATACAAAACCTGTGGGAGCTGGCTTGCCAGCGATGGCGATCTGACCGACGACAACGAACGGAGGATTTAGCGCACCGCCTCAAACAACCCGCTCGCCCCCATCCCGCCACCCACGCACATGGTGACGATGCCGTAGCGCAAATCGCGCCGCTGCAATTCCCGAATCAGGTGCCCGACCTGGCGCGAGCCGGTCATGCCGAACGGGTGACCGATGGAGATCGAGCCGCCATTGACGTTGTACTTGTCGTTGTCGATTTCCAGCCGATCTCGGCTGTACAGGCACTGCGAAGCGAACGCCTCGTTCAACTCCCACAGATCGATATCCGCCACTTGCAGGCCTTTGGCCTTGAGCAGCTTCGGTACCGAGAACACCGGGCCGATGCCCATTTCGTCCGGCTCGCAACCGGCCACAGTGAAGCCACGGAAGAACGCTTTCGGCTTGAGTCCGAGTTCCAGCGCCTTGTCCAGGCTCATCACCAAGGTCATCGAGGCACCGTCGGACAGCTGCGATGAATTGCCCGCCGTCACCGAACCGTCGTCGGCGAACACCGGCTTCAGTCCGGCAAGGCTTTCGTAGGTGGTGTCCGGGCGGTTGCAGTCGTCGCGCTCGACCACGCCATCGACAATCTGCACCTCGCCACTGTTCTTGTCTTCGACGCGGTATTTCACCGCCATCGGCACGATTTCATCGTCGAACAGACCGGCGGCCTGGGCCTGAGCGGTGCGCAGCTGGCTTTGCAGCGCATAGCGATCCTGGGCCTCGCGGCTGACGCCATAACGCCGGGCGACCACTTCGGCGGTCTGGCCCATGGTGTAGTAGATGCCGGGGGTCTGTTGCTTGAGCAACGGGTTGATCAGGTGATCGGTGTTGACGCTTTTCAGGGTCAGGCTGATCGACTCGACGCCGCCTGCAACGATGATGTCGCTGCAACCGGAGGCGATCTGGTTGGCGGCAATCGCAATCGCCTGCAAACCCGACGAGCAGAAGCGGTTGAGAGTCATGCCGGCGGTGCCGGTGCCCAGGCGCGAGAGCACCGCGACGTTGCGGCCAATGTTATAGCCCTGCGCGCCTTCGTTGGAGCCGGCACCGACGATGCAGTCCTCGACACTGGCCGGGTCGATATCGTTGCGGGTCAGCAGCGCATTGACGCAGTGGGCCGCCATGTCATCGGGGCGGGTCTGGTTGAACTTGCCGCGAAAGGATTTGGCCAGGCCGGTCCGCACGCTGTCGACGATCACCACTTCACGCATGGCATACCTCATTGTTGTTGTCGGTTGAGAGTGGACCTGAGCATAAGTCCACCTTCTTGCCGACCGCGAGGATCATTCACCCGGCGTATGCGCGGCCATCGCTTCAGTCCTTGTGCTTTTTGGCCTTCTTGTCGGATTTCTCGAAGGCGTCTTCCAGCGCGCGGTTGATGGTGCGCAACACTTTCACCCGTGCCCAGCGCTTGTCGTTGGCCTCGACCAGCGTCCACGGCGCAATCTCGGTGCTGGTGCGGTCGACCATGTCGCCCACGGCTGCACGATAAGCGTCCCATTTTTCCCGATTGCGCCAGTCGTCTTCGGTGATCTTGAAGCGCTTGAAGGAAATCTCTTCGCGCTCCTGGAAGCGCTCCATCTGCGTATCCTTGTCGATGGCCAGCCAGAACTTGACCACGATCACGCCGGCGTCGGCCAATTGTTCTTCGAAGTCATTGATCTCGCCGTAGGCGCGCAGCCAGTCGGCCTGGGTGCAGAAACCTTCGACCCGCTCAACCAACACCCGCCCATACCAGGAGCGGTCGAACACAGTAAATTTGCCCCGCGCCGGAATGTGCCGCCAGAACCGCCACAGGTACGGTTGCGCGCGTTCTTCTTCGGTTGGTGCGGCGATCGGGACGATGCTGTACTGACGCGGGTCGAGCGCCGCCGCGACTCGGCGGATAGCCCCGCCTTTGCCGGCCGCGTCATTGCCTTCGAACACTGCCACCAGCGCATGGCGACGCATGCGTTTGTCACGCATCAGCCCGGACAGGCGCGCCTGCTCGGTAATCAGTTGTTCTTCGTAGTCTTTCTTGTCCAGACGCTGTGTCAGGTCGAGGCTGTCGAGCAGATTCAGCTGATCGACCGGCGTACCCAGGGGCGCGGCGCTGACCTCGCGCGGATTGACCTCGGCACGCTTGAGCGCACTTTGCAGGCCCTCGAGAAGAATCTTGCCCACCGCCAGGCTGCGGTAGTTGGCGTCGGCGCCTTCGATGATGTGCCACGGCGCGTAATCGCGGCTGGTGCGGCGCAGCACGCGCTCGCCGTATTTGACGAATTTGTCGTAGGTCTGCGATTGCTGCCAGTCCAGCGGGCTGATGCGCCAGCTGTGCAACGGGTCGTCGGCCAGCGCTTTGAGCCGCGCTTTCATCTGTTTTTTGGACAGGTGGAACCAGAACTTGAAGATCAGCGCGCCTTCATCGCAAAGCATTTTTTCCAGACGCTCGGCGCCAGCGATGGCCTGATCCAGACGCGGATCCTTGAACAAACCATGAACCCTGCCCTGGAGCATCTGGCTGTACCAGTTGCCGAAGAAAATCCCCATTCGGCCCTTGGCCGGCAGCATCCGCCAGTAGCGCCACGCCGGTGGCCGTGCGAGTTCTTCATCGGTTTGCTGGTCGAAGGTGCGCACTTCAATCAGGCGCGGGTCCATCCATTCATTGAGCAATTTGACCGTCTCGCCCTTGCCCGCCCCTTCGATGCCGTTGATCAGGATGATCACCGGGAAGCGCTTCTGCTGCTGCAATTCGAACTGGGCTTCAAGCAAGGCCTCGCGCAGCGCAGGGACCGCCGCCTCATAAGTGTCTTTGTCGATGGCGTGACCGATTTCAGCGGATTCGAACATGGGACGGCTCCTTCCAGGGTTCAGCAAGACTAGCGGATTGGGCACGGACGCGGCGCATAAATTCCCATGAACTCAGGACGGGAGGAGAACTTTGTGTGAGGGGATTTATCGTTGACTGGCTGTGCAGCAGGCGTAAATCCGCGAAGTGTGGTTTGGATCGGGAAAACGGGGTGGATGGTTTTGGGACTGCTTCGCAGTCCAGCGGGGATGAATCCCCTCGCCACAGGGTTCTTTTCACCGCGAGCCTTGTGCTGGATCAGGTAGTACCGGCGCGATCGGCTAGAATGGCCGCCTTGTGTTTGCCGAGCCTGCCATGAAAGCCGAAATGCCCCACGCCCAACTCGACTGGGACGACCAGGGACGCCCACGTTCGCGGGTGTTCGATGACGTGTATTTTTCCGACCAGTCGGGGCTGGAAGAAACCCGTTACGTGTTTCTTGAGCAGAACCGTCTGGCCGAGCGTTTCGCTGCACTGCCCGCCGATGGGCGCCTGATCATTGGCGAAACCGGCTTCGGCACCGGGCTGAATTTTCTCTGCACCTGGCAGTTGTTCGAACAGCACGCGGTGGCCGGCGCACGCATGCATTTTGTCAGCGTGGAAAAGTACCCGCTGGCGCCAGCGGATCTGCAACGGGCCCTGGCACTTTGGCCGGAACTCAAGCCGTTGGCCGATCAGTTACTCAAGCACTACGTAGCGATTCATCAAGGTTTTCAGCGCATCACTCTGGCCGAAGGCCGGGTGACGCTGACCTTGCTGATCGGCGATGCGCTGGAGCAACTGCCACAACTCGATGCGCAGGTCGATGCATGGTTTCTCGACGGTTTCGCCCCGGCGAAAAACCCTGACATGTGGACCGCTGAACTGTTCGTCGAACTGGCGCGTCTGGCTGCGCCGGGCTCGACCATCAGCACCTTCACCAGCACCGGTTGGGTAAGGCGTCTGCTCAACGCTGCCGGGTTCAAGATGAAGCGCACCCCGGGCATCGGCCACAAATGGGAAATCCTGCGTGGCGAATTTCTTGGCTGGCCCGCCGAGGTGGCGGCGCCGATACCGGCGAAACCCTGGTTCGCCCGCCCTGCTCCACTCAACGGCGAGCGCCGGGCGCTGGTGATCGGTGCCGGCCTGGCCGGCTGCGCGACAGCATCGAGCCTGGCGGCGCGCGGCTGGCAGGTGAGTCTGCTGGAGCGGCATGCGACGGTGGCGCAAGAAGCTTCGGGCAACCCGCAAGGCGTGCTCTATCTCAAGCTGTCCTCCCATGGCACGGCGTTGTCGCAATTGATCCTCAGCGGCTTCGGTTACACCCGGCGTCTGCTGGAAACGCTGCAGCGCGGCAGCGACTGGGATGACTGCGGGGTGCTGCAACTGGCGTTCAATGCCAAGGAAGCCGAGCGCCACGCGCAACTGGCGCAGGCATTCCCGGAAGATCTGCTGCATTGGCTGGAACAACCTGAAGCCCAGGCCCGCGCCGGTGTCGGCGTGGCCCACGGCGGCTTGTTCTACCCCGAAGGCGGCTGGGTGCATCCGCCAGCGCTGTGTCAGGCCCAGGCAATGCATGCCAACATTGATTTGCTCAGCCATCACGAAGCTTTGGAACTGCGCAAAGTCGCAGACCTGTGGCAAGCCTTCGACGGCGAACGACTGCTCGCCAGTGCGCCGGTGGTGATCCTGGCCGGAGCCGCCGAAATCAAACGTTTTGCCCAGAGTGCCGAACTACCGCTCAAGCGCATTCGCGGGCAGATCACGCGTCTGGCTGAGACAGCAGAAAGTCATGCGCTGGCCACGGTGGTGTGCGCCGAGGGCTATGTCGCCCCGGCACGACTGGGCGAGCACACGCTGGGCGCCAGTTTCGACTTCAACAGCGACGATCTGACGCCCACGACAGCCGAGCACCAAGGCAATCTGGCAATGCTCGAAGAGATTTCCAACGATCTGCTCGCCCGTCTGAACACCAGCGAGCAGCCAGTCGAGAACCTTGAAGGCCGCGCCGCCTTCCGTTGCACCAGCCCGGATTATCTGCCGATCGTCGGCCCGCTCGCCGACCGCACAGCCTTCCTCCAGAGCTACGCAACGTTGAGCAAGGACGCCCGCCAAGTGCCGGACATCGCTTGCCCATGGCTCGACGGACTCTACGTCAACAGCGGCCACGGTTCTCGCGGGCTGATCACCGCGCCGCTGTCCGGCGAATTGCTCGCCGCGTGGCTGGACAACGAGCCGCTGCCGTTGCCACGCAGCGTGGCCGAAGCCTGTCATCCCAACCGGTTCGCCCTGCGCCAGTTGATTCGCGGCAAGTAGGTTTCACTCGTCGGGCATTACACAGAGGCCGAGGTCCATCAGGCGTATCGACTCTTCGGTCAGACGCTTGATTACGGCTTGTTGTGCCTCATCGCGCTCGAGCCTGATGGCATCCATCTGGCTCAGGTAATCGGCAGAGGGCAGCGTTTCGGCCTGTTCGAATACAGCATCGATGCGCGGTGCGTAGAGCGCATCGATGGGCGAGAATTTCCGCGCGAACGTGCGCTGCAGATAGTCTGTCCAGAACCCTTGCCGCTGCATGAATTTCAGCCATTCGGGCGACAGCTCCGCCGTCGTGATCCGGTTCTTGGCGGTCTCCAGATCGGCAGCCGTCACGCCCGCCTGTTCGGCGAATTGCATCCGTCGCGGCTGCCCGGGTAAATCGAGCGCCTCGGCGAGTCCGGTGCGATAGGCCAGATTGACCTCCAGTGCGTCAGCCTTCGGATGTTTGCGCACATGTTCAAGCGCAAGGTCGCCGAGCTTTTCCAGGCGAAACAGGCGCTTTCCCAGTTCCAATAGCGGTTTGGCAGTGACCGGCCGGCCGCCGGCGATATTACTGACCCGATCAACTTCGACCGCCACTTCCAGATGACTGAAGTTCATCGCCGCGCTGTCCGTGCAGTTGATCGGATTGGCGGCGAGGTTGAGCACTTGATCGCACAGCACCGGGTCACGCTGCGCCGCCTCAAGCACAGCCCAGACGCGCCGGCGCATGTCGGCACTGCCCTGCGTCGCATCAGCGGTATCGCCCAGTTCCGACAACAAGTGAAACAAGGCCTCGCCACGCTCATCGTCCTTGAAAGCGGTCCAGATCCGTTCACGCTCGGCGGCCTGCGCTGGGGGATTGCCGATCATCCACAGCGAACGGGCCTTCTGCTCGTCCAGCCGAGCGATATCGTCCTGCAGGTAGCCCATGCCGACACCGATGTTGTTGCGGTAGTTTTCAAGGTGAGTCTCGCTGGCCGCAGACAACGGATTGAAGCGCAGATTCAGCGCCTGACTGAATCGACGCGACACCTCGAACAGCCAGTCGGGCAGATCCTTGATCTGGTTGTTGCGCAGGTCCATCCACTCGGCAGACGGAAGATTTTTGAGGCCGACCGGCATTTCCGTAAGTCCCGTTTCGCGCAGCAGCAATCGGCGCAAATCGCGCATGGCACTGACGTCCGGCGTCGCGCCCAGAGGATTGCCATTGAGATTGAGGTAGTGCAGCGCGGTCATGCGTTTGAGCTTGGCCAGCGTCGGCTCCGTCAGCCGCAGCTGATTGTTTGCCAGGCTCAGCCGCTGGAGATTGGGCATGTACGACAGCATTTCCGGCAAGCGTGTAACGCTGTTGTTGTCCAGTTCCAGCGACTCGAGCTGTTTGAAGGATTTGAGAAAGTGCGCGAGGTCGTCGCTCTGGGCCATGTTCTTCATCGATAGCTGCTGGATGTGATCAAAGCTCACCCCCGGCGGCAGTGTCGGCAGCTTGCCGACGCGCATGCCATCAAGGTTGAGCGTGCAGAGGGATTTGCCCTGTTCGTCAGGCACCCAGTGAAACCGGCGAAAACCCTCCTCAATCAGTTCTGCGGTCATTTTTCGGCTGTGGCGCGCTTCTGCCAGGTCACCCCCCAAGGCCTTCAGGCCCAGCGCGTCCTCGCTCCAGACAAACAAAGCGTCACGCAGGGTTTTCAGTTCCTGCTGCAGCGCTTTGACCCGGGTCGCGCGGCTCAGCGGATCCGCGCCGAGGCCATCGATCAGTTGGCTGGCCTGGGGTTCACTCAGGCGCGGGTATAGCCTGCGCACTTTGCGCAGCAGCCCGCGCGGATGCTTGTTTGCAGGGGCTTGATCACCTTGCACGCATGCCGGTTCCTCGATCCTCGCGGCCTTAGCGTTGCGTAACGTGCGAGCCGTGACCTGGCGTTCCTGCAAGGCGGCATCAAGCAGCTTGCTGCGCAATTGCCGGGTGTTCGCGGCAAAACCCGGCAGCGTGCGCTGACGCTGCGGCAGTGCCTTGAAAAGGGCGGTGAACAACGCTTCAGGCCCCGTGGCCACCTTGCCAAGAGACTTTCCCTCGCCGTTGAACGCTTCATAACCGGCGGCGGATTTCACCAGTGTGCAGGTGTTTTCCGCGCTGGCCGCCGTGTCCCCGACCTCTTCCAGAACCGGCCCCGCCAGGGTGTTTTCGCGCAGCTGCAGACGCCATTGCGTATCCCAGCCGTTCAGGCGCGGCAGCAAGCGGATGGCCAGCGCATCAGTGTCAACGTTGGCCAGACGCGGCCAATGAAAACCCGCCAGAGCGTGATCGAGGCGCACCTCCTCAATGCCGGCCCTGGCCCGCTGCGCAAGGCGCAACGGCACCCGTCCGGTCGATCACAGGTGCTGGCGCTCGACACTGGTGGCGCGGTCGACCAAGCGTTGTCCATGACGCGCCGAAAGGTCAGTGAACACCTGGCGTAATTTCACCAGTTCACCCGCCTCGCTCTGGTCGTAACGCTGGTACATGCGCTTGAAGGCCGCGCGATGATCCGCAGTGAGTGCCGCGGCCAGCTTTTTTGCCAGCGCCGATGCCTGCGTGGATTTCGCCACCTTGGCGCCAAGCATCTCTTTGACTTCGTGCTGGTCAAGGCCATCGATGACCGTTTGCAGCAATTGACCCCGGGACAACTGCTCGCGCGTCACCTCGACACTGAGGGTGTCGTCGAGCAAGCGCGTCGCAGGATAGGTTGCTTCAATGGCTTTTTCGGCGCTGGTCACCGCGATATAACGGTCAGTCGGCCAGCCCGGCAACGTCGGCAAAGCGTGCAACTGCTCCTCGACAGGCTGGCCGGAATGGTACTCGCCGCTGTGCAATTCGATTGTCAGCTCGCGCAATTGCCGGATCAGGCGCACGCGCTCCACGGTGTCGCGCAAGCGCACCGGCAGCTTCAGGTTGTCATTGAAGGTTTGCAACAGCGCCTCGTGCGAGGTGTCGCTGAGCCGGCGCATCATGTCCAGATCATCATCGACGAACTCGCTGAGTTGTGGATCGATGCGCTTGAGCGTGTAGGCCGAGCTGCTCCATTCTTCCGGCGCCTCGTTGGGAACCTGCCAGCCGCCCTCGACATGCCGGACCAATTGTGGGGCATAGGCGTTTGCACGTTGCGCGTGTTCGAGGTGCCAGGTCTTGCCGTCGGCGTCGTACTTGCCCGCAAGCAGCCGATGGTCGACACGGCCTATGGTCTTGACCCCGATCCGGTAGAACTCCTCGGAGCCCGCATCGATGGTGAAACCGGCTGGAAGCGCGTGCTCATAATGGCTGAGTTCCGGCTTCCACAAGCGAGGTCTTGCGGCGTGATCGAGAATCGCAGCGAATTGTCCGAAAAACTCGGGATGGCTGCGCAGCAGCTTGCCGCCCAGGGCACCGATTGCTTTTTGCCCACCGGCGAAGACGCCCATGAGCGCAATGTTCTCGACGACACTGAGCACATGCGACAGGGCTTGCTGATGGTCACCGCGTTGCCAGTCTTCGACGCCCTCGAACACCTCGCCAAGCAATTGGCCCACTGCGACGCCCATCATCAACTGCCCGAGTACCGGCACGAACAGCCCTGCCACAGAAGCCAGGCTCACTCCCGACTCGAGCCAGTCCTGCAGGCGTTTGCGACGCGTTTCTTCATCGATATCAGCGGTCGGCACCGCCAGTTTGCGCGCATCGATCTGGCGCTTGCCGACATGACTCAGCAGCATGAAATCGAACAGTGATACATCGATCGACAGCTGTTTGATAACGGCCACCTCACCCTTGTCGGTGAACGCCGTGAAGAAATCGGCCTTGTCATCTTCATCCAGACTGCGAGCGAAGTATTCCCGGTAGTCCGCCGTCTGCAGTTGTTGCGTAAGGTAGAGCTTGAAGGCCGCCAGATTGGGGTACTCGTGCAGGGCTCGTGCGGGCTCGCCAGGCATGTACACCAGGCAGCCGTCCTCGGGATGGTGCTCCAGAGAACGTGCGCTGAAAACCACGACGCCCCAGACACAGCTGTCGAATATTTCAATGCCCTGCATGACCATTGGGTCCTCGCCGTAGCGCAGGGTTTGCGGCGACGCCACGCCATCGGCCTCGATCAGATCCTTGACCATGCGCAGCCCGGATGAGGTGATGTCACCTTTGAGCCAGGCCTGCTCGGCATCCAGTCGCAACAGATGCTTTTTCATCGCGACGATGTCGCGGGTCATGGCATTGCTGGCCACGACTTTCCCGCCATCGTCCACAAGGCCGAAGGTTTTCTGCAAATGCAGCTGGTATTGCTTGCCCAGATCCAGCGCGCGGCACAACGTGGCGAACGCCGCCGGAGTCAGATCCTTGACCCCGCCGGGCGCACTCTGGACGCGCACCACACTGCCTGAGGGGAACGCATCTGCCTGTTCTTCATCCTCGGTGAAATTCTGCATCGCCGCCTGCAGCAGGGTCTGCGTGGCATGTTTGATCACTTCGACGCCGGACTCATCGGCAGTGACCGCCTCACAACCGCAGTCGACACCGGGCAGGCTCAGCAGATCCCGCTCGACGTCATAGACCGCCGGCCATTTTTTCTTCAGCGCGGCGGTCAGCTCGCGGATGCAGAAAGGCTGCAACGATTCGAGGCGGCTGAAGTCCTTCTCGACCCTCAGTTGCAGGGTATGCAGATCTCTGACGGTCTGATCGAGCACCGCGAGGGTCGCAGGCGAGGCCGTAAGCAAATGCGGCGGCAGGTTTTTCTGCAGGGCTTGGGCAATATCGAGGTCGCCGGTAGCCTCAAGCAATGTGCCGAGAATCGTGGCTTGAGTCGTTGGGATGTTGTTTTCTTTGGAAGGCATGGCAATAGTCCTTTATTGCGGGAGGCCTGTGACCTTAGCGATGCCTGAGGCGAATTGATAATTCAAAAAGCTCGGGGAAATCCCGGCAACCGAACAGGATTTACGACCGTTAAAACAGCCCGCTACCACCCGGTAGCTCAGAGTCGGTTGCCCACGCTCCTTGCGCTTGGATAACCGCCGCACCTTGGCGCAGACGGCTCCCTTATAACTTATCGATCTAAAACTCCACATACCGAGACAGGTCAGTTTCTGAGTACCCGCACTTTTCGCGCGGTACGGCTTGACCTTCCCCAACGGAAAAACCGGTAAGGACTTTATGTGCGGATTAGCTGGCGAGTTACGTTTTGATCAACAACCTGCAGACCTTGCAGCGATCGAGAGAATCACCCATCACCTGGCCCCTCGCGGCCCTGACGCGTGGGGCTTCCATGCCCAAGGGCCGATTGCCCTGGGCCATCGACGCCTGAAGATCATGGACCTGTCGGACGGTTCGGCGCAGCCGATGATCGACAGCCAATTGGGCCTGTCCCTGGCTTTCAATGGCGCGATCTACAACTTCCCGGAATTGCGCGCAGAGCTTGAAGCGCTGGGTTATGCCTTCTATTCCGGTGGCGACACCGAAGTGCTGCTCAAGGGTTATCACGCTTGGGGCGAGGCGTTGCTGCCGAAGCTCAACGGCATGTTCGCCTTCGCCATTTGGGAGCGCGATGCCAAGCGTCTGTTCATCGCCCGTGACCGTCTCGGCGTGAAGCCGCTGTACCTGTCGCGCACTGGCCAACGCCTGCGCTTTGCCTCGGCACTGCCGGCGCTGCTCAAGGGTGGCGACATCAACCCCATTCTTGATCCGGTGGCGCTCAACCATTACCTGAATTTCCATGCGGTGGTGCCTGCGCCACGCACCTTGCTGGCCGGTATCGAAAAATTGCCGCCCGCCACCTGGATGCGCGTTGAGGCCGATGGCCGCACCGAGCAGAAAACCTGGTGGACCCTGCCCTACGGCCCGAATGAAGACGAGAAAAACCTCAACCTTGAAGACTGGGTCGATCGCGTCCTCGACAGCACCCGCGAAGCGGTGGCGATTCGTCAGCGTGCGGCAGTGGATGTCGGCGTGTTGCTGTCTGGCGGTGTCGACTCGAGCATGCTGGTCGGCCTGTTGCGTGAAGTCGGTGTAGAGAACCTGTCGACCTTCTCCATTGGTTTCCAGGATGCCGGCGGCGAGCGCGGCGACGAGTTCCAGTATTCGGACCTGATCGCCAAGCACTACGGCACCCGCCACCATCAGTTGCGCATCGACGAGAAAGAAATCATCGAGCAACTGCCTGCTGCTTTCCGGGCGATGAGCGAGCCGATGGTCAGCCATGACTGCATCGCGTTCTATCTGTTGTCGCGGGAAGTGGCCAAGCACTGCAAAGTGGTGCAGAGCGGCCAGGGAGCGGACGAGTTGTTTGCCGGTTATCACTGGTATCCGCAGGTCGACGGCGCGGCCGATCCATACGCGGCCTACCGCGATGCATTCTTCGACCGCAGCTATGACGATTACGCGGCAACGGTTCAGCCGAAATGGCTGGTCGATCACGACGCAGCGGGCGACTTCGTCAAAGCGCATTTTGCCCAGCCTGGCGCTGATGCCGCGGTGGACAAAGCCTTGCGTCTGGACAGCACGGTGATGCTGGTCGATGACCCGGTCAAACGTGTCGACAACATGACCATGGCCTGGGGCCTGGAAGCGCGTACGCCGTTCCTCGACTATCGGCTGGTCGAACTGTCGGCGCGAGTACCGGGCAAATTCAAACTGCCCGACGGCGGCAAACAAGTGCTGAAAGAAGCTGCGCGCCGGGTCATTCCAAGCGAAGTGATCGACCGCAAAAAAGGTTATTTCCCGGTGCCGGGCCTCAAGCACTTGCAAGGCGACACTCTGAACTGGGTGCGCGAACTGCTGCTGGATCCGAGTCAGGATCGCGGCCTGTTCAACCCGACCATGCTTGACAAGCTTCTGACTGATCCGCAAGGCCAGCTGACCCCGTTGCGCGGTTCGAAACTGTGGCAACTGGCGGCCCTGAACCTGTGGCTCAGTGAACAAGGAATCTGATTGATGAAACCCCATGCCACGTCCATCAACCAACGCCTGTTGCGTGGTCAGGCCCCCTCGTATGAACGTTTGCAGGCGCGCCTGGCCGAAGACGGCAGCGAGCCTGCCAGCGCGCCGATTGCCGTGCACTGCGGCTGGGGCCGGCTGCTGATCGGGCACACCTTTCCAGACCCGGCGTCGCTGGCGCAGGAGCTGCTCAACGAACAGCCCGGCGAGCGTGACATCGCGCTATACGTTGCCGCACCGCAGCAGATTCTTGGCCTGGAGCCGACGCAGCTGTTTCTCGATCCATCCGACACCCTGCGCCTGTGGTTCAGCGATTATCGGCAGGCCACGCGGGTGTTTCGCGGCTTCCGCATTCGTCGCGCGCAGAGTGAAACCGACTGGCAAGGGATCAACCGCTTGTACCAGGCGCGCGGCATGTTGCCGATAGATCCGGAGCTGCTCACTCCGCATCATCAGGGCGGTCCGGTGTATTGGCTGGCGGAAGACGAGGATAGCGGCGCGGTGATCGGCAGTGTCATGGGCCTCAACCATCAAAAAGCTTTCAACGATCCGGAACACGGCAGCAGCCTGTGGTGCCTGGCGGTCGACCCGCATTGCTCGCGCCCCGGCGTCGGCGAAGTGCTGGTGCGACATCTGGTCGAGCACTTCATGAGCCGTGGCCTGGCTTATCTGGATCTGTCGGTGCTGCACGACAACCGTCAGGCGAAAAACCTCTACGCCAAACTCGGTTTCCGCAACCTGCCGACCTTCGCCATCAAGCGCAAGAACGGCATCAATCAGCCGCTGTTTCTCGGCCCGGGGCCGGAGGCGAATTTCAACCCTTACGCACGGATCATCGTCGAAGAAGCGCATCGACGCGGTATCGATGTGCAAGTGGATGACGCCGACGCCGGGCTGTTCACCCTCAGCCATGGTGGCCGTCGCGTGCGCTGCCGCGAGTCGCTGAGCGACCTGACCAGCGCCATCAGCATGACCTTGTGCCAGGACAAAAGCCTGACCCACAAGGTGCTCAAGGCCGCCGGCCTGAAACTGCCGGCACAGCAACTGGCGGGCAATGCCGACGACAACCTGGCCTTCCTCGATGAACACCAGCGGGTGGTGGTCAAACCGCTCGACGGTGAACAGGGCCAAGGCGTCGCGGTGGATCTGCGCACCATCGAAGAGGTGCAGAAGGCCATCGAAACCGCCAAGCAGTTCGACAGTCGCGTGTTGCTGGAGAGCTTCCACGAAGGTCTCGATCTGCGCATTGTGGTGATCGGTTTTGAAGTGGTCGCGGCTGCTATTCGCAAGCCCGCCGAAGTGGTCGGTGATGGCCAGCATTCCATCGGTGCGCTGATCGAAGCGCAGAGCCGCCGCCGGCAAGCGGCCACCAGCGGCGAGAGCAAGATCCCGCTGGACCACGAAACCCAACGTACGCTGCACGCTGCCGGCTATGACTACAGCAGCATCCTGCCGGCCGGCGAGCATCTGTTCGTGCGGCGCACGGCCAACCTGCACACCGGCGGTACGCTGGAAGACGTGACCGACATTCTTCATCCGACCCTGGTCGACGCGGCAGTGCGCGCGGCGCGGGCGCTGGATATTCCGATGGTCGGCCTCGATCTGATGGTGCCGGCGGCGGATCAGCCCGACTACGTGTTCATCGAAGCCAACGAACGCGCCGGCCTCGCCAACCATGAACCGCAGCCGACGGCGGAGCGCTTTGTCGATCTGTTGTTTCCGCATAGTCAGCCGGCTGTCTCTTGAACCATCGTTGTTCCGGCTGACGCCTTCGCGAGCAGGCTCGCTCCCACAGGGGGAATGCATTCCAAATGTGGGAGCGAGCCTGCTCGCGAAGAGGCCCTGAACGTCACCACCAATTTTCCTCATCGAAACCATCGGTGTGCACAACCCATCAGGAGTTTCCATGACCATGACCACACAAATCCCTGAACCGGATCTGGCCTACCTGCAAAAAGTCCTGCTGGAGATGCTCGCCATTCCCAGCCCTACCGGGTTCACCGACACCATCGTGCGCTATGTCGCCGAGCGTCTCGAAGAGCTGGGTATTCCGTTTGAAATGACCCGACGCGGCACCATTCGCGCGACGTTGAAGGGCAAAAAAAGCAGCCCCGACCGCGCCGTATCGGCGCACCTGGACACCATCGGCGCCGCGGTGCGTGCGGTGAAGGACAATGGTCGCCTGACCCTCGCCCCGGTCGGTTGCTGGTCGAGCCGCTTTGCCGAGGGCAGCCGGGTCAGCCTGTTTACCGACACTGGCGTGATTCGCGGCAGCGTGTTGCCGCTGATGGCTTCCGGGCATGCATTCAATACCCAGGTCGATGAAATGCCGATCAGTTGGGACCATGTCGAACTGCGGCTGGACGCCTACTGCGCGACCAAAGCCGATTGCGAATCGCTGGGCATTCATGTCGGTGACGTGGTGGCGTTCGATCCGCTGCCGGAGTTCACCGAAAGCGGCCATATCAGTGCGCGCCACCTCGACGACAAGGCCGGCGTGGCCGCACTGCTCGCCGCGCTGAAGGCGATTGTCGACAGTGGCCAGGAGCTGAATATCGATTGCCATCCACTGTTCACCATTACCGAGGAAACCGGCAGCGGTGCGGCGGCAGCATTGCCGTGGGATGTCAGCGAGTTCGTCGGCATCGACATTGCGCCGGTCGCGCCGGGCCAGCATTCCAGTGAACACGCGGTGAGCGTGGCGATGCAGGACTCTGGCGGGCCGTACGACTATCACTTGTCGCGGCATTTGCTGCGTCTGGCCGGCGAGAACGAATTGCCGGTGCGCCGTGACATGTTCCGCTATTACTTCAGCGATGCGCATTCGGCGGTCACCGCCGGCCACGACATCCGCACTGCCCTGCTCGCCTTCGGCTGCGATGCCACGCACGGCTACGAACGCACGCACATCGACAGCCTGGCGGCGCTCAGCCGTTTGCTCGGCGCGTACATCCTCAGCCCGCCAGTCTTCGCCAGCGATGCGGCGCCGGCCAATGCTTCTCTGGATCGCTTCAGCCATCAGATCGAGCATGACACGCAGATGGAAAGCGAAACCCGCGTGCCGCCGGTAGACAGTCTGGTGGGGCAGCGTTCTGACAGTTGAGCCTTCGGTGAACAGATGACCGCCTTCGCAAGCAGGCTCGCTCCCACAGGGATCGCATTTCAACTGTGGGAGCGAGCCTGCTCGCGAATGGGCCGACAAGTCCAATACAGAACTGGCAGGCAAAACCCAATCCCCGTAGCATCCCGACATTGATTTGACCGAGGTGCCCATGCTCATTCCCCACGACGCGCTTGAAGTCGACACCCTCACCCGCCTGATCGAGGATTTCGTCACCCGCGACGGTACTGACAACGGCGATGACACCCCGCTGGAAACCCGCGTATTGCGCGTGCGCCAGGCATTGACCAAAGGCCAGGCACTGATCGTGTTCGACCCGGAAAGCGAACAGTGCCAGCTGATGCTCAAGCACGACGTACCCAAGCATCTGTTCGACTGAAACCGTCAGCCAGCCTTCGCGGCGGCCTCCTTGCGCTTGATCCGGTCATAGACCTCGGCGCGGTGCACATGGACTTTCTTCGGCGCCTCGACGCCGAAGCGCACGCTGGAGCCATTGACCGACAGAACACGCAGGGTGATGTCGTCACCGATTGAAATCAACTCACCGACCACACGGCTGAGTACAAGCATGGGATTCATCCTTCAGGACTGGCAAACCCTGAAGATGCGCGGCTTACAGCGTCTTCACAATCCACGACGAGCAAATCAGTCTTGCCCTACAGTCGCCCACGCCCACAGCTGTCAGACGCTTCGCACAAAAGCCTCAGGCGGCGGAAAAGCGCGGCCCGAACAGAATGATGCTGGCACCGACCACGCACAGGGCCATGCCAATCCAGTCCGAACCCAGCGGACGCACCCGCTCGACCACCGCTAGCCAGCCAATCGAAGCAACGATGTAGATCCCTCCATATGCCGCATAGGCGCGCCCGGCGTAGGCCGCTTCAACACGGGTCAGCAACAGCGCGAACAGGGTCAGGCTGAGCAACGCGGGAATCACCCACAACGCACTCTTGCCTTGGCGCAGCCACATGTAGAAAGCAAAACAGCCGGCGATTTCAAACAGCGCCGCAAGGAAGAACCACAGGTAATTGAGCATCAACGCGTCTCGACAGGGTGACCATGGCGGTCACCCTAACCACGCGGCCAGTAACGAACAAGATCAAGCGTTGTTTTGTCTGGCCTTGGCGCGCATTTTCTCGGCCATTGAGGTCATCTCGTTGTAGAGCAATTGCGGGTTCTTCTGTTTGAGCGCCCAGGCCATGCGCCCTTGTTCGTGAGGCAGAATCATGAACTCGCCGGCGGCGACTTGCTGATAGATGTAGTCAGCGATATCCGCTGCACTGATCGGCGAACTTTCCAGCAACTTGCCGACCTGCGCTTTCATTGCCGGGGTCGGGCCACGGAAAGAATCCAGCAAGTTGGTCTGGAAGAATGATGGGCAGACGACATGCACCGCCACTTCCTGCTGCGCCAGTTCAATCAGCAGACTTTCCGACAAGGCCACCACGCCAGCCTTGGCCACGTTGTAGTTGCTCATCGCCGGGCCCTGCATCAGCGCGGCCATAGAGGCGATGTTGATGATCTTGCCCTTGCTCTGTTCCAGCAATGGCAGGAACGCCTTGCAGCCTTTGACCACGCCCATCAGGTTGATCGCGATCTGCCAGTCCCAGTCTTCCAGCGACAGTTCGCTGAAGAACCCGCCCGAGGCGACGCCAGCATTGTTGACGATGATGTCGATGCCGCCGAGTTTTTCTTCACAAGCCTGGGCGAACGCGGTGAGCTGGCTGTAATCGCGCACGTCGCAGCGCTGGATGAAACCGTCACCGCCCGCCTCGCGCACCAGCTTCAGGGTTTCCTGCAGGCCGGGCTCACTGACGTCGGACAAGGCCAGCCGCCAGCCTTCACGGGCCCAGCGCAGCGCGATTTCGCGACCCAGGCCTGAGCCTGCACCAGTGATCATCATGCGATTTTGCATAGCGGACAGCCTTGTTGTTCCGGGAGAGATGCGCCGAGTGTAGCGAAGGAACTTCGTTCGCCCACGCTCCATCCAGTTGCTGAATGGAGGATCAAAAGATTACAGCCGTCATCGTTTTCCGGTTGGTCTCATGCAGGAGCTGACGAGTGCAACGAGGCTGCGGTCTTTTTGCTGGAAAGGAAATAACCAAGCAATCCAAATACATTAAAAAAACATTGAATTATTTTTCACTGACGCAAGTCGGAACATGTAAGCCGGCTGGAATTTAGTTGCTCTCCAGCTGCCCACTGAGCATCAAGACTCTTCCAGACTCTGAACAAGGAAATCACCCATGGGCACAATTCTAATCATCATCCTGATCCTGTTGCTGATCGGTGGTCTGCCGGTCTTCCCGCACTCCAGAAGTTGGGGTTATGGCCCGTCGGGCATTATCGGCGTGGTGTTGGTCGTGCTGCTGGTGCTGTTGTTACTCGGCAAGATATGACGATTTGAAGCTGTAAAAAAAGAGGCCCTTGTTCAAGGGCCTCTTTTTTATTGCGTGGACTTTAACCAGGCATCAGTCCGGCGTGCCGTGAATCACACCGGCGGTGTTATCGAGCAGGCTCTTGGTCGCGGTTTGCAGGAACGCTTCAAGTTTGAGTTTGAGTTCGGCAGTGCGCGGCGCGTCCGGCACAACTTCGGCGTGCGGATTGGCACCGAGCTGGTATTGCCAGATTTTCGGGCCCATGTCCTTGTCACGCGGCAACACCAGAATCTGCTCGGCAGTAACGATGGCGGTGGTCTGCTCGCTGCCCGATGGCTTGATCACACCGAAACCGGTATCGCCCTGCGGCAGGTTGAGCAGGTCACGGCCCCAGCACTGGTGACGCACTTCACCACCAAGACGGCCCATAATGGTCGGCACGATGTCGATCTGCGTACCCACGGTATGGTCACGGGTACCGAACTTCTGCTGAATGCCTGGAGCAATCATCAGCATCGGCACGTTGAAACGGCCCAGGTCCATTTCGGTGATCTGGCGCTCGTTGCCGAAGCCATGGTCGCCGACGATGACAAACAGGGTTTCGTTGAAATATTTCTCTTTGCGCGCCTTCTCGAAAAACTGGCCGAGCGCCCAGTCGGAGTAGCGCATGGCGGTCAAGTGTTCGTTGAGGCTGCCACGGTCAGTGACGCGCTCGACCGGCAACGGTGTCGGCAAGGCGTACGGGGTGTGGTTGGACAGTGTTTGCAGCAATGCGTAGAACGGCTTGCCGTTTTCCCGCGCCTTCAGTTCCTGCAGGCCACGATCAAACATGTCCTGGTCGGAAACGCCCCAGGTCGGATCGGAGAACACCGGATTGACGAAGTCATTGCGGCCAACGAAGTTGGTCATGCCCTGGTTGCTGAAGAAGCCCGACTGGTTGTCCCAGGCGAAATCGCCGTTGTAGACGTACACGTCGTCGTAGTCGCGAGCACTGAGCACCTGCGGCAGACCGGACAGTTTGTGACTGCCCTCCGGAGTCTGCATCAGGTATTCGAAACCTGGCAGGTTAGGGAAGCAGGCCATGGTCGCAAACATGCCCTGGTGGGTGTGGGTGCCGTTGGAGAAGAAACGGTCGAACAGCAGACCTTCCTTCGACAGCTTGTCCAGGTACGGAGTGATGTTCCCCGGCGCGCCCAACGCACCGACCGAGTGACCGGCCATGCTTTCCATGAGAATCACGACGACGTTCTTGATCGGCAGGGTCTTGTCGGCTGGCGGCGTGTAATCACGGCGCACGGCGGCAATATCGGCGTCGACCAGTTTGTCGTCCGGCATGAGCAGCATGTCACGGACGATTTTCTGCGCCTGCTCCTGCGGCAGCGTGGCTTTCCAGATATTGTCGCGATCTTCGCCCATGCGGGACTTGGCGGCCTCGATCAGCGACAGCGTGGCATTGAGACCGAGCTGGTTGGCAAAGTTGGAATCAGTGGTGTACACGTCGCCCCAGCGCATCGGCGGGCCTTGACGCAGGGTGCCGCGGGCGGCAATCACGCAGATCAACAGGCAGACCACGAACACCGCCAGACGGGTGTACCACGGTGCGACTTGACGGGAGCTGACGCTGCCGCCGCTGAACGGTCCGCGCGGGCGAGTGGCACGATCGGCGCCTTTGAACGCCAGGGTCAGAATCACTGTGCCGATCACCCACGCCAGCAGGTAGCGCACCACCGGAAAACCGTACCAGAGCATGCTCATTACGGTTTTCGGGTCTTCCTTCACGTACTGGAACACCAGACCGTTGAGGCGCTGGTGAAACTCGCGGTAGAAGTCCATTTCCATCAGGCCGAGGAACAGCGCGATGCTCGAGGCGACGGTCAGCCACAGGCGGAAGAAACCGCGCGCGGCCATGGCCCGGGCACTGAACAGCGCCAGCACCAGCGGAATGCACAGGTACACCACCAGGCGCAGGTCGAAACGCAGACCGTTGACGAACGCTTCGAGGAAGGTCGCGGCCGGAGTGTCGAGGATCATTTCGCGGTTGTAGACCAGCAGCGCGAGGCGCAGCGCGGAAAACATGACCATCATGACCAGTGCGCACAGCAGCGTGTAGGCCAGATGCGATTTGACGGTCGGTTGCAGCAGGCGAGCAGAAGATCGCTGCTGATTCAGGGCGTCCGGGTTTGCCATGTCGTTTTAGGACCCATTGGAAGTTGAAGTTGCAAAAATACAGCGGCGCCAGGCCCTCTATTGGTCATTCCAGACCCCGGGGCGTGCGCGGTGCGCAAATGTTGCACGATCGTTCACACCATTGCCATTGATTACTGCCCTGCTCTTGAAGACTTTCATTCAAAGGGCTGGCAGTGCTATGGCAGGCAACAAGTGCGGACGAATTGTCTTTAAGACTTTGTGAAAATTTCGTGCAACGCATATCTGGAAATACAATTTAGAGACAAAACAAAACGCCCCGAACCGGTCGGGGCGTTTTGTTTAGAGCGCGAAGATTATTTCTCGGCGCGTTCTTTCAGCGCTTTCAAGGTATTGAATGGCGCATCGACGACAAACTTGTTGGCAACCATGGCCGGCACGCTGCCGCCTGGCTCGGTGTGCACTTGATAAGTCACTTCGACCTGATCGCCTTTTGGCACGAACTTCCAGAAGCCTTTGACCTGCTGGACCCGCACGAAGCCTTTTTCTTCCGGCAGATAGGTCGGTACGCCTTCAAGATTCCGGGTCAGGCTGCCGTCGGCGCCTTCAACGGTGGTGATCTTCAGCACCGAATCACGCGGGGTCACCGGCCACGGCGTGTTGAATTGCGAATAGGTCCAGCTCAGATCGCCTTCGTGCTTGAGCAGTTTCTGGCTCTTGCATTCGTGAATCCAGGCGCAAGCGCCGGAGACGTCTTCCTGCAAGGCGCGCAGTTTGGCAACGGTGGTTTTCATCAGCGCGACGCCTTGGTAGGACTTGTAGTCCGAACCGGGTATTTCGCTCAGGGAAACCTTGATGCCGTCTTCATTCTTGGCGACTTTCCAGTCTTCCGCCTGGGCGACCGAAGTGACGAGCACGGCAGTCAGACCACACAAAACAGCGATACGGTGCAGCGAACCCATAGTGTTATTCCTTATTGTTGAAGTTCCGTTGGTGAACACATCACGCCGCCGTCATCTGCTCCCACCAGCCGATCAATCTGATCGCTTCTTCGGAGCTACTGCCGCAGACCTCGACATCCGCAGCGAAGCCCGAGCAGACAGCTGGGCGTTCCGGACGGCCGAAAATGCTGCACAGGTTATCGACCGACAGTTGCACGCAACGTTCGCCGGCGGGTTTGCCATCGGGCATGCCCGGGATCGGCGAACTGATGGAGGGGGCAATGCAGCAAGCGCCACAGCCTTCACGGCATTTCATGACGAACAGATCCTCGCGACGGGCGATGTGTAAAGAGACGCGAACAGAGTAACCGCTAAAACGGCTGTTTCAAATTGCTGCAAGCGGGTTTTCAACGATAAGTAAAAGTGACCGGGCAGTCTCCGACGAAGCGTCTGGTCCGCGCGTCGCAGATGCCCGGATCTATTGTTTGAATTCGAAATCCAGCGCCGCACCTTCCACATCGCGGCGCGCTTCGTTGCGCAGTTGCAACTGCATTTCGTTGCTGAGCAAGCGGCCGTTGAGCTGGAAGCCGTTATCTTTCTCGCCAAACATCTGCGGCAGGATGGCCTCGCGTTTGGGCAGCTCCACGGTGCCCTGTGGCTTCAACTCTTCAACCATATCCTTGGGCAGGCTGAGGTCGAGTTTTGCCGGCGGCAATTTGGTCTTGGCCACTTCGCTGGCGGGTTTCGATTTCGAAGCAACCGGGCGGCGCTTCTTCACCGTGGCGTTTTTTTTCGCTTGGGCTTTTTTTGCCGGAGCCGCGGTTTTGGTGGCTTTGTTCGTGGTACTGGTCGCTGCCGGTTTTTCCTGGGCTGCGGCCGCCAGGACACCCGGCGCCTGGCCGATCATCAGCAAACCCAGCAGTACCCACGCGGCAGGAACAATCGCTTTCATGGACCCAACGAACTAACGGCAGAGGGCCACATGCTCGCCTGTTGTGCGTCACATGACAAGCATCACCGCCCTCTTCGTTCAGAATCCGCCAGCGGTTTCCTGACACAGTTGGGTGGCCAACAGACCCAGCGTCATCAGCGCCCGCTCCGCCTCGCGATTCCACGGAATGCCGCAGTTCAGGCGGATACAGTGGTTGAACTGCTCGGTGTTACTGAAGATCAGCCCCGGCGCGATGCTGATGCCTTGTTGCAACGCGCGGACATGCAATTCCTGGGTGTTGACCCGCCCCGGCAAGCTCACCCACAGGATGAAACCGCCCGTAGGTCGGGACATTTGCGTGCCTTCAGGGAAGTGCTGCTGCACCGCCAGCTGGAACGCGCTGAGGTTTTTTCGGTATTCCTGACGGATGTAGCGTAAATGCCGGTCATAACCGCCGTTTTCCAGATAGGCCGCTATCGCCATCTGCGTGACGCTGCACGCTGAATGGGTACTGAAGGTTTGCAGGCGCTGGATTTCCTGTTGGTACTTGCCGGCGATCATCCAGCCGATGCGCACACCGGGCGACAGGGTTTTGGAGAAGCTCGAGCAGTAGATCACTCGATCCAGTCGATCGTAGGCCTTCAGCGCTTTGGTGCGGCCCTGCTCGAACATCAGTTCCCCGTAGATATCGTCTTCGACAATCTGGATATCGAAATCCGAGGCCAGGCGCAGCAACTGTTTCTGCCGCTCTTCCGGCATGGTGCCGCCGAGGGGATTGCTCAGGCGCGTGGTCAGCACCAACGCCTTGATCGACCATTGATTGGCGGCCAGCTGCAAGGCTTCCAGACTCATGCCGGTAGCGGGGTCGCTGGGGATTTCGATGACTTTCAGGCCAAGCAGATCGGCCAGTTGCAGCAGGCCGTAATAGGTTGGCGATTCGGCAGCGATCAGATCGCCCGGCCGGGTCAGCACACGCAACGACATCTGCAAGGCGTCGACACAGCCGTGGGTGATCACTACTTCCGACGGGTCCACCACCACACCAGCATCACGCATGCGAATCGCCACTTGCCGACGCAGCGGTTCAAAACCGGGGCTGAACATGTAGCTGAACGCCCGTGGGCTGTGAAACCGGGTCACCTTGGCCAACTGCTGATGCAGCGCACGCACCGGCAGATAATCGACACTCGGGACCGCAGCGCCCAGCGGAAACACGCCTTCCCGGCGGGACTCCACCAATACCTGTTGAATGATGCTGCTGCGCGTCACCAGCCCCGGCCGTTCGACCCGGGCAATGTCAGGCGTCGGCGCGGTCAGCGCGGGGGTCTGGTGTACGTAATAACCCGATTGCGGACGAGCGCGGATCAGGCCCTGATCTTCGAGATTGGCGTAGGCCTGCAACACCGTCGCATGACTGACGTTGAGCTGCGAACTCATCTTGCGCACCGAAGGCACGCGCTCCCCGGGTTGATAGACACCCCGGCGGATGTCTTCGGCCAGTTGCTGAGCAATACGTTGGTAGAGCAAGAGATTGGTCATGACGCAGCACTCGATTTCACGGGCGTTTTATTCTTGTCTGAAACAATACCGGAACAGTTTAGAAGTGTACTGGGACAGTTGCCAGATTACTCGACCATACAGTGCGGTGTCTGCCCCCGACTGTACCGATTTGCCAGCCAATAGACAGACGTAAAAAAGCCCGGCACTGCATGACAGGCCGGGCTTTGCAGGAGCTGTGTAGGAGCTGACGAGTGAAACGAGGCTGCGATCTTTTGATCTTGTTTTTAAATTCAACATCAAAAAATCGCAGCCTTCGGCAGCTCCTACAGGGTTTTGCGTTGCTTAGCGGGCGGCGCCGAGCTGGCCCTTTTCGTCGGAAAACACGATTTCCACACGGCGATTCTGCGCCCTACCGCGCTCGGAGGCGTTGGCATCGACCGGAAACTGATCACCGTAACCTTCGACCTGGATGCGCTTTTCGTCGATCCCCAGATCGACCAGCACGTCAGCCACCGATTGCGCGCGGTCGCGGGACAGTTTGAGGTTTTCCTGTTTCCCACCAGTGCTGTCGGTGTAACCCTCGATCCGCACCACGCGCTTGGGATTGAGCTGCAGGAACTGAACGATCTTCAGCACGACCCGGTTGGCCGAGTTTTTCAGTTCCGCTTCGCCAGTGTCGAACAACACATCGCCGAGGGTCATCACCAGACCGCGATCGGTCTGCGTGGTCGCCAGCGCGACGATCTGTTCTTCCAGCCATTTGCCTTGTTGCTGCACGCTAAGCAGTTTCGATTCGCGCAGGGCCAGTTGCAGGCGCTGCCGCTCCAGTTCGAGCTTGGCCGCTTGCTCCTCGTTGAGTACCTGATTGGTGTGCTCGCGGGCGATTTCGCTGTAGCGCTGGCTCAGGTAGGCGTAATGCACCACGTCGGCACCGCTGCCCCAATAGGTCGACAGCCGATCGGCGCGGGCCAGGGATTCGCCCGCGCGGATCACGTCTTTCGGCGCGATGCGCAGCACGTTGGAATCTTCCTTGACCTTCTGGAAATCAGCGCCGGCCTGTTGCAGCGCCGCCTCGCTGTGCTGGCCGGCGCAGCCGTAGAGGCTGGCGCAACCGGCAAGAAGCAGAATGCCGAGAGCGTTGGACTTGAGGCTCATTGCGCTTCCCCCAGTTGCAGCTGCTTGCGCAGGCGGACAATGCGGGTATTGAGCACATTCAGTTGCTCTTGGCTTTTTTTCGTCAGCACCTTGGCTTCAGCCAGACGCGCATCCAGTTCGGCCTGCTCGGCCCGCATGCGCGCGTTGCGATAGGACTCGTCCGCCATGTTGCCTTTGGCGCGGTTGTACTTGGTTTCGGCCAGTTGCATTTCCGGCACGTCGTCAGCGGTGGCGCCAACGGCCTTGGCCTGCACGATGGCTTGTTCGGTCAAACGCATTTGTTCACTGGGTGCCGGATCGGTTGCGCACCCGGCCAGGGCCAGAACGGCCACAGCCGCGAAAAGAGGTCGAATACTCACTAAGAATCCCTACTGTTTTGGGGCACTGACAGGTCGTGGCGGCTGTTGCTGTTGCGCCTTCCAGCGCTCGAGGTTGCGTTGCAGCGCGGCTTCCGTCAGTCCGGACGCGGGCAATTCTGTCATCTTTTTGGCGAGCTGTCCGCGCAACCACGGATCGTTGCAGGCCGAGTTATGCGAAACCGCGAGGAACAGACCCGGCCGGTCGATGGGTTGTTCGAACGCCAGCAGATCGCTGGTCATGCCCAATGTTTGCGCGGCGGCCAGGCCTGAGTAGCGCCCGGCGAGGACATATTCCACCTCGCCCAAAAGAAGTTTCTGTAGTGCCTGGGTAAGGTTGGCTGTCCGCGTCAGGGTCAGATTCTGCTCGGCGAAAGTGCCGAATGCCTGGGTCATCCGAGATTTTTCCGACACCGCGCCGGCGTGCCCTTTAAGGTCGCCGGCCTCGGCATAGGTCAGCGTCGAGCCTTTGCGCGTCCACACCAGATAGTCGTTTTCCAGCAGTGGCGGATGAATGAAGTCGAAGTTTTCCAGCTCGGTCACGGTCAGCGGTGCGTCGGCCAGCATGTCCATGCGCCCGCTGCGCACTTCATCGAGGGCCTGCGAGCGTTTGCCGGCGTAGAGCAGGTCGACTTTGATGCCCAGATCCTGGGCCACTTGCTGCAACAGATCGGCACTGGCGCCGATCAGGCGCTTGGGGTTTTGCGGGTCCTGCCACAGGTACGGCGGCGCATCCGGGCTGCCGGTGACGACCAGGCGCTCGCACTTGCCCGCGGCCATGGCCAAACCGGGCAACAGCATCAATCCCAATAACCATCCGCAGCGCAGATCCATGGCAAAACACTCCCCACTCAAATCCGAGACAAAAAAAAGCCCGACCAACAGGCCGGGCTCTTTATAAGTGAAGCCGCCGGATTAGACCAGCTTCTCCAGCTCAGGTACTGCTTCGAACAGATCCGCCACAAGACCGTAATCGGCCACCTGGAAGATCGGCGCTTCTTCGTCCTTGTTGATCGCAACGATCACCTTGGAGTCTTTCATGCCGGCCAAATGCTGGATCGCGCCGGAGATGCCGACGGCGATGTACAGCTGTGGCGCAACGATCTTGCCGGTCTGACCGACCTGCATGTCGTTCGGTACGAAACCTGCGTCGACCGCAGCGCGCGAAGCGCCAACAGCCGCGCCGAGCTTGTCGGCCAGCGCGTACAGGTGCTTGAAGTTGTCACCGTTCTGCATGCCGCGACCGCCGGAAACGACGATCTTGGCAGCGGTCAGCTCAGGACGATCGGACTTGGCCAGCTCTTCGCTGACGAAGCTCGAAGTACCGGCGTCGTGAGCAGCGCCAACGGCTTCAACGGCAGCCGAACCACCTTCAGCAGCCACCGGATCGAAACCGGTGGCACGCACGGTGATCACTTTGATCGCGGCGGTCGATTGCACGGTAGCGATGGCGTTACCGGCATAGATCGGACGCTTGAAGGTGTCAGCGCTTTCAACCGAGATGATCTCGGAGATCTGGTCAACGTCCAGCGCAGCAGCAACGCGCGGCAGGATGTTTTTGCCGTTGGAAGTGGCGGCAGCGAGGATGTGGCTGTAGCCAGCGCCCAGCTCTGCAACCAGCGGAGCTACGTTCTCTGGCAGCTGATGCGCGTAGGCGGCGTTGTCAGCATTCAGGACTTTGCTCACGCCAGCGATTTTAGCCGCGGCTTCGGCCACCGGGCCAGCGCCCTGACCTGCAACCAGAACGTGAATGTCGCCGCCGATTTTGGCAGCCGCAGCCACGGTGTTCAGTGTGGCCGGGGCCAGCACTTTGTTGTCGTGTTCAGCAATAACCAAGATAGTCATTTAGATTACCTTCGCTTCGTTCTTGAGTTTTTCAACCAGTTCAGCCACCGACTTGACCTTGATACCCGCGCTGCGTGCAGCCGGCGCTTCGACTTTCAGGGTCTTGTTGGTGGAGGCGGTGGAAACGCCCAAAGCGTCCGGAGTCAGCGTCTCGAGAGGCTTCTTCTTGGCTTTCATGATGTTTGGCAGGGACGCGTAGCGCGGCTCGTTCAAACGCAGGTCGGTGGTGACGATTGCAGGCAGTTTCAGCGAAACGGTCTGCGCGCCGCCGTCGATTTCGCGGGTCACGGCAACGCTGTCGCCGGAGACTTCGACTTTCGACGCGAAGGTGCCCTGACCGTAGCCGCTCAGTGCCGCGAGCATCTGGCCGGTCTGGTTGTTGTCGCTGTCGATCGCCTGTTTGCCAAGAATCACCAGCTGCGGCTGTTCCTTGTCGACAACAGCCTTGAGCAGCTTGGCCACGGCCAGCGAGGTCAGGTCTTCAGCGGATTCGACGAGGATGGCGCGGTCGGCACCCAGAGCCAGTGCGGTACGCAGCTGCTCCTGAGCGGTGGTCGGGCCGATGGAGACGACGACGATTTCAGTCGCAACGCCCTTCTCTTTCAGGCGTACGGCTTCTTCCACGGCGATTTCGCAGAATGGGTTCATCGACATCTTGACGTTGGCGAGGTCGACGCCGGAATTGTCCGCCTTGACGCGGACCTTGACGTTGTAATCCACAACGCGTTTGACAGCTACAAGAACCTTCATGGATTCCTCGTTACTCTCCGGTGAAAAGAAAGTCGCCTAGGCGAACCTGGCGGATGATGCTCATCGGGCGACAAGGGCACCTCTAAAAACGCCGGCTTGAATGTGAGGTGATTCACTTCGCGAAGGGAGGTGACCGTTCGTCAGGGGTGACTGTCGGGTCATTCATTCTCACGCTGTGTAAACTGCGCGCCGGACTTGCGCTGCGCATCACCGTCTACTGCCTGTGCCCTGTCTTTAGAGGTGCTCTTGAAACCGCCAGTCTGCCTACGGCGAGCGCAAAACCGCCCGTATCTTGACCGGAACGCCCATTCTGGTCAATACGCCAAAATGCCCTGTCATAAGCCGCGCTTCTTTGATTTATCAGGGCTGGAGGCGATTCAAACAAACGTTTGTATTGGACGCTCGGAGTGGTGTAGATATAATGCGCCGCCTAGAGAGAAAGGTGGATTCGCCAATATTCCCTTTGACGTTAACGTAAAGGCAATACGGATGCGAGATCAAACCTCCATATTAGAAAAAAAACTGTTGAGCCTTGAGTAGGAGATAGCCTGTGGAACGCGAATACATGGAATTCGACGTCGTCATCGTCGGTGCCGGCCCCGCTGGTCTGTCCGCCGCCTGCCGCTTGAAGCAGAAGGCCGCTGACGCCGGTAAGGAAATCAGCGTCTGCGTGGTCGAAAAAGGCTCCGAAGTCGGTGCACACATCCTTTCCGGTGCGGTATTCGAACCCCGCGCCCTGAACGAACTGTTCCCGGACTGGAAAGAGCTCGGCGCGCCGCTGAACACGCCCGTCACACGCGATGACATTTTCGTGCTGAAAAACGCTGACAGCGCGCAGAAGATTCCTGACTTCTTTGTGCCCAAGACCATGCACAACGAAGGCAACTACATCATCTCCCTGGGCAACCTGTGCCGCTGGCTGGCTCAGCAGGCGGAAAACCTCGGTGTGGAAATCTACCCGGGCTTCGCCGCTCAGGAAGCGCTGATCGATGAAAACGGCGTAGTGCGCGGGATCATCACCGGTGATCTGGGCGTCGACCGCGAAGGCCATCCGAAAGAAGGCCTGTACACCCCTGGCATGGAACTGCGTGGCAAATACACGCTGTTCGCCGAAGGCTGCCGTGGCCACATCGGCAAGCAACTGATCAAGCGCTACAACCTCGACAGCGATGCCGACGTTCAGCACTACGGCATTGGTCTGAAAGAAATCTGGGAAATCGACCCGGCCAAGCACCAGCCAGGCCTGGTGGTGCACACCGCCGGCTGGCCGCTGGACATCATGGGCACCGAGAACACCGGCGGCTCGTTCCTCTATCACCTGGAAAACAATCAGGTGGTGGTCGGTCTGATCGTCGACCTGTCCTACAGCAACACTTACCTGTCGCCGTTCGATGAGTTCCAGCGCCTCAAGCATCACCCGGTGCTCAAGCAATATCTGGAAGGCGGCAAGCGCGTCAGCTACGGCGCTCGCGCCATCGCCAAGGGCGGCCTGAACTCGCTGCCGAAAATGGTCTTCAAGGGCGGCGCGCTGATCGGTTGCGACCTCGGCACACTGAACTTCGCCAAGATCAAAGGCAGTCACACCGCGATGAAGTCCGGCATGCTCGCTGCGGAATCGGTAGCCGATGCGCTGTTTGCCGAGCAGGATTGCACCGTCGAACTGACCACTTACGTCGACGCATTCAAGAACAGCTGGCTGCACGAAGAATTGTTCGCCAGCCGTAACTTCGGCCCGGCGATTCACAAGTACGGCGCAATCATAGGCGGTGGTTTCAACTGGCTGGACCAGAACATCTTCGGCGGCAAACTGCCATTCACCCTGCGCGACACCAAGCCGGATTACGCCTGCCTCAAGCTCGCGGCCGACTGCAAGAAGATCGACTACCCGAAACCTGACGGCAAACTGAGTTTCGACAAACTCAGCTCGGTGTTCATCTCCGGCACCAACCACGAAGAAGAGCAGCCGTGCCACTTGAAGCTGACCGATCCGAGCATCCCGATCAGCAAAAACCTGCCGCTGTACGACGAACCGGCGCAGCGTTACTGCCCGGCCGGCGTATACGAAGTGATCACCAAGGAAGACGGCGAGAAGCGTTTCCAGATCAACGCCCAGAACTGCGTGCACTGCAAGACCTGTGACATCAAGGACCCTGCGCAGAACATCACCTGGGTCGCGCCGGAAGGCGCCGGCGGCCCGACTTACCCGAACATGTAAGTCGAAACGCTGAACAACAAGGCTCCCGAAATGGGGGCCTTTTTGTTGCCCAAAATTCCTCTGCCACCACAAAACAACTGTGGGAGCGAGCCTGCTCGCGAAAGCGGTGTGTCATATAAAGATGATGTCGACTGATCCAGCGCCTTCGCGAGCAGGCTCGCTCCCACAGGGGATTATCGGCAGATCAAGCAGCGCGTTCATCCCCCGGGCTACGTTCGAAGTAACGCTTGTACTCGCGGCTGAATTGCGACGTGCTCTGATACCCAACCCGATGCGCCACCTGCGCCACGCCAAGCCCTTCCGCCACCAGCAGCGTCTGCGCCTTCAACAAGCGCAAACGCTTCAGATACTGGACCGGCGACAACAATGTGCTGCGTTTGAAATGCTCATGAAACGTCGACACGCTCATGTTCGCGCAACCGGCCAGTGTCTCGACATTGAGCGGCTCGGTGTAATGCGCATGCAGATGGCTGATCGACGCCGCCACCCGGGCAAATTGCCCTTGTTGCTCGACCAACGCTCGCAACACATCCGCTTGCGGCCCGCGCAGCGCGACGAACAATAATTCGCGAACCCGCGCCGGGCCGAGAATCTGGCATTCCAGCGGATCGTGCAGACAGCTGAGCAGCCGTTCGACACAACCGCGCATGCCATCGTCGAGTACCACCGAGGTCATCGACTCCGGCGTCTGCGCCGGAATATGCCGACCCGGCGCCAGCCCCATGGCCAGCACCAGTTCGCCGAGCAGGACACGATCGATCGCCACCGACACACCGAGCAATGGCGCATCGGGCAAGGCAAAGGTTTCGCATTCGAACGGCACCGGCAGCGCCTGGATCAGGTAATGCCCGGCGCCATATTCCATGGTCCGTGGGCCGAGGAACGCCAGTTTGCTGCCCTGGGCGATGATCATCAGGCTCGGCTCGTAGATATGCGGGCCACGGGCGACGTCGCAACTGGCGCGCAAAATCTGCACGCCGGGCAGGCCGGTCTGGCTGTAGCCATCGCGCAGCGCCAGCGGTTCGATCAGCGAAACCAGCCGGGCATTGGCATCAAGATGACGGGTCAACTGCATCGAATAGGTCTTCGTAAAATTCACGGAAAAGGGGATGAAAACATCATCGCAGATCCGCTGGCCAATGCGATCGCCGAAACCCGCATGCCGGAGGATTAGGCATGAGACCCGGAGAAATCGTCATGGCCGCACTCGCCTCTGGCGGCCAGAATTCACCGCCTCACTTGTCACTGTTTTTGCGAGGTCACCCCATGTACACCGCCATCGGCTATGCCGCCCAATCGGCCACCACTCCCCTCGCCCCGATGAAATTCGAACGCCGCAGCCCGCGCGCCGACGACGTGGCGATCGAAATTCTCTATTGCGGCGTCTGCCATTCCGACATCCATCAGGCACGCAACGAATGGGGCATCGCCGTTTATCCGCTGATGCCCGGCCATGAGATCGTCGGAAAAGTCACCGCTGTCGGTGCGAATGTCACCCGTCACAAGGTAGGCGATCTGGTTGGCGTCGGCTGCATGGTCGACTCCTGCCGCAGCTGTGAAGCCTGCCAGGCGAACCTCGAGCAATATTGCCTCGAAGGCCCGACCATGACTTACGCCACCCCGGACCGGGTCGATGGCAGCAATACCATGGGCGGTTACTCCGACAGCATCGTGGTCAGCGAACACTTCGTTGTGCGCATTCCGGAACGTCTGGCTCTGGCCAGCGCCGCACCGATTCTTTGCGCCGGCATCACCACCTACTCCCCGCTCAAGCATTACGGCGTCAAGGCCGGTGACAAGGTCGGGATTCTCGGTATGGGCGGCCTCGGCCACATGGGCATCAAGTTCGCCAAGGCCATGGGCGCGGAAGTCACGCTGTTCACCCGCTCGGCGAGCAAGGCTGAAGAAGGGCGCCGTCAGGGCGCCGACCATGTGATCGTCTCCACCGATGCAGAGCAAATGAAGGCCGCTGCCGGCTACTTCGACTTCCTGCTCGACACCATTCCGGTGCAACACGATTTGAACCCGTACCTCGACACCCTGCGTTTCGACGGCGTGCACATTCTGGTCGGCCTGATCGAGCCGGTGAACCCACCCGTTCACGCCGGCAAACTGGTGATGAGCCGCCGCGTGCTGGCCGGTTCCTTGATCGGCGGTATCGCCGAAACCCAGGAAGTGCTGGATTTCTGCGCCGAGCACAACATCACCTGCGACATCGAAATGCTCGACATCCGCCAGATCAACGAGGCTTATGCGCGGATGATTGCCGGTGACGTGAAGTACCGTTTCGTCATCGACATGGCGACGCTGAAGGCTTAAACCTTAAGCCCTAGCTCAGCTGATAGCCGAGTTGTGACCCCTTTGAGCAGGGGGATCAACTCGGCCATTTTTTCCAGCGGCATGTACGGCACGGTGCTGGCGATACTGATTGCCGCGACAATGCCCTTGCTCGCATCACGAATCGGCGCCGCCACGCAGCGGATCGACGGTTCGTTGTCTTCCAGATCGAACGCGTAGCCACCGGCGACGTATTCGCCCATGCGCTGCTCAAGCTGTTCCCACGACTGCTGCGGATGCTGCGGCCAGAACTGACTTTTGCCACCTGCCGGCAGGCTGATGTCGTACAGCCGCCGCCAATCCTGCGGCGAATCATCGAGCATCAAGGCCTTGCCGATCCCGGTGCGCACCAGCGGCATGCGATGGCCGACCCTTGAACGCATTTCCGGGCCGTTGCGTCCAGGATTCTTCAATAGATACAGCACTTCGTCGCCTTCGCGGATTCCGAGGTGCACGGTATCGCCGGTCAGTGCCGACAACTCGTCCAGATACGGCCCGGCCAACGTCACCAGCGGCAACTCTTCGCGGGCCTGAAAACCCAGTTCGATCAGTTTCGGCCCGAGCAGATAACCGATTTGCGGCACCACGCGCAGATAACGCTCGTCGACCAGGCAACTGGCCAGACGATGGGTGGTGCTGCGCGTGGTGCCGATCAGCCGGGCGATCTCCTTGAGATCGCGCGCGCCACTGGCCACTGCCTGTACCACACCGAGGCCGCGCAGCAGCGTCTGGGTGCCGGTGGGCGCGGCGTCCTTGGTTTTTTCCGGAGCGTCTTCCTGCATATCCAGCCTTTTACCGTTGAGCGAAGGAACGGGCGGCATTATGGTCGCCCGAGACTGAGCACTACAACTCGATACGCTCGACCTTGCCCACCAGCAGCACGTAGGACAAGGCACCGACCAGCGCGAGCACGGCGATGTAGGTGATCGCCGGAGCGAACGAATCGCCGCTGGCGAGGAAGCCGATCACGATCGGTGTAGCAATCGCCGAGAGGTTGCCGATGAAGTTGAATACGCCACCGGTCAGGCCGAGCAAACGCGCCGGCGCCAGTGTCGACACCAGTGACCAGGTGATCGACGCCAGACCGTTGCCGAAAAATGCCAGCGCGAGGAAGGCAATCACCAGCGGCGTCGACTCGACAAAGTTGGCGCCGATGATCGAAGTCGAAATCAGCAGCCCGCCGATGATCGGCAGCTTGCGCGCGAAGCCCACGGTGTAGCCGCGACGGATCAGGAAGTCGGAAAAGAAACCCGAGCACAACACACCGACGAATGCGGCAAGAAACGGCAGGGACGCGAGCAGGCCGGACTTGATGAAGTCCATGCCGCGATATTTCACCAGATAGGTCGGGAACCATGTGAGGAAAAACCACAGCGTTGAGTTCAGGCAGAACTGGCCGAGGTAGATGCCCCACAACTTGCGCTTGCTGAGGACGATGCCAAGATCGGTCCAGCTGAATCTGGCCTTGACCTTGGCCGCCTCGGCCTGGATATCCACCAGCCCGCCGCCTTCACGAATCAGGTCGATTTCCGCCTGATTGGTGCCTTTGAAATTGCGCGGCTCGCGATACACCGCGTACCAGATCAGCGCCCAGAGTATGCCCACCGCGCCGGTCGCGACGAACACCATGTGCCAGCCGAATGCATGTTGCAGCCACGCCAGCACCGGGGTCAGGAAGGCCAGACCGACAAACTGCCCGGAGGTGTAGAAACCGATCGCCGTGGCGCGTTCGCGCTCAGGAAACCAGGTCGTCACCACGCGGCTGTTGATCGGATAAGCCGGTGCTTCCAGCGCACCGACGGCCATCCGCAGCACGAACAGGGCAATGAAGCTGCTGACGAAACCGAGCATCACTGTGGCCACCGACCACAGCAGCAGCGCGACGCTGTAGAGAATGCGCGGCGGCACGCGATCGACCAGCCAGCCGCCGGGGATCTGCATCGCGGCGTAAGTCCAGCCGAAGGCGGAGAAGATCAGACCGACATGAACCGGATCGATGCCCAGTTCACTGGTCAGCGCCGGCGCGGCAATCGACAGATTGCTGCGGTCGAGGTAGTTGATGACCACGGTGATGAACAGCAACACCATGATGAAAAACCGCTTGCGGCTGGGCGTGACTAAAGACGCCTGCCCGGAGAGGGTGTGCGTTTGCATGAGAGATGCCTCTTTTTATGTTTGTTGAGGTCATGACGCAGATCTCCTCTCCCTGGAGATCAAAAACTGACTGATCGTTCCCACGCTCCGCGTGGGAATGCAGCCCGGGACGCTCCGCGTCCCAGCAGCGGACGCAGAGCGTCCATTGAGGCATTCCCACGCAGAGCGTGGGAACGATCTGATGCTAGCGAGTCAGAGACTCACCACTCGGCAAAGCTGCCATCGGCATGACGCCAGATCGGGTTGCGCCAGCGGTGGCCGACGGCCGCACGCTCGATGACGTATTCCTCGTTGATCTCGATACCCAGCCCCGGGGCGTTCGGGATTTTGACGAAGCCTTGGTCGTAGTCGAACACCCTTGGATCCTTCACATAGTCGAGCAAGTCGTTGCTTTCGTTGTAATGGATGCCCAGGCTCTGCTCCTGGATAAACGCGTTGTAACAAGCCGCGTCCAATTGCAAACACGCCGCCAGCGCGATCGGTCCCAGCGGGCAGTGCAGCGCCAGCGCGACGTCGTAGGCTTCGGCCATGTTGGCGATCTTGCGGGTTTCGGTGATGCCTCCTGCGTGGGAGGCATCCGGCTGGATAATGTCGACGTAGCCTTCGCTCAACACCCGTTTAAAGTCCCAGCGCGAGAACAAGCGCTCGCCGAGGGCAATTGGCGTGCTGGTCAGCGGCGCCAGTTCTTTCAACGCTTCGTAGTTTTCGCTGAGCACCGGTTCTTCGATGAACATCAGTTTGTACGGATCAAGTTCCTTCATCAGCACCTTGGCCATCGGCTTGTGCACGCGGCCATGAAAGTCGACGCCGATACCGACGTTCGGCCCCACCGCATCACGCACGGCGGCGACGTTGGCCAAGGCGAGATCGACTTTTTCGAACGTGTCGAGGAACTGCAGCTCTTCGGTGCCGTTCATTTTCACCGCCGTGAAACCACGGCTCACTGCTTCTTTCGCCGCACGCGCGGTGTCGGCCGGACGGTCGCCGCCGATCCAGGAATAGACACGAATCTTGTCGCGCACCTGACCACCGAGCAGATCGCTGACCGACACGCCGAGCGCCTTGCCCTTGATGTCCCACAGCGCTTGGTCGATACCCGCCAGCGCGCTCATGTGGATCGCGCCGCCACGGTAGAAACCGCCGCGATAGAGCACGGTCCAGATGTCTTCGATATTGCGCGGGTCTTTGCCGATCAGGTAGTCGGACAACTCTTCCACCGCAGCCGCTACGGTATGCGCGCGCCCTTCGACCACAGGCTCGCCCCAACCGGTCACGCCCTCGTCGGTTTCGACCTTGAGGAAGCACCAGCGCGGCGGAACGATGAAGGTCGTGAGTTTGGTGATTTTCATCTCTGATCTCTTTTGTAAATGCAGCTTTTATTAGATGCAGCGCTCACAGCGCCAAAAGTCTTAACGCAGGGCTTTCCAGGCAGCCACGTAGGCCTTGGCATTGACCGCCACCTGCTCGGGTGTCATGCCCGGTTTGAACAGGCCGGAACCGAGGCCAAAACCTTTCACTCCAGCATCAATAAAGGCCTGCATGTTGTCCGGTGTAATGCCACCGACCGGCGCCAGCACCGTGCCGGCCGGCAATACCGCGAGCCAGGCTTTGACGACGGCCGGGCCCATCTGCTCGGCCGGGAACAGCTTGAGAATGTCCGCACCCTCGGCCAATGCGGCGAAGGCTTCGGTCGGCGTGGCCACGCCCGGCGACAGGTACAGCCCCGCCGCTTTCGCCGCGCGCAACACCTTGGCATCGCTGTGCGGCATGACGATCACTTGGCCGCCAGCCGCTTTGACCTGCTCGACCTGCTCGGGAGTGAGCACCGTGCCCGCACCAATCAGGCAATCGGCGGGCAGCGCATCACGCAAAATGCGGATGCTTTCGTACGGCGATGGGGAATTGAGCGGTACTTCGATGACACGAAATCCGGCGGAATACAGGACTTCTCCGACAGCCGCCGCTTCCTGCGGTTGCAGGCCACGCAGAATCGCGATCAGACCGTTTTGTGCCAGTGCTTGCTTGAGCATGTCAGGCCTCCAGTCAGGGTTAACGGGATGAGGAATCGATCAGTCCGGCGGCGCGCGCCAGGTGCCACAGGCCACGCTCGGTCGCCTGCTCGGCCAGCGTCACCTGAGCAAAGCCGCAGGCGTTGAGGGCGCGGTGATAACGCGTGCACAGTTGCGCATTACCGATGAGCACGATCGCTGGAAGGTTCGATTGATTGCGCCGGCGCCGCTGCACATTGGCAAGCGCTGCCAGCTCATGGCCGATCATCAGGCCGGAGAGATAATCCGCCTGAGCGGTCGGGCTCAGTTCACCGGTCAGGCCGAGGGTGCGGGCGCTGAACAAGGTCGAGAGCACACCGAGCTCGGCATCCGCCGACAGCGCGATTTGCACGCCGCGGTCGAACGCTTGCGCATCGAACGTCGCGCTCGGCTGCTGGGTACGGCCAAGAATGCTGTGCTCGCTGAGTACGGCGAAGACTTCGCCGGTCATGAACGTGTCGAAATGCGTGATGCGGCCATCGACCACTTCCACCCATTTCGAGTGGCTGCCCGGCAGGCCGATCAGCAGATCGTTACCCGCTTCGGCCGGCAGACTTTGCAGCACGCCGAGGACTTGGGTTTCTTCGCCACGCATCACGTTGGGCAGTCGCGAACGCTGGATCACGCCCGGGACGATATGCACCGGATTGCCGCGCAGACTGATAACGGTTTGTAGGGAATTTCCGAGATGGGCGACGTCGGCCGGCGTCTCGCAGTAAGCCGCTTCGCGCCAGCCCTGCGCACTGCCGACCATGCCGCAAGCGATCACCGGCAGATCCGGCTGCGCATCGAGCCAGTCACCGCAGGCCTCGTCAAACGCCAGTTCAAAACCGTCGGCGCATTCACGGCCGTGAATCACTCGTGGAGTCTTGGGCAACTGCATGATCCCGGACGACAGCGCACGCTGTTCCAGCACCACACCGTCCGCCGCGAGTTTGTAAGCACGTAATGAGGTCGTCCCCCAATCGAGCGCGATCAATTGCGCCTGCATCGCTTCACCTGTTTTGTTTTTGGCAGTGAGTGCGACGGACTATAAACCCGAGGGACGGGAAATCTCAATATATAAATATCAATCCCACATTATGGGAAGAATCATCAGTAACGGGATCACCTCACTCAAAACGCCCCCCATGGGCTGCAACGATGGCGATCGAATGCCGGGAAGGGCCGAGTCAGGCTTGCACGGACAAAAATGCAAGGTTCGCCATGCCGCTGCGGTCGGGAAATACTCAGGGAGAGCGGCCCTCGAAAGAGGCAGGGCCGGACGGGATAGTTTTTTTTATTTTGCAGGTCCAGTTGTCAGCAAATCCGCGCTAGGTACCCGCATAATCTTGGAAAAATACGTCTTGTATGTAGTGGAGTGGACTCTATACACACAGGCAAAGGAATCTCTGGCTTTTAAAAAGGGATCCAGTGTTTCCCCTTTCAGGCGCCTTTCTCCCCCCTCATCGTCTACCGACTCGTCAAAAATGACATCTGCCCTATAAATTAACGAGTCCGGCGAAACCCTCTCGATAAACCCGAAACCGGACTGTTTAATTCGGTGTGCCTGAGAAAAATCAAGATCATTTGTCAACGAGCAGACCAGCCCACGCCCTATAGACGACTTGAACAGGCCGAGAAGTTCCACATCGGACTTGAAATAAACTTGATAAATTCCGGTAGTACGAAGCCGCTCTGTCTTTTCGTATTGAAGGTTGGCAATGGGCCGACCATGATTCAAAGAACAAGCCGAGAGCACCGACACACATATTGTCAAGATCAAAACCTTCACAGGTTGTTACCCCTTAATCCATTTGAATATTGACTCCGCTACAATCTGTCGCGCTGACTTTCCACCGGGCAAGGCGTGAGCGTACATAGAGTTCGCATCTGCGTGATTGATATCGAGCCGCCCCATGACGTTCGGTCCTTCGGAGATCTCCCATTGCTCACCGAAGTCTGCAACCAGATCTGACAGGTTCCAATCGACCGCAGCTGCCCTGATATTTACCCAATACTGCGCTTTAGGCTTGGGAACCTGACGATATATTTTCGAAATACCATATACGATTTTGCCGTGTCCTACGGGATCCAGGGTCACCAAAATTTTTATTTCGAAACCGCGCTCGGTTAAAACGGCAGACAAATGAGCACCGTTCCAGCCACCCAAACTGTGGCCAATGATATAAATCGCAGTATTGCAACTTGGAATTTTTCGAATAACGTTACGCTCCAAATCCTCCTCACTCATAAATGAGTTATAACCAAGAGGCAACGTCGTACAAGATGTCTGTATTTCCAGCGCTTCGATGTCCGCGTCGACCATGTCTCGCACATAGTCGACGTTGTGATTGGGACCATCAACGTAATACCGTTCCTGATCGCCAGCTCCACCAACAAGAAAAACCATTGCATCGCGGATGCTTACTGTTACTTGCTTGACCGATTGATCTGTCTTGCAAGTAAGTGTATGACTCACCGGATCCCTTTTCGCCATTGGCGGTGGTGGAGCCTCTGCTGTAGCACTTCCATTTGCCATCTCTAATTACTCCACAAATAATTTAATCGTCTCAGCCAGGTGCGAACTGACGGTATGGGTAAATCCCGCCGCATCCGTCACGCCAGACTCTTCACTGCCGTCACCCCGCTGAATGATGTAAGGGTGATAAGAGACCGGCTCTCCGGTGTCCTGATTGACTACTTGCAACCTGTCAGTGAAATGCACCGGCATCGGCAACAGCCCGCTAAACGCAGCCCCACCCCCACTCTGGCCGATGATCACCGTTCCCGAGCCACCGATCACGACATTGCCATGCCCACCAGTGCTGTCGAGCATCGCGGCGTTAAGGCCGTTGATGAAAACAGTGCCGGAGACCGCTCCGGTAATAGGGCTGCCACACGCTGATTTATCGGTCATGCGGGCAGCAGCGAGGCCGTCGAAGAATACGTCCGGCGAGCCGGAGACAATCGGGTTGGTGCCGTGACCTGGCAATGGGCAAGCAGTCGGGTCGGTGACGCGTGCTGCGGGTTTACCACTCAATTCAAAGCTCCTTGCTTAAGGGGTGCCGGGGATGGCTGATAGATGTCGATGTCGGTCGCGGCAAAGCGCCAGCGATTGTCGACCGGGTCGAACAGAGCATGACAATGCTCACGGCTGTCAGATGATGTCGCGGTTTGCACGGCACGCCAGGCTTCGTCGGCTTGCCAACTCAAATCGGCAGGCGTTGCATCATCAAGTTCGTTGAGCCAGGCGTTGTAGTTGCGCAGGTGATTGCGCTCGAAAGTCGATTGCAGCAAGTCGCCCATTTCCACGCCAAGGTCCAGATGATGCCCGGAGGTCCAGCGCCCCACTTCGGAGTAGACGTGCCAGCCCATCGGGATCAACGCACCGTTTTTCAACAGAGAATGGCCGGCGAGAGCGACGAAACCGCAACAGATGTGCAGCATCAGCCAGCCTTGATGGGCGTCGATAATCGCTGTGGGATCAAAGGTTCTCAGCGCTATCACGCGGTAGTCGCCAAGGTCGGAACTGCGCGTCATCAACTCGGCATCAAGCCGCGACACGAAAGCCCGTATAGCCACGCCGCCAGTGCGCTGGGCCATGCAGAGAATTTCGACAGCCTGTCGATTCGGGTCGTCAGAAGAGCCGGTAGTTTTCACCAGACCATACAGACGCATAGACGCCTGCAGTCCGCTCATGGCTGGTCACTCATTGACGCAGAGAGGGCTCCACAGGCGCGGAGAAATTTTGCCAGATGCATTGCAAGTGTCGTCCGTGAGCGCGCAAAAATGGCGCACAGAATGCCGGACTAGAGCGGTGGCGACAACTGAATCAGCAGTAGATTGCCATCATTGTGCTCAGCCCTCGGCAAATTCGCGCAACACCTTGCCATCCATGCGATACCGCACCCACTCCTCCTGCGGTTGTGCGCCGAGGGATTTGTAGAATTCGATGGCCGGGGTGTTCCATTCCAGCACGCTCCATTCGAAGCGGCCGCAGTCGTTGGCGCAGGCGATTTTTGCCAGGTGGCGCAGCAGGGTTTTGCCGGCGCCGCCGCCGCGTTGTTCGGGGGTGATGTAGAGGTCTTCGAGGTACAGGCAGTTGCTGCCCAGCCAGGTCGAATAACTGAAGAAGAACACCGCGAAGCCGATCGGCAAGCCGTCGCGCAGGCAGATCAGGCCGTGGGCGGTGGCGCCTTCGCCGAACAGGCTGCGTTCGATGTCGGCGACGCTGGCGATGACTTCGTGACGGGCCTTTTCGAAATCGGCGAGTTCGGTGATGAAGGCGAGGATCTGCGGTGCATCGCTGGGGGTCGCCGGGCGGATTTCGATCGTCATGGACAGGCCTTGTGTGCAAATTAAAGCGCCATACTAAGGCGCGCAGCGGCGCTCGTCACATGGCAAAACATACTGACCTGCCCCAATTTGCTGAACACTGTTGCCCTGTGGGAGCGAGCCTGCTCGCGAATGCGTCCTTCCAGTCAGCCTCAAGTCAACTGACAGAATGCCTTCGCGAGCAGGCTCGCTCCCACAGTTGATACCGCACATTCTGAAAGGATGCTTATGACCGTTAACTGTTTTGCACCGATGGAAGCACTGGCATCAGCACTGATCCCGCACGCCCTGGAACCCTCAGATGACGGCGCCCACGACCTCGCCCATTTGCAGCGGGTCTGGCACACCGCACGCACCCTGCATGCAACCGAAGGCGGCGATCTCGAGGTTTTGCTCGCAGCGGTGCTGTTGCACGACTGCGTAGCGGTCGAAAAAAACTCCCCGCTACGCTCGCAGGCTTCGCGTCTGGCGGCGGACAAAGCTTCGTCCGTTCTGAAGGACATGGACTGGCCTCGCGAAAAAACCATCAGCGTCGCCCACGCCATCGAAGCCCACAGCTTCTCCGCCAACATCGCCCCGCTGACCCTCGAAGCGAAAATCGTCCAGGACGCCGACCGCCTCGACTCGCTGGGCATGCTCGGCGTCGCCCGCACCTTCTACGTCGCCGGGCGCATGGGCTCGGCCATTTACGATCCGCAAGACCCCGAGGCGCAGCACCGCGAATACGACGACACACGCTTCTGCCTGGACCACTTCCAGACCAAACTGCTGCACCTCGCCGAGGGTTTCCAGACCGCCACCGGCCAGCGCCTGGCGTGGGTTCGACATCAGCGCTTGAAGGATTTCATGGAGCAGTTCAAGGAAGAAATCGGCATCGTCTGATCCTTTACTCCGGCAAAGCACGATCCTGACTTCAGCAACCTCACACCTGACGCGCACGTGCGCCGTGATAAACAGACAAGGTTAATTCCCCCGCTCAAGGAAGCGCGCCATGTCCCATGCAACACCCAAGGTGTCAGGCAAACTGTTCGGCCTGTTCTGTCTCGCCAGTTATCTGCTGTCGCTGTCATATGGCTCGACGTTTTTGCTGGCGCTGTTGATCGGTGCGCGCGGCGGCAATGAACATGACGCGGGCACGGTGATTTCGGCGGCGATGCTCAGTACCTTTGTTGCCGTACTGGGCTGTGGTCATCTCGCGGACCTGCTCGGCGCGGCGCGCTCGATTGGCGTGTTCGCCCTGTTGCTGGTGGCGGCGAGTCTGGGCTTTGCGATGACATCGGGGTTCGGTTACGGGCTGCTGTTTTTCGGTTTGCTGCTGGGATTGGGTTGGGGCGTGTTCTACACCCTGGGGCCGATCATCGTGGCCAATCTGGTGGTCCCGGCTCAGCGCGCGAAATATTTCGCTTTGCTGTCCGGCAGCATGATGAGCGGGATCGGCAGCGGACCATTGTTCGGAAGGGCGGCCAGTGCACTGGATTTACCGCTCGCTTCAGCCTTTTATCTGGCTGCGCTGGCGAGCTTCGTCGGCGCGCTGCTGTTCTGGCGACTTGCTCCGAGACTGACCCCATCGCAAACCACCACAGCGAAAATCACTTGGCGCGCGACCACTCAAGTCTTCAGCTCACAGGCCTTGCTGCCGATCATCATGGTCGGTCTGGGCGGTTGTGTGTTTGGCGGGTTGTCGAGTTTCCAGACCAGCTACGCCGCCGTGCGAGCGCTGGATTATTCGTGGTTTTTCGTGGGGTTCATGGGCGCGGCGATCAGCAGCCGGATGTTGATCGCAGGCTACGTGATCAAGCGCGATCCGTTACGCGCCTCGTGCCTGCTGTCGGGTGTGATGCTCGCGTCGGTCATGCTGTTCGCGTTCGGCGTCAATGGCGGCCTCAGCTATCTGCTGGCGGCGGTCATGCTCGGCGTCGGTTACGGGTTGACCTATTCGGTGATTAACGGCCTCGCCGCCAACGAAGCACCTGATGGCACCACTTCCCAAGCACTGCTGCTGTTCAGCCTCGCATACTTTATCGGGGTGTTCGGTTTCCCGTTGCTCGCCGGCAAACTCATCGTCGAGCAAGGCATGGCGTCATTGCTGCTGACGTTGTTGGGTGTGGCGCTGGCGAACTGGTTGATCACTATCGGTCGCCTGCTATGGCGCCGATTCACTGCAAAAAACCCAAGGCCGACACCGACCGTTCGTCGATCCTCAGGCACCAATCCGTCATAAGGGCTGACCAACCCAGTGTAAGGATTCCAATCACTGGAGAAGCCCTATGATCCCGTCAAGGTTGACCGCTTTAGTCTTCAGCGCCCTGCTCTGCCCTGCGGTGTTCGCCGCCTCGTCCACGGCAGCGGGCACTGGCCCTACCGATCCGACCCCGCCACGCGCGCCCGCCATCAACAGTGCCCCCGGTATGAATACCGATGGTTCCGGCGTGCCGTTGATCAATCAGCCACCCGCCACTGGCACCGATCCGCGTACTCAGGGCAGCGATCCGGGGCGCCAGGGCGGCATGAATACACCTGATTCTCCTGCTACTTCCCCTGACAACGCCGGCCCGGGTGTCGGCTCGAAAACCACCACAGGTGGCTCCGGTTCCGAAGGTGCCGGTCAGTAGTTCGCCGACGCGAGCGCCCTATTCACTCCCATGAAGAGGTAACCATGAACGTCGACAAAGACCTGGAAAAAGAAGTCCTCACCCGCCTGCTGCACGCGCATCCCAACGGCCTGGGCAAGGAGGTGCTGGACAATTACCGGGGCGAGAAAGTCGTGGCCAGCGCCCTCGCCGCCCTGCAGGATCGCGGGCTGATTCATCATGGTCATGTGACCTTGAGCGAAGCGGGCGAACACTCGCTGAACCTGCCGATCAAGCTCAGTTCTGCCGGCGTCGAAGCGGCGCGCAAACTGGATCTGCAGTAGTGCCACGCCGCTCGCCGTCGAAGCGGCGAGCGGCCGGATCCGCAACTTGAGGAGAAATCCCATGCCTCGTGGAAGCAAAGACAAATACACCAGTGAACAGAAGCGTAAAGCCGAACACATCGAAGACAGCTACGAGAAAAAGGGCGTGTCGAAAGATGAGGCTGAGGCTCGCGCTTGGGCGACGGTGAACAAGCAGTCCGGTGGCGGCGAGAAGTCCGGTGGCTCGGGGCGCAAGAAGCCTGCGAGTGCCAAGTCGGAAGATCGCAAAGAGTCATCGCGCCGCGCGGTGGCGAGTCGCAAGGGCCATTCGCGCAACAGCGAAACTTCCAAGGACACGCAGACTGTCGATAGCCTGATGAAGGAAGCCCGAGCGAAGAACATTCCGGGGCGCTCGTCGATGCGCAAGCAGGAGCTGATCGAGGCGTTGCGCAAGGCGGGCTAGGTCCAGATCTTTCAGCGTATGTGATGGCCCTATCGCGAGCAGGCTCACTACTACAGTTGGAATGCGTTCCCCTGTAGGAGTGAGCCTGCTCGCGAAAGCCATTTATCAGTCACCGCAAGACGCGCGGATAAAAGCATCCACCTCCGCCGTTCCCGGCGATGTCGCCGGCCCCCAGCGCGTCACCGCCAGTGCCGCCGCCGCATTGGCCCGCCGCGCCGCTTCCGGTGCCTCCAGCCCCTGCGCCAATCCGGCCACAAACACCCCGGCATGCGCATCACCAGCGCCATTACTGTCCACTGCTTTCACAGCAAACCCCGGCACCTGTCGACGCTCGCCACGCTGTTGAATCCAGCAACCCTGCGGTCCATCGCGCACCACCATCAGCACTTTTTCCGGTAGCAGTTCCACGAGCCGATCCATTGCCAAGCCAATCTCATCAGCGCCGGCAAAGCGCAGCGCCTCGACACTGTTGCTGGTCCACACATCAATGCGCGGCAGCAACGCCTGCATCATTGGCGCATCGGGCGACTCCACCAACGGCCCCGGGTCGAACACCACATTGACCGCCGCCGGCAGCGCCAGCGTCCAGTCGAGCAACGCCTGCGCCTTGCCTTCGTGCAGCAGGCTGTAGCCGCTGAGATAAACGTAATCGCCAGGCTCGGCAGCCACGCTGTTCAAATCGTCCTCGGTCACCTCGCCTTCGGCGCCGATGTAGGAAATGAAACTGCGTTCAGCCGAGGCATCGGTCAGCGCCACGCACAAACCAGTGTCGCGCTCGGCCGGTTCGCGGATGCCGATGCCGATACCTTCCGCCTGCATCGCTTGGCGCGCCAGGTCACCGAAACGCCCCGTGCCATGACGACCGAGGTAAACCACCGGCAGACCGTTACGCACCGCAGCGGCCATCACGTTGAAACCGCCGCCGGCTTCGAATCCCGCCGACTGCGCCAGCACGTCGCCGCCAATCTGCGGCAGTTTTTCCACGGCCATGACCAGGTCGATAATGACCTGGCCGGTGTGCAACATCTTAGGCATGAGCATTCTCGGGTTGCGCGGCGCGGCGATCTTTCGCACCGCCAAGTACCAGGTAAATGCCACCGGCGACGACGAAGGTCACGATCCAGCCGAGGCCGTTGTGACCCAGCCAGGAGTCGGACAGAAAGCCCTTGAACCAGACGTTTTCCGCCGTGGTGCCGATGGTGGTGAAGCTGAAACCGAGGACGATGGCGATCGCCCACGCGCCGAATGCGCGCCACTCGATGCCGCCGCGATACCAGTAGGCGCTGCTCGGGCTGACGTCGAGCAGGTCTTTGGGGCTGTAGTAGTGACGGTGAATCAGGTCGACCACGAAGATCCCAACCCACGCAGTGATCGGCACCGCCAGCAGGGAAATGAAGGTAATGAACGGACCGTAGAAACTGTCGGCGATCAGCATGAAGTAGATCGAGCCGGCGAAGATCGCGACGATGTCGACCACCACCGCATAGACGCGTTTGACCTTCAGGCCCAGTGTCAGCGTGGTCAGGCCGGCGGAGTACACCGACAGGTTGTTCGACAGCAGCAGACCGCCGAACGCGGTGATCAGGTACGGCACGGCCATCCACGTCGGCAGCATGTCGCGGATTGCCACGATCGGGTCAGTCGCCGACGCCAGGTCATTGTTGCCCACCGACAACAAGCCGCCGAGAGTGATCAGCAGCACCAGCGGAATGCCCGCTCCGAACGCCGCCGACGCCACCAGGCGCACAGCCTTGACGCTGCGATGCTGATAGCGCGACATGTCGGCACCAGCGTTGGCCCAGCCGATGCCGGTACCAGCGGCCATGGTGCCGATACCGATGATCATTGCGCTCAGCGGCGCTGGCGTGGCGTTGAATACTGCGCTCCAGTCGATGGTCGCGCAGAGAAAACCGCCGACGAGAATGTTCAGCGCACCGAACACGTACGTCGCCCACTTCTGGATCACCAGCAGGGTCGCGTGGCCGAGGCCGGACACCGACAAGGTCAGCAGGACGAAGATGGCGATGAAGATCAGCGTCAGTATCGGCGCACTTTTCGCCTCGACCGGCGAGCCGAACAGAATCGAACACAGCGACAGCAGCACGAAGGCTGCGGTGGTGGTATTGACGGTTTCCCAACCCAGACGCGACATCAGCGAAACCAGCGTCGGGCCGATGTTGCCGCGCACGCCGAAGATTGCTCGCGACAGGGTCAGACTCGGCGCACGGCCACGCCGGCCGGCAATCGAGATGATCCCCACCACCGCAAACGAACCGGCAGCACCGAGAATCGCGACGATGATCGCCTGCCAGATCGCCAACCCGCGAAACGCCACCAGCGTGGCACCCAGCGGCAGGCCGAGGATGGAAATATTGGCCGCAAACCAGACCCAGAACAGCTGCAACGGATGACCGTTGCACTCGGCTTCCGGCACCGGCTCGATGCCCCGGGTTTCCAATTGCCCGACGCTTTGCCCGGCGGTTGATGAACTCATGAAGATGCTCCTGTTTGCCTTTTTTGTGGTTGTGGCAATGATGCAAAACGACAAGACAACCGGCCTTCCGAGGCCTGTCTGTGCGATCCATTGCTGTGTGAATTCTTTAGAAATGCGCCGCCCCTTTCGCGAGCAGGCTCGCTCCCACAAGGGAATGCATTCCAATTGTGGGAGCGAGCCTGCTCGCGAAGAGGCCAGCCAGTCAACGCAAGGCCAACAGCCCCTGTACCAACGGCTCAAGCTGCAGATGATTAACAGCTTTCACCGTCTCGATCATCTGCTCCGGCCAGCACTCAAGGCCCAGGCAGGCCCCGAGCATGGCGCCGAGAATCGCCGCGATGGTATCCGTGTCGCCACCGAGGCTGGCGGCCATGCACAACGCCTCGAATGCCGTCATCTCACCGATGGCCACTTGCTGGGCCAGGGCGAATGAAACCACCACCGACTCCTGCGACGCCACCGATGTACCGATCACGTCGTAGAGCAGATCGGCGAGCAGTGCTTTGTCACTGTCGACGCTGATACTGCGCGCCCAACTGATGCGCGACGCCATGCGCCCGCCAGCGACCCAATGCCCGTGCGCTTCGGCTTGCTGCGCGATCTGCTGGCCGAGGTTCAGCGCCTCGCCCAGATCAACGCCGTTGATGCCAGCGGAGACCACCGCCGCCACCGCCGCCGCACTGGAAATTCCCAGCGTGGTGTTATGCGTCACTTGGCACGCTTGCACGACCGCCGCAATGAAGCGCTGCGGATCCGCCACGTTCGCAGCAATCCCCACCGGGGTGATGCGCATGGCTGCGCCATTGGTGGTGCCGTAGCGCCCGGCTTCTTCCGGGGAGTGCCCGGCGAGGATCATTTCAATGGCGCGTTTGGTCGAGGGGCCGAGCAAGTCCTGCGAGCCTTTGGCCTGCATCTCGGCTTCCCATTCGATCAAGCGCTGAGCGAGGACCGCCGGCTCAATGCGGCCTTGGCCTTCGACCAGCAATTCACCGACCAGAATCGCCTGCTCGGTGTCATCGGTGATCGAGCCTTTGGGCATGTTCGCGGCGATCGGTTGCAAGGGACCTGCGTCCTGCAGATCAGTGATCTGGCCGAAGCGCGCTTTGATCGTTTCGCGGTTGAGCGACTGCGTCGGCATGCCCAACGCATCACCCAGGGCCAGACCATAGAAAGCGCCAAGCGCACGATTGAGCGCGGTCATTTCGATTCTCCGAATTGCAGGTGCAGACGAAAGTGCACCGGGTCGAGCAGGCTTTCGACCTGTTCCATGAAACGGTTCTGCCGGTCGTAAGTAGTGCGCAGGGCTTTGAGAAACACCGTGCCGACCGGGCGACCGAGCAGCTCGGCGTCTTCGGCATTCAGCGGCTCGGCGCCGATCCACTGATCGCCGCGCTCGCCGATGTAGCCGTAGGCGGCCAGGGTGATAGTCAGGGAATTGTCGATCAAACCGACGCGAGGCAGGCTTTCCAGGCCGCCATTGGCCGGCATCAAGGATCGTTCCAGAGACACCAGCGTACCGTCGGTGGCGCGCCGGCGACGGTCGAGGGTGATGAATTGATCGGTGCCAAAACGCACCAGCAGATCCGGGCGGGTCACGGCTTCGAGGCGCAACACTTCGGTATTGATCAGCGCCCCGCTGTCGGCCAGCGCCTGCGCCCAGCCGCTGCGCTGATCCAGGGCGACACCGTCGAAGGTGACGATGGAGCCGACACCGCTCTGCGTGGCGATGTATTTACGCCGCTTCAGTTCGGCCAGCGCCTCACGCAAGGTGCCACGGCTGACCTGGAATTCTTGAGCCAACTGGTGTTCGCCGGGCAACAGAAAGCCGTCCTCCATGAGGCCGCTTTCGATGCGTCGGACGAGTTCGTCGACCACCCTTTGTTTCTTGTCGAATCGTACCTGTCTAATCATGTACAAATTGATAACCGAAACGGTCGCTGACGAGCAAGAATTATTTAAGGGAGATGACAAAAGGCAGGAATGGCGCGATCAACTGTGGGAGCGAGCCTGCTCGCGAAGGCGGGATCCCTGACACATCAATGCTGGATGTGCCAATGCCTTCGCGAGCAGGCTCGCTCCCACAGGGAAGTGCTTGTGTCAGCGCTGTTTCAGGCGGTCGATGACCACGGCCAGCAAAAGAATCGAACCCCGAATCACATACTGATAAAACGTATCGATGTTCTTCAGGTTCATCGCATTCTCGATGATCGCCAGAATCAACACCCCGGCAATCACATGGCGGATCATGCCGATGCCGCCACTCAGCGAAACCCCGCCCAATACGCAGGCAGAAATCACCGTCAGTTCAAAACCCTGACCAATCATCGGCTGCCCGGAAGTCATCCGCGAGGCCAGAATCACACCCGCCAGCGCACCGATCACACCGTGCACGGCGAAGATGATGATCTTGGTCCGGTCAACGTTGACGCCCGCCAGCAGCGCCGCTTCCTGATTGCCACCGATGGCCATGGTGTTGCGCCCATAGGTGGTGTAGTTCAGCAGCCAGCCGAAAAACAGGAAGCATACGATGGTGATCAGGATCGGCACCGGCACACCGAACAGCTGGCCGTTACCGAACACGAAGAAGGATTCCTGCGACACACCGACCGCTTTACCGTTGGCAAAAATATAGGCCAGGCCGCGCACGATCTGCATGGTCGCCAGCGTCGTGATCAAGGCATTGACGCGCAATTTGGCAATCACGATGCCGTTGATCAAACCAACGATCAGGCCCATCACCAGTGCCGCGCTGACGCCGAGAAATACGCTATTGGTGTCACGCATCACCACCGCCGCGACGACGCCGGCACAGGCGATCACCGAACCGACCGAGAGGTCGAAGTGCCCGGATGCCAGGCAATACAGCATGGTGCACGCGGCAATGCCGGTGGTGGAAATCGCCAGGCCCAGACCGCGCATGTTCAGTGGCGAGAGGAAGTTGTCGATCAGCAGTGTGCAGGCGACAAAGATGCCGATCGCCGCCAGCAGCATGACCCAGTCATCGAGGAAGCGCCGCAAGTCCAACGGTTTGCGCTCGGTCGGCAGGGTTTCGTTTTGCGTAGTCATCATAGTCACCTCTCAGTTCGCCACGCCGTCAGCGCGGTGGCGTGGCAAAGCCAGTTGCAGCAGGTTGGATTCATTGGCCTGGTCGCGGCTGACTTCGCCGCGCAGAGCGCCTTCACACAGCACCAGGATGCGGTCGGAAATGCCCATCACTTCCATCAGATCGCTGGACACCACGATCACCGAAATGCCGTCAGCGGCGAGGTTATGGATGATCTGGTAAATCTCGGCCTTGGCGCCGATGTCGATGCCACGGGTCGGTTCGTCGAGCAGCAGGACTTTCATCGGCATCGACAGCCAGCGGCCGAGGATGGCCTTCTGTTGATTGCCGCCGGAGAGAAATTTGATCTGCTGGCCGGCGTGCGGGGTTTTCACTTTCAGGGCTTTGATCTGCTTGTCGGCGTTACCCTTTTCCCACAGACCGCGAATCAGGCAGCCGAGCCCGGAATGCGCACCACGGGCACTGATGTTGATGTTCTCGGCGACGCTGGCCAAGGGGATGATGCCTTCCTTCTTGCGATCTTCCGGGCACAGCAGAATGCCGGCGGCAATCGCGTCACGCGGCGAGCGCAGTTTCAGCTCATGACCGCGCAGTTCGAGGCGTCCGGCGGTGTTGCGCTCCAGCCCACTGAGCAGGCGGAACAGCTCGGTGCGCCCTGCCCCGACCAGCCCGAACAGGCCAAGGATTTCGCCTTTGTGCGCTTCGAAACTGATCGGCTCGCGCAGGCCCGGGCCGAGCAGGCCGTCGACTTTCAACGCCACGGCGCCACGCGGACGATGGCGGTAATCGTAGATGTCCTGAATGTCGCGACCGACCATGCAGGTCACCAGTTGATCGTGGGTCAACTGGCTCATGTCATCGAAGGTGCGCACGTAGCGGCCGTCCTTGAACACGGTGACGGCGTCGCAGATACGGAAGACTTCTTCCATGCGATGGGACACGTAGAGCACCACTTTGCCTTCGTCGCGCAGGCGACCGATGATCGCCATCAAGCGATCGATCTCGCGTGCCGAGAGACTACTGGTCGGTTCGTCGAAAGCGATAACGTGGGCGCCGCGCGACAGCGCCTTGGCGATTTCCACCAATTGCCGCTGGCCCAGCGACAAGCGGCCGACCTTGGTTTGCGGATCGATTTCGTCGGCCAGGCCTTTCAGGCAGTTCAAGGCTTTCTGACGCAGTTCACTGCGGTTGATCAAACCGAAACTGGCCGGCAGATGGCCGAGAAACAGGTTTTCGGCAACGGTCATTTCCGGAACCAGATGCAGTTCCTGGTGAATCACCGCGACGCCGCTGCCGATGCTGTCGGCAGTCGACTTGAACGCCATCGCCTGCTCGCCGATCTGCAGTTCGCCGCTGCTCGGAATGTAGGCGCCACCGAGGATTTTCAGCAGGGTCGATTTGCCCGCACCGTTCTCGCCCATCAAGGCATGAACCTGACCGGGGTGGGCGACGAAGCTGATGCCGTCGAGCGCTTTTACGCCGGGAAAGGTCTTGCCGATCCCGTTGAAGCGCAGGCTGCCGCTGGCGCCGTATTGTTCTTGTGTCTGTACTTGCGCGTGCATAAAGCCACCTCTTCACACCGAAAAACGGCCCGGCTGCCCGGGCCGTCGCTGCCTCAGTTCCACAAGCCGATTTTTTCCAGCTCTTGCTTGAAGTTTTCGCGGGTGATCAGGGTGACGTCATCCATGGCGGTGTACTTCGGCGGCTCTTTGCCGGCGGTGATCCACTCGTACATCATCTCGGCGGTCTTGTAGCCTTCGATGTGCGGGCTAGGCAGCATCGAACCGAAGAAGCCGCTGTTAGGCTTTTTCAACTCGCCGATGGCGTCGGTGCCGTTGATGCCGATGCCGATCACGTTGCTCGCGGCAAAACCGGCCGCTTCGGTGGCGCGCACGCCGCCGAGCACGGTGTTGTCGTTCATGCCGCCGATGATCAGGTTTTTCGCCGCACTCGGCAGTTTCACCAGCGCCGAGTTGGTGGCGTCCATGCTGCCCGGTACGTCGAGGGTTTTCAGTGCGGCGAAGAGGATATGGTCCTCCGGCATGCCGGCCTTCTTCAGGGCATCGACTGAACCGTCGGTGCGCTTCTTGCCGGTGTCGAGTTCGTTGTAGGTGTTGACCACCGCGTAGGTGTCTTTCCAGTCCCAGTTACGCTTCTTCGCTTCGGCAGCCATGGCGGCGCCCTGTTTCTGACCGACTTCAAACGCGGCCATGCCCAGGTACGGCACGTCTTCCATGAACTTGCCGTTGGCGTCGACGAAACGGTCGTCGACGGCAATCACTTTCAGGTCGTTGATCTTGGCTTTGGCCATGATGGCCGGGCCGAGGGACACGTCCGGCGGGCAGATCACAAAACCCTTGGCGCCGTTGGCGGCCAGACTGTCGATCGCCGAGAGGGTCTTCTCGCCATCCGGCACAGCGATCTTGATCAGTTCAAAGCCTTTGTCCTTGGCAGCTTTTTCGGCAAAAGCCCATTCGGTCTGGAACCACGGTTCTTCGGCCTGTTTGACCAGAAAACCGATCTTCACCGCGTCGGCGGCAAGCAGCGCACTGCTCAGGCTGAACGCAGTGACCGCCAGGGCAGTGCTGCAGAGGGTACGAATCCCGAAACGACGTTTCATCAGATGACTCCTTGTTATTTTTTTTGAGCAAGGTTTGAAAAGCGTTGAAGCGTGTTCTCAGTGAAGCTGGTTGAAAATAGTCATATCGTATGATGATTGGATTTCAAGCGTAGTTCAGCGCTGGAAATTCGTTTTATTCAGTCGTGGTACATCACCGAACGACCACCATCGATGGTGATGCACGAGGCGTTGATAAACGGTGCTTCATCACTGGCCAGAAACACTGCGGTCATCGCTACTTCGATCGGCTGGCCGATGCGCTTGGGCGGATGCAGATCGAAGGCGCGCTGACGTTCGGCGTGGGGATCGGCAAAGCCGTTCCAGTAATCGACGTTCAGCTGCGTTTCGATGTAGCCCGGCGCGATGGCGTTGACGCGAATGCCTTTGGCCGCGTATTCGATGCCGAGTGCGCGGGTCAGGCCGAGCAAGCCGTGCTTGGCGACCGGGTACGGAAAGCAGCCGGGAATGATGTGGCTGGAATGGGTCGAGGCGATGTTGATAATGCTGCCGACGCCCTGCTCGATCATCTGCGGCAGCACCGCTTTGCAGCCATACCAGGCGCCGTCCAGATCGATAGCGAAGCAGCGATGCCAGTCCTCTTCGGTCATCTGCAAAGGATCGCGAAACACATTGACCCCGGCGCAGTTGACCAGCACATCGATGCGGCCATGCAATTCCACGGCGCGTCGGGCCAGGGCATGCAGATCCTGCTGATTCGATACGTCGACCTTGAGCGCCTGCACGTCATGGCCCTGATCGCGCCAGTGAGCGGCGACCTGCTCGACCTTGTCGGCCTGGATGTCGCTGATGAGTAATCTGGCTTGCTGCGAGGCGAAGGCGGCGACGATGGCTTCGCCGATGCCCTGAGCGGCCCCGGTCAACAGCACGACCTTGTTTTTCAGGCGCTCGCCTTTCGGCGGGGCCGGCACTGCCGGCAATGTCAGCGCTTCAGCCATGTCTCAAGCCTCCTGCACGCAGGCGCAAAAAAACCGGACATCGGTCGATGTCCGGTTCTGACGGCTCGGAAAAACAGACAGGCAAGCGTCGCCGACGGCATCAAGCCGTGACGAAAGGCGGATCCCGCTTGCGCGGGCGACAAGAATTCGCTGCATCACTTCACCTGTTTTGTTCTTTTTAAGTGTGAGTGCGTTACTGCTGGAGCCGACTATAAACCCGACCGCCAAATAATCTCAATATATAATTTTGCATCCCATATTTTGGGATTTAACCAGCAAAACGCGTACAGAGTTTTCCTGCAACATCAACGCGCATGCTCAGCACCGCACCATCCAGTGGATGGTTCAGCGGACTCTTGGCGCTGGTGATGAACAGGGTTTTCAGGTCTTCTCCACCGAACACGCAACTGGTCGGGCGACTGACCGGCAGATCGATTTTGCGATCCACCTGCCCGTCCGGCGTCAGGCGCAGCAGGCAACTGCCGTCCCAGCGTGCATTCCACACGTAGCCTTCGGCGTCCATCGCCGAGCCATCGGGGCCGCCATTCTGATCGGACGAGTAAAACACCTGCGGTGCATCAAGACTGCCGTCGGTGCGGATGAAATATCGATTGAGCGTGCTGTCCAGACTTTCACCAAACAGCAGCGTGGTGCCGTCATCGCTCCACAACAAAGTGTTGGGGATGCCCAGACCGAGCAGCAGCGGTGTCACGCGTTGATCGGGATCGATACGGAACAGGCCACCGGAACGGCGCACCAGCGGCAGATCCTCGCCATGCTCGCCGATGTTGTTTTGCATGGTGCCCAACCACAACCGGCCCAAGGCATCGCAACGGGCTTCGTTGGGGCGGTTGCCCGGTTGCGGGTCGGCGACGCAGAACAGCGTCAACCGTGGCTCGAGGCCCGGTGAATCGAGATCCAGTCGATAGACACCGCTGCTCAGCGTGACCAGCGCATCTCCGCTGGCGCAGGGAATGAAGGCGGAGATGTGCTCGGACATCTGCCAGATCTGCACGTTCTGACCGATCAGGCGCAACGCTTGTTTGCCAGCGATATCGACCCAGTACAACGCCTGGGTCGGCGCATCCCAGAACGGGCCTTCGCCGAGTTGCGCGCGGTGTTGGGTCAGGGCGGTGCAGGTCATCTGGAATCCTTCATGTTCTTGTTTTTTTCAATGTGGGAGCGAGCCTGCTCGCGAAGGCGGCGTGTCAGTCAATGATGATGTATCTGACCTGACGCATTCGCGAGCAGGCTCGCTCCCACAGGGAATTTTCGGTCTTAGCTGGCTTTGCGGTCGGCCATGACTTTCGGGTAAAAACGTTTTATCGCCAGATCGGCGTTGTCGATCAAGGTCATGCATGCCCACACACCACGGGTCGAATCGCGCGCGGCAATGGCGTCGGCCATGTCTTTATGGATCGGCAAGGTGCGGCGCAGTTCATCCGGGTCGGCGGCGGAGACTTCGAACGACACCGCCAGCAACGCGCCAAGGGCCGGGACCATTTGTTCGATGAACTGATTATGGCTGGCGGCCAGGATGCATTCGTGGAAGGCCTGGTCGGCACGGTTGTAGTCGATGCCGCTGTCGACGGCACGTTCCAGTGCGTTGAAGGCCAGTTGCACCGCTTCGATCTGCTCCGGCGTCGCCCGCTCACAGGCCCAGCGCACCGCCATCGGCTCAATGGTGCGGCGCAAATCCAGCAGGTCATCGACGAAGTTTTCCGGCAAGCCGTTGCGCGACAGCCAACCCACCACCTGCGGATCGAACAGATTCCAGCGCCGCACCGGCAACACTCGCGTGCCAACCTTCGGCCCGACTTCGAGCATGCCTTTGGCGACGAGGGTTTTGATGGCTTCGCGAATCACCGTGCGGCTGACGCCAAGCTGCTCGCCCAAATCCGCCTCGACCTTGATGGTCTGCCCCGGCTTGACCTGACCGGCAGCAATCCAGCTGCCCAGCCAGTCAACGGTCGACGCATGAAAGCTGCTGGACATGTACACCTCAAGGCGAATCGCGATGGGGGCCTACGCTAATCATCATACGATTAACAGTCAATCGGATTTTTTTCAGCTTGCACAAACCATTGTGGGAGCGAGCCTGCTCGCGAAAGCGTCGTGCCAGTCAACAATGATTGCGACTGATACACCGCGTTCGCGAGCAGGCTCGCTCCCACGAAGGTGATGTGTTTTAAGGTTCGAGGCCGATGCGGAAGAACTCGCCGCCACTCCACACGCCCAACCAGCGCTGACCATCGAGCTCGCGGCTCACCGCCAATTCCACCAACTGGTAAAACACATTGCGGTGAATCAGCGCTTCAAGGTTACTGCGCACATGCACATAAGGCGCAGGCTCTTGGGTCTCAGGATCGATCTCGACACGGATCGGATGATCCGCTCCCGCCTCGATGGTTTCCTCGACGTTGCTGGTAAAACGCAAAACCTGCGCCTCGCCCTCGCCCTCCACTTCCACCGCAACCGCCACAAACGGCGCGTCATCGACCTTGATCCCGACCTTCTCGACCGGGGTGATCAGGAAGTAATCATCGCCGTCGCGGCGGATGATGGTGGAGAACAGTTTGACCATCGGCTTGCGCCCGATCGGTGTGCCCAGGTAATACCAGGTGCCGTCACGGGCGATGCGCATGTCGATGTCGCCGCAGAAATCCGGGTTCCACAAATGCACCGGTGGCAGGCCTTTGGTCCTGGGGATCTGCCCCAGCAGGTCATTGGCTGTTTGCGGGTCACTCATGGCGTACTCCTTGATTACTGGTCGCCGATCCCCAGCAGGCTGCGTGCGTACTGCGCCAGCGGCGGACCGATGAGGTCTTCGGGTTTGGAGTCATGGAACGTCAGTAAACCGCCACGACTCTTGATCCGTGCAGTATCAATCAAATACTGGGTGCTGGTCTCGATCAACATGATCTGAATCACGCCGCCGTCGATACCGAGGCGATCCACCGCCTCTTGATCCAGCCACTCGTCGGAGTTGCCGATGCGGTCGTCAGCCTTGGCGAAACGTGTGTAGAGCAGGTAATGCGCGCCGGCATCACGGGCTTCGCCCATGGCTTGATCGAGGCCTTCCGGCGCACGGGCGCGGCGGACCATCGGGAAGTATTCGACAAAGCCCTTGAAGGCTTCTTCGGCGACCACATTCGGCCGTGGATAGGAACCACCCGGCGGTGCGAACGCACCCTGGGCGATGAAGATGAACGAGTCCGGCTGAATGCGGATATTGTTCACCCGGCGGCTGTCGCTGTGGTCCAGAAGCCCCGCATCGCTCATGTGATAGCGAGTGCCTTCGGCCATATCGCTGACATTCATGCAGCCACCAAGCGCCAAAACGGCCAGCAGCAAAACCAGGCTACGCATCCTATTCCTCCAGAAGCCGGTGTCGGAAAACCGGCGAATGGCCGTTGGATGCAGCTTTTGCGCCAGCTCGGCAAATTCAGTGATAGAGGCATTCGCGAGCAGGCTCGCTCCCACAATTGAAATGCATTCCAAATGCGGGAGCGACGGTGCGACGATTCGACCTGCTCGCGAAAGCGATTATTCAGCCGCCAATAATCTTCATGACAGTAGCACCACCGGAGAACGCCACCTCCTGCTTGTCACTCAACGCCTTGACCAGCAACCGTTGCAGCGCCGGCAACGCCTGATGGCGCGGCTTGTCGAGCAGATCGCCGACATAGTGGCGGTTGCTCGACGACAAACAGCCATGCAGCCAACCGGTAGACGACAGGCGCAAGCGCGAGCAGGTGCGGCAGAACGGCACGCTTTCGTTGGCGATCACCCCGAAATTGCCGCGACCGGGGATCGCGTAGCGTACGGCCGTGGCATCCACTGGCGCGTCGGTCTGGGCGTATTCATAGCGCTCGCCAATCAGGCCGAGCAACTGCTCAAGGCTGACGAACTGCTGCAGGAAGGCATTGGAATCCTTGGCCAGGTGGCCCATGCGCATCAGCTCGATGAAGCGCAGTTCGTAGCCGCGCTCCAGACAGTAGTCGAGCAGCGGCATGACCTGATCGAGGTTCTGCCCGCGCAACGGCACCATGTTGACCTTGATCTTCATCCCGGCGGCGGCAGCCTGATCCATGCCATCAAGCACGCTGGCCAGGTCGCCGCCACGGGCGATGCTGCGAAAAGCAGCGGCATCAAGGGTATCGAGGGAAACGTTGATCCGGCGCAGACCGGCATCGACCAGCAGCGGCAGTTTTTTCGCGAGGAGTTGACCGTTGGTGGTCAAGCTGATGTCGTCGAGGCCCATCTGGCCGACGGCAGTCATGAACGATTCGAGTTTGGGGCTGACCAGTGGCTCGCCGCCGGTGATGCGCAGGCGCTCGATACCGGCCGCTTCGATCAGGTATTCGACGCCGCGCGCCATGGCTTCGGCCGACAGTTCATCCTGCGCAGCGACCAACCGCTTGCCGTTGGGCACGCAGTAGGTACAGGCGTAATTGCAGGCAGAGGTCAGGCTGATGCGCAGATTGCGAAAACGCCTGCCTTGACGGTCAACGATCATGAAACACTCCGGCGAAAGAAAATCGAGCGAGCAAAACTTGACTGAGAAATCAGGTTTTAGCAAGCCCTATGCCTGAGTATATTCCTGTGCTATTGCGCCATGTTGCGAAAACACGGCGCAATCAGCCCGCTGAATGGCTTATGTGCTCGGCGTTTCCGGGTCGCGCTTGCGCTTGTTGCCCATGCGCACGCCGATGTCCATCAGGAACTGGAAGAAGCCTTCCTGATCTTCCAGCACATTGCTCCAGAATGGCGAGTGATACAGCGCCACCGCGCCGTGCACCAGCGCCCAGGATGCGCAGTAGTGGAAGTATGGAGGCACGTCTTCGAGCTTGCCTTCGCTGATGCGACCCTTGATCAACAGCGTCAGGCGTTCGAAGTTCGAGGCACGGATCTTGTGCAGCTCCTCGACCATCTCCGGCACCTGATTGCCCTTGACGACTTTCTCTTCGAGGCGGTCGAACAGGCGATAGCGCTGCGGGTCGCGCATGCGGAATTCGAAGTAGGCGCGGGACAGCGCTTCCTTGTCCTTGTCGACATCAGCCGAATGCAGCAGCTCGTTCAGATCGCGCTCGTAGTCGAGCATCAGGCGCAAGTAGATCTCGGCCTTGGATTTGAAGTGCTTGTAGATCGTGCCTTTGCCGATACCCACGGCATCAGCAATCATCTCGACGGTGACACTGTCTTCACCCTGGTCGAGGAACAGCTTGAGCGCGGTATCGAGAATTTCCTGCTCGCGGCGACGAAATTCACGGACCTTACGAGGTTCTTTATGCATAAGAAAAAGGTCTGAAGGGTCAAAATTCGAAGCCGCGTATTATGCCTAACTTGCACAAAAAAGCACGGTTCATCGACCAAATCTGTGTTTCTTGTTCATTTCGAGAACGATTAGGGTGCAATGAGAACTCAACTGAAGCAAACGTATTCCAAATTTGTTTAAAAACCCCGACCGGCTCACTGGACTGCGCGCCAGACTGATCAATACTTGAACTGTCGGGCGACATCTCCCCCAAGTGTCGCGCCGGTAAAGGTACCAACGGACCGCGTGCCTTTGTTTTACTCCTAATGGTCTTAACCCGGATTCACCCCCCAGAACCCGGGTTTTTTTTGCCTGCGATTTGGCCAGCGGTCACGGGGCAGATTTAACACTCGCCAGCGGGAACAGACGCTTGAAGTTCTCTGTGGTCTGCTCGGCAAAGCGCTCGTAGTTTTCACCGCGCAACATCGCCAGAAACTCCGCGACTTCGCGCACGTATTGCGGCAGGTTCGGCTTGCCGCGATACGGGATCGGCGCCAGGTACGGCGAGTCGGTTTCCACCAGCAGGCGATCGGCCGGCACTTTGCTCGCCACGTCACGCAAGGCGTCGGCATTGCGGAACGTGACGATGCCCGACAGGGAAATGTAATAGCCCATGTCCAGCGCCGCTTTGGCCATGTCCCAGTCTTCAGTGAAGCAATGCAACACACCGGCCTGTGGCAACGCCGCTTCGCGCAGCAGTTCGAGGGTGTCGGCACGGGCGCCACGGGTGTGGATGATCACCGGTTTGCCGGTCTGCTGCGCCGCTTGCAGGTGCAGGCGAAACGATTCCTGCTGCAGCTCGGCGGCCTCCGGCTCGTAGTGATAATCGAGGCCGGTTTCGCCGATCGCCACCACTTTCGGGTGATTGAGTTCGTGCAGCAGCCAGTCCAGCGCTGGCGCCGCGCCCGGCTGCACATCCAGCGGATGCACACCGACCGAACAATCGACATCGTCATAACGTTCAGCGAGGGCTTTGACGTCGGCGGCGTTGTCGGCGCTGACGCCGATGCACAGAAAGTGTCCGACCCCACGCTCGCGGGCCGCAGCGAGTGCGGCATCCAGCGAGCCGTCATGGGCGGCGAGGTCGAGACGATCAAGGTGACAATGGGAATCTACGAGCATAAAAGGGACTGCAACTTACATCGTATGAGTGGGACGGTCGGATTTCAGCGCTCCGGCCAGATGAGTTTCGATGCGACTGCGCGCAGTGTCGTCGCCGTCGTTGAACTGCACGCCGACACCGGCGGCGCGATTGCCTTGTGCGCCTTTGGGGGTGATCCAGGCGACTTTGCCGGCGACGGGAATTTTTTCCGCTTCATCCATCAGGTGCAACAGCATGAACACCTCGTCGCCCAACCGGTAGCTTTTGTTGGTCGGGATGAACAGACCACCATTCCTGATGAACGGCATGTAGGCAGCGTAAAGCACCGACTTGTCCTTGATGGTCAGGGACAAAATGCCGTTACGCGGCCCCGGGCTGACAGGTTCAATCATGTTCACCTCCACTGCTGATCTTCAGAGTCTAGGTACACATTCTTATCTTTGACCAGGCAATCCCACCCATTGCACCAACAGCGCCTCCAGCAACAGGGCCGGATTGAGGTTGGCCTTGCTCAACACTTTCTGCCGTTGGGCGAGAATCCAGTCCTGAATATCCAGCACTTTGCCCTGCGCACTTTTCTGCGCCAGGTATTGCACAACCTTGCGCATATCGGCCAGGCCGAGGCCCGCTTCGTCCTGAGTCAGTTGATAGCGCAGGATCAGGCTCGACCAGTCGCAGAACCAGTCGAACAGACGCAGCATCGGAATGCTTTTCCACTCTTCCGCCAGTTGCGTCGGCGATTGCTGGCCCTTGAGCAGCTTCTTCACGCCTTCGACCACTTGCGCGCGCTGTTCACGTACACCCTGGGATTGCAGGCTGACCGCCATCAACGGCGAACCGGCGGCCAGCGTCAGCAGTTCGACGCGCTCCTCTTCGGAACATTCCGGCAACGCTTGCTCCAGCCATTGCAAACTCATTGCTTCGCCCGGCAGCGGGCAGGCCTGCTGCACGCAACGGCTCTTGATGGTTGGCAACAAACGGCTCGGCTGGTGGCTGACCAATAGCAGAACCGTATCGCCCGACGGTTCTTCAAGACTTTTGAGCAAGGCGTTGGCAGCGTTGATGTTCATCGACTCGACCGGCTCGATCAGCACCACTTTGCGCCCGCCAAGCTGCGCGGTCTGCACGACGAAACTGACCAGATCACGAACCTGATCGACCTTGATCGCCTTGTCCGCCTCTTCCGGCTCCAGAATGTAATTGTCCGGATGACTGCCGGCCTTGAGCAGCAGACAGGATTTGCACTCGCCACACGCCTCAGGCGCAGGGCGCTGACACAGCAGACTGGCCATCAAGCGTTCAGCGAGTGCGCGCTTGCCGATCCCGGCCGGACCGTGCAGCAGATACGCATGGGCATGCTGACTGCGTCCGGCCAGTTGCTGCCAGAGACTGTCCTGCCATGGATAGGCCTCAGCCACGGGCCAGCTCCAACAAGTTCGGAATCAGGGTATCCAGCGATTGTTGAACCTTGGCCAGTGGCTGACCGGCATCAATGCGCACATAGCGCGAAGGATCGGCTTCGGCGCGCTTCAGAAACGCATTGCGCACAGCCTCGAAAAAAGCCCGGCCTTCCAATTCGAAACGGTCCAGTCGACCACGGGCACTGGCGCGGGCCAGACCGATTTCCACGGGCAGGTCGAAAATCAAGGTCAGATCGGGCCGCAAGTCGCCCTGCACGAACGTTTCCAGGGTGGCGATGCGCTCCAGCGACAAACCACGACCGCCGCCCTGATAGGCGTACGTCGAATCAGTGAAGCGATCACACAACACCACCGCGCCACGAGCGAGCGCCGGGCGAATCACCTCAGCCAGATGCTGCGCGCGGGCGGCGAACACCAGCAACAGCTCGGCGTCCGGGTGCATCACTTCGTCGGCCGGGGTCAGCAACACGTCACGAATCCGCTCGGCCAGCGGCGTACCGCCTGGCTCACGGGTAAGCAGCACTTCGATACCGGCGGCGCGCAGGCGCTCGGCGAGGTATTCGCGATTGGTGCTCTTGCCCGCGCCTTCCGGGCCTTCCAGGGTAATAAACAAGCCAGTCACAGGCAGTCCTTCATCAAAGTCATTGCGCGTTCTGCGGTGCAGCGGCGTCCGGTTCTTGGGCTGGCGCCGGATCTTGCGGCGGCGCTTTCGATGGCACTTCGGGCAGCACCTCGGGCGCGATATTCGGCGAGGCCGCCGGAATGGCCTCATCGGTGGCCGGCGCGGTTACTGGTGCCGGGCTGGAACGGTAATCGGCACGGCGCTTGAGCTGGTATTCGCGCACCGCGTTGTTGTGTGCATCCAGATCATCGGAAAACACATGGCTGCCATCGCCACGGGCGACGAAATACAGGCTGCTGCCTTCCACCGGATTGAGCGCAGCATGAATCGCTTCGCGCCCGACCATCGCAATCGGCGTCGGCGGCAAGCCGGGAATCACATAAGTGTTATAGGGCGTTGGCTCTTTCAGATGCGCGCGGGTCAGTTTGCCGGTGTAGCGGTCGCCGAGGCCATAAATCACCGTCGGGTCGGTCTGCAACTGCATGCCCAGCGCCATACGCCGTACGAACACTCCGGCAATCTGCCCGCGCTCCTGCGGAACACCGGTCTCTTTCTCGACCAGCGAGGCCATGATCAGCGCTTGATAAGGTTCGCTGTAAGGCACATCGGCAGAACGCTGCGCCCACTCTTTGGCGAGCACCTCGTCAAGTCGATCAAACGCCTTTTTCAGCAACTCGGCATCGGACATGCCGCGCACGAAGCGATAGGTGTCCGGGAAGAACCGGCCTTCAGGGAACAAGCCTTTGTGTCCAATTTTCGCCATGACGTCGCTGTCGCTCAGACCATTGAGTGTCTGCTCGAGCTTGTCGTCCTTGGCCAGGGCGGCGCGCACCTGATGGAAAGTCCAGCCTTCGACCAGGGTCAGGCTGTACTGAACCACGTCGCCGCGCTTCCACGAATCGATCAGACCGTTGACGGTCATGCCGGGCTGCATGCGGTACTCGCCGCTGTGAATCGGTGTGCCGGCAAGATTGAAGCGCCAGTAGACGCGCAGCCAGAACGCGTCCTTGATGACGCCATCGGTTTCGAGTTCAAGGAAGGTACGGGTCGGTGTAGAGCCTTTCGGCACATCCAGCAGTTGTTCCTGCGGGATGTTCAGGGGCTGTTCCAGCGCCGAATGAATTTTCCAGGCGCTGGCGCCCAACAGCAGCCCTGCCAGAACCAGTCCGGTTTCCAGCAGCAGCAAAAGTTTACGTCTCACGAATCAGGCATCCAGTAGCGCGCGGGCAATGGTTTGCAGTTTACGGGTGAGCGGGCCAACCGGCCAGCTCAGTGCAGCACAGGCGCGTACCGGCCAGACGCCATAAACGCTGTTGCAGACAAACACTTCATCAGCCCATTGCAGCTGTTCGAGGCTGATATCGGCGATTTGCGTGGGGATGGCCAGCGACTCGGCCTGAAACAAAATTTCCGCGCGCATCACCCCGGCGACGCCGCAGCGCTTCAAGTCAGGGGTAATCAAGCCACCGTCGCGCACCAGAAAAATATTGCTGAACACGCCTTCGACGACGCGCCCGGCCTGATCAAGCATCAAGCCTTCGGCATGTTCGCTGTCCTGCCATTCGGCGCGGGCGAGCACCTGTTCCAATCGATTCAGATGTTTGAGCCCGGCGAGCAAAGGTTGCGTGGACAAGCGGGTATTGCAGGGAAACAGGCGGATGCCATGCTCGGCGTGAGCAGCAGGATAAGCCGCCGGCGGATTGCCTTGCAGAATGCGTCGGGCCTGCGCCGCAGGATCGGGCGCATAACCGCGCAAACCGTCGCCACGAGTGAGGATGAGCTTGAGCACGCCCTCGCCCAGCGCAGCGGCATAGCTGAGCAGCTCATGGCAAATCAGCTCAAGATCGGTCGCGATGGCCAGACGCACGCAGCCATCAGCCAGACGCGCCAGGTGCCGATCCAGCAGGACCGGCTGACCATTGCGCACAGCGATGGTCTCGAAAAGACCATCGCCGTAAGCCAGGCCGCGATCTTTCAGCGACAGCGCGTCAGCCGGTTGACCGTCGACCCAGCTGTCCATCAGCCGGCGAACCGACGGAACGCCAGGGTGCCGTTGGTGCCGCCAAAACCGAAGGAGTTGGACAGCACGACATCGATGTCCATGTTGCGCGCAGTGTGCGCGACGAAATCGAGATCGCAGCCTTCGTCCGGTTCATCGAGGTTGATGGTCGGCGGCGCCACCTGGCTGTTGATGGCCAGCACGCTGAAGATCGCCTCGACCGCGCCCGCCGCGCCCAACAGGTGACCGGTCATCGACTTGGTCGAGCTGACGGCCAGCTTGTAGGCGTGATCGCCAAACACCGACTTGATCGCGTTGGCTTCGGCAAGGTCGCCGGCCGGGGTCGAAGTGCCGTGAGCGTTGATGTACTGCACCTGGTCGACGTTGATCTTCGCGTCACGCAGGGCATTGGTGATGCAGCGCGCGGCACCGGCGCCGTCGGCGGGTGGCGAGGTCATGTGGAACGCATCGCCGCTGGTGCCGAAACCGATCAGCTCGGCGTAGATCGTCGCACCACGGGCCTTGGCGTGTTCGAGCTCTTCGAGAACCAGCGCACCGGCACCGTCGGACAGAACAAAGCCGTCACGGCCCTTGTCCCATGGACGGCTGGCACGGGTCGGCTCGTCGTTGCGCGTCGACAGCGCACGGGATGCGCCGAAGCCGCCCATACCCAGACCGCAGGCGGCCATTTCCGCACCGCCGGCAATCATCACGTCGGCTTCGTCGTACATGATGTTGCGCGCCGCCATGCCGATGCAGTGCGTACCGGTGGTGCATGCGGTGGCGATGGCGTAGTTGGGTCCCTGTGCGCCCAGATGGATCGACAGGAAGCCGGAAATCATATTGATGATCGAGCCAGGCACAAAGAACGGCGAGATCCGTCGCGGACCGGTCTCGTGCAGGGTGCGGCTGGTCTCTTCGATATTGGTCAGACCGCCAATCCCCGAACCCATGGCCACGCCAATGCGTTCACGGTTGGCATCGGTGACTTCCAGACCAGCGTTGCGCACGGCTTGAAAGCCTGCGGCGAGGCCGTACTGAATGAACAGGTCGAGCTTGCGCGCTTCCTTGACCGACAGGTATTCCTCGACATTGAAGCCTTTGACCGAACCGCCGAAGCGGGTCGAATAGGCAGAAAGGTCGGTGTGTTCGATCAGACCAATGCCACTGCGGCCAGCCAGAATGCCCTGCCAACTGCTCGGCACATCCGTGCCCAGTGGCGACAACATACCCATACCGGTGACTACGACGCGTCTACGCGACACAGCACTCTCCTTTTTCAAATGACGACTTTGCATCAGGCCTAAAGAAAAAACCGCACGCCATGATGGCAGTGCGGTTTTTCCATGACAGCAAGCAACGATTACAAACTATTACGCCTGGTGGCTGGTAACGTAGTCGATTGCAGCTTGTACAGTAGTGATCTTTTCAGCTTCTTCGTCAGGGATTTCGGTCTCGAATTCCTCTTCCAGAGCCATCACCAGCTCAACGGTGTCAAGGGAGTCGGCACCCAGGTCTTCTACGAAGGAAGCGGTGTTGACCACTTCTTCTTCTTTAACACCCAGTTGCTCGGCAACGATTTTCTTGACGCGCTCTTCGATGGTGCTCATACCTTGTTTTCACTCCTAATGGACAAATTCAGGCAGCTGGCCAGTGGGTAAGTGTATAGAAAGCCTTTTCAGTTTTTCAACTGAAAGCTTCACTCCTCAAACCCTGCGGCCCTCTGCCTATAAATAGATTGCAGCTTTATAACGGATTTTAGACAGCTCGTATGACATTTTTTTGAAGCAATCCGTCACATTTTACTTACATGTACATCCCACCGTTCACCGGGATTGTAGCCCCGGTAACGTATGCCGCACCGTCAGATGCAAGAAAAGCGACCACGGACGCGATCTCTTGAGCTTGTCCCAGACGACCCAGCGGAATCTGCGTCTGCAAGGCTTCACGCTGTGCTTCAGGCAGTTCGCGGGTCATATCGGTGTCGATGAACCCTGGGGTTACCGAGTTGACCGTAATCGAACGCGAACCGACTTCACGCGCCATCGCCCGGCTGAAACCTTCCAGACCGGCCTTGGCGGCTGCATAGTTTACTTGGCCGGCGTTGCCCATGGCACCCACCACCGAGCCAATACTGATAATTCGGCCCCAACGCGCCTTGGTCATGCCACGCAGAACGCCCTTGGACAGGCGATACAGACTGTTCAGGTTGGTATCGATCACGTCGTACCACTCGTCGTCTTTCATGCGCATCATCAGGTTATCGCGGGTGATACCGGCATTGTTGACCAGAATCGCTACCGGCGCACCGAACTGCTCCTGAATGCCAGCCAGTACGGCGCTGACCGATTCGTCGCTGGTGACATTGAGTTCGAAACCGGCGCCCTGGATACCGTTTTCCTTCAGGGTCGCGGCAATGCGCTCGGCGCCCGATGCGGAGGTCGCGGTGCCGACAACAATGGCGCCCTGACGACCCAATTCCAGCGCGATGGCCTGGCCGATACCGCGGCTTGCACCGGTGACCAGTGCAACTTTACCTTGCAGACTCATGCAAGTTTCTCCTGATTCAGGCCTGCGCTGCGCGAGCGGCAGCGAAGGCGTCTGGGGTATTGAGGTTGGAAGTCGAAACGCCTTCGGCGCAACGCTTGTTCAGGCCAGCGAGGACTTTACCCGGGCCGCATTCGACCAGATTGGTCGCGCCCTTGGCGGCCAGGGTCTGCACCGATTCAACCCAGCGCACTGGCTTGTAGAGCTGTTCAAGCAGATCGCGCTTGAGGGTTTCCAGATCGGCCGGCACTTGCGCGCTGACGTTCTGCACAACCGGAATCTGCGGCGTCTGCCAGTCGATGGCGGCGATGGATTCGGCGAAACGCTCGGCAGCCGGACGCATCAGCTCGCAGTGCGACGGCACGCTCACTGGCAACGGCATGGCGCGTTTGGCACCACGGGCCTTGCAGCCTTCGATGGCGCGCTCGACGGCTGCCTTGGCACCGGCGATCACCACTTGGCCCGGTGAGTTGAAATTCACCGCGCTGACGACTTCACCTTGCGCCGCTTCGGCGCAGGCAGCCAGCACGTCGGCATCTTCCAGGCCGAGGATCGCGGCCATGCCGCCCTGCCCGGCCGGCACCGCTTCCTGCATCAACTGACCACGGCGCTCAACGAGCTTGACCGCGTCAGCCAGGCTCAGGCTGCCGGCGGCAACCAGCGCACTGTATTCACCCAGGCTATGGCCGGCGACGAATGCCGGACGCACGCCGCCTTCGGCCAGCCACAGACGCCACAGGGCGATCGACGCGGTCAGAATGGCCGGTTGGGTTTTGTCGGTTTGGTTGAGCAGCTCTTCCGGGCCCTGCTGGGTCAGTGCCCACAGGTCGTAGCCCAGCGCAGCAGAGGCTTCTTGAAAGGTTTCGAGGATCAGCGGATGTTGCGCGCCCAGCTCGGCCAGCATGCCGAGGGACTGCGAACCCTGTCCTGGAAAGACGAATGCGAGGGAAGCAGACATGTAACAAGCCCCTAATGATCTTGTCGTCGGAAAATAACGCCCCGTTGGGGACGCCAGAAACTGACAGTTTGGATGGCCCTTCGAACCGGGCGGTCACATTTAAGCATTGTCCGACGAAAACGCCTAAGACAACAGTTCCTCCAGACGACCGTGGAGACGCTCGGGCAGGTTCTCCTGAATCTCGATCAGCGCCCGTTGAATGGCACTCTGAAAGCCCTGCACGCCGGCCGATCCGTGGCTTTTCACAACGATGCCCTGCAAGCCGAGAAAGCTTGCGCCATTATGTCGCGCCGGGGCCAGATCAGCCTGCAGACCCTTCATCAACGGCAGCGCGAGAGCGCCGACCGCACGCGAAGCGAAGTTTTTCTTGAACAACGCCTCGATGCGCGCCGCAATCATCGTCGCCAGACCTTCGCTGGACTTGAGCAGGATATTGCCGACGAAGCCGTCACACACCACCACGTCGGCCTCACCGCGATACAAGCCGTCGCCTTCGATAAAACCGATGTAGTTGATTCCGCGTGCCGCCTGCAACAGCGTTGCGGCCAGTTTGACCTGCTGATTGCCCTTGATGTCTTCTGTGCCAATGTTCAGCAGTGCCACACGCGGACGAGCGATACCCAAGGTCTGCGCGGCCACCGAACCCATCACGGCGAACTGCAACAGGTGCTCGGCACTGCAATCGACGTTGGCGCCAAGATCGAGCAGTTGGCAATAACCGGCCTGCGTCGGAATCGCCGCGACCATGGCCGGACGATCAATGCCCGGCAATGTCTTCAATACGAAACGCGACAAGGCCATCAACGCACCGGTATTGCCGGCACTGACACAGGCCTGCACCTTGCCATCGCGCAGCAGCTCGAGGGCGACACGCATCGACGAATCCGGCTTGCCACGCAGGGCCTGAGCGGGTTTTTCGTCCATGGTGATGACTTCGCTGGCCGCAACAATCGTCAGGCGCGCGCGATCAGCAGCCGACTGGCCGTGGATCAATTCTTCAAGAAGGGAGGGTTGACCGACGAGGGTCAGGTGCAGCGAGGGCGTAGCAGACAGGCAAGCGAGACTGGCCTGAACAATGCTGCGGGGACCGAAGTCCCCGCCCATTGCGTCAATCGCGATGACTTGAGCAGACAAGTGATTACTCGTCAGCGCCCTTGTCGATCACTTTACGGCCACGGTATACGCCTTCTGGCGATACGTGGTGACGCAGGTGAACTTCACCAGTGGTTTTTTCTACAGACAGGGTGCTAGCCTCGAGAGCGTCGTGCGAACGGCGCATGTCACGGGCAGAGCGGGATTTTTTGTTCTGCTGAACAGCCATAATTGATTAACTCCTAAACGTTTGGGTCACGCTTTAACTGCGCCAATACACTGAACGGGTTGGACCGCGTTACCTCGTCCTCGCTCGGTTCGGGCTCATCTGCTCCCGCCGGCTGCTGGCATTCTTCCGGATGATGAGCAGGCACAATGGGCAAGGCGAGCAGAAGCTCCTCCTCGATCAGTGACTGCAGATCCAATGGATCTTCGCCCAGTTCCAGCACGTCATAACCTTTCGGCAACGACTGGGTATTCGCACCCTCCTTCACCACCGCGTAACTGCATTCGCTGTGGATCGGCAGGGTGACCAGCTCAAGACAACGCTGGCAAACCATTTTGACTTCGGTGTCGATAAAGCTGTGGATGACCACAGACTTACGTTCATCTCGTTCAAAAACGAATTTGGCCTGCACCGTACCGACATCGTCGGAAAGCGGGTCGCAGAGTCTCTTCAAATCGGCCAGCAGCAGTTCACCTTGAAGGGTGGTGCCACGGTCAGCCAATTTGCGCGGGTCAACGTGAGGTGGAATCGGGTCATTCAACATAGGCGCAGCATTATAGGGATGCACCCACCCATGTCAAAGGAAATTGTGCCCTGTCCGTCACTTGCGCGCCTCCGCTAGAATCCGCACCTGCCTCAGGAGACGTCCATGCTGCCTTTATTACTCGCTTCAAGCTCGACTTATCGCCGCGAATTGCTCGCCCGCCTGCACTTGCCGTTCGTCTGCGGCTCGCCGGACATCGACGAAAGTCACCGCCCGGGCGAATCCGCGATCGATCTGGTCAAACGTCTCGCTGAAGAAAAAGCCCGCGCCCTGGCGGACAGCCACCCTGCTCATCTGATCATTGGCTCGGATCAGGTCGCCGTCCTGGGCGAACAGATCATTGGCAAGCCGCACACCTTCGAAAAGGCTTGCGAGCAATTGATGGCGGCCAGCGGCGCGAGCGTGACCTTCCTGACCGGCCTGGCACTGCTCAACAGCCAGACCGGGCAATGCCAGGTCGACTGCGTGCCGTTTACCGTGCACATGCGTCAGCTGGATCAGGCGCACATCGAACGCTACCTGCGCATTGAGCAGCCGTACGACTGCGCCGGCAGTTTCAAGGCCGAAGGACTGGGCGTGAGCCTGTTTCAATCGACCGAAGGCCCGGACGCCACTAGCCTGATCGGCCTGCCGCTGATTCGCCTGATCGATATGTTGCTGGTCGAGGGTGTGCAAATCCCTTGAAAGCAAAAGATCGCAGCCTTCGGCAGCTCCTACACCGATCCGTGCAAGAGCCTCCGCAGACTGCGATCTTTTGATCTTGAGCTGTCTTACCGCAACGACGGCCCGTGGAAACCCATCCACATCGCCAACTGCTCGGCTACGCTGGCGCCGAGCTTCTTCGAGAAGCGATCGAACGGCGATTCTTGTACAGTGAAGTCCACCAGCTCCTTCTCGCCAATCACATCACGCGCCACCGAACTGGCACTGCCCAAGCCATCGATCAGGCCCAGCGGCAGCGCCTGCTCACCCGACCAGACCAGTCCGGAAAACAGCTCTGGATGCTCCTTGTCCTTCAGGCGATCGCCACGACCCTGCTTGACGCTGTTGATGAACTGCTTGTGCGTGGTGTCGAGCACGCTTTGCCAGAATGCGGTTTCTTCAGGCTTTTGCGGCTGGAACGGATCAAGGAATGCCTTGTGCTCGCCCGAGGTGTAGGTGCGACGCTCAACCCCGAGTTTTTCCATGGTGCCGACAAAACCGTAACCCGCTGCTGTCACGCCGATTGAGCCGACCAGACTGGCCTTGTCGGCGTAGATCTGATCCGCCGCGCTGGCGATGTAATAGGCGCCCGAAGCACCCAGATCGGAAATCACTGCGTAGAGCTTGATCTCCGGGTGCAAAGCTCGCAGACGCTTGATCTCGTCATAGACATAGCCAGACTGCACCGGACTGCCGCCCGGACTGTTGATGCGCAGGACCACGCCCTTGACCTTCTTGTCTTCGAACGCCGCGCGCAAGCTGCCAACGATATTGTCGGCGCTGGCTGGCTCCTTGTCGGCAATGACGCCGTCGATCTCGATCAACGCCGTGTAGTTCGGGCCGCGGGTGGCGCTTTTTTCCATGTCCATCAGCGGCGTGAACAGCAGCAGCGCAACAAACAGATAAACAAACGTCAGCAGCTTGAAGAAAATCCCCCAGCGCCGCGAACGGCGTTGTTCCTGTACACCGGCCAGCAAAGTCTTTTCCAACAGCTTCCAGCTTTTCGCGTCACCGTCGGCGGCACTTGCCTTGTCCGGTGCTTTCCATTCGTCGGTCATGCCATCCACCCCAACAAAAACCTGTTAAGCCCGCTGACCCAGCCAGGCGTGCAATTCAGAAAAACGGTCAATCGACAGGCGCGGCTCGAACTGTTGCAGGGACTCGATCGATTGCGCGCCATAACTGACCGCTACCGAATCCATCCCCGCGTTGCGCGCCATCAGCAGGTCGAACGACGAATCACCGACCATCAACGCCTGATCCGGGCGTACGCCGCAGTGGCTGACAATCTGCTCAAGCATCAGAGGGTGTGGCTTGCTGGCAGTTTCATCGGCCGCGCGGGTGATATCGAAATAATCCTCCCAGCCATTGGCCTTGAGCACCCGATCCAGTCCGCGACGATTCTTGCCCGTCGCTACCGCCAGGTGATAACCCTGCTCGCGAAACGATGCCATCGACTCGACCACACCTTCGAACAACGGCGAAGGCACAGCTTCGGCAGCGATGTAGTGATCGGCGTAATACTCGCGAAACGCGAGCAATTCTGCGTCGCTGATCTCGGGGTATAGCGTGCGAATCGCTTCCGGCAAGCCGAGACCGATGATGCCTTTGACGGCGAAGTCATCGCGCAACTCGAAACCGGAACGCCCGGAGGCCGAGTGCATGGCCTCGACGATGCGATGGATGGAATCGGCGAGGGTGCCGTCCCAGTCGAAAATCAGCAGTTTGTAATCAGATGGGCGCACTCAATCGCTCCACGGTCTTGGCCCACATTTCATCGACGGGCGCTTGCAGATTCAGCTTGCTGCCGTCGGGCAGCGGCACGGTCAGCATGTAGGCGTGCAGGAACAGGCGCTTACCACCCAAATCGCGGATTTCCTTGGTGAAATCCTCGTCGCCATACTTGCTGTCACCGGCGATGCAATGGCCAGCATGCAAGGTGTGCACGCGAATCTGGTGGGTACGACCGGTAACCGGCTTAGCTTCGACCATGGTGGCAAAATCACCGAAGCGGCGCAGCACCTTGAACAGCGTCAGGGCTTCTTTGCCTTCATCGTTGACTTCGACCATGCGCTCGCCGGAACGCAGATTGCTCTTGAGCAACGGTGCGCGAACCTGCTTGATCGAGGTTGCCCAGTTGCCACGGACCAGTGCCATGTAACGCTTGTCGACGCCATCGCCGCGCAACTGCTCGTGCAGGTGACGCAACATGCTGCGCTTCTTGGCGATCATCAGCAGTCCGGAGGTGTCACGGTCGAGACGGTGAACCAGCTCCAACTCCTTGGCATCGGGACGCAACTGACGAAAGGCTTCGATCACGCCGAAGTTCAGCCCGCTGCCTCCATGAACCGCAATGCCGGCGGGCTTGTTGATCACGATCAGGGCTTTGTCTTCGAAGACGATCGAGGCTTCCAGGCGCTGCAACAGCCCCTGGGCCAGCGGCACCGGCTCGTCACGCTCAGGCACGCGAACCGGCGGCACGCGCACGATATCGCCGGCCTGCAGCTTGTATTCGGGCTTGATCCGACCTTTGTTCACGCGCACTTCGCCTTTGCGCAAAATGCGGTAAATCAAGGTCTTGGGCACGCCTTTGAGCCGGGCGAGGAGAAAGTTGTCGATTCGTTGGCCGGCATACTCCGGCGAGACTTCAAGCAGTTGAACGCCTGGAGTCGAAGGGGCAGTAGTTGTCATGCCGCGGATGATAACAATTTTTATGGAATTGAAGCACTTAATCATTGCTGCTATAGTCGCGAACGCCGCCAAAAGCGGCCTGGACAGCGGAACCACGGTCAAAGACCGGCCCTGACCAACGCAATTCACCAGGGCGCGAGGCCGTCCTACGGGGCTTTCGCTACGTAACGGTGGAGTTTGTGGTTGTAACGAGCGCAGGTGACATGAGGCCTGAATTACACCGCCGAGCAGAGTTCTCACTCGCCCGGCAGGCGACATTCGAGGCCAGTTCACAAAGTGCAGTCGACTGCGAATGACCCCGAGCGATTGCTTCGGAAACATCGCCTGAATTAGCCATGATGCGTGACCTCCCCTTTCGGAGCTCACGGTAAATGCCAACCCGCTGCGGATTCTGCGCGCGGCAGCACCCGAATTATCAGGGATACGTGTAGGGTGGAGATGCACAACCGCCGGACTGTGTAGCAACAAGCTTTGATCAAGACGCTTCATCTCGTCCACAGCCGCTGGTTGATTCCTCCTCCTGACTGAGTGCTTAAGTAGCCACAGCAAGCAGGACGCGTACGTCGCGGTATCGGCCCAATTGGCCGCACATCGCTGGACACGGGAATGGCCAACCACTCCCGACGCACCTGACACCGACCGTGAGAAGTCGTGTGTGCCGAACGCCGTTTCCGGCAGCCCGGAAACCGACGGTACTACATGAAAAGAATGCTGATTAACGCAACTCAACCCGAAGAGTTGCGTGTTGCACTGGTAGACGGCCAGCGCCTCTACGACCTGGATATCGAATCCGGTGCACGCGAGCAGAAGAAGGCCAACATCTATAAAGGCCGTATCACTCGCATCGAACCAAGCCTTGAGGCTGCCTTTGTCGATTTCGGCTCCGAGCGCCACGGCTTCCTGCCCCTCAAAGAAATCTCCCGCGAATACTTCAAGAAAGCCCCCGAAGGCCGCGTCAACATCAAGGATGTCCTGAGCGAAGGCCAGGAAGTCATCGTTCAGGTCGAGAAAGAAGAGCGTGGCAACAAGGGCGCCGCCCTGACCACCTTCATCAGCCTCGCCGGTCGCTACCTCGTACTGATGCCGAACAACCCGCGTGCCGGCGGCATCTCCCGTCGCATCGAAGGCGAAGAGCGCAACGAACTGCGTGAAGCGCTGAACGGTCTGGTTGCTCCGGCCGATATGGGCCTGATCGTGCGCACTGCAGGCCTGGGCCGCAGCAGCGAAGAAATGCAGTGGGACCTCGACTACCTGCTGCAACTGTGGACCGCCATCAAAGAAGCCTCGCTGGATCGTTCCGCGCCTTTCCTGATCTATCAGGAAAGCAACGTGATCATCCGCGCCATCCGTGATTACCTGCGCCAGGACATCGGCGAAGTGCTGATCGACAGCGTTGAAGCCCAGGACGAAGCCCTGACCTTCATCCGTCAGGTGATGCCGCAGTACGCCAGCAAGATCAAGCTGTACGAAGACAGCGTGCCGCTGTTCAACCGTTTCCAGATCGAAAGCCAGATCGAGACCGCGTTCCAGCGCGTCGTTGAACTGCCTTCCGGCGGCTCCATCGTCATCGATCCGACCGAAGCACTGGTGTCCATCGACATCAACTCGGCGCGCGCCACCAAAGGCAGCGACATCGAAGAAACCGCCCTGCAGACCAACCTTGAAGCCGCCGAAGAAATCGCCCGTCAGTTGCGCTTGCGCGACATCGGCGGCCTGATCGTCATCGACTTCATCGACATGACCCCGGCCAAGAACCAGCGCGCCGTGGAAGAGAAAGTCCGCGAATGCCTGGAAGCCGACCGCGCCCGCGTGCAGATCGGTCGCATCTCGCGTTTCGGCCTGCTGGAAATGTCCCGTCAGCGCCTGCGTCCATCGCTGGGCGAAAGCAGCGGCATCGTCTGCCCGCGTTGCAACGGCACCGGCATCATCCGTGACGTTGAATCGCTGTCGCTGGCCATCCTGCGCCTGATCGAAGAAGAAGCCCTGAAAGACCGCACCGCCGAAGTTCGCGCGCAAGTGCCGATCCCGGTCGCTGCGTTCCTGCTCAACGAAAAACGCAACTCGATCACCAAGATCGAACTGCGCACCCGTGCCCGCATCGTCATTCTGCCGAACGATCACCTCGAGACGCCGCACTTCGAAGTTCAGCGCCTGCGTGACGACAGCCCGGAAGCTGCGACCAACCAGTCCAGCTACGAAATCGCTGCCGCCGCTGCCGAAGTCGAAGAAGTCCAGCCAGCCGCTGCGACCCGCACCCTGGTTCGCCAGGAAGCTGCAGTGAAAACTGCGCCGGCCCGTGCCAACGCACCGGTGCCGACTGAAGTTGCACCTGCCGCACCTGCTCCGGCACCGGTTGCCGCGCCTGAGCCAAGCCTGTTCAAGGGTCTGGTGAAGTCGCTGGTCAGCCTGTTCGCCACCAAGGAAGAGCCAGCCGCACCGGTTGCCGTTGCGAAACCGGCTGCCACCGAGCGTCCTGCCCGTAACGAAGAACGTCGCAACGGTCGTCAGCAGAGCCGCAACCGTAACGGTCGCCGCGATGAAGAACGCAAGCCGCGCGAAGAACGTGCTCCACGTGAAGAACGCGCACCGCGCGAGCCGCGCGAAGAGCGTCAGCCACGTGAAGCCCGTGAGCCGCGTGAAACTCGCAGCGAAGCGCCGGTAGCCCGCGAAGAGCGCGCACCACGTGCCCCGCGTGAAGAACGTGCACCGCGTGCACCGCGTGAAGATCGCAAGCCGCGTGGCGAGCGTGAAGAACGCGTGCGTGAACTGCGCGAGCCGCTGGACGCCGCGCCAGCCGCAGCCGCAGCTGTTGCTGCCGTGACCGCTGAAGAGCGTCCGGCCCGTCAGCCACGCGAAGAACGCGCCCCGCGTCCGCCGCGTGAAGAGCGTCAACCGCGTGCCGAGCAGGCCGCTGCTGCCGTTGCTGAAGAAGAAGTGAACAGCAACAACGAAGAGCAACTGCCGGAAGACGGTCAGGACAACGCCGAAGGCGATCGTCCACGTCGTCGCTCCCGTGGTCAGCGTCGTCGCAGCAACCGTCGCGAGCGTCAACGTGATGCCAACGGCAACGTGATCGAAGGTTCGGAAGAATCCGAGTCCGCTGAAAACGCTGGCGAGCCAAGCACTGCCGATCTGGCCGCTGGCCTGGCCGTCACCGCCGCCGTTGCCAGCAGCACCATCAGCGCTCCGGCAGAAGCCGAAGCTCACGAGCAGGCTGAACGCGCCACTGCCGCCACACTGGAAACTGCTCCAGTCGAAGCGCCGGTTGTCGAAGCCACCACTCCAGTGGAAGTGACTGCTGCGCCGGAAATCGAAGTCGCTCCGGTCCGCGAAGCTCAGCCTCAGGTTGAAGCGGCTGCCGAACCGGAAGCTGTCGTCGAAGCGCCAGCGGCCATCACTGAGCCAGCTGTAGAAACCGTCAGCGAAAACGTGACCAGAACCGTGCGTGAAGTTCGCGAAGAGCAGACTGCGTTCAACTGGGTTGCCGAGCCAGCTGTGACCGAAGTTCCAGCGCCAGTCGCTGAAGCCGAAGTGCCGCAAGCCATGGTTTCCGAGCCAGTAGTTGCAGCAGCAGAGCCAGCGCCGACACCAGTGGTTGAAACTCCGGTTGCCGAAGCTCAGGTTGAAGAAGCACCCGCCGCAGTCGAAGCGCCAGCGCCAGTGGTTGAAGCGCCGGCTCCGGTCAGCGCCCTGACGCCAAACGGCCGCGCACCAAACGACCCGCGTGAAGTGCGCCGTCGCAAGCGTGAAGCCGAGCGTCTGCAGAAGGAAGCCGAACTGGCTGCCGCTGCGGCTCCGGTTGCTGCCGAACCAGCCCCTGCAGCTGAAGTGATCGAGGCAGCCCCTGCCCCGGTCGCTGAAGAAGCATCGGTTGAAGCGGTGATCGCTGAAGCGCCACGCTCCGTTCAGGACGCGGTAGAGCAGCGTGAAGAAGCTCAGGAAAAAGAGCACGAGCCTAAACCACTCGTGTAATTCCTGAAGCCATTAAAAAGCCCCGCCTGGTGAAAGCCTGGCGGGGCTTTTTATTGCCTGAAATCCAGCATCATCCGTAACCTTTGTGGGAGCGAGCCTGCTCGCGAAAGCGCTGGGTCAGACAATATTCATGTAACTGAACCAGCGCATTCGCGAGCAGGCTCGCTCCCACAAGGGATCTCAACGCGGCTCAGGGCCGAGGAAATACCAGAGATTCAGGCACATCGATATCCCACAACACGCCAGGATCATCCACCGCCACTTCCACCACCCTACCCTGCGCAAACAACGGCCGTGCACCACGATCACCGGTCAGCGCCTGCAATTGCGCGCCAAACGAACGACCAAACCCCACCGGATGACCAAACTTGCCATCCAGCACCGGCACGCTCACCGCGTCATCAGCCATCGCCGCGACCACTCGTTCGATACTCGATGGCAGGATAAACGGCATATCGCCGAGCACAATCAACCAGCCATCAGCGTCTGGGCAAGCGGCAACACCGGCGGCAATGCTGTCGCCCATGCCGGTCGATTCGATCGACACCACGTCGCAGCCGTAAGCCTGGGCCATGCGCATCGCCTGCGGTCGCGCTTCAGTGGTGACCAACACGCGCTTGTCGAGACTGGCCGGCAGGTTCACCAGCACCTGCTCGACGACCGAGCGCACGGCGCCGTCGCGCCCGGTGCAGTCAGCGAGCAACTTGTCTTTATCGGGGCCGGCAATCTGGCGAAAGCGATTGCCCTCGCCCGCCGCCAGCACAATCACTGCGATGGATTGGCTCATGCACCCTCCAGCGGTTTTTTCTGTTTCAGCTCCACACCGTTCTTGATCGCGACAATTTCCGCCAGCAAGGACAAGGCGATCTCTGCCGGCGAATGACTGCCGATGTGCAAGCCGATCGGCCCATGCAAGCGATCAATCGACACTTGCGACAAGCCTAGCTGAGCGAGGTTTTCCCTGCGCTTCAGGCTGTTGACCCGCGAACCGAGCGCGCCGACGTAGAACGCCGGCGAGTCGAGCGCAGTGAGCAAAGCCATGTCATCCAGGCGCGGATCGTGAGTCAGGGCGACGATCGCCGTGCGCTCGTCGGTCTGGATGTTCAACACCGCCTCGTCCGGCATGCCGGGAACGAAACGGCCGTGCTGCTCTTCCCAGCCGTAAACGAACTCGGTGCGCGGATCGCAGATCAGCACTTCAAAATCCAGCAGCCGCGCCATGTCGGCGACGTAGCGCGACAACTGCCCGGCACCGATCAGCAACAAGCGCCAGCGCGGGCCGTAAATCGCCCGCAGAGTCTTGCCGTCGAACACCAGCGAATCGGACTTGCTCGCCGCAGCCAGCCGCACCTCGCCGGTTTCGATGTTCAGTTCACGGGCAACGATTTCATGGTTTTCGCAACGCTGCAGCAACTCGGCCACCCACGCTGGGTCACCGACGCGCTCTTCGGTCAGGCGCAGGGTGCCGCCGCAAGGCAGGCCGAAACGCGCGGCCTCCTCGCGGGTCACGCCGTAAGTAATCATCTGCACCGGCAGACCATCGGTGGCGATGCGACCGTCGTGCAGCCGCGCGATCAAGTCATCTTCGACACAGCCGCCCGACACCGAGCCGATCACCACGCCGTCCTCGCGCAAGGCGAGCATGGCGCCGGGCGAGCGCGGCGCGGTGCCCCAGGTCTGCACCACGCTGAACAGCACCACCCGCTGCCCTGCGCGGCGCCACTCGAGGACGCTGCGCAGGACGTTGAGATCGACGCTATCCATTACGCTTGCGCCTTCTGCCAGCCTTGCAACTGATACCGCACCGGCAGATTACGGATGCGCTTGCCGGTGGCGGCGAAGATCGCATTGCACAGCGCCGGGGCAATCGGCGGCACGCCCGGCTCACCAACGCCACCCAATGGCACGTCACCCGGCGGCGTGACCAGATGCACCGCGACTTCCTTGGGCGCCAGCGACATGCGCGCGACCTCGTACATATGGAAGTTGTCCTGCTGGACCTTGCCGTCCTTGAAGCTGATTTCGCCGAGTACAGCGTTGCCCAGGCCCATGACGCACGCGCCTTCGAACTGCGAACGGATGCGCTCAGGGTTGATCTGCGGCCCACAGTCCACGGCGATGTCGGCCTTGTGCACGATCAGCGAACCGTCGTCCTTGACCTCGACTTCGATCACTGCCGCCACATAGGTGACGAAGCTGTAATGCACCGCCAGACCGAGGCCACGGCCCTTGGGCAGTTTGCGCCCCCAACCGGCAGCCTTGGCGGCAGTTTCCAGCACCGTGCGCATGCGTCCGGTGTCGATCGGATAACGCTCGGGCGATTCCCCGTAGTTCCACTCCTCGCTCAAGGTGCGTGGATCGATCTGCCGATCCGGGCCGAGCAATTTGATCTGGTACTTGAGCGGATCTTCACCGGCCTTGTGCGCCAGTTCGTCGACGAAGCTCTGAATCGCGAAGCCGTGGGGAATGTTCGACACTGAGCGATACCAGCCGACCCGCGTGTGTACCTTGGCTTCGGGGTTTTCCAGGCGCACGTTGGGAATTGCGTAGGCCATGTTGGTAAAGCCCATGCCCAGCTCGAACGCGGCCTCGTGGTTCATGTCCGGCGCAAACAACGCAGTGATGCTTGGCGCCACGGTGCGATGCAGCCACCCGGACGGCAGGCCGTTCTTGTCGATACCCGCTTTCAGATATTCCGCCGACACCGTGTGGAAATACGAATTGTGGATGTCGTCTTCGCGGGTCCACTGCACCCGTACAGCCTTGCCCGGGAACTCCTTGGCGAGAATTGCCGCTTCAACGACGAAGTCCGGTTTCGACTTGCGCCCGAAACCACCGCCCAGCAACGTTACGTTGAAGGTGACCTTTTCGAACGGCACGCCCAGGCGTTCGGCGATGCGCTCGCGGGTGACCTGCGGTGCCTGACTCGGCGCCCAGGCTTCGCAGACGCCGTCCTTGAATCGCGCGATGGCGACCATTGGTTCCATCGGTGCCTGCGCCAGGTGCGGCAGGTAATACGAGGCTTCGAGCGTGCTGGCGGCGCCGCTCAAGGCCTTGTCGATATCACCGGTGTTGCGCACCACTTTGCCGGCCTTCAGCGACGCGGCTTCGAGTCCCTTGCGATAGGCAATCGAGTCATAACTGGCATTCGGGCCGTCATCCCACTCGATCTTCAGCGCCTCGCGACCCTTGATCGCCGCCCAGGTGTTGCTGGCCACAACCGCGACGCCGCCCAGCGGCTGAAACTCCGACGGCAACGGTCGGCCTTCAATCTGCATGACTTTTAGCACGCCGGGGACTTTCAGTGCGGCGCTGTCATCGAGGCTTTTCACCTTGCCGCCATACACCGCCGGACGAGCGATGGTGGCGTAGAGCATGCCGTCGAAATGCACGTCAGCGCCGTACACTGCGCGGCCATTGACGATATCGGCACCGTCGATGGCCTTGGTGCCTTCCTTACCGATGTAGCGAAATTCCGACGGCTGCTTGAGTCGCAGGCTGTCACGTGCCGGTACTGCCAGCGCACTGGCGGCAGCGGCGAGTTCGCCGTAGCCCAGTTCGCGGCCGGACGGTTTGTGAATGACTTTGTGCAATTGCGCATGGCATTCGCCAACCGGCACTTTCCACTGCGCAGCAGCGGCCTGTTCGAGCATGGTTCGCGCCGCGGCGCCGCAACGACGCATCGGCTCGTACCAGTGACGCATGCTGCGCGAACCATCGGTGTCCTGGTTGCCGAAGCGCACTTCGTCACCCGGCGCCTGCTGCACTTTGACCTGAGCCCAATCGGCCTCAAGTTCATCGGCAACCACCATGCTCAGGCTGGTGCGCACCCCCTGGCCCATTTCCGAACGGTTGCACACCACGGTGACGCTGCCATCGGCAGCAATGCTCACGTAGACCTTGGGATCGTCGATCCAGCCATTGGGCATGCCATCGGCGCCAAACTTCTTCGCGTCATCGGCCAGCGCATCCTGCCAGCCCCAGCTCGCGGCGAGGACCAGCGCGCTGGTGGCGCCGACGCCTTTGAGAAACCCACGGCGGCTGAGGTTGCTCAGGGCGAAATCATTCGGGACGCGGCTCATGCCTTCACCTCCTTCAGGTGGGTGGAGGCCTGGCGGATCGCGGTTTTGATCCGGTTGTAGGTGCCGCAGCGGCAGATGTTGCCGACCATGGCTTCTTCGATCTGCTCGTCGCTCGGGTTCGGGTTGGTTTTCAGCAGAGCGGTGGCCGACATGATCTGCCCGCCCTGGCAATAACCGCATTGAGCCACAGCGCTGTCGAGCCAGGCTTGCTGCACGACCTTGCCGACCGGGTCGGCATGGAGATTGTCGATGGTGGTGACGTTCCGGCCGATCACCGAGCCAATCGGGGTGATGCAACTGCGTGCCGGCAAGCCGTCGATATGGATGGTGCAGGCGCCGCACAGGCCCATGCCGCAACCGAATTTGGTGCCGTTGTATCCGGCGACGTCACGAATCGCCCACAACAGCGGCATGTCTTCAGTGACATCGAGAGAGTGGTCTTGACCGTTGAGTTTCAGGGTAATCATGGGCACGCCCGCATATTTTTTAGTGGTTATGGGTAACATCTTAGCGGCAAGCTTCGAGCTGCAAGCTACAAGTGAAGGCGTGTCTGATTCGCTTGCAGCTTGCAGCTCGCAACCGCGCCTTGGGTGGAGCAAATGATTGGTATCGTTAGCTGGCTAAGTTAACCCAGCATTAACAAAAAAGCCCTGCTTAAACAGGGCTTTTTAGCGGCAAGCTTCTAGCTACAAGCTGCAAGTAGAAGCGGCTTGGCGCTCATGACGCAGTGTAGCTTGCCGCTTGAAGCTTGAAGCTTGCAGCTGCCTCAATACCGATTGGGCTCCATTTCCAGTTCGACATGAAACCGTTCGGCGATGTCTTTCTGGATACGCTGCGCCAGGTCGAGCAGTTGCAGGCCGGTCGCCGTGCCGTAGTTGACCAGCACCAATGCCTGCAACTTGTGCACGCCGGCATCGCCGTCGCGAAAACCTTTCCAGCCTGCGCGTTCGATCAGCCAGCCAGCGGCCAGTTTCATCTGCCCGTCCGCTTGCGGGTAAGCCACCAGATCCGGGTGCTGCGCTTTGATCTGCGTGACCACAGCGGCGGACACCAGCGGGTTTTTGAAGAAGCTGCCGGCATTGCCGAGCACCGCCGGGTCCGGCAGTTTGTCGCTGCGGATGCTGCAGATGGCGCGGCTGACGTCGCTGGGCGTCGGCTGTTCGATGCCCAGCTCGCTCAGGCGTTGACGCACCGGGCCGTATTCCAGATGCAGGTGCGCTGCGCGATCAAGCGTGAAGCGCACCCGCAGGATCAGCCAACGTCCCGGCTGTTGCTTGAACAGGCTGTCGCGGTAGCCGAAGTTGCATTGCTCCAGGCTGAAATCCCGCAACTCGCCGCTCTCGCGATCCAGCGCAGTCAGGCCGGCAAACACGTCCTTGATCTCGACACCATAGGCACCGATGTTCTGTATCGGCGCGGCGCCGACGGTGCCGGGAATCAGGCTGAGATTTTCCAGCCCGGCAAAACCCTGGGCCAGCGTTTGCTGCACGAACGGGTGCCACGGTTCGCCCGCTTGCGCCTCGACCACCACGCGACTGCCATCGTCGCTGAGCACGCGGATGCCGCGTGTAGCCATGCGCAACACCAGCGCCGGAATATCCGCCGTGAGCAGCAAGTTGCTGCCGCCGCCGATCACCAGCAACGGCACGTCATGGGACGCGGCATAGGCCAGCGCTTCGCGGACATCGTCATCACTGTGGGCTTCGGCAAACAGCTGCGCGCGCACATCGACGCCAAACGTATTGAAGGCCTGCAAAGATACTTGCGGTTGCACCTGCAAACTCATAAACGGCCCTTCACTTCGATCAGCAATTGGTCGCAGGCCGTTTCGATCAGATCGAGCACCTGCTCGAAACCCTGATCGCCGTCGTAATACGGGTCCGGCACTTCATCGACCAGCCCGGCATAACGACGCAAAAACAGATCCAGCTCGGCCCTGCCGGTGGACGGCTGCAAGGCCTTGAGGTTGCGCAGATTGCTGTTGTCCATGGCGAGAATCAGGTCGTAGCTGGCGAAATCGGCTCGGCTGACCTGCTGCGCGCGTTGCGTCGACAAGTCATAACCGCGCAGTTTCGCCGCCGCCTGGCTGCGCTTGTCCGGAGGGTTGCCGACGTGCCAGTCACCGGTGCCCGCGGAGGCCACTTCGACCACATCCGCCAGCCCCGCTTCACGCAACTTGTGACGCAACACGCCTTCAGCGGTGGGCGAACGGCAGATGTTGCCCAGACACACAAACAGAACGCGCATCAGGCCCCCAGCAGGCGACGAACCCGCTCAAGGTCTTCAACGGTGTCGACACCGGTCGGCGGCGCGATCAGCGCGTCGGCAACATGGATGCGCACGCCATGCCACAAGGCACGCAGTTGTTCGAGGGATTCGGTGTTTTCCAGCCAGCATGGGCCCCAGTTGACGAAATCCTGAAGGAACCCGGCGCGATAGGCATAGATGCCGATGTGACGGCGATAGGGCACGCCTTGCGGCAGTTGCTCACGGCTCTTGGCAAACGCATCGCGAGCCCACGGCAAGGTCGCGCGGCTGAAGGTCAGCGCGAGGCCGTTGATGTCGCTGGCGACCTTGACCACGTTGGGGTTGAACAGAGTTTCCACGTCTTCGATCGGCTCAGCCAGCGTGGCCATACGCGCTTCGGTGTGAGCGGCAAGGTTAGCGGCGACCTGATCGATCACACTCGGCGGAATCAGCGGCTCATCACCCTGGACGTTGACCACGATCGCATCAGGCGCAAGACCGAGTTTCGCTGCGACCTCGGCCAGACGATCGGTGCCGGAGTTGTGATCTTCCCGGGTCAGCACCACTTCGGCGCCAAAGCTTTTGCACGCCTCGACGATGCGCACATCGTCAGTTGCAACAACGACGCGGGTCGCGCTGCTTTTGCTCGCCTGTTCCCAGACATGCTGGATCATCGGCTTGCCGGCAATATCCAGCAACGGCTTGCCCGGCAGACGGGTCGAGGCGAATCGCGACGGGATGACAACAGTGAAGGCTGTGGTCATTTATCCAGACGCTCGTCGGTGGTCAGGGTGCGCGCTTCGCTTTCCAGCATCACCGGGATGCCGTCGCGGATCGGATAGGCCAGGCCCGCGCCCTTGCTGATCAGTTCGGTCTTGTCGGCGCTGAGCTTCAGCGGGCCTTTGCACACGGGGCAAGCGAGGATGTCGAGCAGTTTGGTGTCCATGAACATTCCCAGAAATAAAAGAGTTAAGGCAGCAGACGATCCGGCAACAGGCGCATCAGCTGAGTATCGAACCAGGCCACAAAGGCTGGCGACGGCACGGCATCGACCGCCAGATACCACCAATCGGCAGCGGCAAAGGCACGGCACTTCACCGCGTCCTTTTCGGTCATCACCAACGGCAATGACGGGGTGAAATTCAACGCCTGCAGGCTGTACTCGGCGTGGTCGGCAAAAGCATGCGGAACCGGGCGCCAGTCTAGCGCTTCAAGGGTATTGAAGAAACGTTGCGGATTGCCGATGCCGGCCACCGCATGCAGCGCTTGCCCGGGCGGAAAATGCTCGAGCGACTGACGTTCGCCGCTGCGCAAATTGACCAGCGCCGTAGGTTGCAGGCGAAAGGCGAAACCATCGTCGCGATCATCAAGGGCGCCGTTGAACAGCACGCCATCGACGCTTTGCAAGCGCTCGACCGGCTCCCGCAACGGCCCGGCCGGCAGACAGCGCTGGTTGCCCAGCCCCCGGGCCGCATCGATCAGCACCAGTTCCAGATCCCGCGCCAGACGATAATGCTGCATGCCGTCGTCAGACAGAATCAGGTCCAGTGGCTCACTGGCAATCAAGGCTTTGACGGCGGCGCTTCGATCGGGATCGATCATCAGCGGCACGCCGGTGCGCTGGACGATCAGCAACGGCTCGTCACCGGCAATCTCGGCGCTGTGCTCGGCCTCAACCCGCCATGGCAATTGCGGCGGCTTGGCGCCGTAACCGCGACTGACAACTCCAACGCGCAGTCCACGGCGTCGGCAATGTTCGATCAGCCAGAGAATCATCGGCGTCTTGCCGGTACCGCCAACGGTGATATTGCCGACCACGATCAGCGGCACGGGCGATTGGTAGATCTCTCCGTCACCGTCGAGAAAGCGCTGACGCTTGTTGATCACCACGCGGCGATACAGCATTTCCAGCGGCCGCAGCAGCGTCAGGGCCGGATGCCCCTGATACCACGCGGCGAGCAGGCGATCAGACAGGCTCATCAGGATTTCGGCGCCGCCTCGACCGTGGTCATGCGCAGATGGCTGAAACCGAGCTTGCCGGCCGCGTCCATGGCGGTGATCACCGATTGATGCTGGGCCTTGCCGTCGGCACTGATCGACAACGGCATGCTGGTGTCGCCATTGGATTCTTTCTGCATGGCTTCCATCAGCGTCGGCAGGTCATTCTTCGGCAGAATCTTGTTGTTCACCGAGAACACGCCTTCGGCACTGATCGCGACGTCCAGCTGTTTGACCTGCTGATCTTCGGCAGGCGAACCGCTCACCGCTTCCGGCAGATCCACGCGCAACTGGGTTTCGCGGGTGAAGGTGGTAGTGACCACGAAAAACAGCAGCAGGATAAACACCACGTCGATCAGCGACGCGAGGTTGATGTCTACGGTTTCCCGGGGCTTGCGACGGAATTTCACGCTTTGCCCTCGGCCAGATCGACATCACGGTCGCCCTGCACCACTTCCACCAGTTTGATTGCTTCCTGCTCCATGCCGACCACCAGCTCGTCGATGCGGCGTTGCAGGAAGCGGTGGAAAAACACAGCTGGAATCCCGACCATCAGGCCCGCTGCGGTAGTGATCAGCGCTTTGGAAATACCGCCGGCCAGTACCGAAGCATTGGTAGTCATGCCGGACCCGGTGAAGGCACTGAAAATGTCGATCATGCCCAGCACTGTGCCGAGCAGGCCGAGCAGCGGCGCCATGGCGGCGATGGTGCCGAGGGCGTTGATGTAGCGTTCGAGTTCATGAATGACCCGCGCGGCGGCCTCTTCGATGCACTCTTTCATGATCTCGCGACCATGCTTGGAATTGGCCAGGCCTGCGGCGAGGATTTCCCCCAGCGGCGAGTTGGCGCGCAGTTCCTTGAGTTTTTCCTTGTTGAGCTGCTTGTCCTTGATCCAGACCCAGACCTGACCCAGCAGATGCTCGGGGGTGACGCGACTGGCGCGCAGTGTCCACAGGCGCTCGGCGACGATCGCCATGGCCGCGATGGAACTCAGAATGATCGGCAACATCATCCAGCCGCCGGATTTGACCAATTCCCACACAGTGACAGTCCCCTCGAAAAAGTGCGCCACTTTACCATACCGATTCGCGATTAAGACCCGCCGCCCCGACGACCGTGAGGTGGCACCCATGCTGGCACCGATCAACGGCCAGCCACCGGCGGATCGCGCCAGAACCGCCGCTGTTGACGCATCGTCCACGGCGGCTTGAAGCTGCCCAGTTGCAAATGAATGGCACCTTGCTCGGCGCTGTCGTAGATGCGCAGGCCTTGCCTGCGGTAGCGCGCCAGCACGGTTGGATGCGGATGACCGAAGGAGTTGCCGTGGCCGCGGGAGATCAGCACCGCTTCGGGCTGCAAGGTTTTGAGCAGGGCCATCGACGATGAACTGCGGCTGCCGTGATGTGGCGATTGCAGCCACTGCGTCGGCACGGCCAGTGGGCTGTCGAGCAGGACGCGCTCGGCATGAGTGTCGATATCGCCAGTGAGCAGCAGGCGTTCGCCGTTGGCCTCGATCTGCAAGACACAGGAGCGCTGGTTGCTGTCATCGGCCGCCGACCACTGCCAGAGCTGAAACTGCACGCCATCCCACTGCCATTGTTCGCCACTGGCGCAGGCTTCGGCGTTCAGCTCCGGCGGCAGGTTTGGCGCATCGCCACTGACGACACGGTGCACATTCAATCCACGCATAACCGCCCTGGCGCCGCCAGCGTGATCGGCGTCGGCGTGGCTGAGCAGCATCAGGTCGAGCGCTTGCACATTGAGTTTGCGTAACGCAGGCAACACCACTCGTTCACCGAGATCGAACTCGCCGAAACGCGGGCCGGCGTCATAGAGAAGCGCGTGATGGCGGGTGCGGATGAGGATGGCCAGGCCCTGGCCAACATCGAGTTGCCAGACATCGGCTCGGCCTTCTTCCATCCGCTCTCGGGGCGGCAACACCAGGAGCAACAGCAGCGGCCAGCCAAACGGGCGCAACGGCACGCCACGGGGCAACAGCAATAACAACGCGCCAAGGCTGCCCAGGACCAACGCCCACCATGGAATGGCGGCGGGTATCCACGCCGGCCATTGCCCGGCAATCAGCGCCAGCCCGATAAACAGCCAGTCGATCAAACCACCGGCCAGCCACAGCAGCCCTTCGCCAACATAAGGCACGGGCAGCAATAGCGTGCCGAGCAACGCCGGCGGCAACACCACGAGGCTGACCCACGGTACCGCCAGCAGATTGGCTACAGGCCCGCTGACGCTGATCGGCAAGCTCAGCGCCAGCAACACCGGACACAAGCCGATCGCGATCAGCCACTGCGCGCGGGTCCAGGTCTGCCACCACCGCCAAGCGCCCAGCCGCCCGCCGAAAGTGAAGATCAACACTGCCACCGCCGCGAAGGACAGCCAGAAGCCGGGACGCAAGCTGGCCAGCGGATCAAGCAGCAGCACGCCATTGAATGCCAGCAGCAACGGCCACCACGCCCCGAGATGGCGAAAACGCAGGCGCCACAGCAGCACCAGCGCCACCATCACGCAGGCGCGCTGCACCGGCACATCGAAACCGGCGAGCAAGCCGTAACCCAGCGCCGCCGCGAAGGCCAGGCCACACGCCCACGGCAACCATGGCCAGCGCAACGGCCAGATTCCGAAACGCGCCAGCCCGGCGACCAGCACATACATCACCGCCGCCAGCAAACCGATGTGCTGGCCGGAGATCACCAGCAAATGCACGGTGCCGGTATCTTGCAGCACCTGCCAATCCTCGCGACTGAGGCCTGAACCGTCGCCAAGCACCAGCGCCGCCAGCGCCCCCTCTCGCCCTTGTGCATCCACGGCCAGCAGGCGCTGCCGAACACCGTCGCGCCAGGCATGCCGGGCCTCAGCCAGACGCTGGCCATCCTTGATCGTCCCGGTTGCACCGATGCGCTGTGCCAGCAGCCACGCGTCGTAATCGAAGGCGTCCGGATTGAGCAAGCCACCCGGGCGCTTCAAGTTCACGGCCAGGCGCCAACGCTCACCACTATTGACCGGCGGCCCGGCATACCAGGCCAGGCGCAGCAGCGATGGAAGTTTCTCGTGCCGTGAGTGCGCATCGGCCAGCTCGAAACGCACCACACCGTCGCCGTGCTGCGGCAAGCCGACCACACGCCCTTCGAGCCAACGGGTTTCGCCGTCCAGACTTGGTGGCAAGCGGTCATTCAGCGCCCACTGCGCGCAAGCGCAGGCCCAGGTAAAGCCAAACAGCAAACATGCCAATGGATAGCTGCGAAACGGCAGCAGCATCAGCGCCACCACTGGCAGCACTACCAGCAAGCCGACCGGCGGCAAGGCCGGCAAAAAAACCGGGGCCAGCAGACCGACTGCCAGCGGCATCATCCCTGTGCGCATATGCCCGTCCTTGAGAGTTCCCTCCTTAGGCATAGCGGGTCTGCGGCACCACCGTCGTCAACAATTGTCACAAAGTCTGAATGGGCGGTTCGTAGAATCCAGACATACTTGCCGCCTTAACCGACCGAGAAGCCTTATGCCCCGGCGCTTATTCAAACGCTACATGCCCGACCCGACGAGCATCAGGGAACACAAATCCTTACGCTTTCTCGGCACGTTGCTGCATGACCCGAACCTCTGGCACCTCAATCGCCACTCGGTCGCCCGGGCGATGGCGGTCGGTTTGTTTGCGGCATTCCTGCCGATCCCGGCACAGATGCTGGTGGCGGCGGCATTGGCGGTGATGGTGCGCGGCAATATGCCGATCGCGGTGAGTCTGGTCTGGCTGACCAATCCGATCACCATGCCGGCGGTGTTTTTCTGCACCTACCAGGCCGGGGCGTTCCTGATGGATGTGCCGGCGCGGCATCTGCCGGACGAGCTGACCTGGGAATGGATCAGCGGCGAATTGTCGACATTGTGGCAGCCGTTTTTGCTCGGCTCGGTGGTCGTCGGTCTGGTGCTGGGCGTCCTCGCCTACTTTCTGGTGATGCTGTACTGGCGCTGGTGGGTGGCGCGGCAATGGCGGCGGCGCAAGCAAAGTCGGCAGAAATGAATGCAAAACGGCCTTCGCGATGGGAGGCCGTTTTTTGTTGTGACTGGGCTGGCCCATTCGCGAGCAGGCTCGCGAAGAAAGCGAAGCGGTCGGGATCAGGTACGCATCCCGCGCCCGCTTACCAGCAACCGCGCACAGCCGAGATACAGCACCACAGTCGCCACCAGCATGAAGGTAATGGCGATGCCGATGCGGATATCCGAGACACCCAGGATGCCGTAGCGGAAGGCGTTGACCATGTGCAGCACCGGGTTGGCCAGCGACACGGTCTGCCAGAACGGTGGCAGCAATGTGATCGAATAGAACACGCCACCCAGGTAAGTCAGCGGGGTCAGCACAAACGTCGGAATGATCGAAATATCATCGAAGTTGCGCGCAAACACCGCGTTGATGAAGCCCAGCAGCGAGAAGATTGTCGCGGTCAGCACCACCACCAGGATGGTCACGCCGAGGTGATGCACCTGCAAATCGGTGAAGAACAGCGACAGAATCGTCACGATCAGACCCACCGCCAGACCGCGCAATACACCACCAATGGTGAAGCCGATCAGGATCGTGTGCGGTGACACCGGCGAGACCATCAACTCCTCGATCGAGCGCTGGAACTTGCTGCCGAAGAAGCTCGAGACCACGTTGCCGTAGGAGTTGGTGATCACCGACATCATGATCAGCCCCGGCACGATGTACTCCATGTAAGTGAAGCCACCCATGTCGCCGATCTGCCGGCCGATCAGGTTGCCGAAGATCACGAAGTACAGAACCATGGTGATTGCTGGCGGCAGAAGCGTCTGCGGCCAGATCCGCATGAAGCGTTTGACCTCGCGGTAGACGATGGTTTGCAGGGCGACGAGGTTAGGACCGAACTCGGAACTCATACCGCCACCTTCGACAGATTTTTCTCCACCAGGGACACGAACAACTCCTCGAGGCGATTGGTTTTGTTACGCAGGCTCAGCACTTCGATGTTCTGCTGCGCCAACTGGGTGAACAACGCCGTGATGCCCATGGATTTATCGACCTGGACTTCCAGGGTATGGCCGTCGAGCAAGCGGGCCGGGTAGCCGAGCAATTGCGGCGGCGCGTGCAAGTCGTGTTTCAGGTCGAGCAAAAAGGTTTCCACGTGCAACTGGCCCAGCAACTGTTTCATGCTGGTGTTTTCGACGATGGTGCCGTGGTCGATGATGCCGATATTGCGGCACAGCTGCTCGGCCTCTTCCAGGTAATGCGTGGTCAGGATTATGGTGATGCCTTTCTGGTTCAGCTCGGTGAGAAAGGTCCACATCGAACGGCGCAGCTCGATATCGACGCCCGCAGTCGGCTCATCGAGGATCAGCAGACGCGGTTCGTGCACCAGCGCACGGGCAATCATCAAACGCCGTTTCATGCCCCCGGACAGCGAACGCGAAGGCACATCGCGCTTGTCCCACAGTCCGAGCTGGGTCAGGTACTGCTCGGCGCGTTCCTTGGCGACTTTCGCCGGAATGCCGTAGTAACCGGCCTGGGTCACGACGATGTCGAAGGTCTTTTCGAACTGGTTGAAGTTGAATTCCTGCGGCACCACGCCGATCGAGCGCTTGAGCGCCGCCGGGTTCTTGTCCAGGTCGTGGCCGAAAATATTCACGGTGCCGCTGGTCTTGTTGACCAGGGTCGAGAGGATGCCAATGGTGGTGGATTTGCCGGCACCGTTAGGGCCAAGCAAGGCGAAAAAGTCACCTTCGGCGACGTCCAGATCGATACCACTCAAGGCCTGGAACCCGTTGCCGTAGGTTTTGGTTAGCTGCCGGATGGACAGAGCGGAACTCATATCGGATTTACGCACCAAGAAGGAAGGAAAGGAATAGATAAGGGCGGACGGCGAGGGAAACAACCGCGGCGCACGTTCGCAATGGTGCTTGCCGCCGCCGCACAAGTACAGTCAAGTGTGTCGATAGTAATTATCAAGTCAACGCGGTCATGACCGCCTTCTGATAGGCCGCACGCTGCTTCAAACGTTCATACCAGGCTTGCAGATGCGGTTGCGGAGCGCGCTCGATGGGCATTTCGAACCAGGCATAAATGAAGCTGCCCAGCGGGATGTCGCCCATGCCGATATCATTGCCGGAGAGATAAGGCTGGCTGATCAAGGCATGATCGGCCATGTTCAGCAATTCATCGCATTCCTTGATCGCGGCGTTGATCGCCTTCCAGTCCTGCTTCTCGGCAGGCGTGCGCAGCACACCCCAGAACACCGTGCGAAACGGCCCGGCGAAACTGGAAGTGGTCCAGTCCATCCACTTGTCCGCCATGGCGCGGGCTTGCGCATCCGCCGGGTACCAAGCGCTGTCCGGGGCGTGTTTGGCCAGCAGATAGCGAACGATCGCGTTGGATTCCCACAGCACGAAACCGTCATCCTCGATCACCGGCACCCGGCCATTGGGGTTCATCGCGCGGTACTCGGGCGTGTCGACCACACCGAACGCGCCGCCGGCATCGATGGCCTCGTACGCCAGGCCCAGCTCTTCGGCAGCCCACAAGGGCTTTCTGACGTTCGATGAATTTTTCCGTCCCCAGATCTTCAGCATGACCGCCTCTTTGCAAGTGAGTGGACGGCCAGCATACGCCGGATCAGGTGCGACTCAAATCGCTCTGCATATCGCCCAGCAGCACCGGCAACTGCTCACCGAACAGATGCGGATAGCACTTTTGCAGGTGCTCGAAGAAGAAGGCTTCCGGCACATCGGTGAACTGGCCGTGATCGAGCAGATACTCCATCAGCTGCGCGCCGTCACGGTTGAACGGATGGAAAACGCTGTCATTGATGCCATCGAACTCCAGCGCTGCGACGTTGAACAACTCGCACAGTTGCTGGTTGAACGCCGGTGTAGCCTTGACCCAGCGGCCGTCGAGAAACAACTCGGTGTAGCCATGCATGGCGAACACATCGCTTTTCAGCAACTCAAGCAGACGTGGGGTAGACAGGTGATTGCGTACGTCGGTCAGACCGATGCGCGCCGGGATCCCGCAATGCCGCGCACAACCAGCGAGCAGGGTGGCTTTCGGCACGCAGTAGCTCTCCCCCGTCGCCAGTGCGTAACTGCCGCACAGGGTTTGCGGATCACGGCTGAAGGTGTACGGGTTGTAGCGCACCGCCTCGCGCACAGCGTAATAAAGACTGATCGCCTGCTCGCGCGGATCATTACTGGCACTGCGATGCCGCTCGGCGAACTCCACCACCGCCGGGTGGTCACTATCGATGAAGCGGCCGGGGCTCAGATACTCGTGCATGACGGCAATCTCCTGGGTAAGCCACGAGTCTAGCGACAGCTTGAGCACAGAGATAACGACGTTTCGGCCAAACCTGAAAGCAAAGCTGCGCAGCAACGAACGATTTCCCACACGTGTTGCCCACCGAACCTACGAAAACCATCCGGGGTTTCCCACGATTTCAATCACCATGCTCTGACCACCCTTGTTTGCAGATGCCGTCTAAGCTCTGGAGGGTCGATTTGCTTTGGTTCACGGAGGACTGAATATGCTGTTGTTGTGGATACTGGTTTTGATCGTCGGCGTGGCGTATCTCGCCCATCGACGCATCGCCCCGCTGCCCGCGTTGGGCATCGTTGCGGCCTATCTGGTTGCCATGGGGATTTTCAGTCACGCGCCGGGCTGGCTGCTCTTTGTCTTTTGGGTATTGCTGGCGGTGGTCGCCGCGCCGTTGTTGCTGCCTGACCTGCGCCGCAAGCACTTCACCGCGCCGCTGTTCAACTGGTTCCAGAAAACCCTGCCACCGATGTCGCAGACCGAACGCGACGCGATCGACGCCGGCACCGTGTGGTGGGACGGCGAGCTGTTCAGCGGCCGTCCGGACTGGGACAAATTGCTGTCCTATCCAAAAGTGCAACTGAGCGAAGAGGAACAGGCCTTCATCGACGGCCCGACCGAAGAACTCTGCGCAATGGTCAGCGACTGGCAGATCGGCCAGTCAATGGACCTGCCACCGGAAGCCTGGACGCACATCAAGGAACACGGCTTTTTCGCCCTGATCATTCCCAAGGAATACGGCGGCAAAGGCTTCTCCGCCTACGCTCACTCCCAAGTGGCAATGAAACTGGCGACGCGCAGCGGTGACCTCGCCTCGACCGTGATGGTGCCCAATTCCCTCGGCCCGGCTGAGCTGCTGCTGCATTACGGCACCGACGAACAACGCAATCACTACCTGCCGCGCCTGGCCCGTGGCGACGATATTCCATGCTTCGCCCTCACCGGCCCGCTGGCCGGTTCCGACGCCGGCGCGATGCCCGACACCGGGATCATCTGCAAAGGCCAGTGGGAGGGTGAAGAAGTGATCGGCCTGCGCCTGAACTGGGAGAAACGCTACATCACCCTCGGCCCGGTCGCGACTCTGCTTGGCCTGGCATTCAAGGCTTACGACCCGGACCACCTGCTCGGAGAAGAGGAAGACCTCGGCATCAGTCTGGCGCTGATCCCCACCGATACCGCAGGTGTGGAAATCGGTCGTCGTCACCTGCCACTGGGCGCCGCGTTCATGAACGGGCCGAACTCCGGCAAGGACGTGTTCATTCCGCTGGACTACCTCATCGGTGGTCAGGAAATGCTCGGCAAGGGCTGGATGATGCTGATGAACTGCCTGTCGGTCGGGCGTTCGATCTCTCTGCCAGCAGTGGGCACTGGCGCGGCCAAGTTCACCAGTCTGGTCACAGGCCAGTACGCGCAAATTCGTGAACAATTCAACGTACCGCTCTCGGCTTTCGAAGGCATTCAGGAAGCCATGGCGCGTATTGGCGGCAACGCGTGGATGATGGACGCCGCACGGATGCTCACCGCCAATGCGGTGGATCTGGGGGAAAAACCATCGGTGCTCTCTGCGATCCTCAAATATCACCTCACCGAACGCGGCCGCGAATGCATCAGCCACGCCATGGATGTGCACGGCGGCAAAGCCATCATCATGGGGCCGAACAACTACCTCGGCCGCAGCTGGAACGGCGCGCCGATCTTCATCACCGTCGAAGGCGCGAACATCCTGTCGCGCAACCTGATGATCTTCGGTCAGGGCGCGATCCGCTGCCATCCATTCGTGCTCAAGGAAATGGCCCTGGCCGGTCGCGAGGACAAGGATCAGGCGCTCAAGGAATTCGACGGTCTGCTGCTCAAGCACATCGGCTTCGCCGTCAGCAATGCCGCCAGCACACTGGTGCTGAACCTCGGCCTGGGTCACTTCGAACATGCGCCGGGCGACAGGATCAGTCAGGGCTACTTCCGCGCGCTGAACCGTCAGGCCGCCGCATTCGCCATGCTCGCCGACTTCAGCATGATGCTCCTGGGCGGCGAACTGAAGCGCCGCGAACGCCTGTCGGCACGCCTCGGCGATGTACTGAGCAACCTGTATCTGGCCTCCGCCGCGCTCAAGCGTTATCACGACCTGGATTCGCCGGCGTACATGGAACCGCTGTTCCGCTGGGCCATGGAAGAAAGCCTCGGCCAGTCGGAGCGTGCGCTGGATGAACTGCTGAGCAACTTCCCGAACAAGGTCTTCGGCTGCCTGCTGCGGGTCATCGTCTTCCCGTTCGGGCGCCGTCACAAAGGCCCATCGGACAAACTCGGCGCCGAAGTCGCTGCGGTCATCGGTCGCGCCAAGGGCGATCCGGCACTGGAAGAACTGCTCGCCGGCTGCTACCGCCCGCAATCGGCGGACGATGCCGTGGGCGCGCTGCAACACGCCAGCGACCTGCTCAACGCCGCGCAACCACTGCACAAAAAACTGCATACCGCACTGAAGAGCGGCCAGGTGAAACCGGCCGCCGGCGAACACGCCGTCGATGCCGCGCTGGAAGCCGGCGTACTGCAAGCCGTCGAAGCGCAAAACCTGCGCGACGCCGAAGCGGCCCGCCGCAAAGTAATCGACGTCGATGATTTCGACAAAGAGGAACTGACCCAGGCAGCGGGCAAAGTCCGCTGATCCCGGTTTATGTGAAAAAATGGCGCGAGGGCTTTATACTCCCGCGCCCGTTTTGCTCTTGAGGACTTATCTCGTGTCCAACGTCGTTGCCGATCATCTCGTGTTGCTCGACCACCTGCGCAGTATCCTGGTCGCCGTAGGTGACGCCGAACAAGTGCCCGAAGAAAGCCATGCCCTGTTCCTCGAGCGCTTCGACGAACTGCTGGCCTCCCTGCCGATCGATCCTATCGAAAGCCAATACCTGGGCCAGGACATCCTCACCCAAGTCATCAGCCGCTACCCACAAATCGCCCACCTGATCCCGCGCGACCTGCTGTGGTTCTTCGCCGGCGACTGCCTGCACTACCTTTCCGACGAAGAAATCGACCTCTACCAGGCCCTCGAAGAACGCCGCTACGAAGCCGAACAGAACGACGAACCGTTTGACTGGAACCAGGAAAAACAACTGCTGGCCATGTCCGCGCAGGACAGCAAGCACTGATATTCGACAGGTAATCAAAAGGCCCGCACTGGTAATTCAGTGCGGGCCTTTTTTTCAAGATCAAAAGCCCCTCACCCTAGCCCTCTCCCGGAGGGAGAGCGGACTGACCGCGCTGTTTGGATGAGGTACGTCGACCTGAATTACCGAGTCGAAGATTTCGAAAAGCCAAAAAATCGGCTCCCTCTCCCTGGGGAGAGGGCTGGGGTGATGGAAAAATCCACTACAAAACCAAAGCCAGACACCTCCCGCTCCTAACCACTCAAAACAATGAGCGCAAGCTCGAGTACCGCTCTTGATCTTGATCCACAGGCGACGTCGGAAGGCTGAGTGGAGGGATTGATCCGGGCGTGGGAGCGCAGCGACCGTACGACGCAGTCGTACACAGCGGAAGGAGGTGCAGCGAAGCAAACCGTAGCCGCTGCGCCCGGATCAGTCCCGCAGCGAAGGAACCCGAGCCTGCGAGGGCCGAACGCAGGAGCTAGCGTTTTGGTTACTTTTTGGCGTCTGAAAAAGTGACTCGCCGTAAGGGCGAAACCGCCAGAAGCAACAACCGAAGCAACGGATATACACCCAAAACCCCAAGAGCCTGGTCCGCCCCAAGGCCAAACCTCAAAGCAACCCCTCACTCTCCGGCAGCTCATACGCCACAGCCAAATTGCCCCCGCCCACCGACTTCCCGGGCCTACCCAACGTCGGCTCCTTCTGCAAACACTCCACCAGATAATCAATAAACACCCGCAACTTCGGCGGCAAATACCGCGTCGGCGAATGCAGCAACCACAACCCACCATGATAGGAAGCCAGAAACGTCCAGTCCGGCAGCACCTGCACAATCAGCTTCTGCTCCAACGCATAACGCGCCGTGAAATACGGCAGACTGCCAATCCCGATGTGCTGCAACACCGCCCCCAACCGCACGCCCGTGTGATTGGCGGCATAACGCCCACGCACACCGACCGTGACCGCCTTGCTGCCCTTCTTGAATTTCCAGCGCGCATCGCTCGGCGTTTCGCCCAGATAAATACAACTGTGATTGAGCAAATCGTGAGGATGCGTCGGCGTGCCATGTTCGGCCAGATATTGCGGCGTGGCGCAAAGCAAATGATCGATGGTCAGCAACTGCCGCCCGACCAGACCGGCCGGTGGACGATCAGTGATGCGAATCGCCAGATCGACATGATCATCGATCAGATCGACCTGCCGATCCTCCAGCAACAGCTCGACATCGACCTTGGGATAACGGCGCAAAAACTCCGGCATGTGCGGATGAATCACAAAACGCCCCACCGCTTTCGGCACGCTGACCCGCACCAGACCTTCGGCATCGTGGGTGAACTGGCCGCTGATTTCCATTACCGACCTGGCCGCGCTGACCATTTCCTGGCAACGCTTGAACACCTCTTCACCGCCATCGCTCAAGCGCAGTTTGCGCGTGGTGCGTTGCAGCAAGCGTGTGGCCAAGGCCTTCTCCAGACGAGAAATGCTGCGGCTGACCGCTGAGGGAGACGAACCCATCTGCCGCGCCGCTTCAGAGAAGCTGCCAGTCTCGACAACCTTGACGAAAATCGCCATTTCACCCAGCAGCGGCAGCGGAAGATTGATGCTCACGACGCACAAGTCCTTTGATGTTCGAACGGATTATCACGTTATTGCACGATTCATATAATAAAAACAGAACTTCGATCAGGGCATGGAATATGACGCTTCGCCTGTTTTTTCACAGTGATGACCTCAAGGCGAATGTCGAAGTCCTCGACTGCACACCCCACGAGAACGAATTCGCCGTAGTGCTGCGCGCGACCCTGTTTCACCCGCAGGGCGGCGGTCAGCCTAGCGACACCGGCTGGATTGGTGAAAGCCGGGTGTCACGAGTCGTGCAGGAACCTGAGCGCATTGTGCATTTCGTCGACCGCCCGCTGCCGCTGGGCATGACCGTCATCCGCATCGATGAAGAGCGCCGCCGCTTCAACACACGCATGCACTCGGCCGGGCACCTGATCGGTCATTTCATTCAGGCCATGGGCTGGATGCCGATCAAGGCACACCACTGGCCGGACGAAGGTCGGGTGCAATTCAAACCGGGCGATGGCGCAGAAGAAGTCGATGCACCCACCGTGCAAACCGGCATCGAGCAGTGGATCGAACACGATCTGCCGCGCCTGACTTCCCTGCGCGAAGGCGCGCGGGAAATCAGTTTTGGTGAACTGCCAGCCTTTGGCTGCGGTGGTACCCACGTACGCAGCCTGAAGGATCTGGGCACAATCACGATCGCCTCGCTTTCGCAGAAGAAAGGCACGTTGTCCGTCCACTACAGCGTGGATTGAGCATTTCGGACCCTGCCATTACGCAGGGTCCGACGCCGGGGAACCGCACTCGCCGTTTCCGTTGACTATCGATAGATGGACCTAAAACAAATGATGCTAGACGTCGAGCGTCTCGATGAGACGTGCATAAAAAAACTGGCCAACGAAGAAGTCCTCGCCATCCGCGTCAAACGCTTTCTGCCCGAGCCACTGGCGATCGAAATTGGCGACAAGATTCTCGCTCCCGGCTTTGAAGGCTACATCAACGCACCGAGCATCGGCCGCATTGGGATGGCCTTTTACGAGGCAGAAAACCAGCCGCTGCTGATCGAGGATTACTTCGAACGCGCGACCCGCAACATCGACGAACTGCGCCAGCGCTGCGCGCCCTACTCTTCGCCGATCGACACCTTGCGCTGCATGCTTGACGAATCCTGGCCCGCTGGCGCGCATCTGGAAAACCTTTACGGGCGCAAAATGTATGTCGGCTTGTCTCGCGTGGTCAAACCCGGCGTGCGCTTTCTTGCTCATCACGACATCTTCGCCAAGGACGCCCCGGACAGTTTTCAGGCGCGCAGCCTCGAGGCGCAATTTGCCTGCAACGTCTACCTGAACATGCCCACCGAGGGTGGCGCCTTGCAGATGTGGAATGACCACATCACCCCGGATCAATTCGACGAAATGCGCGGCGACAGTTATGGCATCGAGCCGTCCCTGCTGGGGCCGCCCGCCCTCGAAGTACGACCGCAGCCCGGCGATTTCATCATGTTCAATTCGCGGCGCATGCACTCGGTAACCCCGGGCGTGGCCGACCCGCGTTTGAGCCTGTCGTTCTTTGTCGGCTATCGCGGCAACGCTTCCCCTCTGACTTTCTGGAGCTGACATGCTTGCCAATTACCTGGGCGAGTTTCTCGCATTGGCCACCATCCATTTTCTCGCCGTGGTTGCACCCGGTCCGGACTTCGCTGTGACCATCCGCCAAAGCGTGCGCTTCGGTCGGCTCGTCGGTATCTGCACTGCGCTGGGCATCGGCGCGGGAATTTCCGTGCACGTGCTGTATACCCTGCTCGGCGTCGGCGCTTTGATGCACACCACACCGTGGCTGCTGACCGTGGCCAAAGTGGTGGGCGGGGCGTACATCCTCTATCTGGGCGTCAGCCTGATTCGCAGCAAACCGAAGAGCAGCGTCGAAGGCGAGAAAACCGCCGATGAGCCACTGGTTGAACAGTCACTGTTCAAGGCATTCAGCACCGGTTTTCTCACCAATGCGACCAATCCCAAGGCCACGCTGTTTTTCCTGGCAATTTTCACCACGATCATCAGCACCAGCACGCCGCTGCAGATTCAGGCGCTCTATGGACTGTGGATGTGCTTCGTCAACGCGTTGTGGTTCGTCATCGTCGCGCTGTTTTTCTCCAGCAACAAAGTGCGCCTGCTGTTCATGCGCCTCGGACACTGGTTCGAGCGCAGCATGGGCGTCATCCTGATTCTGTTTGCCGGACGCCTGATGCTATCGATGTAGGCCCCATAAAAAGTCCCGGCGCAGCTGCCGGGACAGTTTCATTTGTGCGTCTCTTTTGCATTTCTGTGCGACAGATCAAGTTTGAGACTCCCTCTCCCAGCGCTCGCAGTGTTAGGTTTACAAAATGTTTCTGTCGCAAGCGTCAGAAATAATTTCCCAATCCTTTGCAAAGGAATGCCTGTTCCATGGTCTTTTCCCTGAAAAAACTGGCCGCTGCCACGCTCGTCATGGCCAGCCTCACCGCGTTTACCAGCGCCGCACAAGCAAACATCACTGCCGAGCAAAGCGCAGCGATCCTGAAATCCTTCGACGGCAAGAGCTTGACGGATTTCCGCAGCTTCCTTGGCAGCCTGGCGAAAAGCGATCTGGCCAAGACGGATAACCTCAACCCGTCCATCAGCGCCTTCCTCGACAACAAGACCTTGAACGACGAGCAGCAGAACGAAATTCACCGCCTGCTCGGCATTTACACCCGAGTGAAATACGGCAAGGCCGCGCTGGAAACCCTGCGCCAACTCGTTGAAATCCCGACCTTCCGCAAGGATGGCGTGGAGCAACACGACAACCCGGAATTCATCAAGATCGCCGGCGAGATCCAAAAGCTCGCCGAATCCTTCGGGTTGAAATTCCGCAACATCGATAACCGTGTCTACGAAATTTCTCTGGACGGTAAAGGCGACGAAGTCGTCGGCATTCATGCCCACGCCGATGTGGTGCCGGTGACTCCGGAAAATTGGGTGCTGAAGGACGGCACCAAACTCGACCCGTTCAAAGTCACGCTGATTGGCGATCGTATGTACGGTCGCGGCACCGAGGATGACAAGAACGCTATCGTCGTCGCGCTGTACGCCATGAAAGTGATCAAGGACGAGAAGCTGCCTCTGGCGCGCAACTTCAAGTTGCTGGTCGACACCACTGAAGAAACCAGCGGCGATGCCATTCCTTATTACTTCGAACGCAACCCGACGCCAACCTACAACATGGCGCTGGACGGCGGTTATCCGGTGGTGATCGCCGAAAAAGGTTACGGCACTGTCATGGCCAACTTTGCCAAGCGCAAAGGTGAAGGCAACGGTGCGGAAATCATTTCGATGACCGGCGGCAAAGCGACCAACCAGATTCCGTCCGCTTCGGTGGTCACACTGGTAACCGACAAGCCAGCCGAGCTTGCCGCCAGTCTGCAAAAAGCCGGCGACGCCTACGCCAAAGCCAATGGCGGCGACTTTGAAGTCGCTGCAAAGGTTGATGGCAAAGGCGTTAAACTGACCGTAACCGGTGTGTCTGCGCACTCCTCCGAACCAGAGTCCGGCGTCAACCCGGTCGCGCGAATGCTGAGCTTCATCAACAGCCTGGACGGCAAAGTCGCGCTCAAGCACAACCAGTTCACCGATGCCGCGCGTTATGCCGATGACAACTGGGGCTTGGACTACCTGGGCAAAAAACTCGGCGTGGACTTCTCCGACTCGTTCATGGGGCCACTGACCACCTCGCTGACCTACGTCGGTGAGGATGACAAAACCTTCAAGCTGGCGGTGAATCTGCGCGTACCGAAGGGCAAGTCCCCGGAAAAGCTCAAGGCTGAGATCGCAGAGAAACTGGATGCCTGGAGCAAGAAGACTCATGTCGCTGTAGCGTTCGACTATTCCGTGGCCGAACCGATGTATCGCAACCCCGAAGGTGAATGGGTTAAGGCGCTGCTTGCCGTGGCCAGCGAAAACCTCGGCATGAAATCGGAATTCGGTACTTCCGCTGGCGCGACGTCGGTTCACGAGTTGCCGAACGGCGTGCAATTCGGCCTGGCGCGACCTGAAGCCAAATACACCGGCCACACCGATGGCGAGTTCAAGACCGTCGACCAGTTCCTGCTGGATCTGCAGATCGTCACGGAAATGATGGGCCGTGTCGGGCAATTGCCGAAGCTGTAAAGCTCTGCCTGAGCCCGATCATTGATAACCGGGCTCAAAATAAAAAAGGACCTGTGAAAAGGTCCTTTTTTATGGCCGCCGCAAAACGCGCACAAACAAAAACGCCGATCATCACTGATCGGCGTTTTTGTGAAATTGGAGCGGGAAACGAGACTCGAACTCGCGACCCCGACCTTGGCAAGGTCGTGCTCTACCAACTGAGCTATTCCCGCAAATGGCGTCCCCTAGGGGACTCGAACCCCTGTTACCGCCGTGAAAGGGCGGTGTCCTAGGCCACTAGACGAAGGGGACACGCTACCCGGAACACATGGTGTGTGTTTCGGTGTCCAGATCCGCATCCGAAGACTTGGTTCTGGTTTCACTCAGCACCGCCCGAAAGCGCTGCTGTTTAAAATTGGAGCGGGAAACGAGACTCGAACTCGCGACCCCGACCTTGGCAAGGTCGTGCTCTACCAACTGAGCTATTCCCGCATTGGCGTCCCCTAGGGGACTCGAACCCCTGTTACCGCCGTGAAAGGGCGGTGTCCTAGGCCACTAGACGAAGGGGACACACTACAACATTCACTCCCTGCCGCGTTTCGCTGTGTGCTTTACGCTGCAAGTGGCGCGCATTCTATGGATGGATTGAGGGGTCGTCAACCCCCTGATATAAATTTATTTAAATCAATGACTTCGACCTGGATTACGGGCCGCGTAGGGCTTTTCCGTCGTCCGAAACCTGACGCCTATATTCCGCCACTCGCCAAGACGTTATAGTCACCGCACAGTGATGGCAATCTGCACATCCAGCGCCAGCATTCATCTATACAGCCGGCGGCCGATACAGATTGCAGCAGCCGATCAAACCCGTCGAGCGGCGCTAGGCGCCTAAATGCCCAGCCACTACACTCGCATGCGAACCCTATAAAGAGGTCTTACCGGTGACACCACTCATGATCACCCTGCTAGTCGTAGCCGGGATCGCAATTCTGATCGCCATTGGCTACATGAACCATGTGGTGGAAAACAACAAACTGGAGAAGGCCCGCACCAAAGTCGAACTCAACGACCGCCTGCGCCGCTGCGGCGAACTGACCGAAACCTTCCCTGGCCAGTTCATGACCCCAGCGCTCAAGCTGCTGCTGACCCGCCTGGAACTCAACGTCTGCCAGCGCCTGCTCAATCTGGAAAAGACCAGCGCAACCACCAAGGCCCGCATCACCGAACTCAGCGCACTTGTAGCCCAGGGCGAATCGATCCCGGTGAACAACCCGCCCGCGCCGATCCTGACCGAGGCCAAAGCCAAAGACGTGCGCTTTCTTCTCGAAGCCCTGCATGGCCAGATCACCCGCGCTGCACACGACGGCTTCCTGCCACCGAACGAAGCCAAGCAATGGATTCGCGAAGTGCGCCACATCCTCGTACTGCTGCACATCGAATTCTTCAACAACCTCGGCCAACAGTCCCTGCAACAAAACCAACCCGGCCAGGCCCGCCTCGCCTTCGAACGCGGCGTGCAATATCTGCGCAAGCAGCAGGACCCGCAGATGTATGCCGAGCAACTGCAATACCTGGAAAAACTCCTCGCCCGAGCCAACGCCCAGGTCATGGACAAGATTGCCCCGGTGGAAGGTGAAGAAAACCAACTGACCGCCGGTTTGAAGGATGTCGAAGCCGATGCGGACTGGAAGAAGAAAGTGATTTACGACTGAGTCGGGGATGCTGGTAAAGAAGCCACCTTCATGGGTGGCTTTTTTGTGGGTGACTTGAAAGAGGATGTGAATTGAAGACCGCTTTCGCGAGCAGGCTCGCTCCCACATCGGGAAGCAGTGTTCTCAGGTAAAAATCGGTCGGCTGGCAGGCCGCCTTCGCTGGCAAGCCAGCTCCCACAGAACAGCAAAAGCAAAACCGGGCCATACCCACGCGTCGAAGCCGAGAACCTGGTCGGCCCAAAGGCCGCGAAGGGCTCAAAGCCGAAAATGCCCGACCATCGAGCGCAATTCCCCACCCAACTGCGCCAGCTCAACACTCGAAGCCGCATTCCCGCGCATGGCCACGGAAGAGTGATCCGCACTCGCACGAATCTGCGTAACACTGCGATTGATCTCCTCCGCCACCGAACTCTGCTCCTCCGCCGCCGCCGCAATCTGTTGATTCATCTGCTGAATCAACGATACCGCCGCCGCAATACTCCCCAACGCACTCTCGGTCTGCAACGCATCGCTGACCGCCAGCTTCACCAGCTCGCCACTGCTGCGAATCTGCTGCACCGACGACTGCGCCGCCGCGCGCAGGGCACTGACCAGGCGCTCGATCTCCTCGGTCGATTGCTGCGTACGCCGTGCCAATGCACGCACTTCATCAGCCACCACCGCAAATCCCCTGCCCTGCTCGCCAGCCCGCGCCGCTTCGATCGCCGCGTTCAGGGCCAGCAGATTGGTCTGCTCGGCCACGCTCTTGATCACCTCCAGCACCGTGCCGATATTCTGAATCTCGGCGCTGAGGCTCTCGATGCTGGAACTGGCAGACGTCGCCGAATCCGCCAACTGCTCGATCCGCGCCATGCTTTGGCGCACCACCTGCTGGCCGCTCTCGACCTTGTCATCCGCCGTCTGCGCCGCCAGCGCCGCCTCTTCGGCATTGCGCGCAACGTCATGTACCGTGGCGGTCATCTGGTTCATGGCCGTGGCGACCTGCTCGGTTTCCTCCTTCTGGCTGTTGACCTCCAGATTGGTCTGCTCGGTCACCGCCGACAGCGATTGCGCGGAACCGGCCAAGCGCTCGATACCGGCCTGCAAGCCGCTGACAATCGTGCCGAGGCCGGCAGCCATCTGCTGCATCGCCAACATCAGCTGACCCATTTCATCGCGGCGCGTTACCTCGACCTTCGCCGTCAGATCACCCGCAGCAATCTGCTGCGCCACACGAATCACACTGCGCAGCGGCGCAACGATCAGGCGCGTGATCACCCACGCGGCGAGTAATCCGACCAACAAGGCCAGCGCCGAAGAGCCAATGATCAACACCGTGTTCTTTTTCAGCTCCGCCTGCATCGAAGCATCTTCGGCGACATAGGCCTGATTGACCCGGTCCACCACCTGCGCCGCGCGCTGATGCAACTGGTCATAAACCGTTTTTTCTTGCGCCAGCAAACCGGTGTATTCGGCGAGTTTTTCGTTGAATCCAGCGATATGTCCCGAGACTTCATTGAGCACGGTCAGATAGCCCTCGTCCTTGACCGTGGTTTTCAGCGCCTCGGCCTGCTCCTGTGCTTGCGCCGCCTGCTCGATGTTGCCTTGACCGGCATTGTCGGCATCGCCCTTGCGGCTCTGATCCAGACGCACGCGCGCTTCGTTCATCGCCTGCAACATCAGTCGCGAGACCTGACTGACCTGATTGGCCTGTTCGATGAACTGGGCGCCGTCCTTGCCCTCGGTGTCTTTCAATGTGTAGGCGCCATCATCGGCGAGCCCGGCCTGCAACACATCGAGGTTATTGGCCACGCTGGACACCGACCAACTGGCCATTTCCAACGCAAGATCCTTGGCCTGACTCAGCGAGACAAACTCATCGAATGCCTTGCGATACGCGCCCAGCGCTTGCTCGACATCGTTCATCACCGGCACATTGGCCGGCGTTTGCGCCCTGAGCTCACCGGCGAGGACAACCAACCCATCGACGCCTTCACGCAAGGCATCGGCAGTTTTCCGATTGCTACGCAGCGCGTACTCCTGCTCTAGCAGGCGCACATTCAGCAACCCGCTGTTGAGCGCGGACATCTGCTTCAATCCGTCGAAACGCAGACTGATCGTTTGCAGGGACCAGACGCCAATCGCCGCGACCAGTGCAGTCAACAGCAAAACCAGCACAAATCCGATACCCAGTTTTTTCGCCATACCGAGGTTGGCAAAACGTCCTTGCACGGCCGAAATCATTGCGCGTAGTCCCCTGCCAAAGTCTGTTGCCGAAGATTCGCAACGGGCCCGAACCAGCACAAGTCTCGGGCGTCGGAATAATGGCAAAAAGCTACGCCCGCGTCGTTTTCAGAATGCTGGAGGTCGATCCGCGCAGGTATTGCGAAGAAACTGCCGGGCCCGTGGGTCACAGGCACAAGCCACATTGATGCGATGCCAATCGCCCGCCTCGCCGCTGGGACTGAAGGCATCTGCTGCCGATAACTCCAGCCCGCAATGCTGAGCCTGGCTGCGCACCAATGCTTGATCCTTCAATCGTGCCCGCGCCCAGATGAACAGTCCGCCAACCGGCTTGCCGAACACTTCCCACTCGGCATCTTCCAGGGCCTGCAAGGCCGCTGCGCGATCGGCATTCAAGCGCTGGCGCTGACGTTGTACCAGTTTGCGATAGGCGCCGGTCGCCATCAGCCTCGCCAGCACCGCCTCAGCCAGTCTCGAACAGCCCATGCCGCTGATCATCTTGACCTCGGCCAGACGCGTCAGCAGGTGGCTGTCTGCCAGAACAAAGCCGACGCGTAACGAACTGCTCAGTGTCTTGGAAAAGCTGCCCACGTAAATGACCCGGCCCTCATGATCCAGCGCCGCCAGCCGCGTACCGTTGCCGGTGTGCAGGTCAGCGTAGACATCATCCTCAATCACCTGCAGATCGTAGCGCTTGCTCAACTGCACAATGCGCTGGGCCACGGCGGGCGTCAGGCAACTGCCGGTGGGATTGTGATGATGACTGCCGATGAACAGGGCGCCGGGACGAAACTGACGAAGTACCGATTCAAGCATTTCGACATCTGGCCCGTTCGATGTACGGCGCACTTCGAGCATCCGTATGCCGTGCATGCGCAAGAGGTCAAACAACGGTGCATGACCGGGCGTTTCCACCACCACACAATCGCCGGCCTTGAACAGGGTGCGGACAATCAGATCCAGCGCATGACTGGCACCGCTGGTACTCATCAGCCGGCTGCTGCAGGCAGCAATATTCAGCACTTTGAGGCGCCTGACAATTTGCTCGCGCAGCGCTGGCAGGCCCAGCGGCGAGCTGTAATTGAACAGGCTGTCCATATCGGTGCGCGCGACCTCACGCAACGCGTAGCTGAGGTCGTCGGGCTCGCGCCAGCTCGACGGCAAGCTGCCCTGCCCCAGTTTCAAGCGACCGCTCGCAGCACTGATCTCACTGCACCAGGCATGGCGCCCCTCGAACCCGGCGAGTTCCGGATCTGCATCGCGCAGCGTCGGCGGCGCCGCAACGATAAAGCCGGAGCCCTGACGCGTGGTCAGGACACCCTGCGACACCAGGCGCTCGCAGGCCTCGACCACGCACGACTGGCTGAGCAGATTACCGCGGGCGATTTGCCGCACAGAGGGCAACCGCGTTGCAGGCGGGACGCCGCTTTGCACAATCCAGTCCGTCAGACCGTCGACAACCTGCTGCACGACCGGCACCATTGCCTGTCGGTCAATTCTCAGTTCCATGAGCTCGCAAACTCCTGTCCGTTTTGCTGACAGCAGTAAATCACAGCCGCGCCGTCGAAGCTGTGCGACAAACGCGTCAAATGCAGCCGTTCTAACTCTTTGATACACATTGTTTAACGGCATTCACGCCGCAGAGCGCGAGGCACAAAAAAACCCGCGCGAAGGCGGGTTCGTTGGATGAGGGCGAATGTCAAAACGCGGTCACACCGCCGTCCACCGCCAGAGAGTGCCCGGTTGTGAATGCCGCGCCATCGCTGCACAGATACAGCACAGCACTGGCGATTTCTTCGACCTTGCCGATGCGTCCGACCGGGTGCATGGCGTTGGCGAATTCGCCCTTCTTCGGGTCGGCTTCGTAGGCGCGGCGGAACATGTCTGTATCGATTACCGCCGGGCACACAGCGTTGACGCGGATTTTCTTCTTCGCGTATTCGATCGCTGCCGACTTGGTCAGGCCGATCACCGCATGTTTCGACGCCGCGTAGATGCTCATCTTCGGCGCTGCACCCAGCCCGGCCACCGACGCCGTGTTGACGATCGCGCCACCGCCTTGGGCCAGCAGCAGCGGCAACTGATACTTCATGCACAGCCAGACGCCTTTGACGTTGACGCCCATGATCGCGTCGAACTCGTCCAAAGAACCGTCGGCGAGTTTGCCTTTCTCGATTTCGATCCCGGCGTTGTTGAAGGCGTAGTCGAGACGCCCGTAGGTAGTGATCACCTCATCCATCAGATTTTTTACATCGCTTTCCAGCGTCACATCGCAGCGCACGAAGGACGCTTCGCCACCGGCTGTACGAATCAGCGCCACCGTGCCTTCGCCTCCAGCCGCGTCAAGGTCAGCCACCACCACTTTCAGGCCTTCGGCGGCAAACGCCAGGGCTGTCGCGCGACCGATGCCGTAGGCGGCTCCCGTGATTACAACCACCTGACCGGAAAACGTCATGCTCATGGAGATGTCCTCGAATGCAAAAACTGGAGATGTTGCGTCGCAGCATAGCCAAGGGCGGCGAAAGCGCGTCAGCACTATGCAATCGCTGTTTACCGGCGCATGCGCTGCAGTGATGAAACCCGCCGCGTAACCATCACTGCACTGGATCGTCTCGCATTCGCCGTATCAGCCAACCTTGCGACATCGCCGTTGAAGAGCTATCAACAAGGCTTCCTTCCATTCGAGTGCCTGTCATGACCAACCAGACCAATCGCCAGTTCCTGCTCGCCAAACGCCCGGTGGGCGCCGCGACTCGCGAAACTTTCACTTACCAGGAAGTACCGGTCGGCGAGCCACAGGCGGGACAGATTCTGGTGAAAAACGAATACCTGTCCCTCGACCCCGCCATGCGCGGTTGGATGAACGAAGGCAAGTCCTACATCCCGCCGGTCGGTCTCGGTGAGGTCATGCGCGCACTGGGCGTGGGAAAAGTCATCGCTTCGAACCATCCTGGCTTCGCCGTCGGCGATTACGTTAACGGCGCCCTCGGTGTGCAGGATTATTTCCTCGGCGAGCCGCGCGGTTTCTATAAGGTCGACCCGAAACTCGCGCCATTGCCACGCTATCTGTCTGCACTGGGCATGACCGGCATGACCGCCTACTTCGCCCTGCTCGATGTCGGCGCACCGAAAGCCGGTGACACCGTGGTGCTATCCGGCGCGGCCGGTGCGGTGGGCAGCGTGGCCGGGCAGATCGCCAAAATCAAAGGCTGCCGCGTCGTTGGCATCGCCGGCGGGGCCGACAAGTGCAAATTCCTCATCGATGAGTTGGGCTTTGACGGCGCCATCGATTACAAGGCCGAAGATGTTGTGGCCGGACTCAAACGTGAATGCCCGAAAGGCGTGGACGTGTACTTCGATAGCGTCGGCGGTGACATTCTCGACGCGGTGCTGAGCCGCTTGAACATGAAGGCGCGAGTGGTGATCTGCGGCGCGATCAGCCAGTACAACAATAAAGAAGCGGTCAAAGGCCCGGCCAATTACCTGTCACTGCTGGTCAATCGCGCGCGCATGGAAGGTTTTGTGGTGATGGACTACGCCGCGCAGTTCACCAGCGCCGCGCAGGAGATGGCCGGCTGGATGGCCAACGGGCAGCTCAAGAGCAAGGAAGATGTGGTTGAAGGACTGGAGACGTTCCCGGAGACGCTGATGAAACTGTTCAACGGCGAAAACTTTGGCAAATTAGTGTTGAAGGTTTAAGGCAAGCCTGAAACCAATGTGGGAGCGAGCCTGCTCGCGAAAGCGGTGGATCAGTCGGTAATGATGCCGACTGACACTCCCTCTTCGCGAGCAGGCTCGCTCCCACAGTCGGATCTTCAATAGTTTCAGGCGATTTCGGCTACCACCGCCGCCAACGCCTGCGCCGGATCTGCCGCCTGGCTGATCGGACGGCCGATCACCAGGTAATCGGAACCGGCATCCAGCGCCTGACGCGGGGTCAGAATGCGCCGTTGATCATCCTGCGCGCTGCCCGCCGGGCGAATCCCCGGGGTCACCAGTTGCAGCGACGGGTGCGCGGTTTTCAGCGCCGACGCTTCCAGCGCCGAACAGACCAGGCCGTCCATCCCGGCCTTCTCGGCCAGCGCCGCCAGACGCAGCACTTGTTCCTGCGGCTCGATATCCAGGCCGATACCGGCCAGATCCTCGCGCTCCATGCTGGTCAGCACGGTCACACCAATCAACAACGGTTGCGGACCACTGCGCTTGTCCAGCACTTCACGGCAGGCCGCCATCATGCGCAGGCCACCGGAGCAGTGTACGTTGACCATCCACACGCCCATCTCGGCAGCGGCTTTCACGGCCATCGCAGTGGTGTTGGGAATGTCGTGGAATTTCAGGTCCAGAAACACTTCAAAACCCTTGTCACGCAGGGTGCCGACGATTTCCGCCGCGCAGCTGGTGAACAGTTCCTTGCCCACTTTGACCCGGCACAGTTTCGGGTCCAACTGGTCGGCCAGCTTCAGTGCGGCGTCACGGGTGGGGAAATCCAGGGCGACGATGATAGGAGTCTGGCAGGCGGACATGGATGGGCTCTCAGGCTGGTCGAAAACGGCGCGCATTGTAGCGGAACCGGCGGCGGCGCGGCACCCGATGATCGGTAAATCGTCGCGCCGACCGTGATCAGCTTAGCCGGCGCGGCCAATGTGTCGACTCCGATACACAGCCGACACGCCCGCAACACGCACCGGGGTTAGCCTCGCCGGCGCAACACGTCCTTACAACAGCACTTCCCGCCTCCCGGCTGGACGCCTATGCTGAAACCACCTCTGGTAGTGAACAGCCCCATGCCCAACGCCCCGACAACCGTGACGGATGAAAGCAAAGACGACAAGCGCTGGAGCATCCGCGCTTTGATCGTCGACGACGACGTGCCGATCCGCGAGCTGATGATCGATTACCTCGCCCGTTTCAACATTCACGCCAGCGGCGTCACCGACGGCGCGGCGATGCGCCAAGCGCTGGGGCGAACATTTCGACGTCATCGTCCTCGACCTGATGCTACCCGGCGAAGACGGTCTGTCGCTGTGTCGCTGGCTGCGCGCCGAATCGGACATCCCGATCCTGATGCTCACCGCCCGCTGCGAACCCACCGACCGCATCATCGGCCTGGAACTGGGCGCCGACGATTACATGGCCAAACCGTTCGAACCACGCGAACTGGTCGCCCGCATCCAGACTATCCTGCGCCGCGTGCGCGACGACCGCACTGACCAGCGCGCGAACCTTCGCTTCGACAACTGGCGCCTCAACAGCGTCCTGCGCCAAGTGGTCGCCGACAACGGCCTGGTAGTGCCCTTGTCCAACGCCGAATTCCGCCTGCTCTGGGTCTTTCTCGAACGCCCGCGCCGCGTGCTCAGCCGCGAACAATTGCTCGACGCCGCTCGCGGTCGCTCGATCGAAGCCTTCGACCGCAGCATCGACCTGCTGGTCTCGCGCCTGCGGCAAAAACTCGGCGACGATCCGAAAGCCCCGCAATTGATCAAGACCGTACGCGGCGAGGGTTACCTGTTCGACGCGCGGGACATCGGCTGATGAAGGCGCGCTTCGACACGCTGTTCGGGCGTCTGTTTGGCGTGCTGTTCGTGGCGATTGTCCTGGCGCACTTGCTGGCCTTCGCCTGGTTCAGACTCTACGGCCCTCCTCCGCCCCCACCGCCGCCAGAACTCTCAACGAATATCGACGGCCAACCGCCCATGCACGATCCTGCTTACCCTCCGAGGCAAGCACGGCCCTGGTTCGGTGGCCCGGTGGTGCCGCTGACCTTTCAATTCATCACGCTAATGATTGCTGCCTGGTACGGTGCGAAACTGCTCAGCCGGCCAATCCAGCGCCTGAGCGACGCCGCCGAACGCCTGAGCGAAGACCTCGACAGCGCCCCCCTCGACGAATCCGGCCCGCGCGAAGCCCGTCAAGCGGCGCACACCTTCAACCTCATGCAACGGCGCATCCGCGAACAGGTCCAGCAACGCGCGCGCATGCTCGGCGCCGTCTCCCACGACCTGCGCACGCCACTGTCACGGCTGAAACTGCGCCTGGAAAACATCAGCGACGACAAGCTGCAAAACCAGATGCGCCAGGATCTGGACGACATGATCAGCATGCTCGACGCCACCCTCACCTATCTGCACGAACAACGCACCAGCGAAGCCTTGCAACTGCTCGACGTGCAAGCGCTGGTCGAATCGCTCTGCGAGAACGCCCAGGACCAGGGCGCCGATGTACAGGTCAGCGGCGGCTGCACGCCCTTGCCGGTGCAACCGATGGCACTGCGTTCGTGCATCAACAACCTGCTGGACAACGCCCTGCGTTACGCCGGACAGGCAAGGATTGAACTGCTGGAACAGCGCGAAGAACTGCTGATTCGGGTAATTGATCACGGGCCGGGCATTGCTGAGGACCAGCGGGAAGCGGTGTTCGAGCCGTTTTACCGACTGGAAGGCTCGCGTAATCGCAACTCCGGCGGCGTGGGGCTGGGCATGACCATTGCCCGGGAAGCGGCGCAGCGGTTGGATGGGCGGTTGGATCTGGTAGAAACGCCGGGTGGCGGGCTGACTGCCATTGTTCGGTTGCCACGGGGCTGAGGCTCAGCCGACTTGAAGTGTGAGCGAGGCTGCTCGCAAAAGCGTCTGATGATCCAATGCCTTGGTTGAATGTATCGGCCTCTTCGCGAGCAGGCTCGCTCCCACAATGAAACTGAGTGTATTCGGTAGATATTGGTTGGATGTGAGGGAGCTATCGCTGGCAAGCCAGCTCCCACAGGGATCGAGTGGTTTCAGAGAGAGATGGGTTGGCTTTGTGGGCGCTATCGCGAGCAGGCTCACTCCTACAGTTTGATCGAGCGCGTCCAGCAAAAAAGGGGTCGGCTGCCAGGCCGCCTTCGCGAGCAGGCTCGCTCCCAAAAAAATCAAAAGCAAAAGCAAAGCAGCGAAGCCGCCCCACTCAACAATGAGCGTTAGCTCGAGTGCTCTTGATCTTGATCCACCGGCGACGTCGGAAGGCTGAGTGGAGGGATTGATCCGGGGGTGGGAGCGCAGCGACCGTCTGGCGCAGCCAGACACAGCGGAAGGAGGTGCAGCGAAGCAAACCGTAGCCGCTGCGCCCGGATCGATCCCGCAGCGAAGGAACCCGAGCCTGCGAGGGCCGAACGCAGGAGCAAGCCTTTTCGGTTACCTTTTTGGCGTTTGAAAAAGGTGACCCGCCGTAAGGGCGGAACCGTAATCAGCAACACCCGCAGAAACGGATATACCCAAAACCCCAAGAGCCTGGTCGGCCCAAAGGCCGCCAAGCCCCCCCTAGACCCGAGCCTGACTCTTACTCCAGTCCGTCAACAAACTATAGGCCACCGCCAACAACGTAGGCCCAATAAACAACCCAATAAAGCCAAAGGCAATCAACCCGCCAAACACCCCGAGCAACACAATCACCAACGGCAAATTCCCGCCACGACTTATCAGGTAAGGCTTGAGCACGTTATCTACGCCACTGATGATGAACGTCCCCCAGATCCCGAGAAAAACCGCCATTCCGTATTCGCCCTTCCACACCAGCCAAGCCGTGGCCGGCACCCACACCAGCGGCGGCCCCATCGGAATCAGACTGAGCAGAAAGGTGACGATCCCCAGCACCAGCGCCCCCGGCACCCCGGCGATCAGGAACCCGATCAACGCCAGCACTGCCTGGGCTGCCGCCGTACCAATCACACCGTTGACCACCCGCTGCACAGTACCCGCCACCAGCTCGATGTAATAACCGGCACGATCACCAATCAGGCGCTGCAGCAGACTGTGCACAAACGCCGCCAGTCGCGGCCCGTCACGGTAGAAAAAGAACACGAACACCAGACTCAGCGTCAGCTCGAGAATCCCGCCGCCGATCTGCGCACTGCGCGCCAGCAGCCAGTTGCCGACCTGGCCCAGATACGGCTTGATCGAGACCATCAGCGCCGCGCCCTGCTGATCGATGCTGTCCCACATCGCCACCAGCCGCTCACCGACCAGAGGCACGCTGCCAAGCCAGGTCGGCGCTTCCGGCAAACCGTCGACCTGCACGTCCTTGATGAATGCCGTGGCATCGCGCACATGATCGGCAAGATTGAAACCCAGCCACACCAGCGGCGCCGCCACCAGCAACATCCAGCCCAGCGTCAGGATCAACGCAGCCAGCGATTCGCGGCCATTGAGCGTGCGGGTCAACAGACGCATCAGCGGCCAACTGGCGAACGCCAGCACCGCGCCCCAGAACAGCGCCGACCAGAACGGCGCCATCACCCACAGGCTGGCACCAAACAACACCAGCAGCAGAATCTGCACCAGCAGGCGATCGTTATTGAGCATGGAAAATCCCGGCAAAGTCAGTCAGCGAAAGAGTAGGCGAACACTGCGTGCGTGCTCGCCCGGCACAGCTTATCGCAACAGGTCGATGCGCAGGCCAGAGCCTTCGAGATTGCGGGTTTCCATCCGGGCCGCCCGCACACCCTGAGTGATCAACGCCTGGCGCCAGGCTTCGGCCTTGGGCCCGGAAACCGTGACCCGCAAGGTCGTGTCGAGATTCAGCCCCCGGGAAATCAGGCGCAGCCAGGTAGCATCCGGCTCATCGACCAGTTTCGGCAAATCCAGCTCGCCGGTGCTTTTCAACTGGCGCAGCAGGGTCGCCGAGGTCGGCAGCAGTTCGCCCAACGGCGCAGTCGCCTCGAACTGTTCGACATGCAGATAGGCTTTGCGATTGCCGCGAGTGATGCTGTAGAGCGCCACCAGCGTGTTGTCCTTTGGCGCCGCCAGCCTGAGCAACAGATAGGCCTGTTGCTCGTCAGCGCCATACAGTTTGGCGTTGCCGAACACTTCGTTGGCCCACAGGCTGCTTTCGCCGCAGTCACGTGCCTGACACCAGAACAGCAACTCGGCATCCTGCTGTTGCAGGGCTTCGCGGGCGGCGGTAAAGGCTTCGGTGGCGGAATGTTCCGGCGGCAACTCGTAGGTCACCGAGGTGGTCTGGCCGCGAGCGGTGATCTGGCCGTCGAAGCGCAACTGGCCGCTGATCTTGCGAATCGAGCCCAGCGGGTAGATGCGCTCCAGCTCGGCCGCCGGGCGATAGTCGACGATCTGTGCGTCGGCCAGACGCGGCACGATTTGCAGATCCTGGCTGCCCGGCACATCGGCAGCGAAGGACAAGGAGCTGAAGCAGCACAGCGCGAAAAGACTGAGTGACCGCATAGTCAGGCTCACCGGACGGTCATGGCTGGGCGGGTCGGGGTCGCAGCAGTATAGAAATCCATCGAGTTTGTCTCCCATTTCAACCCGCCCAGCCTCGGCAGTTGCCCGCAGCAAGTCAAGGCATGGCGAAGAAGCGATTGAAACAGTCTGCTACAAGACCTGCGCCAGCCTCGTCATTCAGGTGCAGATGATGCCCGCCCGGCAACTGTTTGTGACTGAAGGGTAGACGCTGCAGCAACTCAGGATGCCTGGCCAGCATGCCATCCGCCGCGACTACCAGATGCGCCGGGCAACTGACGCGCGAGGCAAACGCCATTGCCTGTTCTTCCGTCAGGCGCAGCGGCGATGGCAGGGTCAGGCGATTGTCGGTACGCCAGGTGTAACCGCCGGGCACCGGCATCAAGCCGCGCTGGGCCAACAGTTCGGCGGCCTCGCGACTGACTGCCACCAAGCCTTTCATCCGCGCCTCAATGGCACGCTCGAGGCTGCTGTAGACCGGTTTGCGCTTTTCGCGCAAATCGAGTTGCGCCTGCAGGGCCATGCCCATGCGCTCGGCGGCGTTCTCACCTTTGTCTGTCGGAGGAATCACTCCATCGATGAGCGCCAGATGGCTGATGCGCTCCGGCAGCGAACCGGCCAGCACCATCGAGACAATCGCGCCCATCGAATGCCCGAGCAAACCGAAACGCTTCCAGCCCAATTGCTCAGCCACTTGCAAAACATCATGGGCGTAGTCCCAAAGGGCATAACCGGCACCGCTCGGCCGATGCCCGGAATGGCCGTGGCCAGCCATGTCCAGCGCGACGATACGCAAACCGTGGAGCTTCGGCGCCAGTCGGGCGAAGCTGTTGGCGTTGTCGAGCCAGCCGTGCAATGCGATTACCGGCAAGCCGTCCTCGGGGCCGAACAGGTGCGCGGCCAACTCGATGTGCGGCAGGTTCAGGCGCACTTCTTCGCAGGTCGCGCTCATGCGCAATCCTTGTTCTGCCGCTGTTCCCAGCGCATGAACAGGCTCTTGAGCAGTCGCGCCGTATCTTGCGGGCGCTCCAGCGGAAACATGTGCCCGCCGGGCATGCTCAGTGCCTCACCTTGCGGCAGTCGCGAGACGAAACGCGTGTGATGACGCATCACCACGCGGCTCTTGTGCCCGCGCACCATGGCCAGCGGCACCTGCAACTGGCGGGTGCGCCCCGGACTGGTGTGCGGCACGCCGCGATAGATGCTGATTTCCGTGGCTGGGTCAAAACGCAGACGAAGCTTGTCGTCGACCTGATGCAAACCGTGTTGCAGGTAGGCATCGAAGCATTCCGGATCGAAGCCGCGAAACAGGGTTTTGCCGGAAAAATAACTGCGGGCGCTGTCGAGATCGGCGAATTCTTCACGGCGTCCGAGGGTGCGCCCGGCGGGAGTCAGCCGGTCGATGAAACCAAAGCGCTTGGCCGCGCGAATCACCCACTGATCGGTGCGGGTCAAGACTGGCGAGTCGAGCATCACCACGCCGCGATACAACTCTGGACAACGCAACGCCGCGTGCAAATGCAGCAGACCACCAAAGGAATGGCCGACGCCCCACACCGGCTGTTCCTGCTGCTCGAGGTGATGGATCAGTTCATCGACGAGGTTGTACCAATTGTCGTCTGCCGGAAAACGCGGGTCATGGGCGTGCTGCTCCAGATGCGCGACCCGGTACTCCGGCGCCAGCGCCGCGAACAACTTGCCGTAGGTCCCCGAAGGGAAGCCATTGGCGTGGGCGAAAAAGATCGGTTGCGACATGCGGGCAAATCCATGAGCGGGAAACGTGCGTTGATTGTCCGCAAGACCCGGCGCCGCAGCAATGACCATAACTGCCAGAAATGGTGGTGGAGACGCTTCGCAAGCAAAAGACCACAACACCGAAGGCTGCGATCCTTTGATCTTCAACCTGTCAACGCAGCGGCGGCTGCTCTCCCAGCGGCACCACCGCCATGGTCAGGCGCGATACGCAACTGGCCTTGCCTTCGTCGCTGGTCAGGCGGATGTCCCATACGTGCGTGGTGCGGCCGATATGGATCGGCGTGGCCACCGCTGTCACCCGCCCGCTACGCAAACCGCGCAGGTGGTTGGCGTTGATCTCCAGGCCGACGCAATAGAACTTGCTGGCATCGATGCACAGATAACTGGCCATCGAACCCACGGTTTCCGCCAGCACCACCGACGCGCCGCCATGCAGCAGGCCGTAAGGCTGGTGGGTGCGGTGGTCGATGACCATGCTCGCCGTCAGCGACTGTTCATCGAAGGCTTCGAAGCGAATATCCAGCACTTCGCCGATGGTGTTCTTCTGGATCGCGTTCAACTGTTCGATGTCGGGAGTAGTACGCCACAAGCTCATCGCAGACTTCCTTTGTTGTTGTAATCGATGCCTAATCCTGCCACAGCACCGCCTCGCTGCGCGCGCTCCATTCTTCGAAGCGCGGCCCGTAGCGATCCTCGATGACGTTGCGTTTGATTTTCAGGGTCGGTGTGAGGAAGCCGTTGTCCACCGCCCAACTGTCCTTGACTACGACCAGCCGGTGCAGGCGTTCGTGCTTGTCGAGGGCGGCGTTGACCTCCCCCAGCAGCTTTTCCAGGCTCGCGTGCAGGCTGGCACGAGGCTCTTGCTGATTGACCGTCGACAGCACGCACAAGCCCAGCGGCGCACTCAGGCCATCGCCGACCACGCACACCTGTTCGATGCGCGAATGCACGGCCAGACGGTTTTCAATTGGCGCCGGTGCGACGTATTTGCCTTTACTGGTCTTGAAGATTTCCTTGAGTCGCCCGGTCAGGCGCAGGCGCCCTTCGCTGTCCTGCTCGCCCTTGTCGCCCGTGCGCAGAAAGCCGTCTGCGGTAAGCGTCTCGGCGGTTTTCTGCGGTTCCTTGAAATAGCCGAGCATGTTGGCCTGGCTGCGCACCTGCACTTCGCCGGACTCATCGATGCGCACCTCGACTTCCGGGCATGGCTGGCCGATCCAGCCCTGCTTGTACTGCCCCGGCAAGCAGATATGCGAATAACCGCAGCCCTCGGTCATGCCATAGACCTCCAGCACATCGAGGCCGAGTTTCTGATACCAGGCGAGCAAGGTCTGCGGTACCGGCGCGGCGCCGGACAATGCCACGCGCAAGGCGTCCAGCCCAAGCCCGGCGAGCACTTTGCGCCCGACCCGTTTACCGATGAAGGGCAGCCCGAGGAGAAAATCCAGACGCTTTGCCGGAATCTTGCCATACACGCCCATCTGGAATTTGGTCCAGATACGCGGCACGCCAAACATGGCCGTCGGCCGCGCGCGCTGCAGATCGGTGATGAAGGTGTCGAGGCTCTCGGCGAAAAACACCGTCTGGCCGGTGTAGATCGAGGCCAATTCGACAAACATGCGTTCCGCAACGTGGCACAGCGGCAAATACGACAGCAGCCGATCATTCTCGTTGAGCCCGAACAGCTGCGTGCCACGACTGGTGGCGAAACCGAGATTGGCGAAACTGTGCATCACGCCTTTGGGCAGGCCGGTGGTGCCGGAGGTGTAGATGATCGTCGCCAATTGTCCGGCGGCGGGACGTGGGTCGTCCTGGATTGGCGAACAGCTTTGCAGGTCCGCCCAGCTGTAATCGAACTCGCCCGGCGGATGCAGTGGCAGGCTGATGGTCGGCAAACCCGTCGGCACGCCTTGCGCCATGCCTGCCCAGTCATCGAGCTTGCCGATGAACGCCAGTGCGCTTTCCGAGTGAGTCAGCACCTGCGCCACGGACTCGGCGGTGAGATTGGGGTACAGCGGCACGGACACATGCCCGGCCATCCAAATCGCCAGATCGGCGATGATCCAGTGCGCGCAGTTTTTCGAGATCAAGGCGATGTGGCTGCCGGGCGGCAACTCGCGCGCGCGCAACCAGTGTGCAGCGCAGCGGGCCTGATGGCCGACATCGGCCCACGTCAGCGTCTCGACCTGACCACCGCCGATGGGCTGCACCAGAAAGCGCTGGCGCGGGTGCCGGGCTTCCCGTTCGTAGAACACGTCCAGCGGCAAACGGAAGGCGGCAGACATGCGACTCGCTCCTGTTTTTTTGGTCTGGAGCAAGCGTAGTCAACCAAGCAAGTGCTTGGTTGGAATTTTCAAACAAATAATTTCTTGGGGTGACAGAAACAAATGTGGGAGCGAGCCTGCTCGCGAATGCAGTGTGTCGGCCCCAAAAAGGGTAATGACACGCCGCCTTCGCGAGCAGGCTCGCTCCCACAGGGATATGGCGTTAAGGGTGCTTGAGGCTATTGAGCTTCATCGAGCCAATCAGCAGTTCACTGTGCTCAAGCTCCGCCAGCCCCGCCGTACTGACCCGCTCCGGCGGATGCCCGGCGCCGTGCTGCAAATAGCTGAGCAGGTTGCCCACCAACGGGTTGTGGCTGACCAGCAACACATTGCTCACCGATACCAGTTGCTCGGCAACCTTGTCCGGATCGCTCTCCGGCGTCAGCCATTCGACCGTGCGAATCTCCGGCTCGAACCCCAGCGCCTCGCGGACAATCTGCGCGGTTTGCTGAGCGCGTACATAAGGGCTGGCATAAATCGCCGTCAGCGGCTGCCCGATGAGATGCGCCGCGCTGCTGAGGACTTCCTTACGGCCGTGCTCGGTCAACTCGCGTTCGGAATCGATTTTCGAGCCGTGAGGCACCGCCTCACCATGACGCAATACCCAGAGTTTCATAGTTTGGGCTCCTCATCGCGCACCGGATGCGCGGCCGGGGCGACGGTGTGCGGCGCTTCCCCTTCCGGGGTGCGCGGCGCCGGCCAGTCGGCGAACGGCCAGGGCTTCTGGTCACTGTGAAACGTGCCGAAGCGGCCGATCTGCGCGAGGAACTGGCTGAGGCTGTCGCCAAAATTCATCAGGCTGGCGCTCGGTGCGCCGTAGATCAGGCGGTAGATCAGTTGCACCAGGACCACCGCGCCGAGGATGAATTGCGCGACTTGCCAGACCAGCAGATAAACGATCATCCACAACACCCGCAGGAGGATGGATTCGTACTGGGTTTCGCTTTTCGGATCGTTCATGGCTCGCTTCCTGTCCGTGTAACAGCTGAATCAGTTGAAACCGCTGGTGGAAATAAAGTCGACGTCGGTTTTCGGCTCGGCACGCATCAGTAGACCGATCACCTGCTCCAGCGTGCGTCCTTCGAACAGGATCGCGTGCAGCCCGGCGACCAGCGGCATGTACACGCCGACTTCCTGGGACTTGGCCTTGAGCACCTTGAGGGTGTTGACCCCTTCAGCGACCTCACCGAGACGCGACACCGCTTCGTCGAGGCTCAAGCCCTGACCGAGGGCGAAACCGACCTGATAGTTGCGGCTTTTCGGTGAAGAGCAGGTGACGATCAGATCGCCGACCCCGGCCAGACCGAGGAAGGTCATCGGGTTGGCGCCTTGATTCACCGCAAATCGGGTCATCTCGGCCAAGGCGCGGGTGATCAGCATGCTCTTGGTGTTCTCGCCCATTTCCAGCGCCACCGCCATGCCGGCGATGATTGCGTAAACGTTTTTCAACGCACCGCCCAGCTCGACACCGAAACGGTCGGCGCTGGCGTAAACGCGGAAGGTGCGCCCGTGCAGCGCGGCTTGCACCGCTTTGCACAGTTCTTCGTCTTCGCTGGCGACCACCGTGGCGGTCAATGCGTGCTCGGCGATTTCCCGCGCCAGGTTCGGCCCGGACAACACGCCGATGCGTGCCTGCGGGGCGATCTCTTCGAGGATCTGGCTCATCAGCTTGAAGGTCTGCGCTTCGATGCCTTTGGTCAGACTGACCAGCATCTTGCCGCTCAAACGCTCGGCGTGGGCGGCGAGTACCGTGCGCAAGGCGCTGGACGGCAGCGCGACAAAGCACAGATCGCAGGCGTCGAGGGTGGCTTGCAGGTCGGTGACGGCGGTCACGCCCGGCAGAATCTTGATGCCTTTGAGGTAACGCGGGTTTTCGCGATTGACCCGGATGGCCTCGGCCTGCTCGGGGTCACGCATCCACTGAAGGACTTGATGGCCGTTCTCGGCCAGCAGATTGGCCACGGCGGTACCAAAACTTCCGCCTCCCAGGACCGCAATCGGGCGCTGTTCAGTCATATGCAATCCGTTAATCCATACCAGTGGCGATGCCGGGCATTATACGGGGCGCCCCGGTGGCGGCCAGCCCCAGCAACAATTACCGACATTTGTAGGAAGAAGACCAATAAAACCTAGGAAAATGCCTGTAACGTCACTGGAAAAGTCGCTGCCCTCGGTTAACATGCGCGCCAATTCCTTCTCTGCAGGCTGTGTCGTGTTTTCTGGCCCTCCTCCTCCGCGCTCGCCCCTGCTACTGGCGCTGCTGTTCAGCCCGCTGGTACTGGCGGACGACCTGTTCGTCGACAGCCAGACGCTGCCGCCGGTGCTGACGGCCACGCGGCTGAAGCAGACGCCGGCGGAAGTGCCCGGGAGCATGACCGTGCTCGACAACGAATTGATCAACGCCAGCGGTGCCCGCGATATCAGCGAACTGCTGCGGCTGGTGCCCGGAATGATGGTCGGCAGCATCAATGGCAATCAGCCGGCGGTGAATTACCACGGCACGAATGCCAGCGAAGCGCGGCGCATGCAGGTGTTGATCGATGGCCGCTCGGTGTATCGCGCCGGCCTGGCGACGGTGGACTGGAGCGATATTCCGGTAGCGATGGAAGACATTGACCGGATCGAGGTGTTTCGCGGCCCGAACACGGTCAGCTACGGCGCCAACGCGCTGATGGCGGTGATCAACATCATCACCCGCCACCCGGCCGACAGCCACGGCACGCGCCTGAAAATCACCCGCGGTCAGCGTGGCATCAACGACTTTTATGCCAGCCAGGGCACCGGGTGGGATGGCGGTGATCTGCGCCTGTCGCTGTCCGGCCAGGAAGACGACGGTTTCGACAGCGACCGCAACGGCGCCGATTATCGCGACAGTCGACGCTTGAATCGTCTGAGCCTGGCGGTCAGCCACGACCTCAATGAAGGGCAAAGCCTCGACTGGCAGCTCAACGCCAAGGACGGCAGCAATCAGCGACCTTATACCTACCGCCCGGTGTTCTCGGGGATTACCGACGCCGGGAACAATTCCGACGTGGTGGCCAAGGATTACGCCGGTTCGGTGCGCTGGAACCTCGATATCAACCCCGAACACAGCCTTTATGTACAAGGCTCGGCGCAGCACTGGGATCGCCAGCAAGTCTGGCGCGCCTGCGATGCCGAGGTGTCGTTCAGCCCCGAGCTGGCGCAGCTGTGGCAGCTCAACCCGAATTACACCGAGCGGCTGGCGCGCAACATCAACCAGTTCACCGGCCCCGGCGCGGCGCCCGGCACGCCGCAGGAAATGGCGCTGGCCAATCAAGTGCTTGAGCAATGGCGCAACGGCGCCAGCCAGACCCTATGCGGCGACATCGACCAGAGCGCCCGCGAATCGCGCTACGACCTCGAACTGCAGGACACCCTCAGTCTGTCCGACAGCCTGCGTCTGGTCAGCGGCCTCAACTACCGCTACGACCGCGCCGACTCCGAGACCTATTTCAACGGCACCCTCGACGACACCACCTGGCGCGCCTTCGGTCAACTGGAATGGCGCGCCACCGAGCACTGGCTGCTGCAGGGCGGTGCGATGTTCGAAGACACGCAACTGATCGGCAGTTCGCTGACCCCGCGCTTCGCGGTCAACTACCTGATCAACCCGCGTCACGGTCTGCGTGCGGTGTACTCGGAGGCGATCCGTTCGCCGGACATGTTCGAGAATAACGTCAACTGGAGCTATCAGGTCAGCAACCTGCGGCCCTCGGCGTACGGCCAGTCGTCGGCGCGTTATTTCGTCAAGACCCGTGGCCCCGGCGATCTCGATCAGGAGCACATGCGCTCGCGTGAATTGGGCTACAACGGTTATTTCGGCGAACTCGGTCTGGCGGTGGACGTGAAGCTGTTCTACGACGAAATCACCGGGATGATCAGCGAGCCGCTGCGCAACAACCAATACATCGCCAGCAACGCCAACAGCTCGCGCTTTCGCGGCACCGAAACGCAACTCGACTGGCGCCTCGGCAGCGCCGACCGCTTGCGTTTGACCTACGCCTTCGTCGACGCCGAGGCCAGCAATCCGCTGGACCAGCAGTACACCTCACGCCACAGCGGTTCCGCCGGTTGGCTGCGCAACTGGGGGCATGGCTGGAACAGCGCCCTCTTCTATTACGGCGACAACGCGCTCAACGGCTATCGCTTCGAACGCGTCGACACGCGCATCGCCAAACGTATCGCCATTGGCAAAGCTCAGCTGCAATTGGCTGGGGTGCTGCAACAGCGTCTCGACCATCAGCCGAACACCTTCGTCGACAACAATTACGACGAACGCCGAGTGATGTATTTCAGCGCCGAGCTGGAGTTCTAGGATGCGCAACGGCCCGTCACGGAAGACGCCAACCCTTGGCCACTGGCTGGCCGGGCTCTGCCTGTTCTTGACCGCGTGGCTGCACGGTGTCGCGGTGCAGGCGGCGGATATTCTGTTGACCGGCGCCGAGGAGAGCCCCGGCGTGCAAGCTTTTGTTCAGGCACTGAGTGAACTGCGCCCGACCGACAACGTGCGGTTTCAGCCGCTGGCCAGTTTGCCGGCTCCGGGCAAACTGCCGGCCAGCCTGCGCTTGATCCTGCTCGACCTGCCCAGCCTCGACTGGCGCCTGCAGGACTCGCAAGGCCCGTCGACGCTGGTGTTGCGCATCAGTCGCTTGCAGGCACGCCAGCGTTTCGCTGACTCGCACCCGGCGCGCCTGAGCCTGTTGTGGAGCGATCCGCCGCTAAGCCGACAATTGCAACTGATCCGACGGATTCTGCCGCAGGCCCGACGCGTCGGCGTGTTGTTCGATGAGCATGGCGAGTTCCTTCTCGACGAATTGCGTGCGGCTGCGCGGCCGTTGAATCTGGACATCGTCAGCCAGCGCTGGGACAACACCCACGACAGCCGTCCGCTGCAAGCGGTGCTGAAAAACAGCGACGTATTGCTCGGCCTCGACGATCCCGACCTGTACAACTCGCAAACGGCGAAAAACCTTTTGCTCAGCAGCTACTCGCGGCAGGTTGCGCTGATCGGCCCCAACATTGCCTTCGTTCGCGCGGGCAGCCTCGCCAGCACGTACAGCGACCAGAGTGACTGGCTGGCGATTCTCGATCATTTGCTCGACCAGCCGACCAGTGCCTGGCCGCGAACGCTTTATCCCTCTCGTTTCAAAGTCTCAAGTAATGCGCAGGTGGCTCGTTCCTTAGGCATCGAACCGCTGAATGAAGCATCTGTCGCCAGTGCCTTGGCCGAAGGAGAGCGCCGCCCATGAGTTTTCGTCGCCGTTGGGACATCAACACCCGCACGCAGCTGATCAGCCTCGGGCCGGCGCTGTTGCTGACGTTGCTGTTGATCAGCTTTTTCACCTTCGTGCGCATTCAGGATTTGCGCCAGGAGCTGAACCACACCGGCCAGTTGATCGCCAACCAACTGGCCCCGGCCACGGAATACGGGGTGATCTCCGGCAACAACGAAGTGCTGGAAAGCCTGCTAAAGGCGACACTGGCCACACCCAATGTGCGCTTTCTCGAAGTGCAGGACAGCGCCAACCGGATTGTGGTGTACGTCGAACAACCGGCCGACAGCCACAGCCGCCCGCATCAGGTCGAAGTATTCCAGGCGCCGGTGCGTTTGCAGCGGATCGCCTTGCACAATGATTTTTTCCAGGACGGCAAGGTCAGCAACAGCGCTGCCGGCGAGGATTATCTCGGGCGAGTCATCGTCGGGCTGTCCAATGACGCCTTCAGTCAGCGCCAGCAGGAGATCCTGTTCAAGGCCGGGATTCTCGCGCTGTTCGCCCTGCTCTTCACCTTTGTCGTGGCGCGGCGCCTGGCCGGCAGCCTGTCGCAGCCGATCCGTGACATTGGCAACGCTGTCAAAGCGATCCAGGAAGGCGACTACAAAACCCCGTTGCCGATTGTCGATGACACAGAGCTGGGTGCGCTGTCGCAGCACATCAACAACCTCGCCCAAGCGCTGGAGCAGGCCAGTCGTGAACAGCAGCAGGCGATGGCGCAATTGATCCAGACCCGCGAAGAAGCGGAAAAGGCCAACAACGCCAAGTCGGATTTTCTGGCGATGATGAGCCACGAACTGCGCACGCCCATGAACGGCGTACTGGGCATGCTGCAACTGCTCGAAACCACCGAGATGACCGACGAGCAGGCGGAATACGCGGCGCTCGCGTCGGAGTCGACCGAGCATTTGCTCAAGGTCATCAACGACATTCTCGACTTCTCGCGAATCGAGCGTTCGGAGCTGGAGCTTGAGCACATTCCGTTCAACCTCGCCGAGTTGATCGGCGCCTGCGCGCAGTCGTTCCAGCACAGCGCGGTGCAGCGAGGCCTGGCGCTGAATCTGCGCATCCCCGATGACATGCGTGGCTTGCAGGTCCAGGGTGATCCGACGCGGATCCGGCAGATTCTGGTCAACCTGGTCGGCAATGCCTTGAAGTTCACCGAGCAGGGCCGGGTCAGCATCGAAGCGCAATGGCAATCGCTGGATCACGAACTGCTGTGGTTCACCTGCTCGGTGCGCGACAGCGGCATCGGCATTTCTTCTGAGAGTCTGGAGCTGATGTTCAATGCCTTCCAGCAGGCCGACAGTTCGATTTCCCGTCGTTACGGCGGCACCGGTCTCGGTCTGCCGATCGCGCGGACCCTGGCCGAACGCATGGGCGGTACCTTGCGCGCGCAGAGCGAAGAAGGTCGTGGCTCGGTTTTCACCCTGGAAATCCCGTTGGCGCTGTATAAGCAGGCAATGCCCGCACTGGCCGCGCCACGTGCGTTGAACGGCAGCGGTCAGGGCGAAGGACGCCATGTGTTGCTGGTCGAAGACAACCCGGTCAACCAGACGGTGATCGAAGCGATGCTGCGCAGCCTCGGGTTTGCGGTCAGTGTGGCGACCGATGGTGCGCAGGCAGTGCGCAGTGCCGAGGGCGGCGAATTCGAAGTGATTCTGATGGACTGCCGGCTGCCGATCATCGACGGCTACGAGGCCACGCGGCAGATCCGCGACCTGCCCGGCCGCCGCGATGTGCCGATCATTGCACTGACCGCGAATGCCCTGCAGGGCGACCGCGAAACCTGTCTCGCGGCGGGGATGAACGATTACCTGGCCAAGCCGTTCAAACGCAATGACCTGCAGCAGATTTTGCAGCGCTGGGTGTCGTAGTGTGGGCCTTTCGACCATCTGCGACTGGCGTGAAAAGCGAAAGTGCGGCAGTCTTAGGCACCCGAACGAGCCCCAAAAGGGGCTTGATTAAAAATTTCAGTGCACAAGTGTACATTCATGTCCTTGGTGCTGTGACTTTCACCACAACGCAATAGTCTATGAGTAGGCTGCCGGTTCGAGGCATGAACGCCTTGAACGGTCGGGAAGATCTGCCCCACCTGCCGCATGGGATTATTGAGGAGCTCGCATGACCAAACAAAACGCCTTTACTCGGGAAGACCTGCTGCGCTGCAGTCGCGGTGAGCTGTTCGGCCCAGGTAACGCGCAACTGCCCGCCCCGAACATGCTGATGGTGGATCGCATCACCCATATCAGCGAAGAAGGCGGCAAGTACGGCAAAGGTGAATTGGTCGCCGAGCTGGATATCAACCCTGATCTGTGGTTCTTCGCCTGCCATTTCGAAGGCGATCCGGTGATGCCGGGCTGCCTGGGTCTGGACGCCATGTGGCAACTGGTCGGTTTCTTCCTAGGCTGGCAAGGCCTGCCGGGCCGCGGCCGTGCGCTGGGTTCGGGCGAAGTGAAATTCTTCGGCCAGGTGCTGCCGACCGCCAAGAAAGTCACTTACAACATTCATATCAAACGCGTCCTCAAGGGCAAGCTGAACATGGCCATCGCCGATGGTTCGGTCAGTGTCGACGGACGCGAAATCTACACCGCCGAAGGCCTGCGCGTCGGCGTGTTCACCTCCACTGACAACTTCTAAGGGTTATTCGCATGCGCCGCGTCGTTATCACTGGTCTGGGCATCGTTTCGTGCCTGGGCAATGACAAAGAGACCGTCTCCGCTAACCTGCGTGCAAGCCGCCCTGGCATCCGGTTCAACCCGGAATATGCTGAAATGGGTCTGCGTAGCCAGGTTTCCGGCTCCATCGACCTCAACCTTGAAGAGCTGATCGATCGCAAGATCTATCGCTTCGTCGGCCATGCAGCGGCTTACGCCTACCTGGCCATGAAAGACGCGATCACTGACTCCGGTCTGACCGAAGAGCAGGTGTCCAACCCGCGCACCGGTCTGATCGCCGGCTCCGGCGGTGCTTCCACGCTGAACCAGATGGAAGCGCTGGACATCCTCCGCGAGAAAGGCGTGAAGCGCGTTGGCCCGTACCGCGTCACGCGGACCATGAGCAGCACCGTTTCCGCTTGCCTGGCCACGCCGTTCAAGATCAAGGGCCTGAACTACTCCATCGCTTCTGCCTGCGCCACCAGTGCTCACTGCATCGGTACCGCCATGGAACAGATCCAGATGGGCAAGCAGGACATCGTCTTCGCCGGTGGCGGTGAGGAAGAGCACTGGAGCCAGTCGTTCCTGTTCGACGCGATGGGCGCTCTGTCCAGCAAGCGCAACGACACCCCGGAACAAGCTTCCCGCGCCTACGACAAGGACCGCGACGGTTTCGTCATCGCTGGCGGCGGCGGCATGGTTGTCGTCGAAGAACTGGAACACGCTCTGGCCCGTGGCGCGAAGATCTACGCCGAGATCGTTGGCTACGGCGCAACGTCCGACGGCTACGACATGGTCGCCCCGAGCGGCGAAGGCGCGATCCGCTGCATGCAGCAGGCGCTGTCCACCGTCGACACCCCGATCGACTACCTGAACACCCACGGCACTTCGACTCCGGTCGGCGACGTCGCGGAAATGAAAGGTGTGCGTGAAGTGTTCGGCGACAAGGCTCCGGCAATCAGCTCGACCAAGAGCTTGTCCGGTCACTCCTTGGGCGCTGCCGGCGTGCACGAAGCGATCTACTGCATGCTGATGATGGAAGGCAACTTCATCGCCGGCTCCGCCAACATCGACGAGCTCGACCCGGAAGTGGCCGATCTGCCGGTGCTGACCAAGACCCGCGAAAACGCCACCATCAACACCGTGATGAGCAACAGCTTCGGCTTCGGCGGCACCAACGCCACGCTGGTGCTGAAGCGCTGGGAAGGCAAATAATTCCCCGCTGCTGAGCCACACATGAAGCGCCCCGACTGGTTCGGGGCGTTTTTTTTCGTCTGCAGAAAATAGCAGGTACACCGCAAAACCTGTGGGAGCGAGCCTGCTCGCGAATGCGATATTGATCGTTCCCACGCTCTGCGTGGGAACGATCAAAGACAGGGATCCAGAGCGTTCTGGAGATGAAACTTCTGTCATGAAACTTACTACCCTGCGACCGAATGTCGCGGTTTACGTGGCCTGCAGCACTGTTGCGAAATGCGCAACGACACCTTGCGCCAATTGGCGGTTTACTTAGCTGGCTAACAAAACCTATAACAGAGTCCTGCACATGCCTTGGTGCAGTAACTTGAGATATGGAGCTAGCAGATGACTGTAAAAGTAACTGAACGCGACGATTCACACATGTCCCACGAAGGCCTGGCCGCCGGCATCCGTATCTGGGATGTGCATCAACAAGATTTGCTGGTCGGCATGTTCCACAACGAGATCGATGCCCACAACTACAAGGCCGAACTGGAGGTGCAGGAACAGCAACGAGAACTGAAGTCCGCCTGAGGCAACCACAGCATTGAAAACGACAAACCCCGCCATGAGCGGGGTTCGTCGTTGTTACAGCCGTGGATTTACCACATCAGATCGTCAGGGATCTGGTACGCCGCGTACGGATCGTCCTCAGCGTTGACCTCTTCGGTCTGCACGTTGAGCTGGACGATGCGCTGCGGGTCGCGCTCCTGGATCTTCAGCGCCGCTTCACGGGGAATCACTTCATAGCCGCCGTTGTGGTGCACGATCGCCAGCGAACCGCTGCTGAGCTTGTTGCGCATCAGCGTGTTGACCGAGATGCGCTTGACCTTCTTGTCGTCGACAAAGTTGTAGTAGTCCTCGGTGGTCAGCTTGGGCAGACGCGAGACTTCGATCAACTGCTTGACCTGCGCGGCGCGGGCCTTGGCCTCGGCCTTCTCCTGCTGCTGACGATTCAGCTCCTGGTCGCGCTTGACCTTCTCGGCCATGGCTTCCTGGGCGGCGCGCTGCTGCGAATCGTCCAGCTCGGCCTGGCCTTTGTGGGCCAGACGCTGTTGCTTCTGCTTGTCTTTGCTGACCTGTTTGGCCTGCTTTTGGTTGACCAGGCCTGCTTTGAGCAACTGGTCGCGAAGGGAAAGGCTCATCAATGCTTACTCACTTGGGCAACGGCTCAGCCACAGCTGGGCTCATTCTTTTCCTGGCGTTTGGCTTCGCCCCACAGGGCGTCCAACTCTTCGAGGGTGCAATCTTCCATGGGACGGTGGGTGTCGCGCAATGCCTGTTCGATAAAACGGAAACGTCTTTCAAACTTGCCATTGGCGCCGCGCAAGGCGGTTTCCGGATCGACCTTCAGATGCCGGGCCAGATTGACCACGGAAAACAGCAGGTCGCCGATCTCGTCGGCCACGGCTGCCGGGTCATTTTCCGACATCGCCTCGAGCACTTCATCGAGCTCTTCGCGCACCTTGTCGAGCACCGGCAAAGCGTCTGGCCAGTCGAAACCGACCTGCCCGGCGCGCTTCTGCAACTTGGCCGAGCGCGACAGTGCCGGCAAGGTGGCCGGCACATCGTCGAGCAGGGACAACTGCTCGGGCGCCGATGCTTTCTCGGCGCGCTCTTCGGCCTTGATCTCTTCCCAGCGCTGCTTGACCTGCTCTTCGCTCAAGCGCGGCACGTCGAGCGGCGCGTAGAGATCGCCAGTGGGGAATACGTGGGGATGACGGCGGATCAGTTTGCGCGTGATGCTGTCGATCACCCCGGCGAATTCGAACCGCCCTTCTTCCTTGGCCAACTGGCTGTAATACACCACCTGAAACAGCAGATCGCCCAACTCGCCCTGCAAATGGTCGAGATCGCCACGCTCGATGGCATCCGCCACTTCATAGGCTTCTTCGAGAGTGTGCGGGACGATGGTCGCGTAGGTTTGCTTGATGTCCCAAGGACAGCCGAACTGCGGATCACGCAGGCGGGACATCAGGTGGAGCAGGTCTTCGAGGCTGTACATCATTTTTCTGTCTCACCACAAAACCATTGTGGGAGCGAGCCTGCTCGCGAAAGCGCTGTGTCTGCAACAAAGATGTCGACTGACACGCCCTCTTCGCGAGCAGGCTCGCTCCCACAGGGAACAATCAATTGCATCACGGGGTACGGTTACGCCGCGTTTCGATGATGTTCGGCAATTGCGAAATCCGCCCCAGCAAGCGCCCGAGCGCATCCAGACCGGGGATCTCGATGGTCAGCGACATCAGCGCGGTGTTGTCTTCCTTGTTCGAGCGGGTGTTGACCGCCAGCACGTTGATGCGCTCGTTGAGCAGCACCTGCGAGACGTCACGCAGCAGCCCGGAACGATCGTAGGCGCGGATGATGATGTCCACCGGATAGGTGAGCACCGGCACCGGCCCCCAGCTGACCTGAATGATCCGCTCCGGCTCGCGCCCGCCCAGTTGCAGCACCGAGGCGCAGTCCTGACGGTGAATGCTCACGCCACGGCCCTGGGTGATGTAACCGACAATCGCATCGCCCGGCAGCGGCTGGCAGCAGCCGGCCATTTGCGTCATCAGGTTGCCGACGCCCTGGATCTGGATATCGCCGCGCTTGCCCGGTTTGTAACCGGTGGCCTTGCGCGGGATCAGCTCCAACTGTTCGTTGCCGCGCTCCGGTTCGACCAATTGCTGCGCAAGGTTGACCAGATGCGCCTGACGCAGGTCGCCGGCGCCGAGGGCGGCGAACATGTCTTCGGCGGTTTTCATGTTGGCCTTTTCGGCCAGCTTGTCGAAATCCACCGCGGGCAGCCCGAGGCGAGTGAGTTCGCGCTCGATCAGGGTTTTACCGGCCGCAACGTTCTGATCACGAGCCTGCAACTTGAACCAGTGAACGATCTTCGCCCGTGCCCGCGAGGTGGTCACGTAACCGAGGTTCGGGTTCAGCCAGTCGCGGCTCGGCGTGCCGTGCTTGCTGGTGATGATCTCGACCTGCTCGCCGGTCTGCAGGCTGTAGTTCAGCGGGACGATACGGCCGTTGATCTTCGCGCCCCGGCAGTTGTGGCCGATTTCGGTGTGCACGCGATAGGCAAAATCCAGCGGCGTCGCGCCTTTTGGCAAGTCGATGGCGTGACCGTCGGGAGTGAAGATGTAGACCCGGTCGGGCTCGATGTCGACGCGCAGTTGTTCGGCCAGACCGCCGATATCACCGAGCTCTTCGTGCCATTCGAGGACCTGACGCAGCCAGGAAATTTTCTCTTCGTAATGGTTCGAGCCGGATTTGACGTCGGTGCCCTTGTAGCGCCAATGCGCGCAGACGCCGAGTTCGGCTTCTTCGTGCATCGAATGGGTACGGATCTGCACCTCGAGAACCTTGCCTTCCGGGCCGATCACCGCCGTGTGCAGCGAGCGGTAGCCGTTCTCTTTCGGGTTGGCGATGTAGTCGTCGAATTCTTTCGGGATGTGCCGCCACAGGGTGTGGACGATACCGAGCGCGGTGTAGCAGTCGCGCATTTCCGGCACCAGCACGCGCACCGCGCGAACGTCGTAGATCTGGCTGAACTCCAGACCCTTGCGCTGCATTTTGCGCCAGATCGAGTAGATGTGTTTGGCCCGGCCGCTGATGTCGGCGTCGACGCCGGTGGCCTGCAGTTCGTCCTTGAGCTGGGTCATCACGTCGCTGATGAAACGCTCGCGATCCAGCCGCCGCTCATGCAGCAACTTGGCGATCTGCTTGTATTGATCGGGTTCGAGATAGCGGAAGGACAAGTCCTCCAGCTCCCATTTGATGTGACCGATGCCGAGGCGATGGGCCAGCGGTGCGTAGATGTCGAAGACTTCGCGAGCAACGCGGTTGCGCTTTTCATCGTCGGCGGTTTTCACGGCACGGATGGCGCAGGTGCGTTCGGCCAGTTTGATCAGCGCAACGCGCACGTCATCGACCATGGCCACAAGCATCTTGCGCAGGTTCTCGACCTGCCCTTGCGTGCCCATGACCATCGACTGCCGTGGGCTGAGGCTGGCGCTGATGGCCGCCATGCGCTGCACGCCGTCGATCAGCTTGGCCACTACCGGACCGAAGCGCTGGCCGACTGCTGCCAGTTCAATCTGGCCCTCGCGCACGCCGCGATACAACACGGCGGCGACCAGCGAATCCTGATCGAGCTTGAGGTCGGCGAGGATCTCGGCGATCTCCAGGCCCGTGCTGAAACTGCCGGAGCCTTCGGCCCACAGGTTCTTCCTCGCATTGGACTGCTGTTCGGCCTCGCGGGCGAACTCGCAGGCCTCTTTCAAGGCCTCGCGATCCAGTGCCAGATCGACACTGACCGCGTGATCGAGCCAGGCCTCGAGATTGATACTGCCGTCGGTGTTGATCGGCTGGTGTGCTCTCACCTGTACCATGCTGCTTTACCTTCCCTACGACGCAGATTCAATGCGTCAAATCGCTGATCCTCAGTGTCCGTTCGCGCTCGCGGGGCTCAGGCGAGCGCTGCGCGGACAGATCAGGCGGATTCAGACGAGCCGTCCTGGCTCGCTTCAAATAACGCCATGGCCTCGACATGTGCCGTCTGAGGAAACATATCGAGAATCCCGGCACGTTTTAACCGGTAGCCCTGCTTGATCAATTCCTGCGTGTCACGCGCCAGCGTGGCCGGGTTGCACGACACATAAACCAACCGCTTGGCACCCAGGGTCGCGAGCTTGCGCACCACCTCGAAAGCACCGTCACGCGGTGGGTCCAAGAGTACCGCAGAAAAGCCGTTTCCGATCCACTGGGCATCGGTCAAAGGCTGGGATAAATCGGCTTGAAAAAACTTTGTGTTATGCAAATTGTTACTGACGGCATTGGCAGCAGCCCGCTCGACCATGGTCTGCACGCCCTCCACCGCCACCACTTCACGGACGCTTTTGGCCAGCGGTAGCGCGAAGTTGCCCAGCCCGCAAAACAGGTCAAGCACACGTTCGTCAGCCGTTGGCTTCAGCCAGTCCAGCGCCTGGGCGATCATCGCCTCGTTGACCCCGGCGTTGACCTGAACAAAGTCTCCCGGTCGGTAAGCCAGCTCGAGATTCCACTCTTCCAGGCGATAACCGAGGCTCTGACCGGCCTCGACCGGTTGCGGTTCACCTTCGCCATGCAGCCACAATTGCGCCTCATGAAACTGGCAGAAATCCTTGAGAATCGTCAGATCCGCTTCGGACAACGGCGACATGTGCCGCAGCAATACCGCCAGCGACGAACCACTGAACAACTCGACATGGCCCAGCGCCTGCGGTTTGCTCAGGCGCCGCAGCATCTCCGGCAAACGGGTCATGATCGGTTGCAAGGGCTGTACCAGCACCGGGCATTCGCTGATCGCGACGATGTCCTGACTGCCGGCAGCGCGAAAACCCACTTCGAGCTTCTTCGTTTTCATGTCCCAGCGCACGGCGATCCGCGCGCGCCGACGGTAACCGAATTCCGGGCCGGTCAGCGGCGCTGCCCACTCTTCAGGTTCGACACCGGCCACCCGCGACAATTGCTCGGCGAGCATGCGTTGTTTGAGGGCAAGCTGTTCGGTATGGGGCAGGTGCTGAACGCTGCAACCGCCACAGCGGCCGAAGTGCGGGCACGCGGCCGGGCGACGCAATTCGCTGGCAGTGAACACGCGCTCGGTGCGCGCCTCGACCACTTTGCCGTGGGCGCCGAGCACCCGTGCTTCGACCTCTTCACCGGCAAGGGCGCCGAGGACGAACCAGGTTTTGCCTTCGAAAAACGCGATACCGCGACCGTCATTGGCCAGGCGCTCGATGTTCAAGCGCTGCTTTTTGCCTGTCGGGATCTGTGGCGCCTTGCTGCCGCCGGTGGGCTGGAAGCGCAGGCCTCTTTCGTGTTTGGCCATCAGTTGGGCGCGTCGAAAATGCCGGTCGACAGGTAACGGTCGCCACGGTCGCAGATGATCGCGACGATCACCGCGTTTTCAACTTCTTTGGACAAGCGCAGCATCGCCGCCACCGCACCGCCGGAGGACACGCCGCAGAAGATGCCTTCTTCGCGGGCCAGACGCCGGGTGACGTCCTCGGCCTCGCTCTGCGCCATGTCGACGATGCGATCGACGCGGTCAGCCTGATAGATCTTCGGCAGGTATTCCTGCGGCCAGCGGCGGATGCCGGGAATGGCCGAGCCTTCCATCGGTTGCAGGCCGACGATCTGCACGCTGTCGCTCTGCTCTTTGAGGTAGCGCGACACGCCCATAATGGTGCCGGTGGTGCCCATCGAACTGACGAAATGGGTGATGCTGCCCTGGGTCTGACGCCAGATTTCCGGGCCGGTGGTGGTGTAGTGCGCTTCGGGGTTGTCGCCATTGGCGAACTGGTCGAGCACCTTGCCACGGCCTTCGGCTTCCATACGCTGGGCCAGATCGCGGGCGCCTTCCATGCCCTCTTCCTGAGTCACCAGGATCAGCTCGGCGCCATACGCGGTCATCGCCGCTTTGCGCTCGGCGCTGGAGTTGTCCGGCATGATCAGGATCATCTTGTAACCCTTGATCGCAGCGGCCATCGCCAGCGCGATACCGGTATTGCCGGAGGTCGCCTCGATCAGCGTATCGCCGGGATTGATCTGCCCGCGCAACTCGGCGCGAGTGATCATCGACAACGCCGGGCGGTCCTTGACCGAACCCGCCGGGTTGTTCCCTTCGAGCTTGAGCAAAAGGGTGTTGCTGGTGGCGCCGGGCAGGCGCTGCAAACGCACCAGCGGCGTGTTGCCGACGCAATCGGCGATGGTTGGGTACTGCAGGGTCATGGCGTATTCGCAATCCAGACGTGCGGGGGCGCCTATCATACCGGCAAACCCGCGCAGGCCATATCACGCAAAGTGCGGTGCTTATGGTTTATGGGAATAAGCAAATAAAAGTCGCGCCAGTGGTGCGACTCTTATTTGCGCAACACTCAGTTCTCGTGGTGATGCTTGGAATTCGCGAGCAGGCTCGCTCCCACAGGATTTAGTGTCAGCAGTGATGACACTATTAACGGTAGATCACACAGCCTGCGGCGAACCGAGCTCCATTGTGGGAGCGAGCCTGCTCGCGAAGGCGTCCGCATGGGCGACACCATCATCCGCCCGCAAGCGCAAATTCAACCGCAACCCCGCCCCGCCATTCTCCGCCCAGAGCAACCCACCCTGCCGTTGCACCGCGTTGCGCGCAATGCTCAAGCCCAGGCCAAAGCCACCATCCCCGGGTCTCGATCCATCCAATCGAATGAACGGCGAAAAGATTCGCTGCAGATCTTCGTTAGCCACGCCGCCGCCCTGATCCTCCAGCCACAAATGCCAATACTCGCCATCGCGCCGTGCATCGAGCCGCACAATCCCGCCCTCGGGCGAGTGACGAATGGCGTTGCGCAGGATGTTTTCCAGCGCTTGCGCCAGGGCATTGAGGTTGCCGCGCACCCAGCACGATGCTTCGACCGAGCATTGCAGTTGCAGACTCGGCCAGCCGCTTTCATAACAGGCGTTGTCGGTGAGCATTTCCCACAGCGCCTGAATCTGGATCGCTTCATCCGGCAACGGCGAGCGGTCGGTGTCGAGCCAGGCCAGTTGCAGGGTGTCTTCGACCAGCCGTTGCATGCCATCGACTTCGCGGCCGATGCGCTCGCGCAATGGCGCCAGGCTCTGTTCGCTTTCGCTGGCCACGCGCAGGCGGCTCAGCGGCGTGCGCAGTTCGTGGGACAAGTCACGCAATAACTGCTGCTGCAAGGCGACTGTGGTTTGCAGGCGCTCGGACATAGAGTCGAAGGCCCGCGCCAGCTCACCGAGTTCATCCGGGCGCTGGGTGATACCGCTCGACAGGCGCACATTCAATTGATCGGCACGCCAGGCATTGGCCTGTTCGCGCAGGTTGTTCAGCGGCACCACCAACAGGCGATACAAACCGACGCAGAGCAACAGAGTGAACAACCCGGGAATTACGCCGTTGGTGATCACCCGCCAGAACACCCGGTATTTGCCTGGCACAAAACGCTCGGGCAATTCGATGACCAGAATGCCCGCCGCCGGATCCTGGGGGAACGGTAGCCGCAGCCAGGGTCGGCCCTTCTTGTGAATCGGCCAGTCGAGGCCGCGCAAAAAGGTCAGGTGCTGCACCTCCGCCGCGTTCAAGGGCTGGCTGCTCAGCGACTGCAAATCAGCGCCGATCACCCCGACCCAACTGGCCTCGCGCAATTCCATGCTCTGCAACCAGTCATCGACGCCATTGCGCCGGCCGCGCTGCCACGCCTGTTCGGCTTGCGCGGCATAACGGCTGAGGGTGCTGCGCGCGTCACTGGAGAGGAACTGGTTGCGCTCCTCCATGTAGCGACCCCACGACCAGCTCAACCAGATCATCAGCAGACAGAACGCCACCAACAGGCACGCCAGTTTCCAGAACAGCGAATGCCGCCCCGGCAGTTCAGACAGTTTCATCGGCGGCACTCAAAACGTAGCCCTTGCCCCACACCGTACGCACTTCGCGCTCGGTGTAACCGATGGCTTTGAGTTTGCGGCGGATCTGGCTGATGTGCATGTCGAGGCTGCGGTCGTGCGCGGCATAGCCGCGTTGCAATACGTGCTGATAAAGGAAGGCTTTGCTCAGCACTTCTTCGTTGTTGCGGTGCAGGGTTTCCAGCAGACGGAATTCGCTGCGGGTCAGCCCGGCGGCTTGCTGGCGGAAGAACACGTCGCAGTTATCATCGTCGAAACGCAGGGTGCCGCTGACGACCGCAGGGGCGACAGCGGGCGGGCGCCGATCCAGCGCAACCCGGCGCAGGATCGCTTCGATGCGCACATGCAGCTCGGCCATGCTGAACGGCTTGGGCAGATAGTCATCGGCGCCGAGGCGGAAACCGCTGATGCGATCAGCCTCGGCACCCAGCGCCGACATCAGCAACACCGGCGTCGAATGGCTCTGCCGCAATTGCGTCAACAACTGCAGACCATCGAGCCCCGGCAGTAGAATATCCATCAGCACCACGTCGAAAGGCTGGCGCTGGGCGATGTTCAGACCTTCCTGGCCGTTCTGGCACCAGGTCACCTGAAAACCGCTGCGGCCCAGATGCTCGTGCACGTACGCGCCGAGGACCGGATCGTCTTCAATGGAAAGAATGCGTGGCTGGCCAACGGAAACAGGAGTCATGAGTATCTGCAAGTAATTCTCAGTTGGCGGATTATTCAAGATTGTCCGACAGCGGGCAACACAAGCTTGGCCTGTCGGACGAACGAGTGCCTGGGCGGCGCTGCATTTTCCGCAAGATTGCCCGCCTGCAAATCGCTACACTGCGCCCATGTCGCGTGCCGGATGCACGCATGTGTCAACAGATCAGCGGGATGCGGGAGATAGGCGTGCTCAAGAAACTGGGAATCAAAGGTCGCGTGCTGTTGCTGACCTTGTTGCCGACCAGCCTGATGGCGCTGGTGCTGGGTGGCTATTTCACCTGGACGCAGCAGACCGACCTGCAGAGCCAATTGATGCAGCGCGGCGAAATGATCGCCGAGCAACTGGCGCCACTGGTCGCGCCGGCGATGGGCCACGGTGACGCCGACCTGCTTGAACGCATCGCCACCCAGTCCCTTGAACAACCCGACGTGCGCGCGGTGACCTTCCTCGCGGCGGACCGCTCGCCTCTGGCCCACGCCGGCCCGACCATGCTCAATCAGGCACCGAGCGGCGACAGCGCGCTACTGCAACGACGCAGCGGCAATGACGCGACGCGCTACCTGATGCCAGTGTTCGGCAAGCACCGCAACCTCGCCGGTGAAATCATTCCCGAAGAATCCGAACGGCTGCTCGGCTGGGTCGAGCTGGAGCTGTCGCACAACGGCATGTTGCTGCGCGGCTATCGCAGCCTGTTCGCCAGCCTGCTGCTGATCGCCGCCGGACTTGCCGGCGCCGCCCTCCTCGCATTGCGCATGGGCCGCACCATCAATCGTCCGCTGAGCCAGATCAAACAAGCAGTTGCGCAGCTCAAGGACGGTCATCTGGAAACCCGCTTGCCGCCCCTCGGCAGCCAGGAACTGGATGAACTGGCCTCGGGTATCAACCGCATGGCCGGCACCCTGCAGAACGCTCGTGAAGAATTGCAGCACAGCGTCGATCAGGCCACCGAGGACGTGCGGCAGAATCTGGAAACCATCGAGATACAGAACATCGAGCTGGACCTGGCGCGCAAAGAAGCGCTGGAAGCCAGCCGGATCAAATCCGAATTCCTCGCCAACATGAGCCACGAGATCCGCACGCCGCTCAACGGCATTCTCGGCTTCACTCACCTGTTGCAGAAAAGCGAACTGACCCCGCGCCAGCTCGACTATCTGGGCACCATCGAAAAGTCCGCCGACAGCCTGTTGGGAATCATCAACGAGATTCTCGACTTCTCGAAAATCGAGGCCGGCAAACTGGTACTCGATCACATTCCGTTCAACCTGCGCGACCTGTTGCAGGACACCCTGACCATCCTCGCTCCGGCCGCGCACGCCAAGCAGCTTGAGCTGGTCAGCCTGGTCTATCGCGATACGCCGCTGTCGCTGGTCGGCGATCCGCTGCGCTTGAAGCAGATCCTCACCAATCTGGTCAGCAACGCGATCAAGTTCACCCGCGAAGGCACCATCGTCGCCCGGGCGATGCTCGAAGACGAACACGAAGACAGCGTGCAGTTGCGCATCAGCATTCAGGACACGGGCATCGGTCTGTCGAGTCAGGATGTGCGCGCGCTGTTCCAGGCTTTCAGTCAGGCCGACAATTCGCTGTCGCGCCAACCCGGCGGCACCGGGCTGGGGCTGGTGATTTCCAAGCGCCTGATCGAGCAGATGGGCGGCGAGATCGGCGTCGACAGCACGCCGGGCGAAGGTTCGGAATTCTGGATCAGCCTGAGCCTGCCCAAAACCCGCGACGATGCCGAAGACCTGCCCGCCGCGCCATTGCTCGGACGCCGCGTGGCGGTGCTGGAAAATCACGAACTGGCGCGTCAGGCCTTGCAACATCAACTGGAAGACTGCGGACTGCAAGTTACGCCGTTCAATACTCTGGAGAGCCTGAGCAATGGCGTCACCGGCGCGCATCAGACCGATCAGGCGATCGATCTGGCAGTGATCGGCATCACCAGCAACGACATGCTCCCGGAACGCTTGAACCAGCATATCTGGGACCTCGAGCACCTGGGCTGCAAAGTGCTGGTGCTGTGCCCGACCACCGAGCAGACGCTGTTCCATTTGTCGGTGCCCAACCCGCACAGCCAGCTTCAGGCCAAACCGGCGTGTACGCGCAAATTGCGCCGGGCCTTGGCCGATCTGGTCAATCCGCGCCAGACCCGCAGCGAACCGGGCGAACCGCTGTCGAGCCGTGCGCCGCGCGTGCTGTGTGTCGACGACAACCCGGCCAATCTGTTGCTGGTGCAAACCCTGCTCGAAGACATGGGCGCCCGCGTACTCGCAGTGGAAAGCGGTTACGCGGCAGTCAAAGCGGTGCAGAGCGAATCTTTCGATCTGGTGTTGATGGACGTGCAGATGCCGGGCATGGACGGTCGCCAGACCACCGAAACCATTCGCCAGTGGGAAAGCGAGCGGCATTGCACGCCGCTGCCGATTGTTGCGCTCACTGCCCACGCCATGGCCAACGAAAAACGCGCGCTGCTGCAAAGCGGCATGGACGACTACCTGACCAAACCGATCAGCGAGCGGCAACTGGCACAAGTGGTGTTGAAGTGGACCGGACTGGCCCTGCGCAATCAGGCGCCGGAGCGCAGCGGCGACAGCGCGGCGAGTCAGCAGGAACTGCCAGTGCTTGATCACGAGGAAGGCTTGCGCCTGGCGGCGGGCAAGGCCGATCTGGCGGCGGACATGCTGGCCATGCTGCTGGCGTCGCTGGAAGCCGACCGCGAAGCGATTCGCGCCGCGCGTGACAGTCACGACCAGAATGCTCTGCTCGAACGCGTGCACAGGTTGCACGGCGCAACCCGTTATTGCGGCGTGCCACAACTGCGCGCCGCCTGCCAGCGCAGCGAAACCCTGCTCAAGCAGGACGATCCGAAAGCCGCCGCCGCACTGGATGAACTGGAGCGTTCGATCAATCGACTTGCGGCGCAGGCGCGCATCAGCGCCTGATCCACGGCAAGGCACGGCGCGCGCAAAGCGCTACAGTTGTCGCGGGCCATTGCGGCCCGCGTCGATGTTCCAGGAGGATTCATGCGCACGATCATTTTCAGCAGCCAGACCTACGACCGCGACAGCTTCCTCGCCGCCGACTGCCCGGCCGGGCTCGACCTGCACTTTCAAACGGCGCGACTGAGCCTCGATACGGCGGCGTTGGCCGAACAGCACGAAGTGGTCTGCGCGTTCATCAATGACGACCTCAGCGCCCCGGTGCTGGAACGCCTTGCTGCTGGTGGCACGCGGCTGATTGCCTTACGTTCGGCGGGTTACAACCATGTCGACCTGCCGGCGGCGAAACGCCTCGGCCTGGCCGTGGTGCGTGTGCCGGCCTACTCGCCGCACGCCGTGGCCGAACATGCGGTGGCGCTGATCCTCGCCCTCAATCGTCGCTTGCACCGCGCCTACAACCGCACCCGCGAAGGCGATTTCAGCCTGCATGGCCTGACCGGTTTCGATCTGGTTGGCAAGACCGTCGGCATCGTCGGCACCGGGCAGATCGGCGCAACGTTCGCAAAAATCATGCATGGCTTCGGCTGTGATTTGCTGGCTTACGATCCGTATCCCAATCCCGACGTGCTGGCGTTGGGCGCACGTTACCTGAGCCTGCCGGAGTTGCTCGCAGAGTCACGGATCATCAGCCTGCATTGCCCGCTCAACGAGCAAAGCAAACACCTGATCAATCGCCAGTCATTGGCGCGCATGCAACCGGGGGCGATGCTGATCAATACCGGGCGCGGTGGTCTGGTGGACACGCCGGCACTGATCGACGCGCTGAAGGACGGCCAACTCGGGTATCTGGGGCTGGATGTTTATGAGGAAGAAGCCCAGCTGTTTTTCGAGGACCGCTCCGACCTGCCGTTGCAGGACGATGTGCTGGCGCGGCTGCTGACGTTTCCCAACGTGATCATCACCGCGCATCAGGCGTTCCTGACGCGCGAGGCGCTGGGCGCGATTGCCGCGACCACCCTGCACAACATCGCGACCTGGGCGGCGGGGGCGCCGCAGAACCTGGTCGAGGGTTGAATCGTCTACTTGGGCAACGAAGACGCCAGGATCAGCAAGCCCAGCCAGCCGAAACCGAGCAGGCGCTGCTTGCTGGAGTGGCCGCTGCGCAGCAGGAACCAGACAAAAAACGCTGGTAACAGAAACACCATGATTTTCAGCCAGCCTTCCACCGGACGGCTGCCATCGGCGTTCAGCGGTTGTTGTGCCTGGCGTGCCTGTTCCGCAGCCTGCTGACGACGGCGACGCCCTGCTGCCGCCGGCATCACTTTGGGCAGCGGCTCGGCCACTGGTGGCGCAACCGCCTCGGGCACAGCCTTGTTGCGAGGCAAGCTGCCGAAGGAAATCGTCGAGGTCTGCGCCGCTGCAGCAGTGGATTGCGCCTGCATGGCGGCGTGTTCGGCCATCGGCGCGCCGCAGTGAATGCACACCAGCGCTTCGGAACTGATGCTCCGCTTGCATTCATAACATTCGATCAGCGCCATGTTCCGTTCCTTCAGATTCGGGGGCCGGCAGTTTGCCATGACTGTGCTCTCATTTGAACCGGATCGAAGGTCGCACGCGCGCATCATTCTGCAATCGAGCCCGTGCTAGCATGTCGCGCATATTTGGAGGACCCATGGTCGAACACGATTTCCGCTACACCCTGATGAACCCGCAACACACCCTCACCGAATGCCGCGCCCTGGTTCCGGGCCGCTATCAGGTGACCGGCAACGGTGGCTCGATCCGTATTGGCGATGCCCTGCTGGTCACGCTCAAAGGCAGCAAGGATTTGTCCATGCGCCTGACCGTCGACACCGTCCGCCACCTGATCAACCCGCCAGGCCAATGGACCGCAATGACCACAGGCCCGGTGTTTGGCGAACTGGCGATTCACACCTGGCAGGTCAACTGCGACAGCTGCGCGAAAGAGCTGAGCTTCGAATTCGCCGTGGATGCCAAACTCGGCAAGTCCGCTGAGAAACCCGCCGCCACCGCGCGCATCGCCGAGCTCGGCTGGAAAGCCGTGGGCGACAAGCACCTGTGCCCGAAATGCCAGGAGCCTGCGTGATGAAACGGCTTGCCCTGACCGCACTGATCGGTGTCGGCCTGGTTGGTTGTGCCGCAGAGCCGGTGCAACTGCAGCACAACCGCAGCTACATCCTGGAATGGATCGGCGAGCGGCCACTGATGGATTACAGCCATCTGACTGTGACCCTCGGCGATGACGGCCGCGCTTATGGCAACGGTGGCTGCAACCATTGGTTCGCGCCTTATACGCAGGACGGCGACAAGCTGACCTTTGGCAAGATCGGCAAGACCCGCAAACTCTGCGCCCCGGCGCTGATGGAGCAGGAACAACGCTTCTTGCAGGCGCTGGAGAAAGTCGAGCGCTGGGACATTTCGCCGATCGAGCAGGTGCGCTTCTGGCCGGCTCAAGGCAAGCCATTGCGCTGGTGGCTGGAAGAGGGCTGAGCCCCTTCTGTGCCCGCGGGGACCAGTGGCGAGGGGATTCATCCCCGTTGGGCTGCGTAGCAGCCCTGAGTTTGCAGTTCGCCTGGAACTGCGCATGGGGCCGCTTCGCGACCCAACGGGGATGAATCCCCTCGCCACAGGTTACTTGTTCCGCAACGCCTCCAGCTTCGCCATCACCCCTGCCGCCGTCTGCTCGCCCAGCAATTGTTCACGCACCTTGCCCTTGTCATCGATGATGAACGTCACCGGCAGCGCTTCACTGCGCGGCAGGTCGAACAGCTCGGCCGGATCCTGCGCCAGCACGGTGAACTTGATGCCGAGTTTTTCACTCGCCTCTTTCAATTCCGCGCCCTGCACGTTGTCGAAGTTGACCCCGAACACCCCGACATTCTTGCTCTTGAGCTCATCAGCCAAATGATTCAGCTCAGGAATTTCCGTGCGGCACGGGCCACACCACTCGGCCCAGTAATTGAGCACCACCCATTGTTTGTCCAGACGTTCGGACGCAACCTTCTGGCCGTTCTGGTCGATGCCGTAATCATTGCCGCAGCCCCCCAGCATCAACGCCCCGAGAATCGTCAATGCCGCTGCCAATCGCCGTGTCATGTCGTGTTCCTTGTGAAAATTCGAAAGCGCCTGCGACCCATCGCCTCTGACGGTTCTGGATTGCGCGCCGCACAGTTAGAATAGCCGCCACTTTACGCCAGAAGCGACCCGCCATGACCGATCTGACGCTTTATCACAATCCGCGCTGCTCGAAATCCCGCGGCGCGCTGGAACTGCTCGAAGCCCGCGGCTTGACTCCGACTGTCGTGCGCTACCTGGAAACGCCGCTCAGCGCCGCGCAGATCAAGGCCTTGCTCGGCAAACTCGGGATCAGTGCGCGGCAGTTGTTGCGCAGCGGTGAAGAGGAATACAAAACCCTGAACCTGGCGGACGCCAGCCTCAGCGAACAGCACCTGATCGACGCCATCGCTGCGCACCCGAAACTCATGGAGCGGCCGATTCTCGAAGTCGGTGACAAGGCCGTCATCGGTCGCCCGCCGGAAAACGTGCTGGAGTTGTTGCCATGAGCACGCCGTACATTCTGGTTCTCTATTACAGCCGCAACGGTTCGACCAACGAGATGGCCCGGCAAATCGCCCGTGGCATCGAGCAGGCCGGAATGGAAGCGCGTTTGCGCACAGTGCCGGCGATTTCCACCGAATGCGAAGCGGTGGCGGCGGAGATTCCCGATGAGGGCGCGCTCTACGCCAGCCTCGATGATCTGAAGAACTGCGCCGGCCTCGCCTTGGGCAGTCCGACGCGTTTCGGCAACATGGCCGCGCCGCTCAAGTACTTCCTCGACGGCACCAGCAACCTCTGGCTGACTGGCGCGCTGGTCGGCAAACCGGCCGGCGTGTTCACCTCCACCGCCAGCCTGCACGGCGGTCAGGAAACCACGCTGTTGTCGATGATGCTGCCGCTGTTGCATCACGGCATGTTGATCACCGGCCTGCCCTACAGCGAATCGGCCCTGCTCGAAACCGAAGGTGGCGGCACGCCTTACGGCGCCAGCCATCACGCTGGTGCCGACGGCAAGAGTGGCCTGGATCAACACGAAGTGGCGCTGTGTCGCGCACTCGGTCTGCGTCTGGCGAAAACCGCACAGAAACTGGTGAGCTGATGGCGAAGAAGCCGAAAGTTCTGCCCTCGGTGGCGTGGCTTGAGCCACGGGTCAAGGCGATGCGCGTGCTCAGCCTGCTGAGCTTTTTCGCCCTCGCCGGCTTGCTGGCCGCTTATTATCTGCTGTTCGCCGACCTGCATGGCGCGCGGCCGTGGGTGATTCTGCTGGTCGAGCTGATCCCGTGGCTGGTCCTCGCCCCGGCGATGATCATGGGCAGCGCCCGTGGTCATTCGTGGATGTGTTTTGTGGTGAACCTGTATTTCATCAAAGGCGCACTGGCGGCGTACGATCCCAACCGGCAGCTGTTCGGCCTGCTGGAAATGGCCGCGAGCCTGGCGGTGTTCTGCTCGGCGCTGCTGTATGTGCGCTGGCGCTATCAGTTGAATCGCAAATTGGCGGGCGAAGGCGAGATCAGCGTCGCCTGACCAAGCGCTTTCGCGAGCAGGCTCGCTCCCACAGGGAATGCATTCCAGATGTGGGAGCGAGCCTGCTCGCGAAAGGGGCGACTCGTCCTTAATGGTTCACAGTGTAGGCGAGCATCATCGAAATCTGGCTCATCGGCCGGCCGCCGCTCTGTTCGTGCCACTGGTTGAAGGCGTTCTGCACCGTTGCCAGATCACGCTGGCTGGTCGGCACTTTGTCGACGATCTTCTGCGCATTCAGCGCCGCGACCACGTCGTAGCTGGGCACGAACGTGTCCTTGCCGACCATGCGCAAAAAGCGTGGCGCCGACAGCCCGCCGAGTTGGTGGCCGTGTTTCTTCAGGTATGTCCACAGGCCGACGATATCGGTCACCGGCCAGTCGGCGATCAGCGCGCCAAAGCTGCCCTTGTCCTTTTCCACATCAAGAATGAACTGCGCATTGCGCGGCACGCTTTTCAGCTTGCCGAGGTGGCGGATGATCCGCGCGTCCTGCATCAGCCGCTCCAGGTGTTCGGCGCTCATCAGCACGACTTTTTCCGGATCGAACTTGAAGAACACTTCTTCGAACGCCGGCCACTTGGCGTCGACCAGGCTGTGCTTGAGCCCGGCGCGAAAAACCCGCAGGGCCATGGTCGACAGGTAGCGGTCGTCGCGGATCTTGCGCAGTTGAGCGGGGGTCTTGGGAACGGGCAGATGGGCTTCCAGTTCAGCCGCCGAACCAAAACGGTTCAGACAGTATTCGTGCAGCCACTTGTAATCGCGCATGCCCTCTCCTGAGGTTTGGAAATGAATAACACATGCAGAAGCTGTCCCCTCAACCACAGGGCCTGCTTCTACAGGATGTGTTTACAGATTGACGACATTGACGAAACGCGAAGCCGCGGTTTCGTCGATCTTCAGGCTGGTGAAGTCGAACAGGTTGCGGTCGGCCAGTTGCGACGGCACCACGTTCTGCAGGCTGCGGAAAATCGATTCGGTACGGCCCGGGGTCTTGCGGTCCCAGTCCTGGAGCATTTCCTTGACCACCTGACGCTGCAGGTTTTCCTGCGAGCCGCAGAGGTTGCACGGGATGATCGGGAATTGCTTGAAGTCCGAGTAGGCCTGAATGTCCTTCTCGTTGCAGTACGCCAGCGGACGAATCACCACGTTGCGGCCATCGTCGGCACGCAGTTTCGGCGGCATCGCTTTCAGGGTGCCGTTGAAGAACATGTTGAGGAAGAACGTTTCGACGATGTCGTCGCGGTGGTGACCGAGGGCCATTTTCGTCGCGCCGATTTCGTCAGCGAAGGTGTACAGCGTGCCGCGACGCAGGCGCGAGCACAGCGAGCAGGTGGTCTTGCCTTCCGGCACCAGTTCCTTGACTACCGAGTAAGTGTCCTTCTCGACGATGTGATACTCGATGCCCAGTTCTTTCAGGTAGGCCGGCAGCACGTGCTCGGGAAAGCCCGGCTGTTTCTGGTCCATGTTCACCGCGACGATGTCGAACTTGATCGGTGCAACCTTCTGCAGGTGCATCAGCACGTCGAGCATGGTGTAGCTGTCCTTGCCCCCGGACAGGCAGACCATGACCTTGTCGCCGTCTTCGATCATGTTGAAATCGGCGACCGCTTCGCCGGCCAGGCGGCGCAGGCGCTTTTGCAGTTTGTTCTGGTTGACCGTAAGAGTGCCCATGACGCGAAATCCGTGAGGTGTGACGAAAGGCCGGCATTTTACGCAAAAACCCCAGTAGCGCGAAGCATCTGTGGCGAGGGGATTTATCCCCGCTGGGTTGCGAAGCAGCCCTGAAACCCGAGAACTCGTATCGCCTGACACTGCTCGGTGAATGGCTTGGCGACTGCTGCGCAGCCGAACGGGGATGAATCCCCTCGCCACAAAAGTGTTTCGACCTCAAAAATGCCTTCCCCGCAAGACCCCGAGGCGATTACCTGCAATGTTTACAGCGCGATTTGCTCTAAGCCCGGCATACCGGTGCGCTGGAGTCCTTCCTATACTGCGACATAAGGTCGCACACGTCTTTAGACCTGTATTTGCTCGGCCACCTTGGCCCGTAGGCGCTCCGTTGGGGGGCGATGGCAATGACAAGAGGAGTGAATGGCATGATCCATCACGTAGTGGGACTGTTTACCCACCCCGATCAGGAATGGAAAGAGATCCGTGGCGACCAAGAGGAAAGCATCAGCCACATGTACTTGACGCACACGCTGATCCTGGCGGCGATCCCTGCGGTCTCGGCGTTCATCGGCACGACCCAGGTGGGCTGGGTGATCGGCAATCGCGCGCCGGTGATGCTCACGTTCGAAAGCGCCTTGTGGATGACCATCATGTCGTACCTGGCCATGCTCGGCGGGGTCGCGGTGATGGGCGCCTTCGTGCACTGGATGGCGCGCACCTACGACGCCAACCCGAGCCTGGCCCGTTGCGTGGCGTTTGCCACTTACACCGCAACACCGTTATTCGTGGGTGGGCTGGCCGCTTTGTATCCGCACATGTGGCTGGGGATGATCGTCGGCACGGCGGCCATCTGCTACACGGTGTATCTGTTGTATGTCGGCCTGCCGACGTTCATGAACATTCCTTCGGATGAAGGTTTTCTGTTCTCCAGCTCGGTGCTTGCCGTCGGCCTGGTGGTGCTGGTGGCGATCATGGCATTCACCGTGATTGTCTGGGGCCTGGGTGTCGGCCCGGTCTATACCAACTGACCTGTTTCCTCCCTGAGAAAAACAACATCTGCCAATACAGGCCGCCGCAAGGCGGCCTTCTCGTTGGGCGACGACCATTCGGCAGGTCGGCGATTCGCAAGTCGCCGGGGTTACGGCATACTCGGCGTCTCTGGAGATCCATCAAGCATGCCCGAGCAACTCAATACCCGCGTCGAAGATTGTTACCAACTCGCTGAATCCTTTTTCAAACGCTCCTTCAAACGCCCCGTGGTCAGTCTCAAGCTGCGCGGGCAGAAAGCCGGTGTCGCGCATCTGCACGAGAACCTGCTGCGCTTCAACCCACAGCTGTACCGGGAAAACACCGAGCACTTCCTCAAGCAGACCGTGGCCCACGAAGTTGCGCACCTGATCGCGCATCAACTGTTCGGCGACCGCATCCAGCCCCATGGCGAGGAGTGGCAACTGATCATGCGTGGCGTCTACGAATTGCCGCCGGACCGCTGCCACACCTATGAAATCAAGCGGCGCAGCGTGACCCGCTATATCTACAAATGCCCGTGTCCCGACAGTGATTTCCCGTTTACCGCCCAGCGTCATGGCCTGGTCGGGAAAGGACGTCGCTACTTCTGCCGACGGTGCCGCACGACATTGGTGTTCAGTGGTGAGATGCGGGTGGAATAGTCAGTTCCTGCGGTGCCCTGAATGGCCCCTTCGCGAGCAGGCTCGCTCCCACAGGGGAATGCATTTCAATGTGGGAGCGAGCCTGCTCGCGAAGGCGGCGCCAGGGCGCTACAAAATCACCCTGGCGGAACGCAGCTCAGCGATCTTCGAAGCACTCAATCCCAACTCCCCCAACACCTCATCCGTATGCTGCCCCAACCCGGCGCCAACATGCCTTGGCGCCGGCAACGCCTCGGAGAATTTCAACGGACAAGCCATCTGCGCCTGCGTCGTGCCATCGCCGCGCGGCACTTGTGTCATCAACTCCCGCGCCTGTAGCTGCGGATGGCGCACCGCCTCACCCAGACTCAATACCGGCTCCACACACGCATCGACGCCGGCAAACAACTCACACAACTCAGCAAAATCATGTCGCTCGAATTCGATCCGCAACGCCTCCTTCAGTGCCTGTTGCTGCTCAGGTCTCGGCGACAATCCTTGCGCTGCCAGTTCCGGTCGGCCCAGCGCCGTGCACAGTTGCTGCATGAACGCCGGTTCCAGACTGCCCACCGACATCCAGCGCCCATCCCGGGTGCGGTAATAATCGTAGAAGCTGCCGCCATTGAGCATCTGGTCTTCCCAACCCGGTTCCGCGCCACAGGCTAGATATCCCGCGCCGGCCATGGCGTTCAGGCTGAACGCGCAATCGGTCATGCTCACATCCAGATGGGTGCCCTGCCCGGTTTGCTGACGGGCAATCACCGCTGCCAGCAGGCCGATCACGCCGTGTAGCGAGCCGCCCGCCACGTCCGCCACCTGCATGCCCAGCGGCAACGGCCCGCTGTCGGCGCGTCCGGTGTAGCTGGCGAGTCCCGCCAGGGCCAGATAGTTGATGTCATGCCCGGCGCGCTCCTTGTACGGCCCGGTCTGGCCGTAACCGCTGATCGACACATAAATCAGCTTTGGGTTGATCGCCTTCAATGCCTCATAACCCAGGCCCAGACGCTCCATCACCCCGGGGCGAAACTGCTCGAGGACGATGTCGTATTCGCCCAGCAGTTGCTTGATGATCTGCAGCGCTTCGGGCTGTTTCAGATCCAGCGCCAGACTGCGCTTGTTGCGGTTCAGATAAGCGTGGCTGGCTGATACCCCGCCATCATGCGGTGGCAACACCCGCAGCAGATCCATACGGGTTGGCGATTCGATGCGCAGCACCTCGGCGCCCATGTCCGCCAGCAGCAACGAGGCGAACGGCCCCGGCAGCAAGGTCGAGAAATCGAGAATATTCAGTGAGGCCAGCGGTGCGGACATGGGCAAACTCCTTGGGCGATGCACTCAGCCTAGGCAGCCATTGTCGATGCGGCAATCACCGCAAATGTCAGCAGGTGTGACCGTTGCGCTCAAATCCCGGGCAAGAAAAAACCCCTGTGGCGAGGGGATTTATCCCCGATGGGTCGCAAAGCGGCCCCTTCTCTGGAATTGGAAGAAGAGGCCCGCTGTGCAGTCAATCGGGGGTAAATCCCTCACCACAAGGGATTTTTTACAACCTCACATCGTACTGATGCGCAGTTCTTGTATTTACTTCACATTGCTCGGGGTTGGGCCTTCAGCCACACCCAGGTCGTCTTCTTCACGCTCGTCGGAGATGCCGCGACCGCCGGAAGCCAGCTCGGCTTGCAGTTGATCGGTGTCCAGCTCCTTGACCCACTTGGCCACAACGATGGTCGCAACAGCGTTACCGACCAGGTTGGTCAGTGCGCGGGCTTCGGACATGAAGCGGTCAATACCGAGGATCAGCGCCAGACCGGCCACCGGCAGGTGACCTACCGCCGACAGTGTCGCGGCCAGCACGATGAAGCCCGAACCGGTCACACCCGCCGCGCCTTTGGAGGACAGCAGCAGTACCAGCAGCAGAGTGATCTGGTGGGTGATGTCCATGTGCGTGTCAGTCGCCTGGGCGATGAACACGGCGGCCATGGTCAGGTAGATCGAAGTACCGTCGAGGTTGAACGAGTAACCGGTCGGGATCACCAGACCAACTACCGATTTCTTCGCGCCCAGACGCTCCATCTTGATCAGCATGCGTGGCAGTGCCGATTCCGACGAGGACGTACCCAGTACGATCAACAGTTCTTCACGGATGTAACGCACCAGCTTGAACACGCTGAAACCGTGAGCCCGGCAGATCGCACCCAGCACCAGCACGACGAACAGAACGCAGGTGATGTAGAAGCAGATCATCAACTGGCCCAGTTGCACCAGCGAGCCGACACCGTAGGCACCGATGGTGAACGCCATGGCACCGAACGCACCCAGCGGCGCCAGTTTCATGATCATGTTGATGATGTTGAACATCACGTGGGCGAAGCGATCGATCATGTCCAGCAGCGGACGACCGTACGAGCCGAGGCGATGCAGGGCGTAACCGAAGATCACCGAGAACATCAGCACTTGCAGGATGTCACCGGTGGCGAACGCGCCGACGATGGTGTTCGGGATCACATTGAGGAGGAAGCCGACAATGCTCTGGTCTTTACTCGCCGTCACGTAGGTGGCGATTTTCGAGGCGTCGAGGGTGGTGACGTCGATGTGCATGCCGGCGCCCGGTTGCACAACGTTGACCACGACCAGACCGATCAGCAGGGCAATGGTGGAAACGATTTCGAAGTACAGCAGCGCGTAGCCGCCGGTCTTGCCTACCGATTTCATGTTCTGCATGCCGGCGATGCCGCTGACAACAGTACAGAAGATGATCGGGGCGATGACCATTTTGATCAGCTTGATGAAGCCGTCGCCCAGTGGCTTGAGGGCCACACCGGTCTGCGGATAGAAGTGACCGAGCAGGATGCCGATGGCGATGGCAACGATCACCTGGAAATACAGGGATTTGTACAGTGGCTGACGAGTCGTCATTGCAGGTTTCCTCAAGCGTCCAGCGGCAACATCCATCTGTCGAGCGCCGAACCTTAATTGCGAACCCTCCTGCACTGGAGGGATTTGTTGTTGGAACGGCATCCTCCCGGGAGGAAAAAATGCACGCTTCTGTCGCTTGTATCGCAAACGTCGTGCCAGATTGGTGCGAATGGCAGCAAGCCTTTTGATATCAGGGCCTGCGGGATTTTCCTGTCACCAATCAGTGACTTGTGGCATGGCGGATTTCCGCCAACTGAGCGTCCAGCGTCCTGCAATTTGGCGGAAATCCGCCTTGTGACGTTGCCGGCCCGCCATTACGATCGGTGCCTGAACAAGGATTGCCGCTTATGCGCGAACGCACCATCGCCAGCCATTTCGCCCGTGCCGCTCTTGGCGGCGCACGCCGGCGCGGCCTGGATTATTCAGGCCTGTTACAGCAAATGGGGATCAGCCCGGAGTTGCTCGACGAGCCCCGCGCGCGGATTGCCCCTGAGCAGTTCACCCGGCTGATTCAAGGGCTGTGGCTGGCGCTGGACGACGAATACCTGGGTTTCGGTAACGCCCCGAGCAAGCCCGGCAGCTTCGCCATGATGTGCCACGCCTCGATTCACTGCCGCAACCTGGAGAAGGCTCTGCAACGCGGTTTGCTGTTTTATAGCCTGTTCCCCGACGCCCCGCGCCTGGCTCTGCGCCGCGAAGACGAATGGGTGCGTTTGAGCCTGGACGACGCGCAGTGGTGGGATCCGGATCACTTTCTGACCGAGAGCCTGCTGGTGATCTGGCATCGCCTCGGCAGTTGGATGATTGGCCAGCGCATTCGCCTCGAGCAGGCGTCTTTCAGCTATCCGCGCCCCGAGCACGGCGGCGAATACGACTTGCTGTTCCCCTGCCCGCTGACCTTTGATGCCGAGCAGAGCAGCCTGCTGTTTCACAGTCGCTACCTGGCCATGCCGCTGTTGCAGGACGAACGCACGCTCAAACATTTTCTCGAACGCTCCCCCGCCGACCTGCTCTCACGTCCGGACGACGGCGACAGCCTGAGCAGCCGCCTGCGCCGCTTGCTCAGCCGCGACGCGGCACATTGGCCGGATCTGGAAGCCGTCGCCGCGCATTTGCATATCAGCCCGCAAACCTTGCGGCGGCATTTGCGTGAGGAAGGCACGAGTTTTCAGGAGCTCAAGGATCAGCTGCGGCGGGATATCGCCATCTATCATCTGGGCCGGGCGGATCTGTCATTGCAGCAGATTGCCGAGCAGCTCGGGTTTTCCGAGCCTTCGGCGTTTCACCGGGCATTCAAGAAATGGACGGGGCTGACACCGGGGGCTTATCGGGCGCAGGAGTTGTGAAGTCAGACGCCTTCGCGAGCAGGCTCGCTCCCACAGGGGAATGCGTTTCAAGGTGGGAGCGAGCCTGCTCGCGAAGAGGCCGGCACGGCCAACCTTCACACCGCAGGAAAATGAATCCTGAACGCCGCCCCGCCCATCGGCGAATCGCCCAAAGCCAAACGGGCGTTGTAGCTTTCGATGATGTCCTTGACCACCGCCAGCCCGATCCCCTGCCCCGGATGCTGGGCGTCCAGACGCTCGCCGCGTTCGAGAATCCGCGCGCGCTGATCGAGCGGTACACCCGGCCCGTCATCTTCTACGCACAATTCGATCCCGGCCAGTGACTCGCGCACGCTGACCCGCACTTCGCCGAGGCACAGGCGATAGGCGTTTTCCAACAGGTTGCCGAGCATTTCCAGCAAGGCGCCCTGCTCGATCGGCACGTAGCAATGTTCCGGCAGATCAAAGGTCACGCGCACGTGTTTGTCGCGGTAGACCTTGTCCAGCGTATCGCAGAGGCTTTTGAGCACCGGTTGCAGGCGCACCTGATGGCGCACCAGGCCGCTTTTGCGCAGGCTGGCCCGTTGCAGTTGGTAGCTGATCTGCTGGCTCATGCGTTCGATCTGGCTTTGCAGGACCCAAGCCTGGTCGCGGTCTTCCGGGCGCTGCGCCATGTCTTCGCTGACACCTTGCAGCACCGCCAAGGGGGTTTTCAGGCTGTGGGCGAGGTCGTCGAGGGAGTCGCGGTAGCGGCTGCGCTGCTGGCGTTCGCTGAGCAGCAGGCGGTTGAGCGAGCCGGTCAGGCGCAGCAGTTCACGCGGGTGTTTTTCCGTGAGGCTTTCGCGAGTGCCGCCTTCGATTTCGTCGAGTTCCTGGCTCAAGCGGCGCAAGGCCTTGAGGCCCCAGGTCAGGCCGATCCATAGCAGCGCCAGCAAAACCAGCAATGCCGCGCCGAAGCCCAGATAGAGGTTTTCGCGCAGGCCTTCGAGAGTGGTTTCGTATTCGCGCACCGGTTGCAGGGCGACGATGCTGAACGCTGCGCTTTTGCCGCCGAGCAATTTGACTTCGACGTCGTAGACGAAGAACTCCTGACCGCTGGCTTCCCGGATCCGCGCGAACTCGTTACCGAGGCCGTCGTAACGCGGTTTGTAGTTGATCTGTTCTTCCTGAGTCGCTTTCGAACGCCACACCAGTTTGCCGTCACGGTCGTAGATATAGCCGAGCAAGCGGAAATCAGTGAGATTGAAGCGCTCGTCCGGCAATTGCGACGGCATCACCAGCCGACCGTTTTCCACCCGCGCGGCGGAGATAAGTGTGGTGACGTCGGACGCCAGGCGTTGTTCGATCGAATCCTGCAAGGCAAGGCTGAACGCACCCTGCATCGCCGGCAGCAAGGCAAGCATGAACAACACCGCCAACGTGGTGGCGGCGAGCATCAAGCGAACGCGAAGGGAACGGATCAAGTGCAGCGCTCATTGAACAGGTAGCCGAGGCCGCGCACGGTGTCGATCGGCTTGAACCCGGCCGGGCCTTCGAGTTTGCGCCGCAGACGGCCGACCAGCACTTCGATGACATTCGGATCGCGCTCGTCATCGTCCGGATAAAGCTGCTCCATCAAGCGATCCTTGGGCACCACTTGCTGATGATGGCGCATGAGGTATTCGAGGATGCGGTACTCGTAGGCGGTCAGCGCCAGCGGCTGCTCATCAAGGCTCGCCTGTTTGCGATTGAGGTCGAGCAGCAACGGCCCGGCAACGATGGTCGACTGGGTGAAACCGCTGGAGCGGCGCAACAATGCGTTGAGGCGTGCGTCGAGTTCTTCGAACTGGAACGGCTTGACCACGTAATCGTCGGCACCGGCGGCGAGGCCTTCGACCTTGTCCTGCCAGTTGCCGCGCGCGGTGAGGATCAGGATCGGAAAGGTCTTGCCGCCCGAGCGCAACTGGCGGATCAGGTCGAGGCCGCCCATGCCCGGCAGGCCGAGATCGATCACTGCCAGATCGAAGTTGTACTGTCCGGTCTGGTACAGCGCCTCCTCGGCATTGGCCACGGACTCGACCACATGACCGCTTTCCGTCAGGCGGGTTTGCAGGTGATGACGCAACAGCGCCTCATCTTCGACGACCAACAGTTTCATGTCCTTCTCCCCATCACTTGAACACTCCAGTCACAACCTGTGGGAGCGAGCCTGCTCGCGAATGCGGTCATTCAGTCAACGATGATGTTGAATGAAACATCGCTTTCGCGAGCAGGCTCGCTCCCACACTTCAATCGGCGGCAACCGCTTAGAAATAGTAGTTGGCCGACAGGTAGGTCTGCGCGCTGCTGGTCAAGTCCAGCGAGCCCTGTTTGCTGCCGCCGCTCTCTTTCATTTCGGTGCTGGCGTTGCTGCGCAGGTAACGGTAACCGAGTTCCACCGACGTGTTCTGCGAAACCTGCTGCAACACACCGACCTGACCACCGATGGCGTAACCCATGTCGCTGTCACGGCTGAAGCCTGGCGAATCCTGCGTCAGCTTGGTCAGACCGGCGGTGGCGCCACCGAACAGTTTGGTGCTGCCGCCCACCGGGTAGAACAGGTCATAGCTGCCGAGCAGATTTTCCTGGCGCAGTTTAACGCCATTGTGCGAGCCGGAAACGTTGTCGTAGGTGGCGTAGTAGCGGCCCTGGCTGTTTTGCTGACCGAGGCGCATGCCGTAGGTGTTGTTGCCGTCGATGGCCCCGGTGGCGTTGGGGTGGCCAAGGTTATTGTTCAGCGCGTGGGACTTGTCGATCTTGTCGCTGGTCTGGCCGAACGTCAGGCCGGCGAAGTTGCTGGTGTCGTCGGCATTGGCCGCGATGCTGGAGCCTAACAGGGTAAAAGCCAGCAGCAGTTTGTTGATACGAGTCATGGGTATTTCCTCTTTCACAGTGCTGTTTGGGTATGGCGCAAGGTTACTCAGCCGCCCCTGTACGGCCCCTGAACCGTCTCTGAACCAGACCTGAACCAGATCGACTAGGCTGTTCTGACCACTTTCAATAAGGAGACCCGACCATGCGCCTGTTCCTCGCCCTGACTTTGCTGGCGGTCAGCAGCCTCACCCAGGCTGCGATCAAGACTGAGGAAATCTCCTACCAAAGCGCCGACGGCAGCCAACTGATCGGTTACTACGCCTATGACGACGCGATCAAAGGCCCACGCCCCGGCGTTGTCGTGGTTCACGAATGGTGGGGGCTGAACGATTACGCCAAGCGCCGCGCGCGAGACCTCGCCGAACTCGGCTACAGCGCGCTGGCCATCGATATGTACGGCGAAGGCAAAAACACCGAGCACCCGAAAGACGCCATGGCCTTCATGCAGGCAGCGACCAAGGACGCCGATGCTGCCAGTAAGCGCTTCGCCGCCGGGCTCGATCTGCTGAAGAAGCAACCGCAGACCGACCCGAACAAAATCGCCGCCATCGGCTATTGCTTCGGTGGCGGCGTGGTGCTGAATGCGGCGCGTCAGGGTGTGCCGCTGGCCGGTGTGGTGAGTTTCCATGGCGCGCTGGCAACCAAGACCCCGGCGACTCCGGGCAGCGTCAAGGCGAAAATCCTCGTCGAGCACGGTGCGCTGGACAGCATGGTCACTCAGGACCACGTCACCGCCTTCAAGTCAGAGATGGACAAGGCCGGGGCGGACTATCAATTCGTCAGTCTGGATGGCGCCAAGCATGGTTTCAGCAATCCGGATGCCGATCGTTTGAGCCATGGCGAGCATGGCGGGCCGGACATTGGTTACAACAAAGCGGCGGACGAGAAGTCATGGGCGGATATGCAGGCGTTCTTCAAGAAGGTTTTCGGTTGAGTCAGTAACGACCGAGGCGTGGCTTTCGCGAGCAGGCTCGCTCCCACACCGGATATCTGTCGCACAGAAGATCCTGTGGGAGCGAGCCTGCTCGCGGAGGCTTTACCGCCGATCTCGACCTCGCCCCGACTAACCGGCAAAATGCCCGCCATGCATACCACCCTCGCCCTGCCCGCCTGCTGCACTGCCCTCGACAGCCATTGGCCGTTGCCAACGGTGCTTGCCGATACCGTGCTGCTCAGTACCCACTTCGATCCGGCACAGTTGCTCGGCGATGACTTCCAGCGCAGCGCTGTACTCGCGCCGCCAAGCATCCAGCGCTCGGTGGCCAAGCGTCAGGCCGAGTTTCTCGCCGGGCGCATCTGCGCCCGTGCCGCGCTGCACCAACTCGAAGGCCTGAATATCGTTCCGCCGATCGGCGAAGACCGCGCCCCGGTGTGGCCAGCGCACATTTGCGGTTCGATCACCCACAGCACCGGCCGCGCCGCAGCGATTGTCGCCAACAAGCAGCACTGGCGCGGCCTGGGCATGGATCTGGAAAACCTGTTGAGCCACGAGCGCGCCGAACGCCTGGCCGGGGAAATTCTCACCCCAGCGGAACTGCAGCGCATCGCAGCGGGATCTGAGGATCAGTTGGCGTTACTGGTGACCCTGACGTTTTCGGTCAAAGAGAGTTTATTCAAAGCGCTGTACCCGATCGTGCAGCAGCGCTTTTATTTCGAGCATGCCGAAGTGCTGGAATGGACTGCGGCGGGTCAGGTCAGGCTGCGGTTGTTGACTGATTTGTCCGGCGAATGGCGCAACGGATCGGAGCTGGAGGCGCAGTTCGGAGTGCAGGATGGGCAGTTGTTGAGTCTGGTCAGCATTCCTGCCTGAGGATTTGCATTGTCGGCAATGGCGCTATCGCGAGCAGGCTCGCTCCCACAGGGGATTGCATTTCAAATGTGGGAGCGAGACTGCTCGCGAAGGCGGTATCCCGTATCTCAGCGGCGCTCCTGATTTCTCGGCCAACTCAGACTGAAACACGCCCCACCCAGGCTCTTGCTCTTGCCAATGATCGCGCGGCCGTCGTGCCAGTGAATGATCCGCCGCACAATCGACAAGCCCAGACCATGCCCGCCCGAGGCCCGCGTGCGGCTATCGTCGAGGCGCAGAAACGGCGTGAAGATCCGCTCCCATGCCACCTCCGGCACTCCCGGCCCGTCATCCTCGACGTCGATCCGGCAACGCAACTGGCCGACCTGATAACTCACCGTCACCTGCGAGTGCGCATGGCGCATCGCGTTGCCCACCAGATTCTGCAGCGCCCGATGCAAATAACGCGGTTCAGCCTCGACCCAGGCGCCGTCATTGTCGGCCGATGACAAACACAAACCGCGCTGCACCGTGACCTCGGCGCGCAGTGGCGCCAATTCTTCGATCACCTGATTGACCAGCGCATCCAGGTCGATGCGCTGGAAGGTCAGCGCCGGCGAGCCCTGTTCCAGCCGCGCGTAGGTGAGCATTTCGTCGACCAGCTTATCGAGGTCCTCGATGTCGTGATCCATGCCTTCGCGGTATTTCTCCAGTGCCTGCGGGGTGGTCGCCGTACCGATCATCTCCAGACCGAAACGCAGCCGCGCCACCGGCGTGCGCAACTCATGGGATACCGCGCGCACCAGTTCACGCTGGATCGCCAGCAGTTGCTGCAAATGCTCGGCCATGCCATTGAACGCCGACGCCAGCCGCCCGACCGAGTCGGCTCCGCGTGCAGGTACGCGGGTTTCCAAGCTGCCCTTAGCGATGCGCGTGGCCGCTGCTTCGAGGCCGCGCAAACGCCGCTCAAGCTGACGCACCAACAGATAGACGATGAGACCGATCAGCGTCAGACCCAGAGCGGCAATCAGCACCAGCCATTCCGGCGGGTACGGATTCATCTGATACAGCGGGCCGATTTCCAGCACCCACGGCGTGCCGACCATGCCGGCGAAGACACGGATCGAATCGCCGCCCTTGCCCAGCGCCATCACCGTATCGCCCTCGGCCACGCGGCGGCTCTGGTCTTCGTCCATGTCGGCGTCATTTACCGTGACCAGACGCAGATCGAAGCCGAAGCCCTTTTCCTGCTTTATCTGCGCCAGACGTTTGGGCTGTTCGCCGACCGGTACTCGCACCAGTTCATCGGCGAGCAAATAAATGGTCGCCCGGGCCAGTTGCTCGCTGATCTGCTGTACCTCGCCCACCAGCATCATTTGCTCTTTTTCGCTGATCAGCCGATAGACCTTGGCCGCGTGTGGCCCGGTTTGCTCGACCAGCGCCTGACCGCGCAACACACGGGTGCGCTGGGCCAGATCGAGGTCGCTTTCAGAAAATTTCTTCAGCGTCAGCGGAATGCCGAGCAGCCGCTCCCACACCAGCAACGCGCGGTGGCGCTCGGTCTGGTTCATCGGTTGCAGGTTATCGGCCATCAGCGAAAAGGTGCCGTGGGCCAGGCGTTCGCGGTATTGCTCACTGCGCACCTGATTGAGCAGGTTCAGTGCCAGCACGCCGAGCACCGCCACCAGAATCAGCGCGGCGCACATGCCGCCGTAGATGCGCAGGAAGATCGAATTCACAGCGCCAGGTCTGCACAGGCTTCCGGGACGAACAGGTAGCCTTTGCTGCGAATGGTCTTGATCAGACGCGGATGATCGGGGTCGTCGCCGATTTTCGGACGGATGCGTGAGATGCGCACGTCGATCGAGCGGTCCTGGCCGTCATAGCCGATGCCGCGCAATGCGGTGAAGATTTCTTCGCGGGAAAGAATCCGCCCCGCGTTGGACACCAGCAGCCAGAGCAGGTCGAACTCGGCGCTGGTCAGCTCGATGCCGTTGTCGCTCAGCCAGGCTTCACGCAACGCGTTGTCGACCACCAGCGGGCCGAATTGCAGGCGACGGGATTTTTCCGCGGCCGGTTCCGGTGTGTCACTGCGTCGCAGCAACGCCTGGATCCGCGCCAGCAACAAACGCGGGCGCACCGGTTTGCAGACATAGTCGTCGGCACCAAGGTCGAGGCCGTGGATCTGATCAGCGTCATCGGTGCGCGCGGTGAGCATCAGGATCGGCCCGTCGTACTGGCTGCGCACCTTGCGGCAGATGCTCAGGCCATCCTCGCCGGGCAGCATCAGATCGAGGATCACCAGATCCGGCTGCTCCCTGATGATCCGCGCCGCCGCCAGCGCACCGTTGCCTTCGATCTCCACGCGCAGGCCATTGGCTTGCAGGTAGTCACGGGTGAGCTCGGCCAGTCGCTGGTCATCCTCGACAATCAATACCTGCCAGGTTTGTTGCTCCACCGGTGACCTCTGTTTGCTGTTTTTATTAAAAGAAGAAAGACAATCGCCTGACACGGACAAAACCTGTGGGAGCGAGCCTGCTCGCGAAAGCGTCTGTTGCTCCAACCTGAATGCTCAGTGGTCAACCGATTCGCGAGCAGGCTCGCTCCCACAATCCTGCGTGTACCTCCCGATCATCTGTCATGTTTCAGGAGGATAAAAATGCCCATGCAGCCAGCGATTGTATAAACGCCGGACACCCGGAAAACAAGTCGGTAAATGCGTTCGGACAAGGCGGAATTCTGTGATAGGGTTCGCGCCCTTAAAAAACCGCTGTAACGTTTTCCAGGCAAAAAAACAGTGACAAACGGTCTGGCTCAGCAGGTTCGCGGCCTACACGCGTTTTCCCTGTTTCTTACACAAATTACGCACAGGCTTATCCACAGGTAGTACGTTGCAATCCCCCCCTGAAACGCATTATCTTGTAGCACCGCGAAAACGCAGACCCTACATATAGGGTTTTCGTCTAAATCGCCCAACCACATTTCAGACCTGAAACTCAAGCGCTTTATGGCGAGTTTCCGGTTGAACGAACGAGTTTTTTCAAGCCCAAACCGCACTGGCGGATGGCACCGTTTTATTTGGTCCGAAACGGACAAAACGGTATGGGTGTTGCAGTCATGACTGTCACCCGCGAAGGAATCCGGTGGCGAGCTTCGGCTGGCTACCAAAACTTCGGCAAGGATGCGGCGTTGCAGCCTTTTTCCTACTGTTCCGAAGTTTGTAATGCCGACGCCCGTCGGTTGCAGTGCTTCGGTACAGAACGGTGAGCACCATGACGGTGCCAAACAAACATAGAGAATGTGGAGACCACCCCCCATGCAAACCGACACAACTCGCGAGAACCCGCAGGGCACCTTGCCGCAGGCCGCCGATTCGACTTCGGATCTGGCAGCCACCGCGCCTGGCCAGCTGCGCGTGATCAAGCGTAATGGCACTGTCGTTCCTTACACCGATGACAAGATCACCGTCGCTATCACCAAAGCGTTCCTCGCAGTTGAAGGCGGCACCGCTGCCGCTTCGTCGCGAATCCATGACACCGTGGCGCGTCTGACCGAACAGGTCACCGCGACCTTCAAGCGTCGCATGCCATCGGGCGGCACCATCCACATCGAAGAAATCCAGGACCAGGTCGAACTGGCCCTGATGCGTGCCGGCGAGCAGAAAGTCGCTCGCGACTACGTGATCTACCGTGACGGCCGTTCGAAAGAACGCGCTGCCCACGCCCCGGCCGAAGCAGCCGTCAACGCGCACCCATCGATCCGCATCACCCGCGCCGACGGTAGCCTCGCGCCGCTGGACATGGGCCGCCTGAACACTATCGTCACCGAGGCCTGCGAAGGCCTGGAAGAAGTCGACGGCGACCTGATCCAGCGCGAAACCCTGAAGAACCTGTACGACGGCGTCGCCCTGACCGACGTCAACACCGCACTGGTGATGACCGCCCGCACCCTGGTCGAGCGTGAGCCGAACTACTCGTTCGTCACCGCCCGCCTGCTGATGGACACCCTGCGTGCCGAAGGGCTGAACTTCCTCGAAGTCGCCGAAAGCGCCACCCATCACGAAATGGCCGACCTGTACGCCAAGGCCCTGCCGGCCTACATCGCCAAGGGTATCGAGTTCGAACTGCTGAACCCTGTGCTGGCCACCTTCGACCTGGAAAAACTGGGCAAGGCGATCAACCACGAGCGCGATCAGCAATTCACCTACCTGGGCCTGCAGACCCTGTACGACCGCTACTTCATCCACAAGGATGGCGTGCGTTTCGAACTGCCGCAGATCTTCTTCATGCGCGTGGCCATGGGTCTTGCGATCGAAGAGAAGCAGAAAGAAGACCGTGCGATCGAGTTCTACAACCTGCTGTCCTCGTTCGACTACATGGCTTCGACTCCAACCCTGTTCAACGCCGGTACCCTGCGTCCACAGCTGTCGAGCTGCTACCTGACCACCGTTCCGGATGACCTGTCGGGCATCTATCACGCGATCCACGACAACGCCATGCTGTCGAAATTTGCCGGCGGCCTGGGCAACGACTGGACGCCTGTTCGTGCGCTGGGTTCGTACATCAAGGGCACCAACGGCAAGTCGCAAGGCGTGGTGCCGTTCCTCAAAGTGGTGAACGACACCGCTGTGGCCGTGAACCAGGGTGGCAAGCGCAAAGGCGCGGTGTGTGCCTACCTGGAAACCTGGCACATGGACATCGAAGAGTTCATCGAGCTGCGCAAGAACACCGGTGACGATCGTCGTCGTACCCACGACATGAACACCGCCAACTGGATCCCTGACCTGTTCATGAAGCGTGTCTTCGATGACGGCAAGTGGACCCTGTTCTCGCCATCCGAAGTACCGGACCTGCACGACCTGACCGGTAAAGCCTTCGAAGAGCGCTACGAGTACTACGAAGCGCTGACCGAGTACCCGGGCAAGGTCAAGCTGTTCAAGACCATCCAGGCCAAAGACCTGTGGCGCAAAATGCTGTCCATGCTCTTCGAAACCGGCCACCCATGGCTGACTTTCAAAGACCCGTGCAACCTGCGCAGCCCGCAGCAGCACGTCGGCGTGGTCCACAGCTCGAACCTGTGCACCGAGATCACCTTGAACACCAACAAGGACGAAATCGCCGTTTGCAACCTGGGCTCGATCAACCTGCCGAACCATATCGTCGACGGCAAGCTCGATACCGCCAAGCTGCAACGCACCGTGAACACCGCTGTGCGCATGCTCGATAACGTGATCGACATCAACTACTACTCGGTGCCGCAAGCGAAGAACTCCAACTTCCGCCACCGTCCGGTCGGTCTGGGCATCATGGGCTTCCAGGACGCTCTGTACCTGCAGCACATTGCCTACGGCTCCGACGCTGCCGTCGAGTTCGCCGACAAGTCGATGGAAGCGGTCAGCTACTACGCGATCCAGGCTTCCTGCGACCTGGCCGACGAGCGCGGCGCCTACGAGACGTTCAACGGCTCGCTGTGGTCCAAAGGCATCCTGCCGCTGGATTCGCAACAGATCCTGATCGAACAGCGTGGCGAGAAGTACATCGACGTCGACCTGAAGGAAACCCTCGACTGGGCACCGGTTCGCGCCCGTGTACAGAAAGGCATCCGTAACTCGAACATCATGGCCATCGCACCGACCGCGACCATCGCCAACATCACTGGCGTTTCGCAGTCGATCGAACCCACCTACCAGAACCTGTACGTGAAATCGAACCTGTCGGGCGAATTCACCGTGATCAACCCTTACCTGGTTCGCGATCTGAAAGCTCGCGGTCTGTGGGACTCGGTCATGATCAACGACCTGAAGTACTACGACGGTTCGGTGCAACAGATCGAGCGCATCCCGCAAGAGCTCAAAGAACTCTACGCGACCGCGTTCGAAGTGGACACCAAGTGGATCGTTGACGCCGCCAGCCGTCGTCAGAAGTGGATCGACCAGGCCCAGTCGCTGAACCTGTACATCGCCGGCGCATCGGGCAAGAAGCTCGACGTGACCTACCGCATGGCCTGGTACCGTGGCCTGAAAACCACTTACTACCTCCGTGCCTTGGCCGCGACCAGCACCGAGAAGTCGACCATCAACACCGGCAAGCTGAACGCTGTTTCCAGTGGCGGCAACCACGGCGACGATTCGGTCCTGGCCGCTCCGGCAGGTCCGGCACCCGTGCCAAAGGCCTGCGCGATTGACGAGCCGGATTGCGAAGCTTGCCAATAAGCTGAGCTGAGATCAGGCGTTGCGAGACGCCTGGAATCTCAAGGCAAACAAAACCCCCGACAGACTTCTGGTTTGTCGGGGGTTTTGTTTTTGGAGGCCTTGGCGGCCTTTGGGCCGACCGGGCTCTTGAGGTTTTGGGTGTATATCCGTTGCTGCGGGTGTTGCCGCTGGCGGTTTCGCTCTTACAGCGAGTCACCTTTTTCAGACGCCAAAAAGGTAACCCAAAAGGCTTTGCCCCGGCGTACGGCCCGCTCGCTAAAGCTCGGGGTACCTTCGTTACGGGACCGATCCGGGCGCAGCGGCTACGGTTTGCTTCGCTGCACCTCCTTCCGCTGTGTACGACTGCGTCGTACGGTCGCTGCGCTCCCACACCCGGATCGATCCCATAACGAAGCCTGCCGAAGGGGCAAAAGATCAAGAGCCGGATCAAAGCCAAAACAAAAGCAAAACCAAAAGCAAAACCAAAAGAAAAAGCAAAAGCAAAAGCCAGATCAAAAGATCGCAGCCTTCGGCAGCTCCTACAGTTGGATCGAGTGTTACCTCAAGACCAGGTCGGCTGTCGGGCCGCCTTCGCGAGCAGGCTCGCTCCCACAAAAGCAAAAGCAAAGCAGCGCAGCTGCCCGCGGCGAAGCCGCCCCATTCAACAATGAGCGCAAGCTCGAGTGCTTTTGATCCACCGGCGACGTCGGAAGGCTGAGTGGAGGGATTGATCCGGGCGTGGGAGCGCAGCGACCGTCTGGCGCAGCCAGACACAGCGCAAGGAGGCGCAGCGAAGCAAACCGTAGCCGCTGCGCCCGGATCGATCCCGCAGCGAAGGAACCCGAGCCTGCGAGGGCCGAACGTAGGAGCAAGCGTTTTTTGCTTACTTTTTTTGGCGCTTGTAAAAAAGTAAGTCGCCGTCAGGCGAAACCGTCAGCAGTCGCTACCGCAGCAACGGATATTCACCCAAATCACCCAAAGCCTGGCCGGCCCAGAGGCCGCCAAGACCAAAAAAAAGCCCCTCAAAACGAGGGGCCCAAAAAACCAGCTCAGAAACCCGAATCAGGTCATCTGAATAATGGTCTGCATAATCGTGCTCTGCGTCGAAATGGTCTTGGCGTTCGCCTGATAGTTGCTCTGGCCTTTGATCAGATCAACCAGCTCATTGGTCAGGTTAACGTTCGATTCTTCCAGCGAGTTGGACACCACCGAACCCAGCGTACCGGTCTCAGGCGCATCGTAGCCCGGAATACCCGAAGCAAACGTCTCTTTCCAGCTGGTGCCACCGATCGCCTGCAGGCCCTGTTCGTTGGTGAAGCTCGCCAGTGCAACCTGTCCGATGGCCTTGCTCTGGTTGTTGCTGAAGTTGGCGAACAAGGTACCGGTACCGTCGATGGTCAGGTTGGTGATCTGGCCAGTCGCGTAACCATCCTGAGTAGGAATCGTGCGCGAGGTGTCGGCGTTGTACTGAGTGGTCTTGGCCATCGAGATGGTCACACCCGCCGGGTTTGCCGCCGCGCCGTTAGCCTTCCAGACACCATCGGTCACAGTGCCTGGCACCCAGCCCTTGAGTGTCAGGTCGCTGCTGATGATGGCCGGGCCACCCAGCGGATCTGGCGTGCTGACCTGGGTCAGCTTGCCGGTCGCGTCAAAGGACAGCGTCGAGGCCACAGGCGCGGTGGTCTTCGGATCGCTGCCGGTCGCATCCGGGTTACGACCGTCCACCAGGGTGTAGACCTTCCAGGTGTTGGCGCCGGTTTTCACCATGTATTGATCCATGGTGTGCTGGTTGCCCTGGCTGTCATAGATCGGGGTGCTGAACGACTTGGTGTAGGTCGCAGTGTTGGTAGGGTCGAATTTGCCTGCCGCGACCGTATCGTCGATCACCGCAGCGGTCGAGTTCAGATTAATGGTCGAAGCCACCGCCGAAGTCGACTTCGGGGCCAGGTTCGAGGTATCGATCTTGAGGTCGGTCAAGACGCCGTTAATAATCTTGCCGTTGGCATCCACACCGTAGCCCTGCAAACGCGAGGTGTAGTCGGTGTTGGTGATGTAGCCGGCGTTATCGACCTTGAACGTACCGGCACGGGTGTAAGACACCGAGCCGTTGTTGTTCATGGTGAAAAAGCCAGAGCCGTTAATGCCCATATCCAGCACGTTGCCAGTGTTGTTGATGTCACCCTGGGTGAACTGCTGGGACACGTTGGCCAGGCGTACGCCGTTACCGATCACTTTGCTGCCGCTGCCCAGACGAGTCGCCGAATAGACGTCTTCGAATTCTGCGCGCGAGGATTTGAACCCGGCGGTGGCGACGTTGGCGATGTTGTTGCCGGTCACGTCGAGTTGTTTGTTGGCGGCATAGAGACCGCTAAGGCCGATGTTAAAAGACATGTTCCACTCCTTCGTGCCGGGTTAGTCGGCTCTATATACCAATGGTTTGTACTTTGGACAGGGCGACAGTGCCCTTGCCGGCCAGGTTGAGCATCAGCTCGCCACCGGTCTGGCTGATCGTCACGCTGTTGACGGTTGCTGGCAGGTAGGTCGCCAGGTCGGTCGCCGCGCCGTTGATCGGTGCGCTGGCCTTGAACGTGTAAGTACCGACCGGAACCACGGTGCCGGCGGTGTCCTTGCCGTCCCACGTGAAACTGGCAGCACCCGCAGCGCGGCTGCCCAGGTCGATGGTGCGCACGGTCTTGCCGTCCTTGTCGGTGATGGTCACGGTGCCGCCGGCAATCGACGAAGGCACGGAGACCGAACCGGTCAGGCCTTTGCTCGGGTCATCGAGCTGCGCGGTGTTGGTCTGCACGATCACGTTGCGACCGACCAGCGACGAGGCTTGCAGCGCCTGCGACGAGTTGTAGTTGCCGGCAAGGCCACTGACTGTGGAGTTCAGCGTGGTGATGCCTTCAAGGCTGCTGAACTGCGCCAGTTGCGCCACGAAAGCGCTGTTGTCCTGCGGGTCGAGCGGGTTCTGGTTTTTCAGCTGGGTGACCAGCAATTGCAGGAACGCATCCTTGCCCAGCGCCTGGCCGCCGGTGGCACTGTTGGTCGCCGAGGCGATGCCGCCCGACGTGGTGCTACTCGTCTTGGACGAGTTGGCCAGGATGTCTTTCATGCTCAGGGTGCTGGTGGTGTCCGTAACGCTCATGGCATTCGTCCCTTATTACTGACCGAGGGTCAGTACCTTCTGCATCATGGTCTTGGCGGTGTTCATCATTTCCGCGTTGGTCTGGAACGAGCGGCTGGCGGAAATCATGTCAGCCATTTCTTCCACCACGTTGACGTTCGGGTAGTAGACGTAGCCCTTGGCGTCAGCGGCCGGGTGGTTCGGCTCGTAGCGCGCCTCGAGGTTGCTCTGGTCTTCGACAACGCCGAGCACCTGCACACCCTGCCCGGCCGCGTCCTGGTTCTGGAACAACGAACTGCTGCCGCCGGCCTGGCCGCCCTGGAACATGGTGGCGAACACCGGGTGACGGGCGCGGTAGGTCTGGTCGATGCTCGAGGAGACGGTTTCGGCGTTGGCGATGTTCGAGGCCACGGTGTTCAGACGTGTGGTCTGCGCGCTCATGCCGCTGCCGGCAATGTTGAAAACGCTGGACAGGGACATGGATTATTCTCCGCGCAGGGCTGACACCAGCCCTTTGAATTTGCTGTTGAGCAAGGTGAAGCTGGCCTGGAAACCGACGGCGTTTTCCGCGTAGTTGGACTGTTCCAGTTGAGCGTCGACGGTGTTCTGGTCGATCGAAGGCTGCATCGGCGTGCGATACATCAGCGACTCGTCGCCGTTGCCCAGACCTTCAGCCTCGATGTGACGGCTGTTGGTCATGTTCAGGGCAAAGTGGCCGCCGGTCTTGGTTTTCTCGGTCTGTGCTTCGAGCACTTTGGAGAAATCCAGATCCCGCGCCTTGTAGTTCGGGGTGTCGGCGTTGGCGATGTTGTTGGCCAGCACTTCGGCACGCTGGGCGCGGAAGCCCAATGCCTTTTCGTGAATGCCCAGCGCTTTGTCGAAGCTGATGCTCATGTCGGGAACCTTCAGGTGACCGGTTTTTCGTATCTGAGCTTTAGCAAGCGCCGTGCCAAATGAACAAAGCCCCGTATTCCGGGGCTTTGCGCCGAACAGGCTAAGCGGCAATGCCAGAAAAGCGGCAATCGATTACCGCCGGATGCCGCTTTTCTGCCGCTTGCCGTCCTTGCCAGGTCCCTGTGGGAGCGAGCCTGCTCGCGAAGGCGGCGTGTCAGGCGCCAACTGTCTTACGGACAGACCGCTATCGCGAGCAGGCTCGCTCCCACAGGGGGTTTGTGGTGTTCGTGGAAAATAATTCGGGCATAAAAAACGGGAGGCCTTTGCGGGCTTCCCGTTTTTTGTATCAGCGCAAACCGCTTATTTCGCCTTGTAGATAATCCCCGGGCTGCACTGAACCATCTGGTAATGATCCGGCAATCCGTTCAGCGCCTCGGACGCGCCAAGGAACAGATACCCGCCCGGCTTCAACGTGCTGTGAATGCGCAAAAGGATGTCTTTCTTCACTTCGGCAGAGAAGTAGATCAGCACGTTGCGGCAGAACACGATGTCGAACTTGCCCAGCGCTGCGTAGCTGTCGAGCAGGTTGAAGGAGCGGAATTCCACCCGGCTCTTGATCGGCGCCTTGACCACCCAGCGCCCCGGCCCTTTCGGGTCGAAGTAGCGTTGCAGGCGTTCCGGCGACAGGCCGCGACCGATCGCCAAGCTGTCGTATTCACCGGTCTTGCAGTTGTTGAGCATCAGGCCCGACAGATCAGTAGCAACGATCTGCACGCCCATCTTCAACTGGCCCAGGTTGCTGCGCTCGAACTCGTCGATCGACATCGACAGCGAGTACGGTTCCTGCCCCGACGAGCAGGCCGCCGACCAGATCCGCAGACGCTGGTTGGGGCTGGCCTTGATCGCTTCCGGCAGTACCTTGTTCTTCAAGACTTCAAACGGATAGGTGTCGCGAAACCACAGGGTTTCGTTGGTCGTCATGGCATCGACCACCTGCTCGCGCAAACCGCTGCGCGGCTGGGTCTGGATGCGCTGTACCAGCTCACCCAGGGACTTGATGCCTTGCTGCTCCATCAGTTTGTTGAGACGGCTCGAGACCAGATACTGCTTGTTTTCACCGAGCAGAATGCCACAGGCTTTTTCCAGGAAGACCCGGAACTGTTCGAAATCCAAATTACCCGTAGACAATGATGCCGCCTCTTAAATCGTGTTGAACGCCAAGGGCAAAACGCCCCTAGCTGATATCTGCTGCTTTGATCCGGTCGACTACCCGGGATGCGAGGTCATCAGGACGGAATTTGGCCAGAAAGTCATCAGCACCGACTTTCTTCACCATCGCCTGATTGAATACCCCCGACAACGAAGTATGCAGGATGATATGGAGCTTTTGCATGCGTGCGTCGCCGCGGATTTCCGCCGTCAGGGTGTACCCGTCCATCTCCGGCATCTCGATGTCGGAAATCATCATCAGGAACTCTTCTTCCGGCTTCTTGCCCTCGTCGACCAGCTTGCGCAGGTAATCAAGCGCCTGCTTGCCGTCGTTCAGCGCCACCACTTCGACACCGATGGTCTGCAGACAACGCGTGACCTGCTTGCGCGCCACCGACGAGTCATCGACCGTCAGCACCCGCAGCGACAATGCCTTGGTCTGCGTCTCGACATCGACCACGCCCACCGAAATCGCTTCCGGCGTCGGCGCCACTTCGGCCAGCACCTTCTCGACGTCGATGATTTCGACCAGCTGGTTGTCGACCCGGGTCACAGCGGTCAGGTAGTGATCGCGGCCGGTACCCTTGGGCGGCGGATGGATCTCTTCCCAGTTCATGTTGACGATGCGCTCCACCGAGCGGACCAGGAAACCCTGGGTCTTGGTGTTGTACTCCGTGATGATCACGAACGGGCTGTTCTTGTCTTTCAACGCACCGGAGCCCGTTGCCATTGCCAGATCCAGGATCGGAATGGTCGCTCCCCGTATATTCGCTACCCCGCACACGACAGGACTGGATTTGGGCATCAAGGTCAGGGACGGGCATTGCAACACTTCCCGTACCTTGAACACGTTGATCCCGTAGAGCTGCGGCCCGTCGAGACGGAACAACAGCAGCTCGAGGCGATTCTGCCCTACCAGTTGCGTGCGCTGGTTCACCGAATCCATTACACCAGCCATGCCCAGACTCCTACATCAACGCCAAGTGTTGTTGCGACGCACATTCATTGCTAAACGGCACGGCGCTTGCTTTTTAACTCGTATGAACGCTCAAACGACATTTTCCCGACGCCTGACATCTACCCTTCGCAAAGGGCTTTGCGCGGTGTCCGCCGTTTGCTGCTTGCTTGCTGGCAGTCCTGCCCATGCAGATGCGGTTACCTTGCCTGATATGCTTATCGGCGTGACTCAGGGCTTTCTTGAATTCACCGTAGAAGACTATTTGGCTTCCAGTCAAACCGAAGGCCGCTACGAAATCGAAGTCAACCAGCTCGACCCGCGCATGCGCATGCCGATGTGCGACAAGGAATTGACAGCCACGCTGGAGAGCCCGGCGCGCCCGCTGGGGCGCGTTACGGTGAAGGTCCGCTGCGAAGGCAGTTCGCCCTGGACAGTGTTCGTGCCCGCTCAAGTCCGCCTGTTTCGCGAGATCGTGACTACCACTCGTCCGCTGAAACGCGCCGGTATCATCGAGCCGCAGGACGTGACGTTGCGCGAGCGCGATGTCAGCACGATCAATCAGGGTTTCCTCACCTCCGTCGACGAAGCGATCGGGCAGAAATTGACCCGACCAACGGTAGCCGATCAGGTCATCACGCAGGTGCATCTGGAGCAGGCCGAAGTCGTGCGCAAGGGTGACCAGGTGGTGATCACAGCGCGCAGCGGCACCCTCGCCGTACGCATGCCGGGGGAAGCACTCTCCAATGGCGGCATGAAAGAACAGATTCGCGTAAAAAACCTTAATTCTCAAAGAGTTATCAAGGCGCAGGTGATTGCGCCGGGACAGGTCGAAGTGGCCATGTAAAAGCCTCGCGGAGAAAACTGGCGCCGATCCCGTCGCTTCCCTAAACTGTGCCGCAGCAGGTCTCGCAGCGGCGCATGCAAGCTTATGGTTGATTGGGCCTAAAGTTTTTCAGGGGATAGCCGAAAACATGGCAAGCGTCCAAATTCCCAGAGGTTTTTTATCATGGTTATCGATTTCAACCGATTGAACAGTTCCTCGTCACTAACCGGCAGCACACGTACCAGCAACGCCAAGGAAAGCGCTGAAAACAGCCCCTCCGCGCCGCTGAATACCCAGGCCGAACAGGCCAATGTCGCCAAAAGCGGGGAGTCGGTACACCTCAGCAATGAGGCTCAACAGTTGCAGAAGGTCACTGACAAGCTGCGCGATCAGCCTGCTGTCGACAAAGCCCGAGTGGCCGAGTTGAAAGCCGCGATTGCCGATGGCAGCTATAAAGTCGACAGCAACCGTGTAGCCAGCAAACTGCTCAACTTCGAAGCCCAGCGCTAGGCTTTTGCCGGCGCCAGGCTTTTGGACGCTTAAACCCCAAGGCCAGCCATGCACGACACTAACTTATTGCAACTGATCAACGACGACTTTGCTCCAGCGCAACAATTGCTGGAGTTATTGCAAACCGAATCCCTCGCTTTGCATGGTCGCGACATGCCGTTGCTGGAAGAAATTCTGGCGACCAAGCAAGCGTTGATCATTCTGCTCGAGCAGCATGGCCGCAAGCGCAGCGAAATCCTCGCCAGCCTCAACCTGCCGACCGATCGCACAGGTCTTGAGCAACTGGCCAGCCAGTCGAGCATTGGCGACCAGTTGCTGACCCAGGGCGATGCCCTGACCGCGCTGATCGCCCAATGCCAGGCAGCCAACATCAAGAACGGCCAGTCGATCCAGATCCAGCAGGCGACTACGGCCAACCAGCTGAAGATCCTCACCGGCGGTGAGCCGCCAGCGCTGTACGACGCCAGCGGCACCTTTGCCAAACCGGTCAAGCCGCGAACGCTCAGCCAGGCATGAGCCATTCGCTGGCCCTGCACTATCCACTTGCGCAACATGCTGGCAAAATACTGGCCAGTCGTAGTCTTATTTTGTCTGGAGATTGAAGAACCGTGTCCAACACCCTAAGCGCGGATGATGCTCCGCAGCCTCCGAAGGTGCTCACCACGCCACTGGAAATCTCCAGCAACCTGCGCCAGCTGCAAGACAGCCACGATCCGCTGATCATCACCTTCCATGAACGCAGCCAGCGTTTTCAGAGTTACCTGATCAAGGTCGACCGCGAAACCGCGACGATCGCGCTGGACGAAATGATCCCGCGCGATGGCGAGCGTTTCCTCCAGGCTGGCGAGCCGTTCAAGGTTGAAGGCTTTCACGACGGCGTGCGCATCGCCTGGGAATGCAACGGCACGCTGAACATCGAAGAATCCGACGGTGACCGTTTCTACACCGGCGACCTGCCGAGCGAAGTGGTCTATCACCAGCGCCGCAACGCTTTCCGCGCTGCGTTGAAGCTCACAGATCTGGTCAGCGTTGAACTGGGCGGCGAAAAGCTCAAGGTTCCTCTGCAGGGCAAGCTGCTGGATATTTCTGCGACCGGTTGCAAGTTCCGCTTCGAAGGCGACATCACTGATCGCCTGCAACTGGGCCAGGTCTACGATCGCCTGATCGCCCCGCCGCTGTTCGGCAACCAGCCAACATCCGTCGAACTGCGCTATCTGCATTTCGAAGAAAAACTCAACATCACCTTCGCCGGGCTGCGCTTCCACAACATCAGTGGCCAGGCTGCGCGCAACGTCGAGCGTTTCGTTTACCAGTTGCAGCGTGAAGCACGGCGTTTCGACAAAGACGATCTCTGAGTCGCAGTGACCAATAAAAAGGGCAGTCCCGCACAGGACTGCCCTTTTTTATGCGCCGATGTTTACCTTCGATTCAGGGCCTGCCACCGCTGATATCCGGCGCAGGCTTATCGTCATTGCCGCTGTCCAGTTCGGTTTCAACGACTGCTTCCGGCTGCGCTTCGGGCTCAGGCTCAGGAGTGACCGGCGCCGGGTCTTGGACCATCTGCTCCTGCACCACCTGCTCATCGACACGCGGGTCAAGCGCCGCCACCAGCGGCGAGCTCGACATGCTGTCCGGCATTGCCACGTGATGCAGCGGTGCGTCGTCTACCTGGTGCAGGTTGGTCACTGCTTTCGGACGAATCCGCCAGACCAGCACCAACGCGAAGAAACTGAAGAACGCATACAGGCTCTGACTGCCGAGAAACTTCATCAGCACGCCCGCTAGCAGCGGCCCGATGCTCGCGCCAACACCATAAGTCACCAGCAGCATGGCGGTCAGCGACACCCGGCGATCGCCTTCGACGTGGTCGTTGGAAAACGCCACCGCCAGCGGATACAGACAAAACTGCACCAGCGAACAGAAGAAGCCGACGACGAACAGCACCTCCAGCGGCACCTGCGGCATGATCGCCAACGGCAACGCCGCCACCGCCAGAAACCCGGCAAAGCAGCGAATCAGCAGCGCGCGGTCATAACGGTCGGACAACCAGCCCAACGGCCACTGCACCAGCAGACCGGCAAAAATGCAGCTACCCATGAACAGACCGACCTGCTCGGTAGTCAGCCCCTGTTGCGATGCATACAGCGGCGCCAGACCGTAGAACGAACCGATGATCAGACCGGCGCCGAGCACCGTGCTCAGCGATTGCGGCACACGCTTGATAAAGAAGCGCGGCTCCATCGGCGCGGGGTGCAGAGGCGCCGGGTGAATCCGTCGGGTCAGCGTCACCGGCACCAGACACAGGGCAAAGCACAGCGCCACCAGCATCAGCAGTTCCAGACCGAGGCCGGGGTGCATGACCAGAATCAGCTGGCCCAGCACCAGGCCCAGGTACGAGGCGATCATGTAACCGCTGAACACCAGGCCGCGTTGATTGGCATCGGCCTGCTCGTTGAGCCAGCTCTCGATCACCATGTACTGGCACATCATGCCCAGACCAACGATTGTCCGCAGCACCAGCCACGCCGGCAGCCAGTCCACCAGCCCGTGGCCGAGCACCGCCGCGCCGACGATCCCGGCACACGCCGAGTAGGCACGGATATGCCCGACCCGGGCAATCAGGCGATGGCCGATCTTCCCGCCCAGCACCAGACCGAAATAGTTGGCCGCCATCAGCGCACCGACCCACAGCCCGTCGACATTGTCGGCGGCCAGACGCAAAGCCAGATAAGTAGAAAGAAGGCCAGAGCCGATCAACATCATCAGCGAGGCGAAATACAGTGCTCGAAAGGATTTCCAGATTTGGCGCATCGGCGTTCCGAGCGGCTCCTTGCAGTAAATACCGGGTGGTCAGAACGACTGCCCGGCAGCAGCGATACGTCAGGCCTGGGCGGCCAGCACACGGCGCTCCCAGGGAGTGATTTCATCAAAGAAACTGGTCAACTCCATGGTCTTCGAAGCGATGTAGCCTTCGATGAACTCCGACCCGAACAGTTCCCTCGCCAACTGGCTACGTTTCAGACGCTCCAGCGCGGCGTGCAAGGTACACGGCAAGGCCAGATTATCCGGCACGGCGAACTCACCCTGGATTGCCGCGCTCGGCTCCAGTTCCTGCTCGATGCCATGCAAACCCGCAGCCAGACTGGCGGCGATGGCCAGATACGGATTGGCATCGGCGCCCGGCAAACGGTTTTCGACCCGACGGGCGACCGGCGAGCTGGCGGGAATACGCAAGCCGGCGGCGCGATTGTCATGGGACCAACAGGCGTTGTTCGGCGACGCGTACGGATGACACAGGCGCTGATAGGAATTCACATTGGGCGCGAACAGCGCGGTGAAGTCGGCCAACCCTGCCTGCTGCCCGCCGATGAAGTGGCGGAACATCGCTGTCGGCTCACCGTTCGAGTCGGTAAAGACATTCTTGCCGCTGCCGATCTCAACGATGCTCTGGTGAATATGCATCGAGCTGCCCGGCGTATGCGCCAGCGGTTTGGCCATGCACACCACGCTCAGGCCATGCTTGAGCGCGACTTCCTTGAGCAGGTGCTTGAACAGAAACGTCTGATCGGCCAGCAGCAGCGGATCGCCGTGCAGCAGATTGATCTCGAACTGGCTGACGCCCATTTCATGCATGAAGGTGTCGCGCGGCAGGCCGAGGGCCGCCATGCATTTATACACTTCGCTGAAGAACGGCCGCAGACCGTTGTTGGAACTGACGCTGAACGCTGACTGGCCATCCTCGCGGCGACCGTCGAGGCCTACCGGCGGACGGAACGGCTGAGTCGGATCGGTATTGGGTGCGAAGACAAAAAATTCCAGTTCGGTCGCCACCACCGGCGCCAGACCGTGCGCGGCATAACGGGCGATGACCGCTTTGAGCTGGCCACGGGTCGAGAGACTTGAGCTCTCCCCGCTCAGTTCGTCAGCGTCGCAAATCGCCATGGCGCGCGGCTCGTCGCTCCACGGCAAACGATGAATCTGCGCAGGATCGGCGACCAGCGCCAGATCGCCGTCGTCACTGCCGTAAAACCGCGCCGGCGGATAGCCGCCCATGATGCATTGCAGCAGCACACCCCGCGCCAACTGCAAACGCCGCCCCTCGAGGAAACCCTCGGCGGTCATTACCTTGCCCCGTGGCACCCCGTTCAGATCCGGGGTGACACATTCAATCTCATCAATGCCGGTCAATCGCTGCGCGAGTGAACCCTGGCCATCGGTTGTCATGACGCAATCCTTGTTGTTGTGCGAGCCGCGAACGGCGACCCGGACAAAATAGGCTGCGGCTGTTCGGAATATCAAGCAGCGTCAAACAAAAAGCCTGTCATGGCAGATAGAGGCTGAACACCCCACCACCCAACGGCCCGCCGTTGCTGATTTCGGTGCGCCCTTCCACGCCGTTGCGCTGATGCAGCGCGGCGATGCGATTGGCGAAATACAGGCCCAGGCCGGTGCTGCCGCTGCTGTGATTGATGCCCTGGACATAATCGGCCTGACGCTCAAGCATCTCTGCTGGATAGCCGTCGCCATCGTCATTGATGCTCAGCACCAGTTGCCCGGCTTCGTCGCTGACGGTGATCAGCAGCGACTCGCGGGCGTAACGGATCGCATTGTTGATGCAGTTGCCGAGCACCGAGGCGATCAGCTCGCGATCGAAGAAACCCAGCGGGCTCAACGGATCGACTTCATAGGTGGCGATGATGCCGCGACTGGCAAACACTTCCTGATGCGCGGCCAGTTGCGCCTCGATGAAATCGTCGAGTTCGTGATAGGCCGGCTGTAGCGGCAACTGGTTGACGCCGAGTTTGTACAGCCCGAGCAACTGCACGAGCATGCCGTTGAGGTGGGCGAACTCGAAGTCGATCACGCCCTGCTCCGAGCCGTCGCGCAGCTCTTTCGGCAGACGCGCCAGCCATTGGCTGTGCGCCTGCATCAGCATGGCCAGGGAGTTCTTCATGTCGTGGACGGTGGAGGCAATCACCGTGGAAAAATCCAGCGCCGGATCAATTGGGTTCATTCGCCAAACGCCTTGCTTTTCAGCTTCTGATAACGCGCAAACCGCGCGTCGGTGTCGGGCATCAGGCCCACCAGTTTCAGGCAGGCCCGACATTCTTCCAGCTCCGCCGACGGCACACTGGTGTCGGTGCCGTGCAGCAGCGACTGGGCCAGGTTCAGCGCAATACTGATGTTTTTCGGTTGCAGCTTGAGCGCCTTGCGGAACACCTCGCGGGCCTCGACCAGATTGCCGGTCTTGTACACACGCACGCCCTGGCGGTTGAGATCGGCTGCAGCGTTGCTCGAGCTGAGAATGGTCGGATCGTCAGTGAGCTTGGCAATGTCTTTCATCACCGCCGGATCATCACCGTAGATCTCCGCGCAGCTCTTGAGCATCGAAGTGCCCGCCTCGGCCTGACCGAGCATTTGCAACTGCTTGGCCACCAACAGCGCCGCCTCGGGGCTCATGAATTGTTCCATGCCATCGAGGCGCATCAGTGCTTGTTCGGTGAGCTTATCGGCGGTTTCGGCGTCGTTGAGCAACAGGCTGGTAGCTTTCATCAACCGCGCGCGAATCTGCAGGCCTGGATCGCTCGGGTTCTCTTTGGCTACGGCGCTGAGTGTGGTGTTGATCTCCAGCCGCGTGCGCGTGTCGAGACCGCGATCACTGCCCTTGCTGATCAGCGCGTGCGCCAGGCCGAGGTTGCTTTCCGGGTCCTTGAAACGCGACTGCGCGCCCTGCGCCACTGCCTGGCGATAAGCACGCGAGGCGGTTTCGAAATCTTCGTTGGCCATCGCCAGTTTGCCGAGCAAGGCCTGACGACGCACCGCCAGCGGCGACAGGCGAATCGCTTCTTCCAGCACTCGCTGCGCGCCTTTGCTGTCGCCTTCGGCCACCAGCACATCAGCCATGCCGTCATACAGCGCCGGCATCATCGGGAAGACTTTCAGGGCTTTTTCATAAACTTCTTTGGCCTGCGAGACCTGCCCGCGTTTGAACAGCAACTTGCCCAATCCAGCGAAGGCCCATGGCAATGGGCGGTCGGCAATGATGCCGTCGTAGAGTCGCTCCAGCGCTTCGTTCTGGTTCATGTCGCGCAGGGCGTCGGCGCGGTAACGCAGGCACAGCGGCGAATAGCGGATGTCCTGTTTGCACAGGGCAATACAGGCATTGAGCACCTCGACCGGCTTACCGCGATCAAGGGCTTGCAGAATCGGTTTGAGCAACGTCTTGCGTTGTTCCAGACGCTCAAGGCGCTGGGCCAGTCCGGAACGGTTGAACGGCTTGGTCAGGTACGCATCCGGCTCATGCTCCAGCGCACTGAGCACCATCGCCTGACTGGTTTCGGCGGTGACCATGACGAAAACGGCTTCGTGGCTGATGAGCTTTTCCGACATCAGGTCTTCGAGCACCTGCTGGCCGTTCTTCTTGCCGTCGCCGAGGTGGAAGTCCTGAAGAATGAAATCGTAAGACTTCTGCGAGCACATCTTCAGCGCCTGCTCGCCAGTGTCGGCAGTATCGACATCCTTGACGCCGAGCTCACGCAACATCGAACGCACGGAACTGCGGAAATCGGAAAAATCATCGACGATCAGAAAGCTTTTTTGGTGATACGACGACATCGAGGATTTCCAGGCAATTGAAGAAAACGAACCGAGGCGATTTCAGGCGCGCAGATGATAGCTGGAGGCCATGCGCCATCAAGCGATTTCGCTGGAGTCTGAACTCACCGTTCGGGTTATCGGCCAAAAATCACGGGGCCTGAGGGTGCTGCTCAAGATTCTTCGTTGAGATTGTCGAAGCGTCTAAGGATCGAAATTGACGACGAACGACCACCGACCATCACGCCGGCAAATTAATCGGCACGGTTGCCAATCGCCGGAGGTCAAAAACACAGGCAGCACATTTGTCCTTCAAAAATGCAGGCAGATCCGCAAATGAGGTTTATTCTGCTCAATTACCTGCGCCCCCGGACGTCCGCGATACGCTTGTACCGCCACAAAAAAAGGCCGAAGTGATGACCTCGAAAAACCCTGCCTCGCCCTCTGCGCCCGAGCGCAAGGATGTGACCCCCAGCCACCTGAATTTCCCGGTGGTGGGCATCGGCGCCTCGGCGGGCGGCCTGCAAGCGATCAAGCTGTTTTTCGAGCATATGCCGAAGGACAGTGGCATGGCGTTCGTGATCATTCTGCACCTGTCGCCCGATCACCAAAGCATCGCCGACCAGATCATTCAGGAATCGACGCGCATGCCGGTGCTGCAAGTGACGCAGCCGGTGCCGATCGAAAAGAACTGTGTGTACGTGATCTCGCCAGCGCATTCGCTGTCGATGAACGACGGCTATCTGCGGGTCAGCACGGCCGGTTCGCCGCAGGCGCGCCACACGGCCATCGACCTGTTCTTTCGCGATCTGGCCGATGTGCACCGTGAGCGGGCGTTCTGCGTGGTGCTGTCAGGCACCGGTTCCGATGGCGCGGTGGGTTTGTCGCGAATCAAGGAACAGGGCGGCGTGACGCTGGTGCAAGTGCCGGAAGACGCCGAGTTCGACGGCATGCCGCGCGCCGCCATCGAGACGCGCATGGTCGATCTGATACTGCCAGTGGTCGAGATGCCGCAGAAACTGATGGAGCTGTGGCGCAACTCTCAGAACATCAAATTACCCAGCGCCAATGATCCCGACTTGAAAGCCTTGAAGCCTGCAAACGAACACGAAGCGTCGATCGCCGAACAACGCCTGCATGAAATCCTGTTGTACCTGCGCAGCAGCACCGGTCACGATTTCAAACACTACAAGCGCGCCACCGTGCTGCGCCGCATCGAGCGGCGCATGCAGGTCACCAGCCAGTCTGACCTCGGCGCCTATTACGACTACCTGCAAAATACCCCGGAAGAATCCAAGGCCCTGCTCGGCGACATGCTGATCGGCGTGACCAACTTCTTCCGTGACCGCGAAGCCTTCGAAGCCCTTGAGCGCGATGTGCTGCCGCAACTGGTGCAATCGGTTGCCGACTCGTCGGAAAAAGAAGAATTGCGCGTCTGGTCTGCCGGCTGCTCGACCGGCGAGGAAGCCTACAGCCTGGCGATCCTGCTCGATGATCAGATGCAGGTACAAAGCAGCAAGGCCAACCTGCAAGTGTTCGCCACCGATATCGACGAACGCGCGATCACCACTGGCCGCGCCGGCACCTATCCGCAAGCCATCGTCACCGACGTACCGCCAACCCGCTTGCGGCATTATTTCGTCAAAGACGATGACCACTACCGGATCCGCAAGGAAATCCGCGAAAAAGTGCTGTTCGCCAAACACAGCCTGTTGTCCGATCCGCCGTTCTCGCAGATCGACCTGATCGTTTGCCGCAATCTGCTGATTTACCTGGATCGCGAGGTGCAGCGGGAAATCCTGCAGATGTTCCACTTTGCCCTGCGACCGGGCGGCTTCCTGTTTCTCGGCACCTCGGAAAGCGCCGATGCCTGCCATGAACTGTTCGCGCCAGTGGACAAGCGCAACCGCATCTTCCGTGCCAAAACCGGTACCCCGAACAGCCGTCGCACCCCGACCATGCCACGTGGCGGTTACATGCGCACCAGCGTTTCCCGACCGCCATCGAAAGCCATCGAGCCCGTCAAGCTGTCGTTTGCCGATATCCACCGCCGCGCCATAGAACGCTTCGCCCCGCCGAGCATCATCGTCGACACCAATGCCGATATTCTTCACATGAGCGAAGCCGCCGGGCGTTTCCTGCGGCATGTCGGCGGCGAGCTGTCACGCAACTTGCTGACGCTGATCCTGCCGGAACTGCGCCTGGAAATTCGCACGACACTGTTCCAGGTGCAGCAAAGCAACCTCACTGTGTGCTCGCGTGAAGTGCTGCTCAAGCGCGAGGAGCGCCAGTACCGCATCACGCTGATTGCGCAGCCGTACAAGGACGACGACTTCGACAGCGAGTGCGTGCTGGTGACCTTCGATGAAACGGAGATCGACGCGCACGAGCAGGCGCTGACCACGGTGCTGCAGACTGAAAGCCAAGTGCTCTCGAACCTGGAACGTGAGCTGCAACGCACCAAATTGCATTTGCAGGACACCATCGAACAGTCGGAAATCTCCAGCGAAGAGCTCAAGGCTTCCAACGAGGAGATGCAGGCGATCAACGAAGAATTGCGCTCGGCCACCGAAGAGCTCGAGACCAGCAAGGAAGAGTTGCAGTCGATCAATGAAGAGCTGTTGACGGTCAATTACGAGCTGAAGACCAAAGTCGAGGAAACCGACAAGATCAACGATTATCTGACCAATCTGATCGCTTCAACTGACATTGCTACGGTGTTCGTCGATCGCAGCATGCGCATCAAATGGTTCACGCCGCGCGCCACCGACATCTTCAGCATGTTGCCGGTAGACACCGGCCGTTCACTGCTGGATATCACCCATCGCCTGAATTACCCGGCGATGACCGAGGATGCGGCGCAAGTGTTCGAATCGCTGAACATGATCGAACGCGAGGTCAACAGTACCGATAACCGCTGGTACATCGCCCGCTTGCTGCCTTATCGTTCCAGCGAAGACCATATCGACGGCACGGTGCTGACCTTCATAGACATCAGCAAGCGCCGCGAAGCCGAGGAAGAGCTGCGCCTGGGCGAAGAACGCATGCGTCTGGTCGCTGAGAGTACGCGTGACTACGCGATTATCATCCTCGATGAAATGGGTGCGATCACCAGTTGGAACAAAGGCGCTGAACTGATCTTTGGCCACAGCAAAAACGAGGCCGAAGGTCAGTACTACGACTTCATCTTCACAGCCGAAGACCGTGCTGCTGGCATGGCTGAAAGTGAACTATCCACCGCCCGCCAGCACGGCCGCTCGGAGGATGAGCGCTGGCATGTGCGCAAGGATGGCAGCCGTTTCTTCTGCAGCGGCGAGGTCACCCTGCTCAGCGGCGATCGCTTGCAAGGCTATGTGAAAATCGCCCGCGACCTGACCGGGCACAAGCGCCAGCAGGATGAACAGAGCAAGGAACTGGCGCAGACGCGCAATACGGTGTCCCTGCGTGATGAGTTCTTCGCGGTCATGTCCCACGAACTCAAGCACCCGCTCAACCTGATCCAGCTCAACGCCGAACTGTTGCGCCGTTTGCCAATGATCCGCACCGCCGGACCGGCGACCAAAGCGGTCAACACCATTTGCGATGCGGTGAACAGTCAGGCGCGGATCATCGACGACCTGCTTGATGTAGCACGGGTACGCACCGGCAAGCTCAAACTGCAATTGGCGCGTGTCGATCTGAGCGCGGTTCTGCGTGACATCCACACGGTAGTGCTCAATGAGCAGCATGCCACGCGCATCGACCTGCAATTGCCTGAAGCACCGTTGATCATTCATGCCGACCCGACACGGGTCGAGCAGATCATCTGGAATCTGGTCAACAATGCCTTGAAGTTCACACCACCGAGCGGGCGCATTGAGTTGATCGCCAGCAAGAGCGGGAAAATGGCGCAACTGGACGTCAAGGATAACGGCGTCGGCATCGCTGCGGAAAACCTCGAACACGTCTTCGATCTGTTCGGCCAGGCGGAAAAACAGCACACCAACCATCAACGTGAAGGCTTGGGCATCGGCCTGTCACTGGTGCGGCAACTGACCGAAGCCCAGCACGGCACGGTGAAGGTTGCTTCGCCGGGGCTCGGCGCCGGTTGTACCTTTACCGTTCGCCTGCCGCTGTCGACTGATGTCGAAGAAACCGCTGCAACAGCCGAGATTGAACCGGTTTCCGGCAAGCTCGATGGCTTGAGCATTCTGCTGGTCGACGACTCGCCGGAAGTGCTGGAGACCTTGAAGCTGCTGCTGGAGATGGAAGACGCCGAAGTGACGGCCTTCGACCATCCCGTGGCAGCGCTGAAAGCCGCTGAGAGCACGCGCTACGATCTGATCATTTCAGACCTCGGCATGCCGGTCATGACCGGCTATGAACTGATGGCTGCCCTGCGCAAGCTGCCGCTGGTGAAAAACGTACCGGCGATCGCCCTGACCGGGTATGGCACTCAGAGCGACATGCAGAAGTCCCGGGAAGCCGGGTTCGATCAGCATCTGGGCAAACCGGTGGCGTACGACGACCTGATTGAAACCATCGAGGCGTTGCGCCGCTCAGAGTTGCTGTAACGGCGCTCAGCACAAATAAGCGCGTTGCACGCAGACCCGACGATCGATCGCCTGCTGCAAACGCGCCTTGCTCTCGGCCCAGAGGCCAGGATCGACGCGCGTGCGGCGCATCAACTCAAGCACGACCGCTTTGGCTTCCAGGTATTCCGACCAGGCGTCGGCAGCCTTGAGCTTGAGCCGCTCGGTTTCGCTCATGTCCATCCGGCGCAGGGCCAGCGCCAATGGGTCGGTGACCACCGGACTCAAGACGCACTGAACCCGGTGCGGTGAAATGAACCCCTGGTAGTCGAGCAAGATCTCCCGTGCGCGCCGGGTCCCCCACTTCAAGGCCACCTCGCAGGATTGCGAGGTTTCACGATCGTGAAACTCCTCACTGAGCGCCCGCCCGTCCTCCAGGTAAACCCCGACAAACACCTGTGTCACGCCGCGTGTGTTGATCCGCGCCTGCACTTCGATCTGCAAGCCGTCGCTCAAGACTTCTTCATGGCTGTACAGCGCTAAACGGCTGTTGCTCCAAAACCAATACTGGGCACCCCGACGTCTCACCATGGCTCTCCTCCCCGCGAGTCGGAAAATTAAGGCACAGATTCGGCGGATCGCCAGGACAACTCGTCAGCTGACACCAACGCAAAAAGCCCCGTCGCACGGATAGATGCGACGGGGCTTTTCGGTGTTGAAGAGGTGGTGTCCCAGGCGGGGTTCGAACCTGCAACCTTCCCCTTAGGAGGGGGATGCTCTATCCAATTGAGCTACTGAGACACTGATTTGACGCGGGCTTTACGCGGCGCGACAGACGGCATGCATGTTAACGGCCGGCCCCTGATTTGTCATGTCGTCCGTAGGGCTTTTTAAGTGTAGGCAGGCGCTCTGCAAGATTGTGGGAACTTTTACCGGGCAATTTGCACTACGCGAAAATGCAGTCATTGCAGATTGCAATCAGCGCTTCGCGAAAAACCTTACCAAACCCTTGTTTTTAAAGGACTTATCACCCGTTACACTGTTGGCACGGCGACTGCTATGCCTGTTCTATCAAAAAGAACAATTTGGAGCGTCGTGCCATGAACAGCACCCTCTTGCTTGCAAACGCAGCGGCTCTGGCTTTCTTGCTCGGATCACATTTTTTTCCCAAGGCTGACGCTGAGCAGCCAGTAGCGCAGCGCGTGCCGCATTACCTGCAGGTGCAGAAAGCGCCGCAGTGGGCAGTGTTGAGTGAACGCAGCGATGCTTCTACGCAAATGGTCAGCGAGCCTGAGCAAGCCTCGGCGCCGACCACCGAACGTCTGGTTTTTTGAAATATCTTCAGGAGTAGAACATGTCCAAATCGGCGACAGGATTTCTCATCCTCGCTTTACTGAGTGGCGTTACCCACCTGGCGCTGTTCGAGGAGACGGAAGTCACCTTGCCTCTGGTTGGCTGTGGCGTATTTGCAGTGCTGTTTGTGCTGGCGCTGATCGCCGGGCGCAAGATCAAGTTCGATCCGGTCCTGCGTTGAGTTGAACCCATTCCAGTAACGCGGCGACAGCGACGGCAAGGTCGGCAGAATTATCGATCTGGTGAACGGGGCTGTCGCTGGATCTTCGGTCTTTGAACAACGCGTTGCGAGCCAGCCTCGCATCGATCTGCTCAGGGGTTTCCCGGCCACGCTTGAGCAAGCGCTTGCGCAGGACCTCGTCTTTGACGGTCAGCAGGATCGGCACAAGGGTCGGATACAACTCTATCGCCTGGCGCAGGTTCGCTCTCGAACCATTCACCAGCACATGCCGCCCGCTTCGCAACCATTCATCCATTTCTTTGGTAATACCGTAAGACAGGCCGTTGGCTTGCCAAGCCAAGGAAAAAGCCCCGGCGCGCTGTCGCCGATCGAACTCTTCAGGTGTCACGCCAATTGCATCTTCGCCAACGGACTCCGCTGATCGGGTAATCACCCGGCGCATTACTTCACAGTTCAACGCTCGCAATGGCTCTCGCGCTGCCTCGATCAGGCTGTCCTTGCCCGAACCGGACGGCCCCATCAGGTAAAAAAGCTTGCCATCCATCCTGTAAACGCCCTCCGACAGGTTCTGCCTCTAGTAAATCGGCAAATTGCCACTATCCTGTACAGACAGGGATCAAGAATAGCGAGCTGCATAGCATGCACGTTATGGCGTCTTCGGACATCAACAGATGTGCATTCGAAAGCGGGCAGCGATACGGACGAATGGAAAGTTTTCCAACCAGTCCGCATTTCTGACAACTGGTGCTGGCATTACGCCTTTACCCGGCTCAATATTTGTCACAGAATTGACGCCAATGATCTGGCAATTTTGAGGCATGATGCCGGCCTCTTAACAATTCAGGTTGAACCAATTGGTCCGGATGCTTGTCCTACCACACATCCTGCGGCCAATCCCGAGAACCGCTCCCCTGAACTAACCGGTTAAATATATGCGCCCATTGAAACAGGCAATTTATTCCAGCCGTACGGCTGACAAGTTTGTCGTACGTCTGCCAGACGGAATGCGTGAACGCATTGCCGAGGTGGCTCGCAATCATCATCGCAGCATGAACTCCGAGATCATTGCGCGCCTTGAGCAGAGTCTTATTCAGGAAGGCGCACTGGGCGAAGAGCTGAGCATGCGCCTGGACAGCCCGGAGCTGTCGCTGCACGAGCGCGAGCTGTTGCAACGCTTCCGTCAGCTGTCGCACCGTCAGCAGAACGCCCTTGTGTCGCTGATCGCCCACGACGCCGAGATGGCCGCAGACGCGTCCTGAGCTAAACCGAACATATTGAAGCCAGCATGATTGCTGGCTTTTTTTTGCCTCGGTTTTCGAGATTTCGCAGGCGCAAAAAAAGCCCGTCAATTTGACGGGCTTTTCATTCACTACAGATCAGAGCAGGAAGATTGTCGCCAGCCCGAGGAAGATGAAGAACCCCCCGCTGTCGGTCATCGCAGTGATCATGACGCTGGCGCCCATCGCCGGATCGCGGCCCATTTTGGCCAGCGTCATCGGGATCAACACGCCCATCAATGCCGCCAGTAACAGATTGAGCGTCATTGCTGCCGTCATCACTACGCCAAGCGACCAACTGCCGTAAAGCATGTACGCGACCACGCCGATTACCCCGCCCCAGACCAGACCGTTGATCAAACCAACCGCCAGCTCTTTGCGCATCAATCGCGAGGTGTTGCCGGTGCTGACCTGATCCAGCGCCATGGCGCGCACGATCATGGTGATGGTCTGGTTGCCGGAGTTGCCGCCGATACCGGCGACGATCGGCATGAGTGCCGCCAGCGCCACCAGTTTCTCGATCGAGCCCTCAAACAGACCGATCACCCGCGATGCCACAAATGCAGTGATCAGGTTCACCGCCAGCCATGCCCAACGGTTACGCAGGGATTTCCACACCGAGGCGAAGATGTCTTCCTCTTCGCGCAGACCGGCCATGTTGAGGACTTCGCTTTCGCTTTCCTCACGAATCAGGTCGACCATTTCGTCGATGGTCAGACGGCCGATCAGTTTGCCGTTCTTGTCGACCACCGGCGCCGAGATCAAGTCGTAACGCTCGAATGCCTGAGCAGCGTCGTAAGCGTCTTCATCCGGGTGGAAACTCACCGGATCGCTGGCCATTACTTCGGCGACCTGTTTTTCCGGATCGTTGACCAGCAGACGCTTGATCGGCAACACGCCCTTGAGCACGCCGTCGTAATCGACCACGAACAGTTTGTCGGTGTGACCAGGAAGCTCTTTGAGGCGACGCAGATAGCGCAGAACCACTTCAAGGCTGACGTCCTCACGGATCGTCACCATCTCGAAGTCCATCAGCGCACCGACCTGATCCTCGTCGTAGGAAAGAGCCGAGCGCACGCGTTCGCGCTGCTGGTTATCCAGACTCTCCATCAGCTCATGGACGACGTCTCGCGGCAGCTCGGAGGCCAGGTCAGCGAGTTCGTCGGCGTCCATGTCCTTGGCCGCAGCCAGGAGCTCGTGATCGTCCATGTCGGCGATCAGCGTTTCACGGACGGAATCGGATACTTCGAGAAGAATGTCGCCGTCGCGGTCGGCCTTGACCAGTTGCCAGAGCGTCAGACGATCGTCCAGCGGCAAGGCTTCGAGAATGTAGGCGACGTCGGCGGAGTGCAGGTCATCGAGCTTGCGTTGCAGCTCGACGAGATTTTGCCGGTGAACCAGGTTTTCCACGCGGTCGTGGTGCGGACCTTCCTGGCGATGAGTCAGGTCTTCAACGACACGCTGGCGCTGCAGCAACTCGACGACCTGAGCCAGGCGGTCCTGCAGGCTTTCCTGTGTTTTCTTTACTTCGATTTCGGACATAGGCGAACTCCACTCCCAGCAGCGGGGCACGCCGGAAGGATCAATCAGTCAATTCATGATTGGTGAAACGGTTTACTGAACAACTACTGGGTAAGTCCATGGAGGTATTCCATAAGCCCCGGCGGGGCTGACGGGCGCAATGATACACGCCCGACGGTTTAAAACGTTGAAAAAATCACGGCTGAAACAAGCGCTTGCGAAACAAACCTGAGCGCTTGCGTGATCCGTGCAAATGCGACGACTCATCTTGAAAAGAAAACACACCGACATTGCAAAAAGCAGCGACTACCCTTGAGCGTAGATCGTCACGGAGGACATCGAATGCCATCAAAACCCGCGCTTTTTCTATTGACCGCCCTGCTCCCCGTCATCCCTTCCAAAGCCGCCACGCTTCATCGTTGCGAGGCCGCTGACGGCAGCGTCACCTTCACATCGATGAGCTGCGCAATGGGTGAGCAACTCTCGGTTCAGGAGGTTCATCCCTATTCTCCCGGCTGGGTCGCAATCATGCCGGAGCTCAATCACGAAGCTGTGACAGGCATGAACGACCGCGGCCGCGAACCGGGCATCGTCGGCGGCGCCGAACACAAATGTGGAAACCAGATCGATAACAGGCAGCGGCGCGAAGCAATCATCAACCGGCGGGTGATTGCCGGCATGAGCCAGCGGGACGTCGAAAGCGCACTGGGCAAGCCGGACAAGATCAACACGCGCACATCGACCACGAGCTATCGTTACGACCTCAAGCGAGGCCGCAGTGCTCAAATTGATTTTGATGAAAGGGGTTGTGTGAAGGGAAAAGCCAAATCCCGGACAGCAAAAAGCCCGCGTTAAACGCGGGCTTTTTGGTATATGGTGCACTCGACAGGATTCGAACCTGTGACCGCTCGGTTCGTAGCCGAGTACTCTATCCAGCTGAGCTACGAGTGCATTTTGTGTTTTTAAACCAGACCACAACTGGCTGTAACCGAGTTACTCACCTTACAGCAAATAACTCTTAAATGGTGCACTCGACAGGATTCGAACCTGTGACCGCTCGGTTCGTAGCCGAGTACTCTATCCAGCTGAGCTACGAGTGCATTTGTTGCCGCGCATTATAGGCCGTCTAATCTCTATGTCAAACACTTTTTCTAGTAATTTCAACAACTTACAGAAGAAGCCAGATTACGACGTACTAAGCAAATAATGGCGGAGAACGGGGGATTCGAACCCCCGACACCCTTTTGAGGTGTACTCCCTTAGCAGGGGAGCGCCTTCGGCCACTCGGCCAGCTCTCCGCAACACGGGGCGTATATTAACCAGCTTCTTCCCCGTTTGCAAACATAAAAATCGATAAAAATTAATGGCTTGGTTCTTCGTCCTTCTCTTTCTTTATACGCAGGTAAATTTCCTCACGGTGCACCGCAACCTCTTTCGGAGCGTTGACGCCGATACGCACCTGGTTTCCTTTGACGCCGAGCACGGTCACGGTGATTTCGCCGTCACCGATAATCAGGCTTTCCGCGCACCGACGAGTCAGAATCAGCATACCTTTCTCCTTACGCCATTCATTTCAGGGACAACAGTCTGCAAAAAAAAGGCACCCGACCTACAACCGCAGCGATCGTAGCCCTACATGCCTGAGTATTGACCAGCGCGAGCAAAAGAACAGTTCCGGGGCTCGCGCCATTCAAAAATAAAGGGCGCGGTCAGACCGCGCCCTTCACAGAAGCGGATTACTCGCCCTGACGGGCCGGAGCATCCAGTTCGAAAGCCGTGTGCAGCGCGCGCACGGCCAGTTCCAGGTACTTCTCTTCGATCACTACGGACACCTTGATTTCCGAAGTCGAGATCATCTGGATGTTGATGCTTTCTTTCGCCAGGGATTCGAACATGCGGCTGGCCACGCCTGCGTGGGAACGCATGCCGACGCCGACGATCGAGACCTTGGCAATCTTGGTGTCGCCAACGACCTCACGGGCACCGATTTCGCGAGCGGTGTTTTCCAGCACGGTCTGTGCAGCCTGGTAGTCGTTGCGGTGCACGGTGAAGGTGAAGTCGGTGGTGTTATCGTGCGCGACGTTCTGCACGATCATGTCGACTTCGATGTTCGCAGCACTGATCGGGCCGAGAATCTTGAACGCCACACCCGGGGTGTCTGGCACGCCACGGATGGTCAGCTTGGCTTCATCGCGGTTGAAAGCGATGCCGGAAATGATCGGCTGTTCCATGGTTTCCTCTTCATCAATAGTAATGAGGGTGCCCGGACCCTCCTTGAAGCTGTGCAGTACGCGCAGCGGAACGTTGTACTTGCCGGCGAATTCCACCGCACGGATTTGCAGTACCTTGGAACCGAGGCTGGCCATTTCCAGCATCTCTTCGAAGGTGATCTTGTCCAGACGCTGAGCGACCGGCACCACACGCGGGTCGGTGGTATAGACCCCGTCGACGTCGGTGTAGATCTGGCATTCATCCGCCTTCAAGGCCGCCGCCAGTGCCACGCCGGTGGTATCGGAACCGCCGCGACCGAGGGTGGTGATGTTGCCGTGCTCATCGACGCCCTGGAAACCGGCGACAACCACCACGCGGCCAGCCTTCAGATCACCGCGAATCTTCTGGTCATCAATCTGCAAGATACGCGCTTTATTGTGCGCACTGTCAGTCAGGATCCGCACCTGATTACCGGTGTACGACACCGCCGGCACGCCGCGCTTGATCAACGCCATGGCCAACAGGGCAATCGTCACCTGCTCACCGGTGGACACGATCACGTCCAGCTCGCGCGGAACCGGTTGTGCCTCGCCACTGATTTGCTTGGCCAGATCGATCAGACGGTTGGTTTCGCCGCTCATTGCAGACAGCACAACCACCAGGTCATCGCCGGCATCGCGGAATTTCTTAACCTTGTCGGCGACCTGCTCGATTCTCTCGACAGTGCCGACCGAGGTGCCTCCAAATTTCTGTACGATCAAAGCCATTTCAAAGCCGCCTCTGCCCATGAAGGGCGCCCAATAATCTTTCGAACAGTCGCCGGGCCCGCCACTAGACTGCGGGCCCGGCGAGCCGTCTTATAAAGCCTGCTCGACGAATGGAACGGTCAGCGCCAGTGCGCCATCCAGCGCAGCGGCATCGACACCGCCGCCCTGCGCCATGTCCGGACGACCACCGCCCTTCCCGCCCACTGCCGCAGCAGCCTGTTTCATCAAATCACCGGCTTTGAGTTGGCCAGTCAGGTCCTTGGTTACGCCTGCAACCAGTACGACCTTTTCCTCATGGACACCGCCGAGCAGGATCACTGCGCGGCCGAGTTTGTTTTTCAGCTGATCGACCAGCGCCAGCAGCGCCTTGCCATCCTGACCGTCCAGACGGGCGGCCAGCACCTTCACATCCTTGACGTCCACCGCCGAGGCCGACAGATCGTCGCCCGCCGCGCTGGCAGCCTTGGCCTGCAACTGCTCGAGTTGTTTCTCCAGCAGGCGGTTGCGCTCCAGTACCGCCGAGAGCTTGTCGATCAGGTTGTCGCGGCTGCCCTTGACCAGGCTGGCCGCTTCCTTGAGTTGTTCTTCCGCCGCGTTCAAGTAGGCCAGCGCCGCAGCACCGGTGACTGCCTCGATACGACGCACGCCCGATGCCACACCGCCTTCGCTGATGATTTTCAGCAGGCCGATGTCGCCGGTACGGTTGGCGTGGATCCCGCCGCACAGTTCGACCGAGAAGTCGCCCATGCTCAGCACGCGCACGCTGTCGCCGTACTTCTCGCCGAACAGCGCCATGGCGCCTTTGTTCTTTGCGGTTTCGATGTCGGTTTCTTCGGTTTCAACGGCGGAGTTCTTGCGAATCTCGGCGTTGACGATGTCTTCCAGCTGCTTGATCTGTTCTGGCTTGATCGCTTCGAAGTGGCTGAAGTCGAAACGCAAGCGCTGACTGTCGACCAACGAACCTTTCTGCTGCACATGCTCACCGAGCACCTGACGCAGCGCGGCGTGCAGCAAGTGCGTAGCCGAGTGGTTCAGTGCGGTGGCGTGACGCACTTCGGCGTCGACGTGGGTTTCCACCGGCGCGCCAATGGTCAGGCTGCCCGAGGCCAGCACACCGTGGTGCAGGAATGCGCCGCCGGTCTTGGTGGTGTCACGCACATCAAAGCGGCTGTTGCCGGCCTGAATGAAACCGCAGTCGCCGATCTGGCCACCGGATTCGGCGTAGAACGGCGTCTGGTTGAGCACGATCACGCCTTCCTGACCTTCGCTCAGCACGTCGACCGACTGACCATCCTTATAGATGGCAACGATTTTCGCCGAGCCGCTGGTGGCGGCGTAACCGGTGAATTCGGTGGCCACGTCAACCTTGACCAGAGTGTTGTAGTCGAGACCGAACGAGCTGGCCGAACGTGCACGCACACGCTGGGCTTCCATCTCGCGCTCGAAGCCGGCTTCGTCGACGGTCAGGCCGCGTTCGCGAGCGATGTCGGCGGTCAGGTCCATCGGGAAACCGTAGGTGTCGTAGAGTTTGAACACCACGTCGCCCGGCACCACGGTGCCTTTGAGCTCGGCCAGATCCTGCTCGAGGATTTTCAGGCCGTGCTCCAGGGTCTTGGAGAACTGCTCTTCTTCAGCCTTGAGCACGCGCTCGATATTGCTTTGCTGCTTCTGCAGTTCCGGGAAGGCTTCGCCCATCTCGGCGACCAGCGCCGCGACAATCTTGTAGAAGAAGCTGCCGGTAGCGCCGAGCTTGTTGCCGTGACGGCAGGCGCGACGGATGATCCGGCGCAGCACGTAACCGCGACCTTCGTTGGACGGCAGCACGCCATCGGCGATCAGGAAGCCGCAGGAACGGATGTGGTCGGAGACGACTTTGAGCGACGACTGATCGCCGTTTTCGCAGCCGATCGCTTCAGCCGAAGCCTTCAGCAGGTTCTTGAACAGGTCGATGTCGTAGTTGGAATTGACGTGCTGCATCACCGCACTGATCCGCTCCAGGCCCATGCCGGTGTCCACCGACGGCGCTGGCAACGGATGCAACACGCCATCGGCGGTGCGGTTGAACTGCATGAACACGTTGTTCCAGATTTCGATGTAGCGGTCGCCATCTTCTTCCGGCGAGCCCGGCGGGCCGCCCCAGATGTGCTCGCCGTGATCGTAGAAAATCTCGGTACACGGGCCGCACGGGCCGGTGTCACCCATGGTCCAGAAGTTGTCGGACGCGTACGGTGCGCCCTTGTTGTCGCCGATGCGGATCATGCGCTCGGCTGGCACACCGATTTTCTGTGTCCAGATGTCATACGCTTCGTCGTCGGTGGCGTAGACAGTGACCCAGAGCTTTTCCTTCGGCAGCTTGAGCACGCCAGTGAGGAAGGTCCAGGCGAAGGTGATCGCGTCGTGCTTGAAGTAGTCGCCGAAGCTGAAGTTGCCGAGCATTTCGAAGAACGTGTGGTGACGCGCGGTATAACCGACGTTTTCCAGGTCACTGTTCTTGCCGCCGGCGCGCACGCATTTCTGGCTGCTGGTGGCACGGGTGTACGCACGTTTTTCCTGGCCCAGGAAGCAGTCCTTGAACTGGTTCATCCCCGCGTTGGTGAACAGCAGGGTTGGGTCGTTGCCCGGAATCAAAGAGCTGGAGGCTACACGGGTGTGGCCTTGCTCTTCGAAGAAGCGAAGGAAGGCTTCACGGATTTCTGCGCTTTTCATTAGGTTCTTCCACGGAGGCTGCGGCCAAAGGCCTGTTCGAAACGTCGTGAGACGAAGCGACGGCAAAGGGCCGCATTATATCGGCCCTGCGCGCGGGGTACAGCGTGTTTATACGATAGAAACGGTCAATTGGACGGCTAACGCTGTCACTTGCGTGAAAACTCGACGAATGTCGCGACTACTTGCTCGATTTGCGCGCGGCTAACGTCCATGTGCGTAACCATGCGCAAGCGCGCAGCGGCGCTGAGCCTGATCCCGCGTTCGCCGGCAAAGGCCTTGAGTGCTTGGGCTCTGTCGCCCATTTGCACATAAACCATGTTGGTTTGCACGGGTTCGACGACGAAACCGGCCTCACGCAGACCGTCGGCGAGCAACTGCGCGTTGGCATGGTCATCCGCCAGCCGTTCGACGTGATGATCCAGTGCGTACAAGCCAGCCGCCGCGAGCAACCCGGCCTGACGCATGCCGCCGCCGACCATTTTGCGCAAACGCCGCGCCTTGTCGATCAACTGTTCGGAGCCGCACAGCACCGAGCCGACCGGCGCGCCGAGGCCTTTGGACAAGCACACCGACACCGAATCGAAATGCTGGGTGATCTCCCGGGCATCGACGCCGAGCTTGACCGCCGCGTTGTACAGCCGCGCGCCATCCAGGTGCAATTGCAGGCCATGCTCCTGAGTAAAGCGTCGGGCGCGCGCCAGATACTCAAGCGGCAGCACTTTGCCCTGCATGGTGTTTTCCAGCGCCAGCAAACGGCTGCGGGCGAAATGGAAGTCGTCCGGTTTGATCGCGGCGGCGACCTGATCCAGATCCAGTGAACCGTCGGCCTGCACTTCCAGCGGCTGCGGCTGGATCGAGCCAAGCACCGCCGCCCCGCCACCTTCGTACTTATAGGTGTGCGCCTGCTGACCAACGATGTACTCGTCACCACGCTCGCAGTGCGCCATCAGGCCAAGCAGGTTGCTCATGGTCCCGGTCGGCACGAACAAAGCGGCGGCAAAGCCCAGGCGTTTGGCCAGCTCGGCCTCGAGGCGATTGACCGTCGGATCTTCACCGTACACATCGTCTCCGGTGCCCGCTGCGGTCATCGCCTCGAGCATGGCGGGAGTCGGTTGGGTGACGGTGTCGCTGCGAAGATCGATAACGCTCATGAACCTGGCCTCTGGTCAGCAGGGGAAATCCCTTTATGAAGTGGGATTACTGCGGTCATCGCGCAGATTAATCAACCCTTGATCGAGGAAAAATCCCCATCCTCAGGAAAAAGCACAATCCCTGTGGGAGCGAGCCTGCTCGCGAAGGCGCAGTTACAGTCAGCATATTTATTCGTTGCATGTGAAGCCGCGTTCGCGAGCAGGCTCGCTCCCACAGTGTCATGTGCATGGCCGGGAAATATGTGTTACAAACTTGCCGCCGTCCGCCTATGGGCGGCGAAAACGTTCTCAGGGCGGGGTGCAATTCCCCACCGGCGGTAATTGCGCGCAATGCGCATAGCCCGCGAGCGCTTGGCGACGGACACGGCATTGAGCGGTGATCGGCGGCAAGGTCAGCAGACCCGGTGTGATTCCGGGGCCGACGGTCATAGTCCGGATGAAGAGAGAACGGGATCGACGCCAAAGGGCCGTCCGCGTGCATTCGTGCCTGCGTTCGCACCCTTGCATCCCTTTCGATTCATAACGCCCTGTTTTTCACACAAACAGGAGTCAGAACATGCAACCCACCGCTATCGACAGCAAAAGCAAACACCCACAGGGCGAGCGCGTCGCGTTTATCCAGGCCTGCTGGCACAAGGAAATCGTCGACCAGAGCCGTAAAGGCTTCATCGCCGAAATGCTGGTGCAGGGTTATCAGGAATCGGACATCGATTTCTTCGAAGTCGGCGGCGCTTTTGAGATGCCGCTGCACGCCAAGCTGCTGGCCAAGTCCGGCCGTTACGCCGGCATCGTCGCCGCCGCCCTGGTGGTGGACGGCGGCATTTACCGTCACGAGTTCGTTGCGCAATCGGTGGTCAGCGGCCTGATGCAGGTGCAGCTGGAAACCGAAGTGCCGGTGTTCTCGGTGTCCCTGACCCCGCATCACTTCCATTCGGGCGAAGAGCATCAGAAGTTCTTCTTCGAGCACTTTGTGCACAAGGGCCAGGAAGCAGCGCGGACTTGCGCGGATACGTTGCTGAAGATTCGTGCATTGCGTCGAACCGAGCCGCGCGCTGTAGCGGTCTGACTGCACCAGGCCGGGTGGGGACTCAAGCCCCACCCGAATTCAAATGTGGGAGCGAGCCTGCTCGCGAATGCGGTGTGTCAGCCACCATCATTTTTGGCTGGCAGTCAGCATTCGCGAGCAGGCTCGCTCCCACAGGAATTTGCTCCAGCCGCCAGATTGCGTCAGGCGAGGTTTTCGCCGGTGCTCGGGACGATCAGGATGCCGGCGCGTAGGCCATTCTTGACCTTGGGGTTGGGGAAGATGATTCGTGCGCCCTGCTCTTCGATCACCCAACGGGTATTGGCCAGGTCTTCGGCCAGCACATAACCCGGTTCCAGCTCGGAAAAGTTCTCGATGTCCTGAGGCAGATTCAGGCGGAACGCATCGCTGTGCTTGATGATTTCCCGCGCCACGCTGAACAACTGCAAGCCGTCCAGCCCTTCTTCTGTCTCCGGCTCAGTGCCTTCGATGATCTGCTTCAGGCGGGTTTCCAGCAGTGAAACGTTAACGCCATCGTTCTGCCCGAACGGTCGCGCCTTGCCCAGTTCCAGGGTAAAAGCCTCGGCGTCGAGCTTGTCGTAGGTATACGAACTGAACACGATCGACGGTTTGTTCTGTAACAGCACCGCTTCCATGCCGGCCGCGCGCAGGCGTGCCAGTTCGCGGCGGGAATGCTGGCGCCCTTCCTTCCACGGGTACAAGGCGAACTGTTCGATCTTCGAACCGCGAATCGCCGTGTGCAGGTCGTAGTGCAGACGCTGGCGCTCGGGCTTGCTGAAGAAACTCGCCGCCAGCCGTTCCAGCTCACAGGCGCGCAACGCTTCCGAGCCGCTGCTTTGTTCGTGGCGGCCGTTGAACAGCCGATTGACGTCCTGCTCGACGAAACGCTCACCTTTGCGAATCGCTTCCGGATTGCCGAACAGGAACAGAATGCGTGCGCGCGGCTTGAGATCGCCGCGTGCGATGTCGTGCAGCAGCCGATCGAGCAACTCGATCGGTGCGGTTTCATTACCGTGGATGCCTGCCGACAGCAGCAGGTCCAGGCCATTGTCGCGCGCTTCCGGGGGCCGCACTTCCAGCGCCCCTTCGCTCAACCAGCGCATGCGCACGCCTTCGACAGTCAGTTGAGTCTTCTCCGCCGGTTCGCGGCCGGCGAGGGTCAGTTCAAGCAGTTTGCCGAGGGCGAGCATAGAGCGATTTCCTTAATGGTCGTGGTTGCAATCCGGGCCGTGTACGTGATCCTCGTCAGCGCCGAGGTCAGCCGGTTCCATTTCCAGTTGCAGACTTACCAGATTAGTCGCCAATGGGCGCAGCAGCAGGTTGGCGTACTCTTCGTCACCTTCCTCGACGTCGACGCCGATCAGCAGCTGGCCACGGCCGTCCTGCTGGATCCACAGCTCTTTGCCTTGCCACATGACCGCAACGCGGGTGCACGAGGTTTGCAATTGCGTGCCGTCGGTGTCTTCAAGGATCAGCTGCAGGGAATCGCTCATGTTTTTACTCTCTTGGGGTGACACGCCGCGCGCCACGTTCAGGCAGCGCGCCGGCGATCAATTGATCTGGAAGGGATAAACCGCGCCCAGTTTAAGGATTTGCGTCAGTTCATCCAGTGCCGTCCGGCATTCAAGCAGCAACTGCGGGTCCGCCAGGTCGGTTTCGCTCAGGCGGTCGCGGTAGTGCTTTTCAACCCATGCGGTCAACGAACCGTACAACGGGGCCGTCATGATAACCCCTGGGTTGACCGCCGCCAGTTCGGTTTCATTCAGCGCCACACGCAGACGCAGGCACGCCGGGCCACCGCCGTTCTGCATGCTCTGCTTGAGATCGAAGACCTTCACTTCGCGGATCATGCCACCCGAGCTGGTCAGGCTTTGCAGATAAGCCCAGACGCGTTCGTTGGCCTGGCATTCCTGCGGCACGATCAGCAGCATCGAACCATCGGCACGCGACAGCAACTGGCTGTTGAACAGGTAGGAACGCACCGCATCATCGACGCTGACCGCCGAACGCGGCACACACACCGACTGGAAGTTGCCGCCGACCTTGGCCAGTTTGCCTTGCAGTTCGGCGAGCATCTTGTCGGTCTCGAGGAACGCGTCCTCGTGATAGAACAGCACCTCCCCATTGCCCACGGCGATCACGTCGTTGTGGAACACACCCTGATCGATGACATTGGGGTTTTGCTGGGCGTAGACCACGCGTTCGTCACGCAGACCGTGCAGACGCGCGACGGCTTGCGAGGCTTCGAGGGTCTGGCGCGCCGGGTATTTCTGCGGTGCCGGGAAACGATTGTCGAAGGCGCTGCGGCCGAATACGAAAAACTCGACGCCGGCTTCACCGTACTCACGGCAGAAACGCGTGTGGTTGGCCGCGCCTTCATCACCGAACTGCGCCACTGCCGGCAAAGCGGCGTGATGGGCGAAGTGCTGTTGATTGGCGAACATCGCACCGAGCACGCGGCTGGTGGTCGGGTGCTCGATGCTGCGGTGGTATTTGCAATTGAGGTTGGCGGCGGTGAAGTGCACGCGGCCGTCAGCGGTATCGGCGCTCGGGCTGACCGTCGCGGCATTGGCTACCCACATGCTTGAGGCCGAGCAACTGGCAACCAGCAGCGGCATCGCCTCTTTGGCGGCGCGCTCGATCACTTGTGCGTCAGTGCCGCTGAAGCCCAGACGACGCAGCGCGGCCACGTCGGGACGTTCTTGCGGAGCGAGCACGCCTTGCTGAAAGCCCATGTCCATCAGCGCTTTCATCTTGGCCAGACCTTGCAGCGCCGCTTCCTTCGGATTCGAGGATTGCTGACTGTTGCTTTGCGAGGCGACGTTGCCGTAGGACAGACCACCGTAGTTATGGGTCGGCCCCACTAGACCGTCAAAATTGACTTCATAGGATTTCATCAGCGAGGCTCCACGAGAATCTGTTGTTATAGGCTTCAGTAACTATTCTTTGCGACCGAGGCGCGGCCTTCGCGAGCAGGCTCGCTCCCACAGGATTTAGGTTGGACACAAAATGTGTGAACACCACTGAACCTGTGGGAGCGAGCCTGCTCGCGAATAGGCATCACGCCATTTTCACGCCGGGTGTCAGGGCGGCAGGCAACACCAGGCTCGGGGTTTCCAGCGACGCCACCGGGTACGCGCAGTAATCCGCGGCGTAGTAGGCGCTGGCGCGATGGTTGCCCGACGCCCCGACACCGCCGAACGGCGCGCTGCTCGCGGCGCCGGTCAGTTGCTTGTTCCAGTTGACGATGCCAGCGCGGCTTTCCAGCCAGAACTGCTGATAACGCGCTTCGGAATCCGACAGCAGGCCGGCGGCCAGACCATAGGCGGTGTTGTTGGCTTCGACGATGGCGGCTTCGAAATCGACGTAGCGAATGACTTGCAGCAACGGCCCGAACAGTTCTTCGTCCGGACGCTCGGCCACGGCCGTCACATCGACAATGCCCGGAGTCAGCAAGGCCGATTGCGCCTGTGGCTGAGTCATTTCCAGCAGCGCCACCGCGCCGTTGGTCAGCAGTCGTTCCTGCGCATCCATCAGCGCCTTCGCCGCGCCAAGGGAAATCACCGAGCCCATGAACGGTGCCGGTTGCTGATCGAACGCACCGACTTCAATGGTCGAACTGACCTCCACCAGACGCTTGAGCAGGCTGTCGCCCCACGCACCTTGTGGCACCAGCAGACGGCGGGCACAGGTGCAGCGCTGGCCGGCAGAGATGAACGCCGACTGAATGATCGTGTACACCGCCGCGTCCAGATCGGCGACCTGATCGACCACCAGCGGGTTGTTGCCGCCCATTTCCAAGGCAAGAATCTTGTCCGGACGCCCGGCGAACTGCTGATGCAGATGATTGCCGGTGCGGCTGGAGCCGGTGAAGAACAGACCGTCGATACCCGGGTTCGCCGCCAGAGCAATACCGGTTTCGCGGGCGCCCTGCAGCAGGTTCAAAACGCCCGCCGGCAGACCGGCTTCGATCCAGCACTTGACCGTCAGCTCGGCGACTTTCGGCGTCAGTTCACTGGGCTTGAACAGCACCGTGTTACCGGCCAGCAGCGCCGGGACGATATGACCGTTAGGCAGGTGACCCGGGAAGTTGTAAGGGCCGAACACCGCGACCACGCCGTGCGGCTTGTGGCGCAATACGGCGGTGGCGTCGCCCAATGGGCCGCTCTTCTCGCCGGTCCGCTCACGGTAGCTCTGCACCGAAATCGCGATCTTGTTGACCATGCTGGTCACCTCAGTCGCGGCTTCCCACAGTGGTTTGCCGGTTTCTTCGCCGATGGTGCGAGCCAGTTCGTCAGCGTGGTTTTTCAACGCAGCAGCAAAAGCTTCGAGGACGCTGATGCGCTCCTCGAGGGTGCGACGTGCCCACTGAGGAAACGCCTGACGAGCAGCCTGCACCGCCGATTCGACCTGCGCGGCAGTGGCGCCCTCGCCCGCCCACAGCACTTGCTGGGTCACCGGGTTCAAAGATTGAAAGGCTTCGCCCTGACCGGCCAGCCACTCACCTGCGATGTATAGCGAATTCATTATTTCGACTCCCGTGCAGCGGACAACGCCACGGCGCGAACCTGATCGCCGGCGCTGAGTTGAAGACGTTTCGCGGTCTGCGGATCGACCACCAGGGTGCCCGCAGCCAGGCGCGCTGGTGCAGCCGTGATGCGGCAATCCTCGCGTTTGCGGTTGTGGATGATGAACGGCGTGGCGTCATCGCCCGGCGTGCCGACGGCCAGCACCAGCGCTTCGCTGTCACGCACCGCGCGGATCTTGCTGGTTTCGCATTCGATGGCCGGGCCGGCGTCGAAGATGTCGACGTAACCCTGATAGCTGAAGCCTTCGCTCTTGAGCATGGCCAACGCCGGTTCGGTGTCCGGGTGCACCTGGCCGATGACGTTGCGCGCGTCCGGCGAGAGGAAGCAGGTGTACAGCGGGAATTTCGGCATCAGTTCGGCGATGAATGCCTTGTTGCCGACGCCGGTCAGGTAATCGGCCTGGCTGAATTCCATCTTGAAGAAATGGCGGCCGAGGCTTTCCCAGAACGGCGAGCGCCCGGCGTCATCGGACACGCCACGCATTTCGGCGATGATCTTGTTACCGAACAGCTCCGGGAACTCAGCGATGAACAGCATGCGCGCCTTGGACAGCATCCGGCCGTTGAGGCCGTTGCGGTAATCGGCGTGCAGGAACAGCGAGCACAACTCGGAATTGCCGGTCAGGTCGTTGGCCAGAAACAGCGTCGGAATTTCGCGATAGATATTCAGCTCTTGCGAAGCGCTGACGGTCAGACCGACGCGGAAGTTGTACCAGGGCTCACGCAGGCCGACCGCACCGGCGATGGCGGAAATGCCCACCACACGGCCGTCATCGTCTTCGAGCACGAACAGATAGTCGGCATCACCGCGCCCGGCTTCGCCGCGAAAGGTCTTCTCGGCCCAGCCGACCCGGTGGGTCAGGCGCTCTTCGTTGGCCGGCAAGGTAGTCAGGCCGGTGCCGGTGCTGCGGGCCAGGTCGATCAGCGCGGATAAATCGCTGCTGCGTACGGGACGAACAATCATGCTATCTCCTCAAACGGGCCGCTCGCGCCACCCGTGAAACTCGCTAAGGCGTTAAACCGCCACCAGGCGCACGCTGGCACCTTCACCGACGCCCAGGGCTTCGGCTGCTTCCATATCCAGCGTCACCGGTTTGCCCGGCGCGTAGTCCAGCTCGAGCAACACCGCGCGGTAATCCTGCAACTGCGCGTTGGCTACCAGGTACTGGCGTCCGGCGCCTTTGACCGGCTCGCCGATCTTCACCGGCACCACGCGGCTCTGGGCGATCGAACGGATCCCGGAAACCCGTGCATGCAAGGTCGGGCCACCGTCGAAGATGTCGATGTAGTGATCAGTCTCGAAGCCTTCGCGCATCAGGATGTCGAAGGTGATCTGCGCCCGTGGATGCACCTGGCCCATCGCCTCTTGGGCGGAGTCCGGCAGCAACGGCACGTAGATCGGGTAATGCGGCATCAGCTCGGCGAGGAAGGTGCGGCTTTTCAGCCCGCACAGACGCTCGGCCTCGGCGTAGTTGAGGTCGAAGAAGTTACGCCCGATCGCATCCCAGAACGGCGAGTCGCCATTCTCGTCGCTGTAACCGACGATCTCGGTCACCACCGAATCGGCAAAACGCTCCGGGTGGCTGGCGACGAACAATAGACGACCGCGGGAATTGAGCTCGGCCCAGGGCGATCCGACCAGTTCGCGCTGCACGTAGAAACTGGTCAGCAAGCTGTTGCCGGTCAGGTCGTGGCACTGTGAGAGCACGTGGATCTTGTTGTGGATCTTCAGTTCGCGCGAGGCGTGGACGAAGGTCTCGTTGCGGAAGCTGTAGAACGGCTCCGAGTAACCGGCGGACGCGACGATGGCCGAGCAGCCGACCAGCTTGCCGGTGCTCGAGTCTTCAAGGACGAAGAAGTAACTCTCTTCACCGTTGAAGCTCACTTCGGCGGCAAACGACGCTTCGCTCGCGGCGATCTTGTCGCTCAGACGTTCCACGTCATCCGGCAAGGAAGTGACACCAATCGGGCTGTCCGCAGCCAGACGCTGTACCTCGCCCAGATCAGCCATTTGCGCGGGGCGCATCACCAGCATGGTGTCACTCCTTTCTCTCAATATTCACAGAAAAAAACACCGGACCTTGTAGGAGTGAGCCTGTGTGGCGAGGGGATTTATCCCCGTTGGGCTGCGTAGCGGCCCCTTTTCTGGGGGTGCTTCGCGCCCCAACGGGGATAAATCCCCTCACCACAGGGCTCACTCCTACAGTCGAATCTGTCCGGTATCAAAAATTGGGTTCGGCGCCCGAAAACCCCCAGGCGCCGAAAGGTCCATCAGGCTTGCGTCAACTTCGCTGCGGCGCGTTCGAAGCGGTCCAGACCGGCATCGATATCGGCGTCTTCCACCACCAGGCTCGGGGCGAAACGGATCACGTCCGGGCCGGCCTGGAGAATCATCAGGCCTTCCTGCTCGGCGGCGTTGAAGATGTCCTTGGCCTTGCCTTTCCAGGCTTCGCTCAGCACGCAACCGATCAGCAGACCGAGACCACGCACCTGGGTGAACAGGCCGTACTGCTCGCCGATCTGTTGCAGGCGGGTCTTGAACTTGTCGTGCTTGGCGTTCACACCGTTCAGCACTTCAGGGGTGTTGACCACGTCGATCACCGCTTCGGCGACGGCGCAGGCCAGCGGGTTGCCGCCGTAAGTGGTGCCGTGGGTGCCGACGACCAGATGTTTGGCCAGCGCTTCGGTGGTCATCATCGCCGCGATCGGGAAACCGCCGCCCAGGCTCTTGGCGCTGGTGAGGATGTCCGGGGTCACGCCGTAATGCTGGTAGGCGAACAGCTTGCCGCTGCGGCCCATGCCGGTCTGCACTTCGTCGAACACCAGCAATGCGTTGTTGGCGTCGCACAGCTCGCGGGCACCTTGCAGGTAGGCCAACTCGGCCGGCAGCACGCCGCCCTCACCCTGGATCGGCTCGAGCACGACCGCGCAGGTCTTCTCGGACACCGCGGCTTTCAGCGCGGCCAGATCGTTGTACGGAACGTGGGTAATGCCGGTGATCTTCGGGCCGAAACCGTCGGAATACTTCGACTGGCCACCGACGTTGACGGTGAACAGGGTACGGCCGTGGAAGCTGTTCAGTGCGGCGATGATTTCGTATTTCTCAGTGCCGAAACGGTCGAATGCGACGCGACGGGCCAGCTTGAATGCGGCCTCGTTGGCTTCGGCGCCGGAGTTGCAGAAGAACACGCGCTCGGCAAACGTGGCGTCGATCAGCTTGTGCGCCAGGCGCAGCGCCGGTTCGTTGGTGAACACGTTGGACACGTGCCACAGCTTGTTCGCCTGTTCGGTCAACGCACCGACCAGCGCCGGATGCGCGTGGCCCAGGACGTTGACGGCAATCCCGCCGGCGAAGTCGATCAGCTCGCGGCCGGCCTGATCCCAGACCCGGGAACCGGCGCCACGCACCGGAATGAAAGCGGCAGGCGCGTAGTTGGGAACCATTACCTGGTCGAAATCGGCGCGTTGTACCGCAGCGTGCTCAACGGACATCGGAGTCTCCTGAAGAGGAACACTCGCCTGGAACTGGCGAGCGATGGGGGGATTGTAAGGACAGTTTGGTGCCCGGCCTTGTCGCCAAGCGACAACTTCTTATAGCGCAAACCCCGGATTTTCCCGGGTTTACGGCAATGCGACATATAGCGTCGCAAAGGCGCAGTTTACCGGGCGCGGCCGATTTGCGGCAGGCCGCGCAGAATACCAAGTCAGCCTCGCCGCAGAGACATAAATATGTACCGCACGGTGGGCGCTTGTTGCTGATTTGCTGAGGGTTCTTCTCAACGCCAAGGAATGCTCATGCACCTGTCTGATGGCCACTCACCGACAACCTCTAGCAAGACGCCCGAACCACAACATCCGGACGAGCACTATCAACCGCTGAAAAACGCGATTCCCCAATGGCTCGGCAACACCTCGGCCTCCCGCCGCGAGGCACTGAAAAACAGCCCGGCTCTAGTGCCTGAGGCGCTCAAGTCCGCTCCCGCCGAGCAACACGCCGTGATGAAGAAACTCACTGCGACCACTATCACCGCGCAGAGCGAGGTAGACAAAAGCCTGGAACATCTGCAGGACGCCGCCGCTTTCGCCGAGCCTCTGCTCAAAGCGGAACTGAAAAACTGCTTCAACCTCGACGTGGATGTCAGAAACACCTATGTGCGCTTGTATATTCCGGTGACGACGCCGTGGTTTGCGATCAGCACGGGCGCCCGCGTCTGGACGGTATCGCTGCTGGACGCCGCGCTGCACAATTTCGAGGAGCGTGAAACCCACGGACACGCCTTCGAAGCCGCATCGACCTACACCACCGCACCATCGGCCAGCGGGCAGTTCGAGCCACTGCCGGACATCAAGGCCAGACTGAGCATCCCGGCGTTTACCCAACTGTGCCGCCGACTGGATATCGGTGCGCAGTACAAGGCCAGCCTGGAAAAAAATCTCGGTTACTCCGACCCTGCGCTCGCCTCGAGCCTGCGCGCCAAACTGGACGCCAGCGAGAAGGCCGCGATGAAAGCCGCGCTGCAGTGGGCGCGGATGCACCGTGACGTGTCGGAAAATCATTTCCGCCTGGTCGACGCCATGCTCGACGGCATGACAGGGCTCTACATCAACGATGCACCGGTGCTGTGTCATGACGTGACGATGCTCTGCGCACCACTCACCGGCATCGTCGTGTTCGCTCCGGATCTGTACCAGACGCGCAATGCCGCACGCGTCGTGGCCTATGTACCGAATGATCCCGAGCATCCGTTCAAGGAATATGCGTCCCCGGCTGAAATGCTCGTCGAGCTGACGCGCCAGTTGCGCTCAAAAGAGTACCAACAGTTCTTCAGCCGCTTCGTCAATCACGAACAGCGCGGCTACTTCTTCAGCACACTCAACAGTCGCCTGAGCGAAATCAAATGGCATCCGCACGAGCTCGGCAGCGCCCTGCCCGCCTGGCGGGAAGCGCCTGTGGAACGGCCCGATCTGCAGAGCGCGCTCGTGCCGTTTTACGATGGCCTTTTGCAACACTTGCACCAGGCCAAACTGAACAAGGTTTTCAACGATGCCCGAGTCATCGCTGTCCCGACGGCCTGGGTCGATCACCGCGTGCGCTGGGCCTTTTGGGATTCGGTGGTCAATATCCTTTCCAGCATCGCCCAGACCGCAGCCCTGATTGTCGCGCCATTCGTGCCGGTACTGGGCGAAGCGATGATGGCGTATATGGCTTACCAGATGCTCGACGAAACCTTCGAAGGCATCGTCGAATGGGCACAGGGTCGCAACACCGAAGCCATCGGGCACCTGATGGATACCGTCGAATCGATGATTCAGCTGGGCCTGTTCGCGGTGGGCGGTGCGATTGGCGCAGCCGAGTTTCGCAAGGTGCTGCCTGCAGACGTGTTGGCGTTCATCGACCGATTCAAACCGGTGAAACTGGCCAAAGGCGAAACCCGCTACTGGCAGCCCGATCTTGAACGCTACAAGCACCCACTGCGTCCGCCCGCCGACTCGCAACCCGATGCACTCGGTCTGCACGCCCACCAGGACAAGCAACTGCTGCCGCTCGACGATGCGCATTTTTCCCTGAAGCCCGCCGAGGAGCCCGGGCAGTACCGCATCGAACACCCCACCCGGCCCGACGCCTACCAGCCTGCACTCCGCCACAACGGTGAGGGCGCCTGGCACACAGAGCTCGAACAACCGCTCGAATGGGATGGCGAAACCGCACTGCGCCGCATCGGCCCGTCGGTGGAGAGCTTTTCGCCGGCCGAGCGGGAAACCATTCTGCAGGTCAGCGGCACCAGCGAAGACGCCCTGCGCAAGATGCACGTCAATCAGGAAAAGCTCCCGCCGCTGCTGGCCGACAGCATTCAGCGCTTCAAGATCGACCAGCAGCTGCAACGCTTCGTCGATCAGATGGACAGCGAAACGTCTGAAGATTTCTTGCGTGCCGATCCGGTCACCCAGTTGCAACTGCTGACCGACCATGGCCGTTGGCCGAGCAACAGGCGGCTGCGTCTGGTTGATCGCAACGGCGAACTGCTCTGGCAATCCTCCGCAGACGAAAGCCTGCCCCTGACCGAGTTGAGGCAGGATCGGCTGATCGGTGGCGACCTGCTCAAATCCTTGCTCTCCGCCCTCGACGAAGAACAAATCAAGGCGCTGCTTGACGAACCCTTTGCGCTGACCCCACCACTGGATGTCCGCAGCCAGACCCTGCGCAAGCAATTGGCCGGCCTTGCGAAAACCCACAAAAGCGCGCTGTTCGAGTCGCGCTATCAGGCGCTGCAGCGTATCGACGATCCATTGGCCCAACCGCTCAAGGCCCAGGCACCCGAGCTGCCGGCCAGCGTCACCCGCGAACTGCTCGATACCGCTACCGGCGACGAAATGTTGCAGCTGGATCAGGGTCAGGTTCCGCCGCGCCAGCAGGAGCTGCTGCAACTGGCGCGCCAGGAAGTGCGCGTCACCCGCGCCTACGAAGGACTGCAGCTCGGCTCGGTGAGCAATGCCGATTCCGATTCCCTCGCCCTGCACAGCCTCAAACTGCTGCCAGGCTGGAGCGGCGACGTGCGCATCGAAATCCGCGACGGCCGCTACGACGGCCCGGTCCTCGATAGCATCGGAAGCGAAGAGGCTCCCGAGCAGAAAGTCCTCGTGCGCAACGATGATGGTCAATATCAACCTTACGACGATCGCGGCCAGGCACTGCATTCGCTCAGTGACTTCTACTCCAGCCTGCTCTATGCGCTGCCGGACAGTGAACGCCAGAGCCTCGCCCTGCAAATCGGTGAGGGCCAGACGCTGAAAACCGCGATTCGCGAACGCACGCTGGAACGCAGCGAGTTGCGGCAGGTGCTGTCGGAAAATCCGATCAAGCCACCGATGATCGACACATTACGGATCCTGGGGGTAGAGGGTTACCCGCGGCTTCCCCCTCCAATCGTCGTGAAAGGCGAGACCATTGGCGCCCTTGAGCGCAACATAAGAACACTCTATCCAAGGATGTCGGCCGCTGAATCAAGCCGCTTCGCACAACGCATGCGCGCCAGTCCTCTGGGCTGGCGCGCGGAAATGGTCCGTTTGCAAACCGACTACCTGCAATTGCAGAACGAGCTTCAGGTCTGGGCCAACAACCCGCCCGCCCGGCACCCTCTGACAGGCAGCGCGCTCACGTCAATCGAGCGACAAGCCGAAATTCGCAACCGACGTTTATTCAGGGAACAACTGCTGCTGGGCTGGCGACGAGAGAATGTCGTCGGGATCGATGCGCAGGGCGCCGCCTCGGGCCACGCCATGTTGCTGACTCTCCGCATCATGGGTGACTTGCCGGTGATGTCGGCCGATTTCAGCCATATCACCTGGCTGGCGATCAATGGCAACACCATGACCGGTGCTTTCGACAGCTTTTTGCAGTCGTTCCAGCGGTTGCAGAGACTGGATGCGTACAATCTCAACCTGCCGAGCCTGCCTCAGTCGCTCACCTCGATGCCGGCGCTTCGCGAATTGCGCATGCGTGATTGCCGGATCAGCCTGACCACGACCACGCAATCGGTGCTCGCATCGTTACCACAACTCACCCTGCTGGACCTGCAAGGCAACTCGCTGGGCCTGCCTCCCGACCTGCACACGATGCCTTCGCTGCGTTACGTCAACTTGTCCAATACCGGACTTTACGCCGTGCCGGATGACATACTCGATCACCCGCGGCTAATCTCCGCGCAGTTCGACGGCAACCGGATCACGGGCATTCCCGAGCGGTTCTTCAACCTCGCCAGCTCCCTCAGCGATGGCTACACCTTTGCCGACAATCCATTGTCGACGGCCTCACGGGAACGGGTGAAAAACTATTACAACCACACCGGCAAATACTTTGGTGTCCGCCCCGAGACGCAAGACCTGCAACGCACCTTGAACCTGTTTCCCAATATTGACGCCGAGCAGGCTACTGAGGTGTTGTACCGGTTGCCCGGGAACTGGGCCGAGGGACGGGCGCAGTTGTCACGCTGGGAGGCAGAGCTGAGCCAACTCAATCTTGAACTGGAGCAGTGGGTCGAACAGGCTTCCGTGGCTCCGCCTGGATCGGACGAGCCGTTGAGCCCTGAAGCACAGACCCGCGAGACCAATGCAAGGCGCTCCTTTGCCCGGCAAATTCAGTTGTTCTGGCGCACCCGGACCGGGTTCGGCCGCGCTGACGAGCTGAGGGCGCGTGCCGAGTTCAGCGGCGCCATGCCCGTCCTCAGCGCCAATTTCGACCATGTGTCGCGATTGAACCTGAGCGGCAACAGCAACCTCTCCGCCATCGCTCCTTTCGTGGAACGCTTCCCCAACCTGACTACCCTGCGTCTGGACAGCTTCGCACTGGATACACCGACGCTGGCCGGAATCAGCCTGCCCGGTCTGACCGAACTGGAGCTGAAAAACTGCGGCGTGGTTCTGACCCCCGAAAACGAGGCAGCCCTGATGTCCATGAACGGCCTGCGCAGGCTGGACCTGAGCGACAACCCGCTGGGGACATTTCCCGATCTGAATCTGCTGCCTGAACTGAGGTATATCGACCTGTCCAACAGCGGTCTCACTGTACTCCCCGATGGACTGGCCACTCATCCGAAGCTGCCCATTGCGGTGCTGACCGGCAACCGCATCACCGACCTCCCCGACGCCCTGTTCGAGATCCCGGGGGCTCGCAGCGACGGCATTTATCTTTCCGACAACCCGTTCTCGGCCACGACACGCGACAAGATCAAAGCCTATTACCGCCTCCATAAGAACGATTTTGATGTGCGCGCCGATGATCAGGACATTGCCCTTGCCCGACAACTGTTTACCGGGCTCGATCAGCAACAGGCCAGCGATATGATTTACGACCTGCCAGGCGACCTGGCGGACAGTCGCATGCAGCTGGATCAATGGCGCGCAGAGCTGGAGCAGATGCAGCTCGATCTCGCGCAATGGACAGAGCAAATCACCGCCGCTCACCCGGTTACCGGGCAGGTGCTGTCGGCCGATGAATTACAGACGCAAACGGCGGCGCGAACTGCGTTCAAAGAAGCACTGGAAGCATTTTGGCGACAGCGGTCGAGCGAGACTACAGCGCGAAGCAAGTTTTTTGCCGCCGACCTGAAGTTTTTTGGCGACATGCCACGGCTGTCGGCGGATTTCAGCCACGTTGCAAGTCTGAAGCTAAACGCAAACGCTGCAATCAGTAACATCGGCACGTTCGTCGAACGCTTCCCGAACCTGCAGGCTCTGGAGCTCAAAGCCGTTGCCCTGAACGATATACCAGCATTTGTGGCGGACCTGCGCACGCTCAAGGAACTGCGCCTGCGTCATTGCGCCGTGAAGCTCACACCTGTCGGACAGGAAGTACTCAATTCCTTGCCCACGCTGAAGCTTTTGGATCTGAGTAATAACCCGCTGGCCATGGCGCCCGATTTGCGCACCATGCCGGCGCTGGTGGATGTCTTTCTGATGAATGCCGGCCTGACCGTCCTGCCCGAAGGCATTGTCGATCACCCGGTTCTGCAGTACGCGTACCTCAATAACAACCTCATCACAGAGTTGCCGGAGACTCTATTCGCAGCGAATCCACAACGCCTCGATGGCTTGTATCTGAACGACAACCCGCTGTCCCTCGCTACCCGTGAGCGAATCAAGCGCTACCATGCCAGCCACGCACACGACTTTGGGGTGAGCCCCGCGCCGGCGGACATCGCCCTGGCGCGAAAGCTTTTTCCGGGACTGAACGACTTGGCGGCCAGCGACATGATCTACCGTCTGCCCGGCACCTTGCAGGCCGGCACGGCGCAGTTGCTTCGCTGGGAAGCGGAACTCGCCCGAATGATCGCCGACCTCAATACATGGCGTGACCAAATCCCAGCCAATGATCCGTCCACAGGACAATTCTGGACGGCCGAGCAAAGAGTGGCGCAATTGGACGCCAGACAAGAATTCGCGAAGCGACTGGAACGACTGTGGCGTGGCCGACGAACCGGAAATTTGGCGTTACGCCTGGACAGGTTTGAAACGAGCGCTAAGTTTGCCGGCGAATTACCGCCGTTGAACGCTGATTTCGGCCACATTACGCATTTGCAAATTGATGGTAATCCGGGGCTGAGCGTGCCTGACGGCTTTCTACGCAGCTTCAACGGATTAAGCGGGCTGGAACTCAAAGACTTCAACCTTGGCCGGATCCCGCAGGTTCTGCAGAGCACACCGTCGCTGGAAACCCTGATGCTGAGCAAATGCCGGATCACGCTCGATGCGGCGGGGCAAGCGATCTTGTCCACGCTGGGCCGTTTGAAGGCGCTGGACCTGTTCGGCAACACTCTGGAGGCCACCCCGGACGTATCAGCGCTGACGGATCTGAGATTTCTCGACCTGATCCGGACCGGAATCGACTCTGTGCCCGCAGGGCTTGAGCGACTGCCACAGTTGAACGCCGCGTTATTGAACGACAACAACATTGCCGAGCTGCCCGGCGACCTCGTTCCTTACGCCGGGCATGGCATTGACGTAGGCGCCAATCCGCTGTCAGCGGCGTCCAGAGAACGCATCAAGGCAACTTTTCAAATGACCGCAGACAACTTTGGCGTCTGGGCCGAACCGGCCGACCTCAACCTGATGCAATCGCTGTACCCCTCGTTGACCGGCCTGGACGCCAACGACTTGTTGTACCGTCTGCCGGGCACACTGGCGGACGGACGTGTCGAACTGGCGCGCCGACAGACGGAGATGACGCGCCTGCTCACGCGACTCGATACCTGGTGCAACGAGACTGCGCACCATCCGGTTTTGCGCACGCCGCTGACCGGCGAAGCGGCGCGGCGGGAATCAGCCAGCCGAAAACGCTTCAAGGAAAATCTGGAGGCGCGCCTGCGCCGCTATCCGAAATCGCCAAAGGACAACGCGTTCGTCTGCGATCTGGCCTTCTCGGGAGAGTTGCCGCCATTGGCCGGACGCTTCGACTACATCGAACAGCTGGAACTGACCAGCACCGCCGCGTCGCCTCCCGGCGTCAATCGCCTGGTGGAGCTTTTTCCGAAGCTGAGCGTGGTCGACATCCGCAATTACCCGCTGAGGGAAGTCCCGCCGGCAATTATTGAACTGGATGCACTGACGACCCTGAGTTTGCCCGACTGCCGCCTGACGCTGCCCCAGCAAACTGCAGATGCCATCGCCGGAATGCAAAACCTCGTCTCTCTGGACTTGGGCGACAATCCGCTAGGCAACGTTCCTGCGCTGAGCAAACTGGCCAATCTGCAGATATTGCGTCTGAACAATATCGGCCTGCGCGCAACGCCCAAAGGACTGTTCGATGTGCCAGGACTGAAGTCAGTGAACCTGGCGGATAACGTCATCAGCGAGTTGCCGAGTCAGTTTCCATCGACTCCCGGCGACGTGGCGACGCACTACAACTTCAGCGGCAATCCACTGAATCCGCAGAGTCTGCAACGCCTTGAGGCTTACAACCGCGCACGGCAAATGCGCCTGCTTGAAGAGCAGGCCGGTCAGGTCAACCTGAATCCATCGCCCGATGACAGTGACGGGTCGGAGATCTCCGTCGGCGTGGAGTTCAACCGCGACAGTTAAGCCGCGATCAGCCGCGCTCTGGCGGCACTGACGACAATTCGAACGGGCTGCTGCTGCGCCGCTGGTTGCGATCTTCCCGCGGCGTGGCACCGAAGAAGTTGCGATAGGCGCTGGAGAAATGCGGCCCCGAGGAGAAGCCACAGGACAGGCCGATCTGGATGATCGACTTGCTGGTCTGCATCAACATCTGCCGCGCCTTGTTCAGGCGCAATTCCAGGTAGTACTGGCTCGGCACGCGGTTGAGGTATTGCTTGAAGATCCGCTCCAGCTGCCGACGGGATACGCACACGTGCTGGGCGATTTCGTCGGTGGTCAGCGGCTCTTCGATGTTGGCTTCCATCAGCAACACCGCTTGGGTCAGCTTCGGATGGCTGGAGCCGAGACGATTCTGCAACGGAATGCGCTGACGCTCACCACCCTCGCGGATGCGCTCAACGACCAGTTCTTCGGAAACCGCACCGGCCAGCTCCGCGCCGTGATCGCGGGCGAGCACCGCCAGCAGCAGGTCGAGCACCGACATGCCGCCGCAAGCGGTCAGACGATCGCGATCCCAGTCGAACAGATGGCTGGTGGCGATGACTTTCGGGAAGCGCTCAGCGAAATCGTCCTGCCAGCGCCAGTGCACGGCGGCGCGATAGCCGTCGAGCAGACCGAGCTGGGCCAACGGATAGACACCGGCCGACAGACCACCGATCACGCAACCGGCGCGCACCACTTGCTTGAGTGCGCTGCTCAGTGCCGGCGCGAGGGTGGTTGGTGGTTCATCAGCGAGCAGAAAGAGTTTCTGGAAGTTCTCCAGCTTGCCGGCCCAAGGCTCGCCGGGCAATTGCCAGGCGCCTTCGGCCTGTGGTTCGGCCTGCAAGAACGACAGTTCGTAAACCACGTCCGGGTGCACCCGCTGCGCAACACGTAAGGCCTCCTCCGCCAGCGCCAGCGTCAACGCTTTAGTGCTGGGCCAAATCAGGAAACCAATTCGATGGGCAGTCATGGGCGGGCAATCCGAAACGAACAACGGTGATGAAGGCATGGGCCAATGCTAGCCCGGAAATGAACACAAATCCTGAAACCAACGAAGATCAAATGTGGGAGCGAGCCTGCTCGCGAAGTCGGTGTATCAGTCAACATGATTGCTATCTGTACCACCGCTTTCGCGAGCAGGCTCGCTCCCACAAGGGATCTGAGCCAGCCAGAAGATCGCGAAGCATGACCTAATCTGGTGCACAACGGCAGCCCTGATTTATTTCAGGCTGCCCGACAGGAACTGCTGCAAGCGCTCCGACTGCGGGTTGACCAGCACTTCGCGCGGGTTGCCGCTTTCTTCGACGACGCCTTTGTGCAGGAACACCAACTGGTTCGACACTTCACGGGCGAAGCCCATTTCGTGAGTCACCACAACCATGGTGCGACCTTCCTGCGCCAGCGCCTGCATGACTTTCAGCACGTCGCCGACCAGCTCCGGGTCGAGGGCCGAGGTCGGTTCGTCGAACAGCATCACTTCCGGCTCCATCGCCAGCGCACGGGCAATCGCAACACGCTGCTGCTCGCCGCCGGACATATGCCCAGGGAATGCATCCTTACGATGGGCCACGCCAACCTTGTTCAGGTAGTGCTCGGCTTTCTCGCGGGCTTCGGCCTTGGATACGCCGAGCACGTGCACCGGCGCTTCCATGATGTTTTCCAGCGCGGTCATGTGCGACCACAGGTTGAAATGCTGGAACACCATCGACAGGCGCGAACGCATGCGCTGCAGCTGCTTGGGGTCAGCCGCTTTCAGCGCGCCGTCCTTGTTCGCCACCAGTTTCAGCTCTTCGTTGTTGAGCAGAATCTTGCCGGCGTGCGGCTGCTCGAGCAGGTTGATGCAACGCAGGAAAGTACTTTTGCCGGAGCCACTGGAGCCGATGATGCTGATCACATCGCCGGCGGCGGCTTTCAGGGACACGCCCTTGAGCACTTCGTGACTGCCATAGCGTTTATGCAGGTCTTGGACTTCAAGTTTGTACATGCGGTCGGTTCTCACAAAAACAGTCAGTCAGTCGTTGAGCAAGCGCCCGTGACGCAGCGCTTCGCGCCCCGCCACCTTGGCCAGCCAGAAACCGGGTTGGGCATAGCGCAGCCGTTCAATGGCGAACAGCACCCCGGACGTACCAGCACATACCGTGCTGACCCGATCGGACACAGGGTCGATCACTTGAAAAATCTCGTCGCCCGCCTCGACCCATTCGCCGGGCTTGCGGGAAAAACTCACCACACCGGGGTGCGGCGCAAACAGCAATTCAGTGCCTTCGAACGGCATGCCTTCGCACGGTTCGAAGGCCGGGTTCGGGCACTCGCCAGTGATCAGGCCCTGCTCGGCGAGAAACGCGAGAATGCCTTCGGCGTAAGCCTCGGCTTCGACGCGGCCGGTGTCGGCCTGCCCGCCCAGCTCGATGGTCGTCGCCAGGCATGCCAAAGGAATCTGCGCGTCGGGGAACTGCCGCGACAGGCGCAGCCACGGCAACGAGCAGGCTTCGTCGAAGGAGCTGCCGCCGGAATCTTCCGCGAGCAAACCGACCTTGACGTTCAGGTGCGCCGACAATGAACGCCACTGCGGCCAGTGCTGCGGCAGCGCATACATGTGCAGCGCGGCTTCGGCATCGCAGTGCAGGTCCAGAACCACGTCGGCGGTGCAGGCGTGGCTGAGCAGCACACGCTGCATGCCTTGCAACTGGCTGCTCGCTTCGGGCAAACCGGCCAGGTGGTCGGCCATGGCCTGACGGATGAGGCGCACGTTGGCATGCGGATCATCGCCGAGCCTGTCGCCCAGTGCCGCCGCTACCGGCGCGCTGAGCTCGACGAAGTCACGGTTGAAATTCTTGCCGCTGCCCGCCTCGAAACGGCCCTGGAAATTGCCTTGCAGCAATTGCCCGAGACCCAGAGGATTGGCCACCGGCACCAGCTCGATCACACCGTTGAGCAAGCCCTGCGCTTCGAGCTCGCCGAGGCGCTTTTTCAGCTCCCAGGCGGTGCGCATGCCCGGCAGTTCGTCGGCGTGCAGGCTGGCCTGAATGTAGGCCTTGCGCTCGCCGCTACCGAAACGGAAAACCGAGACTTTGCGCTCGCTGCCCAGGTGGCTCCACGGCAATACGTGGTCGATGCGTTGCATATCAGTGCTTCCGTGGCGCGAGGTAGCTCAACCAGCGACGCTCGGCCAGTTTGAACAGCTTGACCAGAATGAAGGTCAGGCACAGGTAGAACACGCCAGCGGTGATGTACGCCTCGAACGGCAGGTAGAACTGCGCGTTGACGGTTCGTGCCGCGCCAGTAATGTCGATCAGCGTCACGATCGACGCCAGACTGGTGGTCTGCAGCATCATGATCACTTCGTTGCTGTACTGCGGCAGCGCGCGGCGCAGGGCCGACGGCAGCAGAATGCGCTTGTACAGTTTGAAGCGCGACATGCCCATGGCCTTGGCCGCTTCGATCTCACCGTTCGGCGTAGCCTTGAGGCTGCCGGCGATGATTTCCGCGGTGTAGGCGCTGGTGTTGATCGCAAAAGCCAGACACGCACAGAACGTCGCGCTCGACAGCCACGGCCACAAGAAGCTTTCGCGCACCGCTTCGAACTGGGCCAGACCGTAGTAGATCAGGAACAGCTGCACCAGCATCGGCGTGCCACGAATCACGTAGGTGTACAGCCACGCGGCGCCGTTGACGAGCGGGTTTTTCGAGACGCGCATCAGCCCCAGGGGCAACGCCGCGAGCAAGCCGAAGAACAGCGACAGCGCGAGCAGTTTGAGGGTGGTCAGCAGGCCGCCGAAGTACAGCGGCAGTGCCTCCCAGATGACGTTGTAGTCGAAGATCATAGATCAGCCGCCCTTACGCCTACCGAGTAGCGCTTCTCAAGGTGACGCAATGCCAGCAACGAGACACTGGTGATTACCAGGTACATCGCCGCCACCGCGAGGAAGAAGGTGAAAGGCTCACGCGTGGCATCCGCCGCCTGCTTGGCCTTGAACATCATGTCTTGCAGACCGACCACGGAAATCAGCGCGGTGGCCTTGGTCAGTACCAGCCAGTTGTTGGTGAAGCCGGGAATTGCCAGGCGAATCATCTGCGGCACCATCACCCGGAAGAACACCTGAAAACTGCTCATGCCGTACGCCATGCCTGCTTCGGCCTGGCCCTTGGGGATCGCCATGAACGCACCCCGGAACGTCTCCGAAAGGTACGCACCGAAGATGAAACCGAGGGTACCGATACCGGCGGCCAAAGGATTCAGATCGATGTAGTCGTCATAGCCAAGCATTGGCGCAACGCGGTTGAGCAGGTCCTGACCGCCGTAGAAGATCAGCAGGATCAGCACCAGATCGGGAATGCCGCGGATCACCGTCGAATACAGGTCGCCCAGCCACGCCAGCCAGCGCACTGGCGACAGGCGCAACGCGACACCGATCAGCCCGAGAACGATGGCCAGAGCCATGGACGACAAGGCGAGCTGAAGCGTCAGCCATGCGCCATCGAGGATGACAGCCCCGTAGCCTTTCAACATGATTCAGGTCCTCGAAAGTTGGGATGAAAAAATGGCGCAAACCGCAGAGATTCTGTTGCTTGCGCCATTTCGGACTTGTCGCAGAGACGTCTTACTTGCCGTAGATATCGAAGGCGAAGTACTTGTCCTGGATTGCTTTGTATTTGCCGTTTTCGCGGATGGCCGCGATGGCCGTGTTGATCTTGTCTTTCAGGGCGTCGCCCTTGCGCACCGCGATACCTACGCCGTCGCCGAAGTATTTGACGTCGGTGAAGGCCGGGCCAACGAATGCGAAGCCTTTGCCGGCGTCGGTTTTCAGGAAACCGTCGTCGAGCAGGGTAGCGTCAGCCACGGTACCGTCCAGGCGACCGGCAGCCACGTCGAGGTAGATTTCGTTCTGCGAGCCGTACGGCTTGATCTCGGCGCCCAGTGGAGCGAGAACTTCGCGGGCGAAACGCTCGTGGATCGAGCCACGCTGTACGCCAATGTTCTTGCCCTTCAGCTCAGCCAGGTTTTCGCTGACCTGAGTGCCAGCCTTCATGACCAGACGCGCCGGGGTGTTGTAGTACTTGTTGGTGAAGTCGACCGACTTCTTGCGATCTTCGGTGATCGACATCGACGACAGGATGGCGTCGATCTTGCGCACTTTCAGTGCCGGGATCAGGCCGTCGAACTCTTGTTCGACCCACACGCACTTGACCTTCATTTCTTCGCACAGCGCGTTGCCGATGTCGTAGTCGAAACCGACGATGCTGCCGTCCGGAGCTTTCGAAGCGAATGGAGGGTAAGCCGCTTCGATGCCGATCTTCACAGGTTTTTCGTCAGCGACGGCATTCAGCGACAGCACGGACAGTGCCAGGGCGCCAAGCAGCACAAGTTTCTTCATCTTGGGACTCCATCGGTAAAGGGCAAAAACGGCAGAGTGAGCGACAGCCCAATATGCGAATGGGTGAATCGGAAATCGGTTGCGCATCGGCGGGAAATTTCCCATTGAAACCGCAGGCGATTTCAACGTCGGCCACGATGAGCGAGTGATCGGCATTCTAACGACAGGCCCGAAGCCGATATTTCTTCAATGCGACAACTAATTACAGATGCACCGAGAAAGCGGTTTGAGCTCATTGACAGCCCTGCAAATTCATGCAAGAGCGAAAGACAGTGAACCGATACATATTGCAAGTTGCGGGCCCATTATTCGCAAACCCTTCTAATCCGGCAAGCGCAGCGTTGTGTCTTATTTTTCAGCGGGGCTTATGAGGCTCTAAAACGGGGCATCGCGTTTCCCATCGCCCCGGTTTGGCGCGGGCGGTTACACATTGGGTCGTGGCGGGTAACAGCGGGAAAGGCCTGACGGTGCAGATCGATAATTATTGGTTGGGGTGTTGCGGTTTCCTACAGGTGACTACTGCGGTGTCTGACAGATCGCCTTCGCTGGCAAGCCAGCTCCCACAGGGATTTGTGCCGGAACCGAAATCTGCAATACACCACAAAACCTGTGGGAGCTGGCTTGCCAGCGATGAGGCCAGCCCTACCAACACAAAACCAGCAGACACAAAAAAGCCCTGTCCGGCATACACCGAACAGGGCTTTTCAGCACATCAACCTGCTACTTAAGCAACATTCATGGTCTTGTGCGTATCAATCAAATGCTGCACCACACCCGGATCCGCCAGGGTCGAGATGTCGCCCAGCCCATCGTATTCCGCCGTGGCGATCTTGCGCAGGATGCGGCGCATGATCTTGCCCGAACGGGTCTTCGGCAGCCCCGGTGCCCACTGGATCACGTCCGGCGAAGCGATCGGGCCGATCTCCTTGCGCACCCAGTTCTTCAACTCCAGACGCAACTGCTCGGTCGGCTCCTCGCCATTCTTCAAGGTCACATAGACATAGATGCCCTGCCCCTTGATGTCATGCGGCACACCCACCACCGCAGCTTCGGCAACCTTCGGATGCGCGACCATCGCGCTCTCGATCTCGGCGGTGCCCATGCGGTGCCCGGAGACGTTGAGCACGTCGTCCACGCGCCCGGTGATCCAGTAGTAACCGTCGGCATCGCGACGCGCGCCGTCACCGGTGAAGTACATGCCACGGAAGGTCTTGAAGTAGGTATCAACGAAACGATCGTGATCGCCGTACAGCGTACGCGCCTGACCCGGCCACGAATCGAGAATCACCAGATTGCCTTCGGCCTCGCCCTCGATGATATTGCCGAGGTTGTCGACCAGCGCCGGCACCACGCCGAAGAACGGACGCGCCGCCGAACCCGGCTTCAGCGCGTGAGCACCCGGCAGCGGGCTCATCATGTTGCCGCCGGTCTCGGTCTGCCACCAGGTATCGACGATCGGGCAACGCGACTTGCCGACATTCTTGTAGTACCAGTCCCAGGCCTCCGGGTTGATCGGCTCACCCACCGACCCGAGCAGGCGCAGGCTGCTGCCATCGGCGCCTTCCACGGCCGCCTGACCCGAAGCCATCATCGCGCGGATTGCGGTCGGCGCGGTGTAGAGGATGTTGACCTTGTGCTTGTCGATGATCTTCGCCACCCGGGTGATGTCCGGATAGTTCGGCACGCCCTCGAATAGCACGGTGGTCGCGCCATTGGCCAGCGGGCCGTAGACGATATAACTGTGGCCGGTGACCCAGCCGACGTCGGCGGTGCACCAGTAGATTTCGCCCGGGCGGTAGTCGAACACGCGCTCGTGGGTCATCGCCGCATACAGCAGATAACCGCCAGTGGTGTGCTGCACGCCCTTCGGCTTGCCAGTGGAGCCGGAGGTATAAAGGATGAACAACGCTTCTTCGGCGCCCATCTCTTTCGGCGCGCAGACGGTGCCCGCGACTTTCATCAGGTCTTCGTACCAGATGTCGCGATGCTGGTTCCACTTGATGTCGCCACCGGTGCGCTTGCAGACGATGACTTTCTGGATGCTGCTGGTTTCCGGGTTGGTCAGGGCGTCGTCGACGTTGGCCTTGAGGGAAATCTTCTTGCCGGCACGGATGCCTTCGTCAGCGGTGATCACCACTTTCGAGCGGCAGTCGATGATGCGGCCGGCCAGGGCTTCCGGCGAGAAACCGCCGAACACCACCGAGTGAATCGCGCCGATCCGGGTACAGGCCAGCATGGCGACCACGGCTTCGGGAATCATCGGCATGTAAATGGTCACCACGTCGCCACGGTGCACGTCCTGACCACGCAGGGCGTTGGCCAGTTTGCACACTTGCTCGTGCAGTTCGCGGTAAGTGATGTTGCGGCTTTCGGAAGGATCGTCGCCTTCCCAGATGATCGCGACTTGGTCGCCGCGCTCGGCCAAATGACGGTCGAGGCAGTTGTAGGAAACGTTCAGGGTGCCGTCGGCAAACCACTTGATGTCGACATGGTGATCGTCGAACGAGGTCTGTTTCACCGTGGTGAAAGGCTTGATCCAGTCCAGACGCTGGGCTTGCTCGCGCCAGAAGCCGTCCGGGTTGACGACCGACTGCTGGTACATGGCTTTGTAGGTCGCCTCGTCAGTCAGCGTGTTTGCCAGAACCTCGGGACGAACGGGATACAGAGAAGCCGCACTCATCTTTCCTACCTCGGTGTAATAGTTGTTTTTGTATGACCCCGTTGTAGCCGGGTGGGGCCCATAGAACCATTCGACGATGGTAGTAACAAGCCCCTACAAAATGTCCGCATTCCATGTGGGAGCTGGCTTGCCAGCGATGCAGTCAACGCGGTCCGTCAGGCAAACCCCATCCGGCCAGACACCAAGACCTGAATCGATTGTTACCAAATCTATCAAAAGTGTTTATCAAAACCGCCCCTGTTTACCGACACACCACCGCCCTAAAATTCACCTCGCCAACAAGGCAACCGCGATTAACAACGTTACAGCCCCCACGAAGGCCGTTAATCCAGCTCTCCAAGTAACGCATCAACTACTCAAGCTCCACACGCAACCCTAAAAAGGTTGCGTGACCCCACTCGACCTCAAAAAGGTGAATTAGAAATGAAAGCTTTATTGGTTCTGGCCCTCAGCAGTCTGTGCGCAACCGCCATGGCAGACGAGGTCCCGACTGATGTCGCACAGCAACAACCGGTAATCGAGGAATACACTTACTCCACCCATCTGGATGTCGCCAAAGTTGTTTCGATGAGCGAGGTTCCGAATGTCTGCGAAGTAGTGCCGGCAACAATGGAATACGACGACCACAAAGGCCAACGCCACATCCTGCACTACAGCATCATGGGCAACGGCTGCACGAACTGAATCAGACTGCACCGAATCGGATCGCTCAACGCTACATTGAGGGTCGATTCCAGCCCGGCTCCGGTCGGGCTCAGTTGTGTCTGGAGCCGCGAAAAAGGCTTGCAAAACACTAGATATAGTGAAAAACGCACTTTTCTGGCTATTTTTTAAACAAAAAAACACCTGCCAAAAAATTAACGAAAAAAAATCTGCCAGGGTCGACTCCGCGCAAAGCCCTGTAATCCCTCGGTCGGACCGAAATCATCGCCCTCCTCGGCCTCACATGAGCCGATTCGCCGCACCACGCCGGTAAAAATTTCCCTATAATGCCGCCCTATACGGGTCAGCAATATTCCCTTACAGGGAGCAAAAGCCATTCTGAAGCCCCGCAACAGTGCCCGACGCTGATTGCGCCCATCAGAGGCTCTCGGAACCCGTCAAAATTTCTGTTTATTTGCCTGCGTGCAGCGCTGCAAAAAACGACATCCAACGCGGCTTTGGCCGTGTGAAAAACCAACCCATCAGGTTTCACACGGGCACAAGCCCTCACGCAGGAGACGACACGTCATGCTGAGCTGGGACGAATTCGATAAAGAAGACAGTGAAGTCGCAACCGTGAAAGGCGCCAACGCCGGCCACGCAAGCGAAGCCAACATGGACCGCCTCGACAACGCTGGCGGCGCCGCCGCGCTGGAAGCCCGCGCCGTCACCGCCGACGACTCGGCCGCCGTGGCCCGCGCCAAGGCTGCACTGAACTCCCTCGACGTCGCCGAAGGCCTCGCCGAACTCGAAGGCGCCTCCGCCCGTGTCGCCGTTGACGAAAAGCGCATGATCAACTGCCGCGCCGACCTCAACCAACTCGTGCCATTCAAGTACGATTGGGCCTGGCAGAAGTATCTGGACGGTTGCGCAAACCACTGGATGCCGCAAGAAGTCAACATGACCGCCGACATCGCCCTCTGGAAAAACCCGGAAGGCCTGACCGACGACGAGCGCCGCATCGTCATGCGCAACCTCGGCTTCTTCTCCACCGCCGACTCCCTGGTTGCCAACAACCTGGTCCTGGCCGTGTACCGCCTGATCACCAACCCGGAATGCCGCCAGTACATCCTGCGCCAGGCTTTCGAAGAGGCGATCCACACCCACGCCTACCAGTACTGCATCGAATCGCTGGCCATGGATGAAGGCGAAATCTTCAACATGTACCACGAGATCCCATCGGTCGCGAAAAAAGCCGCCTGGGGCCTGAAGTACACCCGCTCGATCTCCGATCCGAAGTTCGAAACCGGCACCCCAGACACCGACAAAGAGTTGCTGCGCAACCTGATCGCCTACTACTGCGTTCTGGAAGGCATCTTCTTCTACTGCGGCTTCACCCAGATCCTCTCCATGGGCCGCCGCAACAAAATGACCGGCGTCGCCGAGCAGTTCCAATACATCCTGCGCGACGAATCCATGCACCTGAACTTCGGCATCGACGTGATCAACCAGATCAAAATCGAAAACCCACATTTGTGGGATGCTGAGATGAAAGAAGAAGCGACCCAGATGATCCTGCAGGGTACGCAACTGGAGATCGAATACGCCCGCGACACCATGCCTCGCGGCGTACTGGGCATGAACGCGGCGATGATGGAGGACTACCTGAAGTTCATCGCTAACCGTCGTTTGAGCCAGATTGGTTTGAAAGAAGAGTACCCTGGGACGACTAACCCGTTCCCTTGGATGAGCGAGATTATGGACTTGAAGAAAGAGAAGAATTTCTTTGAGACTCGCGTGATCGAATACCAAACTGGTGGTGCTCTGAGCTGGGACTAATAGTCTCGCTTGGTGCGATTTGACGATTGCGGTTTGAGTCGGCGAATCGAAGAAAGCAAAAAGCCCCGATCTGATCGGGGCTTTTTTATGGGCGCTCGGTGAGCCTTTTACGCCTACGACACAGCGCTCAATCTCCTACAGCACTTACAGTCGCTTCCCATTGAAGCCTGCCACGAGCACTACTAAGCTCTGTCGCAGGTGCCTAAGAAACGCCCAACGTAGAAAGCTTGGTCAGTGACACAGACGTGTAATCCGTCGGTGGCAACTGCTCTGCTCGTTGGGATTTCTTAAATCCACTCTACGTTGGGGTCAGGTCCTCAAAAAAATCCAAAACGTAGAGGTCATAGATATGTCTGATCCATGCTCAGTAACCGTCTTCTCTCGCCACAATCTTTCTCTGCATGCTCTTCTATTAGAGAACCAGCCTTGGTTCTCCGCCCGCGATGTCGGCCGTTTGATGGGTTTCCATCTCAATGATCGGGTGGTCAACAAGCTGGATACCGATCAACGCCGGGTCATGTGGATTAAGTACTTTCGAGAACTAGAACAACATCTGATGCTCAGTGAATCCGGGGTGTACGCGCTGCTGGTCTATCACTACGTTCCGGGGAATCGGTTGTTGCGTGAGTGGTTGACCAATGAGGTAGTGCCAACCTTGCGCGATGCGGAGGATTCAGGAGATTCGAATCGGCCAATGTTGAGCTTGTTGGATTGGCCGGAGATGTCTTTGAGTTTGCTGCATTGGCAGGATGAGGGCTGGATTCGGCTAAGGGATATGCCTTACCTGTTGAACGATCAGAAGCCACGACGAGCTTCTCTAGAGAAACCCTGGTGGCGGAGGGCTACGCAGGTGTTCCGGTCCTCGAAGCACTCGATGGGTTAGGAGCAAGTTTGTAGGACCACGCAGGATTCGTCGCTATTTCCTGTAGGACTTTTCGTAGACAGATGTGATGGCCACTCAGTATCGTCCGAGGGTTTTCAACCCTCGGCGATTGTATGGACACGGAAAAAAGTAATAGCGATTGGAGTGACGTAGAGATTCAGGCGGCGGTCGACGCATATCTCAAAATGCTGGCACGCGAGCAGAGCGGTCAGAAATTCGTCAAGACTGAGGAAAATCGAATCTTGCGTGAAGGCCCTTTAGCCGGTCGGACTAAAGGCTCGGTCGAGTTTCGGATGCAGAACATCTCTACCGTGCTGGTAGAAATGGGTCGAACGCGTATTGAAGGCTACAAACCTGCCAAGAATGTTGGCGCGAATGTAGCGCGCAGTATCCGTAAGGCACTTGATGCTTCTACTGTTCTGACACTTGAAGATTCTGATCCAACGGCGGACGAAGCATTGCTCGAGCAACGTTCGGCTAAATTTGAGCGAAAGCAATTTGATTACGTCCCTAAAGGGATAAAAACACCAATCCAAACGACTTCGACTAGAAAGGTTTACTTTCGCGATCCTGAATTGAGGGGCTGGGTTCGTCAGCAAGCCAACGGGAAGTGCGAAGGTTGTGGCAAAGCAGCGCCATTTGAAAAGGATGGGAAACCGTTTTTAGAAGTGCATCACGTCAAGCACCTGTCGCAAAAGGGTTCGGACCTTGAGACGAATGTTGTGGCGTTGTGTCCCAACTGTCACCAACGTTGCCACCATTCGGACGACAGAGAAGCTTTCACTGCTTGGCTGTATGACAACGTTGGAAGACTCGAAAAGGAATAATCGCGGTTTATCTGACTAACCGTATTTGCTTTTCTTGGGACTGCTTCGCAGCCCAGCGGGAGGAAGCTCCCTCGCCACACGGTGATGCGTGGTCTGCAATGTCGGTAAGATATTGAAATCTGGTTGATGCCTAGAATCGCCAGCACTCTGGCTCCCACAAATTCCGCATCATCCTGAAACAATCAGTGCAACCCGCGCCGCCTCCCGCTATTAATACCCCTCCCCCACTCAAGGATCCGAGCCCCACCATGAAATTCGATCTCGCCTACTGCCTCAGCCTCGACGACAAACTGTCGATCTATGACGTTCGCGATCTCAATTTCGATGAGACGGTGGCGTTTGACTCGGCGAAGGAGCACTTCCAGTGCCCCAACGATGCCTGTCGTTCGGCGTTCGAGGCTTCCAATGAGTTGGGTACGTTCAACGCCAAGAATGTGAATTACGTGCGCACGCCGCACTTCAAAAATCTGCCGACTACGCAGCATGTGCCGGGTTGTCCGTATGCGAGTTTGAAGGCGTCGGCGTCTGGCGTTGAGACGGCGGATGGCGAGGTGGATGACGGGCGTGAGGAACACTTCCCATCAGAGTTGTTGCTGACGCGGCGTGAGTATGTACGCAAGCCTGTCGCGCCTGCGGACGCGGCGGATGTGTTGCGGGATGATCCGGTGCGGGTGGCGGCGGACAGTGGTAAAGAGTCGGTGGGTCGTGAGTCGGCGCCGGACAAGACCACTGTGTTTGCGCATCCGGTAGAGTGTTTTGTTTCCAACTTCGCCGACAAGGAGTTGCTCAAGCGGATGCCGTTGAAGGTCGGCGAGCATACGGCGCCGTACAGTTCGTTCTTCAAGAAGATCGAGTATCTGACGGACAACAAGGGGCTGATTTACTGGGGGCGGATCAAGAAGATCGAGGACTTCCACAGTGCCAGTTTTCGTATCGATTTCGAGGACAAGGTCTGGTTCAAGAAGCCCGGAGACAGCAAGAAGAAGCCGTATCCGGTCAGTGTTTATCTGAACAAGAAGCTGATCGACAAATACCGCAAGCGCAAGGCGTTTCTGGAAGAGATCAAGCACGCGGTGGATAGCGACAAGGCGTTGTTCTGTTTCTTCTATGGGGTGACGCCGGAGTTGAAGCAGGTGCCCGGCAAGAAGAACCCCGAAAAGCCGTTCGAGGTCTTCAATGCCGATATCGAGAACCTGGATCACTTCATTATTCGTGAAGCGCCGGGGTTGGAGTGATGGCTAGCCTTTGGGTAGTTGCAGTTTGGCTTCGCCACGGTGTTGGTTGACCAGCGAGTACGGTAGCACTGGCCAATCGGGGTTGTCGCAGTTGCGCTGGATACGGGCGAAATAAGCGCCCAGGTAAATCCCCTTCGGCGCGAAGTGCCAGTTGGCATAACCCCAAACACTTTCATCGGTGTAGTCGCAGTCGCCATCGTCTTCGGCGGGCTTTTTCATTTCCTCGGGGTACAGCGTGGTGAACTGTTTGACCAGCCACGGCGCCATGACTTTCAACTGATCGTACTCGGTGGCTGCGCTATCAGGTTCACCAATCCACAGCACGTCTTTGAGTTTCAACAATTCACCGGTGTGCGCATTCAGATTGATCGGCGAACTGCCGAAGTCCGGGTGAGCGCCGCCGCAGCTGTAGCCGGTGGAAATGTCCAGACTGACCACGTCGGCCGAGAGAAACTGCGGGGCAGCACCTTGATCAAACTCGGCGTATTCCCCTCCATCCATCATGCAGCGGTGAAAGTCGATGACTTCAGTCCAGAGTCGTCCGAGCAAGTGGTTGTTGATCCGCTGCTGCTCTTCTTTCGGGTAGCCCGACTCGACGCTGAACAGCGAGATCTTCGACTCAGGCTCTGTCCACCATTGCAGGTCGTAGCCCATGAAATTTTCTTTCTTTTCCGGCTTAAGCTTGAGCCCCTGTAAGCGCAAATATTCGTAGCGATCATCTTTCGACAATGTGGCAATAAAGGGCAGCGTTGTAGCGGCTGGCGCAGGAAGTCTGGCTTCGGTCAGTTGCACCGGAAACTTCTTGCCCTTGGTATTTCGCCATTCGCCCTGCCACCCGTTGGCGGTGGTTTTCAACTTGAGGGTTGGTAGCGGTTTGTCTTCACCATAACGGTTGTTGCCTTCGACGAGGTTTAGCGTGTTGTCCTGCAGCGAGCCGTTGAGTGCAAGGTCACGATGATACTTCTCGTAGAAATAGCGGCCGGTCACTTCGTCCTGTTGTGCAGTGTTGAGCTCAACCACAATCGGCATCTTGCCCAGCGTACCGGTAAAGACACGCGGGCCTTCTTCGGCATGGGCGATGGAAATCAATGAGAACAGCGCAGCAGCGCATGGTGCCAAGCGCATCAGTCCTTTGAACATGTATCAATCCTAGAAGAAGCCGGAGATAGCGTCGACGGGGCCGACGCTGAAAAATACGCTGCGGATTATGGCGAGAGTCGATCAACTATTCGAGTTTTCTCGTTCGTACTCTTTAAGCCAGGCTTCGTGCTCAAGGGCTGTGAGTTCTCGAGCCACTTGTTGGCGACATTCCTTGGCCGCATGGAGCTGGACGTCATCAAGAAAGCAGTAATGACGCAGCCAGTGAAGTGTCATTTCTTCATCCGGAAAGAAGTAAGACTTGGCGCCCTTGCTATTCCGGGGTGTGTCATTCATTTGCGCGTCGAACACCATCGCTGCGGTTTCATCCGGTGGCAAAGACCCGGTATGGGCGACCTTGTCCTGGAACATCCACGCAATCTCATCAATGTGTTTTTGCGCGCTGCGATGGCTGCGTCGATAGAACCGTTGGTGTTCACAGGTCTGTAGCAGACGTGCCGCCATCAATTCCGGGTTAAGCCAGGGTCCGAGTTTATGAAGGTGTGCGTTGATCATCAATCCATGGACCCAGCGATCAATAAACCGCGCAATGAAGTCTTCGGTATTGGCCTTTTTCAAATCGGCCAGAATCAGGCAATAACGGGTTTTGACGTGAATGACCAGCAGCACGTGCTTGCGTTGCACCGTTATGGCGTGAACCAGCCACTGCTCGTCAGCGCCGCTCAACTCATGATCTTCAATGATTGAGGACGGCGGACTAACGTCCACCGGCGTGACCTTTTTGCCTTTGTGGACACGGCTAAAAAACTTGCTGGCGGCTTCGGTGCAATTAAAGATCAACATCCTGGGTCTCTGGTTATTGCTGGAGGACAGCGTTCAGTTATCGATTTTGGTTTCTTGCACTGTAGCCTGGCAATGGTTCATTTAAACGAGATACACAGCAGCACGATAATCAGCAAACCGATATAAACCCAGGCATGCACCCGATCCGGAATCCGCCCGATCCACGGTGTCGCGAGTCGGATCCCCAACAACGACCCCACCGTCAGCACTGCAAAAGCCAGCAAATCCACATACCCGACAAACCACTCCCCCAGATCCGTTTCACTGAATCCGGCCAGCGATATGTACGTCAACGTCCCGGCCAACGCCACCGGCACGCTGAGCGGATTGGCCATGGACGTCGCTTGCGACATGCTCAGCCCGCAACGGCGCAGCAGCGGCACGGTCATGACGCTTCCTCCTACGCCGAGGAACGTCGCGATGGCGCCGATGCCTACGCCGCCGGCGGATGTTTCTGTTGAGGTCAGTCGCCGTGGGAATGTGGTTTGGGACTGTGTGAGAAATCCTCGGCGCAGCAGGCAATCGACGATGGTCACGCCCAGATAGGTGATGAAGGCGTAGCGGATCACTTGGCCGCTGACCCACATCGCAGCGATGGCACCGACGACCGCGCCCACGCCGATAAACCCGCCCAATGGCCAGAGGTAGTCCCGGAGCAGATTGCCCGCGCGCTGGTGTTTGCGCGTGGCGATGAGGGCGTTGACGATCATCACGCAGGTCGAGGTGGCCACGGCGATGTGCATGGCCGATTGCGCGATGGGGTCGTCGGCTGCGTGGCTGGCGGTGAGCATGCGATAGAGCAGCGGCACGATGACGAAGCCGCCGCCGAAACCGAAGAGCACGGCGCTGATGCCGGTGAGGCAGCCGAACAATGTAAGCAGGAGGTAGAACATGGTGAGCGTCCAGAACTGGGAGCCGTGACATTAGTGCGGCAGGCATTGGCCGGCTTCAGCAGTTGGGCCAATAATGTTCGCGTTTACGCCAATCGCTGGAACTCGCCTGATGCGCAATATTTCGATCAATCAGCTTGATGACACGCCTCGCCCGGTCGTGGCCATCGGTACCGATTATTCCCACGGCCACCTACTCCCGTTTCATACGCATCGACGTGGGCAATTGCTCTACGGCGCCACTGGTGTAATGCGGGTCAGTACTCAGAGCGGCAACTGGGTGGTGCCGCCGCAGCGTGCAGTGTGGATTCCGCCGGGAGTCGCCCACGAAGTATTGATGCTAGGGGTGAGCACGCGCAGCCTCTACATTGAACCGTGCACGGTGGATTTGGGCCCGAAGTGCCAAGTGCTCAACGTGTCGGCGCTGCTGCGGCATTTGCTGATGGAGGCGGCGGACGTGCCGCTGATGTACGACCAGGCCGGACGCGACGGTGTGCTGATCAACTTGCTGTTGCATGAACTGACACGCAGTGCCCCCCTTCCCCTACACATTCCTATGCCCGTCGAAGGAAAGCTCCTCAGTCTATGTCAGACCTTTCTGAACATGCCCAACACCCATCAATCCCCGCAGCATTGGGCGGACCAGTTACACATAAGCTTGCGTACCTTTAACAGATTGTTTCGGCAGCAGACCGGGCTCAGCTTTCGTGAGTGGCGCCAGCAGGCGTGCGTCGTGCAGGCGTTGGCACGGTTGGCGGCGGGGGAAGCGGTGACGCGGATTGCTCTGGACTTCGGCTACGAGAGCCCGGCGGCGTTTTCGACGATGTTTCGGCGTGTGCTGGGACAGGCACCGTCCGTCTGGTTGGAGCCGACGAACTAGGCAAATTCGAAAAATGCGTTTGATCCCGGCCGAAAACAACTGTACAAAAACACAGTACATTTTCAATCAGCACTTTTGAGCCCGGAGCACACCATGGCCTCTCTTGCGATGAACCACGTCCTCGAACGCATTGCCCTTTTCCAGTTCACCCCGACCCACTGCGTCCAGGCCCGCGCCATGCTGGGCTGGAGTGTTGAACAACTGTCGCGCGAGGCCGAAGTTGCAGTCGCGGATATCCAGCGGTTCGAAGCGCAGCAGGACGTGGCGGACGCCGCAAGACTGGCACTGGCTTATCGGTTTGAAGCGCAGGGGTTGGTGTTCTTCCCGGGGTTTGCACCGGGGCGCGGTGTCAGGGCGCAGGGGATGGCGGGGGAATCGGTGGGGCGTGGGGATTTTGCGATGGCTGACTGAAACGGCAATTTGATAATTATTCCAAAATAGGTATATTTCGCATGAGTGCAAGGAAGCCGCTTATGTGGGTCTGCAGTAGTAAAAAAGATCTCAAGCAGATGCCCACAGAGGTACAAGACGTTTTTGGTCACGCACTGGATCTGGCTCAATGTGGCCTGAAGTATTCAGATGCAAAACCAATGAAAGGGTTCGGAGGCGCAGGTGTCCTGGAGTTGATAGAAGACTTCGACACCGACACCTACCGCGCCATTTATACGGTTCGTTTTGGCAGTGCAATTTACGTTTTGCACTGCTTTCAGAAAAAGTCGAAAAGCGGGATTAAAACCGCCCAGTCGGACATTGATCTGATCAGAAACAGACTTCGAGCCGCCCAGGAACATGCGAAAGGATCAGAAAACCATGGAGATTGAAGTAGGTAGCGGAAACGTCTATCACGATCTGAACTTACCCAATGCAAGTGAAATGCAGGTGAAGTCGCAGCTCGCAGCGAAAATTGGCGCAATCATTAAGGCGCGTCATCTCACTCAGATTCAGGCGTCAGAAATCTTGGGACTATCACAACCCAAGCTTTCCGAAATGTTGCGTGGCAAATTTCGCGGAATCAGTGAGGCCAAAATGATGGAATGCCTTTCACGTCTCGGACGAGATGTGCAAATTGTAGTCAAATCGGCCCCCCGATCACGGAAAGAGGGCCGTATTGAGGTGGTATTCGCTTGAGGCGAACGCGTCAGGCATTCTGAGCAAGCGCCTCCCCCTCCTCTTCAACCGCCATCCACCACGCACTCCCCCGTTGTGGATGCGCAAGGTTGAACGCCTCCCCCATCCGCGGTGTGGTAATCGCAATACTGCGTTCCCATGCAAGCGCAAGGATGCGATCAAAAGGTTCATGCCAGGCGTGCATGGCCAGGTCGAAGGTGCCGTTGTGGATCGGGAAGAGCCAGCGGCCCTTGAGGTCGATGTGGGCTTGCAGGGTTTCTTCCGGTTGCATGTGCACGTGGGGCCATTCGACGTTGTAGGCGCCGGTTTCCATCAGGGTCAGGTCGAACGGGCCGTATTGTTCGCCGATGCGTTTGAAGCCGTCGAAGTAACCGCTGTCGCCGCTGAAAAAGATTCGTGTGTCGGCGTCGATCATCACCCATGACGCCCACAGCGTGCTGTTGCCGTCGAACAGGCCACGGCCGGAGAAGTGCTGCGATGGGGTGGCGATGAAGCGGATACCGGCGATTTCGGTGCCCTGCCACCAGTCGTACTGGCGCACCTTGCTGGCGTCGATGCCCCATTTGATCAGGGTGTCGCCCACGCCGAGTGGAGTCAGGAAGTAAGTGGTTTTGGCGGCGAGTTTGAGTACCGCTTCGTAGTCGAGATGGTCGTAATGATTGTGCGAGAGGATCACCGCTTCGATCGGCGGCAGTTCGTCGATGCTGATCGGTGGTTGGTGGAAGCGTTTCGGACCCGCCCATTGCACCGGCGAGGCGCGCTCGGCGAACACCGGGTCGGTGATCCAGAATTTGTCGCGCATCTTCAACAACAGCGTCGAGTGCCCCAAGCGGTAAACGCTGTGATTGGGCGCTGCGAGCAGATCTTCGCGAGTAAGCGGCTGCACAGGAATGGCGGCGCTCGGACGGGTGTCGCGCGGTTTGTGGAAAATCATGTTCCACATGATCCGCAGCATTTTGCCCAGGCCTTCGCGCTGAACCGGCGCATGATTGCGAAACAGCCCTTGATCCTGGCGCGAGGCTTCAGGCGTGGGAGTGTTTTCCGGGAGAGAGACTGGATTGGCCATGACTGAACGACTCCGAAAAACCGTGTGCTGCACGGTATTCCACGGGAAATGAAAATGGCCAGGCTGCACGCAAAGGCCAAACGCTCTAGTTTGTAAGGTACGAGGATTAACGCAACATTACACTGAGCGGTGTAGTTTCTAGGTTGCATCAAAGCCGACGACAAGTAAACTGCCGAGTGTAATTTCCTCCCTTCTCTGCCGAAGCCCGCTCATGACCGCTCCACAACGCCTCACCGATCGCAAACGCGAAGCCATCATCCAGGCAGCGATCGCCGAATTCCGTGCCCACGGTTTCGAAATCACCAGCATGGACAAGATCGCCTCCACGGCCGGCGTGTCGAAGCGGACGGTGTACAACCACTTCCCGAGCAAGGAAGAGCTGTTCGCCGAGATCCTCAATCAGTTGTGGGCACGGATCATTGCCGAGCCATCGGTGAGCTACGACCGCGAGCAACCACTGCACGAACAACTGCGCCAGATGCTGCGAGAAAAGGTGCAGATGATGGCTGACGAGAATTTCCTCACCCTCGCCCGGGTGGCGATTGCCGCAACCATTCATTCCCCCGAACGTGCGCAGAACATGATCGAGCGCATGGGCGAGCGCGAGGAAGGCCTGACCGTCTGGATACGCGCGGCGCAAGCCGACGGACGGCTCAAGCCGGTGGATCCAGAGTTTGCCGCGCATCAAGTGCAGGGGCTGCTCAAGGCATTCGCGTTCTGGCCACAGATCTCGCTGGGTCGCGCGGCCCTTGATCCAGACGCGCAAAATGCAGTTGCCGAGTCGGCGCTGGAGATGTTCCTGGCACTGTATCAGCGGTGAATCATCGACAGCGTTGAGCCGTGTACAACTAATTTCACGAAAAGTTATACAAACTCGCGAAAAATTCCTTTCTTGTACAACTTTATTAAGTTTTGTATAAGTAGCCATCTGCCAGTAACGGAACGCTGGCATTGAGCAGCCACCACCGAATGCCGTCTGTGCATTTCGGTCTGCCGGCGCAGGAATAGGGACTGAATCCTTTTGATTTTTCCCACTCCCGAGTATCGCAAGCATGTTTTTCAACCGCCACAAAGCCGCCCTCGAAGATCTGCAACACACCGTTTTTGACCAAGCTGCAATGCTCGAAGCGATCAACCGTTCGATGGCGGTGATCGAATTCGATCTTGATGGCGTGGTGTTACGTGCCAATGACAACTTCCTCAAGACCATGGGTTACACGGCTGCGCAGGCGATCGGCCAGCCACACCGGCATTTCTGCACACCAGAGTTCGGGCGCAGTGCCCAGTACACAGAGTTGTGGTCGCGCCTGAAAAACGGTCAGTTCCAGTCCGGCACCTTTGAACGGGTCGACAGCAAAGGCCAGCCGATCTGGCTCGAGGCCAGTTACAACCCGATCAAGGATGCGTCGGGACGGGTGATCAAAGTGGTCAAGTACGCCATGGATGTCACCGCCAAGGTGCAGCAGGAGAACGAGGCCAACGCCAAGCTGCAGGCGATCGATCGCGCGATGGCGGTGATCGAATTCGATCTCGACGGCAACATTCTTACCGCCAACCAGAATTTTCTTACCCGGATGGGTTACAACCTCGCGGAGCTCAAGGGCCAGCATCACCGGTTGTTCTGCACCCCGGCGCTGGTCAACAGCAGTGCCTATCAGGATTTCTGGCGGCGCCTGAATCAGGGCGAGTTCTTCCACGGGCAGTTCGAGCGTGTGGATAAACGCGGCCAGATCATCTGGCTGGAGGCCAACTACAACCCGGTCTACGACGCCTCGGGGCGCTTGTACAAAGTCGTGAAGTTCGCATCCGACGTCACCGCCCGCGTCGAACAACACGAACAGGACGCGCGCAGTGCCAGCACCGCTTATCACATCTCGGTGGCGACGCGAAAAGTCGCCGAGCAAGGTACGCAGGTGATTCAACAGGCTGCCAGCGAAATGCGCGAAATCGCCGAGGACATCAGCCAGTCTTCAACTCTGATCGCGCAACTGGGCGATCGCTCCGAGCAAATCACGGCCATCGTCAACACCATCCGCGCCATCGCCGATCAGACCAACCTGCTCGCCCTGAATGCTGCCATCGAAGCGGCGCGCGCCGGTGAACAGGGTCGCGGTTTTGCCGTGGTGGCCGATGAGGTCCGGCAACTGGCGGCGCGCACCAGCGGCTCCACAGCGGAAATTTCTACCATGATCAGTCTGATCCAGAGCGAAACACGGCAGGCGATCAAGAGCATGCAAGGCACCCGCGACCGCGCCGCAGAGGGCGTGGAACTGGCCAATCAGGCCGGGACGGTGATTCTGCAGATTCGCGACGGCGCCAGCGAGGCAGTGGATGCGGTGAGCATGTTTGCCAATGAGCGGGTGCCGGGGTGATCGGGACTGACATGAGCGCGTGACTGGATCGCAATTGCGGCTGGCGGTGAACCGAGGAGTGGCCTTCGCGAGCAGGCTCGCTTCCACAGGGATTTTGTGAACGCCACAGATCCAATGTGGGAGCGAGCCTGCTCGCGAAGAGGCCCGCAACCCCACCGCAAAACCTCAACCGCGCTTCAGACTCCGAACCGCCACAATCTCCGGCACTTCAACCTTGCTCATGTAAACCCGCAACGGTTCGGTGATGTTGATGCGGTCGTCGATGTGTTGATCGAGCAACAACTGAATCAACTCGCGCCTGAGCGTCATGGTGGTGTCCGACGCCGTCGCCCAGACGAATTCATGGGCCGGAATGATGCCGTCGTCGGCCACGTCCATACCGAACGAATCTTCGCTGAAGCGCACGATGTACTGACCGGTCTTGCGGTTGAGGCCGACGAAGCCCTTGAGATCGTCGGCGGCCTGGCAGATGAGTTGGGAGGTGATGCGCATGGTAAACCTCACGAAAGATGATCGATGGTTTACACGCAGGGCAACGCAGCGGCGCGCCCTCTGCCGGGACGTCTGCCGAGGGCAAGCCTACTGCAAACAGCGCCACAAAAGTGCAGGAAATTTCCGTTTTGCGCGGTTTATGTCGGTCTGGCGATAGCCCTGCGGCGCTTCAGTTGTTAAAAGGTACGTCTCGAAAAAAACCTGCGAAAGGAACTCGACCATGCCTGCCACTTTTACCCGAAGCGCTCTGGTGCTGAGTCTGTTGTTCGGCCTCGGTCAGGCGCACGCCGCCAGCCATCCCGAGCCCAAGGCAATCGCTGCCGCCCATGGCATTCCGCATCCGGCAGTGATCGCCCACCGTGGCGCGTCGTTCGATGCCCCGGAATCCACCGCTGCGGCCTACAAACTGGCCCGTGACCTCGGCGCCGATTACCTGGAAATGGATTTGCAGCGCAGCAAGGACGGCGTGCTCTTCGCCCTGCACGACGACAACCTGCAACGCACCACCGACGTCGCCAGCAAATTCCCCGAGCGCAAGGACAGCCCGGCCACCGCGTTCACCATGGCCGAACTGAAAACCCTCGATGCCGGCAGCTGGTTCAACACCAAATACCCTGACCGCGCACGCCCCTCCTACGCCGGACTGAAAATTCTCACCCTCGATGAAATCATCGACATCGCCCGCGCCAACCCGCAGCACAAACCGGGCCTGTACATCGAAACCAAAGAGCCGCAGCTGTTTCCCGGCATCGAACATGACCTCAAGGAAAAACTTCAGGATCGCGGTTGGCTGAGCCCGACCGGTTCGAAACTGGCGAAAAGTGCGCTCGGCGTCGGTCAGGGCAAAGGCAAGGTGATCCTGCAAACCTTCGATAAAAACAGCCTGCAACTGCTGGAAAAGGAAATGCCGCAAGTGCCGAAGATCCTGCTGTTGTGGGTCGGCGAAGGCAGCATCGAGCCTAAATCCGCCGTGACGTTTGCCGCGTCCGGCGAGAAAGACAAAAACGTGTTCTACGGCAAGCAGGAACCGAAGTCGGAAGCTGAATTCAAGCAGTGGGTCGACTACGCCAAAGCTCAGGGCGCGATCGGCACCGGCCCTTCGGCGAAGCTGACTCAGGGTGGTGATCAGAGCTACTCCGACCTGGTGCAACCGTGGATGAATCAGTACACCCACGACCAAGGCATGCTGGTGCATGTATATACGGTCGACGAGGCGGTGGACTACGAGAAGGTCATGGCGGCGGGTGTCGACGGCATCTTTACCAACCGCGCCAGTGAATTGTTGAAGTTTTATAAGCGTCCGGCTGTTGGCAGCGTTGACGAGGTTTTGAAGAAGAACGGTTTCTGACTGGTTATCGAGTCGCCTGCTTCGCGAGCAGGCTCGCTCCGACAAAGAGCAGTTTTATCGCGAGGCAGAGATTTAAGGGTGAGTTAAGTTGCGCTGGTTAATCTGAACCCACTTACACAGATCAACCACTTCAACGCACTGCCAAGGAATGAACCGATGAAAACTTTGACTGCCCTGTTTACCGCCGCTGCCCTGACCCTCACCGCTGGTCTGGCTCACGCTGATGTTCGCATCGACCAAGTGCCGCAACTGGTCAAGGACGGCAAGATCAAGTCGCTGGAATCGATGAACGCCGAAGCACTGAAATTGCACCCGGGCGCAACGATTACCGACACCGACCTGGATAACCACTTCAACGGTTATGAGTATGAAGTTGAACTTAAAACCGCTGATGGGAAAGAGTTCGACGTGGACTTTGATGCCACCACCGGTAAAGTGCTGAGCAACAAGCAAGACACTTGATAGACCGCTGTTAAAGAGCCGCACGATTGAAAGATCGTGCGGCTTTTTCATGCCTGCCGTAAAACATGTGGGAGCGAGCCTGCTCGCGAAAGCGGAGTGTCAGCGACATCAACGTTGACTGTTCCACCGTTATCGCGAGCAGGCGAGGACCTACGAAAGTTGCCGGACGCTTGAACTCGCAATCAAGCACTCAACCGCGCCGTCACCTCATTCAACTGGCCCGACAACCCATGCAGGTTCTGACTGGCACTTTCGGTGCGCTGCACGTTGTCCAGGTTGGTACTGGCGATCGCCGTGATTTCAGTCAGGTTGCGCGAGATATCCTCGGCCACCGACGTCTGCTCTTCTGCTGCCGTGGCGATCTGCCGGTTCATGTCGCGAATCGCCTCCACCGCCAAGGTGATGCGCTCCAGCATCGCGCCAGCCTGGGTCACTTGCTCGACACTTTCATCACTGCGTGCCTGGCCGCTCTCGATAGCCTGCGCGGCATCCACCGCGCCGGTCTGCACGTTCTGAATGATCTGGTTGATCTCGATGATCGACTCTGCCGTGCGCTGCGCGAGGTTGCGCACCTCGTCGGCGACGACGGCAAAACCGCGTCCGGCCTCACCCGCGCGTGCCGCTTCAATGGCTGCGTTGAGGGCCAACAGGTTGGTCTGCTCGGCGATGCCACGAATCACTTCCAGCACCTTGCCGATACGACCGCTGTCGGTTTCCAGGCGACGAATCACCGTGGCGGTGTTGGCAATTTCACCGCGCATCTGGGTGATCGAGTGAATGGTGGTCTGCATGACCTTTTCACCCTGCTGCGCCGACTGATCGGCATCGTCGGCAGCACGCGCGGCATCGGCGGCGTGACGGGCCACTTCCTGTGCCGTGGCGGACATTTCGTTCATCGCCGTGGCTACCTGATCGGTGCGGCTGAATTGCTCGCTGGTGCCGCCGGCCATGGTCGTGGCAATGGCATTCAACTCACCGCTGGCGCTGTCCAGATTGCTCGCGCTGTGCTGCAACCGAGTGAAGGTGTCCGCGAGAAAATCGCGCAAGGTGTTCGCAGCAGCAGCGAGGTTGCCCAGCTCATCGCGACGCTCGCTGACTACGCGCTCGGCCAACTGGCCACGGCTCAAGCGAGTGACGTAATCGATGAGGTTGCGGATCGGCTCGATCAGGTTGCGGCTGACCAGCCACAGGCTCAGCAGACCGATCAGCAAGCCTGACGCGAGCATCACCAACAGGCCCAGCCACACGGTGCGATCAGCGCTGGCGCTGATCAATGCCGATTGCGCGGTGCCCTGCTCGCGCAGCTCGGCGACCAGTGCGCTCATCTGCTCGCTGGTGGCGCGATCGACGCCTTTGACCGCTGCGTCGCCGGCGCTCGGATCACCACCGGTAGCCACGTAGGCATCGCGGCCCTTCTGGTAGGCAGCACCCAACTGGCGATGCTCTTCACGCAAGCGTTCGATACGTGATTTGAGATTGGCCTCGATGCCTTTCTGGCCGGCCAGTTCGCCGAGAATGTTCTGCACGTCGCGCTGGCGCTCTTCGAACTGGCTCCAGTATTTCGCCAGATCCGCCGGTTGCTTGCCGCGCAACAAGACGTTTTTCCACTCCTGCACCTGCACTTTGAATTGCAGGTTGGCTTCATCGATCAGTTGCGAAGTGTGCAACGGGCCAGCAATCAACTGGCTGTAGCTTTGCACGCCGTTGGAGAGGAAATGAAAGCAGGCCAGCGCGATCAACAGCATCGCCAGCAGACTGCCGCTCAGCAGGGCGAGAATTTGCGCTCTCAGGGATTTTTGCAGCATTGCAAGGTACTCGAAGCAGGGATGAGGCACGCCCGGGCGGACGTGAGAAATGGCCGGACTTCCCTGTCGTCGCACCGTGGCAAACGCCAATGGCGCGCAACCTGACTCACCTGAGATCGGCGCGCCAGAGCCTTCCTTGAGAAACTTCCGACAGCCGGCAAGGCATTGATTTGACGTCATTTTGCTGTCACAAAACGGTCACGTGAGCTTGCGATGATGCCGCTCAGGTGAACCTGAAAATCCTGCCCCAGACATCCTCCTCGCAGCGAGCCGCCATGAACCACAGCCTCGATATCAGTCATCGCGACCCGGACCTGTTTGGCTTGCTCTACGGCTTTCGCTTTCTGCCCGGTGAGCGTGGTCGGGAAATCGATTCGGCGACGGCGTTGCGCTGTTTGCAGGACGACAGTGACAGCGGCGAATTCCTCTGGCTGCACTTGAACCTGGCCCACGCCGCGTGCGAGCGCTGGATGAAAAATCATCTGCAATTGCCCGATGAGTTTTTCGAAGCGCTGCACGAAGGTTCGCGTTCGACGCGCATCGAGCATGTCGATTCGGCGCTGCTGGCGGTGGTCAACGATGTGGTGTTCAACCTCAGCAGCATGGTCTCCTCCGACGTGTCGACGCTGTGGGTCTGCGTGCGCAGCAAACTGATCGTCAGCGCGCGCCTGCAACCGCTGCACTCCGTGGACAAGTTGCGCTCGTCGGTGAAGGCCGGCGAGTGCTTTCGCTCGCCCTCGGAATTGCTCGTGCACCTGCTGCGCGATCAGGGCGAAGTGCTGACGCAGATCGTGCGCAAGACCAGCCTGAGTGTCGATCAGGTCGAAGACGAATTGCTCTCTTCGCGTCTGTCGACCAACCGCGCCGAACTCGGCGCCAATCGCCGCGTGCTGGTGCGGCTGCAACGGCTCCTGGCACTGGAGCCGGGTTCGTTGCTGCGCCTGCTCAATCGTCCGCCGCCGTGGTTGCAGAAGGAGGACGTCAAGGAGTTGCGCAAATCCACCGAGGAGTTTGCGCTGATCATCAACGACCTCACCGCCCTCGGCGAACGCATCAAACTGTTGCAGGAAGAAATCGCCGCCAACCTCAACGAACAGAGCAACCGTACGCTGTTCACCCTGACCGTGGTGACGGTGCTGGCCTTGCCGATCAACATCATTGCCGGTTTTTTCGGCATGAATGTGGGGGGTGTGCCGCTGTCGCAGGATCCCCATGGGTTTTGGGTGCTGGTTGCGTTGGTGGCGACATTCACCGTGATTGCCGGACGCTGGGCGTTTCGCAAGCGTGGGGATTATTGAGCGCAAATCCCACACACAAGACAATCGTCTCTGTGGGAGCGAGCCTGCTCGCGAAGTCGGTGTGTCAGATAAATCAATGTTGAATGACATGGCGCTTTCGCGAGCAGGCTCGCTCCCACAGGTTTCTTTTTCAGCCTTCAGATCAGCGGCGGGCTTGAACGCCCAAACACTGACCTGCCGCAGTCTCTCCGTAACATTCTGCAACGATCATGGACGACATTCCTTCCCTCGCTCAGGATTGTCCGCCATGGCTACGCCTTCACTGACCGCCAGCCCTGCGTCCGCCGCCAGCGGCAGGCCGGCGCTCGACAAGAAACCCGGTCCGTTCACCTATGTGATCTTCTTCGCCGTGCTGGCCATGGGCATGCTGTTCACCGCCTATAGCCTGATGCACGACATGCACGAACTCGGCACGGTCGTCACCACGTGGACGCCGTTTCTGCTGCTCGGCGTGGCGCTGCTGATTGCGCTGGGTTTCGAGTTCGTCAACGGTTTCCATGACACCGCCAATGCCGTCGCGACGGTGATCTATACCCACTCGCTGCCGCCGAATGTCGCGGTGGTCTGGTCGGGCTTCTTCAATTTTCTCGGCGTGCTGCTGTCGAGCGGTGCGGTGGCGTTCGGCATCATCGCGCTACTGCCGGTGGAGTTGATTCTGCAGGTCGGCTCGTCTGCCGGTTTTGCGATGATCTTCGCCCTGTTGATCGCGGCGATCCTGTGGAACCTCGGCACTTGGTGGCTGGGTTTGCCGGCCTCCTCTTCGCACACGTTGATCGGCTCGATCATCGGCGTCGGCGTGGCCAATGCCTTGATGCACGGCCGCGATGGCACCAGCGGTGTCGACTGGGCACAGGCAACCAAAATCGGTTATGCGCTGCTGCTGTCGCCGCTGGTGGGTTTCGGTTGCGCGGCGTTGTTGCTCCTGGCGTTGCGCGCGTTCGTCAAGAATCGCGCGCTGTACAAAGCGCCCGAAGGCAATGCCCCGCCGCCGTGGTGGATTCGCGGTTTGCTCATCGCCACCTGCACCGGCGTGTCGTTCGCTCACGGCTCCAACGACGGCCAGAAAGGTATGGGCCTGATCATGCTGATTCTGGTCGGCACACTGCCGATGGCCTACGCGTTGAACCGCACCATGCCGGAAGAACAATCGCTGCAATTCGCCGCCGTGGCGCAAGTTACCCAGCAAGCGCTGGTGAAAAGCGCGCCAATGCCGGCACCTGCCGATCCGCGTCCGGTCCTTTCCGATTACGTGCGCAGCAAGGAACCGACGCCGCAACTGATCCCCGCCCTCGCCGCCCTGACCGGGCACATCGGCGAGGAAGTCAGAGGCTACGGATCGCTGGCGAAAGTCCCGGCCGAAGCCATGGGTAACGTGCGCAACGACATGTACCTGGCCAGCGAAAGCATTCGCTTGATGGACAAGAACAAGGTCGGTAACTTCGATGCCGACACCAGCAGCAAACTGCAGCTGTTCAAACAACAGATCGACAACGCCACGCGGTTCATTCCGCTGTGGGTGAAGATCGCCGTGGCCATCGCACTGGGGCTCGGCACCATGGTCGGCTGGAAGCGCATTGTCGTGACCGTTGGCGAGAAAATCGGCAAGACACACCTGACCTACGCCCAGGGCGCCTCGGCGGAAACCGTGGCGATGCTGACCATCGGCGCAGCCGACATGTTCGGTTTGCCGGTGTCGACGACCCATGTGTTGTCATCGGGCGTGGCCGGGACCATGGTGGCCAATGGTGCAGGATTGCAGATGCGCACGATCCGCAATCTGCTGATGGCCTGGGTGTTGACCCTGCCAGCGGCCATTTTGCTGTCGGGCAGCCTGTATTGGCTGTTCACCCAAATCTTCTGACCCTACACAAATCCAACATGTAGGAGTGAGCCTGCTCGCGATAGCGGACTGTCAGTCAGCATTGATTTATCTGACCCACCGCTATCGCGAGCAGGCTCACTCCTACAACGCTTTGCATTCTCATGTTAGAGCGTCGAACGAACCACATCGCCGAGCCAATCCATGAACACCCGCACCCGCAGCGGCAAATGCCGTTGTCGCGCATACAACAATGAAATCGCCATCGGCGGTGCGGTGTATTGCGGCAGTACGGTTAGCAGTTCGCCATTTTCCAGATGCGGCTGCATGCCGGTGCGCGGTACCTGCGTCAGGCCGAAGCCGCCCAGGCACGCCGCTTCATAGGCGTCGGTGCTGTTGACCGTGACACTGCCGGCCATCGCCACCCGTCGCACTTCGCCACCCTCCTCATACACAAACCCTTCAGAACGCGAGCCCAGTACGCCGACGTAATGCACCAGCCGATGCTGCGCCAGATCCTCGATGGTCTGCGGCACGCCGTAACGTTGCAGGTAAGCCGGGCTGGCGCAATTGACCATCGGGAAGTCGCCAAGATGCCGGGCGACCACCGACTGATCCGGCTGCGCGCCGATGCGCAACACACAGTCGAAGCCTTCGCCGAGCAGATCGACGCGGCGATCGGTGCTGCTGATTTCCATCTGCAGATTCGGGTGGCGCTCCATGAATTCCGGCAGGCGCGGCATGATCAGCCGTCGCGCGAGAATGTTCGGCATGTCGACCCGGATGCGCCCGGTCAGCGACGCCTCGTCCTGACGAAACAGCCCTTCGATCTCATCCATGTGCGAGAGCAGATCCTTGCTGCGCTCATACAGCACCAGGCCGTCCTGAGTGGCCTGCACCTTGCGTGTGGTGCGCTGCAACAGCCGCGTACCGAGCAAGGCTTCGAGTGCCTGCACTTGCTCGGACACGGTGGAGCGCGGCAGGCCGAGGCTTTCACCGGCGAGGGTGAAACTCGACAGTTCGCTGACCCGGACGAAGGTCCGCAGCAGTTCCAGTTTGTTCATGACAAGCCCCGGTGATTGTTCGAATGAACCGATCAGTGATTCCGCTTTTGCTGTGTTTATCAGCTCATGGCGGATAAATAAACTTCTTCCATCCCCACTCAATGCAATCGAGGAAGTCAGCATGAATCGCAAAATCGCACTGATCACTGGCGCCAGTCGTGGCCTGGGCCGCAGCGCCGCCCTGCACCTCGCCGCGCAAGGCACCGACATTATCGGCACCTACAACAGCCGCGCCGACGAGGCCCAAGTGCTGATCACTGAGTTGCAGGCACTCGGCGCGAAAGCGGCGATGTTGCAACTGGACGTCGGCCGCAGCGAGAATTTCGCCAGGTTCGCCGAGCAGGTTGAACAAGCACTGGAAGACACTTTTCAGCGTCAGCGCTTTGATTTCCTGATCAACAATGCCGGCATCGGCGTGCACGCGCTGTTCAGCGAAACCACGCCGGAGCAGTTCGATCTGCTGATGAACGTGCAGTTCAAAGGACCGTTCTTCCTGACTCAGCAACTGCTGCCGCTGATCAACGACGGTGGGCGCATCGTCAATATCTCCAGCGGCCTCACCCGCTTCAGCCTGCCGGGGTACGGCGCTTATGCGGCAATGAAAGGTGCGATGGAAGTGCTGACCCGCTATCAAGCGAAGGAGCTCGGCGCGCGGCAGATTGGTGTGAACATTCTGGCGCCGGGTGCGATTGAAACCGATTTCGGCGGCGGCACAGTGCGCGACAACAACGCTGTCAACGCGATGGTCGCCAGCAACACCGCGCTGGGTCGCGTCGGGCAGCCGGATGACATTGGCGGTGCATTGGCGCTGCTGCTGTCGCCGGGTGGACAGTGGATCAATGGCCAGCGGGTCGAGGCGTCTGGCGGCATGTTCCTCTGACCTCAACCAACAGACTGTTTGTGGCGAGGGGATTTATCCCCGCTGGGCTGCGGAGCGGCCCCAAAATCGGGTCTGCTACGCAGCCCAACGGGGATAAATCCCCTCGCCACAGGTTTATTTCAGCTTTCATATGCGCGGCGGGCCATGAAGCGCTCGCGCAGCACGTCATAACCCCAGTGGTAGACATAGGTGTACGGCAGGAAAAACAGCAGCACGCCAATGTCGAGCAACAACGCCTGCCACAGGCTGACCGACAGCCACCAGGCAATCAGCGGCACGCCCATCACGATCAGTCCACCTTCGAACAACAGCGCATGCACTACACGGACCCAGGCGTTGTGCGGCAGATTCATCCGCGCCAATGCACGGTCGAAAAAACGGTTGAACACCACGTTCCACGCCAGCGCCAATAGCGCAATCAGTACGGTCACCGCGCCCATGTCGAGCAGCGGCTTTTGCATGATCCATGCGAGCAGCGGCGTACAGATGAGGATGGCGAGAAATTCGAAACCGATAGCCTGGAAGACGCGTTCGGTGATGGACTTATGGGCAGTCATGGCCTGACTCCTTGTTTGACGATGGTTGCCATGATCCAACTGAATGCCGATACTTCATAACCAATAACCATCGATCAAGGCGATAGTTCATGGCTTCGCAGGAAGTGCTGTTGGCGTTTGTCCAGGCAGCGACGCAAGGTTCGTTTTCCGCAGCGGCGCGTAAATTGGGCCGCAGTCAGTCGACCATTAGCGCGGCAGTGGCAAGCCTGGAGATCGATCTGGACCTGCAGCTGTTCGACCGCAGCAGCCGCAAGCCCACGCTCACCCCCGCCGGCCACGTCATGCTGCAAAAAGCCGAGGCGATTCTGGCTGCCACCAGCCGCCTGGAAATGAGCGCTCGGCAATTGGCGCAAGGTGTGGAGCCGAAGCTGACGGTCGCTATTTCCGATACCTATCAGTCCTATCGTTTCGAGGCGGCACTGGTGGGTTTCGAGCAGCGTTACCCGGAGCTTGAGCTGGAATGCCTGATTGCCGAATGCGATGACCTGATCGAACTGGTCCAGCGCGGCCGGGCGCATCTGGCCTTCGCGGAAATGCAGGACAACTACCCGCCGGATCTGGTGACCTCGACTGTGGCCGAGCGCACGGAGATTGCCCTGTTCGTCAGCCGCGAGCATCCGTTGGCCAAGCTTGAGCATGTCGATCAGCAGATCCTCGAGCAACATCGTGAGTTGCGTCTGGCGACCATCGTCAATCCGTATGACAGTCGCGGCAAAAGCCGGGTGTGGTCGGCGCCGAGTTATCTGATGTTGCTGGAGATGGCTGAAAAAGGCTTTGGCTGGGCACCGTTGCCGAGGTGGCTGGTGCAGCGTTATGCCGCTGATTTGCTGATGGAGCTGGACGTGAGGGGCTGGCCGAAACCGGTGTTTGTCGATGCCTTGTGGTCACGCCTGTATCCGCCGGGGCCGGCGGGGAGCTGGTTGCTCAGCAAGATGCTGGAATAAGCGGTGCTGCCATTCGCGAGCAGGCTCGCTCCCACAATTGAAACGCGCTCACCTGTGGGAGCGAGCCTTCCAAAAGAGGAATGCAACCACCTGTGGGAGCGAGCCTGCTCGCGAAAGGGCCAGCCGCACCGACGCAGCTTCCAGATCAACCCAGGTCCCTCAGTCGCCCCTCGATAAACCGCCGCTCCGGCTCCTGCCGCGTCAGCTCCAGCGCCCGCTGGTACGCAGCTCGAGCCTCCTCGACCCGCCCCAACTGCCGGCAAAACTCCGCCCGCGCCGAATGCGCCAAGTGGTAATCCTGCAACTCGCCACGCGCCAAAATCCCTTCAACCAACAACAACCCGGCCAACGCTCCATCCCGTTTGGCCAGCGCCACCGCCCGGTTCAGCTCGATCACCGGCGACGGCACCGCGCGCAGCAACACGTCATACAGGCCGACTATCTGCTCCCAGTCGGTTTCAGCTGCCGATGGCGCTTCGGCATGCACCGCTGCAATCGCCGCTTGCAGGCAATATGGCCCGAACCGCCGGGTAGTCAGCGCGCGCTCCACCAGTGCGCAGCCTTCGGCCATCAACCCGGCGTCCCACAACGAGCGATCCTGATCGTCGAGCAACACCAGTTCACCGCTCGGTGAGGTGCGTGCCGGCCGGCGTGATTCGTGCAGCAGCATCAGCGCCAGCAGACCCATGACTTCCGGCTCCGGCAGCAACTCCATCAACAAGCGCCCCAGCCGAATCGCTTCGCGCGTCAGATCCTCGCGGGTCAGCTCAGCGCCGACCGAAGCCGAATAGCCTTCGTTGAACACCAGATAAATCACCCGCAACACGCTGTCGAGGCGCTCGGGTAATTCATTCAGCGTGGGCACTTGGTAAGGGATTTTCGCGTCGCGGATCTTGGCTTTGGCGCGGACGATGCGCTGGGCAATCGCCGCCGGCGCCGAGAGAAAAGCACGGGCGATTTCCTCGGTGGTGAGGTCGCAGACTTCGCGCAAGGTCAGCGGCACTTGCGCATCTGCCGCCAGCGCCGGGTGGCAGCAGGTAAAGATCAGCCGCAAGCGATCGTCTTCCACGTCTTCGCCACTCCAGTCAGCCTGTTCCAGCTCATCGAGTTGCGCCAGCAGCAAAGGTTGCGACGCTTTGAACCGTGCGCGCCGGCGCAACACATCGATGGCTTTGAAGCGACCGGTCGAGACCAGCCAGGTGCGCGGATTGTCCGGCACGCCATCGCGCTGCCAGCGTTCGACCGCGACGAAGAACGCCTCGTGCAAGGCTTCTTCGGCGAGGTCGAAATCACCGAGCAGGCGGATCAGCGTCGCCAGAATCCGCCGCGAATCCTCGCGGTAGACCTGCTCGACCCGCGCCCTGACGTCAGACATTCAACTGCCGCACCGGACGTACCTCAACGCTGCCAACCCGGGCTGCCGGAATGTTGCCGGCGACCTGAATCGCATCGTTGAGATCCTTGGCATCGATCAGGTAGAAACCGGCCAGTTGCTCCTTGGTTTCAGCGAAAGGCCCGTCGGTGATCGACACCTTGCCGTTGCGCATCCGTACCGTGGTGGCGGTTTCTACCGACTCCAGCGCTTCGGCGGCGATCATCCGCCCGCTGCCCTGAATCGACTCGGCGTAGGCCCAGCATTCGGCGTCCTCCGGGCTGTCGGGCGAGGTGTGCAGCAGGCGTTCATCGCTGTAGACCAGGCATAGGTATTTCATGGCGCTCTCCTGATTCGAACGGATCAACTATGGCTGAAGATCAGGGCTGCACATCGAACAGCGTCGCGCCGCTCATCGGATCGAACGGTGCCGACCAGTGTTCATGGGCAATCTTCCACGCCCCGCCGACCTGCCGATAACAGGCGGTCACACGCATCCAGCAACTCTGGGTTTCGCCCTTGTCGTTGGTGCCGCCGCAATTGGCCACCCAGTGGGCGAAAGCGATGTTGTCGGCGCTTTCGATGGCGATTTCGTGGAACTCGAAGATGTGCGGGCCGGGGCACATTTCCATGCACTCGACCCAATGCGCGCGGTACGCCGCTTTGCCTTTGAATTGCAGGGCCTTGATCGCATCGAACGAGACGATGTCGTCGGCGTACAGGGCCATGACTTTCTCGACGTCCTTGGCCATTACTGCTTCGCGATAGGTGTTGATCAGGCTCTGGATTTCGCTGTGTGCGCTCATGGTGTTCTCCGTGGTTTTTGTTGTGAAGACACCCTTAGTCGTTTGCCCAATGCGCGGATCGACAGGGCAAACAAAAAAATTTCGCTGACGACAATCTCGCTAGAATCCGAGGCTCACTCCTTGTAGGAAAAAGGAAATTCCCTTGTCATCCCAACTCGTGCCGTACGACAGCCTCAGCCCTTTGCAGCGTGAGCAAGTCGCGGCGATTGAAATCCACCCCGAGCAGATCAAGTTCTCCGGTGATATCCACGGTGCCCTGCACACCCTGCTGTCGAAACCCGGCCCCGGCGTCAAGGGTTTCGCCCTGCTGGCGGACGACGTGCCGGTGGCATTTCTGTTGCTCAAGCGCCCGCCGGTATTGCCCGCCTGGGCCGACGAGCACAGCGCCACGTTGCATGCGCTGCAGGTCGATCGGCGTGCGCAGGGCAAGGGCTACGGCAAGGCTTGCCTGCAAGCGCTCCCCGCAGTCGCGCGCGAGGCGTGGCCGGAGATCAAGGGACTGGAATTGTCGGTGGACGCCGACAATGAGGCGGCGATTGCGCTGTATGCCAGACATGGCTATGTCGACAGCGGCGAAGCGTACAAGGGCCGGATTGGGTACGAGCGGCGGATGGGCCTTTTTTTTTAAATCGTAGAGGGATAAACGATGATCGATTCGATAGAAGCATTGGAGGCCATTTACGGCCGGCCCCACGAACGCGCCGTGCGCAAGCAGATCGGCTTTCTCAACGAGGATTATCAGGCGATGGTGCGCCTGTCGCCGCTAGTGATCGTCAGCTCGGTGGGGACCGATGGCCTCGATAACTCGCCGCGCGGTGATGCACCGGGGTTTGTTCGGATCATTGATCAAAACACGTTGGCCCTGCCGGATCGCCCGGGCAACAACCGCATCGATACCTTGCGCAATGTGCTGCACGATTCGCGGGTGTCGCTGCTGTTCATCATTCCCGGGATCGGCGAAACATTGCGGGTCAATGGCACGGCCCTGATCAGCGATGAACCGGCGTTGCTGGAGAGTTTCGCGGTGAATGGCAAACCGGCGAAAACAGTGTTGCTGGTGACGGTGGACGCGGCGTTTTTTCACTGCTCGAAAGCCTTTGTCCGCTCGGATGCGTGGAATCCCGAAACGCACCTGCCGCGCTCGGCCTTGCCATCTGCTGGCGCATTTCACAAGCGCCTGAATGACGGCCAGTTCGACGCCGACACCTACGATCGGGAAGCGCCGAAACGGGTGCTCGATAGCCTCTACTGACCCACCGCAATCTAATGTGGGAGCGGGCTTGCTCGCGAAGGCGGTGTGTCATGTAAATTGATGTTGATTGACCCAGCGCTTTCGCGAGCAAGCCCGCTCCCACAAGGGATCTCCACGTGCCGTTACAGGGTCAGGATCATCTCGTGCCACGCCATGCCGCCGTGGTCGGACTCGGACGGTTTGATGTAAGCAAAGCCAAACCCGGCATACAGTGCAATGTGTTGCTCTTTGCACATCAAGTGAATCGTCGCTTTCTGCATCCCGCGCATGCGCTCGATGAATTCGGCGAGCAGGCGCTTGGCCAGGCCCTGCCCTTGGTAATCCGGGTGTACCACCACCGACATGATCACCACATTCGGGCCTTTCGGGTCGTGGCCGATCAGTTCCTTGAAGGCCTCGTCGGACATCTGCACGTCGAACGCCGCGCCGGAATTGATGAAACCGGCGACCACGCCGTCGACCTCGGCGACGATAAAGCCGTCTGGCCAAGTGGCGATGCGCGTGGCGATCTTCTCGCGAGTGGCGGCTTCGTCGCCTTCGTAGGCGACGGTTTCGATGGCGTAGCAGCGGTCCAGGTCGGCAGCGCTGACGTTGCGGATCACGGTGTTCATGGCAGCTCAAAAATCTGTGGAAACAAGGCCCGCCAGCATAATGCAGAACCAACGGGGCGGACATGCTCCACCTCGATTGTTACGCCGCTCAGGCCTTGATCGGCAGCCAGATTTCCAGGGTGCCGGTATTGAGTTTCGGGTTGTAATCCTCGCTGTAGCGCTCGAATTCCGGGGCGTCCGCCGCTTCGTAAGCGGATTGCGGCAGCCAGGTGTTCCAGATGTACTGGAAGGTGTCGGGGAGTTGCGTCAGTGGCCCTTTGTGCTCGAACACCGCATATTGCTGCGGCTGGATTTCAACCCAGCGGTACTTTTCCGGCAGCTCATCGAGCTTGTCGATCTGCACACCGGCAATGTATTCGAAACCGCCCTCACCGTCCGCGTTGCAGCAAACGCCGTAGGTCACTTCGTTGACTTGCGCGGGGATTTTTCCCAAGTGCGGGATCAGTTTTTCCCACAACGCGGGAATGTTTTCGGTGGTTTGCTGAGTGAATCGCCCGCCGAAGCCGGCAATCAGCAGAAATTGCCCATGTTCGAAGCGAGGTTCGGCTATTTCGACGCGTTTCTGTTCATCCATGACGCGACTCCTCAGAACGGAAAGGTGGGTTCGGCTGGGAGTATAGAAAGCCCGAACCGTTTCGCACGTTTACAGCGAATGCAACTGCTCGACGGCGCCCGAGCCGACAAACTCGTTGTAACCGGAAACGATCACGTAAACCGCGAAATAGCAGAAGATCGCCGCAGATGCCATGTAAGAGTAGCGCAGCAGTTTATCGCCCAGCAGCTTGCCGCCGTGGCTGGCAGCGAAGCACAGGCCGGCCGACCAGAGCAGCCCGGCGCAGAGAAAACCGCCGAGAAACAGCGCCGAACTCAACGGGCCGCCGCCACCGGATCGGGCTATCAACGTGCCGCCAACCGCAGCAAACCAGAGAATCGCACTGGGCGACGACATGGCGAGAAAGATGCCGCGAAAGAACTCCTTACGATGGGAGTTCTGCCCTACTTCGGCCGCTTCCGCCAGCAGCGCTTCATGGTGAATCGCCGAGTAAATCATCTTCGCCGCGAAATAGATCAGCAGCGCCGAACCGCCAATCCATAACACCCAGCGCACGGTTTCGTATTGCAGCAGGACGGTCATGCCGGCCAAGGCCAGCACCGCATAGATCAGATCGCCGACGCAGGTACCCAGGCCGAGGGCGAAGCCCTGAAAGTAGCCGCGCTGCATGGCCAGGGTGATCATCGCGATGTTGGCCACGCCGATATCCAGGCACAGCGAAAGGCTCAGCAAGAAGCCGCTGGTGAATTCCATTGAGCGATTTTCCTTGAAAAAAATGTTTACAAGCGCGCTGGACAGTATGCCATCACTGCCCTTATCTTCCGGCACAGGTCACCGCAGTGACCAGCGTCGCTCGGACGGTTCCGGGCGCTTACGTTATCCGAGGCAACAATGGCCGAACAAGGTTCGCCGCGCCGCTTTGCGCGCATAGATCGACTCCCCCCTTACGTTTTCAACATCACCGCCGAGCTGAAAATGGCCGCTCGCCGCCGTGGTGAAGACATCATCGACCTGAGCATGGGCAACCCCGACGGTGCCACGCCGCCGCACATTGTCGAAAAACTGGTGCAGGTCGCCCAACGTGAGGACACCCACGGTTACTCGACCTCCAAGGGCATTCCGCGCCTGCGCCGGGCGATTTCCAACTGGTACAAGCAGCGCTACGAAGTCGATATCGACCCGGAAAGCGAAGCCATTGTCACCATCGGTTCCAAGGAAGGCCTGGCGCATTTGATGCTGGCCACCCTGGATCAGGGCGACACGGTGCTGGTGCCGAACCCGAGCTACCCGATTCACATCTACGGCGCGGTGATTGCCGGCGCTCAAGTGCGTTCGGTGCCGCTGGTGCCGGGGGTGGATTTCTTCGATGAGCTGGAGCGGGCGATTCGCGGTTCGATCCCCAAGCCGAAAATGATGATCCTCGGCTTCCCGTCGAACCCTACCGCGCAGTGCGTGGAGCTGGATTTCTTCGAACGGGTGATCGCCCTCGCCAAGCAGTACGACGTTCTGGTGGTGCACGATCTGGCTTACGCCGACATCGTCTACGACGGCTGGAAAGCCCCGTCGATCATGCAGGTGCCGGGGGCCAAGGACATTGCGGTGGAGTTTTTTACCCTGTCCAAGAGCTACAACATGGCCGGCTGGCGCATCGGTTTCATGGTCGGCAACCCGGAACTGGTCAGCGCCCTGGCGCGGATCAAGAGCTATCACGACTACGGCACTTTCACGCCGCTGCAAGTGGCGGCGATTGCCGCGCTGGAAGGCGATCAACAGTGCGTGCGCGACATCGCCGAGCAGTATCGCCAGCGTCGTAACGTGCTGGTGAAGGGTCTGCATGAGCTGGGCTGGATGGTCGAGAATCCAAAGGCCTCGATGTACGTCTGGGCGAAGATTCCCCAGGCCTATGCGCATCTGGGTTCGCTGGAGTTTGCCAAGAAACTGCTGGCCGAAGCCAAGGTCTGCGTCTCGCCGGGTGTGGGTTTCGGTGAGTACGGCGACGATCACGTGCGCTTTGCCCTGATCGAAAACCAAGATCGCATTCGCCAGGCCGTGCGCGGGATTCGCGGGATGTTCCGCGCGGATGGCTTCAATCCGAAATCCTCTGCCTGACACCTGTCCCCTGTGGGAGCGAGCCTGCTCGCGAAAGCGGTGGGTCAGTCAGCATTGATGCAGCTGACACGACGCCTTCGCGAGCAGGCTCGCTCCCACATGGGTATTCAGTGAACCGTGAAATCAAGGCACAAAAAAACCGCATCGCTGCGGTTTTTTTGTGCCTGCAAAACGCCGTTTAAACGAACAGCGACAACAGCAGGATAAAGCCCAGGCCCACTACCGACAGAATGGTTTCCATCGCGGTCCAGGTCTTGAAGGTTTCGGCCACGGTCATGTTGAAGTACTGCTTGACCAGCCAGAAACCGGCGTCGTTGACGTGGGACAGAATCAGCGAGCCGGCGCCGGTGGCCAGCACCAGCAGCTCACGGTTGACGCCCGGAATCATCCCGACAACCGGCACCACAATGCCAGCGCCAGTGATGGTCGCCACGGTGGCCGAACCGGTAGCAATACGGATCACTGCGGCCACCAGCCACGCCAGCAGGATCGGCGAGATCTGCGCGCTGACCGCCATGTGGCCGATCACATCGCCCACACCGCTGGTCACCAGCATCTGCTTGAAGCCGCCGCCGGCACCGATGATCAGAATGATCGCAGCGGTAGGCGCCAGGCTTGCGTCGAGCCATTTGAGCATCTGTTGCGAACCGATGCCCTGCTTGTAACCGAAGGTGTACAGCGACAGCAGCAACGCCAGCAGCAGTGCGGAGATCGGGTGACCGATCATGTCCATCCAGATACGGAAGAAATGACCGTCCGGCAGTGCCACGTCAGCAAAGGTTTTCAGCAACATCAGGAACACCGGCAGCAGCACGGTGACCAGGGTGATACTGAAGCTCGGCAGGTTGGCCGAATCGTTTTCACGGGCCAGTTGATCGACCAGTTCCTGATTCGGGTGACCGGGAATGTGCTTGGCAATGAAGGTACCGAAGATCGGACCGGCGATGATCGCTGTCGGCAGTGCGACGATCAGACCGTAGAGAATGGTCTTGCCGATATCAGCGCCGAAAACGCCAATCGCCAGCAGCGGCCCCGGGTGCGGCGGCACCAGACCGTGCACCGCAGAGAGGCCGGCGAGCAGCGGGATACCGATCTTGATGATCGACACACCGGTACGACGGGCGACGATGAACACCAGCGGAATCAGCAGCACGAAGCCGATTTCGAAGAACAGCGGAATGCCCACCAGGAACGCGGCGAACATCATTGCCCACTGGACTTTGTCCTTGCCGAAGGCGCGAATCAGCGTCTGGGCGATCTGATCGGCGCCGCCGGATTCGGCCATCATCTTGCCGAGCATGGTGCCCAGGGCGAGGATGATGCCGACGAAACCGAGCACGCCACCAAAGCCGTCCTGGAACGCCTTGATGATGGTGTTGATCGGCATGCCGGAAGTCAGGCCGAGGAAGGCGGCGGCGATGGTCAGGGCGATGAACGGGTGAATCTTGAATTTGGTGATCAGGATAATCAGGCCGATTACCGTGACCACCGCATCGAGCAGCAGGAACGTCTCGTGGGACATGCCAAACATGGGGGGTGTCTCCTGGATTGTTGTTGTTATTAAAGCGGGTTGAACAGAAGTCGGGAGGACAGCGCTGTCTTTTTCAACATACTCATACCGCCTGTTTCAGACCGTTGGCCTGCCACCAGACGTGAGCCTGCAGGGCCAGCTCTTCGACGCTGTGAATCGAGGCATTGAGCGGCAGGGTCAGCGGCTCGCCCTTGGGCGATTCGAGGGTGGCGAACTGGCTTTCGATCAACGTCGCCGGCATGAAGTGGCCCGGGCGGTGCGATACACGCTCGGCGGCGACTTCCGGGGTCAGTTCAAGAAACACGAAACCGAGGCCCGGCAAGGCGCTGCGCAGGCGTTCGCGGTAACTGTGTTTAAGGGCCGAGCAGGTCAACACCGGGCGCTGGCCTTGGGCGTCGACGCGACGCAGTTCATCGCACAGGCTGTCGAGCCAGCCGGCGCGGTCTTCGTCGTTCAGGGGGATCCCCGCGCTCATCTTTTCGATGTTCGCGGCCGGATGAAAAGTATCGCCTTCAATGGCAGTGGCGCCGCTCAAATGGCACAGGGCCTGGCTGACGCACGTCTTGCCGCAACCGGCAACGCCCATGATGACCAGGGCGGTGATGGGATGACTCATATAACACCTCAGCGCGCAGACAGCGCTACCTTTGCTAGCTATGACTCTAGTGCACAGGCAGAAGTTGCCGACGCCTTCTTGTCGTTTTTTTGGGTTGCAGCAGGTTCGTTCCCGACGCCAAAGCGCGCAGATCAGGCAGGATCGCGTTCACGCATTTGCAGCTGCATCAGGACAGCGCTACCTTAGTGCCTTGATTTTTGTTTGGCAAGCCGCCCGATGACCTCCCCCAAGAACGATAAAAATACCCGCACCACCGGCCGTCCGACCCTCAATGAAGTAGCCCGCTTGGCCGGCGTCAGCCCGATCACCGCCTCCCGCGCCCTGCGCGGGGTGAGCACAGTGGCCACCGAACTGGTGGAAAAAGTGCAGAAAGCCGCGCTCGAACTCAACTACGTCGTCAACCCGGCCGCCCGCGCGCTGGCCTCGGCGCAGAGCCATTCGGTTGTCGTGCTGGTGCCGTCGTTGTCCAACCTGCTGTTCATCGACACGCTGGAAGCCATTCATCGGGTGCTGACGCCCAAGGGCTTCGAAGTACTGATCGGCAATTTCCACTACTCGCGCGATGAAGAAGAAAATCTCCTGCGCAACTACATGGCCTATCAGCCACGCGGGTTTCTGCTGACCGGTTTTGATCGCACGGAAAGTTCGCGACGAATGATTGAAGTCAGCAACATTCCCTGCGTGTACATGATGGAGCTGGACAGCGCCGCCGGGGTCAATTGCGTGGGATTTTCGCAATTGAGCGCGGGTGAAACTGCCGCCGAACACCTGCTATCTCGCGGGCGCAAGCGCTTGGCCTACATTGGCGCGCAACTGGATCAGCGCACCTTGTTGCGCGGTGAGGGTTTCCGCAAGGCATTGCAGAAAGCCGGCCGCTACGACCCGGATCTGGAAGTGCTGACGCCACGTGCTTCATCGGTGGGCTTGGGCGGAGAGTTGTTTTTGCAGTTGCTGGCGGCGCATCCGGACGTCGATGCAATCTTCTTTGGCAACGATGACCTGGCCCAAGGCGCGCTGCTAGAAGCGTTGCGCAATGGCATCAAAATTCCCGAGCAGGTGGCGATCCTCGGTTTCAACGATCTGCCGATGTCCGAGCACATGGTCCCGCGCCTGAGCAGCATCAACACCCCGCGTGAGGCGATCGGCCGCCGCGCGGCGGAGCAGATGCTGACGTTGATGGCGGGTAACAAAGTGGCGCGGCCGGTGGAGGATATGGGGTTTGAGCTGAAGGTTCGCGAGAGTAGCTGACCCTTCACAAATGCTGAGTTGCAACACAACCCTTGTGGGAGCGAGCCTGCTCGCGAAAGCGGTGGGTCAGTCAGCTTTGATGCAGCTGACACGACGCCTTCGCGAGCAGGCTCGCTCCCACAGGGGATCTCTACCCAGTTCAATGGCTGAGCAGGTCAACCAGGGCCTGCGCGCCCTTCTGCAAGGGCTGGCTCTTGAGCCACACCGCGTGCACCGGCAGCACCAGGCCATTTTCGATGTTGCGAAAATTCAGCCGTTTCAAGCGCCCGGCCTCGAGCCACGGCTGCACCACCGACAGCGGGAAATTACCCCAGCCCAATCCCGCTTCGACCATTTCCATTGCCGTCTCAAGATTGTCCGTGCGCCAGTAGGATTCAGCCACCAACGGCCGCGTCTCGCTGATCGGCAAGTCGCGGCTGGCGACGATGATCTGGCGCACCTGCACCAGGTCTTCGAGAAACACATCGCGCCCTTGCAGCAACGGACTGTCCGCCGCCAGCGTGGCGATCATGCGTTCGCTGCCGACGAACTGAAAACGCTCCAGCGCATTCACGCTCAAGCCAGCGAAGGCCAGGCACACGCTGATCCGGCCACTGTGCAACATCGCCAGCACATCATCCTGTGGCCCAGTCAGCACTTCGATGTCGAGCAACGGATGCCGCTCGGCAATCACCTTGATCGCTCCCAGCAAGCGGCGTCGATCAATGTCCGCAACCACGCCGACCGACAATCGGCTTTCCAGCCCCAGCGACAACTCCACCGCGTGCACCTGCAGCTGCTTGAGCTGCTCGGCGATCAGTCGCGCGTGCGGCACCAGCGACTGCGCGATCGCCGTGGGTTGCGGCTCGCGATGGCTACGGTCGAACAATGGGTAACCAAGTTCCGCTTCAAGATTGGCGATGCCCATGCTCACCGCCGACGGCACCTTGCCCAATTGCCGCGCGGCAGCGGAGAACGAGCCGCGTTCGATCACCGCGAGAAACAACTCAATGCTGTCGCTACTGAAATTCAAATGCCCCTCCTATCAATAAAACTGAAAGCTACCAACTTTTTCTGTCAGGTCTATTGAAGCTATCTTTCGCCGCCTTCGCCAGCCCTGCTGGTCAACATTCGGCAAGAAAGAGGCAAATCTGCATGCAAGGCGTGAAACGCAAACTGGTCTACGTGTCGCTCTACGAGGTGATCGGCATGACCTTCTCGGCCCTCGGTCTGGCGTTGTTGTCGGGTACATCGCCGGGCAGCACCGGGCCGCTGGCGGTGATCATCACCAGCATCGCCGTGACCTGGAATTTCATCTACACCTCGCTGTTCGAACGCTGGGAAAGTCGCCAGGTCTCGCGCACCCGCACGGTGAAACGGCGCATCGCCCATGCGGTCGGCTTTCAACTGACGCTGATCGTGTTTCTGATTCCGCTGATCGCATGGTGGATGAACATCAGTCTGGTGCAGGCATTCCTGCTTGATCTGGCCCTGATCGTCTTCATCCCGTGCTACACATTCATGTTCAACTGGCTGTTCGACCGGATCTTCGGCCTGCCGAGCTCGGCATTGCCAGATTCTGCCGCTGCGGCATAAATCGCTAATTCGTAAGCAGATATTGCGAGAAATCATCCGTTCTAACTGTTAAACCGCTGACATTCACAATCCGCTAACACCGATAGCAGGCTAAGCTTTTCCATCAATAAAAAATGGATCAGCCTATGACTGCTCACGCTCCCGCCGCCGCGCCCAGTGATGGCATCGACCCGGTACGCGCCGCCGAAATTTCCGCCCGCATTGATCGGCTGCCCGCCGTTGCCACCATCTGGCGTCTGGTGGCGCTGCTGTCGATCGGCGGATTTTTCGAACTCTACGATCTGTTCCAGACCGCCTACATCAGTCCCGGGCTGATTCGCGACGGCTTGTTCGCCACGGGCAAGCAAGGCGTGTTCGGTTTCTCCGATCAGGCGGCGTTCGCCTCGGCGACGTTCCTCGGCCTGTTCCTCGGGGCCAGCCTGCTCAGTCCGCTGGCGGATCGTTTCGGCCGCCGGGCGATCTTCACCTTCGCGCTGATCTGGTACACGGTGGCGACAGTGCTGATGGGGATTCAGACCTCGGCGCTGGGCATCATCGGCATGCGTTTTCTGGTCGGCATCGGCCTCGGTATCGAGCTGGTGACCATCGACGCTTACCTCTCGGAACTGGTGCCCAAGCGCATGCGCAGCTCGGCGTTTGCCTTTGCGTTTTTCGTGCAGTTCCTCTCGGTGCCGGCGGTGGCCTTGATGTCGTGGTGGCTGGTGCCGCAAGCGCCGTTCGGAGTGTCCGGCTGGCGTTGGGTGGTGCTGGCCAGCGCGGTGTTTGCGCTGTTTATCTGGTGGCTGCGCAAGCGTCTGCCGGAATCGCCGCGCTGGCTGGCGCAGCATGGTCGCTTTGATGAGGCCAACCGGATCCTCGAGCATCTCGAAGCGCGCTGCGCCAAGGATCACGGCCAGGCGCTGGATGCGCCGGAACCGGTGCCGGTGGATGTCGAAGGCAAGGGCCGTTTTGCCGATATCTGGCAACCGCCCTACCGCCGCCGCGCGTTGATGCTGATCGTCTTCCACATCTTCCAGGCGATCGGCTTCTTCGGTTTCGGCAACTGGTTGCCGGCGCTGCTTTCGGGCCAAGGCGTGAGCGTCACCCACAGTCTGATGTACGCGTTCATCATCACCCTCGCCTACCCACTCGGGCCGTTGCTGTTTGTGAAGTTCGCCAACCGCTTCGAAAACAAATGGCAGATTGTCGGCTCGGCCCTTGGCGCGATGACCTTCGGCACCCTGTTCGCCCTGCAGACCAGCGCGTTCGGGCTGATCTTCTGCGGGGTGATGATCACCTTCTGCAACGCCTGGCTGAGCTTCAGTTATCACTCCTACCAGAGCGAACTGTTCCCGACCAACATCCGCGCTCGTGCGGTCGGGTTCTGCTATTCGTTCAGTCGTTTGTCGACGGTGTTCAGCAGTCTGCTGATCGGAATGTTCCTGGACAATTTCGGCACGCCGGGGGTACTGGCGTTTATCGTCAGCAGCATGCTGATCGTGATGCTGACCATCGGCTGGTTCGGCCCACGAACGCGTAATCTGGCGCTGGAGAATATTGCCCATCGTTGACGGCCAACACAGGACTCACCTGTGGGAGCGAGCCTGCTCGCGAAGGCGTCTTGTCAGTGGCTATAGGCTTGACTGACACAACGCTTTCGCGAGCAGGCTCGCTCCCACATTGGCTATTGGTGACGTTGAACAGCTCAGTTCAATTGCAGGGTTTCATTGAACTGGCTGATCGCATCCACCACATGCCGCGAGCCCTGCTGAATCTCGAGGATCACCTCGCCCGCCTCGTTCGCCAGCTCCACGCCCAACCCGGTTCGGCTCAGGCTCGACTGCATGCTCGACACCGCGCTCAGCGACAGGTCGTGGTTCTTGCGCACGACGTCGACAATTTCCAGAGTGGCCTGACTGGTCCGCGCGGCGAGGCTGCGCACCTCATCGGCGACGACGGCAAAACCGCGTCCATGCTCACCGGCGCGCGCCGCTTCGATCGCTGCATTGAGTGCCAGCAGGTTGGTCTGATCGGCAATGCCGCGAATGGTCTGGACGATGGTGCCGATGATGTCCGACTGTTTGCTTACCGCATCGATGCTCACCGCCGCTTCGTTCAGGTCGCGGGAAATGTCCTGGATGATCTGCACGGTTTGCTGCACCACTTGTGAGCCTTTTTGCGCGCAGGCGTCGTTTTGTACCGAGGTGCTGTGGGCCGATTCCGCAGCGTTTTGCAGAGTGGTCATCTGTTTGGTGATGTCACTGGCGAACTTGACCACTTTGTACAAGCGGCCCTTGGCGTCGAACAGCGGGTTATACGAAGCCTCCAGATAAACCATCTGCCCGGACTTGTTCTTGCGCTCGAAACGGTGCGAGTGATATTCGCCGCGATTGAGCGAAGCCCAGAACGCCTTGTATTGCGCGGATTCGGCTTCGGCGCGGTGACAGAACAGGCTGTGGTGCTGGCCGACAATTTCAGGGTGCGCGTACTGCATGGTCTGCAGAAAGTTGTCGTTGGCGCGGATGACATGGCCTTCGGGAGTGAACTCGATCACCGCCATGGAACGACCGATCGCCGCCAGCATGGCTTCTTCTTCATGTTCTTTGTTGATGCGCGCGGTGATGTCCGCCGCGACCTTGATCACACTTCTGACCTGTTTGTCGGGCCCGAACACCGGCATGTAACTGGCTTCAAGCCAGATCTCCCGGCCGCTCTTGTTCAGGCGAAGAAAAGTGCCACTGAGCGGTTCACCACGAGCCAGGTCGCGCCACAACTTCGCGTAGTCCTCGCTGCGGTAGAAGCTTTCTTCACAGAAGATCCGATGGTGTTTGCCGCGCACTTCATCGGCGCTGTAGCCCATGGTCTTGCAGAAGTTCTCGTTGGCGTCGAGGACGATGCCGTCCGGGGTGAACTCGATCATCGCCATCGAGCGGCTGATCGCTTCGATTTTTGCGTTGGCCTCGGTCAGCGCACAGCTGAAGCGCTCGATTTCCCGCAGGTCGGCCTTGTGATGTAGGTTGAACATGGTCGTATCACCTTCCGCGCGTTCTTTTGATTTGATGAAAGTTCAGGTCTTGCAAGATCCATCACTACGTTCCACAGAACAGGCACACGCCTTCCTCCACAGGAGGAAGTTGTCAGGTGATAAATGATGATCAATCGGAGGGTTCGTGCAGCGACGCTCTGATCAAGACATCCTTTTCTTGATAGCCCGCATGCGGGCCAGCCCTAACGCGTAGAAGAACTTCCATTTAGGTGACGCTCCTTGTTGGTTCAGTGTCGGTGCCTTGGGTTGCGCACTCTGGCAGCATGAATCACGGACCAGCCTGTGCCGTCGGCGCGCTTGGCATGACGGTCGACATGGTTAGTTACCTGCAACTATAGCCAGCCCGACGTCGGGCGCAAGGCCATTAGTCGGCCAGTATCTGGCATTTTTTGCACAAGAAACGGTTCAGCGCGAAGAGATTGGTGACCAAGGCAGACGCTTTCGCGAGCAGGCTCGAACGCATTCCAAATGGGGAGCGGGCTTGCTCGCGACGACGTCATGAGAAGCACCGCAAAAACATCAGAAAAGAACTACAAACTCCCATTCACCTTGGCCGCCACCTCCCCCGGCACCCAAACCGTCCACACCTGCGGCTGATCACGCAAAAACGCCTCGGCCACCGCCCTCGGCCGCAGACGTTTCTCACTCATCCCCGCCAATGTCTGGTTAAGCAGATCAATCGGCAGATCGACTTTTTCAAAGAACGCGACCAACTCCGGGTACTGCGCCTTGAACGGTGCCGACACGCCGATCGCCAGGCTCGCCGGCATCGAACGCGTGCCCTTCGGATTCGGATTATTGGCGTCGGCCAGGGTCTTCCACGCCTCGGCGTCAAACGGCGGCTCTTCGAGTTTCACCAGTTTGAAACGCCCGAGCAGCGGCGTCGGCGACCAGTAATAGAACAGCACCGGTTTGCCGCGTTTGAACGACGACCCCACCTCGGCATCCAGCGCCGCGCCAGAACCGGTGCGGAAGTTGACGAAGCTGTCAGTCAAGCCATATGCCTTGAGCTTCTGGCTGTTGACGATTTCCGAAGTCCAGCCGGTCGGGCTGTTGAGAAAGCGTCCACGGCCCGGGTCTTCCGGATCGCGGAAGACATCCTTGTAGCGCGGCAGGTCTGCGACCGATTTCAGCTCCGGCGCCAGCGCCTGGATCCCGCGCTCGGGGTCACCCTTGATCACATATTCCGGCACCCACCAGCCTTCGGTAGCACCTTTGACCGTGTCGCCGAGGCCGAATACCTTGCCCTCGGCGGCAGCCTTGACCCACGCCGGACTGCGCCCCGCCCACTCTTCGCCGATCACCTGAATATCGTTTTTTGCCAACGCCGCCTCCAGGCTGACGGTGCTACCGGGCATCGTATCGGTCGGATAGCCGTAGCCTTTTTCAACGATCAGGCGAAGCACTTCGGTGATGAAGCTGCCGCTCTCCCACGTGATATCGCCGAAGTGGATGGGTGCGGTTTTCTCCGCCGCAGAAACAGCGCCGACGCTCAGGCTCAGCGCCAGCAGCGTGCGGCCGAGCAGGGTTTTGATCGATTTCATGCGGACCTCTTTTCTTCCAGGAATTGATTGGCGCTGTGGCGATCGCACAGCGCTTGGGAACGCGCCATGTACACGCTGACTGAACGTTGCGAGATGTCCAGTTCGGCAGCGATTTGCGGGTAGGTCAGGCCATCGATACGCGCCAGCAGGAAGGTCGAACGAACCTTGCTCGGCAAGCGATGCAAGCTGCGGTCAAGGCGTTCGAGGGACTGCGAGAACTGTGCGAGGTCTTCAGGCGAAGCGGCGACGTCAGGGTCGGACTGCTCGAGATGGCGACGCTGCAGATCCGCACGGCGCCAGTGCTGATAGAGCAGACGCTGCGCAATCGTCGTCAGCAGGGCGCGAGGTTCGCGAATGGCCGTCAGCGACGGGGCTTCGAGCAAACGGGCGAAGGTTTCGCCGGCGATGTCTTCAGCGCCGGACACGTCACGCAGGTGTCGACGCAGGTAATGACAGAGCCAGCGATGGTGTGCACGGAACAGGCGTTCCACGGTGTCACGATGGGCATGATTGGTCCCGGACATAAGGGCTCCTGGGCTAGGGTCGCTGAATGTCCGGTGTTCCGGTGGCGCGATCGTAGCAAGACGCCTTATGCTCTAATAATATTTAAATCTTATTTTTATATTCGATTAGTGAATTAGCGCAGCAGACCGTAGCCTTGCGCTTCAGCGTCTCGTTGGTAATCGAGCAGCACGTCATAGTCGCTTTCCGTTGCCGGCTGAATGTCAGCCAAACCCAAGGTCTGCACAACACCAGGCAATTCATGCAAAGAGTCATTCATCACTTGGAGCAGCCGTCCGACCTGCGCGTCGCTGGCTCCGGCAGCGGTAATGAACGGCAGTGTCGGACTCAACGCACTGCGCGCAACCACGCGCAAATCGCAGACTTCGTCCGGCGCGTGGCGGGCGATATAAGCAAATGTGACGCTATCGATCGCGGCCAAGTCGGCGAGGTTTTCGCGCAGCCAGCGCAGGCTCTCGCGGTGACCGCCACTGATGCCGACACGGGCGAAAAACCGGCCGTTTTCCTGCAGGGGCGCCAGACGCTGGCGCAACAGGTTCATGCCGCTGTTGGAATCTTCGCTGTTGATCACGCCCCGGCTGTGACGAAAGTCGCCAAGCGCGTAGCGCGGGTCAGCGGCGCGGCCAAGGATCAGGCTGCAATGCTCGCCGCCACTGGCGTCAGGCAGTTCATAGCGCGGCCGGCCGATGACGCGCACCCGGCCACGCAACGCGGTCATCAGCGGATAGCCGCAGGTCTGGGTGAGCAGCAGATCGGGTGATAACCACAGTTCGGGCAGTGTCAGGTTTGTCGCATCGAGACGGCTGTGGCCCAGGTGTTCAACGATGCGCGCCAGCCACTGCTCGTTTGCCACGCGGACGGGCTCGGGAGCTGGGTACATCAGTAGTTCGGCGTGGTGTTGGGTCATCGAAGCTTTTCCAGTGAAATACCCTGTGGGAGCGAGCCTGCTCGCGAAGGCTTTGTCCCATTAAGAATCATTTTGGACTGATACACCGCTTTCGCGAGCAGGCTCGCTCCCACAGGGTTTTGTGGCGTGTCAGGATTAATGAAATGGATGCTCTGGGCTGTCGATCGCTCTTAAGCCATTGCACCGCCAAAACTGCCCATACCCCCGCACGACAAACCCGCCGCTGCGCGCGATCCAGCGTTCCTGGTGCATCCGGTAAACCCTGGGCAAGTCGTACCACGCCAGCCCCGGCAAGTCGTGATGCACCAGATGGAAATTCAAATTGAGAAACAGCCAGCGCCATGGCCAGCCGGCTTCGTTGAGCACGGTGCGCTGCTCGGGATGTACATGCGGTCGATGCTCGTGAAACGAACGAATCATCGCGATCGACAGCGCCGGCACGCTGATCAGGAACAGGTAATGCCACACCGGCAGAATGCTGAAGCGAGCAACGAAACCCAGCATCGGCAGAGTGACGCAACCGTGGGCCAGCCACATCCGCCAGGCTTGTGGATCAGCGTTTCTCAAGCGCTGCAGCTCTTCCAGTGCTAACGCCGTCAACGCCAGTGGCGCACCGATCACAAAGCGGCCCAGCAACGTCTTGTTCAGCCGGTGCAGGCTGCGCTCGAACATCGAACCGCCCTGCCAGTTCGCAGAGGTCAGGTAGCGACTTTCCGGATCGACACCGGGCACCGTCAGATCGTCGTCACGGTGATGGCGCAAGTGGCTGTCGCGATACAGCGTGTACGGATACCACACGGCAAAAGGCGCGTAGCCGAGGATTTTATTGACGAGGGTTGAGCGGGTCGGATGGCCGTGGAGCAGTTCATGCTGCAGCGACAACCACAACACCAGCAGCGGAATCAGCAGCAACGTGCTCAAGCCGCGTCCCAGCCAGGCGCTGTTGAGGAGGATGGCGAACCAGCCGGCGTACACACCGATCAGCAACAGCCAGGTCGGCCATTCGCTGCGGGCGGTGAAGCGCTGGCGCAGGGTCTCGATCTGCTGGCGATGCTGGGCATCGAAGTAAAAAGCCATGGCGTTGCTCGGAACGGGAATCGTCCCCTTCTGTGCAACGAGGCGGTGGAATCTTGCAGATTATTTTCTTGATGGCGTGGAAGCCCGAGGGACGGGCTTCCGAAGGGTTGATCAATGGCCGAAAATGTCGACTTTCCTGGCTTTCTTCTCGGCGCGTTTTTCAATCGCAGTCTTGGCCGGTTTCTTCTTCGCGGCTTTCTTTGAATCCATACCTTTGGACATGATCGGTACTCCACTCACAGGGATGTGAGATCAGGTATACACCTATCCCGAGCCGCGCGTTCTTTTATAATCGGCGCTTTTCGAACCGACAGTCCGAACCATGTCCGACATCCACTACAGCCAGCTCGACGAATCGTTGTGGCCGCTGATGAACAAGTTCTACCGCAGCCACCAATCGTCGATGAAAGCCGTGCGCGAGGCGCAGCTGTGGGTCGCAAGGCGCGGCGAGATTGTAGCGGCGCTGTGCCTGCGTCCGGTATCGGGCGGACATTGGCTGACGGGGTTGTTTGTCGATCCGCAGTGTCGTGAGCAGGGCGTCGCTGCGCAGTTGATGGCGGCGGCGGTTGCTCAGGTGAACGAGCCGGTGTGGCTGTTCTGCCATCCGGATCTGCGCGGGTTTTATGAGCGGCGCGGCTTCAGCTTCGACCCCGCGCTGCCGCAGGCAATGGCCGAGCGGTTGAGCCGGTATGCGCGGAGCAAGCCGATGATTGCGATGGGGCTCAATCCTGCAGCCTGACGCAATTCCCCTGTGGGAGCGAGCCTGCTCGCGAATGCGGTGTGTCAGCGCCGAATCTGGTTCTGACGCTCCCACAGGGGTTGATGGTGTTCTGACAATCAGTCGTCAGCGTTGGGATCAAGGTCCGGGAACAGCACTTCGGTAAAGCCGAACTTGCTGAAATCGGTAATTCGCGACGGGTACAGCCGACCGATCAGGTGATCGCATTCATGCTGCACCACTCGCGCATGAAACCCCGAGGCCACGCGCACGATCAGCTCGCCCTTGGGATCAAAGCCTTCGTAGCGGATCTGCTGATAGCGCTCCACCGCGCCGCGCAGGCCCGGCACCGACAGACAGCCTTCGAAGCCCTCTTCCATCAGCGGATTCAACGGCGTGATCAGCGGATTGATCAGGATCGTCTGCGGCACTGCTTCAGCGTCCGGGTAACGCTCGCTGTGTTCGAAGCCGAAGATCACCAGTTGCAGGTCGACGCCGATCTGCGGCGCCGCCAGGCCTACACCGCCGACGCTTTCCATGGTCTGGAACATGTCGTCGATCAGTTGCCAAAGCTCGGCGCTGTTGAACATTTCCGGTGGTACCGGCGGGGCGATGCGCAGCAGGCGCTCATCACCCATTTTCAGAATTTCACGAATCATGGTCGCGCTTCATCAGTGTCCGGCTTGAGCGAATGATCGCGGCCCAGGCCCGAGACGTGTTGTTTGGTGGATTCGTCGGGCTCGCCAGGGGCTTTTTCGCCCTTGTCCTTGCCTTCGGCGGACATGTGCTCGATCACCGCATTCATTTCCGCGCCGAGCAACAGCACCGCGGCGGAGATATAGAAATACAGCAAGAGCACGATGATCGCCCCGATGCTGCCATACATCGCATTGTAGTTGGCGAAGGTTTTCACGTAGAAGGCAAACCCCAGTGAAGCGAGGATCCACACCACTACCGCCAGCACCGAACCTGGAGTGATGAAGCGGAAGTCCTGTTTGACGTCGGGCATCACGTAATAGATCAGCGCCACCGCGACCATCATCAGAATCACGATCACCGGCCAGCGCGCAATCGTCCACACCGTGACGATGAAGTCTTCCAGCCCCACTTGTGCGGCAATCCATCCCATCACCTGCGGCCCGAGCACCATCAGCGCGGCGGCAATCAGCAGCATGCCGGCGATGCCGACGGTATAGACGATCGACAAAGGGAAACGCTTCCAGATCGGCCGGCCTTCGACCACGTCGTAAGCGGCGTTCATTGCGCTCATCATCAGGCGCACGCCGGCGGATGCGGTGTACAGGGCGATCACGATACCGATGGACAGCAGGCCACCCTTGGATTGCTGCAACTGGTCGATCACCGGGTTGACCTGTTCCAGCGCCTGCGGCGGCAGGACCAGTTCGGATTGCAGGCGCAGCCAGGAGAAAAAGTCCGGCAGGTGCAGGAAACCGATCAGGGCGATCAGGAAGAGAATGAACGGAAACAGCGAGAACAGCATCTGGTAGGCCAGTGCCGAGGCGTAGGTCGACATTTCGTCATCGACGAACTCAGTGACCGTGCGCACCATCACCCGGTGCAGGGGCAGACCTTTCATGTCCGGAAATATCATTCGCGTCTCCTTGCGCCGCAAAAGGTTGAAGTCGTGGCGACTCAGGGGCCGTTGTTTACCTCAAGGTAGCCTGTTTGACGAGCCTTTGGCGGATGACCGCAGGGTTCTGATACAGAAACGGCCATCCTTGGATGGCCGCTCGTGTGATTCGTTCAAGGCTCGCTTACGCCTTGTCGACGCCCTTTTTCACAGCGTCCTTGGCGTTGCCGACCGCTTGCTGGGCTTCGCCTTTTTTCTCTTGAACCTTGCCTTCCGCACGCATCTTGTCGTTGTCAGTAGCTTTGCCGACGCCTTGCTTGATATTGCCGACGGCTTCGTTGGCCATGCCTTTTACTTTATCGCCTGTGCTACTCATGGTGTTTCTCCGTGAAGCATAAAGGGAAGAAAAGTCATTACGTAACGATTGACCGGTTCGCTTTGCGCCAAGTTTCATTTATTTTCCCGGCATTTCGTCGTGGCACGCAGGTTGCGCTTTATGTTTGCCGGCGTAGCCCCGAGAATGCTCAGCCTACGGGCGTCGCGCCCGGCACACCGATTCGCAGGAATGTCATGAAGCTCAATAAAACCCAGGCCATCGCCCGTCGCAACCAGGAACTGGGCGGCGCCGTGCTCGGCACCAACAACTGCCACTTCGCCGAACTGAACCGTAACCGCAACATCTGGTGGTTCGACCTGCCGGTGTCGCGTCTGGCCATCGGTCAGTACGAGTGGATTCACTTGCTGCTGCACACCCCGGCCACCGATGAGTTGCTGCACCTGAAAGTGCCCACGGTGTTCCTGCGCGAAAAGCTCGAAGGCCTGGTGATTCGCAACGAAGGCAAACGCAAGGCGGCGCTGAGCCTGGAATTGAGTGCGGACAAGGATTCGTACCTGCAGGACATGCGACCGGCGGGGACCAATGTGAATTTTGCGCCGTTTCGTCAGTAGGATTTGCACTTGATCGTTCCCACGCTCTGCGTGGGAACGATCAGTTCACCAACAAAACGCCCCGCATCTGCGGGGCTTTTTGTTTAAGCGGCGCTCTTGGCCTTGATCTTCTTCAGCTCTTCATCCCGCAATTCGCGGCGCAGGATCTTGCCGACGTTGGTGGTCGGCAGCGCATCGCGGAACTCCACCGAACGCGGCACTTTGTAGCCGGTGACGTTGGCGCGCATGTGGTCCATGACCTGCTCTTTGGTCAGGGTCACGCCCGGCTTGGCGACGATGAAAATCTTGATCGCCTCGCCCGACTTCTCGTCCGGCACGCCAATCGCCGCGCACTGCAACACGCCCGGCAAAGTCGCCAGCACGTCTTCCAGCTCGTTTGGATAAACGTTGAAGCCAGACACCAGAATCATGTCTTTCTTGCGATCGACAATGCGCATATAGCCGTCCGGCTGGATCAGCGCGATGTCACCGGTTTTCAGCCAGCCGTCGCTGTCGAGCATTTCATCGGTGGCTTCCTGACGCTGCCAGTAGCCCTTCATTACTTGCGGGCCCTTGACGCAGAGCTCGCCGATTTCACCCAGCGGCTGCTCGACACCGGCATCGTCGATGACTTTGCACAGGGTCGATGGCACCGGAATACCAATGGTGCCGATCTGGATGTGCTGGATCGGGTTGACCGTCGCCACCGGGCTGGTTTCGGTCATGCCGTAACCTTCGCAGATGGCGCAACCGGTCACGGCTTTCCAGCGCTCCGCCGCTGCCAGTTGCAGGGCCATGCCACCGGACAGGGTGACTTTCAGCGCGGAGAAATCCAGCTTGCGGAAACCTTCGTTATTGCACAGCGCCACGAACAGCGTGTTCAGGCCGACGAAACCGCTGAACTTCCACTTCGACAGTTCCTTGACCATCGCCGGCAGGTCGCGCGGGTTGCTGATCAGGATGTTGTGGTTGCCGATCAGCATCATCGCCATGCAGTGAAAGGTGAACGCATAGATGTGATACAGCGGCAGCGGCGTGATCAGGATCTCGCAGCCTTCGTTGAGGTTGGAGCCCATCAGCGCCTTGCATTGCAGCATGTTGGCGACCAGGTTGCGGTGGGTAAGCATCGCGCCCTTGGCCACGCCGGTGGTGCCGCCGGTGTATTGCAGCACGGCGACATCGCCGCTGTCCGGGTTGGCTTCGGCCACGGGCTGGCCGTGGCCCTTGCTCAGGACGTCGTTGAACTTGATGGCCTTGGGCAAGTGATAGGCCGGAACCATTTTCTTCACATACTTGATGACGCTGTTGATCAGCAGGCGCTTGATCGGCGGCAGCAGGTCGGCGACTTCGGTGACGATGATGTGCTTGACCCCGGTCTTCGGCACCACGGCTTCGGCCAGGTGCGCCATGTTCGCCAGGCACACCAGGGCTTTGGCGCCGGAGTCGTTGAATTGGTGTTCCATTTCCCGCGCGGTGTACAGCGGGTTGGTGTTGACCACAATCAGCCCGGCGCGAATGGCACCGAAGACCGCGACCGGATACTGCAGGACGTTAGGCAGTTGCACGGCGATTCGATCACCGGGCTGCAAGTCGGTATGCTGTTGCAAATACGCGGCAAAGGCCCCGGACAGCTCGTACAGCTCACCGTAGGTGATTGTCTTGCCCAGGTTGCTGAAAGCCGGTTTGTTGGCGAAGCGTTGGCAGGATTGCTTCAACACTGCCTGAATGTTCGGATACTCGTCTGGATTGATCTCGGCTGCGATTCCAGCCGGGTACTTATCCTTCCAAAAGTCTTCGATCATGGAAGCCCACTCCTCAGCAACGCGAATTCTTCACCGCATTTGATGCGATTATTATTGGTGTGTGTTTTGTATTGGTGAATCCGGCGTTTTACAGGCCGAGAAGTCACAAAGCGCGCCGAGAGTAGCAGCTTTGCCAAGGGTCGACCAGAGCCAAACGTGGGCCCTACAGTCATATTGATGACTCAAGACTTGCCAGCGGTCATTTTAGAGCAAAAATCCTATAACCCCCCAAAACCCCCGAATTCAGCGGGCACAAAAGATTCGCGAGCAGGCTCGCCCCCACAGAAAGCATCGATACCTGTGGGAGCGAGCCTGCTCGCGAATGTCACAAGCGCAGCGGTTCAGGCCTAGGCGATATCCCGCAATTCGCGCCGCAGAATTTTCCCTACCGGCGTCATTGGCAACGACTCACGCAACACGATGTGCTTCGGCACCTTGTAGGCGGTGAAATTCTCTTTGCAGTACGCCTTCAGCTCTTCCAGGCTGACGCCGGTTTCCCGCGCCACGACAAACAGCTTCACCGCCTCCCCCGACCGCTCGTCCGGCACACCGATCACCGCGCAGTTGGCGACTTTCGGGTGGGCCATGACCACGTCTTCGATTTCGTTGGGGTACACGTTGAAGCCAGAGACGATGATCATGTCTTTCTTGCGATCGACGATGCGCACGAAACCGTCCGGGTCGATCACGGCGATATCGCCAGACTTGAACCAGCCCTCGGCATCCAGCACTTCGGCGGTGGCTTCGGGCTTGTTCCAGTAGCCCTTCATGATCTGCGGGCCTTTGATGCACAGCTCGCCGCGCTCGCCCAGCGGCTGCTCGACGCCGTCATCGTTGATGATTTTCACCAGCGTGCCTGGTACCGGCAGGCCGACGGTGCCCAGGCGCGACTGGTCGCCGTAAGGATTGGTGCACGCCACTGGTGAGGTTTCGGTCAGGCCGTAGCCTTCGGTGATGCGGCAACCGGTCATCTGTTCCCAGCGCTCGGCGGTGGCCTTGACCAGCGCAGTGCCGCCAGAGTTGGTCAGCTTCAGACTGGAGAAGTCCAGAGTCTTGAAATCGGGATGGTCCATCAACGCGACGAACAAAGTGTTCAAACCCAGCAGTGCCGAGAAGCGCCAGTTTTTCAGTTCCTTGATGAAGCCGGCGATGTCACGCGGATTGGAGATCAACACGTTGTGGTTGCCCGAGACCATCATGCACATGCAATTCGCGGTGAAGGCATAGATGTGGTACAGCGGCAGCGGCGCGATCATCACCTCCTGGCCTTCGCGCAACAGCGGCTGACCGTCCGGGCCGAGTTGAGCCAGGCAGGCGCGCACCTGCTGCATATTCGCGACAAGATTGCCGTGGGTGAGCATCGCGCCCTTCGCCAGGCCGGTGGTGCCGCCGGTGTATTGCAGCACGGCGATGTCATCGAGGCCGACGTTCAGCGGTTTGATGCCCAGGCCGCGCCCCATGCGCAGCGCGCTTTTGAACGAAGTGGCTTGCGGCAGCGAATACTCGGGAACCAGTTTCTTCACTTTGCTGACCACGGTGTTGACCAGCCAGCCTTTGGCGGTGGGCATCAGGTCGCCCATCTTCGCTTCGATCAAATATTGGATGTCGGTGTCGGGTAGCACTTCCTGGACTTTCTGTCCGAACAGGTTCAGGTAGACCAGCGCCCGCGCGCCGGAATCCTTGAACTGGTGGCGCATTTCCCGCGGCGTGTACAGCGGGTTGGTGTTGACCACGATCAGCCCGGCGCGTAGGGCGCCGAATACGGCAATCGGATAATGCAGAACGTTGGGCATCTGTACCGCAATGCGATCCCCGGGCACCAGATCGGTATGGGCCTGCAGGTAACCGGCGAACGCCGCGCTCTGGCGCTCAAGTTCGGCGTAGGTCAGGGTGATGCCCATGCTGCTGAACGCCGGGCGGTCAGCGAATTTCTTGCAGGAACGCTCAAACACTTCAATGACCGACTTGAACTCGCCCATGTCGATGTCCAGCGGTACGCCGGCCGGGCGTTTGTCATTCCAGAAATCAGGTTGCATTGTTCTTGTCCTCTTTACCTGAGCCGATCCGGGAGCCGCTTTCTGTCGTTTCTGCTTCGTCCATTGAAGGCGAAAAGCACAAAGCGGAGCTTCACGGACACTAGCAGCTATGGCCATTGAGGCAAATATGAGGCAAGCCCTCATTGATCCCGTGAATCTTCCTGCCGTGGCGTGAGCTGATCAGACGCGCTATACACTGTGGCGATGCTGAGCAAAGGAATCGCCATGACCCACGACACCTTCTGGCTGGACGCGAGTGACCGCAGCCGCCTGTACGTCAACCGCTGGCTGCCGGCCACGCCATTGAAAGCGGTGATTCTGCTGGCCCACGGTATGGCCGAACACAGCGCTCGATACGCCCGCCTCGCCGACACGTTTTGCGACAAAGACTATGGCGTGTACGCCCCGGATCTGCGCGGCCATGGCCACACCGCCGACAACGGCACCCTCGGCCATTTCGCCGATGACGATGGCTGGTGCAAGGTGGTTGGCGATCTGGCCAGCCTCAACCAGCACATCGGCCAGCAACATCCCGGCGTGCCGATCATCCTGCTCGGCCACAGCATGGGCAGCTACATCGCCCAGGCCTATCTGCTGCACCACAGCGCCAGTCTGCACGGGGCGATTCTCAGCGGTTCGAATTTCCAGCCAGTGGCGCTGTATCGCGCCGCCCGGCAGATTGCCCGGCTGGAAAAACTGCGGCAGGGCGGCAAGGGCCGCAGTGCATTGATCGAGTGGCTGTCGTTCGGCTCGTTCAACAATAAATTCAAACCGGTGCGCACCCGTTTTGACTGGCTGAGCCGCGATCCGGTCGAGGTCGACAAGTACGCCGCCGACCCGTTGTGCGGCTTTCGCTGCACCAATCAGCTGTGGATCGACCTGCTCGGCGGCTTGCAGCAAATCAGCAAAGCGTCCAATCTCGCGCAGATCGATCCGGGCCTGCCGCTGCTGGTAATCGGCGGCGAATGTGATCCGGTGAGCGAGGGCAAGCGTCTGACTGATCTGGCCAATGCCTTGCGCAGGGCCGGCAGCCAGCACCTGCAACTGAAGATCTACCCACAGGCCCGGCACGAATTGTTCAATGAAAGCAATCGCGACGAAGTGACCGCCGATGTGCTCGACTGGATCGACCAGGCCCTGAGCCACCGGCGCCCGCAGCGCAGCGAATAATTTTTTGTGGATTCACTGAAATCCGTCACAGGAAACGAAACCGATGACCCAGGTTACCAACATCCCTTACGAAGCCCTTGAAGTCGGCCAGACCGCCAGCTACAGCAAGACTGTCGAAGAGCGCGACATTCAGCTGTTTGCTGCGATGTCGGGCGACCACAACCCGGTGCACCTGGACGCCGAATTCGCCGCCGCCAGCATGTTCAAGGAGCGCATTGCTCACGGTATGTTCAGCGGTGCGCTGATCAGCGCCGCCGTTGCCTGCGAGCTGCCTGGGCCGGGCACCATTTATATCGGTCAGCAGATGAGCTTTCAGAAGCCAGTGAAGATCGGCGACACGCTGACCGTGCGCCTGGAGATTCTGGAAAAACTGCCGAAATTCCGCGTGCGCATTGCCACGCGCGTATTCAATCAGCGTGATGAGTTGGTAGTGGATGGCGAGGCGGAAATTCTCGCGCCGCGCAAACAGCAGACGGTGACGTTGCCGACATTGCCGGCGATCAGTATCGGTTGATCAGTCGCACAAAATAAAAGTGGGAGCGAGCCTGCTCGCGAAGTGGTCGTGTCAGCAAAAGCAACATTGCATGACATACCGAATTCGCGAGCAGGCTCGCTCCCACAGTTGTTTCAGTGCAGCTTACGAGTTCGCACGAGCCTGGTTACGCAGGGCTTTCACCTGGTCGTGGTTGCGTTGTACGCCGTGGTACTGACGCTCAACCAGATCCTTGATGCCCACCAGATTGTGCTTGTTGATCTTCTCGATCGCTTCACGATAGGCCTTCAGCGCATGGTCTTCACCGCGCTCGGCTTCGTTCAGCACAGCCTCTTCGTCTTTACCGGTGAACATTGATTTCACGTCTACCCAACGACGGTGCAGATCACCGGCAACGCTGGTCGAAGTTTCCGGATCACCGCCCAGCGAACGCACCTGAGCCTGCAGCTCCGCTGCTGCGGTAGCGCAATCGGCGGAACGCTGCACGAACAAGGTTTTCAGTTCCGGGTGCTTGATGTCTTCGGCGCAAGTCTTGAACCCTTCCTGACCGTCCTTGCAGGTTTCAATCAGGTCGTTGAGTACAGAGATGGCTTCTTTATTCATGTCGGTCATTTTTCAATTCCTTGCGATGGGTTGAAGATGCAAGGAATATTGCAGCGTGCGTGCCAGCTTCGCTTCAAGCAATAAGTCCTTTAATTTCAATAAGTTATAAAAGATTGAACCATCTGTATGCTGGTTTTTTGCATGATCTGTCATTTGGCCTGCATGCAGAATGCCTGTATTTTCCAGGCTGTTATGTGAATGAATGAAGCGTGCTGATGAATCCGGAAAAACTCGAACTGCTGATCACCCGCGAGATGCCTTTCGGCAAGTACAAAGGGCGGATCATTGCCGACCTGCCTGGCCCCTATCTGAACTGGTTCGCCCGTGAAGGCTTTCCAAAGGGCGAACTCGGTGGCCTGCTGGCGCTGATGCAGGAGATCGACCACAACGGCCTGTCCGACCTGCTCGAGCCGTTACGCGCCAAACACGGCAAACCCGCCCCGCGCCACTGACGCGCCCTCCTTTCTTGAGCCTTGCCGACCATGCCTGACAACACCCGCCGCGCCCGTGACGAAGCCTTCTGGCAGACATTCGCCGACCGATACGATGTTCAGCCCGGCCCGGTCAATCTGGAGAACGGTTACTTCGGACGCATGTCGCGCACGGTGATCGAGGAGTACCAGCGCAACATTGAGCTGATCAATACCAGCAACTCGGTTTATGCGCGCCAGCGCTTCGAACAGCACGACAACCTTGAGATCCGCGCGCAACTGGCCGAGCTGATTGGAGTGCGCGCGCAAAGCGTAGCCCTGACGCGCAACGCCACCGACGGCCTGCAATCGCTGATCCGCAATTACAATCGCCTGCAACCGGGCGATCAGGTGCTGATCTGCGACCTCGAGTACGACACGGTCAAAGGCGCCATGCGCTGGCTGGCGAAACACCGTGGCGTTGAGGTCATCGAGATTACCCACCACCATCCCGCCAGTTTCGACAGCCTGCTGGAAAGCTACCGCGAAGCTTTCACCCGCCACCCGAAACTCAAACTGATGGCTCTGACCCATGTCACCCATCGCACTGGCCTGGTCATGCCAGTGCAGGCCATCGCCGCATTGGCCAAAGAGCATGGCGTCGACATCATCCTCGACGGTGCCCACGCCCTCGGCCAGATCGAATTCGATCTGCAAGCCTTGGGCATCGCGTTCGCCGGTTACAACCTGCACAAGTGGATCGGCGCGCCTCTGACGCTTGGCTTCATTTACATCGCCCCGCAGCGCCTGGTCGACATCGATCCGGACATGGGCGAGATGCATTATCCGGCCACCGACATTCGCGCGCGCACCTCGTACAGCACGCCGAACATCCCGGCGCTGATGACCTTGCCGCTGGTGTTCGAAGAACACGACGCCCTCGGCGGTGCGGCCGCCAAAAGCGCACGCCTGAATTACCTGCGCAACCTGTGGGTCAGCGCCGTGCGGCACCTGCCGGGCATCGAGGTGCTGACGCCTGAGGACCCGCAACTGTATTGCGCGATCACCGCGCTGCGTTTCACCCGGCATGCCGATCAACAAGTCATGGCCGAACGCTTGCTCAGCGAATTCAACCTGTTCACCGTGGTGCGCACCGGCGCCGCGTGCGGGCCTTGTATCCGCATCACCCCGGGGCTGACCACCACAGCGGGCGAGATGGAGCAGTTGGTCCACGCATTGAACCAGCTGCGCTAGAACGGCACACCGGAGTTTTTTTCGTAGCCTTCAAGACCCAGCTGCGACGACACGGCGAAGGTATCGATGCCGAGGGTCTGGCAGGCGAAGGCACCGTCTTCGAGTTCTCCGCCGGCAATTGGCTGCAACATCAGTCGCAAAGCGTCTTTGGCGGGAGCTACACAGCCGCAGCGGCCGGGCAAGTGCAAAGTGCCGGCCCAGGCCTCGTGGTGAGACTGCGCACCTGCTTCGTCGCCGGGAATGAATACGTTCAGGTTCAGGCAAGAACTGCCGGGCGCCGGTTGATCCGGATAGACACTGGTGAAACGGACGATGCCGTGGCTGTCGGTCGATTGACTGCCGCCCAGGCTGATGTCGCCATCGACACGCTGTTGGATGCGCACCAGCGCGCCGATGACCGGCTCGCTGGTCATCGCATCGACCAGCGACAGACGCAGGATCAGCGGCAGACCTTCGACACCCTGACTGATATTGCGCACCTCGGGCTGGGCTGCAGGCCGATCGGCGTGACCAGGGAATGGCGGCTTCGGTTGATAAGGAAATTGTGGCGTAGGGGTCAGAGACTGAAGGTCGTCCATGAAGCGTTCTCTCTTCCATAAGATGAACGCAGGTTAACCCCGTGATAAAGCCAGCGTGCGGTAACTATGTATCGCGGCGTGTACAGGCACTTTTTTCAGCGCAAAAAAAAGGTGCGCCGACCAAGCGCACCATAAAGCCGTAAAGCACACAACGAAGTGTCAGGTAACAATCAGTCCAGCAGCGCCAGGGCCTCGGCGGTGCATTCCTGAATGCGCGCCCAGTCGCCATTCTTGATCCACTCCGGATCGAGCATCCAGCTACCGCCCACGCACATGACGTTTTTCAGCGCCATGTAGCTCTTGATATTGGCCGGGCCGACGCCACCAGTCGGGCAGAATTTCACTTCGCCGAACGGGCCGCCAAGGGCCTTGATTGCCGCCACGCCACCGCTGACTTCCGCCGGGAACAGCTTGAAGCGGCGATAGCCCAGGCCGTAGCCTTCCATAATCCCCGAGGCGTTGCTGATGCCTGGCAACAGCGGAATCGGGCTGTCGACGCTGGCTTCGAGCAGGTCGCGGGTGATGCCCGGGGTGACGATGAATTGCGAGCCTGCCGCTTCCGCTGCTGCGAGCATGTTGCGGTCGAGCACGGTGCCGGCACCGGTCATCAATTCCGGACGCTGTTCACGCAGGATCTGAATCGCCTTGAGGCCGAACTGCGAACGCAGGGTCACTTCCAGCGCGGTCAGGCCACCGGCGGCGAGCGCGTCGGCCAGTGGCAGCACGTCCTGTTCGCGGGCGATGGTGATCACTGGCAGGATCCGCGCCGTGGCGCAGAGACTGTCGATCAGGGCAACTTTGTCCGCCATGGAAACGGTCGGGGATGGGGTTGTCATAGCGGCTGTTCCTTGGCTCATGGGCACCAGTAAATCTCTAACGTAGGTTGCAGAAACGCGCGCACCGGCATGGCCGCGACGTCGTCGGATGCCAGCGCGGCATTCAGGGTGGTCAGTTTCGACTGACCGGAAATCGACAGGATCTTGTGCTTAGCCGAGGCCAGCAGCGCGCGGCTCATGGTCAGGCGCTGCCGCGGCACGCTGGGCGCCAGCATCGGCCAGCAACGGCGCGTGCCGTCGGCCTGCAACGCCTCAGTCAGGTTCGGGCTGTCGGGGAACAGCGACGCGGTGTGGCCGTCATCGCCCATGCCCAGCACCAGTACGTCGATCGGCGGCAACTCGGCGAGCAAACGGTCAGCCTGCTCGGCGGCCTGCTCAACGTTGGCTGCCGCGCTGTAGAGACTGAGAAATTGCGCCTTGGCTGCCGGGCCCTTAAGCAGGTATTGCTTGAGCAGGCCGGCATTGCTGTCGGCGTGCTCGACCGGCACCCAGCGCTCGTCGGCAAGGGTCACGACGACTTTCGACCAGTCCAGCTCCTGCTTGGCCAAGTGCTGGAAAAACGCTACCGGGCTGCGCCCGCCGGACACCACCAGTACCGCGTTGCCGCGCGCCGCAATGGCGTCGCTCAGTTGCTTGGCAACGTTCAGCGCCAGGCCTTCGGCGAGCAGCACCGGGCTGTTGAATCCGCGGGCAATCACGCCCGCCGGCAGTTGCACATCAGATATCGCCATACCACGACCTCCCGTCCCGCGTGATCAAAGCAATGGAGCTCATCGGCCCCCACGACCCGGCCGCATACGGCTTGGGCGCGTCACCGGATTTCTTCCACCCGGCGATCAACTGGTCACACCACTTCCACGCGGCTTCAATTTCATCTTTACGGACAAACAGGTTCTGATTGCCGTTCATCACTTCCAGCAACAACCGCTCGTAGGCATCGGGGATCCGCGCGCTACGCCAGGTGTCGGAGAAATTCAGTTGCAGCGGCCCGCTGCGCAGTTGCATGCCCTTGTCCAGGCCCTGTTCCTTGGTCATCACGCGCAAGGAAATGCCTTCGTCCGGTTGCAGGCGGATGATCAGTTTGTTGCTGATCTGCAGGCGCTGCTCCGGGGCGAAGATGTAGTGCGACGGTTCCTTGAAGTGGATGACGATCTGCGACAGCTTCTGCGGCATACGCTTGCCGGTACGCAGGTAGAACGGCACGCCGGCCCAGCGCCAGTTGCGGATGTCGGCACGCAGGGCGACGAAGGTTTCGGTGTCGCTCTGGGTGTTGGAATTCGGTTCTTCGAGGTAACCCGGAACGGATTTACCTTCGCTGTGGCCGGCGATGTACTGGCCGCGCACGACTTGCGTGGTCAGGCCTTCCGGGCTGATCGGCGCGAGTGCCTTGAGCACTTTTACCTTTTCGTCACGGATGCTGTCGGCGGACAGGTCGGCCGGCGGATCCATGGCAATCAGGCAGAGCAGCTGCAGCAGGTGATTCTGGATCATGTCGCGCAGTTGGCCGGCCTTGTCGAAATAGCCCCAGCGGCCTTCGATGCCGACCTTCTCGGCGACGGTGATTTCCACGTGGGAAATGTAGTTCTGGTTCCACTGGGTTTCGAACAGGCTGTTGGCGAAACGCAGGGCGATCAGGTTTTGAACGGTCTCTTTGCCCAGATAGTGGTCGATGCGGTAGGTGCGGTCTTCCGGGAAGAACTGCGCGACGGCGTCGTTGACCTTGCGCGACGACTCCAGGTCAGAGCCGATCGGTTTTTCCAGCACCACTCGAGTATTTTCGGCCAGACCGACTTTTTCCAGGTTCTCGCAGATTGCGCCGTACACCGCTGCCGGGGTGGCGAAGTACGCGATCATGCGCTGACTGCTGCCGGCCAGTTCCGCCAGCGCCACGTAATCTTCAGCCTTGAGGAAATCGACATGCAGATAGGTCAGGCGCGCGAGAAAGCGCTCAGCCACGGTTTCGTTCAGCTCTTTGCCGACGTAACGGCGCAATTCGGCGGCGATGAACGCCATGTGCTGCTGCTCGCTGCCGGGCTCACGGGCCAGCGCGATGATGCGCGTGTCCTCATGCAGCAGATCGGCACCGTCAAGGTGATACAGGGCAGGAAACAGCTTGCGCAGGGCCAGATCGCCAAGCGCGCCGAACAAGGCAAAGGTGCACGGTTCAACCGTAATAGAAGGCATGATGTTTGTTCTTTTATCAAGTTAAGCTACAAATACCTTTTTTCAAGGCATCACTCAAGGGAAAATGTAGTAATAACCACAACATTTTCGCAGAATACTCAATCCGAGTGGTGGTCGCCCGGACGCATCAGTAGGATAGGCCACCGTCACGGGCCATATCAAAGGCCCAATTTGCATAGCCCGACGCAACTCTGCGTCGGTGAATCAGGAATTCCATATGGACCGCGTGCGAAATTTACTGGAACAGATCCAGAGTCGCCTTGAAGAGCTGAACAAGGCCGAACGTAAGGTCGCCGAGGTGATCCTGCTCAACCCGCAGCAGGCCACCCGCTTCAGCATCGCCGCCCTCGCCCAGGCCGCTTCGGTGAGCGAGCCGACGGTCAACCGTTTCTGCCGTTCGTTCGGTGTCAGCGGTTACCCCGAGCTCAAGCTGCAATTGGCGCAGAGCCTGGCCAGTGGCGCGGCGTATGTCAGCCGCGCGGTCGAGGCCGATGACAATCCCGAGGCGTACACGCAGAAGATTTTCGGCAGCGCCATCGCCTCTCTGGACAGCGCTTGCCAGGCACTCGACCCGAACCTGATCAGCCGCGCCGTCGACCTGTTGATCCAGGCCCGGCAGATCCATTTCTTCGGCCTCGGCGCTTCAGCCCCGGTGGCGCTCGATGCGCAGCACAAGTTCTTCCGCTTCAACCTCGCGGTCACCGCGCATGCCGATGTGCTGATGCAGCGAATGATTGCTTCGGTGGCGCACACCGGTGAGCTGTTCGTGATCATTTCCTACACCGGGCGAACCCGCGAGCTGGTGGAAGTGGCACGGATCGCCCGGGAGAACGGTGCTTCGGTGCTGGGCCTGACGGCGGAGAATTCGCCGCTGGCCAAAGCCAGTACCTTGAGCCTGAATATTCCGTTGCCGGAAGACACCGACATTTATATGCCGATGACCTCGCGGATCATTCAGTTGACGGTGCTGGATGTGTTGGCGACGGGGATGACCTTGCGCCGTGGCGTGGATTTCCAGCCGCATCTGCGCAAGATCAAAGAGAGCTTGAATGCCAGCCGGTATCCGGTTGGGGATGAATTCAACTGATCTCTGTCGGCTGATCGTTCCCACGCTCTGCGTGGGAATGCCTCAAGGGACGCTCCGCGTTCCGGCTCCGAAAGGGACGCAGAGCGTCCCGGGCTGCATTCCCACGCGGAGCGTGGGAACGATCAAGCCGCCGCCCACGCCTGCAAACTCAAATGCGCCTTCTCCCCCGGCGCCAGATGCAGGCTGTCGGTGCCGCCCGCCGTTGCTTCTACGCAAACGAATTCCGATACCTCGTCCCAGCTCACTCCCAGCAACGGCCGCGCGCCGGGATGCCAGACGACGGTGTCGCCACTGTCGCCGGTATCGATGCACAACTCGCGTTGCCAAGCGTGATCCTTGAGCTGCAATTCGCCGTCATGCTGGAACACTCGCTGACAACCACCATCGACGCGCAACTCGCCTTCCTGCTGGCAAACTTGACGATTCAACTGATCATAACCCTGCGCACCTTCGAGGCCAGACAGCGCTATCTCGCCGACATCGCCAATACGCCAGTAAGCGTGCAAAGCCTGGCTCAACTGGCACGGCATGTCGTCTTGATGCTCGGTACTCAGGCGTAATTCCATGCGTTCGCCCAGATGCGCATGCAGGTCGACCTGCCAATCGCACAGCTGCAATTGCCAGTGCAGGCGCACGCCGTCTTCGGCGCTGCTGCTGTCGAGCAACTTCCAGTCGAGCAATCGCGCCCAACCGTGCGACGGCCACGCATTTTCGCTTGGATGACGGCCATACCAAGGCCAGCACACCGGCACGCCACCGCGAATCGCGCCGACATGCGGCCACTTCGCCGCGCACCACAACCACGGTTTTTGCCCACGCGGCTGAAAGTGCAGCAATTGCGCCCCCTGCCGACTGAACACCGCCTGACACAACGGATGATCGATCACCAACACGTCGCGCATCTGATAGCGCTCCCAGGCGAACACCGGTCGCTCGCGCAGGGATTTGAAGAAGCGTTGCAGCGGATGCTCATGCATTGGCTACGGTCCTGAAAATCATGGGGTACTTATCAATCCAAAAGTCTTGCATAGCACTTTGTGGCGAGGGGATTTATCCCCGCTGGGTCGCGAAGCGGCCCCAAATCCGATAAACACAATCTGGCTGATACACCTCGCTGAATGGTTTCAGGGCCGCTTCGCAGCCCAGCGGGGATAAATCCCCTCACCACAAATGCGTACGACCCAACCCTTTCTGCGGTTCTCGCAAAAAAAAGCGGACAGCCTGGGCTGTCCGCAAATATGCGCACATAGAGAGGAGCTTATCGCAGACGCGTCAGAACGTAGACTGAATTTTCAGGCCAGCGACCAACGCGTTATCGACTTCATCCACACCGCCCGGATGGGTGATGTATTGCAGGTTGGGACGCACGGTCAGCCAGTTGGTGACGTGGAAGCCGTAGTTGAGTTCGTAGTTGTATTCGGTCTCACGAATCGGCGAGAACGCGGCGTTGTCGTAGTCGGACACACCGTTGGCAGCGTTCAGCAGTTCAGCGTTGCGCTTGACGTCCTTGTTGACGTGGATACGCGCTGCGCCAATACCGATGTCATCTTTCGGACGGGCATCGAACGGGCCTTTGTAGACAAACATCACCGACTGGTAGTTGTCGATGAAGTTGGTGTCCTTGTCGTGGAAGGTCGCGTTGGCGGCGATGTTCAGACCGCGAGTCGCATCACCGTTGTGGCTGGTGAGTTGCTGCTGCGCGACGAACCAGTAACCGCTTTTGCTGTTGTGCGATTTGTAGGCGTCACCGGTGGTCGCCGCGTCGAAACCGTTGACGTCTTCGCGAACGTCGTCGGCATCGGCCGTGCTCTTGTAGTAACCGACGCGGTATTCGCCCGGCAGGCTGTTGACCTTCGGCGACCAGACCAATTCAACCGGCAGAACGGTACCCTTGGTGCCACTGCCGCTGAGCTTGAAGCCGTTGCCGTGTTCCAGCTGCGACGGGTTCTGGTTGTACGCACCGATCTGCGCGTAGAGCTCGTCGTTGATGTTGTACTTCACGCGGATCGCGGCCTGGCTGACTGGCCAGTTGTACCAGATGTTGGTTGCCCAGTTACCCACTTGCGAACCGCAGAACGCGAGGTTCTGGAAATCGCACGGGAAGGTGTTGAAGTCTTCGCCTTCGCCGAAATAACCGGCCTTGACGTCGAGCTTGTTGTCGAAGAACTGGTGCTGGATCCACAACTGGGTCAGACGCACCATGTGGCCACGGCCGTAGACCTCCTGCGAGGAGCTGAGGGTGCCGGCACGCGGATCGCCAACGCGGTCGTTGGAGATGTTGTAGCCGTTACGGTTGGTCAGCTGGATCTTCGCTTGCGTATTGTCCCAGCCCCACAGCTTCTGCAGGTCGAGGGCCACGCCGAGGCCAAACTGGTCGCTGTAGCGGCCGGTCTTGTCGTCGTCATAACCCCCGTGCAGGTTGGCGCCCATCTCGCCAACGTAGTCGGCCTTGATGTCGATACCCTGCTCGATCAGCTTGGTGCGCTCGCCGCCCCAGTCGCCGGTCATCCATTTGGAGTCGGAGCTGAACGCATCCGCCGCCATCGCATTACCGGCCAGCACCAGTGCAGCTGCCGCAGAAACCTGGCAGATCAACCGGGCATTGACGTGTTTCTTTTTCATCCCTACATCCTCGTCTTTATTGTTATTAACTGTTTTTATCTAACGCGGTTTACATAAAGTGCAGTGCTCGACAGGCCGGACACCGCGTGCTCCTTATAGGAGTGAACCCTGTGGCGAGGGGATTTATCCCCGATGGGCTGCGTAGCAGACCCCGCTTTTATGGGGCCGCTGCGCGACCCAACGGGGATAAATCCCCTCGCCACAAAAGCTCGCTCCCACATTTGTTCCTCAGCGCCCCTTGAACTGGGCGACGTTCGCAGACCGCGCATCGGTCTGCGGTTGGCCGGCAGTGCCCAGACGCTCACCGGTGTTGGCATCAAACAACAACACTTTCGACGGATCGAACTGCAGCGTCAGGCTTTCGCCCACCTGCGGTGCCACGTCCGGCGCCAGTCGGCAGCAGACCTTGGTGTCATTCAGGTTGACGAATACCAGCGTGTCCGGGCCGGTCGGTTCAGTGACCTGCACTTCAGTGCGGATGCTCGGCAGACCATTGCCCTCGCCGTTCGCCAGGCAGATCTGCTCCGGGCGCAGGCCGAGGATCACTTCGCGATCTTCAAGCCCGGCGTCCTGCATGCTCATCGGCAATTCGCAACGCGCCTGGCCGCTGTCGAGCAGCGCCAGCAGACGACCGTCCTTGCGCTGCAAACGCAGGGGGATGAAGTTCATCGGCGGCGAACCGATGAAGCTCGCCACGAACAGGTTCGCCGGATCGTTATAGATGTCTTTCGGCGTACCGAACTGCTGAATGATGCCGTCCTTCATCACCGCGACTTTATCGCCCAGGGTCATTGCTTCGATCTGGTCGTGGGTCACGTAGACCGTGGTGGTTTTCAGGCGCTGGTGCATCAGTTTCATTTCGGTGCGCATCTCGACGCGCAGCTTGGCGTCGAGGTTGGACAGCGGTTCGTCGAACAGATAGATCTTCGGCCGCCGCGCCAGAGCACGGCCCATCGCCACGCGCTGTTGCTGACCACCGGAGAGCTGGCCCGGCTTGCGATTGAGCAGGTGTTCGATCTGCAACAGCTTGGCCACGCGGGCGACTTCTTCGTCGATCGCTGCCTGCGGCATCTTGCGAATCTTCAGGCCGAACTCGATGTTCTCGCGCACGCTCATGGTCGGATACAGCGCGTAGGACTGGAACACCATGGCGATGTCGCGATCCTTGGGGCTCATGCCGCTGACGTCCTGGTCACCGATCATGATCGCGCCGCCGGTGATGGTTTCCAGCCCGGCGATGCAGTTCATCAAGGTCGATTTGCCGCAGCCCGACGGGCCGACAAGGATCAGGAATTCACCGTCCTTGATCGACAGTTCGATGTTCTTCAGGGTATCCGGCAGGCCGGCCCCGTAGGTCTTGTTTACGTTGCGAAGTTCAAGCGTAGCCATGATTACCCCTTGACCGCGCCGGCCGTCAGCCCGCGCACGAAATACTTGCCTGCGACCACATAGACCAGCAGGGTCGGCAGGCCGGCGATCATCGCCGCTGCCATATCCACGTTGTATTCCTTGGCGCCGGTGCTGGTGTTGACCAGGTTATTGAGCGCCACGGTGATCGGTTGCGAATCACCGCTGGAGAACACCACCCCGAAGAGAAAGTCATTCCAGATCTGGGTGAACTGCCAGATCAGGCAGACCATGATGATCGGCGTCGACATCGGCAGAATGATGCGGCGGAAAATCGTGAAGAACCCCGCGCCATCCAGACGCGCAGCCTTGACCAGCGCATCGGGAATGCTCACGTAGTAGTTGCGGAAGAACAGCGTGGTGAACGCCAGACCGTAGACCACGTGCACGAAGACCAGGCCGGTGGTGGTGCTTGCCAGGCCCATCTTGCCGAGGGTGAACGAGGCCGGCAGCAGCACGGTCTGGAACGGCAGGAAGCAGCCGAACAGCAGCAGACCGAAGAACAACTGCGAACCACGGAAGCGCCACATCGACAGCACGTAACCGTTCAACGCACCGATGGCGGTGGAAATGATTACCGCCGGAACGGTGATCTTGATCGAGTTCCAGAAGTAGCCGTCAACCGTGGCCCAGGCCTTGACCCAGCCGATGCCGCTGACCACGGTCGGCCAGCTCAACAGGTTGCCGGTGCTGATGTCTTCCGGGGTCTTGAAGCTGGTCAGCAACATGACCACCAGCGGCACCAGATAGAGGAACACCGCGAGGATCAGCACCGCGTAGATCGCGATGCGGCTCAAGCTGATGGCGGGTTTGGCAGCGAGACTAGTCATTACGCTTGGTCCTCAGCTCGGAGTACAGGTAAGGCACGATGATCGCGAGGATCGCACCGAGCATCAGAATCGCACTGGCCGAGCCCATGCCCATCTGGCCGCGACTGAAGGTGAAGGAATACATGAACATCGCTGGCAGGTCGGAGGAATAACCCGGGCCGCCGGCGGTCATTGCCGCAACGAGGTCGAAGCTCTTGATCGCGATGTGCGCCAGGATCATCACCGCACTGAAGAACACCGGACGCAGGCTTGGCAGCACGACTTTCCAGTAGATGCGCGGCATGCTCGCGCCGTCGATCTGCGCCGCGCGGATGATCGATTGATCGACGCCACGCAGGCCGGCGAGGAACATCGCCATGATGAAGCCCGAGGCTTGCCACACAGCGGCGATCACCAGGCAGTAGACCACGCGATCGGGGTCGATCAGCCAGTCCAGACGGAAGCCTTCCCAGCCCCAGTCACGCAACAATTTGTCCAGGCCCATGCCCGGGTTGAGCAGCCATTTCCACGCGGTACCGGTGACGATCATCGAGAGCGCCATCGGGTACAGATAAATGGTGCGGATGAAGCCTTCGCGACGGATGCGCTGATCGAGGAAGACCGCCAGCAACACGCCGATCACCAGGGTGATGCCGATGAACATGCCGCCGAACACGGCGAGGTTCTTGCTCGCCACCCACCAGCGATCGTTGTCGAACAACCGCGCGTATTGCGCCAGGCCGGCCCACTTGTAGTTGGGCAGGAAGGTCGAGGTGGTGAACGACAGAATGAACGTCCACAGGATGTAGCCATAGAAGCCCACCAGCACGATGAACATGCTCGGCGCCAGCACCAGTTTTGGCAGCCAGCGTTGCAATGCATCGAACGGCGAGGCCTTGCTGAACACAGCAACAGAACTCATGGGGAAATCCACAATAAGGGTTTACGAAAGCATTCCCTTGTAGGAGTGAGCCCTGTGGCGAGGGGATTTATCCCCGATCGACTGCGCAGCAGTCGCGAAATCATTACATGCGGTATTTCACACACTGCACCGCTGCAACTTTCCGGGGTCGCTTCGCAACCCATCGGGGATGAATCCCCTCACCACAAACGCCCACTCCCACAGGGGCCAAGCATTACTTGGCCGACTGAACCGCCGCGCCGAGTTTCTTCGCCGCATCGGCCGGGTCGGCTTTCGGGTCGTTGATGTAGTTGGTGACTACGTCAAAGAACGCGCCTTGCACGGCCAGCGTGGTCGCCATGTTGTGCGCCATGCTTGGTTGCAGGCCGCCGGATTTGGCGTCCGCGAGGAAGTCCTTGGCAGCGGTCTGTGCGCAGGAGTCGAAGCCGAGCTTGTCCATGTTGTTCAACATGTCGTTGCGCACCGGGATCGAGCCTTTGTTGATGCTGAAGACTTTCTGGAAGTTCTCACCCAGCACGACTTTGGCAATGTCCTGCTGACCGGCCGCAGTGCCGGCGTCCTTCTGCTTGAACACGGCCAGCGAGTCGATGTTGTAGGTGAACGCCTTGTCGGTGCCCGGGAACGCTACGCACTCGTAATCCTTGCCGGCGACTTTCTTGGCGGCGGTCCATTCGGACTTGGCCCAGTCACCCATGATCTGCATGCCGGCCTTGCCGTTGATGACCTTGGCCGCTTCGAGGTTCCAGTCCTGGCCTTTGCCGTCCGCGTCCATGTAGGTCGCGACTTTCTTCAGCTCAGTGAGCGCTTTGACCATTTCCGGGCCGGTCAGCGCTTTGTTGTCGAGGTCGACCAGGGCTTTCTTGTAGCCGTCCACGCCCATGACCGAGAGCACCACCGCTTCGAACACGGTGCTGTCCTGCCAAGGCTGACCGCCGTGGGCCAGCGGAATGAAGCCAGCGGCTTTCAGCTTGTCGCCGGCGGCGTAGAACTCTTCGAGGGTGGTTGGATTTTTGGTGATGCCGGCTTTCTTGAAGACTTCCGGGTTGATCCACAGCCAGTTCACACGGTGAATGTTCACCGGCACGGCCACGTAATCACCGTCGTACTTCACGGTGTCGGAGACCTTCTTGTCGAGCAGGCTGTCCCATTTTTCCGACTTGGCGACATCTTTCAAAACGTCGGTGTCGAGAAGGCCGGTCGATGCCCATTCCTGGATGTCCGGGCCTTTGATCTGCGCGACGCCTGGCGGGTTGCCGGCAACGGCGCGGCTCTTCAGTACGGTCATGGCAGTCGCACCGCCACCCCCGGCGACAGCGCCGTCTTTCCAGGTGAAACCGTCTTTTTCGACTTGGGCCTTGAGCACATCAACAGCGGCTTTTTCGCCACCGGAAGTCCACCAGTGCACGACTTCGACCGAACCTTTGGAGTCGGCAGCGGAGACACTGAGCGGCAGGATTGCGAGCGGGAACAGGGAGGCGACAGAAATGACAGTAGCGAGGCGAGAAATCGCATTCATTCGAAATGTACCTTTCTTGTTGTTATGCATTGCAAGTCTGGTGCTTGCGCTGCACGGAGTTTAAACAGAGCGTTTCGCTTCGCAGGTAACGAAGGGACGCGTAAATGTCACGACATGGTTACACAGGAACAGGCCGCGACAACTGCGCCAAAGCCGTGGCCATGCTTGGCGCCAGCGGTAATCGTGGAATCAGCACAGCCTGCCAGGCGTGATACAGATCGGGCTTGCCCGGCCAGATATCGGCACTGGGGACATTCTGCGGATTGAGTTCGTGATGCCAGCTGCCGTTGCAGCGGTCGATGAAATTCGTCTCGCAGAAATCCCAGAACAGTCGGTACCAGGTTTCGTATTGCGCGTCGCCGGTGCGCTTGAGCAAAGCGCTGGCGGCGGCGCTGGCTTCGGCATGCGTCCAGTGCAGGCGATGGCGAACCACGGCTTGGTTATTCCAGTCGAGGGTGTAGACGATGCCCGGCGCGCCATCGACATTCCAGCCGTGGCGGCAATTGTTTTCGAAGAGTTTTTGCGCATCCACGGCCAGCCAGCCGGGCGTGAGCATGCCGGCTTGCACCCGTGCGGCCTCAAGGTGCAGGAGCAAGCGCGCCCATTCGAAACCGTGGCCCGGCGTGGTGCCGTAAGGACGGAAACCGTCAGCGGGGTTGTCGTGGTTGTATTCGCGCAGCGGTTGCCAGTCGCGATCGAAGTGTTCGATGACCATGTAATCGTTGGCCGCAGCGTGACCATGAATCACTCGTTCAACGATGCGCTGGGCGCGCACCAGCCAGCGTGGGTCTTCAGTGACATCAGCCAGCGCAAGGAACGCTTCGGTCGCGTGCATGTTGCTGTTGGCGCCGCGATAGGCTTCCTCTTCGCTCCAGTCGCGATTGAAGAATTCGCGCATGGCGCCCTCTTCTTCGCTCCAGAAATAAGTGTCGATGATGTCGATCGCGTCATCGAGCAAAGCCTGGGCACCGGGCCGTTGCGCGACTACGGCAGAGCTGGCGGCCAGCGCGACGAAGGCGTGCAGGTAGGCGTTCTTGCCGGTGTTGTCGTCGCGGTGTTCGGCAACTGCAAACCAGCCGCCGTGCAACGCATCACGCAATGGCCCGCGCAACGCGGCGATACCGTGGTCGACCAGTTCGGCAAACCCCGGCAGGCCCTGAATGTGGGCCATGGCGAAGCTGTGGGTCATGCGCGCGGTGTTCATGGTTTCGGCTTGCGCGTGCGCCGGCAAACGGCCGCGTTCGTCGAGATTGCCGAAACCTTCTGGCAACTTCGCCGCCTTGGCGAAATCCAGCAGACGCAGGCCTTCGGCAGCGAGCCATTGCTGGTGGGCAGGAGCGTTCAGCCAACTGCTGAAGTCTGGGTGAAAGGTGTCCATCGCGTGACCCTTTTTTGTTGTTAGGACTGCGGGCAGTCTAATCAACGGGCCGGGGCGGGCTTGTAACGAAGGGGACGGGGTTTGTCACGGGCCTGTGACATTAGCAAAGCAAAGTCAAAAGATCGCAGCCTTCGGCAGCTCCTGCATTTGAAATGCGTTTCCATGAGCTGCCGAAGGCTGCGATCCTTTGATCTTCAATCAACCGAGCGCGGCAACTGCAACGTCACCCGCAACCCACCCTCACGCAGATTCTGCAGCGTCACCTCGCCGCCATGGCTGTGGGCAATATTGCGCGCGATACCCAGACCCAGTCCGTAGCCCTGCTGTTGCCCCGCCAAACGGAAATGCGGTTCGAACACTTGCTCCAACCGCTGCTGCGGTACGCCCGGCCCTTCATCGTCGACGTGCAGAACAAACGCGCTGTCATCGTCATCGATGTGCAGATGCGCGTTCTGCCCGTATTTCAAGGCGTTGTCGATCAGGTTGCCGATGCAGCGCTTGAGCGCCAGCGGTTTGCCCGGGTACGCCGACAGCGCGCGGCCATGTTGAGTGACGCGGCCATTGCCGTTCGGCGCCAGGTAAGGCTCGACCAGACAATCGAGCACATGATTGAGATCCACCGGCTCGATGTTCTCGTGGATGTCGGTGTCCTTGACGCATTGCAGCGCGCCTTTGACCAGCAGCTCCAGCTCATCCAGATCGCGGCCGAACTTGGCTTGCAGCTGTTCATCTTCGAGCAGTTCGACGCGCAAGCGCAGGCGCGTGATCGGCGTGCGCAGGTCGTGGGAAATCGCGCTGAACAACTGGCTGCGTTCGGTCAGGTAGCGGCTGATGCGTTCGCGCATGGTGTTGAACGCGCGGCCGACTTCGACCACTTCACTGCCACCACCCTCCGCCACCGGCTCGACATCGGCACCCAGCGACAGATCCCGCGCTGCTCGCGCCAGGCGCTTGAGCGGCCGGCTCTGCCAGTGCACCAGCAAACCGATGAACAACAAAAGAAAGCCGCTGGTGAGGACGATAAACCACACCTGCTGCGCCGGCAGGCCTTGCTCTTCGAGACTGGTGTAGGGCTCGGGCAGCAACGAGGCGATGTACAGCCACTCCCCCGGAGCCATTTGAATCTGCGTGACCAGCACCGGCGGATTCACCGGCTCCAGGGTCAGCGCGTAATGCGCCCAGGAGCGCGGCAGCTCATCAAGTTTCAGCCCGGCGTTGAAAATCCGCAGGTCTTCGGGGCTGACGAAGGTCACCGAAATGTCCGTGTCATGACCGAGGGACTGGCGCAGCACTTCGTCCACTGCTTGCATCACCGCAGCCTTGCGCGGCGTCACCGGCAGCACGTCCATGCCCAGCGGCTTGTCATTGAGCGTCACGACAAATCGGGTGCCGCCCATGCTGCGCAATTGATCGAGCACCAGCGGCCGATAGGCCACCGGCAAGGAACGGAAATAGCTGACGCTGGCGGTCATCGAATGCGCCAGGCTGCGGGCACTGGTGACCAGGCCTTCGAGCTGGGTGGCGCGCAGTTGCGAGACCCAGATCACGCTCGACAGCGTCTGCGCGAACAGCACCGCCAGCAGGGTCAGCAGCAACATTCGCCCGAGCAGTGAGCGCGGCACCGGCACGCGGCTGGCGAACTTGCGCAGCGCTTCAGTGAGCATTGCCGGCAACCACATTGGCTGCCAACTGATAACCGCTGCCGCGCACGGTGCGGATCAGCCGTGGCGGTTTCTCGGTGTCGCGCAGGCGTTGGCGCAAACGGCTGACGGCCATGTCGACGATGCGATCGAGCGGCATCAGATCGCGGCCACGGGTGGCGTTGCCGATGGTGTCGCGGTCGAGGATTTGCTGCGGGTGGTCGAGGAACAGTTTCAGCAAAGCAAAATCGGCGCCGGAAAGAATCACTTCCTCGCCGTCGGTGTGGAACAGCCGATGACTGACCGTGTCCAAGCGCCAGTCGTCGAAAGCCAACACTTCACTGCCGCTGCGTTCGTGGGCGAATTGCGCGCGGCGCAGCAGGGCCTTGATCCGCGCTTGCAGTTCGCGCGGGCTGAACGGTTTGCCGAGGTAGTCGTCGGCGCCGAGCTCCAGACCGATCACCCGGTCGGCTTCGTCGGAACTGGCGGTCAGCATGATGATCGGCACCTGCGCCTGACGCGGATGCTGGCGCACCCAGCGGCACAGGCTGAAACCGTCTTCGTCGGGCAGCATCACATCGAGGATCACCAGATCGCTCGGCGCCTCGTTGAGGGCCTGACGAAAACCGGCACCATCGGCGGTGGCCCGCACCTGAAACCCGGCGCGGGTCAGGTAGGTTTCCAGCAACTCGCGTATTTCCTGGTCGTCATCGACCAACAATATCGACTTGTTGACTGAGCTCACTTCGAAGGCATCCTTGTTGTTGGAGTTGGGGCGGATTATGCCTTAAGCGCTGATTTTACAAACACCACAAAACCATTGTGGGAGCGAGACTGCTCGCGAATCGGTTTTACCTTCAACACATCTGTTGACTGATACACCGCTTTCGCGAGCAGGCTCGCTCCCACAGGGATGATTGCAGTTCAGGTTCGGGTGGCCTGGTCCAGCGCCACACCGGCGCCGACCAGGCCGGAATACGGCGCGGTCACCAGCCACACCGGGATGCCTTTGAAGTAGTGGCTCATGCAACCCTTGTCGGCGAAGCAGCGGGCGAAGCCGCTTTCGAGGAAGAAATCGGCGAACCGAGGAATCACCCCGCCAACGATAAACACGCCGCCGCGCGCGCCGGTGGTGAGCACGTTGTTGCCGGCGACGCGACCGAGCCAGCAGCAGAATTGCTCGAGCACTTCCAAAGCGATCGGATCACCGGCAAGGCCGGCGGCGGTGATCGCTTCCGGCGTCTCAAGCTTCGGCTCATGGCCATCCACCGCGCAGATTGCCCGGTAAAGGCGCGGCAGGCCGCCGCCGCTCAACGCGGTTTCCGCGCTGACATGGCCGATCTCGTTGTAGATGTGTTGCCACAGCTGCGTTTCCCGCGGGCTGCTCAGCGGCAGGTCGACGTGGCCGCCCTCGCCCGGCAACGCGGCAAAGCGCCCTTCGCCGAGATCGAGCAAAGTGCCAACCCCCAGGCCAGTGCCCGGGCCGATCACCACCGCCGGGCGCAACGGCTCCGGCGTGCCTTCGCAAACCACGCGGAATTCGCCGGGCTGCAAGCGGGTCATGCCCAGCGCCATCGCCGAGAAGTCGTTGGTCAGCAACAACTGCTCGACCTGCAAGGTCTTGCAGAATGCGCTGCGGCTGAGCCGCCAGTGATTGTTGGTGAATTTGAATTCATCGCCACTCACCGGACCTGCCACCGACAGGCACACCGAGCCGATCGAACCCGGCGCCAGCCCGAGCCCGCTCAGGTACAAGGCGATTGCCTCTTCCGGGGTGGCAAAGTCGGCCGTGGCCAGCACCTGAACCGATTGCAGTTGCTGGTTTTGCCACAACGCGAACCGCGCGTTGGTGCCTCCGATGTCACCGACCAAAGCCAGTTTCAATTAAGCGTCTCCAGGGCAGAAGTGAAGGCGCTGGCGCCCTGCTCCGCCGAGCTGAAGGCCATGCGCATGAAGCCAAACAGCTCGCGGCCGCTGCCGATGTTGTTGCCCAACAGGCCTTTGGCGGGTTCGCGCGCTGCAAATTCGGCGGCGTCGACCTTCAGTTCCAAGGTGCCTTTGACGCCATCGACGCGGATGATATCGCCCTCTTGCACGCGCGCCAAAGCGCCACCGACATAAGCTTCCGGGCTGACGTGAATCGCTGCGGGGATTTTCCCCGACGCGCCGGACATGCGCCCGTCGGTCACCAGCGCGACTTTGAAGCCGCGATCCTGCAATACGCCGAGGAACGGCGTCATCTTGTGCAGCTCGGGCATGCCGTTGGAACGCGGGCCCTGGAAGCGCATCACCGCGACAAAATCCTTCTCCAGCAGACCGGCCTTGAATGCGTCCGCCAGGTCCTGCTGATCCTGGAAGACCATCGCCGGTGCTTCGACGATCTGGTTCTCCAGCGCAACGGCGGAAACCTTCATCACCCCGCGACCGAGATTGCCTTCCATCACCCGCAGTCCGCCTTCTTGCGAGAACGCACGGGACACCGGACGCAAAATGTTTTCGTCGAGGCTGTTGGTCGGGCCTTCGCGCCAGACCAGTTCGCCGTTATCGAGGAACGGCTCTTTGGTGTACTGGCTCAGGCCGTGGCCGAGCACGGTGTTGACGTCTTCGTGCAGCAGGCCGGCGCCAAGCAGTTCGCGGATCAGGAACGACATGCCGCCCGCGGCCTGGAAGTGGTTGATGTCGGCTTTACCGTTCGGGTAAACGTGGCTCAGGGTCGGCACGACTTCGGAGAGGTCGGCCATGTCCTGCCAGGTCAGTTGGATGCCTGCGGCCATGGCGATGGCCGGCATGTGCAGGGTGTGGTTGGTCGAACCGCCAGTGGCGTGCAGGGCAACGATGGAGTTGACCAGCGCCTTCTCGTCGACGATTTCGCCGATCGGCATGAAGTTGCCGTTCTGCTTGGTCAGGCGCGTGACCTGATGCGCGGCTTCACGGGTCAGCGCGTCACGCAACGGTGTGTTCGGGTTGACGAAGGACGCGCCCGGCAGGTGCAGGCCCATGACTTCCATCAGCAACTGGTTGGTGTTGGCGGTGCCGTAGAACGTGCAGGTGCCCGGGCTGTGGTAGGACTTCATCTCCGATTCCAGCAGCTCTTCGCGGGTGGCTTTGCCTTCAGCATATTTCTGCCGGACGTCGGCTTTTTCCTTGTTGGAAATCCCCGAAACCATCGGCCCGCCCGGCACGAAGATCGTCGGCAGATGGCCGAAGCGCAGCGAACCCATCATCAGACCCGGAACGATCTTGTCGCAGATGCCGAGCATCAGCGCGCCGTCGAACATGTTGTGCGACAGCGCCACGGCGGTCGACATGGCGATCACTTCGCGGCTCGGCAGGCTCAGTTCCATGCCCGGCTCGCCCTGGGTCACGCCGTCGCACATCGCCGGGGTGCCGCCGGCGAACTGGCCGACCGAGCCGATTTCGCGCAGGGCGTTCTTGATCTGTTGCGGGAAAACTTCGTACGGCTGGTGCGCCGAAAGCATGTCGTTATACGAAGACACAATGGCGATGTTTGCCGAGTTCATCATCCGCAGGCTGTGCTTGTCTTCAGTGCCGCAACCGGCCACGCCGTGGGCGAAGTTGGCGCATTGCAGCTTGCCGCGCATCGGGCCGTCGGTGGCGGCGCCGCGAATCAATGCAAGGTAAGCCTGACGCGTGGCGCGGCTGCGGGCGATAAGCCGTTCGGTGACCTCAAGAACGCGGGGATGCATGTGTAGAACTCCAGGCTAACGGATGTGGCGACCTGATTGTCTATGCTGGTCAAACGCCGTTGTTGTTGGAATGACAGACGGCTTTTTTGACCATTCGGACCAGTTGATTCAGGTCACTCGTTGTAGATAAAACAAAATATTGCCACTAAAAAGGCTTGTTTTCTATTTTTATGCGAATAATCTTGTAATTCCAACAACAAAACGACGGCGGCGCTGTTCCATGACTCTTCGAATTGCAATCAATGGTTTCGGCCGCATCGGCCGTAATGTCCTGCGCGCACTGTATACCCAAGGCTATCGTCAAGACCTGCAGATCGTCGCGATCAATGATCTGGGTGACAGTTCGATCAATGCCCATCTGCTCAAATACGACACCGTCCACGGCACGTTCGACGCCGAAGTGGCGCACGATAACGAAAGCCTGACGGTCAATGGCGACCGCATTGCGGTCAGCGCCATTCGCAACCCGGCCGACCTGCCGTGGGCCGCAGAAAAAATCGACGTAGTGTTCGAATGCACCGGTCTGTTCACCGACCGCGCCAAAGCCGCCGCGCACATCAGCGCCGGCGCCCGCAAGGTCATCATTTCTGCCCCGGCCAAAGGCGCCGACGCCACGGTGGTTTACGGCGTCAACCACGACATTCTGCGCCAGTCGCACCAGATCATTTCCAACGCTTCGTGCACCACCAACTGCCTCGCGCCAGTGGCGCAGGTGCTGCATCGCGAGCTGGGGATCGAAAGCGGCCTGATGACCACCATTCACGCCTACACCAACGACCAGAACCTCACCGACGTCTATCACAGCGACCCGTACCGCGCCCGTTCCGCCACGCAGAACATGATCCCGAGCAAGACCGGCGCGGCCGAAGCGGTAGGCCTGGTGCTGCCGGAACTGGCGGGCAAACTGACCGGCATGGCCGTGCGTGTACCGGTGATCAACGTGTCGCTGGTCGACCTCACCGTGCAACTGAAGAAAGAAGCCAGCGCCGACGAAGTCAACGCCCTGCTGAAAGCGGCGAGCCAGCATTCGAAAATCCTCGGTTACAACACCTTGCCGCTGGTTTCCAGCGACTTCAACCACAACCCGCTGTCGTCGATCTTCGACGCCAACCACACCAAGGTCAGCGGCAAGTTGCTGAAAGTGCTGGCCTGGTACGACAACGAATGGGGCTTCTCCAACCGCATGCTGGATAACTGCCTGGCGTTGTGCAACGCCGAATAATCCCAGCCGGCCCCCAATCCTTGTGGGAGCGAGCTTGCTCGCGAAAGCGGTTCCTCAGTCGACATTCAAGCGCCTGACACTCCGTCTTCGCGAGCAAGCTCGCTCCCACAGGGGTTTCTGATTTCAATTGAAATCAACGCTTGACCATTCAGCTGGATGATAAGCATTATCATTCGCTCGAAATGGAGCAGGTCCTCCCGTGAGTCAATCGCGTTTCAACCACGTCTTCCTCGCCCAGCGTACTTCCCTGCTGCGCACGCTGGAACGGATGGTCAACAATCACAGCACCGCCGAAGACCTGTTGCAGGAGACCTACCTGCGCGTGACCCGGGCGTTGAGCGAACGGGCCATCGATCACCTTGAACCCTTTGTCTTCCAGACCGCGCGCAATCTGGCGCTGGACCATTTGCGTGCGCGCAAGATCCATGCGCGGACCATGGTCGACGATGTACCTCAGGACGTGGTGCAGAGCATCGCCGCGCCCGCCAGCAGCGCCGAAGACGCCGCCCACGCCGAACAACTGCTGGAGCGCTTGAACGTGAGCCTCAGCCAACTCAGCCCACGCCAGCAGCAGATATTCATCCTCAGCCGCCTGCACGGGCACAGCTATCAGGAAATCGCCGATGAACTGAAGGTGTCGCTGAGCACTGTGCAGAAAGAACTGAAACTGATCATGTCGATCTGCATCGGCGTCGCACAGCGACATGAAGGCAGCGGCAAGCTTTGAGCTACAAACGGCAAGCTTCAAGCGGCAAGCTTCAAGCGGCAAGCAAAAACGAAATGCAGTAACGCACTCCGGCTTGCAGCTTGCAGCTTGAAGCTAGAAACTGCTTCTAGCCAGAAGCCCTGAGGAACCACCGTGACGGACACCCACCGCTCGCCTTCGCCCGATTCGGCGCGGGACGCTGCAGCTGCAATGGACCAGGCGCTGGACTGGCTCATCGTGCTCGGCAGCCCGGATGAGGAACAGACCCGGCAATTTCATGCCTGGCTGGCGGCTGATCCGTTGAATGCCGAGGCATTCGCCAAGGCCCAGGCGATCTGGGACGGCCCGCAAGTCGCACTGTGCGCCGAAGCCCTGGCGGCAAAACCGGTAAAAATCACTTTTCTCAAGCGCTTGCGCCCGCACTGGAAACCGCTGGCCACCGCTGCGGTGTTGATCCTCGGGCTGTTCAGTTTCAGCAACCTGCCGATGCGCATTCAAGCGGATCACCTCACCGTGGTTGGCGAGCGTCAGCGGCTGCAACTGGAGGACGGCTCGAAGGTTCTGCTCAATACCAATTCGGCGTTTTCCAGCACCATCAACGATCAACAACGTGTGGCGCGGCTGTTTCAGGGCGAGGCGTTTTTCGAGATCGCCAGCGGGCGCAATCAGCCGCTGGAGATCGACGCAGGTCCGGTAACGGCTAGCGTGCACGACACCGCATTCGCCGTGCGCTACCTCGACGGGGTCGCACAAGTGAACGTGCAGCGTGGCGATGTCGATCTGCGCGCCACCCACAACGATGCCCGGGTGCGCCTGCGCGCCGGGGAAAGCATTCGCATCGGCCCCAACGGATTTGATCGCCCGGCCAAGCTCGACGCCAATGCCGATCTGGCCTGGGTTGAAGGCCGCCTGGTGTTCGAGAACTGCCCGCTCAATCAGGTGCTGGCCGAGCTGCGCCGCTACTATCCGGGCTGGATCATCAACAACAACGAGCAATTGGCCGACGTCGCCGTCACCGGCAATTACCGTCTCGACCAGCCGCTCGACGTGGTCCGCTCCCTCGCTCACATCACCTCGGCACGCCTGCAGGAATTCCCTGCGCTGGTGATTCTGAACTGAATGAGAATTATTTTTACTCGATAGCCAACGACAGTACGTCTCGTTATAGCCAATGCAATTGATTCGCATCTAACCATGCCGATCTGCACCTATAAAGATTCGTGCGACACGGAGCGCTATCGATGTCCTCACGCCTTACCCGCCAGACTGCTTCCCCTTCCCGCGTACTGTCGCTGCTGACTGCGGCCATCCTCATGGCCGGCACCGCGCCGCTGCTCGCCGCCGCCGAGCAACCGGCGCGCAACATGGGCGATTACGCCTTCGCCATCGGCCAGCAACCACTGGTTTCGGCATTGAATGCCTTTACCGCCGTGACCGGTTGGCAGGTCGGTTTGCCGGCCGAGTTGGGGCAGAACGTCTCGTCGCCGGGCGTGCGCGGTTCGCTGCCGCCGGAGAAAGCCCTCGAGCGCCTGTTGGTGGGGACCAACCTGAGCTTCCGCAAACTGAGCAACAACAATGTCGTGCTGGAAAAACGCAACAGCAGCGGCACGCTCAATCTCGATCAGGTGACCATCAGCGCCACTCGCCAGGAACAGTCGGTCAACAGCGTGCCCTCGACGGTCAGCGTGCATGATCGCCAAGCGCTTGACCGCAACAACGTCAACACGATCAAGGATCTGGTGCGCTACGAGCCGGGCGTTTCCGTTGGCGGCGCCGGGCAGCGTGGCGGCATCAGCGGCTACAACATTCGCGGTATCGACGGCGACCGCATCCTGACCCAGGTCGATGGCGTGGAAATCCCCAACGGCTTCTTCAACGGCCCCTACGCCAAGAGCCAGCGCAACTACGTCGACCCGGAAATCGTCAAACGCGTGGAAATCCTCCGTGGCCCGGCCTCGGTGCTGTACGGCAGCAACGCCATTGGTGGCGCGGTCAGTTACTACACGCTGGACGCCGACGACATCATCAAACCGGGCAAGGACGTCGGCGCGCGCCTGAAAAGCGGTTACAGCTCCGCTGATGACAGCTGGCTGAAATCCGCCACCGTCGCCGGCCGCAGCGGTGAGTTCGACGGCTTGCTGCATTACAGCCAGCGCGACGGACACGAAACCGAGTCCTTCGGCGGCAACAACGGCACCGGCCTTGCGCGCACCGCCGCCAACCCGGAAGACGTGCGCGCGACCAACGTCCTGGCCAAGCTCGGCTGGAACTACAACGACGATTCGCGCCTGGGCCTGACCTACGAAAAGTACAAGGACGATCGCGACACCGACCAGAAAAGTGCCTACGGCGGCCCGTATTTCAACGGCGCGCCGACCATTCCGAGCAGCATCCTGCCCGGCGGCATGTACCAGTGGCGCACCGGTAACGACACCATCACCCGCGAGCGTTTCGGCATCGAACATTCGTTCGCCCTCGACAGCCTGCTGGCCGATAACGTCAAGTGGAGCCTCAATCACCAGATCGCCAAGACCGACCAAAGCACCGAAGAGTTCTACTACCCGATCACTCGTAAGGTGCTGCGTACCCGCGACACCATCTACGAGGAAAAACAGTGGGTATTCGACGCGCAACTGGACAAGGCCTTCGCCATCGGTGACACCGATCATCTGCTGACCTACGGCACCACGATCAAGCAACAGAAGGTCACCGGTTCACGCAGCGGCGACGGCACATGCCTGGCGGTCGGTCGCGGCTGCACGGCGATTGGCGCGACCAGTGCGGCGGACGTGCTGGCCAAGGCCAGCGATTTCCCCGATCCAACCATCAACACCTACAGCCTGTTCGCTCAGGATCAGATCAGCTGGAACGACTGGACCTTCCTGCCGGGCCTGCGCTACGACTACACCCAGCTCAAGCCGCACATTACCGAGGAATTCCTCAACACCGTGAACGCCGACGGCCAGGGCACGGTCAGCGACAAGAACAAGACCTGGCACAAAGTCTCGCCGAAATTCGGCCTGACCTATGCGCTGACGGAACACTACACCTGGTACGGGCAATATGCCGAAGGCTTCCGCACCCCGACGGCGAAAGCGCTGTACGGACGTTTCGAGAACAACACCAGCGGCTACACCGTCGCGCCCAACTCCGACCTTGAGCCGGAAAAAAGCAAAGGCTTCGAAACCGGCCTGCGCGGCAATTTCGAGCAGGGCTCGTTCGACGTCGCGGTGTTCTATAACAAGTACCGCGACTTCATCAACGAGGACGCGGTCAAGCCGGGCGACGATCAGTTGACGTTCCAGAGCAACAATATCAAGCGCGCCACGATCAAGGGCGCGGAGGTCAAAGGTCGCTTGAACCTGGATGCGTTCGGTGCGCCGCAAGGTCTGTATACCCAGGGTTCGATCGCCTACGCCTACGGTCGCAACAACGACAACGGCGAACCGATCAACAGCGTCAATCCACTTACCGGGGTCTTCGGTCTCGGTTACGACCAGGACACCTATGGCGGCCTGCTGAGCTGGACGGTGGTGAAGAAAAAGGATCGCGTCGACGACAGCAACTTCAAGTCGCCGGACGGCGTCAGCAGCCAGTTCAAGACCCCGGGCTTCGGCATTCTCGATCTGACCGGCTATTACAAGGTGACCGACGACGTCACCGTCAGCGGCGGCGTCTACAACCTGACCGACAAGAAATACTGGCTATGGGATGACGTGCGCGGATACGACAGCGTCGGCGAAGCCTCGGTGACGCAACCGGCCAACCTCGATCGCCTGACCCAACCGGGACGCAACTTCGCGATCAACCTGATCTGGGACATCTGATCCGCTCCGGCCTCACTGCGCGCGTTATCGCTGCGCAGTGAGGTTTTTTTACTGTCCGGCGCCCACCCGTACGTCTTGTTATCAAGCGCCTCATTTATCAAGGACACCCCCATGACTGCCTCGGAAAAAGCCCTGCGTTCGCAACGCCTGAACCAGATCACCCATGAGCCGCACAGCAAGCTCGATGCGCTGGTCAAAGCCCACGCGCCCTTCGAAACCCGCGCCAGCTTCGCCCGTTTCGTTGTTGCGCAATACCTGTTCCAGGCGGAACTGGTTGAGCTGTACAACGATGCCGAGCTGACCGCGATCGTCCCGGATCTGCCGGCCCGTTGCCGCGCCGAAGCCGCCAGGGCTGACCTCGCCGACCTCGACACTGAAGTCCCGGCGCCGGTGGCCGGCGCGCTGAAAAATCCGAGCAAGGCGCGGGCGCTGGGCTGGATCTTCGTGTCGGAGGGTTCGAAGCTCGGCGCGGCATTCCTGATCAAGCGCGCGGTGGCACTGGAGCTGAGCGAAAGCTTCGGTGCCCGGCATCTGGCAGAACCGCAAGGTGGCCGCGCCGAGGGCTGGAAAAGCTTTGTGCGCACCCTCGATGCGTTGCCGTTCACGGCAGAGGAAGAGGCGGAAGTTGAGCAAGGTGCACTGGATGCGTTCAACCGCTTTACCGTGCTGCTGGAGCGGGCTTATGCCATAGAAGCCGAAGTGGCCTGAAGCAACTCTTATCCCCTGTGGGAGCGAGCCTGCTCGCGAAGACGGCAGCACATTCAACATCAATGTGCCTGATCAACCGCTTTCGCGAGCAGGCTCGCTCCCACAGGGCTCACCACAAATCTGTAAGATCCCCGTTCCGCTTCAGAAGCCACCGCTGAGCCATGCCCGCACCCGTCCCATCAAAACTCGCCCGTCTGCTGTTCGGCCTGCTGGCCTATATCAGCCTCGGCATTGGCCTGATCGCCATCGTCGTGCCCGGTCTGCCGACCACCGAGTTCATCCTCCTTGCCGCATGGGCCGCGACCCGCAGTTCGCCGCGCTTGAGCGCATGGCTGGAAAATCACCGGCTGTTCGGGCCAATCCTGAGCAACTGGCGCAACGGCAGGATCATCGCGCGCAAGGCCAAGCTCAGCGCCACCGTGAGCATGCTGCTGTGCGCCACTTTGATGCTGGTCATGCTCGATCACGGCTGGCCGATCTACCTGGCGATTGCCGGCATGGGCCTGGGCAATCTGTGGATCTGGTCGCGCCCGGAAACGCCCGTCACGGTCGCGAAACATTCCTGTAATTAACGCCTTTTCAGCACTTTCCCCTGCGCAAACGTTTAGCGGCGACCGTCCGTCGGCAATCGCCTCATGCCGTCTCGCTCGACGCCGATGAGGATTGAATGGCGCTGAATGGATTTGGCAAAACGGGCCTCAGGCCCAGCCACCTGTTTCTTTCCATTCGCGAGACCGCCTCATGTTCGACGCTCTGTCCATTCGCCTGAAAATCGTCCTGCTCTCCGGCCTGTGCCTGCTCGGAGTGGTGGCGCTGATTGTCAGCATGAACATCTACCAGACCAACCAGAACGACGCACTGGTCAGTCAATCCAGCAACCAGTTGCTCACCGCCAGTGTGCAAAACCTGCTGCAGGCCAAGGCTGCCGAGCAAGCGGTGCGGGTGCAGAAAACCTTTGGCGAAAGCCTGCTGGTGGTCACCGCCCTCGCCGACCAGATCAAGGATCTGCGGACGATGGCGGCCAAGCGTTCGCTCGAAGCTGGCGCCGTGCGGGAAGAGTTGAACCAGAGCCTGAAGACCGCCTTCGAGCGCAACGACAAAGTGCTGGGCATCTGGCTGGCTTTCGAGCCCAACGGCCTCGACGGCAAGGACAGCGAATTCGCCAACGATGCCGCGCGGCAGTCCAACGAAGCCGGGCGCTTCGCCTCGTACTGGAGCCGTGCTGCCGGCGCTGCGCTGAATACGATCATGGTCGAAGATGACCTGACCAAAACCACTGTCAGCGTCAGCGGCACGCCGTACAACAGTTGGTACACCTGCCCTCGCGACAACAAGCGCACCTGCCTGCTCGACCCGTATGCCGACACCGTCGGTGGCAAGGAAATGCTCATGACGACCATTTCCGTTCCGCTGCTGGTCGACGGCAAAGCGATCGGTGTGGTCGGTGTCGACATCGCGCTCGACGCCCTGCAAGCCGCCGCCGTCGACTCGCAGCGCAGCCTGTTCAACAACGCCGGGCACATGCTGATCGTTTCCGGCAGCGGCGTGCTCGCGGCCGACAGCGCTGACGCAACGCGGGTCGGCAAAAAAATCAACGACGCCCTCGGCGCTGACGGCCAAGATGTATTGCAACTGGTCGGCAGCGGTACGGCGAAAATCCTCGAACAGGGCGACCTGATTCGCGCGGTTTACCCGGTTGATCCGATCGGCAATTCGCGCGCCTGGGGCGTGGTCATTGACCTGCCCGAGCATGTGCTGCTGGCCGATTCGGTAAAGCTGCAAGCGGTACTGGATGACGCGCAACAAACCGGCGTGATCACTGCCCTGCTGGTGGCGGGCGTGGCCGGTCTGGTCGGCCTGCTGCTGATCTGGCTCACCGCTTCCGGCGTCACCCGTCCGATCAACAGCGTCGCCGACATGCTGAAGAACATCGCCAGCGGCGAAGGCGATCTGACCCAGCGCCTGAACTACAGCAAGAAAGACGAACTGGGCGAACTGGTGAACTGGTTCAACCGCTTCCTCGACAAGCTGCAGCCGACCATCGCGCAGATCAAACAAAGCATCACCGAAGCGCGCGGTACGGCTGATCAATCGTCGGAAATTGCCCGCCAGACCAGCGAAGGCATGCAGGTGCAGTTCCGCGAAATCGATCAGGTCGCCACCGCGTCCAACGAAATGAGCGCCACCGCCCACGACGTCGCCAACAGCGCCTCGAACGCCGCCAATGCGGCCAAGGGTGCCGACCAGTCGGCGAAGGACGGCATGGCGATCATCGAGCGCAGCACTCGCGACATCAATCAGCTGGCCGATGAAGTCAGCAAAGCGGTGACCGAAGTCGAAGCGCTGGCGGTCAACAGCGAGCAGATCGGTTCGGTGCTGGAAGTGATTCGCAGCATCGCCGAACAGACCAACCTGCTGGCCCTCAACGCCGCCATCGAAGCCGCCCGCGCCGGCGAAAGCGGTCGCGGTTTTGCCGTGGTCGCCGATGAAGTGCGCAACCTCGCCAAGCGCACGCAGGACTCGGTGGAGGAAATCCGCATCGTCATCGAGCGCATCCAGACCGGCACCCGTGGCGTGGTCGCGACCATGCACTCGAGCCAGACCCAGGCGCACAACAACGCCGGGCAGATTCGTCAGGCCGTTGATGCACTGGGCAAGATCAGCGACGCGGTGACGGTGATCAGCGACATGAACCTGCAGATCGCCAGCGCCGCCGAAGAGCAAAGCGCCGTGGCCGAAGAGGTCAACCGCAACGTCTCGGCAATTCGCACCGTGACCGAAACCCTGACCGAACAGGCCACGGAGTCGGCAGCGATCAGCAGCCAGCTCAACAGCCTGGCGAGCCAGCAGATGAAATTGATGGATCAGTTTCGCGTGTAACAATTCAGCATAAATCCCTGTGGGAGCGAGCCTGCTCGCGAAGAGGTCGTCATATCCAACATCTGTGTTGACTGACACGACGCCTTCGCGAGCAGGCTCGCTCCCACAGGGGGAAATGGGTTCACATCCTGGTTTCATCTAAACCGCGATTCTTTTGCACTATCATCCCCCTCTCGTTCCGGAGGGCCTTCGATGACTGATCTGCTCACGTCCATCCAAACCGCACTCGGCTTGCCGCGCACGCCGATCCCCTTCCACGGTGACGGCGCGTTGCCCTCGGCGTTCGCCGTCACCGATCTGGCCTGCGCCAGCATCGCCGTTGCCGGGCAAGCGCTCAGCGAATTGCTTCACCAGCAAACCGGGCACTTGCCTGCGGTTGCAGTCGACCGACGTCTGGCCTCGTTCTGGTTCTCCACCTCGCTGCGCCCGATCGGCTGGCAAGTGCCGCCCTTATGGGACGCGATCGCCGGCGACTATGCGACCCGGGATGGCTGGATCCGTCTGCACACCAACGCCCCGCACCACCGCGCCGCCGCCGAACGCGTGCTGGGGGTCTGCGCCGACCGCGCGGCGATGGCGGCGAAAGTTGCGCAGTGGGGCAGCACGGATCTTGAACAGGCGGTGGTCGAGGCCAAGGGTTGCGCCGCCGAAATGCGCAGTTGGGCGCAATGGCAGCAGCATCCGCAAGGGCTGACGGTAAATGCCGAAGCGCTGGTGCAGTTCATTGAGCGGACGGACGAGAACCGGACCGCGTGGCAAGGCTCGATCGCACGACCTCTGGCCGGAATCAAGGTGCTGGATCTGACCCGCGTCCTCGCCGGCCCCACCGCCAGCCGCTTTCTCGCCGGGCTTGGCGCCAATGTCTTGCGCATCGATCCACCGAGCTGGAACGAGCCCGGCGTGGTTCCGGAAATGACCGTCGGCAAACGCTGTGCGCGGCTGGACCTGCGGATTCCAGCGGATCGCGCGGTGTTCGAAGGCCTGTTGAGAGACGCCGACATTCTCCTGCATGGCTATCGCGCCGATGCGCTGGAACATCTCGGTTTTGGTGGTGAACGCCGTCGGCAACTGGCACCGGGGCTGATCGACGTCTGCCTCAACGCCTACGGCTGGAGCGGCCCCTGGCAGAACCGCCGCGGCTTCGACAGCCTGGTGCAGATGAGCAGCGGCATCGCCGAGGCCGGACAGCATTGGAAGCACAGCGATAAACCGACGCCACTGCCGGTGCAGGCGCTGGATCATGCGACCGGGTATCTGATGGCGGCGAGTGCAATAAGGCTGCTGACTGAACGACTGGCCAATGGTTGTGGAGGGTCGGCGCGGTTGTCGCTGGCGCGTACGGCGAAGCTTTTGATCGAGCATGGGCCGGGGATGCTTGACCCGCTGCGGGCCGAAGACGCGCTGGATCAGGATCCGGCGATTGAACACACCGCGTGGGGGCCGGCGCGGAGGTTGCGCGTGCCCGTGCAGATCAGCGGGACGGTGGTGCGGTGGGATTTGCCCGCCGCTGAATTGGGGTCACATCGGGCGCAGTGGTGATTATGAGGCCGCCTTCGCGAGCAGGCTCGCTCCCACATGGATTCGCGTACTTCTGTGGGAGCGAGCCTGCTCGCGAAGGGGCCTGACCTGCCAAAGCAAATCCGCCTACAAACTCAACACCCCGCTATACAACCCATACGCCGCCAGCCCCGCGCCAATCACCACGCAAGCAAAAATCCCTTTCTCCACCGTGGTAAACACCGGCTGCCCCTGTTCACGCTTGGCCTTGGCAAACAGAATCACCCCCGGCGCGTACAACAGCGCCGACAGCAGCAGATATTTCACTCCACCGGCATACAACAGCCACACCGCGTAAACCAGTGCGATGCCGCCGATCAGCAGATCCTTGGTGCGCTCGGCCGAGGCGTGTTCGTAGGTTTCGCCGCGCCCGCTGAGCAGCACCGCGTAGGCCGCCGACCACAAATACGGCACCAGAATCATCGACGAGGCCAGGTAAATCAGGCTGGTATACGTGCCCGCCGAGAACAGCGTGATCAGCAGGAAAATCTGAATCATCGCGTTGGTCAACCACAGCGCATTGACCGGGACGTGGTTCTTGTTTTCCTTCTTCAGGAACGCCGGCATGGTCTTGTCCTTGGCCGTGGCGAAAAGGATCTCCGCGCAGAGCAAGGCCCATGACAGCAACGCGCCCAACAGGGAAATCGCCAGCCCGACACTGATCAGCAACGCGCCCCATGGTCCGACGATGTGCTCCAGCACCGCCGCCAGGGAAGGGTTTTGCAGATTGGCCAGTTCCGGCTGGCTCATGATCCCCAGCGACAGCACGTTGACCAGCACCAGCAGCGCCAGCACGCCGAGAAAACCGATCACCGTGGCGCGGCCGACATCGCTGCGTTTCTCCGCGCGGGCCGAGTAGACGCTGGCGCCTTCGATGCCGATGAACACGAACACGGTGACCAGCATCATGTTGCGCACCTGATCCATCACCCCGCCGAAATTCGGGTTGCTGCGGCCCCAGATGTCACGGGTAAAGATGTCAGCCTTGAACGCCACCGCAGCGATGACGATGAACATGATCAGCGGCACCACCTTGGCCACGGTGGTCAACTGGTTGATCAGCGCCGCCTCCTTGATCCCGCGCATCACCAGAAAATGCACCGCCCACAACAGCACCGAGGCGCAGCCGATGGCGATTGGCGTGTTGCCCTGGCCGAACACCGGAAAGAAATAGCCGAGGGTGCTGAACAGCAAGACGAAATAACCGACGTTGCCCAGCCACGCACTGATCCAGTATCCCCACGCAGATGAGAACCCCATGTAATCGCCAAACCCGGCCTTGGCGTACGCGTAGACGCCAGAGTCCAGCTCCGGTTTGCGATTGGCCAGGGTCTGGAAGACGAACGCCAGGGTCAGCATGCCGATTGCAGTGATACCCCAACCGATCAGAATCGCCCCGGCATCGGCGCGTGCCGCCATGTTCTGCGGCAAAGAGAAAATCCCCCCGCCGATCATCGACCCCACCACCAGCGCGATCAACGCACCAAGGCGCAGCTTTTGCGTCGGTTGCGACATGCAGATCTCCTTGAAAAAGCCGCTGTTGTTTATTTGTAACAACAGCTGACTAAAAAGCTAAGAGTAGATGACGTTTATCAGGTAATGCCCGGCTGCGCACTCTTATATATAGCTGATAACGATAACGCGTAGCACGTTAAGTCAGTTTTGTGCGCTGATCCTGATAATTCAATTCTGTGCTGAAAACAGATGACGGACATTTGCCAAACGCGGAAAAGCAACTAGCGTCATAGTTCGAAAGCATTAATAGCTATTCCCAATTGCGTTACCTAAACGGCTCTGGCACGGGCCTTTCAGACCGCAGCTTTATGCCCGCAACGGGTGGATAAGTCATTCATTAACAATGGAATGTGACCATGCACTGATCCAAGTCAGCTGTTCGAACAGACAACAGTACTAGGCTGTGAGCTCTCCTTTCCTGCAATGGAGTCATGCAAATGTCTGAAGCGCCCGGAAAACTAAGACTCGGTGCACTGGTTGCACTGGTAGTCGGTTCAATGATTGGCGGCGGGATATTTTCGTTGCCTCAAAACATGGCCGCCAGCGCCGACGTCGGTGCCGTGCTGATCGGCTGGGCCATCACCGCGGTCGGCATGCTCACCCTCGCTTTCGTCTTTCAGACCCTCGCCAATCGCAAGCCTGACCTGGATGGCGGTGTCTACGCTTACGCCAAGGCCGGATTCGGCGACTACATGGGTTTCTCCTCGGCCTGGGGCTACTGGATCAGCGCCTGGCTGGGCAACGTCGGTTACTTCGTTCTGCTGTTCAGCACCCTCGGTTACTTCTTCCCGATCTTCGGCGAAGGCAATACGCCGGCGGCGGTGATCGGCGCATCGTTGTTGCTGTGGGGCGTGCATTTCCTCGTGCTGCGGGGGATCAAGGAAGCAGCGTTCATCAACCTGGTGACCACCGTCGCCAAGGTCGTGCCACTACTGCTGTTCGTGCTGATCGCGATCTTCGCGTTCAGACTGGACATCTTCACCGCTGACATCTGGGGCGTGAAAAACCCCGACCTGGGCAGCGTGATGAATCAGGTGCGCAACATGATGCTGGTCACCGTCTGGGTGTTCATCGGCATCGAAGGCGCAAGCATCTTCTCCGCCCGCGCCGAGAAACGCTCGGACGTCGGCAAGGCCACCGTGATCGGCTTCATTACCGTGCTGCTGTTTCTGGTGCTGGTCAACGTGCTGTCGCTGGGCATCATGACCCAACCGGAACTGGCGAAACTGCAGAACCCGTCGATGGCCGCCGTGCTTGAACACGTGGTCGGGCACTGGGGCGCGGTGTTGATCAGTGTCGGTCTGATCATCTCCTTGCTCGGCGCGTTGCTGTCATGGGTGCTGCTGTGTGCGGAGATCATGTTCGCCGCTGCCAAAGACCACACCATGCCGGAGTTTCTGCGCAAGGAAAACGCCAACCATGTGCCGGTCAACGCCCTGTGGCTGACCAACGCCATGGTGCAGATCTTCCTCATCATCACCCTGTTTTCGGCCAGCACTTATCTGTCACTGATCTATCTCGCCACCTCGATGATTCTGGTGCCGTACCTGTGGTCGGCGGCCTACGCCCTGCTGCTGGCGGTGCGTGGCGAGAGCTACGAAGGCTTTGCCGCCGAGCGGCGCAAGGATCTGATCATCGGCGGTATCGCCCTGATCTATGCGGTGTGGTTGTTGTATGCCGGCGGGGTCAAGTACCTGCTGCTGTCGGCCCTGCTCTATGCGCCCGGCGCGATCCTGTTCGCCAAGGCCAAGCTGGAACTCAAACAACCGGTTTTCACCAACGTCGAGAAGCTTATTTTCGCCGCAGTGGTCGTGGGCGCCGTGGTGGCGGCCTACGGTCTCTACGATGGCTTCCTGACGCTGTAACCCCTGATTGATTGTCATCTGGAGGAACACAGAAATGACCACGGAAAAAGTGAAGTACGGCGTCCACTCCGAAGCCGGGAAACTGCGTAAAGTCATGGTTTGCTCCCCAGGTCTGGCCCATCAGCGGCTGACCCCGAACAACTGCGATGAACTGCTGTTCGACGACGTGCTGTGGGTGGCGCAGGCCAAGCGCGATCACTTCGACTTCGTCACCAAGATGCGCGAACGCGGCATCGACGTGCTGGAAATGCACAATCTGCTGACCGACATCGTCGCCATCCCCGAAGCGCTGGACTGGATCCTCGAACGCAAGGTGACGGCCGACTCGGTGGGCCTGGGCCTGATCAGCGAAGTGAAATCCTGGCTGAAAAGCCTCGAGCCACGGCACATCGCCGAATTCCTGATCGGCGGCGTCTCGGCCGATGATCTGCCGGACAGCTTCGGTGGCAAGACCATCCAGATGTTCCGCGACTTCCTCGGCCACTCCAGCTTCATCCTGCCGCCGCTGCCCAACACCCAGTTCACCCGTGACACCACCTGCTGGATCTACGGTGGCGTAACGCTGAACCCGATGTACTGGCCGGCGCGCCGTCAGGAAACCCTGCTGACCACCGCCATCTACAAATTCCATCCGCAATTCACCAACGCCGACTTCGAGATCTGGTACGGCGACCCGGACAAGGATCACGGCAACTCAACGCTTGAGGGCGGTGACGTCATGCCGATCGGCAATGGCGTGGTGCTGATCGGCATGGGCGAGCGTTCGTCGCGTCAGGCCATCGGCCAACTGGCGCTGAACCTGTTCAACAACAAAGCGGTGGAAAAAGTCATCGTCGCCGGCCTGCCAAAATCCCGCGCGGCAATGCACCTGGACACCGTGTTCAGCTTCTGCGACCGCGACCTGGTGACGATCTTCCCGGAAGTGGTCAACCAGATCGTTGCCTTCACCCTGCGCCCTGACGAAAGTAAACAGGGCGGCATCGACATCCGCCGCGAAGAAGGCAGCTTCCTCGACACCGTCGCCGCTGCGCTGAATCTGCCGAAACTGCGCGTAGTGGAAACCGGCGGCAACAGCTTCGCCGCCGAACGCGAGCAATGGGACGACGGCAATAACGTGGTGGCGATGGAACCGGGCGTGGTCATCGGCTACGACCGCAACACCTACACCAACACCCTGCTGCGCAAGGCTGGCGTGGAGGTCATCACTATCAGCGCCGGCGAACTCGGCCGGGGCCGTGGCGGCGGCCACTGCATGACCTGCCCGATCATCCGTGACCCGATCGACTACTAAACGACCGTCCCCCGGCCGCACCCATCCCGTAGCGGCCGGGCCGATTACCGAATCCAAGGAGAATCATCATGGCGTTTAACATTCATAACCGTAACCTGCTCAGCCTGGAACACCACACTCCACGTGAGCTGCGTTACCTGCTCGACCTGTCCCGCGATCTGAAACGCGCGAAATACACCGGCACCGAGCAACAGCATCTGAAGGGCAACAACATCGCCCTGATCTTCGAAAAGACCTCGACCCGCACCCGTTGTGCCTTCGAAGTGGCGGCCTATGACCAGGGCGCCAACGTCACTTACATCGACCCGAACTCGTCGCAAATCGGCCACAAGGAAAGCATGAAGGACACCGCCCGCGTGCTGGGGCGCATGTACGACGCCATCGAGTACCGTGGCTTCAAACAGGAAATCGTCGAAGAGCTGGCCAAGTTTGCCGGCGTGCCGGTGTTTAACGGCCTGACCGATGAATATCACCCGACCCAGATGATCGCCGACGTGCTGACCATGCGTGAACACGCCGACAAGCCGATCCACGAAATCAGCTACGCCTACCTGGGCGATGCGCGCAACAACATGGGCAACTCGCTGCTGCTGATCGGCGCCAAGCTCGGCATGGACGTGCGCATCTGCGCGCCGAAAGCCTTGTGGCCGCATGATGATCTGGTCGAGCGCTGCAAGAAATACGGCGAAGAAAGCGGTGCGCGCATCACCCTCACTGAAGACCCGAAAGCGGCGGTGAAAGGCGTCGACTTCATTCACACCGACGTCTGGGTATCGATGGGTGAACCGGTGGAAGCCTGGGCCGAGCGCATCCAGCAACTGCTGCCGTATCAGGTCAACGCCGACCTGATGAAAGCCACCGGCAACCCGCGCACCAAGTTCATGCACTGCCTGCCGGCGTTCCACAACAGCGACACCAAGGTCGGCAAACAGATCGCCGAGCAGTATCCGCACCTGAAAAACGGCATCGAAGTGACCGACGACGTGTTCGAGTCGCCGGCCTGCATCGCCTTCGAGCAAGCGGAAAACCGCATGCACACCATCAAGGCGATTCTGGTTTCGACCCTGGCTGATCTCTGACGCCACAGCGCTCCCACTGAAGGAACCGGAAACCCAATGTGGGAGCGAGCCTGCTCGCGAAAGCGTCAGATCAGACAACATCACTGTTGAATGACATACCGCATTCGCGAGCAGGCTCGCTCCCACAGGGATCCCGGTTCCGACAGGGAGATCGAGTCGTTTGCCACTCCTCTGCTTAGAAGGATTGCACCATGCGTATCGTCGTAGCCCTGGGCGGTAACGCCCTGCTCCGCCGTGGTGAGCCGATGACCGCTGACAACCAGCGCGCCAACATCCGCATCGCCACCGAGCAAATCGCCAAGATCCATCCCGGCAACCAACTGGTCATCGCCCACGGCAATGGCCCGCAAGTCGGTCTGCTGTCGCTGCAAGCGGCGGCCTACACCTCTGTCACCCCCTACCCGCTGGACGTGCTCGGCGCTGAAACCGAAGGCATGATCGGCTACATCATCGAACAGGAACTGGGCAATCTGCTCGACTTCGAAGTGCCGTTCGCCACCCTGCTGACCCAGGTCGAAGTCGACGCCAACGACCCGGCCTTCAAGAACCCGACCAAGCCGATCGGCCCGGTGTACGAAAAAACCGAAGCGGAAAAACTCGCCGCCGAGAAAGGCTGGGCGATTGCAGCCGATGGCGACAAATTCCGCCGCGTGGTCGCCAGTCCACGGCCGAAACGCATCTTCGAAATCCGCCCGATCAAGTGGCTGCTGGACAAAGGCAGCATCGTCATCTGCGCCGGTGGCGGCGGCATTCCGACCATGTATGACGAACAGCGCAACCTCAAGGGCATCGAGGCAGTGATCGACAAGGATCTGTGTTCTTCGCTGCTTGCCGAGCAACTGGAAGCCGACCTGCTGGTGATCGCCACCGACGTCAACGCGGCGTTCATCGACTACGGCAAGCCGACGCAGAAAGCCATCGCCGAAGCCCACCCGGACGAACTTGAGCGCCTCGGTTTCGCCGCCGGCTCCATGGGGCCGAAGGTGCAGGCAGCCTGCGAATTCGCGCGCCATACTGGCAAGGTTGCGGTGATCGGTTCGCTGGCCGATATCGAAGCCATCGTCCAGGGCACCGCCGGTACGCGGGTCTGCACGGCGAAGCCGGGGATCAGTTACCGATAACAATAAAACGCCGGGGCAGACTCAATGCCTGCCCCGCGCCCATGCCTTGAAAGGAGTAGCTCAATGGCCCAATTCGAACCCGGTCATCTGCATATCGAGCGGCACGCGTTGACCGACGATGACGTCAATTACAACGTCTGCCTCGACTATGAAGTGTTCACCGACCCGCAGAAAGGCAAAGGGATTCAGTTCACCCTGCACGGCAGCATGCAGGGCAAGGACGTGAAGGAGGTGTTTTTCCTGCCCAAGGAAGAGGCCTACAACTTTGCCCGTGATGTCACGCGAATCGCCGAGAAATACGGAATCCCCAAGACCCACAGCCAGATCGGCTCGGTGCACAAGCATTACGATCTTATGTTTGAAGACATTCGGCAGAAGTTGAATATGCACTCCGGGGATCCGGTCAATCCCGAGCATTTCGAATAACCCGAATCCACCACAACCTCCTCTGGGAGCGGGCTTGCTCGCGAAGGCGGTGTATCAGTAACGAAAATATCGACTGACACACCGCCTTCGCGAGCAAGCCCGCTCCCACAGGGCATTATGTTGTGACGAAAGTCGCCGCAAATTTCATCATTAGCCCGCCCCAAGGCATACTTGCCCCCCTCCGCCCTGCAGATCACTGAACCGCCCCATGCGTATCCATGTCAGCTTCATCGACCGCGTCGGCATCACCCAGGAAGTCCTGGCTATCCTCGGTGGGCGCAACCTCAATCTGGATGCGGTGGAGATGATCCCGCCGAACGTCTACATCGACGCGCCGACCCTCAGCCCGCAAGTGCTCGAAGAACTCAAGGATGCGCTGTTTCGCGTACTCGGCGTGGTAGCGGTGACCGTGGTCGATATCCTCCCCGGCCAGCGCCGGCACTTGCAGCTCGATGCTCTGCTCGCGGCCATGACCGACCCGGTGCTGGCCCTCGACAGCGCCGGCAAGGTGCTGCTGGCCAACCCGGCGTTGATCGCGTTGTACGGTCGCGAACCGGCCGGCGAAAGCGTCTCGGCGCTGTTCAACGATCCCGGCCTGCTCGACACGCTGCTGGAAAACGGCTTTCGCCTGCCGCTGCGCGAGATCACCGTCAACGGCCAGACCCTGCTGCTCGACGCCACGCCGATCACCGACGCCGGCGCCCTGCTGACCCTGTATCAACCGAACCGCATCGGCGAACAACTGTCGGCGCTGCACCACGATCACGCCGAAGGCTTCGATGCCCTGCTCGGCGAATCCCCGGCGATCCGCACGCTCAAGGCTCGTGCGCAACGGGTCGCCGCCCTTGATGCACCGCTATTGATTCAGGGCGAAACCGGTACTGGTAAAGAACTCGTCGCCCGTGCCTGCCACGCGATCAGTGCGCGGCACAGCGCTCCTTTTCTGGCGTTGAATTGCGCAGCGCTGCCGGAAAACCTCGCCGAAAGCGAACTGTTCGGCTACGCCCCCGGCGCCTTCACCGGCGCGGCGCGTGGCGGTAAACCGGGACTGATGGAACTGGCCAACCAGGGCACGGTGTTTCTCGATGAGATCGGCGAGATGTCGCCGTACTTGCAGGCCAAACTGCTGCGTTTTCTCAACGACGGCAGCTTTCGTCGGGTGGGCGGGGATCGTGAGGTGAAGGTCAACGTGCGCATCCTCAGCGCGACCCACCGCGACCTGGAAAAAATGGTCAGCGAAGGCCTGTTCCGCGAAGACCTGTTCTATCGCCTCAACGTGCTCAACGTTGAAGTGCCGCCGCTGCGTGAACGCGGTCAGGACATTCTGCTGCTGGCGCGGTATTTCATGCAGCAGGCCTGCGCGCAGATCCAGCGTCCGGTCTGCCGCCTCGCCCCGGGAACCTACCCGGCGCTGCTCGGCAATCGCTGGCCGGGTAACGTGCGGCAATTGCAGAACGTGATCTTCCGCGCGGCGGCAATTTGCGAGAGCAGCCTGGTCGATATCGGCGACCTCGACATCGCCGGCACCTCGGTGGCGCGCCAAGCCGACACTGATGTGGAGAGTCTGGAACAAGCGGTCGAATCGTTCGAAAGAGAGCTGCTGGAAAAGCTCTACGTCAGCTATCCCTCGACCCGCCAACTGGCGAGCCGCTTGCAGACCTCGCATACCGCCATTGCCCACCGATTGCGCAAATACGGCATTCCCAACAAACCCTGACTCACCACATTCCCTCTTGCGGGAAATTCCCCATGTGGGAGCGAGCCTGCTCGCGAAAGCGGTCTATCCGCAAAATAGCTGGCGCCTGACACGCCCTCTTCGCGAGCAGGCTCGCTCCCACAAGGTTTTATGGCGGATTCGAAATCCGTTCAAAAACGACCTCCAGCTGTACTGAAAGCGCTACAGTGGAACGATATCGATACACCCTCCCCTAATCAGTGCTGTGCAAGGCTTTGATCCCATTCAGCTTTTCTCCTCGCCCCAGCCTGTAGCGATTTCGCTACACACCCCTGCTCAAGCCATCTCACCAAAACATATAACTTATTGATTTACATGAATAATTCAACATTGGCCGCGTTCTTGCTAATCAACCCCTCATAAATAAGGGCCTTCGCGCCCGACTATTCCACCAGACGAGTCTGGCCCCTGAGGAGTTTCCATGAGCGAGTTGCGTTTTACTGAAGATCACGAATGGCTGCGCACCGAAGCCGACGGCAGTGTCACCGTCGGCATCACCGCATTCGCGCAGAACGCCCTGGGCGACGTGGTGTTCGTGCAACTGCCTGAGCTGCAGGCTTACGAAAAAGGCGCTGAAGCCGCCACCGTGGAATCGGTAAAAGCCGCCAGCGGCGTATACATGCCGCTCGATGGCGACGTGCTGGAAGTCAACCCGGCACTGCAAGACGCTCCTGAGCTGGTCAACGAAGATCCGCTGGGCGAAGGCTGGTTCTTTCGCTTTCAGCCAAGCGACGCCGCCGCTGTCGGCAAACTGCTCGATCAGGATGCTTACGACCGTCTGATCAAAGCCCAAGCCGAAGCCTGAGGAATTAAGCCATGACCGCCATCAATCTCGGCACCGCCAACGAATTCATCGCCCGTCACATCGGCCCGCGCGCCGGTGACGAGCAAGCCATGCTCAACAGCCTCGGCTTCGACTCGCTCGAAGCGCTGAGCGCCAGCGTCATCCCGGAAAGCATCAAGGGCACCAGCGTGCTCGGCATGGACGACGGCCTCAGCGAAGCCGATGCCCTGGCGATGATCAAATCCATCGCCGGCAAGAATCAGTTGTTCAAGACTTACATCGGCCAGGGCTACTACAACTGCCACACGCCGTCGCCGATCCTGCGCAACCTGCTGGAAAACCCGGCCTGGTACACCGCTTACACTCCGTACCAGCCAGAAATTTCCCAAGGCCGTCTCGAAGCACTGCTGAATTTTCAGACGATGATCAGCGACCTCACCGGCCTGCCGATCGCCAACGCCTCCTTGCTCGACGAAGCCACCGCCGCTGCCGAAGCCATGACCTTCTGCAAGCGCCTGAGCAAGAACAAAGGCAGCCACCAGTTCTTCGCCTCGATCCACAGCCACCCGCAAACCCTCGACGTGCTGCGCACCCGTGCCGAGCCGCTGGGTATCGAGGTGGTCGTGGGCGATGAGCGCGAACTGACTGACGTCACGCCGTTCTTCGGCGCGCTGCTGCAATACCCGGCGAGCAACGGTGATGTGTTCGACTACCGCGAGCTGACCGAGCGCTTCCACGCCGCCAACGCTCTGGTGGCGGTGGCCGCTGATCTGCTGGCCCTGACGCTGCTGACCGCTCCGGGCGAGTTCGGCGCTGACGTCGCCATCGGTTCGGCACAACGCTTCGGCGTGCCGCTGGGTTTCGGTGGCCCGCACGCTGCTTACTTCTCCACCAAAGATGCGTTCAAGCGCGACATGCCGGGTCGTCTGGTCGGTGTCTCGGTTGACCGTTTCGGCAAGCCGGCCCTGCGTCTGGCGATGCAGACCCGCGAGCAACACATCCGCCGCGAGAAGGCCACGTCGAACATCTGCACCGCCCAAGTGCTGCTGGCCAACATCGCCAGCATGTACGCCGTTTATCACGGCCCGAAAGGCCTGACCCAGATCGCCAATCGCGTGCATCACCTGACCGCAATCCTGGCCAAGGGCCTGACCGCGCTGGGCGCGCAAGTCGAGCAAATCAGTTTCTTCGACACCCTGACCGTCGCCACCGGCGCACACACTGCCGCGCTGCACGATAAGGCGCACGCCCAGCAGATCAACCTGCGCGTCATCGACGCCGAACGTCTGGGCCTGTCGGTCGACGAAACCACCACTCAGGCTGATATCGAAACCCTGTGGGGCCTGTTCGCCGACGGCAAGACCCTGCCGGACTTCGCTGCGCTGGCCGCCTCGGTGCAGAGCACCATCCCTGCTGCGCTGCTGCGTCAGTCGCCGATCCTCAGCCACCCGGTGTTCAACCGTTATCACTCGGAAACCGAGCTGATGCGCTACCTGCGCAAACTGGCGGACAAGGACCTGGCACTGGATCGCACCATGATCCCGCTAGGCTCGTGCACCATGAAACTCAACGCCGCCAGCGAAATGATCCCGGTGACCTGGGCCGAATTCGGTGCCCTGCACCCGTTCGCCCCGGCCGCACAAAGCGCCGGTTACCAGCAACTGACCGATGAGCTGGAAGCGATGCTCTGCGCCGCCACCGGTTACGACTCGATCTCGCTGCAACCGAACGCCGGTTCGCAAGGTGAATACGCAGGTCTCCTGGCGATCCGCGCCTACCACCAGAGCCGTGGCGATGAGCGCCGCGACATCTGCCTGATCCCGTCGTCGGCCCACGGCACCAACCCGGCCACGGCACAAATGGCCGGCATGCGCGTCGTCGTAACGGCGTGCGATGCCCGTGGCAACGTCGACATTGAAGACCTGCGCGCCAAAGCCATCGAGCATCGCGAACACCTCGCCGCGCTGATGATCACCTACCCGTCGACCCACGGCGTGTTCGAAGAAGGCATCCGCGAAATCTGCGCGATCATCCACGACAACGGCGGCCAGGTGTATATCGACGGCGCCAACATGAATGCGATGGTCGGCCTCTGCGCACCGGGCAAGTTCGGCGGCGACGTCTCGCACCTGAACCTGCACAAAACCTTCTGCATCCCGCACGGCGGTGGCGGCCCGGGCGTCGGCCCGATTGGCGTCAAATCGCACCTGACCCCGTTCCTGCCGGGCCATGGCCAGATGGAACGCAAGGAAGGCGCGGTCTGCGCGGCACCGTTCGGCAGCGCGAGCATTCTGCCGATCACCTGGATGTACATCCGAATGATGGGTGGCGCCGGTCTGAAGCGCGCTTCGCAACTGGCGATCCTCAATGCCAACTACATCGCCCGTCGTCTCGAAGAGCACTACCCAGTGCTGTATTCGGGCAGCAATGGTCTGGTGGCGCACGAATGCATCCTCGACCTGCGTCCGCTAAAAGACAGCAGCGGCATCAGCGTCGATGACGTCGCCAAGCGCCTGATCGACTTCGGCTTCCACGCGCCGACCATGTCGTTCCCGGTCGCTGGCACGTTGATGATCGAGCCGACCGAAAGCGAATCCAAGGAAGAGCTGGACCGCTTCTGCGACGCGATGATCCGCATCCGCGAAGAAATCCGCGCAGTGGAAAACGGCACGCTGGACAAGGAAGACAATCCACTGAAAAACGCCCCGCACACCGCAGCGGAACTGGTCGGCGAATGGACCCACCCGTACAGCCGCGAGCAGGCCGTATACCCGGTCGCGTCGCTGATCGAAGGCAAATACTGGCCGCCGGTCGGACGCGTCGACAACGTCTTCGGCGATCGCAACCTGGTGTGCGCCTGCCCGTCGATCGAAAGCTACGCTTAAGAGCGGCAGCTGCAAGTTTCTAGCTGCAAGCTGCAAGTAAGGGCTGATCTGCTTTTAACTTGCGGCTTGTGTCTTGCTGCATGCACTGAGGCCTTATAGAAGCCGCAAGGAAAAACCCGATCCGCTTTTACTTGCAGCTTGCAGCTTGAAGCTAGCAACTGCTCCGCAGGAGCCCCCATGCCGTTAAGCGTGTTCGACCTGTTCAAGATTGGCATCGGCCCCTCCAGTTCCCACACCGTCGGCCCGATGCGTGCTGCTGCGCGCTTCGCCGAAGGTTTACGCCGTGAAAACCTGCTGACGGCCACCGCCAGCGTTCGCGTCGAGTTGTACGGTTCCCTTGGCGCCACCGGTAAAGGTCACGGCAGCGACAAAGCCGTGTTGCTCGGCCTCGAAGGCGAACATCCGGACACTGTCGACACCGAGACCGTCGCCGCGCGCCTGCAAGAAATTCGCGGCAATGGCCGACTGAATCTGCTCGGTGAACACAGCATCGCGTTCAACGAAAAAGAACACCTGGCGATGATCCGCAAACCGTTGGCCTATCACCCCAACGGCATGATCTTTCGCGCCTTCGATGCGGCGGGGATTCAGATCCGCAGTCGCGAGTACTACTCGGTCGGCGGTGGTTTCGTTGTCGATGAAGATGCTGCCGGCGCCGATCGCATCGTCGAAGACGCCACGCCGCTGACCTTCCCGTTCAAAAGTGCCAAGGACTTGCTCGGTCATTGCGCCACCTATGGGCTGTCGATCAGCCAGGTGATGCTGACCAACGAGAGCGCCTGGCGCCCGGAAGCCGAAACCCGTGCCGGCCTGCTGACAATCTGGCAGGTGATGCAGGACTGCGTTGCTGCCGGCTGCCGAAACGAGGGGATTTTGCCGGGCGGTTTGAAGGTCAAGCGCCGGGCGGCGGCGCTGCATCGGCAGCTGTGCAAGAACCCGGAATCGGCGCTGCGCGATCCGCTGTCGGTGCTCGACTGGGTCAACCTTTATGCGTTGGCGGTCAACGAAGAAAACGCCAACGGCGGCCGCGTGGTCACTGCGCCCACCAATGGCGCGGCAGGGATCATTCCGGCGGTGCTGCATTACTACATGCGCTTTATTCCCGGGGCGAATGACGACGGCGTCGTGCGCTTTCTGCTGACCGCTGCCGCAATCGGCATTCTTTATAAGGAAAACGCTTCGATCTCCGGCGCCGAAGTCGGTTGTCAGGGTGAAGTCGGTGTGGCCTGTTCAATGGCGGCCGGCGCCTTGTGCGAAGTGCTCGGCGGCAGCGTGCAGCAAGTCGAAAACGCCGCGGAAATCGGCATGGAACACAACCTCGGCCTGACCTGCGACCCGATCGGCGGTCTGGTGCAGGTGCCCTGCATCGAGCGCAACGCGATGGGTTCGGTGAAAGCGATCAACGCGGTGCGCATGGCCATGCGTGGCGACGGTCAGCATTTCGTCTCCCTCGACAAAGTCATCCGCACCATGCGCCAGACCGGCGCCGACATGAAAAGCAAATACAAGGAAACCGCCCGCGGCGGCCTGGCGGTCAACATTATCGAATGCTGATTACGAACTCAGCCAAACGTAACTAGCTCCCTCTCCCTCCGGGAGAGGGCTGGGGTGAGGGGCTCTTGATCTTGCCTCTCACCCGCAACCCAAATTCAAAGGAGCCACGCATGACCACCGAACACCTGTCGAAAACCCCGCTGCACGCACTGCACCTCGAACTCGGCGCACGCATGGTGCCGTTCGCCGGCTACGACATGCCCGTGCAATACCCGCTCGGCGTGATGAAAGAACACCAGCACACCCGCGAACAGGCGGGGCTGTTCGACGTCTCGCACATGGGCCAGATTCGCCTGACCGGTGCCAATGCAGCCCAAGCCCTGGAAACCCTGGTGCCGGTGGACATCATCGACCTGCCGGTGGGCATGCAGCGTTATGCGATGTTCACCAACGAAAGCGGCGGCATCCTCGACGACCTGATGGTCGCCCATCTGGGCAATGACGAGCTGTTCCTGGTGGTCAACGCCGCGTGCAAGGATCAGGATTTCGCGCATCTGCAAAAACACATCGGCGATCAGTGCACCATTACGGCGCTGTTCGAAGAGCGCGCCCTGCTCGCCCTGCAAGGTCCGGCAGCCGTCACCGTGCTGGCGCGTCTTGCGCCGGACGTGGCGAAGATGACTTTCATGCAGTTCAACCGTGTGTCGTTGCTGGGCGTGGACTGCTTTGTCAGCCGTTCGGGCTATACCGGTGAAGACGGTTTCGAAATCTCCGTCCCGGCCGCCGAAGCGGAACAACTCGCCCGCGCCCTGCTCGCCGAACCAGAGGTCCAGGCCATTGGCCTCGGCGCCCGTGATTCGCTGCGTCTGGAAGCCGGCCTGTGCCTGTACGGCCATGACATGAACACCGAGACCACACCAATTGAAGCCAGCCTGCTCTGGGCGATCTCCAAGCCACGCCGCGCTGACGGCGCGCGGGCCGGCGGTTTCCCGGGCGCAGAGCCGATCTTCGCGCAGCAACAAAATGGTGTCGCACGCAAACGCGTCGGCCTGCTGCCCCAGGAACGCACCCCCGTGCGTGAAGGCGCAGAAATCGTCAACGAGACCGGCGAGATCATCGGTAGCGTCTGCAGCGGTGGCTTCGGTCCGACCTTGGGAGGACCATTGGCGATGGGTTACCTCGACAGCGCCTACGTTGCTCTCGACACTCCGGTGTGGGCCATCGTCCGTGGGAAAAAGGTGCAAATGCTTGTAAGCAAAATGCCATTTGTTCCACAACGCTACTATCGCGGCTGATCGACTGTTTCTATAAGTAACGCGATTGCGTTATACGTGCACTAATGTGTAACGCAATCGCCATAAAACAGTGCGTTTTTTAACATTCGTTTCGAATATGAACGTTGCTTATAACGTTTGCTGAAAATAGAGCCGGACAATCGTCTAAGACACAACTAGTTAACTGACGAACTGCCATGAAGGGCAGTAAAACCGGGACCTTCGCAGGGCTTGTTTTTTCTCCCGTAGTTGGCGTAGAGTTTGTCCACTGTGTTTGCATGGGTCAGCTTGGAATCGTGACCTGGGCAGTAGCCTACAAGTTAGCTACATCCCGCTCGACGTCTTCTTACTCCTTGCAACCAGCTCCAGTACTCTTTCATGTGAAAGGGGCTGTCATCAATTTATGCGTCAAAGGAAATAAGAAATGTCCACACGTCAGAGCGGTACCGTCAAGTGGTTTAACGACGAGAAAGGTTTTGGTTTTATCACTCCAGAAAGCGGTCCGGATCTGTTCGTACATTTCCGCGCCATTCAGGGCAACGGCTTCAAAAGCCTGAAAGAAGGCCAGAAAGTGACTTTCGTTGCTGTGCAAGGCCAGAAAGGCATGCAGGCTGACGAAGTACAAGCAGAAGCCTGATCTGCTGATACGAAAAAGCCCCTGATATTGATATCAGGGGCTTTTTTGTGCGCGCTAATCCGTAAACTGGCGCTTCCATTCACGCCTTGAGGCTGCCATGTCGAAACACCTGCTCACGCCGCAAGGGGACTTTCCTCCCGTTGCTCTCGGTCGTCGTCTGGCGGCAATGTTCTACGACTTCCTGCTGTGTACTGCCCTGCTGATCGTCACTGGATTTATTTACAAGTTGATTCAGGCCGCGATCATTGGCGAACAACGTCTGCGGGCGATGACCGATGCCGGCCAGCTCGATGGCGATCCGCTCTATTCCACGGTGCTGCTGCTGGTGTTGTTCGGCTTCTTCGCCAAGTTCTGGACCCACGGCGGGCAGACATTGGGGATGCAGGTGTGGGGCCTTCGGGTGCAGAATCCCGACGGCACGGCCATCAGCCTGTGGCAGGCGCTGTTGCGCTTTATGGTGTCGATCGCGTCGTGGTTGTGTGTCGGGCTGGGGTTCTTCTGGTCGCTGTTCGACAAGCAGAAACGCACTTGGCATGACATCTATTCGGATACCCGTGTGGTGCGGATCCCGAAGAAGAGCAAATAATTTCCATACTCAAGAGCCGGCCTGTGGTGAGGGGATTTATCCCCGTCCGGCTGCGTAGCAGTCGTAAAGAAACACACGCGGTATCCCTGATATGCCGCGGTGTTTGATTTAGGGCGGCTTCGCCACCCAACGGGGATAAATCCCCTCACCACAGGGCTCACTTCTACAAGGGGGTACTCAGGCGTTACCGGCCAGCTTCATCCGCGCTGCCTGGGTGAAGTCCAGCATGCGCTTCAACGGACGAATCGCCTGAGGAATCAGCGCCGGATCAACAAAGATCTCGTTGGTGCCTTCCTTCAAGCTCTTCAGCGTGCGCTCAAGGGTGTTCATGGCCATCCACGGGCAATGCGCGCAACTGCGGCAAGCCGCGCCGTTACCGGCCGTAGGCGCTTCGATGAAGACCTTGTCCGGGCACAGCTGCTGCATCTTGTAGAAGATGCCACGGTCGGTGGCGACGATCAGGGTCTTGTTCGGCAGGCTTTGCGCGGCAGCGATCAACTGGCTGGTGGAACCGACCGCGTCCGCCAGCTCGATCACCGAAGTCGGCGACTCGGGATGCACCAGAATCGCCGCGTCCGGGTACAACGCTTTCATGTCTTCGAGCTGCTTGGACTTGAACTCTTCATGAACGATGCAGGCACCGTCCCAAAGCAGCATGTCGGCACCGGTCTTGCGCTGAATGTAAGTGCCCAAGTGCTTGTCCGGGCCCCAGATGATCGTCTCGCCGTTATCCATCAGGCTTTCGACAATTTCCAGTGCACAGCTCGATGTCACCACCCAGTCAGCCCGAGCCTTCACAGCGGCGGAGGTGTTGGCGTAAACCACCACGGTGCGTTCCGGATGCTGGTCGCAGAACGCCGAGAACTCGTCGACCGGGCAACCCAGGTCCAGCGAGCAGGTCGCCTCCAGGGTCGGCATCAGCACGCGTTTTTCCGGGTTGAGAATTTTTGCCGTCTCGCCCATGAATTTCACGCCGGCGACCACTACGGTCTTGGCCGGGTGAGCATTGCCGAAGCGGGCCATTTCCAGGGAGTCGGAAACACAGCCGCCGGTTTCTTCGGCCAGGGCCTGAATCACCGGATCGCAATAGAAGTGAGCCACGAGCACCGCGTCCTGAGCCTTGAGCTCGGCAGCGATGGCGGAACGGTAATAAGCCTCCTCCTCTGCCGTCAGCGGTTTAGGCTGCTTGGCGTCGAGGTGGGCTTGAACCAGAAGGCGTTCGGAAATCTGCGTCATGTTCGCAAGACCTGCAGGCGCATTCGCGCGAAAGTCGAGTATACACCCGGCTCCGGACCGCTAGAGGGTACCGCCGGGAGAGTGAGTATCATCAGGCACGGACAGCGTTGAAGCTGCGCAAGGCTACAGAATATCCCGTTGATACAAAAGATGATTCTGACCTGTGTCAGGTGTGGCCGCGCTGAAACATCGAACGCCGAATGGCAGGCAAAAAAAAACCCGGAAATCCTCACTTTCGTGGGCCTTCCGGATTTTCTAAACCGCCAAATATGGTGGGTCGTGTGGGATTCGAACCTACGACCAATTGGTTAAAAGCCAACTGCTCTACCAACTGAGCTAACGACCCGCTGTGTGGTGGCGCGTATAATACTGATTTTTAAGGACTATTCAACACCTTTTTTGAAAAAATCAAAAATAAGGGGTTGGATCGTCCACACCAGCTGCCGCGAAGCCTTCTGCACGCAGGCGGCAGCTGTCGCATTTGCCGCAGGCGCGGCCGTCATCATCGGCCTGATAGCAGGAAACGGTCAGGCCATAATCCACGCCGAGCTTCACCCCAGCCTGGACGATCTGCGCCTTGCTGAGGTTTTGCAGTGGCGCCTGAATGCGGAAGCCATTGCCTTCCACGCCCGCTTTGGTGGCCAGGTTGGCCATGCGCTCGAACGATTCGATGAACTCGGGACGGCAGTCCGGGTAGCCGGAATAATCCACCGCGTTGACGCCGATGAAGATGTCGCGGGCACCGAGCACTTCGGCCCAACCCAATGCCAGCGACAGGAACACGGTGTTGCGCGCCGGTACGTAAGTCACCGGAATGCCTTCACCGAGCTCTTCCGGGATGTCGATGCTGGTGTCGGTCAGCGCCGAGCCGCCCATGCCATTGAGGTTCAGCCCGATGACCTTGTGCTCGACCACACCCAGATCGCGAGCCACGCGGGCGGCAGCGTGCAACTCGGCATGCGAGCGCTGGCCGTAATCGAAACTCATGGTGTAGCAGGCGTAGCCTTCGGCGCGAGCCATCGCCACCACGGTGGCCGAGTCGAGGCCGCCGGACAGCAGGATGACTGCACGTTTTTCGGTAGTGTTCAGTTGTTCAGTCATCTCAGCGCCCCGGCTCGTCGTTCCAAAGATATTTATGCAGCTGCAATTGCAGGCGTACCGGCAGATTGTCCGCCACCACCCAATCTGCCAACTCGCGGGCATTGAGGTCGTGGTGACTTGGCGAAAACAGTACTTCGCCGGCGCGCTGATCGAGACCGTACTGGATCAGTTTGGAAACCGCCCAGTCATAGTCTTCCCGCGAGCAGATGACAAACTTCACCTGATCGTTGCGGGTCAGCAGTTCGACGTTCTCATAACGGTTGCGGTGGGCCTCTTTCGAGCCCGGCGTTTTCAGATCGACGACGCGACTGACACGCGGATCGAGAGCGGATACGTCGAGGGCGCCGCTGGTTTCCAGCGACACCTCGTAGCCGGCATCACACAACCGCTCAAGCAAAGGAATGGCGTTTGGCTGAGCCAATGGCTCACCGCCGGTGACACAAACGTAGCGCGGACGATATCCAGCCACTTGCTCAAGGATATCGTCGAGGGTGCGGACGGTGCCGCCGCTGAACGCATAAGCGCTGTCGCAGTACTGGCAACGCAACGGGCAACCGGTCAGGCGCACGAAAACCGTGGGCAGCCCGGCAGTCCGAGTTTCACCCTGCAACGAGTAGAAAACTTCGGTGATTCTCAATGTGTCTTGCATAGTCGCCACGGGCGTAACAGCTAAACAGGCTGTCCGCCTCCGTCAGGCACTTCAGGCAATCCCGCCAACGCGTAGACCGCAAGAAGCGTGTTTCAGAAAAAGGGCGTGAATTCTAACGAAAAAACCCGCGACAAGCGCGGGTTTCTTCAAAACACGGATGAACCGGCTTACATGCGCTGTAGATCACGCTGGGCCAACTGCGCAGCAGACGTGCCCGGATATTGGGACACCACCTGCTGCAGAATGCCTTTGACCTTGTCGGTGTGACCGAGGCGGCGTTCTACGTCAGCCAGTTTGTACAGCGAGTCCGGCACCTTGTTGTGCTTGGGATACAGCTGCGAAACCTTCGCGAAGGCCTGACCCGCACCTTGCAGATCACCCTTGGCCAGGTTCACTTCGCCCAACCAGTACTGGGCGTTGCCCGCGTACTGGCTGTTCGGGTATTTACGCAGGAAAGCGGCGAAGGCCTGGCTGGCCTTGTCGAAATCCTTGGCTTTGATCAGGTCGAAAGCGGCATCGTAATACAGCTTTTCCTTGGCCGGATCAGCCGGTTCGCTACCCGCAGCAGGGGCTTGGGCGGCCGCAGCAGCACCCGCGCCTGCGGCAGCACCGGCAGCAGCACTTGCGTCGCTACCGGCAGAAGAATTCTCGGGAGTCGCGGCTGGTGCAACGCCGGATCCTATGCGCCGATCAAGATCCTGGTATCGCTCCAGGGATTCCTGCTTCATGCGCGCAACCTGATTCTGCAGTTCTTCGATCACGCCTTGCTGGCGCGAGATCTGATCCTGCATCTGTTGCAATTGGTTGAACAGCATGCCTTGTGCCGAGGCAGGGGCCGAAGCCGCTCCCCCGGCATAGGCGCCGTTCGTACCGTAACCCGCAGGCGGATAACTGCTCCCGCTATTGTTATAACCGGAGTTGTCATCGACCACAGGAACCGCAGCCCACGCCGCAAGCGGCGCGAGGCTGAGAGCCAGAACAGTTACAGCACGACGGCACGTTCGCATATCGAATTACTTACGCAGTTCGACGCGACGGTTCTGGGCCCAGGACTGCTCGTCGTTGCCGGTAGCAACTGGACGCTCTTCGCCGTAGGAAACCAGTTCCAGCTGAGCTGGGGAAACACCTTGCAGTACCAGGTAGCGCTGAACGGCTTTCGCACGACGCTCGCCCAGTGCCATGTTGTACTCACGAGTACCACGTTCGTCGGTGTTGCCTTCCAGAACAACGCGAGCGCCGTTTGCTTTCAGGTCTTTGGCGTGAACGTCCAGAGCGCGCATGGCTTCTGGCTTCAGGTCCGAGCTGTCGTATTCGAAGTAGAAGGTGGTGATTGCGCGCAGAGCAGCTTCTTCGCTCAGGGAGCCGTCAACGGCACCAGTGTTTGCGCCGTAACCAGCGTTTGGATCAACAGCGCCTTCACCGGCGTTGTCGCCGCCTTTGGACGAGCAACCTACAGCTACAGCCATGGCCAGAGCCAGCGCAGCAAATTTACCAAACTTCAGCATTTCCATCGTGAAACTCCTAATGAACCCCAGTGTGTTAAGTAAAACGTGTAGCGCCCGCTCACTTCAGGTAAGGGGACCAGGACGGTTCTCTGACTTCGCCTTGAGCGGTAGGAAGCGGGAGCCTCACGCGCCCATTAATGGACACGAGCATCAAGACTCCCCGGCCCTGTTGGCGGGTGGCGTAGATTACCATGGTGCCGTTGGGCGCAACAGTAGGTGACTCGTCCAGAGTGCTATCAGTGAGGATCTTTACACTACCCCGCTGCAGATCCTGAGCTGCCACCTTGAAATTGGTGAAGCCATCCTGACGATGGATCATCACCAAAGTCTTTTCATCAGCCGAAAGTTTCGGGTTGGCGTTGTAGTTGCCCACGAACGTCACACGCTCGGCACCACCGCCACTGACGCTGGTTTTATAAATTTGCGGCTTGCCGCCACGGTCCGAGGTGAAATAGATGGTCGAGCCATCCTTGCCCCAGAACGGTTCGGTATTGATGCCCTGGCCATTGGTTACGCGGCTGATCTGACGCGAACCGAGGTTCATTACGTAGATGTCCGGGTTACCGTCTTTCGACAGCACGAACGCCAGGCGATTGCCATCCGGCGACCAGGCTGGCGCGCCGTTGAGGCCTTCGAAGTTGGTGATCTGCTCACGGCGACCGGTGTCGATGTTCTGCATGAAGATACGCGGGCGCTTCTGCTCGAACGACACGTAGGCGATACGCTTGCCATCCGGTGCGAAACGCGGCGACAGGATCGGCTCACGGGATTGCAGCAGAGTCACTGCACGCGCGCCGTCATAGTCGGAGCGTTGCAGGGTATAGCGCGTGTTCTTCTCGGAGAAACGCTCGGCCGTTACGTACAGCAGACGCGTCGAGAAGGCACCTTCGATACCGGTCAGCTTCTGGAAGGACTGGTCGGAAATGAAGTGCGCCATGTCTCGAATCTGGTCGGTCGTACCGGAAACACTGCCGTCAGCCACTTTCTGTTCGGTGGCGACGTTGAACAGTGCCCACTGCACCTGCAAGCGACCGCCCGCGGGCGCGATGCTGCCGACCATCATGTACTGAGCACCCACTGCCTTCCAGTCACGGAAAATGATTTCGCTCGGCTGGCTTGGCTGGCTGATCATGTTGGCTTTTGGAATCGGCGAGTAATAGCCCGAGTTGCGCAAATCGTTACCGATGATTTCCGCCATGTCGTCAGGCAGCACCGCGCCGCCTTGCATACCGAACGGAACGACGGCGATCGGAGTAGCCCGATCGCTGCCGCTGGTGACCAGAATGTTCTTTTCATCTGCCACCGCGATCCCTGCCATGCAGCAGATCACGACCAGCATTCCTCGAAGAAGGTTTCTCACAAGGCTAGATCCTCAGGTGTGAATGTCATCTTGAATGAACGATACGGAGCGAAATCGCTCGGCTTCATTCCCTGCATTTCTGTCAAACGTCCAATATTCTTCACCGCCGCGACTGCCGAAGCATCGAACGGACCATCACCACTGGACTTGGCAACGCTGACCGAAGTCACCGTACCGTCCGGCAACATGCCGATCTGCAGCACGACCGTCATGCCTTTGCGTGCCGAAGGAGGACGAGCCCAGCCTTCTGCTGCACGAGCGCGAATCAGGTCATCGAAACTGCCGGCGACTTCGTCACCCTGCTCATCGGCCAAGGCTTGCTGGCGCTGCGGCGTGTCGGAAAGCAGATCTGCCAGGGCCTGAGCCTTTTTGTCTTCGGCAGATTTGCGTGCCGCTTCCTGCGCTTTCTTTTTCGCAGCATCGGCAGCAGCTTTCTTCTTCGCGTCTTCGGCGACTTTCTTCTTCGCCTCTTCAGCTTCAGCTTTCTTCTTGGCGTCTTCGGCGGCTTTCTTTTTCGCGTCTTCGACGATCTTCTTCTTGGCTTCTTCGGCAGCGGCTTTCTTCGCCTCTTCCTCAGCAGCTTTTTTCGCTTCGTCTTCGGCCTTCTTCTTGGCTATATCAGCCAATTGTTTCTCTTCGGCCTTTTTCGCTTCGGCTTTCTTCGCGTCGTCGGCTTTCTTGGCTTCATCAGCCTTTTTCGCTTCGTCCGCTTTTTTCGACTCGTCGGCCTTCTTGGCTTCCTCGGCCTTTTGAGCCGCTTCCTCTTTCTTTTGTTCCGCCGCCTTCACCGCTTCCTGCTCGATCTTTTTCTGTTCCATCTGTTCGACTTCGGTCTGGCGCGCAGCGGATTTCTTCGCCTCACCCGCAATCTTCTGATTGGTCTGGGTGGTCGCCTGACTTTTCGATTTCAATTGGTACAGAGTCGCCTGGACGATCGGCTTGGCCGGCGGCAGTTCAGGCGTGAAGGCAAAACTGACGAACAGCATGCCGAACACCAGCACGTGCAGGACAATCGCCAGGACACTAGGCCAGAAGTAGCTTTCCGAGGCGGACGGCTCTCGCTGTTGCTGCATCAGGGGGCCTCGGTAATCAGACCAACGTTACCGACCCCGGCTTTCTGCAACCCGCCCATGGCGCCCATGACGGCGCCGTAGTCGACAGTCTTGTCGCCGCGAATGAATACCTGGGTGCGTTTGCCGCCCTCGGTGCCGGCGCGAATGATCTTGGTCACCGCGTCAGTCATTTGCGGCAGGGTCATGGCCCTGTCCTGTTGCTTCTCGGTGTCGACTTCGCTGCCAAGGTTCCAGTAGTAGGTCTTGTCAGCCTTGATCGAAATGGTCAGGACCTGGGTGTTGTTGTCCTGCGGCAAGGCTTCGCTGGAAACCTTGGGCAGATCAACTTTCACGCCCTGATTGAGCATCGGCGCGGTCACCATGAAGATGACCAGCAGCACCAACATCACGTCGATGTAGGGCACCACGTTCATCTCGGCGACCGGCTTGCGCTTTTTGCGAGCTCGAGCGATTAAAGCCATCGGGAAATACCTGCTTATTCTTCGCTGGTGTGCACTTTGCGGTGCAGGATCGCCTGGAATTCATCGGCGAAGGTGTAGTAGCGGCCAAGCAAGGTTTCGCTGCGCGCAGCAAAACGGTTGTAAGCGATGACCGCTGGGATCGCAGCGAACAGGCCGATCGCCGTGGCGATCAGCGCTTCGGCGATACCCGGAGCTACGGTGGCGAGGGTCGCCTGCTGAGCACTGGCCAGACCGCGGAAAGAGTTCATGATCCCCCACACGGTACCGAACAGACCGATGTACGGGCTGACCGAACCAACAGTGGCGAGGAACGGCAGGCTCTGCTCGAGTTTCTCTTCTTCACGCGAGATGGCCACGCGCATGGCACGAGCGACACCTTCCATCACCGCTTCAGGATCGACGCCTGGCTGCTGACGCAGACGGGAGAACTCCTTGAAACCGGCACGGAAGATCTGCTCCACGCCCGAATCCGGATCAGGGTTGCTGCCGGCCTGACGGTACAGTTTGGACAGGTCGATACCCGACCAGAAGCGCTCCTCGAAGCTCTCCAGGGCGCGTCGACCGGCACGCAGCAAATTGCTGCGCTGAAAGATCATGATCCATGAGGTCACCGATGCGGCCACCAGGGTCAACATTACCAACTGCACCACGATGCTGGCATTGCTGACCAGGCTCCACATGGAGGAATGGTCGACGACGTTAGCTTCCACGCTTTATCTCCTGCTTTGAGTGTGTACCCGGGCCGACCGCGTCGGCGAAGGCCGCACGCAGGTCTTCGGGAAGGGCCCGGGGTTTCAAACTGTCGGTGCGCACGCAGGCCACCAAAAACTGCCCTTCGCAGAGCAGCACATTATCCGTGGCCCGCCTGACCTGCTGTTTGAAGCGCAGGCTGGCACGGTTCAATTCGATTACATCAGCGCTTACCAATAGTTCGTCGTCCAGTCGCGCCGGCGCGTGGTATCGCGCTTCGCTGGAATGCACGACGAACAACAGGTCCTCTCCGGCAAGCACAGATTGGGCAAAACCCAGTTCCCGTAGCCGCTCGGTTCGAGCCCGTTCCATAAACTTGAGGTAATTAACGTAATACACGATGCCGCCCGCATCGGTGTCCTCGTAATAAACGCGACAACGATGTGCGAACGGCTCAAGCCCGTTTTGCGCGCGCATACTCTAGTGCTTACTCCTCAGGTTGCCAATCCGGCCAGACAACTGTTTTTCGTGGTTTCAAAGCTTTAACGCAAAAGTACCGTCGTCTGACAGTACAAACCCTGAATAAATCACCAGCAAATGTGTATCAATCGTCGACGGCGTCGAGAAACTCGTCTGCCACGGGCATCTCGCCCATGCGTGACGGAACATTCAAACCGAAATGCAGATAGGCATGGCGCGTCACCACCCTGCCCCGTGGCGTGCGCATGATATAGCCCTGCTGGATCAGATAAGGCTCGAGCACGTCTTCAATGGTGTGGCGCTCTTCACTGATCGCCGCCGCCAGACTGTCGATCCCCACCGGACCGCCGTCGAACTTCTCGATCATGGTCAGCAACAGGCGCCGGTCCTGGTGATCGAAACCGTGTTCATCGACATCCAGTAGGTTCAGCGCCAGATCCGCCACCGCTTTGGTGATATGACCCTTGGCGCGGACCTCGGCGAAGTCGCGTACTCGGCGCAGCAGACGGTTGGCAATTCGCGGGGTGCCACGGGCGCGACGGGCGATCTCGAACGAACCTTCCGGGTCCAGCGGCAGACCCAGAATGGCCGCTGAACGGCTGACGATTGTTGCCAGATCCGCCGTGCTGTAGAACTCCAGGCGCTGGACGATACCGAAGCGATCACGCAACGGGTTGGTCAGCATGCCGGCGCGGGTGGTGGCGCCGACCAGGGTGAACGGCGGCAGATCAAGTTTGATCGAACGCGCCGCCGGCCCTTCGCCGATCATGATGTCGAGCTGGAAATCTTCCATCGCCGGATACAGCACTTCTTCAACGATCGGCGACAGACGATGAATTTCGTCGATGAACAGCACGTCGTGCGGCTCGAGATTGGTCAGCAACGCGGCCAGATCACCCGGACGTTCCAGCACTGGTCCGGAGGTGCTCTTGATCGACACGCCCATTTCCTGGGCAATGATGTTGGCCAGCGTGGTCTTGCCCAGCCCCGGCGGGCCGAAGATCAAAGTGTGATCAAGGGATTCGCTACGGCCCCGGGCAGCCTGGATAAACAGTTCCATCTGCTCGCGCACGGTTGGCTGGCCAATGTAATCGGCCAGGCTGACCGGGCGGATGGCCCGATCCTGGACTTCTTCGCGCTCGCGCGGGCTGTGCGCGGCGGCGATCAGACGATCAGCTTCAATCACTTAAATCATTCCCTTCAGAGCGCGGCGGATCAGATCTTCGCTGCTCAGATTCTTGTCTTTGATCGCGGAAATCGCCTTGCTCGCTTCCTGCGGCTTGTACCCCAGCGAGATCAGCGCACTGACCGCATCAGTCTCGGCGCTGTTGACCGGCGCCGGCCCATCGGGCTGATTCGGCACCAGCGCGAACATCGCCGGCGACGTTTCCCAAGCCTTGAAGCGGTCTTTCAATTCGACCAGCAGACGCTCGGCGGTCTTCTTGCCAACCCCCGGCACCTTGGTCAGCGCCGAAGTGTCCTGGGACTGTACGCAGCGCACCAGTTCATCGACTTCCAGGCTCGACATCAATGCCAGCGCCAGTTTCGGCCCTACGCCGTTGAGACGAATCAGTTCGCGAAAAAAGTCTCGCTCACGCTTGCCGGCAAAGCCATAGAGCAATTGCGCATCTTCGCGTACGACCAAATGGGTGTGCAGGGTCAGCGGTTCACCGACCGACGGCAACCGATAAAGGGTGGTCATCGGCACTTCCACCTCATAGCCGAGGCCATTCACATCGAGAATCAGGTGCGGCGGCTGTTTCTCAGCCAAGGTGCCGCGCAAGCGTCCAATCACGTTTTGAATCCTTGAGCGCTGGCCAGCCGTGGGCTGGCGACGATTGAAGGTGGCTTGCGCGCCGGCAACACAGGCACCAGAGAGCCACTTTCAGGAAAATTGATGCTGATGCTATCAGAGACGCAGGCGCCCGCCACGACTGCGTGCGGTTCCCAGACCGTGCGGCAGCAGGCTTGAGCGTGTATGCGCATGGCAAATGGCGATAGCGAGGGCGTCGGAGGCGTCGATTTGCGGCTTGCTGGTCAATTTGAGCATGTGCATGACCATCATCTGCACCTGCTCTTTATTGGCCGCGCCCGTGCCGACCACGGCCTGTTTGACTTGGGTAGCGGTGTATTCGGCGATTTCCAGGCACTCTTCGGCGCCGGCGACGATGGCCGCGCCGCGCGCCTGACCGAGCTTCAGCGCCGAGTCGGCGTTTTTCGCCATGAACACCTTTTCGATGCCCATGGTCACCGGGCCGTAGGTCTTGATTATTTCGCGCACGCCGCGATAGACGATTTGCAGACGCTCATGCAGTTCGCCGGAGCCGGTGCGAATGCAGCCCGAAGCCACATAGATGCAGCCGCCGCGCCCGGTATCGCGAACGATCCCGTAACCGGTAATGCGCGAACCGGGGTCGATACCAAGAATTAAAGTCATAACGCCTGCAGATTCATAAAACGATTTACCTGACAGCCAATAGCAAATGTGGGAGCGAGCCTGCTCGCGAAGGCGGTATGTCAGCAGATACAGGTGCTGAATGACACACCGCTTTCGCGAGCAGGCTCGCTCCCACAGGGAAGACTAGTCGCTTATCAGCCAAGCTGAGCGGCGACGTCTTCCGGGATGTCCGCGTTGGAGTAGACGTTCTGCACGTCATCCAGGTCCTCAAGCATGTCGATCAGCTTGAGCACCTTCTCCGCACCTTCCAGATCCAGCTCGGCACTGGTGGTTGGCTGCATGACGATTTCCGCGTCGTCGCCCTTGAACCCGGCCGCTTCCAGCGCGTTGCGTACCGCATAGAAACCGGTGAACGAGGTAAACACGTCGATCGAACCGTCTTCATGGGTGACCACGTCATCGGCATCCGCTTCCAGCGCCGCTTCGGTCAGTGCGTCTTCATCGACGCCCGGGGCGAAGCTGATCTGGCCCTTGCGCTCAAACAGATACGCCACCGAACCGTCGGTGCCGAGGTTGCCGCCACACTTGCTGAACGCATGACGCACGGCTGCGGCGGTACGGTTGCGGTTATCGGTCATGCATTCGACCATGACCGCGACGCCGCCAGGGCCGTAACCCTCGTAGGTCAGCTCTTCAACGTTGTCCGCTTCGGTGGCACCGGCACCGCGCGCGACGGCGCGGTCGATGATGTCGCGACTCATGTTCGCGCTCAACGCCTTGTCCAGGGCCAGGCGCAAACGCGGGTTGGAACCCGGATCACCGCCACCCTGACGGGCCGCAACGGTCAGTTCACGGATCCACTTGGTGAAGATCTTGCCCCTCTTGGCATCCTGACGTTCTTTGCGGTGCTTGATGTTTGCCCACTTGGAATGACCTGCCATAACTTGCTCCGAATGCTCTTTGAAACCTTGCCCGCCCTGCTGGTGCAGCGGCCGGCAATTGAAAAATTCGACCTGAGAAAGAAAAAAGGCGCATCCGAAGATGCGCCTTCAGGCCCGTCTTACTCAGCCTTTGGCGTTTCGCGCAGGCGAATGTGCAGCTCGCGCAACGCCTTGGCATCCACTACGCCCGGAGCCTGCGTCATCACGTCGGCAGCACTCTGGGTTTTCGGGAAGGCGATCACTTCACGGATCGACTGGGCGCCGGTCATCAGCATCACCAGACGGTCCAGACCGAAGGCCAGGCCACCGTGCGGCGGTGCACCGTACTTCAGCGCGTCGAGCAGGAAGCCGAACTTCTCTTCCTGTTCCGCTTCGTTGATGCCCAGCAGGCGGAATACCGCTTGCTGCATTTCCTTGCGGTGAATACGGATCGAACCGCCGCCCAGCTCGGTGCCGTTCAACACCATGTCGTACGCACGGGACAGTGCGCCGGCCGGGTTGGCTTCGAGTTCCTGTGGGGTGCACTTCGGTGCGGTGAACGGGTGGTGCAGCGCCGAGAAGCTACCGTCGTCGTTCTCTTCGAACATCGGGAAGTCAACGACCCACATTGGGGCCCACTCGCAGGTCAGCAGCTTGAGGTCGTGACCGAGCTTGATCCGCAGCGCGCCCAAGGCTTCGCTGACGATCTTGGCCTTGTCGGCACCGAAGAACACGATATCGCCATCGACTGCGCCAACGCGATCGAGGATCACGTTGAGCTTGTCTTCAGGAATGTTCTTCACGATCGGCGATTGCAGACCTTCAACACCGGCAGCACGCTCGTTGACCTTGATGTACGCCAGGCCCTTGGCACCGTAGATGCCGACGAACTTGGTGTAATCGTCGATCTGCTTGCGCGGCATGCTCGCCCCGCCTGGAACGCGCAGTGCGGCGATGCGGCACTTCGGATCGTTGGCCGGGCCGCTGAACACCTTGAATTCAACTTCTTTGAGCTGGTCGGCAACGTCAACCAGTTCGAGTGGAATACGCAGGTCCGGCTTGTCCGAACCGTAGCGGCGCATGGCTTCTTCGAAAGTCATGTGCGGGAATTCGCCGAATTCCAGATTCAGCACTTCCTTGAACAGGTTGCGGATCATCTGCTCGGTCAGGCCCATGATCTCTTTTTCATCGAGGAAACTGGTCTCGATGTCGATCTGGGTGAATTCCGGCTGACGGTCGGCACGCAGGTCTTCGTCACGGAAGCATTTGGCGATCTGGTAGTAACGGTCGAAGCCGGCCACCATCAGCAGTTGCTTGAACAGCTGCGGCGATTGCGGCAGGGCGAAGAACGAACCGGCGTGGGTACGGCTCGGCACCAGATAGTCCCGCGCACCTTCCGGGGTGGCCCGGGTCAGGATCGGAGTTTCGACATCGAGGAAACCGTTTTCGTCGAGGAAGCGGCGGATGCTGGTGGTCATGCGCGAACGCAGACGCAGCTTCTCGGCCATCTCCGGACGACGCAGGTCGAGGAAGCGATAGCGCAGGCGGGTTTCTTCGCCGACGTCGGAGAACTCGTTGAGCGGGAACGGCGGGGTTTCCGACTCGTTCAGCACTTCCAGTTCATAACCCAGCACTTCGATCATGCCCGAGGCCATGTTGGCGTTGGTCGCACCGGCCGGACGCAGACGCACCTTGCCGGTGATTTTCACAACGTATTCGCTGCGCACGCGATCGGCGGCGGCGAAGCTCTCGGCACGATCCGGATCGAACACCACCTGGGCCAGACCATCACGATCACGGATGTCGAGGAAAATCACCCCGCCGTGATCGCGGCGACGGTGAACCCATCCGCAAAGGGTAATTTCCTGGCCTTCCAGGCTTTCGTTCAGTTGGCCGCAATAGTGGCTGCGCATCATGGTGTGGTTCGCTTCTCGTAATTCGAAATTCGGTGGAGTAACTGTCGCCTTCAAGCAAGGCGGCCACTCACGCGTGTCGTTCGTTCAGGGTTTGAACCCTAGTCAGCTTTGTCGCCACCGGCCAGATTCTTCTTGGCTCCGGTCTTGAAATCGGTCTCGTACCAACCGTTGCCGCTGAGGCGAAAACCCGGCATGGACAGCTGCTTCTTCAGTTCGGGCGCCTGGCAGGCAGGGCAGTCGACCAACGGTGCGTCGCTGATCTTCTGAATGGCTTCCAACTGATGACCACAGGAAGCACATTGGTAATCGTACATTGGCATGGGGGTGTCTCGGCGATCAGATTGCTGCCGCGCGCAGGGCTTTGCGGCGAAAGCGCGGGATTATATCGATTAAATGCGGGCTGTGCAGCCGTAACACTGCACAGCCCACAACCTCATTGCAACCGCCGTTTCAGCGCGAAACGGCGGGTGCGAGTTCTTTGATCCCGTTCATGACACAAACCACCCGTACCAGCGCACTGAAATTCTTCACCCCGCCGTGACGCAGATGCACCTCACGGTCCACATGGGACAACAGTGTGCTGATCGAACAATGATTGGCCTCGGCCATGCCGCCGAGGATGTTCCAGTAGACCTGCTCGAGTCGCAGGCAGGTCGCAAATCCGTTGAGGCGAATTGATCGCGATAACGGCCGGATCAGATTCATGTCGAACTCGCTGACAAACGGATCGACTTTTATAACGTGCCGCGAAGCCGACATCCTGTCGCTTCGCCTGTCTCCTTCTACCATAGCGTTGACACTCCTTTGCCATGACTGCTGATTTATAAGGCAACATCCTGCGCCTTCATAAAAACCCAGTGACAAAGTTATCGCCATACGACTTGTTGACCAGCCTCGTAGGATAAGCCAACGACAATAGTAAGAGTCTGGACAGCGTGCGGACGACCTCAAGCCGTCCGCAGCGGCCGGGTCACTCCTCGAGCAGCGCGCGCAGCATCCACGCGGTTTTTTCGTGCACCTGCATGCGCTGAGTCAACAGGTCAGCGGTCGGCTCGTCGCTGACCTTGTCCAGCAGCGGGAAGATACCGCGTGCGGTACGGGTCACCGCTTCCTGGCCCTCGACCAACTGCTTGATCATGTCTTCGGCGCTCGGCACACCGACTTCTTCCTTAATAGAAGAAAGACGCGCGTAGGTCGCGTAGGCGCCCGGTGCCGGGAAGCCCAACGCACGGATACGCTCGGCGATTGAGTCGACGGCCAACGCCAGTTCGTTGTACTGCTCCTCGAACATCAAATGCAGCGTGCGGAACATCGGGCCGGTGACGTTCCAGTGAAAGTTATGGGTTTTCAGATACAGCACGTAGGTGTCCGACAGCAGTCGCGACAGCCCTTCGACGATGGATTTGCGGTCTTCTTCACTGATACCGATATCAATGGCCATGCTTACCCCCTAACAATGAGTGAATTCATCCAGCAGGTTCGCCCCCACTTTAGCAAGGCAAGCGCCGGCTCGCAGCTATGAATCGGTGACCTGACTGCGACAAATCGACCGTTTCTCTGCCGCTGGCCGGGCTGATTTGAGTAGCCGCAGGCTTTGCTGTTAAATAGGCAGCGTGTCGCCATGCCCTATTTTCCGGGGTTTTGCGCATAGGCTGATGCCGTGTACGTGTCCACCGCCTCTTTTTTTGTCCTGAAGCGAACCGTGCGCCTTCAGCTCTTCCTTGTGAGCCGTCATAACGTGAGCCAATCAAAATGTTGAAAATCGTCCACCTGCTAATGGGCGCAGCAGCCTTGCTGCTGTCGTTCATACCCAGCCTGAAAGCCGAAGCCGTTCCTTACCTGCAACAGCCTGATGCACTTTACCTGGCCTTTTTCGGCCTGCTGAACCTGGTCATCGCTCCAGTGATTCCTTACTGGAACAAAGGCCCGCGCCAGCATCTGCAAAATCTGGTCAGCGCCCTGCTGGTACTGACCGTCGTCCTGCAAACCTTGACCCTGATCGCGCCGATGCCGGTTATCGCTGGCCAGCCGGCCGTATTGTTCAGCCTGGTCATTGCGCTGGTTGCCGTGCTGCTGCACCTGGCCATCAGCTTCTACAAATCGTCACCGGCCGCTGCGCCGACTACCTATGACATGAGCAATCGCGATACCGGCACCGTGAAGTGGTTCAACACTTCCAAGGGTTTCGGTTTTATCTCCCGGGATTCCGGTGACGATATTTTCGTGCACTTTCGCGCCATTCGTGGCGAAGGCCATCGCGTCCTGGTCGAAGGCCAGCGCGTCGAGTTCTCGGTGATGAACCGCGACAAAGGCCTGCAAGCCGAGGACGTGATCGCCGCCCTGCCGCGTCGCTGATCCAAAGCAAAAAAAACCGCGAACAGCCTGGCTGCTCGCGGTTTTTTTATGCCCGCCGAATGGCTCAGTAATGTGGCGGCGGCGCGTCTTCTTCAAAGGCACCGAACTGCCCGACTATTTCTTCGTGACGCTTGATCAGCGCTTCCATCTGCAATTGCAGGCGCTCGATGACTTTCTGCTGGGCCACCAGCACATCGTTCAATGCCTGAATGGTGTCATCCTGAAAGGCCAGACGGCTTTCCAGATCGGTTACGCGCTCTTCAAGGCTCATGACTCAGCCCTCCACAAAGGTGAATTCTTCAGTCAGGACCAGACGCAAGCGCTCGCGAATGGCTGCCACCTGTTCCGCGCTGTACGGCTTGGCCGGATGCCTGCCCCAGACCGGCGCCGGCCACGCAGCATCATCGCGTTTGCGCACGATGACATGCATGTGCAGTTGGCTGACAACGTTACCCAGCGTTGCGACGTTCAGCTTGTCAGCGTCGAACGAATCCTTGAGCAACTCGGCCAGCGTGGTGGTTTCCTGCCAGAGCAGCTGCTGATCGGCGACATCCAACTGAAACAACTCGCTTATATCCTCGCGGCGAGGCACCAGGATGAACCACGGGTAATTGCTGTCGTTGGACAGCAACAGCCGGCACAACGGAAAGTCGCCGATGACCAGGGTGTCCTGTTGAAGTCGTGAATCCAAAGCAAACACTGTACGTACTCCCGGCTGATCCTATGACTCAGCTTAGCGGCGGCTCCAAAGAGGCGACGCGCCAAGCGACAGGACGGCAGCATACCTGCGAATGCAGCGGCCTTCACGCTGCCCCGGCAGTTAATCCCCAGCTGCTTCGACATGAGACATCTGTCCGCGCCGCGCACCAACTTAGGCCATGACATGAGCCTTGACGTGAAGAGTCGCATGAAATTCCTTGATCTAGCGAGCCTCGACTCTCTGACGGACAGACTACCCTCAGGCCCACCGTCGATTTTTTTGCACCAAAACTGCACAACCCGTCTACGCTCACTGGGTCGGGCATCCGCCAAATACTCAGTACGGGGTGAACCGGTAACGTTTTTTGCTGTCTCGCGCACCTTTGGTGCGTTGCAACACCATTGGGCAAACCACGTCAAGCGTGTGACAAAACAAGCCCGAGGCCCCGTTTTCACAAGGTTTTCACATATGCGGGCGCGCTACAGAAAAATAACCGCGACATTTTTGCGGTTTGTGCACGCTTGTTGCATTCGTAACGTTATGGACTATAGGCGTGCCAGCGGCAGTGGTCGCCTGAAGCCAATAAAAACAGTGGCAGGGTTGCCCGATGGAGATTCAAGTGTTTTGCCAGGGACTCTTTTGTAGCGATGCCAAGAGGTCCGGAAACAGCGATAAAGTTGTCAGTCCGGCTGCATCGGTACTGTGAATTTGCGACATCCAGCGCTCCTTTTGCGACAACGCCGTAAAGAAGCTGAAAGGTTGGTTTCGCAAGTATCGCCAACATTGTCGGCGTGATATAAGTTTGCGCCGACACAAAAAGAAAGAGCCGCCCAGATAATAAAACAGGTGGGACGGCAGTACTCTTCTAAAACCAAAGGAGCAAATCACGATGCGCGTGATGAAGTGGAGCATGATCGCACTGGCAGTTGCTGCAGCAGCCAGTTCCCAGTTGGCTACGGCCGCCCCGTTCGTAGATGACCAGGCAGAAGCCAAAGGTTTTGTTGAAGGTGCGAAACTCACCGAAACGTTGAAGAACTACTACTTCAACCGTGACAACAAGAATGGTGGCCGCGACCAGAAAGACTGGACCCAGGGTTTCCTCGGCAACTTCACCTCCGGTTATACCCAGGGCACCGTGGGTGTAGGTATTGATGCCTACGGCTATCTGGCCTTGAAACTGGATGGCGGTGACGGTACTTCCGGTACTGGCAACATGAGCCGTAGCGATACCGTCAAGGCCAACGGCTACGCTCGTGACGTCAACGACAGTCAGGGCAAGGCAGGCGCTTCCATCAAGTTCCGCGTTTCCAAGACCGAACTGAAATTCGGCGACATGCAGCCAAGCACTTCCCCAGTGTTTGCTGTCGGCGGTTCGCGCATCCTTCCGCAAACTGCCACTGGCTTCCAGTTGCAGAGCAGCGAAGTGAAAGACCTGGATCTCGAAGCCGGTCACTTCTACTCCGGCTCCAGCCAGGACAAGAACGCCCGTGATGGCGGCCTCTACGCTACCTATGCCGGTGTTGAGGCGAACAACATCGACTACTTCGGTGGCAAATACTCGATCACTGACAACCTCAGTGCATCGCTGTACGGCGCGAAGCTGGAAGACATCTGGAACCAGTACTACGCCAACGTGAACCTCACCACTCCATTCGGTGGTGATACTTCGCTGAACACCGACTTCAACATCTATCGCACCACCGACACCGGTAGTGCCGAAGCGGGCGACATCAGCAACACCACGTTCTCGCTGGCAACCGCTTTGTCGTTCCTCAAAGCGCACACCTTCACCCTGGCCTTCCAGAAGGTCAACGGCGACACCCCGTTCGACTACATCGGCGTGGGCAAGAACAACCGTGGTGGCGACTCGATCTTCCTGGCCAACTCGATCCAGTACTCTGACTTCAACGGTGCAGGCGAAAAATCCGTTCAAGCCCGTTACGACCTGAAAATGGCTGAGTACGGCGTGCCTGGCCTGAGCTTCATGGTTCGTTACGTCAAAGGTTGGGACATTGATGGCACCAATACTCCAGCAGGCAGCGCTTATGCCGGTCTGTATGGTGAGGATGGCAAACACCACGAAACCAACTTTGAAGCCAAGTACGTTGTTCAAAGCGGCCCGGCGAAAGACCTGTCCTTCCGCATTCGTCAAGCTTGGCACGTGGCCAACGCCGACGAAGGTGAAGGCGATGTCAAAGAGTTCCGCCTGATCACCGAGTACCCGCTGAACATCTTGTAATTGTCAGTGGTTAGTTTTAAAGCATGAAAAAAGGCCCATCTTCCGATGGGCCTTTTTTATTTCATCTGTATTGACAGACCGGCTAATAATTACTTAGCTAGCAACCTATCATTGCGCCGCCGATTCCTGCACTACACGTATAACTCGCTGCGGAAATGGAATATCAATCCCGGCAGCCTTCAAACGATCACGCGCCTGTTCATTAAACATGAACATCACATCCCAATAGTCTGCGGTTTTAACCCAGACGCGCAGGGACACCGTGATCGAACTGTCACCCAGCGTCGAAATCACCGCTTGCGGTTCCGGATCCTGCATGACGCGGGCATCCTTGGCCAGATCCAGCAGCACCTGCCGAGCTTTCTGCAGATCCGCCTCGTAATCCACGCCCACATCGAATACCACTTTGCGGGTTGGCTGACGATTGGTGTTGGTGATGATGCCGTTCGACAGGTTGCCGTTGGGCAGGATGATGGTCTTGTTGTCGCCGGTACGCAGCACGGTATGGAAAATCTGGATGCTGTCGACGGTACCCGCTACACCTTGGGCTTCGATCCAGTCACCGATACGGAACGGACGGAACAGCAGAATCAGCACGCCGCCGGCGAAGTTGGCCAGGCTGCCCTGCAAGGCCAAGCCAATCGCCAGACCCGCAGCACCGATGGCCGCGACAAATGACGTGGTTTCGACGCCGATCATCGACGCGACGCTGACAATCAGCAGCACCTTGAGAATGATGTTGGCCAGGCTGCTGATGAAGCCTTGCAAGGCCAGGTCAGCATTGCGCAGCGCCAGCAGACCGCCGAGTTTTTGCGTGACCTTGTTGATCAGCCACCAGCCGATCGCCAGGGTAATCACTGCCAGCAGTACGCGGCTGCCGTATTCCATGATCATCGGGATCCACGCCTGGGACGCCTTGACCAGGTGGTCCACTTCCGCATTCAAATCCATGTTCTATCTCCTGATTTCCGGCTTCCCGGGTGTATTCAAAACAACAAAACAACTGTGGGAGCGAGCCTGCTCGCGAAAGCGGTGTGTCAGTCAACTCTTCGCTGAATGAAACACCGCATTCGCGAGCAGGCTCGCTCCCACCTAGCCTTCAGACCAAGCTTAGTCGCGGAAGTTGTTGAACTGCAGCGGCATGCCGAATTCCTTGGCACGCAGGGCCGCGATGGCTTCCTGCAAATCGTCGCGCTTCTTGCCGGTGACACGCACCTGCTCGCCCTGAATGGCGGCCTGGACCTTGAGCTTGGCTTCCTTGATGTGGCCGACGATCTTCTTCGCCAGTTCTTTGTCGATGCCTTCCTTGAGGATGGCGTCCTGCTTCATCAGCTTGCCCGAAGCGTAGGCGTCCTTGACCTCGAGGCATTGCACGTCGATCTTGCGCTTGGTCAGCGCCAGCTTGAGGATTTCGATCATCGCTTCGAGCTGGAAAGCGGCTTCGGCGGTGAGGCTGACGGTCAGGTCTTTTTCCTTGAACTCGAAGCTGCCTTTGCCTTTCAGGTCATAACGACGATCGAGTTCCTTCACGGCGTTCTCGACCGCGTTGGTGAGTTCGTGTTTGTCCAGTTCGGATACCACGTCGAACGACGGCATGTAATCTCTCCAATAAAAAGGCGCGCTCGATGTGCATGGAGCGCGCTTGGCTTGCGGTTAAAATCGGGCTCATTATAACGGGTCTTTTCCTACCGATACGGCGAGCCGCACATGCCTGCAAGCAATCGAGCAAAAAACTGATGTCGACCACCTGGCACGTACTCGGCGCCGGCAGCCTCGGCACACTCTGGGCGACACGTCTGGCCCGCGCCGGTTTGCCTGTGCGACTGATCCTGCGCGATGCGGCACGCATGCAAAGCTACGAGGCACTGGGCGGATTAACCCTGGTAGAGAACGGACAAGCTCATACCTATGCAGTTCCCGGCGAAACCCCGGACAGCCCCGAGCCGATTCGCCGATTGCTGGTTGCGTGCAAGGCCTATGACGCCGAAGAGGCCGTCGCCCGCCTCGCTTCCCGCCTCGCGCCGGACGCCGAACTGATCCTCCTGCAAAACGGCCTCGGCAGTCAGGACGCCGTCGCCGCGCGGGTGCCACAGGCGCGCTGCATCAGCGCCTCCAGCACCGAGGGCGCGTTCCGTGATGGCGATTGGCGCGTGGTGTTCGCCGGTCACGGGTTCAACTGGCTGGGCGATGGCGCAAATCCGCTGGCGCCGGTCTGGCTGGACGATCTGCAAGCGGCGAACATTCCCCATGAATGGAGCGCCGACATCCTTACTCGCCTGTGGCGCAAACTGGCGCTGAACTGCGCGATCAACCCGCTGACCGTGTTGCACAACTGCCGTAACGGCGGGCTGAGCGAGCATCATTGCGAAGTCGCCACGCTCTGCGCCGAACTGACGGAACTGCTTGAACGCTGCGGCCAGCCGGCTGCGGCGGACAATCTGCAAGTGGAAGTCGAACGAGTGATCCACGCCACCGCCGCCAATTATTCCTCGATGTATCAGGACGTCGCCAACCAGCGCCGCACCGAGATCAGCTATCTGTTGGGCCACGCATGTAAAGTCGCCGAGCGCCATCAGTTGCATCTGCCGCATCTGCACCAGTTGCAGCAACGTCTGATCGCTCATCTGCACAAGCGTGGATTGCCCAGCGACTGAGCAGCCGCTAGGCTGACGACTTGTTCCCCTGCTGCGATAAACCTGATGCCATTGCGCCAGCGCCTTGAAAACCTGCCGGTCGGCCAGAAACTGCTGGCCGCCCTGCTGGTGTTGTTGACCACGGTTCTGCTGGTCGCCAACCTGACCTTTATCAGCGCCGCCTATTACATTTCCCAGGAAAGCATGGCGCCACAGGCCCTGCAGACCATTGGCCGGCTGATTGCCAATCCGAGTCTGGTCAGCGATGCGCTGGAATCACCGCGCAGCGCCGAACGTCTGCTCAAGGAGCTCGACAGTTATTCACCGTTGCGCGCCGCTGCCCTGTACGACGGCAAGGGTGAACGTCTGGCGCAGGTGCAGCGCGGCGACAAACTTCACTTGCCGGAGCGCTATCGGCATGTCGAAGCCTGGCAGCTTACCGAGTTTCGCAGCAATCAACTGATCACCCTGCCCCGTCCCGGCGCCGCGCCGGGGCATCTGTTGCTGGTGGCCAGCAGCGAACTGCCGATGGCGTTCTACACCGGCACTCTGACCGCCAGCCTCGGCATCCTGATCTTCAGCGTACTGCTGTGGCTGGTCATCGCCCGGCAGATCAAGCGCCTGATTACCCGGCCGATTCATCAGCTTGAGGAATTGTCCCGCCAGGTCACCCGCGAAGAGAACTACGCCCTGCGCGCCGCGCGCGGCAACCACGACGAAATCGGCAGTCTGGCCGAGGCGTTCAACACCATGCTTTCGCGCATCGAAGCCCGCGAGCAGCAGCTCAAACGCGCACGCGACGACTCACAGGCCGCCTACGATCAGGCGCAGGGGCTGGCCGAGGAAACCCGCCACACCAACCGCAAACTGGAGCTGGAAGTCCAGGTGCGCAGCAAGATCGAGAAGAAGCTCACCGGCTTCCAGAATTACCTCAACAGCATCATCGACTCAATGCCGTCGGCGCTCATCGCTCTCGACGAGCAGCTTTACGTCACCCAATGGAACCAGGAAGCCAGCGCCCTCTCCGGTACACGCCTGGATGAGGCTTTGAACCAACCGATCTTCCTCGCCTTCGAACCGCTCAAGCCGTTTTTGCCGCAGCTCAAGGCCACCGTCGAACAGCACACCGTGGCCAAAGTCGACCGAGTGACCTGGTTCAAGGACGATGAACCCAAGCATTACGCGCTGACGTTTTATCCGCTGATGGGCGGTGCCGGGCGTGGCGTGGTGATCCGTATCGACGACATCACTCAGCGTCTGTCGCTGGAAGAAATGATGGTGCAGTCGGAGAAGATGCTCTCGGTCGGTGGACTTGCGGCCGGCATGGCCCATGAAATCAACAACCCGCTCGGCGCGATCCTGCACAACGTGCAGAACATTCGCCGCCGTCTGTCGGCGGATCTGCCGAAGAACATCGAGACTGCCGAACAACTGGGCATCGAACTGGACACGGTGAACCGCTACCTGCAAGGCCGCGAAGTCCCGCAATTGCTCGACGGCATTCAACAGGCCGGCGCCCGCGCGGCGAAAATCGTCACGCACATGCTCAGCTTCAGCCGCCGCAGCACCCGGCAAATGGCGCCATGCGATCTACCGGCGCTGATCGACCAAGCCGTGGAAATCGCCGGCAACGACTTCGATCTGGCCATCGGTTTCGACTTCAAGGGCCAGGCGATCATCCGCCAGTTCGACCCAGCCCTCGGGCCCGTGCCGGGCACCGCCAACGAGCTGGAACAGGTGCTGCTCAATCTGCTGAAGAACGCCGCCCAGGCCATTCACCAGCGTGAAGACGACAGCGAGCCGGGCCGGATCATCTTGCGCACAAGACTCAATCCGCCATGGGCCGAGATTCAGGTCGAAGACAATGGCATCGGTATGAGCGAGAGCGTGCGCAAGCGTACCTTCGAGCCGTTCTTCACCACCAAGGAAATCGGCCAGGGCACGGGGCTTGGTCTGTCGGTGTCGTACTTCATCATCACCAACAACCACAAGGGCCAGATGGAAGTGCAGTCGGCGCCCGGCCAGGGCACTTGCTTCACCCTGCGTTTGCCGCTGGCGCAACCGGCGCCATTGACCACCGAAACCAATTCATTACCGAGGTAACCCATGGGCTTTCGCTTGTCGAAGATCTACACCCGCACCGGCGACAAAGGCGAGACCGGCCTCGGTGACGGCCGTCGCGTCCCCAAGGATCACCCGCGCATCGAGGCGATCGGCGAGGTCGATACGCTGAACAGTCAGGTCGGCGTGTTGCTCGCCGGTTTGCTCGCCGAGCGCGAAGTGCACCCAGGACTGAATGAAATCATCGACGTGTTGGCGCCGTGTCAGCACCGCCTGTTCGACCTCGGCGGCGAACTGGCGATGCCTGAATATCAGGCGTTGAACGAGGCTGAAATCGAGCGACTGGAAGCGGCGATCGATGTGTGGAATGAAGAGCTGGGGCCGCTGGAAAACTTCATCTTGCCCGGCGGTTCGATGCTGATTGCGCAAGCGCATGTCTGCCGCAGCCTGGCGCGTAGTGCCGAGCGGCGCTGTCAGCATTTGAACGCCGTTGAGCCGTTGGCCGGGGTTGGCCTGGCGTATATCAATCGGTTGTCGGATTTGCTGTTTGTTGTGGCGCGGTTGATTGCGCGGCGGCAGGGAGTGGCGGAGATTTTGTGGCAGCCGGCTGCTAAACCTGAAGGAAAGTAGCGCCTGTCAGGGCGCCTTCGCGAGCAGGCTCGCTCCCACATTTGACTGCATTCTGACTGGAGAAATGCAATCCACTGTGGGAGCGAGCCTGCTCGCGAAGAGGTCGGTAGCCTTTACACTGGATCCGGCCAGAACGCCCGAATTCCCGCCACACCCTGAGCCCCAGCACGCCAGGCTTTCTCGCGCTCCGCCGGCCCTACTCCACCGAGCAGAAACACCGGTTTGCTGAAATCGTCGATCAATGCCTGTGCCTGCTCCCACCCCAACGGCTGTGCATCCGGGTGCGTCAGCGTCGGCTGCACCGGTGACAGGGTGACAAAGTCGACGCCCATCTGCTCGGCCAGCGCCAGCTCTTCGGCGTTATGGCACGATGCCGCGAGCCAGCGTTCGGCCGGCAACGGACGTCCTGCCGCTGCGTATTTACGCAGCTGGGCAGCGGTGATGTGCCAACCGGCCGAGGGGAAATCGCCAAGCCATTCGAACGGCCCTTTGATCATCAACTGTGCCTTGCCCGCGCACAGGCCCACGGCATCCACCGCCAGATCGCGGTATTTCGGGTCGTAGCCGTTCGGTGCGCGCAGCTGGATCAGTTTGATTCCACCAGCAATCGCCTTCTGGATGCCGCGCAACAAGGCCGGGCCTTCCAGATCTTCCGGAGTGATCAGGTATTCGGCAGGCAAGCGCGCTGCCGCGACGATCGGCTGATTGGCCGCCGGGAACTCGTAGTTGATCAACTCCCTGGCAGGGACCCAAGCCAAAGGCTGGCCTTCAGCGCCGTGGGGTTCACCGCTGAACGCCGAGACTTCCCAGACATCCAGCAACACCTGTTTGTCCGGATAATCGTGGCGAACCTTGATCAGCGGACGGGCAGCGGCAACGACGATGCCCAGCTCTTCGTGCAGCTCGCGAGCGAGTGCCGATTCGACCGACTCGTCAGCCTCGACCTTGCCACCGGGAAATTCCCACAAGCCGCCCTGGTGTTGAGTGTCAGCGCGGCGAGCGATGAGGATTTTGCCGGCGCCGTCACGAATGACGGCAGCGGCGACGTGGACGCGTTTCACGGGTTCAATTCCTCCAGTCCAGCCTTTTGCCACGCCTTGAAGGCGGGCCATTGGTAGACGGTTTCAACATAAGCTTCGTCGACTGCCGGCAACTTCGCCCGATAGGTGCGCAGGCGCACGGCGATCGGCGCGAAAAAGGCATCGGCGAGACTGACACGACCGAACAGGTATGGGCCCTCTTCCGCGGCTGCCGCACGACACTCAGCCCATAGCGCGAGCATGCGTTCGATATCGACCTTCACCTCTGGCGGCACCGGGTTCAGTGGTGCGTCCTGGCTCAGGTTGAACGGCATGTGATTGCGCATGGCGAAGAAGCCGCTGTGCATTTGTGCGCAGGCCGAGCGGGCCTGGGCGCGGGCGAAGGTATCGCTCGGCCAGAGTTGCTCGGACGGAAACTGCTCAGCGAGGTATTCAGCAATGGCCAGCGAATCGGCGATGGTGCCACGGGTGGTTTGCAGCAGCGGCACCTTGCCGGTAGGCGAATGCTTGAGCAGGCGCTCGCGGGTGTCGGGCTTGCCGAGCTTGATCAGCTCTTCGCTATAGGGTGCGCCGGTCAGGTCGAGCGCCAGTGCCGCGCGCAGGGACCAGGAGGAAAGCAGTTTGTCGCCGATGATCAGGTGCAGGGACATGGTGTGGCGCCTTTTCGTCAGGGAAACAATCCAGAATGTCTGGCGTCTGGTCGTCCGTCATCGCGGGCAAGCCCGCTTCCACAGGTTTTGGTGGTGGACACGGCATTTGTGAACGACCGCAATCACTGTGGGAGCGGGCTTGCCCGCGAAGCGGCCGGCAGCCCACTCCCACACCTTGAATCAAGTACGGTATTCAGCGTTGATCTTTACGTACTCATGCGACAGGTCGGTGGTCCAGATGGTTTCGCTGCAATCGCCGCGACCCAGTTCGATGCGGATGGTGATTTCTTCCTGCTGCATCACGGCCGAGCCCTGGGCTTCAGTGTAGGTCGCGGCGCGGGCGCCACGGCTGGCGATGCACACGTCGCCGAGGAACACGTCGATCTTGCTCACGTCCAGATCCGGCACACCGGCACGGCCGACGGCGGCAAGGATTCGACCCCAGTTCGGGTCGGAGGCGAACAGCGCAGTCTTGATCAGCGGCGAATGGGCCACGGTGTAGCCGACGTACAGGCATTCCTGATGATTGCCGCCGCCATTCACTTCGACGGTGACAAACTTGGTCGCGCCTTCGCCGTCGCGCACGATGGCCTGGGCCACGTCCATGCACACTTCAAACACCGCCTGCTTCAACTTGGCGAACAGCTCGCCTTCAGCGCGGGTGATTTCCGGCAACGCGGCTTTGCCAGTGGCGATCAGCATGCAACAGTCGTTGGTCGAAGTGTCGCCGTCGATGGTGATGCGGTTAAACGACTTGTTCGCGCCGTCGAGCATCAGATTGTGCAGCACCTCGCGGGAGACTTTGGCGTCGGTGGCGATGTAACCCAGCATGGTCGCCATGTTCGGCCGAATCATGCCGGCGCCTTTGCTGATGCCGGTAACAGTGATGGTCACGCCGTCATGCTCGAACTGGCGGCTGGCGCCCTTCGGCAGGGTGTCGGTGGTCATGATCCCGGTGGCGGCGGCTTCCCAGTTGTTCTCCGACAGGTCGTCCAGCGCGGCTTGCAGTGCGCCTTCGATCTTCTCGACCGGAAGCGGCTCGCCGATCACGCCAGTGGAGTACGGCAGAATCTGGCTGGCATCGACGCCGGTCAGCTCGGCCAACTTAGCGGTGGTGCGCTCGGCCGCGGCCAAGCCCGGTTCGCCGGTGCCGGCGTTGGCGTTGCCGGTGTTGGTCAGCAAGTAACGCACGGCATTGTGCACGCGCTTTTTCGCCAGGATCACCGGTGCGGCGCAGAACGCGTTCAGGGTGAACACCCCAGCCACGGTCGAACCTTCAGCGCAGCGCATCACCACCACATCCTTGCGCCCCGGGCGCTTGATGCCGGCCGAGGCGATACCGAGTTCAAAACCGGCAACCGGGTGCAACGTTGGCAAAGGACCAAGACCAACAGCCATGAATGCGCTCCTTACTCAATGATGTCAGCACCGCCACGGGAAAGGACGGTGGGATAAATGGCAAAACGCCGCGACGGCAGGAGCCGGTCGCGGCGCGGGTGTTCAGCGATTGAAACGGGTTTTACTGGATCTGCCCGTGGCAATGCTTGTATTTCTTGCCCGAACCGCAGTAGCACAGTTCGTTGCGGCCCAGCTTCTGCTCGTTGCGAACCGGGGCAGCGGCGGTGGCCAGTGCCACATCGACCTCTTCACCCAGCGCTTCCGGCTGATCCAGCCCAGGCGCTTCGGCGTGTTCGAACTGCATGCGCGCCGCCAGTGCTTCGGCTTCCTGACGCAGGCGTTGCTCTTCGGCTTCCGGATCTTCGCGGCGGACCTGAACGTGCGAGAGCACGCGGATCGAGTCGCGCTTGATCGAATCGAGCAGCTCGGAGAACAGCGTGAACGACTCGCGCTTGTATTCCTGCTTCGGGTTCTTCTGCGCATAGCCACGCAGGTGAATGCCGTGACGCAGGTGATCCATGGTCGACAGGTGGTCTTTCCACAGGTCGTCGAGTACGCGCAGGACGATCTGCTTCTCGAACGAGCGCAGCGCCTCGGCACCGGCCTGATCTTCTTTCTCGTTGTACGCCGCCATCAGCTCGGTCATGAGCTTCTCGCGCAGGGTTTCTTCGTACAGGTGATCGTCTTCGTCGAGCCATTGCTGGATCGGCAGTTTCACGCCGAAATCGCTTTCGATCGACGCTTCCAGACCGGCCACGTCCCACTGCTCTGGCAGCGATTGCGGCGGAATGTGCGCGCTGACGGTAGCGTTGAGCACGTCCTGACGGAAATCGGCGATGGTTTCGCCGATGTTGTCAGCGGCCAGCAACGTGTTACGCATGTGATAGATCACTTTACGCTGTTCGTTGTTAACGTCGTCGAACTCGAGCAGTTGCTTGCGGATGTCGAAGTTGCGGCCTTCAACCTTGCGCTGCGCCTTCTCGATTGCGTTGGTCACCATGCGGTGTTCGATCGCTTCGCCCGGCTGCATGCCCAGGGCTTTCATGAAGTTCTTCACCCGATCAGAAGCGAAGATGCGCATAAGGCTGTCTTCCAGCGACAGGTAGAAGCGGCTCGAACCGGCATCGCCCTGACGGCCGGCACGGCCACGCAGCTGGTTGTCGATACGGCGCGATTCATGACGTTCGGAAGCAATGACCTGCAAGCCGCCGGACTCCAGCACTTGCTGGTGACGCTTCTGCCAGTCGGCCTTGATCTGGGCGATCTGCTCAGGGGTCGGGTTTTCCAGCGAAGCGACTTCCACTTCCCAGTTGCCGCCCAAGAGGATGTCGGTACCACGACCGGCCATGTTGGTGGCGATGGTCAGCGCACCCGGACGACCGGCCTGCGCGATGATTTCAGCTTCTTTTTCGTGGAACTTGGCGTTGAGAACCTTGTGTTCGATGCCTTCTTTGACGAGCAATGCGGACATGTGCTCGGAGGTCTCGATGGTCGCGGTACCCACCAGCACCGGACGACCGGCCGCCATGCTTTCCTTGATGTCGGCCACGATCGCCGCGTATTTCTCTTCGGCGGTGAGGAACACCAGGTCGTTGTAGTCCTTACGCGCCAACGGTTTGTTCGGCGGGATGACCATGACTTCCAGACCGTAGATCTGGTGGAATTCGAACGCTTCGGTGTCGGCGGTACCGGTCATGCCGGACAGCTTGGTGTACAGACGGAAGTAGTTCTGGAACGTAGTCGAGGCCAGGGTCTGGCTCTCGGCCTGAATGTTCAGACCTTCCTTGGCTTCGATGGCCTGGTGCAGGCCTTCGGACAGGCGACGACCCGGCATGGTACGACCGGTGTGTTCGTCGACCAGTACGACCTGGCCGTCCTGAACGATGTATTCGATGTTGCGGTTGAACAGTTTGTGCGCACGCAGACCGGCATAGACGTGGGTCAGCAGGCCGAGGTTGTGCGCCGAGTACAGGCTCTCGCCTTCGGCCAGCAGGCCGACGCGGGTGAGCATTTCTTCGATGAACTGGTGACCGGCTTCGTTGAGTTCGACCTGACGGGTCTTTTCGTCAACGGTATAGTGGCCGGCCTTGGTGACCTGGCCTTCGACTTCCTCGACGTGCAGTTCCAGCTGCGGGATCAGTTTGTTGATCTCCGTGTACAGCTTGGAGCTGTCCTCGGCCTGACCCGAAATGATCAGCGGGGTACGCGCTTCGTCGATGAGGATGGAGTCGACTTCGTCGATCACGGCAAAGTTGAGTTCACGCTGGAATTTTTCATCCATGCTGAACGCCATGTTGTCGCGCAGGTAATCGAAACCGAATTCGTTGTTGGTGCCGTAGGTGATGTCGGCGGCGTAGGCGGCACGCTTCTCTTCCGGCGGCTGGAACGGCGTCACGACGCCGACGGTCAGGCCGAGGAATTCATACAGCGGGCGCATCCAGTTGGCGTCACGGCGGGCCAGGTAGTCGTTCACGGTCACAACGTGCACGCCTTTGCCGGACAACGCGTTGAGGTAAACACCCAGGGTGGCCACGAGGGTCTTGCCCTCACCGGTACGCATTTCGGCAATCTTGCCTTCGTGCAGGGTCATGCCGCCGACGAGTTGCACGTCGAAGTGGCGCATGCCCATCACGCGCTTGCCGGCCTCGCGGGCTACGGCGAAGGCTTCCGGCAACAGCTTGTCGAGGGTTTCCCCTTTGGCGATACGGGCCTTGAACTCGGCGGTCTTGGCGCGCAATTGATCGTCCGAAAGGGCCACCATTTGCTCTTCGAAGGCATTGACGAGCTGCACCGTCTTGAGCATGCGTTTGACTTCACGCTCGTTCTTGCTTCCAAAAAGTTTCTTTAACAAAGGCGCAAACATATCGGCAGGATCTTCCACACTAAAGGGATGGAGGGCGGCCCCGTGAGTCGCCCGTGCAGCCCTCATGGCCGCATGCGAACGAGCATTCTACCCGGAAACGGTGGTGAGGAAAGTGGCGATGTTCCACGATGCTGGCACTGCGCTTTGACGGGGCTCACTTAAAATAGGGGCGTTTTGCTCAACTTCAACCCGTCGGGGGAAAGAAGTCAGGCGTTGATTTAATGAGCAAAGCAGGGACAAAAGCAATGGGCCAGAGGTTCCACAGCTTTCTGCTAACATGGCGCCTCTGTTACTTCAGGTGTTCGATCATGGCGTTTCGCCCTCTCACGGCCAGAGCCCCCGCCGTTCTGTTACGTGAAGCCAAACCGCTGAAAGCCATCCTCGGCCATGCCCAGCGTCTGGAGCATTTGCAGCGCCTGCTCGAAAGCCAGCTGCAACCGGCCGCCCGCGAGCATTGCCGGGTAGCCAAGTGGCGCGAAGGCGAGCTGTCGCTGGTGGTCACTGACGGCCATTGGGCGACGCGACTGCGCTATCAGCAGAAACGCCTGCAACGACAACTGCAATTGTTCGAAGAGTTCGCCAACCTGTCGCGGATCAAATTCAGCGTGCGCCCGCCGATCGTCCAACATCGGGCGGTTGGACACACCATGGATTTGTCCAGCAGTGCGGCGGAGACGATTCAGTCAACGGCTGACGGGATCAGCGATCCGGGATTGCGCGCGGCGCTGGAGCGGCTGGCGGCGCATGCCAAAAGCAAGACCTGACTGTGCACACGATTCCCATGTGGGAGCGAGCCTGCTCGCGAAGAGGCCATGTCAGCCGACATTGATGTTGAATGACACACCGCTTTCGCGAGCAGGCTCGCTCCCACAGGTTTGATCTCCGGCAATTCCTGGATCAGCGGCGCTTGCTGCCTCCGAGCAGAGACCCCATCAACCCCCGCACCAATTGCTTGCCAAGGTTATTGGCGGCCTGGCGCATCGCTGATTTCAGCGCCTGCCCTGCTGCCGTACCGAGGAATTCTCCCGCCCGATCGGCGAGGCTCGGCTCTTCGGCCGCCGGTTTGCCCGCTGGTGTTTCAGCCTCCGGCGCCAGCCCTTTGCGTCCCATCAAAATCTCATAGGCCGACTCGCGGTCGATCGGCTTGTCATAGCGGCCCTTGAACGGCGAGCCGGCGATCAGCACGGTGCGCTCGGTTGCAGTCAGCGGGCCGATCCGCGATTGCGGCGGCGCCACCAGCACTCGCTGGACCAATTCCGGCGTGCCCTTCTCGGTAAGCGTTCCTACCAGCGCCTCGCCAATCCCCAGTTCGGTCAACACCGACAGGCTGTCGAATGCCGGATTCGGGCGAAAACCATCGGCCACGGCGCGCAGGGATTTCTGCTCTTTCGCGGTGAACGCACGCAGACCGTGTTGAATGCGCAAGCCCAACTGCGCCAGCACGTCATCCGGCAGGTCCGCTGGCGACTGGGTGACGAAATACACGCCCACACCTTTGGAACGGATCAGGCGCACCACTTGTTCTAGCCGTTCCTGCAACGCCTTGGGCGTGTCGCCGAACAGCAAGTGCGCCTCGTCGAAAAACAGCGCCAGCAGCGGTTTGTCAGCATCGCCTCGCTCGGGCAGTTGCTCGAACAACTCGGCCAGCAACCACAGCAGGAACGTTGCGTAAACCTTCGGCGCTTCGTGCACCAGCCGACTGGCGTCGAGCAGATGGATGCGTCCACGGCCGTCAGCGCCCGGTTGCAGGATGTCTTCAAGTTGCAGCGCCGGCTCGCCGAACAGGGCTTCGGCGCCCTGTTGTTCCAGCGTCGCCAAACGGCGCAGCAGCGCCTGGCTGGAACCGGTGGTCATCAGCGCCGCGTCTTCGCCGAGCAATTGCGGATTGTCCTTGAGGTGATTGAGCAGCGCTTTCAGATCCTTGAGATCCAGCAGGAGCAGACCTTCGCGATCCGCCACTTTGAAAGCCGCGTAAAGCGCCGACTGCTGGCTGTCGGTCAGCTCAAGCAGGCTGCCGATCAGCAGCGGGCCCATTTCGCTCAAGGTGGTGCGCAGCGGATGACCGGATTCACCGTGGATGTCCCACAGCGTCACGGGATAAGCCTGGGGGGTGTGACTGAGCCACGGCATACCGGCAATGCGCTCGGCCACTTTGCCCTGCGGGTTGCCGGCAGCACCGAGGCCGCACAGGTCGCCCTTGATGTCGGCGGCGAACACCGCGACACCGGCGTCGCTGAACGCTTCGGCCAGACGCTGCAATGTCACGGTTTTGCCGGTGCCGGTGGCGCCGGCGATCAGCCCGTGGCGGTTGGCCAGACGCATGGCCTGAGCGATGGGTTGCGCGGCCGGATCAGCGCCGATAACGAGTTGCGAAGAGTCAGGCATTTTCTCACCCAATGGTTAATCTTTGATGACACATGGCCGATACATAAATTGGACAGACCCGCCAGAAAACCGGGTCAGACATTTCCCTAAGGAGAGCCGGAAATATCAATTTTTCAACCTTGCCCATAGTGCGCGTCTCTATCAAAGCACGCCCAGGACATTAAGACCTTAGCGGAACCCCAAGCCATGAACAAAAACCTGCGCTTCAGCCATAAGATTTTGCTTGCCGCCGCTCTCATCGTCATTGCCGCTTTCGCCTCGTTCACGCTGTACAACGATTGGCTGCAGCGCAATGCGATCCGCGATGACCTGAACAATTACCTCAATGAAATGGGCGAGGTCACCGCCGGCAATATCCAGACCTGGCTCAGCGGGCGCATTCTGCTGATTGAAAACGCCGCGCAGAACATCGCCATCAATCCGGAACCTGCCACGGTCGCCAGCCTGCTCGAACAGAAAAGCCTGACTTCAACGTTCATGGCCACCTATCTGGGCGATGCCACCGGCCACTTCACCATCCGCCCGGACGTGAAAATGCCGGACGGTTTCGATCCGCGCGTACGCCCTTGGTATAAAGGTGCCGAAAGCAGCAGCAGCACCTCGACCCTGACCGAACCCTACATCGATGCGGCCACCGGCCAGTTGATCATCTCCATCGCCACCGCGTCGAAAAAGGCCGGGCAGAGTGTTGGCGTGGTCGGCGGCGACCTGAGCCTGCAATCACTGGTCGATACCCTCGCCGCGCGGGATTTCGACGGCATGGGCTATGCGTTTCTGATCAGTGCCGACGGCAAGATCCTCGTTCATCCGGACAAGGCTTTGGTGATGAAATCGCTCAAAGAAGCCTACCCGCAGGACACGCCGCGCATCAGCAGCGATTTCAGCGAAGTGAGCGTCGACGGCAAAACCCGCATCGTCACCTTCGCCCCGATCAAGGGCCTGCCGTCGGTGAACTGGTACATCGGCCTGTCGATCGACAAGGATCAGGCCTACTCGATGCTCAGCGAATTCCGTACCTCAGCGGTAATCGCAACCATTATTGCCGTGGCAATCATCATCGCCCTGCTCGGCATGCTGATCCGCCTGCTGATCCAGCCGCTGCACGTGATGACCCGCGCCATGGAAGACATCGCCGACGGCGAGGGCGACCTGACCAAACGCCTGAACATCGTCAATAACGATGAATTCGGCATCCTCGGTACCGCGTTCAACCGCTTCGTCGAGCGCATTCACGGTTCGATCCGCGAAGTGTCCTCAGCTACCGGCCAGGTCAACGAGGTCGCCCTGCGCGTGGTCGCAGCTTCGAACTCGTCGATGTACAACTCCGACCAGCAAGCCTCGCGCACCAGCAGCGTTGCCGCCGCGATCAATCAGCTCGGCGCCGCCGCCCAGGAAATTGCCCGCAACGCCGCGCAAGCCTCGAACCAGGCCAGCGACGCTCGGGGTCTGGCCGAGGACGGCCAGCAAGTGGTCGAGCGCAGCATCAAGGCGATGAACCAACTGTCGAGCATGCTCAGCGCATCGAGCACCAATATCGAGTCGCTGAACAGCAAGACTGTCAACATCGGCCAGATTCTCGAAGTGATCACCAGCATTTCCCAGCAAACCAACCTGTTGGCCCTGAACGCGGCGATCGAAGCGGCGCGCGCCGGTGAGGCCGGTCGTGGTTTTGCCGTGGTGGCCGACGAAGTGCGTAACCTCGCGCACCGCACGCAGGAATCGGCGCAACAGGTGCAGACCATGATCGAGGAGCTGCAGGTCGGCGCTCGGGAATCGGTGAGCACCATGAGCGACAGCCAGCGCCACAGTCAGGACAGCGTGGAGATCGCCAACCTTGCCGGCGAACGCCTGAACAGCGTGACCCTGCGCATCGGTGAGATCGACGGGATGAACCAGTCGGTGGCGACCGCGACTGAAGAGCAGACTGCTGTGGTCGAGTCGATCAATGTCGATATTACTGAGATCAACACGCTGAACCAGGAAGGCGTGGAGAACCTGCAAGCGACCTTGCGCGCGTGCTCGGATCTGGAGCAGCAGGCTTCGCGCCTCAAGCAACTGGTGGGCAGCTTCAGGATTTAAGCTGCGGCGACTGGCCACTTCGCGAGCAGGCTCGCTCCCACAGGGAAAATGCATTCCATTGTGGGAGCGAGCCTGCTCGCGAATATCTACCTTTCAACAAAACCCGACTGACACCCCACCGCGCAATCCCGACCGAACATCTATTCTGGATAACGGTCAACCAAGGGAGAACAACACAGCGGAGGGTTGCTCACCGTGCATATCGCCGACATCACCATGTTCTACGCCCCGGCCAGCGGAGGCGTGCGTACTTATCTGGATGCCAAACACCGTCGCCTCGGCGACCGCAGCGGTATTCGTCATAGCCTGCTGATCCCCGGCGCGCGGCTGGGTGAACATGACGGCATTTACACGGTTCCAGCACCTGCCCTGCCCTTCGGCAAAGGCTATCGCTTCCCGCTGCGCCTGGCGCCTTGGCGAAACGTCCTGCAGGATTTGCAGCCGGATCTGATCGAAGTCGGCGATCCTTACCTCACCGCGTGGGCGGCGCTGGATGCGCGGCGGCAGCTGGATGTGCCGGTGATCGGCTTTTATCACTCGGATCTGCCGCTGCTGGTGGGCAATCGCATGGGCCATTGGGTCACGCCGAATGTCGAGGCTTACGTCACTCGTCTCTATGGCAATTTCGACCGTGTGCTTGCGCCGAGCCAGGTCATGGCCGACAAGCTCACCGGGCTTGGCGTGCGCAATGTTCATGTGCAACCGCTGGGCGTCGATCTGCACACCTTCCATCCCGACGCCCGCGACCCCGGCCTGCGTGCCGAGCTGGGGATTGCCGAAGACACCCGCTTGCTGATCTTCGCCGGGCGCGGTTCCAAGGAGAAAAACCTGCCGGTGCTGCTCAAGTGCATGCAACGCCTCGGCCCGCGCTATCACTTGCTGCTGGTCGGCTCGTCGATGCCCGCTGCGGTGCCGGACAACGTCAGCGTCATCGATGAATTCTGCCCGGCGCCAAAAGTCGCGCGGCTCATGGCCAGCGCCGATGCGCTGCTGCATGCCGGTGATCAGGAGACGTTCGGTCTGGTCATCCTTGAAGCCATGGCCTGCGGCATTCCGGTGGTGGCGGTAGCGGCCGGTGCGTTTGAAGAGATCGTTAACGATTCCTGCGGCTTGCTTTGTGCACCGAATAACCCGCAAGCCATGGCCAATGCCGTGCGCGAACTGTTCAGTCGTGGCTGCGCCCGGCTCGGTCATCAGGCCCGCCAGCATGTCGAACGGCATTACGCCTGGGACACGGTGGTCGACAGCCTGCTCAGCCACTACCACGCGGTGCTCGGCCATACGCTGCCACGGGTGGCCAATGGTTGAGAACATGAAAGCGGTGTGCCTGGTATTGCACGACGTGGCGCCCTCGACCTGGGCGGATTACCAGCCCTTCGTCGAGGCTGTCGATGCCTTGGGCAATGTGCCGATCACGTGGCTGGTGGTGCCGGACTTCCATCGCCATGATGCGCTTGATGCCAACCCGGCATTTCGCCGAATGCTCGATGCCCGGGTCGCTCGGGGCGATGAACTGGCGCTGCACGGTTATTACCACGACGACCAGGAACCCATGACGAACACCCCGCGCGACTGGTTCATGCGCCGGGTCTACACCCATGAAGGCGAGTTCTATCCCCTGTCCCGCGAAGCCGCCCTCGCCCGCCTGCACGCCGGCCTTGAAATCTTTCAGCGCTACGACTGGCCGGTGCATGGCTTCGTCGCCCCGGCCTGGCTGATGAGCGACGGCACCCGCCAAGCCTTGCGCGAATTGCCACTCAGCTACACCAGCGATCCACAGCATCTTTATCGCTTGCCCGACTTCAGCGCCATAGATGCTCCTGGACTGGTATGGAGTGCGCGCAGTGCCTGGCGGCGCGGCTTGTCGAAAATCCTCAGCGACCAGCGTGAACAGCGTTGGCGCGAGGCATCGGTGATTCGCCTGGGGCTGCATCCGGTGGACATGCGTCACCGTTATTCTCGCGAATACTGGTTGCACACGTTGCAACGTCTGCTGGCGGAAGGACGCTTGCCGCTGACCAAGATCGACTGGCTGGACCGCCATCGCGGTCAGCTGGAGCGCGCAGCATGAAGCGCAGCCTGTTGTTGCTGATCGGCCTGCTCGCGGCGGTGCTGATTCCGGTGCTGCTCGGCGGCGGCGAAACCTGGTCGCGCCTGCGCAGCTTTCCGCTGAACTGGCTGTTGATCATGTTCGGCATGATCCTGCTGTGCTGGGGGATCAATACCCTGCGCCTGCGTTTGTTGCTCGGCGATCAGCGTGACAAGGTCGCGCCCTTGAAAAGCCTCGGTGTGGTGATGGCGGCCGAGTTCGCTTACTGCGCCACGCCCGGCGGCAGTGGCGGGCCACTGACGATCATGGCCTTGCTGGCGCGTTGCGGCGTACGTCCGGCGCGGGGCAGTGCGGTGTTTGCGATGGATCAGCTCAGTGACCTGCTGTTCTTTCTCTGCGCGTTGAGCGCAATTCTGATTTACGCACTGTTCCAGCACCTCAGCGATCGTCTTGAGTGGTTGCTGACAGTCAGCGCGGTGTCGCTGTTCGGTGGCTTGGTCAGCTGCGTGTTGATTGCACGCTATCACCGGGCGCTGATTCGTCTGAGCGGCCGACTGTTGGCGGGGATGAACGTCACGGCGCGTACGCGTCGCCGCTGGGCGCGCAAATTGCTGCACTTTCTCGCGGCGTTTACCGATACCTTGAAGCTGCCTTGGCAGACGCTTGTCCAGGTGTTCGCTCTGACCTGCGTGCACTGGTTGTTGCGCTATAGCGTGCTGTATCTGGCGCTACGCGGGCTCGGTGCCGACTTGCAGTGGGCCTGGAGTTTTCTGGTGCAGATGCTCTCGCTGGGCGCCGGTCAATTCAGCCTGTTGCCCGGTGGCGCGGGGGCAGCAGAATTGACGTCTGCAGCGCTGCTGACGCCAATGGTGGGCAAATCCACCGCAGCGGCGGCGATTCTGATCTGGCGGGTAGTGACTTATTACTTCTATCTGCTGGTTGGTGGCCCGGTGTTCGTGTTGATGCTGGGCAAGCCGTTGCTGAAGAAGCTGATGAAAGTGCATCAAGCTTGAAAGATCGCAGCCTTCGGCAGCTCCTACATTGAAACGCGACTCTCTCTGAGCTGCCGAAGGCTGCGATCTTTTCAGGCATTACCGGTTCCATCGTCCGACTCTGGTTTCACCTGTTCCCACAACTCGGCGGCACCGGGAAACTCGGTGCCGTCCTCGGGGCTCATGTCTTCCGGGTCGTAACGACTCAGGCAACCCTCACCGAGAGTGGCGGGCGCTTTTGAAGTAGCTTTGTCCAGTGGGTCGCTCATGGCTGTTCCTCGGGCGCAAATGACAAGGGCCTGAGCGATTCAACGCCCAGGCCCCTGGTTTTTCAAGCGTGGCGTGCTCGATCAGAACACAACAGTCTTGTTGCCGTGCACCAGCACGCGGTCTTCGAGGTGATAACGCAGGCCGCGGGCCAGCACCATCTTCTCGACATCACGGCCGAAACGCACCATGTCTTCGATGCTGTCGCTGTGGCTGACACGCACCACGTCCTGCTCGATGATCGGGCCGGCGTCCAGCTCTTCGGTGACGTAATGGCAGGTCGCACCGATCAGCTTCACGCCACGCAGGGACGCCTGGTGATACGGTTTGGCGCCGACAAACGAAGGCAGGAAGCTGTGGTGAATGTTGATGACTTTGTGCGCATATTCACGGCACATGTCTGGCGGCAGGATCTGCATGTAGCGCGCCAGCACTACTACTTCGGCGTCGTGCTGTTTGACCAGACGCGATACTTCGTCGAATGCCGGCTGCTTGTCCTGTGGATTGACCGGCACGTGGTAGTACGGGATGCCATGCCATTCGACCATGCTGCGCAGGTCGTCGTGGTTGGAAATTACGCAGGAGATTTCGCAGTCCAGTTCGTCGCTGTGCCAGCGGTGCAGCAGGTCGGCCAGGCAGTGGGATTCGCGGCTGGCCATCAGCACCACGCGTTTTTTCTGCTCGGTGTCGGTGATGCGCCAGTCCATCGAGAACTCTTCGGCGATCGGTGCGAACTTCTCGCGCAACTCCTCGATACCGAACGGCAGCGAATCGGCACGGATTTCGTGACGCATGAAGAACCAGCCCACTTGATTGTCAGAGTGGTGGCTCGCTTCGGTGATCCAGCCGTTATGAGAGGCCAGAAAATTACTGACTTTGGCAACGATGCCAACGCGGTCCGGGCAAGATATCACCAGCCGAAAAGTGCGCATGAGGGGGAAACTCCAGAACTTCACAAAGGCCGCCATTCTAGCGACTGTGCAGGAAAACTGCAGTACGCATGCGCGCCGGGTGGGACGAAGCCCGGCGAAACGACTTTCTGACGGTGATCTTCGTCAACGCCGTGACGCTTTGCCGAGGCTTTTGTCAGACAACTGTAAATATCTGTGCTGACTCCATCACATTATTTAACGGAACATTCAATTGACGGCTAATTTCCTGTAACTCATTTAAATAAAAAGCCGATCTAAATGTTTACTTGATGAAACAGCCTGACTATTATTGCGGCACTGTCCCCTGTCATTCAGCATTCTACAAAAGGTAGTACTCATGTCCTTGATCAACGAATATCGCGCCACCGAAGAAGCCATCAAAGAGCTGCAAGCCCGTCTGAAGAACCTGTCCGAAGACGACAAACTGCAAGCCGAACTGGAATTCGAAGGCAAACTGCGCACGCTGATGGGTGAATACTCCAAGTCGCTGCGTGACATCATCGCGCTGCTGGATCCGGAAGCCAAATCCAAGGCGCCACGTGGCGGCGCAGTAAAAACTACCGGCACCAAGCGTGCACGCAAAGTTAAGCAATACAAAAACCCGCACAACGGTGAAGTCATCGAAACCAAAGGTGGCAACCACAAGACTCTGAAAGAGTGGAAAGCCAAGTGGGGCGGTGACGTGGTTGAAGGCTGGGCGACCCTGCTGGGCTAAGCCGCGACGCTTTCGCCGAGCGATCCGCGAACAAAAAAACGCCAGCTTGAGCTGGCGTTTTTTTATGCCCGCAAATTAATTCCGGGTATGTTCGATTTCAAAGATTCAAACGTTTGCGTAATGCCTGGACATAGTTCTGCCAGTCATTGAGTACCTCGCGCTGCAGGGGCGTCGCACTAAGCGACCATTGCTCGGCCGCTTCTGTAAAAGACTGCACGGTATTCGGCGCGCCGGCCTCGGGTTGCGTAAGACGCTGCTGACAAAACAATCTCCAGCGCTCTTGTTCCGCCACATCCAGGGTGTCTGGAAAGTTGCGTGCTCGATATCGAAAAAGTAATTCAGGCAAACGTTCATCATCGAAAGGCCATGCCTCTTGCGCCAATTGCGCAGGATCAGCCGCTCGAACTTGTTCGCATAGACGCCGATCACGATCACCGATAAATCCATCGTACAACTGTTGCTCGGGATCTTCGCTGGGAGTGAAATCTTCGCTGGCATAAATCGCTGCGATTTTATCTTTCCAGACTTGTTGTGCGTCAGTTAGTCGCATGACCCGTTCATCATAAAGCGCCATATCCAGCCCAAGGCGTTGCTGATCTTCTGCGCGCAATACCTTCAGCGGCGCTACCACCGGGCAACGATTGATGTGAATGAGCTTGAGCGGCACCGGCAGTTCACCTTCGGCCAACTCATCGCGGCGGGTGTACAAGCGCTGGCGCAGCGTTTGCGCGTCGAGCTCCAGCAGCCCCTGCGGATCGAGATGCAAGTCACAGACGATCAAGGCGTTGCGGTTCTTCGGGTGCCAGGCCAGCGGCAGGACCACGCCGACATAACTGCGCGCCGCCGAGAAACGTCCGGACACATGCACCACTGGCTGCAACAGGCGGATCTGATCCATGACCTTTTGCTTGATGCGCAGCTGGAACAGCCACTCGTAGAGTTTGGGTTGTTTCTCGCGAATCAGCCGCGCCAGGGCGATGGTGGCGCGCACATCCGAGAGCGCCTCGTGCGCATGGCCGTGATCGATATTGTTGGCCGCTGTCAGGCGTTCAAGCTTGAGGGTGACACGGCCTTCATCATCGGTCGGCCAGACCAGACCGTCCGGGCGCAATGCGTAAGCGGCGCGCACCACATCAATCAGATCCCAGCGACTGTTGCCACCCTGCCATTCACGGGCGTAGGGGTCGAAGAAGTTGCGATAGAGGCTGTAGCGGGTCATCTCATCGTCGAAACGCAAGGTGTTGTAACCGGCGCCGCAGGTACCCGGTGCGGCCAGTTGCGCATGCACGCGAGTCATGAAATCGGCTTCGCTCAGGCCTTTCTCGGCGAGCTGGCCAGGGGTGATGCCGGTGATCGCACAGGCCGCCGGATGCGGGAGGATGTCTTCGCTGGGCTGGCAATAGAGGTTGACCGGCTCATCGATTTCGTTGAGCGCATGGTCGGTGCGGATCCCGGCCACTTGCAGCGGCCGGTCGTTGCGCGGATTGATGCCAGTGGTTTCGTAGTCGTACCAGAAGATTGAAGTCACGGGCGAATCCTGAACAGAAGATCGGCGAAGTCTAGGCGCTCCAGGGTTGCCAGGGCCAGCCTCGTCGCCCTCGAACCGCAATTTCTCCAGATTCCTACAACAGAAGCGCATTGCCCTTGTGGGAGCAAGCCTGCTCGCGAAGGCTTTCTGTCAGTTGCAAATGGGATGGCTGACCCACCGCATTCTCAAGCAGGCTCGCTCCCACACCCGTGAGGCTGCTAGCATCAGGCGCACTTGCATCCCGGACAGGCGAACATCAGGTAGCCCATGCTCGAACACACAGCACCGCCAAGGAAAGCACCGCTGGATACGCGGCATCAGGTCGAAACGCCGGAAGGCATCGACCTGCCGTTGCGCCCTGCCGGGTTGATGGTGCGCGCCGTGGCATTTGCCATCGATCTAGGGATCCGCGGCCTGATTCTGGGCGTGCTGTTTATCGCACTGGCATTTCTCGGCCAGCTCGGCATGGGCCTCGGCTCTTTGCTGCTGTTTGCCATCAGTTGGTGGTACATGGTGCTGTGCGAGGTACTGCGTCAGGGCCGCTCGCCGGGTAAACAGTGGATGGGCTTGCGCGTCGTGCACGACGACGGCACGCCGATCGGCTGGTCGGCCTCGTTGCTGCGCAACCTGCTGCGTTTCGTCGATCTGCTGCCGCTCGGCTATTTCCTTGGTGCGCTCAGTTGCCTGCAGCACCCGACCTTCAAACGCCTCGGCGATCTTGCCGCCGGCACGCTGGTGGTTTACAGCGAGCGGCCGCTGAGCCGTCCGCAATTGCCTGACGCTGAACCTCGTCGCTGCCCCTTTGCGCTCACGCTCAGCGAACAACGCGCGGTGCTCGGTTTCGCCGAACGTCAGGCGCAGCTGTCGCCGGCCCGGGTCAATGAGCTGGCGGCATTGCTGGCTCAGCCGCTGCACATTTCTGCGCACAAAGCGGTATCCGAACTCAACGGCATTGCGCGCGGTCTGTTGGGGCCGACGCCATGAAGCAGAGCCTGTTCGAAACCCGCCACAAGGCTGAATGGGAGCGCTTCGCCGTGGCGCTCGAACACCTCGAACACGGCAAGGACACTTCGCAAGTGGCCGCTTTCCCCAAGGCCTATCGACGCCTCTGCCAACATCTGGCCCTGGCCCAGGCGCGCGGCTACAGCAGTTTTCTCATCGACTCATTGCAGCAGCAAGTGCTGCGCGGTCATCAACAGCTGTATCGGCATCGCAGTCGCCTGGGTGCGCAAATCATCAGTTTTATTCTCGCCGACTTCCCGCGACTGGTGCGTGAAGAGTGGCGCTTCGTCGCGGTCGCCAGCCTGCTGTTCTTCGGCAGCCTGATCGGTTTCGCGCTGCTGGTTTACCTGTTCCCGGAACTGATCTACAACCTGATCCCGGCCGAACAGGTGCGCGAGATGCAAGGCATGTACGACCCTGTCGCCGGCCACCTCGGCCGCTCCGCGGAACGGGCAGCCAGCGAAGATTGGGTGATGTTCGGCTATTACGTGATGCACAACATCGGCATTGCCTTTCAGACCTTCGCCAGCGGTTTGCTGATTGGCGTGGGCAGCGGTTTTTTCCTGCTCTACAACGGCATGATCATCGGCGCGGTGGCCGGACACCTCAGCGAAATCGGTTTTGGCCAGACCTTCTGGTCGTTCGTGATCGCTCACGGTGCATTCGAACTGACCGCCATCGCTCTCGCCGGTGCAGCCGGCCTGAAGCTGGGCTGGGCGCTGATTGCACCGGGGCGCCTGACGCGCAGCGAGGCACTGCGCCTGGCTGCGCGCAAAAGTGTAATGCTGGTGTGCGGGGTCATGCTGTTCTTGCTCATCGCTGCATTCATCGAGGCTTACTGGTCGTCGAAAACCAGCGTCACGCCGCTGACCAAATACGCCGTCGGCGCCGCGCTGTGGCTGGCCGTTGCGGTGTATCTGCTGTTTGCCGGAAGGACCCGCCATGCGCCTGAGTGACGCCAGTGTGGTGATTCGACCGCGCACGACCTGGGAAGCCATGGACCTGGGCGTGTTGATGAGCCAACGACACCGCCGGTTATTAATGACCAGTTGGGCGATCGTCACCCTGCCGCTGTTCGCCCTGCTCAGCCTGTTGCTGTGGGATTCGCCATCGCTGGCGGTGTTCCTTTTCTGGTGGCTGAAACCGGCCTATGAGCGCCTGCCGTTGTACATCCTTTCCAAAGCGCTGTTCGGCGAAACGCCAACGCTCAAACAAGCCTTGCGTGAATGGCCGCGCCTGCTCAAGCCGCAACTGCTGGCGAGTCTGACCTGGCGACGGCTGAGCCTGAGCCGCAGCTTTGTGCTGCCGGTGACGCAACTCGAAGGTCTCGACGGCGAGGCCAGGCAACAACGGCTGCAGGTGCTGCTGCAACGTAACGGCGGCGCCGCGCAATGGTTGACGATTATTGGCGTGCATCTGGAAACCGCGCTGTGGATCGGCTTGATGCTGCTGTTCTATATGTTGCTGCCGCAGCAGATCGAAACCGATTGGGACTGGCAGTCACTGCTGCTCGCCGCCGATCAGGACTGGCGCTGGCTGGAACATCTGACCAACGCTTTCTATGCGCTGATTCTGGTGCTCTGGGAGCCGGTGTATGTCGCCTGCGGTTTCAGCCTGTACCTGAACCGCCGCACACAACTGGAAGCCTGGGATATCGAGCTGGTTTTCCGCCGTTTGCGCCAGCGCTTGAACAACGGCGTGCTCGGGATGTTGCTGGCGGCGTGTCTGCTGCTGCCGAATCTGCAACCGGCATGGGCCAGCGATGTGCCGGATGCTCCAAGGTTGCTCAATCAGCCGCTGACCAGTCAGGCCTCGCGTGACAGCATCCAGTCGCTGCTTGAGCAACCGCCGTTCAAGAACAAGGAAAGCGTCACCCGCTATCGCTTCGGCGACGACCCGGCAAAACCCGCCGAGAACCAGCAACCGGGTGAGGCACCGCAGTGGCTGAAAACCCTGCTCGACTGGCTCGACGGTCGGCACCTCGATAGCCTCGCCGGCGTGATTGAAGTGCTGCTGTGGGGCGCGCTGATAGCCTCGCTGGGCTGGCTTATCTGGCGTTATCGCGAATTCCTCGGGGCTTTCGTCAGCAGCCGCCCGAACCTGCCAACGCGCCGCAAACCAGCGGCGCCGTCACAAGTCTTCGGCCTTGATCTGAACCGTGAAACCCTGCCGAATGACATCGCCGCCAGCGCCGAACAGTTGTGGCTGAGCGAACCTCGCGCCGCGCTGGGCCTGCTCTATCGCAGCCTGCTGAGCCATCTGCTGCATGATTTTGACCTGACGCTGAAAGCCGCCGACACGGAAAACCAGATCCTCAAACGCATTGAGCAATTACAACGCCCGGACCTGCTCGCCTACAGCCGCAACCTCACTGCTCACTGGCAGAACATGGCCTACGGGCATCGGGTTCCAGCCGCGCATCTGCAAGCAGAACTGTGCGACGGCTGGCGTGAATTGTTCAGCAAAGGATCCGGGCATTGAACCGGCGCATCGGCTGGTTGTTGGGTGCGCTGGCGCTTCTGCTGCTTGGCGGTTTGAGCCTGTTCCTCTATCTCAAGGCCCAGCCGTATCAGGAAACCATTGATCACGGCCCCTCGCCTGCCGCGCAAGCCAATCCTTACTTGGCGGCGGAAATGTTCCTGCGCGAGCGCGGCCTCTCGGTCAATCACGCCGAGACCCTGGCGGTGCTGCCGCAGATCGATCCGCATAGCCACACGTTGCTTTTGTTTGGCGAGCGCGCGCGGATGACGCCGCGTGAAGTCGATCAAGTGCTGAACTGGACTCGCGCCGGCGGGCGGCTGGTGTTTGTTGCCGAGTCGCTGTGGGATGCGCAAACCCGGCAAAGTAATGATCTGCTGCTCGACCGGGTGCAACTGCAGCAATCGCTGAGCAAGGATCTGAAAGATCCTCCGGAAGCAGTGGAAAAGGACCGCTTCCCGAAACTGACCAAGCTGTACCTGGAAGACGAAGATGCGCCGGCCTACGCCGGGTTCGACACCGACTTCCACCTCGACGACCCCAACAATGTCGCGCAAGCCTGGGCCAACAGCGCCAAAGCCACGCACATGATGCAACGGGTGTACGGCCTCGGCACAGTCACCGTGGTCACCGATGCCGAGCTGTGGAAAACCCCGACCATCGGCCAATACGATAACGCCTGGCTGCTTTGGTACCTGAGCGCCGACACCGACGTCACGCTGATTTACAACACGGCGCACGACGGTTTGTGGTCGTTGCTCTGGCGCTATTTCCCGCAGGCCATCGTCGCCCTGCTCGGCTTGATCGGCCTGTGGCTGTGGCAGGCCGGCGTGCGTCACGGCCCGGTGCAAATGCCAGCGCCAGCGGGCCGCCGACAGTTGCTCGAACATCTGCGCGCCAGCGCCGATTTCCTCTTGCGGCATAACGGCCAGGAAGCCTTGTTGCAAGCGCTGCAGCAAGACATCCTGCGCCGCGCCCGCCGCCGCCATCCCGGTTTCGATCAATTGAATGTGGCCGAGCAATGGCTGGCGTTAGCGCGCCTGACCCGGCAACCCACCCGCGCCATCAGCCAGGCCCTGAGCCCACGACCGAAGCAGCGATTGTCCAGCGCCGAATTCAACCGTCAGGTCGCTCATCTGCAAACCTTGAGGAACGCGTTATGACTGAACAGATCGAGCCCGGCAGCGCGACGCACGCCGCCCAGCAACGCCAGCGTGCCAGCCAGTTGGCGCAGGCGGTGCGCAACGAATTGAACAAGGTACTGATCGGCCAGGAGGCGGTGGTCGACGACGTCCTGACCGCACTGATCGCCGGCGGCCATGTGCTGCTCGAAGGCGTGCCCGGTCTGGGCAAGACCTTGCTGGTGCGGGCCTTGGCACGCTGCTTCGGCGGCGAGTTTGCGCGCATCCAGTTCACCCCGGATCTGATGCCCAGCGACGTCACTGGTCACGCCGTGTACGACCTGCAGACCGAACAGTTCAAGCTGCGCAAAGGCCCGCTGTTCACCAACCTGTTGCTGGCCGATGAGATCAACCGCGCCCCGGCGAAAACCCAGGCAGCGTTGCTCGAAGCCATGCAGGAACGTCAGGTGACACTCGAAGGTCGCGCCCTGCCCATCGCGCAACCGTTCATGGTGCTGGCGACGCAGAACCCGATCGAACAGGAAGGCACTTATCCGCTGCCGGAAGCCGAACTCGACCGCTTCATGCTCAAGGTGCGCATGGATTATCCCGACGCCGATCAGGAGTTGAACATGGTCCGCCAGGTCTGTCGTTCGACCCGCGCCGACATGCTCGATGTGCAACCGCTGCGCACGGTGTTGCAGGCCAAGGACGTGCAAGCCTTGCAACGTATCGCCAGCGACTTGCCGCTGGATGATCAGGTCCTCGATTACGCCGTGCGTCTGGCGCGCAGTACGCGCACCTGGCCAGGGCTGACCCTCGGCGCCGGACCGCGTGCCTCGATTGCCCTGGTGCGTTGCGCACGGGCCCGGGCGTTGTTGCGCGGCGGCGAGTTTGTCATTCCGGATGACATCAAAGCCTGCGCGCTGGCGGTGCTGCGCCATCGCGTGCGCATCGCACCGGAGCTGGACATCGAAGGCCTGCAGGTCGATCAGGTGCTTGTGCAATTGCTCGACCAAGTGCCGGCGCCGCGCCTGTGAAACCCTCGCGACTGCTGCTGATCTGGCTGGGCCTGCTGCTGGGCGTGAGCATTGTGCTCGGCGCGTTGCAAGCATTGCAGATCGACATTCCGTCCAGCCTGATTTCGATCAATTGGGGCTTGCTCCTGGCGCTGTGGGCCTTGGCAGTTATTGACGCGCTGCGCCTCAGACGAGTGCCCTCGCCACGCATCAAGCGGCAGATCCCCGGCAGTCTGGCACTCGGGCGTTGGGCAGAGGTGCAACTGGACATTGCGCATGACTTCGCCGCGCCACTGACTATTGATCTCTTCGACCACGTACCCGACGGCCTAGCGTTTGAACATCTGCCGATGCCTGTCGAACTTCAACCCGGCCATGTCAGCCAGATCACTTACCGTTTGCGCCCGACCAGACGCGGGCATTTCCGCTTTGAACAGTGCGAAGTCAACCTGCCGAGTCCCTTGGGCTTATGGTCAGGCAAACGCCTGATCGAGGTCGCCGACCAGACCCGCGTCTACCCCGACTTCGCCCGGCTCTACGGTGGTGAGCTGTTGGCGGTGGACAACTGGCTCAGCCAACTCGGCGTGCGCCAGCGGCAACGTCGCGGTCAGGGCCTGGAATTTCACCAACTGCGCGAATTCGGTGAAGGCGACAGCCTGCGCCAGATCGACTGGAAAGCCACTGCTCGCCAGCGCACACCGATTGCCCGCGAGTATCAGGACGAGCGCGACCAGCAAATCATCTTTCTCCTCGATTGCGGCCGACGCATGCGCAGCCAGGACGATGAACTGTCGCACTTCGACCACGCGCTCAATGCCTGCCTCTTGCTCAGTTATGTGGCGTTGCGTCAGGGCGATGCGGTGGGATTGAGTACGTTTGCCGATGATCAAACGCGCCATGTCGTGCCAGTCAAAGGCAGCGGGCAACTGAACGTGCTGCTCAACGCGGTTTACGACCTCGACAGCACGCAACGTCCTGCCGATTATCAAGCCGCCACCAATCAACTGCTGACACGACAGAAGCGCCGGGCACTGGTCGTACTGGTGACCAACCTGCGTGATGAAGACGATGAGGAGTTGCTGAGCGCGGTCAAGCGCCTGAGCGCACAACATCGGGTGCTGGTCGCCAGTCTGCGCGAAGAAACATTGGATACGTTACGCCAGACACCGGTGCAAACCTTGCCCGAGGCATTGGCTTACTGTGGCACGGTGAACTACATGAATGAACGGGCAGAACTCCATGAGCGGTTGAGCGCTCATGGCGTTCCGGTGGTGGATGTCCGGCCTGCCGAGTTGGGAGCTGAACTGGTTACGCGGTATCTCAGCTGGAAGAGAAGTGCAGCGCTTTGATCATCTCTCGATCAGCACGAGCACAGATCCGCTGCTCGAGGTGCCGTCAGGATTCTCGACTTTGACGTCAAGGGAAACGGTTTCCGACAGGTCCATCACCTTCCAGGAGGTTTGGAATTTACCATTGCCATCTGTACTGGACTCAATTAATGGCCTCCTATTAATGGAGACAAGAATGTTTCTTTTCGGCATCGGCTCTCCAGAAGCCTTGTCTACGATCAACGCAGTCATGTTTACCCAGTCCATTACGAAAGCCGGATTCGGCTCAGCGATCACGGACTTCACAGCCGCTGGACGCTCAACGACAGTCAGTGCCAGCCAATTCACATCCCAGCCCGCAACCCCTCCCGTTACCGTCGCCCACAGGGCCGCCTCCCCCGGCGCCTCCAGGATGAAACTAAGCGTGGCCCAGCCGTCGGCTCCCGTCATGGTCGCCGGCATGGCTTTATTGTCGTAATCCCACATCACTTCGACATTGCTCAAAGGATCGCCGGTGATAGCCGAAACCACCAACGCCTGAACGGTGATCTGTTGTCCCGGATAACCGGAAGGTTCATCACAGACCAGCTCTTTAATCTCCCGAGGCTCATGGAGAAAAAACGGCAACGAAATCGACTCCGAGTACAGCGCATCCCCCGCCCTCGCCGCCAACGACGACGCGCCAGTAGTGGTGGGCACAAAAGCAATGCTCGCCACCCCGTGATAGTTGGTAGTGGTGATCCGCTCACCGAAATCCGGATGGCTCCAGACCACTGTTTTGCCGCGCATCGCCTTGTTCCCGTCATTCGAGACCAGCGTAATCTGCTCGGATACGGTGTCACCCCAGAACAGTGTCCGAAGGACTCGTGAGCGCTCGGCGATGGTCATCATTTGCGAGCCTTCGCCCACCGAGACGGCATGTATCGGCGACAGACTTGCCAGATCTTCGGCTGCGCAATAAAAACCGAAGCTACCGTTGTTCTCGTCGCCAACGCTGAAGTCGTACACAAGGCCGGAATCGCTGAAAGGTTTCGGGACACCCAATAGGGAGTCAAGACCGCGGATGCCAAATGCAGATGGCCCTCTGTCGGCAATACCCAGGCTCAGATTGCGCTCGAATAACTGACTTCCCTCGTCAGCATTCACTTCGATCCGGTAATCAAGCAAGCGACGTGCGAACAGGACTTTTTCACCAAAGGGCGCTGGCTCTCCACCGTCAACGCTGATCGTGAGGCCCTTCCAGGGATCGCTGGCCAATGCCCTGACCTTCATCGAGCGCTGTTCAGAAGAACCGTTGTAGGGGCTGATGATCGCTGCGGTTATTTGCTGCTCGCCGGCGCGTGCGGGCACATGGGCATGACCGCTCCAGCCCTCGTCATCGGTTGCCTCGACGTGCTCGGAGAGCCCCGTCCACTGCACAGGGATTTGTCCGACGCCAAGCCCTGAGAATGCCGATATCACTTGTGCCCACAAACATAGCGGTTCTTCACCCACCACCGGAGTCACCGGGGTCTCGTGCCATTGCGCAATTCGCAGCTTGTTGTGCGCCAGCTCCATGGGTTTGCCCTCGGACGAAAGGGTCAGTTGCGGCAGCGACACGGTTAATTGGAACTTCCCGGGCCGGGCGCTACGGGAGAAATCCAGCGACCAGACAAAACCACCGTCAGTCAACTTCTGCGTCGAGTCCAACGCTGGAAATACTTTTGCGTCCAGTTCCTCTGCCGAAGTCTCCGACCATACCAACGCGATATCCAGTCCGATGAGTGGACTCAAACCCTGGGGCAGGACCTTGAAGTCGTGCACCGCTGCGAGACATGGATATAAAGGCTGTACATCCAGCGCGGCGTGGATCTGGTCGAGCATCAGGCTCATTTCCAGATTCAGATCCTGCTGGAACAGCCGTCCCGTCAGTTCACGATCAGGCTCGCCGCCCTCGATGTGCAGCTTTAATTGAAAAAGACTACTGACGTTACTGTCGGTGGCATTCAGCGTCCATTTCAGTCCTTGTTCGGTGAGGGGTTTGCGCACGCCCAATTCGGAAATCTGCATTCCGATCTCAGGATCGGCGTCGCGCCAGTGCAGACTGACGTTTCGACCCAGCCAATCATCGCTAAGCGGAAGAATCTGCAGCTCATGTTGCTGCCCGCGATGGCAGAGCAGGCCAAGGGTGTTGCGCTCGACCTCGACACCATCAAGCAAAATCTGCACCCTGCTATTCCAGGGGCTGGTCGCGATCGCATTGACCTTGAATGACCAAGGAACGGATGGCGCTTGGGGATGCGCCCTGACGCTGACATTGACGGTGGTTTCCTGCACCTCCAACGGCTTGCACCACGCCCCCGCCCAGCCGTCGCTGCCTGAGGTCGTATGGACGGTTTGGCCCCCCGGCATGCTCCATTCGACCTGCGCGCCGATGACGCCGTTTATATCGCCGCTGTCGGTGCGATGAATAACCTGCAGACGCAGCAGTGCGCTTTCGTTTTCATCCAGCACTGGCGTCTTGTCGGGTTCGCGTACGTCGCCGATCTCGACTTTGTTGCGTGCCAGGAACATGCGTTTTATCGGTGACGGTTTCAGTAACTTGGAGCACACCAGAAACAGACCGAACTGGCCATCGACCTTGTCTTGCGCAGCAAGCGACCACCGCAGGCTGCTCGCTGGTTCTTGCCATTCACCCAGTGCCGGCTCGACAACCACCCCCAGTTCAATGGCAGGATCACCGGACCACTGCAGCGCAATCGAAGAATCTCGCAACGGGCTGCCGGCCGGTATCGATAGATCAAGGACATGCATCGATCCTCGATTCGGGTAGCCGTCCGCCGGCCATTCCCTCATATCACCGTTTTCGAAACACACCACGTGTTGCCAAGGGCTCTCACCAAGAACCTTGACCGCAAAGTCCTGCGTGGCCACCCCTGTGATGTCATAAAGACTTTCAACCGAAGCCTGTATCACCACATCGCCCACATGCTCGAGGGTGGGCGAATAATCGATATACGCCCAACCCTGCTGATCGGTAACGCAGGCGCCAATGACGTCACCGGCGATCGACCAGTTTACAGTTCGCCCGCCAACGCCCCGAGCGGTGTAAGGCGACACCACTTTCACCCCCAGGGAAACACTTTCGCCGAGCAGCGGGTAATAAGCAGCCTCTCGCGTTTCCTGAAACACCAGACGGTGATGTCCTAAAGACACCTGCATCGCATAGGGCTCGGCGGTGTACTGATTGATCAGGTTCAATGTAAATGCATAGTCTTGCGCATCGTCCAGAAGCGGGCAGGTGATGACCCATCCATCGGTCAGTGGCTGGTTGGTTTCCCAGCGGGGCTCAGCAGTGACTGCTCGCATGGGATTGTTCACAATGGCCAGTGCGGCCTGAGTGCCGAGCCACGGACTATCATCCGCCAGGCAGAACCGGAGCCGGTGCCCGCCGAGGATCTCGGACCCCAGGCACAGATAAAGCGGAGCGCCGGCCGCGCGGGCATGTTCATCCAGGATGATGCTCTGCACTTGCGGGTCCTCAAGTTCCAATTGCAGATCAATGCAGGTGATGCAGACTTTTTCCCGTGAGGAAGGGGCGTTTTTCGGACTGCTTATCTCGATTCGTAAAACATCGCCCGCAACAAACGATGCCATCAGCGGTTCACGGAAAAGGTTCGGTTTCAAATCCAGCGGGAGCCCGGCGTTGAGACGGATCTGGTCCTGTTCGCGGTCGCGGGCGTTGCCGGACGGGAGCTCGAAGTGCTCGACCCGGACGCCATTTTTGTACACCGACAGCAAGCCCGGCTCAGTGTGGCGGGTTTCCCAGAGGAAACTCAGGACATAACGCGTATTGTCAGCCGATGACCTGGGCAAGGTGATGTCTTGCCACGCTTTGCCTTCGTTACGCGCAGCCAGAAAGGATTGATCCTTGCCCTGATAAGGCTCGGATTCCTTATCGACGCGCCCCTGCTTCTGCCACAGCTTCAAACCCTGGAGAAATTCGCCATCGTTCACCAGGTTCTCGCGTGCATGGATGATCGCTTCAGGCATGACCGCGCCCTCCCTTGCCTGCAGCTTCTGCGTTTTCTTCCGCTTCGATCACCAGATCCATGACTTTTTGGGTAAAGGTCGGGTCGCCGGCTCTGGCTGTGTAGTGGATCTCGAAAATGATGTCAGTCAGGCTGGCAAGCTGTTCCGCCTGGCGAGCCCGGTCAAACCAGGGGCAATACAACGAGAAGCTGCCGATCAGGCCGGTGAACTGGAAAGGCCGCAGCAGGCCCTCCTCGGGTTTCACCGCGGACGTACCGTCATCACCGACGGCCAGCGAAATCGCGATCTGCTGACCGCTGCGCACGTTATGCACAACATCGGCAGGCGCTACACCCGCCGTCGGATCGAGAAGGTACTGTACCGATCGCACCGTCGCCTCGGTGGCCGTCATGTTGCTGATCTGCGTCAGAATCATTCGCGTGTTTTCGAATGGCCCGGCGACGACCGGCAGCGTGACCGCCACCGAACTGATCTGACGGCAGTAGTGCCCCGGATAATCACGATCGAAGAGCAACTGCGTGAGTCTGAATTCCAGCGACCCGGTATCGCATAGCTGCTTCAGCGCGTGCGCCCAGTTGTCGATACCGGGTTGACGGTCACTAACGTCATCACACAACGAGCGCAACGAGATGGTCCTCACAAATTGCAGCTTCAGCTCGGTGCGCTGCACATACTCACGCTCCAGCAGCAGTAGATAATTGCGCAGATGATTGGCGGCGGTCAGTCCATGATATTGGTCATGCAACACCTGGGGCGGCGGGGTTACTGCGTAATTGCCCGTTTCCGCGCTCAGTGACGCCTGTGCGCTGAGGCACAGGCTGACCACCGCATCGTAGGCCTGATAGTGCAACGCCTTGAGCTGGCCGAGCATCCAGTTGAACAGCTCGGCATTGGTCGCACGTTTTTTCAGGAAGTTGTACATCGTCACCGCCTGACCGTTCGCCCTGAGCGTCTGTGCGAGGTTGATCCGGGCAGCGGCCACAGCATGATTCTGCGCTACGATTTGCGCGTCGATTGCGCGTATCTCCGCCAGTGCCTGATCACGTTGCAGTGCCCAGTCATTGCGTCGCCGGCGATAGGTTTCGTTGGTGCCTTGTTTGTCGGCATCCGCCTGCGCGCCGATCGACAAAATATTGAATATGTCGGCAGAGGCAAACAGTAATTGCTCAGGCAGCGCGCCCCCATTGGACATGCCGAAAATCTTCGGCAGCGCTGCGACCGCTCCGCCCGCCGTTCTGAGCGCAGAAGACTGCATCGCCAGTTCCTTGGAGCGTTGCAGGTTGGACATGACTGCGTACTCGGCGTCCGATACGTTTTCTTCGTAGCGTGTCGCATACGCTTGAGCAAGCTCGACGGCTTTTTGCCGATTTTCGGTAAGCGATACGACTACCGCCTCCATCTGGGCAATGGTCTGCTCTTGCACAGTCAGCGCGTAATTGCCCAGCTCGACGAGATGGCTTTGCTGCAGTTCCTCTTGTTCAGCGCGATCACGGCGCTCCAGCACGTTGAGTATCTCTGCGGCAAACTGCTGCATGGTTTCCACCGCCCGCAAGGCGAGTTCGAAGGCTACCCGCCAATAGAAAGCGATGACCCGTGTCTGCCCCATCGACCGCGGTCTGCCATTGCTGCCGGCTGCCCGGTCACGCAGCAGCTGGTTGGGATCAGCCGGCGGGCTGAACAACGGTATGTCCAGCGGACGACCGTCAATGGTCAGATTGTTTTGCAGATTGAACAGGCGCTTGCGCGGCGCCTCGATCCAGCCGACCAACACCTGATTGATCGGAATTTTGAAAGGGCCGCAGGCCAACAGGCCCAGCTGTGGTGCGACATCGGAGCCGGCGGAAATATCGGCCAGACTGAACTGAAATTCGCTTTCAAACTTTTCCAGATCCGGGCGTTTGCTGCATTCTTCCAGCAACGCCCCCAACGTGATCGCCTGCCAACGGCTGACGGTACTCCCCGAGGGTGGCTTGCCCATAAAAAAACCGGCCTGTACGTAACGCAGATGGGCAGCGGCAAGACTTTCGCGAGTCAACTGGCGGTAATACCAGTCTCCCCATGCCATCAGGTTTTTCACGTATTCGACGAATACTACAAGCTTGTAATGTTTCGGCTCGGAATAGGCGATGGCATCCGGATCCAGCGGCGCAAGGCTCTCGGCGCCAGAGCTTCCTGGACCGGTCAACGGACGGCAACGCCAGTAGGCTGGACGGGGATTGGGCACCGTGTCGGGGTCGGCAGGAGCGTGGGGAGCGAACAGATAATGCAGCCATTGCTGCGCATCGCTGAACCGATCCTCATCGCGCAGTCGTGTTGCCACGAGATGTACCGCGTGGAAAAACAGTTCCCAGAAGAACAGGCCATTGGCACCGTCAAAAGGCCCGTTGGGTTCTTCGAATGCAGGAAAGCCTGTAGGACCCGGTTCTTTCAGGTGCTGCGTTTGCCAATCCAGAACCGCATCCGGAGAAATATTGGCGCGCTGCACCAGTTCGGGGCCGAACAGGGAATTGAGCCGCACATACTTGAGCGCGTAGTCCCCGCCCAGGTTGAGGTCGAGAAACTGCGCCGCGTCGACGGTGTTTTTCAACAGGGTTGGCGGGATGAAGTCCGTCAGGTCGACGATGCTCAGATGGAATTTTTTCGTGCCGTATCCCGCTGTGTCAGTGCCCAGCGAGAAACTCGTGGGGTTTGGCCATGAGCCTTTTGCCCGCGTAAATTTTCCCAGTGGCATTGTCCAGTTGCCTGCGGTGTTCTGCGCGGCCTCGACAGGCAGCGGATCACCAGCCGTCGGATTCCCGAGGATTTTCAGCCTCATCACCACGTCCTTGCCATCCAGTGGGGTTGGGCGGCATAGACCATCGACGGTCAGCACATCGTTTTCACCCACTCGCAACGCGAAGACATTCAGATCCAGATACAGCGTCATGCTGCCGGCCGGAGCATCTTCGCTGACGATGCTGACCTGACTGCCGAGTGGGTGCTGAACTGTCTCGGCAGTGAGGAAGCGGTCGTCCCGGGCAGACGTCAGCCAGGCGCCTGAATCCGTGACAGGGCGCATCAGTACATCGAATACAGCGAGGTGGTTGAATGGCTTGGGCTCTGGCTCGCCCTTTTCCGGGTCGCCATTCTCATCAACTGGTACTTCCATCACCGTCCCCGTCAGCAGCACCCCCAGCTTGCCTTTGGGGTGTTGATGGTCGGTCGAGACCGTGGCGATCAGCCGGACCGGGTCGGGTCTCGTCACTGGGTTGGCGTGCTCTGAACTGTGCAGGCTCAGCGGTGCCGACCACTGGCCGTTCTCGGTCATGAACGCCAGGTTGATGTCCAGCTTGTGGGGGATGAAGTCTTCTGCGGTTTTGCCGGTGACTTTGTCACGCCACTGTGCCCAGACCACGCAAAGCCGGCCGTTCCAGATCAGCGGGCGCATGTCCAGGACACCGTTCACCGCTGGAATATCGACCGCTTGCCATTCATCCCAGGCCGCCGGATTGACCGCGCGACTGCTCTTGAGCAGTTCGACGCGAACCTTGCGTACGTAGTACTGGTACGGAGGGACGCGTTCTCTGCCGATGAAGCAATAAACAGAGTCGGCAGGCTCGAGGCCGTCCATGTAGCCACTGATCACATCAAGATTGCAGATCCGCTCGAAGCCTTGCAGATAGTTGCGCAGCGCAATCAGAACCGAATCGGCACTGAGGCGGGTCTGGTTGAGATCGTTTTCGAGAACCCTGAACAGGCTGGTTTTGCGTTGACGCACATAGGCGTTGATATAGCTGGAAGGATGAGTCTGGATCAATTGCGCTGCGGCCCATTCGGAATAGGTTCTGTCCAGCTTCCAACGCTCAAGCAGTTCGGGGTTGAAGGTGTGATTTTGGTAACCTGGCTCAAGTTTGTGCAGTGCCGCATCGATGAACTGCTGAGCGCAACTGGTCGCCTCTGCCACATAGGAGGTTTCTACGGCCAGGGTGTTTTGCACGTCGGTGCGAAACAACTCCGACAGATCCGCCTCTGTCTTGAGGAAATCATGCCCGGATTTGCGCGCGAGTGCGCCGATGCAAAAATCGATCAATGCCGAGCGGTGTTTCTCCAGCAACGTGCCAGTGACATGCGAGTTCATCGTCCTCTCTCCTTGGAATATGGCTTGAGTTCAAATGTGTGAAAAAGCGATACCCTCAGGAAGCCGGCTCGTTATCTGCGAACGTGATGGAGTCGAAATAGGCTGTATTGCCGCTATCCGTGCTTTTCACGATGATTTCGAACGTGCCGCCGGTATGACTGGAGACGACTACCTGTGAGCGGCCTTGCTCATCGGTAACGCCATGATCCGGTTCAATGATCGCGACCCCTTTGCCGGGCGCTCGCAATCTCCAGCTCCACTCAACCTTGCGTTTTTTGCCGGGATTGCCGTAGTCATCCAGCAACTGAATGCTGAATGCGACAGTCTGGCCGATCCGGACACTGCCAGGCGGCAGCTGTGATGTCTTCTCAGGCGTCATGGAGGTCAGGTCCACGACAATATCAACGGGGTCTGCGGGTCTCGGCTTGAACAGCGCAGGCCAGAAGAGCGGTGTTTCTCTGCCCGGCAATGCCCCCGGCGTGAACGTCGCGGTGAGTACACCCTGTAGATTGGTGTCGTTGCTGACAATATCGCCCAGGGTCGTTTGCCAGTTCAGGCGAAGGCCACTGATCGGCTTGTTATCGGCGTCGGTGACAGTAACGGTATAGACGGCTTTTTCACCGGGTTTGTTGGCGATGACCGTGGCAGGGCTCAATGTCCAGACCACGTTGACCAGTTGATCGAGATCGCCCGCCCGCGGAATAACGGGAACCAGCGGTTCGTCGCTGAGCCAGGCGAACTCGGCAGCCGCTTCATAGGCATTGCCGACGTCTTCTTCCGGCAGCTTGCCGATCAGGAGAATGGTCTTGGCATCCATACCACTCTCTGCAGACAGCCTGCGCAAGCGCATCAGAACGTCCAGCTGAGCGAGATTTTTCAGCACCTTGGTCGTCGGCACTATGTGCAGGAGACATTCATGCACGTCTTGCACACTCCAGCCCAAAAAGAGCGCCAGCCTGATTTCCGCTGCCTTTTGCGCCAGCGTCAGTGCATCACCGCTGAGACCTTCACGCAGCTCATTGACCTCTTGAAAATAATCCAGCAAGTCCTGCTCAGGCTGCTCGCTCATGGTGATCGCCTGGGTCATCACCGTCAGGTAGTAAAGTGTGGACAACGAAAAATCTTCCGGCAGATGGCCGATCCAGGCCTGAGCTCCATAGGCCAGATAGTCCTCCAGCAGATTTGCGCTCAAGTCGAGCTGTGTGACGATTTCACTGAAGCGGCGCACTTGGGCAAGAACTCCAAGCAGTTCAGGGGGACTTTCAGTGCGTGCGCGACGCGGCTGTTCGGCTTCGGTCATCGGCAGGTCTTTTATCTGACGCAATAACCCGGCCACCGTCGCGCCAGCCCAATTGAGCGTTGGCAGGACTTTCTCGGCTTCAATATTGGCGTAAACGGCAAGGGTTTCCTGGACAATCGATGACTGCGCCTCGCTGGCCTGATTGAAGACTGTCAGCATGATCGCGAGGGTCGTTTCAAGTTCTGCGGGGGGCAGGTCGCCGAGAGCGGTCCTGATCGCCCAGCGAAGTTTGTTCAGGACAAAGAGGCGGTATTGCTCGGCCGTCCCCCAGGGGGCCAGCAGCAGACCATCATCATCAATCAGGGGCTGCAGACCTGCGGCCTCGATCGACAGCAATTGCACCCAGCTGTCGACCCTTGCAGCTGGCACGCCCGCCATCATCAGGGCGCTCTCGGAAAATAGCGCTGCGGGCAGCAGGCCGCGAACCTGTCCAAAAAACTGCAAGTCGCGATCCGTTGCTTGGCTCACCGGCAACAGAGGCGAAACGTGCTGCAACATCCAAAGCACCGGCAGATCGCTTTGACGGCACCACTCGACACAGGTGTGCATGGCTTCGATCAGGTGCAAGACATCCGGACCTTCCCCAGCGGGATCGATGCTCGGTTCTCCCGCCAGACCGTCAAGCCACGCTTTCCCTCCGAGCAGGCTCAACAGCGAAATCGCTTCTACGGGGGCGATCCCGAACATTCGCGCCAGTGCCACCAGTCGATAGAAGCTCGAAATGACTGCCCTGCTGCGCGACAACTTTGGATCGGGCGTATAGGCGCTGGCCACGGCGAGAGCCAGATAGGCGTAGGTCTGAAGGCTGATACCCAGTGCACTGCACAATTGACTGATCGTCAGGTCGACAATACCCGGCGCGGGTATCCAGTCAAAGCCTTCCCCGTCAAGTACAAAAGGGGCCCTGTGACTTCCCTGACTATTGAAGATCCGGTCGAACTGCGAGAGTGCTTCGCCGCGACCATAGATCGCCAGTTGGTCGACGAACACAGCGAAATCCGCCGCAGAACAGTTGTAATGCTTGCGCAACCGCTGGAACAGGCCCAGACCATGAACGACGTTTTCGGAGATCGCCCACTGCTCGTTTCCCGCGCCGCGACGCTCGGCGTTGATCAAGGCAGCCACGACGTCATCCACTTCGCCACTGGGCATTTCAAACCACTTGTCCAGGCGTAACTTGCGGTTCATCCGGTCGAAACCGTTCAGGCCCTCAGCGGTGTGGGGTGCCAGGTAGATTCGCGCGTATTGGCTGACGCCGTTATAGAAACCGATACCGGGATGCTTACCGCCATTGATATAAACCGAACCGTAGCGTCCGCTTTCGGATGTGCCGTCATCATCGGTGTCGTATTGCACATTTGGCGAGCGTTCCGATTCGAAAGCACCTACCGATAACAGACGCGTCAGCCTTGGCGTATCGAGTTCCGTCCGTTCGCAAAAAAACATGACCTGATTTAGGTTGCCGACATCCGTGCCTTCGACGCCGAAGTTGTCGGCATAAAATCTCCTATAGATTTCGCCGTCAAACGGGATGAAAGGCTCTGTCAGAAGCTCGCGCTGGTAGGGCCCCAGGCCCGTGTCAAGGGCCCATGCCGCCCCGGATCCGGCGATCCAGTCATCCGAACGCAGGAAACCCGGGGCCAGCAAATCGGTAACCCGCACAAAATCACCTGCCAACAGCTCATGGGAACGCACCACTTCTTCAATGGTGCTCCAGGGTTTGTAGTAGGGCAGACCAATGGGATAACGCGCGGCAATCATTGCCTCCTGCTGATCCTCTATCGGTATGTACGAGTCGATGAAAGCCTGCAGGATCGAACTACTGACTTCGACCGAAGACACGCGCTGGTTCGTCGACTGCTCGTCGATCATCAGGCGCTTCAGGTCCGCTCGCCGATCGTGCAATGGCTTGGTTGCGGGGTCGCCTGCAACCTCGATCTCGTCAACGAGCTGGTACAGGTAGACCAGATACGCCGCTCTCGAATCAATGGCCTCGGGCGAACCCACGGGACACTTCTCTTCAAACTGGGGTTTAAACAGGCGCTCCAGATTGGGACCGTCGACAATGGAAAGCAGCCCACTAAAAGGCTCGGCTGGCGCCTCGGGGCTCCCGCGCTGGGTGTGCTCGATGTACTGGCGCAAGATATAGGTGGCCATAGAGCGCAGTGGCCGGATGATTTTTTGCGCATCAACGGGACTTAGGCCATATCGGCTGATCAAGCCCTCGGCGTTGTGTTTAACCAGCGGGAAAATCGAGCTGTCCTGGAGGTCGGCACGCAGCTTTGCCAGGCCGGTATCGTCAGCGAACGCTGGCGCACCGAATATCTGGTCGAGCAATTGCTGAGCGGGACGAAGCGTATCTGCCATGATCGGTATCCTTGGGTATGACGGCGCTGAACCACTTCGCCAATTGTCCGGAGCGACGTCGGATTGACTGCAATTAAGCGCTCATGGCTGCCGATTGTCGCCTGTCAGAACTGACAGGTTTATCTACCGTTCATCGGCTTCTACCGACGCTGTTTCGCTGGCGCGTCTCCAGCGTCAACCTCGAAACGAGAACTCAGCACGCGCTCTGATACCGTTTCTCCTTCGTCATCAGTGAGCGTCTGGTGAAACCAGTACCAAGTGCCACCTGCCGGCAGCGATTGTCCTGACTGGCCCTGCCATTGCCCTCCGTCCACTGGAAGGTGCTCGAGCCAGACCACCTCAGGATTGAACCAGCTCACCAGATGGCCGACGCCAGGGCGACCATGTCCTCGGAACCAAGGGTTGCGATCAACCTGGCGCCCCGGTTGCGGCGCCTCGATGACTGGCAGATAAGTGCCCACCGCCAGCTGCTGCAGGGTCGGCTCAGATTGAAACTCTGCGGATGAAGCAATCACCTGCAACGGGTGACTGCCGCCTGCAACACTCAGGTTCAACAGCATCGACCAAGTGCGATTGTCCGCAACCACAGCCTCTCCCCGGGCATCGCCCAGTGTCGCCAGTACTTTGTCGCCGGGTACGCCAAAACCGCACACCCACACTCGCCTTCCCACATGATCGTCGGCGGTAGGGGTCTCGATGGCGGGAGCATTCGGGACAACCCGGTAGCTTCGTATCGGGCTCTCTTCGGACCGGGTCCCCGCGAACGATTGCCGGGCCCACAGTTGATGGTGACCCGTCGACTGTTTCAACTCCGAGTACCAGGAGCCATCAGGCTGGACCTCGATATCGGTAGCCAGTTGCACGTTCGCATCCACGTCCCATATTTCAACGCACGCGCCGCGCCAACCGGTGCCCTCAATCCTGCCATCGCGCGCCATCGTGCCGTCCTGCTCCGGAACGGTAATCTGCGGGGCGAGTAGCGCTACCGTGAAGGAACGCGGATCACTGGGCTCGGATTTCTGCTCCTCCAGCGTTTGCCGCGCATCAATGCTGTATCCACGCCGCGGCAGATCGGTCAGGCTGATCGACCAGGGGCCATCTGCGGTCAAGTCCAGTTGCCCCAGTACATTGCCATATTGCGCATCGCGCAATTGCATTGAGGCGCCGGCCATGCCGTTGCCGCCGGTCACAATCAGATCCGCTGCAACCACGGCACCTTCCAGCGGTGTGGCGATCTGCGGTTTCAGCATGTTCCGTCTGACGGTGAAGTCTTTTCTGACCGGGCCCGACTCCTGTTCGGCAGCAAACTGGGTGACGCTGATGGTGTAATTCCCAGGAGCAAAACCACCGGGTTTTTCGTACCGCCATTTATTCCCGTCTGTTTCAGCCACGTAGCGGCCTTCGCCGTTGAAGGCCAGGAGGACCTTTGCCCCCTGCCAGCAGGTGCCGGTAAATATTGGCGACTGGCCGTTTTCTTGTGGATCGTTCAGGCCTGGCGCCTGAGGCGGGATGGAAAACACATACTCGAGGTGCGCAGGCGAATCTACATCCCCAATGGACTGGTATATGAAGATTCGCTGATCTTTCGTCGGCCCCAGCTCCTTTGGAGTAGCGCTGGACCACCGCTCATTCCGCACAGCGGCACCGGGAGCAAATTCCGAGCCGTCAGGATATGTAAACCGGACAGTCGCACCTGGGTAACCCTTGCCGCTGAACACCGGACGATAGGCAGGGGTATGAGTAACTTCGCTGACCTGTGGCAGCGAGTGTCTGACTTCAAATTGACAAGCATGCGAGTCGATCCAGCCACTGGCGTTATCGGCGATCTGCTGCACAACCTCGACTGAATAATTGCCCAGCCCCCAGCCTGTTGCTGTTACGACCCAGGACCCATCTTTTTGCACGTTGACGATGGGAGGCGTGTTCGGTGGTGTGGTGCCAGGGAAACTTTTGACGATGAACCGGATCCGCGTATCGAGTTTCGGGTTGTAGTGGCCGGCGCCAGAGAACTGCACTGTCTGTGCGGCTGGAAATTCGTAGTGTGGTATTTCAAGCGCAGGAGGACGAATGCTAAAGGCGTGGGCCTTGAATGCCCCGGACGAGAGACCTTGAAGCGTTTGTTTCACGACAAGAGAGAGCGGACCCGGTGGCAAGCCTTTCAACTTGACGAGCCAATGAGTGTCTGTCAGCGCCTCACTTGTACCTAACCGGAAGTTGCTCAGATCCTCAAAAACTTCTACCTTGGCGCCGGGCAACCCATTATCGCCTTCAAGGTCGAAAGCCGCGTCTTGCACAACTTCGGAATCAATGGCGGGAAAACCCAACATCCTCAAGGCTACTTCGTTTGAGTAAGTGCTGGAGTGACCGGCCGATACGTTTTTTGCTCTGACAAAAAAAACACCGGAGGGGACGAATATCCCTGACTTAAGGGGAAGCTCCCAGGTGTCCGTGTTGAAATTGTCGCTAATGGTCAACGGAACATTATTATTGCGCGCGTCCTGTACCGAAATTTCTGCTTCCCTGTTACGAGTTCCCTTGAACACCAACTGAGAGTGATTCACCAAGGCATTTGCCGAGGGTGAGGTTATTGCACTGTGCACTGTTCGAATCGTGACGGAACTGGAGAGAATCGATCTCTCAGAACCTATATGCTGGATCGCATAAAAAGACGTAATGTCCGAGGGCAATGTAATAAACGCAGCCCATTTACCGTCCCTTGTCGGAATCGCGGTGCCCAACGCGACTGAATAAGGACCCCGCAACCCTGACAGATAGATAATACCGCCAGGCAGATGACCGTCGCCCTCAACATTGAAAGGCATACTGACCAGTTCATCTGTTTTCGGCGATGTTATGACAGGTGGCAGTGCGGGAGTAATTTTTTGATTCCAGCCCTCCCAGGGCTCAACGTCGTTATTAGTTCCGTCATAATCAACACGCATTTGCAGATAAACTTCTACACCATAGACCCCAAGTGGCACGCTCAGGTGAGTTACGTAATCATGCCACTGCGTGTCCTGTCTCATCGTGTCCGGTGAGTTTTTGCGTTCATATCCACCAGCGTTGAGCGCCAAATCAATATTGGCGCGATACCAGTTACCATATCGGGTAGTCATTTTGTACATTAAGGTCCTTACATAAATCCACCCATTTTCAAACCTGTATTGACACTTCAGTTCGGTTGTCAATTCAGGCACGCGCGGGTGAGTCTGATGAAGGGTAGTGGTGACAGTGTTGGTCCAGAACACATCGGAATATTGTTTCCCCTCGGCCACACCTGCGAAGGAAGCCTTATCAGCGAGAGATTTGTCCGTTAAGCGGTTGGTGTGAGCTTGATTCTCGCTCTCCTGCTCATTCCCGCTCTTGGATTTTCCAATCTCGTCGTCCATTTCAGTGCTCCTGCGCAAGTAGGCAAACTTGCACTGAAGCTACGGGACTGCGGAATGAGCGGCCACTGTCAATTCTGACAGTCAACAAGACCTTATTGGCATTAAAAACGTACTAACAATAGCGAAACAATTATTCAACCGGCGGGCGCACGCTCGATACCTGGCTACCTGGACTCAGGGGAATCTAATCAAGCCGATGCCGGCAGCGGTTGAAAACTGAAGTAGCGCTGCAACGCCAACACCAGTTGGCCAAACTCCGCCGGCGCGTGCCGCAGGATGAAACCGGCGTCGTAATGCAACGGGGTGGCGTCTTCATGGCACCACACGCAGCAGGCGCTGAAATCGATCACTTGCTGGCTGCCATCGCGGGCGGGGACCTTGAGGCGTAACTGGAAATCCACCCCAACCATCATCGGCAACTGGCTGATCAGCATCAGCCCGTCCGCCGACACATTGCCGAGAAAGCCGACAGGTTTGTCGGTGACGCTGTTGAAGACTCTGAGGTAATACGGCAATTGGTGCCGTTCGATCCGGCGGTCGGTAAACATGATGTGCTGTTCGCCATGCAGGGCTCCGCAAGGAGCCGCACCTGTGCTTCGGAACGAACCTGTGCGGCAGGCCCGCTCTCCCCGCTTCCGGTGTGACGCTCGCATAGCGCCGTCACCTTTACCACGGCCAGTCGCAGGTGTTGCGCCGCCGTCGAAACAAGGCTCGCAAGCGGTTTCCTTGACTATAGCGGAGCTTGTACAGAGGGCCAGATTTTGTACGACAACGCCGTCAGAAGCGTGTCGGCCGCACCACCGCAGCGGCGCTGCGTGTCGGGTAATGGCCCAGGCTCTGCAGGGTTTCCAGACGTGCGCGGGCGCGGTAGGCGTATTCGCTGTTCGGGTATGAGGCGATGATGAACTGGTAGGTCTGCACCGCGTCGATGTACAGCTTCTGCCGTTCCAGGCACTGGCCACGCATCATCGACACTTCCGGCCACACATACGGGCGGGCGCGGCTGGCGCGTTCGACCTTGGACAGTTCGAGCATGACCTGCTCGCAATTGCCACGTTCATAGGCGCTGTAGGCGTTGTTCAAATGATGGTTCATCGACCAACGGGTGCAACCCGTCGCGGCGAGGACGCTGAGGGCAAGGGCGGCAATGGGCAACAATCGCATGAGGGTTCTCCTGTCTTGTGCTCTGTATCGACCCCTGGTCGGAAATCTTCAGGCGCGCTGAGCGCAAAGTTGCCGCGTTCAATAAAGAAAACGATAAGTAGTGCATTCGAACAATGACTACACCCTTCGAGCATAGTAGCCTCTGCCTGCGCTTGAACTCAGGAGTCTTTGCATGTCCGTCCGTCGTACCAAAATCGTCGCTACCCTTGGCCCGGCCAGTAACTCGCCGGAAGTTCTCGAACAGCTGATTCTGGCTGGCCTGGACGTTGCCCGTCTGAACTTCTCCCACGGCACCCCCGACGAGCACAAGGCTCGCGCGAAACTGGTGCGTGACCTCGCGGCCAAGCACGGCCGCTTCGTCGCCCTGCTCGGCGACCTGCAAGGCCCGAAAATCCGTATCGCCAAATTCGCCAACAAGAAGATCGAGCTGAAGATCGGTGACAAGTTCACCTTCTCCACCAGCCATCCGTTGACCGAAGGCAACCAGCAGGTAGTCGGCATCGACTACCCGGATCTGGTCAAAGACTGCGGCGTAGGCGACGAGTTGCTGCTCGACGACGGCCGCGTGGTGATGCGTGTTGAAACCGCCACCGCCACCGAACTGCATTGCGTCGTGACCATCGGCGGCCCGCTGTCCGACCACAAAGGCATCAACCGTCGCGGTGGCGGTCTGACCGCTCCAGCCCTGACCGAAAAAGACAAGGCCGACATCAAGCTCGCCGCCGAAATGGAAGTCGACTACCTCGCGGTGTCCTTCCCGCGTGACGCCGCCGACATGGAATACGCCCGTCAACTGCGCGACGAGGCCGGCGGCACTGCCTGGCTGGTGGCGAAGATCGAACGCGCCGAAGCCGTGGCCGACGACGAAACCCTCGACGGCCTGATCAAGGCCTCCGATGCGGTGATGGTGGCCCGTGGCGACCTCGGTGTGGAAATCGGCGACGCCGAACTGGTGGGCATCCAGAAGAAAATCATTCTGCACGCACGTCGCCACAACAAGGCCGTGATCGTCGCGACGCAGATGATGGAGTCGATGATCCAGAATCCGATGCCGACGCGCGCCGAAGTGTCCGACGTGGCCAACGCCGTGCTCGACTACACCGACGCCGTCATGCTCTCGGCCGAATCCGCCGCCGGTCTGTACCCACTGGAAGCCGTACAGGCCATGGCGCGCATCTGCGTCGGCGCCGAGAAGCACCCGACTGGCAAGACCTCCAGCCACCGTATCGGCAAGGAATTCAGCCGCTGCGACGAGAGCATTGCGCTGGCGACCATGTACACCGCCAACCACTTCCCGGGCGTCAAAGCGATCATCGCGCTGACTGAAAGCGGCTTCACCCCGCTGATCATGTCGCGTATCCGCTCCTCGGTGCCGATCTACGCGTTCACTCCGCACCGCGAAGCCCAGGCCCGCGCGGCGATGTTCCGTGGCGTCTACACCATACCGTTCGACCCGGCCTCGCTGGAACCGCACGAAGTCAGCCAGAAAGCTATCGATGAGCTGACCAAGCGCGGCGTCGTGGAAAAAGGCGACTGGGTCATCCTGACCAAGGGCGACAGCTACCACACCACTGGTGGCACCAATGGCATGAAGATCCTGCATGTCGGCGACCCCCAGGTCTGAGTGACCGGCAGCTGAACGCAAAAGCCCCGCCAGGTGACTGGCGGGGCTTTTTGTTGTCTGCATGTCGCTGAAAACCAATTTTCGGAGAGCGTCAACTGTCAGTTCTGTCAGTTGCCGCGAGAACCATTCCTGATTAGCGTGCAACTTTACCAGCCAACCGCTCAAGACTGGACACGACTCGTGCCCAGGGAGGATTGAAGATGGACGTTGCGGCAAACATCTCGCCAGGTAATTTCGACCCGACGTTTGGCAATCAAGGCGTTGCCATTCCAGAAAAACCTCCCTACGTTTCAGGAAATCTTGTCCTGAGAGGTTTGATGGTCGACAAATCAGGACGCACCTATATCGCCGGAAGCGTAGGTCAATCGACCGGTAACGCTTACTACCTGATCAGACTGGATATCAATGGCGTACACGACACTCAATTTGGCCAGAACGGGTACGTAACCGGTCAATTTGAGGACGGAGAAGGATCGCACTCCTTTGCTAAGGAAATAGTGGAACAGGACGACGGCAAACTGCTGCTCATCGGCAATTTCTTTCAAGCTAACCTTAAGCGTGCCATAGGAGTCGTGCGTCTCGACGTCGCTGGCAATCTGGATCCGGCATTCAACAAAACCGGCAAAGTCGCTGTTTACCTCTCGGATGACGGCGCGGCACATCAGACGCACCAAGACCTACTCAACGCAGCGAACTCAAAAACGGCTGGCCAGCGGTCGACCGTTCTGCCTGACGGCAAGATCATATTGCATACCACCGTAGGTCGAGCTGGAAACAAAGTAGCGACAGCAGTCATTCGACTCTTGCCTGACGGCACACGGGATATTGAATTTAACGAAGGAGAAATAGCCTATGTTCTCCACCCGGATTTCACTCACACGGAACTATACGATCTATTGGCAAAACAGGATGGGACGTACGTGCTCGCGGGCTGTGTACGTAGCAATCATCCTTACCGGGCTGTGCTCAACCGCTTGACTGCAACCGGGAAAATCGATGAATCGTTCGCCGTTGATGGCTTTGAAGTGATCGATCCAGTAGAAAACCCGCTGAACGTCAATGTCTTGAAAGTGATCGGGCAAACGAATAAGCGACTGTTATCCGTCGGATATACAGAGCGTGCCCACCATGGCGTCTTGATCAGCCGGGAAGCCGACGGCAAACCCAACATCCAGTTCAACGCAGGCAAACCGCTTCTAAGCAGGCTGCAAGGCATTGACACCTTATGGCTTGACGCGTCCATCCAGAGCAGTGGACACATACTTGTTGCCGGGCTGAGTCGCCTGTCCTCTGGTTTTAACTATGTTATTGCCAGATTTATCGATGACGGCAAATTGGATACGGGTTTTGCGGATGGCAAAGGCTGGCGAGTGTTCGACATGGAGAGGGGGATTTGGTGGGGGGCTGCAATAGCGGAGGGTAAAATGACGTTTCTCGGCCAACGGCAAGTCGACGGCCAACGGGTGCAATGCGTCGGCCGTGGATTGATAGAGTGATCCGCCGACGGGATTGCCAGGATGCCCCTGATTGACAGTTCTATTGGCTGGTCACGCCCTTCGTGAGCAGGCTCGCCCCCACATTGGAAATACAATCTCCTGTGGGAGCGAGCCTGCTCGCGAAGGCGTCTCAAGATTCAGCGAAAAAACCCACTCAACGCCGCCACTGCCTCCGGCGAACGCAGGCGCTGGGTGAACAACCCGCCCTCCTCCTCGATCACCTTGCGCAGCAGCTCGCGATCGGGCGCTCGCATCAATTGCTTGCTGATGCGCACCGCTTCGGCCGGCAATTCATCAAACCGCAGGGCCACTTCCCGAGCCTTGCTCAAGGTCGCTTCACCGCTGTCCAGCGCTTCGGTGGCAATCCCCCACTGCGCAGCCTGTTCGCCGTTGAAGCCTTCCCCAAGCAGCAATAACTCAGCCGCTTTCGCCTGCCCGAGCAAACGCGGCAGGATCAGGCTGGAACCGAATTCGGGGCACAACCCAAGATTAACGAATGGCATGCGCAGCCGGGCGTCGCGGCTGACATAGACCAGATCGCAATGCAGCAACAGTGTCGTGCCAATCCCCACCGCGGCACCGGCCACGGCGGCGATCACCGGTTTGCGGCATTCGAGCAGATTGAGCATGAAGTGAAACACCGGGCTGTCGAGGTCGCTCGGCGGTTGCTCGATGAAATCGGCGATGTCGTTGCCGGCCGTGAAGCACTCGGCGCTGCCAGTGATCAGCACGGCATTGATTTCGAGGTCACCGTCGGCCTGTTTCAATGCTTCGGCGAGGCGGCTGTACATAGCCCGGGTCAGGGCGTTTTTCTTGTCCGGGCGGTTGAAGCGCAGGGTCAGCACACCGCGTTCGCGTTCCAGCAGGATGGCTTCGGTCATGGCGTGTCTCGCGTCTGAGATATCAGCGCTCAACCACGGCTCACAAACACGTCGGCCAGCAGTTGATTGCGCGGCAATCCGGCCAGGTACAGACGCTTGGCGAAGGCGTCGACGCTGGTCGTCGAGCCGCAGACTAAGGCCAGGGTCTGCCGGGAAACAAGGCGCAGTTGCGCCAAAGCGGCGGCCGACTCGGCCGCTGCCCACAGCTCGACACTGAGATTTTCCCGCTGCGCGGCCAGTGCGGCAAGGGGTTTGGCCAGATAGTGCTCGCGTTCGTCATGGGCCAGGTGAATGACGCGGATGGCGCCTTGGTGATCCTGGCGCAAGGCTTCACGAAGCACGCCGAACAGCGGGCCTAAACCGGTGCCGGCGGCGAGCAGCCAGAGCGGCCGGGCGTGCCAGTCCGCATCGTAATGCAAGGCACCGCCGCGCAGTTCGCCGAGACGGATCGCGTCGCCGATCTGCAGCTTGCGTGCGGCATCGATGAATTCGCCGGGCTGGCGGCAATCGAGGTGAAACTCGAGAAAGCGATCTTCTTGCGGCAGGCTTGCCAATGAATACGGACGGGCGACATGGCCGACCCACAACACCAGATGCTGACCGGCGCTGTAACGCAGTGGCCGTTGCGGGACCAGACGCAGACGCAAAACGTTGTCGCTGAGCCAGTCCAGCGCCTCGACGACGGCCGGGCGACCGTCGGCAATGGGATCGAAGGTGTGCACCTGCAGATCTTCATTCACCTGACATTGGCAGGCCAGCCGCCAGCCTTGCAGGCGTTGCTCGGCGCTCAGCGCATCCGGACGATTATCCGTGGGTGCGCCTTGAACGCATTGCACCAGACAGGCATGGCAACTGCCGGCGCGGCAGCTGTAGGGCACGGCGACGCCGTTGTGATTGAGCGCATCGAGCAGGTTGCTGCCCGCCTCGACCGTCCACTGCCGATCACCGACCCGCAATTCAGGCATCGACGTTCTCCCACGCGGCGGCACAGCGATTGCGCCCGTCGCGCTTGGCCCGGTACAGCGCCTGATCGGCACGCTGCAACGCCTCATCCAGATCATCGCCAACGGCCAACAGGGTCATGCCCGCCGACAGGCTCAGGTTGCGCACTTGCAGGCCCATCAATTCCACCTCGCTGAAGGCGATGCGCAAACGCTCGCAACACGCGGTCAGGCGTTCGGCGTCACAGTCAGGCACCAGCACAACGAATTCCTCGCCACCATAACGCGCCAGCACGTCACCGTCGCGCAGGCACGCTTGCGCCACCCCGGCAAACGCTTGCAATACCTGATCGCCGGCGGCGTGGCCGTGCAGGTCGTTGATGCGTTTGAAGTGGTCCAGATCGATCAGCGCCAGGCCGTGCATCACGTCGCTGTCCAGCGCGTTCAGCTCGCGCGAGGCAATGCGCAGGAAGTGTCGGCGATTGAACAGCCCGGTCAGCTCATCGGTGGCCACCAGATCTTCGAGCTGACGCATCATCCCGCGCAGGGTGTCCTGATGCGCCTGCAAGGCAAAGCGGCGCTGGCGCTGACGTTGTCGGGAAACCTGGACAAAGCGCGCATAGAGCACCAGCCACGCCAGCACCATCGCCAGAATGCACACCTGCAACGCCGCGAGCGCAGGTTCGGCCAAGCGGAAGTGGTAAGCGTCCCACAGGGTAATGGCGCAGAAACTGAAAAACACCAGCAGCGCACAGCGGATGAACACGCGTCGGGTGAGATGGAACAGGCCGAACAACAGGATCAGCACGTAGAACACCAGAAAAGCGCCGCGTGCCTCGTCGACATGGGCGATCAGCCACGTCTGCCAGCCCAGGCCCATCAGCACTTGCGCTTCGGTCAGGCTGGGGTCGGCGAAGCGCTGGTTGCGCCCGCTCCAGAACAGTCCGAAGAGGGTCGCCTGGCTGATGACCACCAGGGAGCTGCCGATGGCCACGCCACTGAGCGATTGCTGATAATGCCCGGTGAAAAACGCCAGCCACAGCAGCAGCAAAGCCAATCCGTAGGTGGCCGCAGCGAGGGCGAAGCGTTTGAGCAAAAGGCGTTGAATGGCGTTATGGGTCAATCGTTGACTCACCGTGCGATAGGAGGCTGACCGAGTGTCCTACTCTACAGACCGGATGCCACTTTAGAGGCCCGGTCGCTAAATGACCACCGATTTTCGGGCCGGGAAAATGACGTCAAAAGTGTGGCCCACCTGGCCCAGACGGGCAGCTACAAATCGCGAGCTTCAAGCGGCAAGCTCAAGCTGTCCGCGTATTGCCTTGACTTGCCGCTCAATGCTTGAAGCTTGCAGCTGGCGCAATGAATGACTGCCGGCGCGTGTACGGCCGATCGAGCCGCGGTATACTGCCGCGCCTTTTTAGCGTCGCGCCACAAAAGACAGCTACAAGCCGCAAGCCTGAAGCGGCAAGCTCAAGCTGTCCGCGTAGTGCTTTAACTTGCCGCTCGAAGCTAGAAGCTTGTAGCTGCCCCATCGTGTTTTAGAGGAGCGCGACTCATGACCGTGATCAAGCAAGATGACCTGATTCAGAGCGTTGCCGACGCCTTGCAGTTCATTTCCTATTACCACCCCGTGGATTTCATCCAGGCGATGCACGAAGCCTACCTGCGCGAAGAATCGCCGGCGGCCCGTGACTCCATGGCGCAGATCCTGATCAACTCGCGCATGTGCGCCACCGGCCACCGTCCGATCTGCCAGGACACCGGTATCGTCACCGTGTTCGTCCGTGTCGGCATGGACGTGCGCTGGGACGGCGCCACCATGGGCCTGGACGACATGATCAACGAGGGCGTGCGTCGCGCCTACAACCTGCCGGAAAACGTCCTGCGTGCCTCCATCCTCGCCGACCCGGCAGGCGCACGTAAAAACACCAAGGACAACACCCCGGCGGTCATCCACTACTCCATCGTCCCGGGCAACACCGTGGAAGTGGACGTGGCGGCCAAAGGCGGCGGCTCCGAGAACAAGTCGAAAATGGCGATGCTCAACCCGTCCGACTCCATCGTCGACTGGGTGCTGAAGACCGTTCCGACCATGGGCGCCGGCTGGTGCCCACCGGGCATGCTCGGCATCGGCATCGGCGGCACCGCCGAGAAAGCTGCGGTAATGGCCAAGGAAGTGTTGATGGAATCCATTGACATCCACGAGCTCAAGGCCCGTGGCCCGCAGAACCGCATCGAAGAAATGCGCCTGGAGCTGTTCGAGAAGGTCAACCAGTTGGGCATCGGCGCCCAGGGCCTCGGTGGCCTGACCACCGTGCTCGACGTGAAGATCATGGATTACCCGACCCACGCCGCTTCCCTGCCGGTGTGCATGATCCCCAACTGCGCCGCCACCCGTCACGCGCACTTCGTGCTCGACGGTTCCGGCCCGGCCTCGCTGGAAGCGCCACCGCTGGACGCCTACCCGGAAATCGTCTGGGAAGCCGGCCCGTCGGCACGTCGCGTCAACCTCGACACCCTGACCCCGGAAGACGTGCAGAGCTGGAAGCCGGGTGAAACCGTATTGCTTAACGGCAAGATGCTCACCGGTCGCGACGCTGCGCACAAGCGCATGGTAGAGATGCTCAACAAGGGTGAAACCCTGCCAGTCGACCTCAAGGGTCGCTTCATCTACTACGTCGGCCCGGTTGATCCGGTCGGTGACGAAGTGGTTGGCCCGGCGGGCCCGACCACCGCAACGCGGATGGACAAATTCACTCGTCAGATCCTCGAGCAGACCGGTCTGTTGGGCATGATCGGCAAATCCGAGCGCGGCCCGACCGCGATCGAAGCGATCAAGGACAACAAAGCCGTGTACCTGATGGCTGTCGGCGGCGCCGCCTACCTGGTTGCGCAAGCGATCAAGAAGTCCAAGGTGCTCGCATTTGCCGAGCTGGGCATGGAAGCGATCTACGAATTCGAGGTCAAGGACATGCCGGTCACCGTCGCGGTGGACAGCAAAGGCGAATCCGTACACATCACCGGCCCGGCGATCTGGCAACAGAAGATCAGCGAAAGCCTGGCGGTTGAAGTGCAGTAAGTTTTTCGCCACATCGAAACGGCCGGTGCATCTGCAAAGATGCCCGGCCGTTTTTTTTTGGTTGATACCGATCGCGATAACCAACCCGCCAATGCACAGAAAATGATCTTGCGCACCTGTCAGATCTGACAGGTTCATTTTTCCGCCATTCTTGCTAGCGTCATTCCATGAACGCCCACTTCCCGCGAATGGAACCGACATGCCCGATCAAGACCTGAGCATCACCGCTCCCTCCATCGCCAAAAGCTCGTCGATTGCGACTATCGGCAAGAGCTGGAGCGCGGTAGGTCCGACGGGCACAGCCGGGGTTGAACTGCCGATCCCGACCGCTGGCCGTGGCTATGACCCGCACATGCTCCTGTCATCCAGCAGCCAGAGTGGTAACAGCCCGTTTGGCCTTGGCTGGAATCTGGCGGGGCTGAGCCAGATCAGCCGACGTACCAACAAGGGCGTACCGCGCTACACCGAGCACGACGAAATCATCGGCCATGACGGCGAAGTATGGATGCCGGAGCTGGATGACGATGGCAACCTGAAGTCACGCAGCGAAACGACCTACCGCGACCGGCCCATTCCGGCGCATACGGTGGTGTCTTATCGGGCGCGGATCGAAAGTGATTTTTCCCTGCGCGAATGCTGGCATCCGGCCGACGGCGGAGCGCCCTTCTGGCTGGTGCACGGCGCCGATGGCACATTGCATGTCTACGGCAAAACCGCCGCTTCACGCCGCGCCGACCCCGCCGACCCTTTGCGCGTCAGCAGCTGGCTGCTGTGCGAAAGCATGAACGCGCATGGCGAACACATCTGCTACGAATACAAGGCAGACGATCAGCCGGACGAACAGGACGCGATTCACGATTACCACGCCCAGCGTTATCTGCGACGGGTGTGTCATGGCAATGCCACGGCGAGCGACCGCCTTTACAGCTGGGACTTCGACAGGCCGACGGATTTGGCGTGGCATTTTCAACTGTTGTTCGATTATGGCGAGCGCAGCGACTCACTGACGCAGATCCCGACCTACGATGAAGAAACCCGGTGGCGGGTACGACAGGACCGGTTTTCAACCTATGGTCAGGGTTTTGAACTGGGCACACGCAGGCTTTGCCAGCAGGTGCTGATGTTTCATCATTTCCCTAAGGGTCTGGCGACAGAAGCGAAGCTCGCACGTCGATTGCTGCTGGAATACCGGCCGATCCAGAACATCGCACAGTGGGCTTACAGCCAGATCAGCGCAGCGCACTATCAGGCCTTCGATGCTGAAGGCAATGTCGAGCATTCACCGCCGGTAGAGTTCGAGTACGCCCCCTTCGAAATCAGCAAAACGCCTGCGCCCCTGCTGGAAAACCAGAACCAACCGGGCATCGAAGACGGCGGGTTCTACCAATGCGTCGATCTGTATGGCGAAGGGGTGCCGGGTTTTCTCTGCCACTACGACAACGCCTGTTATTACCGAGAACCGGTGCGTGCGACGCCCGGTACCGAGCTGATCGGATACGGCCCGTGGACCTTGCTGGACAGAATTCCGCTCGCGAATCGAAACCGCGCCGTGGCGCAACTGCTCGACCTGACCGGTGACGGGCGTCTGGACCTGATCATCGCACGGTTGGGTTACTGCGGGTTTCATGCGCTGAATGCGCAGCGGCAATTCGAACTGTTCAGCGCGTTCGACAAGTTTCCCAGAGAGCACCAGGATCTGTCTTTGACCATGGGGGATTTCAGCGGGGACGGGCTGATGTCAGCGGCGAGCATCAGCCCCGACCGCGTGCGCCTCTATGCCAGCCTGCGGGAAAAAGGCTTCGCCGCCGCACAGGAAATACCCCATGAATATGATGACGACCGTTTGCCGGTCTTCAGCAACTCGCCCACAGAGCTGGTGTTGCTGGGCAACCTGCTCGGCAGCGATATGCCGGAACTGTGCCGTATCCGCCATGACGAGGTCCGCTGCTGGCCGAATTTCGGCCACGGCAAATTCGGCAAAGGACGCAAGATCAGCGCCCTGCCCTTCACCTACGAAGAATTCGACGCTTCGCGAGTGCGCCTCGCCGACCTCGACGGTTCTGGCGCGCCGGCGCTGATCTATCTGAAATCCGACACATTCGAGATCTATCTCAACCGTGGCGGCAACGGTCTGGAGCAAATTCCTGTCAGCGTGCCGTGGCCGGAAGGGGTGCGTTACGACCGTTTGTGCCAGGTCAGCTTTGCCGATCTGCAGGGCCTGGGTTGCGCCAGCCTGATTCTGACGGTACCGCATATGAAGCCGAGGCACTGGCGCTACGATTTCGTTGCGAACAAACCTTATCTGTTGGCCAGCAGCAATAACAATATGGGCTGTTGCTCCAGCGTGACTTATCGCAGCTCGGCACAGGAGTGGCTGGATGAAAAGGCCCGTCTCCTGACACTGGGGCGCGCCCCGGTGTGTCATTTGCCGTTTCCGCTGGCCGTGGTGAAAAAGCAGGAGCAGCACGATGAGATCACCAACGTCCGGTTGACCCAGTTATTTGAATGGCGAGAGGGATTTTACGACGGCAGGGAACGCGAATTTCGCGGTTTCGGCTACTTGCAACAACTCGATTGCGAAAGGGCCACGGGGCCTTCAGAGCCTGGCTTCAGCGAGCCGGCGCAGACCCGCATCTGGTTTCACAACGGGCAAGACATGAATCGCCCACGCGACGATTACTTCAGCGCGGATGTGGACGCTTACCCATTGGGCGAAACCCTGTTCAGTCGTTACCACCCCAAAGGTGAAATCGATGAACCCATTACCCCGGAGGATGCCTATAGTCGCTATCGCATCGCCCAGGCACTGGTCGGCTCGGTGGCCCGTACGGAAACCTATGCCTACCAGGCCGATGCCCGGCCACCCGACGAACCCCAACTGTACTCGGTTCAAGAGACACGCTATCTGGTGCGCGAAGTGCAGCCGCAGGGGCAATATGCCGCGGCCGTTCTGCTGCCGCTGCAGGTGGAAACCATCAGTTATCAGTACGATGGTTTTATCAATGACCCGCTATGCCGCCACGATGTGACTCTGCGCTGGGACGCTTTTGCTGCCGTGACCCATGCACTCTCGGTGAGCTACGCGCGACGGCTGACGGCCGACAGTCCGCCACCCTTCACCGAGGACCACCTGAATCAATGGTGGTGCGACGCCCATGACGACGCGCAGCAATGGTTTTACATCAGTGAAACCCGTGCGCGCCTGATCAACCTGACCGGGCCGCAGCAGTGGCGATTGGGCCTGCCTTATCAGGAACGGAGCAATGCGCTGAAATTGCGCAAAGGTACCTTGCCCACAGGGCTGAACCCCGCTCAGGTGTCTTTCGAAACGCTGCGAGCGCATCAGGATTCAACACAGTGGAATAACGAACGGGTCCTGACGTCGCAATCTGTCCAGCGCTATGTGGATATAGAAGGCCTGGAGCTGGAGGACGGCGTCGCCGGTTTCGAAGCCTTGCGATTTTCTTTGGAGCTGGCGCTGCTGGACAAGACCGCGCTGGACGCTTACAGCATGGTGCCGGAGTTCGATATCACTAAAGCCCTGGAGGACATTGGCTACAAAGACATGCAGCCGATGTTCGAGGCAATGCCCAGCGCAGACAAAAACCTCTGGTCGGCGCGGTTCAACTTCGCGCGATATGGCAACCTTCTGGCGTTCTACAAAATACTTGAGTTCAACGAAACGCAAAGCCATGGAGTGACCAAAGCCGAATACGATCAACACTACCTGACTGTCGTTCGCATGGAGCTGCCTGACGGTTGTATTACTCGCGTGGCGGAGTTCGATTACCACGCACTCAAACCCAAGCGACTCATTGACGCTAATGAAAATATCGAAGAAGTCATCTACGAGCCGTCAGGTCAGCCGTTGGTCACCAGCTTCTACGGTACGGAAAACGGTAAAGACGCCGGATTCCATGAGCTGACCGGCTGGACAAAACCGGACACCAGTGCGGAATACGCCATCCAGAATCCATATTTAACCGTACAAAAAGCAGCGAGTACCCTGCACAAGAACCTGTTCAGCTGGATGGGCCGGATCCCCGCCTCCACCCTGCAAACCCGATCGATCAGGCAAGGCGACCTGTTGCCCGGCGGACACATACGCGCCAGCGCACGGCAGCGCCTGGCCGAAGGCAAAGACCTGACACCCGACGATCAACTGTTGCTCAACGCTATCGATGCTGCTTATCGCGAGCCCGTGCACACCGTGATGCTCAGCGCTGACCGCTACCCCGACGACCCCGACGTGCAGGTCCAGATTGTCAAAACCTGCGTCGACGGCTTCGGTCGTATTCTTCAAACCCTGCAAGAGGTTGACCCGGGGCTGGCCTACACCGTAGACGAAAACGGTGAGTTGCTTATCGAGGAGGGCGAGCAACTGGCGCAAAGGCGCTGGCGCATCAGCGAACGCGTCGAGTACAACAACAAGGGTTTGCCGATACGCCAGTACCGGCCGTTCTTCGCCAATACGCACCGGTACGTCAATCAATCAGTGCGCAAACTCGGACTGTTCGACCAACTGTTTTATGACGCGCTGGGGCGTCTGATCAAACTGATCAACGCCAAAGAAGACTTCGCCAGAACGACTTGCCATCCCTGGTTCACCATCAGCGAGGACTTCAACGACACTGCCGAAGAGGTGGTGCATTCGAGAGAGTCAGGCGCATGACCGCCTCGTTGCATTGGCGCACGCCGGCCCTGGCGGTGATTGACGGCCGAGGCTTGCCGATCCGTCAGGTCGCTTATTTGCGCTCGGCCGCAAATGGCGCAGCCAGCGCTATCGTGACCGCTCAGGAGCACGATGTGGCCGGGCGTCTGGTGGCGCAGCACGATCCGCGCTTGCCGGTTGCCAACGCCACCACCGTCTACACGCTTAACGGCGATGCGCTATTCACCGACAGCGTTGATGGCGGATGGCGCCTGATATTGCCGGGGCTGGCCAGTGAACCACGACAGCGTTGGGACGCACGCGGCCATCACTGGCAATCGACCTTCGACAATCAAATGCGCGTGGTCAGATTGCAGGTCACTGGAAACGGTGAGGACCAGACCGACACCTTCACCTATGCCGGTGGTGAGGTCAGCGCCAGCCACAACCTGCGCGGCCAGTTGATCGAGCAAACCGACAGTTCAGGGTCGCTGGGAATATCCAGCCATGCCCTCGTCGGCCCGTCATTGATCGAAACCCGCACATTTCATGACGACGCAGCATTCACCAGCCGGCAGGTATTCAGCCCGCTGGGCGCCCTGCTGGAGCAGATCGATGCCGGCGGACATCGCCGACAATTTTGCTATGGCCTTGCGGGACAGCTGCGGCGGGTGGATCTGTGTATCGATGGCCAAGTGCGCAAACCGGTATTGCTGGACACACACTACAACGCCAGTGACCAGATCATCGAGCAAGTGGCCGGCAACGGGGTACGCAGCCATTGGACCTACGACCGCGCCGATGGACGCTTGCGTACCCTGACCAGTCAGCCCCCGGAGAAGTCCCGCCTGCAGGACCTGGAATATTTCTACGACCGTGTCGGCAATGTCACCCGCATCGAGGATCACGCCTTCACGCCGTCGTGGTTCGCCAACCAGCGGGTCGACGGCCATCGCGAATTCGGCTACGACACGCTGTACCGCCTGATTCGCGCCACCGGCTACGACGATGCGCCGCCTTCGCAAATTCCTGGCTTGCCGGCTCCGAGCGATCCGAAAAACCGCCTCAATTACAGCCAGACCTACAGCTACGACAACGGCGGTAACCTGCTCAAGTTGACCCATGTACGTGAGGGCAACACCTATACGCGGCAAATGTTCGTCGATTCCCACAGCAATCGTGCTGCGCGCTGGAAACCGGGTGATGCGGATCCGGACTTCGACGCCTTGTTTGACCTTCACGGCAATCAGCGGAATCTCCAGCATGGGCCGGCGTTGCAGTGGAATGCCCGGGACGAGTTGCAAAGGGTAAACCTGCTTTCCCACGAAAACGGCGATAGCGACGCCGAGTACTATCGCTACAGCCAAGGTCAGCGGGTCTTCAAGTGTCACGAGTGGTTTACTCAAAACAGGCGACATTTCCATCAGGTCCGCTACCTGCCGGGCCTTGAAATTCGCAGCAAAGACAATGGCGAAGAACTGCACATCGTCAGCGCGGGCGATGCACGTTGCCTGCATTGGGTAACAACGCCCCCCACTACTAACGACCAACTGCGCTACAGCCTGCAAGATCATCTGGGTTCGTGCGTGATGGAGCTGGATGAAGACGTGACAGTCACCAGCGAAGAAGGCTATTACCCGTTCGGCGAAACCGCCTGGACGAAGCCGGAATCAGAAACCGAGTACCGCTTCATTCGTTACTCCGGCAAGGAAATGGATGTCAGCGGTTTGTATTATTACGGCGCCCGCTATTACGCGCCGTGGCTGCAACGCTGGGTCAGCGCAGATCCGGCGGGGGATGTGGATGGACTCAATCTGTATGGTTTCGTCGGCAACAATCCGATCCTGTTCATCGATAACGACGGTAATAAAAAAGACCTACCGCAAGATGTCAGGGAGGACATCGTGACCTACACGAAAGTCCTGGACAACTTGGGCAAGGAGTTACAAATGCTCAATCGTCAACTGAACGGAATGTTCAGCGCTGCCGACATTTCCAAACGGATGGCCATAAACACAACCTTCAACATCAGTAAAGGTGCTGCCACCACGGCGGCAGGAAAAGCAGGCGGTGCAATCGGGACGGCAATACTGCCCATAGGCGGGACAATAATCGGTGGGATTATCGCCTCAAAAGTCGCTGGCGCGGCAATGGACAAATTTGGCGAACTTACCACCGCTTCTACTCCTGTACTGCCCGCTGTCGGAAAACTGAACCCGAACAGCATTCACAGCAACGCCACAACAGGCTTTTTTACCCCCCTGAAATATTTGAAAAAAACACTCGGATCATATGATCCGAGGACTTCCGCGGGACAAAACAAACTGATCGAAACAGCCACTGAGAAAACGCTCAGCCAAATTGCAGGGATACCTGCTGCAAGCGACATGATGGCCATTGTTCACTCAGGGCTGGACACAGCGACAGCGCTGGCCGGTTTGAGAGATATCGAAATTGATAACCTCGAAACAGCGCTGGTTTCAATTACCGACATGCTTGAACAGGACCAGAGCGACATCAATGCAGCTTTCAGCGAAATCGGCGTCAACGAATTTTATGACCAAGGTGTAGCGGGCTCATTCGGTTTTGTCCTGGATCTTGCAAAAGGTAGCGTCGGAACCCAGGACTCCAACGCAATCAGTCGCAATCGGATCGAGAAGGAGATCGCCGTACGGATGGCTGAAGCAAGGCGCGGTATCGAGCTGCTTGGCAGATATCGCCAATATACCGGCCAAAAGGCGGCATAAAAAAGTTTGCATACTTTCTGGCACGTTTATCTTCGCTCTGCGGCTGGATAAATCCTGAGCACATTGGCCATGAACAGATCAACGCATTTCCATACCCCCAGTGTGCAGGTCAGAGATCCTCGGACATTGATTGTCAGGCAGGTTGACTATCTGCGTGCAACGACGAGTGGAAAGGTTGAACGCCTGATCACCTGCCAGACTCATGACGCTGCCGCACGCCTGGTCGCGAAACGGGATCCGCGCTTATCTGAACCCAATCTCACCACCCTCTACTCGCTTAACGGCGATCCGTTGAAAATCGACAGTGTCGACAGTGGCTGGCGCCTGGTACTGCCGGGACTGGCCGGGGAGCCTCGGCAGCGCTGGGACGAGCGCGGCCACTGCTGGCAATCGACCTTTGACGAGCAACTGCGCGTGGTGCAGCTAGAGCTCACCGCAAACGGCGATAGTCAGCTCGATACTTTCACCTATGCCCCTGGCTCGGCTAAACCAGACTCCAACCTGCGCGGGCAGTTGATCCGACAGACAGATTCTTCAGGTTCGCTGGACATCACCAGTTATGCTCTCACCGGGCAACTGCTGGTGGAAAAGCGGACCTTTCATGATGACGCAGCGTTCACCAGCCATCAGGTGTTCAGCCCACTCGGCGCTGTGCTGGAACAGATCGATGCCGGCGGACACCGCAGAGCATCTCGTTACGGACTTGCCGGGCAGCTCAAACAAGTGGAGCTGGAGGTCAAGACGAAAGTCACGCAGGTGTTGCTGGACGTGCAGTACAACGCCAACGATCAGATCATCTCGCAGCTGGACGGTAACGAAGTGCTCAGCCAGTGGACGTATGACCCGGCAGATGGTCGCCTGCGCACACGGACAAGTCAGAAACCCGATCAGCCGAGGTTGCAGGATCTGGAATATTTCTACGACCGCGTCGGCAATATCACCCGGATCGAAGACCACGCCTTCGAGCCCGTCTGGTTCGCCAATCAGCGGGTCGACGGGCACCGTGAATTCAGCTACGACTCCTTGTACCGGTTGATCCGCGCCACCGGCCATGACGATGCCCTGCCCCCAGACATCCCCGGCCTGCCGCAACCGCCTGACGAACGAAACCGCCTCAACTACACCCAGACGTATACCTATGACGATGGCGGCAACCTGACCGAGTTGCGTCATCAGCGCGACGGCAATAGTCGTACCCGAACGCTGTGCATCGACGACAAAAGCAACCGCGGCGTGCGCTGGGAAACAGGCGACGAGCCGCCGGACTTCGGCGCCTGGTTCGACCCGCACGGCAATCAACGCAGGCTGCACCACGGTCCGTCATTGCACTGGAACGGCCGCGACGAGCTTGAACATATCGATCTGGTCCTGCGCAAAGACAGCGCCAACGACGCTGAACACTACCGATACAGCCAAGGCGTGCGGGTGTTCAAGCGTCACGAAACCTTCGCTCCCGGTGCCAATCACTTCCATCAGGTGCGTTATCTGCCCGGCCTGGAAATCCGCACCAGAGACAACGGCGAAGAACTGCATGTCATCAGCCTCGGCAACGCGCGCTGTCTGCATTGGGTAACGACTCCACCTGTCGCCAACAACCAACTGCGCTACACCCTCCAGGACCATCTCGGCTCTTGCGTGATGGAGCTGGATGAAAAGGCTGACGTCACCAGCGCAGAAGGCTATTACCCGTTCGGCGAAACCGCATGGATGAAGCCGGAATCGGAAACCGTGTATCGCTTCATCCGTTACTCCGGCAAGGAGATGGATGCCAGCGGTCTGTATTATTACGGCGCACGTTATTACGCGCCGTGGTTACAGCGCTGGGTCAGCGCCGATCCGGCCGGGGATGTGGATGGGTTGAATCTCTATGCGATGGTGTCGAACAATCCGCTGCTCTACGTCGACACGTCAGGCTACATGAAATCTTTGGCAAACAGCCTGCGCGGACTGGTAGGCATGACGAAAAACGTCAGCGATTCGATCAGTCAACTGCATGAGTTCGCCACCAAGTTCGACGCACTCATCCCTGAAGGCGCAGCGATCGACGATGCGCGTGAAAACCTGACATTTCGAAAATTCATTTTTTCCCGCTATGGGCTGAGATCGATTTACAAAGGCGGCAGATTTGGCGCAGCGGTCGGCACGCCAGTGGGTGGCGTTATCGGTGGTTTGCTCGGCTTGCCGGCTGGCGCGGCGGCCGGTGCTCTGGGTGGCGGTTTTATAGGGGGCCTCGTGGGCGGCGTGATAGGCGCCATCGCCATTCCGGTCATGCGGTATTACTTTTTCAAAAAGGGTCTGAAGCTCACTGAAGTCATGCATACCGAAGAACTGAACGATGGCGCCCAAGCGATCAGCGACGCCGTGCAGTCCGGAGCAGACCTTGCGCAGAAGGTGATGGATGGAGCGAGCGATCTGGCGGATGACGCCAGCACACTGCTCAACGGTATCAAACGCTTCACCGAAACCCTCAGCAGCTATCCGCAACGTCTTCAGGACATGTTCTACAACCAGTTGGACGTACTGTCCGGCGAAAAACAACGGGAAATCATGAAGCTGGTGAGGAGCGGTATTGATCCGTTCGAGGCGATCGACCAGGCATTGGAAACGGCAAAGCAGCTGGTTGAAGAGCCCAGCGAAGCCGACGGCGTAACCGACCGCTTGCAACAATTGGAACAGTCGATCGCTGCCGAACCGAGAACCAGGCCCGTTGCCAAACCGCGGTCGAACCTTGTGCATCGACGTCAGGTGCGGGAGACAGCTGTTTAGCAGACACGGCCGGCGTGTACAGCACGCCGGGCCACCTCGGCCCATGCTATCGTGCCCGCCCGTTCTGCCGACCCAGCACCGAGCATGTTGCCGACTTCCCGTACCCTGCGTCTGTCGTTGTACACCCTGCTGATCATCGCCGGCACGGTCGTGGCCGCGACGCTCGCCATGCGCCATGCCGAACGTCAGGCGCTGGAAGAAGACGCCGCCCGCGCCAATCAGCAACTGGGGCTGTACGCCAACTCATTGCACACCCTGATCGATCGCTATCGCGCGCTGCCCGCCGTGCTGGCGCTGGACCCGCAATTGCGTTCGGCGCTGACCGGGCCGGTCGATACTGCGCAGCAAGCGGCATTGAATCTGAAGCTGGAAAAGATCAACGGTGCGGCGCAGTCCTCGACCCTTGAACTGCTCGATCGCACCGGTCTGGCCGTGGCCGCCAGCAACTGGCGCTTGCCCAGCAGTTACGTCGGGCACAATTACGGTTTTCGTCCTTACTTCAGCCAGACCCGCACCCAAGGCACCGGGCGTTTTTACGCGGTAGGCGTGACCAGTGGGATTCCCGGTTATTTCCTTTCCAGCGCAGTGCTCGGGGACAACGACGAGTTCCTCGGTGCAATGGTGGTCAAACTGGAATTCCCGGAGCTGGAACGCGAATGGAGCCAGGGCAGCGATACGCTGCTGGTCAGTGATGCGCGCGGGATCATCTTCATCGCCAATCAACCGGGCTGGCGTTATCGCGCCTTGCGACCGTTGAGCGCCAGCGATCTGGCCGAAATCAAAACCACCCGTCAGTACGACAAGCAATCACTGGTGCCGCTGACCCATTTGCCGCTACGGCGCTTCGATGACAACAGCGACTTGCGCCGGGTCGAAGGCCCGGACGGCACTGCCGACTATCTTTGGGAGTCGCTACCACTGACCACCGAAGGCTGGACCCTGCATCTGCTGCGCCGCCCGCAAGTCGCCTTCGAAGATTTGCGCAACGCCGCGCTGGCCGCCGCCGGTGTGTGGCTGGCGCTGGTGTTCCTGTTGCTGTTTCTCAATCAGCGCTGGCGGCTGGCCAAGGTCCGCCAGCGCAATCGCGAAGAACTCGAGCGTCTGGTCGAGGAGCGCACCCGCGACTTGCGCACCGCGCAGGAAGGTCTGGTGCAGTCGGCCAAACTCGCCGCGCTGGGGCAGATGTCCGCCGCACTGGCCCACGAAATCAATCAACCGCTGACCGCCCAGCGCATGCAACTGGCAACCTTGCGCCTGCTGCTCGAACATGGCCGCGTCGAAGACGCCTACAAAGCGCTGAAACCGGTAGACGACATGCTCACGCGCATGGCTGCCCTCACCGGCCACCTCAAGACGTTCGCCCGCAAAAGCCCGAGCGGCCTGCGCGAACGTCTGGATCTGGCGACGGTGGTCGATCAGTCGCTGCAACTGCTCGATGCGCGCCTGCGTGACGAACAAGTCAGCCTTGTGTTGCATCTGGCGCGTCCGGCGTGGGTGCGCGGTGATGCGATTCGTCTGGAACAGGTGTTGATCAATCTGCTGCGCAATGCGCTGGACGCGATGCAGGGCAAAGCCTGCAAGCGCCTGGAAATTCGTCTCGAGGCGGACGAGCAATTGTGGCGGCTCAGCGTCAGCGACAACGGCGGCGGCATTGCCGAGGAACATCTGGGTCAGGTGTTCGATCCGTTCTTCACCACCAAACCGGTGGGCGATGGTCTGGGCCTGGGGCTGGCAGTATCCTTCGCCATCGTGCATGAATCCGGCGGCCGCCTGAGCGCCGAGAATGGCGACCACGGCGCGGTGTTCAGCCTGACCCTGCCAATCGATCTGGAGGCACACATCTGATGCTCAATTCGGTAATGGTGGTCGACGACGAAAGCAGCATTCGCGACGCCGTCGAACAGTGGCTGAGCCTGTCGGGGTTCGAAGTGCAGCTGTTCAGCCGCGCCGAAGAATGCCTCGCCGCGCTCCCGGAACATTTTGCCGGGGTGATCCTCAGCGACGTGCGCATGCCCGGCATGGACGGCTTGCAACTGCTCGCCGAAGTGCAAAAGCGCGACGCCGATCTGCCGGTGATTCTGCTCACCGGCCATGGCGACGTGCCGATGGCGGTCGAAGCCATGCGCGACGGCGCCTACGACTTTCTGGAAAAACCGTTCAGCCCGGAAACCCTGCTCGGCAGCCTGCGCCGGGCGCTGGACAAACGCCGCCTGGTCCTGGAAAACCGCGCCCTGCACGAACTGGCCGACAACCGCGCGAAGCTCGATGCGACGTTGCTGGGCGTATCTCGGGGCTTGCAGACGTTGCGTCGGCAGGTGCTGGATCTGGCGACGTTGCCGGTCAACGTGCTGATTCGTGGCGAAACCGGCAGCGGCAAGGAACTGGTCGCGCGTTGCCTGCATGATTTCGGCCCGCGCGCCGGCAAACCGTTCGTGGCGCTGAACTGCGCGGCGATTCCGGAGCAACTGTTCGAGGCCGAGCTGTTCGGCCATGAGAGCGGTGCGTTTACCGGCGCTTCCGGCAAGCGCATCGGCAAGCTGGAATACGCCGATGGCGGCACGCTGTTTCTCGACGAGATTGAAAGCATGCCGCTGGCGCAGCAAGTGAAACTGCTGCGGGTCTTGCAGGAGCAAAAGCTTGAACGGCTGGGTTCGAACCAGAGCATTCGCGTCGATTTGCGCATTGTCGCGGCGACCAAACCGGACCTGCTCGACGAAGCCCGCGCCGGGCGCTTTCGTGAAGACCTGGCGTATCGCCTGAACGTCGCCGAACTGCGCCTGCCGCCGCTGCGCGATCGCCGGGAAGACATTCCATTGCTGTTCGAAACCTTTGCCCAGAACGCCGCGCAACGTTTGGGCCGAACGTTTCCACCGCTGACAGGCGCGCAACTAAGCCATCTGCTCAGCCATGACTGGCCGGGCAATGTGCGCGAACTGGCCAACGTCGCCGAACGTCAGGTGTTGGGCCTGGATGAGCCGGTGGCGGCGATTGATCCGGGCCAGTCGCTGGCGGCGCAGCAGGAAGCCTTCGAAGCACAATGCCTGCGCGCGGCGCTGACCCGGCACAAAGGTGATGTCAAAGCCGTGCTCGAAGAACTGCAACTGCCGCGCCGCACGTTCAATGAAAAGATGCAGCGGCATGGGTTGAGTCGGGAGATGTTTCTGGCGGAGTGATGCAGAGATTGATCATTCCCACGCTCCGCGTGGGAATGCAGCCCGGGACGCTCTGCGTCCCCTGCGAAGCCGAACGCGGAGCGTCCGTTGAGGCATTCCCACGCAGAGCGTGGGAACGATCACACCCACAAGAACACCTCGGTCAGTCACCTCTCCCTCTGAGAGAGGGCTAGGGTGAGGGGCTTTTGATCTTCACGCGATAAGCGGAAATCCGCTCACGCAGCCCAATCAGTCGGCACAAAACCGCTCACTCCTCCCCGCCACCCCCTCTAGTCCGGCGCTCCGCCCCTTGGCACACCTCCTGCTATAGCCCTGGCAGGCTGCGTTCCGACGCGCTCCACAAAAACAATTAAACGAAGGATCCTTCAATGGATAACTCCAACGCCCTGCCCCTTGGGTCGGCTGCCGTGCCGGCCAAACCGAGAACCACCGCCAGCCGGATCAAATCGATCTTCAGCGGCTCTGTCGGCAACATGGTCGAGTGGTACGACTGGTATGTCTACGCTGCCTTCTCCCTGTACTTCGCCAAGACCTTCTTCCCCGCCGGTTCCACCACTGCGCAACTGATGAACACCGCAGCGATCTTCGCCGTGGGCTTCCTGATGCGCCCGATCGGTGGCTGGCTGATGGGCATGTACGCCGACAAGGTCGGGCGCAAGAAAGCGCTGATGGCCTCGGTGTACCTGATGTGCTTCGGCTCGCTGCTGATCGCCCTGAGCCCGAACTATGAAACCATCGGCATCGGCGCGCCGATCCTGCTGGTGTTCGCCCGCCTGCTGCAAGGCCTGTCGGTTGGCGGCGAATACGGCACCTCGGCGACTTATCTGTCGGAGATGGCGACCAAGGAGCGTCGCGGCTTCTTCTCCAGCTTCCAGTACGTGACGCTGATCTCCGGCCAGCTCATCGCCCTCGGCGTATTGATCGTGCTGCAAAACATGCTGACCACCGAACAGCTGTACGCGTGGGGCTGGCGTATCCCGTTCGCCATCGGCGCGCTGTGTGCAGTGGTGGCGCTGTATCTGCGTCGCGGCATGGAAGAAACCGAGTCGTTCACCAAGAAAGAGAAGTCCAAGGAAAGCGCGATGCGCACCTTGATGCGCCATCCGAAAGAGCTGTTGACCGTGGTCGGCCTGACCATGGGCGGCACCCTGGCGTTCTACACGTACACCACCTACATGCAGAAATACCTGGTGAACACGGTCGGCATGAGCATCTCCGACTCGACCACCATTTCCGCCGCCACGCTGTTCCTGTTCATGTGCCTGCAACCGATCATCGGTGGCCTGTCGGACAAGATCGGCCGGCGCCCGATCCTGATCGCGTTTGGCGTGCTCGGTACGATCTTCACCGTGCCGATCCTGATGACCCTGCATACCATCCAGACCTGGTGGGGCGCGTTCTTCCTGATCATGGCGGCGCTGATCATTGTCAGCGGCTACACCTCGATCAACGCGGTGGTCAAAGCCGAACTGTTCCCGACCGAAATCCGCGCCCTGGGCGTCGGCCTGCCGTACGCACTGACCGTGTCGATCTTCGGCGGCACCGCCGAATACATCGCGCTGTGGTTCAAGAGCATCGGCATGGAAACGGGTTACTACTGGTACGTCACTGCGTGCATTGCCGTGTCGCTGCTGGTGTACATCACCATGAAAGACACCCAGAAGCATTCGCGGATCGTGACTGACTGATAGGGCTACTTCGCTGGCAGGCCACAAAATCTGTGTCCTGCCACGAACCCTACGGGGTCTCGCGTCTGGCTGGAAATATGCGCTGGGTCCTTGCACTATGGCTGCATCCGAATACAGCCTAGGAATCCGCCCCCATGTCCGATGACATCCACTTCTACGAACCCGCCAACGGCCATGGCCTGCCTCACGATCCGTTCAACGCCATCGTCGGCCCGCGGCCCATCGGCTGGATTTCCTCGCAGGATGCCGAAGGCCGACTCAATCTCGCGCCGTACAGTTTCTTCAACGCCTTCAACTACGTGCCGCCGATCATTGGTTTTTCCAGCGTCGGGCGCAAAGACAGTCTGAACAACATCGAACAGACCGGCGAATTCGTCTGGAACCTCGCCACACGCCCGTTGGCCGAGCAGATGAACCAGAGCTGCGCGATGGTCGCGCCTGAGGTCAACGAGTTTGAACTGGCGGGGCTGACCACCGTGGCATCAAAGGTGATTTCTGTACCTCGGGTCGCCGAAAGCCCGGTGTCCTTCGAGTGCAAAGTCACGCAGATCATCCAGCTGCAACGCGCCGATGGCGAAACCGTACCGAGCTGGCTGATCCTCGGTGAGGTGGTTGCGGTGCACATCGCCAAATGGCTGCTCAAGGATGGCATCTACGACACCGCCGCCGCACAACCGATTCTGCGCGGCGGCGGTCCGGCGGATTATTTCCAGCTGGGGCCTGAGGCTCTGTTCAAGATGTGGCGCCCCGGGGCGCAGAAATAATTACCAGATCAGCTCGGCGTCATCAGTGACGCCCTTGAGCTTGTCCAGCTCATTGATTGCCGCTTCATCGGCAGCGATGGCGCCGGGAAACACCTGCTCATCGAGCAATTTGTGAAAGCGTGGTGCGCCGCCATCGACCAGGGCCTTGACCGCGATGGCCGCGTAATAACCCTTGTTACCGCCCAGCTCAACGGGGACGACTGCGGAGACTGCTTCGAAGCGTTCAAACTCTTTACGTGCCATGTCGCGGATCCTGGCTCAATCAAATAAGCCGGACATTAAACCCTCAACCGGCGAGTTTGTGTATCGGCGCCGAACATTGACCGAGGGCCTGCGCGGCGGAAACGTCCTTGAAGGTGTGGAAGTCGAGGCTGTTGACCACCAGGTCCTGGACCAGCTCGGCGAAGACTTCCATCGACGGACTGTTGAAATACGCGGTCATCATTTGCTGACTGCTCCAGTAGCCGCTGACCAGCCACAGGTCGGCGTCGCACTGCGATTGTTGCAACGAGAAACTCAGGCAACCGGGCGCCGCGCGCGAGACTTCGATCAATGCGCTCAGGCGCACGCCGAGTTCCGCTGAACGCCCGGCCTGGGCGCGAACGAAGGCCATATGACTGACAGGCATCTGCTTGGACATGATCAACCCTCCATGAAATCGCGTGGCAGCCGGGGGACGGGCTGCGACTGGAGCAAAGATTAAGGGCCGGGGCCGCCGCGCCGTTAGTCGATTCCTGCCTTCGCGTTGCACAATCCTGCGAGACTTGCCAAAACCCCAGCCGCCACCGCTGCCCTGTAGAAGCCGCCGAAGGCTGCGATCTTTTGATCTGAAAAACAAAAATCAAAAGATCGCAGCCTTCGGCAGCTCCTACGGTCGGGCATCTCGGCGACGTTCGGGAACGGCGCGGTGCAGAATCAGGCAAGCATTTGGCAGAATGTGTCTACCGCCGCTGCTTGCACAAACATATGCTCTGCTGCATTCCCCCCTCACTTGCCGAGGATGCCGTGCATGACGTCATTTGATCGTTTTCAAGCCGAACCCAGCGCCGACATGGAAAAGCAGCGTGCGGAGCTGGCGGCGATCATCCGCCGCAACACCAGCGACGATGGCAGCTACCAGACCGCCATCGGTTCGCTGGTGATGTCGCGCCACACCCAGTCCCATGACTTTGCCCCGGTGCTCGCGCAGCCGGCACTGTGCATCATGGCGCAGGGGCGAAAAGAGGTGCGCCTGGCCGACGAGTTCTTCAATTACGACCCGCTGAATTATCTGGTGGTGTCGGTTTCGATGCCGCTCAGCGGGCGCGTGGTCAACGTCTCGCCAGAGGAACCGATCCTCGCCGTGCGCCTCGACATTGATCCGACCGAAATCACCGCGCTGATCGCCGATGCCGGCCCGATGGGCGTACCGACACGGCCGACCGGACGTGGGCTGTACGTGGAAAAAATCGACAGCGCCATGCTTGACGCGGTGCTGCGTCTGGCGCGGCTGCTCGACGCGCCGAAAGACATCGCCATGCTTGCGCCGCTGATTCGCCGGGAGATTCTCTACCGCTTGCTGCGCAGCCCGCAGGGTCATCGTTTGTATGAGATTGCGATTGCCAACAGCCAGAGCCATCGCATCAGCCAGGCGATCAAATGGCTCAACGGCAATTTCGAACAGCCGCTGCGCATCGATGATCTGGCCCGGGAGGTGAACCTTAGCGTGTCGACGCTGCATCATCGTTTCAAGGCGATGACCGCGATGAGTCCGTTGCAGTACCAGAAGCAACTGCGCCTGCAGGAAGCGCGGCGCCTGATGCTGACCGAAGGGCTGGAAGCCTCGGCGGCGGGGTATCGCGTGGGGTATGAAAGTCCGTCGCAATTCAGCCGTGAGTACAGCCGCCTGTTTGGCGCACCGCCGTTGCGGGATCTGGCGCGGTTGCGGCTTTCTGTCTGATCCGGAATCTGAAGTGGGGCTTATGGCGCTTTCGCGAGCAGGCTCGCTCCCACAGGGAAATGCATTCCAATGTGGGAGCGAGCCTGCTCGCGAAGGGGTCAGTCCAGGCGCTACATATCTATGATCAGACCGCGCGGATCACATGCTTGATCTCCTGAAACGCCGCCAACCCCCAAGGCCCCAGCTCACGACCGACACTGCTCTGCTTGTAACCACCCCACGCCGCCTGCGGGAAAATCACCTGCGGAGCATTGATCCACACCAGCCCCGCCTGCAACGCATTGGCCACGCGATCCGCCGTTGCAGCATCGCGTGTCACCACACTCTCGACCAGGCCGAACTGCGTGTCGTTGGCCAGCGCAATCGCCTCGCTCTCACTGGCGAAACCGCGCACACACACCACCGGGCCGAAAATCTCTTCACGCCATAACGCGCTGTCCAGCGGTACGTCGGTGAACACCGTCGGTTGCAGAAAATAACCGCGCGGCAAATGCGCCGGACGATTGCCGCCACAGAGCAAACGCGCCCCCGCACTCAGGCCGCGATCGATATGCCCAAGCACCCGCTGGTACTGTGCCTGATTGACCAGCGCGCCCATCTCCACATCCGCATCAAACGGATCAGCGACTCGGATCGCCTCTGCGCGTGTTTGCAGACGCTGGAGAAACTCATCCATCAATTCCTCAGCGACGAGCACGCGACTGGTGGCCGAGCACATCTGCCCGGCGTTGAAGAACGCGCCGCCACAGGCCAGTTCCACCGCCAGTTGCAGATCGGCATCCGCCAGCACCAGCAAAGACGATTTGCCACCCAGCTCCATGCTCACACCCTTCACGGTTTCGGCAGCGCGTTGCATCACCTGCACGCCAACCGCATTGCTGCCAGTAAAGGAGATCTTGGCGATGCGCGGATCGGCCGACAACGGCGCGCCCACCGCCAGACCGGTGCCGCAGACCAGATTGAACACGCCGTCGGGCAAACCGGATTCAGCGATGATCGCCGCCAGTTCCAGCTCCGGCAGCGGTGTCACCTCAGAAGGTTTCAGCACCACGCAGCAACCGGCGGCCAGCGCTGGCGCCAGTTTCCACGCGGTGGTGACCATGGGGAAATTCCACGGCACGATCAGCCCGACCACGCCGCATGGCTCACGTCGCAAGCGTGCGCTGAAATCTTCGCTGGGCAGCGGCACATTACTGTCCTGACCGACGTCGAGGCCTTCGGCGAGCTCGGCGTAATAGTCGAAAGTAGCGATCACGTCATCGACATCGATGGCCGCTTCGAACTGCGGTTTGCCATTGTTGCTCGACTGCAGGTTCATCAAGTGATCGCGACCGTTGCGCACGCCGTTTGCGATGTTGCGCAGGATCACAGCGCGCTCGGCGCCGGTGGTTTTCGACCAGTGTTTGAACGCCTCGGTCGCCGCGCTGATCGCTTGATCGACGGCGTGTTCGTCACCGCCGTTGACGGTGGTCAGCAGCGCTTCGGTAGCGGGGTTGATCACCCGTAGATGTTCGCCCCCCGCCGACCACTGACCGTTGATGTAGAGCCCGTCGAGTGTGGTTGGAAAACTGATCATTGGGCCACCGCCTGCATCCACTGGTTCTGGTCGATTTCAATCAGTGTCGGGCCTTGCCGGTCCGTCGTCTTACGCAACGCTGCGCACAATTCGTCGATGCTGCTGATGGCTTGCGCGGCGCAGCCGAGGCCCTTGGCCACGGCGACGAAGTCCGGGGTGTAGATGTCCACGCCGACCGGTTCGATGGCGCGGTTGACCATGTACTTTTTGATCTCCTCGTAACCCTGGTTATTCCACAGCAGCACGATCACCGGCACCCGTGCTTCAACGGCGCTGGCCAGTTCCGGCAGGGTGAATTGCAAGCCGCCGTCGCCGATCAGGCACACCACTGGCGGTCGCGCGCCGTTATCGAGTTGGCCGCCGAGCCACGCACCAATCGCCGCCGGCAACGCATAGCCGAGGGTGCCGTAACCGGTGGATGCGTTGAACCAGCGACGCGGACGCTCGGGGTTGAACGTGAGGTTGCCGGTGTACACCGGTTGCGTGGAATCGCCGACGAACACCGCTTCGGGCAATTCGTGCAGCACGGTTTCGAGCAAACGCGTCTGCGCCAGCGTTGGTGCATCCCAGCTCGCCGCCAATTCATTACGCAGACGCGCGGCGCGGACCTGGCCCCAATCATTGCGGCGCTCGGCCAGCGGTTGGTGCGACAAGGCGCTGAGCAATGCTTGCGCGGCGTTGCGCGAATCAGCGACCAGTGCGATGTGCGGCGGGTAGTTGCGCACGGTCTGATCGGCATCGATGTCGATGCGCAGCAGCTTGCCGGGAATCTCGAAGCCGCCGGCGAAGGTCACGTCGTAATCGGTCTCGGCCAGCTCGGTGCCGATCGCCAGCACCACGTCGGCTTCAGCGACCAGTGCGCGGGTGGCAACCAGGCTCTGCGTCGAACCGATCAACAACGGATGACTGGTCGGCAGCATGCCTTTGGCATTGATGGTCAGCGCCACTGGAGCGTCGAGCAGTTCGGCGAGTGGGGTCAGCTGGGGCGCTGCGTCGATAGCACCGCCGCCGGCGAGAATCAGTGGACGTTGCGCCGTGGCGAGCAGTTCGCTCATGCGGGCCACGGCAGCCGGTGCGGCGCCGGCGCGATCGATATTCACCGGCAGGCTGGCGAGCAACTCATCGGCCTCTTCCACCAGCACGTCCAACGGAATTTCGATGTGCACCGGACGCGGTCGCCCGGCCTGGAACAGCGCGAAAGCGCGAGCAAGCACCACCGGCAGTTCGGCAGCGGACATCAGCGTGTGCGAGAACGCTGCGACGCCGCCGACCAGTGCGCTCTGGTTCGGCAGTTCATGCAACTTGCCGCGCCCACCGCCCAACTGACTGCGCGACTGCACGCTGGAAATCACCAGCATCGGAATCGAATCGGCGTAAGCCTGGCCCATGGCCGTGGTGATATTGGTCATGCCCGGGCCGGTGATGATGAAACACACACCGGGTTTGCCGCTGGTGCGCGCGTAGCCGTCAGCCATGAACCCGGCGCCCTGTTCATGACGAGGCGTGACGTGGTTGATGCTTGAACGCGCGAGGCCTCGGTACAGCTCAACGGTGTGCACACCGGGAATGCCGAACACCTGCTCGACCGCGTAATTCTCCAACAGCTTGACCAATACTTCGCCGCACGTTGCCATGTTGATTGCCCTTTTCGTTCGGTGAAACGCAGATCCCCTGTGGGAGCGGGCTTGCTCGCGAAAGCGGTGTGTCAAACAGCGACGAGATAACTGACCCACCGCATTCGCGAGCAAGCCCGCTCCCACAAGGTCTGCACATGGGGCCATTGGAACGGCGCACACCTAGCGGCAACAATCGATTAATAGTCATACTAGCCATGTCCTCACGTCATACCTCGGATCGCCATGAAACGCCTGCCTCCCCTGCCCGCTCTGCATACGTTCTGGATCACCGCGCAATGCTGCAATTTCACTCGCGCCGCCGAGCAGTTGCACATCACTCAGGGCGCGGTGAGCCGGCAGATCGCCGGGCTGGAAGAACAGCTTGGCTATCCGTTGTTCATTCGTTTGGCACGAGGGCTGGCGCTGACGGCCGAAGGAGGCGAATGGCTACCGCAGGTGGAGAAGGTCTTCGGGCTGATCAGCGAGGCGACCGAGCAGATCGGCCGGACGCGGCAAACCTTGCAACTCAAGGCCCCGAGCTGCGTGATGCGCTGGCTGCTGCCGCGTCTGCTGCAATGGCAGAAGGAACGCCCGGACGTGCCGGTGAAGTTGACGGCCTCGCTGCAACACGGCGTGGATTTTCAGCGCGAGCCATTCGATGCCGCGGTGATCTACGGCCCGCCGCCGGACCATTCGCCAGGCGCGCTGCATCTGTTCGACGAGCAACTGACACCGGTCTGCTCGCCGCAATTGCTCAAAGGCTCCCCGGCGCTCAATTCACCCAGGGACTTGCAGAATCATCTGTTATTGCACCCGACCCACGACATCCAGGACTGGTCGGTGTGGCTCGATGCGGCGGGTTTGCAACTGGCCAATCTGAGCAGCGGCCAGCATTTCGAAACGCTGGATCAGGCGATGTCGATGGCCTCCCATGGCACGGGCGTGGCAATTGGGGACTGGTCGCTGATTGGCGATGATCTGGACGCAGGACGGCTGGTGATGCCGTTTGCGTTGAAGGTGAAGACGGGGTTGGCGTATTACGTGGTGGTGCCGCAGGACGCGGAACCTTGTGCGCCTCTTCAGCAATTGATGGACTGGTTGGTCGAACAGGCCTGGTCTCGCTGAAAATCTGCACTCACCTGTGGGAGCGAGCCTGCTCGCGAATGCGGTCGTTCATTGAGCATGAATGTTGACTGATATGCCGCCTTCGCGAGCAGGCTCGCTCCCACATTGAAACTTTGCCCGGCCTTAGTAACCGACGGTATAACGCTGCCGCAAATGCTTCGGCGTTTCCACTTCGTCGATCAGCGCAATCGCGTAATCGGCAAAGGTGATCCAGCTACGCCCTTCGGCGCTGACCAACAGATGATCCTTGCCCACCCGGAATGTGCCGCTGCGCTGACCCTCGACAAACTCTGCCGACGGCGACAGGAAAGTCCAGTCCAGTTCCTGCTCCTGACGCAACGCTTCCAGAAACGCCGCCCCTGCGCTCGCCTCGGCTTTGTATTCAGCAGGGAAACCGGCGCTGTCGATCACCCGCGTATCGTCCGGCAGCAACAGCGAACCGGCGCCGCCGACCACCAGCAAGCGCTTCACGCCCGCCTGCTTCACCGGTCCGACAATCGCCGAGGCCGGGACGGTGGCGAAATGCGCTGCGCTGATCACCACGTCGTGACCGGCCACCGCCGCTTGCAGCGCCGCCGAATCCAGCACGTCGAGGCTCTTGCTGACGACACCGGCGCGATCACCGACCTTTGAGGTATCGCGGGCGATGGCGGTGACGCTGTGGCCGCGACGCAGGGCTTCTTCCAGCAGTTGGCTACCGGCACGGCCAGTGGCACCAATGATTGCGATCTTGCTCATGACATTCTCCAGTTGGCTTGAAAATGCTGCGTGTTCAGGTTCGGCTTACCACTGCATCTCGCCCTTGGCGACTTTTGCGCTGAGCTCCAGCGAACTTTCTTCGCCGAGTTGCGGGTAGCGCTTTTTCATCGCCGCGATCAGTGCAGCGGAGTCTTTGGCCTTGGCGGTTTCGGCATCGAAGGCCTTGATGTAATCAGCGGTGAATTTCACGCTGGCCAGCGAGCGGCTGCTGTCGCCCAGGTAATGGCCGGGCACCACGGTTTGCGGTTTCAGGCTTTCGATGGTGTGCAGAGTGTGCAGCCAATCGGCGTGGGATTGCGCGGTCTGGGTGTCGGCCATCCACACATGAATGTTCTCGGCCACCACTACGCCACCGACCACTGCTTTGAGCGACGGGATCCATACGAAGCTGCGATCCGGCTGCTTGCCATCGAGGCCGATCACCTGCAACTGCTTGCCTTCGAGGGTCAGGCTGTCGCCCTTGAGCACTTCAGGGACAATGGTTTTCGCCGGAACGTCGGCGCCCATTTTCGGCCCCCAGTAGGCCAGTTTGCCGTCGACGGTGTGCTTGATGTGATCGACGGTCGGCTGCGAAGCCAGCACTTTCGCCTGCGGGAATGCTTGGGTCAGGGTGTCGAGGCCGAAGTAGTAATCCGGGTCACCGTGGCTGATGTAGATGGTGGTCAACTGCTTGCCGCTGGCGCGGATCTTCTCCACCACCTGCTCGGCCTGGGATTTGCCGAATTGCGCGTCGACCAGAATCGCTTCTTTCTCACCGCTGACCAGCACCGAGCTGACCGGGAAAATCGCCTGAGTGCCCGGATTGTAGACATCGAGGCTCAGCTCGGCAGCGGATGCGTGGGCGGCAAAGCCGAAAAATGTTGCGGCGAGCAGAACGCGTTTGAAAGGGGTGAAGCCGATCATTTGTTGCTCCGAGTTTCGAATGCCAGTCTGGCGATGCAACAGAGCTTAGTTGCCAGACTCAGTACAAAAAATGCGATGCTTGGACATAGTTTGTTTCTGAAAGCGGGCAAATCATGGATCGGCTTCAAGCAATGCGGGTATTTGTCACGGTGGTCGATTTGGGCAGTCAGTCGGCGGCGGCCGATCACCTCGACCTGTCGCGGCCGGTGGTGTCGCGCTATCTGGCGGAGCTGGAAGACTGGGTCGGCGCGCGGCTGATGCACCGCACCACGCGCAAACTGAGCCTGACCGCCGCCGGCAGTGAAATCCTCCCGCGTTGTCGGCAAATGATCGAGCTGTCGCAGGACATGCAGGCCGCCGTCAGCGAACCCCATGACGCGCCGCGCGGACTGCTGCGGATCAGTGTCAGCACCTCGTTCGGGCAGGCGCAACTGGCCGATGCGGTCGCGGCATACGTCAAGCTTTACCCAGGCGTGAGTATCGATCTGCAGATGCTCGACCGCACGGTGAATCTGGTCGATGAACGCATCGATCTGGCGATTCGCACCAGCAATGATCTTGATCCGAATCTGATCGCCCGACGCCTGACCGTGTGCCGCTCGGTGGTCTGCGCAGCGTCGGCTTATCTGCTTGAGCATCCGGCGCCGCAGACGGTTGAGGATTTGAGCCAACATAACTGCCTGACCCATTCCTATTTCGGCAAGAGCCTTTGGCATTTCGAAGAGGATGGCGAACCGGTTTCGGTACCGGTGCAGGGCAATATCAGCGCCAACGAGGCCAGCACCCTCCTGCGCGCAACTCTGGCCGGCGCGGGCGTGGCGATGCTGCCGACCTACCAGGCTGGCGTGCATATTCACAACGGCGAACTGCTGCGTTTGCTGCCACACGCAGAACCGCGCCAGATGAATATCTACGCGGTGTACGCCTCACGCAAACACATGCCGGCGGCACTGCGCAGCATGCTCGACTTTCTGGTTCGGCGCTTTCCCGAAAATCCCGCGTGGGATGAAGCTGCGAGCCTCAAGCCACAAGCGCCAAGCTGACCGCGTCGTGACAGCTTGCCGCTTGCCGCTTAAAGCTTGCAGCTGCGCCTGCCTGACCTATGCTCAAAGTAATACCGCAAGGTAGACGTTCAGAGGTCGCACGCCATGAACATCAAAACAAAAAGATACGCCGCCATTTTCATCACCTGCGCCGCGACGCTGGCGCTGTACGGCACCGCTGCCTGGCGGGTCGAGCAGTTGCGTCAGCTGCCGCGCGAGTATGCGAGCTGCAACTATGAGCGGTGTATTCCGCACAATGCCACGCTGAACGCATTGCGCTGACAAGACTGGCCTGGAATGCATCCCCTGTGGGAGCGAGCCTGCTCGCGAATGCGGTGTGTCAGTCAACCAGGATGCTGAATGAAAGACCATATTCGCGAGCAGGCTCGCTCCCACAGGGGCTGGCGGTGTTCTCAGTGTTGTTGTTCGGCCTTCAAACGGTCGCGGAATGCCTTTGGCGAAATTCCCACGCGGCGACGGAAGAGGCGCGTGAAGTTGGTCGGATCGGAAAATCCCAACAACTCCGACATCTCGTAAATCGTCATGCTGGTGTAGGTCAGCAGCCGCTTGGCTTCCAGCAATTGGCGCTCGTGCATGATCTGCAACGCCGGTTGCCCGGCCAGTTCACGGCAGGTGCCGTTGAGGTGCGACACGGAGATGCCCAGTCGATGGGCGAGGTCTTCGACCTTGACGTGCTGGCGGTAAGTCTCTTCCACCAATTGAATGAAACCGTTGAGGTATTCGCGCTGGCGTTGCGGCCGTTGGCTGGCCTTGTGGCGGACGATTGCCTGGCGGCTGACCCAGACCATGATCACACTGACCAGCGAATGCATGAGCATTTCCCGCGCCGGTTGATGGCCGTTGTACTCGGCCTGCAACGCTGAAAACAGGCTGTTCAGATAATCGCCATCCTTGCCGGCCGGGTAGTTTTCCGCGCGGGCCAAGGCGTGTACCGAGTCGCCCAGCTGCGCCTGCAAATGGTTGATCAGCGGCGTGGCCAAAGTAACGATGAAGCCTTCAACATCCTCGGAAAAGCGAAACCCGTGCACCGATAACGGTGGCAGCACCTGAATCGCTGGCGTCTCGAGCTGCGTGCGCTGGCCTTCGATTTCAAGCTCTGCCTTACCTTTGTAAACAAACAGCAGCTGGCACAGATCCGCGTGGCGGTGGGGTTTGATTTCCCAATGGTGTTCGCGACTGCGCGAGGAAATGGTTTCACAGTGCAGCAAGTCCGGGGTCGGCCAGTCCAGGCTTTCACCGTAGAGCTTGAACACCGGAATCGAAGGCAGGGCAGGCTTGTTCATACTTCAATCCAGGCCTCGGGTTTATGGGCGATAATCGCACCGATTGGCAGAATGTACAGGTATCGGCTCAGTTTTCACCTTCAATTGACAGACCCGCAAGGGAAAAATGCAAGCACTCGATCCATAAAATCATTCACGGCAATTGCTGCGTGAAGCTTGCGAGTCATAAAAACAATGAAAACCCTGAAAACCCAAGTCGCCATTATCGGCGCCGGTCCTTCCGGACTGCTCCTCGGCCAGTTGCTGCACAACGCTGGCATCGACACGCTTATCCTCGAACGCCAGACGCCCGATTATATTCTCGGGCGTATCCGCGCCGGCGTGCTTGAACAAGGCATGGTAGAGCTGCTGCGTCAGGCCGGCGTCGGTCAGCGGATGGACGCTGAAGGCCTGGTTCATGACGGCTTCGATCTGGCGCTGGATGGGCGTCAGGTGCACATCGACCTGCACGCACTGACCGGCGGCAAAACCGTAATGGTCTACGGCCAGACTGAAGTCACCCGCGACCTGATGGCCGCTCGTCGGGAGGCCGGCGCGCCAACAATTTATCAAGCGAGCAATGTCGTTCCCCACGGCATGAAAAGCGACGAAGCGTTTGTCACCTTCGAAAAGGACGGTGAAAGCTGGCGCGTCGATTGCGATTACATCGCCGGTTGCGATGGTTTCCATGGCGTCGCTCGGCAGTCGATTCCTGCCGATTGCCTGAAGATTTTCGAGCGGGTCTACCCGTTCGGCTGGCTGGGCATTCTCGCCGACACGCCGCCGGTCCACGACGAACTGGTCTACGCCCGCCACGAGCGCGGCTTCGCCTTGTGCAGCATGCGTTCGGCCACGCGCACCCGCTATTACCTGCAAGTGCCGGCGGATGAAAACGTCGATGACTGGAGCGATCAGCGTTTCTGGGATGAACTGAAAAAACGCTTGCCGGATGCCCTCGCGGAAAAACTGGTGACCGGCCCTTCGATCGAAAAAAGCATCGCGCCGCTGCGCAGCTTTGTCGTCGAGCCGATGCAGTACGGGCGCATGTTTCTCGTCGGCGATGCCGCCCATATCGTCCCGCCCACTGGCGCCAAAGGCTTGAACTTGGCCGCCAGCGATGTCAGCACGCTATTCAATATCCTGCTCAAGGTCTATCGCGAAGATCGCACCGATCTGCTGGAAAAATACTCGGAGATCTGCCTGCGCCGGGTGTGGAAAGCCGAACGGTTTTCCTGGTGGATGACGTCGATGCTGCATCGCTTTGACGAGCACGATGAGTTCAGCCAACGCATCAGCGCCTCGGAACTGGACTACTTCGTCAGTTCGCAAGCCGGGCAAAAAACCATTGCAGAAAATTACGTCGGGCTTCCGTACGAGGCTATCGAATAGCTTCCTACCGACTTACACTGCGAGCATCCACCCGCGCGCGATGGCCGCGCGGGTCCATCACTGCCCGCAGGTTTTCCGTGACCACTCTCAATCAGCCTGAAACGCCCAAACCGGCCATTCGCAGCGTGCTGGTCGCCTTGATGATGGCGATCTTCCTCGGTGCACTGGACCAGACCATCGTCGCCGTGTCGATGCCGGCGATCTCCGCGCAATTCAAGGATGTCAGCCTGCTGGCCTGGGTGATTTCCGGTTACATGGTGGCGATGACCGTGGCGGTGCCGATCTACGGCAAGCTCGGCGACCTGTACGGGCGACGCAAACTGATGTTGTTCGGCATGGGCCTGTTCACCCTCGCCTCGCTGTTCTGCGGGATGGCGCAAAGCATGGAACAGCTGGTGCTGGCACGGATCCTTCAGGGCATCGGCGCCGGCGGCATGATCTCGGTGAGCCAGGCGATCATCGGCGACATCGTCCCGCCACGTGAACGCGGGCGCTATCAGGGTTACTTCAGCAGCATGTACGCGGTGGCCAGCGTCGCCGGCCCGGTGCTTGGCGGCTACATGACCGAATACCTGTCGTGGCGCTGGGTGTTTCTGATCAACCTGCCGCTGGGGCTTGGCGCCTGGTGGGTGGCACGGCGCAACCTGCGCGGCTTGCCGATTCCGCAGCGCAAACCGGTGATCGATTACCTTGGCACGGTGCTGATGATCATCGGCCTCACGGCGTTGCTGCTCGGCATCACTGAAGTCGGCCAGGGCCATTCATGGCGCAGCAGGGAAGTGCTCGCCCTGTTCGCCTGCGCCGTGGTGGTGTTGGCGCTGTTCGTCTGGCATGAACGTCGTGCACGCGAGCCATTGTTGCCGATGCACCTGTTCGCCAACCGCAATGCCCTGCTGTGCTGGTGCACGATTTTCTTCACCAGTTTCCAGGCCATCTCGCTGATCGTGTTGATGCCGCTGCGCTTCCAAAGCGTCACCGGCGCGGGCGCCGACAGCGCCGCGTTGCACTTGCTGCCTCTGGCCATGGGCTTGCCGATCGGCGCCTATTTCGCCGGCCGTCGCACCTCGATCACCGGACGCTACAAACCGCAGATTCTCACCGGCGCGATCCTGATGCCGATTTCGATTCTCGGCATGGCCTTCAGTCCACCACAAGCGACGCTGCTCAGCGGTTTGTTCATGTTGCTCAGCGGCATCGCTGGCGGCATGCAGTTCCCGACCTCGCTGGTCGGCACGCAAAACTCGGTGGAACAACGCGACATCGGCGTCGCCACCAGCACCACCAATCTGTTCCGCTCACTGGGCGGCGCGGTGGGCGTGGCGTTGATGTCGGCGCTGTTGCTGGCGTTGTTGCACGATTCCAGTTTCGCCCACTTGGCGAGCAACTCGCTGATCAGCGAGGGGCATTCGGGCAACGTCCTGCTCGATGGCCTGAACGCAGCACCCGGAGAAGCGCAGAACGCCTTGCGCGCGGAGCTGCTGGTGACCTTCCGCCATTTACTCTGGGTCAGCACAGCGGTATCGCTGCTGGGGCTGGCAGCGGCGATTGCCATGCCGAACAACCTGCTGCGCGGACGGGAGCACGGCGCGAAATAATTGCCGTAACAAATACCACTGTGGGAGCGAGCCTGCTCGCGAAGGCGGTGTGTCATTAACCAATGAATTTGGCTGACACGACGCTTTCGCGAGCAGGCTCGCTCCCACAAGGGAACGGTGTTCGCTCAAGGGCTGTAATAACCCACCGCGACGAGGAAATGCCCGACCTTTTTCAGGTACGCATGCTTGTCTTCGATCTTGCCGGTCACCGGGTTTTTCCAGCGGTATTCATATTCGCCTTCATCCTGCTTGCCGATCAGCGCCAGAATCGGCTCGCCCACCGGTTTGCCTTCCGGGTCCTTGACCTTGCCGAAATCAGTGTTGATCAAGCGCAGGTTGGTGCCGTGGGCGACATACCGCTGATTGTTCAGATCGACCACAAATACATACAGGTCATCCTGCAGATATCCACCCTTGAGCGAGTTGATCGCTACCAGCGTGCCCTTCTCGTCCTTGGTCAGATCCGTCGCGGCTTTGTCGAGCAAGGCCTTGGCCTGCTCCGCCGAGGCCCGTGGCAGGTAGTAACCCACGGCAAGAATGCGCTGGCCGACACGCTGATAGAACACATGCTTGCGCTCGACCTTGCCGTCGGCCCAGTTCTGCCAGCGGTATTCGGCCTGCTGGATGCCGTTGCCTTCCGGCACTTTCAGCGCATCCTTGAACGCCTTCTGCAGATCCGGGCCGAGCACTTCGCTGACATCACGGCCGATCAGCGCCGATGACGGCCCGCCACTGGCAAGCATCACGCCTTTGGTGTCGAGGACAAACACGTAGCGATCCTTGTCGACGAACTCACCCTGGCGGCTGAATGCGGCAAACGCCTTGTCGCCATTGTCGTGGTAATAGGCCAAGGCTTTTTCCAGCAGGGCAATGGCGGCCTGACTGTCATCCTTGGCGGCGGTGGCGGCGCTGGCCTGGCCGAAACCGGCCAACAGGATCAGGCCGAGCCAGGCCACTTTATGCAAAAACCCCATAGCGCATCCCTCGTTCTTTTGGTGTTTCAAGAGCGTAGACGGCTTGTGGTCATGTAGAGATATTCAGAGCGTTTCTGAACATTGCGCCGTGAGGCTGACAAGCAATGCTCGCCAGCCTCGGTCAGCGCTTACGGGCGGGAATTGATCTGTTGCTGCAGGTTCTGGATCTGCGCCTGCAAGGTATTGAGGTTGCGGGTCATCTGCGCGCGAAACGCATCGAACTCGGCAGTATTGCCGCCACCCTGTGGCGCTGCCGGGCGGTTGTCCTGCTGACTTTTCAGCACGACGATGTCCTGCTCCAGACGATCGATCGCCGCGCTCGGGTTGCCCTGCTTCTTCAGCGCGGCGATATCGGCGCCGAGGCTTTTGAACTGGGCATCGAAAGCTTTCAACTGCGCATCGACCTTGCTGGTATCGGCCGGCGTGCTTTTGATTGTCGCCAGTTCAGCGCTCAGGGCTTTGACCTGCGCCTGCAATTGGGTATTGGCATTCTGTTGTTCGGTGGTCTGCGCGGTCATCTGCGCCAGCCGCTTGTCCAGCTCGCTGGCCTGCCCGGCCACGCCTTGCTGCTGCTTGCTCTGGTCGAGCAGCTTGCCTTCGAGTTGTTTGATCTGCAGCTTCAGCGCTTCGCTGTCGCTGCTGACGTTGCTCTGACTGGCGACAACTTTGCCGGAAATATCCTGCAGACGCCCCGCCGCTTCTTCGCTGATCCGCGCGAAGCTTTCCTGGGTAGCGACCAGTTGCTGCTCCATCAACGAAATCTGCTGGAAGCTCCACCAGGCCAGACCGATGAAGGCGAAAAACAACGCGCCAACCAGTGCCCACAGCGGCCCGGTGCTGGCGGCCTTGACCTTGACCACTGGCGCCGTGCGCGAATGCACAGAGGTGCGGGGGCTGGGCGCGATGTCATCGTCATCGAACGGATCGGCGCGCAGGCTTGGCACGTTGTCGAAATCGTCGTCGTGGGCATCGTTTCGCATGGACATTGAGGCAACCTTTGGCAAACGCGGTGATGGCTAAATGCTGCGAAGTATAACCGCCGCAGCCGCAGGCATTGACCCTCAACCCGCAAGGCGGTTCATTGCCGCCCGGCCGAATCGTTTCAACGGATGTCCTGAGCTTTCCACCACGCACAGAACTCATCGAGGGCAGCCCACACGCTGACTTGCGGATCGTAGTCGAGATAATGCCGGGCGCGGCTGATGTCGAGGGTGAAATTTTTTTTCATGACCTGCATGCCCAGGCGCGACAGGGTCGGCTCCGGACGTCCGGGCCAGAGCATGCACGCGCCCTCGTTAAGCGCCGCGACGCTGTAGGCCAGACCGTACGATCGGTATTTACGCACCTGATCGACGTCCATCCGGCGCATCACGTAATTGACCACGTCCCACAGCGGCACCGGCGCACCGTTGCTGATGTTGTAGGCCTTGCCGAGCGCCGAACCTTGGGCCAACAAACTGCTGAGCATGGCTTCGTTGAGGTTCTGCACGCTGGTGAAATCGACTTTGTTCAAGCCGTTGCCGATGATCGCCAGACGACCCTTGCGCTGCATCTTCAACAGGCGCGGGAAGATGCTCATGTCGCCGGCACCGGTGACGAAACGCGGGCGCAGGGCGATGGTTTCCAGACCGAATTCCTGAGCGCCGAAGACCTTTTGCTCGGCCAGATACTTGGTCGCGGCGTAGGGATGCTTGAAGCGTTTGGGCACTTGCTCTTCGGTCAGACCGAGATGGTCGCGGCCATCGAAATAGATCGACGGCGACGACAGATGCACCAGCCGCCGCACCCGCTGCTTGAGGCAGGCTTCGACGACGTTTTCGGTGACTTCGACGTTGCCCTGATGAAAGTCCTGATAACGCCCCCACACGCCGACCGCACCAGCACAATGCACCACCGCTTCGACGTCGCGGCACAGATCGCGCACCAGATCGGCGTCGGTCAGATCGCCCGGCACAAACTCGGCACCGCGGCGCACCAGATGCTCGACACTCTCGGCCCGGCGACCGTTGACCCGCACTTCAAGGCCCTGCTCCAGAGCGAAACGCGCAAAGCGCCCGCCAATAAAGCCGCTGGCGCCGGTAACCAAAATCTTCATCAAAAACTCCAGGGAAGCAGCTGCAAGCTTCGAGCTTTCAGCTGCAAGTTGAAACGGTGCGTGTTCTTGCCGCTTGCAGCTTGACGCTTGCAGCTGCGTTCAAGCCACTAGCCATTGCTTTGAGGAGCGCAGCAGTTGTTCGGTCAGTAGATTGAGCAACTGGCCGCCATTGCGCCAATGATGCCAGTACAGCGGCACGTCGATCGGTTTATCTGGCAGCAATTCGCGCAGCTCGCCGCGTTGCAACTGCTCGCGCACCTGCAGTTCCGGCACCAGGCCCCAGCCGAGGCCGGCTTCGGTCAGGCGAATGAAGCCTTCAGAAGACGGACATAAGTGATGTTCAAACGCGCCGTCGACGCCCAACAGCGCCAGGTAGCGATGCTGGAGGAAATCGTCCGGGCCGAACACCAACGCCGGGGTGCGCGGCAACTGTTCGGCGCGCACGCCATCGGGAAAATGCCGAGCGATGAATGCGGGGCTGGCCAAGGCGCGATAGCGCATGGCGCCGAGCAATACGCTGCGTGCGCCAGCCACCGGGCGCTCGCTGGCGCACAGGCACGCGGCCACTTCACCGGCACGCATGCGCTTGAGGCCGACGGTCTGGTCTTCGACGATCAGGTCGAGCAACAAATGCTGCTCGGCGCAGAAATCGCCGACGGCCTCGGCCCACCACGTGGCGAGGCTATCGGCGTTAAGGGCGATGCGCAGGCGATCAGGCAGGCCTTCTTCGTCCAGCGCTGGCACCGCCGACTGCAAGTCGCGCTCGAGCAAACGCACCTGCTGCACATGGTTGAGCAAACGTCGGCCGATTTCCGTCGGCGCTGGCGGTGTCTCACGCACCAGCACGGGTTGGCCGATCCGCGCCTCGAGCAATTTGATGCGTTGGGAGATCGCCGACTGCGACAGACCAAGGACCTGTGCAGCGCGATCAAATCCGGCCTGTTCGACCACAGCAGCCAGCGCGGAAAGCAATTTATAGTCGAACATCAGTTTTCCTAATGGGCGATCAGCACTATTGGTTTTTCTTATACAGCGTCACACCGGAGAATAGCCAGCAAGCACTCTCTTTCAAGGACATCTCTCATGTGGCAAAGCTATGTAAACGGCCTGCTGGTGGCGTTCGGCCTGATCATGGCGATCGGCACGCAGAACGCTTTTGTATTGGCCCAGAGCCTGCGCCGTGAACACCATTTGCCGGTGGCGGCATTGTGCGTGGTGTGTGACGCGATTCTGGTCGCGGCCGGAGTGTTCGGCCTGGCGACGATTCTGGCGCAGAACCCGACCCTGTTGGCGATCGCCCGTTGGGGCGGCGCGACGTTTCTGATCTGGTACGGCAGCCAGGCGCTGCGCCGGGCCTGCTCGAAACAGAGCCTTGAGCAAGGCGAAAACCAGACCGTGCGTTCGCTGCGCGCAGTGATGCTCAGCGCTCTGGCGGTGACCTTGCTCAACCCTCACGTTTATCTCGATACGGTATTGCTGATCGGCTCGCTGGGTGCGCAGCAATCGGTGCCGGGCGCTTATGTAGTCGGCGCGGCCAGTGCATCGTTGCTGTGGTTTTTCACCCTGGCCCTTGGCGCGGCGTGGCTGGCACCGTGGCTGGCCCGCCCGAGCACCTGGCGCATTCTCGATCTGGTGGTGGCATTGATGATGTTCGCCGTGGCCGCGCAGTTGATCATCGCCGGATGATTTATTCGCAAAGGCTCTGGAACCTCTATCCCACACAGTTGTTGCGTGGTTAAGGCGCGACCCCGGTGCTATGATCCGAACCCTGCGCCGCAAAGAGTAAAAACTCGCCGGTGCATTTCCGGCCGCCCGTGATCGGCCTTGCGCTCACCGCAACAGACCTGATTAGGAGAATCATCATGGCTTTCGAATTGCCGCCGCTGCCTTACGCACACGATGCCCTGCAGCCGCACATCTCCAAGGAAACCCTGGAGTTCCACCACGACAAGCACCACAACACCTACGTCGTGAACCTGAACAACCTGGTGCCAGGCACCGAGTTCGAAGGCAAGACCCTGGAAGAAATCGTCAAGACTTCTTCGGGCGGCATCTTCAACAACGCCGCTCAGGTCTGGAACCACACTTTCTACTGGAACTGCCTGGCGCCAAACGCCGGCGGTCAACCAACCGGCGCCCTGGCAGATGCCATCAACGCAGCGTTCGGTTCGTTCGACAAGTTCAAGGAAGAGTTCAGCAAAACCTCGATCGGCACCTTCGGTTCCGGCTGGGGCTGGCTGGTGAAAAAGGCTGACGGTTCCCTGGCCCTGGCCAGCACCATCGGCGCCGGCAACCCGCTGACCAGCGGCGACACCCCGCTGCTGACCTGCGACGTCTGGGAACACGCTTACTACATCGACTACCGCAACCTGCGTCCGAAGTACGTTGAAGCGTTCTGGAACCTGGTCAACTGGAAGTTCGTGGCCGAGCAGTTCGAAGGCAAGACCTTCACTGCTTAAGCTGCACGTCAGTCCAGAAACCCGGCTTCGGCCGGGTTTTTTTATGCCCGGCGCATGGCGTTTGTCGCACGGCAAAAGCAGCTTCGCGCCGTTTGCCGCCGGCCTGCAGCCGACTACCATCAGAGACAGGAAAAAATCTTTGACCCGGTGCTCAAGTTGCGGGCGACTGCAACCGACACAGTAATTCAGAGCTATTACTCAAATGACCACATGGCGGCCAGGATACCGGCGAATTTTCCCGTGCCTGATTGTCCCTTTGACGGCCAACCCGGGATTGCCAATACTCATGGCAACTTGACGCTATCCGCACGGAACAAGGAATACCTCTTTGAAGCTGGAACTCAAGAACAGCTTGTCGGTGAAGTTGCTCCGGGTCGTGCTCCTGTCGGCATTGATCGTAGGCGTAGTCTTGAGCTGCGCGCAGATTGTCTTCGATGCCTACAAGACCCGTCAGGCGGTTGCCGGCGATGCCGAGCGCATCCTCGACATGTTCCGCGATCCGTCGACCCAGGCTGTCTACAGTCTGGATCGGGAAATGGGCATGCAGGTGATCGAAGGGCTGTTCCAGGACGACGCCGTGCGCCAGGCCTCCATTGGCCACCCCAACGAAGCGATGCTGGCGCAGAAATCCCGCGAGTTGCAGCACTCCAACAGCCGTTGGCTGACCGATCTGATTCTCGGTCAGGAACGCACCTTCACCACGCAACTGGTCGGTCGCGGGCCCTACAGCGAATACTACGGCGACCTGAGCATCACCCTCGACACCGCCACTTATGGCGAAGGTTTCATCGTCAGCTCGGTGATCATTTTCATCTCCGGCGTGCTGCGCGCGCTGGCGTTGGGGCTGGTGCTGTATCTGGTCTATCACTGGTTGCTGACCAAGCCGCTGTCGCGAATCATCGAGCACCTCACCGAGATCAATCCGGATCGTCCCAGCGAGCACAAGATCCCGCAGATCAAGGGCCACGAAAAAAACGAACTGGGCCTGTGGATCAACACCGCCAACCAGTTGCTCGAGTCCATCGAACGCAATACCCATCTGCGCCACGAAGCGGAAATCAGCCTGCTGCGCATGGCGCAGTACGACTTCCTCACCGGGCTGCCGAACCGCCAGCAATTGCAGCAGCAACTGGACAAGATTCTTGTCGATGCAGGCAAGTTGCAGCGCCGCGTCGCCGTGTTGTGCGTCGGCCTGGATGATTTCAAAGGCATCAACGAACAATTCAGTTACCAGACCGGCGATCAACTGCTGCTGGCCCTGGCCGATCGTTTACGTGCCCACAGCGGCCGCCTCGGCGCCCTCGCCCGCCTCGGCGGCGACCAGTTCGCCCTGGTGCAGGCCGACATTGAACAGCCTTACGAAGCCGCGGAACTGGCGCAGAGCATTCTTGATGATCTGGAGGCGCCCTTCGCCCTCGACGATCAGGAAATCCGCCTGCGCGCGACCATCGGCATCACCCTGTTTCCGGAGGACGGCGACAGTACCGAGAAGCTGTTGCAGAAAGCCGAGCAGACCATGACCCTGGCAAAGACCCGCTCGCGCAATCGCTATCAGTTCTACATCGCCAGCGTCGACAGCGAGATGCGCCGTCGTCGCGAGCTGGAAAAAGACCTGCGTGACGCGCTGATCCGCGACCAGTTCTACCTGGTCTACCAGCCGCAGATCAGCTATCGCGACCACCGCGTGGTCGGCGTCGAAGCGCTGATTCGCTGGCAGCATCCTGAGCATGGACTGGTGCCGCCGGACCTGTTCATCCCGCTGGCCGAACAGAACGGCACGATCATCGCCATCGGTGAGTGGGTGCTCGATCAGGCCTGCAAGCAATTGCGCGAGTGGCACGATCAGGGTTTCGTCGATCTGCGCATGGCGGTCAATCTGTCCACCGTGCAACTGCACCACGCCGAGCTGCCACGGGTGGTCAACAACCTGCTGCAGATGTACCGCTTGCCGCCGCGCAGTCTGGAACTGGAAGTCACCGAAACCGGCCTGATGGAAGACATCACCACCGCCGCCCAGCATCTGCTCAGCCTGCGCCGCTCCGGTGCGCTGATTGCGATCGACGACTTCGGCACCGGCTATTCATCCCTCAGTTATCTGAAAAGCCTGCCGCTGGACAAGATCAAGATCGACAAGAGCTTCGTTCAGGACCTGCTCGATGACGACGACGACGCGACCATCGTTCGCGCGATCATTCAACTGGGCAAAAGCCTGGGCATGCAGGTGATTGCCGAGGGCGTGGAAACCGCCGAGCAGGAAACCTACATCATCTCCGAGGGTTGCCACGAAGGTCAGGGCTACCACTACAGCAAACCGCTGCCGGCGCGGGAGCTGGGGATTTACCTCAAGCAGGCGCAGCGCAGTAACGCGGCTATTTTATAAGCTCAAAACATCGCAGCCTCAAAGATCAAAAGATCGCAGCCTCGTTGCACTCGTCAGCTCCTACAGGCAAACGAGGCTGCGATCTTTGGATCCTGACGCGCAAATAAGAAATATTTCCAGCCACGCCTTTACACATAATGCGAAAGATTTGCATTATGTCGCAGTTTTGCGCGCCCCCGGCGCCAGTCCACTCAACTACCGAAGCAGGATGTTCGCCATGATTCGTATGCCTCTGGCTACCGCCAGTCTGCTGGCCATCGCTATTTCCCTCGCCGGTTGCGGCGAAGGCAAGGACAAAGAAAAAGCCTCCGAGATGACTCCGGCGTCCAGCAGCGCTGCTCCAGCCCCGGCGCCTGCCGCTGCACCTGCGCCTGCTGCCGGTAAAGTTGACGATGCCGCCGCCAAGGCTGTGGTCGCGCACTACGCGGACATGGTCTTCGCCGTTTACAGCGATGCCGAATCCACCGCGAAAACCCTGCAAACCGCCGTCGACGCGTTCCTCGCCAAGCCGAACGCCGACACCCTGAAAGCCGCCAAGGCTGCCTGGGTCGCCGCACGCGTGCCGTACCTGCAGAGCGAAGTGTTCCGCTTCGGCAACACCATCATTGATGACTGGGAAGGTCAGGTTAACGCCTGGCCGCTGGACGAAGGCCTGATCGACTACGTCGACAAATCCTACGAGCACGCACTGGGTAACCCGGGCGCCACCGCCAACATCATCGCCAACACCGAAGTGCAGGTCGGCGAAGACAAGGTCGACGTAAAAGAGATCACCCCGGAAAAACTTGCCAGCCTCAACGAGCTGGGCGGTTCCGAGGCGAACGTTGCCACCGGCTACCACGCGATCGAATTCCTGCTCTGGGGCCAGGATCTGAACGGCACCGGCCCGGGCGCTGGCAACCGTCCGGCCTCGGACTACCTGGAAGGCGCCGGCGCCACCGGTGGTCACAACGAGCGTCGTCGTGCCTACCTGAAAGCCGTGACTCAACTGCTGGTCAGCGATCTGGAAGAAATGGTCGGCAACTGGAAGCCGAACGTGGCCGACAACTACCGCGCCACGCTGGAAGCCGAGCCAGGCGAAACCGGCCTGCGTAAAATGCTCTTCGGCATGGGCAGCCTGTCCCTGGGTGAACTGGCCGGCGAGCGCATGAAGGTTTCCCTGGAAGCCAACTCCCCCGAAGACGAGCAGGATTGCTTCAGCGACAACACCCACTACTCGCACTTCTACGACGCCAAAGGCGTGCGTAACGTTTACCTGGGCGAGTACACCCGTGTTGACGGCACCAAGCTGACCGGCGCCAGCCTGTCGTCGCTGGTAGCCAAGGCCGACCCGGCTGCCGACACCGCGCTGAAAGCCGATCTGGCCGCGACCGAAGCGAAGATTCAGGTCATGGTCGATCACGCCAACAAGGGTGAGCACTACGATCAACTGATCGCCGCCGGCAACACCGCTGGCAACCAGGTGGTTCGCGACGCCATCGCCGCGCTGGTCAAGCAGACCGGTTCGATCGAAGCCGCTGCCGGCAAACTGGGCATCAGCGACCTGAACCCGGACAACGCCGATCACGAATTCTGATCGCAGCGTCCGTTCAAAAAAAGGCGACCTTCGGGTCGCCTTTTTCATTTTTGGCACACCACTATCCCGGTGGGAGCGAGCCTGCTCGCGAAGGCTTGATCCGGCGCAGCATTTACAGCGCGTCGGGCATCGCTTTCGCGAGCAGGCTCGCTCCCACAGTGTTGGCATGCGCTTCAAGGCTTGCGCGATATCAAGCAAACGATAATTCCTCTTATTCAAACTCCCCCGCCCTGTTAGACTTTGCGCCTTTGTTTTCGCCCGTTTGCAGGATGTCTGATGCCGTCGTTGCCGCTTCGCTTGTCCGCACTGTTGCTGGCCCTGGGCCTGAGTGCCTGCGATGACGCCCCGCGTTTCACCAAGGCCGAGCCGGGTGAAGCGCGTTCGGGCGGTGCGGCGACTGTGCGCAAGAGCGATCAGAACGCCTTCTCCTTGCCATCGGCCAACCTGCCGCCCTCGCGGCGCGTGGATTTCAGTGTCGGCAACAGTTTCTTTCGCAGCCCGTGGGTGATTGCGCCGTCGACCACCACGGCGCGCGACGGCCTCGGACCGTTGTTCAATACCAACGCCTGCCAGAACTGCCACATCAAGGACGGTCGCGGTCATCCGCCGGCAGCTGATGCAAGCAATGCGGTGTCGATGCTGGTGCGCCTGTCGATTCCCGACGCGCCGCCCTACGCCAAAGTCATCGAACAGCTCGGCGTGGTGCCGGAGCCAGTGTATGGCGGGCAGTTCCAGGACATGGCCGTGCCCGGCGTCGCCCCGGAAGGCAAGGTGCGCGTCGACTACACGCCAATGCCGGTACGGTTCAAGGACGGCACCGAGGTCGAGTTGCGCAAACCGACCCTGCAGATCACTCAACTCGGCTACGGCCCGATGCACCCGGACACGCGGTTTTCCGCGCGAGTGGCGCCGCCGATGATTGGCTTGGGCTTGCTCGAAGCGATCCCTGAAGAAGCGATCCTCGCCAACGCTACCACCCAGGCGAAAGAGAACAACGGCATCAATGGCCGGCCCAATCAGGTCTGGAACGACCAGTTGCAGAAGAGCGTCATCGGCCGGTTCGGCTGGAAAGCCGGGCAACCGAATCTCAATCAGCAGAATGTTCACGCGTTCTCGGGTGACATGGGCCTGACCACCAGCCTGCGGCCGTTCGACGATTGCACCGAGGCGCAAACCGCCTGCAAACAGGCGCCGAACGGCAATGGCCCGGACGGCGAGCCGGAAGTCAGCGACAACATTCTGCGTCTGGTGCTGTTCTACAGCCGCAACCTGGCAGTGCCGGCGCGCCGTGGCGTCAACGAACCACAGGTGCTGGCCGGCAAGAATCTGTTTTTCCAGGCTGGATGCCAGTCGTGCCACACACCGAAATACACCACCGCCGCCGATGCCGCCGAACCGGAATTGGCCAATCAGGTGATTCGTCCGTACAGCGACTTGCTGCTGCATGACATGGGCGAAGGCCTGGCGGACAACCGTACGGAATTCAAGGCCTCCGGCCGCGACTGGCGCACGCCGCCGCTGTGGGGGATCGGCCTGACGCAAGCGGTCAGTGGCCACACGCAGTTTTTGCACGACGGCCGCGCACGCAACCTGCTCGAAGCGGTGCTCTGGCATGGCGGCGAAGCGACGGCGGCGCAGCAACAGGTTTTGTCTTTCAATGCCGAGCAGCGCGCTGCGTTGCTGGCGTTTCTGAACTCACTTTAAATACTGAAAAAACATCGGGAGCCCGACATGTTCCGTCCCAAGTTACTGTTCACCAGCCTTGCCGCGCTCGCCCTCGGCGCCTGTTCGCCGCAGGACCCGCAAGCGGTCACCTCGGCGGCGATCGCCAAATCGGTGATCCTGCCGACCTACACCCGTTGGGTCGAAGCCGACCGACAACTGGCGGTCAGCGCCCTCGCCTACTGCCAGGGCAAGGAAAGCCTGGAAACCGCCCGTGCCGATTTCCTTCACGCGCAGAAAGCCTGGGCCGAACTGCAACCACTGCTGATCGGTCCGCTGGCCGAGGGCAACCGTTCGTGGCAAGTGCAATTCTGGCCGGACAAGAAAAATCTGGTTGGCCGTCAGGTCGAGCAACTGGTCGTCGCCCAGCCGCAGATCGATGCCGCCGCACTGGCCAAATCCAGTGTCGTGGTGCAGGGCCTGTCGGCTTACGAATACATCCTCTTCGACGCCAAGCCTGACGTCGCCAACGATGCGCAAAAAGCCAAATACTGCCCGCTGCTGATCGCCATCGGCGAACGCCAGAAGCAACTGGCCGAGGAAATCCTGCAGGGCTGGAACAACACCGACGGCATGCTCGCGCAAATGAGCAAGTTCCCCAACCAGCGCTACGCCGATTCCCACGAAGCGATCGCCGATCTGCTGCGCGTCCAAGTGACGGCACTGGATACTCTGAAGAAAAAACTCGGCACGCCAATGGGCCGTCAGAGCAAAGGCGTGCCGCAGCCGTTCCAGGCTGATGCATGGCGCAGCCAGTCGTCGCTGACGGCGCTGGAAGCCAGCCTCGCGGCGGCGAAAACCGTCTGGGAAGGCGTCGACAACAAAGGCCTGCGCGGTCTGCTGCCGGCCGAGCAGAAACCCTTGGCGGACAAGATCGATGCCGCCTATGCCGCTTCGCTCAAACTGTTCGACAGCACCCAGCGCTCGCTGGGCGAAATGCTCGAAGACGACGCCGGTCGCCAGCAACTCAACGATATCTACGACAGCCTCAACGTCGTCCATCGCCTGCATGAAGGCGAACTGGCCAAGGCGCTGGGCATCCAACTGGGCTTCAATGCCAACGACGGTGACTGATGAGGGCGAGTGCCATGCTGCGACGTCAGGTTCTGACTTTAGGTAGTGCACTGCTGGGAGCAGTGTCACTGGGCGGCTGGACGCTGTTCAAACGCAAGGATCAGAGCCCGCTGCTACTGTCGGCGCGCGACGATACTGACGGCAAGCATTACGCCGTCGGTTATCGGCTCGACGGTACGCGGCTATTCGCCACTCACGTCGGCCAGCGTTGTCACGACATCATCAACCACCCCACGCAGCCGCTGGCGTTGTTCGTTGCACGGCGTCCGGGTACCGAGAGTTACCTGATCGACCTGCGCGACGGCAAGCTGCTGCAGACCGTGACCTCGCAGCCGAACCGGCACTTCTACGGCCATGCCGTGGTGCACAAGGACGGCGAATACCTGTATGCGACCGAGAACGACACGAGCGATCCCGGCCGTGGCCTGCTCGGTGTGTACAAGTTCGAGGGCGAACGGCTGGTGCACACGGGCGAGATTTCCACCCATGGCCTCGGCCCGCATCAGGTGTCGTGGATGCCCGACGGCGAGACGCTGGTGGTGGCCAACGGCGGGATTCGTACCGAGGCGGAAAGCCGCGTCGACATGAACCTCAACGCCATGGAGCCGAGTCTGGTGCTGATGCAGCGTGACGGCACATTGCTGAGCAAGGAAACCCTCGCCCAGCAGATGAACAGCGTGCGCCACCTGGGCATCGCCAGCGACGGCACCATCGTTGCCGGCCAGCAATTCATGGGCCCGTCTCATGAGCGCTCGGAGCTGTTGGCGATCAAGCGGCCGGGGCAAGCATTCGTGGCGTTCCCGGTGGCGGAGGATCAGTTGCAGGCGATGGGGCACTACACTGCCAGCGTCGCGGTGCACAGCGATCTGCGTCTGGTCGCGTTGACGGCGCCGCGTGGCAACCGCTTCTTTATCTGGGATCTGGACAGTGGTGAACTGCGCCTCGATGCGCCTTTGCCGGATTGCGCTGGCGTCGGAGCGGTGAAGGATGGCTTTGTCGTGACCTCGGGTCAGGGCCGTTGCCGCTATTACGATTGCCGTCAGGAACCGTTGCTGGCCAAACCGCTGGAACTGCCGGCGGGGCTCTGGGACAACCATCTGCACTTGATGGCCTGATACCCCCCATTTTTGAGATGGCCCCCATCCTGTGGCGAGGGGATTTATTCCCGTTGGGTGGCGCAGCCGCCTTTAAAACTGCAATTGCGGTATGACTGAAGGATTCAGGGGGCCGCTTCGCAGCCCAACGGGGATAAATCCCCTCGCCACAGGACTGGTGTTCCGATCGCCCTCCTCTTCTACCCTGTAATAACTGCCAGTTGGAATCCCCCCTGTACTCGGAGTAATGTGCCCGCCTGTCTCATGATTTATCCAAGGAACTGGACTTATGCTGCGTCGCCGCATGCTGATCATGTTGGGTGTTGTCTTGCTGCTCGTCCTGGTGCTGGGCGGATACAAAGCCTTTTCGATCTACACGATGATCCAGGGCTTTTCCAAACCGAAACCACCCATCAGCGTCGCCGTAGCCACCGCCGGCGAACAGCCATGGCAGATGCGCCTGCCCACTGTCGGTTCGCTCAAGGCGCTGCAAGGCGTCGACCTGAGTCTGGAAGTTGCCGGCACCGTCACTGAACTCAAATTCGAATCCGGACAGAAGGTCAAGGCCGGCCAGCCATTGCTGCAACTCGACAGCGCCGTGGAAACCGCCCTGCTGGAAACCGCCCGCGCCGATCTCGGCCTGGCGCAGCTTGATTTCGGCCGTGGCGCGCAGCTGGTCGACAGCCGCGCGATCTCCAAAGGCGAGTACGACCGCCTCTCCGCCGTACTGCAAAAGAACAAGGCCACGGTCAATCAGCTCAACGCGTCGTTGGCGAAAAAGCGCATCCTCGCGCCGTTCAGCGGCACCATTGGCATCCGCCAGGTCGACGTCGGCGACTACCTCGCCAGCGGTAGCATAATCGCCACGTTGCAAGACTTGAGCAGCCTCTACGCCGACTTCTACGTGCCGGAACAAGCGGTGCCGAAACTCGCCATCGGCCAGCCCGTGCAGTTCACCGTCGCCGCGTATCCGGGGCAGAACTTTACTGGCAAGATCAGCGCGATCAACCCGATCGTCGAAAGCACCACGCGCAACATCCTTGTCCGCGCCACCCTGGCCAACCCCGACGGCAAGCTGTTGCCGGGGATGTTCGCCAGCCTTGAGGTGCTGCTGCCCGATCCGCAGAAGCACATCGTGGTGCCGGAAAGCGCGATCACCTACACGCTGTACGGCAACTCGGTGTACGTGGTCGGGCAGAAGAAGGCCGAGGACGGCAGCGTCACCAAGGATGATAAAGGCCAACCGCTGCTGATCGCCGAACGTCGTTTTGTCGAGACCGGTGAGCGCCGCGATGGCCTGGTGATGATCAACAAGGGCGTGCAGAGCGGCGAACAAGTGGTGACGGCGGGCCAGATCAAACTGGACAACGGTGCCCACATCGCCATCAGCGACGACAAGACCCTCGGCGAGCAGAACAGTCCGCCTCGCGCCGACTGATCAAGGAATCCCCATGGCTTTTACCGATCCGTTCATCCGCCGCCCGGTGCTCGCCACCGTGGTCAGCCTGCTGATAGTGCTGCTGGGCTTCCAGGCTTGGAGCAAGCTGCCGCTGCGCCAGTACCCGCAAATGGAAAACGCCCTGATCACGGTGACCACGGCTTATCCCGGGGCCAACGCCGAAACCATTCAGGGCTACATCACCCAACCGATGCAACAAAGCCTGGCCAGTGCCGAGGGCATCGACTACATGACTTCGGTCAGCCGGCAGAACTTCTCGGTGATCTCGATTTACGCGCGCATTGGCGCCAACACCGACCGCTTGTTCACCGAGCTGCTGGCCAAGGCCAACGAAGTCAAGAACAAGCTGCCGCAGGATGCCGAAGACCCGGTGCTGAGCAAGGAATCCGCCGACGCTTCGGCGCTGATGTACATCAGTTTCTTCAGCAAGGACCTGAGCAACCCGCAGATCACCGACTACCTGTCGCGGGTCATCCAGCCAAAACTGGCGACGCTGCCGGGCATGGCCGAAGCGGAGATCCTCGGCAACCAGGTGTTCGCCATGCGCCTGTGGCTCGACCCGGTGAAACTCGCCGGCTTCGGCCTCAGCGCCGCCGACGTGACCGCTGCGGTGCGCCAGTACAACTTCCTCTCCGCCGCGGGCGAAGTAAAGGGCGAGTACACCGTCACCAGCATCAACGCCAACACCGAACTGAAATCCGCCGAGGCCTTCGCGGCGATTCCGCTCAAGGTCGACGGTGACAGCCGCGTGCTGCTGCGCGACGTCGCGCGGGTGGAAATGGGCGCGGAAAACTACAACTCGATCAGCTCGTTCGGCGGCACGCCATCGGTGTACATCGGCGTCAAGGCCACCCCCGGCGCCAACCCGCTGGACGTGATCAGGGAAGTGCGCAAGCTGATGCCCGAGCTGGAAGCGCAACTGCCGCCGAACCTGAAAAGCGAAATCGCCTACGACGCCACGCTGTTCATTCAGGCCTCGATCGACGAGGTGGTGAAAACCCTGTTCGAAGCGGTGTTGATCGTTATCGTCGTGGTGTTCCTGTTCCTCGGCGCGCTGCGTTCGGTGGTAATCCCGGTGGTGACCATTCCGCTGTCGATGATCGGCGTGATGTTCTTCATGCAGATGATGGGTTACTCGATGAACCTGCTGACGCTGCTGGCGATGGTGCTGGCCATCGGTCTGGTGGTGGACGATGCGATCGTCGTGGTGGAAAACATTCACCGGCACATCGAGGAAGGCAAGACGCCGTTCGACGCAGCGCTGGAAGGCGCGCGGGAAATTGCCATGCCGGTGGTGTCGATGACCATCACCCTGGCGGCGGTGTATGCTCCGATCGGTTTTCTCACCGGGCTGACCGGGGCGTTGTTCAAGGAGTTTGCGCTGACCCTGGCCGGGGCGGTGGTGATTTCCGGCGTCGTTGCCCTGACCTTGTCGCCGATGATGTGCGCGTTTCTGCTGCGCCACGAAGAGAATCCCAGCGGCCTGGCCCATCGTCTCGACCGAGTCTTTGAAGGCCTGAAACGCCGTTATCAAAGCATGTTGCACGGCACGCTCAATACCCGGCCGGTGGTGCTGGTGTTTGCAGTGATCGTGCTGTGCCTGATTCCGGTGTTTCTCAAGTTCACCAAGTCGGAACTGGCACCGGACGAGGATCAGGGCATCATTTTCATGATGGCCAGCGCGCCGCAGCCGACCAACCTCGACTACCTGAGCACCTACACCGACGAATTCATCACCATCTTCAAAGAGTTCCCGGAGTACTACTCATCGTTCCAGATCAACGGCTACAACGGCGTACAGGCCGGTATCGGCGGCTTCCTGCTCAAACCATGGAACGAGCGCGACCGCACGCAGATGGAAATCCTCCCCGAGGTGCAGAGCAAGCTGGAGAGCATTCCGGGCTTGCAGATCTTCGGTTTTAATCTGCCCTCCCTGCCCGGTACCGGTGAAGGTCTGCCCTTCGAATTCGTGATCAATACGGCCAATGATTACGAGCTGCTGCTGCAAGTCGCCGAGCGCATCGAGAAACGCGCCATGGAGTCGGGCAAATTCGCTTTTGTCGATCTCGATCTGGCGTTCGACAAGCCGGAAGTGGTGGTCGATATCGACCGCGACAAGGCCGCGCAAATGGGCGTTTCGATGCTTGATCTTGGCGGCACGCTGGCGACCTTGCTCGGCGAGGCGGAAATCAACCGCTTCACTATCGACGGCCGCAGCTACAAGGTCATCGCCCAGGTCGAACGGGCCTACCGCGATAACCCGGACTGGCTGAACAACTACTACGTGAAAAATACTCAGGGCGAATTGCTGCCACTGTCGACGCTGATCAAGGTCAGTGATCGCGCGCGACCACGACAGCTCAATCAGTTCCAGCAACTCAATGCGGCGAAGATTTCCGGATTCCCGCTGGTGAGCATGGGCGAAGCCATCGACACCGTGCTGCAGATTGCCCGCGAAGAAGCCCCGGCCGGGTTTGCCTTCGACTACGGCGGTGCCTCGCGGCAGTACGTGCAGGAAGGCAGCGCGCTGTGGGTAACTTTTGCCCTGGCGCTGGCGATCATCTTTCTGGTGCTGGCCGCGCAGTTCGAGAGCTTCCGCGATCCGCTGGTGATTCTCGTGACGGTGCCGCTGTCGATCTGCGGCGCGCTGATTCCGTTGTTCCTCGGCTGGTCGAGCATGAACATTTATACCCAAGTCGGGCTGGTGACGCTGATCGGCCTGATCAGCAAGCACGGCATCCTGATCGTCGAGTTCGCCAACCAGTTGCGCAAGGACAAGGGCCTGAGCGCCCGTGAAGCGGTGGAGGAAGCGGCAGCAATTCGCTTGCGCCCGGTGCTGATGACCACGGCGGCGATGGTGTTCGGCATGGTGCCGCTGATTCTGGCGACGGGCGCGGGAGCGGTGAGTCGCTTTGACATCGGCCTGGTGATTGCCACAGGGATGTCGATTGGCACGTTGTTTACATTGTTCGTGCTGCCGTGCGTTTACACCTTTCTGGCGAAACCGGATCCCACGTAATAAAGAGATCCAATGTGGGAGCGAGCTTGCTCGCGAAAGCGGTATGTCAGTTGGAAAAGATGTTGTATGACACGACGCCTTCGCGAGTAAGCTCGCTCCCACAGGTAAGGTGTGAACCGATAAAGCCGGGTGCAAAAAAAGGCCTCGCAACTGCGAGGCCTTTTATTTGGGCTTGAATCGTGTCAACTGGCTGGCCTCATTCCCTGGGACAGCCCGAACATGAACAACAGCAAATCATGATCGGGCTGGGTCGCCACGGAGGCTTTCGCCACCCGTGGAACCGAACAATGAGCGTCGTTCCCGGACGCCCCTATGACCTGCATGCGCGGCTGCTCCCAGGCAGCCACCGCCAGTGAAGCAACTGCCAAGGCCCCGACCAGGAACAAACCTCGTGCAATTTCGAGTTTCATCGCTATAAACCTTTGATAGCGCTGCCAAACGCCGTCTCATAAAAGTAGACGAGTTTTTTCCAGTCGGCATCGCGGAACGACGAATGGCGACGCAGTTGCTTCATGTCATGCTGCGCAGCGCGATAGGCGGTCAGGCGCTGGCGGCATTTCTCCAGATCGATCAACGCCACTTCAACCTGCGCCGCTTCGCCTTCACCGGTCACGCGCACGAAAACGTGCTTGATGTAAATGCAGCTGTGCTGCCAGCGGCCCTTGTGCATGCGCGCGAGGTTTTCGGCGAGGTCCTTGAGCACGCGCTCGTAAACCACATCGCCACATTGATCGCGACCACCAGCAGCGGCCAGCCAGTGCTCCAGTTCCTGAAAGCCATCGAGTGATTTGGTGACGAGCAGTGCGCGCCACTTGTATTGCGGATCCGGTTGCGCGCCGCAAAAGACGATCTGCGGAACCCGCACACCGAGTTTGCTCACGCCGGTCAGCGCATCGAGTTCACGCAATACGGTCGGGCGACCGAACGGGTGCAACCAGCTGCGATAGATGTGCCCGGTCTGGCGCTTGGCGTACAGCAACTGGCCGTCACGGCCGACGATGCGCTGTACCCCGCTTTCACCACCGCGGCGCACGTTGGGTTCTTCCACCCATTCGCCACGCTGGGCCCAGTAATAATCGAAACCATCTTGCGAAGCGAGATCCGCTCCAACCGCTGCTTGCACTGCCATCCTCTACCTCTTGCGTAATACGTAAACCCGCCACATCGCATAGAGCGGTATAAAGTCCAGTTGTTCCTGAATGCGGAAACCCGCCTGTTCAAATTCTTTTTCGATCGTCGCCGCCGGAATCAGAAAGCGATTCTGGTAATCACGATTCGGCCGGTCCAGCTCGGCGCGCTTGCGCTTCCACGCCTTGAAGTTGCCATCGACCCACAATGAAACAATCACGCTGTCGCGGGTGACCCGCTCGAATTCGCGCAGGATCACCTTACGGTGCTCTGCTTCACCGATATGGTGAAGCAGACGCATGCAGAAGATGCTATCGACCGCGTTATCCGGCAAGGCAATATCGAACGCCGAGGTGTGCAGCGGTTGTACGCGCTTGACCACATCGGCCGGCTGGCCTTGCAGCGCGGTCTTGATCATCGACTCGGAGTTGTCCGCACCGATGATTACCCGATTGGGCTTTTCCGCGAGCATCGGCCAGAAACGCCCTGCGCCGCAGGGCAGATCCAGCACCAGTCCGGGATCCCCCGCCAACGCCAGGGCCTTGCGCCCCAATTGCTCGTCGCGCCAGTGCGACAGGCGGCGGCCAAGGCTCTCCTGGTGCTTGCGCAGGTAGCGTTGTGCGTGTTGGTCGTCGTACTTTTCGGAAAAATCGAGCTTGATCGGGCCGGCCATCATCTGGACTCCTGAGTTCTGATGACGTCACCTTAGGCAGCGACGTGTCAGCGTCAGGTCATCCAATTGTGAAAATTCTGTCAGGTAAATCGGCAAAGTATTACAACGTTATACAGGATTTAGACAGGTGGGCGGGAGTAGCCTCGAGCCACTATTTGCTGGCATTCACGCCAAGATCTACCTCGAATCGGCAGCCATTGGGGTCCATTGTGCTCAGGCTGACCGTCCACCCCTGATTTTCGCAGATGCGCTGCACCAGCGATAAACCGAGGCCGAGACCCTCGCCACGTTTCTCGCTGCCGCGCACAAAGGGCTCGAACATCGCCTCGCGTTTCTCCTCGGGAATACCCACCCCCGAATCCTCGACGACAAATCCGTTGGCAGTGAGGGTCAGGCGAATGAAGCCCTGCTCGGTGTAATGCAGAGCATTGCGCAGCAAGTTGCCCATCACCGCGTTCAGCAAGGTCGCATTGAAACGCGTGTCAGGTGGGTTACCCGCCTCGAACAACAGCGTCAGGCCCTTGCGCTCGATCGGTTCGCGCCACAGGCACAGCAGGCTGTCGGCTACTTGCGTCAGGTTCTGCTGCGGCGCCGCCCCGGCTTCTTCGTTCTGCGCGCGCGCCAGCATCAGGAAGGTCTGCACCAGTTCGCGCATCTCTTCGCTGGCCCGGGCAATGCGCTGGACCTGGGCGCGGCCACGTTGATCGATCCCGGGGTTTTCCAGCAGCAATTCGCAGGAACTGGCCAAGACCATCAGCGGCGTGCGCAACTCGTGGCTGACGTCGCTGGTGAACAGCCTTTCGCGGGTCAGCGCCTGACGCAGACGCCCCAGCGTGGCGTCGAATGCCACCGCCAGTTCACCGACTTCATCCGCCGCGTAATCCGGCGCCAGGGGTGGCGCCAAGCCGAGCAACTGGTCGCGATGGCGAACCTGCCGGGCCAGGCGAACCACCGGCGCCATCACTTTGCGCGCGAGCACCCAGCCAAGAAACACCGCCAGCGCCAGACTGAGCACGAAGCCCACCAGCACCACGGCAAACAGCACGCGCTCGCGCTCTTCGAAATCGCTTTGATCCTGCAGCAAGACATAACGCCGGCCATCTACCACTTCAACCATGGCGTGATAGGACAGCTGCTCGCGAAACACTTCATGGAAACCGGCATCGAGGTGACGCAGATCCTTGGGCAGTTCGAAGTCTCCCGGCCCACCGCTGAAATAGAACAGCTGGTCAGGCTCGGGGCGATGGCTCCAGTCGGAGACGTTGTCCATCAACAGCAAACGCTGCAGGTCGCCGCCCAGCCCTGCGGAAATCAGCTTCTCCTCCACCAGGTGCACCGTGGCGACGATGCCCATGGCGAAGGCGCCGGCCACCAGCGCACTCATCAGCGCAAAGGCGATGATGATCCGCTGGGAAAGACTCTGCTTAAACTCCATCTCGCCCCTCAGCCAAGCGATAACCGACACCGTGCACGGTATGCAGCAGTGGCTTGGCGAATGGCTTGTCGATCACCTGGCGCAACTGGTGAACATGGCTGCGCAGGCTGTCGCTGTCGGGGCAGTCGTCGCCCCACAGTGCTTCTTCGAGAATCTCCCGGCGCAGCACGTGCGGGCTCTTCTGCATCAACACCGCGAGCAGCTTGAGGCCGACCGGGTTGAGCTTGAGCAACTTGCCTTCGCGGGTGACTTCCAGAGTATCGAGGTCGTAACTCAGGTCGCCGACCTGCAACGCACGGCGGCCGCCGCCCTGGGCACGGCGCATGACCGCTTCGACGCGCGCGGCCAGTTCGGACAAAGCGAACGGTTTGATCAGGTAATCGTCGGCGCCGGACTTGAAGCCCTGCAGGCGGTCGTCGAGTTGATCACGGGCGGTGAGCATGATCACCGGCGTGTCACGCCGGGCGTCTTCACGCAGGCGTTTGCACAAGGTGTAGCCGTCGATGCCAGGCAACATGATGTCGAGCACGATCAGGTCGTAATGCTCGGTCGCCGCCAGATGCAGACCGGACAGACCATCCTGGGCGCAATCGACGGTATAGCCTTTCATGCCCAGGTAATCGGCCAGATTGGCCAGGATGTCACGGTTGTCTTCGACCAGCAGAATTCGCATGGACATCTCCTCCGAACGGGGTAACGGCCGTCTTGGCCCGCGCAGCTTACGGCCAAGTGTGGCTCAGGGCTAGGGGCGTTTTTCGATAAATCTGCGCCGTGCGCGCTGCGACGATTTTTTCACTTTCGGTTAACAAATCGCCGACGCCTGCGCGCGCAGACTCCGCGCGATTGCGCTCTCCCTTTCTTTTCATCGACCAAGGAATCTGCCCATGGTGTCGACCTCTGCCCTTCCCGCTTCGAGGCCACTGAACTGGTGGCTGTGTCTGGGCATCCCAGCGGTGGCGGCGATCATTCTGCTGTTGCTGGAACTGACCGATCTGGACATGGTTCTGGCGCAAATGTTCTACGACCCGGTCGCCGGCGATTTCATCGGGCGCCACAGCTATTTCCTTGAAGACATCCTGCATGACCGGGCGAAACAGGTGGTCATCGGCTTTTCGGTGTTCGCCATTCTCGGTTTCATCGGTGCGTTTTTCATCGAACGGCTGAAACCGTTCAAGCGCGAACTGGGCTGTCTGGTGCTGTCGCTGGGGCTGGCGACTTCGTTTGTTACGCCAGTCAAAGCCGTCACCGCCGTGCAATGCCCGTGGAGCCTGGAGCAGTTCGGCGGCCACGAGACCTACAGCAAACTGATGGAGCATCGCCCATCTACTGACAAGCCGGGACGTTGCTGGCCGGGTGGCCATGCGGCGACCGGGTTTACCCTGTTTGCGTTGTTCTTCGTGTTGCGCGACCGTCGTCCGCGACTCGCACGACAGGCGTTTGTGTTTGCCTTTGCGCTGGGCTCGGTGTTCTCGATCAGCCGCATGATGCAGGGCGCGCACTTCTTTTCGCACAACGTGTGGACGGCTATTTTCTGCTGGCTGATTTGTCTGGGGGCTTATTACTGGGTGCTGTATCGCCCGGCAAGCAAGGCTGCAACGGTTGTCAAAGCACGCCCCGTCAGCGCTTGATCGAACGCCATCGCTGGCAAGCCAGCTCCCACAGGGACTGAAAGTGTTCAGACACTCTGTGCCTGACCTTGGATTCCTGTGGGAGCTGGCTTGCCAGCGATGGCCACACCTCGGTCTGTAGCCCACCCCAGAATTCGGGCAATAAAAAACCCCGCTGACTTTCGCCAGCGGGGTTTGCGTTACAGGGCCAGGGCTGGCTTACATCATGCCGCCCATGCCACCCATGCCGCCCATGTCTGGCATACCGCCGCCAGCCGAGCCTTCTTTCTTCGGTGCGTCAGCAACAGCTGCTTCGGTGGTCAGGATCAGACCGCCGATCGAGGCTGCGGCTTGCAGAGCCGAACGGGTTACCTTGGTTGGGTCCAGGATGCCCATTTCGATCATGTCGCCGTATTCGCCGGAAGCAGCGTTGTAACCGAAGTTACCTTTGCCGTTCTTCACTTCGTTGACCACAACGCTTGGCTCGTCACCGGAGTTGGCAGCGATCTGACGCAGCGGCGCTTCAACAGCGCGACGCAGTACAGCGATACCGACGTTCTGGTCAGCGTTGTCGCCGGTCAGCTCGGTCAGTGCTTCCAGAGCACGGATCAGCGCCACGCCACCGCCAGGTACCACGCCTTCTTCAACGGCTGCGCGGGTTGCGTGCAGGGCGTCTTCAACGCGGGCTTTCTTCTCTTTCATTTCAACTTCGGAACCAGCGCCAACCTTGATCACTGCAACGCCGCCGGACAGCTTGGCCAGACGCTCTTGCAGTTTTTCACGGTCGTAGTCCGAGGAAGTTTCGGCAACCTGGGCACGGATCTGAGCGATACGGCCTTCGATGTCAGCCTGTACGCCAGCACCGTCAACGATGATGGTGTTTTCCTTGGACAGGGTCACGCGCTTGGCGTTACCCAGGTGCTCCAGGGTGGTGCTTTCCAGGCTCAGACCGATCTCTTCGGAGATAACGGTACCGCCGGTCAGAACAGCGATGTCCTGCAGCATGGCCTTGCGACGGTCGCCGAAGCCCGGTGCCTTGACGGCAGCGACTTTGACGATGCCACGCATGTTGTTCACAACCAGAGTCGCCAGGGCTTCGCCTTCAACGTCTTCGGCCACGATCAGCAGTGGGCGGCCGGCTTTGGCAACGGCTTCCAGCACTGGCAGCATTTCGCGGATGTTCGAGATCTTCTTGTCGACCAGCAGGATCAGCGGGCCGTCGAGCTCGGCAACCATGGTGTCTGGCTTGTTGACGAAGTATGGCGACAGGTAGCCACGGTCGAACTGCATGCCTTCTACAACCGACAGTTCGTTTTCCAGGCCCGAGCCTTCTTCAACGGTGATCACGCCTTCTTTACCGACTTTTTCCATGGCTTCGGCAATGATGTCGCCGATGGAGTTGTCGGAGTTGGCCGAGATGGTGCCGACCTGAGCGATGGCTTTGAAATCAGCGCATGGCTTGGACAGGGCTTTGAGCTCTTTGACAATGGCGATGGTCGCCTTGTCGATACCGCGCTTGAGGTCCATCGGGTTCATGCCGGCAGCGACGGCTTTCAGGCCTTCGTTGACGATCGACTGAGCCAGAACGGTAGCGGTGGTAGTACCGTCACCAGCGTCATCGTTGGCACGGGAGGCAACGTCTTTGACCAGCTGCGCGCCCATGTTTTCGAAGCGATCTTCGAGTTCGATTTCTTTGGCGACGGAAACGCCGTCCTTGGTGATGGTCGGAGCGCCGAAGCTCTTCTCGAGGATCACGTTACGGCCTTTCGGGCCCAGGGTCGCTTTTACCGCGTCAGCCAGAACGTTGACGCCTTTGAGCATCTTGGAGCGGGCGGCATCGCCGAACTTAACTTCTTTAGCAGCCATGATCGATATTCCTTAAATACTTTGTAGTAACGGGAAAATGAACGGGGATATCAGCCTTCGATAACCGCGAGAATTTCGTTCTCGCTCATTACCAGCAGGTCTTCGCCATCGACTTTCACAGTGTTGCTGCCGGAGTAAGGACCGAACACAACCTTGTCGCCTTCCTTCACGGACAGTGCACGCACTTCACCGTTTTCCAGAGCTTTGCCCGGGCCTACAGCGAGAATCACACCGTGGTTGGCCTTTTCAGCAGCCGAACCTGGCAGGACGATACCGCCAGCGGTTTTCTTTTCTTCTTCGCTGCGACGGATGACGACGCGGTCATGCAGAGGACGAAGCTTCATTGTCGATCTCTCCTAATTGTGGTTTTCATCGGCCGGTGTAGTCCCGGCGGGTTTAACGAATCCGGCCTGCGCCGGTTGCGGTCCGTCGAGCGAACCGCGCAAGTCTGTCCGGTGTAATCACCGGAAACCTTTCGGTGACCGATACATAGGGGCGTACAAGCTGATTACAAGGGCTGGGGCAAAAAAAATTTTGACGCCGCCCGGTGATTTGGCCGCATAAACGAGCACGGCACCCGAAGGTGCCGTGTCGATGCTGACGTTACTTGTGGTCGCGGTGTTCGAACTCGCCTTCGATCACATTCGGCTCACGGCCCAGCGGCTCGCGTGGGGCCGGGCCGCCACGCGGTTGCAGGTCGTCGGCGAAGGCGCGCTGGCGCATGGCCTGGTCTTCGGCACGCTGGCGCATCTTGTTCGCCAGCAAGCGTCGGGTAAACGGCAGCAGCATGACCAGACCAACCACATCGCTGATAAAGCCCGGGATGATCAGCAGACCGCCGGCCAGGGCCAGCATCAGCCCTTCGAGCATGGTCTGGGCCGGCAGTTCGCCGCGGTTCAGGCTTTCGCGGGCACGCAGGGCCGTGGCGAGGCCGGCGACGCGCAGCACGAACACGCCGAACATCGAGCCGACGATAATCAGCAGCAGGGCCGGGAAGAACCCGATGGCCCCTGCCACTTTGACGAATACGAACAGCTCCAGCACTGGAAACAGCAGAAAGAGCAACAGAAAAGGGCGCATCAAAATGTCCTCAACGCAAGAAATGCCTTGCAGTAAGCCTTAGATGACGTCGCCCTTGCGTGAATTCAAGCTTAACTTTGCGCTTTTTTCGGCCAGGACTGGGCGTGAGCCAGAGAAACCAAGGCCTCGCGCACTTGTGTCGGCGTATTACATGACGCTGCAAAGGGAAGCCAATAGACCGCCTGACCGATGCGCAGGTGCATGCCTTCGCTGTCAATCCCGGCCAGTTGCGCCGGCACGCTGTTGGGCAGCCCGGCGAGCTCGACGTAATGGGCGATGGCCTTGGCGTGATCGCTGTTCATGTGCTCGACCATGTTGATTTCCGCCTTGCCGGCGAACGGGTTGGCCAGGGTCAGATCGTCGATCCAGTGGATCGCGCCAAACCCGCCGATGTAGCGATGGCGCACCGGATTGAGCACCCAGAAATCGAAATCGTGGGCCTGGTGATAATTCTGCGAATCCGGAAAGTAGCGGTAATAACGCTCGGCGGCGGCCTCGATGGCTGCCGGGTCTTCGAGCTTCTGCGCTTCGGCCAGATACGTCAGGCGCCCGACCGCCTGCACATCGTCGGCCTCGCGCTCGCCCACCAGCATCGAGCACTTCGGATCTTTGTGCAGGTTATGCGTGTGCTGGGCGATGCGGCTGATCAGGATCAGCGGCCGGCCCTGCTCGTCCAGGCAATACGGCACCACGGAGCCGAACGGAAAACCGGGCATCGATTTCGAGTGGGTCGACAGCACTCCACGGTATTCCTTGAGAAGCAATTCTCGGGCATTCTTCGCCACTTCAGCGCTCAATTTGTGACTCCTTAAATGGGTTCCGTCTAGAAAACGGACAGGCGCGCAGCGAAAAGTAGCCGGCACGCACCGGGCAAATGTTGCTCTGCAATCTGGCCCGGGCCGGTGCCGATCGAGCGTTGCCGACAACAAAAACAACTCAGACCTGCCAGCGGGACATGCGAATGCAACTCAACGACAAAGTAATCATTATCACCGGCGGTTGCCAGGGTTTGGGCCGTTCCATGGCCGAGTATTTCGCCAGCAAGGGCGCCAAGCTGGCCCTGGTTGATCTGAATCAGGAAAAACTCGACGACGCCGTGGCCGCCTGCAAAGCCAAAGGCGTCGAAGCCCGCAGCTACCTGTGCAACGTCGCCAATGAAGAACAGGTCGAGCACATGGTCGCGCAAGTGGCTGAAGACTTCGGTGCCATCCACGGCCTGATCAACAACGCCGGAATCCTGCGCGATGGTCTGCTGCTGAAGGTCAAGGACGGCGAAATGACCAAGATGAGCCTGGCCCAGTGGCAGGCGGTGATCGACGTCAACCTGACCGGCGTGTTCCTCTGCACCCGTGAGGTGGCGGCGAAGATGGTCGAGCTGAAGAACAACGGCGCGATCATCAACATTTCGTCAATCTCCCGCGCGGGTAACGTCGGCCAGACCAACTATTCCGCAGCCAAGGCTGGCGTCGCAGCCGCAACCGTGACCTGGGCGAAGGAACTGGCGCGTTACGGCATTCGCGTCGCGGGCATTGCGCCAGGCTTCATCGAAACCGAGATGACTTTGGGCATGAAACCGGAAGCGCTGGAAAAGATGACGTCAGGGATACCGCTCAAGCGCATGGGCAAGCCGGAGGAGATCGCCCATTCGGCGGCGTATATCTTCGAGAACGACTACTACACCGGACGGATTCTGGAAATGGATGGCGGCTTGCGCATCTGACTGTCACCCTGAAACAAATGTGGGAGCGAGCCTGCTCGCGAATGCGGTGTGTCATTCAACCCATTGGTTGTCTGATCTACCGCTTTCGCGAGCAGGCTCGCTCCCACAGGTTTTTCAGCGCCGCTGATGGATCAATCGTCGCTGATGGTGATATTCGGCATCGCCGGTGTCGCCGCTTCCTGCAGCACAATACGAGCGCCGACGTGGCGGGCCAGTTCCTGGTAGACCATGGCGATCTGGCTGTCCGGTTCGGCAATCACGGTCGGCTTGCCGCCATCGGCCTGTTCGCGGATCAGCATCGACAGCGGCAGCGAGGCCAGCAGTTCCACGCCATATTGAGTGGCAAGCTTCTCGCCACCGCCCTCACCGAACAGATGCTCGGCATGCCCGCAGTTCGAGCAGATGTGCACGGCCATGTTTTCCACCACGCCCAGCACCGGAATGTTGACCTTGCGGAACATTTCCACGCCTTTGCGTGCGTCGAGCAGCGCCAGGTCCTGTGGCGTGGTGACGATCACCGCGCCCGCCACCGGGACTTTCTGTGCCAGGGTCAGTTGAATGTCGCCGGTGCCTGGCGGCATGTCGATGACCAGATAATCCAGATCGCCCCACGCGGTTTGCGTGACCAGTTGCAGCAGCGCGCCGGAGACCATCGGCCCGCGCCAGACCATCGGCGTGTTGTCGTCGGTGAGGAACGCCATCGACATCACTTCGACGCCGTGGGCCTTGAGCGGCACGAACCATTTCTGGTCCTTGACCTCCGGGCGGGTACGCTCGGGAATACCGAACATGATGCCCTGGCTCGGGCCGTAGATATCGGCGTCGAGAATCCCCACTTTGGCGCCTTCGCGGGCCAGTGCGAGCGCGAGGTTGGCAGCGGTGGTCGACTTGCCCACGCCGCCCTTGCCTGAAGCTACGGCAACCACGTTCTTGACGTTGGCCAGCCCCGGAATCTGCGCCTGGGCCTTGTGCGCGGCGATCACGCTGGCGATCTCGACTTTAGCCGCAGTGACACCTTCGAGGTTTTCGATAGCCAGTTGCAGCATTTGCGCCCAACCGCTCTTGAACAGGCCGGCGGCGTAGCCGATTTCCAGCTGCACATTGACGCGGTCACCGATGATCTCGATGTTTTTCACGCAACCGGCGCTGACCGGGTCCTGGTTCAGGTAAGGGTCGGTGTATTGGCTGAGGACGGCTTCCACCGCTGCGCGAGTGACGGCGCTCATGGGCAACTCCGATAACAAGACTGGAAAAGATGGCGGCTATCGTACCCCTTCTGTCCTCCGGACGGCATGCCCGGCAACGATTTGCAGGGGTGAAATATCTTGCCCGGCGCTTTATAGTGGCCGACCTCCGTTTCATCAAGTAGCGAAGCCCCATGTCCGAGCCACGCAAGATCCTCGTCACCAGCGCCCTGCCCTACGCCAACGGTTCGATCCACCTTGGCCACATGCTGGAGTACATCCAGACCGATATGTGGGTGCGCTTCCAGAAGCATCGCGGCAACCAATGCATCTATGTCTGCGCCGACGACGCCCACGGTTCGGCGATCATGCTGCGCGCAGAAAAGGAAGGCATCACCCCGGAACAACTGATCGCCAACGTGCAGGCTGAACACAGCGCCGACTTTGCCGACTTCCTGGTTGATTTCGACAACTTCCACTCCACTCACGCCGAAGAAAACCGTGAGCTGTCGAGCCAGATCTACCTCAAGCTGCGTGACGCCGGGCACATCGCCCAGCGTTCGATCACGCAGTATTTCGACCCGGAAAAGAAAATGTTCCTGGCCGACCGCTTCATCAAGGGCACCTGCCCGAAATGCGGCACCGAAGACCAGTACGGCGACAACTGCGAAAAATGCGGCGCGACCTACGCCCCGACTGACCTGAAGGATCCGAAGTCGGCGATCTCCGGCGCCACTCCGGTGCTCAAGGATTCCCAGCACTTCTTCTTCAAGCTGCCGGACTTCCAGGACATGCTCCAGGCCTGGACACGCAGCGGCACCCTGCAAGACGCCGTGGCCAACAAGATCGCCGAATGGCTGGACGCCGGCCTGCAGCAGTGGGACATCTCCCGCGATGCGCCGTACTTCGGCTTCGAGATTCCGGGCGAACCGGGCAAGTACTTCTACGTGTGGCTGGATGCGCCGATCGGCTACATGGCCAGCTTCAAGAACCTCTGCAACCGCACGCCGGAGCTGGATTTCGATGCGTTCTGGGGCAAGGACTCCACTGCTGAGCTGTACCACTTCATCGGCAAGGACATCGTCAATTTCCATGCGCTGTTCTGGCCAGCCATGCTCGAAGGCGCCGGCTACCGCAAGCCGACCGGCATCAACGTGCACGGCTACCTGACCGTCAACGGCCAGAAGATGTCGAAGTCACGCGGCACCTTCATCAAGGCCCGCACTTATCTCGATCACCTGTCGCCGGAATACCTGCGTTATTACTACGCGGCCAAACTCGGCCGTGGCGTCGATGACCTCGACTTGAACCTCGAAGACTTCGTACAGAAGGTCAACTCCGACCTGGTCGGCAAAGTGGTCAACATCGCCAGCCGTTGCGCCGGATTTATCCACAAGGGTAACGGCGGCCTGCTGGTCGACAACAATGCCGCGCCGGAGCTGACCGAGGCCTTCCTCGCCGCCGCGCCGAGCATTGCCGACGCTTATGAAGCCCGCGACTTCGCCCGCGCCATGCGTGAAACCATGGCCCTGGCTGACCGCGCCAACGCGTGGATTGCCGACAAGGCCCCGTGGTCGTTGAACAAGCAGGAAGGCAAGCAGGATGAAGTCCAGGCGATCTGCGCCACCGGCATCAACCTGTTCCGCCAGTTGGTGATCTTCCTCAAACCGGTGCTGCCGCTGCTGGCCGCCGATGCCGAGGCGTTCCTCAACGTCGCGCCGCTGACCTGGAATGACCACACCACGTTGCTGGCCAACCATCAGTTGAACGAATTCAAACCGTTGATGACGCGCATCGACCCGGTAAAAGTCCAAGCCATGACCGACGCCTCGAAAGAAGACCTGACCGCCAGCCAGACCGACACTGGCGCCGCCGCCCCTGCGGGCAACGGCGAACTGGCGAAGGATCCGCTGTCGCCGGAAATCGACTTCGACGCCTTTGCTGCCATCGACCTGCGCGTCGCCTTGATCGTCAAGGCCGAACACGTCGAAGGCGCGGACAAGCTGCTGCGCCTGACGCTCGACATCGGTGACGAGCAACGCAACGTGTTCTCCGGGATCAAAAGCGCGTATCCGGACCCGTCCAAGCTCGACGGTCGCCTGACCATGATGATCGCCAACCTCAAGCCACGGAAAATGAAGTTCGGTATCTCCGAAGGCATGGTGATGGCAGCCGGTCCCGGCGGTGAAGAGATTTACCTGCTGAGCCCGGACAGCGGCGCCAAGCCGGGTCAGCGCATCAAGTAAGACGTTGCCGTAAAACGATCCCACCGACGTGCTCTGCATGGCGGTGGGATTTTTCATATCTGGCCCGATAGTGCCTACCCTTGAGAGACACCCGCCCGTTTCGCTGGCAGAACCATGACCGAACTCGTGTTAACGCTGATCAGTGCTGCGCTGCTCAACAACTTCGTGTTGCACTGGCCGCTGGGCGTCGCTCCGCTGCTGGCGGGCAGTCGTCGCCAGGTGCATGCGCTGGGATTGGCGACGCTGTGCCTGATGGTGCTTGTTGGCGTCATTGGTCAGGCGGTCTGGCATGGGTTGCTGGTGCCGTTGCAGCTTGAAGCGCTGCGCCTGTTTGTGTTTTTGCCGCTGAGCGTGTTGCTGATCACGCCGCTGCTGAAACTGCTGGCGCGCGGGCTGCCAGACTGGCCGTTTGATGGATTGTGGCCGCTGCTGCTCGGCAATGCCGGCGTACTCGGACTGGCGTTGATCAACGCACAAAACGATCAAGGCCTGCTGCATGCGACAGCCTTGAGCGTTGGCGCAGGGTTGGGTTTCTGGCTGGTGCTGAGCGTATTCTGTGATCTGCGCCAGCGCACGCCCGACAACGATATTCCTCTGCCCTTTCGCGGCTTGCCGGTCGATCTGATCAGCGCCGGACTGATTGCAGTGATTTTTCTCGGATTCAGTGGATTGATCAAAACATGAGTCTGCTTCAACGCATCGATGCCCTGCTGCCGCAGACCCAGTGCGGCAAGTGCGGCCATCCCGGATGCAAACCGTATGCACAAGGCATCGTTGACGGCGAGCCGATCAACAAGTGCCCGCCCGGCGGCGAGGAAACCATCGCTGCCCTGGCCGAGCTGTTGAAAATACCGTTGCTGGAACTGGACATCAGCCGTGGCCCGGCACCACCGCAGGTCGCCTTCATCCGCGAAGCCGAATGCATCGGTTGCACCAAGTGCATCCAGGCCTGCCCGGTTGATGCCATTGTTGGCGCGGCAAAGCTGATGCACACCGTGCTGATCGACGAATGCACCGGTTGTGATCTGTGCGTCGCGCCGTGCCCGGTCGACTGCATTGAAATGCATCCGCTGCCTGCTGACACCATTCCAGTGGTTGGTGGTCTCGCATTCAATCTCGAAGAACAGCGTGCCCGCGCCGAAAAGCGTGACCACGCGCGCCAGCGTTTCGAGCGACGCAACCAGCGCTTGCTGCGCGAAGAACAGCAAAAGCAGGCCGAACGCGAGGCGCGAGCCCAGCGTGCGGCACAACCGCAAGTGTCGACCGCAGACCCGGTGCAGGCTGCACTTGAGCGGGTGCGCGCACAAAAAGCCGCTAACGCCGATGCGGCGCTGAAGAAGGCCAAGGTCGATGTGGCGATGAGTCGGGCTCAGTTGCATAAATCGCTGAAAGCTTTCGGCCATCCGCCGACGTTCGAGCAGCAGTCGCAACTGATCGTCCTGCAGCAACAATTCGAAGCCGCCGAGCAAGCGCTGGCAAAGCTGGAAAGCAGCCAACCGGTTATGCCCGTCACCCCTGCCCCGAGCAACGACGCGGAGTTGAAACGGGCGAAGATTCAACTGGCCATGCGCCGCGCCGAGCTGAAAAAGGCTCAGGCGGCAGAGGCTGCGCCGGAGCAGATCGCAACACTGGAGCAAGCCGTGGCTGACGCCGAGCGCCAGGTGCAAGACCATGCCACCCCTTGAGGCAGCGGACGATCGCCTGCAACAGGCGATGAATACTGTGCTGCTCGCTGCACTGCCGGGGCTGCTGGCAATGTTCTGGTTTTTTGGCTGGGGCGTGTTGATCAACCTGTTGCTGGCGGTTGCCAGCGCTTTGCTCGTCGAAGCTGGCGTTGCCTGTCTGCGTCGGCAAGGCGTGCAACCGGCCTTGCGCGATGGCAGTGCGCTGGTCAGTGCGATGTTGCTGGCCGTTGCGCTACCGGCTTATTGCCCTTGGTGGCTGACGGTGATCGCGACCGCCTCGGGCTTGTTGTTCGGCAAGCACCTGTATGGTGGCGTCGGCAAAAACCCTTTCAATCCGGCGATGCTGGGCTTTGTCCTGAGCATGGTGCTGTTCCCGCAAGCGATGACGCACTGGCCCGGTCGTGGCCTCGACTTCCTCTCTGCGTTGCAACAGGTTTTCGACCCGGCTCAAGCGCCGGACGCTTGGGTGCAAGCCACGGCACTGGACAGTCTGCGCATCAATAAAAGCCTGACCATCGATGAGCTGTTCGCCAGCAACTCGGCCTTCGGCCGTTTCGGCGGGCGCGGTGTGGAATGGGTGAATCTGGCGTTTCTGCTCGGCGGCCTGTTGCTGTTGCAGCGGCGGATTTTTTCCTGGCACGCACCGGTGGGGATGCTCGCCAGCCTGTTCGTCATCAGCCTCTTGTGCTGGAACGGATCGGGTTCGGATTCCCATGGTTCGCCGCTGTTTCATCTGCTCAGCGGCGCAACCATGCTCGCTGCATTTTTTATCGTGACAGAACCGGTGTCCGGCGCGAAAAGCGCCCTCGCCCGCCTGTTGTTCGGCATTGGCGTCGGCTTGCTCACATATCTGATTCGCACTTGGGGTGGTTACCCGGACGGCGTCGCGTTTGCGGTGTTGCTGATGAATCTGCTGGTGCCGACGCTGGAGCGCTTCGCCGCCAGCCGCCAGCCTGCGGTGAACGCGTGAACCGCTCAGCCAGTGTCATGGCGGTTGTGCTGCTGGCGCTCGGCGGCGTCAGCGCGACGTACCTGCTGCAGCGCAGCAGCGCACTGCAAATTGCCGCCGAACAGCACTTGCTCGACAGCCGCAACGTGCTCGATGTGATTCCTGCCAATTACTACGACAATCAGCCGCTGAAGCAACCGCTGACGCTCGCCGCCACAGCACGGCCCCATAGCACGCTGTCGGGCGGCTACCGCGCGACCCGCTCCGGGCAAACCGTGGCGGTGCTGTTGCGCAGTCGCAGCGAAGGTTACGCGGGGACTCTGGAACTGCTGATTGCCATTGATGCAAATGGCAAACTTCTGGGCGTAAAAACCCTTGAGCAGCGCGAAACGCCGGGATTGGGTGGTCACATCGGTGAATGGCCGAGTACCTGGCTGCAGAATTTCACGGGTAAATCTGTCAGTGAACCAACAGACGCCGGTTGGGCGCTGAAAAAGGATCAGGGGCAGTTTGATCAAATCGCTGGCGCGACCATAACCTCCCGTGCCGCCATCAACGCGATCCATGACGCACTGCGTTACTTCGATGAGCATCGGGCGCTGCTGTTGAGGACTGACCCATGAAACGCACGGTGAGTTTACTGATGCTGGTGCCGCTACTGGGCGCCACCCAAACATTGAACGCTGCGTTGGGCATGATCTTGATGCTCAGCGTGGTAATCGGCCTGTTTGCCGTGTGTATGGCGTCGCTGCGCAATCACTTGGCGAGCACAAGCGTTTTGCTGGCCAGCCTGGTAGTCGCAGCAACCTTGACCAGTTGCGCGGATCTTTCGGCGCAACGCTGGTTTCTACCGTGGCGCCAGACCTCGGAGGTTTATATAGGGCTCATTGCCTTGCAATGCGTAGCGCTCGAATGCAGTGGTTTCCTTCGCGCGCCGATGACCAAGTGCCTCAAACGCTGCGTGATGTTCGGTACGCTCATGCTGGTGATCGGCGGGCTGCGCGAAATCATCGGCCATGGCACCCTTGGCCGAGGATTATCGACGCATTGGCCAGGTCTGGTTTTATTCCCCGAGGGATTGCATCTGTTTACGCTGGTTCCCGGCGCTTTGGTTTTATCGGGTTTGCTTCTCGCCGTACATCAGGCGTGGACACGCCGCCACTCTGTCATCAAGGAAACGCATCGCCCATGAATGCTGCAAAACGTCTTGAGATATTTCGCCGACTGCACGAAGACAATCCCGAGCCGAAAACCGAACTGGCCTACTCTTCGCCGTTCGAGCTGCTGATTGCGGTGATTCTTTCGGCGCAGTCCACCGATGTCGGCGTCAACAAGGCCACCGCCAGACTCTTTCCCGTCGCCAACACCCCCGCCGCGATTCATGCGCTGGGCGTCGAAGGGCTGTCCGAGTACATCAAGACCATCGGCCTGTACAACAGCAAGGCGAAAAACGTCATCGAAACCTGCCGTTTGCTGGTTGAACGCCACGGCGGCGAAGTTCCGCAGACCCGGGAAGAGCTGGAAGCATTGCCCGGCGTCGGACGCAAGACCGCGAACGTGGTGCTCAATACCGCTTTCCGTCAATTGACCATGGCCGTCGACACGCACATTTTTCGCGTCAGCAATCGCACCGGCATCGCGCCGGGGAAAAATGTGGTGGAAGTTGAAATGAAACTGATGAAGTTTGTACCGAAAGAATTCCTGCTCGACTCCCATCACTGGCTGATTTTGCATGGCCGCTATGTTTGCCTGGCGCGCAAACCGCGCTGCGGTAGCTGCCGCATCGAAGATCTGTGCGAATACAAACATAAAACTTCTGACGATTGAGCCGTCATCGGTTTTTCGTATCCATCGATTGAAAAAATCTTTTTTACCCGCCGCAGTAATGTCGATATAAGGAGCGCCAAAGGCAGTCTTAGCCGGGAGTTGACTTCATGAGTACCGACAAAGAGCAACTGGATGTAGAAGAAGATTTTATTGCCGTCGAGGCCGATGAGGTCGAACCGGTGGTTGAGGTGGCGAAGACCAACCTCAGCAAGCGTCGCACAATCGACAACCTGCTTGAGGAGCGCCGACTGCAAAGGCAATTGGCCGATTACGACTTTGATCTGTGATACCTGAAGGCCTCCCGAAGCGGAGGCTTTTCATTTTCTGCGACAACCAAGCTTGATCGGCCCATGACGGTCTCAGTTGTCGAATCGTTCAAACCAGGCCATTGCGCTGCGCCAACTCGATCAGATCAACCAGAGACCGCGCATTGAGTTTCAGCAACAGACGAGTCTTGTAAGTGCTCACGGTCTTGTTGCTCAAGAACATGCCATCAGCGATTTCCTTGTTGGTCTTGCCGCGCGCCAGCTGCTGCAACACCATCATTTCCCGCCCGGACAGACGATCGACCATGTCCGCTTCACTCGCATTGCCCAGACTGGTTCGCACGGTATGCAGGGCCTGATTGGGGAAATAGCTGTAGCCGGATAGAACTGCCTTGATCGCACTCAGCAATTCGGTCAGATCTTGCTGTTTGCATACATATCCCGCAGCGCCTGACTGCATGCAGCGCATGGAAAAATGTCCGGGAGCCTGGGAGGTCAGCACCAGAACTTTGACCGGCATGGCGGTGGACGTCAGGCGCGCAATAACTTCCAGCCCGTCGAGTTTGGGTATCCCGATATCCAGAATGACAAGATCCGGCATTTGTTCGCGAGCAATTTGTAGTGCATCAACGCCATTATCCGTTTCTGCAATGACTTCGTAGCCATGCCGTTCCATCAGCATACGTACCGCAAGTCGAATGACGGGATGGTCATCCACGATCAGCACTTTATTCATGGGCAAGTCCAGTTTTCGCTGTTCGAATTTTTAGAACACGCACGATATCCCAGTCACTTGCTGTAGCGCATAGCAACTTTTACACGCACTTGCATCGAGAGACATTCCCTACAGGTATTGAGGATAATTCCCACAAATAGACCCCGCCATACCCAGCGTAATCGTACTGCTTGCTTCAAGACCGCATCGATTTTGCGGATAAACGCCTACGCGTCCTACGCCGCGCCGAAGTCATACGTAATGCCATCTTCCCCCGAATTGTCGTGCTGATTGCCGATTAGACATATGACGTTACGAAGCGACAGCACCGCAAGTTCGACACACCCTCAGCCAGTCTATAAAACTTGAAACAACACCCAGAAACTTTAATGATCGCTTTTGCTATATATAGAAACAGTCAATACCCAACACACAACATAGAACTTAATCATGCTCAAGATAAAGAACAAGATAACCAACCCAATGACAGTTATCGCCATATTTGCCATTCTTTCGGAAACATCCGCGGCGGTCTCGCTGCCGTTTCTGGATAATAAGGATCGGGAAATCTATGTGTGGTTTCTGATCAGTTTTCCCTTTTACTTGTTATTTCTTTTTTTCATCACGCTCAACTTCAATCACCGATCCCTCTACTCACCCTCGGATTTCGGCAAAGACAAAAGCTTCCTCAAGGCGACTGGACATCCGGAACGCGAGAGCGAACGAAAAGAACCGTTGCGTAAAACCGATGAACCGTGCGCTTTCGAGATAACCAGCTGTGTGGTATCCAGCAACACTGCGGGGGGCGGATTTCAGCGTCCCTGCAGGATCCATAACGCGCCCGACCCTCCGCTCGACATGGCAAGCCAGGCCAGCCCGGTGGTCCAGACGATCAAGCTGTCACCACTGATAAGCGAACTGAACATTATCGACGCCAGAGACGTTGACGCGTCCAGAGAATTCGATGCGATCCTCGACACTCTCCGGAGCGGTGGGAAAAAAAAACCGCGTGTTCTGGTTTTCCTGTCGAATCATGTTTCGGACTCTCCGGCACATACCGCGCTGCAACAGCTCAAACAGGCGAAGAAAAGCTCAGGCCCAACGCTGTGTGTCGTTTACAACCTGTGCACGCAGACAGTCACCTTGCTGGGGCGAACAAGCTGACGGGACGACCCGCCAACAGGCAGACAAGAGAAACGGCTTGATGAACCACACAAAAATTCCGAAAAAAAAGGCGGCCCTGAACAGGCCGCCTTTTTTATTGCGCGTCGATCTGAACCGCTCAGAACAACTTGCGACCCTTGTTGGCAGCAATCCGCATGCGCAGCGCGTTGAGCTTGATGAAGCCCGCCGCGTCCGCCTGGTTGTAAGCACCGCCGTCTTCTTCAAAAGTGGCGATGTTGGCGTCGAACAGCGAATCGTCGGACTTGCGGCCGGTGACGATGACGTTGCCCTTGTACAGTTTCAGGCGCACAACACCGTTCACGTTGACCTGCGAAGCGTCGATCATCTGTTGCAGCATCAGACGCTCAGGGCTCCACCAGTAACCGGTGTAGATCAGGCTGGCGTACTTGGGCATCAGCTCGTCTTTGAGGTGAGCAACTTCGCGATCCAGAGTGATCGACTCGATGGCGCGGTGAGCGCGCAGCATGATGGTGCCGCCCGGGGTCTCGTAGCAGCCACGGGACTTCATGCCGACATAACGGTTTTCGACGATGTCGAGACGACCGATACCGTGCTCGCCGCCGATCTTGTTCAGCGTCGCCAGAACGGTGGCCGGAGTCATCTCGACGCCGTCCAGCGCGACGATGTCGCCGTTGCGGTAAGTCAGTTCCAGGTATTGCGGGGTGTCGGGAGCCTTCTCCGGGGAGACGGTCCAGCGCCACATGTCTTCTTCGTGCTCGGTCCAGGTGTCTTCCAGCACACCGCCCTCATAGGAGATGTGCAGCAGGTTGGCGTCCATCGAGTACGGGGATTTTTTCTTGCCGTGGCGCTCGATCGGGATCGCGTGCTTCTCGGCGTAGTCCATCAGCTTCTCGCGGGACAGCAGGTCCCACTCGCGCCAAGGGGCGATCACTTTCACGCCCGGCTTGAGCGCGTAGGCGCCCAGTTCGAAACGTACCTGGTCGTTGCCCTTGCCGGTGGCGCCATGGGAAATGGCGTCGGCGCCGGTTTCGTTGGCGATTTCGATCAAACGCTTGGCGATCAGCGGACGGGCGATGGAAGTACCCAGCAGGTACTCGCCTTCGTAAACGGTGTTGGCGCGGAACATCGGGAACACGAAATCACGCACGAACTCTTCGCGCAGGTCGTCGATGTAGATTTCTTTGACGCCCATGGCCTGAGCCTTGGCGCGGGCCGGTTCGACCTCTTCGCCTTGACCGAGATCGGCGGTGAAGGTCACCACTTCACAGTTATAAGTATCCTGCAGCCACTTGAGGATCACCGAAGTGTCCAGGCCGCCGGAATACGCCAGAACGACCTTGTTTACGTCCGCCATGCCATCACTCCACGGGGTTCTACGGAAAGCCGGGGAGTCTACCGCTCAAACGCGATAATTTACAGAGGCGCGACAGCTTAAGACGACAAAGCGACAGAATCTGTCGAGAGCGCGACGATGACCGGCGAGTCAGGAAGTCGTTGCGGCGGTGGCTGGCGTACTCGCTTGCGGTGCTGGCGCAGGGGCTGTGGTCGGTGCCACACGCGACAATTTCACGTTGACCCGACGATTCTTCGCACGGTTGGCCTTGCTGGTGTTCGGCACGATCGGATATTGCTCGCCGTGGAAGCGCACGGTGATCTGCGATTCCTGGATGCCATTGGCCTTGAAGAAATCGACCACCGCCAGCGCCCGGCGCCGCGACAGTTCGCGGTTGGTAAGGCGATTGCCGCTGTTGTCGGAATAGCCGTCGAGCTCGATGTGGTTCACCGTCGGATCGGCCTTCATGTAGTCGAGCATCACCTGCAGCTTGGCCTTGGCGGCCGGGTCAAGATCAACGCCCTCCCCCGGGAAACCTACCTGCGACTGCTTGATCTGGTCGAAATTCTGCGGCAGCAATTTCGCGACACAGGATTGATAGTCGTTGAACGCCTTGCTGAACTTGACCGGCAATAGGCGAACTTCGGAAACCCGGCCGTCGCCAGACGCACGGCGCACAACCGGACTGCGGCCATCCAGCAGACCGCTGATGAGACCGCCGGCCTGCGATTGCGAACTGTTGAACAACACATTGCCACTGCCCAGACGCACCGAGCCCAAATTGATGTCGCCGCGCCCTGGCTGCCACGGCGCAGCGGCCGCGAGCAAGGTCGCCGAACCACCGCCGAGCATGGCGTTGTAGGCATTCAGACGGAAGATCGCCTGCTCACCGGCCTTGCGCACGAACTCGCCCGAGCCGAAATCGGTGATCGGTTGCGTCAGGCGGCATTCGAACTTGTCGCCGGCGACCGTCCACTCAATGTTCTCCAGACGGGTCTGGTAGGTCAGCGCCATCGCGGGAAGGCTGGCAAACACACTGAGCAGGGCTAAATAACGCTGGCGCACGGGAGGCTCCATTGGCTTGTGAAACACAAACACCGATTCACACAATGTTTACGGCATACCTTCGGGATATCGGACGCTTGTGGCAAAACTTGATAGCGGGTGCCTGCAAGAGTCTTTTCCGGTAGCATTCGTCTCAGTTTGACCCGCCTGGAATCCCCTCATGTCCGACCGCCTGACCCTGCTGCGTCCCGACGACTGGCACATTCATCTTCGCGATGGTGCCGTGTTGACCAATACCGTTGCCGATGTGGCCCGCACCTTCGGGCGCGCGATCATCATGCCGAACCTGGTACCGCCGGTGCGCAACGCCGCTGAAGCCGACGGCTATCGTCAGCGCATTCTCGCTGCCCGCCCGGCCGGCAGTCAGTTCGAGCCGTTGATGGTGCTGTACCTCACCGACCGCACCCAACCGGAAGAAATTCGTCAGGCCAAGGCCAGCGGTTTCGTCTACGCCGCCAAGCTGTATCCGGCCGGCGCGACCACCAACTCCGATTCCGGCGTGACCAGCATCGACAAGATCTTCCCGGCGCTCGAGGCCATGGCCGACGTCGGCATGCCGCTGTTGATCCACGGTGAAGTTACCCGTGGCGACGTCGATGTGTTCGACCGCGAAAAGATTTTCATCGATGAACACATGCGTCGCGTGGTCGAGCGTTTCCCGACGCTGAAAGTGGTGTTCGAACACATCACCACTGGCGACGCCGTGCAGTTCGTCAACGAGGCTTCGGCCAACGTCGGCGCGACCATCACTGCGCATCACCTGCTGTACAACCGCAACCACATGCTGGTCGGCGGGATTCGGCCGCACTTCTATTGCCTGCCGATCCTCAAGCGCAACACCCATCAGGAAGCGTTGCTCGATGCCGCTACCAGTGGCAGCGCCAAATTCTTCCTCGGCACCGACTCGGCGCCTCACGCCCAGCACGCCAAGGAAGCCGCCTGCGGTTGCGCCGGTTGCTACACCGCTTACGCGGCCATCGAGATGTATGCCGAAGCGTTCGAACAGCGTAACGCGCTGGACAAGCTCGAAGCCTTCGCCAGCCTCAATGGCCCGCGTTTCTACGGCCTGCCGGCTAACACCGATCGCATCACCCTGGTCCGTGAAGAATGGACCGCCCCGACCAGTCTGCCATTTGGCGAGCTGACCGTTATCCCGCTGCGCGCCGGTGAAAAACTGCGCTGGCGCCTGCTGGAGGAACACGCGTGAGTGAAGAGCATTTCGACGACGAACTGGACGGTCAAAATGGCGGCGGCGGTTCCCGGCATCCGATGGCAGCACGTTTTCGCGGCTACCTGCCGGTTGTCGTCGACGTAGAAACCGGTGGCTTCAACGCGGCCACCGACGCCCTGCTGGAGATTGCCGCGACCACCATCGCCATGGATGAAAAGGGTTTCGTCTACCCGGATCACACCTACTTCTTCCGCGTCGAGCCATTCGAAGGTGCCAACGTTGAAGCGGCAGCGCTGGAGTTCACCGGGATCAAGCTCGATCACCCGCTGCGCATGGCCGTCAGCGAAGAAACCGCGCTGACCGACATCTTCCGTGGCATCCGCAAGGCGCTGAAAGCCAACGGCTGCAAACGGGCGATTCTGGTCGGGCACAACAGCAGTTTCGACCTGGGTTTCCTCAACGCAGCCGTCGCGCGGCTGGACATGAAGCGCAACCCGTTCCACCCGTTCTCCAGCTTCGACACCGCGACGCTGGCCGGTCTGGCGTACGGTCAGACCGTGCTGGCGAAAGCCTGTCAGGCCGCCGGCATCGATTTCGACGGTCGTGAAGCGCACTCGGCGCGTTACGACACCGAAAAGACCGCTGAGCTGTTCTGCGGCATCGTCAATCGCTGGAAGCAGATGGGCGGCTGGGAAGACTTCGACGACTGATCCTTGGCGAGCAAATCCTGCGCATGAAAAAACCGGCCACGTGGGCCGGTTTTTTTGTACCTCGACGTTGCGCCTTACAGGGCTGCAGCGTTCTCGGTCAGGTAAGCCGCAACGCCTTCTGGCGAAGCGTTCATGCCTTTGTCGCCTTTCTTCCAGTTGGCCGGGCAGACTTCGCCATGCTCTTCGTGGAATTGCAGTGCGTCGACCAGACGGATCAGCTCTTCCATGTTACGGCCCAGCGGCAGGTCGTTGATGATCTGCGAGCGAACCACGCCTTTGTCGTCGATCAGGAACGCGCCACGGAAAGCCACGCCGCCTTCGGATTCAACGTCGTACGCCTTGGCGATGTCGTGCTTCATGTCGGCAGCCATGGTGTATTTCACCTGGCCGATGCCGCCATTGTTGACCGGGGTGTTGCGCCAGGCGTTGTGGGTGAAATGCGAGTCGATCGACACAGCGATCACTTCAACGTTGCGTGCCTTGAAGTCAGCCATGCGGTTGTCCAGAGCGATCAGCTCGGACGGGCAGACGAAGGTGAAGTCCAGCGGGTAGAAGAACACCAGGCCGTATTTGCCTTTGATGGCCGAGGACAGGGTGAAGCTGTCAACGATCTCGCCATTGCCGAGTACGGCCGGGACGGTGAAGTCTGGGGCTTGTTTGCCTACGAGTACGCTCATTGATATCTCCTGGTGTAAAAACTTGAAGTTCAGGGTCCGGGCCAGCCTGTCACCCTCAGGCGACAGCCCTGTGACACGAACCCTCTTCGCAAGGGACGACCATCATACACTGCGTGTTTGGCCTGTCCTTAACGGATTTTCCCTGTTCGGTTGTCCACTGCGTATTGATGGGGTCAGACGAGCATTTGGAAAATACCGTTCGTCAGTCGCTGGGAAATTGGCTGCGAAGCGTTCCGAAAGCACTTTGACAATCATTCTCGTTAACATTAAGATCCATCGCAATTGAGTCACAACCAGCGACGGTTCTTACTTATGTATGTTTGCCTCTGCACTGGCGTCACCGACGGACAGATCCGCGAAGCGATCTATGAAGGTTGCTGCAGCTACAAAGAAGTTCGCCAGGCCACCGGCGTCGCCAGCCAGTGCGGCAAATGCGCCTGCCTTGCCAAGGAAGTGGTTCGCGAAACCCTGACCAAGCTGCAAACCGCCCAGGCCGCGATCCCCTACCCGGTAGAATTTACTGCCGCTTGATGCCCCCATTTCAAAGAACCGGACTTCGCGTCCGGTTTTTTTATGCCTGAAAATCAATTGCTTAGCGTCCAGACGCGGAACACAAACATTCTTATTCCGATTAATTTTCATTTATTATTCAATAACTTAGGTTTGACACTTATAACTGCCAAGCTCAAACTCCGCCTTATATACAGTTAATACAGGGCAGGACTCCGATCATGAAAGGCGACATTACAGTCATCCAGCATCTCAACAAGATCCTCGCCAATGAGCTGGTCGCGATCAATCAGTACTTTCTGCATGCGCGCATGTACGAAGATTGGGGTCTGAACAAGCTCGGCAAGCACGAATACAAAGAATCCATCGACGAGATGAAACACGCGGACAAGCTGATCAAGCGCATCCTGTTCCTTGAAGGCCTGCCGAACGTGCAGGACCTGGGCAAGCTGCACATCGGCGAGCACACCCGCGAAATGCTCGAGTGCGACCTGCGCATCGAAAAGACCGGTCACGCTGATCTGAAAGCCGCCATCGCTCATTGCGAGACCGTTGCCGACTTTGGCAGCCGTGAACTGCTCGAAGACATTCTCGAATCGGAAGAAGAACACATCGACTGGCTGGAAACCCAGCTCGGCCTGATCGACAAGATCGGCCTGGAAAACTATCTGCAATCGCAGATGGGCGAAGAGTAGGAGCTGTCGAGTGAAACGAGACTGCGATCTTTATCGATTTCAGCCTTAATACTCAGTCAACTCGTATAACCAACAAAAAGCCCCGCCCTCTTTCGAGGTGCGGGGCTTTTTGCTGGCCGAAGATCAAAAGATCGCAGAAGTCGCATGAAACCAATGTGGGAGCGGGCTTGCTCGCGAAGACGTCGTGTCAGTCACCATCACAGCAAACTGAGAGACTGCTCTCGCGAGCAAGCTCGCTCCCACATAAAGCCTGATCAGGCCTCGGACTTGTTCGCCGCTGCCGCTTCGACAGCCGCCTTGATGGTGCTTTGCAGCGAACCGTCTGCAGCCATCTCGGTCATGATGTCGCTGCCGCCGACCAGTTCACCGCCGACCCACAGTTGCGGGAAAGTCGGCCAGTTGGCGTACTTCGGCAGGTTGGCGCGAATTTCCGGGTTCTGCAGGATGTCCACGTACGCGAACTTTTCACCACAGGCCATCACAGCCTGCGCAGCTTTTGCGGAGAAGCCGCACTGCGGGGCATTCGGCGAGCCTTTCATGTAAAGCAGAATGGTGTTGTTGGCAATCTGCTCTTTAATCGTTTCGATGATATCCATGGAGCACCTCGGCTGAACTTTCCGACTCAGAGGTCGGCACGGTGGCGCATTGTAACGGAATCCCGAGCGCCATGCTCGGTCTCCCCGACAGACCCGCTCAAGCCGCCGCCACCGTCACCGGCACGCCATTCAACGCCGCGTTGCCCGACAGTTCGTCGAGCTGGCACTCGTCGGTCAGGTCGTTGGCGCTCGACCCCGGCTGGCCGCTGGCAATCGCCATCTGCACGCCCGGGCGCGCGTGGCCCCACCCGTGGGGCAGGCTGACCACGCCTTTCATCATGTCGAGGCTGGCGAGCACTTCCACCTCAATCTGCCCGACCCGCGAGCTCACCCGAACCCGTTGCCCGTCGGCCAGACCACGTCTGGCCAGGTCATCCGGGTGCATCAGCAACTGATGCCGTGGCTTGCCCTTCACCAGCCGATGAAAATTGTGCATCCACGAATTGTTGCTGCGCACATGGCGGCGGCCGATCATCAACAATTCATCAGCAGCCGGCGCCTGCAACGCGGCAAAGCGCGCGAGGTCGGCGAGGATCTCCGGCGGTGCAGCCTGGATACGCTGATTCGACGTTTTCAGACGTGACGCCAAGTTCGGTTTCAACGCACCCAGATCGATGCCGTGGGGATGATCGTACAGGGTCGCCAGCGACAGCTTGTGCTCGGACGCATCGCCGTAGCGGCCCATGCGCAGGCCCATGTCGATCATCTTCGCCGGCGGCATCGTCGGTTTCAGTTCCTTGGCGGTTTTCTCGGCGAAGGCCTTGGCCAGCCCGACGAAGATTTCCCAGTCGTGCAGCGCACCCTCGGGCTTGGCGAGGATGGCGCGATTGAAGCGGGTCACGTTACGCACGGCGAACAGGTTGAACGTGGTGTCGTAGTGATCGTTTTCCAGCGCCGAGGTCGACGGCAGGATCAGATCGGCATAGCGCGTGGTTTCGTTGATGTACAGGTCGATGCTGAGCATGAAGTCGAGGCCGTCCAGCGCCTGCTCCAGTTGCCGGCCGTTGGGTGTCGACAACACCGGGTTGCCGGCCACGGTGATCAGCGCGCGGATCTGCCCCTCGCCTTCCGTGAGCATTTCTTCGGCCAGCGCCGAGACCGGCAACTCGCCGCCGTATTCAGGACGCCCGGAAACCCGGCTCTGCCATTTGTTGAAATGCCCGCCCGAGGTCGACGCCACCAGATCCACAGCGGGTTCGGTGCACAAAGCACCGCCGACGCGGTCGAGGTTGCCGGTGACCAAATTGATCAACTGCACCACCCAGTGACAGAGGGTGCCGAAGGCCTGCGTCGAAACGCCCATGCGCCCGTAGCAGACCGCACTCGGCGCAGCAGCGAAGTCGCGCGCCAGTTGGCGGATCTGCTCGGCCGGCACCGCGCACAACGGGCTCATGGCTTCGGCACTGAACGATGCCACGGCGTTGCGCACCTCATCCAGGCCATCGACCGGCAAATGACTGTCGCGGGTCAGGCCTTCGCTGAACAGCGTATTGAGCATGCCGAACAACAGCGCCGCATCGCCACCGGGGCGAACGAACACATGCTGATCGGCCATCGCTGCGGTTTCGCTGCGGCGCGGATCGACCACCACCACTTTGCCGCCGCGCGCCTGAATCGCCTTCAGACGCTTCTCGACATCCGGCACGGTCATGATGCTGCCGTTCGACGCCAACGGATTGCCACCGAGGATCAGCATGAAATCGGTGTGGTCGATGTCCGGAATCGGCAGCAGCAAACCGTGGCCATACATCAGATAGCTGCTGAGGTGGTGCGGCAGTTGATCGACCGACGTTGCCGAGTAGCGATTGCGGGTTTTCAGCAACCCCAGGAAGTAATTGCTGTGGGTCATCAGGCCGTAGTTGTGCACGCTCGGATTGCCCTGATACACCGCAACGGCGTTCTGCCCGTGACGTTCCTGAATCGTCGCCAGTTTCTCGGCCGCCAGCGCGAACGCCTCGTCCCATTCGATCGGCAGCCATTCGCTACCGACGCGGCGCATTGGCTGGCGCAGGCGGTCGGGATCGTTCTGAATATCTTGCAGGGCCACGGCTTTTGGGCAGATATGACCACGACTGAAAGTGTCGAGGGCATCACCCTTGATCGAAGTGATCGCAACGTTGCCATCGGTTTCCGTGGTTTCGATGGTCAGGCCGCAGATGGCTTCGCACAGGTGGCATGCACGGTGGTGAAGAGTCTTGGTCATGGCCAGTCTCTATCTTGTTCGGAGGCAGGCAATCACGCCCGCGGGAACAAAACTATGGCCCGTGCGCGGAGGCGGCGCCAGCGACGTTCGTCTTGTGAATCGACGGTTATCAGGACAGCCGATAAACCGCCCGCATCAATTCGGCGGCAACTGCGGCGGCGCAGCCAGCTGGATTTCCTGGATGGTTTCGATCTGCTCATGGGCGACGTGCACGCCGGTGAGTTCGCCGATCAGACGCCAATGCTCATCAAGCCCGGCGCTGATAGTGGCCATGCGATCGATCATGTGTCGACCGGCGGATTTGACCACTTCGTCGTCACTGCGCAGCAACTCGAAAGACATCGACGTAACTGACGCGGTGAGATGGGTCAGGGAGCGAGCCGTGTGGCCCAGCAGTTCCATTAACAGTTGTTCTTTCGATTCCATGCGGAGGCTTCCTGCGTCGCTCGAAACTTATTTATAACCTAGCACTTTGCTTTAGCAAATGTTTCAGTCTGATCATCCGACCAAGCGAAACCTTGGCGCAGCGGTCGTAACCCGAGCAAGCCGAACTGATGCCGTCGCGGCGCATTGCCAAGCGCGGCGGGGCCAGTGTACAAAGAGGCTCGCTGCTGCAATCAACTCGGCTTCAACAGGCGCGATCGAATTATTCGGTCCGCTGTCCGATCCCGCAGAAACCGTAGCCTATTGGCGTAACGCGACATTTAGTGTCAATATCGCGCCTCCCCCTATTTCGTCGCCCCGTGCGGCTTACGCCGCAGGTCTCGCCCGTTGTTCCGTTAAACAAGGCTTTGAGCATCTGCGGTCTGTAGCAAAAAGGTAGTCAATGATGAGCGCAAGGCACTTTCTCTCCCTGATGGATTGCACGCCCGAAGAGCTGGTCAGCGTGATCCGTCGAGGCGTTGAGCTCAAGGACCTGCGTAACCGCGGCGTACTGTTCGAGCCATTGAAAAACCGCGTGCTGGGGATGATCTTCGAGAAATCCTCGACCCGTACCCGGATCTCTTTCGAGGCCGGCATGATCCAGCTCGGCGGCCAGGCGATCTTCCTGTCCCCGCGCGACACGCAACTGGGCCGTGGCGAGCCGATCAGCGACTGCGCCATCGTCATGTCGAGCATGCTCGATGCGGTGATGATCCGCACCTTCGCCCACAGCACCCTCACCGAATTCGCCGCCAACTCACGCGTGCCGGTGATCAACGGCCTGTCCGATGATCTGCACCCGTGCCAGTTGCTCGCCGACATGCAGACCTTTCTTGAACACCGTGGCTCGATCCAGGGCAAGACCGTGGCCTGGATCGGCGACGGCAACAACATGTGCAACAGCTATATAGAAGCGGCGATTCAGTTCGACTTCCAGCTGCGCGTGGCCTGCCCGGAAGGTTACGAGCCGAATCCCGAGTTTGTCGCCAGAGCTGGCGATCGCGTGACCATCGTCCGCGATCCGCAGGATGCCGTGCGTGGCGCGCATCTGGTCAGCACCGACGTCTGGACTTCGATGGGCCAGGAAGAGGAAACTGCCAAGCGCCTCAAGCTGTTCGCGCCGTTCCAGGTCAATCGTGCCCTGCTCGACCTCGCTGCCGAGGACGTGCTGTTCATGCACTGCCTGCCGGCGCACCGTGGCGAAGAAATCAGTCTCGACCTGCTCGATGACCCGCGCTCCGTCGCCTGGGATCAGGCAGAAAACCGTCTCCACGCACAGAAGGCCCTGCTCGAGTTCCTCGTCGAACCGGCATATCACCACGCATGAGCCATGAATTACTGCTGAACCTGCGCAACCTCGCTTGCGGCTATCAAGATCAACGCGTGGTGCAGAACCTCAATCTGCACCTCAATGCCGGCGACATCGGCTGCCTGCTCGGCTCGTCGGGCTGCGGCAAGACCACCACCCTGCGCGCCATCGCCGGTTTCGAACCGGTGCACGAAGGCGAAATCACCCTCGGTGGCGAAACCCTCTCCAGCGCCGGTTTCACCCTGGCGCCGGAGAAACGCCGGATCGGCATGGTGTTCCAGGACTACGCGCTGTTCCCGCACCTGAGCGTGGCCGACAACATCGCCTTCGGCATCCGCAAGCACCCGAACAAGGCGCGCGTGGTCGAGGAACTGCTGGAACTGGTCAACCTGAAAAACCTCGGCAAGCGCTTCCCCCACGAGTTGTCCGGTGGTCAGCAACAGCGCGTCGCCCTCGCTCGTGCCCTGGCGCCGGAGCCGCAACTGCTGTTGCTCGACGAGCCGTTCTCCAACCTCGATGGCGAGCTGCGCCGCAAGCTCAGCCATGAGGTGCGCGACATCCTCAAGGCCCGTGGCACCAGTGCAATTCTGGTCACCCACGATCAGGAAGAAGCTTTCGCCGTCAGCGATCACGTTGGTGTGTTCAAGGAAGGTCGGCTGGAACAGTGGGACACGCCCTATAACCTCTATCACGAACCGGCGACGCCGTATGTCGCCAGCTTCATCGGTCAGGGTTACTTCATTCGCGGCCAGCTCGTCAGTCCGGAGTCGGTGCAGACTGAGTTGGGTGAACTGCGCGGTAATCGCGCCTATACCTGGCCGATTGGCGGTGCGGTGGATGTGCTGCTGCGTCCGGATGACATTGTTTACGCGCCGGACAGCGCATTGCAGGCGCAGATTGTCGGCAAGACATTCCTCGGCGCGGCGACCTTGTATCGCCTGCAACTGCCGACTGGCGCGCAGCTGGAATCGATCTTCCCCAGCCATGCCGATCATCTGGTCGGCGCGCAGGTCGGGATTCGCGTAGCGGCGGATCACCTGGTGTTGTTCCAGGCATCCGGCAGCACTGCGGCACAGATTCCGGCGGTGGAAAACGGCGTCCGTCGATTCAGCACCAGCCTCTGATCCGCACTGGATAAAAATTGTGGGAGCGAGCCTGCTCGCGAATGCGGTGTTTCAGTCGCCGAAGATGTTGACTGAAAGAGCGCTTTCGCGAGCAGGCTCGCTCCCACAGTTGGTATTGCCTCAGCCTAAAAACAGGGTGCCGCTGGCCACCAGCGTCGCATTGCCGCCAATCTTCACTCGCTCCCCTTCCAACCGACAGAACAACTCCCCGCCCCGCGCCGAGCGCTGGCACGCGGTCAGGTTCGATTTGCCCAGACGCTTGGCCCAGTACGGAATCAGGCTGCAATGGGTTGAACCGGTCACCGGGTCTTCATCGATGCCGATCGCCGGGGCGAAATAGCGCGAGACGAAGTCATGCTGATTGCCACGCGCAGTGACAATCGCGCCCAGCCACGGCAGTTTCGCCAGCGCCGCCATGTCGGGTTTGCAGTCGAGTACGGCCTGTTCCGAATCCAGCACCACGAACAGCTCGTTGGAGCCGAGTACATCAACCGCCTCGACACCGAGCGCCCGCTCGACATCCAGCGTCACGCCGATTTCCGACGGCACGATGGTTGGAAAATCCAGCCACAACCGGTCGCCTTCACGGCTGACACTCAGCGGGCCGGACTTGCAGGTGAAGTCGATACGCTCGGCACTTTCCTTATGGATTTCGAACAGTACGAACGCGCTGGCCAACGTCGCATGCCCGCACAGCGGCACTTCAGTGGTCGGGGTGAACCAGCGGATATGCCAGGCCTGGCCTTCGCGCACCAGAAACGCGGTTTCCGCCAGGTTGTGCTCGGCGGCGATTTTCTGCATCAAGTCATCGGCCAGCCAGCTGTCGAGCCGATAGACCATCGCCGGATTGCCACTGAACGGCCGATCACTGAACGCGTCGACCTGATGAAACGCAAGCTGCATGATTTTCTCCCTGAATTGGTCAACCGAGCATGCATTGGCGGGCCGGATCAGTGCCAGTGACAGAATCTGATTTTTTTCTTCATACAGCCGATTTTGAAACTACGCGCGGCCGATATCGGCAAACTTCGCTTGAGTGTGCTCTGCCAGCACCGCCGGTGCCAATTCCACTTCCAGTCCTCGCCGTCCGGCACTTACATAAATAGTGGCGAACCCCTGAGCGGAATTGTCGATGAAGGTGCGCAGGCGTTTCTTCTGCCCGAGCGGGCTGATGCCGCCCAACAAGTAACCGGTTGAACGTTGCGCGGCAGCCGGGTCGGCCATTTCGGCTTTCTTCACTCCGGCGGCATGGGCCAGCCCTTTGAGGTCGAGCGTTCCGACGACCGGCACCACGGCCACCAGCAGTTCGCCTTTTTCACTGGCGGCCAGCAAGGTTTTGAACACCTGCGCCGGTTCAAGCCCAAGCTTCTCCGCTGCCTCCAGCCCGTAGGACGCGGCCTTCGGATCATGTTCGTAACTGTGCACGCGATGTTCGGCACGAACTTTTTTCAACAAGTCCAACGCTGGGGTCATGGCAGCTCCGGGTTCGGCAATCTTTGAAAAAGCTGCGGCCGATTCTAGGTCATCGTTGGGCAAAAGGCTCTATTCCAAGCCGCAAATCCCGTGGCTTTGCGCTGTATTCAAGCTGATCGCCGCGCTGATCATTCACACGGCGAATAGTTTTATTGTGACCGACGGTTCACTTTCGACCTTTGACAGGTTTGTTTCTTGTCTATATTTTTTCGAATCTGAATAATGTAAGAATCATGCTCCGCGCAGTACCCAGCAGTAACCCGGGAACCGAATGGGGATTCCGACCCGGTGAAGATCGCGCCCTGCTCCGTTGGCAAGGCGCTACACAAGAAAAAGAACCGAGGTTTTCAATGACAGCTGCTTTACCGCAACCATCGCTTTCCGGCCAATGCATGGCCGAATTCCTGGGCACTGCCCTTTTGATCTTCTTCGGCACCGGTTGTGTCGCCGCGCTCAAAGTCGCGGGCGCCAGCTTCGGCCTGTGGGAAATCAGCATCATCTGGGGCGTCGGCGTGAGCATGGCGATCTACCTCACCGCCGGGGTTTCCGGCGCGCACCTGAACCCGGCCGTGAGCATCGCTCTGGCAATCTTCGCTGACTTCGAAAAGCGCAAATTGCCGTTCTACATCCTTGCGCAGATCGCCGGCGCCTTCTGCGGCGCGTTGCTGGTCTACACGCTCTACAGCAATCTGTTCTTCGATTACGAACAAACCCACCAGATGGTTCGCGGCTCGGCTGCCAGCCTCGAACTGGCGTCGGTGTTCTCGACCTACCCGAACCCGGTGCTGTCGACGGCCCAGGCATTTCTGGTCGAGATGATCATCACCGCGATCCTGATGGGCGTGATCATGGCCCTGACCGATGACAACAACGGTCTGCCACGCGGCCCGATGGCGCCGCTGCTGATTGGTCTGCTTATTGCCGTGATCGGCAGTGCGATGGGTCCGCTGACCGGTTTCGCGATGAACCCGGCGCGTGACTTCGGTCCGAAACTGATGACTTTCTTTACCGGTTGGGGTGAAATTTCCTTCACTGGCGGTCGAGATATTCCGTATTTCCTGATTCCGATTTTTGCACCGATTGTCGGTGCCTGCCTCGGCGCTGCCGGGTATCGCGGGCTTATCGCCCGTCACCTGACCGGCGCCACACCTGCTACAAAGGATGCAGAACCGGCCATTGACGGCAAACCAAGAACTTCTTGAAACAGTCGGCGCCGGCTCCTGCCCATCCGAGCCGGCGCCACGGCCCACTCTCCCTTATTTCGTCCAAGGCAATCGACATGACCGACATTCAGAACAAGAACTACATCATTGCCCTTGATCAGGGTACGACCAGCTCCCGCGCGATCATTTTCGACCGCGATGCGAACGTGGTCTGCACCGCGCAGCGCGAATTCGTTCAGCACTACCCGCAGGCCGGTTGGGTCGAGCACGACCCGATGGAAATCTTCGCCACCCAGAGCGCGGTGATGGTTGAAGCGCTGGCCCAGGCCGGCCTGCATCATGACCAAGTGGCCGCGATCGGTATCACCAACCAGCGTGAAACCACCGTGGTCTGGGACAAGACCACCGGCCGGCCGGTATACAACGCGATCGTCTGGCAGTGCCGCCGCAGCACCGAGATCTGCCAGCAGCTCAAACGCGATGGCCACGAAGACTACATCCGCGACACCACCGGCCTGGTCACCGACCCGTACTTCTCCGGGACCAAACTGAAGTGGATCCTCGACAACGTTGAAGGCAGCCGCGAGCGTGCGCGCAACGGCGAGCTGCTGTTCGGCACCGTCGATAGCTGGCTGATCTGGAAATTCACCGGCGGCAAGGTGCACGTCACCGACTACACCAACGCCTCGCGCACCATGCTTTTCAATATCCATTCGCTGGAATGGGATTCGAAGATGCTGGAGATCCTCGACATCCCGCGCGAGATGCTCCCGGAAGTCAAAGCCTCCTCGGAAATCTACGGTCGCACCAAGAGCGGCATCGCCATCGGCGGCATCGCCGGCGACCAGCAAGCGGCGCTGTTCGGCCAGATGTGCGTCGAGCCGGGTCAGGCAAAAAACACCTACGGCACTGGCTGCTTCCTGCTGATGAACACCGGCGACAAAGCGGTGAAATCCCAGCACGGCATGCTCACCACGATCGCCTGCGGCCCACGCGGCGAAGTTGCCTATGCACTCGAAGGTGCGGTATTCAACGGCGGCTCTACCGTGCAATGGCTGCGCGATGAACTGAAAATCGTCAACGACGCCCACGACACCGAATACTTCGCCAACAAGGTCAAGGACAGCAACGGCGTGTACCTGGTGCCGGCGTTCACCGGCCTCGGCGCACCGTACTGGGACCCGTATGCCCGTGGCGCGCTGTTCGGCCTGACGCGCGGCGTGCGCGTCGATCACATCATCCGCGCCGCGCTGGAATCGATCGCCTACCAGACCCGCGACGTGCTTGACGCCATGCAGCAGGACTCCGGCGAACGCCTCAAGGCTCTGCGTGTGGACGGCGGTGCGGTGGCGAACAACTTCCTCATGCAATTCCAGGCCGACATCCTCGGCACCCAGGTCGAGCGCCCGCAAATGCGCGAAACCACTGCACTGGGCGCGGCTTATCTGGCCGGTCTGGCTTGCGGCTTCTGGGGTAGCCTGGAAGAACTGCGCGGCAAAGCTGTGATCGAGCGCGAGTTCGAACCGAGCCTTGACGAAACCGAGAAAGAGAAGCTCTACAAAGGCTGGAAAAAAGCCGTCAGCCGCACCCGTGACTGGGCGCGTGAGGACGCTGAATAAGTCAGGCTGAGGACTGACTAGAGCTGGAAACTGGTCGGGAGGGGATTCCTGCGGCATCATGGGCAAATTTTGCACGGCAGCCCAAAGGAAGCCCCATGAATCTGCCTCCCCGTCAGCAGCAAATCCTCGAACTGGTCCGCGAACGCGGCTATGTGAGCATCGAGGAAATGGCCACGCTGTTCGTTGTCACTCCGCAAACCATCCGCCGTGACATCAATCAGCTCGCGGAAGCCAATCTGCTGCGTCGCTACCACGGCGGCGCCGCTTACGATTCCAGTGTCGAAAACACCGCGTATGCGATGCGCGCCGATCAGATGCGCGACGAAAAGCAACGCATCGGCGAAGCCATCGCCGCGCAGATCCCCGATCACGCCTCGCTGTTCATCAATATCGGTACCACCACCGAATCGATCGCTCGCGCCCTGCTCAATCACAGCCACTTGAAAATCATCACCAACAACCTGCACGTCGCCTCGATGCTCAGCGCCAAGGATGATTTCGATGTGCTGCTGACCGGCGGTAACGTGCGCCGTGACGGCGGTGTGGTGGGTCAGGCAAGTGTGGATTTCATCAATCAGTTCAAGGTCGATTTCGCGCTGGTAGGGATCAGCGGGATCGATGAGGACGGCAGCCTGCTCGACTTCGATTATCAGGAAGTTCGCGTTTCCCAAGCGATCATTGCCAACGCGCGGCAGGTGATTCTGGCGGCGGACTCAAGCAAGTTCGGGCGTAACGCGATGATTCGACTGGGGCCGATCAGCCTGATCGATTGCCTGGTCACCGATCAGCAGCCGGTACCGGCGCTGGCGCAGTTGCTGAGCCAGCACAAGATTCGTCTGGAAGTCGTCTGATCCCTCTCCCTCACTGACCGAACCGACGCCTTCGCGAGCAGGCTCGCTCCCACACTTGGAATGCATTGCAAAATGTGGGAGCGAGCCTGCTCGCGAAAACAATCGATCAAGCAACACATCTTCTGCGTCCTTGCGCGCATTCATGTTCGAAAATTTTCTTTTAATCGCCCTTCGATGAGTTTTTTCAATCGAACGCGACTGGCTGCGCGCGTGTTTATGGGCTACCATTTTCGCAAATGAACATTAATGTTCGATTTCCAAGACATAAAACCAAAAGAACCGAGGCCAGCCGATGTCCACCTCTACCTTGCGTACGCCCCCTATCTCCGAGATCTATGACGTTGCCGTGATTGGCGGCGGGATCAATGGCGTGGGGATCGCAGCGGATGCCGCCGGTCGCGGTCTTTCGGTGTTCCTTTGCGAAAAAGATGACCTGGCCAGCCACACCTCGTCGGCCAGCAGCAAGCTGATCCACGGTGGCCTGCGCTATCTGGAACATTACGAATTCCGTCTGGTGCGTGAAGCACTGGCCGAGCGCGAAGTGCTGCTGGCCAAGGCGCCGCACATCGTCAAGCCGATGCGTTTCGTCCTGCCGCACCGCCCGCACCTGCGTCCAGCGTGGATGATTCGTGCCGGCCTGTTCCTTTACGACAACCTCGGCAAGCGCGAGAAGCTGCCAGGTTCGAAAAGCCTGAAGTTCGGCGCCGACAGCGCGCTGAAAAGCGAGATCAAGAAAGGCTTCGAATACTCCGACTGCTGGGTCGATGACGCCCGCCTTGTGGTGCTGAACGCCATGGCTGCCCGCGAAAAAGGCGCGCATGTGCACACCCAGACCCGTTGCGTCAGCGCACGTCGCACCAAAGGCCTGTGGCATCTGCATCTGGAGCGTGCCGACGGCAGCCTGTTTTCGATCACCGCCAAAGCACTGGTCAACGCCGCCGGCCCATGGGTGGCCAAGTTCATCCGTGACGACCTGAAGATGGAATCGCCGTACGGCATTCGCCTGATTCAGGGCAGCCACATCATCGTGCCGAAACTGTACGAAGGCGAGCACGCGCATATTCTGCAAAATGAAGATCAGCGCATCGTTTTCACCATTCCGTACCTGAACCACTTCACCCTGATCGGCACCACCGACCGCGAGTACACCGGTGACCCGGCGAAAGTGACGATCACCGAAGGCGAAACCGATTACGTGCTGAAAGTGGTCAACGCGCATTTCAAGAAGCAGCTGAGCCGTGAAGACATTATTCACAGCTACTCGGGCGTTCGGCCGCTGTGCAACGACGAATCCGACAACCCGTCTGCGGTCACCCGCGATTACACCCTGGCGCTGTCGGGCAGCGCCGAAGAAGCCCCACTGCTGTCGGTGTTCGGCGGCAAGCTGACCACTTACCGCAAGCTGGCCGAGTCGGCGATGGCGCAGTTGATGCCGTTCTTCACCCAGATGCGCCCGAGCTGGACCGCCACCGCTACCCTGCCCGGCGGTGAAGACATGACCACGCCAGAGGCGCTAAGCGCGCGGATCCGCGTCAAATTCGACTTCGTGCCGACTGAAATCGCCCGGCGCTGGGCCGTCACCTACGGCAGCCGCACCTGGCGCATGCTCGAAGGCGTGGAATCCCTGGCCGACATGGGTGAGCACATCGGCGGCGGGCTCTACACCCGCGAAGTCGACTACCTGTGCAGCGAAGAGTGGGCGACCACGGCGCACGATATTCTGTGGCGTCGCACCAAGCTTGGCCTGTTCACCACGGCGGAGGAGCAGCAGAAGCTCGCGACGTACCTGGGCAAGGTTGAGCTGAATCGGAAGATCGAGGCGGCTTGATCTCAACGTTCAAATGAAAGCCCCTGAATCGAGAGATTCAGGGGCTTTTTGTTGCGTCCAGTGAGGGGCTTTTGATTTCAACGCCCCAAATGTGCAAGCAGGAAATCGATAAACACCCGGGATTTGTGCGGCAGGTGCGGCGTATCAGGAAATACCAGACTGATCGGCTGCAAGGGCAGCGAGTATCCAGGCAATACGCGGACTAGACGCCCACTGACAATATCGGCCTCTATCATCCACGCTGGCAGCACCGACACGCCCATCGACGACAAGGTCATAGCACGAATCGCCGTCGAGGAGTTTGACTGGAAATGACCGGCGCCATTGATTTCGGCCGCCTCCCCCACACCATCGCGTAAAACCCACTGCGTCGGCGTTAGCAAATTGCTGTTGGCGATCCACGGCGCAGCACTGAGATCCAGCGGTGTTTTTACCGGATAGCGGGCCAGAAATCCTTCAGTGGCCACCAGTACGATTTCATAGTCCGCCAGCTTCCGGCTCTTGAAAGCCGAGTCCGCCAGGTTGCCCAGGCGAATCACCAGATCCAACCGTTCGGCGAGCAGATCATTCAGCGAAGAGTTGAAGTCGTAGCACAGGCGGATGTCCGGATAGCGCTCGGCGAACAGCGGAATCAGCGGCAGGATGAATCGCTCGCCGTATTCACTGGTGGAACTGATCCGCAACGTTCCCGATACGCGGTTCGTGCCGTGCATGACCCGGTCAAAAGCTGTGTCGATATCGGCCACGATGGCTTTGAATTCGTTGTAAAAGCTTTGCCCGGCCTCGGTAAGAACCACAGTACGACTGTTGCGCAACAACAGAGTCGTCGACAGCGCCGCTTCCAAGGCTTTGATGTGCAGACTGACCATGGCCCGGCTGAGGTTCAGATGGTTCGCAGCCTTGGTGAATGAACCCAGTTCGACGATCGCCAGAAACGTCTGCACCCGATTCAAGTGAGTGTGCAGAGCGCCCTGAATCACCGTTCAATCCCTTCAAACATTGTGTTCAGCCCCATTGCATCGACGCGCGGAGTCTATCGTCCCTATGCTCGACGACAAAGGAGAAACAGCATGAGTTACCGCTACAAAGTCGCGTCGGTGTTTCTGCTCGGCTTCTTCATCGACTGCATCAACATTTTCATGTCGGCCGTGGCTCTGCCCAGTCTGTCGGCAACCTTGCACGTCAGCAGCTTAGCGGTGGCGTGGGTCGGCAATGCTTACATTCTCGGTCTTACGCTGATCGTTCCTGTGAGCACCTGGCTGGCCGCACGCTTCGGCAGCCGGGAAATCCTTACGGCCTCGATGTTGCTGTTCGCAGCAGCGGTATGTCTGTGCGGCCAGGCCGACAGTTTCCATGAACTGGTGATCTGGCGCTTCGTCCAGGGCATCGGTGGCGGCTTGTTGATCCCGGTCGGTCAGGCGCTGACGTTCAATCTTTTTCATGGCGAGCAACGGGCGAAAATATCCACGCTGACAATGGCCGTCGCTCTGATCGCACCAGCGATCTCACCCACCGTCGGCGGGCTCATTGTCGACAGCAGTTCGTGGCGTTGGGTGTTTTACAGCAACATCCCGTTTTCGCTGATCGCCGCCGGGCTGTCCTGGTTATGGATCAGGGAAAGCAAACCCGCCGAGCTTCAGCGTCCGGACATCAAAGGCCTGCTGCTAATCAGCGCAGCACTCGCGAGCCTGTTGATGGGCATGTCGCTGTACGGTGGCGATTATCCTCCGCTGGCAGCGCTGGGTTTTCCCATGGCCGGCCTGATATTCGTCGCCTTTTATCTGCTGCACTACCGCCGTTGCACCAACGCAATCATCGAGTTGAGTTTGCTCAGAAGCAAAAGACTCAGCACCTCGATTTTCATTTATTACGCGATTCCCGGTGTGTTCACCGGGGTCAATCTGATGAGCATTTTCTTTCTGCAGAACACGCTGCACTTCAGCGCCCGGCTGACCGGAATGTTCATGATCCTCTACGCCACCGGGGCATTCATCGCGATGACTATTGGCGGCCGGGTCTACAACCGGGTCGGCGCCAAGCGCCTGTTTACCCTCGGCATGCTGTTGCACAGCGCCGGCATCGCCACGCTGGTGCTGGTCGATGTGCCAGGTGATCTGTGGCTCATCGTCAGCGCCTACAGCCTGATGGGCATCGGCGGCGGTATCGGGGCGAATACCGCGCAAACCACCTCACTGATGGACTTTGCTGGTGGCGATACACACAAGGCCAGTGTCATCTGGAACATCAATCGCCAAGTGTCCTTCAGCCTCGGCGCCGCACTGTTTCTGATGATTTTCAATGCACTGCTCGAGCCATTCGGCCCTCCGCATGCCTATCACGCAACTTTCGCTATTGCAGCGTTGGTCGGCCTGTTGCCGCTGTTGCTGATGAATCAACTGAACCCCGCAAAGGAATGTCCATGACGTACGACCCGATCGACCAAGCCGAACACAGCGTTCACCACGTCCACGAGCTGATCCTTCAGGTATTCACCAATGCCGACGGCAACGGTGCCGCGAGCATCGAGCCGTTAATGCAGGCATTCGCCGACAACTTCAGCATGATCGGCATTTCGGCGATTCCTTTGAATCGCTCCGAGGTCGAGCAACTGTTCAGGGAGGCGGTCGGCGCCAGGGCCGGACTGGAGATTGAAATCAGCGATCTGCATACGGTCTGGCAGCAGAACGAGACACTTGCCTTGAGCTACGTCGAAACCCATCGGTTGAACGGCACGGAACATCAACGCGTGTCGGTGGCGATCCTGCGCACACAGACAGATGGGGTGAAGTGGCTGTATTTGCACGAAACGCCCTTGAGTCGCGAAACCTGAAATAGCCCTCACAACGCGTTCGGTTTTCCGAACGAGACTCTATGGTCGATTCGGTAAACCGGATCAGCCGTCCACAAAAATACCATCACAAAAGTTTAATAACGTTATAAATCAATTAGTTAACCATCGACCCCTGCTCTGGCACGACTCATGCTCTACACTCTCTCGACGAATGCCTGCTGTGCCAACACTTCAGGAGCCGTCAGGCATTCGAAGCACAAAAAGGGCCGACAAACTGGCTCCATAAAAAAAACAATGTCGAGGAAAATTTGATGCGCATCGTTCCCCATATCCTGGGCGCAGCCATTGCTGCCGCTCTGATCAGCACGCCAGTTTTCGCCGCCGAACTCACCGGCACCCTGAAGAAAATCAACGATTCGGGCACCATCACGCTCGCTCACCGCGACAGCTCAATTCCGTTTTCCTACATTGCAGATGCTTCTGGCAAACCAGTGGGCTATTCCCACGACATTCAGGTGGCGATCGTTGAAGCGCTGAAAAAAGACCTGAACAAGCCAGACCTGCAGGTCAAGTACAACCTGGTGACCTCGCAAACCCGTATTCCGCTGATCCAGAACGGCACCGCGGATATCGAGTGTGGTTCCACCACCAACAACACCGAACGCGCCCAGCAGGTCGACTTCACCGTCAACATCTTCGAAATCGGCACCCGTCTGCTGGTCAAGAAAGACAAGGAAGGCAAGCCGTCCTATAACGACTTCGCCGACCTCAAAGGCAAGAACGTCGTGACCACCGCCGGCACCACGTCCGAGCGCATCATCAAAGCGATGAACGCCGACAAGCAGATGGGCATGAACATCATCTCCGCCAAAGACCACGGCGAATCCTTCAACATGCTCGAAAGCGGCCGCGCCGTGGCCTTCATGATGGACGACGCCCTGCTGGCCGGTGAAGAAGCCAAGGCCAAGAAGCCGACTGACTGGGTCATCACCGGCACGCCGCAGTCCTTCGAAGCCTATGCCTGCATGGTTCGCAAAGGCGACGCGCCGTTCAAGAAGGCGGTCGATGACGCCATTGTCGGCCTGTACAAGTCGGGCGAGATCAACAAGATCTACGCCAAGTGGTTCGAAAGCCCGATCCCGCCAAAAGGCCTGAACCTGAACTTCCCGATGAGCGACAAGGTGAAGGAGCTGATCGCCAATCCAAGCGACAAGCCGGCGCCTGACGTAAAAATCTGATTCCTGACTAACCTTATCGTCTGAGGGAGCGACCTCCCTCAGACGTCTGTTACTGCCTGCTGGCTTTGCTGTGGAACACTCGACCTGGCGGTTTTCGAGCCGATCGCGTGTGTCCGGCGTTCCGCGTCGGACGGGAAAGGAACTTCCCCAAGCGGGTGCTTGTACATCGATCGATTTCGAGGGGAGACCCTAATGAATTACAACTGGGACTGGGGCGTGTTCTTCAAGTCCACTGGCGTTGGCAGCGAGACTTATCTCGACTGGTACATCGCCGGCCTGGGCTGGACCATCGGCATCGCTGTCGTGGCGTGGATCATCGCTTTGCTGCTGGGCTCCATTCTGGGGGTCATGCGCACTGTGCCAAACCGCATCGTAGCCGGCATCGCAACCTGCTACGTGGAACTGTTTCGCAACGTGCCGCTGCTGGTTCAGCTGTTCATCTGGTACTTCCTGGTACCCGACCTGCTGCCGCAGAACCTGCAGGACTGGTACAAGCAAGACCTCAACCCGACCACCTCGGCATACCTGAGCGTCGTCGTGTGCCTGGGTCTGTTCACCGCTGCCCGTGTTTGCGAACAGGTGCGCACCGGTATCCAGGCGCTGCCACGCGGCCAGGAATCCGCTGCCCGCGCGATGGGTTTCAAGCTGCCGCAGATCTACTGGAACGTGCTGCTGCCGCAGGCGTACCGGATCATCATTCCGCCGCTCACCTCGGAATTCCTCAACGTCTTCAAGAACTCCTCCGTGGCGTCCCTGATCGGCTTGATGGAACTGCTGGCACAAACCAAACAGACCGCCGAGTTCTCGGCCAACCTGTTTGAAGCCTTCACCTTGGCCACGCTGATCTACTTCACCCTGAACATGAGCCTGATGTTGCTGATGCGCATGGTCGAGAAGAAAGTCGCGGTGCCCGGCCTGATCTCCGTGGGGGGTAAATAATGGACTTCGATTTCAGCGGCATCATCCCCGCGATCCCGGGCCTGTGGAACGGCATGGTCATGACCTTGCAGTTGATGGTCATGGGCGTGATCGGCGGCATCGTGCTCGGCACGATCCTGGCGCTGATGCGCCTGTCGTCAAGCAAACTGCTGTCGAACATTGCCGGCGCGTACGTCAACTATTTCCGTTCGATCCCGCTGCTGCTGGTGATCACCTGGTTCTACCTCGCGGTGCCGTTCGTGTTGCGCTGGATCACCGGCGAAGACACGCCGATCGGTGCATTCACCTCGTGCGTCGTGGCCTTCATGATGTTCGAAGCGGCGTATTTCTGTGAAATCGTCCGGGCCGGCGTGCAGTCGATTCCCAAAGGCCAGATGGCCGCCGCGCAAGCGATGGGCATGACCTACGGCCAGACCATGCGTCTGATCATCCTGCCCCAGGCGTTCCGCAAGATGACGCCGTTGCTGCTGCAACAGAGCATCATCCTGTTCCAGGACACTTCGCTGGTCTACACCGTGGGCCTGGTCGACTTCCTCAACTCCGCGCGCTCGAACGGCGACATTATCGGCCGTTCCAACGAGTTCCTGATCTTCGCCGGTGTCGTCTACTTCATCATCAGCTTTTCCGCCTCGCTGCTGGTCAAGCGTCTGCAAAAAAGGTTCGCCGTATGATCTCTATCAAGAACATCAACAAGTGGTATGGGGACTTCCAGGTGCTGACTGATTGCAGCACCGAGGTCAAGAAAGGCGAAGTGATCGTGGTCTGCGGCCCGTCGGGCTCGGGCAAGTCGACGCTGATCAAGTGCGTCAACGCGCTGGAGCCGTTCCAGAAAGGCGACATTGTCGTCGACGGCACCTCGATTGCCGACCCGAAGACCAACCTGCCGAAACTGCGCTCGCGCGTCGGCATGGTGTTCCAGCACTTCGAACTGTTCCCGCACCTGACCATCACCGAAAACCTGACCATCGCGCAGATCAAGGTGTTGGGCCGCAGCAAGGAAGAGGCGACCAAAAAAGGTCTGCAACTGCTGGAGCGCGTCGGCCTCTCGGCACACGCTCACAAGCATCCGGGGCAATTGTCCGGCGGTCAGCAACAGCGTGTGGCGATTGCCCGTGCGCTGGCGATGGACCCGATCGTCATGCTGTTCGACGAACCGACCTCGGCGCTCGACCCGGAAATGGTCAACGAAGTGCTCGACGTGATGGTGCAACTGGCCCACGAAGGCATGACCATGATGTGCGTGACCCACGAAATGGGCTTCGCCCGCAAAGTGGCAGACCGGGTGATCTTCATGGACGCCGGCAAGATCATCGAAGACTGCCCGAAAGAGGAATTCTTCGGCGACATCAGCGCCCGCTCCGAACGCGCGCAGCACTTCCTTGAGAAAATCCTGCAGCACTAAAAAACCGCTCCTCAACTGTGGGAGCGGGCTTGCTCGCGAAGAGGCCGGCACTTTCAACCTCATCATCGACTGATGCACCGCTTTCGCGAGCAAGCCCGCTCCCACACTGGATCAATGCTGATCCTGAGATTTGTGTTGTGGTTGACCCAAGGCATCTGTGATGAAATGCGACCCCACTCTTTATCGCGCTGCAAAGCCATCACTTGCCGTGAAGCCCCGTCTGATCCGTCATCTGTTCCTGCCGCCGCTGATCATCGCCCTGATGGTCGGACTGGGTTTCATCGGCTTCTGGACCAGTGAACACTTCGGCATCCGCAGCCTCGGCGAGAACGGCCAGCGTCAGCTGGAACTGCACGCCCGCGCGGTCGAAAGCGAAATCAGCAAATACACCTACCTGCCCAGCCTGCTGGAACTCGAAACGAGTGTGCCGCAGCTGCTGGCCGATCCGACCCCGGAGCACCGGCAGACGGTCAACGATTACCTTGAAGGCCTGAACCGCCGCAGCCGCAGCCGGGCCATCTACGTGATGGACACCACCGGGCGGGTCATGGCCACCAGCAACTGGCGCGATGTCGACAGTTATCTGGGTGAAGACCTGTCCTTCCGCGCCTATTTCCAGGACGCCGTGCGCGGCCAGCCCGGACGCTTTTACGGCATCGGCAGCACCAATGGCGAACCCGGTTACTACCTCGCCCACGGCCTCGAAGAGCACGGCAAGATCATCGGTGTCGCGGTGGTGAAAGTGCGTCTGGAAGCCATGGAAGAACGTTGGCAGCGGGCGCGTCTGGAAGCGTTCGTCAGCGATGAGAACGGCATCATCATTCTCTCCAGCGATCCGGCCAGGCGGCTGAAATCGGTGATTCCGCTCAGCGACGAGGTCAAGGAAAAACTTGCCCGCAGCCTGCAGTACTACTGGTTCCCGCTCAACGAACTGCAACCGCTGGCCCGTGAGACCCTGGCCGAGGGCGTGGAGAAACTGACCTTCCCGGCCAACAGCGAATTGCAGCCCGACGAAGACGACATCAGTTATCTGGCGCAAACCCGGCTCCTGAGCGACACGCCGTGGAATTTCACCCTGCTCACACCATTGCAGGACCTGCGCCGCGAAGCGATCAACCAAGGCATTCTGGTGGCCGTGGCGTTTGCCCTGTTCGCCTTCCTGCTGATCGCCTGGAATGAACGGCGCAAAGTCCTCGCCACCCGCCTCGCCGCCCGCGAAGCGTTGCAGGAAGCCAACAGCCAACTGGAGCGTCGGATTACCGAACGCACCGCCGATTTGCGCGCCAGCAACGAACGGTTGAAGAGTCAGATCCGCGAGCGCCGCCAGGCCGAGGAGACCTTGCGCCGCGCCCAGGACGAACTGGTACAGGCCGGCAAACTCGCCGCCATCGGCCAGATGTCGACCAGCATCGCCCACGAATTGAACCAGCCGCTGGCGGCCATGCGCACGCTGTCGGGCAACACCGTGCGTTTTCTCGAGCGCGGCCAGCTTGACGTCGCCAGCACCAATCTCAAAACCATCAATGATCTGATCGACCGCATGGGCCGGATCACCGCCAGCCTGCGTTCGTTTGCCCGACGTGGCGATAACAAGGGCCAGGCCAGTCTCGGCAAAGCCGTCGACGCCGCCTTGCAAGTGCTCGGCGCGCGCGTGGAAAATGCCGCGCTGCAGATCCACCGGCAGTTTGCCGATGTGCAGTTGCTGATCGACCAGACCCGTCTCGAACAGATCCTCGTCAACCTGATCGGCAACGCACTCGACGCCATGCACGCGCAACCGCAGCCGCAACTGTGGCTGGAGGGTGAAGAATTCAACGGCAAGTATCGCTTGCGGGTGCGCGACAATGGCCACGGCATTGACGCCGAAGCGCGCAAGCATCTGTTCGAACCGTTCTTCACCACCAAACCCGGCGAGCAAGGCCTGGGCCTGGGCCTGACCCTGTCCGCCAGCCTCGCCGCGGCCACCGGCGGCCATCTGGGTGTCGAACACCCGGCCGGCGGTGGCACCACTTTTGTCCTCAGTTTACCGTTGGTAAGCCCTCTTTCTGCCGAGCCAATATGAACCCTGAACTCAGTGTGCTGATTGTCGAAGACGACCCCCATGTGCTGCTCGGCTGCCAACAGGCGCTGACTCTCGAAGACATCCCCTGCATCGGTGTCGGCAGTGCCGAAGAAGCGCTGGCGCAGGTTGGCGACAACTTTGCCGGCATCGTCATCAGCGACATCCGCCTGCCGGGCATCGATGGCCTGGAATTGCTCACCCGCCTCAAGCAGCGCGATCGCAGCCTGCCGGTGGTGCTGATCACCGGCCACGGCGATATCTCCATGGCCGTCGGCGCGATGCAGAAAGGCGCCTACGATTTCATGGAAAAACCGTTCTCGCCGGAGCGTCTGGTGGACGTCGCGCGGCGTGCGCTGGAGCAACGCAGCCTCGCCCGCGAAGTGTCATCGTTGCGTCGGCAACTGGCTGAACGCGATTCCCTTGAAGGGCGGATCATCGGTCGCTCGCCGGCGATGCAGAACCTGCGCGAACTGATTGCCAACGTCGCCGACACGTCGGCCAACGTCTTGATCGAAGGCGAGACCGGCACCGGCAAGGAACTGGTCGCCCGCTGTCTGCACGATTTCAGTCGGCGCCACAGCAAACAGTTCGTCGCGCTGAACTGCGGCGGCCTGCCGGAAAATCTGTTTGAAAGTGAAATCTTCGGCCACGAAGCCAACGCCTTCACCGGCGCCGGCAAACGGCGGATCGGCAAGATCGAACACGCCGACGGCGGCACGCTGTTCCTCGACGAAGTGGAAAGCATGCCGCTGCCGTTGCAGATCAAATTGCTGCGCGTGTTGCAGGAACGCACCCTCGAACGACTCGGCTCGAACCAGAGCGTGGCAGTGGATTGCCGGGTGATCGCGGCGACCAAATCCGACCTTGACGAAGCGAGCAAGTCCGGCGAGTTTCGCAGCGACTTGTACTACCGCCTCAACGTCGTGACCCTGGAATTGCCACCGCTGCGCGAACGCCGCGAAGACATCCTGCAACTGTTCGAACACTTCACCCAGCAGTCGGCGCTGCGCTTTGATCGCGCACTGCCGGAGCTGGACAACCAGACCCTGTCCAACCTGATGAGCCACGACTGGCCAGGCAACGTGCGCGAACTGCGCAACGTCGCCGAACGCTTCGCCCTTGGCCTGCCGGCCTTCAAAAAGTCGGGGGCCAGCGCTGGCCAGGGTCTGGCGTTTGCCGAAGCGGTAGAAGCCTTCGAGCGCAACTTGCTGGTCGACGCCTTGCAACGCAGCGGCGGCAACCTGACCCAGGCCAGCCAGGAACTGGGCATGGCCAAGACCACGCTGTTCGACAAAGTCAAAAAGTACGGGTTGAGCCACTGATGGATCTGCTTCTCAAAGCCGCTATCGGCGCTGCAGTGGTGCTGATCCTCGCGGTGCTGTCGAAGACCAGAAACTATTACATCGCCGGCTTGGTGCCGCTGTTTCCGACCTTTGCCCTGATGGCGCATTACATCGTCGGCAAGGGCCGCTCGGTCGATGACCTGAAGACTACGATCGTGTTCGGCATGTGGTCGATCATTCCTTACTTCGTGTATCTGGCGACGTTGTACGTGATGGTCGACCGCATGCGCCTGGAAGCGTCACTGGCGGTGGCGGCGGTGGCCTGGTTGATAGCGGCGACGGTGCTGGTCAGCGTGTGGGTCCGGCTGCATGCCTGAACCCACGGGCATCAACCTCTAGCGGCCGTAGACCTTGGCCAGTTGCGCGGACGACAAGGCGTCCTCGAACGGCACCGGCACTGACTTCACCGCACCGTAGAGATTGCGGTAGCGCCAGTAGCTGCCGTTCTGCGCCAGTTGATAACCGCGTTCGACCACGCGCTGGCCGTCGAGCACGTAACGCAGGGTTTCCTGCGCGGCGGGCGGCGGGGTCGGTTGCATCAGGTCGGCGCTCAACACGCGGATGGATTCGTCAATGCATTCATCCAGCACAGCGGTGACCTGGGCCAGGTCGAGGCCGCCGTCATCAATGCATTGCTTGCCGCAGCGACGAATCGGCTGACTGGCCACTTCGATGCGCATGCGGTAAAGCGGCGAGCCGGCGATATCCTGTAATTGCACCTGATTGACCAGCACGAAACTGCCGCGATCAGGCGTCAGCATCAGCTTCGGTTCGATCAGCAACCGTGCCGTGACCGCACCTGTCCCCTGCTTGAATCCGGACACCTGCGACGCCGCCTGAAAACGCTGTTGCAAGCGCTCCTGCAACGGCACGCCAGCGAGCAGGTCGGCAAGCGGCCGCGATTCGTTCAGCGCGGCTTTTTCGGCATCGCGCTGCAACGTACCGGAGCCCATCTGCGTATTGATCAGGCTGGCCACCAGCACGCCCGCCAGCCCGGCGCCTGCGCCAGAGCTGGAGACCAGTGTGTGGCTGGAATTCGCCGCGTTCAGCGCCGCCTTGCTGTCGATCACCGTGCTGGCGCCGACAAACTCCGCCGGCAGTTGCACGTCCACCTTCAGCCCGTGCGCCTGCACATAGCTCATGGCGGCCTGATCCTTGAAACCGGCCTCGGGTGCCGGTTTCTGCGCACAGCCAGGCAACGCCAGCAGCGAGATCGCCGCGATGGTCAGCGCCAGACGTTTCATTGCGCGAACGGGGCGATCATTTGCTGACGGCTGTTATCCATCGCTTGATAGAACGCGTTGGACAGGTTGGTGTAGGACGGCTCGTCCCATTCACCCTGCGCGGCCTGAACTGCAGCGAATGGCTGGTACCACAGGAGTTTGTTGTCCGACAGATCGATCACCATGCCCTGGCCGCCAACCTGGGCCATCGGCACGCTGGTGGGCACGATGCTGTAGTAGCTGCGCGTGGCACCGGTGGCATAAATCGACACCAGCAACAGGCGATCGATGCCGTGGGCGACCTTCATCGGCGTCATGTCCTTGGTCATGTAGCCCTCGCGGAAATCGACTTCCTTGAAGGTCTTCAGATCGACCTTCTCATCGATGCGCTTGGCCTTGTAGCCCTTGGCCTGCAACTTGGCGACGATGGCGTCGGGCAAGGTTTCCAGGTCACGTACCTGCCAGGTCTCGACGTTGGCGCTGAGCTTGCTGTTGACGCCGGCATTGATGGCGTAATCGAGGATGCCCTGATTGCCGGTCAGTGCCAGCACAGGCGACGGTACGACGGTAATGGCTACACCGATGGTCGGCTCTTTGGCGTCCCAGAATTGTTTGTCCAGCGGCACCGGCGGTTGCACATGGGCACAGCCGGTGAGGGTCAGTACGGCGAGCAGGGCCAGTGCGGCCCATTGACGTGTAGCGCGAAAAATCATGGATCAAGTCCCTATGTCTGAAAACGTTCCTGCGCCTTATCGGCAACAACGCGGCAAACAATAGTGGCACATTGATATTTTTTTGGCGACAGGATGCTGGCGCTCTTACAGCAAATTGTTCCGCACGGCTGGATCAACCTGCGCCCAATGCGAAGTGTCCTCGCGATGCGCCTGCAAATACGGGAGCACCGCCGCCAGCAACGGCTCCTTGAACGCTTCCTGAAAGCGATGCGCCAGTCCCGGAATCAGTTTCAACTGACTGCCCTGAATGTGCGCCGCCAGATGTACGCCGTGCATCACCGGCAACAACGGATCAGCCGTGCCATGCACCACCAGCGTCGGTACGCGCAGTTGATTGAGCAAAGCCACGCGACTGGGTTCGGCAAGGATCGCCATGATCTGGCGCTTGACGCCTTCGGGGTTGAACGCGCGATCGTAGGACGCCGCCGCCTGTTGCAGCAAGACCTGACGATCATCGGTCACCGCCGGGCTGCCCAGTGCCGCGAGCAGATCGGCCTGTTGCTCCAGCGCCACTTCGCGGTTCGGCGCGCCACGGCGCGAGAGCAATTGCACCAAGGCCGCACTTGGTGCCGGCAGGCCTTCAGCACCGGAAGTGGTCATGATCAACGTCAGGCTTTCCACCCGCTGCGGCGCCATCGCCGCCATGTGCTGGGCGATCATCCCGCCCATGCTCGCGCCGAGCACGTGGAATTGCTCAACCTTCAGCGCCGTCATCAAACCCAGCGCATCGTCGGCCATGTCAGTCAGGCTGTACGGTGCCGAAACCGGCAGACCGAGCTTGTAACGCAGCACTTCGAAAGTCAGATTGGCTTCGACCGGCGCATGCCGCCAGGTCGACAGGCCGACGTCGCGGTTGTCATAGCGGATCACCCGGAAACCCTGCTGGCACAGCGCGACCACCACTTCGTCCGGCCAGTGAATCAACTGCCCACCCAGGCCCATGACCAGCAACAGCGCCGGATCCGACGCGCGGCCGATACTCTGATAGGCAAGACTGACCTGCGCAAGCTCGGCGTGCTCGGTCGGCACGTTGACATCACAGCGCCCGGCTGCCCACGAGCCGGCACCTAACAAAAGCGCGGCCAACGCGGCCGCGACTGAAAACAATCTCTTGAACATGAAAAACACCAAAACGCAGCACCCCAGTAGAGCGCGAGTCTGATGAAGTTCGTGCGAGCGCGCTGCCACACTTCGATGACAGTTTGATGAAGAGTGCCGAGCGGTCGGCTGTGGACTGTCCTGCCCCGACCTGGACCGACAGATCGACAAAGCTCGCCTCATGAGACAGACTCACCTTCCACGCATTCGTCACAAGTTTTGTTCATGGAGCCACGCCGGTGCTTGAAATCCGTCACCTGAAAACCCTGCATGCCCTGCGCGAGGCCGATAGCCTGGTCGATGCCGCTGACCGCCTGCATCTGACGCAATCCGCTCTGTCGCATCAATTCAAGGAGCTGGAAGAACGCATGGGCATGCAGTTGTTCGTGCGCAAGACCAAACCGGTGCGTTTCACCAGTGCCGGTTTGCGCCTGCTGCAACTGGCCGACGCCACCCTGCCGCTGTTGCGCGCCGCTGAACGGGACATCGGTCGTCTGGCCGGTGGCACCGCCGGGCGTCTGCACATGGCGATCGAATGCCACAGCTGCTTCCAGTGGTTGATGCCGACCATTGACCAGTTCCGCGATGCCTGGCCGGAAGTCGAGCTGGACCTGGCTTCGGGTTTCGCTTTCGCCCCGCTGCCAGCACTGGCCCGTGGTGATCTGGATCTGGTGGTGACTTCCGATCCGCTGGACATCGCCGGCATCACTTACGTGCCGCTGTTCACTTACGAAGCCATGCTCGCGGTGGCCAACCAGCATGCACTGGCGAGCAAGCCGTATATCGTTCCTGAAGACTTGTTGACGGAAACGCTGATCACCTACCCGGTAGAGCGCGATCGCCTGGACATTTTTACCCGCTTTCTCGAGCCCGCGGACATTGAACCGGCGCAGGTGCGCACTTCCGAGCTGACGGTGATGATGATGCAGTTGGTCGCCAGCGGCCGTGGCGTCTGCGGCATGCCGCACTGGGCGTTGCATGAGTACAGCTCGCGCGGCTATGTGAAGGGCAAACGGCTGGGGGAGAAAGGCTTGTTCGCGACGCTGTATGCGGCAATTCGCACCGACATGCTCGATGCGCCGTACATGCGCGATTTCCTCCTGACGGCGAAGGACACATCGTTCTCGACACTGGATGGTGTCAGCGCCGTTCGCTGATCTCCTGTGCAGGAGATCACCCTGTGGGAGCGAGCCTGCTCGCGAAAGCGGTGGATGATTCAGCGATGATGTCGGCTGGACGGACGCCTTCGCGAGCAGGCTCGCTCCCACAAGGATTGTCGTGGTGGGTCAGAGCTGGCGCCACATGTGGATCTTGTCGAAGTAGTCTTCGCCCACTCGCACGGCGAGTGGTTCGAGGCCGTACTGAATGAAGCCGCAACGCTGATACAGCTGAAATGCTGCGTCGTTGCCGGCGGTGACAGTGAGCTGGACAAGCCTCAGCGCAGGATGCTTTTGCGCTTCAACCAAGGCCGCCTGCACCAGATCAAAGCCCAGCCCCTGCCGACGAAAATCCGCCGAGACATACATACCGAACAGCGTCGCCTTGTGTCGCGCTTTCTCGCGCGGCTCGAAAGCCACGCCGACGATCCCGGCCAATGTCCCGGCTTCGAATGCCCCCAACACCGCATCGAACTTGCTGGTCAGCCGCGCTTCCCACCAGCTCAACGGCATCACCGCGCGTTCGCGCACGCTGGAGGTGAACGCCTGCGGATGCCGGTCGTAGGCTTCGAGCATCAGCTCGCGGTAAGCCAGGGCATGGCTGGCATCCAGCCGTTCGATCCACATGTCAGGCGGTCCGCCGCTGTTCGAGCATCAACCGCACTGCGAGGCCGCCGAGGACCAGGCCCATGAAATACCGTTGCAGCGCCAGCCAGGTCGGGTTGCGCACAAACCACGAGGCGATGCCTGCGGCGAACAGCGCGATCAACAGATTGACGCTGAAACTGACGCTGATCTGCGTCAGGCCGAGAATGATGCTCTGGGTGAAAACCGAGCCATGTTCCGGGCTGATGAATTGCGGAAAAACCGACAGATAGAACACGGCGATTTTCGGGTTCAGCGCACTGGTGAGAAAGCCCATGGTGATCAGTTTGCGCGACGAGTCCGGCGGCAATTGCTGAGCTTCGAACGGCGAACGTGCGCCGGGTTTCAGCGCTTGCCAGGCCAGCCACAGCAGGTACAACGCGCCGGCCCATTTCAACACTTCATAAGCCATCGGCACGGCGAGAAACACCGCCGTCAGACCGGCCGCTGCCGCGAACATATGCACGAAGAACCCGCCGACCACGCCAAGCAACGAAGTCACCCCCGCGCGACGTCCCTGACAGATCGACCGCGAGATCAGGTAGATCATGTTCGGCCCCGGCGTCAGCACCATCAGCAACGCGGCGGCAGCAAAGATCAGCAGGTCTTGCAACGGGATCATGGCGAAGTCCTTTGCGGGAATGATCAGGCGAGTGCAGTCAGTGAACGGCGATAAAACGGCAGGATGTGCTCGCGTGTCAATGGCGCCAGCTCGAGCGCCGGGTCAGTGGCCGGATCGACCCAGATGACCTCTTCGATTTCCGCCGCCGGGCAGACGTCAGTGTCGATGGTCAGTTGAAAGATTTCCGCATGGACGATGAAGCCTGGCTCGTTGGCGGCGGGGGCGGAAAAGCAGTTGAGGAAAATCGCCTGCGCCGGGTCGATCTCCAGCCCGAGTTCTTCTTCCAGCTCACGGACCAACGCGTGCACTGGCAACTCGTGGGCTTCGATCTTGCCGCCCGGTTGCATGAAGGCGGTGGTGCCGCGCTTGCGCACCAGCAGGGTCTGGCCCTGAGCGTTGAGCAGCAGCGCAGCGGCGATATGAATGGTCGACATAAAGGAATCCCTTGGCGCAAAAGCGCCAAGGATCCCATGCCCGTCAGAGGGAAGCCAAGCCACGAAGCTCAGGTCGCTTCCTGAAAATCCAGTTCCGGCGGCTGACGGCGGAAACCGCCCGTCAACACGGCAAGGTAAACCACGCCAATCGCCAACCAGCTCAGCCCCAGCCACACCGCCAGATGATCAAGGCTGACCATCAGCCACAGGTCGGCCACCAGACCGATCAGCGGGCAGAGCAAAAACAGCAGCAACTCGCGCGGGCCTTTTTTCTCGCCGCCGATCCAGTAGTGAAAGATCACCGACAGGTTGACCAGGCTGAATGCCAGGAACGCGCCGAAGTTGATGAACGAGGTCGAGGTGGTGACGTCGAGTTTCAGCGCCAGCAAGGCCACCGCCGCGCACAGGAGAATGCTGTTGACCGGCGTGCCGAAGCGCACGTGCAAGGTGCCGAAAAACGACTTCGGCAAGACTCCGTCGCGGCCCATGGCAAACAGCAGGCGCGAACCGCTGGCCTGCGCCGACAGCCCCGAGGCGAACTGGCCGACGATCAGGCCGATCAGGAAAATCGACACGAACAGATCGCCGCCAATGTTGCGCGCGATTTCATAGGCAGCCGAATCGACGCTGTCGAACTGGAACGACGGATGGGCGATCTGCACAAAGTACGAAACGCCGACGAAGATCAGGCCGCCGATCAAAGTGATCAGCATGATCGCCCGGGGAATGGTGCGGCGTGGATCGCGGGTTTCTTCGGTCAGGGTACTGACCGCGTCAAAGCCGAGGAAGGAATAGCAGGCGATCGCGGCGCCGCTCATGATCAGCGGCATCTGCATATCGCCGTTGAAGAACGGTTTGATCGACCACAGCGGCGTACTCGCATCGCCGCCGATGTAGTGCACGCATAGCGCAACGAAGGCGATCAACACGAGGAACTGCACCAGCATCAGCAAGGCGTTGATACCGTTAGCCAGTTTCAGCCCGACGATGTTGATCGCACTGGTGATGCCGATGAACGCCAGCACCCAGATCCACTGCGGGATCGACGGGAACGCCGAGGCCAGATAAGCCGCGCCGATCAACCAGATCGCCATTGGCAGAAACAGGTAGTCGAGCAACACCGCCCAGCCGGCAATGAAACCGAGTTTCGGGCTGATTGCCTTGCGCACGTAGCTGTAGGCCGAGCCCGCCACCGGGAAAGCGGCGGCCATGCGTCCGTAACTCATCGCGGTGAAGAACATTGCCACCAGCGCCGCCAGGTAGGCCGCCGGCACCATGCCGGCGGTGGACTGGGCGAGGATGCCGAAAGTGCCGAGGACAATGATCGGCGTCATGTAGGCGATGCCGAACAGCACCACCGACCCTAGCGAAAGGGTGCGTTGCAAACGAGCCATGGGCGACTTACTCCGAATGTTATTGGATTTATGGCAGAGCCGGGTTCGGCGAAAATTTCGGGTGTGGCTTAGTAGTTTTTTGTTGTTTGAGCGGGCCTCTTCGCGGGCAAGCCCGCTCCCACAGTGTCGGTGGTGAACACAAATTTTTTGCTCGTAGCAAATCCCCTGTGGGAGCGAGCCTGCTCGCGAAAGCGTCAGCCCGAGCGGCACAGCATTCGGATCACCGCACAGGAATCAGCAGCTCTCGCAATCCACAAGCCTGCTGCTCCACCACCTCGCCCGGCAACTTCAAACGCTGATCATCCAGATAGCGATAATCCTTGCGCGCGATTTCCAGTTGCGCGAAATCCAGCTCGACCCTGAACTGCTCTTCTTCGCGCCCAGCCTCGAACAGCAGCGCACCCAGCGGATCGACCAACGCACTGCCACCGGCAAACACCAGACCGTCATCCCCCGCGTCAACGCGATTGACCATCAGCGCAAACGCCTGGTTTTCCTGGGCACGAGCCATGATCGCGGTGCGGTGGGTCGGGCCGTACGGGTCCATATTGCCGTTGGTGACGATGAGCAATTCCACGCCAAGTTGCGCCAGGGCACGGGCGGTTTCCGGGAACTCGATGTCGTAGCAGATCAACAGGCCGACGCGTACGCCGTTCCATACGCAGGTGGCGTAGCGGTCGCCGGCTTCGAACACGCCGCGATCCGAAGCCCACAGGTGGGTCTTGCGGTACTTCAGAGCGATGCCTTCGGGGGTAATCAGCAGCGTCGTGTTGTAGAAGCGCCCGTTGTCGTTCTCGGCCATGCCGATCACCACGGCGATGTTCTTCTCACGCGCTGCAGCGAGCACCGTGCTGACGGTCGGGCCGTCTAGCGGTTCGGCGACCTGGGTCACGGTTTTGGCGTTGGGGAAGCCCATCAGGTGGGTTTCCGGGAACACGATCATTTGCGTGTCGGCCGCGCAGGCAGCAATCGCCGCCAGTGCGCGCTTAAGGTTATAAGCCGTGTCGTTGTCACGGCCCGCCAATTGGGCGAGTTCTACTTTCATGGGTATCCCTTGTTATCTGCGCCGGCCTTGAAGGATTGCCCGGTGCCTGTCTGTGGGCCAGTATGCGCAGCAAGCAACCGGCCAGGGAATCACGCGGCCGGGGTAACCCGATAGGGGTAGAGGCATGACACTTTCGTTGAATGACATCACTTGGCACCGCGCCGTCGGGCAACTGATCGACGCGCTCGACAAGCCGAATTTCTGGGCGCAACTGCTGCGTTTGCTCGAGCAGTACGTAGCGTTCGATAGCTGGGTGGTGCTGCTGTTCAGCGCCGATCAGCACCCGCAAGTGTTCGCCGAATGCCCCGGCGAAGATGGCAGCCCGGACCCGCTGTTCCAGGATTATCTGCGCGGGCTGTATCTGCTCGATCCGTTCTACATCGCCTGCCGCGAGCAGTCGCGCACCGGCCTGTATCGCCTCTCGGAAGTCGCGCCGGAGCATTTCGAGCTGACCGAGTATTACCAGCGATACTTTCGTCTGAATGTGGTGGCCGACGAAATCCAGTTCAATTGCCAGCTCGAAGGCGAGCGCACGCTGTGCCTGTCGCTGGGCAGTGAAAAACGTTTCACTGGCGAACAGATCGCTTTGCTGTCTTTGATTCAGCCGTGGGTACTGGGCCTGTTGCGCCAACGTCTGCCCTACGAAATCAACGAAACCGTGGCCCTCGCCGTCGCACCTGCGCAGGCAGACTGGCGGGTGCAACTGGAAGCGTCGGTGCAACAGCTCAAAGGTGCACAACTGACCGCGCGCGAGCTGGATGTCGGGCGTTTGATGCTCAGCGGTTGTTCCAGCAAGGAAATCGCCCGTAAGCTGGAAATCTCCGTGGAAACCGTGAAAGTCCATAAGAAACACATGTACAGCAAGCTGGGGATCAAATCCCAGTCCGAGCTGTTTTCGATTTTTCTACAGGCGCAGAACGCCTGAAACAGTGTGATTCACGCTTTTTGTGGGAGCGAGCCTGCTCGCGAATGCGTCGGGTCAGAAAATAATTTTTCTACTGACAGGTCGCTTTCGCGAGCAGGCTCGCTCCCACAGGGATGTGTGCCGTTGCACAAAATTGAGTCCGAACCAGGGAAACCGTATGAGCCTGTCGCTGCTGAGCCGCTACGCCTTCTTTGCCGTCTGTGTGATTTTCACCCTCGCCAGCCTGCCCTTCCTCGAACATGACTGGCTGTGGCCGATCACCGCCGTCACCGCGGTGCTTAGCCTGCTCGGGGTGTTCGACTTGTTGCAGACGCGCCATGCAGTGCGCCGCAATTATCCGATTCTGGGCAATATCCGTTATCTGGTCGAAGGTATCCGCCCGGAGATTCGCCAGTATCTGCTCGAGTCCGACAGCGACGCCCTGCCCTTCTCTCGCGCCCAGCGTTCGCTGGTGTACTCGCGCGCGAAAAACGAAACCGCCGACAAACCGTTTGGCACGCTGATCGACGTCTACCAGTCCGGCTTCGAATTCATCGGCCACTCGATGCGCCCGGCGCCGTTGAGCGACCCGAACGGTTTCCGTGTCACTGTCGGCGGGCCGCAGTGCACGCAGCCGTACTCGGCGTCGATCTTCAATATCTCGGCGATGAGCTTCGGCTCACTCAGCGCCAATGCCATCCGCGCCTTGAATCAGGGTGCCAAGCTTGGCAACTTCGCCCACGACACCGGTGAAGGCAGCATCAGCCCGTATCACCGCGAGCACGGCGGCGACCTGACCTGGGAACTGGGCAGCGGCTACTTCGGCTGCCGCACCAGCGACGGCCGTTTCGACCCGGAGCGCTTCGCCGTACAGGCACAGAACCCGCAAGTGCGCATGATCGAAATCAAGATGAGCCAGGGCGCCAAACCCGGCCATGGCGGGATCTTGCCCAAGCACAAGGTCACCAAAGAAATTGCAGAGACCCGTGGCATCCTGATGGGCGAGGACTGTGTTTCGCCGTCGCGCCACAGTGCGTTTTCCACGCCGATCGAGATGATGCGGTTCATTCAGCAACTGCGTGAGCTGTCCGGTGGCAAACCGGTGGGCTTCAAATTCTGCCTCGGCCATCCGTGGGAGTTCATGGGGATCGCCAAGGCCATGCTGGAAACCGGCATTCTTCCGGACTTCATCGTCGTTGATGGCAAGGAAGGCGGCACTGGCGCGGCGCCGGTCGAGTTCACCGACCACATCGGTGTACCGATGCGCGAGGGCCTGCTGTTCGTTCATAACACGCTGGTCGGCCTCAACCTGCGCGACAAGATCAAACTCGGCGCCAGCGGCAAGATCGTCAGCGCCTTCGACATCGCCAGCGTGCTGGCCATCGGCGCCGACTGGGCCAACTCGGCGCGCGGCTTCATGTTCGCCATCGGCTGCATCCAGTCGCAGTCGTGCCACACCAACAAATGCCCGACCGGCGTCGCCACCCAGGACGCCTTGCGCCAGCGCGCCCTGGTGGTGCCGGACAAAGCCCAGCGCGTTTACAACTTCCATCGCAGCACACTCAAAGCGCTGGCGGAAATGCTCGCTGCGGCGGGCCTTGAGCATCCGGCGCAACTGTCGGCCAAGCATCTGGTGCGGCGCATGTCGGCGACCGAGATCAAGTTGTTCTCGCAGCTGCATGTATTCCTGAAACCGGGGGAACTGCTTACCGGCGAAGTGAATGGCGAGTTCTATTCGCGGATGTGGCAGATGGCGCGGGCGGACAGTTTTGAGCCGCAGGAAGTGATAGCGGCGTAAGACTGGCGATCAGCTCGCGTGAACCAAAAAAGCCCCGATCTTGCGACCGGGGCTTTGTGGTTTTCAGGCGTCAGGATTCAAGAAACCGAACGCACCGAACCTTGCGACACTTGCGTCGGCTGCAACTTGAACACGTAAAACAACACTGTCAGCAATACCAGAAACGCCGGCCCGACATACAGTGCCACGCGGGTGTCGGGGAAGTACGCCATCAGGCCGACCACCAACACCAGAAACGCCAGGGCGAAATACGAACTGACCGGGTACAGCCACATCTTGTACTTGAGGCCGGCCCGCTCGCTGGCGCTCAGGCCTTTGCGAAATTTCAGTTGCGCCAGCAGGATCATCACCCAGGTCCAGATCGCACCGAAGGTCGCGATCGAGGTGACCCAGACGAAGACTTTTTCCGGCACCAGATAGTTGAGCACTACACCCAACAGCAACACCGCAATCGACAGCAACAACGCGCGGCGCGGCACGCCGTTGTTCGAGGTCTTGGCGAAACCGGCCGGGGCCTGGCCGTTCTGCGCCAGGCTGTAGAGCATGCGCCCGGTGCTGAAAATGCCGCCATTGCACGACGACAGCGCCGCCGTAATCACCACGAAGTTGATGATGCCAGCCGCGGTCTTGATGCCCAGACGCTCGAAGGTCATCACGAACGGGCTGCCCTGGGTGCCGATTTCGTTCCACGGGTAGATCGACAGGATGACGAACAGCGCACCGACGTAGAACAGCAGGATCCGCCAGAACACCGAGCCGATCGCGTCGGGAATGGTCTTTTGCGGATTCTTCGCTTCACCGGCGGTCAGGCCGATCATTTCCACGCCGAGGTAGGCGAACATGACCATTTGCAGCGACATCAGCACGCCGGTTACGCCGTTGGGCATGAAACCGCCGTGGGCCCACAGGTTGGAGATGCCCAGTGCCACACCGTCGTTGCCGAAACCGAAGGCGATGATGCCGACGCCGCCGATGACCATGGCGATGATGGTGACGATCTTGATCAGGGCGAACCAGAATTCGAATTCGCCGAAGGCTTTCACCGCGATCAGGTTGATCGAGCCCATGCTGATCAGCGCCGCCAGGGCCCAGATCCAGCGCGGCACATCCGGGAACCAGATGCCCATGTAGACCGCCACCGCAGTGATTTCCGCGACACACGTCACCAGCCACAGGAACCAGTAGTTCCAGCCGGTGAGAAAGCCGGCCAGCGGCCCGAGGTAATCCTGCGCGTAGCGGCTGAACGAGCCGGCCACCGGGTTATGCACGGCCATTTCGCCGAGCGCGCGCATGATCACCAGGATCGCCAGACCGCCAAGAATGTAAGACAGCATGATCGCCGGGCCGGCCATTTCGATGGCTTTGGCCGAACCGAGAAACAGACCGACGCCGATACAGGCACCGAGCGCCATCAGGCGGATATGCCGTTCGCCGAGTTCACGTTTGAGCGGACCGCCCGAAGCGGTGTCGCCGTGCGGCAGAGGATTGCCAACTGGCATAGGGGTACAACCTCGTCTTGTTATTGGATATGACCACCGGGTTTCGAAGCGTCGGCCGATAGGCCTTGGCTGGGCAGGAAACCGCGTCGGCTTCGTGGGCAGACGCGTCTTGCAGGGCGGGCCTGAAAGATCAGCGGGGCGTGCAGTATAAAAAGCTCAGGGCAGGATTTTTCACTCTAAAAGTCACAACATTCAGCGACAACTCTCGGCAATAGTGGGTTCCGCGGAGAGGCATTACCTGCACTACGTAGGAAAAGTCGCCACTGAAAAAGCCGCGAAGTATTGCACAGGGATGGTGCAGCGTCATGTTTCAGCCCTAGGGCATTTGATCCACTGTGTGATGTCTCGCCTCGCTTGATCACGGATAAATCGCCCGACGGATTCAGAAATTTCGCTCAACAGTTGCAGCGCCCAGCGGGGCGGCCAACCACTAACCTTTGAAAAAGCCAGGAGCACATGCAAGGAAGCTCACATGCCAGTCCGTCCCAACTCCCACCGTCTGCGCCAAGGTCGTTTCTCGGAAAACGGTCGTGCCTATTTCATCACCTCTGTCATCCACGAACGCCAGCCTGTATTTGCAGATTGGCAGACCGGCCGGTTACTGGTTGCAGAACTGCGCCGGGCTCATGAGCAAGGAGTCGCGCAATCCATCGCCTGGGTGGTGATGCCTGACCACTTTCATTGGCTGATGCAATTGCAACGCGGCTCACTTGGTGAAGTCATTGGCGGTGTAAAGGCTCGCTGTACGCATGCGGTTAACAGAAAAACCGGACGTCACGGACCGCTGTGGCAAACCGGCTACCACGACCGTGCGATCCGTGACGGCGAGGACCTGGAGCCCTTCGCCCGCTACATCATCAATAATCCCTTGCGAGCCGGGCTGGTCGATAACCTCGGTGACTACCCGCTTTGGGATGCCTGCTGGCTCTGAGCGCAATAGTGCTATGGAATAGGTGGATTTCTTCCTCACACAGACAAACTCCCGGGATGTGAACAGCCTCTTTGTGGCGAGGGGATTTATCCCCCGCTCGGCTGCGCAGCAGGCGCAATTTCCTCACACGCGGTGTGCGTGTAGAAACCGTGTTGGCAGGTTTTGGGGCTGCTTTGCAGCCCAACGGGGATGAATCCCCTCGCCACAGGGAGTCCCTGCATGACTGATAAATCTGCTAGCCACAGGGAGTCCATTGCTCGCACAGACACATCATGGGGATGTGAACAGCATCCTTGTGGCGAGGGGATTTATCCCCGCTCGACTGCGCAGCAGGCGCAATTTCCTCACACGCGGTGGGCCAGTAGAAACAGTGCCGGCAGGTTTTAGGGCTGCTTCGCAGCCCACCGGGGATGAATCCCCTCGCCACAGGGAGTCCCTGCAAGACTGATAAATCTGCTGGCCACAGGGAGTCCATTGCTCGCACAGACACATCATGGGGATGTGAACAGCATCCTTGTGGTGAGGGGATTTATCCCCGCTCGACTGCGCAGCAGGCGCAATTTCCTCACACGCGGTGGGCCAGTAGAAACAGTGCCGGCAGGTTTTAGGGCTGCTTCGCAGCCCAACGGGGATGAATCCCCTCGCCACAGGGAGTCCCTGCAAGACTGATAAATCTGCTGGCCACAGGGAGTCCATTGCTCGCACAGACACATCATGGGGATGTGAACAGCATCCTTGTGGTGAGGGGATTTATCCCCGCTCGGCTGCGCAGCAGTCGCAGCTTCCTCACATGCGGTGGGCCTGTAGTAACCGTGGAGGCAGGTTTTGGGGCTGCTTTGCAGCCCAACGGGGATGAATCCCCTCGCCACAGGGAATCCCTGCATGACTGATAAATCTGCTAGCCACAGGAATCTTTTCCTTACACAGACATATCCCGGGATGTGAACAGCCTCGTTGTGGCGAGGGGATTTATCCCCGCTCGGCTGCGCAGCAGGCGCAATTTCCTCACACGCGGTGGGCCTGTAGAAACCGTGTTGGCAGGTTTTGGTGCCGGTTCGCGGCCCAACGGGGATGAATCCCCTCGCCACAGTGTTTGTTCCAGTTTTATTCAGATAAAGCGCAGGCTCCGCTCTTCACATTTTTTTCACCGGCTTCAACCACCGTCTAAGCTTCAGACAAGTCCGATCAATCTGCGTGAATGGATCAGTCGACTATGGGTGCTTTGTGGCAAACCGATTCGAGTAAAACCGTGGTTCCGACTGAACGTGTGGATGAAGCGCCTGTCCCTGAAAAACCCCGCCGCAGCCGGCACGGGTGGAAGGCTTTCTGGTTGTTGCTGGTGATCATCGCGGTGGTGGTGGGACTTGCCGCATCCAAGGAAATGCGCACCTCGCGCTTTCAGGCGCGGGAGCTGAGTCAGTACGCCGCCTCGCTGACCTACAGGCTCGAGCCCGGCCCCAGCGAAGCGATCCACTATCCGGGCAACGGTCCTTTCGATCTGCGTCTGGGTTACAGCTCACTCGACGAATTCCTGCCGCGCCTGCTCAAGCGCAACTATGTGATCACCGAGCAGACGCGCTTCTCCCCTGCCCTGCTCGGTTACACCGACAAAGGCCTGTTCGTGCCGTATTCGGAAAAGATTCAGGCCGGGCTGTCGATCACCGATTGCCGAGGCGCGCCGCTGTATCGGTACAACTATCCGCAGCAACTGTATGCCGACTTCGCAGCGATTCCGCCGGTGGTGGTGAGCAGTCTGCTGTTCATCGAAAACCGTTTCCTTCTCGACCCGAAACAGCCGCTGGCCAACCCGGCGGTGGACTGGCCGCGCTTCGGCATGGCGGCGTGGTCGCAAGTGGCGAAGCTGCTGCACCTGCCCGGGCAATCGGCCGGTGGCAGCACCCTGGCGACGCAACTGGAAAAGTATCGCCATTCGCCCGACGGCCTGACCGTGTCCGGCGCGGAGAAGATCCGCCAGATGATTTCTGCCAGCGTGCGCGCGTATCAGGACGGCCCGGAGACGCTTGGCGCGCGGCAGAACATCGTTCGCGATTACCTCAACAGCGTGCCGCTCTCGGCGGTACCCGGCCATGGCGAAGTGCACGGCATGGCCGAAGGTTTGCGCGTCTGGTACGGCAGTGATTTCAACAAGGCCAACGAACAGTTGAACAGCCCGGCAACCGACCCGCAAACCATGGCCGCCAAGGGGCTGGCCCTGCGTGAAATGCTCTCGCTGATGATCGCCCAGCGCCGCCCTTCGCATTACCTGACCAAGGGTCGCGACGAATTGGCCAACCTCACCGACAGCCATCTGCGTCTGCTCAAACAGAACGGCGTGATCGACAGTGCCTTGGCTGACGCCGCGCTGGCGAGCACCGTGTCATACCGCGACTGGCAGACTCAGCCAACGATGCAGCCGATCGAAACCAACAAAGGCATCAGCGTCGCCCGCAGTCGCCTTGCGAGCATGCTCAACCGGCCGCTGTACGACCTCGATCGCCTCGACCTGTCGGCCACCAGCACCTTGCAGGGCGATCTGCAAACCCAGGCCACTGCCTATCTGAAAAAACTCGCCGACCCGGCCTACGCCGCCGAAATCGGCCTGCTTGGTGAACGCCTGCTGACGCCGACCAGCACCACGCAAGTGCGCTACAGCTTCACCCTGTTCGAACTGACGCCGGACGGCTCACGGGTGCGCGTGCAGACCGACAGCACCGATCAACCGTTCGACATCAACGAAGGCAGCAAACTCGAACTGGGTTCCACGGCAAAAATGCGCGTGCTGACCACCTACCTGCAGATCATCGCCGAGCTGCACGACAAGTACGGCGCGATGAGCGTGGCGCAATTGAAGAAGGTCGAAGTGCCGGAGCAGGACCGCCTCAGCCAGTGGGTCGTCGATTACCTGATCCAGAACAAGGATCACGACCTGTCCAAGCTGCTCGGCGCTGCGCTGGATCGCAAGTATTCGGCGAGCCCCGGCGAAGCGTTTTTTACCGGTGGCGGTCTGCACACCTTCCATAACTTCCGCAAAGAGGACAACGGGCGCCTGCCCACTTTGCGCGATTCGTTGCGCGAGTCGATCAACCTGCCGTTCATTCGCCTGATGCGTGACATCGTCCGTTACACAACCTACTCAGGGCCCAATGCCGAGTTGCTCAAGGATGATCGCGACCCGCGCCGTCAGGAATACCTGGCCAGTTTTGCCGACCGCGAAGGCACCTCGTTCCTGCTCAAGTTCTGGAAAAAGTACAAAAACAAGGACACCCAGGCACGTCTGGAAACTTTCCTCGACAGCATCCGGCCGACGCCGATTCGCATGGCGGCGGTGCACCGTTATCTGTTGCCCGACGCCAGCCAGGTAGATTTCAACAGCTTTGTTCGCGCACACCTCAAAGGCGCCAAGCTCAAGGAGAAGCTTACCGATGATCGCCTGATCCGCCTCTACGATGCCTACGGCCCCGGCAGTTACGATCTGCCTGACCAAGGCTTCATCGCCAAGGTGCATCCGCTGGACTTGTGGATGATGGGCTACCTGCTGCATCACCCGGAGGCGACTTTCAGCGAGATCGTCAAGGCCAGCCATTTCGAGCGTCAGGAAGTCTACAGCTGGCTGTTCAAGAGCCGGCACAAAGGCGCGCGCGACAGTCGCATTCGCACCATGCTCGAGATCGAAGCGTTCCTCGACATTCACCAGCGCTGGCAGAAAGTCGGCTACCCGTTCGATCATCTCGTGCCGTCGCTGGCCACCGCCATCGGCAGCTCCGGGGATCGCCCCGCCGCCCTCGCCGAGCTGATCGGCACCATCCTCAATGACGGCGTGCGCATGCCGACGCTGCGCATCGACAGCCTGCATTTCGCTGCCGGCACACCCTATGAAACGAAACTGGTCAACGATCCGCACGTCGGCAAACGGGTAATGCCGGTGGAGGTGGCCCGAGCCATGCGCGAGGCACTGTCGCAAGTGGTCGATGCCGGTACCGCAAAACGTGTGTCCGGCAGTTTCAAATTGCCCGACGGCACGCCGCTGGCGATGGGTGGCAAAACCGGTACCGGCGACAACCGCATTGCCGCGATCGGCTCCGGTGGGCGGATCATCAGTTCGAAGTCGATCAACCGCACCGCGACGTTTGTGTTCTACATCGGCGATCACCATTTCGGCACCCTGACCGCGTTCGTTCCGGGGCGCTCGGCGGAAAACTTCAAGTTCACCTCGGCTCTGCCCACACAGGTGCTCAAGGGCATGGCGCCGATTCTCACGCCGCATCTGCAACCGGGCAGCGATTCGCAATGCCGCCCTGCGCAAAACACCGATGTGGCGCTGGTCGAGCACGGTCAGCGCAGCTTGAGGTAACAAAGCGTGTCGGGGTAAACGCTTCAGGGTGAGGTTTTTTTACTTTCGCAGGTGGTAACCCTGCATTTTTCCGATTCGAATTTTCGTCGGGTTACGGCGCTGGAATGCCGTTTGCCTCCCGTTCTTTGAACTTTTGTTTTGCCCCGTCGTGGGTAGGCTGATCATTCCTCAACCAATCAAGGATGATTGCCATGCCCCTCTCTCCCGTGCCGGATGACAACCCAGACCAAGGGCGCCACTACGAATTCATCAAATCCGCCGTCAGTACTCCGTTCAAGACCGCAACCGTCAGTCGCGCCGAAGCGCTGGCCGCCACGCCTTTCAATATCGAGCCGTGGTACCAGACAGCCTCTGCCAAGGATCAGCAACGGCTCGCCGCCGCCAATCTCAAGGCGTGGGGCTCGCAGAACGCGGTTGATCACCTGCTGGCGAAAATCGACCTGTACACCTTCGCCGAACCCTTGCTCAAGGCAAAAATAAAAGCGGTGTACGGGATCGAACCGGATGTCAAAACCACCTGGCTGCGCCTGTACATTCCGGCAGCCACGCCCTGGTATGCGCTTGACCTTTCTGCTGGCGCCGTCACACGTACGGTATCGCTGCTGGACGCCGCGCTGCACAACTTTGCCAGCACGGAAATTGCCGGGCCCGACTCGCAATACATCAGCCAGCCCGACGCGCGTGGTCTGTTCGATGTCTTGCCGCTCCGGCACAAGATGTCGATTCAACAGTTCCAGACGCTGTGTCGCGAGCTGGACCTGGGTGCGCAGTACCAAAAGCATCTGGAAGGCACGCTGTTGCCAGCCCAGCCGCTGGCCGAAAGTCTGCTGCGCTACCAGGTGTTGCAAAGCCAGAAGGACGCCCTTGTCGTCGCGGCGCACATGGCGCTGATCAGGGGCGACATCGAGGGCGATGCACACAAAAAGGTGCTGCGCCTGGCTACCAGCAAATTCTCGTCCCCCGGCACACAGCGGCCAGTTCGCTGGTACGACCTGTCGCTGCTCGACCAGCCCATGACCGGGATCATGCTGTTGCCACACGGCGCCAGCGACGCTGCCGGTGCAAGACCCGTGATCGCCTATGTGCCACACGATCCGGATCATCCGCTGAAGCAATACGACTCGCTCAAGGCATTCGGCAGCGAACTGCTTCGACAGCTGCGCGAGGATCGCTTGTGCCCTGCGACGCGACAGACGTACCGCCAGTTCTTCAGTCAATTCATCAACCAGCAACAGCGCGGACATTTCTTTGCCGAGCTGGAACAACGCCTGTTCGTCGTCAGGTATCACCCGCCTGAAAGCTCGACCGACCAACGCCCGCCATGGCGCAAGGACCCGGTGGAAAGCCCGAATCTGCGGCTCGCTGAGACCCGCCTGCTGGGTGATTACTGGCAACACGCTTATCTACGCAAACTCGACAAGATTCTCAATGACGGCCGGGAGATTGCCGTGTCCACCGCTGACACCGACAGCCAGGCGCGTTGGGCGTGGTGGGACAACTTCAAGAAAATGGTTTCGGACATTTTCAACGTCGCGCTGCTGATTGCCACACCGTTCGTGCCCGGTCTCGGCGAACTGATGCTCGCCTACAGCGCGTATCAACTGACTCGGGAAGTGGTCGAAGGCGTGGTCGATCTGGTACAGGGCCAGCAAATCGAGGCAGCTGAACACATCATCGGTGTGGTGAGCAGCGTGATTCAGCTGGCGGCATTCGGTGCCGGTGCGCAAATCGGCAGTGCCTTCAAACTCAAGCTGTCACCGTTGGTCGAGGCTATGAAGCCGGTGAAACTGCCCGATGGCAAAGCCTCGTTGTGGCACCCGGACCTTGCGCCTTACGAGCAAAACGACGTGCAACTGGCCGCGTCATCGAAACCGGACCCGCATGGCCTGCATCAGTTGGGCAGCCAAACCGTTCTGCCGCTGGAGGGCAAGCTCTACAGCGTCGAAAAAGCGCTCAGTCATCAATCTGCAAACGTTCACCGCATCAAGCATCCGCAGCGAGCCAACGCGTATAAACCGATCCTCGAACACAACGCACAGGGCGCCTGGCGGCACGAGGCGGAGAACCCGCTCGACTGGCACGACAGCGCCTTGATGCCGCGCCTGGGTCACAACGTCGAGCGTTTTTCCGCGACCGAACTGGAGCAGATCCGCGCCAGCAGCGGCACCGCTCACGATGAGCTGCGCGCCATGCATGACAGCAGCAGCGCGCCGCCGCCGTTGCTGACCGATTCGCTCAAGCGCTTCACCGCCCGCGCGGACGTGGGCCTCGCCAGCGCGGACATTCGCGCCGGGCGCCCGCTCAAACCACCCGCCGACTGGTTCGAACCGATCGCTACCAGCTTGCCGGGCTGGCCCGGTCGGCGCGCGATCAAAGTGACTTACGAGCAGGTGGAAGGCTACTCGCGCCAATACGGCGATCCCTCCGCTGGCGAAGCCGACACCCTGACCATCAGCCAGGCGGATCTCAATGCCGGCCGCTTGCCCGAACGTCTGAATGACTTCCTCAACGAGGCTGAAATGCGCGCGCTGCTCAAGCGCGACGTGCCGGCGATCGCCCGTCCGCAGGCCCTTCGCGACTTGCTCGCCGAGGCGGTAGAGTCCGGCCGCGATGACATTGCCAGACGCTTCTATCAGGCCGCCGACCGACCGCGAACACGCAAGGTTCGTATCATCAGGCAGCGTTTTCCCGAGTTGCCGCTGCCCTTGGCGGAAAAGCTGCTGAGCGATGCCAGCCCGGCTGAATTGCAGCGCATCGGGGACGAGCATCGCTTGCCGCTGCGCCTGAAACATCAGGCCCGCGAACTCGATTTCGAAGCCTCGGCCAGCCGCGCCTATGACGGTTTCTACCGCGACACCCCACCCACACCGATGACCGAACGGCTGGCGCTGAGCACTTTGCGCAACCATACGGACGCCTTCGGCAACCTGCGGATCGAAGTGCGCGACGGCACCCCTGCAGGACCGTTGCGTTGTGAGCTCGGCCCGGATGACGCGACCACCATCAGACGTTTGATCAGAGACGAACATGGCCGTTACGAAGTGCTCGACGCCAACAATCTCAAGCTGCACGGCGCCGACGATTTCTACGAAGCGATTTTGCGCGCCTTGCCGGATGAAACACTGTCTGCGGTGGGCTACAGGCGCGGCCAGGGCCGGCCGTTCAAACTGTGGTTGATGGAGCTGGCGCAAGCGCCCGCCAACCGCCGCACGGCATTGGCCGAACCGCCGATTCAGCGAGCCGTGAGCATCGAAACCGAAACACTGGTGCGCGGCTGGCCCCGCCTTTTTCGACGCTCGACACCTGAAGAAAGGATCAAGGATCTCTATCCGAAGATGAGCCCCCGGGAAGTCAGCGCATTTGTTGAGGCACTCAAGCGCAAGGGCGAACCGGTCGAGGCCATCGCGAGCCTTGAAAACGACCGAACGCAGTTGCACAACGAATTGCAGCGCTGGCGGGAAAGCTACCCTGCCGGCGTGGATGCCAACGGCGAACCCATTTACGGCGCTTCTGCGGATTTCATGCAAAAAGGCGGGCGGCACATCGAGGAGCGCCTGATCGAATGTTTTGATCGCCAGGGTGAAATCTTCGGCGAACGCAGCGTGCATCCCGACCAGGGTTACACGCTGGATTTGTCTTCGACCATCGCCCGCCCGGAACTGGAACGCTGGTGGCAAACGCTGTACCAACGCCCCGGGATGAAAAAGTACTTCGATCGCATCACGGCGTTGAATCTCGACCGGGCGCGCCTGTCGCCGGACCCCAGCGTGCTGCTGAGCCACTTCCCCAACCTGCGCCAACTGAGCGCTCGCCAATGCGATTTGCGCGAACTGCCGTCCGTAACCGGACTGATGGCCAATCTGGAGGAGCTGGATCTGGCCGACAACCGCATCACGCTGAATGCCGAAGCCAACCGGCAATTGGGCCGATTGACCCGACTGCGCACCCTGAACCTCAACGGCAACCCGCTGGACCTGCCGCCCGATGTCAGCGCGATGAATCACCTGGCGCGCCTGCACCTGGCCAATTCGCGTATCCAGACCTGGCCCGAAGGTCTGTTCACTGTCGACTCAGTGGCCAAACCACGCCCGCGCAGCCTGATGCTGGATTTGCGTGGCGCGCCCCTCGACACCTTGCCGACGGTCAGAGCCGGCTCTGATCAGGCCTTTGTGCTCAGTCGGGCTCGCTTCGATCAGACACGGCTGAGCAACGAAGACCGGGTGCGCTTAGGCAAGTACCGGACCTCTACCGGCCTGTCTTTTGTACAGGATTATTCCCCGGCGGCGGACGACGAACTCAGCTACTGGAGCCGTTTTCCCAAGGACGCCCCCGGTACGGGACCGGGTCCGTCAGGCGCGCTCAGCACCTGGCGCAAGGAGTCCTGGTATGACCTGATCGCAGAGCCCGATTCCGCCGGTTTTTTCAGCGTGATTCGCAAACAGCGCGAGAGTGCCGACTACCGCACCGATGCAGGTCGCCGGCGACTGACCCGGCGGGTCTGGGAAATGGTCGATGCCGTTGCCGTCGATTCGAAGCTGCGCGAAACGTTGTTCAAGCAGATTGTCTCCCCCGAAGATTGCGGCGATCTCGGCGCGCAATTGTTCAACTCGCTGGGCATGAAAGTGCTGGTATCCAAGGCCTACACAGAGTCGACTTCACCCGCAGTGCTGGAAGACCGTCTCGTGCGTCTGGCGCGCGGTGCGGCACGCCTGAATCGCGTCAGCGATGAAGCGGCGTTCGAGTACAACACCCAGGAGGCGCTCAATGAGAGCGACCCGAGCAACCTCGCACCGGATGAAGTCGAAGTGCATATGGCCTACGAGACCGGTCTGGCTGGGCGCCTGCAACTGCCCTGGCAGAGCGACGACATGCTTTATCAACAGCGCTCGGGCGTGACGCTAGAGAAACTCAACGCTGCCTACGCCACCATCATCGAAGGTGAAGCAGGCGATGGTCTGGTCAACGGCATGCTCACGCTGGGCTCGGATAATTTCTGGGAAGATCGTTTACTGAAAACCCACCCGATTGAATACGCAGAAAACAGCCGGATATACGATCGCCAGGGCGAGCAACTCGATGAGCTGAGGGACGCCAAGGCTGAGTGGGCCAGGCCGACCGCGAAAACCGACTTGCAAAAACTGACTCGGCGGATCGAGGAGCTGGCCAAGGCCCTGGACATTCCGGCGGACGCCGACCTGTTCGACGACGCCCCCATGAGCGACGAACATTATCGAACGCTGTACGACGGCATCGCCTACAAACGCCAGGAACTGTCCCGGCGCCTGACCCGAGAGGCGATGGCCAGAGCCGGCCTGTGATTGTTTTCTGACACAATTCGGCCAGCGCCGCTCGAGGTCTGGCCGATGATCGTGGCCTAGTGCACTTCGGAATCCCAGATCACCGTGATGTTGCCCTTGTAGGGTTTGTCGCCGGCGTTATCGATGAGCCAGTTGGTGTATTGCTCCGCCACTTCGAAGTGCAACGTGCCCGGTTTGCGGTCGACGTAAATGCCAGGCTGAAAGGGTGCGGTCGCCGTGCGGCCCAACGGCATTTTACGCACCGGGCGTCCGGCGCTGTCGGTCAATCCGTGGGGCAGGCTGACGCTGACGTCGACCGCGCCGGCATAGCCCGTCTCGCGGTTCATGATGGCGCAGCCATCGCCGAATCCAAGATCATGTTCGCACTCGAGTTTCATGGTGAATTTCGACGAAGCCGAGATGTTGAATGTCTGGTCGCGATACAGCCGCGTCGGCCGCCGTCCGCTCTCCAGCCAGCCCTGCCAGCCACCTTGAGGTTCCAGCAAGACATGGTTGCCGCCGGGCGGGATATCGACTTTGAGGGTGTGTTGCACGTCGAGGACAAAATCCAGAGTGATGCTGCCGTCGCTCGCCTGCATCATCGGGCCGAAGTCGAAATCACCACGGTTGATGACGCTGTAAGTGATCGAGCCGGTGTAGATTCCGGTCGACATGCCCAAGGGATTGGGCGTGCGCAACTCATAGGCGATATCGAGCGTATCGAAATACATGGACGGGATGTAATAGGCCGCGGACTTGGTGCAATAGGCCGCCATCGGCGTTTTCCAGAAAAACCGATAACTGGACGGACCATAGGCACCGACGCCGCTGTACAGGCAAGGTAAAGGCGCATACACCCAGCTTCTGTTGATCCAGAGTTGCTGGTGAGCCTTGAGGAGGTCGCTCTGCCCCGTCAATTGGGTTGCCGGATGACTCAGATGGAACTCTGATCCGACACCGCTGATGCGCACTTCCATGGTTTCGGTTTCTTGTGTTTCAGGATTGCTGACGATCAATTGTCGCCAATTGCCGGGCACCTGAATCGCTACCACATCCGATGGATTCAACGGGCGAATCGAGTCGAAACGAATCGGCAACTGAATGCTGAACATGCCGTTTTCAACGCACTGATCCGGATAATTCGCGCAATAACCACTGTTGGGTGTCTTATTGATAAACACGTTCTTGTTCGGCTGGGCCGGGTCCGGCTGGAACAAGGCACGAATCTCTTGAGTGGCGGCGTGAACCGGCGTGACGCTCGATACCAGCAAGACACCCAGCCAGCAGAGCCTCTTGTTCAGCCCGAAACGGATGCGCGATTTCAGGTTCATGGCCGTCATCCCGCACTCGGCGTGCCGGCGTTGAACATCAGCAACACGTTGCCGGAGTAGTCACCGGGTCGATAGCCTCCGGCCGGTTCGATCGGTTCGATCTTCAGCGCAACACGTTTGCCGGCGGCGGCGTCTTCCCGGGACACCACTTGTCGCGGGATGGCATGTGAACTCAGCTCGACGCCGTTGAAGGTCACGCGCAGTTCGATGATCTCTCCCGGCCGGCCGTTTTCCAGATAAGGATCGAGCAGCAAACGGGCCTCGATCGCACTGCTGTCATGGCGCACATCGAAGTTTTTCTCCACGTTACCCAGCGTTGACGTGGGGTAATCCCAATTCAGGCGCTGGGGCCGGTGAATCCAGTCCGGCTCCGCCGGGATGACGTAAAAAGGTCGGCTGGGGATGGTCAGCGACACTTCGAACGTGTGCTCCTCCCGCGCGCCCCAGGCCTCGGTGCCGGCAACTGCCAGCAGCACGAGGGCGATGCATTGCTTGATCATGTCGGGTACCCGATGCGTCAGTGGTAAAGCGTGTCAGCGGCTGGCGATTTTCAGCGGCTTCTTGTCGGCGCCCTCGATAAGGAAGAAGCGGTATTCGCGGCCCTTCTCCTTGTCGAAAGCGAAGGTCTTGCCGGCCAGCACATGATGTTTGGTGGTCGCGCCGCAGTCGCTTTCCTTGCTCAGCGAACAGCTCTTGAATTCGTCGACGATGACCACCGTGTTGCCGTTGTTGCGCAATTCATAGCGCGTTTCGGTTTCATTGATCGCCGTGTCGAAACGCGCGTTTTTCGGGCGCACGAAGAAGATCGTGCCGAACCCGGTCATCACGTTGACTCCCGCCGAGAGCGATTTTTTGTAGTCATCGCGTTCTTCATTGCTGACGACAAAATCGTCTTCCTGCTCCGGCACGACCGGCACGAACCGCACGCGGAAATAGCGCTCGCGATCGCGTTCGCCCATGTACAGCAGGCGCGTACCCTGCATGCCCTGCGCCGGTACGATCAGCCGCGCCGGGCTGGCCATCAGGCCATTGCGCGAGGCACCGTCGGCGGCATTGACCACGGCAATTTCCTTTGACGTTCCATCCGCCTCGTAGACGATCTCCAGCACGTTGACCTTGACGAACGCCGTGGCGTCACCGCTGTTGAATACCCGTTTGAGATAGGTACTTTTATCGGCATCCAGGTAGTCGTATACCGTGCCCACATTGATCTGCGGCCCGGCCTGCGCCGTCAGGCAAAACACGCTGAGCAGGCTCAGCAGCAATCCTCGGTTCATCGTTTTCAACTCCACGAATTTGGCAAATGACATGACTGCAGCGCTCATACGTCCGAATCCCAGATGATGGTCACGTTGCCGCGCAACCTGCCGCTGGCCCCGGGTTTGAGCAAGAAGTCGATCGCAAAAGGTGTCATGTCGAAATGCAGGGTGCCGGGCTTGCGATCGACGTACAGGCCAGGCTGAAAAGGACCAGTCCATAGGTTGAATCGCAATGGAAGACGGTTGACTGGCCCGCCCGAGGCGGTAATACCGGGCGGCAAACTCATGGAGACCAGAACTTCAGTGCTGCTGCCCTCCGGATTGCCCAGCTTGCAGACGTTTCCTCCATAGGAATTGCACAGCAACATGACCTTGAAGCGCGACGACGCCGAGATATAGAACAACTGATCGCGAAAGATCCGCGTCGGCTTGCGCCCGCTTTCCACCCACCGCGCCCAGCCGCCTTCGGGTTCAAGGGTGACGTTGTTGCCGCCCGGTGGCAGGTCGACCTTGAGGGTGTGCTGGACGTCGAGGACGAAATCCAGGGTCAGGCTGCTGTCGTCCGGTTGGAACATCGAGCCCATATCGAAATCACCGCCGGGGCCCATGGTGTAGGTGACCGAACCGGTATACAGACCGCTCGACATACCCAAGGGATTGGGAGTCTTCAGCTCATATGAAAAATCGAGCGTCTCGTAGTACATCGAAGGAATGCGGAACGCCGCAGTCTTGGTGCAGAACGCTTCCAACGGTGTCTTCCAGAAAAAGCGATAAGCCTCGGGGGCGTAACTGGCCACGCCACTCCCTTCGCAAGGTGCCGGGGCGTATAGCCAGCCTGTGCCGGAGGTCCAGAGAATGTCGTGGCCCGTCGGCGCCTCGACTCCCGTAAGGTCCTGGACCTTATTACTCAGGACGAATCGGGAGCCGATGCCGGTGATGCGTACTTCAACGATTTCCGACTCCTGGGTTTCCTGGTTGATCACCGTCAACCGTCGCCAGTCCGCCGGGGCCTTCAAGGAAACATTGTCACCGGCCAGGATCGGGCGATTGGAGTCGTAACGAACCGGCAACTCGATGCTGAACATTTTCTCGGAATCACATTTGCCCGGAAAATTCAGGCAATAACCACTGTTGGGTGTCTGATTGACGAACAGATTCTTGCCCGGCTGTGAAGGATCGGGTTGAAACAACGCGCGGATTTCCTGATTGACCGCCTGCGCGGCAGGCATGGCCAATGCCAGCGTGAAACCGAGGCCCATCGTGATCTTCTTCATCCGTTCAACCTGCCTTCTGTTCGGTCAAGGACACATCGGCCAGCGTGTCCGGCGTGCAACGCAGATCCCCGATCATCAACACGTTGTTTTCGCTGCGATGGTCGGCCTCGTTGAGGCGGAACTGACACAGCAACTGATTGCCCTGACGCACTTCCAGGGTCGGTGAGCCGGCGTTCATTTCCATCGAGAAGAACCCGTCGACTTCGGTCACGCCACGGCTGGCGTGGTTGATCACGTGATGGCCCTTGAGCGGCTGGCCGCGACCGTCAACCAGACGGCCGAGCACGGTCAGGGTTTTCATCACGCGGATCTGGCGGTACTCAACGCCACCCTTGTTCAAGTGATAACGGGTGCGCGCCGGCTCAATGGTGGCGGCCGGCACGGCGTTGCCTTCGAAATCGAAACTCACCGAGCTGTTCTGATAAGCCGTGATCGGAATGAAATTGCGCCCCGGCTTCAACGCAGCACCGCCGCCGCTGTAGTCGTCGGCGCGCAGGACGATGTCCTCGATGTCTGACTCGACGTCGACAATCATCCCGGCACCGCGCACTTCGCTCTGGCTGGTCAGGAGCATCTTCTCGCCGCCGACCACCAGCGTGCTGTCGAGGTTGAGCCCGCCCGTGAAATTGCCGTTGTAGGAGGAACGCTGGACAAACGCGTCGCCGCTGAGCGCATCGGTGCGGAAATTGGTCAGGCTGGACATGCCCAGGCCGTAAGTGTCGGTGAGCGCCGTCACCGAGACGCTTTGCAGCACGTGGTCCTTGAAGTCCCTGCGCCAGCCGAGCGAGGCATTGTTGTCGCGTTTGCCGTCACGGGCGGTGCGCGAGCCAATGCTGCCGGTGAGCTGCTGGCCAGGTGCGCCAAGGGCCAGGTTGATGCTCAGATCAACACCGCGATTGCGCGCATCGCCGCTGCTGAAACTGCCCGGCCGATCAAACAGCGACAGCCGCCAACTGGCATCACTGCCCAACAGCACGGTGCGCTGGGTCCAGCCCAGATCCACGCCCATGCCTTCGACATTGCCCTCGCTGTGCGACAGCCGCGCATTCACCGAGCTCTTGCTGCTCAGGCGATGGTTGAGTGCCAGCGAGGAGTTGCTGGTCTGCCCGACGAACACGTTGCGCGGCCGAATGCGCGTGCCATCGGGCAACGTGTCGTAGGTATTGGTGGTGTCGAGCCAACTGCGGTTGTGGCTGACCACGATACTGCCGGCGCCGTAGTTATAGAGGCTCTGCAGATCGAGACCGGTGCCGTAATCCTCAGTCTTGTAGACGTTGGCGTACAACGTGATGTGATTGGCCAGCGTCCAGTCGATGGAGGTGCCGTACTGCAGTTTTTCGCGGATCTGCCGCGCCGAGGCACCGACAATCACCCGTGGGTGCAGCAGGTAGTTCACCGACGCGCCGGCGGTGGGACTGCCGCTCGATTGCGTGTCCCAGTTGCTCAGCAGCTTGCTCTCCTCGCCGGCGAATACGTTGTAGCGCCAGCGCTCGTCGAGATTGCGCCAGTTGTTGGGCTTGTACACCAGCTCCTGAGTCGTCGAAGTGATCTGGCCGTCTTCGATCAGGCGCACTTCCACCTCATAGATACCGCCGGGTAGCGGGCGGGTATCGAGGGTCTGCAGGCCGGCCGGTACCGATTGCGTATTGATCAACAAACCGTCGCGCCAGATCTCCACCGAACCCTGCCGGTTGGCGGTGACGTAGATGGGGTAAACGCTGGGCATCGGACTGTTGATTGCCAGGCTGTCGGAGCTGCCGTACATGACGCCGACCGCCGTATCGGGGCTGGTGCCGAACGTACGCGGCTGGCGCGTCAGTCCTTCGGAATTGGGGGTGAAATAGCCCAGGCGAAAGAAGCTGCCTTGCAGTTCGCGCTGGGTGTGCAGTTCATGTACCGCGTGATAAAGCTTGTCGTCGGGGCCGCCGAGCCGGGCCATTTGCAGATTGAGCGTCTGGCTCCAGTTGCCGAGGCTGGCGCTGGCCTCCAGACCGAAGCGTCCGCCGAGGTCCTGGTCCTGACCACCGTTGAGGTTGAGCTGATTGCGCACCATCAGGCCGCTACTGCCACCGCTCGGTTGCTCGTAATAACGTTTGGCCTCGACATCGCGTTCGGCATCTTGCGTGGCGATCGAAACCAATGAGTTTTCCAGGTTGTAATGCACCGCCAGAAAACCATCCGGGCAAGATCCCGTGCATGCGCCCAGAGGCACGCCGGGCTTGAGAAAGCTCGCCCATTTTTCCCGTTCTGCAGGACCGAAGCGGTTTTCGCTGGTGTCGGTGAATTCGAGGAGTGTGAGGCGATCATCGCGCGACAGCACCACCATGGCCTCGCCGAGCGGCTGTTGGTCGACCTCGACCCGCACCGCCAGCGGCACATCAAAGAAATGCTCCTCGAAATCCGCCGGCAAGCCTTTGGCCTGGGCCAGCAGACTGCGTGGCGTCGTACCGGCGGCGCTGGCGGCCATGGCTGTGCTGGCACACAACAACAGCGCAAGCGCAGCCGCGATGGGTGTCATCGGGAACATGAACTTGTACTCTGATTGACTGACAATGAAAGTCCGTCGGGGCCTACATGACTGTCTGCCCCGGCGGTTGACGCCACTCGTGAAAAGCGAGCGTATTGAGCTGATCAGTTGATCAGTTGCCGCCAATCGGTGGCACGGCGTCAAAGATCATTGCCACGGAACCGGTGTAGTCACCCGGCTGGAAGTTGCTGCCCTTGGCGGAGATTTTCAGCGGTGCGCGATAGTTGACGTCGGACTCGGCTTCACCGACGACCATTTGCGGAGTGGTGGTCAGTTCCTTGTTGTTGAGCATCACTTGCAGGTCGATCGAAGTGCTGCCAGCGACCAGTTTTGGCAGACTTTCCAGGCTGGCGTGTACCGAACCGTTGTTGTTGCGCACATCGAAGAAACCGTTGACTTCGGCCATCTTGCCGGTCGTCGGCTGATAGCTCATGTCCTGATCCTTGTTGACCAGGTCAGGATCGGTTGGCACCACGTAGAAACCATTGGTCGGCACGTGAGCGACGAGGCTGATGGAATGCGACGCTTCGCCCGCAGCGAAGGCACCGGTGGAGGTGATTGCCAGAAGAGCCAGGGGAGCAGCGATTGCGAATTTCTTGAACATCGTTCAGTACCTGTTTGCTTTATATAAGAGGGATGTCATTAAAAGTTCATAAACCCATTGCTTAAGCAGCAGCGGATCAACTTGAACTTTCAACGGTGGGCATCATCGACTGTTGCCTCTTGAATGTAAGCAGGCAACTTCCGACAAACGCGTAGTTAAACCACCCCGCACCCCGCCAGAAAAAAGAACAAAAAACAGATACTTGCGATATTCGCTGTAAGTTTCGCCTTACATACAGTTATCCGGAAAAAACCATACAGCAACTTTGCCGCTTTAGATCAGCAACTTTGGAGGTATTAGAATATATACTCAAGAGCAACTAGAGCGATAACTTTAACTTCGAGGTCACGGCATCGTTCAATCACCCAAATATATTTTTTTCCGCCCGAAGGGTGCTGGTGACCGCTCGTCCGTCGAAACGCGCTTGAGGAAAAAACGTCTTGCGTCACCGTTAAGATATATCTTAAGTTGTATCTAAATACGACGTGAGAGAAGCGAAATGAGAGACCATCATTCCTCCTACCGCGAGCACGGCGACGGCCGCGACGGCTTCGAGAAGCGCCCGGGTCGCGAACGCGGCGGCCGCGGCCCTCGAGTGTTCGCCCCCGGTGATCTGAAATTGCTGTTGCTGGCGCTGATCGCCGAACAGCCATGCCACGGCTACGACCTGATCCGCCAGATCGAAGGCATGTTCGACGGCGCCTACAGCCCGAGCCCCGGGGTGATATACCCGACCTTGACCTTTCTGGAAGAGAGCGACCTGATCGCCGGCGATGCCGAGGCCGGCAAAAAACGTTACAGCGTGACCGACGCCGGTCGTCTGTCTTTGAGTGAGCAGGCCGTAGCGCTTGATGGCGTACGCATGCGCATCGACGTCAGCAAGCGCTCACTGCGCGGCCATGATCGCCCGGCGGAAATCCACGAAGCGGTGCACAACCTGCGCCATGCCTTGCAGCTGCACCACGGTCGCTGGAGCGCCGAAGAAATCCTGCGCGTGCGCGACCTGCTCAACGACACCGCCAAAGCCATCGTCGACGGCCCTGCCGTTCAACCTGCCCAGGAGACAGCCGAATGACTGCAGTCGATACTCAAACCATTCACCGCGTGATGCATGAAATCAAACGACGCAAGCTTGAAGTATCGCGCGTCACCGACCTGACCCCGCGCATGCGCCGCATCACCCTCGGCGGGCCCGAACTGGCCGGATTCATCAGCCTGGGCACGGACGATCACGTCAAACTGCTGTTCCCGCAGAACGCCGAACAGGCAGCAGCGCTGGAAACAATGCAGCTCGGCGCCGGCAAGGACAACGGCCCGATGCCAGAGATGCGCGACTACACGCCGCGTCGCTACGATCTGGAAAAAATGGAGCTGGACATCGATTTCGTCCTGCATGGCGATGGCCCTGCCTCGACCTGGGCGGAACAGGCGCAACCGGGGCAGTTTCTGCACATCGGCGGGCCGCGCGGGTCGATGATCGTGCCGGACATCTTCGACAGCTACCTGCTGATCGGCGACGAAACCGCCCTCCCCGCCATCGCCCGCCGCCTCGAAGGCCTGCCGGCAAATCGCAAGGCGCTGGTGGTGATCGAAGTGGAAAACGGCGCCGAGCAGCAAGTGCTGGAAAGCGCTGCGCAGTTCAATGTCATCTGGGTACTGCGCGAAGGCGGCAAGGACAACCTGCTGACGACGGTCAAACAGCTGCAAGTGCCCAAGGGCAATCTGTACGCGTGGGTGGCGACCGAGACCAAGGTCTCACGGCAGATCCGCCGGGTGCTGATCGATGAGCACGGGCTCGATGAACAGTTCATCAAGGCGGCCGGATACTGGCGCGCCGAGGGCTCTGACGAGGAGTGATTTTCTCCTGACCACAATTCCCGTGTGGGAGCGAGCTTGCTCGCGAAAGCGGTGTGTCAGTCAACATCCATGCAAACTGATACACCGCATTCGCGAGCAGGCTCGCTCCCACATTGAATATCAACTTCGTGCGGACAATCTGCGGTCGAGGCCGATCACCAGCAACCCCACCAACACAAACCCCACGAATATCCCCCCGGCATTCGCCAGCACCTGTGGATAACCCAACACCGCGACATCTATGAACGGGTACGCATACGCGCCAAGCAGATGCCCGCGCAGCAAGGCGTAGATGAAATACACCAGCGGATAGATCAGCCACAGCGGCAGGTGCCACAGGCGCAACGTGCCTTTGGGAACGCAGCGCCACCAATAGCCGAGAAACAGCAATGGCATGACGTCATGGAGCAATTCATCGGCGACAAACTGCCAGCCTTGGGGATGCCACAAGTGCCGCAACAAAATGCTGTAGGCCAGACCGACCACGGCGATGCTTACCGCAATGCCACTGCTGACCCAGGGTTGCAGGAACCAGCGCCGCGCTGCGGATTCGCGCTCGGTGACCGCGCAGGTCAGCACCGTCGCCACCAGGGTGTTGGTCAATATCGTGAAGTAACTGAAGAAACTCACCAGCCCGCCCAACAGGCTGGCGCCGATGCTCAATCTTGCGAAGAGGATGAGGTACAGCTGAATTGCCAGCCCTGCCCAGCCCAACACGGCCAGGCCGGTGATCAGGCGTCGCCGCCTCGCGCTGTCCATCTCAGAGCGGTCGCTTGGTGCGCATCAGCTTGACGTAAAGGCGTTCGACCTTTTCCCGCGCCCATGGGGTTTTACGCAGGAAGGTCAGGCTCGACTTGATGCTCGGATCGCTTTTGAAGCAACGGATGTCGATACGCTCGGCCAGACCCGACCACTCGTAGTGAGTCACCAGTGCGTTGAGGATCTGTTCGAGGGTCACGCCGTGCAGCGGATCGGGGGATTGTTCGTTCATGCCGGCCTCTGGGCGAAGTGGAAATGCGTAAAGCCGCGCACCTTAGCCGAGGGGCTGAGCGGGTGGAAGGCCTTCCTGCAAATGTAGGCCAACCCGGGAAGATCGCAGGCTGTGGTCCGACTCACAATGCGCCCGTTTGCCGCACTGTTACCGAATCCGAAACGCTGCATGTCTGCAAAAGCCCTTTCTCAATTTGTTACAGATCATTATCCTGCCGCCCTTCCGCTGAAACGCTTCACTGCCTGCGACAATCTGAAGCGCTCGGCCTGCACCCGTAAAACATCGAAAAAAGACTTTATTCATGGCTGATTTTTCCTCCTTCCGAGATAGCGCTACCTTCGCGCTGCGCACCTTCGGCGGCTGCACCGCCCTTGGCCTTGCCACCTGCGTCCAGGCAGCTCCAGCCTTCGACAGTGAGTCACCGTACATGCTCGGTGACTGGAACGGCACGCGCACAGAACTCGCGGAAAAAGGCTACGACTTCAAACTCGATTACACCGGCGAAATGGGCAGCAACCTGCACGGCGGCTATGACCATGACCGCACTGCGCGCTACAGCGACCAGTTCGGCCTCGGCACCCACCTGGATCTGCAGAAGATCCTTGGCTGGAACGACGCCGAGTTCCAACTGACCATCACCAAACGCAGCGGCAACAACATCAGCAATGACCGCATCAACGACCCGCGTGTTGGCGGCTTCACTTCGGCGCAGGAAGTCTGGGGACGTGGCCAGACCACGCGCCTGACGCAGATGTGGTATCAGCAGAAATTCTTCGATCAGAAACTCGACATCAAGGTCGGCCGTTTCGGCGAAGGCGAAGATTTCAACAGCTTCCCCTGCGACTTTCAAAACCTGGCGTTCTGTGGCTCGCAGGTTGGCAACTGGGTCGGCGGCATCTGGTACAACTGGCCGGTCAGCCAATGGGCGCTGCGGGTCAAATATCACCTGACGCCGGAGCTGTACGCACAGGTCGGCGCCTATGAGCAAAACCCCTCGAACCTCGATCGCGGCAACGGTTTCAAACTCAGCGGCAGCGGCACCCAGGGCGCGATTCTGCCGGTCGAACTGGTGTGGACGCCGAAGCTCAACGGCCTGCCGGGCGAATACCGCGCCGGTTATTACTACAGCAACGCCAAAGCGTCTGACGTGTATAAAGATCGCAATGACCAGCCGGCAGCGCTGAGCGGCGAAGCCTACCGCAGCGCGTCGAGCAAGCACGGCGTATGGCTGGGCCTGCAGCAGCAGGTCACCAGTGTCGCCAGCGATAACAGCCGGGGTTTGAGCCTGTTCGCCAACGCGACGATGCACGACAAGAAAACCAACGCCATCGACAACTACGTGCAGACCGGCCTGACCTACAAAGGCCCGTTCGATGCCCGCGCCAAGGACGACATCGGTTTCGCCCTGGCCCGCGTCCACGTCAACCCGGCCTATCGCAAGAACGCCGAAATGACTAACCGCGCCAACGCCGTCTACGACTACGACAATCCGGCGTTCCTGCCACCGCAGGACACCGAGTACAGCGCCGAGCTGTATTACGGCGTGCACGTGACCAATTGGCTGACCGTGCGCCCGAACCTGCAATACATCCGCCACCCCGGTGGCGTGAACGACGTCGACGACGCCCTGATCGGCGGGATCAAGATCCAGTCATCGTTCTAAAGATCTACACAAATCCAATGTAGGAGTGAGCCTGCTCGCGATAGCGGTGTTACAGGCGACATCTCCAGAGACTGAAACAGCGCTATCGCGAGCAGGCTCACTCCTACAGGAATGCATTTCGTTAGCCGAACAAGTTTTTATCTGAACCATGCCTGCGCCAAATCGTCATCTAAAGTGACTACAGCGCGGGACTACATAAACGTCACGGAGAATCACACTATGAGCACCGAAAGTGCTTCGAGTCGGGGCCGTCTGCTACCGGGCCTGCTCGGCATTCTGCTTCTACTGATGGGCCTGGCCATGCTGGCCGGGGGAGTCAAGCTGAGCATGCTCGGCGGCTCGCTTTACTATCTGCTGGCCGGTATCGGCATCGCATTGACCGGCATCCTGCTGCTGATGCGCCGTCGTGCGGCGCTGGGCCTGTATGCCATCGTGCTGTTTGCCAGCACCGTGTGGGCGCTGTGGGAAGTTGGCCTGGACTGGTGGCAACTGGTGCCGCGTCTGGCGATGCTGTTCGCCCTTGGTCTGGTGATGCTGCTGCCGTGGTTCCGTCGCCCGCTGCTGCTCAACGGTCCGGCGCCAATGGGCACCGGCGCCTTGAGCGTAGCGGTGGTACTGGCCGGCCTGACCGCTGTAGCCAGTCAGTTCACCAACCCAGGGGAAATCAAAGGCCAGCTGGACCGCGACAGCGTCGACGGTATGACCAACACCGCCCCGGCCATGCCCGACGGTGACTGGAACTCCTACGGCCGCAGCGCCCACGGTGATCGTTACTCGCCACTGGCGCAGATCACCCCGGCCAACGTGAGCAAACTCGTACCGGCGTGGACCTACCGCACCGGCGACATCCCGGGGCCGAACGATCCGGGCGAAACCACCGCTGAAAACACCCCGCTGAAAGTCAACGGCATGCTCTATGTGTGCACGCCGCACAGCCAGGTGATTGCGCTGGATCCGGACAGCGGTAAGGAAATCTGGCGCTTCGATCCGAAGCTGAGTACGCAGAACGCGGCCAACTTCAAAGGTTGGGCGCACATGACCTGCCGTGGCGTGAGCTATCACGACGACGCGGTCTATGCCTCCGAGCAGAGCCCGACCGGTTCGGCCAGCCCCGCCCCGGCCAGCGCCTGCCCGCGTCGCATCTTCCTGCCAACCGCCGACACGCGTCTGATCGCCCTGAACGCCGACACCGGCAAAATGTGCGAAGACTTTGGCGACAAAGGCCAGATCGACCTGAGCGCCAACATCGGCGGCTTCAACGCCGGCGGCTACTACTCCACTTCGCCACCTGCGGTCACCAAGGACCTGGTGGTGATTGGCGGTCACGTCACCGACAACGTTTCCACCGACGAGCCTAGCGGCGTGATCCGCGCGTTCGACGTGCACACCGGCAAACTGGTGTGGAACTGGGACAGCGGCAACCCGGACGACACCGCGCCGATCGCCGAAGGCAAGACCTATACGCGCAACTCGCCGAACATGTGGTCGATGTTTGCCGTCGATGAAAAACTCGGCATGCTCTACCTGCCGATGGGCAACCAGACCCCGGACCAGTTCGGTGGCATGCGTACGCCTGAATCGGAACTGCACGCCGCTGGCCTGACCGCGCTGGACATCGCCACCGGTAAGGTGCGCTGGAACTTCCAGTTCACCCACCATGACCTGTGGGATATGGACGTCGGCGGTCAACCGACCGTGATGGACATCAAGACCGCTGACGGCGTCAAGCCAGCGGTACTGGCGTCGACCAAGCAGGGCAGCATCTACGTGCTGGATCGCAGCACCGGCAAGGCCATCGTGCCGATCAACGAAATCCCGGTGCCGCAAGGCGCGGTGGAAGGCGACCACACTTCGCCGACCCAACCGAAATCCGACCTCAACTTCATGCCGCCGCCACTCAAAGAGCGCGACATGTGGGGCGTGACGCCATTCGACCAGATGCTCTGCCGGATCGACTTCAAATCCCTGCGTTATGACGGCCCGTTCACCCCGCCATCGCTGCAAGGTTCGATCGTGTATCCAGGCAACTTCGGCGTGTTCGACTGGGGCGGCATCTCGGTCGATCCGGTGCGCCAGATCGCCTTCGTCAACCCGAGCTACATGGCGTTCCGTTCGAAACTGGTACCGGCTGCAGAAGTTGCCGGCGGCCCGGGTCGCAAGAGCGAAACCGAAGGCGTACAGCCCAACAAGGGCGCGCCATACGGCGTGATCCTCGAGGCGCTGCTGTCGCCAATGGGCTTGCCATGCCAAGCGCCAGCGTGGGGTTATGTCGCAGCGGTCGACCTGACCACCAGCAAAACCATCTGGATGCACAAAAACGGCACCGTGCGCGACAGCTCGCCGGTTCCGATCCCATTGAGCATGGGCGTACCGAGCCTGGGCGGCACCTTCACCACCGCCGGTGGCGTTGCCTTCCTGAGCGGCACCCTCGACCAGTACCTGCGCGCCTATGACGTGAAAAACGGCAAGCAACTGTGGGAAGGCCGCCTGCCAGCCGGCGCGCAAACCACACCGATGACGTACACCGGCAAGGACGGCAAGCAATACGTGCTCGTCGTCGCCGGCGGTCACGGCTCGCTGGGCACCAAGCAAGGTGACTATGTGATTGCGTACAAACTGTCTGAGTAAGCGTTAGCGAGCGGTAAAGAAAAGGCGATGTCCCGTAAGGGACATCGCCTTTTTTTGTGAGCGCAACTTGGAAGGCAATGAAAAAACTGTGGGAGCGGGCTTGCTCGCGAAGGCGGAGTGCCAGCCGGCACCTGTGTTTCTGACACACCGACTTCGCGAGCAAGCCCGCTCCCACATTCGCTCTCGGTCGTGAACAGGTTCGTCCTGCAGACGCTGATTAATGCGCCGGAGCTTTCCGACAGGCGGGTCGGTAGCGTTTGGAAAATGCGCTGCGCCTGAATATTTATCGCCAATAAGAATAAAAAACTGTCAGGTATTACAGTTCACAGCTTTCCAGCTTTTTCCCAGACTTGCCTCTTCATTATTCGGATCATACAGAGGCAGCTCTCATGGCAAACCCAAACGTATCCAAAGCCGTTTTCGCGTTCGGCTCTATTGAAACGGATGTCAAAGGCACCATCAGCGGCCATTATCTGGACTTGACCAGCTACAGCACTTCAAGCACCTCCATTTCTTTCAACGTGTTAGGGGGATACGACTTTTCTTTCCGCCACAACGACAGCTTGACGGGCGCGCGGATCATCTCCATCACGCTTCGCTACCCGCTGGATCCTTCCCCTCTGCGCTATTCAGAAACGATTGTTATAGACCGAATCGATCCACGTCCCTATGAATTTGATACGTCAACTTCTTCACGTATCGCGGTGACCCAAATGAGTGACTCCGTGTACCGATACGACCTCAAAGATTACAAATTTTCAGGCAAAGCAAAGCACACGAATGACACGCGGGAACTCACCTGTAATGGATTCTTTGTGGTTCAGGAACTGACGTGGCCGTTCTGACAACGCTGGTTGTGGGGACCTTCTGTGTGAGCCTTTATTCGAAACTGCGTATCGCCCTGCTGGCGGCCATATTGGCACTCAGTGCCTGGATCCCTGCGCAGGCCGACAACAACGCGGAGCAGGAAAAAGACTGTAGTGCAGCACTCATTAAATTGAAGTCCATGAACATCACGCCTGGCGCATCCAATTGTCAGACAGGCGAAACACTACAGTGGCGCGTCGAGGCAACTGCCGAGCAATTTGAGCAGGTGATGGATGTTTGCAAAAAATCCAGACTGGCCGCCGTGTATCGATACAGCGAATCAAGGATCGTCAGTTGCCAATACACCTCAAGCACGAGGAACACTTCGGGCGGAGCGTATTGAAAGAGGAGAGACGTCTGCCACGGGTTGCAACATATTGAGGCTGTAGGATACGCACACGTCCTACAGATGCTGCTGAATGCGAGGCTTTTTCCGACAGGTCGCGTCGGTTGTGCTTCGGAAATGCGCTGGATAGGCTCGCAGGGTCGCTGACAATTCAGCGACCGGGCGTCGCGGCCCGGGCAGTCCATTCGATTTGATGCATAATCGCCAGCCCAAGCGTTAGCCGCTTGGTTTGATGGTGGCTGTGCGCGGGATACCTTCGGGTATGCCGGGTTTCCGAATGGCTCGGTCCGCGAACCTGCGTACAGCTGCCTCCTTGCATCGCGTCGCGGCGATCACGCAGACAGCTCCATCTCTCATTCGGAGCTTCACCATGTTCAAACCAACACCCAATCCCCCCGAAACCGAAAGCACTTCCCCCTACCAATCCCCTGACTCAAAAAAACTCCACCACGCCGCCGAGCGTGCGCTGGACCACTACCTGAAGCCACCCGCCAGCGCCGACAAATCCCACAAACCCAGCACCATGTTCCAGGTCACGCCCGATCAGGACAACGAAAGCCTGCTCGCCCACGCCTGCGAATCCCTGGCCTCGGCCAGTGTCATGGCCAGCGACATCGCGGCATACGTCGACAGCCCGCAGCGACATACCAACCTGGCGATCCAGCAAGTGATCATGCTGGCCGAACTGGCGGTGAATCGAGTCCTGGACAATTACGAAATCCCCCAATCCCCGGCACACAGCTGAACCCGGTGGGAGCGAGCCTGCTCGCGAAGGCGTCGACACATTCGGCAGTAATGTCGCCTGACACACCGCATTCGGAGCAGGCTCGCTCTTACATTCGGGATCGTGGCATCCGCGAGAATCAGATCGGCTCTCAGGCCGCCAAGGTCAAAAAAACTGTCCCCCCCTGAACACACAAGCAGAAACACACCCGCCCCATTGAAACCACGCCACCCCTGCCCCATCTAAGACCCATACCCCATTGCGCAGGTGCCCCATGACCGACCAGCAAGATCGCCCGGACAACCACGACGATTACGAAACCGACCACATCGAACACACCTCCTCCGGCACCGGCTTGGCGCTGCCCGGGCAAAACCTGCCGGACAAGGTCTACATCATCCCGATCCACAACCGCCCGTTCTTCCCGGCCCAGGTCTTGCCGGTCATCGTCAATGAAGAGCCGTGGGCCGAAACCCTCGAACTGGTCAGCAAATCCGAACACCACTCCCTGGCCCTGTTCTTCATGGATACGCCCCAGGAAGACCCGCGCCACTTCGACACCGGCGCCCTCCCCGAATACGGCACGCTGGTCAAGGTTCACCACGCCAGCCGCGAAAACGGCAAACTGCAGTTCGTCGCCCAGGGCCTGAGCCGTGTGCGCATCAAGACTTGGCTCAAGCATCACCGCCCGCCGTATCTGGTCGAAGTCGAATACCCGCACCAGCCCACCGAGCCGACCGACGAGGTCAAGGCCTACGGCATGGCGCTGATCAATGCGATCAAGGAACTGCTGCCGCTCAACCCGCTGTACAGCGAAGAGCTGAAGAACTACCTCAACCGCTTCAGCCCCAACGATCCATCGCCGCTGACCGACTTCGCCGCCGCGCTGACGTCCGCCACCGGCCCCGAGCTGCAGGAAGTGCTCGATTGCGTGCCGATGCTCAAGCGCATGGAAAAAGTCCTGCCGATGCTGCGCAAAGAAGTCGAAGTCGCGCGCCTGCAAAAGGAGATTTCCGCTGAAGTTAACCGCAAGATCGGCGAGCATCAGCGTGAGTTCTTCCTCAAGGAGCAACTCAAGGTCATCCAGCAGGAACTTGGCCTGACCAAGGACGACCGCAGCGCTGACCTCGAACAGTTCCAGCAGCGCCTCGAAGGCAAAACCCTGCCGGCGCAGGTGCAGAAACGCCTCGAAGAAGAAACCCACAAACTGTCGATCCTTGAAACCGGCTCGCCGGAATACGCGGTCACACGTAACTATCTGGACTGGGCGACTTCGGTGCCGTGGGGCGTGTACGGCGAGGACAAACTCGACCTCAAGCACGCACGCAAAGTCCTCGACAAGCACCACGCGGGTCTTGATGACATCAAGGATCGCATTCTCGAATTCCTCGCCGTCGGCGCCTATAAAGGCGAAATCAGCGGTTCGATCGTGTTGCTGGTCGGCCCACCGGGCGTGGGTAAAACCAGCGTTGGCAAATCCATCGCCGAATCCCTCGGCCGGCCGTTCTACCGCTTCAGCGTCGGCGGCATGCGCGACGAAGCCGAGATCAAGGGCCACCGCCGCACCTACATCGGCGCGCAGCCGGGCAAACTGGTGCAGGCGTTGAAAGACGTCGAAGTGATGAACCCGGTGATCATGCTCGACGAGATCGACAAAATGGGCCAGAGCTACCAGGGCGACCCGGCCTCGGCGCTGCTGGAAACCCTCGATCCTGAGCAGAACGTTGAATTCCTCGACCACTACCTCGACCTGCGCATGGATCTGTCGAAGGTGCTGTTCGTCTGCACCGCCAACACCCTCGACTCGATCCCCGGCCCGTTACTCGACCGGATGGAAGTGATTCGCCTGTCCGGCTACATCACCGAAGAAAAAGTCGCCATCGCCAAGCGGCACCTGTGGCCGAAACTGCTGGAAAAGGCTGGCGTGTCGAAAGGCAGCCTGAGCATCAGCGACACCGCACTCAAAGCCCTGATCGACGGTTACGCCCGTGAAGCCGGCGTGCGCCAGCTGGAAAAGCAGATGGGCAAACTGGTGCGCAAAGCGGTGATGAAGCTGATCGACGATCCGAAAGCAGTGATCAAACTCGGCCCGAAAGACCTCGAAGCCTCGCTGGGCCATCCGGTGTTCCGCAATGAGCAAGTCTTGTCCGGCACCGGCGTGATTACCGGTCTGGCCTGGACCAGCATGGGCGGCGCCACGTTACCGATCGAAGCCACGCGGATTCACACGCTCAACCGTGGCTTCAAACTCACCGGGCAACTGGGCGATGTGATGAAGGAATCGGCAGAGATCGCCTACAGCTACGTCAGCTCGCACCTCAAGCAGTTTGGCGGTGATGCGAAGTTCTTCGACGAAGCTTTCGTCCACCTGCATGTGCCTGAAGGCGCGACGCCGAAGGACGGCCCAAGCGCCGGCGTGACCATGGCCAGTGCGCTGCTCTCGCTGGCACGCAATCAGCCGCCGAAAAAAGGCGTGGCAATGACGGGTGAGCTGACGCTGACCGGGCATGTACTGCCGATCGGCGGCGTGCGCGAGAAAGTGATCGCAGCGCGCCGGCAGAAGATTTTCGAGTTGATTCTGCCGGAGCCGAACCGGGGTAACTTCGAGGAGTTGCCGGATTATCTGAAGGAAGGGATAACCGTGCACTTTGCCAAGAAGTTTGCGGATGTGGCGAAGGTGCTCTTCTGACAGTTTTCAGCGCCTGATATACCGCTATCGCGAGCAGGCTCACTCCCACAGGGTGATGCGGTGAATACAAAAACTGTCGACACCGCTTATCACTGTGGGAGCGAGCCTGCTCGCGAAGGCGGCAACTCTGGCGATGCCAATTTCCCGAACGTCACACTTTGTCTCATCTTCAGTTATGCTCGCCGTTCGTCGTAACCGCCGGAGCTGCTGACCTTATGTCCCCCACTCGCCTGTTTCTCCCCCTCGCCCTTTGCTTGCTGGCCGCCTGCGCCACGCAACCGAAACACAACGTGACCGTGGAAAAACAAAGCGAATGCCCGGTGCGGCTCACGACCGGACAAAACCTGATCATCACCCTGCCGAGCAACCCGACCACGGGTTATCGCTGGGCGATTCAGGATTCCGCTGGCGGCGTGTTACGTGCGCTCAGCCCGGAGGTCTACAGCAATCCGGAAGATGCCGGCGTGGTCGGCGCAGCGGGTGTATCAACCTGGCGCTTCCAGGCATTCGCAGCCGGCACCGGGCGCTTGCGCCTGACTTCGCAACAACCCTGGGCGCCGGAAGTGCTGCCCGTGGAAACCTTTGACTGCGCCATTTCGGTGAACTGACTGCGGCAAACCGCGCTGGCTTCTTCGCGAGCAGGCTCGCTCCCACAGAACACCACGCCCCCCTGTGGGAGCGAGCCTGCTCGCAAAAGCGATATCCCTGACGGCGAAGTTTATCCGCCCTTACTGTGCTTTATCAGACAACCCAAGCATCCCCGCGCCACTTTGGCTAAAATGCCGGCCTTTTCCACCGACACCGCCGGACGCCGCCGTGAGCAAAGAACCCGATCGCCTATTCGCCCAGCCTTTGGCCCAGGTGCCTGACTTCGCCTTCAACGAAGACGTGGTGCGGGTGTTCCCGGACATGATCAAGCGCTCGGTGCCGGGTTACCCGACCATCGTCGAAAACCTCGGCGTGCTCGCCGCGCAATTCGCCCAGCCGAACAGCGTCCTTTATGACCTCGGTTCGTCGCTCGGCGCAGTGACTCAAGCCCTGCGCCGCCATGTGCGCACCGACGGTTGCCGAGTGATCGCTGTGGATAACTCAGCAGCGATGGTCGAGCGTTGCCGCGAATACCTCAACGGTCAGGATTCGATGTTTCAGGAATTGCTGCCGGTCGAGGTGATCGAAGGCGATATCCTCGCGCTGCAATTCCAGCCTGCCTCGGTGGTGGCGCTGAACTTCACCCTGCAATTCATCGCCCCGGACCAGCGCACCGCGTTACTCTCGCGCATTCGCCATTCGCTATTGCCTGGCGGCGCGCTGATTCTCTCGGAGAAGCTGCGCTTCAACGATGCCGAAGAGCATGCGCTGCTCACCGATCTGCACGTGGCGTTCAAACGCGCCAACGGCTACAGCGAACTGGAAATCGCCCAGAAGCGCAGCGCCATCGAAAACGTCATGAAGCCCGACAGCCTCGAAGAACACCGCGAACGCTTGCTGGCCGCCGGGTTCTCGAAAGTCGTGCCGTGGTTCCAGTGTCTTAACTTTGCCTCGTTGATTGCCTTGCCATGATTGATCTGTCCCCCCTCGCCCGCCGTCTGGCCGGTACTCCGCTGGCCGACTGGGCCAACACGCTGCAAGCGCAACTCGACAAGAAAATGGAGAAAGGCCACGGCGATCTGGAACGCTGGCAAAGTGCGCTGGACGCCTTGCCGAAGATCCAGCCAAGCGAAGTCGATTTGCTCAATGGCTTGAAACTCGACACCGATTGCGACGACGCAACCCGCGCGCAGATGCGCACCGCTTTGATGGGCCTGTCGCCGTGGCGCAAAGGGCCGTTCGATCTGTTCGGCGTGCATGTCGACACCGAATGGCGTTCGGACTGGAAGTGGTCGCGCGTGGCGCCGCACTTGGACCTCAAAGGCAAGCGTATCCTCGATGTCGGCTGCGGCAATGGCTACTACATGTGGCGCATGCTCGGTGCCGGTGCGAACAGCGTAATTGGCGTTGACCCGAACTGGCTGTTCTTCTGCCAGTTCCAGGCTGTGCAACGTTATTTGTCCGAGCCGAATGCCTGGCACCTGCCGTTCCCGTTTGAAGATCTGCCGCCGAATCTGGAAGGCTTCGACACGGTGTTTTCCATGGGCGTGTTCTATCACCGCCGCTCGCCGATCGAGCATTTGCTGGCGCTGAAGGATTGCCTGGTCAAGGGCGGCGAACTGGTGCTGGAAACGTTGGTGGTCGAAGGCGACAAGCATCAGGTGCTGGTCCCGGAAGATCGCTATGCGCAGATGCGCAACGTGTGGTTTTTGCCGTCGGTGCCGGCGCTGGAATTGTGGCTGCGCAGAGCCGGGTTCAGCGATATTCGTTGTGTGGATGTCAGCACGACCACGGTTGAGGAACAGCGCGGGACCGAGTGGATGAAGTATCAATCGCTGAGCGATTTTCTGGATCCCGAGGATCACAGCAAAACCATTGAAGGGCTGCCGGCGCCGATGCGCGCGGTTATCGTCGCGAAGAAATAACCCGATCTCACAGCGCAGATCCCCCTGTGGGAGCGGGCTTGCTCGCGAAGGCGGTGTGTCAGACGATAAATGGTTGCCTGAATCACCGTCTTCGCGAGCAAGCCCGCTCCCATATTGCAAGCGCATTTCTGCCGTTGAAATGCCGTCTTTTGAGCAAGTGAACCTGCTCGCTTCTACAATGGGGCGGTATTTATTCAGCGGGTTTTGCGCGTCTGGCGCGAAAAAACTCGGTAAGCACCGCACCACACTCTTCCGCCAACACCCCACCCTCATACAACACTCGATGGTTGAGGAAGCCCTGGGTAAAAAACTGTCCCTGACTCTGCACAATCCCGGCCTTGGGCTCCAGCGCGCCATAGACCACTCGCGCCACCCGTGAATGCACGATCAGCCCGGCGCACATGCTGCACGGTTCCAGCGTCACGTACAGCGTGCTGCCCGGCAGGCGATAGTTATCCACTGCCTGCGCGGCGGCGCGGATCGCGACCATTTCCGCATGGGCACTTGGGTCGCTGGTGCTGATCGGGCAATTGAAGCCGCGACCGATGATCACGCCATCGTGCACCAGCACTGCGCCCACCGGCACTTCACCGAGGGCGGCGCCCTGTGCGGCGAGGATCAGGGCTTCGCGCATGAAGTCGCGGTCGCGGCTGCGGTCGATGATCGCCGCCGGGCGGATCTGGCGCATCACTTCACCTCGATCGCGGCCATCAGGCCGGTTTCCATGTGGTCGATGACATGGCAGTGGAACATCCACACCCCCGGGTTATCCGCCACCAGCGCCACTTGCGCACGCTCGTTCTTGCCCAGCAGATAAGTGTCGGTGAAATACGGCACGACCTTGTGCCGGTTCGACGCGATCACCTTGAAGCTCATGCCGTGCAGGTGGATCGGGTGCTGGTACTGGGTCATGTTCTTCAATTCGAAAATATAGCTCTGGCCGAGTTTCAGAGTGGCAATCGGCCGGTCGGCGCAGGTCTTGTCGGTGATGTCCCAGGCCTTGCCGTTGATCTGCCACAGGCTCGGCGGTTTGCCGTTTTCGGTGTTCACCGAGACCGAGCCGACCCATTCGAAATTGAAGTTGAGTTTCTCCGCATTGGCCAGGTCCGGCTCGGCCACCGGGTTGGCTGGCAGCGCTTTTGGCCAGTCCGTCGGCGCATCGGTGTTGGCGACGGAACGCAGCGTGCCCAGACGAACCGGGCCGTTGCGCAGCGACAACTCCTCACCTGCCGCCGGCGCCTTGATCGCCAGGCAAATGCGCATGCCAGGGCCGAGCCAGTATTCCTTGCCCAATGGCCGAGGTTCGATCGGATTGCCGTCCAGCGCGTAGATCTTCGCTTCGACGCCCGGAATGTTGATGCGATAGGTCAGGGTGTTGTCGAGGTTGAGCAAGCGCACCCGAGTGATCTGCCCGGCCGGTAGATCGATCACCGGCAACGGCACGCCATTGATCGTCGACAGGCGCCCGGCGGTACCGCCACGGGCCGCTTCGCGCGGGATACTGAACTCGACGAACTGGCCTTGCTCATCGACATGCCAGTTCTTCAGGCTGAGGGTTTTCTCGTACTTGAAACCGGTGGGCTCGCGCTCTTCGATGATTAGCGGCCCGACCAGCCCACGACCCAGTTCTTCGCTGCTGCTGACATGCGGGTGATACCAGTAGCTGCCGGCGTCCGGCACGCGGAATTTGTAGTCGAAATATTCGCCCGGCAGCACCGGCAGTTGCGATACGTAGGGCACGCCGTCCATTTCCAGCGGCAGGCGGATACCGTGCCAGTGAATGGTGGTCGCCACGGGCAGGTGATTGATGAAACGCACCCGCAACCATTCGCCCTGACGCACGCGCAACTCGGTGCCCGGCGCCGACGGGCCGAACGCCCAGGCCTCGGTCTTGTGCCCCGGCACCAGCTCGACGTCGAGCGGCGCGGCGATCAGTTCATAGTCGTGGCCGGCCTCGGCGTCGGCCATCTTGCCCAGCCAGTAACGCGACGCGCCTCCCGCGCCTACGCCAACGACAACAAGACCGGCCAGGCCACCGAGAATTTGGCGACGGGTAAAGGACATGAACTCAACTACCTCACGTATCAGCGACAGATCCCGAGGGACCCGCAAAAAGGCGAATACGATACACCCGCAGTTGAGAAACAGTAAGGGCGACCTGCGGCCGCACGTCTTGTCAGCCCTGCGCGCGCAGCCCGGTGATCAGGTGCAGCACGCCATCACCAATGGGCATGACACCTGCCACGCCGGCGACACTCAGGGCCTGATGGTCGACCCGCGCCTCGTCCTGCAGCGTCACGCGCACCCGGGTCAGCGCCACCGGCTGCTGCGACTTGATGTTAGCCACACCGCCCAGCGCGGCAATGATCTCGGCGCTCAAACCGGCAACCGGTTCGGCGGCGACTTTAACTTCATCCGGGACCAGATCCGGCGTCAGTGCCTTCCAGAATGCCTGCTGCAATTTGTCGAACATGTTCAATTCTCCATAACCGGCGAGGCATCGACTTTCGCCCCATGAAACTGCTGCAAGGCTTCGCGCACGTCGGCGGCGCTTTCGAGGTTCGAGACCTGTTCGGCGATGATGCGACAGTCGGCCAGATTCACTTCGCGCACCGCCGACTTGATCGCCGGAATCAACGGCACGCTCACCGACAGCTCATCCACACCCAGCCCCAGCAGCAACGGCACTGCAAGGCGTTCAGACGCCATGGCGCCGCAAACGCCGACCCATTTGCCGTGGGCATGGGCAGCCTTCACCGTCATCGCGATCAGGCGCAGCACCGAAGGGTGAAAGCTGTCCGCCTGACTGGCCAGACGCGGATGATCGCGGTCCATGGCGAGCGTGTATTGGGTGAGGTCGTTGGTGCCGATGGAGAAAAAATCCACGTGCGGCGCCAGTACATCGGCCATCAGCGCGGCGGCCGGCACTTCGATCATGATTCCCAGTTTCGGCAGGTGCGCCAGGCCCAGCACGCGCGCCTCCTGTTCAAGGATCTGCCGTGCCCGACGCAGCTCGGCCAGATTCGTGACCATCGGCAACATGATGTGCAGACGCGTCAGCTCCGAGCAGGCCAGCACGGCGCGAAATTGCTCACGCAACAATTGCGGGCGCTCAAGGCACAGGCGAATACCGCGCAAGCCGAGGAAGGGATTGGTTTCGCTGTCCATCGGCACGTAGGCCAGCGGCTTGTCGCCACCGACATCGAGGGTGCGCACCACCAGATTGTGTGCCGGCCCGATAGTGCGGGCGATGGCGCTGTAGGTGGCCACTTGTTCATCGTGGCTCGGCGCTTGCTGGCGACCCAGGTAGAGAAACTCCGAACGCAGCAGTCCAACGCCACTCGCGCCAAGCTCCATGGCCTGGGCGGTTTCTTCCTGCGAGGCAACGTTGGCGGTGACTTCGATGTGCTGACCGTCACGGGTACAAGCCGCCTCGCTGGCCTGCGCCAGTTCCTGCTGATGACGCTGGCGCTGGCGCTCATGCCGCGTGCGCAATTGATCGATGGACTCGGCGTCAGGGTGCAATTGCAGTTCGCCTTTGTCGGCATCGAGCAGGACCCGCGTGCCATTGTCGAGCCCGAGCATTTGCAGCGGCATGCCACAGATCGCAGGCAAGCCACAGGCCCGCGCGAGGATCGCGACATGGCTGGTAGCGCCGCCGCCAACGGTGGCAAACCCGAGCACCTTGCGCGTATCGAGCCCGGCGGTCTGCGAAGGGGTCAGTTGATCGGCGATCAGAATTGTGTCGTCCGGCAACTCCAGCGCTTGCTCGTGCACACCGAGAATCAGCTTCAGCACGCGCTGGCCGACATCATCCAGATCCGCCGCGCGTTCGGCCAACAAGGCATTGCCCAGCGAGCGGAACATCGCCGCCGTTGCGTCGGTGCTGGTCTTCCAGGCGAATGCCGCGCTTTTGCCCGCGTCGATCAGCGCCCTGGCCTGATCCAGCAGGCTCGGGTCGGCCAGGAGTTCCTGATGCGCCTTGAAGATTTCCGCCTGCGCCTGGCCGCTGGCGGTGTCGCGCAGATGTTGCAGGGCCATGTCGGCTTCGATCAGGGCCTGGCTCAAGGCCTCCAGTTCGATTGGCGGCTCGGCGCCGAACTCGTTGACCAGTAGCGATGCTTCGACGATCTGCATGACTTGCCCCAACGCCGAACCGGGCGAGGCGCAGACACCGCGCAGGATGTTCGGCATTTCTGCTGCAACAGCTTCGACCGGCGCGGACGCTGTCACCGCTTCGCCGCAGCCTTCGCTCAGCAAGCGGCTCAGCGCTGCGACCGCTGCTTCGGCATCTTCACCTTTGGCGCTGACTTGCACGCTGTCGCCATGGGCCGTCTGCAACGCCATGATCGCCACCAGGGATTTGCCGTTGGCTTGCGCTTGCAGCTTGTGCAGATGGATGGTCGCTGAAAATGCCTTGGCCGCTTGGGCGAATACTGCCGCCGGCCGCGCGTGCAGACCATTGGGATTGGGCAGGTTGATCGGCGACGAGCACACCGCATCGCCCGGCACCGGCGCTGGATGTTCGCCGACGGCTGCGCCGACCACGACGTCCAGCACCGGCTGGCCCACCTCGACCAACCCGGTTGAGCCGACCAATAAATCGAACGGCTCGCCACTGACCACCAGCATCAAGGTCAACAAACTGCGCGCGTGCAGGGCAATGTAGTCAGCATCGAAGTCGATCAGCGCCTGCCCCGCTTCGACCCGCTGCCCGGCTTCAACGCGGCGGGTAAATCCTTCGCCGGCGAGATTCACCGTGTCCAGGCCGATGTGCATCAACACCTGAACACCCGCATCACTGGTGATGGTGAGCGCATGCCCGCTGGCCTGCACGTCGCTGACCACACCAGCAAGCGGTGCGCAGAGCGTTGACGAAGTCGGGTCGATGCACAAACCGTCGCCGATGATCCGCCCGGCAAACACCGGATCGGGCACCTGGTCCAGCGCCATCAGCACGCCGGATAAAGGAGCCAGCAGCTGCAATTGTTGGGGTGTGGCCATGACATCACCTGAGCTTGTATTGATTGAATGAGCGGTCGCAGCCGCTTTGCTTATTTCCACCAGTATTCAACCTGCAAGCCGACATTGGCGCCGTGCCGCGCGTTGCCGAAGGCGCCCGTATCGGACAGTGCTGAACCTTTGGCCAACAGGTTGGCGGCACGCTTGGCTGCCTGGTTCCAGCTGGCATAGGTGTAATACAGACGCACCTCGGGCCGCGCCCAGAATTCCGGGCCTTTTGGTGACCAGGTCGGTGCAAAGGTGAACTTGCTCAGCTTGCGCGTGCCGTCCGCCGCCTCGACCCGATCGTGACCCAGTTCGGTCACCAGTTTGAACTGCTCGCTCAGTGCATAGGCCGGACGCACACCGAGGGACAGCCAGTTCTGGTCGGCGCCGCCCTGACGAATATCTTTCTGATACACCGCCTGGAATTGTCCGCCAAAACGCGGCGTCAGTTGCCAGTCGAAGAACTCGACGATGCGATAGCTCTTGTTGCGGTCATCGAGCCTGACGTTACCGGTATAGCCCAATCCGGTGCCCGGCCCTTCACCGTATTGCAGCGCCAGTTTGTTCTTGCCGCCGAGAAAGTCCTGCTGCACGTGCTGAGTGGTAATCGCCCAGCCACGGTGGGCGTCGCGGCTGTCGGGCTTGTCGATGTAGCTGAGGCCGAACTCCAGTTCTCCGCCGCGGTTGCTGTTGAAACCGCCGACATTGAAGTCGTGGCGGTTGATGTAATCCTTTTGGTAAAGGTTGTCCTTGCGCGAAAAGGCGTAGCTGTATTTCAGGCCACCGAGCAACACGTCTTCAATGCCTGCCCCGGTGGCGCTCTGGTTCCAGTAATAGAAATCGGAAATATGGATGTCGTTACGTTTGTAGTAACGCCGCCCGGCCCACAGCGAGCCGCCGTTGAGCGCGGGGATCGCCGACCACTGCGCATACGCCTGCGGCAAACGAATCGAGCCGTTGTCTTCCTTGAACGTCAGGCTGCGGTCATAGCGGTTATACAGCGAGGCCATGCCGTCGACGCTCAACACCGAGCCGTCGTCGAGGGTGTACAGATCCTGGCGCAGCTCGAGCTCACCGTACTGCTCGCACTCGTTGCCGAGGCGATATTTGGTCTGTGCGCCGGGCAACTGGAAACACGACTGACTGCCGCTGTTGACCGAAGTACCAACACCGCTGCGCAGATAGCCGCCAAACTCCAGCGCCTGAGAAGATGTAGGCATTGCCAGACAAAATCCGGCGACTGCCAAGCTGTAATTCATGGTTGTTTTCATATGCCACCCATTGTTTTTATTGTGTGGTTGCAGGAATTCAGCGCGCACAACTCCCCCGCGCAGCGTTCTGCGTGTTTTTTCAAAGGTTGTTATTCAGTTAAAAAATCAGGGGTCGGTCAGGTGCAGCACGAAGGATTCGTAAGGTCGCAAGTGCAGCACCCGTGTGCGTTGCGGACAGTCCGGGTAGTTGCTGATCAACAAGCGCTGTTCGTGAGTTTCGTCGATCAGTGCCGGTAGCTCGACCTCACACGCGGTGCCATAAAAGTTGTTCACCACTAACAAGCGTTCGCCCGTCCCCTCGCGCAGGTACGCCCAGACCTGTGGATGCTCCGGCAACAACTGCCGATAGATGCCATCGGAGATCAACGCTTCAGTGCGGCGTAAAGCGATCAGGCGTCGATAGTGATGCAGCACCGACTCCGGGTCGTGCAGCTGATGCGCGACGTTGATCTGCACAGCATTGGCCGGCACGCCAATCCAGGATTCACCACTTGTGAAACCGGCGTTGTGCCCGGCGTGCCAGTGCATCGGCGTGCGCCCGTTGTCGCGGGACTTCTGCATGATCGCCGCCAGGTTGTCGAGGTCGCTGGTGCCGGCTTCACGCTTGAGGCGAAAGATGTTCAGGGTCTCGACGTCACGGTACTGCTCGATGCTCTCAAAGCCGGGATTGGTCATGCCCAGTTCTTCACCTTGATAAACGAACGGCGTGCCCTGCAGAAAGTGCAGCGCCGTGCCGAGCATCTTCGCCGACAGCTCGCGGTATTCGCCGTCATTGCCGAACCGCGAGACCACGCGTGGCTGATCGTGGTTGCACCAGAACAGCGCATTCCAGCCGCCACCCGCCTGCATGCCGGTCTGCCAGTCGGACAGAATCTGCTTGAGCTGGAGGAAATCGAAATCGGCGCGCACCCATTTCTGCAGATTCGGGTAATCGACCTTCAGGTGATGAAAGTTGAAGGTCATCGACAGCTCTTTCGACCTCGGATTGGAGTAACGAATGCAGTGTTCGAGGCGGGTCGAAGACATTTCCCCGACGTTGATCAGCTCATGCCCTTCAAAGACCTCGCGGTGCATTTGCTGCAAGTACGCATGCACGTTAGGCCCATCGGTGTAGAAGCGCCGACCATCGCTGTCGTCCTCGGGGAAGTCCGCCGGTTTCGAGATCAGGTTGATCACGTCCAGACGAAAGCCACCGACACCCTTGTCGCGCCAGAAACGCATCATCTTGAACACTTCTTCGCGGACCTTGGGGTTGTCCCAATTGAGGTCGGCCTGGGTGTGGTCGAACAGGTGCAGGTAATACTGGCCGGTCTGCGCTTCGTATTCCCAGGCCGAACCGCCGAACTTGGATTCCCAGTTGTTCGGCTGGTCGCGCCAGATATAGAAGTCGCGATAAGGATTGTCGAGGCTGCTGCGCGCCTGCTGGAACCAGACATGTTCGATCGAGGTGTGGTTGACCACGATGTCGAGCATCAACTTGATCCCGCGTTTGCCCGCTTCGGCGATCAGCAGTTCACAGTCGGCCATGCTGCCGTAGCTCGGATCGACCGCGTAGTAGTCGCTGATGTCGTAGCCGTTGTCGCGCTGCGGAGAGCGCAGGAACGGCGTGATCCACAGGTAATCGACCCCTAGCCATTGCAGGTAATCGAGCTTGGCGACGATGCCGAGCAGATCGCCAGTGGCGTTGCCCGCATGGCTGTGAAAGCTCTTCGGGTAGATCTGGTAGATCACCGAACGTTGCCAGTCTTGCATGGCGCGACTCCTTTATTGATTTCAGGCAACCCGGTAACCCGGACGGACGATCTTCATGCTCAGCACACAGGTCAGGGCAAACGGCACGAGCATGGCGATCAGCATCCCGATGACGAACATCGGGATGAACTGCGGAACGATCGAGATGAAACCGGGCAGGCCACCGACGCCAATGGCCGAAGCCTGGATCTTGTTCAGCGAGAGGAACATGCAGCCCAGCGCCGAACCGGCCAGCGCGGCGTAAAACGGAAACTTGTAGCGCAGGTTGACGCCGAACATCGCCGGCTCGGTGATGCCGAAATACGCAGAAATCGCCGAGGTCGAGGCCATGCTCTTGTCCCGCGCATTGCGCGTCATCCAGAACACCGCCAGTGCCGCGCTGCCCTGCGCCAGATTGGACATGACGATCATCGGCCAGATGAAAGTGCCGCCCTGGCTGGAGATCAGTTGCAGGTCCACGGCGAGGAACATGTGGTGCATCCCGGTGATCACCAGCGGCGCATACAACAGGCCGAAAATCAGACCGCCCACCAACGGCGCCAGATCGAACAGCATCACCAGCCCTTCGGTGATGTAAATGCCGATATGCCGGGTCACCGGGCCGATAATCGCCAACGCCAGCACGCCGGTGACAACGATGGTGGTGATCGGCACCACCAGCAGCTGCACCGCGTTGGGCACGCGTGTGCGCAGCCATTTTTCGATCACGCTCATCACATAGGCTGCCAGCAGGATCGGCAGAATCTGCCCTTGGTAACCGACCTTTTCCACCTGGAACAGGCCGAGGATGTCGAAGTACGGCAACTGCTGCCCATCCAGCCCGGCAACGGCCTTGCCGTAATTCCAGGCATTGAGCAGATCCGGATGCACCAGCATCAGACCGAGGACGATGCCGAGGATCTCGCTGCCGCCGAAGCGCTTGGCCGCCGACCAGCCGACCAGCGCCGGCAGGAACACGAACGAGGTGTTGGCCATCAGGTTGATCAGGCTCCACAACCCGTCGAGGTTGGGATAGGCATCGAGCAGGGTCTGGCCCTCGATGAACATGCCCTTGGCGCCGAGCAGGTTGTTGATGCCCATCAACAGGCCGGCAATGATCAGCGCCGGCAGGATCGGCATGAACACATCGGAAAACACCCGCACCAGCCGCTGCATGGCGTTGATCTTCTCGGCGCTTTTCTGTTTAACGTCGGCGATGGTCGATGCCGCAAGACCTGTCTGCTGGCGCAGTTCGGCATAAACCTTTTCCACATCACCCGGGCCGATGACCACTTGATACAACCCGCCGGTGAAGAACGAACCCTTGACCAGATCGACGCCATTGAGCGCGGCCACATTCACCAGCGCGGGGTTCTTCAGCGCCAGGCGCAAACGCGTGACGCAATGCGCCGCCTGCTCGATGTTGTCGCGGCCACCGAGGCTTTCCAGCAGCTCTCGGGCAATGTTCGGATAGTCATGGCTCATGCTTGTTCTTCCGTCGTGGATTGTTGTTATTGGCAGCACGCCGAGAGGAAAAATACTCGTCTGTACGAGTTAATGCAACAACTCGTCTGTACGAGTCTGCATCCGTGGATGAACGTCAGAAAAACGCGGATTCTTCCTACTCTGACTTAAGATGTTTTCCTTCGTCCGCATGGACAAACCCCTACCCTGCCCTTAAGGTTCGGGGTTTTGAGCACCGTCGGCACAGAGTCCAGCCATGAGCAAATACAACCAGATCTACAGCGATTTGCTTGCCAGTATCACCACCCAGCGCTTGGAGCGCGGCGCCCGGCTGCCTTCCGAAACCGAACTGATGGACACCTATCAGGCCAGCCGTGGCACGGTGCGCAAGGCCATCGACCAGTTGCAGGAGCGCGGTTTCGCTCAGAAGATTCACGGCAAAGGCGCGTTCGTGCTGTCGACCAACCCGATCGAATTCCAGCTCGGCGGCATCGTCAGCTTCCAGGAGACCCACCCGCGACTGGGCAACGACGTCAGCACCGAAGTGGTCGAGATGTGTCAGGTGCCGCTTGAAGGTGCATTGCTTGAACATATCAATGCCGAACCCGGCAGCCCGATCACCCGGATCAAGCGGGTACGGCGCATCGACGGCAAACGCGTCATCCTCGACATCAACCACTTCGTCAGCGACGTGATCCCCGACCTGTCAGCAGACATTGCCGAACATTCGATCTACGCCCACATCGAACAGACCCTGCAACTGCAGATCGCCTACGCCCAGCGCACCATCGAAGCAGTTGCGTGCAGCAAGGACGATCAACAGCATCTGGACCTCGACGGCCAGAGCCACGTCATCGTGGTCAGCAACCAGACCTTCCTGCAGGACGGCCGCCAGTTCGAATACACCGAGTCACGGCATACGCTGGACAAGTTTTATTTTTCGGATGTGGCGCGGCGCTGAGGCGATATCTTTCGATACGCAACACGCAATAGCCGAGTAACACCCTCCCCTTGAGCACATCGGTCATCTTCCGCCTTTGTGTCTCAAGGATGAACACCCGCATGACCGCTCCCGAACGTCGTCTGCTGCCAAACGCAGCGGACAAAACCGCCCTCAAAGCCATCGCCACGACCATTGTGCAGAACTGCCCGAGCCTGCTCGATGCGGCCCGGCAAGTTGCGATCGAACTGCTGACCGACAAAGGGCTATCCGGCCTCGATCCCGACCAGGTTTATTTCCATCGATTCAAAACGGCGCAAAGCAGCACGCTGACCTTTACCGGTTGGGAACACTTGCTGGAAAAGCCTTATGAAACGCTCACCCTCACGCAGTTGGTGATCCATCGATTTCGTGCGACCGATCAAGACAACGCAGATTTGCTGGGCCTTTACTGTGGCTTCTACTCGGATGGCCCGGACGCGGAGAATTTCAATCAGAGCAACGAAGTGCGACTGCTTGGCAGCGATGTGCTGAAGGCATTCTGGGCCGTTGATTTCAGCACGCGTTACAGCGATCAATTGGCCAAATTCTGGCAAACCTCGTCGGAAGATTTCCGCGCCATGGCCAAGTGCAGTTTCCTCAGTCAGGCGGTGCAGGCGCTGCAACAGGGGGACGTTGACGGCAATGATTTTCAACGCATCGTCAGCTCGCTGATCGGCCCCGTTACCTGGCCGGTAACCCTGCAAATGCTCCGATCGACGTACCCGGTCGGCGCGCAGGTGCGCACGCTGGATCTGGACGGTCACGTCGCCACCAACGTGCTGCGTCTGGTCGAAGACAGTGGCCGGCAGACCCTTTACCTGCCGGGACAAGCCCAGGCCTTTCGGCTGATGGACACTGCGGCGGATCTGCACTGGTGGTTGCTCGAACAGATGAATTCAGAGCAGAAACGCCCTTTGTTTCTCAAGCACTTCTCGCTGGCTGACAGCAATCACATCACCGAGAACCTCACTGATTTGATGAACCGTTTGGTGAGCACCTGGGGTCACAGCGATCACCGGATGATCAACCGCAGCAACGTTGCGATCAGCGGTGATGCCTTCACGTGGTTAAGCGATTCGACTCGCGCGGGCATGGCTGCCGAGGCGCATCTGGTGCTCACGTCCAACAGTGATCTGCGCAAGAAACTCTGGACCGGGTATCTGAGCGCCGGGCTGAAAGTGTTCGGCCCGATGGCGGCCGTGGGCTGGCCTGTGGCTTTGCCCTTGATCGGCGCCGGCGTCGCGAACATGGGGCTGAACATCGATCAGGCGATCAACGGCATTACGGCGACCGAACGTAGAGCCGGGGTGATCGGTGCGGTGCTCAGCGCTATCGAAACCGTATTCAATGTGCCGTTCCTGATCGGCACCGGCGCGCAACTGGAAGTCGGGCCACAGGTCGAGTATGCCGAGGCTGAAGAGATGCGTGGTCTGGTCGAGCTTGCCTCGGCTGACACGCGATTATTGCCACCTGTGGATCCGCCACCCGTCACAGCGGCTGAAGAAGCGAGCAGCGAGTTGGCAAACGAGATACCCAGCGGGGCGACATTCGTCGACGTCACTGAGCCCTTGAATACGCCTGCTACACGGCAAGGTTCGACATTTCCACAAGTACCTGCCAGCTATCGATGCAACGAGTTACTTGCGCAACATTCCGTAGAGGCGACGCTGGGGAAATACGAAGGCATTTACCGCCTCGACAACGAGCCCGGCCATGCCATCGAAATGGATGGCGATGCCTATTACGTGCGCTACTTCGCCGACTCGCAGGACAGCGGCAACTGGGCAATCATCGATCCCGAGCGCCCCAACCAGTTCGCTTATTCGTTGCCGGTCCGCCTGGGAAGCGCTGGCAAGTGGGAGCGCATGCCTGCGCTGCGGCTGCGCGGAGGCGGCCAATGCGTGGGCAAAGCGTGTGCGCCGGAGACAGATTTGAGCCCTTCTGAGGCAACACCATCGGTGGATCTGCCACGCGTCGAACCGCTTCCTGGCGTTTCGTGCCCGCTGCGCCTGGTTACTGCGCTCAAAGATATTTCAGAGACGGAAAAACCCGGAATGAGGAGATGGGCAATGAACTTGCCCAACGCTTCTGCCGAGTCAACAAGCGCTGGACGCCGTTATTTACCGGCTACCGACCGTTACCAGGCGCATTTCAGCGAACAACGAACAGCACTGCTGAACAACGCCGGAGAATTCTTTCGAGAGCTGAAATGGACAAATCTGCCGGGACGGCCGCTCATTCCGCAAATCGATCCCTTGATGCAAACCGAAGAGCTGATAGATCTGATGTTTGCCAATACCGATGGACTGGCGGTCGGTGAAACCCTCGATCGCATCGCCAGCATGCGCTTCATGATCGAGAACATGCCAACGTTCGCGCGGCATATCAGAACGCTCTACGTGCGTGGATTGCTGAGTGATTTCGCCCAAGAGGACCTCAACCATTTCTACCTCTCTGGAGACATGTCAGAGGACCTCACTACCTATTTGTCCAGCCTGGGTACCGACCCTGAAAACCGGTTCAACATGCTCGAATTGATCAGGTCTGCCCAAGCCAATGGCGTCCGCGTCCATGGACTGGACGCAGCACAAACCTGCACGCTGAAAGTCCCACTCACTTCGATCGAAGAGCAGATGATCAAGACCCGCCTGGCAACGCAGATCATGGAGCGTGACAAGCTCCTCAACAGACCCGGCAAGTGGGTGGCTCTGGTCGATGCCACGAACACCAATACCTTCAGGGACCTGCCAGGCATAAGCGAACTCAGGGGCGGTATCGGTTTGCGCATCGAAGAAGTCTGGCCCGACGAGGCAGCCGACGTCAGGATTGACCCGGGCGTGGAAGTCGCTCGCGGTCCGTTTCACAACGGGGCGACGACAAGCAACGCCTTCGACCCTCTGTTCGCTGACCTGCGATTGCAGGTCAAGGCCCCCGTGCCGCCATGGAATGACGCTACGCTGGAAAAGCTTCTGCATCGCAATGGCATGTTCGTGATACGAAAAACAGAACCCAGCACATACACACTCGTGCGGCGCAACAGCGCCAGCAACATCGTGCAAACAAGGGTGCATTGCACCGCAGATGGCCGGTTTTATATCTGGGACCAGTCGATGCGCCGCATCACCGGCATGATATTCCGCGACATCGCCGCAGTAGCCGAGCGCCTGATCGAGCTCGGCATGACCCTGCAAAGTCGTTTACCCACCTGACCTGTTTGCAGGGGCCTGAAACGAAAAAACCCTTGGCTTCACACCAAGGGTTTTTCGTTATTCGAACCGCAGCGGGATCACTCCCACTCAATCGTCGCCGGCGGCTTGCTCGACACGTCGTAAGTAACGCGCGAGATGCCTTCGATTTCGTTGATGATGCGGCCGGATACGGTTTCCAGCAGTTCGTAAGGCAGGTGCGCCCAACGCGCGGTCATGAAGTCGATGGTTTCCACGGCACGCAGGGCCACGACCCAGGCGTAACGGCGGCCGTCACCGACCACGCCGACCGATTTGACTGGCTGGAATACTACGAACGCCTGGCTGACCTTGTGGTACCAGTCGGCCTTGCGCAGTTCTTCGATGAAGATGTGGTCGGCGCGACGCAGCAGGTCGGCGTATTCCTTCTTCACTTCACCGAGGATGCGCACGCCCAGGCCTGGGCCCGGGAACGGGTGGCGGTAGACCATGTCGTACGGCAGGCCCAGTTCCAGGCCCAGACGACGGACTTCGTCCTTGAACAGTTCGCGCAGGGGCTCGACCAGTTTCAGGTTCATCTCTTCCGGCAGGCCGCCCACGTTGTGGTGCGACTTGATCACGTGGGCCTTGCCGCTTTTCGCGCCAGCCGACTCGATCACATCCGGGTAGATGGTGCCCTGAGCGAGGTACTTGATGTTGTCCAGCTTGCACGATTCGGCATCGAACACGTCAATGAAAGTGCGGCCGATGATCTTGCGCTTCTTCTCCGGGTCGGCTTCGCCGGCCAGGTTGTTGAGGAACTGCTCTTCAGCGTTGGCGCGGATCACTTTGACGCCCATGTTCTCGGCAAACATGGCCATCACTTGCTCGCCTTCGTGCAGACGCAGCAGGCCGTTGTCGACGAAGACGCAGGTCAACTGGTCGCCGATGGCCTTGTGCAGGAGCGCAGCAACCACCGAGGAATCAACGCCGCCGGACAGGCCCAACAGAACGTTGTCAGTGCCGACCTGGGCGCGGATGTTGGCGATGGCGTCTTCAGCGATCTTCGACGGCGTCCACAGGGCTTCACAGCCGCAGATGTCCAGCACGAAGCGCGAAAGGATGCGCCCGCCCTGCTTGGTGTGGGTCACTTCCGGGTGGAACTGCACGCCGTAGTAAGCGCGGTCGTCGTTGAACATACCGGCGATCGGGCAGCTTGGGGTGCTGGCGAGGATGTGGAAGTCTTCCGGCATCTTCGTAACTTTGTCACCGTGGCTCATCCACACGTCGAGGCCGAACAGGCCGTCGGCGTCGATGTGGTCTTCGATGCCGTCGAGCAGGCGGCTCTTGCCGACCACGTCAACGCGGGCGTAACCGAACTCACGCAGTTCGGAACCTTCAACCTTGCCGCCCAGTTGCTCGGCCATGGTCTGCATGCCGTAGCAGATGCCGAACACCGGAACGCCCAGATCGAACACCGCCTGCGGGCAGCGCGGGCTGTTGGCTTCGTGCACGGACTCGGGGCCGCCGGCGAGGATGACGCCTTTAGGGGCGAATTCGCGGATCGCATCTTCGTCCATGTCGAACGGGTGCAGTTCGCAGTACACGCCGATCTCGCGCACGCGGCGGGCAATCAGCTGGGTGTATTGCGAACCGAAGTCGAGGATCAGGATGCGGTGAGCGTGAATGTCGAGGGCCATGAAAGAAACTCTGAAAAGCAGTTGCAAGCTTCAAGCTGCAAGCTGCAAGTAATCGGAAGCCGGGCGGCACTGCTCTGACGCAGCACCGCTTGCAGCTTGTAACTTGTGGCTTAGAGCTGTCGGCGTCAGCCGACCCGGTAGTTCGGCGCTTCCTTGGTGATCTGCACGTCGTGAACGTGGGACTCGGCCATGCCGGCACCGGTGATCCGCACGAACTCGGGCTTGGTACGCATTTCTTCGATGTTGGCGCTGCCGGTGTAACCCATCGAGGAACGCAGGCCGCCCATCAACTGGTGAATGATCGCGCTCAGGGTGCCTTTGTACGGCACACGGCCCTCGATGCCTTCCGGAACCAGTTTCTCGGCGCCTGCCGAGGAGTCCTGGAAGTAACGGTCGGACGAGCCTTGGGCCTGGGACATGGCGCCCAGCGAACCCATGCCGCGATAAGCCTTGTACGAACGGCCCTGGAACAGTTCGATTTCGCCCGGCGCTTCTTCGGTACCGGCGAACATCGAGCCCATCATCACGCAGGACGCACCGGCCACGATGGCCTTGGACAGGTCACCGGAGAAACGGATACCGCCGTCGGCGATCAACGGCACGCCGGTGCCTTCAAGGGCGGCGGCGACGTTGGCGATGGCGCTGATTTGCGGCACGCCGACACCGGCGACGATACGGGTGGTGCAGATCGAGCCAGGGCCGATACCGACCTTGACTGCGTCGGCGCCCGCTTCGGCCAGCGCCTTGGCGGCAGCGCCGGTGGCGATGTTGCCGCCGATCACCTGCACTTCAGGGAAGTTCTCCTTGACCCAGCGTACGCGGTCGATCACGCCTTTGGAGTGACCGTGTGCGGTGTCGACCACCACCACGTCCACGCCGGCATTGACCAGTGCAGTCACGCGATCACCGGTGTCTTTACCGGTGCCGACCGCAGCGCCAACGCGCAGACGACCTTGATCGTCCTTGCTGGCCAGCGGGTAGGCTTTGGCTTTTTCGATGTCGTTGACAGTCATCATGCCTTTGAGAGCGAATTTGTCGTCGACGATCAGCACGCGCTCGATGCGGTGCTTGTGCAGCAGTTCACGGACGTCGTTCTTGTCGGCGCCTTCCTTGACCGTGACCAGACGCTCTTTAGGCGTCATCACTTCGCGGACAGTGGCTTCCAGACGGTTTTCGAAACGTACGTCGCGGGAGGTGACGATGCCGACCAGGTCGCCATCGTGCAGTACCGGAACGCCGGAAATGTTGTGCAGACGGGTCAGTTCGAACAGATCACGTACCGTGGCATCGGCCTCGATGGTGATGGGATCCTTGACCACACCGGCTTCGAACTTCTTGACCTTGCGCACTTCGGCAGCTTGCTGCTCGATGGTCATGTTCTTGTGGATAATGCCGATGCCACCTTCCTGAGCCATGGCAATCGCCAGACGGGCTTCAGTAACGGTATCCATGGCGGCAGAAACCAGAGGAATATTCAGTTCGATGCCACGGGTAAGACGGGTCTTGAGACTGACTTCGTTGGGAAGCACCTCGGAATAACCGGGCACTAGGAGAATGTCGTCGAATGTCAGAGCTTCTTGGCTGATACGCAGCATCGCGGGGGCTCCCGAGCGGGAAAATGGAAGCGCGCCATTATAGTCAGACACCCCCTGCTGTTCAATGTAAAACTCAGCCTAATTGATAGATGGAAAAGCCCGGCCCTACAGCTCCACCTTGACCCAAGAGACAGGTTGATCTAGCCAATCGGCGAACTCGTCGATAAAGCTCTGCTTGAACCCCGCCTCCAGCCAATTATTGAAAATGAAACCGAGGTTGGAAAACGCGCACTCCTGCAAAAACAGGAAGCCGTTGATGTCGTCCTCATGCCCGCATTCGGGGCAGGTGAAATTGTCGGTGCGACCTGGAAACCAGTCTTCAAGACTTTCGAACAGCGCCTCGCCCACTTCGCGGCGGCACTCGGCGCAACCAGCCTCCTCGAGAAAACCTTTGGCCGGGGTGTAGATGCAGCGCTTGGTGACGATCTCCAGGCCGTTGATCGGTTCGCCGAACGGCAGCGCTTCGGGGTACAGCACCACAGCGCGAGCACCGTCGGCGATGGCGTGGGCCATGCGGTTGCCGGTGCGGCCGCAGGTGGTCAGCTGTTCTTCGATGATGTTCTTGCGCACCAGCCAGCGCACGATCGCCCGCGCCCGGGGCTCGTGCACCGGCAGGGTGGAGATTTTCGGGACGATGATGCTTTGCGAGTTCATGGTGGAGCCTGCGACGTCAAATGGAAGTTCTGCGGTGCTCACTCCGCCGTCTTCGCGGGCAAGCCCGCTCCCACAGGGATCTCGGTCGATCACGAAAGTTGTGTACACCAGAGAAACCTGTGGGAGCGGGCTTGCCCGCGATGGCGTCAGTGCGGCCGGCAGCTTAATCGCTGAAGAAATCCGGTCAAGTGCTGAAATAGCGCACGATCAACGCGATGCCGCTGGCCAGCACCAGCCACGTCACCAGCCGCACAAACGCCTCGCGCGACAACCTCATGGTCAGCCGCCGGCCGATCCACAAGCCCAGCGCCATCGCCGGCAACAGACACAGCGCCAGCATCAACAAGGGTAGCTCGGCATACACACCGGCGATGACAAACAGACTCAAGCGCACCACGGTGCTGCAACTGATCAACGCACTTTGCGTGGCCCGCGCCGCGTCCTTGGGCAGGCGGCTGTTCAGATAGATCGCGTAAAGAAAGCCGCCGCTGCCAAACAACGCGCCGAACAACCCGCCCACTGTGCCCATCGGCACCGCCCACGCTGCCGACAACTGTGCCGGCCGCGCTTTCACCCACAGGCTGTAAACCGCATAGGCGCTGATAAACAGCCCCATCAAAAGCAGTAACAGATCGGATTTCAGATTCAGCAGGAAGATCACCCCCAACGTGCAGCCGATCGCCATGCACGGCAGCAGCCTGAGCAATTCCGGCTTGGCGACGTCGCGCCGCGAGGGCAGCAGATTGCCGAATGCCGCGACGAAATCCAGCAGCACCAGCAGCGGTACGATCTTCGACAGTGGCATGAACAGAATCAGCATCGGCCCCGCGACCAGCGCCGTGCCGAAACCGGCGATGCCGAAGACGATGTAGGCCAGGGCGATGGCCACCCCGATGACCGCCCAACCGCCCGCGCCCCACGACCACTCGCCCAACAACTCCATCATGCTCATCGTCCGCATCCTTTATAAGACCGCGCTGACTGTAGCCAGTAGCGGGCGGCACGACCAGATATCAAATTGATCCCATGTGGGAGCGAGCCTGCTCGCGAAGGCGGAGTGTCATCCCCGTTGTTGTCCGCTGACACAATGCTTTCGCGAGCAGGCTCGCTCCCACAGGGTTTTGTGTGGGAGTCATGGTGATTGGCGGGCAAATGCCATTAAACTGCGCCCCATGATTAAAGATCCCTTTGCAAGACTTGGCCTGGACCGTGAAGTCCTGACCGTCAGCCAGCTCAACGGCCGCGCGCGGGTGTTGCTGGAAGACGTGTTCAGCAATATCTGGGTCGAAGGCGAAATCTCCAACCTCGCGCGCCCGGCGTCCGGCCACGTCTACTTCACCCTCAAGGACAGCGGCGCGCAGGTGCGTTGCGCATTGTTCCGGCAGAACGCCGCCCGCGTGCGCCAAGCGTTGAAGGACGGTCTGGCGGTCAAGGTGCGCGGCAAGGTTTCGCTGTTCGAAGGCCGTGGCGACTATCAGCTGATCCTCGACACCGTGGAGCCGGCCGGTGACGGTGCGCTGCGTCTGGCCTTCGATGCGCTGAAGGAAAAACTCAGCGCCGAAGGCCTGTTCAGTGCCGAACGCAAAGTGCCGCTGCCCGCGCATCCGCAGCGCATCGGCATCATCAGCTCGCCGACCGGCGCGGTAATTCGCGACATTATCAGCGTGTTTCGCCGCCGCGCCCCGCAGGTGCAACTGACCCTGATTCCGACTGCCGTACAGGGCCGCGAGGCCACCGCGCAAATCGTCCGCGCGCTGAAAATGGCCGATGCACGCGGCTTCGACGCGCTGATCCTCGCCCGTGGCGGCGGCTCGCTGGAAGACCTCTGGTGCTTCAACGAAGAAGCCGTGGCCCGCGCAGTCGATGCCTGCGTGACGCCGATCGTCAGCGCCGTCGGCCATGAAACCGATGTTTCGATCAGCGATTTTGTTGCCGACGTCCGCGCACCGACACCCTCGGCCGCCGCCGAACTGCTCGCCCCGGATTCCAGCCATCTGATCCGTCAGGTCGAGAGCCTGCACCGGCGTCTGGTGATGCGCATGCGTGATCGCTTGATGCGTGATCGCCTGCGTCTCGAAGGCATGGCGCGACGGTTGCGGCATCCCGGCGAACGTCTGCGCCAGCAGGCCCAGCGTCTGGACGATCTGGACATGCGCATGCGTCGTGCCTTCGAGCGCAGTCTCAATACCCGCCGCGAACGCCTGATCCGTCTGGAAACCCGCCTCGCCGGGCAACATCCGGGGCGCCAACTGGCGATGCTCCGTCAGCGCCTCGAAAGTCTCGCCGAACGTCTGCCCCGCGCCATGCGCGATGGTCTGAAACAGCGCCGACAGCAATTGCACAGTCAGATGCAGACCCTGCATGTGGTCAGCCCGTTGGCGACCCTCGGTCGTGGTTACAGCATTTTGCTCGACGAGCGCGGCCACGCGATTCGCAACGCTGCACAGACTCACACCGGCCAGCGTCTGAAAGCCAGGCTGGGCGAAGGCGAACTGCAAGTGCGCGTCGAGGACAATCACCTGACGCCCGTCACCCTTTCTTTACTGGACTGATCCATGCCGCGTTTTCTGGCTCCACTGCTGTTGCTCTGCCTGACCTTCAACGCCCACGCCGACAGTTACATCACTCGGCTGCTGAACAAACCGGTACCAGGCGGCGTCGCCGTGGTGGATCTGGGCACCGCCGCGCAGGCGCCGAAAGCCACCTATCAGGGCAAGCCGGTGCTGGTGGTCAAGGAACAGAACAACTGGCTGGCGATCGTCGGCGTACCGCTGACGGTCAAGCCCGGTGCGCAGCAGATCAGCAGCGCTGGGCGCACTTTGCCGTTCACCGTCGGCAGCAAGAAATACCCGGAACAGCACATCACCCTGAAGAACAAACAGCAGGTCAACCCGAATGCCGACAACCTCAAGCGCATCGAGGGTGAACTGTCGGAACAGATCGCGGCTTACCGCAGTTTCAGCCCGAACACGCCGAGCAATCTGCTGCTGGACAAACCGGTCAACGGGCCGCTGTCGAGCAAGTTCGGTGTGCGTCGTTTCTTCAATGGCGAAGAGCGCAATCCTCACGCCGGCCTCGATTTCGCAGTGCCCGCGGGCACGCCAATCAAGACCCCGGCGGCGGGCAAGGTGATTCTGATCGGCAATTACTTCTTCAACGGCAACACCGTGTTCGTCGATCATGGCCAGGGCTTTATCAGCATGTTCTGCCATATGTCGAAGATCGACGTGAAGAACGGCCAGCAACTGGCGCGCGGCGCGGTGGTCGGCAAGGTTGGCGCCACAGGGCGGGCAACCGGGCCGCATATGCACTGGAACGTCAGCCTGAATGACGCGCGGGTGGATCCGGCGATATTCATTGGTGCGTTTCAACCGTAATCGTTGTGTCGAGGCTGCTGGCCTATTCGCGGGCAAGCCCGCTCCCACAGTGTCCGTGTCGTACAAAAATCTCATGTACACCCGAATAACCTGTGGGAGCGGGCTTGCCCGCGAATGCGCCCTGACCAACACCACAAGGCCCCATGACACACCGCCGGCTCGATTGCGCCCCTACCAAGCCCCACGCAAAAATAACGATACTCGAGTGAATCAGGCGCAATAAAATCGCGCAAAATCGCGACTTTCGGGTATTCCTCTCAATTTTTTCCGACTGCTTGCCATCCTTTCCCCTCGCGGTTAGGGTTGAAGCCATGAAAACCTCTCACACCCTCATTCAGCTTCGCCAGCACCGCAGCCTGTGCCTCGTCAGCGCACGACTGCCAGGCTGAATCGCTGCGCCTCGTCCCACGCTTTTCCAAGAACATTCGTTCAACCGGCAGGCCGCCTCTTTTCGGCCCAGACAACAAGGAATTTCCCGATGAGCATGCTCAAAGACCCGTCTTCGAAATACCGCGCGTTTCCCGTCATCAACCTGCCGGATCGCACCTGGCCGTCGAAAACCATCGACGCCGCGCCGATCTGGTGCAGCTCCGACCTGCGTGACGGCAACCAGTCGCTGATCGAGCCAATGGACGCGGCGAAGAAGCTGCGCTTCTGGAAAACCCTGGTGCAGGTCGGTGTGAAGGAAATCGAAGCGTCGTTCCCTGCCGCGTCGCAAACCGACTTCGACTTCGTGCGTACCCTGATCGAAGAAGGCCACATCCCCGACGACACCACCATTCAGGTGCTGACCCAGGGCCGTGAAGATCTGATCGAGCGCACCTTCGAATCCCTGCGCGGGGCGAAGAAAGCCATCGTTCACCTGTACAACGCCACCTCGCCTTCTTTCCGTCGCATCGTCTTCAACCAGGACAAGGACGGCATCAAGGCCATCGCGGTCAACGCGGCCAAGCTGTTCGTCAAGTACGCAGCACTGCAGCCGGAAACCGAGTGGACCTTCGAATACTCGCCGGAAACCTTCAGCGCCACTGAGCTGGAGTTCGCCAAGGAAGTCTGTGACGCCGTGATCGAGGTGTGGAATCCGACGCCTGAGCACAAGATGATCCTCAACCTGCCGGCCACCGTCGAATGCGCGACGCCGAACGTTTACGCCGACCAGATCGAATGGTTCGGCCGCAACATCAACCGTCGTGACAGCGTGATCATCAGCCTGCACACCCACAACGACCGTGGCACCGGCGTCGCGGCCACAGAGCTAGGCCTGATGGCCGGCGCCGATCGCGTCGAAGGCTGCCTGTTCGGCAACGGCGAACGCACCGGTAACGTCGACCTCGTCACTGTCGCGCTGAACATGTACACCCAGGGCGTCGACCCTGAGCTGGATTTCTCCGACATCGACGGCGTGCGCAAGGTCGTCGAAGAGTGCAACCAGATCCAGGTGCACCCGCGTCATCCGTACGTTGGCGACCTGGTGCACACCGCGTTCTCCGGCTCGCACCAGGACGCAATCCGCAAGGGCTTCGCCCAGCAGAAACCGGACACCTTGTGGGAGGTGCCGTACCTGCCGATCGACCCGGCCGACATCGGTCGCAGCTACGAAGCGGTGATCCGCGTCAACAGCCAGTCGGGCAAGGGCGGCATCGCTTACTTGCTGGAGCAGGAATACGGCATCAGCCTGCCGCGTCGCATGCAGATCGAGTTCAGCCAGGTGGTGCAGCGTGAGACCGATCGCCTCGGCCTGGAAATGACCGCCAAGCAGATTCACTCGCTGTTGATCAGCGAATATCTGCAGGCCAACACTCCCTACGCGCTGGTCAGCCATCGTTTGCAGGAAGAGAACGGCAACAGCGCCGTTGAAGTCGAAGTGGCGAGCAAAGGTCAGGGCGAAACCAACCTGCATTGGCGCGGCAAGGGCAACGGTGCGCTGGAAGCACTGGTCGCCGGCCTGCCGATTCCGGTGGAGATCATGGACTACAACGAACACGCGATCGGCGCGGGCACCAATGCCAAAGCGGCGGCCTATATCGAATTGCGGGTGAACGGTGAACGTGCGGTGCACGGCGTGGGTATCGATGAAAACATCACCACCGCCAGCTTCAAGGCATTGTTCAGCGCGCTGAACCGCTCGCTGAGCCAGCCAGAGGCAAAAGCCGCGTAATCGACTGCCGAAATGCGAAAGGCCCCGGAGTGCAAACTCCGGGGCCTTTTTTTGCCTACAGGTTTTGCGATCGTTCCCACGCTCCGCGTGGGAACGATCAGACAGGTTTCTGGCTGACTTTTATGGCCCCTTCGCGAGCAGGCTCGCTCCCACATTTGGAATGCATTTCCCTGTGGGAGCGAGCCTGCTCGCGAATGCGTCCTGACAGGCGCAGGGAGTATCAGGTGAACTCGAAAGTGTCGGCATCCAGGTTCGCCGGAAAACGCTCTCGATACGCCGCCAACGGCGCAGCTTCCAGAACCACCTTGAACACGCCATCCGCCTCCCCCGCCGCCAGCAATGTCTCGCCCTGGAAATCCAGCACCTGACTGTCACCGGTATAGGCGAAGCCCTTGCCGTCGCTGCCGACCCGGTTCACCGCCGCCACATAGCAGAGATTTTCAATCGCTCGTGCCGGCAGCAGGCGGTTCCAGTGCAGACGCCGCGCGCCCGGCCAATTGGCGGTGTACAGCAGCAGATCGGTGTCCTGCGCATCGCGGCTCCACACCGGGAAACGCAGGTCGTAGCAGATCAGCGGACGAATCCGCCAGCCCTTGAGCTCGAACTGCACCTGCCGCTCGCCGGGCGTGTAATGGTTGTGCTCGCCGGCCATGCGAAACAGGTGCCGCTTGTCGTAATGCAGCACTTCGCCGTCCGGCCGTGCCCAGAGCAAGCGATTGCGATGGCTGCCGTCAGCCGCCTGAATGATCACGCTGCCCGTGATGACCGCATCGAACTTCGCCGCCTGCGCCCGCAGCCATTTGCTGGTCGGGCCGTTTTCGGCTTCGGCGAGGGTTTCCGATTCCATGGAAAAACCGGTGGTGAACATCTCCGGCAGGATGATCAGATCGGCGCCCCGGGCCTGCTCCAGTAGCAGCTCGAAATGCTCCAGGTTAGCCTGGCGGTCGTGCCAGGCCAGGCTGGTCTGGATCAGCGCCAGGGTCAGGTCTGGCAATGCACTCAAATCACGCATAGCTTCGCCGCCGCTTCACGCAGCGTCTCCTCGCGTTTGGCAAAGCACAGGCGTATCAGGCGCTGGCCTTGCGGTGGATGCTGGTAAAACACCGACACCGGAATGCTCGCGACACCGTGCTCGCGAGTCATCCACATGGCCATCTCAACATCGTTCAGATCCGGACGGATCTGCGAATAATCGACCAACTGGAAATAGGTGCCGGTGACTCGGGTAAAACTGAAGCGCGACGGCGCGAGCAGATCGCAGAACAGATCGCGCTTGGCCTGATAGAAACCCGGCAGCTCTTCAACGTGTTCCGGGTGCTCGGCCATGTAATCGGCCAGCGCGTATTGCAGCGGCGTGACGCCACAGAAACTGACGTACTGATGCACCTTGCGCAATTCGGCCGTCAGCGCTGGCGGGGCGACGACGTAACCGGTTTTCCAGCCAGTGACGTGGTACGTCTTGCCGAAGGAACTGACCACGAACGCGCGCTGATACAGCTCTTCATGGGCCAGCACGCTGACATGCGGGACGCCGTCGAAAACCAGGTGCTCGTAGACTTCGTCGCTGATCAGATAGATGTCGCGATCGCGGATCAACGCCGCCAGTTGGTCGAGTTCGGCGCGGCTGATCAAGGCGCCGCTGGGGTTATGCGGGGTGTTGATGACGATCATCTTCGTGCGCGGGCTCAGGGCCGCAGCGAGCTGATCGAAATCAATGGAGAAATCGTTCGGACTCAGTTGTACATGCACGCAACGACCACCCGCCAATTCCGTCGCCGGTGCGTAGCTGTCGTAGCACGGATCAAAGACGATGACTTCGTCGCCGCTATGGATAACGGCCTGAATCGCGCAGAAGATCGCCTGGGTCGCGCCGGGCGTTACCGTCACTTCATGATCGGCATCGACAGTCACGCCGTAGCTGCGGGCGATCTTGGCCGCGATCTGCTGACGCAACGCCGGCAAACCGGTCATCGGCGAATACTGGTTGTGGCCACTGGCGATATGCCGCCCGACCGCATCACGCAACGACTGCGGGCCGTCGAAATCCGGAAAACCCTGGGACAGGTTGATCGCGCCGGTCTGCGCCGCGAGCTGAGACATCTGCGTGAAAATAGTGATGCCGACATTCGGCAGCTTGCTGGTGATCATCGGGAGCCCCTTGCAGGTGAGCTGCAAGTTTCAAGCGACAAGCTGCAAGTTTCAAGCGGCAAGGTAAATTCGCCGCCCACAAAAAAGGGCTTCATACGAAGCCCTCTCTGCTTTACCGCTTTTACTTGAAGCTTGCAGCTTGCAGCTTGAAACTCGCAGCTGCTTCTATTTCTTGTCGCGGCGCTTCTTGCTGGCTTTCTTGTTGTGCGACATCAAGCGACGCTTTTTGTTGACCTGGCGGTCGGTCAGCGTGTTCTTGTTGCCTTCGTACGGGTTCTCGCCGCCCTTGAACTCGATGCGGATCGGTGTACCGACCAGCTTCAGTACACGACGGTAAGTGTTTTCCAGATAGCGCACGTACGACTTCGGCACTTTCTCGATCTGGTTACCGTGGATCACGATGATCGGCGGGTTCGCACCACCCAAGTGAGCGTAACGCAGCTTGATCCGGCGGTTGTTGACCATCGGCGGCGCGTGCTCGCCCACCGCATCTTCGAGAATCTGGGTGAGGCGGTTGGTCGGCCAGCGGGTCACAGCGGACTTGAACGAGTTCTGCACCGAAGCGTAGAGGTTGCCCACGCCCGTGCCGTGCAGTGCCGAGATAAAGTGGATGTCGGCGTAGTCGACGAAGAACAGCCGGCGTTGCAACTCGACTTTGACGAAGTCGCGCTCGCTCGGCGTCATGCCGTCCCACTTGTTGATCGCGATGACCAGCGCACGACCGGACTCGATCGCGAAGCCCAGCAGGTTCAGGTCGTGGTCGACCACACCCTCGCGGGCGTCCATGACGAAGATCACCACGTTGGCGTCTTTGATCGCCTGCAGGGTTTTGACCACGGAGAATTTTTCGACTTCTTCGTGGATCTTGCCGCGCTTGCGCACACCGGCGGTGTCGATCAGCGTGTACTTCTCTTCATTGCGCTCGAACGGAATGTAGATGCTGTCACGGGTAGTGCCCGGCTGGTCATACACGATGACCCGGTCTTCACCAAGCATGCGGTTGACCAGGGTCGACTTGCCGACGTTCGGACGACCGATGATGGCGATCTTGATCCCGTCTTTTTCGCTCGGGCCAGGAATGCGCTTGGCTTCCTCGCCTTCGGCAACGACTTCTTCCTCTTCGCCTTCAGCCGGCTCGTCATCATCACGCGGGAATTCGCTCAGGGCGGCTTCCAGCAATTGCGTGATGCCACGGCCGTGGGCGCCGGCGATCGGGATCGCGTGGCCCATGCCCAGCGGGGCAAATTCGGCGCGGGCCATTTCCGGGTCGATGTTGTCGACCTTGTTGGCCACCACGTGGGAACGCTTGTTACGTTTGCGCAAATGCTCGGCGATCATCTGGTCGGCAGCGGTAAAACCGGCCTTGGCATCTACCAGAAACAGCACCACATCGGCTTCTTCGATGGCCAGCAGCGACTGCTCGGCCATTTTTTCGTCCATACCATGTTCGTCACCGGAGATACCGCCGGTGTCGATCAGAATGTAGGAACGCCCTTGCCACTTGGCCTCACCGTACTGGCGATCACGGGTCAGACCGGACAGGTCGCCGACGATGGCGTCACGAGTCCTGGTCAGGCGGTTGAACAAGGTGGACTTGCCGACGTTCGGTCGGCCCACCAGGGCGATTACGGGAACCATGCGGCTCTCCACTGCGTTATTTCAGAAAATACAAAAGCCGCTGCGAGGCAGCGGCTGGTGCTCGGGGCAACACCCGGGGGCGCTGCAAACCCTGCTGATGCAGGGCCGCTTGGGGATGAACCCCAAGCATAGTTGTTACTTGATGGTCAGGGCTTCCAGTTTGCCGCTGTTGCCATACACATAAATCGTGTCGCCCACCACCAGCGGACGGGCACGCAGGCCGTCGCTGTCGATGCGCTCACGGCCGACGAAACGACCGTCGACCTGACTCAGCAGATGCAGATAACCTTCCAGGTCACCCACAGCTACGTAGCTGGAGAACACTTCCGGTGCCGACAGTTGACGGCGAGCCAGCGAGTCGTTGCTCCACAGTGCGGTGGTGGAACGCTCGTCGACGCCTTCAACGGTGCCCGAAGACAGGCTCACGTAGACGCTGCCGAAACCTTGAGCGATACCGGCATAGCTCGACGCATCGCGCTGCCACAGTTGACGACCGCTTTCCAGGTCCAGTGCCGCCACGCGACCCTGATAGCTGGCGACGTACAGCGTGCCGCCGGACAGCAGCAGACCGCCGTCGATGTCGACCACGCGCTCCAGCTCCGAACGACCCTGTGGAATGGCGATGCGTTGTTCCCACACCGGCACGCCGTTGGAGATGTCCAGCGCGACCACTTTACCGGTCGACAGGCCAGCCACCGCCAGGCGGTTGGTCACCAGCGGAGCACTGGTGCCACGCAGGGTCAGGACCGCCGGGGTGCTGTCATACACCCAGCGCTGGTTGCCGGTGGCAGCGTCCAGACCGATCAAACGATCGTCCTGGGTCTGCACAACGACCACGTCGCCATTGTTGGCCGGTGGCGCAAGGACTTCACTGTTGACGCGGGCACGCCACTTCTCTTCACCGTTGCTGGTGTCCAGAGCGACGACTTCGCCACGCAGGGTACCAATCAGTACCAGACCGTAACCCACGCCAACGGCGCCGGAGACAGGCAGTTCCAGATCCTGGTCCCACTTGACGTCGCCATTGCTGCGATCCAGCGCCATCACTACACCGGTCACATCGGCGGCGTAGATGGTGTCACCGTCGATCGCCGGCACCAGCATGTTGTAGGTTTCGCCCTGACCGTCACCGATCGAGCGGCTCCACTGCTTGTGCAGAACCACTTCTTCTTTGAAGTCGGTCAGTTCGGCCGGTGGCAATTCTTTCTTGCTGTTGCTGCTGCAACCCGCGGCCAGAAGGGCCAGAGCCAGCAATGCTGCATGCTTCCAACGGATCACGTCACGCATCCCCTTTGGCCAGGTCGTCGAGCTTGATTTGAAGGCCACCGACCGCCGCTTCATCCGACAGTGCCGCCTTGGCTTTTTGATACGCCTTGTTCGCGTCATCGGTACGGCCCAAGCGCACCAGCAGGTCGCCCTTGAGTTCTTCGCGAGTGGCCAGGAACGCTTTGTCGGCATCGCCGTCGAGCAGTTTCAAGGCGTCTTCGGCTTTGTCCTGCGCGCCCAGTACCTGCGCCAGACGCTGACGGGCGATTTCGCCCAGCGCCGGGTTGGCCGGCTTGTCGACAATGGCTTTGAGTTCGGTTGCCGCGTCGTCCAGCTTGCCGCTGTCGACCGCTACTTTGGCGACGAACAGGCTGCCGTATTGCGCGTAGGCAGAACCGCCGTATTCGCTGTTGAGCTTGCCGGCCAGATCCGCAACGCGCGCGGCATCGGGCTTGCCGTCAGGCGTCAGCGTGGTTTCCAGCAATTGCTGATAGAGCACCGAGGCGCCTTGCGACTGGTTGCTCTGGTATTTGTGATAAGCCTGCCAGCCGAACACGATGACCAGCGCCAACAGGCCGCCGGTGACCAGAGGTTTGCCGTTGCGTGTCCACCAGTCCTTCAAATCCGCCAACTGTTCGTCTTCGGTACTCGACACCCCAATACTCCTTAATCGCTAAATCGGCTGTTAAGACAGCTTCAACCCTGCACGACGCAGGTGGCCAGGTGAGCGGCGAGCGCATCCCAGGCAATGCTTTGTTGTTCGCCCTGGCCACGCAGGGGTTTGAAACCTACCACTTGCTGGGCCATTTCGTCGTCACCGAGGATCAATGCGTACAGCGCACCGCTCTTGTCGGCCTTCTTGAACTGGCTTTTGAAACTGCCGGCGCCGGCATTGACTTGCAGGCGCAGGTTTGGAAGTTCATCGCGTACCCGTTCGGCCAGGGCCAGACCGGCCAGCTCGGCCTCTTCACCGAAGGCGCAGAGGTAGACGTCGACCTGACGGGAAATCTCTTCCGGGATCTGCTCGAGGGTTTCTAGCATCAACACCAGACGCTCGATGCCCATGGCGAAACCGACGCCCGGGGTTGGCTTGCCGCCCATCTGCTCGACCAGACCGTCGTAACGGCCGCCCGCGCACACGGTGCCCTGGGCGCCGAGCTTGTCGGTGACCCATTCGAAAACGGTTTTGCTGTAGTAATCGAGGCCGCGCACCAGTTTCGGGTTGAGCACATAAGGAATGCCGACGGCATCCAGACGCGCCTTCAGGCCTTCGAAGTGGGCACGGGACTCGTCGTCGAGGTAGTCAGCCATTTTCGGCGCATCGACCAGCACAGCCTGAGTGTCGGCATTTTTCGTGTCGAGCACGCGCAGCGGGTTGGTTTTCAGGCGACGCTGGCTGTCTTCGTCGAGCTTGTCGTGGTGCGCCGAGAGGTATTCGACCAGCGCTTCACGATAGCGACCACGGGATTCGCTGGTGCCGAGGCTGTTGAGTTCGAGCTTGACCGCATCGCGAATGCCCAGCTCGCCCCACAGGCGCCAGGTCATGATGATCAGCTCGGCGTCGATGTCCGGACCGTCGAGGTTGAACACTTCCAGACCGATCTGGTGGAACTGGCGATAGCGGCCTTTTTGCGGACGCTCGTGGCGGAACATCGGGCCGATGTACCAGAGTTTCTGCACCTGACCGCCGCCGGTGATGCCGTGCTCGAGCACAGCACGCACGCACGCCGCAGTGCCCTCCGGGCGCAGGGTCAGCGAGTCGCCGTTGCGGTCTTCGAAGGTGTACATCTCTTTTTCGACGATATCGGTGACTTCGCCGATCGAGCGCTTGAACAGCTCGGTGAACTCGACGATCGGCATGCGGATCTGCTTGTAACCGTAGTTATCCAGCAGACGCGCCACAGTGCCTTCGAAATAACGCCACAGCGGGGTCTGTTCGGGCAGGATGTCGTTCATGCCACGAATGGCTTGCAGAGACTTGCTCACAAAATTTCCTTAATTCGTTCGATCAGCCGCGCGCGATAACGGCAGCGTCAGCTTCGACCTTTTCGGCCGCTTTCTGGCGGATCAGCTTTTCCAGCTCGTCCACCAGATTGTCATTCGTCAGCTTCTGCGACGGCTTGCCGTCGATGTAAATCAGGTTGGGCGTGCCGCCGGTCAAGCCGATATGGGCTTCCTTGGCTTCGCCGGGGCCGTTGACCACGCAACCGATGACCGCGACATCCAGCGGCACCAGCAGGTCTTCAAGGCGCCCTTCCAGCTCGTTCATGGTCTTGACCACATCGAAGTTCTGCCGCGAGCAGCTCGGGCAGGCGATGAAGTTGATGCCACGGGAACGCAGATGCAAAGACTTGAGAATGTCGTAACCGACCTTCACTTCCTCGACCGGGTCGGCCGCCAGCGAGATCCGGATAGTATCGCCAATCCCTTCGGCGAGCAGCATACCTAGGCCCACGGCGGATTTCACCGTGCCCGAACGCAAACCACCAGCTTCGGTGATACCCAAGTGCAGCGGCTGCACGATTTCCTTTGCCAGCAAACGGTAGGCTTCGACGGCCATGAACACATCGGAGGCCTTCACGCTGACCTTGAAGTCCTGGAAATTCAGGCGTTCGAGGTGTTCAACGTGGCGCAGCGCGGATTCGACCAGCGCCGCCGGGGTCGGCTCGCCATATTTCTTCTGCAGGTCTTTTTCCAGGGAACCGGCGTTGACGCCGATGCGGATCGGAATGCCGCGATCACGCGCGGCATCGACCACGGCACGCACGCGGTCTTCGCGACCGATGTTGCCCGGGTTGATGCGCAGGCAGTCCACACCCAGTTCGGCCACGCGCAAAGCGATTTTGTAGTCGAAGTGGATGTCAGCCACCAACGGCACTTTGACCAGTTGCTTGATCTTGCCGAACGCCTCGGCGGCGTCCATGTCCGGCACCGAGACGCGAACGATGTCGACGCCGGCAGCTTCCAGACGATTGATCTGCGCCACGGTCGCAGCAACATCATTGGTGTCGCTGTTGGTCATGCTCTGCACAGCGATCGGCGCATCGCCGCCCACCGGTACGTTGCCGACCCAGATCTTGCGCGATTCGCGACGTTTGATTGGAGATTCGCCGTGCATGACTTATTGACCCAACTTCAGGCGAGCAGTCTCGCCACTGGTGAACGGAGCGATGTCGACCGGTTGGCCGTTGTAGCTGACCTGTGCCGCGCGGGCAACGCCCAGACGCACATTGAGCGGCGGCTTGCCGGAGACGGTCACGCTGTCGCCTTTATGCTTCAGACCACTGAAAATCACTTTGCCACGGCCATCGGTCACCTGTGCCCAGCAATCGCCGGTGAACTGCAATTGCACCTGGCCTTCGCCGGCAACCGGAGCAGCTGCTTCAGCGCTTGGCGCTTGAGCAACCGGCGCGGTCGGGGCCGGTGTCGCAGGAACATTCGGGGCGGGAGCGGTCGGAGCCGCCACCACTGGCGCCGGGGTGTGGGCCGGTACGCTTGGTGCAACAGCTGGCGCGGCCGGCTCGGTGGCTTGCGCAGCGGATTCGGCGCCGGTGGATTCAGCGCTGGTTTCCGACTGCGGCAGGGCCAGCGATGTCGAGTTGTCAGCCTGATTCTCGGCGACAGCCTGATCTTCCGGCTCGTCGATCGGGTGGATCTGCGTGGTGCCGTCAGCGCCTTCGACTTCGACGTGCTCCGGTGCGAGGCTGGTCAGATCGCGGGTGCGCTGCGAGGTCTGATCCTGCCACCAGACGAATCCGCCGCCGATGACCGCGATCAGCAGCAACAGGCTGACGATACGCAAAATAGTGTGGGAAACCCGCACCGGCTCTTCGATACGACCGAGGGCGTGAACGTTGCTGCCCTGGGAGTCGGTGCCGGTGGACTGGTCGAATTGCTGAACCAGAACGGTTTGGTCCATGCCGAGCAATTTGGCATAGGCGCGAATGTAACCGCGAGCGAAGGTATGCCCCGGCAGCTTGTCGAAAGCGCCGGCTTCAAGATTGCTCAGGGATGTCACGGTGAGGTTGAGCTTGAGGGCCACTTCGGCCAGCGACCAGCCATTGCTTTCGCGGGCCTGGCGCAGGGTCTCACCGGGATTAACGCGATTCGCTGCTACAACTTCGGGATGCGCCGCTTTCATCATTGCTCCGACAGGTATTGCTGATATTCCGGCGTACCGGGATAGAGTCGTTTTAATTGCAGACCGTAACTGGCTGCCTTGTCGCGATCTTCAAACACTTTTGCCAGCCGAACGCCGAGCAATAGACTACGTGCATTTTGTTCGGTCAGCTGGCTGAAACGGTCGTAATAGTCACGCGCGGGCACATAATGCCTGTCTTCGAAGGACAACTCAGCCATTTCCAGCAATGCGCGCGGTTGTTGGCGGTTCAGGCGCAGGGCTTTTTCCAGCTGTTGCTGTGCCAGATCACGCTGGCCAAGCTTGGCGGCGGTCATGCCGAGGTTTTCGAAGATCCGCGAACGCTCAGGATACAGGGTATCGGCGGCCGCTTGTTCAAAACGCTCGTAGGCTTCCTTGTAGCGCTGTTCTTCGTAGAGAAAACTGCCGTAGTTGTTGAGGATGCGTGCATCGGCGGGACGTGAGGACAAGGCCTTGCGGAAATGCTCGTCGGCCAGTGCCGGCTCCATTTCAGCCTGAAACACCAGACCGAGCGCGGCATTGGCGTCGGGGTCGGAACCGTCCAGCTCCAGCGCTTTCTTCAAGGGCACCTTGGCGCGCTCGGTCATGCCCTGCTGCAGGTAGCCCAGACCCAGCTGCACGTAGGCAGCCCGCGCTTCATCGCGGCCCTTGCTGGTCTTCATCGGGTTGTAGTCACCCGACAGGACACAACCAGCGCACAGGCTGGCCAACAGCAACAGCAGCGCAAAGCGCAGGGACATAGAGATCCTCTCTTAGTTAGTGTTCGCGGCGTTCTGTGCCAGATCGCTGTCGGCGCTCAACTCGCGCACGGCGATATAACGTTCGCTGCGACGGGTGCGATCCAGCACCTGCCCTACCAATTGACCACATGCGGCGTCGATGTCTTCACCACGGGTGGTGCGCACAGTGACGTTGAAACCGGCCTGATGCAACTGATCCTGGAAGCGGCGGATGGCATTGTTGCTCGGCCGCTCGTACCCGGAGTGCGGGAACGGGTTGAAGGGGATCAGGTTGATCTTGCACGGGATGTCTTTAAGCAGCTCGATCATTTCCACGGCGTGCTCAAGCTTGTCGTTGACGTCCTTGAGCAAGGTGTACTCGATGGTCAGCACACGTTTCTCGCCAAGGGCGGACATGTAGCGCTGGCACGACTCGAGCAGCATCTTAAGCGGATATTTCTTGTTGATCGGCACCAATTGGTTACGCAATGCGTCGTTCGGTGCGTGCAGGGACAACGCCAGGGACACGTCGATGTGCTTGGCCAGCTCATCGATCATCGGCACCACGCCCGAAGTGGACAGGGTCACGCGGCGCTTGGAGATCCCGTAGCCGAGGTCATCCATCATCAGATGCATGGCGGCGACGACGTTATCGAAGTTCAGCAACGGCTCGCCCATGCCCATCATCACCACGTTGGTGATGGCGCGGTCGACGGTGGCCGGGACGCTGCCGAAAGATTTGTTGGCAATCCACACCTGACCGATGACTTCGGCGGCGGTGAGGTTGCTGTTGAAGCCTTGCTTGCCGGTGGAGCAGAAACTGCAGTCCAGGGCACAGCCTGCCTGGGACGAAACGCACAAAGTGCCGCGCTTGCCCTGGGGAATGTACACGGTCTCGACGCAGCTGCCGGACGCCACGCGCACCACCCATTTACGGGTGCCGTCGCTGGAGATGTCCTCGCTGACCACTTCCGGACCACGCACTTCAGCAATGGCCTTGAGCTTGTCGCGCAAGGCTTTGCTGACGTTCGTCATGGCGTCGAAATCATCGACGCCAAAGTGGTGAATCCATTTCATTACCTGACCGGCACGGAAACGCTTCTCCCCGATTGAGTCGAAGAATTTTTCCATTTCCGGCTGGGTCAGACCCAGCAGGTTTGTTTTAACAGTCGATGTAGTCATGGATTCACCTTCACTCTGCAAGCAATGCTTAGCGAGTGGTTACTTCAGTAGCTGCGAAGAAGTAAGCGATTTCGCGAGCGGCAGCAGCTTCGGAGTCCGAACCGTGAACGGCGTTGGCGTCGATCGATTCAGCGAAGTCAGCACGGATGGTGCCGGCAGCGGCTTCTTTAGGGTTGGTAGCGCCCATCAGCTCACGGTTGCGAGCGATAGCGTTTTCGCCTTCCAGAACCTGAACGACAACCGGACCGGAAGTCATGAAAGCAACCAGGTCACCGAAGAAACCGCGCTCGCTGTGCTCAGCGTAGAAGCCTTCGGCTTCGGCTTTGGACAGTTGCTTCAGTTTCGAAGCTACAACGCGCAGGCCAGCGTCTTCGAAGCGAGTGGTGATCTTGCCGATCACGTTTTTAGCAACGGCGTCAGGCTTGATGATGGAGAAAGTACGTTGAACAGCCATGGTGTAACTCCAGAAACGGTAATTTGCGAAAAATTAAACCCGCGAATTATACGCGGGTTCTTGGGTATTGCCTAACCTGCGAGACGATCAGTCCAATTCTGCGGCCCAGAGCTCCTGAACCGCTTCAAGCACCTTCTCGCCGACCCGGCCAGAAGTCGCATCGAAGTCCGGCAGTTCAAGAATCATCTGCTGCAAACGGACAAAACCTACAGAATACGGGTCGAGTCCCTCATGGGCCTCGGCCAGCTCTTCTGCAATGCGTTGAACATCATTCCAACCGTAGCTCATGACAGTCTTACCAGTCAGTGCGGCGCTTCGGCCGCATGGTTAAGCGAATATTTCGGAATCTCGACGGTGAGGTCTTCCTCACCGACGATGGCCTGGCAAGCGAGACGCGATTGCGCCTCAAGGCCCCAGGCACGGTCGAGGAAGTCTTCTTCCAGCTCATCGGCCTCTTCCAGCGAGTCGAAACCCTCGCGGATGATGCAATGGCAAGTAGTGCAGGCGCAGACGCCGCCGCACGCGCTTTCCATCTCGATATGGTGTTCGTGGGCCAGTTCGAGAATCGATGTGCCGGGCGCAGCCTCGACCACCATGCCTTCAGGGCAGAACTTCTCGTGGGGCAGAAAAATGACCTGCGGCATCAGATATCCTCGATTTCATTCAGGTTGCGCCCCGACAGAGCGGCTTTCACCGTCAGGTCCATGCGGCGGGCAGCAAAAGCATCGGTCACCTGCGACAGACGCTTGGTCTGCTGCTCGATGGCGTAACCATCGGTACCTTTCATCAGTTCGGCCAGTTCCTGCATTTGCAGTTCGATGACCATGCGCTCTTCCGCGTCGAGCAAGCGCTCGCCATCGGCCTCCAGCGCGCCCTGCACCGCTTCGAGCAGGCGCTGGGCATCGACTTGCTGCTCACGCAGAACGCGGGCGACCTTGTCGTCATTGGCGTGCTGGAACGAGTCTTTGAGCATTTTGGCGATTTCGCCGTCGGTCAGGCCGTAGGACGGCTTGACCTGAATGCTCGCTTCAACGCCCGAGCCCAATTCACGGGCAGACACGCTGAGCAGACCGTCGGCGTCGACCTGGAAGGTCACGCGAATCTTCGCCGCACCCGCCACCATCGCCGGAATGCCGCGCAATTCGAAACGCGCCAGAGAGCGGCAGTCGCTGATCAGCTCGCGCTCGCCCTGCAACACGTGGATGGCCATGGCCGACTGGCCGTCTTTATAGGTGGTGAAATCCTGGGCGCGGGCGACGGGGATCGTGGTGTTGCGCGGAATCACCTTCTCCATCAGACCGCCCATGGTTTCCAGCCCCAAGGACAACGGAATCACGTCGAGCAGCAGCAATTCGCCGCCATCGCGCTTGTTGCCAGCCAGGGTATCGGCCTGGATCGCGGCCCCGATGGCCACCACTTGATCCGGGTCGATTTCCGTCAGTGGCTGACGACCGAAGGCTTCGGCAACGGCTTCACGCACACGTGGCACGCGGGTCGAACCGCCGACCATGACCACGGCGTGGACGTCTTCCAGTTCGATACCGGAATCGCGAACGGCGCGGCGGCAGGCTTTCAGACTGCGCGCGACCATTGGCTCGATCAGCGCATCGAAGGCTTCACGGGTCAACTGGGCTTTCCAGTCGCCGTAAGCCACTTCAACGCTGGCGGCGTCGGTCAAAGCTTCTTTGGCCGCACAGGCAGTTTGCAGCAGATTGCGCTGTGCGCCCGGATCGAGATCGGCGGACAGGCCAGCGCTCTCGATGATCCAGCCGGCAATCGCGTGATCAAAGTCATCGCCGCCCAGCGCGCTGTCGCCGCCAGTGGCCAGAACTTCAAAGACGCCGCCGGTCAGACGCAGAATGGAGATATCGAAAGTACCGCCGCCCAGATCGTAGATCGCCACCAGACCTTCGGCGTGCTGATCCAGACCGTACGCTACAGCGGCAGCGGTTGGTTCGTTGAGCAGACGCAAAACGTTCAGACCGGCGAGCTTGGCCGCATCTTTGGTGGCCTGACGCTGCGCATCATCGAAGTAAGCAGGAACGGTGATTACCGCGCCGACCAGCTCGCCACCCAAGGTCGCCTCAGCGCGCTGACGCAGGACCTTGAGGATATCGGCGGAGACTTCAACCGGGCTTTTCGGGCCTTGCACGGTGTCGATGAACGGCATGTGCGATTCGCCGCCGACAAAGCGGTACGGCAACTGCTCGCCCAATTGCTTGACGTCGGACAGACCACGACCCATCAAGCGCTTGACCGAGAGCACGGTGTTCAGAGGATCGGAGGATGCCGCCAGCTTGGCGGACTCACCGACTTCAACGCGGTCGGCGTGATAACGCACGGCGGACGGCAGGATGACCTGCCCGTTGGCGTCGGCCAGCGGTTCGGAAAGACCACTGCGCAGCGCAGCGACCAGCGAATTGGTAGTACCCAAGTCGATGCCCACCGCCAGGCGACGCTGGTGCGGTTGAGGACTTTGGCCGGGTTCGGCGATCTGCAGTAGAGCCATGGTGATCAGGTCTTGTCTGTCTGTCAGCGTGCAATTCAGCGCAGCACTGGGTTAATCGTCGAGGCGCTCTTCCAGCTGGCGCACTTCGTAGGTGAGCTTGTCGAGGAACTGCATGCGCCGCATCAGGCGTTCGGCCTGTTCACGTTGCGCAGCATCATCCCAACAGGCTGCGAAGCTCTCATTGAGTTCTTCCTGAGCAGCTTTCAAGCGACGCTTGAACACCGCAACACCGTCGAGGTCGGCACTGTCCTGCAGATCTTCGAGCTCTTCGCGCCATTGCATCTGCTGCAAAAGAAACTCGGGATCGTGGACCGTGACCTCCATCGGCACTTCATGCCCGCTGATTTTCAGCAGGTAGCGTGCGCGCTGGGCCGGACTCTTGAGCGTCTGGTAGGCGTCGTTGAGCCGCGCCGATTGCTCGAGCGCCGAGCGCTGTTCGCGTTCGGATGCATCGGCAAAACGGTCAGGATGGACGCCGCGCGCCAACTCACGGTAGCGCGTGGCCAACTGCTCGAGATCCAGGCGGAAGCTCGGTTGCAGCTCGAATAAAGCGAAATGACAAGGAATACCCACGACCAGCCTCAGATGTTGAAGCTTTCGCCGCAGCCACATTCACCGCGCACGTTGGGGTTGTTGAACTTGAAGCCTTCGTTCAACCCTTCCTTGACGAAGTCGAGCTCGGTGCCGTCCAGGTAGGCCAGGCTTTTCGGGTCGATGATCACTTTTTCGCCGTGACTCTCGAACACCTGATCTTCCGCCACTACCTCGTCGACAAACTCCAGCACGTAGGCAAGGCCGGAACAGCCTGTGGTGCGAACACCCAGACGAATCCCTTCACCTTTGCCGCGCCCGTCGAGGGAGCGCCGCACGTGTCGAGCAGCCGCTTCTGTCATGCTGATAGCCATCGTTGACTCCTTACTCGTCGCCGAATCTTGAAATTCAGATCAAGCCTTTCTTCTGCTTGTAATCGCGAACTGCCGCTTTGATAGCGTCTTCGGCGAGCACGGAGCAGTGGATTTTCACTGGCGGCAAAGCCAGTTCTTCGGCCAGCTGAGTGTTCTTGATGGTTTCGGCTTCGTCCAGGGTCTTGCCCTTCATCCACTCGGTAGCGAGGGAGCTGGAGGCGATTGCCGAACCGCAACCGTAGGTCTTGAACTTGGCGTCTTCGATAACGCCCTGATCGTTGACCTTGATCTGCAGACGCATCACGTCGCCGCACGCCGGAGCGCCGACCATGCCGGTGCCGACATCAGGATCTTCCGCGTTCATCTTGCCGACGTTGCGCGGGTTTTCGTAGTGGTCGATGACCTTTTCGCTGTAAGCCATGATTCTCAATCCTCACTCATCAGGGCCGCTCTTGAGACCCTGCAACTGCGCTGCGTTAACGCCGCGTCGCTACAGGATCTGTATCCGGCGGCTTCTATAGTTAGTGTGCCGCCCACTCGATTTTCGAGATATCGACGCCGTCTTTGTACATGTCCCACAGCGGCGACAGAGCGCGCAGCTTGGTAACGGCCTCGCAGACTTTCTGCGCGGCGTAGTCGATTTCTTCTTCGGTGGTGAAACGGCCGAAGGTAAAGCGGATCGAGCTGTGTGCCAGTTCGTCGTTGCGGCCCAGGGCGCGCAGTACATACGAAGGCTCAAGCGACGCCGAGGTGCAGGCCGAACCGGACGATACCGCCAGATCCTTGAGCGCCATGATCAGCGACTCGCCTTCAACGTAGTTGAAGCTCAGGTTCAGGTTGTGGGGGACGCGGGCGGTCAGGCTGCCGTTGACGTACAGCTCTTCCAGGTGCTCGACCTGCTGGTAGAAGCGATCGCTCAAGGCTTTGATGCGCACGTTTTCAGCGGCCATGTCTTCCTTGGCTACGCGGAACGCTTCGCCCATGCCGACGATCTGGTGGGTCGCCAGGGTGCCGGAACGCATGCCGCGCTCGTGACCGCCACCGTGCATGGTCGCTTCGATGCGCACACGCGGCTTGCGGCTGACGTACAACGCGCCGATGCCTTTAGGGCCATAAGTCTTGTGGGCGGAGAACGACATCATGTCGACTTTCAGCTTCTGCAGATCGATTTCGACCTTGCCAGTGGACTGAGCGGCGTCAACGTGGAACAGCACACCTTTGGCGCGCAGCATCTCGCCAATGGCGGCGATGTCGTTGATGGTGCCGATTTCGTTGTTGACGTGCATCACCGACACCAGAATGGTGTCTTCGCGCAGTGCAGCATCAATCATCGCCGGGGTGATCAGACCGTCTTCGGTCGGCTCGAGGTAGGTCACTTCGAAGCCTTCACGCTCCAGCTGGCGCATGGTGTCGAGGACAGCCTTGTGCTCGATCTTGCTGGTGATCAGGTGCTTGCCCTTGGAGGCGTAGAAATGTGCCGCGCCCTTGATCGCCAGGTTGTCGGATTCGGTCGCGCCGGAGGTCCAGACGATTTCGCGCGGGTCGGCGTTGACCAGATCGGCCACCTGACGACGAGCGTTTTCGACGGACTCTTCAGCCTTCCAGCCGAACACGTGGGAACGGGACGCCGGGTTACCGAAGTTTCCGTCGACCAGCAGGCATTCACTCATTTTCTGCGCAACGCGCGGATCAACCGGGGTGGTTGCAGAGTAATCAAGGTAAATCGGCAATTTCATGGACTATCTCCTAAATCAGGGCTGGCGTGCCGCGGGTAGCTCTTCGGCTGTCATTCGACGGCGGACGCTTCAATCTTGTCCAGGCGTGGCGCCTTGCTGCTGCAACGGCGCTGGTCCTGACGCTGGGCCACTTCTTGTACCTCACGGCGAGTCACAAGGTCGGCCAAGCTGATACCGCTCAGAAATTCGTGAATCTGCAGGCTCAAGTCGCACCACAGATGATGGGTCAGGCAGGTATCACCGGAATGGCAATCGCCCTGGCCCTGGCACTTGGTGGCATCGACCGATTCGTTCACCGCATCGATCACCTGGGCGACCTGGATGCCCTGCATGTCGCGGGACAACTGGTAGCCACCACCCGGACCGCGAACGCTGGAAACCAGGTTGCTGCGGCGCAGCTTGGCGAACAGCTGTTCGAGGTAGGACAGGGAGATGCCTTGGCGCTCGGAGATATCGGCCAGAGACACCGGCCCGTGCTGCGCGTGCAACGCCAGGTCAAGCATGGCGGTCACGGCGTATCGGCCTTTTGTAGTCAGTCGCATGGACAGTTACCACGGAGTTCGGAATGGGCGGGAGTATGCAATTCCCGAGCATTTAAGTCAACTATAAGACCTAGTGCTTTAGTCGGGTTTACCCGCAAAAGAGCGCGCGCACTATAGCAAAGACGGGTTGCGGACAGCCAGCGCAACCGCGTGATCGTTCTTCGCGAGCAGGCTCGCTCCCACATTGGAATGCATTCATCGGTGGGAGCGAGCCTGCTCGCGAAAAGCAGCGCCGCGGTTCAGCCGGCTTTCGATTCGTCCTTGCCCTTGACGCATGCGAAGTCTTCTTCGCGCAGCTCAGGCAGATCTTTCGCACAGTAATTGCTGCCCAGATCCTTCAGCGCGCCGCACATGCCTTCCAGACGCCCGTCCACCGCTTGCAGATGATCGAGCAACTGGCCGATGGCGCGGGCCACCGGGTCGGGCATGTCTTCGCTGACGCCGTAAGCGTCGAAGCCGATCTTTTCCGCCATGGCTTTGCGCTTGGCGTCCTGCTCTTCATCGGTCTTGACGATGATCCGCCCCGGAATCCCCACCACAGTGGCGCCCGGTGGCACTTCCTTGGTGACCACAGCGTTGGAGCCGACTTTGGCGCCTGCACCGACCGTGAACGGACCGAGAACCTTGGCCCCGGCACCGACTACAACGCCGTCTCCGAGTGTCGGGTGGCGCTTGCCTTTGTTCCAGCTGGTGCCGCCGAGGGTCACGCCTTGATAGATGGTGACGTCGTCGCCGATCTCGGCGGTTTCACCAATGACGATGCCCATGCCGTGGTCGATGAAGAACCGCCGACCGACCTTGGCGCCCGGATGAATTTCGATCCCGGTCAGCCAGCGACCGAAGTTCGACACCAGTCGCGCCAGCCACTTCAACTCGTTGCGCCAGAGCATGCCGGCCAGACGATGAATCCAGATCGCATGCATGCCGGGGTAGCAGGTCAGGACTTCAAAAGCGTTACGCGCCGCCGGGTCTCGATGGAATACGCTTTGGATATCTTCACGCAAACGCTCAAACATCATTCAATCCTTCCGCTTTAGAAGTTCGCCACGGGCCGCTTTCTGGGTTTCCGTGAGAATGCCACGCAAAATATTCATTTCCGCCCGGCTGACCGAGCTGCGTCCGTACAACCGGCGCAGGCGCGCCATTAAGTGCCGTGGTTTTTCCGGGTCAAGGAATTCGATGGCAACCAGCGTCTGCTCCAGGTGCTCATAAAAGCGCTCCAGCTCATCCATGGTCGCCAGCTCGGCGCTTTTCACCGAGGCCACTTCTTCTTTCTCAACCTTGCTCGGTTGCCCCTGTGCTGCCAGCCAGGCCATGCGCACTTCATAACTCAACACCTGCACCGCCGCCCCGAGGTTCAGCGAACTGAACGTCGGGTCGGAAGGGATGTGCACGTGAAAATGACATCGCTGCAGTTCTTCATTGGTCAGGCCGGAGTCTTCACGGCCGAAAACCAACGCGATCTCAGCGCCCTGCCCGGCTTCCTCGACCACTTTGCTGCCGCATTCGCGCGGATCCAGCAGCGGCCAGGGAATGCGGCGGTCGCGGGCGCTGGTGCCGAGCACCAGATTGCAACCGACCAATGCGTCCTCCAGAGTGGCGACGACTTGCGCGTTTTCAAGGATGTCACCGGCACCGGAGGCGCGGGCATCGGCCTCGTGGTGCGGGAAGACCCGCGGTTCGACCAGCACCAGTCGCGACAGACCCATGTTTTTCATGGCGCGCGCGGCCCCGCCGATGTTGCCGGGGTGGCTGGTGTTGACCAGGACGACACGAATGTTCTGCAGCAAGGGAGGCGCTCTCGGACACAGGAAAGGGGGGCAAATCTTACAGAACAGCCTACCGTTAAGCTATGAAAGCGAACAGCGTCCTTCACCTGAAGAAAAGTTCTGATAGAATGCGCGGCTTTCTTTAACAACCTTAGGTGACACATCCATGCAGCCCATGCTGAATATCGCGCTGCGCGCCGCCCGCAGCGCCAGTGAACTGATCTTCCGCTCCATCGAGCGCCTGGATACCATCAAGGTCGACGAAAAAGACGCCAAGGATTACGTATCCGAGGTTGATCGCGCCGCTGAACAGAAAATCATCGATGCCCTGCGCAAGGCTTACCCGAATCACTCGATCCAGGGTGAAGAAACCGGCCTGCACGCCGGCACCGGCATCGAAGGCGAAGAGTACCTGTGGATCATCGATCCGCTGGACGGCACCACCAACTTCCTCCGTGGCATTCCGCATTTTGCAGTGAGCATCGCCTGCAAATATCGTGGCCGCCTGGAACACGCAGTGGTTCTGGACCCGGTTCGCCAGGAAGAATTCACCGCCAGCCGTGGTCGCGGCGCTCAACTGAACGGCCGTCGTCTGCGCGTCAGCGGTCGCACCAGCCTCGACGGCGCCCTGCTCGGCACCGGCTTCCCGTTCCGTGACGATCAGATGGACAACCTCGACAACTACCTGGGCATGTTCCGCGCCCTGGTTGGCCAGACTGCCGGTATCCGCCGCGCCGGTTCGGCGAGCCTGGACCTGGCCTACGTGGCTGCCGGTCGCTTCGATGCGTTCTGGGAGTCGGGTCTGTCCGAGTGGGACATGGCTGCAGGCGCCCTGCTGATTCAGGAAGCCGGCGGCCTGGTGAGCGACTTCACTGGCGGTCACGACTTCCTTGAGAAAGGCCACATCGTTGCCGGCAACACCAAGTGCTTCAAGGCAGTGTTGACGGCGATCCAGCCGCACCTGCCGGCCTCGCTGAAGCGCTAAGCTTTACGCGAATCAGAAAAGCACCCTCCGGGGTGCTTTTTTTATGCCTGCAATTCCAAACAGCACAATTCCCTGTGGGAGCGAGCCTGCTCGCGAATGGGGCGTGTCAGCAAAGGAAATATCAACTGTTGGACCGTATTCGCGAGCAGGCTCGCTCCCACAGGTGAGAATCGCGTGCAGCCCTGAAACGCGGGTATAAAAAAAGCACCCCACAGGGTGCTTCTTTCACAACAGTAGCGCTTTACTGACCCGGCTCATTCTGCGACAGGATCAGCTTGCCCTCCTTGTCGACCGGAATCTGGTTGCCCGGATCGCGATCCATCCGCACCTTGCCTTCCTTGCCATCGAGCGAGTAACGCACGTCGTAACCTACGACCTTGTCGCTGATGTCATTGACCGTGTTGCAGCGGGTTTGCGTGGTGGTGTAGGTGTCGCGGTTCTGCATACCTTCCTGCACCTTGTTACCGGCATAACCGCCGCCGACTGCACCGGCCACAGTGGCAATCTTCTTGCCGGTACCGCCGCCCACCTGATTACCCAACAGACCACCGGCTACGGCACCGATCGCCGTGCCGAGAATCTGGTGTTGATCCTTGACCGGCGCCTGCCGGGTCACGGTTACATCCTTGCATACTTCACGTGGAGTCTTGATCTGTGTCTTGACCGGCTCAACGGCTAATACTTGCGCATACTCAGGGCCGCTTTTAACCAGGCTGTAGGTGGCAACAGCACCCCCGGCTGTGACACCGACAGCACCCAATACCGCACCAACCAGCAACGACTTGTTCACATGAACCTCCTGACCATCACATGCGGGACGCGCCCGCGCTTCTCCCAGCCTTGGAGCACAAAAAAAGGCGCGAGTTCAACTCGCGCCTTTTATCAGCTGACAGCCGGAAAATCGCTAACCGTTATGGACGGTCGTCGACTTCCTTGTCGGTGTTGGCCGGAGGAATCAGATCCTCGGTGGTCAGGTTCAGCCAGATCAGCACCACGTTGGCGATGTAGATCGACGAGTAAGTACCCGCCAGTACACCGATGAACAGTGCGATGGAGAAGCCGAACAGGTTGTCGCCGCCGAAGAACAGCAGCGCCGCGATCGCCAACAGCGTGGAGATCGACGTCGCCATGGTGCGCAACAGGGTCTGGGTGGTCGAGATGTTGATGTTCTCGATCAGAGTCGCCTTGCGCAGCACGCGGAAGTTCTCACGCACCCGGTCGAAGACCACGATGGTGTCGTTCAGCGAGTAACCGATGATCGCCAGCACTGCCGCCAGTACTGTCAGATCGAAGGTGATCTGGAAGTACGAGAGGATACCCACGGTCACGATCACGTCGTGGATCAGCGACACAATGGCGCCGACCGCAAACTTCCACTGAAAGCGGAACGCCAGGTAGATCAGGATGCCGCCGAGCGCCAGCAGCATGCCGAGGCCGCCCTGGTCGCGCAGTTCTTCACCGACTTGCGGGCCGACGAACTCGACACGCTTGACCGTCGCCGGGTTGTCGCCGCCGACTTTCTGCAGTGCGTCTGCAACCTGATGGCCCAGCTGCGGATCTTCACCCGGCATGCGCACCAACAGATCGGTGGTCGCACCGAAGTTCTGCACCACGGCTTCGTGATAACCGGAAGTCGCCAGCTGCTCACGCACCTTGGTGACATCCGCCGGACGCTCGTAGGTCAGCTCGATGAGCGTACCGCCGGTGAAGTCCAGGCCCCAGTTCATGCCCTTGGTGGCAACACTGAACAAGGCAATGACGGTAAGCAGCACAGTGACGCCGAACGCGAAGTTGCGAACGCCCATGAAATTGATTGTACGTAACATGGCAGCCCCTTAAATCCACAACTTCTTGAAGTCACGTCCGCCAAAGATCAGGTTGACCATTGCGCGGGTCACCATGATGGCCGTGAACATCGAGGTAAAGATCCCGAGGGACATCGTCACTGCGAAACCCTTCACCGGGCCGGTGCCCATGGCGAAGAGAATGCCGCCGACCAGCAAGGTGGTCAGGTTGGCGTCGAGAATCGCGGTGAATGCCCGGCCGAAGCCTTCGTTGATTGCCCGCTGCACAGTCATGCCCGCGGCGATCTCTTCACGAATCCGCGAGAAGATCAGTACGTTGGCGTCGACCGCCATACCCATCGTCAAGACGATACCGGCGATACCCGGCAGGGTCAGCGTGGCGCCCAGCAACGACATCAACGCCAGCAGCAGCACCATGTTCACCGCCAGTGCGACGGTGGCGATGACGCCGAAGAAGCGGTAGATGGCGATGATGAACAGCGATACGAACAGCATGCCCCACAGGGAAGCATCAATACCTTTGGTGATGTTGTCAGCACCCAGGCTTGGACCGATTGTGCGCTCTTCAGCGAAGTACATCGGTGCAGCCAGACCACCGGCACGCAGCAGCAGCGCCAGCTCGGACGACTCGCCCTGACCGTTCAGGCCAGTGATGCGGAATTGCGCACCCAGCGGCGACTGGATGGTCGCCAGGCTGATGATCTTCTTCTCTTCCTTGAACGTCTGTACCGGCACGTCTTTCTCGACGCCATCAACCACTTGCTTGGTGTAAGTGGTGACCGGACGCTGCTCGATGAAGATCACCGCCATGCTGCGGCCGACGTTGGAACGGGTCGCACGGCTCATCAGCTCGCCGCCGTGACCATCCAGACGGATGTTCACCTCAGGCGTGCCGTGTTCGCCGAAACCGGCCTTGGCATCAGTAACCTGGTCACCGGTGATGATCAGGCCACGCTCGATCTGCGCTGGCGGACGGTTGCCTTCGCGGAATTCGAACGATTCGGAAGTGGCTTTCGAAGCGCCCGGCTCGGCGGCCAGACGGAACTCGAGGTTGGCCGTCTTGCCGAGAATACGCTTGGCTTCGGCAGTGTCCTGCACGCCCGGCAGCTCAACCACGATGCGGTTGGCGCCCTGACGCTGCACGATCGGTTCGGCAACACCCAGCTCGTTGACGCGGTTACGTACCGTGGTCAGGTTCTGCTTGATGGAGTATTCACGGATTTCCGCCAGCTTGGCCGGGGTCATCGCCAGACGCAGCACCGGTTGACCGTTGAGGTCGGCCGGAACAATGTCGAAATCATTGAAGTTCTTGCGGATCAGCGCACGGGCCTGTTCGCGGGAATCTTCATCGCTGAAGCCCAACTGAATGGCACCGCCCAGTTGCGGCAGGCTGCGATAGCGCAGCTTCTCTTTGCGCAGCAGGCTCTTGACGTCGCCTTCGTAGACTTTCAGGCGTGCATCGAGGGCTTTGTCCATGTCCACTTCGAGCAGGAAGTGCACACCACCGGACAAGTCCAGACCCAGCTTCATCGGGTGCGCACCGAGGTTGCGCAGCCATTGCGGGGTGGTCTGTGCCAGGTTCAGCGCGACGACGTAGTCATCACCCAGTGCCTTGCGCACAACGTCCTTGGCCGGCAGCTGATCTTCAGCCTTGCTCAGACGGATCAGACCGCCCTTGCCGCCTGCGGTCAGAGTGGCCGCCTTGACGTTGATGCCGGACTCTTTCAGCGCTGTGCTGACGCGAGCCAGATCGGCGTCATTGACCTGCAGAGCCGTGCTGGCGCCGCTGATCTGAATCGCCGGGTCATCGGGGTAAAGATTGGGAGCGGAATAAATCAGACCGATCGCCAGCACCGCCAGGATCAGAATGTATTTCCACAGAGGGTATTTGTTCAGCATCACGCCGCCCGTTATGAACGCGGGGCGCCTTGCGCGCCCCGTCGATTGAGTAGAAGTTGTTGCTCTTAGATCGCTTTCAGCGTGCCTTTTGGCAGCGTGGCGGCGATGGCGCCTTTCTGGAACTTCATTTCCACGGTGTCGGACACTTCCAGAACCACGAAGTCATCGGCAACCTTGGTGATCTTGCCGGCGATGCCGCCAGTGGTCACGACTTCGTCACCCTTCTGCAGGCTGCTCAGCAGGTTCTTCTGCTCTTTGGCGCGCTTGGCCTGTGGACGCCAGATCATCAGGTAGAAGATGACCAGGAAGCCGACCAGGAAAATCCACTCGAAGCCGCCGCCCATTGGGCTTGCAGCAGCCGGTGCAGCTGCGTCAGCCATGGCGTTAGAGATAAAAAAGCTCATTTAGCACTCCAGTTGCAAATGTTGAATCTTGGGGTCAGAAAACTCAGCCCAAAGGCGGGACGGGAAGTCCGCGTTTGGCGTAGAAGGCATCGACAAAGGCGGCCAATGTACCCTGTTGAATAGCCTCGCGCAAACCAGCCATCAGCACCTGATAATGGCGCAAGTTATGGATGGTATTGAGCATGCTGCCGAGCATTTCGCCGCACTTGTCCAGGTGATGCAGATAAGCGCGCGAGAAGTTCTGGCAGGTGTAGCAATCGCAGGTCGGATCCAGCGGCGATTCATCATGGCGATGGAACGCGTTACGGATCTTCAGCACACCGGTATCGATGAACAGATGCCCATTGCGGGCATTACGGGTTGGCATCACGCAATCGAACATGTCCACCCCGCGGCGCACACCCTCAACCAGATCTTCCGGTTTGCCAACGCCCATAAGGTAACGAGGTTTGTCAGCGGGCATCTGACCCGGCAGATAATCCAGCACCTTGATCATTTCGTGCTTCGGTTCGCCCACCGACAGACCGCCGATGGCGAGGCCGTCGAAGCCGATCTTGTCGAGGCCTTCGAGCGAGCGCATGCGCAGGTTTTCATGCATGCCGCCCTGGACGATACCGAACAGCGCCGCGGTGTTGTCGCCGTGGGCATTCTTCGAACGCTGCGCCCAGCGCAACGACAGCTCCATCGATACGCGCGCGACGTCTTCGTCAGCCGGATACGGCGTGCATTCGTCGAAGATCATCACAATGTCGGAACCGAGATCGCGCTGCACCTGCATCGACTCTTCCGGGCCCATGAACACTTTGGCGCCGTCGACCGGAGAAGCGAAGGTCACGCCCTCCTCCTTGATCTTGCGCATCGCGCCGAGGCTGAACACCTGGAAGCCGCCGGAGTCGGTGAGGATCGGGCCTTTCCACTGCATGAAATCGTGCAGGTCGCCGTGCTCCTTGATCACCTGAGTGCCGGGACGCAGCCACAGGTGAAAGGTGTTGCCCAGAATGATTTCCGCGCCCGTGGCGACAATGTCGCGCGGCAGCATGCCCTTGACCGTGCCGTAGGTGCCGACCGGCATGAACGCCGGGGTCTCGACGGTGCCACGGGGGAAGGTCAGGCGACCACGACGAGCCTTGCCATCGGTGGCCAGCAACTCAAAGGACATTCGACATTCGCGACTCATTCTGTTTCCTCTGGGCCTGTCTGTTCAGGGGCAGTTGGAGCGGGATTGCGGGTGATGAACATCGCATCCCCGTAACTGAAAAAGCGGTAGCCGTTTTCCACGGCGGCCTTGTAGGCGGCCATGGTTTCGGGATAACCGGCAAACGCGGAAACCAGCATCAACAGCGTGGATTCCGGCAAATGGAAATTGGTCACCAGGGCATCGACCACATGAAACGGCCGGCCCGGATAGATAAAAATGTCGGTGTCGCCACTGAACGGCTTGAGCACACCATCGCGCGCCGCGCTCTCCAGCGAACGCACGCTGGTGGTGCCGACCGCAATCACCCGACCGCCACGCGCACGGCACGCAGCGACCGCATCGACCACGTCCTGGCCGACTTCCAGCCACTCGCTGTGCATGTGGTGATCTTCGATCTTCTCGACACGCACCGGCTGAAACGTCCCCGCGCCGACGTGCAACGTCACGAACGCAGTCTCGACGCCCTTGGCAGCAATCGCCTGCATCAGCGGCTCATCAAAATGCAGCCCCGCCGTCGGCGCTGCGACCGCACCTAGACGCTGGGCATACACGGTCTGATAACGCTCGCGATCCGAGCCTTCATCCGGGCGGTCTATATAAGGAGGCAACGGCATGTGCCCGACGCGATCGAGCAGCGGCAAGACTTCCTCGGCAAAACCCAGCTCGAACAGCGCATCATGACGCGCGAGCATCTCGGCTTCGCCACCGCCGTCGATAAGGATCTTCGAACCCGGCTTCGGCGACTTGCTGGAGCGCACATGAGCCAGCACGCGGTGCGCATCGAGCACGCGCTCGATGAGAATTTCCAGCTTGCCGCCGGACGCTTTCTGCCCGAACAGCCGCGCCGGAATCACCCGGGTATTGTTGAACACCATCAAATCGCCCGGGCGCAAATGCTCAAGCAAATCAGTGAATTGACGGTGTGCCAGGGCGCCGCTCGGCCCATCAAGGGTCAGCAGGCGACTACCGCGACGCTCGGCCAACGGATGGCGGGCGATCAGCGAATCAGGAAGCTCGAAAGTAAAGTCAGCAACGCGCATGATGGGGTTCGTCTAGCAGGGCCGGAAAGTCTAGCGGAAATATCGAAAATTGACCATGAAACGTGATTGACCAACGGTAATCACCTCTCTATACTTCGCCGCCATTGAGCCCTGATGGCGGAATTGGTAGACGCGGCGGATTCAAAATCCGTTTTCGAAAGGAGTGGGAGTTCGAGTCTCCCTCGGGGCACCACATAGCAGTATCTGAGAGTCTCTACCAGCCTCTCAGACCCAGAGAAACCGGCCACTTGGCCGGTTTTTTTGTGCCTGTCTGTCTACCCCTGTCTCCCCTTATCCGTTGTATCCCTGTATCCCTGCTTGTATCCTGAGAAAAATACCGAACTTTGGGATACAAGGATGAAGCGCGCAGACATCAAGCGCCGCCCTCTCGCTGACACGACACTTGCGGGATTGGAGCCGGAATCAAAGGAATACCGAGAGCTGGACGGAAACGGCGTCTACTTCAGGGTTAAACCTGACGGTGGTAAATCCTGGCAGCTCCGCTACAAACGTCCGGCGGGCAATTGGGCTTGGATGGGGCTGGGGGGTTATCCAGAAGTCAGCGGTGCATTGGCACGGGACAAAGCTGCTGAACTGCGCAAGGTAGTGAGCAGCGGGGCCGATCCTCTCGAGCAAAAACGCTCTGCCAAAGCAGCAATTGATGCTGCCAGGACTCGGACCTTCCGAGCCGCAGCTGAAGCTTGGCTCAAGGCCAAGGAAGAAAAGGGACTCGCTCCCTCCACTCTTAACAAAATCCGCACTTACCTCGACAAAGACATACTCCCAGCGCTGGGAGATAAGCCCCTTGACGAAATCACTCGTACCGACTGTGCAGAACTTCAGGCATCTCTCGAAGCCCGAGACGCACACAACGTGGCGGAAAAGTGCCGCACTTGGATCAATCAGATATTCGGGCGTGCCATCGGCCTAGGCCTCACGGAAAACGATCCGGGCAGTCGCCTACGAGATATTGCAGCTCGAGCCCCAAAGACTCAGCAGCATCCTCATTTGTTGGAGCCTGAGCTGGCAGAGTTCCTCCAAGCACTCAAAAACACTCCCAGCAGGCTGACGGCCCGAACTGCAGCATGGCTCTGTATCTGGACCGCATCGAGACCGGGCATGGTTCGGTTAGCTGAATGGAAAGAGTTCGACCTTGATAAAGCAATATGGACGACGCCTGCCGCCAAGATGAAGATGCGCAGGGACTTTGTTTGTCCACTCCCTAAGCAAGCGCTTTCCGCTCTCAAAGAACTTCACAGCCTAACAGGTCGCAGTCGCTGGCTATTCCCCGGAGTGGGCGCGAAGAATCCGACGATTAGCGAAAACACCATCAACAAAGTCTTCGCGACGATTGGTTACAAAGGCCGTTTGGTTGGTCATGGGACTCGTCACACCGCCAGCACTTTGCTCAGGGAACACGGCTGGCCGAAAGAGCATGTCGAAGCGCAGCTTGCTCACAAAGAAGAGGGAATATCCGGGGTATACAACAAGGCTCAATACCTAGAGCACAGGGTGAAGATGATGCAGTGGTATGCAGATCACCTTGATGCGTTGGCATGCGAGAAGGTGATCAAGGGACAATTTGGAAAAGCGGTATGAGTGCATCTATCCGTACCACCGTCAAAATCCATGTTACGGGTGTTACTCGTGTAACGGTGCCGGCCAAACACCCGGATTCATTGGCTTTCAATCCCGTTACACTTCAGCACGCAGTTCCGTACATTCGATGTAACGCACGCCGAATGTGTAACGCCGCGACAAACCCCTTGCCCGCTGCGGGCCGACACTCCTCACACTTGGCAACAGCGCAAATCTCGCTGCCTATGCTTCAAACTCGCAGGGCGCGGGACAGTGCGTTGCAAGTCGAGAGCCATTGGCATGATTGATACCCACCCGATTTTGCACTCGGCGCTAACCGCTGGCCTCATCCAATATCTCTCAGAGCAGCCACTCTACGAGTTCTGCAATGAACAGATCACTGACGTGTGCGAGCTGATCAATCAGTGCTGTATTCGCATCCAGACCGGCGACATCAGCAGCGACATGAGCAGCATGTGCATCCAGACAACGATGCATGAGGAGGCTATTTTTCAGTACGCCTCAACCGACAAAAAAAACCGTCTCGCGCATTGGGTTCGCCAATACAGCAAGTGTCATTCAGCATCGGAGCGCGAGGCATATGCAGCCTACGTTATGGCCTGCGCAGTAAAAGCGCTGAGCGCCTTAGCTGACTGGATGCGCTCCACCGAACAAGAGGCTTGGTCGCATGTTGCCGAGCCTCCAACGGATTGGTCGTGGGACCTTTATTGTCAGGTTGTGGAAAGGCAGGTCGATCCTAACGAACGTATTGAGGCACTGGACCAGTACGTGCTGTTTTTGGAGCCCATAACATCCCTACCCTGCCTGATCAGTGACGAGCTGACCCCAATCGCTAACAGGGCAATCGAGAACGCTATCCGCACTAAGGGCGGCATCATCAGCGGAATGGAGCGTAACGAAGAAATCAGCGCACGGGATACAGCAATCATTAGGCAAGGTCGACACTACGTGGCTAGCGGAATGTCACGGCGAAACGTGACCACGGCGGTTCACGCCTGGCTGGAACGGGAGGTGTCCAAACCACTCAAACAGCGCGCTGAGTGGGTGACACTGGAAACCGAAAAAGCGCTAACCCGCAAAAGCGTTGAGGGAATCCTCAAGCGCAATTTTGTGGTGTGACCGATATTTCAATGTCATTTCAAATGGAAGTGAACTGCTCACCGCCGACCAATCTCTAGACCATTGCTCTCGTTGTCCAAATCAATCGAGAGCAATACCTATGAGCACCTCTGTCACCGATTTTCCCCGCAAGACTCCCGCCAACGCAGCCTCACTTTTTGATGCCGCTTCAACTTTAATCCGTATGCGGGAGGTGGAAGGCATCGTGGGGATGAAGCGTTCGACCATCTACAAACTGATGCAGCGCACCGATTGCGGCTTTCCGCAGCCCGTCAAACTGAGCAACAGCAACGCACGCGGCGCCCCTGTCGCTTGGGTCCTTTCCGAAGTTCAAGCTTGGGCACGCAGCCGCATCGAGGCACGTGATCAGGTGGCTGCATGAGCCACAAGACTGCAAGGAACGCTTTGATGCACCCCTTTTCCGTGTTGCGTCGGATCGGTTTCTCGTCTCGTGTCATGCAGCGTCTTGAACGCTACCGCAGCCAGCAGGGCAGGCGAGGTCGCGTTGTCAGCGTGCTCAGCTGGGCCGACGGCACCTGGTGCGCCCTCTCCCTCCACTGCGAAAAGACCGGGGCCGTTATCGTCGACGAAGGCCAGCAGGTCGACGCTTACGAAGACGCCCGCTCCATGCTCAGCGGCGGATTTCTGCCCCTTCTTTCCCTGCGCTGGGAAGCCCATGCCTGAAACGAAAACGCCTCCGGGGGCGATCCGGAGGCGTTGAGGTCAATCTAAATGCACGAACAATTTATGCCGCACCTGAAAAAACCGCAAGCCATCAGCGCAGTTGCACTTTGGAAAAACGGACGTTACTCTCTGACCGTCGCTGCAAATTCAGCGACCGGGTTTGGCGACCCGAGATACTTGGCGCACAGGCGCCCCAACCGACAGCAGGCGCTTTTTTTGTGCCCGCCGTTTCGTGTTATGGCAGCTGTGCGTGGGAGACCTTCGGGTCTGCCGGGTTCCAAGTTCCCGGTTCGCCAACCTGCGCACAGCTGCCACCTTAAATCGTTTGGCGACGATCAGTGGCAGCTCCATCCTCAAACTTGGAGCGTCACCCATGCCCGCACTCAATCCGTCCAAAATTCGCGCCGCTGCACACCGTGCAATGGCTCTCGCCGCTTTACACGCCAACTCCAGCCTCGCTACACGCCTCTCCCGTTACAACGCTCACATGGCCAAAGCCCGCGCACTCGAAATCGCAGGTGGCACCCAATGAACAACGCCCTGAGTTTCTCGCTGCCTGAAGACCTGCTTTGCGTGAATCCAAAAGCTGATGCCGGTGTGCCCATCGACGCCATTACCTGCGCCATTGATCGTGCCGACTCAGTGCTGACGCTGCTTGAGGATCACTTCGAAAACGAATCCTCCCGCCTTGCCAATCACGTCATTGCTGCGGTCCTTTGGGATGTGCGCGGCACCCTCGGTCTGATCAAGACTCTTGCAATGCACGGCGATAACACCTCAAAGCCTGCTGTGCAGAAAGGCGGTGCGCTATGAGCGCTTCCACTACACCCGGCCACGCTACTTTTTCTCGCGTCAACGCCACCGACTTGAAGCTGTTTAGAGTAAATGCCGGTGTGCCCGTTGAGGACGCGCTGGAGATGGTGTCGTTGCTTCAGCATCACGCGAACCAACTAAATTTCGACGCTGCCATGAGTGACAACGGCGAGCGTTTCAGTTGGCCCGCCCTGTACTTGGGTGAGATGGCCAAAGCCCTGATTGACGACATCAACGACGCGTTGTTTCTGCCGAGGGCTGACGTATGAGCCAGCGACCTAGCAGAACAGATAAACGTCCGAGCTTCGCCGACGTTAAGGCCGCCGCGCTGAAAGACATCGATCGCGTCCTGTCGCATTGGCTGCCCAACGGCAAGCGCGTCGACGGCGGTAAGGAATACACCGCACCGAACCCGACCCGCAGCGACAAACGCGCCGGCTCTCTCAAGGTCAATTTGAACAAGGGCACCTGGGCCGACTTCGCCACCGGCGACAAGGGCGGCGACCTGATCGATCTGGTGCGCTATCTGGACGGCGGCACCGATGTCGAGGCGTGCAACAAGCTTGCTGATTGGCTAAACGTTGCGCCCGGCGAAGCCAAGACGAAGACGGCACCGATCAAACCCAAGGCGCCGACATGGAACGCCATCCTACCGATCCCGGCCGAAGCCATGAACAAGTGCCCGGCCAAGCATCGCGATCACGGTGCACCGTCCAAGGTGTGGATCTATCGTGACGTGCAGGGTCAGCCCCTCATGGCGCTGTACCGCTTCGACCTCGGCCCGGATGAAGACGGCAAGCCGAAGAAGGTCTTTGCGCCGCTCACGTGGTGTCAGCGCTCCGATGGTCAAACCAAGCAATGGCGTTGGCAGGGTCTGCCAGATCCCCGCCCCCTACTGCGCCGTGATGAACTGGCCCAGCGTGCTGATGCATCGGTAGTGCTGTGCGAAGGCGAAAAAGCCGCCGATGCCGCCGCCGAACTGCTGCCGAATTACGTATCCACCTGCTGGCCGAACGGTTCCAACTCATGGCACAAAGCAGACCTGACGCCGCTCCAAGGCCGCGATGTTGTGTTGTGGCCGGACAACGACGACAGCGGCAAAACCTGCATGGCCACCGTTGCCGAAAAGCTGCGCGGAATCGGCGCCGGCTCGGTCCGGGTAGTCGCGCTGGAGGTGTTCAAACGCAAGCCCGTGCTGAAAAACGACCGAGCCGCGTTTGCCAAAGGTGGTCAATGGGATGACGGTGATGATGCCGCCGATGCTCTCGCCAAAGGCTGGACAGCCGCCCACTTCGCCGAACTGGAAAACAGCGGTGAGCTATTCGGCGTGATCAAGCAAGAGGTGATTGCTGCTCCAGTCAAATCCGAGCCGGAAGCGAAGCCTAAGGCAGCCGCCAAACGCCCTACCAAATCGAAAAACGATCTGATGCCCGGTGGCTTTCGCCTCACATCCGAAGGTGTGTTTTATGCCGGTGACGACGGTGAGGCGCGTCCGGTGTGTTCGCCACTGGAGATCCTCGCCCGTACTCGCGACGACAAGGGTCAGAACTGGGGATTGTTGGTTGAATTTGACGATCCCGACGGCGCTAAGAAACGCTGGAACATCCCGGCCCGCACTATGACGGGTGACTTCGGCAAAGACGTGCTCGGGCCGCTGGTGGACATGGGGCTACGCCTCGCAGGCAGTCGGTCGGGGCGCAATGCACGCAATGACCTGCAGAGCTATCTCGGAGGCTTCGACAGCGCCCAAAGGGCACGGCTGGTCACGCGCTTGGGTTGGCATGATACTGCGTTTCTTCTGCCCGAGCAGCAGGTCGGCGCGCACAGCGAGCACCTGCACTTCTACGAAGCCGGTTCGCAACTTCCTCCGATCAGCGAAGCGGGCACGCTTGAACAATGGCAGGAGCAGATCGGCGCGCTGTGCGTCGGTAATCATCGTCTGGCATTTGTCGTCGGCGTGGCCTTCGCAGGGCCGCTGCTGCACATGCTCGGCCATGAGTCGGGCGGCTTTCACCTGTACGGCGATAGCTCCGGCGGAAAGACCACGCACCTGCAAGTTGCCGCTTCGATCTACGGCGGACCGCGCCTGGTGCGTTCGTGGCGGTCCACCGACAACGCGCTCGAATCCATCGCCGCCGCGCATTCCGATGGCCTTCTGGTGCTCGATGAGATCGGCATGTGCGACCCGCGCATCATCGGCGAGACGGTGTACATGCTCGGTAATGGCACCGGGAAGGCACGCGCAAACGATCGAGGCCAAGCTGGCCGACAGGTACAGGAGTGGCGCCTGCTGTTTCTCTCGACCGGCGAGAAGACCTTAGCCCAGCACATGGCCGAAGCCAACAAGGAACTGAAGGCAGGCATGGAGGTGCGCATGCTTGCAGTCCCGGCCGATGCCAGCAAAGGCCTTGGTATGTTCGACACACTCAACGGTTTCGAAGATGCCGCTGCCCTGTCCGACGCGCTCAAGGCTCGCGTAGCGAAGTACTACGGCACACCACTCACTGCCTTCCTGTCAGCGCTGTGTGAACCCGGTAAGCATCATGGATGGTCCGCCATCCTGCGCCGCACGCTGGAAGGCTTTATTGCCAAGTCGCTCCCGGCGTCCGCGAGTGGACAGGCACACCGTGCCGCTGCTCGCTTCGGCCTCGCCGCCGCAGCAGGCGAGCTGGCCACAGCAATGGGCATCACCGGCTGGCCGGACGGAACCGCTACCACTGCTGCTCGCGTATGCCTGAATGCTTGGCTAAACGAACGAGGCGGCGCCGGTAACTTCGAGGGTGATGCGATCTTGGCGCGCCTGCGCCAGGTCATCGAACGCTTCGGCGAAAGCCGCTTCACCCGCTGGGAATCGGCGGCAGCCAAGATCGACGAACACGGTCCGCGCACCATCGACCGTCTCGGCTTTCGCAAGACGCTGGAGCACGGCATGGGCGACACCATGCACACCACCAACACCTATTACGTGCTGCCTGAGGCGTGGCGCTCCGAGATCTTCCGGGGCATGAACATCAACGCCGTGAACAAGGAACTGCTGCAGCGCGGAGTGCTGGAACCGGCCAGCGACGGCAAAGCATCGTGCTTGGTCCGGTTGCCCGGCCTCGGCCCGCAACGCTGCTACATCGTGAAGACGATTCCGGGAGCGGATGAAAGCGAGGCTCGGGCTGCCTGAGGGCATCCCCGCTGATCGAGGTAACGCCGGCTTACTCCCGGCCTCGCCAGCCGCTCATTCAACCCAAACCTAATTTGAAGGAACAAGACAGATGAAAGAATTCCAAGCTTCTACCGAACAACATGCACTGCTGGTCAGCGAACTGAACTGCAGCGAGACCACCTTACTTGCACTGCCGAACTCGGATAGCACTCACGCGACCGCTAATTACGAAAAGAAGCAACGGTTGATCGATGAGATCGACCAACTCACCATCCGCCGTGATAAATACCTGAGGACGGCTGAAGAGCAATACGCCGAGATGGCACCGCTGGAAGCCTTACTGGAGGGCGACGACGAATTGGATGCAAATCGTCTGCTTGAAGTCCGCAGTGAGTACAACACGCTGAAACTCCCATACGACTCAAATAAACACCATGCCTGGATCTTAGATACTCAGATCACTCGACGCGAACAACTGCTCAATCACGAAACTTTGATGGCCGGTTACACCGAATCGATGGCGAACTGGAAAGCCGACGAGCAAGAGCTCAACGAAAAACGCGAGAGCCTCAGCACCCGTTTGGAGCAAATCCAGCAGCAAGCGGTAGAAGACTTGGCCAAGGCCCGGCAAGCCGAAACAGATGCAGCCACCGCCTACGCACAGGCAGTGGCTTGGGGCGACACTGAGGGCGAAAAGAACGCCAATACAGACGCGCAAAAGGCTGCGAAAAACCTTGCGACTGCCATCGAGCACAATCGTCGCCAGCACCTAATCATTACCGCGCTGGAGCAGGAGCTGGTCATCGTCGACCAACACATTGCCGAGGCGCAAAGCGAAAACCTAGCCATCCAAAGAACGGCCTTGTTGCTGGCCGAAAAGGTACTGGCAGAGCAGTGGAACGAAAAAGCTCAAGCACTGATGGATATGGGCGCCAAGCTGTGGGCTACCCAACGTTTGCTGGGCGGCGACCAACTCAGCCTTAGAAGGTTGGTGCTGCCTAAAGAAGGTGAAGGCTTCGACACATGGGGCAGTCGTGAACTCGCTGACCGCTCGTACAAGTTCACCGTAGAAGACATCTTTTCGCTGTAACGCACTGAGCCACCGGAAACAGCCTGCGCACGCGGGCTGTTTGTAACACAAAAAGGACGAAGACCATGATCAACCAAATCCGAAGCAGCGCGAGCTGGAGCGACACCTTGAAAGCGCGCAAGGAGCACTTGACCGCTTTGCTAAAAATTGTCGACCTCAAAACCGGAAAGACCACAAAGGTCCAGGCACTCACCATCAATCTCATCAAGAATGAAATGAGCTATGTGGAAGGTAAATTGAAAGGCCGGCCGTAATGATCCAAGAAGCGCCAGATACGGCACACCTCAGACTTCCACGACTGGTATTCGCAAGTCTCGTGAGCATGCGATTCAAAACGTCCTACCTCCAAGGGAAGTCTTAGAGCCCAAAGGTGTGATAACAAGCACTCAAAAACTAAAAGTCGAAGACTAATTCGAAGCAATTTTAAAGCTAGACGAATAACAAATTTAAAAGTTCGAAAGATAAAGGCCTTAAGGGGCCTTTTTTAACATCTTAAGATCAATACTTACATTCAAAACAACACGTACAAAACGCTCCAAACTTACTAAAAACAAATACAATACATTTTTATTTTATGCCAGCCAACCAACTTTGGACTTGTCTTTTCAATACAATTAGATAGACCAAAACTTCGCCACCAGCATACACGACACGTATTTGCTAACAGTTACTTACTACTGATACGCCGTGATGGGTAGCCAGGATCCCAGTTTTTCGTCTGAGAAGACCATCCAGGGTGCTTCGGATACCACCCGTTTCCGCGGCCTTTCGAAACTCAAGCTATAGCGTCTTTCTAACGATCAATTTTGCCCAGTGAATCGCCGTTGTAGGCTTGCTTCCCAGCTTAAGCCGACGCCAGGCCTTACCAAGCCTAAAAGGTGGTTTGAGCGGGTAAAAAACCCTAGATAGTCTGTGGTTGCAGGATGACGTTTCCACAAATGATCTGTTCGCGTTATCTGTGTACAATCGCCGCATAGCACCCGATTTTGGGCGTACACCTTGCACGCGCTTTGACTGAAGGGCCATATGGAATTCCACGACATTTTACATGGGCTCATGCGATTCTCTGATGAGAATCTGACCTCCCTACTCGCAGATCTTATAGATAGCCCGGAGATTCACCGACTGCGAAATATGCGGCAGATGAACTTTGATGTGCCGCTAATTCAAGAGCTAGGAAGATCTCGTCGCCTCCCACACTCCATAGGTGTGACTTTCCTAGCTGTGGAGTTGGCACATAAGAGCAATCTCAACTTAAATGACACTAAAGCGCTACTCGCTGCAGCACTGCTACACGACGCCGCTATACCTCCGTACGGACATCTGGTTGAGTCCGAGCTGAAATATATAACTCCAGACTTCAACCATGAAGAGAATTTAGCAAAGATCATTCGCGGCACTCTAGGCAACGAAAATACATTTCAGCACATTGTTAAGAATAAAGAACTAAAGCTGACACCCATCTTGCAAAAACACGGCGTCGACATCGAAGCTGTGATTAATATAGTTTGCCCCAAGAAAGGGACAACAAGCCCTGTTTCGGCCGACATAGATATCGACAACATTGATAATGTGCATCGTATGGCAGCTATGCTTGGCTGGGATGGGGCTAAAGAAAACATTAAAGCAATACGCAACTCCATGCGCCTCAAAGGTTTAAGCGGCATAACTTTTACAAAAGAGGCCATTGAGCCGCTAAACAGATGGCTCGAATTCAGAGAACGCATATACACAATGATAATTGCACATCCAGAGTGCATTCCATACAACGCCCTTCAGACCGATCTCGTCAGACTTGCCGTTGAGCACGATATAATTACGCCTACCGACTGGTATATGACTGAGCCGGAATTTGAGGATAAGCTTCGTCATGAACCATCTACTGAAACTCTTGGATGGCAGCTTATCTCAGGCTGTGAGTATCAACTGGTAGACTATGTATGGATCAAGAACTTCTCCACAACTAAAAAACTCAAAAACAAAGACATATCCGACCACATGTCTAATAACATACCTGAAGTTACAAAAAATTCTGGCTATTTTATATGGAATGAAAAAGGATTAGTAAGCAGACGTATTAAAGCAACACTGGACGATAACAAAACCGTTCATATTGGCAAAAATTCGACAAGCTGCATGATCGCACTAGTTAAAAAGAGTAGCGAAAAAATTAGATTTACTAAAGCGCAATCAACGAAATGGCGCCAAGAAGCAATTAAGAATTTCATTGAGCTCTTTGAAACTGACATATTTAACTTTGATTTCCCCGAAACGTACACAGGAAGTTTCTACTCTAAGACGGACGAGCTTCAACTTGAATACAAATGAGCAACTTGAAAATATTGACTGGTCTTTTCCCAACCTTGGGAATTCCGGAATACATTCTTTACATTGGTATCCGGCAACATATGTTGCAGCAATTCCGGGAACATTGATTCCCGTTTTCACAGAAAAAGGCGATTTAGTACTCGACCCTTTCAATGGATCGGGAACTTCTGGCGTAGAGGCTATACGCTTGGGACGAAACTTTATTGGTATGGACACTAACCCAATCGCATTACTCATGAGCGAGGCGAAATTACATTTCCCCGAGCCAAAACATCTACGACGGCATCTTGACACCATAATTACGGACACCGAGAAGTTCTTCGTCACAAGTGAAGCTTCGCAACACCCGCACCATGAAGAGCTGGCAGCCTGGTATCACGTAGACACACTAAACACCTTAAATAGAATTCTGGCCGCAATTTTAAGAATTACCAATGCAGATACCAAACGATGCTTCCTTGCAGTATTTTCAGGAATACTAAAAAATACTTCTTCGCAGGGACGCCATTGGGGATGGGTTTGTGACAACGTCAAACCTAAGCCCTTCGAATTAACCTTTAAAGACGCACTATCCACTTTCATAAACGCGGCGAATGACTATATAACGATTACCGATCAGTCACACAAGCTAGTTCAGGTGCACTCAGAAAACGAGACAAGAAAACTCACTAGATCTAGATACAAACTAATTCACGGTGACTGTGTAAAAAACATGCAGCAATTGCCGAATGAACATATAGATTTTATAGTTACCTCCCCACCATATTATGGGGTAGCGGACTATATAAAATCACAGCGACTAAGCTATCTTTGGTTTGATAAAGAGGAACTTGCTCCAGATCAGCTCGGCTTTAGGGACTTCGAAAAACTGCGAGCGCACGAGTCAGGTGCTAGATCCAATCGCACCAGAAAGAACAGCCATGAGCTTTATATGAATTTTATAAACTCTTTTTTTGTTCAGTGCCATCGCACATTGAAGAAAGACTGCTCAATGGCTTTGGTGGTCGGAGAATCTGCCGCGAGGGCGTCAACTACGACTGAGTTGATATCTGCTGCTGAATCAACAGGATTCAAATTAAGCCTTCGTAAAGAAAGAGACATCAAATCCAGCCGGAGACGGCTTATGGCAAGCGTCAAGTGCGAAGATATTCTAATTTTTGAAAAATTATAATTTTCCCATGGAGTGGAGAATGAGTGATCACAGGTTTGAAATGATTGAGCCCGAAGTCCTAAAAGTATTGGGCGATAAAAAAGGGCCAGACAAAGCTGAGCACGAAGGAAAAACCTATTACAGGTTTATGGATTTTTTTTACACCTACACTCCATACCTTGACGAACTAACTGCCGTCGAAGTAAGTGATCTTTGTAGAGCCCGAGCGAACTACCCGGAATTGATTAGCCAAACCAATGTCGACGTCCGTAATCTATTTAAGAGGGTAGCGGTAGAGCTATCCCCTAAGACTTTTCTTGAAATTGGTGCAGGTTCCCATCCGATATTCTACGACGAACCTCAGAATTCGACGGATTTTATAATCTCGGACGCAGACCAAGACGTAATTGACAGGCTTGAAAACCAACAAAACAAATGCCAACTATTCTCCAACACTCAATACAAGCTCCACTTCAACGATGATCACTTTGAGTTAGTGATGGCTGTGTTCGTTCTACACTTCCCCTTTTACAAGGAACAGCTCATCGAGCTCTATCGAACAATGAGCCCACATGGCGCCATGATTGCAAATGTTTACAGAAGAACAATTGAAGCGAAAGAGCGTCTTCATGCTGACATGGAAGAAGCCGGCTTTAAGATATATAAGATACATGACACAAAAGAGCTTTGCAGAGATCATGAGTACTGGATTATCGGAAAAGACCTAAACCATCTATACAACTGCGGCGAAGTACTAATGCGCGTCGACGCAGTTTAGCCCTGAGCTCAAGCTATCCAGTTTTCGATAGCTTGATCAACTTTTGATAGGAGCTGACTTAGAGAATCATTATTGTCGATCACCTTATCTGCCTGCTCCAACAGCGCTGGAACATGCAGCTCGCTTCTAGAGAAAACCATCTGATCGAATTTCACACGAGTTAGCTCTTTGTCTTTGAACTCCTCTGAATTAAAAAGAGCCCTCTCAAAACGTGCTTCATCAGTAGCCCTAACTCCCAATAGTTTAAACTGAGGGATAGTTCTGTAGTGTGTCAGTTCTTCAGAATACCTAATACCATCAACTACTATTCTGTCGAGACCAAGCCTCTCGATCCTGTATCTTGCTAGAAGGTCATTCCCAAACATATTAAAAAGCGAGTTCCCAAGCATGCCAAGATTATCTCTGGTTTGCTCAAGGCCCATATCAGCAAGAATCGTTCTTAATATTTCAGAGTTAGAAGCCAGAGTGTATCCGTACCGCTCAACAAGATACTTAGTAACAGTAGTTTTACCAGCCCTAACAGGGCCAACCATACCGATTACTTTAGGAAGCTGGGCGGCCATATCAACACCATCACAATATAGGTATAAACAGAAATCAGAACAACCATCCCCACACAAGCCTTGACGCTAGGAGGGTTTTTCCGCGGTGTATTATCTCTCGTATTTTCCAGCGGAAAAATTTTCGTAGTGTAATACTCCAACTGCTTAGCCAGAACAAAAAGCAATAGCATGCACAATAATGCAATATCGCCTAGGACAGCTTGAAAGGGTGACGCAATTGAAGCTGAAACACTGCTGACTAACCATGCACCGAGAAGGCAGAATATTGAAACGGAACAGTACGCACCTATACCACTAAGATAACTTAAAAACCCCGAAGGCAGTGCTTGCCGCTGAGAGTCGAGTCTAGGGCTTGTGATAACATCAACAATTAAATCCCAGATTAAATATACTGCAAACACCCACATCAACTGAAGCGCCTCAGGCCTGGCGGAAGTGACTCCAACATACGCCGCAATTGTCTTCTTACTAGTATACTCTTGGAAATTTTGCTCCATTGTTTTGACAATTGCAAAATATAGAACAACTAGAAAAACCTCAACCAAAAGAATTACAAATTCTTTCGAAAAAATTGAGGTGATATCCTTTTTTAATCCACCCGCTTGCGACTTCGACCACATCACCCAACTCATGGATACCAATAGAAGGGCAAGTAAGGAGTGCGAGAGCGTTGCAAACAAAGCACCGCGCTCAGCAGTCAAATTCTCAAACATTTTTGACGGGCTTGAAGCCGAATCCCAGCCTCCAGTGACAACAAATAACAGCTCGGATATTTGTTGAGCAACCGTTGCTGCCACGAGGGCAAACAACATTGCAATAAAGGTTCGCCTTAGTTCAATTTGAGTTGTAGTACTCACAGCCACTCCATTAGCGATTATATTTTATACAACATTCAATTAGATCATGTACGACTTACTGTGCACCATTTAACAGAGCATCATACTACCGTCGTTTCAACCGCTCCAGCAAAACACAACCTGCCTTCAAGGCAGACGAATGCATGTACCTTAGCATTGCTTTGAAATAACCTCTTCTGAGACTGATTGTAAGCTCGCCATGCGTCGCTTCAGGTGGATGTGTGTAGCCAAGCCTACAATCCCCAGTTCATGCAGCCAACCTAAGGGAGACTCGATCAACCTGCTCCGAAGCTGGACCGGAAGGTAGTTTACATTCTAAAGAGGAGGAGCACTGGCCATGCGTAGCGTTACACTTGCGAGGATGGTAACACCACACCTATCGGAAGCGACGGGAAAGTGTTACATGAAAAAATCCAATAAATACAATTACTTGTGAAGACCGTTACACGAGTAACACTTGTAACACAGCTTTCATCTGGCTAGCCCCCGCCCCCCTACGACATTGTTACCACCAGCGGACATGATGGGGTTTCCATTTGTCGTAGCCGGGGCCCCTGAAGACTTCGGCTTCATACGGGGTCGGAAACCCGCGGGACTTTGTTAGCAGACAGGTACCCAGCTTAGTGAACAGGTGAACCGGGTGAACACGCAGTTCACCAGTGCAGTTGCACAGATGATGGGAGGTCGCAGAGGCCCCTGTGCGTTTCTGAATGACACGGGGCACAAAACCCGCGTGATCTTGGCAGTGGCTGATTTTTGCACAGTGGTTGACAGGTTGACTTGGTTGACGGCCCAAGGTGTCCATTATCATCAACACAAAAGGCCATCGTTACCGCTGCGGTAACGATGGCCTTTTTTCAGCAGAATTCTTTCGATTTCAATGCCTGAAATTTCAGTAACTTTGAAATCCTCCCACTAACACAGTCCTGCGGGTTTCCGACCCCGTATCCACCCAAAATCCTCAGGGGCCCCCACCTCGGAACAAAGACGGGATTCGCTCACGCTTTAGGGCACATCGACTTACCGACCGATCGACTAGCCCCAACTCAAAAAGTAGCTAGCCAGACATAGGCAAAAATGTGAACGCACCATATGATGCCCGACTATCAAGGATAGCGGCACAAGGCCACAGAGAGGGTGTTTATGGAATCGGATGATCTGTGTGACTATTGTCGCGCTAGGGCAAACCTAGCCACCCGAGGACCTCGGAGAGGCGCTGGCGGGTACTGTAGTATGTGTAATGCCAAGATTTCTTACGGCCCCGGGAACCAAAGGAACATTTCAGTCCACGGCACTGATCACTTAGAAGTGCTAAGAGTGACAAAAGACCTCTCTAAGCAGCATCGCTCAAAACCGCTGCACATTCTGGTCACACACTGGTCCTTCTGGTTTAGCTCCCTACTGGCAATTTTAGGAACCGGAATAGCAATCTACGGTATCTCTGGCGATACAGAAGTCTCATTGTTTGGGCAAACGATTAAGTCAACCAACGTCGGTGCCACAGCGTTTTTTATAGGAGCTGTATTGGTATGGCGGAATATAAAGAATGTTCTCCATCACGACAGCCAAGGCTCCACCTGATTAGACCCAGCATAGACAATCGTGTATCCCTAGCTGTATCCCTGGCTGTACAATCCGGCCGCAAGCCACGGATTATATAGAACGCACGAGTCTCCCTCGGGCACCAACACAGAGAAAAGGTCTTGCGAAAGCAAGGCCTTTTTTTTCGTCTGGAGGAAAGTGGTTGGTGCCTATCTGGCTTTCCTCCCCAAAACAAATCAGTTCCCGGAATCGGATGTGTGCCCACCCGACTCCTTAACCCCAAACATCCGCTCAGCAATCTCCCGCCCCCGCTCCAACCCTTCCTCCGTCAACCATATCGACTTGTTCCTGTTAACCGGATTACTGATCAAACCCTGCTCGTGCAAGCGGTTCATGATCTCGAAGTCATAGCCCTTCCACGCATTGCCGTCGTCGGAGCTATAGGCTGCGAGGAGAGCAAGGACGGCGTCGTCGATCAGTTTCATGTCGTATTCCATGATGGTCACTCCGCTGATGTTCAGTGTTTGTAATCAAAGCGTCGTATCAAAGTGGATGTCAATGCTGCGCGAGCTTGTGGGTTTAGATGCCCGGTTGCTGGTTACCTCAATGCGATGACCGCCCGTATAATCGTGCCCGCAAAGTCGACTTCCGCTGGCATTTCGCGCATTGGTTTCAAGCCCTCCACTTCACTGACAGACATCCCCATGGAAACCTCACTGGAAACCGTCGCCCTTTTCTCCCTCAAACTCGCCTACGAAGAAGAAGGGCTGAGCCCGATCCTGCGCGATGACATGGTCATGGGCGATTATCAGAAAGACGTTTTCGACTTACTGGTGAAGCGCGGCGATGTCGAGGCCATTCAGTTCAAGATGAACGAATGCCTGAACCTGGCGCTGGATGCTTTGGGCGGGGTCGAGAAGCCGTTGGGGCGGGAGTTGCGCAAGTTGTCGGCGGAGTTGGCTCAGGCGCGGTCGGTGGAGCAGCTGGGTCAGCCGCTGCTCGCGCTGAAGGGGTATCTGCGCGACATTCTTTGAGTGCCGCGCTAGAGCCATGCCGTTATCTCGTCCGATCAGCGACGAGCTTTCAGTACTCGAATATCCGTTGGAAAGCCGTCAGCGCCAGCCAGTTTTTTCAAGCCCATGTATTGAAACTCACCATTGGGATCAATGTAGTCGCCCTTCTCTGCTTGCCCGCCGCCAACTATCGCAACACGCTTCACTTCGCCGCAGCCGCCATCCGACGGTCGCACCGTGTAGATCACATAGGGCTTCACGTATTGCGTGGCGCGGAAGTATTGGCCGCAGATTTCGTCGACGGTGATCAGCATGGTTTTCAGGCGGGCTTCGCCGTCGGTGTCTTCGTGCAGTTTCAGGAAGGAGATGTCGCCGACGTCGCTGTAGCCGAGGGAACGGGCGCGTTGGTAGGCGGGGGAGTTCTGGTGCGCAATACGGCCCTCCTCCACACCCCGTTGCATTTGCGCGGCGAACTCGGCTTTGCCTTGGGCCAGGGTTGCCTCGGCGTGGGCGGCGACGTTTTCGCAGTGGGCGTACTCGCTGGAGTCGAGGTGTTGCGGTAGCAGGTTAAGGCGGCGCTCGTTCATGGAGGCGAGGCTGTCTTGCAGGCCCGACGTGGCTGCATAGGCAGCGGAGACGCGACCGCTCTGGACGTCGGCGATTGTCTCCTGCATCCGCTGGCAATTGGCGAGGTAGTAATTCCAGCTGGCTTGCGGGTGTTCTTGCGCGAAGCTGAAGGTCGGGGTGATGACGGCGACAAGGGTGAGGGCGCCGAGCAGTGGCAGCAAACGGGCTGTGGAAAACATGGGTAGTCCATTACAGAGAGGGCATGGCGCGACGCTACTATTTTGCTATCTTGCCGTCCACTCTCAACAGGCGAACAAGTTGGTCGCCTCTGGCTCGTGGCAAGGAAAGAAATCCGATGGATGCTGTGTTGTGTTTGGTAGTCATGGCTGCAATGTGGTTCTGGGTGGTGCGCCAGCGCGGGCGATGGAATCTGTTGTTGGCGAACCTTGCCGGAGCGGGTAGCGCTGTGGTGATTGGCATGGTCTTCACATTGCTTTATGACGCGCTGTTCGGCACCACGATGGCAGCGCCCGGACTGCATAACAGCCTGGTGGTGTTCATGACCAGCGCGGGCGTTCTGGCGGGCGTGTGGTTGTGGATCGCCAAGCGTCGTCAGCCGGCGCATCCGGTTGCGCGTCAACTGCTCGCGGGGGTTTGTGGCTTCGCCGCCGGCATGATCACGTTGATGTTTCTGGCGGCGAATTATTTTCCGCAACCGTAGCCGGACGGCGCGTCTATTTTGCTATCTTGCCGCGCATCGTCGGCGCTTGCTGATCGTCTCGCGCCGCGCTTGGATTGTTGAAAGTTAAGGAAAGGACCTAATGGAGTTTCTGCGTTTTCTGGCGTTCGTCGCTGTCTGGGGTTTCATGTGGCGCTGGGTGGTGAAGAACCGCGGCAGCTGGAATATTTTCTACGGCAACATCGTTGGCGCGGCGGGCGGCTTCATAGTCGGGCTGGTGATGTTGTCGATCACGTTTTCGCTGTTTCCTTCGTCGTTCGGTCACGAGGCGGCGCAGGCGCAAAACACGCCAGTCGTCGAGTCGACCTCTGTACTGCCTGAAGCCGAGGCAGTCACGCCCGCCACCGAGCTGAAAGATGCGCCGGTTTTTGCTGCCATCGAAGCGGATGACAAGCCTTCCCCGCCGGACTCCGCACTGTTGCCGAATAACGTCAGCCGAGCGCCGAAATCAATGGCGGTACAAACGGTGCTGAATCAGAGCGACTACGAGGGTCGCATGGCCCTGGCCGCGCTGAACAAGAAGTTGCGCAGTGACGCACAAGCCGACAAATCGATGATCGCGTATGTCATGTGCAGCCCGTTTGTCACCAGCACCCTGCGTTATCCCGCTTCGGCGCGTTTCGCTGACAGCAAAGCGCTGGTCAGTCATCGCTACAAGGATCAGGTCTACAGCTTCAGCAACAGCGTCACTGCGCGCAACATGAATGGCGACGATGTCACCTACCGTTTCGATTGCTCCGTGCAGGAATTGCCACGGGTTGATGCGACGGCTGGGGAATGGCGTTTGCTGGCGCTGACACTGCAAAAAGCCGACTCTTAAGGCTGATTTAAGGGATCAAGGCGCCGGCTGCGCTATCATCGCCGGCCTGTGCGCCTTGAGCTTTGCCCTCGATGTTTTCAACACCTGATGACCTGATCTCGCTGCCTCCTGTCCTGGCCGGCCCGTTGCTGCGGCGGCTGGAGCCGACGCGCGTGGTGCTGTGGCTGGTGGGCTCGCGTGAACTGGCGCTGACTTTGCGCCTGCAAGGTGTAGGAGATATTCCGCTCGATGCGCAGAAATGCACGGTCATTGCCGTAGGCCGTCATGCGTTCGTGCATCTGATCGACGTCCAACTTGAAAGCGCCCTGCCCTGCGACACGTTTATCGATTACGACCTGATGATCGATGACGCCATCGGTATGGCTGAGTGGGCGCCTCATCTGCTTTACCCCGGCGCTACCTGCGCGAACCTCGTCGTGCGTTCGCGGATCGACCAATTGCTCCACGGCTCCTGCCGCAAGCCGCATCACCCGGCAACCGATGGTTTGCTCTGCGTCGATCAATTGCTGGCCGACGAAACCGATGCGCAACACCGTCCGGCGTTGCTGATGATGAGCGGTGATCAGGTCTATGCCGACGATGTTGCCGGGCCGATGCTGCGGGCGATTCATGCCTTGATCGAGCGTCTGGGTCTGTTCGACGAGCACCTTGACGGTGCCGTGGTCAGCGACAGCGCCAAGCTCTATGAGCACCCGGCCAGTTACTACCACCGTGCGGATTTGTTACCGGCGCTGGAGAGCAACGAGACCTTGCGCGAGCGATTTTTCGGTGGCGCGCGTAAGCCGATTTTCACCAGCAGCAGTGCCGACAATCACTTGGTGACGTTCGCCGAAGTCATGGCGATGTACATGCTGGTGTGGTCGCCGACGCCGTGGTCGCAGATCAATCCGAGCGCTCCGACGCTGACCCCGGAACGCCGCAAGCGCTACAACCTCGAGCACACGCGCATCGATGCCTTCAAGGCTGGCCTGGGCAACGTCGCGCGGGCGCTGGCGCATCTGCCGAGCCTGATGATTTTCGATGATCACGACATCACCGATGACTGGAATCTTTCTGCGCAGTGGGAGGAAACCGCCTACGGCCATCCGTTCTCCAAGCGCATCATTGGCAACGCGCTGATTGCTTATCTGTTGTGCCAGGGCTGGGGCAACAATCCGGACGCTTTCAAAGGAATGCTGGAGCAGACCGCGCAACTGAGTGCCAGCGGTGATGACGGCTATCTGGACATGCCGGTGCAGGATGATCTGATTGATCAGTTACTGCGTTTTCAGCAGTGGCATTTCGTGTTGCCGAGCACTCCGGCACTGGTGGTGATCGACACGCGCACCCGGCGCTGGCGTAGCGAGATGGCTCTCAAGCAACCGTCGGGCCTGCTCGACTGGGAAGCCTTGAGCGAACTGCAACAGGAACTGCTCGATCACCCGTCGGCAATCATCGTTTCGCCGGCGCCGATCTTTGGCGTGAAGCTGATTGAAACCGTGCAGAAGGTGTTCAGTTGGTGCGGTTACCCGCTACTGGTCGACGCGGAAAACTGGATGGCCCATCGCGGCGCAGCGCAGGTGATCCTGAACATTTTCCGACACTCGCGCACGCCCGGGAACTACGTGGTGCTGTCCGGCGATGTGCATTATTCCTTCGTCTACGAAGTCCTGATCCGCCACCGCAAGGCCGGCCCACGGATCTGGCAAATCACCAGCAGCGGCATCAAAAACGAATTTCCACCGGCCCTGCTGGAATGGTTCGACCGCCTCAACCGCTGGCTCTACTCACCGCGCTCGCCGTTGAACTGGTTCACCAAACGCCGGCTGATGCGCATCGTCCCGTACACGCCGGAACATGCCGAGGCCGGGGAACGGCTGTGGAATTCGGCGGGGATCGGACAGGTGTTTTTCAATGAACAGGGGCAGCCGAGCGAGATTGTTCAGCACAACTCGAATGGGGCGGAGAAGACGAGGATGCTGGCGCCGGAGTTGGGAGATGGGCCAGACTGAAACCAGATCTGAGCATAGGTGGAGGGCCCGGCAACGGGCACTCCACCTGCTGACAATTACAGCAGATAAGGATTACAAGCCTCTCGGAAACGTCTCCGAAGTGCTTAAGTGATACTGGGCGCAATCACAGTCGACCTCGCTGTGTACCAACCCTCTCGCAGGCCCACATCATGCAAACCATCACCTTCAGCAAAACCACAGCTCACCTGGCCTTGTCGATGGACCAAGCAACCAATGATCGCGAACCGTTGCTGATTACCAGGCGCGGTGCCGAACCGGTTGTGATGATAGGTCTGACTGACTATGAGTCACTTTTGCGGACAGTCAATTCGCCGTCCTTACCAGACACTCCGCAGCAGTGATTATGCAGATAGGGCTGACGACAACGTCCGCCCGACCCCTCTGACAATCATCCCTACCTCGCGCTCATCAATCGTCAACGGCGGCAGCAACCTGATGGTCTTGCCACGAGTCACGTTGATCAACAAGCCGTGATCCCGCGCGGCGATCAGCGTCAGGTCGCGCACCGGTTGTTTCAGCTCGACACCGATCATCAGGCCCTGTCCACGAATCGCCAGCACATTCGGGTTGTCTGCCAGTTCGGCGCGCAGGCGTTCCAGTAACCGTGCGCCCTGCACCCGCGCATTCTCCAGCAGGCCTTGCTCTTCGATGATGTCCAGCACCGTGCAGCCGACCCGGCAGGCCAGTGGATTACCGCCGAAAGTGCTGCCGTGGCTGCCCGGGGTGAACAGGTCGGCCGCGCGGCCACGGGCCAGGCAGGCGCCGATCGGCACGCCATTGCCGAGGCCTTTGGCCAGGGTCATGACGTCGGGCACGAAGCCTTCGTGTTGACAGGCGAACCACTGCCCGGTGCGGCCGATGCCGGTCTGGATTTCATCGAGCATCAACAACCATGCGTGGCGATTGCACAGGTCGCGCAGGGCCTTGAGATAACCCGGCGGTGCGACTTGTACGCCGCTTTCGCCCTGGATCGGTTCGACCAGAATCGCCACGATGCGCGCGCCGTGTTTGCGCTGTATTTGCTCCAGCGCCGGGAGATCGCCGAACGGCACTTTGACGAAATCCCCCGGCAGTTCGTTGAAGCCCAGGCGCACCGCCGGGCCATCGCTGGCAGACAGCGTGCCGAGGGTGCGGCCATGAAACGCGTTGGCCATGACCACCACCACCGGCTGCTCGATGCCTTTGCGCCAGCCGTACAGACGCGCCAGTTTCAGTGCCGTCTCGTTCGCTTCGGCGCCGGAGTTGTTGAAGAACGCGCGCTCCATCCCCGACAACGCCGTCAGCCGTTTGGCCAGTTGTTGCTGCCAATCGATGCTGTACAGGTTTGAGGTGTGCAGCAGCAATCCCGCTTGCTCGCTGATCGCCGCGACGATGCGCGGATGCGAGTGGCCAACGTTGGTCACTGCCACACCGGCAACAGCGTCCAGATATTCGCGCCCCGCCTGATCCCACAGGCGCGTGCCCAGGCCCTTGATGAAACTCAGGGCCAGTGGTTGGTAGGTGTTCATCAGGGCGGCGGTCATGACGTGAAACTCCATTGCAGGTCGGTGTTTTTGCAGTATGGTTAGCCACCTGGGCTGGATAAACCCGGAAAAACTTCAATCATTTAACAGCCGAGCTTGATAATGGATTTGTTTCAGTCGATGGGCGTCTACGTCAAAGTGGTGGAAACCGGGAGCATGACGGCCGCCGCTGCGAAGTGCGAAATGTCGACGACGATGGTGGGCAATCATCTGCGCGCGCTGGAGCAACGGCTCGGCGTGCAATTGCTGCAACGCACCACGCGCCGCCAGCGCCTCACAGAATTCGGCAGCGTCTATTATCAACGCTGCCTGGAAGTGCTTGGCCTGGTGGCCGACTCCGAACGCCTTGCTGAACAAGCGTCGGACGAGCCGCGCGGCTTGCTGCGTATCACTGCGCCGCTGACCTTCGGCGTCGAACGACTGACCCCGGCCCTCAGCGAATACTCCTTGCTCTATCCGCAAGTGAAGCTCGACGTGGTGCTGACCAACAGCCGCCCGGATCTGCTGGAGAACGGCCTCGATGTTGCGTTTCGGCTGGGCAATTTCGACCAATCCAACCTGATCGCCCGCCCCCTGATCGACTACACCCTGACGGTCTGCGCCTCCCCTGATTACATCGCGCGGCGCGGCATGCCGCAGACGCCACAGGATTTGCAGCAACACGATTGCCTGTCCTTCGCCTACCCGGCTGGGGATGACTGGCAATCGGTGGAAAAACGCTGGCGTCTGAGCGGCCCGGAAGGCGAAGTCCTCGTCGACGTCAGCGGGCCGATGCTGATCAACAGCTCCGCCGGTTTGCATCAGGCGGCGCGCAATGGCATGGGCATCATGATGCTGCCCGACGCACTCGTGGAGCAGGATCTGCGCGACGGCAAACTGATCAGGGTAATGACGGACTACCAACCGCCGAGCAGGCCGATGCATTTGTTGTATGCGCAGGATCGCTATCGGTTGCCGAAGCTGAGACGCTTTGTCGAGTTTGCGATGCGTACTTGGGGGAAACCCGCTGACGCCATGCTCGGAAAATAACGCGCGCCGGGAAAAATCCCGACCACCAGACCGTTGCTCCGTGACAACGCCGCCCCGCTCCCCTAAATTAGTCGGCCTGAAAAAGACCTCGTGCTTTCTCGCCCCAACTCAAGTTAAAAAGTAGTGAAATTTCAATGTCCGATTTCAACACCGCTGAATCCGTAGTCACCCAGTCGTCCAAAGCGGAATACGAAAACTCCATCAATCTTTCACAACACCTGCCCCAAGCCAAAATCGTCAGCGAGATGGTCCTCGACGCGTTCCAGTCGACCCGCGAAAGCGACCAGATCCGCGAATTGCGTGCGGCGATCCGTCAGGCGCATGACAGCTTTGATGACGACAAAGCGTACGAGCTGATGGGCGAACTCAAGCGCCTGAAAGACGCCGAGGCAGCCGACATTGCCGCGCTGGAAGATCTGAGCAGCAAGTTCTCGATCGGGCGCATTCTGTCCAGCTTCAAGGATGATCCGGCGTTTCAGGAAATCGTTTATGGTCTGGCGCTGAAAGTGCTGAATCAGACTCATCAGGCGATCAGCAATCCGAGCGGCGGCAAGAGCAAGGCCGCCAAAAAGAAAGAAGTGGAAATCTTCACCATCAGCAAGGACGGCGCCAGCGTAACCCTGCCGATGCGCACCCCGCGTTCACGTCTGAACGTTGATCGTGAGGCACTGGAATTCCTCGGCTTCACCTTCGTCGGTGAAGGCGATGAAGCCGAGCTGGAGAGCGAAACCTTCATCGATAACGCCGGCACGGAACAGGCGGTGAACCGCAAGAACATCATCACTGCCCTGCAGCAGCAGACCGCGTTTGATGGTTACAGCATCGCGGCGCAGTAATCTGCCAAGCGCTTGCGAAAAAGCCCCGCACTGAGATTCAGGCGGGGCTTTTTGTTGTCCGGCTTGTGATTCGTGAGGAGGCGAAAATCGTCGCCCCTCACCCCAGCCCTCTCCAGAGGGAGAGGGAGCCGACTTGTGTGATTTTCAAACCTGAGTTCGGCCCGGTATTTCAGGTCGGCGTATATCTTGAGAGCCCCTCAGTCAGTCCCCTTTCCCTCCGGAGAGGGTCAGGGTGAGGGCAAACCGCTACCCCCCTCAAGCCGAAGGATGCAACGCCGCAATCATGTCCACTTCAATCGCCGCATTCTTCGGCAACTGATAGACGCCAATGGTCGTGCGCGTATGCCGCCCAGCATCGCCTAGCACATGGCTGAACACGTCCGAAGCGCCGTTGGCCACTTCGCTCAGGTCGACAAAGTCCGCCGTCGACTTCACATACACCGTGACCCGCAACAACGCGCGGATCTTGTCCAGTGAGCCGACCGCGTCGACAATCAGCGCCAGGCAACGCATGGCGCTGATGCTTGCGGCGGCTTGCGCATCCTTGAGGTTCAATTCCAGCCCCACGCGACCGGGATAGAGAATCTTGCCATTGACCCGCGGCACCATGCCGCTGATGTAGAGCTCGTCGTGATGACGGATCAGCGGCGCGTAATTGCCACCGGCGGTGTTCTCGCCATAGATGTCGTAGTTGAGTTCTTCGGCCAGGGCGATAAAGCGCTCATCGCAGGTCATCCGTTCGGTCATTGCGCCCAGCCTTTTGATCAATGCACGGGTTGAGACAGTCAAGCACCGGGGGATGGCTTGGAGCTACTACTGTCAGGGTTGGATCCGAATCTAGGTCTTTTACCGAAGGGCCGCAACCGCAAACTGTGGGAGCGAGCCTGCTCGCGAATGGCAGCACCCCCAACGAGCATATTTCAGTCAACAAAAAACCCCGCACATCTCTCAACGTGCGGGGTTTTTCCTGAAGCTTGCAACCTTACGGCGCGTACGTCAGTAGCAGCTCTGTCGGCACCTTGAAGTCCAGGGACATCATGACGCTCAAGGCAGTGATGGTGAAGATCGAGAACACGAACAGCTTGCGTGCCCAGACGGTGTCATCGACTGCCTTGTAGCCGGTCCAGGCCATGTACAGCCAGTACATGCCCATGGCGGCGGCGACGGCGAGGTAGCTCATGCCGGCGTAGCCGCTGAAGGTCAGCATCAAGGTCGCCACGAGGAACGCCAGGATGTAGAGCAGGATGTGCTTCTTCGCCACTTGAATGCCGCGTTTCACTGGCAGCACCGGAATCGATGCGGCCAGGTAATCATTGAAACGGAAAATCGCGATGGCGTAGGAATGCGGCATCTGCCACAGGCTGAACATCACCAGCAGGGTCAGTGCGGCCATGTCGAAGCTGTTGGTCACGGCAACGTAACCAATCACTGGCGGCATGGCGCCCGACAGACTGCCCACCAGCGTGCCGTGAACCGACTTGCGCTTGAGGTACAGGCTGTAGAAGCCGACGTAGATGATGAAGCCGATTACCGCGAACAAGGCAGCCAACGGGTTGGCCACCTTGTACAACAAGGCAACGCCGAGAACACCCAGAATGGTCGCGTAAACCAGGGCCAGTTTCAGGGAGATGAGGCCCTGGACCAGCACACGATTCTTGGTGCGTTCCATCTTCAGGTCGATGTCGCGGTCGATGCAGTTGTTGAACACGCAACCGGAGGCCACGACCAGGGAAGTACCGATCATGGCGGCCAGAAACACCGCCAGATCGACATGCCCTTTCGAGGCCAGGAAGAACCCGCCTGCCACAGAAAGCACGTTACCGAAAATGATCCCCGGTTTGGTGATTTGGATAAAGTGCTTGAGCGACATCGGGTCTACCTCACTTCGCCATCATGTACGTGTGGATGCTGAACATGATCCACAGCGACAGGCCAACCAGCAGCACGATCACGATCGCCGTAAAGACGAATGCGATCACGTTGTTACGCTGTGCAATGGAACGGTCCAGGTGCAGGAAGTAATACAGGTGAACGATCACCTGGATCACTGCGAACAGCAGAACGATTGCCAGCGTCGTCGACTTCGGCAGGGTCGGGTACATCACCAGACCGAACGGAATGACGGTCAGGATTACCGACAGGATGAAGCCGATGGCGTACGACTTGACGCTGCCGTGGCCAGCATCGTGGCTGTCATGGGAGTGTGCATTAGCCATTACAGAGTCCCCATCAGGTAAACAACGGTGAAGACGCAAATCCAGACCACGTCCAGGAAGTGCCAGAACAGGCTCAGGCAGCTCAGACGGGTCTTGTTGGTCGACGTCAGGCCATGCTTGTTGACCTGATACATCATGATGCCCATCCAGATCAGACCGGCCGAAACGTGCAGACCGTGGGTACCGACCAGGGTGAAGAACGCCGACAGGAAGCCCGAACGGCTAGGACCGAAGCCCTCGGAGATCAGCAGGTGGAACTCGTTGATCTCCATGGCGATGAAGCCCGCGCCGAGCAGGAAGGTCATGAACAACCAGCCCAGGACCGCCTGCTTCTTGCCCTTGTACAACGCCAGCATGGCGAAGCCGTAGGTGATCGAACTGAACAACAGCAGAGCGGTTTCGCCCAGCACGTATGGCAGTTCGAAGATGTCGTGGCCCGACGGGCCACCGGCAACGTTGTTTACCAGTACTGCGTACACCGCGAAGATCGACGCAAACAGAATGCAGTCGGTCATCAGGTAGAGCCAGAAACCGTATACGGTCATCTCGCCCGAGTCGTGGTGATGGTCATCGTGCCCATGGTCACCATGGGCGTGTCCAACATTGGTCACTAAGTTCGACATGGTTTAAGCCTGTTCCAACGAGGTTTCAACACGGGTGGCATTGGCCGGGATTTTCCCTGCCGCGACCAGACGCTTGTGCTGCTCGGCTTCGATACGCTCGATCGTTTCAACCGGAACCATATAGCCCTGGTCGTCACGTGCAGCGTGGATCACGAAGTAAACGACGGTGCCCACCAGGCTCGCGATCGCCAGCCACCAGATGTGCCAGATCATCGCGAAACCGAAGACGGTCAACAGCGCGCCCATCACCACGCCAGTGGCGGTGTTGTTCGGCATGTGGATCGGCTCGTACTTGGCCGGACGCTGGTACGCAGTACCGTTTTCCTTGGCTTCGGTGAACGGGTCGATGCAGTCAGCCTTAGGCAGCACAGCGAAGTTGTAGAACGGTGGTGGCGACGAGGTCGACCATTCCAGGGTGTGTGCATTCCACGGGTCACCGTGATCGCAAACGTTCTCTGGCTTGTTGCGGTCACGCACACTGACGTACAGCTGGATCAGTTGGCAGGCGATACCGGCAGCAATCATCACCGCACCGAACATGGCAACGTACAGGTACGGTACCCACTCAGGGTTGGTGGTGGCGTTCAGACGACGGGTCATGCCCATGAAGCCCAGTGCATAGAGCGGCATGAACGCGACGAAGAAGCCCGAGATCCAGAACCAGAACGCTGCTTTACCCCAGCCTTCGTGCAGCTTGAAGCCGAACGCTTTCGGGAAGTAGAACGCGAAGCCAGCGATGTAACCGAATACCGCACCGCCGATGATCACGTTGTGGAAGTGCGCGATCACGAACAGGCTGTTGTGCAGCACGAAGTCAGCACCCGGGATGGCCAGCAGTACGCCGGTCATGCCGCCGATGGCGAAGGTCACCATGAAGCCCAGCGTCCACATTACCTGGCTGGTGAAGCGCAGACGGCCCTGGTAAATGGTGAACAGCCAGTTGAACAGCTTCACACCCGTCGGGATGGAAATCAGCATCGTCGCCAGACCGAAGAAGGCGTTGACGCTTGCACCCGAACCCATGGTGAAGAAGTGGTGCAGCCAGACCATGAAGCCCAGTACCGAGATCGCGCCCGAGGCGTAGATCATCGAGTGGTGGCCGAACAGTTTCTTGCCGGTGAACGCCGAGATCACTTCCGAGAAGATGCCGAAGGCCGGCAGGATCAGGATGTAAACCTCAGGGTGGCCCCACGCCCAGAACAGGTTGACGTACATCATCGGATTGCCACCAAGTTCATTGGTGAAAATGTGGAAATCCATGTAACGGTCAAGGGTCAGCAGTGCCAGGGTAGCGGTCAGGATCGGGAACGAAGCCACGATCAGAACGTTTGCCCAGGTGCAGGTCCAGGTGAAGATCGGCATGTCCATCAGTTTCATGCCAGGGGTACGCATTTTCAGTACGGTCGCGAGGAAGTTGACCCCGGTTAACGTCGTACCCAGTCCGGATAGCTGTAGCGCCCAGATGTAGTAATCCATACCCACGCCAGGACTGTATTGCAGACCCGACAGCGGCGGATACGCAACCCAACCGGTCTTGGCGAATTCACCGATACCGAGCGACAGGTTGATCAGCACAACGCCGGACACCAGCAGCCAGAAGCTCAGGGAGTTCAGGAACGGGAACGCAACGTCACGCGCACCGATCTGCAGCGGCACTGCAAGGTTCATCAGGCCGGTGAAGAATGGCATCGCCATGAAGATGATCATGATCACACCGTGAGCGGTGAAGATCTGGTCATAGTGTTCAGGTGGCAGGTAGCCAGGCGAACCCTCGGTGGCCATGGCCAGCTGGGTACGCATCATGATCGCATCGGCAAAGCCGCGCAGCAGCATGACCATGGCGACGATGATGTACATCACGCCGATTTTCTTGTGGTCGACCGAAGTCAGCCACTCGGTCCACAGGTACGTCCACTTCTTGAAGTAAGTGATCGCAGCGAACAGTGCCAGACCACCGAGGGCGATCATGGCGATGGTCACCATCACGATCGGCTCGTGGAATGGGACTGCTTCCCAACTTAATTTACCAAACATCGTTTACTCCTCTGCCCCGGCAGCTGAATGCGAACCCGCGTCAATATCCGTGGCCGCCACTTCTTTCTCTTTCTTCTCGTGCTTCAGCGGCTTGCCCGGCTTCATACCTTCGTACTTGTCGACGATGATCTGGAACTGGTTCGGCGTGACCGACGAGTAGAGTTCGACTGGGTTGTTCTGGCTCGGTTTGGCCAGGGCCGCGTATTCAGCCTGATCAAGCTGTTTAGGCGACTTCTTGACTTCACTTACCCAGGCGTCGAAATCTTCCTGAGTGGTGGAGATAGCCTTGAATTTCATACCGGTGAAACCGGCGCCGCTGTAGTTGGCGGAGATACCGTCCATTTCAGCGTTGCGGTCAGCGATCAGGTGCAGCTTGGTCTGCATGCCCGCCATCGCGTAGATCTGGCCGCCCAGGCCCGGGATGAAGAACGAGTTCATCACGGCGTCGGAGGTGATCTTGAAGTTGATTGGCGTGTGCGCCGGGAACACGATCTTGTTGACCGTGGCAATGCCTTGTTCCGGGTAGATGAACAGCCACTTCCAGTCCAGCGCGACGACTTCGATGGTCACCGGCTTGACGTCAGACTCGATCGGACGATACGGGTCCAGCTCGTGCGTCGAGATGTAAGTGATGTAGCCCAGGGCGATGATGATCAGCACCGGGATGGTCCATACGGCCACTTCGATCTTGGTCGAGTGCGACCACTTCGGCGTGTAGACGGCGTTCTTGTTCGAAGCGCGGTACTTCCAGGCAAACAGGAAGGTCATGACGATGACCGGCACGACGACCAACAGCATCAGCAGCGTGGCGGTGATGATCAGGTTGCGCTGTTCCAGGCCGACCTGGCCCGTTGGATTGAGCAAGGTCATGTTGCAGCCTCCCAGCAACAACGTGCCGAGCAGCGGCACTAGGCCTAGTAATCTGGGGTACCTGTTTTTACTCATCTCACGACCTCTAAAGCAGCTTGCGCAATGCAGTTGGGTTTTGATCGCCAACACTTCACCCTGCCAAGGGTTGGCATTTTCTTTGGATTGAATAAGGGCCGCCCGTCGCGCGTCACACGCTCGACAAAACCTTGGGACAGCGTTCAGTTCTTATTCGAATTCGTGGTCAAAGGCCTTGTTACAGACCAATTCCATTTGGTGCGGAAAATTGGAAAGGCACCGACACCAGGGTGTCTTGAAAACCTCACGGCTCGCTCGACACCCGACCTCCTGATCAGTTCCTTGATAAAGGCTGAACAGCGCCGGGAATTCAGTGCGGGCGATTGTAGATAGGTAGCGCCCTATACACCATGTCTTATCCCGAAATAATTTTTATCACTCAGAGCAACAATCCATCGCCATTTTTGCAAAAGTTGCGCAAGTTATCGAAAGCGTTTCTCAATAAAAGCGGCAAAATCTGCCAGCGTAACCGCCTCAAATCAGACAGCTCTGCACCCGACCTACAAACGCTGGAGCGGCGCAAAGCCCGATGTTCCAAGGGCTTCATCCATCTGCCGGCGCCTGTTAAAACTGCCTGCTCTGGTACGTCCGTGCTCAAGCCCTAAAACGCTAAAACTGGCCAATGTTTTTATGTAACAGGCGGCCAATCCGCCGCATCCCGAGTCCCTGCGACAGCCCCTGTGTGACAACATGTCGCACATTTGCCGCACGCTTCATTGCCGTTCGTCACGGTGTTTTCACAAACGCTCTGAAATGCAAAACGCCCCGATTTTCATCAGCGAAAATCGGGGCGTTTTGTTTATCGGCAGCTCTGCCGAGAAGTTGACTCAGCGCAGCGCTTTTCGATTACGCGAGGTCAACAGCGGCACCAGAATCACCACCAGCACGAACGCCACCAGCGCCCATTGCGCCAGCGACAGACCGAGGATCGGCGGATACGGCGTCGAGCAGAAACCGTCAACCTGGAAGCCCAGCGGGAAGATCTTTGCCAGCGGCAGATCGTCGACAATGGGCTGCAGCACATCGACGCCACAACTTACCGCCGGATAGAACTGCGTATAGACGTGATGCCCGGCCACCGCGACCCCGGCCAGCGCACAGATCACCACCAGCGTCTCGAACACGGTGATGCTGCGACGGCTGCGCATGCCCGCGCCGATGAAGGCGAACAGCGCAATCAGCAACAACGCATAGCGCTGCAGAATGCAGAGCGGGCACGGTGCCTCACCCAACACGACCTGCATGTACAACGCACCGCCGATCAACGCCAGGCAGATGATCCCCAGCAGCACCAGATAGCGCCGCTCACGTCCCAACCGCATCGTTTCCTCGCTCATTGCCTTTCCCTTGTAAGTCCATGGTCCAGCCGGCCGGCGGCTGGAATTGTCGCAAGTCTACACCGGGGCAATAAACGATAGAGCGGTTAAGGAATGATTAACCAACATGGTTTTGCGGCGCGCAGAAAATTCGCGATCAGGCTCGCTCCCACAATGGATCTGCGTCGGGCGCAAATCCTGTGGGAGCGAGCCTGCTCGCGAACGAGACAACTCGGTTTCAGATCACTCCAGAGCAGAAGCCGGCCCGAAGAACTCGTAGCGGCTCTGTTTCTCCGGCACGCCCAAGGCTTTCAGGTGCCGCTTGATCGCGCCCATGAATCCTTTAGGGCCAAGGAAATACGCATCGACATCACGCTGCGCCGGCAGCCACTCGCCCAGCAATTCCTCGCTGAGCATACCGACCCTGTCCGCCGCCGGGCTCACGCCGTCTTCTTCGGCGTAGCAATAGAAGCGCTTGAGTTGCGGATGACGCGCCGCCAGCCCATCGACCCAGTCACGGAACGCGTGGACGCTGCCATTGCGCGCGCAGTGGATAAAGTGCACCGGACGTTCGGTGGCCAGCGCGGCTTCCAGCATCGCCAGCGTCGGAGTGATGCCGACGCCGCCGCTGATCAGCACCAGCGGCTTGTCGCTGGCCGCCAGGGTGAATTCGCCCGACGGCGGGAACAATTGGATGCTCGAGCCGACGTGCAGCTCATCGTGCAGATAGTTCGACGCGCGGCCATTCGGTTCACGCTTGACGCTGATGCGGTATTGGCCGTTATTGGCCAGGGCCGACAGCGAATAGTTGCGACGGATTTCTTCGCCGTTGAGGATCAGTTTCATGCCGATGTACTGACCCGGTTCGGCCGCAAGAATCGGCCCTTTGTCTGCCGGTTCGAAGTAGAACGAGGTGATTTCCGCGCTCTCTTGCACTTTCGCCGCGACGATGAATTCCCGCGCACCGCGCCAGCCGCCGACGGCGTGTTCCTTCTGGTCGTAGATCGCGGCTTCCGCGCCGATCAGGATGTCGGCCAGTTGCCCGTACGCAGCGCCCCAGGCACTCATCACTTCAGGCGTGGCGATCTCGTCGCCGAGCACTTCGGAAATGGCGCGCAGCAAGCAAGTGCCGACGATCGGGTAATGCTCCGGCAGAATCTGCAGGGCAACGTGCTTGTTGATGATCTTCGCCACCAGGTCGCCCAACTGGTCGAGCTGATCGATGTGCCGGGCATACATCAGCACGCCGTTGGCCAAGGCACGGGGCTGATCGCCACTGGCCTGGTGCGCCTGATTGAACAGCGGGCGTACTTCTGGGTATTCGGAGAGCATCATGCGGTAGAAATGCGTGATCAAGGCCTCGCCGCCGCTTTCCAGCAGAGGCACGGTGGATTTGACGATGGCACGATCCTGGACGCTAAGCATAAGGGTTACTCCTGCGCTTTCTTGAAAGATTGCCTTAGGGATATCAGCTTTCATGCCAACTAATTAATCCTTTGAATTCAACTGGTTGAAATTTGCATAGTCATTTCGACACAGATGAACGTATAGTCATCTCGACTACACCTTGTCTCTTTGACTACAAAAAACCATGACCGCCAAATCCCTGCTTACCGCTCTGCTGCCCCTGGTCGCCGACCTGTCCCGCGAACTGCCCGAAGGCGAGCGCTACCGGCGCCTGCTCGAAGCCATGCGCGCCTTGTTGCCCTGCGATGCCGCCGCGTTGTTGCGTCTGGATGGCGAGTCACTGGTGCCGCTGGCGGTGGATGGCTTGAGTACCGATACCCTCGGCCGGCGCTTCAAAGTCAGCGAACACCCGCGCTTTGAAATATTGCTCGCAGGCACCGGGCCGACGCGCTTCGCCGCCGACAGCGACCTGCCCGATCCCTATGACGGTTTGGTCGATGGCCTCGACGATCACCTCGAAGTACACGACTGCCTCGGCTGTCCTTTATTCGTCGATGAAAAACTCTGGGGCCTGATCACCCTCGATGCGCTCGATCCCGAGCGTTTTGAACCGATCGAACTTGACGCCCTACAAGCCTTCGCCAGCCTCGCCTCGGCCACGGTCAACGCCGCCGAACGCATCGAACGTCTGGCCACCCGCGCCGAAGATGAACATCAACGCGCCGAGGTTTACCGCCAGGCCAGCGGCCAGCAGCACCGCGAAATGATCGGCCAGAGCAAAGCGCATAAACGTCTGGTGGAAGAAATCAATCTGGTCGGCGGCAGCGATCTCACCGTACTGATCACCGGCGAAACCGGTGTCGGCAAAGAGCTGGTGGCCCAGGCCATCCACGCCGCCTCCCCGCGCGCCGACAAACCGATCATCAGCCTCAACTGCGCTGCCCTGCCCGACACGCTGGTGGAAAGCGAACTGTTCGGCCACGTGCGCGGCGCCTTCACTGGCGCCACCAGCGACCGTCGCGGCAAGTTCGAACTGGCCAATGGCGGCACGCTGTTTCTCGATGAAGTCGGCGAGCTGTCGCTGACGGTCCAGGCAAAGTTGCTGCGTGTATTGCAGAGCGGGCAGTTGCAGCGCCTGGGCTCGGACAAGGAGCATCAGGTCGATGTGCGCCTGATTGCGGCGACCAATCGCGATCTGGCCGAAGAAGTGCGCAGCGGTCGCTATCGTGCCGACTTCTACCACCGTTTGAGCGTGTATCCGCTGCGGGTGCCGGCGCTGCGCGATCGTGGGCGTGATGTGTTGCTGCTCAGTGGCTTCTTTCTCGAGCAGAACCGCTCGCGCATGGGCCTCAATAGCCTGCGTTTGAACAGTGATGCACAGGAGGCGCTGCTCGCTTACACCTGGCCGGGCAATGTCCGTGAGCTGGAGCATTTGATCGGTCGCAGTGCGCTGAAGGCGCTAGGTAATTGCAAGGTGCGGCCGAAGATTCTGAGCCTGAGTGCGGCGGATCTGGATTTGCCCCGCGAGGTTGTGGATAACGTGGCTGCGCCTGCCAATGCAGACTTGGCGAATGTGATGCCGATGATCGGTGGTGACTTGCGCACCGCCACCGACGAGTTTCAGCGGCGGTTGATCAGCGCAGCGCTGGAGCGTCATCAGAATAACTGGGCGAGTGCGGCGCGGGAGTTGGGGGTGGATCGAGCGAATCTTGGCCGGATGGCGAAGCGACTGGGGATGAAAAGCTGAAGCGCCAATAGCCTAAAGCCCACCCCATTCACGCCGATAACCCGGCATCAAAGGTTTCTGGCGATTTCCACTCTCGCCCATTTACAGAAGGTTCTTATGTCCTCCACCAAAGCCCGCGCAGATTCACTTTCGCTTCTGCTGTTTACCTTGCGCAGCGGCAAGCTGATGGCGATCAACCTGCTGAAAGTCAGTGAAATCATCCCCTGCCCGCCGCTGACCAAGCTGCCGGAGTCGCACCCGCACGTCAAAGGCATCGCCTCGCTGCGCGGTGCATCGCTGTCGGTGATCGACCTCAGCCGCGCGATCGGCGAGCGGCCGCTGGAAGATCCCAACGGTGGCTGCCTGATCGTTACCGATGTCAGCCGTTCCAAGCAGGGTCTGCACGTGCAGGCGGTGAGCAAGATCGTCCATTGCCTGACCACCGACATCAAGCCGCCACCGTTCGGCTCCGGCGGCTCGCGCGCCTACATCACCGGCGTGACCTCGGTGGACGGCACATTGGTGCAGGTGCTGGATATCGAAAAAGTCATCCACAGCATCGCCCCGGCGCAGATCGAAATGGCGCCGACCGACCTGACCATGGAAGACGCCGAAGTGCTCGGCAACGCGCGCATTCTGGTGGTCGACGACAGCCAGGTTGCCCTGCAGCAATCGGTGCACACCCTGCGCAACCTCGGCCTGCAATGCCACACCGCGCGCAGTGCCAAGGAAGCCATCGACTGCCTGCTCGACCTGCAGGGCACGGCGCAGCAGATCAATCTGATCGTCTCCGACATCGAAATGTCCGAGATGGACGGCTACGCCTTCACCCGCACGCTGCGCGAAACCCCGGATTTCGCTCACTTGTACGTCTTGCTGCACACCTCCCTCGACAGCGCGATGAACAGTGAAAAGGCCCGACTGGCCGGTGCCAACGCGGTGCTGACCAAGTTCTCCTCGCCGGAACTGACCCAACGCCTGATCGAAGCCGCCAAGCACGTCGCGGCCAACGGGCACTGAGTCTTGGCCGAAGCGTTTTGCTTTCTGCTGCGCCGCGATTTGAGTGAAGCGGTGCCGGATGCGCAGTGGCCTGCCGGGATTGAGTGGTCCGCCTACCGCGAGGAACTGGCGCCGGCAGTGCATCAGTTGATGCAGCTCGGACAGCTGGAAGGTGGCGGCCGAGTGCCGCCGCTCGAGGAATGGCAGCAGCGGTTTGTCAGCGATCCCGAATACGATCCCTCGTTGTGTTTCGTTGCCTGCGATGCCGGTGGCGTGGTCGGCGTGGCGCAATGCTGGACCAGTGCCTATATCAAGAATCTGGTGGTGCACCCGCGACTGCAGGGCCTGGGGCTTGGGCGGGCGTTGTTGCTGCATGCCTTCAGCGTCTTTCAACAGCGGCGCGAGGGGTTTGTCGATTTGCGGGTTCTGGAGGACAACCTGCGGGCGCGGCGGTTGTATGAGAGTGTCGGGATGGACTTGGTTCGGCGGGAGTTGGTCGCCGACTGATCCTCCGTTATCGCGAGCAGGCTCACTCCTACATTTTGGAACGCATTTCAATGGTAGGAGTGAGCCTGCTCGCGATGGCGCCGGCACAGGCAACTTCCATCCTTCAGGCATACTCCAAGCTTGGCCATAACCAAGGATGCCCCAACCATGAAAGCCATCACCCTGGCCCTGCTCACCCTCTCCGCCCTCGCCTCCCAGGCCCACGCCTCCAGCCCCGACGCCTGGGCCGCCTACGACAAGACCGTGCTCGCCAGTTGCACCAAGGCCAGCGGTCTGAAAAACGTCAAACCGGTCGGCACGCCCGCGCAATTCGATGACCGCGTCGGCTACACAGCCGTTCTGCTGCAAGGCCAATACCCGCAAAAACACATGAATGGCCAACAAGGCAGCGAGCTGTGCCTGTACAACAAACAGTCGAAAACCGCGTACGTCACCGAGTGGGATTCGATTCGTCCGGTCGCCAAATCCCAGTGAGTGGCGCAGTCCTTGCTTCGATCCGGTTCTGTGCGATGGTTTTCCGCCGTCGTCTCACGTCCTGATTGAAGAAAGATCGCTCAATGAATACGAGGTTTTCCTGCGTAGGTTGCGGCAAGTGCTGCACCGACCATCATGTCCCGTTGACGCTGGCCGAAGCCCGTATGTGGGCGGCGGATGGCGGTCAGGTAATCGTGCTGGTCGAGGCTTTTCTCGGCAATGGTCTGGGCCTGCCGGCGCAGCAGCGCGAACATGCCGAGCGCCGTTCCGCGGTAGTCCGCAGTGGCACTGCCGATGCTCATGTGGCGATCACCTTTGCCGCGTACAACGTCGGCCCCTGCCGGAATCTTGACGAGGATCAGCGCTGCCGGATCTATGAGCGGCGCCCGCTGGTGTGCCGGATTTATCCGGCGGAGATCAACCCGCATATCCCGCTCAATCCGGCCGCCAAGGATTGCCCGCCGGAGTCCTGGGAACAGGGGCCGGAGCTGATTGTGGGCGGCGAGTTGGTTGATCGGGAACTCGTTGAGCTGATCCAGCGCTCGCGTCAGGCGGATCGGGATGACATCAGACTCAAGGATGTGATCTGCGCAACGCTGGGGATACGCACCACGGCGCTCAAGGGCGACGGGTTTACAGCGTACTTGCCGAACATGGATGCGTTTGCAGCGGTGATCGACCAGGTGAGCGCGCAACCGCTGGCGGCGCGAACCAGTGAATGGCTGTTTCATTTGTCCGGCGATGATGTCGCCGGGCAAGTGCTGGCAGCCGGGGGGCAGGTGGTGACGGAACCGGCGCAGACATATGCGTTCATTTCATTGCGCGCGGCTTGATCTGATATTTGTGCTGTAGCGGATGTCGCTTTCGCGAGCGGGCTCGCTCCCACAGGTTTGGGTTCTACACACATCCAATGGGGGAGCGAGCCTGCTCGCGAAGAGGCCAGCACAAGCACCATCACTTTTCCGATGTCAGCGCTTGCCCATCGACCGACGCGTGCCCGGCGGCGCCATGCCCGGGGTTTTGGTGTGGCCATTCTTCGCGCCATTCTTGTACCACGGCTGATTCGAGCCTTTCGCCGAAGCCAGCTCGCCCGGTTTGAACGGGAACTTGAACGCCGGGATCTCGGCCTTGGTTTCGCTGGTGTCAGCCACTTCAGCCGGGACGTCGCTCACAGCGTCGTCTACCGGCGGTTGGGTCGGGGAAGTCATAAAAGCTCCGGGAACAAAAAGTCGGCCCGATCAGTGAGCCGCAAAGGCGCGCAGTATACCTGTGCGCTCTGGCTCGGCATCTGAAGATTTGCGGGATGCGCTGAACGGCTGCCAGGCACTGTCACTGCGTGATGATATTTCAGTTCATGCGGTGTTGAACGTCACTCAACAATTGCGAGGTGCTCTCCAGCAACTGCTCAAGAAGCGCGTCATCTTCATCCATATAGCCTTCGTATTCGGCGAGATTGCGCCGCTCATGGCACAGCGCAAACAATCGCACCTGAACCTTGCTGCTTTGAGTGGTATGGATCAGGCACTGGAATACCAGATAGCGCTTGTCCGATCGATAGCCACTCAGGCGAAGAGCTGTCAGCGCCAGCGCGTGAGCGGCGTTGTAGGCCAAATCGAACCGGCTGGAAAACGACAGTGTGCAAGTGTGCGCATCCTTGAGCTGTCCAAAGCCGAGCGCATCAGACCTTCACACTCCTTGCGGTCAGGTGGCTCCGCTTTCAGTACACCGCTACGTAGAAGATTCTCCAGACTCTCGTTGCTGCCCATCCTTGGACTCCAAAGGGTTTGCCCACGACAGATCGATTTTTTCCTGCTGCATCACTCGCATGACAAAACTGTTCTGTGCCGCCAGCTTACTGGCCCAGTCTTGCGGGGTGTACAGCGTCGGGTTTATGGGACGCCCCAATTGCTCCTCCAACGGCATGAGTCGCTCCATCAACTCACTGTAGTGCAGGCCTTCGCCAATCAGCATGAGATCTATGTCACTGAGTGTGTTCGCCGAGTTTTTGGCGATGGAGCCATACACGAACGCCCACGTGATCTGTTCGGCAAACGGTTCTAATGCCTGACGAAGAGGCTCGGCAACACCGAATGTCTTGCGCGTGATGCCCAGAAGCTCCGCGTAGATAGGACATGCGGGGTTGGCCTGGTAATGGGTCTGGTTACCCACTCGAGTCATACTGAGGATCCCCGCTCTTTGCAATCGATCAAGTTCACGCATCAGGCCGCCTTTGCCAACCTGTGCCCAGCGCACAATTTCGTTGGCGTAGAACGTCTGGTCAGGCTTGCCGAACAACAATCCCAACACTTTTTGCTGGGTGGCGGTGAACAGGGCTTCGCTTAAAGAAAAGTTTTCCACTTGGCCCGCCAAAGAGTCTCAAAAAGGGAACGATAGGTCCCTTTTAGGGACTTATCAACTCAACGGCAATCGCAGCCAGTGCAATTAACGTCGGAAACTGACAATCCTGACAGCCAGCCGTCACCCTGCCGACCGCCTGACCGGTTTATAACTGGACAATCTGCCCAAACTCCAGACTTCGGCGCCGCGCATGTCCATCCAGAAAAACAAAATCCTGCTGGCCACTCTCCTGATTCTGCTGGCAGCCGCCGGCCTGTGGTTCGCGCTCAAACCAGCGCCGGCCAAACTGGCCAGTCCGACCGCCATCCCGGTACGCGTCGTAACGGTCAGCGCCAAAGACGTGCCGCGCTATACCAGCGGCATCGGCTCCGTACTCTCGCTCCACAGCGTAGTGGTGCGCCCGCAGATCGACGGGATCCTGACGAAGATCCTGGTCAAGGAAGGCCAACTGGTCAAAGCAGGCGACCTGCTCGCCACCATCGACGACCGCTCGATCCGCGCGAGCCTTGACCAGGCCAGGGCGCAGTTGGGCGAGAGTCAGGCGCAGTTGCAGGTCGCGCTGGTCAATCTCAAGCGCTACAAATTGCTCAGCGTCGACGACGGCGTGTCGAAGCAGACCTTCGACCAGCAGCAGGCGCTGGTCAATCAGCTCAAAGCCACGGCGCAAGGCAATCAGGCCTCGATCGATGCCGCGCAGGTGCAACTGTCCTACACGCAGATTCGCTCCCCGGTCACCGGGCGCGTCGGTATTCGTACGGTCGATGAAGGCAACTTCCTGCGCATGACCGACACCCAGGGCCTGTTTACAGTTACGCAGATCGACCCGATCGCCGTCGAGTTCTCGCTGCCGCAGCAGATGCTGCCGACCCTGCAGAGTCTGATCAGCGATCCGCAACGCGCCCCGGTCAAGGCCTACATCGGAGCCGATACTGATGGCGAAACCGGCAATCTGCTCGGCGAAGGTCAGTTGACCCTGATCGACAATCAGATCAACGCCAACACCGGCACCATCCGCGCCAAGGCCGAATTCGCCAATGCCAGCCAGAAGCTCTGGCCGGGTTTGCTGGTGACGGTAAAAATTCAGACGGCTGTGGATAAAGATGCGCTGGTGGTCCCGCCGACCGTCGTACAACGCGGCCTCGAACAACACTTCGTTTACCGCGTGCAGGACGACAAGGTCGAGGCGGTACCGGTGCAGATGGTTTATCAAGGCAGCGGTCAGGACATCATCAAAGGCGTCAACGCCGGTGACGTGCTGGTGACCGACGGCCAGTCGCGGCTCAAACCGGGCTCAAGCGTGCAAATCATGAGCGAACCGCCGCAAGTGGTGCAGGCGGAGCCCAAGCCATGAGCTCGCACAAGGGCATTTCGACCTGGTGCATCGACCACCCGGTAGCGACAATCTTGCTGACCATCGCGCTGGTACTGGTCGGCGCAATTGCCTTCCCGCGCTTGCCGATTGCGCCACTGCCGGAAGCGGAATTTCCTACGATTCAAGTCTCCGCGCAGTTACCCGGGGCCAGTCCCGACACCATGGCGTCCTCGGTGGCCACGCCGCTGGAAGTGCAATTCAGCGCCATCCCCGGCATGACCCAGATGACCTCGAGCAGTGCATTGGGCTCAACCCTGCTGACCTTGCAGTTCACCCTCGACAAAAGCATCGACACCGCCGCTCAGGAAGTGCAGGCGGCGATCAACACCGCCGCCGGCAAGTTGCCAAAGGACATGCCGACGCTGCCAACGTGGAAGAAGGTCAACCCGGCCGACAGCCCCGTGCTGATCCTCAGCGTCAGCTCGACGCAGATGCCCGGCACCGAACTCAGCGACCTGGTTGAAACCCTGCTGGCCCGGCAGATCAGCCAGATCGACGGCGTCGGCCAGATCAACATCACCGGTCAGCAACGTCCGGCGATTCGCGTGCAGGCCTCGGCTGACAAACTCGCGGCGATTGGCCTGACGCTGGCCGACATTCGGCTGGCGATCCAGCAAACCAGCCTCAATCTGGCCAAAGGTGCGCTGTACGGCGAATCGAGCATCTCCACGCTGTCGACCAACGACCAGTTGTTCCACCCCGAGGACTACAGCCAGCTCATCGTTTCCTACAAGGATGGCGCCCCGGTTCACCTGCGCGATGTCGCCAAAGTCGTCAACGGTGCGGAAGATGCCTACGTGCAGGCCTGGGCCGGTGATCGTCCGGGGGTGAATCTGGTGATCTCGCGCCAGCCCGGCGCCAATATCGTTGAAACCGTCGACCGCATTCAAGCCTCTCTGCCTGGTCTCGAAGCGATGCTGCCGGCCTCGGTACAGGTGAAAACCCTGATCGACCGCACCCAGACCATCCGCGCCTCACTGCATGAAGTCGAAATCACCTTGCTCATCGCGATCTTGCTGGTGGTCGCGGTGATGGCGCTGTTCCTGCGCCAGTTGTCGGCGACGCTGATTGTCTCGGCGGTGCTCGGCGTCTCGCTGATCGCCAGTTTCGCCCTCATGTACATCCTCGGCTTCAGCCTGAACAACCTGACGCTGGTGGCGATCGTTGTCGCGGTCGGCTTCGTCGTGGACGATGCGATCGTAGTGGTGGAGAACATCCATCGCCATCTCGAGGCCGGCGATGACATGCGCGAGGCGGCGATCAAGGGGGCCGGCGAGATTGGCTTCACCGTCGTTTCGATCAGCTTCTCGCTGGTGGCGGCATTCATTCCGTTGCTGTTCATGGGCGGCGTGGTCGGGCGACTATTCAAGGAATTCGCCCTGACCGCGACGTCCACGATCATGATTTCCGTGGTGGTGTCGCTGACGCTGGCGCCAACCCTTGCCGCGCTGTTCATGCGTAAGCCGGTACATCACGCCAACGCCAAACCCGGTTTCAGTGAGCGCTTGCTCGGCTGGTACGAAAAGGGCCTGCGCCGCGCCCTCGACCATCAGAAACTGATGATCGGCGTGTTCGGGCTTTCGCTGGCGTTGGCGGTCGCCGGGTACATTTTCATTCCCAAGGGTTTCTTCCCGGTACAGGACACCGGTTTCGTCCTCGGCACCACCGAAGCCGCTGCGGACATTTCCTACGGCGACATGGTGAAAAAACACTTGGCGATGGCCGAAATCGTCGCGGCCGATCCGGCGGTGCAGGCGTTCTCGCACTCGGTCGGGGTGTCCGGCAGCAACCAGACCATCGCCAACGGGCGCTTCTGGATTGCTCTGAAAAAACGTGGCGATCGCGATGTCAGCGCCAGCCAGTTCATCGACCGCATCCGTCCGCAACTGATGAAAGTCCCCGGCATCGTCCTGTATTTGCGCGCCGGGCAGGACATCAACCTCAGCTCCGGCCCGAGCCGTGCGCAGTACCAATACGTACTCAAGAGCAACGACGGCGCGACCCTCGCCACCTGGACCCAGCGCCTGACCGAAAAACTGCGCAGCAATCCGGCGTTCCGCGACATTTCCAACGATCTGCAACTGGGCGGCAGCATCACCCACATCAGCATCGACCGCAGCGCCGCCGCGCGTTTCGGCCTGACCGCCAGCGATGTCGACGAGGCGCTGTACGATGCATTCGGCCAACGGCAGATCAATGAATTCCAGACCCAGGTCAACCAGTACAACGTGATTCTCGAGCTGGACACCAAACAGCGTGGCAAGGCCGAGAGCCTCAACTATTTCTACCTGCGCTCACCGCTCAGTGGCGAGATGGTGCCGCTGTCGGCCCTGGCCCGATTTGACGCGCCAACCATCGGCCCGCTGTCGATTGCCCATGACGGCATGTTCCCGGCGGCGAATCTGTCGTTCAATCTCGCCCCCGGCGTGGCGCTGGGCGATGCGGTGATTCTGCTCAATCAAGCCAAGGCCGAGATCGGCATGCCCACCGCGATCAGCGGCAATTTCCAGGGAGCGGCGCAGGCGTTCCAGAGTTCGCTGGCCAGCCAGCCGTGGCTGATTCTGGCGGCGCTGGTGGCGGTGTACATCATTCTCGGCGTGCTTTATGAAAGCTTCGTGCATCCGCTGACGATCATTTCGACCCTGCCGGCAGCAGGCCTCGGCGCGGTGATCATGCTGTGGATCTGCGGCCAGGACTTTTCGATCATGGCGTTGATCGGGCTGGTGCTGCTGATCGGTATCGTCAAGAAGAACGGCATCCTGATGATCGACTTCGCCCTTGAGGCGCAGCGCCAGCGCGGACTGCCGCCGCAAGAAGCGATTTTCGAGGCGTGCATCACCCGGTTCCGGCCGATCATCATGACCACCCTCGCCGCCCTGCTCGGCGCATTGCCGCTGATGCTCGGCTACGGCACCGGCGCCGAACTGCGCCAGCCGTTGGGCATTGCCGTGGTCGGCGGTTTGCTGGTCAGCCAGATGCTGACGCTGTTCACCACGCCGGTCATATACTTATGGCTCGAGCGGCTGTTTCACCGGCACTCACACCCACCAGCCCCAACGCCCGCAACGGCACTGGCGACCACAGACTGAGGCGGTCATGCGCGTTCTGATTATCGAAGACGAAGAAAAAACCGCGGATTATCTGCACCGCGGCCTGACCGAACAGGGCTACACCGTCGACCTTGCCCGCGACGGCGTCGAAGGTCTGCATCTGGCGCTGGAATGCGACTACGCGGTGATCGTCCTCGACGTCATGCTGCCGGGGCTCGATGGCTTCGGCGTACTGCGCGCATTACGTGCGCGCAAGCAGACCCCGGTGATCATGCTCACCGCCCGCGAGCGCGTCGAAGACCGCATCAGAGGCCTGCGCGACGGCGCCGATGACTACCTCGGCAAACCGTTTTCCTTCCTCGAACTGGTCGCCCGTCTGCAAGCGCTGACCCGCCGCAGCGGCGGCCACGAACCGGTGCAGGTGACCATCGCCGACCTGTGGATCGATCTGATCAGCCGCAAGGCCACCCGCGCCGGCACACGCCTGGACCTGACCGCGAAGGAGTTTTCCCTGCTCAGCGTCCTCGCCCGGCGTCAGGGCGAAATTCTCTCGAAAACCGCCATCGCCGAGATGGTCTGGGACATCAATTTCGACAGTGACGCCAACGTCGTCGAAGTCGCGATCAAACGCCTGCGCGCCAAGCTCGACGGGCCATTCAACGAAAAACTGCTGCACACCATTCGCGGCATGGGTTATGTGCTGGAGAGCCGTGGTGTCCAGTAACTCGATTGCCCTGCGCCTCAGCGGCATGTTCACGCTGGTGGCGCTATTGGTGTTTCTGCTAATTGGCGGCGCGCTGTATCAGCAGGTCGACAAGGGCCTGGGATTGTTGCCCGAAGCCGAGCTGGATGCGCGTTACAGCGTGCTCGAATCCACCGTCGGCCGTTACGGCACGCCGGAGCATTGGGTGAAGATCAACAACAAGCTCAAGCTGCTCGGCGAGGAAGACAAGCGCATCAGCTTCTGGATCAGCAGCGGCGATCCGCGTTACGAATACGGCAACCTCACCCCGCAGATTCGCGCCGCCATCAATGGCCCGTTGGGCATGCACGATCTGCAACTGCCCGATCAACCCTACCCGCTGAAAGTACTGGTCAGTCAGTTCCCCGCCAAGGATCAGCGCCCGCCGCTGCGTTTCATGATCGGCATCGACACCGAGACGCTGCATCAGACCCAGCATCACTTGCTCATCGCCCTGATCAGTCTGGCGATTCTCGGCGTGCTGCTGGCCTCGGCATTGGGCTATTGGGTCGCAAGAATCGGTCTGAAGCCGTTGATCAAACTGTCGCAGGAAGCCCAGCGACTGGCACCACCGCTGCGCGCCGGACGCTTGCGCCTGTCGCCGCTGCCGCCGGAACTGGAACAGTTTGTCGAGTCGTTCAACTCGACCCTGGAACGGGTCGAACTGGCCTATTCGCGGCTGGAATCGTTCAACGCCGACGTCGCCCATGAACTGCGCTCGCCGCTGACCAACCTGATCGGCCAGACCCAGGTCGCGCTGACTCGCGGGCGCTCCGCCGAACACTATTTCGAAGTGCTGCAATCCAATCTCGAAGAGCTGGAACGGCTGCGCTCGATCATCAACGACATGCTGTTTCTGGCCAGCGCCGATCAGGGCAACAAGGCGACCAAACTGACCTCGACGTCGCTGGCTGACGAAGTGGCGACGACGCTGGACTATCTGGATTTCATCCTTGAAGACGCGCAGGTTGAAGTGCAGGTCAGCGGCGATGCGCAGGTGCAGATCGAGGTCGCGCATCTGCGCCGGGCGCTGATCAATTTGCTCAGCAACGCGGTGCAGCACACCGAACCGGGTCAAGTGATCGAAGTGCGCATCGAAGTTGAAGAACATCAGGTGAGCATCGGTGTGGCCAACCCCGGATCGCCAATTGCCAGCGAGCATCTGCCGAGGTTGTTCGAGCGCTTTTATCGGGTCGATGCGTCTCGGCGCAACAGTGGCAATAACCATGGGTTGGGGCTGGCGATCGTCAAGGCGATTGCGCTGATGCATGGCGGGGATGTGTTTGTGCGTAGTGATCGGGGCATGAACACCTTCGGCATTCACCTTCCGGTCTGAATGCTGCGCCAAGCCCTGTGGCGAGGGGATTTATCCCCGCTCGGCTGCGCAGCAGTCGCAAAATCCTGTGCACAAGCTCTAAGAATCTTTGAGGCTGGAATTCTTGGGGCCGCTTCGCAGCCCAACGGGGATAAATCCCCTCGCCACAGGCCACCATCACGCACAGACCGGGTTGTTACCCGTGCCGATCTTTGCTTTAGCTGTAACAGTCATTTATGAAAATCATGCTGTTTCCCAACCTTCGGCAACCTTATCTTTGCCCGCACCAAACAGCACTCGCCAAGCGAGAAGGTTTTCAAGATGTCCAACAGTATGGGTATTGCCAGCGCGTTCGTTTTGTCCTCATTGATCCTGTCGCCGATGGCGATGGCTGAAGAATCGCAAACGTTCGTTGCGCAAAAAGTCGCCCGCGCGCAGGCATTCGATCAGCATCAGGCCGAGGTGATGGCCAAGGCGCAAGACGCGACGCAGTCCCCGCAGGCCGCTAATTCCCAGACTCAAGCGCTCGAGAAAGACAGCTGAGTCGCACCGCGAAAGGTTTCCCTCGACGCGGTTGTTTGGCTCTTCCCGTTCAACCGTCGTCACTCCAGGCCGCTGCCGTTCAGCGGCCTTTTTTCGTTGTGGTCTGAAAGCTGTCTGGTGCGTCTGTAACAACAAGAAACATCAAAGTCGCTCAAGAAACAGAGCGGCCCGCTGACCCAAGGAGCTCCACCGCACGTGTTTTACCCTGCCCGCCTCACCCCGCTGTTCATTGCAATTGCCGCAAGTATTGCCCCCGCCGTCCACGCCGATGAGTCAGCCCAACAGGGCTTCGTCGCAGGCTCGAGCCTCAATCTCAACGCCCGCAACTACTACATGAATCGCAACCGCCTGCAGAAAGCGGACGACAATATCGAGTGGGGCCAGGGTTTTCTCGGAGTGTTCCAGTCTGGCTATACAGAAGGCACGGTCGGCTTCGGCGTCGATGCTCACGCCATGCTCGGCCTGAAACTCGACGGTGGTGGCGGTACCGACGGTTCGAGCATCCTGCCGATCAGCGATGGCAGCGGCAAAGCGCCGGGCTCCTTCTCCACTGCGGGTGGCACGTTGAAGCTGCGCGCCTTCGATACCGAGCTGAAGGCCGGTAATCTGTTTCTCACCAACCCGGTGATTGCCGGCGGCGACACGCGCATGCTGCCGCAGACCTTTCGTGGCATCAGCCTGAGCAACCACAGCTTCGACGGCTGGCTGATCGAAGGTGGCCAGGCCAGCTTCACCAAGCCGTATAACCAAAGTGGCCACACGCGAATCGGCACGTCCTACGGCACGCTGGCCGATGGTGATGACAGCCAACACCTGAACTGGGCCGGTGTGGCCTGGAGCGGTGTTGAAGGCCTGACCAGCAGCCTTTATGCCTCTGAGCTGAAAGACATCTGGAACCAGTACTACTATGACCTCGACTACACCTGGCAACTGAACGATCTGGTCAGCCTCAACCCGGGCGTGCACTTCTATCACACGCAAGACACCGGCGAGGCGCTGCTCGGCGACATCGACAACAACGCTTACAGCGTGCATCTCACCGTCGGCATTGGCAGCCACAGCGTTACCGCCGCGTACCAGCGGGTCAACGGCAATACGCCGTTCGACTACATCAGCCAGGGCGACAGCATTTATCTGGACAACTCTCAGCAATACTCGGACTTCAACGGCCCGAACGAACGCTCGTGGAAGCTGAAATACGCTTACGACTTCACCGGTGTCGGCATCCCCGGCCTGACTTCGGCGCTGTCCTATTCACGCGGCACGGTGGACCTGACCAAAGCCGACCCTAACAGCGCAGGCTATTCGAGCTGGTACAGCGCCGATGGCCGCAACGCCAAGCATTGGGAACGCGACATCGATTTGCAGTACGTCGTGCAAAGCGGCCAGGCCAAGAACCTGGCGGTGCGCCTGCAATGGGCGACCAACCGTGGCGGCAACGGCTACGGCGCGATTGATTCGGATACAGATGAATACCGCGTGATCATCGACTACCCGGTCGACGTCTTCTAAGATCGGCGCTGCGTTTTTCAGATCCTGTGATCTACCCTGTGGGAGCGAGCCTGCTCGCGAAAGCTGATTGTCAGTCAACATCTGTGTTGAATGACACACCGCTTTCGCGAGCGGGCTCGCTCCCACAGGTTCGTCCGGCGTCAGCCCAACTAAGCTTATGAAACCACTCCAACCGGCTCCCCATCATGATCGCCAGCCGCACGCCCTCCATCACAGGCCAGACCGGGCGCCCCGAGCGTCTGCTGATCCTCGGCAGTCTGCTGACCGTGATTGCGATGGTGTGCATCGTCACCTTCCTGCTGATCCGCGAGTACGCCAGTGCGCAGGAGACCGCCACCCGTCGCGCCACCACGATTGCGCAATTGATCGACGCCGACGTGCTGCGCACCGTCGAGCTTTACGACCTGACACTGCAAGGCCTGATCGCCGCCGCCCAGCGTGACGACCTGCAGAATGTCTCGCCGCAGATCCGCCATCTGGCGCTGTTCGATCGCTCGACCACGGCGCGCTTCAAGGGCGACATTCTCCTGCTCGACAAGCATGGCGAGGTGATCGCCGACTCCTCGCGCATTGAACCGAAACCGGGCAATTTCGCCGACCGCGATTATTTTCTCGCCCACGCCTTCAACCGCGATATCGGCATGTTCATCAGCCGACCGTTCAAGACTCGCTGCGATTGTGAAGAGGCCGATCAGTGGCGCATCAGCTTCAGCCGGCGCATCTCCTCGCAGACCGGTGAATTCCTCGGCGTTGCCGTCGCTTCGTTGAAACTCGACTACTTCGACGACCTGTTCAAAAGCCTCGACATCGGCACCGACAGCACGTTGAACATCATCAACAGCGACGGCGTGCTGCTCGCGCAGAAGCCGTACCTGCAAAGCGATTCAGTGGGCAAGAGCTTCGGCAATCGGCCCAACGTCGTGCGCATTCTCAATGACCGCGATGGCAGCGGCAGTTTCACCAGTACCTCGAGCATGGATGACCAGCGCCGGCTCTACACCTATTCGCGGGTGGGCAACCTGCCGTTGACGGTGATGGTGGCGCTGTCCAGCGAGGAGGTGTTTGGCACCTGGCGGCGCACGGCGATCCTGATCAGCGGCGCCACCGGCGTGTTGTGCCTGGGGCTGTTGTGGCTGACCTGGCTGCTCGCCCGGGAACTGCGTTTGCGCCATCGCGCCGAACGCGAACTGGCGCAACTGGCTGCCACCGATGATCTGACCGGTGTGGCCAACCGGCGCATGCTCGATCAGACCCTGCGCCACGAATGGTTCCGCGCCCAGCGCTCGGGCCAGCCGCTGTCGGTGATGATGATCGATGCTGACCACTTCAAAGCCTTCAATGACCGGCATGGCCATCAGGCTGGGGATCAGGTCTTGCGTGAACTGGCCAAGATAATCACCGCGAACGTGCGGCGTCCGGCGGATCTGGTCGCGCGGTATGGCGGTGAAGAGTTTTCGGTGATCCTCGCCGAGACCGACAGCGCAGGAGCGCAGCAGATCGCCGAGCAGATTCGCCAGGCTGTGGAAAACTTGCCCTGGGTCGAAGGCGCTGAGCGGGCGATGACCGTGAGTATCGGCATTGCCACGTGGACATCGGCGAGGGAGATGACGCTGGAGCAGCTGTTGTTCGCGGCGGACAAGGCGCTGTATCAGGCCAAGGAAGGCGGGCGTAATCGGGTGGTGGTATCAACCTGAAGTCTTGCAATGGAGGTAATGGCCCCATCGCTGGCAAGCCAGCTCCCACAAGGATTTGAGGTGCGCTGCAAATTTTTGTCTCACCCGTAAACCTGTGGGAGCTGGCTTGCCAGCGATGAGGCCGATAGAGACAAAGCAAAAATCACAGGCATAAAAAAGGCCATCCGAGGATGGCCTTCAAAAAACTAGAGAGGTTTTTTACTTACACGGCCGCAACAGGGCGCATGTAAGAGATTGGTGCGGTGCTGGCGTCTTCGAACGTCACCACTTCCCACGCATCTGTCTGCTCAATCAATTTGCGCAGCAGCTGGTTGTTCAGTGCATGACCGGACTTGAAGCCTTTGAACTCACCAATCAGGCTGTTGCCCAGCAGGTACAGGTCGCCAATCGCATCGAGGATCTTGTGTTTGACGAATTCGTCTTCATAACGAAGACCGTCTTCGTTCAACACGCCATCAGCGTCGACCACGATCGCGTTTTCCACGCTGCCGCCGAGTGCGAGGTTGTGCTTGCGCAGGTACTCGATGTCACTCATGAAACCAAAGGTACGGGCGCGGCTGACTTCTTTTACGAACGAAGTGCTGGAAAAATCCACGCTTGCACTCTGGGTGCGGTCCCGGAATACCGGGTGATCGAAATCGATCTCGAAGCTCACCTTGAAGCCTTCGAAAGGGACGAAAGTGGCGCGCTTGTCGCCGTCTTCCACTGTCACTTCACGCAGGATTCGGATGAATTTCTTGGCGGCGTCCTGTTCTTCCAGGCCTGCCGATTGAATCAGGAATACGAAGGGTCCAGCGCTGCCATCCATGATCGGGACTTCGGACGCGGAGAGCTCGACGTAGGCGTTATCGATGCCCAGGCCAGCCATGGCCGAGAGCAAGTGCTCTACCGTGTCCACTTTGACGTCGCCATTGATCAGCGTCGTCGACATAGTGGTTTCACCGACGTTTTCCGCGCGGGCAGGAATCTGCACCACAGGGTCGAGGTCAGCGCGACAAAACACAATGCCAGTGTCGACAGGCGCAGGCTTGAGGGTCAGATAGACCTTCTCACCGGAGTGCAGGCCTACACCTGTGGCACGGATAATATTTTTCAGTGTGCGTTGTTTAATCATGGCTTGGGCCGCTTCAGCGCAAATTGCGAACTGGTATCAACAAAGGCTGGCGATGATAGCAGACCATGCCTTTGCTGAACACCAATCACCTTCATAGCCCTGATACATTCCATCAATCGGCCTGACGACGCAGGAATGCCGGAATGTCCAGGTAGTCCAGGTCATCCTGCGGATTCATCTTCGCGGCAGCCGCAGCACCGGCCTGAGCCTGGTTGCGCATGACGGTCGGACGGTCCAGATCACGGTAGTTCACTGCAGGCTGCTCCTGACGTGCCGGAGCCGGTTGTTGCACCTGCGCCGAAGCCATCGAGGTGTGAACGGTGTTGTCGATAACCTTCACAGGCTTCTCGATTTTCGCGCCCAGACCGGTGGCAACCACGGTTACGTGCAGCTCGTCGCGCATGTCCGGATCGATAACGGTACCGACCTTGACCATCGCGTGCTCGGAAGCAAAGGCTTCGATGATCGAACCAACGTCGGAGTACTCACCCAGGGACAGGTCAGGACCGGCGGTGATGTTCACCAGAATGCCGCGCGCGCCTTGCAGGTTGACGTCTTCCAGCAGCGGGTTGCGGATTGCCGCTTCGGTGGCTTCACGTGCACGGTTCGGACCGCTGGCGCAGCCAGTGCCCATCATCGCCATGCCCATTTCGCTCATCACGGTACGCACGTCGGCGAAGTCGACGTTGATCATGCCCGGACGCTTGATGATGTCGGAGATACCGCGAACGGCACCGGCCAGTACATCGTCAGCCTTGGCGAAAGCCGACAAGAGGCTTGCGTCTTTGCCGAGGATGGTCAGCAGTTTTTCGTTCGGAATGGTGATCAGCGAGTCGACGCTTTCGGAAAGCATGCGGATGCCTTCGTCGGCGATCTGCATACGCTTGCGGCCTTCGAACGGGAACGGACGGGTCACGACCGCAACGGTCAGGATGCCCATTTCCTTGGCCACTTCGGCAATGATCGGCGCTGCACCGGTACCGGTACCGCCGCCCATGCCGGTGGTGATGAACACCATGTTGGTGCCGGCCAGCACTTCAGCGATGCGCTCGCGGTCTTCCAGAGCGGCTTGACGGCCGACCTCCGGATTGGCGCCGGCACCCAGGCCTTTGGTCACGCCAGTGCCCAGTTGCAGGATGGTCCGCGCGCCGATGTTTTTCAGCGCTTGAGCATCGGTGTTGGCGCAGATGAACTCAACGCCTTCGATGTTGCTCTTGACCATGTGATTGACAGCGTTGCCGCCGCCACCGCCGACACCGATAACTTTGATTACCGGGCTTGCGGGGATGTTGTCTACGAGTTCGAACATTTTCCCTCTCCTTACATTCTCTAGTTTTTTCGCCTACTGCTGTTTGTAGCGGTGTATCTACTGCAGTTGCTTGCCGCTTGAAGCTTGTCGCTCCAGGCTGCTTTTTTAAAAATTGCCCTGAACCCACTTTTTCAGTCGGTCCAGCAGCGGCGCCTGAGGCTCTTCGCTGCTGTAGCTGTCGCGGCTGCCGATGCCGGAGAACGAAACTCCATCGGACTGCTTCTGCAGGCCGTACATCAACAAACCAACGCCAGTGGAATAAATCGGGTTGCGTACCACGTCATCCAGACCTTTCACGCCATGCGGCACACCGAGGCGCACCGGCATGTGGAAGATTTCTTCGGCCAGTTCAGTGGCGCCTTCCATTTTCGACGTACCACCGGTGAGCACGATGCCCGCCGGGATCAGGTCTTCGTAGCCGCTGCGACGCAGCTCGGCCTGGATCAGGGTGAACAGTTCGTCGTAACGCGGCTCGACCACTTCGGCCAGGGCCTGACGCGACAGCTCACGCGGTGGACGGTCGCCAACGCTCGGCACCTTGATGGTTTCACCGGCACCGGCCAGTTTGGCCAGGGCGCAGGCGTAACGGATCTTGATCTCTTCGGCGTACTGAGTCGGAGTGCGCAACGCCATGGCGATGTCGTTGGTCACTTGATCACCGGCAATCGGGATCACCGCGGTGTGACGGATCGCGCCTTCGGTGAAGATCGCGATGTCGGTAGTGCCACCACCGATGTCGACCAGGCACACGCCCAGCTCTTTCTCGTCGTCGGTCAGCACCGAGTAGGCCGAGGCCAGTTGCTCGAGGATGATGTCGTCGATTTCCAGACCGCAGCGACGAACGCATTTTTCAATGTTCTGTGCAGCGTTGACGGCGCAGGTGACCACGTGAACCTTGGCTTCCAGACGCACGCCGGACATGCCCAGTGGCTCACGCACGCCTTCCTGGTTATCGATCACGTAATCCTGCGGCAGGGTGTGCAGCACGCGCTGGTCAGCCGGGATCGCCACGGCTTGGGCGGCGTCGAGTACACGCTCAAGGTCCGCCGAGCTGACTTCGCGATCACGGATCGCGACGATGCCGTGGGAATTCAGGCTGCGGATATGATTGCCGGCCACGCCGACAAAAGCCGAGTGAATGCGGCAGCCGGCCATGAGCTGGGCTTCTTCGATCGCGCGCTGGATCGACTGCACGGTGGATTCGATGTTGACCACCACGCCCTTCTTCAGCCCGCGGGACGGATGCGTGCCGATCCCGACGATTTCCAGCTGGCCGTCGTCCGCGACCTCGCCGACCAGCGCCACCACCTTGGAGGTGCCGATATCGAGACCGACGATCATTTTGCCGCTTTGCACGTTTGCCATGGGTCCTGCCTCTTCTTAATTCTTCGCAACAGCGGGTTGGGCTGTCGTCGGCGCTACGGGTTCCCGCCAGCCAACAGCGAGGCCGTTGGCGTAGCGCAGATCGATGCGCGCAATGTTCGTAATCTGCTCTTTCAGCGTCTTGTCATAGATGGCGATGAAGCGGCGCATCTTTTCCACCAGGTTGCCGCGTCCCAGCAGCAACTCGATGCCGGGGCCGGAACTGCCGGCACCGGTGGTCAGGAACCAGCTGCCGCGTTCACGCAATTCCAGGCGTGCAATCGAAAAGCCCAGCGGGCGCAACATCTGGCTCAGCACCTGATACTGCTGCATCACCTGCTGCTGAGCCCGTTGTGGGCCGAACAGCTGTGGCAGGTGTTCGTAGTTCGCCAGTTCCTTGGGCGTAAACGCCTGACCCTGGTTGTTGAGCAACGACTCGTCGCCCCAACGCGCCACCGGCAATTGCTCTTCGAGGCGGATCACTACCTGATCCGGCCATACCCGCCGCACTTCGGCGTGGGCGATCCAGGGCATCTGCTCAAGCTCGGTACGCATACCGGCGAGGTCGATGGTGAAGAAGCTCGACGCCACGAACGGCGCGATCCGCTGCTGCACCGCCTGCTGGCTGATGTAGCTCAAGTCGCCCTGCACCGCGATCTTGCTGATCGGCCGGTCAGCGTACGGCAGCAAACGCTGCGCGCCTTCATAAGTACCAAAGCCCAGCGCCACCAGCAGCACCGGCCAGAACAGGCTTTTCAGAAAGCTGAAATTGGCTTTCGGCAGGCGCGCGGACATCGGCTCTTTCGCCACCATTCGGCTGGCACCCCGCGGCACCGGCTTGCGGCCGGGTGCGGGTGGCTGATGTCTGAGATGAGCGCCTTGCATGGTCTTAACCTCGCGCCTCTGTTGCGCCTGCGTCTTCGACGCTGGCGGCCAGAATGGCCAGAACCAGTTGCTGGAAATCCAGACCGGCAGCCCGCGCCGCCATCGGCACAAGACTGTGATCGGTCATGCCCGGTGCGGTATTGACTTCGAGGAACCAGAACTGCCCGTCGGCGTCCTGCATCACGTCCGCCCTGCCCCAACCGGCGATACCCAGCGCCTCACAGGCCTTGGCCGTGAGTTCCATGAGTTCCTGTTCCTTGGCCGCGTCCAGGCCGCACGGAATGCGGTACTGGGTATCGTTGGCGATGTACTTGGCGTCGTAGTCGTAAAATGTGTGCGGTGTACCCAGGGCGATAGGAGGCAACACCTGGTCACGCAGGGTGGCGATGGTGAACTCCGGACCTTGAATCCATTGCTCAACCAACACTTGCGAATCGTAGGTACTGGCCGCTTTCCATGCGTCGATCAACTCGGACGCAGAATTCACTTTGGCCATCCCGATACTTGAACCTTCATGCGCCGGTTTGACGATCAAAGGCAAGCCCAGTTCCGTCGCCGCCGAAATACAATCGGCTTCGCTGCACAGCACGGCGTGACGCGGCGTCGGAATCCCGAGGCTGTGCCAGACCTGCTTGGTGCGCAGTTTGTCCATCGCCAGTGCCGAGGCGAGGATGCCGCTGCCGGTGTACGGAATACCCGCGCATTCGAGCAGGCCTTGCATGCTGCCGTCTTCACCGCCGCGACCGTGGAGAATGATGAACGCACGGTCGATCTTTTCGCTGAGCAGACGCTGCAGGAAGTCTTCGCCTACATCGATACCGAACGCGTCAACGCCAGCGCTTTGCAGCGCCTCAAGCACCGCGTTGCCGGATTTCAGCGAAACCTCACGCTCCGCGCTCAGGCCGCCGAAGAGCACGGCGACGCGGCCGAAGTCTTTCGGCGCGATGGTGGAGAACAGCTTGGCGTAGGCAGCAGTCATTTCAACTTCCCCTCGACCGGCGCCGCCACGGCGCCGGCGAACAATTCACTTTTCAACAGCTTCGGCGCGAGACCGCCGATATCACCAGCGCCCTGGCACAGCAGAATGTCGCCGGCGCGCAGCAGCGGCTTGACCAGCGGTGCCAGGTCAACGCCACGCTCGATGTAGATCGGGTCGAGCTGACCGCGCTGGCGGATGCTGTTGCACAGCTTGCGGCTGTCGGCGCCCGGGATCGGCTCTTCGCCGGCCGGATAGACTTCCATCAGCAGCAGCACGTTGGCGTCGGCCAGTACATTGACGAAGTCGTCGTACAGATCACGGGTGCGGCTGTAGCGGTGCGGCTGGTAGACCATCACCAGACGACGCTCCGGCCAGCCACCGCGCACGGCTTTGATCACCGCAGCGACTTCGGTCGGGTGGTGACCGTAGTCGTCGACCAGCATCACGTTGCCGCCGTCCACCGGCAGTTCGCCGTAGACCTGGAAGCGCCGACCAACACCCTGGAAGCCCGACAGGCCCTGAACGATGGCTTCATCGCTGACGCCTTCGTCGGTGGCGATGCAGATGGTCGCCAGCGAGTTGAGCACGTTGTGGTTGCCGGGCATGTTCACCGACACGTCCAGCGGCTCGCGATCCGGGCGCAGCACGGTGAAGAACGTCTGCATGCCTTGCTGGCGCACATTGATTGCGCGCACGTCGGCATCTTCGCTGAAGCCATAGGTCACGGTCGGACGTTTCACCAGCGGCAGGATTTCACGCACCACCGGATCGTCCAGGCACATCACCGCCAGCCCGTAGAACGGCAGGTTGTGCAGGAATTCGACGAAGGTTTTCTTCAGTTTGTTGAAGTCACCGTCGTAGGTCGCCATGTGGTCGGCGTCAATGTTGGTGACCACGGCCACCAGCGGCTGCAGATGCAGGAAGCTCGCATCACTTTCGTCGGCTTCGGCGATCAGGTAACGGCTGGTGCCAAGCTGGGCATTGGTGCCCGCTGCATTCAGGCGACCACCGATAACGAACGTCGGGTCCAGGCCACCGGCGGCGAACACCGAAGCGATCAGGCTGGTGGTGGTGGTTTTGCCGTGGGTACCGGCGACGGCAATACCGTGGCGATAGCGCATCAGTTCGGCGAGCATTTCGGCACGCGGCACCACTGGAATGCGGCGCTCAAGGGCAGTCGCCACTTCCGGGTTGGACGTGTTCACAGCGCTCGACACCACCAGCACATCGGCGGTAGCGGCGTTCTCGGCACGGTGACCAATGAAAATCTGCGCGCCAAACGACTCCAGGCGTTCGGTCACCGGCGACGCTTTCAGGTCGGAACCGGAGACTTGATAGCCCAGGTTCAACAACACCTCAGCGATACCGCACATGCCCACGCCGCCGATGCCGACGAAGTGGATGCGACGGATGCGGCGCATTTCCGGTTGTGGCATGGCTTTCTGATTCTCAACCATGGGCCACCTCCAGACAGGTATCGACCACGCTACGGGTGGCATCGGGTTTGGCCAGTCGGCGGGCCGCTTGGGCCATTGCTTCGAGTCGTTGCGGTTGCATCAAGACCTCTGTCAGGCGCGCGGCAAGATCCGCGGAACCAGTCGTTCTTTGCGGCATCAGGAAGGCAGCGCCTTCGCGGGCCAAATAATCGGCGTTGCGGGTCTGGTGATCGTCGATCGCATGGGGCAAAGGCACCAGCATCGAGGGCAGACCGGCGGCCGCCAGCTCACTGATGGTCAGCGCGCCGGCGCGGCACACCACCAAGTCAGCCCAGCCATAGGCTTGGGCCATGTCTTTGATGAACGGCTGCACCTGCGCTTCCACGCCCGCGGCGCGGTAACGCTCGGCAGTCACTTCATCGTGATTTTTGCCGGCCTGATGAAACACTTCCGGGCGCAAATCGGCAGCGACTTGGGCCAGGGCTTCAGGCAGCAATTTGTTCAACGGTTCTGCGCCCAGGCTGCCGCCAAGGATCAGCAAACGCGCTTTGCGTCCGGCCAGCGCCGGTCGCGATGTGTCGAGGAACAGCTCGCTGCGCACCGGATTACCGGTGGTACGGCGGCTGTCCGACAGAGTAAAGGTGTCGGGGAACGCTTCACACACTCGGGCGGCGAACGGCACCAGCAACCGATTGGCGGTGCCGGCGACCGCGTTCTGCTCGTGAACGATCACTGGCACGCCAGCCAGTTTCGCAGCAAGGCCACCAGGGCCGGTCACATAACCGCCGAAGCCAACCACGCACACCGGCTTCAGACGGCGCATGATCGCCCGCGCCTGCCACACCGATTTCAAAAGCATCAGCGGCGCCTTGAGCAGAGACAGCTTGCCCTTGCCGCGCAGACCGCTGGCGTTGATCCGGTGCAGTTCAAGCCCTGCCGCCGGAACCAGTTCGTTTTCGATCCCGCGTGGCGTGCCGAGCCAGTGCACGGTGTAGCCGCGCGCCTGAAACTCGCGGGCACAGGCCAGCGCCGGAAACACGTGGCCGCCGGTACCGCCGGCCATGATCAATACGTTAGCGCCCATGAGTCGGCTCCTCGGCGAAGTCGCTCTCCTGGAATTCCATCTCTTCGCTGCCCAGGTGGGTTCGACTCTCCCACTCGATGCGCAGCAACAGGCCCAGACAGGCACAGCAGATCACCAGCGAGCTGCCGCCATAACTGAGAAACGGCAAGGTCAGCCCCTTGGTTGGCAGCAGGCCGACGTTCACGCCGATGTTGATCAGGAACTGACCAATCCACAGGAACGACAAGCCGTAAGCCACATAAGCGGCGAAAAACTGCTTGGCCTTCTCCGCCCACAGGCCGATGTACATGCCGCGAATACACACGAACACGAACAGCGCGACGGTGCACAGCGAACCGACCGCACCGAGTTCTTCGGCGAGTACCGAGAACACGAAGTCGGTGTGCGCTTCCGGCAGGTAGAACTGTTTCTGCACGCTGTTGCCCAGGCCGACGCCCAGCCACTCGCCGCGACCAAACGCGATCAAGGCCTGCGACAACTGATAACCGGCGCCGAACTGGTCGGCCCATGGGTCGGCGAAGTTGGTCAAACGCGCCATTCGATAGGGCTGCATCTGAATCAGCAGAACCACCGCGCCAACCGCCAGCACCACCATCAGCGAGAAACGGAACAGCCCGACCCCGCCAAGGAACAGCATCGCCGCCGCCGCGCCCATCATGACTACGGTGGCACCGAAGTCCGGTTCCATCAGCAACAGACCGGCCATCGGCAGCAGGACGATGAACGGCTTGAAAAAGCCCATCCAGCTCTCGCGCACTTCTTTCTGTCGGCGCACCAGATAACCGGCGAGGTAGATCACCACGAACACCTTGGCGATTTCCGACGGTTGCACGTTGAAGAAACTGAAACCGATCCAGCGCATCGAACCGTTCACTTCGCGACCGATGCCGGGGATGATCACCATCACCAGCAGGCCGAACGCACCGATCAGCATCATCCAGCCGAGGCGCTGCCAGGTGGCGATCGGGATCATCATGGTGACGATGCACGCGCCCAGGCCCAGCACCACATAGATAAGGTGGCGAATCATGTAATACAGCGGACTGCCCGACTGCGCCGCCGCCACTTCGGTGGACGCCGAGGCGATCATGATCAGGCCAAGCCCCAGCAGCGCCAGGCAACCGGCGAGCATCGGGAAATCGAGGTCGATGCCACGCCCGGTGATCAGCGGCGACGGGTACGGCTTGATGATGTTTCTCAGGTTCATGCCAGTTCCTCCACAGCGCGGACGAACTGGTGACCACGGTCTTCGTAATTCTTGAACATGTCGAAACTGGCGCAGGCCGGCGACAGCAGCACCACATCGCCCGGTTGCGCAGCGGCGCGGCATTGCGCGACGGCGTCGACCAGCGAGGTCGCGCGGATCAGCGGCACGGCATCGCCGATGGCTGCGCCGATCTTGTCGGAGTCGCGGCCCATCAGGATCACGGCGCGGCAGTTGGCCGCGACGGGATCGCGCAGATCGTTGAATTCGGCGCCTTTGCCGTCACCGCCGGCGATCAGAATGACCTTGCCGTCGATGTCCGCACCGAGGCCTTCGATGGCGGCCAGAGCAGCGCCAACGTTGGTGGCTTTGGAATCGTTGTAATAAGCCACGCCATCGAGATCGCGCACCCACTGGCAGCGATGCTCGAGACCGGCAAACGCGCGCAGCGCTGCGAGCATGGCGTCGAACGGCAGGCCCACAGCGTGACCCAGGGCCAATGCGGCGAGCGCGTTGGACTGGTTGTGCGCGCCGCGAATCTTCAGATCACGCACCGGCATCAGGTTCTGGAATTCGAAGGCCAGGTACTTCTCGCCATCTTCTTCGCGAATGCCGAACGCCTTGAAATCCGGCTTGCTCAGGCCAAAGGTCCAGCATGGCTGACCTTCGCCGATCAACGGACGGCTGAGGGCGTCCTGACGGTTGACCACAAACTGCTTCGCGCCACGGAAGATCCGGTGCTTGGCCAGGTGATAGGCCGGCAGACCGCTGTAGCGATCCATGTGGTCTTCGCTGATGTTCAGTACGGTGGCCACTTCGGCGTTGAGCTGGTCGGTGGTTTCCAGCTGGAAACTCGACAGCTCCATCACGTACAGCTCGACGTCATCGCTGAGCAGATCCAGCGCCGGGGTGCCGAGGTTGCCGCCAACAGCGACGCGTTTGCCAGCCGCAGCCGCCATTTCGCCAACCAGCGTGGTGACGGTGCTTTTTGCGTTGGAACCGGTGATCGCGACAATCGGCGCCCGCGCGTTACGCGCGAACAGCTCGATGTCGCCGGACATTTTCACGCCACGGGCCGCGGCGGCTTGCAGGGCCGGGGTCGCCAGCGCCAGGCCGGGGCTCACGTAGAGCTCGTCGGCACGGCAGAGGAATTCGACGTCCAGCTCGCCACAACGCACTTCCACGTGCGGATAGTCACGCTTGAGCGTGGCCAGTTCCGGTGGATTGTCCCGCGTGTCGGCGACGGCAAACGACGTGCCCCGGTTCGCCAGGAAGCGAACCAGGGACATGCCGCTCTTGCCGAGGCCGACAACGATGCGGAAGTGGTCAGAAGCGATCAGAGACACTCGTTCTACCTCAGCTTCAGGGTGGCAAGGCCGACCAGGACGAGAATCACGGTGATGATCCAGAAACGGACGATCACGCGCGGCTCGGGCCAGCCCTTGAGTTCAAAGTGGTGGTGAATCGGCGCCATGCGGAACACGCGGCGACCGGTCAGCTTAAAGGAGGCAACCTGAATGACCACTGACAGGGTTTCCATCACGAACACGCCGCCCATGATGAACAGGACGATTTCCTGGCGGACGATCACGGCGATGGTGCCCAGGGCCGCGCCGAGTGCCAGGGCACCGACGTCGCCCATGAACACTTGCGCCGGATAAGTGTTGAACCAGAGGAAACCGAGGCCGGCACCGATCAGCGCACCGCAGAACACGATCAATTCGCCCGCGCCCGGCACGTAAGGAATCAGCAGGTATTCGGCGAATTTCACGTTACCCGACAGGTAGCAGAAAATCCCCAGGCCGCCGCCGACCATCACGGTTGGCATGATCGCCAAGCCGTCGAGGCCGTCAGTCAGGTTGACCGCGTTGCTCGAACCGACAATCACGAAGTAGGTCAGCACGATGAACCCGGCGCCCAGCGGAATGCTGTAGTCCTTGAGCATCGGCAGGATCAGCGTGGTTTCCACCGGCGTCGCGGCAGTCATATAAAGGAAGATCGCTGCGCCGAGGCCGAACACCGACTGCCAGAAATACTTCCAGCGGCTCGGCAAGCCACGGGAGTTCTTCTCGATGACTTTGCGGTAATCGTCGACCCAGCCGATGGCGCCGAACAGCAGGGTCACCAGCAGCACCACCCAGACGTAGCGGTTGCTCAGGTCAGCCCAGAGCAAGGTGCTGACGCCGATCGAAGACAGAATCAGCGCGCCACCCATGGTCGGCGTGCCGGATTTGGACAGGTGCGATTGCGGGCCGTCGTTACGCACCGATTGGCCGATCTGACGGTTCTGCAGAGTACGGATCATCCACGGGCCATAGCACAGCGACAAGACCAGCGCGGTCAGCACACCGAGAATCCCGCGCAGGGTCAGGTACTGGAAGACCGCGAAGCCTTTGTAGAACTGTTGCAGATACTCCGCTAGCAGCAGCAGCATTAATGTTTCTCCAGACTGGACCCGCACAGAGCCGCAACGATGTTTTCCATCGCTGCGCTGCGCGAACCCTTGATCAAAATGGTGGTGTTTGTGTCCTGCTCGGCGGCGAGGGCCTGGATCAGCTCGGCCTGTGTGCCGAAGTGCTGCGCCTGCTCACCGAAAGCGTTTACCGCGTGGACCATGTTCGGCCCGACCGCGTAAAGCGCGGAAACCTTGCCTCGGGCGTACTCGCCCACGTCGCGGTGCCCCTGCTCCGCCCAGTCGCCCAACTCGCCGATATCTCCGAGCACCAGGACGGTGCGGCCGGAAAAGCCGGCGAGTATATCAACGGCCGCGCACATCGAGGTGGGGTTTGCGTTGTAGGTGTCATCGATCACGCGCATGCCGTTTTTCGCCAGTTGCGCGACGGTGCGCCCCTTGACCGGTTGCACCGCGCCGAGGCCGGTGGCGATGCCGAACAGCGACACGCCCAAAGCGTGAGCAGCAGCGGCGGCAGCCAAGGCATTGGCGACGTTATGGGTACCAAGCAGGTTCAGTTGCACGCGCTCGCTACCCTCAGGCGTGTGCAGGTTGAACGCTGGGCAACCGCGGGCATCAGTGGCCAGATCACTGGCGTGAAAATTCGCTTCGCTGTTGCTCAGGGCGAAGGTCAGCACTTGGCGGCCAGCCGCACGGGTCTTCCAGATGCCGAAAGCCTTGTCATCGAGGTTGAGCACGGCGATGCCATCGGCGGCCAGGCCTTCGATGATTTCGCCTTTGGCTTCGACGATTTTTTCCGGGCCGCCGAACTCACCGACGTGAGCGGTGCCGGCATTGTTCAGGATCGCTACGTGCGGCTTGGTCAGGCCGACGGTGTAGGCGATTTCGCCAAGACGCGAAGCGCCCAGTTCGATAACGGCCGAGGTGTGCTCCGGCGCCAGTTCGATCAGGGTCAGCGGTACGCCGAGGTCGTTGTTCAGATTGCCACGGGTTGCCAGCACCGGGCCGCGGGTGCGCAGGATGCTCGCAAGCATTTCCTTGACCGTGGTCTTGCCGCTGGAACCGGTCACCGCCGCCACTGGCTGGGTGAATGCAGCACGGTTCAAGGCGCCGAGTTGGCCCAGCGCCTGACGGGTGTCCTTGACCAGCAATTGCGGCAGCGCGCTGTCGGCGACTTCGCGCTCGACCAATGCCGCTACGGCGCCTTTGCCGGCAACGTCGTTCAGATAGTCATGACCGTCGAAACGCGGCCCGGTCAGGGCGATGAACAACTGGCCGGGCTGGATCGCGCGGCTGTCGATGCTCACGCCATTGAAACTGGCGTCGTCGCCAATCAGTTGGGCGTCGAGCACGTTGATCAATTCGCTGAGTGCCAGGGCCTTAAGCATGGGCCACCTCCCACGCGGTCAGGGCATGATCGGCCTCGACCAGATCGGAAAACGCATGGCGCACGCCGTTGATTTCCTGATAGTCCTCGTGACCTTTGCCGGCGAGCACAATCACGTCGTCAGCCGTCGCACCGGCGATCAGTTGCGCGATGGCCTGGCCACGACCGGCGACGAAAGTGACTTTATCCACAGCGGTGAAACCGGCGCGGATGTCGTCGAAAATCACAGCAGGATCTTCGGTGCGCGGGTTGTCGTCAGTGACCAGCACCTGGTCAGCCAGACGCTCGACCACTTCGGCCATCAATGGACGCTTGCCACGATCGCGATCACCGCCGCAGCCGAACAGGCACAGCAGTTGACCTTTGACGTGCGGGCGCAATGCAGTGAGAACTTTTTCCAGCGCATCCGGGGTGTGGGCGTAATCGACCACTACCAGCGGCTGCGTACCGCCACCCAGACGCTGCATACGCCCGGCCGGACCTTCGAGCTTCGGCAGCACTTTGAGAATTTCGTCGAGGGCGTAATCCAGACCGAGCAAGGCGCCGACTGCCGCCAGAACGTTGCTCAGGTTGAAGCGCCCGAGCAATGTGCTGCGCAGGTGATGCTCGCCCTGCGGCGTGACCATCGTGGCACGCACGCCGTGGTCGTCGAACTGCGCTTCGCGACAAAACAGGTAAGCGCTGCTGTCGAGCAGGCTGTAGGTGATCAAACGCGACTCGCGTTTTTCCGCCGCCAATTGCCGGCCGAAATCGTCGTCGAGGTTGACCACGCGGCACTTCAGGTCATTCCAGGCGAACAGCTTGGCCTTGGCCTCCGCGTACGCCTGCATGGTGCCGTGATAATCCAGATGATCACGTGACAGATTGGTCATCACCGCCACGTCGAACGCCAGCGCTGTCACCCGCCCCTGATCCAGACCATGAGACGACACTTCCATGGCCACGGCTTTCGCGCCGGCCTTTTTCAGGTCGCCCAGCGTCGCTTGCACGGCAATCGGATTCGGCGTGGTGTGCAGGCCGCTTTCCAGCGCGCCGTAGAAACCGGAACCGAGCGTGCCGACGATGCCACAATGCTGGCCGAGCAGATCCAGCGCCTGCGCGACCAGTTGGGTCACGCTGGTCTTGCCATTGGTGCCAGTGACGCCGATCAGGTTCAAGTGATGACTCGGCTCACCGTAAAAACGTCCGGCAATGTCCGACAGCTGCGCCGCCAGACCCTTGACCGGAATCAGCGGCACGTCAGTGATCGGCAGCACGGTGGCGCCTTCCACTTCATAAGCCACGGCAGCCGCGCCGCGCTGCAAGGCATCGGCGATGTGCGCACGGCCATCGAAACGGCCGCCGGGTACGGCGAGAAACAAGTCGCCGGCGCGCACGTTACGGCTGTCCAGCGCCAGTTCACGGATCAACAGATCGTGGCCGGCGTGGGGGAATATCTTGTTCAGACTTAATGACATCAGCCGCGCCCTCCATTGGCTTTCAGCGGAACGACCGGGGTGGCGTTGGCCTGCTGGGTGGTCGGCAGGTTGTCCGGGGTGACGTTCATCAGGCGCAGGGTGCCGGACATCACACGGCTGAATACCGGCGCCGACACCAGACCACCGAAGTAACCGGCCTTGGTCGGTTCATCGATCACCACAACGATGGCGTAACGCGGGTCGCTCATCGGACCGAAACCGGCGAACAGCGAACGGTAAGAGTTTTCTGCGTAACCCTTGGTGCCGACCGAAGTCTTGCGCGCGGTACCCGACTTGCCGCCCACGTGGTACGCCGGCACCTGCGCACGGAACACACCGCGTGGCGCCTCGATCACTTGCTGCAACATGCCCTGCATGGTTTTCGCCACGGCTTCCGGCAGCACTTGCGTGGTCTGCGGCATCTTGTCGGTTTTGATCAGGGTCAGCGGCGCGAGACGACCGTTGTTCGCCAGCGCCGAGAATGCATGCACCAACTGGATCGCGGTCACGGAAATACCGTAGCCGTAAGACAAGGTTGCAGTTTCAGCCTTGCGCCATTCGCGGTAGTTGGGCAGATTGCCGACACGTTCGCCGGGGAAGCCCAGGCCGGTGTCCTGACCGAGGCCGACTTTCTGCGCCAGACGGAAAATGGTTTCACCGCCGATATCAAAGGCGACTTTACTCATGCCGACGTTACTGGAATTGATCAGGATGCCGGTCAGATCGAGCACCGGACCTTCGGTCTTCGACACGTCTTTGATGGTGTACTTGCCGATCTGCAACGAGCCCGGGTACACCTCGACGGTGTCGCTCGGTTTCCAGCGGCCGGTCTCGATCGCCGCGCTCATGGAAATGGCTTTCATGGTCGAACCCGGTTCGAACACGTCGATCATCGCGCGGTTGCGCATCATCGCCGGTTGCAGGTTGCGACGGTTGTTCGGGTTGTAGGTCGGCTGGTTGACCATGGCCAGAATTTCGCCGGTCTTCACGTCCATGATCACCAGACTGCCGGCCTTCGCGCCGTTCTCGATGATCGCGTTGCGCAGCTCGCGGTTGGCCAGGTATTGCAGACGCAGGTCAATCGACAACGCCAAGGGCTTGCCGGCCTTGGCGTTCTTGGTGACCTGAACATCCTTGATCAGCCGGCCACGGCGATCCTTGATGACTTGTCGTTTGCCTGGCACCCCGGCCAGCCATTCGTCATAGGCCAGCTCGACACCTTCGCGACCGTGATCGTCGATATCGGTAAAGCCGACCATGTGCGCGGTGACTTCACCGGCCGGGTAGAAGCGGCGGAATTCTTCGATGCCATAAACGCCCGGCACTTTCAGATCGAGCACAGCCTGACCCTGCTCGGGGGTCAGCCCGCGCACCAGGTAAATGAATTCTTTGTTGGCCTGGGCTTCAAGGCGTTCGCTCAGGGCTTTCGGGTTCTGGCCCAACGCGGCGGCGAGCGCTGGCCACTTCTCTTTGGCCGTCTGCATTTCCTTGGCGTTGGCCCACAACGTGGTCACTGGCGTACTGACGGCCAGAGGTTCGCCATTACGGTCGGTGATCAGGCCACGGTGCGCCGGAATCGGAATGTGCCGCAGGCTGCGCGCGTCGCCCTGACCTTTGAGGAAGTCACGGTCGACCACTTGCAGGTCGATGATGCGCCAGCAGATCGCCGCGACCATCAGGCCGAGCAGCGCCACCATCAGGCGGAAGCGCCATGGGAACAGTGCGCCTTCGAGTTTCATCATGGCGCCACCATTTTCACGTCAGCCGCGCCAGGGATGTGCATCTTCAGTTGCTCGGTGGCCAGCACTTCGATGCGGCTGTGCGCAGTCCAGGTGCTCTGTTCGAGAATCAGCCGGCCCCACTCCGCCTGCGCCTTGTCGCGCACGCTGAGTTCGTTATAAAGCGTGTTGAGCAATTGCCGGTTCCAATGCGCGCTGTACGACACGGCAATGGCCGAAAACAGCACGCCGATAAACAGCAGCAGCATCAGAAAGCTGCCGCCGGGCAGGGGTTTGGCGAAAAGCTTGCTCACCGCAACTTCTCCGCGACACGCATGACGGCGCTACGGGAACGTGGGTTGGCTTTGAGTTCGGCGTCGGAGGCCGTCTGCGCTTTGCCGTGGATTTTGATTTTCGGCTCGAAGGCGACGTGGCGAACCGGCAGATTGCGCGGCAGATTATCCGCCTCGCCTTTCACCAGTTTGCGCATGAACAGTTTGACGATGCGGTCTTCCAGCGAGTGGAAGCTGATGACCACAAGACGGCCGCCAACTTCCAGCGCGTCCAGCGCGGCGTCGAGGCCGGCTTCAAGATCGCCCAGTTCGTTGTTGACGTGAATGCGCAAACCCTGAAATGCGCGGGTGGCCGGGTTCTTGCCCTTTTCCCACGCCGGGTTGGCGACTTTCAGCACTTCGGCCAGATCGGCGGTGCGCTCGAACGGCTTGATGTCACGGCGCTCGGCGACGGCACGGGCCATACGCCCGGAGAAACGTTCTTCGCCGTATTCCTTGAACACCCGGGCAATTTCTTCCACCGGCGCGGTGTTGACGAATTCGGCAGCGCTGATACCACGGGACGGGTCCATGCGCATGTCCAGCGGCCCGTCATTGAGGAAACTGAAGCCGCGCTCGGCGTCATCGAGCTGCGGCGACGACACACCAAGGTCGAGCATAATGCCGCTGACCTTGCCGGCCAGCCCCTGCTCGGCAACCACCGAACCGAGCTCGGCAAAGCTGCGCTGCACAACGACAAAGCGGCCGTCTTCGGCCGCTAGCGTTTGCCCGGTGGCAATCGCTTGAGGATCCTTGTCGAATCCGATGAGTCGACCGTCCGGCCCGAGCTGGCTGAGGATCAACCGGCTGTGCCCGCCGCGCCCGAACGTGCCGTCCAGATAGCAGCCATCAGGACGTACGGCGAGAGCCTCGACGGCTTCGTCAAGCAGTACGGTGATGTGGTTAAAGCCGCTATCAATAGTCACAGGATCAAATCACGCAGTTCATCAGGCATCGCGCCCGGTTGTTGAATAGCAGCAAGGTCAGCGGCAGATACCGCATTCCATGCATCCTCGTCCCACAATTGGAACTTGTTCAGTTGGCCGACCAGCATCGCGCGCTTATCGAGCTTGGCGTATTCGCGCAAACGCGGCGGAACCAGAAAACGACCACTGCCATCGAGTTCGAGGTCGACGGCATTACCAATCAATAAACGTTGCAGGCGACGGTTCTCTTCGCGAAGCGAAGGGAGTGCGCGCAACTTGGTTTCAATGATTTCCCACTCATCGAGCGGATAGACACACAGGCATGGATCAACGGCATCAATGGTCACGATCAATTGGCCGGAACTGCGCGAATCGAGCTCGTCACGGTACCGGCTCGGCATGGCGAGACGGCCCTTTGCATCGAGACTGATAGCGTTAGCTCCGCGAAACACGTCAGCGTTTCTCCAATTTTTATCGTTTTGAGCTCAAAAAACCCACTTCATGCCACTTTCCGCCACTTGCGCACACTATAGGAATGCGCCCACCACACCGTCAAGGCGCGGATTAAAGGAAAAGCCTTACAGAACGGAGATTTAGCGACGTAAAAGGAGGCTCAACGAGAATCTGACGTGAAGTTTCGACCAATAACCTGATGCAGCACTGAAAGCTGCGCTCGAAAGTTAAAGTAGTTTGTTAAGAGTAAGATTTTTTCGGTATTACAAAGGCGCTTCGGCTGTTGATTGAAGCAGGGTGGGAAAAGGCTATTACCGCGTTTGCCGCTGCCGGAATTTCAGACCAGGCCGGCTGATATTACACAGCCGCGTCTTTTTTGTTTCAAGCAGGGAAAGAAAAAGGTGGAGAGTCGATCTGTAAGCCGGGTTCTGTCTTGAACAGTCATTCGTCTACGATGGCCATCACTGGACATCTTTAGCAACCTACCCGGTCCCAGCGCGGGCCACGCCTTGGGACCCTATTTGGTCTTGCTCCAAGTGGGGTTTACCTAGCCACGAACTGTTGCCAGACGTGCGGTGCGCTCTTACCGCACCTTTTCACCCTTACCGGCGCTTGCGCGCTTAGGCGGTTATTTTCTGTGGCACTTTCCGTAGGCTCACGCCTCCCAGGCATTACCTGGCACTTCGCCCTATGGAGCCCGGACTTTCCTCCCCCCCTAATTTTCATAGAGGGCAGCGACTGTCCGATCGACTCTCCGCCGCGAAGGTTAACGGCAGAGCGCCGGAAGAACAAGCGCTAAAACCCTCCAGAGCGCCATGGGCAACGGCTTACACGCCTTTCTGTTTATCCAGCGCCACCTGATACAGCACGTTTTTGCGCTCGCCAGTGATTTGTGCTGCCAGTGCGGCGGCGCGCTTGAGCGGCATTTCCTCCAGAAGCAGATCGAGGATGCGCATGGCTTCGCTGCTGACCGCGTCCTCCGACTCCGGCGCGGTCCAGCCGGCCACCAGCACCACGCACTCGCCGCGCTGCTGATTGCTGTCGGACTCGACGAACGCACGCAGCTCGCTGAGCGGCAGGCCTTTGAGGGTTTCGAAGGTCTTGGTGATTTCCCGCGCCAGCAGAGCCTGACGCTCGCCGCCAAACACCGCTTCCATATCCTGCAGGCATTCGAGAATGCGATGCGGCGCTTCATAGAAAATCAGGGTGCGCGGCTCTTCTTTGACTGCTTCCAGACGCGCCTTGCGCCCGACCGACTTGGCCGGCAGGAAACCTTCGAAGATAAAACGGTCGGACGGCAATCCTGCCGCCGACAGCGCCGCAATCAACGCGCAGGCACCCGGCACCGGCACCACGTTGATGCCGACCGCACGGGCCTGACGCACCAGGTGATAACCCGGATCGGAGATCAGCGGCGTGCCGGCATCGGAGATCAGTGCGACGTTGTCGCCCGCCAGCAACCGGGTAATAAAGCGGCTACCCTCATCCCGTTCATTGTGTTCGTGGCATGCGGCCAAAGGCGTGCCGATGCCGAAGTGCTGCATCAGGCGCGCCGAATGCCGCGTGTCTTCCGCTGCAATCAGGGCCACTTCACGGAGGATTTTCAAGGCCCGGGCGCTGATGTCGTCCAGGTTGCCGATGGGCGTCGCCACCACATAAAGCGAGCCAGCAGCGGAATTCAAAGGACCTGGAGCAGTCAAAGCGCACACCTCGTGATCGGTAAAAGCGGCCATTGTAGCGCGTCATGAGGCTTGCGATGCGCTCCGGCCGAGTGCGGTTTTTCGCCCGGTTGTGCGCTGCCGCAACATTTACTCCAGCTAAATTGACCGATTCACGCCAGTAACATCGCGCCCCGGCCAGTGCTTGGGTACAATTCCACGCTAATTTGATCGAGTATCAGGAACACTTACATGATCGCTTGCCTGCGGCTGTTCACTGCCCTCTGCCTCGCTGCCTTGTTGGCCGCGTGTGCCAGCTCCCCTTCCTCCAGCCTTGGCGAACTTCCACGGACTCCGGACGCCAGCATCGAGCAACTGCTCGAACAGGCCGCCCAGGCTAAAACCCCGGAACAAGCTGCCCTGCTGCGCCTGAGCGCGGCGGACCAGGCTTACCGCCAAGGCAATGCCGGCCAGTCCGCGCAAATCCTGCAACAAGTGCCGGTGGAGCAACTCAAGCCAGGCCAGCAGATTTTCGCCAACACGTTGTCCGCCGAACTGGCCATGACGCGCAATCAGCCGAAAGCTGCGTTGACCGCCCTGAGCCATCCAAGCTTCCAGAAGCTCGGGGAAATGCCGGAAGAGCAGCAAGTGCGCACTGGCACTGTTCACGCCCGCGCCCTTGAAGCCGACGGCCAGACACTGGCCGCTGCCCGCGAACGTGTGTTCATCGCACCGATGCTGGAAGGCGAAGCGGCGAGCAAGAACCACGAAGCGATCTGGACCCTGATCGCTTCGCTGCCAACCGATCAATTGCAACCGAACAACACCGACGATCTCGGCGGTTGGATGGCACTGGCGCAAGCGGTGAAAACCGCCGGCACGCTGGAACAGCAACAAGCCGCGATCGACAACTGGCGTGCGCAGAATCCAAAGCACCCGGCGGCGATCAACCTGCCGCTGCCGCTGACCAAGCTCAAGGAACTGGCCAGCCAGCCACTGAGCAAAATCGCCCTGCTGCTGCCACAGGACGGCCAGTTGGCGTCGGTCGGCAAAGCGCTGCGTGAAGGCTTCATGGCCGCGCATTATCAGGCGCAACAGGCCGGCCAGAACCCACCTGCCATCGAGTTCTACGACAGCTCGAAGCTGACCTCGATGGACGAGTTCTATCGCAAGGCCCAGGCCGACGGCGTGCAACTGGTAGTCGGCCCGCTGGAAAAACCACTGGTCAAGCAACTGAGCACTCGCCCGCAACTGCCAATCACCACCCTCGCGCTGAACTACAGCGAAGGCGAACAAGGCCCGGCGCAACTGTTCCAGTTCGGTCTCGCTGCTGAAGACGAAGCTCGCGAAGTTTCCCGTCGCGCTCGTGCCGACGGCCTGCATCGCGCCGCGATCATGGTGCCGAAGGGCGAATGGGGCGATCGCGTCCTGCGTGCCTTCAGCCAGGACTGGCAAGCCAATGGCGGCAGTATCGTTGCCACCGAGCGTGTCGATCAGCCGGTGCAACTGGCCCAGCAGATCGCCGACATGTTCCAGCTGCGTCAGAGCGAAGCTCGCGCCAAGAGCCTGCAGAATGTTGCCGGCACCAACGTCGCCGCGCAGCCTTCGCGTCGTCAGGACATCGAATTCATCTTCTTGGCCGCCACGCCGCAACAGGCCCAGCAGATCAAGCCGACCCTGAACTTCCAGTACGCCGGTGACGTGCCGGTCTACGCGACTTCCCACGTGTACAGCGCCAGCGGCGACGTCAACCAGTACAACGACATGAACGGCATTCGCTTCTGCGAAACCCCATGGCTGCTGGAAACCAGCGATCCGCTGCGCCAGCAAGTGGCTGCGCAATGGCCGCAAGCCAATGGCAGCCTTGGTCGCCTGTACGCCATGGGCGCCGATGCCTATCGCCTGGCACCGCGCCTTGGCCAACTCAAGGCCCTGCCGGACAGCCGCATCGAAGGTCAGTCGGGCAGCCTCGGCATGACCCAGACCCAGCGCGTTGTGCGCCAGTTGCCGTGGGCACAGTTCGTCAGTGGTCAGGTGCAGCGCCTGCCGGACACACCGCGCTGATGCCCGACAGGTCACGCTCGCAAAGCGGCAAGGATGCCGAGCGCCAAGCGCTCGAACATCTGCAACAACAAGGTCTGCGCCTGTTGGCGCAGAACTGGTTATGCAAACGCGGCGAGCTTGATCTGGTCATGCTTGATGGCGATACAGTAGTATTCGTTGAAGTTCGCTACAGAAAGAACACTCAATGGGGTGGCGCGCTCGCCAGTATCGACGAGCGCAAGCAGCAGAAACTGATCTTTGCAGCACAGTATTTTCTTCAGCGCGAGTCGCGTTGGGCCAATTCCCCCTGCCGCTTCGATGTGGTGGCGATCGACAGCCACCCGAATCAGCTGAACTGGTTGCAGAATGCTTTCGACAGTTGATCGCCTGCACCCTGCCCCGTTTTCGTCCGACACATTTTGCTCTTTGCTTTGCCGGCTGCACATTCACGTGCCGAACAGCCGCGCCACTTAAGGTCACACAGATGGACATGCAATCCCGAATTCGCCAGCTTTTCCAGGCCAGTATCGACACCAAGCAACAGGCGATGGACGTACTTGCACCGCACATCGAGCAAGCCAGCCAGATCATGGTCAACGCCCTGCTCAACGAAGGCAAAATGCTCTCGTGCGGCAACGGTGGTTCGGCCGGCGATGCCCAGCATTTTTCTTCGGAGCTGCTCAACCGCTTCGAGCGCGAGCGTCCGAGCCTGCCGGCGATTGCGCTGACCACCGACACTTCGACGATCACTTCGATCGCCAACGACTACAGCTACAACGAAGTGTTCTCCAAACAGATCCGCGCGCTCGGCCAGCCGGGCGATGTGTTGCTGGCGATTTCGACCAGCGGCAACTCGGCGAACATTATTCAAGCGATCCAGGCCGCACATGATCGCGAAATGATTGTCGTAGCTTTGACCGGACGCGATGGCGGCGGCATGGCGTCGCTGCTGTTGCCCGAGGACGTCGAGATTCGCGTACCGGCCAACGTCACTGCACGTATTCAGGAAGTCCACTTGCTGGCGATCCATTGCCTTTGCGATCTGATCGACAGCCAACTGTTCGGGAGTGAAGAATGACCCCTAATCGCCTTGGCCTTCTGGCCTTGACCCTGTGCCTCGGCATCAGCGGCTGCACCTCGGTGGTGAACGCCAGCCGTGAAGCGCCGATTGAAGACGACCGTGGCACGCGCACCTTCGGCAGCAAGATCGACGACTCGCTGATCGAAACCAAAGCAGGCGTGAACATCGCCAAGGCCGATCCGGCTTTGGACAACGACTCGCACATCGTCATCACCAGCTTCAACGGCGTGGTCCTGCTCGCCGGCCAGACGCCACGCGAAGACCTCAAGGCCAAAGCCGAACAGGCCGCCGCCAACGTGCAGCGCGTGAAGAAGGTGCATAACGAACTGCAAGTGCTGCAACCGTCCTCCCTGCTCGCGCGCCAGAACGACGCGTGGCTGACCACCAAAATCAAGACCCAGATGCTCACCGACGCCAGCATTCCTGGCTCGCGCATCAAAGTCGTGACCGAGAACGGCATCGTCTACCTGCTCGGCCTGCTGACCAAACAGGAAGCCACTCAGGCAACCAATCTGGTTCAGGGTGTGTCCGGTGTGCAGAAAATCGTGAAGCTGTTCGAATACATCGACTGACCGTAAAAGGCAGACACAAAAAAGGCGATCCATCCGGATCGCCTTTTTTTATTTCACAACCTTCAAACTCGGCCGGCCACTCGGGCGTGGTGGCTCGCTGCTTGGTGGCGGCGAGTCGTCATCCGGATCGATGTCTTCCTCGTCGTCCATCGGCAACTCGAGGTCAAACACCATGCCCTGGCCATTCTCCCGGGCGTAGATACCCAGAATCGCGCTGATCGGCACGTAGAGACTGTGCGGAACACCGCCGAAGCGGCCTTCGAACGTCACCACGTCGTTGTCCATGTGCAGGTGGCGCACGGCACTCGGCGAGATGTTCAGGACGATCTGGCCGTCGCTGGCAAAGCCTTGTGGCACCTGCACCGCCGGGTACTCGGAGTTGACCAGCATGTGCGGGGTGCAATCGTTATCCACAATCCACTCGTAGAGCGCGCGGACCAGATAAGGTCGACTGGAGTTCATAGCGGCTCCTTAAGCCTTAGCGCATATCGCGTTCGACACCAGACAGACTCGCCTGGAAAGCCTCACGCGCAAACTGACGCTCCATATAATCAAGCAGCGGCTTGGCCGGCCGCGGCAGTTCAATACCCAGAATCGGCAAACGCCAGAGTATGGGTAATAGGCAGCAATCCACCAGACTTTGTTCCTCACTGAGGAAGAACGGCTTGTCGGCAAACAGCGGCGAAACGCCGGTCAGGCTTTCGCGCAGTTCCTTGCGCGCCACGCCCCGTGCGGCGTCTTTGCTCTTGGGATCCAGAATCAGATCCACCAGCCCGCACCAGTCACGCTGAATCCTGTGGATCAGCAGACGGCTGTTGGCCCGCGCCACCGGATAAACCGGCATCAGCGGCGGGTGCGGGTAACGCTCATCCAGATACTCCATCACCACGGTCGACTCCCACAACGCCAGGTCACGATCGACCAGCGTCGGCAGACTGCCGTAAGGGTTCACCTCAATCAGTTTAGGCGGCTGGCGGCCGGCTTCCACGTAAATGATTTCGGCGCTGACACCCTTCTCTGCAAGCACGATGCGCACTCGGTGGGAATAGTGGTCGGCGGGGTCGGAGTAACAGGCCAACCGATTGGTCACGCCCATGGCGATCCTCCTCGCTTGTTGAATTTGTCGGAACCGGAAAAACGCGCGCGCCCAGAGGGCACCTCCCGCAGGGTCTGACTGAGCAGACCCTGCTTTAGCGGAGGCGCCCTTGGGCGCGCGCGATTAACAGCAATGCTTGAAGCGTATCAGTGCACGTCTTTCCAGTACTCACGCTTGAGCAGGTAGGCGAACACAAAGAAGAACGCCAGGTACAGCAAGACATAAGTACCGATGCGCTGATGTTGCAGCTTAACCGGGTTAGCCGAGTAAGCCAGGAAGGTTACCAGATTCTTGACCTTCTCATCGAACTGCTCTTCGTTCAGAGCACCGGACTTCGGCACGATGGTCAACTGATCGCACGCTTCATGAGTCAGCGGCGTGCCGGTCAGCGGATCGTATTGCTTCTTGCCGTCCTCGACGATCTGCACCTGTTTGCAGCCGACGACCTGGCGCCCCTGCAGGCCGACCAGCACGTTAGGCATGCCGACGTTCGGAAAGACCTTATTGTTCACGCCCCACGGACGCGCCGGATCTTCGTAGAACGACTTCAGGTAACCGTAGAGCCAGTCGGTGCCGCGCACGCGTGCAACCAGCGTGAGATCTGGCGGCGCTGCGCCGAACCAGGTCTTGGCGTCGGCCGGCTGCATGCCGATGTTCATGTGGTCGCCAATCTTGGCACCGGTGAACACCAGCTTCTCCAGCATCAACTCGTGCGGGATGCCGAGGTCATCGGCGACACGCTCGTAACGCTGGAACTTGGCGCTGTGACAGCCCATGCAATAGTTGGCGAAAGTCCGCGCACCATCCTGCAGGGCGGCTTTGTCGGAGACATCGATATCGACACTTTCCAGTTCCGGACCATGACCCTCGGCAGCAAAAACCAAGGAAGGCAGCGCAGCAAAAATCAGAGCAAGAAATAACTTTTTCATCAGCCAGTCACCCTTTCCGGAACCGGTTTGGTCTTCTCGAGCCGGGTGTAGAACGGCATCAGAATGAAGTAGGCGAAATAGAGGAAGGTGCAGACCTGCGACAGCAATGTGCGCCCCGGTGTCGGCGCCAGGACGCCGAGAATGCCGAGAATCACGAAGGAAATGCAGAACACCACCAGCCAGATTTTGCTCAGCCAGCCTTTATAGCGCATCGATTTCACCGGACTGCGATCCAGCCACGGCAGCACGAACAGCACCGCAATCGCCGCACCCATGGCGACAACGCCCAAGAGTTTGTCCGGGATCGCGCGCAAGATCGCGTAGAAAGGTGTGAAGTACCAGACCGGCGCAATGTGCTCAGGTGTCTTGAATGCGTTCGCCTGCTCGAAGTTCGGTTTTTCGAGGAAGTAGCCGCCCATTTCCGGGAAGAAGAACACAATCGAGCAGAATATGAACAGGAACACCACAACGCCGACAATGTCCTTCACCGTGTAATACGGGTGGAACGCAATGCCATCCAGCGGGATGCCGTTTTCGTCTTTGTGCTTCTTGATATCGACGCCGTCAGGGTTGTTAGAACCGACTTCGTGCAGCGCCAGAATGTGCAACACCACCAGACCAAGAATCACGATTGGCAGCGCGACAACGTGCAAGGCGAAGAAGCGGTTCAGGGTGATTCCGGAGATCAGGTAGTCACCACGAATCCACTGGGTCAGGTCATCGCCGATCAGCGGAATCGCACCGAACAGCGAGATGATCACCTGAGCACCCCAGTAAGACATCTGGCCCCACGGCAGCAGGTAACCCATGAACGCTTCGGCCATCAGCGCCAGGTAGATCAGCATGCCGAACACCCAGACCAGCTCGCGCGGTTTCTGGTACGAACCGTAGAGCAGGCCGCGAAACATATGCAGATAAACCACGATGAAAAACGCCGAGGCGCCAGTCGAGTGCAGCAAACGCAGGATCGAGCCGTACTCGACGTCGCGCATGATGTATTCGACGGAAGCAAAGGCCTCTTCCGCCGACGGCGTGTAGCTCATCGTCAGCCAGACACCAGTGACGATCTGGTTGACCAGCACCAGCAGCGCCAGCGAGCCGAAGAAATAGAAGAAGTTGAAGTTTTTTGGTGCGTAATATTTGCTGAGATGGTCTTCCCACATTTTGCTCGCGGGAAAGCGCGCATCAACCCAATCCATGAACTTGCTCATCACGCTTTCTCCGTATCGACGCCAATGACAATCAGGTCATCGGTCTCATAGGAATGCGGGGGAACTGGCAGGTTCAAAGGCGCAGGTTGCGACTTGTAGACGCGGCCAGCCAGATCGTAGTGGGAACCGTGGCATGGGCAGAAATAGCCACCTACCCAGTCTTTGCCCAGATCCGCAGGTGCCACTTCGGGACGAAAGGTCGGTGAGCAACCCAGGTGCGTACAGATACCGATCAGCAGCAGAATTTCCGGCTTGATCGAGCGCACTTCCGGGTCGACATATGTGGGTTGCGTGGAGTTTTTGGAGGTCGGATCGGAGAGCTGACCCTCGATCTTCTTGAGATTCCCCAGGATTTCCTCGGTACGGCGGACAATGAACACCGGCTGGCCGCGCCATTCAGCAATCATTTGCTGGCCTGGCTCGATTTTGCTGACATTCACTTTCACCGGTGCACCGGCAGCTTTCGCCTTGGCACTGGGAAACCATGACCCCACGAACGGGACCGCAGCCCCCACCGCTCCTGCAGCACCCACCACGGATGTGGCTGCCACCAGGAAGCGACGCCGGCCTGCATTCACGCCGTCATTGCTCATTCAGTCCTCTCCCATCAGCTTTTTTGGCCTGTTAAATCAGGCGTCTACTAAATAAATCAAATGTTACTTATAAAAATTTTGCCCGAATGGTAATGAAAACCCCCAATTCTGACAAGGTTAATTCCCCGGGGCTCAGCCCCTTAAGCCTTGGAGTATAGGGGGTCTACGGCTGTGGCAAGTTGTCACAACGCAATTCTTTGATAAATCGCAGACATAAAAAAACGCCCGCTTCCGTGAGGAGGCGGGCGTTCTTTTTGAACGTGGAAGCGGAATTAACGCTTCGAGTACTGCGGACGCTTACGCGCTTTACGCAGACCAACTTTCTTACGTTCAACTTCACGGGCGTCGCGGGTAACGAAGCCAGCTTTGCGCAGAGCGCTACGCAGGGTTTCGTCGTAGTCCATCAGAGCGCGAGTGATGCCGTGGCGGATTGCGCCAGCCTGACCACTTACACCACCGCCGATCACGGTGACGTAGATGTCGAACTTCTCGACAGTCTCGGTCAGCTCCAGCGGCTGACGAACTACCATGCGGGCAGTTTCGCGGCCGAAGAAGTTATCCAGCGAACGGTTGTTGATGGAGATGTTACCAGTACCCGGACGCAGGAAAACGCGTGCGGTTGCGGTCTTGCGACGGCCAGTGCCGTAATTTTGAGTCGCCGACATAATGAACTATTCCGTTAAATCTTCAGTTCTTGGGGCTGCTGAGCAGTATGAGGGTGTGCAGCGCCCGCATAGACTTTCAGCTTACGGTACATGTCGCGACCCAGTGGGTTTTTAGGCAGCATGCCTTTAACCGCGGTCTCGATCACGCGCTCAGGGGCTTTGGCGATCAGCTTTTCAAAGTTGATCGACTTGATGCCGCCCGGGAAACCGGAGTGGGAGTAGTACATTTTGTCAGTGGTTTTAGCGCCGGTAACACGGATCTGCTCGGCGTTGATGACGACGATGTAGTCGCCGGTGTCAACGTGAGGAGTGTACTCAGGCTTGTGCTTGCCACGCAGACGGCTCGCGATTTCGGTGGCCAGACGACCCAGGGTCTGACCAGCAGCGTCGACGACAAACCAGTCGCGCTTTACTGTTTCCGGTTTAGCAGTAAAAGTTTTCATTCTTTATAGCCTCAGGGGCCGCCTGTAAATAAGACGGCGGATCTTACTGAATAGTGCGTACTTTGACAAGTCAAAGGCAGCCGGATACAGACGCTTTCGGGGGCTCGGGTCGGCGCGTCCGTTCAACGGCAAGATTCTTCGGCGGCGGCGCATCACTTCCACTGCAGAAAGAGGTCGGCAATTATGCAGATTGCGAAAAATTTTTCAACCTGCTTTTATGATTGTTTTGCCCAAGGAGCACCCGATGGACTATCGCCAGCTAGGCCGTACCGACCTGAACGTGAGTGCAATCTGCCTCGGCACCATGACCTGGGGCGAGCAAAACACTGAAGCTGAAGCCTTCGCCCAGATCGAGCGGGCCAAAGAAGCGGGGATCAATTTCCTCGACACCGCCGAAATGTATCCGGTGCCGCCAAAAGCCGAAACCTACGCCACCACCGAGCGCTACATCGGCAATTACTTCAAGAGCCGCGGCGATCGCGCCGACTGGATCCTCGCCAGCAAGATCGCCGGCCCCGGCAATACCATCGACTACATCCGCGATAAAAACCTGCGGCACAACCGCCAGCACATCACCGAGGCACTGGACGGCAGCCTCAAGCGCCTGCAGACCGATTACATCGACCTGTACCAACTGCACTGGCCGGAACGCAGCACCAACTTTTTCGGACAGCTGGGCTACAAGCACAAGATCGAAGCCAACCTGACTCCGCTCGAAGACACGCTCGAAGCTCTCGACGAACAGGTGAAGGCTGGCAAGATCCGCCATATTGGCCTGTCCAATGAGACGCCGTGGGGCACCATGCGCTTTCTGGCTTTGGCCGAAGCCCGTGGCTGGCCGCGTGCGGTGTCGATCCAGAACCCGTACAACCTGCTCAACCGCAGCTTCGAAGTCGGCCTGGCGGAAATCGCCATTCGCGAACAGTGCGGCCTGCTCGCCTATTCGCCGCTGGCGTTCGGCTTCCTCTCCGGCAAGTACGAGGGCGGCGCCCGTCCACCAAAAGGCCGCCTGAGCCTCTACAGCCGCTTCAGCCGCTACTTCAACCCGCAATCGGAAGCGGCGTGCAGCCGTTACGTGGCCCTGGCCCGAGAACATGGCCTGGATCCGGCGCAAATGGCCCTGGCCTTCGTGACCCAGCAACCGTTCGTGACCAGCAACATCATCGGCGCAACGACGCTGGAGCAGCTGGACAGCAACATTGCCAGTTTTGATCTGAAATTGTCCGATGAAGTGCTGGCCGGGATCGAGGCGATTCACAAGGATCATCCGAATCCGGCGCCATAACTGACCGCCAAAAAGCTTCGCGAGCAGGCTCGCTCCCACAGTGGAATACTGTACCTGTGGGAGCGAGCCTGCTCGCGAAGGGGCCAGTCGGATTACCTTGACAGCGGAACGCGGAGCGTCCCCGGCGGCATTCCCACGCAGAGCGCGGGAACGATCATCACAGCGACCGCGCAATAATCTCCTTCATGATTTCATTGGTGCCGGCATAAATCCGCTGCACTCGCGCATCCGCCCACGCCCGGGCCACCGGGTATTCCCACATGAAGCCGTAGCCGCCATGCAACTGCACGCACTCGTCGAGCACTTTGCATTGCAGGTCGGTGCCCCAGTATTTGGCCATCGCCGCCGTCGGCACATCGAGTTTGCCCTGCAGATGCAACTCCAGGCAGCGATCGACGAAGACCCGGCCGATCTGGATCTCGGTGGCCATTTCGGCCAGTTTGAAGCGGGTGTTCTGGAAGTCGGCAATCGCCTTGCCGAACGCCTTGCGATCACGGGTGTAATCCAGCGTCCATTGCAGCGCCGCCTCGGCCGAGGCCAGCCCGCCGATGGCCACGGTCAGACGCTCCTGCGGCAACTCCTGCATCAGATAGGCAAACCCAGCACCTGCCTGGCCGAGAAGGTTTTCTTTCGGCACGCGCACGTCCTGGAAGAACAATTCCGAAGTGTCCTGCGCCTTCATGCCGACCTTCTCCAGGCGCTTGCCCTTCTCGAAGCCTGGCGTGTTCGCCTCCACCAGAAACAGACTGGTGCCCTTGGCCCCTGCCTTGGGATCGGTCTTGGCCACCACGATCACCAGGTCAGCCAGAAAGCCATTGGTGATGAAGGTTTTCGAGCCGTTGATCACATATTCGTCACCGTCCAGCACTGCCGTGGTTTTTACCCCTTGCAAATCGGAACCCGCGCCAGGCTCGGTCATGGCAATTGCCGTGACCATTTCACCCGAGACCAGTTTCGGCAGGTACTTGTGCTTCAGCGCTTCGCTGCCGTAATGCAGGATGTACGGCGCGACGATGTCCGAGTGCAACGAGAATCCGATGCCGGTCAAGCCAAGACGACCGACCTCCTCAATCACCACGGCGCTGTACAAAAAATCCGCGCCCAGCCCGCCGTACTCCTCCGGCAGGTGCGAGCACAGCATCCCCGCCTCCCCCGCCTTGTTCCACAGCGCGCGATCGATGTGCCCCTGCTTCTCCCACTGCGCGTGATACGGCACGGCCTCTTTTTCGAGGAACGTTCGCACGCTGTCGCGGAACAATTCGTGCTCGGGGCTGAACAGGGTTCTGGGGATCATGCGGCACCTTTCTTTGTTGTTGGAGGTATTCGGCTCACAGAGACTAAGCCCGACTCCTGCTACGGGACACTGGACACATCCGACAAAAAATAAGACGATCCAGCCGTCTGGTGACCACTTTCCCTTATAAAAACAAAACAAAAGTTGAATTATGTCTAAGCACGTCTCCCCGCCCTTGCGGCGCGTCAGCATCCTGGCCATCGACCGGGTTTTCGCTTACACCCTCATGCAGGCCAAGGATTTTTTCCATGTGGCCAGCCTGCGTTACGGCAAACAACTGGGCCACGGCCTGACGCCGGCGTTCGAAACGCGCCTGGTCAGCCCCGATGGCAAACCGGTGAAAAGCTTCAGTGATGTGATGATGCCGGTCGACGGCGGCCTGGAAAACGCCGACGTAATCATCCTTCCGGCGTTCTGGGACGATTTCGACACGCTGTGCAGCCGTTACCCGCAAATCCTGCCGTGGCTGCGCGAACAGCATGCGCGCGGCGCGGTGTTATGCGGCGAAGCCACCGGGGTGTTCTGGCTCGCCGAAGCCGGGCTGCTTAACGGCAAGGAAGCGACCACCTACTGGCGTTTCTTCAACGCCTTCGCCGAGCGCTTCCCCAAGGTCTATCTGAATCAGGACAAGCATCTGACGGACGCCGATAACCTCTATTGCGCTGGCGGCACCACCTCGGCCTGCGACTTGTATATCTATCTGATCGAACGCTTCTGCGGCTCGAACGTAGCGCAAGCGGTGGCCCGCGACATCCTTTACGAAGTGCAACGCAGCTATTCGCCGGGGCGTATCGGTTTCGGCGGGCAAAAGCTGCATCAGGACGTGATCATCCTGCAGATCCAGCACTGGCTCGAAGAACATTTCGCCGACAAATTCCGCTTCGAAGACGTCGCCCGCGAGCACGGCATGAGCATCCGCAACTTCATGCGTCGCTTCCAGACCGCCACCGGCGACAAACCGCTGCACTACTTGCAGCGCCTACGCATCGAGACGGCCAAGGGTTTGCTTTCGGGCACGCGCAAGAGCATCAAGACCATCAGTTATGAGGTCGGTTACGACGATGCGAGCTTCTTCGCGCGACTGTTTCGCCAGCACACCGAACTGTCGCCGAACCAGTATCGGCAGCAGTTCCAGCAAGCTGCGTAACCCGGCCTGATGATCGTTCCCACGCTCTGCGTGGGAATGCCGCCACTGGACGCTCTGCGTCCGCCTCGCAAGTGACGCGGAGCGTCACGGGATGCATTCCCACGCGGAGCGTGGGAACGATCAGTTACTGCGCTTTCGCGAGCAGGCTCGCTCCCACAGGGAAAAACTTCAGCGCATAAAAAAGGCCTGCAATCGCAGGCCTTTTTCGTTGCCGAGACTCCGATTAAGGCTTGTGCGCCCGCGACAGGAATTCGTGAGATTGCATCTCCAGCAGTCGGCTCAGGGTGCGCTGGAACTCGAAGGTCAGGCGTCCGCCGGTGTACAGATCCTTCAGCTCGACTTCGGCAGAAATGATCAGTTTGACGTTGCGATCGTAGAATTCGTCGACCATGTTGATGAAGCGCCGCGCGATGTCGTCGGTGGTGACACTCATCTGCTCGACGCCGCTGAGCAGCACGGCGTGGAAGATCTTGCCCAGTTCGATGTAATCGTTCTGGCTGCGCGGGCCGTCGCACAGTTCGCGGAAGTCGAACCAGGCCACGTCGTCGCAGGTGCGCAGAGCGCGGATTTCGCGGTTCTCGATGATCAGCACATCGTTTTCCACCGCCGCCGTGCACTCCGGCGTCAGTGCCTTGAAGCTCTTGCGCAGGCTTTCGTGGGCAGCTTCGTCGAGCGGATAGTGGAACAGCTCGGCTTGCTCGAGGTGACGCAGACGATAATCGACGCCGCTGTCGACGTTGACGATCTCGGTGTTCTGCTTGATCAGGGCGATGGCCGGGAGGAAGCGCGCACGTTGCAGGCCATCCTTGTACAGGCCGTCCGGAACGATGTTCGACGTCGCGACCAAGGTCACGCCGTTCTTGAACAGTTCTTCCATCAGCGTGCCGAGGATCATCGCGTCGGTGATGTCGGAGACGAAGAATTCATCGAAGCAGATCACTCGCGACTCGGCCGCGAAGCGCTTGGCGATGATGGTCAGCGGATTCTTCTCGCCGCCGAGGGTTTTCATTTCCTCGTGCACACGCTTCATGAAGCGGTGGAAGTGCGTGCGGGTCTTTTCCTTGAACGGCAGCGCTTCGAAGAAGGTGTCGACCAGGTAAGTCTTGCCGCGACCGACGCCGCCCCAGAAATACAGGCCCTTGACCGGTGCCTGATCCTTTTTGCCAAACAGCTTGCCGAGGAAACCCGGCTTGTTCTGGTCGGCTGCGATCAAGTCGTCGTACAGACGCTGCAGGTGACGCACAGCAGTTTCCTGCGCGGCGTCATGGAAGAAGTCCGGGCGTTTCAGATCAGCTTGATATCGTTCTAGGGGCGTCATAATTCGTTAGCAAGGCAACAAAAACGGGCCGTCACTGTAGCGACGGCCTGTGGGAATGGCAATCGGCCCTTGGTCGGGTCGCGCCGCCGATCAGTCCTGAGCTGGAGTCAATGCGATGCGCAATGCCTCGATGGCGGCGTCTCGCGCTGCAACGTCGGCGAAGGCCGGGCTGTCGCCCATGCACTCACCGGCCAGCCAGACGCTGAAGCTCAATTCTTCAGTGCGTACGTCCAGCGGCTCGCCGGACTGCAACTGTTTGGTCACCTGCCCGGCGGTTTTGCCGTCGGCGAAGTTACGCGACAGCAGCAATTGCTCGCCATCGGCCGCCAGCAGACGGAAACGGAAGCTGCCGTCGTCCTCGCGGAAGCTGACGAAACGCGCGGCTTTCGCAGCTTTCTTTTTGGTGGTCGCGGCAACCTGAACCTGATTGACAAAAGAACGCAGGCCAACGGCTTCGCGCAATTCATTGAGGAACGGCGTGGCCACGGCGCGGGCCTTCTTCGCACCGATCTGCAAAATGTCTTCCAGATCCGCCGGACGCTCGATCAACTGGTGATACTTCTCGCGCGCTTCGCCCAGTTCGTTGTCGAGCAACTGGAACAGGCGGTTCTTCGCCTCGCCCCAGCCCAGGCCACCGAGCAGTTCGCTGCGGAATTCGTCAGCCTGCGCCGGTGTGGCGAAGGCCTGGAACAGGGTGAACAGGTGCGAGTTGTCCGGATCTTTCGCTTCGCCCGGGGCCTTGGAATCGGTGACGATCCGCGAGATCGCGTCCTTCATTTCCTTGGCGCTGGAAAACAACGGGATGGTGTTGTCGTAGCTCTTCGACATCTTGCGCCCGTCGAGGCCTGGCAGGGTCGCCACGCTTTCTTCGATCAGCGCTTCGGGCATGGTGAAGAACTCTTTGCCCTGGCCGAACAGATGGTTGAAACGCTGGCCGATATCCCGGGCCATTTCAACGTGCTGGATCTGGTCGCGACCGACTGGAACCTTGTGCGCGTTGAACATCAGAATGTCCGCGGCCATCAGCACCGGATAGCTGTAGAGGCCCATGGTGATACCGGCGTCCGGGTCTTCACCGGTCTCGACATTCTTGTCCACCGAGGCCTTGTAGGCGTGCGCACGGTTGAGCAGGCCCTTGGCGGCGACGCAGGTCAGTAGCCAGGTCAGCTCGGGGATTTCCGGGATGTCGGACTGGCGGTAGAAAGTCACGCGGTCAACATCGAGGCCACCGGCCAGCCAGGTCGCGGCGATTTCCAGACGCGAGCGCTGGATGCGCAGCGGGTCATCGCATTTGATCAGAGCGTGGTAGTCAGCCAGGAAGTAGAACGAATCGGCGTTGCTGTCGCGGCTGGCGAGGATTGCCGGGCGGATCGCACCGGCGTAGTTGCCCAGGTGCGGCGTGCCGGTGGTGGTGATGCCGGTGAGGATGCGGGTACGGTTAGTCATGGGTAATCGCTTGTCAGACTGCAATCAATTCGAGAGACGCGGCAGGATCAGATCCTTGAGATCGGTCAGCTTGCCGTGAAAAAAGTGTCCGCATTCTGCCACTTTCAGCAGCTCATGGGGGCGCTGGAGTTGTTCCGACCACTGGTAGACCAGCTGCGGATCGATGACTTCATCGGTTTCCGGCTGGATCACGGTCAACCCGCCGTGCTGCGGCAGTTGATCCTGCTCACCCAGACGCATCACCGCCGGGGCGACCATGAACAAGTGCTCAAGCTGCACGCCCTGGGCTTCGAGACGGCCGCCGAGACTTGCTGCAACAAATCCGCCGAAGGAGAAACCGAACAGGGTCAGCGGCAGATCCGGGTGCTTTTCCTGCAGCCACGCGGCGGCAGCCTGGGCGTCGTCGACTTCACCTGTGCCCATATCGTGCGTGCCGTGGCTGGCACCGACGCCGCGATAGTTGAAACGCAAGGTGATCAGGCCGGCGTCGCGCGCGGTGCGCTGCAGGGTCGAGACGACCTTGTTGAGCATGGTGCCGCCCTGCACCGGGTTCGGATGGCAGATCAGCGCGATGCCGCGCGGCTGCTCGTTATCCAGGTAAAGGCTTTCCAATTGACCCACCGGGCCGTCAATCACTACAGGGGTTTCGCGCATCAGCAAGGGAGGAACTCCGTGACCTCGAATCGGGTCGACTCGTCTAGCAAATTGTCTGTGCCGATCTATTGCGAGTGAATCGCGGTATACAGCGCAGGTTCGAGCCGTTAACGTAAAGCAAAGCCGTTTATAGAGGAAGGACTCGTGGAACACTCGCTCTTAGTTTGGTTGTTACCGACTCTTGCCCTGGTTGTGGGTGTCGCCATTGGATTCCTGATCGCGCGCGTTGCGCCGAACGCCGCACCGAGCCGTACGCAGCGTCAACTGGATGATATCCAGGAGCGTTTCGACAGTTATCAAAACGAAGTGGTCACCCACTTCAACAGCACCGCGATGCTGGTCAAGAAGCTCACTCAGAGCTATCAGGAAGTGCAGGATCATCTTGCCGAGGGCGCCAATCGTCTGGCCCTCGACGAACAGACCCGCCAGCGCCTGATCGCCGCCCTGCATGCGGATGCCGCGCAGGCACCGCGCGAACGCCTGACGCCACCGCGCGATCAAGAGCCGCCGCGCGACTACGCGCCGAAAAGCCCGAACTCGCCGGGCATGCTCGATGAGCATTATGGGTTGAAGAAATAATCGGGTTTCGCGCCCAACAAAAAGCCCCGGACAATGCTGTTGTCCGGGGGCTTTTTTGTATCGGCTGATTTTGCGGTGACAACACTGGCCTCTTCGCGGGCAAGCCCGCTCCCACAGGGGTCAGGTGTGGAACACAGATTTTGGATACACCACCAATACCTGTGGGAGCGGGCTTGCCCGCGAAAGGGCCGGCACAGATGACACAAAAAAAATGCCCGATCAAAAGACCGGGCATTTCTTCAATCAGGCAATCGCTTACGGATACTGCTGTACCGTACCCGGCTGTTGCTGCTGACCACCATACTGCTGGCCCGGAATCGCTTTCAGGTTGACCTCGACCCGACGGTTCTGCGCGCGGCCGTTGACGTCACCGTTACTGGCAATCGGGTTATCCGGGCCGGCGCCACGGGCCGACAGGTTGGCACCGCTGACGCCTTGCGAGGTCAGGTAGGTCGCCACGCTCTGCGCACGACGTTGGGACAGGTCCATGTTGTGCTGGCGGCTGCCGGTGCTGTCGGTGTAGCCGACGATTTCGATCTGGTTCTGGTTGAACTCTTTCAGCGAGTTGGCCAGGTTGTTCAGCGGCTGGTAGAAACTCGGGGCAATGTTCGCCGAATCGGTGGCGAAGGTGATGTTGCCCGGCATGATCAATTTGATCTGATCGCCCTGACGCTGCACTTCAACGCCAGTGTTGGCCATGCTCGCGCGCAATTTCTTTTCCTGCTGGTCGGCGTAGTAGCCGTAGCCTGCTGCGGAAGCACCGACGACGGCGGCGCCGATCAAGGCGCCCTTGCCACGGTTGTCGTGACCGATGGCGGCACCGGCGAGAGCGCCAGCGAGCGCACCGAGACCACCGTATTTGGCGGTTTTGCTCATGCCTTGCGAGCCACCGTCGGCCTGACCCTGATTGTCATACGGGTTGGGCGAGGCGCAGCCGGACAACACGGCCACGGCAGTAGCGACAATAATCAAACGACGCGTGGTGAACATGGAGAGCTCCTGGTTTTTGCATTCTGTGGTGCAGCGGCCACTGATTAACTAATGGACCTGCGCCGGCGTTGGATCATGACAATGCGCAAAAATTCCACCGCACACCCGTGACAAAAAATTCAGGCACGCACAAACGGGTTCTCGCGCATCTCATCACCCAGGCGCGTATCCGGCCCGTTCCCGGTGACCACCGTCGCGTCTTCGTCCAGCGTGTACAGCCGCTGCTTGATCGAACGCACGATGGTCGCCTGATCGCCGCCCCACAAATCCGTACGCCCTACCCCGCGACGAAACAGCGTGTCGCCGGCTATCAACAGCTTAGCCTCGGAAAACCAGAAGCTCATGGAACCGGGTGTATGCCCCGGCGTGTGCAGCGCGACGCCGCAACCACAGGCCAGTTCTTCATCATCGCTCAACCAGCGATCCGGCGAAGGCACGGGCGTATACGGCACACCGAACATCTGGCATTGCATTTCCAGGTTGTCCCAGAGGAATTGATCTTCCTTGTGCAGATGCAGGGTCGCACCGGTTTTCTCTTTCATCTGCCCGGAAGCCAGAAAGTGATCGAGATGCGCGTGGGTGTGGATGATGCTGACGACTTTTAGGCCATGGGCATCGAGGCGCGCCATGATCAGATCAGGGTTGCCGCCCGGGTCGACGACGATGGCTTTTTTCGTGATCGGGTCGCCGATGATCGTGCAGTTGCACTGCAAAGGGCCGACGGGGAAGGTTTCGCGAATGAGCACTGGAATTGAGGCTGACATGGAAGGATCCTGGACAGGCGGCACGGACATTGGCTTCAGGATTCTACTGCACCTGCCGATAGAGAACGCCAGGTCAGTTAATTGACGCCGCTAATCAGAAAATAGTGGCCCAATGATGTCAAACCATCCAATACTGGTGCAAAATCAACGTCTGTAGCGGCCACATTTCAGGAAGGGCCGCAGCCCATTTCAGGAATTGCGAAATGCCACGCCCAACCGAATCGACCGAAAGCCAGTATGTTTCACTGACCGGAATCAAATATCTCGACAGTCTTCTATCCGGTACCAAGTGGGCTGATGATGGAATGGGCGTCAGCCTGACTTACAGCTTTATAAGCCTGGCAAATTCGTATTTCGCGACAGATTACAGCGCAGCCAATGAATACGAAGCGGGATACGAGCTGACTGCGACCCAGCGGGCCGCAGCGACCGCCGCGCTGAGCACTTGGAGCGCAGTGGCCGACATCACTTTCCGCCAGACCAGTGACAACTGGGCCAACGTTGGGGACATCCGGTTTGGCGGCTACGCACTCATGGACGCCGACGCTGCCGCATGGGCATACACGCCGGGCGACACCCCCAATGCCGGCGACATCTGGATCGGCCCGAACACCGATGACCCGTCGCCGGTCAAAGGTACCTACGATTTCATGACATTCGTTCATGAAATCGGCCATGCACTGGGACTCAAACACCCGTTCGCACCGACCCCGGGCAACGCGACGACGATGGATCCGGCGCTGGACGACATTACCCATACGATCATGAGTTATAACAACTCATACTCTTACCACCCGACCACTCCGATGCTCCTGGACATTCTGGCGATCCAGAACCTCTACGGCGCCAATACTATGTGGGCAACAGGCAACACCGTCTACTCCTGGGCAGCCAATCAATCGGTTTTCGAAACGATATGGGACGCCGGCGGTGTCGACGCGATCGACGGCAGCAACCAGGCAGCGGCCGTGCGCATCGATCTCAACGAAGGCGCGTTCAGCAAGATCGGCAAGGTCTTCAGCGACCCTGATGGCGCTGACTTCAACGAAGGGCTGGCGATTGCGTTCGGCGCCAAGATCGAAAACGCAGTCGGTTCCGGTTTCAACGACACATTGATCGGCAACGGACTGGACAACCTGCTCAATGGCATGGCCGGGGCCGATACCATGACTGGCGGTGCCGGCAACGACAGCTACATTGTCGATGACGCGGGCGATGTGGTGGTTGAAACCGGCACCTCACGCTCTGAAATCGACAGTGTCTTTTCGTATATCGACTACACCCTCGGCGACAATGTCGAAAACCTTACGCTGTCCGGCGCTGCGAATCTGACCGCCACGGGCAATGCACTGAATAACGAACTCACGGGCAACGCCGGCGATAACGTTGTGGACGGCGGCCTGGGGGCCGACATCATGACCGGTGGTGCCGGCAACGATATCTACATCGTCGATAACGTTGGCGATGTGGTCATCGAAACCCGTGCGCTGTACAGCGAGATCGATACCGTACAGTCTTCAATCAGCTATACCCTGGGTGCGAATGTTGAAGACCTCATTCTCACCGGCACTGCTGACATTAACGCTATCGGCAACGCGCTCGGCAATATCCTGGTCGGCAACTCGGGCAATAACCAGCTCAACGGTGGCGGCGGCATTGACGCCATGATCGGCGGCGATGGCAATGATGCTTACGCTCTGGATCAAGGTGCCGAACTGGGACTGATCCGCGAGTATGTCAACCAAGGCAACGACACGCTGATCACGCTTTTCAACGCCAATGCGCAATACAACCTCATCGACCTCAGCCAGAGCAATCTGCAGAACGTCGAAAACGTGACTGTGCTGGGTACGGGGGCGTTTACCATCGCCGGCAACAGCCTGAACAACGTCCTGGTCGGTAACGCTGACGCAAACTTCATCAATGGCGGCCAAGGCGCCGACACTATGACCGGCGGCGCTGGCAATGACACTTACATCGTCGACAATGTCAACGACGCAGTGATCGAGGCCGGTGCCTCGCTTACGGAGATCGATACGGTCTACTCCTATATCGATTACACCCTGGGCGACAATCTGGAGAATCTGAACCTGGCCGGCGAAGCAAATCTGAACGCTACCGGCAATGCACGCAACAACGCTATCTACGGTAATGCGGGCAACAACGTTCTGGATGGCGGCGTCGGTGCCGACTATATGGCAGGCGGGTTCGGCAACGATACCTACATCGTTGACAACACTGGCGATGTGATCTTTGAGGATTGGGATCTGGTTGGGGTGGTCGACACGGTCCGCGCCTCGGTCAGTTACGCCCTCAGTGCGAATCTGGAAAACCTTGTTCTGACTGGCACGGCCGACACCAACGCCATCGGCAACGGGCAGAACAACGTGCTGACAGGCAACGACGGTAATAACCAGCTCAATGGCGGTGCCGGAGTCGACACCATGATTGGTGGCAAAGGCAACGATGCCTACGCCCTCGACCAGTACGCCGAACTGGCGCTGATCCAGGAAAACGCCAACGAAGGCAACGACACCCTGATTACGCTGTTCAACGCGACCGCGTTGAACAGTACGATCGACCTCAACACCGCAAACTTGAAGAACGTCGAGAACCTGAGCGTGTCAGGGGCAGGCGCCTTTACGTTGGCAGGCAACGAACTGAACAACACCCTGATCGGTAACGCCGACGCCAACTTCATCAACGGTGGCAAAGGCATCGATATCATGCAGGGCGGCGGTGGTAACGACACCTACATCGTCGACAACATCCTCGACCAGGTCATCGAAACCGATGCAACACCGTCGCAAATCGATACGGTCTACTCTTACGTAAGCCATTATCTGAGTGCCAATGTCGAAAACCTTACACTGGTCGGCAACACTGACCTTACAGGCGTTGGTAACGCGCTGAACAACGTCATTTACGGTAACGACGGCAACAACCAGATCAATGGCGGCCTGGGTATCGACACCATGATCGGTGGCAAAGGCAATGACGATTACGCCCTCGACCAGTTCGCCGAACTGGGACTCATCCAGGAGAACGCCAGCGAAGGCATCGACAGGCTGCTCATCCAATACAACGCCAACGCGCAGACCAGCATCGTCGACCTGAATCTGACCAATCTGCAGCAAGTCGAAAATGTCATGTTGCTGGGTGGCGGTGAGTTCACGCTGGCCGGCAACAGCCTGAACAACGTCCTGATGGGCAACGCTGCTGCCAACTTCATCAACGGGGGCCTGGGCGCAGACACCATGACGGGTGGCGCTGGCAATGACACTTACATCGTCGACAACATCAACGATGCAGTGATCGAGACCGGCGTATCGCTGTCAGAAATCGACACGGTGTACTCCTACATTGATTACACCTTGGGTACCAATGTCGAGAATCTGACCCTGGCCGGGGGCAGCCACTTGAATGCCAACGGTAACGCCCTGAACAATGTGATCTACGGTAATACCGGCAACAACATCCTCGACGGTGGTGCGGGCGCCGACTTCATGGCGGGCGGTATTGGCAATGATACGTATATCGTCGACAACGTCAGTGACGTGATCAGCGAAACCAGCACTCTGGCCAATGAGATCGACACGGTCCGCTCCTCGGTCAGTTACACCCTCAGTGCGAATCTGGAAAACCTGATTCTGACGGGGACGGCCCACACCAACGCCATCGGCAATGACCAGAACAACGTGCTGACCGGTAACGACGGCAATAACCAACTCAATGGCGGTGCCGGAGTCGACACCATGATGGGTGGCAAAGGCAACGATGCCTACGCCCTCGACCAGTACGCCGAACTGGCGCTGATCCAGGAAAACGCCAACGAAGGCAGCGATACTTTGATCACGCTGTTCAACGCGACGTCAACCAGCTCCATGATTGATCTGAACATTGGCAACCTGCAAAACGTTGAAAACGTCACCGTACTCGGCGCCGGCGCATTTACCCTGGCTGGTAACGGCCTGGACAACATCCTGGTCGGCAACGCCGATGCCAACTTCATCAACGGTGGCAAGGGTGCTGACACCATGACCGGCGGCGCTGGCAACGACACGTATATCGTCGACAACATCGGCGATGTGGTCACCGAAACCGGCACGTCGCTCTCTGAAATCGACAGCGTCTATTCGTACGTCGATTACACCTTGGGGGCCAACCTGGAGATTCTGAGTCTTGTCGGGTCCGCCAGCAAAGGTACCGGCAACGGGTTGAACAACTCCATTTACGGCAACGACGCAGACAATGTCCTGGATGGCGGCGCGGGGACGGACACGCTCACAGGCGGCGCTGGCGCCGACACCTTCGTGTTCAGCTCGCGTACCGACATGGGCGTGGGCGCCAGCCGTGACGTGATCACCGATTTCAGCAGCCTGCAGGGCGACAAAATCGACCTGACGAAATTCGATGCGAACCTGCTGCAAGGCGGCATGGACGGTTTCACCTTCATCGGTGCCAATGACTTCACCGGTGCCGGGCAACTGCGCTTCGTCGACCACGTACTGTCGGGCAATGTCAGCGGCAATGCCGGCGCGGACTTTGAAATCCAGCTGGTGGGTGTGAACAGCTTCAGTGCCAACGATCTGGTGGCCTGACGCCCTGTTCAATTGCCAGGCCAGCAACCCCGGCCGGTGAACTGAAAACAAACGCCCCGACTGGTTCGGGGCGTTTGTTTTTCTGCCGGGTCATGGCGCGATCTCAATAGAGCAATCCCAGTTCCTTGGCGCGCGCCACTGCCTGGGTACGCCGCTCGACGCCCAGTTTGCTATTGATGTGGCTGGCGTGGGTTTTCACGGTGTGCAGGGAGATGAACAACTGCTCACTGATTTCCTGATTGGAACAGCCCTGTGCGATCAGGCGCAGTACCGCCAATTCACGGCTGCTGAGTTGTTCGGTGACAGAACTTTCCACGGTCGGGCGCAAGGCTGCTGTGGGAAAATGTGTAAGCAATTGCTGGCTGACCGCGTTGCAAGTGAGCGCCTGCAGTTGTCCTCGCAACCAGCCGGGATGAATCTTCAGCAACGCATCAAAAGGTTGAAAGGCGCCGCCGGCAGCAGCTTCCAGCGCCAGATTCAAGGTTTTGCGCGCTTCGGGCTCGCGTCCACCCGACAGCAATAAGGCCACTTTCTGTGTCATTGCCATCACGCTGAGCAACTGCCGCCCAGTACGCTGACCATTCTCATGCAACACGTTCAAACGTCCTTCGGCAAGCATCGGCTGCCCTTGAATCATGTCGAGCAGTGCCTGCTGCAATTCGACGTGCAACGGCAATTGCGGATGGAATTCCGGCGGTGCCGCGGCGCGTTCACCGGTGTAGGTCTGCCCCAGTCGCGCCAACCAGGCTTCGGCCAGATCGGTGCGCCCCTGCGCCAGCCACAGTTCGCATTTGACCAGCGTGATCATCGCCAGATAGTAGATCGGCGGCACGTCCCAGATGTGCATCAGGCGTTCAGCTTCGGCGAGTTCGGCGAAGGCCTTGGCGAACTCGCCACAGGCGCCGTCCAGGCGGGCGATCACGCAGTGACCGATCAGCACGCTGATGTCGCGACAGGCGCGCGCCTCGCCAATGCCGGCCAGCAGACGCACGCGTGCGGCCTGCGGCTGCAAACGCATCGCCAGCAGGAAACCTTCATACAACGTCAGCCGCGCGCGTACGGCGTACAGTCGTTGCGGCGACAGACCGCGCAGGCGTTCCAGGCCCTGATGCACTTCATCCAGCGCGCGCAGAATCTCGCCACGTGACTGCAGAACCCGCGCCCTGTCGTAATGCGCCAGTGCTTCGAATAATGGATTGCCGACGCGTTGCGCCAGCTCGAGGGATTCGCGATTCAGGCCGCGGGCGCGCCACAGATCACCGTCGGCGATCGCCAGATTGGATAGGGTCGACAGACACATCAGCCGCTGACCGTAACGCTTGGCCGGCAGGCTCTCCAGCGCTTCGCTGCAATAACGCAGGGTCAGTTCGCGATGGCCGCGCCCGCGAGCGATGATCCCGCTCAACGCCAGCCACTGCGCCAGCATCGACTTCTGCGCAGTGGCCGAAGGCGCCGGCAGGAAGCGGCTCAAATGGCTGGCCAGTTCTTCGGCGGCATCGAGCTGACAGGCCAGCCCCAGCGCCCAGCTATAGAGCACGATCAGCCGTGGCGTGCTGATCAGCAGGCTGTCGGGCAAGTCCATTTTCCAGCGCAGCAGCATGCCGACGTTCTGTTCGGCGAGCAGCTGCTCTTCGGACAGGTTCTGTACCAGATTCGCCGCAACATCGAGATGCCCGGCACGCAGTGCCTGCTCAACCGCTTCGTCGAGCAGGCCTTGTGCATTGAACCAGCGGCAGGCGCGCAAATGCAGCGTGGCGTTGGGCACCATCGCCCGGGCGATTGGCCGGCTGCGCAGCAAGTCAGAGAACAAATGGTGATAGCGATACCAGTGGCCGTGCTCGTCCAGCGGCACCAGAAACACTTGGTGGGCGAGCAGAAAGCGCAGGATCTCCGCGCTGTCATGAGCTTCGCGGACCGCATCGCACAGCTCGCTGCAAAAGCGTTCCTGCGGGGCGGTTTCGTAGAGAAACGATTGCACTTCGGCCGGCAGGCAATCGATGACTTCTTCGAGTAGATAGTCACGAATCAGCCCTTCCCCGCCGTTCAGCGCTTGCGACAGCGCGGCATCGTTGCCCGCCTCAGCCACCGCCAGCAGCCAGAAGCGCAGGCCGGCAACCCAGCCTTCACTGCGCTGGATCAGGCTCTCCAGTGCCTCGCCGCGCAGTGAGCTGCTGTGGCGATCGAGCAAGGTCAGCGCTTCGTCGTGGGTCAGGCGCAAATCCTGTTCGTGCAGTTCGAGCAACTGCCGCGACAGGCGCAGACGCGCCAGATGCCAGTCCGGGCGCTGGCGGCTGGTGACCATCACCAGCAAGCCATCGGGTAAATGATTGAGGAAAAATTGCAGGCAACGATCCAGCACCGGCCCCTGGGCGAGGTGGTAGTCATCGAGAACCAGCAGCAACGGCGCGGCAGGATCGAGATGCAGCGCCAGCTCATCGAGCAGACCGTCGAGCCATTCTTCAAAAGCAAATGGCTGATGGCGCTGACGCATTTTCAGCAGGCCAAGAGCACCGGCGCCCAAGGCTGGAAAATAGTCCTGGAGACCTTCAAGCAAGCGCTCAAGAAAACGTCCGGGATCGCTGTCCCGTGGACTCAAGCCCAACCAGAGACTTTGCCAGTGCGCCGGCAGGCTCTGACAGAACTCCACGGCCAGCGAGCTCTTGCCGAACCCGGCCGGGGCGCTGACCAGCAGCAACCGACCACCGAGCCCGGCCTGCAGACGCTGGCACAAACGCGGCCGCAAGACATAGCCATCAGGCAGCGGCGGGCGGAAAAAACGCCCGTCCAGTGCTGCGACGGTGATGCTTGCGGGACCCGGAAGTGGGGACAGATCAGTCATGGCCGGCTCTTGTTCGAAGGCGATTGGCGGCGTTGCAGATGTCCGCAGCCTAGCCTTAAACGAAGAGGTAATGAAGGTCGCTGCTACAAATGGCTACAAAAAGGCTACAGACACAAAAACGCCCCGAACCGGTCGGGGCGTTTTCACGAGGATGCGGCCTCGGGTTTACCCAGGTTTAGCGAACGCCATCCTGACGCAGAGCGGCCGGGGTGAAGTCGCTGGTGGTGGCGGTGAAGCCGAAGTCATAGGCCTGCTTCTCTTCGTTCTTCATGCCCAGTGCCAGATAGCGGCCGGACTGCAGGTCGTAGAGAGTTTCGAGGGCGTACCACGGCACTTGCTTGTCGTAGTAGTTCTCGGCATGCGCCTCGGCTACACGCCACAGTTGGCCACGACCGTCGTAGTGGTCGATGACCGCTGCCTGCCAGGTGTCCTCGTCGATGTAGAAGTCACGCTTGGCATAGATGTGGCGCTGGCCTTCCTTCAGGGTCGCGACCACGTGCCAGACGCGGCGCAGCTCGTAGCGTGCCAGGTCCTGGTTGATGTGGCCGGCCTTGATGATGTCCGAGTACTTCAGTTTCGGATCGTCGAGCTTGTAGCTGTCGGAGGCGATGTACATCTCTTTCTTGCCTTCGAGCTTCCAGTCGTAACGATCCGGCGCACCGTTGTACATGTCGAGGTTGTCCGAGGTACGCAGGCCGTCGGCGGCAGTACCCGGGCCGTCATACGACACTTGTGGTGCACGGCGCACACGACGCTGACCGGCGTTGTAGACCCACGCCGAACGCGGCTCCTTGACCTGATCGAGCGTCTCGTGCACCAGCAGTACGCCACCGGCCAGACGCGCCGGCGCGGTCACTTTCTGCTTGAAGTAGAAGAGGATGTTGCCCGGGTTCGCCGGATCGTAATCCTTCATCTTGTCGCGGAACACAAACTGGTCCTGGAAGTACACCAGGCTGTACGAGCCGTTCGGTTGCGGCGTGGCCTGGGTCACCAGACGGGTCACGCTGCCACCGCGATAGCGGGTGATGTGGTTCCAGATCACTTCCACGCCGGTTTTAGGAATCGGGAACGGCACGGCGGTATCGAAGTTTTCCAGACCGTTGCCGCCGGACACCAGATTGGTGCTGGTGGCGTTCTTCTTGATGGCGGCGAACACGTCATCCGGCACGGTGGCGCCGCGATGGGACGGATAGACCGGCATCTTGAAGGTTTCCGGGTAGCGCTTGAACATCGCGTACTGACCCGGGGCGAGCTTGTCCTTGTACTTGTCGACATCCTTGGCGGTGATGGTGAACAGCGGCTGCTCACTGGCGTAAGGGTTGGACAGGAAGCCCTTGCTGTCGACGCTGCCGGCGTTTTTCGGCAGTGGTTTCCAGGCCGGAATCGAGCCGTCGGCATTACCGGCCATTTCTGCGCCCATCGGCGTCAGGCTTTTGCCCAGCTTATCCGCTTCGGCAGCAGGCACCGCCGCCATGACGCTGGTCGCCAGCAGCGACAGGCCCAGAACACCGGCGTGGAACAGACTCTTTGTTATTTTCATAAATTCGTTCGTCCTGAAATGCAGTGCTTAGAAGTTCACGCCGAAGCTGAGCGCCACGAAGTCGCGGTCATCCACGGTGGTGTACTTGCCGTCGAAGAAATTGGTGTAGGCCAGGCTCGCGGTGTAGGTGTTCTGGTATTCGGCATCGACGCCCAGGCTGACCGCTTTGCGACCTTCCTCGAAGTTGCCGCCAGGGCCTGGCGAGTAACCGCTGACGTCGTGGGACCAGGCCACGTTCGGCTTGAGGTTCACGCCGGCAAACACGTCGTTGTATTCCCAGATTGCCCGGCCACGGTAGCCCCACGACATCGAAGTGGTAAAACCATCGTTGTCGCAATTGCGGCTGCGGTTGTTCTGAGGCGAACCCGGGCCGGCGCCGTTGATGGTGCTGTTGTTGAGGATGTTGGCGCAGGTATTGATCCCACCGGTGGCTGGCAACTCGCCCGGGCCGTAGACCGGATCGCGGCCATAACGCTTGTCGGAACGGCTTTCCAGGCCACCGACGTAGGTCGCGCCGACTTCACCGACGAGGGTCAGACGGCTGGCGCCCATGACCTGATCGAAGAAGTGCGTGAAGGTCGTTTGCAGTTGGGTGATTTCCTTGCGCTCGTAACCATGCAGGTCCTGGCCTGGCACGCCAGTGAGCAGCGAAGCGTTGGTCAGCGCGCCGCCCAATGGGCGTACGCCGGCAAACAGGATGTCGGTGGAGTTCAGTTGTACCGGCGCGTTCGGACGGTAGCTGATCTCACCGCTCCACGCCGTACCGGTAGGCAGGGTGGTGGAGAAGCTCAGACCGTAGAGACGAATGTCTTCCGGGTATTCGATGAAGTAGTTCGAGTTGCCCGCAACCAGCAGCGGTGCGAGCGCGGCAAACGGCCCTGGCAGACCGGCGGCGGTGTTGTACACCGATTGCGGTGCACCGGTGGCGCTGAAGATTGGCGCACGGCTGTGGTAGTTCATGAAGTAAGCGCCGAACTCGGTGTCGAGTGGCTCGAACATGTATTTGAGGGACGCGCCCCACTGACCGCTGTCGCGCGCGTCACGGTCCGGCCCACGGCGCACCAGCACGCCTTCTTGGTCGACGTTGACACCGTTGGCGGCCAACGGCCCCAAAGCGATTGCTGGAATCTGCGAACGCTTGTTCAGTACGCGCAAATTGTTGTCGCAACCGTCGGCAACGATGTCCGGCTGGGAGAAGAAGGTGCCGCAGTTGTCGACGACGGTCTGGTCCCATTCCAGTTGGTAGAACGCTTCGGCCGAGAGGTTATCGGTAAGGCTCTGGGACACGTAGAACATGTTGACCGGAATCAGGCCTTCCTTGATCTCGGCGCCCGGACGACGGAACGCGGAGACGTCGATCGGGTTGATCGAGTTGATGCCGCCGCCGATGAAGGTACTTTCACCCCAGCTCACTACCTGCTTGCCCAGACGCACGGAACCCGGCTGATCGGCAATCGCGTAGTTGTGGTAGACGAAGGCGTCGAGGATCTGTCCGCCGGAGGACTTGGCGCCCTCTTTGCGGTTGCTGTCGCTGATGTCCTTGAACTGGCGGCTCTCGTCCTTCAGTTCGAAGTCGTACCAGTACTTGCCACGGACGAACACGCCGGTGTCGCCGTATTTCAATTCAAGGTCATGGATACCCTTGAAGATCTTCGAGAAGGTCTCGCCGCTCTTGAAGTTGGCGTGGCCGTCATCGGAAGTCTGCGACAGGCCACGGCCGCCGTTGTTGACGCCGATAAGGTTCTTGTTCGGGCTCTGAGTAGACCAACTGGCGCCGATCGACAGGGACGAGTCGAACTGGCCTTCGATTTCACCGACGTTGAAACTGACGCCGAATGCAGGCCCGGCGAGCGAGGAGGCAAGACTGACCGCCAGAGGCAGTTTCGCCCGGCGCCAGAACTGGTTTACTGAGGTCATCGACGCTACTCCATGTGCATTATTGTTATGGCAGTGAGTACTTTTAAAAACGCTGTGGAGGACCGGGCGCCAGGGCTGCCCGAAATCGTTCCAGAGTTGCTCGCCCCGATCAGTGCGTGTGCTCCGTTTTCAAAAAGTCCTTGAGCGGACTATAGCCAGCGGGTGGTAGTGCTTGATCCCTCTAAAGTGTGATTTGCAGCCGCCAACCACTCTGGAACAGTCCTTTCGCCAGTCCGACACACGTCGGCACGGCAAGGATGGCTGATTTTTTCGATTTCACAAGCCAAGCGCTTGCTTGGTGGGTCTGGCGCGCCGGTTTCGGCGCGCCAGCAGGCACTTAAAGTGTCGAAAGGAAGGTGCTGTTGTTGGCCTGCCATTCGGTGATGTCGAGGCGGATGCGCTTCTTGTCGAGCTTGCCGACACTGGTCTTGGGAATTTCGGTAACAAGGGCGATCTGACTGGGGATCGCCCACTTGCTCAGGTGCCCCAGCTCGACGAACGGCTTGAGGTGTTCCTTGAGCTCGCGTGCACCAATCACCTGCCCTTCGCGGACCACCAGCAAGGCAAACGGGCGCTCGCCCCACTGCGGATCGGCGATGCCCACCACTGCTACTTCGCGTACCGCCGCATGCCGGCTGATGAGGTCTTCGAGGTCGAGGGAGGAAATCCACTCGCCGCCGGTCTTGATCACGTCCTTGATGCGATCACGGATGTCGATCACGCCCATGCTGTCGAGCGTGGCGACATCGCCGGTGTGCAGCCAGCCGCCGGCCCAGAGCTCGGCGCCCTTCTGCGGTTCGTTGAAATAACCTTCCGTCAGCCACGGCGCGCGCAGCACCAGTTCGCCCTGGGTTTCGCCGTCGGCCGGAAGGAAATTGCCATCGCCGTCGACAATCGCCGCTTCGACCAGTGGCCCCGGCACGCCGGCCTTGATCCGGTAAGTGGTGCGCTCGTCTTCGCTGCCGGCCATCAGTTCGTCGTTGAGGTGCGCGCAGGACACCAGCGGCCCGGTTTCCGACATGCCGTACGCGGCCGTCAGCTGAATGCCACGGGCCTTGGCGTTTTCATAGAGGCTGCGATTGAGTGCGCTGCCGCCGATGACGATTTTCCAGCCGCCGAAGTCGGCACCCTGCGCGGCCTTGGCGTTGAGCAGCATCTGCAGGATGGTCGGCACGCAATGGGAAAAGGTGACCTTCTCCTTGCGCCACAACTCCACCAGATACTCCGGGTCGTAGCGCCCCGGATAAACCTGCTTGAGCCCGAGCATGGTCGCCACGTACGGCAACCCCCAGGCGTGGACGTGGAACATCGGCGTGATCGGCATGTACACATCGTTGGTGCCGAGCAGCCGCACGCTGTCGATCGAACCCATGATCGTCGCCACGCCGATGGTGTGCAGCACCAGTTGCCGATGGGTGAAATACACGCCTTTCGGATTGCCCGTGGTGCCGGTGGTGTAGAACGTGGTGGCCACCGAGTTTTCGTCGAAGTCCTGGAAATCGTATTGCGCACTCGCAGCGGCCAGCAGTTGCTCGTATTCGCCGACAAGGTTCGGCAGCTCCGCGGTTTTCTCCGGGAGATCGGTCAGCAGCAGGGTTTTCTCGACCGTGGTCAACTGCGGCGCGATGGCCTGGTACAGCCCGACGAACTCGCTGTTGACCAGCACGAAGCGGTCCTCGGCGTGGTTCATGGTGTAGAGGATCTGCTCGGGCGACAGGCGCACGTTGATGGTGTGAATCACCGCGCCGATCATCGGAATGGCGAACATGCATTCCAGGTAACGGTGGCTGTCCCAGTCCATCACCGCCACGGTGTCACCGGCCTTGACCCCGGCAGTCGTCAGCACATTGGCCAGCCGCGCGACGCGTTCGATCAGGGTCGGATAACCGTAGCGCAACTGGTCGCGGTAGATGATTTCGCGGGTTTTCTCGTAACGGGCGCCGGACATCAGCAGCCGTTTGATCAGCAATGGATACTGGTAGGCCCCATCGGCCGGCGGAATGACCCGAGTCTGCAACATAAGAATCCCTTTTCTGACTGCACGGTGTTGGCGGAGAGATTCGTACTCTAGTGCGCCTGCATGACAGTCAAATCAGCCAAAGGAATGATTTGCAGAGCCGTACAAATGCTAGCTTTGCGCCAGCATTTCGGGCCGCAGTTGAAGAAAACACGACCTGTGCGAGCGAGCCTGCTCGCGAAGGCGTCGGGTCAGTCGACATTTTTGTCGACTGGACTGGCGCTTTCGCGAGCAGGCTCGCTCCCACAGGGATTGATGTGTTCCAGTTCTCAATGCATCTCGGTGAACGCGATTTTCACGCCGAGAGCAATCAGCACCGCGCCCATGGTGCGGTCGAACCAGTGGCCCATGCGGGCGAAGCCGGCGCGCACGCGTTGCTGGCTGAACAGCATCGCCACCAGGCAGAACCAGATCGCCGTTGCCAGCGCCAGGTACACGCCATAACCGGCCTGCACCGCCAGCGGCGTGTGCGGGTTGATCACCACGGTGAACAGCGAGAGGAAAAACAGCGTGGCTTTCGGGTTCAGGCCGTTGGTGACGAAGCCCGAGGTGAACGCACCCCGCGCAGTTCGCACGCCGGCTTCCTTGTGCAGATCATCAGTGACGGTTTTCGCCGGCTGCGCGCGCAAGGCCTTGAAGCCGATGTACAGCAAGTAAGCCGCTGCCGCCCACTTCAACGCATTGAACAGCACAATCGACTGCGAGACGATCAGACCGATGCCGAGCAACGAATAGCCGACATGCAGGAAAATCGCCGTGCCCACGCCCAGCGCGGTCCAGGTGCCGGCGCGACGCCCATGGGTCACGCTCTCGCGCACGACCACGGCAAAGTCCGGGCCGGGACTGGCGACGGCGAGCAAGTGGATCAGGGCAACGGTCAAGAACTCGGTCCAGTACATGGGGGCTCCTCTTGGATTGATCGATCACATCGTTGCCATGCTGTAGACGCAACTTTTGTGGGAGCGGGCTTGCTCGCGAATGCGGTGTCCCATTCAACCTTTGCATTGAATGACACACCGCCTTCGCGAGCAAGCCCGCTCCCACACGAGACGGCACTACTTCAGGGCTGAGTAACCAATTGTTTCATCTGGTAGGCTCGGCAGAGTACGCCCTCCGCTCACAGCACAAAAGGTACAGTTGATGACGAACACGCGCCGCGCGGTATTCCTTGATCATCCTTCGCTGGATCTAGGCGATCTGGACCTCGGTCCGTTGCGCGAATGCTTCAGCGACTTGCAGCTGTTCGCCCAGACTCTGCCGGAACAGGTCAGCGAACGCCTGCAAGGCGCCAGTGTGGCGATCACCAACAAAGTCGTGATCGACGCGGCCGCGATGGCTGCCAACCCGCAACTGAAACTGATCCTGATCAGCGCCACCGGCACCAACAATGTCGACCTCACTGCCGCCCGCGCCCACAGCATCACCGTGTGCAATTGCCAGGCTTACGGCACGCCGTCGGTGGCGCAACACACGATCATGCTGTTGCTCAACCTCGCCACGCGCCTGGCCGACTATCAGAAAGCTGTGGGCGAAGGCCGCTGGCAACAGGCGAAACAGTTCTGCCTGCTCGATTACCCGATCGTCGAACTGCAAGGCAAAACCCTTGGCCTGCTCGGCCATGGCGAGCTCGGTGGCGCCGTGGCGCGACTGGCCGAGGCGTTCGGCATGCGCGTGTTGCTCGGGCAGATTCCCGGGCGCCCGGCGCGGCCGGATCGTTTGCCGCTGAATGAACTGCTGCCGCAGATCGACGCGCTGACCCTGCATTGCCCGCTCAACGAGCACACCCGGCATTTCATCGGTGCCCGCGAATTGGCCTCAATGAAGCCCGGCGCATTTGTGGTCAATACCGCTCGCGGCGGCCTGATCGATGAGCAGGCGTTGGCCGACGCTCTGCGTATCGGCCACCTCGGCGGCGCGGCGACCGATGTGTTGAGTGTCGAGCCACCGACCCAAGGCAATCCGCTACTTGCGGCCGATATCCCGCGCCTGATCGTCACCCCGCACAATGCCTGGGGCAGCCGCGAGGCGCGCCAGCGTATCGTCGCCCAACTGAGCGAAAACGCCGAAGCGTTTTTTAGCGGTGAGGCGCTGCGGGTCGTCAGTTGATAAACTGCGGCACTTTTTTTCAAGGAGCAGTTATGGATCCGCGCAGTGAAGTACTGCTTCGTCAGGCCGAGTTATTCCAGGGTTCGCTGCTGTTGGCCGGCCTGCCCGCCGATGATTTGCTCGGGCGTCTGCCGAATGCGTTCGGCTGGTGCTGGCACGCTGGCGACCAAGCCGCACTGGACGCGCGTTTCGAGGGCCGCAGCCAGTTCGGCGTGAATGTCCCGGAGCGCGAGTTCGACGGCGCTGTGGTGTTCCTGCCCAAGTCCAAGGACCTCACCGATTACATCCTCAACGCCGTGGCGTCGCGTCTGGCCGGGCGCGAGGTGTTTCTGGTCGGGGAAAAACGCAGCGGCATCGAAGGCGCGTCGAAACAGCTCAACCCGTTCGGCAAGCCGCGCAAACTCGACAGCGCTCGCCACTGTCAGCTCTGGCAAGTCACCGTGGCCAATGCGCCTGAAGCGAAATCGCTGGAAAGCCTGGCGCAGACGTACGAACTGCCGCTTGCCGAAGGGCCGTTGAAGGTCATCAGCTTGCCAGGCGTGTTCAGCCACGGTCGCCTGGATCGCGGCAGCGCCCTGCTGCTGGAGCATCTGGACAAACTGCCGAGCGGCCATCTGCTTGATTTCGGTTGCGGTGCCGGCGTGCTCGGGGCTGCGGTGAAACGTCGCTATCCGCACAATCAGGTGACCTTGCTCGATGTCGACGCATTCGCTGCCGCCAGCAGCCGCCTGACCCTTGCTGCCAACGGCCTGGAAGCGGAAGTACTGACCGGCGATGGCATTGATGCCGCACCGATGGGTTTGAGCGCGATTCTGAGCAATCCGCCGTTCCATGTCGGCGTGCATACCGATTATTTCGCTACGGAGAATTTGCTGCGAAAAGCGGCGAAACATCTGAAAAACGGTGGCGAACTGCGCCTTGTGGCGAACAGCTTCCTCAAGTATCAGCCGCTGATCGAGGCGCACCTCGGCGTGTGCGCGATCAAAGCCGAAGGCAACGGCTTCCGGATTTACCGGGCCAAGCGCGGTTGAAAATTTGTTCTTGCCCAATCGGATTTGCCTAGGCAGAATCCGCTCCGTCCTAGGGGAGTAGTCTCCCACGAGCGCCATGCTCGTCCGGCATACGTCAACATACTTGATCCTCAGATCATGGCGTATGCGACCCAAGCGTCCGCACCAGACGGATCGCAGGGTTTGACAAGACCTATGACACGCACACCTTACCCGGGGCGGGAAGGCTGTACGTGTCATAGCCGTGTCGACCCGCCCCTTAGGAAATCCCTGATGCTGGACTCGCTACTCGTTCCCACCGCTATCGTTGCCTTGGCCGAAATCGGCGACAAGACGCAACTGCTCGCGCTGATTCTTGCCGCTCGCTTTCGCAAACCCTGGCCGATCATTGCCGGGATTGTCGCCGCGACTCTGGCCAACCACGCAGCAGCCGGTGCGGTAGGTGCCTGGTTCGGCAGTTTCTTCTCCGACGCCGTCCTGCACTGGATCCTCGCCGCCAGCTTCGCCGCCACGGCGCTGTGGACTCTGGTCCCGGACAAAATGGATGACGACGAAGCCAGCACGGCGCGCAAGTTCGGGCCGTTCCTGACCACGCTCATCGCGTTCTTCCTCGCGGAAATCGGTGACAAGACGCAGATCGCCACAGTGATGCTCGCCGCGCAATACCCGGAACTGTGGCTGGTGATTATCGGCACCACCGTGGGCATGCTGATTGCCAACGTGCCGGTGGTACTGGCGGGCAATTTTGCCGCAGAGAAACTGCCGCTGACCCTGATCCGCCGCCTCGCGGCTTCGGCGTTCATGATTCTGGCGATTGTTGCGGTTTATAAAGCGATGCAGAGCAGCGGTTGGGTTTGAAGCAGCTGCAAGCTGCAAGCTGCAAGCTGCAAGCTGCAAGCCCAGCGAGTCTGCTTTGACTTGTAGCTTGCCGCTTGAAGCTTGTAACTGCTCTATTCAGGACTTCGGGGCTTTTTCGTACAGCGGCATCACCTTCGGAATGGCTGCCTGCAACGCAGCAATGCGGCTGCTGGATGCCGGGTGAGTGCTCATGAATTCCGGCGGCGCGCCTTCGGAAGCCTTGCTCATCTTGTCCCACAGAGTGATCGCCGCGTTCGGGTTGTAGCCGGCGCGGGCGGCCAATTCCAGGCCGATCAGGTCGGCTTCGTTTTCGTTGGCGCGGCTGTTGGGCAAGGTCATGCCGTAGTTGGCCACGGTGTCGGCCAGCGCCAGGCTGTCCTGACCCAAGCCGAACAAGGCACCGGCGCCCTGCTTGGCCATTTCCATACCATAGGCCTTGGACATCGCTTCACGACCGTGCTCGCGCAGGGCGTGGGCAATTTCATGGCCCATGACCGCAGCGATTTCGTCGTCGGTGAGTTTCAGGCTGTCGATCAGCCCGGTATAGAAAATGATCTTGCCGCCGGGACCGCAGTTGGCGTTGAGCTCATCGCTCTTGATCAGATTGACTTCCCATTGCCACTGCGCCGCGTCGGGGCGGAAGGTCGGCGCCTGGGCGATCAAGCGGTTGGCGATGGTCTGCACGCGCTTGGCTTCCGGGCTGGTCTTGTCCAGCACACCCTTGCTCGACGCCTCGCCGACAGTCTTCTGATACGACTGAGCGTACATCTGGTCGACCTCTTGCGAGGACAGCATGCTGAACATGTACTGCTTGCGCTCCACGCCCACAGCGCCGCCGCTGGTGGTGTTGACCGACTGACAACCGGCCAGCAACAGCGCTGCGCTCAAAGCACTTACCACTAATGTCTTGTTCATTCAAAAGCTCCCTGAAAACCTGAGGCGTATCCTAGGCGGCTAATTGTATTGGCGCCAGATACAACGCACATTGCGCGCACATTCACCTAAGGCCGCAAGACTGGCTGGAAATTCCTCAACGCGCATTGAATCCGCCGTGCACCGATCCATCAGCGACATCGCGCGGCGATTCCGACCAACGTCTCTCATGGCCCCGCACACCCCGCCGATAAATCCCTCGCAGATAGTCCTCTTGCGTGCGGAGCTCCCATGAAGTTCAAGTCGATCCAGTTTTCCGTCGCCGCCCTGGCCGGCGCCATCGTTCTCAGCGTGGTCGCGGCGCTGGTGCTGTACGCGCTGTTCTCCGGCGCTCGCACTCAAGAGATGGTGCAACAGCGCACCCAGGCGCAGTTCGAGCAAGTCATCGAACAACGCCTGACCTCACTGGCGCAGACGCAGGTCAGCCAGATCCAGCGCGAACTCGAAGCGCCGCTGCTAATTGCCGGCGGTCTGGTGCGCGTCAACGCCCTGCTCGGCACAAACGGCGCGGATGGCCAGCCGCGCCTGAGCGTCAGCCGCGAGCAACTGATCAGCCTGATCAAGGAAAACGTCGAAAAAAACCCGAAGATTCTCGGCACCTACATCGGCTGGGAAAAAAACGCGCTGGACCACAATGACGCGGCTTACGTCGGCAGCTCTGTGGTCGGTATCGATCCTGCCAACGGGCGCTTTTTGCCCTGGTGGTTCCGCAATACCGACGGCAGCCTGGGCGTGGACAAACTGGCCGATGTCGACGATCAGAAAACCCTGTCCACCGGGGTGCGCGCCAGCGAGTACTACCTGTGCTCGAAAGAGACGAAGAAACCTTGTGTGATCGACCCGGCACCGTACAAGGTCGGCGACAAGATCGTCATGCTCGCCTCGTTCATCGAACCGATCATGGTCAACGGCGCGTTTCAGGGCATCGTCGGCGCCGACCTCTCGGTGAATTTCATTCAGGACATGCTCCTCGCCGCCAACCAGAAGCTTTACAGCGGCGCCGGTGAAATGGCGCTGGTCGGCGGCAACGGTCGGATCGTTGCCTACACCAAGGATTCGAGCAAATTCGGTGAAAAAGTCAGCGACATCCTCGACGCCGAACAGACCAGCAACCTGGCCAACCTCAAGCGCGACGAGGTGACTTATTCGGTCAATCAGGCCAAGGGCCGCATCGAGTTGTACCTGCCGTTCGGCATCGGCCAGACCGACGCACGCTGGACGCTGATGCTGCAATTGCCGCTCAACGCGGTCATGGCCGATCTGCAAAACCTCCAGGCCGACCTTGATGCCCAGCGCAAATCCGACACCTTCGGCATGGCCATGGTCGGCCTGGTCATCGCCGGCATCGGCCTGCTGGTGATCTGGCTGGTGGGCCACGGCATCGCGCGGCCACTCAAGCAGATGGTCGCCATGCTCGATGACATCGCTCAGGGCGAAGGCGACCTGACCCGGCGCCTGAGCAGCGACCGCAGCGATGAACTGGGCTCGATTGCCAAGGGCTTCAACACCTTCCTCGCCAAGTTGCAGGCGATGATCACCCAGGTGGTGACCTCGGTGCAGAGCGTCAGCGATTCCTCGGAACACACCGCTGACATCGCCATCCGCACCAACATCGGCGTGCAGAAACAAATGGCCGAGATCGATCAGGTAGCGACTGCGGTGCAGGAAATGACAGCCACCGCCCAGGACGTGGCACGCAACGCCACCCAGGCGGCGCAAGCGGCAAGCCACGCCGATCAGGCCGCCAGCCAAGGCATGCAAATCGTCCGCGACACATCCAATTCAATTGGCGTGCTGGCGGTGGAAATCGGCAAGGCTGTCGACGTGGTGCAGACGCTGGCCAAGGACAGCGAAAACATCAACGCCATTCTTACCGCCATTCGTGGCATCGCCGAACAGACCAACCTGCTGGCACTGAACGCCGCAATCGAGGCCGCACGGGCCGGCGAGCAGGGTCGCGGTTTTGCCGTGGTTGCGGATGAAGTGCGCAATCTGGCGCAGAAAACCCAGAAGGCCACTGAAGAAATTCAGACGATGATCCAGCAATTGCAGCAAGGCACCCGCGACGTGGTGCGCGTGATGGAAGACAGCCAGAACCGCACCGATGAGAGCGTGCAACACGCGGCGAAAGCGGCCGAAGCGCTGGAGACCATTACCCAGGCGGTGTCGGTGATCAACGACATGAACACGCAGATTGCCAGCGCGGCGGAAGAGCAAAGCGCAGTGGCCGACGACATCAACCGCAATGTGATCAACATCGGTCAGGTGGCGAATGAAGTGGCCGGCGGTGCGGATGAATCGAGTTCGGCGAGCGCCGGGCTGACCAAACTGGCCGAGCAGCAGCGGCGGTTGATCAATCAGTTCAAGGTTTGATCTTTAGATCCTCTTCGCGAGCAGGCTCGCTCCCACAGTTGGATTGCATTCACATGTGGGAGCGAGCCTGCTCGCGAATATGCCGGCACAGATCACTCATCAAGCCGGGGTGAGGCACTCCGGCCCGTTCAACTTCGGATCATTCACCAGATTTGCCAGCACCCGCTCACGCAGCGCTGCCGGCTCACTGGCGAGCAAACCCTGCAAGACATGCAGCGGCGTCTCGGGATCGAGCCATGCCGCCTGCCCCGCCTCATCAAGAATCAACGGCCGCCGCTGGCTCGCCGCAGACTGAGTGATCACTGCCGTACTCAGCCAGACCTGTTCCTGCACCGGATACGCTTCCCAGATCGCCGCGAAAAACAATGACGAGCCCTCCCCCGGCGTCAACCAGTAAGGCCGCTTGCGCTGGGTGCCGCGCCATTCGTAGAAACCGTTGGCCGGCAGCAGGCAGCGGCGCAGACGCAGCGCCTCACGAAACATCGGTTGCTCGGCCACGGTTTCGGCGCGGGCATGGGCCGGGGTTTTCGACAGATCGGTCAGCCACGGCGGCGTCAGGCCCCAGCGCGCACGGGCCAAGGTGCGTTGGCCGTCTCCGTCGGCACGCAGCATCAACACCGAATCATTGGGGGAAATGTTCCACTGCGCCTGCTGATCGGCGGGAAAACCTGGCAGGGCCGCGAAATCGCGGTTCCAGCGAAACAGGGCATAACGTCCACACATGGGGCAACACAACTCTGAATAAAACCAACGTCAGCCTAACAGACCAGCGTCCCGGGGAAGCTTTCCGGTTCGTCGCCGGGCAGTGGCAGCGCGGCATTGTACGCGGTGATCAGCTCGCGGGCGTATTCGGCCTGATCGTTAGCCACCGACAACCCGAGCAGTCCGAAAATCGGCAGTTCGCCCGTGCCGCCGACCAGATCACGGCCGATCAAGTGCGCTTCGATCCCTTCATTGGCGAGCATGCCCTTGAGCATTTCGCCTTCCATCAGGCTTGCCGGCTCGTAGATACGCTGCATACGCGGCCCTCACTCGTTTTCGCTGAAGACTTCAAGATGCCACTCTTCTTCATGTACCTGCAGGACAAAGGTGATCGGACGACAGCACACCTGGCAGTCTTCGATATACGTTTGATCCCCACCGGACAAATCCAGAGTGGTCTCGACTTCCTCACCGCAATACGGACATTCATACACTGCATTTTCCAGCATCGCGGTCTCCCCAGTGACTTGTGCGTATAATCGCCGGTCTATTTGCAGGGCTATTTTTGTCTGACTACTTTTCAGACCATGCCCCGCGGGTTTTCGATCAAACCCTTTACTTACCCTAGCCGTTTCCAACAAGAGAGCATGATGGGCGAATTCGATGCCATCCGACCTTACGACGACAGCGAAGTACCTGCGGTACTGGCAAGGCTGCTCGGCGACAAGGCGTTTCTAGATATCCTCACCCACTTCCGCTTCCCGCGTTTTGCCGGTGCCTTCGGCTGGATGCTCAAACCTCTTATAGCCCATCGGCTGCGTCGTGAGTTTGCCGACGTGAATTCCGTGGCTACCTTACAGGACAAAGTCGAGTTCTACGTCGACCACACCATCGAGCGCGCCACCGACGGCGTGACCTATACCGGTGTCGAGCAATTCAAGTCCGGCAGCGCCTACCTGTTCATCGCCAACCACCGCGATATCGTCATGGACCCGGCCTTCGTCAACTACGCCGTGTACCATGCCGGCCTGCCGACGCCGCGCATCGCGATTGGCGACAACCTGCTGCAAAAGCCGTTTGTCAGTGACCTGATGCGCTTGAACAAGAGCTTCATCGTCCACCGTTCGATCACCGGCCGGCGCGAGAAAATGGCTGCGTATCAGCTGTTATCGGCATACATCAACCACTCGATCCGCAACGATTGCGCGTCGATCTGGATTGCTCAGGCGGAAGGCCGGGCGAAGGATGGCGATGATCGTACCGAGTCGGCGATCCTCAAGATGTTCCATATGAGCCGCAAGGACGAGCCGTTCGGCGAAGTGATCCGCTCGCTGAACGTCACCCCGGTGTCGATCAGCTATGAATACGACCCGTGCGACCAGGCCAAGGCCCGCGAGCTGTACATCCGCGCTACCACCGGCACCTACGCCAAGGCGCCGGGCGAGGATGACGTGAGCATTGCCAAGGGCATCACCGGCTACAAAGGCCGGGTGCACGTGAACTTCGCCGCGCCGATTACCGAGGTGTTTGAAGACACCAAGCAATTGGCGATCGAGATGGACAAGCAGATTCTCGGCGGCTACCGGTTGTTCCCGGTGCATTACCTGGCGTACGCGCAATGGGCGGATGCCGACCCGCAACTGAATGTGCCGAAGGCGGCCGAGGTGTTCCCGGCTGACGAACTGGCCAAGGCGCAGGATGAATGGCAGAGCCGACTGGACGCCTGCCCCGCTGAGCATCGGCCGTATCTGGTGCTGCAATATGCGACGCCGGTGCGCAATCAATACCGGGTCAAGGCTGGATTGCCGCTGTAGGCAACAGCTGTGGCGAGGGGATTTATCCCCGCTGGACTGCGCAGCAGGCCCTGTTTTTCTCAGGTAAAAACCTGGGAGCGCTGCGCACTCCAACGGGGATAAATCCCCTCGCCACAGGTTTGCTATTGCTTCAGAAGCGGGTGCTGATCCAGGAGACGATCAAAGCAAGCCCCAGGCAAGCAAAACCAAAACGATAGAAAAACCGGTTCATGCGCAACGTCGCCCAATCGAGCATCGGCTCGGCATTGGGCTGCGCCTGGCGCTGTGCCGCCAGACTGGCCTGCGCGCGTTGCTCACGGCGGCGGGTCGCGTGCAGCAGCCAACTGCCCGGAAAGGCCAGCAGCAAGGCCAGCAGGTTGATCAACTTGGCGGGATGGGCGGTAAACAGCGTCATCAAGTGCAGCGACATCACAGACCTCGAACTTAACCGGTGTGGCAGACGCCAGACCGACGACCGCGGCGCGGATTCTACCCAAACCCTGACGCCCTGCCCCAGCCTTTGCGACAAATAACCTGAGAATCGACCGATGGCTGCCCTGTGTCATGGCATCGTCACGTGGATGCTTCACCCTGCGCGCCTCGAAACCCGAATGGAATGCGACATGCTGCACGCGGAAAACCAGGATCGCCTGTACCTCATCACCCCTTATGACGACCAGCAAAGCCTGGTCGGCAGCCTCGCCTTCAACGTGCAGGACCGGCACTGGCTGGTGTATTGCGCGCTGGGCGGGCATCAGCATGCGGATTTGCCTGAGACCGACTTGCTGACCGGCGTGAGCGTGCTCGATTTTTATTCCCAGGCTGCTTGAAGCACCGCAGATCCCCCTGTGGGAGCGAGCCTGCTCGCGAATGCATTGGGTCAGTCAACATTGCTTCGAATGAGCCAGCGCTTTCGCGAGCAGGCTCGCTCCCACAGGTTTCTGCGGTATTCAAAACATGCGGCCACAAAAAAGCCCGGGCTCATCGCTGGCCCCGGGCTTTTTCACATTCGCTGCAAACTTACTCAGCGAGCACCTGACCCACAGTCGGGTCCTTGAACAGACGCGTCAGTGCGTCACTCAATACATCGCTGACCAGTTTGGTGTTGGTTTCCTGATTCGGCGCCATGCCGAAGCGCTGGTCCAGCGAAGCGCCATAACGGCCGCTGTAACGGCGGTTGGCGTTCTGCACGTCGGAACGGAAGGTCGCGCCGATGGTGGCCTCAGTCACGTACATGCCTTCTTTCGGCGACTGATATTTCAACTCGGCAAGGGTCACGGTCAGTTGCGGCGCGTTGGGTGCGCTGGTGGTCGGGGTGAAGCCGAGCAGGCGCACGGCGGCTTCGGCCTGGGCCTGCAGCTTGGGCAGGATCTGCTCGCGCTGCACGGTGATGGCGCTGGTTTCCGGGTACAGGCCGCCACGGGTGCCGAGGGTTGGCGACGGACGACCGTCGACCACACGCACGATGACCGGCTGCCCGCGACCGACCGCTGGCAGTTGCGTGGTCAGCTTCGGCTCCGGATTCAGTTGTTGCGGGCTGTGGGCGCAGCCGGCGAGGGTCAAACCGGCGACAGTGATCAAACCGAACAACAGGCGTTGCAACATGCTCTTCTCTCCAGAATCAGGCACAAACAGGCCGGCAGTATAGCGGTGGGCCACTGCGCGTAACCAGCGCCGCACAGTGAATACTGAAATGTCTGACAAACCACGCCGAAAGCGGTTCCTGTCACACATTCTTCACCGTCCATACACCCTGGCGTCATGGCTCGCCGACAAGCTTCAAAGCAGTCCTCTTTCAAGGAACTCTGCCATGCGTTATCTGATCTCGCTGTTCGCCCCACGCCCGCTGCATCGCAGCTTCGCCCTGCTCGACCGCAACGGCCATTGCCAGGCGTTCAAGCAGTGCAGCCTGCAACCGATGGGCGACGGCTGGGTGGAAATCGAAGAAATCCGCCTGACCTGGTTGAACCAGCCGCTACCCGCCAGCGCCCGGGTCGTACCGCGACAAATGCGCGCACGCGGTCAGGTGCAGTTGAGCATCTGACCGGATGCCTAAGAAAAGTCATTAAACACGAGCAACTGCGCGCATTTCTTCGCTACAATCTCCCCCCGATTATAAGGACGTCTCCTGATCGGGCCCCGCAACAGCGTCAATGCGCATGCATCGACATCAAAATCGCCCACAGAGAGCCGCCCACACAGATCGAGTGAAGTTGGCGCGCTTGCCTGTTCTTCCGGCAAAAACCCGCTTTTCGCGAATCTGCAGAGCTGTCAATCGCTCGGCCACCGCGTTGTTTCGCCCTTGCGGGCAGGTGCCAGGCCAAGGCAGCCCTTTTTGAGGTTCACGTCTTCAAAAGAGCGTGAAAAAAACGGGTTTTCACAACTTCACAAGAGTGTGGCGAGCAAATGAATAGTTTTGCGTCTGAACATGCACCATTAGCGTCTGAAACAGCCCAACGACACAGGACCGGGTACACCTCGAACATCGGAGCCTGAAGCCTGTCCGCTACGGATTTGGTTGCACGAAAACGGATGACTCGACCATAAGTCGAATTGCCAGCCCTGCGTGAAAATGCGTTCATGGAACGCTTGAAACCAGGCCGCACGCATCCGTCGAAGTTGCGAAAAATTGCGAAGATCCGGACATGGCCAACCTGACCACGGATAGCCCGGGCCCACTGACCTGCCCTGGAACGCCTGGCAGCCATGCCGACAATTTGGTGCTGCAGATTTGGGAGACGCGTTAAATGGCGCATAACGAAGCAGTCGACGTAGTTCTGGTAGGGGCCGGCATCATGAGTGCCACCCTGGCCGTACTGCTCAAAGAGCTCGACCCCGCGATCAAGCTGGAAGTCGTCGAGCTGATGGATTCCGGTGCTGCCGAGAGTTCCAATCCGTGGAACAACGCCGGCACCGGTCACGCCGGTCTGTGCGAGCTGAACTACACGCCGCAGGCCGCCGACGGCAGCGTCGACATCAAGAAAGCCGTGCACATCAACACCCAGTTCGAGGTGTCCAAACAGTTCTGGTCGTACCTGACCAAAAAGGGCACGTTCGGCTCGAGCAAATCCTTCATCAGCCCGGTGCCGCACCTGAGTTTCGTTCAGGGCGAGAGCGGTGTGTCGTTCCTCAAGGAACGCTTCAATGTCCTGAGCAGGCACCACGCGTTCGCCGACATGGAGTACACCGAAGACAAGGGCAAGATGGCCGAGTGGATGCCGCTGATGATGCCGGGCCGCTCGCCCGACGAAGTCCTCGCCGCCACCCGCGTGATGAACGGCACCGACGTCAACTTCGGCGCCCTGACCAATCAGTTGCTCAAGCACCTGAGCAGTGCCCCGGACACCCAGGTCAAATACTGCAAACGCGTGACCGGCCTCAAGCGTAACGGCGCCGGCTGGACCGTCAGCATCAAGGACGTCAACAACGGCAACACGCGCGAAGTCGACGCCAAATTCGTCTTCCTCGGTGCCGGTGGCGCGGCGCTGCCGTTGCTGCAGGCTTCGGGCATCGAAGAAAGCAAAGGCTTCGGCGGCTTCCCGATCAGCGGCCAGTGGCTGCGTTGCGACAACCCGGAAGTGGTCAAGCAGCATCAGGCCAAGGTCTACAGCCAGGCCGCTGTGGGTTCGCCACCGATGTCGGTGCCACACCTCGACACTCGCGTCGTCGACGGCAAGAAATCCCTGCTGTTCGGGCCGTACGCCGGTTTCACCACCAAGTTTCTCAAGCACGGCTCCTTCATGGACCTGCCGATGTCGGTGCGCGCCGGTAACATCGGGCCGATGCTGGCGGTGGCGAAAAACAACATGGACCTGACCAAGTACCTGGTCAGCGAAGTGATGCAGTCGATGGAACAGCGCCTGGAATCCCTGCGCCGTTTCTACCCGCAGGCGAAAGCCGAAGACTGGCGCCTGGAAGTGGCCGGCCAACGGGTGCAGATCATCAAGAAGGACCCGAAAAAGGGCGGCATCCTGCAGTTCGGTACCGAACTGGTCGCGGCGAAAGACGGCTCCCTTGCTGCTCTGCTAGGCGCTTCGCCAGGCGCGTCGGTAACCGTTTCGATCATGCTCGAGCTGATCGAGAAGTGCTTCCCGGCCAAGGCGTCGGGCGAGTGGGCAAGCAAACTGGCGGAAATCTTCCCGGCCCGCGAGAAGGTTCTGGAAACCGATGCTGCGCTGTATCGCAAGATCAACACGCAGAACAACATCGCCCTGGAACTGGTTGAAGAAAGCAGCGAGACGCCAAGCTTTGCTTGATCGCGCCGCATGAAAAAACGCCCCGTTCGGGGCGTTTTTTTTGCCTGCGATCTTTTGATCCTAGCCGCGAGCCTTCTCGATCAATTCGATGTACTCAGCGGCGTTACGCTGATCCTTGATCAGTTCAACAAAAGTCTTGCCCTGCTCGTCCTTGCCATCGACGTCATAACCGGCTTCGACGAAGAAACCCAGAAAGCGCTCAAAGTCATCGATACGCAAACCTCGATAAGCCTTGATCAGTTTGTGCAGCGACGGCGAAGTGGCGTCGACCGGCTCAAAATCGAGGAACAGCTTGATCTGCTCATCGCCGATCTCGTCACCAATCACTTGTTTCTTATCTTTACGCATTGCCGACTCCAGCTCGCAGACATGACACGGGGCGGGCAGTTTACCCCTGCCCGACCGCCCGGCTCAACGCGGACGAATCGCCCCGGTGTGCAAATCGGCCCAGATATGGCCGTTGGCGTAACTGAGGAACTGCACGTACACCGTGTCGTTGCGCAGCAGATCCATCACCACGCGGTATTGCGCCAGTGGATAGAACAGCGTCAGGGTTTTGCTCTTGTCGTCGTAGGCCGGTTTTTTCAGGCTTTTGCTCTCACCGTCGAAACTCACCAGCACCTGAGAAATGCTCGCACCTTTGTTCAGCGACTTGCCTTTGAGGCGGATCAACAAGGATGAAGTGACCGGAATCGGCTGTTGATTGGACTGGCGCTGCGCACCGACCACCACCGAATACTCACCGACCTGCAGCAGTTGCTGTTGCTCGGGTTCAGCATCACGCAGGGTCAGATCGTCCGGCGGCAGGAACTGGCTGTGCATCGGCGCGGCGGACAGGGGCAGGCTGAGGGACAGCAACAGGGCGGCGAGGCTGCGGATCAAGAGGCGCATGACAGGCTCCGGGAGGCGGGGCCGAGCACTCTAGCATGGGTAACGCGGATGGATCAGCACACACAAAAACACTGTGGGAGCGAGCTTGCTCGCGAAGGCGGACTGACATTCAAAACAGATGTCGACCGATACACCGCTTTCGCGAGCAAGCTCGCTCCCACATTTAGATTGAGGCGCGGATTACATGCCTTTAACGGCGTAAATGCCGTTGGCGTTGCGCCAGTAGCCCTTGTAGTCCATGCCATAGCCGAAGATGTAACGGTCAATGCACGGCAGGCCGACGAAATCGGCTTTCAGATCAGGACGTGCCTTGCGGTCGTGGTCCTTGTCGATCAGCACGGCGGTGTGCACTTTGCGTGCGCCGGCGTGTTTGCAGAAGTCGATGATCGCGCCCAGGGTGTGTCCTTCATCGAGGATGTCGTCGATGATCAGCACGTCGCGGTCGATGAACGAGACTTCCGGCTTGGCTTTCCAGAACAGGTCGCCGCCGCTGGTTTCGTTGCGATAACGGGTCGCGTGCAGGTAGGACGCTTCCAGCGGGAATTGCAGATGCGTCAGCAATTTGCCGGAGAAGATCAGGCCGCCGTTCATCACGCAGAACACCACCGGATTGCTGTCAGCCAGTTGTTCGTTGATTTGTGCACCGACGCGGGCGATGGCCGCTTCGACTTCAGACTCGGTGTACAGGCAGTCAGCCTCTCGCATGATTTGACGGATATGCTCGAGATCAGCGGACATGGCGCTCTCCAAGGGGTTGGCGGAATTGGAAAAGCGGGCAAAGGTACGCATCCCGCGAGGTCGAATCAAGCTCTTATGGACTAACGTACAGAATGTCCTATAGGACATCACCCTCGGATAGATTAATCTAGGCCGGTTTTTTTGCCCGCCGCCGGAGCCTTTCCCATGCCCATCCTCGAGATCCGCCATCCGCTGATCCGTCATAAACTCGGCCTGATGCGCCGCGCTGACATCAGCACCAAGAATTTCCGCGAGCTCGCTCAGGAAGTCGGCGCCCTGTTGACCTATGAAGCTACAAAAGATCTGCCGCTCGAATCCTACGACATTGCCGGTTGGTGCGGCACCGTGTCGGTGGAGAAGATCGCCGGCAAGAAGATCACCGTCGTGCCGATCCTGCGTGCCGGCATCGGCATGCTCGAAGGCGTGCTCAGCCTGATCCCGGGCGCCAAGGTCTCCGCTGTGGGCGTTGCCCGCAACGAAGAAACCCTGCAAGCGCACACCTATCTGGAAAAACTGGTACCGGAAATCGATGAGCGCCTGGCGATGATCATCGACCCGATGCTCGCCACCGGCAGCTCCATGGTTGCCACCATCGACCTGCTGAAAAAGGCCGGTTGCCGCGACATCCGCGCCATGGTCCTGGTCGCCGCGCCGGAAGGCATTGCTGCGGTAGAACAGGCGCACCCGGACGTGACCATCTATACCGCGTCCATCGATGAGCGCTTGAACGAGCACGGCTACATCATTCCTGGGCTTGGCGACGCCGGTGACAAGATCTTCGGCACCAAGCAGAAGGACGCGTAACCATGCAGCAAGAGTTCAACGATCCGCTCTGGCGCACGGTGCTGTCCGGCGCGCAGATGCTGTTCGTGGCTTTCGGCGCCCTGGTGCTGATGCCACTGATCACGGGCCTGGACCCGAACGTGGCACTGTTTACCGCCGGTCTGGGGACGATCCTGTTCCAGATCGTCACCGGGCGTCAGGTGCCGGTGTTTCTGGCGTCGAGCTTCGCCTTCATCACGCCGATCATTCTCGCCAAGGGCCAGTTCGGCCTCGCCGCGACCATGGGTGGAGTGATGGCGGCCGGTTTCGTCTACACCTTCCTCGGCCTGGCCGTGAAGATCAAAGGCACCGGTTTCATTGACCGTTTGCTGCCGCCGGTGGTGATCGGTCCGGTGATCATTTCCATCGGCCTGGCCATGGCGCCGATTGCCGCGAACATGGCGATGGGCAAGGCCGGCGACGGCACCGAGCTGATCCATTATCAGACGGCAATGATGATTTCCATGCCGGCGCTGCTGACCACGTTGATCGTGGCGGTATTCGGCAAGGGCATCTTCCGTCTGGTGCCGATTATTTCCGGCGTGCTGGTGGGTTTTGCCATGTCGTTCTATTTCGGCGTGGTCGACACGGCGAAGATTGCTGCGGCGCCTTGGTTCGCCCTGCCGCATTTCACCGCGCCGGAGTTCAACTGGCAGGCGATTCTGTTCATCGTTCCGGTGGCACTGGCCCCGGCGATCGAACACATCGGCGGCGTGATTGCCGTGGGTAGCGTGACCGGTCGCGATTACCTGAAAAAGCCGGGCCTGCATCGCACCCTGCTCGGTGACGGCATCGCCACCACCGCCGCCGGCCTGTTCGGCGGCCCGCCCAACACCACTTACGCTGAAGTGACCGGCGCGGTGATGCTGACCAAGAACTACAACCCGAAAATCATGACCTGGGCGGCGATCTTCGCCATCACTCTGGCGTTCATCGGCAAGTTCGGCGCGCTGCTGCAGAGCATTCCGGTGCCGGTGATGGGCGGGATTCTGTGCCTGTTGTTCGGTTCGATTGCAGCGGTGGGTATGAACACTCTGATCCGTCACAAGATCGACCTAGGCGAGGCGCGCAATTTGGTCATCGTCTCGGTGACGCTGGTGTTCGGCATCGGCGGCGTGCTCGTCGGCACCGGCACCGGCCCTGATGACTTCGGCCTCAAAGGCATCGCGCTGTGCGCGGTGGTGGCGATTGCGCTGAACCTGATCCTGCCGGGCAATGACGGCTGGAAGCAGAAGAAGGCGGATGAGCCGCTGATCTAACCCCCCGCAATGATCGTTCCCACGCTCCGCGTGGGGATGCCTCGAGGGACGCTCCGCGTCCAGTGACGCGGAGCGTCACGGGCTGCATTCCCGCGCAGAGCGTGGGAACGATCACTGTGTGAGCGGGCTTGCTCAGAGGGCCAGCGGCGCTCTTTCGCAGAGGGTCGCCAACGCCTTGGCCCATTGCGGGTCGTCGTTCAGGCACGGCACCAGCACCAGCTCCTCGCCACCCGCTTCGCGGAACTGTTCCTTGCCGCGATCGCCGATCTCTTCCAGGGTCTCGATGCAGTCAGCGACGAACGCCGGGCACATCACCAGAATCTTTTTCACACCGCTTTTGGCCAATTCATCCAGCCGCGCTTCGGTGTACGGCTCGATCCATTTCGCCCGGCCCAGGCGCGACTGAAACGACACCGACCATTTGCCGTCCGGCAGGCCCATGGATTTGGCGAAGGCGGCAGCGGTACGGAAGCACTGCGCGCGATAACAGGTCGCCAATACCGCCGGCGACGCGGTCTGGCAGCAATCGGCGCCCTTGAGGCAGTGATTGCCCGTCGGGTCGAGTTTGCTCAGATGGCGCTCCGGCAAGCCGTGAAAACTCAGCAGCAAATGATCGTAATCCTGCTGCAGATGCGGGCGCGCGCTGGCGGCCAGCGCCTCGATGTATTCCGGCTGATCGTAGAACGGTTGCAGGATCGACAGCTGCACATCGAGTTTCTTCTCGCGCAGCACACGCCGGGCTTCTTCGACCACCGTGGTCGTGGTGCTGTCGGCAAACTGCGGATACAGCGGCGCCAACGTGATCTTTTTGTGCCCGGCCTTCACCAGACGCAGCAGACAGGTTTCGATCGACGGCTCGCCATAACGCATCGCCAGATCCACCGGGCCGTGTTTCCAGGTCCGGGTCATCTGCTCCTGCAGGCGGCGGCTGAGCACCACCAGCGGCGAGCCCTCTTCCCACCAGATCGAGGCATAGGCGTGTGCCGATTGTTCGGGACGCTTGATCAGGATCAGCGACACCAGCAACCGCCGCAGCGGCCATGGCAGGTCGATCACGTAGGGGTCCATCAGAAATTGATTGAGGTAGCTGCGCACATCGGCCACCGAGGTGGAGGCCGGAGAGCCCAGGTTGACCAGAAGCAAAGCGTGATCGGTCATGCAACGTCCTATTTCAGAGGCGGCTGGAGAGGTCATCCAGAGCCGCGCGTAAATCCGTAAAGCGGAAGCTGAAGCCCGCTTCCAGCAAGCGTGCCGGCGTTGCGCGCTGGCCGCCGAGCAATAACAGTGACAGCTCGCCGAGCATGACTTTCAGCGCCAGGGTCGGCATCGGCATGAACGCCGGGCGGTGCAATACACTGCCCAGGGTCTTGGCAAATTCGCGGTTGCGCACAGGTTTCGGCGCGCAGGCATTATAAGGACCGCAGGCCTGATTCCGGTGCAGAAGAAAATCAATCAGGGCGATTTGATCGTCGATGTGAATCCACGGCATCCACTGCCGACCATTGCCCAAAGGCCCGCCCAGCCCGAGTTTGAACGGCAGCAGCAGGCGCGACAAAAAGCCGCCCTCGGCCGACAGCACCAGACCGGTTCGCACCAGCACCACGCGAATGCCGAGGTTCTCGGCACGCAATGCGGTTTCTTCCCAGGCGATGCACAACTGACTGGCGAAATCGTCGATGCCGGGCGGCGACTCTTCGGTCAATTCGCGCTCGCCACCGTCGCCATACCAACCGATCGCCGAGCCGGAAATCAGCAGCGACGGTTTCTGCACGCGAGTTTCCAGCCACACCAGCAGCGTTTCCGTCAGGGTGATGCGACTGCTCCACAGCAACGCCTTGCGTCGATGGGTCCAGGGACGGTCGGCAATCGGCGCACCGGCGAGATTGACGATCGCATCCAGCGGCTCGTCGCCGAGGTCCTCCAGACGGGCTATCCCGCGCACCTGCGCGCCGCAGATCTGCGCGACTTTTTCCGCGCGGCGACTCCACACCGTCAGGCGATGGCCCTGCTCCAGCCAGTGCCGGCAGAGCTGACGTCCGATCAAACCAGTACCGCCGGTCAGCAATATGTGCATGACATCTTCCTCGCGTGGCGTTTAACCCGGATCACTAGTCTATTTTTATAGGCAGGGATCTTTTCTATCGGGCAGGCTCTATGGTTTAACAATAGGCCAAGCTGTCAGAACGAGAACGCTAGAAGTTATACCAAAAAACAGAATTGTACAGGTTTCATCGACGGCGTAGTCTGTACAGAAAGGTAAACGAGGCCCCTATGACTGTACCTATCGCAATCATCGGCACCGGCATCGCCGGGCTCTCCGCCGCCCAGGCTCTGACAGAGACCGGGCATACCGTTCAACTGTTCGATAAAAGCCGCGGCAGCGGCGGGCGCATGTCGAGCAAGCGCAGCGACGCCGGCTCGCTGGACATGGGCGCTCAATACTTCACCGCGCGCGACCGCCGTTTCGTCACCGAGGTGCAGCGCTGGCAGAGTCAGGGCTGGGCCGCCGAGTGGACGCCGCAGCTGTACACCTTCCAGGGCGGGCAACTGAACATGTCGCCGGACGAGCAGACTCGCTGGGTCGGCACGCCGCGCATGAGCGCCATCACCCGTGGTCTGCTCGATGGCCTCGATGTGCAGTTTGCCTGCCGCATCACCGAGGTCTATCGCGGTGAGGAACACTGGCATTTGCAGGATGCCGACGGCGGCACCCACGGCCCCTTCAGCCATGTGGTGATCGCCACGCCGGCACCGCAAGCCACCGCGTTGCTGGCCGCCGCGCCGAAACTGGCCGGCGTCGCTGCCGGGGTGAAAATGGAGCCGACCTGGGCCGTCGCTCTCGCCTTCGAAACCCCGCTGGATACGCCAATCGAAGGCTGCTTCGTACAGGACAGCCCACTCGACTGGCTGGCGCGCAACCGTAGCAAACCCGGGCGCGACAGCACTCTCGACACGTGGGTGCTGCATGCAACCAGCGCCTGGAGCCGGCAACACATCGACCTCTCCAAGGAAGCGGTGATCGAGCATCTGCACGGTGCGTTCGCCGAACTGCTGCACAGCGCCATGCCGGCGCCGACCTTCAGCCTCGCCCACCGCTGGCTCTACGCCCGGCCCGCCACTGGCCATGAATGGACCACACTGGCCGATGTCGATCTGGGCTTGTACGCCTGCGGCGACTGGTGCCTGTCGGGTCGCGTCGAAGGGGCCTGGCTGAGCGGTCAGGAGGCTGCACGTCGCTTGCACGAACACCTGCAATGAATCGCATCAATCCACGCAAATTGCTGCTGTCGAAATGGACAGCAGCCCACCCGCAAAACCGCGAAAAACATTTTCTGGTCACCGAACTGATCCGCGACGAGGAAGGTACGGTGCTGGAGGTTGAATTGCAGGCGGTGCTGACCCAGCGCAGCGAGCGAATGGATTGGCAGATGCTGAAAGACAGCGAGCACTGGTTAATCGGCTGGAAATAGATTTCCCTTGTGGTGGCGAGCCTGCTAGCGAAAGCGCTGTATCAGATACAAATTCCTTTACTGACCCACTGCTTTCGCGAGCAGGCTCGCTCCCACAGATCAACGCCGCACAAAAATCTTATACAAAACATTTGACTTGTACATCCATCGTTCTATGCTGAGGAAAAGTTGTACAGCGATAACTCTCTGTACAGGTATAGATTCGAGGTGCTCATGTCTACTGCTTCCCTGTCCAAGCCGAAGATCGCCATCAGCGCCTGCCTGTTGGGCGAAGAAGTGCGCTACAACGGTGGGCACAAGGAATCGCGGCTATGCAGCCGTACCCTCACCGAATATTTCGATTTCGTCCCGCTGTGCCCGGAAGTCGCCATCGGCATGGGCATTCCCCGTGAGCCGATCCGGCTGGTCGGCGACCCGGAGCAACCCGAGGCAGTCGGCACCGTCGACCGGACCATCAACGTCACCAGGCCGCTGGCCGCATACGGCGAGAAAATGGCCGCCGAGTTGCAGGACCTGTCCGGCTACATCTTCATGCAGCAGTCGCCCTCCTGCGGGCTGGAGCGGGTCAAGGTCTATCACGACAACGGCGCGCCAGTGAACGGTGGCGGACGTGGCATCTATGCGCAGGCATTCTGTGCCCAGCATCCGGATCTGCCGGTGGAAGAAGCCGGGCGCCTCAACGATCCGGTGCTGCGGGAAAACTTCATCACCCGCGTCCTGGCCTACAGCGCCTGGCAACAAGTGCTCGCCGAAGGCCTGAGCCGCCGCGCCCTCACCGAATTCCATTCGCGCTACAAGTACCTGCTGATGGCGCACAACCCGCTGCAATACAAAAACCTCGGCAAGATGCTCGGCAACATGGCTGACAGCGATCCCGCCGAGCTCGGCCCGCGCTACTTCAGCGAGCTGATGGCCGCGCTGAAGAAATGCGCCACGCGCGGCACCCATTGCAACGTGCTGCTGCACCTCAGCGGTTATTTGAAACAATCGCTGAGCGCCGAAGACAAACAGGAAATGCAGCAGATCATCGGCCAGTATCGCCAGGGCATCGTGCCGCTGGTGGTGCCGTTGACGCTGCTCAAACACCATTTTCGACTCCATCCGGACCCGTACATCGCGCAGCAGGTTTACCTGCAGCCGCATCCGGAAAACCTCAGTCTGCGAAACGCGATCTAATGAACGATAAAACCGACAGCAGCGCCCGGGAAGACCTCGGCGCCGACTTCAAGAAAGCCCTCGATGAGGGCTGGTTGCCGATTCGCGAAGTCGCGCGGCAGACCGGCGTCAACGCCATTACCCTGCGTGCGTGGGAACGCCGTTACGGGTTGGTGGTGCCGCAGCGCACGCCCAAGGGCCATCGACTGTATAGCGCTGAACATGTGCAGCGAATCATGGCCATCCTCACCTGGCTCAACCGTGGCGTTGCGGTCAGCCAGGTCAAGCCACTGCTCGATGCGCCGCAGGCCTTCACGGAAACCGTGGAAAACGATTGGCAGCGTCTGCATCAGACGTTGCTGTCGGCGGTCACCTCGCTCAATGAGCGCGCGCTGGATGACAGCGTCAATCAGGCCATCGCCTTGTATCCGCCACGGACGTTGTGCGAGCAATTGCTGATGCCGCTGCTGGCCGAGCTCGAACAGCGCTGGCAGGGCCAGTTCGGCGCACAGATGGAGCGGACGTTTTTCTTTTCCTGGTTGCGCAGCAAATTCGGTGCACGCATCTACCATAACAACCGCCAACTGCATTCGGCGCCGCTGCTGTTGATCAATCATTCCGACCTGCCGCTGGAGCCGCATCTGTGGCTGTGCGCGTGGCTGATCAGCAGTGCCGATTGCCCGGTGCAAGTGTTCGACTGGCCGCTGCCGGCCGGTGAACTGGCGCTGACCGTCGAGCATCTGCAAGCCCGTGGCGTGCTGTTGTATTCGAGCAAAGCCATGCAACTGGCGCAGTTGCCCAAGCTGTTGGCGAACGTCAATTGCCCGACCTTGATTGCCGGCCCCACGGTGCACATCCACCACACCGAGTTGTCCGCACGCACCGCCCAGACTACCGATCTGTTCCTGGCTGAAGATCCGCTTGCCGCACACCAGGCGCTGCTCGAACGCGGATTGATTTGATGATGGGTTTAATCACATGCAACTGATCTGGCTGCGCAGCGACCTGCGCCAACATGACAACACTGCCCTCGCGGCCGCCGCAGCGCGCGGCCCGACTGTGGCAGTGTATCTGTTGAGTCCGCAGCAATGGCTGGAGCACGACGATGCGCCCTGCAAGGTGGATTTCTGGCTGCGCAACCTGCGCGAACTGAGCCAGAGCCTCGGCGCGCTGAACATCCCGCTGTTGATTCGCAGCGCGCTGCATTGGGATCAGGCGCCAGCAGAACTGCTCAAGCTGTGCCGGCAATTGAAGATCGAGGCGGTGCACGTCAACGAGGAATACGGCGTTCACGAAAGCCGCCGCGATGAAGCCGTGGCCGAAACGTTGCGAGCCGAGGGCATTGAGTTCCACAGCTATCTGGATCAGTTGCTGTTCAAACCCGGCACAGTGCTGACCAAGACCGGCACCTACTTCCAGGTGTTCAGTCAGTTCCGCAAGGTCTGCTACGAACGCCTGCATCGCTCGATGCCGGCGCTGGTCAAAGCACCGGGCAAACAGGCCGCGCTGGATATTGCCAGCGATGCGATTCCGGAGGCGGTCAAAGGCTTCGCCACGCCGAGCGAATCCCTGCGCGCCTTATGGCCGGCCGGCGAGCAAGAGGCGCGACGCCGGCTCGACACCTTCACCGATGCGCAGATCGACTACTACCGCAGCGAACGCGACTTCCCGGCCAAACCCGGCACCAGCCAGTTGTCGGCCTACCTCGCCGCCGGGGTGATCTCGCCACGCCAGTGCCTGCACGCCGCGCTGCAAAGCAATCAGGGCGAATTCGAAAGCGGCAAGGTCGGCGCGGTGACGTGGATCAACGAGCTGCTGTGGCGCGAGTTCTACAAACACATTCTGGTTGGCTACCCACGCGTCTCGCGCCATCGCGCCTTCCGCCCCGAAACCGAGGCGCTGGCCTGGCGCGATGCGCCGGAAGAGCTCAAGGCCTGGCAGGAGGCACGCACCGGACTGCCGATCATCGACGCGGCGATGCGCCAATTGCTGGAAACCGGCTGGATGCACAATCGCCTGCGCATGGTCGTGGCGATGTTCCTGACCAAAAACCTGCTGATCGACTGGCGCGAGGGCGAACGCTTTTTCATGCGCCACCTGATCGACGGCGACCTGGCGGCCAACAACGGTGGCTGGCAGTGGAGCTCGTCGACCGGCACCGACTCGGCGCCGTACTTCCGTATCTTCAACCCGTTGAGCCAGTCGGAAAAATTCGATGCCGAAGGCGTGTTCATCAAGCACTGGTTGCCGGAACTGGCCGGGCTCAACAAGAAGGAAGTGCACAATCCGGCGGCAGCCGGAGGGCTGTTCGGCGTGGCCGATTATCCGGCGCCGATCGTTAACCTCAGCACTTCACGCGAGCGTGCGCTGACGGCGTTCAAGAACCTGCCATCGCGCCAGCCTGTCGGCGGCAGCGATGAGTGACTTCCTGCGCAGCTTCGCCCGCGAGTTTTCCGGGTTGAACAAAGACAACCTGCATCGCTTGGGCGAGCTGTACAGCGACGACATTCATTTCACCGATCCGCTGCACGAAGTTCAGGGCCTGGCACAACTGCAGGATTACTTCAGTGAGCTGTACGCCAACGTCAGCGATCTGCGTTTCGATTTTCATGGTTTCGACCAGATCAGCGACGGTGAAGGTTACTTGCGCTGGGTCATGAGTTATCGCCATCCGCGTCTGGCCAAGGGCCGGGAAATCAGGGTCGGTGGCTGTTCGCACCTGCTCTGGCGCGACAAGGTTTATCGTCATCGGGATTATTTTGATGCCGGGGCGCTGCTGTATGAACACTTGCCAATATTGGGCCGGGTGATTGCCTGGCTGAAAAGGAGAATGGGATGAGTCGTACACCTCCACGGCGGTATTGGTTGACCGGCGCCAGCAGTGGCATCGGTGCAGCATTGTGCGAGGACATTCTGAAAAGCGGCGCGCATCTGGCGGTCAGCTCGCGCTCGACCGCGCCGCTGAAAGTCTTGTCCCAGCGCTATCCTGGCCAGGTGCTGGTGGTGCCCGGCGATCTGACCAACAGTCAGACCGTGCGTGAAATCGGTGAGCAGATCAGCGAAGCCTGGGGGGCGCTGGACAGCGTGATTCTCAACGCCGGCACCTGTGAATATGTCGATGCGCGGCAGTTCGATTCGTCGATCATCGAGCACGTGGTGCGCACCAATCTGCTCGCCAGCAGCTACTGCATCGAAGCCGCCCTGCCGTTGCTGCGCAAAGGCACGGCGCCGCATCTGGTCGGCATGGCCAGTTCGGTGACTTACCTGCCGCTGCCTCGCGCCGAAGCCTATGGCGCATCGAAGGCCGGGCTGCGTTACCTGTTCGAATCGCTGCGCATCGATCTGGCGGATGAAGGCATTGAAGTCACCATCATCAGCCCGGGTTTTGTCGAAACGCCGCTGACCGAGAGGAACGATTTCCCGATGCCACTGAGCTGGCCTGCGGATAAAGCGGCGCGGCACATCTTCGCCAAACTCAAGGACCGGCCGCTGGAAATTGCCTTCCCGGGGCTGTTCATGGCCGCGCTGTGGCCGCTGTCGAAACTGCCCGCTCGCGCGCAACTGGCGATCGGCAAACGCATGGTGCGCAAGAACCCTCCGCAGCGGGACCCGATATGAAAATCGCCGTAATTGGCAGCGGTATCGCCGGGCTCACCTGCGCCCACCTGCTGAACCGCCGCCACGACATCACTGTGTTCGAAGCGAGTGACTGGGTCGGCGGCCATACCCACACCGTACCGGTCAGCGTGGCCGGGCAATCGTTCGCCATCGATACCGGTTTCATCGTGTTCAACGACTGGACTTACCCGAACTTCATTCGCTTGCTCAACCAGCTCGGCGTGGCGTTCAAGCCGACCGAAATGAGCTTTTCGGTAACCGACCCGGACACTGGGGTGGAGTACAACGGCAACAACCTCAACAGCCTGTTCGCCCAGCGCAGCAATCTGTTGTCGCCGGGGTTCTGGGGCATGCTGCGCGACATTCTGCGCTTCAACAAAGAAGCGCAGCGCGACCTGATCGAACTGCGCATCGCCGCCGATACCACCCTCGATGATTACCTCAAGGCTGGCGGCTACGGCGAGCGTTTCATCCTGCATTACATCGTGCCGATGGGCGCGGCGATCTGGTCGATGCCGATGGCGGAAATGCTCAATTTCCCGCTGCAGTTTTTCCTGCGTTTTTTCAAAAATCATGGCCTGTTGTCGGTCAGTGATCGGCCGCAGTGGCAGGTCATTGAAGGCGGTTCCAGTGCCTATGTGGCGCCGCTGACCGCTTCGTTCAGCGACAGGATCCGCCTGAACTGCCCAGTCAAGCGCGTCGAGCGCAACGAGCACGGCGTAGTTATCCACAGCCCGGCCGGCCTCGAACATTTCGACAAAGTGGTGTTCGCCTGTCACAGCGATCAGGCGCTGAACCTGCTGGCAAACCCCAGCGACGCCGAGCGCTCGATTCTCGGCGCCCTGCTCTACGCCGACAACGATGTCGTGCTGCACACCGACACGCGCCTGCTGCCGACGCGCAAACTGGCCTGGGCCAGCTGGAATTATCGCCTCGGGGGCGCCGGCCATACGCGCGCGGCGGTCACCTACAACATGAACATCCTGCAGGGCATCGAAAGCGACACCACGTTCTGCGTCAGCCTCAACCAGACTGCCGGCATCAGCCCCGATAAAGTGCTGGCCCGCTATACCTATGCCCACCCGCAATACACCCTCGCCGCAGCGGCCGCGCAAAACCGTTGGGGCGAACTCGACGGCGAGCAGCACACGCATTATTGCGGCGCCTACTGGGCCAACGGTTTTCACGAAGATGGCGTGGTCAGCGGCTTGCGCGTCGCCGCCGCGTTCGGTGAAACCCTGTGAACAGCGCTCTGTACAGCGGCGTTATCGGCCACCGACGTTTTTCGCCGCGCCGCCACGAATTCCGCTACCGCATCGGTTTGCTCTACCTCGACCTGAGCGAACAGGACGCCGTGCTGGCCTTGTCGCCGCTGGCGGGGCGCAGTCGTTTCGCGCCGTTCTCGTTTCGCGAAACCGATTACCTGAAAGCCTTCACCGGCAAGGGCATGCGCCTGATCGACGCGGTGCGTCAGCAGGTCGGTGCAGCCATCGGTCATGAGCCACAAGGCGCGGTGTGCCTGCTGACCCAGCCGCGCAGTTGGGGGCTGTCGTTCAACCCGGTGAGTTTCTTCTACTGCCATGAAGCCGACGGGCAACTGGCGGCGATCGTTTGTGAAGTGACCAACACGCCGTGGCGCGAGCGTTATCACTATGTGCTGCCGGCGCAGGTGCCGACCAGCCTGGTGGATTTCCATCAGCATTTCGCTGTGGCCAAGGCGTTTCACGTCTCGCCGTTTCTGCCCCGCGACCTCGAATACCGCATGAGCTTCAGCCCTGCTGCGCAAAGCCTTGGCGTGCACATGGCCGATTGGCAGGGCAACGAGAAACTGTTCGACGCCACGCTCAATCTGCGCCGTGAACCGCTCGATCGTCGCAGCCTGCATCGCTACCTGCGGCGCTTCCCGTGGATGACTGCAAAAACCGCTCTGGCGATTTATTGGCAAGCACTGCGACTGCTGCTCAAGCGCGCGCCGATCTTCCCTCACCAGGCTGCCGACGGCAGCTTTAAAACCGCCACTGTGCCTCCGAAGGAGCCGCACCATGAAATCCTCTAGCCTGGCGCTCGGTCGCTTCAGCACCAACGGTTTGACCGGCTCGCTGCTGCGCCGTGGCGTGTTGCGCCAATTGGCCCAGCTTAAACACGGACAATTGATGGTCGTCGAGGATGGCGAACAAATGCTTTTCGGCACCCCGGGCAGTGCTCTGCTCGGCGAAGTCCATGTACTCGACCCGGCCCTGTGGGGCATGGTCGCCAGCAGCGGCTCGATCGGCGCCGGCGAAGCATTCATCCACGGCTATTGGAGTTCGCCGGACCTGACTGCTGTGGTGCGCGTGTTCGTCAGCAATCTCGATGTACTCGATGCCATGGAGGGTGGCTTGGCGCGTCTGGGCCGGCCCTTCGTACAAGGGCTGCACTGGCTCAATCGCAACACGCGCAAGGGTTCGCAGAAAAACATCGCCGCGCACTACGACCTCGGCAATGAACTGTTCGAACAGTTTCTCGACCCGACCATGATGTATTCCGCCGCCCAGTTCCTTTCGCCGAGCGACACTCTGGAACAGGCGCAACTGAACAAACTCGAACGCATCTGCCAGAAACTCGCGCTCAAGCCCAGCGATCACCTGCTGGAAATCGGCACCGGTTGGGGCAGCATGGCGCTGTACGCGGCGCAGCATTACGGTTGCCGCGTGACCACCACGACGCTGTCGAAAGAGCAGTTCGCGTTCACTGCCAAACGCATCGAACAATTGGGCTTGCAGGACCGCATCACCTTGCTGCTCAAGGATTACCGCGACCTCAGCGGCGAGTACGACAAACTGGTGTCGATCGAGATGATCGAAGCGGTCGGCCATCGGTTCCTGCCGACCTACTTCAAGCAATGCGCACAGTTGCTCAAAAGCAACGGCCTGATGCTGCTCCAGGCGATCACCATTCGCGAGCAACGTTATGAACAGGCCAAGCGCAGCGTCGACTTTATCCAGCGCTACATCTTCCCCGGCGGCGCCCTGCCCTCGGTGCACAAGATGCTCGATGTGGTCAGCCGCGAAACCGACATGAACCTGCTGCACATGGAAGATTTCGGTCTGCATTACGCCAAGACATTGCGCCTGTGGCACGAGAACTTTCGCCTCGCCCATGGCCGCCTGAGCGAACTGGGCTACGACGATTATTTCCTGCGTTTGTGGGAGTTCTACCTGTGCTACTGCGAGGGCGGTTTTTTGGAGCGCGCCATCGGTACCGCGCAATTGCTACTGGCCAAACCGGCGGCAATGACCGCCCCGCTGCTCGGGCGCTTCGATGCGTGAGCGTGTCGCCAATGCCCTCTTGTTTCAGCTCGGCTGGCTCGCCTGCGTGCTCGGCGGCAACAGTTTGTGGCTGTTACTTGCACTGGCGACGCTGGTGATTCATCTGCGCTGGATCAGCAGTTGGGCGGAGGAAGGCCGTTTGATCTTGTGCGTGGTGATTGTCGGCACGGCGGTGGACAGCGTTTTGCGTCAGCTCGGCGTGTTCCGCTTTGCAGATGCGTCGCCGCTGATTCCGTTGTGGCTGATGCTGCTCTGGGCGCTGCTCGCCACCACATTGCGTCATTGTCTGGCCTGGAGCGCACGGCCATGGTGGCTGGCCAGCGCACTTGGTGCGGTGGGCGGTGCGTTGTCTTACTACGGCGGCGGACGACTGGCCGGCGTGCAATTTCCCTACGGCGAAGTGTCGACGCTGATCGTCATCGGGCTGCTCTGGGCAGGGCTGTTTCCGTTGTTGCATTTGATGGCGCGGCGTCTGGTGCCGTGAGCGTCCGTCAGCGCTTTCACACCCACAGCGATCACTGCCTTACACTGCCGCCATGAAAACCATCCCCCTCACACAAGTCGAAGAACCGGCCGTCACCTGCTCGACCTGCGCGGCATGCTGCTGCCAGCTCGAAGTGATGCTGATCACCGACACCGGCGTGCCTGATCGCTTTATCGATACCGATGAATGGGGCGGTGAAGTAATGCTGCGTCTGGACGACGGCTGGTGCGCCGCGCTGGATCGCGACAGCATGATGTGCACGATCTACGAACGCCGCCCGCTGATCTGCCGCGAGTTCGAAATGGGCGCGCCGGAGTGCATCGAAGAACGCCGGGGTATTGCCACAGCCTACCGCTGATTTCTTTGACAACGCAGAAACAACTGTGGGAGCGAGCCTGCTCGCGAAGCGGTGTGTCAGCCACCATTTGAATTGACTGACACTCAGCTTTCGCGAGCAGGCTCGCTCCCACGTTGGTTCCGCGTAGCGGCGGATTACAGCGGCATTGTGTAATGCAGCGCGTAGCTTTCTACACCATCGTTGTCGCTGGACAGGCCGGCGTTGGAGTAGTGCGTGGCGCGGATGCCGACTTCGTGGCCGCCATTGAAGCGCAGGCCGAAACCGATGCGGTCTTCGAACTGGAAGGAGCCGCCCAGTTTGTTGCTTTCGTATTCGGTGTTGGAGAAGAACGCCGCGCCGATACCCGCTTCAACGTAGGGTTTGACCGACTGACCGGCAAACTCGTAAACGAATACAGGCGAGAACGACAGGCTGTTGTTGCTGGAAGTCTTGTCACCTTCCCAGTACGTGTAGGCACCGCTCCAGTAGCCGGTCAGGCGACCGACGTCGCTCTGCAGCCAGCTCTTGTCCCAGTCGAAATTCATGCCCAGGCGATACGTCATTGTCGAATCGCTGGTACCGCCGACGGCGAATTCAACGCCAGCGGCTTGTGCAGAAATGCTTTGCCCCATCAGTGCGGCCGCAATCGCGGCCAAGCAGAATAGTCGCTTCACTTTGAAACTTCCTTTTCCGGAACGATCGTTTGGTTTTTAGTTGCTGCTGTCGCTATAGAAATCTGCGCGTGGTCAGAAGTTCAGCGTATTTCGAGTTATTTCACATTTTTTTTACAAGTCGAAGTTTTGCACATTCGACGCAGTTTGGCCCAGCAGAGGTAGGATTTTTCTGAAGGATTGCGCATCAGCACTGGTCCAGAATTTCACTGGCACGCTCGGCCCCTGTGACAGCAGATCACGCTCGGCCAGCAGCCGTTGCAGCTGCCGGGCCACGGCCGCTCCGGTATCGATCAGGCTGATATCGTCGGCGATCATCGACCTTAGCAACGGCTTGAGAAAAGGATAATGGGTGCATCCGAGGATGATCGTATCGCAGCCATGAGCCAGTAAAGGCGTGACGTAACCCTGCAATAACGTGCGCAACTCGGGACTGTGCAGGTCGCCACTTTCAATCAGCTCGACCAGCCCCGGGCAGGGCTGAGTGATGACTTTTACGTCAGCCGCAAAGCGATCGAGCAAAGCGGCAAACTTGGCGCTCTGCAACGTACCTGTCGTTGCCAGCACGCCAACCACGCCGCTACGGGTCGCCGCTGCGGCCGGCTTGACCGCCGGTTCCATGCCGACAATCGGCCAGTCGGGAAAATCGCGACGCAAGTCGGCAACACCGGCCACGGTCGCGGTATTACACGCCAGCACCAGAGCCTTGGCGCCCTGCTCGCGGAAAAAACCGGCCATCACACTGCAACGCTGGCGGATGAATTCCGGAGTCTTTTCGCCGTAGGGAATGTGCCCGCAATCGGCGACGTAAAGCAGCGATTCGTTGGGCAGCAAACGCTGGATCTCGCCGAGGACCGACAAGCCGCCGACCCCGGAGTCGAACACGCCGATCGGCGCTTCACGCATGGCGGGCGCCACAGACGCTGCAGCCCGGATCGCGCTTGACCCGCAGTTCACGGAAGCGCGAGCCCAAGGCGTCGATCAGCAACAGCCGCCCCACCAGCGGCTCGCCAAAACCGACCAGCACCTTCAACGCCTCCAGCGCCTGCAAGCTGCCGACCAGACCGACCAGCGGACCGACCACACCCGCTTCGCTGCACGTGAGCTCGGCTTCGCTGCCGTGTCCGTACAGGCAGTGATAGCAAGGGCTCTCGGCACGCCGTGAGTCGAACACCGACAGCTGCCCTTCCAGACGAATGGCCGCGCCGCTGACCAATGGCTTGCGCTCGGCAACACAGGCGGCGTTAACCGCCTCACGCGTAGAGAAATTGTCCGAGCAATCGAGCACCAGATCCACCGCCGCCACCGCTGCGGCGAGAGAATCCTCGTCCAGCGCCTGGCGATGGGCGATCAATTGAATTTCGGGATTGATCGCACCCAGGCGCTTGAGCGCCGAGTCGACCTTGGACATGCCGACACTGTCGGTGTCGTGAATGATCTGTCGTTGCAGGTTGGTCAGGTCGACCGTGTCGAAATCCGCCAAATGCAACTCGCCGACGCCCGCTGCCGCCAGATACAACGCCACCGGCGCGCCGAGACCGCCAAGGCCGACGATCAGCACGCGGCTGGCCTTGAGCTTCAGCTGCCCGTCGATGTCGATGTGTTGCAGCAGAATCTGCCGGCTGTAGCGCAGCAATTCCTGATCATTCAGCACGGCAGGCGCCCCAGACTGATGCGTTGATGGCCGCCCAGATCTGTGCGGCTGTGGACTTCTTCAAAGCCACGAGTGAGCAGCAGATCACGCACGGCTTCGGCCTGATCATAGCCGTGTTCGAGCATCAGCCAGCCGCCGGTTTCAAGATGATCCGGCGCCTGCGCAACAATCAGGCGCAAATCGTCGAGGCCATCTTCACCGGCGACCAGCGCACTGGCCGGTTCGAAACGCACATCGCCCTCGACCAGATGCGGATCGGCGGCGGCAATGTACGGCGGGTTGCTGATGATCAGCTGAAAGCGCTGGCCTTCAAGGGCGCTGAACCAATGGCTGCTCAGCACCGTGGCGTTGTTCAAGTGCAGACGCTGGCGATTGCGTTCGGCCAGGGCCACGGCTTCGAGCACTCGATCGACGGCGGTGACTTTCCACGCCGGGCGTTCGCTGGCCAAAGCCAACGCAATCGCGCCACTGCCGGTGCCGAGATCGAGGACCTTGGCCGGGGTTGCAGGCAGCAACTCAAGGGCTGCCTCCACCAGCAACTCGGTGTCCGGGCGCGGGATCAGCGTGTGCGGCGCGACTTCCAGATCGAGTTTCCAGAAACCCTGCTGGCCGAGAATGTAGGCCACCGGTTCACCGCTACGCCGCCGTTGCAAATATTCGGCAAAGGTCAGCGCAGCCTCGCTCGGCACGATGCGCTCGGGCCAGGTGTGCAGAAAGCTGCGCGACTTGCCCAGTGCGGCGGCGAGGAGCAGTTCAGCGTCCAGGCGTGCAGTGGGCGAGTCCGGCAACTCGGCAGCGCGCAACAGGCTGGCGATGATGGTCATTTATTCACCTATCGCTGCGAGTTGGTCTGCCTGATACTCGGCCAGCAATGGCTCAATCACCGCTTCGACGCCACCGGCGAGAATTTCATCCAGCGAATACAGGGTCAGGTTGACGCGATGGTCGGTGACCCGGCCTTGGGCGTAGTTGTAGGTGCGGATGCGCTCGGATCGATCGCCGGAACCGACCAGCAACTTGCGCTCGCTGGCAATCGCGTTGGCCGCCGCAGCGTTTTGCTGATCATTGAGCTTGGCCGACAACCACGCCATCGCCCGGGCACGGTTCTTGTGCTGGGAACGTTCTTCCTGGCATTCAACGACGGTGCCGGTCGGGATATGGGTGATGCGGATCGCCGAATCGGTGGTGTTGACGTGCTGACCACCAGCGCCGGAGGAGCGGAACGTGTCGACGCGCAGATCCGCCGGGTTGATCTCGATGGCCTCGCGCTCGTCCGGCTCGGGCAATACCGCGACAGTGCAGGCTGAAGTGTGGATACGGCCCTGGGATTCGGTGGCGGGTACACGCTGTACACGGTGCGCGCCGGACTCGAATTTCAGTTTGCCGTAAACGTTGTCGCCTTCGATGCGCGCAATGACTTCTTTATAGCCACCATGTTCGCCTTCGTTTTCCGAGAGGATTTCGACACGCCAGCCACGCCGCTCGGCATAGCGCGAGTACATGCGGAACAGGTCGCCAGAGAAAATCGCCGCCTCGTCGCCACCGGTGCCGGCGCGAATTTCGAGGAAGACGTTGCGCCCGTCATTCGGATCTTTCGGCAGCAGCATGCGCTGCAGGTCGGATTCCAGCGTGACCAGCAACTCCTTGGCTTCGCGAACTTCTTCCACGGCCATTTCGCGCATGTCCGGGTCGTTGTCCTTGAGCAGCGCCTGCGCGCCTTCGAGATCGCTTTGTACGCCGAGCAGCTTTTTATACGCGGCCACTACCGGCTCGAGTTCGGCGTACTCCTTGGAATAGGCGCGGAATTTGGCCTGATCGGCAATGACTTCGCCGTCGCCGAGCAGCGCGGTCAGTTCCTCGAAACGGTCCTGGAGAATGTCCAGCTTGTTGAGCAGTGACGCTTTCATTGCGGTTTTTTATCCGAAAAACTATCCGGTGAGCCCTCAAGGGCGAAGAGTTCCTGGGCCATGGCCAGCGCATCGAGGCGGCCTTCGGCAGACAGCTTTTTCAACTGCACGCTGGGCGCATGCAAGAGTTTGTTGGTGAGGCCACGGGCCAATTGCCCGAGCACCTCTTCGGCGTTGCCGCCGTTGGCCAGCAGACGCAGGGCCTTCTGCAATTCTTCGTCACGCAGGCGTTCACTCTGTTGACGATAGGCCTTGAGCACATCGACCGCCGCCAGTTCGCGCAGGCGCACCATGAAATCATCGGCGCCGACCGAGACCATTTCCTCCGCCGCTTGTGCAGCGCCCTGACGGCTCTTGAGGTTCTCGGCGACCACTTCGTGGAGATCATCGACGCTGTACAGGTAAACGTCGTCGAGTTCGCCGACTTCCGGCTCGATATCGCGCGGTACCGCAATGTCGACCATGAAGATCGGCTTGTGCTTGCGCAGCTTCAGCGCACTTTCCACCGCGCCCTTGCCAAGAATCGGCAACTGGCTGGCGGTCGAACTGATGACGATATCGCTGCGCACCAGCTCCGCCGGAATATCCGAGAGCAGCACCGCGTGAGCGCCGAATTGCTCGGCCAACTGACTGGCGCGCTCCAGCGTGCGGTTGGCGACGACGATGCGCTTGACTCCCAGCTCATGCAAATGGCGCGCGACCAGCGTAATCGTCTCGCCGGCACCGATCAGCAGCGCCTGGCTGCGTTGCAGATCGCTGAAAATCTGTTTCGCCAGGCTCACTGCGGCAAACGCCACCGACACCGGGTTTTCGCCAATCGCAGTATCGGTACGCACCTGCTTCGCGGCATTGAAGGTGGCCTGAAACAGCCGCCCCAGCAACGGCCCGATAGTGCCGGCCTCACGGGCTACGGCGTAGGCCGATTTCATCTGACCGAGAATCTGCGGTTCGCCCAGCACCAGCGAGTCGAGCCCGGAGGCGACGCGCATCATGTGACGAACAGCCGCATCGTCTTCATGCACATAGGCACTGGCGCGCAGCTCATCGAGGCTCAAATGGTGATAATCGGCCAGCCAGCGCAGCACGACGTCCGCCGAGAGCTGATCCTGTTCTATATAAAGCTCACTGCGATTGCAGGTGGAGAGGATCGCGGCTTCGCGGCTGTCGGTCAGTCGGCAGAGCTGCTGCAAGGCCTCAACCAGCTGCTCAGGGGTAAAGGCCACGCGCTCGCGGACGTCTACTGAAGCAGTCTTGTGGTTAATACCGAGTGCAAGGAAGGCCATTCAAGGTCGCTGGTGGTGACGTGAAGCCGGCAATTGTCCTACTTCGAAAGATTCAGAACAACTACCGCTGACTATTGTCCCAATTGTCGGCCCCTATAATGGCCACAATTGAGTCTCGGTTATGTTTGGCCGAAGGCTTGTGTCATGATGATCCGACCGCAGGTTAGTCGTCCTCTTCCTATATGAATAGATCTTCCGCGTTGCTCCTCGCTTTTGTCTTCCTCAGCGGCTGCCAGACCATGGCGCCCGTTGCGCCGAACGGCACCCCGCCGGCCGAAGACACCACGCCCGCGCCTGAAAAGCCCAAGGTTTACAGCTCGTTCAGCGAGGAAACCGTGTTCAGCCTGCTGAGCGCCGAACTCGCCGGCCAGCGCAATCGTTTCGACATTGCTCTGGACAATTACGTGACCCAGGCGATCAACACCCAGGATCCGGGCGTCTCCGAGCGTGCTTTTCGCATCGCCGAGTATCTGGGCGCCGATCAACCGGCCCTCGACACCGCGCTGATCTGGGCCCGCAATGCTCCGGACGACCTCGAAGCGCAACGCGCCGCCGCCGTGCAACTGGCCCGCGCCGGGCGTTACGACGACTCCATGGTCTACATGGAGAAAGTCCTGCAGGGCAAGGGCGACACCCATTTCGACTTCCTCGCGCTGTCGGCCGCCGACACCGATCAGGAAACCCGCAACGGTCTGATGAAAAGCTTCGACCGTTTGCTGCAGCGTCACCCGAACAACAACCAGCTGATTTTCGGCAAGGCTCTGCTGTTGCAGCAGGACGGCGACAATCAAGGTGCGCTGACTCTGCTTGAAGACAATCCGCCGGAAGATGGCGAGATCGCTCCGATCCTGCTGCGCGCGCGCCTGCTTCAGTTACTCAACCGTGGCGACGAAGCGCTGCCGCTGTTGCAGAAAAACATCAGGAAGTACCCGGAAGACAAACGCCTGCGCCTGACCTACGCGCGCATGCTGGTCGAACAGGACCGCATGGACGACGCCAAGGCCGAGTTCTCCACCCTTGTTCAGCAATACCCGGAAGACGATGAACTGCGTTACTCGCTGGCGCTGGTGTGCCTGGAAGCCAAGGCGTGGGATGAGGCCAAGGGTTATCTGGAAGACCTGATCGCTCGCGAAAGCCATGTCGATTCGGCGCACCTGAACCTCGGTCGGATTGCCGAAGAACGCAACGACCCGCAAGGCGCACTCATCGAGTACGCACAGGTCGGCCCGGGCAATGACTATTTGCCGGCACAGCTGCGTCAGGCCGATATCCTGATGAGCAACGGCAAGACCGCTGAAGCGCAGAGCAAGCTGGCGGCCGAGCGTGACGAGCAACCGGATTACGCGATCCAGCTGTATCTGATCGAATCGGAAAGCCTGTCGGCCAACAAACAGGACGACAAGGCCTGGAAGGTTCTGCAACAAGCGCTGCAGAAATATCCGGACGATCTCAACCTGCTTTACACCCGGGCCATGCTCGCGGAAAAACGCAATGACCTGGCGCAGATGGAAAAAGACCTGCGCCTGATCATCAAGCGCGATCCGGACAATGCCATGGCGCTGAATGCGCTGGGCTACACCCTGTCCGATCGCACTACCCGTTACGCTGAAGCGAAAACGTTGATCGAGCAGGCGCACCAGATCAACCCGGAAGACCCGGCAGTTCTCGACAGCCTTGGCTGGGTGAACTACCGCTTGGGCAATCTGGATGATGCGGAGAAATACTTGCGCCAGGCGCTCGAGCGTTTTCCTGATCACGAAGTCGCCGCGCACCTCGGCGAAGTCCTCTGGGCCAAGGGCAATCAACGCGAAGCCAAACAAGTGTGGGGCAAGTTCCTCAAGGATCAGCCCGACAGCACCATTCTGCGCAGCACCATCAAGCGCCTGACCGGATCCGAGACTCTTTAACCCATGTTTTTGCGCCACGTTATTGTTTTCAGCTTCATCGCCCTGCTCGCCGGCTGCTCGGGGTTCGGCACTCGCGAGTCGGTCGAGGGCCACGGCAGCCCGGCCCAGTGGGCGGCTAACAAACAGCAATTGACCGGCCTCGATGGCTGGCAGATCGACGGCAAGATCGGCATCCGCGCGCCGAAGGATTCCGGCAGCGGCACGTTGTTCTGGCTGCAGCGGCAGGACTATTACGACATTCGCCTGTCCGGCCCGCTGGGTCGTGGCGCGGCACGCCTGACCGGGCGTCCGGGCAAGGTGTCGCTGGAAGTTGCCAACCAGGGCCGCTACGAATCGCAATCACCTGAAGCGCTGCTCGAAGAACAGCTCGGCTGGAAATTGCCGGTGTCGAATCTGGCCTGGTGGGTTCGTGGCCTGCCCGCTCCGGAAAGCAAAAGTCGTCTGAACCTGGACGCCGACAGTCGTCTGGCCAGCCTTGAGCAGGACGGCTGGAAAGTCGAATACACCGCCTACACCGAACAGAATGGTTATTGGCTGCCCGAACGCATCAAGCTGCACGGCACCGACCTCGACGTGACGCTGGTGATCAAGACCTGGCAACCGCGCAAGTTGGGGCAATAACGCATGACCGCTGCACGCCTGACCCTGCCCTCGCCGGCCAAACTCAACTTGATGCTGCACATTCTCGGTCGCCGTGAAGACGGTTATCACGAGTTGCAGACGCTGTTTCAGTTCCTTGATTACGGCGATGAAATCACTTTCGCCGTACGCGATGACGGCGCCATCCAACTGCACACCGAGTTCGCCGGCGTGCCCCACGACAGCAACCTGATCGTGCGCGCAGCGAAGATGTTGCAGCAACAGTCCGGCTGCGCGCTCGGCATCGACATCTGGATCGACAAAGTCTTGCCCATGGGCGGCGGCATTGGCGGCGGCAGCTCGAATGCGGCGACGACCCTGCTCGGTCTCAATCATCTTTGGCAACTGGGCTGGGATGAAGATCGCCTCGCCGCACTGGGCTTGTCACTCGGTGCCGATGTGCCGGTTTTCGTCCGCGGCCACGCGGCGTTTGCCGAGGGCGTCGGTGAGAAACTGACCCCGGTCGATCCCGAAGAACCGTGGTATCTGGTGCTCGTGCCGCAAGTCGCTGTTAGTACGGCAGAAATTTTTTCCGATCCTTTGTTGACACGTAACACACCGCCCATTAAAGTGCGCCCCGTTCCCGAGGGAAACAGTCGAAATGACTGCTTGCCGGTGGTAGCAAGGCGTTATCCAGAGGTACGTAACGCATTGGATTTGTTAGGTAAATTTACCGAAGCAAAGCTCACCGGAACTGGAAGTTGTGTGTTTGGGGGCTTCCCAAGCAAAGCTGAAGCTGATAAAGTCTCGGCCCTTCTGACAGAGACCCTTACAGGGTTTGTAGCGAAAGGAAGCAACGTTTCGATGTTGCATCGCAAGCTGCAAAGTCTGCTCTAAAGGAATCAAGTGCCCGGCACTTGAAAGCAACAGATACAGGGGCGTCGCCAAGCGGTAAGGCAGCAGGTTTTGATCCTGCCATGCGTTGGTTCGAATCCAGCCGCCCCTGCCATTTTCTCTACTCATCCAGGTTACCCTCAGCCTCTAGGTACTGCGCGTGTCCAAGATGATGGTCTTTACGGGGAATGCCAACCCCGATCTGGCTCGGCGTGTCGTACGTCAGCTGCATATCCCTCTCGGTGACATCTCTGTCGGCAAGTTTTCCGACGGCGAAATCACAGCCGAGATCAATGAAAACGTTCGCGGTAAAGACGTCTTCATTATTCAGCCGACCTGCGCTCCGACCAACGATAACCTGATGGAACTGGTAGTGATGGCTGACGCCTTCCGCCGCTCCTCGGCTACTCGTATCACTGCTGTTATTCCTTATTTTGGTTATGCCCGTCAGGATCGCCGTCCGCGTTCCGCACGTGTGGCTATCAGCGCGAAAGTCGTTGCTGACATGCTTACCGTAGTCGGCATCGACCGTGTTCTCACGGTTGATCTGCATGCTGACCAGATTCAGGGCTTCTTCGATATTCCGGTAGATAACATCTACGGCTCCCCGGTTCTGGTGGATGACATCGAAGATCAGCGCTTCGAAAACCTGATGATCGTGTCCCCGGACATTGGTGGCGTCGTGCGTGCACGGGCTGTTGCCAAGTCGCTGGGCGTCGATCTCGGGATCATCGACAAACGCCGTGAGAAAGCCAATCACTCTGAAGTGATGCATATCATCGGTGATGTCGAAGGGCGTACCTGTATTCTCGTCGATGACATGGTCGATACCGCCGGCACCCTGTGCCACGCGGCCAAGGCCCTGAAAGAGCATGGCGCAGCCAAGGTCTTTGCCTACTGCACACACCCTGTGCTGTCGGGCCGGGCCATCGAGAATATCGAAAATTCCGTGCTGGACGAGCTGGTGGTCACTAATACCATCCCGCTGTCCGCTGCAGCACAAGCCTGTGCACGTATCCGTCAACTGGATATCGCACCGGTTGTTGCCGAAGCGGTTCGCCGCATCAGCAATGAAGAATCGATCAGCGCGATGTTCCGTTAAGGGCCCAGCCCTTCACGAAATGTCTCGTTGACGAAAAGCGCCCCGCCCCGGCATTCCTGTCGGGGCGGGGCTTTTTTGCCCATACCGTGTTCGGCGCTGGTCGCAAACGCCACTCGGTCATGGCTATTTTGGAGATACAAAATGAACGATTTTACTCTGAATGCTGAAGTGCGTTCCGACCTGGGGAAAGGTGCGAGCCGCCGCCTGCGTCGTCTCGCAAGCCTGGTTCCAGCTGTAGTTTACGGTGGCGACAAAGCCCCTGAATCCATCAGCATGCTGGCCAAAGAAGTTGCCAAACTGCTCGAAAACGAAGCGGCTTACAGCCACATCATCGAGCTGAACGTTGGTGGCACCAAGCAGAACGTCATCATCAAGGCTCTGCAGCGTCACCCGGCCAAAGGCCACGTGATGCACGCTGACTTCGTACGCGTTGTTGCCGGCCAGAAACTGACCGCCATCGTGCCTGTGCACTTTGTTGGCGAAGAAGCTCCAGTCAAGAAAGGCGGCGAAGTTTCGCACGTTGTTGCCGAGATCGAAGTTTCCTGCCTGCCAAAAGATCTGCCTGAGTTCATCGAAGTCGACCTGTCGAAAGCAGAAATCGGCACCATCATTCACCTGTCGGACCTCAAAGCTCCTAAAGGTGTTGAGTTCGTTGCTCTGGCACACGGCGATGACAAGGCTGTTGCCAACGTCCACGCTCCACGTGTAGCTGCAGAACCTACCGAAGAAGGCGCAGCAGAGTAATTCACTCTGTCATGCCGGAGTGAGCAAGTAACATCGCGGACTGGAACGTAGCGAGAAAGCGGGCGAGAACGCGGAGTTTACATCCATGGTAAATGAGCATTTTTCGTCCACTTTCGCCGCTTTCCCTGATCGCGGCGATGTTATCCACCACTCCAAGGAAGGGCCCCTATCGTGACTGCCATCAAACTGATCGTTGGCCTGGGAAATCCAGGCGCTGAATACGAACAGACCCGGCATAACGCAGGGGCCCTTTTTGTTGAGCGCATCGCCCACGCACAGAATGTGACTCTTGCGGCCGATCGCAAATATTTCGGCCTGACCGGGCGCTACTCGCATCAGGGTCAGGAAGTTCGTCTGCTGATTCCCACCACCTACATGAACCGCAGCGGCCAGGCCGTGGCGGCACTCGCCGGTTTCTTCCGCATCAAGCCTGAAGAAATCCTCGTGGCGCATGACGAACTCGACTTGCCTCCGGGCGTTGCCAAGCTCAAGCAGGGCGGCGGCCATGGCGGTCACAACGGGTTGCGCGACATCATTGCGCAACTGGGCAATCAGAATACGTTCTACCGCCTGCGGCTTGGCATCGGCCACCCGGGCGTTGCCAGTATGGTTTCAAATTTCGTCCTGGGTCGTGCGCCACGCGCCGAACAGGAAAAACTCGATGCCAGCATCGACTTTGCCCTCGGCGTGCTGCCGGATATCCTCGCCGGGGAATGGAACCGCGCGATGAAAAACCTGCACAGCCAGAAGGCCTGACTTTTACCCGAGGGGAAACACCATGGGATTCAATTGCGGCATCGTCGGCCTGCCTAACGTCGGCAAGTCCACCCTGTTCAACGCCCTGACCAAATCCGGTATCGCGGCCGAGAACTTCCCCTTCTGCACCATCGAGCCGAACAGCGGCATCGTGCCGATGCCGGATCCGCGCCTGGAAGCTCTGGCAGCCATCGTCAATCCGAAGCGCATCCTGCCGACCACCATGGAATTCGTCGACATCGCCGGCCTCGTCGCCGGCGCCTCGAAAGGTGAAGGCCTGGGCAACAAGTTCCTGGCCAACATCCGCGAAACCGACGCTATCGCTCACGTCGTGCGCTGCTTCGAAGACGACAACGTGATTCACGTTTCCAACAGCGTCGACCCGAAACGCGACATCGAAATCATCGACCTGGAACTGATCTTCGCCGACCTCGACAGCTGCGAGAAGCAACTGCAGAAAGTCGCGCGCAACGCCAAGGGCGGTGACAAGGACGCCGTGGTTCAGAAGGCGCTGCTCGAGCAACTGATCGCGCACTTCACCGAAGCCAAGCCTGCACGCAGCCTGATGAAGAACATGAGCGCTGACGAAAAGGCAGTGATCAAGGGCTTCCACCTGCTGACCACCAAACCGGTCATGTACATCGCCAACGTTGCCGAAGACGGTTTCGACAACAACCCGCACCTGGACGTGGTCAAGGCCATCGCCGAAGAAGAAGGCGCCATGGTCGTTCCGGTGTGCAACAAGATCGAAGCGGAAATCGCCGAGCTCGATGACGGCGAAGAGAAGGACATGTTCCTTGAGGCTCTGGGCCTGGAAGAGCCTGGCCTGAACCGCGTGATCCGCGCCGGCTACGAAATGCTGCACCTGCAGACCTACTTCACCGCCGGTGTCGAAGAAGTCCGCGCCTGGACCGTCAAGGTCGGTGCCACCGCACCACAGGCCGCTGGCGTGATCCACACCGACTTCGAAAAAGGCTTCATCCGTGCCGAAGTCATCGCCTACAACGACTTCATCCAGTACAAGGGCGAAGCCGGCGCCAAGGAAGCCGGCAAATGGCGCCTGGAAGGCAAGGATTACATCGTCAAGGACGGCGACGTGATGCACTTCCGTTTCAACGTCTAAGCAACAGCCGGGCAAGAAAAAGCCGCGTTTGATACGCGGCTTTTTTGTGCCTGAAATTCAGTGACTGCGTACATTTCCCTGGGGGAGCGAGCCTGCTCGCGAATGCGGCGTGTCAGCTAAGCATTCGTCAACTGACCCACCCATTCGCGAGCAGGCTCGCTCCCACAGTTCGATTCGTCTGATCACGCCTTTTTAGTACGCGGCAGGAAGATCGCCAACACACCAAACAACGGCAGAAACGAGCACAGGAAATACACGTACTCAATCCCGTGCACATCCGCCAGATGCCCGAGCAGCGCTGCGCCAATCCCGCCGAAACCAAACATCAGACCGAAGAAAATCCCGGCAATCATCCCGACATTACCCGGCACCAGTTCCTGCGCGTACACCACGATCGCCGAGAATGCCGACGCCAGAATGAAGCCGATCACCACGCTGAGAATGCTGGTCCAGAACAGATCGACATGCGGCAGGATCAAGGTGAATGGCGCCACCCCCAGGATGGAAAACCAGATGACTGCCTTGCGCCCGATCTTGTCGCCAATCGGCCCGCCGAAGAACGTCCCCGCCGCCACTGCGCCCAGGAAAAGGAACAGATGCAATTGCGAACTGGCCACCGACAGGTCGAACTTCTCGATCAGGTAGAAGGTGAAGTAGCTGGTAAAACTGGCCATGTAGAAATACTTGGAGAACACCAGCAGCCCCAGCACCACCAGCGCACTGGTCACCCTGCCCTTCGACAAGCCGTGCGTCGCCGCCTGGCCGGCCTTGAGCTTGAACAGGTTGAGGTGATTGGCGTACCAGCGGCTGATGCGGTACAGCACAAACAGCGCAAACACTGCGAACAGACCGAACCACGCCACATTGCCCTGGCCGAAGGGAATGATGATCGCCGCCGCCAGCAACGGGCCGAACGCGGAGCCGGCATTGCCGCCCACCTGAAAGGTCGACTGCGCCAGACCAAACCGGCCGCCCGAGGCCAGCCGCGCAACACGCGAGGCTTCCGGGTGAAAGGTCGACGAGCCGATACCAATCAGCGCCGCCGCCAGCAGAATCAATGGGAAGCTGCCGACCACCGACATCATCAGAATGCCGATCAAGGTACACACCGTGCCCGCCGGCAACAGCCACGGTTTGGGGTGGCGATCAGTGTGGTAACCGACCCACGGCTGCAACAGCGACGCGGTCAACTGGAAGGTCAAGGTGATCAGGCCGACCTGGGTGAAGGTCAGGCCATAGTTGGCCTTGAGCATCGGGTAGATCGACGGCAGAACCGACTGGATCAGGTCATTGATCAGATGCGCCAGCGCCACCGCGCCGATGATGCGCATCACCAAGGGGCTGCTTTGCGGAGCAGCGGTCGCCGAGGCAGCGGCGGTCTGAACGTTGCTGATAGCCATGGAAAATTCCGGACAGCAGATGGGGGCCCGCAGGCAGGTGCGTCAATGTGCCATTTTTCGGTGCGCTCGCGCTATCCCCTTAGGCAGCTAACTAACTGACTGGTCGTCGAGCAAACGGTGATAGCGCAACGCCATGGTCTGAATCTTGCCTTGCTTCTGCCCTTGAACACGATCGCCTTACAAAGGCGCTCGACAATGGGAAGTTTCGCTACAGAGCCGGCCTACAGAGCGGGCATGGGTGAACTTTCGAGGCCTTTTAGAGGGCACAGGTCGCAGCCGCAAGGTTCGCGATGCACGCCAATGGTGCGTGGTGTCCAGAGGAGTCATGAGGCATGCAGGCTTTCCTTTCACCGGGGATCAAATTGCTGGGGCGGTTTGGCTTCGCAGGTAAATTCCAATTGTTGTTTCTGCTGTTCATTCTGCCGCTGGCCGGCAGCCTGTTGATGATCGGCCATGACTATCGCGAGAAGCTCAATCTGATCTCCGGCGAACGTGCCGGTGTGCGTCAATTGCTCGCGCTGGATGCGCTGGACAACCTGCTCGCCGCGCAACGCGACCGCGCCGCCCGCTGGCGCGCCACCGAGACCAATCGTCAGCCGACACCGGCCACCCTCGCCGCCATGGCTGCCTTCGATGGCGTGCAACCGGCGGTGCTGCAAGCCACCACCGAGCTGGGCAATGCCCTGAACCAGCAAGGCGCCGACGGCGCAATCCTCGAGCGCTATCAGGCGCTGCAAACCGCACTCAATGGCCTTGATTCGAAAAGCCTTAGCAGTGTCGGCTGGTGGCCGGACGGTTATGACCGCTTCACCAATGCCCTGGGCGCGCTGCAAGCGTTGCGCGAGCAGATCGTCATGGACAATCGCCTGACCCTCGCGCCGTGGCTGGAAACCTACCTGCTGACGCAAATATCCACACAACATGCGCCGGACCTGATCGAGCGGGTCGGGCGTCTCGCCGCAGTCGGCCAGGCTTCGGTCGTTTCCGGGCAGTTCACCCTGCAGAGCCGCCTGCAGTTGCGCGACCTGCGCAGTCGCATCGGGGACGCCCGCGAGCAACTGGTGAAAACCGCCGGCCTGCTGGAGGCGCGTCTGCCAGCCGAGCTGCAAGCCTGGGCTGGCCAGTATCACGACAGCCTGAAACACCTCGACAGCGGCCTGAAAGTCCTCGACGACGGTGTGTTTGGCGGCAGCATCAACCTCAAGCCAGAGGACTTCGAACGCAGCCTCGACGCGCTGCTCACCGACCTCGCTTCCCTGCGCCAGCAATCCCTGGTCGCGCTGGATCAGCGGCTTGATGCGTATTACAGCTCGGCGATCCGCCAGTTCATTGTTGTCGCCGCAATCTTCGGTTGCCTGCTGTTGGCCGCGTTGTACCTGTTCGTCTGCCTGCAAGCCTCGATCCGCCGCAGTGCCAGCGGCATCACCTTGCTCGCTGAGGCCTTGCGCGACGGCAACCTGAGCCTGCAAGTGCCGGTGGTGGGGCGCGATGAGCTGGCAGCGATCAGCACCGCGCTCAACGTCGCCGTGGTGCAGCTGCGCAGCAGCATGCTCGGCGTCGACCACGAGACCTCGCAGTTGAGCAACGCGGTGCGCAGCCTCAACCAACACTCCAGCGGCGCGCTCGGTGAAGTTGAGGCGCAGCAGTTGCAGATCAGCCAGATCGCCGCTGCCGCCACGCAATTGGCCGCGACCTCGCAAGGCGTCGCGCAGAGTTGCGAACAGGCTTCCGGCAGCGCCCAGCAAACCCGGCGCATCGCCGCCGACAGCAGCCGCGACAGCCAGCGCACCACGGCCAGCATTCAGCAGCTCAATCAGCGCCTGAACGACACCGCCGCGGCGCTGGGCCGGGTCAGCGAGCAAGGCCAGCAGATTCAACTGGTCGTGGACACCATTCGCGGCGTCGCCGAGCAGACCAACCTGCTCGCACTCAACGCCGCCATCGAAGCCGCCCGCGCCGGCGAACAGGGTCGCGGCTTTGCCGTGGTCGCCGACGAGGTGCGCAGCCTCTCGCAACGCACGCAATCGTCCACCGCGCAGATCGCCGGCACCGTCGACAGCCTGCGCGCTACGGTCAACGAAGCGGTGAGCCTGATGGAAGCCGCGTGCGGGCAGGCGCAGTCGGATGCCGAAGCGGTCACCGGCCTCGGGGAACGTCTGGGTGAAATCGCCAGCGCCGTGCAGAGCGTAACCGACACCCTCGCGCAGATCGCCACGGCGGTTGAAGAGCAGGCGAGCACCGCCGATGAAGTCAGCGGCAATATCCAACAGGTCGATCAGGCCGCCGTGCGTTTGCTTGAAGGTGCACGGGCGGTGAACCTCGCGGCGGATACCTTGAGCCAGGGCAGCGAAGCCTTGAGCGCCAATACCGCCCGATTCCGCCTGCGATGACGCCCTCCCCGGCCCCGATTTTCGGGGCTGGAGGATAAGCGGTTGAAAACAGGAAGAAATATTTTAGATTTACGCTTGACGCTTTTCCATTTCAGGGGAATAATGCGCGCCACTTGGCTACATAGCTCAGTTGGTTAGAGCATAGCATTCATAATGCTGGGGTCCGGGGTTCAAGTCCCTGTGTAGCCACCAAGTACTAAAAACGGCTTACCGAAAGGTAGGCCGTTTTTTTATGCCTGCAATAATCTTCCCTCCGGTTCCCCACCAACAGAAGGTCTATCTTCAGCCCTTTCGATTGATCAGTGGGCTCGCAGCCGCTCATCCGTCAGACGTTCTTACAGTTTGCAATTCGCCTTTTTTCACATAAGCCAAATATCAAATTCAAAATAATGCCTTCCTCACAACCAGGCTTTTAGCCAGGCATTACAGGCCCCACCCGCCATAATATTCTAAATAATCAAAAGCGCTATTTCAGAAAAAACGCCGCTATCCCTTGAGGGTTAGCGGCGTTTTTCCTACGCAACTGGCGTTGCGGCTGTACTTGGACGATTCATCTATTCCGCTGTAATCACCAGACACCCTTTCATCACACGCACTTTGACGTTCTCGTTCACCTCGAATCCTGCCTGCCGTAACCACAGGCCGCGCAGTCTGATCCAGGGTACGGGTTTGGCGGGGCTGTAGGTTTTTTCCTTGGTGTGGACCGGGTAAAAATCTGCGGCGATTTTCAACCGGCGTTCAGTGATGGGGGTTGATGTCGTATGATTGGTTTTAGCCATGGTTCAGCTCCTTCTAAGCTGCTTCGTGGTTAGCGGGCCAGGGTGTTCGCGCACCTTGGTTCCGCGTTCTTTGGGTTACTTCAAACTTCTGTTTCTTCGTTGCTCGTTTTGGTCCCTGCCTGTGCGATCAGCGCGTCAAGCATCTGCGCAATCACCTTCTGTTGGACCTTCGAAAGCTCATTGATGGACTGCAGCCTTCGATACCACGTCGAGGTCAAGCTGCGCCTGGGCGTCTCCGTGTACGAGGGAACCCCGAGCAGGTCTTCAACGGGAACGCGAAGCGCAAATGCCATCTTCACCAGTGTCGTGACCGGCATGCTGCGCGTGCCCTCCTCGTAACCCTGAAAGGTCTGCCGGGAAAGACCTAAAGCCCTTGCAAACCGCGTCTGTGTTATCTCGTGCACCGTGCGTAAATGTGCAATGCGACTGCCCAACGCCATCAGAAAATCACGATCCTCATTGGAAATGCTCATGACAGCGGCCGACTGAAAATAAAATCGAATGGCAACGGACTCATCCTCTTCATCTGATATCCATCCTGGAAAAACTACAGAAACCATCCTCAGGCAACGCCGCGTAGGCTGTCGACCTGAATAATCTGTAAGAGAAATCCGGCGTAGTCAGCGATTCAAAGGAAAAGACTACAGGCGCGACCGACGATAATTTCGCCTGACCCAGGCGCAAAACCGATTGACTGAGATAGCCCTGTAGGAAGCAGGCTTTGCTCACGTAAGAACTGGATTTTTCATCACTTCAAGCACCCGCCCCTCTCTCCCCGAATTGCCCTTCGACCGACAAGCTCCCCTGGCTCGATTCAGCGCCATGCAGGGAGTTGGCATGCCTCCATACAAATACCTTCTCGACGATGACTGGTTTTTAAATCCGTATAGCGGTGGCAGGGCCTGGTTTACTTTGCTTCCACCGAAAGCGCCGGAGCCGGTGTACATCGAGAAGGATGAGTGGCCTGCGCCCAAGCCAGGCGAAGACAAGGTATTTGCCAAGTCCTGCACGCCGGACAACTGGTGTCGCACGGACGCTGGCACTGCCAAGGAGCCAGCCAGCAACTTCGGCAACATCATGGTCGCCGGCGCCATGCTCATGCCATCCGCCAGCACCGCGATCGCGACGGCAATAGGCGCCGACCTGGCTTTGGGGCGTCTGGCCGGCGGCGGGATTTTGCAACAGCGCCTGAACTGGGCCATCCGTGGCGCCGGCGGGCCGGCCAGCGTGTTTGTGCTGGGAATGCTGCCGAACAAAATGGCCGACGGCACGCTTCACACGACTAAGAACTAAGAAAATAGCACCGCCTGAGCTACCGCTTTCGCGAGCAGGCTCGCTCCAACGAGGGCATCGTTTTCGGCCAATCGATTGGCGCGGCCGCTGAGCGGGAGGGCTGTAATCCTCACGCAGTTTGCACCCCGCCGGCCCGCTCGATAAAGTCCCCCAAGACTTCTACCCCACGGACGGAGAGCCCGCGTGTTTCCAGCCCAGCCTTTGAAGCGCTTTCGCCTGCCAGCCCTGACACTGCTTGTCAGCGCTCTGACCCTCACCGCATGCAACGCCCCGCCCTCTTCCTCGTTGCCGCTGGCACCGGAAGCCGCTTCCGGTTACCGCACTGATCTGCAAACCCGACACGCCAATAAACACATGGCCGCTGCTGCCAATCCACTCGCGGCCGAAGCCGGGCGGGAGATGTTGCGTCAGGGTGGTTCGGCGATTGATGCGGCGATTGCGATGCAGGCGGTGTTGACGCTGGTTGAGCCGCAGTCTTCCGGGATCGGTGGCGGGGCGATGATTGTGTTGTGGGATGGCAAGCAGGTGCGCACCTATGACGGCCGCGAAACGGCGCCGGCCGGGGCCACCGAGAAGCTGTTCCTGAAGGCTGACGGTAAACCGATGGCCTTTACGCAAGCGCAGATTGGCGGACGTTCGGTCGGTACGCCCGGGGTATTGCGTGCGCTGGAACTGGCGCATCGACAACACGGTCGCTTGCCGTGGGCGAAGCTGTTTGAGCCGGCGATCAAATTGGCCGAGCAAGGCTTTGCGATTTCCCCGCGTCTACATTCGCTGCTGACTGCCGATCCACTGATACGCCAGTCGCCAGACATGGCCGCGTACTTCCTGAATGACGATGGCAGCGTCAAAGCTGTCGGCACGCGCCTGCAGAACCCGAAGTTGGCCGCCGTGTTCAAACGTATCGCCAGCGAAGGTGCCGATGCGCTGTACAAAGGTCCGATCGCCGAAGAGATCGTCGCCAAGGTTCAACAGCACGCCAACCCCGGCAGCCTGTCGCTGAACGATTTGCAGCGCTATCAGGCCAAGGAACGCGCGCCGCTGTGTACCGACTACAAGCGTTGGCAGGTCTGCGGCATGCCGCCACCGTCGTCAGGCGGGATCGCCGTGGCGCAGATTCTCGGCACGTTGCAGGCGCTGGAGACTCGCGATCCACGCCTGTCGCTGACTCCACTCAAACCAGTGAACACCAATAAGCCGGCCGGCATCGAACCGGCGCCGCAAGCGGTGCACCTGATCGCCGAGGCTGAACGTCTGGCCTATGCCGATCGCGCGCAATACGTGGCCGACACCGACTTCGTCCCGGTGCCGGTCAAAGGTCTGCTCGATCCTGCCTACCTGGCCAGCCGCGCCAGCCTGATCGGCGAGCGCAGCATGGGCAGCGCCAAACCGGGCACACCGCCGGGCGTACAGGTTGCCTACGCACCGGACCGCTCGCCGTTGCGCATCTCGACTTCGCAAGTGGTCGCGGTTGATGATCTCGGCGGCGCCGTGTCGATGACCACCACCATCGAAGCCGCGTTCGGCTCGCACCTGATGGTTCAAGGTTTTCTGCTGAACAACCAGATGACCGACTTCTCGTTCATCCCCGAAGAGAACGGGCAGAATGTCGCGAACCGCGTCGAACCGGGCAAGCGCCCACGTTCATCGATGGCGCCGACACTGATTTTTGATCGCAACAGCGGCGAATTCGTCGCCACGGTCGGCTCCCCCGGCGGCTCGCAAATCATCGAATACGTGGCGAAAACCACCATCGGCCTGCTCGACTGGAACCTCGATGCACAAAGTGCGATCAACCTGCCCAATTTCGGCAGCCGCAACGGCCCCACCGAATTGGAACAGGGACAGTTCAGCCCGGCGCTGATTCAGGCACTCAAGGACAAGGGCCACACGCTCAGCGAAATCGACATGACCAGCGGCACCCAGGCGATCGTGCGGGTGAAGGATGCGCTGGGGAAAGCATCACTGGAAGGCGGCGCGGATCCACGGCGTGAAGGGGAAGCGTTGGGGGATTGAGATTACGACGTAAAAAAGGCTTACTGCAAGGTAAGCCTTTTTATAGAGCATTCAAACATTTCAAATAAAAATTACAACATATTCACAACCTCTTCCAGCCTCTCATTGTATGCGGCAACTTGTAGCTGGTTATCTTCCGACCGATCAACGCGATAAGGCTCTTCACTATCAGGCTGAGAGTAACGATTCCCCGTCTGAATAGACGACATATCAATTCCGTTAAAATCGCAAATTAGCCCCAATCGTTGTAGCGACCATATATATGTTGATGTAATAGTAGCAGGCTGTCCCAGCCGAGTTAATTGCTTTTGAACCTCCCCATCTACATTACTGATCGCTTGTCGGTGCAACTGCTGAGGCCTGGAGTAACGCGGCTCGCCTATGCCGGATCGGGATGTAGTCATATTACTAATGAGCACACCCAACTCAGGAACATCTACATTAGGAATATTTAAGCCTTGATCTCGAAGATCAAACCAAGGTTTAGGATACAGTGCAAGCTCTCGCTGAAGATCATCCTTCAAGCTAACACCCGGGCTGTGCAAAAACTCCAAGCTACGATAAATTGCGTATTGACTTGCTTGAGAGGAAGGCGAATAAGCCATGATCAGCTTATCTGCGGCAAGTAGTCCCAAGTGAGTGGTCACAACGGAGTAATACGGGTCCGTGTCTATAAATATAACCACTCCTGGCATTGTCGATTCTAGGGACTCAACTGCCACCCTTAGAAAGGATCGAGTTAAAATAAATCGTGAATATTGAGCACCAGAAGGAACCACCCCTCCTCGTTTGGGCGGTTGAGGCATACTCTCAATATCTTGAGTTATCCTCTCCAAGTCGAAATCGCCACAAAACAAACTTAAATTATCAGGCAAAGGCAAACTATCAGTACTGCGAATGGTATTAGGGTGAGTCAGAAAATTGGTCGGATCAGGAAAACCTAAGCCAACAGGAACATCCCGAACACACTCACGCAAGTATTGATAGATAGTACGCCTTGGCACACCACCCATTACATCTAGAATTTTAGACTCACCATCACCGCGCCCGCCACCTAGGACCATCCGAGATACGTCACACTGAGGACTTAAATCGACTATCACTACTGGCCTTTGCGGGTTCAACCTCGCAAACTTCGAAGCAAGTTGAAATGACAGAGTAGATTTACCTATCCCACCTTTGTTCGCCCACAACACATAACTGCTCATAATCGCCCCAAACCCTGGCCTCAATAAGACCAAATTATAATCCTGGTTTATTCTTCCATCACAACAAAAAACAGATAAAGCATAACTTAACCGATAAAAAAATCACGATTAATTTGAGCTAATTTTTCATAAAAAATCACCAAACCCATATTCCTAGTAAGCTCCCAGTGTCTTAGCAAACTTCAGCGATTCGCCACCAAATGCACCCCAAACAGCAAATAGCACCCACCTGCCAATCGATCCAGCCACTGGCGTGACCGCTCGTAGACACCGGCAACCCGGCGGCTGGCGAAGAACAGGGCGACGCTGCAATACCAGCTGAACGACAGCGTGGCCATGGTCAGCACGGCCAGCGCCAGCAGCAGCGGTGGTACATGGGCCGGCATGGCAGTGGCGAAGATGGTGGCGACAAAGAGTGCCGATTTCGGGTTAGTCATATTGCCGAGGAAACCGCGAGCGTAGACGCCGGAATAAGTCTGCCGGGGCGCAGCCGGTGTACCGGGGGCAACCGTCGCCTTGCGCATGAATTGCTTCAGCCCCAGATAAATCAGGTAGCAACCGCCGGCAATCTTGAAGCCCAGATAGAGGGTCGGCGCGGCGCTGAACAACGTCTTGATTCCCAAGCCGCCGGCAAGGCCCCACAGCACCGTGCCGGTGGCCACACCCAGCGCAGCCACCACGCCATGTCGGCGCGAGTGACTGGCCGCGAGTTGCGCGATGTTGAAGAAATTTGGCCCGGGCGTGACCACCGCCACTGACCACAACAGCGCCAGCGACAGCAACGGGGCAAGATAACCGGCAACAGAAACGTCCATGAGCGTTGCGCCTGAGCAGTGGAATGAAGCCTCTACATTGCTACATCCGCTGACGGTTTTCCATCAACGTCATTTAAACCGCCAACGTCTTGCCATCCACCCCATCCCCAATCTTCAGGAAATGCCCGCCCGCAACGTGATGCAGCGTGCGCAATCCATCCTGCCCTTCGAAATGCCAGCGGCCGTCGCTGAACACTCGCTCGTCGGCCTGGGCGGCGATGACTTCGGCGAGGAACAGGTCGTATTGCTCGTGATTGCGCGGCTCCGGCAGCAGGCGGCATTCGAGCCAGGCGACACAGCCCTCGAGCAGCGGCGCTTCAACCTGTTCGCCAGCGAAGGTGTCTAGGCCGTACGCCTGAAACTTGTCCTGACCTTGGTTGCGGGTGATTTCCAGGCCGGAGGTGTTGCCGACGGTTTGCACGATATCGGCCTGATTGACGCAAGGCACATTCAGCACAAAAGTGCCGGAGGCTTCGAGCAACTGGCGGGTCCAGGTGGATTTGTCGAGGACGACGGCGACTTTCGGCGGTTCGAAATCCAGCGGCATGGCCCATGCGGCGGCCATGATGTTGCGTTGGCCGTCGTGAGCGGCGCTGACCAGCACGGTCGGCCCGTGGTTGAGCAGGCGGTAGGCTTTGTTCAGAGGCACCGGACGGCGGTGGGAGGCGCTCATGGGATCTGCTCCGGAGGAAAAGGAGCCGATTGTAGCGCTGCCACTGGAGAAACACAGAACCTGTGGGAGCGAGCCTGCTCGCGAAAGCGGTGTATCAGCCAACATTAACGTTAAATGTTGAATCGCCTTCGCGAGCAGGCTCGCTCCCACACTTGGTCAGTGTCGATCAGTGAGAAAGCTGATTGGCAAACTGCCCCACCGCATCCACCACTTTCTGCGCACCGTCCTGAATCTCGACAATCACCGTGCCTGCCTCCGCCGCCAACGCCAGGCCCTGTTCAGCCTGGAGCTTGCCGTCGGTCATCAGCGCCACGGCATTGCGGGCCATTTCCTGATTCTGCCGTACCACGCCAACGATTTCATCGGTCGCCTGGCTGGTGCGCGAGGCCAGCTGCCGGACCTCGTCCGCGACCACGGCAAAACCACGGCCCTGCTCGCCGGCGCGAGCGGCTTCGATGGCGGCGTTGAGCGCCAGCAGGTTGGTCTGTTCGGCAATGCCGCTGATGGTTTTGACGATGGTGCCGATCACCAGCGACTGCTCATTGAGCGCCTCGATACCTTCGCCGGCGGCTTGCATGTGCCGCGACAAATCACGCATCACGTTCACCGCTTCGGTGACCACCGTGGTGCCCCGTTGCGCGGTGCTGTCGGTTTGTTGCGAGGTGCTGTAAGCGATGCTCGCTGCATCGGCAACCGCCTGCTCGCGGTTGACCTGATCGGTGATCACCGTGGCAAATTTCACCACTTTGTACAGTCTGTCGTTGGCATCGACCACCGGGTTATAGGACGCCTCCAGCCACACCGTACGACCATGGCTGTCGATACGCTTGAAGCGGCCGGCGACGAATTCGCCGCTGTTCAAGCGCCGCCAGAAGTTCTGGTACTCGGCGCTGTTGTATTCTTCCGGTGCGCAGAACGTGCGGTGATGTTTGCCTTTGATCTGCGCCAGGCTGTAACCCATGCCGTTGAGGAAGCGATCATTGGCGCTGAGCACATTGCCGTTGAGGTCGAACTCGATCACGGCGGTGGAGCGCACCAGCGCGCCGATCAGGTTCTCATGCTCGCGGGAGGCTTCGATGGTGCGGGTCAGGTCGCTGGCGTAGAAGGAGATGTGTCTGATCCGGCCATCGGACGAGCGCACCGGTTGCACGATGGAACGCAGCCACGCCTCATCGCCATTGCCGCGCAACAGGCGCACGGCGCCGGCGAAGTGCTCGCCACGGCTCATCGAGTTTTTGAAGCGCTGATGGAATTCGTCGGTTTTGACGTGGGCCGGCACAATGTCTTCAATTGCCCGGCCGACCAGGTCCTGGCTCTTGTAGAGCATTTCATCGAGAAAATTCTGGTTGACCGAACGAATCCGCCCGTCGGGCTCAAGCGTCAGCGCGAGCATTTCGCTTTCCAGGCTTTCCTTCACTTGTACAAGGCTGGAGAGTTCTTCACGGAGAGCGGCCAGCTCTTGCTTCAAGCGTTTATTGAACATGGGAAAGCACCGATGGCAGGTAGTAAGCGGATACAACCTAGCCATCGGCCTTGCGCAGCTTTTCTGAAGCGGGCTCAAGACCCGTCAGTCGAAAATAGTCCGGCGCTGTCGGTTCAAGCCGCGCCGGCAGCCTGACACGGGCCGGTGCGCGGCATGCGCGCACCGAAATACGCCGCTGTCAGAATGCCCACCGCGCCCATCACTGCACAGAACATCACGCAGACCCACGGGCTCCACGGCATCAGACCAATCAGCAACAGCGGTGTGATACTTGCCCAGGCGGCGTAGGCAATGTTGTAGGTGAAGGAAATGCCCGACACGCGAATTCGCGCCGGAAAAAGCCCGACCATCACCGAAGGCACCGCCCCCACTACCCCACAAGCCAGGCCGGCGACCGCATAGGCCATGCCGATCCAATGCCCGCCCATGATCAGACAGCCATACAACACGCCAATGCCCAATGGCAGCAACAGGCTGTAGAGCATGACCGTGCGCCAGGCGCCGATGCGATCGACCAGCAGACCGGCGACCACGCAGCCAATGTTGAGAAAGACGATGCCCAAGGCACTGAGGCCGAAGGTGTGGCTGGCGGTCATGCCGAAGGTTTTCTGCATCATTGTCGGGGTGATGACGACGAACACCACCACTGCCGAGGTGAGTACGCAGGTGAGCAACATGGCCGGCAGCATGGCCAGACGATGTTCACGCAGCACCGTGCGCAACGGCAGCTCGACCCGCGCCTCGCGCTGCGCTTGCATGGCCATGAACACCGGGGTTTCGCTGAGCCAGCGGCGCAGATAAACGCCCACTACGCCGAACACGCCGCCGAGCAGAAACGGATAGCGCCAGGCGTAATCGAGAATTTCGGCGGGCGTGAATACCTGTGCGAGGAAGGTCGCGGTAAGTGCACCGATCAAGTAACCGAATGTCAGGCCGGCCTGCAAGAATCCGAGGGCGTAACCGCGATGGCCGGTCGGGGCATGCTCGGCGACGAACACCCAGGCACTCGGCACTTCACCACCCACCGCAGCGCCTTGCAGGATGCGCAGCGCCAGCAACAGCAAGGGCGCGAAATAGCCGATCTGCGCGTAGGTCGGCATGATCCCGATCAGCAGACACGGCAGCGCCATCATCAGGATGCTCAGGCTGAACACCTTTTTGCGCCCGAGACGGTCGGCGAAATGCGCCATCAGAATCCCGCCCAGCGGCCGTGCCAGATAACCGGTGACGAAGATGCCGAAACTCTGCAGCAAGCGCAGCCATTCAGGCATTTCCGGCGGGAAGAACAGCTGGCTCAGGGTCAGCGCGAAGAACACGAAAATGATGAAATCGTAGATTTCCAGCGCCCCGCCGAGCGCCGCAAGGCCGAGGGTCTTGTAGTCGGCACGGCTGAATGGCGCCGGTCGGGCTGGAGAATTGGCAGTCATGACAAAGAACTCAGGCATCGGCAAAAAAACCAAGGCGCTCATGGTCTACGCAAAAGCGCGGATCGACAACCCGTCAGACCATAGTCTCGGTTTGCGAAAACCTGCTCAACAAAAGGGCGGCGCTTGATTTACTGTTAGTGCCTGTCTGCTGGGCCACAGCTTACAAACCACCATCAATCCCTGTGGGAGCGAGCTTGCTCGCGAAGAGGCCGGTATATTCAACATCACTGTTGACTGACCTGACGCCTTCGCGAGCAAGCTCGCTCCCACAAGGGGCGCTGACCATGTTGAGATTGTGGCCAGAGATCAAAATAACCATAAAAAACCCGAGGTACTCCCCGTGGCCGTTGATATCGAAGATAGCCGCTCCGCGCGCTTTGCCCTGCGCTGTTCCAGTTTTGCCGAACGCTGGTTTCCCGACTCCTGGGTATTCGCCGCGTTGGCCGTGATCATCGTTGCGCTGGCCACGTTGGCCATGGGCGCCAAACCCACCGCTGCAGCGATGGCCTTCGGCGACGGCTTCTGGAGCCTGATCCCGTTCACCATGCAGATGGCCTTCGTGGTGATCGGCGGCTACGTCGTCGCCAGCTCTCCGCCCGCAGTCAAACTGATCGACAAACTGGCACGCATCCCGAAGAACGGCCGCTCCGCCGTGGCCTGGGTGGCGTTGATCTCGATGGTCGCATCGCTGCTCAATTGGGGTCTGTCGCTGGTATTCGGCGGACTGCTGGTACGCGCCCTCGCCCGCCGCACCGACCTGAAAATGGATTATCGCGCCGCAGGCGCTGCGGCGTATCTGGGCCTCGGTGCGGTGTGGGCGCTGGGCTTGTCATCGTCGGCCGCCCAGTTGCAGGCCAACCCCGGCAGCCTGCCGCCGTCGATCCTGTCGATCACCGGCGTGATCCCGTTCACCGAAACCATTTTTCTCTGGCAGTCCGGGGTCATGCTGCTGGCACTGATCGTGATTTCGATCATCATCGCCTACGCCACCGCCCCGGGGCCGAACTCGGCACGCGACGCCAAGGCCTGTGGCATCGACCCGGCGTTCAATCTGCCACCGCTGCAACCGCGCACTCGCCCCGGCGAATGGCTGGAACACAGCCCGTTGCTGATCATCTTGCTGGTGCTGCTGGCGGTGGGATGGCTGTTTCACGAGTTCTCGACCAAACCGGCGATCACTGCGATTTCCGGCCTGAACACCTACAACTTCCTGTTCATCATGCTCGGCGCGCTGTTGCACTGGCGCCCGCGCAGCTTCCTCGATGCGGTGGCCCGTGCGGTGCCAACCACCACTGGCGTGTTGATCCAGTTTCCGCTGTACGGCTCGATCGCCGCGCTGATGACCACGGTCAAAGGCGCCGATGCGCAAACCCTCGCGCATCACATTTCGACTTTCTTCGTCAGCATCGCCTCCCACGACACCTATGCGCTGCTGATGGGCGTGTATTCGGCGATTCTCGGGTTCTTCATACCGTCCGGCGGCGGCAAGTGGATTATCGAAGCGCCCTACGTGATGCAAGTCGCCAATGACCTGCAATACCACCTCGGCTGGGCAGTGCAGATCTACAACGCCGCCGAAGCTCTGCCGAACCTGATCAACCCGTTCTATATGCTGCCGCTGCTGGGCGTGCTCGGGTTGAAGGCGCGGGACCTGATCGGTTTCTCGTTCGTGCAACTGCTGGTGCACACGCCGCTGGTGCTGCTGTTGTTGTGGGCGTTGGGGACGACATTGGCGTATACGCCGCCGGTGATGCCGTAGGTAGACTTTAATTCGCCTGTCTGCGGACAGGCGTATTCAACCTTGAGCGGTCGGAAGGGACTTCAACAGTGCAGGCAACGCAACCTGAACGGTTTCCCAGACAACGTCCAGATTGATATCGAAATAACCGTGAGCAATTCGATTACGCATCCCACGCATGCTGCGCCACGGCACCTGCGCGTTTTCAACAGTGAACTCAGGGTAACGATCCATGATCTTGGTCGCTGCCTCTCCAATGATGATCAGGCTCATGATCACCGCTTGTTGCGTTCTCTTATCTTCAGCGAATTCATCTTTGTTCAGGCCCTCGACGAAGATAAGCGCATCGCTCGCGGCCTGACGAATATGTTCAAGATAATCATCTCGCCGGTTCTCGTTCATACGGGTCGCGCCTGATCAAGCACCTGCTGACGAAATTTCACTGGCAGGTCGCCGGGGGTCAGCACCTCGACCGCAACACCCAACAGGTCTTCAAGCTCAACCTGAAGTCCGCCCAGATCAAAAAGCGTCGTGCCGGGCAGCGGGTCAACCAGCAGATCGAGATCGCTACCGTCCAGATCCGTCCCCAGCAATGCTGAACCAAATACACGCGGGTTGGCCACACGAAAGCGCCTGATGACTTCGCGGACGGCGGACCTTTGCATGTCGAGAGCAGTAGAAGGCTTCATGACTCACCCTTGGAAAATTCGATGTCGCTGCAGTCTAGCAGTGCGGACGCGCACCAGGCAGCGTGCTTGTTGGCACAGCCGTAACAATATATGCGCTGCTTGGGTAATACCGCATTCAGGCAAGAATCCACACTCAACCGCTTTTCTGTCAAACACCACTGATCCACTATGAAGCGCCCCCACATCGAGGGGAACCCACGCTGAAAAGGATCTGAGCATGTTCAAACTCGCAGGACTTACCCTCGCTGCACTGACGCTAAGCGCCGCCGCTCACGCCGATGTCGACGTGAAACTGGGCAGCACCGAGCGCGTCACCCGCCTCTTCGCCTACCCCAACAACTGCAGCGTGATCTGCTTCCGCAACTGGACGCTGGAGCAGACCGTCGCTCATTACCTGAGCCAGAGCGTGCAACGCGACGGTTATGCCAACGCCAAGGTGCTGGTGAAAACCGACAACGATCAGCTCTACGCCGAGATCAGCGGTGTCCCCGACGGCTACGACAAACCGTTGTCAGCGTTGCTCGACGCCGGCGACCTGGCTTATGCCGGCGCCAGCAAGCTCAATGCCGATGGCAAATGGGCCTATAGCTGGTATCTGTTCCTGCCGCTGGGCATGGCGCTGGAAAACCGCAAAACTGTCGAGCTACTGCACTTCCCGCCGGATTATTCGCTGACGCAGGCGCAGGACTATTTGCGCTCGAATACTACCGATCGCTGGGCAACCTTGCTGACCGATAACGGCATCCCCGCCGGGCAGACGCCGGCTTACCAGACCATCATCGACATCGCGCCGATCGCCGCACCATCCAATGCCGGCGGGAATCTGGAGGACGTCTACGACTACTTCAAGGATTACCAGACCACACTGGTCAAGCAGTTCAGCCAGACCGCCAGCGGCACGACGCTGCCGATGGTTGCGTTCGGGGCGCCAGTGCGCAACTGGATCAAGGAACAATATGGACCGACGGTTGGCGTTTTGGGGCTGGCCAGCATCAGTCCGAGCGAAGGGGTGAATGTGCCGGTGCTCGGCTCGAATCATCCGAGCTATATCTGGTACGCCGCCGATCCGAAGAGCTACACCGGCGACGATGCCCAGGCCAAGGCAGACGCGGCGGGCCTGAAAGTCATGGGCCAGGATTTGAGTGCTGCCTGCTGGCAGGCGGCGATGGGCAGCAAACCGGGCAGCGATGCCAAGACCACGCTGAACAGTTGCACGCAAACATGGCAGGTGACGCAAAAGGTCAAAACCTGCGAGTTGTTCTACACCTCGATCCGCGACCTCAGCGTCGAAGAAGCGGCTGCCAAGTGCGCCACGCGACCGGTCAAGACACAACTGCAGCAGCTGAAAGCGCCACTGCCTGCGGCCGCCGTGCCCGCACCCGCTCTGTAGTCGCTGCCGGAGCCCCCGTGTCAGCCAATGCTGACGCGGGATAACGGTGATCGCGCCTGTCAGGTTTGACAGTAGACCGGTAGCTTCAAATACGCGAGGCTTGGATCCAATCATGTCCCGCAGGCGAGGCATGGGCACAACCCGGAGGCAACACTTACCAACAAGGATCGTTATGAACAACCAAGCCATGGGCCGGCATCCGCCCCGCGACACCGAAGGCATCTATCCCTTCGCCGGACTTCCCGTGCGGCTGGGCTATCCATCCTGCGACGACTTCCAGATCATCCACAACGAACGAGGCGTTGCCACGGCAGTGGTCGCGCGTCGCGAATTTCTGCGCATCAGCCGAATGTGTCGGGTGTCAGGGCAATTGCTGCCCTATCGCTGTCGACAGACCCGTCAGTTGCAAACCGGCATCCATGTTTACGATCCGCGCTTTTGTGGAGTGCTGGAACACGCCTGCGACCCGAATGCCTTTCTCGACATGAGCGAACTGTGGCTGTGGGCCTTGAAGGATATCCATAGCGGCGAGCGCCTGAGCATCGATTACGCATCGACCGAAGACAAACTGCTGCACCAGTTCGCCTGCGATTGCGGCTCGCCGCGCTGCCGTGGCTGGATCACCGGTTACGATGAGCACCCCACGCCTGAAGGCCAGCACTTTTTACAGCGCTGGCGTCACGCGGGGCGTGGTTGAGAGCGACGGTTACGGCGCGCCGACCGGGCGCAGACGATATTGCGGCGGCAATTGCTCGAAACCACTGATGGTGGTGTTCAGACTTTTCCAGCGGCCATCCTTGATCCCGTAGATGCAGCCGTGGATCGACAGCGGCTGTCCGCGATGCCAGGCGTTCTGGATGATGCTGGTGTGCGCGACGTTGGCCACTTGCTGGATCACGTTGAGTTCGCACATGCGGTCGACCTGCTCTTCTTCGGTCGCCAGCTTGGCCAGCTCTTCGCGTTTCTCGTAGTACAGATCGCGGATCGACCGCAGCCAGCCGTCGATCAAGCCGAACTGACGATCCTGCATCGAAGCACGCACGCCGCCGCAGCCGTAGTGGCCGGTGACGAGGATGTGTTTGACCTTGAGCACATCAACCGCGTACTGGATCACCGACAGGCAATTGAGGTCTGTGTGCAGCACGACATTGGCGACATTGCGGTGTACGAACAGATCGCCCGGCAGCATGCCGACGATTTCGTTGGCCGGTACGCGTGCGTCGGAGCAGCCGATCCAGAGATATTCCGGGGTCTGCTGGCGCGCCAGTTTGGCGAAGAAGTCCGGGTCTTCCTTGGTGATCGCGTCAGCCCAACGCTCGTTGTTATCAATCAGGTCTTGTAGATCGTGCATGGATAAGGCCTCAAGAAAGATGCGCAGGTTTGATAGACGACCACCCGTCGAAGTCACGCCACCAGCGCAAAGTGTTTCCGTTGGAATTCTCGCGCGCCCGGTGAGTCCACTCAGTAAGGCCCACACTATGAGGAATTGCCATGACTGATTCACGACGCCCTTATGATGCGGTGCAACCGGAACCCATCGATGATAACGAAGACCGCATGGGCTCGGTGCACGAGCTGGATTTTGACGACGAAGAACCCAGTGCGAAAATCGGTGATGAGCTGCCCGAGCGCGAACGCGACCAGTTGATGCCGGCTGAGCGGGTGCGTGAGGCGGGTATGACCGGGGCTTCGGTGGATGATCATCAGCCGACCGACGATGACCTGAGCCCGGAAACGTTGATTCGCGAGGACGGCGCGCGCGATGCCGATGAACTCGGCGAGGGCAATCCGGCGGATTGGGATTTGAGCGAGGTCGGTGAAAACGACATCGGCGGCGGTGACGGGCTGGATGAAGCGGAACTGGCGGATCTGGATCCGCTGGATGGCAAGCGGAGATAAAAGGCGCCTGATCTGACGCGTTCGCGAGCAGGCTCGCTCCCACAGGGTTCAGGGATGGTTACAAAATCCAATGTGGGAGCGAGCCTGCTCGCGAAGCTTTCAAGGTCGATCAGTCAACCAGGGTACAGGCCATCACCACCGCATCCTCACGCCCACCCACCGCCGGATAATAATCGCGACGCCGGCCGATCTCGTTGAAGCCATACCGCTCATACAACCTGAACGCAGCCGTGTTGCTGTCGCGCACTTCGAGAAAGCATTCCCGAGCCTCGGCCGCATACGCCCGCGACATCAAATGCTCAAGCAACGTCAAGCCCAACCCACGCCCCTGGTTTTCCGGTTTGACGGTGATATTGAGCAGGTGCGCCTCATCAAGAATGATCTGCACCACACCGTGGCCCACCTGCTGCTGCCCTTCGAACATCAGCCAGATCTGGTATTTGCCCAGGCCATCGAGAAAGATGCCCCGGGTCCACGGATGGCTGTACGCGGCGTATTCGATCTTCAACACAGCGTCCAGGTCCGCCTCGGTCATCGGGCGAAAGGTTACAGCCTCACTCATCGGATTGTTTCCAGCGCGCCATCAGCCGACGCATGGCTTGCCACACAGCGGCCTTGCGCTGTGGCTCTTCCATTAACAGTTCCAGACCGGGAATCGCCCAGGCCAGGCCCAGACCTTCGATCTGCAATTCACTATTGAACGCTTCGGCGTCCGCTTCCCCGGCAAATTTCACCGCCGGCAGGCCGATCAGCCACAGACAGGCGCAGGGCGCCGCTTCCATCTGCACCGAGAGAAAACCCTGCACGAAGTCGCGCGCCGCTTCCGGGCCTTGATCCAGCGTGCCGCGATTGAGCCACGGCCAGCGCACCGGTTCGCCGACGATTTGCGGCGCATCCGGCAGACCAGCGGCGCGCAGCATGTCCTTGAGCAGCAGGTAGGCCGGATCGCGACTTTGAAACGCTTCGCCTGTGGGTAACTCGACCAGCAGCAGGCAGCGCCCGGCGCGCAGCAGTTGCAGGGCGAAACGCGGCGGCGGCACTGGCGCAGGCTTGACCACCACCGGCGTCTCGTCGATTTCTTCCACCGGTTTGGCGCCGTTGCGGGTGCTGGCCAGCGACGGGCGCGGCACTTCGACTTTCGGCCGTTCGGCCTGACGCACGGCAGGCTGCGCCGGTGCTTCGGCCTGGGGCGCCGGAGCGACCGGCAACTCAAGCTCAGGCTCGGGCATCTCCAGCAGCTCGGGCCGCGACGGTGCGGCGAAAGGCAGTTCGGTGCGCGGCAGCCAGTTGACCACCTGCATGGCGTTCAAATAGGCGCGGCGGCGGGACTCGATAAGCAAAGGTCGGCCACTTGTGGATAACGGAAAGTGCGCTGATTCTACCGCCCTTCGCACAAGATCGCTTGCTGTTGATCGATACCCCGCGCTGCGCTGCGCCGCTGCCCTTTGGGCAAAGAATGCGACAGCCCGTCCCGAGAGTGAATCGCCACGCCTGTGATGCAGTACAATCGCCGCTTTTAACCGCCAACCAGCCGGCCATTCCGATGATCGAACCCAAGCGCGTCTTGCGCGCCCTCGCTGAACACTGGGCACTTCTGGAGCCACTGTGCGAGCACTTCGACCAAGGCACCCTGAGCCTCAACGAACTGCGCACGCAACTGGCCGCCCAACAACTCGACAGCACGCCGCAGGACATCACCAGCCTGCTCGACGTGTGGATTCGCCTCGATATTCTGGTTCCGGTGGCGAAAAGCCCGAACCGCTTCGAGCTCAACGCGCAGATCCACGACTTCCTCGCGTACCTGCGCCGCGAACACCGCCTCGGTCTGTGCCTGGAAATCGAAGCCTACCTGCGTCACCTCGAGCGTCTGGCCGGTTACATCCAGGACGCCTTCGACGTTCGCGACGGCAACGATCTGGCGCGCCAGCTGCGCTTGCTCGACATGCGCGTGCGCGACGTACTGAAGAAACTCGACAACGATGAACAGGCCTTGGTGGCAGTCGCCGAACGGGCGAAGACCAGCGACCGGCAGATTCCATTGCGTCAGCGTTATGCCGAAGTACTGGCGACGTGGGACGAATACGTCGAGCCGATGATCGATCTGGTCAACGCCGACGGCGCCTTCGAACAAGGCGTGCGCAAGGTCGAAACCGTGCTGCTGAAGATGCTCAGCGAACAGCAGCGCCTCGGCCATCTGGTCGATGACGACATGCTCCTGCGCACCCACGCGCGCATTCTCGAAATGCAGACCAGCGCGCAGTTGACTCTGCGTCATGCCCGCGAACTGTTGCTGCCGTTGCGTGAAGAAGCGCGTCGGCACAACGCCGTGACCCGTGGCGCCGCACTGGCACTGGCGGCAATTCGCCGCAAAGGCATCGACGCCGTGCCGCAAGCCGCAATGCCGCTGTTCACCCGCCCACAGAGCACTTTCCTGGGCAGCGCCAGTCAGGTCGAAGCCTACGTCTACGCGCTGGCGCGTTTCGAGCCGAAACCGGCGCGCTTTCCCAAGGCGCACAAAACCCAGAAGGCTGGCGACGCTCCACGGGCACCGCGCACCGTGCGCGAGATGGTCGATCGTTGCGAAGAATCGCTGCCGATGCCGGATCTGATGACCTGGCTGCTGGAGCAGGAACCGGACGGCGCCACCGACGAATTGCTTTATTGGTTCTCGCGCCTGTCGCGGGAAAAACGCTTCAAGCGCGAGCGTCTGGAACGTCGCGAATACCACACTCACGAGCACCAGGTCAGCCTGCGCTCCTTCGCCCTGCTCTCGGCCAGCGACAATGCCGCCGAGGATTCTGCGAGCATCCCAAATGCATCTTGATCTTTCCGAACTGTCGCAACTGGCGCCGATCTTCCGCGAGTTGTTCAAGGGTTACCACGTCAGCCGTCGTGATCCCGAGCTGTACGCGCAATTGTCGAATTTCCAGGACCAGTACCGCACGCTGTTCAAGGCGCTGGGCTTTGAACTGGTCTGCGACACCCGTGGTTTCTACTACTTCGTGCCGGACATGGCCGCCGCAGCGGTGAACAAGACCGCCCAGCGACTGGCGCTATTCACCTTCATCCTCGTCGAGCACCTGGCCGATCAGGGCCGCGACCCGATTGCCGTGCTCGACGGCGGCAGCCTTGGCCGCGAAGAGTTGCCGTCGCTGCTGGACAAGTACCGCGATCTGTTCATTCAGGCCGAAGTGCAGACCGTCGAAGAACTCGAAGAAAAAATCATGCGCCGCATGACTCAGCTCGGTTTTGCCGGCGAAGAAAACGGTGTCTACCGCTTCCTGCCGCCAATGCACCGTTTCCTCGACGTGTGCCTGTCGGTACAGCAGGACCGCGACCTGGCGGCCAGCGTGCACAGCGTTCTGCCGCTGCCGGCGCCGGTGCTGATCGACGAAGAAGCCGAAGCGAAATTCCTCGAAACCGACGATCCGCTCGATCTTTCCGAATTTGAAGAAGAAAGCGAAGAAGACGCACTGGCCCGCGCCATTGCCGAAGAACAGGAGTCCGATGCATGAGCCAGGAACGCTACGGCATCCGCCGCTTTGCCCTTTTGAACACCGCCGGTTACAGCCTCGGCCTGTTCCCGCTGGAGGAACCGCTGTCGGTCTATGGCGCGAACAACCTCGGTAAGTCGGCGTCGATCAACGCCTTGCAGTTCCCGATTCTGGCGCGCATGTCCGACATGAGTTTCGGCAAGTACAGCCTCGAACAATCGCGGCGCTTCTACTTCGCCTCCGATACCAGTTACATCCTCGTCGAAGTCAACCTGCCCCACGGCCCGCACGTGATCGGCGTGGTCGGTCGCGGCCCGGGGGGCGGTTTCGGGCACCAGTTCTTCGCCTACGCCGGCAAGCTCGATCTGGCCCACTACCAGAAAAACGACACCTGCCTGCGCCAGAAAGAACTGTTCAGCAATCTCGAAAAAGAAGGCCTGAAGGCTTACGAGCTCAAGCCGGACGAACTGCGCCGCTTGCTGGTTGGCGGCCATACGTCGATCCCGCTCGACCTGACGCTGATCCCGCTGCGCTCCACCAGCGAGCAGAGCCTGAAGACCTTCCGCGCGCTGTTCATCAACCTGCTGCACATGCGCGAAATCACCGCGGCCAAGCTCAAGCAGCTGTTCCTCGATGCCTTCGAGCACAGCCTGCGTTCGGGCAGCGTCGATTACATCGCTGCGTGCGAAGAAGCCTTCCGCGACGTGCGGCGCATGGAGCAGGACTACAACTCGCTGGTCGCCGCCGGCCCATTGGTTGAAGCGCTGGCCAACGGCGTGAAACAGCGCGACGTGCTGCGCGGCAAACTGCATCGCCTGTCGCCGCTGCTCGACTCCTTGCTCGGCACCTGGTCGGACTACGCCACGGCGCGCAAGGAAGAGCTGACCATCCAGGCCGAGCACTACCGTCGCGAGCAGGACGATCTGCAAAACGATCAGCGCGGCGGCACTCAGGAATTGATGCGTCTGGAGCGGGAAATTTCCGGCATTCAGCGCTGGCTCGGTGAGCTGTCGGTATTGAAGAACCGCTTCGCCCTGGTCGATGACGTCAAAGTGCTCGAGCAACAATTGCTCGCCGCCAAGGACGCTCACGACGAACTGGCCGGTGCCTTGGCGCAGTCGCGTCAGTTCAGCGCCGAAGATCTGGAAGAGCGTCTGCGCGATCTGGAAAAACGCCTGAAGTCGGTGAAGCAGCAACTCGATCACGCTGATAACAACAGCTACGCCCGCCTGCGCGAAGAGTTCTCGCAACAGGACGTCGAACGCCTGATGCGTCTGTTCAATAGCGCGCTGTTCAGCCTGCCGCTGGGCGAGCACGGCATCACCCTCGACGAGAACGGCGAGTGGGTCAAATCGGTCGAGCTGATTCTTGATGGCTTCAAGGGCGAGCGCTTCGAAGTGCCGGGCCTGTCGATCGACATCTCGCACATCGAGCCACCGGCCCTGCAGGCGCTGGCCGACCGCGCCGCGCTGCGCGATCAGAAAGAGCGTCTGGAAAAAGAACTCAAGCAACTGAAAACCCAACAAGCCGTGGCCGCCGACCGCGCCGCGAGCAAGACCCAGACCGAAGCGCTGTACCAGCAGGTGCTGGACGCACAGAAGGCGCTGGAAGATTTCCGTCGCACCCAGACGCTGAGCGCCGAAGAAGGCGACAAGCTCGAGCAACTGGCGCAGATGGAAGCCGCGCAGGACGAACTCAAGCGCTCCAGCGATGCGTTCACCGAGCGCGTCCAGCAACTGTCGGCCAAGCTGCAACTGGTCGGTCGGCAGATTGCCGACATGGAAGCCAAGCAACGCACCCTCGACGATGCCTTGCGTCGTCGTCAGTTGCTGCCGGCGGATCTGCCGTTCGGTACGCCGTTCATGGATCCGGTCGACGATTCGATGGACAACCTGCTGCCGCTGCTCAACGACTATCAGGACAGCTGGCAGGGTCTGCTGCGTGCCGATGGCCAGATCGAGGCACTGTACGCGCAGGTGCGTCTCAAAGGCGTGGCCAAGTTCGACAGCGAAGACGACATGGAGCGGCGTCTGTCGCTGCTGATCAACGCTTACGCGCACCGCACCGATGAGGCCCTGACCCTCGGCAAGGCGCGGCGCGCGGCGGTCACCGACATCGCCCGCACCCTGCGTAACATTCGCAGCGACTACGACAGCCTCGAGCATCAACTGGCGCTGTTCAACCGCGAGATCAACAAGCGTCAGGTTTCCAACCTGCAGAGCTTCCGCATCGTCCTCGCGCCGAACAAGGAAGCGCTCAAGCACATCGACCAGATCATCCACAGCGCCGGGCAGTATGAGGAAGGCGAAACCCTGTCGGTGTTTGACCTCAGCCAGAGCGCCGAGCAGGACAACAAGAACGAAGAGGCCAAGGAATATCTGGCACGGCTGGTGGCGGCCAACCACAACCAGCTCGGTCTCAAGGACTTGTTCGAACTCGCCTTCGAGATCACCAAGGTCAACGGCCAACCGGTCATCCACACCGACATCGACGGCGCGGCGTCCAACGGTACGACCATGACCATCAAGGCGCTGACCAACATGTACTTGTTGCTGCATTTGATGGATCGCGATCTGGCCGGTCGCGTGCGTCTACCGTACTACCTCGACGAGGCGGCGGATATCGACGAGAAGAACCAGGCGGCGCTGCTTGAAACCAGTCTGCAACTGGGCTTCGTGCCGATTCTGGCGAGCGTGAAGCCGCAGGTCTGCGCCAGTGTCGCGATCGACCTGGAAGGCGGCAGCGGCCCGGCCGGGATCTACATCGATGAGGCGGACTGGAAGTACATCCGCCGCCACGATGTGGTCAAGGCCACGCTGAATGTGCAGGCGGATGAGCCGGAGCTGGATGCGGTTTGATCGGCTTTAGCTGAAGGCAAAAAAAGGGCCGCGATCTGATGGGATCGCGGCCCTTTTTTATCGCCTGGGATTTGGGTTGAATCAGAGGGCCTCTTCGCGAGCAAGCTCGCTCCCACATAGAAACGCATACAAAATGTGGGAGCGAGCTTGCTCGCGAAGGCGTCTTGATAGACGCCCCATAAACTTCAGGTTACTTACCGAGCTGAATCTTCGGCGCCCAGGTCAGCCATTCATCCTCGAATTTGTCGAACAACGGGAACGTCTGCTCGGCCCGCGCCGGGTTGCCCATGCGTTCACCGTCCGGGGTGGCGAAGGCAATACCACCTTGAATCAGCGTCTCCAGCGACTCGGTTCGCACCGTCACGCCTTTAAATAAACCGTAATCGAAGCCCACACCGCTGGTGTTCCAGAAGCGGCTGCCGCTGCGCACCAATGGCGCATACTTCGGCTCGATCAGGATGTGCACCAATACACGGTCAGCGGTCTGGCCCAACTCATAACCGGTCACCTTGCCGACGGTGATTTCACGATAGGTGACTGGTACGCCGGGCTTCAGCGAACCACGACGTGCAGCGCTCAACACCAGACTCAAACCGGCTTCCTGTTTGGTGACTTCCGGCGCCTCGGCCAAAGCAACGAAGTTTTTTTGCGGCCCGAGATTTTTCGCCGCTGGCTGGACTTCGATGTATTTGCCGGTGACCAGCGTTTCCAGATTCTGCGTCTTGATCAGACCCAGTTCCGGCTTGACCACCCAGAACTGACTGCCGACCCGCGCAATTTTCTCCGGCACTTCGGTGATGCGTGCGGTGAGGATCACCGACTGCATGTCGTCGGTGAGATCCACGCTCTCGATCTTGCCAACATCCAGCCCCTTGAAACGCACCGGAGTGCCGCTGCTCAAACCGTCAGCGCGATCGACTTTAATGGTCACTACCGCACCTTTCTTGTTCGCCTCGTCATGATCGGCGAACAGACGGAAGCGCGGGATGCGTTTCTTCAACGGCGCATTGGCTTGCGGTGTTTCGAATGCAATACCGCCGGCCATCAGGGTTTGCAGGGATTCACTCTTCACCTGAATGCCGCCGGTCAAGCCACCGGTGAGAGTAATGCCGCTGACGTTCCAGAAGCGCGTCGAGGCGTTGACCAGGTTTTCGTATTCCTTCTCGATGTGCACGCCGATGACCAGTTGCTTCTTGGTTCGGGAGAACTGGTAGCTCTGCACCGAACCGACCTTGACCTGCTTGTACAGAATCGGGCTGCCGACATCGATCGAGCCGAGCGAATCGGTGAACAGCACCAGATGCAGGCCCGGCGATCGCAGGTCCAGCGGCGGAGCTTTTGGTCGTGCTTCGAATTCCCGCTTTGGCGCGGCGCCTTTGTCACCCGGACGCACGGCGATGTAGTTACCTTTTACCAGCGCTTCCAGGCCGGTAATACCGGCAAGGGAAATCGACGGTTTGACCACCCAGAACTGCGTGCCCTCCACCAGATAGTCTTCGGCCAACGGATCAAGGGTCAGCTCGGCGGTGGCGCTGTTCAGGTCAGGATCGACCTTCAACGCTTTCAGGTTGCCGACCTGAATACCTTTGTACATCACCGGCGTGCGACCCGCCTGCAGACCTTCGAAATCGCTGAGCTTGACCTTCACGCGAATCCCGGCAGCGGCAGCGTCAAAGTCTTCATAGAGACGGAACGGGAGGCTCGGATCGGTTGCCGGACTGTCCTTGCGATTCTCCGGCGTCGCGAACGCGATACCACCGGCGACGATGCTGGCCAGGGATTCGCTGCGCACTTTCACGCCGGACAGGTTGGCGTCGATGCTGATGCCGCTGGCGTTCCAGAAACGCGTGTGCTTGCGCACCAGTTTGGCGTAGGTCGGCTCGATGAAAACTTTCAGCTCAACAGTGCTCTGATCCTCGGAAAGCACATAGCTTTTGACCTGGCCAACTTTGATCTGCTTGTAGAACACCGGGCTGCCACGATTCAGAGAACCGAGGCGATCGGCCTTGATGGTCAGGTGCAGACCGGGCTTGGCGTCGGACAGCGGCGGCTCTTCGGCCAATGCCTTGAATTTGCGCACCGGCTCGCCTTCACCGGGACTGATGGCAACGTAGTTACCCGAGACCAATGTCTCCAGACCGGTGATACCGGCCAGGGTCACGCTCGGCTTGACCAGCCAGAACCGTGTGCTGGTCTTCAGGTACTGCTCGACGTCCTTGTTCATTTCGATGGTGGCGATCACGCCTTTGGAGTTGCCTTCATCGTCGAGCTTGAGCGTTTTGACCTTGCCGACCGGCATGCCTTTGTAGACCACTTCAGTCTTGTTGGCCTGGATGCCTTCGCCGCTTTCGAAGCGCACCTGAATCTCTATACCGGTCTCGGAATAAGCACGCCAGCCGAGCCAGCCGCCGATGATCAGCGCGATCAGAGGCAGCACCCAAATGGCCGACCAGTTCGAAGCGGGTCGGGTTTTCGCTACAGGCAAATCAGTCATGGTCGTCGTCCGACTCCGTGTTATCCCAAATCAGTCGGGGATCGAAAGTAACTGCCGCGAGCATCGTCAGAATCACCACAGAGGCGAAGGCGACGGCGCCCAGGTTGGCTTCGACACTGGCTATCCGGCCGAAGTTGACGACCGCCACGAGAATGGCGATCACAAAAATATCGAGCATCGACCAACGGCCAATGAACTCGATGAAACGGTACATCCAGATACGCTGGCGGGCCGATAATGGTTGCCGACGCTGCACAGAAAACAGCAACAGCGCGATGCCGACCAGTTTGAAGGTCGGCACCAGAATACTGGCGATGAACACCACGGCCGCGATCGGAATCATGCCGTGCTGCACCAGTTGAATAACCCCGGACATGATGGTGCTCGGATCACCCTGACCCAGAGAGCTGACCGTCATGATCGGCAAGACATTCGCCGGAATGTAGATAATTGCTGCCGTGATCAACAGCGCCCAGGTACGGGTCAGGCTGTTCGGGCGGCGAGCGTGAACCTGCGCGCCACAACGGGTGCAGTTCTGCTCGTCGACGTCAGCTTCCTGCTTGTTCAGCTCGTGACATTCGGTGCAGACCAGAATGCCCGCATCAATCGCCCGCATGGGCATCCTCTCCTGATAATGCCTGCCAGATCTGATGCGGTGACATCACCACCTCCAGCCAGACTTGTACCAACAACAAGCCAATGAAACATGCCAGCCCGAGGCCGACGGTGATGGCTGCCATGTCCGCAAGCTTCACGATCGCGACGAGGACGCCCATGAGGTAGACCTCGAGCATGCCCCAGTCTCTGAGGTGGTGGTAAATACGATAGAGCAGCAAACCGTAGCTTCGGCCGACTTCGAAACGAATCGTCAGTAACACAAACAGCTGGCACAACAACTTGAGTAACGGTATGGCCATGCTGCAAAGGAAGACGACAATCGACACTCCTTGCATGTCGGTGTTAAACAGGCCGACCACGCCACTCCAGACCGTATCCTGCGACGATTGCCCGAGGATATTGAGTTGCATGATGGGTAAAAAGTTTGCCGGTACGTAAAGTAATAACGCCGCGATCACCAGGGCGAGGCTGCGCTGCACCACGTTATGGCGGTGGGCGTATAACTCATAACCACAACGCGGGCAGAGCGCTTTCTCACCATGGGCAAGTGTCGGCTTGCGCATCAGCAGGTCGCACTCGTGGCAGGCTATCAAGTCTTCCAGCGGTAAATCTGACAGCCCGGGGGCGTCAACCGATTCTGACATACAGGCTCTGGCTCCGATAAAGATGGGGCTATTCTAGTGTTCTGATTCGAAAATAACTGTGCAATTTTGTTCGCCGTAACGCTGAAAACTTTCTCGCAGGCAAAACAAAACCCCAACTGCTTTCGCAATTGGGGTTTCGGAATTTAATCTTGACGATGACCTACTCTCACATGGGGAAACCCCACACTACCATCGGCGATGCATCGTTTCACTGCTGAGTTCGGGATGGGATCAGGTGGTTCCAACGCTCTATGGTCGTCAAGAAATTCGGGTACTGACTCGTGACCAGATGGCCTCGCTTCAGCAAATTGGGTATGTGACATCTGGTGTTTGTGCGTTTCGAACTTTCGGTTCGTTTCGTCTTCACACACCGCAATCTGGCGCCTTCTCAGGTCAGCAAATTGCTTGGGTGTTATATGGTCAAGCCTCACGGGCAATTAGTATTGGTTAGCTCAACGCCTCACAGCGCTTACACACCCAACCTATCAACGTCGTAGTCTTCGACGGCCCTTCAGGGAACTCAAGGTTCCAGTGAGATCTCATCTTGAGGCAAGTTTCCCGCTTAGATGCTTTCAGCGGTTATCTTTCCCGAACATAGCTACCCGGCAATGCCACTGGCGTGACAACCGGAACACCAGAGGTTCGTCCACTCCGGTCCTCTCGTACTAGGAGCAGCCCCTCTCAAATCTCAAACGTCCACGGCAGATAGGGACCGAACTGTCTCACGACGTTCTAAACCCAGCTCGCGTACCACTTTAAATGGCGAACAGCCATACCCTTGGGACCGGCTTCAGCCCCAGGATGTGATGAGCCGACATCGAGGTGCCAAACACCGCCGTCGATATGAACTCTTGGGCGGTATCAGCCTGTTATCCCCGGAGTACCTTTTATCCGTTGAGCGATGGCCCTTCCATACAGAACCACCGGATCACTAAGACCTACTTTCGTACCTGCTCGACGTGTCTGTCTCGCAGTCAAGCGCGCTTTTGCCTTTATACTCTACGACCGATTTCCGACCGGTCTGAGCGCACCTTCGTACTCCTCCGTTACTCTTTAGGAGGAGACCGCCCCAGTCAAACTACCCACCATACACTGTCCTCGATCCGGATAACGGACCTGAGTTAGAACCTCAAAGTTGCCAGGGTGGTATTTCAAGGATGGCTCCACGCGAACTGGCGTCCACGCTTCAAAGCCTCCCACCTATCCTACACAAGCAAATTCAAAGTCCAGTGCAAAGCTATAGTAAAGGTTCACGGGGTCTTTCCGTCTAGCCGCGGATACACTGCATCTTCACAGCGATTTCAATTTCACTGAGTCTCGGGTGGAGACAGCGCCGCCATCGTTACGCCATTCGTGCAGGTCGGAACTTACCCGACAAGGAATTTCGCTACCTTAGGACCGTTATAGTTACGGCCGCCGTTTACCGGGGCTTCGATCAAGAGCTTCGCGTTAGCTAACCCCATCAATTAACCTTCCGGCACCGGGCAGGCGTCACACCCTATACGTCCACTTTCGTGTTTGCAGAGTGCTGTGTTTTTAATAAACAGTCGCAGCGGCCTGGTATCTTCGACCGGCATGAGCTTACGGAGCAAGTCCTTCACCCTCACCGGCGCACCTTCTCCCGAAGTTACGGTGCCATTTTGCCTAGTTCCTTCACCCGAGTTCTCTCAAGCGCCTTGGTATTCTCTACCCAACCACCTGTGTCGGTTTGGGGTACGGTTCCTGGTTACCTGAAGCTTAGAAGCTTTTCTTGGAAGCATGGCATCAACCACTTCGTCACCCAAAGGGTAACTCGTCATCAGCTCTCGGCCTTGAGATCCCGGATTTACCTAAGATCTCAGCCTACCACCTTAAACTTGGACAACCAACGCCAAGCTGGCCTAGCCTTCTCCGTCCCTCCATCGCAATAACCAGAAGTACAGGAATATTAACCTGTTTTCCATCGACTACGCTTTTCAGCCTCGCCTTAGGGACCGACTAACCCTGCGTCGATTAACGTTGCGCAGGAAACCTTGGTCTTTCGGCGTGGGTGTTTTTCACACCCATTGTCGTTACTCATGTCAGCATTCGCACTTCTGATACCTCCAGCAAGCTTCTCAACTCACCTTCACAGGCTTACAGAACGCTCCTCTACCGCATCATCCGAAGATGATACCCGTAGCTTCGGTGTATGGTTTGAGCCCCGTTACATCTTCCGCGCAGGCCGACTCGACTAGTGAGCTATTACGCTTTCTTTAAAGGGTGGCTGCTTCTAAGCCAACCTCCTAGCTGTCTAAGCCTTCCCACATCGTTTCCCACTTAACCATAACTTTGGGACCTTAGCTGACGGTCTGGGTTGTTTCCCTTTTCACGACGGACGTTAGCACCCGCCGTGTGTCTCCCATGCTCGGCACTTGTAGGTATTCGGAGTTTGCATCGGTTTGGTAAGTCGGGATGACCCCCTAGCCGAAACAGTGCTCTACCCCCTACAGTGATACATGAGGCGCTACCTAAATAGCTTTCGAGGAGAACCAGCTATCTCCGAGCTTGATTAGCCTTTCACTCCGATCCACAGGTCATCCGCTAACTTTTCAACGGTAGTCGGTTCGGTCCTCCAGTCAGTGTTACCTAACCTTCAACCTGCCCATGGATAGATCGCCCGGTTTCGGGTCTATTCCCAGCGACTAGACGCCCTATTAAGACTCGCTTTCGCTACGCCTCCCCTATTCGGTTAAGCTCGCCACTGAAAATAAGTCGCTGACCCATTATACAAAAGGTACGCAGTCACAGAACAAAGTCTGCTCCCACTGCTTGTACGCATACGGTTTCAGGATCTATTTCACTCCCCTCTCCGGGGTTCTTTTCGCCTTTCCCTCACGGTACTAGTTCACTATCGGTCAGTCAGTAGTATTTAGCCTTGGAGGATGGTCCCCCCATATTCAGACAAAGTTTCTCGTGCTCCGTCCTACTCGATTTCATGACTAAGAGATTTTCGCGTACAGGGCTATCACCCACTATGGCCGCACTTTCCAGAGCGTTCCGCTAATCTCAAAGCCACTTAAGGGCTAGTCCCCGTTCGCTCGCCACTACTAAGGGAATCTCGGTTGATTTCTTTTCCTCAGGGTACTTAGATGTTTCAGTTCCCCTGGTTCGCCTCTTGCACCTATGTATTCAGTACAAGATAACCATCTTATGATGGCTGGGTTCCCCCATTCAGACATCTCCGGATCAAAGTCTGTTTGCCGACTCCCCGAAGCTTTTCGCAGGCTACCACGTCTTTCATCGCCTCTGACTGCCAAGGCATCCACCGTATGCGCTTCTTCACTTGACCATATAACCCCAAGCAATCTGGTTATACTGTGAAGACGACATTCGCCGAAAATTCGAATTTCTCAACTAAGAGAACTCACAAATTTTACCTTAGCCTGATCCGTTACCAGTGAAAGTAACGTTCAGTCTATCTTTCTATCACATACCCAAATTTTTAAAGAACGATCTAGTCAAAGACTAGAAATCAACATTCATCACCGAACCGGTGGAATGCTCATTTCTAAGCTTTCAAACTTCAGAAGCAGTAGTGGTGGAGCCAAGCGGGATCGAACCGCTGACCTCCTGCGTGCAAGGCAGGCGCTCTCCCAGCTGAGCTATGGCCCCGTATTTCTACAGGCGTTTCCCACACAAAATTGGTGGGTCTGGGCAGATTCGAACTGCCGACCTCACCCTTATCAGGGGTGCGCTCTAACCAACTGAGCTACAGACCCAATTTCGGGCTGCTTCTATCGTCTTCTTCAATGAATCAAGCAATTCGTGTGGGAGCTCATGCAGCAGCTGATGTCGTCGATTAAGGAGGTGATCCAGCCGCAGGTTCCCCTACGGCTACCTTGTTACGACTTCACCCCAGTCATGAATCACACCGTGGTAACCGTCCTCCCGAAGGTTAGACTAGCTACTTCTGGTGCAACCCACTCCCATGGTGTGACGGGCGGTGTGTACAAGGCCCGGGAACGTATTCACCGCGACATTCTGATTCGCGATTACTAGCGATTCCGACTTCACGCAGTCGAGTTGCAGACTGCGATCCGGACTACGATCGGTTTTATGGGATTAGCTCCACCTCGCGGCTTGGCAACCCTTTGTACCGACCATTGTAGCACGTGTGTAGCCCAGGCCGTAAGGGCCATGATGACTTGACGTCATCCCCACCTTCCTCCGGTTTGTCACCGGCAGTCTCCTTAGAGTGCCCACCATTACGTGCTGGTAACTAAGGACAAGGGTTGCGCTCGTTACGGGACTTAACCCAACATCTCACGACACGAGCTGACGACAGCCATGCAGCACCTGTCTCAATGTTCCCGAAGGCACCAATCCATCTCTGGAAAGTTCATTGGATGTCAAGGCCTGGTAAGGTTCTTCGCGTTGCTTCGAATTAAACCACATGCTCCACCGCTTGTGCGGGCCCCCGTCAATTCATTTGAGTTTTAACCTTGCGGCCGTACTCCCCAGGCGGTCAACTTAATGCGTTAGCTGCGCCACTAAGAGCTCAAGGCTCCCAACGGCTAGTTGACATCGTTTACGGCGTGGACTACCAGGGTATCTAATCCTGTTTGCTCCCCACGCTTTCGCACCTCAGTGTCAGTATCAGTCCAGGTGGTCGCCTTCGCCACTGGTGTTCCTTCCTATATCTACGCATTTCACCGCTACACAGGAAATTCCACCACCCTCTACCATACTCTAGCTTGCCAGTTTTGGATGCAGTTCCCAGGTTGAGCCCGGGGATTTCACATCCAACTTAACAAACCACCTACGCGCGCTTTACGCCCAGTAATTCCGATTAACGCTTGCACCCTCTGTATTACCGCGGCTGCTGGCACAGAGTTAGCCGGTGCTTATTCTGTCGGTAACGTCAAAATTGCAGAGTATTAATCTACAACCCTTCCTCCCAACTTAAAGTGCTTTACAATCCGAAGACCTTCTTCACACACGCGGCATGGCTGGATCAGGCTTTCGCCCATTGTCCAATATTCCCCACTGCTGCCTCCCGTAGGAGTCTGGACCGTGTCTCAGTTCCAGTGTGACTGATCATCCTCTCAGACCAGTTACGGATCGTCGCCTTGGTGAGCCATTACCTCACCAACTAGCTAATCCGACCTAGGCTCATCTGATAGCGCAAGGCCCGAAGGTCCCCTGCTTTCTCCCGTAGGACGTATGCGGTATTAGCGTTCCTTTCGAAACGTTGTCCCCCACTACCAGGCAGATTCCTAGGCATTACTCACCCGTCCGCCGCTGAATCCAGGAGCAAGCTCCTTTCATCCGCTCGACTTGCATGTGTTAGGCCTGCCGCCAGCGTTCAATCTGAGCCATGATCAAACTCTTCAGTTCAAACATCTTTGGGTTTTTAAGAAACCCTAAACTTGGCTCAGCAATCGTTGGTTACATCTTTGATTTCTCGCGGAGTAACTTGTGATGCTGATAATCTTGTTGACTATCAGCCTGACTGCACAAGCACCCACACGAATTGCTTGATTCAGTTGTTAAAGAGCGGTTGGTTAAGATCTTTCGTCTCAACCGAGGCGCGCATTCTACAGCAGCCTCATTTGCTGTCAAGTGATTATTTTCAGAAGTTTTCGAAGAATTCCTCAACAACTTCAACCACTTGCGCTTCCGATCTCTCGTTAGCGGGAGGCGAATTCTACAGCGTTAATCGCTGCTGTCAACACCTCTTTTTCTCCGCTTTCGACCGAGAAGATCGAGCCGTTAAAGGAGCTACACATCACTGCTCTTTCAACTCCCTCCAGGCTTCGATGATCTGAAGCAAGCCGCTGTCGAAAACTGCGCAACTCTTTGAATCTCAAGGAGTTTTCTGTTTCGACTGCGCCGGAAGTGGGGCGAATTATAGACCTCTGGAATCTGCCGTCAACCGTTAATTTCGCTTTTCTTGCAGATTCTGCTTTTTACCCAGTAACCGCGGGATTCGCCTCGTCACTGGCGGCAGACGAAGCAGCAAAAGCACAGCGCCTATAAAGGCATAAATCGTCCACTCTTCCAAATCAGCCCGCACGATCCACAGCATATGCAGCAGACCCAGTCCGAGAATCACGTAAACCAGACGATGCAGCTTCTTCCAGCGAACACCCAAACGACGCTGACTGTAACGATTGGACGTCATCGCCAATATCAGCAAGCCGAGAAAGCCCAGCGCACCGACAATGATGTAGGGCCGCTTACGCAGCTCCACGCCCAGCTGAGACCAGTCGAATCCGAGGATAAATGCCATGTAGCTGAACAGATGCAGCGTCACATAGGCAAAACACCAAAGCCCCAACTGCCGACGGACCGCAATCCACCCGGCCCAGCCGCTCAGCTTTTGCAGCGGCGTCATGCTCAGCGTGATCAACAGCAACACCAGCGTCCCCAGCCCGAGACGATCAACCAATACCTTGCCCGGATCAGGCCCAAGCAAATCAGCGAACGCCTGATAGAACCACAGCAATGGCCAGATCGCTGCCGCAATGAACACGCCCACTCGCCAGAACGGATAGCGCATCAGTAGTTCTTCCGCAGATCGAGCCCTGCATATAAAGAAGCGACTTCATCCGAGTAGCCGTTGAACATCTGCGTATCGCGCACATTCGGCTTGAACAGACTGTTCGGCAGACGTCGCTCGCGCGCCTGCGTCCAGCGCGGGTGATCAACCGTCGGGTTCACATTCGCGTAGAAGCCATACTCATCGGCAGCAATGCTTTGCCAGGTGGTCTTCGGCTGCTCGCTCACCAGACTGATGCGCACAATGGATTTCACGCTTTTGAAGCCGTACTTCCACGGCACCACCAGACGCAAAGGCGCGCCGTTCTGGTTCGGCAGTTCGCGGCCGTACATGCCCACCGCCAGGATCGCCAAGGGATTCATCGCCTCATCGAGACGCAGGCCTTCGACATACGGCCAGTCGATCAAGGCAAAACCGGAACGCTGGCCGGGCATGCTCTTGGGATCCTGCAGGGTTTCGAAGCGGATGTACTTGGCTTTGGAGGTCGGCTCGACCTGTTTGAGCAAGGCCGAGATCGGGAAACCGACCCAGGGAATGACCATCGACCACGCCTCGACGCAGCGCAGACGATAGATACGTTCCTCCAGTTGATACGGCTTCATGAAGTCCTCCAGTGCATAACGCCCCGGTTTACCCACCTCCCCGTCTATCACTACGCTCCAGGGTTCGGTTTTGAGGTCGCCAGCATTCGAAGCCGGATCGCCCTTACCGGTACCGAACTCATAAAAGTTGTTGTAGTGCGTGGCGTCTTTATAAGGCGTGATCGCCTCGTCCTTGACGTTGACCGCCCCCCATTGAGTAGAAGGGAGCTTTTCGGCAAACCAGGCCGGCGCCTTGCCGGATTCGACATCAGAGTAGCGCGGGGCATCGGCGGCACTGGCCCAGCGTGGCAAGCTGCTCATGGCAATACCGGCAGCGGTGGCACCGAGCAATTGGCGGCGGGAGAGATAAATGGCTTCAGGCGTGACATCCGACTCATGGCAGTCGGATGCTTTGGGGATCTTGATCAACATGACAACTCCGCAGCTTTGGAGGACAGGTGCACCCATAGACTGCGGAGTATGCGCGAAATTACATCACTCGGCGTTTTTGTGACGACGAAGACGCAACAGATATTGCACCGGACCGGACGCCGCATAGGCGAGAAACACCAGCAGCAGAATGCGCGGCGGATCACTGAACACGACAGCGAATACCAACACCACCGCGAGGATCGCCACGAACGGCACGCGCCCTTTGAGATCCAGCTCCTTGAAGCTGTTGTACTTGATGTTGCTGACCATCAGCATGCCAGCCGCCGCCACCATCAAGGCCACCAGGAAGGACATCTTCGAACCCTGAATGCCGTAATCGCTGAACGCCCAGACAATACCGGCCACCACACCTGCCGCCGCCGGGCTGGCCAGACCAATGAAATAGCGTTTGTCCGCCGTGCCGACCTGGGTGTTGAAGCGCGCCAGACGCAACGCCGCACCTGCGACATAAATGAAGGCGACCATCCAGCCGACCTTGCCCATATCGCCCAGCGCCCAGCCGAAGGCCAGCAATGCCGGCGCGACGCCGAAGGCGACCATGTCCGACAGCGAGTCGTACTCGGCGCCGAAGGCACTTTGCGTATTGGTCATGCGCGCCACGCGGCCATCGAGGCCGTCGAGGACCATCGCGACGAAAATCGCGATCGCAGCGAACGCGAAATACTTGCTCGCATTAACCGAGTCGCCGGCGCTCAAGGCGGCCTGCGCGCTCATCGAGTTGATGATGGAATAGAAGCCTGCGAACAGGTTGGCAGTGGTGAACAGGTTCGGCAGCAGATAGATACCACGATGCCGGACTTTACGACCTTCAGCGTCGTGCCCTTCTTCGATGTGCTCATCGATGGGCAGCAGGCTTTCGGCGTCGGAAGCCTTGTTCGGCTCTTCGGGACGTTCGCTCATGGACATTACCTTGCAACGGTTTGGAAAAAATTCGACAGAGGCTTGAGGACGACAGTTCGGCCACAAACGATGCAGCTTTATACCAGAAGCACCGGCCCAAACGAAAAAACGCGGCCGAGGCCGCGTTTTTCGTACAAGGGACGACGACTCAGTTCTTGGCTTTGTCGACGATCTTGTTGGCACCGATCCACGGCATCATGGAGCGCAGTTGCTCGCCGATGATTTCGATACCGTGAGCGGCGTTGTTACGACGCTTGGCGGTCATCGAAGGGTAGCCGGTTGCGCCTTCGCTGATGAACATTTTGGCGTATTCGCCGTCCTGAATACGTTTCAGGGCGTTGCGCATGGCCTGACGGGACTCGGCGTTGATGACTTCCGGGCCGGTCACGTACTCGCCGTATTCGGCGTTGTTGGAGATCGAGTAGTTCATGTTGGCGATACCGCCTTCGTACATGAGATCAACGATCAGTTTCAGTTCGTGCAGGCACTCGAAGTAGGCCATTTCCGGCGCGTAGCCAGCTTCAACCAGGGTTTCGAAACCGGCTTTCACCAGTTCAACGGTACCGCCGCACAGAACGGCTTGTTCGCCGAACAGGTCGGTTTCGGTCTCGTCCTTGAAGGTAGTTTCGATGATGCCGGTACGACCGCCACCAACGCCGGCGGCGTAGGACAGTGCAACGTTTTTGGCGTTGCCCGAGGCGTCCTGGTAGATCGCGATCAGGTCAGGGATACCGCCACCTTTGACGAATTCGGAACGTACGGTGTGGCCCGGGGCTTTCGGCGCGATCATGATCACGTCGAGGTCGGCACGCGGAACAACCTGGTTGTAGTGAATCGCGAAGCCGTGGGAGAAGGCCAGGGTGGCGCCTTTCTTGATGTTCGGCTCGATTTCGTTCTTGTACAGCGAGGACTGGAACTCGTCCGGGGTCAGGATCATGACCAGGTCGGCAGCAGCAACAGCGGAGGCCACGTCGGTCACTTTCAGGCCGTGAGCTTCGGCTTTGGCAACGGTGGCCGAACCTTTACGCAGACCGACAGTTACGTCGACACCGGAATCTTTCAGGTTGCACGCTTGAGCGTGGCCCTGGGAGCCGTAACCGATGATGGCAACTTTCTTGCCCTGGATGATCGACAGGTCGCAGTCTTTATCGTAGAAAACTTTCATGAATTTCCCCTTATATCCGGCCATTCAGGCCATGCGCTAATTTGGTTTAGATGCTGAGTACTTTGTCGCCGCGAGCAATGCCGGTCACGCCGCTGCGGACGGTTTCCAGAATCGATGCGGTGCCAATGGACTGAATGAAGCTGTCGAGCTTGTCGCTGGTACCGGTCAATTGAACGGTATACACGCTGGCGCTGACGTCGACGATCTGTCCACGGTAGATATCGGTGGTGCGTTTGATCTCCGCGCGCTGGGCGCCAGTGGCCTTGACCTTGACCAGCATCAGTTCACGCTCGATGTGAGCGCTTTCCGACAGGTCCACCAGCTTGACCACTTCGATCAGCTTGTTCAGGTTTTTGGTGATCTGCTCGATGACTTCATCGTGACCCACGGTGGTCAGCGTCAGACGCGACAGGGTCGGGTCTTCGGTCGGGGCCACGGTCAGGCTTTCGATGTTGTAGTTGCGCTGCGAGAACAGGCCGACTACGCGAGACAGAGCGCCGGGTTCGTTTTCCAGAAGCAGGGAAATAATGTGCCGCATGATTAAGTACGCTCCGTCTTGCTCAGCCACATATCGCGCATGGAGCCGTCTTTGATCTGCATCGGGTAGACGTGCTCGCTGGTGTCGACCGCAACGTCGATGATCACCAGGCGATCCTTCATGGCGAACGCTTCTGCCATCTTCGACTTCAAATCTTTCGATTCGGTGATGCGTACGCCAACGTGGCCGTAGGCTTCAGCCAGCTTGATGAAGTCGGGCAGCGATTCCATGTAGGAGTGCGAGTGACGGCTGCCGTAGCTCATGTCCTGCCACTGGCGAACCATGCCCAGCACACCGTTGTTGAGGATGACGATCTTCACCGGCAAGCCGTATTGCAGGCAGGTCGACAGCTCCTGGATGTTCATCTGAATACTGCCTTCGCCGGTGACGCAGGCAACGTCGTCGTCCGGGAAGCTCAATTTGATGCCCATCGCCGCCGGCAGACCGAAGCCCATCGTGCCCAGACCACCGGAGTTGATCCAGCGGTTAGGCTTGTTGAACGTGTAGTACTGCGCGGCGAACATCTGGTGCTGACCGACGTCGGAGGTCACAAAGGCGTCGCCCTTGGTCACTTCGCAGAGGGTTTCGATCACGGTCTGCGGCTTGATCTTGCTGCCGTCGCCCTTTTCGTAAGGGAACAGGCCGCGATCACCGCGCCATTCATCGACCTGCTTCCACCAGCTGGCCACGGACTCCTTGTTCGGGGTCTCGCCGATTTCCTTGAGGATCGCGACCATTTCGGTCAGGACGCTCTCGACCGGACCAACGATTGGTACGTCGGCCTTGATGGTCTTGGAGATCGACGCTGGGTCGATGTCGATATGGATGATCTTGGCGTTCGGGCAGAACTTCGCCGGGCCGTTGATCACCCGATCGTCGAAGCGTGCGCCCACTGCGAGGATCACGTCGGCATGGTGCATCGCCAGGTTCGCGGTGTAGCTGCCGTGCATGCCGAGCATGCCGATGAACTGACGGTCAGTGCCTGGGAAAGCGCCCAGACCCATCAAGGTGTTGGTCACTGGCAGGTTGAGCATTTTCGCCAGTTCGGTCAGCTGTGCAGAACCGTTGCCGAGGATGACGCCGCCGCCGGAGTACAGCACTGGTCGCTTGGCTGCCAACAGCATTTCCGCTGCTTTGCGGATCTGCCCGGAGTGACCGCGAACGGCCGGGCTGTAGGAGCGCAGCTTGGCTTTTTTCGGGAAAACGTATTCGAACTTCTCGGCCGGATTGGTCATGTCTTTCGGGATATCGACCACGACCGGGCCCGGACGACCGGATTGCGCGAGGTAGAAAGCCTTCTTCATGACTTCCGGGATTTCCGAAGCGTGCTTGATCATGAAGCTGTGCTTCACGATCGGCCGGGAGATACCGATCATGTCGGTTTCCTGAAACGCGTCGGTGCCGACCATGGTGCTTGGCACCTGACCGGAAATGATCACCATCGGAATCGAGTCCATGTAGGCGGTGGCGATACCGGTGATGGCGTTTGTGGCGCCTGGACCGGAAGTCACCAATACCACGCCGGCTTTACCGGTGGCACGGGCGTAGCCGTCAGCCATATGGGTCGCCGCTTGTTCGTGACGAACCAGGATGTGGGTCACTTCCGGCTCTTTGAACAGGGCATCGTAAACATGCAGGAGAGCACCACCCGGGTACCCGTAGATATATTTGACGCCTTCGTCACGCAAAAAGCGGACGAGCATCTCACCGCCAGATAAAAGCTCCACGTTGTTCACCTCTAAAACGCCAGAATACCGTCCACAAAAAAGGGGCGGGTCTTAATAGGTTTACTTCTCGGCAGAGCATGAGCGACGGTGGTCGCCGACTACGTCAGCACTGACTGAGCAAGTATTGGGATCGTCCCAAGTGTTGCGGGCCTTTCCCACCCAGCGCGAGGTAACGCGTTGCGGGTGTAACAGGTCGGCGCGGATGTGCGCCTCATGATCTACCGAGTGGGTCTGCTTCTGGCAGTCCCTCTACAGCGGACTTTGGATTCTTCTGTTTCGCCCTCTGCAAGTCAAGTCGTCTGTGAGGTTAATTGTGGGTAAGCACATGAGAACGCAAGAAAAAACCTGAAAAGCGCTACTCTGTTAGCGTCAATTGCGCATTTTTGCCAAGGAATCAGCATGCGAACGCTCCTCCTCACTCTGCTGATCGGCCTCAGCCCATGGTGCTCGGCCGCTCAAATCTACAAATGGGTCGATGCCCAAGGCGTCACGCATTTCGATGCGCAGCCTCCGCAGGGCCAACCGTCGACGACCGTACAGACGCCCTCCTCACCCGCGCCGAAAGCTGCGCCGATGCCGGGCGGCGGCGTACTCGGGGATCAGAAAGCCATTGATGCCAAGGTGAAGAAACAGGTCGCCGAGCAGCAGGCGCAGCTCAAGGCGTTTTGCGAGCAGGCACGCACGAACCTGGCGCAACTGCAGAACAATCCGCGTTTGCGTGAGGAGGTCGAGGGGGATTTGCGCAGGCTCGACGATACACAGCGTCAGGAACGCATCGTCGAAGCGAAGAAGCAGATTGCCGAGAACTGTTCGTAGGCTCGCTGCCGTATCTGTGTAGGAGCTGTGTAGGAGCTGACGAGTGCAACGAGGCTGCGATCTTTTGATCTTGCTCTTCAACAGCAAGATCAAAAGATCGCAGCCTTCGGCAGCTCCTACAAAGCTCCTACACAACCGGGTTCAGCGCGAAGCGGTGATCAGCAGGTCAAACTCTTTGAGCAGCACCTGCAACTGCCGATCCTTGCCGCCCAGATTACGCTGAGCGAAAACCATCTCCGCCATTTCCTGAATGCCCGAGGCGTTCGGCAAGGGCAGATCCTGTTCGAGGATCATCTTCATGCGCGGCAGGAAGATCCATTGCAGCCATTGTTCGAAGTCCAGCGTGTCGACCGAAAACGGCTCGACACTGCTCAGCGCTTCGGCCGACGGCTCAACCTCGTCCCACCAGCCCTGGGTGCGCAGCTCTCGCTCGATCAGCAGCAGCTGATCGGCGATTTTCGGGAAGCGCGCATCCATCACAGGGAAACCTTGGCCTTCTGACGGGCCTGAGCGGCGCCGGCGGAGTCGCCTTGTTTCTCGCGGGCCTGAGCGATGATTTCCCACAAACTGGCTTGCAGATCCGGACGACCGTTGGCCATGGTCAGCGCGCGACGGGCGAACTGCTCGGCTTGCGGCGCATCGCCTTGGGCCATGCGCACCTGCGCCAGACGGTAAAGCACTTGTGGCTCACGGGGGGCGACACGTTGCGCCCGCTCCAGGCTGGAAGAAGCGCCGTTGAGGTCGCCACCGGCCTGTTGCTGTTGCGCAGTGGTCAGCAAGGCGAGTACCGGGCCGTCCAGTTGCTCATCCGCCGACAGACCGCCGCCACTGCTGGCCGAAGGAATGCCACTCGGCGTCGACGGCATGCTGTAGCTGCCGGAGTTGATCGGCGCCGACTCAACCGCCGATGGGTTGTAAGGCCCCGACGTGATGCCTCCGGATGCCGGACCCGGAACGATTGGAGAAGAGCTGATCGGCGTTGACAGCGCCGCACCGCCGCCCGGCACCATCACCACTACGCCGGTATCGCCTTGCGGAATCGCCTGAGTCTGGCCCTGCGCCGGGCGCTTGACCGTGGTCTGGCGGAAACCGCCATTGGCGCCGATGCGTTCGCTGTTGGACACGGCCGTACCCGAATCCACTACCGGAATCGAACCACGCTGTACGGTGGAGCAGCCGCTGAGCAAAGCCACGGCGGTCACCGCTGGAATCAACCACTTGTTCACTTGAAACCCTCTTTGCTTAATTCATCCAGCCCTTGACCCAGTCCATCACCGACTCCGGCGAGGCAGGTGTTTCGCTTGCACACGCGGCGCCGGGTGGCGGTTCGCTGCCGCGAATATACGGCATCTGCACAGCGCCGGGGCAGTTGGCATCGGAACCCTGGCCGGTGCGTGAATCGACCCAGGCCTGCACGACGTTGTCCGGCTGCGGCATGTCCAGCGGCAGCGGATCGGCCTTGCGCATGAAACTGGTCCAGACCTGCAGCGCACCGGTGGCCCCGGTGAACGGCGTCTTGCCATTGTCGTCGCGGCCGAGCCAGACCACTGCCAGCAGATCCTGGCTGAAGCCGGCAAACCAACTGTCGCGCGAATCGTTACTGGTACCGGTCTTGCCCGCCAGCGTCAGGGTCTTGGGCAGCACGTTATAAACCGAACTGCCGGTACCTTCACGCATCACCCGCTGCATGGCGTTCTGGATCAGGTAAATCGAGGCCGGATCGAAGCGCTGCTCGATCTGGAACGGATAACGCTTGAGCGGCTCGCCCTCGGCGGTCAACACGCTGCGAATACCGCGCATTGGCGTATTGAAACCACCGTTGGCCAGCGTCTGGTACATGGTCGCCACTTCGATCGGCGTCATGCCGCCGGCGCCCAGCAGCATTGACGGGAACGCCGGGAATTCACGGGTAACGCCCAGGCGACCGAGAGTCTTGAGCACGTTCGGCACGCCGACTTCCAGGCCCAGACGCGAGGTCGACAGGTTGTAGGAATGCGCCAGGCCCTGATAGAGGAACACCGTACCGTGGGAGCGCCGATCGTAATTCTGCGGCTTCCACACCTGACCGTTGGCGCCTTTGACCGACAGCGGATCGTCCGACAGCCAACTGGTCAGCGTGTACTGGCTCGGCTTCTCCAGCGCGGTCAGATACACCGCCGGTTTGATCAACGAACCAATCGGGCGCACCGCATCCAGTGCACGGTTGAACCCGGCGTAACTGGCCTGACGGCTGCCGATCATTGCCTGGACTTCACCGGTTTCCGGGTTGGTCACGACCATCGCCGCTTCGACGTCATCCGAGCCCTTGCGCCCGGCCAGACGTTTGAACGTGTCGTTGACCGAGGCTTCGGCTTTCATCTGCAGAATCGGATCGAAACTGGTGAAGATGCGCAGACCTTCTTCGGTCAAGTCTTCGTCGCGGTAGTCTTCGCGCAACTGACGTTTGACCAGGTCGATAAAGCCTGGGAACGAGCTGTCGGCGAGCTTGCCGCGAGTCGTCACACCGAGTGGCATTTTCTTCGCCGCTTCGATCTGTTCGGCGGTGGCCACGCCTTGCTGCGCCAGCACGTCGAGGACCAGATTACGCCGCTCCAGCGCGCGCTCCGGGTTGCGACGCGGGTTGTAGTAGGACGGCCCCTTGACCATGCCGACCAGCAACGCGACCTGATGCAGTTTCAGCTCGGACAATGGTTGGCCGAAGAAGAACTGGCTGGCCAGACCGAAACCGTGCACCGCACGCTGACCGTCCTGACCGACGAAGACTTCGTTGAGGTAGGCCTCAAGGATTTCCTTCTTGTCGTAATGCAGTTCGAGCAGCAACGCCATCATCGCTTCGGTGAGCTTGCGGGTCAGGCTGCGTTCGCTGGTCAGGTAGAAGTTCTTCACCAACTGCTGGGTCAGCGTACTGCCGCCCTGGGTCATCTTGCCGCCGGAGGTGTTGATCCACACCGCGCGGGCGATCGATTTCGGCGACACGCCCCAGTGGCTGTAGAAGTCGCGGTCTTCCACAGCGATCAGGGTTTCGAGCAGGTATGGCGGCACCTGATCGAGTTTGATCAGGATGCGGTCTTCGAGATTTTTCGGGTAAATGCCGCCGATCATCAGCGGCTCGAGGCGCACAACCGACAGTTTCGAACCGTTGGTCGAGGACAGCTCAGCAACATAATCACCGGAGAAACGCACACGCACTGGCTGCGGTTTTTCCAGGCCTTCATAGAACTGGAAGCCGCGAGTGTTCAGGTCGACCGTGTTGCCGCTAACCGCTGCGGCGCCCGGGCCGTTGCTCACGGCTTCGCGGCGATAGCCGAGGGCATCGAGTTCGGTGAGGAAATCGTCCTTGCTGAGCTTCTGTCCGACGAACAGCTCAAGCGGGCGCGCGTACACCTTGGCCGGGATTGTCCAGCGCTTGCCGGAGAATTTCTCCTGCACCACGGCATCGAGGTAAACGGCGAAGCCGGCCAGCACTACAAGGCCGACCAGGCTGAGTTTAATGGCCCAGCTCAACCACGGACTAAGGCCCTTGGCTGGTGGTTTTTTCTTGGTACGGGGGGATCGGGATCGAGTCATGGCGGCGGATTATACGCACTTTATCGATCCTCAACAGGCGCGCGCAGAGGTTTGCGTCAGGCGGGCAAGCAGCCATAATGGCCGCCTCGAATTCCCCCGTCTCTGAAGGATCGCCCGTGAGCCAGTCCCTGATCGCTGCCCTGCAAAACCCGGCCCTCTACCCGCATCCCGTCGAAGGATTTCAGGTCATCGAAACCCACATCTCGTGGGTGATTCTCACCGGTCCCTTTGCCTATAAAGTGAAGAAGCCGGTGAATTTCGGCTTCCTCGACTTCACCAGTCTCGACGCACGTGCACATTTCTGCGCCGAAGAGCTGCGCCTCAACCAGCGCCTGACCGCTGATTTGTATCTGGACGTGTTGCCGGTCACCGGCAGCGTCGAAGCACCGCAACTGGGCGGCGACGGCCCGGCTATCGAATACGTGCTGAAAATGCGCCAGTTCCCGCAGAGCGGCTTGCTCAGCACCCTGCAAGCCAATGGCGAACTGACCACGCAGCACATCGATGCGCTGGCCGAGCAGATCGCACACTTCCATCTCAACGCCCCGAAAGTCCCGGCCGAACACGACGCCGGCACGCCGGACAGCGTGATGGCGCCGGTCGCGCAGAATTTCGAGCAGATCCTGCCGTTCCTCAGCGACAAGAACGATTTGCTCCAACTCGAGGCCCTGAAAGCCTGGGCCGAAAGCAGCTTCGAACGTCTCAAGCCGCTGTTCGCCCAGCGCAAGGCGCAAGGTTTCACCCGTGAATGCCACGGCGACATCCACTTGGGCAACGCCACTGTGATCGATGGCAACGTGGTGATCTTCGACTGCATCGAGTTCAACGAGCCATTCCGTTTCACTGACGTCTGGGCCGACACCGGTTTCCTCGCCATGGACCTGGAAGATCGTGGCCTGAAATCGCTGGCGCGTCGCCTCATCAGCCAATACCTGGAACTGACCGGCGACTATCAGGGCCTGGAAGTGCTGAACTTCTATAAAGCCTACCGCGCGCTGGTACGGGCCAAAGTGGCGCTGTTCAGCATGCCGGCTGACGCCACTGCCGTGCAGCGCGCCACCACCCTGCGCCAGTACCGCAACTACGCCAACCTGGCGGAAAGCTACAGCACCATTCCTTCGCGCTTCATGGCCATTACCCACGGTGTTTCCGCAGTCGGCAAGAGCCATGTGGCCATGCGACTGGTCGAAGCGCTGGGCGCGATTCGCTTGCGTTCCGACGTCGAGCGCAAGCGCCTGTTCGGTGAGCAGACCGTTGCCAACGACGTGCAGGCCGGCATTTACAGCGCCGACGCCAATACCGCGACTTACGCACGCCTGCATGAAATCGCCGAGGTGATTTTGCACGCCGGATTCCCGGTAGTGATCGACGCGACTTACCTCAAGCGCGAGCAGCGCGACAACGCGGCGAAGATTGCCGAAGCCACCGGCACGCCGTTCCTGATCCTCGACTGCAACGCCCCGCAAGCAGTGATCGAGAGCTGGCTGGCGATCCGTCAGGCCGATCAGAAGGATCCGTCCGACGCCACCCTTGCGGTGATCGAAGCGCAACAGGCCAATCGCGAAGCGCTGACGCCGGAAGAAATCCTGCGCAGCAAACGCGTGCAGACCAATGAATCCGGCACGCTGGACACCGTGGTCGCGCAGATCCGTCAGCGCCTGCCGGGTCTGTAAAAAACTATTTCGGCCGTGAAGCCCTCGCTCGCTTCACGGCCGTCAAATAGTGGCACTATACTGGCGTCATAAAACCAACAGGTGATCTGACATGAGCCAGCCAAAACTGCTCGACACTCCGCTTTACGCCCTGCTGCACAAAGACGACGTTGCAGGCTTCAACAAGGAACGCCCACAGGATGGCCCGATCGACATGGTCGGCGGCGATTTCCGTGGCCTCGACCTGCGCGAACTGAACGCCGACGGCGTGGATTTCCGCGATGCGTACTTCCGCTCCGCCGATCTGCGTGGCATCGACTTCCGCAAGGCCTCGCTCGAAGGCGCCAGCCTGGCCCATGCGCAGATCTCCGGGGCGTACTTTCCGCCGGAGCTGAGTGCCGACGAGATCCTGATGTCGATGAATTTCGGCACTCGGTTGCGCTATCGCACCCGTTGAGAATCATCGTCAGCCCCTGACACCACCCTCCCCTTCTAGGAGTGAGCCTGCTCGCGATAGCTGACTGACATTCAAAATGGATGTCGGCTGTTATACCGCTATCGCGAGCAGGCTCACTCCTACAGTTGTATGCGCTACGCCCCTCCTCTCTGCGTTCGCAGGTCTTTCACTCCCCTTTCTTAGAAGCTTTTGCGTCGAATCCGACCAAACGACCACGCTTTTCCTACTGATGGCTACACTGCTGAGAAGCTCGCCCACGCACCATTCGGCCGTCGCAAGGAGGCTTGATGAATGATGAACTGCAACACCTGAAAAATCTTGGCAAGACGTCGGCGCAGTGGCTGCATGCCGTGGGCATCCACAGCGCCTCGGACTTGCGTCGCCTCGGTGCGGTGGATGCCTACCGGGCCGTGCGTACTCGGGGGTTTCGCGCATCGAAGGTGTTGTTGTATGCGATCGAGGGCGCGTTGATGGACGTGCACTGGAACGACATCCCCGCCGAGCGCAAGGACGCCTTGAACAAACAGCTCGAAGCCATTTCCGCGCGCCACAAGAACTGAACAGGCGCTGACGCCATGTATTTACTGGGGGAGCAATCGGCGCACGCCGACGCGTTGATCAATCGCTTGCAGAATCTTCCTGGGCAGTGGCTGGAGGATTTGTCGCCATGCGCGCCAGTCATCGAGCTGGAGGCGACCGATGATCTGTTTGCGCAAGTGCCGAGCGACCAGTTGTTTCTACTGACCGAGGGCGTGGTGCATGGCTGCATCGCTGGCCGTGCGCTGTTCTACTGGCAGGAGGGTGATCTGCTCGGCCTGCAACGTGGCGAGCAATGGAATGACTGTCGCTTGCGCAGCGAGGGCACTGTGCGGCTGGTGCCCTACGGACGCGCGGAGGTTGTGCAGCACGTGTACGCCGATCCTGATCGAGCGGAACAGTTGCTGAGCTATCTGCTTGGGCAAATGGCGCTGCTCGCCCACGCCGTGGCCGAGTTGAAACCCCGGGAGTTTCGCAGCACTAACGGCTTCAAACGCGTTGAAGCCGGCGCCGTGCTGATTCAACAGGGCGATGCGGCGGATCATGTGTTCGTGATTATCGACGGGCACGCCGAGGCATTCGTCGACGGGCACAAGGTCGGCGACGTGCCGAGGGACGAGATTTTCGGCGCCATGGCGTTGTTTACCGGCGAGCCGCGCAACGCCACGGTAGTGACGTCAGAGCCGAGCACGGTGATGTTGATTCCCGGTGATCAATTTTTGAGCATGACCCGCAGCAATCCGAAGATCGCCCACAGCCTGATTGAGGGCATGGCTCGCCGCATTGGCCAGTTGAATCGACAGATCACGCAATTGACGGCGCATCGCAGCTAGCGCAAAGCCCTTTACTCACGGGGCCTCACGACCGTTCGCAAAACTAAATTACAGAATTGCAAAATCAGCGGTTGACGCGGTAATGAGAATCGCTATGATTATCACAACTGATCGCGAGATCAGTCGATATTCTGAAAAGCCCTTGGTTCGGACTCTCAGATTATCTCCTCATCAGGCTAATCACGGTTATTTGACCCGGTTTTTACCGGGTCTTTTTTTTGCCTGTGGAAAAGTCATTTGGCGAATTGCTGGCGCATCTGTTCGCAGTAATCCGGCTTCGGCGTGGCCGGCGTGTACCAGACGTAATCGGCCATCGCCGCCGTGACCGCATCGCCCTGCTCGGCCAGCATCAAAACGGTCGGTGCCTCCGCTGCACCGAGATCCAGCAGATGCAGCGGCACGCCAACATCCTTGCGCGCATGCCAGGCACCGGCCAGCAGGATCGCAGGTGTCGGCGCCGCCAGCATGCGTTCGGCCATGCGTCGATCACGCTGCTGCTGAATCGTCAGCATCGCCGGCATCTGTGATTCGGGCAGCAGGCCGCAGTGGGATTCACTGATTTGCCCAAGCAAAGTTTTTTTAACCGACAGCGAATTGCTGCGCGGACCGTTCAGAGCAGGTGGATTGCGGTAGAACGCGCGGATTTCGCTGTCATCAAGATTGGCCGCCAGCAGCGGATAGGGCTGCGTCAGGGCGAAGCGCACGATCGGCCCGTAAAGATTCCAGTCCCAGCCCTCTTGCCAGGCCAATGCCGCAGGCAGATCTGCCGGAGCGTATTTCGCCTGGCGCGCCGCATCGACTTTCGCTTGTTGATTCGCCGTGAGCATTTCCAGCAGCAGACTGCCTTGCGTTCGCTGCTCGCCGAGCGCCTGCAACAGCCACAATTGCGCCGCGTGATGGTCGGCATTGTCGTGCTGCTCACCGATGATCAAACGCTCCGGTTCAGCGAGACGCACCAGAAGTTGCTGCGCGGTGAGCGTCTCGCCGCTGCGCAGATCGCGGATTTCACCGCCCACTGGCGGAACCGCCACGTGCTGACACCCCGCGAGCAACACCAGCGCCAACAACCACAATCCACGCATGCGACACCTCGATGATTGATCAGCGGGCGATGATCAGCGGATGCCCACGCTCCGGGTGCGGTTGCACCAAAACCTCCAGGCCGAACACCGCTTTGAGCGTATCCGGACGCAGCACTTGCTGCGGAGTATCCAGCGCGACAGGGCGCCCCTGCTCCAGCAACAGCACGCGATCACAATAGCGCGCCGCCAGATTCAGATCATGCAGGATCACCAGCACCGCCGCGCCACGATTGGCGAACTCGCGCACCGCCTGCAAGGTGGTGTGCTGATGCAGCGGATCGAGCATCGATGTCGGTTCGTCGAGCAACAAGGTTAGCCCGGCCTGGCCCGGCCAGAGTTGCGCCAGCACCCGCGCCAGATGCACGCGCTGACGCTCGCCACCGGACAACGCCAGATAGCTGCGCCCACTCAGGTGCCCGGCGTCGGCGGCGGCCAGCGCCGCCGCGACAATCTCGTCGTCGCGCACGCGCCCGGTCTGGTACGGCAAACGGCCCATGCCGACGACCTCTTCCACGGCGAAGGCAAAATCCAGCGTCGACACCTGCGGTAGCACCGCCAGTCGTTGTGCCCGCTGCGTTCCGCTCCAATGACTTAACGCCTGACCATCGAGCGAGACATTGCCGTCACTGGCGAGTAACTCTCCACACAAGGCGCCGAGCAAGGTGCTTTTGCCGGCGCCGTTCGGTCCCAGCACGCCAAGCACTTCACCGGGTTCGAGCCCGAGCGTGACCCCGCTGAGCACAGTCTTGCGGCCACGGCGGACATGCAGATCGCGTGCAGACAACATCAGGCACGCCCTCGCAGCAGCAGATAAAGGAAGAACGGCGCACCGATGAACGCGGTGACAATGCCGATCGGCAACTCCGCCGGCGCCAGCGCCAGGCGCGCCACCAGATCGGCGAGTAATAACAGGCTTGCACCGGCCAGCACCGAGGCTGGCAGCAGAACTTTGTGATCCGGGCCGGCCAGCAGGCGCACCAGATGCGGCACCACCAGCCCGACAAAACCGATCATGCCCGCCGCCGCCACCGCCGCGCCGACACCCAGCGCGGTGCAGAACACCAGTTCGCGCTTGAGTCGTTCGACATCGATGCCCAGATGACCGGCCTCGGATTCACCGAGCAACAAGGCATTCAATGCCTTGGCACGACGCGGCAGCCACAGCGCCACGCCGATGGTGATGATCAGCAAGGGCCACAGTCGCGCGTAACTGGCGCCGTTGAGGCTGCCCAGGTTCCAGAATGTCAGGGTGCGCAGCGTGGCGTCATCGGCCAGATATGTGAACAGACCGACCGCCGAACTGGCCAGCGCCGTCAGCGCGATACCGGCCAACAACATGGTCGCCACATGGGTCTGACCGTTGCGCCGGCCCAGCCGATAGACCAGCGCCGTCACCCCGAGCCCGCCAAGAAACGCACACACCGACAACAGATACGGCCCAAACCACTCCGGCAGGCCGCCAAAGAACGAACCGCCGACAATCGCAATCGCCGCGCCAAGTGCCGCGCCACTGGACACGCCGACCAGCCCCGGATCTGCCAGCGGATTACGAAACAGTCCTTGCATCGCCACCCCGGACAGCGCCAGTACGCCGCCGACCGCCAAGCCGAGCAAGGTTCGCGGCAGGCGGATCTGGCCGAGAATCAGCTCAGCCTGCTCCAATCCTTGCGGCGCCAACGGCACGCCGATCAGACGCAGCGCCGCGCGCAAGGTATCGAACAGCGGCAGACTCACCGGCCCCAGCGCCAGCGACAGCCAGATCGCCAGCAGACACAGCAATGTCAGGCCGATAAACAAGCCACGGGGTTTGACCAGTGTGGTCATTGGCCGCCCTTGGCCGGGTAGAAGCCGTCAGTCAGGGTTTGCAAAGCAGCCGGCAGACGCGGCCCGAGACCGCCAACCAGCAGCGTTGGATCCAGCTCCATCACCCGACCGCTCTTGGCCGCGCGGCTGGAATTGAGGATGGGGTTTTCCTTGAACAATGCCGCTTTTGCTGCTTCGCCGGTTAGCGCACGGTCAGCGAACACCAGCACCTCGGGATCGAGGCTGGCGAGAGATTCCATGGAAAACGGTTTGTAGCCGGTATGCGTTGCGAGGTTATGGCCGCCGGCCTGTTGCAGCAGCCAATCGGCGGCAGTGTCCTTGCCGGCGATCAACGGCTTGCCGCCCGCATGCCCGAGCAACAGCAACACTCCGGGGGCTTTGCGCGTGGTCTGCACTTGGGCAACGCGCGCTTTCTGCGCCTGGAGTTGCTGTTGATAAGTCTGCAGCAACTGCGCCGCCTGGCTTTGCGCGCCGAGCAACTGGCCCAGTTGAGTGACATTTTTTTCCAGTGTCGGCAGATCAGGCTGGGCTGAAAACAACTCGACCTTGACCTTGGCCGCTTTGACTTGCGCCAGAACCGGCGGCGGGCCCATTTCTTCGGTGCCGATCAGAATGTCCGGACACAGGCTCAAGATGCCTTCCGCCGACAGGCTGCGCTGATAGCCAATACTCGGCAGCGCCTGCAACGATTCGGGATGCTGGCTGGTGGTATCGACCCCCACCAGCTTCGACTCGCCGCCCAGTGCGCTGACCCATTCCGACAGCGCGCCGCCGGCGCTGACCCAGCGTTGCGGTAAATCCGCTGCGGCCGCCTGATGGCAGAGCAAAAGGCCGGCGCACAGCACGACAACGCGGGTTTTCAGGCGCATACACAGCTTCCTTGAACAAGGTTTCCCGGGCATCGGCGCAGCGAGCCAAGTATCCTCGGCAAACGGCCAGACTCCCTGTGGGAGAAGGTCGCCATTTGATAATTGTTTGCATTTGAACGTCAAGCTCGGACATATCCCGACACGAGCGGACATTAGAGGATAGCCATGAAGTTTCTCTGCGCCGGCGGCGATCTGGCCGAAGCCGGCAGTCGCGGTTTCGAAATCGAAGGCAAAAAGCTGTTTGCCGTACGTCGGGGTGGCCAAGTCTTTGTCTATTTCAATCGCTGCCCGCACCGGGGTGTCGGGCTGGAATGGCAGCCTGACCAGTTTCTCGACCCGAGCAACAGCCTGATCCAGTGCGCCACCCATGGCGCACTGTTTCTGATCGAGAACGGCGAATGCGTTGCCGGCCCCTGCGCCGGGCAGTCGCTGACGGCGATTGAATGCCGGGAAGACACACAAGGCGTATGGGTCGACGTTTAACCGTTGAGCAAGACATCGAGTCGGCGGTCGATGACCATTTCTTCATGGTCCAGGCGCACGCCATATGCCAACACCTCGACACCGCAGGCGACCGCCTCACGCAGCGCCTCGGCGTAAGCCCAGTCGATCTCCTCCGCCGGGCGCACCGCATCGATGCCGGTGAGGTTCACACAGTACAACTGCACTGCCCGGATACCGTCGCGCGCCAGATGCGCAAGCTCACGCAGGTGCTTGGCGCCGCGCTGGGTCACCGCATCGGGAAACGCCGCCACCGCCGTACCGTCGAAGCCCAACGTGACGCTTTTCACTTCGACATACGCCGGGCCACTGGGGTATTCGAGGCGGAAGTCGATGCGGCTTTTTTCCTGTCCGTAGGCAACCTCACGCTTCAACGCGGTAAATCCGTTCAACTCGGTGATCACGCCAGCCTGCAAGGCTTCTTCGACCAAACCGTTGGCGCGCCCGGTGTTGACGCAAAACAGCCGGCCCTGCGGGGTTTCGCCAATTTCCCAAGTGCCGGGCAATTTGCGTTTCGGGTCATTTGAGCGACTGAACCAGACCTGCCCGCCCTCGACCTGGCAATTGAGCATCGAGCCGGTGTTGGGGCAGTGAATGGTCAGCAATTCGCCGCTAACGGTTTCGATATCGGCGAGAAACCGCTTGTATCGGCGAATCAGCCGCGCTTCTTCCAGAGCAGGATAAAAGCGCATCAGCCTTGCCAGCTCTTCAAACCACGGGCGATACGCTCCACCGCTTCCTGCAAACGTGCGAGGTTTTGTGTGTAAGCGAAGCGCACGTGATGGCTGGCCTGATAACGACCGAAATCCAGTCCTGGCGTAAAGGCAACGTGCTCGGTTTCGAGGAAATGTCGGCAGAATGCGAAGGCATCACCGCCGAAACGGCTGATATCGGCGTACAGATAAAACGCGCCTTCCGGCTCAACGGCGATGTTGAAACCGAGTTCACGCAGCGCCGGCAGGAGGAAGTCGCGACGGCGCGCAAACTCGGCGCGGCGTTCTTCGAGAATCGCAATGGTGGCCGGCTCGAAACAGGCCAGCGCCGCGTACTGCGCCATGCTCGGCGCGCTGATGTAGAGGTTCTGCGCAAGCTTTTCCAATTCGCTGACCGCCGCGTCTGGCGCCACGAGCCAGCCCAGGCGCCAACCGGTCATACCGAAATACTTGGAGAAACTGTTGAGGACAAAAGCGCCGTCATCGACTTCCAGCACACTGGCAGCATCAGTGCCGTAGGTCAGGCCGTGGTAGATCTCATCCACCACCAAATGCCCGTGCCTGGCCTTGATCGCTGTGGATAATCCGCCCAGTTCATCGCGGGTCAGCAAAGTGCCCGTCGGGTTGGCCGGCGAAGCGACAAGAGCGCCGACACTGTCGTGATCCCAATGCCGCTCGACCAGATCCGGGGTCAGTTGATAACGCACCTCCGGCCCGACCGGCACCAATTGCGCCGCGCCTTCGACCAGCCGCAAGAAATGCCGGTTGCACGGGTAGCCCGGGTCGGCGAGCAGCCAGTGTTTACCCGGATCGACCAACAGGGCACTGGCCAGCAACAGCGCGCCGGAGCCGCCCGGCGTGATCAGAATCCGCCGTGGATCGATATTCAGGCCGTAACGCGAATGGTAGAAACCGGCGATCGCCTCGCGCAGTTCGGGAATGCCACGGGCGGCGGTGTAACGGGTCTTGCCGGCAGTCAACGCAGCTTGTCCGGCGCGAATGATCGGCTCGGCGGTGGTGAAGTCCGGCTCGCCGATTTCCAGATGGATCACGTCGTGGCCTTCGGCCTGCAATTCATTGGCCCGCGCCAGCAGCGCCATCACATGGAACGGTTCGATCGCACGACTGCGCGCACTGTAGGGGCCCATTGGAATGCCTTCGACGGAAAAAAGAGACGATTCTACCTGTCTGCCGGAACGAGCGAGAACCCGTGAAGGTCACAGCCTCAAGAACGCTGGACTGTAACGATCTGAACGTACGCTCCAGGATTGACTAAAATCAGTGATTGAACAGGTCTCCATTCCCACAGACACGGCTTGTCAGACATCTGCAAGCGCCACCCGCCGGGGGCTCGACATCCGGGAGTAGCGCAGGCTGATTTGATCTGGTAAGTTCGCCCGCTTGCAGCCGCAGGGCCGGCAGGTGTCGGTGATGGAGCAATCCTGCGCAATGGATTACAAGAGTAGAGGCGGTCTATTTCATGTCCACCCAAGCAAAGCAACAACAGAAAGACACGATCAGCGGCTTCGAACCTTACGTTTCGAAGGCGGGTGAAGAGTACATGGGCGCTCCTATGCGCGCGCACTTCACCAAGATCCTGAACAAGTGGAAACTGGACTTGATGCAGGAAGTCGACCGCACGGTTGATCACATGAAAGACGAAGCGGCCAATTTCCCTGACCCGGCCGACCGTGCCAGCCAGGAAGAAGAGTTCGCCCTCGAACTGCGTGCCCGCGATCGCGAGCGCAAGCTGATCAAGAAAATCGACAAGACCCTGCAACTGATCGAAGACGAAGAGTACGGCTGGTGCGAGTCCTGCGGCATCGAGATCGGCGTCAAGCGCCTCGAAGCCCGCCCGACAGCGGATCTGTGCATCGACTGCAAGACCCTGGCGGAAATCAAGGAAAAGCAGGTCGGCAAGTAATCTCGACCTGAACGAAAAACGGAGCGTGCGAACGCTCCGTTTTTGTTTGTGCCTTTTGCCCGCGGAACCTGCTTCTGCCTCTGTGGGAGCGAGCCTGCTCGCGAAAGCGCCCCTTCAGACAGCTCATTATTGACTGACACAGCGCTTTCGCGAGCAGGCTCGCTCCCACAGAGGTAACCTGCTCAAATTCTGAATAGCCTTTATCGCCTCCATGACTGCCAAATCCCCCGCCTACATCGGCCGCTTCGCCCCCACCCCCAGTGGTCACCTGCACTTCGGTTCGCTGGTCGCTGCGTTGGCCTCCTACCTTGATGCCCGCTCCGTCGGTGGACGCTGGCTGGTGCGCATGGAAGATCTCGACCCGCCGCGCGAGGAGCCCGGTGCGCAAGCGGCGATTCTCAAGGCGCTGGAAAGCTACGGCTTCGAATGGGACGGCGAAATGGTCCGCCAGAGCGATCGACATGCGGCTTATGCCGAAGTGCTCGATAGCCTGTTCAACCATGGTCTGGCCTACGCCTGCACCTGCTCGCGCAAACGACTGGAGCCCTATCACGGGATTTATCCGGGGTTTTGCCGCAATGCCGGGCATGATCAGCACGACGCCGCGATCCGCCTGCGCGTGCCGGAGCTGGAATACCACTTTATTGATCGCGTGCAGGGCGAATACCGCCAGCACCTGGGCCGCGATGTCGGCGACTTCGTCATCCGTCGGCGCGATGGTCTCTACGCCTATCAACTCGCGGTGGTGCTCGATGACGCCTGGCAAGGCATCACCGACATTGTGCGTGGCGCCGATCTGCTCGATTCGACGCCGCGTCAGCTGTACCTGCAAGAACTGCTCGGCCTGAAACAGCCGCGCTATCTGCACCTGCCGCTGATCACCCAGCCGGACGGCAACAAACTCGGCAAGTCCTACCGCTCGCCGCCGCTTGAAGCCGATCAGGCCACGCCATTGCTGCTGCGGGCCTTGCGCGCACTGGGGCAGAACCCCGGCACCGAACTGGCTCACGCTTCGCCGCGTGAACTGCTGGCCTGGGGCTGTGCGCACTGGGATGCCGACAGGATCCCGCGCACACTGACCTTGCCTGAAGCGCAACTGCAATGACGACACTTGCAGTCGCGCCCCCATCCGTTACCATCGCCGCACGTTTTCGGGCACGCGCATAAAAAAGAGAGGCCGGGATGTACATCTATCGCTTGGTCCTGCTTCTGGTCGTCGGGATCTACCTGTTCTCCCCCGCCATCATGGATTGGTGGATCGACGCGACGGGCGCCTGGTATCGCCCTTATCTGCTCTGGCTGATCCTGATTGTCGTGACCTTCATCCTGCAGAGCCAAAAAGATGCCGATGAGCTTTAGCCTGACCCAGATGATCCTGATCAGCGCCGCGTACCTGGCGGCGCTGTTCGGCGTTGCCTGGGTCAGCGAACGGGGCATGATCCCGCGCGCGATCATTCGCCACCCGTTGACCTACACCCTGTCGCTGGGGGTTTACGCCAGTGCCTGGGCGTTCTACGGCACGGTGGGCCTGGCCTATCAGTACGGTTACGGCTTTCTGTCGAGTTATCTGGGCGTATCCGGCGCGTTTCTGCTGGCGCCGGTGCTGCTTTATCCGATCCTGAAGATCACCCGCACCTATCAACTGTCGTCGCTGGCCGACCTGTTTGCCTTCCGCTTTCGCAGCACCTGGGCCGGTGCGCTGACCACGATTTTCATGCTGATCGGCGTGCTGCCATTGCTGGCCCTGCAGATCCAGGCCGTGGCCGACTCGATCGGTATCCTCACCGGCGAACGTGTCCAGAGTCGCGTGGCGCTGGCGTTCTGCGCGCTGATCATCCTGTTCACGATTTTCTTCGGTTCCCGGCACATCGCCACGCGCGAGAAACATGAAGGGCTGGTGTTCGCGATTGCCTTTGAATCGATCATCAAACTGATCGCCCTCGGCGGCGTTGGCCTGTACGCGCTGTATGGCGTGTTCGACGGCCCGCAACAGCTCGAACTGTGGCTGCTGCAAAACCAGACCGCCCTCGCCGCCCTGCACACGCCGTTGCAGGAAGGCCCGTGGCGCACGCTGCTGCTGGTGTTCTTCGCCTCGGCGATCGTGATGCCGCACATGTACCACATGACGTTTACGGAAAACCTCAACCCGCGCTCGCTGGTCAGCGCCAGTTGGGGCCTGCCGCTGTTTCTGCTGCTGATGAGTCTCGCCGTACCGCTGATTCTCTGGGCCGGTCTGAAACTCGGCGCCACCACCGACCCGGAATATTTCACCCTTGGCATCGGCATTGCCGCCAACAGCAAACCGCTGGCCTTGCTTGCCTACGTTGGCGGTCTGTCCGCCGCCAGTGGCCTGATCATCGTCACCACCTTGGCCTTGTCGGGCATGGCGCTGAACCATCTGGTGCTGCCGCTCTATCAGCCGCCGGCCGAGGGCAATATCTACCGCTGGCTGAAATGGACCCGTCGAGCGCTGATCGTAGCGATCATCATGGCCGGCTTCGGCTTCTACCTGATGCTCGGCGTCGAGCAGGATCTGGCCAACCTCGGCATCGTCGCGTTCGTTGCGACCCTGCAATTTCTGCCCGGGGTGTTGTCGGTGCTGTACTGGCCGACCGCCAACCGGCGCGGTTTTATTGCCGGTCTGCTGGCGGGGATCACGGTCTGGGTGGTGACCATGCTGCTGCCGCTGGTCGGCAATCTGCAGGGTTTCTATATCCCGCTGTTGAACATGATCTACGTGCTCGACGACACCAGTTGGCACATGGCAGCCATCGCCTCGCTGGCGGCCAACGTGCTGATGTTCACTTTGATCTCGCTGTTTACCAACGCCAGCCCGGAAGAAGCCAGCGCCGCCGAAGCCTGTGCGGTGGATAACGTGCGCCGCCCGCAACGCCGCGAACTGCACGCCGCCTCGCCGCAGGAGTTCGCCACGCAGTTGGCCAAGCCGCTGGGTGCCAAGGCTGCGCAGAAAGAAGTCGAGCAAGCGCTGCGCGACTTGTATCTGCCCTTCGATGAACGTCGGCCGTATGCCTTGCGCCGGTTGCGCGACCGCATTGAGGCCAACCTGTCCGGCCTGATGGGCCCGAGCGTTGCGCAGGATATGGTGGAAACCTTCCTGCCCTATAAGGCTGGCGGCGAAAACTACGTCACCGAAGACATCCACTTCATTGAAAGCCGGCTCGAGGATTACCATTCGCGCCTCACCGGCCTGGCCGCTGAGCTCGACGCCCTGCGCCGCTACCACCGCCAGACCTTGCAGGAACTGCCGATGGGCGTCTGCTCGCTGGCCAAGGATCAGGAGATCCTGATGTGGAACAAGGCCATGGAAGAGCTGACCGGCATCGCCGCGCAACGGGTGGTCGGTTCGCGCCTGAGCACCATCGCCAATCCGTGGAAAGAATTGCTGCAAGGTTTTATCAATCTGCCCGACGAGCATTTGCACAAACAGCACCTGGCGCTGGATGGTCAGACTCGCTGGCTGAACCTGCATAAAGCGGCAATCGACGAGCCGTTGGCCCCGGGTAACAGTGGCCTGGTGTTACTGGTCGAGGATCTGACCGAAACGCAGATGCTCGAAGATAAACTGGTGCATTCCGAACGGCTGGCCAGCATCGGCCGACTCGCAGCAGGTGTGGCCCACGAAATCGGCAACCCGATCACCGGCATCGCCTGTCTGGCGCAGAACCTGCGCGAGGAGCGCGAAGATGACGGCGAATTGACGGAAATCAGCGGGCAGATTCTCGAGCAGACCAAACGCGTTTCGCGCATCGTCCAGTCGCTGATGAGCTTCGCCCATGCCGGCAGCCATCAGCACAGCGACGAACCAGTGTGTCTGGCCGAAGTCGCGCAGGACGCCATCGGCCTGCTGGCGCTGAACCGGCGCAATTTCGAAGTGCAGTTCTACAACCTGTGCGATCCCGACCATTGGGTCGAAGGCGACCCGCAACGGCTTGCCCAGGTGCTGATCAATCTGCTCTCCAACGCCCGCGACGCCTCGCCGCCGCACAGTGCGGTACGGGTCAAGAGCGAAGCCGGCGAACACACGGTCGATCTGATCGTCGAAGACGAAGGCAGTGGCATTCCGTCGAGCATCATGGACCGATTGTTCGAACCTTTCTTCACCACCAAGGACCCGGGTGAAGGCACCGGTCTGGGCCTTGCACTGGTCTATTCCATCGTTGAAGAGCATTATGGACAAATCACCATCGACAGCCCGGCTGATGTACAAAGCCAACGCGGCACCCGTATCCGGGTGACCTTACCGCGTCATGTCGAAGCGACGTCCGCTGTGAACTGAGACCGTCGAGAGTATCGAATCAATGCCGCACATTTTGATCGTCGAAGACGAAACCATTATCCGCTCCGCCTTGCGCCGCCTGCTGGAACGCAACCAGTACCAGGTCAGCGAAGCCGGATCAGTGCAGGAAGCACAAGAACGCTTCACCATTCCTACGTTCGATCTGATCGTCAGCGACCTGCGCCTGCCGGGCGCTCCGGGCACCGAACTGATCAAGCTCGGCCAGGGCACACCGGTGCTGATCATGACCAGTTACGCCAGCCTGCGTTCGGCGGTCGACTCGATGAAAATGGGCGCGGTCGATTACATCGCCAAGCCGTTCGACCACGATGAAATGCTTCAGGCGGTTGCGCGGATCCTGCGCGATCGCCAGTCGGCGCCGGCTGCCGGCGAAGCCACGGCGAGCAAGCCTGCCGCTGGCAATGGCAAAGCCGCTGTGGATAACAGCAATGGTGAAATTGGCATCATCGGTTCGTGCCCACCGATGCAGGACCTGTACAGCAAGATCCGCAAGGTCGCGCCAACCGACTCCAACGTGTTGATTCAGGGTGAGTCCGGTACCGGTAAAGAACTGGTGGCCCGCGCCCTGCACAATCTATCGAAACGCGCCAAGGCGCCGATGATCTCGGTGAACTGCGCGGCGATTCCGGAAAGCCTCATTGAGTCGGAACTGTTCGGCCACGAGAAAGGCGCGTTCACCGGCGCCAGCGCCGGGCGTGCCGGTCTGGTCGAAGCGGCGGACGGCGGCACCTTGTTCCTCGATGAAATCGGCGAACTGCCCCTCGAAGCCCAGGCTCGCTTGCTGCGGGTCTTGCAGGAGGGCGAGATTCGCCGGGTCGGTTCGGTGCAGTCGCAGAAAGTCGACGTGCGCCTGATCGCTGCAACTCACCGCGATCTGAAGAGCCTGGCGAAAATTGGCCAGTTCCGTGAAGACCTTTATTACCGTCTGCACGTGATTGCCCTGAAGCTGCCACCGCTGCGCGAGCGTGGTGCCGACGTCAACGAAATCGCCAATGCCTTCCTCGCTCGCCAGAGCGCACGGATCAATCGCACCGACCTGAAATTCGCCGCCGATGCCGAACAGGCGATCCGGCACTATTCCTGGCCTGGTAACGTCCGTGAACTGGAGAACGCGGTTGAGCGCGCGGTGATTCTCAGCGAAAGCCCGGAGATTTCGGCCGACCTGCTGGGCATCGACATCGAGCTGAGCGATCTGGAAGACGACGAGTTCATCGGTCTGCCGCCGCAAACCGGCGGTAACGCCAGCAACAGCAGCCATGAGCCGACCGAGGACCTGTCGCTGGAAGACTATTTCCAGCACTTCGTCCTCGAGCACCAGGACCACATGACCGAGACCGAGCTGGCGCGCAAACTCGGCGTCAGCCGTAAATGCCTGTGGGAACGCCGCCAGCGTCTGGGCATTCCACGGCGCAAGACCGGGGTTGCCAGCGAGAGCTGAGCGTTACCCACCGCGTGCGCGGGTAACGCATGACAATGTGAAAAAACTGTTACCGCAGTCGATTCACGTAACAGAAGCCGGGGTTATCGGTAACGAAACCCCGGCTTTTTTTCGCCCCTGCAAAACGGTTATATCGACCTGCCCCCTTGTTTTGCTGGGCCTGGCAAAAGTTGGCACGCACCCTGCTATATGTTTGGTACAAGAACAATAACAAGCAATGCACAAGACAATAAAAATAAGACGAATCGACTCACGCACAATAAAAACAAGACGGCGAGAGGCGCAGCTAACTGATTCTTTTGGAGAGGCGTTGTATTTGGGGCTTGCCCCACGACCAGGCCGAGAACAACAAAAACTGTCCTAAGACAGAGCCTGTACTGGTTGGATCGAGAGATCACTGCAATTCAGCGACCAAAGCAATCCGTTTGCTCTTGGCTCCCGATTGGGAGGGTCACGAAGGAAACACTTCGTGGCGAGGGCACTCAACAAAAACAAGAAGCCCGAATCAATAATAAAAAGAGCACGCAACTACTTCTTGGGGAGCTTCGGCTCCCCTTGTAGTTTCTCCCTTCCGTGAAATCTCCCCGTTTTCCCTCGTTCAACCCTTGCAGCTTGCGGCTTGCAGCTCATATCTGCCGCGTCCTACACCATCCCCCGACTAAATGCTAGAATCTGCGCCCATCATGCGGTCATTCTTTTGGTATGGCCGAACATTCCTTCAAACAGTGCATCCCATGCTGAAGAAGCTGTTCCAGTCATTCCGAACTCCCGTGCGTCGTACGCAACACATCCGCAGCACCCCTGAAGTGCTCAACAGCGGCCAACATTCGCTGCAGAAAACGCAGTTCAGCCGCTATGCGGTGAATATCGTCGAACGCCTGCAAGGTGCCGGTTACCAGGCTTATCTGGTCGGTGGTTGCGTGCGTGACATGCTGCTGGGCATCACGCCCAAGGACTTCGACGTCGCCACCAGTGCCACCCCCGAGCAGGTGCGTGCCGAATTCCGCAATGCGCGGATCATCGGTCGCCGGTTCAAGCTGGTGCACATCCATTTCGGTCGCGAAATCATTGAAGTCGCGACCTTCCGCGCCAATCACCCGGTCAACGAAGACGAGGAAGACAGCAACCAGTCTTCGCGCAACGAGAGCGGGCGCATTCTGCGCGACAACGTCTACGGCACTCTGGAAGAAGACGCGCAACGTCGCGACTTCACCATCAACGCCCTGTATTACGATCCGGTCAGTGAGCGCATTCTCGATTACGCCAACGGCGTGCACGACATCCGCAATCACCTGATCCGCCTGATCGGCGACCCGAAGCAGCGTTACCAGGAAGACCCGGTGCGCATGCTGCGGGCCGTGCGTTTCGCCGCCAAGCTCAACTTCGGCATCGAGAAGCACACCGTGCAGCCGATCCGCGAACTGGCGCCGATGCTGCGCGAGATTCCCTCGGCGCGGCTGTTCGAAGAAGTGCTCAAGCTGTTCCTCTCCGGGCACGGCGCGATCACCTTTGAAATGCTGGTCGACCTGCAACTGTTCGCCCCGCTGTTCCCGGCCAGTGCCGAGGCGCTGGAATACAACCCGGAATACACCCACACGCTGATCAGCGAAGCACTGACCAACACCGACCTGCGCATCAAGCAGAGCAAACCGGTGACCCCGGCGTTCCTCTTTGCTGCCCTGCTCTGGCCTGCGCTGCCAGCCCGCGTGTTGCGTCTGCAGGAACGAGGCATGCCGCCGATTCCGGCGATGCAGGAAGCCGCTCACGAGCTGATCGCCGAACAGTGCCAGCGCATCGCGATTCCGAAGCGCTTCACCATGCCGATCCGCGAAATCTGGGACATGCAGGAACGCCTGCCGCGGCGCAGTGGCAAACGCGCCGATCTGCTGCTGGACAACCCGCGCTTCCGTGCCGGTTACGATTTCCTGCTGCTGCGTGAAAGCGCCGGCGAGGAGACCGATGGCCTCGGCGAATGGTGGACCGATTATCAGGACGCCAACGACAGCGAGCGCCGCGACATGATCCGCGACCTCAGCGGCAAGGGTGACGATGCCAGCGGCGCGCCACGCAAACGTCGCCGCAGCGGCGGCTCCAAGCGCAAGCGCGCCGGCGCTTCGAGCGCGACGGGCGAGTAAGTCATGGAGCGCATCTACATCGGTCTGGGCAGCAACCTCGCTGACCCGGCCGGACAATTGCGCAGCGCCGTTGCGGCGCTGGCGCAATTGCCGCAGACTACCCTTTCCGGCGTCTCAGCCTTTTATCAAAGCGATTCGCTGTTGCCGGGCCAGCCGCGTTACACCAACGCCGTCGTCGCCCTCGACAGCTCGCTCGCACCGTTAGAGCTGCTCGACGCCTTGCAGGCAATCGAGAATGAGCAGGGCCGCGAGCGTCTGGAGCGTTGGGGGCCACGCACGCTGGATCTGGATATTCTGCTGTTCGGCGATCGTCTGATCGATGAGCCACGGCTGAAAGTCCCGCATTATCAGATTCAGGAGCGGGCCTTTGTGCTCTACCCCCTCGCTGAACTGGCGCCGCAAGACCTGCGGCTGACCGATGGCCGCGCCCTTTCCGACCTTCTGGCCGCCTGCCCGTTCGTCGGTCTTGAGCGCCTCTCCCAGCCCTGACAAAAATCTTCTGTGAAATGTGGTTGTGTGGCGAGGGGATTTATCCCCGTTGGACTGCGAAGCAGGCCCAAATCTGACCAAGCTGTATACAACATGGGGCCGCTCCGCGACCCAACGGGGATAAATCCCCTCGCTACAGGTCACCTGCCAATCTCCAGTTTTTGTCAGACAAAAATCCCCCGAATCAGGCCCGCAGCGCCGCTGAATCGCATCAGTAACGGCGGTAACACCGCCCGCGTAACAATGCGGTAACACACGCAATTGACTTCCGGTTGGCTCATCACGACTATAGGCGTCCCGCTGCCGCCAACCCGGCATGAACGGGCGCAATCCAGGCTTTTCAAAGCACGACACAAGACCGTGCGCCTGAGTAGATGAAGAATCACGCGCGTGACTCGCAGCAGTTTCCAGAGCGCCTGAACGAGGATTTTTTACATGCCAGCCATCACCCTGACCACGCTCCAGAGCCTCAAGCAGAAAGGTGAAAAGATCACCATGCTGACCTGCTATGACGCGACCTTCGCCCACGCCTGCAACGAGGCCGGTGTCGAAGTGCTGCTGGTCGGCGACTCCCTCGGTATGGTTCTGCAGGGTCATGACAGCACCCTGCCAGTGACCACGGCGGAAATGGCCTACCACGTCGCCAGCGTCAAGCGTGGCAATGGTGATGCCCTGATCCTCGCCGACCTGCCGTTCATGGCCAATGCCACCCTCGAACAGACCATGACCAACAGCGCCATGCTGATGCAGGCCGGTGCGCACATGGTCAAGGTCGAAGGTCAACTGTGGCTGGCGGAGTCGATCCGCTTGCTCGCCGAGCGCGGTGTGCCGGTGTGTGCGCACATGGGCCTGACCCCGCAAGCAGTGAACATTCTCGGCGGCTATAAAGTGCAGGGCCGCAACGAGAACCAGGCGCGGCAGATGCGAGCCGATGCGATCGCGCTGGAGCAGGCCGGTGCGGCCATGCTGTTGCTCGAGTGCGTACCGAGCGAACTGGCGGCGGAAATCAGCCAGGCCGTGGGCATTCCGGTGATCGGCATCGGCGCCGGCAACGCCACCGACGGTCAGGTGTTGGTATTGCACGACATGCTCGGCCTGTCGATCACCGGCCGCGTCCCCAAATTCGTCAAGAACTTCATGCAGGGTCAGGACAGCATCCAGTCCGCGCTGAAGGCTTACGTCAGCGAAGTCAAAGCCACCACGTTCCCCGGCATCGAACACGGATTCTCTGCATGAACACCGTCAAAACCGTACGCGAACTACGCGCCGCCGTCGCCCGCGCGCGCAGTGAAGGCAAGCGCATCGGCTTCGTGCCGACCATGGGCAACCTGCACAGCGGCCACGTCGCATTGATCACCAAGGCTACGCAGCGAGTGGATTTCGTCGTCGCGAGTATTTTCGTCAATCCGCTGCAATTTGGCGCCGGCGAAGACCTCGACAAATACCCGCGCACCCTCGCCGCCGATCAGGAAAAACTTCTCGAAGCCGGTTGCGACCTGCTGTTCGCGCCGACGGTCGATGAGATGTACCCGGACGGCATGGCCGGACAAACCCGGGTCAGCGTGCCGCAATTGTCCGAAGGCCTCTGTGGCGCGAGCCGTCCGGGGCACTTCGAAGGTGTGGCGACGGTGGTCAGCAAGCTGTTCAACATGGTCCAGCCGGATCTGGCGATCTTCGGCCAGAAGGATTACCAGCAACTGGCGGTGATCCGCGCACTGGTGCACGACCTGAACATGCCGATCCAGATCATCGGCGAGCCGACCGTGCGTGCGGCGGACGGCCTGGCGTTGTCGTCGCGCAACGGCTTCCTCAATGAAGACCAGCGCGCCGTGGCACCAGTGGTGTATCGCGTGCTGAGCAGCATTGCCGAAGCGATCAAGCAAGGTGAGCGTGATTACCCGGCGCTGATCGCTGCACAGTTGCAGGTGCTGGAAGCGGCGGGTCTGCGTCCGGATTATCTGGAAATCCGTCATGGTCTGACCTTGCGTCCGGCGACGGCGGAAGACCGCGATCTGGTGATTCTGGCGGCAGCGTTCCTCGGCACCACGCGGTTGATCGACAACCTGCACCTGAATCTCGATAGCCCGATTTAAGCAGCAACGAATGTCCCTGTGGGAGCGAGCCTGCTCGCGAAGACGGTGTATCAGCGACTTATAAGTTGCCTGACACCACGGCTTCGCGAGCAGGCTCGCTCCCACAGGTGTTTTCGGTGCTTGCCGGTTGGGCGAAACTCTTCCGGGCACCTCCGTTTGTCGGGCAAATCCCCGTTCGGATGTTAAAAAAGTACAGGGATCTGGTCAGACAAAGTCAAGACAGAAAGCAGCGCGAGGTTTACTGTATTCGCCCTGTGTCCAGATATCGTGTCGACGCAGTTGATCCCATGCGCTAAAAGGGCATGGCTGATCTGCACCGTGTTCAAAAGGCCGTTCAAGTAAAAAGGAAAACCGCAGCGATGGCGTACTACCGCACTCCTCACGACGTTACCGCTCTGCCCGCCTGGCAAGCGTTGAAAGATCACCGCCAAGCCATGCAGGATTTCAGCATGCGCGAAGCCTTCAACGCCGATCCGCAGCGTTTCAATCAGTTCACCCTCAGCAGCTGCGGCCTGTTTCTCGATTATTCGAAGAATTTGATCAACGCCGAGACCCGCAACCTGCTGGTGGGTCTGGCCAACGAAGTCGATCTGAAGGGCGCGATCAAAGCGCTGTTCGACGGCGAAATCGTCAACGCCTCCGAAGGCCGCCCGGCACTGCACACCGCCCTGCGCCGCCCGGTCGGCGACAAGTTGTCGGTCAACGGCGTCAACGTGATGCCGGAAGTGCACAAGGTCTTGAACCAGATCACCGATCTGGTCGGCCGCATTCACGACGGACTGTGGCGTGGTTACACCGAGAAGCCGATCACCGACGTGGTCAACATCGGCATCGGTGGTTCGTTCCTCGGCCCGGAGCTGGTGTCCGAAGCGCTGCTGTCCTATGCGCAGAAAGGCGTGCGTTGCCATTACCTGGCGAACATTGACGGCAGTGAATTCCACGAGCTGACGCAGAAACTGCGCGCCGAGACCACGCTGTTCATCGTTTCGTCGAAGTCGTTCAACACCCTCGAAACCCTGAAGAATGCTCAGGCCGCACGCGCCTGGTACCTGGCGCAGGGCGGTTCGGAAGCCGAGCTCTATCGCCACTTCATCGCGGTTTCGAGCAACAACGCCGCTGCGGTGGCCTTCGGTATCCGTGAAGAAAACATCTTCCCGATGTGGGATTGGGTCGGCGGCCGTTATTCGCTGTGGTCGGCGATCGGTTTGCCGATCGCCCTGGCCATCGGCATGTCCAACTTCAAGGAACTGCTGTCTGGTGCCTACACCATGGACCAGCATTTCCAGACCGCGCCGTTCGAACAGAACATGCCAGTGCTGCTGGCTCTGCTCGGCGTGTGGTACGGCAATTTCTGGGGCGCGCAAAGCCACGCGATCCTGCCGTACGACCACTACCTGCGCAACATCACCAAGCACTTGCAACAACTGGACATGGAATCCAACGGCAAGAGCGTGCGTCAGGACGGCACCTCGGTGTCGACCGATACCGGCCCGGTGATCTGGGGCGGCGTCGGCTGCAACGGTCAGCACGCTTACCACCAGTTGCTGCACCAGGGCACCCAGCTGATTCCGGCTGACTTCATCGTGCCGATCGTCAGCTTCAACCCGGTCTCCGACCACCACCAGTGGCTGTACGCCAACTGCCTGTCGCAGAGCCAGGCGCTGATGCTCGGCAAGACCCTGCCGGAAGCCGAAGCCGAACTGCGCGACAAAGGCATGGGCGAAGACGACGTGCGCAAACTGGCGCCGCACAAGGTGATCCCGGGCAATCGTCCGAGCAACACTCTGGTAGTCGAACGCATCAGCCCGCGTCGCCTCGGCGCGCTGGTTGCCATGTATGAGCACAAAGTGTTCGTGCAAAGCGTGGTCTGGGGCATCAACGCCTTCGACCAGTGGGGTGTGGAACTGGGCAAGGAATTGGGCAAAGGCGTCTACAACCGCCTGGTCGGCAGCGACGAGACCGTGGCTGACGATGCCTCGACTCAGGGCCTGATCAACTACTTCCGCGGGCGTCATCGCGGCTGATCAAAGCCTCCGGGCATAACGCTGTTTCCCTGTGGGAGCGAGCCTGCTCGCGAAAGCGGTTCTTCATTCAACACCTTCGTTGACTGAGACACCGTATTCGCGAGCAGGCTCGCTCCCACAGTTGTTTTGGCACATGACTTGAACCTGTGCAGCGCTCGGCGCATCTTTATTCGTGTCGCACCACAAGAATAAGGAACCGTCATGTTCGATATCAGCACGTTCCCCAAAGCCGATGCCGTGCGCCAGGCCGCTCAGTTGAGCCAGGACGAGTATCGGCGCCTGTACCGCGAATCGATTGAACACCCCAGCGCCTTCTGGGCCGAGCAGGCAACGCGCTTCCTCGATTGGAGCACGCCGTGGCAGACCGTGCAGCGCTATGACCTGAAAACCGGTGAAGCGGTCTGGTTTGCCGGCGGCAAGCTCAACGTCAGCTACAACTGCATCGACCGCCACCTTGAACAACGCGGCGAACAGACCGCCCTGCTCTGGGAGGGCGACGACCCAGCCGAATCGGCGCAGATCACTTATAACAAACTCCATCACCACGTCTGCCGTCTGGCCAACGTGCTGAAAAGCCGTGGCGTGAAGAAAGGCGATCGGGTGTGCATCTACATGCCGATGATCCCCGAAGCCGCCTACGCCATGCTCGCCTGCGCGCGAATCGGCGCGATTCACTCGGTAGTGTTCGGCGGATTTTCCCCGGATTCCCTGCGCGACCGCATCCTCGACGCCGACTGCCGTACCGTGATCACCGCCGATGAAGGCGTGCGCGGCGGCCGCTTCGTGTCACTGAAAAACAACGTCGACAAAGCCCTGCAAAGTTGCCCGAACGTCAGCACCGTGGTGGTGGTCGAGCGTACGCAGGGCCAGGTCGACTGGGTCGAAGGCCGCGACCTCTGGTATCACCAGGCCGTACGCGAAGTCGACGACGATTGCCCGCCGGAACCGATGGACGCCGAAGACCCGCTGTTCATCCTCTACACATCCGGCAGCACCGGCAAACCCAAAGGCGTGCTGCACACCACCGGCGGCTACCTGCTGCAAGCAGCAATGACCTTCAAGTACGTGCTCGACTACCGCGACGGCGAAGTGTTCTGGTGCACCGCCGACGTCGGCTGGGTCACCGGCCACAGTTACATCGTCTATGGGCCGCTGGCCAACGGTGCGACCACACTGATGTTCGAAGGCGTGCCGAGCTACCCGAGCAGTTCGCGCTTCTGGCAGGTTATCGACAAGCACAAGGTCAACATTTTCTACACCGCCCCCACCGCCCTGCGCGCGTTGATGCGCGAAGGCGCCGAACCATTGAAGGAAACGTCGCGCGCCAGCCTCAGATTGCTCGGCAGCGTCGGTGAGCCGATCAACCCGGAAGCGTGGGAATGGTATTTCAATGCCGTCGGTGAACAGCGCTGCCCGATCGTCGACACCTGGTGGCAGACCGAAACCGGCGGCATCATGCTCAGCCCGCTGGTCAGCGCGCAACGGATCAAACCGGGCTGCGCGACGCAACCAATGTTTGGCGTGCAACCGGTGTTGCTCGACGAAGTCGGCAAGGAAATCAAAGGCGCCGGCAGCGGCGTGCTGGCGATCAAATCGAGCTGGCCGGCGCAGATCCGCAGCGTCTACGGCGATCCGCAGCGGATGATCGACACCTACTTCAAACCCTACCCCGGCTATTACTTCACCGGCGACGGCGCCCGCCGCGACGAGGACGGCGATTACTGGATCACCGGACGCATCGACGACGTGATCAACGTCTCCGGCCACCGCATCGGCACCGCCGAAGTGGAAAGCGCGCTGGTGCTGCATGACAGCATCGCCGAGGCCGCCGTGGTTGGTTATCCGCACGACGTCAAAGGCCAGGGCATCTACGCATTCGTCACGCCAATGAACGGCACCGAGGCCAACGAAGAGCTGAAGAAAGACCTGCTGGCACATGTCAGCAAGGAGATCGGCAGCTTCGCCAAACCGGACCTGATCCAGTGGGCGCCGGCGTTGCCAAAGACCCGTTCGGGCAAGATCATGCGGCGGATTTTGCGCAAGATTGCCTGCAATGAGCTCGACAGTCTGGGCGATACTTCGACGCTGGCTGATCCAAGTGTGGTGCAGGATCTGGTCGACAAGCGGCTCAATACTTGAGAGCTGCAAGTTTCTAGCTACAAGCTGCAAGCTAAAGCGGTCCGCGTGGCGTTTCGCTTTTAGCTTGCAGCTAGAAACTTGCCGCTTGTAGCTCCGCGACTGCTAAGCTTCGCGTTTTTTCAGCAAGGCGCCCGCATGTCTTCCTTGAATCAGGCGCTGCGCGCCGCCCTCGATCAACGCCAGGACCTGCTCGCTGTGCTGCACAGCCAGGGCACCGATTGTTATCGGCTGTTCCATGGCAGCCAGGAAGGCGCCGGCGGCCTGACCATCGACCGCTACGGCCCGCAATTGCTGGTGCAGAGTTTTCACCAGACACTCGAACGTGACGATCTGCTGCAACTGCATGCCATGGTCAACCAGACGCTGGGCTTCGACACCCTGCTGGTCTACAACGACCGCTCCCGTGGCAACTCGCGGATCGATCGTGAGGACAGCGTCTACAAGGCCAATGACGCTGCTTTGGCGGATCTGGTCGGGCATGAATGGGGCCTGAACTATCGCGTGCGCGGGCGCCATGCCGGGCAGGATCCGCTGCTGTTCCTCGACCTGCGCAACACGCGCGGCTGGGTCAAGGACCACACGCAAGGCAAAAGCGTGCTCAACCTGTTCGCTTACACCTGTGGTGTTGGCCTCAGTGCAGCGGCGGGCGGTGCGCGCGAGGTGTGCAACCTCGATTTTGCCGAGGGCAATCTCGCGGTCGGTCGCGAGAATGGTTTGCTCAACCCGCAGCTGCCGCCGATGCAATTCATTCAGTCCGATTACTTTCCGGCGATCCGTCAGCTCGCTGGCCTGCCCATCAGCCAGCGGCGCGGGCAGAAGCTGCCAAGCTATCAGCGCCTCGAACAGCGCCAATACGATCTGGTCCTGCTCGATCCGCCGGCTTGGGCCAAAAGCGCATTCGGCACCGTCGATCTGCTGCGCGATTATCAGAGCCTGCTCAAACCCGCGCTGCTGACCACCGCCGATGACGGCGTGCTGATCTGCTGCAACAACCTGGCGAAAGTCAGCATGGACGACTGGCGCGAACAAGTGCTGCGCTGCGCCGAAAAAGCCGGCCGCCCGGTACGCGAATGGAGCGTGATGCCCCCGGGCGCCGACTTCCCTTCGCTGGACCAGCAGCCACCGTTGAAGACGCTGATCTTGCAGCTGTGATCCCTCCGGCATGAGCGATTACATTCCCCTGTGGGAGCGAGCCTGCTCGCGAAAGCGCAGTGTCAGTCGACTTGTTTTTCACTGAACCACCGCATTCGCGAGCAGGCTCGCTCCCACAAGGGAGATCTGTTCCTACAGAAATTTCTGAACAATCCTGTCCCACATCAAGCACTTCGGAACCAGAATCGCGTGCCATACTCCAAGGCACTCCGATTCAGACAGATGAAGCCGCACATGCCCAAAGGATTGATTCGCGCGATTGGCGCACTGCTGACAGCCCTGGCCCTCTACAGCCTGCTGGGGTTTCTGATCCTGCCGGGCATTGCCTTGCGCGTGGCCAACCAGCAACTGGCCAACTACGCGACGGTGCCGGCGCATCTGCAGCGCATCGAACTGAACCCCTTCAGCCTTGAGGTCACCCTGTGGGGCCTGGTCATCGGCGAGCCGGGCAAGGAGCAGGTCGGCTTCGATCGCCTCTATGCCAACTTGCAAATCGACAGCCTGTGGACCAAAGCGCTGCATCTGTCCGACATCGAATTGGACAAACCCAAAAGCGAAATCCTCTTCGCCAAGGACGGCAAGCTCAACCTGCTTGGCCTGTTCAACGTGCCGCCGAGCGAGCCGACACCCGCCGATCCCGACGCCAAGCCATTCCCGCTGCGCATCGACAACATCAAACTGGCTGGCGGCGTGGTGCATTTCGAGGATGTACGCCCTAGCGAGCCAATCGAATTTCTTTACGACGATCTCAGTTTCGAGCTGAAAAACCTCAGCACCCTGCCCGAGGACAGCGCCGACATGACCCTTGTCGCGATCGGCCCCGCTGGCGGGCGGATCGACTGGACCGGCAATTTCAGCCTGATTCCCTTTACCTCCGAAGGCACCCTGAAAGTCACCGATGGCCAGATGAAATCCTTCTGGCCTTACGTGCGCGACGCAGTGCCGCTGGTGCTGGAAAACGGCGTTGTCAGCCTCAGCACAGACTACAAACTCAACCTGTCGAAACAGACCGAACTGTTGCTCAACAACGTCGCGGTGAGCATTGCGCCGTTCGCCATCAAGGCTCCAGACGGACGTCCGCTGGCCAGGCTCGAACGCCTCGACGTCAGCGAAACCTCGCTGGACCTGGCCAAGCAGCAAGTGGTGGTCGGCAAGGTCCGCAGCAACAAGCTGGAAACCTGGGCGGCGCTGGAAGCCGACGGCCAGTTGGACTGGCAGAAACTGTTCGCCAGCCAACCGTCGAAACCAGCGGCCAAAGCCGCTGCCGAACCGGTCGATGCACCGGCTGCCGCCGACTCGCCGAAACCTGAGCCAACCGCACCGAGCAAGCCATGGCAGGTGCTGGTCAAGGATGTGCAGCTGCGCAACTACACGGTCCATCTCGCCGACCGCTCGGCGCAACCGGCGGTGGCGCTGGATATCACTCCGCTGAACGTCGATCTGCAGGATTTCGACAGCCTCAACGGCTCGCCTTTCAAGCTCAAGCTCGACAGCGGCCTGGGCAAGCAAGGCAAGATCAGCGCCGACGGTACGGTCAACCTGGCCCCGGTCAACGCACAGCTCAACGTCAGAACCCAGGACATCGACCTGCGTGTCGCGCAGTCCTACATCAACCCGTTCATTCGTCTGGAACTGCGCAGCGGCATGCTCGGCAGCGACCTCAAGGTCAACCTGAAGAGCACTGAGCCACTGGCGCTCAGCGTCACCGGCCGCGCGCAGATCGATCAACTGCACACCCTCGATACGCTGAAGACCCGCGACTTCCTCAAATGGCAGCAAGTCGTGATCGACGGCATCAACTATCAGCACGGCGACAGCCTGTCGATCGACAAGGTCAACCTGTTGCAGCCGTATGTGCGCTTCATGATCAACGACGATCGCACTACCAACGTCGACGACCTGCTGATCCCGCAACCGGCCGACAGCGGTGCAAAAAGCACCGCAGCCAAACCGGCGGGCAAGGACAAACCGCTGGGCATTCACATCGGCGCGATTGCGATCAACGATGGTTCGGCCAACTTCGCCGACTTCAGTCTGACACCCAACTTCGCCACCGCCGTGCAACAGCTCAACGGCCAGATCGGCACCATCGACAGTCGTCAGGCGAAGCCGGCCAGCGTCGATATCAAAGGCAAAGTCGACCGTTATGCGCCGGTGACCATCAAGGGCGCGGTCAATCCGTTCGACCCGATGGCCAGCCTCGACATCGCCACCAGTTTCAAACGCGTCGAACTGACGACCCTGACGCCCTACTCCGGCAAATTCGCCGGATACCGCATCCGCAAGGGCCGGCTCAACCTTGACCTGCACTACCTGATCATCAAAGGACAATTGAAAGCCGAGAACAAAGTCGTCGTCGAGCAACTGCAACTGGGCGAGAAAGTCGACAGCCCCGATGCAGTCAGCCTGCCGCTGAAGCTGGCGATCGCCCTGCTCAAGGATGTCGACGGCAAGATCTCCATCGAATTGCCGGTCACCGGCGACTTGAACAATCCGCAGTTCAGCGTGATGCCGATCGTTTGGCAAACCCTGCGCAACCTGATCGTCAAAGCGGCCGCCGCGCCATTCAAAATGATCGGCGGGCTGGTTAGTGGCGGTGGCTCCGAAGACCTTGGCACGGTGTCCTTCGCGCCGGGTTCCAGCGACTTGAACAAAGACGCCGAAGCGGCGCTGGTAAAACTCTCGCAAGCGCTCAAGGAACGTCCGGCGCTGCGCCTGGAAATCGAAGGCACTGCCGCGAAGAGCAGCGATGGACCACTGCTGGCCGAGCAACGTCTGGAACGCGAATATCAGTACAACTACTACAAGATGCTCCAGCGCCGTGGCGATAAAGTCCCGGCCCAGGCCTCGCTGCTGCAAGTGCCCGAGAGCGAGAAAGGCGCGTTGCTCGAAGGCATCTACCGCACTCGCCTGAAAACCCAGCCACCGGCAGAATGGAAAGATCTGGGCAAGGAAGAACGCACGGCGAAAATGCGCCAGGGCGTGATCGCGTTCTGGAGCGGCAGCGATGTGCTGTTGCGCCAGTTGGGCCAGGATCGCGCCAGCACCATCAAGGATTATCTGGTCGACAAGGGCAAGCTTGAGGATGACCGGGTGTACTTCATCGATGCCAACCTTGGCGAGGCCGAAAGCGATGGCCGCGTGGTCACGCAAATGCACCTGGATGCCGAATGACCGTGCGTAACTGGCTGGCCGTGCTCGCGCTGACGTGCGCTGCTGGCCACGCGTCGGCCTCGGATACCTTGCGCTGCGGCAGCCAGTTGATCAGCCTTGGCGACCGCGCCAGCGAGGTGCTGCAAAAATGTGGCGAGCCGGTGAGCCGTGACGTGCTTGGCTACAAGCGCAGTGCCAATCGCCGCGAGGAGTTTCAGGTCGAGGAATGGACCTACGGCCCGAACAATGGCATGTACCAATATCTGCGCTTCGAAGGCAATCGCCTGCGGCAGATCAACAGCAAACGCGGTAACTGATCAACATATCGTCCCTCTGTAGGAGTGAGCCTGCTCGCGATGGCGGTCTGTCAGTCAACAATGAATCAACTGACAGACCGCCATCGCGAGCAGGCTCACTCCGACATTTGTTTTGTGTGAACCCTGAAATAGAACAGGCCCCGACACAAGTGCCGGGGCCTGTAATGGTCACATCCGTGTCACCGTTCGCATGAACTCTAAAGTTGCGGCAGACGTATTACTCGGCCCGTCTGTCGCGTCTTCTCCCGGTTCAGGCGAGAAGTCTTGCCTTACTCGGCTTTCAGGCCGTCAGCGGATACCGCTTTAACGCCTTTGATTTTCTTGGTGATGTTCACAGCGGTGGTTTTCTGAGCTTCGGTAACAGCTACGTCAGAAGACAGGGAAACTACGCCTTTGTTGGTTTCGACTTTGATGTCGGTGCCTGGAATACCTTTTTCGGTAACCAGATCGCTTTTCACTTTGGTGGTGATCCAGGTGTCGGAAGTAGCTTCTTTAGCCTTGGTAACTTCACCAGCAGCCAGAACCATTGGCGCTTGGGTAGCCTGAGCGGACTGGGCGAAAGCGCCACCAGCCATGGTCAGGGTCAGAGCGGTAGCAGCGGCAGTGATAGCGAACTTCTTCATACGAGTAACTCCTGTTTTTACTGGAAGTCTGCTGTAACGCTTGTCAGCAGGGTTACCGGAGTTATTGCGAACGCTGTGCCAACTTTTTCGTCCGCATAAAACCGTTTAAAAACAACATGTTATGAAAAACGCTAATTTTCATTTTCATGCAAAATGCATGACTCAACGCAATTTCGCATGCAAGTTGCGGTTTTTTGGAAAGTTCATAAGCTGCTGAAATTATTGGAGCTTTTGTGAAGCGATCGCAGATACAAAAATACCCCGCAATGCGGGGCATTCTGGTTATTCACCTTTGTGATTACGTACCGCTGGCCGTGCAACCGCGCGGAGAATAATCAGCGTTGACCGTCGTCGCACACGTCCAAACACCGGAGGTATTCCCCGTAGCCGCCCCGGAACGAGAAAGCGTAATGGTTTTACCTAACACCGGACCTGGTGCATTGAGCAGGGTGCAGGTAAGCGTTCCTTCGCCAGTCGCGGCTGTACCGGTAACTGCCAACGTACAGTTGGAAGTAGTAGTCGCACCATTAGCAACGTTGGCCAGAGTTGGAGCTGTGCCTTGATTGATCGTGTCCTCGAACGGCACTTTCAATGCACTAATCTCCGCCAGCCCCGCCGTCACCTTCGACCGCGCTTGATACTTCGAATACTGAGGCAAGGCGATAGTCGCCAGAATGCCGATGATCGCCACGACGATCAGCAGCTCGATCAATGTGAAACCTTGTTGTTTTTTCATAGACACGCTCCATGCATGAGTCGAAATCTCATGATCTGAACAAGGCTCAGCACAGCCCATGCCAACGCCTTTCAGACCCCGCCTGCTGGGCGCGCGCAATTTCCTGCGCCGTTTCCTACAACCCGCAACCGCACTATCTGACACTTTTTGTCACCTGCACCGGCCGTGTTTGGCGCTGCGACTTGACTAGGCTATAAGTCATGAACGGCAAGTGTGCGGAATCCCCATGAATGACATCGCTCTGAGCGGTCTGGCCAAGCAATTGGTCCAGGCCGAGTTGCTAACGGAAACAAGCGCCCGGCAATCCTGGGCACAGGCCCAGCGCAATCGCGTGTCGCTGGTGAATTATCTGGTGCACAACAAACTGGTCAACAGTCGACAGATCGCCGAGATCGCTTCGGAACACTTCGGCATGGCCCTGCTCGATCTCAACTGCCTCGACAAGGAGACCCAGCCCAAGGGGCTGGTCAGCGAAAAACTGGTTCGCCAGCATTGCGCCCTGCCCCTGTGGCGGCGCGGCAACAAACTGTTCGTAGGCCTATCCGACCCGAGCAATCAGCAGGCGATCAGCGACATCCAGTTCAGCACCGGCCTGAGCACCGAAGCGATTCTGGTCGAGGACGACAAGCTCAGCGACGCCATCGACAAGTTCTTCGACAGCCACGCCTCGGGTCTGGAAGACATGGCCGATGTCGATCTCGACGGGCTCGACGTCGAGTCCATCGATGACAGCAAACAGGACGTGATCGGCGGCCTCGATGCCGACGACGCCCCGGTCGTGCGTTTCGTGCACAAGATGCTGCTCGATGCGATCAAGAGCGGCTCCTCCGACCTGCATTTCGAACCCTACGAAAAAAACTATCGGGTGCGCATGCGCACCGACGGCATGCTGCGCGAGGTGGCCAAGCCGCCGATCCAGTTGGCCGGGCGCATTGCCGCTCGCCTGAAGGTGATGGCTAGTCTGGATATTTCCGAACGGCGCAAACCGCAGGACGGGCGGATCAAGATGCGCCTGTCGAAAAGCAAATCCATCGATTTCCGCGTCAACACCCTGCCGACCCTGTGGGGCGAAAAAGTGGTGATCCGGATTCTCGACCCGTCCAGTGCGCAAATGGGCATCGACGCCTTGGGTTACGAGGTAGAACAAAAGGCCTTGTACCTCGCCGCGCTGAAACAGCCGCAAGGAATGATTCTGGTCACCGGCCCCACCGGCTCCGGTAAAACCGTGTCGCTGTACACCGGGCTGAACATTCTCAACACCGTCGACATCAACATTTCCACCGCCGAAGATCCGGTGGAAATCAACATGGAAGGCATCAACCAGGTCAACGTCAATCCCCGCCAGGGGCTGGACTTTGCCCAGGCGCTGCGTTCGTTTCTGCGTCAGGACCCGGACGTGATCATGGTCGGTGAGATCCGCGACCTGGAAACCGCCGAGATCGCGATCAAGGCTGCGCAGACCGGCCACCTGGTGCTGTCGACCCTGCATACCAACAGCGCGGCGGAAACCCTCACGCGCCTGCACAACATGGGCATTCCCGGTTTCAACATTGCCACCTCGGTCAGCCTGATCATCGCCCAGCGCCTGGCGCGCAAATTGTGCGCACACTGCAAGCGGCCGCTGGAGATCCCGCACGAAACCTTGCTCAAGGAAGGCTTTTCCGAGGAACGCATCGGTCATTTCACGATCTACGAGCCGGTCGGTTGCGATCATTGCAATGGCGGTTACAAAGGACGCGTGGGGATTTATGAAGTGGTGAAGAACACACCGGACCTGCAACGGCTGATCATGGCCGAAGGCAATTCGCTGGAAATCGACATCCAGATGCGTCGCGACGGCTTCGCCGATCTGCGCACTTCCGGGCTGCACAAGGCCATGCAAGGCATCACCAGCCTTGAGGAAATCAACCGGGTCACCAAGGATTGAACATGGCGGTCAAGGCAGCGAAAGTCAGCGTTTACGCCTGGGAAGGCACGGACCGCAAAGGCAGCAAGGTCACGGGCGAGTTGAGCGGGCAGAACCCCGCACTGATCAAGGCGCAGCTGCGCAAACAAGGGATCAACCCGGGCAAGGTGCGCAAGAAATCCGCTTCCCTGCTGAGCTTGGGCAAACGTATCAAACCGCAGGACATCGCCCTGTTCACCCGGCAGATGGCAACGATGATGAAGGCCGGTGTACCGCTGTTGCAGTCCTTCGACATCATCGGCGAAGGCTTCGAAAACCCGGCCATGCGCAAACTGGTCGATGAGGTCAAACAGGAAGTTGCCGCCGGTAACAGCTTCGCCACCGCCCTGCGCAAGAAACCGCAATACTTCGACGAGTTGTACTGCAATCTGGTCGACGCCGGCGAACAGTCCGGCGCCCTCGACACCTTGCTCGAACGGGTCGCGACTTATAAGGAAAAAAGCGAAGCGCTCAAGGCCAAGATCAAAAAAGCCATGACTTACCCCACCGCCGTGGTGCTGGTGGCGGCGGTGGTGACCGGCATTCTGCTGGTCAAAGTGGTGCCGCAGTTCCAGTCGGTGTTTTCCGGCTTCGGCGCCGAGTTACCGGGCTTCACCCTGATGATCATCAGCCTGTCGGAGTTCATGCAGCAGTGGTGGTGGGCGATTCTTTTTGCCCTGGTGGCAGCCTTTTTCGGCCTTCGCCACGCATTGAAAACTTCACAAGCGCTGCGCGACCGGCGCGATGCCTGGCTGCTGAAGCTGCCGCTGGTGGGGACCTTGATGTACAAGTCCGCCGTCGCACGTTTTGCCCGCACCCTGTCGACCACTTTCGCCGCCGGAGTGCCGTTGGTGGAGGCGCTGGATTCGGTCGCCGGTGCCACCGGCAACGTGGTGTTCAAGCGCGCGGTGCTGCGCGTGCGGCAAGACGTCTCGACCGGCATGCAGCTGAATTTTTCGATGCGCAGCACCGGTGTGTTTCCGAACATGGCGGTGCAGATGACCGCCATCGGCGAGGAATCGGGCGCGCTGGATGACATGCTCGACAAGGTCGCCGGTTTTTATGAGGCGGAAGTCGATAACATGGTCGACAACCTCACCAGCCTGATGGAGCCGTTCATCATGGTGGTGCTGGGGGTCATCGTCGGTGGACTGGTGGTGGCCATGTACCTGCCGATCTTCCAACTCGGCTCAGCGATCTGACATGCCTATAGAAGAACTGTTTGCCGTGTATCCGCTGGTCTTTGTGGTCAGCGCGCTGCTGCTCGGGCTGGTGGTCGGCAGCTTCCTCAATGTTGTGGTCTGGCGCCTGCCGAAAATGCTCGAGCGCGACTGGCGCCAGCAAGCCCATGATGTGCTCGGCCTGCCCACTGAAACGCCGGTGCCGACCTACAACCTGATGCTGCCGCACTCCGCGTGCCCCCATTGCGGACACCGGATCCGCCCGTGGGAAAACATTCCGCTGCTCAGTTATCTGTACCTGCGCGGGCGCTGCTCGGCCTGTGCGGCGCCGATCAGCAAACGTTACCCGCTGACTGAACTCGCCTGCGGCCTGCTTTCTGCGTTCATCGCCTGGCATCTGGGCTTCGGCTGGCCGGCGGGGTTGCTGATCTTGCTGACGTGGGGCTTGCTGGCGATGAGTCTGATCGACTGCGAACATCAGCTGCTGCCCGATGTACTGGTGCTGCCGCTGCTGTGGCTGGGGCTGATCGTCAACAGCTTCGGCGTGTTCGTGGCGTTGCCCGATGCGTTGTGGGGCGCGGTCGCGGGTTATCTGGCGCTGTGGTCGGTGTTCTGGCTGTTCAAACTGCTCACCGGCAAGGACGGCATTGGTCATGGCGACTTCAAACTGCTGGCCTTGCTCGGCGCGTGGGGTGGCTGGCAGATTCTGCCGTTGACGATTTTGTTGTCATCGTTGGTTGGGGCGATTTTGGGCGTCGTCATGCTGCGTCTGCGCGCCCATGCAACCTCGACGCCGATCCCCTTCGGACCCTTTCTGGCAATTGCCGGCTGGATTGCCTTGCTCTGGGGTGGTCAAATAACCGACTTATATTGGCAGTCTGTCGGTTTGAAATGAATAACCCTGTGGAAAAACCCTGGATCCTCGGCCTGACCGGCGGCATCGGCAGCGGCAAGAGTGCAGCGGCGCAGCACTTCATCGATCTCGGTGTGCATGTGGTGGATGCCGATCATGCGGCGCGCTGGGTAGTCGAACCGGGGCGTCCGGCGCTGGCGAAAATCGCCGAGCACTTCGGTTCTGGCGTATTGCAGGCCGATGGCACGCTGAACCGTGCCGCCCTGCGCAAACTGATTTTTGAAGACCCGGAACAGCGACGTTGGCTCGAAGCGCTGTTGCATCCGTTGATCGGCGAGGAAATCGCTCATCACCTGGCGCAGGCAAAATCGCCTTACGCGATTCTGGTTTCACCGCTGCTGATCGAGTCCGGGCAATACGCGATGACTCAGCGCATTCTGGTCATCGATGCGCCGCAACAACTGCAGATCGAACGCACCTTGCAGCGTGACCAGACCAGCGAAGCGCAGGTGCAGGCGATCCTCAAGGCGCAATCGAGCCGTGAAGACCGCGTGAGCCGTGCCGACGACGTTATCGTCAATGACCGCAATCTCGCCTGGCTGCACAGCGAGGTCGAGCGTCTGCATCACTTTTATCTGACTTTATCTGGAGGCCAAGCATGAGCCAGATTCCAACCGTTGAATGCCCGACCTGCGGCGCCCCTGTCGAATTCACCCCGGCAAACAAATTCCGTCCGTTCTGCTCCGACCGCTGCAAACTGATCGACCTCGGCGCCTGGGCGTCGGAGGAGCACAAGATTCCGGTCGCACCGGATGCCGAAGACGAATTGTTTTCCGGCGATTTCGATCCGCGTCATTGATCGCTGATCAGGTTGCGTAATGCCCGCGAGGATGGCGGTTCGGAGTGGATCAAGACTTCGGATCGTCGTCCTTCCACGGCGCCGAAAGGTAACGGGTGCGGTTGAAGGTCTCCAGCCATTCCGGGCAAAACACCACCAACGCGCTGACAACCATGCCGTTGATAAAGGCCTCGGGAAACAGCAGCAACCACAGATAGCCGACGAAATCTTCCAGCCATTCCGGCATGGCGAAGAGGCCGTCGTACCACAGCAGCGTCAGGCTGAGGATCAGGCACAACAGGCCGGACAACGCAGCGGCGAAGAAACCGGAACAGAAAATGTAAACGAACGGATTTCGTGGCTGCGCACGCTCGACCAGAATCGCCACGCATTCGGTGATCAGCACTGGCAGCAGAATCAGCAACGCGCCATTGACGCCCACCGCAGCCAGATCCTGACGCCCCAAAAGCACCAGGCCAATCTGCGCAACCAGCCCGCCGACGACCGCCAGCGGCCAATCGAGCAGCAACGTGACCGCCGTCATGCCGATGAAGTGATAGGACACGCCGGTATCGAAATCTCTGCGCACCAGCCACAGCAGAAACAGCGCGAACACCGTGCCGAACAGCAAGTGCTGCCGGCGACTGTCGCTGAACAGCTCGACCCATGGCGCACGCATGATCGCCCAGAGCAGCACCGGCAGATAAATCAGCCAGCCGAGCGTCAGGCTTGCCGAGGACAGCAGTTCGGCACCGATCATGATTCCCTCACCTTCTCCATGGGCTTACCGCTTTGTCGCAGTCTACACCGCCGATGTATGTGCACCAGCCGATGCAAAGCTTTCTGCTTGTCGCATTTGGACGCTAAGCTTGGGCTTATGGATGATTCAGATTATTTACGCCTGCTGACCATCGCGGCCGAGCAAGCCAATGCGTTCCTGTCCAATGCCCGCAAATGGGAGCGTGAGCGTTGGGTCTGCCAGCGCCTGCTGCAAGGCTTGAACATCCCCTACCGCGCCGATGAGTTCGCCCCTGCGGGTGAACCGCCGGACGTGTTGTTCCGCGATGCCAATTTCGAAGTTTTTTTCGTCCTCGATGAAGGCCGCCGTCTCAATGACGAGTGGCGCGACGAATTGCAGCGTCGGCGCAGCGCGTTTTCCCTGAGCCAATTGGTGCGCCGCGAAGCCAAGCCCAAACGCATCCCGGCCAATGAATTTCTCCTGCGTCTGGCGCCGACCCTGCGCAAGAAGGCGCACAACTACAAGGAGCGCGGCATGGATCTGGGTGAGCTGGATATCATCGCCTTCGCCAGCCTCAAGCGCGAAGTGCTGGATCTCAACAGTCATTTCCCGCCACCGACCGAATATCTGCGTCAGGGCTGGCGCTCGCTGTCGCTGGTCGGCCCGACGTTCGCCCGCGTGCTGTTCGCCCATCCCGACGCACCGGACTTTCTTCGCAGCAACCTCGGCCGCAGCATTGTGTTCGACGTGGGCATCAGCCTGTGACGCCGCTGCAGCAACTGATCGCCGAGGTTCCGCAAACCGGTCGTGTGCGCTGGATCGGCGTGCGTCCAGAATCCCGTGGGCCGATGCTTGAGCTCGACGCGGTCGAGGCGCGGCTGGAAGCCGGGCTCACCGGCGACCACGCCCGCCCGGGCATTCGCAATGCGCGACAGGTGACGCTGATTCAGTGGGAGCACCTGGCGGTAATCAACGCATTGATAGGCCGTCCCGATGACCAGCCGATCCGGCCTGAAGATCTGCGGCGCAATCTCGTTATAAGCGGAATCAATTTGTTTAGCCTGAAGGGGCGGCGCTTTCGCATCGGGCAAGCGATACTCGAAACCACTGGCTGGTGTCAGCCCTGCGCACGCTTGCAGAACAATCTTGGCCCGGGCACTTTCCAGGCCGTGCGCGGGCATGGCGGGATCACCGCCCGGGTGTTACAAAGCGGCATCATTCGCCTCGACGATAGCGTGTGCGTCGAACCGGTTCCGGACAGCGGCTACGCTGCCTTCAACCCGGGCTGAAACCGCTGTAGCCTGTGCTCATTCAGTAACGTCTACCTGACGAGGCAAATATGACCAGCCGCCTGAACCCCGAAGACCAAAAGCATGTCGAAGAGTACCTGCAACTGTCGCAACACCGTGTCGAGCGCCGGCCTTTCCGGCCGTGGATGCTCCTGGTGCTGGTGCTGGCAGTGACCATTGGTCTGGGCCTGTTGAGCCGATTTATCAGTTACCTGACGCTATGAGCTGCATCGCGCTCGCTTGGGTGACGACAAAGATTTCCTTTAAAAACCTTGCGAGTTATCCCTATGTCCCATCGTATTGTCATTGTCGGCGGCGGCGCCGGCGGTCTGGAGTTGGCTACCCGTCTGGGTAAGACCCTGGGCAAGCGCGGCACGGCCAGCGTGATGCTGGTCGACGCGAACCTGACCCACATCTGGAAACCGCTGCTGCACGAAGTGGCCGCCGGCTCCCTGAACTCTTCTGAAGACGAACTCAACTATGTTGCCCAGGCGAAATGGAACCACTTCGAGTTCCAGCTCGGGCGCATGAGCGGACTTGATCGCGCGCAGAAAAAAATCCAGTTGGCCGCAACATACGACGAAAACGGCGTCGAGCTGGTGCCGGCGCGTGAAGTGGCTTATGACTCGCTGGTGATCAGCGTCGGCAGCACCACCAACGATTTCGGCACCCAGGGCGCGGCGCAGCATTGCCTGTTCCTCGATACGCGCAAACAGGCCGAGCGCTTCCATCAGCAATTGCTCAATCATTATCTGCGCGCCCACGCCGGTCAGACCGATGTGGTCGAGCAGATCAGCGTGGCCATCGTCGGCGCTGGCGCTACAGGCGTTGAGTTGGCGGCAGAATTGCACAACGCGGCGCATGAACTGGCGGCTTATGGCCTGGACCGGATCAAACCGGAAAACATGCACATCACGCTGATCGAAGCCGGCCCACGGGTGCTGCCTGCCCTGCCGGAGCGCATCAGCGGGCCGGTGCACAAGACCCTGGAGAAGCTCGGGGTCAATGTGATGACCAACGCAGCAGTCAGCGAAGTGACTGCCGACAGCCTGATCACCGCCGATGGCAACGAGATCAAGGCCAGCCTGAAAGTCTGGGCTGCCGGCATCCGCGCACCGGGTTTCCTCAAGGACATCGACGGTCTGGAAACCAACCGCATCAATCAGCTGCAAGTGCTGCCGACTCTGCAAACCACTCGCGACGAAAACATCTTTGCCTTCGGTGACTGCGCGGCCTGCCCGCAACCGGGCACCGATCGCAACGTGCCGCCACGGGCACAAGCGGCGCATCAACAAGCCTCGTTGCTGGCCAAGTCGCTGAAACTGCGCATCGAAGGCAAGACCCTGCCGGAGTACAAATACACCGACTACGGCTCGCTGATCTCGCTGTCGCGTTTTTCTGCTGTGGGTAACTTGATGGGCAACCTGACCGGCAGCGTGATGCTCGAAGGCTGGCTGGCGCGGATGTTCTATGTGTCGCTGTACCGCATGCACCAGATGGCGCTGTACGGGCCGTTTCGCACGGCGATGCTGATGTTGGGCAGCAAGATTGGCCGCGGCACCGAACCGCGTCTGAAACTGCACTAAGGCCAACATCTGTGGGAGCTGGCTTGCCAGCGATGGCGCCGGATCAGTTGATATTTCTGTTGCCTGACCCACCGCTATCGCGGGCAAGCCCGGCTCCCACAGGTTTTCGTGCTGCTCGAAGATCCGGCGCATTCGCGAGCAGGCTCGCTCCCACCTTTGATCTTTATTCCAAACCCCGCATCGCGCGGGGCTTTTTATTGACTGTCGATCACAGCTGGAAGCGTCGCACCATGCCCTGCAGGGCATTGGCCAGTTGCGACAGCTCGTGGCTCGAGGCACTGGTCTGATCGGCCCCGGCAGCGGAACGCACCGACAGGTCGCGGATATTCACCAGATTTCGATCCACTTCCCGCGCCACCTGCGCCTGCTCCTCGGCAGCGCTGGCGATCACCAGGTTGCGCTCGTGAATCTCGTGCACCGACGCCGTAATCGTCACCAGCGCCTCGCCCGCCCGCTCGGCCAGAACCAAAGTGCTCGCCGCACGAGATGCGCTGGCCTGCATTGACTCCAGCGCCTGGCTCGAACCGCTGCGCATGCCTTGCACCATCTGCTCGATTTCCTGCGTCGATTGCTGGGTGCGATACGCCAGCGCGCGTACCTCATCGGCCACTACCGCAAAACCGCGACCGCTTTCACCCGCACGTGCCGCTTCAATGGCAGCATTGAGCGCCAGCAGATTGGTCTGCTCGGCGATGGCGCGAATCACGTCCAGAACCTTGCCGATGTCCTGCGACTGATTGGCCAGCGACTGCACCAGTTCACCGGTGTTCTGCACATCGCTGGCCAGCGCATTGATCGCGCTGGCGGTTTCGCTGACGCGCTCCTGGCCCAATTGCGCCGACTGACTGGACTGGCGCGTGGCATCGGAGGTCGACACCGCGTTGCGCGCGACCTCCTCCACCGCAGCGGTCATCTGGTTGACCGCAGTGGCGGCTTGCTCGATTTCGTTGTTCTGCTCTTGCAGGCCTTGGGTGCTGTCGACGGTGACGGCGCTCAGTTCGTCAGCGGCAGTGGCCAGTTGTGTGGCTGAGCCGCTGATACCTTGCAGGGTCTCGCGCAGGTTCTGTTGCATCGTCGCCAAGGCCTTGAGCAAGCGGCTGACTTCGTCATTGCCATGGGTTTCGATCGGTCGGGTCAGATCGCCCTTGGCGACACTTTCAGCGGCCTCCACAGCGCTGCTCAGGGGGCGCACGATACTGCGCGTGAGCAACATCGCCAGCGCCACCGTAGCCAGCGCTGCCAAGGCAATGAAAAGAGTAACGATGGTGCGCGAGGTTTCATAATGCGCGGCGGACTTCTCGCTTTCGGCAGCGACCTGGCGGGCGAACAGATCGGCGAGATCGTTGAGTTGCTTGCCGGAGCCGTCGACCACAGTCTTCATATCGACCAACAGCAATTTGGTCAGCTCGTCACGCTTGCCCTGCTCGGCGAGGGTGAATGACTGGGCAATGCCAGTGCGGTACGCAGCGAAGGTTTTCTTGAACTGGTCGTACAGCTGCTGGCCTTCGGCAGTGTCGACCAGTTTGTCGTAGGCGGCGATCTTCTCGCTCAGCTCCTTGTCGCGGGTGTCCATCTGGCCGCGATAGGTGGCGATGTTGGCCGGATCCTGATCGAGCGCCATGCGCAGGGAGATAGTGCGGATGCGCAGCATCAGTTCACGGATCTCGTCGCCGCCACGGATGCTCGGCAACCAGCGGTTCTCCACCGCCACCTCACTGTCGCGGATGCTCGACATCTGCCCTAGCGCAAACACGCCGAGCAAGGCCACCAACACCGCGATCAGGGCAAATCCCAGGGCAGCCCGGGGAGCAATATTCAACTGACGAAGCAACATGACGAACGCCCTTATTCTTGTAATGGCCAGGTTCAAGGGGCGAAGCGTTGGCAGTCCCCTCGTGTTAGCGGGCTATCGGCAGGTTGTATGACGACTTGAAGCGATTCCGCTTTCGGCAGGCAAAAAAAATCCCCGTATCTTTCGATACGAGGATTTTCAATATGGTCGGGGTAAGGGGATTCGAACTCCTGACATCCTGCTCCCAAAGCAGGCGCGCTACCGGACTGCGCTATACCCCGGTAAAAAAAAGGCGACCTTTCAAAGATCGCCTTCTTCGATCAGCGCTTTTGGCCTCTGATCTTAAGATTCGATCCCAGCGCAAACTGGTTTCAAAAATGGTGGGTCGTGTGGGATTCGAACCTACGACCAATTGGTTAAAAGCCAACTGCTCTACCAACTGAGCTAACGACCCAAATATGGTCGGGGTAAGGGGATTCGAACTCCTGACATCCTGCTCCCAAAGCAGGCGCGCTACCGGACTGCGCTATACCCCGGTTTGAAATTGGCTCCGTGACCAGGACTCGAACCTGGGACCCAATGATTAACAGTCATTTGCTCTACCGACTGAGCTATCACGGAACTACATATTTCAATTTACAACGGTGAAGCTTTGTTGCATCTCGCCACCCGTTCGCATCGCTGCGTTCGTGTGTCTGAGGCGCGCTATTCTACAACCTAGAACACCTCTGTCAACCCCCTAAATTGCTTTCAAGTTAATGATTTGCAACTTATTTCAGATTCCAACCCAGTGGGTTGAAACGCTGCCGGTGACTGACTGCGGGGCGCACTTTACAAGCCTTTTCCTTTGAGTTCAACAGCCTGGCGAAAAAAAGGCCTCGCATTGCGAGGCCTTCCCGGTTTCATTGCCGCCAAGGCTTAGCCGAAAACGATTTCGTCGTTCTCGACCTTGCCGGTGGCGGTGTCGCCAGGCATGAAATGACCCGACAGGATCAACTGCGCCAGCGGGTTTTCGATCCAGCGCTGGATCGCCCGTTTCAGAGGACGTGCGCCATACACCGGGTCGTAACCGACCGCGATCAGCTTGTCCATCGCTTCCGGGCTCAGCTCCAGCTTCAGCTCGCGCTCGGCCAGACGACTGCGCAGACGACCCAACTGGATCTCGGTAATCCCGGCGATCTGATCCCGCGCCAGCGGCTCGAAGATCACCACCTCGTCGACCCGGTTGATGAACTCCGGACGGAAGTGCGACGTCAGCGCGTCCATCACCGCAGCGCGCTGCGCCTCACGATCACCGACCAGTTCCTGGATCTGCATCGATCCCAGGTTGGACGTCATCACGATCACCGTGTTGCGGAAGTCCACCGTACGCCCGTGACTGTCGGTCAGCCGGCCATCCTCAAGCACTTGCAGAAGGATGTTGAACACATCCGGATGGGCCTTCTCGACTTCGTCCATGAGGATCACCGAGTACGGCTTGCGACGCACCGCTTCGGTCAGATAACCGCCCTCTTCATAACCGACGTAGCCTGGTGGCGCGCCGATCAGACGAGCCACGGAATGTTTCTCCATGAACTCGGACATGTCGATCCGTACCATCGCCTCTTCGGTATCGAAGAGGAACTCGGCCAAGGCCTTGCACAGCTCGGTTTTACCGACACCGGTCGGGCCGAGGAACATGAACGAGCCGCTCGGACGATTCGGGTCGGACAACCCGGCGCGAGAACGCCGCACGGCGTTGGCCACGGCCACGACCGCTTCTTCCTGACCGATCACCCGCTTGTGCAACAGGCTTTCCATCTTCATCAGCTTGTCGCGCTCGCCTTCAAGCATTTTCGACACCGGGATACCGGTCCACTTCGACACGACTTCGGCAATCTCTTCCTCGGTCACCTTGCTGCGCAGCAACTGGTTTTCGCTCTTGCCGTGCTGGTCGACCATCTGCAGGCTGCGCTCCAGATCCGGGATCACCCCGTACTGCAACTCGGCCATGCGATTCAGGTCGCCTTTGCGGCGCGCAGCTTCCAGCTCCTGACGCGATTGCTCGATCTTCTGCTGAATCTGCGCAGAACCCTGCACCTCGGCTTTTTCCGAGTTCCAGATTTCTTCCAGATCGGAATACTCACGCTCGTGACGCTCGATTTCTTCCTGGAGCTTTTCCAGGCGTTTCTTCGCTGCGTCGTCACTTTCTTTCTTCAGTGCCTGGGATTCCACCTTCAGCTGAATCAGGCGCCGCTCCAGACGATCGAGCACTTCCGGTTTGGAGTCGATTTCCATGCGGATACGGCTGGCGGCCTCGTCGATCAGGTCGATGGCCTTGTCCGGCAGTTGCCGATCAGTGATGTAGCGATGGCTGAGCTTGGCCGCGGCGATGATCGCGCCGTCGGTGATCGCGACCTTGTGGTGAACCTCGTAACGCTCTTTAAGGCCCCGCAGGATCGCAATGGTGTCTTCTTCGCTCGGCTCATCCACCAGGACTTTCTGGAAACGCCGCTCGAGCGCCGCATCCTTCTCAATATATTGGCGGTACTCGTTGAGCGTGGTCGCGCCGACGCAGTGCAACTCGCCGCGAGCCAACGCTGGCTTGAGCATGTTGCCGGCGTCCATCGAGCCTTCGCCTTTACCGGCGCCGACCATGGTGTGCAGTTCGTCGATGAACAGAATGATCTGCCCTTCCTGCTTCGACAGTTCGTTGAGCAAGCCTTTCAGGCGCTCTTCGAACTCGCCGCGATACTTGGCGCCGGCAATCAACGCACCCATGTCCAGCGACAGCAGGCGCTTGCCTTTAAGGCCGTCCGGCACTTCGCCGTTGATGATGCGCTGCGCCAGCCCTTCGGCGATCGCGGTTTTACCCACGCCAGGCTCACCGATCAGCACCGGGTTGTTTTTGGTGCGACGCTGCAGAACCTGAATGGTGCGACGAATTTCGTCGTCACGGCCGATCACCGGATCAAGCTTGCCGTCTTCGGCGCGCTTGGTCAGATCGACGGTGTACTTGTCCAGCGCCTGCCGCGACTCTTCGTGGTTGGCGTCATTTACCGCTTCGCCGCCACGCAGGTTGTTGATCGCATTTTCCAGGGCTTTTTTGCTCACGCCCTGGCCGAGCAGCAGCTTGCCGAGCTTGCTGTTCTCGTCCATCGCGGCTAGCAGCACCAGTTCGCTGGAGATGAACTGGTCTCCCTTCTGCTGAGCCAGACGGTCGGCCTGATTGAGCAGGCGCGCCAGATCCTGCGACATGTTGACGTCGCCGGTCGGGTTCTGGATTTTCGGTAGTTGATCGAGCTCTTTGGTCAGCTCTTTACGCAAGCTGTTGACGTCGAAGCCTACTTGCATCAGCAGCGGCTTGATCGAGCCGCCCTGCTGTTCAAGCATGGCCTGCATCAAGTGCGCCGGCTCGATGGCCGGATGATCGTGGCCAACCGCCAACGACTGAGCGTCGGACAAGGCCAACTGTAATTTGCTGGTTAAACGGTCTATACGCATGGGTCACCTTCCTTTTGAGCAGGCCGGACCTAAAAACCATCCTGAATAAAGAAACCTGCCAGATACCGCTATAGATGCGGTCGATTCTGCAAGATTCAAGCGTCGGAGGGTTGATACAGGTCAGGCAAGTCTAGCGGGTGATCCAAACGAGAGAGGCGAAGCGCCCAGTGCGCGACGCACGGCGATAGGAGAAGAAGCGCAGATCGGTCACGGTGCAGAAACCGCCACCATAAACAGCGGTAACACCGCTTTCAGCCAGACGCAGGCGCGCCAGCTGATAGATGTCAGCCATGAACTTGCCGGCATTGCTGCTCGGCACGAAGGCTGTCGCCGCTTCCGGCAACTGCTTGACGAAGACTTCGCGTACTTCCGCGCCGACTTCAAAGGCTTGCGGGCCAATCGCCGGACCGAGCCAGACCAGCACGTCTTCAGGTGCAACATCGAGGCTGTCGAGCGTGGCTTCAAGCACACCCGCCGCCAGACCACGCCAACCGGCATGGGCCGCTGCTACGCGAGTGCCCGCACGATCGCAGAACAACGCCGGCAGGCAGTCCGCCGTCATCGCCGCGCAGGCGATACCCGGCGTTGCGGTCCAACTGGCATCTGCAGTCGCAACGACGCCCGGATCAGCATGCGCAACGGTGACCCCATGCACTTGCTGCAACCAGGCAGGCTGTATGGAAAAGTGATCGGTCAAACGACGACGGTTTTCGGCCACCGCTTGCGGGCAATCATCGACGTGATCGCCCAGATTCAGGCTGTCGAACGGCGCCTCGCTGACACCACCCTCGCGGGTGGTTACACAGGCCCTGACGCTGGCCGGCGCAGGCCAGTCCGGCGTCAGCCAGTTCATCCGACGAAGGCCTCGCGATCCTGTTTGAGCAGGGTCAGCAGCCAGACGAAATCTTCCGGCAGCGGCGATTCCCAGCTCATGCGCTCACCGCTCGTCGGGTGATCGAGTTCGAGGAAGCGCGCGTGCAGGGCCTGACGCGGGAAGTGCTTGAGCGACTCGACCATGGTCGGATTGGCCGCTGGCGGAATGCGGAAACGCCCGCCATACGCCGGATCGCCGACCAACGGGAAGTTGATGTGCGCCATGTGCACGCGGATCTGGTGGGTCCGACCGGTTTCCAATTTCACCCGCACGTGGGTGTGCGAACGGAAGCGTTCGAGCACGCGGTAGTGGCTGACGGCAGGCTTGCCGCCTTCCATCACCGCCATGCGCTGGCGTTGCTGACCGTGACGACCGATCGGTGCGTTGATCTTGCCACCGGCGGTGACCACGCCGATCACGATGCACTCATAGATGCGGCTAACGCTGCGGCTCTGCAACTGCGCAACCAGTTTGGTCTGCGCCTGAATGGTCTTGGCCACCACCATCAAACCAGTGGTGTCCTTGTCCAGACGATGCACGATACCGGCGCGCGGGACATTGATGATGTCCGGCACATGGTGCAACAAAGCGTTGAGCAGAGTGCCATCGGCGTGACCGGCAGCCGGGTGCACCACCAGGCCCGCAGGCTTGTTGATCACCAGGATGTCGTCGTCTTCATAGACGATGTCGAGCTCGATGTCCTGGGCGATCCACTCGCCCTGGGCTTCCTGCTCGGCAGTCAGCTCAAGGACGGCACCGCCATGCACAATGTCGCGCGGACGGATCACCGCCCCGTCCACAGTCAGGCGGCCTTCTTTGATCCAGGCGGAAAGGCGCGAGCGTGAGTGCTCAGCGAAGAGTTGGGCGGCGACTTGATCGAGGCGTTGGCCGCCCAATTCGGACGGCACCTCTGCGCGAAGTTCTATTTTATCGGACATGCTCGGACTGGGCGTCGGCACAGCCTTTGGTTTCGGCTGCGCGCTTGTGGTTAAATACGGCGTCTTTTGCCCCGAGGCTTTTCAACGGGGCGCTCATCATAACAGGACGGCCCCGCCCAAGACAGCGGCCGTCATAGGGACGCAAGCCGCCATGCAAGTGAAACACCTGCTGCTGATCGCCATCCTCGCATTGACCGCTGCTTGCTCATCGAAGGAAGTCGTAGACGAAAACCTCAGCGAAGCCGAGCTGTATCAGCAGGCTCAGACTGATCTGGACAACAACAGCTACACCAGCGCCACAGCCAAGCTGAAGGCTCTGGAGTCGCGTTATCCGTTCGGTCGCTACGCCGATCAGGCTCAGCTGGAGTTGATCTACGCCAACTACAAGAACGCCGAGCCGGAAGCTGCCAAGTCTGCCGCCGAGCGTTTCATTCGTTTGCATCCGCAGCATCCGAACGTGGATTACGCGTACTACCTCAAGGGTCTGACCTCGTTCGACCAGGACGTCGGCCTGCTGGCGCGCTTCCTGCCGCTGGACATGACCAAGCGTGACCCGGGCGCCGCCCGTGACTCGTACAACGAGTTCGCGCAGCTGACCAGCCGCTACCCGAACAGCCGCTACGCGCCGGACGCCAAGCAGCGCATGATCTACCTGCGCAACCTGCTGGCGGCCTACGAAATCCACGTCGCTGACTACTACCTGACCCGTCAGGCTTACGTAGCCGCTGCCAACCGTGGCAAGTACGTGGTCGAGAACTTTCAGGAAACCCCATCGGTCGGCGACGGCCTGGCGGTGATGACCGAGGCTTACCAGCGTCTGCATCTCGACGATCTGGCGGCCACCAGTCTGGAAACCCTCAAGCTCAACTACCCGGATCACCCGAGCCTGCAGGACGGCCAGTTCGTGCCACGCGTGGCCGAGGCCGACAACCGTTCGTTCCTGAGCAAGGCGACTCTGGGCCTGATCGAATCGCGTCCACCGCTGCCGCCGGGCGAAACCCGCGCCAACCAGGACGTGCAGAAGCAGTTCCAGGACGCGAAAGATGCGATCCCGAACGAGCTCAAGCCTAAGGACGAAAACGGCGACGTGATCGAAGAGCCAGAGCCGGAGTCCAGCGACACCGACCGCTCGTGGTTCAGCTACATGACCTTCGGCGTGTTCGACTGATCACACCGGCGGTACGAAAAAGGGAGATCTGCGGATCTCCCTTTTTTATTGCCGCGCTTTAATTGGCTGTGCGCTGATCGGGTCCTTGGCTAAACTGCCGGATCATCAGTCGAAAAGCCGCTCATCATGCTTCGTTTATTGTTCTGGATTGCCCTGATCTTCGCCGCCATCTGGCTCTGGCGCAAATTCAAGGCCCCCGCCTCGTCCACCCGCTCGCCGCGCGAACAGGACGCGCCGCCGATGGTGCGCTGCGCCCACTGCGGCGTGCATTTGCCTCGCGACCGCGCGCTGGGCAACCAACAGCAGTGGTATTGCAGCCAGGCTCATCTTGAGCAAGGCCCGGGCGCCAGTGGTCGCTGAGACCGACCAAAAACAGGCTCAGCGTCTGCTGCGCCTTTATCATCTGTACCGTTTGAGTGTTGGCATCACCCTGGTGCTGCTGATCTCCAGCAACATGGACAATCGCCTGCTGACGTCGGCCAACGACGAATTGCTGCGCGGCGGCAGCTGGCTGTACCTGATCATCAACATGCTGCTGGTGGTGTTCCTCGAAAACACCCGGCGCCCGGCGCAACTGTTCACTTTAGCGTTGGTCGATGTGCTGCTGTTGTGCGGCCTGTTCTACGCCGCCGGCGGCGTGGCCAGTGCGCTGGGCAACTTGCTGGTCGTCTCGGTGGCGATCAGCAACACGCTGCTGCGAAGGCGCATCGGCCTGTTGATTGCCGCGATCGCGGCAATCGGCATTGTCGGCCTGAGCTTTCTGCTGGGTCTCAGCCAGCCCCTCAGCGCCAACGCCTACCTGCAAGCCGGCACCCTCGGCGCACTGTGCTTTGCCGCCTCGTTGCTGGTGCAGGGGCTGATCCGCCGACTGGAAGTCAGTGAGACCCTGGCCGAACGGCGCGCCAGCGAAGTGGTCAGCCTGGAGGCGCTCAACGCGTTGATCCTGCAACGCATGCGCACCGGTATTCTGGTGCTCGATGAACAACGCCGAGTGCAACTGGCCAATCACAGTGCACAAAGCCTGCTCGCCCATAGCCACCTGCAAGGACATCTGATCGACGAGTATTCGCCCGCGCTAGTCGATCGCCTGCAGCTGTGGCGCAACAACCCGACCTTGCGCCCGCAGAGCCTGAAAATCCCCGGCAATGGGCTTGAGCTGCAACCCAGCTTCATCGCCCTTGAGCAGAGTCCGAACCAGCAGACGCTGGTGTTTCTCGAAGACCTGGCGCAAATCACCCAACAGGCGCAGCAACTCAAGCTCGCTGCGCTCGGGCGTTTGACCGCCGGCATCTCCCATGAAATTCGCAATCCGCTGGGCGCCATCAGTCACGCCGCGCAGTTGCTGGCCGAGTCCGAGGAACTCGATAGCGCCGATCGGCGTCTGACGCAGATTATTCAAGACCACTCCCAGCGCATGAACCGAGTCATCGAAAACGTCCTGCAACTGTCCCGGCGCCAGCAAAGCGCACCGCAACGCCTGGACCTCAAGCCGTGGCTGGAAAACTTCGTCGGCGAAACCCGCGAGCAGGCCAACGAGCGCCAGCACATTCATCTGCGGATCAATTCCGGCGATTTCACCACGCTGATGGACCCCAACCAGCTGCGGCAGATTCTCGACAATCTGATACGCAACGCCTGGCGTCACAGTGCCCAATTGCACGAGCAGGCCGACGTCTGGCTGGCACTATTCGTCGACCCCGACAGCCAGTTGTCAGTCCTCGAAGTGCAGGACAACGGCCCCGGCGTGTCGGCCGACGAACAGGCACATCTCTTTGAGCCGTTCTTCACCACCAGCAGCCAAGGCACCGGTCTTGGCCTTTATCTGTCCCGTGAGCTGTGCGAAAGCAACCAGGCACGCCTAGACTTCAAATCACGCCAAGGCGGCGGCTGCTTTCGCATCACCTTTGCTCACGGACGGAAACAAAGTTGAATACAAGCCCACGGCAAAAAATTCTTATCGTCGACGACGAACCGGATATCCGCGAGCTCCTGGAAATCACCCTGGGACGGATGAAACTCGAGACCTTCAGCGCACGCAATATGGGCGAGGCGCGGGCGCTGTTACAGCGCGAGCACTTTGATCTGTGCCTGACCGACATGCGCCTGCCCGACGGCACCGGGCTGGAACTGGTGCAGCACATCCAGCAACGCGATCCGCACCTTCCGGTGGCGATGATCACCGCGTATGGCAGCCTCGAAACCGCAATCAATGCGCTGAAAGCCGGCGCGTTCGATTTCCTCACCAAACCGGTGGAGCTGCCGCGATTGCGTGAATTGGTCAGTTCGGCGCTGCGCATGCCGACAGCGAGCGGGCTCAGCACCGCGATCGAGCGAAGGCTGCTGGGTGACTCGCCGCCGATGGCCAATCTGCGCAAGCAGATCGACAAGCTCGCACGCAGCCAGGCGCCGGTGTACATCAGCGGCGAATCCGGCAGCGGCAAAGAACTGGTCGCCCGTTTGATCCACGAACAAGGTCCGCGCGCCAGCCAGCCGTTTGTGCCGGTGAACTGCGGGGCGATTCCGTCAGAGCTGATGGAAAGCGAGTTTTTCGGCCACCGCAAAGGCAGTTTCACTGGAGCCGTCGAAGACAAGCCGGGGCTGTTTCAAGCGGCACACGGCGGCACATTGTTTCTCGATGAGGTCGCCGACCTGCCACTGTCGATGCAGGTCAAGCTGCTGCGGGCGATTCAGGAAAAAGCCGTGCGCAGCGTCGGCGGCCAGCAGGAAACAGTGGTCGACGTACGTATCCTTTGTGCCACGCACAAAGACCTTGAAGCAGAAGTTTCGGCCGAACGCTTCCGCCAGGATCTGTATTACCGGCTCAACGTCATCGAACTGCGCGTGCCGTCCCTGCGCGAACGCCGCGACGACATCGAGGCGCTTGCCATGCACGTGCTCAAACGCTTGGCCAAAGACACCGGACAACCCGAAGCGCGCCTGCATCCGCAGGCGCTGGAGGCGCTGAAGAACTATCGCTTTCCCGGCAACGTGCGCGAACTGGAGAACGTCCTCGAGCGCGCGCACACCTTGTGTGAAAACCGCACGATCGAAGCGCAGGATCTGCGCTTGAGCGAAGGCAATTGCTCGGCGGATGGCGCATTGGCCGACCTGACGCAGATCGACAATCTCGAGGATTATCTGGAGAGCGTCGAGCGCAAACTGATTTTGCAGGCGCTGGAGGAAACCCGCTGGAACCGCACAGCGGCGGCGCAGCGGTTGAGTCTGTCGTTTCGGTCGATGCGCTATCGGCTGAAGAAGTTGGGCCTGGATTAAAGGCCCCTTCGCGAGCAGGCTCGCTCCCACATTTGGAATGAGTATTCCTGTGAGAGCGAGCCTGCTCGCGAAGGCGGTCTACCAGCCTCTGACTAAATCCGGCCCTCAGGCGCATACGGCGCCGGATCAATAATCGGCGCCCGCCCCAGCATCACGTCAGCAAACAACTGACACGACGCCGGCGCCAGCACCAGCCCGTTGCGGTAATGCCCGCAGTTCAGCCACAACCCCTCGAACCCCGGCACCCGGCCAATAAAGGGAATGCCTTCCGGCGACCCCGGCCGCAGTCCGGCCCAGTGCCCGACCACTTCGGCATCCGCCAGCGCCGGCAACAATTCGATCGCCGAGGCCTTTAGGCTTTCCAGCGCTGCATCGGTTGGGGTCTTGTCGTAACCTTCGTGCTCCAGCGTGCTGCCGATCAGAATGTGACCGTCGCGACGCGGGATCGCATAACGCCCCTTGGCCAGCACCATGCTCGGCAGGAAATCAGCTGCGCACTTGTAGAGAATCATCTGGCCTTTGACCGGCTCGACCGGCAGCGTCAGGTCCAGCGTCTTCAGTAGATCACCGCTCCACGCTCCCGCCGTCAGCACAATATCGTCGCCGTTGATCACGCCTGTCGGAGTCTGCACGCCGACCACGCGCTCGCCCTCGCGGACGAAGCCTCCAACTTCGCATTGCTCATGAATCGTGACATTGGGCAGCGCCAGCAACGCGGCTTTCAGCGATTTGACCAGCCGTGGATTGCGCACATTGGCGACATCGGCCATGTAGATCGCCCGACTGAAACCGCTGCCGAGCACCGGCACCGCGTCATGCGCCGCCGAGATATCCACAGCCCGCAGCGGCCGGTTTTCCCGCTCGGCCCAGGCCAGTGCGTCGGCTTCATCGTCCAGGTCCAGCCAGTACAGGCCGGTGGTGTGCACTTCAGGATCGACGCCAATACTGGCAAACAAACGCTCGCCGAGCTGTGGATAAAAATCCTGCGACCAATGCGCCAGTGCGGTGACCGCCGGGCTGTAGCGCCACGGGTACAACGGCGACACGATACCGCCGCCAGCCCAGGACGACTCCTGGCCGACATTCGAGCGATCCAGCAGCACCACGCTGCGCACTTCGGAGGCGAGATTGTAGGCGGTGAGCAGGCCAATCACTCCGCCACCGACAATCACCACTTGCTGTTGCCTGGTCATGTTTGATCCAACCGTAAAAAAGACAGTGGGCGCAAAAGGCGCCCGAAAAAGAATGCGTCAGCGGCCCCAGCAATCCTTGGCGGTCACTCCGGTGGTCGCGTTGTTCATGCTTCGCACGCCGGTGTTGGTCAGGGTGAAATCCCCGCACTTGTCGGTGGCCATGGCCGTACCGGTTTTACGAATCGCCGTCAGCACAAAGGTCTGGTCGGTCAGCGTTGGGGTGATGGTGTAGAAATCATTGCCCGCGCTCAGTCCGGTGACGCCGGTGTAGACATTGTTGCGGGTGTAGAAGCGTTCAAGAGTCTGCGCCTGCTCCGAGAGTAGCGAGACCACTTCGGCGCGACGGCCCTTCTTCACGTATTCGTTGTAGCTGGGGATGCTGATGGTGAGGATGATCCCGATAATCGCAATGACGATCATGATCTCGATCAGGGTAAAACCTCGGCTGGATCTGCGCATGCCTCAAATTCTCGCTTACTGGATTTGTCGCCACATGATACGACGGCTGCCGCCGCCACCTTTTTCCACAATGACCGTGACCGCGCCGCTGGTGTCAGTCGTGCCCTTGCGCTCGCCGTTAGCGGAGATGAAGTTCAGGGTCGGAATGCCGCCGGTAAAAATCACGCCGCTGGATATCATGTCATTGCTGTCGACCAAACGGTCGCCAGTGGTGTCGATCACGGCGTAGTTGAGCATCTTACCGTTGAACGCATCGAGTTCGACGAGTCGGCCCGTACCAAAGCTCGAACAAGGGTCGGTGGTATCGACGCTGGCGGTGGTAAAAACAACTCGCCCCAAAACAATACTGGCCTGATTGATCACGCGCTCGCCGGTCAGCACGTTGTTATACACCAGCGGCAGGTACCAGCCTTTTTCTCCCGGATACGTCGTTTCATTCTGGCTAGTGGTCAGGAACTGCCCGGAGCTGCCGGAGAACGAACCGGTGATCGTTTGCGACTGCAAACTGCTGACGGTGATTTGCCCGGCACCACCCTCTGCATCCCAGATCGAGTAGAACGCCTGCAGATCCTTGTTGGTCTTGTCGGCAGTCTCGTTGAACTTGCCGGTGCCAAAAAACACCTGTTTGCCGCCCTGTGGGTTATCCGCCAGCAGCGGTTGCGCGGTGATCGGTTGCGTTGCCCCGCCCGGCGCGGTGAACAGAGGCTTGCCGGCAAACGCCACGCCCCAGCTTTCCGGCGCCGTCGCGCTCAAGTCGAATTTCCACATGCGTCCTTTCAGGTCTCCCCCGTACGCCGCCTGTACCACGTTCGAAGAGTTGACCCTGAGTTCAACCGATGACAGACCGTTGCTGGTTTCCGTGCTATCGATGACGATTTTCCTGATCAGCGAACCATCCATTGCATCCAGTACATACAAAGCCGCAACCCCCGAGTTGCTGCCGTAACCATTGGCGATGAATGTCGCCCAGCGACCATTGGCCAAGCGTGCCACTTCCGGACGCGCGTAGGCGTAACCCAGATCATTGAACGCGTTCGACGTGTTGGCGGTGACCGGCGCACTGATTTCCCACAGTGCTCTGATCACGTTACCCGCCGAGGCATCGAACAGTTGCAGCCCATAGAAGGTTTTGCCACCGGCCCCCGTCCCGCCAATGGCCAGAGTTTTCCAGGCAGTGCCGGCCTGCGCATCGAACACACCGACCTGACCGTCCACCAGGAATTTGTGGCTGACGCCGTTGACGTAGTTCGTATCCGCGATCAGCCGCAAGGAAGGCAGCACGCTGGAAGGCATGTAGGCATAACGGCGCGTGCCGTTCGCCGAATTGATCACATTGACGAAGCCGTCGTTGGCGTTCACCACCAGACTGGTATTCATGTTCGCAGCCTTGGTCGTCAGGTAGTTGGTGTAACTGCTATCGCCCGACAGATCCGACGCAGTCTTGTCTGCAGGCGAGGCAAGCACCAGCGGCGAATTGATGATGTCACCGAGCAGCACACTGCGCACTTTGAGCCCGGCCTTGTTGGTGCCTTTGCTCCACTCCACCAGATCATTACCGTTGATCCCGGTAGGCAGGCCCTGATTCAGAGTGGTCTGCTGGGCCGGGGAAAAGTTGCCGAATGCCAGGGTTATCGGCGCATTGCTCACGGTGTTCCATGACTGGAAAGTCGGCGCGGTGGCGGAGGGCACGATGGTGGTGTCGGTCGACCATTGCGCCGCCGAGGTATTTACCGTGCCGGTCGAGGTAAAGCCAAACGACCTGATCGTGCCGCGCCAATCCTTGGGATCGTAAGTGGTCTGGTAGAAACTGCTGCCAGTGGTCAACGTGCTGCTGCTGGCTGCACCGGCGCCACCGGAGCCGGCTTTGGAAGTGATATCGCTCAATGCCGACGACAACGCCGCATTGAGCCCGGAGCTGTCGGTCGCCTGGTAATACCTGCCCTGCCCATAACTGGCGGCGTCGGACAACATGTCGTTGTCCGCAGCGAACCCGACAGTGTAGGTATTCATGTTCTGCCGCGGAAAATCCACCGCGTTCCAGCTCTTGCCGGCGGCGTCGGTGCCGGTCGAGCGCATGTCGATGTCGAAGGCGAATTTGGCAATGTCATCCAGATAAAGGGTGTCGCCTTCACCGTCACCGTTGAGGTTGTCGCCATCGTTATTCACGCCATCCCAGTTCGGTAATCGACTGCCTCCAAGCGGATCGTTGGTCGGGAAGGTACGGTCATAGGTCGGCAAGCCATCGGTAATCACCACGCCGTAGTTTTTCTGGCAGCGATACTGGATGGGGCTGGTATAGGTCGTCGGGGTGCCGTTGTAGTAAGGCGCCAGGCCGCGCATGTAGCGCGTGACTTCGTAATAGCTCTCGGCCAAGGGCGTGTTGGCCACCGCGTTCAATCCGTTGATCGATGAAATCAGCGCGTTGTAGTTGGTATCTGCCTGGGCCTGGGTCACGCTGCCGGTGACCGGCGACAAATCGGTGATCGAGCGAGCGATGAAACCGCCGTTGCCCGGGTTGCTGCTGGTGGCCGGATTGAATGTCGACAGGCCCATGCGCAAGGTGCGGTTGCTGCTCACCAACGCAGTGGAAACGTTGCGCGCGACGTTCATCCGGTAATCGTTGGGGATCGCCCCCGTGGTGAAGTCGCGGGTGCCGTTGCTGTTGGCCAGGCTGACGATGTAGGAAATGTAATCGGCGGAATAACGAGTGTTCTCGTTGCCTACGGGATCGGGCAATTTCAGGCACAACGGCGCCACACTGTTGTTGTAAAACGCATAAGCGCCTCCCGAGCAACCGGAGGTTGGCAGGCTCGATAAAAATACCGTGTCGCCGGTTATCTGGGGGGCATTGAGCGCAGTGCACAATCCAAGGAAGGCATTGCACTGCCGGGCCGGTGTACGGTTGACGGTCGGGTCAAATCCGGCGGCGTAGATGATGCTGTTCATGCTTCCTGAATCGTCGATCAGCAGCATCACGTTTGGCGCCACCGCAGCCGCGCTCAACAATGGCGAATCGGACGGCGTGAACGCCCAGGCCGGCGCCGCCAGATAGAAACTCAGGAGCATGCCGATCAGCAGCGACACGCCGCGTTCAATACTTCGCATAGACACTCTCCACCACGCTACGCGAATTGCCGGCGATGCCGACCGCAGTCACTCGATACAACGTCGCCGAAGTGTTGCTCGGCACGTTCACCGCCGTCAGGGTCGTGCCGATATTCTGCACACCATAAAAGCCATTACCGGCAGCGATCCAGGTCACCCCGGAGGTCGAATTGAAACCTGCCGAGCTGACCGATGACGATTCCGCCGGCGGCAGACATTGGGTCGTGCCGCTGCACACCGCCAAAGAGTAACTGTCCAGTTGCACTGCGCTTTCACCGACACGCAATGCCGCTTCGGCCGCCTGAAAGGATTGATTGCGCAAGCTGACGCTGCCGGCCATTTTTTCTTGCAGGTTGGCGCTCTGCATCGACGACAAGCCAATCAACGTGAGCAACAGCAGAAACACCAGACTGACCAGCAAGACCATGCCGCGCTGGGCCTGACGTTGCTGCAAGGAAATCCTCATCTACGCGCCCTCATGGCAAGCGGTTGCGCAATGCCGCAACCACGTTGAAGGTTTGATTGCGTACCCGATTGTTCGGGTCGGTGAGGGTCAGGCTCAGGCGCACGCTGCGGATGCGTGCTGGATCGCCGGGGTTGCTGCTGTAAGTGGAGGCCGCCACATCGGTGGCCGAGCTGGCCATACCAAAGGTGACGTTGAAGGCGCTGACGTTGTTCACCAGCACTTGCTGCGCCGGATTGCCGCTACCTGTGCCCATGAGGATCTGGTTATTGCTGAAGCTGTAGATCAGGCGCCGGATCGGGAAAGCGATCTGGCCCGTGGTCGGGCTGCGCAATCCACTGTAAGCGATCGCGCTGTTACGGCAATCGGAAACCACCGTCCAGGTTGGCGTCCCTCCCCCGCTGCCGACATCGGCAGTGACCAGGGTCAGTTTCAGGCTGGCGTTATCCCAACTGATCGGGGCGATCTGCGCGGCGTTGAAATCCCCCGCTGAGCTGGAGTCGACGATGGTGCCGAGGCAGCCGAACATGCCGGCCATACGGATTTCCTGAATCATTTTGCTGAGGACGAAGCGCGCGTCTTCCTGCATCGCTGCGGCGCTGTTCTGACTGACGTAGGTGTTTTTCGCGGCGATGAAAATCTGCACCACACCGAGTACGACGATCAACCCCAAAGCCAGAGCAATCAGCAACTCGATCAGGCCGAAACCTCGGCTGGAGCGCCTCATGGCGTCGCTACCGGATCGACCGCCGCACGGCTGGTCAGGACGAAACTGCGCTGAGCGCTGGCAGCGTTGGCCGCGCGGGCATCGCTCCAGGTGATCGTGATGGTGTAGACCCGCTGGTTGAGGGTGATGCTGCCCGTCGCGGTCGGGCCGCCAAAGTTGGCGATATTGGTGGTGAAGTCGTAGAGATCCTGATCCCGAGCAACATTGAGATTGCCCGAGGTCGGCGGCGTGACGGTGTAGTCGGCGCCAGAATTGGCGCGAATGCGATCCATCATGTCATAGGCAATGAAACTGGCCTGACTGGTCATCCGCGAACTGTCGGTGTACTTCAGCGCATTGAGCTGCACCGCCGCTGCGCCCAACAGCCCGACGGTCAGAATCAGCAACGCGACCAGCACTTCGATCAGCGTCATGCCCTCCTGTGCGTTTTTGCTCCCTGCCCTCATCCGCAATTTCCACCCAGTTGAATGCGTCCGTTCAAACACACGTTCAGCGTCCTGCTTTGCGTGCCCAGCGTGTAACCGATGGCCACCGCCGTCGACGGTGCCGCCAGACCACCAAGATTGTTGAAATCCAGTGCGGTCACTCCTGAGGGTAGCGTCAGAGTTGCGCCACTGCTCATCGCTGGAACAACCCGCAACACATTGGCCGGATTGCCAGTACTGTCGTAGACCGCCAGCTCACCGGTCCAGACACTGCCGCCAGCGGTCGGACGCAGACGCGTGGTCACGCCGCGATTGATTGCCTCGAGGCGAGCGAAATTGATCGCCCGCTGCAAGTCGCCGACTTCGGTATCCGCCTTGCTGCTCTGGATCGTACGGGTAAAGGCCGGCACCGCCAGCGTGATCAGTATCAGGAACACCGCGATCGCGACCAGCAACTCGACCAGCGTGAAACCTTTTGTACGAAGATCCATCGATGCCCTCCGTTGCTGTCGGCTATACCTGCTTCTACACGCTAGAACATTCGCTCGGCACGTGCCGACTGATTTGCCCTGCGCGGCGCACGGATCGCGCCGCTCATACCATTCCAAGGAGGGATTTTTCATGCCGCAACACGGTTTCAGCCTGATTGAACTGCTTATGGGACTGGCGATTGGTGCAATTGTTCTGCTGCTGGTCAGTCCGGCGTTCGCCGCACTCAAACAGGCGACGCAACGCGACCACGCGGCGCAGTCGCTGCTCGAAGGCATCCGCCACGCTCGCACACTGGCCATCACGCACAATCAGAGCGTGGTGATCCATGGCATCGATGGGGACTGGAGTCAGGGTTGGCGGATCATTCTGGATCGGAGCGGCAAGGGGCCGGAGGACAGCAGCAATCCGCTGTTGCTTGAACGCGCCAGTGAGGCAAAGGTGCCGATCGTCGGCAATTGGTGGGTGAGCCGCTACGTGCGGTTCAGTCATTTGGGGCAACCGCTGATGCCGGGACGGCGGTTTCAGGCGGGGACATTACATATCTGTTCGCCACGCGAACCGGTCAGCCAGCGCCAGATCGTGCTGGCGGCGACCGGTCGCGTGCGCCTGAGCAGTCAGGAAACCAAGCAGGCGCTGTGCGACAAAAGCAGAAACGTCAGATCGAACGGACGCGCAGCTCTTTCGGCATGGAGAACGTGATGTTCTCCTCACGGCCAGCCAGCTCGTCGGCACCGGTCGCGCCCCAGGCCTGCAATTGCTGAATGACACCACGGACCAGCACTTCCGGTGCCGAGGCGCCAGCGGTAATGCCAATGCGCTCGACGCCGTCGAACCAGCTCTGTTGCAGGTCCTCGGCACCGTCGATCAGGTACGCCGGAGTCGCCATACGTTCAGCCAGTTCACGCAGACGATTGGAGTTGGAACTGTTCGGGCTGCCGACCACCAGCACCACGTCGCACTCGTCGGCCAGTTGCTTGACGGCGTCCTGACGGTTTTGTGTGGCGTAGCAGATGTCGTCCTTGCGCGGGCCACCGATGGCCGGGAAGCGCGTGCGCAGGGCATCGATAACGCGGCTGGTGTCGTCCATCGACAAGGTTGTCTGAGTAACGAAAGCGAGTCTTTCCGGATCGCGGACCTGCAATGCGGCCACATCCTTTTCGTCTTCGACGAGGTAGATCGCGCCGCCGTTGCTGGCATCGTACTGGCCCATGGTGCCTTCAACTTCCGGGTGACCGGCGTGGCCGATCAGGATGCACTCGCGACCGTCGCGGCTGTATTTGGCGACTTCGATGTGCACCTTGGTCACCAGCGGGCAGGTTGCATCGAAGACTTTCAGGCCACGACCGGCGGCTTCGTTGCGTACGGCTTGGGAAACCCCGTGGGCACTGAAGATGACGATGACGTCATCGGGCACCTGATCAAGCTCTTCGACGAATATCGCGCCACGGCTGCGCAGGTCTTCGACGACGAATTTGTTGTGCACCACTTCATGGCGCACGTAGATCGGTGGCCCGAAGACTTCCAGGGCGCGGTTGACGATTTCGATCGCCCGGTCCACACCGGCGCAGAAGCCACGGGGGTTGGCGAGTTTGATTTGCATGCTGTGCCTCGTGTCTTGCGCGCGAAAACAATGGAAAACAGACTGTGGAGACCTGCTTGTTGTGGCGAGGGGATTCATCCCCGCTCGGCTGCGTAGCAGTCGTAGACTATCAACGGACTTATCTCAGAATCCGTTGACTGGTCTGGGAGCGCTTCGCTCCCCAGCGGGGATAAATCCCCTCGCCACAGAGGCTCACTCCTGCATTTTTAGATCGCTTTGACGGAAATGATTTCCACGTCAAAGGTCAGCGTCTTGCCCGCCAGCGGGTGGTTGAAGTCGACGGTCACTTGCGTGTCGTCGAATTCCTTCACCACGCCTGGCAATTCAGTATTGGCCGCATCGTTGAAGATCACCAGCAGCCCCGGCGACAACTCCATGTCGGTGAACTGCGAACGCGGGATGGTCTGCACGTTCTGCGGGTTCGGCTGACCGAAAGCGTTTTCCGGCTCGACGGTCAGGGTGCGCTTGTCGCCGGCCTTGAAACCGAACAGTGCGGCTTCGAAACCCGGCAGCAGGTTGCCGTCGCCGACCTTGAAGGTCGCCGGGGCCTTGTCGAAGGTACTGTCGACGGTGTCACCGTTTTCCAGGCGCAAGGCAAAGTGCAGCGTGACTTCGGTGTTCTGGCCGATGCGTTGCTCCGTCGATAGCGGTTCAGTCATGAGCGGCCTCTTCGGTTTTCTTCGATTTGAACATGTCCAGTGCCAGCATGATCGCGCCAACGGTGATCGCGCTGTCGGCAATGTTGAACGCCGGGAAATACCAGCGGTTCTGCCAGTGCACCAGGATGAAGTCGATTACATGGCCCAGGGCAACGCGGTCATACAGGTTGCCCAGCGCGCCACCCAGCACCAGTGCCAGGGCGACGGCCAGCCAGGTGTCGTTGCGGCCCAGGCGTTTGAGCCAGACCACCAGCACCGCACTGACCACAATCGCGATCAGGGCAAACAGCCAGCGCTGCCAGCCGGAGCTGTCGGCGAGGAAGCTGAAGGCAGCGCCAGTGTTGTAGGCCAGCGTCCAGCTGAACAGATCGGGAATGATCACGATCTGCTGGAACATTTCGAGCCTGGCTTCGAAGTAGAACTTGCTGGCCTGGTCAATGACCAGGACCAGCAAGCTCAACCACAGCCAGCTCAGCCGTCCGAAACGGCCAATGGCATCAGGCATAGTGACGAACCTCGCCCGCGCCGCTGATGTTGTCGACGCAACGCCCGCAGATTTCCGGATGCTCCGGGTTCACGCCGACGTCTTCGCGGCAATGCCAGCAACGTGCGCACTTCGGGAACGCCGATTTGACGATCTTCAGTTTCAGCCCGCTGACTTCGGTGGCCACTGCATCGGCGGGAGCCTGCACGAACGGCGCAACGCTGGCAGTCGAGGTGATCAGGACAAAGCGCAGCTCGTTGCTCAGCTTGGCCAGATCGGCGCTCAGCGCCTCTTCGGCAAACAGCGTTACTTCGGCCTGAAGGTTGCCACCGACGGCTTTCGCCGCACGCTGGATTTCCATCTCTTTGTTGACCGCGACTTTCACTTCCATGATGCGATCCCAGTAGGCGCGACCCAGCTCGAAGCCTTCCGGCAGCTCCGTCAGGCCTTCGTACCAGGTGTTGAGCATGACCGACTCATTACGCTCGCCCGGCAGGTATTGCCACAGCTCATCGGCAGTGAAAGCGAGGATCGGCGCAATCCAGCGCACCAGCGCCTCGGAGATGTGAAACAGCGCAGTCTGGCACGAGCGACGGGCCTTGCTGTCGGCGCCGGTGGTGTACTGGCGGTCCTTGATGATGTCGAGGTAGAAACCTCCCAGCTCCTGCACGCAGAAGTTGTGGATCTTCGAGTACACGTTCCAGAAACGGTATTCGCCGTAGTGCTCTTGCAACTCGCGTTGCAGCAACAGCGTGCGATCCACCGCCCAGCGATCCAGCGCCAGCATGTCTTCAGCCGGCAGCAGGTCGGTGGCCGGGTTGAAACCGGTCAGGTTGGAAAGCAGGAAGCGCGCGGTGTTACGGATACGACGGTAGGCATCGGCGCTGCGGGTCAGGATCTGATCCGACACAGCGATTTCGCCAGAGTAGTCGGTCGACGCGACCCAAAGACGCATGATGTCGGCGCCCAGCGTATCGTTGATCTTCTTCGGCTCAATCACGTTTTTCAGCGATTTGGACATCTTGCGGCCGGACTCGTCGACGGTGAAGCCGTGCGTCAGCAGTTCGCGGTACGGCGCGTGGTTGTCGATGGCGCAACCGGTGAGCAAGGAGGAGTGGAACCAGCCACGGTGCTGGTCGGAACCTTCCAGGTACAGGTCGGCGCGCGGGCCGCTCTCGTGGCCCATCGGGTGCGAACCACGCAGGACGTGCCAGTGCGTGGTGCCCGAGTCGAACCAGACGTCGAGGGTGTCGCTGATCTTGTCGTACTGCGGCGCTTCATCGCCCAGCAGTTCGACTGCGTCGAGTTTGAACCAGGCTTCGATGCCTTCGACTTCAACGCGTTTGGCGACTTCTTCCATCAGCTCGACGGTACGCGGGTGCAGCTCGCCGCTTTCCTTGTTGAGGAAGAACGGGATCGGCACGCCCCAGTTGCGCTGACGCGAGATGCACCAGTCCGGACGGTTGGCGATCATCGAGTGCAAACGCGCCTGGCCCCAGGCCGGAACGAACTTGGTGTCTTCGATGGCTTTGAGCGAGCGTACGCGCAGGGTGTCGCCGCTGGTTGGCTCCTTGTCCATGCCGATGAACCACTGCGCAGTGGCGCGGTAGATCAGCGGGGTCTTGTGGCGCCAGCAGTGCATGTAGCTGTGTTCGATGACCGTGGTGTGCATCAGCGCACCGACTTCGGTCAGTTTTTCCACGATGACCGGGTTGGCCTTCCAGATGAACTGGCCGCCGAAGAATTCCAGCGAAGGCACGTACACGCCGTTGCTCTGCACCGGGTTGAGGATGTCGTCGTTGACCATGCCGTATTTCTTGCAGGTCACGAAGTCGTCCACGCCGTAGGCCGGGGCGGAGTGAACCACGCCGGTGCCAGCCCCCAGTTCGACGTAGTCAGCCAGGTACACCGGCGACAGACGATCGTAGAACGGGTGACGGAAGTTGATCAGCTCAAGTTCTTTACCGGTGGTGGTGGCGATGACCGAACCTTCCACGCCATAGCGCGCCAGGCAGGCTTCGACCAGTTCTTCAGCCAGCACCAGCAGCTTGTCGCCGATATCGACCAGGGCGTAGTTGAATTCCGGGTGCACGTTCAGCGCCTGGTTGGCCGGGATGGTCCACGGGGTGGTGGTCCAGATCACGATCGCAGCAGGTTTGCTCAGCGAGGCCAGACCGAACGCGGCAGCCAGTTTGGCCTCGTCAGCGATCGGGAACGCGACGTCGATGGTCGAGGACTTCTTGTTCTCGTACTCGACTTCCGCTTCAGCCAGAGCCGAACCGCAATCGAAGCACCAGTTCACCGGCTTGAGGCCCTTGAAGACAAAACCACCCTTGACGATTTCGGCGAGGGCGCGGATTTCACCGGCCTCGTTCTTGAAGTCCATGGTCTTGTACGGATTGGCGAAGTCGCCGAGCACGCCGAGACGGATGAACTCGGACTTCTGCCCTTCGATCTGCTCGGTGGCGTAGGCACGGCATAGCTCGCGGGTCTTATCCGCGCCGAGGTTCTTGCCGTGGGTCACTTCCACCTTGTGCTCGATCGGCAGGCCATGGCAGTCCCAGCCCGGGACATACGGCGCGTCGAAACCCGACAGGGTTTTCGAGCGGATGATCATGTCCTTGAGAATCTTGTTCAGTGCGTGACCGATGTGGATCGTGCCGTTGGCGTACGGAGGGCCGTCGTGCAGGACGAACTTCGGACGATCCTTGCCAATCTCGCGCAACTTTCCGTACAGGCCAATACTGTCCCAGCGCTGCAGGATCTGCGGTTCGCGCTGTGGCAGGCCGGCCTTCATTGGGAAGGCGGTGTCCGGAAGGTTTAGCGTGGCTTTATAGTCGGTCATTTAAGGCTCTTCATTAGCGATGGGCGCTAGGTGCGGCTAGTGCACGGGCGGTGGCGACATCCGCATTGATCGCCGTTTTCAATGCCTCCAGAGAGGCGAAGCGCTGCTCTTCACGCAGCTTTTGGTGGAAAACCACCGTCAAACGCCGGTCATACAGATCGCCGGCAAAATCTAACAGATGGACCTCGAGGTGGGCTTTGCCATCTCCTTGCACCGTGGGGCGCACGCCAATGTTGGCGACACCGGGCCAGGTCTTGCCGTCGATATCGACATTCACCAGATAGACCCCGGTGAACGGCACGCGACGACGCTTGAGTTGAACATTGGCCGTGGGCGTGCCCAGTTGCCGGGCCAGCTTCTGGCCATGCAGCACACGACCGGCGATCCGGTACGGACGGCCGAGCAAGCGTTCGGCCAGGGCAAAATCGGCGGCGGCCAACGCGTTGCGCACTTGCGTGCTGCTGACGCGAATGCCGTCCAGCTCGACGGTTTGCGCGGCCTCAACGGTGAAACCGTGCATCTGCCCGGCCTGCAGCAGAAAATCAAAATCGCCGAGGCGATCGCAACCGAAACGGAAATCGTCGCCGACCTCCAGATGCTGCACACCGAGGCCATCAACCAGGATGGTGTCAACGAATTCACTGGCGCTGAGCTTGCTCAGGCGCTGGTTGAATGCCAGGCACAACACCCGGTCGACGCCTTCAGCGGCCAGCAGCTGCAGCTTGTCGCGCAACCGCGCCAGACGTGCCGGTGCGGTGTCGGGGGCAAAGAACTCCCGTGGCTGCGGCTCGAAAATCACCACGCAGCTGGGTACGCCCAACTCGAGCGCACGCTCACGCAGTCGGGCCAGGATAGCCTGGTGACCACGGTGAACACCGTCAAAGTTGCCAATAGTGGCGACGCAGCCCCGATGCTGGGGGCGCAAGTTGTGGAGGCCTCGAACCAGCTGCATAACGCGCTTCTTGCTCATAAAGTGGTCGATTATAACCACACCCGACGGCCGACGACAGGCAACACCGTAACGCAAAGTGAACGAGCCGACAAAACCGCCGGCCCATGCCTGCTCATGAAGGCTGAAACCTCAGCTCAAGGCCTTGCGATTGAAGTCGCGCAGACGGAAACCCAACAGCAACAACATACCGAAATACGCCACCACGCCAGCAACCACCAGCGCGCCCAGGCGCAAGAAGCGCTCAAGCATATGGCCCTCATCCCAGGCGGGCATGAAATGAATGCCGGCCAGCAACACCGCCGACATCACCGTCACCGCAATAACCAGTTTGAAACCGAATTTGCCCCAGCCCGGCTGCGGTTGATACATCTTCTGCTTGCGCAGTTGATAGAACAGCAGCCCGGCGTTCAGGCAGGCACCGGCACTGATCGCCAGCGCCAGACCGGCATGCGCCAGCGGCCCGATCAACGCCAGGTTGAACAACTGCGTGCACACCAGGGTGAAGATTGCGATTTTCACCGGCGTGCGGATGTTCTGTTGCGCATAAAAGCCCGGCGCCAGCACCTTGATCACGATAATCCCGAGCAGGCCGACAGAATAGGCAATCAGCGCACGCTGGGTCATCTCGGCATCAAAGCCACTGAACTGACCGTACTGGAACAGCGAAACAGTGAGCGGCTCGGCAAGAATCCCCAGCGCCAATGCGCACGGCAGCACCAGCACAAAGCACAGGCGCAGCCCCCAATCGAGGATTCGCGAATACTCGTGGCGATCCTTGCTGGCATAGGTCTTGGCCAGTGTCGGCAGCAGAATCGTGCCGAGTGCCACACCCAACACACCCGACGGCAATTCCATCAAGCGGTCGGCGTAATACATCCACGACACCGAACCTGCGACCAGAAACGAGGCGAAGATGGTGTTGATGATCAGCGAAATCTGACTGACCGACACGCCGAGAATCGCTGGCAGCATCTGCTTCATTACCCGCCACACGCCGCTGTCGCGCAGGTTCAGGCGTGGCAGCACGAGCATGCCGATCTTTTTCAGGTGCGGCAGCTGATACAGCAACTGCGCCAGACCGCCGACCAGCACCGCCCAGCCGAGGGCCATGACCGGCGGATCGAAGTACGGCGTGAGGAACAGCGAAAACACGATCATGCTGACGTTGAGGAGAGTCGGCACGAACGCCGGCACCGAGAAGCGGTTCCAGGTATTCAGGATCGCGCCGGCCAACGACGACAGCGAGATCAGCAATATATAAGGAAAGGTCACCCGCAACAGGTCGGATGTGAGCTGGAATTTCTCCGGCGTATCGGTAAAACCGGGGGCCGTGGCCCAGATCACCCAGGGCGCAGCGATCATGCCCAGCGCCGTCACCATCGCCAGCACCAGCGTCAGCAGGCCCGATACATAGGCAATAAAGGTGCGCGTCGCCTCTTCGCCCTGCTGGCTTTTATATTCGGCCAGGATCGGCACGAACGCCTGGGAAAAAGCCCCTTCGGCAAAGATCCGCCGCAGCAGGTTGGGCAGCTTGAAAGCAATAAAGAAGGCATCCGTGGCCATCCCGGCGCCGAATGTCCGCGCGATCAGCGTGTCACGAACAAAGCCCAGAATCCGGGAAAGCATCGTGATAGAGCTGACGGCGGCCAACGATTTGAGCAGATTCATTGAGAGAGTTTGTGCCTGTCGATAAACAGCAGGCGAACAATGCGCCCACTTGTGCGATACTCCGCGCCGCAACAGCACAGAGCCAAAGCTCGCGAGTTTACAGGTCAAGCGCCGGAAATAAATATCCCGCCTCTTTATACCTACCACTTAGCGGAACGATTCAAGTGCCCTTGACAAGACAAGTCTTCATCGGCATGATTCGCGGCCTATTTTGTTTGCTATTTCCTAAAAAGTCTTTCGAGGAGCTCGACGGTGGCCAACTCACCTTCCGCCAAAAAACGTGCAAAACAGGCTGAGAAGCGTCGCAGCCACAACGCCAGCCTGCGTTCCATGGTTCGTACCTACATCAAGAATGTAGTTAAGGCCATCGACGCAAAAGACGCTGAAAAAGCTCAAGCTGCATACGTTCTGGCTGTGCCAGTTATCGACCGTATGGCCGATAAAGGCATCATCCACAAGAACAAGGCTGCTCGTCATAAGAGCCGCCTGAATGGCCACGTCAAAGCGCTGAAAGAAGCTGCTTAATCGACGTAGTCATTAAAAAACCGACCTCAGGGTCGGTTTTTTATTGCCTGGGATTTAACAAGCTACAGGCAAAAAAATGTGGGAGCGAGCCTGCACGCGAATGTGATCTGTCAGCTGATATTTCTATCGACCGACATGACCTCTTCGCGAGCAGGCTCGCTCCCACAGTTCGGATTGGTGGGGCTTATTGCTGAACGGGCACCCACGGCAGGATTGGGATGGCAGTCACGGCATTCTGCGGGCTACCCTCGATCAGGCGATCGCTGTAGACCAGGTACACCAGGGTGTTGCGCTTCTTGTCGAGAAAACGCACCACCTGCATGGTCTTGAACACCAGCGAGGTACGCTCCTTGAACACCTCGTCGCCATCCTTCAGCTCGCCCTTGAACTTGATCGGCCCAACCTGACGACAAGCGATCGAGGCTTCGGCGCGGTCTTCGGCCAGACCGAGACCACCTTTCACTCCGCCGGTCTTGGCGCGCGACAGATAGCAGGTCACGCCTTCGACCTTCGGATCGTCGAACGCCTCGACCACGATCCGGTCATTCGGCCCGACGAACTTGAACACCGTCGATACCTGACCGATCTCCTCGGCCGAGGCCAGCAATGGCACCGCCATCAGCAGACCCAACAATCCTTTCGCTACACGCATCGAATTTTCCTTAGACCAGAATCAGGTTGTCACGGTGAACCAGTTCCGGCTCTGCCATGTAACCGAGCAAACCGACAATCGCATCCGACGACTGACCGATGATTTTTTGCGCTTCCAGCGCGCTGTAGTTGGCCAGACCCCGAGCGATCTCCCTACCATCCGGCGCCACACAGACCACCATCTCACCGCGACGGAAGCTGCCCTGAACCAGTTTCACCCCCACCGGCAACAGACTCTTGTTGCCCTTGGACAACGCCGACACTGCCCCCTCATCCAGCACCAGGGTGCCACGGGTTTGCAGGTGCCCGGCCAGCCACTGCTTGCGTGCGGCGAGCATGCCGCGCTCAGGCGATAGCAGCGTGCCGATGCGCTCGCCCGCCTTGAGACGATCAAGCACGCGCTCAAGGCGCCCGCCGACGATGATAGTGTGCGCACCGGAACGCGCTGCCAGGCGCGCTGCACGCAGTTTGGTCTGCATGCCGCCACGCCCCAGCGCACCGCCGGTACCGCCCGCAACCGCATCCAGCGTCGGATCATCGGCGCGCGCTTCATAAATCAGCTGCGCATCAGGATTGTTGCGCGGATCGGCGTCGAACATGCCGTCGCGATCGGTAAGGATCACCAGCAGATCGGCCTCGACCAGATTGGCCACCAGCGCCGCCAGCGTGTCGTTGTCGCCGAAACGGATTTCATCGGTAACCACGGTGTCGTTTTCGTTGATCACCGGAATGACTTTCAGCTCGACCAGCGCACGCAAGGTACTGCGGGCGTTGAGGTAGCGCTTGCGGTCGGAGAGGTCGTCGTGGGTCAGGAGAATCTGCGCAGTGTGCCGGCCATGCTCGGCGAAGCTCGACTCCCACGCCCGCACCAGCCCCATCTGACCGATTGCAGCGGCCGCCTGGAGCTCGTGCATGGCACTGGGTCGCGCAGTCCAGCCCAAGCGACTCATGCCGGCCGCCACCGCCCCGGAGGACACCAGCACCAGCTCGACGCCCGCTTCATGCAGCGCCACCATCTGCTCGACCCAGACACTCATTGCCGCGCGATCCAGCCCTTTGCCGTCAGCTGTCAGCAAAGCGCTGCCGATCTTCACGACCCAACGCTGCGCACCTGTCACCTTGCTCCGCATCATCTTCAACCTTAGCTTGAGGGCAGCGCGACCTGGCGCTGCCCGTGACGTTAATCGTGGCGATTGCTGACCAACGATCGATTTCCGGATACTAAAACGCCGCTCGATTGAGCGGCGTTCAAGTTTATCGCAACGGATCAGTCACGCACGTAAATGATTTCCGGACCGTCTTCGTCATCCACATCTTCTTCGTCCCAGTCATCGTCGCCGATGTCATGGACCGACTTCACGCCACTGCGACGCAGGGCACGCTTGTCGTCCAGCGCCTGCAACTGCGCACGGGCTTCGTCTTCGATGCGCTGATCGAGATCGGCCAGCTCTTCCTTGTACGCAGGATCTGCGGCGAGGCGATCGGCACGGTCTTCCATGTAACGCATGATGTCGTGGCACAGACGCTCGGTACCGATCTTGGCGATGGCCGAGATCACGTACACCGGACCGGTCCACTCCAGACGATCGACGATTTCCTTGACGCGAGCATCGTGCTCTTCTTCAAGGATCTGGTCGCACTTGTTCAACACCAGCCAGCGATCACGCTCGGCCAGCGACGGACTGAATTTGATCAGCTCGTTGACGATCACTTCAGCCGCATCCGGAGCACTGGAATCATCCAGCGGCGCCATGTCGACGAGGTGCAGCAGCAGACGCGTACGCGCCAGGTGCTTGAGGAAGCGAATGCCCAGGCCGGCACCGTCGGAAGCGCCTTCGATCAGACCCGGAATGTCGGCAATGACGAAGCTCTTCCAGCGATCGACGCTGACCACACCCAGGTTCGGCACCAGCGTGGTGAACGGGTAGTCGGCGACTTTCGGCTTGGCCGCCGAGACCGAACGGATAAAGGTACTTTTACCGGCGTTCGGCAAACCCAGCAGACCGACGTCGGCCAGCACTTTCATTTCCAGTTTCAGGTCGCGCTGCTCGCCCGGCTTGCCTGGCGTGGTCTGACGCGGTGCACGGTTGGTACTGGATTTGAAACGGGTGTTGCCCAGACCGTGCCAGCCGCCCTGCACGACCATCAGCTTCTGACCGGCCTTGGTCAGGTCGCCGATGACTTCCTGAGTGGCGGAATCGATCACCGTGGTGCCGACCGGCACGCGCAGGATCAGGTCTTCGCCCTTCTTGCCGGTGCAGTCGGTGCTGCCGCCGTTGGAGCCACGCTCGGCATCGAAGTGACGGGTGTAACGGTAGTCGACCAGGGTGTTGAGGTTTTCGTCGGCCATCATGTAGATGGAACCGCCGTCACCGCCATCACCGCCGTTCGGGCCGCCGTTTTCAATGAATTTTTCTCGGCGGAAACTCATGGCACCGTTGCCACCGTCACCGGCCTTTACGCGAATCGATACTTCATCAACAAACTTCATAACCAACGCCTCTCGCCGTACGGACGAGCCGAAAAACAATCAAGACATAAGACTCTTGCAAAAATGAGCGCAGCGACCCCAAGACACGACCTGCATCGCACGCCGACAGCCCATACAAACAGCTTTGCAAGAGACTCACCCCACAAACGAAAAAGCCCCGTCGCAAGACAGGGCTTCTCCAGCGATCTCGCGATTAAGCCGCGATTACGCTCACGTAACGACGACCGAAGGCGCCCTTTACTTCGAACTTGATCACGCCTTCGATTTTAGCGAAGAGAGTGTGATCCTTGCCCATGCCAACGCCGTAGCCAGCGTGGAATTGGGTGCCGCGCTGACGCACGATGATGTTGCCGGCCTTGATGACCTGGCCGCCATACATCTTCACGCCAAGGCGTTTGGCTTCTGAGTCGCGACCGTTACGGGTACTACCACCAGCTTTTTTGTGTGCCATGAGTTCAATTCTCCTAGTGAGGAATTAGGCTGTAATTAAGCCTGAATACCGGTGATTTTGATCTCGGTGAACCACTGGCGGTGGCCCATACGCTTCATGTGGTGCTTACGACGACGGAACTTGATGATGCGGACTTTATCGTGACGACCTTGGGAGATCACTTCAGCCTTGACGGTTGCGCCAGCAACAACTGGTGCGCCGATGTTCACGTCGTCGCCATTGGCGACCAGCAGAACGCGATCAAAAGTCACGGATTCGCCAGTAGCGATTTCCAGTTTTTCGATCTTCAGGTATTCACCTTCAGCGACCTTGTATTGCTTACCGCCGGTAACGATTACTGCGTACATGGTATTTCTCCGATAATCCTGCTCACCCAGCTCTTTATAAGAAGAGGTATTGGCTGGCATGGCTGCATGGGGCTGGAACGGCCCAAGTGCAATTGCGTAAGGCAGGTGCTGCCCAGGAAGTTCAGGGTGCGCGATTGTACGCAAGCAATCTGCCTCGCGCAAGTGGCCGTCCATCGCGCCTTGACAGGTCTGGACGGGGGTCCTAGCATGCCGCGCAACCCTTCTGGAGCGACTCTCGCTGATGCAACCCCAAGCTTTCTACCGCGCGGTGGCGGACGATTTTAGCGCCGTCGACGGCATCATCAAGAAGCAGCTGACGTCTCGAGTGCCGCTGGTATCGAAAATCGGCGATTACATCACGTCGGCCGGCGGCAAACGCCTGCGTCCTTTATTAGTGTTGCTGTGTGGCAAGGCCCTGGGTCGCGAAGGCGACGACATGCGCCTGCTGGCCGCCACCATCGAATTCCTGCACACCGCCACCCTGCTGCATGACGACGTCGTCGACATGTCCGGCATGCGTCGTGGCCGCTCGACCGCCAACGCCATGTGGGGCAATGCCCCGAGCGTGCTGGTCGGCGATTTCCTGTATTCGCGCTCGTTCGAAATGATGGTCGAACTGGGCTCGATGCCGGTGATGAAGATCCTCTCCCAGGCCACGCGCATCATCGCTGAAGGCGAAGTGTTGCAGTTGTCCAAGGTGCGTGACGCCAGCACCAGCGAAGAAACCTACATGGAAGTCATCCGCGGCAAGACCGCGATGCTCTTCGAAGCCTCGACCCACAGCGCCGCCGCGCTCGCCGGCGCGACCGCCGAGCAGAGCGAAGCCCTGCGCACCTTCGGCGATCACCTGGGTGTGGCGTTCCAGCTGGTTGATGACCTGCTCGACTATAAAGGCGACGCGGAAACCCTGGGCAAGAACGTCGGTGACGATCTGGCCGAAGGCAAGCCGACCCTGCCGTTGATCTACACAATGCGCGAAGGCACCGCCGAACAGGCAGCGCTGGTGCGTCAGGCGATCCAGAAAGGCGGGATCGAAGACCTGGAAAGCATCCGCATCGCCGTCGAAGCGTCCGGCTCGCTGGAGTACACCGCGCAACTGGCCCGCGATTACGTAGCCCGCGCGATCAAGTGCCTCGAGGCGCTGCCGACCAGCGAATATCGCGATGCACTGGTTGAACTGAGCGAGTTCGCGGTAGCCCGCACGCACTGATATTACTGAAACAAGATCAAAAGATCGCAGCCTTCGGCAGCTCCTACATGGGGTGCCGATGCTGCGATCTTTTGCTTTTGCCTGCCTGAAAAGCTAAAACCCTATACAATGTGCGCCCTTTAGCCTCCTGATACCCAAGGAACCTTAGTGAGCACGTTGCCACCCTGCCCGAAATGCAATTCCGAATACACCTACGAAGACGGTACCCAACTGGTCTGCCCCGAGTGTGCCCACGAGTGGTCTGCCAGCGGCGAAGCCGAAGTGGCGGCCGATGATGCCGTGAAGAAAGATTCGGTCGGCAACGTCCTGCAGGACGGCGACACCATCACCGTGATCAAGGATCTGAAGGTCAAGGGCACATCGCTGGTGGTCAAGGTCGGCACCAAGGTCAAGAACATCCGTCTGTGCGATGGCGATCACGACATCGACTGCAAGATCGACGGCATCGGCCCGATGAAGCTCAAATCCGAGTTCGTCAGAAAAGTCTGAGCCTTGCGTCAGCCATCCCGCGCCAGCCGTGGGATGGAGCTTTGCCTTCCCCGCTTCAGCTCAATGAATCCGCGCATGGCCATCAGCCAGCCATTTTGACCTGACACAACCTTTACCCGGAAAAATCCACGATCCGCCAATAGGCACTTGCTATTTGATGAATAAGAATTATTCTCATTGAAACCTTTCAAGGAGATGAGACCCATGACTTATTTGATCGACGCCTGGCTGGATCGCCCACACCCTTACCTCAGGATCCTCCATCGGGAAACCGGCGAAGTCTGTGCGGTGCTTGAAGAAGAAGCCTTGCATGAGTTGCAGGATCAAGGTGATCTGGACGTCAGCAGCCTCAATTCCAGCGAGCCGCTGGTGCTCAAGGAACTGGTGCGCAATCTGTTCCTGTTCTGCTATGCCCGGGCGTTGCGCCCGACCAGTGAGCTGCATAACAAGATCGAAATATGAAACGCGGTCAAAACTGTAGGAGTGAGCCTGCTCGCGATAGCGGTGTGTCAGATAGCCAATCAACAACTGACACACCGCGTTCGCGAGCAGGCTCACTCCTACATTGGCCTGCCATCAAGCAGGCTCGGTATTACAGAACGTCGAGCAGCTCGACGTCGAACACCAGAACGCTGTGCGGCGGGATGCTGCCGACGCCTTGGGCGCCGTAAGCCAGTTCGCTCGGCACGTACAGGCGCCATTTGCTGCCGGCATTCATCAGTTGCAGGGCTTCGGTCCAGCCAGCGATCACGCCGCCAACCGGGAATTCTGCAGGTTGGCCGCGCTCGTAGGAGCTGTCGAACACAGTGCCGTCGATCAGGGTGCCGTGGTAGTGCGTACGCACCTGGTCTTCACGGGTCGGCTTGGCGCCGTCGCCCTGAGTCAGCACTTCGAATTGCAGGCCGGAAGCCAGGGTGGTGATGCCGTCACGCTTGGCGTTTTCGGCGAGGAAGGCCAGGCCTTCGCCAGCCGCAGCTTCAGCCTTGGCAGCTGCTTCAGCTTGCATGATCTCGCGGATCACTTTGAAGCTGGCGGACATTTCTTCCTGGCCAACACGGCTTGGCTTGCCGGCGAAAGCGTCGGTCAGACCGGCCAGGATCGCGTCCAGGCTGACACCCGGTGGCGGGTTGTCGCGCAGCTGGTCGCCGAGTTGACGGCCGATACCGTAGCTGACGCGGGTTTCGTCGGTGGACAGATTTACTTCGGACATGACACTGCTCCGCTGTGCGGACGGCCACAGGACTTGCCGTGCGTGCACAGCGCGTCCCGGCGCGCCCGGAACCAAAAGGGCGAGCAGACTAGCACAGATACCCCGGACTTGGGGCCGAGGCTACAGGGCCGAGCGCCAGGCGAGCGGCACTTTCAGGCTTTCATCGAGGTCAGCGACCAGCCCGCACATTTCGTCATGGACTGAGGTGTGCACAAGGTTGAATGGCAGCACCGGGAAGGCATGCAGCAGATCCCGCGCGTGCTCCACTGAGCGCAGCGTCAGCATATTGCCCTTGAGATCGCTCAACGGATACGCCATCCCATGCATCCTCGCTTCCAACAGGTAAATGCCCCCTTCCATGGAGATCAGGTTCAACTCGTCGACCTTCCTGGCAACAGCAAACGCGTTCAACTCTTGCAGGTTCATGGGAGCACCTCACACCGTGGCGAATCGCACCGTTACAGGGATAGGCCGGTGCGCTTGAAAGCACAAGCCACAAACAAAACCGCCCGTCTGTTTCGCAACAGACGGGCGGCTCTTTTGCAGAGATCGGCTGATCAGTGCTTGGTGACCTTGTCCAGGTAACCCATGGCAAACGCGGACACCACAAAAGTCATGTGAATGATCACGTACCACATCAGGTGCTCGGGATCGACATTCTTGGCGTCCATGAAGATACGCAACAGGTGGATCGAAGAAATCGCCACGATCGACGCCGCGACTTTCATCTTCAACGACGACGAGTCCATGGTGCCCAGCCAGCTGAGCTTCTCTTTGCCTTCGTCGATGTCCAGTTGCGAGACGAAGTTCTCGTAGCCGGAAATCATCACCATCACCAGCAGACCGCCCACCAGCGCCATGTCGATCAGCGACAGCAGCACCAAGATCAGATCCGATTCAGCCATGGCGAAGACATTGGGCAGGATATGGATGATTTCCTGGAAGAACTTCAATGCCAGCGCCAGCAGACCGAGGGACAGGCCGATGTAGATCGGCGCCAGCAGCCAGCGGGTGGCGTACATTGCATTTTCGATAAAGCGTTCCATTGACTCTCACACAAGGGGCTGGAAATGGCGGCGAGTATAACAGCCCGCTGTGACAGCCAGAAACCGCCGGAAAATCCGCTACCTGCGTGTGTGTGACAAATTTTTTCTGCTAGTGTCCAAAGCATTGACAGCCCAATGACAGTGGACAGGACGCGTGGAAATGGATGTGCGATCAGCCTTGACGACTGCCGGATTCTGCATTGCTTTACTCATCGGCGGTTGCTCGCCGAGCGATGAAAAGCACGTCGCCAACCTCGACGAAAAGACCGCCACCTTCGAACAGTCACTGGACGCGATCAGCGACCCGAAGCTCAAGGACGCCATCACCGAGCTCGGCGGTTCGCTGCTGTTGCTCGAAAGGGCCCGACTCAAGCTCGACGACATCACCCCGCACACCGAATACGGCGCCGACGCCCTCGCCGTGCTCAAGCACTACCCTACCCCGCAAGCGCTGGTCGATACCTTTATCAATGGCCTGTTCGTGCTGCACAAGGACGCCAGCTCGGATTACCTCACCGATCTGCAGCCGGTATTCCCGTTCAACCTGAACATTCCCGGCGGTTTTCTGTTTCCGCACGGCATCGAATGGCATTCGGTGACGCTGAGCAACAAACGCGTGATCGCCTGGCAGCCGGAGTGGTCGGAAACCGATCCGGGCATTCAGCTCAGCCCGTCCAGTTCCAACGTGACCAATCCCGATGACCTGACGGTGACCTACCCGTTTATCGATGGCCTCAACGTCGAGAAGAAAAGCCTGCCGCAACCGGTCAGCCTTCAAGGCCAGATCGAAGTCATTGCGCCGCGTCGCTTGTACAGTTTCGACCTGACACAGAAAGACGTCGGCCAGACTCGCACCAACGATAACCTCAGCGTCAAACTGCTCAAACTGGAAAAGAACTACGCCGAAGTCGAAGTCAGCAACAGCCTGCCGCTGGCCGCAGAAGTCGCCGAAACCCGGATCAATCCGCTGATCGTCCAGGCCCGCGATGCCAGCGGCCAATACCTGGTGCGCGCCGGTTCGATCAACGAAAGCCCGGAGCAGGTGGAGTTTTATCAGCAACAACTGGCTCAGCTACAGAAGCAAACGAGCTGGAGCGACACCTTGGAAAAACAGCTCAGCGACGACCAGCAAGCCTTCGAGAAAGAACACCCGCGTCGCTACAACAAGGTGTATTTCCACGGCCCGATCGACACGCTGGAAGTCAGCGTGCTCGATTTCTCCTCGGCAACGGTGACGCGCAAACCGCTGGACCTGCCGGTGCGCACCTTCAATCCGCACACCACGGCCAAAGCCGTGCAGCCGCTGGACCTGCCAGTTGTGGTGTATGACGATCTCGCCGCCAACTGGCTCAAAGGCGCGGACCTGACCGAGGAACAATTGAAGGCCGGCGTGCGCATTCATCAATCGGTGGAAGAGCCGAGCGCGGCGCGGATCGAGTTTTCCCACCGCCGCACCTTCAATGACGAACTGCTCGGCGACGAACTCAATCCCGGCGTCAGCCCGGTGACTTTCTTCACGGAAAAGCGCGGCGGCAAACTCGACGAGCCGATCGAACTGCCGCCCGAGGCGTACCAGGTCGATCCGCTGCAAGCGACGATTACTTATGATCTGACTCTGTTTCCGGAAACCCCGGCGATTGCCGTAGGTTCGATGCCGTTGTTCCTGGCGACAGTGGCCAAGCAATCCTACGACGCGCAGGCATTGCCCAAAGGCCTGGCGATCAAGGACAACACGCTGGTGGTCGACCTGAAAACCTTTCCGGCCAACGAATGGCGTTTCTTCGTCAAGGACAACAGTGGCCACTACCTCAAGCAGATTCTTTCGGTCAGCCACGACGCCAGCACCGAAGGCCCGGCGCTGCTTGGCGTGCACTACTTTTATGGTCGCCCGACTCGCGTGGAAACCTATCAGCGCACCGACCTCGCCACCGTGCAATACGGCTTCGAGGTCAAACTCGACAAGGCGCCAGTGGACGAGACGGCGCCTTAGCCGATGAGGCTGCGCCCACGACCGCCGTTGATCTGCCGCAACTGAGCTTGCAGGTGCAGGCTCCAGATCTGCGGGTCGTCGGCCAGTTCGTAACCGTGCAAGGTCAGGCTTTCAACGATGGTGTCGAGAATCGACTCGGCCGCCACCGGGCCGTGGAACGGGCCCTGGGCCTTGATTGCGGAAGGTTGTTCGCCGGCCATGCCGGCCGCGAAGAGCAGCGTCCACATGCCGTTGTCGCCGGCCAGCGGCTTGACGGCGCATTCGATCCGGGTCACCAGACCCAGGCATTGACGGGTGAGACAGAGGTTGCGCGACATGGCGGCGACCCTCGGTAAAGCCGGTATTCAGCCCCCACGGGAGGACTGGCTCGATCCAGTGATACTGTCGATATCCTTGACCTGAGAATAGAAGAAAAGTGTCCCGCGCAAGCCAAATGGAACCAGAAGGCGCCGAATGGTCATTGTGTGAAGTTTGACGTCAGAGTAGTGGCACATTCCCCGAAGATCCCCGCAGAGATCAATCTGGAAACCACCGTGGGAGCGAGCCTGCTCGCGAAGATGATGGATCAGCCAACTCATTCGTCGACTGAAACAGCGCTTTCGCGAGCAGGCTCGCTCCCACAGGGTTTATTGCAAGCCTGTCAGGCCGGTTTGGCTTCGGCGAGGGCCTCCTGCGCCAGTTCCTTCTCCGCTTCTTTCAAGTCCTCTTCGCTGATCATCTCGGCAATGTCGCGCAGGCGCTCGACCACTCGGGCATTGATGCTGCCTTCAGGGAATTCGCCGTCGGCATTTGGTTCACCGGCCGGCTCGCCCACCAGCAGGCTCAGGGCCTCATCGGCCTGACGCACCGCATACACATGGAACTGCCCGGCGCGCACGGCGGCGAGGACTTTCTCATCGAGCATCAGCGTGGCGACGTTGGCCTGGGGAATGATCGCGCCCTGCTCGCCGGTCAGGCCGCGCGCTTCGCAGAGGCGGAAGAAGCCTTCGATCTTCTCGTTGACACCACCGACCGCCTGCACTTCGCCGAACTGGTTGATCGAACCGGTGATGGCAAAACATTGCTTGAGCGGCGTTTTCGACAGCGCCGAAATCAGCGTGCACGCCTCGCCCAGCGACGCACTGTCGCCATCGACGTAGCCGTAGGACTGCTCGAGGGCGATGCTCGCCGAGATCGCCAGCGGGAATTCCTGGGCGTAACGGCTGCCCAGATACCCGGTGAGGATCATCACGCCTTTGGAGTGGATCGGCTGACCGAGATTGACCTCACGCTCGATGTCGACGATGCCGCTGCCGCCCGGATAGACCGTGGCGGAAATCCGCGCCGGCACGCCGAACGCCGAATCGCCGACTTCCAGTACTGTGAGACCGTTGCACTTGCCGACTGCCGCGCCGTCAGTGTCGATGAGGATGATCCCGGCGAGCATGTCGTCGAGAATCCGCGCCGAGACCCGCCCGGTGCGGGTGGCCTTGGCTTTCAGGGCGCGCTCGATGTGGCCGGCGTCGGTCATTTCATCGCCGGCCAGATGGCGGATGAAATCCGCCTCGCTGACCAGTTGGAACAGATCGCCGATACGCGCCGACAAGCGTCCCTGATGCTCGGCCAGCCGTGCGCTGTAAGTGGCCAGACGCGCTACCGCATCGGCGGTCAGCGGCGCCATGCCTTCTTCCGAAGTGCGGGTTTTCAATAGCTGGGCGAATTGCTCCAGACTCTCGTCGACCATCGGAATGTCTTCGTCGAAGTCGACCAGAACGCGGAACATCTCCTGGAAGTCCGGATCGAGATCCTGCAGCGTGTAATACAGCTGCCGCGCACCGATGATGATGACTTTGACCTGCAACGGAATGTGCTGCGGATTGAGGGTCACGGTGGCGAAGCGGCCCATCTCGCCCAGCGGCGATTCCATTTTCAGCTTGCGCGATTGCAGGGCGCGTTTCAGCGCGTCCCACACGAACGGCTCGCTGAGCATTTTTTCCGCTTCAAGTATCAGGAAACCGCCATTGGCGCGGTGCAGCGCGCCCGGGCGCAACTGTCGATAGGTCGTATAGAGCGCGCCCTGATCGGTGGTGTACTCGATGCGGCCAAACAGGTTTTCGTAGGTCGGATGCGGCTCGAACACCACTGGCGCACCGCCGCTGGCCGGATGCCCGACCACCAGACTCGGTGCGTATTGCTCTTCGAGCAGTTTGCGCGCCACGGCGTCGGTCTTGCTGTCATCGACCAGTTGCTCGACCACGGTTTTCAGCAGGTAGACCTGCATGGCCTGCAAGTAACCGCAGACCGCAGCGTTCTCTGCGTACTTTTCCGACAGCGGCGCGAGCAATGGCTGCAACGCCAACGTGATGGTTTCCTCGTTGAGCGAGCGCAGTTGATTGTTCGACTCGCGTTTCCACTGCGGCAGGCTGGCGAGCTCTTCGTTCAGGCGCTCTTCGAGGCCGGAAATGTCATTGTGAAAACGCTCGCGCTCGGCTTCCGGCAACTGGGCGAATTCGGCTTCGTCCAGGGCCTTGCCGTCGAGCATCGGGGTGAAGGCGATGTTGCTGCTGTCGCGGTACAGGGCGACGTCTTTTTCCAGGGCCAGGCGCTCGATGATGTCCAGCGCCTTGTCGTAGCGCTGATTGAACGCGCGGTCGATGGCGCTTTTTTTCTGCTGGTAGGACGGGTGCTCGAAGACTGCCGGGAAGGTCGCCAGCAGATTGTCGATCAAGCCGTTGATGTCGCCGATGAACGAGGCCGCCGTGCCCGATGGCAGCTCCAGTGCGCGCGGTTCGCGCGGCTCATCGAAGTTGTTGACGTAGACCCAGTCCGCCGGGGTCTGCAGGCGCTTGCCTTCGGCCTTCAGGTAGCGTTTGACGAACGAGAAACGGCCGGTGCCGGGCTCGCCCATGACGAATACGTTGTAACCGGGGCGTGGCATCGCCACACCGAACTGCAAGGCTTCGACCGCGCGTTCCTGGCCGAGCACACCGCGAAAGGGCTCCAGATCATTGGTGGTAGTGAAGCTGAACTGTTCAGCGGAAAACGGACGAGTCAGCGCTTCGGGCGCAAGACGCAGGCTGGCAGCAACAGGATCAGGCATCGGGCTTCCTTAACAATCAGGCGGGGCAGGTAGCGGCATTCTGGCGCTGCCCGTGCCCCACTGGCAAGGCGCGCCACATGACAAAGCATAGACAAGCGCGCGGCCGGCCGACGCGTCCCGATAAATCAGAGGTTTATTCCAAATATTTTGCAAAAAGTCACGGAACCGCTGGAACGTGCCTAAACTCCAAACTGCGCGGCTGGAACTAATACCGGCCCACTGACACTTTCGGCGCTGTCCTCGGGCAGAGTACGAAAGGCCAGAACCCTGTCCATTGGTATGCACATAAAGAGAACAAAGCTATGAAACGGATTCTTCTCGGTACTCTCTTCACCGCTGTATCCATCAACGCAATGGCGCAAGCCCCGGGCGGCCCGGATTGCGGTTGGGGCAACATGCTGTTCGAAGGTCAGCGTGGCACCCCGGCGCACTTCCTTGCTTCCACCACCAACGGCACTTCCGGTAACGCTACCTTCGGTATGACCTCCGGCACCAACGGCTGCTCGACCAACGCGTCCCTGACTTATGGCGGAAAATCCTGGTTCGCCATGAATGGCATGATGAACGAGCTGTCCGAAGACATGGCCAAAGGCAACGGCGAAGCGCTGACCACCTATGCCGTGGTACTGGGCGTAGCACCGGAAGACCGCGCACACTTCGCGCAAGTGACCCACGAGCACTTCCAGCAGATCTTCAGCAAAGCTGACGTGACCGCTGAAGACGTGCATACCAACACCCTGGCAGTACTGAAATCGGACCCACGTCTGGCCAAGTACGCAACTCAGGCTTAAGCTCGACCCCACCCGCTTCCTTCGGGAAGCGGGTTTTATTTTGAATACAGTCTGTAGCGACGGGATTTATCCCCGTTCGGCTGCGAAGCAGTCGTAAAACCTGTGCATGCAATGTATCCGATGCATTGGTGACACAGCTTATGGGGCCGCTTCGCAGCCCAGCGGGGATAAATCCCCTCGCCACAGGGTGTGTGATTACCCCCGATCCGGGATTTGTTTTCTTTCGACTTAAGTTGCCACCTATGCTCAAACGCCTTGCCTGGCTGGCGCTCTGTGTCTGCGCCCCGCTGTCCGCCGCGCCTCACATCGATCCTCAACGTTTGCAGCAACTGGCCAACGACCGCTTCTGGATTTCCCTCGGTCATTACGAAACCGCCAAACTCGGCGGCTGGCGCAGCTATGTCAGCGACAAGAAGTTCTTTCTCGCCCCCGACGGCAACGAGCATCCGGACCGCGAACTGGCCGCCACCGTGCAGGCGCTGTACGCCCCGGCCAGCCTCGGCGAGCAACACGCACAATGCGTATACCCGGCGCGTACCCGCTGGCTGAAAGCGCAGCTCACCCTCTCCGACCTGCCAACGCCGGAATGCGCCGAATACAAGAAATGGTTCAAGGATGTCTCGCCGCACAGCGCGGTGATGATTTTCCCGGCGGCGTATCTCAACAGTCCTTCGTCGATGTTCGGCCACACTTTGCTGCGCATCGATCAGGCGGATGTGCAGGCCGACAAGACCTCGCTGCTCAGCTATGCGATCAATTTCGGTGCCTACATCGAAGGCTCGGACAACAGCATTCTGTATGCCTGGAAAGGCTTGATGGGCGGCTACCCGGGGCTGTTCGCGCTGGTGCCGTATCAGGAAAAACTCTCGGAATACCGCAGCCTGGAAAACCGCGATCTGTGGGAATACAGGCTCAATCTGACTCAGGAAGAAACCGCACGCATGGTCGAACATGTGTGGGAGCTCAAGCAGATCCAGTTCGACTACTTCTTCTTCGACGAAAATTGCTCGTATCGTTTGCTGGAACTGCTGCAAGTGGCGCGGCCGAGCCTGCGCCTGACCGAACAATTCCCGCTCACCGCGATCCCGACCGACACCGTCAAAGCGGTGAAAGAGGCCGGGCTGGTCGAGCACATCGAATATCGCCCGTCCCGCGAACGTGAACTGCTCAGCCGCGCCGAGCCGTTGAGCGATGACGAACAGCAATGGGTGCTCAAGGTCAGCGCCGATCAGAAGGTGTTGCAGGAGCCGACGTTCAAGGCGCTGCCTCGCGCGCGTCAGGCGTTGATCGTCGATGCCGCCTATCGTCTGGAGCGCTACCGCGCCAATGGCCAGGAACGCGACCCACAGCGGGCGCAGCGCAGTTTCGAACTGCTGCGGGCGATCAACAAGAACCCGGCGCCGGAGCTGGAAATACCGCAACCCGGTCTGCCCGAAGATGGCCACGAGTCCCGCACCTGGCAGGCCGGCCTCGGTACGCGCGGCGATCGTGCATTTGGCGAATACGGCTTGCGCATGGCCTATCACGACCTTAACGACAACGCAGAGAGCTTTCCCCTCGGCGCACAGATCGAGATCCTGCAACTGAAGCTGCGCCAATACGAAGGCAATGACTGGCAGTTGCAGCAACTGGATCTGGCGACCATTCGTTCGCTGACCCCGCGCAACGAGCTGCTGCAACCGCTGTCGTGGCAAGTCACCGGTGGCCTGGAGCGGGTGCCGGGCAAGCATGACGACGAAACACTGGTCAGCCATGTCAACGGTGGCGGTGGTGGTACCTGGCAATTGGGCGAAGACGTGCTCGGCTTTGCCCTCGGCACGGTGCGCGTGGAACATAACAATGACTTCGCCGAGTTTGTTTCCCCGGCCGGTGGCTTCAACACCGGTGTGCTGTGGAAAAACCCGCTGGGCAATCTGAGCCTGGAAGCCAAGGGCGACTACTTCTTCAACGGTGAAGTGCGCCGCAGCCTGAGCCTGAATCAGCAGTGGGAGCTGTCGCGCAACCTCGGTTTGCGCCTGACTGCACAGCGTGAATTCAGCCAGCTCGCCAGCCCGGAAACGGAAGTCATGCTGGAAGTGAAGTGGTATCACTACTGACTTCGAACACAACACAGAACCAATGTGGGAGCGAGCTTGCTCGCGAAAGCGGTGGGTCAGTCGATATTAGAATCGCCTGACAGGACGCCTTCGCGAGCAAGCTCGCTCCCACAGGGGCTTTGTGGTGTGCAATGGATTTTTCACAGGCCTTCGACAGCCGCCTCATGAATCCCCTTCTAGACTTTCCTTATGAGCCGAGTATCGGCGCGGGAGAGTGCGATGTGGCGGTGCGTGGGGTTGTTGGGCGTTGTATTGGCGCTGGGCGGTTGCCAGACCACCCATGAAGACTTGATCGCCAAGGGTTATCCACCGGCCTTCGCCGACGGTTTCGATGACGGTTGCGTCAGCGGCCGGCAAGCGGCGGGCTCGATCAGCGGCGAGTTTCGCAAGAACGTGCCGCGCTATCTCAAGGACCAGCAATACGCCGACGGCTGGGTCGACGGCTTCCGCCAATGTCAGGCGATGCTCGAAAACAAGGATCGCGAACAGTATCGCAACGAGCATTGGGACGAGCGCGAGCGCGCCTGGCAGCAACAGAAGGACCAGGGCGCCGGGCGGGCTTATCGCTCGCAATAGGTCGCCTGCAGACATCCATTGAAACCAAATGCCGGCAATGATGGCCCAAATCCTTTAACAGGAGGACTTCATGAGTCGCGCATTCGTCAACGAAGACAACGCCGCCGCGCAGGCCGATCAGCCGGTCGAACGTCAAGTCAGCACGCAGCCCAACTACGTCACGCCGCAAGGTCTGGCGCAGTTGCAGGCGAAGGTTACCGAGTTGCAGAGCCTGCACGCCGAGCAAACGGCCAAAGGCGAGCAGGCTGACAAACAGCGCCTGGCCGATCTGCAACGGGATCTGCGTTATTTCATCCAACGTCTGAGCAGCGCCCAAGTCGCAGTCGCTGCGACCTCCACCGACAAGGTGCAGATCGGCAGTTGGGTAACCTTTGCCGATGAACACGACACTGAACACCGCGTGCAACTGGTCGGCGAGGATCAGGCCGACGCCAGTCAGGGCCTGATCAACTGGGCCTCACCGCTGGGCCGGGCCTTGCTCGGCGCCCGGCTCAACGATGAAGTGCTGTGGCAGCGGCCTGCCGGCGATCAACTGATCGAAGTGATCCGCATCGAACCGGCTTAAACCACGCCTTGCGCCAACATCGCATCGGCGACTTTGACGAAGCCGGCAATGTTCGCGCCCTTGACGTAATTGACCTGACCGTTGTATTCGCCGTAATGCACGCAGGCGTGGTGGATCGACTGCATGATCGCGTGCAGCTTGCTGTCGACCTCGCCCGCCGTCCACAGCAGGCGCATGGCGTTCTGCGACATTTCCAGACCACTCACGGCAACACCGCCCGCATTCGACGCCTTGCCCGGTGCGAACAGAATGCCGGCCTCGATAAAGATATCCACAGCCTCCAGCGTGGTCGGCATGTTCGCGCCTTCAGCCACGCAGACGCAGCCGTTGCGCAGCAGCGTGCGCGCGGCTTCGGCGTCGAGTTCGTTCTGTGTTGCGCAGGGCAATGCGATATCGCACGCCAACGACCACGGATGTTGGCCGGCGCGGAATTCCAGAGCATGGGCGCTCGCCAGTTCGCTGATGCGCCCGCGTTTGACGTTCTTCAGCTCCAGCAGCGCCAGCCACTGTTCTTCGCTCAAACCGGCTTCGCAATACAGCGTGCCTTCGGAGTCGGACAGCGAGATCACTTTGCCGCCCAGATCCATGACCTTGCGCGCCGCATATTGCGCAACGTTGCCAGAACCGGAAATTGCCACACGCTTGCCTTCGACGGTCTGCCCACGGCGCTTGAGCATTTCTTCGGCGAAGTACACGCAGCCGAAACCGGTCGCTTCCGGACGAATCAGGCTACCGCCGTAGGTCATGCCCTTGCCGGTGAGGACGCTGGTGAACTGATTGCTCAGGCGCTTGTACTGGCCAAAGAGGAAACCGATCTCCCGCGCACCGACGCCGATGTCACCGGCCGGCACGTCGACGTCGGCGCCAATGTGGCGGTACAGCTCGCTCATGAACGCCTGGCAGAAACGCATGACTTCGGCGTCGCTCTTGCCCTTGGGATCGAAATCCGAACCGCCCTTGCCGCCGCCCATGGGCAGCGAGGTCAGCGAGTTCTTGAAGGTCTGCTCAAAAGCGAGGAATTTCAGCACGCCGAGGTTCACCGACGGATGAAAACGCAAGCCGCCCTTGTACGGGCCGATGGCGCTGTTCATCTGGATACGGAAGCCGCGATTGACCTGGACCTTGCCCTGATCGTCGACCCACGACACCCGGAACACCAGCGCACGCTCCGGCTCGCAGATGCGCTCGAGAATCCCCGAAGTCAGGTAATGCGGATTGGCTTCAAGAAATGGCCACAGACTGCGCAGGACTTCTTCGACAGCCTGGTGAAATTCGGGCTGGTCGGGGTCGCGTTTTTTCAGGCGCGCAAGGAAGGATTCGACGGTTTCGATCATGGGCAAAGTCTCGGCAAATTTATTGTCGTTGGAGGAGATTGGGCCGGACTGTAACAAACGAATTACGCACAGGAACAGAGCAAAATGTCGCAGTTATGAAATTAAATGGTGCACAGGATATAAATCAGGTCGGTTTTTGACCCTGCTTTGCACTCTAATGGTGAGATCAGACTCACGTCATGCACCAACAGTTACACCCCCTTCGCGAGCAAGCTCGCTCCCACATTTGAAATGCGTTCTCCTGTGGGAGCGAGCTTGCTCGCGAAAGGTTCGACTCGGTTAAACCTGAAAAACACAGAAAAAAAACGGAGCCCGAAGGCTCCGCTCTTTCTGTAACCAACCCGACATCAGGCCAGTTTCTTGTGACGTACCCGGTGAGGCTGGGCCGCTGCTTCGCCGAGGCGCTTTTTGCGGTCAGCTTCGTACTCGGTGTAGTTGCCTTCGAAGAACACCGCTTGCGAGTCGTCTTCGTACGCCAGGATGTGCGTGGCGACACGGTCAAGGAACCACCGATCGTGGGAGATCACAATGGCGGCGCCCGGGAAGTCCAGCAGGGCTTCTTCCAGCGAACGCAGGGTTTCCACGTCGAGGTCGTTGGACGGTTCGTCGAGCAGCAGGACGTTGCCGCCCTCCTTCAGGGTCAGCGCCAGGTGCAGACGACCGCGCTCACCGCCGGACAGATCCTTGACGAACTTCTGCTGGTCGCCGCCCTTGAAGTTGAAGCGACCGACGTAGGTGCGCGACGGGATCTCGTAGTTGCCGATGCGGATCTGGTCGGAACCGTCGGAAATCTGCTGGAACACGGTCTTGCTGCCGTCGAGGTCTTCGCGGCTCTGGTCGACGCAGGCCAGCTGCACGGTTTCACCGATTTCGATGCTGCCCGAATCCGGTGTTTCCTTGCCCATCAGCATGCGGAACAGCGTCGATTTACCGGCACCGTTACCGCCGATCACGCCGACGATGGCGCCCTTCGGCATGGAGAACGACAGGTTGTCGATCAGCACGCGATCGCCGTAGCCCTTGGTCACGTTCTTGAATTCGATGACCTTGTCGCCCAGGCGTGGACCGGCCGGGATGTAGATCTCGTTGGTTTCGCTGCGCTTCTGGAATTCCTGCGATTGCATTTCTTCGAAGCGTTGCAGACGTGCCTTGGATTTCGACTGGCGGGCCTTGGCGCCTTTGCGCACCCATTCCAGTTCTTCTTTCATGGCTTTTTCATGAGCCGACTGCTGCTTGGATTCCTGGGCCAGACGATCGGACTTGGCTTCGAGCCAGCCCGAATAGTTGCCCTCGTAAGGAATGCCCGCGCCGCGGTCGAGTTCCAGAATCCAGCCGGCGACGTTGTCGAGGAAGTAGCGGTCGTGCGTGATCGCAACCACGGTGCCCGGGAAATCGTGGAGGAAATGCTCCAGCCACGCCACCGAATCGGCGTCCAGGTGGTTGGTCGGTTCGTCGAGCAGCAGCATGTCCGGAGCGGACAGCAGCAGACGGCACAGGGCGACACGGCGCTTTTCACCACCGGACAGGTGTTCTACTTTCGCGTCCCAGGCCGGCAGACGCAGCGCGTCGGCGGCGACTTCCAGTTGGCGCTCGAGGTTATGGCCGTCGCTGGCCTGCAGGATCGCTTCGAGCTTGGCCTGTTCAGCGGCGAGCTTATCGAAGTCGGCGTCCGGGTCAGCGTAGGCTGCGTAGACTTCGTCCAGACGCGCTTGTGCATCCTTGATCACGCTGACCGCTTCCTCGACCACTTCACGCACGGTCTTGGCAGGATCGAGTTGCGGCTCTTGCGGCAGGTAACCGATGTTCAAATCTGGCATCGGACGTGCTTCACCTTCGAACTCGGTATCGACGCCGGCCATGATTTTCAGCAGCGTGGATTTACCCGAGCCGTTGAGGCCGAGCACGCCGATCTTGGCGCCGGGGAAGAAGGACAGCGAAATGTTTTTGAGAATTTCCCGCTTCGGCGGAACAACTTTGCCCAGCCGATGCATGGTGAAGACGTATTGAGCCATGGAGAACCTTGGGTCAGTGACAGATGAATGATTGGAGCGCAGGCGATGCCTGGCCAGACTGTGCGCGTCGTTCACTTGATCACGATCAATGCGTGCGCGCTGGAAAAAGTCTGATTGTAGGGGCTGGAACGCCCCCGTCTAACCGGCAAAGCTACCTGAATGACCGATGGCAGTCCAGCCGAGAGGGGCTGGCACTTAGCCACGAGTCAAGGCATGCTAGCCGCCCTTCGGGCGTCCGGCTTATAGTGCACGTCGCGCCAGTCCAGCCAAATCGCAGGATCACAGCTTGACCAATGTCACTCCGCCAGCCTCTGTGAGCAGCACCCCACCGGCGCCCGGCTCGCCCCTGCGCGGAACATTAAAGGGTGCGCTGGCCACCCTCGTGCTGTTATTGCTCGCGTTGCTGTTCTGGCAACTGCTCGATCAATTGCGCGAAACCCAGAAGAATCAGCGTCAGTACACCATCGATTACACCGCCGACCTTGCCGCCCAGGTCAGCCTGAACATGGCGCTGAACGCGCAAATCGCCCTCAACCTGCTACCGATCGTCGAACAACCGCAAACCGCCGACGAACAGCAGATGCTCCTGCGCAAGTTGCAACGCTCGCTGCCCGACCTGCGCAGCATGGCCCTGCTCTCGCCCTCCGGCCGGATCATCAGCGACAGCGCCACTGACAGCTCCGACGCCGATTACCTGTCCGAACTGGTGCGCCGCAGCCGCGCCCAGGCGCACTACTTCAGCAATGCCGATGACGGCTCGGTGGTGCATCTGCTGCTGCATCAGGCCAGCGGCAGCAGTCGTGGTTACTGGGCGTTGCGCTTGACGCCGACCTTCTTCGATTCGCTGACCAAACAGGACGCCACCGCCCTGCGCCCGCTGTGGCTGGTGGAAAACCGCCTCAACCACCAGATCATCAGCCGCGAGGCCGGGCTGCCGTCAAACAAGGCTGGCGGGTTGACGCCCGACGATGTCGCCAACACCGTGCTGACCGTGCCGCTGAGCAGTAGCGACTGGCAACTGCGCGGGCTGTTCGACCGCCAGCGCGTACTGGAAGAATTGCTGCCGGCGTTCATCGGCAAATGCCTGCTCGGCCTGGCGTTCTCGATGTTGCCGGTGATCGCGCTGCTGAACATGCGTCGGCGCCAGCGCCAAGTGCATGAAGGTCGGCGGCGCTATCAGGATATTTTCGAAGGCACCGGTGTGGCCTTGTGCGTACTCGACCTTTCCGGCCTCAAGCAGATGTTCGACAAGGCGCAGATCCAGACCAGCGACCAGCTCAAGGCCTGGCTCGACCAGCCGCAGCAGCGCCAGCAGTTGCTTGCGGAAATGCGCGTCACCGAGGTCAATCAGGTCGCCCTGCAACTGCTCGATGTGCACTCCTGCGACGATGCCTGGCAGCTGCTGATCGACGGCCAGCGCCATCCGCAGTGCGCGATCGGTCAGCAGATTCTCGACGCCGTCCTGCAGCAGCAGAAGCAGCTGGAACTGGAAATCAAACTGCCCAACAGCAACGGTCGCGACCAGCACCTGTGGATGGTCCTGCGCCTGCCGAGCGAGCAGCACGACTATAAAGCCGTAATCCTCAGCATCAATGACATCACCAGCCGCAAGCTGATCGAGCTGTCGCTGCTGGAGCGTGAAGGTTTCTGGTCGGACGTGGTGCGCACCGTTCCGGATCATCTGTATGTGCAGGACGTGATCAGCCAGCGGATGATTTTCAGCAACCACCACCTCGGCCAGACCCTGGGCTACAACCGCACCGAACTGCATCAGATGGGCGAGTACTTCTGGGAAATCCTCCTGCACCCGGAAGACGCCGACTATTACCATCGTTCGCGGCAGTTGCAGCGCCACGCCGGTTACAGCCAGTTGTTGCAATGCCAGTTGCGCTTCCGCCATCGCGACGGCAAGTGGCGGCGCTTCGACATCCGTGAACAGGCGCTGGCGAGGGACAAGCACGATCAGGTCACGCGGATCATCGGTGTGGCCAAGGACATCACCGAACAGATCGAGGCCAGCGAATCGCTGCGTGACAGCGAGCAGCGCTACCGCATGCTCGCCGAAAGCATCAGCGACGTGATTTTCTCCACTGACAGCAAGCTCTCGCTGAACTATGTCAGCCCCTCGGTGCAAGCCGTGCTCGGTTACAACGCCGAGTGGATTTTCCAGAACGGCTGGCAATCGACCATCGCCAACCCCGGGCAATTGAACGGCATCTACGCGCTGATGGACCGCGTCAGCAAAGCGCTGGACAAGCCCGAGCAACTGGCATTGTTGCGCAATCAGGTGCAAACGCAGTTGTTCCTCTTCGATTGCCTGCGCGCCGACGGCCGCAAGATTCCGATCGAGCTGCGCCTGGTGCTGGTGTGGGACGAACACGGCGCGTTCGAAGGCGTGCTCGGCGTCGGCCGCGATATCAGTCAACAGCGCCGTGCCGAAAAAGATTTGCGCATGGCCGCCACGGTATTCGAGCACTCGACTTCGGCAATCCTGATCACCGACCCGGCCGGCTACATCGTCCAGGCCAACGAAGCCTTCAGTCGGGTCAGCGGCTACAGCGTCGGCGAAGTCCTCGACCAGTTGCCAAACATGCTCACCGTCGACGAGCAGCAGGATGCCCACCTGCGCTATGTGCTCAAGCAGTTGCACGAGCACAGCACCTGGGAAGGCGAGGTGTGGATGAAGCGCCGCAACGGCGAGCATTACCCGGCGTGGGTCGGCATCACTGCCGTACTCGACGACGAGGGCGATCTGGCCAGTTACGTGTGCTTCTTCAGCGACATCAGCGAGCGCAAGGCCAGCGAGCAGCGCATCCACCGCCTCGCCTATTACGACGCTCTCACCCACCTGCCGAACCGCACGCTGTTCCAGGATCGGCTGCATACCGCGCTGCAAGCGGCCGAACGGCAGAAGTCGTGGGTGGTGCTGATGTTCCTCGACCTCGACCGTTTCAAACCGATCAACGACTCCTTGGGCCACGCCGCCGGCGACCGCATGCTCAAGGATATGGCCACGCGCCTGCTGGCCTGCGTCGATGACGACGACACCGTGGCGCGCATGGGCGGCGACGAATTCACCTTGCTGCTGCAGCATCGCTCCAACCGCGAACTGGCGCTGAACCGGGCGATTCATGTCGCCGAGCAGATTCTCGCCAGCCTGGTGCGGCCGTTCGTGCTCGAGGGCCGCGAGTTCTTCGTCACCGCCAGTATCGGCATCGCGTTGAGCCCGCAGGACGGCAACGAACTCAGCCAGTTGATGAAGAACGCCGACACGGCGATGTACCACGCCAAGGAACGCGGCAAGAACAACTTCCAGTTCTATCAGGCCGACATGAACGCCAGTGCGCTGGAGCGTCTGGAGCTGGAAAGCGATTTGCGCCATGCGCTGGAGCAGAACGAATTCGTCCTGTATTACCAACCGCAGTTCAGCGGCGACGGCAAACGTCTGACCGGCGCCGAAGCACTGCTGCGCTGGCGCCATCCCCGTCGCGGACTGGTACCGCCGGGGGATTTCATTCCGGTGCTGGAAGAGCTCGGCCTGGTGGTGGATGTTGGCGACTGGGTCATCAGCGAGGCCTGTCGACAGCTGAAAACCTGGCACCAGCAACGGGTGCGGGTGCCGAAGGTGTCGGTGAACATCTCCGCACGGCAGTTTTCCGATGGCCAGTTGGGCACCCGAATCGCGACGATCCTGCGCGAAACCGGCCTGCCCCCGGCGTGTCTGGAACTGGAGCTGACCGAAAGTATCCTGATGCGCGAAGTCAGCGAGGCAATGCAGATTCTCGCCGGATTGAAAAACCTCGGCCTGAGTATCGCGGTCGACGACTTCGGCACCGGTTATTCATCGCTGAACTACCTCAAACAATTCCCGATCGACGTGCTGAAGATCGACCGCACCTTCGTCGATGGCCTGCCGTCCGGCGAACAGGACGCGCAGATCGCCCGCGCGATTATCGCCATGGCCCACAGCCTGAATCTGGCGGTGATCGCCGAGGGCGTGGAAACCCACGAGCAACTGGACTTCCTGCGTGAGCACGGTTGCGATGAAGTGCAGGGATATCTGTTCGGCCGGCCGATGCCGGCGGGACGGTTCGAGGCGCAGTTCAGCAATGATGCGCTGTTCATGTTCGACTGAACATCTGCGGCGCGGCCTTCACGAGCAGGCTCGCTCCCACAGGGGAATGCATTTCACATGTGGGAGCGAGCCTGCTCGCGAAGGGGCCGGCAAAAGCACCGCACATCTGTCATGAACGCCACTTGTCTGCGACATGATGTCGTTTCATATGTCATCCAAAAGCGGTTGGGTTAGAATGCCCCCCTTTTCTGCCCCCGATCCTTGAGGACCGCCATGTTCAGCCGTGATTTGACTATTGCCAAGTACGACGCCGACCTTTTTGCCGCCATGGAGCAAGAAGCTCAGCGTCAGGAAGAACACATTGAGCTGATCGCTTCGGAAAACTACACCAGCCCAGCGGTGATGGAAGCTCAAGGCTCGGTCCTGACCAACAAGTACGCCGAAGGCTATCCGGGCAAGCGCTACTACGGTGGTTGCGAGTACGTTGACGTGGTTGAACAACTGGCCATCGACCGCGCCAAGGAACTGTTCGGCGCCGATTACGCCAACGTTCAGCCGCACGCCGGTTCGCAAGCCAACGCTGCGGTGTACCTGGCGCTGCTGTCGGCTGGCGACACCATTCTGGGCATGAGCCTGGCCCACGGCGGTCACCTGACCCACGGCGCCAGTGTTTCCTCCTCGGGCAAGCTGTACAACGCCATCCAGTACGGCATCGACGCCAACGGCCTGATCGACTACGACGAAGTCGAGCGCCTGGCGGTCGAGCACAAGCCGAAAATGATCGTTGCCGGTTTCTCGGCCTACTCGCAGATCCTCGACTTCCCGCGCTTCCGCGAAATTGCCGACAAGGTCGGCGCTTACCTGTTCGTCGACATGGCTCACGTCGCCGGTCTGGTTGCCGCGGGCGTCTACCCGAACCCGGTGCCGTTCGCCGACGTCGTGACCACCACCACCCACAAGACCCTGCGCGGTCCACGTGGCGGTCTGATCCTGGCCAAAGCGAACGCCGAGATCGAGAAGAAGCTCAATTCCGCAGTATTCCCGGGCGCCCAGGGTGGCCCGCTGGAGCACGTGATCGCGGCCAAGGCGATCTGCTTCAAGGAAGCGCTGCAGCCTGAATTCAAGGCTTACCAGCAACAAGTGGTGAAGAACGCCAAGGCCATGGCCGAAGTGTTCATCGCGCGCGGTTTTGACGTGGTTTCGGGCGGTACTGAAAACCACCTGTTCCTGCTGTCGCTGATCAAGCAGGACATCTCCGGTAAAGACGCCGACGCCGCATTGGGCAAAGCGTTCATCACCGTGAACAAGAACTCCGTGCCTAATGATCCACGCTCGCCGTTCGTGACTTCCGGCCTGCGCTTCGGTACTCCGGCTGTAACCACCCGTGGCTTCAAAGAGGCCGAGTGCAAAGAGCTGGCCGGCTGGATCTGCGACATCCTGGCTGACTTGAACAACGAGGCGGTGATCGACGCCGTTCGTGAAAAAGTCAAAGCCATCTGCAAGAAACTGCCAGTGTACGGTGCTTGATAAGCCCCGTTAACCTGCATAAAAGAACCGGCCAACATTGGCCGGTTTTTTTATGGCCAGTCATCCGATAACTCAATACCACCCGAAGAAAACTGCAATCTGCTAATCCCGTCCCGCAGGGCTTTTTATCCCTTTTTTCAAACCAAACTCTTGCAACACACATGCAAACCGCCACAAATGAAAACCGCTTAGTCTGAAACCCGACTTGATAAAAGGGTTTCGTCATGACGAGCAATATCGAAAAATCTTTCATTGCAACATTGAGAATGTTCGACCACAGAGTCGGCTTTCTTGAACACCTGTACGGCAAACCGGCGATGGCTACCATCAGTCTGTTCAGCGGCGGTTTTTATACCGGACGTCCGCAAATACGGGATCAATCCCACCTGCTCGGCATCCGGATCAACGAGCAGAGCGACAGGATAAAGCCGTTGAAGCTGCACTTCGGTCATACCCCTGACGGCTATATCCTCACCGTAAAAAACCAGGGGCCCTATTTCAATCAGGTGATCAGCAATCACTGGCTGGACACTGTCGAGGCCGTTAAGCCAGACACTGACAGCCCGAGCAAGTTTGTCCTCCTCGACCGTTATGGCACCGCCATTACCCGGGACAACTTACAGGCCGAACACACACCCGTTTGTTTGAAACTGGAAAGCCACGACTACTTGGGCGGCATAAAAATCAGAAGTTTGCCGTACGTCTATCTGGGCAAAACCGAAGAGCGCTCGAAAATCACCTTCATCCTGAGCGTTGTCGAAAGACATGTACCTGACATCAAAAGGTGAGCCACTTCCCATCCGGCAACAGACAGCCTTACCGTTTTTCGCAAATGCTCAAGACCGGGCCTTTCCGGCAACTGGTAAGACCGGTCATGCCAATTGTCTAAATTTCTCCTTGCGAACCTGGAAAACCTGCGCCTAGACTGCGCCTGCACTGGACATACCGGTAAGACCACAATAATTAAGTCCTGAATCCGCTGCGCCACGCGTACGGCAGCCAGGACACCGACCCAGGATTCCTCCCATGCTCAGATGGTGCTCGCGTTCAATTTTCCTCCAAGTGGTTCTCGGACTGATGCTCGGCATCGTCTGCGGGCTGACCCTTCCGGAATACTCGGCCCAGCTCAAACCGCTTGGCGATGGCTTCATCAAATTGATCAAGATGCTGATCGGCCTGATCGTGTTCTGCGTGGTCGTCAGCGGTATCAGCGGCGCGGGCGATCTGAAGAAGGTCGGGCGCATCGGCCTCAAGTCGGTGATCTACTTTGAAGTGCTGACCACCATCGCTCTGGTGATCGGTCTGGTGTTCGCCTTCAGCACCGGCATTGGCAGCGGCGCGAACATTCATCTGGAGCAGCTCTCCAGCGCAGACATGGGCGACCTCGCCGAGCGCGGCCAGCACATGCACACCACCACGCAGTTTCTGATGGATCTGATCCCGACCTCGGTGATCGGCGCCTTCGCCGACAACAACATTCTGCAGGTACTGCTGTTCTCGGTGCTGTTCGGCAGTGCACTGAATCTGGTCGGCGAAGCCGCTTCCGGGATTTCGCGGCTGATCAATGAACTCAGCCACGTGATCTTCCGCATCATGGGCATGATCGTGCGGCTGGCGCCGATCGGCGTGTTCGGCGCCATCGCCTTCACCACCAGCAAATACGGCCTCGATTCGCTGCAGCACCTGGGCAGTCTGGTCGGCTTGTTCTACCTGACCTGCGTTGCTTTTGTCAGTGTGATTCTCGGCCTGGTCATGCGCGCGTCCGGTCTGCGCATGTGGCCGCTGCTCAAATACCTGCGTGAAGAACTGCTGATTGTCATGGGCACCGCCTCCTCCGACGCTGTGCTGCCACAGATCATGCGCAAGCTCGAACACCTCGGCATCGGCAGCTCGACCGTCGGCCTGGTGATCCCGACCGGGTACTCGTTCAACCTCGACGGTTTCTCGATCTACCTGACCCTGGCCATCGTGTTCATCGCCAATGCCACCGGCACGCCACTGGCGATGACCGACTTGCTGACGATTCTGCTGGTGTCGCTGATTACCTCCAAAGGCGCCCACGGCATTCCCGGTTCGGCGCTGGTGATTCTCGCGGCGACACTGACGGCGATCCCGGCGATTCCCGTAGTCGGTCTGGTGCTGGTATTGGCCGTGGACTGGTTCATGGGCATCGGCCGCGCGCTGACCAATCTGATCGGCAACTGCGTCGCCACCGTGGCCATCGCCCGCTGGGAAAAGGACATCGACGTGCAGCGCGCGAACAAGGTGCTCAACGGCGAGCAGGGCTATAACTTTCAACCGCGAAAAACCGTCGCTCAGGCGGCGGCCAAAGAATTTTGAATGAGTGCCGAGCCTGCCGATTGGCAGGCTCGGCGCAGGGAGCCAATACGTGATTACAACTTCAACCGTCGTCAACTCAGTGGTGGAAAAACTCCGCGCCGCGTTGGCCCGAGGGCAGTGGCGCTCCGGCGACATGCTGCCGGGCCAGCGCGAACTGGCCGAACAACTGGGCATCAGCCGGCCGAGCCTGCGCGAAGCGGTGATCGTCCTCGAAACCCTCGGTCTGGTGCGTTCGATGCCGGGCAAAGGCGTGGTCGTACTCGACGTGCAACTCAGCGACACTCAGAGCCACGACAGCGCGGTGGCCGGCGCCAGTCTCGAAGATGTGCTGCAACTGCGCTACACCCTCGAGCCGTTCATCGTTGGCCTGGTCGCGCAATCGATCAGCAGCAAGGAAGTCGGACAGTTGCGCCTGACCCTGATGGACATGCGCGAAGCCCTCGAGGCCGGTGACAGTGAAGCCGGGGTCAGCGCCTACATCGCCTTCCACGAAGAACTCTTCACCCTGACCTCGAACCCGATTTTCCAGAGCGTGGTGCAGCAGACCAGCAATGCCCTCAAGCAAAGCGCCGAAGTGTTGCGCAATTCCCCGGAGCATCTGGCCGAACGCCTGGAAGAAAACGAAGCCGTGGTCCGCGCGATCCGCAGCAAGAACAGCGCCCAGGCCAGCGCCGAAATGCGCCGGCACATTCTGCGCGAAGGCCAGCGCATGGGCGTTGAGCTGAACATCCCGGACGACAACCTGCCCACCTGATTTGCCAGGAGAACGGCCATGAACAGTTTCGCTTCAGCCTCCCACGCGCAATCGACCGCCCTGCCCGTCTCTCGCCTGGGCACGCCGACGGAAGATCTGTATCCGCGACTGTTCGAAGCGATTCTCGAGCAGCGTATCGATGAAGACAGCCGGTTTACCGAGCACAGTCTGCAAGCGATGTTCGGCGCCGGCCGCGCCGATGTACGACGGGTGCTGACGCAGTTGTCCCACGAGCAGATCGTGGTATTGCGCGCCAATCATCGACCGCGAGTGGCCGCGCCTGATCGGGAACTGATCCGGCAGACCTTGCATGCGCGACGGCTGGCCGAGAACACGTTGGTGCGGTTGGCGTGTCAGCGTCCGCAGCCAGACGATTTGAAATGCTTGCGCACGTTGGTAGAGCGCGAGAAGCGCGCCGTCGAGCAGGATCGGCGCGGGGCGGCGATTCGCTTGTCGGGAGAGTTTCATCTAAGGTTGGCGCGGATGGCGGGAAATCTGCCGCTGGCGCATTTTCTGCGCAGCCTGGTGCCGTTGACGTCGCTGGCGATTGCGCGAAGTCAGTGTTCGACGCGAAGCTGTTGCGCATGGCAGGAGCATTTGGCGCTGGTTGAGGTTGTGGAGCGAGGGGATGTTTCCAAGGCCGGGATGCTGATGAATCGGCATCTGGATCATCTTGAGCAGACACTGCTGGGCACAACCTTTCAACATTGTGTTGTGAGTTAAATCGCCATCGCGGGCTTGCCCGCGATGGCGTCAGTGCTGACACCGAAAAATCATCAGTCAGAAGCTACCCTGGCAAACCCCGCCCGAATCTTCTCTTCCGGCAAATCATCGGCAATAAACACGATTACACTCTCGCGCGTCTCGCCCTCGGCCCATTCGGTGTCCCAGTCGAAACCATAGAGTTTCAGCACGCCCTGAAACACCAGCCGCCGGTCTTCGCCGGCAATGTTCAGCACGCCTTTGTAACGCAGCAATTGCTTGCCGTGCTCTTCCAGCAGTTCGTTCATGAACTCGCTGAGCTGATCGATATCCAGCGCCTGATCGGTGCGCAACACCAGGCTGGAGATGCGATCGATCGACGGTGCCTTGCTCACCGGACGCAGGCTCAGACCGCCGCCCAGGTCAGCATTGAGGTTGAAACCACGCACATCCAGCAATTCAGCCAGATTGATATTGCCATGCTCGACCACACGGATCGGCGCGCGGCGGTTGATTCGCGTAAGGCGTTCGCTCAACGCGGTGAACGTCGGCTCATCGACCAGATCAGTCTTGCTCACCAGCAAGCGATCAGCGAAACCGATTTGCGCCTGGGCGATGGTCTGGGTCAGGTGCACATCGGCGTGGGCAGCGTCGACCAGGGTGATGATGCCGTCGAGCAAGTAACGCTCGCGCAGCTCTTCGTCAATGAAAAACGTCTGCGCCACCGGTGCCGGATCGGCCAGACCGGTGCATTCGATTACCAGACGGTCAAAGGCAATTTCGCCGCTGTCCAGGCGTTCGAGCAGCAAGTACAGCGCCTTGGTCAGGTCGGTGTGAATGGTGCAGCAGACGCAGCCGTTGGCCAGAGTCATGACTTGCACCGGCTCGTCACCCAACAGCTGGGTGTCGATGCCGGCGTCGCTGAATTCGTTTTCGATCACGGCGATTTTCAGACCGTGCTCGGCTTTCAATAAATGGCGCAGCAAGGTGGTCTTGCCGGCGCCGAGGAAACCGCTGAGAACCGTTACCGGAATGGGAGAAGACAAAACCCGATCTCCTGAAAAGAACACAAAAACAAATGTGGGAGCGAGCCTGCTCGCGAAAGCGGTGTGTCAGTCAAATCATTCATCAACTGACACTCCGTATTCGCGAGCAGGCTCGCTCCCACAGGGATTACCTCAACCTGATGCTGTCAGTTCAACAGCACTTCGGCCCACCCTTGCCACCGTAACGGGCTTCCTGACGTTCGCGAAAGAACATCTCGTAGCTCATCACCGGTTTGTCCGGGTGTTTGGTTTGCATATGCTCGACGTAGGTGTCGTAGTCGGGCATGCCGACCATCAGGCGTGCGGCCTGACCGAGGTATTTACCGAGGCGACTCAGGTCATTGAACATGCTGCAATCCTCTGGTTACGCATCCGGCAGGGCCTGGAATGGCGATTCTTTATCCGTACGCTCTTTTTTGCCCCAGGCGGCGATGCCGACCTTGAGCGCATAGAACAGGATGCTGAACACCACGAACAGGAACAGCGCGGTGAGTGTGGCGTTGGTGTAAGCGTTGAAGATCACGTGCTGCATCTGCTCGACGCTCTTCGCCGGTGCCAGCACCTGACCGTTGGCCAGCGCATCGCTGTACTTCTTGGCCAGGGACAGGAAGCCGATCGCCGGGTTGGCGTCGAACAGCTTGATGAAGCCAGCCGTGGTCGTGCAGATCAACAGCCAGGTGGCCGGCAACAGGGTGACCCAGATGTAGCGCTGGCGCTTCATCTTGATCAGGACCACGGTGCCGAGCATCAGCGCGATACCGGCGAGCATCTGGTTGGAGATGCCGAACAGCGGCCACAAGGTGTTGATGCCGCCCAGTGGATCGATCACGCCCTGATACAGCAACCAGCCCCACATCGCTACACAACCGGCAGTGGCGATCAGGTTGGCGCCCCACGATTCGGTGCGTTTGAGCGCCGGTACGAAGGAGCCGAGCAGGTCCTGCAGCATGAAGCGCCCGGCACGAGTGCCGGCGTCCACAGCGGTGAGGATGAACAGCGCTTCGAACAGGATCGCGAAGTGGTACCAGAACGCCATGGTGTTTTCACCCGGCAGAACACTGTGCAGGATCTGCGCAATACCCACCGCCAGGGTCGGCGCACCACCGGCGCGAGCCAGAATGGTGGTTTCGCCGATGTCATGGGCAACCGCTTGCAGCGCTTCCGGGGTAATCGCAAAGCCCCAGCTCGTGACAACCTGCGCCACCGAAGCGACGTCACTGCCGACGACTGCGGCCGGGCTGTTCATGGCGAAGTACACGCCCGGCTCGATCACCGAAGCGGCAACCATGGCCATGATCGCCACGAACGATTCCATCAGCATGCCGCCGTAACCGATGTAGCGGGCGTTGGTTTCGTTATCCAAAAGCTTCGGCGTGGTGCCCGACGAAATCAGTGCGTGGAAACCCGATACCGCGCCGCAGGCGATGGTGATGAACAGGAACGGAAACAGACCGCCCTTCCACACAGGACCAGTGCCATCGACAAATTGGGTCAGCGCGGGCATTTTCAGCTCGGGCATGGTGATCAGGATGCCGATCGCCAGGGCGACGATGGTGCCGATCTTGAGGAAGGTCGACAGGTAGTCACGCGGCGCCAGGATCAGCCATACCGGCAGCGAAGCGGCGACAAAGCCGTAACCGACCAGCATCCAGGTAATCTGCACACCGGTGAAGGTGAAGGCTTTGGCCCATACCGGATCGGCAGCGATCTGCCCGCCCAGCCAGATCGAACCGAGCAGCAGCAACACACCGACCACGGAGATTTCGCCGATGCGCCCCGGGCGGATGTAGCGCATGTAGATGCCCATGAACATCGCGATCGGGATGGTCGCCATCACGGTGAAGATGCCCCACGGGCTCTCGGCGAGGGCCTTGACCACGATCAGCGCCAGCACCGCGAGGATGATGATCATGATCAGGAAGCAGCCGAACAGTGCGATGGTCCCGGGAATCCGGCCCATCTCTTCACGCACCATATCGCCCAGGGAACGGCCGTTGCGTCGGGTCGACATGAACAGGACCATGAAGTCCTGCACCGCGCCCGCCAGCACCACACCGGCAATCAGCCAGAGTGTACCGGGCAGATACCCCATCTGCGCCGCCAGCACCGGACCGACCAGCGGCCCCGCGCCAGCGATGGCCGCGAAGTGGTGACCGAAAAGAATGTGTTTGTTGGTCGGCACATAGTCCAGACCATCGTTGTTGAGCACGGCGGGGGTGGCCCGACGCGGATCCAGTTGCATCACGTTGTTGGCGATGAACAGACTGTAGTAGCGGTACGCAACCAGATAAATGGCCACGGCAGCGACTACAATCCACAAGGCGTTGATCGCCTCGCCGCGGCGCAATGCCACTACGCCAAGGGCGCACGCTCCTACGATTGCCAGCACGAGCCAGGGTAAGTGGCGCAGCAGGCTATTATTATTTTTCATTTTATTATTCCAGCCAGGGTGGACAAGAAAGACAGCCACCCCGAGTTTAGCGCTTACGGCGCCAAAGGCCATACCCCGACATAGGTCTAGACGCTTGAGCGATTGGCTGGCGCCCGCATTCGCGGTCTATAGTCAGCGAACCTTCATGAGGATTGCGCCATGAGCGAGCACCCCGCCAATCGACGTCGTTTCAAACGTATTGCGTTCGATGCCCGAACCGAGCTGAAACAGGGCGAGTACATCTGGCCGGTCAAACTGATCGACCTGTCGCTCAAGGGCCTGCTGATCGAGCGACCGGAGCCGTGGCTCGGGGATAAAGACCAGGACTTCTTCGTCGACATTCATCTGAGCGAAGACGTCGATATCGAGATGGACGTGCATCTGGCCCATGAGGAAAACGGCCACTTGGGGTTCATCTGCCGGCACATCAGCCTGGAATCGATCCAGCGCCTGCGCCGCTTGATCGAACTGAATCTGGCGGATGAGGCCGAGCTGGAGCGCGAACTGGGTGCCCTGATCGAAATCTAGGCGCCCCAATCCCAATTTGGAATGCCCTGTGGTGAGGGGGATCTATGTGGTGAGGGGATTGATCCCCGTTGGGCTGCGCAGCAGACCCGTTTTTTCAGGGCCGCTACGCGCCCCAACGGGGATAAACCCCCTCACCACAGAGGTTCGGCGTTCACTCAAACAGTGCGTCGAGGGCTTGTTCGAGACGGGTCACGGCAATGATCTGCAACCCCGCCGGCGCTTCCTTCGGTGCGTTGCCCTTGGGCACAATCGCGCGTTTGAAGCCGTGCTTGGCCGCTTCTTTCAACCGCTCCTGCCCGCTCGGCACCGGGCGCACCTCGCCAGACAGGCCGACCTCGCCGAACACCAGCAGATCATGGGGCAGCGGCCGGTTGCGCAAACTCGACATCACCGCCGCCATCAGCGCCAGATCCGACGCCGTCTCCAGCACCTTCACGCCACCGACCACGTTGAGGAACACGTCCTGATCGTGGGTCGGGATCCCACCATGACGGTGCAACACCGCGAGCAGCATTGCCAGACGGTTCTGATCCAGCCCCAGCGTCACCCGACGCGGGTTGGCCAGATGGCTGTCATCGACCAGCGCCTGTACTTCCACCAGCATCGGCCGGGTGCCTTCCCATGTTGCCATGACCACACTGCCCGGGACTTCTTCCTGGGCGCGGGTGAGAAAAATCGCCGATGGGTTGGAGACTTCTTTCAGGCCCTTGTCGGTCATGCCGAACACGCCCAACTCGTTGACCGCGCCAAAACGGTTTTTCACCGCGCGCAGCAACCGCAGACGACCATCGGACTCACCTTCGAAATACAGCACGGTATCGACCATGTGTTCCAGAACACGCGGACCGGCCAGCGCGCCTTCCTTGGTGACGTGGCCGACGAGGAAAATCGCCGTGCCGCTCTGCTTGGCGTAACGCACCAGCAGTGCCGCACTCTCGCGCACCTGGGACACGCCGCCCGGCGCCGATTGCAGTTGTTCGGTGAAGATGGTCTGGATCGAGTCGATCACCATCACCTTGGGCTTTTCCTGGCGGGCGGTGGCGATGATGGTTTCGATGCAGGTCTCGGTCATCACCCGCAGTTGATCCTGCGGCAGGCCGAGACGGCGTGCACGCATGGCCACTTGCTGCTGGGATTCCTCACCGGTGACGTACAGCGCCGGCATGCTCTTGGCCAGGTTGCACAGGGTTTGCAAAAGGATGGTCGACTTGCCGATCCCCGGATCACCGCCAATCAGCACCACCGAACCGTCAACCAAGCCGCCGCCGAGCACGCGGTCGAGTTCACCGGACGCGGTGGAAAAACGTGGAATCTCTTCGATGCTGACTTCGGCCAGGGTTTTGATCTGTGCCTGCTGCCCGGCCCAACCGGTGCGCCCGGTGGGTGCCGTGGCGCCGCCGCTTTCGATCATGGTTTCGGTCAGGGTGTTCCAGGCACCGCATTCGCCGCACTGCCCGGCCCACTTGGGAAAGGTTGCGCCGCACTCGGTGCAGCCGTACATGCGCTTGGCCTTGGCCATCAGAACCCCCGAAAGAAAAGACGCGATGATAACGCAGCCATCGCCGATCAGCGCGGCGCGGCAGTCCGGATTTCGCCGCTGGCCAGACGCACGGCACTGTTGCCCAGCGGATCCTCGGCATTCAGGTCGGCGCCCTTGGCTTTCAACGCATCAAGCAATTCCAGACGTTTGAACAGCCCGGCGTACATCGCCGCGGTCTGCCCGGCGCCGTTACGTTGGTCGGGGCTGCAATCGGTAGCCATCAGGCGCCGGGCGATCTGCAACTCGCCTTTGAATATCGCGCCCATCAGGGCGGTGTTGCCGCGTTGGTCTTGAGCACAGGCATCGGCGCCAGCGGCGAGCAGGCGTTCCACCGCCGGCGCCTGACCGTGATAAGCCGCCAGAATCAGCGCGGTGTAACCCTTGCTGTCGCGGGTATCGAGGGAATAACCGGACTCGATAAAGGTGTCGAGCATCGGCACGTCGCCACGGCGGGCGGCGTCGAAGTAGTAATCCTGCAACTGCGCCTTGAGCGCCTCGGGACTTTGCTCGACCGGTGCCGCCCAGGTGAGGGTCGACAGGCACGCGGCCAGGCCTAAAAGAAAAATACGCATCGAGCACTCTCCTTGAGCGCACGCGAGGCCGGACCGGCCCTCGCGTGCGCCGCATCGCTATTAGTCGGTCAGTTTCGCCGCCAGCGCTTTCACACGGCTGAGGTCGCCCTTGGCCACCTCGGTCACACCGCTGCCGTACTCAGGGTCGGCCTTGTACAGGAACGACAGAATGATGTGCTTGCTCTCGTCATCAGTGGTGGCCAGCGAGCCGCCGAAGCTGTCGATCAGGTCGCGACGTTCCTGCTTGCTGTACGAGCGATACAGATCACCGGCCTGTTTGAAGTTCTGCTCACGCTGAATCTTCGCCTGCTGGGTGGTGCCCGCCAGCGCCGATTGGCTGTAACGCGCCGATGGCGTCTCTTCACGCGGTTGCAGACGGCTTGGCTGGTAGTTGATGCCGGACTGGCTGGCGCCGAAATTCATCGCACCATCCTGATTGCCATTGTTCACTGCGGTTTTCGGTGCGTTGATCGGCAATTGCAATGCGTTGGCACCGAGGCGATACATCTGCGTATCGGCATAAGAGAACACTCGGCCCTGCAACAAACGATCTTCCGAAGGCTCGATACCCGGAACTACGTTGGCGGGTGCCATGGCCACTTGTTCGGTTTCCTGGAAGACATTGGCCGGGTTACGGTTCAAGACCATCTGTCCAACTTTGCGCTCCGGAATACCCGGCCAGATCTTGGTTGCATCCAATGGATCGAAATCAAACTTGGACAAATCCTGTGGCTTCAGAACTTGCACGTACAAGTCCCACTTCGGAAAGTTGCCTTTATTGATATTGCTGACCAAGTCATTGGTCATATGGCTGTAATCCTGACCCTGAACTTTGCCAACCTGTTTCGGCCGCAGATTATTAATCCCCTGCAAGCTCTTCCAGTGAAACTTCACATAGTGAACTTCATTTTTTGCATTGATCAGCTTGTAGGCATGAACGCCATTACCATCCATTTCGCGATAACTGGCCGGGGTACCGTAGTTGGAATACAACTCGGTCAGTGTGCGGGTCGCTTCCGGTACATGGGAGAAGAAATCGAACCGGCGAGAATCGTCGTCCAGGTTGGTGCGCGGATCGGGCTTGAAGGCGTGCACCATGTCCGGGAACTTGATCGCATCGCGGATAAAAAAGGTCGGGAAGTTGTTGCCCACCAGATCCCAATTGCCGTCAGCGGTGTAGAACTTGGTGGCGAAACCGCGCGGATCGCGCAGGGTTTCCGGAGAGTGGTTGCCGTGCACCACCGCCGAAAAGCGCACGAACACTGGGGTGCTCTGGCCGGCGGCGAATACCTTGGCCTTGCTCAGGTCACTGAGGTCATCGGTCACGGTGAAGGTGCCATGAGCGCCGGTGCCGCGTGCATGCACCACGCGCTCGGGGATGCGTTCGCGATCGAAGCGCTGCAGCTTCTGGATCAGTTGCACATCCTGCAGCAGTACCGGGCCGCTGGCCCCTGCGGTTTGCGAGTTCTGATTGTCACCGACCGCAGCGCCGTTATCGCGGGTCAGCGGAGCGGCATTGACTGAAAAGGTCAGCAGGCTGGCGGTCAGTACACCGAAGGTGCGGCGATGGGGAAAAGCCCCCAGTCCAGGAATGGATGTCATATCAGGTTCCTCTGGTTTTATTGGGCGCATCCAGGTGCGCCACGCCAAGGCTAGAGGCCTGTGCGGCGGAACATAAATAGAAAGAACGTAACACCATGATTGAAGAAATTGGCTGTGCAATCAGCGCTTTAGCGCGTATTTCGCGCGCGATTGCTGGCATTTTGCAAACTAATCGTCAATTGATGTGTCGATAAAAACGGGCATTGTAAGAAGGTGTTTCGCGCAGGAGGCGTTTCGCTGATTTACACTGCCTACACCAAACTCATCTGTAACAAGGAAATAACTATGGGCGTGCTTAGCGAGTTCAAGGCCTTCGCGGTCAAAGGCAATGTGGTCGACATGGCCGTCGGTATCATCATTGGCGCAGCGTTCGGCAAGATTGTTTCGTCGTTTGTCGGCGACGTGATCATGCCGCCGATCGGCCTGTTGATCGGTGGGGTCGATTTCAGTGATCTGGCCGTCACGCTCAAAGCCGCCCAGGGCGATGCGCCCGCCGTGGTGCTGGCTTACGGCAAATTCCTGCAGACGGTGCTGGATTTCGTGATTGTCGCTTTCGCGATCTTCATGGGCGTCAAAGCCATCAACCGCCTCAAGCGCGAAGAAGCCGTAGCACCCACTGCGCCGCCGATCCCGAGCAAGGAAGAGCAACTGCTGGGCGAAATCCGCGACCTGCTCAAGGCGCAGAACGAGCGGCCCTGAGGCATTTGCTTCACATTGAAACGGCACCCGCGGGTGCCGTTTTCGTTACCAGTAATTCTCTACCGCGACCTGCCCCGGCTTGCGCGTCAGGCTCAGGCGCATGTCGCGCTGCTTGAGCAAGGCGCGGGTGTCGTCGATCATCTGCGGATTGCCGCACAGCATCACCCGCGAATGCTCTGGCGATAGCTCAACGCCCGCCGCTCGCTCCAGTTCGCCATTTTCGATCAACGTGGTGATCCGGCCCTGCAGCGCGCCGGGATGCGCTTGGCGGGTCACAGTGGGGATGAATTGCAGCTTGTGGGCGTATTCGCTCAGATAGTCACGTTGCGCCAACCCGGCGATCAACTCCTGATAGGCCAGTTCCCGCGCCTCCCGCACGCTGTAAACCAGAATGATCCGCTCGAATTTCTCCCAGACTTCGAAGTCCTGCAGGATCGACAGGAACGGCGCCACCCCGGTGCCGGTGGACAGTAGCCAAAGGTCCCGGCCGTCGACATAGCGATCCAGCGTCAGATAACCGAACGCCTGGCGCTCCACCATCAAAGTGTCGCCGACCTGGAGTCGGCTCAACTCACTGGTGAATTCACCGCCCGGCACAACGATGGAAAAGAACTCGAGAAACTCGTCGAACGGCGACGACACCATCGAATAGGCGCGCCAGACCGTGCTGCCATCGGCCTTGGTCACGCCCAGCCGGGCGAACTGGCCGGCACGAAAGCGAAAGCCGGGATCGCGGCTGGTGCGCAGCGTGAACAGGTTCGGGGTCAACGGTTGCACATCGAGCAAGGTCTGGCTGGTGTACTTCTCGGCGCTGGCAGTCATGAGGCACTCCTTGAAACGATTACCCCCAGTGTCCCGCAAAATCGCGCTGCCAAACACCTGTCATTGGTAATGGTATTAACAGGATCAGCACCGCGCATTCGACTTTTCGTCAATCCTGGATCTAGAGCAATAACTTTAAGATGCCAATTAAAATATAACAGCATGTATTGCTAAGAACGCTTTATAAAAAGCATCAAAGTTTCAATCTCGAAATAATGTAAGGCGATTCACAGGAAAGATCCTACACTTCGATTCGTGCCGGATCTTTTGGATCCATTCGGCGCCCCGATATCAGGCTATGGAGGCGATAGTTCATGGAAACGTGGAAGGAATCACAATTGAAACAACTGACGTTTGCCAAGGGCATAGAATCGGCTTACGCAATATTGCTGAGATTCGCCGAAAACCTGGGCTTTAATTTCTGCGCAATCGCAGTCACGTCACCGAATCGCGAAGTGCATCTTAACGCCTTGCAAATCAATAACTATCCGAAAGAATGGAACGTCCAGTACAAAAAACAGAACTACCGCAATATTGATCCGGTAATAGCGCATTGCAATCACTCAATACTGCCGATCGTTTGGGAGGAGGCCGTGTTTTCAGACGCGCCCGAACTGTGGCAGGCGCTGAAACAGAACGGGCTGCAACATGGCTGGTCGCAAGCGTTTCATGACGAAGCCAGCGGTTTGTGCAGCATCATCAGCCTGGCGCGTACTCATTGCCCGATCAGCCCGCTCGAGCTGTATGAGCATTATGGTTATCTGTTCTACGCCAACCGGCACCTCAGCGAATTGTATGCCCGCACCGTTCCTGTTCAGGCCAAGCCCAGCAGGCCCAGGCTATCGTCCCGGGAGCTGGAGATCATGAAATTGTCCGCCGTGGGCAAGACCGCTCACGATATTTCGCGGATCCTGAGCCTGAGCGAGCGCACCGTTAACTACCATGTGCAAAACGTCATCGAGAAATTCAACGTCTGCAACAAGATTTCTGCGGTGATCGCGGCCGCCCGTGCCGGAATCATCTGAATAACCCAGGGGTAACGCGCCTCAATCCCGCATGTATTTACACGCAAAAAAACGTACCATTGCGGGCTCTCCGAGTGATGACGCAACCTGCTTGCATCGCTGTCCACTCGGTAGGATCCCGTCGCACGACAGCCAGCAACGGGACACCCGCCGAATATCCTGAGTCCCCGCCCCATGCCTTTGCTCGAAACGCCTTTCGCTCAACTCGACCTGATCCGCCAGCCCGAACAGCAGAATGAACCGCTGCAAGCCTTCGATGCGGCGGACGAATACCTGCTCAATTATCTCGCCAGCGAACAACCGGCAAGCAGCACTCGCGTGCTGGTGCTCAATGACAGCTTTGGGGCGTTGGCGATCAGTCTGCTGGGCAAGGTCGAGGTGAGCAGCAGCGGCGATTCGTTCCTGGGTTTTATCGGGCTGGAAAAGAACCTGCTGCGCAATGGCCAGGCATTCGACGCGATCCGCCCGATACCGGCCAGTGAGCCTTTGGTCGGGCCGTTTGATCGGGTGCTGATCCGAGTCCCCAAAACCCTGGCGCTATTGGAAGAGCAGTTGATCCGCCTGCAAGGGCAACTCGCTCCCGGCGCGCAAGTGATCGCGGCGGCCATGGTCAAGCATCTGCCCCGTGCCGCAGGCGATCTGCTGGAGCGCTACGTCGGTCCGGTGCAGGCATCGCTGGCGGTAAAAAAGGCGCGACTGCTGATCGCCACGCCTGAAACCAAAGTGCTCGCCACATCGCCCTACCCGACTCGCTATCGCCTCGACCAACCAGCGATCGAACTGCTTAACCACGCCAACGTGTTCTGCCGCGAAGGCCTGGACATCGGCACTCGCGCATTTCTGCCGCATCTGCCAAAGAACCTTGGCAACGCGCGGGTCGCCGATCTCGGTTGCGGCAACGGTGTGCTGGCGATTGCCAGCGCCCTGCAGAACCCGGATGCGCATTACACGCTGGTCGACGAATCGTTCATGGCGGTGCAATCGGCTGCCGAGAACTGGCGCGCGGCATTGGGCGATCGCGAAGTCATCGTGCGCGCTGGCGATGGTCTGGCCGGGCAGGCGCCACAGTCGCTGGACGTGGTGCTGTGCAACCCACCGTTCCATCAGCAGCAGGTGGTCGGCGATTTCCTCGCCTGGCGCATGTTCCAGCAGGCGCGCGAGGCGCTGGTGGTCGGTGGTGCGCTGTACATCGTCGGCAACCGGCATCTGGGCTATCACAGCAAACTGGCGCGCCTGTTCCGTGGTGTCGAGCAAGTCGCGGCGACGCCAAAATTCGTCATCCTCAAGGCGCGCAAATAGATTTCGCGCATAAAAAAACCCTCCGTGAGGAGGGTTGCGAGTCCATACCCGAAGGCGCCGGGACGGGATGTCTCAGTGAGTGGTCAAACCTGCGGCATTCATGAACATGCGCATCAGGCTGGCGGCGATGAACAACACGCCGACACTGCCAACCCAGATCAGGGCCAACCAGCCGAGCCGCTGCCACAGCGGCTTTTTTTCGGCTTCTTCAATGTCGTGCAGAGAATGTTTGCCGGTCATTGCATCGATCTCCGTTAAACGAAGGCGCCACTGCGGACGCCTTCGCGAGCAGGCTCGCTCCCACAGGGCAAGCCCCGCACTGGATTAATGATAGCCGTCTTCGTGGGTGACCTTGCCGCGGAACACGTAATAGCTCCAGAAGGTGTAACCCAGGATGAACGGGATGATGAACAGCGTGCCCACCAGCATGAAGCCCTGACTTTGCGGCGGCGCAGCGGCGTCCCAGACCGAGATAGACGGCGGCACGATATTCGGCCACAGGCTGATGCCCAGGCCGCTGTAGCCGAGGAAGATCAGCACCAGGGTCAGCAGGAACGGCGTGTAGTTGGCATTGCGTGCCACCGCGCGGATCAGGCCGTACAAGGTGACCAGCACCAGAATCGGCACCGGCATGAACCAGAACAGGTTCGGCATACTGAACCAGCGCGAGGCGATTTCCGGATGCGACAGTGGCGTCCACAGGCTAACGATACCGATCACTGCCAACAGAACAAACGCAAGCGGCCGCGCCAGGTCATGCATCTGCTCCTGCAACTTGCCTTCGGTTTTCATGATCAGCCAAGTACAGCCGAGCAAGGCATAGGCCACCACCAGCGCCGCACCGCAGAACAGCGTGAACGGGGTCAGCCAATCCAGTGAACCACCGGCGAACTGGCGATTGACCACCGGCAGACCATCGATGAACGCACCGAGCGCCACGCCCTGAAAGAACGTCGCCGCGATCGAACCACCGATGAATGCCTTGTCCCACAGATGCCGTTTTTCATCCTTGGCCTTGAAGCGGAACTCGAAAGCCACGCCACGGAAGATCAGGCCCATCAACATGAAGATCAGCGGCAGGTACAGCGCCGACAGCACTACCGAATAGGCCAGCGGGAATGCGCCGAACAACGCCGCGCCGCCCAGCACCAGCCAGGTCTCGTTGCCGTCCCACACAGGGGCGACCGTGTTCATCATCACGTCGCGATCGGTCTTGCCTGGCACGAACGGGAAGAGAATGCCGATGCCCAGGTCGAAGCCGTCCATGACCACGTACATCATGATGCCGAAGATGATGATCACGGCCCAGATCAGCGGAAGATCAATACCCATGAGTCAAATCTCCTTGGTCAAGCGAGTGTTGTCTTCGTGCTCGCCCTCGGCCGGATCGTCGGCTGCGGACAATGGACGCGCCGGAGTGCGTTTCTTGCCTGGACCACCGTCCGGCGTGTCGCTGCCTTCGCTGATCTTCGGCCCTTTGCGCACCAGACGCATCATGTAGCCAAGACCTGCGCCGAACAGCGCGAAATAGACCACGACGAACATGATCAGGGTGATGCTCATCTGCATGAAGCTGTGGTTGGACGAAGCATCCGCAGTGCGCATCAGGCCGTAGACCACCCACGGCTGACGGCCGATTTCCGTGGTGAACCAGCCGGCGAGAATCGCGATCAGCCCGGACGGCCCCATCCACAAGGCCAGATGCAGGAACGGACGTGAGGTGTACAGCGAGTCACGCTTGCGCAGCCACAGGCTCCACAGACCGGTGAAGATCATCAGGAAACCGAGGCCGACCATGATCCGGAACGACCAGAACACAATGGTCGAATTCGGCCGGTCTTCGGGTGGAAACTCCTTCAGCGCCGGCACTTGTTTGTCCAGCGAGTGCGTGAGAATCAGGCTGCCGAGATAGGGAATCTCCACGGCAAACTTGGTGCGTTCTTCTTTCATGTCCGGCCAGCCGAACAGGATCAGCGGCGTGGCTTCGTCGCCATGGTTTTCCCAGTGGCCTTCGATCGCCGCGATTTTAGCCGGCTGATGCTTGAGCGTATTGAGGCCGTGGAAGTCGCCGATCACCGCTTGAATCGGCGCGACGATCAACGCCATCCACATGGCCATCGACAGCATGGTGCGGATCGCCGGGTTGTCCCTGCCCCGCAGCAGGTGCCAGGCCGCTGAAGAGCCGACGAAAAACGCCGTCGCGACGAATGCGGCAGTCGCCATGTGCATCAGGCGGTAGGGGAATGACGGGTTGAAGACAATGGCCAGCCAGTCGGTCGGAATCACCTGGCCGTTAACGATTTCAAAGCCTTGCGGGGTCTGCATCCAGCTGTTGGAGGCGAGAATCCAGAAGGTCGAAATCAGCGTGCCGATCGCCACCATCACCGTCGAGAAAAAGTGCAGGCCGCGCCCGACCTTGTTCCACCCGAACAGCATGACGCCGAGGAAACCGGCCTCGAGGAAGAACGCCGTGAGCACTTCATAAGTCAGCAACGGCCCGGTGACGGCGCCGGCGAAGTCGGAGAAACGACTCCAGTTGGTGCCGAACTGATAGGCCATGACCAGTCCGGAGACCACACCCATGCCGAAGTTGACGGCAAAAATCTTCGACCAGAAATGGTAGAGGTCACGGTAGGTATCGTTGCGGGTTTTCAGCCACAGGCCTTCGAGCACCGCCAGGTAACTCGCCAGGCCGATGGTGATGGCCGGGAACAGAATGTGGAACGAGATGGTGAACGCGAACTGAATTCGGGCGAGATCGAGAGCCTCTAAACCGAACATATGGCTTCCTCTGTCAGGTAATACGGGTAGCTGGCCCGGAGGCCTGCACCACTGCCCCCACGGATATGGAGTGCGGCGAATTCGGATTCGTTCTTTTTTACAACCATCGCAACGCAGGGAGTCTGGCCAACTGGCCGTCAGATCGGTTCCGCATGCGGCCTTGATCTGGATCAAGCAACGTTGAAAGAGTAGTCCCATTTTTGCCAATGAACTGCGTGGTCGTTTGCCGCGTGGCAAGTTGTCTCACTCCTGTGGCGAGGGGATTTATCCCCGTCCGGCTGCGCAGCAGTCGTCGTCGTTTCGAGATTTTGGGGCCGCTGCGCGACCCAACGGGGATAAATCCCCTCACCACAGGGCTGATTGTCAGCATGAAAGATCGATGTCTGGCTAACTGAATTGTTTCTCGCAGCAACTTCCTGTTACAGACTGGTGATAATCTCGCCGTTCACTCGTCCAAGACCTGCCTTCAGATGCCCATACAAGAGCCCCTGCTGTTACGTCACCATCGTCCGTTCATGGCCTTCTGGCTGGCGCGGATATTCACTGCCAGCGGGTTTCAGATGCTCACCGTGGCGATTGGCTGGAACCTCTATCAACTGACCGGCAACGTGCTGGATCTGGGTCTGGTCGGGCTGGTGGAATTTGCTCCGCGCGTGCTGTTCATGCTGCACACCGGCCATGTCGCTGATCGCTACGATCGGCGCAAGGTCGCCGCACTCTGTCAGTCGTTGCAGGCACTGATCGCCTTGGCGCTGGCCATTGGCAGTGCCACCGACAATGTCACTCGCGAGATGATTTTCATCCTCGCCTTTCTCCTGGGTGCGGCGCGTTCGTTCGAGATGCCAACGACCCAGGCGCTGCTGCCCAGCATCGTCCCGAGTGCACTTTTCCCCCGTGCAGTTGCCGCCGCGCAATCAGCGCAACAGTCGGCGACCATCGTCGCCCCGGCTCTGGGCGGCTTGCTCTATGCGTTCGGCAGCGTCTGGGTCTACGGCCCGACCGTGTTGCTGTACGTGATCGCCTGTTCGCTGATGCTCAACCTGCCGGCACGCCAGACGCCATTGAATAAAGGTAAAGCCACGCTGGACTCGCTGCTGGCGGGGATTCGCTTTATCCGCAGCCGTCCGGACATCCTCGGCGCGATCTCGCTGGACCTGTTTGCCGTGTTGCTGGGCGGCGCCACGGCGCTGCTGCCGGTGTTCGCCAAGGACATTCTGCTGACCGGCCCGTGGGGCCTTGGCCTGTTGCGCTCGGCGCCGGCGGTGGGTGCATTGCTGATGTCGCTGTTTCTCGCGCGATTTGCCGTGGAACGCAATGTCGGCCGGGTGATGTTCACCGCCGTCGGCGTCTTCGGCGTCGCCACTATCGCGTTTGGTTTGTCGACCTCGTTCTGGTTCTCGCTGGCGGTGCTGGTGGTGCTCGGCGCAGCGGACATGATCAGCATGGTCATCCGTGCCTCGTTCGTGCAACTGGAAACCCCCGACGAAATGCGCGGCCGGGTCAGCGCGGTCAATGGCTTGTTCATCGGCGCTTCCAACCAGTTGGGCGAATTCGAATCCGGCCTCACCGCCCACTGGTTCGGCACCGTGCCGGCGGTGGTCATGGGCGGGATCGGCACGCTGGTGGTGACGGGGGCGTGGATCAAACTGTTTCCGACGTTGGCGAATCGGGATCGGATGCATGTGCCGGTGGAAGAGAAGGTCTGAGGTTTTTGGAAAAAACGCACCTGCTCAGCACATATCAAGCGACAACGTGCGGTACATAGTTACCGCACTGAGTGTAATGTATCGCCTTACACTCGCCGCCATGATCAAATCCTGTTTTGTCGGTTCGGATATCGAATTGGTCGATTATCTGGACTACCACTGACAGGAGGCAGGCTCATGCCCATGCAAAACCCGCCACACCCCGGTGAAACCTTGCTGCTGGATGTCTTGCCTGAGCTTGGTCTCAGTGTGAGCGAGTTGGCCCGGCATCTGGGTTTTGCGCGCCCTCACCTTTCTCGCGTGCTGCACGGACACGCGCCGATCAGCCCGGACCTGGCGGTACGACTTGAGCGTGCAGGCATTGGCAAGGCGCGCGTGTGGCTAGGCGTTCAAACCGACTACGATCTGTGGCAAGCAGAACATCGCGAGCAACCGAAGATTGAACCCATCGCTGCCCACGGCTGACCCGTCAGGCCATCAACTCCCCCGCCACCCTCGCCCGCAACGCCTTGCCGCCAAGCTGCTCAACCAGGGTCAAGGCAAATTCCAGCGCCGCGCCCGAGCCTTGGGCGGTGATGCAGTTGCCGTCGACCACCACCGGTTGATCAACAAACGTACAGCCGGACAACTGATGGCTGGCGCCGGGCAGGCAGGTCATGCGTCGCTGGCGCAGCACGCCTGATGCCTGGAGGGCGGTGGCTGGGGCTTCGCCGACGGCAGCGAACAGGCGGCCGGCGCTGGCTTGGTCCTTGAGCAACTGCTGCAAGGGCTGATGCGCCGCCAGATGCCGGGAACCGACGTCGCCGCCCGGTAGGACAATGAGGTCAAAAGTCTGTGCCAGTACATCGACGAGCATGCCGTCGGCAGTCAACCGGGTGCCGCGTGCGCAGGTCAGCATGCGTCGGCCTTCGATGCTGGCGGCGACCACTTCGATGCCGGCGCGGCGCAGTACGTCGATCAGGGTCACGCTTTGCAAATCATCGATGCCCTCGGCGAGGGCAATCAGGGCTCTGGAAGTCATGGGTGCTTTCCGCTGGGTAGTCTGTAAAGCGTAGTCAGCTTTGTCCCAGCCTGTTCGCAGACAGCCGTTACTTGATGTAAAGCTGAGCCGAGAGCGTGTTGCGCGGAGCGTTGATCGAGGTGTTGCTGAAGCTGAAGGTGCCTTGCTGTTTGCCGGCCAGATCGAAGGTATACAGAGAACCGACGGTTTTGCTGCCTGGGGTACATTCGGTGAGGTTGCCACTATCGAAGGCACACACCGGGCCTCGTGTGCCGTTGACCTCGAAGCCATCCAGCGTCACGTGTGGCTGGTTCTGGCCATAGCCGACTTCCAGCACGTAGACCTTGATATTCGGCCCGCTATGATCGCACTGGGTTTGCGGTTGGTTATCGGCAATATCTTCCAGGCCGCAGGACGGTGATTGAACCTTGATCACCTTCACTTCGGTGAGCGGAGGCGCCGAGGCCGCGAACGCCGGAGCTGTCAGCAGCAGCGCTGCAATCCATCCGAAAATCCTGATCCAACCGTTGCGCATGCCTGCCCACTCCAAAAAATCAGCGCGCAGTATGGCGCAGTTGTCGGCTGCGCAAAACTTCGCCGACGATCGACACCAACATCCGCCAAATTCCTCACGCGGCTGGTATGATGCGCGGCTTTTTCCGGCCCACGACAATTTTCCAGGCGCTTGCGACGGTCTGTGCTTTGCTGTTGAGGTCGATACATTCACGGCGCCACGCGCGCCACGGGGAGCAGACATGCTGGAAAGGCTGTTTCAACTCAAGGCACACAACACCAACGTGCGCACCGAAATTCTTGCGGGCGTCACGACTTTCCTGGCCATGGCTTACATTCTGTTCGTCAACCCGAGCATCCTCGGCGAGACCGGCATGGACAAGGGCGCGATCTTCGTCGCCACCTGTCTGGCGGCTGCCATCGGCTCGACCGTGATGGGCCTGATCGCCAACTACCCGATCGCCCTCGCTCCGGGCATGGGCCTGAACGCCTTCTTTACCTACACCGTGGTTCTGCACATGGGCCACACCTGGCAAGTGGCGCTGGGTGCGGTGTTCATTTCCGCCGTGCTGTTTTTCCTGCTGTCGATCTTCCGCATCCGTGAATGGATCATCAACGCCATCCCGCTGCCACTGCGCTCGGCAATCGCCGCCGGTATCGGTCTGTTCCTGGCGTTGATTGCCTTGCACAACGCGGAAATTGTGGTTGGCAATTCGGCGACCATGGTCGGCCTCGGTGATCTGACCAAACCGGCACCGATCCTTGCGACAATCGGCTTCGCGGTGATCGTCGCCCTCGAAGCGCTGAAAGTGCGCGGCGCGGTGCTGATCGGCATTCTCGCTGTGACCATCGCCTCGATCGCGCTCAATGTCACCAAGTTCGGCGGCATCCTGTCGATGCCGCCGTCGCTGGCGCCGACTTTCCTGCAACTGGACATCAAAGGTGCACTGGACATCGGTCTGGTCAGCGTGATTTTCGCTTTCCTGTTCGTCGACCTGTTCGACAACTCCGGGACCCTCATTGGCGTCGCCAAGCGCGCCGGCCTGATGGGCAAGGACGGCCACATGCCGAAAATGGGTCGCGCGCTGATCGCCGACAGTACGGCGGCCATGGCCGGCTCGCTGCTGGGCACGTCGACCACCACCAGCTACATCGAATCCGCAGCCGGCGTCAGTGCCGGTGGCCGCACGGGCCTGACCGCCATCGTCGTGGCAATCCTGTTCCTGCTGGCGCTGTTCTTCTCGCCCCTGGCGGCCAGCGTTCCGGCGTTCGCAACGGCGCCAGCGCTGCTGTTCGTCGCCGTGCTGATGACTTCCGGCCTGGCGGAAATAGACTGGGACGACATCACCGTGGCGGCGCCGGTTGTGGTCACCGCACTGGCGATGCCGTTCACCTATTCGATCGCCAACGGCATCGCCTTCGGCTTCATCGCCTGGACCGCCATCAAGCTGCTGTCCGGCCGTGCCCGTGAGCTGAACCCGGCACTGGTGATTCTGTCGATTCTGTTTGTGATCAAGTTGGGTTGGTTCAACGCATGAGTTTCGATTCCCAAGCCTACGCCGAACAACTCGAAGCCAAGGTCACGCGCTTGCGGGATCTGCTGGCGCCGTTCGATGCACCCGAGCCGTCGGTCTTTGATTCGCCGCTGCAGAACTTCCGCCTGCGCGCCGAATTCCGCCTGTGGCGCGAGGGCGGCGAACGCCATTACGCGATGTTCTCTCAGGACGACAAGCGCACGCCGATCCTCATCGAAGAATTCCCGATTGCCAGCCTGCGCATCAACCAGTTGATGCCGCAATTGAAAGCGGCGTGGCAAGCCAGTTCGGCGCTGAGCCACAAGCTGTTTCAGGTCGAATTTCTGACCACACTGGCCGGCGACGCGATGATCACCCTGTGCTATCACCGTCCGCTGGACGAGCACTGGCATGCAGCGGCAACTCAGCTGTCGGCGGATCTGGGCGTGAGCATCATCGGCCGCTCCAAAGGCAAGCGCGAAGTGCTCGGTCAGGACTATGTCGTCGAGAAACTCGAAGTTGGCGGCCGCACCTTCAGCTATCGCCAGCCCGAAGGCGCGTTCACCCAACCCAACGGCACGGTGAACCAGAAGATGCTCAATTGGGCATACGAAGCCTTGGGCGATCGCAGCGACGATCTGCTCGAGTTGTACTGCGGCAACGGCAACTTCACCCTGCCGCTGGCGACTCGCGTGCGCAAAGTGCTCGCCACCGAGATCAGCAAGACTTCGGTCAACGCGGCCCTGAGCAATCTCAGCGAAAACGCTGTGGATAACGTCACGCTGGTGCGTTTGTCCGCCGAGGAGTTGACCGAAGCGCTCAACGAAGTGCGCCCGTTCCGTCGCCTGCACGGCATCGATCTGAAGAGCTACGAATTCGGCAGCGTCTTCGTCGATCCGCCGCGCGCCGGCATGGACCGGGACACCTGCGAACTGACCCGGCGCTTCGACAACATCCTCTACATCTCCTGCAACCCGGACACCCTGGCGGCCAACATCGCCCAGTTGCATGACACCCACCGCATTACCAAGTGCGCATTGTTCGACCAGTTCCCGTGGACCCATCACATGGAATCCGGTGTGCTGCTGACCCGGCGTTGATTGCCTGTAGCTGATACGGAAAAGCCGTCGTGATTGACGGCTTTTTTGTGGGTGCTATGGCGCGATATCGTTTTTGCGTGGACGCCCCCTTTTTTGCCATTGGCTCGTGCGGCTGCAGATTTGGCAGCACTGCTTTGACGCCCGTTGCGCGAGGCGACGACCGACGCGGGCATCCGCATAAGCGGCGGACTCGCTGAAATCATGCCGGCAATGGAAATATCCAGGCCCTTGCCCTCATGGCACAGCGCAGTGCCGGCGAAGCCGATCGTCAGGCTTGCATAATCGGCTGCTTTAAACCCCTCAAATTCTGGATACAGCTTCACCGGAAGCAACACACCGCTGCCGTCCTCGAAACGAATGACCAGAGAGGATTCTTCGAAGCTCACTGACACGGCCTGCAAACTGTTCGCCTGTCGTGCTTCGCCAAGTGTGATGGCGGCATCGAGCATTTCTTCCGTCAGGGGGCGATGCACCGACGGTTTTGCCTTGATGACTTTCATAATTCGATCTCAACTCCTTCCAACTTGCCGATCAAGGACAGCAGCACCTTGTCTTCATCGGGGTCATAGCGCGCCGAAGGCTCGCGTGGTCATCCGTTCCGGAACAGCGGCAGGAGCAGAAAAAGAGTAAGCAAAGTTCTCACGGCTCGCCTGATTGCGCGCCTGTGCGATCACCGAACACAAAACGCCTTGGTCATTTCCCGCCAATTGACCGATGTAACCATCTAGTACATTTTATCTCCACAGGCCGGAACCTCTCGGCCAATGCCAAAAACAATAAGTGGAGTTACCCCATGCCCCCTATCGTTCTGGTGCTTAACGGCCCGAACCTGAACCTGCTTGGCACGCGTGAGCCGGCGACTTATGGTCATGAAACCCTGGCGGATATTTCCGCGTTGTGTGGTCGCGCGGCTGACGAGTTCGACCTGTCTGTGGAATTTCGCCAGACCAATCATGAAGGCGAGCTGCTCGACTGGATTCACGCCGCGCGCGATCGTTGTGCCGGGATCGTGATCAATCCGGCGGCGTGGACGCATACGTCGGTGGCGATTCGCGATGCTTTGGTGGCCAGTGAACTGCCGGTGATCGAGGTGCACCTGTCCAACGTCCACGCCCGTGAGCCGTTCCGTCATCATTCATTTGTTTCCGGCATTGCCACGGCGGTGATGTGCGGGTTCGGCAGCCATGGCTATCGCCTGGCGCTGGAGCATTTCAGCCAGCGGTTGCAGAGGTAAGAACCATGTCGCGTTCCAAGGTGATACTCGCCGGGCTGATCGGCGCCGGGATTCAGGCTTCACGCACGCCGGCACTGCATGAGCACGAAGGTGATGCGCAGGGCCTGCGTTATCTGTACCAGCTCATCGACCTCGATCAATTGCGCCTCGACAGCACGGCTCTGCCCGACTTGCTGCAAGCGGCGGAGCGGATGAATTACACCGGGCTGAACATCACCTTCCCGTGCAAACAGGCCGTCATCCCGCTGCTCGACGAATTGTCGCCGGAAGCCCGGGGCATCGGCGCGGTAAACACCGTGGTGCTGAAGGACGGCAAGCGCGTCGGCCACAACACCGATTGTCTCGGTTTCGCCGAGGGTTTTCGCCGGGGTCTGACGGACGCAGCCCGTGAACGTGTCGTCCAGATGGGCGCTGGCGGCGCAGGCGCGGCAGTGGCCCACGCACTGCTCAGCGAAGGCGTACGGCAACTGACGATTTTTGATGTCGACCGCGAACGCGCCGAGAGCCTGGCAAACAATCTGAATCAGCATTTTGGCGCCAGTCGCGCGCAGGCCGGAGTGGATTTGCCCGGGGCACTGGCGCAGGCCGAGGGTCTGGTCAACACCACGCCGATGGGCATGGCCAAGCTGCCGGGTTCACCGGTGCCGGCCGGGTTGCTGCGCAGGGAAATGTGGGTCGCGGAGATTGTGTATTTCCCGCTGGAAACCGAACTGCTGCGCGATGCCCGTGCCTTGGGTTGCCGCACGCTGGATGGCGGCAACATGGCGGTGTTTCAGGCGGTAAAGGCCTTTGAACTGTTCAGCGGCGTGGTGCCGGATGCGCAGCGCATGCTTGCGCATTTTCAGAGCATGAATGCCTGAACAATAGGGTAACTCTTGTGGGAGCGAGCCTGCTCGCGAAGGCGTTGGGTCAGTCAACGAACATGGCGACTGACACACCGCTTTCGCGAGCAGGCTCGCTCCCACAGGGGACATCGAGTCAGGCCTTCAGGTAGCGCAACACCGACTCGCAGATCATCTCGCGATGACGCTGTTTGACGGTTTCATCCGGCAGGTCGATCTGGAAGATTTCCCCCAGCGTGTGGCGGTTCGACACGCGATAGAAGCAGAACGAACTGATCAGCAGGTGCACGTCCAGCGCATCGATGCCACGCCGGAACACACCCTCGTCCGCCCCCCGTTGCAGAATCCCGCCCAAGGTATCGAGGATCGTGTTGTTCAGCGCCTTGATCGCATCGGAACGCTTTACGTACTCGGCGTTGTGGATGTTTTCGATGCTGACGATGCGCACGAAATCGACGTTGCGGTCATGGTGATCGAAGGTGAATTCCACCAGTCGGCGGATCGCCAGTTCGGGCGGCAATTCGTCCAGATGCAGGCGGTTTTCCGTGCTGCGGATATCGCCGTAAAGTTTCTCCAGCACCTCGACGTACAACTGCTCCTTGCTGCCGAAGTAGTAATAGATCATGCGCTTGGAGGTGTGAATGCGCTCGGCGATCGCGTCGACGCGGGCGCCGGACAGGCCCTGCTGGACGAACTCGACGATCGCCTCCTGCAGGATGTTCTCGCGGGTCTTTTCCGGGTTGTTCTTGCGACTCTTGCGCGGCACTGCGTCGGACTCGACAGCAGCGGCGGAAAGTTCTGAATTCATGGTCATCGCGGGCTCACGGCCATCACTGCACAAGCTGGCGATTATGGGCCGCGCGGGACAGTGAAGGAAGCCGCGCAGCCCGTGTTTGATCCCGCGTTTACGAATTCCCTACAACTTCGCCTGACGCACCGCGCCACTGCGCGATTTAGCCATCGCCGCCAGCCTGACGGCAACGTTGGCCGCGCCATAACCGGCGTAACCGTTCTTGCGCTGGATGATCTCGAAGAAGAAACGTCCCTCGAACGGCTCGGTGTAAACATGAAACAACTCGCCGCCCTGGGCATCACGGTCGTAGAGGACGTTGTAATAGGCCAGCTCGCTGAGGAACTCATCGTCGAAATCGAAGCGCGCCGCGAGGTCGTCGTAATAGTTCAGCGGGATGTCGAGCAGTGGCACGCCGGCTTCTTTGGCGCGACTGACCTGGGCGAAGATGTCGTCACAATCGAAGGCAATGTGGTGCACACCGGAGCCGCGATAACTCGATAGCGCATGAGAAATGGCGGTATTGCGGTTCTCGGAAATGTTCAGCGGCAAACGGATCGAACTGTCGCGACTGCGCAGTGCGCGGCTCTTCACTAGACCGTACGGATCGGGCAAGACCACTTCATCGTCGGCCTCGAAATCCAGCAGGCTTTTATAGAACAGCACCCAACTGTCGAGGCTGTCGGCCGGCAACGCCATGGCCATGTGATCGATACGCTTGAGGCCGCCGCCGGCCTGCACGTCGGGCAACAGATTGAAATCGGTGCCGTAAACGTCGGCGTCTTCATCGACCAGATAAATCAGGCTGCCGTCCGGTGCGCGCACCGCCGCCAGTTCCAGTTCATTCGGCCCGACCAGCCCGCGATAGGGCTGCCCCTTGTAAGCGACGGCGCGGGCCAGCGCACTGGCGCTGTCCTTGACCCGCACGGCCGTGGCGCACAGCGACGGGCCGTGGGCTTCGAAAAAGCTGTGGGCGAACGAATACGGCTCGGAGTTGAGGATCAGGTTGATATCGCCCTGACGCAGCAGGCTGACGCTCTTGGAGCGATGCTGCCCGGCCTTGGCAAAGCCGAGACGTTGCAGCCAGTGACTGAGCTTCGCGCCCAGCGCTTCGTCGACGGCAAATTCGAGAAATTCAACGCCGTTGTATTCGCTGGCCGGCGGCGTTTCGAAAAGAATTTCACGGTTGGCCACCGGCGTCGCTTCCTGCTCGAGACGCTGACGGGTCTTCTCTTCCAGATACAGCAGCGAGCGCAAACCGTCGGCGGCGTTGGCTCGCGGGGGCGCGGCGCGGAAGCCGTCGTTGAAGATTTCCAGCGACAGCGGCCCGGTATAGCCACTCTTGATGATCGGCGCGAGGAAACCCGGCAGATCGAATTCGCCCTGCCCCGGGAAACAGCAGAAATGCCGGCTCCACTCCAGCACATCCATGGCCAGGATCGGCGCGTCGGCCATTTGCACGAAGAAGATCTTGTCGCCGGGGATATCGGCGATCGCACTCGGATCGCCCTTCAGCGACAGGGTGTGAAAGCTGTCGAGCAGCACGCCGAGGTTGGGGTGATCAGCCTGACGGACGATGTCCCATACCTGTTGATAAGTGTTGACGTGACGGCCCCACGCCAGCGCTTCGTAACCGATGCGCAAGCCACGGGCGCCGGCGCGTTCGGCCAGCAGGCGCAAATCATCGACGAGGATTTGTTGATCGCCGACACTGTCCGGCGAGGCGTTGCTGCAGACCAGCACCAAGTCGGTGCCAAGTTCCTGCATCAGATCGAATTTGCGCTCGGCGCGCTCGAGATTGCGCACCAGGCGATCGCGGCGGCAGCCTTCGAAGTCACGGAACGGCTGAAACAGGGTGATGGCGATGCCGAGATCGACGCACATCTGTTTGATTTCACGCGGACTGCCGTCGTAGTACAGGAGGTCGTTTTCGAAAATCTCCACGCCGTCAAACCCGGCGGCGGCAATGGCTTCGAGTTTTTCCGGCAGGGTGCCGCTCAAGGAAACGGTGGCAATGGAACGCTGCATGTTTCAACTCCCGTTTGGAGACGGCGGCCGCGTGAGCCGCGCCGCTTTTATAGGATGAGCAAATTATTGGCTGCATCCCTGCGCGCAGCAATTTAAAGTGTACTACCCGGTTAGTTTTGCGTGCGATTATCGAACACTAAGGCGATTTGGCGAATTGACGATTTTTTGTTCACTGCCCAACATCGGTTGCACATCGAGTCCGGCCACTAACCACCGGGCAAGGTGTTCGACAGAAAAGAACACCAAATAACAAATCCAAAAACGGGTGGAACACATGATTCCTTCACAGACTTCCCGCATGGCTCCGGCCATGAGCACTGCCACGGGTGGCATTGGCGACAAGATCCGCGGCGCCATGGCCGTCGGCAAGACCCGCTGGGGCATGCTGGCGCTGGTGTTTTTTGCCACCACCCTCAACTACATCGACCGCGCCGCCCTCGGCGTCATGCAGCCGATCCTCGCCAAGGAAATGAGCTGGACGGCGATGGACTACGCCAACATCAACTTCTGGTTTCAGGTCGGCTACGCGATCGGTTTTGTCCTGCAGGGACGGCTGATCGACCGGGTCGGCGTCAAGCGCGTGTTCTTCTGCGCCGTGCTGCTCTGGAGCCTGGCGACCGGCGCCCATGGCCTGGCGACCTCAGCGGTCGGCTTCATGGTCTGCCGCTTTATCCTCGGTCTGACGGAAGCGGCCAACTATCCGGCCTGCGTGAAGACCACGCGCCTGTGGTTCCCGGCCGGTGAACGCGCTGTCGCTACCGGCATCTTCAACGCCGGCACCAACGTCGGCGCGATGTTCACGCCGATGCTGCTGCCACTGGTCCTGCATGTGTGGGGCTGGCAAGCGGCGTTCCTGTGCATGGCGGCACTCGGCGGCATCTGGCTGTTGTTCTGGGGCCTGAAGTACTTCAATCCGGAAGATCACCCGACGGTGAAACAGTCGGAGCTCGATTACATCCAGCAGCAAGTCGAACCGGAACAGGCCCGCGTGCCGTTCAGCAAGATCCTGCGCATGCGCGGCACCTGGGCCTTCGCCCTCGCCTACTCGCTGACCGCGCCGGTGTTCTGGTTCTATCTGTACTGGCTGCCGCCGTTTCTCAATCAGCAATACAACCTCGGCATCAACGTGACGCAGATGGGTATTCCGCTGATCATCATCTACGTCACGGCTGACTTTGGCAGTGTCGGCGGCGGGATTCTGTCCTCGTTCCTGATCGGTCGCGGCATGAACTCGATCAAGGCGCGGCTGCTGTCGATGTTGCTGTTTGCCTGCTGCATCATCGGCGTGGTCATGGCTGCCGGCTCGGCGAATCTGTGGGTGGCGGTGGCGGCGATCTCGCTGGCGATCGGCGCGCATCAGGCCTGGACTGCGAACATCTGGAGCCTGGTGATGGACTACACGCCCAAGCACATGATGAGCACAGTGTTCGGCTTCGGCGGCATGTGCGCGGCGATCGGCGGGATGTTCATGACCCAGATCGTCGGCCACATCCTCACCGTCACCAACAACAACTACACAGTGCTGTTCACGCTGATCCCGGCGATGTACTTCCTCGCACTGACGTGGATGTACTTCATGGCACCGCGCAAGATTCCGACTGTCAGCGAATAATCCCGCTACACACATCAACCCTGTGGGAGCGAGCTCGCTCGCGAAGGCGTCAAGTCAGCCAACTAACAGGCTGACGGGCACACCGCTTTCGCGAGCAAGCTCGCTCCCACAGGTTCTCCCAAAGGCCCAAGGCGTTTGCTGATCAGCGCCGGCTCTGCTGCCAAGCCGCCGCCAATCCGCTGCAACAGATCACTGCGATACCAATCACCGTCAACCCGCTCGGGGTGTGATTGAACAGCAGCCAGCCCAACAACCCGGCAAAGACAATCTGGCAATAGCCGAACGGCGCCAGCAAGGCTGGTGCGGCGTGACGGAAGGCCTGGGTCAGGAACAGATGCGCCGTCATCCCGCAACTGCCCAGCGCCAGCATCAGCGCGGCGTGAGTCCACGTCGGCACTTGCCAGAAGAACGGCACCAGCGCGCTCATCACCAGGGTATTGCACAGCCCGGCAAAGAAGTTGCTGGTGGTCGGGCTGTCCACTTCGGCGAGCTTGCGCGTCAGCAGTTGGTAGAAGCAGAAGAACAGCGCCGAGCAGAACGGCAGCAGGATCGCCGGGGTGAATAGCTCGCCGCCCGGGTGGACGATGATCAGCACGCCGATGAAGCCGCAGATCACCGCAATCCACTGCCCGCGCGTCACGCGTTCCTTGAGCAGCGGCACCGACAATGCCGTGACCAATACCGGTGCGAGAAAGTTGACCGCCGTGGCTTCGGCCAGCGGGATGTACAGCAGCGCCGTGGTGAAAAACAGGCTGGTGCCGAGCAGGCACAGGGCACGGGCGAGCTGCCATAACGGTTTTTTGGTGCGCAGCACACGCAAGCCGGACTGCGGCAGGAAAATCCCCGCCATCAACAAGGTGTGCACCACATAGCGCGCCCACACCACCATCACGATCGGATAAAAACCGGAGAGGTATTTCGACAACGCGTCGTGGCTGGAAAACAGGAACGTCGCCACGACAATCAGCAGGATCCCCTTGAAGGGCTGGTTGACACCGGAGAGCGGGGTGCTGACGGTCATTGGCAATCTCTGAAAAAAATCCGGGCGAGCGTTCGCGCTGGCGGCAATCGTTGTGGCAATCATAGTCGGCTGAGCTTTCAGCAACCGCACAGGTTGCACTCTTCTTCGCCGGGAAACCGCCGTTGAGCAAAACCGTGACGCAAGATTCCCGCCACTTCGGCGCCCGGCCAGTGTGCAACATCACAGACTGCCGTCGAAACAGCGGGTTCATGAATTCGACGGAAGAAATTCCACTCGGGATTGAATTCACGGCCCGCTCGACCGTCAATACCAGGCCCGCACCATGTGGGCGCGTGTGCATGGACGGACGACCGGACTGGCGCCACACTCACACAGCGGCAACACTCATCACCAGCAGATTCATCACCGGCAATAAAAGAGGATTCCCACATGCTATGGAAAAAAGGCCGACGCAGTGACAACGTCGTCGACGCCCGGGGTGATGATGCCGGCGGTGGCGGCATGCGCTTCGGTGGCGGCAAGGGCCTGAGCCTGACCGCCATCGTGCTGATCGTCGGCATCGGCTGGCTCACCGGCCAGGACCCGATGCAGATCCTCGGCCAGTTGACCGGGCAGATGGAGCAACCGGCGCCCACCTCGCAGACCCGTCAGGCGCCGCCGGCCAATGATGAACAGGCTGAATTTGTCCGTTCGATCCTCGGCGACACCGAAGACACTTGGGGTCCGATCTTCCAGCAGGCCGGACGCCAATACAAAGACCCGACACTGGTGCTGTTCAGCAATCGAGTGAACTCCGCGTGCGGCATGGCCACTTCTGCCACCGGCCCCTTCTACTGCCCGGCCGACCAGAAGGTCTATCTGGACATGGCCTTCTTTCAGGAAATGTCGCAGCGCTTCAAAGCCGCTGGCGATTTCGCTCAGGCTTACGTGATTGCGCACGAAGTCGGCCACCATGTGCAGACGCTGCTGGGCGTCTCGGCGAAGATGCAGGCGGCGCGTCAGCAAGGCCGGCAGATGGAGGGCGACGGCGGCTTGCTGGTTCGCCAGGAATTGCAGGCCGACTGTCTCGCCGGCGTCTGGGCGTATAACGCGCAGAAACGCCTGAACTGGCTGGAACCGGGCGACATCGAGGAAGCCTTGAACGCCGCCAACGCCATCGGCGATGATCGCTTGCAGCAACAGGGTCAGGGCCGTGTGGTCCCAGACTCGTTTACCCACGGTACGTCAGCGCAAAGGGTGCGCTGGTTCAAAACCGGATTCGCGCAAGGCCAGGTAAGCCAGTGCGACACCTTCGCGGCGAAAACCCTGTAAATGCATAAATGGCTTGTGGCGTTACTGTTCATCGCCGGCACCGCGCAAGCGGCCGGCGTCGATGCGATCAGCCCCGGTCGCCTGCAACTCAAGGCCGGGGAAATGGCAGTGGGCATCGGCCCGGCACCGGAGAAGATCGAGCGTGTGCTGATCGTCATCCACGGTCGCTTGCGCAACGCCGAGACTTATCGCAAAAGCGCAGAAAGCGCCGCCGAACTCGCCGGGCAGACCGCGCACACGCTGGTGATCGCTCCGCAGTTTCTCAATGAAAGCGACGTCACCCTGTATTCCCTGCCACCAACGGTACTGCGCTGGCAGGGCAACGAGTGGATGGGCGGCGGCTTGTCCACCGGGCCAAGTCCGCTGAGCTCCTACGCGGCGCTGGATGAAATCGTCGCGCGGGTCAGCGATCGCAAACAGTTTCCGGACGTGAAGCAGATCGTGATCTTCGGTCACTCCGGCGGGGGCCAGGTGGTGCAGCGTTACGCCTTGCTGGCCAAGGATCAGCCGGCGCTCAAGGCCAACGGCATTCGCTTGCGCTATGTGGTGTCCAATCCTTCGTCCTATGCGTACTTCAACGAGCAGCGGCCAGTGGCGTTCGATCACGCGCAATGCCCGGGTTTCAATCGCTGGAAGTACGGGCTGGCGGACATGCCGGTGTATGCCGGCGGGCAAACGCCGTTGCAGGTCGAGAGCGCTTACGTCAAACGCGAGGTGATTTATCTGCTCGGGCAGCAGGACGTCGACCCGGAACATCCGGCGCTGGACAAGAGCTGCGCGGCCGAGGCGCAAGGGGCTTACCGGTTGATGCGCGGGAAGCTGTATTTCGGTTATTTGCTGCGTCGCCATCCTGAGGGGGTCAATCAGCGGCTGATTGAAGTGCCCGGGGTTGGGCATGACGGGGATGGAATGCTGACTTCGGCGGAGGGGCAGAAGGCTTTGTTTGATCAGTGAGTTTTTTGCTGAATCCACCGGCCCCTTCGCGAGCAGGCTCGCTCCCACATTTGGAATAACTGCCACAGTTGGAATGCATTCCCCTGTGGGAGCGAGCCTGCTCGCGAAGGCGTCCGGTCAGACAACAACCATCTCAGCCCTACAGCATCCGCCGCAACTCAACGCAATCCCGTGCATGCCAATCGGTCAACTCCGGCCACGGGTTATCCGGCAGGTTCACCAACACCGTCCGCGCCCCAGCTGCTCGGCCGCAATCCAGATCAAAGCGGTAATCGCCGACCATCACCATGTCGCCGGCCGGCACTTGCCAGGCCTCGGCCAGTTTCAGCAAACCGCCGGGATGCGGCTTTGGCGGCGCTTCGTCGCGGCCCAGCACATCCTCGACCGCGAAGCAGTCGGCCAGACCGATCGCCTCCAGCGTCACGTGCGCCAGTTCCCGCGCATTGCGCGTGAGAATGCCCAGGCGGTAACCGCGCGCATGCAGGTCACGCACCAGTTCCACCGCACCGGCGGCCGGCGTCGATCCCAACGCCAGATCGCGTTCATGTTCCAGCAACCAGGCATGCTTGGCCGCTGCTTCATCCGCTGGCAATGCCGCGAGATGGGTGAGGATGTCGTCCTCCGGAGGAATCGCCAAGGCCACGCGAATCGCCGCAAAGTCATGCACGGCGACGGTCAGCGTGCCGTCCATGTCGAACACCCAATGACGAACCTCGGTCAGGCTCATGCCCAGTCCTTGCGATGGCGGATCAGGCCTTCCTGCGTCACCGAAGCGACCAGTTGCCCGGCACGGTTGAACACGCTGCCACGGGAAAAACCACGGGAGTTGCCGGCCCACGGGCTGTCCATCGCATAGAGCAACCAGTCATCGGCGCGCAGATCATTGTGGAACCACAGCGCGTGATCGAGGCTGGCGACCTGCATGTCTTTCTGCCAGACCGACTTGCCGTGGGGCAGCATCGACGTGGTCAGCAGACCGAAGTCCGAGGCGTACGCCAGCAGGTATTTGTGCAGCGCAGGAATGTCGGCCAGGGCGCCGTCGGCACGGAACCACACATATTTCACCGGATCGGCCGGTTGTGGGTTGTACGGGTCCTTTTCGGTGACCGGGCGTACTTCGATCGGTTTCGGGCACAGCAGTTTTTCCCGCATGTGCTCGGGAATCAGGTGCGCACGCTGCTGGGTCAGTTCCAGTTCGGACGGCAGATTTTCCGGACCGACCACCACGGGCATCTGGCCCTGATGTTCGAAACCTTGCTCGTCGTACTGGAACGAAGCGCTGCACGTGAAGATCGGGTGGCCCTTCTGGATCGCCGTCACGCGGCGAGTGCTGAAGCTGCCGCCATCACGCACGCGATCAACCGAATAGACCACCGGCAACTTGGCATCGCCCGGGCGCAGGAAATAACCGTGCAGCGAATGCACATGGCGCGCCTCTTCCACCGTCTGACTGGCCGCCGACAGCGACTGGCCGAGCACCTGACCGCCGAACAACTGGCGGAACCCCAGATCCTGGCTGCGGCCGCGGAACAGGTTTTCTTCGATCGGCTCCAGGGTCAGCAGATCGACCAGATCTTCCAGCACTTGGCTCATTCAGACTCTCCTCACACAAAGCAATGGCCGCGCAGTCTTGACTGCGGCGGACGATTCAGGTTCTGGCACGGGCCAAATACGATGGCGGCCATTGTAAACGTCCGTGTCGGCTTATTCATGCAAGGTTTGCAGCCATTGTTCGCGGCTGATGCGATACAGAACATGGCGGCGCAACGGGTGATCGAGCGCAAGCTTGGGGTGATCGAAATCATCCTGCGGGTCGTGATGCATGCCGATCGCCTGCATGACCTTCTCCGACTGCGCGTTCTGCTCGGCGGTAAACGAGACGATTTCCGCCAGTTTCAACTGGTCGAAACCCGCGCGCAGAGCGGTCCACGCCGCTTCACTGGCGTAACCCAGGCCCCAATGTTCCTTGGCCAGACGCCAGCCGATCTCCACCGCCGGGGTAAACGGCGCATCGAAGCCGACCACGCCCAACCCGGTGAAACCGATGAATTCGCCCGTGTCCTTGCGCTCCAGCGCCCACAGGCCAAAGCCGTGCTCGGCAAAATGCCCGCGCACGCGGCCGATCAGCGCGGCGCTTTCGAGCCGGGTCAGCGGTGCCGGAAAGTAGCGCATCACCTGCGGATCGGCGCACATCGCGGCGAATGCCGGCAAATCCTCGTCCTGCCACTGACGCATCAACAACCGCGCGCTTTGCAGCTCCAGTATCGGCTCCATCGTCCCCTCCATTTCCATGCCGTTGAGTCTACATCGCTGGTAGGATCGTTCATTCTTTTCCTGGTTCTGCGCGAAACAAGCCATGCCCTTGCCGTTGATCTATCACGAAGACTACAGCCCCGAGTTTCCCGCGGATCACCGCTTTCCCATGGACAAGTTTCGTCTGCTGCGCGATCACCTGGTCGACAGCGGCCTGACCCGCGACGCCGATCTGCTGCGCCCGCAGATCTGCCCTAACGACATCCTCGCCCTCGCCCATGACCGCAGCTATATCGAACGCTACATGAGCGGCGAGTTGTCTCGCGAAGACCAACGGCGCCTCGGCCTGCCGTGGAACGAGGCGCTGGCGCGACGCACCGTGCGCGCGGTGGGCGGCTCGATCCTGGCGGCAGAGAAAGCCCTTGAGCATGGCCTGGCCTGTCACTTGGCCGGCGGCACCCATCACGCTCACTACGATTACCCCGCCGGGTTCTGCATCTTCAATGACCTGGCGATCATCAGCCAGTACCTGTTGCAGAGCGGCCGGGTCAATCGCGTGCTGATTTTCGATTGCGACGTGCATCAGGGCGACGGCACCGCGCGGATTCTGCACGACACGCCGGAGGCGATTACCGTTTCCCTGCACTGCGAAAAGAATTTTCCCGCGCGCAAAGCCGAAAGTGACTGGGACATTCCACTGCCCAAGGGCATGGGCGATGCCGATTATCTGCAGGTGGTGGATGACACGCTCAACTACCTGTTGCCGTTGTATCAACCGGATCTGGTGCTCTACGACGCCGGCGTCGATGTGCACAAGGACGATGCCCTCGGTTATCTGCAACTGACCGACGAGGGCGTAGCCGAGCGCGATGAACGGGTGATGCGCCATTGCCTGGGCCGCGACATCCCGGTGGTCGGGGTGATCGGCGGCGGCTACAGCAAGGACCGCCACGCCCTCGCCCGCCGCCACGGCATCCTCCATCACAGCGCGCAACGAGTATGGGATTCACACGGTTGTCACTGAAACGTGCTGCGTTACCCACAATCGCTGTGGAACTGCCTGTGGATAACCTGAGCGAAAGGGACTGCAGGCCATGCTAGGCGTGGCGTACAGCGCAGTGTTTATTTTTTAACCAGCGCCGAAATACACCGCCGTCCCTGTGGGAGCGAGCCTGCTCGCGAAAGCTTTAGCACCCACAATATCTAATTGACTGACAGACCGCGTTCGCGAGCAGGCTCGCTCCCACATGGGGTCTCCCACAGGGTTCAGCGCTGTTAGAATGCGCGCCTTGTCCCGCCATACCGCAGCGCACGCCCATGACCCAGAATTCCGCTCCCGCCAACACCCACGTCGCCATTATCGGCGGTGGCCCCGCCGGCCTGATGGCCGCCGAAGTGCTGAGCCAGGCCGGAATCCGCGTCGACGTGTATGACGGCATGCCCTCGGTCGGGCGCAAATTCCTCCTGGCCGGTGTCGGCGGCATGAACATCACCCACTCCGAAGCCTACCCGGCGTTCCTCTCCCGCTACGCTGAGCGCGCATCGCACATCGCCCCGCTGCTGCGCGCGTTCGATGCCGATGCGCTGTGCCAGTGGATTCACGATCTGGGCATCGAAACCTTCATCGGCAGTTCCGGCCGCGTATTCCCCACCGACATGAAAGCCGCCCCACTGTTGCGCGCCTGGCTCAAGCGCCTGCGCGACAGCGGCGTAGTTATCCACACCCGCCATCGCTGGCTCGGCTGGGACGCAAATGGGGCATTGCGCATCGCCAGCCCAGAAGGCGAAATCAGCGTAAACCCCGACGCCACCCTGCTGGCACTCGGCGGCGGCAGTTGGTCGCGCCTGGGCTCGGATGGCGCGTGGATGTTGCCCCTGGAGCAGCGCGGCGTGGATCTGGCGCCGCTGCAGCCGAGCAACTGCGGCTTCGAGGTGCAGGCCTGGAGCGAGCTGATAGTGAGCAAATTCGCCGGCGCGCCGCTGAAAAACATCGCCATCGGCCTGAACGACGATATCCCGCGTCTGGGCGAATGCGTGATCACCGCGACCGGCATTGAAGGCAGCCTGATCTATGCGCTATCGGCGCCGATACGCGAGGCGATCAATCGCTACGGCGCAGTGGTTATCCACATCGACCTGCTACCCGGCCGGCCTGTGGATAAATTGCAGGCGGCGCTGAGCAAACCGCGCGGCTCGCGCTCAATGGCCAAGCATCTGCACAGTCAGGTCGGGATTGACGGGGTGAAAGCAGCGTTGTTGCGTGAGCTGACCGATGCCGAAACGTTTGCTGATCCGGCTCGCTTGGCGCGAGCGATCAAGGCATTGCCGCTGACCTTGGTGAAAACCCGTCCGCTGGACGAAGCGATCAGCAGCGCCGGAGGCGTGAGGTTCGAGGCGATGGATGAGCGCTTGATGCTCAAGGCGTTGCCGGGGGTGTTTTGCGCCGGCGAGATGCTTGATTGGGAAGCGCCGACGGGCGGCTACTTGCTGACCGGGTGTTTCGCCAGCGGGCGCGCGGCAGGGCTGGGAATCGTGCAGTGGCTGAAAAGCAGCCGCCAGTTCTGAGCCGCAAGCTGCAAGCCAAAGCAAAGCGCTTCTAACTTGCAGCTTGCAGTTGGACGCTCGAAGCTGCTTTCAGGGCTTGCGCTTACGCGGTCCAGTATTGAACACCGGCACTTTGCGTACCGGTTTGATCGATGGCTCCGGTGCCGAGGTCTCGCCGCTGTCGACCCACTTGCCCAAATTGCGTTTACCACCGCCACCACCCGAGGCTTTCGGCTTCTTCGGTTTTTTCGGCTTCTTGATCACCTGACCGCTGGCATCGGTGTCCGGCACGCGGTGCTCGGGTTCGAAATCCGGCTCGTTCTGGCGCTTCAAGGTCTGCCGCGTGAGCATTTCGATCGCCGAGAGCATATTCACTTCATCGGCACACACCAGCGAAATCGCCTCACCGGTGGCACCCGCGCGGCCAGTGCGACCGATGCGGTGAATGTAATCCTCGGCCACGATCGGCAGGTCGAAGTTGACCACCAGCGGCAGGTCCTCGATGTCCAGACCACGGGCGGCGACGTCGGTCGCCACCAGAATCTGCACTTCACTGAGCTTGAAACGGTCCAGCGCGCGCTGGCGCGTAGCCTGGGGTTTGTCGCCATGGATGCCGTCAGCATTCACACCGAGGCCCTGAAGTTTTTCCACCAGCGCATCGACGCCGTTGCGGGTCTTGGCGAACACCAGCACCTGCTTCCACTTGTTCTTGCGCATCAAATGCACGAACAGTTCGGCCTTGCGCTTTTTGTCCACGGTGACGATCCACTGCTTGACCGTGTTGGCAGCGACGTTGCGCGGGCTGACTTCGACGCTCAAAGGATCGTTGAGCATCTGCCCGGCGAGCAGGCGGATGTCATCGGAGAAAGTCGCGGAGAACAGCAGGGTCTGGCGTTTTTTCGGCAGCATGCGGTAAATGTTCGCCAGTTCTTCCGAGAAGCCCAAGTCGAGCATACGGTCGGCTTCATCCAGCACCAGCGTTTGCAGCTGATTGAGTTTCAGCGCGTTCTGGCGGAACAGGTCGATCAAGCGACCGGGTGTGGCGACCAGCACATCGACGCCGCCGCGCAGCTTCATCATCTGCGGGTTGATGCTGACTCCGCCGTACACCGCATAAGTGCGCAATGGCAGGTTTTCTGCGTACTGGCGCACGGCTTCATGGACCTGCTCGGCCAGCTCGCGGGTCGGTACCAGAATCAGCGCACGCGCCGAATTGGCGGTGACTTTCGGCCCTTCCATGGCCAGCAGCTGCAACAGCGGCAAGGCGAAACCGGCAGTTTTACCGGTGCCGGTCTGGGCCGCTGCCATCAGGTCGCGACCGGCCAGCACCGCCGGAATGGCTTGCGCCTGCACCGGCGTCGGGGTCTGGTAGCCGAGCGTCTCGAGGGAGCGCAGCAAGGGTTCGATCAGGCCAAGGGAGGCGAAAGTCATGGGAGTACCGTAGGAAAAAATGACGCGGGGATGCAATGCCGCGCAGTTTACCCTAATTCGTACGCGCTTCCGTCGGAACGGCTTTCGCCTCTTCGACCGGAAGCTGCGGCGGTCGACGCCACTGCGGCAGGCTGATCAGCAGCACGGCGCTGATGATCACCAGCATCGCCAGCGCTTCTTCGATGCCGATGGTCTCGCCGACAAACACCACGCCGAGCAACACCGCCACTGCCGGGTTGACGTAGGCATAACTGGTCGCTGCCGCTGGGCGCACGTGTTTGAGCAGATACATGTAGGAATTGAAGGCGATGATCGAGCCGAAGAAAATCAGATAGGCCAGCGCCAGCCAGCCTTCGAGCGGCGGCATGGCTTGCAGGTGCTCGCCACTCAGCGCACTGCCGGTCAACAAAACCACGCCGCCAACCAGCATTTCCACCGCACTGGCCATCGCTCCCGCCGGCAATGGCAGGTATTTGCTCCACACCGAGCCGAACGCCCAGCTCGCCGCCGCGAAGATCAGCAACATCGCACCGAGCGGGCTCGATTGCAGGTTGGAACCCATATTGAGCATGGCGATGCCGATGATCCCCAGCGCCACACCGGCCCATTCCAGCCGCGTATTGCGTGCGCCCCAGAAGTAACCGAACAACAAGGTGAACAGTGGCACCGTCGCCACCGCCAGCGCAGCGACACCTGACGCCACGCCGGTGTGCTCCGCCACGCTCACAGCGCCATTACCAAAACTGAGCAGCAGAATGCCGACCAGCCCCGCCGCTTTCCATTGCGCCCAGGTCGGCGCCGGAGCCCCACGCCAGCGCAGCCAGGCGTACATCAAGCTGCCGGCAATGACGAAGCGCACCCCGGCCAGCAACAGCGGCGGCCAGTATTCGACGCCGATGCGAATCACCAGATAGGTCGATCCCCAAATCACATACAACGCAAAAAACGCAGCGATCAACGGCAGCGAAAAACGGCGCAAGGCAGGCATGGGCAGCTCGACAGTCAGATTTCTATGGACGGGTTATTCTAGAAAGGCTGCCGCGCAAAAATAAGTTACAAAACCTGTTTTTCGCGCCGCTACACTTTGGAAAACACGGAGATCGCCGGGTTAAGCCGCGATTTCGAAAGTCTGGCCATTTCAGGAGTTCGCCTTGGACAAATATGACCGCATGCTGCTCGGCGCACTTCTGGACAACGGCCGCGCGTCTTACGCTGATCTGGCGCGCAAGGTTAACCTCTCCGCCCCTGCCGTCGCCGAGCGCGTGGCCAAACTGGAAGCGGCCGGGGTGATCACCGGTTATCAAGCAAAAATCGATATGGCGAAAATCGGCCTGCCGATCCAGTGCGTGATCGAACTGCGCCTGAACCAGCATGGCAACCAGAAGGCCTACGATGAACTGATCAAAATCCCGCAGATCACCGAATGCCATCGGGTCACCGGCGACCCGTGCGTGATCATGCAAGCGGCGGTGGCCTCGATGCCGGAGCTGGAAGAGTTGATCGATCGGGTGGCGAAGTTCGGATTCAGCAAGACGTCGATTGTGCTTTCAAGCGCAGTCGAAAAGCGTGTGCCGTTGGGACACATCGAAGGCAACGGTAAATAATTCGGATCACCACCGATCCAGTGTAGGAGTGAGCCTGCTCGCGATGGCGGAGTGGCAGTTAACATCTCCATCGACTGATGCTCCGTCATCGCGAGCAGGCTCACTCCTACAAGGTTACTGTGTGGTGCCCGACATCAGCGATAACGCTGCAAATGCTCGCCCACTTTCGCGGCAGGGACTTTCTGCAATTTGCACAGCAGGTCGTGATTCAACTCGCGCACCCCATGCTTGCCCCGCAATTCTTGCGCCAGATGCGCCATCAGATTGGCCGCCATCTCGGCATCGGCCATGGCCCGGTGAGCCTGGCCGGTATGCGGTAGCTGCGCGAAAGTGGTGAGCGTGCCGAGCTTGTGATTCGGCGCAGCCGGCATCAGGCGCCGCGACAGCAGCAGCGAACAGGCGAAATTCTGCAAGCGTGTGCGTTTGATCCGGCCCAGTTCGAAATCCCAGAACTTCTGGTCGAACGAGGCGTTGTGCGCCAGCAACGGCGTGCAGCCGACGAATTCGTTGACCTCCTCCATCACCCGCTCGGCCGGCGGCGCGGTGCGCAGCATGGCGTTGCTGATTCCGGTCAGTTGTTCGATGAACGCCGGGACGCGCACGCCGGCGTTCATGAGGCTCTGGTAACGCTCGACGATGCGGCCGTTTTCCAGCATGACCACGGCGATTTCCGTGGCGCGGCAGCTGCTGTTCGGCGACAGGCCGGTGGTTTCAAAGTCGATAACTGCAATGCGTTCCAAACCGGGGTGTACTCCGTTCAAATCTATTGTTCAGCTCAGCTCTTGAGCAACAGCGCGCCTTCGATCGGCACGTAACGGCTGGCGGCGCGGATCAGCGAGTTGGCGGTCAGGCCAGGGACGCCGTAGGCCACTGCTTGCACGCCGTGCTTGTTGATGATGCGTTCGAGCAGCATGTCGAAATCGCCGTCACCGGAGGCCAGCACCACTTCGTCGACATGGTCGGCAGCGTCCATGATGTCCAGGGTAATGCCCACGTCCCAGTCGCCCTTGGCCGAGCCGTCGCTGCGCTGGATGTAGGGCTTGAGCTTCACCGTGAAACCAAGGTTGCGCAGGATCTGCTGAAACTGCTGCTGCTTGCTGTCGCCACGGTCGATTGCGTACGCGTAGGCCTCGACGATCTGCCCGTTCTTGCTGATGTCCGCCCACAGTGCGGCGTAGTTGAAGTGGCAACCATAGGCCTGACGCACGGTGTAGTAGAGGTTCTGCACATCGGCGAACACTGCGATTTTTTTCACCGGAGTTCCTGTGAGCGCGCAAGCGCACGAAGCGTGGTCAGGCGATCAGGCCCGAAAAAGGCGCTCAGTATGCCAGCCAAGAGAAAGATTCAGCGAATAATCACCGGCTGACGCCGAGGTGTCCCTGACAAACGGTGTTGTGGCGAGGGGATTTATCCCCGCTGGGCTGCGCAGCAGCCCCGCTTTTTCCAATTAAAGCGAGGACTGCTGCGCAGCCCAACGGGGATGAATCCCCTCGCCACAGTGTTTATGTCAGCCTTCAGAGGCGATGTCAGACAAAGGAGTCGTCGTCATCAAAAAACGACGAATTGTCGCTGCTGTAATCGGCGTCGCTGAAACCGCCCTGGTCATTGCCAGAAAAACCGTTGTCCGCCACGCGCTGATCATCGCCCCAGCCATTGTTGCTTTGGTCGGCGACCTGCGCCGGTTCTTCCTTGATGATCTCGACGATTTCTTCAGGTGCTTGGTTGTGATGGAACAGGCTGCTGATGCCCTGCGCGAGCATCACACCACCGGCCACGCCTGCGGCGGTTTTCAGCGCGCCGCCGAGGAAGCTGGGGCCCGCCGCCGGGGCTGCCTGCTGCGCATAGTTGGGCGGCGCGGCGCCGAAGCTCTGTTGCGGTCCCGGAGCCTGGTAGCTCTGCTGTGGCGCCGGTTCACGCCAGCCGCCGGTGGACGATGGCGCTGCGCTTTGGCTCGGCGCCGGACGCGAATTGCCGCCGCCAAAAATGCTCGACAGGAAACCGCCGCCACCGCTGGATGCCGGTGCGCCGCCTTGGGCCTTGGCCGATTGCAGTTCGGCCTGTAGACGCTGGACTTGCTGGGTCAGCTGCTTGTTCTGCTCGTCGAGGCTTTTCAGCGCGGCCTCTTGCACCAGAATCGCCTGGGTCATGAAATAGCCTGCCGCCGGTTGGCGCGTCAGGTGTTCCTTGATCCGCGCCTCGGCCTGGGCGTCGCGCGGGGCTGCCTCCGTTTCGGCCTGTTGCAGCCGGGAAAACAGTCCATCGATCAGGGTTTGCTCTTCGCTGTTCATGGCGACCTCGTAGATTGCCGGTAATAACGTGCCCGTGCCCACTCTGAGCGCGGTGCTCTCCTGTAATGGAGACAGTGACAAAACGTTTCAATGGCCTTTACCGAATGTTTACGTTTGTGTCGCCCCGCGTTGCATCGGTTAAAGTGAGCCACTGTTTTCGACCTGCGATACCGACTGATGAATGCCCTCGAAGTACTGCGCGACTCTTTGTATTTTTTCAAACGCCATCTGGGCAGCATCGTGCAGCTGTGCCTGCCGCTGGTGATTGTCGAAGCCTTCTTGCAGCAGGCAGTTGATCACGCCACCGGGCCGGACACCTTTGCCGGCGTCAGCATCATCGTCGGTCTGCTGGTGTATCCGCTGTACACCGCCGCACTGATCCTGTTTCTCGATGCGCGCAGCCGTGGCGAGGCGCCGCGCAACCGCGACCTGTTGGCGATGGCCGCCACCCTGTGGCCGCGCTTCGCCGTGCTCACCGCGCTCAATACCTTGCTGATTCTGCTCGGCCTGTCGCTCTACTTCCTGCCGGGCCTGATGCTGATGGTCATGCTGGCCTTCGCCGAGTACCTGCTGGTCCTGCGCGGCCTCGGCCCGTTGCAGGCGATGAAGGAAAGCCTGCGTCTGACCCGTGGGCATTTCTGGCGCATTCTGCTGTGCATTCTCTGTGTGATGACGCCGCTGTGGCTGCTCAAGGGCGCGACGCTGGCGGTCTATCCCGAGCCGCAGAATCCGCTGATCGCCGGGCTGATCGACAGCGCTCACAGCTTCCTGCAACTGTTCACCAGTGTGGTGCTGTTCCGCCTGTTCATGCTGATCAGCGAATTGCCTGACAAACGTAACGGAGCGGTCTGACCGCGCCGCGCTTGGGCTTCGCCGCTGCCGTCAGGTATGCTCGGGGCCACTTTCTGTAACGCTATAAGCCGAGCCATGACCCGTCTGCTGCGCTACACCCTGCTCCTCGTCATTCTCGCCGTCGTCCTGTTCGGCGTACTGCTGTTCAGCCTGACCTGGCGCCCCGACGCTCGCGAAACCCTGCCGGTCAGTTGCGGCGCTACCGCGCCGACGCTGGTGCCCGGGCAAGCGCTGAAAGTCATGACATGGAACGTGCAGTTCCTCGCCGGCAAGCGCTACGTATTCTGGAATGATCTGGCCGAAGGCGACGATGAAGCGCCGACTGCCGAAGACATGGCGTTCAGCCTCGACGAAGTAGCGCGGGTGATTCGTGACGAACAACCCGATGTGGTGCTGTTGCAGGAGCTCGATGACGGCGCCAAGGCCAGCGATTACCAGAACCAGCTCAAACTGTTACAGGAACGCGTCGCCGATCTGTATCCATGCAGCACCAGCGCGTTCGACTGGAAAGCCGATTTCGTCCCTGAGCCACACATCTACGGCAGCGTCGGCCGCCAGTTGGCCACGTTGAGCCGCTATCGCATCGAACACGCCGAGCGCCTGCAACTGCCCGTCGCACCGAGCAACTTCATCAGCCGCCAGTTCCAGCCCAAAGACGCTTTGCTCGCCGTCAAACTGCCGCTCAGCGATGGCGGACAACTGACCGTGTTCAACACCCACTTGCAGCGCGCCAGCCAAGCCGACGGCAACGTGCAGGCGCAAGTGGCTGCCGTGGCCAAAGTCCTCGACAAATATGAAAGCCAGGGCCTGCCGTGGCTGATCGGTGGCGATTTCAATCTGCTGCCGCTGGGCCAGTATCGACGCCTGCCGGTCGAGCGCCGCACGCCCTACTCTGCCGACAGCGAACTGCATCTGCTGTGGGACAAGTACCCGATGATCCCGACCAACAACGAGGCCGGCGGTATCGATCGAGCCAAATGGCTGACCCATTACCCCAACGACCCCGGCCTCAATGGCCCGGATCGCACCGTCGATTATCTGTTCTACAGCCCCAAGCTCAAACGTGTGCAAGCGCAGGTGCGGCAGGACGATACCTTGCGCATCTCCGATCACTTGCCGGTGATTGCGCGGTTCCTGTTGCCCGCTGCGCCGTAATCGCTGTAGCCCTCACAGGCCGGGCGGAACGTAGCCGGGAACATAGCGAACGTTGGTGCATTTGCCATGCAGGATTCGCCCGTCTTCGATCAGAAACTGGGCGATTTTCTTCTGCTGATTGACCTTCGCCTGCAACTTGCAGTTTGAGCTGTGCCCGACCTGCTGGTAATGCTCGGTGTACACCATGCCATTGCCGGTATGGTTCATCGAAGTGCCAGCCGCTTCGGTGGTGGTCCAGCTCGAGGACTTGTACCAAGTCAGCACGGCCAAGGGTTCGCCATTTGGGCCGATTTCTTTTTTCATCGAATCGGGCGTGCCGAACAGGTCCAGTGCCTCCTGCATATCACGGCCTTCCCAGCGGCTCTGCGCAATGGTCGAGCAGCCGCTCAACAGCCATCCTGCCAGCAGGGTTGCCAGCCATAAACGTGTGGTAGTCATTGGATGCTCCGGCTTATTTCTTCAGTTCGAGCAGGCTGTCGATGTTGTCCATCATCTGGCTCTTTTGCTGAATCGGCGCGAGCTTGAAGAACATCTGCTGCAGCATCTCGATCATTTGCAGGTATTCCATCTTGCCCACGGCGGCCATGTCGTTTTTCGCGCGACTGCCCGGCGCACAGGCAAACTTCAGCGCTTGCTGGACCCAGAACTCTTTCGGCGCCTGCCATTGGTTGGCAACTTTGAGATGACGCATGGTGTAGGCGAGACGCTCAATGGACTGGCCATTGATAAAACGCACCTTGCCCGTAGAGCATTGGGCTTCGAGGTTATAGACGTCGATCATCGGTTTGCCCGGCTCTTCATAAACCAGAGTCACCGCGACCATGGTTGCGCCTTTGGTTTTCTGCGAAGGCACCACCGACGTCGCATCGGCGACGTACATGATGTTTTTCTGGGGCACGCCGTTGCCGTAGATAATCCACCAGTCGCCAATCGGATCGGGCTCTTCGGCCATGGCCGAACTGGAGGCGGCCAATAGCGCAGCCGACAAGAAGATCAACTTCTTGAGCTTGAAAAAAGTGGTCATGGGCAGTTCCGTTCCTTGGGCGCAAGTTGCCAGGCAACAAGGCTGTTATTGTTCAGGCGGCGATTTTGCGAGCCGGAACAACCAAGGGCAATTAGCACGGATGGGCTAATGGCGCGCAGCCATTGCGGGTCAGGTGCCGCGTGGTTTCGCCCGCGCCGTGGCTTCGGCGACCAAGGGATCGTCCGGCCAATAGTGCTTCGGATAGCGCCCCTTGAGATCCTTCTTCACCTCGGCATAGGTGCTGCGCCAGAAGTTGGCCAGGTCCTGCGTGACCTGCACCGGCCGCCGCGCCGGCGACAGCAGATGCAGCTTGACCACTTGCCGGCCACCGGCAATCCGTGGCGTATCGGCCAGACCAAACAGCTCTTGCAAACGCACCGCGAGAATCGGTGGATGTTCGCTGTAATCCAGACGAATCGATGACCCCGACGGCACGCTCAAATGATGCGGCGCCAGTTCGTCGAGCTTCTGCGGCAGCGGCCACGGCAGCAGATTACGCACGATGCTCGACAGGTCGAGGCTGGCGAAATGGCTGAGCCGCGAGACCTTGCCCAGATACGGCATCAGCCAGTCTTCCAGGGTATTCAACAATGCCGCATCGCTGACATCCGGCCATTGGCTGTCGTCCTGAGTGTTCAGATCGAGCTGACGCAACAGCGCCACCCGCGCCTGCCACTGGCGCAGTTCCGGCGTCCACGGCAACAGCTCAAGACCCTTGCGCCGCACCAGACTGACCAGGGCCTGACTGCGCGCGTTTTCATCCAGACCGGGCAACGGTTCGCGGCTCAGAATCAGCTCGCCGACCTTACGCTGGCGCTCGGCACGCAGCACGCCTTCGCGTTCATCCCAATCGAGTTGATCGACGCTGCGCACTTGCTCGGCGAGCACCGAATCGAACAGCGCCAGATCGAAATCCGCCGCCAGATAGATGCGTTCTTCGCGCTGGCCCTGACGGCTGCCGAGGTCGGCAATAACAATCCACTCGTGCTTCATCAGGCTATCGGCCTCAGCGAACAGCGCCGCGCGACCGTTGGCCAAACGGTATTCGGCCCCACCGGCACGCCGTTGCTGGGCGACACGATCCGGGTAGGCCAGCGCCAGCAGCGCGCCGAGCCAGCGCGGATGCTCGGGATCGTTTACCGGTTCGCTCGGCTTGCCACGCAAGTAGCCGCGATACTGCCGAGCCAATTGCCGGGCGCGTTGCACCCCGCCCTGCGCGCCACGACCGGCACGTTCTTCGCCAGAAAGCAGGACCAACCGGCTGTGCAGATCCGCGCCAGCGCCGCGCAGGATATCGCGCTCGCCGAGCAGCGCCGCCACATCGCAGGCCATCGCCGCCAGCCCCAATGCCTGACCGCGCAACAGCAAATGCGCGATGCGCGGATGCGCCGGCAGTTCGGCCATGGCCTGGCCGTGGGCCGTCAGCGTGTCGCCGTGCAAGGCGCCGAGGCGTTGCAGCAGATCCTGCGCTTGGGCATACGCGGCGGCGGATGGCACGTCGAGCCAGACCAGTTCGCCCGGCGTCACGCCCCAGCGCCCGAGTTGAAAAGCGAGGCTGGCCAGATCCGCCGAGAGAATTTCCGCGCTGCCATAAGCCGCCAGTTGTTCGTGCTGATCCTGTGACCACAAGCGATAACACACGCCCGGCTCCAATCGCCCGGCGCGGCCGGCACGCTGGGTGGCGCTGGCCTTGGAGATGCGTTGGGTGTCGAGGCGGGTCATGCCGCTGCCCGGATCGAAACGCGGCACCCGCGCCAATCCGGCATCGATGACCACGCGTACGCCGTTGATGGTCAGGCTGGTCTCGGCAATGTTGGTTGCCAGCACCACTTTGCGCTGACCGGGCGGCGCCGGGTCGATTGCCGCGCGTTGCGCATTGAGTTCGAGTTCGCCGTGCAACGGGCACAGCAGAACGTCTTTGCGCTCGCCGATTGCGTCGACCAGTTGCTGATGTACGCGACGGATCTCCGCCTGTCCCGGCAGGAACACCAACAGGCTGCCGGTCTCGTCGTGCAGCGCTTCGAGTACGGTTTGGGTAACGCGCTGGTCGATGTATTCACCCGGTTGGAACGGCCGGCCCCAGCGCATCGTCACCGGGTACATGCGCCCTTCACTGCGCAGGATCGGCGCGTCATCGAGCAAGCCGGCCAGGCGCTCGCCTTCGAGGGTGGCCGACATCAGCAGAATCTTCAGCGGCTGTTCAGCGCGAAACAGCTCGCGACCGTTCAGACTGAGCGCCAGCGCCAGATCGGCGTCGAGACTGCGTTCATGAAATTCGTCGAAGATCAGCAGGCCCACACCGTCCAGCGCCGGGTCGTCCTGCAAGCGCCTGGTGAGGATGCCTTCGGTGACCACCTCGATACGCGTCTTCGGGCCGACCTTGCTGTCGAGGCGGATGCGATAGCCGACGGTTTCACCGACCTGCTCGCCGAGCTCGCTGGCCAAACGCTCCGCCGCCGCCCGCGCAGCCAGACGTCGGGGTTCGAGCATGACGATGGTCTGCCCGGCCAGCCAGGCTTCGTTGAGCAAGGCCAAGGGCACGCGGGTGGTTTTACCGGCGCCGGGCGGTGCTTCGAGCACGGCTTCGTGGCGTGACGCGAGGGCTTCACGCAGGGCGGGTAAAACATCGTCGATCGGCAAAGAAATCATGCTGGCTCCCAAACAGAGGGCCGAGTATAACGGCGAACTGCCGGGCGTTCGTCAGGGTCTTAACTTCACAAGACGAAGCTTCGTTATTTGATGACTCAGGAGACATTTCCATGCGCTTACCCTCTCGCCTGATCGGCGGTGTTCTGGTTGCCACTCTGCTCACGCAACTGTCGGCGTGCGGTTCGATTTTCTACCCGGACCGCCGTGGCCAGATCGACGGCAAGATCGACCCGGCGATTGCCGTGCTCGATGCCGTCGGCCTGCTGTTCTACATCATTCCCGGACTGATCGCGTTTGCTGTCGACTTCGCCACTGGCGCGATCTATTTCGAACCGGGCCACACCGCGCAGATCGATCCGGCCAAGCTCAAGCAAGCCATCGGCCCGGATGGACAGGTCGACAATCACAAGTTGCAGGCGATTCTTGAGAGCGAGCTGGGAAGAGACTTTCCCCTCGACGATCCACGCTTGATCCAGCACAAGGGCAGCACTCAGCAACTGGCGATGTTCGGCCTGCAACCCGCCGCTTGAATAAGGACGATCAATGACCTCCAGCCCCGAACACGCCCGCCTGCTGCGACTGGCGACCCGCGCCTCGGTGGCCGTCGCCTGCACGCTGATCGTCGCCAAGGCGATTGCCTGGTGGCTCAGTGGATCGGTGAGCATGCTCGCCGGCCTCACCGACTCGGCGCTGGACGGCGTCACCTCGATGCTCAATCTGCTGGCAGTGCACTACGCCTTGCGCCCGGCGGATGACGATCACCGTTATGGCCACGGCAAAGCCGAATCGCTGGCGGGCATGGCGCAGGCGTTGTTCATCGGTGGCAGCGCGGTGTTGATCGCGTTTCAGGCCTACCAACGCTTGCATACGCCGGAGCCGCTTGGCGCGCCGTGGCTGAGCATCGGCGTGATCGTATTTTCGCTGTTGCTGACGGCGGCGCTGCTGATGTTGCAGCATCGAGTGATCAAGCAGACCGGCTCCAACGCGGTACGCGCCGACTCGTTGCATTACCGTTCGGACCTGCTGCTCAACGGCAGCATCCTCATCGCGCTGGTATTGGCGGGAATGGGTTTTGCGCAACTGGACGCGTGGTTCGGCCTGGGGATCGCCGCGTACATTTTCTGGAGCGCGATCCAGATCGCCCGGGAAAGTTTTTCGGTGCTTATGGACGAGGAACTGCCGACCGATGTCAGCCAGCACATGCTCGAACTGGCCTGCAGCGTCCCCGGCGTGCTCGGTGCACATGACCTGCGCACGCGAATATCCGGCAACCACTGGTTTGTGCAATTGCACCTGGAATTGCCGGGCGAACTGACCCTGTCAGTCGCCCATGGCATCAGCGATCAAGCAGCGGCGGCAATACACAAGGCTTATCCCAAAGCCGAGGTACTGGTCCACGCCGACCCTGTAAAAACAGCCACAAGCGAAAAGCCTCTAGCTTCAAGCTTGTAGCTTGTAGCTTGTAGCTGCCCCTATCTGACCTGATAACCGCGACTGTTCAGGCAGTTGCCCTGCGCCTGGCGATAGGCCTGAACCACTTCGGGTGCCGGTTGGTAGGTCGCGGTGCGCGGGTCGAAACCGCTTTGCTGCACGGCGTACTGAGAGCACTGGTAACCGTCCTGCTGCACTTGCTGCGGCGACTGGCCGTTGGCCGGGTAGGCTTCGACGTCATAGCCCTGAGCTTGCGGTTGGGGCGGTTGCTGCAGCGGCGGCTCGACCACCACGTAATCCTGCGTCGCCTCTTGATAGGCGTAATACGAACCGGCAGCGAGGAACAGCAGCGAGCCGCCGACCCACACTTCACGGGCGTAATCCGGCAAATACTGAATGCGGATCCCGCGCGGTGGTTGCACGACGATGTAGCGCGGGCCTTGCGGGCGATACCAGTAGCCGCCGGAATAGAAGTAATCCTGACCGCGATACGGCACGCGGTAATCACGATCCGGGAAACGATCGATCACATGGCCCGGACGATACTGCGGGCCAGGACCCCAGCCATTGCCATGACCGTTCGGCCGTCCCGGCCAGCGGTTGTCATCGGGACGCGGCCGCGTCTGCCACTGTTGATTGTGGTAACCGTTCTGCGGGCGCTCGTCGCGGTAGTAACCCTGACGCGGCTCCTGAGTCTGGTGCACGGCGTCGGGACGCGGCTGGATCGGCAGACTGTTGGCCGGTAATAGTGGCGGTGGTGGCGGTTGGCGAACCGGGTTGGGGTTGTAGGCCGGGCGGTTCTGATCCCGGTTCTGCCATTGACCGTCATTGTTATGCGGCTGGCCGTTGTGCTCGAACTGACGGCTATTGTCGCCACGAATGATCCCGTCGTTCTGCGGCCCGTTGCCAGGCCCTCGGTTCTGCGGCTCATCGGCCAGCGCTTGCGCACTGACAACCACACAGAGCAAACCAACACCGGCCAGACGCCAGATGCGCGAATTCATGCTTTTCCTCACTGCGGGAGCCTGTCGTTGGGAGGGCTTGTTGCTGAGACTCGGAACTACCCCACCGGGTTCTGCAACAGGTTATCAGTCGCGCGACTTATTTATTGAGGCGCCAACATGAAATCGCAGGCAAGAAAAAAGGGAGACCCGTCGGCCTCCCTTCTGGAGATACTTCGTCCTGGCTCGACGCTTTTGACGTCGGCTCACCTCACGCCGTCTTCTGGACAGTGTGCAGCTCGGGGGCCGGCACATCCCCGGTGGGGGTGGCGGCCGCGGCGGGCCTGATTGGGCGAACCGCGTGGACTGTGTTACCGAGCAGTGATTCTGGTAATAAGAATAGGCCTGAAGCCGCGACAGAGGATTGCGAAAATTGCTCAATTAAACACCGCTTGCGCAATTTTTAACCCTGGATAGATAATCCGCCGCAATAGTTACGACCAAGGACAGATTGATGAGCAAACTCGACCGGTATGACCTGAGTATTTTGGCGGAATTGCAGCGCGACGCCCGTATTTCCAACCAGGAACTGGCCGAGCGCATCGGTCTGTCGCCCTCGCCTTGCTCGCGCCGGGTCAAGCAGCTGGAAGACGATGGTTATATCTCGCGCCAGGTTGCCCTGCTCGATCGCAAGATGCTCGGCTTGAGCCTGACCGCGTATGTGCTGATCGGCATGGACCGGCACACCCCGGAACGCTTCGAGAATTTCGAAGCGGCAATCCGCACATTGCCGCAAGTACTGGAATGCAGCCTGGTGACCGGGGTGGATGCCGACTACCAGTTGAAAGTGGTGGTGCCGGATATGGATCACTATCAGAAACTGCTGCTGGGGCATCTGACCCGGATTGAAGGGGTTACGAGTGTGCGGTCGAGTTTTGTGCTGAATCAGGTGCTCAACAGCACCGAACTGCCGCTGACTCATTTGCGTAGCTGAAATCGCTTTCGCGAGCAGGCTCGCCCCCACAGGGGAATGCATTTCAACCTGTGGGAGCGAGCCTGCTCGCGAAGGGGCCAGCACAGGCGACGCAGATCAATGCCACCCCACCGACCATGGCGTATACTCGCCGCCGCCCTTTCAGCCCTGCCCGCGCCGGAGATCGCCAATGGATCCAGCACTGTTCGAAGAATGGATGATGACCGGTCTGGTCAGCATCCTGATCATTTTCATGGGTTTCATCGTCTGGGATCTGGCGAAGAAGTCCAAGGCCGGGCGGTTCGGCTCGTTCATTCTGTTTTTCGTGCTGGGCCTGGGCGTGGCCGCGTTCATCATCAAGAGTGTGGTGATCGGCCTGATCGAATCCGGCGCCTTATAAGCGCGCCGGCACTTCCCGCCACTGGCCCTGATCCAGCCCTTCGATGGTCCAGTCACCAATCCTGACCCGCACCAGCCGCAAAGTCGGCAATCCGACCGCTGCCGTCATGCGCCGCACCTGACGGTTGCGCCCTTCGCGAATCACCAGTTCCAGCCACGAAGTCGGTATGGTCGCGCGAAAGCGTACCGGCGGATTGCGCGGCCATAACTGCGGCTCAGCCAGTTGCCGCGCTTCGGCGGGCAGGGTCATGCCGTCATTCAGCTCGACACCATCACGCAGGCGCTGCAACTGCTCGGCCGTCGGCTCGCCTTCCACCTGCACCCAATAGGTCTTCGCCAGCTTGTGTTTGGGATCCGCGATGCGCGCCTGCAACTGGCCGTCGTTGGTCAGCAGCAACAAACCTTCGCTGTCGCGATCCAGACGTCCGGCCGGATAAATCCCCGGCACATCGATGTAATCCTTGAGCGTCGCCCGCCCTTCACCGTCGCTGAACTGCGTCAGCACATCGAAGGGTTTGTTGAACAGGATCAGTTTCGGCTCGGCCGGTGGTGCCTTGGCAACACGGCGCGGGGCAGAAGACTGAGGCTTCGCGCCGGGGCGGCGGGAAGGTGGACGCGGGGGACGGGACATAAGAGACAGAACATTTAGCGATCAGGGCTGACAATGCTAGTGCCCCGACCGCCAAATGACCACGACTAAGCGTTACCGGAACGGCGGCTCGTCGAAGCTGCGCAGTTTGCGCGAGTGCAGCGAATTGAGTTCGGTGCGCAGCAGATCCACCGCTTCGATGCCGATTTTCAAATGCTGGCTGACTGCGCGTTCATAGAAGGCATTGGCCGAGCCCGGCAGTTTGATTTCGCTGTGCAGCGGCTTGTCCGAAACACAGAGCAACGTGCCGTAGGGCACCCGCAGGCGATAACCCTGCGCGGCGATCGTGCCGCTTTCCATGTCCACCGCCACTGCGCGGGACAGGTTGATCAGTGGCCGTTCCTGAGCCCAGCGCAATTCCCAGTTACGGTCGTCGTAGGTCAGAACCGTGCCGGTGCGCAGGCGCTTCTTCAGATCGTCGCCCTTCTCGCCGGTGACATTCGCCGCTGCCTGCTGCAGAGCAAGCTGCACTTCGGCCAGTGCCGGGATCGGAATATTCGGCGGCACCACGCGATCGAGAATGCCGTCGCGACGCATGTAGGCGTGGGCCAGCACGTAGTCGCCGATAGTCTGCGACTGACGCAGGCCGCCGCAGTGGCCGATCATCAGCCAGCAATGCGGGCGCAGCACGGCCAGGTGATCGGTGATGTTTTTGGCGTTGGACGGGCCGACGCCGATATTCACCAGCGTCACACCGTGGCCATCGCTGGCGATCAGGTGATAGGCCGGCATCTGGTAACGGTGCCAGACCACACCGGCGGCAATTGCCGAAGCTTCGCCGTGGTCCATGCTCTTCTCGATGATCACATTGCCCGGCAGGACCATGCGCACGAAACGCGGATCGTTGCGCAATTGCTCAAGACCATGAACGATGAACTGGTCGACGTAGCGGTGATAGTTGGTCAGCAGAATCCACGGCTGCACATGACGCCAGTCGCTGCCGGTGTAATGCACCAGACGGCGCAGGGAGAAGTCCACGCGCGCGGCGTCGAACAGCGCCAGTGGCAGCGGATCGGTGTTTTCCCAGTCATAGAGGCCGTCGGCGATGCCATCGGTGGCGGCGGACAGATCCGTGCTCGGGAACACCCGCGCCAGCACCGCCGCAGTGACACCGGAGCCGGCCAGTTCATCGCCCTGCTCGACCACGTACGGATACGGAATGTTCTGCTGGCTGACGCCGACTTCGACGGTCACGGTGAAGTCATGCATCAACGGTGTCAGCTGTTCAAGCAGGTATTTGCGAAAGGCCGCCGGGTGGGTGACGGTGACGCTGTAAGTGCCCGGCAACTGCACCTTGGCGTAAGCGCGGGTGGTCTGCGGCACTTCACCCTGGCAGTGGTAGGTCAGACGCAATTCGGGATAACGAAACAGGGCACGCTGTTCGGCGTCGGGCTCGACGCGGTCCTTGAGGTAACGCTTGAGGGCAGAATTCAGCGCAGTGGTGGCCCGCTCATGCAGCTCGGCCAGACGATCCACGGCTTGTTCGGCGGTTTGAACGACAATAAACGCTTCGGTCACGATCAGCTTCCTGTGTTCTGACTTGCAGGGCTTCATCTTGCCTGCATCGTGGACGCACGGGAACAGTGGCGTTGTGGCGATACTTAAATCTGCAGACCAATGATGTCCCCTGTGGGAGCGAGCCTGCTCGCGAATGCGGTGGATCATCCAATAAAGATGTCGACTGACACACCGCTTTCGCGAGCAGGCTCGCTCCCACAGGGGGAGATTTGAGGTGGGTCAGAAAAGCTGTGGAGTCGAGCGGGCGACGATCGCTTCGACGTCCAGCCCACGCGGCAACGCGCCGTAGACGCGACCTCCACCGCTCAGACGGCTGGCAATAAAAGCATCGCTGACGGCTGAATTCCCCGCCTCCAACAGGAGTTTGGCCTGCAATCCAAGGGCAATGTCTTCGGTCAACTGCCGCGCCCGATACTGAATGTCACTGGTGTCCTTGAACTGCGCCTGCAATTGCTGGATATGCGCGGCCAGACGTTTGTCGCCATGGCCGTCGCCCAATTCGCTGAACAGCACATCGAGCACGCCTGGCTCCTTCGAAAGAGCGCGCAGCACGTCGAGACATTGCACATTCCCCGAACCTTCCCACGTCGAGTTCACCGGCGCTTCGCGGTACAGGCGTGGCAGGATGCTGTCTTCAACGTAGCCGGCGCCGCCCATGCATTCGGCGGCTTCGTTGATCATTCCTGGCGCGCGTTTGCAGATCCAGTATTTGCCCACCGCCGTCACCAGCCGCGCGAATTGCGCTTCGTGGCGATCATCCAGATGATCCAGCGCCTTGCCCATGCGCAGACTCAGGGCCAGCGCGGCTTCGCTTTCCAGGGCCAGATCGGCCAGCACGTTTTGCATCAACGGCTGCTCGCTGAGCAATTTGCCGCCAACCTTGCGGTGCGCGCAGTGATGGCTGGCCTGGGTCAGCGCTTGGCGCATCAGCGAGCTGGAACCGACCATGCAATCGAAACGGGTCATCGCCACCATCTCGATAATGGTCGGCACGCCGCGCCCTTCTTCGCCGATCATCCAGGCCAGCGCGCCACGAAACTCCACTTCGCTGGAGGCGTTGGACTGGTTGCCGAGTTTGTTTTTCAGACGCTGGATGTAGAACTGATTGCGCCTGTCGTCCGGGCGATGGCGCGGCAGCAGGAAGCAGCTCAAGCCCTTGTCGGTTTGCGCCAATGTGAGGAAGGCGTCGCACATCGGCGCCGAGCAGAACCACTTGTGCCCGACCAGCTCATAAGCCTGACCCGGGCCGCTGGCGCCGACCGGGTAAGCCTTGGTGGTGTTGGCGCGAACGTCGGTGCCGCCCTGCTTCTCGGTCATCGCCATGCCGATGGTCACGCCGGCCTTGTGCGCCATGCCGACGTTGCGCGGATCGTATTCGGTGGCGAGGACTTTCGGCAGCCACTGTTCGGCCAGGTCCGGCTGCAAGCGCAGGGCCGGCACGCTGGCAAAGGTCATGGTCAACGGGCAACCACTGCCGGCTTCGGCCTGGCTATGCAGATAGGTCATCGAAGCGCGGGCGACATGGGCACCGTCCTGCGGGTGTGCCCAGGGCAGCGAGGTCAGGCCATGCTCGATCGCGCTGCGCATGAGCTCGTGGTAAGCCGGGTGAAATTCGACCAGATCGATGCGGTGACCGTAGCGATCATGGCTGGCAAATACCGGTTTGTTCTGGTTGGCGAGAAACCCCGCCTCCATCAAAGGCCCGCCCGCCAGTGCGCCGTAGGCATCGATACGCGACTCGGCCCAACCGGCGCCAAAACGCCGCGACCACTCCTGTAGCGGCAGGTCGATGCGGTACAGGTTGGTGCCGTCCAGCGACGGCGGCTGATTGGTGACTTCGTGGGTTTCGGCGAACTGATGCAGGTTCATGACGGCACTCCGTGTTCAGCAATGGCACCAGTTAAGCACTGGTGCTTTTTTGAACAAAGTGTCATACGCGCCGTTTTTGCGGCGCTTTTACCCCATCAGCAGCTGAGCACGCGGCGCTGCAATGCAGCTTGCAGATCCTCGAATTTCACCGGTTTGGGCAGATAGTCGATCGCCGCGCTGGGCGCGCATTGCTCGCGATCCGCGCCCAGCGCCAGCATGAACACCGGCAGGTGCGCGCAGCCCGGCAGCGCGTGGATCTGGCAGCACAGCGATGCGCCTTCGTGGCTGGGCAACTGGCAGTCGATCAGCACCGCATCGAAGCTTTCCCGTTGCAGGCAGTCCAGCGCAGCGGCGCCGTTATCAGCGCTGCGCACGCGGAAACCGAGCTTGAGCAACATGCCGCGCATCACCAGTTGGTTGACGCTGTTGTCGTCCACCAGCAGCACCGTGCAGTCCTGCGGCGCACGCGTGTAATCGCGGGTCGGCTGATCCGCAGGTGTTTCGATCACCGGCAGTTCGAATTCGACATCGAGCTGGAAGCGGCTGCCGCTTCCGGGCTCGGAGCGGTGGGTGAGTTTGCCGCCGAGCAATTCGACCAGTTGCCGACAGATCGCCAGACCCACCCCCAGGCCGCCGTATTCGCGAGTCATCGAACCGTCGAGCTGGAAAAAACGCTGATACAGCGTGGCCTCGCCCAGATCAGTGAAACCGATACCGGTGTCGATCACCGCAAACGACAGCGCCATGCGGTTATCCGTCGACGGCCGCCCGGTAACGCGTAGCGCCAGGCCGCCGACGCGGGTGAACTTGATGGCGTTGTCGAGCAGGCATTCCAGACACTGCGCCAGTTTCGCGCTGTCGCCATGCAGGCGATCCGGCAGGGTCGGCAAGACCTCGACCTTGAAATCCAGCGACTTGCTCGTCGCATTCCCCTCGAACTGCACGCGCAATGCCTCGACTACGCCGCGCAGGCTGAACGTACCCGGCGACGCCTTGAGCTTGCCGGCCTGCAATTCGGTGAGTGTGAGAATGCCATTGACCATGCGCATCATGTCGCGGGCAGAACCGGCGGCGGTCTGTTGATATTGCTCAAGCTCGGGATCGAGGTCGACGGTCTGCATCAGCTCCAGCGAACCGATCACGCCGTTCATCGGCGTGCGCAGTTCGTGGGTCAGGGTGGCGAGGAATTCATCTTTCAGTTTGTTGCTGTGGGCCAGTTGCTGGTTGAGCACTTCGAGTTTCTGCCCGGCGTCGTACAGCGTCTGCGCCTGCTGCTCGCGCATGGCGTTGATGCGATCGGCCAGCGCCAGCGACAGCAAAGCCACCTCGATGGCCGAGCCGATCTGGCTGGCGTACATGGTCAGGAACACGTTGGGCAGCAAGCCCAACACCATCAGCGTATTGACGATGCCGCCGAGCAAAAATGCCGACCAGGCGATGATGAAGTAACGCGCCACCCGCAAGCCGCGCCACCAGGCGAGAATCCCGGCGGCAAAGATCACCACAGTGAAGGTCAGCGCCAGTGTGGTCGCCAGGCGCAGGGCCAGGGCGTAACTGGTCATCAGCGACAGACCGATCACCAGCGCACTGAAGGCAACCAGACCGATCAGCAAACGGTCCAGCCAAGGGCTGTGAGTCTTGGTCTGCAGGAAACTGCGAGCGAACTGGCTGCCGAACAGCCCGGCGCAACCGATGAAAAACGGCGTCGCGGCGTTGGCCCACCACGGGTTGTCTGGCCAGAAATACTCGACCGCCGCGCCGTTCACCGACAATTGATAGAGGCCGAATGAGCCAATGTAGAAGATGTAATAGAGGTAACTGGTGTCGCGCACGCTCAGGTAGATGAACAGGTTGTAGACCAGCATCCCCAGCAGCACGCCATAAATGATGCCGAGCACATACAGGCGCACCGGTTGGTCTTCGAGGTACGCGGTGCTCGACCACAACGTCACCGGCGCCTGGATCGAGCCTTCGCTGGCCAGGCGCAGGTACAACGTCTGTTGCTGATTCGGTTTGAACGGCAGATCGAACAGGTAATTGTTCTGGCGGATCTCGCGACTGGCGAAAGGCAAGGCATCGCCGGTCTGGCGCACCAGTCGGTATGCACCGGTGGCATCAGGCAAGTAAAGATCGAGGTGATCAAGCGGCGGATAGGCCAGTTCCAGCAACCAGGTGCGCTGGGCGGCCGGGTTGCTCGGGCGGTAATGCAGGTCGATCTTCAGCCAGAATGCCGAACGCGAGTAACCGGCGTTCAGCGTGGCTTTGTCGTGGGCTTTGAACTGGCCGGCGGCATCTTGCGCGCGGACGTCGGCAATCGTCGCCTGACCGCTCGGGTCTTCGAACACTTGCAGCGATCGGCCCAGTGGCAGGCTCTGGGTGAATTCGTCGAATTCGACGGCGCTCGCCATGAGGGGCAAGCAGAACAGCAACATCAGCAAATAGCGCATTGAAGCCCCAGCGTGGCTCGTCCGGTTGTGTCAGGAAGCCCCCCATTCCCTTTGAGTAGACGTAAAACCGGTATTACCTGTGATTGTTTGGATCCAGCCTAGCATAGCCGTTGATGGCCATTGAGCACCATGGAAATTTTTCCTACAACAGCTCTAGAACGGGCGTTCCAGGGCAAAGCACCGAGATAGAGCTGTTGGGTTGGTCAACTCGCGCCGACGGCCTCATTGATAGGTGACCAATTGTGGCGAGGGGATTTATCCCCGTTCGGCTGCGAAGCAGTCGCAAGTCCATCCAGCGAGGTGTGTCAGAAAGAACCGGATTGCAGGGTTTGGGGCCGCTTCGCAGCCCAGCGGGGCGGTGCGACGTTTCGCTAAATCCCCTCGCCACAGTTGTGGTTCATCTCATCACTGCAGTGTTGTCAGACAATCTGTTGCGGATCGCTGTCAGGACTGAACCCCAAAATCAGCTTTGGTGGTAAGCTCGCGCACCATGAATATCTACAGCTCCCGCCCCGTTGTCCTCTGTCTCTCCGGCCACGACCCCAGTGGTGGCGCCGGCTTGCAGGCAGATATCGAAGCCTTGCTCGCGCAGGGTTGCCATGCGGCTCCGGCCGTCACCGCCCTGACCGTGCAAGACACCGTCAACGTCACTGACTTCCGCGTCCTCGACCGTGAGTGGGTATTGGCCCAGGCCAACGCCGTGCTCAACGACTCCGAAGTCGCGGCGGTGAAACTGGGCATGCTCGGTTCGCTGGAGATGGTCGACACGGTTGTCGAACTGCTCTCTGCGCACCCGCACCTGCCAGTGGTCTGCGACCCGGTGCTGCGTGCCGGCGGCGGCGGACGCCTGGGCAAGGACGAGGTCGGCTACGCGATGCGCGAGCGTCTGTTGCCGCTGTCGATCATTGCTACCCCGAATCTTCCCGAAGCGCGAATCCTTGCCGAACTGCCCGAGGGTACGGCCGACGAGTGCGCGGAAAAACTTCTGCCATTCATCAAAAATCTGCTGATCACCGGCGGCCATGGCGACGAAACTGAAATCCACAACCGTGTGTACAGCCGCGACGGCCTGCGCGAAACATTCATCTGCCAGCGTCTGCCGGGTAGCTATCACGGCTCCGGCTGTACGCTGGCCAGCGCTTTGGCCGGGCGACTGGCCCAGGGCGAACACCTGGCCAGTGCCGTGCGCAGTGCGCTGGATTACACCTGGCGGACGCTGCGCGATGCCGAACAACTGGGTAAAGGCCAGTTCGTGCCGCGTCGCCTGCCGCTGGATTTCTGCTCGTAACCTCGTGAGGTCTGCCCGATGAAACTACGTGGCCTGTATGCCATCACCGACAGCCAGTTGCTGGCCGGGAAGTTTCTGTCTTACGTGGAGGCGGCACTGGAAGGTGGCGTCATCCTGCTGCAATACCGCGACAAAAGCAGCGACGAGGCCCGCCGCCTGCGCGAGGCCGAAGCGCTGCGCAACTTGTGCGAGCGCTACAAGACGCAGTTGATCATCAACGATGACGCCGAACTGGCCGCGCGCCTCAACGTCGGTGTGCATTTGGGCCAGACCGACGGCCCGCTGTCGCCGACCCGCGCCCTGCTCGGTTCGAAAGCGATCATCGGCTCCACCTGTCACGGGCAGATCGCCCTGGCCGAACAGGCCGCCAAAGAAGGTGCGAGCTACGTCGCCTTCGGCCGCTTCTTCAATTCCACCACCAAACCCGGTGCACCGAGTTGCAGCCTCGGCTTGCTCGACGAAGCCAAACGCACGCTGCACTTGCCGATCTGCGCGATTGGCGGCATCACCCTCGATAACGCCGCGCCGCTGGTCGAGCACGGTGTCGATCTGCTCGCCGTGATCCACGGTTTGTTTGGCGCCGAGAGCAGCGCCGAAGTGACCCGCCGCGCCCGCGCCTTCAACGAACTTCTGAAAATCTGATTTGAGAGCCCGATCATGTCTCGTTCCGAAACCCTGTTTGCCAATGCTCAGAAACACATCCCCGGCGGCGTAAACTCGCCGGTGCGCGCGTTCAAGAGTGTCGGCGGCACCCCGCTGTTCTTCAAACACGCCGAAGGCGCTTACGTCACCGACGAAGACGACAAGCGTTATATCGATTATGTGGGTTCGTGGGGGCCGATGATCCTCGGCCACAGCCATCCGGACGTGCTCGACGCGGTGCGCAATCAGCTGCAACACGGCCTGTCCTACGGCGCGCCGACCTCGATGGAAACCGAGATGGCCGATCTGGTCTGCTCGCTGGTGCCGTCGATGGACATGGTGCGTATGGTCAGCTCCGGCACCGAAGCGACCATGAGCGCGATTCGTCTGGCCCGTGGTTTCACCGGCCGCGACAGCATCATCAAGTTCGAAGGCTGCTACCACGGCCACTCCGACAGCCTGCTGGTCAAGGCCGGTTCCGGCGCATTGACCCAGGGCGTACCGAGCTCGGCCGGCGTGCCGGCAGCGTTCGCCAAACACACCCTGACCCTGCCGTTCAACGACATCGACGCAGTTGAAGCGATGCTCGCCGAAGTGGGCGAAGAGGTGGCGTGCATCATCGTCGAGCCGGTCGCCGGCAACATGAACTGCGTGCCGCCAGCGCCGGGCTTCCTCGAAGGCCTGCGCTCGCTGTGCGACAAACATGGTGTGGTGCTGATCTTCGATGAAGTGATGACCGGTTTCCGTGTCGCCCTCGGCGGTGCCCAGGCGCATTACGGCGTGACGCCAGACCTGACCACATTCGGCAAGATCATCGGCGGCGGCATGCCGGTGGGTTGCTTCGGTGGCAAGCGCGAGATCATGCAGCGCATCGCCCCGCTGGGTCCGGTATATCAGGCCGGTACGCTGTCGGGTAATCCACTGGCGATGGCCGCCGGCCTGACGACTCTGCGTCTGATCAGCCGCCCGGGCTTCCACGCCGAACTGACCGAATACACCGCGCGCATGCTCGACGGCCTGCAACAGCGCGCCGATGCCGCCGGCATTCCGTTCGTGACCACTCAGGCCGGCGGCATGTTCGGCCTGTATTTCAGCGGCGCCGACGACATCGTCACCTTCGACGACGTGATGGCCAGCGACGCGGCACTGTTCGGGCGCTTCTTCCACTTGATGCTGGAAGGTGGCGTGTACCTGGCGCCGAGCGCTTTCGAAGCCGGTTTCACCTCGATCGCCCACGGCGAAGCCGAGTTGCAACTGACGCTGGACGCTGCCGAGCGCGCCTTCGCCGCATTGAAATAATCGCCGCACCGCTGACGTTGGCTATAGCCAGCGTCAGCTTTCACCTACATAGCCACGGTTTTTCCGACGTGTCTGCGCAAAACCTGCCTGAATCGGCCGATATATTCCCCACGCAGCAGAAAAACGAGTAAAGACTTTGTAAGGTTGGCCTCGCTTATTTCATAATGCGCGCTTATTGGATCCCTCGACGGGTCCGCGTGCCCTTCAGAGGTAAGTCGATTCCCATGAACCGCACCGGCCGCACCCTTGCATTGGGCTGCCTGTTGCTCCTTCAGCCCCTGCTCGCGCATGCACAAGCAGGCGGCAACTCGTTGTTGATCCCGGCGATGGGTCGTTGCACCCTCAATACTCAGCCGCAAGACGTCACGCAGGCATTGGCCGCCTGCCAGAAAGCGGCGGATGAAGGGGACGCGCAAGCGCAATACGAGTTGGGTGAGTTCTACTACGACGGCAAGAACGCGCCGCGCGACCTCAATCAAGCCCTGAGCTATTTCGAAAAGGCCTCGCTGCAAGGCCACGCCCAGGCGCAATTCAAGCTCGGCAGCATGTTCTTCCACGGTGAAGGCGTGCAGGCCAACAATATCCAGGCCTACATCGTGCTGAAGATGGCAGCGGTCAACGGTGCCGAAGAGGCGCTGGACACGGCCGACGAAGTCTCGGAAAAAATGTCCCGCGAAGATCTCGAAACCGCCACCCAGGTGCTCGGGCAGATTTTCCGCAAATACCTGATGGAACTGCAGAGCGCCGATGGGCGCACGCCATTCTCCCCTCTGCCCTAAAGGCTGTGGAGATGACCTGTGGCGAGGGGATTTATCCCCGTTGGGCTGCGAAGCGGCCCCAAAACCTGCAACCCGATTCTGTCTGACACACCTTGCTGAATGGAGCTGCGACTGCTTCGCAGCGCAACGGGGCGGTGCGACGTTTCGCTAAATCCCCTCACCACAAACTCATTCCAATCCAGAATCCGCTGTTACTTTTCAGGCATCGGCATCGGAAACGGCATGACATTGCCGACCGCACCACGGGCTTCGCTGATTTTCGGTGTGCCCAGACGTTCCACCTCGTCGATGCGCACGATCGAATGCATCGGCACAAAGCTGCGCACCACGCCTTCGAACTGCGCCTTGAGCTTTTCTTCGCTCGGATCTACGACCATTTGCGTGCGCTCGCCAAAGACGAATTCTTCAACTTCCAGGAAACCCCACAGATCACTCTGATAGATCTGCTTGGCGTACATTTCGAACACCTGGCCCTGGTTGAGGAAAATCACCTTGTAGATTGGAGCTTCGCGTTTGGTCATGGCGGGCGGATAACATCGGGGTAAAAATGAGGGCGCGAACTATAGCATAGCCACCGGACGCACAGCGGTAGGAACCTGACGGCTTGTTCCCTATAATGCGCGGTTCTTTGAATCACGTGACGACACTAATCCATGGCCAAGAAGCTTTACATCGAAACCCACGGTTGCCAGATGAACGAGTACGACAGCTCGCGCATGGTCGATCTGCTGGGCGAACATCAGGCCCTGGAAGTCACCGCCCGCGCGGAAGACGCCGACGTGATTCTGCTCAACACCTGCTCGATCCGCGAGCGAGCGCAAGACCGCGTGTATTCGCAGCTCGGCCGCTGGCGCGAACTGAAACTGGCCAATCCGGACATGGTCATCGCCGTCGGCGGTTGCGTGGCGAGCCAGGAAGGCGCGGCGATCCGCGATCGCGCACCGTACGTCGACGTGGTGTTCGGCCCGCAGACCCTGCACCGCCTGCCGGAAATGATCGACGCCGCACGCAGCAGCAAGCTGCCGCAGGTCGACGTGTCGTTCCCGGAAATCGAAAAATTCGACCACCTGCCCGAGCCGCGTATCGACGGCCCGAGTGCTTACGTGTCGGTGATGGAGGGCTGCAGCAAGTACTGCACGTTCTGCGTGGTGCCGTACACCCGCGGTGAAGAAGTCAGCCGACCGTTCGATGACGTGATCGCGGAAATCATTCACCTCGCCGAACACGGCGTGCGTGAAGTCACCCTGCTAGGGCAGAACGTCAACGGCTATCGCGGCCAGACCCACGACGGTCGTCTGGCCGATCTGGCCGAGCTGATTCGTGTGGTCGCCGCTGTCGAAGGCATCGACCGCATTCGCTATACCACGTCGCACCCGCTGGAGTTCTCCGACAGCCTGATCCAGGCCCACGCCGAAGTGCCGGAACTGGTCAAACACCTGCACTTGCCGGTGCAGTCAGGCTCGGATCGTATCCTCGCGGCGATGAAGCGCAACCACACGGCGCTGGAGTACAAATCCAAGCTGCGCAAATTGCGCGCCGCCGTACCAGGGATCTGCATCAGTTCGGACTTCATCGTCGGCTTCCCCGGCGAAACCGAGAAAGACTTCGAACAGACCATGAAGCTGATCGCCGATGTCGGCTTTGATTTCTCCTATTCGTTCGTCTACAGCCAGCGTCCGGGCACGCCCGCTGCCGATCTGGCCGACAACACCCCGGAGGAATTGAAGAAAGAACGCCTGAACGCGCTGCAACACCGTTTGAATCAGCAGGGTTTCGAAATCAGCCGACAAATGGTCGGCTCGATCCAGCGCATTCTGGTGACCGATTATTCAAAGAAAGACCCGGGCGAACTGCAGGGCCGCACCGAGAATAACCGTATCGTCAACTTCCGCTGCGACAATCCCACCCTGATCGGCCAGTTCGCCGATGTGCACATCGACGCCGCGCAACCGCACTCACTGCGTGGTTCTTTAATTCAATAACGCCGCATTTCTCCTGTGGAAGCGAGCCTGCTCGCGAAGGCGGTCTGTCAGACACATCAATGTTGAATGTGTCGGCGCCTTCGCGAGCAGGCTCGCTCCCACAGGTAAAGCGCAGCGGCGCTGATCGGCTGAGATATTTAAGAGCTTTCGCCCCCACGCCTCTGGCGTTATCCTTGATTTCACCTCAATTGCCCCAGGGCGGCTAAATACGACCTTGAACGCACCTATCGAACCACATCGTTTTCTCCTTGAGCCTTTTGAGGCTCGCCGCTTCGCCAATCTGTGCGGGCAATTCGACGAGCATCTGCGCTTGATCGAACAGCGCCTGGCCATCGAGATCCGCAATCGCGGAAACCAGTTCGAGCTGATTGGCGACCCAAAACTCACCACGTCCGCGGAAAACCTGCTGCGCCGCCTGTACCGGGAAACCAAGGGTACCGAGCTGTCGCCCGATCTGGTGCACCTGTTCATCCAGGAATCGGCCGGCGACGATCTCGACAATCCAGCCCCTGCCGAACCGACCGTCGCCCTGCGCACCAAGAAAGGCATGATTCGCCCGCGCGGCTTGAATCAGCAGCGCTACGTGAAGGAAATCCTCGGCAACGACATCAACTTCGGCATCGGCCCGGCCGGTACTGGCAAGACCTATCTGGCGGTAGCTTGTGCGGTTGATGCCTTGGAACGTGAGCAGATCCGCCGCATCCTGCTGGTGCGTCCGGCGGTCGAAGCGGGTGAAAAACTCGGCTTCCTGCCCGGCGACCTGTCGCAGAAGATCGACCCGTACCTGCGCCCGCTGTATGACGCGCTGTACGAAATGCTCGGTTTCGAATACGTCGCCAAACTCATCGAGAAACAAGTGATCGAGGTCGCGCCGCTGGCCTACATGCGCGGTCGCACGCTGAACAACAGCTTCATCATTCTCGACGAAAGCCAGAACACCACCGTCGAACAGATGAAGATGTTCCTCACGCGGATCGGCTTCGGATCTACCGCCGTGATCACCGGCGACATCACCCAGGTCGACCTGCCGCGCGGCACCAAGTCCGGGCTGCATCACGTCATCGAAGTATTGAAAGACGTGCCGGGCATCAGCTTCACCCACTTCCAGCCCAAAGACGTCGTGCGCCACCCGTTGGTGCAGCGGATTGTCGAGGCCTACGAGCGCTTCGAGACCCGTGCCGAAGCCGCGAAGGAAGCCTCGCGCGATGCTTGAGCTGGATCTGCAAATCGCCACCGAGGCCAGCGCGCCGAGTGAAGTCGAGTTCCGCCAGTGGTGCGAACTGGCCCTGCGCCAGCGCACCGCTGATTCGGAAATGACCATTCGTCTGGTCGACGAGGAAGAAGGCCGCGAACTCAACCACACCTGGCGCCACAAGGATTACGCGACCAACGTGTTGTCGTTCCCGGCCGAAGTGCCTGACGAGTTTCTCGATATCCCGCTGCTCGGCGATCTGGTGATCTGCGCGGCCGTGGTCGAACGCGAAGCCGCCGAGCAGGGCAAGGAACTAAAGGCCCACTGGGCTCATCTGGTCATTCACGGCTGCTTGCATCTGCTCGGTTACGACCATATAGATGACGACGAAGCCGAGGAAATGGAAGCACTGGAACGCGAGTTGCTTGCTGAACTGGGCTATCCCGATCCGTACGCGGACGACGAAACCGAACATTCCCCCATCGTTACAACAAAGGATTCAGAGTAATCGCTATGAGCGAAGATCGATCGAGCAACGGGCAGAAGTCATGGCTGGGTAAACTGACCCAGGCTTTTGCCCACGAGCCGAAGAACCGTCAGGAGCTCCTCGAGCTGCTGCGTGATGCACATCAGAACAAACTGCTGGACAGCGAAGCGCTGGCCATCGTCGAAGGCGCCATTCAGGTGGCTGACCTGCAAGTACGCGACATCATGGTCCCGCGCTCGCAGATGATCAGCATCAAGGCAACCCAGACACCCCGCGAATTTCTCCCTGCCGTGGTCGACTCGGCCCACTCGCGCTATCCGGTCATCGGCGAGAGTCATGACGACGTGATGGGCGTGCTGCTGGCCAAGGATCTGCTGCCGCTGATCCTCAAGGAGAACGGCGACAGCTTCAACATCAAGGACCTGCTGCGCCCGGCCACCTTCGTGCCGGAGTCCAAGCGCCTGAACGTGTTGCTGCGTGAATTCCGTGCCAACCACAACCACATGGCCATTGTCATCGACGAATACGGCGGCGTGGCCGGTCTGGTGACGATCGAAGACGTGCTGGAACAGATCGTCGGCGATATCGAAGACGAACACGACGTCGAAGAAGACAGCTACATCAAGCCGCTGCCCAGCGGTGACTTCCTGATCAAGGCGCTGACGCCGATCGAGAACTTCAACGAGTTCTTCGACAGCGAGTTCTCCGATGACGAATTCGACACGGTCGGCGGTCTGGTGATGAGCGCGTTCGGCCACTTGCCAAAACGCAACGAAATCACTGAAATCGGCGCCTATCGTTTCCGCATTCTGAATGCCGACAGCCGTCGGATTCATTTGCTGCGTCTGACGCCAATCGCTCGGTAACCATTAAGGAAAGAAATGCGCTGGACTACCCGCCCCGGCTGGCCCGGTAACCTGCTGGCCGTGGCGGCCGGTGCAATCACCACCTTCGCGCTTGCGCCGTTCAACATCTGGCCGCTGGCTTTGCTGGCGGTCGGCTTGTTCTATGCCGGTTTGCGCGAGCTGAGTCCGCGTCAGGCGCTGGGTCGTGGCTGGTGCTTCGGTTTCGGCCTGTTCGGCGCCGGCACCAGCTGGATCTATTACAGCATTCACCATTTTGGTGGCGCTTCAGTGCTGCTCGCCGGGTTCCTGATGCTGCTGTTCACCGCAGCGATCGCCTGGTTCTTCGCCCTGCCCGCCTGGCTGTGGGCGCGCTGGTTGCGCCGCAATGAAGCGCCAGTGGCCGATGCCTTGGCGTTTGCTGCGCTGTGGGTCGGGCAGGAGGCATTTCGTGGCTGGTTTCTTACCGGTTTCCCGTGGTTGTACTCCGGTTACAGCCAGCTCGACGGCCCCTTGGCCGGGCTTGCGCCGGTCGGTGGCATGTGGCTGGTGTCGTTCGTTCTAGCGTTGACCGCAGCGCTGATCTACAACGCGCGGCGCTTGTTGCAGACGCGTCGCAAGGGCTTTATCGCGGCCGGTCTGGTACTTCTGCTGGGCCCTTGGGTGGCGGGTATCGCCCTCAAAGGCCACGCGTGGACCAGCCCGTCCGGCGCACCACTGACGGTCGCCGCAATTCAGGGCAACGTCGCGCAAAGCATGAAATGGGACCCGGCCGAGCTCAACGCGCAACTGGCGCTGTACCGTGATCTGAGCTTCCGCTCCAAACCGGTCGATCTGCTGATCTGGCCGGAAACCGCCGTGCCGGTGTTGAAGGAGTCCGCCGAGGGCTACCTGACGATGATGGGCAACTTCGCCGCCGAGCGTAAATCGGCGTTGATCACCGGTGTGCCGATTCGTCAGACCGTGCATCACGAGCGGCGCTTCTTCAACGGCATCACCGTGGTCGGCGAAGGCGACGGTACTTACCTGAAGCAGAAACTGGTGCCGTTCGGCGAATACGTGCCGTTGCAGGATGTGTTGCGCGGTTTGATCGCGTTCTTCGACCTGCCGATGTCGGACTTCGCGCGCGGCCCGTCGGATCAAGCGCTCTTGCAAGCCAAGGGTTACCAGATCGCACCGTTTATCTGCTACGAAGTGGTCTATCCGGAATTCGCTGCTGGCCTGTCGGCACGCAGCGATCTGCTGCTGACGATCAGCAACGACACCTGGTTCGGCACCTCGATCGGCCCGCTGCAACATTTGCAAATGGCGCAGATGCGCGCACTGGAAGCCGGACGCTGGATGATCCGCGCGACCAACAACGGCGTTACCGGCCTGATCAACCCGTTCGGGCAGATCACCGAGCAGATTCCGCAGTTCGAACAAGGCGTGCTGTACGGCGAAGTGGTGCCGATGCACGATCTGACGCCATATCTGCAGTGGCGCTCGTGGCCGCTGATCGTATTGTGCCTGCTGCTGTTTGGCTGGGCGCTGATGGCCAGCCGGATGTCGAAGACCCTCTGAGAAATGTGGCGAGGGGATTTATCCCCGCTGGAGTGCGCAGCAGTCCCCTCTTCTGAAGGTAAGAGAGGGGCCGCTACGCGCCCCATCGGGGATAAATCCCCTCGCCACAATGATCTTCAGCGGTAAAACAACGAATAGCCCACCTGCCCCACCGCTTCATTGAGCAACTGCCCGCTCTGCCAGATCGATTTGAATTCCGGCAACCAGCCGCCAAACGGGCGAGCGTTATCGGTACCGAGGAAACCCACCGGTGCCGGCACCACTTCAAACCCCGCCTGTTCAAAGCTCCACACCGCCCGCGGCATGTGCCACGCCTGCGTCACCACGACGACCCGCTTGATCCCCTGCGGCAGGAGAATATCCGCCGTCATCTTCGCGTTCTCCCATGTGGTGCGGCTCGCGCCTTCTTGCCAGCGCACCGTTACGTCGAAATCATCACGCAACGAATCCGCCATCAATTTCGCCTCGGTCGGTGGCGTACCGTAATGCAGACCGCCGCTGGTCAGGATCGGCAAGCCCGATGCCTTGGCCAGGCGTGCGGCGTAACGCTGACGCTCCAGTCCGACGCCGGTCGGCTGATCTTCGCCCCAGGCCAGATCACCGCGCTCACGCCCCGAGCCCAAGACCACAATCGCATCGGCGCGTTGCGCCAGGGTTGCCCACTCCTGACGGGGCAGCGGTGGCTCGCGCTCCAATGCCTTGGCGCCCCACTGCACCACCACCGGCAGGCTCATCAACCACAGGCCGCCAAAACCGAGGGCAAAACACACGCCCGCCAGGCGCGGCCGGGAGCGGCGCAGCCACCAGGCGGCCAGCAACAGCAGCAAAAGAATGCCGGGCGGCAGTAAAAGTTGTTTGATGAAATAGCGAAAGGGCATCGGGCATCTCCAAAGATGCCCGAAGCCTAAGAGTGTTAATTACGAGTTACAACCAATAGGCGGGATCCTGTTGCAAAAGATCCGTTTCATGACCTGCCATGCGCTTACTTGGCCTGCACAGAACGCACCTTGCCGGTGTCTCTGCGCGGCGCCTTGTCCTTGAGCCAGATGACCTTGGCCGAATGTGCCGCATCGAGCTGCTTCACTGCTTGAGACAGGCATCCCTGCGTTTCACGTTCACTGCGATCCAGATAGGCCTTGACCAGTTTGAACTCGGCGGGGCTCAAGCCACGCAATTCCAGTTCCAGGGGGCGCTCGTCGCGCAGCCGGTCAGCGGTTTTCACGGCGTCCAGCGCCATGCCCAGACGATCGATCAACCTTTCGTACAACTCGGGTTTCGTTACGTTTTTTTTCCGTTGCTCCACCATCCCTCACCTCATTGAAGATAAGACTCACTCCCCAGTTAGAGCTTAGCTTCGCTGCACGAACCGGCTACACGCCGCGACCAACGGCCCTCGCCACGCAAACGCGCGGACAATCAGCTGTAATCAGGGTTTCCCTCGGCCAAGCGCGGTCATGTATGCTACGGCGCTTCCTGTCATTCCACTTCCAGCGCACCCGGGCCATCCCGGATGCCGCCGTCGAAGAGGATTAGGCCACCCCTATCCAGTACAAAAGTAGCCATGCACGAACAATATCAGCCCCGTGAGATCGAAGCCGCCGCCCAGTCGTTCTGGGATGAGCAAAAGTCCTTTGAAGTCAGTGAACAACCAGGCAAGGAAACCTACTACTGCCTGTCGATGTTCCCTTACCCCAGCGGCAAGCTGCACATGGGCCACGTGCGCAACTACACCATCGGCGACGTGATCTCGCGCTACCAGCGCATGCAGGGCAAGAACGTTCTGCAGCCAATGGGCTGGGATGCGTTCGGCATGCCCGCGGAAAACGCCGCGATGAAAAACAACGTAGCGCCCGCCAAGTGGACCTACGAAAACATCGCCTACATGAAGTCGCAACTGCGCAGCCTCGGCCTCGCGGTGGACTGGTCCCGCGAAGTGACCACCTGCAAGCCGGACTACTACCGCTGGGAACAATGGCTGTTCACCCGCCTGTTCGAAAAAGGCGTCATCTACCGCAAGAACGGCACCGTGAACTGGGACCCGGTCGACCAGACCGTGCTGGCCAACGAGCAAGTCATTGATGGCCGTGGCTGGCGCTCCGGCGCGCTGATCGAAAAGCGCGAAATCCCGATGTACTACTTCAAGATCACCGCTTACGCGGATGAACTGCTGGAAAGCCTCGACGAACTGACTGGCTGGCCGGAACAGGTCAAGACCATGCAGCGCAACTGGATCGGCAAATCCCGTGGCATGGAAGTGCAGTTCCCGTACAACGTCGACTCGATCGGCGAAGCCGGCACCCTGAAAGTTTTCACCACTCGTCCGGACACCCTGATGGGCGCGACTTATGTCGCCGTCGCCGCCGAGCACCCGCTGGCCACCCTGGCCGCGCAGAACAACCCTGAGCTGCAAGCGTTCATCGCTGAATGCAAGGGCGGCAGCGTCGCTGAAGCCGATGTCGCCACTCAGGAAAAGAAAGGCCTGCCGACCGGCCTGTTCGTCGAGCACCCGCTGACCGGCGAAAAGCTCCCGGTGTGGGTCGCCAACTACGTGCTGATGCACTACGGCGACGGCGCGGTCATGGCGGTTCCGGCGCACGACGAGCGCGATTTCGAATTCGCCCACAAGTACAACCTGCCGGTGAAATCGGTGGTGCGCACCAGCTCCGGTGACACCAACCCGGCGCCGTGGCAAGACGCCTATGGCGAGCACGGCACACTGATCAACTCCGGCGAGTTCGACGGCCTCGACTTTGCCGGCGCGTTCGACGCCATGGAAGTCGCCCTGATCAAGAAACAACTGGGCGCCTCGCGTACCCAGTTCCGCCTGCGCGACTGGGGCATCAGCCGCCAGCGCTACTGGGGCTGCCCGATCCCGATCATCCATTGCGCCACGTGCGGCGATGTGCCGGTGCCGGAAGATCAACTGCCGGTCGTCCTGCCGGAAGACGTGGTGCCGGACGGCGCCGGTTCGCCGCTGGCGCGCATGCCCGAGTTCTACGAGTGCAGCTGCCCGAAATGCGGCGCGCCGGCCAAGCGTGAAACCGACACCATGGACACCTTCGTCGAATCGTCGTGGTACTACGCGCGTTACGCCTCGCCGCACTTTGAAGGTGGCCTGGTCGAGAAAACCGCAGCCGATCACTGGCTGCCGGTGGATCAGTACATCGGAGGTATCGAACACGCCATCCTGCACCTGCTCTATGCGCGCTTCTTCCACAAACTGATGCGTGACGAAGGTCTGGTCAGCTCCAACGAGCCGTTCAAGAACCTGCTGACCCAGGGCATGGTGATCGCCGAGACTTACTATCGTCGCGAAGCCAATGGGGCCTACACCTGGTTCAATCCGGCAGACGTGGAACTTGAGCGTGACAGCAAAGCAAAGGTCATCAGCGCCAAGCTGAAATCCGACGGCCTGCCGGTAGAAATCGGCGGCACCGAGAAGATGGCCAAGTCGAAGAACAACGGCGTCGACCCGCAGTCGATGATCGACCAGTTCGGCGCCGACACCTGCCGTCTGTTCATGATGTTCGCTTCGCCGCCTGACATGAGCGCGGAGTGGTCCGACTCCGGCGTTGAAGGTTCGCACCGTTTCCTCAAGCGCGTCTGGCGTCTGGCGCAGGCTCACGTCACCCAAGGCTTGCCGGGCAAACTGGATATCGCCGCTCTGAGCGACGAGCAGAAAACCGTGCGTCGTGCGATTCACCTGGCGATCAAGCAGGCCAGCCATGACGTCGGCCAGAACCACAAATTCAACACCGCCATCGCTCAGGTGATGACGCTGATGAACGTGCTGGAAAAAGCCGCGCAAGCCAGCGAACAGGACCGCGCATTGCTGCACGAAGGTCTGGAAGCGGTGACCCTGCTGCTGGCGCCGATCACCCCGCACATCAGCCATGAACTGTGGAAGCAGTTGGGTCACGCCGATGCGGTGATCGATGCAGGCTGGCCGGCTGTGGACGAAAGTGCGCTGGTGCAGGACAACCTGACCCTGGTAATTCAGGTCAACGGCAAGCTGCGCGGGCAGATCGAAATGCCGGCCAGCGCCACTCGCGAAGAGATCGAAGCCGCCGCGCGCATCAACGAAAACGTGCTGCGTTTCGTCGACGGCCTGACCATTCGCAAAGTGATCGTGGTGCCGGGCAAACTGGTCAATATCGTCGCCAGCTAAATTGGATCGGGTGCCGGGCTCGCCTGGCACCCAGTAAAACCTTTCGGGCCGCAGAGTCGGCTCACCTGGTTTCAAGGGGAGCAACACAATGATCAAACGCAATCTGCTGGTGATGGGCCTCGCCGTTCTGCTGAGCGCCTGCGGTTTCCAGTTGCGTGGTACTGGCACCAACGAACTGTCGATCAAGGAAATCGACCTGAGCGCGCGTAACGCTTACGGCGAAACCGTGACACAGCTGCGTCAGACGCTGGAGTCCAGCGGCGTCAAGGTTTACAGCGGCGCGCCGTACAAGTTGTATCTGGCTGACGAGCAGGAAAGCCAGCGAATTCTCAGCTATGCCGGTGCCGGTCGCACAGGCGAGTATCAGGTCAGCACCGTGCTGAGCTATGACATCCGCGGCGAGAAAAACCTGTCGTTGGTCAGCGACAAGCTCGAAGTGCAGAAAGTCTTCATTCACGACGGCAACAACCTCGTCGGCTCCGATCAGGAAGCCAATGACGCCCGTCATGAAATCCGCCGCGAGCTGGTGCAGCGCATGATGCTGCGCCTGTCGCAGCTGACTCCGGGCCAGTTGCAGCAACTGCAGCAAACCGCCAATGACCGCGCCAAGGCTGAAGCCGATGCGCTGGAAGCGGCGCAGAAGGCCGAGGCGGAAACTCCGCGTCAGTCGCCGCTCGAAATCCCGCAGCAGTAAGACGGTCGGGGCGCCCAGGCGCCCCGCTCGCCCTTCCTTATGAAGCTCGCTCCCGCGCAACTCGGCAAACACCTGCAAGGCGCACTCGCGCCGGTCTACATCATCAGCGGCGATGACCCGTTGCTGTGTCAGGAAGCCGCCGACGCCATCCGCACCGCTGCCCGCCAGCAAGGTTTCGACGAACGTCAGGTCTTCGCCGCCGACGCCAATTTCGATTGGGGTACGTTGTTGCAGGCCGGCGCGAGCATGTCGCTCTTCGCCGAAAAACGCCTGCTGGAACTGCGCCTGCCGTCCGGTAAGCCTGGCGACAAGGGCGCCGCCGCGCTGATCGAATACTGCTCGCGCCCCGCTGAAGATACCGTGCTGCTGATCAGCTTGCCGAAGCTCGATGGCAGCGCGCAGAAAACCAAGTGGGGCAAGGCGCTGGTCGAAGGCCAACAAACCCAGTTCGTGCAGATCTGGCCGGTGGATGGCAATCAGCTGCCGAGCTGGATTCGTCAGCGCCTGTCTCAGGCCGGTCTGTCGGCCAGTCAGGACGCCGTCGAATTGATTGCCGCGCGTGTCGAAGGCAACCTGCTCGCCGCCGCGCAGGAAATCGAAAAGCTCAAACTGATGGCCGAAGGTGGGCAGATCACCGTCGAAACCGTGCAGGCCGCCGTCGCCGACAGTGCGCGGTTCGACGTGTTCGGCCTGACCGACGCGGTGCTCAACGGTGAACCGGCCCACGCCTTGCGCATGCTCGAGGGTTTGCGCGGCGAAGGCGTCGAGCCGCCCGTGATCCTCTGGGCACTGGCGCGGGAGTTGCGCCTGCTGGCCAACATCTCCCTGCAATACAGCCAGGGCACGCCACTGGACAAGTGTTTCAGCCAGTCAAAACCGCCGGTATGGGACAAGCGCAAGCCGCTGATGAGCAAGGCTTTGCAACGCTACTCGGCGCAACGCTGGGCGCAATTGCTGCTCGAAGCGCAGCGTATCGATGCGCAGATCAAGGGCCAGGCGGCGGGTTCGCCGTGGATGAGCCTTAGCCGCCTGGCTTTATTGATGTCAGGCCAGCGACTGTCATTGCCTGCCGAGTAAGGCATTTGATCGCGTAGCGTCCATTCGCGAGCAGGCTCGCTCCCACAGGTGCCCGCGTTCCAATGTGGGAGCGAGCCTGCTCGCGAAAGCGCTAGAATATTCCTACGCATGAGCTACTGGACAGACGCGCCACATCGGCAGATTATTCTCGGCGCAAAACCACCACACCGAGAGAACCCTCATGAGCAAAAAGCCTGCAAAGCATGGCCCCAACAAGGCCAAATCCATCGTCGCCCAGCCCTTGTTCCGCAGCCGCCAGGAACGACCAGCCAAGGGCAAAGGCAGCTACCGCCGCGAAGCCTTCCGGTCTGACAACCGGGAGGCTTTTTACTTTCTGGCTGCCTGAAGCGCACCACCCCCCGCTCATGTTAAGGTCTGCACCTGATTCGTTTCCCCTGGAACTGTGCATGCCCCCAAGTCTTTCCCGTCGTTGGCCCGTGCGCCAATTGATCGCTGCCTCCAGCTTCATCCTGCTTGTCGCCTGCGCGGAAAAACCCACCGCCGCCGATGCACAACCGCTTCAAGCTGCCCCGGTCACCACGGCCCCAGCGATCATTCCGCCGGTAGTGCCGTCCACCGATCCGCTCGATATTCAACCGACCCAGACCTTCGCCGAATGGCAGGCAGGTTTCCGCAAGGACGCCCTCGCCGCCGGGATTCGTCCCGAGCTGTTCGATCAGGCATTTGCCAACATCAGCTTCGACGCCAGCGTGATCCGTGCCGATCGCAGTCAGCCGGAGTTTTCCCGCCCGGTGTGGGAATACCTCGATGGCGCGCTGTCGCCACTGCGCGTACGCAAGGGCCAGGCGCTGATCAATCAGTACGCCGATATTCTGCAAAGCATCGAGCAGCGTTATGGCGTTGATCGCCAGGCACTGGTGTCGGTGTGGGGCATGGAAAGCAACTTCGGCCAGTTTCAGGGCAGCAAGTCGGTGATCAACTCGCTGGCCACCCTCGCCTACGAAGGCCGTCGTCCGGGCTTTGCTCATGCGCAATTGATCGCCGCCCTGCAAATTCTGCAACAAGGCGATATCACCCCGGAGAAAATGCTCGGCTCCTGGGCCGGGGCGATGGGCCAGACCCAGTTCATTCCGACCACTTACAACACCCACGCCGTGGATTTTGACGGTGACGGTCGCCGCGACATCTGGGGTAGCCCGGCCGATGCACTGGCCTCGACCGCGCATTACCTGCAAAGCTCGGGCTGGCAACGTGGCCAGCCGTGGGGTTTTGAAGTGCAATTGCCCAGCGGTTTCAACTACACGCTGGCCGATGGCGCGATTCGCAAAAGCGTCGCCGAATGGCGGCAACTGGGCGTCAACCTGCCGAATGGCGCGCAGGTGCCAGCCGGTTCCGAACAACTGTCCGCTGCCCTGCTGCTGCCGGCCGGTTATCGTGGCCCGGCGTTCCTGATCCTCGACAACTTCCGGGCGATTCTCAAGTACAACAATTCGTCGTCGTATGCGCTGGCGGTGAGTCTGCTGTCCGAGCGCTTTGAAGGTGCAGGGCTGATCAACGGTAACTGGCCGAAAGATGACCTGCCGCTGAGTCGCACCGAGCGCATCGAACTGCAAACGCTGTTGAGCGCTCGCAATTACGACGCCGGCACGGCCGACGGAATTATCGGCGCCAACACGCGCAAGGCCATTCGCAGTGCCCAGCAGGCGCTGGGCTGGCCGGCGGATGGCTATCCGACGCACAAGTTGCTCGAGAGCCTTCGCGTCCAATAAAAGCATCGCGGGCAAGCCCGCTCCCACAGGGGTTCTGGTTGAAACACAATTGTGAATTCGACTCAAAACCTGTGGGAGCGAGCCTGCTCGCGAAGTCTGACTGTCAGGCAATAACCGTTTCAGCCTTGATCACCACATCCTGCTCCAACAGCAATTCCTGCTTCCCCGCATCCAGGCGCACCAGCGCGCCCAACGGCAGTGTCAGGTTCGGGTCGCAATGACCGCTGCGCCAACCCGACAACACCGGAATCCGCAGCGGCTCAAAGGTTTGCTTGAGCAAGCGATTCAGCGCGTCGACATCCACCCCGGCGATATCGCCGACCAGCACACCGCGCAGTCTGGCCAACTTGCCGGCCAGGCGCATCTGGGTCAGCAGCCGATCAATCCGATACAGCGGCTCATTGATGTCCTCGATGAACAGAACTGCGCCTTCGACATCGATCTCATAAGGCGTACCCAAGGTAGCGGCGATCATCGCAAGATTGCCGCCAAGCAAACGTCCGTGGGCAATGCCTGGTTCGACGGTTGAGAGCAGATACGCCGCCGGATGGCTCAGTACACTCCCTGACTTCATTTGCCCGCGCAGCATGGCGAAGAATGAGGTGACGGTCGGCGGCTCCTTGTCGCCCAGCAGGTCAGCATTGAGCAGCGGCCCGTGGAAGGTCACAAACCCGGCGTAGCGACTGATGGCCAGGTGCAGCGCGGTGATGTCGCTATAGCCGACAAACGGCTTGGCATGCCGGCTGAGCAGGTCGTAATCGATTCGGTCGAGCAGGCGCGGCGTGCCGTAGCCGCCGCGCAGGCAAATGATCGCGTCGACTTCGGGGTCAGCGAACGCGGCGTGCAGATCGCGCAGGCGTACGTCGTCACTGCCAGCCAGATAGCCGTCCTTCTCATAGACACCCGGAAACACCTTAAGCCCATAGCCGCGCGCACGCATCCATTGCAGCGCTTTTTCAGTGTCGAGGGCGCCGGGACCGGCCGGCGCGATGACGCCGATCGTCCCCTCAGAGGGCAGCGCCGGTACGGGTCGGTGGGCAATCAGGGTGTGGCTCGGTCGAACGGTCATCCTTGGGCTCCAGCGGTAAAGTCATGCACACACAGTAGTCAGCTGAAGAGGCAAACAAAAGCCCCTTGTCTCAGGCAAAAAAATGCCCGCCGAAGGACAGTCCTCGGCGGGCATTTTTGCATCGGCACTGAATCAGGAACCCAGCAGCTCAGCCTTGACCAGCTTCGCCTGCTCGTCGGCATGGTACGAGGAACGTACCAGCGGGCCCGAAGCAACGTTCTTGAAGCCCATCTTGTAACCTTCCTCGGCGAACCAGGCGAAGGTGTCCGGATGGACGAAGCGCTGCACCGGCAAGTGGCTGCGCGACGGTTGCAGGTATTGACCGAGGGTCAGCATGTCGATGTCGTGTTCGCGCATGCGCTTCATGACTTCGATGACTTCCTCGTCGGTCTCGCCCAGACCCAGCATCAGGCCGGACTTGGTCGGAATGTGCGGCATCATCTGCTTGAAGCGTTGCAACAGGGTCAGCGACCACTGGTAGTCCGAGCCCGGACGCGCAGCCTTGTACAGGCGCGGCACGGTTTCCAGGTTGTGGTTGAACACATCCGGCGGCTCGGCAGCGGTGATTTGCAGAGCGATATCCATACGCCCACGGTAGTCCGGAACCAGGGTCTCGAGCTGCACGTTCGGCGACAGTTTGCGGATTTCGCGGATGCAGTCGGCAAAGTGCTGGGCACCGCCGTCACGCAGGTCGTCACGGTCAACCGAGGTGATCACCACGTATTTGAGCTTGAGGTCGGCGATAGCGATCGCCAGGCTTTCCGGCTCGTTGACGTCCAGTGGCTTCGGACGACCGTGGCCAACGTCGCAGAACGGGCAGCGACGGGTGCAGATATCGCCCATGATCATGAAGGTCGCGGTGCCGCCGGAGAAGCACTCGCCGAGGTTCGGGCAGGACGCTTCTTCGCAGACACTGTGCAGCTTGTGCTTGCGCAGCAGGCTCTTGATGCGGTCGACTTCCGGCGAAACCGGAATGCGCACACGGATCCAGTCGGGTTTTTTCGGCAGTTCGGTGGTCGGGATGATCTTGACCGGGATGCGTGCAACCTTCTCGGCGCCGCGCAGCTTGACGCCGGCTTCAACCTTGGGACGCGGGGCCGGGCGCTCGGTCACGTCGAGCGTCGGGATCATGGTTTGCACTGCATCAGTAGTCATATCAGTCGATTCCGCCCGTGAGGGTCGTCTGCTCAGCATAGTCGAGGTGTTTGACGAGCTGCGCGCGCAGCCGGGCACTTACCTCGGCAAATTCAATCGATCCTGCGTGATCGCTCAGCTGGGTCATGGCCAGCCCGGCGTAGCCGCAGGGATTAATCCGTCGAAACGGTTCCAGGTTCATATCCACGTTCAGGGCCAGGCCATGAAAGGAACAACCGTGGCGAATGCGCAAACCCAGAGAAGCGATTTTCGCTCCATCGACATACACGCCGGGAGCATCTGGCTTGGCGGCGGCGGTGACGCCGTAGCTGGCCAGCAGTTCGATCAGGCAGGCTTCCATGCGGCTGACCAGATCACGCACGCCGAAACCCAGCTTGCGCACATCCAGTAACAGATAGGCCACCAGTTGCCCGGGGCCATGATAAGTCACTTGGCCGCCACGATCGACCTGCACCACCGGAATATCTCCCGGCAGTAACAGGTGTTCGGCCTTGCCGGCCTGGCCCTGTGTGAACACCGGCGGGTGTTCGACGAGCCAGATTTCGTCGGCGGCATCGCTGCCGCGTTCGTTGGTGAAGCGCTGCATGGCATGCCAGACCGGCTCGTAAGCCATCTGGCCCAGCTCGCGAAAGCCCAGCGTGCCGTGCATCACAACACCATGTGCACGAAGCCGGTCGCCCGCAGTTCGCTGTTGATGTTGTACAGCTGATCCTGGTCGGTGGCGACGATGTGCAACTGAATAGTGGTGTATTTGCCGTTGGTGCTTTGACGTTCGTCGATACGCTCATCATTGATGGTCGCGTGTTTCTTGACGATGTCGATGATCTTGTCTTTGTTGCCTACACCGGTATCGCTGATCACCTTGACGGGATAGTCCGTGACAGGGAATTCGATCTTTGGCGCCTTTACTTCGGTATCGGTCATGGCGTAACGGCCTCTAGAGTGCAAGCCGTGGTAACGCACATGGCCCCGCACCGGATCGGGGCGGGGCCATGCAGGTCAACACTGAATCAGTTGAACAAGCCGTAGAAGAATAGACGGATGCTATCCCACATGCGGCGGAAGATACCACCCTCCTCGACGCCATCCAGAGCGATCAGGTCGGCGCTGTGCACCACCTTGTCTTCCAGTTTGACTTCGACTTTACCGATCACGTCGCCCTTGGCGATTGGCGCAACCAGTTGCGGGTTCATGGTCATGCTGGCAGCGAGCTTCTTCAACTGGCCTTTTGGCAGAGTCATGGTCAGGTCTTGCGCCAGGCCGGCCTTGACCTGGCTGGTGGTGCCTTTCCATACCGGCGCCTGCGCCAGTTCGGTGCCCTTCTGGTAGAAGGTCTGGGTTTCGAAGAAGCGGAAACCGTAGGTCAGCAGCTTCTGGGTTTCAGCGGCGCGGGCCACTTCGCTGTTGGTGCCGAACACCACGGCGATCAGGCGCTGGCCGTCACGTACCGCCGAGGACACCATGCAGTAGCCGGCTTCGTCGGTGTGGCCGGTTTTCAGACCGTCAACGGTCTTGTCGCGCCACAGTAGCAGGTTGCGGTTAGGCTGCTTGATGCCATTCCAGAAGAACTCTTTCTGCGAGTAGATCGCATAGTGAGCCGGGTCTTCGTGGATGATCGCACGGGCCAGAATCGCCATGTCGTGCGCCGACGAGTAGTGCTCAGGATTCGGCAGACCGGTCGGGTTCATGAAATGGGTATTGGTCATGCCCAGTTCGGTGACGGTCTTGTTCATCAGGTCGGCGAAGGCGTCTTCGCTGCCGGCGATGTGCTCGGCCAGGGCGACGCTGGCGTCGTTACCGGACTGGATGATGATGCCGTGCAGCAGGTCGCTGACAGTCACCTGCGAGCCGACCTTGATGAACATCCGCGAACCGCCGGTGCGCCAGGCGTTTTCGCTGACGGTCACCGGGTCGTTCTCGCCGATCTGGCCGCGACGGATTTCCAGGGTCGCAATGTACGCGGTCATCAGCTTGGTCAGGCTGGCCGGTGGCAGACGCTGGTCGCCGTTGTTTTCGACCAGCACGTTGCCGCTGCTGGCGTCCATCAGAACATAGGCCTTGGCGGCCAGTTGTGGTGGCGACGGCATCATCTCGGCCGCGAAGGCGGCTGGCGAGAGGAGCAGCGGGACTAGCAGACACAGGCGTTTGGCAAAGGTGGTGATGTTCATCCGTCTCTCGAAATCGCTAATGGAAACTTGCCCGAAGGCAAAACTTATTCAGACAGCCTTCTAACGGGCCATCGCGTGTTCAGTTGCTCACTCCGTCACCCTTGCCGGGCTTTTGTTCTTCGAAGAGCCAACAACCTGGTTCACCCCCCGAATACCGCAAGTGAACCGTCAATCAAGGTCTACGTATTACTCGCTGACCACGCTGGGCGAACCCAGATTGGCCAGACGCACACTGTTCTGCACCTGGGCGATCTCACCCGGCGAGCCGATCGGCCCCAGGCGTACCCGGTGCAGGGTCTGCTGATTGCGCACGATCGAACTGATGAACACCGGCGCGCTCACCATCCCGCTGAGCTTCGACCTCAGCAGCTCGGCAGCGTCCGGGTTGGCGAACGCGCCCACCTGCAGATACTGGCCAGACGCTGGTGCAGAAGCGTTTTTTTTTGCATCGATCTGCACCGGCACCACGGCCGCCGCGTGTTGCTGCGGTGGCGGTGTCCATTGCTCGACGGTGCCGGCCGACGCTGTAATCGCTGGCGCGCTATTCTGCGCTACTTGCGGCTCGTTGAGCATCAGCGGCGCCGGACGGCCCTTGGCTGCCCACCACTGTTGCGGATCGATGCCTTCGACCTTGACCCGCGCGGTGCCGGTTTCGGCATAGCCGAGTTTCTTCGCCGCCGCGTAGGACAAATCGATGATGCGATCGGAGTAGAACGGCCCACGGTCGTTGACGCGCAGGATCACCGTCTTGTTGTTGTCCAGGTTGGTCACCCGGACGTAGCTTGGCAGCGGCAAGGTCTTGTGCGCAGCGCTCATGCCGTACAGGTCATACACTTCGCCGTTGGCGGTGTTCTGGCCATGGAACTTGGTGCCGTACCAGGACGCCGTACCTGAGGCCACGTAGGTCTTGGATTCCTGCAACGGGAAATAGGTCTTGCCCAGCACGGTGTAAGGGTTGGCCTTGTACGGGCCGGTGTGCAGGGTCGGTGTCGCATCGGGGATGCGCGAAACATCGACATCCCACCAAGGCGCGCCGTCTTTGTGCGCGCGATTGATGTCCAGGCCCGGTTGGGCGCGGACAGCGGTGGACGGGGATTTCTGCGTCGGCGTGCGGCTGGTCGTGCAACTGGCAACCAGGACTGCCAACGCAGCGAAAGCCACCAGCTTCAGGGGTTTATTGTTAGGCAATGCCTGCATTACTTGACGCCCCGTGCTTGTACCAGCTGTTCAGACAGTTGATGTACGGCCATGGCGTACATCACGCTGCGGTTATAACGCGTGATCGCGTAGAAATTCTGCAGGCCCATCCAGTATTCAGGGCCGTTGTCGCCTTCGAGGCGAAATGCGGTAACCGGCATATCATCGCGCAGCGCATCATGACTCGACCAGCCCAGCGCCCGCAACTCTGCGACCGTCTTCACCGGTTCGATACCGCTGGTCAGGCCTTCATCAGCCTGCTCGCCGCGTACATCGGCGCGGCTGACCACCGGCTCACCGGCGACCCAGCCATGGCGCTTGAAATAGCTGGCGACGCTGCCAATGGCATCGTCCGGGTTGTTCCAGATATTGATGTGACCGTCACCGTCGAAGTCCACCGCGTAGGCGCGAAAGCTGCTCGGCATGAATTGCGGCAGGCCCATTGCCCCGGCGTAAGAGCCTTTGAGGGTCAGTGGATCGACCTGCTCTTCACGGGCCAGCAGAAGGAACTCACGTAGCTCCTTGCGGAAAAATTCGGCACGGGGAGGATAGTCGAAGCCCAGGGTCGATAAAGCATCGATCACGCGGAAATTGCCGGTATTACGTCCGAAAAAGGTCTCGACGCCGATGATCGACACGATGACTTGTGCCGGCACGCCGTATTCTTGCTCGGCACGCGCCAGGGTCGCCTCGTGCTGACGCCAGAAGTCGACACCCCGGGCGATGCGCGCGTCGGTGATGAACATCGGTCGATATTCGTTCCACTGCTTGACCCGTTCGGCGGGTTTGGAGATGGCGTCGAGAATCGACTGCTTGCGTTGCGCCTCGCGGAACACACCCATCAGTTGTTCACCGGCGAAACCGTAGTCGCGGGTCATTTCGCCGACGAATTCGGCCACCTGCGGCGAGCCTTCATAGTCGCCGGCCAGCGCTTCCTGCACGCTTCCCAGCAGGCCCATCAGGCCAACCAGCGGCGCGCATCGAGTCGCCCAGCCACGCATTACTTGCATTGCACTCTTCACCTTATTCAAACCTGTGCGATCCACTTGCGATGGGTATGGATCGACATCAAAACCCCAAACGCTGACAGCAGCGTCACCAGCGAAGTTCCTCCGTAGCTAATGAACGGCAACGGCACCCCCACGACCGGCAACAGGCCACTGACCATACCGATGTTGACGAAAACGTAAACAAAAAAAGTCATGGTCAACGCACCGGCGAGCAATTTGCCGAACAGCGTTTGTGCCTGGGCAGTGATCACCAGCCCACGACCGATCAACAACAGATAGATCAGCAGCAGTGCGCAAATTCCCACCAGACCGAACTCTTCGCCAAGCACGGCGATAATGAAGTCGGTGTGGCTTTCCGGAAGAAAGTCCAGGTGCGACTGGGTACCGAGCAACCAGCCTTTGCCGAACACGCCACCGGAACCGATCGCGGCTTTCGACTGAATGATGTTCCAGCCGGTGCCCAGCGGATCACTTTCCGGGTCGAGAAAGGTCAGGACCCGCTGCTTCTGGTAGTCGTGCATGACGAAGAACCACATCGCCACCGACACCGGCACCGCCGCCGCCAGCACGCTGAGAATCCAGCGCCAGCGCAGGCCGCCCATGAACAGCACGAAGGCGCCACCGGCGAGAATCAGCAGCGAGGTGCCGAGATCCGGCTGGCGCACGATCAGAATGAACGGCACACCAATCAGCATCAGGCTGATGCCGACGTGCTTGAGCTGCGGCGGCAAGGTGCGTTTGGACAGATACCAGGCGATGGTCGCCGGCATCAGGATCTTCATGAATTCCGAGGGCTGGAAGCGGATCACCCCGGGAATGTTGATCCAGCGCGTGGCGCCCATGGCATTGTGGCCCATGATGTCGACGACGATCAGCAAGACCACGCCGATTACGTAACCGAGCGGTACCCAACGCGCCATGAAACGCGGCTCGAACTGGGCGATGACAATCATCGCCACCAGACCGATACCGAACGATGTGGCCTGCTTGCCCAGCAGATCCCAGCTCTTGCCGCTGGCCGAATACAGCACGAACAGGCTGCCGGCGGCGAGAATCAGCAACAGGATCAACAGCGGGCCATCGATATGCAGTCTTTGCAGCAACGTCGCGCGGCGACGCATCACATCCTCGCTGGAGAGCATGCGATCGAAGTTATTCATCACGGGCCGTGGCCTCCGCAGTGATTGGGCTGGCGTACTCGGCTTTGAGATGGCCGTCCTGGTCGAGCAACCACGCGTCCATGACCTGGCGCACGACCGGCGCGGCCACGCCGGAGCCGGACTCACCGTTCTCGACCATCACCGACACGACAATCTTCGGATCATCGGCCGGGGCGAAACCGACGAACAAGGCGTGGTCGCGATGGCGCTCCTGGACCTTGGAGCGGTCGTATTTTTCGCCCTGCTTGATCGCCACCACCTGCGCGGTACCGGACTTGCCGGCGATGCGGTATTGCGCGCCGATCGCCGCTTTGCGCGCGGTACCACGGGCACCGTGCATCACCTGCTGCATGCCGTGGTTGACCTTGTTCCAGTCGGACGGGTCGCGCAGGACGATGTTTGGCATCGGGTTGTCATCCACCGGTTTCACCCCGTCGAGGGATTTGGCCAGGTGCGGACGGTTCCAGATGCCTTTGTTGGCCACCAGCGCCGTGGCCTGGGCCAATTGCAGCGGCGTCGATTGCATGTAGCCCTGGCCGATCCCGAGAATCAGGGTTTCGCCGGGGAACCACGCCTGTTTGCGCGTTGCTCGCTTCCATTCGCGCGATGGCATCAGGCCGGGGGATTCTTCGAACATGTCCAGGGAGACCTTCTGACCGATGCCGAACTTGTTCATATAGGTCGACAGCCGATCGATGCCGAGCTTGTGCGCCAGGTCATAGAAGTAGGTGTCGTTGGACCGCATGATCGCCGTGTCGAGGTCGACGAAGCCGTCACCGGTACGGTTCCAGTTGCGGTATTTGTGGTCGTAGTTGGGCAGCATGTAGTAGCCCGGGTCGAACACCCGGCTCGACGCCGTGACCACCCCGGCGTCAAGACCGGCAATCGCCACCGCCGGTTTGATCGTCGAGCCCGGCGGGTACAGACCGCGCAGCACGCGGTTGAACAACGGCCGGTCGATGGAGTCGCGCAACTCGGCGTAGGCCTTGAAGCTGATGCCGGTGACGAACAGGTTGGGGTCGAAACTTGGCTGGCTGACCATCGCCAGCACTTCGCCAGTTTTCGGATCGAGCGCCACCACCGCACCACGTCGCCCGCCCAGCGCGGCCTCGGCGGCTTCCTGCAACTTGATGTCGAGGCTCAGGACGATGTCCTTGCCGGGAATCGGATCGGTGCGTTTGAGCACGCGCAATACGCGGCCACGGGCGTTGGTCTCGACTTCCTCGTAACCGACCTGACCGTGCAATTCCGGCTCGTAGAACCGCTCGATGCCGGTCTTGCCGATGTGGTGGGTGCCGCTGTAGTTGACCGGATCCAGCGACTTCAGCTCTTTCTCGTTGATCCGCCCCATGTAGCCCACCGAGTGCGCAAAGTGCGCGCCCTGCGGGTAATGCCGGACCAGTTGCGCGACCACTTCCACCCCGGGCAGGCGGAACTGGTTCACCGCGATGCGGGCGATCTGCTCTTCGGTCAGCTCGAACAGGATCGGCACCGGCTCGAACGGCCGACGCCCCTGCCGCATGCGTTTCTCGAAGATCACCCGGTCCTCGGGCGTCAGCTCCAGCACCTCGACGATAACGTCGAGCACCTGCTGCCAGTCGCCGGAGCGCTCACGGGTCATGCTCAGGCTGAAGCTCGGCCGGTTGTCGGCCACAACCACGCCGTTGCGGTCGAAAATCAGCCCGCGCGTCGGCGGAATCGGCTGCACGTGGACGCGGTTGTTTTCCGACAGGGTCGAGTGGTACTCGTACTGGATCACCTGCAGGTAATACAGACGCGCGATCAACACACAGATCAGCGCCACGATCACGATCGCACCGAACACCACACGGCTGCGCACCAGACGGGCGTCCTTTTCGTGGTCCTTGATGCGGATCGGCTGAGACATGAGGGCAGGCTTACTTGTGATAAGGGTGGCCGGACAACACGGTCCAGGCACGGTACAACTGTTCGCCGATCAGGATCCGCACCAGCGGGTGCGGCAAGGTCAGCGGCGACAACGACCAGCGCTGGTCAGCGCGGGCACAGACTTCCGGTGCCAGCCCTTCCGGGCCGCCGACCATGAAGTTGACCGTGCGCGAATCCAGGCGCCAGCGATCGAGTTCGACCGCCAGTTGCTCGGTGCTCCACGGCTTGCCGTGAACCTCCAGCGTGACGATCCGCTCGTTGTGCCCGACCTTGGCCAGCATGGCTTCGCCTTCCTGGCGGATGAAACGGGCCACGTCGGCATTCTTGCCACGGGTGTTGAGCGGAATTTCCACCAGTTCCAGCGCCAGCTCGGACGGAAGACGCTTGGCATATTCAAGCCAGCCTTCTTCCACCCACTTGGGCATGCGTGAACCGACGGCGATCAGGCGCAGTCGCACAGCGATCCCTTAGAACTGGTCTTTGTTGAGCTTGGTGAAATGCTCGTGGGTGTTTTCCGGGCTGTGGTGCTTGGCATCGGCCGCACGGCTTTGCTCGGCACCGGCCCACAGGCGCTCCAGGTCGTAGAACTGACGCGCCGAGGCAGTCATCATGTGCACGATCACCAGATCGAGGTCGAGCAGAACCCAGTCGCTGTCGCCCTTGCCTTCTTCGCCCAGCGGCTTGGCGCCCTGCTTTTTCACTTCCTCACGGACCTTGTCCAGCATCGCGTTGATCTGGCGATTGGAGGTACCGGTGGCGATGATCATGTAGTCAGTGATGCTCTGCTTGTCGCGCACATCAATGATCTGGATGTCCTGGGCCTTGACGTCTTCCAGCGCAGCGACGGCAATCTTGACCAGTTCGTCGCCCTTGAGCGGCTCGTTGGTGTTGACGGCTTCCGGCAGTGGTGCGCTCTTGAACGTGCCTTTGCGCTTTACTTTCGGTAGATCTTTATCAGTCATATGTAACTCGTTTTGCTCATGTATTCGGCGGCTTGGGGATACGGTGATCCGTATCGGTGAAGCGCGCCTTGTTCAGTTCGACGCACGGTACAGACCGTGCGCATCGATGTAGGCCAGGACCGCGTCGGGCACCAGGAAACGTACCGACTTACCGCTGGCCAGCAGTTGACGGATCTGGGTGGCGGAAACCGCGAGCGGTGTCTGCCAGACGAATGCAATCTGTCCGCTCGGCCCTTTCAGGGCCAGCGGGTCGCTCACCGAACGCGCTGCCAGCAGGTTGCGCAAGGCATCCGGCGGTTCGCTGTCGGCGTCCGGGCGCTGTAGCACCAGGATGTGGCAATGCTGGAGCAACTCTTCCCAGCGGTGCCAAGTGGGCAGGCCGCAAAATGCGTCCCAGCCCAAAAGCAGAAAAACCTGGGTCTCGGCGGGCATCTCTGCGCGCAGCGACTCCAGGGTATCGATGGTCCAGGACGGTTTGTCCCGCTGCAATTCGCGGGCGTCCACCACCAGCGGCGGCAATCCGGCCACCGCGCACTCGACCATCGCCAGCCGATCCTGCGCCGACACCTGCGGCGTCCCGCGATGTGGCGGGCGCGCGTTCGGCATCAGGCGCAACTCGTCCAGCGCCAGCGCTTCGACAACTTCCAGCGCGCCACGCAAATGACCGATGTGCACCGGGTCGAACGTACCGCCCAGCACGCCAATGCGCTGCGGGCGCGACTCGCTGCCGGTGTGCGGCGCTGTCAGGTCGAGGTCGGTCAAGTCAGACCGTCGCCTGGCCGCGCAACTGGCCATCGCCGACCACGATGTACTTCTCGCAGGTCAACCCCTCAAGCCCTACCGGGCCGCGGGCGTGCAGCTTATCAGTAGAAATGCCGATTTCGGCACCCAGTCCGTATTCAAATCCATCGGCGAAGCAGGTCGGGGTGTTGATCATCACCGAGGCCGAGTCGACTTCCGCCACGAACCGGCGGGTGTCGGCGAGGTTTTCGCTAACGATCGAGTCGGTGTGATGGGAGCCGTAATGGTTGATGTGCTCGATCGCCTGCTCCAGACCGTCGACCACGCGGATCGACAGTATCGGCGCCAGGTACTCGGTGTGCCAGTCGTCTTCGCTGGCCGCGACCGCTTCGATGATCGCCCGGGTGCGTTCGCAACCGCGCAGCTCGACGCCTTTTTCGCGGAACTGCGTAGCCATCGACGGCAGGAAATCCTTGGCAACAGCCTGATCGACCAGCAGGGTTTCCATCGCGCCGCAGATACCATAACGGTAAGTCTTGGCGTTGAAGGCAATGCGCTGGGCTTTGGCCAGGTCGGCGTGTTCGCTGACGTAGACGTGGCAGATGCCGTCCAGGTGCTTGATCACCGGCACGCGGGCATCGCGGCTGATGCGCTCGATCAGGCCACGGCCACCACGGGGCACGATGACGTCAACGTATTCCGGCATGCTGATCAGCGCGCCGACAGCGGCACGGTCGGTGGTTTCGACCACTTGCACCACGGCGGCGGGCAGTTCGGCCTCGGCCAGACCGCGCTGAATGCACGCGGCAATCGCGCGGTTGGAATGAATCGCCTCGGAGCCACCGCGCAGAATGGTCGCGCTGCCCGACTTCAGACACAGGCTGGCGGCATCGATGGTCACGTTCGGCCGGGATTCGTAGATGATCCCGATCACGCCCAGCGGTACACGCATCTTGCCGACCTGAATGCCCGACGGACGGAAGCTCATGTCGCGGATCGCGCCAACCGGATCCGCCAGTGCAGCGACCTGACGCAAGCCGACGATCATGCCGTCGATGCGTGCCGGAGTCAGTTCCAGACGTTCCAGCAGCGCCGGCTCCAGACCGCTGGCGCGACCGGCAGCCAGATCCAGCTCATTGGCTGCGGCCAGCTCGGCGCGCGCGGCGTCCAGCGCATTGGCGGCAGCCTGCAAGGCGCGGTTTTTCTGCGCGGTGCTGGCGCGACCGATGACCTTGGAGGCAGCGCGGGCGGCGCGACCCAATCGGGTCATGTAGTCAAGAACGGACTCAGTCATGGTCTGCTGGGATCTTGGCAAAGAGGAAAGCGGCAGATTATAGCTGTCGCGTCCCGGGACTAACAGCGGTGACGGGCGGATGGTCGAAATGAACTGCGTTTGGCCATCGTTCAGACGTAATTAAGCTGAGCGTTGTTATCATCAAGGCCTCTTGAGCCTGGATAAACCCTGCCCATCATGACCAACGTGCCCCTTTGCCCCGAGTCCGCGCGCCTGCCCGTGGGCCTGCCGGACAGCTTTTTCGACCGCGACGCCCAAGTACTGGCGCAGGCGTTGCTCGGCAAAGTCATCCGCCATCGCGTCGGCGACCTGTGGTTGAGCGCTCGAATTATCGAGACCGAGGCCTATTACTTCGCGGAAAAAGGCAGCCATGCCTCGCTCGGTTACACAGAAAAGCGTAAGGCTTTGTTTCTGGACGGCGGGCACATCTATATGTACTACGCCCGCGGCGGTGATTCGCTGAATTTCAGCGCGCAAGGTCCGGGCAATGCGGTGCTGATCAAATCCGCCTATCCGTGGGTCGATGAAGTCAGCGGTCCGGCGAGTCTGGCGCAAATGCTGCTGAACAATCCCGATGCCCAGGGACGACCGCGTCCGACGCAGAAGTTGTGCGCCGGGCAGACCTTGCTGTGCAAGGCACTCGGTTTGAAAGTACCGATGTGGGACGCCAAGCGTTTCGATCATGAATTGCTGCTGGTCGAAGATACGGGGCCGGCTCCTTCTCACGTTATTCAAACCACCCGGCTGGGGATTCCACTGGGTCGCGATGAACACTTGATGTATCGCTTCGTTGACGCCGCATATGCGCAATGGTGCACGCGGAACCCGCTGCGACGGGGTCAGGTCGAAGGCCGGGATTATATTCTTCTGTAAACGCTTACCCCTGTAGGAGCTGCCGCAGGCTGCGATCTTTTGATTCTGCTTTAAAGAAACAAGATCAAAAGATCGCAGCCTGCGGCAGCTCCTACCGGGATTATCAATAGTCTGGAGTTTTTCTGTATGGGCCCATGGCTCGATAGCATCACCGGATGGCTCGGCGCCAATCCACAGTGGCTGGCCGCAGCGGTGTTCATCGTTGCCTGCGTGGAATGTCTGGCGATCGCCGGGCTGATCGTGCCGGGCACGGTGCTGTTGTTTGCCGTGGCAGTACTGGCCGGCAGCGGCGCGCTGTCCTTGAGCGAAACGCTGCTGCTGGGCTTTCTCGGTGGCATTCTCGGTGATCTGATTTCGTATTTTCTCGGCCGCCATTTCCACCAGAACATACGCCGCCTGCCCGGGCTACGCCATCACCCGGAATGGATGGCCCGCGCCGAGTCGTACTTCCAGCGCTACGGCATCGCCAGCCTATTGGTCGGGCGCTTCATCGGCCCGCTGCGACCGATGCTGCCGATGGTCGCCGGGATGTGCGACATGCCCTTCCCGCGTTTCTTCGCCGTCAGTCTGCTGGCAGCTGCTGGCTGGAGCCTGGCTTATCTGTTGCCGGGCTGGGCCACGGGCGCAGCGTTCCGCCTGCCATTGCCTGAAGGGTTCTGGCTCGAGGCCGGAATTGTCGCCGCCAGCATTGCAGTCATGCTTGGCCTGAGCGTCAACAGCAGTGTGCGTCGCCATCGTCGCGCGACAATCTGGATCGGCAGCATGAGCCTGTTGATCCTGATCGGTCTGTTTATCGGCTACCCGTACCTGACCGCGCTCGACAATGGCGTGATGACCCTGGTGCAGGAGCATCGTCAACCAGCGCTGGACGAAATCGCCGTGACGCTGACCCTGATCGGCGAATTCCGCAACATGCTGCTGTTCAGCGCCTTGCTGGTTGTGCTGTTGCTGTTGTGCAAGCAGTGGCGCCAGGCGATGTTCGCCGGTGCCACCATGCTCATCACCGCAATGGCCAATACCGGGACCAAATACTTCTTCGCCCGAGTGCGCCCCGAAGTACTCAGTGACCCATTGACCACCTACAGCATGCCCAGCGGCCATGCTTCCGGCGCGTTTGCCCTGTTCCTGACGCTGGGCGTGCTGGCCGGTCGTGGGCAGCCGCCGCGCATGCGCCTGACCTGGCTACTGATCGCCTGCATCCCGGCGTTGTCGATCGCCCTGTCGCGGGTTTATCTGGGTGCTCATTGGCCAACCGATATCCTTGCCGGCGCGATGCTCGCCAGTTGCGTTTGCGCCGCGATGTTATGGTTGAGCCAGCGGCAGACGTCCCTCAACCCGATACCATTCAAGATCTGGTGGCTGATCCTGCCTTCGATGATCGCGCTGTTCGGTTTCTTCGTGCTGCGTCATTTGCCTCATACGCTGTTGCGCTACGCCTACTGAACATCGACATGCAAGCACTGTTTGTTTCGCGCCGCTCTTTCGGAAAACTCCGACAAGAGCGGCGTTAGTTGCCTACTTGCTCTTTCCCCTGCCCGGTTAAACTTCCACACTGAAACCGGCATAATTCCCTGCCCGCAACAAATATAAAACTGACGTTACAAAAACAATTGAAACCGCACAAATACCGACTTTCATATCATTCAAAAAGCGTTAGATTGAACTAGCCAATTGATTTCAATGTTGCTCCAGCCAGTTACAAACTGACATCGAAATTAAATCAAGGAAACTTCGTTAGTTCAGAGGATTCAATGAGCCCCAAATTACCTCGCAAGCCAACTGCGACGATTACCCATCCATTTGATTCGAGCAATACTGCACCGCGCCGGAACGAGCAGTTACCGCTTGATGGCGTTTCCGACTATTTTCGCCCTCCCACTCTTACCGATCTGGCAGTGCCAAACCGTACTGCGGATATTCACGTGCCCGGACCATCGTCGGCAATACAGGCCGTGGAAATCTCACGCATGCCGGCAACGGGCGCCGCTGCGCTGCAACCTGACAGGGTAAATAACTACTGGCTGACGGAGGCTTTTCTGCACGGCATGAAGCCGGCCGATGCCGACGGAATTCGCTGGGTCGTTGGCAGAAAATTCGCCGATGTAGAAGTTGAGGGTGGGCTGCAAACCACCCACATCGGCCAGGATGAATCCGGTGCCTGGCGCAGCAAATTACTGACCGAACGGTTCCCCTCGGGCCCACGCCTGTACAAAAACACCGACAGCCCGACATGGCGCCTGACCGAACGGGTCGCGCCGAAACGCCCCGCCGTGAGCGCAAGTGAACAGACCGACCAGGCATCGGCAGCCAAACGCCCGCGTCCGGTTGCTGCAGCGGTGCCGGTGGATCAACGCCGATATCGCCCTTCGTGGCGGTCCCCGGACTCTCAGGGGTATCACGAAATGACACCCCGGCCGGGTACGAAGGACACCGATACCCGATTTGCGCTGCGCGATGAGTTCGGCAATTTGATGCAAGTCGACGCACCGCAGGGCGGGTTCGGCGCGCAGCCTGCGCACTTGCGACAATGGACTGACCAACAGATCTGGCAACTCTACGGCTTGCATGGCCAGGACATCACTCGCTTCCGGGCGGAAGCACAGGCCACCGGCCGCCCCCCGCAATGGGCCGAGGCGGCGAATACCGGCAACCCTGTCACCGACTTGCTGCGCAACACCCTGCGCTGGTTGCACCCTGCCATGACCTTGAAGGAGCGCGAAACGTTTCTACAGTCTTATAACTTGCTGCCGAACCAACTGACGCGATTACAGCAGGACCTGCAAAACCAATTGGCTATTCCGCCGTGGGCGCAAGCGCACAAGCGCCTGCTCGACGAACTCGACAACCCGCAACGCCTCGAGCAATTTGCCAGGGACGCCGTCGAGCAACTCAATCTCAAGCGCAACGCCCGCCACGATTGGTATCACCCTGAAAACAGCCTGACGTTCGAGGTGCGTGAAGCACTGTTGAAAAAACTCGGCTATCTGCGGAACAAGAACAACTGCCTGTACCACACCGATATTCCGGCACTGTTTCGCGGTGACGAACGTACACCTTTCGAACTGGCCAACGACGGCACCATGCTGCCGCGCCACCACCATAAGCCCGGCGCCACCACGCACAAACCCATCAGCGCGACGTTCAGCCTCAATGAAGGCCAGACGTATGCCAGCGCGCCTTATCCCGATTACCTGCGATTCAACAGCCAGACCCACAAATATCCCGGGCGCGACGCCAGTGACAGCAGCTCGGAGAGTGGTGCGAGCGACGCCAGCGATTCCAGCAGCAGCGCCTCCTCCGACTGGTCGGATGGCGACCGGCCGATTGCCTGGGATCATGAGCGCGGCTATCGATCCGAGCGCACTCGGCAGACGGTCATGTTCCTCTACGCCCTGGACACCCGCCATCTGGAGGTCGTACCCCAAGAAGAAAACATGATGTTCAATTCGGCCGCCCGCGACACGCCGCCTACCTGGTTTCCCTCCGACGATTTTGAAGGGCTGATTTCGGTTACCCGCAGCGGACTGGACGCCGAGCGCATCTGGTTGCTCAACGCCGACCAGACCAAAGGCGCCAAGGTGACGGACATCCAGGACATGGCGGGTGCCCGTGCCGAACGCATCGAAGCTGCCACCCACGCCGGGCATGCCAACCACTTCGAGTACGACACGTTGATCGACCATGTCGAGGCAGCAGGCCTGCCCATTCTCAGGCTGTCCGGCAATAGAAACGAATTTGGTCATGACATTGTCTGGCCGTGAAACCCCGGGATTGCCCGCACCACCGGTAAGGAAACCGGTGTTCATACACAACGTTAAGGGATTAAGACGTGTCGAAACTCATCGTACCTTCCGCGCATGTTTCCAATGTGCGCCTGCTTCAGGTCACGCCGCTTGATGCCTCGGCCAATGACCATGCGCCCTCTACAGCCAATCTCTCTCATATGCCTGCACCCTCGGCCGGCAAGGGCGCTGAAGCCAGGCATCGACAAACGCTGGCATCGCTCGACAAGCATTTAGGGCCCTTGTCCATCGGGGAAGTCAAAGTCAGTCGGGTCGAGCTGCAAAGACTGGGTGCTGCGGTCAACGGTCAACCGATCGGTCCGGCGAATGCCGATCTGAAAGCCCCGGATCAGATGTTTTTCGATGGGCTGCATTTCGAATCAGCGGCCGTTGAAAACCACTTGAGATCCGCTGAGGTTGCCGACAACGGCAGGGCCGCGATGCTGTTCTACGAAATTGCCTGCCAGCGCTCGGTCGACGCCGGCCCCATGTTTGTCAGCCCTGCGCCAATCGACCCTGGCAGTGCGGTAGACCGGCTCAACCAGTTGGGCAAAGCCGCGCAGAAGCTGGACATTCATCAGGTAGACGCTTTTGAAAACGCACCCGGCTGGGTCAACAAAAGCAAAAGCTACCTGATGAGCGGCGCCGGCGTCGGTCTGCAAGCCTTCGGCATCTACAGTGGTTACATGGCCATGATCGATGCGATCAGCAAAGGGGAAAAACTCGAAGCGGTCTTCCAGGGTGGCTCCATTGCCGCCGAGTTCGGCTCTCTGATCATCGAACGCGGTTTGACCAGGACAGGCGAGGCGATGCTCACCAACGGCGGCAATCTTTTCAAATATTTCCCGCTGACCTCGGTGGGCAAATACATGAGCCGGGGCGCCGGTATGTTCGCCAGCGCGATCACCCTGCCGTTCGACATCATCGATGCGGTCAAATCGTTCAACGCTGCCGCCGCCTCGTCGGGAAAAATCGCGCAGGATCATTACGTCAGCGGCGCCCTGAGCGTGGCGGGAGCGGGCATCAGCCTGGTGCTCGGCGTCGCCGCACTGGCCGGTTTCGGCAGCGTCGCCGGGCCGGTCGGACTCGCGGCGGCGGCTGTGCTGATCGCCGGCTCGATGATTTACCAGGCCGCTCGGGTCGTGGACGATATCGATGACTACATCGAACTGACCGCACTGGAACGCTTGCGCTCAGGCTGGTTCGCCTTCACCGACCAGGAACTGGATAACCAAGTGATGGATCGCTTCAAGCTGACCAAAGGCTACAGCGATCACGAAAAACGCCTCGAACTGTCGGCCAGAGACATGCTTGAAGGCGCCTATAAGAACTCCATTGAACACGTAGTCAACGGCGCCTTCCGCACCGAACTGCAATCGGTCGAACTGTGGCGCTATCAGTGGGATGAAAGCGCCGGCCAGGAACCGTTCAAACGCGACAGCCAGGCTGTGATCGTCGGCGCAGACGATGTGATGGATGCTGCCGATGGCTTGCCGGCAGATCTCAAAGGCAAGGTCAGCGGCAGCGCCGGAGAAGGCAAAGGGGTGTTCTGGCGCCTCGGTGATGGCAACGACCGGGTCGCTGGCGTCAAGGCCCAGTCCAATCTGTTCACTTACCGAGAAGGGCACAAAGCCCTGACCGGTGGCGACCAGACCGATGCGTTCTATCAAGAAGTGTCGGACCAGGAGCTCGACCGCTCCGCCAAACCCGCGCACATCAACATTCTGGACGGCGGCGCTGGCGTCGACACCGTGGCGTTCGAAGGCAGCCGCCCGACCGGAGACACTCGCTACGTCGGCCATGACATCAATCTGCAGACCGGCAAGGTCTCGTTGCGCGGTCTGGATCCGGCGGCCGAAGGGCTGGAAATCGCCCATCTGACTTCGATCGAGAACGCTTCGACGCTGCGCAAGGGCACCAGCCGCGTTACCGGCACCGACGCGGCTAACCAGATTTCCGCTAATGGCTACGACCGCATCAGCGCCGGTGGCGGCAACGACACCATTGCTGTTTTCGGTACCGAATGCGAGGTGGATGGGGGCAGCGGTGAAGACCGTTATTACATCGCCAATACCAACGCCCGCGCGACGATCATCGAAAACGCCGAGCACTCCAGCCGCGTCGAGTTCGGTTGGCCGCGAGCCCTCATTCAACGCTGGCAAATCATCGGCACGTCACTGGTGATCACCTCGTTGCGCGGCAAGGATGGCGATGATCCAGAGCACGTGCTGACCCTGAAAAATGTCTATCAGACGATCGACGGCCAGCGCCATCTGAAGAATGCACAGTGGCTGTTTCGCACGCAGGATGGTTATGAACTGCTGGCTCTGCTGCCCAATCAGCCAGGCCAGGTGCTGATTCAGGATATCGAGGTCGCTATCACCGTTAACGGTCAGCCCGCTCTGGCCCCTGCCATCGTCAATAGCGGCACGGTGGCCTTGCAGGCGCAGGCAGCGTCGCGACACTTTGTGGCACGCACGCCGCACAGGGTCGAGTTTGCCGCCGAGCGTAGCGAAACTGCCACACAAGGGAGTGTCTACCTCGATTACCTGACCAGCGAGATTGTCGATGTCGTGATCACCTATGACGTCGAAGTTCGCCAGGGTATATCGGGCAATACGCACCTGACCTACAAGGATATCTGCCTGTCGTTGCTACTACCCTCCAAAGTGGTTGCGTTCAAAGGCGTGATCAAGACGAGCGCCGCCGCCACCGGTTACGGCGGCCGCAACAGTCTGAAAGTGACCACACCGCTGCTGGCGCAAGATCTGGTGCTGATCATGCGGGACGAAGTCTCCTACCGCCTGCAACTGCCGCAGCTGGATTACGCAGCCGACGCCAAGGCCCCCGGCACACGACTGGTCAGCAACCGAAGCTGGCTGAAGCAGCGCAACGGAACGTATCCGTTCACGCGCCCCGTGGTCAGCGAAAAGCCGGAGCTGACCGACCGGCCCTGCAAAGTGGTGATCGAGTCCAGATCCCACACAGGGATTTATCTGCTGGAAGGCAAAAGTTCGACTTACGATATCCATCTGGTCAGCAACTGCATCGTGCGCCTGTCGACACCCGCTGCGGCTGCAAAAACAGCTAACGCCTCGACGTGGAATCTGTTCACTCGCGCCTTGAGCGAAACGGTAAAGCGCGAAGATATCCACCTTGATGGCAACCGCCTGCGCATCGCTAGCGTCACCGTCGAACTGCCGGATATTGACGAGGACACGCCGGTGGAATCAGTGAGTGTGGTGACTTCGGCCGGCCATATCTATGAGGTTTCGCTGCTGTTCGAAGTGTTGCAGTTGTACGTCATCGACGCTCGCCGTTACGCCAGCGTCGCGGCGCTGCACAGCGACATCGAACAACACAGACAGCGCAATGAACTGGCGGCACGGATTTACGTGACCCACATTGGATACAAGGACACCGTCGGTACCGTGGTTTATCACTCGATGCGTCGGCATTGGGGACTGACTGACGACCCGCAGGTGCGAATCGATCCAGAGGATTTGCACATCCCGACAGATGTTTGAGTGCGCTCAGCGCGCTTGGAACCCGGTGCCAGCGCGGACAAACACCGCGCTGGCACTCGATCACCTCAGCCGATGGACAGGCTGATTCATAAAGAAGGAGTTTATTCATGCGCCAAAAACCCGGGCCTTTGCGCCCCTCACCAACCACCGAAACGCCCGGCAGCTCGACAACGCGGCCAGCCTCTCCTGATCGTCCGATCGATCTGGATCTGCGCCTGCCCGGTCGGATTCGAGCGGATGGCTCGAATGCCTTGGCGGGCATCGATACCATCGCTCCTGCCGTCGACCACGCGACATTACGACCCGGCATCACGGTCACCCACATGCCCGACATGCAGAAGCCGCCGCGGGGTCCAGCAAAATCGCCCCTTGAACCTTATGTACAAAACGTCAGTGCCGACTTGAGGCACGATGCGCAAGGTCTCAAGACATACAAGGGTCGACAGTTCGCCGATATTGCCAACGATGACGGTTCTGCCGCCGGGCTGACGGTGATGGTTGCCTACCACGACCTGACCAAGGCCTACCGGGCCAGACTGTCCAGCGAGCGAGTGCCATCGGGCCCACCGCTGTATCGAGTCGCCGACACTGATTTGTGGAGCTTGAACAAGCCCATCGAGATGTACCCACCGGATCGCTACTCCCTGCAATACTTGGGGTGGGCCAAGGCCCGTTCCGCGCCCGTACCAGATGAGCAAGGCTATTACGCGGTACATGAATGGAAGGAAATGACAAATCGGGAACCAATGATTATCCGGCCAAATGTCGGTTTCGCATTTCAGGGCAAATCCGGTCGCATGATCAAAGTCGACCCGAGCGAAGCTCGCGGGGACACTTCAGTGCCGCTGAAGCTGGCGCACTGGACCGATGCGGAAATCTGGGATGTTTATCACCTGCGCGATGCAGAAATCCTCACCTTTCGTGCCGAGGCCGAGGTCCGAGGCGGTCCGCCGGCCTGGGCAAGGCGCAGAAATACCGAGGATGACCACAAGTTTCTTCTGGACTCCATGAAGTGGTCTCACTCGCAGAAATCCCGCAGCGAATGCGCCGAACTGTTACGTACTTACAACCTGAGCATCGCTCAGCAGAAACGCTTGCGCCCGGACATGGAAAACGGCTTCCCGGAATGGGCCGAAACGCACAAAGAACTCTCCCGAAATGCACTGGACACCAAACGGTTCGAGCATATCGCCGAGGAGCTCGGCCCTTTCACGCTGAAACTGCGCAATCACGGCGAGAGACATGAGGGCAACTTACCGCCAGTCAATCAGCGTTATGAAGACGATTTTCTGCAAGGTTATCTGGAGCATGCCGGTTATAAACGCAACAGGCATGACTATCTTTACCGCACGGACATCCCGGCCATGTTTCGTGCCGACTTGCGCACTCCCTTTGAACTGGCGCGGGACAAGCGCTTGGTAAAGTTACGTGGAAACGCCTCCGGCACCACAACCAAACATGCTTTCAGCGCGACATTCTCTTTGGGCAATGGCCGTGAGTATCTGAGTTTTGATTACTACTCCAATCCCCGACACTACAACAGCCAGGCCAACCGCTATCCGGGACATTTCTCCGACAGTGATTCGTCGAGTGGATATAAACACAGTTCGGCCGAGGAGTCTGATACCTCATTTGAAATGGACGATTCACGTGACTACCCATTGTGGCGGCGAAAACAAAAACTCGGTTTCCTTTATGTCATCGATACCCGCGGCATTGAAGTGGTGCCACGCGTGGAAAACCTGTATCTGAGTAACATGGACTTTGTCGGCGACGCTTTCGAAGGTCAAATATCGATGCCCACCCGTGGTATCAGTGCCGAGAGGATCTGGCTGGTCAGTTCGAACATGCGTCAAGCGGCCAGGGTCGCGGATGTTTTCAGAAAGGCGGGCAGCGAAGCCGGGGAGATTGAGGAGGCTACTTGGGAAGGTCGCTACAACAGCAATTCCTATGACCAATTGATATATGAAGCAGGCGCCGCGGGTGAAGCGATATTACACTTGCCCAAAGGCGCAGACACCTGTTCCAACGATATAAGCTGGCCCGTAGCGGAACATTACCGGCCGTAATATCCAGGCGCCATTCAGTAATGAATGGCGCCTGTTTTCAAATCATGAGCTTGCGCTACTCAAGCACCTTGATCACAAATCGCGCAGGTTTGTTGTTGAAGGCGTTATGCCCGGTGACATTGGGATCGGTGTCCAGAAACGAACTCATGCCACTGCTCACCTGACGGTACAAGGGTTTGTCCTTCGGCTCGCTGTTCAATTCGATATGCGCGGGGCCGGAGGCAATATCGTTGAGGGAAGCCTTCGGCGCCCCATAGGTACTGATCGAAAAGTACTGCGCCGTGGCGCTGGTGCTCGCCAACAGGTTATGGGTCTTGTCCTCAATGAACATTCGCGCACCGTCAAATGCGCCCGGATGCACCAGGTGCACTGCGTAACAGTCACCCTGAGGAACGAACTTCAACACCAGCGGATCATCGTCCTCATGGTCAGCCAGCGTGATGAAGCTGGATGTCCGCAGGCTCGCCAGTCCTGCTTCGGCCTCCAGTTTTTCGCCCAGGGTTATCCGCTTATCGCGCAACACCTGTTGCAGACGTTGTTGATTGAGGACTACCGGTCGACCATCCAGATAAAGATTTGCCGTGAAAGCTTTATTATTTATTTTCGCTAGAGACATAGAGTTACCCACCGATAAACGCTCTGCCGTGACTCAGTTGCAGCGGCAGATAAATACTGAAAAATAAAATAATCAAACAACGGTTGCGGCCGCGACGATTGTGGCTGTTGCCGACATCCGCGGGACTTCGCCGTCAGGGACCTTTTCAGATTTCCGTTTACGCCGGGCTATTACCATGCGATCGGCATAATTTGCTGCCGCCTCTGTAACGAGGCCGGCGTTGTGATCAGTGCCGGCATTTTTCAAAATGTATTTGCCGGCAATGTCGTCCCAGAACTCCCATTCATCTTCATATACAGTCATGCTTTCATCCTTATTCTTGTTCAAATTGCCCGCCTCCTGCGGACAACCTGAAAACTAAGATAAAGACCAAAGCAAAACAATGCTGGCAGGTGGCAGTAGTTGATTCAAAGTAAAACTAGGCGAATAACTCCCCCTGCAACTCATCAAGCAACGCCTGAATCGCATCCAGCCGCTGCTGCGGATCGTCGAGTTGCAACAAGTCGATCTTGTCTTCTTCAGTGAAGGGCAACAGATAGGCAAGCTGATTGGCCAGTGACTGTTGGCCGACCGCCTCGGTGCCCATGTCCAGCGCTTCGACCATCGGGTGTTCGGCTAGTGCTTTCAGCAGCGCGACCAGATCGGCGTCCTCGTCCTGCAACGGTTGCTCGGGTTCGTCGTCGAGCCATTCGACATCGGCCAGAATCAATTGATCGCGCTGCACTTCGGTGCGCAACACATTGAAACGCCGCCCGCCCTGCACGCGAATGCCGAGCAGGCCGTTGTCCTGCTGCTGGAAATCGGTGATCCGCGCCTCGCATCCCACCAGCGCGAACCCCTCCGGCGCCACGCCGACTTCGCTGCCTTCAAGGATGCACACTACACCGAAGCCGACGCCCTGCTTCATGCAACGACCGATCATGTCGAGGTAGCGTGCCTCGAAGATCTGCAGATCGAGATTGCAGCCGGGGAACAGCACCGTGTTCAGCGGGAAAAGCGGCAGACTCATAGACATTTTCCTTACACCACCATCGACACCGCCAACGGCAGGAACACCGCCGTGGCCACGCCCATCAGACTCATTGCCAGCGCGGCAAATGCGCCGCACTCATCGTTTTCCTGCATCGCCACCGCCGTGCCAACCGCGTGAGCCGTCATGCCCAGCGCCATGCCACGCGCTTCGGGGCTGTGCACACCGAGGCGGGTCAGCAGCGCCGGGCCGAAGATCGCGCCGATCACCCCGGTGATCAGCACGAATACCGCGGCCAGCGCCGCCACGCCGCCGATCTGCTCGGCGACCAGCATGGCGATCGGCGAGGTCACCGATTTCGGCGCCATGGTCATCAGGATCATGTGATCGGCACCGAACCACCAGCCCAGCGCCACACCCATGCCCGTTGCGACCACCCCGCCTATCACCAGCGTAGTAAAAATCGGCCAGAACAATTGGCGGATGCGCCGCAGGTTCAAATAGAGCGGCACCGCCAGCGCCACCGTGGCCGGCCCCAGCAGAATGCTGAGGATCTCGGTGCTCTTGCGGTACTCCGCGTAAGTCAGGCCGCAGCCGACCAGCACACCGATCACCAACAACATGGAGACCAGCACCGGTTGCAGAAAGATCCAGCGGGTTTTCTCGAACGCCGCCAGCACCAGTTGATAGGCGCCGAGGGTGATGCCAATGCCGAACAGCGGATGATGAATCACCGACGCCCACGCGCCTTGCCAGTCGAACAGCATCAGGACTCCTCCGCCGGCGGCGCGTGACGTTTGACCAGCCGTTGCATGAGCACGCCGGCAAAGGCCATCGACACGATCAGCGAGACCACCAGCGCGCCGACGATCGCCCAGAAATCGGCGGCAATCGCCGTGGCATACACCATCACGCCTACCGCAGGCGGCACCAGCAGCAACGGCAGATACCGCAGCAGGCTGCCCGCCGCCTGGTTCAGCGGCTCGCCCACTTCACCGCGAATGATCAGGAACACCAGCAACAGCAGCAGCCCGATGATCGGCCCCGGCAATATCGGCAACAGCAAATGATTGAGCGCGGTGCCAAGCAATTGGAACAGCACCAGCAGGGTCAGGCCACGTAACAACATCCGACATCTCCGTCTTACATTTTCAGCCAGCAGAGCTCGGCATTATAAGCATGCCGGCGCTATGGACCGGCATTCGCCAAAAGCATGGTCGGTTGACCTGAGCAAATCGCCATGATGATCTACAGTGGTTCGCAGGCCGGTCAAATCCGCCCTGAAAAACTATAAAACCGATGAACCCAAGGAGAGTCTCAATGCCCTATGTTCCCGTTGCAGAGCTCAAAGATTATGTCGGCAAGGAACTTGGACGTTCCGAATGGCTCACCATCGATCAGGAGCGCATCAACCTGTTCGCCGAAGCCACCGGTGATTTTCAGTTCATTCACGTCGATCCGGTCAAGGCTGCGCAAACGCCGTTTGGCAGCACGATTGCCCATGGTTTCCTGTCGCTGTCGCTGATGCCGAAACTGATGGAAGACATCCTCGTGCTGCCCGAAGGCGTGAAGATGGTCGTCAACTATGGCCTGGACAGCGTGCGCTTCATCCAGCCGGTCAAGGTCAACTCGAAAGTCCGACTGAAGGTCGACATGGTCGAAGTCACCGAGAAAAAACCCGGCCAGTGGTTGCTCAAGGCTACCGCGACACTGGAGATAGAAGGCTCGGACAAACCGGCTTACATCGCCGAGCCACTGTCGCTCTGCTTCGTCTGATCATCCCGGATGCGAAGCAGCGCACGCTGTTTCGCGTCACGTCTGTATATATGCGACGCATAGCTGCGGCATACTCGGTCGCCTAATTGCCCGGATCCCGCTATGCGCTCAATCGCTCGACTTGCACCCCTTGCCCTGACCCTGATGCTCACCGCTTGCGGCGACGGCGAATCGCTGTTGCCGCCGGATGCGCGCCTGCCCGATGGCGGTCGCTATCGCGGGGAACTGGTCGACGGCTTGCTGCAAGGTCAGGGCCGCGTCGATTACCCCAACGGCAGCTGGTACGCCGGGGAATTCGATAAGGGTCAGTGGCACGGCCAAGGCGAATGGCACGGCAGCAATGGCGAGGTCTATCGCGGCCAGTTCCAGCAAGGTCTGTTTGATGGTCAGGGCAGCCTGAGCACCAATGCCAGCAGCTACACCGGTGGTTTCAAGCAGGGCCGGCGCGAGGGCGAAGGCACGCTGAAAGAAAACGGCATGACCTATCGCGGCGAGTTCAAGGCTGACCAGTATTCCGGCCTCGGCCGTCTGGAAATGGACGACGGCAGCTCCTATCAAGGCCAGTTCGCCCACGGCAAACCCAACGGCGAAGGCCAGCGCGGCGATGCCAGCGGCAATTCGTTCACGGGCCATTTCGTCAACGGCCAACTGGAAGGCAACGGCACCTACAACAGCGCCGACGGCGATATCTACGTCGGCGGTTTCAAGAACAATCAACTGCACGGCAAGGGCCGCTACGAGAACGCCGACGGCGACGTCTGGCTCGGCCAGTTCAAGGAAGGCGCGCTGACTGGCAAGGGCGAATTGATCGGTGCCGATGGCAGCCATTACATCGGTGTATTCAATGACTGGCGCTTCACCGGTCAGGGCCGCTTGAACCTCGCCGATGGCAGCTTCTACATCGGCGGCTTCGACAACGACAGCTATTCAGGACGCGGCACGCTGGTGCTGACCGATGGCAGCGTGCTCAGTGGCACCTGGATCAACGGCCAACGCGTGCGCGACGCCGACGGCAAATTGCTGCCCGACACCCTCGAACTCGGCTTGCTCGCCCAAGGTCGTTTGCTCGACGAGGCGCTGGCGGCGATCCCTGCTTCGACTCCGGCCGTCGAGTTGTACACCCTGACCCTTGGCGGCGACGGCAAGCAAAGCGTATTCCTGCGCGAATCCGATTACGTCGCCAACATGCTCAATACGCGCTTCGGCGCCTTCGGCCAGATCCGCTTGGTCAATCACCGCGATCATCTCGGCGACCGGCCGATGGCCACCCGGGAAAACCTGCGCCGCGCCGCGCAAGCCCTTGCCGAACGCAGCGGGCCGGAAGATCTGCTGTTCATTTATCTGACCAGCCACGGCACCGCCGAGCATGAACTGGTGCTCGATCAGCCGCGCATGGAACTGGCCGACCTGCCCGCCGATGAGCTCGCCGCCGTGCTCGCGCCGCTGAAGCATCGCGACAAGGTCATCGTGATTTCTTCGTGCTATTCCGGCGGTTTCATCCCGGCGCTGAAAGACGAACGCACGCTGATCATGACCGCCTCACGCGCGGATCGGGTGTCGTTCGGTTGCTCGGAAGAAGCCAACTTCACCTATTTCGGCGACGCGCTGTTCGCCCAGGCGCTGAACCAGACCGACGACCTCGAACAGGCATTCAAACTGGCCAAGGCCACCGTTGCCGAGCGCGAGCTGGCCGACGGCTTCGAAGCCTCGGAGCCGCAGATCTGGGCGCCGAAAACCGTGCTGTCGCATTGGCAGCTGCTGCGTAAACAGCAGGCGCGCAAAGCGTTGCAAAGCAGCGCATTGAACGACGCGGCGAAAAAAGGCAACTAAGCTGAACAGTATCAAGGGAGAGACACTATGTACTTGACGCCTCAGCACGTATTGCTTGCCGGAGCCACCGGACTGACCGGTGAACATCTGCTCGACCGTTTGCTCAACGAGCCAACGATTACCCGTGTCCTCGCCCCTTCACGCCGGCCGCTGGCCGAGCATCCGCATCTGGAAAACCCGGTCGGTGACCCGCAGGCGTTTCTGCCGCAGCTCAGTGGCCGGGTCGATATCGCCTACTGCTGCCTCGGCACCACGATCAAACAGGCAGGTTCCGAAGAAGCCTTTCGCGCGGTGGATCTGGACATGGTCGTGGCGTTTGCCAAGCGCGCCCGGGAGATGGGCGCACGGCACCTGATCGTGATCAGTGCGATTGGCGCCGATCCGAATTCCTCGGTGTTCTACAACCGGGTCAAGGGTGAAATGGAACAGGCCCTGCGCGCGCAGAACTGGCCGCAGCTGACCATCTGCCGACCTTCGCTGTTACTCGGCGAACGCACCGAACCGCGTCTGGTCGAGCAACTCGCCGGGCCGTTGTCGAAGCTGATTCCGGGCAAATACCACGGCATCGAAGCGTGCCAGTTGGCGCGAGCGATGTGGCGCCTGGCGCTGGAAGAACAGGATGGCGTGCGGGTGATTGAATCGGATGAGCTGCGCAAGTTAGGCAAATAATGCCGGGACTTTGTGGTGAGGGGATTTATCCCCGTTCGGCTGCGCAGCAGTCGTCGCTTTTATATTTTTTTGGGGGGCGCTTCGCACCCCAGCGGGGATAAATCCCCTCGCCACAGAGGTTGTGCGCGCCCCTACAATCCACCAGTCGCTTGAAAACCTACGCCAATCACGGTGAGCAACGACAACGGCAACAACAGCGTGTCGAGCAACGCGCTGGCCGGCAGGTCCACGCCCGGATAGCTCGGCGCTTCGGCACCGAACCGGTCCATCGCACAGCAGCCGCCGTTCAACGCATACAAATCCAGCCGCGTCCCGGCGTACACCACCGGTGCGCCGGGTTTGGCTGCATCCAGCGTGCGCACGGTAGCGCATCCAGCCAATTGCAGCGCCAGCACAAGCACCAGCAGCTTATTCATCGCTGCTCAGGTGATGCTCGCCCCAACGCGGCAGCATGTCCTGCGGGATGCCGAGCAGATTGAGGATCCGCGCCACAACGAAGTCGATCAGGTCATCGATGGTCTGCGGCTGGTGATAGAAGCCCGGCGAGGCCGGCAGAATGGTCACGCCCAGATTCGACAGCTTGAGCATGTGCTCCAGATGAATGCTCGAATACGGCGCCTCGCGCGGCACCAGTATCAACTGACGGCGTTCTTTCAGCGTAACGTCCGCCGCGCGTTCGATCAGGTTGTTGCAGGCGCCGGTGGCAATCGCCGACAGCGTGCCGGTCGAACACGGCACCACGACCATGGCTGCCGGCGCGCCGGAGCCGGAGGCCACCGGCGACATCCAGTCTTCCTTGCCATACACGCGAATCTGCCCGGCAGCGGCGCCGGTGTATTCGGTCAGAAAGGCCTGCATCATCTGCGGTTTGTTCGGCAGGGACACGTCGGTCTCGGTGGCCATTACCAGTTGCGCAGCCTTGGAGATCAGGAAGTGCACTTCGCGATCCTCGCGCACCAGGCAATCGAGCAGGCGCAAACCGTACTGCGCGCCCGACGCGCCGGTCATCGCCAGGGTGATGCGTTCCGGGCCGCCGGCCTGGGAAAAAGTGTTCATTGCAGTGCCTCGGCGAGCTTGCCGTGCAGGCCACCGAAGCCGCCGTTGCTCATGATCACCACGTGCGTGCCGGGTTGGGCCTGGCTCTTCACGCGTTCGATGATGCCTTCCAGAGAATCGCTGACGATGGAGGGCACGGTGCATAACGCTGCGGTGGCGCCCAGGTCCCAACCGAGGTTGGCCGGGGCATACCAGATCACCTGATCGGCATCGACCACGCTGTCCGGCAGACCGTCACGGTGCGCGCCGAGCTTCATCGAATTGGAGCGCGGCTCGATGATCGCAATCAGTGGTGCGTCGCCGATGCGTTTGCGCAGGCCGTCGAGGGTGGTAGCGATGGCGGTCGGGTGATGAGCAAAGTCGTCGTAAATGGTGATGCCGCGCACTTCGGCGACTTTCTCCATACGCCGTTTGACGTTCTTGAACGCGCTCAACCCAGCAATGCCCATCGACGGCACGACGCCAACGTGACGCGCTGCTGCCAGAGCGGCAAGGGCGTTGGCGACGTTGTGTTGACCGGTCAATTCCCACTCGACCGTGCCTTGCGACACGCCTTCGAACATCACTTCGAACGCCGAGCCGTCCTCGCTGAGCAGCTTGACCTGCCACTGACCGCCGGCGCCGGTGGTTTGCACCGGGGTCCAGCAGCCCATTTCAATCACCCGTTGCAAGGCAGGCTCGGTGGTCGGGTGGATGACCAGCCCTTCGCTCGGGATGGTCCGCACCAAGTGGTGGAACTGACGTTCGATGGCCGGCAGATCGGGGAAGATGTCCGCATGATCGAACTCAAGGTTGTTGAGGATGGCGGTGCGCGGACGGTAATGGACAAACTTCGAGCGTTTGTCGAAAAAGGCGCTGTCGTATTCGTCAGCCTCGATCACAAAAAACGGCGTACCGCCCAGGCGCGCCGATACCGAGAAATTTTGCGGCACGCCACCAATCAGGAAACCCGGGCTCATGCCGGCATGTTCCAGCACCCAGGCGAGCATGCTGCTGGTGGTGGTCTTGCCGTGGGTGCCGGCAACGGCCAGTACCCAGCGACCTTGCAGCACATGGTCGGCCAGCCACTGCGGGCCGGAGACGTACGGCAGGCCTTTGTTCAGCACATATTCCACCGCCGGGTTGCCACGGGACATGGCATTGCCGATCACCACCAGATCCGGCGCCGGATCGAGCTGCGCCGGGTCATAGCCCTGCGTCAGCTGAATGCCTTGGGCCTCGAGCTGCGTGCTCATCGGCGGATAGACGTTGGCGTCGGAGCCGGTCACATGATGGCCCAGCTCTTTGGCCAACACCGCCATCGAGCCCATGAAAGTCCCGCAGATACCCAGAATATGAATGTGCATAGTCGACCTCGTAAAACATGGCCGCAGGTTAGCGTAGGGAGGGGGAAATGGCACTCTTTAGCTGAGGGGCGGGCCTGTTCGACCTGATCGTTCCCACGCTGAGCGTGGGAACGATCAGGTCGGTCAGGCAGAGCGGGCGATGCCGTGCTTGCGAAGCTTTCTGTACAGCGTATTGCGGCTGACGCCCAACTGTTCAGCGGTACGGGTCATATGCCAGCGCGCCTGCTCCAGCGCGCCAAGCAATGCCAAGCGCTCGGCGTCATCCAATGGCTGCGCGGCAGTCTGCGCAGGCACAACCGCCGGCCGCGCCTGCCGAATCATCACCGGCAAATCCTCAACGCCGACCCGCCCGCCATCACACAACGCCGCCAGCGTACGCAGGACATTGCGCATCTGCCGCACATTACCCGGCCAATTGAACGCCAGCAACGCCTGACGCGCCGGCTCTTCAATCACAATCGCCTCACCGCCTGCCTCCTCGGCCAGCAGAAAATCCAGCAACTGCGCCTTGTCACTGCGCTCACGCAACGCCGGCAGCGCCACTTCCAACCCGTTCAAGCGGTAATACAAATCCTCGCGAAAACTGCCGCCCTCGACCCGTTCAAGCAGATTGCGGTGAGTGGCGCTGATGATTCGCACGTTGACCGTCTCCGGTTCGCCGCCAATCGGCACCACCTGGCGATCTTCCAGCACCCGCAGCAAACGGGTCTGCAGAGCCAGCGGCATGTCGCCGATTTCATCGAGAAACAGCGTGCCGCCATCGGCCTGCTGCAACTTGCCGCGCATGCCGTCCTTGCGCGCGCCGGTGAAGCTGCCGCCGCGATAGCCGAACAGTTCGCTCTCGATCAGGCTTTCCGGAATGGCTGCGCAATTGAGCGCGACGAAGGCGTTACCGGAGCGCTGGCTGGCTTGGTGCACAGCCTTGGCGAACGCTTCCTTGCCCGAGCCGGTTTCGCCGTTGATCAACAACGGCACGTCGCGCTCGAACACGCGCAGGGCTTTGCGAAATTCCGCCTGCAACGCTTCGTCACCGAGGCAGATGCCGGACAGGCGTGGCGCAGGTGCAGCGATTGGCGTTGGAACGATGGCTGTCGGCTTGCGCGATTCGCCGCGCAACACGGCAAACAGATGTCGACCATCGCGGGTGCGCAGTGGCCAACTGGCGCTGGCGTTGGCACTCGCCCGCCCTAGCAGGTCATCCAGCGAACAATCGAAAAACGCGTCCACCGGTTGCCCGAGCAAACCACCGCGAATATGCCCGAGCAGGTTCAGCGCACTCTGATTCACCGCACTGATCCGCCCTTCGCCGTCGAACGCCAGCAACCCTTCGCTGAACAGGCCGACGGACTCGGCCTGCAGATGAAAACGCAGCAACCATTGATTGTCGAAACAGCGCAGGAAATAGCAGCTCTCGATCATCTTCGCCGACAGATTGACCAGCGCCATGGTGTGGAACTGGCTCTGCCGCGAAACATCCGGACGGGCCGAGGACACATCGAGTACCGCGAGCAATTCACCGTGCGGGTCGAATACCGGGCTGGCCGAGCAGGTCAGCCCGGTATGGCGGCCGCGAAAGTGTTCATCCTGGTGAATGGTCAGCGCCTGCCGTTCGACCAGGCAGGTACCGATGCCGTTGGTGCCTTCGCAGGCTTCGCTCCAGTCGGCGCCGAGCCAGAGCCCGGCGCGTTCGAAAATCTTGCGCTCGGCCGGCGCGGTGACGCAGTTGAGGATCACACCGCGCGCATCGGTCAGCAGCACCGCGTGGCCGGCGCCGGAAAGCTGTTGATGCAGACTGCTCATTTCCGTACCGGCGATTTGCAGCACTTGCTGCAGACGTTCGCGGCTCTCAAGCACGCGCCCGTGTTCGAGCACCGTCGGCGCCATGCTCAGGGCCGGGTCGAGGTGATAGTCCTCAAGACACCGCAGCCACGAACGGGCGATCGACGGGTCGGCACCGGGGCCATGCAAATGCGGCTTGCCCTGAGTGGCGGTGAGGACCTGGCGGGCATGGCGACTCAAATGGTTGTCGTGCATTTCTTATTGTTCTCCCCGGGGCGCGATGGCCCAAAGCATGAGGTGACGCCCAGCATCCTCCAGCGGCTCCGGCAATGCAATGCTGGCAAGACCGTCCGGTCACGGGCTGTGTCGCAAGCGGTACAAACTGTCACCCGCGCTGTACCGAATCCGTCACAGCGCCTCTCCGTTCGTCCGAGACAAACCGGCCAAGCCCTTGATTTGCCTGCGCTGCACGGCAGTGGCCCGGCCCTTGCTCTACGCTTATAGCAAGCGCACTTGCGCGTTTCTCTAATAAGTACAAAGCCAAGGAGAACATCATCATGCGTTACGCCCACCCCGGTACTGACGGCGCCAAAGTCTCGTTCAAGAGCAAGTACGGTAACTACATCGGCGGCGAGTTCGTCGCACCGGTCAAAGGTCAGTACTTCACCAACACCTCGCCAGTAAATGGCCAGCCGATTGCCGAATTCCCCCGCTCCACCGCCGAAGACATCGACAAGGCGCTGGACGCTGCCCACGCCGCCGCCGATGCGTGGGGCGCCACTTCGGTGCAGGCGCGTTCACTGATCCTGCTGAAAATTGCCGACCGCATCGAAGAGAATCTCGAACTGCTGGCGATCACCGAAACCTGGGACAACGGCAAAGCAATCCGCGAAACCCTCAACGCCGACATCCCCTTGGCCGCTGACCATTTCCGTTATTTCGCCGGTTGCCTGCGCGCTCAGGAAGGCAGCGCTGCGGAAATCGACGGCAATACCGTGGCTTACCACATTCACGAACCGCTGGGCGTGGTCGGCCAGATCATTCCGTGGAACTTCCCGCTGCTGATGGCTGCGTGGAAACTCGCGCCAGCGCTGGCCGCCGGTAACTGCGTGGTGCTCAAACCTGCCGAGCAAACCCCGCTGGGCATCTGCGTGCTGATGGAGCTGATCGGCGACCTGCTGCCGCCGGGCGTGCTCAACGTCGTGCAAGGCTTCGGCAAAGAAGCCGGCGAAGCACTGGCGACCAGCAAGCGCATCGCCAAAATCGCCTTCACCGGCTCGACCCCGGTCGGCTCGCACATCATGAAATGCGCAGCGGAAAACATCATTCCGTCGACCGTGGAACTGGGCGGCAAGTCGCCGAACATCTTCTTCGAAGACATCATGCAGGCTGAGCCGAGCTTCATCGAGAAAGCCGCTGAAGGTCTGGTGCTGGCGTTCTTCAACCAGGGCGAAGTGTGCACCTGCCCTTCCCGCGCACTGGTGCAGGAATCGATCTATGACGAATTCATGCAGGCCGTGATGAAGAAAGTCAGCCAGATCAAACGTGGCGACCCGCTGGACACCGACACCATGGTCGGCGCCCAGGCATCCGAGCAGCAATTCGACAAGATCCTCTCGTACCTGGAAATTGCCAAGGGCGAAGGCGCGGAGTTGCTGACCGGCGGCAAGGTGGAAAAACTCGAGGGCAGCCTGGCCACCGGTTATTACATCCAGCCGACCCTGCTCAAGGGCACCAACAAGATGCGCGTGTTCCAGGAAGAAATCTTCGGCCCGGTGGTGAGCATCACCACCTTCAAGGACGAAGCCGAAGCCCTGGCGATTGCCAACGACACCGAGTTCGGTCTCGGCGCCGGACTGTGGACCCGCGACATCAACCGCGCCTACCGCATGGGCCGCGCAATCAAGGCCGGTCGGGTGTGGACCAACTGCTACCACCTCTATCCGGCGCACGCCGCGTTCGGTGGTTACAAGAAGTCCGGCGTCGGCCGTGAAACCCACAAAATGATGCTCGACCATTATCAGCAGACCAAGAACCTGCTGGTGAGCTACGACATCAATCCGTTGGGATTCTTCTGATCCTGCGATGCTGATCGTTCCCACGCTCCGCGTGGGAACGCCTCAACGGACGCTCCGCGTTCGGTTTCGAAGGGACGCGGAGCGTCTAGGGCTGCATTCCCACGCAGAGCGTGGGAACGATCAGGTTCCTGGCTGTAGCCGGGCCAATAAAACAATAAAAATGGTGAACCCTATGCCAAGCGAATCCCCGGCCGGCGCTCCGGCGACCGGCTCCTCCGTCGACTTCGAAAAAGTCGGCTCCGACTACTTCCAACAACGCGAACTGAAAAAAGGTGCCGCCGGCTGGGTCCTGCTGGTGGGCCTCGGCGTCGCTTATGTGATTTCCGGCGACTACGCCGGCTGGAATTTCGGCCTCGCCCAGGGTGGCTGGGGCGGCATGTTTCTCGCCACGCTGCTGATGGCGACGATGTACCTGTGCATGTGCTTTTCCCTGGCCGAATTGTCCTCGATGATTCCCACCGCCGGCGGCGGCTACGGTTTCGCCCGCAGTGCGTTCGGGCCGTGGGGCGGGTTTCTCACCGGCACCGCGATCCTCATCGAGTACGCCATCGCCCCCGCTGCCATCGCGGTGTTCATCGGCGCCTACTGCGAGTCGCTGTTCGGCATTGGCGGCTGGATGATCTATCTGGCGTTCTACATCATCTTCATCGCCATCCACATTTTCGGCGTCGGCGAAGCGCTCAAGCTGATGTTCATCATTACCGCCGTCGCCGCGCTGGCGCTGGGGGTGTTTCTGGTGGCGATGGTGCCGCACTTCGACGTCGCCAATCTGCTCGACATCCCGGTGACCACTGCGGTCGGTGCCAGTCCGTTTCTGCCGTTCGGCTATGTCGGCGTCTGGGCAGCGATTCCCTATGCGATCTGGTTTTTCCTCGCCGTCGAAGGCGTGCCGCTGGCCGCCGAAGAAACCAAAAACCCCAAGCGCGATCTGCCGCGTGGCCTGATCGGGGCAATGCTGGTGCTGCTGATGTTCGCCCTGCTGATTCTGATCGTCGGCCCCGGCGGCGCCGGTGCGAATTCCTTGCTCACCTCCGGTAACCCGCTGGTCGAAGCACTGAGCAAGGCCTACGGTGGCTCGACGTGGATGGGCAGCTTCGTCAATCTCGTCGGTCTGGCCGGACTGATCGCCAGCTTCTTCTCGATCATCTACGCCTACTCGCGGCAGATCTTCGCGCTGTCGCGGGCCGGTTACCTGCCGCGCAAACTGTCGCAGACCAACAAGAGCAAGGCGCCGGTGCTGGCCCTGGTGATTCCCGGGATCATCGGCTTCGGTCTATCGCTGACTGGCCAAGGCGATCTGCTGATTCTGGTCGCGGTGTTCGGGGCTACCATTTCCTATGTGCTGATGATGGCCGCGCACATCACCCTGCGCATCCGTCGCCCCAAAATGGACCGGCCGTACCGCACGCCGGGCGGCATTTTCACCTCGGGTGTGGCGCTGGTATTGGCCTGTATCGCCGTGGTGGCGGGCTTCCTGGTCGATCCACGGGTGGTGATCGGCGCCGCGATCATCTATGGAGTGTTAATTGCTTACTTTGCTTTCTACAGTCGGCATCACTTGGTAGCAGGCACGCCGGAAGAAGAATTCGCGGCGATTCAAAAAGCTGAACAAGCCTTGCACTGATTGTCGAAAACCACGGCGCAGACGCATTCTGCGCCGTCACGGAGAACGCTGAATGGCCAGTTTTGCTCACACGGTCGGCGCGCAGACTTACCGCTTCGACAGCCTCAAAGACGTCATGGCCAAGGCCAGCCCCGCCCGCTCTGGGGACTTTCTTGCCGAGATTGCCGCGCTCAACGACGGCGAACGGGTGGCCGCGCAAATGGCCCTGGCGGACATCCCGCTCACCCACTTCCTGCAAGAAGCGCTGATTCCCTACGAAGCCGATGAAGTCACCCGGCTGATCATCGACACCCACGACAAACAAGCCTTCGCCGTGGTCAGCCACCTCACCGTTGGCGGCTTTCGCGACTGGCTGCTCAGTGATGCGGCGGACGAAACCAGCCTGCGCGCCCTCGCCCCCGGCCTGACCCCGGAAATGGTCGCCGCCGTGTCGAAGATCATGCGCGTGCAGGACCTGGTGCTGGTCGCGCAGAAAATCCGCGTGGTCACCCAATTTCGCGGCACCCTCGGTTTACGCGGGCGCCTGTCGACCCGCCTGCAACCCAACCATCCGACTGACGAGCCGTCCGGCATTGCCGCGAGTATTCTCGACGGCCTGCTCTACGGCAACGGCGATGCAATGATCGGGGTCAACCCGGCCACCGACAGCATCGCTTCGATCTGCGCAATGCTGGAAATGCTCGACGCGATCATCCAGCGCTACGACATCCCGACCCAGGCCTGCGTGCTGACCCACGTCACCACCTCGATCGAGGCGATCAACCGTGGCGTGCCGCTGGATCTGGTGTTTCAGTCGATTGCCGGCACTGAGGCAGCCAATGCCAGTTTCGGCATCAACCTGAATGTATTGCAGGAAGGCTACGACGCCGGCCTCAGTCTCAAGCGAGGCACCCTCGGGCAGAACCTGATGTATTTCGAAACCGGTCAGGGCAGCGCGCTGTCGGCCAACGCCCACCACGGCGTCGATCAACAGACCTGCGAGACAAGGGCCTACGCCGTAGCGCGACATTTCAAGCCGTTCCTGGTGAACACCGTCGTAGGATTTATCGGCCCGGAGTATCTCTACAACGGTAAGCAGATCATCCGCGCCGGCCTTGAAGATCATTTCTGCGGCAAGTTGCTCGGCGTGCCGATGGGTTGCGACATCTGCTACACCAACCACGCCGAAGCCGATCAGGACGATATGGACACCCTGCTGACGTTGCTCGGCGTTGCCGGCATCAACTTCATCATGGGCATCCCCGGCTCGGACGACATCATGCTCAATTACCAGACCACTTCGTTTCACGATGCCTTGTACGCCCGCCAGACCCTGGGCCTGAAACCGGCGCCGGAGTTCGAGCAATGGCTGGCCAACATGGGCATCTTCACCCAGGCGGACGGCAAGGTTCGCTTCGGCAACAACCTGCCGCCGGCGTTCCGCCAGGCCTTGGCGCATTTGGGATGAGTCTTAGGGAAAAACCACCGGTCGATCCGCAAAACCCCTGGCTGGAACTGCGCCGCCTGACGCCGGCACGCATTGCCCTGGGCCGCACCGGCACCAGTCTGCCGACGCGGGCGCAGCTGGATTTTCAGTTTGCCCACGCCCAGGCCCGCGATGCCGTGCACCTGGCCTTCGATCACAGCGAAATCAGCGCACAACTGAGCGAGCGCGGGCGGAAAACCCTGGCGCTGCAAAGCGCCGCGCCGGACCGACACACCTATCTGCAACGCCCGGACCTGGGGCGCAAGCTCAGCGATGAGTCGGCGCAGACCTTGCGCGACTACGCCAGCGCCCACCCAGGCGGGGTCGACCTAGTGATGATCGTCGCCGATGGTCTGTCGGCACTGGCGGTGCACCGCCACACCCTGCCATTCCTGACGCGCCTGGAAGAACAGATGAGCGGCGACGGCTGGTCCGTGGCGCCGGTGGTGCTGGTCGAGCAGGGTCGCGTCGCCATCGGTGACGAGATCGGCCAGTTGCTCGGGGCGAAAATGGTGGTGATGCTGATCGGCGAGCGTCCGGGCCTGAGTTCGCCGGACAGCCTCGGGCTGTATTTCACCTATGCGCCGAAGGTCGGCCTCACCGACGCGTATCGCAACTGCATTTCCAATGTTCGGCTTGAAGGCTTGAGCTATGGCATGGCGGCGCATCGCTTGCTGTATCTGATGCGCGAGGCCTGTCGGCGGCAGCTGTCGGGGGTCAATCTGAAGGATGAAGCTCAGTTGCACACATTGGAGGCCGACGACGCTGTCGACATGAAAGGCAACTTCCTGCTCGATCCACCCCCAGCCTGAACCGTTTCCGCATTGCCTTTCTGCGCTGCTTTCAGGCAGGATCGACGCACGGCCGCCCGGGTTTCCCATCGCCGTCAGAGCAGTTGAAGACAGCCACTTGAAGACGAGACCTATCATGCGGATTATTCAAGCGACCCTCGAACATCTGGATTTGCTGACTCCTTTGTTCGTCAAATATCGCGAGTTCTACGGCTCCCTGCCTTACCCGGATTCCTCCCGCGCGTTCCTCGAAAAACGCCTGCGCCGCAAAGAGTCGGTGATCTATCTGGCCCTGGCCGACGATGACAACAAGAAACTCATGGGCTTCTGCCAGCTATATCCGAGCTTTTCGTCGCTGTCGCTCAAACGCGTGTGGATTCTCAACGATATCTACGTTGCTGAAGACGCGCGCCGGCAATTGGTCGCCGACAACCTGATCCGCACTGCGAAGAAAATGGCCAAGGAAACCCAGGCCGTGCGCATGCGCGTCTCGACCAGCGCGAACAACGAAGTGGCGCAGAAAACCTACGAATCGATCGGCTTCAAGGAAGACACCGAGTTCAAGAACTACGTACTGCCGATCAGCGACGAGCTCTGACTCCAACGGCTTCGGTGATGAGGGAGTTCGCTCCCTCGCCACGGCCGCCCCTTCCCTGACAATTGCTCACTTCGCGACACTCCCCGCTACAAAACCGGCGCGCTTTTCAGCGGTCAGACCGTATAATCCCGATCTTTCCGGCTTGTAAGAAAAACTACACCCCGCTGTAGGCTTACACGAAGTCATCCGCACAGGCCTGCCGAGTCGGGCCGTCATACAGGTGCCCCCATGGATTTCAACCCGCTCGACCTTATCCTGCATCTCGACGTGTACCTCGATTTGCTGGTGAACAACTATGGGCCATGGATTTACGCCATCCTGTTTCTGGTGATCTTCTGTGAAACCGGTCTGGTGGTGATGCCGTTCCTGCCGGGCGACTCGCTGCTGTTCATCGCGGGCGCGGTGGCGGCCGGCGGCGGCATGGATCCAGTGCTGCTCGGTGGCCTGCTGATGCTGGCGGCGATCATGGGCGACAGCACCAATTACGTGATCGGACGCACGGCCGGGGAGAAGCTGTTCAGCAACCCGAACTCGAAAATCTTCCGTCGCGATTACCTGCAAAAAACCCACGACTTCTATGACAAGCACGGCGGCAAGACCGTGACCATGGCGCGCTTCCTGCCGATCATCCGCACCTTCGCGCCGTTCGTTGCCGGTGTGGCGCGGATGCCGTACCCGCGTTTCTTCGGCTTCAGCGTGCTCGGCACCATCCTCTGGGTTGGCGGTCTGGTCACCCTGGGTTATTTCTTCGGCAACGTGCCGTTCATCAAGAAAAACCTCTCGCTGCTGGTGGTGGCAATCATCCTGCTGTCGCTGGTGCCGATGATCATCGGCGTGGTGCGCAGCCGTTTCGGCGGCACCAAAGTGCAATCGCACTGATCCGATGTGGTCTCTGAGCGCCTGGCGTCGCCGGCGCATCCTGGCCAGCCACCCGATTGCCGACGACCTGTGGCAACGGGTGCGCCACCAACTCTCCTTCCTCGACGGCATCAGCGCGGCTGAAGACCAGTGGCTGCGCGAAGCCTGTGTGCTGTTTCTCGACGACAAACACCTGACCGCCCTGCCCGGCGTCGAACTGCATCAGGAACAGCGCCTGCTGCTCGCCGCCCAGGCGCAGTTGCCGTTGCTGCATCTCGGCGATCTGAACTGGTATCAGGGCTTCCACGAGATCGTTCTATACCCCGATGACTTCCTCAGCCCGCAACGCCATCGCGATGCCAGCGGCGTCGAACATGAGTGGGATGGCGAACACAGCGGTGAGGCCTGGCAGCAGGGGCCGGTGATTCTCGCCTGGCCTGGCGTACAGGCCAGCGGTGGCTGGGAAGGCTACAACCTGGTGATCCACGAACTGGCGCACAAGCTCGACATGCTCAACGGCGACGCCAACGGCCTGCCGCCGCTGCATGCCGACATGCGCGTCAGCGACTGGGCCACGGTGATGCAGGCCGCCTACGACGACCTCAACCGCCAGCTCGATCACGATCCCGACGCTGAAACCGCCATTGATCCCTACGCCGCCGAGAACCCGGCCGAGTTCTTCGCCGTCACCAGCGAATACTTCTTCAGCGCCCCGGATCTGCTGCATGAGGCTTATCCACAGGTCTACTTGCAACTGCAGCTTTTCTACCGGCAGGATCCATTGGGCAGACTGCGGCAACTTCAAGCCACAGACCCGGTCTATCAGGCGCACGACTAAGCTCTGCACGACTTCTGGTACGTGGCGTCGACGTAGGAATGTGCCTATAATCGCCGCCACTTTTTGGTCAATCCGGCCAAGTGTTTTTGGTCAACTACGGGGGCAACGCCCAATGAGCTACAGCAAGATTCCGGCTGGCAAAGACCTGCCGAACGACATCTACGTCGCGATCGAGATCCCGGCCAACCACGCGCCGATCAAATACGAAATCGACAAAGACAGCGATTGCCTGTTCGTTGACCGTTTCATGGCCACCCCAATGTTCTACCCGGCCAACTACGGTTACATCCCGAACACCCTGGCTGACGACGGTGATCCCCTCGACGTGCTGGTCGTGACCCCCTACCCGGTCGCGCCAGGCTCGGTAATCCGCGCCCGTCCGGTCGGCATCCTGAACATGACCGACGACGGCGGCGGCGATGCCAAAGTCATCGCAGTGCCACACGACAAGCTGTCGCAGCTGTACGTCGATGTGAAGGAATATACCGACCTGCCACCCCTGCTGATCCAGCAGATCGAGCACTTCTTCGCGAACTACAAGGATCTCGAGAAGGGCAAGTGGGTCAAGATCGAAGGCTGGGCCGGTGCAGACGCTGCCCGCGAAGCGATCACCAAGTCGGTTGCCGCCTACAAGGGCTAAGCCATTGCGCTTTGCGTGACGCTTGAAAAAAACCCCGGACTTCCGGGGTTTTTTGTTATTGGCGTCTGCATAATCGACTCGGTTGTTCAGGTCGATGTCACTCGAAATACACCCTGGTCGGCCCCCTCTCCCTCCGGGAGAGGGTTGGGGTGAGGGCCTCTTGAAAAAGCCCGACTAAACAAACCGTTTAAATCCCTACATGCAGTTTTAATCTGTTTAATTTCCCACAAGCACGTCTTACATCCCGTCGCAAAATACAGGCTTTTTTTGAACGCCCGGTTTATTCAAACCGCTCTGGTCCGGCCGTAGACTCCGTGTTTATGAGAAAGAACACTAGCGGTCCACGATTCAAGGCACTCCTGGAAGCAGCGAACATCAGCACCACGGATTTCGCAAGGTTCTGGGGCACGGAAGCCCAAAACGTTCATAACTGGTACACCCGGGGCGTCCCGGCGTATCGCATGGAAGAAGTCTCACGCCTGTTGTCGGTCAATAGTGAATGGCTGAAAACCGGTGAAGGCGTCAAGGAGGTCCCGCGCCTGCACCCACCCGCCAGTAATGGCGACACGTTCGACGCCCAGTCGATCTGCGGCGTCTACACCGTCATCAATCCCAGCGACATCGATCTGGCCTTCTTCAAGGAAACCCCGATCGCCAATGGTGATGGCAAAACCCACGTCATTCTCGACCCCGACCAATCCCTGCGCCTGCCCCGCGCCCACCTCGATCAACTCGACATCCAGCACGCCAACGCCATCTGCGCGCACATGATCGGCAACAGCATGGCCGATCGCATCGAAGACGGCTCTATCGTCGCCATCGACCGCGGCCTGACCCAAGTCGTCGACGGCGAAATCTACGCCGTAGAGCATGACGGCATGCTGCGCATCAAATACCTGCACCGCATGCCCGGCAACGGCCTGCGCATGCGCAGCCACAACAGCGCCGAATACCCCGACGAGGTTTTCCGGCCGGCGCAGATCGAAGAGCAGCGGATTCACATTCTTGGCTGGGTGTTCTGGTGGTCGACACTGGGCAAGCGCCGGCCGGTGGTGCCGTTTCTATGACAGTTCACTCGAACCTGTGGGAGCGGGCTTGCACGCGAAGAGGCCCTGACAACCGGTAGAAATCCCAAGTTTGTACCGCTTCAGTGGCTCTAAACCGCACTTGAGGCTGGGAATCCAGAGCAAAACTCAGTATCCTGCGCCCCACATTCGCGCATCGACCCGCCCAGCGGCTCGAATGACGCCCGACGCGGCAGACCAACGTCTGACCAAGTCCCACAGCCGGACGCAAGATCCGGATGTACGTTTTGAAGGCTGGCGCGGTTTACCAAAAATAAACCAAGCCAGTCCCCGAGAAGCCGGCCACAAGCCGGCTTTTTAATGCCTGCAAAAAGGATACGCCTCTCGCTTGGAAGGAATCGAACAAGCTGGGCACTACAATTCCGAAGCGCTTCACAAGGAAGTTAAAACATGCGATTCGCCCCTCGTTTCACGCTGCTTGGACCGGTCATCCTGATCGCTGCGATAAGTTTTTATCTCTCAGGCTGCGTCGGTGCCATCGTGGCGTTGCCTGAGAAAACCACACTCAGAACTGACGAGTACAAAGCTCTAAGTGCTCGTTCGCTCACGCCAGCGATTACCCGAACCGTGCAATCAGCGCCTACCCGAGAATGGTGTGGCGTCACGGTTTGGGCGTTGATCATTCCTGTTCCGCTGAAATTGCCCGTGTGTACGTCGTACTCCGAGCAGTCCTTTGGCAGCGACGAATCTGGAGATGAAACCGTTTTGCTCTATTCAAAACAAACGGTGCCGTCGCCGTTCTACGCCTGCGGCCCGTTCATGATGCTGGGGCCGATTGTTCATGGTTATCAGGGCAACGCGCTTTGCGGCGTTTTTCCAAAATAGCCGGGAATTCACGGATAACTGAACGACTTCACCAACGTCAGCTCCCCCGCCGTCCGCATCGGCACTACAAACGTTTCCATCTTCTCGCTCGGTGTGCCTTCTTCAGTAATCACCGTCACCTGCGCGGTCGTCAGCGCCTGCACCGCTTCATCCCCTCCTTCGTCATCTCCTCGATATCCGCCGCCGTAATAATTCACGTACACCAGATACTGCCCCTTGATCGGCGCGGGCATGGCGGCGATTTCCGGGCCGTAGCCAGTGGTGACGTCGACGTCGAGGGCGGCGCCGTTGGGTGCGACGCGGTTGCCGTACCAGATGTGGGCGCCATCGGGGGTGATCAGGTGCAGGTCGAGGTCGGTGCCGTCGCTGTCCCAGGCCAGCAGGACGCGCAGTTTGGCCGGGGTGGCGCCGCCGCGGGCGTTGAGGAATTGCGTACGGTGGCGTTGCTGGCCGTCGGCGCTGCGCACTTCGACGCTGTTGCTGCCGCTGGGGAAGGAGAACGGCCGATCGAAGCCGCCGGCGGGGTCGATTTTCAGCGGCATGCTGACGCCGTTGACGATCAGGCGGCCGGGTTCGTTGTTCTTCGGCACGGCTTTGATCTGGCCGCTGATTCTGGCGGTATTGGCCTGGCCAAGCGGTGTGTTGACCGACGAGGCCGGGTAGTTGACGGTCTGGCGAAAGCTCTCGCCCTCGCCTTGCGGTGCGCCGCTGCGCCAGCCGCCGACCGGGGTGTCGAGTTTGACGCCATCGGCGGCGAACGCTTGCGGCAGTACGTTGAGGGCACAGAGCAGCAGCAAGACCTGTGGATAACGGAGTGTCATGGTCTATTCCAGCAAAAGGTGACGGGCGAGCCCTTCGATGTAGGTTTCATCCTGGCCGTTGGGGTGTGCTTCGAAGGCCAGGTGCAGATATTCGTGGGTCAGGTCGAGGCGATCCTGCAGGGTCAGCACGCCGCGCACATAAATGCGCTGACGCTCGCGGTCAACGAAGGGCCGGCCGAAGGCGAGTTTGCATACGGCGAAAGTGCTGACTTCGTTGTAGCCGGTTTCGCTTTCCAGCGTCGGACGCCAGCCGCGTCGCTGCTTTTGCAGCCAGTCTTGCGCGGCGGGCAATGCTTCGCAGGAGGCGACAGGGTTGTCCCAGCGGCTGAGGCTGGCGCGTGGATAGGCGTGCAGCAGAATCGCGTCGTAGCGCTGCCCGGCGTTCGCTTGCTCGACGGCTTGCTGCCAGGCGAGTTTGTCCGGGCCGGGCTGGTCGGAGTGATAGGTGACGGTGCTGCCGGCCAGTACCAGATCCGCCGTCCACGCCGCGATGTTGCGTGACTCGGCCGAGGCCGGGCGCGGGGCGACGCGCTGGCGATTGCTGCTGTCGTCGATGTTCAGGCAATCGCCGTTGCGTGTGGCGTTTTGCAGCAGATAAGTGCGGATCGCTACGGCCAGCGCCTTGGCGGCTTCGACGGGTTGCGGTTTGGCTTCGCGCTCAAGGACGCGGGCGACATATTCTTCCCGATCAAGTCTTGCGACGAGTTTGTCGTTGAGCAGAAAAAGCTCGCCATCGCTGTGGATGTCCAGCGCGTTGCCGTTGGCGAATTCGACGCGGTAGTCGCCGCGCAATGGCCCGGACGTGGCAACACGATCCCCGGCCAGAACCTTCGAAACCGGATATTTCGAAAACAGCCCGACTTCCACACAACGCCCCGTGTCCGCTGGCCACGCCGTCGGCAACACGCTGGCCAGCGCCTGACCGTAGTGACGCAGAACCATTTGACTGGTACCGCGCCCACCCGCCCAGATCGGTGCGCCGTCGGCGCTCCAGCCGGCGAATCCACCTTGCCGCGATTGTGCATCCTGGTCGCCGAGCCAGCTCCAGGTCTTCACCCGCAGGCGTCCGCCCAACTCGCCGACAACATTGCCGTCCGCCGCGTTCAGCACGACATCGAGCAGCACGCGGCGCATCTGTTCCTGCGCTGGCAGCAACGCCAGAACGCCCAATAACTCGGCAACCGAAACCCTTGTTGCCGGTTGCACGGCTGGCAAATCCAGCAACCACGTCGGCGCTTGCCGCGCCTGCCAATACGCTCGCCAATCCGTCGCTGCAATGCCCAACCGCGCCGGTTCGAAATACAGACCGCAGGACTTCACCAGTGCCTGATCCCGCTCGATCTTGCCGCCCGCCGAGCAGCAATAAACTTCTTCTTTGGACTGCCCGCGACATTCATACGCCGGTTCCTGTGCACCGGTATCCACCAGCCACGCGTAGACGAACAACTTCCACAGACTGCCCAGCGGCGCATCCAGCGACGCTGGCAACGGTTCGCGCTTGATCAGTTGCGTCTGACTCAACGACAACAACTCGCCCTGATAGGCCACGCGCAATGGCTCGTCCTGCGCTGTCGCCAGCGCAGGCATCACACACATCAGCAGCCACAACAGCGGCCGGCGCATGTCAGTTGACCGTGACCTGACCGAGGGCGGCTTTCGCCTCCTGGGCCTGATGCTGCGGTGCATACACTTGCTTGAAGCGTACCGGTGGCAGATTGAACTGGCCCTTCTGCGAGAAGCGCACCAGATGACGCAGGCGCAACTCGCCACTCAGCGCGTCGACCGGCACCGCGTATGCCAACTGACCCGGTTCGAAACGCGCCTTCTCCAGCGCGGTCGGTTCGGTGCCGTCCTTGCCCTGCAACTTGATGCCCCACGTCGTGCGCTCGACATCCGCGCCCGGTGGCAGCGGCACTTCAAGCATGCCGTAGCGCAGCGGTTTCGCTGCCTTGCTGGTGAGGATCACCTCGTCCAGGTACAGGCTGTCGCTGGACAGCGGCTTCGTGCCGACCGGCTCGAGTTTGAAGGTGAACGCTTCGTCGCCCGGCACCAGACGCGACAGGCGCCGGGTGATGGTCACGGCCATCGGATCGACCTGCGGCTGTTGAGTCTGGAAGCTCAGCGCCGCACGCAGCGGCCGCTCTTGCGTGCCGGACACGCTCAGCACATTCGGCAGCGGCGTTGCGCCTTGCCATGTCCAGTACATCTCGCCGCTGGCGCCGTAGTTTTTCTTCCAGCCCTCACCCGGCATCAACGCGATGGTTGGCGAGGCCTGAGCGATGCTGCGTTGCAGCCAGGTTAGCGCCAGTGCGCGTTCCAGCGTCGATTGCTGCGGCAGCAAGCGTTGCAGCAATGCCGTGGCGCGAGCCTGATCAAACGGTTGCAGCGACAGGTTCAGCGCTTCGACAAAAGGCTGCGAACTGGTCGCCAGACGTTGTTGCGCTGCGCCCAGTTGCCGATTGAACGCCTCCGGCAAAGCAACTTTCGCCTGCGTGGCCAACGATGCAGTAAGCACCCGGGCCGCCGCCAGACCGAGCGCCGAAACCGGGTCGCCCATCACCAGACTGTCCTGGCCGTCATCAAGCAAGGTTTCGGCACTGCCTTCACCGGCCTTGACCAAATCGTCGATCAAACCGCTGAGCAGCGTGTTCACTGGCAACTGCATCTGTTTGGCGAACGACAGGATCAGCGCCCGTTGCAGCAACGGCGTGTTCGGCGCTTGCTTGGCGTACACCTCGAGTACCCGCTGCCAGTGTTCAGGCGGCAGGTTCAGCTCGAGTACGCGGCTGGCGTTCCAGTCGGCGTAATAGGCATAGGCGGTGAGAAATGCATCCGGCTCGCCGTCGTAGCCCCACCAGGTGAAGCTGGCCGACGGTCCGGCCATTTGCACCAGGCGCAGACGACTGTTCTGCATGATCAGACGCAAGCGATCGCGAGTCTGCGGGTTCGAGGCCAGCGATGGATAAGCGATGCTCAATGGCAACAAGCGACTGGCGGTCTGCTCGACGCCGCCGTACGGGTAGCTGAGCAGATCGTCGAGGGCGGAACGGAACAGCGCTTGCGGACTGTCATCCAGGCGCAGGCGAACATCCGTGGCATCCGCCGGCAAACTCAACGGCGTATCGCCGCTGGCCACGTCGAGGCTTTGCGTCTGAGTGACCTGCCAGCCGTCGCCGGTGGCACTCAAGCGCACAGCCAGGGCATCGGCCACTTTGCCGTCCTGCACCAGCTCCGCCGTCCACCCGCCAGAGGCCAAAGCGAACGCCGGCAGTGGCAGGTAATTGATGCCGCTGTTCAGGGTCACCGGCAGACGTTGTTCGGTACCGGCATAGTGAGTCACCAGTTCAGCCTTGACCGGTTTCTCCGCCTGGCTGAACGCAAACACCCCCAGTTGCGGCTGATCGCCCTTGCGGAATTTGCTCGGCCCGCTCCACTTCAGGTACAGCGGTTTTTCCGAACGGACAAACTGCTTCTTCTGCCCGACCTGACCGTCATCGGCAATCGCCCGCGCGGTGATGCGCCAGCGGGTCAGCGAGTCCGGCATTTTGAAGGTGAAACGGGTTTTGCCGTCGGCGCCGGTCAACAATTCCGGCTGCCACGCAGCGGTGTCGACATCTTCACGGCGCGGACGCTCGAGCACTTTCACGCCGCGTTCGCTGCGATTGGCTTTACCGGGTGCGCCGGGGCTGCCCGGCAACGCCACGTCGTAACTAATAAACGACAGGCTGGCACTGGTACGCACGTTGTTGCGCCGTGGGTGATAGAAGAACTGGTCGATGGTCGGCGCGACTTCCGGTTGCAGCGCGTAGACCATTTCATCGACCACGCTGACCGTCAGATGCGCCGGAACGGCTTTGCCGGCGAACTGCGTGGTCAGGTCGACCGTCACCGTGTCGCCCGGCAGATACACAGCTTTATCGGTGCTGATCGCCACGTCGATTTGGGGCGCGACCACTTTGATCCCGGCGTTCTGGAAGCTGTACTGACCGCCCTTGGTGTAGAGCACGGAGAAGGTCAGGTTCGGCGCGAAGTTATCCTTCACCGCAATGCGCGCGCGGTATTGGGTGTCGCTGAGTTTTTCCAGCTTCAGCCAGTCGCCGCCCTTGGCCAACAGCGCGGTCGCTTCTACCTTGTCGCGCTCCAGCGACAGCAGTGCATCGCTGACCGGCTCGGGGAAGGTGATCAGCGCCAGCGCTTCTTCGCCCGCCTTGTACTCAGGCCTGTCGAGGACGATTTCCACGGTACCCGGCACCGCTTTCACACCGTCGCCGGTGACCGCATGGCCGGTGGCACCAAGAACACGACCGTGTTGATCTTTCAGCGTCAGGTTGTAGGTACCCGGGCGTTCGAAGGCGAGGCTGAAGCCTTTACCCGTTGCGGCGAGTTTGCCTTCGCCAGTGCTCTGGTCCTCCAGGCGCACCCAGGCGTAGCTGCTCGGCGTCACGGCTTTGCTTTGTTCAGTGCCACCCTCGTTGGCGTAGCTGAAGGCAACCTTGTCGCCGACCGCGCTGAAACGCTGCGGTGCGCTCAAGCGAAAACTTGCCGCGCCACGGTCGATGAGGATTTCCTTGGTGGTCTTGACCCGATACGCCGCGCCGTCGCTGGCGAATACGGTGAGCATGTAGCGGCTTGGCTTGTCGGCGGCTGGCAGGTCGAGGGTTGCGTTGCCCTTGCTGTCGGTGGTCAGTTCGGTGCTGGTCAGCTCCACCGGGAATTGCCCGAGGTATTGCAGCTCGTTGTCGACCATCGACAGTTGCTGGGCACGCAGGCTCAGGCTCAATTTCGCGTTGGCCACCGGTTTGCCGTCCGGGTAGAGCAACACCAGACTGCCTTTCACCGGCTCACCGGTGCGGTAATCCTGCCTGGCCAGATTCAGCGAGATTTCGAAGTGCGGCTTTATGTACTCAGCCACACGGAAAGCACTGCTGTAGGCCTGATCTTTGTAGTTGAAGCGGATTTCGTAACCACCGGCCACGGCGTTATCCGGTAACTGGAAACGGCCCTGGGTTCCTGCTTTCGAATCAAGCTTCAGATCGAGGGTTTGCAGTTCGGTCCCCGTGGCATCAAGCACGCTGACACCGACATCCGCCGCGCCCGGCAGCACCGAATCACGGGCATTCTTGAACTCGCGACCGACGATTTTCAGCGACACCCAATCGCCCGGGCGATACAGCGGCCGGTCGGTGAAGGCATAGAGTTTGGTGTCGTATATTTCACTGTCGTAGTAGAAGTTTTCCGAGACGAATACGCCGCCTTCTTCGTCCTCGCCGATGACAAACGAGCGCTCCGGGCTGACGTGTTTCAGACGCAGCAGACCGTCGGCATCGGTAGCTCCGCTGCTCATCACGCCTAGGCCATCGGTCCACAGCACATTGACCTTTGGCACCGAGCTGCCTTCATGTTTGCGTGCGGCCCAGACCAGCAGCTCATCACCGGCAATCTTGCTCACCGCGACGGTGTTGGAGACGAAAACCATGGTGGTCGCGCGGTACTTGCCGATCAGCGCTTCAACCAGATACAGCCCCGGTTTCAGGTTACCCAACGGGATGTACACGTTGCCCGGTGCGACGCTGACAAAGTCACTTGAAGACCCAGCCAGATTGACCCCGGCCGGTGGCTGGATCGGCTTGGCCTGCCACAGCGGATAGCGAAACTGGCTGACCACCGGCAAACCCGGAATCAAGGCAAATTGTGGCTGCGCGTCGTACGGCGTCGGCGCGGCCATGGCCTCGCCCATTTTCAGCTCCGGCACTTCTTCGGTGACCTGCTTGCGCGACTCGTAAGAGAACGCACGCTGCATCACCCGGCGGGATTTGCGATACCAGTTGTCCCACAGATACGCGAGGGTGTTGGACAAACCTTCACCCTTGAACTGGCCGTCACTGACGACGCGGTGCAGGTTCTTCTGGCGCTTGAGAAAGTCCAGCGGCTTGTCGATGCGATACACGCGGATGTCGGCGCCGCCGTACGGCTCCATGCGGAAACGCCGGTAGTCACGACCCGGGGCTTCGAGGCGGACCATCGCCGGCTCGTCGCTGGCAAAACTGCTGTCGGCGAGCAGGAAGAAACTCTCACCGGCCACCGGCGTGTAATTGCTCGGTTCCACCGAGTCTTCGGCGTTGACGCAGGTAAACGGTAGCAACAACGCCAACAGCAAGGAAATTCGCGAACAGATACGCAACATGCGGGCACCGGTCATTGGGAGAGAAAGTTCAGTCGATAGACGCCGATGAAGTTGGGGTTGGCTGCGTCGGGTATCCATCGGGTGTCCTTCCATGTCATGAGTTGCTGCAGGCTTGCCGAACGCATGCCGTTGTCAGTGGGGGTGGTGGTGCCGGTGTGATAGGCGATGTAGCGGCCCATCCAGATCATCAGGTGCTGGTCGTCGCCCTGATCGAAAAACATCAGGTCACCGGGCCGCGCCTGCGACACATCGCGGCCGACCAGATGGCTGTTGAATTGAATCAGTTTGATCGCGTTGACGTACGGCCCGGCCTTGCCGCCGCCCTGCTGCCACTGTTGCGCGAGTTTGCGTTGTGCGTCGCTCAGCGCCAGTTCCGGCGGCAGATAACGATTGGACAGACCATTGCTGCGCAGCCATTTGTCGTCATGGACTTTCAGCGCTTCGTTGGCGGCAAAGCGCACCAGCCCCGCGCAGTCCTGCTGATACCAGCGCGGGCTCGGGCCCTGGCTCAATTGCTCTTGAGCAATACGCACAAACCAGGCGCGAAACACTTGGGATTGCGCCGGGTCGAGCGCTGGCGCTTCAACGGCACGGGCGCCTGCGCTCAGCAGCAACGCGAGCAGGCCGAGGCTGCGGATCAGTGTGTTCACAGCGCCTTCCATTCCAGCGGCAACCATTGCCAGTGGCCGTCGGGCTCGCTGCCTTCGGGCAGGGTCAGGGCATATTTGCCGTAGCCGCCGAGGGCGCGCAGTTTCGGCATCAGGTAGGTTTGCGCAGCGTTGTAGAACACTGGCTCCATGTCCTGCGGCAGGCTGTCGAGGGTTTCGCGCTGCATCAGTTGCGCCATCGCGTCCGGGCCGAAGTAGATCGGCATCAGCACGTCTTTAGGCAGCACGTCGGCCATCGGCGGGAAGCGCTTGTCGAGGGTGCCGAGGGCTTTGTCGACGAGTTTGTCGTCAAGGGAAAACAGCAGCGTCGAGCCGTGACGGGCAAGGCTGACTTTGATGAACGCCTTGCCGGAAATCGCCTCGGGGTTCTCGGCGGTCTTCGCCGCGTACGGGCCGAAACTGGAACTGACCTGACGCTGCCAGACGTGGCTTTGGCCTTCCTGCTTGTCGATCACTGGGAATACGTTTTCGGCGACGTTGGCTTCGAACGCGCCGACCATCGAACCGAACAACTTGCCCAGATCAGCGTCGAGCTTGCTGCTGTCTTCGTCTTTGAGACTGGCAACCAGCAACGGCGTGTACAGCCGCGAATCGGCGTACCAGCACAGACCGGCCGCGCCAGCGACGTGTTCGGTCAGCGTTTGCGCAACAGCTTCATCGGCACCGAGTTTCATCAATATCGGTTTCTGCGGCTCGGCCGCCACCGGCAGGGTCACGCAAGCGCTCGCCCCCAGCGGCATCGCCTGCCAGACCGGTTTGAAATCGAAGTCCGGCTGTTTTTCCAGTTCATCCATGGCCAGATAGCTGTGCCAGCCCTTGTCGTCCATGTCGAAACGCAGGCCGGCGAAACTCGGGATGAAGCGCTGATAGCCCATGGCGAGCACGCTGGAATTGACCGACAGGCGCTGTTTGGTTTCCGGGCTCTTCGCTGGCAGGCCGAACGCTTCCGGAAAGAGTTTTTCACCGTTGAGCAACGCCGCCAGCGCTTGCGCTGAGACGCGGCCGGATTCTTCCGAGACGCCGCTCTCCGGGTCGTAGTACTTGGCTGGATTGGACAGCACCACCAGCTTGTCACCGCGCGACGCGAACAGCAGCGATTTGCTGGCGTTGTAGCTGAGTTGATACAGCGGCACTTCGTCGCTGCCGACCTTGAGATTGCCGAAGACGCTGAGCTGGGTGTCATCCAGCGCCACTTTCGCCAATGGCTCGAGCAGCTTGGCCAACCCGCCGCGATCCATCACCAGCAGGAAATCCTTCAAGCGACCATCCGCACCACGCCACAGCGCAACATCGGCCGGTTGATCAAAAAGCTGTTCGATCAGGCTGTCCTGCAACTTCAGGTCATGCTCGTAGATGATCCGGCGCAGGCTGCCGATCAGGCCAAGTCGGTCGGCGTGGGTTTCGTAATAGAAAACGAAATCCTCGGTGAGCGTGGCCTTGAGGAACGGCACCGTCAGCAGGTCCTTGGGCAACTGACTCAGCGAGCGGGTTTCGAGCAAGGCGTCCGGACGGCCGAGGCCGAGCTTGTCACTGGCAAGTGTCGCCGGCGGCGCTTTGGGCTTGAGCAGCAGCCAGCCGAAACCGCCCGCCACACCGGCCACCAGGCACAGGCCGAGCACGACCAGCGGCCAGCGCCGCGAAGGTTTGGCCGCCGGTGTCGCGGCAGTTGGAGTCACAGTGTTATCGCTCATGTTCACAACATCCGAGTTCATCCGTGGCGGGATGCTTAATAGTTGAAAGTCTTGACCAGCAACAGATCACCGATCGCCCGCAGGGGCACGATGAAGGTTTCGCGTTTTTCGTCGACGGTGTTTTCGTTGAGCACCAGGGTGATCTGCGAGGTGATCACCTCGTTCTGATTGCTGGTCTCCTCGAAGTTATAGCCACCATCGCCGTAGTTGCCCCAATAGTTGACGTAGACCAGATACGTGCCGTGCAGCGGCGCGGTCATGGTAAACATTTCCGGGCCGGGGCCGTCGACGCCATCCGGGTCGAGGCCGCCGCCATTGCTCAGCGCCGGCCGCGCCCAGAACGCATGCTGACCGTCGGGGGTGACAATATGCAGATCCAGTTCGGCTTTCGGGTCGTCCCATCCCAAGACAAGACGAATCTTCGCCGGCGTGCGCAGATTATTTGCTTCATAAAATTGCACGCGCTTGAGCGACTGGCCTTCGGCACTGATCACTTCAACGCTGTTGGAGCCGGCGCCGAACGCGTAAGGCCGGGCGAAGCGCCCCTGATCATCGGTGTACAGATTCAATGGATTGCCGTTGACGGCGAGGCTGTGCGGCGGGCGCATGTGCCCCAGAGCCTTGAGCTGGCCCTGGATCATCGTGCGATTGCGCTGGATGCCGCGATCGATCGGCGGCGTCGGGTAGGCGACCTGCGGATTTTCCGAACGATCGAGCAAACCGTGATAACGCCAGCCGCCGACCGGCTCAAACAACTGCGCAGTCGGCGCCGCCCACAGCGCAGGCGCGCAGGCGAGGCCGATCAGCAGCAAAAGATGTGAACGCATGTGACGCCTCCTGCCATGCCTTGAACGAAACCTCGCACCCGATCCTCGGTACTTCACAGCGGTGAACTGCGTTTCGTCTGAGTGCCCCGCAACTGTCGGGGCCGTAGAAGCGGCGAAGATTAGCGATTCGGCAGTTTTTTAACAATCGGATACATGTGTGATTGCTGTAGGAATCGCGCTTTCGAGAGGGTGTGAGCCGAATAGCGAAGTTATTCGGCTCATAAAATGAGCCGAATAAGCCTCAGCCCCGAAACTTCTCATTAACTTTGTGACAAGGGGATTTATCCCAGCTCGGCTGCGCAGCAGTCGTAAAACCGGCGACTTCGATTTTCCTGAGAGTATCGGTTGTCTGGTTTTAGGGTTGCTACGCAACCCAGCGGGGATAAATCCCCTCGCCACGGGGTCATGTGCGCGGCTTTGGGTGGGGCGTCTCATTTGCCCATACCCCCCCTATCTGCTAGTGTCGCGCCGGTTTAACGTCTACCGGAAATTGCCGCCATGGCCCGCAAAAAAGCTGCACTGGATTTCGAACAATCCCTCGCCGACCTGCAAACACTGGTCGAGCGTCTGGAGAACGGTGAATTGTCGCTGGAAGACTCGCTGACCGCTTTCGAGCAGGGCATCGGTCTGACCCGTGACTGCCAGGCGGCGCTGGCCCAGGCCGAGCAGAAAGTGCAGGTGCTGCTGGAGCGCGATGGCGAGCTCGCCGAGGAACCCTTCGACGCGGATGAGCCAGAATGATCGCGGCGTATTCGGCGAGCAGTCAGGCCCGGGTCAACGCGGCGCTGGAGACGCTGTTCAACGCGCCGCTGCCGGAACTGGCGCGGCTCTACGAAGCGATGCGCTACAGCGTGATGAACGGCGGCAAACGCGTGCGCCCATTGCTGGCGTACGCCGCGTGCGAAGCCCTCGGTGGCCAGGCTGAACAGGCCAGTGGCGCTGCGTGTGCGGTCGAATTGATCCACGCCTATTCGCTGGTGCATGACGATTTGCCAGCGATGGACGACGACGATCTGCGTCGCGGCCAGCCGACGACCCACAAGAAATTCGACGAAGCCTGCGCGATCCTCGCCGGTGACGGCTTGCAGAGCCTGGCCTTCAGCGCGCTGCTCGACCCGCGTCTGAGCGATTGCAGCAGCGAAATCCGTCTGCAGATGGTCACGGCGCTGGCCCATGCAGCCGGCCCGGCCGGCATGGTCGGTGGCCAGGCCATCGACCTCGGCTCGGTCGGTGTCAAGCTCGATCAAACAGCTCTCGAACAAATGCACCGGCACAAGACCGGCGCGCTTATTGAAGTCAGCGTCAGGCTCGGCGCCCTGGCCAGCGGCCACGCCCAACCCGATCAGCTACAGGCCCTGCAGACTTATGCACAGGCCATCGGTCTGGCCTTTCAGGTGCAGGACGACATCCTCGACGTGGAAAGCGATACCGCCACCCTCGGCAAACGCCAGGGCGCCGACATTGCCCGCGACAAGCCGACCTACCCGGCCCTGCTCGGCCTCGACGCCGCCAAGGCCTACGCTCTGGAACTGCGCGATCAGGCCTTGCAGGCGCTGCGACCGTTTGACGCGGCCGCCGAGCCGTTGCGGGAGCTGGCCCGGTATATCGTCGAGCGGCGCAACTGACGGCGTATCGGCCAAAAAAGACCAACGCGTGGGCAGGGGCCGATGCATCAGGTAAACTGCCGCATCTTTTATACCTATAACGATTCGCCTGATGCCCACGACGTTTCATGAGATTCCCCGCAAGCGCCCGACCACGCCCCTGCTCGACCGTGCGAACACGCCGGACGGCCTGCGCCGGTTAGGCGAAGCCGAGCTGGAAACCCTGGCCGATGAGTTGCGCCTGGAATTGCTCTACACGGTCGGCCAGACCGGTGGGCATTTCGGTGCCGGCCTGGGCGTGATCGAGCTGACCATCGCGTTGCATTACGTCTTTGACACCCCGGACGACCGTCTGCTGTGGGACGTCGGGCATCAGGCGTATCCGCACAAGATCCTCACCGGTCGCCGCGAGCGCATGGCCAGCCTGCGTCAGAAGGACGGCATTGCCGCCTTCCCGCGCCGCTCCGAGAGCGAGTACGACACCTTTGGCGTCGGCCACTCCAGCACCTCGATCAGTGCCGCGCTGGGCATGGCCATTGCCGCCCGCCTGCAGGATAGCGATCGCAAAGCCATCGCCGTGATCGGCGACGGCGCGTTGACCGCCGGCATGGCTTTCGAGGCGCTCAACCATGCGCCGGAAGTCAACGCCAACATGCTGGTGATCCTCAACGACAACGATATGTCGATCTCGCGCAACGTCGGCGGGTTGTCGAATTATCTGGCGAAGATCCTGTCCAGCCGCACCTACGCGAGCATGCGCGAGGGCAGCAAGAAAGTCCTTTCGCGCCTGCCCGGCGCCTGGGAAATCGCCCGTCGCACCGAAGAATATGCCAAGGGCATGCTGGTCCCCGGCACCCTGTTCGAAGAACTGGGCTGGAACTACATCGGCCCGATCGACGGCCACGACCTACCGACCCTGATCGCCACGCTGCGCAACATGCGCGATCTCAAAGGCCCGCAGTTCCTGCACATCGTCACCAAGAAAGGCAAAGGCTTCGCCCCGGCGGAAGTCGACCCGATCGGTTATCACGCCATCACCAAACTCGAACCTCTGGACGCCCCGGCCGCTGCGCCGAAAGTCGCCAGCGGGCCGAAGTATTCGGCAGTGTTCGGCGAGTGGCTGTGCGACATGGCCGCGACTGACGCGCGGCTGGTCGGGATCACCCCGGCGATGAAGGAAGGCTCGGATCTGGTGGCGTTCAGCGAGCGTTTCCCCGAGCGCTATTTCGACGTGGCGATTGCCGAGCAGCACGCGGTGACGTTCGCCGCCGGCATGGCCTGCGAAGGCGCGAAACCGGTGGTGGCAATCTACTCGACGTTCCTGCAACGCGGTTACGACCAGTTGGTGCACGATGTCGCGGTGCAGAACCTCGACGTGCTGTTCGCCATCGACCGTGCCGGTCTGGTCGGCGAAGACGGCCCGACCCACGCTGGCAGCTACGACCTGTCGTACCTGCGCTGCATCCCGGGGATGGTCATCATGACCCCGAGCGATGAAAACGAACTGCGCAAGATGCTCACCACCGGCCACCTCTACAACGGCCCGGCGGCGGTGCGTTACCCGCGTGGCAGCGGGCCGAATGCAGTCATCGAAAAAGATCTCGAAGCGATCGAAATCGGCAAGGGCATCGTTCGTCGTCAGGGCAGCAAGGTCGCCATGCTGGTGTTCGGCGTGCAACTGAGCGAAGCCTTGAAAGTCGCCGAGAAACTCAACGCCACCGTGGTCGACATGCGGTTCGTCAAACCGCTGGATGAAGCGCTGGTGCGCGAGATCGCCGGTAGCCACGAGCTGCTGGTGACCATCGAAGAGAACGCAATCATGGGCGGCGCCGGCGGCGCGGTCAGCGAATTCCTCGCCCGCGAGAACATCCTCAAGTCGATGCTGCATCTGGGCTTGCCGGATATTTATGTCGAGCATGCGAAACCGGCGCAGATGCTCGCCGAATGCGGGCTCGATGAGGCCGGAATCGAAGCGTCGATTCGCCAGCGCCTGGCATTGCTCGCCCGCTAACTCGCTGAACACACAATACCTGTGGGAGCTGGCTTGCCCGCGAAGGCTTCGGCACATTCAACCTCGATGTTGAATGTACCGGCCTCTTCGCGGGCAAGCCCGCTCCCACAGTGTTTTGTGGAAGCATAAAACATGTGTACATCTGCAATTTCTAACGGACCACCGATGAACCTCCGCCTCGCCCTGCCCTTCCTCCTGCTGCCAACCGCCAGCGCCCTCGCCGACACCTTCGAACGCGATCAGGCGCTGAAGCTGCCGGACACGCTGATCAGCGCCAATCGTCAGGTCGAAGCGCGCAACGACAGCAGCGCCGCCAACACCGTGTTCACCCGCGAAGACATTGATCGCCTGCAACCCAGCGACGTGCCCGATCTGCTGCGGCGCGTGCCCGGCGTGCAAGTGGCGCAGACCGGCGGGCGCGGCAGTCTGCCGGGGATCTACATTCGCGGCACACAATCGGCGCAGAGCCTGGTGCTGGTCGATGGCCAGCGCATCGGCAACTCGACTTCCGGCGACAGCAACCTGCAACATCTGAACATCGAGCAGATCGAGCGCATCGAAGTGCTGCGCGGTTCGCGCTCGGTGATTTACGGCAGCGACGCGATTGGCGGGGTGATCCAGATCTTCACCCGGCGCGGCACCGAGCAAGGCTTGCAGCCACGCCTGCATCTGGGCTTTGGCAGTCAGCAGACATGGGAACGCAGCCTCGGCTTGTCCGGCGGCGACGAGAAAACCCGCTTCAACCTCGGCGCCAGCCTCGACGAAACGGCCGGAATCGACCGTACCCACGAGTCGTATCCAAGCGACAGCGACCATGACGCCTACCGCAACAAATCCCTGAGCCTGAGCCTCAGCCACGCGCTGACCGATGACGTCGAAGTCGGCGCCAATCTGCTGGATAACCGTGGCAGGAGCGAATTCGACAATCCGTTCGGCCGCTTCGACATGGCCACGTTCGAGTCGGTGCAACAGCAGCCATACAGTGATTTCAATGTCAGCAGCATCAGCAGTTATGTCGATGCGCGGGTCAACGAAACCTGGAAAACCCGCATTGAATTCGGCCACAGCGAAAACCGCGAAAAGACCTTCGACAAGCTCAGCGACGAGCGAACGGTGTTCAACACTTATCGCGACTCGGTGAACTGGCAGAACGACCTGACGCTGGACGCGCGCAACAGCCTGATCCTGGGCGGCGACTGGTACGAAGACCGGGTCAACAGCAGCACTGCGTTTGACGAGGACAGCCGCTGGAATCGCGCCGCGTTCATCCAGCATCGCTACCAGGCCGACAGCTTCTCTACCGAGATCGGCCTGCGCCACGACGACAACCAGCAGTTCGGCAGCCAGAACACCTGGAGCGGCACTTTCACCCTGCCGCTGAACCCGGACAACGACGTGCTGCTGAGCTACAGCGAAGGTTTCCGCGCGCCGACCTTCAACGACCTGTACTACCCGGATTTCAGCAATCGCGACCTGAAACCGGAAACTTCGAAAAGCTACGAACTGCAATGGCGCAGCCAGTTGAGCGACAGCGCGCGGCTGGAAGCCTCGATTTACCGCACCGACCTGGAAGACGCGATCATCTTCGGCAGCAACTCCCGCCCGCAGAACGTTGCGTCAGCGCGCATCAACGGTTTTGAAGCAGCGTTGAAGCAGGAGCTGTTTGGCTGGCAGAGCAATCTTGGCGTAGCAATCATCGATCCCCGTGATCGCGATACCGGGCATACCTTGGCGCGACGGGCGCGGCGCACGGCCACTTGGGATGTGGATCGGCAATTCGATCGATTGGGACTCGGCGCCAGTTGGCAGTTAGTCAGCGGCAGTTACGATGACTTGAACAACACCCAGTCGCTGGGCGGCTACGGCACGCTCGGGCTGCGCAGCAGTTGGGCGCTGAACCGTGAGATCAAGCTGGATCTGAAGGTGGATAACCTGCTGGACAAGGGTTACAGCCGGGCGAACTACAGCTATGACGGCGCGCAGTATGGCTATCGCGAGGAAGGTCGGGCGTGGATGTTTGGGGTGACGTGGACCCCTGAACTCTGAACTGAGATTTGTGTTGGTTGGCAGGCCTCTTCGCGAGCAGGCTCGCTCCCACAATAGACTGAGTGCGGACACAGCTTTTGTTTTCACCGCAAATCCAGTGTGGGAGCGAGCCTGCTCGAGAATACAGGCGATGCGGTCTACCGATCCGGCGCGATCAATTGGCATAGTTTGGCGGTGGCGCTGATCATCTGCCCGCTCGGTCGCTCAAGGCCTTTGTCAGTGGCCAGCAACAACCGCCCCTGCTTGACTGCTGCCACCTGCGGCCAGGCCTTCCACGCCCCTAGCTGGGCCTGATCACCGGCGACAATCACTTCGGGATCACGCTGCAATACTGCCTCGATACTCACCTGCGGCGCTGGCAGATTCAGGTCGGCAAACACATTGCGCGCACCGCACACCTCAAGCGCATCGCTGATGATCTGCCCGCCACCAACGGTATACAGCGGCTTGTCCCAGACCTGATAGAACACCCGCAGCGGCACATCACGACGATAACGCTGACGCAGGTCATCCAGTTGTTCACGCAATTGCGCTGCTCGTTCCGCCCCACGTTCAGGACGCCCGAGCTGTTCGGCAATGGCTTCGATCTGCGCGGCGAGTTGCGTCAAGGTGTGCGGCTCGGCGACGAAGGTGGGAATGTTCAGGTGCTTGAGCTGATCACGCTGCCCCGCGCCAACACTGCCGGGCCAGAGCAACAACAAATCCGGTTTCAGGCTAAGCAAGCGCTCCATATCGAGCTGGCCATAGCGGCCCACTGATGGAACATCGGCAATCGCCGCCGGCCGCTCGCCGGCATCCAGCACGCCGACCAGCAGGTCGGCGGAATCCAGCTCAACGACGATTTCAGACAGCGACGGGGCTAGGCTGACCACCCGCAATGCGGCCAGCACCGGGCCGCTCAGGGCAAGCAGCAGAAGCGCCAGCCACAGGCGAGGCATCAACCGAGTTGACGCGGAATACGGTAGAGGTAGAACAGCACGGCGGTGGACAGCGCCAGCAGCATCAACGGCACGGCTTCGAGGCCGACAAATACCGCCAGTGCGCCAATCCATGCCGGCAAAGACGCCACCAGCAACGCCGCACGCCGACGCGCCGCAAGGGCGATCCAGGCAGCGGGTTCATCGGCGGTATCGAGGGCTTTTTGCGTGGCAATCAGTGCATGTTTGTAACGTGAGAAATACTTCAGGCTGACAAACATCGAGGCGACGCCGGCGATGAACAAGGGCATCGCCAGCACTGGCAGCAGGCCTTGGCCTTCGCCAAACAACGCGTTGAGCACGAACAGCGGCAACAGGGCCAGCGCCAGGTATTGCCACCAGGCCACCGCCAACCGCCGCCGTACCTGGCCGCGGGTCACGCGCGGTCGACCTCGCCCTGATGTTCGTTGCCCATCATGTGGTCGAGCTTGCTGGCCTTGGTCGCCAGGTAGAGTTTGTTGTGCGGATTGTGCCCGGTGTGCAGCGGCACGCGCTCGGCGACGACGATGCCCATGTCGGTCAGCGCTTTGACCTTGCGCGGGTTGTTGGTCATCAAGCGCAGGGATTTCACGCCCAGATGCTCAAGCATCGGCAGGCACATGGCGTAGTCGCGCTGATCGGCGGCGAAGCCCAGGCGTTCGTTGGCTTCCACGGTGTCGGCGCCGCCGTCTTGCAATTCGTAGGCGCGGATCTTGTTCAGCAGACCGATGCCGCGCCCTTCCTGACGCAGATACAGCAGCACGCCACGGCCTTCGCGGGCAATCGCCTGCAACGCGGCTTCCAGTTGCGAGCCGCAGTCGCAGCGCTGGCTGAACAAGGCATCACCGGTCAGGCATTCGGAATGCAGGCGACCGAGTACCGGGGCGCCGTCGGCAATTTCACCGAGGCTGAGCACGACGTGCTCACGCCCGGTGCTCTCATCGAGAAAGCCGTGCATGGTGAATTGCGCAAAAGGCGTTGGCAGCTTGGAAGCGGCGACGAAGACGACAGGCACCGATGTGCTCCTGATCTAGAAGACTGAAAATTCGCAGGCCGGCATTGTAACAGCAGGTTCCTGTAGACGCTTAGGCTGAATTATCGGGCATAACCATCAAAAAGTTTGATGACAGACTGCCCTGCATCGGTCCCTTGTAGGAGTGAGCCTGCTCGCGATAGCGGTTGATCAGGCGACATCATTGTTAAATGTCAGTCCGCTATCGCGAGCAGGCTCACTCCTACAGGGGATTTGTGTTGGGCTTCAGTTAGCGTCAAACGGATACGGCTGCTGCCACTTCTCGAAGATCGGTTTCAACTCTCCGCTCTGCACCAGTTCGGCCATGCGCCGGTCATACAGCGCCATCAACGCCCGAGCCTGTGGGGTATCGGCGAAACCGAGAAACAGCGGCAATTCGGCCAGATGCGTATAACGGTACTGCGCAGGATCCGCTGCGTCGCGCATGACGGCCTGAATTTCGGTCAGCGCGTCGATGTAATAGTCCGCGCGCCCCTGTTTGAGCATCAACAAAATACCGGTGCGCCGTTCGATCTGGTTGAAACGTTTGATATTCGGCAGGTAGTTGTCGTAGCGGTAGCCGCGCACCCAGGCCAGACGATATTTGCCCAAAGTCGCCTGGGTCGGCGGCAGGCTGCTGGCCAGGCCGAGCGCGTAGACGTGATCGGAATCGAAATTCCACTTCGGGTACAGCACCTGCTCGGCCTCGTCGCGGTAGGAGCCGACCAATGCGTCGACTTCCTTCAACTGCACCAGGCCGATAGAACGGGTGTACGGCACCGTGCGGATATCCAGCTTCACACCGGCCGGTTCGTACACTTTGCGTAACACGTCCCAAGCCAGACCATGGCCGTCGGCAGCGGTGTAGTCCTCCCAGTCTTCGCTGGCCAGATGGATGACCGCAGGCACAGGCGCGGCGGCCTGCGCCTGGGCGAACGTGCCCAGCAGAGCCAGAAGCAGCAGGGCCAACCCGCGTCGCAGCATTGCGTGTTTCCTCACGTGAGTCGAATCAGGCGAATACCCAGACCAGCCCTTGCATCGCCAGCCAGGCGAACACACCGGCCAGCACGTCGTCGAGCATGATGCCGACGCCGCCATGCACGTGCTTGTCGATCCAGCGGATCGGCCACGGCTTGAGAATATCGAAGAAGCGGAATACCAGAAAACCCGCGAGCAACCAGTACCAGCCTTCCGGCACCAGCCACAGGGTGATCCACATGCCGACCATTTCGTCCCAGACAATGCCTTCGTGGTCGTGCACACGCAAATCGTCAGCGACTTTGCCGCACAGCCAGAAGCCGAACAGCATGGTGATGCCGAGCATCAGCCAGTAGCCCCAGTCGGGCAGCATCTGCCACAACGGAATGAACGGCAGCGCCACCAGCGAGCCCCACGTGCCCGGCGCCTTGGGCAGGGTGCCGGAGCCGAAGCCGAACGCGAGGAAATGCCAAGGATTGCGCCAGACCGACGGAGGCACGAATTCGGCAGGGACCTGTTTCGGGTGATCTGTCACGGTGTCTCCTGAAAATGTTGGTAGCCGCGAATCTGCGGAGTGATGTCGCGCCCGTCGCGGTCCAGCAGTACCACGCCCTGGCCAGACGCCACGCGCCCGATCACATGGATCGGCCAGCCGTCGGCCAGCAGTGCCGGCAACCCGGCGGACGGCAAGGTGAAGGCCAGTACGTAATCATCACCACCGCTCAATGCCGCACGCTCGGCACCGCGCTGACCGAGAAACGCGACTAAAGCATCCGACAACGGTACACGCTCGCGTTCAATCTCAAGTCGCACCTTCGACGCCAGCGCGATATGACCGCAGTCGGCGAGCAGGCCGTCAGAGATGTCCAGCGCCGCTGTGGCTTTGCCCCGCAAGGCCTGACCGAGGGCCAGTTGCGGCTGTGGCGACCAGTAATGATCGAGCAGCGGCTGGGCGATATGCGCTTCGGCATCACGTTGGGCCAGTACCAGCGGCAAGGCGCCGGCGGCATTGCCCAGTTCGCCGCCGACGCAAAGCAGATCACCGGGCTGCGCGCCGCTGCGGGTCAAGGCCTGGCCAGCGGGTACGCGGCCGAACACGGTGACCGTCAGGCTCAACGGCCCGCGCGTGGTGTCGCCACCGACCAGCGCGACGCCGCAGCTTTGCGCCATGCGGTTCAAACCACGGGCATAGGCTTGCAGCCAATCGGCAGTTACCGTCGGCAAGGTCAAGGCAAGGGTAAAGGCAACGGGCGCGGCGCCCATGGCGGCCAAGTCACTGACCGCGACGGCCAGCGAGCGCTGACCGAGCAGAAACGGATCGCAGGGGTCGGCGAAATGCACACCGGCCACCAGCGTATCGGTAGAAACCGCCAGCTGTTCCCCAACGGGAACCGCCAGCAAGGCGCAGTCGTCGCCGATCCCCAGAGCAACGCCTTCGCCGCCCTGCGCACAAGGCGCGGCGGCGAAGAAATTGCGGATCAGCTCAAACTCGCCCATGGCCGAGAAAAAGTATTCAAGCGCCGATCAGCGCTTGAACGCCTTCACTTCAGCTTCACGCAGGCGCGGGGCCAGCTTGTCGAGCACGCCGTTGACGAACTTGTGGCCGTCGGTCGAACCGAACACTTTGGCCAGCTCGATACCTTCGTTGATCACAACGCGGTAAGGCACGTCGACGCGCTTGAGCAGCTCCCAGGTTGACAGGCGCAGAACCGCCAGTTCAACCGGGTCCAGCTCTTCGATCGTCAGGTCCAGGCAAGGCGTCAGGGCAGTGTCGATTTCGGTCTTGAACTGCGGAACCCCGTGAAGGATTTCACGGAAGTAGGCACCGTCGACATCGGTGAAATCGTTATCAACGCGAAACTGCGCTTCGATCTCGTTCAGCGATTGCTTGGCCATGTGCCACTGGTACAGCGCCTGAGTCGCGAGCTGACGGGCTTCGCGACGCTTGACGCTCTTCGACGGCTTGCCGGCATCCGCAGGTTTCGGATCGCGCGGGTTGAAACGATCGCTTTCGTCGCTAATCACTTGGCCTCCAACTGCGCCAGCAGGCTGACCATTTCCAGAGCGGACAGGGCAGCTTCGGCACCTTTGTTACCGGCCTTGGTGCCGGAACGTTCGATGGCTTGCTCGATAGAGTCGACGGTCAGCACGCCGAACGCGACCGGTACGCCGAATTCCATGGAGACCTGGGCCAGGCCTTTGGTGCACTCGCCAGCCACGTATTCGAAGTGCGGAGTACCGCCACGAATGACCGCGCCAAGGGCGATGATGGCTGCGAACTCGCCTTTCTGGGCGACTTTCTGCGCAACCAGCGGGATTTCGAAGGCGCCGGGTGCGCGGATGATGGTGATGTCGCTTTCGCTCACGCCGTGGCGAACCAGGGCATCAACGGCACCGCTGACCAGGCTTTCAACCACGAAGCTGTTGAAACGGCCCACTACCAGAGCGTAGCGGCCTTTAGGGGCGATGAAGGTACCTTCGATGGTCTTCAGGGTCATTCGTCAGTTCTCTTAAAGAGCCGGGACGCGTCTGCTACGCGTCCCTCAGTGATTATTTGCCGCGAATTGGAGTCCGGAAACAGCCGGTCATTATTCGGAGGGCACGTATTCTACAACTTCCAGATCGAAACCGGATATCGCATTGAACTTCATCGGTGCCGACATCAAGCGCATTTTGCGCACGCCCAGGTCACGCAGGATCTGCGAGCCGGCCCCGACAATGCTGTAGGTGGTCGGTTTTTTCGGCGCTGCCTGCTCACCGGTTTCACGGATATGCGCCAGCAGCACGTCACCATCAAGCGGGTGACCGAGCAGCAGCACCACACCGCTGCCAGCCTCGGCGACCGCAGCCATGGCGGCGCGCAGGCTCCAGCGGCCCGGTTGCTTGACCATCAGCAGGTCGCGCAGCGGGTCCATGTTATGTACCCGGACCAGAGTCGGCTCTTCGGCGCAGACAGTGCCCAGCGTCAGGGCCATGTGCACGTCGCCTTCCACCGAATCACGATAGGTCACCAGGTTGAATTGGCCCAGTTCGCTATCCAGCGGCTGCTCGGCAATCCGCTGAACGGTACGTTCGTGGATCATCCGGTAGTGAATCAGGTCGGCGATGGTGCCGATCTTGATGTTGTGTTCAGCGGCAAAAGCTTCGAGTTCAGCGCGACGGGACATGGTGCCGTCGTCGTTCATCACTTCGCAGATCACCCCGCTCGGCTCGAAACCGGCCATGCGCGCCAGATCGCAAGCGGCTTCGGTGTGGCCGGCGCGAGCGAGCGTACCGCCGGCCTGGGCCATCAGCGGGAAAATGTGGCCCGGGCTAACGATGTCTTCAGCCTTGGCGTCCCTGGCAGCCGCCGCTTGTACAGTGCGCGCGCGATCGGCGGCGGAGATGCCGGTGGTCACGCCTTCGGCGGCTTCGATCGAAACGGTGAACTTGGTGCCGAAACCGGAACCGTTGCGCGGCGCCATCAGCGGCAGCTTCAACAGCTCGCAGCGCTCGCGGCTCATCGGCATGCAGATCAGGCCACGGGCGTGCTTGGCCATGAAGTTGATGTGTTCGGCCTGGCAGCATTCGGCGGCCATGATCAGGTCGCCTTCGTTCTCGCGGTCTTCGTCATCCATGAGGATGACCATCTTGCCTTGGCGGATGTCTTCAACCAGTTCTTCGATGCTATTGAGCGCCACAAGGCACCCCCTTCTTTTGAATTATTTGAGGTAGCCGTTTTGGGCCAGAAAGCTTTCGGTGATCGTGCTGCCGGCAGTCTTCTCGGCGGCCTTGTCACCCAGCAGCAGACGTTCCAGATAACGCGCCAGCAGATCGACTTCCAGATTCACCCGGCGGCCCGGCTTGTACGCAGCCATGATGGTTTCGCTGAGGGTATGCGGAATGATCGTCAGCATGAATTCGGCGCCATCGACTTCGTTCACGGTCAGGCTGGTGCCGTCGACGGTGATCGAGCCCTTGTGGGCGATGTACTTGGCCAGCTCTTTCGGCGCACGGATGCGAAATTCCACGGCGCGGGCATTGTCGCTGCGCGATACCACTTCGCCGACACCATCGACATGACCGCTGACCAGATGCCCGCCGAGGCGAGTGGTCGGGGTCAGGGCTTTTTCCAGATTGACCGGGCTGCCGCTTTTCAGGTCATTCATGGCGGTGCAATCAAGGGTTTCGCGGCTGACGTCGGCGGCAAAGCCGTCGCCCGGCAATTCGACGGCGGTCAGGCAAACGCCGTTGACCGCGATGCTGTCGCCGAGTTTGACGTCGCTCAGGTCGAGCTTGCCGGTTGCGACGTGAACCCGCACATCACCACCCTTGGGGGTCAGTGCGCGGATACTGCCGATGGATTCGATGATGCCGGTGAACATGCGGTTCTCCTTGAGAACGAGGCCAGCGCTAACGCGATGGCCGGGAATTATACGCGGGCTGCAGGGACAGGGATCGCAGTGACTCGCCAGTCATCGCCCACCGCGCGGATTTCAGTGATTTTCAGTTCCGGCGCATCTTTCATCTGCGCCAGCGGCCAGTCGAGCAGCGGACGCGCCGTGGAGCCGAGAAACTTGCCGGCAATGAAGATCACGAATTCGTCGACCAGCCCCAGTTGCGCAAAGGCTCCGGCCAGACGCGGGCCTGCCTCGATCAGCACCTCGTTGGTGCCACGATGAGCCAGTTCGATGAGTAATTGATGCAGATCGACCTGGCCGTCGTCACCCGGCACGATCAGGCATTCCGGGCCATTGGCGTATTGCTCTTCGACCGCGACACAGGTGGCGACCAGCGCCGGCCCGGCCTTGAAAAACGGTGCATCCAGCGGCACCCGCAGGCGGCCATCGATCAACACGCGCAAGGGCGGGCGACTCATGGCCAGCGCGGTTTGCTCGGCGTTCAAGCCCAACTCGTCAGGACGTACGGTCAAGCGTGCACCATCGGCCAGCACCGTGTCGGCGCCAGTCAGTACCACCGCCGCCTCAGCGCGCAAACGCTGTACCGCAGAACGCGCCGCCGGGCCGGTAATCCACTGGCTCTCGCCGCTTTCCATCGCTGTGCGACCGTCGAGGCTCATGGCCAATTTGACCCGCACGAATGGCAAGCCATGCTCCATGCGCTTCAGAAAACCTTGATTGAGCTTGCGTGCCTCAGCCTCCAGCACACCACTTTCAGTGGCGATACCGGCATCAGCCAGGCGCTGCAAACCGCGCCCGGCGACTTGCGGATTGGGATCACGCATCGCCGCCACGACCCGGGCAACGCCAGCGGTCACCAAGGCGTCGGCGCACGGCGGCGTGCGCCCGTGATGGCTGCAAGGCTCGAGGGTCACGTACGCCGTGGCGCCCCGGGCCTGCTCGCCGGCGGCGCGCAGGGCGTAGACTTCGGCATGGGGTTCGCCGGCGCGCTCATGCCAGCCTTCGCCGACAATCTGGCCGTCACGCACCACCACGCAACCGACTCGCGGATTGGGATGGGTGGTGTAGTGGCCCTTGCGCGCCAGTTCCAGCGCACGAGCCATGAAGTGGGCGTCGAGGATCGCCTGCTCGGCGGCAGTGGTCATTCTTTCACCGGTTCGCGGGCGAGGCGGTCGATCTCTTCGCGGAATTCATTGAGGTCCTGGAAGCGTTTGTACACCGAAGCGAAGCGGATGTAGGCGACTTCATCAAGCTTTTGCAGCTCGGCCATCACCAGTTCGCCGACCACGAGGGACTTGACCTCGCGTTCGCCGGTGGCGCGCAGCTTGTGCTTGATGTGAACCAGAGAGGATTCGAGGCGCTCGACGCTGACCGGACGTTTCTCCAGCGCGCGTTGCATGCCGGCGCGGAGTTTTTCTTCGTCAAACGGTTGGCGGCTGCCGTCGGTTTTGATCAGGCGCGGCAACACCAGTTCGGCCGTCTCGAACGTCGTGAAACGTTCGCCGCAGGCCAGGCATTCACGCCGGCGGCGCACCTGTTCGCCCTCGGCGACCAGACGCGAGTCGATGACCTTGGTGTCGTTGGCACCGCAGAAGGGACAGTGCATGGTGGCTGGCAACAAAAAATGGGAGGGCCATGGTAGCGCATCCCCGTGGCAAGACAAGCCATAGGCTTTGCGGTATACAGAACGGCATGATCGTCTGATCCATGGAATTCATTCTGCCGGAGCCTCCAATGCCGTTACGTCCGCTCGTTCTGCTCAGTCTTTTCAGCCTGCTGGTGGCCTGTGGCAGCGACGCACCCAAGCCGCAACCGCCAACCCCGGGCCCCGCCCCGCAGCAGGCGCAGAAAAAAGCCAAAGAGGCCGCCGAACTCGGCCCGCTGCCCGCGCATCAGCGCGAACTGAGCGGCACCCTGCAAGGCGTGCCGGCCGGCGCCGAAGTCGAACTGGCGCTGCTGGTGATCGACGAAAAGGATCGCCCGCAACAATTGCTCGCCAGTTCCAGCCTGATCGGCAACAACCAGGTCCTGCCGTTTCACCTGCGCTTCAACCCCGAGGCATTTCCGGCCGGCGCACGGGTTGAGTTGCGCGGTCGCGCCAGCCAGTCCGGGCAACTGATCCTGCATCTACCGTCGCAGACCATCACTCAACCGACCACTCAGGCGTTGGGCCAGCTGCAATTCGTCAAAGCGCCATGACAGCACCGCCCGACCTGCAACAGGCCTTGGGGGAATTGCTCGGCGACGCCAGACTGAAAGCCTGTGCGTTGCCCGGCACTGATTTGCAGCTGTGGTTGATCGACGGCGACAACATGGCCCGCGAATTCAGCCAGGAAGAAACCCAGCGCATCCTGCATGAACCGCCCTATTGGAGTTTTTGCTGGGCCAGCGGCTTGGCCGTGGCGCGTTATCTGGCGCAGTTTCCCGACTGGGTGCGCGGCAAGCGCGTGCTGGATTTCGGTGCTGGTTCCGGGATCGCCGGCATCGCGGCGGTCAAGGCCGGAGCGGTGGAAGTGGTGGCCTGCGATCTCGATCCGCTGGCGATCGCCGCGTGCAAGGCGAACGCCGAGCTCAACGATGTGCAGATGAGCTATTCGACGGATTTCTTTGCCGAGGCCGATCGCTTCGATCTGATTCTGGTTGCCGACGTGTTGTACGACCGGGCGAACTTGCCGCTGCTCGACGCGTTTCTCAGTCGCGGACGCGAGGCGCTGGTGGCGGATTCACGGGTGCGGGATTTTCGTCATCCGTTGTATGAGCGAATTGAAATGCTCGAAGCGATGACCTTGCCGGATCTGGCCGAGCCTGAGGAATTCAGACATGTCAGCCTCTACCATGCACGGCGCTAGCTAAAAGCTTCGCGGGCAAGCCCGCTCCCACACTGGATCTGTGTCGTTCATAAATCCCCTGTGGGAGCGAGCCTGCTCGCGAAGGCGTCCGCCCATGCAACACAGCTCTCGAACCCGCCCCGCTTCCGGCCACCCCCCACCAAGCCGTATAGTTGCCCCATTCCAAGCTTCTTCGACGAGATCCCCCATGAGTCAGCAAACGCCGTACATCTTCGACGCCACGACTGCCGATTTCGACCAGTCGGTGATCGAAGCCTCCTTCAACAAACCGGTGCTGGTGGATTTCTGGGCCGAATGGTGTGCGCCGTGCAAGGCGTTGATGCCGATGTTGCAAGGCATTGCCGAGAGCTATCAGGGCGAGTTGCTGCTGGCCAAGGTCAACTGCGACATCGAGCAGGACATCGTCGCCCGCTTCGGCATTCGCAGCCTGCCGACCGTGGTGCTGTTCAAGGACGGTCAGCCGGTCGACGGCTTTGCTGGCGCACAACCGGAATCCGCCGTGCGCGCGCTGCTGGAACCGCATGTGCAAATGCCGCCGCCGGCCGCCGCCGACCCGTTCGAACAGGCTCAGGCGATGTTCGACGACGGTCACTTCGCCGAGGCGGAAGCGGTACTGGTGACCCTGCTCAGTGAAGACAATACCAACGCCAAGGCGCTGATCCTCTATGCACGCTGCCTGACCGAACGCGGTGAGCTGGGCGAAGCGCAAACCGTGCTCGACGCGGTCAAGAGCGATGAGCACAAAGCCGCACTCGCTGGGGCCAAGGCGCAGATCCAGTTCCTCGGCCTCGCCCGCGACCTGCCGGACGCTGCCGACCTGAAGAGCCGCCTGGCGCAAAATCCGCAGGACGATGAAGCGGTGTACCAACTGGCGATCCAGCAACTGGCACGCCAGCAATACGAAGCGGCGCTGGACGCCTTGCTCAAACTGTTCATCCGCAACCGCAGCTACGGTGAAGGCCTGCCGCACAAGACCTTGCTGCAGGTGTTCGAACTGCTGGGCAATGATCATCCGCTGGTGACGGCTTACCGTCGCAAAGTGTTTGCGGCGCTGTATTAAGGCCTTACCCGATCCAGCTATAGAGCGGCGTATCCCCGCCGCTCGCCACTTTCACATCGGCACTGTGGCGCAAACGCACGAGCAAACGCTTGCCCGCCGCCGCACTGCCGGTGAGCGCCTCCAACTGATCGAGCAGATCCGGCCCGCTAAGTTGCCCGGCGTTGCGCAACAAGTCTTTGGCCGCCTGCCACAGCGCATCATCCTGATTCACCGGCTTCGCCGCCGGAGCCGGCGCAACCGCCTCAGACTGCGCGACCGGCGCCTGCCCGCTCAACGCCGAACCGAGCCTCGCCCAATCGCTGTCATCCAGCTCCACCGTCAAATCCACCGGCACCTCGCCGACCGTTCCGCGTATCCGCAACATCAAGTTCGCTCCTGCATTTTTCTGACCTGCATGCTCCCATGGGACTTGTGCAACGCCAAGTAAAGTCGTCCAGTGTGGCGGTTATCGGGCATTCATCTACAGTGTTCTTTTTCTCACAGCACCATGTAATGAAACGCCCTTATTCGCTCTTCCTCATAATTCCGTTTTTGCTCATCGTGGCATGGCGCATCTGGTTGCCTGCCGATCTTTCGGCTTGTCCCGCTGACGGGGAAACTGGAGGTCCACTGACCCTTGTTATTCGTGATTACTTTGAGCGCAATAGCCGGACCGACTGGCGAGACATGGATGATCGTTTCGACATACTTTCAACCCCCGAAGGCCAGAGCATAGCGAGTCAACCGAATTCACACACTTGCGAAGCATTGCGGGTACTGCAGAGTCCTGCGTTCAGTCAGAGTGAAAAAATCTTTACCATCGCACTGATGTTCAGACTGCCAATCGACCAGTACATGGCCCTGATGGATCGCAGTCATCAACTCTACACGCAGGGCAAAATGGATAAGGAGGTGCTGACTCTGGTGGTATTTCCGCGCGGAACAGCCATCAACTACTGGTGGCTTCCGGCTTGGCGACAGCGTTTCAGTCGCGATGCCCCGAGCGTGCTCGACGCAAATCTGATCAACGATGTTCTTTCGGGACACTATTGGTTCGACTATCCCGGCGCAGGCTTCTGATTCTGCAAGCATGACATCCAATCCCAGCACCGCCCGCGAACTCATCCCGGGCGGTGCTTAGCCATGTCTTGCGCAATCTCAAACGCACGGGCACACTCTGCGCACCTTCGTTATAAGATTACATAACAAACTTTTCATTTTTCGGAGTTCGTCATGCGTCGTTTGCTGCTTGCTTTGCCGTTTGCCCTGTTGCCGCTGGCCGCTGCCCATGCGGTGGATGAGCACGATCACGATCATGAGCATGGCAGCCTCGGCGCGCATGAGCATGGTGTGGGTCGGCTGAACGCCGCGCTCGACGGGCAAACCCTGGAGCTGGAGCTGGAAAGCCCGGCGATGAATCTGGTAGGTTTTGAACACGCGGCCACGTCGGACGCCGACAAGGCCAAAGTCGCTGCCGCTCGCGCGCAGCTGGAAAAACCATTGGCCCTGTTCAGTCTGCCCGCTGCGGCCGGTTGCAAAGTGGTCAGCCAGGAACTGGAAAGCCCGCTGTTCGGCGACAAGCCGGACGCCGATGATCACGACGAAGATGAGGCAGACAAGGACGGTCACGAGCATCACCACGACCACAGCGAGATCCATGCGCATTACCAATTCAGCTGCGCCACACCGGGGGCGCTGAACACGCTGGATCTTGCGAACGTCTTCAAGACCTTCCCGGCGACGCAGAAGATTCAGGTACAACTGATCAGCGCCAGCGGCCAGCAAGGTACGGAAGTCACGGCCAAGTCGGCTGCGCTGAAATTCTAGAATCCACCGAAATCCCCTGTGGGAGCGAGCCTGCTCGCGAAGGCGGCGTGTCAGCTGACATGTGGGTGTCTGACCCAGCGCTTTCGCGAGCAGGCTCGCTCCCACAGGGTTATGTGTTCACTTCATGAAAATCGGTGCCATGACCCAAGCACTCATCGAACTTTCCGACCTTGGCTTCAACTGGCCCGGTCACCCGCCGCTGCTGGACATCCCGGCGTTTCGTCTGGAAGCCGGCGAAACCCTGTTTCTCAAAGGCCCCAGCGGCAGCGGCAAGACCACCCTGCTCGGCCTGCTCGGCGGAGTGCAGAAGCCCGGTCGCGGCAGCATTCGCCTCCTCGGCCAAGAGCTGACCGAACTCTCCGCTGGCGCCCGCGACACCTTCCGTGTCGATCACACCGGCTACATTTTCCAGCAATTCAATCTGCTGCCGTTTCTCTCGGTGCGCGAGAACGTTGAGTTGCCGTGTCACTTCTCGAAACTGCGCGCGCAACGAGCGAAACAGCGCCACGGCAGCGTCGATCAAGCCGCCGCCACGTTGCTCGCGCACTTGGGCCTGAAGGATGAAAGCCTGCTCAGTCGCCGCGCCGATTCCTTGTCCATCGGCCAGCAACAACGGGTCGCCGCCGCCCGTGCGTTGATCGGCCAACCGGAACTGGTGATCGCCGACGAACCGACCTCGGCACTGGATTACGACGCCCGCGAGAACTTCATTCGCCTGCTGTTTGCCGAGTGCCGCGACGCCGGATCGAGTCTGTTGTTCGTCAGCCACGACCAGAGCCTGGCGCCGCTGTTCGACCGTCATCTGTCCCTGGCCGAACTCAATCGCGCCGCCACGTCCGCCGAGGTCTGAGATGTATCTGTTTCGTCTGGCCATGGCCAGCCTGGCCAACCGCCGTTTCACCGCATTGCTCACCGCCTTCGCCATTGCCCTGTCGGTGTGCCTGCTGCTCGCCGTCGAGCGCGTGCGCACCGAAGCCAAGGCGAGTTTCGCCAGCACCATCAGCGGCACTGACCTGATCGTCGGTGCCCGCTCCGGTTCGGTAAACCTGCTGCTGTATTCGGTGTTCCGCATCGGCAACGCTACCAACAACATTCGCTGGGACAGCTTCGAACACTTCGCCAACAATCCGAAAGTGAAGTGGGCAATCCCGATGTCCCTCGGCGACTCCCATCGCGGCTATCGCGTAATGGGCACCACCGAAGCCTACTTCGAGCACTATCAATACGGGCGCCAGCAGCACTTGGCATTGGCCGACGGTCGCGCGTTCGCGACCGATCCTTTTGAAGTGGTGCTCGGCGCCGAAGTCGCCGAAGCGCTGCACTACAAGCTCGGCGACAAACTGGTACTGGCCCACGGCGTGGCGGCGATCAGCCTGGTCAAGCACGACGACAAACCCTTCACCGTGGTCGGCATCCTCCAGCGCACCGGTACCCCGGTGGACCGCACGTTGCACATCAGCCTCGGCGGTATGGAGGCGATTCACATCGATTGGCACAACGGTGTGCCGGCGCGCGGCAATGGGCGGATCAGCGCCGATCAGGCGCGCAACATGGACCTCACGCCGCAAGCGATCACTGCGTTCATGCTCGGTCTCAACAGCAAGATTTCCACCTTTGCCCTGCAACGCGTGATCAACGAATACCGTGGCGAGCCGATGCTGGCGATCCTGCCGGGCGTGGCGTTGCAGGAATTGTGGAGCCTGATGAGCACCGCTGAAAAAGCGCTGTTCGTGGTTTCGCTGTTCGTCGTGCTGACCGGGTTGATCGGCATGCTCACAGCGATTCTCACCAGCCTCAACGAGCGCCGCCGCGAGATGGCAATTCTGCGTTCGGTAGGCGCACGGCCGTGGCACATCGCAAGCCTGCTGGTGCTGGAAGCGTTCGCCCTGGCGCTGACCGGGGTGATTGCCGGGCTGGCGTTGCTGTACGTCGGCATCGCCGCTGCGCAAGGGTACGTGCAGGCCAATTACGGTTTGTACCTGCCACTTGCATGGCCGAGCGAGTATGAATGGACGCTGCTCGGTGGCATTCTGGCGGCCGCGCTGCTGATGGGCAGCGTGCCGGCCTGGCGCGCGTATCGCCAATCATTGGCCGATGGCCTGTCGATCCGTTTATGAGGATGTTCACCATGCCCCGCGCCCTGCTTGCGCTGCTGATGCTGGTCGCCCTGCCCGTGTGGGCGGCGGCGCCGAAAGACCTGACCTGGTCGGAAATGATCCCGCCGGACGCCGCGCCGGAAGTACCCAACATGACCCCGCTGCACGATCTGTCGAAGATGGGCGACGCGCTTTCCGCCGAGTCCGCGCCAGCGGCGAAGCAGGACATGCCCAATGCCCCGGTAGTGAAGAGCCTTGACGGGCAGAACATTCGCCTGCCCGGCTACATCGTGCCGCTGGAAGTCAGCGAGGAGGGGCGCACCACCGACTTCTTGCTGGTGCCGTATTTCGGCGCCTGCATCCACGTACCGCCACCGCCGTCGAACCAGATCGTCCATGTCAAAAGCGAACTCGGTGTGAAGCTCGATGAGCTGTATCAGCCGTATTGGGTTGAAGGACCGTTGCAGGTGAAAGCCTCGAGCAGTGAACTGGCCGATGCCGGGTATCAGATGGAGGCGGAGAAGATTTATGCGTATGAACTGCCGGAGTAAGTCCCGGTAGTTTTGTATTGGCTGGTCTATCGTCTTCGCGAGCAGGCTCGCTCCCACAGGTGATCACATTCCAAGGTGGGAGCGAGCCTGCTCGCGAATAGGCCCTCAAAGGTTCCACAAAACCCCGCCCCTTCACTGTTTCATTGAGCTGAGTCAAAACACCGTATCAGACGGCTTCGTACCCTAGGACATCGAATTTTTATGTCCTTTCGGAGCCCCCATGAACAAGTCCTTGCTCAGCGCCCCGCTGTTTGCCCTCGCGCTCGCAGCCCCGCTCGCCCACGCCCACGAAGCCGGTGACATTCTTGTGCGCGCTGGCGCGATCACTGTCAACCCGAAGGCCGACAGCTCCAGCGTCAAGGTCGATCAGGGCCCGCTGAGCGGCACCAATCTGGGCGGCAAGGCGACCATGAGCAGCGACACCCAACTGGGTCTGAACTTCGCTTACATGCTCACCAACAACATCGGCATCGAACTGCTGGCAGCCACGCCGTTCGAGCATGATGTCAAGCTCAAGGGCACCGCGCTGCCCGCCGCCAACGGCAAGCTCGGCACCCTGAAGCACCTGCCGCCGACCCTCAGCGTCGTCTACTACCCGCTGGATTCGAAATCGGCTTTCCAGCCCTATGTCGGCGGCGGCATCAACTACACCTGGATCTACGACGAACACGTCGGCAGCGAAGCCAGCGCCAATGGCTTCAGCAACTTCAAGGCGAAAAACTCCTGGGGTCTGGCCTGGCAGGTCGGCGCCGACTACATGATCACCGACAACATCATGCTCAACGCCCAGGTGCGCTACATCGATATCGACACCCGCGCGACCGTCGAGAACAACGCCGTCGCACCGGGCACCCGTGCACGGGTGAATGTGGATGTCGATCCGTTCATCTACATGGTCGGCCTGGGCTATAAGTTCTAAGCTGACTTTGACCGAACGTTCACGTGGTGGTGAATGAGGCCTGGTGACGGGCAGGCTCAGACCTGACGACGACCGTACGCAGTTGATCGGGGGATAACATTCCCTCGCCACAGGGATATCGATATTCCGGCCGTGAAAAAGGCGCCTTATGAAGGGCGCCTTTTTCATTTCCGAAAGCTTGTTTCATCCGCGCCCGAGCAAGCGCGCCAAGCCCACACTCATCGGCGTCTGCGGCGGCATTTCGAAGCGCTGCAGCAAGCGTCGGTTATCGGCTCGCGAATGGCGGATATCACCTGAACGCGCCGGCCCGTAGCTCACGGGCGGCAGTTCACCGACCACTGATTTCAATGCTTCGAGCATCTGCTTCAGGCTCATCGCCTGATTCCAACCGACGTTGACCGCACCTTCCTGCACTTCAGGTTTTTCAAGCGCCTGCACCAGCAAATCGACCAGATCACCGACATAAAGAAAATCCCGAGTCTGCTCGCCATCGCCAAACACGGTGATCGGCAAACCTTTCGACGCGCGTTCGCTGAAAATGCTGATCACCCCGGAATACGGCGAGGACGGATCTTGGCGTGGGCCGAAGATGTTGAAGAAGCGAAAGATCGCCGGTTCCAGGCCATGCTGGCGACGGTAGAAATCGAAATATTGTTCACCGGCCAGTTTGTCCGAGGCATACGGAGTCAATGGCGCCTTCGGCGTGTCTTCGTCGATCGACTCGCCCTCGCCATTGTTGCCGTACACCGCCGCGCTGGAGGCGTACACCACACGCTTGACCCCGGTCAGGCGCATGGCTTCGCAGACATTCAGGGTGCCGATGAAATTGCTCTGATGAGTTTTCACCGGATCGTCCACCGAGGCCTGCACCGAGGCCACCGCCGCCAGATGCGCAACAGCGCTGCAACCTTGCATGGCGCGGGCGACCAATGCGGCATCAGCGACATCGCCGACCACCAGTTCGACCTTGGGATTGTCCAGCGGCAGATTGCTGCGTTTGCCGGTCGATAGGTCGTCGAGCACACGCACCGCATAGCCCTTGGCGAGCAAGGCATCGCTCAGGTGCGAGCCGATGAATCCGGCGCCGCCGGTGATTAAAACCGTTCCTTCAGCCATGTCGGTAGAACCTGTCCAATAAGCTTGGGAGGGCGGCACGCCACGCGCGCGGCTTGATCCCGAAAGTGTGGAGAATTTTCTTGCAGGCCAGCACCGCGTGCTGCGGTTCTTCGGCGGCGTCCGGGCGCGCGGCGTGGGCCTGCGCGGTCGGTGCTTCGATCGCCAGCGGATGCAGGCTGCGTGCTTCGGTGAGAATCGCCTGGCCCAGCGCCAGCGGTGTGGTCGCTTCATGGCCGGCGTAATGGTAAGTGCCCCACAGCGGCGCGGCGCAGTCGAGTTGCTTGAGCACGGAGATGATCACCCGTGCGGCGTCATCGACCGGAGTCGGATTACCGCGACGATCATCGGCCAGCAACAACTCTTCGGGTTTTTCCGCACGGGCGAGGAAGCGTCCGAGAGTGCCGTCCGCGCTGTCATCGAGCAGCCAGCCGAAACGCAGCAGCACATGCTGCGGGCAGGTCGCGCGCACACTTTGCTCGATGCGCCACAAGGCCTGACCGCGCAGGCCCAGCGGCACCGGTTCGTCTTTTTCGCTGTAAGCGGTAGCACGTGAGCCGTCGAACACGCGATAGCTCGACGGCTGCACGAGGACAATATTGTGGTGCTGGCACAGCTCGGCCAGACGCTCGATGGCGCGTTCCTGGCCGGTCATGCGGCTTTCGCTGACGCTTTCGGCCTGGAACCAGTCGAAATAGTAGGCGAGGTTGATCAACGCATCGGGACGGGTGTCGTCGAGCAGTTGGGTGAGGCTCGCGGCATCCCAGCCGTTTTCGGGCGGGCGGGGGGCGAGGAAACCGATGTCTTCTTCCGCACCGAGGCGAATCAGCGCCTGCCCAAGGGCATTTCCGCCGCCCAGTAACATAAGGCGCATTCGCATAGAGTCAGCAGGCCCAGTCTGATTGGAACAATGGCTTTAGCGACGGAGCTCGTGGAACCGTCGTCGATAATTGCCGGAATCGTTGCATTTTGCGGGTTTAGTGCGCAACCGTCATCCGTAAAGTGTAGATGCGGGGATTTGTGTTGAGGCAACCGGCCTCATCGCTGGCAAGCCAGCTCCCACAGGTTTTGTGCCAGGCATTAATCCTGTGGGAGTTGGCTTGCCGACGATAAGGGCCTGACTGTCTCTGAGATCCCCAGCGGTACTTGCATCTTCCCGCCTCCGCCCGCATAACTTCCGTCATGAATCTGCCCCTCCCTGCCAACAGCGCGCTGGCCGGCTTTCACCCCGCCGTCAGCGCCTGGTTCAACAAGACTTTCCCGGCGGTCACCGCCGCTCAGGCGCGTGCGTGGCCGTTGATCCGCCAGCGCCGGTCGACGCTGATCGCCGCGCCTACCGGTTCGGGGAAAACCCTGACCGCGTTCCTCGCCGTGCTCGATGAGCTGGTGCACCGAGGTCTGGAGCATCCTGACGGTTTGCCCGCCGAAACCCTGGTGGTCTATGTCTCACCGTTGAAGGCACTGTCCAACGACATTCAGATCAATCTGCAGAATCCGCTCGCTGGCATCACTGGGCAATTGCGCGAAATGGGCCTGCCGGAGCTGACCATCACCACCGCCGTACGCACCGGCGACACGCCACAGAAAGACCGCGCCGCCATGCGCAAGACCGCGCCGCACATTCTGGTCACCACCCCGGAATCGCTGTACGTGCTGCTTGGCTCGGAATCCGGGCGCGGGATGCTCGGCACCACGCGCACGGTGATCATCGACGAAATCCATGCGATGGCCGCCGGCAAGCGCGGCAGTCATCTGTCCTTGAGCCTGGAACGCCTGCAAGCGTTGTGCGCCGAACCGCTGACCCGCATCGGCCTGTCCGCCACGCAGAAACCGGTGGAAGCCGTGGCGCAGTTTCTGGTCGGTCACGATCGCCCCTGCGAAATCGTCGACATCGGCCACGCCCGCCCGCGAGACCTGGGTATCGAAGTGCCGCCGGTGCCGTTGTCGGCGGTGATGGCCACTGATGTCTGGGGACTGGTATATGACCGCCTCGCCGAACTCGCCCGCGAGCACCGCACCACGCTGATTTTCGTCAACACCCGACGCCTTGCCGAGCGCCTCAGCCGCCATCTGAGCGAACGCCTCGGCAAGCAGGCGGTGGCGGCGCACCACGGCAGCCTCGCCAAAGAGTTTCGCCTCGACGCCGAACAGCGCCTCAAGCGTGGCGAGTTGCAGGTACTGATCGCCACCGCGTCGCTGGAGCTGGGCATCGATATCGGTGAAGTCGACCTGGTCTGCCAGATCAGTTCGCCGCGTTCGATTGCCGCGTTTCTGCAAAGGGTTGGTCGCTCCGGACACCAGGTCGGCGGCACGCCCAAGGGTCGTTTGTTCGCCACCACCCGCGACGACCTGATCGAGTGCGCCGCCCTGCTCGACTGCGTGCGCCGGGGCGAGCTCGATACGCTGCACATTCCGGAAAAGCCGCTGGACGTGCTGGCGCAGCAGATCATTGCCGAGGTCAGTTGCCAGGAATGGTCGGAGGACGCCTTGCTGGCGATGTTCCGCCGTGCCTGGCCCTATCGCGATCTCGACGAAAAACACTATCAGGCCCTGCTGAGCATGCTCGCCGAGGGTTACAACGGCCGCCAAGGCATCCGCAGCGCCTACCTGCACCGCGACGCCGTCAGTCGCACCTTGCGTGGCCGGCGTGGTGCGCAGCTGACCGCCGTGACCAGCGGCGGCACCATCCCGGACAATGCCGACTACAGCGTGCTGCTCGAACCGCAGGGTTTGAACATCGGCAGCGTCAACGAAGATTTCGCCGTGGAAAGTATCGCTGGCGACGTGTTCCAGCTCGGCAATACCTCATATCGCATCCTGCGCGTGGAGAGCGGCAAGGTGCGCGTCGAGGATGCGCAGGGCATGCCGCCGACCATTCCGTTCTGGCTCGGCGAAGCGCCGGGGCGCAGTGATGAACTGTCGGCGGCCGTCGCGCGCCTGCAAGCGCAACTCGATGAGCTGCTCAGCGCCAGCCCGGGCAATCTGCAACCGGCGCTCGACTGGCTGACCACTACACTCGGCCTCAACCTCGCCAGCGCCGAGCAACTGGTCGAATATCTGGCGCGCGCACGGCAAACCCTCGGCGCCCTGCCCTCGCAGGACACGCTGTTGATGGAGCGGTTTTTCGACGAGTCCGGCGGCACCCAACTGATCATTCACACGCCGTTCGGCAGCCGCATCAACCGCGCTTGGGGCCTGGCCCTGCGCAAGCGTTTCTGCCGCACCTTCAACTTCGAGTTGCAGGCCGCTGCCAGCGAAGACGCGATCGTCTTGTCGCTCTCGACCAGCCACAGTTTCGAGCTCGATGAAGTCTGGCGTTACCTGCACAGCCACAGCGCTGAACACACGCTCATTCAAGCGGTGCTTGATGCGCCATTGTTCGGCGTGCGCTGGCGCTGGAATGCCGGGGTGGCGCTGGCGTTGCCGCGTTTTACCGGCGGGCGCAAAGTCGCTCCGCAACTGCAACGGATGAAAAGCGAAGACCTGATCGCCAGTGTGTTTCCCGACCAGATCGCCTGCCTGGAAAACCTCGCCGGCGAGCGTGAAGTCCCCGATCATCCGTTGGTAGAACAGACCCTCAACGATTGCCTGCACGAAGCCATGGACAGCGAAGGCTGGCTGACCCTGCTGCGGCGCATGGAGCGTGGCGAGGTGCGCCTGATCGCCCGTGATCTGCCTGCTCCGTCACCACTGGCGGCAGAAATCCTCAGCGCCCGGCCGTACACGTTTCTCGACGACGCGCCGCTGGAGGAACGCCGCACGCAAGCGGTGATCAATCGACGCTGGAGCGATCCGCAGTCGACCGATGATCTCGGCGCGCTGGACGCCGATGCGATCACCGCAGTGCGCGAAGAAGCCTGGCCGTCGCCCAATTCCATGGATGAAATGCACGAAGCGCTGATGAGCCTCGCCGGCATCAGCGACGCCGAAGCCCGCGCCAACGCGGGTTGGCCGGACTGGCTGCAAACGCTGATGGCCAGCGGCCGCGCCTGCCTCTTGCAGATCGACGCCGAGCATCAGTTATGGCTGGCCCGCGAACGCTTGAGTTGCCTACAAGCTCTTTATCCACAGGCGACGTTGCTGACTGAGGCGGTGGTGCTGCCCGGCTTCGACGACACGTGGGCATTCGATGAGGCGTTGGTCGAAGTGATCCGCGCCCGCCTCGGCGCCTTTGGCCCGATCCCGTTGCCCGCCATCGCCGAACCGCTCGCGCTGCCAGCCGCGCAAGTCAATCAGGCCCTCGCGCAACTGGAACGCGAAGGCTATGTGTTGCGCGGCCAGTTCACGCCGATCAGCGCGATTGAAGAATGGTGCGAACGCCATCTGCTGGCGCGCATCCATCGCTACACGGTCAAGCGCCTGCGCCGGGAAATCGAACCGGTGGCATTGCAGGACTTCATGCGTTTTCTGTTCGACTGGCAGCATCTGACGCCGGCCACCCAAGGTCAGGGCAGTGCGGTGCTGCCGGCGATTGTCGGCCAATTCGAAGGCTACCCGGCGGCAGCTTCGGCGTGGGACAGCGACATCCTGCCGGCCCGCCTCAAGGACTATTCGCCGAGCTGGCTGGATGAACTGTGCCGCAACGGCAAACTGGTGTGGACGCGCATCAATGCGCGGCAGAAGGTCAGCGGCTCGGCATTGCGCAGTACGCCGATCGTGCTGCTGCCGCGCAGCCAAGTGGGTCTGTGGAGTGCATTGGCAGAACAGACACCAGTGAGCGAGTTATCGCCGAAAACACAGAAAGTCTTCGAGGCGCTGAGTCAGCATGGCGCGCTGTTTTTCGATGAGTTGATTCATGAAGCGCGCCTGTTGCGCAGCGAACTGGAAATCGCCTTGCAGGAACTGGTCGCCGCAGGTTTGGTGAATGCCGACAGCTTCGCCGGCTTGCGTGCGCTAATCACTCCTGCAAGCAAGCGCCAGCAGCGCAGTAGCCGACGCGGGCGCGGCGCGTTTATCGGCGGCATGGACGATGCCGGGCGCTGGGCATTGCTGCGCCGAGGTTCGTCAGCCGATGCCGCCGAGACGCTCGAACATGTAGCCATGACCCTGCTGCGCCGCTACGGCGTGGTGTTCTGGCGTCTGCTGGAACGCGAAGCGGACTGGCTGCCGAGCTGGCGGGAATTGCTGCGCACCTTTCATCGTCTGGAAGCGCGGGGCGAGATTCGTGGCGGGCGGTTCGTCAATGGTCTGGCTGGCGAGCAGTTTGCCTTGCCCGAAGCCATTCCCTTGCTGCGCGAAGTACGCCGACGCCCGCAGGACGGCAGCCTGGTGGCGGTGTGTGGGGCTGATCCGCTGAATCTGGCCGGGACGTTGTTGCCCGGGGTGAAAGTGCCGGCGCTGGTGAGCAATCGGCTGGTGTATCGCGATGGGGTGCCGGTGGCCGCTATGGTTGCGGGCAAGCCGCAGATCTGGGGGGAATGGGATCAGGTGGTCGTTGAGCAGATAGGCAGGAAACTCATCCGCAATTGAGGGTCTGTTCTGGCCTCATCGCGGGCAAGCCCGCTCCCACAGGGTTCTGCGGCGTACACAAAACCAATGTGGGAGCGGGCTTGCCCGCGATGAGGCCGGGACATGCAACGCAAAATCTAGATCAGGTCCGCGACTCCTGCGGTACCTCACCCGCAACCACCGCCCCCTCCTCCTGCCGCTTCGGCAATAACACCTGCTGTGGATAAGTCTGCGCAAAATGCACATTCGGTGTGTTATCCACAAGCTTCTTCAAGCGCTGGTTGAACGCGCGGCTCACCGCATATTGCCCACCGGACACCGTGCGGAATTGCGCCGTCAAGACCACGCCGTTGAGATCCATTTTGTCCACGCCAAACACATCCAGCGGCCCTTGCAGGTTGTACTTGAGGAACGGGTCTTCGCGGATCGAATCGCCGGCCTCGCGGATCAGCTCGATGGCTCTGTCGACATCGGTGTCGTAAGTGAACTGCACCGAGAAAAACGCGAAGGCGAACTGGCGTGATTGGTTGGTCACAGCCTTGATCTGACCGAACGGCACCGAATGCACAAAACCCTTGCCGTCACGCAGGCGCAAGGTGCGAATGGTCAGGCCTTCCACGGTGCCGGCGTGGCCGGAATCGAGCACCACCCAGTCGCCGATCGACAGGGTGTCTTCGATGATGATGAACAGGCCTGTAATCACGTCCTGCACCAGTTGCTGCGAACCGAAGCCGATGGCCAGACCGACCACCCCCGCACCGGCCAATAGCGGCGCGACGTTGATGCCGAGATTGGCCATGGTGGTGATCGCGCAGATCACCACGAGGATGATTTTGATCGCGTTGCGCAACAGCGGCAGGATGGTTTTCACCCGTGTGCTCGGCTGGCGTGCTCCGCGTTTGCTGACCGGTGGCTTCAGCGCTTCCTGAATCGCCGTGTCGAGCACCACCCACAGCAGCCACGTCACCAGGAAGATCAGGCCGATGCTGCTCAAGGCATTGCTGATCGCCCGGCCGACCGTGCTGCTCTGGGCGAAATCGAGCAACGACACGCCCCAGATCCGCCCGAGAATATCGATGAACACAATCGCCATGACGATGCGCAGCAACGCATGCAGCAGACTGAGAAAGCGTTCCTTGTAAGCACTGCTGCGCTGGATCGCCTCAGCCTTGCGCGACTTGAACAGGTGCTGCAACACCGTGCTGAGGAACACCGTGGCGATCAGCAGCACGGTGGTGAACAAGGCGCAGCGCAGGGCTTTTTGATTGTCCTCGCCGATGCCGATCAGGCTGACCGCCGAGACCAGCACCATCAGCACGATCGGCCAATACCACAGCCCGGAAAATATCCGCAGCGACTCCTGCAGCGACGGTTGTTTCAAACGCTGGGTCAACGGGCGATTGCGGATCAGGTGCGCCACCGGCCGGCGCAGGCGAATCACCAGCAAGCCGAAAATAACCGAGGCGATCAGCCCGGTGAACACCGCGATACTGCTGGTGATATTGCCGCCCAGTTGCCGGGCGATCTGCGGGCTGGTCAGGGCATCGCTGAGGGCGGCGAGAAAGCCGATCAGGAACAGCGGGCGCGGGCAGTATTCGCGGATGATTCGCGCGGCGGTGCGCTTGTGGCCGACGTTGAACATCACCACCACGCACAGCAACATCGACGTGGAAAAAATCCCGCTGCTGGTGGCGTAAGCCAGACACAGCGCCAGCGCCCGCCCCACCGAACCTTGCAGAAAATGGCTGACATACAGCGTCAGCGGCAGGCAGATCAGCGCCGGCACGGTGAACGGCAGCACGTAGCCGAGCAGATCCTGACTGCGCTGGCGGGTGCGCAGCCAGCGCCCCTCACGCAGACGCTTGGCCAGCAAACTGCCGAGCACCGTCAGCAGGGCGAAACTGCCCAGCCAGACTCCCGACAGCGTGAGGAAATCCCCGGCCACGCTCCAGCCCGAGCGGTTCGATGGCTGCTTGACCAGCCTGTCGACCTCATCCGCCGCGCGGTCGGCGCGCAGACGCCAGGCATCGACCAGGTGTTCGTTGAGATCGAGTTTTTCCTGCACATCGTCGATGCTCGTACTGATCGCCCCGAGCAGGCCACCCTGCACCAGCGGTTCCGGTTCGGCAGGTTTTTCCGCCGTCTCAGCGGGAGCTGGAACGCCCGGCAGCGCGGCGGCTTGCGATATGTTGACGCTGAAGCACAGCAGCGCTCCCAGCACAATGGCGATCCTGAAATGGCGCAAAACTCCGATCTCCCGTGGCTGACCCTGATAAGGAACTGATCGGTAATTGCGCGGCAAGTTCAGCGACCAGAGCCACACACAGCCCCTGTGGGAGCGAGCCTGCTCCCGAAAGCGCTGGCTCAGTCAACGGATCATTTACCGACAGTCCGTATTCGCGAGCAGGCTCGCTCCCACAATGAATCGCAAGCAATTTCTAATCGCGACCGTCCGTAACGCCACCGAAACTTTCCCGCCCCCGGCGCAGTCATCACAGAACATCGGCAACACGAGGACTTTCTACGGGAGGATGGGATGGCGACGATACACATCGGTATTTCAGGCTGGCGCTACGCCCCGTGGCGCGGGGATTTCTACCCGAAGGGACTGGCGCAGAAGCGCGAATTGCAGTTCGCCTCCCGCGCGGTCAACAGCATCGAAATCAATGGATCGTTCTACGCCCTGCAACGCCCCGAACGTTACGCCCAGTGGTACGCCGAAACCCCTGATGACTTCGTGTTCAGCGTCAAGGCACCGCGCTTCATCACCCACGTGCGCCGCTTGCGCGAAATCGAAAAACCGCTGGCGAATTTCTTTGCCTCGGGCGTGCTGGAGCTGAAGGAAAAACTCGGGCCGATCCTCTGGCAGTTTCCGCCAAACTTCAAATTCGACGCCGAGCGTTTCGACCAGTTTCTCGCGCAACTGCCCCACGACACCCAAGCCGCAGCAGCCCTCGCCCGCCAGCACGATTCCCATATGCCCGGCCACGCCAGCGTCAAAGCCTGGCGCAAAAAGCCGCTGCGCCACGCCGTGGAAATCCGCCATGAGAGTTTCATCGACCCGGAGTTCGTACGCCTGCTCAAGCGCCATAACGTGGCACTGGTGGTCGCCGACACCGCCGGCAAATGGCCGTACCGCGAAGACCTCACCAGCGACTTCGTCTACCTGCGCCTGCACGGCGCCGAAGAGCTCTACGCCAGCGGTTATTCCGAACAAGCGCTCGAGCGCTGGGCCGAGCGCATCGACGCCTGGTATCACGGTAAACAGCCACAGGACGCCCACCTGATAGCGCCACGCCTGAAACCCCGCGCACGCAAATCCCGCGAAGTGTTCTGCTACTTCGACAACGACATCAAAGTCCGCGCGCCCTACGACGCACGCAACCTGTTGCAGCGCTTCGACCTCGATAAAGACCTGGCCACGACTCCCGGGCAAGTTGCCGCAGAAGGAGTTCTGTCATGAGCATTCCCGAACCGGTCGGTTTCACCGACGAAGGCTCCGTGGTTGCGCCCTCGGTGCGCACCTTCACCGTACTGACGGTCAACACCCACAAAGGCTTCACTGCGCTGAACCGGCGTTTCATTCTGCCGGAGCTGCGTGAGGCGGTGCGCAGCGTCGCCGCCGACGTGGTGTTTCTGCAGGAAGTGCACGGCACCCACGAGCAGCATCCGAAACGCTACGACAACTGGCCGACGATGCCGCAATACGAGTTCCTCGCCGACAGCCTCTGGCCCCAGTTCGCTTACGGGCGCAACGCGGTGTACCCGGCGGGCGATCACGGCAATGCGCTGCTGTCGAAATTCCAGATCATCCGCCACGACAACCTCGACGTGTCGATCAGCGGCCATGAAAACCGCGGCTTGTTGCATTGCGTGCTGCGCCTGCCCGGTGACGGTACCGAAGTGCATGCGATCTGCGTGCATCTGGGCCTGCGCGAGAGCCATCGCAATGCGCAACTGGATTTGCTGATGCAACGCCTTGCCGAACTGCCCGACGATGCGCCAGTGATCGTCGCCGGTGATTTCAATGACTGGCGCCAGCGTGCCGATGCGCAGCTCAAGCCCTGTGGCCTGCGTGAAGTGTTCGCTGAACACCACGGCAAACCGGCGCGCAGTTTTCCCGCGCGGCTGCCAGCGCTGCGACTCGACCGCATCTACGTGCGCAACCTCAAGGCCAGCCGGCCAAAAGTATTGACCAACCGGCCCTGGTCCCATCTTTCCGACCACGCACCGTTATCGGTGGAGATTGAACTATGAACAGTGCGCCACTGGAGAAATCCGCCGTCGACCCGGTCACGCTGAACCCGCCGGTGCGCGAACCCGGCCACGTTGACGTCGAGTATCAATGGCACAGCAACAACCGCGTAGAGCTGCTGGAGAACGGCGAGGAATATTTCCCCCGCGTGTTCGAAGCGATGCGCGCGGCCAAGAGCGAGATCCTGCTGGAGACCTTCATCGTCTTCGAAGACAAGGTTGGCGCCGAGTTGCAGCAGATCCTCATCGAAGCCGCCCAGCGTGGCGTGCGCACCACGGTCAGCCTCGACGGCTTCGGCTGTGGCGAGCTGAGCACCGGCTATCTGTCGGCCTTGAGCGATGCCGGCGTGCATCTGCAGATCTTCGATCCCGCGCCCAAGCACCTGGGCATTCGCACCAACTGGTTCCGCCGCTTGCACCGCAAGATCGTGGTGGTCGACGGTTTGATCGCGTTCATCGGCGGGATCAATTTTTCCGGCGATCATCTGGCCGATTTCGGCCCTGAAGCCAAGCAGGATTACTCGGTCGAAATCCAGGGCCCGGTGGTCGCCGATATCCACCACTTCGCCCTGCTGCAAAGCGGTCGCCCCGGACGCGCGCGGTTCTGGTGGCAACGCCGGCGCCAGCGTCTGGAGGAAATGGCCTTCACCGATCACGATGGCCAGGTACGCCTGGTGTTCCGTGACAACGATCAACACAACACCGATATCGAAGACGTCTATCTGCAGGTGCTGCGCAAGGCCAAGCGCCGGGTGATCATCGCCAACGCCTATTTCTTCCCCGGCTACCGTTTGCTGCGCGAGATCCGCAACGCCGCGCGCCGTGGCGTCGAGGTGCGGCTGATCCTGCAAGGCCAGCCGGACATGCTCGTCGCCAAACTGGCAGCGCGCATGACTTACGATTATCTGCTGCGTGCCGGCGTGCAGATTCACGAATACTGCCAGCGCCCGCTGCACGGCAAGGTCGCGCTGGTCGACGATGACTGGAGCACCGTGGGCTCGAGCAATCTCGACCCGCTGAGCCTGTCGCTGAATCTGGAAGCCAACGTGCTGATCCGCGATCGCGCGTTCAATCAGCAACTGTACGAACGCCTCGAAGACCTCAGCCGGAACCACTGCAAAGCCATGGATGCCAAGCTGTTGCCGCGTGGGCGCATCTGGCACATGACCGTAGGCTTTCTGGTGTTCCACTTCTTGCGGCACTTCCCGGCCATGGCCGGTTGGCTGCCGGCGCATAAACCGCGTCTGAAGCCTTTTCGAGGTGCGCGTCCATGAGTCATTCCGAAGTGCACTCCGATAACCATTCGGCACCAGCGGCGCCGTCGAAATGGAGCCGCTGGAAACGTCCGCTGACCCTCCTGTTTTTCCTCGCGTTGATCGTCCTGTTGACGATGTTCGCCACCCGCATCGAATGGGCCGAGGTGCTGGAGACACTCGCCGATTTCAAAGTGCGCACACTGATCATCGCCGCCAGCCTGACCCTGCTGAGCTTTCTGGTCTACGCCAGTTTCGACCTGATCGGCCGCACTTACATTCGGCAAGATCTGACCTGGAAGCAGATCCTGCCGGTGGGCATCATCAGTTACGCCTTCAACCTCAATCTCAGCGCCTGGGTCGGCGGCATCGCCATGCGTTATCGCCTGTATTCGCGGCTCGGCGTAAGCAAAGGCAACATCGCCAAGATTCTTGGCTTGAGCCTGGCGACCAACTGGTTCGGCTACATGACCATCGCCGGCGTGGTGTTCAGCAGCGGTCTGGTGCGCATGCCGCCAGGCTGGAAACTGAGCAGTGATGCGCTGCAACTGGTGGGTGTGTTGTTGCTGTTGGTCAGCGCCGGGTATCTGGCGGCGTGCCAGTTTTCCAAACGTCGCGAGTGGTCGATACGCGGCGTGGAAATCAACCTGCCGTCGCTGCGCATGGCGGTCCTGCAATTGCTCTTGGGCGCGTTGAACTGGTCGCTGATGGCGGCGGTAATCTTCACTCTGCTGCCAAGCAAACTGGATTATCCGCTGGTGCTGGGCGTGCTGTTGATCAGCGCGATTGCCGGGGTCATCACGCACATTCCGGCGGGGCTGGGTGTGCTTGAAGCTGTGTTTGTGGCGTTGCTGCAACACGAGGCATCGCGGGGCAGTCTGGTCGCGGGACTGCTGGCGTATCGGGCGATTTATTTCCTGCTGCCGCTGTTGATCACGGTGGTGATGTATCTGGTGGTGGAAGCCAAGGCCAAGGCGTTGCGCATCGAGAAGAAACCTTCCTGACCATGCATTGCTGCTGATGGCCCTTTCGCGAGCAGGCTCGCTCCCACATTTGAAATGCGCTCAACCTGTGGGAGCGAGCCTGCTCGCGAAGGGGCCGGTACATGCGAAACATCATCTGGATTGGATAATGCTCAACCGCTCCCCCACCACCATCTCGGTAATCCAGTCCACCAGGATAGAGGTATAGGCCTGCTGCGACACCGGATCACTCAAGGCGTGATCCGCGCCATCGATGATCCGGTGCGTCAACGAGTGAGTCTGCTGACACGCGGCGCGGTAACTCATGATCGTCGCGTGGGGCACGAAGTCGTCGGTTTCCGACTCCACCAGCAGCACGTCGCCAGTGAATTGCGAGCAGGCATGCAGGGCGCGATTGCTGTCGGCGCGTACCAGCGTGCTGCGGTAGTCACGCAGATCGGCTTTATCCAGATCGCGCTTGGGCGTGTGCCATTGCTCGTCGCGGTACAGCGCCGGCACGCGCAGCGCCAGCCAGCGCACCGGGCGCAATGACGTCAGGATCGAGGCCAGATAGCCGCCATAACTGGTGCCGACCACAGCGATCGCAGAGGTATCCAGCGCCGGGTGCGCCAACAGGCGATCATAGGCCGCCAGCAAGTCACGCAGATTGTCTTCACGGGTCACGCGGGTCAGCGGAATTCCGGTGCCGCCAGTGTGCCCGCGCAGGTCGAAGGTCAGGCAAACGCAACCCAGGCCGGCGATGCCTTTGGCCCGTTCCAGATCCCGTTCCTGACTGCCGCCCCAACCGTGAACGAACAACACCCCCGGGACTTTCGATTTGGGACTGAGAAACGTCCCGCTCATCTGTTCGTCATCGATGTCGATTTGAATGCTTTCGCTTCTAGCCGTCATAGGATTGGACCGTTACGTATTTGAGAAGAAACGCGCTGTTTTCCGCCGGGCCGCGATAGACCTCGATGGCGTCCGCCGGCAGCGCCTGATCGGTATAGGTTTCCACCGACGACACGCGGATGGCGCGCATCTGCGGATCGTTGACGAAGCTTTGCAGCGCCGCCACTTCAGCGCTGCTGGCGCCGCCCATGCGCCAGGACTGTTCGAGCACGCCGCTGCGCGGGTTGCCGCTGGTGTCGAGACCCTGGGCGATATCGTAATTGCGCCGCGAGGCGAAAAAGCGCGGGTAGGCTTCGTTGGCGGCGCTGTCGAAGACCTGCGCCTGTTCGATGGCCAGACGCACATCATCAGGCAGATCCAGCGCGAGCAATTGGTCATAGCCGCCCTGCACCACCAGCAGATTCGAACCGCCGTAGACCTCTTCGCCCTGTCCGTCCTCGGTCAAGTACTGCTCGCCGCAGTAGCTCAACACCTTGCCGCCGATGAACGACTGGCCGACGCTGTGGGTGACGACGTTGCTCAAGTCCTGCTCCAGCACTACGCCGTCGCTGAACAGACTTTGCGCCTCGGGCCGCGCGAGGATCTCATCGAACGCGTCGAGGCTTTTGATCACTTCCTGACCGCGCCCGGCGCAAGCGTGAACCGGCTTCAGGCGAATCGGCCCGGCGTACAGCAGATGCTCGGCGGCGGGCCGCGCATCTTCCAGGGCGAATACGCTGAGACCGTCGAGCACAACGTTGCGCACCCGCTCCGAGAACAGCGGCGACCAGCCCTGCGGCGCGTGCGCCAAATGGCTGCGTAAGCCGTGGCTGATGGCTTTGGTGCAGATGAAATCGTATTCGACGTAACCGCCCCACAAGTCATCGGGGCCTTTGATTCCCAGCGCTTGAGCGTGGGCAGCGCCAACAATGGTTTGCGTTGGCAGCAGATACAGCTCGCGACCCTGATGTTTGGCCGGATCGTAACTGCCGCCGAATTTGCAACCGAGGATTTGCGCCAGCCAGCGCGCCAGGGCCTTGTTGGTCTCGACTTCATGTTGCGGTGCCTCGGTACGCACCGAATGAGCAACGACGATTTTCTTGCTGGGTGTCGGGGTCATGCGTTCCCCTTTTATCAGTCGATGGGTTCACTCAGGGAAAGTGCAGAGATCAGGCCAATCAACGATCCCCACGGACCGCCCGGTAATCGGGTGTTTGCCCCTGAAGTGCTGGCATCACGCCTGTTTCAAACTGCACGACGGCGCGCAAAACTCCGGCAAATTGCACGATCCCGCGCTTCACCGCATTCCACTGTAGGAGTGAGCCTGCTCGCGATAGCGGTATCTCATCCAACATGAGTGGTGACTGATCCACCGCTATCGCGAGCAGGCTCACTCCTACATTAGCTCATCGTTGCCCGGGCTACCGCGTCAACCCAAACCGCCCCCGGTACTCACTCGGCCCCAGCCCGGTAATTTTCTTGAAAATCGCACGAAACGCACCCGGATCCTGATAGCCCACCGTCCAGGCGATGTGATCGATCGTGCCATTGGTGAATTCGAGCATTTCTCGCGCCTTGCCAACCCGCAGATGCTGGCAATACTCGGTCGGTTTCAAGCCTGTGGCGGCGCGGAATCGGCGCAGGAAAGTGCGTTCTTCAAGGCCCGCGCGCTCGGCCATCGCGTTCAGCGAAACATCCGTCGCCCCGGTGCTTTGCAGCCAGTGCTGGACCTTGAGAATCGCCGCGTCGCCATGACTGAGGATCGGCGCAAAATTGCTCCCGCATTCGCTGGCGCTGTCGCTGTGTTCCATCACCAGAAAACGCGCGGTCGCGGTGGCGATGCTCGGGCCGAGCAAGCGATCGACCAGGCGCAGTCCCAGTTCCGACCAGGCCATCAGCCCCGCCGTGGTGATCAGGTCACCGTCGTCGACAATCGGCGTGTCGGCCTTCAGTTTGATCTTCGGGTAACGCTCGGCAAACGCCTGGGCCGAGGTCCAGTGCGTGGTGGCGCTGCGACCGTCGAGCAAGCCGCTTTCGGCAAGCATCAACGAGCCCACACAGACACCGCCAAGCGTTGCGCCGTGCGCATGCTGATCGCGCAGCCATTGCGTCAGGCTCGGAGTCATCTGCGCCGCATCGAACCCGCCGAGGGACGGCGGAATCAGCACGGCGAGCAAAGCGTCTTCCGCACCGGGATGACTGTCGAAAACCCGCGTCGGCAGCTGCTCGCCCTCGACCTGCCAGTGACTGACTCGCAGCAACGGCAACTGCACTGCCTGATAGTCGGCGGCGATGCGGTTGGCCACGGCGAACAGATCGGTCAGACCGTGCACGGCCGCCAGTTGCGCGCCGGGGTAAATCAGCACGCCCAGTTCAGCAGTTGCGGCTTTTTGTGCAGCCATTGTCAGTTTTCCCCCGTCTATTGTCGGTGCGGCCAATCCCCGAATCCTCGGCCAGCGCCGATACTGAGGCCACAACCAATCACTGCCTCGAGGACAATCCCATGGCCAAGCAAGCGCTCATCGTAGTCGATATCCAGAACGACTACTTCCCCCAAGGCAAGTGGCCGCTGGTCGGCGCCGATGCCGCTGCCGACAACGCCGCTCAGCTGATCGCAGCCTTTCGCGAAGCGGGCGATCCGGTGGTGCACATTCGGCATGAATTCACCTCCGACGATGCGCCGTTTTTCACTCCCGGCTCCGAGGGCGCGAAACTGCATCCGAAAGTGCTTAACCGCGCCGACGAGCCGGTGGTCCTCAAGCACTTCGTCAACTCCTTCCGGGAAACCGAACTGAAAGCGGTGCTCGACGAACAAGCCATTACCGATCTGGTGGTGGTCGGCAGCATGAGCCATATGTGCATCGATGGCATCACCCGCGCGGCGGCAGACATGGGTTACGGCGTCACAGTGATTCACGATGCCTGCGCCAGCCGTGATCTGGAATTCAATGGCCTGACGGTGCCGGCCGCCCAGGTGCACGCAGCATTCATGGCCGCGCTGGGTTTCGCCTATGCCAACGTAGTATCGACTGACCAGTTCCTGAGCAGCAACGCCTAGCAACAACTGCGCAATCCACAGGCCTGCCACGTTGCGGGCCTTTTTGCGTCTGTCATGAAAATCTCACGCGTGAGTCATTGATGGCACTTTGCATTGGTTGTAGTGTGGCCCACGCGTGAGATGTTCATAACCGGAAAACAGCCATGACAAGCCGCACTCAGACGACTGCCGCAGCCAGCCCCAAGGGCGAGCGCGGCAAGACGTCGGCGAAAAAACCGTCAAGCTTCTACATGAAGCAGATGCGCGCAGGCCTGGCCTCCGCCGGTTATGTGAAACACGAAACTTGGGTGCTTCCGGAAAACCGAAGCTTGCTCAAGCAAATGGAGCAACAGCTACGCCAACCGATTCTGGCTGGCTCTTTCATGTCGGAGAAATACATGAGCGCAGGCAACAACTGGACCATCGACAGCCTCTTCAATGCCCTCAAGGCGCTGGACGAGGTGGCTTCCCAAGAGATTTCGCTGTCCCTGATCCAGAGCTCCGAGCCGAGCATCAAGCTGGAAATGAACGAATTCGGCGGCCTGCCGATTCACATCGCCCTGGCCGGCCAGCAGATCATCGTCGACACCTTGCTGGTGGACATCGATTCGATCAGCAATGTCCAGGCGTTCAACGATGCCGTGCTGCGCAGCCGCGAGATGTTCCCGCTGTCGTCGATCGGCATCGAGTCGATGCCCAACGGCCAGACCGTCTACAACATGTTCGGCGCCCTCAGTGCTGATTCGAGCCTGACCAACGTCGTCACCGAGGTGAAAACCCTGGTCGACAACGTGCAGCGCGCCAGCGAAGCCTTCGAACACTTCTTCAAGTAATCAACAGGGAATATCCAATGACTCAGTCCATCTGGAGCAAGTTGTTCACCGCACTGCGCGGCGGCGCCAATGAAGTCGGCGAAGCCATCGCCGACCAGCAGGCGCTGCGCATCCTCGATCAGGAAATCCGCGACGCTGACACCGCGCTGTCCAATGCTCGCCGCGAACTGATGACGATCATGGCCAAGCACAAACTCGCCGCCGACCGCGTCAGCGAATACGACGCCAAGATCAAGGACCTCGAAGCCAAGGCTGTGGCCGCGTTGAATGCCGGCCGTGAAGACCTGGCGCTGGAAGTGGCCGAAGCGATTTCGACCCTGACCAACGACCTCGCTGCCGAGAAGAAACTCAGCGATGAATTCGGCGCCTACGCCGACAACATGCGCAAAGACATCAGCAAAGCCGAATCGCGGATCAAGAGCCTGCGCCAGCAAGTCGACATGGCCAAGGCCCGCGACAGCGTGCAGAAAGCCCAGGTCAGCGCCTCGATTGCCAGCGGCGGCGCCAACGGCAAACTGGAAACCGCGGTCGGCACCCTGAACCGCCTGCAAGCCAAGCAGCAGCAACGCGCTGCCGAACTGAACGCCGCAGATGAACTGGCCGACGCCTCTACCGGCAACGACCTGGAACGCAAACTGCGCGACGCCGGCATCACGCCGAACGAAGGCAGCGCCAACGCGATCCTTGAGCGGCTGAAGCAGAAGTCCGCGCAGTAATCACTGAACGGTAACCTGTGGGAGCGAGCCTGCTCGCGAAAGCGTCGTGACAGTCAAAATTGATGGTGACTGACACGGCCCATTCGCGAGCAGGCTCGCTCCCACACGGTTTGCGGCGTGTCGTTCACCGCTTCGCCCGTTACACTACCGCCACTTTTTCACCCCCGAACACCTCCACCCGCTTCAAGGAACGTACCCATGGGATGGTTTAAAGACTTGCTCGGCACCAGCAATTGGCAGACCGCTGCGCCAACGAGCACCGGCGCCAGCGGTCCACTGGGCATGGCACAAGGCAAAGGCGTGCGCTTCGACACGACCCTGGCGTTGCTGCTGGAAGGCTCGACTTCGGTGCGGGTGCCATTCGATCAAGCGGTGTGGAGCGCCGGCTGGGTCGATCTCGGCCAGTCCAACAAGCTGCACCGCTACTACATGAACGACGAGGATTTCTGGGTGCAGATCCACGTCACCGGCGATGATCAGGTCGAGTCGGTCACCCTGTTCAATTACCTCAGCTACGTGACGGTCAACAGTGATGCGGAACTGCAGCGTCTGGCCGGGCCGAACAGTCTGATCGGTCTGCCGACCTACACCCACGACGGTGTCGAATACACCCGTGAATGGGGCACCGAACTGCAGCAGACCGAACTGGTGCCGATGACCGAACACGTAGTCAACCCGGACGAGTCCTACACCATCAAGCACCACGCCATGCTGTATGCCCGCGACACCGGCCTGACCGATCGCCGCGAACTGCTGCTGTTCTCCGTCGAACAGGATGAAGAAGGCACCGTCAGCCTGAGCACCTCGCTGGGCATCTCGCTGTACACGACTGATTTGAGCGCCATCTAAAAAAGGAAGTTTTTCATGCTGGAAGTCTTGGCCGTTTCCCTGAACAAAACCGCGCTGGTCGGTTTTGTCGTCTACCTGATCGGCGCCGTGTTGCTGTTCATGCTGTTTCAATTCGTCTACACGCGCATCACCGCGCACAAGGAATTCGAACTGATCCGCGCCGGCAACACTGCCGCCGCCATTGCCCTGTCCGGGGCGATCATCGGTTTCGCCATTCCGGCGAGCAACGTGATCGCCTACTCGGTCAACGTGCTCGATTTCGTGCTGTGGGCGGTCATCGCCGCCGTCGTGCAGCTGTTGGCATTCGTCGCGACCGGGCTGGTGCTCAAGGGCACTTCCCAGCGCATCGCCAACGGCGAAGTCGCCGCCGGCATTTATGTCGCCGCCGTGGCGATCAGCGTCGGTATGCTCAATGCCGCGTGCATGACCCCGTCCCACTGACCGGCAGGAAGCCTTTCGATGAAACGCAGCAAATACGTGCAGTTGTCCCTCGCCGCGTCGGTGGCGATGGCGATCTCCGGTGAAGCAGCAGCGCTGGATCAGCCGCGCAATTTCCAGAGCGTTGAACAATGTGTCGACGCCGAAGTGGCCGCCGATCTCTGCTCCAGCGCCTACGTCGCCGCTCTGAACGAACATCGGCGCATCGCCCCGGCCTACACCGACAAGGCCAAGTGCGACGCAGACTTTGCCGCTGGCTGGTGTCAGAAAAATTCCGATGGTCGTTTCGTGCCGAAACTCGGCGGTTTCAAAGTGCCGCAGAAGGGTGATGAGCCGCAAAATCTGGATGCCATTGCCAATGCGCAGATGCCGGCGGGGGACACCACCACCAGCAGCAGTGCCAGCCACGGCGGCTCGCATTATTCCGGTGGCTCCGGTGGCGGCGGCAATGGCTGGCTGACCGGCTGGCTGATCGGCAACGCCATGAGCAACAACGCCGAACGCACCGTTTACCGTGATCGCGAAACGCGCCAGCCGTACAACACCTCAACGCAGTACCGCCGAGCTGACACAACCTCGCGCAGCCAGTCGGATTACGAGAGCAGCAAGAGCAAACCGGTGAACGTTGCGTCGTCGACGTCGCGCGGCGGCTTCGGCAGCCAGTCCAGCGCCCGCAGCGGTTGGGGTGGCTGGGGCAGCAGTTCCGGACGCTCGAGCAGCTGACATGAAAAAGATCCACTGCGCCGAGCGCCCCGACTGGAAACACACCGCCGAAAGCCTCGGTTTCCTGTTCCACACCATCGACGACGAACCGTACTGGGACGAAAGCGCCTACTACCAGTTCAGCCTCGCGCAGATCGAAAACGATCTGGAAGACCCGACCACCGAACTGCACGAGATGTGCATGGACCTGGTGGATCGCGTGGTCAACAGCGAGGAGTTGCTTGATCGCCTGAGTATCCCGGCGGCGTACTACGACATGATCCGCACCTCTTGGCGTGAAGGTCATCCGCATCTGTACGGTCGTATGGACTTTTCCTACAGCGGGAGCGGGCCGGCGAAACTGTTGGAGCTCAACTACGACACACCGACCAGCCTCTATGAAGCGGCGGCGTTTCAGTGGGGCTGGCTGGAGCAATGCATCGAACGCGGCACCTTGCCCCGGCATGCCGACCAGTTCAACAGCATCGACACCAAGCTGCATCGGGCCTTCGCCGAATTGCAGTTGAAGCGGCCGTTCTACTTTGCCTCGATGAAGGACTCGGTCGAGGACAAAGGCACCACCGACTACCTGCGGCTGATCGCGGAAAAGGTCGGCATCGAATCACGCCACATCGACATCGAAGACATCGGCCTGACGGCTGAGGGCCGTTTCGTCGATCTGCAAGATCGCTGGATCCCGCATCTGTTCAAGCTGCACGCCTGGGAATTCATCTTCCATGAACCGTTCGGCGCGGCGATCGCCGAGTGTGACACGCAGTTTTTCGAACCGGCGTGGAAGGCGATTCTGTCGAACAAAGGTGCGCTGCCGCTGCTGTGGGAATTGCACAAGGGACATCCGAATCTGCTCGCCGCGCACCTTGATCCGAATCCGCAGAGTGCGGTGCCGAAGGGCTGGGTGCGCAAGCCGTACTTTTCCCGCGAGGGCGCCAATATCGAACTGCAAACAGCGGAGGGGCTGATCGTCAAAGAGGACGGGCCCTACACCGATGCGCCATTCATCCTGCAGGAGTTCGCACCGCTGCCGAAGTTTGGCGACAGCTACACGCTGATTGGCTCGTGGGTGATTGGAGATGAGGCGGCAGGGATTGGTGTGCGTGAGGACAACAGTCTGATCACCAAGGACTCCAGCCGCTTCCTGCCGCATCTGATTCTGGATTAAGACGAAGTTACCTTGTGGGAGCGAGCCTGCTCGCGAAAGCGTCCTGTCAGTTACAGGTGCATCGACTGATCTGACGCATTCGCGAGCAGGCTCGCTCCCACAGGAGATTGTGAATAGCCAGGAATTTCCTGAACAAAAAAGGCCCGTCGCTCAAGCGACGGGCCTTTTCATTTAAAGCGGTTACCGCGGCGAATCAGAACGGAATATCGTCATCGAAGCTGTCGAAATCCGGAGCCGGTTGCGGTGCGGCCTGCTGTGGCGCTGGCGGAGCCGAACGCTGCTGCGGAGCCGACTGCTGCGGGCGTGGAGCCTGCTGACGTGGCGCCTGCTGCTGGTAGTTGTTGCCGCCACCTTGTTGGTCGCCCTGTTGTGGACGGCCGCCGAGCAATTGCATGGTGCCTTGCATGTCGACCACGATTTCAGTGGTGTAACGCTTGATGCCGTCCTTTTCCCACTCGCGGGTCTGCAGCTTGCCTTCGATGTACACCTGCGAACCCTTGCGCAGGTATTCACCGGCGATCTCGGCAACCTTGCCGAACATCGACACACGGTGCCATTCGGTCTTCTCGACCTTCTGACCGGTCTGCTTGTCGGTCCATTGTTCGCTGGTGGCCAGACTCAGGTTGGTCACGGCGTTACCGTTAGGCAGGTAGCGAACTTCGGGATCCTGGCCGCAAGTGCCGACCAATATGACTTTGTTAACCCCACGGGCCATAACGTTCTCCTAAGCGTCGCACGCAGCCCCGGCCGGGTTGTTGACCAAGCGTTCGAGGGTGGTGCGATCCACTAATTCTTTGTCCAGTTTGATGTAAACAGCCGCCTCTTCCGCGACTATCACTGCATCTGTTACCCCTACCAGGGCCTTGAGGCGCTCGACCAGACCCGCTTCGCGGATCGCTTCGGGCGACAACGGCAAGCGCAGGCTCGTCACGTAGGGAGGTTCGCGCATGGTAACAGCAAAGGCCAGCCAAAGTGCAGCCAGCGCGGCGCATCCAAGGAACACAACCGACAGACCGCCATGCTGGAACAACCAGCCGCCGAGTATCCCGCCGAGTGCCGAACCGAGGAACTGGCTGGTGGAGTACACGCCCATGGCCGTGCCCTTGCCGCCTGCCGGTGAAACCTTGCTGATCAGCGACGGCAACGAGGCCTCGAGCAGATTGAACGCGGTAAAAAACACCACCGTGCCGATCACCAGAGTGCGCAGGCTGTCGCCGAACTGCCAGAAGAATAGTTCAGTCAGCATCAGTGTCATGACGGCACCGAGCAAAACTCGTTTCATTTTGCGTCGCTTCTCGCCATAGATGATGAAAGGGATCATGGCGAAGAACGAAATCAGCAGCGCGGTCAGGTAAACCCACCAGTGCTGCTCCTTGGGCAAGCCGGCTTTTTCTACCAGTGCCAGGGGCAAGGCGACGAAGCTCGACATCAACATGGCATGCAAGACGAAGATGCCCAGATCGAGGCGCAGCAGATCCGGGTGCTTGAGCGTCGGCATCAGTGCCTGCCGGGCGACGCCGGACTCACGGTGCTGCAACGGCCCGGTGGACTGCGGCACCATGAACATGATGATCAGGATACCGACCAGCGCCATGGCGCCGGTGGCGAGGAACAGCCCCGAAAGCCCGAACGCGCTGGTCAGTAACGGCCCGACCACCATGGCCACGGCGAACGACAGGCCGATGGTCATGCCGATCATAGCCATGGCTTTGGTCCGATGTTGCTCGCGAGTCAGGTCAGACAGCAGCGCCATCACCGCTGCGGAAATCGCCCCGGCGCCCTGCAGGATCCGCCCGGCGATCACGCCCCAGATCGAATCGGCCTGGGAAGCCAGAACACTGCCGAGAGCGAAGACGATCAGGCCGAGGTAAATCACTGGCCGGCGGCCGATGCGGTCAGAAATGATGCCGAACGGAATCTGGAAAATTGCCTGGGTCAGGCCGTAAGCGCCAATCGCCAGCCCGATCAGGGCCGGGGTCGCTCCCGCCAGATCCATGCCATAGGTCGCCAGCACCGGCAACACCATGAACATGCCAAGCATACGGAAGGCGAACACCAGGGCCAGACCGCTCGCCGCGCGGGTCTCGCTGCCACTCATGCGTTCGCTGTGGGGATCGTGCATGGAAAAACCTCGTGTGAACCGGCGGCGATTCTACCAGTCCCATCGGAAGACGGGGTATATCGCGACGCTATGACGCGTATAGATGAAACTCTCTTCATGAACGGCAAAACGCCCTTCGTTTGATAGTGTGCATCCATCCAGTATTTGCCCGTATACTCCTACGTTTTCGACGCCCGCCGAGCGAGGCCACTTTGGACAAGATCCTGATACGTGGGGCCCGTACCCACAACCTGAAGAACATCGACCTGACCCTGCCACGGGACAAACTGATCGTCATCACCGGCCTGTCCGGATCCGGCAAGTCGTCCCTGGCGTTCGACACGCTGTATGCCGAAGGTCAGCGCCGCTATGTCGAATCGCTGTCGGCCTATGCCCGACAGTTCCTGTCGATGATGGAAAAACCCGACGTCGACACCATCGAAGGCCTGTCGCCGGCGATCTCCATCGAACAGAAGTCGACCTCGCACAACCCGCGTTCCACCGTCGGCACCATCACCGAAATCTACGACTACCTGCGCTTGCTCTATGCCCGCGTCGGTACACCGCGCTGCCCGGATCACGACATCCCGCTGGAAGCGCAGACTGTCAGCCAGATGGTCGATCTGGTGCTGGCGCAGCCGGAAGGCAGCAAGCTGATGCTGCTGGCGCCGGTGATCCGCGAACGCAAAGGCGAACACCTGTCGGTTTTCGAAGAATTGCGTGCGCAAGGTTTCGTCCGCGCCCGGGTCAACGGACGCATTTGCGAGCTCGACGAGCTGCCGAAGCTGGATAAACAAAAGAAGCATTCGATCGATGTGATCGTTGACCGCTTCAAGGTTCGCGCTGATTTGCAGCAACGTCTGGCCGAGTCTTTCGAGACCGCGCTGAAACTCGCCGACGGCATTGCCCTGGTCGCACCGATGGACGACGAGCCGGGTGAAGAAATGATCTTCTCCGCACGCTTCGCCTGCCCGATCTGCGGCCACGCGATCAGCGAGCTGGAACCCAAGCTGTTTTCCTTCAACAACCCGGCCGGCGCCTGCCCGACCTGCGACGGTCTGGGCGTGAAGCAGTTCTTTGATATCAAACGTCTGGTCAATGGCGAGCTAACACTGGCCGAGGGCGCGATACGCGGCTGGGACCGGCGCAACGTTTATTACTTCCAGATGCTCGGCTCACTTGCCTCGCACTACAAGTTCAGTCTGGACAAGCCATTCAACGACCTTAGCGCCGAGCAGCAGAAGTTCATCCTGCACGGCAGCGGCTCGCAGAACGTCGACTTCAAATACCTGAACGACCGTGGCGACATCGTCAAACGCTCGCACCCTTTCGAGGGCATCGTGCCGAACCTGGAGCGCCGTTACCGCGAAACCGAATCGGCGAGCGTGCGCGAAGAGCTGGCCAAGTTCCTCAGCCATCAGGCCTGCCCGGATTGCCGTGGCACGCGTCTGCGCCGCGAAGCACGGCACGTCTGGGTTGGCGAGAAAACCTTGCCGGCAGTGACCAACCTGCCGATTGGCGATGCCTGCGAATATTTCGGCGCGCTGAAGATGACCGGGCGCCGCGGCGAGATCGCCGACAAGATCCTCAAGGAAATCCGCGAGCGTCTGCAGTTCCTGGTCAACGTCGGCCTCGACTATCTGTCGCTGGATCGCAGCGCCGACACCTTGTCCGGTGGCGAGGCGCAACGGATTCGTCTGGCGAGCCAGATTGGCGCGGGCCTGGTCGGCGTTCTGTATATCCTCGACGAACCGTCCATTGGCCTGCATCAGCGCGACAATGACCGCCTGCTCGGCACGCTCAAGCATTTGCGCGATATCGGCAACACGGTGATCGTGGTCGAGCACGACGAAGACGCGATTCGTCTGGCTGACTATGTCGTCGATATCGGCCCTGGCGCCGGTGTGCACGGCGGGCAGATCGTTGCCGAGGGCACGCCGGACGAAGTCATGGCGCACCCGGATTCGCTGACCGGCAAATACCTGTCCGGCCGGGTGAAGATCGAAGTTCCGGCCAAACGCACGCCGCGCAACAAGAAGCTCAACCTCTCGCTTAAAGGTGCGCGTGGCAACAACTTGCGCAATGTCGATCTGGACATCCCGATCGGCCTGCTGACCTGCGTGACTGGCGTCTCCGGTTCTGGCAAATCGACACTGATCAACAACACGCTGTTCCCGCTGAGCGCAACGGCACTCAACGGTGCGACCACGCTGGAAGCCGCCGCGCATGACAGCATCAAAGGTCTGGAACATCTCGACAAAGTCGTCGACATCGACCAGAGCCCGATCGGCCGTACGCCGCGTTCCAACCCGGCGACCTACACCGGGCTGTTCACACCGATCCGCGAACTGTTTGCCGGCGTGCCCGAGTCGCGCTCCCGTGGTTACGGCCCGGGGCGTTTCTCGTTCAACGTCAAGGGCGGTCGCTGCGAAGCGTGCCAGGGCGATGGCCTTATCAAGGTGGAAATGCACTTCCTGCCGGACATCTATGTGCCCTGTGATGTGTGCAAGAGCAAGCGCTACAACCGCGAAACCCTTGAGATCAAATACAAGGGCAAGAGCATCCACGAAACCCTCGAAATGACCATCGAGGAAGCGCGGGAGTTCTTCGACGCGGTGCCGGCACTGGCGCGCAAGCTGCAGACGTTGATGGATGTTGGCCTGTCGTACATCAAGCTGGGGCAGTCGGCGACGACCTTGTCCGGTGGTGAAGCACAGCGGGTCAAGTTGTCGCGAGAACTGTCCAAACGCGATACCGGCAAAACTCTGTACATCCTCGACGAACCGACCACCGGCCTGCACTTCGCCGACATCCAGCAATTGCTCGACGTTCTGCATCGCCTGCGCGACCACGGCAATACCGTGGTGGTGATCGAGCACAACCTTGATGTGATCAAGACCGCTGACTGGCTGGTGGACCTCGGTCCTGAAGGCGGTTCCAAGGGCGGGCAGATCATCGCCACCGGTACGCCGGAAGAAGTGGCCGAGATGAAGCAATCTCACACCGGCCATTATCTCAAGCCGCTGCTGATCCGCGATCGGGCCTGACCGCCAGGCATGAAAAAGCCCCTGTCACCGTTGAAGTGACAGGGGCTTTTTTATAGCCGTTGCAATCAGGACGCGTGGGATTGCAGGTAGTTCTCGAGACCGATCAGTTTGATCAGGCCCAGCTGCTTTTCCAGCCAATAGGTGTGATCTTCTTCGGTGTCATTGAGTTGAACCCGCAGAATCTCACGGCTGACGTAGTCCTTGTGTTGCTCGCAAAGCTCGATGCCTTTGCACAGCGCAGCGCGGACTTTGTATTCGAGGCGCAGATCGGCTTCGAGCATCGCAGGCACCGTGGTGCCGACATCCAGATCATCCGGACGCATGCGCGGCGTGCCTTCGAGCATCAGAATCCGCCGCATCAATGCATCGGCGTGGCCGGCTTCTTCTTCCATCTCGTGGTTGATGCGCTCGTAGAGCTTGGTGAACCCCCAGTCCTCATACATCCGCGAATGAACGAAATACTGGTCACGCGCGGCCAGTTCGCCGGTCAGCAACGTATTGAGGTAATCGATTACATCTGGGTGGCCTTGCATCGCCCTACATCTCCCTTCCTGAAAGTCTGTAGTTTGAACCAACATGACCGGAAGGTCACTCACGAAGCGCAATAAAAGCGAAGATATTCTGAGAAAAGCAGGCCAAATAACGCAAAAACCGCCCAAATGAGGGCGGTTCTGCTTCTCGTTTAGACTTCGTTAAGCTGTACGTTAAGCAGCTTTGCGATTGCTTCTCCATACGCCGGATCGGCTTTGTAGAAATGTTGCAGCTGGCGGTCGACGACATCGCTGGAAACACCTGCCATGGCACCAGCGATGTTGCTGACCAGCAACGCCCTCTGCTCATCGCTCATCAAGCGGAACAAGGCACCGGCATGGCTGTAGTAGTCGGTGTCTTCCCGGTGATCATAACGATCAGCGGCACCGCTCAAGGCCAGCGCTGGTTCAGCGTAGTGTGGCGCTTGTTTCGGCGATTCAACGTAGCTGTTCGGTTCATAGTTCGGCGCCGCGCCGCCGTTGCTGCCGAAAGCCATGGAGCCGTCACGCTGATAAGTATTCACCGGGCTGCGCGGAGCGTTCACCGGCAATTGCTGATGATTGGTGCCCACACGGTAGCGGTGCGCGTCAGCGTAGGCGAATACACGGCCTTGCAGCATGCGGTCTGGCGACAGACCGACACCTGGCACCATGTTGCTCGGGCCAAATGCAGCCTGTTCAACTTCAGCGAAGTAGTTCAACGGGTTGCGATTCAACTCCAGCTCACCAACTTCGATCAGCGGGAACTCTTTCTGCGACCAGGTCTTGGTCACGTCGAACGGATTCTCGTAATGAGCCGCCGCCTGGGCTTCGGTCATGATCTGAATGCACACGCGCCATTTCGGGAATTCACCGCGCTCGATGGCCTCGAACAGATCGCGCTGCGCGTAGTCCGGGTCGGTACCGGCCAAACGAGCGGCCTCGGCTGGCGCCAGATTCTTGATGCCTTGCTGAGTCTTGTAGTGCCACTTTACCCAGTGACGCTCGCCTTTGGCGTTGATCAGGCTGTAAGTGTGACTGCCGAAGCCATGCATATGGCGATAGCCGTCAGGAATACCGCGATCAGAGAACAGAATGGTGACCTGGTGCAGCGCTTCAGGCGAATGCGACCAGAAATCCCACATCATCTGCGCGCTTTTCAGGTTGCTTTGCGGCAGACGCTTTTGCGTGTGGATAAAGTCAGGAAATTTCAGCGGATCGCGGATGAAGAACACTGGCGTGTTGTTGCCGACGATGTCCCAATTGCCTTCCTCGGTGTAGAACTTCAAGGCGAAGCCGCGCGGATCGCGCTCGGTGTCGGCCGAACCACGCTCGCCACCTACGGTGGAAAAGCGCAGAAAGGTTGGCGTTTGTTTGCCTACCGACTCGAACAACTTCGCACTGGTGTATTCAGTCATGTCACGGGTAACGGTGAACGTGCCGTAGGCGCCCGAGCCTTTAGCGTGGACACGGCGCTCAGGAATGTTTTCACGGTTGAAGTGTGCGAGTTTTTCGATCAAATGGAAATCGTCGAGCAGCAGCGGACCGCGTGGGCCAGCGGAGCGGGAATTCTGGTTATCAGCAACTGGCGCGCCACTCGCGGTTGTAAGCGTCTTGGTCTGGCTCATGCGGTCTTCTTCCTCTGTCAGTCTTGAACTGCCGGCTAATGGGCTTGGTGGGAAGTATTGATCATCGACGTTACAGCTACAAATTCATTAACTTGCAGGCATCGATAGATAATTACTAATTATGTTTTCCCGGCACATAGTGGCAGTTCAACCATGTCAGAAACTTGTACGGACGGCGCATTTCTTCCAGGCACAAAAAACCGGGCACTAGGCCCGGTTCTTTGTTTCAGACTGACGTCTTACTCGGCGGATACAGCTTCGCCAGCAGTAGCACGATCAACCAACTCGACGTACGCCATAGGCGCGTTGTCGCCAGCGCGGAAACCGCACTTGAGGATGCGCAGGTAGCCACCCTCACGGGTAGCGTAACGCTTGCCCAGGTCGTTGAAGAGCTTACCAACGATAGCTTTCGAACGAGTACGGTCGAAAGCCAGACGGCGGTTAGCCAGGCTGTCTGTCTTGGCCAGAGTGATCAGCGGCTCGGCAACGCGGCGCAGTTCTTTGGCTTTTGGCAGAGTAGTTTTGATCAGCTCGTGCTCGAACAGCGACACCGCCATGTTTTGGAACATGGCCTTGCGGTGCGAGCTGGTGCGGCTCAGGTGACGACCACTTTTACGATGACGCATGGTTCATTCCTTACCAAACACTACGTTCGGTGATTACGACGATCAGGCAGTCGCCTTGTCGTCCTTCTTAAGACTTGCAGGCGGCCAGTTGTCGAGGCGCATGCCGAGGGACAGACCGCGGGAGGCCAGAACGTCCTTGATTTCAGTCAAGGATTTCTTGCCAAGGTTCGGAGTCTTCAACAGCTCTACTTCGGTACGCTGAATCAGGTCGCCGATGTAGTAGATGTTTTCCGCCTTAAGGCAGTTAGCCGAACGTACAGTCAGTTCCAGATCGTCAACCGGGCGAAGCAGGATCGGATCGATCTCGTCTTCCTGCTCGACAACCAGCGGCTCACTTTCACCTTTGAGGTCGACGAACGCAGCCAGCTGCTGTTGCAGGATGGTTGCAGCGCGACGGATAGCCTCTTCAGGATCCAGGGTACCGTTGGTTTCCAGATCAATAACCAGCTTGTCCAGGTTGGTACGCTGTTCGACACGGGCGTTTTCCACCACGTAAGCGATACGGCGAACCGGGCTGAACGAAGAGTCAAGCTGCAAGCGACCGATGCTGCGGCTTTCGTCTTCATCGCTCTGACGCGAGTCGGCTGGTTCATAACCACGACCACGAGCTACGGTGAGCTTCATGTTCAGGGCGCCGTTAGACGCCAGGTTAGCGATTACGTGATCGGGATTAACGATCTCGACATCATGATCCAGCTGAATATCGGCAGCGGTAACCACCCCCGAACCCTTCTTCGACAAGGTCAGCGTAACTTCGTCACGACCGTGCAGCTTGATGGCCAGACCTTTAAGGTTCAACAGGATTTCAATTACGTCTTCCTGTACACCTTCGATGGCGCTGTACTCGTGGAGCACACCGTCAATCTCGGCCTCGACTACTGCGCAGCCGGGCATTGAGGACAACAGGATGCGGCGCAGCGCGTTGCCCAGGGTGTGGCCAAAACCACGCTCGAGAGGCTCGAGAGTGATCTTGGCGCGGGTTGGACTGACAACCTGCACATCAATGTGGCGGGGTGTCAGGAACTCATTTACCGAAATCTGCATGGATGCACCTATTTTCTAGCCCTTACTTGGAGTAGAGCTCGACAATCAGGCTTTCGTTGATGTCGGCGGACAGATCACTGCGAGCAGGAACGTTCTTGAAAACGCCCGACTTCTTCTCAGTGTCTACTTCTACCCATTCTACGCGGCCACGTTGGGCACACAGATCGAGAGCTTGGACAATGCGAAGTTGGTTTTTTGCTTTCTCGCGAACTGCAACCACGTCACCAGCACGAACCTGATACGACGGAACGTTTACGGTCTGACCGTTTACGCTGATCGACTTGTGCGATACCAGCTGGCGGGATTCGGCACGAGTCGAACCAAAGCCCATACGGTATACAACGTTGTCCAGACGGCATTCGAGCAGTTGCAGCAGGTTTTCACCGGTTGCACCTTTCTTGCCAGCAGCTTCTTTGTAGTAGCCGCTGAACTGACGCTCGAGAACGCCGTAGATACGACGGACCTTCTGCTTTTCACGCAGTTGGGTGCCGTAGTCGGACTGGCGACCGCGGCGTTGGCCGTGGATACCAGGTGCTGCTTCAATGTTGCACTTCGATTCGATCGCGCGCACGCCGCTCTTCAGGAAGAGATCGGTGCCTTCGCGACGAGCGAGTTTGCATTTTGGACCAATGTAACGAGCCATTCTTTACAATCTCCTGGATTACACGCGGCGCTTCTTCGGCGGACGGCACCCGTTGTGCGGGATTGGCGTCACGTCGGTGATGCTGGCGATCTTGTAGCCACAGCCGTTCAAAGCGCGGACTGCGGATTCACGACCTGGACCTGGACCCTTGACGTTGACGTCGAGGTTTTTCAGGCCGTATTCCAGCGCAGCTTGACCAGCACGTTCAGCAGCTACTTGAGCAGCGAACGGGGTGGACTTGCGGGAACCGCGGAAACCCGAACCACCGGAGGTAGCCCAGGAAAGAGCGTTACCTTGACGGTCGGTGATGGTCACGATGGTGTTGTTAAAAGATGCATGGATGTGGGCGATGCCATCAACCACTGTCTTTTTAACTTTTTTACGAGGACGAGCAGCAGGTTTTGCCATGATTAAATTCCTGTCGATTCGCTGGGGCGATTACTTGCGGATCGGCTTACGCGGACCTTTACGGGTACGCGCGTTGGTCTTGGTACGCTGACCGCGTACTGGCAGACCACGACGATGACGCAGACCGCGATAGCAACCGAGGTCCATCAAGCGCTTGATTTTCATGTTGATTTCGCGACGCAGGTCACCTTCAGTGGTGAACTTCGCCACTTCGCCACGCAGCTGTTCAATTTGCTCGTCGCTCAGATCTTTGATCTTTGCTGCTGGGTTTACCCCAGTCACTGCACAGATCTTCTGCGCAGTAGTGCGACCAACACCATAGATGTAGGTCAGCGAGATAACAGTATGCTTGTTATCTGGAATGTTAACGCCTGCAATACGGGCCATTCAGTGGGACTCCAATTGACAGCTACCTACGCCCCGGAAGCCAAGAAATAGGGCGCGAGATAATATCGCTGTAATAACAAATAATCAACCCGGTAGCGCACTAGCTACCGGGCTTGAAGCACAATCACACTCAGCCTTGGCGCTGTTTGTGACGCGGTTCCGCGCTGCAAATTACTCGAACAACACCTTCGCGGCGAATAATCTTGCAGTTACGGCACAGCTTTTTCACCGATGCACGAACTTTCATCACCAACTCCTCGAACCTTATGGGTACTCAGCGCAACATGCCGCTGCCGTAACCCTTCAGGTTGGCTTTCTTCATCAGGGATTCGTACTGGTGCGAAACGAGGTGCGATTGTACTTGGGACATGAAGTCCATCACAACCACGACCACGATCAGCAACGAGGTCCCGCCAAGGTAGAACGGAACGTTTGCTGCAACCACCAGGAATTGGGGCAACAGGCACACGGCCGTCATGTAAAGAGCACCGAACAGGGTCAAGCGGGTCAGAACGCCATCAATATAGCGCGCAGACTGCTCACCTGGACGGATGCCCGGAATAAAGGCACCGGACTTCTTCAGGTTTTCCGCTACGTCTTTCGGATTGAACATCAACGCCGTATAGAAGAAGCAGAAGAAAATAATCCCTGCACTAAACAGCAGAATATTCAACGGCTGACCAGGAGCGATCGACTGCGAGATGTCCTGCAACCAGCCCATACCTTCAGACTGACCGAACCAGGCACCCAACGAAGCCGGAAACAGCAAAATGCTGCTCGCGAAAATAGCCGGAATAACACCGGCCATGTTCACCTTCAGCGGCAAGTGGCTTGTCTGCGCCGCAAAAACCTTTCGGCCCTGCTGACGCTTGGCGTAGTGAACAGCGATACGACGCTGGCCACGCTCAATGAACACCACGAAACCGATAATCGCTACTGCCAGCAAACCGATGGCAACCAGGGCGAAGATGTTGATATCACCCTGACGCGCAGACTCGAAAGACTGCCCGATTGCTCTCGGAAGACCGGCGACGATACCCGAAAAAATCAACATCGAGATACCGTTGCCAACACCACGCTCAGTAATCTGCTCACCCAGCCACATCATGAACATCGCACCAGCCACAAATGTGGTTACCGCGACGAAATGGAAGCCAAAGTCACCAGTGAACGCGACTCCCTGCCCGGCCAGACCAATGGACATGCCAATAGCCTGGACCAGAGCGAGAGCGACGGTGAGGTAGCGGGTGTACTGGCTAATCTTGCGACGGCCAGCTTCACCTTCCTTCTTCAACTGCTCCAGCTGCGGGCTGACGGCGGTCATCAGTTGCATGATGATCGATGCCGAAATGTACGGCATGATCCCCAGTGCAAAGATGCTCATCCGTTCCAGCGCGCCGCCGGAGAACATGTTGAACAAGCTAAGAATGGTCCCCTCATTCTGTCGAAACAGGTCTGCGAGTCGGTCCGGGTTGATACCTGGAACCGGGATGTGTGCGCCTATTCGGTAGACGATAATCGCCAGGAACAGAAAACGCAGACGAGCCCAGAGTTCAGACATACCGCCTTTGCCGAGCGCAGAGAGAGCACCTTGCTTAGCCATTTATTCCTCGAACTTGCCGCCAGCTGCTTCGATAGCCGCACGCGCACCTTTGGTGGCGCCGATTCCCTTGCCGATAGTGACAGCGCGAGTCACTTCACCGGACAGCATGATTTTCACACGCTGTACGTTGACGTTGATCACGTTGGCATCTTTCAGGGACTGCACAGTAACGACGTCGCCTTCCACTTTGGCCAGCTCGGACAAACGCACTTCTGCGCGATCCATGGCTTTCAGGGAAACGAAACCGAACTTAGGCAGGCGACGATGCAGCGGCTGTTGACCGCCTTCAAAGCCTGGAGCGATGGTGCCACCGGAGCGGGAGGTCTGACCTTTGTGACCACGGCCACCAGTCTTGCCCAAACCACTACCGATACCACGGCCCGGACGATGCTTTTCGCGACGGGAACCCGGCGCTGGACTCAGATCATTGAGTTTCATCGATTAACCCTCGACACGCAGCATGTAGTAAGCCTTGTTGATCATCCCGCGATTCTCGGGAGTATCCTGGACTTCTACAGTGTGACCGATGCGACGCAGACCCAGACCCTTAACGCACAGTTTGTGGTTAGGGATGCGGCCGGTCATGCTTTTGATCAGCGTAACTTTAACGGTAGCCATGATTACTTGATCTCCTCAACACGCAGGCCACGCTTGGCAGCGATGGACTCAGGAGACTGCATAGCCTTCAGACCCTTGAAAGTGGCGTGAACCACGTTTACCGGGTTAGTCGAGCCGTAGCACTTGGCCAGAACGTTCTGAACGCCAGCAACTTCGAGGACAGCACGCATAGCGCCGCCAGCGATGATACCGGTACCTTCAGAAGCAGGCTGCATGTACACCTTCGAAGCGCCGTGAGCGGACTTCATTGCGTACTGCAGGGTGGTGCCGTTCAGGTCAACTTGAATCATGTTGCGGCGAGCAGCTTCCATTGCCTTCTGGATCGCAGCAGGCACTTCACGTGACTTGCCACGGCCGAAGCCAACACGCCCTTTACCATCACCAACCACGGTCAACGCGGTGAAAGTGAAGATACGGCCGCCTTTAACGGTTTTGGCTACGCGGTTAACTTGAACCAGCTTCTCGATGTAGCCTTCGTCGCGCTTTTGGTCGTTATTTGACATAACTTAGAACTCCAGCCCAGCTTCACGAGCAGCATCAGCCAGCGCTTTAACGCGGCCGTGGTACTTGAAGCCAGAGCGGTCGAAAGCCACTTGCGATACGCCAGCGGCCTTAGCACGCGTAGCGACCAGCTGGCCAACCTTTGTGGCCGCGTCGATGTTGCCAGTGGCACCATCACGCAGTTCTTTATCCAAAGTCGAGGCACTTGCCAGGACCTTGTTGCCGTCGGCCGAGATGACCTGGGCGTAGATGTGCTGCGACGAGCGGAACACGCAGAGACGCACGACTTCGAGTTCGTGCATTTTCAGGCGTGCTTTGCGAGCGCGACGCAGTCGAGTAACTTTTTTGTCGGTCATTTGCTATGCCCTACTTCTTCTTGGCTTCTTTACGACGGACGACTTCGTCCGCGTAGCGCACACCTTTGCCTTTGTACGGCTCTGGTGGACGGAAGTCGCGGATCTCGGCGGCCACTTGACCTACCAGCTGCTTGTCGATGCCCTTGATCAGGATATCGGTCTGGCTAGGAGTCTCAGCGGTGATGCCTTGCGGCAGTTCGTAATCCACTGGGTGCGAGAAGCCAAGAGCCAGGTTCAGAACCTGACCTTTTGCTTGCGCTTTGTAACCAACACCGACCAGCTGGAGCTTGCGCTCGAAGCCTTGGCTTACGCCCTGGACCATGTTGTTTACCAACGCACGCGTGGTACCGGCCATTGCGCGAGTTTGTTGATCGCCATTGCGAGCAGCGAAACGCAGCTCACCAGCTTCTTCAACGATCTCAACGGACGAATGGATGTTCAGTTCAAGAGTGCCCTTGGCACCCTTCACCGAAAGCTGTTGGCCTGCGAATTTGACTTCGACACCGGCTGGCAGCTTAACGGGGTTCTTAGCGACGCGAGACATGCTTATCCCCCCTTAGAACACAGTGCAAAGAACTTCGCCGCCGACACCGGCAGCGCGCGCAGCACGATCCGTCATCACACCTTTGTTGGTGGAGACGATAGACACGCCAAGACCGCCACGAACTTTCGGCAGATCTTCAACGGACTTGTACTGACGCAGGCCTGGACGACTAACGCGCTTCACTTCTTCGATAACCGGACGGCCTTCGAAGTACTTCAGCGAGATGGACAGCGACGGCTTGGCGTCGGTGGTGATCTGAAAATCCGCGATGTAACCTTCGTCCTTCAGGACTTTTGCTACAGCTGCCTTCAACGTGGAAGACGGCATGCTTACGACAGACTTTTCAGCCATCTGGGCATTACGGATTCGAGTTAGCATGTCCGCTAACGGGTCCTGCATACTCATGGGCTAGACGCTCCTAATACAAAAAAATTAGCCTTGCGGCTACTACTTGTCGCCGAGAACTTCCGGGCAGAAAAACACGGGCTCAGGCGAGCCGGTCATTCTAGACACACCCCAGAAATGAATCAAGCCCCAAAAGGGGCTTGATTCAGATTCAAGGCCACCGATGGTCAGGTTCTTGCGAACCCGAACATCGAGACTTTGACAACTATTACCAGCTGGCTTTAACCAGACCTGGCACGTCACCACGCATTGCAGCTTGACGCAGCATGTTACGGCCGAGGCCGAACTTGCGGTACACGCCGTGCGGACGACCAGTCAGGCGGCAACGGTTACGCATGCGCGAAGCGCTTGCGTCACGTGGTTGCTTCTGCAGTGCTACGGTAGCTTCCCAACGCGCTTCTGGACTTGCGTTCAGATCGACGATGATAGCTTTCAGCGCTGCACGCTTGGTGGCGTACTTGGCAACGGTGAGCTGACGCTTCAGCTCACGGTTCTTCATGCTCTTCTTGGCCATTTTCCTACTCCAATCAGTTGCGGAACGGGAATTTGAAAGCACGCAGCAGAGCGCGGCCTTCATCATCGTTCTTGGCAGTGGTGGTCAGGGTAATGTCCAGACCGCGGAGAGCATCGATCTTGTCGTAGTCGATTTCCGGGAAGATGATCTGCTCTTTCACGCCCATGCTGTAGTTGCCACGACCATCGAAGGACTTGGCATTCAGGCCGCGGAAGTCGCGAACCCGAGGCAGGGAGATCGACAGCAGACGATCCAGGAACTCGTACATACGCTCACGGCGCAGGGTCACTTTGACGCCGATCGGCCATCCTTCGCGGACTTTGAAGCCAGCGATGGATTTACGAGCGTAGGTCACAACGACTTTCTGGCCGGTGATCTTTTCCAGGTCAGCAACAGCGTGCTCGATGACTTTTTTGTCGCCGATCGCTTCGCCCAGACCCATGTTCAGGGTGATTTTGGTAACGCGCGGAACTTCCATCACGTTCGAAAGCTTAAGTTCTTCCTTAAGTTTCGGAGCGATTTCCTTCCGGTAAATCTCTTTTAGTCGTGCCATGGTCTTCTACCTAGCAGTGTTCAAGCATCAACCGCTTTTTGGGTCGACTTGAAGACACGAATTTTCTTACCGTCTTCTACTTTGAAACCAACGCGGTCAGCCTTGTTGGTTTCGCCGTTGAAGATGGCGACGTTGGAAGCGTGCAGTGGCGCTTCTTTCTCGACGATACCGCCCTGTACGCCCGACATCGGGTTAGGCTTGGTATGACGCTTGACCAGGTTCAGACCACCAACAACCAGACGGTTGTCAGCAAGAACCTTCAGCACCTTACCGCGCTTACCTTTGTCTTTGCCGGCGATCACGATGATCTCGTCGTCACGACGAATCTTTTGCATGTCGGATCTCCTTACAGCACTTCTGGGGCGAGCGAGACGATCTTCATGAACTTCTCAGTACGAAGTTCACGGGTCACTGGCCCAAAGATACGGGTGCCGATCGGCTCTTGCTTGTTGTTCAGAAGAACAGCAGCGTTGCCATCAAAGCGGATAATGGAGCCATCAGCACGACGTACGCCGTGACGAGTGCGGACTACAACAGCAGTCATCACTTGGCCTTTTTTCACCTTACCGCGAGGAATTGCTTCCTTCACGGTAACTTTGATGATGTCACCGATACCAGCGTAACGACGATGGGAGCCACCCAGCACCTTGATGCACATAACACGGCGAGCGCCGCTGTTATCGGCCACATCGAGCATGGATTGAGTCTGAATCATATAATTTCTCCGACCCCTAGCCCTTAGACTTCCACAGCGCGTTCGAGAACATCAACCAGCGCCCAAGACTTGGTCTTGGCCATCGGACGAGTTTCACGAATAGTGACTTTGTCGCCGATGTGGCACTGATTGGTTTCGTCGTGCGCGTGCAGCTTAGTCGAACGCTTAACGTATTTACCGTAGATCGGGTGCTTTACGCGACGCTCGATCAGAACGGTGATGGTTTTGTCCATCTTGTCGCTGACAACACGGCCAGTCAGCGTACGGACAGTTTTTTCGGCTTCAGCCATGATCACTTACCTGCCTGCTGGTTGAGCACAGTCTTCACGCGAGCGATGTCACGCTTAACTTGCGAGAGCAGATGAGACTGCCCCAACTGGCCAGTTGCTTTCTGCATGCGCAGATTGAACTGGTCGCGCAGCAAGCCGAGCAGTTGCTCGTTCAGCTGCTGTGCGGATTTTTCACGAAGTTCATTCGCTTTCATCACATCACCGTCCGTTTAACAAAGGAGGTGGCGAGCGGCAGCTTTGCAGCAGCCAGGGCGAAAGCCTCACGCGCCAGCTCTTCAGAAACACCCTCGATTTCATACAGGACTTTGCCTGGCTGAATCTGGGCAACCCAGTACTCCACGTTACCCTTACCTTTACCCATACGAACCTCGAGAGGTTTCTTGGAGATCGGCTTGTCCGGGAATACACGGATCCAGATCTTGCCGCCACGTTTTACGTGACGGGTCAGAGCACGACGCGCTGACTCGATCTGACGAGCGGTGAGACGACCACGAGCAACAGACTTCAGCGCGAACTCGCCGAAGCTGACTTTGCTACCGCGCAGTGCCAGACCACGGTTGTGGCCGGTCATCTGCTTGCGGAACTTCGTACGCTTTGGTTGCAACATTTGGCGTACCCCTTACTTAGCAGCTTTTTTACGAGGCGCTGGTGCTTGTGGTTTCAGTTCTTCTTGGCGACCACCAATAACTTCGCCTTTGAAGATCCAAACCTTTACACCGATCACACCGTAAGTGGTGTGAGCTTCGTAGTTGGCATAGTCGATGTCGGCACGCAGGGTGTGCAGTGGCACACGACCTTCGCGATACCATTCAGTACGTGCGATTTCAGCACCGCCGAGACGACCGCTCACTTGGATTTTGATGCCTTTGGCACCAATGCGCATGGCGTTCTGTACAGCGCGCTTCATAGCGCGACGGAACATTACACGACGCTCCAGCTGCTGAGCTACGCTCTGCGCAACCAGCATACCGTCGAGCTCCGGCTTGCGGATCTCTTCGATATTGATGTGCACAGGCACACCCATTTGCTTGGTCAGGTCCTGACGCAGTTTCTCAACATCTTCACCTTTCTTCCCGATAACGATACCTGGACGAGCGGTGTGGATGGTGATGCGTGCAGTTTGGGCCGGACGATGGATATCGATACGGCTTACGGACGCGCTTTTTAGTTTGTCTTGGAGATACTCACGCACTTTCAGATCTGCGAACAAGTAGTCCGCATAAGTCCGACCGTCTGCGTACCAGACGGAGGTGTGCTCCTTGACGATTCCCAGGCGAATGCCAATGGGATGTACTTTCTGACCCATCTCTTCGACTCCGTTACTTGTCAGCAACCTTGACAGTGATATGGCAAGACCGCTTGACGATGCGATCAGCACGGCCTTTGGCACGTGGCATGATGCGCTTCAGCGAACGCCCTTCGTTGACGAAAACGGTGCTGACCTTCAGGTCATCAACGTCTGCGCCTTCGTTATGCTCGGCGTTGGCTACGGCCGACTCCAGCACTTTCTTCATGATCTCGGCGGCTTTCTTACTGCTGAAAGCCAACAGGTTGAGCGCTTCGCCCACCTTCTTCCCGCGGATCTGGTCGGCGACCAAGCGGGCTTTCTGGGCGGAGATTCGAGCGCCCGACAACTTAGCGGCTACTTCCATTTCCTTACCCCTTAACGCTTGGCTTTCTTGTCAGCCACGTGCCCGCGATAGTTGCGGGTACCGGCGAACTCGCCCAGTTTGTGGCCGACCATGTCTTCGTTAACGAGAACTGGGACGTGCTGACGACCGTTGTGTACTGCGATGGTCAGACCGACCATTTGTGGCAGGATCATCGAACGACGCGACCAGGTTTTAATTGGTTTGCGATCGTTCTTTTCCGCCGCCACTTCGATCTTCTTCAGTAGGTGAAGATCAATAAAAGGACCTTTTTTCAGAGAACGTGGCACTGTCGTATCCCTCTATTTACTTGCGACGACGGACGATCATTTTGTCGGTACGCTTATTACCACGAGTCTTCGCGCCCTTAGTCGGGAAGCCCCATGGCGATACCGGATGACGACCACCAGAGGTACGACCTTCACCACCACCATGTGGGTGGTCAACCGGGTTCATGGCAACACCACGAACGGTTGGGCGAACGCCACGCCAGCGTTTGGCACCAGCTTTACCCAGCGAACGCAGGCTGTGCTCGGAGTTCGAGACTTCACCCAGGGTCGCACGGCATTCAGCCAGGACTTTACGCATTTCACCGGAACGCAGACGCAGGGTCACGTAGACACCTTCACGAGCGATCAGCTGAGCCGAAGCACCAGCGGAACGAGCGATCTGTGCACCTTTACCTGGCTTCAATTCGATGCCGTGTACGGTAGAACCGACTGGAATGTTGCGCAGCTGCAGAGCGTTGCCTGGCTTGATTGGAGCCAGAGCGCCTGCGATCAGCTGGTCGCCAGCACTCACGCCTTTAGGGGCGATGATGTAGCGGCGCTCGCCGTCTGCGTAGCAGAGCAGTGCGATGTGAGCAGTACGGTTTGGATCGTATTCAATACGCTCGACAGTGGCGACGATGCCATCTTTGTCGTTGCGACGGAAATCGACCATACGGTAATGCTGCTTATGACCACCACCGATGTGACGAGTGGTAATACGGCCATTGTTGTTACGACCACCAGACTTCGATTTTTTCTCGAGCAGCGGTGCGTGAGGAGCGCCTTTATGCAGCTCCTGGTTGACCACCTTGACCACAAAACGGCGGCCAGGGGAAGTCGGTTTGCATTTAACGATTGCCATGATGCACCCCTTCCTTACTCAGCACTGCTGCTGAAATCGAGATCTTGGCCTGGCTGAAGGGAGATAACTGCCTTCTTCCAGTCATTACGCTTGCCCAGACCGCGAGCAGTGCGCTTGCTCTTACCCAGAACGTTCAGGGTAGTGACGCGCTCTACTTTCACGCTGAACAGGCTTTCGACGGCCTTCTTGATTTCCAGCTTGGTTGCATCGGTAGCAACCTTGAAAACGAACTGGCCTTTCTTGTCTGCCAGAACCGTAGCCTTCTCGGAAACGTGCGGGCCAAGCAGAACTTTAAATACGCGTTCCTGGTTCATCCCAGCAGCTCCTCGAATTTCTTCACGGCCGACACGGTGATCAACACCTTGTCGTATGCGATCAGACTAACTGGATCGGAACCTTGCACATCACGTACATCTACGTGCGGCAGGTTGCGAGCAGCCAGGTACAGGTTCTGATCAACAGCGTCCGACACGATCAGAACGTCGGTCAGGCTCATGTTGTTCAGTTTGCCCAGCAGATCTTTGGTTTTCGGAGTTTCAACAGCGAAATCCTGAACCACGACCAGACGATCAGTACGCACCAGCTCAGCAAGGATGGAACGCATTGCTGCGCGATACATCTTCTTGTTCAGCTTCTGGGAGTGATCCTGTGGACGAGCTGCGAAAGTGGTACCGCCGCCACGCCAGATTGGGCTACGGATAGTACCGGCACGAGCACGGCCAGTACCTTTCTGACGCCATGGGCGCTTGCCGCCACCACGAACGTCGGAACGGGTCTTCTGCTGCTTGCTACCTTGACGGCCGCCGGCCATGTAGGCCACGACTGCTTGGTGAACCAGCGTCTCGTTGAATTCGCCGCCAAATGTCAGTTCGGAAACTTCGATCGCTTGAGCGTCATTTACATTTAATTGCATGTCAGCTTCCCCTTAACCGCGAGCCTTGGCTGCTGGACGTACAACCAGGTTGCCGCCAGTAGCGCCAGGAACAGCACCCTTGACCAACAACAGATTGCGTTCAGCGTCCACGCGCACTACTTCCAGGGACTGCACGGTCACGCGCTCAGCGCCCATATGACCGGACATTTTTTTGCCCTTGAATACACGACCAGGAGTCTGGCACTGGCCGATAGAGCCTGGGACGCGGTGGGATACGGAGTTACCGTGGGTGTTATCTTGCCCGCGGAAATTCCAACGCTTGATCGTACCCTGGAAGCCTTTACCCTTGGACTGACCGGTTACATCAACCAGTTGACCAGCGGCGAAGATTTCAGCGTTGATCAGATCGCCTGCCTGGTACTCGCCTTCTTCAAGGCGGAATTCCATGGTGGTGCGACCAGCGGCAACGCTCGCTTTAGCGAAGTGGCCAGCCTGAGCTGCTGTTACACGCGAAGCGCGACGCTCGCCGACAGTGACTTGCACTGCACGATAGCCATCGGTCTCTTCAGTTTTGAACTGGGTGACGCGATTCGGCTCGATCTCAATGACCGTGACCGGAATGGAGACACCTTCTTCGGTGAAAATACGGGTCATACCGCATTTACGACCGACTACACCAATAGTCATGTTGTAAACCTCATGAGTGTACGGGGCTTTCACCCGCTATGGCCGCCCATTTCAGAGCGTTACACGACCAAGACCGAGTCTTAGCCGAGGCTGATCTGCACTTCCACACCGGCCGCAAGATCAAGCTTCATCAGCGCATCAACGGTTTTATCCGTTGGCTGGACGATGTCCAGAACACGCTTATGAGTGCGGATCTCGTACTGGTCACGCGCGTCTTTGTTGACGTGCGGGGAAACCAGAACGGTGAACCGCTCTTTACGGGTAGGCAGTGGAATTGGACCACGCACTTGAGCACCAGTACGTTTCGCGGTTTCCACGATTTCCTGGGTTGATTGGTCGATCAGGCGATGGTCAAAAGCCTTCAACCTGATACGGATTTGCTGATTTTGCATTGGATTTCAGACTCCGGCTGCTATTCCCACCGGGCGCAATACGCCCGTTAAAAGGAGGCGCAATTCTATAGACGCCCCCGATAGGTGTCAACCCAATAAAAAAGCCCCCGCTGAGCGGGGGCTTTTTCAATCCATCAAGCTGACTTTAAAAGCCTTACTCGATGATTTTGGCTACGACGCCAGCGCCGACGGTACGACCGCCTTCACGGATAGCGAAACGCAGACCGTCTTCCATCGCGATGGTTTTGATCAGGGTAACAGTCATCTGAATGTTGTCACCTGGCATTACCATTTCAACGCCTTCTGGCAGCTCGCAGTTACCAGTCACGTCAGTAGTACGGAAGTAGAACTGTGGACGGTAGCCTTTGAAGAACGGAGTGTGACGACCGCCTTCTTCCTTGCTCAGAACGTAAACTTCTGCGGTGAACTTGGTGTGCGGCTTGACCGAACCTGGCTTGACCAGAACCTGGCCACGCTCAACGTCGTCACGCTTGGTACCGCGCAGCAGAACGCCGCAGTTCTCGCCAGCACGACCTTCGTCGAGCAGTTTGCGGAACATCTCAACACCGGTGCAGGTGGTGGTGGTGGTGTCACGCAGACCAACGATTTCCAGCGCGTCCTGAACGCGAACGATACCGCGCTCGATACGACCAGTCACAACAGTACCGCGACCCGAGATCGAGAACACGTCTTCGATTGGCATCAGGAATGGCTTGTCGATCATACGAACTGGTTCTGGGATGTAGGTATCCAGAGTTTCAACCAGTTTACGAACGGCAGTGGTGCCCATTTCGTTGTCGTCTTTGCCTTCCAGCGCCATACGAGCCGAACCGATGATGATCGGAGTGTCGTCGCCCGGGAAGTCGTAGGTCGACAGCAGGTCACGAACTTCCATCTCAACCAGTTCCAGCAGCTCAGCGTCGTCTACCAGGTCAGCCTTGTTCAGGAAAACCACGATGTACGGAACGCCTACCTGACGGGACAGCAGGATGTGCTCACGGGTTTGCGGCATCGGACCATCAGCGGCCGAGCAAACCAGGATCGCGCCGTCCATCTGAGCAGCACCGGTGATCATGTTCTTCACGTAGTCAGCGTGACCTGGGCAGTCAACGTGAGCGTAGTGACGAATAGTCGAGTTGTACTCAACGTGAGCGGTGTTGATGGTGATACCGCGAGCTTTTTCTTCTGGTGCGCTGTCGATCTTGTCGAATTCAACGACGGCCGAACCGAAAACTTCGGAGCAGACGCGAGTCAGAGCAGCAGTCAGAGTGGTTTTACCGTGGTCAACGTGACCAATGGTGCCAACGTTGACGTGCGGTAGGGAACGATCAAATTTTTCTTTAGCCACGACAATTAACTCCTAGCCTAAAGGGGCTGAATCAGCCTTGTTTTTTGGTTACGGATTCGACGATGTGCGACGGAGCCGTATCGTATTTTTTGAATTCCATAGAGTAGCTTGCGCGACCCTGGGACATGGAACGAACGTCGGTCGCATAACCGAACATCTCACCCAGTGGAACCTCGGCACGGATAACCTTGCCGGACACTGTGTCTTCCATACCCTGGATCATGCCGCGACGACGGTTAAGGTCGCCCATCACATCACCCATATAGTCTTCAGGCGTAACAACCTCTACCGCCATGATCGGCTCGAGCAACTCACCACCACCCTTCTGGGCCAGTTGCTTGGTCGCCATGGAAGCAGCCACCTTGAACGCCATCTCGTTGGAGTCGACGTCGTGGTAAGAACCATCGAACACGGTAGCCTTCAGGCCGATCAGCGGATAGCCGGCAACAACGCCGTTCTTCATCTGCTCTTCGATACCCTTCTGGATAGCCGGGATGTATTCCTTAGGAACCACACCACCTACAACTTCGTTCACGAACTGCAGACCTTCCTGACCTTCGTCAGCAGGAGCAAAACGGATCCAGCAGTGACCGAACTGGCCGCGACCACCGGACTGACGAACGAACTTGCCTTCGATTTCACAGTTCTTCGTGATGCGCTCACGATACGAAACCTGAGGCTTGCCGATGTTGGCTTCGACGTTGAACTCACGGCGCATCCGGTCAACCAGGATGTCCAGGTGCAGCTCGCCCATGCCGGAGATGATCGTCTGACCAGTCTCTTCATCAGTTTTAACGCGGAAAGACGGGTCTTCCTGAGCGAGCTTGCCCAGAGCGATACCCATTTTTTCCTGGTCATCCTTGGTCTTAGGCTCTACGGCAACCGAAATAACCGGCTCCGGGAAGTCCATGCGAACCAGGATGATTGGCTTGTCAGCGTTGCAGAGGGTTTCACCGGTGGTGACGTCCTTCATGCCGATCAGGGCCGCGATGTCACCAGCGCGTACTTCCTTGATCTCTTCACGGGCGTTTGCGTGCATTTGCACCATACGACCCACGCGCTCTTTCTTGCCTTTGACCGAGTTGATCACGCCGTCGCCGGAGTTCAACACGCCCGAGTAAACGCGGACGAAGGTCAGAGTACCCACGAATGGGTCGGTAGCGATCTTGAACGCCAGAGCCGCGAAAGGCTCATTGTCGTCTGCATGACGCTCCATCTCTTCTTCCTCGTTATCAGGGTTGGAACCCTTGATAGCAGGAATGTCGGTCGGAGCAGGCAGGTAGTCGATAACGGCGTCGAGAACCAGGGGAACGCCCTTGTTCTTGAACGAAGAACCGCAAACGGCCAGAACGATTTCGCCGGCGATAGTACGCTGACGCAAAGCAGCCTTGATCTCTTCGATCGACAGCTCTTCGCCTTCCAGGTACTTGTTCATCAGCTCTTCGTTGGCTTCGGCAGCAGCTTCAACCATATTGTTGCGCCACTCTTCAGCCAGCTCTTGGAGCTCGGCAGGAATGTCCTTGCGAACAGGGACCATACCTTTGTCGGAGTCGTTCCAGTAGACAGCTTGCATGTTGATCAGATCGATCTGACCCTGGAAGTTGTCTTCGGAACCGATGGCCAACTGGATCGGCACCGGAGTGTGACCCAGACGCTGCTTGATCTGACCGATCACGCGCAGGAAGTTGGCGCCGGCACGGTCCATCTTGTTTACGTAAACAAGACGTGGAACGCCGTATTTGTTGGCTTGACGCCATACGGTTTCCGACTGCGGCTCAACACCCGAAGTACCGCAGAACACAACGACAGCGCCGTCGAGTACGCGCAGGGAACGTTCAACTTCAATGGTGAAGTCAACGTGGCCCGGGGTATCGATTACGTTGAAACGGTGCTCGTGAGAGTACTGCTTCTCGGAACCTTTCCAGAAGGCGGTAATGGCAGCAGAAGTAATGGTAATACCACGCTCCTGCTCCTGAACCATCCAGTCTGTGGTCGCGGCGCCATCATGCACCTCGCCCATTTTGTGACTTTTGCCGGTGTAAAACAGTACGCGCTCGGTGGTGGTGGTTTTACCAGCATCCACGTGAGCGACGATACCGATGTTACGGTAGCGGCTAATCGGAGTAGTACGAGCCATAAAGCCCTCGCAAAATTAGTGAAGCTAAAATTAGAAGCGGTAGTGCGAGAAAGCTTTGTTAGCTTCGGCCATACGGTGCACGTCTTCACGCTTCTTAACAGCAGCACCTTTACCTTCAGCAGCATCCAGCAGTTCGCCAGCCAAACGCAGAGCCATAGACTTCTCGCCGCGCTTACGGGCGAAGTCTACCAACCAGCGCATTGCCAGAGCGTTACGACGGGAAGGACGAACCTCGACCGGAACCTGGTAAGTAGCACCACCAACGCGGCGCGACTTCACTTCGACCAGCGGAGCGATGGCGTCGAGTGCTTTTTCGAAGAGTTCCAGGGGATCGGTGCCAGCCTTACGGGCCGCAACGGTTTCCAGGGCACCATAAACGATACGCTCGGCAACGGCTTTCTTGCCGCTTTCCATAACGTGGTTCATGAATTTGGCGAGGATCTGGCTTCCGTATTTCGGATCGTCCAGAATCTCACGCTTTGCTGCTACGCGACGTCTTGGCATGATAAGCCCTCAAGCGGTCTTCAGGTTAGCTCGGGACAGATCCAGAGGATGCGTGCCCGACCTTACTCTTATCGACTCAATAAAATAAAAATCTGCAAAACGGCCGATTACTTCGGACGCTTGGTACCGTACTTCGAACGACCCTGGTTACGGCCTTTAACGCCGGAAGTATCCAAGGAGCCGCGAACGGTGTGGTAACGAACACCTGGCAAGTCTTTTACACGACCGCCGCGGATCAGTACCACGCTGTGCTCTTGCAGGTTGTGGCCTTCACCACCGATGTACGAGGAAACCTCGAAACCGTTGGTCAGACGCACACGGCATACTTTACGCAGTGCCGAGTTAGGTTTTTTCGGCGTGGTGGTGTACACACGGGTGCACACGCCACGACGTTGCGGGCAGTTCTGCAGCGCAGGCACGTCGGATTTCTCGACGATACGCTTACGCGGCTGACGTACCAGCTGGTTGATAGTTGCCATCTACTAGCTCCACTGTTGTCTTGCGACGCTATTGTCTTGCAAGAAAAGCAAAATGGCAGGAACGAATTCCCGCCAAATTTAGGGGATCAAGAGTCTAAAGAGGATCTTGATTCCAGTCAAGGCAAGGCCCCGACCTCCCCGCCCATCGAACCTCGACTAAATGTCTCGATTCGACGAACGGAGCGATCAGGGCCTCACGCTCGTTTATCGCAGAACTCAGTTACCGCTCGAGTTCAGCGCTTCGGTCAGTGCAGCTTCCACTTCACTGGCGCTTACGCGCAACGGCTTGTCGGCATCACGGCGACGCTTGCGCTCGCTGTGATAGGCAAGACCGGTACCGGCCGGGATCAGACGACCCACGACTACGTTTTCTTTCAGGCCGCGCAGGTAATCGCGCTTGCCGGTGACTGCCGCTTCGGTCAGTACGCGGGTGGTTTCCTGGAAGGAAGCCGCCGAGATGAACGATTCGGTGGACAGCGACGCCTTGGTGATACCCAGCAGAACGCGAGTGAACTTGGAGACAAACTTGTCTTCCGCACTCAGACGCTCGTTCTCTACCAGAACGTGAGTCAGTTCCATCTGGTCGCCCTTGATGAAGCTGGAATCGCCGGACTCGGAGATCTCAACTTTACGCAGCATCTGACGCAGGATGGTCTCGATGTGCTTGTCGTTGATCTTCACGCCTTGCAGACGATAAACGTCCTGGATCTCGTTGACGATGTACTTGGCCAGCGCGCTTACACCCAGCAGACGCAGGATGTCGTGCGGATCGCTTGGACCGTCCGAGATAACTTCGCCGCGGTTTACCTGTTCGCCTTCGAAGACGTTCAGGTGACGCCACTTCGGAATCAGCTCCTCGTACGGATCGCTACCGTCGTTCGGGGTAATGACCAGACGGCGCTTGCCCTTGGTCTCTTTACCGAACGCGATGGTGCCGCTGACTTCAGCCAGAATCGACGCTTCTTTCGGACGACGGGCTTCGAACAGGTCGGCAACACGCGGCAGACCACCGGTGATGTCACGGGTCTTCGAAGTTTCCTGCGGGATACGAGCGATAACATCACCGATCGCAATCTTCGCACCGTCAGCCACACCGACCAAGGCGTTGGCTGGCAGGAAGTACTGAGCGATAACGTCAGTGCCTGGCAGCAACAGATCCTTGCCGTTGTCGTCGACCATCTTAACTGCTGGGCGGATTTCCTTACCGGCAGCTGGACGATCTTTCGCATCGAGTACTTCAATGTTGGTCATACCGGTCAATTCGTCAGTCTGACGCTTGATCGTGATGCCTTCTTCCATGCCCACGTAGGTCACGGTACCTTTCATTTCGGTAACGATCGGGTGAGTGTGTGGATCCCACTTGGCCACGATTGCGCCAGCGTCGACCTTGTCACCTTCCTTAACCGAAATCACAGCACCGTACGGCAGCTTGTAACGCTCGCGCTCACGACCGAAGTCGTCCGCGATTGCCAGCTCACCGGAACGGGACACAGCAACCAGGTGGCCATCCACTCGCTCAACGTGCTTCAGGTTGTGCAGACGGACGGTACCGCCATTTTTCACCTGAACGCTGTCAGCTGCGGAAGTACGGCTTGCCGCACCACCGATGTGGAACGTACGCATGGTCAGCTGGGTACCCGGCTCACCGATGGACTGGGCAGCGATAACGCCGACCGCTTCACCGATGTTCACCTGGTGACCACGAGCCAGATCACGGCCGTAGCACTTGGCGCAGATGCCGTAGCGGGTTTCGCAGCTGATCGGCGAACGCACGATCACTTCGTCGATGCTGTTCAGCTCGATGAACTCGACCCACTTCTCGTCAACCAGAGTGCCGGCAGGAACGATAACGTCCTCGGTACCCGGCTTGAATACGTCACGGGCAATGACACGACCCAATACGCGCTCACCCAACGGCTCTACAACGTCGCCGCCTTCAATGTGCGGAGTCATCAGCAGACCGTGTTCGGTGCCGCAATCGATCTCGGTTACTACGAGATCCTGCGCCACATCTACCAGACGACGAGTCAGGTAACCGGAGTTAGCGGTTTTCAACGCGGTATCCGCCAGACCTTTACGAGCACCGTGAGTCGAGATGAAGTACTGAAGTACGCTCAGACCTTCACGGAAGTTCGCAGTAATTGGCGTTTCAATGATGGAACCGTCCGGCTTGGCCATCAGACCACGCATACCGGCCAGCTGACGAATCTGTGCTGCGGAACCCCGCGCACCCGAGTCGGCCATCATGTACATCGAGTTGAAAGACTCTTGATCAACTTCGTCGCCGTGACGGTCGATGACTTTCTCTTTCGAGAGGTTGGCCATCATCGCCTTGGAAACTTCGTCGTTCGCCTTCGACCAGAGGTCGATCACTTTGTTGTACTTCTCGCCCTGGGTTACCAGGCCGGAGGCGTACTGGCTCTCGATCTCTTTCACTTCGTCGGTGGCTGCACCGATGATGCGGGCTTTTTCATCCGGGATAACGAAGTCGTTAACACCGATGGAAACGCCGGAAATGGTCGAGTAAGCGAAACCGGTGTACATCAACTGGTCAGCGAAGATCACGGTCTCTTTCAGACCAACCACGCGATAGCACTGGTTGATCAGCTTGGAGATCGCCTTTTTCTTCATCGGCAGGTTGACGACGTCGAACGACAGACCTTTCGGCACAACCTGGAACAGCAGCGCACGGCCGACAGTGGTGTCGACGATACGGGTACCGCTCACGCTGTTGCCGTCACGGTCGTTGACGGTTTCGTTGATACGAACCTTGACCTTGGCGTGCAGTGCGGCTTCGCCGGCACGGAACACACGGTCGACTTCCTGCAGATCCGCGAACACACGACCTTCGCCCTTGGCGTTGATCGCTTCACGGGTCATGTAGTACAGACCCAATACAACGTCCTGCGACGGAACGATGATTGGCTCACCGTTGGCTGGCGACAGAATGTTGTTGGTCGACATCATCAATGCACGCGCTTCGAGCTGGGCTTCCAGCGTCAGCGGTACGTGCACGGCCATTTGGTCGCCGTCGAAGTCGGCGTTGTACGCGGCGCAGACCAGAGGGTGCAGCTGGATAGCCTTACCTTCGATCAGTACCGGTTCAAACGCCTGGATACCCAGACGGTGAAGGGTCGGTGCACGGTTGAGCAGGACCGGGTGTTCGCGAATCACTTCAGCGAGAACGTCCCAAACCTCTGGCAGCTCGCGCTCGACCATTTTCTTGGCGGCTTTGATGGTGGTCGCCAGACCGCGCATTTCCAGCTTGCCGAAAATGAACGGCTTGAACAGCTCGAGAGCCATCTTCTTCGGCAGACCGCACTGGTGCAGACGCAGGGTCGGGCCTACGGTAATTACCGAACGACCGGAGTAGTCAACACGCTTACCGAGCAAGTTCTGACGGAAACGACCTTGCTTACCCTTGATCATGTCAGCCAGGGATTTCAGAGGACGCTTGTTGGAACCTGTGATAGCGCGTCCACGACGACCGTTGTCGAGCAGTGCATCGACCGCTTCCTGCAACATACGCTTTTCGTTGCGCACGATGATGTCCGGAGCGGACAGATCCAGCAGACGCTTCAAACGGTTGTTACGGTTGATCACTCGACGATACAGATCGTTGAGGTCGGAGGTCGCGAAACGACCGCCATCCAGCGGGACCAGTGGACGCAGATCTGGCGGCAGAACCGGCAGAACGGTCAGCACCATCCACTCTGGCAGGTTGCCGGAACCCTGGAAGGCTTCCATCAACTTCAGACGCTTGGACAGCTTCTTGATCTTGGTTTCCGAGTTGGTTTGCGGAATCTCTTCGCGCAGACGGCCAATCTCGTGTTCCAGGTCGATAGCGTGCAGCAGTTCACGGACAGCTTCGGCACCCATGCGGGCGTCGAAATCGTCACCGAACTCTTCCAGCGCTTCGAAGTACTGCTCGTCGTTCAGCAGCTGACCTTTTTCAAGGGTGGTCATGCCTGGATCGATAACGACATAGCTCTCGAAGTAGAGAACGCGTTCGATATCACGCAGGGTCATGTCCATCAGCAGGCCGATACGCGACGGCAGCGATTTCAGGAACCAGATGTGGGCAACCGGCGAAGCCAGTTCGATGTGCGCCATGCGCTCACGACGAACCTTGGCCAGTGCAACTTCAACGCCGCACTTCTCGCAGATCACACCACGGTGCTTCAAGCGCTTGTACTTACCGCACAGGCACTCGTAATCCTTTACCGGGCCAAAGATCTTGGCGCAGAACAGGCCGTCACGCTCAGGTTTGAACGTACGGTAGTTGATGGTTTCCGGCTTTTTAACTTCACCGAACGACCACGAACGGATCATCTCCGGCGAGGCCAATCCGATACGGATGGCGTCGAACTCTTCGACTTGACCCTGGTTTTTCAGCAAATTCAGTAGGTCTTTCAAGGCCTTTCCTCCTGGCGGAGCAGAGAGCGGGCAATCCTGCCCCGCTCTCGATTCGCGTCACGTGTTATTCGGTTTCCAGATCGATATCGATGCCGAGGGAACGAATTTCCTTGATCAACACGTTGAAGGACTCGGGCATGCCCGGCTCCATACGGTGATCGCCATCCACGATGTTCTTGTACATCTTGGTACGGCCGTTCACATCGTCCGACTTCACTGTGAGCATTTCTTGCAGAGTGTAAGCAGCACCGTATGCTTCCAGTGCCCAGACCTCCATCTCCCCGAAACGCTGACCACCGAACTGCGCCTTACCACCCAGCGGCTGCTGGGTAACCAGGCTGTAAGAACCGGTAGAACGCGCGTGCATCTTGTCGTCTACCAAGTGGTTCAGCTTCAGCATGTACATGTAGCCAACGGTAACTGGACGCTCGAACTTGTTGCCGGTACGGCCGTCGGTCAGCTGCATCTGGCCGCTTTCCGGCAGGTCTGCCAATTTCAGCATGGCCTTGATTTCGCTTTCCTTGGCGCCGTCGAACACTGGAGTGGCCATTGGAACGCCGCCACGCAGGTTGTTCGCCAGATCGAGGATTTCCTGATCGGAGAAGCTGTCCAGATCTTCGTTACGACCGCCGATCTGGTTGTAGATCTCGTCCAGGAAGGTGCGCAGTTCAGCGACTTTACGCTGCTCTTCGACCATCCGGTTGATCTTCTCGCCCAGACCTTTGGCCGCGAGGCCCAGGTGGGTTTCGAGGATCTGACCAACGTTCATACGCGAAGGTACGCCCAGCGGGTTGAGGACCACGTCGACCGGGGTGCCATTGGCATCGTGCGGCATGTCTTCAACCGGCATGATCACGGAGACCACACCCTTGTTACCGTGACGACCGGCCATCTTGTCGCCCGGCTGGATGCGGCGACGGATTGCCAGGTAAACCTTGACGATTTTCAGCACGCCTGGAGCCAGGTCATCGCCCTGCTGCAGTTTGCGCTTCTTGTCTTCGAACTTGTCGTCCAGCAGACGGCGACGATCAACGATGTAGGCCTGAGCCTTCTCGAGCTGCTCGTTCAGAGCATCTTCAGCCATGCGCAGCTTGAACCACTGGCCGTGCTCAAGACCATCGAGTACTTCGTCGGTGATGTCCTGACCTTTCTTCAGGCCGGCGCCGCCTTCGGCCTTGTGGCCTACCAGTGCGGAACGCAGACGTTCGAAAGTCGCGCCCTCAACGATGCGGAACTCTTCGTTCAGATCCTTGCGGATCTCGTCCAGCTGAGACTTCTCGATCGACAGTGCACGCGCATCACGCTCAACGCCGTCACGGGTGAAGACCTGTACGTCGATGACCGTACCTTTGGTGCCGGTTGGCACGCGCAGGGATGTGTCTTTAACGTCGCTGGCTTTTTCACCGAAGATTGCACGCAGCAGTTTTTCTTCCGGAGTCAGTTGGGTCTCGCCTTTCGGAGTGACCTTGCCAACCAGGATGTCGCCTGCGCCTACTTCAGCACCTACGTAAACGATACCGGCTTCGTCCAGTTTGTTCAGTGCAGCTTCACCCACGTTCGGGATGTCCGCAGTGATTTCCTCTGGGCCAAGCTTGGTGTCACGGGCCACACAGGTCAGTTCCTGAATGTGGATCGTGGTGAAACGGTCTTCCTGAACCACACGCTCGGACAGGCAGATGGAGTCTTCGAAGTTGAAGCCGTTCCATGCCATGAACGCGATGCGCATGTTCTGACCCAACGCCAGTTCACCCATGTCGGTGGACGGGCCGTCGGCCATGATGTCGCTACGCTGAACGCGATCACCTTTACGCACCAGCGGACGCTGGTTGATGCAGGTGTTCTGGTTCGAGCGGGTGTACTTGGTCAGGTTGTAGATGTCGACACCGGCTTCACCGGTTTCCACTTCGTCATCGGCAACACGAACCACGATACGGCTGGCATCGACGGAATCGATCACGCCACCACGACGAGCCACGACGCAAACGCCGGAGTCACGGGCTACGTTACGCTCCATGCCGGTACCTACCAGCGGCTTGTCAGCGCGCAGAGTCGGTACAGCCTGACGCTGCATGTTCGAACCCATCAACGCACGGTTGGCGTCGTCGTGCTCGAGGAACGGAATCAGCGACGCTGCAACCGATACAACCTGCTTCGGCGAAACGTCCATCAGGGTGACGTCTTCCGGCGCCTTGACGGTGAATTCGTTCAGGTGACGTACGGCAACCAGTTCGTCGATCAGGACTTTCTGCTCGTTCATGGTCGCCGAAGCCTGCGCGATCACGTGATCGGCTTCTTCAATAGCGGACAGGAACACGATCTCGTCGGTGACCACACCCTCTTTCACCACGCGGTACGGGCTTTCCAGGAAGCCGTACTGGTTGGTGCGAGCGTACGCAGCCAGGGAGTTGATCAGACCGATGTTCGGACCTTCCGGCGTTTCAATCGGGCAGACACGACCGTAGTGAGTCGGGTGTACGTCACGGACTTCAAAGCCTGCGCGCTCACGAGTCAGACCGCCAGGGCCGAGTGCAGAGACACGACGCTTGTGGGTGATCTCGGACAGCGGGTTGTTCTGGTCCATGAACTGTGACAGCTGGCTGGAACCGAAGAACTCTTTCACCGCCGCAGCCACTGGCTTGGCGTTGATCAGGTCTTGCGGCATCAGGCCTTCGCTTTCAGCCATCGACAGACGCTCTTTGACCGCACGCTCAACACGTACCAGGCCAACGCGGAACTGGTTCTCGGCCATTTCGCCTACGCAGCGAACACGACGGTTACCCAGGTGGTCGATGTCATCGACGATGCCTTTACCGTTACGGATGTCGACCAGAGTCTTCAGTACCGCGACGATGTCTTCCTTGCACAGCACGCCCGAACCTTCGATCTCGGTACGACCGATACGACGGTTGAACTTCATCCGGCCGACCGCAGACAGGTCATAACGCTCAGGGCTGAAGAACAGGTTGTTGAACAGGGTTTCGGCAGCGTCTTTGGTTGGCGGCTCGCCTGGACGCATCATGCGATAGATCTCGACCAGCGCTTCCAATTGGTTGCTGGTGGAGTCGATCTTCAGCGTGTCGGAGACGAAAGGACCGCAGTCGATGTCGTTGGTGTACAGGGTCTCGATGCGAACGACCTGAGCCTTGGCGATTTTTGCCAGGACTTCAGTGTTCAGCTCGGTGTTGCATTCGGCCAGGATTTCGCCGGTAGCCGGGTGCACGATAGCCTTGGCGGTGGTGCGGCCGAGGACGTAGTCCAGTGGCACATCCAGCGTCTTGATACCGGCTTTTTCGATCTGGTTGATGTGGCGCGCGGTAATACGGCGGCCTTGCTCAACAATGACCTTGCCCTTCTCGTCCTGGATGTCCAGAACCGCAACTTCACCACGCAGACGCGATGGCACCAGTTCCAGGCTGAGGGTTTCGCCGCTCAGGTGGAATACGTTGGTGGTGTAGAACGCGTCCAGCACTTCTTCGGTGGTGTAACCGAGCGCGCGCAGCAGTACCGAGGCCGGCAGCTTGCGACGACGGTCGATACGCACGAAGACGCAATCTTTCGGGTCGAATTCGAAGTCCAGCCACGAACCGCGGTAAGGAATGATGCGAGCCGAGTACAGCAGTTTGCCGGAGCTGTGCGTCTTGCCGCGGTCGTGGTCGAAGAACACGCCCGGGGAACGGTGCAGCTGGGAAACGATAACACGCTCGGTACCGTTGATTACGAAGGTACCGTTCTCAGTCATCAGGGGGATTTCACCCATGTAGACTTCTTGCTCTTTGATGTCCTTGATCGCTTTGTTCGACGATTCTTTGTCGAAAATGATCAGGCGCACTTTTACCCGCAAAGGTACGGCGAAAGTTACACCGCGCAATACGCATTCTTTGACATCAAATGCCGGTTCGCCCAGGCGATAACCGACGTACTCCAGCGCAGCATTGCCGGAGTAGCTGATGATCGGGAAAACGGATTTGAAGGCCGCATGCAGGCCCACGTCGCGGAACTGATCTTTAGTCGCTCCCGCTTGCAAGAATTCACGATACGAATCCAGCTGGATGGCCAGGAGGTAAGGCACATCCATGACGTCCGGCAACTTGCTAAAGTCCTTGCGGATACGTTTTTTCTCAGTATATGAGTAAGCCATCAGCGTTCCCCAGCTTGGTCACCTGCTTGTTTGGCCCCTCCCGACGGGAGCAGCCAGAAAATCGTGCAAACCCCATGGTTTGCGCCACCGCATCGGGTGGTTACAGCGCCTTTATCGACACCGACCCAGTCGGCTGCCAATAACGGAAAAAGGCCGGTGGCAAGAGCCACCAGCCATCAGCCTGTCGCTTGACGCTCGGGCTGGAGGAGCAAAGTCGATGCTTACTTCAGCTCGACTTTAGCGCCTGCTTCTTCCAGCTTCTTCTTGGCGTCTTCAGCCGCTTCTTTCGAAACGCCTTCAGCTACAACCTGAGGAGCGCCGTCTACTTTCTCTTTGGCTTCTTTCAGGCCCAGACCGGTCAGTTCACGAACTGCCTTGATCACGTTAACCTTCTTCTCGCCAGCTTCCAGCAGAACAACGTTGAACTCGGTTTGCTCTTCAACAGCAGCAGCAGCTACAGCTGGGCCAGCCGAAGCGGCAGCAGCGGTAACACCGAAGGTTTCTTCCATCGCTTTGATCAGCTCAACGATTTCCACTACGGATTTCTGGCCGATTGCTTCGATGATTTGTTCGTTAGTCAGAGACATGACTCAATTCCTGAATTGGGGGACGGCCTACGCGACCATCGAAATAAACAAAAAACGCGAGAAGTGACGAGCCTTAGGCTGCGGCAGCTTCTTTCTGGTCGCGAATTGCCGCCAGAGTACGAGCCAATTTGCTGGTAGCGCCTTGAATCACGCTCATCAGCTGGGAAATTGCTTCGTCACGGGTCGGCAGAGTTGCCAGTACGTCGATCTGATTAGCTGCGAGGAACTTGCCCTCGAACGCAGCTGCCTTGATCTCGAACTTGTCCTGACCCTTGGCAAACTCTTTGAAGATACGGGCAGCAGCGCCCGGATGTTCGTTCGAGAATGCAATCAGGGTCGGGCCGGTGAACACGTCGTTGAGGACACTGTATTGAGTGTCAGCAACGGCGCGCTTGAGCAGGGTGTTACGTACAACACGTACGTAAACGCCAGCTTCACGAGCCTCTTTACGGAGTCCGGTCATTGCGCCTACTGTTACGCCACGTGCATCAACCACGACAGCGGACAGAGCGACTTTGGCAGCCTCGTTGACTTCAGCGACGATGGCCTTCTTGTCTTCGAGATTAATTGCCACGGGTTTAACTCCTGCTTGTTACCGTTTCATTCGATCGGAACCGAATGTCGTTTTGGTGTCTGATTCGGTAAGGAACCGGGAGCACCATCTGCGTAGGCTTGAGGTTTAAGGCTTGCGCCGCCTACGGTCTTGGATAGCCCCCGCCAGGCAGGGACCCCAATCTTTCAATTGGCGCGGCAATCCGCGCCAACCTTTGTCTTACGCGTCGAGCGAGCTCTGATCGATAACCAGACCTGGGCCCATGGTAGTGCTCAGGGTAACGCGCTTGACGTAAATGCCTTTCGAGGAAGCTGGCTTGATACGCTTCAGATCAGCGATCAGGGCCTCAACGTTTTCCTTCAGCTTGACGGCGTCGAAGCCGATCTTGCCAACGGAAGTGTGGATGATGCCGTTTTTGTCGGTGCGATAACGAACCTGACCAGCCTTGGCGTTCTTGACCGCGTTGGCTACGTCTGGAGTCACGGTGCCGACTTTCGGGTTAGGCATCAGACCACGTGGACCGAGGATCTGACCCAACTGACCTACAACGCGCATGGCATCCGGGGATGCGATCACTACGTCATAGTTCAGATCGCCGCCTTTCATTTCGGCAGCCAGGTCGTCCATACCTACACGGTCAGCGCCGGCAGCCAGAGCGGCCTCAGCAGCTGGACCCTGGGTGAACACAGCAACGCGAACGGTCTTGCCAGTGCCGTGTGGCAGCACAGTAGCGCTACGAACAACCTGGTCGGATTTACGCGGGTCTACACCCAGGTTTACAGCAACGTCGAACGACTCGCTGAACTTGACAGTCGACAGCTCGGCCAGCAAAGCAGCGGCATCTACAATGTTGTAGGCCTTGCCTGCTTCGATTTTGCCGGCGATAGCCTTTTGACGCTTGGTCAGCTTAGCCATTACACACCCTCCACGTTAAGGCCCATGCTACGAGCAGAACCGGCGATAGTACGCACGGCTGCATCCATATCAGCTGCAGTCAGATCCGCGTTTTTGGTTTTCGCGATTTCTTCCAGCTGAGCACGGGTAACGGTGCCAACCTTAACGGTGTTCGGACGAGCGGAACCGCTGGTCAGACCGGCCGCCTTCTTCAGCAGAACCGAAGCAGGGGTGGATTTGGTTTCGAAAGTGAAGCTACGGTCGCTGTAGACAGTGATGATCACTGGAGTCGGCAGACCTGGCTCAAGACCCTGGGTACGGGCGTTGAAAGCCTTGCAGAATTCCATGATGTTCACGCCGTGCTGACCCAGAGCAGGACCAACCGGTGGACTTGGGTTAGCCTGAGCGGCCTTCACTTGCAGCTTGATGTAAGCGGTAATCTTCTTGGCCATGAGGCACTCCAATTACGGGTTCGAACGCCTCGAAAGGCTCCCCGGTTACTTGCGCGTTTATCCCAGTGACGACAAAACCCCACAGCCTAAGGCTGCGGGGTTGGGATTGCTTGTCCAGTTAGACCTTCTCGACCTGACTGAACTCGAGCTCCACCGGAGTAGAGCGACCGAAAATGAGCACTGCCACTTGGATCCGGCTCTTTTCGTAGTTAACTTCTTCCACAACGCCATTGAAATCAGCGAATGGACCGTCATTGACACGTACCGTCTCGCCTGGCTCGAACAACGTCTTCGGCTTCGGCTTGTCGCTACCGTCAGCAACGCGACGCAGAATCGCTTCTGCCTCTTTATCGGTAATTGGCGCAGGCTTGTCAGCGGTACCGCCGATGAAACCCATCACTCGAGGAGTATCCTTGACCAAGTGCCAGGTACCCTCGTTCATATCCATCTGGACCAGCACATAGCCCGGGAAGAACTTGCGCTCGCTTTTGCGCTTCTGGCCGTTACGCATTTCAACCACTTCTTCAGTGGGAACCAGAATCTCGCCGAAGCCATCTTCCATGCCAGCCAGCTTTACGCGCTCGATCAGCGAGCGCATCACATGCTTCTCGTAACCCGAGTAAGCATGCACAACATACCAACGCTTAGCCACGGGACACCCTTAGCCGACAATCAAGGAAACAAGCCAGCCGAGCAGGGAATCAAGACCCCACAACAGCAACGCCATAACCAGAACAACAGCCACGACAATCAGCGTGGTCTGCGTGGTTTCTTGGCGAGTTGGCCACACGACTTTACGAATCTCGGTGCGAGCTTCCTTAACCAGTACAAAGAAAGACTTGCCCTTCGCAGTCTGCAGGCCTACAAAGGCAGCTACAGCAGCAATGGCAAGCAAAGCGAGTACACGGTACAGGATCGGCGAAGCAGCGTAATACTGATTGCCAACAACGCCAACAACTACCAAAGCGACTACTACAAGCCACTTGAGCAGATCGAAGCGAGAGCCTTGAGCTTCAGCTTTAGGAGTCATCTATGAAGATCCTGTGAAAAGAAAGCCAGACACACCAAGTGAATCTGGCAGGTCAGGAGGGAATCGAACCCCCAACCTACGGTTTTGGAGACCGTCGCTCTGCCAATTGAGCTACTGACCTAAAACAAAATCAGGCCGACCATTATGCCGGCCCGAAAAATACATTACAACCGCTTATTCGATGATTTTGGCTACGACGCCAGCGCCGACGGTACGACCGCCTTCACGGATAGCGAAACGCAGACCGTCTTCCATCGCGATGGTTTTGATCAGGGTAACAGTCATCTGAATGTTGTCACCTGGCATCACCATTTCAACGCCTTCTGGCAGCTCGCAGTTACCAGTCACGTCAGTAGTACGGAAGTAGAACTGTGGACGGTAGCCTTTGAAGAACGGAGTGTGACGACCGCCTTCTTCCTTGCTCAGAACGTAAACTTCTGCGGTGAACTTGGTGTGCGGCTTGACCGAACCTGGCTTGACCAGAACCTGGCCACGCTCAACGTCGTCACGCTTGGTACCGCGCAGCAGAACGCCGCAGTTCTCGCCAGCACGACCTTCGTCGAGCAGTTTGCGGAACATCTCAACACCGGTGCAGGTGGTGGTGGTGGTGTCACGCAGACCAACGATTTCCAGCGCGTCCTGAACGCGAACAATACCGCGCTCGATACGACCAGTCACAACAGTACCGCGACCCGAGATCGAGAACACGTCTTCGATTGGCATCAGGAATGGCTTGTCGATCATACGAACTGGTTCTGGGATGTAGGTATCCAGAGTTTCAACCAGTTTACGAACGGCAGTGGTGCCCATTTCGTTGTCGTCTTTGCCTTCCAGCGCCATACGAGCCGAACCGATGATGATCGGAGTGTCGTCGCCCGGGAAGTCGTAGGTCGACAGCAGGTCACGAACTTCCATCTCAACCAGTTCCAGCAGCTCAGCGTCGTCTACCAGGTCAGCCTTGTTCAGGAAAACCACGATGTACGGAACGCCTACCTGACGGGACAGCAGGATGTGCTCACGGGTTTGCGGCATCGGACCATCAGCGGCCGAGCAAACCAGGATCGCGCCGTCCATCTGAGCAGCACCGGTGATCATGTTCTTCACGTAGTCAGCGTGACCTGGGCAGTCAACGTGAGCGTAGTGACGAATAGTCGAGTTGTACTCAACGTGAGCGGTGTTGATGGTGATACCGCGAGCTTTTTCTTCTGGCGCGCTGTCGATCTTGTCGAATTCAACGACGGCCGAACCGAAAACTTCGGAGCAGACGCGAGTCAGAGCAGCAGTCAGAGTGGTTTTACCGTGGTCAACGTGACCAATGGTCCCAACGTTGACGTGGGGCAGGGAACGATCAAATTTTTCCTTAGCCATCGATATCACCCTCTACAGAAGAAATTAGACAAACAATATCAACCATTAAAACAAAGGCAGATATTTTCATATCTGCCTTGTTATATGGAGCTCTTGAGCGGATTTGAACCGCTGACCTCACCCTTACCAAGGGTGTGCTCTACCAACTGAGCTACAAGAGCAAAACCCTTTTGCACAACCTGCAAACTTGGAGCGGGTAGCGGGAATCGAACCCGCATCATCAGCTTGGAAGGCTGAGGTTCTACCACTAAACTATACCCGCGGAGCCTGCAGCTCACGCTTAAATCTGGTGGAGGGAGAAGGATTCGAACCTTCGAAGTCGTAGACGTCAGATTTACAGTCTGATCCCTTTGGCCGCTCGGGAACCCCTCCTAATCAGGCCGGCATTCTATATCATGCCAAACCCCTGTCAAGCATTTTCTCATTTAAAAACCTGAGGTTAGCTGCGTTGACACACTCCACTTCGAATTCCGCTTAAGGTGTTCGCTGTGGAGCGGGCGCCATTCTATGCAAACTATTGAGTGGGTGCAACCCCTTCACACAGCATTATTTTATGTTTTAACTCATTGAATTCCTTGGAAAGGTTTTGCAACTGTTGATCGCCCAACAAACGCTGGCCGTCCGGAGCAACCGCCAGCCAATAACCGCTCCCGGCAGCATCTTTCGGCACGGATTGCACACTGACCCTCATCGTCCCCAGACGCTGCTGCAACTTGGCAATTGAATCCTCATCAGAAAACCCACCAAGAAACAGGCACTGTTGACGCGCAGCACCCTCCATCCTGCGCCCATCACTGGCTGTTTCACTAAGCAAACGAATATCCTGCTGCGAACCGCGATACAGGTTCAGAGGCGTTACGTCTTTGGCTCGCAAGGGCGCCTCCTGCTGATGCCAGACATAATAGAAACCGTTGAGAACTACGAGGAGCAGGAACAACCAACGCATATAAACCTCAGGACAAGGGACACGCCATGGCCAAGCCGACGAAAACAAGATCGGGTACAACCCGAGCATCAGGCACGACGCCACCAACCAGCTCAGCATCCCCCCCCGTAATGAAAACGAGGTAGTTTTCGCCCCAATATGCTTGAGCCAGCTGTAATTGAGTGAGCACGAAGCCCCTCAACATTAGCGAACACCCGCGCTCCACCGCCTCTGCGGTAGACCGCCCCGGCACATGACTGGAGAGGGCGCGCTCCGCAGCCTGATCCCCGTAGCGAATTTTACGAGTATGAGTGCGCAGCTGGTTTCGCATCAAAGGCATACCAGGACAGATGAACCCACCGAGATGCTCACCGTCAGCCGCAACAAAATCAGCAGTGACTGCTGTACCAAAGTCGAGAATCAGGCAAGCATCGCCGGCAGCCAGGTGAAAACCCCCAAGCATCGCTAGCCAGCGATCAAGCCCTAGACGCTCATAATCCTCATAGCCGTTACGAACGCCGGACATCTCACGAGCGGATTTCGCACATACGACAGGTATCGTGAATTCACGCTCAATAAGCTCGATTAACGCGCCCGTTTCTTCGTCAGTCCTGACGCTGACCAAACGACAGTTGCGCAGTGACAGCGCATTTATGATACGCAGGCTCTCAATCAAAGCCAGATTGGAATCTACCACCCCTTCCGAGACCACTTCGCTCGCCAAGCCATCGAGCACGCGCCACTTTATAAAACTGTTGCCGCAGTCAAGCTCAAGAATCATCACGCAACCTCAGGCTGAGCTCTCCGCCACTAAAGACTTGTTCAACACCGTCTACCATCAAGCGCAACCCGCCCTGATTATCGATGCCGAGCACAACCCCTTCGATATGACTGTTACCCGCAATCAATGAAACAGTGCGACCCTGCCACAAATGATTTTCCGCCCATTCTGCTTGCAAACCAGCGAATCCATGGGCTTGGTGCCTATGGATATAGGTGTTCAGTTGAGTGCTAAGCTCAACCACCAAAGCGTTGCGATCACAGGCCTGCCCAGACTCAAGCCTTATGGAAGTCCACTGCTGGTCGACCTCTTGTGCAACCTGCATATTCACATTGATTCCTATACCCAGCACAACATGACAGACATCTGCCGGATCTCCGACGAGCTCAAGTAGGATCCCGGCAATCTTCTTGTTTCCCACCAAGACATCATTGGGCCATTTCAAACCGGCGTTCGACACCCCCGAGCTTCGCAAGGTCTGCATGACGGCCAAGCCAACAACAAGGCTCAGCCCTTCAAGCTGGCGCATTCCGCCGTCGATACGGAGCACAAGGCTGTAATAAAGGTTTTCCGCAAATGGGCTTACCCACTTACGACCTCGACGACCACGGCCTGCCAATTGTCGCTCCGCGAGCAGCAAAAACGGCGCGGGGGCACCGTCATTGATGGAGCGCAGAGCTTCGGCATTTGTCGAGTCAACAGAGTCGAACACACGCACCGGCCATGGAGGCATCTTCTTGGTTATTTCAAGAGGATCAAGGAGCGTCAGAGGCGTCGACAATTGATATCCGCGACCGCGAACTTTATGGATCGACAGGCCAAGTTCAGCTTCAAGCTGTTGTAGCTGCTTCCATACAGCACTTCGGCTAATTCCCAAGGCAACGCCCAAGTCCTGTCCGGAATGGAATCGTCCATCCTTCAGTAGATTCACCAACGTCAGCATGCAGGTATCGCCTCACAATGAGGTCCGCATAATAGCCATGCCCCGGGCCGTTGCATAGAAATCAAGCGGACACATTTCTCGCAGGCAAAACAAAACCCCAACAGCTTTCGCAATTGGGGTTTCGGAATTTAATCTTGACGATGACCTACTCTCACATGGGGAAACCCCACACTACCATCGGCGATGCATCGTTTCACTGCTGAGTTCGGGATGGGATCAGGTGGTTCCAACGCTCTATGGTCGTCAAGAAATTCGGGTACTGACTCGTGACCAGATGGTCTCGCTTCAGCAAATTGGGTATGTGACAGCTGGTGTTTGTGCGTTTCGAACTTTCGGTTCGTTTCGTCTTCACACACCGCAATCTGGCGCCTTCTCAGGTCAGCAAATTGCTTGGGTGTTATATGGTCAAGCCTCACGGGCAATTAGTATTGGTTAGCTCAACGCCTCACAGCGCTTACACACCCAACCTATCAACGTCGTAGTCTTCGACGGCCCTTCAGGGAACTCAAGGTTCCAGTGAGATCTCATCTTGAGGCAAGTTTCCCGCTTAGATGCTTTCAGCGGTTATCTTTCCCGAACATAGCTACCCGGCAATGCCACTGGCGTGACAACCGGAACACCAGAGGTTCGTCCACTCCGGTCCTCTCGTACTAGGAGCAGCCCCTCTCAAATCTCAAACGTCCACGGCAGATAGGGACCGAACTGTCTCACGACGTTCTAAACCCAGCTCGCGTACCACTTTAAATGGCGAACAGCCATACCCTTGGGACCGGCTTCAGCCCCAGGATGTGATGAGCCGACATCGAGGTGCCAAACACCGCCGTCGATATGAACTCTTGGGCGGTATCAGCCTGTTATCCCCGGAGTACCTTTTATCCGTTGAGCGATGGCCCTTCCATACAGAACCACCGGATCACTAAGACCTACTTTCGTACCTGCTCGACGTGTCTGTCTCGCAGTCAAGCGCGCTTTTGCCTTTATACTCTACGACCGATTTCCGACCGGTCTGAGCGCACCTTCGTACTCCTCCGTTACTCTTTAGGAGGAGACCGCCCCAGTCAAACTACCCACCATACACTGTCCTCGATCCGGATAACGGACCTGAGTTAGAACCTCAAAGTTGCCAGGGTGGTATTTCAAGGATGGCTCCACGCGAACTGGCGTCCACGCTTCAAAGCCTCCCACCTATCCTACACAAGCAAATTCAAAGTCCAGTGCAAAGCTATAGTAAAGGTTCACGGGGTCTTTCCGTCTAGCCGCGGATACACTGCATCTTCACAGCGATTTCAATTTCACTGAGTCTCGGGTGGAGACAGCGCCGCCATCGTTACGCCATTCGTGCAGGTCGGAACTTACCCGACAAGGAATTTCGCTACCTTAGGACCGTTATAGTTACGGCCGCCGTTTACCGGGGCTTCGATCAAGAGCTTCGCGTTAGCTAACCCCATCAATTAACCTTCCGGCACCGGGCAGGCGTCACACCCTATACGTCCACTTTCGTGTTTGCAGAGTGCTGTGTTTTTAATAAACAGTCGCAGCGGCCTGGTATCTTCGACCGGCATGAGCTTACGGAGCAAGTCCTTCACCCTCACCGGCGCACCTTCTCCCGAAGTTACGGTGCCATTTTGCCTAGTTCCTTCACCCGAGTTCTCTCAAGCGCCTTGGTATTCTCTACCCAACCACCTGTGTCGGTTTGGGGTACGGTTCCTGGTTACCTGAAGCTTAGAAGCTTTTCTTGGAAGCATGGCATCAACCACTTCGTCACCCAAAGGGTAACTCGTCATCAGCTCTCGGCCTTGAGATCCCGGATTTACCTAAGATCTCAGCCTACCACCTTAAACTTGGACAACCAACGCCAAGCTGGCCTAGCCTTCTCCGTCCCTCCATCGCAATAACCAGAAGTACAGGAATATTAACCTGTTTTCCATCGACTACGCTTTTCAGCCTCGCCTTAGGGACCGACTAACCCTGCGTCGATTAACGTTGCGCAGGAAACCTTGGTCTTTCGGCGTGGGTGTTTTTCACACCCATTGTCGTTACTCATGTCAGCATTCGCACTTCTGATACCTCCAGCAAGCTTCTCAACTCACCTTCACAGGCTTACAGAACGCTCCTCTACCGCATCATCCGAAGATGATACCCGTAGCTTCGGTGTATGGTTTGAGCCCCGTTACATCTTCCGCGCAGGCCGACTCGACTAGTGAGCTATTACGCTTTCTTTAAAGGGTGGCTGCTTCTAAGCCAACCTCCTAGCTGTCTAAGCCTTCCCACATCGTTTCCCACTTAACCATAACTTTGGGACCTTAGCTGACGGTCTGGGTTGTTTCCCTTTTCACGACGGACGTTAGCACCCGCCGTGTGTCTCCCATGCTCGGCACTTGTAGGTATTCGGAGTTTGCATCGGTTTGGTAAGTCGGGATGACCCCCTAGCCGAAACAGTGCTCTACCCCCTACAGTGATACATGAGGCGCTACCTAAATAGCTTTCGAGGAGAACCAGCTATCTCCGAGCTTGATTAGCCTTTCACTCCGATCCACAGGTCATCCGCTAACTTTTCAACGGTAGTCGGTTCGGTCCTCCAGTCAGTGTTACCTAACCTTCAACCTGCCCATGGATAGATCGCCCGGTTTCGGGTCTATTCCCAGCGACTAGACGCCCTATTAAGACTCGCTTTCGCTACGCCTCCCCTATTCGGTTAAGCTCGCCACTGAAAATAAGTCGCTGACCCATTATACAAAAGGTACGCAGTCACAGAACAAAGTCTGCTCCCACTGCTTGTACGCATACGGTTTCAGGATCTATTTCACTCCCCTCTCCGGGGTTCTTTTCGCCTTTCCCTCACGGTACTAGTTCACTATCGGTCAGTCAGTAGTATTTAGCCTTGGAGGATGGTCCCCCCATATTCAGACAAAGTTTCTCGTGCTCCGTCCTACTCGATTTCATGACTAAGAGATTTTCGCGTACAGGGCTATCACCCACTATGGCCGCACTTTCCAGAGCGTTCCGCTAATCTCAAAGCCACTTAAGGGCTAGTCCCCGTTCGCTCGCCACTACTAAGGGAATCTCGGTTGATTTCTTTTCCTCAGGGTACTTAGATGTTTCAGTTCCCCTGGTTCGCCTCTTGCACCTATGTATTCAGTACAAGATAACCATCTTATGATGGCTGGGTTCCCCCATTCAGACATCTCCGGATCAAAGTCTGTTTGCCGACTCCCCGAAGCTTTTCGCAGGCTACCACGTCTTTCATCGCCTCTGACTGCCAAGGCATCCACCGTATGCGCTTCTTCACTTGACCATATAACCCCAAGCAATCTGGTTATACTGTGAAGACGACATTCGCCGAAAATTCGAATTTCTCAACTAAGAGAACTCACAAATTTTACCTTAGCCTGATCCGTTACCAGTGAAAGTAACGTTCAGTCTATCTTTCTATCACATACCCAAATTTTTAAAGAACGATCTAGTCAAAGACTAGAAATCAACATTCATCACCGAACCGGTGGAATGCTCATTTCTAAGCTTTCAAACTTCAGAAGCAGTAGTGGTGGAGCCAAGCGGGATCGAACCGCTGACCTCCTGCGTGCAAGGCAGGCGCTCTCCCAGCTGAGCTATGGCCCCGTATTTCTACAGGCGTTTCCCACACAAAATTGGTGGGTCTGGGCAGATTCGAACTGCCGACCTCACCCTTATCAGGGGTGCGCTCTAACCAACTGAGCTACAGACCCAATTTCGGGCTGCTTCTATCGTCTTCTTCAATGAATCAAGCAATTCGTGTGGGAGCTCATGCAGCAGCTGATGTCGTCGATTAAGGAGGTGATCCAGCCGCAGGTTCCCCTACGGCTACCTTGTTACGACTTCACCCCAGTCATGAATCACACCGTGGTAACCGTCCTCCCGAAGGTTAGACTAGCTACTTCTGGTGCAACCCACTCCCATGGTGTGACGGGCGGTGTGTACAAGGCCCGGGAACGTATTCACCGCGACATTCTGATTCGCGATTACTAGCGATTCCGACTTCACGCAGTCGAGTTGCAGACTGCGATCCGGACTACGATCGGTTTTATGGGATTAGCTCCACCTCGCGGCTTGGCAACCCTTTGTACCGACCATTGTAGCACGTGTGTAGCCCAGGCCGTAAGGGCCATGATGACTTGACGTCATCCCCACCTTCCTCCGGTTTGTCACCGGCAGTCTCCTTAGAGTGCCCACCATTACGTGCTGGTAACTAAGGACAAGGGTTGCGCTCGTTACGGGACTTAACCCAACATCTCACGACACGAGCTGACGACAGCCATGCAGCACCTGTCTCAATGTTCCCGAAGGCACCAATCCATCTCTGGAAAGTTCATTGGATGTCAAGGCCTGGTAAGGTTCTTCGCGTTGCTTCGAATTAAACCACATGCTCCACCGCTTGTGCGGGCCCCCGTCAATTCATTTGAGTTTTAACCTTGCGGCCGTACTCCCCAGGCGGTCAACTTAATGCGTTAGCTGCGCCACTAAGAGCTCAAGGCTCCCAACGGCTAGTTGACATCGTTTACGGCGTGGACTACCAGGGTATCTAATCCTGTTTGCTCCCCACGCTTTCGCACCTCAGTGTCAGTATCAGTCCAGGTGGTCGCCTTCGCCACTGGTGTTCCTTCCTATATCTACGCATTTCACCGCTACACAGGAAATTCCACCACCCTCTACCATACTCTAGCTTGCCAGTTTTGGATGCAGTTCCCAGGTTGAGCCCGGGGATTTCACATCCAACTTAACAAACCACCTACGCGCGCTTTACGCCCAGTAATTCCGATTAACGCTTGCACCCTCTGTATTACCGCGGCTGCTGGCACAGAGTTAGCCGGTGCTTATTCTGTCGGTAACGTCAAAATTGCAGAGTATTAATCTACAACCCTTCCTCCCAACTTAAAGTGCTTTACAATCCGAAGACCTTCTTCACACACGCGGCATGGCTGGATCAGGCTTTCGCCCATTGTCCAATATTCCCCACTGCTGCCTCCCGTAGGAGTCTGGACCGTGTCTCAGTTCCAGTGTGACTGATCATCCTCTCAGACCAGTTACGGATCGTCGCCTTGGTGAGCCATTACCTCACCAACTAGCTAATCCGACCTAGGCTCATCTGATAGCGCAAGGCCCGAAGGTCCCCTGCTTTCTCCCGTAGGACGTATGCGGTATTAGCGTTCCTTTCGAAACGTTGTCCCCCACTACCAGGCAGATTCCTAGGCATTACTCACCCGTCCGCCGCTGAATCCAGGAGCAAGCTCCTTTCATCCGCTCGACTTGCATGTGTTAGGCCTGCCGCCAGCGTTCAATCTGAGCCATGATCAAACTCTTCAGTTCAAACATCTTTGGGTTTTTAAGAAACCCTAAACTTGGCTCAGCAATCGTTGGTTACATCTTTGATTTCTCGCGGAGTAACTTGTGATGCTGATAATCTTGTTGACTATCAGCCTGACTGCACAAGCACCCACACGAATTGCTTGATTCAGTTGTTAAAGAGCGGTTGGTTAAGATCTTTCGTCTCAACCGAGGCGCGCATTCTACAGCAGCCTCATTTGCTGTCAAGTGATTATTTTCAGAAGTTTTCGAAGAATTCTTCAACAACTTCAACCACTTGCGCTTCCGATCTCTCGTTAGCGGGAGGCGAATTCTACAGCGTTAATCGCTGCTGTCAACACCTCTTTTTCTCCGCTTTCGACCGATAAGATCGAACCGTTAAAAGAGCCAAACATCACCGCTCTCTCAACTTCTTCCAGGCTTCGATGATCTGAAGCAAGTCGCTGTCGAAAACCGCGCAACTCTTTGAATCTCAAGGAGTTTTCCGTTTCGACTGCGCCGGAAGTGGGGCGAATTATAGACCTCTGGAATTCGCCGTCAACCCCCAATTTCAACTTTATTCAGATTTCAGCGTAATACGTGCAAAAGCCTTCTTGCCGGCCTGGCAAACGTGAGTCGTGCCCAGTACATATATAAAGGAGCGATCAACAACTTCGCCATCGACACGCACCCCGCCAGCTGCCAACAGATCTCGCGCCGCCGCTGAGTTCTTCACCAAGCCTGCCTTATTAAGGACGGCAGCGATTGGCATATCCTCAACCGAAGACAGCTCGATCTCAGGCAAGTCATCTGGAAGTTCGCCATCCTTCATGCGGTTGCCAGCGCCTCGGTGAGCGTTCGCCGCAGCCTCTTCACCATGGAAACGCGCAACGATCTCTTCAGCGAGTTTGATTTTGATATCACGTGGATTCGCCCCAGCTTCGACGTCAGCCCGGAATGCGTTGATATCATCCATCGAACGGAAGCTGAGCAACTCGAAGTAACGCCACATCAGCGCATCCGGGATGGAAACCAGCTTGCTGTACATGACGCCCGGCGCTTCCTGGATACCGACATAGTTACCCAGCGACTTGGACATCTTCTTCACGCCATCCAGACCTTCCAGCAATGGCATGGTCAGAATGCACTGTGCCTCCTGACCATACCCACGCTGCAACTCGCGACCCATCAGCAGGTTGAATTTCTGATCGGTACCGCCCAGCTCGACATCGGCGCGCAGCGCGACCGAGTCATAACCCTGAACCAGCGGATAGAGGAACTCGTGAATAGCGATCGGCTGGTTGGTGGTATAGCGCTTGTCGAAGTCATCGCGCTCAAGCATGCGAGCGACGGTGTATTGCGAGGTCAGACGAATGAAATCCGCCGGCCCCATCTTGTCCATCCAAGTGGAGTTGAAGGCAACTTCGGTTTTCGCCGGATCAAGGATTTTGAAAACCTGAGTCTTGTAGGTCTCGGCATTCTCCAGAACCTGCTCACGCGTCAGTGGCGGACGCGTGGCGCTCTTGCCACTCGGATCACCGATCATCCCGGTGAAGTCACCTATAAGGAAGATCACCTGGTGCCCCAGTTCCTGGAACTGACGCAGCTTATTAATAAGCACGGTATGCCCAAGATGCAGATCCGGAGCGGTAGGGTCGAAACCAGCCTTGATACGCAGCGGTTGGCCGCGCTTGAGCTTCTCGACCAGCTCGGACTCGACCAATAGTTCTTCCGCACCACGTTTAATCAGCGCTAGCTGCTCTTCAACCGACTTCATAACAGACCCGCAAGGCTCAGATTCAAAGGGAACCAACCATACAAGAACGCGCACCAATTACAAGTTTTGCCCGGCGCACGGACACCAATCCACAGACCCGAGGTCTGTAGACTTGCTTCAGCGATGATTTGGTTATATTTTATACAGTTATTTCATCTTCATCATGTCATTCATCTTTTCCAATTCATCTATTTCAAAGTCAAAAATTACCTATGACCACAGAACCGTCTAAAGCGCCCCCGCTTTACCCGAAGACCCACCTGCTCGCCGCAAGTGGAATCGCCGCCCTTCTCAGCCTGGCGCTGCTGGTATTTCCCTCCAGCGATGTTGAAGCCAAAAAGACGACTCTGAGTCTTGAACTGGAAAGTCCCGCTGAACAACTGACACAAGACCAAGACGCTGCTGATGCGACTCAAGCCACAAACGAGCCCGTAGCTTCGCCGTTCGCACAAATCGAAAACAGCGACGAAAACGCCGCGCAAACCGCTGAAACCGCGCCGTCACCTGTAGCCCCTGCTGAGAAACCAAAAGAGCCTGGGCACCGCGAGGTCGTGGTTTCCAAAGGCGATACGCTGTCTACCCTGTTTGAAAAAGTCGGCCTACCGGCAGCCTCCGTGCACGAAATACTGGCAAGCGACAAGCAAGCCAAGCAGTTCAGCCAACTCAAGCGCGGTCAGAAACTCGAATTCGAACTCAGCCCGGAAGGCCAGTTGACCAGCCTGCACAGCAAGGTCAGCGACGTTGAAACCATCACCCTGACCAAGAATGACAAGGGTTATTCGTTCAACCGAGTGACTGCCAAGCCAACCGTTCGCACTGCCTACGTCCACGGTGTCATCAACAGCTCACTGTCGCAGTCCGCAGCCCGCGCCGGCCTTTCTCACAGCATGACCATGGACATGGCCAGCGTCTTTGGCTACGACATCGATTTCGCGCAGGACATTCGTCAGGGTGATGAATTCGATGTGATCTACGAGCAGAAAGTCATCAACGGCAAGGCTGTCGGCACCGGCCCGATCCTGTCGGCGCGCTTCACCAACCGCGGGAAGACTTACACCGCTGTTCGCTACACCAACAAACAAGGCAACAGCAGCTATTACACTGCCGATGGCAACAGCATGCGCAAGGCCTTCATCCGTACGCCGGTTGACTTCGCCCGCATCAGCTCGAAGTTCTCCATGGGCCGCAAGCACCCTATCCTCAACAAGATCCGCGCGCACAAAGGTGTCGATTATGCAGCGCCGCGAGGCACGCCGATCAAGGCTGCCGGTGACGGCAAAGTGTTGCTGGCCGGTCGTCGTGGTGGTTACGGCAACACTGTGATCATTCAGCACGGCAACACTTATCGTACGCTCTATGGCCATATGCAGGGCTTCGCCAAAGGCGTGAAAACCGGCGGCACTGTCAAGCAGGGTCAAGTCATTGGCTACATCGGTACCACCGGCCTCTCCACCGGCCCTCATCTGCACTATGAGTTCCAGGTCAACGGCGTTCACGTCGATCCGCTGGGCCAGAAGCTGCCGATGGCCGATCCGATCGCCAAGTCCGAACGCGCGCGCTTCCTCGCGCAGAGCCAGCCGTTGATGGCGCGCATGGATCAAGAGAAGGCCACCATGTTGGCTTCGAGCAAGCGCTAAGCCATGGCCCTGTATATCGGTGTGATGTCCGGAACCAGTCTCGACGGGCTGGACATCGCCCTGATCGAGCAGACCTCGGCGATCAAACTGATCGCCACCCACTACCTGCCAATGCCTGACTCCCTGCGCGCCGAGCTGCTTGGCTTGTGCGCCAGCGGCCCCGACGAGATCGCCCGCTCGGCGATTGCCCAGCAACACTGGGTCGAACTTGCCGCGTCGGGCATTCACACCCTCCTCGCGCAACAACAACTCAAGCCCGATGCCATTCGTGCCATCGGTAGCCACGGTCAGACCATTCGCCATGAGCCGGCGCGCGGGTTTACCGTGCAGATCGGTAATCCAGCCCTGCTGACTGAGTTGACCGGTATTACCGTCGTCAGCGATTTCCGCAGTCGCGATGTCGCAGCGGGTGGCCAAGGTGCGCCTCTGGTGCCAGCCTTTCACGAAGCGTTGTTTGAAGAGCGTACTGGTAACCAGGCAGTCTTGAATGTCGGCGGATTCAGCAATCTCAGCCTGATTGAGCCGAACAAACCTGTAGCCGGTTTCGACTGCGGACCGGGGAATGTTCTGATGGACGCCTGGATTCACCGGCAACGGGGCGAGAACTATGACCGGGACGGCAAATGGGCTGCGATCGGCAAGGTTGAACCAGCCCTGCTCACGGCACTGCTCAGCGACCCGTTCTTCGTCACCAAAGGCCCGAAGAGTACCGGCCGGGAAGTCTTCAATCTGCCATGGCTGGAACAGCATCTTTCGAACCTGCCAACCTTCGCAGCCGAAGACGTTCAGGCCACGCTGCTCGAACTGACGGCGCTGACCATCGTCGAGTCGCTACAAAGCGCTCAATCGGACACTCAGGAATTGCTGGTTTGTGGCGGCGGCGCGCACAACGCGACGCTGATGAGACGTCTGGCGGATCTGCTGCCAAATACCCAAGTCGCCAGCACCGCAACTCACGGCGTTGACCCTGACTGGGTAGAAGCCATGGCCTTCGCCTGGCTGGCTCATTGCTGCCTCGAAGGCATCGCCGCCAATCGGCCAAGCGTCACCGGCGCTCGCGGGCTGCGCGTACTCGGCGCCATCTACCCGGCATAAACTTCAGATACAAAAACGCCGCAGAACCGAAAGGCTCTGCGGCGTTTTGTTGTGTGCGCTGAAGCGCGATCAGATCGAGAACGACGACCCGCAACCACAAGTCGTGGTGGCATTCGGGTTCTTGATCACGAAGCGCGAACCTTCCAGACCTTCCTGATAATCCACCTCGGCACCGGCCAAGTACTGGAAGCTCATCGGATCGACCACCAGGCTCACGCCTTCGCGCTCGACGATGGTGTCGTCATCGGCCACGTCTTCATCGAAGGTGAAACCGTATTGAAACCCTGAACAACCGCCGCCCGTAACGAATACGCGCAGCTTCAAGCGATCATTCCCCTCTTCATCGACCAGGCTCTTCACCTTGTGCGCAGCACCTTGAGTGAATTGCAAAGCCGTGGGGGTGAAGGATTCGACGCTCATGCTGACTATCTCCCGGCGTTACGCCGCCATAATGCGTGATGACGCGCATTATCCGCTTGTCCTAGAAAATTGGTCAACTATTAGAGGAGCAGCGGCAAGCTTCAAGCGGTGAGCTTCAAGCTTGCCTCTGATCTCTTGTCGCTTGTGGCTGGAAGCTCGTAGCTGCTTTTAAGGAAGCATGCCGGCATGGGACAGGCCGAAGCGCTCGTCCAGGCCGAACAGGATGTTCATGTTCTGCACCGCTTGGCCCGAGGCGCCCTTGACCAGATTGTCGATCACCGAGAGCACGACTACGAGGTCGCCATCCTGTGGACGATGCACGGCGATGCGGCAGACGTTGGCGCCGCGCACGCTACGGGTTTCCGGGTGACTGCCGGCTGGCATGACATCGACGAACGGTTCGTTGGCATAGCGCTTTTCGAACAGTGCCTGCAGATCAACCGAGCGATCCGCTACTGTCGCGTAGAGCGTGGAGTGGATACCACGAATCATCGGCGTCAGGTGCGGGACGAAGGTCAGGCCGACATCCTTGCCCGCCGCCCGACGCAGGCCCTGGCGAATTTCCGGCAGGTGACGATGACCTTTTACCGCATAGGCCTTCATGCTTTCCGACGTCTCGGAGTACAAAGAACCTATAGCCGCACCACGCCCGGCACCACTGACACCGGATTTGCAGTCGGCGATCAAACGCGATGCGTCGGCCAGACCGGCTTCCAGCAATGGCAGGAAACCCAACTGCGTTGCGGTCGGATAGCAACCCGGCACCGCGATCAGGCGCGCTTTCCTGATTTGCTCGCGATTGACTTCCGGCAGACCATAGACCGCTTCGTCCAGCAATTCCGGGGCGCCGTGTGGCTGGCCATACCACTTGGCCCACTCATCAGCATCTTGCAGACGGAAGTCGGCGGACAGGTCGATGACCTTGGTGCCCGCCGCCAGCAGCTCGCCTGCCAAGGCGTGAGCCACACCATGTGGCGTGGCGAAAAACACCACATCGCAAGCGCCGAGGGTTTTCACGTCCGGCACGCTGAACGCCAGGCCGTCGTAGTGGCCACGCAGGTTCGGGTACATGTCAGCCACGGCCAGACCGGCCTCGGATCGGGAAGTGATGACGACCACTTCTGCCTGCGGATGCTGTGCCAACAGACGCAGCAGTTCGACACCGGTGTAACCCGTGCCGCCGACGATACCGACCTTGACCATAAACCTGCCCTCAACGAACCCACTGGAAAGCCGTCGATAATAGGGGCCGCGCGCGCCTGCGACAACCGCCAACGTGACGCGCGGACGCTCAAGCCTCTACTATCTGGCTACCGTGAATGAGGGAATAACCCAAAATGCTCTATCTATGGCTCAAAGCGTTTCACATTGTCAGCATCGTCTGCTGGTTTGCCGGGCTGTTCTACTTGCCGCGCCTGTTCGTTTACCACGCGCAAAGCGCAGACACGATCAGCCAGGAACGCTTCAGTGTCATGGAGCGCAAGCTGTACCGCGGCATCATGGGCCCGGCGATGATCGCCACGCTGATCTTCGGTGGCTGGCTGATCTACCTCAACCCAAGCCTTTTCAGCCAGGGCGGCTGGATCCACGCCAAACTGACCCTGGTCGTGCTGCTGATCGGTTACCACCATATGTGTGGCGCGCAGGTAAAACGCTTTGCCCGTGGCGAAAACACCCGCAGCCATGTCTTTTATCGCTGGTTCAATGAAGTGCCGGTTCTGATATTGCTGGCTATCGTAATTCTGGTCGTGGTCAAGCCGTTCTAACTTCAATCGATACAGATCCCTGGGGGTTCACAATGTCGCTGCCCGCTCTGCTCGAACAACGTCTGCGTCTGCCCGTAGTAGCAGCGCCGATGTTTTTGATCTCCAATCCGGAACTGGTGCTCGCCTGCTGCCGCAACGGCGTGGTCGGCAGTTTTCCGGCTCTGAACCAACGCGAAAGCAGTGGGTTCAAGGCTTGGCTGGAACAGATCGAAGCGGGCCTGGCGACGCTGGATAATCCGGCCCCTTATGCGGTGAACCTGATTGTTCACCACAGCAACCCGCGCCTTCAGGCGGATCTGGACATCTGCGTCGAGCACAAGGTGCCGATCGTGATCACCAGCCTCGGCGCGGTGAAGGAACTGGTCGACGCGGTGCACAGCTACGGCGGTCTGGTGTTTCACGACGTGACCACGCGGCGCCATGCCGAGAAAGCCGCTGAAGCGGGTGTCGACGGGCTGATTGCCGTCGCGGCCGGCGCCGGCGGGCATGCCGGCACCTGGAGTCCGTTTGCGCTGATTGCCGAGATCCGCGAGTTTTTCGACAAGACGCTGTTGCTTGCAGGATGTTTGAACCACGGCCATGAGATTCTCGCCGCGCAGCTGCTCGGCGCGGATTTGGCCTACTTCGGTACGCGATTTATCGGCACCAGCGAAAGTCACGCGCCTGACGCTTATAAAGAGATGCTGCTGACAGCCAAGGCTGCCGACATCATTCATACTCCAGCGGTGTCGGGAGTGCCGGCCAGTTTCATGCGCCAGAGTCTGGAGGCGGCCGGTTTCGACATGGCAGCCCTGCAAGGCAAAGGCGAGGTGAATTTCGGCGACAAGCTCAAGCCGATCAACGATGAAGCCAAAGCCTGGAAGACCGTATGGTCGGCAGGCCAGGGCGTAGGACAGATTGACGACCTGCCGAGCGTCGATCAGTTGATCGCAAGGCTGGATGGTGAATATCGTCAAGCTCAAACGCGCGCCGCACAGCTGCCACAACGCTGGCCGCGCTGAAGATACCCCGGCCAGTCGCTGGCAGACTGGCATTGAACTGAATACAGCAAACCCAATCGCGACAAGGATGCCTCGGCCATGAGCGAACCCCGTTACAAGATCGTCTTCGACGGCGCGCTGCAACCCGGCGTCGACCTCACCACCGCCAAACTGAATCTGGCGGATCTGTTCAAGAGCGATGTGGCTGCCATCGAGCGCCTGTTCAGTGGCCGCGCCGTCGCCCTCAAGCGTGATCTGTCCCACAGCGATGCGCAGACGTATCTGCAAGCGTTGAACAAAACCGGGATCGATGCGCGTATAGAAGCGGAAACGGCCATCGAGCTCAATCTGGCGGATGTTCACGAGAACCCGGCAGCTGTGGCTGAGCCGGATTCGCCTTACGCCCCACCGCGCGCCAATGTTGCTGAAACTCTGCCGCCGTTCGCCACGCTCAAGCCATTCAGCGTCGAAGGCCGGATCGGTCGCCTGCGCTTTCTGGCCTGGACCATGGTCTTGAGTCTGGTGACCCTGCCCATCGTCGGTGTGTTTGCATTGATTGCCTTGGGCCTGGTCAGTGGCGACTCGACCACCGGCCTGATCCTCGGCGGGATCCTGGCGGTCTTCCTGTTCATTGGCTTCATGATCGTCAGCATTCTGTTCAGCGTTCAGCGCCTGCACGATATCGGCTGGTCGGGCTGGCTGTGGCTGTTGAATCTGGTGCCGTTCGTGGGCAGCCTCTTCCCACTGGTGATCATGGTTGTTCCCGGCAATACCGGCGCCAACCGCTATGGCCCACCACCTCCGCCGAACAGCACGGCGGTCAAAGTGCTGTGCTCGTTGTGGATCGTATTCTTCGCACTGATTTTTGCCGCAGGCCTGCTTGGCGGTTTCTCGGCCGTGCAGGAAGAATATGAAAGCAATCTGGAGAGCAGCTATGACAGCGGCTCGGTGATCACCGACGAAGTTGAGGTCGTCGAACCGCCAGCGATTTCCGCCGACGAGGCAGCCGAACCGGCGCAGGCCCCTGTAGACTCTGCGCAAGAATGAACAGCGCTCTTCGCCGCGACAACCGCGTCGCCGGCGCGGAGCTGTTGCGATGGAGAACTGCATGACCCGTTACGCTCTGATCACTGGCGCTTCCAGCGGCATCGGCCTGGCCATGGCCGAAGCACTGGCCCGGCGCGGCCGCAGCCTGATTCTGGTGGCACGACAGCGTGATCAGCTGGAAAGTATCGCCATCGAGCTGACCCAGCGCTTCGATGTCGAAGTGTTGTTTCGTGCCTGCGATCTCGGCGAACCGTTACGCCTGTCCGGCTTTTTGCTGGAGTTGGAAGAAGGCGACCGGCAGATCGATCTGCTGGTCAATTGCGCCGGCATCGGCACCTGCGGGCCCTTTCTCGCGCAAGACTGGATGACCGAGCAGGACCTCATAGAGGTCAATATCCTCGCCCTCACCCGCCTCTGCCATGCGCTGGGTAACAGCATGGCGCTGCTGGGCGGCGGGCAGATTCTCAACGTCGCCTCGGTGGCCGCGTACAGCCCCGGCCCGTGGATGAGCACGTACTACGCCAGCAAAGCGTATGTGCTGCATTTTTCCGAAGCCTTGCGCGTGGAGCTCAAACAAAGCGGCGTGAAAGTCTCGGTACTGTGCCCCGGGCCCACGCGCACACCGTTCTTCCGTACGGCGCAGATGACTAGCGAAAAGATCGAAAGCAGCCACTCGCTGATGAGTCCGGAAGAAGTGGCGCTGCATGCCGTACGTGCATTGGAAAAAAACCGCGCGATCATCATTCCGGGACGACGCAACCGCTGGCTGGCGTTCCTGCCGCGACTGGGTTCGCGCTGGCTTAACCGGACGATTGTCGGCATGGTCAATAAAGCTTACTGCCCCCGCTAGCAAGACAACTTCGCAGCGGTACACTCATTTCAGCCCAACTCAACGGAGAAACAGCAGTGGATACTCTGTTCACCAAGATCATCAACCGGGAAATCCCGGCGAAGATCATTTACGAGGACGACCAGGTTCTGGCCTTCCACGACATTGCCCCCCAGGCTCCGGTGCACTTTCTGGTGATCCCGAAGAAACCGGTGCGCACGCTCAATGACCTGACCGAAGACGACAAGGCGCTGGCCGGGCACATCCTGTTCACCGCCCAGCGCCTGGCGCTGGAGCTGGGTTGCGAAGAAGGCTTCCGCGTGGTGATGAACTGCAATGAACTTGGCGGGCAGACTGTCTATCACATTCATATGCACGTGCTGGGGCAGCGCCAGATGAATTGGCCGCCGGGCTGATTGGCGACAACTAACTGTGGGAGCGAGCCTGCTCGCGAAGGCGCCGATACATTCAACACTTCAGTATCCGATAATCCGCTTTCGCGAGCAGGCTCGCTCCCACAAAAAAGCCTGATCGCCCAGCAAGTGACCCAGCGCAAACCCTCGCCGGCCGATTCGGTTAAACTGGCCGCCGAGATTCTTCCCGGAGGTCAGCATGACTACCCAACGTCACTACTCGCCCATAGACCGTCTGCTGCTGCAAGCCGATGCCGCGATGCGCACGCTGTTGCCCTTCAGTGGCCAGCCGTACCGCCCGTCGCCGGCGATTCTGCAGCCGGATACGCAGATGAGCGATGAAGACACCCGCCATGTCGCCGGTCTGATGCGCATCAACCACACCGGTGAAGTTTGCGCCCAGGCGCTGTATCAGGGCCAGGCGCTGACGGCCAAGTTGCCGCAGGTACGCGAAGCCATGGAGCACGCGGCTGAAGAAGAGGTCGATCATCTGGTCTGGTGCGAGCAGCGCATCCATCAGCTGGGCAGCCACACCAGCGTGCTGAATCCACTGTTTTACGGCATGTCGTTCGGCATCGGCGCGGTGGCCGGGCTGATCAGTGACAAGGTCAGTCTTGGTTTCGTTGCGGCGACCGAGCATCAGGTGTGCAAGCACTTGAACGAACATTTGGAGCAATTGCCGGCCGAAGACGAGAAGTCCCGGGCGATTCTCGAGCAGATGCGCATCGATGAAGAACACCATGCGGAAAGTGCCCTGGATGCGGGCGGGTTTCGTTTTCCGGCGCCGGTGAAATTCGGCATGAGTTTGTTGGCGAAGGTGATGACCAAGAGTACTTATCGGATCTGAGATCTGTGTCGGTGCTGATGGCCTCTTCGCGAGCAGGCTCGCTCCCACAGGGGTTTTGTGTGAGGCATGAAAAAGGCGACCAGGAGGTCGCCTTTTTTGTGTCCGGTAATCTTAGGTCGGCATGTTGCGCGCGTAGAAGATTTCCAGCATTTCGTGTTTCACACGGTCGGTCACCTGGGCACGTTGCTCGGGCGAGAGGTTGCTGGTCGCGTCGCCGAACAGGTAGTTGTCCAGTTCGAAGTTCTTCAGCAGCATTTTGGTGTGGAACAGGTTTTCCTGGTACACGTTCACGTCGGTCATCTGGTACGCGTCGCGGGTGTCTTCGGAGAGGTAGTTCTGGACCGAGTTGATCTCGTGGTCGATGAAGTGTTTGTTGCCTTCAACGTCACGGGTGAAGCCGCGCACACGATAATCCACGGTCACGATGTCCGAATCGAACTGGTGAATGAGGAAGTTGAGCGCTTTGAGCGGTGAAATGACACCACAGGTCGACACGTCGATATCCACACGGAAGGTCGCAATACCGTCGTCCGGATGGATTTCCGGATAGGTGTGCACCGTGATGTGGCTCTTGTCGAGGTGGGCCAGAATGATTTCGGGCAACGGGCCCGGCGATTCTTCGATCTGGCTGTCAGTCGGGGTCACCGGCTCTTCCGAAATCAGAATCGTGACGCTGGCGCCCTGGGGTTCATAGTCCTGACTGGCGATGTTCAGGATGTTGGCACCAATGATCTCGACAACTTCTGTGAGAATCTGCGTCAGGCGTTTCGCGTTGTACTCTTGATTGATGTACTCGACGTAAGCCTGCTGGTCTTGCGGGGTCTCCGCGTAGCAGATGTCATAGATGTTGAAGCTCAAGGTCTTTGTCAGGTTATTGAACCCGTGGAGCTTGAGTTTGCTTTTCACCGTTAAAAACTCTCTATGTATGCGGCGCGGCCGCGTGATCAAGCATGCCCGTCAAGTGCGAACAACGCACCTGCGTAGGACGGTTAACACCTCTTCGCGATGGCGATTTTGGTTATCTGTTCAGGCGGATGACCAATCGGCTGACCGATCACTGCCCTGAAAAAAGTGGCGCATTATGCAGACGTCAGCGGGGGATCGCCAGAGTCTGCACTGCTTTTATGATAGTTGAATGTCGGTTCAGCCGAGTTCAACGATTTCATAGTCGTGGGTAATCGCCACGCCAGCCGCGCCGAGCATGATCGACGCCGAGCAATACTTCTCGGCCGACAGCTCGATGGCGCGCTTGACCTGAGCTTCCTTCAGACCGCGGCCCTTGACCACGAAATGCATGTGGATCTTGGTAAAGACCTTGGGATCTTCAGTCGCACGCTCGGCGTCGAGGAAAGCCTCGCAGCTTTCAACGGCCTGACGCGACTTCTTCAAGATGCTGACCACGTCGAAGTTGCTGCAACCGCCGACACCCAGCAAAAGCATTTCCATCGGACGAACCCCGAGGTTACGGCCACCGGCGTCCGGCGGGCCGTCCATCACCACGACATGACCGCTGCCGGATTCGCCGAGGAACATGGCTTCGCCAGCCCATTGGATGCGTGCCTTCATCGCCCAGACTCCACTGTAAAAAAAGGGTCGCCAGCTTAGCACAGCACTTTGTCCCGACAGGAACGACGTCCTAGGACGGATGCTTTCTGGCTGTAGGTAATTTCTCGAATTTTCGACGAAGTGTCTGGTAAGCTGGCGCCAATTCGCTGGCGCCCATTCGTCAGCCCTGTAGCGACCGCCTTCAGCGCCTCATAAAAACTCAAACATCACCGTGCAGTCTTTTCGGGATACAACCATGGTTGCTATTACCCCCACACCCAAAATCAAGAACATCGACAAGCTGTTGATGCATTGCCAGCGCCGGCGTCACGCGGCCAAGAGCAACATCATCTGCGCCGGCGATCGCTCGGACACGCTGTACTTCATCATCAAGGGTTCGGTGACCATCCTCATCGAGGACGACGATGGTCGCGAGATGATCATCGCCTACCTCAACGCCGGGGATTTCTTCGGCGAATTGGGTCTGTTCGAGCAGGCAGGTCAGGAGCAGGAACGCAGCGCCTGGGTGCGGGCCAAGGTCGAATGTGAAACCGCAGAAATCAGTTACGCCAAGTTCCGCGAACTGTCGCAGCAGGATCCAGACATTCTTTACGCGCTCAGCGGACAAATCGCACAACGCCTGCGCAATACCACGCGCAAAGTCGGTGACCTCGCATTCTTCGACGTCACCGGTCGAGTCGCCCGCTGTCTGTTGGAGTTGTGCAAACAGCCGGACGCCATGACTCACCCGGACGGCATGCAGATCAAAGTCACCCGTCAGGAAATCGGTCGAATCGTCGGTTGTTCGCGAGAGATGGTCGGCCGCGTGCTCAAGGATCTGGAAGAACGCAATTTGGTCGACGTGAAGGGCAAGACCATGGTGGTCTTCGGCACGCGTTGAGCCCGTGAATCAAGGGCTGTAAATCTGCGCCAGCATCAAACGAAACAATTCATCGAGACGCGCCAGCGCCAGTGGCGCGTTGAATTTTTCATGCAGGGCGATATGGCTTTGCGCCCTCACCCGCTGCTCCAGGCCGCAGGCTTCATTGAAACGATTGACCGCGGCGACCATTGACTCGCGTTCGTCTTCCATCAGCATCGCCCCATGCACCAGGCCCACCGGACGTTGTCCGCCCTGGCTCTGACGCCAGCGCTGGGCGGTGCCGACCATCTTACGGCCGTCGAGATTGACGTTGAAGCGGCCATCGCAGAACGCACCGTCGATTTCTCCCACCGACGAGGTGCCACCCAACTCATCCAGCAACTGACAGATCGGATCGCACAGACGGCGGTAGCCGGTTTCGATGCGGTTCAGATCGCCTTCGCTGCGAGGCGGGGCATACACCAAGGCGATGTTGATGGTTGCAGCGGATTGCGGGACGGGCTCGCCGCCGGTCTCGCGCAACAGCACCGGCCAGCCAGCGGCAGCGGAGACTTCGCAGGCGTGGTCGAATTGCGCGAGACGGTTGAGGCGGCGCGGCATGACCAGGGCGCGGTCGGTGGGTTGCCAGAATAGCAGGCCAAATTCGGCGTCGCCAGCGCAGACCGAGGCCAGCAAGTCCTGTTCGGCTTGCAGGCCGGATTCGATGGTCAGAGGGGTTGGCAGCGACATCGATAACTCCGGAAGATCTGGAATCTTTAGAGGTTATGAGGACGTCTTCGCGAGCAAGCTCGCTCCCACAGGGAAATGCATTCCAAATGTGGGAGCGAGCTCGCTCGCGAAACGGTCGACTCGGTCTGAAAGAATATCAGTCGAGGGTCGACCCGCTGATCGGCACGCCACGCTCCGGAAAGAACAAGCGCTGCAATTCAACGCCAGGGTTTTCCGCGCGCATGAACGCTTCGCCGACCAGAAACGAGTACACGTCGCTGATTTCCATCAGCTCGACGTCGGCCCGATTGAGGATGCCGCTCTCGGTGATCACCAGGCGATCGCGCGGGATGCGCGGCAGCAGGTCGAGGGTGGTTTCCAGGCTGACATCAAAAGTATGCAGGTTGCGGTTGTTGACCCCGACCAGCGGCGTGTCGAGGGTTTTCAACGCACGCTCAAGTTCGTCACCGTCGTGCACTTCCACCAAGACGTCGAGACCGACGCCTTTGGCCACGGCGGCCAGTTCGGCCATTTTCACGTCGTCCAGCGCGGAGACGATCAGCAGCACACAATCGGCGCCCAGCGCGCGGGCTTCAACGATCTGGTACGGATCGATCATGAAGTCCTTGCGGATCACCGGCAATTTGCAGGCGGCGCGCGCCTGTTGCAGGTAGGCATCGGCGCCCTGGAAGTAATCGATGTCGGTCAGCACCGACAGACAGGTCGCCCCGCCCTTCTCGTAGCTTTTGGCGATGTCGGCCGGCACGAAGTCTTCGCGGATTACGCCTTTGCTCGGCGAGGCCTTTTTGATTTCAGCAATCACGGCCGGTTGCTTCTTCTTCGCTTGCGCCAGCAAAGCCTGGGCAAAACCACGGGGTGCATCGGCCGCCTTGGCCAGACTTTCCAGCTCGCTCAGGCTGACCCGGGCGCTGCGCTCGGCGACTTCCTCAACCTTGCGCGCCAAAATGTTTTCCAGAACCGTCGGTACACTCATCCTTCATTCTCCACTTTGAATACCGCGGTAAAGGCACCCAGCTCCTCGAGCTTTTCTCGAGCGAGGCCGGTGTGCAGCGCGTCGTGCGCCAGCTCCACACCCTGTTTCAGACTGCTTGCCAGGTCGGCGGCATACAGCGCCGCACCGGCATTGAGCACAATCATCTCGGCAGCTTTCTGGCCGTTTTCGGTTTTGCGCTTGCCGAGGGCATCACGGATCAGCGCCAGCGAAGCTTCCGGGCCTTCGACCGACAGGCCGTGCAGGCTCTGGCTCTTCATGCCGAGGTCTTCCGGTTCGACCCAATACTCAGTGATTTCGTTGTTTTTCAATTCAGCGACAAAGGTCGGCGCGGCGAGGCTGAATTCATCCAGACCGTCCTTCGAATGCACCACCAGCACGTGCTTGCTGCCCAGCCGCTGCAAGACTTCGGCCAGTGGCCGGCATAGCGTCTGGGTGAACACGCCGACGACCTGATGTTTCACACCGGCCGGATTCGTAAGCGGGCCAAGCATGTTGAACAACGTGCGCAGGCCGAGTTCGCGGCGCGGGCCGGCGGCGTACTTCATCGCTTTGTGATGGGTCTGGGCGAACATGAAACCGATGCCGACGTTGTCGATGCAGCGCGCGACCTGTACCGGAGTCAGATTCAGGTAAATGCCGGCAGCTTCCAGCAGATCGGCGCTGCCGCTCTTGCCGGACACTGCGCGGTTGCCGTGCTTGGCCACGGTGCAACCGGCCGCCGCGACAACAAAGGAAGACGCGGTCGAGACGTTGAAGATGTTCGCACCGTCACCGCCGGTACCAACCACATCGACCACGCCATCGAGGGTTTTCAGCTGGACCTGATCGGCCAGCTCGCGCATCACCGACACCGCGCCGACAATTTCGTCGATGCTCTCGCTCTTCATGCGCATGGCCATCATGAACGCGCCAATCTGCGCTTCGGTGCACTGGCCGGTCATGATCTCGCGCATCACGTCACGCATTTCCTCGGTGCTCAGGTCGAGGTGTTCGACGATACGGCTCAGGGCTGTCTTGATATTCATGGGAAGTCCTTAGCGCGTGCCGCCGGTTTGTTTGAGGAAATTGGCAAACAGTTCATGACCCTGCTCGGTGAGGATCGACTCGGGGTGGAACTGCACACCCTCGATATTCAGGGTCTTGTGACGCAGGCCCATGATCTCGTCGACCGAGCCGTCATCGTGCTGGGTCCACGCGGTCAGCTCGAGGCTATCGGGCAGGCTGTCGTGCTTGACGATCAGCGAGTGGTAACGGGTAACGGTGAGTGGATGATTGAGGCCGGCGAACACGCCCTTGTCCTCGTGGAATACCGGGCTAGTCTTACCGTGCATGACTTGGCGGGCACGCACCACATCACCGCCGAAGGCCTGGCCGATGGACTGGTGGCCGAGGCAAACGCCGAGGATCGGCAGTTTGCCGGCGAAGTGCTTGATCGCGTCGATGGAAATGCCTGCCTCGGTAGGCGTGCACGGCCCGGGGGAAACCACGATGCGCTCGGGATTCAGCGCTTCGATTTCGGCGATGGTCAGTTCGTCGTTGCGCACCACTTTAACCTCGGCACCCAGCTCGCCGAGGTATTGCACAACGTTGTAGGTAAAGGAGTCGTAGTTGTCGATCATCAGCAACATGGCGTTTCGAACCTCTTGAATTCTGACTTGATGACGGCCTTCAGATGACTTGCCCGCAGGGCGCTGCGCGATGTCGGACGCGCAGAGAGCGCCAGCACAGCGGCATTTCAAACAGACAAGGAAGGCAAAGCGATACAGATCCGGCGGAGCCGGCAGAGAAGATTCAGGCGCGCCAACGCCAGCGGGCGTGTGCCTTGATGACTTGATCCAGAAGTTTGCTGGTGATCAACACGGGGAAGGTCTCGTTCATACGTTCCGGCACAGTAACTTAGCTGGGCGGACCGTGCAATATGGCGGGGCCTGCGGGTTATAAAACGGCAGAAGGATTCGCGACCGATGGCAAAATGCCGAACGTTTTTGGTACTGTCGTTTCGTTCACCTACAACAATAAATAAACGGACTTGCTCATGATCAGACAGACGTTGTTTGTACCGCTGGCCAGTTGCTTGCTCGCGCTGGCCTGCGCCCAGGCCAATGCGGCGCCCAATCCTTATTCCAGTTTCATTGTGTTCGGCGACAGCCTCAACGATGCTGGGACCTTCGCCGACACCGGCGGCCCCGCGGGTTCCACCGAGCGCTACACCAACCGCACCGGGCCGGTGTATCAGAACGGCAGCGGCGAAGTTTATTCGTTGAATTCCACGCAACTGCTCGGTGCCCGCCTGGGCTATTCGCCTGACCAGACAGCCTCCTCCAGTTCTGCGGTACGCGCGGCAAACGGTCAGCCCGACGGCAACAACTGGGCGGTCGGCGGTTATCGCACCGACCAGATTCTCGACTCGATCACTACCCAGTCGGCCACTGGCGAACGCACGCGGCCCGGTTACCTTCCTTCGAACGGCCTGCGCGCCGACCCGAATGCGCTGTATTACATTTCCGGTGGCGGCAACGACTTCCTCCAGGGCCGCATTCTCAGCCTGCCCCAGGCCAACGCCGCAGCCGATCGCCTGGCCGACAGCGTGCAAACCCTGCAGACCGCCGGCGCCAAATACGTGATGGTCTGGCTGCTGCCCGACGTGGGCCTGACCCCGGCCCTCAATGGCACGCCGCTGCAAGCATTCAGCAGCACCCTCGCCAACCAGTTCAACAGCCAGTTGGTGACGCGCCTGCAGGGCATCAATGCCGAAGTCATTCCGCTGAATATTCCAGTGCTGCTCTCGGAAGTCTTCGCCGACCCGGGGCGCTTTGGCCTGGCCACCGACCAGAACCTCACGGCGACTTGCTTCAGTGGCAATAACTGCCCGGAAAACGCCCGCTACGGCATCAACAGTGCTACGCCGGATCCGACCAAGCTGATCTACAACGATGGCGTGCACCCGACCGAATCCGGGCAGAAACTCATCGCCGATTACGCCTACTCTCTACTGGCAGCGCCGTGGGAACTGAGCCTGTTGCCGGAAATGGCCCACGGCACTGTGCGTGCGCATCAGGATGAATTGCGTAACCAATGGCAGGCGGACTGGGAGAACTGGCAAGCGGTCGGCCAATGGCGCGCGATTGTCTCGGCCGGCGGACAACGTCTGGATGTCGACAGCCAGAGCAGCGGCGCGAGTGCCGATGGCAGTGGTTACAACCTCAACGTCGGCGGCAGCTATCGCCTGAACGAGGCTTGGCGCGTGGGCGTAGCGGCCGGTTTGTACCGACAGAATCTCGAGGCTGGGCACAACGATTCCGACTACAAACTCAATAGCTACATGGCCACCGCGTTCGCCCAGTTCCAGCAGAACCGCTGGTGGGCCGACGCGGCGCTGACCGGCGGAAAACTCGACTACGACAACCTCAAGCGCAAGTTCGACCTCGGCGCCAGCGAGGGCGCGGAGAAAGGCGATACCGACGGCAGCCTGTGGGCGTTCAGCACCCGACTGGGCTATGACATTGCGCAACCGGTCAGCCAATGGCACCTGTCGCCGTTCGTCAGCGCCGATTACGCCAGTGTCGATGTCGACGGTTACTCGGAAAAGAGCAACCGCGCCACCGCGCTGACCTTCGATGACCAGAGCCGCGATTCAAAACGCCTGGGCCTGGGCATCCAGGGCAAGTACAACTTCACCGCGCAAACCCAGGTGTACGGCGAATACGCCCACGAGCGTGAGTACGAAGATGACGTGCAGAAGGTCAACATCGCACTCAACACCCTGCCGGCCAATGACTTCACCCTGGAAGGCTACACACCGGCAAGTCACCTGAACCGCTTGAGCCTCGGTGTCAGTCACAAGCTGACGGCGGATCTGGCGCTGCGTGGCGGTTATACGTTCCGCAAGGACGATGACTTCAAGCAGCAGGGAGTGAATGTCGGGGTCGTGCTGGATTTCTGAGTCGTAGATGCAAAAAAGCGGCGCCTGACAGGGCGCCGCTTTTTTATGCCTCAACACAAAACCCAATGTGGGAGCGAGCCTGCTCGCGAAAGCGCTGGGTCAGTCAATATCAACGGTGACTGACACCCCATCTTCGCGAGCAGGCTTGCTCCCACATGGGAAATTGCGTGGATCAGGCGTCCGGGGTCTGCTCGGCCAACGCCACGGCGCGGAACATCGCGCGGCGTTTGTTCAGGGTTTCTTCCCATTCCAGCGCCGGCACCGAGTCGGCGACGATGCCGCCGCCGGCCTGCACGTGCAATTCACCGTTCTTGATCACCGCCGTGCGAATGGCAATGGCGGTGTCCATGTTGCCGTTCCAGGCGAAGTAACCGACCGCACCGCCGTACACGCCACGCTTGACCGGCTCCAGTTCATCGATGATTTCCATCGCACGAATCTTCGGCGCGCCCGACAAGGTGCCCGCTGGCAGAATCGCCCGCAGTGCGTCCATCGCGGTCAGTCCTTCTTTCAACTGGCCGGTGACGTTGGAGACGATGTGCATCACATTGGAATAACGCTCGATGACCATTTTCTCGGTGAGCTTCACCGAACCGATTTCCGAGACTCGCCCGGTATCGTTGCGACCCAGATCGATCAGCATCAAGTGCTCGGCGATCTCCTTGTCATCCGAGAGCAGATCCTGCTCCAGCGCCACATCGGCTTCTTCGGTGGCACCGCGTGGGCGCGTGCCGGCGATCGGGCGCACGGTGATCAGATTGTCTTCGACGCGCACCAGCACTTCCGGCGAACTGCCGACGACGTGGAAATCGCCGAAGTTGAAGAAGTACATGTACGGCGTCGGGTTGAAGCAACGCAGCGCGCGATACAGATCGATCGGCGCAGCCTTGAAGTCGATCGACATGCGCTGCGACGGCACCACCTGCATGCAGTCGCCGGCGAGGATGTATTCCTTGATGGTGTCGACGGCTTTTTCGTAATCGTCCTGAGTGAAACTGGAACGAAACACCGGATCGGCCGCTTGCTGTTTGCTGAAATCCAGGCCACGACGCGGGGTGATCGGCTGACGCAGTTGCTCGAGCAGTTCCTGCAACCGCGCCTGGCCTTGTTCGAAGGCATCGGCTTGCGCAGGGTCGGCAAGGACAATTGCGTGCATCTTGCCAGCGAGGTTGTCGAACACCACGACGGCGTCGGAGACCATCAGCAGAATGTCCGGCACGCCCAGCGGATCCGGGTTCGGGCATTTGCCCAGACGCTTCTCTACATAACGTACACAGTCGTAACCGAAGTAGCCGACCAGACCACCGTTGAAGCGCGGCAGGCCGGCGATGGTCGGCACGTTGTAGCGCGCCTTGAAGGTTTCGACGAACGCCAGCGGGTCTTCAACCTCGTGGCTCTCGGTCTCGACGCCATCCACGCTGATGCTGACGTGATGGTCGTGCACCCGCAGCACAGTGCGGCACGGCAGGCCGATGATCGAGTAACGGCCCCATTTCTCGCCGCCCTGCACCGATTCGAGCAGGTAGGAGTTGGGCTGGTCGGCCAGTTTCAGGTAGATCGACAGCGGCGTGTCGAAGTCGGCCAGGGTTTCGCAGGCCAGCGGGATGCGGTTATAGCCGTCAGCGGCCAGACGCAGGAATTCTTCGCGATTCATAAGGTGCCTCGTGGTGTGAGGTGCAATCAGTCAGGTATGCAAACGCGCCGGCAGGGCCGGCCAGAATCAGTCAGGCGCGCCAACGCCAGCGGGCCAGGGCCTTGATGACTTTCATCCAGAGTTTGCGGGTGACCACCACGATGGCGTTTCCAGAAGGGGGTTGAACAGCGTCGGGCAACGTTATCCCACCGGCCAGATCCAGGCAACCGGGAATTAGTTTGCGCAAATCGTCGATCACCAGTGCCGGCGATTCCTCGGCAATCGGCCGGCCATGGTTGTAGCCATAACTCAGCGCCACACACTTGACCCCTGCTGCTTTCGCCGCCTGCACATCGCTGCGCGAGTCGCCGACGAACAACGATTGCGAGGCCGGAATGTTGGCCATTTTCATTACGAAAAACAGCGCCGCCGGGTCAGGCTTCTTCTGCGGCAGGGTATCGCCGCCGATGATCCACTTGAAGTAGCGGCCGATCTTCATCTGATCGAGCAGCGGCGCGACGAAGCGCTCGGGCTTGTTGGTGATCAGCGCCATGGCCACGCCTTGCTTGTGCAGCCACTTGAGCGTGTCGCGCACACCGGGATAGACCACGGTCAGCTCATGGCTGGCGCCGTACGCCTCCATGAAAATCTCCAATGCGCGCTCGGCTTCAGCGTCATCCACAGCCGAATGATCGATGCCACCGGCCAAGGCCCGACGCACCAGCACCGGCGCGCCATTGCCGACCCATTCGCGCACTGCTTCGATGCCCGCCGGCGGACGGCCGAGGGAGAGCAGCATGGTGTCCACCGCCGCCGCCAGGTCGGGAACCGAATCGATCAGCGTGCCATCCAGATCGAACATCACCAACCGTGGCAGTTGCCCCGGGAACAACTGCTCAAAACCGCTCATGGGCGTGCCAGTGCCAGTTCGGAACGCATCTTGTCGATGACTTCCTGATAGTTCGGCGCGTTGAAAATGGCCGAACCGGCGACGAAGGTGTCAGCGCCGGCAGCGGCGATTTCGCGGATATTGTTGACGTTGACGCCGCCGTCGATTTCCAGACGGATGTCGCGGCCCGAGGCATCGATGATGGCGCGCGCTTCACGCAGCTTGTCGAGGGTGCCGGGAATGAACTTCTGCCCGCCGAAGCCCGGGTTGACGCTCATCAGCAGGACCATGTCGACCTTGTCGATCACGTACTTGAGCACGTCCAGCGGAGTCGCCGGATTGAACACCAGGCCGGACTTGCAGCCGCCTTCACGGATCAGCTGCAGCGAGCGATCGACGTGCAAAGTAGCTTCGGGGTGGAAGGTGATGTAGGTCGCGCCGGCTTCAATGAAGTCGCCGACGATGCGGTCCACCGGGCTGACCATCAGGTGCGCGTCGATCGGCGCGGTGACGCCGTACTTGCGCAGCGCCGCGCAGACCATCGGGCCGATCGTCAGGTTCGGTACGTAGTGGTTGTCCATGACATCGAAGTGGACGAAGTCGGCGCCGGCGGCGAGAACGTTGTCCACTTCCTCGCCGAGGCGGGCGAAGTCGGCGGAGAGGATCGACGGAGCAATTACGAAGGGCTGCATGACGCACCTGTGCTGAGCTAAATCACGATGGCGCGCATTGTATACCTCAAGTTTCCACGCGCGCACCGTGACCGCGATGATTGGGTTGTGCCATGAGCCCTCAGCGACCGCGCCTCAGTAAGCCGCGCGGTAGATCTTCTCGATATCGCCGGCGCTGAGTTTGCGCGGGTTGTTGCGCATCAGCCGCTCGATGCCGGCGGCCTCCACGGCCATCGCCGGGATCGCTTCCTCCGGCACGCCGAAACTGCGCAGCCCGGCAGGGATTTCCACCGCCGCGCACAGGTCGGTCATGGCCTGCACGGCTTTGTCCGCAGCTTCGCTGACGCTCAGATGAGCGGTCTTCACACCCATGGCTTCGGCAATATCCTGCATGCGTTCGACGCAGGCCATTTTGTTCCAGGTCATCACATAGGGCAGCAGCAAGGCGTTGCTGACGCCGTGGGCAATGTTGAAGCGCCCGCCCAGCGGATACGCCAGCGCATGCACCGCACCCACCCCGGCGTTACCGAACGCCATGCCGGCCATCAGGCTGGCGGTGGCCATGTCTTCGCGCGCTTGCAAGTTGGCACCGTTGGCGTAGGCCTTGGGCAAGGCGCTGGCGATCAACTTGATCGCGCCAATGGCGAGGGAGTCGGTGATCGGCGAGGCATTCACCGACAGATAGGATTCAATGGCGTGCACCAGTGCATCGACACCACTGGCGGCGGTGACGCTGCGCGGACAGGTCAGGGTCATTTGCGGACTGACCAGCGCCACGTCCGGCAGCAGATAGTCGCTGACGATGCCTTTCTTCAACTGCGCGACCTTGTCCGAAAGAATCGCCACGTTGGTGACTTCAGAGCCAGTGCCGGCGGTGGTCGGAATGGCAATCAGCGGCGGGCCTTTGCGCGGCACCTGATCGACGCCGAACAGATCTTCCAGCGCGCCGTGGTAACCGGCGTAGGCGGCGACACTCTTGGCAATGTCGATGGCGCTGCCTCCGCCAAGGCCGATCAAACCGTCATGCCCGCCCTCGCGGTAGGCGCGCATGCAGTCTTCGACGATGGCGATTTCCGGATCGGGCAGCACACGGTCGAAAATCTCGTACTCGCGCCCGCCGAGTTGCACCAGCGCCAGCTCGACGGTGCCGGACTTGACCAGCGCCGCGTCGGTGACGATCAGCGGGTTGTCGACATCAAGGCGCGTGAGCTCCGCCGTCAGTTGCTCGATGGCTGCGGCGCCGGTGATCAATTTGTGAGCGATTTTGAACTGGGACAGACTCATGGTGCGCAGCCTCTTATAGATGTGGGAGCTGGGCACAAGATTAGCTGGGGATTTGGGGTTGTCTGCTATTCAGGTCATGAATGACCAACGGATAACCTGTAGGAGCTGCCGAAGGCTGCGATCTTTTGATCTTGATCTAAAAGCAAAATCAAAAGATCGCAGCCTTCGGCAGCTCCTACAGAGGACGATTCGGTTCCGGCAGAGGGGCTGGTGTCAGACCTGCGCGGTACGCAGTTTCTCGCTACGCCCGCGCAGCCATTCAAGGGTCAGAAGCAGAATGACGGAGAAAGCAATCAGCAACGTCGCCGCAGCGGCAATCGTAGGGCTGAGGTTCTCGCGAATGCCGCTGAACATCTGCCGAGGCAATGTCGCCTGCTCGGGCCCGGCAAGAAACAGCGTTACCACCACTTCATCGAACGACGTCGCAAAGGCAAACAGCGCCCCGGAAATCACCCCCGGCGCAATCAGCGGCAAGGTCACCCGGCGGAACGCCGTCAGCGGTGAAGCGCCGAGACTCGCAGCGGCACGCACCAGATTGTGATTGAAACCCTGCAACGTCGCCGAAACCGTGATGATCACAAACGGCACGCCCAGCACCGCGTGCACGACAATCAGCGAAAAGAAGCTGTTGCCCAGTCCCAACGGCGCGAAGAACAGATAACTCGCCACGCCGATGATCACCACCGGCACCACCATCGGCGAGATCACCAGCGCCATCACCAGCGACTTGCCGGGGAAGTCGCCACGGGTCAGGCCGATCGCCGCCAGCGTACCGAAGATCATCGCCAGCACCGTCGCCGCCGGGGCGACGATGATGCTGTTTTTCAGTGCGCGCATCCATTCCGCCGAGGCGAAGAAGTCGTGATACCACTGCAGCGAGAAACCCTGCAGCGGATAGACCAGAAAACTCCCCGAGTTGAACGACAGCGGAATAATCACCAGCACCGGCAGGATCAGAAACAACAGGATCAGGCCGCAGAGAATCCGCAGGCTGTAGAACCACACCCGTTCGATGGGCGACATGTAAGGACTCAGCATCGCAAATTCCCCTTAGCTCAGGCGCAGGCGACTGGCGCCGACCAGCCAGCTGTAGATCAGATAAAGCACCACGGTCGCCAGCAACAGCAGCCCGCCGAGCGCGGTGGCCATGCCCCAGTTGATGCTGGTGTTGGTGTAGAAGGCGACGAAGTAGCTGACCATTTGGTCGTTCGGGCTGCCGAGCAGCGCCGGGGTGATGTAGTAGCCGATGGCGAGGATGAACACCAACAGGCAGCCGGCGCCGACACCAGCATAGGTCTGCGGGAAGTACACCCGCCAGAAGCTGGCGAAAGGATGGCAACCGAGGGAAATCGCCGCGCGCATGTAGGTCGGCGAGATGCCTTTCATCACGCTGTAGATCGGCAGAATCATGAACGGCAGCAGGATGTGCACCATCGAGATGTAAACGCCGGTGCGGTTGAACACCAGTTCCAGCGGTTTATCGATGATGCCCATGGCCAGCAGCGCACTGTTGATCAGACCGCCGGATTGCAGCAGCACGATCCAGGCTGCAACCCGCACCAGAATCGAGGTCCAGAACGGCAGCAGCACCAGGATCATCAGCAGGTTGCTTTGGCGCGAAGGCAGGTTCGCCAGCAGATAAGCCAATGGATAGGCGAGCAACAGGCAGATCACGGTGATGACTAAGCCCATCCAGAAGGTGCGGGCGAAGATGTCGAGGTAGATCGCCTGATCCGGGGTGGCCGGGGCCAGTTCGCCGAGATCATCAATACGGTGATCGACCGCCGCCAGCAGGTAATACGGAGTGGTGCTGCTGGTGTTGCGTTTCACCGCTTGCCAATAAGCCGGATCGCCCCAGCGTTCGTCGAGCGCTTCCAGCGCTTCTTTATAAGAGGCCGGTTCGCTGGCGAACGGCAGCGCCCGGGCGGTTTTGGTCAGCAGGCTGCGGTAGCCGGCCAACTCCATGTTCAAGCGCTTGGACAGATCGCCCAGCGTCTGGTTTTTACGGGCTTCGGCGAGGTCTTCGCTGGCCGCCTTGTACACCGGCTCGGCGGGCAGACCACGGCCGTCCCAACTGGCGATGGCGGTGACAGTGCGCGGCATGCCGCCAACCACTTCCGGGTTGCCGACGCTTTTGTAGAGCAGCGCCACGATCGGCACCAGAAACACCAGCAGTAGAAACAGCACCAGCGGCGCAATCAGCGCTTGAGCCTTCCAGCGGTTGACCCGCTCGGCGCGCTTGAGCTTCTGCTTCAAGGTGGGGCTGGCGCCCTCGTTCAGGGGAACGGCGATGGCCATGACGTACTCCGCAAATCTTTGATCGTTACAGAGGTGGCGAACCACCTCTGTTGCGTTGAAACACTGCTACCTGTGGGAGCGAGCCTTTCTGTGGCAGCGAACCTTTGTGGCGAGGGGATTTATCCCCGTTCGGCTGCGCAGCAGTCGTAAAACCTGAGAATGCGGTTTACCTGACCCACCGAGCGGGTATGGCTTCGGGGCTGCTTCGCAACCCGACGGGGATAAATCCCCTCGCCACAAAAGCGCCCTTGCCATCTCAATACAGGTAAAACAGTGGTTATTTCGCCGCCCAGGAATTGAAGCGCTGTTCCAGTTGCTCGCCGTTGTCAGCCCAGAAGCTGACGTCGATCTGCACCTGGTTGGCGATGTTTTCCGGGGTGGTTGGCATGTCCTTCAGGACATCCTTGGCCAGCAGCGGCACAGCCTGGGTGTTGGCCGGGCCGTAGGCGATGTTTTCCGAGTAGGTCTTCTGCTGCTGCGGCTGCACCGAGAAGGCGATGAATTTCTTCGCCGCTTCCGCGCGCTTGGCGTCCAGGCCTTTCGGGATGGCCCAGGCGTCGAAGTCGTAGATGCCGCCGTTCCACACGACTTTCAGGTTGGATTCTTTCTGCACCGCAGCGATGCGACCGTTGTAGGCCGAACTCATTACCACGTCGCCGGAAGCGAGGTATTGCGGCGGTTGGGCACCGGCTTCCCACCACTGAATGCTTGGCTTGAGCTCATCGAGTTTCTTGAACGCCCGATCCTGGCCGCCCTTGCTCGCCAGCTCCTTGTAGACGTCTTTCGGCGCCACACCATCGGCCATCAGCGCGAATTCGAGGGTGTACTTGGCGCCTTTGCGCAGGCCGCGCTTGCCCGGGAATTTCTTCGTGTCCCAGAAATCCGCCCAACTGGTCGGTGCGGTTTTCAGCTTGTCGGCGTTGTAAGCCAGCACGGTCGACCAGACGAAGAAACCTACGCCGCACGGCTGAATGGCGCCCTTGACGTAGTCTTCGCTCTTGCCGAACAGCGCAGGATCAAGCTGCTCGAACATGTCTTCGTCGCAACCACGGGACAGCTCTGGCGATTCAACTTCGACCAGGTCCCAGGACACGCTCTTGGTGTCGACCATGGCTTTGACCTTGGCCATCTCGCCGTTGTATTCACCGGCAACGATCTTGCCGTTACCCGCCGCTTCCCAGGGTGCATAGAAGGCTTTGACTTGCGCCGCCTTGTTCGCCCCGCCAAACGACACCACGGTCAAGTCCGGGCCGGCGGCCATCGCGCCGGTCGCACCCATCAGGCCCAGAGTCAGGGCGGTGAACTTCAGGGATCTCAACATTTATTGTTCTCTCCACGTGCAGGATTGGTGTGTTGGTATTGCCGGGGCGCTTAGTGCGCCTCTAAAAGCGGATCAAGTGCGCGAACGTGCTCGACCTGCCAGCCAAGCGGAACCACGTCGCCGACAGCGAGCGCGGGATCGAGCTCGGCAATCGGTTGCTTCACGAAGAAGTCGGTCTTGCCGCAGACTTCCAGGCGCACCCGGACGTGGTCGCCCAGATAGATGAATTCCGCCACCCTCCCTGAGAAGCGGTTGACGCATTGATCGCTCGAACCGTTGAGACTGACGCGCTCCGGACGGATCGACAGGGTCACTGGCTCGCCGGTCTGGCCGACGTTGACCGCCAGCGCCTCGACCTTTTCGCCACGGCCCAGTTCGACCACGCAACGCTCGCCGCTCTGGCTGAGCAGGCGGCCGTTGAGACGGTTGTTCTCGCCGATGAAGTTGGCGACAAAGGTGTTTTTCGGCTCTTCGTAAAGCGTGCGCGGCGGCGCGATCTGCTGGATCTCGCCCTGATGGAACACGGCAACGCGATCGGACATGGTCAGCGCTTCGCCTTGGTCGTGAGTCACGTAGACGACGGTCACGCCGAGGCGCTGGTGCAGGTGCTTGATCTCCATCTGCATGTGTTCACGCAGTTGTTTGTCGAGTGCGCCGAGCGGCTCGTCCATCAACACCAGTTGCGGCTCGAACACCAGCGCGCGTGCCAGTGCCACACGCTGCTGCTGACCACCGGACAGCTGCGCCGGATAACGCGAGGCGAAGGCATCGAGCTGAACCATGCTGAGGACTTTCTTCACCCGCTCGCTGACGTCGCTTTTGTTCAGGCCACGCACGGACAGCGGAAAAGCGAGGTTTTCGGCAACGGTCATATGCGGGAACAGCGCGTAATTCTGGAACACCATGCCGATGTCGCGCTTGTGCGGCGGCACGTTGTTGATCGAACGCCCGGCCAGCAGTATCTCGCCGGCGGTCGGCGTCTCGAATCCGGCGAGCATCATCAGGCTGGTGGTCTTGCCCGAACCGGACGGCCCGAGCAGGGTGAGGAATTCGCCTTTGCGAATGTCCAGGTTGAGGTCTTTGACGATCAGGTTCTCGCCGTCGTAGCTCTTCTGCACACCACGAAAGCTGACCAGCACATCACCGGTCCCTGCGTTTGTATCGACCTGGCTCATACCCACACCTTTGTTGTTGATGACTGCTTGTTCATCAAGCCTAGTGGCTGGCGCCAGCCACGCAAATCGGGGCGCAGGAGAGAATCGCTTAAGCGTAATGGAAGGCTGGGGGTAGGGATTGCCCTACAAGGATGGCGCGTTTGGGCAAACGCAGCGGCAAGGGGCAAGCTGCAAGCGGCAAGAACAGGCAAAAGCGTTTGTCGCTAACAGATATGCCCAAGATGCCGGCCTCAAAGCACATCCCTTGTGGGAGCGGGCTTGCTCGCGAATGCGGTGGGTCATTCAACTCATTCGGCGACTGGTACAGCGCTTTCGCGAGCAAGCCCGCTCCCACAGTTTTGACCGCGGTGATTTTTAGAGGAGTTTGTGCTCCATCGCATATTTCACCAGCTCGGCCAGCGAGGTGATGTTGAGCTTCTGCATCAGCCGCGCCTTGTGCGTGCTGATGGTCTTGCTGCTCAAGGCCAGTTGCTGGGCGATGTCGTTGACGTTGGCGCCTTGTGCCAGGCGCTCGAACACCGAGAATTCGCGTTCCGACAGCAGCGAATGCAGCGGCCGGGTATCGGTCAGGCCGACTTCGAAGACCATGCGGTCGGCCAGTTCCGGGTCAATGTAACGCCCACCCGCCGCGACTTTGCGAATCGCCGTGAGCAGCAGCGCCGGGTCGCTGTCCTTGGTCGCATACCCGGCGGCGCCGACCTTCAAGGCTCGCGCGGCCATTTGCGCTTCGTCGTGCATCGACAGCACCAGAATCGCCGGCGGATTGTTCAGCGCCCGGATACGCGGGATCGCTTCCAGGCCATTGACGCCGGGCATGGAGATGTCCAGCAACACCACCTCGCAAGGCACGATGCGCAGAGTCTCCAGCAGTTGCTCACCATTGCTCGCCTCCCCCACCACTTGCAGATCCTTGGCCAGGCCGATCAATTGCTTGATGCCTTCACGGACGATGGTGTGGTCTTCGGCTACCAGTACACGGATCACGTTCTTCTCCAGATTTCAGGTACACACCAATCCCTGTAGGAGTGAGCCTGCTCGCGATAGCGTCAGCCCAAACACCACAGACTTTCAGACCTCACGCACCGGCACTCGCACCACCAGACTGGTGCCCTCCCCCGGCTCACTCACCAGCTCCAGCCGCCCGCCCATGATCAACACTCGCTCACGCATGCCGACCAGACCAAACGACGTCGGCCGACCCTCGGCGGCGACAAATCCTACGCCATCATCGCTGACGGTCAGACACAATTCATCGCCCGCAAGCGCCAGCGTCAATTCCACCGTATGCGCCTGAGCATGGCGCATCACGTTGGTCAGCGCTTCCTGCAAAATCCGGAACAGCCCCACCGCCTTGGCGTCGCTGAGCGCCGGCAGGTTATCCGGCACCTGCACCAGACACGGTATCTGCGTGCGCGCCTCGAAGCGCCGTGCCTGCCACTCGATCGCCGAGGCAATCCCGGCATCGAGAATCGGCGGGCGCAACGCCGTCGCCACATCGCGCACCAGCTGAAACAACTGCGCGATCAGGCGTTTCATGCTGTTGAGCCGCTCGTTGAGACCCGGGTCGAGTTGCGCGTAGGCCAGTTCGCACATCGACGTCTCCAGTTTCAGCACGGTGAGCATTTGTCCCAACTCATCATGAACTTCCCGGGCGATGCGCGCCTTCTCTTCTTCACGCACGCTTTCCAGGTGCGCCGACAGTTCGCGCAGTTGCTCGCGCGAGGCCGCCAGTTCCAGCTCGATGCGTTTGCTTTCGCTGATGTCCCAGACGATGCCGTCCCACACATAGGCGCCGTCCTCCAACTGGCGGGTGATCGCCTTGATCTCGGCCCAGCGCTGCTCGCCCTGGCGCGTGACGATGCGCCCCTGCCATGACCAGTCGCTGTCGGTGTCCAGCGCCTGATCCTGGGTGCGGTGATAACTGGCCTTGTCGTCGGGATGCACCAGACTGCGCAGGCCCATGTCGCGATGGGCGATGGCTGCCGGCGCATAACCGACCAGACTTTCGCTGCCTTCGCTGATATAGGCAAAGTCGATCTGCCCAGTGACCGGTGCCCGCTCCAGCCTGAACACCAGACCCGGGACGTTGGCGGCGATGCCTTGCAAACGCGCCTCGCTTTCCTGCAGCGCGGCGAGCGCACGGCGACGGTCGGTGACATCGGTGAGGTAGACCACCAGATATTCACTGTCGCGAAAACGCAGGAAGCTCAGGGAAACGTCAGCCGGCAACACGCTGCCATCGGCACGCAGGCAGCTGGTTTCGAAGCTCAGCGGCCCTTCTTCACTGGCCCGTGCACGCTTCCACAGATTGAGCCAGCGATCCATGTGCAGGCCGGGCTCGAAATCGATCAGCGGCCGTTCGATCAGCCCGCCCGAGGGATAGCCGAGCATGTTTTCCGCCGCGCGGTTGGCGTAACGCACATGGCTGTCCCAATTGACCCAAAGAATGCCGACGGTGCTTTGGTCGATGGAAAACTGTGTCAGCCGCAGCGCCTCTTCACTGGCCGCGCGCAACGCAATGTCTTCGCGGGCGCTGCGCAGGCGTTGTTCGAGGCTGTGCTGTTGGCGCCGCTGCCAGACCACGATCGCCGCGCAACTGAGCAGCATCACCGCAAACAACAGGCTGAGGTTCTGCCAGAATCCCGGCGATTCGGTCAGCCGCGGGTATTTCGGCTGTAGCCATTGGTTGTGCAATTGTTCCAGATCCTTGGCCGGGATCGCGCGCAAGGCGCTCTGGACGATGCCGGCCAGTTCCGGCCAATCGCGCCGCGAGGCCACACGCAGCAACTGCGGCAGGCCGATATCGCCGACCACTACCAGTTCGGCAAATTCCGGCTCCACCGACAGCCGGCCCAACTGCGCTTCGTCGACCACCGCGTAGGAGGCTTGCTGACTCAACAGCAGTTGCAAGGCCTGACGTTCCAGCGGCACGCCTTGCAGATTCAAGTGCGGATAGTTGCTGCGCAGGTAATCGGCGGTGCTGCTCGGCATGCGCACGGCGACGCGGGTCTGGCTGTCGAGTTTTTCCAGATCGACCGCGCCGCTGCTTTTCTGATCGCTGACCACCAATTGCGGCACGCGCATGTACGGGTCGGAAAACTGCCAGAGGCGCAGCGCGCTGGGAGTCTGGCTCAGGCCCGGGGCGATGTCGATTTCACCCTCGCGCAAAGCGCTTTCCAATGCCCCGATATCCTGAAAGTTACGCCAGCTCAGTTCCACGCCGAGGGTTTTGGCCAGCAGTTTCATCAACTCGACATTGGCCCCGGACAATCGCTGCAAGCGCCGATCGTAGGTTGCGTAGGGTGCTTGCAAGACCAGGCCGACGCGCAATTCGTTGTGCTGCGCCAGCCATTGCTGCTGCTCTGGCGACAATTGCGCGGCATGATCCGGTGGCGCAGGCGCCGCCCAGCCCATCAAGGGAAACCACAAACAGCCGATAACCCACAGGCAGCAAAATCGCTTCATTGAAGTCTCATACACTGACAAATTCTGACCAACCCATTAGGCTGCCGGGATACTTTCTGGCCTGGAATAACCGATGCCCTCTGTCTACCGCCTGGCACTGCCAGCATTGTGCCTGTCGCTGATCCTGCCTTGTGCGTTTTCCGTCGAAGCCGCCGACCCGGCGCCTGCCGCCACGGATAAACCCGCCGAAGAAAAACCGGCCGAGCGCCAGCCACTGCTTGAGCGTAGTCAGGAAGAGGCCGCCGCACTGCAACGTAAACTGCCGGCGCAAGAGCAGCAACAACTGCAGGCTGGCAGCGACACCTTCCTCGCCCTGTGGAAACCGGCCAACAGCGCCGAGCCCAAAGGCGCGGTGATCATCGTTCCCGGCACCGGCGAAACCGCTGACTGGCCGCAGGCAGTCGGCCCGTTGCGACGCAAATTGCCGGATGCCGAGTGGAGCAGCCTGAGCATTACCCTGCCGGACCTGCAAGGCGACGCTATCGCCCCGCGCGTGATCGAACCGGCCGCCGCGCCGAAAGCCCCGGAAACTACAAGCAAGGACGCCACCACCGCGCAACCGATCGAACAAGCCGCTGGCGGTGAAGCGGAAGTTGCCGAACAGGTGGTGACCGAGACCGGCGAAGAACAGGCCAAAGCCGATGCCGATCGCATTTTCGGGCGAATCGACGCAGCGATTGCCCACGCCGAACAGCAAAGCGCGCGCAGCATTGTCGTGCTCGGTCATGGCACCGGCGCCTACTGGGCGGCGCGTTTTCTCAGCGAGCGACAAACGCCTCAGGTGGAAAAACTGGTCATTGTTGACGCGCAAGCACCGGTCAAAGCCCTGCCGCCACTCGCCGAACTGACGCCGACGCTGAAGCTGCCGACGGTGGATATTTTTTATATGGACAAAGCGCTGGATCGCAACGCGGCGCTGGAGCGCATGCAAGCGAGCAAGCGTCTGAAGACCTCAGCGTTCAGCCAGGTGGCGCTGAAGGTGTTGCCGGACAAGAAAGCTGAGCAGGAACAGCTGGTTCGGCGGGTGCGGGGCTGGTTGAATCCTCAGGCTGTTGACTGACTCTTCCACCGAGTCGCCCTTAATTCGCGAGCGGGCTCGCTCCCACATTGGATCTATGCAAAATTCAATGTGGGAGCGAGCCTGCTCGCGAAGAGGGCCGCACAAACAACAACCCTCTAACGCCTAGCGAAAATCCCGCCGCTCGCGAATCAGCGTATAAGCGCTATGCAATTCCCGCGTCCGCTCGGTCGCCTCACGCACCTGTGCCGGCGTCGCGCCGCTGCCGGCGATCTTGTCCGGGTGATGGCGACTGAGCAATCGCCGGTAGGCGCGCTTGATCTGTGCCGGCTCGCTGCTCGCCGACACCCCAAGCAATTTCATCGCCTCCTGATAGCTCACCGCCGCACTGACGATCGGCCGCTTGCCCGGCTCATAATCGCTGGCCAGCGCTTGCACCTGCTGCGGCGTCCAGCCCAGCCATTTGCCCCACTGCGCCAGTAACTCACGTTCGCTGACACCAGCGCGACCATCGGCCCAGACCATGCGCCAGCAGGCACGCAAAACGCCTTCGGCGGCATGGGGCTGAGTACTTAACCGGCGCAGATAGCCGCGCAGATTATCGCTGCCGGACTTGCCGCGATTGAACGCCGCGATGGCCCGTCGAGTCGCCGGCTCGCTCATCTCCAGCGCACGCATTTCATTGCGGGCCTGCTGGATATGCCCGTCAGTGACGCGCCCGTCACTCTTGGCCAGACGCCCGAGCAACACGAACAGCAGTTCATCGTTGCGCAGCATCGGCCGGCCGCCGAGCTTTTCACGTAAGTGTCCCCAGCTCTGCAAATGCAAGCGCCGATCCAGCGCCTGCCCCAACAACGCCCCAAGCATGGCCCCCGGAATGCTGGCAATCGCATACCCCACTCCGGCCCCAATCAGAGTCCCTGGCCACAGCATCTCAGCGACTCGCTTCTATCAAGGCTTCGGCTTCGGCCAGGCGCTCGTGGGTACCGACATCCACCCAATGCCCCTTCAGGCGCTCGCCCGTTACTTCACCGTTGGCCATGGCGTTGCGTAGCAGCGGCGCAAGTTTGAAAGCGCCATCGCTGCAACCGTCGAACAACTGCGGATGCAGCACGGCGATACCGCTGTAGGTAAGGGTCTGCGCATCAGGCTCGCCATCCTGCACTTTGCCGTCGATCAGGGTGAAATCACCGTTCGGGTGATGCGCCGGATTGTCCGCCAGCACCAGATGCGCCAGGCCATTGATCGGCTGGTGCAGCACGCTGAAGTCGTAATCGGTCCAGATGTCGCCGTTGACCACCAGAAACGCATCGTCACCGAGCAACGGCAGCGCGCGGAAAATCCCGCCACCGGTTTCCAGCGGCTCGCCCTCCGGCGAGTACTGGATGCTCAGGCCGAAACGCGAACCGTTACCCAGATGATCCTCGATCTGCTGACCGAGCCAGGCGTGGTTGATGACGATTTCGTTGAAACCTGCGGCCGCGAGGGCACGCAGGTGATACTCGATCAGCGGCACGCCAGCGGCACGCACCAGCGGTTTCGGCGTGGTCAGGGTCAGCGGGCGCATGCGCTCGCCTTTGCCCGCCGCCAGAATCATTGCCTTCATGCCGTCGCTCCAGCACGCAAGCTGCTGAACAGCGCTTGCAGCTCCGCCAGTTCAGGGCGGCGCGCGATCACTGCTTCTATATAAGCGAAGAAGCGCGGCACGTCCGCCAGATAACGCGGCTTGCCGTCGCGATGACAGATGCGCGCGAAGATGCCGATGACTTTCAGGTGACGCTGCACGCCCATCAGGTCGCTGGCGCGCAGAAAGTCTTCGAAGTCGGGCTGCACTGGAATGTCCAGCGCCGAGGCTTGCTGCCAATAACTTTCCAGCCAGCCGCGCACGCGTTCTTCAGGCCAACTGAGGAAGGCGTCCTTGAACAGGCAAGTCACGTCGTAGGTCACCGGGCCGTATACCGCGTCCTGGAAATCCAGCACGCCGGGATTGGGCTCGCTGAGCATCAGGTTGCGCGGCATGTAGTCGCGGTGCACCAGCACTTTCGGCTGCGCGAGCGCGCTGTCGATCAGCAGCTCACTGATGTGCTGCCATTGTTGCTGCTGAGCCGCATCGAACTCGATGCCCAGCTCGCGCTTGACGTACCACTCGGGAAACAATTCCAGCTCGCGACGCAACAAGGCGACGTCGTAACTAGGTAACGGCGCAACCATCGGCAACTGTTGAAAAGCCAACAGCGCTTGCAGGGCATCGTGGAATAACGCGTCGGCATTTTCGCCATCGATCACGTCGAGATAGGTCTTGTTGCCCAGGTCATTGAGCAAAAGAAAACCGCGCTCGAGGTCCTCGGCATAAATTTTCGGCACATTTATTCCGGATTTCGCCAGCAAAAAGGCGATATCCACGAACGGTTTGCAGTTTTCCTGGGGGGCGGCGCGTCCATCACGACGAAGCTGCGACCATCGCCCTCCCAACGGAAGTAGCGGCGGAAACTCGCGTCGCTGCTGGCCGCAGTCAACGTGGCCGGGGGCACGGTGCCCCAGCCCTGTTCGGCAAACAGCTTTGCCAACTGCTCATCGAGCCAAACTTTCAGGTGTTGCAAGCGTACATCTTGGTCAGGCATTGCAAGGGTCTCCGACGGCGCTAGCCGTCAAGCGGGTCATGCTTTATTATCCAGCATCTTTTTCAGACCATCGAGAGGCGTGCGGCCCACACCGCGGGCAGATGGCACGCAGGAAGCCCGGACTAATAAGATGGCATTGAAATCCCCCGCGTTTCGTAAAAAATTTCCGTTGTTGGTAACCGGCAGTCTGCTGGCTATGCAACCTCTGGCCAGTCAATTCGTTGTTGCCGCCGAGCAGTATGACTGCTCCGTCTCGGCTACGGGTGGCTGGGACTGTGCGCCCAAGTCGCCCGCCGCGGCATTGCCGCCGCGTCCGGTGCATGACGGCAGTGCCGTCAGCTCTGCTGGCGAGGCCCCGGCCGACAACGGTTCCGGCGCAGAGACCGGTGCAAAAACCGCACTGGTCACTGAGTCCAAGGGCCGCGGCCTGAAATCCCGTAGCGAAGACTACAGTCACCTCGACTGGGTTCCGCGCGAGAAGCTCACCGCTGCGCAATTGGCCGAGACTGGTCCTTACTGCTCTGGTTCCTATATCGAACCGATTCGTCCTGGCATGAATGACAAGACGAATAAAAGTGACGCGCCGACCTTCATCGGTGCCAAAGCGTCGCGTTACGAGCAGGACACTCAAGTCGCCAGCCTCGCCGGAGACGTGGTCATGCGTCAGGGCAGCATGCAGGTCGAAGCCGACGAGGCCAACCTGTATCAAGCCGAGAGCCGTGGCGAACTGGCCGGCAACGTGCGTATCCGCGACAACGGTGCGCTGATCGTCGGCGACCACGCCGATGTGCAACTCGACACCGGCGAAGCGAAGGTCGACAACGCCGAATACGTGATGCACAAATCGCGCATCCGCGGTAACGCGCTGTATGCCAAGCGTGCCGAAAACGCGATCATCCGCTTGAAGGACGGCACGTACACCACGTGCGAACCTAACAGCAACGCGTGGCAGCTCAAGGGCAACAACATCACCTTGAACCCGGCGACCGGTTTCGGTACCGCAACCAACGTGACGTTGCGCGTCAAAGACATCCCGATTCTGTACACCCCGTACATCTACTTCCCGATCGACGACCGTCGCCAGTCCGGCTTCCTGCCGCCGACCATCGGTTCGGGCAGCGACACCGGCTTCATGCTGGTTACCCCGTACTACTTCAACCTGGCGCCTAACTACGACGCCACGTTGTACCCGCGTTACATGAGCAAGCGCGGCATGCTGGTGGAGGGTGAGTTCCGTTACCTGACCAAGTCGAGCGAAGGGCAGTTCGGTGCCTCGTATCTCAACGACGAGAACGACGATCGCAAGCGCCAGTCCGACTACAACGAGACTCGCTACATGTACAACTGGCAGCACAAGGGCGGTCTCGATTCCCGCGTGCTGACCCAGGTTGACTACACCAAGATCAGCGATCCGTATTACTTCCAGGACCTGCAAACCGACCAGATCGGCGTCAAGAGCGACGACTTCGTCAACCAGCAGGGCTCGGTCACTTATCGTGGCGACAGCTACACCGCACGCCTCAACGCTCAGCAGTATCAACTGGCGACCGTTTCGAACATCACACCGTATGGCCGTCTGCCGCAGATCACCTTCAATGGTCAGCTGCCGTATCATCCAGAAGGCCTCGATTTCGATTATCAGACCGAGCTGGTGCGTTTCGACCGCGATCTGAGAAGCGGCACCTTTGTGCAGGAAGACGGTATTACCACCGAGCCGCGTCTGGACAACAACATCACCGGCCTGGCTCGTGCCAATGGCGATCGCTTGAATCTGAAGCCGGGCGTCAGCCTGCCGATGAGCTGGACATATGGTTTCCTGAAGCCATCGCTGAAATATCAGTACACCCAATATCAGCTTGATCTGGACAACACCGGTAAAGCGCAGATCGATGCGCTGTCGCCAGCAAACCAGAAGCTCTACGGCAAGTTCGACAGCAACCAGAATCGTGGCGTACCGATCGCCAGCATTGATAGTGGCCTCTACTTCGACCGAAATACTTCGTACTTCGGCAAGAACTATCGCCAGACTCTGGAACCACGCCTGTTCTACCTGTACGTCCCTGAGGTCGATCAGGAAGATATTCCGGTGTTCGATACCAGCGAAACGACGTTCAGCTACTCCTCGCTGTTCCGTGACAACCGCTTTACCGGTGCCGACCGTGTCGGTGACGAGAACAAGCTGTCACTGGGTGTGACCAGCCGCTGGATCGAAGACAACGGTTTCGAGCGTCAGAAAATCAGCGTAGGCCAGGCTTATTACTTCAAGAATCGCGAAGTGCAGTTGCCTGGCATCGATGCGAAAACCCGTGAAGATTCCAAATCCAGTGTCTCGCCATACGCGCTTGAATACGAATACCGCTGGAACCGCGACTGGCGCGCCACAGCCGACTACAACTGGGACCCGGACAGCCGCAGCCCGCGCTCCGGCAGTGCGATGTTCCACTACCAGCCAGCCGACAACCCGAACAAGGTCATCAATGCCGGCTATCGCTATCGCAACGATCAGATTCGTTATGACCAGAACACCGGTCAGTGGTCGGTGGGCGGTGGTGACTACGGCGTTCCCGGGCAGCCTGGCTACGTGAAGGACTACTACAAGATCCAGCAGCATGACTTCTCGGTCATCTGGCCGATCGTTCCGCAGTGGAATGCCATCAGCCGCTGGCAGTACGACTACAACCGTAATCGCACGCTGGAAGCTTTCGGTGGTTTCGAATACGACAACTGCTGCTGGAAACTGCGCCTGATCAACCGTTACTGGGTTTCCTATGACGAGTTCAGCCAGGAAGCTCCGCAAAACGAAAAAGGCGACCATGGCGTCTTCCTCCAAATTGTTCTGAAGGGACTCGGCGGCCTGACTGGCGCCAAGGTAGAGAGCTTCCTCGACAAAGGCATTCAAGGTTATCGTGAACGTGAAGACCAAGCTTTCTGATTGTCTGCGCCCGGTGCTGCTGGGCGCGTTGTTCCTGGGTACGGCGGCCAACGCCGCCGTACAGTCCATCGATAAAGTGGTGGCGATCGTCGACAACGACGTGGTCATGCAGAGCCAACTGGACCAGCGCGTTCACGAAGTTCAGCAGACCATCGCCAAGCGCGGTGGCGGTCTGCCGCCTCCGGGCGTGCTCGATCAGCAAGTGCTCGAGCGTTTGATCGTAGAAAACCTGCAACTGCAGATCGGCGAACGTTCGGGCATCCGCATTACTGACGAAGAGCTGAACCAGGCTGTCGGCACCATTGCTCAGCGCAACAACATGACTGTTGAGCAGTTTCGTGCTGCGCTCGCTCGCGATGGCCTGAACTATGACGACGCCCGTGATCAGATCAAGCGCGAGATGATCATCAGCCGTGTGCGTCAGCGTCGTGTGGCCGAACGTATTCAGGTTTCCGAGCAGGAAGTGAAAAACTTCCTCGCCTCCGACCTGGGCAAAATGCAGCTGTCCGAAGAACTGCACCTGGCCAACATCCTGATCCCGACTCCGGAAAGCGCCAACTCTGATGCTATTCAGAGCGCCGCGCGTCAGGCCATGGAGGTTTACCAGCAGCTCAAGCAAGGCTCCGACTTCGGTCAGATGGCTGTTGCCAAGTCCGGCAGCGACAATGCGCTGGAAGGCGGCGACATGGGCTGGCGTAAAGCCGCGCAACTGCCACCGCCTTTCGATCGTGAACTGAGCAGCATGGCCGTCGGCGACATCACCCAACCTGCACGTACACCAGGCGGTTTCATCATTCTGAAGCTACTGGGCAAACGTGGCGGCGAAGCGCAGATGCGCGACGAGGTTCATGTGCGCCACATCCTGGTCAAGCCGAGCCCGATCCGCGACGAAGCCAAGACCAAGGCACTGGTGCAATCGTTGTACGACCGCATCACTGCCGGCGAAGACTTCGCCGAGCTGGCGAAGAACTACTCGGAAGACCCGGGTTCCGCGCTCAATGGTGGCGACCTGAACTGGATCGACCCGAACGTACTCGTGCCGGAATTCCGCGAGGTGATGGCCAAGACCCCACAAGGTCAGCTGTCCAAGCCATTCCAGACGCAATACGGCTGGCACGTGCTGGAAGTCCTTGGCCGTCGCGCCACCGACAGCACCGAACAGGCCCGTGAGCAGCAAGCCATGACCGTACTGCGCAACCGCAAATACGACGAAGAGCTGCAAACCTGGCTGCGGCAGATCCGTGACGAAGCGTACGTAGAAATAAAACTCCCTGGTGCAGACCAGGCAGCGCAGTGATACCCAAGCGTTTCGCGCTGACACCCGGCGAACCAGCCGGCATCGGTCCCGACCTGTGCCTGCTGCTCGCCTCGCAAGCCCAGCCACATCCCCTGATTGCCATTACCAGCCGCGACCTGCTCCTTGAGCGGGCCGCGCAACTGGGGCTGGTCGTCAATCTGCTGGATGTCGCGCCAGGGCAGTGGCCAGATGTTCCAGCGCCGACCAACAGCCTGTACGTCTGGGACACTCCGCTCAGCGCACCGGTAGTCGCAGGGGAACTGGACAAGGCCAACGCGGCGTTCGTCCTCGAAACCTTGACCCGTGCCGGCAATGGCTGCCTGAACGGCGACTTCGCCGGAATGATCACCGCGCCGGTGCACAAAGGCGTGATCAACGAGTCCGGCATCGCGTTTTCCGGACACACCGAGTTCCTCGCTGATCTGACGCACACCGCGCAAGTAGTGATGATGCTTGCCACTCGCGGTTTGCGCGTGGCGCTGGTCACCACGCATCTGCCTCTGCGCGAGATTGCCGACGCGATCACCCCGCAACGGCTGGAGCGAGTGACGCGAATCCTGCACACCGATCTGCAAGAAAAATTCGGCATTGCCCGGCCACGCATCCTGGTCTGCGGCCTCAACCCGCACGCCGGTGAAGGTGGCCACCTGGGCCATGAAGAAATCGACATTATCGAACCGACATTAGAGCGCCTGCGCGGCGAGGGCATGGACCTTCGTGGCCCGCTGCCTGCCGACACTCTGTTTACCCCCAAATATCTGGAGCACTGCGACGCAGTGCTGGCGATGTATCACGACCAGGGCTTGCCCGTGCTCAAGTACAAGGGCTTCGGCGCTGCCGTCAACGTGACGCTGGGCCTGCCGATCATCCGCACTTCGGTCGACCATGGCACCGCCCTGGATCTGGCCGGCAGCGGCAGGATCGACACCGGCAGCCTGCAAGTCGCCCTGGAAACCGCCTACCAGATGGCCGAGACCCGTTTATGAACGAGCAATACCAACACAAGGCGCGCAAACGCTTTGGTCAGAACTTCCTCCACGATGCCGGCGTTATCGACCGCATTCTGCGCTCCATTCACGCCAAGCCTGACGACCGCCTGCTGGAAATCGGCCCCGGTCAGGGTGCCCTGACCCAAGGTTTGCTTGGCTCTGGCGCGCAACTCGACGTGGTGGAACTGGACAAGGATCTGATCCCGATCCTCAACCAGCAGTTTGCTGGCATGAGCAATTTCAATCTGCATCAAGGCGATGCGCTGAAGTTCGACTTCAATACGCTGAATGCCGCCCCGAACAGCCTGCGGGTAGTCGGCAACCTGCCGTACAACATCTCCACGCCGCTGATTTTTCACCTGCTGAACAACGCTGGCATCATTCGCGACATGCACTTCATGCTGCAGAAAGAAGTGGTCGAGCGTCTGGCCGCAGGCCCGGGTGGCGGTGATTGGGGTCGTCTGTCGATCATGGTTCAGTATCACTGTCGTGTAGAACATCTGTTCAACGTCGGCCCGGGCGCATTCAATCCGCCGCCGAAAGTCGATTCGGCGATCGTTCGTCTCGTGCCCCACGCGGTACTGCCGCACCCGGCCAAGGATCACAAGCTGCTGGAGCGCGTGGTGCGCGAAGCTTTCAACCAGCGCCGCAAAACCTTGCGCAATACCCTCAAGCAATTGCTCAGCAATGCCGAGATCGAAGCCGCTGGCGTCGATGGCAGCCTGCGTCCCGAGCAACTGGATCTGGCCGCATTCGTGCGTCTGGCCGACCAGCTCGCGATACAGGTCCCGGCAGCTCCCGCCGCCGACTGACCCGCGATGAACGCTATCGGGCAGCACACCACTCTGGTTTACTGCCCGATACTTGCCTAGACTGATTCCCCATCAGCTACGCCCCGCGTTCCGCTTCGTTAAGGCCCTCTTGCATGTCCGATTCCCGTTATCAGGTCGATGTCAGCGTCGTCACTCACTATCTGGCAGACCAATCGCAACCCGAACACGACCGTTTCGCCTTCGCCTACACCATCACCGTGCAGAACAACGGCGAGCTTGCCGCCAAGCTTCTGGCCCGGCACTGGGTAATTACCGATGGTGACGGCCATGTCGAAGAAGTACGCGGTGAAGGTGTCGTTGGCCAGCAACCGTTGATCGATGCAGGCAAGAGCCACACGTATACCAGCGGCACGGTGATGACCACCAAGGTCGGCACCATGCAGGGCACCTATCAGATGCTCGCCGATGACGGTAAACATTTCGATGCAGTCATCAAACCGTTTCGCCTCGCTGTACCCGGAGCCCTGCACTGATGACGACGTACGCCGTCGGCGACTTGCAAGGCTGCCTCGAGCCGCTCAAGTGCCTGCTCAAGCAAGTTGCCTTTGACCCGGCGCTGGATCGGCTATGGCTGGTTGGCGATCTGGTGAACCGTGGCCCGCAGTCGCTGCAAACCCTGCGTTTTCTCCATGAGATGCGCGAGTCGCTGGTCTGTGTCCTCGGCAATCACGATTTGCATCTGCTGGCCGCCGCGAAAAAGATCGAGCGCTTGAAGAAAAGCGACACCTTGCGCGAAATCATCGAGGCGCCCGATGGCCCGCAACTGATGGAATGGCTGCGCCAGCAGAAGCTGATGCACTACGACGAAATCCGTGATGTCGCCATGGTCCACGCCGGCATCCCGCCGCAATGGTCGCTGCGCCGTGCCCTTAAGTGCGCCGCCGAAGTCGAGACCGCACTGCGCGACGACAACGTCTTCCCGGCCTACCTTGACGGCATGTACGGCAACGAGCCGGCAAAATGGGACAACGACCTCAAAGGCATTGATCGCCTGCGGGTGATCACCAATTACTTCACGCGCATGCGCTTTTGCACCGCCGAGGGCAAGCTTGACCTCAAGAGCAAGGAAGGCCTCGACAGCGCCCCGCCCGGCTACAAACCGTGGTTTCAGCACAAAGAACGCAAGACCAAAGGCCTGCGCATCATTTTTGGCCACTGGGCAGCGCTCGAAGGCAACATCCACGAGCCGGGCATTTCAGCGCTGGACACCGGATGCGTATGGGGCGGCAGCCTGACACTGATGAACGTCGACAGCGGCGAACGTCTGTCATGCAAATGTGATGAACACGGCGGGCTTGCACACACGGTCGCGCCACTTATCCCCGAATCTTCGCCAGTCGGCGCACCGCGTTAGACTGCACTTTCAGTTGAGCTACAGGAACCCGCCATGAGCGAATTCAAACGAATCCCCCCAGAACAGGCGCAGGCCCTGCGTGAACAGGGCGCAGTCGTAGTCGACGTACGCGATCCAGCGACCTTCGCCGCGCTGCATATCAGCGGCTCGAAGCATCTCGACAACCATTCGCTGCACGCTTTCATTCAAGGTGCCGACCTTGATGCACCGACCGTGGTGGTCTGCTACCACGGCAATTCCAGCCAGGGCGCAGCCGCCTATCTGGTCAGCCAGGGCTTCTCCGACGTTTACAGCATGGACGGCGGCTTTGAGCTGTGGCGTACGACTTATCCGTCGGAAACCGCGCAAGGCACCGCCGAATAATTTTTTTGCGCGGCGCAGGCCCCGGCTGCCGTGGGCCTGCGCGCGGCAGACGAACGGTCTGCCACAACTAATTACGTATCTCGCCTTTACCTCTCGAATTCCCAACTATCCTTAAGCGCAGGCCATCCAAAACAGGGGAGAGCCGGTACACCGGCGCGCGGGTCATCGGGAGTAGCTTTCGCGGTTTGTCGACCGTGGAAGAATTCTGGGGGGTAAACAGCAGCTGCCACAGCGACTGCTGCCAGCATCGACTGAGTGATCCGGCGTCGGCTCCACGTATCGAGCGAGGTGACGTCATGAGTATCTTTAGCCACTTCCAACAACGCTTCGAGTCCACACGCCAGGAAGAACTCTCGCTGCAAGAGTACCTGGAGCTGTGCAAGAAAGACCGGAGCGCCTACGTTTCCGCCGCCGAGCGTCTATTGATGGCTATCGGCGAACCGGAACTGCTCGACACTTCGACCAACTCGAGGCTGTCGCGCATTTTTTCCAATAAGGTGATCCGCCGCTATCCGGCCTTTGAAGACTTCCACGGGATGGAAGAATGCATCGACCAGATCGTCTCCTATTTCCGCCACGCGGCCCAGGGCCTGGAAGAGAAGAAACAGATCCTCTACCTGCTCGGCCCCGTCGGTGGCGGTAAATCGTCCCTGGCCGAGAAGCTGAAACAATTGATGGAGAAGGTGCCCTTCTACGCCATCAAGGGCTCACCGGTTTTCGAATCGCCCCTGGGTTTGTTCAACGCCACCGAAGATGGCGCAATCCTCGAGGAAGATTTCGGCATTCCACGGCGCTACCTGAACACCATCATGTCGCCCTGGGCGACCAAGCGCCTGGCCGAATTCGGCGGCGACATCAGCCAGTTCCGCGTGGTCAAGCTGTACCCGTCGATCCTCAATCAGATCGCCGTGGCAAAGACCGAACCCGGTGATGAGAACAACCAGGACATCTCGGCGCTGGTCGGCAAGGTCGATATCCGCAAGCTTGAAGAATTCCCGCAGAACGACGCCGACGCCTACAGCTACTCCGGTGCGCTGTGCCGGGCCAACCAGGGCCTGATGGAATTCGTCGAAATGTTCAAGGCACCGATCAAGGTGCTGCACCCTTTGCTGACCGCTACGCAGGAAGGTAACTACAACAGTACCGAAGGCCTCGGCGCGATTCCGTTCACTGGCATCCTGCTGGCTCACTCCAACGAATCGGAGTGGCATACCTTCCGCAACAACAAGAACAACGAGGCGTTCATCGACCGGATCTACATCGTCAAAGTGCCGTACTGCCTGCGCGTCAGCGACGAAGTGAAGATCTACGACAAACTGCTTTTCAACAGTTCTCTGTCCAAGGCGCACTGCGCACCGGACACCTTGAAGATGCTCGCGCAGTTCACCGTGCTGTCGCGCCTCAAGGAGCCGGAAAACTCCAATATCTATTCGAAGATGCGCGTCTACGACGGTGAAAACCTCAAGGACACCGATCCGAAAGCCAAATCGATTCAGGAGTACCGTGACTCGGCCGGTGTCGACGAAGGCATGAATGGCCTGTCGACCCGCTTCGCCTTCAAGATCCTCTCCAAAGTGTTCAACTTCGATCCGCACGAAATCGCCGCCAACCCGGTGCACCTGCTCTATGTGCTGGAACAGCAGATCGAACAGGAACAGTTCCAGGCCGAAACCCGCGAGCGTTATCTGCGCTATCTGAAGGAATACCTGGCACCGCGCTACATCGAGTTCATCGGCAAGGAAATCCAGACGGCGTACCTCGAGTCCTACAGCGAATACGGTCAGAACATCTTCGACCGCTACGTGCTGTACGCGGATTTCTGGATCCAGGATCAGGAGTATCGCGATCCGGAAACCGGCGAGATCCTCAACCGCGTGGCGCTGAACGAAGAACTGGAAAAAATCGAAAAACCGGCCGGCATCAGCAATCCGAAGGATTTCCGTAACGAAATCGTCAACTTCGTCCTGCGCGCCCGGGCCAACAACAACGGCAAGAACCCGACCTGGCTCAGCTACGAAAAACTGCGGGTGGTCATCGAGAAGAAAATGTTCTCCAACACCGAAGACCTGCTGCCCGTAATCAGTTTCAACGCCAAGGCCAGCAAGGAGGATCAGCAGAAACACAACGACTTCGTTACGCGAATGGTTGAACGTGGCTACACCGATAAACAGGTACGCCTGCTGTCCGAATGGTACCTGCGGGTCCGCAAGTCGCAGTGAGGCAGCTGCAAGCTATAAGCCACAAGCTGCAAGAAAGAGCGCGCGGAGGCTGAATCCTGGCCCAATCGCTTCAACTTGCAGCTTGCAGCTCAAAACTTGAAGCTCCCCGGAGGGGCCTTATGAGCTATGTGATCGACCGACGCCTCAATGGCAAGAACAAGAGCACGGTGAACCGTCAGCGTTTTCTGCGACGTTACCGTGACCACATCAAGAAGGCTGTCGAAGAGGCAGTCAGCCGGCGCTCCATCACCGATATGGAGCATGGTGAACAGATCAGCATTCCCGGTCGCGACATCGACGAACCGGTGCTTCATCACGGACGCGGCGGCAAACAGACCGTCGTGCATCCCGGTAACAAAGAGTTCACGGCCGGTGAACATATTGCCCGCCCACCGGGAGGCGGCGGTGGCCGAGGTCCGGGCAAGGCCGGTAATTCCGGCGAAGGCATGGACGAGTTCGTCTTCCAGATCACCCAGGAGGAGTTTCTCGAATTCATGTTCGAAGATCTGGAGCTGCCGAACCTGGTCAAACGCAACCTGACCGGCACCGACACGTTCAAAACCGTACGCGCGGGGATAAGCAACGAAGGTAACCCCTCACGCATCAATATCATCCGCACCCTGCGCTCAGCACATGCGCGTCGTATTGCTTTGTCCGGCAGCAGCCGCGCAAAGCTTCGCGAAGCCAAGGAAGAGCTAGCCCGGCTCAAACGCGAAGAACCGGACAACTTCGGCGATATCCAGGAACTCGAAGCTGAAATAGAGAAACTCAGCGCACGTATCCATCGCGTGCCGTTCCTCGACACCTTCGACTTGAAATACAACCTGCTGGTCAAGCAACCGAACCCCAGTTCCAAAGCAGTGATGTTCTGCCTCATGGACGTTTCCGGCTCGATGACGCAGGCGACCAAGGACATCGCCAAACGCTTTTTCATCCTGCTGTACCTGTTCCTCAAGCGTAACTACGACAAGATCGACGTGGTATTCATCCGTCACCACACCAGTGCCCGGGAAGTGGACGAAGAGGAGTTTTTCTATTCCCGTGAGACCGGCGGCACCATTGTTTCCAGCGCCCTGAAGCTGATGCAGGAAATCATGGCAGAGCGCTATCCGAGCAACGAGTGGAACATCTACGCCGCTCAAGCCTCCGACGGCGACAACTGGAACGACGATTCGCCGATCTGCCGCGACATCCTTATCAACCAGATCATGCCGTTTGTGCAGTACTACACTTATGTGGAGATTACCCCGCGCGAACATCAGGCCTTGTGGTACGAGTACGAACGCATCGCCGAAGCCTTCTCTGACACATTTGCCCAGCAGCAACTGGTCTCGGCCGGAGATATCTATCCGGTCTTCCGTGAACTCTTCCAGCGCAGGTTAGTGACATGACCGCCAAAGAGCAGAAACGCCAGCCGATTTCCACCGGCTCTGAATGGACATTCGAGCTGATCCAGACCTACGACCGCGAAATCGCCCGGATTGCGGCCCGCTATGCGCTGGATACCTATCCCAACCAGATCGAAGTGATCACCGCCGAGCAGATGATGGACGCCTATGCCTCGGTGGGCATGCCGCTGGGTTACCACCACTGGTCCTACGGCAAACACTTCCTCAGCACCGAGAAATCCTATAGTCGTGGTCAGATGGGCCTGGCCTACGAGATCGTGATCAACTCGGATCCGTGCATCGCCTATCTGATGGAAGAAAACACCATCTGCATGCAGGCCCTGGTGGTGGCTCATGCCTGCTATGGCCACAACAGCTTCTTCAAGGGCAACTACCTGTTCCGCACCTGGACTGACGCCAGTTCGATCATCGATTACCTGGTGTTTGCCAAGCAGTACATCATGCAGTGCGAAGAGCGCCACGGCATTGATGCAGTGGAAGATCTGCTCGATTCCTGCCACGCCCTGATGAATTACGGTGTTGACCGCTACAAGCGCCCGTATCCGATTTCCGCCGAAGAAGAGCGCCGGCGGCAGAAGGATCGTGAAGAGCACATGCAGAAACAGATTAATGATCTGTGGCGGACCATCCCTAAGGGCGCTGACAAATACAGCGACAAGGACAACGCCCGCTTCCCGGCCGAACCGCAGGAAAACATTCTTTATTTCATTGAAAAACACGCACCGTTGCTCGAACCCTGGCAGCGCGAGATCGTGCGAATCGTGCGCAAGATCGCCCAGTATTTCTATCCGCAGCGCCAGACCCAGGTGATGAACGAAGGCTGGGCGACGTTCTGGCATTACACGCTGATGAATGATCTGTATGACGAGGGTCTGGTCACTGACGGCTTCATGATGGAATTCCTTACCTCGCACACCAGCGTGGTGTTTCAGCCTGGCTTTGACAGCCCGTACTACAGCGGCATCAATCCCTACGCGCTGGGTTTCGCCATGTACCGCGACATCCGGCGCATGTGCGAAGAGCCCACCGAAGAAGACCGTCGCTGGTTCCCGGACATCGCCGGTTCCGACTGGCTGTCGACCATCAAGTTCGCCATGAGCAGTTTCAAGGACGAGAGCTTCATCCTGCAGTACCTGTCGCCGAAGGTCATCCGCGATCTGAAACTGTTCAGCATCCTCGATGACGACCAGAAGGACGACCTGCTGGTGCCAGCCATTCATGACGAGGGCGGCTACCGAATCATCCGCGAAACCCTGGCTGCGCAGTACAACCTCGGCAATCGTGAGCCGAACGTGCAGATCTACAGCATTGACCGGCGCGGCGATCGCTCGCTGACCCTGCGTCATCAGCAGCACGACCGCAAACCGTTGGGCGACTCCACCGAGGAAGTGCTCAAGCATCTGCATAGGCTGTGGGGCTTCGACATTCATCTGGAAACCCTGCAGGGCGACCAGATCATGAAAACCCATCACGTGCCGCCACGCAGTGAGCACAGCGAGGGCGATTACGGCCGGCTCGATCTGGCCGTGATTCATCTTTGATCCGGTTCCGGCCTCCGAAAGTCTGACGCAAGGGTTATCCTGTCGGACTGACGGAGGTTTTTTATGCAGGTTTACAAGGTTGGCGGCGCGGTACGTGATCGCCTATTAGGGTTGCCGGTCACCGATGTCGACCGGGTCGTGGTGGGCGCTACCACGGAGGAAATGCTCGCCCAGGGGTTTCGCCCGGTCGGCGCAGATTTTCCCGTGTTTCTGCACCCGAAAACCGGCGAGGAGTATGCCCTCGCCCGCACCGAGCGCAAGAGCGGTCGCGGTTACGGTGGCTTCACCTTCTATGCAAGTCCGGAAGTCACGCTGGAAGAAGACCTGATTCGCCGCGACCTGACGATCAATGCCATGGCCGAGGACGATCAACTCAACCTGACCGATCCGTATCATGGTCAACGCGACCTCGAAGCACGAATCCTTCGCCATGTTTCCCCGGCGTTCGCCGAAGATCCGCTGCGTGTGCTGCGCGTTGCCCGTTTCGCCGCGCGCTATGCCGGGCTGGGCTTCACGGTCGCCGATGAAACCATGGACCTGATGCGTCAGCTCAGTGAGTCCGGCGAACTGCAGGCGCTGACTGCCGAGCGCAGCTGGAAGGAGATTTCCCGGGCACTGATGGAAGACCACCCGCAAGTCTTCATCCAGGTACTGCGCGACTGTGGCGCGCTGAAAGTGCTGATGCCGGAAGTCGACGCCTTGTTCGGCGTGCCGCAGCCGGAAACTCATCACCCGGAAATCGACACGGGCCTGCACACTTTGAGCGTGCTGGAGCAATCGGCCCTGCACAAGCAGCCGCTGACGGTGCGCTGGGCCTGCCTGCTGCACGATTTGGGCAAAGGTCTGACGCCGGAAGAACAATGGCCCCGGCATATCGCCCATGAGCACACGGGGCTGAAGCTGATCAAAGCGGTCAACGAGCGCTTCAAGGTCCCCAAGGACTGTCAGGAACTGGCGCTGCTGGTCGGGCAGTATCACACCCATGGGCACCGGGCGCTGGAGCTGAAAGCCTCGACGCTGCTGGAGTTATTGCAGAGCTTCGATATCTATCGCCGGCCGCAGCGCTTCAAAGAGTTTATCGCCGCGTGCGAGATGGACGCCCGTGGCCGCAAGGGCCTGGAGCAGCGCAGTTATCCACAGGCGGATTATTTGCGCGGAGCGGCGCAAGCTGCGCGAGCGGTGGCGGTGCAGCCTTTGCTGGAGCAGGGATTCAAGGGGCCGGAATTGGGCGAAGCGCTGAAGCGTGAACGGTTGAAAGCATTGAAAATCTACAAAGACAACGCCTGAAGCAAGATCAAAAGATCGCAGCCTTCGGCAGCTTCTACAGGAAAACGCAAATTCCTCTGTCGGAGCTGCCGAAGGCTGCGATCTTTTGCTTTAAAGATTCGACGGAGTCAATTGCTGCCCATTCCATTCGAACGCAACCGGCGCCAACACCTGATCAATCTGCGCCTCGGCCCACAACGTCGCAAAGCTCTTGCCCACCCCTGGGTGAACCCGCTGCGGCGCAATCAGCGAAAGCGGCCACAGTACAAAAGCATTTTTCAGGATTTCCACACGCGGCAGAATCAATCCATCAAAGTTACCCACCAGATCGCCATACAGCAGCACGTCGATATCCAGCGGCAGACCCTTGCGATCCGGGGCATAACGACCGTTGTCCGCTTCGATGAATTTCAAGCGGCGATCGAGCTCCATCAACGGCAGATCGGTGTAGGCCGAGACCACGAAATTGAAGAACGGCCCGCTCTTGATGCCCACCGGTTGGCTCTCGAACACCGCCGAACATCGGATATCCACCAGGAACGTGGCCAGCGCATCGAGACCGGCGCGCAAATGGGTTTCGCGCTCGATATTGCTACCGAGCCCGAGGTAGACCTGAGTCAGCGACATCCGCGCTCGATCTCCACACCCACACCACCCTTGGCCGCCGGCACCGCGCCCGGCTTGGTCAGTTTCAGCCGCACCCAGGTGATCTTGAATTCGGCCATGAGCACTTCAACCAGACGCTCGGCAAAGGTCTCGACCAGTTGGAACTGCGCCTGCTCGGCAAACGCCTGGATGCGCGTGGAAACACTGGCGTAATCGAGCGCCAGGGTCAGATCGTCACCGGCGGCGGCCGGGCGATTGTCCCAGGCGAAGCTCAGATCAAGACGCAGGCATTGACGGATGCCGCGCTCCCAGTCGTAGGCACCGATCACGGTGTCGACTTCCAGGCCCTCGATAAACACTCTGTCCAAGCACTTCTCTCCGCTGCACGACAAGGGCGCGATGCGCCGTTAGAATCAGGGCGTCCTCGCCCGGAATAGTTAGCATGTTTTGGTTACTGGCGATTCTCGCCTACCTGCTCGGCTCGCTGTCCTTCGCCATTTTGCTCAGCCGCCTGACCGGAAACCCGGATCCGCGAATGAGTGGCTCGGGTAATGCCGGCGCCACCAACATGCTGCGCCTGGTCGGTCGCAAACTAGCGATCCTGACCCTGCTCGGTGATCTGTGCAAAGGCCTGCTGCCGGTGCTGATCGCCTCCAGCGCTGGCCTTTCGCTGCAGGATCAGGCCTGGATCGGCGTATGCGCCGTGATCGGTCACCTGTTCCCTTTGTACTTCCGCTTTCGCGGCGGCAAAGGCGTTGCCACTGCCGCCGGCATGCTGCTCGGCCTGTATCCACCCGCCGCGCTGCTGGCCGTATGTGCCTGGCTGCTGACGTTCTACCTGACCCGCACCAGCTCGCTGGCGGCGCTGATTGCCACGCCACTGACCCTGCCATTGCTGGCCTGGCAAGAGCCGGAAGCCTTGCTGCCAATGAGCGCGCTGACCTTGCTGATTGTCTGGCGTCATCGCGGCAATCTACGCGACCTGTTTGCCGGGCGCGAACGGCATTTTTGAATGCCGTTCGTGAGCGTCGCTCATCACAGTGCCGACAACTGCTCCATCGGCCAGCGTGCCTGCACGGTGATTGCCAGACTTTCCTGCTGACCGGCCTTCAGGCGCTGGCAACCGGCAAACGCGATCATCGCGCCATTGTCGGTGCAGAACTCCGGGCGCGCGTAGAACACATCGCCCTTCATATCGCCGAGCATCTTTTCCAGCGAAACGCGCAACGCCTTGTTGGCGCTGACGCCGCCGGCAATCACCAGCCGCTTCATGCCCGCCTGTTTCAGGGCGCGCTTGCACTTGATGGTCAAAGTCTCCACCACAGCCTGCTGGAACGCCAGCGCGATGTCGCAACGGGCTTGCTCGCCGTCGTCCCCGGCGCTGACGCATTGCTGCCAGGTGTTGAGGGCGAAGGTTTTCAGGCCGCTGAAGCTGAAGTCCAGCCCCGGACGATCACACATCGGACGCGGAAAGGTGAAACGTCCTGCGACGCCTTTCTCGGCCAGCTTGGCGATTTCCGGTCCGCCAGGGTAATTGAGGCCCATCATCTTCGCGGTTTTGTCGAATGCTTCGCCGGCCGCATCGTCGAGCGTCTCGCCGAGCAGGCTGTATTGTCCAATGCCGTCGACCTGAACCAACTGGGTATGACCGCCAGAGACCAACAAAGCGACGAACGGGAATTCAGGTGGTTTTGGCTCCAGCATCGGAGCCAGCAAGTGGCCTTCCATGTGGTGCACACCGAGGGCCGGAATGCCCCAGGCAAACGCCAGCGCCTGTGCGCAGGAAGCACCGACCAGCAACGCGCCAACCAGGCCAGGACCTGCGGTGTAGGCGATTGCATCGATCTCGGTCGGCACGCAGTCGGCCTCGGCCAACACCTGACGGATCAAGGGCAGCATGCGTTTAACGTGGTCACGCGAAGCCAGCTCCGGCACCACACCGCCGTAGACGCGGTGCAGGTCGATCTGACTAAACAGCGCGTCGGCCAACAGGCCGCGTTCGCTGTCATACAATGCGACGCCGGTTTCGTCGCAAGAGGTTTCTAATCCCAGTACTAGCATGGGTTTGCGCCTTGTTTAGGCTGAATTCGAAGGCGCGCATAATAGTCGCCACGTGATGCCCCGACCAGCGGTTTTCGATCAGAGGCTTTGCATTCCGAGCGATGAGGGGTTAACATCCGCAACCCTTAAAAACCGACGTCTTCAAGTGCTCTTTTGCCGCGAGGATGTTGACCCCGGTAATGAATGAAGGTAGCTCTGGATGCCAGCCGTCAAAGTAAAAGAGAACGAACCCTTCGACGTAGCTCTGCGTCGTTTCAAGCGCTCCTGCGAAAAAGCCGGTGTACTGGCTGAAGTTCGTAGCCGCGAATTTTACGAGAAGCCAACTTCTGAGCGTAAGCGCAAAGCAGCAGCCGCTGTTAAGCGTCACGCCAAGAAAGTTCAGCGCGAACAGCGCCGCGCCGTTCGTCTGTACTAATACACAGACGTTCGTAGCAAGCTTCTTGCCTAAGCCCGGCCCTCAGCCGGGCTAATGGCATTTGCGTAAAACGCTTGATGCTTCACCGTCGACGCCGCCGATGCGACCGAGACAAATCTGCTTCACCGCGTCAGGCCTGGCTCTTTTGCCAGCGGTGCACGTCTTTTCTGACGAGCCTTTCAAGGCTACTGACGAGCACACCCACTGATTCCTCTTACGACGATCAGCCCAAGGCACCTGCATGCGTGCCCGCTTTATTGAGCTATCCGAGGCCGACAACCGGCCGTCAGCGGATTCAGCGCAACACTTTCACATAGTCGAAGACTGATAGGTACTAACGTCAGTGGATTTTCGGCAGATACACTTCCCGACAGCGATCACGCAGACGACACCGGTCGAGCCGCACTTTTTGTGCGTTTCCAGCAATGGCCCGCGTCCGACAGCCTGTCGCAACGGATTTATTGCAGCGCAGACGACGAGAACGCCATGGCCGGGCTGATTCCCCAGAGCTTCATTGACGACCTGCTGAACCGCACCGACATCGTCGACGTGGTCAGCTCGCGCGTGCAATTGAAGAAGGCCGGCAAGAACTACACCGCCTGCTGCCCGTTCCACAAAGAGAAAACCCCGTCGTTCAGCGTCAGCCCCGACAAGCAGTTCTATTACTGTTTCGGCTGCGGCGCTGGCGGCAACGCCCTCGGCTTTCTCATGGATCACGACAACCTGGACTTCCCCCAGGCCGTCGAAGATCTGGCCAAAGCCGCCGGCATGGAAATCCCTCGCGAAGAAAGCGGTCGCGAGCGCAAGCCGCGTCAGCCGACCGATTCGCCGCTGTACCCGCTGCTCACTGCCGCCGCCGACTTCTACCGGCAGGCACTCAAGAGTCATCCGTCGCGCAAGGCTGCAGTGGATTACCTCAAGGGCCGCGGCCTGACCGGCGAGATCGCTCGGGATTTCGGCCTCGGCTTTGCACCGCCGGGCTGGGACAACCTGCTCAAGCATCTGAGCAGCGACACCCTGCAACAAAAAGCCATGATCGAAGCCGGCCTGCTGATCGAGAACGCCGAAACCGGCAAACGCTATGATCGCTTTCGTGATCGCGTGATGTTCCCGATCCGCGACACCCGTGGACGGATCATCGCCTTCGGCGGTCGCGTACTGGGCGACGACAAGCCCAAGTACCTGAACTCACCGGAAACCCCGGTATTCCATAAAGGCCAGGAACTCTACGGCCTTTATGAAGCGCGCAAGAACAATCGCAACCTCGACGAGATCATCGTCGTCGAAGGCTACATGGACGTCATTGCCCTAGCGCAGCAAGGCTTGCGCAATGCCGTTGCCACGCTGGGCACCGCGACCAGCGAAGAACATTTGAAGCGTCTGTTTCGCGTCGTCCCGAACGTATTGTTCTGCTTCGACGGCGACCAGGCGGGCCGCAACGCCGCGTGGCGCGCACTGGAAGCGACCCTGCCGTGTCTGCAAGACGGTCGTCGCGCGCGGTTCCTGTTTTTGCCCGAAGGCGAAGACCCGGACACCCTGGTTCGCGCCGAAGGCACCGACGCTTTCAAAGCGCGCATCAATCAGCACGCGCAGCCGCTGGCCGATTATTTTTTCCAGCAACTGACCGAAGAAGCCGACCCGCGCTCGCTCGAGGGCAAGGCGCACATGGCCACCCTCGCCGCACCGCTGATCGACAAGGTGCCGGGGGCGAACCTGCGCATCCTCATGCGTCAGCGCCTGACCGAAATCACCGGCCTGAGCAGCGAAACCGTCAGCCAATTGGTCCAGAGTGCACCGCAGGAAGCGCCGCCCGCCTACGATCCGGGCTTCGATTACGACGCCATACCGGACTACAGCGACTACCATCAGCCGCAGGCACAGGACATGTACGCGCCGCAGCAGGAATGGACGCCGAAGAAACCCGGCGCCGGCGGCAAGAAGTGGGACAAGAAACCATGGGACAAGAACGGCAAGCGTGGTGGCGATCGCGAACAGCAGCGCCCGCGCACGCCGATTGGCGTCGAATCGCCGACCCTGACGGCCCTTAGAACATTGCTCCATCATCCGCAACTGGCCAAGCGCGTCGAAGACGCCGGGCACATTGCCGATGAAAATCAGACCAACGCCCAGTTGCTTGTGGCACTGCTCGAAGCCGTACAGAAGAATCCCAAGCTAAACTCATTTCAGTTGATCGCGCGGTGGCACGGTACTGAACAGGGTCGTTTGCTCAAGGCACTGGCAGAAAAGGAATGGCTGATTGACGGAGATAACCTTGAACAACAGTTTTTCGACACCATTACTAGCTTGTCCGCCCGCCAACGCGAGCGAAATCTCGAACAGTTACTCAGGAAAGCGCGGCAAAGCGAACTGAGCGTCGAAGAGAAAAATCAACTGCGCGACCTTTTAAGTCGCAATGTTTCCGCATCAAACCCGACCTCAACTGGCGCGTGAGGTCATAGCTCAGGTATAATCCTCGGCTTGTTTTTTGCCCGCCAAGACCTTCAGTGGATAGGGTGTTATGTCCGGAAAAGCGCAACAGCAGTCTCGTATTATTGAGTTGATCAAACTGGGTCGTGAGCAGAAGTATCTGACTTACGCCGAGGTCAACGACCACTTGCCCGAGGATATTTCAGATCCGGAGCAGGTGGAAGACATCATCCGCATGATTAACGACATGGGGATCCCCGTACACGAGAGTGCTCCGGATGCGGACGCCCTTATGTTGGCCGACGCCGATACCGACGAGGCCGCTGCGGAAGAAGCAGCCGCTGCGTTGGCGGCGGTGGAGACCGATATCGGTCGCACCACTGACCCGGTGCGCATGTACATGCGTGAAATGGGTACGGTCGAGCTTCTGACCCGTGAAGGCGAAATCGAAATCGCCAAGCGGATCGAAGAAGGCATTCGTGAAGTGATGAGCGCAATCGCGCACTTCCCTGGCACGGTTGACCACATTCTCTCCGAGTACACCCGCGTCACCACCGAAGGTGGTCGCCTGTCCGACGTCCTGAGCGGTTATATCGACCCGGACGACGGCATCGCGCCGCCTGCGGCAGAAGTGCCGCCGCCGGTCGACCCGAAAGCCGTCAAGGCCGACGACGATACCGACGACGATGAAGCCGAATCTTCCGATGACGAAGAAGAAGCCGAAAGCGGTCCGGACCCGGTTATCGCTGCGCAGCGCTTCGGCGCCGTGGCCGACCAGATGGAAATCACCCGCAAGGCCCTGAAAAAGCACGGTCGTCACAACAAGGCAGCGGTTGCCGAGTTGCTGGCCCTGGCCGAGCTGTTCATGCCGATCAAACTGGTTCCGAAGCAATTCGAAGCCCTGGTCGAGCGTGTGCGCAGTGCCCTGGATCGTCTGCGTCAGCAAGAGCGCGCGATCATGCAGCTGTGCGTACGTGATGCACGTATGCCGCGCGCCGATTTCCTGCGTCAGTTCCCGGGCAACGAAGTCGACGAAAGCTGGTCCGACGCCCTGGCCAAAGGCAAGAGCAAGTATGCCGAAGCCATCGGTCGCGTGCAGCCGGACATCATCCGTTGCCAGCAGAAGCTGATCGCACTGGAAACCGAGACCGGCCTGACCATCGCCGAAATCAAGGACATCAACCGTCGCATGTCGATCGGTGAGGCCAAGGCCCGCCGCGCGAAGAAAGAGATGGTTGAAGCCAACCTGCGTCTGGTGATCTCGATCGCCAAGAAGTACACCAACCGCGGTCTGCAATTCCTCGATCTGATCCAGGAAGGCAACATCGGTCTGATGAAGGCGGTGGACAAGTTCGAATACCGTCGTGGTTACAAGTTCTCGACTTATGCCACCTGGTGGATCCGTCAGGCGATCACTCGCTCGATCGCCGACCAGGCCCGCACTATCCGTATTCCGGTGCACATGATCGAGACGATCAACAAGCTCAACCGTATTTCCCGGCAGATGCTGCAGGAAATGGGTCGCGAACCGACCCCGGAAGAGCTCGGCGAACGCATGGAAATGCCTGAGGACAAGATCCGCAAGGTACTGAAGATCGCCAAAGAGCCGATCTCCATGGAAACCCCGATCGGTGATGACGAAGACTCCCATCTGGGCGATTTCATCGAAGACTCGACCATGCAGTCGCCGATCGATGTCGCCACGGTGGAAAGTCTGAAGGAAGCGACTCGCGAAGTCCTGTCCGGCCTCACTGCCCGTGAAGCCAAGGTATTGCGCATGCGTTTCGGTATCGACATGAACACCGACCATACGCTCGAAGAAGTGGGCAAACAGTTTGACGTAACGCGTGAGCGGATCCGTCAGATCGAAGCCAAGGCGCTGCGCAAGCTGCGCCACCCGACGCGAAGCGAGCATCTGCGCTCCTTCCTCGACGAGTGATACCAGAACCCCCGGCCCAGGCCGGGGGTTTTGTTTTATGGCAGATTAAATTCCCCGCTCCGCCCTCCCCGCCGCATACCCCGTCTACACTCGAAACAATCACCCCCCAGCCCTAACGAGAGCGTTATGCCCAGACTGGCGCCCGTGCTGTTTCTGCTGTCATTGATGATCTGCACCGCCACGGCTGACGCGCTGACTCTCACCGATGAAGAACGCAGCTGGCTGGCGGCTCACCCCGACTTGCGCCTGGGTGTCGACGCGTCGTGGCCGCCCTTTGAGTTTCGTGACGATCAGAACCGTTATCAGGGACTGGCTGCCGACTATATCGAGGTGATCCGTCAGCGCTTGTCCATCAAGCTGACGCCTATCGAACCGGTGAGCTGGACGGTGGTGCTGGAGCAGGTGAAGAAGGGCAGGATCGATTTGCTGCCGGGGATCATGTCGACACCAGAGCGCCAGAGTTATCTGTCATTCACCCGGCCGTACCTCGACTTCCCGATCGTCATCCTCGCCCATGTCGGCGGCGCCCAGCCCCGCAAACTCGACGACCTGTACGGGCTGAAAATCGCCGTGGTGGAAAACTACGCCCCCCACGAACTGCTGCGCACTCACCACCCTGATCTGAATCTGGTAGCCATGCCCAACGTCAGTTCAGCGCTGCAAGCCCTGGCGACTGACGAAGTGGACGCGGTAGTCGGCGATCTGGCTTCCAGCGTCTGGAGCCTGCGCCAGCTCAAGCTTGACGGCCTCTATGTCAGCGGCGAAACGCCGTATCGCTATCAACTGGCGATGGCCGTGCCCCGGGACAACAAGGTGCTGGTGGGCATTCTCGACAAAGTCCTGGCGGACATGACGCCGGCGGAAATCAGCAGCATTCAGGAACACTGGGTCGGCAACGTGCTTGACCACCGCACGTTCTGGTCGGACCTGCTGATGTACGGCCTGCCCGGCCTGTTGCTGCTGATAACAGTCCTCGCCGCGGTGATCCGCATCAACCGCCGTCTGAGCTCGGAAATCACCCGGCGCATCGACCTCGAGCAGGAGTTGCGCAGCAGCGAATATCACTACCGCGGCCTGGTGGAAAGCCTGTCGGCGATTGCCTGGGAAGCGCGGATGAGCGACTTCACCTACAGCTATGTCTCGCCGCACGCTGAAGACTTGCTCGGTTATCCACAATCTCACTGGCTGATTCCGGGCTTCTGGCACAACATCATTCACCCCGCCGACCTGACCCGCACGCAGAACTACTGCAAGGAAGCACTGCGCCAGGGCCGCGATCACATCGTCGACTACCGCGTGATCACCGCCGACGGTCGCTGCCTGTGGGTGCGCGACATCGTCAGCCTGATTGAGCACGGCCACGAGCCAGTGATGCGCGGTCTGATGATCGATATCAGCGAGATCAAGCGCACTGAAGAAGCGCTGCGCCTGTCGGAGCAGAAGTTCGCTTCGGTGTTCGAGCAATGTCCGGACATTCTGGTGATTGCGCGCCTGTCCGACGGCTGCCTGCTGGAGGTCAACGAGGCCTTCGAGGAACAGATCGGCCTGCGCGCCGAGGACGTGATCGGTCAAACCGCCACCAACCTTAATATCTGGGGGATTCCCGGGGTTGGGCCGGGCCTGCTGCAGCGCTTGCAGGCCGGCAGCATCCGCAACCTGGAAATGCCCTTTCGCCGCAACAACGGCCAGGTGTTCACCGGGCTGATCTCCGCCGAGCCATTCGACCTCGACACTACCCCGGCGCTGGTGGTGGTGGTGCGCGACATCAGCCAACTCAAGGAAACCCAACAGCAACTGCAAACATCGGAAGAGAAGTTTGCCAAGGCCTTTCATGCGTCGCCGGACGGTCTTCTGCTGTCGCGCCAGAGCGACGGCCTGTTGCTGGAGGTCAACGAAGGCTTCAGTCGCATCACCGGTTTCAACAGCGCCATGTCGGTGGATCGTTCGACGCTGGACCTGGGTATCTGGGTCAACCTCAACGAGCGCAAACAGATGATCGACCTGCTGCAGCGCGACGGTTTTGTCCGCGACTTCACCTGCCACATCCGTCGCAGCGACGGGCAGATCCGCCTGTGCGAAGTCTCCAGTCGTCCACTGCCGATCGGTGACGAAGACTGCATGCTGACCATCGCCCGCGACATCACCGAACGCCATCTCATGCAGGAAAAACTGCAGCAGGCGGCAACGGTTTTCGAGAGCACTGCCGAGGGCGTGTTGATCACCGATACCCAACAACACATTAGTGCGGTCAATCGAGCTTTCACCGAAATCACCGGCTATAGCGAAAGCGAAGCACTGGGCCACACCCCCCGGCTATTGGCGTCCGGGCTGCATGACAGCGCGTTCTACGCGGCGATGTGGCACCAATTGACCGACGAGGGACACTGGCAAGGCGAGATTTCCAACCGGCGCAAGAACGGCGAGCTGTACCCGAGCTGGCTTACCATCAGCGCGGTGCGCAATCGCGACAAGTTCATCACTCACTTCGTCGCGGTGTTCGCCGATATTTCCAGCCTCAAGCATGCCCAGGCCAAGCTCGATTACCAGGCTCACCACGACCCCCTCACCGGTTTGCCCAACCGCACCTTGTTCGAGAGTCGCCTGCAAATGGCCCTGACCAGCCAACAGGAAAATGGTGGCCAGGGCGCGGTGCTGTTTCTCGATCTCGACCGCTTCAAACACATCAACGACAGCCTCGGCCACCCGGTCGGCGACCTGTTGCTCAAGGGCATTGCAGTGCGCTTGAAAGAACAACTGCGCGATATCGACACGGTCGCGCGATTGGGTGGTGACGAGTTCATCATCCTGTTGCCAGGCTTGCAGCAAGCCAGCGACGCCGACAACATCGCGACGAAACTGCTCAACTGCTTCGGTGCGCCGTTTCAGGCCGGCGAACATGAGTTCTTTATCAGCGCCAGCATTGGCACCAGCCTGTACCCGCGGGACGGTTGCGACGTGGCCACGCTGGTGAAAAACGCCGACGCGGCGATGTACCGCTCCAAAGCCAAAGGACGCAACCGCGTCGAAAGCTATACCCGGGATCTCACCGCCCAGGCCAGCGAGCGCATAGCGCTGGAGCACGAACTGCGCCGCGCCATCGAGCGTGATGAGCTGTTTCTCTATTACCAACCAAAAATCAGCCTGGTCGACCACAGCCTTGTCGGCGCCGAAGCGCTGATTCGCTGGCGCCACCCGACCTTCGGCGACGTGCCGCCCGAGCATTTCATTCCACTGGCCGAAGAGAACGGCATGATCCTGCAGATCGGCGATTGGGTGCTGGAGACCGCTTGCCGGCAAATGTTCGAGTGGAACGAGATCTACCAACCGCTCGGTCCGCTTTCGGTAAACCTCGCCGGTGCGCAATTGCGTCAGCCCAACCTCTTGGTGCGCATCGAACAACTGCTCAAGGACAACCGCCTCAGGCCGGATTTACTGCAACTGGAAATTACCGAGAATTTCATCATGAGTCAGGCCGAAGAAGCGCTGGCGGTGTTGCACCAGCTCAAACACCTCGGCGTGCAACTGGCGATCGACGATTTCGGCACCGGCTACTCCTCGCTCAGCTACCTCAAACGGCTGCCGCTGGACATCCTCAAGATCGACCAGTCCTTTGTCCGCGGACTGCCTGACGATCCCCACGACGCGGCGATCGTGCGTGCCATCATCGCACTCGGCCGCAGCATGCAATTCACCGTAATTGCCGAAGGCGTGGAAACCCAGGCGCAACAACAGTTCCTCGCCGCGGAAGGTTGTGAACAGATCCAGGGCTACATCGTCAGCCTGCCGCTGCCCCCGGAGGAATTCGCCGCGACGTTTCTGCGTGTAACCGTATCGGATTTTTCGGATAGCACAGCCGCGAAACCGTCGCTATAATCCGCGGCCTACTGAGGGCCTATAGCTCAGTTGGTTAGAGCAGAGGACTCATAATCCTTTGGTCCACGGTTCGAGTCCGTGTGGGCCCACCAAATTGAAAAGCCGCGCTGAATGCGCGGCTTTTTTTATGGGCTTTGATTTCCCAGTCATGCTAATCCCGACGCCCGGAAGAAAGCTGCGCTATCTGTAGGAACATTCTGAAGCGACGTTTCCAGGACGTTTGCAGCCTTGTTAGGCTTTCCTGCGAGCAATTAATCTCCTGACGCATCGCCGCCCGGGATCGTTTCCATGCTCATGAATGCTGCTCCATCAATCAGGGAAGCAGCCGGCCAAGCAACCTGGATCGATCTTGCCCTACCCGACTTGAGAACACTCTCGAAAGAACTTCGATCAGCCGCAATTGCAGAAATCAAAAGGGCTGACGATGCAGCGGGCGCCTTGGGAATACTCTTGGAATACTTCGGTTTCATCGATGAGTCGGTTATGGCCGTCACGATCCTGACGCCCATTGGAAACATTGCGGTTGCGAGAGACAAACTTGCCCATATTGTTGAGAAACGCCCGGACTCCCGCGAACGCTATGTTCGACATGCTATCGATACTTTAACGGGCCCCTTTGAAATTTGGAAAGTCCGTTACGATAACGGCGGACACCGCGTGGCATTCATCAATGCTTATGAGGCAAAAAATGACATGCTCGTGGTTGTGGACATTAGGGATGGACACGTTCTTTGGAATTTTATGCACGCTCCGGCGAGAGCCATGAACAGGCATCGAAAAGGCGAGCTTTTGTATAAGCGGTACATTTTCATCGACTAAAAAAAGGGCAGCCATTGGCTGCCCGTAACATCTGAATCCTGATATTTGCATCCTCAGGAAATGGGATGAAGAGGTCTCACCTGACACCGATGTTGCAGCATCGCTGAGGTACCTACATCTGCTGATGCCCTGCAAGGCAGCAGATTTCGCGCTCTTGGTGGCATTCTTGGGAAACAGGGCAGACAAGTCAAATCAATTGTCAGAACATTTGTTTCAGCAAAATCATCCGTGAGCACTTTGCTGTGGCGCAGAAGCCTATCGTTGTTTGCCTGTAAAGTGAGCCTCTCTTCGACCCAACGCTAATGGAGCCCCCCTTGCCAGACACCCGCCACCCCATCCTCGACGAGATCGACCGCCAACTGATCGCCGCGCTGCAAATCAATGCCCGCGAAAGCGTGGCCATGCTCGCCCGTCAGCTAGGCATTGCTCGCACGACGGTGACGTCGCGTCTGGCCCGGCTGGAAAAGGCCAAGGTGATCACCGGTTACGGCGTGCGCCTCGGTCAGCGTGTTGTCGATGGGGGGCTGCAAGCCTACGTCGGGATCAAGGTCCAACCGCGTTCCGGCAAGGATGTGCTGCGGCGCTTGAGTCCGATGGCGCAGGTGCAGCAGCTGTGTGCGGTGAGTGGCGAGTTTGATTATGTGGCGTGGTTGCGCACCGATTCGCCGGAGCAGCTTGATCAGTTGCTGGATCAGATTGGCAGCGTCGATGGGGTGGAGAAGACCACAACGTCGATCATTCTGAGTAGCAAGATAGATCGGGGTCAGCCGGTTTAAGATTTTGATCGAGCTTCTCGGCTGAATTTCAAAGCCTCTTCTCGAGCAGGCTCGCTCCCACATTTTGGTCGGTATGCAGCCTGCATTCGTCAGTCTGCACAACAATCAGGCAAAACGACGACACAATGCGTCTTATTAACGCGCTCCACGCTCCCTAGAATGGCGGCATCTTTTCCTATACTCAGACGCGAATCCTGCGTCGGGTCGCCAACAAGGTCAGCCATGAACAACAACAATCGTCATCCTGCAGACGGCAAGAAACCCATCACCATCTTCGGTCCGGACTTTCCGTTCGCGTTTGACGACTGGATCGAGCATCCGGCTGGTTTGGGCAGCATTCCCGAGCAGCACCATGGCGCTGAAGTGGCGATTGTCGGCGCAGGCATCGCCGGTCTGGTGGCCGCGTATGAGCTGATGAAGCTCGGTTTGAAACCGGTGGTGTACGAGGCGTCGAAACTCGGTGGTCGTCTGCGCTCGCAGGCCTTCAACGGCACAGACGCCATCGTCGCCGAGCTCGGTGGCATGCGCTTTCCGGTGTCCTCCACGGCGTTCTACCACTACGTCGACAAGCTCGGCCTCGAAACCAAGCCTTTTCCCAACCCGTTGACCGGCGCGTCTGGCAGCACCGTGATCGATCTGGAAGGCGAAACCTATTACGCCGAAAGCCTGAAGGATCTTCCGGCATTGTTCCAGGAAGTGGCTGATGCCTGGGCGGATGCGCTGGAAGCAGGCTCGCAGTTTTCCGATATCCAACAAGCCATTCGCGACCGTGATGTGCCGCGCCTTAAAGAGCTGTGGAACAAGCTGGTGCCGCTGTGGGACGACCGGACCTTTTACGACTTCGTCGCCACTTCGAAGGCCTTCGCCAAATTGTCTTTCCAGCACCGCGAAGTGTTCGGCCAGGTCGGTTTCGGCACCGGCGGCTGGGATTCGGACTTCCCCAATTCGATGCTGGAAATTTTCCGCGTGGTGATGACCAACTGCGACGATCATCAGCACTTGGTGGTCGGTGGCGTCGAGCAGGTGCCGCAGGGCATCTGGCGCCATGTACCGGAACGCTGCGTGCACTGGCCGGCCGGCACCAGCCTGAAATCCCTGCACCGTGGCGCGCCGCGTTCGGGCGTGAAGAAAATTGCCCACGCACCGCAAGGCCGTTTCGCCGTTACCGACAACAATGGTGACACCCGCGAATACGCCGCCGTGCTGACAACCTGCCAGAGCTGGCTGCTGACTACCCAGATCGAGTGCGACGAAACCTTGTTCTCGCAGAAAATGTGGATGGCCCTCGACCGCACCCGCTACATGCAAGCGTCAAAAACCTTCGTGATGGTCGATCGGCCGTTCTGGAAAGACAAAGATCCGGAGACCGGCCGCGACATGATGAGCATGACCCTCACCGATCGCCTGACCCGTGGCACCTATCTGTTCGACAACGGCGACGACAAGCCGGGGGTGATCTGCCTGTCGTACTCGTGGATGAGCGACGCGTTGAAAATGCTCCCGCATCCGGTGGAGAAACGCGTTGAGCTGGCGTTGAACTCGTTGAAAAAGATCTACCCGAAAGTCGACATCGCCGCGCGGATCATCGGCGATCCGATCACTGTGTCGTGGGAAGCCGATCCGTACTTCCTCGGTGCCTTCAAAGGCGCCCTGCCCGGCCATTACCGCTACAACCAGCGCATGTACGCGCACTTCATGCAGGACGATATGCCAGCGGAGCAGCGCGGTATTTTCATCGCTGGCGACGATGTGTCGTGGACACCGGCGTGGGTCGAAGGCGCGGTGCAGACTTCGCTCAACGCGGTGTGGGGCATCATGAAGCATTTCGGCGGTTCGACACATAAAGAGAACCCGGGCCCGGGTGATGTGTTCAAAGACATCGGCCCTATCGCCCTGCCCGAGTAAGAGGATTCCCCGATGCGCGTAGCCGTTTACCAATGTCCACCGTTGCCACTGGACCCCGCCGCCAACCTGCAGCGTCTGCATCAAGTAGCAATGGAGGCCAAGGGCGCTGATCTGCTGGTGCTGCCGGAGATGTTCATGACCGGCTACAACATCGGCGCCGAAGCGGTGAGCACGCTGGCCGAGGTCTATAACGGCGAATGGGCGCAGCAGATTGGCCGGATCGCCAAGGCTGCGGGTCTGGCGATCGTATACGGCTACCCCGAACGCACCGCCGACGGGCATATCTACAACGCCGTGCAACTGATCGACGCCCACGGCGAGCGCCTGTGCAATTACCGCAAGTCGCATCTGTTTGGCGATCTCGACCGGTCGATGTTCAGCCCCGGTGACTCCGACTTGCCGGTGGTTGAATTGAACGGCTGGAAGCTCGGCTTCCTGATCTGCTATGACTTGGAGTTTCCGGAAAACGCGCGTCGTCTGGCCTTGGCCGGCGCCGAGCTGATCGTCGTACCGACAGCAAACATGGTTCCGTTCGACTTCGTCGCCGACGTCACCGTGCGTGCCCGCGCCTTCGAAAACCAGTCCTACGTGGCTTACGCCAATTACTGCGGACATGAAGGCGATATCCAGTATTGCGGGCAAAGCAGTATTGCCGCGCCGGACGGTAGCCGTATCGCCCTGGCAGGTCTGGACGAGGCGTTGATCGTCGGTGAACTGGACCGCCAATTGATGAACGACTCACGCCAGGCCAACCGCTACCTCAGCGATCGCAGGCCAGAGCTTTACGGCGCGCTCAACCGCCGCTAATCCGCTAGCATGGGCACTTCACTGTTCTGGAAGTGCCCATGCCTGCGCCGACTCATCCCCGCCCCGACACTGAAACACTGGCCAACGGCCTGCGCGTGACCCTGCGCCACGTGCCCGGTCTCAAGCGCAGCGCTGCCGCGTTACGCGTGGCGGCCGGCAGCCATGACGTGCCATTGGCATGGCCGGGGCTGGCGCATTTCCTTGAGCATTTGCTGTTTCTCGGCACCGAGCGTTTTCCCACAGATGAAGCGCTGATGGCCTACGTGCAGCGTCACGGCGGGCAGGTAAATGCCAGCACCCGTGAGCGCACCACGGATTTTTTCTTCGAGCTGCCAGTATCGTCGTTCAGCGCCGGGCTCGAGCGTCTGTCAGAAATGCTCGCCCGACCGCGTATGAATCTGGACGATCAACTGCGTGAACGGGAAGTGCTGCAGGCGGAATTCGTCGCCTGGTCGCAGGATCCGATGGCGCAGCAGCAGTTTGCCTTGTATGAGGGTTTACCAGGGGAGCACCCGTTGCGCGGGTTTCATGCGGGCAATCGGGACAGCTTGCAGGTCGAATCGTCAGGGTTTCAGTCGGCGCTGAAAGATTTCCATCAGCGCTTTTATCGAACCGGGCAAATGACCCTCAGCCTGGTCGGTTCGCAAAGTATCGATGAGCTTCGGGCGCTGGCGCAGCAATTCGCAGCGGTGTTGCCGGTTGGGGATAAAATTGCCCAGGCGGAACCGCTGCCACTGACTGTGAAAAGTTATCAACAGGTTGGCGCTCATGCGAACCTGTTGTTCGCCTTCGACGGCTTACCCGAACCATCCGCAGAGGCGATGGCCTTTCTCTGTCATTGGTTGAACAACGCCAAACCCGGTGGATTGCTCGCACACCTGCAACGACAGAACCTGGCTGACAGTCTGAAAGCCGCGCCGATCTACCAGTTCGCCGGGCAAGCGCTGCTGCATCTTCAATTCCATGCCGCCGGCGAGCATTTGAACGCCATTCATGAACAACTGCTGGACTGGCTGAGCTTCTTCGCCCGCCAGGACTGGACGCCGTTGCGCGAGGAATACGCCGCCCTGCTTCAGCGCCAGCAGCAAGTCAGCGGCGCGTTGCAACTAGCGCGCATCGACGTTGAGCAGAAAGAATCAGGTCTGTCCGAGTCGGGTGTTGCCGCACTTGCGCACATCCTTCGCGAAATCGGTGGTGCGGATAACTTCAGTGATCATTGGCACCTGCCCGCCGCGAACCCGTTCCTGCGCGCCAATGAACCGCTAGCCAACGCCGGGCTGATTCGCGGCCAGACCAGCGCCCATCGTGGCCTGCGCACCTTCGCCCAGGATCGCTCGCGCAGTCGTCGCGAACGGTCGCCGATGCACTTCAGTCGTGCGCTGCCAGACAGCAGCGATGAGGGCGCGATTTACCTGCGCTGGCAGGTCGACATGGCGGCCAGCGCCGATCTGCGCTCAAGATTGCAGCGCAGTCTGCGTCGGACCCGACAGGATGCGTCCGAAGCCGGAGTGGACTTGTCTTTCAGCGCCGCAGGAAACCAATGCCTGTTGAAAATGACCGGATTACAGGAACCGATGCCCAGCGTCCTGGAGCACGCGCTGAAATGTCTGACGATGATCGACGCCGATTCGCCGCGCGACGAGGTGCAGATACCTTCGATGCCGATCCGCCAACTGCTCGAAGCGTTGCCGGAAAAATACCCGCCCCCGATTGAAACCAGCGATGACGCCAAACAGCTGTGGACAACTTCGCGCTGGGACGGCCTCGCTCTAGGGCTGAATCAACAGACCCAATCAGCCATGGGCCTGGCGCTGAGCCGCATTCCCGGCACACCGGACAATCAGCTACCGGTGACACCGATCACCCAAGGCCAGTACCAATGGAGCCAGATCAACACCGCCTCCAGCGAACACGCCTTGCTGCTGATCTGCCCGACCGCCAGTCGTGACGTCGCTGATGAAGCCGCATGGCGCCTTCTGGCTCAGTTGTGCCAGACGCCCTTTTACCAGCGCCTGCGTGTCGAATTGCAATTGGGGTACGCCGTGTTCAGCGCGCTGCGTCAGGTGCACGGCACGACTGCGATTGTCTTTGCCGTGCAATCGCCAACGAACCCGGTGGGCAAGTTGCTCGAATACATTCAGGAGTTCTTCAACGGCATTCCGGCGATGATCGAAACGCTTGATGTCGCTGGCCTCAAGCAACAACGCCAAAACCTCGCCGACCAATTCGATCCGGCGACACAGTCCAACAAGGACGCTGCCGAACTTCTGTGGCAGGGTAAACTCGCCGGCCATTCGTCGGATTACCGTGAGCAACTGGTTATGGCGATCCGGCAGCTGGATCACCAGGCTTTGCTGGCCGCTGCGCAACGCCTGATCAATGCCAATGGCGGCTACCACTGTCTGGCCAATGAACCGATTCCCGGCGCGCCGTGGCAAGCGGCAAATTGATCATTACCGAGGCTGCAAGGAGCTTTCTCAAAGATTCACGGGTCACGCGGCTGAAATTTTGAGTAACATAGCCGCCTAACTAATTGGAACATCATCGCGCTGCCGTGGACTATACCTATGGATAGCGCTATCCCAACCCACAGAAGGAGACATCTCATGGCCTGGACCAAACCTGCTTACACCGACCTGCGTATCGGCTTCGAAGTCACCATGTACTTCGCCAGCCGCTGAGTTCTGCTTACGCAGATCCGCAGTGCAACGCCTCGGCTCGCCGAGGCGTTTTATTTTCCGCGTTGAAATGATGGAGCGTTCATGTTCGTCCAGATTCTGGGTTCGGCCGCCGGTGGCGGTTTTCCGCAGTGGAACTGCAACTGCGTCAACTGCGCAGGCTTTCGCGACAGCAGCCTGAACGCCAAGGCCCGCACCCAATCGTCCATCGCCATTTCCGATGACGGCGTGAACTGGGTGTTGTGCAATGCCTCGCCGGACATCCGCGCGCAACTGCAAAGCTTCGCCCCGATGCAACCGGGCCGGGCCCTGCGCGACACCGGCATCAGCGCGATCATCCTGATGGACAGCCAGATCGACCACTCCACCGGCCTGCTCAGTTTGCGCGAAGGCTGCCCGCATCAGGTCTGGTGCACGGACATGGTTCACGAAGACCTCAGCACCGGTTTTCCCCTGTTCAAGATGCTCACCCACTGGAACGGCGGGCTGGACTGGAACCGTATCGAGCTCGACCAGAGCTTCACCGTAGCGGCCTGTCCGAACCTGCGTTTCACCCCGCTGCCATTGCGCAGCGCCGCGCCGCCGTATTCGCCGCACCGTTTCGATCCGCATCCGGGCGACAACATCGGTTTGATCGTTGAAGACCTCAACACCGGCGGCAAGCTGTTCTACGCGCCAGGGCTGGGCAAGGTCGATGCGCCGCTGCTGGAAATCATGGCGGGCAGCGATTGCCTGCTGGTCGACGGCACGCTGTGGGATGACGATGAAATGCAGCGCCGTGGCGTCGGCACCCGCACCGGTCGCGAGATGGGCCACCTGGCGCAGAACGGCCCCGGCGGCATGCTCGAAGTGCTGGAGCAGTTGCCCGAGCAGCGCAAGGTACTTATCCACATCAACAACACCAACCCGATCCTCGACGAGGATTCGCCGGAGCGTGCCGAGCTGGCGCGGCGTAATGTTGAAGTGGCGTTTGATGGCATGAGCATCGTGCTTTAAGCAATCGAGACCGCGGCGCGGTCTATCGCGAGCAGGCTCGCGCCCACATTGGAATGCGATCAACTGTGGGAGCGAGCCTGCTCGCGAAGAGGCCAGCACAGACACCAGAGATTTCCAGGGTTGTTCCCGGAGAACAGACATGACCGACACCCCGCTGTCCCCCGCCGAATTCGAAGCGGCCCTGCGCGCCAAAGGCGCCTATTACCACATCTATCACCCCTACCACGTGGCGATGTATGAAGGCCGCGCGACTCGCGAGCAGATTCAGGGCTGGGTCGCCAACCGCTTCTACTATCAGGTGAACATTCCCCTGAAAGACGCAGCGATCCTCGCCAACTGCCCGGATCGGGAAATCCGCCGCGAGTGGATTCAGCGCCTGCTCGACCACGACGGCGCGCCCGGTGAAGACGGCGGCATCGAAGCCTGGCTGCGTCTGGGTCAGGCTGTCGGCCTCGATCCAGATCAGTTGCGCTCCCAGGAGCTGGTATTGCCCGGCGTGCGTTTCGCCGTCGATGCCTACGTCAACTTCGCCCGTCGCGCCAGTTGGCAGGAGGCGGCAAGCAGCTCGCTGACCGAATTGTTCGCGCCGCAGATCCACCAGTCGCGCCTGGACAGCTGGCCGCAGCATTACCCGTGGATCGACCCGGCCGGTTATGAATATTTCCGCACTCGTCTCGGTCAGGCGCGGCGTGACGTCGAGCATGGGCTGGCGATCACCCTTGAGCACTACAAGACCCGTGAAGGCCAGGAGCGCATGCTGGAAATTCTCCAGTTCAAACTGGACATTCTTTGGAGCATGCTCGATGCCATGAGCATGGCCTACGAACTGAACCGTCCGCCGTATCACAGCGTGACCGAACAACGGGTCTGGCATAAAGGAATCATCTTATGAGTTTCGACCGCAGCAAAGTGCCGAGCTGGCGCCCGGGCTATCGCTTCCAGTACGAACCGGCGCAAAAGGGCCATGTGTTGCTGTACCCAGAGGGCATGATCAAGCTCAACGAAACGGCCGCGCTGATTGGCGGCCTGATTGATGGCGAACGCGATGTCGCGGCAATCATTGCCGAACTCGACAAGCAGTTCCCCGGCGTACCCGAGCTCGGTGACGACGTCGAGCAATTCATGGAGGTTGCCCGTGAGCAACACTGGCTCACCCTTGGCTGATCTGCCGGCCAAACCGGAAGTCGGCCTGCCGCTGTGGCTGCTCGCCGAGCTGACCTACCGTTGCCCGCTGCAATGCCCGTACTGCTCCAATCCGCTGGATTTCGCCGAGCAGGGCAAAGAGCTGACCACCGAACAATGGATCAAGGTGTTCCGCGAAGCGCGCGAGATGGGCGCGGCGCAATTGGGCTTTTCCGGCGGCGAACCGCTGGTGCGTCAGGACTTGGCCGAACTGATCCGTGAAGCGCGGCAGTTGGGTTTCTACACCAACCTGATCACTTCCGGCATTGGCCTGACCGAGCAGAAAATCAGCGACTTCAAAAAGGCCGGGCTCGATCACATCCAGATCAGTTTTCAGGCCAGCGACGAGCAAGTGAACAACCTGCTCGCCGGCTCGAAAAAGGCCTTTGCGCAGAAGCTGGAAATGGCGCGTGCGGTGAAGGCCCACGGCTATCCGATGGTGCTGAACTTCGTCACCCATCGTCACAACATCGACAAGATCGACCGCATTATCGAACTGTGCATCGCGCTGGAGGCTGACTTCGTCGAACTTGCCACTTGCCAGTTCTACGGCTGGGCGCAGCTCAACCGTGTTGGCCTGCTGCCGACCAGGGAACAACTGGTGCGCGCCGAACGCATCACCAACGAATACCGGGCCAGGCTGGAAGCCGAAGGGCATCCGTGCAAGCTGATATTCGTCACGCCGGACTACTACGAAGAACGCCCGAAAGCCTGCATGAACGGCTGGGGCAGCATCTTCCTGACCGTCACCCCGGATGGCACCGCCCTGCCCTGCCATGGTGCGCGCCAGATGCCTGTGCAGTTTCCCAACGTGCGCGATCACAGCATGCAGCACATCTGGTATGACTCGTTCGGCTTCAACCGTTTTCGCGGTTACGACTGGATGCCCGAGCCGTGCCGCTCTTGCGACGAGAAAGAAAAAGACTTCGGCGGCTGCCGCTGCCAGGCGTTCATGCTCACCGGCGACGCCAGTAACGCCGACCCGGTGTGCAGCAAGTCCGAACATCACGGCGTGATCCTCAAGGCCCGCGAAGAAGCCGAGACCGCCACTCAAACCATCGAACAACTGGCCTTTCGCAATGAACGAAACTCACGCCTCATCGCCAAGGGCTGAGCCTTTCAGCGCCGCCCAGGCCGTCGCCGCCGGAACCGACTTCGCCGAACTGCAACTCGGCGTCCACGGCGTGTTCTGGAATGAATATCGCCCAGAGGACGCCGCGTGCCGAATCTGGCATTGGCGCGATGGCGCAGCGAAACGTCTGACGCCGGACGGTTTCAGCGTGCGTAGCCGCGTGTACGAATATGGCGGTGGTGCGTTTTGTCTGACGCCTGACGGGGTGGTTTTCATCAATGAAGCGGATCAGCAGATGTATCGGCAGGCGCTGGATGGCGAGCCGGTCGCGCTGACGTCGACTGACTGCCGCTACGGCGATCTGCAATTCGCCGCTGGCCGAGTATTGGCGGTTGAGGAGCAGCAGGATCGACATCGGCTGGTGGCGATTGATCTGGCGACCGGCACGCGACAGGTGCTGGCCGAGGGTGCGGATTTCTATGCATCGCCAACGCTGAGCCCGGACGGCCAGCGCTTGGCATGGATCGAGTGGAGCCGACCGCATCAGCCGTGGACCTCGACGCGCTTGATGGTCGCGGAAGGTGATTTTTCCGCACCTCGTTGTATTGCCGGCGAGCAGATTGAGGAGTCGATCCAGCAGCCGCGTTTCGACGCCGACAGCCGGCTCTACTGCCTGACAGATCGTGGCGGCTTCTGGCAGCCGTGGGTCGAAACGTCCGATGGCTTGCACGCGCTACCGAGTGCCGAGGCCGATCACGCGCCCGCGCCCTGGCAACTGGGCGGCTGCACTTGGCTGCCTGTCGGTGATCAATTTTTAGCCAGCTGGAGCGAGGCTGGTTTCGGCCGCCTGGCCCTTGGTAGTGAGGATTTCAGCGGCGACTACAGCCGCTTCCGTCACCTGGCAGTTGATCAGCAGTTCATCTACTGCATTGCCGCCTCGCCGGTCAGCCCGTCGGCAGTGATTGCCATCGATCGTGCTTCTCACGCAGTGAAAGTCCTCGCTGGCGGCGTGGCGCCATTGCCCGCCGAACGCATCAGCCGTCCGCAGACCTTGCGTTATCCGAGCGGCTCCGGCGAAGCGCACGGTTTCTTCTATTCGGCCATGAACGGTGAAGCGAAACCGCCGCTGGTGGTGTTTATCCACGGCGGCCCGACGTCGGCGTGCTATCCGACCCTCGATCCGCGTATCCAGTACTGGACCCAGCGCGGCTTCGCCGTCGCCGACCTCAACTATCGCGGCAGCAGTGGCTATGGTCGCGAATATCGGCAAGCGCTGCATCTGTGCTGGGGCGGGGTGGATGTCGAGGATGCCTGCGCGGTGGTCAGCTACCTCGCGGACCAAGGTTTGATCGATGGTGAGCGCGCGTTCATTCGCGGTGGTAGTGCGGGCGGGTATACGACACTGTGCGCGCTGGCGTTCAGACAAGTCTTCCGCGCAGGCGCCAGCCTCTACGGCGTCAGCGATCCGGTGGCTTTGGCACGTGCCACGCACAAGTTCGAGGGCGATTATCTGGACTGGCTGATCGGCGATCCCGAGCTGGATGCCGAACGCTATGCCGCACGCACGCCGTTGCTGCACGCAGACAACATTCGCGTGCCGGTGATTTTCTTCCAGGGTGAACTGGACGCGGTGGTCGTGCCGCAACAGACCCGTGACATGGTCGCGGCGCTGGAGCACAACGGCATCCCGGTCGAAGCGCATTACTACCCCGACGAACGCCACGGCTTTCGTCGCGCGGCTAACCAGGCGCATGCGCTGGAGCGGGAGTGGACGTTTTATCGGCGGGTGATGGGGCTGATTGACTGAAAACCGTGTCGCCCCGTTCGCGAGCAGGCTCGCTCCCACATTGGATCTGCATCATTCACAAATCCCCTGTGGGAGCGAGCCTGCTCGCGAAAGCTATCTAAGTTGCGCTAGCGGACTCAACGCTTGGCGATGATATACACCGCATGCACGATCCCCGGAATGTAGCCGCACAACGTCAGCAGAATGTTCAGCCAGAACGCCCCGCCAAACCCGACCTGCAGAAACACGCCCAGTGGCGGCAACAGAATAGCGATGATGATGCGAATGAAATCCATGGGGCAGCTCCTGAATGGGGGTTGGCTCACTTGAGCCATACAAGCTAATCGACCTGCGCCGTTCGTCAGGGTTCATTACGCTTGCTATTTGATCGCCAGCATCACAAAAAAACGCCCCACGCCAAAAGAATCAGGCGTGGGGCGTGCGTTATACCGCGAGACGGTTCGAGTAATCGGTTGGGGCACCTCTGCTCAGACGGCAATGCCCTTGCGGCATTGCAATTGGGCGGTGCGCACTCGCGAGAAGGCGCGGCCCAGGCGCAGGAGCATTTCGTCGATGTTGGCTTTGCTGACAGTGAGGGCCGGGGTGAAGCGCAGGCAGTCAGGCTGCGCAGCGTTCAATATCAGGCCTTCGTGAAGTGCGGCGTGAACGACGGCGTCGGCGCATTCGGCGGACAGCGTCAGCCCGTAAAACAGGCCTTGGCCGCGCAACTCGCCGTGCCCGTAGCGGTGCGCCAGTCGCGCCAGGCCTTCGCGCAGGTGCTGGCCGCTGTCGTTGACCTGCTGAAAGAAGCTGCGGTCATGGATGCTGTCGAGCACCACCAGACCGGCCGCCGTGATCAAGGAGTTGCCGTGATGGGTGCCGCTCAGCTCGCCGATGGCGAAACAGCAAGCCTTGCCTCGCGCCAGCAAGGCCGCTAACGGCAAGCCGCCGCCGAGGCCTTTGCCGAGCACGACGATATCGGCGCGAATCCCGTAGGACTGTTCGGCAAGCAAGCTGCCGCAGCGGCCCATACCCGTCTGCAATTCGTCGAGAATCAGCAGAATGCCCAGGTCACGACACAGACGCTCGACCCCTTTGAGGTAATGCTCGGTCGCCGGAATGACCCCGGCATCGCTCTGGATCGGCTCCAGCATGATTGCTACAGTTTGCGCGTCGACCGCCGCATGCAGCGCTGGCAGGTCATTGAATGGCACTCGATCGACCGTCGCCAGACTGCGGCCATGGCAACCCTGCTGCGCCACGATGATCCGCGAGGCGCCGCTGCGATGCAGTTGCCCCCATTTGCGCGCCAGTTTGATCGCCGCGTCACAAGCCTCGCTGCCACTGTTGAGCAGGTACGCCTGATCGCTGGACGTGCTGGCGCACAAACATTCGGCGAGGCTGAGCATGCCGCGATTATGCAGATTGCAGCCGGGATTGATCAGCGCTTGGGCCTGATTGGCGATGGCTTTGACCAGCGCCGTGGGGCTGTGGCCAAGGCTGTTGGCGCCGCCAGCCTGGGAAAAGTCGAGGTAGGCGCGATCGTTGCTGTCCCACAGCCAGGAACCCTGGCCCCGAACGAACACTTGATGCGGTCGCTCGACACCGGGCATCAGGCGTTGGGCATTGAGGTGATCGGTCATAGTGGATGGCCCCGCCTCGAAGGTGAGGTCATCCAGACTTGGCGTCTGGCGCCGCAAACTGAACAGATTCATGCGAAAAAACCTCGCTTGAGGTTTTTTGAACTGCCTATGTAAGCACTAACGAAGCAAATGGGATGCATCACGCTTTCTGGCCCTGTAAGCCTTGTGAATGCGGTTAGACTAGGCGCGCAACCGGCTTCAAGCCATTTCGATTTCCCAGCCATTTCGATAAGCGCTACTTATGGATTTCAAGCAACTGCGTTATTTCGTCGCGGTCTACGAAGAAGGCCATGTCGGCCGTGCGGCTGAGCGCTTGTCGATCTCGCAACCGGCGCTGTCGCAACAGATCCGACAGCTGGAGCAGAATCTCGACGTCACCCTGTTCGAACGCAGCAGCAAACGCCTGCTGCCGACCCTCGCTGCGCACACGCTGTACAACCACGCGTTGCCGCTGCTCGATGGCTTGCAGCGGGCGCGCGAGGCGTTGGGTAATTTCAAGGGTCAGGCATTGCGCACACTGGCCATTGGTGTGCTGCAAACGGTGCACACCAGCCTCGTGCCGCAAATGCTCGAGCGTGTGCGCAAGGCGCAGCCGCATCTGGTGGTACAAATCTATGAACTGACCGGGCTGGAAATTGAACGGCGTCTGCTCAATGGTTCGCTGGACATCGGCATCAGCTATCTACCCCCGCGCCAACCCGGTCTGCACGGCGTGTTGCTGTATGAAGATGAACTGACGCTGGTGATCCCGGCAGACCATCCATTGCGCGAGTTCAAGAAGGTCTCGATGCGCCAGGCTGCTGAACTGCCAATGCTGCTGCTCGGCGAAGAGTTCCAGATTCGGCAGATCTGGCAGGCACAACTGACCAGCCTCGGTCGACGCCCGCAAGTGCAGGCCGAGCTGAACAATATGTTGGGAATTCTCGACAGCCTGCCGCATACCAAGCTGGCGACGGTACTGCCGGGACGTTCGCAAAAAGAATACGACGATGAAGATCTGCTGTGGAAACCGCTGAGCGAGCCACGGGTGCCGTTGCAAGTTGGCCTGGTGTGCCGTGATGTGCAACGCCAGCAGGCCTCGTTGGCATTGCTGCGGACATTGCTTGAAGAGGTGATCGATCGGGAAACGAAGCCGCCCCTCGATCCGCTTGCCTGAAACTTTTCTTCAGGCAAAAGAAAACCCCGCCGAAGCGGGGCTTTGCAGACTGTTTCCCTGACATCCATTTCACTCCGCCACCCTGGCAGAATCCTACGTGTCCGTGTTGTTTACTTTGCGCTTCCTGCGCGACGTCCATGAAATGTAGATTAGCCGTGGATCCAATATACGGATATGGGAGAACAGCAGCACGTCACGTAAGCAAATGCTTACATGACGTCTACGGATCAGAACTGCGCCGCATCCAGCAGGAACAGCGACTCGCTACCGGCCTTGACCGACGCGCTCAACGAGTGGATACGCGGCAGCAAACGGGCGAAATAGAAACGTGCGGTGCCCAGCTTGCTCGCATAGAAATCATCTTGCGCTTCCTTGCCCAGCGAGGCTTTGGCCATCAACGCCCACATGTAGGCGTAAGCGGTGTATCCGAACGCTTGCAAATATTCGACCGAGGCCGCGCCGATTTCGTTCGGATTGTTTTTCGCCCGGTCCAGCAGCCACGCGGTCAGCTCGTCGAGGGTGTCGACGGCATCGTTCAACGGCTTGGTGAACTCGCCCAGATCGGCGCTGGCGGTTGCGGTGAAATGGCGAATCTCGTCAGCGAACAGCTGGTAGAACGCGCCGCCACTGCCAACGATCTTGCGCCCGACCAGGTCCAGCGCCTGAATACCGTTGGTGCCTTCGTAGATCTGGGTGATGCGCACGTCACGCACCAGTTGCTCCTGGCCCCACTCGCGGATGTAGCCGTGGCCGCCGAAAATCTGCTGGCCGTGGACGGTGGTTTCAAGACCCAGGTCGGTCAGGAAAGCTTTCGCTACCGGCGTCAGCAGCGCCACCAGATCTTCCGCGCGCTTGCGTGTGGTCGCGTCTTCACTGAACTTGGCGGTGTCCAGTTGCATCGCCACGTACGTGGAGAACGCACGGCCGCCTTCGTTCGAGGCTTTCATGGTCAGCAGCATGCGCCGCACGTCCGGGTGGACGATGATCGGGTCAGCGACTTTGTCCTTGTTCTGCGCACCGGTCGGCGAACGACTCTGCAGACGATCGCGCGCATATTCAACAGCGTTCTGATAAGAGCGCTCGCCTGTAGCCAGGCCTTGAATACCAACGCCCAGGCGCTCGTAGTTCATCATGGTGAACATCGCGGCCAGGCCTTTGTTCGGCTCGCCGACCAGATAGCCGACGGCTTCGTCGAAGTTCATCACGCAGGTCGCCGAGGCCTGAATGCCCATCTTGTGCTCGATCGAGCCACAGTTGGCCGGGTTGCGTGCGCCGAGGCTACCGTCGGCATTGACCATGAACTTCGGTACCAGGAACAGCGAAATGCCTTTTGGACCGGCCGGGGCATCAGGCAGCTTGGCCAGTACCAGATGAATGATGTTCTCGGTGAGGTCGTGTTCACCGCCGGTGATGAAGATCTTGGTGCCGCTGACCTTGTAGGAACCATCGGCCTGAGGCTCGGCTTTGGTGCGAATGATCCCCAGATCGGTGCCGGCGTGCGGCTCGGTCAGGCACATGGAACCGGCCCAGATGCCGGCGTACATGTTCGGCAGGTACGCAGCTTTCAGTTCTTCGCTGGCATGCGCATTGATCGACAGGCAGGCGCCGGCGGTCAGCATCGGGTACAGACCGAACGCGAGGCTGGCGGAGTTGACCATTTCTTCGACCTGCGCCGACACGGCTTTGGGCATGCCCATGCCGCCGTAGGCCGGATCACCGCCGACGCCGACCCAGCCGCCTTCAGCATAAGTCTGATAGGCCTGTGGGAAACCGGCCGGCGTGGTGACGGCACCGTCCGCCCAATGGCAACCTTCCTCGTCAGCGGCACGGCTCAGCGGCGCGATGCTTTTGCTGGTGACCTTGCCGGCCTCTTCGAGAATCGCTTCAACGGTTTCGGCGTCGACGGTCTCGGCCAGCGCCGGCAGCTCGGCCCAGAGTTTGGCGACTTCGAACACTTCATTGAGGACGAAGCGCATATCGCGCAGCGGCGCTTTGTAGTCAGCCATGGCAAACCTCGCAAGATCTAAACAGGTGGTTCGTGGAATGATGTTTTCTGAGCCTGAGTGTACCTCAACAACTTTTGCGACACATAGGGTCAGCCGGTGACTGATTTGTTATTTTTAGTCACCAGCAAAAGATCGCCGCGATCTTTCGATCTGCCCTACAAAGCAAACGCCTGCGCCGGCAAATTCATCAAACAATCACTGCCCGCCTCGATCGCCGCCTGATGCGCAGCCGTACGCGGCAACAAACGCTTGAAGTAGAACTCGCACGTCGCCAGTTTGCCCTTGAGGAAATCAGCCTCGCCCTCGCCCGCCTCCAGCTGTGCCTGCGCAACCAACGCCATGCGCAGCCACAGGTAGCCCAGGATGATGTAGCCGCTGTACATCAGGTAATCCACCGATGCGGCGCCGACTTCGTCCGGGTTCTTCATGGCCGCCATGCCAACCTTCATGGTCAGGTCGCCCCACTGTTGGTTGAGCCCGTTGAGTTGCGCGACGAAGCTGCCCAATTGCGCGTGGTCGGCGTTCGCTGCGCAGAACTTGTGGACGATTTTGGTAAAGCCGCGCAGCAGCTTGCCCTGACTGCCCAGCACCTTGCGCCCAAGCAGGTCCAGCGCTTGAATGCCATTGGTGCCTTCGTAGATCGGCGCAATCCGGCAATCGCGCACCAGTTGCTCCATGCCCCACTCGCGAATGAAACCGTGGCCGCCAAACACCTGCATACCGTGGTTGGTCACTTCCAGCCCGGTGTCGGTCATGAACGCCTTGCAGATCGGCGTGAGGAACGCCAACAGGTCTTCGGCCTCCTGACGCGCGTCGGCGTCGCTGCTCAGGTGCGCGACATCGAGCATCTGCGCGGTGAAATAGGTCAGCGCGCGGTTGCCTTCGTTGAAGGCTTTCATGGTCAGCAACATGCGCCGCACATCGGGGTGGACGATGATCGGGTCGGCAGGTTTTTGCGGGGCCTTGGCACCGGTCAGCGCGCGCATCTGCAGGCGGTCATTGGCGTACTTGATCGCACCCTGAAAACTCGCCTCGCCCAGACACAGGCCCTGCATGCCGGTGCCGAGTCGCGCGTGGTTCATCATGGTGAACATGCAGTTGAGGCCCTTGTTCGGCTCGCCGATCAGGTAACCGGTGGCGGCATCGAAGTTCAGCACGCAGGTGGCCGAAGCCTTGATGCCCATCTTGTGCTCGATCGAACCACAGGAAACGCCATTGCGCTCACCCGCTTCGCCTGCTGCATCGGGCAGAAACTTGGGCACGATAAACAGGGAAATGCCCTTGGTTCCGGCCGGTGCGTCCGGCAGCTTGGCCAGGACCAGATGGATGATGTTGTCGCTCAGGTTATGCTCGCCGGCGGAAATGAAGATCTTGCTGCCGGTGATCGCGTAGCTGCCGTCGGCCCGTGGCACCGCGCGGGTCTTGATGATGCCCAGATCGGTGCCGCAGTGGGCTTCGGTCAGGCACATGGTGCCGGTCCACTGGCCAGCGGTGAGTTTGCTCAGGTAAGTGTCTTTCTGCTCGGCGGTACCGTGGGCGTGGATCGCCGACATCGCGCCGTGAGTCAGGCCCGGGTACATACCCCAGGACGTGTTACTGGAACCGACCATCTCGCTGATCACCAGTCCCAGCGAGCTCGGCAGCCCTTGACCACCGTAAGCCGGATCAGCCGCCAAACCGTGCCAGCCGCCCTCGACATATTGTGCGAAGGCCTGCTTGAAGCCTGTAGGCGTTGTTACCACGCCGTTGTCGAAATGGCAGCCCTCTTCATCGCCGCTGCGATTGAGCGGGGCCAGCACGTTCTCGCAGAACTTCGCGCCTTCTTCGAGGATCGCGCTGATCATGTCCGGGCTGGCGTCATGCGCGCCGAGATTGGCGTAACTGGTGTGGAAGTCGAAGACGTGATCGATCAGAAAGCGCATGTCGCGCAGGGGAGCTTTGTACTCAGGCATGGTGGCTTCTCCGTCAGCAGATTTGTTCAACCTACTGCTGGCTACCACGCGCGACAATCAATGTGCGGGCGCTGAATGCGCCGTCATCACTCAACCCGCAGCAGCGTCCATGCGCACCGCGCCACGGCGGTTCTGCCCGAATGCCATGACGCAGTTACGTCCGGCGCCCTTGGCGCTGTACAACGCCTGGTCGGCGGATTTGAGCACTTCTTCAGGGGTGCGCTGCTCGACACGTTCGGCGACGCCGATGCTCACCGTCACCGACACCGCCGAAGCCCCGGAACCGCTACGGCGCTGGCGACCTTGCTGATCATCCTGCGGGCGGTTTTCCTGGTTGCGTAGCTGAATGCTGTAGGAGGCGATCGATTCGCGGATCACTTCCAGATGCGGCATGCATTCCTCAAGGGTTTTGCCTGCAAACACCAAGGCAAATTCCTCACCGCCGTAGCGATACGCCCTACCACCACCGCTGATTTTCGACAGTTTGCTGGCGACCAGCCGCAGGACTTGGTCACCGACATCGTGGCCGTGGGTGTCGTTGAATTTCTTGAAGTGATCGACGTCGCTCATCGCCAGCACGTAGTTGCGCCCCAGACGCTGCATGCGCTCGTTGAGCGCACGTCGTCCCGGCAGACCGGTGAGCTCGTCGCGGAAGGCCATTTGATAGGCCTCATGCGCAACCGCTGCGGCGATCATCAGCATCACCTGGCTGCACATGATGTTCAGGGTGAACGGCAGAATGAAGGTCTTCGGCAGCATCCAGAACACCCCGAGCAAGCCGACCAGTTGCGCCGCGTGCAGCGGGCGCGGGTTGCGCCAGTATTGCCAGGCCAGGAGCAGGAAGGCCGAGATGAACACCGGATAGGACAACTGGATCAGACTCATCCACGCGCCGTGCAGCGCCGGCCAGCGGATCTCCGACAACCACAGCAGCAGCGCCTGTGGGTAACTTTGCTCCAGGCCCAGCGCCACGCTGCCAAACGCTAGCAGCACAGCGAACCGGGCAACCATGTCCTGAAAAAGATGGGTACGTTCCTGCCATGCGGCGAATAATCCGAACAACAGCGGCAACAGCAGGCAGACCAGATGAAACACCACCGCAGCGTCTTCGCGAACCTTGCCGTTGTCGCGGTAGAAATCGGTCTGGGTGTCCAGCAGAAAGTAGGCGATGTACACCGTCAGCATCAGAAACAGTTCGCGCTGACGCCGATACACCGCGCAGTACGCCCCACCGAGGAGCAGAACCAGGGTAGGCAATACATTGAACAGCGACGTGAAAAAAACGCTGAGGTCTTTGACGTACGCAGCCGCCAGCCCCGCAAGCAACAACAGCAGTGATGGCAGGAAATGGCTGAAACGTACAGCGGAAGAACGCGGCAAGGGTAAGCTCCGACCCGTCATAGCAAAGAGATGGCATTGTGCCTGCAAAGTGCGGCCAAGCCCACACAATGTGATCCAGATCACACACGCTCTCTGTAACGGCCGGAAGCTCGACTATCTGAGCGATCCGCCAACAAAAAAACCGCTGCCCCCTAACGGGAGCAGCGGTTTTCGTCAGACTGCGTTAAGGCTTAGTAGCCCAGCGCGAAATCTTCTTCTTTCATGTCCATCAGGTTGCCAGCACCCGACAGCATAGTGGCCACGTGCGTGCGGGTACGCGGCAGGATGCGCTGGAAGTAGAAGCGCGCGGTTTGCAGCTTGGCGGTGTAGAACGCCTCGTCGGTGGTGCCGGCAGCCAGTTTTTCCGCAGCCAGACGTGCCATGTCCGCCCAGAAGTAGGCCAGGCAGGCATAACCGGAGTACATCAGGTAGTCCACGGAGGCCGCGCCGACTTCTTCGCGATCTCTCATGGCAGCCATACCAACCTTCATGGTCAGCTCGCCCCATTCCTTGTTCAGTGCAGCCAGCGGCGCGACGAATTCCTGGACGGCTTCGTTGCCTTCGTTGGTCTGGCAGAACTTGTGGACGATCTTGGTGAAGCCTTTCAGAGCTTCGCCTTGAGTCATCAGCACTTTACGGCCGAGCAGGTCGAGGGCCTGGATGCCGGTGGTGCCTTCGTACAGCATCGAAATGCGGCTGTCGCGAACGTTCTGCTCCATGCCCCACTCGGCGATGAAGCCGTGGCCGCCGTATATCTGCACGCCGTGGTTGGCGGCTTCGAAACCGACTTCGGTCATGAACGCTTTGGCGATCGGAGTCATGAACGCCAGCAGGGCGTCAGCTTTCTTCTTCTCTTCTTCATCGACGCCGTATTTGACGATGTCGACTTGCTTGGCGGTGAAGTAGACCATCGCGCGGTTGCCTTCGGCGAACGCCTTCATGGTCAACAGCATGCGGCGCACGTCAGGGTGGACGATGATCGGGTCAGCAGCTTTGTCCGGCGCTTTCGGGCCAGTCAGCGAGCGCATTTGCAGGCGATCACGAGCGTATTTCAGACCGCCCTGGAAGCCGATTTCGGCGTGAGCCAGACCTTGCAGTGCGGTACCGAGGCGAGCGGTGTTCATAAAGGTGAACATGCAGTTCAGACCTTTGTTCGCCGGGCCGATCAGGTAACCGGTGGCGCCGTCGAAGTTCATCACGCAAGTGGCGTTGCCGTGGATGCCCATCTTGTGTTCCAGCGAACCGCAGCTCACTGCGTTGCGCGCGCCAATGGTGCCATCGGCGTTTGGCAGGAACTTTGGAACGATGAACAGCGAGATGCCTTTGGTGCCAGCCGGTGCATCGGGCAGACGCGCCAGTACGATGTGGACGATGTTATCGGCCATGTCGTGTTCGCCGGCCGAGATGAAGATCTTGGTGCCGGAGACTTTGTAGGAACCGTCGGCCTGAGGCTCGGCCTTGGTGCGCAGCATGCCCAGGTCGGTGCCGCAGTGCGGTTCGGTCAGGCACATGGTGCCGGTCCATTCGCCGGAGACCAGTTTGGTCAGATAGGCTTCCTGCTGCTCAGGGGTGCCGTGCTCGGAGATGGTGTTCATCGCACCGTGCGACAGGCCTGGGTACATGCCCCACGACCAGTTGGCTTCGCCGACCATTTCGCTTACCGCCAGGCCCAGCGACTCAGGCAGACCCTGACCGCCGTGCTCAACGTCGTGGGCCAGGCTTGGCCAGCCGCCTTCGACGAATTGCTTGTACGCCTCTTTGAAGCCAGTCGGGGTTTTCACGCCGGACTCGCTCCAGGTGCAGCCTTCGATGTCGCCCACGCGGTTCAGCGGCGCCAGTACCTGCTCACAAAACTTGGCGCCTTCCTCGAGGATGGCGTCAACCATGTCCGGCGTGGCGTCTGCGCACGCTGGCAGGCTCTGATAGTGCGCTTCGTAGCCGAGCAGTTCGTCACGAACGAAGCGAATATCACGCAAGGGGGCCTTGTAGTCAGGCATAGCGATAAACCTCTGCTGATGTAACCGGGAATGAACGACCGTGTTGAGTTGTTGTGACGGTCAAACAGTTGTTTGAAACATACGTTTACGCCGAAATCTTGTCAAGCGTCGATCTTTTGCCGTTCGTCATCACGTTCTCCAAATGCCGGAAACGAGAAAACGCCGCGACTTCACGCAAGCCACGGGCGTTGTAAAAAGATTAGTTGAGCAAGAAGGACTTAAACGAAAAACGCCGCGACAAGGCGCGGCGTTTCGGGGTCTACAACAAATTCGATCAGGCGAAGGTATCGATGATCGTCCCGAGCACTTCGTCGGACGCCTTGGCCACCTTCACACCCAGCTCTGCCTGGATCTTGCCCTGCGACAGCTCGACGATATTGCTCGCCAGATCCGATTCTTGTGCGCGATCCACGCCGCGCAGGCGATTGACCTGCACTTCGGACGACTGGCTGGTCACCGAACGTTCGATAGTGTTGTTGGCGATCTGGCTGGCCGCCTGATCGACGCGGTTCTGCCCGGACTGAATCGAGCTCAACCCCGCATAAAAAGCTGTGTTGCCGGAGATTTCCATCGTCACTCTCATCCCTGCAAAGGATCAATGCTCGCCATTGAAGCAGACGCGCCAGCAAAACACCCGTCAAAAACACTAATGGCACAGTGCCTGTTCATAGCGAGAAACTTAATCGAGCAAATCCAGTTGCAGATGCTCGGCGACCGCTTCGGCGCTCAACGCCTTGAGTTTCGGCACCCGGCCCAGGCACGGCGCGGGAATACGCTCGGCCAGGGTCGCAAGGTTTTCCTCCAGCCGCGAAGTTTTCGGATCGATAATATTGGCCACCCACCCCGCCAATTGCAGGCCGTCGCGGGCAATCGCCTCGGCGGTCAGCAATGCATGACTGATGCACCCCAGCGTCACGCCCACCACCAGAATCACCGGCAGCTTCAGCGCAATCGCCAGGTCCGAGAGATTGTCCTGATCGGCCAACGGCACCCGCCAGCCGCCCGCGCCTTCGATCAGGGTGAAATCGGCGTTCATCGCCAGAATCCCGCGCATCGGCGCCAGCAGCGATTGCACCGTCAGCGCCACACCTGCTTCGCGCGCCGCCAGATGGGGAGCGATCGCTGGCTCGAACGCCACCGGATTGACCTGTTGATAAGTCAGCGGCAAGGAACATTCGGCCAGCAGCGCCAAGGCATCGGAATTACGCAAGCCCTTGGGCGTGACGTCGCACCCGGAAGCCACCGGTTTGCCCGCCGCCGTGCTCAAGCCTGCCGAGCGCGCTGCATGGAGCAATCCGGCTGCGACGGTGGTCTTGCCGACATCGGTGTCGGTACCGGTGATGAAATAGGCTGCGCTCATAGAGGTTTCTCCAACACGGCGTACACCACCTGATACGTTGCCGGCAGCCCCGACGTCTGACGGAAGCGCTCATACGCGTCGACCAGCCCGAGAATCCGCGCCCGCCCGGTCAAACCACCCGGCCGGCCAGGGTTCAGATTGTGTGCACCCAACGCTTTGAGCTCGTGAGTCAGGCTGCGCACATCCGGGTAATGCAACACGTGCGGCAGATTTTCCAGACTCACTGCGCGCATGCCACTTCCGCCACATAACTGTTCATAGCGGGCGAACTCGCGGAAGCGATTGACGTGCACCAGCCCGTCGACCTGCTGCCAACTCTCACGCAACTCGAACAGCGTCCCTGTACACAGACTAGCAAAGGCAAAAATCCCGCCCGGTTTAAGCACGCGAAAAGCTTCGCTGAGCACCGTTTCGAAGTCGGCGCACCACTGCACCGCCAGGCTGGAGAAAATCAAATCGAAGCTAGCGTCCTGCAACGGCAGCCTTTCGGCATCGCCGGCAATGAAATGCTCAGCGCCACCCAGCGGCCGTGCGTGATTGAGCATGCCCTCGGCAATGTCCAGCGCAAAACCGCTGCTCTGGGTGAAACGCGAGGCCAGCGCGCGGGTGAAATAGCCAGTGCCGCAACCGAGATCGAGCCAACGCGACGGCGTGAAACTCGCAGGCAAGCGCTCAAGCAACTGCGTGCCGACGTCACGCTGAAACTCGGCGACGCTGTCGTAACTGGCCGCCGCGCGGGAAAAAGACGCCGCCACCTGGCGCTTGTCAGGCAAGCCCCCAGGCAGCACGAGGGACAGATCAGTCATCAGCGCACTCATGTAGAAACGCCTGGATCGCGCCCGCGACTCCGTGCGGGTCTTCCAGCAGAAAAGCATGGCTGGCCTGTTCGATCAGACCAATTTCGATATCCGGCAATAGCGCGAACAATGCGCCGGCCGCTTCCGCCGGGACCAGCGCGTCCTGCCCGCCGAACAGATGAAACTGTGGGCCGCGAAACCCCTGCAGCGCCTGTCGCGTATCCAGCTGCGCGAGTAGCTCCAGACCTGCCATCAGCGCGGCCGGCGCGATGGCTGGCGCGCCACCGAGCAGCAAGCGCGACAAGCCACGCGGGTCTGGCGAACCTTGCGCACATAACAAAGCAAAACGCTTGAGCGTCGTACGCGGATCGGCCTGGCAACCGGCAAGAAATGCATCAAAGGTCTCGGCAGGCATCGCATCCGGCCACTGCTCATGCGCAACAAACGCCGGATTGCTCGCCAGCGTCAGCACCCCGCAGCACGCCTCGCCGCGTCGTGCCGCCAACTCAGAGGCGAGCATGCCGCCCAGCGACCAGCCACCGAGCCAGACTTCCTGCGGAATGCGCGCATCGAGTTCGTCGAGCCAGTCTTCAAGGTCAGCGGAGTCCAGCTCCGGCAGCGGTTCAATCTCGACTTGCAGATGTTCGTCGAGGCCACGTAATGCTGCGGCCAGCGGTTCCAGCGGCGACACGCCGAGGCCCCAGCCGGGCAACAGGATCAGACGATTACGCATGGCTTGGCTCCAACGACAATCGGGCGAAACAATCCGCCAGCCCTTCCAGTAACTGTTGCACCTGCGCCTCGCTGTGGGCGGCGGTCAGCGTGACGCGCAGTCGCGCGCTGCCGGCCGGCACGGTCGGAGGGCGAATCGCAGTGACCATCAGCCCGCGCTCGCGCAGCATCTGCGACAACCGCACGGCGCGCCCGGCATCGCCGATCATGATCGGCTGGATCGGCGTGAAGCTGTCCAACAGTTCCAGCCCGATCTGCTCGGCGCCGTGGCGGAACTGGCGAATCAGCGTCTGCAAGTGTTCACGGCGCCAGTGTTCACTGCGCAGCAGTTCGAGGCTTTTCAGCGTCGCGCAGGCCAGCGCCGGCGGTTGGCTGGTGGTGTAGATGTACGGCCGGGCGAACTGGATCAGGCTTTCGATCAACTCTTCGCTGCCGGCGACAAAGGCCCCGGCGGTGCCGAAGGCTTTGCCGAGGGTGCCGACCAGCACCGGCACATCGTCCTGGCTCAGGCCGAAATGCTCGACGATGCCGCCACCGTTGGCGCCCAGCGGGCCGAAGCCGTGGGCATCGTCGACCATCAGCCACGCGCCTTTGGCCTTGGCCGCGCGGGCCAGCGCCGGCAGGTCGGCGATGTCGCCGTCCATGCTGAATACGCCATCGGTCACCACCAGTGTGTTGCCAGTGGCTTTCTCCAGGCGCTTGGCCAGACTCTCGGCGTCGTTGTGCAGATAGCGATTGAAACGCGCACCGGACAACAGGCCTGCGTCCAGCAAAGAAGCGTGATTGAGCCGGTCTTCCAGAACTGTATCGCCCTGCCCGACCAGCGCGGTGACCGCGCCGAGGTTGGCCATGTAGCCGGTGGTAAACAGCAGCGCACGCGGCCGGCCGGTCAGTTCGGCGAGGGCTTCTTCCAGCGCGTGATGCGGGCTGCTGTGGCCGATCACCAGATGCGACGCGCCACCGCCGACACCCCAGCGCTCGGCACCGGTGCGCCAGGCTTCGATCACCTGAGGATGATTGGCCAGGCCCAGATAGTCGTTGTTGCAGAAAGCGAGCAGCGGTTGGCCGTCGACAACCACTTGCGGGCCTTGCGGCGATTCGAGCAGCGGCCGGTGGCGGTAGAGGTTGTCGGCACGGCGGGCAGCAAGGCGTGCGGCGAGATCGAAAGACATGCAGGCCTCGATTTTCAAATGACACATATCCCCTGTGGGAGCGAGCCTGCTCGCGAATGGGCGTCACATCCAATATGGATGTTGGCGGCCCAACCGCCTTCGCGAGCAGGCTCGCTCCCACAGGGGTTTTGCATTCCTTCAGAACAATCCGCGCGGGTTTTTACACCGCAGCGTTGTAGAACTGCTCGCTGCTCTTCTGCTCCACCAGTGCCTGCTCGATCGCAGCCTGATGAACCTCATCGGAATGCTCTTCACGGGCCTCCGGCTGGATACCGAGGCGCGCAAACAGCTGCATGTCCTTGTCCGCCTGCGGGTTGGCGGTGGTGAGCAATTTGTCGCCGTAGAAAATCGAGTTGGCGCCGGCGAAAAATGCCAAGGCCTGCATCTGCTCGTTCATCGCTTCGCGACCGGCGGACAGACGTACGTGAGATTGCGGCATGAGGATGCGCGCCACGGCGAGCATGCGGATGAAGTCGAACGGGTCGATGTCTTCGGCGTTTTCCAGCGGCGTGCCAGCGACTTTCACCAGCATGTTGATCGGCACCGACTCCGGGTGCTCCGGCAGGTTGGCCAACTGGATCAGCAGATTGGCGCGATCGTCCAGCGATTCGCCCATGCCGAGAATGCCGCCGGAGCAGATTTTCATCCCCGACTCACGCACGTAGGCCAGCGTCTGCAGACGCTCGCTGTAAGTGCGGGTGGTGATGATGCTGCCGTAGAACTCCGGCGAGGTGTCGAGGTTGTGGTTGTAGTAATCGAGACCGGCCTTGGCCAGCGCTTCGGTCTGCTCCTGATCGAGACGACCGAGGGTCATGCAGGTTTCCAGGCCCAGGGCTTTCACCCCTTCAACCATCTTCAACACATACGGCATGTCCTTGGCCGACGGATGTTTCCACGCCGCGCCCATGCAGAACCGCGTCGAACCGATGGCTTTGGCGCGGGCCGCCTCTTCGAGGACCTTCTGCACTTCCATCAGTTTTTCTTTTTCCAGGCCGGTGTTGTAGTGCCCGGACTGTGGGCAGTACTTGCAGTCTTCGGGACAGGCGCCGGTCTTGATCGACAGCAGTGTCGAGACCTGCACGCGGTTGGCGTTGAAATGTGCGCGGTGCACCGTTTGCGCCTGGAATAGCAAGTCGTTGAATGGCTGTACGAAGAGTGCTTTGACTTCGGCCAGAGACCAATCGTGACGCAGGGTGGCGGTGGTGCTCGCGCTCATGGGCAATTCCTTGGTTATGCTTGGCGGGCGCCGGGGAAAATGGAATATCCACAGGCGCTACACGGATGTTCGGCATATTTAAGGAAGAGCGATGCGCTGTCAACCGCAATACCAGGGACAGGTTTACATCTGTTTAAAAAACGTACAGACCTGTTTGCTGTGCGATGAGCCCGCAGAAGCACAAATGCCAATGTGCGAGGCCTGCGAAACCGAATTGCCCTGGCTCGGCAGCCATTGTCAGAGCTGCGCTTTGCCACTGGCGGCGGATGGCCTGGCTTGCGGCGAGTGCCTGCTAGAGCCTCCGGCCTTCGAGCAGGTCGCCGTGCCGTGGATTTATGGTTTCCCGGTGGACAGCCTGATTACACGCTTTAAACACAACGCGAAATGGCCGTTTGGTCACCTGCTCGCCGACGTTCTCGGCCAATACCTGCAGCATCGCTTCGCCGAAGACTTGCCGCGCCCCGATGTGCTGCTGCCGGTGCCGTTGGCGAATAAACGCCTGCGTCGGCGCGGATTCAATCAGGCAGGGATGCTCGCGCGCTGGTTGAGTGTGTCGCTGGATTTGCCCTGTGAAGAACAGCTTCTAAGGCGAGTCATGGACACCGATGCCCAACAGGATCTCGACGCCAAGGCGCGCAAACGCAACTTGCGCAATGCCTTTGCGCTGGCGCCTGATGCAGAGGTAAGCGGCCGCCATTTCGCGCTGGTGGATGATGTTCTGACCACGGGCGCGACCGCTCAGGCGCTGGCGCGGTTGCTGATGAATGCAGGTGCGGCGCGGGTTGATGTGTACTGCCTGGCTCGTACGCCGAAGCCCGGTACCTGAAGCGAATACATATCTCATGTGGGAGCGAGCCTGCTCGCGAATGGGCATCACATTCAACAAAGATGTTGTTGCTCAAACCGCTTTCGCGAGCAGGCTCGCTCCCACAGGGGTTCGGCGTAAGGCTTGACTCGCGCGTTGCAAGTGGCCAACGTCCTTCTCATCGCCCGAGCCAGAAGCGTTCTGCCATGTCCCTGCCCACCCTGCTCTCCCAGCACATCGTTCGCCGTCCGCAGCGCATTGCCCTGCTGCAACACATCGCCGAGCAGGGTTCGATCACTCGTGCGGCGAAGAGCGCGGGGCTCAGTTACAAAGCGGCGTGGGATGCGATCGATGAGCTGAACAACCTGGCGCAGAAACCCTTGGTCGAGCGCGTGGTGGGCGGCAAGGGTGGCGGCGGCGCCAGACTGTCCAGCGAGGGCGAGCGGGTGCTGCGCCTGTATCAGAAATTGCAGGCGCTGCAGGCGCAGGTGCTGGAAGCGGCGGAGGACGCCAGCGACCTCGACCTGCTCGGTCGGCTGATGCTCAGGACCAGCGCGCGCAACCAACTGCATGGCACGGTTGCGGCGATTCAGGCGCAAGGGCGCAACGATCTGATCCGCCTCGAACTCGCCGAGGGCATTGCTCTGGAGGCACAGATCACCCACGACAGCACCGTGCATCTGGAATTGCAGATCGGTACCGAAGTGATGGCGCTGATCAAGGCCGGCTGGCTTGAACTGCTCGGCGCCGATCAGCCGGCCACGCCCGGACACAATGTCCTGCGCGGCACTATCGAAGCGATTCTTGATGCCGAGGACGGCCCCAGCGAAGTGCGTATTTCCCTGCCTAACGGCCACACCCTCTGCGCCTTGGCCGAACCGCTGCACTTGCGCCGCCAGCAACTCGCCGTGGGGTCTGCGGTGCAAGTGCAATGCGCGCCCTCCAACGTGCTGATCGGCACGCCGCTCTGATCGGCCCTTGCCACAAAAGCGTCATCGACCCGCATTAAGGTGTTGCCCATAACCAAGCAGGGAGCCTGATGTGAGCCTATTAGAAGAAAACCAATCCACTGATCTGGAAAAAATGGTCGGCCTCAGCCGTCGCGGTTTCATCAGCGCCGGTGCCTTGTGCGGCGCGGCGATGTTCCTCGGCGGCAACCTGCTGAGCCGCAGCGTCATGGCCGCCAGCGTCAGCGCCGGCAACAGCCGCCTGCTCGGTTTCGAGAGCATCCCGGCGGCGACCACCGACGCCATCACCCTGCCCAAGGGCTACAAGTCTTCGGTGCTGATCAGTTGGGGCCAGCCGCTGCACAAGAACGGCCCGGCCTTCGATCCGAGCGGTAACGGCACCGCTGCCGCACAGGAAGTGCAGTTCGGCGACAACAACGACGGCATGAGCCTGTTCGCCTTCCCGGACGACAAGAACCGCGCGCTGATGGCGATCAACAACGAATACACCAACTATCGCTATCTATATCCGCATGGCGGCATGCCGCAGTCGGCTGAAGACGTGCGCAAGGCATTGGCCTGCGAAGGCGTGTCGGTGATCGAAGTGCAGCGCAAGAACGGCCAGTGGCAATTCGTCCAAGGCTCGCGCTACAACCGTCGGATTCACGGTAACTCGCCGCTGCGCATCAGCGGTCCGGCCCGCGGCCACGATCTGATGAAAACCGCCGCTGACAAGCACGGCAAAAAAGTCCTCGGCACGTTCCAGAACTGCGCCAACGGCAAGACGCCGTGGGGCACTTATCTGACCTGCGAAGAAAACTTCACCGACTGCTTCGGCAGCAGCAACGCCCAGCAGCAGTTCGATGCCGCGCAAAAGCGCTACGGCGTTGTCGCCAGCAGCAAAGACATCAACTGGCACCCGCACGACCCGCGCTTCGACATGGCCAAGAACCCCAACGAGCTCAACCGTCACGGCTGGGTGGTCGAGATCGATCCGTTCGATCCGCAATCGACTCCGGTCAAACGCACCGCGCTGGGCCGCTTCAAGCATGAAAACGCCGCACTGGCCGAGACCGACGATGGTCGCGCTGTGGTGTACATGGGCGACGACGAACGCGGTGAGTTCATCTACAAATTCGTCAGCCGCGACCGCATCAACCATCGCAATCAGAAAGCCAACCGCGACATCCTCGATCACGGCACTTTGTATGTAGCCAAATTCGATGCCGGCGACGGCAACCCTGATCACCCGAAAGGCCAGGGCCAGTGGATCGAACTGACCCACGGCAAGAACGGCATCGACGCCAGCAGCGGATTTGCCGATCAGGCTGAAGTGCTGATCCACGCGCGCCTTGCCGCCAGCGTGGTTGGCGCAACACGCATGGACCGCCCGGAGTGGATCGTCGTCAGCCCCAAGGACGGCCAGGTTTATTGCACCCTGACCAACAACGCCAAGCGCGGTGAAGACGGGCAACCGGTGGGCGGTCCAAACCCGCGCGAGAAGAACGTTTACGGGCAGATTCTGCGCTGGCGCACCGACCGCAACGATCACGCTTCGAAGACGTTTGCCTGGGATCTGTTCGTGGTCGCGGGCAATCCGAGCGTACATGCCGGGACGCCGAAGGGTGGCTCATCGAACATCACGCCGCAGAACATGTTCAACAGCCCCGACGGTCTGGGTTTCGACAAGGCCGGGCGCCTGTGGATTCTCACCGATGGTGACTCGAGCAACGCTGGCGACTTCGCCGGGATGGGCAACAACCAGATGCTCTGCGCCGATCCTGCGACCGGTGAGATTCGCCGTTTCATGGTCGGGCCGGTGGGTTGCGAAGTGACCGGGATCAGCTTCTCGCCGGATCAGAAAACCCTGTTTGTCGGGATTCAGCATCCGGGCGAAAACGGCGGTTCGACCTTCCCCGAGCACCTGCCCAACGGCAAGCCGCGGTCGTCGGTGATGGCGATTACTCGCGAGGATGGTGGAATCGTCGGCGCCTGATAATCCGCTTTCGCGAGCAGGCTCGCTCCCACATTTGATCGCCTGTGTGAATGAGATCAGCACACTGCAGATCCATTGTGGGAGGGGGCTTGCTCCCGAAGAGGCCCTTACAGGCAACCCGTTTCCAAGGCAAAACCCTCAACCGCTACAGTCTGCGCTACCATGCCGAGCCGGACGCAGCAGCCTGCTGCGCGCAGGAGTCAGCATGGCCCACCCGTTTGAAACCCTCACCCCCGATCTCGTCCTGGATGCTGTTGAAAGCATCGGTTTCCTCAGCGACGCGCGCATTCTGGCGCTCAACAGCTACGAAAACCGTGTGTATCAGGTCGGTATCGAAGACTCCGAGCCGCTGATTGCCAAGTTCTATCGTCCGCAGCGCTGGACCAACGAGGCCATTCTCGAAGAGCACCAGTTCACCTTCGAACTGGCCGACATCGACATCCCGGTGGTAGCGCCGCTGATCCACAACGGCGAAACCCTGCATGAGCACGCCGGTTTTCGCTTCACCCTGTTCCCGCGCCGGGGCGGGCGCGCGCCGGAGCCGGGCAATCTTGATCAACTGTATCGCCTCGGCCAGTTGCTCGGGCGCATGCATGCGGTGGGCGGCACCAAGCCGTTCGAGCACCGCGAAGCCCTCGCCGTGCAGAACTTCGGCCATGCCTCGCTGAACACTTTGCTCGAAGGCAACTTCATTCCCAAGAGCCTGCTGCCAGCTTACGAGTCGGTTGCCCGCGACCTGCTCAAACGCGTCGAAGATGTCTACGCCGCCACGCCGCACCAGAACATCCGCATGCACGGCGACTGCCACCCCGGCAACATGATGTGCCGCGACGAGATGTTCCACATCGTCGACCTCGACGACTGCCGCATGGGCCCGGCGGTGCAGGACATCTGGATGATGCTCGCCGGCGATCGCCAGGAGTGTCTGGGGCAGTTGTCAGAGTTGATGGACGGCTATAACGAATTCCACGATTTCGACCCGCGTGAGCTGGCGCTGATCGAACCGCTGCGCGCCCTGCGCCTGATGCATTACAGCGCCTGGCTGGCAAGGCGCTGGGACGACCCGGCGTTCCCGCACAGCTTTCCGTGGTTCGGCACCGAGCGTTACTGGGGCGATCAGGTGCTGGCGTTACGTGAGCAACTGGCGGCACTGAATGAAGAACCGCTGAAACTGTTCTGATTCTACGCTTGGTTAATGTGGGAGGGGGCTTGCTCCCGAAAGCGGATTGGCATTCAACATTGATGTTGGCTGATACACCGCCTTCGGGAGCAAGCCCCCTCCCACATTCGGTGTTCACAATTCCATGAACATTGGTCTGCGACATTCGCAGACAAATCTCCTTACAATCCCTCCTTTGTCAGCTGCCTGAGCAAGGATTCTGCATGCAAGCCGCCAACCCGCGTCGCGGGTACATTCTGGGCCTGAGCGCCTACATCATCTGGGGCCTGTTCCCGATCTATTTCAAAGCCATCGCCGAAGTCCCGGCCGTCGAGATCATCATCCATCGGGTGCTGTGGTCGGCGCTGTTCGGTGCGTTGCTGCTGATGGTGTGGAAACACCCGGGCTGGCTGCGCGAGTTGCTCGACAATCCCAAGCGCCTGGCGATTCTTGCCTTGAGCGGCACGCTGATCGCGGCCAACTGGCTGACCTACGTGTGGTCGGTGAACAACGGCCGCATGCTCGAGGCAAGTCTGGGTTACTACATCAATCCGCTGGTCAACGTGCTGTTGGGCATGGTGATCCTTGGCGAGCGGCTGCGGCGCATGCAGTGGGTTGCGGTCGGTCTCGCGGCCATCGGCGTAGCGCAGCAGGTGTGGCAGGTCGGCAGTCTGCCGTGGGTGTCGCTGGCGCTGGCGCTGACCTTCGGTTTCTATGGTCTGATCCGCAAGCAGGCGCCGGTCAAGGCGCTGCCGGGGCTGGTGGTGGAAACCTGGATGCTGGTGCCGATCGCGATTGCGTGGTTGCTGTTCAATCAGACTGCGACGAGTGTGCAGCCGGCCTTCTGGACCACCTCCGAAGCCTGGTGGCTGGTGGCTGCCGGGCCGGTGACGCTGGTGCCGCTGGTGTGTTTCAACGCCGCCACCCGCCATCTGCCCTACACCACCATCGGCTTCCTGCAATACATCGCGCCGACGCTGGTGTTGCTGCAAGCCGTGCTGCTGTTTGGTGAGCATTTGTCGTCCAGCACGCTGGTAGCGTTCATGTTTATCTGGGCCGGTCTGGCGGTCTATAGCATTGATGCGTGGATAAGTTTGCGCCGGCGCGCCTGATCAAAAAACGCACAAACCTCTGCAGGCCACGGTTCTCGTGGCCTGCATCGTTCCTTCCCAAGCTTATCCACAGCGTGATCCCCGCCGTTTGTGCGCAAGTCACTGAATGTTGGCGGTTTTTTGATCAACCGGCGCAAAGCCACGGCCGGCGTGGCGTGGCGGCCCGTCTCTACAGGTTATCCACAGGCAGGTGCACGTTAAACCTGAATAACCCTGTTTGCGCTTAAACCTCTGTGCGCAACACCAGCTCGACCATCAGATCATCGGCCAGGGTTTCCAGGCGCGCCTGCAGAACGTCGAGCGACAAGGTCAGCGGCACCGCCAGAATCGCCTCGGCGTGAAACAGCGGCTCGCTGCTCATTGGCGCCGGGCGCACTTCAGTTACCAGTCGCTCAAGGTTTACGCCCTGCTCGCTCAACAGCCGAGTGATATCGCGGACAATACCCGGTCGGTCATTGCCGACCAGTTCCATGGCGATCGGTTTCCACGTGCAGGACTGCTCGACGCCGCTTTCGGCAATCAATACGCGGATGCCATGGGCCGTGAGTGCTTGCAGGGCATCGACCAGTTCATCGTAAGCCTCCGCCGGCACGCCCACGCGCAGAATCCCGGCGAACTGCCCGGCCATGCGTGACATGCGGCTTTCCAGCCAGTTGCCGCCGTGCTCGGCAATGCATTGGGCGATGCGCTCGACCTGCCCGGGCTTGTCCGGGGCAAAAACGGTGAGTACGAGATGATCCATGGCGCAGCCCTCTTGTCATGACTTTTGTTATCGAAGGGCAAGTATAGGCAAGCGGCTTGATTCAGCCTGACCCAGTGCTGGCAGATGATGACCTGTGGCGAGGGGATTTATCCCCGTCCGGCTGCGCAGCAGTCGTGAGTCCTGCCAACTGGGTCTGCCAGCCGGACCGCAGGGGGCGGCTTCGCCACCCAACGGGGATAAATCCCCTCGCCACAGATTCGCTCATCGCAAAGGTGGAGACGCCAAACTGCGCCATAGCAGCCAAACAGCATTTATGTGTACAACTTTCGATATTTAGCTGGAACAATCCAATGCTTTTTTGAGAACATCCCGTTCCGCGACGTGACCGCAATGCGTCATGAGGTCGCAGAACGACGTAATTAGTCTGATTTTCACAAGCGCAACTCATCATGTAGTATGCCGCAGCGCGCACTACATAACGCTGGATCGATGTCTGCCCAAGGCCCTTCGCAACCCTGAAAGCCCCGTCAGCAAGGCCTCCAAGCCGTTGATTGGTCCTAGCCCAGCCGCCAGCAATGGCATGTACTGGTCCGCAGGTTTGTGGTTTAAATGGCCGGAAGCTTCATTGTTAAATTGACGAGCTGAAAAGCGAAATAGCTGAGCAGAGTGAGGCAAGCAATGACTGAACACGTTCAAGTCGGTGGCCTGCAGGTCGCCAAAGTCCTGTTCGACTTCGTGAACAACGAAGCCATTCCCGGTACCGGCCTCACCGCCGAACAATTCTGGGAAGGTGCCGACAAGGTCATTCACGACCTGGCGCCGAAGAACAAAGCCCTACTCGCCAAACGCGATGACTTCCAGGCGCGCATCGATGCCTGGCATCAGCAGCATGCCGGCCAGGCCCACGATGCCGTGGCCTACAAAGCTTTCCTGCAAGAGATCGGTTATCTGCTGCCAGAAGCGGCTGATTTCCAGGCGACGACACAAAACGTCGACGATGAAATCGCCCGCACCGCCGGCCCGCAACTGGTCGTTCCGGTGATGAACGCGCGCTTCGCGCTCAATGCTTCGAACGCCCGCTGGGGTTCGCTGTACGACGCTCTCTACGGCACCGACGCGATCAGCGAAGAGGGCGGCGCGGAAAAAGGCAAAGGCTACAACAAGGTGCGTGGTGACAAAGTCATCGCCTTCGCCCGTGCTTTCCTCGACGAAGCCGCGCCACTGGCAGCGGGCTCCCACGTCGACTCGACCGGCTACAAGATCGCTGACGGCAAACTGGTCGTGACGCTCAAGGGCGGCAGCAACAGTGGCCTTCGCGATGACGCCCAGTTGATCGGCTTCCAGGGCGACGCCAACGCACCGATCGCGGTGCTGCTCAAGCACAACGGCCTGCACTTCGAAATCCAGATCGACGCCAGCACCCCGGTCGGCCAGACCGACGCCGCCGGCGTCAAAGACATTCTCATGGAAGCGGCGCTGACCACGATCATGGACTGCGAAGACTCCGTGGCCGCCGTCGATGCCGACGACAAAGTGGTGATCTACCGCAACTGGCTCGGCCTGATGAAGGGCGACCTGGCGGAATCCGTGTCCAAGGGCGGCCAGACCTTCACCCGCACCATGAACCCGGATCGCACCTACACCGCGCCCAATGGCGGTGAAGTGACTCTGCACGGCCGTTCGCTGTTGTTCGTGCGCAACGTCGGCCATCTGATGACCATCGATGCGATCCTCGACAGCCAAGGCAACGAAGTGCCGGAAGGCATCCTCGACGGTCTGGTCACGTGCCTGGCGGCGATGCACAACCTCAACGGCAATACGTCGCGCCGCAACACCCGCACCGGTTCGGTGTACATCGTCAAACCGAAGATGCACGGCCCGGAAGAAGCGGCGTTCACCAACGAGCTGTTCGGGCGCATCGAAGACGTCCTGCGCCTGCCGCGCAACACCCTGAAAGTCGGGATCATGGACGAGGAGCGCCGCACCACGGTCAACCTCAAGGCCTGCATCAAGGCGGCCAGCGAGCGTGTGGTGTTCATCAACACCGGTTTCCTCGACCGCACCGGCGACGAAATCCACACCTCCATGGAAGCCGGCCCGGTAGTGCGCAAGGCTGACATGAAGGCCGAGAAGTGGATCGGTGCCTACGAAAACTGGAACGTCGATATCGGTCTGAGCACCGGCCTGCAGGGTCGTGCGCAAATCGGCAAAGGCATGTGGGCGATGCCGGATCTGATGGCCGCGATGCTCGAGCAGAAAATCGCTCACCCACTGGCCGGCGCCAACACCGCGTGGGTACCGTCGCCAACCGCGGCTGCGCTGCACGCGTTGCACTACCACAAGGTTGATGTGTTTGCGCGTCAGGCTGAGCTGGCCAAACGTGCACGCGCCTCGGTGGACGACATCCTGACCATCCCGCTGGCGGTCAACCCGAGCTGGACACCAGAGCAGATCAAGAACGAACTGGACAACAACGCCCAGGGCATTCTCGGTTACGTGGTGCGCTGGATCGACCAGGGTGTCGGTTGCTCGAAAGTGCCGGACATCAATGACGTCGGCCTGATGGAAGACCGTGCGACGCTGCGTATCTCCAGCCAGCACATCGCCAACTGGCTGCGCCACGGGATCGTCACCGAGGAACAAGTGATGGAAAGCCTCAAGCGCATGGCGCCGGTGGTCGACCGCCAGAACGCCAACGACCCGCTGTATCGCCCGCTGGCACCGGACTTCGACAGCAACATCGCCTTCCAGGCGGCGGTCGAACTGGTGATCGAAGGCACCAAGCAACCGAACGGCTACACCGAGCCGGTGCTGCACCGTCGTCGTCGTGAGTTCAAGGCCAAGAATGGTCTTTGACTTGAGTTGGTGGTTGGAATGAAAAAGGCCCTGATCGAGAGATCAGGGCCTTTTTGTTTTTGAGGTGGATTGAATTCTTTGATCGTTCCCACGCTCTGCGTGGGAACGATCATCTGCTGGGCGACGAAATATGTCTTAAGGTTCTATGCCCAATTCGTGTTTCACCAACTCAAGCAACTTGCCCGTATCAATCGGCTTGAGCAGAAAGTCCACCACGCTCAAATGCATCGCTTCGATCGCGTCTTTCACGTCGGCATCGCCGGAGACGATGATGATCGGCATCGCTGCCCGTACCGATTCACGCACCTGGCGAATCAGCTCGAGGCCGTCGACATTGCCCATGCGCAGGTCGGTAATCACCAGACCGATCGAAGGCTTTTCATCGAGCATTTTCAGCGCGGTTTCACCGCTGGCTGCGGTCATGCAGCGAATGCCGTCCAGCGCGAGAATCTCCGACAACAGCTCGCGGGCGTCCTTGTCGTCGTCGACGATCAGGACACGCTGCGGCGGCAGATCAGGTTCGAGCATTACTGCGCTGAGCGCTTCCCGCTCGGCGTCGCTCAAAATATCGTGGTCGGACATGGCGTTCTCTAAATGTTCAAACAATCCCTGGCAAGTCGTCAGACATCGCCGGACAGCGCTTCAATGTGCACTTCGTCGGAATTTTTTCCAAGTGGCTAGCGCAAGCTTTTCCGAGCTTTTGTGTAGGTTATTTCCGAAAATCGGCCAATGGTGGCTAAACCTAGACTTACGTCCAATGGGCACTCTGCCCGCCGGGGTCGACCATGGCCGCAACGATCCGACCACAACAATTCGAAAAAGACTGCGGTAATGGTTATGAGCAAAGCGGACGCCTTCACCCAGGCAGGGAAAACCGCGGTGTTGCAGAACATTCAGGGCACCCTGCAATTCCTCCAGCGCTTCCCGCCCTTCAATCAGATGGAACACGCCCACCTCGCCTATCTGGTGGAGCAATGTCAGCTGCGTTTTTTTGCCCAGGGCGAGAGCATCATCAAACCGGCCGACGGCCCGGTGGAACACTTTCATATCGTCAAACAGGGTCGGGTGGTCGGCGAACGCCAGCACATCACCAAACCCGGCACCGAGACCACCTTCGAAATCACCACCGGCGAATGCTTTCCGCTGGCCGCGCTGCTCGGTGAACGCGCCACACGCACCGAGCACCTGGCGGGCGAAGACACCTTCTGCCTGCAACTGAACAAACTGGCGTTCATCAAACTGTTCGCACTCTCCAGCGCCTTCCGCGATTTCGCCTTGCGTGGGGTGAGCAGCCTGCTCGATCAGGTCAACCAGCAAGTCCAGCAAAAAGCCGTGGAGACCCTCGGCACTCAATACTCGCTGAACACCCGTCTCGGTGAACTCGCGATGCGTCATCCGGTGACCTGCAGCGCCGAGACGCCGCTACGTGAAGCGGTGAAGCTGATGCACGAGCAACAGGTCGGCAGCATCGTCGCAGTGGATGAGCACAAGGCGCCGCTGGGGATTTTCACCCTGCGCGATTTGCGCCATGTGGTCGCCGAAGGTGTCGGTGATTTCAGCGACGCCATCGAACAGCACATGACTCGATCACCGTTTTATCTGTCGCCGGATCACAGTGCCTTCGATGCGGCGATCGCCATGACCGAGCGGCACATTGCTCACGTCTGCCTGGTCAAGGATCAGCGCTTGTGCGGCGTGGTGTCCGAGCGTGACCTGTTCTCCCTGCAACGGGTCGATCTGGTGCACCTCGCGCGGACGATTCGCAGCGCGCAACGGGTCGAACAACTGGTGATCTTGCGCGGCGAGATCGGCCAACTGGTCGAGCGCATGCTCGCCCACGGCGCGTCGTCGACGCAGATCACCCACATCATCACCCTGCTCAACGATCACACGGTGTGTCGGGTGATCGAACTGACCCTGGCGGAAAAAGGCGACCCGGGCGTGCCGTTCAGTTGGCTGTGTTTCGGCAGCGAGGGCCGGCGCGAACAGACGCTGCACACCGATCAGGACAACGGCATTCTCTTCGACGCGCGCGATGCCGCGCACGCAGCGGAGATCCGCGGCAACCTGCTGCCGATCGCCCAGCAGATCAACCAGAGCCTGGCGCAGTGCGGTTTCACTCTGTGCAAGGGCAACATCATGGCCGGCAACCCCGAGCTGTGTCTGTCGCGGGCCGAATGGGCGCGGCGCTTTGCGGCGTTCATCCGCGAAGCCACGCCGGAGAACCTGCTGGGCTCGAGCATTTATTTCGACCTGCGCGTGGTCTGGGGCGATGAGCAAGGCTGCGAGCAATTGCGCCGGAGCATTCTCGATCAGGTCGCCGACAACCGTCTGTTCCAGCGCATGCTGGCCGAGAACGCGCTGCGCAATCGCCCTCCCGTTGGGCGCTTTCGTGAGTTCGTGCTGGCACGCAAGAACGGTGAGAAGGCCACGCTGGATCTGAAAATTCAGGGTCTGACGCCGTTCGTCGACGGTGCCCGTCTGCTGGCGCTGGCCAACGGCATTGACGCCAACAACACCCTCGAACGCTTTCGCCAACTGGTCGATAAAGAGGTCATCGAGCCGCTCGACGGCGCGGCGTATGAAGAGGCCTATCACTTCATTCAACAAACGCGCATGCAGCAGCATCAGCTGCAGACCCGGGAGAACCAGCCATATTCCAACCGCGTCGATCCCGACAGCCTCAATCACCTCGATCGGCGCATCCTGCGCGAATCCCTGCGCCAGGCGCAGCGCCTGCAAAGCAGCCTGACCTTGCGGTATCAGCTATGAGCCTGTTTTCCTGGTTGCGCCCGGCCAGTCCCGTGGTGTCGGCGGATCTACAGCAGCGGCTGGCAAAGCTGCCGGCGCATGCCGAGCTGAACGAATGCAGCCTGCGCGAGCAGCGCTGGGTGGTGCTGGACCTGGAAACCACCGGCCTGAATATGAGCAAGGATCGGGTCCTGTCGATCGGCGCGGTGGTGATCGAGGACGGCGCGATCGATTTCCGTCAGCAGTTCGAACGCACCTTGCAATGCCGCGAATTGAAGCTCAGCCCCAGCGTGCTGATTCATGGCTTGGGGCCGAATGCGATTGCCGCAGGCAGCGACCCGGCAGAAGCGTTGCTGGAGCTGCTGGAGTTCATCGGCGACAGCCCGGTGCTGGCGTTTCATGCGCCGTTCGATCAGCACATGCTCGGGCGCGCGCTGAAGGAACATCTGGGGCACAAGCTGCAGCATGTATTTCTGGATGTGGCGGACATTGCGCCGCTGTTATGTCCGCAGGCGCAGATTCGCGAGGCGGGGCTGGATGAGTGGATCGAGTGGTTCCGGCTTGAAGTGTTCGAACGGCATAACGCCAGTGCCGATGCGCTGGCCACGGCGGAACTCGCACTGATTCTGTTCAGCCGGGCGCGGGCGCAGCAGATTTACAGTCCGTTGAATCTGCAGCAGCGGTTGAGCCAGTGGAAGCGGCGGCAGCAGGCGCCGTCCTTCTAGATTTTCGGCACCTCCCCAGCCGCCTTCGCGAGCAGGCTCGCTCCCACAACGCAACGCGTTGCTTCAGATCACCTGACCAGTGGCCAATTGCTAACCATTCCCACCTCTGCCAGAATCGCGAACTATTCTCGTTAGTTAACATTTCCCAATCGGTGATGTCCGGTGTCATCAGTGCCCAACCCCCACAGTGAGCTCGTCGGTGCGATGTATCGCGACCATCGCGGTTGGCTGCTGGCGTGGTTGCGGCGCAATGTGGCGTGTCCACAGCGCGCCGAGGACTTGAGCCAGGACACCTTCGTGCGCCTGCTCAACCGCGACGAACTGCTGACGCCGCGCGAACCCCGGGCGTTTCTGGTGGCGATCGCCAAGGGCCTGTTGTTCGACTACTTCCGCCGCGCGGCGCTGGAACAGGCCTACCTCACCGAACTGATGCTGATCCCCGAAGACGAGCAGCCGTCGGTGGAAGAACAGCAAATGATCCTCGACGACCTCAAAGCCATCGATCGCCTGCTCGGCAAACTGTCGACCAAGGCCCGCGCAGCGTTTCTGTATAACCGCCTCGACGGCCTCAGCCACGCCGAGATCGCCGGCAAACTCGGCGTCTCGGTGCCGCGCGTGCGTCAGTATCTGGCGCAAGGTCTGCGTCAGTGCTACATCGCCCTTTACGGTGAACCGACATGACCGCGGCCAGTTCGCGCCCGGTGCCGGCGCACGTGCTGGACGCGGCGATTGCCTGGCAATTGACTCTCGATTCGAGCACCGCGCTGGAACGCGAGGAGTTCGCCAAATGGCATGCGGCGCATGAAGAACATGCTCGCGCCTGGCGCCAGCTGGGCATGCTCGATCAGCGTTTCAGCGTCGCCAAGGGCCCGGCGCGCAATGCGTTGCTGCAATCACGCGAAGGTATTCGCCGGCGCGTGCGCAAACTCGGCAGCGGGCTGGCCAGTGTAGTGATGGTCGTCGGGCTGGGGCTGTTTGTCAGTGAGCGCTATCTGCCGCTGGATTACTGGCTTGCCGATCAGCGTACCGCCACCGGTGAACAGCGCACCCTGCGCCTGTCCGACGGCACTCTGCTCAACCTCAACACCCACAGCGCGGTCGACGTACGCTTCGATGACAAGCGCCGCTTGATCGTGCTGCAGGAAGGCGAAATCCTCATCGAGACCGGGCATGGTGATGCGCGGCCGTTTATCGTCGAAACCCGCGAAGGCAGCATGCGTGCGCTGGGCACGCGGTTTCTGGTCAAGCGCGAGGACGACGGCACGCGCCTGAGCGTGTTGCAGTCAGCGGTGGCGGCGCATGCCCAAGCCAACCCGCAAGAACAGATTCTGCGCGAAGGCCAGCAGGTGTTGCTGCGCAGTGACGGGTTGGGCTCGATTGCCGCCCTCACCCCCGGCGCCGATGCCTGGACGCGCGGCATGCTGGTGGTGGACAACGCACGGCTGGGCGATCTGGTGCATGAATTGGGGCGCTATCGCCGCGGGCATCTCGGCGTGGCGCCGGATGTGGCCGATCTGCGCATTACCGGCAGCTTTCCATTGCACGACACCGACAAGGCCCTGAGCGCATTGCTGCCGACCTTGCCGGTGCAGATCGAGCGGCACACGCCGTATTGGGTCACCGTGGCGAAGGCTCAGACCAAACCCGAGTAATGCGCCAGCAGGAAAATCGCCTTCGCGAGCAGGCTCGCTCCCACATCGGAATGCGATCACTTGTGGGAGCGAGCCTGCTCGCGAAGGCGCCATCAGCCGCACAACCATTTCCTGCAAAAAAAATTTCCACCCAGCCCTATCACTTTTTGATTTTCATCCGGCACACAGGCAATTGAGAAATATTTCCATTCAGGAGCCGCCGTATGTCCCGTTCGCCAGACACCTTGTTGCGCCCCAGTCTGCTGGCTTTTGCCATCGCTTTCGGCACGCCGCTGATCAGCAGTCCGTTGCTCGCCGCCGAGCAAGCGTCCAGCGTGCGCGCCTACAACCTGCCGGCGGCGCCGCTGTCGACCACCCTGAACCAGATCGCCAGTCAGGGCGGCCTCGCCCTGTCGCTCAATCCTGCGCTGGCCGCCGGCAAGACCTCGGCACCGGTCAACGGCCAATACGATGCCGCCGGTGCCCTGCGCGCGGCCTTGCGCGGTACCGGTCTGCAACTGGAACAGAGCAGCGCCGGCACTTACACCCTGGTGGCCGTGCCGGAAGGCACGCTGGCCCTGCCGGAAACCGCAGTCATCGGTGTGGAAAACTTCGAAAGCGCCTGGGGCCCGGTCGAAGGCTACACCGCGACCCGCACCGCCGTCGGCACCAAGACCGACACCGCCCTGGTCGAAGCACCGCGTTCGATCTCGGTGGCCACCCGTCAGCAGATGGATGACCGCAGCGTGCACAGCCTCGACGACGCGGTGCGCTACATGCCGGGCATCACCGCCAGCAGCTACGGCAGCGACACCCGCGCCGACTGGCTGCGCGTGCGCGGTTTCGAACCGACCCAGTTCCTCGATGGCCTGCCGCTGCCCAAAGGCGTGTACGCCAACCCGAAACAGGAAACCTGGAACCTCGACCGCCTCGCGCTGCTGCGTGGCCCGGCCTCGTCGGTGTACGGCCAGACCCCGCCGGGCGGTTTGCTCGACATGGTCAGCCGCCGCCCGAGCGCTGAAGCCAGCAGCGAAATCCAGCTGCAATACGGCAGCGACAACCACCGACAGATCAACTTCGCCAGCACCGGCAAGATCGATGACGCCGGGCAGTTTCTCTATGGCCTCAGCGGCGTGGTGCGCGACAGCGGCACCCAGGTCGACCACGTCGACAACAAGCGCTACAACATCGCGCCGAGCCTGACTTGGAACATCGATGACGACACCAAACTCACTCTGCTCAGCCAGTTCACCCGCGACGACACCGGCATCACCAGCCAGTTTCTGCCCATTCAGGGCACCAAAATCAAATCGCCGCTCGGTGATATTTCCCATCACAAGAATCTCGGCGATCCGGATTGGGAATACTACGACCGCACCTACTACGCGTTGGGTTATGCCTTCGAACATCGGTTGAACGATGTCTGGCAGTTCAAACAGAACCTGCGCTACACCAAGTCGGACCTGTCGTTCCAGTCGCTGACACCCGGTTCCTACCCGTTCACCACCGTGGATGCAGAGGGCAACGTCGGCCGCACCAGCACCAGCGTCGATGAAGACATCAGCCAGTTCGCCGTGGACAACAACTTCCAGGCCGACTTCGCCACGGGTGAGATTCGCCACACCTTGCTGCTGGGTCTGGATCACCAGCGCAGCAACACCAACTACACCTCGATTTTTGGCGATGGTCTGCAAACCAACGTCATCAACCCGATCTACGGCCAGCCGATCGTACGTCCAGCACGCTCCACCGCGTTTTACGACTACAACCAGAAGACCTACCAGACCGGTCTCTACGTGCAGGATCAGATGGCTCTCGACCAGTGGCGCCTGACCCTCGGCGGCCGTGAAGACTGGGTCCACACCAGCACTGAATTCTTCAACAAGGGCGATGCCACCAATACCCAGCGCGACAAGAAATTCAGCGGCAACGCGGCGCTCAGCTACGTCTTCGATAACGGCTTCGTGCCGTATCTGTCCTACGCCGAGTCGTTCCAGCCGACCACTGGCGCCGATGTCACCTCGACCGGTTCGCTCAAGCCAACCGAAGGCAAGCAGTGGGAGCTGGGTATCAAATACCAGCCGCCGGGCAGCAAGACCCTGCTGACCGCCGCCGTGTATGACCTGACCCAGAAGAACGTCGCGGTGAACACCTTCGTCAACAACGTCTCGGTGACCAGCCAGACCGGCGAAGTGAAGGTTAAAGGCCTGGAACTCGAAGCCGTGTCGGATGTGACCGACAACCTCAAAGTCATCGCCGCCTACACCCTGGCCAAGTCCGAAGTGCAGAAAGGCGTCGACAAGGGCAACCGCCTGCAGCTGATGCCCAACCAACAAGCCTCGCTGTGGACCGACTACACCTGGCACGCCGGCGTGCTCGACGGTTTCGGTATCGGTGCCGGCGTGCGCTACACCGGCAACACCTACGGCGACAAGGCCAACACCTGGCTGGGCAAGGCTGACGCCTACACCGTGTTCGACGCCAGCGTGCATTATGATCTCGGCCGTCTGGACAACAGTCTCAAAGGTGCATCGCTGGCGGTGAACGCGACCAACCTGTTCGACAAGGACTACATTTCCACCTGCGACAGCTTCTATTGCTACTACGGCGACCAGCGCAGTGTCGTCGCCAGCGCCACTTACAAGTGGTAAGCCAGTGAGCTGAAACAGGCCCTGTTCCCAGGCCGTCCGTACCGGGCGGCCTTGGTGTTTTTGAAGGTCATGCAATGAAAAGTAAAACCATCCGCCGCTGGTCGTTCATCCACACCTGGACCAGCCTGATCTGCACGGTGTTTCTGCTGATGCTGGCACTAACCGGTCTGCCGCTGATTTTCAGCCACGAGATCGATCACTTGCTGGGCAACGCCCCGGAGCTGCGCGAGATGCCGGCCAACACGCCGCAACTCAATCTGCAGCAACTGGTCGATGCCGCGCAGAAGCATCGCCCGGGCGAAGTGATGCAGTACTTCGGTTATGACGACGAAGAGCCGAACGCGGCCTTCGCGATCATGGCCAAGACGGCCGACACCGAGCCGAACTCTTCGCACACCTTCATGCTCGATGCGCGCACTGGCGAAGCGCTGGAAACCCCTTCGGCGAACGGTGGCTTGATGCTGTTCATCCTGCGCTTGCACGTCGACATGTTCGCCGGGCTGCCGGGCAAGCTGCTGCTGGCGTTCATGGGTCTGTTGTTTGTCGTGGCGATCATCTCCGGCACGGTGCTGTACCTGCCATTCATGCGCCGCTTGAAATTTGGCACCGTGCGTCAGGACAAATCCACGCGGCTGCGCTGGCTCGATCTGCACAATTTGATTGGCGTCGTGACCCTGACCTGGTGCCTGGTGGTGGGCGTGACCGGGGTGATCAGCGCCTGCGCCGACCTGCTCATCGCCGCCTGGCGCAACGACGCGTTGACCACGCTGATCGCGCCGTATCGCGATGCGCCGCCGCTGACCCAACTGGCGCCGGCTACGCGGCTGCTCGACATCGCCGAGGAAGTCGCACCGGGGATGAAGCCGGATTTCATCGCCTTCCCCGGCACGCGCTTTTCCAGCGAGCACCATTATTCGGTGTTCATGAAGGGCGGCACGCACCTGACCTCGCACCTGCTGACGCCGGTGCTGATCGATGCCACGACCTTGCAGGTCACCGCCGTGGCGGAACGGCCGTGGTACATGGACGCCATGGGCATGTCGCAACCGCTGCATTTTGGTGACTACGGCGGCATGCCGATGAAGATTCTCTGGGCGACCCTGGATGTGCTGACGATCATCGTGCTGGCCAGTGGCGTTTACCTTTGGGTAGTGCGGCGCAAGGCGGCCAAGCCTGTATTGGAAGCGGCGGAGGCCTCGGCATGAAACCGCGTCAGTCGAGTTTCTGGAAAGTCTTCAGTACACCGATCGTGATCGCCCTCCTCAGTGCGGCGGGGCTGTTTGCGGCGTTGCTGGGGGATGGAATCTGGGATGCGTTGAGCTGGGTCGGGCTTGGCGTGCCCGCATTTCTGGCCATAAGAGGCTTTCTGCCGCGAAGCTGAAAAAATCCCTTGTGGGAGCGAGCCTGCTCGCGAAAGCGCCCTGACATTCAACATCAGAGTCGACTGTCACGACGCCTTCGCGAGCAGGCTCGCTCCCACATGGGTTCTGCGCCAGCCTTGAGCAGGCTATGCTGCCCGATCATTGTCCTGATCGAGACCCTGCCAATGTCCGCCCCCAGCATGACCCTGTACCACAACATCCTGTCGCCCTTCGTCCGCAAGGTCATGGTGCTGCTGCACGAAACCGGTCAACAGGATCGTGTCGCGCTGCAGGACTGTGTGCTCAGCCCGGTCAGCCCGAACACGGCGCTGATCGCCGACAACCCGTTGAGCAAAATCCCCGCCCTGCGCCTGGCCGACGGCAATGTCATCCATGACAGCCGCGTCATCCTTGAGTACCTCGACCAGCAGCATGTCGGCAATCCGCTGATCCCCCGCGAAGGCGCGGCGCGCTGGCGGCGGTTGACCCTGGCGTCGATGGCCGACGGGATCATGGATGCCTCGGTGATGGTGCGTTATGAAACCGTGTTGCGCCCGGTGGAAAAACACTGGGACGAATGGCTCGACGCCCAGCGCGACAAGATCCGCCGCACCCTCGCTGTACTGGAAAACGAAGCAATTGCCGAGCTGACCAGCCACTTCGATGTCGCGGCGATCAGCGTGGCCTGCGCGCTGGGCTATCTGGATCTGCGCTTCCCGGACATGGACTGGCGCGCGGCCAATCCGCAATTGGCCAACTGGTATTTCGAGGTGAGTCAGCGACCGTCCATGATCGCTACGATGCCCAAGCCTTAAGCCGGCGGCGCCTGTTCCGGCCTTTTCGCGAGCAAGCCCGCTCCCACAGTTGATTTGTGTTGTTCATGCCATGGGTGCAGCAACAAAAATCCAATGTGGGAGCGGGCTTGCTCGCGAATGCACCACCTCGGTTCCGATGGCAGCGCTGCAAAAATCAGCGTCACCAAAACCTCCAGCTCCCGCTGATCTTCACGCAATCCCACCCGGCTCATTGCATCGCCTCCACATCAAACTCCAGCGGCCTGGCCGGCTTCAAACCAATCCCGTACCAGTCCAGTTTGCGCGTCAGCACCATGAACACCCCGAGCAGACCGAACAGCATCAGCGAGCCCATCAGCAGCGCGTAATCCTCGGTGCTGAGCAAGCCGTACAGCAAGCCATACAGCGCCGCCAGCCCGGCCGAGAAACTCAAGCCGTGCCGCGCGCTGCGCAGGACGTGGCTGACATAGAAACCGATCAACAGCACGCAGCCACTCGCAGACAACAGATACGCCAGCGCAAAACCGATGTGTTCCGACAGCGACAACAGCAGCAGGTAAAAGAACGCCAGCGCAACACCGACCAGGGCATATTGCACCGGGTGCACCGCCAGGCTCTTGAGCACTTCGAAGAGGAAGAAACCGGCGAAGGTCAGGACGATGAACAGCAGCGCGTATTTGATCGCCCGGTCGCTCTTCAGGTACTGATCCACCGGGTCGATGAAGCTGACGCCGAAGCTGCGGCCGTTGAGTGCGTCACAGTCGCCAGCGACGCAGCGCTCCATTGCCTCTTGCAGGTTGGTGGAGAAAAACGAGGTCTGCCAGTCGGCGGTGAAACCCTGATCGTTGATCTCGCGCTTGGCCGGCAGGAAGTTGCCGACGAAGCTGGGATGCGGCCAGTTGGCGGCGAGGCTGACGCTGCTGGTCTTGCCTACCGGTACCACACGCAGCGAGCCGGTGCCTTGCAGGCGCAGGTCGAAACCGAAAGTCAGTTGCGTGGCTTTGCTGGCGTCGAGCGCCGGCAGGGTCACGTGTACGCCCTCGCCGATCCAGGCCACTTCGCTGCCGGGCACGAAGTCCAGTTGCTGGCCGGCGAGCTCGAGTTTCAGCGCGTTTTCGATGCCGCGAATGTCGCTGATACCCACGGCGAGGTACGGCGCGTCGAATCGGTAATCGGCATAATTTTCCTTGATGCCCAACTGTGCCGGCAGGGAAAAATGCCCGTCGATACGGTTATCGGCGTGGAACAGCCGCGCCTCGTAAATGCCGCGTTTGCGCAGTTCGGTCTGCACCTGGCCGTCGAGTTCAAAACGCTCCGGCAGAAAGTACAAACGCCCGCGCGCTTCGCTGATGTCCTCGTAGCGCTTGTTGGTTTTCTCGTTGGTCTTCCAGGTGCGCACCACCTTGCGATACGGCACCACCATCACCGGCCCGGTCAGTTGCTGGCTGTAACTGGAACTGCGCGCGATGTCTTCGAGCACACCGTCGCGCAGTAGCTGACGCTCATCGATGATGCCGTCGATCATCAGCAACGGGATCAATAACAGCATGATCAGCAAGGCAATCGCGCCGAGCTTGATGGTCAGATTCTTGTTCATGGGACTCTCCCTGTTTGGATAGGAAAAGTCTGCTGATGCGGTGTGGTGGGAATTTGTTCGAATTATGGAGATTGTGTGGAAAATGCATTCCCCTGTGGGAGCGAGCCTGCTCGCGAAGGCAGCGACTCGATCTCAAGGCAGGCGCAATACCACCTCAACCCCGCCCTCGACATTGCCAATGCGCATCACCCCGCCATGCAACTTGACCACTTCTTCAACGAAGTTCAGCCCCAGCCCGGTGCTCTTGCGTCCGCTGTCCGGGCGCGGCAACGAGTAGAAGCGTTCGGTCAAACGCGGCAAGGCGTAACCGGGAATCGGTGTGGTCTGGTTGAACAGGCGGAACTCGACCTGCTCGCCAACCCGCTCGGCACGCAAGCGCAACAAGCCCTGCGCCGGAGTGAAATCCAGCGCGTTCTCGAGCAGATTGCCCAACGCCTGGCGCAGCAGAAACGGCTCGCCAATCAACAGCAGATCCTCGCCGATCGCTTGCTCGACGCGCAGTTGTTTGCCCTCGATCCGCGCGGCCTGCGCCGTGAGCAGTTCTGCGACCAACAGCGCCAGCGGCACTGCCACCCGTTCTTCCAGCCCTTGGCGTTGCTCGACCTGAGCCAGATCAAGCAGGCGCTCGATCAACTGCTGCATTCGCGCGCTTTCGCTGTCGATGTTGCTGACAAAGCGCAAACGCTGGACGGCCGGCATATCACTTTGCAGCAACTCCGCCGCGCCCCGGATCGCCGCCAGCGGACTTTTCAATTCATGGGTCAGGGTGTGCACGTAGCGCTCGACGTAGGCCTTGCCTTCGAGCTGCGTGCGCATCTGCTCGACCGCCGTCGCCAGTTGCTCCAGTTCGCCGCCGCGATAGTGCGGCACTTCCACGCGCCGGCCTTCGCTCACCGCCTGGGCATAACCGGTCAAACGGTGCAGCGCGCGGCTGAGCCACCATGAGAGCAAGGCGCCGAAGAGCAGGCCGAGGCCGATCAGTCCGGCGCCGTAAAACAGCAAGCGCCGCTCGGTGCGATCGACGTAGGGCTGCAGCGAACTGTTGGGCTTGGCCACGGTGACCACGCCGATGATCTTGCCGTTGTCGCGGATCGGCGCGCCGACGTGCATCACTGAAGAGCTCGGATCGTCAGGATCACTGCGGCTGGAGCGCGCGCCGTACTCGCCGCGCAGGGTCAGGTAGACGTCGTTCCAGCGCGAATAATCCTGGCCGACTGCGACGCCGCTGGAGTCGAGCACGACGATGCCCTTGGCGTCGGTGACGTAAATGCGATGGTTGACCTGGTTCTTCGGCAAGCCCCAGATGGTCGCTTGCGGCTGACGCTCGCCATACGCACGGAGCAGTTGCGGCCAGCGGTTCTCGCTGAGGGTGCCGGCCTTGAAATCGTCGCGCAGGATTTCTGCCATCAGGTTGGCGGTGTCAACCAACGTCTCTTCGGTGGACTGGCGTACGCCGGGGCGGATTTCCTCCATCACCGTGTTGAGCACGAAATAACCGGTCAGGCCGACAAACAGCACGTACACCAGAAAGATCCGCAGCCCCAGCGACATCAGCTGTGCCCCGGGCTGTAGCTGTAACCGAGGCCGCGATGGGTCTGGATCGGCTCGGCCTCGGCGCGCACCAGGCGCAACTTGGCGCGCAGGCTTTTGATGTGGCTGTCGATGCTGCGCTCGTAACCGGCATCCGCCGCTACGCCCAGCGCATCGAGCAATTGCTCGCGGCTGAACACTCGTTCGGGTTGTTCGAGCAGGCATTGCAACAAGCGGAATTCATGGCGGGTCAGGCTCAGCGGCTGGCCGCGATAGCTGATCTGCACGCGTTCGGCATCGATGCGAAACAGCGTTGAGCCTGCTTCCGGGATTGGGCGCGGCGCCATGCGTTTGAGGATGGCTTTGACCCGCGCGGCCACTTCACGCGGGCTGAACGGCTTGACCACGTAATCGTCGGCGCCGATCTCAAGACCCACGACGCGGTCGATCTCGGCGTCGCGGGCGCTGAGAAACAGCACCGGCACTTCCGTGAAGCGCCGCAATTGCTTGCAGGTCTCGAAGCCACTGATGTCCGGCAGACCGATATCGAGAATGATCAGGTCGGCCGGAGTTTGCCGCTGATGCTCCAGCGCCGCTGCGCCGAGGTTCAGCCACGTGGTGCTGAACCCCTCGCCCTGCAAGGCAAAAATCAGTGTGTCGGCAATCGCCGCTTCGTCTTCGACAATCAGGATGTGCGGCATGGCGTCCGAGCCCGTGGCAGTTAGTGCGCGAACGGTGCCCCAAGCCCGGGGTTACGTCAATCAGACCACTTAGCAGTCAGGCTTGTCGGCGGTGTAACGCCGCGCCGGATTGACCGCAGCGCCGAACTCGCGCAAGGCCTTGGCGCCGATCAGCAGCGGGTAGTTGAAGTGGCTGCGGTCGGTCAGGTTGACCTCGACGGTGCGTTTGACATTGCCCAGGCACAGTTCCAGATCGACCACCGGGCGCTTGGCGACATCGCTGCTGTCGCGCTCTTCATCGTCCTCGTCGGAGCGGCTTTTGATCTTGCTGATGCGCGCGACCTTATGCTCGAAAACCTTGTTGCTGGCGTCCTTGGTGGCGAGGCGGAAACGCACCCAGTCTTCGCCATCGCGGGTGAAGGTCTCGATGTCCTTGGCCGACAGCGAGGCGGTCAGCGCGCCGGTGTCCATCTTGGCCTTGAGCACTTCGCCGCCGATTTCCGGCAGCGCGATGTATTCGTAGCGACCGTACAGCGTCGGCTCGGCGGCCATGACCGGCAGCGCGACGAGGGCAAACAGAGCAAGGAGGGATTTCACGTAAGGGGCTTCCTTGGAAAAATTTAAGGGCGGCAGGCGCGGGATTTTAGACACCAGCGAAGTCATTCGTTCGCCATAGGCCGCCTTCGCGGGCAAGCCCGCTCCCACAGGGGGAACGCATTTCAAAATGTGGGAGCGGGCTTGCTCGCGAAGGGGCCAGCTCAGGCAACGCAACACTTGAGCGAAGCATACCCGGCGAAAAGTGAAACATTCGTCAGCACCGATTTGGCCTGTCGCGCGAAGCTGCTTATCATGGCTCGCCCTGCCACTTCATAGAGTTGCTTATGCGCCGCCTGCTCACCGGCTGTTTCGTCACCCTGCTGCTGTTGCTCAACACCCTGATCCTGATCGGGCCGTTGATGGTGTTTGCCCTGCTCAAACTGGTCGCACCCGGGCGCTGGCGGGATTACGCATCGGGGGCGGTGATGTGGATCGCCGAGACCTGGGCCGAGATCGACAAGCTGATCTTCCGGCTGTGCATTCCCACGCAGTGGGACATTCGCGGCGGCGACGATCTGCGCCGCGACACCTCCTATCTGGTGGTCAGCAACCATCAATCGTGGGTCGATATTCCGGCGCTGATCCAGACCCTCAACCGGCGCACGCCGTTCTTCAAATTCTTCCTCAAGAAAGAGCTGATCTGGGTGCCGTTCCTCGGCCTGGCGTGGTGGGCGCTGGATTACCCGTTCATGAAGCGCTACACCAAAGCCTTTCTGGCGAAGAACCCGGAACTGGCGGGCAAGGATCTGGAAATCACCAAGGCCGCCTGTGAGCTGTTCAAGCGCCAGCCGGTGACGGTGGTGAATTATCTGGAAGGCACGCGCTACACCCTGGCGAAAAGCACCCAGCAGGAATCACCGTTCAGCCACCTGCTCAAACCCAAGGCCGGCGGCGTGGCGTTCGTGCTGGCGGCGATGGGTGAACAACTCGACGCGATGCTCGATGTGACGGTGGTGTATCCGCAGGAGAAGATCCCGGGCTTCTGGGATTTGATCAGCGGCAACGTGCCGCGAGTGATCATCGACATCAGGACCCGCGAACTCGACCCGACGCTGTGGCAGGGCGATTACGAGAAGGATCCGGCGTTTCGCCAGCGTGTCCAGAACTGGGTCAACCAGCTCTGGACCGAAAAGGATCAGCGCATCGCCGAGCTGCGCAGCGAGCGCCGCTGACTCAAGTGCCGGTGCCCCAGATGCTGCCCAGGCTGCTCAACAGCGAACCACCGACGCCCTGCTGACCGAGATATTGCAGCAACACCGGGGCAAACTGGCCGATCATGCCGCTGTCCATGCCCAGCGCGCTGAACGCGTTGTTCAGGTCGTTGGTGTCTTTCACATTGCCCAACGCATTCTCAAGGCCAGCGGACTTGCCGGACGAACCGAGCAACGCGCCCAGCGCCGCCAGATTGCCGCTGCCACCGGACAGCTTATCGATGCCCGGCACTTCCTTGGCCAGTTGCGAATAGTCGGTGCTGCTCAACTGATTCTTCGCCAGCCCAAGCATCGCGCTGGTACCGCCAACAGCCTGCTCCGGCGTGACGTCCAGCGCACTCAGAGCACTCAACAAACCAGCGGTCTCCGAGGTCGGCGCCGCAGCGGCCGCCTTGTCACCACCCTGCATCCCCGCTACCGCACCGGCCACGTCGTTCAAACTGAAACCGGCAAACACCGGCCCGGCGGCCAGAGTCAGGAGCGATGCCAGGGCAACACCGCGTGAAATCTTCATTCAGACATCCTCTTGAGGAAAAGCTGCCACCGGACAACGGCGACGAAACTGCCGGTTTGACCGGGGATCTGGCGGCATGTTCCGGTCATTCCAAATCGAGATTCAGGCTATTCCAAAACGATTCTAAAAACTGTCAAACCTGACAGTTACCTGCTGAATTCAAGTTGTTTAGATTTGAATTCGAGACAAGTTTGCCGCGGATCATTCTGAGGGAGGTGCTGCGATGGAGAAGCGATTGTCAGACCGCGACGACTCGATCATCGCGCCAGTGAAGGGACCGTCCAAAGGCGCTGCAAAGGAAGTGATTGCTCAACCCACAGCAATCATCTTTTGCGTTGATCCGGACGACCCCATCATTGGAAAAATCAAGGCCGGACGAAGGGTCAGTTATGAAGTGATAAAAAGCGATACAGGGCAGCAATACGCAATCAACGTTCGATTGGTTCGCGACAAGATAACCGTCAATCCCCGGTTCTGATGTGAACCATTATTCAAAGCGAAATAGGAAGCACGACCATGCGCATCACAGGCCAAAGAGAAAACGGTACGGTTAAATGGTTTAACGATGAAAAGGGCTTCGGCTTCATTACTCCTCAGGTTGGAGGCGACGATCTTTTTGTACATTTCAAAGCTATTGAAAGTGATGGCTTTAAATCACTGAAAGAAGGGCAAGCCGTTTCCTTCATAGCTGAGCAAGGGCAGAAAGGCCTCCAGGCATCACAAGTCCGCCCTGCATGAGCTATAAACCAAACAAAACGGCGACCCTGAGGTCGCCGTTCTGCGTTGCCGTAACCCCTACGCCGCACTGAACAACTTATGCGGATCAATCACAAACTTCTTCGGCACGCCGGCATCGAACTCGCCGTAACCTTCCGGCGCCTGATCGAGGCTGATCACTTGCACGCCGACCACTTCAGCGATGTTGATGCGGTCCCACATGATCGCCTGCATCAACTGGCGGTTGTACTTCATCACTGGCGTTTGCCCAGTGTGGAAGCTGTGGGATTTGGCCCAGCCCAGGCCGAAGCGGATGCTCAGGCTGCCCATTTTCGCGGCGGCGTCCACCGCACCCGGATCTTCGGTGACGTACAGGCCCGGGATACCGATTTTGCCGGCTACCCGCACCACGCCCATCAGTGAGTTGAGCACCGTGGCCGGGGCTTCGGCCTTGACGCCGTCGTGGCCGTGGCCACGTGCTTCGAAACCGACGCAGTCCACCGCGCAGTCTACTTCCGGCTCGCCCAGCAGCGCGGCGATCTGTTCGTGCAGCGGGGTGTCCTTGGACAGGTCGACGACCTCAAAGCCCTGGGCCTTGGCGTGGGCCAGGCGGATGGTGTTGACGTCGCCGACGATCACCACCGCCGCACCGAGCAAACGTGCGGAAGCGGCAGCGGCCAGACCGACCGGACCGGCGCCGGCGATGTACACGGAGCTGCCCGGGCCAACGCCGGCAGTGACGGCGCCGTGGTAACCGGTCGGGAGGATGTCGGAGAGGCAGGTCAGGTCGCGGATTTTCTCCATGGCCTTGTCGCGATCCGGCAGTTTCAGCAGGTTGAAGTCGGCGTACGGCACCAGTACGTATTCAGCCTGGCCACCGGTCCAGTCGCCCATGTCGACGTAACCGTATGCGCCACCGGCACGGGCCGGGTTGACCGTCAGGCAGACACCAGTGTGTTGCTCCTTGCAGGAACGGCAGCGCCCGCAAGCCACGTTGAACGGAACGGAGACCAGATCGCCGATCTTCAGGTTTTCGACGTCGGAGCCCTTTTCGATCACCTCGCCGGTGATTTCGTGACCCAGCACCAGACCGGTCTGCGCCGTGGTCCGACCGCGCACCATGTGCTGGTCGGAGCCGCAGATGTTGGTGGAAACCACTTTGAGAATGACCCCGTGCTCGATCTTGCGACCGCGCGGGTCCTGCATTTTCGGGTAGTCGATTTTCTGTACTTCGACCTTGCCAGCGCCGAGATACACCACACCACGATTGCCAGACATGCCATCACCTCTATATTTGTTGTTGGGTAGAGAGTTGATTGAGCTTCAAGCGGCAAGCTACAAGCCGCAAGAAGTGTGCTGACCGCTTGTTCTTGCGGCTTGGAGCTTGAAGCTAAAGAACGACGGTTCTGTTGGCGTTCAGGAACACCCTTCTTTCAATGTGATACCCAACCGCCCGCGCCAGGGTCAGGCCTTCGATATCGCGCCCTTTGGCAATCAGGTCCTCGGGGTAATGACTGTGATCCACCGCCTCGACGCCCTGGGCAATGATCGGCCCTTCATCGAGATCGTTGTTGATGTAATGCGCCGTCGCGCCCACCAGTTTCACGCCCTTGTTGTAAGCCTGGTGATACGGTTTGGCGCCCTTGAAGCCCGGCAGCAGCGAGTGATGAATGTTGATCGCCTTGCCATCGAGCTTGCGGCACAGCTCCGGCGACAGCACCTGCATGTAGCGGGCAAGGATCACCAGTTCGGCACCGGCCTCTTCGATCACCTGCCAGACCTGACGCTCTTGCGCCGGTTTGTCGTTGGGGTCGAGAGGGAAATGGTAGTAGGGAATCTGGTGCCAGTCGGCCAGCGGCTTGAGATCCGGATGGTTGGACACCACCGCCGCCACGTCCATCGACAGCTGGCCGATGCGCTGGCGGTAGAGCAAGTCGTTGAGGCAGTGATCGGCCTTGGACACCATGATCACCACTTTCGGCCGGTAGTTCGGCGCGGTCAGCTCGAAGAGCATGCCGAACGCCTGTCCGCGCTCGGCCAAACCTGCGCGGAAAGATTGTTCGTCGAAACCATCAGGCTGACGGAATTCCACGCGGATGAAGAAGCGCCCCGAGAGGCGGTCATCGAACGAGTGGTGCTCAGTGACATAACAGCCCTGCTCGAACAGAAAACGCGTGACCGCGTCCACCGTGCCGAGGACGCTGGGGCAGTCGGCGGTCAGAATCCATGTGTCTGGGGCGCGGCTCATGGTGCGGTGACTCCTGTTACAACAACGGTGAGCAAAGTGAACTCTGAACCAGACTGACCTGCGCTGAACTGCTTTTGTGGTGAGGGGATTTATCCCCGTTGGGTGGCGAAGCCACCCCAAAACCAATCACCGCGGTTTATCAGGTAGATCGAATTCACAGGTATTGCGACTGCTTCGCAGCCGAACGGGGATAAATCCCCTCGCCACAGAAGCAGGCACGATAGCCATTCAGTCTCAGGCCTGAACGCTCAGCCCGTACTCGGCCGAAGCATCCTGCAACCACAACCACCAGTAATCCGAGAAGCTGCGGCGGATCAGCAGTTCCCAGGTGTCTTCGGCGGTATGGCGAATCATCAGTTGCGACTTGGCGAACACCGTGCCCACCGCTTTGCCGACCGGGAAGTTGTTCGGGTGCACGTCGTAGCTGGTCGACTTCATCAGCACCTGACGCACGTTCGGCCCGCTCAGTTCGAGGATCTGCTGACCGCCGCTGACGTTGACGATAGCAATGTGCAGATCGCCCAGCGCTTCGCGCAGTTTCTGCTCGGCAGCGAATTCTTCGCCGCTTGGCACGATCAGCAGCCACTCGTCCGGGCCCATCCATTGCAGGCTGGTTTCGCCTTTGACGATCACGCTGAGGGCGCCGGGCAATTCAATGCCAAGCGCCTTGTGCACACCGGCCGCGAACGCGGCATCGTGGCCATCGCCACGAAGGGTCAGGTGGCCGAGCAGTTTCTTTTCCCGCACGATCACGCCGGCGTTCTTGCGGCCCTTGCCGACCAGGCTGGCGAGGTCGGCATGGTGCAGCGACGACTCGGCACGGGCACCGGTGGTCGGGCGTTGCTGGTAAACATTGGCTGTGGTCATAAAGCACCTTCTGAATTCTGTTGGTTCCTGTGGTGGCTGTGCCGCCGCCTTCGCGAGCAGGCTCGCTCCCACAGGGGAACGCGATCGAATGTGGGAGCGAGCCTGCTCGCGAATAGCCGCCCGCCCACCGCTCCCGAGGTTGTCAGATGTTCTGCCGCTCACCCTTCGGATCGAAGAACACCGAAGACACGATTTCCGCCTCGATCACGCTGCCATCGGCCAGCGGTGCGAACACCCGCTCGCCCATGCGCTTGAGACCGCCCTTGACCACACCCATGGCAAACGAATAACCGAGGGAGTTATGCGCGTAGCTGGAGGTGACGTGGCCGACCATGGTCATCGGGATCGCCTGCTTGGTGTTGAACACCAGCTGCGCACCTTCCGGCAGCCATTTGGTCGGATCGATCGGCTTGAGGCCCACCAGTTGTTTGCGCTGATCTTTCACGCAATCTTCGCGATTCATGCCGCGCTGGCCGATCCACGAGAACGGTTTGGTGCGACCGACACACCAGCCCATGTTCAGGTCGTCCGGGGTCATCGAGCCGTCGGTGTCCTGGCCAACGATGATGAAACCCTTCTCGGCCCGCAGCACGTGCATGGTTTCGGTGCCGTACGGCGTCAGGTTGTACTGCTTGCCGGCCTCGACGATTTTTTCCAGCACGCCCATAGCGTAGTCGGCCTGGACGTTGACTTCGTATGACAGCTCACCGGTGAACGAGATACGGAACACCCGCGCCGGCACATCACCGACCAGACCTTCTTTCCAGGTCATGAACGGGAACGCTTCGTTGCTCAGATCGATGTCGGTCACGGCGCTGAGCAGCTTGCGGCTGTTCGGCCCGGACAGGGTCATGGTCGCCCAGTGGTCGGTGACCGACGTGAAGTACACCTTCAGGTCCGGCCATTCGGTCTGGTGGTACAGCTCCAGCCACTGCAGTACGCGCGCGGCGCCGCCGGTGGTGGTGGTCATGACGAAATGGTTGTCGGCCAGACACGCGGTCACACCGTCGTCGAAGACCATGCCGTCTTCCTTGCACATCAGACCGTAGCGAGCTTTGCCCACGTCGAGCTTGGTCCAGGCGTTGGTGTACACGCGGTTGAGGAACTCGCGGGCATCCGGGCCTTGGATGTCGATCTTGCCGAGGGTCGAAGCATCGAGCAGGCCAACGCTGTCGCGCACGGCTTGGCATTCGCGCTTGACCGCCGCGTGCAGGTCTTCACCGTTTTTCGGGAAGTACCAGGGACGCTTCCACTGACCGACGTCTTCAAACTCGGCGCCGCTCTTCACATGCCAGGCATGCAGCGCGGTGTAGCGCACCGGTTCGAAGATGTGCCCACAGTGCCGACCGGCCACGGCGCCGAAGGTCACCGGCGTGTAGTTCGGACGGAACATGGTGGTGCCCATCTGCGGGATGGTCACGTTCAGCGACCGGGCGGCAATGGCCAGACCGTTGACGTTGCCGAGCTTGCCCTGATCGGTGCCGAAGCCCAGCGCGGTATAGCGTTTGACGTGCTCGACCGACTCGAAACCTTCGCGGGTCGCCAGTTCGATGCCACCGGCGGTGACGTCGTTCTGGAAGTCGACGAATTGCTTCGGTGCACGCGCCGAGTTTTTCTCGTGCGGTACCTGGAACAGCGCCAGGGTCGGCTCTTCAAGACGGCTCAAGGCTTTCGGCAACACACCTTCGACGGTCTGGAAACCGGCCTCGGCGGCAGCGCGCACGCCACCTTCAAAACCGTCGGCCAGCGAATCGCCAAGCGCGTAGACGCCATTGATGCCACCGACGCACACGCGTTTCTGCGGAGCTTCGCCCGGTACGAAACCGAGAATATCTTCGCGCCAGACCGGTTTGCCGCCGAGGTGCGAAGCCAGGTGAACCACCGGGCTGTAACCGCCGGAGCTGGCGACCAGATCGCAATCGAGCCATTCGCCCGGACTGGTCACGGCGTGAGCCTTTACGTCAATCGCGGCGACGCGGGCAGCGGTCACCCGCTTGCTGCCACGCACTTCGATGACGGCGCTGCCGGTGAGGATGCGAATGCCTTTGGCACGCGCTTCTTCGACCAATGCACCGCGCGGATTGCTGCGGGCATCAGCGATGGCGACCACTTGCAGACTGGCATCGAGCCAATCCAGAGCGACGCGGTAGGCGTGATCATTGTTGGTCGACAGCACCAGTTTTTTTCCCGGCGCTACGCCATAACGACGCACGTAAGTCGACACCGCGCCGGCAAGCATGTTGCCCGGCACGTCGTTGTTGCCGTAGACCAGCGGACGCTCGTGGGCGCCGGTCGCCAGCACCACACGTTTGGCGCGGACACGGTGGATGCGCTGCCGCACCTGACCGATCGGCGCGCGGTCGCCGAGGTGATCGGTGAGGCGTTCGTGAATGGTCAGGAAATTGTGGTCGTGGTAGCCGTTGACCGTGGCGCGCGGCAACAGCAGCACGTCCGGGGTGTTCTTCAATTCCGCGATGACACTGGCGACCCATTCCATCGCCGGTTTGCCGTCGAGGCTTTCGCGCGAGTCGAGCAGGCTGCCGCCGAACTCTTCCTGCTCATCGGCCAGAATCACTCGGGCACCGCTGCGCGCAGCGGCCAGGGCAGCGGCGAGACCGGCCGGGCCGGCACCGACGATCAGCACGTCGCAGTGCTGATTCATGTAGTCGTAGGTGTCCGGATCGTTCTCGGTCGGCGAACGGCCGAGGCCGGCAGCCTTGCGAATGTACTTCTCGTAAGTCATCCAGAACGATTGCGGGTACATGAAGGTTTTGTAGTAGAAACCCGGCGGCATCAGCTTGCCGCCGACCTTGCCGAGAATGCCCATCATGTCGTTGTTGACGCTCGGCCAGCCGTTGGTGCTGGTCGCAACGAGGCCCTGATACAACGCCTGTTGCGTGGCACGCACGTTGGGAATCTGCGTGGCTTCGGTGGCACCGATCTGCAGCACCGCGTTCGGCTCTTCGGAACCGGCGGCGAAGATGCCGCGAGGGCGCGAATATTTGAAGCTGCGGCCGATGATATCGACGCCGTTGGCAATCAGTGCAGCGGCCAGCGAGTCGCCTTCATAGCCTTTGTAGGTCTGGCCGTTGAAGGTGAAGCTCAGCACTTTGTTGCGGTCGATCCGTCCACCGTTGGACAGGCGATTGGTCTGGCTCATACCTTCTCTCCCAGCGCCGTCGTGGCTGTTTTCGCAGTGCCAGCCTTGTCGGTGAATTGCGGCTTCTCGCCGATCTTGTAGCTCTCGAGAATCTCGTAGGTCACGGTATCGCGAGTGACGTTGAAGTACTGGCGGCAACCGGCAACGTGGTCCCACAACTCGTGGTGCAGACCGCGCGGGTTATCGCGGAAGAACATGTAGTCACCCCACTCCTCATCGGTGCAGGCGTTCGGATCCAGCGGGCGCGGAATGTGCGCTTGGCCGGATGCATGGAATTCCTCTTCGGAGCGCAGTTCGCCGCAGTGAGGACAGAAGATGTGCAACATAGGGATTTCTCCTGTTAGTGGGCGACGGCAGCAGCGCCGTGTTCGTCGATCAGAGCGCCGTTGTGGAAACGGTCGATGGAAAACGGTGCGGCCAGCGGGTGCATTTCACCCTTGGCCAGACTCGCGGCAAACACGTTGCCCGAACCCGGTGTGGCCTTGAAGCCGCCGGTACCCCAACCGCAGTTGAAGAACATGTTCGGTACCGGCGTTTTCGAAATGATCGGGCAAGCGTCCGGCGTGGTATCGACGATGCCGCCCCACTGGCGGTTCATGCGTACCCGCGAGAGCACCGGGAACATCTCGACGATGGCCTGGATGGTGTGCTCGATCACCGGGTACGAACCACGCTGGCCGTAGCCGTTGTAGCCGTCGATACCGGCGCCGATCACCAGGTCGCCCTTGTCGGACTGGCTGATGTAACCGTGCACGGCGTTGGACATGATCACGCTGTCGATAATCGGTTTGATCGGCTCGGACACCAGCGCCTGCAGCGGGTGGGATTCGATCGGCAGGCGGAAACCGGCAAGCTTGGCCATGTGCCCGGAGTTACCGGCAGTGACCACGCCGACGCGCTTGGCGCCGATGAAACCCTTGTTGGTTTCAACGCCGATGCACACACCGTTTTCCTTGCGGAAACCGATCACTTCGGTCTGCTGGATCAGGTCCACGCCCAAGGCATCGGCGGCACGGGCGAAGCCCCACGCCACGGCATCGTGACGGGCGACGCCGCCGCGACGCTGCACGGTGGCGCCCATGATCGGGTAGCGGGTGTTTTTCGAGCAGTCCAGGTACGGAATCTCGTCCGCAACCTGCTTGGCGTCGAGCAGTTCGCCGTCGACGCCGTTGAGGCGGTTGGCGCTGACCCGACGCTCGGAATCACGGATGTCCTGCAGGGTGTGGCACAGGTTGTAGACGCCACGCTGGGAGAACATCACGTTGTAGTTGAGATCCTGCGACAGGCCTTCCCACAATTTCATCGCGTGTTCGTAGAGGTGCGCCGACTCGTCCCACAGGTAGTTGGAACGCACGATGGTGGTGTTGCGCGCGGTGTTACCGCCGCCCAGCCAGCCTTTCTCGACCACGGCGACATTGGTGATGCCGTGCTCCTTGGCCAGATAGTAGGCCGTCGCCAGGCCGTGCCCGCCGCCGCCGACGATGACCACGTCGTAGACTTTTTTCGGGGTGGGCGTGCGCCACATGCGCTGCCAGTTTTCGTGGTGGCTGAGCGAGTGTTTGAACAGGCCGAAGCCGGAATAGCGTTGCATAGTCATTACTCCAAAACCGACTCAGCGATAAACCGGGAAGTCTGCGCACAGGGCCGAGACCTGCTGGGCGACATTGGCCTCGACATCGGCGTCGCCGAGGTTGTCGAGGATGTCGCAGATCCAGCCGGCGAGGGTTTCGCACTGGCTGACCTTGAAGCCGCGCGTGGTCACCGCCGGGGTGCCGATGCGCAGGCCCGAGGTCACGAACGGCGACTGCGGGTCGTTCGGCACGGCGTTCTTGTTCACCGTGATGTGGGCACGGCCCAGCGCGGCATCGGCGTCCTTGCCGGTCAGGCCCTGACGAATCAGGCTGACCAGGAACAGATGGTTGTCGGTGCCGCCGGAGACCACATCGTAGCCACGCTTGATGAATACGCTGGCCATCGCCTGGGCGTTGTCGATCACTTGTTGCTGATAAGCCTTGAAGCCAGGCTCCAGCGCTTCCTTGAAGCACACCGCCTTACCGGCGATGACGTGCATCAGCGGGCCGCCCTGGGCGCCGGGGAAAACGGCGGCATTGAGCTTCTTCTCGATCTCTTCGTTGGACTTGGCCAGGATCAGCCCGCCACGCGGACCGCGCAGGGTCTTGTGCGTGGTGGTGGTGACCACGTCGGCGTACGGCAGCGGATTCGGGTACAGGCCAGCAGCGACCAGACCGGCGACGTGGGCCATGTCGACGAACAGCAGCGCACCGACCTTGTCGGCGATCTGGCGGAAGCGCGGGAAATCCAGAGTCTTGGAGTAAGCAGAGAAACCGGCAACGATCATTTTCGGTTTGCAGTCGACGGCCAGACGCTCGACTTCGTCGTAGTCGATCAGCCCGGTGTCGGTGTTGATGCCGTACTGCACGGCGTTGTAGAGCTTGCCCGAGGACGACACTTTGGCGCCGTGGGTCAGGTGACCGCCGTGGGCCAGGCTCATGCCGAGAATGGTGTCGCCCGGCTGGATCAGCGCCAGATACACGGCGCTGTTGGCCGAGGAGCCGGAGTGCGGCTGGACGTTGGCATAGTCGGCACCGAACAGTTGCTTGGCGCGTTCGATGGCCAGCGCTTCGACTTTGTCCACATGTTCGCAGCCACCGTAGTAGCGCTTGCCCGGATAGCCTTCGGCGTATTTGTTGGTCAGGCCGCTGCCTTGCGCCTGCATGACGCGCTTGCTGGTGTAGTTCTCCGACGCGATCAGCTCGATGTGATCTTCCTGACGTTGCTCCTCGGCATTCATCGCCGCCAGCAGTGCATCGTCGTAACCCTGGATCTGGTCTTGCTTGCTGAACATCGCGTCTCTCCCAGCGGCATCTGTGCGCCATTCGTCTCGGTAAGGCACTGGCAATGATGGCAGTGCCCTTTGATGCGATGGTATGACCGGCACAGACAGCTCAAATGCCTGCGGACGCCACGCAAAGGTGCGTTTACGACATGGTTGGAAAAGGCTGGTCGGACACATCATTCAAAAGCGTGGAGATCCCCAGTGGGAGCGGGCTTGCTCGCGAAGAGGCCGTGTCAGTCGACATCTATGCCGCCTGACACACCGCTTTCGCGAGCAAGCCCGCTCCCACAGGGTCAGGTGTATGCCGCGCGGACGGCGAGCAATAGAAGGAAATGCGCGGGATACAGCGCATATGCCCAGCGCCGCATCGGTGGTGGCTGCAGATGTCGCCCATGTCGCAACAGGAACATTCCCAGCATTGGCGCAAGCAGACATGTCGCCAGGCCGAGAATCGCCACGCTGTTACCGAACCGCGCCGATTCGAGCAGCACTTGCCATTGGTTCGCCGCCAGACACACCAGCCCCGGCAACAGGCTGAAATACCAAGGTCGGCGGAACACCAGCAGCATCGCCAGCGGCAACAATACGCCGAAGAAACCGAACATCAGTCGTTCTGAAAAAACCGCCGCAACCACCAACGCGGCCAATGCGAGCAACCGCGCCACCGACGCTGGGTCCTGCCAGCCGCGCGCCACCAGCAAGCCCAGCGCCAGCGTCGGCATCACGTTGAACGTGTCAGGGTCGGTGATATAAAAGCGATAAGGGATTTCGCTGATGGCGCTGAACAGCAACAGCCAGCCCAGATAGCGCCATTCCATTTTGCGCGAACCGTCTCGTGCCAGATTCGCCGCCATCGCCAGGCAAAACCATGGAAACGCCAATCGCCCGGGCACATACAACCAATCGGCGGAGAAGCCGACATATCGCAGGTGATCGAGCAACATGCTCAGCAACGCCAGCCACTTGAGCAGATCCAGGGCACCGTCGCGTTGGCTCAGGTGCATAATCGGCCCATAAACTGGTAATTTTCCCCACCCGACATCGCATGTGCTCCCCGGAAGATCTTCGGTAAAGTGCGCATCCTCATTGACCACGAGCCTTCACAAGAGTCTCGATTACGGAAGCCGGCCATGACCGACAAGAGCCAACAATTCGCCAGCGACAACTATTCCGGGATCTGCCCTGAAGCCTGGGCTGCCATGGAACAGGCCAACCACGGCCACCAGCGCGCTTACGGCGACGATGAATGGACCGCCCGCGCGGCCGATCATTTCCGCAAACTGTTCGAAACCGACTGCGAAGTGTTCTTCGCCTTCAACGGCACCGCCGCCAACTCCCTGGCCCTGTCGTCGCTGTGCCAGAGTTACCACAGCGTGATCTGCTCGGAAACCGCCCACGTCGAAACCGACGAATGCGGCGCTCCGGAATTTTTCTCCAACGGCTCGAAGCTGCTGATCGCCAGCACTGAAAACGGCAAGATCACTCCGCTATCGATCCGCGAAGTCGCCCTCAAGCGCCAGGACATCCACTACCCGAAACCGCGGGTGGTGACCCTGACCCAGGCCACCGAAGTCGGCAGCGTCTACACCCCGGAAGAAGTCCGCGCCATCAGCGCAACCTGCAAGGAACTGGGTCTGCACCTGCACATGGACGGCGCGCGGTTCTCCAACGCCTGCGCATTCCTCGGCTGCTCGCCCGCCGACCTCACCTGGAAAGCCGGCGTTGATGTGCTGTGCTTCGGCGGCACGAAAAACGGCATGGCGGTGGGTGAAGCGATCCTGTTCTTCAACCACAAACTGGCCGAAGACTTTGATTACCGCTGCAAGCAGGCCGGGCAACTGGCGTCGAAGATGCGCTTTTTGTCGGCACCGTGGGTCGGCATTCTGGAAAACGACGCCTGGCTCAAATACGCCCGCCACGCCAACCACTGCGCGCAACTGCTGGCAGAACTGGTCAGCGACATTCCCGGCGTCGAACTGATGTTCCCGGTGCAGGCCAACGGCGTGTTCCTGCAACTGTCCGAGCCGGCCATCGCTGCGTTGACTGCAAAGAACTGGCGCTTCTACACCTTCATCGGCAAGGGCGGCGCGCGTTTCATGTGCTCCTGGGACACCGAAGTAGAGCGCGTGCGCGAACTGGCGCTTGACATTCGCGAAGTGATGTCAGCCTGATCCCCCCGCCACACTGATCGTTCCCACGCTCCGCGTGGGAACGCCTCCGGGGACGCTCCGCGTTCCAGCCTCAACACCATCGCCACATTGAACACCGCTATGACGCGGAGCGTAAGTGGCTGCATTCCCACGCAGAGCGTGGGAACGATCCCGCGTCAAAATGACGTTTCCTACGCACACCAGTGGCCTCTTCCGCTAGCGCGATAAATCCGCACGCCCCACCCTGATCGTTCCCACGCTCCGCGTGGGAATGCCTCCCGGGACGCTCCGCGTTCCATCTCCGTCGCACCGCAAGATTCAAGGAAGAATCCCATGGGCCGCAGCCGCTATTTGGTTACCGAAACCGACAAACCGCATTTCCTCACCTGCACGGTAATGGAATGGCTACCGTTGTTCATCCGTCCGTACATTGTCGACCACCTGCTTGATTGCTGGCGCTATCAACAAACTCATCATGACTTGAAGCTTTATGGCTACGTGATCCTGGAAAACCACCTACATTTCGTCGCTCAAGCACCCGATCTGAGCAAATGCCTCAGCCAGTTCAAGTCCTTCACCGCGCGACAAATCATCAATGACTTGCAAACAAAAGGCGCCGACAAAGCGTTCCAGCGCCTGCGCTTCAGCAAGCGTGCGCACAAACAGGATCGGGTCTATCAGCTATGGCAAGAAGGTGCACACGCAGAGATGGTCTACAGCGAATCAGTGATGCGTCAGAAGCTTGAATATATCCACAACAATCCGGTGAAACGCGGATATGTGGATTTACCGGAGCATTGGAGTTACTCGAGTGCCAGGGACTACGCGGGAATGGAGGGAATGATCGAGGTCCAGCGCTGGTATTGAAATGGGACGCGGAGCGTCCCGGGCGGCATTCCCACGCGGAGCGTGGGAACGATCATAAAAGCCTCAGAACTCAATCCGCACATCCCCCTTCGGCACGCTGCAGCACGACAGGATGAACCCCTCGGCCTCATCTTCCTCGGTAATCCCGCCGTTGTGCTCCATCTCCACTTCGCCGCCCAGTTTCATTACCTTGCACGTCCCGCAAATGCCCATGCCACAGGCTTTCGGGATCATCAGACCAAGCTTGGCGGCGGCTGCGTGGACGGTTTCGCCCGGGCCCACGCGGATGCTTTTGCCGGACGCGGTGAATTCGACCTGGTGCAGATCCGCTGCGTCGATTTCCGGCGCATCGGCGGCTTGTTCGGCCTGTTCCACCGCGTCGGCGCGGGCCTCGGGTGGCGTGGCGCCGAAGGACTCTTCGTGGTAGCGCGACATGTCGTAGCCGGCCACTTCCAGCAAGCGCTTGACCGCGTTCATGTATGGCGTCGGGCCGCAGCAGAACACTTCGCGCTCGAGGAAGTCCGGGACCATCAGTTCGAGCATCTTGTGATTCAGGTAACCGCGATAGCCGGCCCACGGCTCACCGAGGCCATGCTTTTCGCAGATCAGGTGCAGGCTGAAGTTGTCGATCCGCGACGCCATGTGCTCGAGCTCGCGGTGATAGATGATGTCTTTTGGCGAGCGCGCGCTGTGCACGAAGGTCATGTCGACGTTGGCGTTGGTGTCGTAGAACCAACGCGCCATCGACATGCACGGGGTGATCCCGACACCACCGCTCAGGTACAGGACTTTAGGGCTCGGGAAGTCCATGGCATTGAACAGACCGACCGGCCCGTGCACCGCCAGCTCTTGCCCTTCATGCAGCGTGTCATGCAGCCAGTTCGACACTTTGCCGCCCGGCACGCGCTTGATCGTCACCGAAAAGCTGTACGGCACCGACGGCGAGCTGGAAATCGTATACGAGCGCATGATCGGCTGGCCTTCGATTTCCAGCTCCAGGGTGACGAACTGCCCCGGTTTGAAGAAGAACAGGATCGGCTGGTCGGCCATAAAGCAGAAGGTGCGCACATCCCAGGTTTCCTGGATGACTTTGACGCAACGGACAATGTGTCGGCCATTGGCCCAGGTCTGGGTGGTGACCGGATTCAGGAAGCTGTTGGACATGCTGTTCTCCACGGCCGACTGTCGGCCTCTTGTCGGCGATTCTGCGTATAGCGCAGACCGTGCGTTTACCTATCCGCGACATTGACATACTTATCGCGACCAGCCCTTGAACACCGGGCCTTGCGCGTCGGGAACAGATTGCGCCATGTCGCGCATGGATAAGGTTCGCCCCAGCGCCGGCCCCACACTCGCCCCAACACAAGACGACTTCTTTACACCTTGCGTAGCAACCGTTTTGCAGCACACCTGATCAGCCACTTTCGCCGGCCACGCAGAGGGCCATGAGGATTACATCGATGGACGTCACCGCAAAAATCAGCCTGGGCGATCCGCTGGAACCCGCACGCAAGGCCACCGCACAAATGCTGCAGGAGCGCGAGCGCACCTTTTCCCTGCCGCAACCGTTCTACAGCGACGAGCGCCTGTTCGATATCGACATGCAGGAGATTTTCCAGAAAGAGTGGTTGATCGCCGGCATGACCTGCGAGATCCCGGCCAAAGGCAACTACCTGACTCTGCAGATCGGCAAGAACCCGATCATCGTCATCCGTGGCGCCGAGGGCGTGGTGCACGCGTTCCACAACGTCTGCCGCCACCGTGGCTCGCGCCTGTGCACCAGTGAAAAAGGCAAAGTCGCCAAACTGGTCTGCCATTACCACCAGTGGACTTACGAACTGGACGGGCGCCTGCTGTTCGCCGGCACCGAGATGGGCGCCGACTTCGACATGAAGCAGTACGGCCTCAAACCGGTGAACGTGAAAACCGCCGGCGGCTACATCTTCATCAGCCTGGCCGAGAATCCGCCGGCCATCGATGACTTCCTGTCGACGCTCAACCATTACATGGAACCGTACGACATGGAGAACACCAAGGTGGCGATCACCACCACCTTGATGGAAAAGGCCAACTGGAAACTCGTCCTGGAAAACAACCGCGAGTGCTACCACTGCAACGCGTCGCACCCGGAACTGCTGAAAACCCTGCTGGAGTGGGACGACGTCACCGACCCGCGCGCCGATCAGGCGTTCAAGGATCACGTTGCTGCGTCCGCCGCTGCCTGGGAAGCGGAAAAGATCCCTTACGCCCACGCCAGTTTCGGCCTGCGCAACCGCATCGTGCGCATGCCGCTGCTCAAGGGCACCGTGTCGATGACCCTCGACGGCAAACAGGGCTGCGCGAAACTGATGGGCCGCATCAAGAACCCCGATCTGGGCTCGATGCGCATCCTGCACCTGCCGCACTCGTGGAACCACTGCATGGGCGACCACATCATCGTCTTCACCGTGTGGCCGATCAGTGCCCAGGAAACCATGGTCACCACCAAGTGGCTGGTGCACAAGGATGCGGTGGAAGGTGTCGATTACGACGTCGAGCGCATGCGCCAGGTGTGGGACGCGACCAACGATCAGGACCGCCGTCTGGCTGAGGAAAACCAGCGCGGGATCAACTCCACCGCTTACCAGCCTGGGCCTTACTCCAAAACCTATGAATTCGGCGTGGTCAACTTCGTCGATTGGTACAGCGAGCGCATGTTGAACAACCTCGGGGCCGAGCCTGCGCCTTACCTCAAAGGCGTTCCGGTTCAGGGCTGATCAAGAGCACAAGATCGCAGCCTGCGGCAGCTCCTACAGGTGGAATGCATTCCCCTGTGGGAGCGAGCCTGCTCGCGAAGGCGTCCTGACCTACATCACAAGTCTGATTGATCAATTTCCGATCAACCACCCCCGCCCCCATACCCACCAAGCCCTCCAGCCTTCCGCAAACAAGTTATCCACATACCCGCCCACAGCAAATGGGGGTAACTGTGGATGAGTGGAAAAATATCTTGCTGATTTGCAACGAAAAGCCGTGACTTATTCTGAATCACAGTTTCTGAAAACGATCGGTCGTTTTTTGATCAACGCCATGCAGACCACGGTTTCCAAGGCCTCCAGCGGGTAGCGAACACGTTATCCACAGAAGCGCCAACAGAGATCGGGGACAACTTTCAATCTTCTGTGGAAAACACCTACGGCTGGGGAAAACACCTTCGTCTTAACAGCTCTCGGCGCCCGGGAAGCACATTTGATCAATAATTAATCAAACCCATATAAGCCCTGCTCCATATGGCCTACAGCTGAGAGCGAACATCTTATCCACAGAAGCGCCAACAGAGATTGGGGGCAACTTGTCGATTTATACCGAGGGAAAAGTCCGAGAAATCCGTGAGTTACGCTGATCGTTTTTTGATCTTATGGCTGGAAGGCTTGAATGGCGTGGGGTACGAGCAAGGGCGAACACGTTATCCACAGCTTCGCCAACAGGGATTGGGGGTAAACAGTAAAGATTGACTGTGACAATGTGGGAGCGAGCCTGCTCGCGAAAGCGGACTATCAGCTGATACATGTATCGACTGACCCATCGCTTTCGCGAGCAGGCTCGCTCCCACAGTGGTTATTCCATGCCAGGAAGAAGTGACTAGCGGACAACGCCCTCTTCAATCAGCAGCTTCAGAATCGCCTCCGCCCCAGCCTGTGCGGTGACGCCTTTGAGCACCTGCCCCCCGCCGCCACTGGCCTTGGCCGTCGCAGCCTTCATTCGGTCGGCGCCGCTCTTGGCCTTGATCACCTTCAAGCGCTTGGGCCGTGGCTTGGCCGGTTGCAGCGTGGCGACGGCCAACAATTGGTCCTCCACCACTTCAACGTCATCGGCGGCCAATTCGCCCCGTCGTGCCGGGCCATACGCGCTCTGCCGAGGCTTCGGTGCGGCGTTATCCACAGTGGCCAGAAACGGCAGTTTGACCTTCAAGCGGCGTCGCTGCCCGCGCGGCAACGCTTGCAGGACCAGCGCCGATCCGTCGTTGATCGACTCGACCTGCGCCAGGCCCACCACCAGCGGCCAGCCCAGACCTTCCGCCAGCAGGAACGGCAACATCCCAGAACCCTCCCCGGTTTCCGCCTGGCTGCCGGTCAGCACCACTTGCGCCCCGGCGTCGCGCAGGTACGCCGTCAGCGCCGGCAAGGCGTCGGCGCCAGCGGGTTGTTCCAGCACATGCAGCTGTTCCAGGCCCATGCCCAAATAGGCGCGCAGGGCCGGTTCGGCTACATCACCGGCGTGCAGCACTTGCAGGTTATCCCCAGCCAGTTGCAGGCCCAGTTCCACCGCGCGCGCATCCTGATCGGCGCGCCGTGGCCGACCCGAGGTCGGGTGAGCGCCGATTGAAACCAGACTGATAACGTTCGTGTTCATAGGGTTTCCTTAAGCCGCATCGCGCTTGGCTTCGTTGCGGTAAGCCGCGACCGCTTCGATCAACGCTTGCAGAATCTCTGCGCTTTCGCCGATCACCGAGAGGTCGGCACGCTTGATCATGTCGCAACCCGGATCGAGGTTGATCGCCACCACCTTGTCGCAGGCGCCAATGCCTTGCAGGTGCTGGATCGCGCCAGAGATACCCACAGCCACATAGACCCGCGCAGTGACCCAGGTGCCGGACGCGCCAACCTGGCGATCCCGGGCCATGAAGCCATCGTCCACCGCAACCCGCGAAGCGCCTTCGGTGGCGCCGAGTGCTGCGGCGGTTTCGTGAAACAGCTGCCAGTCCTTGACCCCGTTGCCGCCGGAGAAAATGAATTCGGCCTCAGCCATCGGGATCGCCGCCGGATCCACCGCCACGGCACCAAGATCTTCGATTCGCGACAAGCTGCGCGCGACGCTTGTGGATAACTCCACGGGCAACGCTTCGTGACGGGTTTCGCTGACCGGTTCTGCGCATTCGGCAGCGGCGAGAATCAACCGCGCCACTGGACGCGCCAGGTCCTGCAATCCGGCCCCGGCGCGGCCGATGCACTCCTGATCCTTGACCTGCCAGACCCGCGTGGCCGGGCGCTCGCCCAGTGCAGCAGCAAAGCGCCGACCGAGTTCGCCGCCACCGCTGCGACTGTCCGGCAGCAACCAGTGACGCGGGTTGAACTGGTTATCCACAGCGCGCAAACCCTGCACCCGTTGTTCCGGTGCATAACCGCTGAATTCCTCACCTTCAAGCACCAGCAAGCGATCAACGCCGGCGGTTTCGAAAGCGCTTTCCTTGTGCTCGCCGAACACCACGGCGAGTACCGCACCATCGCTGCCGGCCAGTTGGTGAGCAAGGCCGAGCAGATCGCGGTCGTGGCTGCTCAGGCGACCACCGACCATGTCCGGCACCACACTGATGTAGAACGCCGGAGCCGGTACCTGATGCAGCGGCAACTGCACCTCAACAGCAGCCGAACGTTTGACCGCCCCGCCCTGCTGCGCGCCGCTGCGGTCGATCCGTTTGAGGCCGTTGGGACCGATAAAACCCATGCCGTGCAGATTCTTGCGGATGACGCCGTTGGGCCCCATCCAGCTGTGCTGCGCCGGTTGCATCGCCGCGTGCAGCGGATGCAGGCGGTTGCGCGCAATCCATTCGGCGCGCGGGTCGCGGCGGATAATGTCGCTCATCAGTGCACCTCCGCAGGTTCACGTTTGGCCGGGGTGGCAGGCTTGCTTGGCGCGGCGTCCTCGAGCAACGCGTCGGCCACCAGTTCGGCGATGTCCTTGATCAGCGGGCGCGGTTCGACCACACCTTCGAGCATCGCCGTGCACTGTGGACAACCCACCGCCACCAGTTCGGCGCCGGTTTCGCGGATGTCTTCCATGCGCATGTCGGGGATGCGCTGCTTGCCCGGAATGTCGGTGATCGGCGCGCCGCCACCACCGCCGCAGCAGCGCGAACGGAAGCCGGAACGTTGCATTTCTTTGACTTCGATGCCGAGGGCACGCAGCACTTCGCGCGGCGCTTCGTACTCGCCGTTGTAGCGGCCCAGGTAGCACGGATCGTGATAGGTCACGCTGCTGCCTTTGTGCTGACCGAGATTGAGCGCGCCGGCCTGAATGATCTCGGCCATGTAGGTGCTGTGGTGCTGCACGAGGTAATTGCCTTCGAAGGCGCCGTATTCGTTTTTCAGCACATGGAAACTGTGCGGATCGCAGGTGACGATGCGGTTGAAGCTGTATTTGGCCAACGTCTGGATGTTGCGCTTGGCCAGCAACTGGAAGGTCGCTTCATCGCCGAGACGCCGCGCCACATCACCGCTGTCGCGCTCCTCGAGGCCGAGCACGGCGAAGTCGATGTTTGCCGCTTTCAGCACTTTGACGAACGCGCGCAGGGTGCGCTGGTTGCGCATGTCGAAGGCGCCGTCGCCGACCCAGAACAGCACGTCGGTGGATTTCTTCTCACTGAGCAGATTGAGGTTCAGATCCGCCGCCCAGTTCATCCGCCCGCCCGGGGCGAAACCGCCAGGGTTGTCGGTGGCGATCAGGTTTTCGAGGACTTCGGCGCCCTTGTTCGGCGTCGCGCCTTTTTCCAGGGTCAGATGCCGGCGCATGTCGACGATCGCATCGACGTGCTCGATCATCATCGGGCATTCCTCGACGCAGGCGCGGCAGGTGGTGCACGACCACAGGGTTTCGGCATCGACCAGACCGTTGACGATCGGTTGGTGCGGATTGCCGCCATGTTCGCCAATCGGTTTGCCCGGATAAGGACTGCCGGCAAACTTCGCGTCGGTGCCGCCAGCGAGGCCAACGACCATGTCCTGAATCAGTTTTTTCGGGTTCAGCGGCTGGCCGGCGGCGAAGGCCGGGCAAGCCGCTTCGCACTTGCCGCACTGCACGCAGGCGTCGAAACCGAGCAACTGGTTCCAGGTGAAATCCTTGGGTTTTTCCACGCCCAGCGGCGCATCGGGATTGTTCAGATCCAGTGGCTTCAAACCGGTCGAGCGCCCGCCGCCGAAACGTTCCGGGCGACGGTGCCAGGCCAGGTGCAGCGCACCGGCAAAGGCGTGTTTCATCGGCCCGCCCCAAGTCATGCCGAAGAACAGTTCCGACACGCCCCACAGCACGCCAACACCGAGAATGGCGGCGAGCAGCCAGCCGCCGAAGTTTTCCGGCAGGATTCCCGCCACCGGCAGGGTCACCAGGAAAAACGACGCGGAGAAGGCCAGCAGGCTTTTCGGCAGGCGCATCCACGGGCCTTTCGACAGACGTGCAGGCGGATTGACCCGGCGCAGGTACATGAAAATCGCGCCGACGAACATCACCGCCGACATCAGCAGCAAGGCGTAGCCGAGGATGCGGTTATGCAGGCCGAAGCCGTGCACCAGAATGGCCAGCACAATCGACGCCACCGCACCGCCCGCCGTGGCGACGTGGGTGTTGGCAATGTATTTGTCCCGCGCGACGACGTGGTGCAGGTCGACCATGTAGCGCTTGGGCATGGCCAGCAGACCGCCGAGCAGATCGACCTTCGCCGCCCGCCCCCGGCGCCACATGTTCATCCGCCGCAACGCACCGAGGACAGCAAGGCCCAGGGCTGCGAACAACAGGATTGGAAGAAGGGTGTTCAACATCAGAGTCACCTCTGGCGAGCGGCAAGCTGCAAGCTACAAGCGGCAAGAAAGAGCAGCATGGATTGGCTGTGCTTTTTCTTGCAGCTTGCAGCTTGTAGCTTGCAGCTGAGCCGTCAAAAATCCTTACAGAGCCGAAGTGCGTCGTAAATGGCGGCGTGGGTATTACGCTGCGCCACGCAGTCGCCGATGCGGAACAGCAAGTAGCCCTCGCCCGCCTCGCTCAACGAAGGTTGCGGCTGGATCGCGAACAGCGCTTCGACGTCGATCTGGCCCTTGTTGCGCGAGCCGTCCTTGAGGGCGTAGTAGATTTCCTCGTCCGGGCGCACGCCGTTTTCGACGACCACCTGATCGACCACCCTTTCCTCTTTCGCGCCGGTGTATTCGTTCTCCAGCACTGCGATCAGCTTGTCGCCCTCGCGGTAGACCTTCTCCAGCATCATGTCGCCGGTCATGATCACTTCTTTCGGGTACATGCTGCGGTAGTAGGTCGGGAACGACGTGCCGCCGATGGCCACGCCCGGTTTGATGTCGTCGGTGACGATCTCGACCTGGCTGCCCTTGTCGGCGAGGAAGTCGGCCACCGACATCCCGGTGAATTCGCAAATGGTGTCGTAGACCAGCACGTTCTTGCCCGGCGCAACCTTGCCGTCGAGCACGTCCCAGCTGCTGACCACCAGCCCTTCGGCCGCGCCCCAGTGTTCGTTCTGCTCAAGGTACGGATGACCGCCGACCGCCAGCACCACCACGTCCGGACGCAGGTCCATGATGGTGTCGGCATCCGCCGCCGTGCCCAGGCGCAGATCGACTTTCAAGCGCGCCAGTTCCAGCTGGAACCAGCGGGTGATGCCGGCGATCTGGTCACGCTGCGGTGCTTTCGATGCGGTGGTGATCTGCCCGCCGATGAAGTCTTTTTTCTCGAACAGCGTGACGTCGTGGCCACGCTCAGCAGCCACGCGCGCGGCTTCCATCCCGGCCGGGCCGGCACCGACGATCACCACCTTGCGTTTCGGCCCGGTGGATTTCTCGATGATGTGCGGCACGCCCATGTACTCACGGGAGGTCGCGGCGTTCTGGATGCACAGCACGTCCAGACCCTGATACTGACGGTCGATGCAATAGTTGGCGCCGACGCACTGCTTGATCTGGTCGATCTGGCCCATCTTGATCTTGGCGATCAGGTGCGGGTCAGCGATGTGCGCGCGGGTCATGCCGACCATGTCGACGTAACCGCCTTCAAGGATGCGCGTGGCCTGGTTCGGGTCCTTGATGTTCTGCGCGTGCAGCACCGGCACCTTGACCACTTCCTTGATCCCGGCAGCCAGATGCAGGAATGGCTCCGGTGGATAACTCATGTTCGGAATGACGTTGGCCAGGGTGTTGTGAGTATCGCAACCCGAGCCGACCACGCCGATGAAATCGAGCATGCCGGTGTCGTCGTAATACTTGGCGATCTGCTTCATGTCCTCGTGGGACAAGCCGTCCGGGTGGAACTCGTCACCGCACAGACGCATGCCCACGCAGAAGTCGTCACCGACCTCGGCGCGCACGGCTTTCAGGACTTCCAGGCCGAACTTCATCCGCCCTTCGAAGGTGCCGCCCCATTCATCGGTACGCTTGTTGACGCGCGGGCTCCAGAACTGGTCGATCATGTGCTGGTGCACGGCCGACAGTTCGACGCCATCGAGGCCACCAGCCTTGGCCCGGCGAGCAGCCTGGGCGTAGTTGCCGATCACTCGCCAGATCTCTTCCGGCTCGATGGTTTTGCAAGTGGCGCGGTGCACCGGTTCACGGATGCCCGAGGGCGACATCAAGGTCGGCCAGTTGAAACCGTCCCAGCGCGAGCGACGACCCATGTGGGTAATCTGGATCATGATCTTGGCGCCATGCTTGTGCATGGCGTCGGCCAGATTCTGGAAGTGCGGAATGATCCGGTCGGTGGACAGATTGACCGAACTCCACCATTCCTGCGGGCTGTCGATCGCCACGACAGACGAACCGCCGCAAATCGCCAGGCCGATGCCGCCCTTGGCTTTCTCTTCATAGTATTTGACGTAGCGGTCGGTGGTCATGCCACCGTCAGTCGCGTAGACCTCGGCGTGCGCGGTGCTGAGCACGCGGTTGCGGATGGTCAGTTTGCCGATCTGGATCGGCTGGAACATTGCTTCGAAAGCCATGGCACGGTCCTCGGCTTACAACGGCTTGACGATGAACAAGCCGTCATCGTGGCCCTCTTCGGAGCCTCCGTAGACTTGTTCGGCGACAGTGCGGATCTTGCTGCCACGGGCTTCGAGAATCTGGTCCATGGCGCCGGCGAACCAGCCGGTGAACATGTAATCGACCTTGCGCCCGACCTTGCCGTAGACATAGACGAATGCCGAGTGCTCGAGCTTGACGCTGGCGGTGCCCTTGTCGAGGTCGATGTCCTGAATCTTGAACAGGCCCCAGCCGCGCTGCGACAGGCGCTTCATGTAGTGCTCGAACACCGCGACGCCTTCCAGACCGTGGCATTCGGCTTCCTTTTCACACCAGTGCCAGGCGGATTTGTAGCCGGCCTTGTAGAGGATCTCGGCATAGGCTTCAGCGCCGAGCACTTCCTCGATGCCCATGTGGTTGTTGACGAAAAAGTGACGCGGCACATACAGCATTGGCAGGGCGTCGGAGGTCCAGACACCGGTCTCGCTGTCGACTTCGATAGGCAATTGCGGGGCGATCTTGGCCATGGAAACTTAACTCCAGAAAAATGATGGTTCAGTGTTGGCCGCGGCCCTCACCCCAGCCCTCTCCCGCAGGAGAGGGGGCAGATCGGCGGCGGTCTTGAGAAAGCGTTATTCGCCCCAGACGTTCTTAAGAACGCTTACCCAGTTCTCGCCCATGACCTTGCGCACCACGCGCTCGGAATGGCCGCGCTTGAGCAGGGTTTCAGTGAGGTTGGGGAATTCGCCGACGGTGCGGATGCCCAGCGGGTTGATGATCTTGCCGAAGCTGGTCAGGCGGCGGGCGTAGCCCTTGTCGTGGGTCAGGTATTCGAAGAAGTCCTGGCCGTGACCCTGAGTGAAATCGGTGCCGATACCGATGGCGTCTTCGCCAACGATGTTCATGGTGTATTCGATCGCTTCGGCGTAATCGTCGATGGTCGAATCGATGCCCTTGGCGAGGAACGGCGCGAACATGGTCACGCCGACGAAACCGCCGTGGTCGGCAATGAACTTCAGCTCTGCATCGGATTTGTTGCGCGGATGCTCTTTGAGACCCGATGGCAGGCAGTGCGAGTAGCAGACCGGTTTTTTCGATTCGAGAATGACCTCTTCGGAGGTCTTGGAACCGACGTGGGACAGGTCGCACATGACGCCAACACGGTTCATCTCGGCGACAATTTCGCGACCGAAACCCGACAGGCCGCCGTCACGCTCGTAGCAACCGGTGCCGACCAGATTCTGGGTGTTGTAGCACATCTGCACGATGCCAACGCCGAGCTGCTTGAACACCTCGACATAGCCGATCTGGTCTTCGAAAGCGTGGGCATTCTGGAAGCCGAAGAGGATACCGGTCTTGCCCTGCTCCTTGGCGCGACGGATGTCGGCGGTGGTGCGCACCGGCATCACCAGGTCGCTGTTTTCGCGGATCAGTTTCTGGCTGGCAGCAATGTTGTTCACGGTCGCCTGAAAGCCTTCCCACACCGACACAGTGCAGTTGGCCGCCGTCAGACCGCCCTTGCGCATGTCTTCGAACAGCTCGCGGTTCCATTTGGCAATGATCAGACCGTCGATAACGATGCTGTCGGCGTGTAATTCGGCTGGGCTCATCAGGCGTCCCCTTATTGGCAATTCATGCGCCGAATCGTCTGCCGGCGCTTTGGGGCCAGCATATGCCTCGGTGCCGGGGCGACCGGGTGCAAAAACGACAGGGGAATTGCCGAAAGCGTCAATCCGCGACAAAGGGTCGTCGGCCGCCCTCCTCGGCTGGCTGTTCAAGCCCGCGCGCTTGCGCCAGAATCTGCCGCAGCCTGCACCTACCAACGGATTAGAGCGACCCCAATGAAATCGATCTTCCTCGCCCTGGCACTGATTGCGACCGGCGCCCACGCCGCCGAAGAATCCGAGAACAACCCGTGCGATGCGGTGGAAAACGACATCCAGACCCTGGAATGCTCCGCCTACAGCCGCAGCACCGCCGAAGACCTGCTCAAAGACAACTACGCCAGCCTCAACGAACGCATGCAGGCCGCCTACGGCAAGAACCCGACGCAACTGGCCGACATCACCGCCAAACTGAAAACCGCCCAGCAGCAGTGGTTGAAGACGCGGGATGCGGATTGCGCGGTGGAAGCGTTCCCGGCCACGGCGGGGAGCAAGGCGTTTACCATTGCGCAGAATGATTGTGTCGCGCGGATGAGTGATGAACGGTCGGAGTTTTTGGAGTCGATCGGGCAGGAGTGATAGAAGGTCTGCACGGCTGTTGCGGCTTCATCGGCGTAACCTCGTCCTCAACCACCATATTGCGATCGAGCCGACAGGCTGTGCCTTGATGGCCAGTAGCGACGCACACGCGCAACATGCCGACACGCCTTGTTTATTGGTCACTGGAAAAATATAAGCAAAGATTCGCGAATCTTATAAAAGACTTATATTCTTCTATGAACAGCATCCACTGGACTCGCAAAGCTGTTAAGCAGCTTTTGAAATTGCATTCCGTGCACCAAGGGAAGGTTCGAGACGCCGTCACGGCGCTTGCCGACATGCCCGATGTTGGCAACGTAAAAGCATTGGTTGGTCATGACTACGCTTACCGACTGCGTGTCGGCAATTATCGAGTCATGTTCGACTGGGATGGCGCAATCAAAGTGGTCAGTATTCAAGAGGTCAAAAAACGTGATGAACGCACCTACTGACATTCAAATAATCAATGACGCCGAGGGTAATCCTGCATTCGTGGTTATCCCCTACGCTCAATATGTCGCACAGAAAATACAGCCCGATCTGATTCCCCATGAGGTAGTAAGTCGAATCGTTGACGGCGCAACACCGATCCGCGCCTGGCGCGAACATCTCAACCTGACTCAGGAAGAAGTGGCCAAGCGCATGGGCATCTCGCAACCGGCGTTTGCCCAACAGGAAACTGTCGCCAAACCCCGCAAGGCCACCCGCGAGAAAATCGCCGCCGCGTTCGGCATCACAGCCAGTCAGCTTGAGCTGTAGGCTGCCCTCTTTATTCAAAGGAATTCCCATGAACATCTGCGGCATTGAAATCAAAGGCAGCGAAGCGATCATCGCCGTGGCGGCGCTCGACGGTTCGACGTTGAGCCACGTCCCTCTCGCCACGAAGAAGATTGCTCTGGATGATGATGACGAGGCGGCGAATGTGCGGCGGTTTGCGGCGCAGGTCGCGTCGTTTGTGCGGGAGAACTCGATTGACCGGATTGCGATCAAAAAGCGCAGCAAAAAGGGCGAGTTTGCCGGTGGTCCGACGACGTTCAAGATCGAGGGTGTGTTTCAGTTGCTGGATGGTTGCGAGGTGACGCTGCTGTCGCCGCAGACGATCAACGCGCAGGCCAAGAAGCACAATTTTGAACTGCCGGGGACGTTGAACAAATATCAGCATGAGGCTTACAAGGCGGCGTGCTCGGCGTTGGTGAAGAAATAGCCCTCTCTCAGACGCCGAAAATTAAATGTGGGAGCGAGCCTGCTCGCGAATGCAATGTGTCAGGCAACATCAGTGTTGAATGACAGACCGCTTTCGCGAGCAGGCTCGCTCCCACATTGTTTTCATGCAGGCCCATTCACGCCTGCGCGGTACGCCGGTCTTCGCGCGGGCAGCGGGCGAAACGCGCGCGGTAACTGCGGGTGAAATACGACGGTGATTCAAAACCGCAGGCAATGCTGACTTCGAGCACGCTCATGTCGGTCTGGCGCAGCAATTGCCGCGCCTTCTCAAGCCTTAACCGCAGATAGAAGTTGCTCGGCGTATCGTTCAGGTGCAGCCGGAATAACCTCTCCAGTTGCCGCCGGGTCACCTTGATCGACTCGGCCAGTTGCAGCGTGGTCAGCGGCGGTTCGCTGTGCTGCTCCATCTCGCCGATCACTTGCACCAGCTTCTTGTTATTGATCCCGTAGCGTGTGGCGACTTCCATGCGCTGGTGGTCTTTGCGCGGGCGGATGCGCCCAAGCACAAACTGCTCGCTGACCTGAATCGCCAGTTGAGGACCGTGGGCCTGGGCGATCAGGTCGAGCATCAGATCAATCGAGGCCGTACCTCCCGCCGACGTGATCCGCCGCCGATCGATCTCGAACAGTTCCTGGGTCACGCTGAGCTGTGGATAAGACTCCTTGAACGCATCGATCGCTTCCCAGTGCAGGGTCAGCCGATGGCCATCGAGCAGGCCCGCTTCGGCGAGGACGAAGCTGCCGGTGTCGATGGCGCCGAGGGTTACGCCGTCCTTGTCCAGCCTGCGCAACCAGTGCTCAAGCGTCGGCGTGACGAACTTCAGCGGTTCGAAGCCGGCCACCACCAGCAAGGTCGCGCCTTTCTTCAGCGGCTCCAGCGCCGCATCGGCGTTGACCGACATGCCGTTGCTTGCCAGTACCGCGCCGCCGTCAGCGCTGAGCACATGCCAGCGGTACAACTCGCCACGAAAGCGGTTGGCCACGCGCAACGGTTCGATCGCGGAAATAAAGCCGATGGCGGAGAACCCCGGCATCAGCAAAAAGTAGAAATCCTGGGACATGGGCGCACTCGGTTGGCGGGTCGCGTGGCTCGTTGATACGCCGATTATCGGCGCCGTTCAAGCGTGCAGGTCGCTACAGTGCAAATGCCAGTCGCCGCAGTGCGCTTTCACGGGTGCATAGCTGCGTAACTTGGCCTCACCGGCGCGCAGATGCCGGGAACCACAATAATCGAACTGCCGAGGAACCCGACATGAAACGACTGATCAGCAGCTGCGTTCTTGCACTCAGCGGTACCGCTTTCTTCAGCACCGGCGTGATGGCGGCCGAACCGGCCTCCTGCAAGAACGTACGCATGGGCGTGGTCAACTGGACCGATGTAATCGCCACCAGTGCCATGACCCAGGTCCTGCTCGACGGCCTCGGCTACAGCACCAAACAGACCAGCGCCTCGCAGCAGATCATCTTCGCCGGGATTCGCGATCAGCGTCTGGACCTGTTCCTCGGCTACTGGAACCCGCTGATGACCCAGACCATCACCCCGTTCGTCGAGGCCAAGCAAGTGAAAGTGCTCGAGGCACCGAGCCTGAAAGATGCCCGCGCCACCCTCGCCGTACCGACGTATCTGGCCGAAAAAGGCCTGAAAACCTTTGCCGACATCGCCAAATTCGAGAAAGAACTGGGCGGCAAGATCTACGGTATCGAGCCCGGCTCGGGCGCCAATACCCAGATCAAAGCCATGATTGCCAAGAACCAGTTCGGCCTGGGCAAATTCCAATTGGTCGAATCGAGCGAGGCCGGCATGCTCGCCGCCGTCGACCGCGCTGTGCGCCGCAAGGAAGCCGTGGTGTTCTTCGGCTGGGCGCCGCACCCGATGAACGTCAACATTCAGATGACCTATCTGACCGGCAGCGAAGACGCCCTCGGCCCGAACGAAGGCATGGCCACGGTGTGGACGGTCACCGCGCCGAAATACGCTGAGCAATGCCCGAACATCGGCCGCCTGCTGACCAACCTGACTTTCACCGCCGAAGACGAGAGCCGGATGATGCAGCCGCTGCTCGATCACAAGGATGCCTTCGAGTCGGCGAAGCAGTGGCTCAAGGATCACCCCGAAGACAAGCAGCGCTGGCTCGAAGGTGTGACCACTTTCGATGGCAAACCGGCTGCTGAACATCTGCAACTGACCAGCAAATAATCCCTCGATTGAAGAGCCCCTCACCCTGACCCTCTCCCCAAGGGAGAGGGAAATTTAACGACGCTTCGCAGCTCCGCCACGGGCTGCGAACAGACCCATCACGCCTGAAGGAAATGCACCATGAACCACGACGTCATCATCACCTGCGCACTTACCGGTGCTGGCGACACGACCGCCAAGAGCCCACACGTGCCGGTCACCCCGAAACAGATTGCTGCTGCCGCGGTGGAAGCGGCCAAGGCTGGCGCCACCGTCGTGCACTGCCATGTGCGCGACCCGCAGACCGGCAAGTTCAGCCGTGACGTGGCGCTGTACCGCGAAGTGATGGAGCGCATCCGCGAGGCGGACGTCGACATCATCGTCAACCTCACCGCCGGCATGGGCGGCGACCTCGAAATCGGCGCCGGCGAGAAGCCGATGGAGTTCGGCCCGAACACCGATCTGGTCGGTCCGCTGACCCGTCTTGCCCACGTTGAAGAGCTGCTGCCGGAAATCTGCACCCTCGATTGCGGCACGCTGAACTTCGGCGATGGCGACACCATTTACGTCTCCACCCCGGCGCAACTGCGCGCCGGTGCCAAGCGCATCACCGAACTGGGGGTAAAGGCCGAACTGGAGATTTTCGACACCGGGCATCTGTGGTTCGCCAAGCAGATGATCAAGGAAGGCTTGCTCGACAACCCGCTGTTCCAGCTGTGCCTGGGCATCCCGTGGGGCGCGCCGGCCGACACCACCACAATGAAAGCCATGGTCGACAACCTGCCCGCCGACGCGGTCTGGGCCGGCTTCGGCATTGGCCGCATGCAGATGCCGATGGCGGCGCAAGCGGTGCTGCTGGGCGGCAACGTGCGGGTCGGCCTCGAAGACAACCTGTGGCTGGACAAAGGCGTGCTGGCGACCAATGGCCAACTGGTCGAACGCGCCACGGAAATCCTCAGCCGCCTCGGTGCCCGCGTCCTTACGCCGGCAGAAGGTCGCAAGAAAATGGGCCTGACCCAGCGCGGCTGAACCTCACCCTTTCTCCCTGTGAACATAAATTTTGTGGTGAGGGGATTTATCCCCGATGGGTGGCGAAGCCGCCCCAAAACCTGACAACCCGGGGCATCAGATAGACCGAGAGCACAGGTTTTACGACTGCTTCGCAGCCGATCGGGGATAAATCCCCTCGCCACGAGAACAGAGTTTCCACTGGGATCACCGAACTCTTCAGGACATCACCATGCGCTTTATCACCGAAATCAAAACCTTCGCCGCTCTGGGCAGCGGTGTCATCGGCAGTGGCTGGGTCGCCCGCGCCCTCGCCCATGGCCTCGACGTGGTGGCCTGGGACCCGGCGCCCGGCGCCGAGGCGGCACTGCGCCAACGCGTGGCCAATGCCTGGGGCGCGCTGGAGAAGAACGGCCTGGCGCCCGGCGCTTCGCAGGATCGTCTGCGCTTTGTCGCGACCATCGAGGAATGCGTGCGTGACGCCGATTTCATTCAGGAAAGCGCCCCGGAGCGGCTGGAACTGAAGCTTGATCTGCACAGCAAGATCAGCGCTGCGGCCAAGCCCGATGCGCTGATCGGCTCCAGCACGTCAGGCCTTTTGCCCAGCGAGTTCTATGAGCGTTCGACGCACCCTGAACGCTGCGTGGTCGGGCATCCGTTCAACCCGGTTTATCTGTTGCCGCTGGTCGAAGTCGTCGGCGGCAAAAATACCGCGCCGGAAGCGGTGCAAGCGGCGATGCAAGTCTACCAATCCCTCGGCATGCGCCCGTTGCATGTGCGCAAGGAAGTGCCGGGTTTCATCGCCGATCGCCTGCTCGAAGCGCTGTGGCGCGAGGCGTTGCACCTGGTCAACGACGGTGTCGCGACGACCGGCGAGATCGACGATGCGATTCGCTTTGGCGCCGGTCTGCGCTGGTCGTTCATGGGCACGTTCCTGACCTACACCCTGGCCGGCGGCGATGCCGGCATGCGCCACTTCATGTCGCAGTTCGGCCCGGCGTTGCAGTTGCCGTGGACGTATCTGCCGGCACCGGAGCTGACCGACAAGCTGATCGATGATGTGGTCGATGGCACCACTGATCAGCTCGGCCGGCACAGCATTTCGGGGCTGGAGCGCTATCGTGATGATTGTTTGCTGGCGGTGCTCGAGGCGGTGAAGACCACCAAAGAGAAGCATGGGATGGCGTTCAGCGAGTGATTCGCTACCTGATCGTGCCCACGCTCTGCGTGGGAATGCAGCCCGGGACGCTCCGCGTCTCAGAAGCGTGACGCAGAGCGTCACAGGAGGCGTTCCCACGCAGAGCGTGGGAACGATCACCGCTAGGAGAAACCATGCCCCACCTGACCACTTACCAAACCACCATCATCTCCGACTGGGTCGACTACAACGGTCACCTGCGCGATGCCTTCTACCTGCTGATCTTCAGCTACGCCACCGACGCGCTGATGGACCGCCTCGGCATGGACAGCAGCAACCGCGAGGCCAGCGGCCATTCGCTGTTCACCCTTGAGCTGCACCTCAATTACCTGCACGAAGTGAAGCTCGACACCGAGGTCGAAGTGCGCACGCAAATCATCGGCCACGACAGCAAGCGCCTGCACCTCTATCACAGCCTGCACAAGATCGGCGATGAGCAAGCGCTGGCCGGCAATGAACAGATGCTCCTGCACGTCGACCTCGCCGGCCCGCGCTCGGCGCCGTTCAGCCCCGATACGTTGCATCGCCTGCAAGCCATCGTCGCCGATCAGACCGACCTGCCCGCTCCCGCTTACATCGGCCGCGTGATCGCGCTGCCACCCGCTCGGTAAATTCCCACTGTCAAGGAGCCGCCATGCACACCGCCGTCGCTGTTGCCGATTTTCGTACTTATCCGTTGATCAGCGCGCTGCGAGGCGTGCAGGGTCTGGCGGATCGCGCTGTCATCGAGTGGGCTGACGGTCGTATCAGCCCGTTTCACCACGTATGGCTGCGTGACAATTGCCCGTGTGATCGCTGCGTCTACAGCGTCACCCGCGAGCAGGTATTCGAAAGCGTCGATGCCGCCGAGGACTTGCAACCGCATGCCACGCGCATCGACACCGATGGCTGCCTGCGCATCGACTGGCAGGACGGTCACCTCAGCCGCTTCGACCCGGGCTGGTTGCGCGCTCACGCCTATGACGATCAATCCCGCGCCGAACGCATGGCCGGCAAACCGCAGCCGCGTTTGTGGTCCAGCGATCTGCAGTTGCCGGTGTTCGACTACACCGCACTGATGAACGACAACGCCGCGCTGCTGCAATGGTTGCTCGCCGTGCGCGACATCGGCCTGACCCAAGTGCGCGGCGCGCCCACCGAGCCGGGCTCGCTGAAACTCATCGCGCAACGGATTTCCTTCATCCGCGAAAGCAATTTTGGCGTGCTGTTCAATGTGCAATCCAAAGCCGACGCCGACAGCAACGCCTACACCGCCTTCAACCTGCCATTGCACACGGATTTGCCGACTCGCGAGCTGCAACCGGGGCTGCAATTTCTGCATTGCCTGGTGAATGAGGCCGAGGGAGGCGAGAGTATTTTCGTCGATGGTTTTGCGATCGCCGACGCCTTGCGTCAGGAGGAGCCACAGCTGTTTGAGGCCCTGTGTGAAATACCCGTGGAATTTCGCAACAAGGACCGGCACAGCGACTATCGCTGCCTGGCGCCGATCATTGCTGTGGATGCGCTGGGCCGGGTGGCGGAGATTCGCATGGCCAACTTTCTGCGCGGGGCGTTCGATACGTCGGTGGCGCAGATGCCGTTGCTGTATCGAGCCTATCGGCGCTTTATTGCGATGACCCGCGAGCCGCGGTTTCGGCTGGTGCAGCGGCTCAACCCGGGCGAATTGTGGTGCTTTGACAACCGCCGCACGCTGCATGCGCGCAATGCCTTTGATCCAGCCACCGGGGCGCGGCATTTCCAGGGCTGCTATGTCGACCGGGATGAGCTGTTGTCGCGGATTCTGGTGTTGCAGAGGTAGATCTGTGGGAGCTGGCTTGCCAGCGATGGCGTCAGCTCGATCACCCCCCCGTGATTCACAGGCAAAAAAAACTCCGATCAAGCCGTGACAGGATCGGAGCTGAGGAGGGTACTGTTGAGGAGCTGCCAGGCGAGGGTGACCAAACCTTCGTGAAGCGAGCTGGCACCAGTGTGCCTAGTCGACAATCCAGTCGGTTAGCCGAAAACGACCTGTTCATAGTCGTCCCGGCCACCGCGACAAAACGCCCTTGCCGGGTCCGGTCGGGGCCACCAGAATCGAGCCAAGACCTCCGTTGCCACAGAAGGATTTGCGTGATGATGTACGCCGATTTGATCGACCAGGAAGATCTGTTGGGCCAGCTCAAGGCCTTGGGTATTCAGGTACCGAGCGGTACCACCGCCGAGCAGGCCTGCGAGTGTGCGGTGCGTGGCCTGGATAACGTTCGCGCGTTTGAACTGCGCAAGATGGTCAAGGACATGTACACCAGCGGCGCCAGCATTCAGCCGGCGGTGCGCCAGGCAATCGATAAACAGTTGTTGCCGGCCCTTTCGGATTATCAGCAATCTCACAGCGCCTGAGAAACCCCTTCGCGAGCAGGCTCGCGCCTACCTGATCGTTCCCACGCTCTGCGTGGGAACGATCAGACTCGGTCTACAGCCTTACGCTGGCAAACGTCGACTCATTGCGCGCCTGACTCAGCGCCGACATCGGCCCCGAGAGCGGCGACATCACGATCGCTTGCGGCAGCGGCAACATCGCCACTTGCTGGGTGGTGTTGGAGCCGACGCGCTCGTCACGCGGCGGGATGCCGAAGTATTCGCGGTAGCACTTGGAGAAGTGCGGCGTGGAGACGAAACCACACACCGACGCCACTTCGATGATCGACATCGGCGTCTGCTTGAGCAGTTGCCGGGCGCGGATCAGCCGCAGTTTGAGGTAGTAGCGCGACGGCGAGCAGTGCAAGTATTTCTGGAACAACCGCTCCAGCTGTCGACGCGACACCGCGACATACACCGCCAGTTCATCCAGATCGATCGGCTCTTCCAGATTGGCTTCCATCAGCGCGACGATTTCCTGCAACTTCGGCTGGTTGGTGCCGAGCATGTGCTTGAGCGGCACACGTTGGTGATCCTGTTCGTTGCGGATGCGCTCGTAGACGAACATTTCCGAGATCGCTGCCGACAGTTCCCGACCGTGGTCGCGGCTGATCAGGTGCAGCATCATGTCCAGCGGCGCGGTGCCGCCAGAGCTGGTGAAGCGGTTACGGTCGAGGGTGAACAAGCGTGTGCTCATGGCCACCCGCGGGAAGGCTTCCTGCATCGCCGCCAGACATTCCCAGTGCACGCTGCAATCGAAGCCATCGAGCAGACCGGCGCAGGCCAACGCCCAACTGCCGGTGCACACCGCGCCAAGACGCTTGGACTGGCGCGCCTGGCTTTGCAGCCACGAGACGTGTTCACGGGTCACGGTGCGTTGAATGCCGATCCCGCCGCAGACAATAACGGTGTCCAGTTGCGGGGCTTTGTGCATGGAGGCGTCGGGAGTGATCTGCAGACCGTCACTGGCCCAGACCTGGCCACCATCGACGGTGAGGGTGCTCCAGCGATACAGCTCGCGACCGGACAACTGGTTGGCCATGCGCAGTGGCTCAACGGCGGACGCCAGGGAAATCAGCGTGAAATTGTCCAGCAGCAGAAAGCCGATGGATTGAGGCGCACGGTTCTGGGGTTGGGCCCCGGAGTTGAACGACGTCATCGCGGTATCTCCTCACACAAAGCGGGTGGCGGCCTCAGGTGGAGGCTCTTGTTATTGCCCGCGTCTCACGGAGAAAGCAGGCTTTGTTATGACAGAGCAATTGCCGTGCCTGAAATTGGACGGCCATTCAATAACTCCTGAAAACGACCTCGCGACGCGTCTATACGAGACCTCGGAACACGCCATTTCGAAGTGCCATCAGGCGCCGCCAGAGCCCTGCCGCGCAGCCTGTGAGCAGATCGGTAGCACTTGTGGGAACTGGCCTGCAGAGGATTTGCACAGAGTGTCACCGCAAGCACGGACGACGGACGGTCAGGTAACGACTGACGAGTCACGACTGATAGTGACGCTTGTCTGATTGCGACGCGCCAAAAGGTGGCGTGGCTGGATCGGGGTGTTCTTTTGTCGAGCAGTTTTGACTGGTCTGGCACTCCACTCTGCCAGATCAACCTGTGGCGAGGGGATTTATCCCCGATCGGCTGCGCAGCAGTCGTAAATCCATTCACCAAAGTGTGTCAGGCAAAACTCGATTGCAGGATTTGGGACTGCTTCGCAGCCCAGCGGGGATAAATCCCCTCGCCACGGGTTCACGGTCAGCACTCAACCGCGCTGACCGCCAACCCACCGCGCGAAGTCTCTTTATATTTGTCATGCATATCCGCGCCGGTATCGCGCATGGTGCGGATCACCCGGTCCAGCGAGATGAAGTGCTGACCGTCGCCGCGCAGGGCCATTTGCGCCGCGTTGATCGCTTTCACTGCCGCAATCGCATTGCGCTCGATGCACGGCACTTGCACCAGCCCTCCGACCGGGTCGCAGGTCAGACCAAGGTTGTGCTCCAGGCCGATTTCCGCCGCGTTGCACAATTGCTCGGGCGTGGCGCCAAGAATCTCCGCCAGCCCCGCCGCTGCCATCGCGCAGGCCGAACCGACCTCGCCCTGACAACCGACCTCGGCGCCAGAGATCGAAGCGTTCTTCTTGCACAAAATGCCGACCGCCGCCGCGGCGAGGAAATAGTCGACGACGTTGGCGTCGGTGACCGCCTCGCTGAACTTCATGAAATAGTGCAGCACCGCCGGGATGATCCCCGCCGCGCCGTTGGTCGGCGCGGTAACCATGCGCCCGCCGGCGGCGTTCTCTTCATTGACGGCCAGGGCGAACAAATTGACCCACTCCATCGCGCTCAACGTCGAGCCAATGACATTGGGTTTATTCAACTCTTGCAGGCTGCGGTGCAACTTCGCCGCGCGCCGGCGCACATTCAAGCCGCCGGGCAGAATGCCTTCGTGCTTGAGGCCCTGCTCGACGCAATCCTGCATCGCCCGCCACAGCTTCATCAGGCCGGCGCGGATTTCTTCTTCGCTGCGCCAGACCTTTTCGTTGGCCATCATCAGTTCAGCGACGCGCAGGTTGTGCGTTTGGCACAACTGCAGCAACTCGACCGCGCTTGAAAAATCGTAAGGCAATTCGGTGCGATCCAGATCGACTACGCGGCTGCTGGCCTGCGCCTCATCAACGACGAAGCCGCCGCCAACCGAATAGTAGGTGTCACGGTGCAACTCACCGAACTCGCCTTCGGCCACCAGCGTCATGGCGTTGGGATGGAATGGCAGGTTTTCATCGATCAGGCGCATGTCCCGCGCCCACACAAACGGCACCGACAGGCGACCGTCCAATAACAACGTATGGGTTTCCCGCAGCGCCTGAATGCGCGGGCCGATCTGCGCCGGGTCGATTGCGTCCGGCCACTCGCCCATCAGGCCCATGATCACTGCGTTGTCGCTGCCGTGACCGATGCCGGTGGCGGAAAGCGATCCGAACAACTGCACCTCGATGCGCCGCACCTGTTCCAGCTGATGCTTGCCGCGCAGCGACTCGACGAACAATGCGGCGGCGCGCATCGGCCCGACGGTGTGGGAACTGGAAGGGCCGATGCCGATTTTGAACAGGTCGAAAACGCTGATAGCCATTGCTGCGAAGCTCCTGAGAATACCGGTCCGGGCGGCAAAAGCGCCCGCTGGCGGAGCTGCTACGCTCAAGCTGCGATCCGCCGAATGCCGGCATCATCGGGCTTTTGTCGGCGCGCTCGGCGTCTGACACCGACGCAGTCATGTCCAGCAGCGTCGTTACGTTTTCGCCCCGCAAATACGCCGTTTTTATGCCGTTGAGCAGGTCATCGGGGGCGGAAAAAAGCTGTAAGCGACGTCACCGACACTGGAAGCGACCATCCCTGTACTGGATACGACCCTCCCTGTAGGCGTCAGATTTTCACTGGTACATGATCGGGATGACTCGATTGCAAGGCGCTGCGGTAGAGCTGTCGTCAGAACGCCACCAACCGCAACCCATAAGTGCGGTGGTCCACAGTCGGAACACTGCCAAAAAAAACACCAAGGAGTCCATCCATGAAAGGTTCCCCGTCGTTGTTGTTGGCCGCCCTGCTGAGTCTGCCGTTACTGGCGCAAGCCGCAGAACCGGCACAGTGCAGCCTCGTTAACTTCTCCGATGTCGGCTGGACCGACATCACCGCCACCACCGCCACCACTTCTGTTGTTCTCAACGCCCTCGGCTACAAAACCAAAACCACCATGATCTCCGTGCCCGTGACCTACAAGTCGCTGGCCGACGGCAAGAACATGGACGTGTTTCTCGGTAACTGGATGCCGACCATGGAGAACGACATCAAGCCGTATCGCGATGCCGGCACCGTCGACACCGTGCGCACCAACCTCAAGGGCGCCAAGTACACCCTCGCCGTGCCGCAAGCCCTGTACGACAAAGGCCTGCATGACTTCGCCGACATCGCCAAATTCAAGAAAGAGCTCGACGGCAAGATCTACGGCATCGAGCCGGGCAACGACGGCAACCGGCTGATCCAGAGCATGATCGACAAGGACGCCTTCGGCCTGAAGACCGCAGGCTTCAAGATCGTCGAATCTTCCGAGGCCGGCATGCTCTCGCAAGTCGACCGGGCGCAGAAGCGCGACACCGCCGTGGTCTTCCTCGGCTGGGCACCGCATCCGATGAACAAGCGCTTCAAGATTCAATACCTGACCGGCGGCGACGACTTCTTCGGCCCCGATTTCGGCGCAGCCACCGTGGCGACCAACACCCGCAAGGGTTACGCCGAAGAATGCAGCAACGTCGGTCAGCTGTTGAAAAACCTGGAGTTCACCGTCGACATGGAAAGTGAACTGATGGGCAACATCCTCGACGACAAGATGAAGCCTGACGCGGCCGCCAAGGCCTGGCTGAAAAAGAATCCACAGGTGCTCGATACCTGGCTCGCTGGCGTGACCACCATTGACGGTAAACCAGGCCTGGAGGCCGTGAAAGCCAAGCTCGCGCCTTGATTTGAAAGGCACCGCTTATGCCGGGCAGGCGTGCCTGCCCGGGCTGTTAATTTCCTTGCATGCGGACGTTCACTACCATGCTGATTGATCAGAAAATACCTTTAGGCCAGTACATCGCGGGCTTCGTCGAATGGTTGACGCAACACGGCGCCAACACCTTCGACGCAATCGCCGTGACACTGGAAACGATGATCCACGGCGTGACGTTTGCGCTGACCTGGTTCAACCCACTGGTGCTGATTGGCCTGATTGCCATCATTGCCCATCTGATTCAACGCAAGTGGGGCCTGACCGCGTTCGTGGTCGCCTCGTTCCTGCTGATCCTCAACCTGGGGTACTGGCAGGAAACCATGGAAACCCTCGCCCAGGTGTTGTTCGCCACCCTGGTCTGCGTGTTGATCGGCGTGCCGCTGGGCATCGTCGCCGCGCACAAACCGATGTTCTACACCATGATGCGGCCGGTGCTCGATCTGATGCAGACCGTACCGACCTTCGTTTACCTCATTCCTACCCTGACCCTCTTCGGGCTGGGTGTGGTTCCGGGCCTGATCTCCACGGTGGTGTTCGCCATCGCGGCGCCGATCCGCCTGACCTACCTGGGCATCCGCGATGTCCCGCAAGAACTGATGGACGCCGGCAAGGCCTTCGGCTGCTCGCGTCGCCAATTGCTCTCAAGGATCGAACTGCCGCACGCCATGCCGAGCATCGCGGCCGGCATCACCCAGTGCATCATGCTGTCGCTGTCGATGGTGGTGATCGCGGCACTGGTCGGCGCTGACGGACTCGGCAAACCGGTGGTCAACGCACTGAACACTGCTGATATTGCGCTGGGCTTCGAAGCAGGCCTGGCAATCGTACTGCTGGCGATCATGCTCGACCGTATCTGCAAACAACCCGACGCTAAAGTAGGGGGTGACGCATGAGCATAATTCGCTTCGAAGACGTTGACGTAATCTTCTCCAAAGACCCGCGCGAGGCGCTCAAGCTGCTCGATCAGGGCATGACCCGCAACGAGATCCTCAAGAAGACCGGGCAGATCGTCGGTGTGGAAAAAGCCACGCTGGACATCAACAAGGGCGAGATCTGCGTGCTGATGGGCCTGTCCGGATCAGGCAAGTCGAGCCTGCTGCGCTGCATCAACGGCCTCAACACCGTGAGCCGCGGCAAGCTGTTCGTCGAGCATGAAAACCGCCAGATCGACATCGCCTCGTGCACTCCGGCCGAGCTGAAAATGATGCGCACCAAGCGCATTGCCATGGTGTTTCAGAAGTTCGCTCTGATGCCGTGGCTGACGGTGCGCGAGAACATCAGTTTCGGTCTGGAAATGCAGGGCCGACCGGAGAAGGAACGCAAGAAACTGGTCGACGAGAAACTCGAACTGGTGGGCCTGACCCAGTGGCGCAACAAGAAGCCTGATGAGCTCTCTGGCGGCATGCAGCAACGCGTCGGCCTCGCCCGTGCGCTGGCGATGGACGCCGATATTCTGCTGATGGACGAACCGTTCTCGGCCCTCGACCCGCTGATCCGCCAAGGCCTGCAGGATGAACTTCTGGAGCTGCAACGCAAGCTGAGCAAGACCATCGTGTTCGTCAGCCACGACCTCGATGAAGCACTCAAACTCGGCAGCCGCATCGCGATCATGAAGGACGGTCGGATCATCCAGTACAGCGTGCCGGAAGAAATCGTCCTCAACCCGGCGGACGACTATGTGCGTACCTTCGTCGCCCACACCAATCCGCTCAACGTGCTCTGCGGCCGCAGCCTGATGCGCACGCTGGACAAGTGCAAACGCATCAACGGTTCGGTGTGCCTCGATCCGGGCGGCGACTCGTGGCTGGACCTGGCCGAAGGCAACACCATCAAAGGCGCACGACAGAACGGTTCAGTGCTGAACCTGCAGAACTGGGCCCCGGGGCAAGCGGTGGAAGGCCTGGAGCGCAAGCCAACGCTGGTGGACTCGAACATCGGCATGCGTGACGCGCTGCAGATCCGTTATCAGACCGGCAACAAGCTGGTGCTGCACGATGACAATCATGTGGTGGGGATTCTGGGCGACAGCGAGTTGTATCACGCGTTGCTGGGCAAGAATCTGGGGTAAATCCGCAGACACAAAAACGCCGCGAGACGATCGCGGCGTTTTTATTCATACAGATATTGAACTGCAAATAGAGAACCTGTGGCGAGGGGATTTATCCCCGATGGGGCGCGAAGCGGCCCCAAGTCGTCAATCGCGGTAATTGAGTAAAACCGCGTTTGACGGTTTCAGGGCTGCTTCGCAGCCCAACGGGGATAAATCCCCTCGCCACAATGGTTCAGCGGTGCAGCTGACTGCACCGCTGAATCTCAAGGTTTAGCTATACACCCGGCCAAGGAGCTGCCGATGGCTTTCAAACTGATCGAGCACATCCCGGGTAATCTGCTCCGGCGTAAAGCCCATCAAGTCATAATCCTGACTGCCATTGTGCAGATACACCTCAGCGCGGTAATAACGCTGACGCGCTTCATCCGATTGCGCCGACTCGGTCGGGGTCGCCAGATAACCATCCAGGCTCACTTCGTAAACGAAAGGGTTGCCCTCTTCCATCTCGACCCTCACGCCCATGCAACGCTTGGCCTTGCCCAGCAGCGTCTGCACTTCAATGCCCTGATTGCGCAATTGCGCCGCTGCATCTTCCAGCGCCGGTGTGACGTGTTTGTCCATGAAGCGCTGCACCACCGATTGGCTCGGCTGCAGATCCAGTTGCGTCAAGCGCTCGCTGAAACCACGGCGTCCGCGCTCGGCCAGTTGCGCTTGCTCCTGTTCGATCTGCACGTCTTGGCGCATCGCCTTGTGCAGGCCGAACATGAAGCAGATCAGCACCACCGAGAACGGCAGGCCGGCCAGCACGACCATGGTCTGCATGGCTTCGAAGTTGCCGGCGAACAGCAGGCCGATGGTCACCAGGGTGATCACCACCGACCAGAAGATCCGCAGCCAGTGCGGCGCGTCTTCATCGACGTTGCCGCCCTTGCAGGAAAGATTCGCCATCATCACCGCGCCGGAGTCGGCCGGGGTCAGGAACAGCACGAAGCCGACAAAGATCGACACCCCGATGACGACTTTCGACGCCGGGTAATGCTCAAGCAACTGATAGATCGCCATCGACGGCTGCTCCAGCGCTGTCTTGCCCAGCTCCACCGCGCCCTGGTTCATCACCAGATCCAGCGCCGAGTTGCCGAAGATCGACAGCCACGCCAGAGTGAAGCCCAGCGGAATCAGCAGCACGCCGGCGACCAGCTCACGCACGCTGCGGCCACGGGAAATCCGCGCGATGAACATGCCCACGAATGGCGCCCAGGAAATCCACCACGCCCAGTAGAACAGAGTCCACAGGCCCAGCCAGCGATCGGACTTGGCGCTGTCGCCTTCATAGACGTACAGGTCGAAAGTCTTCAGTACCACGCCGTTGAGGTAGTCACCAATGTTTTGCACAAAGCCGTTGAGCAGGTGCAGCGTCGGGCCGAACAGCAGGACGAAAATCAGCAGGCCGCTGAACAGCACGATGTTCAGGTTGGACAGACGACGGATGCCGTTTTCCACACCCGACACGGCAGCGATGGTCGCCACGGTGCTCATGACGATGATTACGATCAGCAGGTTGGTGTTGCTGTGCTCCATGCCGAACAGGTTTTCCAGCCCGGATGACACTTGCAGCGAGCCGATCCCCAGGTTGGTCACCAGACCCAGCAGGGTCACGAACATGCCGAAGCCGTCTACCGCGTGCCCGGCCGCGCCTTTGACCCAACGCTCGCCGACCAGTGGATACAGCGCCGAACGCAGCGCCAGTGGCTGGTTATGCCGATAGGCAAAATACGCCACGGCCAGACCGACCAAAGCGTAAATCGCCCAGCCGTGCAGGCCCCAGTGCAGGAAAGTCAGTTGCACCGCCTGCCGCGCCGCCAGATTGCTGGCCGACGTGCCTTCCGGCGGATTGAAGTAGTGATCCAGCGGCTCGGACGCGCCGAAGTACAACAGCGAAATGCCGATGCCCGACGAGAACAGCATCCCCGCCCAGGCGCCATAACTGAAATCCGGGGTGTCGTCCTTGCTGCCCAGTTTGAGTTTGCCGTACGAGGAAAACGCCAGACCGACCACGAACACCAGGTAGGCGGCGATCACTACCATGTAGTACCAGCCGAAGCTGCGCGACAGCCAGGCCTGGGCCATGCCCAACATTCTGCCGGCCTCTTGCGGGGCGATGATCAGAATGGCGGTCAACAACAGAATCAGCGCGGTCGAGGTGTAGAACACCCAACCGTTGACCGTCACCTTCTCGGGCGGGGTCTTTATTAGCGAGGCAGAACTCATGGCACAAATGCTCCAGGCAGTGCGAGAGAAGAACACAAGGCATCACGGAACCCGACCAATCGGTTAGTTGGCAGCCGACCGGCGGGTGATATAAAGACACTCCGAAAAAAGCCCGAACCTGCCGAAATGGCGTTGCGTATTCGCTTTCGTGGCCAGAGGCGACGGACGTTCATCCGAAACCTGGCCCCGAGCGTCTTGCCCTTTCAACACGTCCTTCGAGTCGCGAACCGCGCCATGCCCCACGCAGGTTTCGAGCCGTTTCAGGTGTCGGTTTTTATCGTCATCACGCGTAGGAATTTTCTGTAGGCAGCGACGAATTGTCGCAGATCTTATTCTTTGTTGATTGAACGTTCAATCAAAACAAAATAGACTGGCCCTCAATCCGATCGGCGTCATTCGCCCCTCGGAAGGCCTAAGGAGATGTGCAAGATGCCCAAGGTCGGTATGCAACCCATCCGCCGCCAACAATTGATCGAAGCCACTTTGCAAGCGGTCGATCAGGTCGGAATGGGGGACGCCAGCATTGCGCTGATCGCCCGTTTGGCCGGTGTCTCGAATGGCATCATCAGTCATTACTTTCAGGACAAGAACGGCCTGATCGCCGCCACGATGCGGTACCTGATGACCGCCCTCAGCGAGAGCGTCACCGCGCGCCGTCAGGCGCTGGCAGATGACAGCCCACGGGCGCATCTGCAGGTGATCATCGAAGGCAACTTCGACGCCAGCCAGGTCAATGGCCCGGCAATGAAAACCTGGCTGGCCTTCTGGGCCACCAGCATGCACCAGCCGTCTTTGCACAGGTTGCAGCGGATCAACGATCACCGTCTGTATTCCAACCTGTGCTGCCAGTTCCGCCGTGTGCTGCCGCTCGAAGATGCGCGCAGCGCCGCCCGGGGTCTGGCAGCGTTGATTGACGGCTTGTGGTTGCGCGGCGCGCTGTCGGGAGACGCTTTCGACACAGCGCAGGCGCAACAGATCGCTTACGAATACATGGATTTCCAATTGGCCAAGAAGGTGAGCTAGAGCACACAGAAAATGCTCGGCCCCTGAACTCCACCGCAGCGTCATCGCGGTGGTCAACGCCAACCACCAATGCACTTGCGAGGACACTATGGCCCGTTTCGAACTGCAAAAACTCTACATCGATGGCGCGTACACCGACGCCGGCAGCGACGCCACCTTCGAAGCCATCAACCCGGCGAACGGTGAAGTCCTCGCACTGGTGCAACGTGCGACCAAAGACGACGTCGAGCGCGCCGTGGCCAGCGCCGAAAAGGGCCAGAAGATCTGGGCTGCAATGACCGCCATGGAGCGTTCGCGCATCCTGCGTCGCGCCGTCGACATCCTGCGCGAGCGCAACGATGAGCTGGCCGCGCTGGAAACCCTGGACACCGGCAAATCCTTCTCCGAAACCAAGTACGTCGACATCGTGACCGGCGCTGACGTGCTGGAATACTACGCAGGCCTGGTGCCTGCGATCGAAGGCGAGCAGATCCCGCTGCGTGACACCTCGTTCGTTTACACCCGTCGCGAACCGCTGGGCGTGGTCGCCGGTATCGGCGCGTGGAACTACCCGATCCAGATCGCGCTGTGGAAATCCGCTCCAGCCCTGGCGGCCGGTAACGCGATGATCTTCAAGCCAAGCGAAGTCACCTCGCTGACCACCCTGAAACTGGCTGAGATCTACACCGAAGCCGGCGTACCGAACGGCGTATTTAACGTGCTGACCGGCAGCGGCCGCGAAGTCGGCACCTGGCTGACCGAGCACCCGCGCATCGAAAAAATCTCTTTCACTGGCGGCACCGACACCGGCAAGAAAGTCATGGCCAGCGCTTCGGCTTCGTCGCTCAAAGACGTGACCATGGAACTGGGCGGCAAGTCGCCGTTGATCATCTGCGACGACGCCGACCTGGATCGCGCCGCCGACACCGCGATGATGGCCAACTTCTACAGCTCCGGTCAGGTCTGCACCAACGGCACCCGCGTGTTCGTTCCGGCGCACCTGAAAGCCGCGTTCGAAGCCAAGATCGTTGAGCGCGTTGCGCGCATCCGCGTCGGCAACCCGGAAGACGAAAACACCAACTTCGGTCCGCTGGTCAGCTTCGCCCACATGGAAAGCGTGCTGGCCTATATCGAAAAAGGTAAGGAACAAGGCGCACGCGTGCTGTGCGGCGGCGGTCGTCTGACCGACGGCGAATTCGCCAAAGGCGCGTTCGTTGCGCCGACCGTGTTCACCGACTGCACCGATGACATGACCATCGTCCGCGAAGAAATCTTCGGCCCGGTCATGGCGATCCTTTCCTACGAAACCGAAGAAGAAGTGATCCGCCGCGCCAACGACACCGACTTCGGCCTGGCCGCCGGTATCGTCACCAAAGACCTGAACCGCGCGCACCGCGTGATCCATCAACTGGAAGCCGGTATCTGCTGGATCAACGCCTGGGGCGAGTCCGACGCAAAAATGCCGGTCGGCGGCTACAAGCAGTCGGGCGTGGGCCGTGAGAACGGGATCAGCTCGCTGAACAACTTCACCCGCATCAAATCGGTACAGGTCGAGCTGGGCGATTACGTCTCGGTGTTCTGATCAGCTAGCTGATCAGCTGCAAGCGGCAAGTTTCAAGCTGCAAGTAAAAGCAGTTTGGGCTTGCCGGCCTCCCCGATTTCGAAGCCACAGCTCGCTGCTTTTTCTTGCAGCTTGAAGCTAGTGGCTTGTAGCTCCCGCAGGAGAATTTATGACTCAAGAATACGACTACATCATCATCGGCGCCGGTTCTGCAGGTAACACACTTGCGACCCGTCTGACTGAAGACGAAGGCGTCACCGTTCTGCTGCTCGAAGCGGGCGGCCCGGATTACCGCCTCGACTTCCGCACCCAGATGCCCGCCGCACTGGCGTTCCCGCTGCAGGGGCGTCGCTACAACTGGGCCTACGAAACCGATCCGGAGCCACACATGGACGGCCGCCGGATGGAATGCGGTCGCGGCAAGGGCCTTGGCGGCTCTTCGCTGATCAACGGCATGTGCTACATCCGTGGCAACGCCATGGACTACGACGGCTGGGCGAAACTGCCGGGCCTGGAAGACTGGTCGTACCTCGATTGCCTGCCGTACTTCCGCAAAGCCGAAACCCGTGACATCGGCCCGAACGACTACCACGGTGGCGACGGCCCGGTCAGCGTGACCACGCCGAAAGCCGGCAACAACCCGCTTTTCCACGCCATGGTTGAAGCCGGCGTCCAGGCCGGTTACCCGCGCACCGAAGACCTCAACGGTTATCAGCAGGAAGGCTTCGGCCCGATGGACCGCACCGTGACGCCGAACGGCCGTCGTGCTTCCACCGCCCGTGGCTACCTCGACATCGCCAAGAAGCGTTCGACCCTGACCATCGTCACTCACGCCCTGACCGACAAGATTCTGTTTGAAGGCAAGCGTGCGGTCGGCGTGCGTTACCTGATTGGTGACGCTGAAGAACGTGTGGAAGCCAAGGCGCGCAAGGAGGTCCTGCTGTGCTCCGGTGCCATCGCGTCGCCGCAGATTCTGCAGCGCTCCGGTGTCGGCCCGGCGAAACTGCTGGAAAGCCTCGACATCCCGGTGGTTCACGACCTGCCTGGCGTCGGTGAAAATCTGCAGGATCACCTCGAGCTGTACCTGCAATACGCCTGCACCCAACCGGTCTCGCTGTACCCGTCGCTGCTCTGGTACAACCAGCCGGCCATCGGTGCCGAGTGGCTGTTCAACGGCACCGGCATCGGCGCCAGCAACCAGTTCGAGGCCGGCGGTTTCATCCGTTCGCGTCCGGAATTCGAATGGCCGAACATCCAGTACCACTTCCTGCCAGTGGCGATTAACTACAACGGCAGCAACGGCGTGAAAGAGCACGGTTTCCAGGCGCACATGGGCTCCATGCGTTCGCCGAGCCGTGGCCGCATCCAGGTCAAATCCAAGGACCCGCGCCAGCACCCGAGCATCCTGTTCAACTACATGGCCACTGAGCAGGACTGGCAGGAATTCCGCGACGGCATCCGCCTGACCCGCGAAATCATGCAGCAGCCGGCACTGGACGCATTCCGTGGCCGGGAGATCAGCCCGGGCATCGACGTGCAAACCGATGAGCAACTGGACAAGTTCATCCGCGAGCACGCCGAAACCGCGTTCCACCCGTCCTGCTCGTGCAAGATGGGCACCGACGAGATGGCCGTGGTCGATGGCGAGGGTCGTGTGCACGGCATGCAGAGCCTGCGCGTGGTTGATGCTTCGATCATGCCGATCATCACCACCGGCAACCTCAACGCGCCGACGATCATGATGGCCGAGAAAATCGCCGACAAGATCCGCGGCCGCAAGCCGCTGCCGCGCAGCAATGCCGCTTACTACGTGGCCAATGGTGCACCGGTCAAAGGCAAGCCGATGCGTGATATCACCCCCGTTACCCAGTAAGACATGACACCGCGTCACGGCTAATCGCTGGCAAGCCAGCTCCCACAGGGCTTTGCGTCGTTCACACATATTGTGTTCAGCAAAAAACCTGTGGGAGCCTGGCTTGCCAGCGATGAGGCCCTCACAACCAGCACAAATTCCTCTGCTGCACAGTAAATCCCCCTACACCCCCTCTTCACTTGATCCTACCCCCACGCAGGCCTACTCTAGACCTCGCGCAATCGTTTCATCCCTCCCCGCTGTCGCCATGCCGCTACTCCATTACAAGGAGGTTCCCGAATGTTCGATTTCCACCCCCAGCTCAAGCAGCGCTTCGCTGCCTTGCGCACGGGCGCTGAATTTTTTTCCCTGCGGTATGTGCGTGAGTCCGGGCAGTTTCTGTCGGTGCGCAAGAACGTCGCCGAACCGCCGAGCCTGAGCCGCGATGAAGGGGCGATGCTTACCGTGCGCGTCAATGGCGTCGAAGCCTACGCGGCGACCAATGACCTCTCGCAACAAGGCCTGCAAGCCGCCCTCGAACGCGCCGAGCAACAGGCCCGCCGGCTCAAGCCGCACGCCTTGCTCGATCTGCGCGAGCAGCCGCTTTCCAGCGACCGCGCGGATTATTTTTCGCCTAACCTCGAACAGCCCTTCCCGTCCCTGAGCGAATGCTTCGATCTGCTTGGTGCGGAATCCGCCTCGGTGCCCAAGGATGAGCGCCTGGTCAATTGGCAGGTGAGCATCGGTATCACCCATGTCGAGCAGATCTACCTGAGCAGCGCCGGCGCCGAATTGCGTCAGGCCCAGCGCTTCGTTTATCCAAGCCTCGACGTCACCGCTTACGACGGCAACGACAGCCAGACCCGCAGCCTCGGTCGCGAGAACTTCGGCCAACAGGGTGGCGCCGATGTCATCAGCCGCTGCGGCCTGGTCGGTGCCGGTCCGCAAGTCGCCGATCAGGCCCTGCAACTGCTGCTCGCGCCGAACACGCCGCAAGGCCCGCGCGACCTGCTGCTGATGCCCGATCAGATGATGTTGCAGATCCACGAATCCATCGGTCACCCGCTGGAGCTCGACCGCATCCTCGGCGATGAGCGCAATTACGCCGGCACCAGTTTCGTCAAGACCAGCGATTTCGGCAGCCTGCAATACGGCTCGAACCTGCTCAACGTAACCTTCGATCCGGGCATCCCGGAAGAACTCGCCAGCTACGGCCATGACGATGACGGCACTGCGGCGAGCAAACAATTCCTGATTCGCGACGGCCTGCTGCTGCGGCCACTGGGTGGGGCGCTGTCGCAATACCGCGCCGGCCTCGATGGCGTTGCCAACAGCCGCGCCTGCGGCTGGAACCGCCCGCCGATCGACCGCATGGCCAACCTCAATATCGAGCCGGGCGATCAGACGCTGGAGCAGATGATCGGTGGTATCGAGCATGGCATTCTGATGAGCACCAACCGCTCGTGGTCGATCGACGATGCGCGCAACAAATTCCAGTTCGGCTGCGAATGGGCCCAGTTGATCGAGAACGGTGAACTTAAAGGCGTGGTGAAAAATCCCAACTACCGGGCCATTTCCGCGCACTTCTGGAAGAGCCTGCGCGCCGTCGGCGATGCCAACACCGTCAAGGTGCTGGGCACGCCGAACTGCGGCAAGGGCGAACCGAACCAGGTGATTCGCGTCGGCCACGCTTCGCCGGCCTGCGTATTCAGCAACATTGATGTGTTTGGGGGAGACGCCTGATGAGCATTTCGAAGCGTCAGTCCGACGCCTTCAAGGTCATGGTCAACTGGCTGCGCGACAGCGTGCGCGAGCCGGAACAGTTCACGCTCAGCTACGCCGCCGAAGCCTCGGCGTTCGTGCGCTTCAATCACGCCAAGGTGCGCCAGGCCGGGCAAGTACAGCAGGCCAACGTCGGCCTGAAACTGATCGACGACGGTCGCCACGCCGACCTGCAGATCACCTTGTCCGGGGATCAGGAAGCCGATCTGCAACGCCTCGCGGAGGGCCTGCAGCAATTGCGCGAAACCCTGCCGCTGCTGCCGCAGGATCCGTACCTGCTGCTCAATCACAACAGCTGGCAGAGCACGCACGTACAAGCGCATCCGCTGCCGGACACCGAAGATGTCGTCGGGCAAATCTGCGCTGCCGCTGAAGGTCTCGATCTGGTCGGCTTCTATGCTGCCGGCCCGATCAGCCGCGGTTTCGCCAGTTCCGCCGGCGCGTTCGGCTGGCATGAAGCCAACAGCTTCAATTTCGACTTCAGCCTGTTCCACGAAAACGGCGAAGCGGTGAAGGCCAGCTACGCCGGGCACGACTGGAGCGACGAGGGCTTCGCCCGGCGTTTCGCCCAGGCCCGCGAACAGCTGGAGTTTCTCGGTCGACCGTTACGCACTCTGGCGCCGGGTCAGTACCGCGCCTATCTGGCACCGGCGGCGCTGGAAGAAATCATGGGCATGCTCAGTTGGGGCGGTTTTTCGGCGCAATCGATCGCCAGCAAGAGCAGTCCGTTGCAGAAACTGTACGTCGGCGATCAGGCGTTCAGCCCGCTGGTGTCGCTGGATGAAAAAGTCAGCGAGTCCCTGAGCCCGGCGTTTTCCGCCGAGGGTTATCCGCGCAGCGATCTGCGTCTGATCATCGAAGGCCGGGCCGGGGATCAGTTGGTCGGTTCGCGCAGCGCCGCCGAATATGGTCTGGCGGCGAACGGTGCGGGCGGCGGCGAGATGCCCAGCGCATTGAACATGGCCGCCGGTGATCTGTCGCAAGCAGAGATTCTCAAGCGGTTGGGCACCGGGCTGTACATCAGCAACCTGTGGTACCTGAACTACTCCGATCAACCGGCGGCGCGCATGACCGGCATGACCCGCTTCGCCACTTTCTGGGTCGAGAACGGCGAGATCCAGGCGCCGGTCAGCACCATGCGTTTCGACGACAGCGCCTACAACCTGCTCGGTTCGCAGTTGGAGGCGTTGACCACCGAACGCGAATTGCTGCTGTCGGCCAGTACCTACAGCCAGCGCAATACCTCGTCAGCGCTGTTGCCGGGAGCGCTGGTCAGCCGGTTGACCCTAACGCTGTAAAACAAAGCTCCCCGGCACACAGGGGATCAACTGTTGGAATAGAAACTGTGGCGAGGGGATTTATCCCCGATGGACTGCGCAGCAGTCCCGCTTTTTGGGGCCGCTGCGCGACCAGCGGGGATAAATCCCCTCGCCACAGGGTTTCATGTTTGAACAAAAATCTGTATTAACCACCCACAAGAGGTTCCATGCCCAACCGCCCGCCTCTCGACGCCATCACCGCACGCTGGTTGCCGTGGGTCGTCGCCATTGCGTTCTTCATGCAGTCCCTCGACGGGACCATCCTCAATACCGCGCTGCCGGCCATGGCCAGCGATCTGGCCGAAGACCCGTTGCGCATGCAGGGCGTAATCATCGCCTACATGCTCACCGTGGCCCTGCTGATCCCGGCCTCCGGCTGGATCGCCGACCGCTTCGGCACCAAGAAAATCTTCTTCGGCGCCATTCTGCTGTTCAGTTTCGGCTCGTTGCTCTGCGCGTTATCCAGCAGCCTGAGCATGCTCATCGGTGCGCGGGTGATTCAGGGCCTCGGCGGTGCGCTGATGCTGCCGGTCGGGCGGCTGGTGGTGCTGCGCGCCTACCCGCGCTCGGAACTGGTGCGGATCATGGGTTTCATCACCATTCCGGGTCTGCTCGGTCCACTGATCGGCCCGACCATGGGCGGCTGGATGGTGGAATACGTGACGTGGCACTGGATCTTCCTGATCAATCTGCCGGTCGGGGTGATCGGTTGTTATGCGGTGTGGAAATTCATTCCTGACCTGCGCGGTACGGAGCGCACGCGTTTCGACAGCCTCGGTTTTCTGCTGTTCGGCGCGGCGATGATCCTCATCACCATTGCCATGGAAGGCCTCGGCGAACTCCACCTGCCGCACTTGCGGGTGATGTTGCTGCTGTTCGCCGGCATGGCCTGTCTGGCGGCGTACTGGCTGCGCGCCGGGCATATCGACAATCCGTTGTTCGCGCCGTCGCTGTTCAAGACACGTACCTTCGCCGTCGGTATTCTCGGCAACCTGTTCGCACGCTTGGGCAGCGGCGCCCTGCCGTTTCTGGTGCCGTTGTTGCTGCAAGTGGCCTTGGGTTACTCCCCCTCGCAAGCCGGGATGAGCATGTTACCGCTGGCCGCTGCGGCGATGATCGCCAAGTGGGTCGCGCGGCCGCTGATCGAACGCCTCGGCTATCGCATCGTCCTCACCGGCAACACATTGGCGCTGGGGATCATGCTGGCGAGCATGGGCCTGGTCAGCGAGCAGACGCCGTACTGGCTGCTGCTGTGCCTGCTGGCGGTGCTCGGTGCGATCAACTCGCTGCAATTCACTGCAATGAATACGGTGACGCTGATCGACCTTGACGATGCCAGCGCCAGCAGCGGCAACAGTTTGCTGTCGGTGGTCGCGCAGTTGTCGCTGAGCCTCGGCGTGGCTTGCGCCGGTGCGCTGCTTGGGGGATTCACTGCGAAGGTCGGCAACGACGGCGTGGAAACCGTACTCGGTGCGTTCCAACTGACCTTCGTCACGGTCGGTGTGATGGCGATGCTGGCGGCGACGATTTTCTCCCAGCTGTCCAAGGAAGACGGCCGCCGCGCCAAGCGCCCGGAAGAGCACATCGAGCACTGATGTGTGGGGGAGAGCTCTGTGGCGAGGGGATTTATCCCCGTTGGGGCGCGTAGCGCCCCTCTGCTTCTGCTGTCGCCTCGGCCAGTCAGGCTGATCGCATTCATCTTTTTTGGGGGGCGCTACGCACCCCAGCGGGGATAAATCCCCTCGCCACAGGTAATCCCTGCCTCGGGTTCAATCGCTGTTCGTCCAGAACTGTCGAGGAAACGGGCACGGGGCTGCTACACTGCGCGACATTTTGTTTTGCAGGCCAGTCCCGTGACCACCATCGCCACCGCTTTTAATACTCTGCCGCTGTCCGCCGCCATGCTGGCTAACCTCGAATCACTCGGTTATTCCCAGATGACGCCGATCCAGGCGCAGAGCTTGCCGGTGATCCTCAAGGGGATGGACCTGATCGCCCAGGCCAAGACCGGCAGCGGCAAGACCGCCGCGTTCGGCATCGGCCTGCTCAACCCGATCAATCCGCGCTATTTCGGGTGCCAGGCGCTGGTGATCTGCCCGACCCGCGAGCTGGCCGACCAGGTGGCCAAGGAAGTCCGTCGTCTGGCCCGCGCTGAAGACAACATCAAGGTCCTGACCCTGTGCGGTGGCGTGTCATTCGGCCCGCAGATCGCTTCGCTGGAGCACGGCGCGCACATCATCGTCGGCACTCCGGGGCGCATTCAGCAGCACCTGCGCAAGGGTTCGCTGGTGCTCGACGGCCTGAACACGCTGGTCCTCGACGAAGCCGACCGCATGCTCGACATGGGTTTCTACGACGCCATCGAAGACATCATCATCAAGACCCCCGAGCGGCGCCAGACTCTGTTGTTCTCCGCGACCTACCCGGTGGGGATCAAGCAACTGGCCTCGAAATTCATGCGCGATCCGCAGACCGTCAAGGCTGAAGCCTTCCACGACGACACGCAGATCGAGCAGCGCTTCTACGAGATTTCCCCGGAAGAGCGCATGAGCGCGGTGACCAAAGTCCTGCACCACTTCCGTCCGGCGTCCTGCGTGGCGTTCTGCTTCACCAAGCAGCAGGTTCAGGAAACCGTCGATCACCTGACCGCCAAAGGCATTTCCGCCGTCGGCCTGCACGGCGATCTGGAACAGCGTGATCGTGATCAGGTACTGGCGATGTTCGCCAACCGCAGCACCTCGGTGCTGGTTGCCACCGACGTCGCCGCCCGTGGTCTGGACATCGATGCGCTGGACATGGTGATCAACGTCGAGCTGGCGCGCGATTCGGAAATCCACATCCACCGCGTCGGCCGTACCGGTCGCGCGGGCGAGAAAGGCATCGCCATCAGCCTGGTCGCGCCGTCCGAAGCGCATCGTGCGCAAGCCATCGAACAACTGCAGAAAGCGCCGCTGAACTGGGATCAGATCGACAACCTCAAGTCCCAGGGCCTGGCGCCGCTGCAACCGCCGATGACCACCCTGTGCATCGGCGCTGGCCGCAAAGACAAAGTGCGCCCGGGCGACATTCTTGGCGCACTGACCGGCGAAGCGGGCATTCCCGGTACGCAGGTTGGCAAGATCGCGATCTTCGATTTCCAGGCCTACGTCGCGGTTGAACGCACCGTGGCCATGCAGGCCTTGCAGCGCTTGAACGACGGCAAGATCAAGGGCCGCTCGTTGCGCGTACGTATTCTGTAAGCGATCTTCCATCGATAGGAGATCCCCTGTGGGAGCGAGCCTGCTCGCGAATGCAATCTGTCAGTCGACATCATTGTTGAATGACACAACGCTTTCGCGAGCAGGCTCGCTCCCACAGTTTGTTTTGTAGCGACCCACCAAGAGGACACCGTTTTGCGCTCTACCGAAGTCGTGATCATTGGCGCTGGCGCCGCCGGCTTGATGTGTGCCCTGACCGCCGCCGGGCGCGGGCGTCAGGTGTTGCTGCTCGACCACGCGAACAAGGCCGGCAAGAAAATCCTCATGTCCGGCGGTGGCCGCTGCAATTTCACCAACATGTACACCGAACCGAGCAATTTCCTCTCGCAGAACCCGCATTTCTGCAAATCCGCGCTGGCGCGTTACACCCAGTGGGATTTCATCGGTCTGGTCGGCAAACACGGCGTGCCGTACCACGAGAAGAAACTCGGCCAGCTGTTCTGCGATAACAAATCCAGCGACATCCTCGGCATGCTGCTCGATGAATGCGATCAGGCCGGCGTCGATCTGCGTCTGGACACCTCGATCCAGACCATTGAAAAAATCGACAGCGGTTATCTCCTCGACACCACACTTGGCCAGGTTCAGTGCCAGTCTCTGGTGATCGCCACCGGCGGCCTGTCGATCCCGACCCTGGGCGCCACCGGTTTCGGTTATCAGGTCGCCAGACAATTCGGCCATGAACTGCTGCCGACCCGCGCCGGGCTGGTGCCGTTCACCATTACCGACCAGCTCAAGGAGTTGTGCACAGAGCTGTCCGGCACCTCGGTGGATTGTCTGGTCAGCTGCAATGACCAGAGCTTTCGCGAAAACATCCTGTTCACCCATCGCGGCCTCAGTGGCCCGGCGATTCTGCAGATCTCTTCGTTCTGGGAGCCCGGTGATACAATGGAGATCAACCTGCTGCCGGATCACGACGCGGCGAGCTGGCTGCAAGAGCAAGTCGCCGAGCGCCCGAACAGTGAACTGAAGACTTTGCTTGGCGAGATTTTCACCAAGAAAATGGCCAACCTGCTGGCGGATAACTGGTTCGTTTCCAAACCAATGAAGCAGTACACCCACGCGGAACTGGCGGAGATCGCCGAGAAGCTTGGCAGCTGGAAGGTTGTACCGGCGGGGACTGAAGGCTATCGCACGGCTGAAGTGACCCTGGGTGGCGTCGATACCCGCGAGGTGTCGTCCAAGACCATGGAGTCGCTGAAAAGCCCGGGGCTGTACTTTATTGGTGAAGTGCTCGACGTCACCGGGCATCTGGGCGGCTTCAATTTCCAATGGGCCTGGGCCTCCGGTTACGCTGCCGCGCAATACGTCTGATCCCATTCTCTCGAATTTGAAATGCAATCTCTGTGGGAGCTGGCTTGCCAGCGATGAGGCCGGTACTTCCAACATCAATGTTGAATGTCAGACCGCCATCGCTGGCAAGCCAGCTCCCACAGGGATATGTACGCCATTTGAGATTTAGTTCGGCACAAGACCTCAAAGGAACACTTTTTGCTGTCAGATGTGCTCGGCGCCATTGCGTCGGCGTCATTACTGGCTCAATTTAGCGGCATCGCCTCGGAAGGCCTTCGCACTTCATGTCCTCGACCTCGTTTCGTCAGTCTTTGCGGCGCCTGTGGGCGCTGGATAAATTCAGCTACAGCGTGCGGGTATTCATCGCCCTGACCGGCAGCATGGCGCTGTGCTGGTATCAGGATGAAATGGGCCTGCTGATCCCGTTGTTCCTCGGCATCATCGCCAGCGCCCTGGCCGAGACCGACGACAGTTGGCAGGGTCGTCTCAACGCTTTGGCGGTGACGCTGGTGTGTTTCAGCATCGCCGCGCTGTCGGTGGAATTGCTCTTTCCCTACCCGATCATTTTTGCCGTGGCCCTGGCGCTGGCCAGTTTCGGCCTGACCATGCTCGGCGCGCTGGGCGAGCGTTACGGTGCGATCGCCTCGGCGACCCTGATTCTCTCGGTGTACACGATGATCGGCGTCGACCAGCGCGGCGGCGCGGTTACCGATTTCTGGCATGAACCGATGCTGCTGGTCGCCGGTGCAGCGTGGTATGGCCTGCTCTCGGTGCTGTGGCAGGCGCTGTTTTCCAATCAACCGGTGCAGCAGAGTCTGGCGCGGCTGTTCCGTGAACTGGGCCTGTATCTGAAGCTGAAATCCTCGCTGTTCGAGCCGATCCGGCAGATGGACGTCGAAGCCCGCCGCCTCGAACTGGCGCAACAGAACGGCCGGGTGGTCGCCGCACTCAACACCGCCAAGGAAATCATCCTGCACCGGGTCGGCAATGGTCGACCGGGCTCGAAAGTCAGCCGTTATCTGAAGCTGTATTTTCTTGCGCAGGACATCCACGAACGCGCCAGCTCTTCGCACTACCCTTACAACGCGCTGGCCGAGGCATTCTTCCACAGCGACGTGCTGTTTCGCTGCCAGCGCCTGCTGCGCCAGCAAGGCAAGGCCTGCCGGGCCTTGGCCGAGTCAATCCAGATGCGCCAGCCGTTCATCTACGACGCCAGTTTCGCCGAAGCTTTGAGCGACCTGCATGCCTCCCTCGAACACTTGCGCATCCAGAGCAACCCGGCATGGCGCGGCCTGCTGCGCTCGTTGCGCGCACTGGCGGCGAACCTCGGCACCCTCGACCGCCTGCTCAGCGATGCGAGCAACCCCGATGCTCTGGCGGACGCCACCGACAGCAGCCTGCTCGACCGCTCACCGCGCAATCTCAAGGACGTGTGGATTCGCCTGCGCACGCAACTGACGCCGACCTCGCTGCTGTTCCGCCATGCCCTGCGCTTGCCGCTGGCACTGAGCATCGGCTACGGCATGGTGCACCTGATCCACCCGTCCCAAGGCTACTGGATCATCCTCACCACGCTGTTCGTCTGCCAGCCGAACTACGGCGCCACCCGGCGCAAACTTGGCCAGCGGATCATCGGCACGGCCATTGGTCTGACGGTGGCCTGGGCGCTGTTCGATCTGTTCCCCAACCCGGTGGTGCAATCGTGCTTCGCCATCGCTGCCGGCGTGGTGTTCTTTACCAACCGCACCACCCGCTACACCCTGGCGACGGCGGCGATCACCATCATGGTGCTGTTCTGCTTCAATCAGGTCGGCGATGGCTACGGGCTGTTCCTGCCACGGTTGTTCGATACCTTGCTCGGCAGTTTGATTGCGGGTCTGGCGGTGTTCCTGTTCCTGCCGGACTGGCAGGGCCGGCGCCTGAACAAAGTGCTGGCCAACACTCTGACCTGTAACAGCATCTACCTGCGCCAGATCATGCAGCAATACGCCGCCGGCAAGAGCGACGACCTCGCCTATCGCCTGGCGCGCCGCAACGCGCACAACGCCGACGCGGCGCTGTCGACAACACTGGCGAACATGCTCATGGAGCCGGGGCATTTCCGTAAGGAGGCGGATGTCGGTTTTCGTTTCCTGGTGCTGTCGCACACGTTGCTCAGCTACCTTTCCGGCCTCGGCGCGCACCGCGAAACGCAACTGCCGGCGGATGTGCGCGAGCATTTGATCGAAGGCGCCGGGGTGAGACTGGCCACCAGCATCGACGAAATCGCCCAAGGCCTGGCGAGCAAGCAGCCGATTGCGATTCAAAGTGATAAAGAAGAAGCGCTGGCCAATGATCTGGAACAGATGCCAGATGAAATCGATGAGGGCCAGCGACTGGTGCAGACGCAGCTGGCGCTGATTTGCCGGCAGTTGGGGCCACTTCGGACGTTGGCGGCGCATCTGATCAAAGAGGTCTAGCTGCAAGCTGCAAGCCAGACGCCGCCCCGGCTTCTAACTTGAAGCTTGCAGCTTGAAACTTGTAGCTCCCAACTACATTCCATGCCGCCTCAGCAACTTCTCATAAGTGCCGTCAGCCTTCATCGCGGCAATCGCCCGATCAAACCCCGCGACAATCTGCTCATGCTGTGGGTTCTGCAGGCTGACCAGTATGTGCAGGCTGTTCTCACTCAACGGCTTGGCTAGAAACTCCACCGAATTGCGCACCTTGGCCGATTCCCGAGCCAGGTAATACTTCGCTACGTACTCATCCTCCAGCGTCAGCTTGACCCGATCCGCCGAGAGCATGCGTACGCCCATGGCGAAGTTGTGCACAGGGACCTTCTGCATCGCGGTGTCAGCATCGAACGGCGCGGAATAGGCATACCCGCGCACCACCGCAATCGGATAGGTGTGCAGTTGCTCAAGGCTGTTGTATTCAATGGGTGCGTCTTTACGCTTGAGGAAGCGGATGCGGTTGATCAGGTACTCAGCGGAAAACTGGCCGATCTGCGTGCGCTCGTCGTTGTACCAGGCGTTGACCAGCACGTCGTAACGCCCTTCGCCAATCCCCAGCAATGCTCGCGCCCACGGCACTTGCTCGTAGCCGCTGGCATAACCGGCGCGAGCCAGTGCGGTGCTTACGATGTCGGTGGCCAGGCCACCATTGACCAGCGCATCGTCGGTAAACGGCGGCCAGTTATCGAACGCCAGCCGCAGCTTCTGCGCCGCAGCATCCTGGCCCAGCACCAGCAGTCCGATCAACGCAACGGCTTGAAGCAATCGCAGCATGCTTGAACATCCTCAGCGGGCAACCGCCCGACGTGGTTTCACGTCAAAATCCAAGGCCCCTTACCGGCAAAACCCAAGCATTGAACATTAGCTCATGGGAGCCAGTGGACAATGCTCTTCAGCAGATTACACAAAGTCGCAGCCAGCGTGAGAAAGGAATAGTGGCATTTTGACCTTTATCACAGACTGTTGCGCCATACAGACATACGGCGCTGCTGCGCTTAGTATCGGGCGACATCGTCAAGGAATCGAAAAATGACAATCGAGTGGATCTGCAAACATCATCGTGATCTGGGCAAAGAGCAGTTGTACGCCTTGTTGAAGCTGCGCTCTGATGTATTCGTGGTCGAACAGAAATGCGCCTATCCGGATCTCGACGGCCAGGATCTGGACGGCGATACCCATCACCTGATGGGCTGGGAGGATGATCAACTGATGGCTTACCTGCGCCTGCTGGATCCGGAATCCCAGGGCGGCGACGTGGTGATTGGCCGCGTGGTGACCGCGCCCGCCGGCCGTGGCAAAGGGTTGGGCCACGCGATGATGGAACAGGCGCTGAAGCAGGCCGAAAAGCACTGGCCGCAGGTACCGATCTATCTGTCGGCGCAGGCACACTTGCAGAGGTATTACGGCCAGTACGGGTTTGTCGCAGTCGGTGAGGAATATCTCGAGGATGACATTCCACATATCGGGATGCGTCGGTCCTGAAGGCCCTTTCGCGAGCAGGCTCGCTCCCACAGGGAATGCGCATCCATTGTGGGAGCGAGCCTGCTCGCGAAGGCGTCAGAACCGTCGGCGCAGGAATCAGGGGTAGTCAAGCACTGCCTTTATCTGCCGCAAATTGCGCTCGATCCAGCCGCAATCAATCGCTCCCCACTCACGAATCCGATAGCGCCCGGCATGATTGCGCGCGCCCTCCTCCTGTTCGAACTCACAGATGATGTCCAGATCAGCCAGCGCGGCGATGGTGTCCTGCGCCGTGCGTCGAGGCATGCCGGTGACTTCGGTCAGCGCCGGCACGCTTGGCGCCAAGCCACTGTCGATCAGATAGGCCACGTACAAACGGCGGTAGAAACTGCTTTTGGTCTTGCTGACGTCCATCACACCTTCCTGATTGGTCAAGCCTGCATATCCCGCCACGTCAGGTACACACGCAGATCGAACTCGATCTGGTGATACCCCGGCAGCATGTGCTCGCACAGTTTATAGAACGCCTTGTTGTGGTCCGATTCCTTGAAGTGCGCCAGCTCGTGCACCACGATCATCTTCAGAAAATCCGGCGCGGCGTCCTTGAACAGCGCGGCGATGCGGATTTCCTTGTTGGCCTTGAGCTTGCCGCCCTGCACTCGTGACACCGTGGTGTGCAGACCGAGGGCGCGGTGGGTCAGGTCGAGGCGGTTGTCGAACAGCACTTTGTCGATGGCCGGCGCGTTGCGCATGTACTGCTGTTTGAGATCCAGCGCGTAGCTATACAGTGCCTTGTCGCTCTGTACGTCATGCCGTCCCGAATAGCGCTGATCGAGGTAATCACCCAGCCGCCCTTCGGCGATCAGCTGGCGCACCTGATCCTGCAAACGCTCGGGATAGGCCTGGAGGTATTTCAACACAGTCATGGACGAGCGACGCGGTTCGAAAAAGGTCCGCCAGTGTAGCGAATTCAACCGGGCAACGCGCTCCAGTCAAACGGTTCGACGAAGCTGACCGCGTCTTCGGCGATCAACGGCCGCGCGACGAGGAAGCCCTGCACGTATTCGCAACCATGGGTTTGCAGCCACTGATATTGCTCGAGGGTTTCCACCCCTTCGGCGATCACCAGCAGACCGTATTGCTTGCACAGGTCGATGACCATGCGCACCAGCGCCGCATCGCGTGGCGAGTCCGGCAGGCGCGCGATCAAGTGGCGATCGAGCTTCAGCGTGTCCAGTTCCAGATCGCGCAGATGCGCCAGCGAGCACGGCCCTGAACCGAAATCGTCCAGCGCCACGCGCACCCCGAGATGACGCAGCAGCCGCAGTTGCTTGCGGGTTTCGTCCGGGTTTTGCATCAACGCTTCTTCGGTGACTTCGACTTCCAGTTGCCGAGGCAGCAGCGCATGGCGCTCCATGACCTGACGCAATTCAGTGACCAGATTCGGCAGGCCGAACTGGGTGTTGCTCAGGCTCACGCCGAGCACCAGATCATCAGCGAAGAGCGCTTCCCAGGCTTTACGCTGACCGGCGCCACGGTGATAAATCCAGCTGCCGAGGCGACTGATCAACCGCGCCTCTTCCAGCAACGGCAGAAACAACCCCGGCGGCACATCGCCGACGCTCGGGTGCTGCCAGCGCAGCAACGCTTCGAACCCACGGATCTGCCCGCTGCCAATCGCTACCTGCGGCTGATAGACCAGGTTGAAATCGCGGTTTTCGATGGCCTCGCGCACGCTGTCTTCAAGCATCAGACGCGAGCGTGCGCGGCCGTTCATCTCATGATCATAGAAGCGATATTGCTGACGCCCGGCACGCTTGGCTTCGTACATGGCAATGTCCGAGGCGCGCAGCAAACCGTCGAGATTGCGCCCGCAGTCTGGATAAGTAGCAATGCCGATACTGGCGCCAAGGACGATATCCAGGCCTTCGATCTGCTGACAGACCGATACCCGTTCGATGAGCTTCTCGGCAATCTTCGCCGCTTGCTCGGGGAATTCCAGATCCAGCAGCGCGGTGAATTCATCGCCGCCCATTCGCGCGAGAATATCGAACGGCCTCAGGCACGCCTTCAGTTGTTCGGAGACCCAGCGCAACACGCGGTCGCCGGCATCATGGCCGAGGGAATCGTTGACCCGTTTGAAACCGTCGAGATCGAGGTAGAGCAGCACCCAACTGCTGTCGCTGCGTTCGCCGCGCAACAGCAGATTTTCCACGGTCTGGTAGAACCCGCGTCGGTTGAGCAACCCGGTCAGCGGATCGGTCACCGCCTGGAACTCCAGTTGCTGGTGCAAGTGACGCACCACCGACATGTCCAGCACCGTCACCACCATTGCATGCTGCTCCGAGGGCAGCGGCGCGCAAGACAAGGCCACCGGCACTTGCTGCCCCGGCGCCGTGCGCAGCAACGCATCATGCAGGCGTAGGGTTTCCCCGCGCTGGTAGCCGGCGTAGAACTCGGAATCGGCCCATAGCGGAATGTGCGGCTTCTGCAGGAAATCGAGAAACTCCTTGCCCTCGAGTTCCTTCACCGGCGCATTGAGCAGCCGTGAAATTGCCGGGTTGGCAAAACGGATCACGCCGTCCTCGCTCAGCACCAGAATGCCTTCGGCGGCGTTATCCAGCACTGAAGCATTGAAGGCCCGCGCCACTTCCAAGTCATGGCTGAGGCGTTGCAGGGCACGGCGATTGCGTTGGTGCTCGAGCAACGCCTGGACCTTGGGCTTGAGAATCTGCGGATCGAACGGCTTGAACAGGTAATCCACCGCGCCACTGGCATAGCCCTTGATCACGGCGTCCTGGGATTGCTCGTTGGCGGTCAGGAAAATGATCGGCGTCAGCCGCGTGCGCTGGCTGCCGCGCATCAGCCGCGCAACCTCGAAACCGTCCATGCCGGGCATCTGCACATCGAGCAGGACCAGATCGATGTCGTATTCGAGCAAAAGGTTCAGCGCCTCGAAACCGGAGGCGGCGGTCATCACGTGCCAATCCTGACGCTGCAGCAACGCGCGCATGCTGATCAGGTTTTCGGGGTAATCATCGACGATCAAAAGGACCGAGCTGCCTTCACCTGGCTGGGGTTGCGCGCATTCCATGCTGCTTCTCTTATCAAGCCGTTGCCGGCAAAAACCATAGACGTACTGAGCCTTCACTCTAGTCGCGGTTCCCATAAAGCAGAAGCTGTCATGGCGCCATCATTCGACCATTGTTCCGTCGAGCCGACTAACGGTCACGCCTACAGCCCCCGAAAACCGGGAAGGATGGCATTTCGACAGGATGTTGACGCCAATCAACCGCCGGACGGGCATTAACAAAAATAGCCGCTACGCTTATAAAGGCGCCCCGAAAAGGCGCGGGCTAGAGCTTCTGGCACCCGCGTTCAGGATGAATCGAGTGGAAGAACCGACATGATCGATCTCGCAACCTGGAACCTCAGCGTTCCCGTTGGCAGCCCGCCATACACCGTCGAAACCGAAAAACTGGTGAAAGGCTTCAAGGATCAATACTTCCATTCCGATACCGGGACCTTGTTTTTCTGGTCACCGGTCACCGGTTCAAAAACCGAAAACGCCGTCTACCCGCGCACCGAACTGCGCGAAACCTACAGCAACGGCACCCTGCGCAACTGGTATTACCCGGACGCCGATAACCTGCTGCGCGCCACCCTCGCGGTAAACAAAGTGCCCAGCTCGGGCAAGATCGTCATCGGCCAGATCCATGCGTATGAAAGCCAGAAGCCGATGCTCAAACTTGAGTACCAGTACAAGGAAAAAACCGAGACCGGCAACCTGGTGATCAAAGTGCGCATGCGCCCCGATGATGACGAAAGCCGCGTCATCACCCTCGCCACTGGCGTGAAGCTCGATCGCGAATTCAACTACCTCATCCATCTGAGTCCTGGTGGCGCGTTGGGCGTCAGTGCGGCGGGATATCAGTGGGATTCGCAGATCAGCGCGACCTGGCGCAACAAGCCGCTGTACTTCAAGGCCGGGGTATATGTGCAGGACAACACCGGCTACACCAGTGAAGGTGGGCAGGTGACGTTTACCAAACTGGATATTGACCACGACAAGTAACGCAAATCCTACTGTAGGAGCTGCCGGAGGCTGCGATCTTTTGATCTTGTTTTTGATTCTAAAAAGACAGAATCAAAAGATCGCAGCCTCCGGCAGCTCCTACCTTTAAACAGCGCTGTTTAGAGCTGTCAGCGGTTACTTCCGGATGCCTACAACAGCTTGCGTCGTTGCCTACCACTACGCCAGAATTCGCCGGCTTGTGCGCCTGGCGGGCCATCGGTAACTTGATTCGTGTCTCTGATTCCCAGTGATCGGGTTTAGTAGCCCGTGGTTTCAAGCGTGATGCACAAGCATCTGTCAGTCGGGGATTTCGATTCCTGCGCTTGATGGCAGCTGTGCGCAGGGCACCTTCGGGTGCGCCGGCTTGCTCGAAACCCCGGTCTACTAACCTGCGTACAGTTGCCTCCACTTTGATTAGTAGCCAGAGCGGAGGCACTCCAATCAGGTTTCGAGCAAATGACTAAATCAACGCCACACCCGCCGGTCACCGACCCGGCCTCGCCATACGAATCCCTCGACTCAAAAAACTCAACGACGCCGCCGAACGCGCCCTCGACCACTACCTCAACCCCGCCGCCCTTATCATGGCGAGCACCAACGAACCCGAGCCCATGTACCTCGCAAACCCGAAATACAACACCGAATCCCTGCTGGCCAACGCCAGCGAAACCTTGGGCTCAGCCAGCGAAATGCTCAACAACTTCGCCGCCATGCTCGACATCTCCCACCGCAAGTCCGCGCAGGTCGTCATGCTCGGTGAACTGGCGGTAAATCAGGCACTGGATCACGTTGGGCTGAAGAAGCAGTCGTCCACAAAAAAGCCCGTCAGTGTGGGCTTTTTTAGCCAAAATAGATTAAATGTTCCGTTTACGCTACATTGACATCAAAATGTGATGGCAGCGCAACATGGATTACTCTCTTTTAATTACCCGTCTCGGCATTCAATTACGCGAAAAACGTATGAATCGTGGCCTGACGCAGGCTCAGCTTGCTGGTCTGGCGGGACTCACGCGATACAAAATCATCGCGGTGGAGAAAGGTACCCTTTCTGTCGGCATGATCGCTTACGCGCGCGTTCTGGCTGCTTTGGACTGCGAACTCTCGGTGGTTCCAGCAACGATGCCAACCCTTGAAGAGATCGGAGATTTATTCGAATGAAAATGGCCTCTCTTCAAGTCAGTACCCCTGAAGGTAATAGCGGCAGGCTTTTCAGCGATGCCGAGGATTTCACTTTTCGTTATCACGAAGATGCATCGCTACAAATGGCGATCAGCCTCCTGATGCCTGTACGGCATAACGAGTTTCGTCGGCGGGAGTTGCACCCTGTTTTTCAAATGAACCTGCCAGAAGGCTATGTACTGGAGCAGTTGCGCAACCGCTTGGCCAAGACTGTGAACGTCGACCCAATGCTGCTACTGGCGCTTTCCGGCAGTACATCGCCCATTGGCAGGGTTCACGTACGCTCTGAAACCGTTGATGCATTGTTGCAGGCGCAAGAATTTCCGGGAGAAAAACTTGAAGAGATTCTCACGTGGGACGGTACGGAAGATATCTTCGCCAACATGCTTGATCGCTACATCCTGCGGGCAGGCATTTCAGGTGTTCAACCCAAGTTGCTGGTGCCGGAGCGACAAGAAATAGAGTTGCCGAGAGTGACATCCAAAACCTCGGATCTGATCATCAAGAGTGGAAGAGACGAATTCCCGGGCCTGGCGATCAACGAATTCCTTTGCATGTCCATGGCGAAAGACGCGGGGATTCCCGTTCCACCGTTTTACCTTTCCGATAATGCCAAGCTGTTTGTCATGCGTCGATTTGATCGCGACGACCAGCTCAATCCCATTGGGTTTGAAGACATGGCGGTGCTGATGGGGCTCTCGGCTAACGAGAAGTACAGCAAGAGTTATGCGGCAATCGCCAAGGCTGTTCGAGTGTTTTGCCCAGCGAAACACTTGCGTACGTCGCTTGATCAACTCTTCGATAGCGTCGCTCTGAGCTGCATTGTTGGGAATGGCGACGCTCATTTGAAAAACTTCGGATTGCTCTATTCCGAACCGACGCGACGCGACGCGCATCTGGCTCCGGCTTACGACATCGTCAACACCACGGCCTATATTCCAGAAGATGTTCTGGCATTGGATCTGGCGGGCAACAAGTCAATGTTCGCCTCACGACAAGGACTCCTGGAGTTCGCTCACACCTGTGAAATCGACCAACCCAAAGAGCGCATTCAGCATCTGCTTGCCTCGGTTGATACGGTGCTCGATCGCTATCCTCAGTATCGCGAACAGGCGCCCCAAGTGTTCAACGCCATTAAGCACGCGGCAGCGCCATTTTCTCTGACTTTTGGATAGCATCGTTACCACGAGAAATCCCGCCCACAAAAAACCCGCCTCTCGGCGGGTTTCTTTTTAATCAGCTCAACACTCAGGCTCAGTTGACCTTAGCGTTCAACTCACCCTTCAGATAACGCTGATACATCGCTTCCAGCGAGATCGGTTTGATCTTCGAAGCATTGCCGGCAGTACCGAACGCTTCGTAACGAGCGATACACACGTCACGCATTGCGGTCACGGTGGCGCCGAAGAATTTACGTGGGTCGAATTCGCTCGGGTTGGTGGCCATCAGGCGACGCATGGCGCCGGTGGAGGCCAGGCGCAGGTCGGTGTCGATGTTGACCTTGCGCACACCGTGCTTGATGCCTTCGACGATTTCTTCAACCGGCACGCCGTAGGTTTCTTTGATGTCGCCGCCGTACTGGTTGATGATCGCCAGCCACTCTTGCGGAACCGAGGACGAACCGTGCATCACCAGGTGGGTGTTCGGGATGCGTTTGTGGATTTCCTTGATGCGGTCGATCGCCAGCACGTCGCCGGTTGGTGGCTTGGTGAACTTGTAGGCGCCGTGGCTGGTGCCGATGGCAATGGCCAGGGCATCGACCTGGGTGCGTTTGACGAAGTCAGCGGCTTCTTCCGGGTCGGTCAGCATCTGGCTGTGATCCAGAACGCCTTCGGCGCCGATGCCGTCTTCTTCACCGGCCATGCCGGTTTCCAGCGAACCCAGGCAGCCCAGCTCGCCTTCTACCGAAACGCCGCAGGCGTGGGCCATGGCCACGGTTTGTTGGGTAACGCGGACGTTGTAGTCGTAGTCGGTCGGGGTCTTGCCGTCTTCGCCCAGCGAGCCGTCCATCATCACCGAGCTGAAGCCCAGTTGAATCGAACGCTGGCAGACGTCAGGGCTGGTGCCGTGGTCCTGGTGCATGCACACCGGGATGTGCGGGAATTCTTCGATCGCCGCCAGGATCAAGTGACGCAGGAATGGCGCGCCGGCGTATTTGCGGGCGCCGGCCGAAGCCTGGACGATCACCGGGGAGTCAGTCTTGTCAGCGGCTTCCATGATGGCGCGCATCTGCTCAAGGTTGTTGACGTTGAAGGCTGGAACGCCGTAGCCGAACTCGGCTGCGTGGTCCAGCATCTGGCGCATGCTGATAAGTGCCATTGTGTGTGTCTCTCCCGGTTGAGGGTCGTTGATCGTGCCAGCCTGCCGGAGCGGCGGCGGCTATTCAAGTTAATGCAGATCGGGGGTTTGGGCCCGGGCTGCGAATTCGGTGATACAAAATCTCAAGAACTACAGACAACCACTGTGGGAGCGGGCTTGCTCGCGAATGCGGTTAAACATTCAACATCTATGCGAGCTGATCCACCGCCTTCGCGAGCAAGCCCGCTCCCACATTTGGATCGCTGTGAATCAAATCAATCGTTTTACTCGGTCTTGCAACCACGGCCAATCAGGTCATTGGTGGCGACCCAATACACCAGGCCTTCGTCACCCTTGACGTGAAACGCCAGCATGCCATCGCTGTACAGCGTGCCCGAGGCGCCCGGCTCTTCTTTCAGGCGATAGACCTGATCAGCGCCGCCCAGTCGCACATCGACTTCCTTCTGGCCGGCATCGGCGTAACGCCACAACACCTTGGCCTGACTGTCGCAGGTCCAGGTCGTCCAGTTGTCTGCCGGGGCCGACGACTGAAACAGGTTCAACTGCGCGCAACCGCCCAACAATGCCAACGCCGCAACGGCGATCAAGCCTTTCATCCGTGTTCCTCGACTGACGACGCATGCCGCCAGCCCTGAGTTAAAGAGTCAGACCCGTCAAGGACAACCATGTTCCTTGACCGGGGTTTGCGTCTCGTATTTGTCCAGGCCGTCCGGGCCCGAGCGCTTGTTCAGCACCGGGTTGGTTTCGGCCTGCCAGTCGGCCTGATAACAGCCCTTCTGCGGCTCGCTCGGTGCCGGCGTCGCGTCGGCCTTCGGGGTGCTCCCGCAGGCCGCCAGCGTACCGGTCAGCAACAACAGCGCTAACGACTTGACCATGTGAACACTCCTTTGCCTGGCCAAACGGGCGGCCTCAGGCCTTGGCCCGGCTTTCCAGGACTTCAACGGCAGGCAGCACCTTGCCCTCGACGAATTCGAGGAACGCGCCACCACCGGTGGAAATGTAGGAGATCTGCTCAGCCACGCCATATTTATCGATCGCCGCCAGGGTGTCGCCACCGCCCGCGATGGAGAATGCCGAGCTTTCGGCGATGGCCTGGGCCAGCACTTTGGTGCCGTTGCCGAACTGATCGAACTCGAACACGCCGACCGGGCCGTTCCACAGAATGGTTTTCGACGACTTCAGCAGTTCGGCGAAATTGGCGGCGGTTTGCGGGCCGATGTCGAGAATCATGTCGTCAGCCGCAACATCAGCGACCAGCTTCACAGTCGCTTCAGCGCTTTCGGCAAATTCCTTGGCGACCACGACGTCAACCGGCAACGGCACGCTGACTTTCGCCGCGATTTCACGGGCGGTGTCGAGCAGATCCGGTTCGTACAGCGACTTGCCAACCGGGTGACCAGCGGCCGCGAGGAAGGTGTTGGCGATGCCGCCGCCGACGATCAGTTGATCGCAGATCTGGCTCAGGCTGTTGAGTACGTCGAGTTTGGTCGAGACCTTGGAGCCGGCAACAATGGCCGCCATTGGCTTGGCCGGTGCGCCCAAGGCTTTGCCCAGTGCGTCCAGTTCAGCGGCCAGCAACGGGCCGGCAGCGGCGACTTTGGCGAACTTGGCGACACCATGGGTCGAACCTTCGGCGCGGTGAGCAGTACCGAAAGCATCCATCACGAACACGTCGCACAGGGCCGCATATTGCTGCGCCAGGTCGTCGGCGTTCTTTTTCTCGCCCTTGTTGAAGCGCACGTTTTCGAACAGCACGATGTCGCCAGCCTTGACTTCAACACCACCGAGGTAATCAGCCACCAGCGGCACTTCGCGCCCGAGCGCTTTGCTCAGGTAGTCGGCGACAGGTTTCAGGCTGTTTTCGGCGGAGAACTCGCCTTCGTTAGGACGGCCCAGGTGCGAGCAGACCATCACCGCCGCGCCTTTTTCCAGGGCCAGCTTGATGGTCGGCAGCGAAGCCAGGATGCGCGCGTCGCTGGTGACAACACCGTCCTTGACGGGGACGTTGAGGTCTTCGCGGATCAATACGCGCTTACCTTGCAGATCGAGGTCGGACATCTTCAACACGGTCATGGGTCGCACTTCCTACGGTTTTTTTGAAGTTGCTGTTTGCAGATAGTGGTCTGCAACGTCCAGCATTCGGTTGGCAAAACCCCATTCGTTGTCGAACCAGGCCAGGATGTTCACCAGTTTGGGGCCGGAAACACGGGTCTGACTGGCATCGACGATGGCCGAATGTGGGTCATGGTTGAAATCACAGCTGGCGTGCGGCAACTCGGTGTAGGCCAGCAGGCCTTTGAGCGGGCCGCTGGTGGCGGCTTCGCGCAGGATCCGGTTGACCTCATTGGCATCAGTCGCCGTGGCGGTCTGCATCGTGATGTCGAGGCAGGACACGTTGACTGTCGGCACGCGCACGGCTTTGGCCTGAATTCGTCCGGCAAGTTCCGGCAGCAGGCGCTCGATGCCCCGCGCCAGACCAGTGGACACCGGGATCACCGACTGGAACGCCGAACGCGTGCGGCGCAGGTCTTCGTGGTGATAGGCATCGATCACCGGCTGATCGTTCATCGCCGAGTGAATCGTGGTGATCGACACATAATCCAGGCCAATCGCCTGATCGAGCAGACGCAGCAACGGCACGCCGCAGTTGGTGGTGCACGAGGCGTTGGATACCAGCAGTTCGTCGCCGGTCAGGCAGTTCTGATTGACGCCGTACACGATGGTGGCGTCGACATCCGCTTCGCTGGCCATCGGCTGCGAGAACAGCACGCGCGGCGCGCCGGCGTCGAGAAAGCGCTGGCCATCGGCACGAGTGTGGTAAGCGCCGGAGCACTCGAGCACCAGATCGACGCCCAGCGACGCCCAATCGATGCCTTCGGGGGTGGCACTGCGCAAGACCTTCACGCAGTCGCCATTGATATGCAGACAATCGCCTTCAACCCGCACTTCGCCGGGGAATCGCCCGTGGGTGGAGTCGAAGCGTGTCAGGTATTCGATGCTGGCCATGTCGGCCAGATCGTTGATCGCGACAATTTCAAACCCGGCCTGCGCGCCGCGCTCGAACAACGCCCGCAAGACGCAACGACCAATGCGGCCGTAGCCGTTGAGTGCAACTTTGTAGGGACGCGGTTGAGGCATGGGGATCTCGATTACCGTGGTGAATCAGGCACTGCGATATTGCCTGAACCAACGCTTTCGCGAGCAGGCTCGCTCCCACATTGGAATGCATTTCCCTGTGGGAGCGAGCCTGCTCGCGAAGGCCAGCCCGGACAACACAACTGTCAGATTTAGTCTTCCAGCAGCTCTTCAGCCTGACCGAGGATGTTTTCCAGGGTAAAACCGAACTCTTCGAACAATGCCGAAGCCGGCGCCGACTCACCGTAGGTGGTCATGCCGATCACGCGTCCTTCCAGACCCACGTACTTGAACCAGAAATCGGCGTGGGCCGCTTCGATGGCAATACGTGCGCCGACCTGCAACGGCAGCACCGACTGCTTGTACTCCGCATCCTGAGCATCGAACGCGCTGGTGCAAGGCATCGATACCACGCGAACCTTACGGCCCTGCTCGGTCAGTTTGTCGAAGGCTTGAACCGCCAGACCGACTTCCGAACCGGTGGCGATCAGGATCAGCTCAGGCTCGCCTGCGCAGTCCTTGAGTACATAACCACCACGGCTGATGTTGGCGATCTGGCCAGCATCGCGTTCCTGGTGTTGCAGGTTCTGCCGCGAGAAGATCAGCGCCGACGGGCCGTCCTTGCGCTCCAGTGCGTTTTTCCACGCGACTGCCGATTCAACGGCATCGGCTGGACGCCAGGTGTCGAGGTTCGGCGTGGTGCGCAGGCTGGTCAGTTGCTCGATCGGCTGGTGCGTCGGGCCGTCTTCTCCCAGACCGATGGAGTCGTGGGTGTAGACGTGAATCACGCGCTTCTTCATCAGTGCCGACATACGTACGGCATTGCGCGCGTATTCCATGAACATCAGGAAGGTCGCGCCGTAAGGCACCAGGCCGCCGTGCAGGGTCACGCCGTTCATGATTGCGGTCATGCCGAATTCGCGCACGCCGTAGTACATGTAGTTACCGCTGGCATCTTCAGCGCTGACGCCCTTGCAACCTTTCCACAGGGTCAGGTTGGAACCGGCGAGGTCAGCCGAACCGCCGAGCAGTTCCGGCAGCAGCGGGCCAAACGCGTTAAGGGTGTTCTGGCTGGCCTTGCGGCTGGCGATGGTTTCGCCCTTGGCCGCGACTTCGGCGATGTAGGCCGAGGCTTTTTCCGAGAAGTCGGCCGGCAGTTCACCGCTCAGACGTCGGATCAGCTCGTTGGCTTCGGTCGGGAATGCAGCGGAGTAAGCAGCGAAACGCTGATCCCACTCGGCTTCGACCGCGCGGCCAGCTTCTTTGGCGTCCCACTCGGCGTAGATGTCGGCCGGGATTTCGAACGGGCCGTAGTTCCAGTTCAGCGCCTGACGGGTCAGGGCGATTTCCGCGTCACCCAGTGGGGCGCCGTGGCAATCTTCCTTGCCCTGCTTGTTCGGCGAACCGAAACCGATGGTGGTCTTGCAGCAGATCAGCGTCGGCTGAGCGCTCTTGCGCGCGGTTTCGATGGCGGTCTTGATCTCTTCCGGATCGTGACCGTCGACATTGCGGATCACCTGCCAGTTATAGGCTTCGAAACGCTTCGGCGTGTCATCGGTGAACCAGCCTTCGACTTCGCCGTCGATGGAAATGCCGTTGTCATCGTAGAAGGCAATCAGCTTGCCCAGGCCCAGCGTGCCGGCCAAAGAGGCGACTTCGTGGGAAATGCCTTCCATCATGCAGCCATCACCGAGGAACACGTAGGTGTGGTGGTCGACGATGTCGTGGCCAGGACGATTGAACTGCGCGCCCAGGACTTTTTCAGCCAGCGCGAAACCGACGGCGTTGGCCAGACCTTGACCCAGCGGACCGGTGGTGGTTTCAACGCCCGGGGTGTAACCGAATTCCGGGTGGCCCGGCGTGCGGCTGTGCAGTTGACGGAACTGCTTGAGGTCGTCGATCGACAGGTCGTACCCGGTCAGGTGCAGCAGCGAGTAGATCAACATCGAGCCGTGGCCGTTGGACAGCACGAAGCGGTCACGGTCGGCGAACGACGGGTTGCTCGGGTTGTGCTTGAGGTAGTCGCGCCACAGCACTTCGGCAATATCTGCCATACCCATAGGGGCACCGGGATGGCCGCTGTTGGCTTTTTGCACGGCATCCATGCTGAGGGCACGAATGGCGTTGGCACGCTCACGACGGCTAGGCATCGCTGATCTCCTGGGTGTGAATAGACTGAAACGGAAAAAAGGAGGGCATTTTCCCTCACCCATGCGTCTGGGGGCAATGACAGATAGTCATCGGCAGGCGTTTTTCCAATCGATAGCACAGGTTTCGCCTGGTGAAACCTTTCCGCTGTTCGTTTGTAGAGACTACCGTGCGTTGAGAAGTGCCATTTATCGAGCAATATCAAAACTTTTTGATATTGACCTTGCGGTGCCTTGCCCCCGTCTCTAGACTGCCAGCCCTATGAACTTACGCGTGCCTTCCATTCGCCATGACGATTGCGACGAGCTGGCGGCCCTGTGCAAGGCCGGCGGCGATCCGCTGCGGCTGAATGTCTTGCGCGCGCTGGCCAACGATTCGTTTGGCGTGCTGGAGCTCGCGCAGATTTTCGGCATCGGCCAGTCAGGCATGAGCCATCACCTCAAGGTGCTGGCGCAAGCCGATCTGGTGGCGACACGCCGTGAAGGCAATGCGATTTTCTATCGTCGCGCCCTGCCCCACAGCGAATTGCTCGGCGGCAAGCTGCACGCGGCATTGCTGGAAGAAGTCGACAATCTGGATCTGCCTGACGAGGTGCGAGCGCGCATCGAGCAGGTTCACGGCCAGCGTGCCGCGGCCAGTCAGGACTTTTTCGCCCGGGTCGCGGAAAAATTCCGTGCCCAGCAAGACTTGATCGCAGGCCTGCCGCAGTACCGTGACAGCGTGCTGGCCCTGCTCGACAAACTGAACTTCGATGGTGCAGCCACGGCCATTGAAGTCGGCCCCGGCGATGGTGCTTTTCTGCCGGAACTGGCCCGTCGCTTCGGCACCGTCACCGCGCTGGACAACAGCCCGGCGATGCTCGAACTGGCGCGTCAGGTATGCGAACGTGAACAGCTGGCTAACGTCAGCCTGCAATTGGCCGATGCATTGAACGGCACGAGCCTTACGGCTGATTGCGTGGTGCTGAACATGGTCCTGCACCATTTTGCCGCCCCGGCCGATGCGCTCAGGCACATGGCCGACTTGCTGCAACCGGGCGGTAGCCTGCTCGTGACAGAGTTATGTAGCCACAACCAGAGTTGGGCCAGGGAGGCCTGCGGTGATCTCTGGTTGGGGTTTGAACAGGACGATCTGGCCCGTTGGGCCACCGCTGCGGGACTCGTTCCCGGGGAAAGCCTCTATGTAGGCTTACGTAATGGTTTCCAGATCCAGGTTCGCCACTTTCAGCGACCGGCTGGCGACACTCACCATCGGTAAATTCAGGAAAACATCGAGATGAGCGAATACTCCCTCTTCACCTCCGAGTCCGTGTCTGAAGGACATCCGGACAAAATCGCCGACCAGATTTCCGATGCGGTGCTGGACGCCATTATTGCCCAGGACAAACACGCTCGCGTGGCCGTGGAAACCCTGGTCAAGACCGGCGTGGCCATCGTTGCCGGTGAAGTGACCACCAGCGCCTGGGTCGACCTGGAGCAGATCGTTCGTGACGTGATTTGCGACATCGGCTACACCAGCTCCGAAGTCGGCTTCGACGGCGCGACCTGCGGCGTGATGAACATCATCGGCAAGCAGTCCCCTGACATCAACCAGGGCGTTGACCGCGCCAAGCCTGAAGATCAGGGCGCCGGCGACCAGGGCCTGATGTTCGGCTACGCCAGCAACGAAACCGACGTTTTGATGCCAGCGCCGATCACCTTCTCGCACCAGCTGGTGCAGCGTCAGGCTGAAGCACGCAAGTCGGGCCTGCTGCCTTGGCTGCGTCCGGATGCCAAGTCGCAAGTGACCTGCCGTTACGAAGGCGGCAAGGTTGTCGGCATCGACGCTGTGGTTCTGTCGACCCAGCACAACCCGGAAGTCTCGTACAAAGATTTGCGCGAAGGCGTGATGGAGCTGATCGTCAAGCACGTGCTGCCTGCCGAACTGCTGAGCAAGGACACCCAGTTCCACATCAACCCGACCGGCCAGTTCATCATTGGCGGCCCGGTGGGCGACTGCGGTCTGACCGGCCGCAAGATCATCGTCGACAGCTACGGCGGCATGGCCCGTCACGGCGGCGGCGCGTTCTCCGGCAAGGATCCATCGAAGGTTGACCGTTCTGCTGCCTACGCGGGCCGTTACGTGGCCAAGAACATCGTTGCGGCCGGTCTGGCCGAGCGTTGCGAGATTCAGGTTTCCTACGCAATCGGTGTGGCCCAGCCTACGTCGATCTCGCTGAACACCTTCGGCACCGGCAAGATCAGCGATGACAAGATCATCAAACTGGTGCGTGAAGTGTTCGACCTGCGTCCATACGCGATCACCACCATGCTCGACCTGCTGCACCCGATGTATCAGGAAACCGCAGCCTACGGCCACTTCGGTCGGGCACCGCAGACCAAGACCGTTGGCGAAGACAGCTTCACCACGTTCACCTGGGAAAAAACCGACCGCGCCGACGCCCTGCGTTCCGCCGCTGGCCTGTAAAACCCTGGCTGCATGAAAGCCCCGCACGGTTCGCGCCGTGCGGGGCTTTTTCATGCCTGACAGATTTTTGAGATCCGTGTGGGAGCGAGCCTGCTCGCGAAGGCGCCCGCCCCGGCAACACCAGTTCCCCTGCCCCGAAACAGTTCGCAAAAAAGCCGCGCAACGTTCTTCTGATCCTCACCTACCCTTCAAGCATCACCCCCCGAGCAAGGATGCTCACAATGCTCTTCACACTGCGCCTGTTGCTGGCCTTCCTGCTGGCACTCATCACCCTCGTCAGCCAAGCCAACTGCCCCGACTGGCCCTTACCCCAAGCCCAACGCGAAATCACCGCCCTGCAAAACCGGATCGATCAATGGGACGACGCCTATCACCGCGAAGGCCGCTCATTGATCAGCGACGAACTCTATGACCAGTCCCAACTGCGACTGAAAGAATGGCAGGCCTGTTTCAACCACACCTCATCCCCGCAGCCGTTACGCACCGCGTCCGGCACGTTCCCCCACCCCATCGCCCACACCGGTCTGGACAAGCTGCACAAGGCCGAGGACGTCGCCCACTGGCTGCGCGCTCGCCAGAACGTCTGGGTGCAGCCCAAGGTCGACGGCGTGGCTGTCACGCTGATCTACCGCCAGGGAATATTGCAGCAGGCGATCAGTCGCGGTGACGGGATCAACGGCCAGGACTGGACCGCCTCCGCGCGCAGGATCGCTGCCATTCCGCAACGGTTGAGGCAGCCACGGGATCTGCTGGTACAGGGCGAGCTTTATTGGCGCCTGAACGCCCATGTTCAATCACAGTCCGGCAGCGTCAATGCCCGCGCCACCGTCGCCGGTCTGATGGGGCGCAAATCGCTGGATGCCGAACAGGCTGCCGGGATCGGGCTGTTTGTCTGGGACTGGCCGCAAGGCCCTGTGCGACTGCCGGAGCGATTGTCCGAACTTCAGGCATTGGGGTTCGCCGCAACCGAGCCCTTTACGCAGCCCATCAGCCAATACGAAGACGCGCAAAAATGGCGCGAGCACTGGTATCGCTCGCCCCTGCCCTTTGCCAGCGACGGCGTGGTGCTGCGTCAGAGCCAACGGCCACCCGCCGAGCGCTGGCAGGCCAAGGCACCTTATTGGGCGATTGCCTGGAAGTACCCGTTCGCCCAGGCATTGGCCGAAGTGCGCAAGGTCAACTTCAAGATCGGCCGTACAGGGCGGATCACACCAGTGCTGGAACTGCTGCCGGTCAGACTCGATGACCGCGAAATCAAACGAGTCAGCGTCAGCTCGCTGAAACGCTGGCAAAGCCTCGACATCCGTCCCGGCGATCAGGTGGCAATCAGTCTGGCGGGGCTGACCATTCCGCGCCTCGACAGTGTCGTGCTGCGCACCAGCGAACGGGCGGACATCAGCATTCCCAATGGCGACGACTACCACGTCCTGAGTTGTTGGCAACTGACGCCGGGGTGTGAAAGCCAGTTTCTCGCGCGTCTGACCTGGCTCAGTGGCAAGCAGGGCCTGGCCATGCAGCATGTCGGTCGTGGCACCTGGGAGAAACTTTTGGAAACAGGCCGTCTGAAACACCTGCTGGATTGGCTGACCCTCGATGCGTCAGAGCTTGCTACCATTGCCGGCCTCGGCGAGCGCAGCAGCGCACGTCTGATCCAGAGTTTTCACGGCGCGCGGCAACAGCCGTTCGCTCGATGGTTGAAAGCGCTGGGCATGCCGCCGACCGGACAGGCACAACTGGACGATTCGTGGCAGGCCCTGGCACAACGCGACACGGAACAATGGCAGGCAGAAACCGGCATCGGCCCGGGACGCGCGGCGCAACTGAGCGCATTCTTTCGCGACCCGCAGGTAGTGGCTTTGAGTGAAACCTTGAAAGCCGCCGGAATCGACGGCTTCTGAACCTGCAATCCCCGCCCGGCGGGAACCCAACGGCCGGCCAGACGCTCCAACAGCGCAGTGCCCTCCAACCCCGATTGCCTTTGCACATGGAGCTTTTATGAAATTTCTCGCACCGCTCGCCCTGCTCACTCTTTGCGGCGTCATGGCCGCCCCGGTCATGGCCGAGGAAGACGGCCCGGGCCTGACCGGTTGCGCTGCCAAGAAGCAGGGCATCATCAACCAGATCGAACAGGCCAAGTCGCGCGGCAACATGGAGCAGCAGGCGGGTCTGGAAACCGCACTGCGTGAAGTGAACGAACATTGCACCGACGCCGGGCTGAAAAAAGAACGTGAGAACAAAGTGCTTGAGGCCAAGCATGAGGTGAGCCAGCGTCAGGCGGACCTCGACAAGGCCATGAAGAAGGGCGATCCGGAGAAGATCAACAAGCGCAAGGAAAAGCTCGCCGAGTCGCGCAAGGAACTGCAGGACGCGCTGGACGAGATCGACAAGTAACCAAAGCCGTGTGGCGAGGGGATTTATCCCCGTCCGGCGGCGAAGCCGTCGCAAATTCGGCTGGTCGGGTCCGACTGAAAAAACCCGGTTGTATGGTGCTGGGGCTGCTTCGCAGCCCATCGGGGATAGATCCCCTCGCCACAAGGTACTCAGCAGCCTCAGGAATCAATGATCGCGAAACTCTTTATGGCAAGCACTGCAGGCATCCTCGACTTTCTGCACTGCCGGCCCAAGATTGCTGGCCTTGTATGGCTGAATCTGGCTGGCGACCACCAGTTCACCGGTAGCTGCCTCCAGCGCGCGGGCCAGTTCCTGAAAACGCGCCTGTTTCTGCCAGACATCATCTTTGGCGCTGGTGTGATCTTCTTCGCGCACCTGCGGGAAATGCTTCCACGGCTCATGGGCCAACGCATCAAGCCTGACTGCGCCCTCGGCAAATTTCGGCCCGTCAAAGGCAATGCGCCCGCGCAACATGCCGCCGAGGTCTTCGCTGGTCTTGAGCATCTGCTTGAAGATGGCTTTGCGCTGGCCCAACGGCGAATTAGGGTCGACGCCGCCACAGGCGGACAAGGTCAGGCAGGCCAGCAATACAACAGCAATGGGTTTCAGAGTCATGGTGGCTTCAGGTCGCGGAAATCGGCGGCCAGTATCCTCGGCTCACCGCCAAACACCAATAGCCCTATTAAAAATACGGGTTGGTCGAGCGCATGGAGCACTCGGCCAACCGGCACAGGAATCACTCCATGAACAGCCGCTTCACGGCCTGGCGTCACCCGCTCTTCGCTACCCTGCCCTTATTGGCGGCTCTCGCAGGCTGCACCGGCGGCGACAATGCCGAACCGAAAACCCATGCGCTGGCCACTTATTCCAGCGCGACCTGGGAAGCGTTGCCCGCGGTCTCCGACAACGATCTGGTCGCCGGTTTCGGATCCTGGCGCAGCGCCTGCACGCGACTCAAAACCGACGCGGTCTGGGGGCCGACCTGCACTGCGGCGGCGAATGTGCCGCAAAGCGCCGCCGAGATTCGTGCATTCCTCAAACAGAACCTCGATGTCTACGGCCTGCGCGCCGAGAACGACAACCCCAACGGTCTGATCACGGGCTATTACGAACCGGTCTATCCCGGTAGCCTGACGCCCACCGCAACGGCAAACGTGCCAGTGTATGGCGTGCCGGAAGACATGATCATCGTCTCGCTCGACAGCATCTACCCGGAATTGAAAGGCAAGCGCCTGCGCGGCCGCCTCGAAGGCCGCGTGCTCAAGCCTTACGACGACGCGGCGACCATTGAATCCAAAGGCGTGAAAGCGCCGGTGGTCGCCTATCTGACTGATCCGATGAATCTGCAATTTCTGCAGATCCAGGGCTCAGGCCGGATTCAGACCGAGGACGGCAAACAGTTACGCATCGCCTACGCCGACCAGAACGGCCACCCGTACCGGCCGATCGGTCGCTGGCTGGTCGAGCAAGGTGAGCTGAAGAAGGAAGAGGTAACCATGAGCGCGATCAGCAACTGGGCCAAGGCCAACCCGACGCGCATCCCGCAACTGCTCGCCAGCAACCCGAGCTACGTGTTCTTCACCCGCAACCCGGACAGCAACGAAGGCCCGCGCGGCTCGCTGAACGTGCCGTTGACCGCCGGCTACAGCGCGGCGGTGGATCGCAAGGTGATTCCCTTGGGCAGTCTGTTATGGCTGTCGACCACCAAGCCGGACGGCACACCGCTGGTGCGCCCGGTCGCCGCGCAGGATACCGGCGGCGCGATTGCCGGTGAGGTGCGCGCGGATCTGTTCTGGGGCACTGGCGATGCGGCCGGGCAACTGGCCGGAGACATGAAACAGCAGGGGCAGATATGGATGCTCTGGCCTAAAGGAAAAGAATTGCCGCAAGTGCCGCAGGTGGCGGATACACCGAAGCAAAAGTCTTAGGTTCTTCGTCGTCTGATCCATCGCTTTCGCGAGCAGGCTCGCTCCCACATCTGGAATGCATTTCCATCTGGGAGCGAGCCTGCTCGCGAAGAGGCCGGCAGCAACAGCCGATAATCAGATCGACACAAAGAAAAACGAAGCAATCAGCCCCATCCCGATAAACCACACCACCGAACGCAGTGCAGCCCAGTCAGCCAGGTAGCAGATGATGTACAGCAGGCGACTGGTGATAAACAGCACCGCCAGCACATTGACCGTCACCAGCTCCGCAGTGCCGACCAGATGCGCGACGATCACCGCGGCGGCAAACGCCGGTGTGACTTCAAAGCTGTTCAATTGCGCCGCATGGGCGCGACGGGCGACGCCATCGACGCTATCGAGAAAATCCCGTGGATCGTAATTGTCCTTCAAGCGGAAACCGCCGGTGGCCTTCGCCACGATCGTGCACACGTAAGGCAGGAAAATCGCGATCAACACACACCACAGAGCCACTGTCATAACGTCGTCCTTTTTCGATTCGAATAATTGGCGAGCGGTCAGAGCTTCATCACCAGCATGCCGATCAGCACCTGCCCACAGGCTAAGAGCCGTGGCCGGCCGAAAGGTTCTTTCAGGCGGATATTTCACGGCAGCGTTTACGGTGAATATGCGATTGCAGAACCGACTGGTCAGAATTGATTCGCCATGTGTCAGCAGCTGTTTATACTGCAACCCACCACGCCGTACTCAGCTGCACACCCAAAAATTCCAATAAAAGCTGCCTGCTCCGCTTTCTTCGAAAACGGTCGCTGGCACGCGTATGCCTGATCAAAGCGTCAAGACTACCGACAGAGACCTTGCGCATGCCCCTCGCTCTGCTTGCACTCGCCGTTGCCGCGTTCGGCATCGGCACCACCGAATTCGTCATCATGGGCCTGCTGCCCGATGTCGCCCGCGATCTGGCGGTGAGCATTCCTCACGCCGGGCTGCTGATCACCGGTTACGCCCTGGGCGTGGTGTTCGGCGCGCCGATTCTGGCGATCGGTACCGCCAACATGCCGCGCAAAGCGACACTGCTGGGCATGACGCTGATGTTCATTCTCGGCAACGTGCCCTGCGCGCTCGCGCCGAACTACGCAACGCTAATGGCCGCGCGTGTGGTCACGGCGCTGTGTCACGGGGCGTTTTTCGGCATCGGCTCGGTGGTGGCCGCCGGCCTGGTGGCGCCGAACAAACGCGCGCAAGCCATTGCCATGATGTTCACCGGCCTGACGCTTGCCAACGTCCTCGGCGTGCCGCTGGGCACAGCGCTGGGGCAATACGCTGGCTGGCGCTCGACCTTCTGGGCAGTATCGGTGATCGGCATTGTCGCCGCGCTGGCGCAGTGGCTGTGGTTGCCGAAACACATCGCGATGGACAAGGCCAACCTCGCCAGCGAATTCAAAGTACTGAGCAAGGTCAACGTCCTGCTGGCGCTGGGCATGAGCGTGCTGGCCTCGACCAGTCTGTTCAGCGTGTTCACCTATATCGCTCCGATTCTGCAAGACATCACTGGCGTCAGCCCCCACGGCGTGACGGTGATGCTGCTGTTGTTTGGTGTCGGCCTGACGGCGGGCAGCATGCTCGGTGGGCGCCTGGCCGATAGTCGCTTGTTACCGTCGCTGGTCGGTGTAGCGCTGGCGGTCGTGGTCATTCTCGCGGCGTTCAGCCAGACCAGCCGAGCGGTTATTCCGGCGGCGATCACTCTGGTGCTGTGGGGAATTTTCGCTTTTGCGCTGTGCCCGATTCTGCAGCTGTTGATCATCGATCAGGCGCACGAAGCGCCGAATCTGGGTTCGACGCTGAACCAGAGCGCGTTCAATCTGGGCAACGCAGCAGGTGCCTGGATTGGCGGGCTGGTGGTTGCCAGCGGCGCGGATCTGGCGGACCTGCCGTGGACCGGGGCGCTGGTCGGCGTGCTGACGGTGCTGACGGCGCTGTTGTTCATTTACCTGCAACGTCGGCGGGCGAGTGCGGTCAATGTGTCTGGCTGAGACCTCTGCGACTGACTACCTGTGGCGAGGGGATTTATCCCCGTTGGGCTGCGCAGCAGCCCCAAAAACCTTCAATCGGGTTTTGTCAGGAATAATCGATAAGCCCGATTGCGACGGCTTCGCCGCCGAGCGGGAATAAATCCCCTCGCCACAATGAGCTGTGGTGTGTCCCATGTCGCTGTTTGCCCATCAAACCCCTGCGTCCAACCTCCGGTCGCGCTCCATTCACTCTCCATCCAAAGGACCCCGGATGCTTGAACTCGTCGCCGCTTTCATCTGCCTCACCACCCTCCTGACCTTCGTCAATTTCCGCTTTATCGGCCTGCCGCCGACCATCGGCGTGATGGTTACCGCCCTGCTGTTCTCACTGCTCCTGCAAGGCCTCAGCGTCCTCGGTTTTCCCGGCCTCGAAGACCGCGTGCAGCAACTGATCGGCCAGATCGATTTCGGCGATCTGCTGATGAACTGGATGCTCTCGTTCCTGCTGTTCGCCGGCGCCCTGCACGTCAACCTCAATGATTTGCGCAGCTACCGCTGGCCGATCGGCCTGCTGGCGACCTTCGGTGTGTTGATCGCCACCGTGGTGATCGGCAGCCTGGCCTTCTACATTTTTGCCCTGTTCGGCTGGCATGTGAGTTTCCTCTACTGCCTGTTGTTCGGCGCGCTGATCTCACCGACCGACCCGATTGCCGTGCTCGGCGTGTTGCGTACCGCCAACGCTTCGAAGCCACTGAAAACCACCATCGTCGGCGAATCACTGTTCAACGACGGCACGGCGGTGGTGGTCTTCACCGTGCTGCTGGGCATCGCGCAACTGGGCGAAACCCCGACCGTCAGTGCCACGGCCATGCTCTTCGTCCACGAGGCGATCGGCGGTGTGTTGTTCGGCGGACTGATCGGCTATCTGGTCTATCGGATGATCAAAAGCGTCGAGCAGCACCAGATCACCGTGATGCTGACCCTGGCCCTGGTGATCGGCGGTTCGGCGATGTCCACCGAATTGCACGTTTCGGCGCCGATTGCGATGGTGGTGGCCGGTCTGATCATCGGCAACCTCGGGCGCAATCTGGCGATGAACGACATGACCCGCCGCTATCTGGACGGCTTCTGGGAATTGCTCGATGACATGCTCAACGCGCTGCTGTTTGCGCTGATCGGCATGGAGTTGTTGCTGCTGCCGTTCAACTGGCTGCACATGGCCGCCGCAGGTCTGCTGGCGGTGGCGATTCTGTTGTCGCGTCTGCTTACCGTGGCGCCGGCGATCCTGCTGCTGCGTCGCTGGCGCTCAGTGCCGGCCGGGACCATCCGCATCCTGACCTGGGGCGGTTTGCGCGGCGGTGTTTCGGTGGCACTGGCGCTGGCCCTGCCGCTGGGCCCGGAACGCGACCTGCTGCTGAGCATCACCTACATCGTCGTGCTGTCGTCGATCCTGCTGCAGGGCCTGACCATCGGCAAACTGGTCAAGCACGCGACGCGCAACGAGCCGGCGAGCGTGCCTGAGCCAGCCCACCACTGATCATTTCTTGATCGACTGCGGATCGGGCTTAACAGCCTGATCCGCAGATTCCTTCGGCGCACCGCTTTCGCTGCGAATCTGCGCATGGCTGATCAGCGCGAAGATAAAGCTGCCGCCGATGATATTTCCCGCCAGCGTCGGCCCGGCGAACACCGCCCAGAAATCACTCCACGGCAACTCGCCGGCAAACACAAGATAGGACACTTCCGCCGATCCGACGACGATGTGGGTGAAGTCGCCCAGCGCCATGAAGTAGGTGATGAGGATGATGATCCACATCTTCGCGCTCTCCATGGACGGGATCATCCAGACCATGGTGGCGATCATCCAGCCGGAGACGATGCCCTTGGCGAACATCTGACTGGCGCTGTGCTCCATGACCTTGCGGCCGATTTCGAGGAAAGCGACGTCGGTCTTGCTGTCGAAGATCGGCAGTTCCAGCATCACGTAGGCCACCAGAATCGTCCCGCAGAGGTTGCCGACCAATACCACTGTCCACAGACGGATCAGGCGCAGGAAATTCTTCAGCGTCGGCCTGGTCATCACCGGCAGCACGGCGGTCAGGGTGTTTTCGGTGAACAATTGCTGGCGCGCGAGGATCACCGCGAGGAAACCGGCGCAGTAGCCGAAACTGGCGATCACCTTGAATTCGTCGCCATCGGGCAGGCGTGAATTGAGCAATCCCATGCCCATCAAGGACAGGCCCATGGTCAGGCCCGCCGCCAGCGCCGACCACCACAGCGCGGCAATGCTGCGCTCCAGCTCCTGATCGCCCTGGGTGCGGATGATTTCATGCAGAACGGCCGCGCGCGGCGGCTGGCTCTTCTCGACTTCGTGCTGCTCCTTGGCCGAGAGGTCGGGGGTCTTGTCGCTGGTGGGGGTGGTCATGGCGTGGCAACCGGTGGGGGGCGATGTAGCTACGACCGTTGCGCTTCATGGCTGTTCAGTGGCCAGGCGAATCTTCGCTGACCTGGCAAGCGATTTCGCGAGCAGGCTCGCTCCCACAAGGATCACGCTGTACCTATGGGAGCGAGCCTGCTCGCGAAGAATGCGCCGCCGATCTTATTGAACGGCCTCGTCATCCTTGAACTGGTCTTTCACATATTTGATCTCGGTCCGCCCGTGCGGCGCCGGCAGGCCGTCTTCGCCGAGGTTGACGAACACCATCTTCTCGACGGTCAGGATGCTCTTGCGGGTGATCTTGTTGCGCACTTCGCAGGTCAGGGTGATCGAGGTGCGGCCGAATTCGGTGGCGGTGATGCCCAGTTCGATGATGTCGCCCTGGCGCGAGGCGCTGACGAAGTTGATTTCCGAGATGTACTTGGTCACCACACGCTGGTTGCCCAGTTGCACGATGGCGTAGATCGCCGCTTCTTCGTCGATCCAGCGCAGCAGGCTGCCGCCGAACAGGGTGCCGTTGGGGTTGAGGTCTTCGGGTTTAACCCATTTGCGGGTGTGGAAATTCATGGGGGGCTCCTGGGTCGAGGCGTTTGAGCGTTAGGGGTATTGGCCCCCAGCTTCAAGTTTTCAGCTACAAGCTGCAAGTAAAAGCGGATTGGCTTTTACTTGCCGCTTGTAGCTTGCCGCTTGCCACTAGCCGGGCGAAGACCGCTATAATCGCCACCGATTCAGAACGGCTATGCCGTTTTCCCGCCACCTGTCCGAGGGGCGCTGCAGCAGGTTCGACCTGTCAGGCTCGGATGGGGCGTTGACCGGCCTGCGCCGGACACTAAACGCACAACGGCGCCCATTCGCATACATTACGAATGGAGGCTCTTCATGAGCGCTGTCAACACGCCTGCAGATTTTACCGATTACAAAGTTGCCGACATGTCCCTGGCTGCCTGGGGCCGTCGCGAAACCATCATCGCCGAATCGGAAATGCCTGCCCTGATGGGTCTGCGCCGCAAATACGCTTCCGAGCAGCCGCTCAAGGGCGCGAAAATCCTCGGCTGCATCCACATGACCATTCAGACCGCCGTGCTGATCGAAACCCTGGTTGCCCTGGGTGCCGAAGTACGCTGGTCGTCCTGCAACATTTTCTCTACTCAGGATCAGGCCGCTGCCGCAATCGCTGCTGCCGGTATTCCGGTGTTCGCCTGGAAAGGCGAGACTGAAGAAGAGTACGAGTGGTGCCTGGAGCAGACCATCCTCAAGGATGGCCAGCCTTGGGACGCCAACATGATCCTCGACGACGGCGGCGACCTGACCGAGCTGCTGCACAAGAAATACCCGCAAGTGCTCGATCGCGTTCACGGCGTGACCGAAGAAACCACCACTGGCGTACACCGTCTGCTGGACATGCTGGCCAAGGGCGAGCTGAAAATCCCGGCCATCAACGTCAACGACTCGGTGACCAAGTCCAAGAACGACAACAAGTACGGCTGCCGTCACAGCCTGAACGATGCAATCAAGCGCGGCACCGACCACCTGCTGTCCGGCAAGCAAGCGCTGGTCATCGGTTACGGTGACGTGGGCAAGGGCTCGGCTCAGTCGCTGCGTCAGGAAGGCATGATCGTCAAAGTGTCGGAAGTCGACCCGATCTGCGCCATGCAAGCCTGCATGGATGGTTTCGAACTGGTGTCGCCGTTCATCGACGGTATCAACGACGGTTCCGAAGCGAGCATCGACAAAGCACTGCTGGGCAAGATCGACCTGATCGTGACCACCACCGGTAACGTCAATGTTTGCGACGCGAACATGCTCAAGGCCCTGAAGAAGCGCGCCGTGGTCTGCAACATCGGTCACTTCGACAACGAAATCGACACCGCTTTCATGCGCAAGAACTGGGCATGGGAAGAAGTCAAGCCACAGGTGCACAAGGTTCACCGCACCGGCGCCGGCAGCTTCGACCCTCAGAACGACGACTACCTGATCCTGCTGGCCGAAGGCCGTCTGGTGAACCTGGGCAACGCCACCGGTCACCCGAGCCGCATCATGGACGGTTCGTTCGCCAACCAGGTTCTGGCACAGATCTTCCTGTTCGGCCAGAAATACGCCGACCTGTCGCCAGCGCAGAAAGCCGAGCGTCTGACCGTTGAAGTACTGCCGAAGAAACTCGACGAAGAAGTGGCCCTGGAAATGGTTCGCGGCTTCGGCGGCGTGGTCACCCAACTGACCAAGCAACAGGCTGACTACATCGGCGTCACCGTCGAAGGCCCGTTCAAGCCGCACGCCTATCGCTATTAAGAGCAGCTGCGAGCTTCAAGCTGCAAGCGGCAAGTAAAAGCGGTTGGTTTACTTGAGGCTTGTAGCTGTCGCTGGCTTCTTCATCGTTATTACGCAGCCGCTGGCTGCAAGCTTCAGGTACAGGATCCCGGCGCTCCGCCCTCTTGCAGCTTGAAGCTTGCAGCTTGCAGCTGGAGGCCCCCTCCAATGTCCCAAGACCGTCGCTACAGCTTCGAGTTTTTCCCGACCAAGACCGATGCCGGGCAAGAAAAGCTGCTCGCCACTGCCCGTCAGTTGGCCACTTACAACCCTGATTTCTTTTCCTGCACCTACGGCGCTGGCGGTTCGACCCGTGATCGCACGCTCAACACCGTGTTGCAGCTGGAAAGCGAAGTCAAAGTTCCCGCCGCTCCGCACCTGTCGTGCGTCGGTGACAGCAAGGACGATCTGCGCGGCCTGCTGAACGAATACAAGGCTGCCGGCATCAAGCGCATCGTTGCCCTGCGTGGCGACCTGCCGTCCGGCATGGGCATGACCAGCGGTGAGCTGCGTCACGCCAATGAGCTGGTGGAATTCATTCGCGAAGAAACCGCCGATCACTTCCACATCGAAGTCGCCGCTTACCCGGAAATGCATCCACAAGCGCGCAACTACGAAGACGATCTCGCCAACTTCGTGCGCAAGGCAAAGGCCGGTGCCGACAGCGCGATCACCCAGTACTTCTTCAACGCCGACAGCTATTTCTACTTCGTCGACCGTTTGCAGGCGCTGGGCGTGGATCTGCCAATCGTGCCGGGGATCATGCCGATCACCAACTACAGCAAGCTAGCGCGCTTCTCCGATGCCTGCGGTGCGGAAATCCCGCGCTGGATCCGCAAACAACTGGAAGCCTACGGCGACGACACGCTAAGCATTCAACGCTTTGGCGAACAAGTCGTCAGCGAAATGTGCGAACGCCTGCTGCAGGGCGGCGCACCGGGGCTGCATTTTTATTCCATGAACCAGGCCGAACCTAGCCTGGCGATCTGGAATAACCTGAAGTTGCCGCGTTGAGGCAGCCGCAAGCTTCAAGTTGAAAGCTACAAGCAACAGATCGCAGCCTTCGGCGGCTCCTGCAGGGGTGTCGCGGCTGCGATTTTTTGCGTTTTGAACCTCGGAACAGAGCTTGTGCAGGCACTTTCTGGCTCTTTCGGGTTTCTCGTCGTAATCTCCAGCCATGCCTTTGATCACGCAGTTATTCGCCGTGCTGGTTTTTGCTTGCCTGAGCTTCGCCGCTCGGGGCGAGAAGTTGCGTATTGTCACCGAGCCCTGGGCGCCGTACGTGTACGAACAGGGCGGGCAGAATCTCGGGCTGGACTACGAAACCACCGCCATCGTGTTCAAGCGTCTGGGCATTGAAGTCGAATGGCAGTTCCTGCCGTGGAAGCGCTGCCTGTCGATGCTCGAAACCGGTCAGGCCGACGGTGCGCTGGACATCTTTCACAGCGCAGAGCGTGACGCCACCCTGCTCTATCCCAGCGAACCGTTGTCCGACGTCGAATTCGTGATGTTCTACGCCAACGACCGGCCACATCCTTTCCGCACCCTCGAACAACTCAAAGGCCTGACCATCGGCACCTCGCCGGGTTATCTGTACAGCCCTGACTTCAGCCAGTCGGAGCTGTTTACCCGGGAGCCGGCGCCAACCCATGAAGCCAACTTCGGCAAACTGGTACGCGGGCGTATCGACCTGCTGATTACCGATCGCCGCGTCGGCCAGCATTTGCTCGATGAGCTGAATATTCGCGATCTGATCACGGAAAACCCGACGGTTATCAGCCGTCAGAGCCAGTTTCTTGCGGTTCGGCGCAATGCCGGTATGGATTTGCTGGTGCAGCGATTCGGTGCCGAACTCAAGCGTTTCAAGCGCGAACCAGCCTACGCCGAGCTCAGCGCGCGCTATGGCGCTGCGCCCGTCGACAATGCCTCACTGCGCTCAGCCACGGCCAGCGGCAAAACCGTTGAGCAGCAGGAAAGCAGCGCGCAGTGATTGCTCTGTTATACTCCGGCGTTCCCGCCAGGCTCACGCCCGGACGCCCGGAACCGTAACAGGCCTCTCGACCCGCTACAGCGCAGCTTCCAGCCCGCGCGAGCGCTCCTGACGTGCCTTCGGAACCGCCGCTGGACCGGACGGGATTGCGTCCTCTTAAACGTGATTCGCGCCAGGCAAGACTCCCATTGGGCCAAGCCCTAACTAAAACAGGATTACTCATGTCCTTTGCTTCCCTCGGTCTCTCCGAGGCTTTAGTCCGTGCCATCGAAGATGCGGGCTATACCGAGCCTACTCCGGTGCAACAGCGGGCCATTCCCGCCGTGTTGCAAGGTCGCGACCTGATGGTGGCGGCTCAGACAGGTACCGGTAAAACCGGCGGTTTCGCCCTCCCGATTCTGGAGCGGTTGTTCCCCAACGGTCACCCGGACAAATCCCAGCGTCACGGCCCGCGCCAACCGCGCGTGCTGGTCCTGACCCCGACCCGCGAACTCGCGGCCCAGGTGCACGAGAGCTTCAAGATCTACGCCCGTGACCTGAAATTCGTCAGCGCCTGCATCTTCGGCGGCGTCGGCATGAACCCGCAGGTCCAGGCCATGTCCCGTGGCGTCGACGTCCTCGTCGCCTGCCCGGGTCGCTTGCTCGACCTCGCCGGCCAGGGCAGTGTCGATCTGTCCCACGTGGAAATCCTCGTTCTCGACGAAGCCGACCGCATGCTCGACATGGGTTTCGTGCACGACGTGAAAAAAGTCCTCGCGCGTCTGCCGGCCAAGCGTCAGAACCTGCTGTTCTCGGCAACGTTCTCGAAAGACATCACCGACCTCGCCGGCAAACTGCTGCACAATCCGGAGCGCATCGAAGTCACGCCGCCGAACACCACGGTCGAGCGCATCGAACAACGCGTGTTCCGCCTGCCCGCCAGCCACAAACGTGCGCTGCTGGCGCACCTGATCACCGCTGGCGCGTGGGAACAGGTGCTGGTCTTCACCCGCACCAAGCACGGCGCCAACCGTCTCGCTGAATACCTGGACAAACACGGCCTGCCGGCGGTGGCGATCCACGGTAACAAGAGCCAGAACGCCCGCACCAAAGCCCTCGCCGACTTCAAGGCCGGCGAAGTGCGCATTCTGGTTGCCACCGACATTGCTGCTCGTGGTCTGGACATTGATCAGTTGCCGCATGTGGTCAACTTCGAGCTGCCGAACGTCGATGAAGACTATGTGCACCGTATCGGCCGTACCGGCCGCGCCGGTCGTTCGGGCGAGGCGATCTCGCTGGTCGCGCCGGACGAAGAAAAACTGCTGAAAAGCATCGAGCGCATGACCAGGCAGAAGATTGCCGACGGCGATCTGATGGGCTTCGACTCCAGCACCATCGAAGCCGAGAAGCCGGAAGCCCGCGAGCGTCCGGACATTCGCAACCCGCGCAATTCCCGTGGCCCACGTGGCGATGGCCCGAATGGCGGCGGCGGTGGCGGCGGTCGCAAGGACAAAGGCAAAGACAAGGGCAAGGAAAAACCGGCCGGTGAACGTGGCGAGCGCCCTGCCCGTCAACAGAAACCGCGCGAAGGCACCCCGAGCCGCGACCAGCGCCCAAGCCAGCCACCGCGTGCAGCGGCTGATCGCGCTCCGGACGAATTCCTCGACGACGATATCGATAACTTCGGTAACCGCGTCGACTACGTGCCGAAAGCCGCTCCTGCCGGTGGCCGTGGCCGTCGTCCGGGCGCACCGGCGCAAGGCTCAGGCACTGGCGCACCGCGCGGCGGTCAGCCACAGGGTCGCCAGAACGGTCCGCGCAACAGCAACGGCTCGAGCACCGGCACGCCACCGGCCAAACGCAGCGGCCCGCGCAATGGCGCTCCGCGTGACGGTCAGGGTCGTCGTGACGAATCCGCGCCGCGCAACCGCCGTCCGGCCCGTGACGATCAGCCACGCAGCGAACCGGCCGTGCAGAACCCGCGCAGCAACGGTCCGAAGATCATGCACAAGGAATCGAAAGCCGACCGCTTCCCGACGCCTGAACAGCTCGATCAACTGCCAAGCCGCCCGCGTGGCGAGAAACCGGCTTTGCTGACCCGCAATCGCTGAGTTTCAAGCCGCCATGAAAAATGCCCCGACTCGAAAGAGCCGGGGCATTTTTTTACCTCGATATCTCTGCCACACCGCAATACCCCTGTGGGAGCGAGCCTGCTCGCGAAGGCGGCGGGTCAGTCAGCAATGATGTTGCCGGAATGACCGCTTTCGCGAGCAGGCTCGCTCCCACAGGGGATGTGTCGCAGGCAATAAAAAACGCCCCGGGCCTTTTGACCAGGGGCGTTTTATTGTGGCGAGCGAAAGTTATTTAACTTTCACACCTTCCAGCGAGATATCCAGATCTGCAGTTTGCGAGGTTGGGCCTGGGCCCTTGATCCCGAAATCGTTCAGATTGAGAGTGGTCTTGGCGTTGAAGCCAGCGCGCTCGCCGCCCCATGGATCCTTGCCTTCGCCGTTGAATGTGGCCTTGAAGGTCACAGGCTTGGTCACGCCGTGCAAGGTCAGGTCGCCGGTCACGTCAGCAGTCTTTTCACCGGTCGATTTAACGGCGGTGGAGACGAACTTGGCATCAGCAAACTTGCTCACGTCGAGGAAGTCTTTGCTGGCGATGTGCTTGTCACGTTCAGCATGGTTCGACCACAGGCTGGCAGTTTTCACATCCACAGAGATCTTGCTGGCTTCAGGCTTGGCCGAATCCCAAGAGAAAGTACCGTCGAAATCTTTGAAAGTACCGTGGATGAAGCTGTAACCCAGGTGGCTGATTTTCCAGTCAACGAAGGCGTGCTGGCCTTCCTTGTCGATTTTGTAGTCCGCAGCCATGGCCTGACCAGCCGAGAGCAGTGCAGAACCGATTGCCAGAGCGGCCAGAGTCTTTTTCAACATGCTTTCTTTTCCTTTGAGTCGAGGTTGAATTTCAGGCTTTGCGACCGAGCATTCGAGTGAGGGTCGCATCACGATCGATAAAGTGGTGCTTCAATGCTGCCAACGCATGGAGACCGGAAAAAATTACCAGTGCCCACGCCAGCCACAGATGAATCACCCCAGCGGTATCTGCCTGATCCGGTAGTCCGGAGAGCAGAGCAGGGACTTCAAACAGGCCAAACACCGGGATCCCGACACCGTCTGCGGTGGAAATCAGGTAACCGGCAATCATCACAGCGAACAGCGCCAGATACAGAAACCCGTGGCCGAATTTGGCGCCGATACGGGTCATGCGGCTGTAGCTTTGCAGCGTAGAAGGCGGTGGGCTGATGAAGCGCCACAGCACCCGCAACAGCATCACACCGAGCAGCACCAGACCGATGCTCTTGTGCAGGTCCGGCGCGTCTTTGCGCCAGGTGCTGTAGTAATCCAGCCCGACCATCCACAAACCCAGCGCGAACAGCCCGAAGACCGCCAGCGCCACGCCCCAGTGCATGAAGATGCTGACCCAACCATAGCGCGAAGAAGAGTTACGTAGCTGCATTGCCCAAATCCTGTGAGAACTGCGAACCAAGACTAGCGAGTTATCTATCGAATTAAAGCGGAAAATTTTGCTTTGAAATATCGAGAAATACGATCAAGAGTCTGGAAGTGGCGTGTTAAGGAAAGATTAAAGGCAAAAGTGTGGCGGGATGTTGGTGCAAGGCATTGGAATCGGAATGCCTGCGCCGGCCCCTTCGCGAGCAAGCCCGCTCCCACAGTGATTGCATTCCAACTGAGGAAACACGGTCAAATGTGGGAGCAAGGCCACTTCCACAGCGATTGCATTCCAACAAGCAACACGGTCAAAGGTGGGAGCGGGCTTGCTCGCGAAAGCGGTCTCGGAGGCAAAAAAAGCGCGGCGTAAAAGCCGCGCTTTTTCATTCACCGCAAGGCTTACTGCGCCTTGGTCTCGGTCGTTGCAGCAGGCTTGGCCGCTGGTTTCTTCGCCGGTTCAGCCTTTTTTGCTGCGGGTTTGGCAGCCGGCTTTTTCGTATCGGTTTTGGCTGCAGGCTTCTTCGCCGCAGGCTTGGTCGCTGCTTTCTTTGCCGGCTCGGCTTTTACCGGGGCCGCTGGCTTCGGTGCTTCCACCGGCGCTGGCGCAGGTGCCGGGGTCGGTGCAGGCGCTGGAGCGGCCGGAGCAGGTGCTGGCTCTGGCGCCTTCACAGGCTCAGGCTTCTTCTCGTCATCCGAGCCGCCGAAGAGGTTAGTGAAGAAGTTGCCCTTCTTCGCCGCCACCGCGCCCGCTGCGCCTGCCGCTGCTGCAGCCGGAACCACTTTGACCGGTTCGAACGACTTGCCGGCCGCCAGATCTTCAACCTGGCTGGCCGCGCGCTGGCCGGTGCGCAGTGCGCCTTCCAGGGTGCCCGGGTACAGGGTGTCGGTGTGTTCGCCGGCGAACGCTACGCGTTGCAGCGGACGTTCCCACAGGCGCCAGAACTTGCTGATCTGCCCCGGGCCGTAAGCCAGGTAGGCGCCGCCCATCGACGGGTCGGTGCTGTAGCGACGGATTTCATAACCGGTGAACGAGCCACGGGCCTGTGGATAAAACGCATGCAGACGGATCAGCACCTGATCGACCATCTGCTTGTCGCCGAACGCCTGCATTACACGGGCGTTATCGCCGGACAGGTTGATCACCACATTGGCGCCGCCCTTCAGCGCCGGCTCGATCCAGAGCATGCCTAAACCGGTGTTGCTGTAGATCTCGCCGGACATGCGCGACTTGCTTTCCCACACGGGCGTCTTGAACTTCAGCATGATCTGGTCGCGCCAACCGTAGTTGGTACCTTTGATCGCCGCCAGGTGCTGGGCATCCAGCGCCGGGGTCAGGGCGATCTTGTTCAGTGCGCGCAACGGCACTGCCAGCACCACGTAGTCTGCCTGGTAGCCGACGCTGCCGACCTTGACGGTCACGCCATCCTTGTCCTGAGTGATGGCCGACACCGGAGAGCTGGTCTTGATGGTCTTGATCTGTTTGACGAAGGCCTGGGCCAGTACCTGGCTGCCGCCGACCAGACGCGAGGCGCGCAGGTCGCGGTCGGAAACGCCGCGATAGACGCGGTTCTGCTGAGCGAAATACAGCAGCGACAGACGCGAAGGTTCGTCGTAGTGGGTGCGGATGTCCTGGTTGATCAACTGACGCGCGGTGGCCGGCAGGTTCTGCTTGTCGAGCCAGCTCGATACGGTGATCTGATCCAGCGCATGCAGGGTGGCAGTCGCCGCCGGGTTCTGCGGATCGTCGATCGAGCGCGCCAGATCGTCGAGGGTCTTCTGGTAGCGCTTGAGTGCGTCGGCGGTGGCTGGCTGCTTGGTGGCCAGATCGGTAGCGGAGAAATAATCACCGTCGATCAGATAGCTCGGCGTACGCACGAATTCCGGCGCAGGCGTGGTGCCGAGCTTGAAGGTCGACACGTACTTGTTCAGCACCGGCTGGGTCTTATCGTTGCCGATCCACTCGCTGGTGGCCATGCCCGAGCGACCGCCCAGGCTCGGTTTGGCTTCCAGCAGGGTGACCTGCCAGCCCTTGTTCTGCAGCTCGTAAGCAGCGGTCAGACCCGAGAGGCCGCCGCCGATCACGATTGCGGTTTTATCCTTGGCCAGCGCCGTAACGCTGAACAGCCCCAACATCACCAGCGCACAGGCGCGCAGCCAACCGACAGACATTCAGCGAACTCCGGAAAAACAGGTGGGAAAAGCAGTTTGCGAGCCAGACGACTCAAAGAACCGCGAAGAATACGTTAGCCATCAAAACGCCGCCAGCGACGTCTATCGGCTCAGACAAAGTAGCTCAATCGACACAATGGGTTGTTCCCGCGCGATGCATTGCATAGGCTTGCGCGATTGTTCGCCCGCGCCTGACGCGAGCCGCCTCGAGGAGACTGTAAATGGGCCTGAATAACCAGTGGATGCAACGCGATCTTGCGGTGTTGTGGCATCCCTGCACCCAGATGAAAGACCACGAACAGCTGCCGCTGATCCCGATCAAGCGCGGCGAAGGCGTCTGGCTCGAAGACTTCGAAGGCAAGCGCTACCTCGACGCGGTCAGCTCCTGGTGGGTCAACGTGTTCGGCCACGCCAACCCGCGTATCAACCAGCGCATCAAGGATCAGGTCGATCAACTCGAACACGTGATTCTTGCCGGTTTCAGCCATCAGCCGGTGATCGAGCTGTCCGAGCGTCTGGTGAAAATGACCCCGCAAGGCTTGAGCCGGGTGTTCTACGCCGATAACGGTTCGTCCTGCATCGAAGTCGCACTGAAGATGAGCTTTCACTACTGGCTCAATCGCGGCCAGCCGAACAAGAAGCGCTTCGTCACCCTGACCAACAGCTACCACGGTGAAACCATGGCAGCGATGGCGGTCGGCGATGTGCCGCTGTTCACCGAGACCTACAAAGCGCTGCTGATGGATACCATCAAAGTGCCGAGCCCGGATTGCTATCTGCGCCCCGACGGCATGAGCTGGGAAGAACACTCGCGCAACATGTTTGCCGCCATGGAACAGACACTGGCGGAAAATCATGACAGCGTCGCGGCGGTGATCGTCGAGCCGCTGATTCAGGGCGCCGGCGGCATGCGCATGTATCACCCGGTTTATCTCAAGCTGCTGCGCGAGGCCTGCGACCGCTACGGCGTGCACCTGATTCACGATGAAATCGCCGTCGGCTTCGGCCGCACCGGGACGATGTTCGCCTGCGAACAGGCCGGCATCCGCCCGGACTTTCTCTGCCTGTCGAAAGCCCTCACCGGCGGCTACCTGCCGCTGGCGGCGTGCCTGACCACCGATGAGGTCTACAGCGCCTTCTACGACGACTACCCGACCCTGCGCGCCTTCCTCCACTCGCACAGCTACACCGGCAACCCGCTGGCGTGCGCGGCAGCATTGGCGACGCTGGATATCTTCGAGCAGGACAACGTCATCGAGAACAACCAGGCCCTGGCTCAGCGCATGGCTTCGGCGACGGCCCATCTGGTCGATCACCCCAACGTCTCCGAAGTGCGCCAGACCGGCATGGTCCTGGCCATCGAGATGGTCAAGGTTAAAGCCACGAAAGAGGCCTACCCTTGGCAGGAGCGTCGCGGCTTGAAGGTGTTCCAGCATGCGTTGGAGCGAGGCGCGTTGCTGCGGCCGCTGGGCAGCGTGGTGTATTTCCTGCCGCCGTATGTGATCACCCCGGAGCAGATCGACTTCTTGGCCGAAGTGGCCAGTGAAGGTATCGACATTGCCACGCGTGACAGCGTCAGCGTGGCGGTGCCGAAAGACTTCCACCCGGGATTTCGCGATCCGGGCTGATCGATACCAAAGGTTTGAGAAGGACCCTGTGGCGAGGGGATTTATCCCCGTTCGGCTGCGCAGCAGTCGTGAAATCAGCACACGCGGTACTCCTGAGTCACCGCGTGTGCTGATTTTGGGGCGGCTTCGCCACCCAACGGGGATAAATCCCCTCGCCACAGAAGCTCTTCACTACAATGGCTACGCGCCAATTTTTTAGAGACCCGAAATGAGACTGTCCCGCTTCTTTATCGACGCCCCGCTGAGCACTGGCGAACACGAACTGCCGGAAGCCCAGGCGCATTACATCAGCCGCGTGCTGCGCATGGTCGAGGGCGATACGGTGCAGTTGTTCGACGGTTCCGGCCATGAATTTCGCGGGTCCTTGGTGGATGTCGGCAAGAAACGCGTGGTCGTGCAGATCGACGAGCAATTCGCCGGGCAAATCGAATCGCCGCTGCAGATCCACCTCGGCCAGGGCCTGTCCCGGGGCGAGCGCATGGACTGGGCGATTCAGAAAGCCACTGAACTGGGCGTGACGCAAATCACCCCGATCTTCAGCGAACGCTGCGAAGTGCGGCTCAAGGACGAACGCGCCGACAAGCGCTTGCTGCACTGGCGCCAGGTGGCGATCAGTGCCTGCGAACAGTGCGGGCGTTCACGGGTGCCGGTGATTCATCCACCAGTGTTGCTGGCGGACTGGCTCAAGCAGACCGAAGCCGAATTGAAATTGGTCCTGCACCCGGTGGCCGAGCCGCTGGTGAGCCATGCAAAACCGGCGACGCTGGCGTTCCTGATCGGGCCGGAAGGTGGCCTGACGGACGGCGAAGTCGAGCAGGCCAAAGGCAATGGCTTCCACGCCGCCCGCCTCGGCCCACGCGTACTTCGCACCGAAACTGCGCCGGTGGTGGCGCTGGCGGTAGCCCAGCAACTTTGGGGGGATTTCTAAACCTTTTTGCCGGACTGATCGTTCCCACGCTCTGCGTGGGAATGCAGCCCGGGACGCTCTGCGTCCCAAACAGCGTGACGCAGAGCGTCACAGGAGGCGTTACCACGCAGAGCGTGGGAACGATCAGTCACAGGGATTGCATTTACAGGACGTAAAACAGAATCGCCACAAAGTGCAGCAAACTCCCGGCAATCACGAACAAATGCCAGATGCCATGGGCATGCCGCAGCCGGTGATCGAGGGCAAAAAAGATAATCCCCACCGTATACAACACCCCGCCCGACGCCAGCCAGGCAAACCCGGCCGTGCCCAGTGCGGCAATCAGCGGTTTGACCGCGACCAGCACGATCCAGCCCATCACCGCGTAAATCACGATCGACAGAATCCGCGCTTCGGAGCGCGGTTTGATCTCTTGCAGAATGCCGATCAGCGCCAGCCCCCAGACAATCCCGAACAGCGTCCAGCCCCAAGGCCCGCGTAACGTCACCAGGCAGAACGGCGTGTAGCTGCCGGCGATCAGCAGGTAGATCGAGAAATGATCGACCTTCTTCATGATCGCTTTCTTGCGCCCGCGCACGCTGTGGTACACGGTCGAAGCGCTGTAGAGCACCAGCAAAGTGAAGGCGTAGATCGCCACGCTGACGATCTTCCATGGACTGCCGTCGAGGCTGGCAATCACCAGCATCCAAACGCCGCCGATAAACGCGGCGATGGCTCCGACCAGATGGGTCCAGGCGTTGAGTTTTTCCCCGTGATACATGTGTCGCAGACCTCGTAGTCACTAGCGCAAGCGCGCAAGGCTCGGGCCTTGAGCGTAAAAGCGCAATGTTTCTGTTCAACCTCGCCTGCGCGGCACGTCGGAATTGGGCACAATCGGCCGATACCAAAAAGAGTCCGCGCCATGCTGATCGACGAAGAATTGACCCTGAAAAAACTCGAGGTGTTCCTCGCCTTCATGCGCACCGGCAACCTCGCCCGCGCCGCCGCCGAACTGCAGACCAGTAACGTCAGCGTGCACCGCGCGATTCACTCGCTGGAAAGCGCCCTGCGCTGCCCGCTGTTCAAACACGAGGGTCGCAATCTGACGCCGCTGGAAAGTGCTTATGTGCTGGAAGAGCGCGCGCAGAAGCTGATCAACGATGTGGTCGACAGCGTGCGCCTGACCCGCGAAGCCGCCGGATTTTCCGCCGAGCGCTTCAAGCTCGGCTCGCTGTATTCGCTGACGGTGAAAACCGTGCCGCAGCTGATCATGGGCCTGAAAATCCGCCGCAGCGAACTCAACATCGACCTGATCCTCGGCTCGAACATCGACTTGCTCTACAAACTGAAAAACATGGAAGTCGACGCGATTCTGGTGTCGCTGGACGACAGCATCAACGATCCGGACTGCGAGCAGATTGCGCTGTTTTCCGACGACATCTTCCTCGCCACCCCGGCGGATTCGAAGTTTGCTCAGCGCAGTGAAGTCGATCTGGCGGAAGTGCGTGACGAAACCTTCATCACCCTGACCCAGGGCTTCGCCACCCATCAGGATGGTGTGCGGGTATTCAAACAGGCGGGGTTCGAGCCGAAGGTAGCGATGCAGGTCAACGACATCTTCACCCTGCTGAGCATGGTCAGCTCGGGCGTGGGTTATGCGTTGCTGCCAGGAAGGATTGCGGCGGTGTACGAAAATCGGGTGAAGCTGATCCCGTTGCAGGAGAAGTACCGGTTGCAGCAGCACATTGGCGTGGTGTTTCTGAAGGCCAAGGAGCGCGATCCGAACTTGTTGGCGTTATTGGCGGAGTGTCGGATGTATGCCAATCGCCAGGTTGGGGTTTAGATCAAGATCAAGAGCTCCCCCTCACCCCAGCCCTCTCCCCCAAGGGGGCGAGGGGGGAAAAGAGCAGATCTTCATGGGTTTCAAGACCTGAGTTCGACACAGGAATGTCAGGTCGGTGTAACTCGAACAAGCACGTCGGTCAGTCCCCTCTCCCCCCGGGAGAGGGCTAGGGTGAGGGGCTCTTGATCTTCAGCCCACAATCGCGCGAACAATGAAGAACAACAGCGACGGCCCCAGCAGACACCCAAGACCGGTGTGAAAGGTAGCCGTCAACGCGCCATAAGGCACCAAGCGCCGATCCGTCGCCGCCAGACCCGCCGTCACGCCACTCACCGTCCCGGCCAGCCCGCCAAAGACCATCGCCGAACGCGGATTGTCCAACCCCATCCAGCGCGCCGCAACCGGGGTGCCGACCATCACCAGAATCGCCTTGATCAACCCGGTGGCAATCGACAGCGCCATCACATCCGAGGTCGCGCCGATCGCCGCACCGGTCACCGGCCCGACGATGTAAGTCACCGCACCCGCACCGATGGTGGTCATGCTCACCGCATCGCGATAACCGAAGGTCCAGGCCATGCACGCGCCGACAATGAACGGCAGGATCGTGCCCAGGAGCAAAGCGATCACGCCGATCATGCCGGCTTTCTTCGCTTCGGTGGCCTGCACTTCGAACGCGGTGGCGACGATGGCGAAGTCACGCAACATTGCCCCGCCCATCAGGCCGATGCCGGAGAACAGCGTCAGATCGGCCAGGCCTTTCTGTCCGCCGGTCATGGTGCCGCCGACCCAGGCCAGCACCAGGCCGATGACGATGGCGATCGCCGAGCCATGGATGCGCCCGAAGGTCAGGCGTTTGGAAAGAATCACCGACACCCACATGATCACGCCGACGAAGGCGAAGGCGGTGATCAGCCCATTGTGTTCCAGACCTTTTTCGATGAGATCCCACATGTCAGCGACCTCCTACCGGGGTGCCGACCGGGGAAATATCCGCCGGTTCGTCGGGCAACGGTTCGCCCTTGTGAGTGCGGCTGATCAGGGCAATCGTGCAACCACAAACCGCCACGGAGCCGATTGCCGCCAGCACCGCCACCGGGCCGCCGTGCAGGGCGGTGACGACGTTCTGCTGCGCGGCCATCGCCACCACCACCGGAATGTACATCGCGCCCCAGAAGCCGACGCCCATCTCGCAATCCCTGGTCATGCCGCCGCGCTTTTGCATCCACAAGCGCGCGCAGATCAGCAGAATCATGGCGATGCCGACCCCGCCGACGTTGGATTTGACGCCCAGCAACACACCAAGCATGTCGCCCATGATCACCCCTGCCAGCGTACAGATCGCCAGCAGCGCCACACCGTAAATAATCATTGTTGTAGTCCTCAAAGTGCATCGTCGAATGTTGTTTTTGTTGTTCGAAGCTTGAGTCGGCGGTTTAGAGTTGGCGGCCACCCTCCTCGCGCAACAGCGCCTGCAGGGTGTCGAGGCGGGCACTGTCGAAGGCAGTGACGGTGCCCTGCTCGAACACCCGGCGCGCCAGCCCGGTCAGCACCGCACCGGGCGGCAGTTCGATCTGAAGACGCACGCCGCGCTCGTAGGCGCTTTGCACGGTGCCGCGCCAATCCACCACGCGGCACATGTTGAAGGCGAGGTCGTCGCGCAGCGCTTCCACTTTGGTAACAGGTCGCGCGCGACTGCCGCTCAGGTAAGCGATTTTCGGGTTCTTCAGTTCAACCTTGGCGAAAGCTTCTGCGAGGGTTTGCGCAGGTTTTTCCAGCAATGGGCAGTGCGACGGCACGCTCACCGCCAAACGTTTCGCCAGTCCGGCGCCACGACTGCGCGCCAGCTCCGCCACCGCTTGCATGGCCTTGTCGCTGCCAGCGATGACCGCTTGGTTATCAGCGTTGATGTTGGCCAGATACACCGGTGTTTCTTCGCTGTGCACTTGGGCCAGCAGCGTTTCCACTGTGGATAATTGCAGACCGATGATCGCGGTCATGCCGTAGCCCTGTGGATAAACCTGCTGCATCAGCTCACCGCGCAGGCTGACCAGATGCAGCGCATTGCTGAAGCTCAACGCACCCGCCACCACCGCCGCCGGGTAGGCACCGATGGACAGCCCGGCGACGTAATCTGCTGTCAGTCCGTCCTGCAATAACTGCCGTGAAGCAGCGACCCCGGCGATCAGCAGGCACAGCTGAACCGCCCTAGTTGTGCGCAATGCCTCGGCAGAATCCAGCAGCGAGACATCTTCGCCAAGAACATCACTGGCCTCGACCAGCGTTGCCCTTGGCAAACGCTGAAGCATGCCCGCCTGCTGCGCGCCCTGGCCGGGAAATACCAGCAGACTGCTCACGCTGCCTGCTCCTGCGGGTTCCACGGGTCCGTCACCAGACACGCCTGATGGGCATTTTTCAGCAGCACTCGGGACGAACCACGGGCCCATTCGCGCAAGGCCACCGCACCGAATGGCGTCTGCAATTGCGCGTCGACCCGGCACACGGTTTGATCAAAAAGTGCGACCAGTTCGCGTGCCTGATCACGGCGGATCATCTGCGGCGTACGCAGGATCAAATCGAGATCGCTGGCACCGTGCATCGCCGCAAAACCACTGGCCAATTCAAATCCGACACTGCCGCTGACACCCCAGACCCAACCGCAACCGTCGAGCAGCGGTCGCAGCTGTTGCAGCGCCTGCATCACCGGCAAATCACGCGGGCTGTCGACATGACACAGCGCTTCAGGACTGACCCGCCGCGCGATCGAATCAACCGGCATGGACGCAGCCAGGCGTTGCTCGCGCAAAACACCGCGCACGCCGACCGCGATCAAGCCTTCCTCGCTCAACGCCCGCCGTACCACCACCGGTTGCCCGGCCGCGAGCACCTCGACTGCCCACTGCGGCGCATCCGCCGTTAAGTGCGCCGGGGTCATGCCCCAGAGCAGGTCGTGGGCCAGGGGCAGGTTCACCACTGCGCCCTTAGCAGTTCGCGGACGCGGCTGGAGGCGGCGCGATTACTCGCGCCGAGACGGCCGTGCAAATCACTGCTGGACACATCGTTGATCGCTTGTTTCAAGCACTCGCTCACCCGCGCCAGATCTTCCGCCGTCGGCTGTTCGATCTGCTGCACCGAGAGGGTTTCCCAGAGCAGACCGAGGCTGGCGTAGCTGTCGATGTCGTAGGCCATCGGCGGCACGCTGGAGGCCAGCGCTTCCAGCTCTTCAACACTGCGCAAGGTCACCCGCGCCGCCGAGGCCTTGCCCATCGCGTGCACCATCACACCGGGATCACGCAAAGCAATCAGCCGATTGGCCTGATAACCATGCGCGAGAAATGCGCCCGACATGGCCTTGCCCACCAACAACGCAATCACCGGATGCCCGGCCAGACGCGCGCGGGCATAACTGTCCGCCGCGCCAGCCAGGGCCTGATGAATGCCGAGGGCTTCTTCGCGCCGGCCATACGCCTGACTCGGCACATCGACAATGGCGATGATCGAGCGCTTCCGCGCGTTGTCGCGATCGGCGCTGATCGCGTCATCCACAGCCTTGGCCAGACCCCAGCCTTCGAGCAAGCCGACTTCGCCGTTTCGGGCGCGAGGGAAACGATTGTCCGGGTCGGCGACCACGGCGATAAAACGCCCCAGCTCAGCGTCAGCCACCCGCAACGACGGCGGTAGACCTTCAACGCTTTCAGCGCCAGCGCTCAAGGCGTTGAACCAGTTCAAACCGCGCAGTGAACAGCCACTCATGAGCGCTCTCCTTGATACAGATCGCGAACCACTGAAGGCTCGATTTGCTTGTCCGTGTCCAGACTCGCCAAGCGTCGCAGATACCACGCGGCGCGTTGACTGCGCGGCTGCGTCGGTAAACCTTGCTGGAGCAATTCACCAACCTGCTGACGAATCTGCGCCACATCATCGCCGACATAGCGATCCACCAGACCACTGTTGAAACGCTGCTCGCCGCCGGTCAGGCTCCAGATGAAGGGCCGGTCGCGGGAGTCGTATTCCTCGATCCCGGCTTCCTGCTCGATGACTTGCGGGCCGTTCAGGCCGAGACGTGCTTCCTGGGTCACCAGCAAATAGCTGCACAGCGCAGCGGCGATCGACATGCCGCCGAAGCAACCGACGCTGCCGGCGACCACGCCGACCACCGGTTGGTACTGCTGCAGATCGACAATCGCCGCATGAATATCGGCAATCGCCGCCAGCCCTAGATTGGCTTCCTGCAAGCGCACGCCGCCGGTTTCCAGCAGCAACACGGCGCGGGTGGGGATGCCGTTGCGGTTGTCTTCGGCGGCCAGTTCCAGCGCACCGGCAATCTTCGCCCCGCCGACTTCGCCAAGGCTGCCGCCCTGAAACGCGCCTTCAATCGCCGCGATGACCACCGGCAAACCGTCGAGGCTGCCCTTGGCGATGATCACCCCGTCGTCGGCTTGCGGCACTACGCCCTGGCGCTCAAGCCATGGCGACATGACCCGTTGAAACGGATCGAGCAGTTCGCGAAAGGTCCCGGCGTCGAGCAAGGCTTGCGCCCGCTGCCGCGCGCCGAGTTCGACGAAACTGTGTTTGTTCAGCAACGCTGCGCTGTCAGTCATGGCCGATCTCCTCGAAACCCTGTTCCAGACGCAAGCGCACCACCCCCGGCGTCGCGCCGAAATCGTGGATATCGATGGCCATCGCCGGCGGCGTGGTGCCGTCGAACATCCGCGCAAACAGGTGTTGCCAGCGCTGCTGCGCGCCGTTGACTGAAGTCTGCACGTTGATCGTCAGTTTGCCGGCCAGACCCGGTTCGATCAGCACTTCCAGATCACCGGAGCCGACACAACCGACCAGCGCACGCCCGCGTGGCGGCTGCCCGGCGGGGAATTCAAACGATAGGTTTTCCATCAAAACGCTCCCTGAGAGAGGCCGTCGCGCTCGATACGATCGAGCAGCAGCGTGGCGGCGAGCAGGTCGGCGGCGCCACCGGGCGAGGCATTCAATGCGATGAGTTGTTGATCCAGTTCGTGCAGGCGACGACGACCGCTGAGGCTGGCGCTGCCCCCGGCATCGAGCACCGCTTGCGCGCCGGACTGCATGGCCTGCAGGCCCGGTTCGCCGGCGCGGTAGAGCACGCAGGTGTCGGCCAGCTCGGTCATGATCGCCAGCAACGCATCGAGCCGGGCGTTCTGTTCGCCGTGGCCGCTGGCGCGGCTTTTGTGCAGTTGCGGCAGGCCGCGTTGCAGCACGGACGGGAAGCCGAGTTGCGCTTCCTCGCGAGCACCGCGTGCGCCGTAACGCTGGGCGACTTGTGCGCCGTGGCTGAGCGGTGTCGGTGCGTAGCGGTCGTCGAGCAGTGCCAGGCGGGCGGCACACAGGGCGACGGATTTCGGTTGCAGCGCGGCGGCCGTCACCAACAGTCCCAACGCCCAGATCGCACCGCGATGGGTGTTGACGCCGTTGGTGGTCACAAGCATCGCTTGCTCGCCTTCACGGCCGATGCGGCCAATCGCTTCGCGCAATGGCAAACCGACTTCGCCCAGCTCCAGCGCCGCCTCGGCCATTTCCTTGAATGCCTGCCACAAGGCCAACGCCGACGCGTGCATCAGGCCCAAGTGCAGATCAGTGTGCGCGCCGTTGCCGCGACGGTCGACCAGCGCCGGTTTCGGCGACAGATCGGCTTCGTCGATCAGCGCGTCCACCGCCAGATCGGCCAAGCGGTCAGCCAGAGAAAGCGGTTTCGCTTGCAGGTTGAATGCGTGCATTACCAGCTCCTGAATTTGGCGGGCGGGTTGTACAGGCCGCCGGACCACTCGACCAGATCAGCCACGCTTTTCGCCGCGAGCAATTCGCGGGTAGCGTCAGTGCGGCGGATGCCGAGGTCTTCGGGCAGGGCGATCAGCCCCTCGCGGCGCATGCGTTCGGTGTCTTTCGGGTTGTGCCGCAGGCCGATGGCGGTAACCCCGGCGACCGCTGCGATCATCGCCTGGCGCTCTTCCAGCGAGCGCGCCTTGTACAGGTAGGCGATGCCTTCTTCGGTCAGCAGGTGGGTCACGTCGTCGCCGTAGATCATGATCGGTGCCAGCGGCATGCCGCTTTTCTTCGCCACTTCCACGGCGTCGAGGGTTTCGACGAAGGTCGGTTTGCCGCCCTCCTGGAAGGTCTCGACCATTTGCACCACGAGTTTCTTGCCACGTTCGAGCATCGGTTGCGGCCCATCGGCATGGCGCATGTCCAGCCACGCCGGGGTGCCGTGACGGCGGCCGCGCGGGTCGTGGCCCATGTTCGGCGCACCACCGAAACCGGCGAGGCGGCCACGGGTTACGGTCGAGGAATGGCCGTCGCCGTCGACTTGCAACGTCGCGCCGATGAACAGGTCCACCGCGTACTGCCCGGCGAGTTGGCAGACCATGCGGTTGGAGCGCAGCGAGCCATCGCGGCCAGTGAAGAACACATCTGGCCGGGCGGCGATGTAGTTTTCCATGCCCAGTTCGGTGCCGAAGCAATGCACGCTCTCGACCCAGCCGCTTTCAATCGCCGGGATCAGCGTCGGGTGCGGATTGAGCGTCCAGTTGCGGCAGATCTTGCCTTTCAAACCGAGGGATTCGCCGTAGGTCGGCAGGATCAGTTCGATGGCGGCGGTGTTGAAACCGATACCGTGGTTGAGCGACTGTACGTTGTGTTTTTCGTAGATCCCGCGAATCGCCATCATCGCCATCAGCACATGCACAGGCTTGATGTGTCGGGGGTCGCGGGTGAACAGCGGCTCGATGTAGAACGGCTTGTCGGCGACCACGACGAAATCGACCCATGAAGCGGGAATATCTACGCGAGGCAGCTCGCTGACGTCGTCGACCAACTGGTTGACCTGAACGATAACGATGCCGTCGCTGAACGCCGCTGGTTCGATCAGGGCCGGGGTGTCTTCGGTGCTCGGGCCGGTGTAGATGTTGCCGGCGCGGTCGGCCATGAAGCCGGCCGAGAGCACAACGTTGGGGATCAGGTCCACAACGAGGCGGGCGTAGAGTTCGATGTAGGTGTGGATCGCGCCGACTTCGAGCAAGCCGTCTTCGAGCAACTGGCTGATGCGCAGGCTCTGGGTGCCGGCGAAAGAGAAATCGAGCTTGCGGGCGATGCCGCGTTCGAACAGATCAAGGTGCTCGGAGCGGCCGACGCTGGGCATGATCATGTGCAGATCATGGAGCTTGGCCGGATCGGCCTTGGCCAGCGAACGCGAAAGGAAATCCGCCTGCTTCTGGTTGTTGCCCTCCAGCACCACGCGGTCGCCGGGATGGATCAGCGCTTCAAGCGCGGCGACGATTTTGTCGCTGGGCAACACCGCACCATCGGCCAGCCCGCGCACCTTGTCGAGCCGGCGCTGCTTCTCGTCACGCCGCCGCGTCCAGCGCGAGTCGGGGGAAATTGTTGTTGTCATGCTCACTCCACGGGTTCGCTGTCGTGGAGCCAAGTTAGGCGTGTGCGATGAGGGCATCAATCAAGCTGGGTGGTGAATCATTACGCTGAGAGTAATGGTCACGATCGCTTTCGCGAGCAGGCTCGCTCCCACATTGATCGTTCCCACGCTCCGCGTGGGAACGATCGAACGCATTCCAATTGTGGGAGCGAGCCTGCTCGCGAAGAGGCCAGTCGCCTCAGCGCACTCGCTCAGTCGGTTGGCACCAGTTTGTCCAGCACCCGGTTCACCGCCATCTCTGCCACCATGACAATCTGCGCGATGCCCTGCAGGGTCTTGCGCTGTGAGCCGTCCACCGAGGCGGCGTGGTTGTGCAACATGACTGTCGCCGAACCCAGGGTTTCACAGGCGTCGGCCAGCAGCGATTCGGTGTCGGCTTCGGGGTTGGCCATGTACAGCGTGTTGGGGGTGTAGGGCGGGGCCATGAAGTCAGCGCTGGGCGGGCCGAGGTAATGGTCGAGGGCGCGCTCGGCGGCTTCGTGGAATTTCTTTGAGTCGGAGGATTGGTAGGGCGATGCCGGGTCGTTGGTCGGCGGGTTTGGCGATGGTTTTTTCATCTTCAGGTTCCGGATAAAGCCGCAACCGCATCTCTGCTAAAAGAAGGGGTGGCAGCTGAACGCAGGTTAGCAGACCGGGGAACCTAAGGAAGCCGGCGCGCCGAAGCGCCCTGCGCACAGCCGCCATCAAGTGCAGGCGTGACGCCTGACTGACGGTGCTCGTGCAACCTCAGATTGACCACGGGCTGCTAAACCCGATCACTGGGAATCAGTGACCCGATCCAAGTTACGCAGCAAGCCCTGGGCGCACAAGCCGGCGGATTCTGGCGCAGGCGTAGGCAGCGGCGCAAGGATTTGTAGGCTGGCGGGGCGTAACACTGGGTGTCTTTAAACACCTCAATCAATTGTTGTTTATTGGCTGATCTGGATTGGGGATCTACCCGTAGGAATTTGCTGCCGCGACTGGCGCTTTCGCGAGCAAGCCCGCTCCCACATGGGAGCTTCAGGGTACGCAGATTTTGTGTACGACATCGCTCCACTGTGGGAGCGGGCTTGCTCGCGAATACGCCCGCCAGGACACCACAAACGCAAATCAATAAACCAATCCCGCATCCACCAGTAACTTCTCCAGCCCCAACAAATCCGGCACCTTCGCCACCTGCTCGCCCACCTGCACCGCTGCCTGCTCCAGCGCACACAATGGCACATCGACATAACTCAACTGACTGTCCAGCTTGTAGGAGCGAGGAATCCCCTGCACCAGCAGCGCGATGAATCTCAGCTCCGGCAAGCCGCCCAGCGCATTCAGGATGACGATCCGTGCCCGTTCGCCGATGACGATTTTCTGCCCACAGGCCGATTCGAAACTGATCAGCGGAATCTGCCGCTCGCGCCAGGTCACCCGCCCCAGGTACCACGGCGGCGTGTCGAGGTCGAAGGCGCTGGCCTGGTAGTCGATCAGCTCGGCAATGGCGACATTGGGCAGGATCAGGTTGCGATCGGCCAGCGGCAGCAGCAGCCCGGTGAGCTGACTGGTGCGCGGGTTGTGCCGGTGCTCATGCATGTTTCTTGCTCCATCGGGCGATGCTCTCCAGCAACACCGATTCCTGATACGGCTTGCCGAGGTAGTCGTTGACGCCGATGGCCATGGCGCGGTCGCGGTGTTTCTGCCCGGTGCGCGAGGTGATCATGATGATCGGCAAGTGGCGCAGGCGTTCGTCGGCGCGCACCTGGGTGGCGACTTCGAAGCCGTCCATGCGCGGCATTTCGATGTCGAGCAGCATCAGGTCGGGCAAGTGCTCTTCAAGCAGCAGCATCGCATCGACACCGTCCTTGGCGGTCAGCACGTTCATGCCGTGACGCTCGAGCAAACGGCTGGTGACCTTGCGCACGGTCACCGAGTCATCGACGACCATGATCAGCAGCGGCTTGTGCGGTTCGCTGTCGATCTCCGTGAGTGACGGCTCCTGCGCCAGGCGCGCCTGCATCGCCCGGATCGGTGCGAGCAGATCCAGAATCAGCACCACCCGGCCATCGCCGAGAATCGTCGCCCCCGACACGCCCTGCACCGCCGCGAATTGCGCGCCGAGGCTCTTGACCACGATCTCGCGGGTGCCGGCCATGGCGTCGACCAGCACGGCAATGTGGCGGTCGTTGTAATGCACCAACAGCACCGGCAACGGCAGGTTCTGCCCGAGCAGTTTTGGCCGTGGCGCAGTCTTCAACAGCTCGCCGAGATAGCACAGTTCATAACGCTGGCCGGCGTATTGATAACTCGGTGGATCCTGACGGAAGTGCCCTTCCAGATCATTCGGCAACACACGCACGATGCCTTCGATGGTGTTCAGCGGGATCGCGTACTGATCCTCAGCGCACTGCACCATCAGCGCGCGGTTGACCGACACGGTGAACGGCAAGCGAATGCGGAAATGCACGCCCTGCCCCGGCACCGAATCGATGCTCATGCTGCCGCCGAGCTGGCGCACTTCTTCGTGGACCACGTCCATGCCGACGCCACGCCCGGAAATCTGAGTGATTTTCTCTGCCGTGGAGAAACCCGGCTGAAGGATGAACTGCAACACGTCGCGGTCGCTGATCTCGGCATCGGGCGCCAGCAGACCGCGCTTGATCGCTTTGCGCCGCACGGCTTCCAGCGGCACCCCGGCGCCGTCATCGCGGATGTCGAAAACCATGTCGCCGCCCTCGCGCGACAGATCAAGGGTGATCTGCCCTTGCGCCGGTTTGCCCGCCGCCAACCGCACTTCAGTGGACTCCAGGCCATGGTCGACGGCGTTGCGCAGCATGTGTTCCAGCGGCGCGGCCATGCGCTCCAGCACGTTGCGATCCATCTCGCCATCGGCATTGCCGACGACGAACGCGACATCCTTGCCCAGCTCCTCGGCGACCTGACGCACGATGCGTTTGAGACGCGGCACCATGCGCTCGAACGGCACCATGCGCGTGCGCATCAGGCCTTCCTGCAATTCGGTGTTGATCCGCCCCTGTTGCTGCAACAGGTTTTCCGCGTCGTGGTTGCGGCGGTCGAGGGTTTCCTTGAGGTCGAGCAGGTCCGAGGCAGATTCGAACAGCGCCCGCGACAGTTGCTGAAGCTGCGAATGGCGGTCCATTTCCAGCGGATCGAAGTCTTCATAACCGAGGCGCTCACCGTCGACTTGCTGACGGCTGAGGATGCGCCCCTGGGTTTCCGTGTCGAGCCGGCGCAACTGATCGCGCATGCGCTCGATGGTGGTTTCCATCTCGTTGAGAGCGATCTGCGCATCGTTGACTTGCTGCTCGATTCGCCCGCGAAAGATCGAGGTTTCCCCGGCCAGATTGACCAGTTCATCGAGCAGTTCGGACGAGACCTTGACCATGTCCGCGCCAGCATCGGCCGCCGGTGGCGCTGCCTCAGGCTTGATGACCGGAGCTGGCGCCAGCGGCGCTTCAACCTGCGCCGGATGGCTGAAATTCTGGATCGCGCTGATCAGCCGATCGGCCGGCGGGCACGGCTGCCCGGCGCGCACGCCATCGAGCATTTGCGCCAGTCGGTCATGGCCGCGCTGCACCAGCGCGAACAGCTCGGCGGACGGTTGCAGCGCACCGCTAGAGAGGCTTTCGTAGAGAAATTCCAGCTCATGGGCGAGGTCGCCGATCGGGCCGATTTCGACCATCCGCGCGCCACCCTTGAGGGTGTGCAGATCGCGCAGCAGGGTTTCAATTTCCTGACGGTTGCCCGGCTCGGCCTGCCAGCGCAACAACGCGGCGCCGGAACTTTCGATGATGTCGAAACCTTCTTCGAGGAAGATCTCCAGCAACTCCGGATCGTGCCCGGCGCTGTCGTGTTCGACCGCTGCGGAGGATGATTCGCTGGCGGCCTGGCCCTGACGCAACTGACGGATCGCGTCGATCAGATCCTGCGCCGGGGTCAGCGCTTGATGCGCTTGCAGTTGCTCGAGCATCAGCGCCAAACGCTCATGACTGTGCTGCAACAAACCTTCGAGCGCGGCGCTGTGGTTGTAGCGTCGATCAACCAGCCCTTCGTAGAGATTTTCCAGTTCCTGGGCAAGGTCGCCGACGGCCTCGACCTCGGCCATGCGCGCGCCACCCTTCAGCGTGTGCAAGTCGCGCTGCAATGACGACAGTGGCGCAGCGTTGTCCGGGTCCTTGAGCCAGCGCTGCAAGGCTTGCCCGGCGCTGTCGAGAATATCCACCGCCTCTTCGAGGAAGATTTCGACGATTTCATCGTCCGGCTCGAGGGCGGCAACCGATTGCTGCAATTGCGCGGTGGCGCTGCCGAGCTCGCGAATGTCCAGGGTGCGGCTGCCATCGCTGCGGATCAGGCCCATCGCCGCCGGGTCGAGGCCTTCGTCGAGCAGATCCTGCAAGGCCCGAATCCGCTCCGGCTGCGGGGTGATTTCCTGGCCGGCGGCGAGTTCGTCGAGCATGTTGATCAGCGCTTCGTGGGCCAGTTGCGCTTCGTGGAAAAACCGCTCGCTGACCGCCAGGCTGCTTTCTTCCACCGCGCCATACAGATCGAGCAAGGCTTCGCATAAACCGTCGACCGGCAGCAGATCGGCAAGGTGCGCGCCTTCGCCGAGGGTGGTCAGTTCATCGAGCAAGGCGCTGAGTTCCTGGCGTTCGCCGGGGTGCTGCTGCCAGCGCTGCAACAGGTTTTCGGCGTCGAGGAGGATGTCCATGCCCTGGGCGAGGAAGTTGTTGATCAGTTGCGGATCGCGCTTGAGGCGCAGGCCGCTGTCAGCGCCATCGGTGCTGGCTTGCAGGCGCTCGGCGAGCAGCGCCTCGGTGCGTTTGATCAGCGACTGCGCACCGACAATCGGCGCCAGCGGATCGTGTTTGAGCTGACGCAGGCCGACGCGGAACAAGCCCTCGGCTTCGAGCAGCAATTCGACCTCGTCCAGATCCAGCGGCAACTGATGCGCCTTGAACTCGCGGGCCAGTTGATCCAGTGAAGCCGCCAGTTCGGCCATCGGCAATACGCCGGCCATCGAGGCACTGCCCTTGAGCGTGTGCAGCGCCCGTTGCAGTTCGTCGCTGGCCGGCAACGGCACCTGTTCGGCGGCCTGATCGAGGAACCGGTTGAGGCTCGCGAGGTGGGTTTCGGCTTCTTTGCGGAAGATTTCCAGCAGCAGCGGATCGAGGGCGGCGACGTCGTCGGTGTCTTCGGCAGCCAGCGGCTCATCGCCTTTGGCCAACGCGTGGGCGCGTGCGGCGAGTTGGTCGACATCGTTGCGCTGGCGCTGACGCTGGGTGGCAAATTCGTTGATCAGCTCGGGCAGCAGCAACACCGTGTCGTCGAGCAATTGGCGCAGCACTGCGCCGGGCTCGACGCTTTGTTCGAGCACGCGATTGAGCAGGTTTTCCACCGCCCAGGCCAGCTCGCCGAGAACCAATGCGCGGACCATGCGCCCGCTGCCCTTCAAGGTATGGAAAGCCCGGCGCAGTTCGGTCAGCGCGGCGCGGTCCTGGGGATTGGCGGTCCAGCGCGGCAGGTATTCGTGGAGAACTGCGAGAACTTCGTCGGTTTCCTCCAGGAACACTTCGCGCAGTTCATCGTCGACCGGTTCTTCATCGGCCGGCGGCGGCATCAGGCTGTCGGGGCTGTTGCGCGCCGGCGGGTTGAGCGCCGACAACGGGCTGGCCAGCACATCGGCCAGCGACTGCACGACGTCAGGGTCGTCGAGAGTTTGCAGATCCTGCATGACCTGGGCTTCGCTGGGGCTGAGTACCTCATCGAGCACCGGCACTTGCGCTTCGCCGGGCTGCTCGTTGGCGAAGAAGCCGAGGCTGGCGAGGCTGTTCTGCGCGACATCGAGCAGATGCTCGGCGGGCGCCTGCGGGTCGTCGCTCAGGCGTTCGAGGTAATACTCCAGGCTGCTGATCACATCGGCCAGATGATCGAGTTGTTCCCAACCCGGTTCGTGGGCATCAAGCATCAAATGCTCGCGAATGAAGCCGTTGCAGGCCTCGACCAGACTCGCTGCGCGGGCCAGCGGAATCATCGCCAGCGCGCCGCGCACCTGTGTCAGCAATTCGGGCAGCGATTGCAGATGCTGGCGGTCCCAATCGGCGTCGATGTAATCGACGATCATGTCCTTGGCCTGTTGCAGGCAGATGCGCGCTTCCTTGATCACAATCTGATGGATCTGTGTCAGGTCGGTGGTCGGCAGGCGCGTGTCGTCGGCGCTTTGCGTCTCCACCGTGCCGACCATGCCGGCCAGCGTTGCTTCGACGTAGAGCAAGGCCCCGGCGACGTCCATGAGGATCGCATCGTTCGGTTCGCGTTGGCCCTGGGCGAGGCTGAGCACCACCGCCAATTGGTCGATGATGACCTTGCGCGGCTGGCCGAAACCCAGCACCGCGAGGGTGTCGGCGATCTGCCGCAGCGGCGCCAGCAGGCTGTCCAGATCCGAAGCGTGCTGGCGGTCGCTGCGCACGAACAGATCGAGGCGCTCCTTGACCCGCACCAGCTCTTCGCACAGCGCTGCCAGCACCGAGCGCATGGCATCGCGGTCGGGGCCGGCGAGGCGCGCGCGTTCTTCATCGACCATCGCGCTGTCGGGCAACGCGTCGTCCAGGGAGTAGCGATCTTTCATGGTCAGCATCTGCCCGGTGGGATGTTCGGCTTTGGCAATATAGAACAACAGGCTTTTCAGCAGCTCGGCCGGCGCCGGCTGATTGAGCCCGACGATGCCCTGTTCGAGCAGGCGCTTGAGCTCTTTGTCGGCGTCCTTGAACAGGCTGCGCAGCGCCGGACTGTTGGCGATGACGCCCTCGCGCATGCCCTCGACCAACGCCGAGGCGACCTGCCACAACGGGCTCAACGGCGCGTCGCCGCAAAGCGCTTCGAGACGGCTGAAGACCTTGGCCAGATAGCCAAGGTGCGTCTGGTCGTCCTGTTCGCGCAGCAGACCGACCAGAGCCATTTGCAGCATCTGCCGCAGTTTGCGCAGCACGTTCGGCAGATCGGGCGGTTCCAGTGTCGCGAGTGCCGCGTCGCTGATCGGCGCGAGCTCGGGCAGCGGCGGGCTGAACAGGCTGGTTTCCGCCAACAGACTTTCACCACGAGCGCTGCGCAGATCGTTGATCAGCGGCAACACCACCAGCGGCAGGTCGCGGCGGGCGTTCTGCACGCGGTCAAGGTAAAGCGGCAATTGCCCCAGGGCTTGCAGCATCAGGTGCAAGGCTTCGTCGCGGTGTGGCACGCGTTGATGTTGCAGGGCTTCGACCAGATGCTCCATTTCTTCGGCGAGCAACGCTGCGCCGTAGAACTCGACCATTTGCAGACTGCCGTGGACCTGATGAATGTACGCCAGACACTCGTCCAGCCCGGGGACGGCCTGCGGATCGTCGAGCACGGCCTCGATCGCCTGATGCGCCAGCTTCAGCGTTTCGGCAATTTCGCCCTTGACCCATTCCAGGGCCACGTAGTCGTGCCGATCACCCATAACCACTCCACTCACGCTTTATCTGTCGCCGCCGGCAAGGTGAAACCGGACACCGAACGGCGCAACTGACTGGCCATTTTCGCCAGGTTGCCGATGCTCTCGGCGGTGGCCGTGGACCCCGACGAAGTCTGCGAGGTGATCTGCTGGATCACGTTCATCGTCAGCGAGATCTGCCCGGCCGAAGAGGTCTGCTGCTGCGCCGCGTTGGAAATGCTCTGGATCAGCGCCGCGAGGGTCTTGGACACGCCTTCGATTTCTTCCAGGGCCACACCGGCATCCTGCGCCAGTCGCGCGCCGCGCACCACTTCGGTGGTGGTCTGCTCCATGGAAATCACCGCTTCGTTGGTGTCGGCCTGAATCGCCCGCACCAGGGTTTCGATCTGCCGGGTCGCGGCGGACGAACGTTCGGCCAGCCGTTGCACTTCGTCGGCAACCACGGCAAACCCGCGCCCGGCATCCCCGGCCATCGATGCCTGGATCGCCGCGTTGAGGGCGAGGATGTTGGTCTGGTCGGCGATGTCGTCGATCAGGCTGACGATGTCGCCGATTTCCTGGGACGATTCGCCGAGGCGCTTGATGCGCTTGGCGGTGTCCTGAATCTGTTCGCGAATGTTGTCCATGCCGTGGATGGTGTTGTGCACCACCTCATTGCCTTTGTTGGCGATTTCCACCGAGCGTTCGGCCACCGCCGACGATTCGGCAGCGTTGGCCGAGACTTGATCGATGGATTCGGCCATGTCGCTGATCGCCGTCGAGGCTTCGGAAATCTGCTGGGCCTGTTGCTCCGAGGCCTGGGCCAGGTGCATGGCGGTGGCCTGGGTTTCCTGCACGGCGGCGGCAACCTGGCCGGCGGTGAGGTTGATGGTCGCCACCAGATCGCGCAACTGGTCGACGGAATAGTTGATCGAGTCGGCGATGGTGCCGGTGAAGTCTTCGGTCACCGACGCGGTCACCGTGAGGTCGCCATCGGCAAGGTCTTCGATTTCGTCGAGCAGGCGCATGATTGCGTTCTGGTTGCGCTCGTTCTTTTCGGCCGTTTCGCGCAGTTGGCGATTGGTTTCGCGGACCATGACCAGGCCGATGAGGATGATCGAGGCCAGCGCAAGCAAGCCCAGCACATAGCCGCCAATGGTGTCGGTGTTGCGCCCGCCGGCCAGGTGCTCGAAACCTGTAGCAAGGTGCGAAGCTTCGTCGAGCAGGGTTTGCGACAGGGTGAAGATGTTGCTGGCCGACTCGCGGACCTTGAACAGCTCAGGCGAGGTTTCGAGGATTTCATCCACCGAGCCGGAAACGAACTGGAACAGCTCGGAGATTTCGCTCAAACGCGCACGGGCGTCGCGGTCTTCGACCTGGCTGATTTTCAGCGCCGGGTTGCCCTGCAACATGCCGTTGAGCACCAGACCGAAACGCGCGGCATCGCGGCCAAAGGCGTCGGCGGCCTGCTGCGAGTTTTCGTCACCGGCGAGCACGGTGTTGACCGCGCCAAGAATGCGTTCAGCCAGTAGCGATTGCCGTTGCGCCATCGCCACCTGCGCCGCTGGAGCGCCGCGCTGGAGGAGGATTTCCACGACTTTCTCGTATTCGATCTGCAACTGCGGCACGGTTTCTGCGAGTGTCGCGGCGACCTGATGCAGCGACAGCACGGTCTGTTCGCTGGTGAGGATCGCATCGGTGTTTTTCAGCAGGCGTTCCCAGTCCATTTGCACCGCACGCATTTCCGGGCGCACGGCGACGGGTGCCGGTGGCAGGCCGGTGTTCGGGTCTCCCTTTTTCAGGTAACCCCAGCGCTGGGCGAAATCGTTGCGCGCATCGCTGAGCAATTTGAATGCGGCCGCCTTGCCAGCGGCCGCTTCGGTGGCGTTCTTGGCGATGCGTTGCGAGAGCACGCGCAGTTCGCCGGCATGGCCGATGTACTGCTTGTCGTAGTTCGCCTGGGTGTTGAGGTAAGCGAAGTTGGCGAACAGCAGCATGATGAACACGATCAGTGCGATAAACAGCACGATGATCTGCGCACGACTGCGCGATGCTTCTGCCGACTTGCCTGTTTTTGCTTTTGTCATCGGTCCTCGCCTATGAAACCTGCCATGGCCCTTGTGGGAGCGAGCCTTGTGGCGAGGGGATTTATCCCCGTCCGGCTGCGAAGCAGTCGTAAAAAAATCGCATGCGCTGACGGTGTCAGGCATTGCAGTTTTTGGGGCCGCTGCGCGACCCAACGGGGATAAATCCCCTCGCCACATGGCCCGCGTCCACATGGGTTCTGTTGTTCGTGCTATAGAGCCACACCCATGAACACCGGGGATTTGGCCAACGCAAACAGGCTGAACACCCGCCAGTTCTGTTCGCGGCGGAAATAGCCTTTGACGAATTCGGCCTTGGAGCCCTGGCGCTTGCTGATCGACAGTGGTTCGAAACTGCCCTGTTCGAAATGCTGCAATCCGATCACCTCGTCGACCATCACCCCGGCGAACACGTCTTCATGTTCCACCACCAATACCCGGCGCTGTTTACGCAGCGGCGACAGCTCATGGCCGAAAAACCCGCACAGGTCCATGATCGGCAGCAGCCGCCCGCGAAGGTTAGCCACCCCCTTGACCCACGGCTTGACCCCGGGCAACTGGGTGAAGCGCGGCTCATGCAAAACTTCGCTGACTTCGCCCATCGGCGCCACATACCAATGCTCGCCGAGGCGAAAGCCGATGCCGCTCCAGCGATCCGGGCGCGCCGCTTGCGACGGCAGGTCGGCTGCCAGCAGGCGGCAGCGCTGGTCGATCTGCCAGAGCAGTTCGAACGCGGTCAGCGATTCGCTCATGATCGCGCGATCAGCCTTTGAGGACGTTGTTCAGGGTCTTGATCAGGGTGTCTTCGTCGACCGGTTTGGTCAGGTAATCCTTGGCGCCCTGACGGGTGCCCCAGACCTTGTCGGTTTCCTGATCCTTGGTGGTGATGATGATCACCGGGATGTGCGCGGTGTCGGCATCCTTGGTCAACTGGCGGGTCGCCTGAAAACCATTGAGGCCGGGCATGACGATGTCCATCAGCACGGCGTCGGGTTTTTCCTGACGGGCCAGGGCCACGCCGTCGGCGCCGTTCTCGGCCTTGAGCACTTCATGGCCGTGCTTTTCGAGCATGCCGGTGAGTTTGTACATTTCAGTCGGCGAATCATCGACGATCAGGATACGTGCCATGGTCTTCCCCATTTTTCTGGTCGACTGCCGGCCCGCTGGCCGAGCGTCACTGTGCGTGTGTTACTGCGGCAAAACGGCGGCGAAGCCCGGAACATGGGCCTGGATCGCGTTGAGCAGTTCTTCTTTGCTGAACGGCTTGGTCAGAAATTGATCAGAGCCGACAATCCGCCCCTTGGCCTTGTCGAACAGCCCGTCACGCGATGACAGCATGATCACTGGCGTGGCCTTGAACGCACTGTTGTTCTTGATTAAAGCGCAGGTCTGATAACCATCCAGACGCGGCATCATGATGTCGACAAAGATGATCCCGGGATGGTGGTCGGCGATCTTCGCCAGCGCATCGAAACCGTCGATGGCAGTGATCACTTCGCAACCGACGTTCTTCAACAATGTTTCGGCGGTGCGGCGAATCGTTTTCGAGTCGTCGATCACCATGACCTTCAAGGCGCTGGACTGCTGTTCCATAAGAGGGTTCTACCGTCGCCTTTGCGAATCAAATTGTCCGTTTTGCTGTGAATAATGGCCTGAAACCCTTGATAGCCAAGGGTCGGCGCGATCTGCCAGCCTTTTTAGCACAGTCTCCAGATGCAATCTATCGACGGGTTTTTCCTTGACCCGAAACCCGCCCGGCGCCACTCTGGCGGCACTTTTTCAATACCGATCCGGTAGCCAAATTTCGAGGAAAACCCAATGAGCGTTCGCGTCGGGATTGTCATGGACCCTATCGCCAGCATCTCCTATAAAAAGGATAGCTCGCTGGCCATGCTGCTGGCCGCGCAAAAGCGTGGCTGGGAACTGTTCTACATGGAACAGAAAGACCTGTATCAGGCCGAGGGCCAGGCGCGGGCGCGGATGAGCCCGCTGAAAGTCTTCGCCAACCCGGACAAATGGTGCGAACTGGACGCCGAGCAGGACAAACTGCTGAGCGACCTGGACGTGATCCTGATGCGCAAGGATCCGCCGTTCGACATGGAATTCGTCTATTCCACTTATTTGCTGGAACAGGCCGAAGCCGCTGGCGTGCTGGTGGTGAACAAGCCGCAGAGCCTGCGCGACTGCAATGAAAAGCTGTTCGCTACGCTGTTTCCGCAGTGCACGCCGCCGACCATCGTCAGCCGCCGCCCGGACGTATTGCGTCAGTTCGCCGACCATCACGGTGACGTGATCCTCAAGCCGCTGGACGGCATGGGCGGTTCGTCGATCTTCCGCCACACCGCCGGCCACCCGAACCTATCGGTGATCCTCGAAACCCTGACCCTGCACGGCAAGCAGCAGATCATGATTCAGGGCTACCTGCCGGCGATCGTCGATGGCGACAAGCGCATCCTGATGATCGATGGCGAGCCGGTGGATTATTGCCTGGCGCGGATCCCGGCCATGGGCGAAACCCGTGGCAACCTCGCCGCCGGTGGCCGTGGCGAAGCGCGTCCGCTGACCGATAAGGATCGCTGGATCGCCGCCCAGGTCGGACCCACCCTGCGCGAGAAAGGCCTGCTGTTCGTCGGCCTCGACGTGATCGGCGAGCACCTGACCGAAATCAACGTCACTAGCCCGACCTGCATCCGTGAAATCGACAATGCGTTTGGCACCGATATCGGCGGCATGCTCATGAATGCTATCGAAAGCAAGCTGCAAGCTTCGAGCCGCAAGCCTCAAGCTTAAAGCCAGGCGGCAAGCTCTTAACTTGCAGCTTGCAGCTCGAAACTTGCAGCTGCCCCTATGCAGCTTGTCGCTTGAAGCTCGTCGCTTGCAGCTAAAAACCAACATTGCGTTATCATGCCGAGCCCAAAAAAACGCGATGTTGGTTTTTCTACGATGACTCTTCCGTCCGATCTGCCTGCTGAACTCGCCCATCGTGGCGTGCGCCCGGCCGATCGCCTCGGTTTTACCCTGTTTCTCGCGGCGCTGATTCACCTGGCGCTGCTGCTCGGCGTCGGCTTTACCATGGTCGAGCCGCAGCAGATCAGCAAAACCCTGGAAATCACCCTGGCCACCTTCAAGGCCGAGAAGAAACCGGAAAAGGCAGATTTTCTCGCTCAGGAAAACCAGGAAGGCAGCGGCACGCTGGACAAGAAAGCCCTGCCCAAGACCACCGAAGTCGCGCCGTTCCAGGACAATCAGGTGAAAAAGGTCACCCCGCCGCCCGCGGCCAAGCCAGAGGTGCAGGAAGCCGCACCGAAAGCAGCGGTGACCACCGTCGCGCCGAAACCGAAAAAGGCGCCGACCAAGAAAGAAGAAAGCAAAACCGAAGTCAAACCGTCCGTCGACGCGCCGGCGTTCGACAGCTCGCAGTTGTCCAGCGACATCGCCAGCCTTGAGGCGGAGCTGGCCAAGGAACAACAGCTTTACGCCAAACGCCCACGCATCCACCGCTTGAGCGCGGCCTCGACCATGCGCGACAAAGGCGCCTGGTACAAGGACGACTGGCGCAAGAAGGTCGAGCGCATCGGCAACCTCAACTATCCCGAAGAAGCGCGACGCAAGCAGATCTACGGTAATTTGCGCCTGATGGTCTCGATCAACCGCGACGGTTCGCTGTATGAAGTGCTGGTGCTGGAATCCTCCGGCCAGCCGCTGCTTGATCAGGCGGCGCAGCGCATCGTCCGCCTGGCCGCGCCGTTTGCACCGTTTACCGGCGATCTGTCGGACATCGACCGCCTGGAAATCATCCGCACCTGGAAATTTGCCCGGGGCGACAAGCTCTCCAGCAACTGAATATTTATGTGGCGAGGGGATTTATCTGTGGCGAGGGGATTTATCCCCGCTCGGCTGCGCAGCAGCCGCAAAACCATTCCATATGGAGTGTCAGGCAGAACCCATCAAGCGATTCAGGGGCGCTTCGCGCCCCAACGGGGATGAATCCCCTCGCCACAGATAAATCCCTTCACCACAGATAAGTCCCCTAACCACAGATAAATCCCTTCACCACAGATAAATTCCCTGAGCACAGATAAATCCCCTAACCACAGATAAACTCCCTCACCACAGCAAATCCCCTCGCCACAAAAGCTCTGTTCCAATAATGGATCTGTGTTGTTGTCAGCATCTCCAGCTTGTCAGTTCGCCCCTCGAACGCCACACTAGCGCTCATGAAAAACGTCAGCCCCAGCTACCTCAAGCATCACTTCCTGATCGCCATGCCACACATGGCCGACCCGAACTTTGCCCACACCTTGACCTACATCGTCGAGCACACGGCCAATGGCGCGATGGGGCTGGTGGTCAACAGGCCGCAAGACTTGAACCTGGCCGACATCCTCGAACAGTTGCGCCCGGACATCGAGCCGCCGGCGCGCTGCCAGGATGTGCCGATCTTCATCGGCGGGCCGGTGCAGACCGATCGCGGTTTCGTCCTGCACCCGGCGGGCCAGACCTTCCAGGCCACCGCGCAGCTCGACGGCGACCTCGCCCTGTCGACGTCGCAGGACGTGCTGTTCGCCATCGCCGACGGCGTCGGCCCCGCGCAGAGCCTGATCACCCTGGGTTACGCCGGCTGGGAGGCCGGGCAGCTGGAAGCCGAACTGGCCGACAACGCCTGGCTGACCTGCCCGTTCAACGCCGACATCCTGTTCAATACCCGCAGCGAATTGCGCCTGGAAGCGGCAGCGCGGCATTTGGGCATCGACCTCAATCTGCTCACCAGCCAGGCGGGTCACGCCTGATGGCCCTGCGCCTGATTCTCGGCTTCGACTACGGCACCAAACAGATCGGCGTCGCGGTCGGCCAGGTGATTACCGGCCAGGCCCGCGAACTGTGCACCCTCAAAGCGCAGAACGGCGTGCCGAACTGGGATCAAGTCGAAGCGCTGATAAAAGAATGGAAACCCGACGCCGTGGTCGTCGGCCTGCCGCTGAACATGGACGGCACGCCGAGCGAGATGTGCGTACGCGCGGAGAAATTCGCCCGCCGCCTCAACGGCCGCTACAACCTGCCCTTCTATACCCACGACGAACGCCTGACCACCTTCGAAGCCAAGGGCGAGCGACTGGTGCGTGGCGGGCAGAAAGGCAGTTACCGCGACAACCCGGTGGACGCCATCGCCGCCGCCCTGCTGCTGCAGGGCTGGCTCGATGAAAACACTGCATTGTTTGAATCCTGACAAGCGCTTCGGCGCTTTTCTTTTGGTTATAAACCGAGCTTCGTCCGGCAGGACGCAGCGCGGAATCACGAAGGAGCAACCATGAGCCTGCCCAATCCCGCCGATCTGATCAGCCAGATGGCGACCCGCCTCAAGGCGCACCTTGCCCAGCGTGACATCAGCGAACCGCGTTACATCGGCATCCGCACCGGCGGCATCTGGGTCGCGCAGGCGCTGCTCAAGGAGCTGGCCAGCGATGCGCCACTGGGTACGCTGGACGTGTCCTTTTACCGTGATGACTTCAGCCAGAACGGCCTGCACCCGCAAGTGCGCCCGTCCGCCCTGCCCTTCGAGATCGAAGGCCAGCATCTGGTGCTGATCGACGACGTGCTGATGAGCGGTCGGACCATCCGCGCCGCCATGAATGAACTGTTCGATTACGGCCGCCCGGCCAGCGTGACGCTGGTCTGCCTGCTGGACCTGGACGCCGGCGAGTTGCCGATCCGCCCGAACGTGGTCGGCGCCACCCTGACCCTGGCCGGCAACCAGCGGGTCAAGTTGTCCGGCCCCGAGCCGCTGACGCTCGAACTGCAAGACGTCACCCTTTAATCCGCCCTATTGAGAGTCCCCCTCGCGATGACGCCTCTAGATACCAAGCGCCCGCTGCAGCTCAATGATCAGGGCCAGCTGCGCCACTTCCTCTCGCTCGACGGTTTGCGCCGCGAGTTGCTGACGGAAATCCTCGACACTGCCGACTCGTTCCTTGAAGTCGGCGCCCGGGCGGTGAAGAAAGTCCCGTTGCTGCGCGGCAAGACCGTGTGCAACGTGTTCTTCGAGAACTCCACGCGCACCCGCACCACGTTTGAACTGGCGGCCCAACGGTTGTCGGCAGACGTGATCACCCTGAACGTGTCGACATCGTCGGCGAGCAAGGGCGAAACGTTGCTCGATACCCTGCGCAACCTTGAGGCGATGGCCGCCGACATGTTCGTCGTGCGCCACGGCGACTCGGGCGCGGCGCACTTCATCGCCGAGCATGTCTGCCCGCAAGTGGCGATCATCAACGGTGGTGACGGCCGGCATGCGCACCCGACCCAGGGCATGCTCGACATGCTCACCATCCGTCGGCACAAGGGCGGTTTCGAAAACCTCTCGGTGGCGATCGTCGGCGACATCCTGCATTCGCGGGTGGCACGCTCGAACATGCTCGCGCTGAAAACCCTCGGCTGCCCGGACATCCGCGTGATCGCGCCGAAAACCCTGCTGCCGATCGGCATCGAGCAATACGGCGTCAAGGTCTATACCGACATGGCTGAAGGCCTGAAAGACGTCGACGTGGTGATCATGCTGCGCCTGCAGCGCGAGCGCATGACCGGCGGCCTGCTGCCCAGCGAAGGCGAGTTCTACCGCCTGTTCGGCCTGACCACTGCGCGTCTGGCCGGGGCCAAACCCGATTGCATCGTGATGCACCCGGGGCCGATCAACCGTGGTGTGGAGATCGAGTCGGCGGTGGCCGACGGCCCGCACTCGGTGATCCTCAATCAAGTGACCTACGGCATCGCGATTCGTATGGCCGTGCTGTCCATGGCCATGAGCGGGCAGACTGCGCAACGTCAATTCGAGCAGGAGAACGCCCAGTGAAGCTCAGCATTCTCGGCGCACGCGTCATCGATCCCAGCAGCGGCCTGGATCAAATCACCGACATCCACGTTGAAGCCTGCAAGATCGTCGCCCTCGGCGCCGCGCCGGCCGGTTTCAGCGCAGTAGAAACCATCGACGCCCAAGGCCTGGTGGCCGCGCCTGGCCTGGTAGACCTCAACGTTGCCCTCCGCGAGCCGGGCTACAGCCGCAAAGGCTCGATCGTCAGCGAAACCCGCGCCGCCGCTGCCGGTGGCGTGACCAGCCTGTGCTGCCCGCCGAAGACCAAACCGGTGCTCGACACATCCGCCGTGGCCGAACTGATCCTCGACCGCGCCCGCGAAGCCGGCAACGCCAAGGTGTTCCCGATCGGCGCGCTGAGCAAAGGTCTCGATGGCGAGCAACTGGCCGAACTGGTCGCGCTGCGCGACGCCGGTTGCGTGGCGTTCGGCAACGGTCTGGAGAGCTTCCGCAACAGCCGCACCCTGTGCCGGGCGCTGGAATACGCGGCGACTTTCGACCTGACGGTGATCTTCAACTCGCAGGATCACGATCTGGCCGAGGGCGGTCTCGCCCACGAAGGCGCGGTCGCCAGTTTCCTAGGCCTGCCGGGCATCCCGGAAACCGCCGAAACCGTGGCGCTCGCCCGCGATCTGCTGCTGGTCGAGCAGACCGGCGTGCGTGCGCATTTCAGCCAGTTGACCAGTGCGCGCGGTGTTGCCCTGATTGCTCAGGCGCAGGCCCGTGGTCTGAAAGTCACTGCCGATGTCGCGCTGTATCAGTTGATTCTGACTGACGAAGCGCTGATCGACTTCAACAGCCTTTATCACGTGCAACCGCCGCTGCGCACCCGCGCCGACCGCGATGGCCTGCGTGAGGCGGTGAAATCCGGGGTGGTCTCGGCCATCTCCAGCCACCACCAGCCCCACGAGCGCGACGCCAAACTGGCCCCGTTCGGCGCCACCGAGCCGGGCATCAGCAGTGTTGAACTGCTGCTGCCGCTGGCGATGACGCTGGTTGAGGATGGTTTGCTCGACTTGCCGACGCTGCTGGCGCGTCTGAGCGCAGGCCCGGCCGAAGCGCTGCGTCTGCCGGCGGGCAAACTGGCGGTAGGCGGCGCGGCGGATATCGTGCTGTTCGATCCGAAGTCTTCGACGGTAGCCGGCGAGCACTGGCTGTCGAAGGGCGAGAACTGCCCGTTCATCGGGCACAGCCTGCCGGGTGTGGTGCGCTATACGCTGGTGGATGGGCGGATTACGCACCAGGCTTGACTTGAGGGAGATTGTGGCGAGGGGATTTATCCCCGCTCGGCTGCGTAGCAGTCGCGAAGCCATTGCACGCGGTGGAACAAATCCACCGCGTTCTCGGATTCAGGACCGCTTCGCGGCCCAACGGGGATAAATCCCCTCGCCACAACTTACTGGAAGGCGCCGCGATTTTGCGCGTTGCGCACCGACACCTGGTCGTTCAGGGTCCAGAAGTCATACAGCACGCCAATAAAGAACAACCCACCCGTCAGCAGATACAGCAAACCGCTGATCCACTTGCCCTGATACATGCGGTGCACACCGAACACTCCGAGGAAGGTCAGCAGGATCCATGCGACGTTGTACTCAATCGGCCCGGCGGCAAAGCGCAGGTCGGCTTCGCGATCCATCGCCGGGATCAGGAATACGTCGATCAGCCAGCCAATCCCCAGCAAACCGAAGGTGAAGAACCAGATCGTCCCGGTCACCGGCTTGCCGTAATAAAAGCGGTGCGCGCCAGTGAATCCGAAAATCCACAGCAGGTAGCCGATAACTTTGCTGTGAGTGTCTTTTTCCTTCACGCGGGGTAGCTGATAGCTGTTCATTAAGACCTCATTGCACTCGATAGATAAATATTCTTCATTTCTTTGTGACTTTTTTACAGGTGGCCGACGTATGGCAAATGTTACCGTTGCTAGCGCGAAACCCTTGTAGAACCTGACTTCTGTCGGACAATTGCGTACTTTTTGAGCGTTTTTGGTTCCGTAGCCGGCGCTATGAATCGATGAACGGCCTCGGAACGGTAAAAAAAGCTGTTATAAAGTTGCGCGCTATCACTTACGAGCCACGCCTAATGCGACCATTTTTCAAGACATGGCTGACTATTTGCCTATTAATGCCACTGGCCGCCCACGCCACCAATCGTGAGCAACGTCTTCCTAACGTCAACGGCTTCACCCCTAAATCCCATGCTTCGGCTCCATCGAGCAAAAGCAGCAAGTCCAAGACCACCACGCTGAGCAGCAAGAGCCGCAGCAAGCTGGTGCCACCGATGGCGAGCAAGGAAAGCAGCAATGTGCTGAGCCGTGCGGTAAACGTCCTCGGTACACCTTATCGTTGGGGCGGCAGCAGCCCAAGTAAAGGCTTCGATTGCAGCGGTCTGGTGAAATATGCGTTCAACGACGCTACGTTCGACCTGCCACGCACCTCCAACGCCATGGCCAGCGGTCACGGCGAGAAGGTCGAACGCAAGGATCTGAAGCCGGGCGACCTGATTTTCTTCAACATCAAGAGCCGCCGGGTCAACCACGTTGCCATCTACCTGGGCAACGACCGCTTCATCCACGCACCGCGCCGGGGCAAAGCGGTGAGCATCGACACGCTGAACAAGCCGTACTGGGAAAAGCATTACGTCGTCGCCAAGCGCGTGTTGCCGAAAGAGCAACAGCAGCTGCGCGTAGTCCAGCGCTGAGCTGACTGATCCGGAAATCTGCTCAAGCAGTACTGCCCTCTTCGCGAGCAAGCTCGCTCCCACAGGTGAAAGCATTCCAGCTCAAGGAATGCAATTACATGTGGGAGCGAGCTTGCTCGCGAAAGGGCCGGTGAGAGCACCGAAAACCTCTTTCAGAAATTATCCGGGGTGCGCGCCTTCTCTCGCGCATGCTCGCGGCTGATCAAGCCCTTGGTCACCAGATCCTTCAGGCACATATCGAGTGTCTGCATCCCCAACGACCCACCGGTCTGAATCGCCGAATACATCTGCGCCACCTTGTCCTCGCGAATGAGGTTACGGATCGCCGACGTCCCGAGCATGATTTCATGCGCCGCCACCCGCCCGCCGCCGATCTTCTTGATCAACGTCTGCGACACCACCGCCAGCAACGACTCCGAGAGCATCGAACGCACCATCGACTTCTCGTCTCCGGGAAACACGTCGACCACGCGATCAATGGTCTTCGCCGCCGAGGTCGTGTGCAGCGTGCCGAACACCAGATGCCCGGTCTCGGCGGCGGTCAGCGCCAGGCGGATGGTTTCCAGATCACGCATTTCGCCGACCAGAATCACGTCCGGATCTTCACGCAGCGCCGAACGCAGTGCGGTGGCGAAGCTGCGGGTATCACGATGGACTTCGCGCTGATTGATCAGGCATTTGCGCGATTCGTGAACGAACTCGATGGGGTCTTCAATGGTGAGGATATGGTGATGGCGATGAGTGTTGAGGTAATCGATCATCGCCGCCAGCGTGGTCGATTTGCCGGAGCCGGTCGGCCCGGTGACCAGCACCAGCCCGCGCGGCGCATCGGTGATCTTGCGGAAAACATCGCCCATGGCGAGGTCTTCCATGCTCAGCACTTTCGACGGAATGGTACGGAACACAGCGCCGGCACCACGGTTCTGGTTAAAGGCGTTGACGCGAAAGCGCGCCACGCCGGGTACATCGAAGGAAAAATCCGTTTCCAGATTTTTCTCGAATTCGATGCGCTGGGTGTCGTTCATGATGTCGTAGATCAGATCGTGCACTTGCTTGTGGTCCAGCGCCGGCAGATTGATCCGCCGCACGTCGCCATCGACGCGGATCATCGGCGGCAGGCCGGCCGACAGGTGCAGGTCGGAAGCGCCCTGTTTGGCGCTGAAGGCCAGCAATTCAGTGATATCCATAGCGTCCCTCAATTCCAGTAGAATGCCGCGAACCTACAGACCGCCGGCGCCCCTTGATGTCCACGATAGCAGACAACATCCTTCAGGTTAGTTCGCGCATCCAGGCAGCGGCCAAAGCCGCGCACCGCGACGAAAACAGCATCCATTTGCTCGCCGTGAGCAAGACCAAACCCGCCCAGGCCCTGCGCGAAGCCTACGCCGCCGGCCTGCGCGACTTCGGCGAGAACTACTTGCAGGAAGCCTTGGGCAAACAGCTGGAGCTGGCCGACCTGCCCTTGATCTGGCACTTCATCGGCCCCATTCAATCGAACAAGACTCGCGCGATTGCCGAGCATTTCGACTGGGTGCACTCCGTGGATCGTCTGAAAATTGCCCAACGCCTGTCCGAACAACGCCCGCCCGAACTGCCGCCACTGAACATCTGCATTCAGGTCAATGTCAGCGGCGAGGCGAGCAAATCCGGTTGCACCCCGGCCGATCTGCCAGCGCTGGCCGAGGCCATCAGCGCGTTGCCACGCTTGAAGCTGCGCGGCTTGATGGCGATTCCCGAGCCGACCGAGGAGCGCGCCGAACAGGACGCTGCCTTCGCCGCCGTGCAGGCATTGCAGGCGAGCCTCGATCTGCCGCTCGACACACTGTCGATGGGCATGAGCCACGACCTCGAGTCGGCCATCGCCCAAGGCGCCACCTGGGTGCGGATCGGTACCGCGCTGTTTGGCGCCAGAGATTATTCCCAGTCTTGAACGTTTCCAGATAAGGACCACACATGAGCAACACACGTATTGCGTTTATCGGTGCGGGCAACATGGCGGCCAGTCTGATTGGCGGCTTGCGCGCCAAGGGTCTGGAAGCGGCGCAGATCCGCGCCAGCGATCCGGGCGAAGAAACCCGTGCCAAGGTCAGCGCCGAACATGGCATCGAAACCTTCGCTGACAACGCCCAGGCCATCGACGGAGTCGATGTTGTCGTGCTGGCGGTCAAGCCACAGGCGATGAAAGCCGTGTGCGAGGCGATTCGCCCAAGCCTGCAGCCCAATCAACTGGTAGTGTCGATTGCCGCTGGCATCACCTGCGCGAGCATGACCGCATGGCTCGGCGAGCAGCCGATCGTGCGCTGCATGCCCAATACTCCGGCGCTGCTGCGTCAGGGTGTCAGCGGTCTGTACGCGACCAGTGAAGTCACCGCCCAGCAGCGTCAGCAAGCCGAAGAGCTGCTGTCCGCCGTCGGCATCGCCCTGTGGCTGGACGAAGAACAGCAACTGGACGCAGTCACCGCAGTGTCCGGCTCCGGCCCGGCGTACTTCTTCCTGCTGATCGAAGCGATGACCGCCGCCGGCGTCAAACTTGGCCTGCCAAAAGCAATCGCTGAGCAACTGACCGTGCAGACTGCCTTGGGCGCCGCGCACATGGCGGTGTCCAGCGATGTCGACGCCGCCGAATTGCGTCGCCGCGTGACCTCGCCGAATGGCACTACGGAAGCGGCGATCAAATCATTCCAGGCTGGCGGCTTTGAAGCGCTGGTTGAAACCGCACTCGGCGCCGCCGCGCACCGCTCGGCCGAAATGGCCGAACAACTGGGCAAATAAGGAGCCTTACATGATCGGATTGAACACCGCAGCGGTTTACGTGCTGCAAACCCTCGGCAGCCTGTACCTGCTGATCGTGCTGCTGCGCTTCGTCCTGCAACTGGTGCGGGCGAACTTCTACAATCCGCTGTGCCAGTTCGTGGTCAAGGCCACCCAGCCGCTGCTCAAGCCTTTGCGCCGGATCATCCCGAGCCTGTTCGGCCTCGACATGTCGTCGCTGGTGCTGGCGATTCTGGTGCAACTGCTGCTGATGGCACTGACCCTGCTGCTGACCTACGGCACCACCGGTAACCCGCTGCAACTGTTGATCTGGTCGCTGATCGGCGTCACTGCTCTGTTCCTGAAGATCTTCTTCTTCGCTCTGATCATCAGCGTGATCCTGTCGTGGGTCGCACCGGGCAGCCACAATCCGGGCGCCGAACTGGTCAACCAGATCTGCGAGCCGGCACTGGCACCGTTCCGCCGCTTCCTGCCGAACCTCGGCGGCCTGGACCTGTCGCCGATCTTCGCCTTCCTTGCACTCAAACTGATCGACATGCTGGTGATCAACAATCTGGCAGCGATGACGATGATGCCGGAGATTCTGCGTTTGCTGATGTAACCGAGTGCGTTCGGTCTGACTGACCGAGTCGCCTTTTTCGCGAGCAGGCTCGCTCCCACATTGGAATGCATTTCAACTGTGGGAGCGAGCCTGCTCGCGAATGGCTGCACCTCGATCCGAAGCGAAAACGCCGGACCTGATCGTTGCTTGCCGCTAACCCCCCCGGTCTTTAGACTTACGCCTCATTTCAACGAGAGCAGGGTCGATGCCAACTGCCTTTCCCGCCGATTCTGTTGGCCTGGTAACGCCACAAACCGCGCATTTCAGCGAGCCGCTGACGCTGGCCTGTGGCCGTTCGCTGGCCGCTTATGACCTGATCTATGAAACCTACGGCACGCTGAACGCTCAGGCGAGCAACGCCGTGCTGATCTGCCACGCCTTGTCCGGTCACCACCACGCTGCCGGCTATCACAACGTCGACGACCGCAAGCCCGGTTGGTGGGACAGCTGCATCGGCCCCGGCAAGCCGATCGACACCAATAAATTCTTCGTGGTCAGCCTGAACAACCTCGGCGGCTGCAACGGCTCCACCGGGCCGAGCAGCATCAACCCGGAGACCGGCAAGCCGTTCGGCGCTGATTTCCCGGTGCTCACCGTCGAAGACTGGGTGCACAGCCAGGCGCGCCTCGCTGATTTGCTCGGCATCGGCCAGTGGGCAGCGGTGATCGGCGGCAGCCTCGGCGGCATGCAGGCGTTGCAATGGACCATCACCTACCCGGATCGCGTGCGGCACTGTCTGGCGATCGCCTCGGCGCCGAAACTGTCGGCGCAGAACATCGCCTTCAACGAAGTCGCGCGTCAGGCGATCCTCACCGACCCGGAATTCCACGGTGGTTCGTTCCAGGAAGCCGGCGTGATCCCCAAGCGCGGGCTGATGCTGGCGCGCATGGTCGGGCACATCACCTATCTGTCCGACGACTCCATGGGTGAGAAATTCGGCCGTGGCCTGAAGAGCGAAAAGCTCAACTACGACTTCCACAGTGTCGAGTTTCAGGTCGAGAGCTACCTGCGTTATCAGGGCGAAGAGTTTTCCGGGCGCTTCGATGCCAACACCTATCTGTTGATGACCAAAGCGCTGGATTACTTCGATCCGGCGGCGAACTTCGAAGATGATCTGGCGAAAACCTTTGAAAACGCTACGGCAAAATTCTGCGTGATGTCGTTCACCACCGACTGGCGCTTCTCCCCTGCGCGCTCGCGGGAACTGGTGGATGCGCTGATGGCTGCGCGCAAGGACGTCAGTTATCTGGAAATCGACGCGCCCCAAGGCCACGACGCCTTCCTGATTCCGATCCCGCGTTACTTGCAGGCATTCGGCAATTACATGAACCGCATTTCGTTGTGAGAAAGCCATGAGAGCTGATCTGGAAATCATCCAGGAATGGATCCCCGCCGGCAGCCGCGTCCTCGACCTCGGTTGCGGTGACGGCGAGCTGCTGACCTGGCTGCGCGACAACAAGAACGTCACCGGTTATGGCCTGGAAAACGACGCCGACAACATCGCCGAGTGCGTGGCCAAGGGCATCAACGTCATCGAGCAGGATCTGGACAAAGGCCTGGGCAACTTTGCCAGCAACAGTTTCGACATCGTCGTCATGACCCAGGCCCTGCAAGCGGTGCATTACCCGGACAGGATCCTCGACGAAATGCTCCGGGTCGGTCGCCAATGCATTATCACCTTCCCCAACTTCGGCCACTGGCGCTGCCGCTGGTACCTGGCGAGCAAGGGCCGTATGCCGGTCTCGGAATTCCTCCCCTATACCTGGTACAACACGCCGAACATCCACTTCTGCACCTTCGAGGATTTCGAAGAACTGTGCCGCGAACGTGACGCGAAGGTCATTGATCGGCTTGCCGTGGATCAACAGCACCGGCACGGGTGGGCCAGTAAGCTATGGCCTAATCTGTTAGGTGAAATCGGCATCTATCGCGTCAGCAGTCCGCAGTTGGCGGACCACCGAGTCGCGGTCTGAGCCAGGGCATTTGAAGGAGCACGAACATGAGTCGTCTAGCGTTGCTGTTACTCACCGCCTGCCTGAGCGCCAGCACCATGGCGGCGGATGTCATCAAGGGTGAACGCAAGGAAACCTTCGGTGACGTCACGGTGCACTACAACACGTTCAACTCGACGTTCCTGCAACCGGACATCGCCAAGGCTGCCGAGCTGATCCGCAGCAAGAACCAGGGCGTGATCAACGTCTCGGTGGTCAAGGACGGCAAACCGGTGATCGCCAGCGTCACCGGCACGATCAAGGACCTGACCAGCAACAGCGTGGCGCTGAACTTCCGCCAGGTCACCGAACAGGGCGCGATCTACTACATTGCTCAGTACCCAGTGCCGCAGCAGGAAACCCGCACCTTTGAAATCAAGGTGCAGAACGGCGACAAGATCAACACCATCAATTTCAACCAAGAACTCTTCCCCGGCGAATGATGAACATCAAGCAGCTCGTACTGGCCAGCCATAACGCCGGCAAACTCAAAGAACTCCAGGCCATGCTCGGCGACTCGGTGCAACTGCGCTCGATTGGCGAGTGGAGCAAGGTCGAGCCGGAAGAAACCGGCCTGTCGTTTGTCGAGAACGCGATCCTCAAGGCCCGCAATGCCGCGCGCATTTCCGGGCTGCCGGCACTGGCCGACGACTCCGGGCTGGCAGTGGACTTCCTCGGCGGCGCGCCGGGCATCTACTCGGCGCGTTACGCCGACGGCCAGGGCGATGCGGCGAACAACGCCAAACTGCTCGATGCGCTGAAAGATGTGCCAGAAGCCGAGCGCGGTGCGCAGTTCGTTTGCGTGCTCGCGCTGGTGCGCCACGCCGATGATCCGCTGCCGATTCTCTGCGAAGGCCTGTGGCATGGGCGCATCCTCACCGCAGCCAGCGGCGCACACGGTTTCGGTTACGACCCGCTGTTCTGGGTGCCGGAGCGCGATTGCTCCAGCGCCGAGCTGAGCCCGGCCGACAAGAACCAGATCAGCCACCGCGCCCGTGCAATGGATCTGCTGCGCCAGCGTCTGGGCTTGAAATGACCACTGATTCTTCCGCGTCGTCGCTGATCATCGGCGGCGCCGCGTCCTCGCCTCGGGCACCGCTGCCAACCCTGCCGCCCCTGGCGCTGTACATCCACATTCCGTGGTGCGTGCGCAAATGCCCCTATTGCGATTTCAACTCGCACACCGCCAGCCCGGTGCTGCCGGAGCAGGAATACGTCGACGCGTTGCTGGCCGATCTCGATCAGGATCTGCATGCGGCGTATGGCCGTGAGCTGACCTCGATTTTCTTCGGTGGTGGTACGCCAAGCCTGTTCAGCGCCGAAGCCCTCGGGCGTTTGTTGCAGGGCGTCGAGCAGCGCATCCCGTTTGCCGCCGACATCGAAATCACCCTTGAGGCGAATCCGGGCACCTTCGAGCAAGAGAAGTTTGTCGCCTATCGCAAGCTGGGAATCAATCGCCTGTCGATCGGTATCCAGAGCTTTCAGCAGGAAAAGCTTGAAGCCCTCGGCCGCATTCACAACGGTGACGAAGCCGTGCGTGCGGCAGGCATGGCGCGGCAGGCCGGGTTCGATAATTTCAACCTCGACTTGATGCATGGCTTGCCTGATCAGTCGCTGGACGATGCCTTGAGCGATCTGCGCCAGGCCATCGCGCTGAAGCCGACGCACATTTCCTGGTATCAACTGACGCTGGAGCCGAACACGGTGTTCTGGAACCAGCCGCCAGTGCTGCCGGAAGACGACACGCTGTGGGACATTCAGGAAGCCGGCCAAGCGCTACTGGCCGAGCACGGTTACGCGCAATACGAAGTGTCGGCGTATGCCCAGGCCGGTCGCCCGGCGCGACATAACCTCAATTACTGGAGTTTTGGCGACTTCATCGGCATTGGCGCCGGTGCCCATGGCAAGTTGAGCCGCCCGGACGGGCGCATCGTGCGCACATGGAAAACCCGCCTGCCGAAGGATTATCTGAACCCGGCGAAAAGCTTTCAGGCCGGCGAGAAATCCCTGAGCAATGACGAGATGCCGTTCGAGTTCCTGATGAACGCCCTGCGCCTGACCGCCGGGGTCGAATCGCGCCTGTATCCGGAACGCACCGGCCTGTCGCTGGAGACCCTCGCCGAAGGCCGCCGCGAGGCCGAACAAAGCGGCCTGTTGCAGGTCGAACCGTCACGCCTGGCGACGACCGAACGCGGCCAGCTGTTCCTCAACGACTTGCTGCAACAATTTCTGAACTGACCACAGCTCAAAGGGAAAACGCATGGATTTGATACTCGACCTGCTGGCCACCGTCTCCCGCTGGAGCCGCAGCAATCTCTCGGAAATCGCTCTGGCGCTGGTCGGTTGCCTGCTGGTGCTGTTCGGCGCTGACTTCAAAGGCTGGGTCGAGCAACGCCTGGGCAGCATCGCCGGCGCCCTGCGCGTGCCCCTGATGGCCCTGCTCTGCCTGATTGGCAGCGGCGCCGCGCTGATCTACGCCACGCCGTGGGTGATCAAAGGCCTGAGCCAGTTCAACAACTACAGCCTGGCGCCGGTGCTGCTGGTGGTACTGGTGCTGATCGGCGTGGTTGCTGATCGCCGCTGACTCCGCAAACACCCCGAAACAAAATGTGGGAGCGAGCCTGCTCGCGAATACGGTGTGTCAGTCAACATCAGTGTTGAATGAACATCCGCTTTCGCGAGCAGGCTCGCTCCCACAGTTTTTATTGCGTGATGCTTAAGCGATCTTTTCGAACTTCAGATCCCACACGCCATGGCCAAGGCGCTCGCCACGGCGTTCGAACTTGGTGATCGGGCGTTCGGCCGGGCGCGGGACGCATTTGCCGTCTTCGGCGAGATTGCGGTAGCCCGGGGCGACGTTCATCACCTCCAGCATGTACTCGGCGTACGGCTCCCAGTCGGTGGCCATGTGCAGAATGCCGCCAACCTTCAACTTGCTGCGCACCAGTTCAGCGAACGAGGCCTGGACGATGCGGCGCTTGTGGTGGCGGCTCTTGTGCCACGGATCCGGGAAAAACAGCATCAGGCGATCAAGGCTGTTGTCGGCGATACAGCGGTTGAGCACTTCGATCGCGTCGCAATCGTAGACCCGCAGGTTGGTCAGCCCTTGGGTCAGCATGCCATTGAGCAGCGCGCCGACACCCGGACGGTGCACTTCAACACCGATGAAATCCTGCTCGGGAGCGGCGGCGGCCATTTCCAGCAGCGAGTGGCCCATGCCGAAACCGATTTCCAGCGAACGCGGTGCCGAGCGGCCGAACACCTGGTCGTAATCGACCGGCGCATCGGCCAGCGGCAGCACGTACAGCGGCGCGCCCTGGTCCAGACCGCGTTGCTGGCCTTCGGTCATGCGCCCGGCGCGCATCACGAAACTCTTGATGCGGCGGTGTTGGCGCTCGTCGCCTTCGTCCGGCTGGACAGGCGTGTCGTTCGATTCAGTCATCAATGGCTCTTACTTGATCAGACCATCCAGCGGCGAAGAGGCGCTGGCATAGAGTTTTTTCGGCATACGGCCAGCGAGGTAGGCCAGACGACCCGCGACGATGGCGTGTTGCATGGCTTGCGCCATCATCACCGGCTGCTGGGCGTGGGCGATGGCCGAGTTCATCAGTACGGCGTCGCAACCCAGTTCCATGGCGATGGTCGCATCGGAAGCAGTACCGACACCGGCATCGACCAGCACAGGAATCTTGGCTTCTTCAAGGATGATCTGCAGGTTGTACGGATTGCAGATACCCAGACCGGAGCCGATCAGACCGGCCAGCGGCATCACGGCGATACAGCCGATTTCCGCCAGTTGCCGGGCGATGATCGGGTCATCGCTGGTGTAGACCATCACGTCGAAGCCTTCCTTGACCAGCGTTTCGGCGGCCTTGAGGGTTTCGATCACGTTGGGGAACAGGGTTTTCTGGTCGGCCAGCACTTCCAGCTTCACCAGGTTGTGGCCGTCGAGCAACTCACGCGCCAGGCGGCAGGTACGCACGGCTTCGATGGCGTCGTAGCAACCGGCGGTGTTCGGCAGAAAGGTGTAGCGCTCCGGCGACAGCACGTCGAGCAGGTTCGGCTCGCCTTCGATCTGGCCCAGGTTGGTGCGGCGCACGGCGAAAGTGACGATCTCGGCACCCGAGGCTTCGATGGCCTGGCGGGTTTCTTCCATGTCACGGTACTTGCCGGTACCGACCAGCAAACGCGACTGGTAAGTACGACCGGCCAGCACAAAAGGCTTGTCGCTACGAACGATGCTCATAAGGAATCCTCTTGAGGGGTGAGGGTCTTGCAGAATTCTGTGCCCTTGCAAGCCGGGGCGATCAGCCGCCGCCGATGGCGTGTACTACCTCGACGTTGTCACCGTCGTTTAGCCTGGTATCGGCATGCTGGCTGCGCGGGACGATGTCCAGATTGAGCTCGACCGCCACGCGACGTCCGGTCAGATCCAGACGGGTGATCAGGCCCGCAACGGTTTCACCGTCGGGCAATTCAAAGGACTCGCCGTTCAACTGAATGCGCATGCACAACGCCGCCATCATTTTTAGGGGCTGGCATTCTAGCCCGATCATGACCTAAAGGTCAGTACCAAGCGTCAAGCGGTTAGCTGCAAGCGCCAGGCGGCGAGGCCGAGGCAAACCCAACCGATGAGAAACGCGAGGCCACCAAACGGCGTGATGATGCCGAGCTTGCTGATGCCGGTCATGGTCAGCACGTACAGGCTGCCGGAGAACAACAGGATGCCGATGGTGAAGGACACGCCGGCCCAAGTGATCAGTCGCCCTTGAATCTGCGTGGCCAGCAGCGCAACGCCGAACAGCGCGAGTGTGTGCACCAGTTGGTAGGTGACGCCCGTGTGGAAAATCGTCAGGTATTCCGGGGTCAGGCGGTTTTTCAGGCCATGGGCGGCGAACGCGCCCAGCGCAACGCCGGTGAATCCGAAAAAAGCGGCCAGCATCAAAAAGCCACGCAGCATGGGGAACTCCAGTCAGACGCCATCGGCAGGGTCTGTATAATGGCCCGCTCCACGGGTTCGGCCAAGCCATCTCTATGCTGCGTTCAATTTTCCGTCGTCTCACTAAGGCCCTGCTCTGGTTCGCCGGCGGCAGTGTCTTGCTGGTGCTGGTGTTTCGCTTCGTGCCTCCGCCGGGTACGGCGTTGATGGTCGAGCGCAAGGTCGAATCCTGGGTCGACGGCGAGCCGATTGACCTGCAGCGCACCTGGAAACCCTGGGACGAGATCTCCGATGACCTGAAAGTGGCGGTAATTGCTGGCGAAGACCAGAAATTCCCCGAGCACTGGGGCTTCGATCTGCGCGCGATTCAGGCTGCCCTGGCCCACAACGAACTGGGCGGTTCGATTCGCGGCGCCAGCACCTTGAGCCAGCAGGTGTCGAAAAATCTCTTTCTGTGGTCGGGCCGCAGTTATCTGCGCAAAGGCCTGGAAGCGTGGTTTACCGCGCTGATCGAGGTGTTCTGGCCCAAGCAGCGGATTCTCGAGGTGTACCTGAACAGCGTTGAGTGGGATGACGGCGTGTTTGGCGCTGAAGCGGCGGCCCGTCATCACTTTGGCGTGAGTGCGAAGTCATTGTCGCGTCAGCAGGCGAGTTATCTGGCCGCGGTACTGCCCAATCCACGGGTGTGGAGCGCGAGTCATCCGACCGGTTATGTATCGCGACGCGCCGGGTGGATTCGGCAGCAGATGAGTCAGTTGGGCGGCGACAGTTATTTGCTCGGACTGAATGATTCGCGACGGGCGCCTTGGTCTGAATAACGCCGAAAGACTAATTTGGGAGCGAGCCTGCTCGCGAAAGCGGTGTGTCAGCCTGTGTTGATGTCACTGATAAACCGCATTCGCGAGCAGGCTCGCTCCCACAGGGATTTATGTTGAAACAGAAATGAAAACGCCCCGATCATCGCTGATCGGGGCGTTTTTTATTGCTGAGGCGCCGGTTACGCGGCGATCGACAACTTGAGCTTGTTCATCGCGCTCTTTTCGAGCTGACGAATTCGCTCGGCCGACACGTTGTACTTCTGCGCCAGGTCGTGCAGCGTGGCTTTTTCTTCCGCCAGCCAGCGCTGGTAGAGGATGTCACGGCTGCGCTCGTCCAGCACTTCGAGTGCTTCGTGCAGGTTGGTGTTCGAGTTGTCGCTCCAGTCGGCATCTTCCAGTTGACGGGCCGGGTCGTACCGGTGGTCTTCCAGATAGTTGGCCGGCGACTGGAAAGCGCTGTCGTCGTCGGCTTCAGCAGCCGGGTCGAAGGCCATGTCGTGGCCGGTCAGGCGGCTTTCCATCTCGCGCACTTCACGTGGTTCGACGCCAAGGCTTTCCGCCACACGGTGGACTTCCTCGTTGTTCAGCCACGCCAGGCGCTTTTTCTGGCTGCGCAGGTTGAAGAACAGCTTGCGCTGGGCCTTGGTGGTCGCGACTTTCACAATGCGCCAGTTGCGCAGGATGAACTCGTGAATTTCCGCCTTGATCCAGTGCACGGCGAACGACACCAGACGCACACCCATTTCCGGGTTGAAGCGCTTGACGGCCTTCATCAGGCCGACGTTACCTTCCTGGATCAGGTCAGCCTGAGCCAGACCGTAGCCGGAATAGCTACGGGCAATGTGTACGACAAAACGCAGGTGGGCGAGCACCATCTGCCGAGCCGCCCCCAAATCCTGCTCATAGTAGAGACTCTCGGCCAGTTCACGCTCCTGCTCCGGCGTCAGCAATGGAATGCTGTTGACGGTGTGCACGTAGGCTTCCAGGTTCGCACCCGGAACCAGCGCATACGCAGGTTGCAAAGAATTGGTCATACGAAAAAACCTCCCACTTACATACTCGTGCCTCTCGGCACTGCGAAAAATTGACCGGGAACTCAGGTACAAGTTCCCATAAAAACCGCAAGGTCAATCACGCGCAAAAAAGATTCTACTTCGGCGCCAGCTCCCTGAGATGACGTGCGACTGCAATCCATGCACCGATATAACCCAACAGCACCGCGCCAAGCAAGAGCGACAGACCGTCGGCCACTGGCACACCGGCCAGGGCGAAATCACTGCCGTACAAGCCGGCCAGTCCAACCACCGCATCGTTCAGCCAGTTCAGGCCGAACGCCAATACACCCCAGGACAACAGCCCTGCACCGAAGCCATACAACGCGCCCATATACAGGAAAGGGCGACGCACATAACTGTCAGTGCCGCCGACGAGTTTAATCACTTCTATCTCGGTGCGGCGGTTTTCAATATGAAGACGAATGGTATTGCCTATCACCAAAAGTAATGCAGACACCAAAAGCACCGTCAGACCGAAGACAAAGCGGTCGCCAAGCTTGAGGATGGCTGCCAGACGCTCGACCCAGACTAGATCAAGTTGCGCCTGTTGTACCTTGGGCAGCTCGGAAAGTTTTTGTCTTAATGCTTCGAGTGTCGGCTTGTCGACTTCGTTCGGTGTCACCAGCACTACACCGGGCAAAGGGTTTTCCGGCAGCTCACGCAGGGCTTCGCCCAGGCCGGACTGCTGCTGGAACTCCTCCAGCGCCTGATCGCGGCCAACATATTCGGCATCGGCTACGCCGGGCATGGCTTTGATCTGCTCACGCAGCGACTCGCCCTGCTCCGGGCTGGCGTCGAGTTGCAGGTACAGGGAAATCTGCGCCGCGCGCTGCCAGGAACCGCCAAGACGCTCGACGTTGTTAAGCAACAGCGACAGCCCCATCGGCAGACTCAATGCAACGGCCATCACCATGCAGGTGAAGAAGCTGCCGATCGGCTGTTTGCCGAGGCGGCGCAGGCTGTCGAGCAGGCTGGCGCGATGGCTTTCGATCCAGGCGTGAAACAGCGTGGCGAAGTCCGGGCCATCGTCATCGTCGTGCTTTTTCTTCTTTTGCGGTTGCGGGTCGGCGGCCTTCGGGGCCACACGCTCGGAAACCTTCGGACTGCGTGTCGCACTCATACCCCGGCCTCCCCGTCGCCGATCAGGCGGCCGCGTTGCAGGGTCAGCATGCGATGACGCATGCGCGCGATCAGCGCCAGGTCGTGACTGGCGATCAGCACGCTGGTGCCCAAGCGGTTGATGTCTTCGAACACGCCCATGATCTCCGCCGCCAGACGCGGGTCGAGGTTACCGGTCGGTTCGTCCGCCAGCAGCAAGGCCGGGCGGTGGACGATGGCGCGGGCGATGCCGACGCGCTGTTGCTGACCGGTGGACAGGTCGCCCGGGTACAGATCGGATTTGTCCGACAGTGCCACGCGCTCCAGCGCCGAATCGACGCGCTTGGCAATCTCGACCTTGGACAGGCCGAGGATCTGCAGCGGCAAGGCGACGTTGTTGAACACCGTACGATCGAACAGCAACTGATGATTCTGGAACACCACGCCGATCTGTCGGCGCAGAAACGGAATCTGCGCGTTGCTGATGGTGCTCAGGTCTTGCCCGGCGAGCAGCAATTTGCCGCTGGTCGGCCGTTCCATTGCCAGCAACAGGCGCAACAGCGTGGATTTACCGGCGCCGGAGTGGCCGGTGACAAACAAGAACTCGCCACGACGGACTCGAAAGCTCAGCTCATGCAAGCCGACGTGACCGTTCGGGTAGCGTTTACCGACCTGTTCGAAACGAATCATGAACGCTCCCGCTCGGCAAACAGCGCCTGGACAAAGGGTTCGGCTTCAAAGGTACGCAAATCGTCGATGCCTTCACCGACGCCGATGTAGCGGATCGGCAGGCCGAACTGCTTGGCCAGGGCGAAAATCACTCCGCCCTTGGCGGTGCCGTCGAGCTTGGTCAGCGCCAGACCGGTCAGTTCGACGGTCTGATTGAACTGCTTGGCCTGATTGATGGCGTTCTGGCCAGTACCGGCGTCGAGCACCAGCAACACTTCGTGCGGCGCGTCGGCGTCGAGCTTGCCGATCACCCGGCGAACTTTCTTCAGCTCTTCCATCAGGTTGTCTTTGGTGTGCAGACGACCGGCGGTGTCGGCGATCAGCACATCGATGCCACGGGCCTTGGCTGCTTGCACCGCGTCGAAGATCACCGAAGCCGAATCAGCGCCGGTGTGCTGAGCGATCACCGGAATCTTGTTGCGCTCGCCCCAGACCTGCAATTGTTCTACCGCCGCAGCACGGAAGGTATCGCCGGCGGCGAGCATGACTTTCTTGCCTTCCAGTTGCAGTTTCTTCGCCAGTTTGCCGATGGTGGTGGTTTTGCCGGCGCCGTTGACGCCGACCACCAGAATCACGAACGGCTTGTTCTGCGAGGCTATTTTTAGTGGCTGTTCGACCGGTTTGAGCATCGCTGCCAATTCGGCCTGCAGAGATTTGTACAGGGCGTCGGCGTCTGCCAGTTCCTTGCGTGCGACCTTCTGGGTCAGGCGCTGGATGATCTGCGTGGTGGCTTCAACGCCGACGTCGGCGGTGAGCAGACGGGTTTCGAGGTCGTCGAGCAACTCATCGTCGATGGTCTTGCGCCCGAGGAACAGGCTGGCCATGCCCTCGCCGATGCTGGCGCTGGTCTTTGACAGGCCTTGTTTGAGGCGAGCGAAGAAACCGGCTTTGGTTTCTTCGGTGCGCGGGGTTTCGACGGACGTTTCTACAGGCGCTTCCATGGGCACGACCGGAGCGACAACTGGCGCAGCGGCAAGCGGTGCAGGCTCAGGCTCAGGCTCGGATGGCGGGACAACCGGAGCGACGGGTTCAGCAATGACCGGCGCGGGTTCGGCAACCGACTCAGGCACAGGCTGCGCAGCCGGCTCGGCGGCCGGCGCGGGAATCACAGGCGTCACATGCGGCGCTGCTTCTTCAACCAGGGCCACCGGCTCTTCTGCCACCGGCAAGGTCAGCCACGGCTCGGCAGCGGGCGTCAGCGGCAACTCGGCAGCGGCCGGTGTTTCACGCTCGGCTTCAGCCTCCGGTTGCAGCACCGGCTCAGCGATCGGCAGCACAATCGGCGCCGGCTCTTCTTCTATTACAGGCGCTGGCGCGGGGGCCGGCTCAGGAATCGCGGGCGGCTGTTCGACGACGGGTTCCTGCGGTTTCTTCCGCAGCCATCCGAACAGGCTTTTCTTCTCGCCAGCCGCAGCTGGGCTCTTCTTGTCGTCGTTGGAACCAAACATGGAGGACGGCTATCTCACGGTAGCGACGCGCCAACAGGGCGCCCCGGCAAATAAATATTCGATGCAGAACAGACTGTGTTTCACCCAGCTTGTTCACGCGCAACATTTTGTCGAGGCGCCGAAGGCACCTCAAACTTCAATTAACACGAAGGACTGGAGCGGCATCGTCGGCGAAAACGCGCAGTTCAGATGAAAAACTGCTGCTATCCGCGACAAACCCATACAGCCTGACCGGGTATCGAAACCTGATAGGCGTGGCCGCCAGTAAAACGGATCAGTATCCTAGGGCGTGTCATTGATCATTACCAGTACCGCGTGGCCGCCTGAAAACGGGCCAGACAAGGCGCAGGCCGCAGGGAATGTGCTTTCCTTGCCAAGGACTGCAACGCAGTATGGCCCGTTTTCAGGCGCCACCCGGAGGGCCGGGCCTGATAGTGTGCAGGGCTGCGTTGCTCGGAGTTTATTTGGAACAACCAAACCACACTCCTCGCGCCTTGCCCTGCACACTATCAGGCGCCGGCGCGGTACTGGTAATGATCAATGACACGCCCTACCTCTCGCCCGCCGACGCTAAGACCAAGCGGGCAGCCCAACAGGTTGAAAAACGAATGAATGCTCTAGCCCGCCGCGCTGCTGGCCTGCTGCTCAGCGCAGTCTGCCTGCCCCTTTCGGCCCTGGCGGCCGACCCGCAACCGACCCATGAATTCACCCTCGACAACGGCCTCAAGGTCGTCGTGCGCGAGGACCATCGTGCGCCGGTGGTCGTTTCGCAGATCTGGTACAAGGTCGGCTCCAGCTACGAGACTCCGGGCCAGACCGGTCTGTCCCACGCGCTCGAGCACATGATGTTCAAGGGCAGCGAGAAAGTCGGCCCCGGCGAAGCTTCGCTGATCCTGCGTGACCTCGGCGCCGAAGAGAACGCCTTTACCAGCGACGACTTCACGGCTTATTACCAGGTGCTGGCCCGTGATCGTCTCGGCGTGGCCTTCGAGCTGGAAGCCGACCGCATGGCAAACCTGCGCCTGCCGGCCGACGAGTTCGCCAAGGAGATCGAAGTCATCAAGGAAGAGCGCCGCCTGCGCACCGATGACAAGCCGATGTCCAAAGCCTACGAGCGCTACAAGGCCATGGCCTACCCGGCCAGCGGTTACCACACGCCGACCATCGGCTGGATGGCTGACCTCGACCGCATGAAAGTCGAGGAACTGCGCCACTGGTACCAATCCTGGTACGCGCCGAACAATGCCACGCTGGTGGTGGTCGGTGACGTCACTCCAGACGAAGTGAGAACCCTCGCCCAGCGCTATTTCGGCCCGGTCGCCAAACGCGACGTGCCACCGGCGAAAAAGCCGCTGGAACTGGCCGAGCCCGGCGAACGCCAGATCACCCTGCGCGTGCAGACCCAACTGCCGAGCCTGATGCTTGGCTTCAACGTGCCGAGCATTGCAACCGCTGAGGACAAACGCTCGGTCAACGCCCTGCGCCTGATCTCGGCGCTGCTCGACGGTGGCTACAGCGGGCGCATCCCGGCGCAACTGGAACGCGGCGAAGAGCTGGTCTCCGGCGGCTCGTCGGACTATGACGCCTACACCCGTGGCGACAGCCTGTTCACCCTGTCGGCGACGCCAAATACGCAGAAGAAAAAGACCATCGCCCAGGCCGAAGCCGGCTTGTGGAAACTGCTTGAGCAACTGAAAACCACCGCGCCGTCTGCCGAAGAGCTGGAACGCGTCCGTGCTCAAGTCATCGCTGGCCTGGTTTACGAGCGTGACTCGATCACCAGCCAGGCCACCGCGATCGGTCAACTGGAAACGGTCGGTCTGTCGTGGAAGCTGATGGACACCGAACTGGCCGATCTGGAAAGCGTGACCCCGCAAGACATCCAGAACGCCGCGAAAAACTATTTCACCCGCGAACGTCTCAGCGTCGCCCACGTCCTGCCAATGGAGACGACTCATGAGTGAGCGCAAAACCCCACGCCTGATGCTGCTTGGCCTGCTCGCTGTCGCGGTGATCGGCTCGGCAGCGGTTTATTTGTCGCCAAGCGCTGACAGCAAGGCCAGCGAAGCACTGGATAACGCCAAGTCCAGCCAGAAACTGCAATCGCTGGCCGAACTCGACGGCAAGGCCCCGGCCAGCCGCAAGCTCGATGTGCAGACCTGGAACACCGCTGAAGGCGCGAAAGTGCTGTTCGTCGAAGCCCATGAACTGCCGATGTTCGACATGCGCCTGATCTTCGCCGCGGGCAGCAGCCAGGATGGCAACGTCCCCGGCCTCGCCGTGCTGACCAACGCCATGCTCAACGAAGGCATCGCCGGCAAAGACGTCGGCGCCATCGCTCAAGGGTTTGAAGGCCTCGGCGCCGACTTCGGCAACGGTGCGTTCAAGGACATGGCGCTGGCTTCGCTGCGCAGTCTGAGCGCACCTGAGCAGCGTGAACCGGCGTTGAAGCTGTTCGCCGATGTGGTCGGCAAACCGACCTTCCCCGCCGACTCCTTCGCGCGCATCAAGAACCAGCTGCTCGCCGGTTTCGAGTACCAGAAACAGAACCCCGGCAAACTCGCCAGCCTCGAGCTGATGAAGCGTCTGTACGGCGATCACCCATACGCGCATTCCAGCGATGGCAATGCGCAAAGCGTGCCGAAGATCACTGTCACGCAATTGCGCGAGTTTCATGCCAAGGCCTACGCCGCCGGCAACGCTGTGATTGCACTGGTCGGCGACCTGTCGCGAGCTGAAGCCGAAGCGATCGCCAATCAGGTCTCTTCTGCCCTGCCGAAAGGTCCGGCACTGGCGAAAATCGCCGCACCGCAGGAACCGAAAGCCAGCGTCAACCACATCGAGTTTCCGTCAAAACAGACCAACCTGATGCTCGCGCAACTGGGCATTGATCGCGACGATCCGGATTACGCCGCGCTGTCGCTGGGCAACCAGATCCTCGGCGGCGGTGGTTTCGGCACGCGCCTGATGAGCGAAGTGCGCGAGAAGCGTGGCCTCACCTACGGCGTGTATTCGGCGTTCAGCCCGATGCAGACCCGTGGGCCGTTCATGATCAATCTGCAGACCCGCGCCGAGATGAGCGAAGGCACCCTGAAGCTGGTGCAGGACGTGCTCGCCGACTACCTGAAAACCGGGCCGACACAGAAAGAACTCGACGATGCCAAGCGCGAACTGGCCGGCAGCTTCCCGCTGTCCACCGCGAGCAACGCCGACATCGTTGGCCAGCTCGGCGCGATGGGCTTCTATAATCTGCCGCTGAGCTATCTCGACGATTTCATGCGTCAGTCGCAGAGCCTGACTGTGGAGCAGGTCCGCGATGCGCTGAACAAACACCTGAGCACGGAGAAAATGGTCATCGTCACCGCTGGCCCGACCGTGCCGCAAAAGCCGTTACCGGCCCCATCTGATAAACCTGCCGAGCAACCGCTCGGGGTTCCGGAGCATTAATGGCCACTCGAGCACCGAAAAAACCTGTGCAAAACGTGCACAACGGCGTCAATCAGCTGCGCATCATTGGCGGCCAGTGGCGCAGCCGCAAGCTGAGCTTCCCCGACGCGCCGGGCCTGCGCCCGACCCCGGATCGCGTGCGCGAAACCCTGTTCAACTGGCTTGCGCCGTATGTCGAAGGGGCGAAAGTGCTCGACCCGTTCGCCGGCAGCGGCGCGCTGTTTCTCGAAGCGCTGTCCCGAGGTGCGGCTACCGCTCAGGCGCTGGACGCCAGCAACGTTGCAGTATCGAGCCTGAAAGAGCACCTCGGCACCCTGCGTTGCAGCAACGGCCAGGTGCAAACTGCCGATGCGCTGCGCTACCTGGAAACCCAAACCGCAACGCCGTTCGACCTGGTGTTCCTCGACCCGCCGTTCAACCAGAACCTGTTGCCAGCGGTTTGTACCTTGCTGGAAGAGCGCCAATGGCTGGCGGCCGATTCGTGGATCTACACTGAAAGCGAAACAGCGCCATCGACGCTGGGCCTGCCGGGCAACTGGCGCCTGCATCGTGAACAGAAATCCGGTCGGGTTTTTTACGCGCTGTGGCAGCGCACGGCGGACATCGCCGGCTGACAAGGTCGCAAGCAACCTGCGGCGAGGGGGCGAGCTTCCTCGCCACAAGCCCATCGAGAATCTCGTGCCCCCTTCGCCAGAACGCTTCATCCCCGCCTTCGGCCTCGGCAATCCGCATCTGCAAACCTTGTGGGGGCCGCTGTGGCGCAAGACCGTGCACATCGAGCGCGAACGCGAACGCCTGTGGCTCGAGGACGGCGATTTCCTCGACCTCGACTGGCACGGCCCGCACAGCGCCGAGGCGCCGTTGGTGCTGGTGCTGCACGGGCTGACCGGTTCTTCCAATTCGCCCTATGTGGCGGGCATTCAAAAGGCCTTGGCCGACCAGGGCTGGGCCAGCGTCGCACTGAACTGGCGCGGTTGTTCCGGCGAGCCGAATCTGTTGCCGCGCAGCTACCACTCCGGCGCCAGCGAAGACCTTGCCGAAGCCATCCAGCACCTGCGCGCGAAACGACCGTTGGCGCCGTTGTACGCGGTCGGCTATTCGCTGGGCGGTAATGTGCTGCTCAAGCATCTGGGTGAAACCGGCAGCGACAGCGGCGTGCTCGGCGCGGTGGCCGTGTCGGTGCCGTTCAGGCTCGACCAGTGCGCAGACCGGATTGGCCAGGGGTTTTCGCGGGTTTATCAGGCGCATTTCATGCGCGAAATGGTCGCCTACATCAAGAACAAGCAGCGCCAGTTCCAGCATGACGGGCGTGAAGACGGCCTGGCGAAACTGGCCGCGCTCGGCTCGCTGGAAAACATGCGTACGTTCTGGGATTTCGACGGCCGGATCACCGCGCCGCTGCATGGATTCACCGATGCCGAGGATTACTACCGCCGCGCCTCAAGCCGCTACTACCTCGGCGAAATCCGCACGCCGACGCTGATCATTCAGGCGGCGGACGATCCGTTCGTATTTCCCCACAGCCTGCCGCAAGCCGACGAGTTGTCAGCCTGCACCCGGTTCGAATTGCAGGCGCGTGGCGGTCATGTCGGTTTTGTCGACGGCTCGGTGCGCAGGCCCGGGTATTACCTGGAACGGCGTATCCCGCAATGGCTGGCCGCACTCGGTCAATGAGCGCCGCATAACCCTTGCAGGAGTGAGCCTGCTCGCGATCGCGGTGTGTCAGTCTGGAAATTCAATGCCTGACAGGACGCCTTCGCGAGCAGGCTCGCTCCCACAGGGATTTGTTTCGGCATCAAAATGTATGGCACAACCTGGTTCATTGTGGGAGCGAGCCTGCTCGCGAAAGCGGTGAGTCAGTTGGCTTTTAACTCACAGACATACCGCTATCGCGAGCAGGCTCACTCCTACAGGAGATCGCTGTGTTTATTCGCCGGTGGCAATGCCGCGCGACGGCTCGTTGATCCACTCGCTCCACGATCCCGCATACAGCGCCCCCAGCGGATAACCGGCCAGGCACAGTGCAAACAGGTTGTGACACGCCGTCACCCCGGACCCGCAGTAGGCGACCAGTTCCGACGGTGAGCGATCGCCCAGTTTCGCGGCAAAGCGCTGCTTGAGCTGCTCGGCCGGCAAGAAGCGCCCATCACTGCCGAGGTTGTCGGTGAACGCCGCGCACTGCGCGCCGGGAATGTGCCCGGCGACCGGATCGATGGGTTCCATTTCGCCCTTGAAGCGCGGCAAGGCGCGGGCGTCGAGCAGGGTCAGGATTGGCTGGCCGAGGCGCTGCTGCAATTGTTCGGCGCTGAGCAACAGGCTCATGTCCGGCTGACCACTGAAGTTACCCGGCGTCACGCTCGGCGGATCCAGGCTCAGCGGCAGGCCGGCCGCGTGCCAGGCCTTGAGCCCGCCATCGAGAATGAACACGCCGTCGCGCTTGCCCAGCCATGCCAGCAACCACCACGCCCGCGCCGCATACGCACCCGGACCGTCGTCGTACAAAACCACATCGCTGTCGTTGCTGATGCCCCAGGCTTGCAGGCGCTCGATCAACACCGCCGGCTCAGGCAACGGATGACGCCCGGTCACGCCCTTCTCGACTTTACCGCTCAGATCCCGCTCCAGATCGGCGAAACTCGCCCCGGCAATGTGCCCTTCGGCGTAGCTGCGCTGGCCGTAATCCGGATCTTCGAGGGCAAAACGACAATCGAGAATCACCAGCCCCGGCTGCTCTTTGCGAGCGTCCAGTGCTTGTGGGCTGATCAACTGCGCAATCGACATAACGGGCTCCTGTGGAATTCGGCTGAACGGTTTATTTCACGTCTTCAAGGGCCTGCGCCAGCGGCACATAGAACTCGTCGAACAGTGCGTTGACTTCATCCCGCGCCTGATCGGTAACAAACCCTGCTTCCAGCACCAGCACCTGATACACGCCACGCTTCACGGCCTGTTCGCTGAGGTGGTTGGAGTTTTCCCGCGTGGTGCACAGAAAACGCACCCACGACGTCAGGATGATCCACGCATTGAGGGTCAGCGATTCGATCTGCACACGATCCATTTTCAGAATGCCGGCGGCGACAAAACCTTCGTAAATTGCGGCCCCCTGGATCACGCAGCGCTGGGAGAAACGCCGATAACGCGCGGCCAGTTCCGCATCGCTGTCGAGCAGATGCTCGAGGTCGCGGTGCAAAAAGCGGTAGCGCCACATGGCCGAGAGCAGTTCCTTGAGATAGAAACGCTTGTCCTCGACGGTCGCCGGACGGCCCTGAGGCGGACGCAAAAAGCTGTCCACCAGGGCTTCGTACTCACTGAACAACACGGCGATGATCGCCTGCTTGTTGGGGAAGTGGTAGTACAGGTTGCCCGGAGAAATCTCCATGTGCGCGGCGATGTGGTTGGTGCTGACGCTGCGCTCGCCCTGCTGATTGAACAGCTCCAGGCTGTTCTGAACGATGCGCTCGCTGGTTTTTATTCGTGGGGCCATGGCTTGAGCTTTAATTCAGAGTGCGTTGACGGCGCATCTTACGACCTAACCGGAAATGGATAAAACACTGACGTGCGCGGAAGTCGTTTGACTTTCTAGAGCATCGACTCTAAAAAGTGCTCATTACAATAAAATCCGGAGCCTGCGATGACTGCCGACATTGCCTACCTGCAAACCCTGCAACAGCCTCTTGAAACGCTCGATCGGCAGTTCCAGGCGCAACGAGCCGCGTACTCGGCCAACCCGATGCCGCTGGCCGCGCAACGTCAACAGTGGCTTAAGGCTTTACGCGATTTGCTTAGCAGCGAGCGGCAGGCATTGATCGACGCGATCAGCGCCGATTTCAGTCACCGCAGCGCCGACGAAACCCTGCTCGCCGAGCTGATGCCGAGCCTGCACGGCATTCACTACGCCAGTCGTCACCTGAAAAAATGGATGCAGCCCTCGCGGCGCAAGGTAGGCATGGCGTTCCAGCCTGCTTCGGCGAAGGTGGTTTATCAGCCGCTGGGCGTGGTCGGCGTGATCGTGCCGTGGAACTACCCGCTGTATCTGGCTGTGGGGCCGATGGTCGGCGCCCTGGCTGCCGGCAATCGGGTAATGCTCAAGCTCAGCGAATCGACCCCGGCTACCGGGCTGCTGCTCAAAGAACTGCTGGCGCGGATCTTTCCCGAAGACCTGGTGTGCGTGGTGCTGGGTGAGGCGGATGTCGGCGTGGCGTTCTCGCGTCTACCGTTCGATCATTTGCTGTTCACCGGTTCCACCAGCATCGGCAGACACGTCATGCGCGCTGCGGCGGAAAACCTCACGCCGGTCACCCTGGAACTGGGCGGCAAGTCGCCGGCCATCGTCTCCAGAGACGTACCGCTCAAGGACGCCGCCGAACGCATCGCCTTCGGCAAAACCCTCAACGCCGGGCAGACCTGCGTCGCGCCCGATTACGTGTTGGTGCCGGAAGACCGCGTCGGCGCTTTCGTCGAGGCCTATCGTCAGGCTGTGAAAGGCTTTTACCCGACCCTGGCCGACAACACCGACTACACCGCGATCATCAACGAACGCCAACTGGCCCGGCTGAACGGATACGTCAGCGACGCGACCAGCAAGGGCGCGCTGCTGATCCCGCTGTTCGAACAAGGCCAGGGCCGACGCATGCCGCACAGCGTGCTGCTCAATGTCAGCGATGAGATGACCGTGATGCAGGACGAAATCTTCGGCCCATTGCTGCCAATCGTGCCTTACCGCGATCTGGAGCAGGCATTCGCTTACATCAACCAGCGGCCTCGTCCTCTGGCTCTTTACTACTTTGGCTACGACAAACGCGAGCAGCATCGCGTACTGCACGAGACCCATTCCGGCGGTGTGTGCCTGAACGACACCTTGTTGCATGTGGCTCAGGACGACATGCCCTTCGGTGGCATCGGCCCCTCGGGCATGGGCCATTACCACGGCCACGAAGGTTTCCTGACGTTCAGCAAGGCCAAGGGCGTGCTGATCAAACAGCGCTTCAACGCTGCCCGGCTGATTTACCCGCCCTACGGCACATCAATTCAGAAACTGATTCAGAAGCTGTTCATTCGCTAAACGTTCGTCGACGCCGGGTAATAACAACAATGCACTCAAGCCTGACCGAAACACCCGCCCTGTCGCGCCGTGGCCTGCTGAAATTCAGCCTCGGCGCCACCGCGTTTCTCGCCACCGCCGGCCTTGGCGCCAGCCTCACTGGCTGCTCGTCGAGCGTCAGCGCCAACGGCTTTGTCGTTTTGCGCGACGGCGATCTGCTGTTCCTGCGCGCGCTGGTCCCGGTGATGCTCGACGGCGCCGTCGCCGCCGGGGAAATGCCCGCAGCGGTCGACGGCACGCTGAAGTCGCTGGACTACAGCCTTAATCACGTGTCGCCGGAAATGCTCAAGCTCACTCGGCAACTGTTCGACGTGCTGGGTATGGCCGTGACCCGTGGCCCGCTCACCGGCATCTGGGGCAGTTGGGAAAACGCCAGCCCTGAAGCGATGCGGCATTTCCTCGAACGCTGGGAGAACAGTTCACTGAGCTTGCTGCGCATGGGCCATAGCTCATTGCAGCAGATGGTGATGATGGCCTGGTACACCCGCGCCGAGTCCTGGGCTCACTGCGGTTATCCCGGGCCGCCGAAGGTCTGAAACCGGGGCGCGGCCTTCGCGAGCAGGCTCGCTCCCCTATTTGAAATGCATGTCCCTGTGGGAGCGAGCCTGCTCGCGAAGGGGCCAACTGCATCACCTCAGCATCCAGAATAATAAAGAGAACCTGACCGATGCCCGTACCCGATCCCTTCCGTGAAGGCCTCGCCCGAGGCTGGAAAACCTACAACGGCGCGCAACTGAGCGACGACCTCCCCCTCGAAGCCGACGTGGCGATCATCGGCAGTGGCGCCGGCGGCGGCACCACGGCGGAGATCCTCAGCGCGGCCGGCTACAAAGTCCTGCTGATCGAAGAAGGCCCGCTGAAGACCAGTTCGGATTTCAAACTGCTCGAAGACGAGGCCTACAGCAGCCTCTATCAGGAAGGCATCGGGCGCATGAGCAAGGACGGCGCGATTACTATCCTGCAGGGCCGCGCGGTCGGCGGTACGACGCTGATCAACTGGACCTCGAGTTTCCGCACGCCCGAGCCGACCCTCGAACACTGGGCCAGCGAGCACAACGTCAGAGGCCATAGCCCGGCAGAGATGGCGCCGTGGTTCGAAAAAATGGAGCAGCGCCTCGGCGTCGCGCCGTGGATGGTGCCGCCCAATGCCAACAACGATGTGATCCGCAAAGGCTGCGAGCAACTCGGCTACAGCTGGCACGTGATCCCGCGCAACGTTCGCGGTTGCTGGAATCTCGGCTATTGCGGCATGGGCTGCCCGAGCAACGCCAAGCAATCAATGATGGTCACGACCATCCCGGCGACGCTGGAAAAGGGCGGTGAGCTGCTGTATCTGGCGCGTGTGAAGAAACTGCTGATCAGTGGCGACAAGGTCACCGGCCTGCATTGCGTGGCGATGGACGAGCGCTGCGTCGAGCCGACCGGGCGCAGCATCAGCGTCAAGGCGCGGCATTACGTGCTGGCCGGCGGCGGCATCAACAGCCCGGCGCTGTTGCTGCGCTCCGACGCACCGGATCCGCATGAGCGCGTGGGCAAGCGCACCTTTCTGCACCCGGTGAACATGTCCGCCGCGCGTTTCGCCGAGGTGGTCAATCCGTTTTACGGCGCGCCGCAGTCGATCTATTCCGACCATTTCCAGTGGAAGGACGGCACCACCGGGCCGATGGCGTTCAAACTCGAGGTGCCACCGCTGCACCCGGCGCTGGCAGCCACACTGCTCGGCGGTTTCGGCCAAGAGAACGCGCAACACATGGCTGATCTGCCGCACACACACGCGATGCTGGCACTGCTGCGCGACGGCTTCCACCCGGACAGCAGCGGCGGCTCGGTGGAGTTGCGCGGCGATGGCTCGCCAGTGCTCGATTATCAAGTCTCGCAGTACGCCTGGGACGGTTTGCGCCGGGCCTTTCACGTGATGGCCGAAATTCAGTTCGCCGGCGGCGCGCAATCGGTTATGCCGATGCACGCCGACGGCCGCTACGTGAAGACACTGACTGAGGCGCGCTCAATGATCGATGGATTGAGCCTGGAGCTATATCGCACGCGTTTGGGCAGCGCTCACGTCATGGGTGGTTGTGCGATGGGTGAAGATCCGCAAAGCGCGGTCGCTGACAGCCTCGGTCGCCATCATCAACTGCGCAATCTGTCGATTCACGACGGCTCGCTGTTCCCCACCAGCATCGGCGCCAACCCCCAGCTGTCGGTGTATGGCCTGACCGCGCAACTGGCGACAGCCTTGGCTGACCGACTGAAAAATCCATGAAAAAGCAGAATATTCCTATCGTCTATAGTGCTTACTTACCCAACAGGCGACTTGGCCGACCGGGAAGGCTGCGATACCATCCGACTCCCCAACGGACTCCCGCCAGGACGACGCGATGAACCGAGTGTTGTACCCAGGTACCTTCGACCCTATTACCAAGGGCCATGGCGATCTGGTCGAACGCGCCTCGCGCCTGTTCGATCACGTGATCATTGCGGTCGCCGCCAGCCCGAAAAAGAACCCGCTGTTCCCGCTGGAACAACGGGTCGAACTGGCTCGCGAGGTCACCAAACACCTGCCGAACGTGGAAGTGGTCGGTTTCTCGACGCTGCTCGCGCATTTCGCCAAAGAGCAGAACGCCAATGTGTTCCTGCGTGGTCTGCGTGCGGTGTCGGACTTCGAATACGAATTCCAGCTGGCCAACATGAACCGCCAACTGGCGCCGGATGTGGAAAGCCTGTTTCTCACGCCGTCGGAACGTTATTCGTTCATTTCCTCGACGCTGGTGCGTGAGATTGCCGCGCTGGGCGGCGATATCAGCAAGTTCGTCCACCCGGCCGTGGCCGACGCGCTGACCCTGCGCTTCAAGAAGTAGGAGCTGCTGCAGACTGCGATCTTTACTTTTAAAGATTGCAGTCTCGTGCCCTTGATCGCCCCCGCGTGCACTGCGCTCGCCAATGCGGCACAATTGCGCGCATTGATTTATAGCGCCCGGGCCTGCCGCCCCGGCTGGAGTTAGCATGTCCCTGATCATCACCGACGATTGCATCAACTGCGACGTCTGCGAACCCGAGTGCCCGAACGCCGCCATTTCCCAAGGCGAAGAGATCTACGTGATCGACCCGAACCTGTGCACCCAGTGCGTCGGCCACTACGACGAGCCGCAGTGCCAGCAGGTCTGCCCGGTGGATTGCATTCCACTGGACGAAGCCCATCCGGAGACTGAAGAACAGTTGATGGAGAAGTACCGCAAGATCACCGGCAAGGCCTGATCACTTCAGCGCCTATACCGCCCTCTTCGCGAGCAGGCTCGCTCCCACATTTGCAATGCATTCCCCTGTGGGAGCGAGCCTGCTCGCGAATGGGCCATCAGCCACACCACTGAAACCCGATCAGCTCACTCGCGCTGCTCAAACCCCTCCCCTGTACACCCCAGACACCGCACAAACGCCGCTTTCGCCGGGTCAACCACCAGCGCCTGTCCCGCATCGCCAACACCGCCGCCCAGCGCGGTAAACGGCAACGACACCACAAACGCTCCCGCACCGATCACCGTGGCCACCACCAGCAAGGGCCGGGCAATCAGCAGGTCGCCAAGCATGGCGTAGGCCGGGGGATTCTGGATGGTGTAACGCGGATCACCGCTGCCGGTTTCCGAGGCCTGAACGGCCAGGCTGGAACACAACAGCAGCGTGACGAAGAAAACTTGCAGGACTTTCATGGCACGATCCTTCGAGCTGAGCAGTGAGACTTCTCACTATAGACCGAAGGATTTTTTCAGGTCTGGCAGCGCGGGCAAAACACACTGGCGCGCTGGCCCAGCTTCACTTCGCGCAGGCCCGTGCCGCAAACCTTGCAGTGCTGACCGCCGCGGCCGTAGACAAACAGTTCTTGCTGGAAGTATCCCGGCTGACCGTCACCGCCAATGAAATCGCGCAATGTCGTGCCGCCACGCTCGATGGCGGCAGCAAGGATGCGCTTGATCTCGATCGCCAGTTTCAGATAACGCCCGCGGGAAATCCCCCCGGCTTCGCGGCGCGGGTCGATGCCGGCGGCGAACAGCGCTTCAGTCGCGTAGATATTGCCGACCCCGACCACCACGGCGTTGTCCATGATGAACGGCTTGACCGCCATCGAGCGCCCGCGTGACAGCTGGAACAGGCGCTCGCCATCGAACAGATCGGTCAGCGGCTCCGGCCCGAGGCGAATCAGCAATTCGTGATTGAGCGGGTCATTGCTCCATAGCATCGCGCCGAACCGTCGCGGATCGGTGTAGCGCAGGGCCAGACCCGATTCCAGTTCGATATCGACGTGCTCGTGCTTCAACGCCGGCAACCCGGCCTCGACCAGGCGCAGATTGCCGGACATGCCCAAATGGCTGATCAGCGTGCCGATCTCGGCGTTGATCAACAGGTACTTGGCGCGCCGCTCGACCAGCACGATGCGCTGCCCGGACAGGCGCACATCGAGGTCTTCCGGGATAGGCCAGCGCAAACGCCGGTCACGAACGATGACGCGGCTGACCCGCTGGCCTTCCAGGTGCGGGGCGATCCCGCGACGGGTGGTTTCGACTTCCGGCAGTTCAGGCATGGTGTCCTCGGGATCAATGCGCGCCGAGGTCGCGAATCGTTTGTTTGAGTGTTTCGAAGTCGTAGTCCGACAGACCGACATAATCGAGCACCAGCGGGCCCACCGCGCTCCACTCGAAATCTTCGCTCTGGTTGCCGAGCACCCGATACGAGGCGCAGATGTGCTCGGCCATTTTCAGAATCGCCAGCAAGTTTTTCAGTTGGCTGTTCTTCGACGATTCGTCGCTGAAAATCGCCAGCGCATTGTGGTGGTTGGCGATGGCAGCGCTGACATGCTCCGGCAGGCGCCAGGACTTGGCGGTGTAGTAGCCGACCACGGCGTGGTTGGTGTTGAACACACGGTTTTCCGTATCGACCACGCGGCATTCCGGGCTGGCGCTGGCGTAGGCCTCTTCCAGCACGGTCATGTAATTGGGGAAGCGCTGCAGCATCAATGGCACGCCGCAATCGTGGAACAGGCCCAAGGCATAGGCTTCGTCACCGGCCTGGGTGCCAATGCGCTTGGCCAAGGTCAGGCAAGTCATCGCCACATCCTGCGCGGTGTCCCAGAAACGGTTGAGGGTGACGATGGTGTCATCGTTCATCTCGCCCTTGATCGACTGCGCGTTGATCAGGTTGATGATCGAGCGGCTGCCCAACAGGTTCACCGCACGCTGGATCGAGGTGATCTTGTTGCTCAGGCCGTAATACGGCGAGTTGACGATTTTCAGCAGCGCGCCGGACAGGCCCGGATCTTGGGAGATCAGCTTGGCGATCACCTCCAGGTCCGGGTCGGGCATGTACTGCTCCATTTGCAGATCCACCATGATCTGCGGTTGCGCCGGCACACTGATGCCTTGCAGCGATTGTTGAATCTGTTCGGTGGTCAGCTCTTGGGACATAAGTACACACTCCGGGGCAGGCGGCGATTCTAACCGCTGAAACCGCAGGGCGACACACCGATGGGCACATCGCCGGAACTTTCATCTGTGCCCAGGCTTCGGAATCTGTAGGGCGCAGCGGACCTCAACGGTTCGCTGCGAGGGCAAAATCTCCACAGACTCAGGAGCTTACCGATGGCAACTTCCCTCAATGGCAAACGCGTCGCTATTTTGGTTACCGATGGTTTCGAACAGGTCGAAATGACCGGCCCCAAGGATGCCCTGGAGCAGGCCGGCGTGCAGGTCGATATCCTCTCGGCCGAAGCCGGCACGGTGAAAGGCTGGAACCATGACAAACCGGCGGACGACTTCCCCGTCGCCAACACTTTCCAGGCGGTGAGCATCGATCAATACGATGCCGTGCTGCTGCCCGGAGGCGTGCAGAATTCCGACACCATCCGTATCGACCAGGATGCTCAGCATCTGGTCAAGACTGCCGCTTCGGCGGGCAAGCCGATTGCCGTGATTTGCCACGGCAGCTGGTTGCTGATCTCGGCGGGACTGGTCAATGGCAAGACCATGACCAGCTACAAAACGGTCAAGGACGATCTGGTCAATGCCGGGGTCAACTGGGTCGATCAGGAAGTGGTCAAGGACGGCAATCTGATCAGCAGCCGCCAGCCGGATGATGTGCCGGCGTTCAGTCAAGCGCTGATCGACGCACTGGCTGCATAAGGACTGACATCCCTTTCGCGAGCAGGCTCGCTCCCACAATGGTTTGGTGTTCACCTATGGGAGCGAGCCTGCTCGCGAAGGCATCAGCGTTTCATCGCATCCTCAGCCCTGCGCAGACCTCGACACGCTATACTCCCGCTCTTTTTTCCGGAGCGACGTCATGTCCCTGCCTAGCCTGCGCCTCAAAGCCAACGCCGACCGTCGCCTGCGCAACGGCCACTTGTGGGTCTACAGCAACGAAATCGACGTGGCCGCCACGCCTCTGCACGGCTTCAAGGCCGGCGATCAGGCGGTGCTCGAAGCCGCTGGCGGCAAGCCGTTGGGCATCGTCGCCATGAGCCCGAACAACCTGATCTGCGCGCGCCTGCTGTCGCGCGACATCAAACTGGCACTCGACAAGTCGCTGCTGGTGCACCGTCTGAACGTCGCGCTGTCGTTGCGCGAGCGTCTGTTCGACAAGCCGTTCTATCGTCTGGTCTACGGCGACTCCGACCTGCTGCCGGGTCTGGTGGTCGATCGTTTCGGCGACATCCTCGTGGTGCAGATCGCCTCGGCGACCATGGAAGCGCACAAAGACGACGTGATCGCCGCGTTGACCCAGGTGCTCAAGCCAAGCGGCATCCTGTTCAAGAACGATTCCGCCGCCCGCGACGCCGAAGGCCTCAACCGCTACGTCGAGACCGTGTTCGGTCTCGTCCCGGAGTGGGTCGCGCTGGAAGAGAACGGCGTGAAGTTCGAAGCGCCGGTCATTCAAGGGCAGAAAACCGGCTGGTTCTACGACCACCGCATGAATCGCGCGCGCCTGGCGCCTTATGCCAAAGGCAAACGCGTACTTGATCTCTATAGCTACATTGGTGGCTGGGGCGTGCAGGCCGCTGCGTTCGGCGCCAGCGAAGTGTTCTGCGTCGACGCCTCTGCATTCGCCCTCGACGGTGTCGAACGCAACGCGGCGTTGAACGGCTTCGCTGACAAGATGACCTGCATCGAAGGCGACGTCTTCGAAGCGTTGAAGGAACTGAAAGCCAGCGAAGAGCGCTTCGACGTGATCGTTGCTGATCCGCCAGCCTTCATCAAGCGCAAGAAAGACATGAAGAACGGCGAAGGCGCCTACCGTCGTCTGAATGAGCAAGCCATGCGCTTGCTGACCAAGGACGGCATTCTGGTCAGTGCTTCGTGCTCCATGCACCTGCCGGAAGACGACCTGCAGAATATTCTGCTGACCAGCGCGCGCCATTTGGACCGCAACATCCAAATGCTCGAGCGTGGCGGTCAGGGCCCTGATCATCCGGTGCACCCGGCCATCGCCGAAACCCGCTACATCAAGAGCATTACCTGCCGCCTGCTGCCCAACAGCTGATTGCGATAGAACACGGGGAGCCGCTGAGCTCCCCGTTTTTTTCCACCACCCTCCCCTCTTTCCTTCACACTCAACATGAGTGTTTTGTCGTCTTCCTACAATTACTTTCCAGCTTCCTTGCAGGACGTTTCGCCATACCTGTTAGTTGCGGGAAATTAACCTACAGCGTAGATATCCAACACTCGATCACTCCGACAGAATTACTGGAATATTCCTACTTAATATCCCCTTGCCAATATTCGATTACAAACTATTATGAAGTTGTCGCCATGAGGCGACTTCAACTACTGATGAACAAGGAGTTCACATCATGAAAACCATTTATCTGGAAACAAATAAACTCGCCAACCTCGCCTTCCTGGTTGCAGCCAACGCCCGCTAAGTAAGTCTGGACGCCGGAGAGTGCCGGCACTTCGGCGTCCTCATGACTTTCCCTGAGTGATCTGAACCAATGCATATCAATCCCTTTCTGTTTATATTGCCGCGCCCGCCTGGACAAGTTGTGTGGAACTACAAGAACCATACTCAGCACGAGCTTGATCTTGACTATTCCCACCGCCTCGCCATTCTTATAGACAACCCAAACCTGTTTGACCCAAACAACATAATAGATACACAACTTCTGGACGCAGGCATTCTAACAGTTTCAAAACTAGACAGCCCAACTTGGGGCTGGGATGAACTGTCGAAGATTTATCACATCGGCACGCAAAATATCCCCTGCGAATATACGCCACAGAATATTCAGGAGTGGTCCAGACACTATCTGGCGCACTGCAGCGAAGTATTGGCGAAGCAGAACCCTCAACAGGCAGCAAGCGCCGGCCAGCGGAGGCGCTCATCAACTTGCCTGCACCCGGCGCAATGATCGATGACAGCCTGACTCAGGCATTGCGGACACGCAAAACCTGTCGCTCCTACACCGGTGCGGCGGTGACACTGGCCGAGGTTGCAACGCTGTTGTATTTCACGCTCGGCTATCTTCCCAAGCGCAATCATTCGCAGGACGACCCTGTCGCACCCGGCCTTGAGGCCCGCCGGAGCAGTCCCTCAGGTGGTGGTCTGAACGCTTGCGAAGGCTTTCTTCTGGCTCAGAACATCGTCGGGCTTGAACCGGGCATCTACGCCTACCATTGTGGCGAGCATGCCTTGAGCCGGATCAACCCTTTGCCTGAACCGGCGTTGGGTCAAATGCTCGGCGGCCAGCATTTCATCAACAATCTGCCGCTGGGCGTATTCATCACCGCCAGGTTTGATCGACTCTGGTGGAAGTACGAACACTCGCGCGCCTATCGAATGGCGTTCATCGAGGCTGGCCATCTTTCGCAAACCTTCCAGCTCGTCGCAACGACGCTGGGGCTCAATACCTGGCTGACCGGCGCGTTTGCCGACGCCCAGGTTGAAACCCTGCTCGGGCTCGAAGGCAGCGCTGAGCAACCGTTGTTTTTTGTCGGTTGCGGCGAAAGCGATGGCCAAGCCATGTGCCAGGAAATGCGTGATTTGCTTGCCGGGGTACCGTCATGATTTCCACAGCGCTGGATGAGGGCGAGGCACCGGTGTCGTGGTCGCTCAAATTCACCCTTCCCGACTGGGAAAGCCGCGCATCGGTGCGCAGCAGTACCCATGACTATCGTTTGCCGGGCGATGTCGAGCAGCAACTGCAAAATCGCTATTGGTTTCCCCCGGCCTTTCTGCCTTATCTGGGGCATCCGGCGATCCAGGCCAAAGGTCGCGAAACATTGCACCGTCTGACCGCCAGTCATCTGGTGTATTTCCTCGATTACACCACCCTGCTCGAACACCGCATCGTCAACCGCGCAGTGGAGGTCATCGTCCACCGCGAACTGCCCATCTATATACCGCTGCCAATGAAACACGCTGCATTGCAGCTGTACACCGACGAGGGTTACCACGCGCTTTTCTCCAACCAGATAGCCGAGCAGATCGCCGCGTTCTACAGCATCACCCGGCGACCGGTCATTCCGAAGCGGATCACACGCATGAACGCTCTGATCGCGCGCACGCCGGAGAAGAACCGCGCGCTGGCCTGGTTTCTGCTCGGATTTGTCTCGGAAACCATCATCGCCCGGGAGTTGCTCGAGGTCTGCCGCAACACGATGGTTTCAAGTGTGAACGACATGCTGCGTGATCATCTTGCCGACGAAGCCCGGCACAGCCGTTACTTCGCAGAAGCCTTCCATTACTTCTGGATTGCGATGAACAGTCGCCAGCGCCTGTTCGCCGCCAGGACTCTTGTGGAGATCATCCCCCTCTTCTTCGAGGTCGACGAGAGCTGGCTGCAACAAAGCTTGCGCTCGGCGGGTATTGCCGAAAGTGACATGAAAGAGATTGTCGGTGCGATGGCAACTGTGCAGGCCAGCCGTGCTCGCGCTCGCGCCGGCTGCAAACCCACGCTGGCGGCCCTGCACAAGGCTGGTTTTTTTGCCCTGCCCCATAACCAGACACTTTTCGCCAAAGCAGGATTGATCGATGAATAAACACAGCTGTGCAGTCAGCCGCAGACAACGGCGCGGAGCAGTCAGGCTGTTACTGGCAATGATCCTGCTCGGCGTGTTCCCGCTGGATGTTCTGCTGCCCTCGTTCCCGGCGCTGGCGGCACACTTTGGTCGATCACCGAGCGACATCGCGCTGTCGATCAGTCTGTTCGCCGTCGGTATTGCCTTCGCTCAGCTACTGATCGGCCCGCTATCGGACGTGATTGGACGCAAGGGTTTGCTGCTGGCCGGCATGAGCGTGTCGCTGCTCGGAGCCCTTGGCTGCGTGCTGAGCAATGACTACACGCTGTTCCTCGTTTTCCGGGTGATGCAGGCGATGGGGTGCGGTTGTTTCGTGCTGTCTCAGGCACTGGTGCAGGATCTGTTTGAAGGCCAGGAGCGTGACCGGTTGCGGATCCTGATGGTCACTGCCACGGGCATCTTCATTTCGCTCTCGCCGCTGGCGGGTACGTTTCTGCAAGCCACGCTCGGCTGGCGCGGCAGCTTCTGGGTATTCATCGCCCTTGCGGCTGTGGTTCTGATCAAAACCTGGCGACTGCTCGACAACAGCCGGCCTGTTCAGAACGGTCCACACCTGGGTTTCATTCAGTCCTACAGAAGGGTGCTGAGCAACTTCCCGTTTGTCGGCTATTGGCTGATTTCCGCGTTCGCTTTCGCCTGCCACTTTTCCTTCATCGTCACTTCGCCGCTGATCTTCATGGAGCAGTTGCAGATGGCGCCTTACGATTTCGCCTTGATTCTGCTGATCTATGGCGCCGCTTATGTCTTCGGCGGCCTGCTCGCCAGCGTGCTGAACCGGATTATCAATGCGCAACAGCAGATTTTCACCGGCCTGAGCCTGATCCTGCTCTCGGGTCTGGTGATGCTCTATCTGGCCACCAACCATGAGCTGTCAGCCGCGGCGGTGCTGGTCCCAATGCTCATCTGCACCGTGGGCACCACCATTGCGCGCCCCCCGGCTACCTCCCGCGCCATGAGCGTGTTTGCCGAAAATGCCGGCGCATCGGCATCCGCCGGTAGCACCATCATTTTTATCTGTGGCGGGCTGGTCAGCGCCCTGATCAGCCTCGGCCCGGCCAACCTGCAAGCGACGCTGGGTTACGGTTTTGTGGTGTTGAGCGGCGTATCGCTGTTGCTCAACAGCGTGATTGGCCGTCGCGTCAGCAACCTGCGCAGCAATCCGGTGATGCCGGGAGGCGACCATTGACCCTGCCAGTCGTCATTGCACCGGCCCCTTCAGCACGGGAACAACGCTTTGCGCCATTCCCTCGCGACGCCAGCGGTGTAGAATCGCCTCATTCATCGCCATTCATCCCCGGCGGGTTTATGAGCTCAGGCTGAGACCAGCGGCGATCCCGCAACGTCATCGGCAGCTTCCGGACACACGGCCATTTTTCGGGTGTTTCAGAGGTCAACAGAAGCTCACTCCCCTTTAGTACGTGATTAGCCGCCCGGAGTGCTCCATGCCAGATTACCGCTCGAAAACTTCCACCCACGGCCGCAACATGGCCGGCGCCCGCGCCCTGTGGCGCGCCACCGGCATGAAAGATGACGACTTCAAGAAGCCGATCATTGCCATCGCCAACTCGTTCACCCAGTTCGTCCCGGGGCATGTGCACCTGAAGGACCTGGGTCAGCTGGTCGCCCGCGAGATCGAACGCGCCGGTGGCGTGGCCAAGGAATTCAATACCATCGCCGTCGATGACGGCATCGCCATGGGCCACGACGGCATGCTGTATTCGCTGCCGAGCCGCGAGATCATCGCCGACTCCGTCGAGTACATGGTCAACGCCCACTGCGCCGACGCCATCGTCTGCATTTCCAACTGCGACAAGATCACCCCCGGCATGTTGATGGCTGCATTGCGCCTGAACATTCCGGTGATCTTCGTTTCCGGCGGCCCGATGGAAGCCGGCAAGACCAAACTCGCCTCCCACGGTCTCGATCTGGTCGACGCCATGGTGATCGCCGCCGACTCCAGCGCTTCTGACGAGAAAGTCGCCGAGTACGAGCGCAGCGCCTGTCCGACCTGCGGTTCGTGCTCCGGCATGTTCACCGCCAACTCGATGAACTGCCTGACCGAAGCACTGGGCCTGGCCTTGCCAGGCAACGGTTCGACCCTGGCCACCCACAGTGATCGTGAACAGCTGTTCCTGCAGGCCGGGCGCACCATCGTCGAGTTGTGCAAGCGTTACTACGGCGAGAACGATGACTCCGTATTGCCGCGCAACATCGCCAACTTCAAGGCGTTCGAGAACGCGATGATGCTCGACATCGCCATGGGCGGTTCGACCAACACCATCCTGCACTTGCTCGCAGCCGCCCAGGAAGCCGAGATCGATTTCGACCTGCGCGACATCGACCGTCTTTCGCGCAGCGTGCCGCAGCTGTGCAAAGTCGCGCCGAACATTCAGAAGTACCACATGGAAGACGTGCACCGCGCCGGCGGCATTTTCAGCATCCTCGGTTCGCTGGCCCGTGGCGGCCTGCTGCACACCGACCTGCCGACCGTGCACAGCCGCAGCATGGAAGAAGCCATCGCCAAGTGGGACATCACCCAGACCAGCGACGAGGCCGTGCATCACTTCTTCAAGGCAGGTCCTGCGGGCATCCCGACCCAGACCGCGTTCAGCCAGTCGACCCGTTGGGAAACCCTGGACGACGATCGTGAAAACGGCTGCATCCGCAGTTTCGAGCACGCCTATTCGAAAGAAGGCGGCCTCGCCGTGCTGTACGGCAACATCGCGCAGGACGGCTGCGTGGTGAAAACCGCCGGGGTTGATGAGTCGATCCACGTCTTCGAAGGCAACGCGAAGATTTTTGAAAGCCAGGACAGCGCCGTGCGCGGCATCCTCGCTGACGAAGTGAAGGCAGGCGACATCGTCATCATTCGTTACGAAGGCCCGAAAGGCGGCCCGGGCATGCAGGAAATGCTCTACCCGACTTCCTACCTGAAATCCAAAGGCCTGGGCAAAGCCTGTGCACTGCTCACCGACGGGCGTTTCTCCGGCGGTACTTCCGGCCTGTCGATTGGTCACGCTTCGCCAGAGGCCGCGGCCGGTGGCGCGATCGGTCTGGTGCAGGATGGCGACAAGGTGCTGATCGACATTCCAAACCGCTCGATCAACCTGTTGGTCAGCGACGAAGAACTGGCGGCACGCCGCGCCGAGCAGGACAAGAAAGGCTGGAAACCGGTTGAAGTGCGCCCACGCAAAGTGACCACCGCGCTCAAGGCCTACGCCCTGCTGGCGACCAGTGCCGACAAGGGTGCTGTGCGCAACAAAGCGATGCTCGACGGGATATAAAAACAGCTGCGAGCTTCAAGCTTCAAGCAAGAGCCAAGTTGCTCTTTCTTGCAGCTTGCAGCTCGCAGCTCGCTTCTTCTTTATTGAATATCTTCCGGTTTGACGATCACCCAGTTCTTGTCCGCTGTCACCGGCAAGCCTTCCTTGGCCTGCGCCGCTGCGTGCTTGGCCATCATGCCGTTGATCTGGGTCATGTACTTGTCCTTGCGGTTGATCCACAAGTGAATGCCGCCCTTGGCTACGTCGACGCCATGGAACAGCATGTAACCGTCGCTCGTCGGGGTATCGCCGCCGACCAGTACCGGTTTTTTCCATTCATCGATGTAGGTCAGGATCGCCGCGTGCTTGCCGGCCATCCAGGTTGCCGGGGTCCACAGGTACGGCGTCAGTTCGAGCCCGAGGTTGGCCTTCTCGTCATATTTGCCGGCGGTGATCTGTTTGCGCGCAGTGGTCAGCTCGCCAGTCTTCTGATCCTTGAGCAGCAGTGAAACGCCGATGACGTTCTGCGGTTTGACGTTGTAGCCGTACTTGGGATCCGCCGCGACCATGCGCACCAGTTCCTCTGAGGCGGCGGTCATTACGTAGACCTCGATGCCGTTCTCCATCAGCTTGTTGTACAGCTCCTGCTGGCCAGTGAAGATCTTCGGCGGATTGACGTCGAGTTTCTTCACCACATTGCCTTCGTAATACGTCGCCGGCACCGGTTTGCCCGAAGCCATCAGCTCATCGACGTAGCCCTTGAGCTCCTTGAGGGTGAAGCCGGAGAACACCTGCGCCACCCACGGGTAGCAGACCATGTCGTCGACTTCGCAAAGGCGGTAGTAATAACTGAACAGGCTTTCCTTGTGCTCGGCGGTGTCCTTGAAGGGCATCAGTTTCAGCGAGGGATCGAGCTTGTCGCGGGTGATCAGGCCCTTGTTTTCCATGAACGGCAGCAGGGATTCTTCGAGGTCGTAGCGGTAACTGGTGTTGTCCATGTCGAACACCGCGTAATTACCCTTGTTGGCGTTGGCAGCGATCATCGCGTCCAGCGCCTTGGCCTGATCCGCCGGCCAATGCTTGAGGTCCGTGGCCAATGCATGGCCAGCGAGGCCAGCCGCCAGTGCCACAGCCAACAACGTGCGTGCAATTTTCATAGCGCTACTCCCCGATGCAAAGAGTTCGACGCTAACAAATAAGTGTGACAACCCTCGCCTGTCAGCGACCGCCTGCGTCCCCTGCGCGCCAATTTCATTGCCGACAGCGACACAGGCTTATTCCAAAAACGACGGACGCCCTGCGATTTTGGTATTAATTCATTGCAAATCAAGCTGTTAGGCTTGCCGGTTCGCAGCAGCCCCGGATGGCTGTTGGCACAGTCTTTACTGGAGTCCTCATGAATCTACCGCTGATTCTCAACCTGCTGGTGTTCCTTGCCCTGCTCTTCGGTCTGGCGCAAACCCGCCACACCACCTGGAGCCTGGCGAAAAAAGTCCTGCTCGCACTGGTCCTCGGCGTGGCGTTCGGCGTTGCGCTGCACACGATTTACGGTGCCGGCAACCCGGTGCTGAAAGCCTCGATCGGCTGGTTCGATCTGGTCGGCAACGGTTACGTGCAGTTGCTGCAAATGATCGTGATCCCGCTGGTGTTCGCTTCGATCCTCAGCGCCGTGGCCCGTCTGCACAACGCCTCGTCGCTGGGCAAGATCAGTTTCCTGACCATCGGCACGCTGCTGTTCACCACTGCCATCGCGGCGCTGATCGGCATCGGCCTGACCAACCTGTTCGGCCTCAGCGCTGAAGGTCTGATCGCCGGCACTCAGGAAATGGCGCGCCTGCAAACCATTCAGAACGACTACGCCGGCAAGGTCGCCGACCTCAATGTGCCGCAACTGCTGCTGTCGTTCATTCCGCAGAACCCGTTTGCCGACCTGGCCCGGGCCAAGCCGACTTCGATCATCAGTGTGGTGATTTTTGCCGCGTTCCTTGGGGTTGCTGCACTGCAACTGCTCAAGGACGACGTCGAGAAAGGTCAGAAAGTGATCAACGCCATCGACACCCTGCAAGCCTGGGTGATGCGACTGGTGCGTCTGGTGATGAAGCTGACCCCCTACGGCGTGCTGGCGCTGATGACCAAAGTGGTCGCCGGTTCCAACCTGCAGGACATCATCAAGCTCGGCAGTTTCGTCGTGGTCTCGTATATCGGCCTGGGCCTGATGTTCGTTGTGCACGGCGTGCTGGTGTCGGCCGCCGGGATCAACCCGCTGCGCTTCTTCCGCAAGATCTGGCCGGTGCTGACGTTTGCTTTCACCAGTCGCTCCAGCGCGGCGACCATCCCGCTGAGCATTGAAGCGCAGACCCGCCGCCTGGGTATTCCGTCGTCGGTCGCCAGTTTCGCTGCCTCGTTCGGTGCGACGATTGGCCAGAACGGGTGTGCCGGCCTGTACCCGGCGATGTTGGCCGTGATGGTCGCGCCAACTGTTGGCATCAACCCGCTGGATCCGCTGTGGATCGCGACGCTGGTGGCGATTGTCACGTTGAGTTCGGCCGGTGTCGCCGGAGTTGGCGGCGGCGCAACGTTCGCCGCCCTGATCGTACTGCCGGCGATGGGCTTGCCGGTGTCACTGGTGGCACTGCTGATTTCGGTCGAGCCGCTGATCGATATGGGCCGCACGGCGTTGAACGTGAGTGGCTCGATTACCGCCGGGGCGATTACCAGTCAGGTCATGCAGCAGACGGATAAAGCGCTGCTGGATGCCGATGAACACGCGCAGCTAGTCAGCTGAAGCTGCAAGCTGCAAGCTGCAAGCTGCAAGCCAAGAGCCAATCAGCTTTTACTTGCAGCTTGCAGCTTGAGGCTTAAAGCTGCTTTTTCTCCCAGACTTCGAAGTTGTACGCGGGTTTATCTTCAACCGCCGGGTTTTCAACATTCGACACCAGCTTCCATTCGCTCAGATCAAACTCCGGAAACCACGCATCCCCTTCCGGGCTCAGCGCCACGCGGGTCAGGTACAGCCGATCGGCCTGCGCCAGTCCCTGCGCATACAACTGCGCGCCGCCAATCAGCATCAGCTCATCAACGCCCTGGGCTTTCGCCCATTCCTCGGCGCGGGCCACGGCGGCTTCCAGCGACGGATAGACCTCGGCGCCTTCGAGTTGCAGATCGGTCTGGCGGCTGACCACGATGTTCAAGCGCCCCGGCAGCGGCCGGCCGAGCGAATCCCAGGTCTTGCGACCCATGATGATCGGCTTGCCGAGCGTGGTCGCCTTGAAGTATTTGAAGTCCCCCGGCAGGTGCCAGGGCATGCTGTTGTCGACGCCGATCACGCGGTTTTCACCGAGGGCTGCGATCAGGCTGAGGGGCAGTGATTTAGTCATGCCGGCGAGGATACCAGAGCCGCGCTTACCCCGATAAGCGCCACAGCGGTTATGCTCAGCGCTCGATTTAGCGACGGGACGCCGCGTGACTGAACTGACTCCACTGCAAAACCTCTGGCTCACCGAAACCATCCGCCTGCGCGAAGAACACGCGGGGCCGCTGGATGATCTGGAAGCCAATCGTCTGGCCCGTGCCGCTGGCGGCGATCTGCCGAGCCGCATTGCGCGCCGGGCGCTATGGCTGGCCGAGCGCGACGGACTCACCGCCGCGCTCAGGCACTGGCTGCAAGGCGCGCGCCTGGCGTTGGTGTTGCTGGTGATTTTCGCCGTGCTCAGCGGCGCTGGTCTGGCATTCGCCGCACTTGGCCAGTCGCCGGTGAATGTGTTCTGGGCGCTGGGCAGTCTGCTGGGGATCAATCTGATTTTGCTGCTGAGCTGGGCGCTGGGCTTGATTTTCGCTGGCGAACACGGCGCCACCCTTGGGCGCTTGTGGCTGTGGCTCAGCGAAAAATTCGCCCGCGACGCCAAAGCCGCGCAACTGGCGCCGGCCCTGCTGTTGCTGCTGCAACGCAAGAAACTCAACCGCTGGGCACTCGGCGCCTTGGTCAATGGCTTGTGGCTGCTGGCAATGCTCAGCGCGCTGATCCTGCTGCTGACGCTGATGGCCACGCGGCGCTACGGCTTTGTCTGGGAAACCACGATCCTCGGCGCCGACACTTTCATCCACGTCACCCAGGCCCTTGGCTATCTGCCGTCGCTGCTCGGCTTCAACGTGCCGACCGAGGAAATGATCCGCGCCAGCGGCGACGGTGCCCTCGACATCGAAAGCGCACGACAGGCCTGGGCGACCTGGCTGGTCGGTGTGCTGGTGGTCTACGGCGTGCTGCCGCGCCTGCTGCTCGCGCTGTTGTGCCTGTGGCGCTGGAACAGCGGCAAAGCCGCGCTGCGTCTGGATCTGAATCTGCCCGGCTACGCGCAACTGCGCGAACGGTTGATGCCAACCAGCGAACGCCTCGGCGTCAACGACCCGGAGCCGGCGCAACTGCATCGCGTCGAAAGCAACGTCGGCGAACTCGCCAGTGAAGGCGCGCTGCTGGTGGCGATCGAGTTGGACGAACAGCGCCCATGGCCACCCGCGCTGCCGAAAAACGTCAGCAACGCAGGCATCCTCGACAGTCGCGAATCGCGGCACAAACTGCTCGAACAACTCAGTCGCTTCCCGCCGGCGCGGCTGGCCATCGCTTGCGATCCACGACGTTCGCCGGATCGCGGCAGCCTCGCATTGATCGCCGAACTCGCGCGCAACGCCGGCGCCACTCGGATCTGGCTGCTGCAAGCGCCGCCTGGCGAAGCGCTGGACGGGCAACGTCTGGGTGACTGGCACGCGGCGCTGCAACAGCTGGAACTGCCGTTCGCCGATTGCGCGCCGATGAACTGGCTGGAGAGCGGACATGACTGATGCACGCAAGGCCCCGCTGAAACTCGCGGTGGTCGGCCACACCAACGTCGGCAAGACCTCGCTGCTGCGCACGCTGACCCGCGATGTCGGCTTCGGCGAAGTCTCGCACCGGCCGAGCACCACCCGACATGTCGAAGGCGCGCGGTTGTCGGTGGATGGCGAGCCGTTGCTCGATCTGTACGACACGCCGGGGCTGGAAGATGCGATCGCCCTGCTGGATTTTCTCGAGCGTCTGGAACGCCCCGGCGAACGTCTCGACGGCCCGGCGCGGCTGGCGCGGTTTCTCGACGGCAGCGAGGCGCGCCAGCGTTTCGAACAGGAAGCCAAGGTACTGCGGCAGTTGCTCGCCTCCGACGCCGGTCTGTATGTGATCGACGCCCGTGAACCGGTGCTGGCCAAGTACCGCGACGAACTGGAAGTGCTCGCCAGTTGCGGCAAGCCGCTGCTGCCGGTGCTGAATTTCGTCAGCAGCGCCAACCATCGCGAACCCGATTGGCGCGAGGCGCTGGCGCGGCTGGGGCTGCATGCGCTGGTACGTTTCGACAGCGTCGCACCGCCCGAGGATGGCGAGCGGCGCTTGTACGAGAGCCTCGCCCTGCTATTGGAAAACGCCCGGCCGCAGCTGGAGCGGTTGATCGCCGACCAGCAGGCGCAGCGCCTCGCCCGTCAGCAAAGTGCCGCGCGCCTGATTGCCGAATTGCTGATCGATTGCGCCGCGTGCCGGCGCAGTGTGGTCAGCGAAGCCGAGCAGGAACAGCAGGCGATCAGCGAACTGCGCAAAGCTGTACGCCAGCGTGAGCAGAAGTGCGTTGAGGCGCTGCTCAAGCTCTACGCGTTTCGCCCGCAGGACGCGGCGGCCAGTGACTTGCCGTTGCTCGACGGGCGCTGGGGCGATGACCTGTTCAATCCGGAAACCCTGAAACAACTCGGCGTGCGCGTCGGCGGCGGCGTTGCTGCCGGTGCGGCGGCCGGGGCTGGCGTGGATTTACTGGTCGGCGGGATTACTCTCGGCGCAGCGGCACTGGCCGGCGCGATTGCCGGTGGCGCGCTGCAAACGGCGCGCAGTTATGGCAGTCGCCTGCTCGGCAAGATCAAAGGCCAGCGGGAATTGACCGTGGATGACGCCGTGCTGCGCCTGTTGGCGTTGCGCCAGCGCCAGTTGTTGCTGGCACTCGATCAGCGTGGGCATGCGGCGATGGACAGCATTCAGGTGGCCACGCCTGTGGATAAAACCTGGCGCGAAGGCAAGTTGCCCGAGGCCTTGGGCAAGGCCCGGGCGCATCCGCAGTGGTCGTCGCTCAATCCGCAGGCGAAGTTGAACCAGGCGCAAAGGCAGGAGCAGGTTGAGGCGCTGGCGGAACAGATCTGATGCGGCGGATCATCAGCGCCATTTGAATTTTACGTAACTGGTACTCAGCTGCGAAACAAGCTTGCGATCCACGGCATCCTGATCACCATCGTTATCCACATCGAAACTGATGATCCAGTCCAGCGTTCCATCATTGTCGGTGTCGTAGTGGGAGGCGGTGTAGACGATGGTGTTGTCCTGAGGTTTGCCGGTGCCCTCGTGGAAATGCAGGCGCACCGTGTCCGGTGAACCGTCCTTGGCGAAATCCTCTGTGAAAATCTTCAGATACCGGTCCCAGGTATTACCACGATTGAACCAGTTGAGTTGCAGGTAGGTGTTGGCAAATGACTTGAGCAGGCGCTCGTCCTTGATATCTTCCTTGCCGTCGGAGTTTGCATCGCCGGCCTGGAAATCGACTTTTCCATCGGCGGTGATATCCAGTGCATAGGCGCGGTGCACGAGCGTGTCTTCAGCGCCGCTGCTTTCCTCGAAAAAATGCAGGAGCACGGTATCAGCTCTGTTGTTGGTACTCCGATCTTGGGCGGTTACTTTCAAATAACGCATACAGGTCAGTCTCGTGAGATGAGCGGACAATCAACCTAGCCCGTCCGTGCCGGATTATCTGCACGATTGTTCTTTTTATACCGTAGGACAATTCATCCGCACCGACCTTGCCTGTCTCTCAAGACAAAACGGCGCAGGCCTTGCGCTTCAGCACCGCAAGATCCATCACCGGCACTGCCTCCTTTTTGGCCAACTCATCCCAGCGCCGCATGCGCAAACTCAGCGCACACAACGGATCAGCCTCAAACGCATCCGCCTCAGCCGCGCTCATTACCCCGCCCTGATATTCCAGCGTCCTGCGACTCGCCTCACTCAACCGCGCGTAATACCCCGGCTCGCGCAAGGTCAGATAGCGCTTGGCCTGGACGTGATATTCCACCAGTCGCGCCAGCCGTTCGCTGAAACCTGCCTCGCGCAGATAATCGGCACCGAGCCGTTCATGGCTGACCACGCCATAGCCACCCATGTTTTCTGCGCCCTCGGCACATAGATGGCCGATGTCATGAAAGAACGCCGCCAGCACCACTTCGTCATCACAGCCTTCAGCCATGGCCAGTTCTGCGGTTTGGGACATGTGCTCGAATTGCGACACCGGTTCGCCGATGTAATCGCTGGCGCCGAAGCGTTCATACAGGCCGAACACCCGCGCGATCACCTGCTCGTGATTCATGCCCCCTCCAGTAGCTGCGCGACGTTGCGTTCGGCCAGCGCCGGGCCGACGCTCATGCCGACGCCGGTGTGCATCAGCGCCACGCTCAGGCCCGGTGCCGGACGCAGGAACGAGAACGGGCCCGGTCCGCGAGCGCCATAAACGCCCTGCCAGCGTTCTACTACTTGCACCTTGCAGCCCAGCGTCTGCTCGGCGAGTTCGAGCATCCAGTTGTCGACCTGCTCAGCGTTGAACGGTGAAGCATCGCTGCCGTAATCATGCGAATCGCCGATGATCAGTTCGCCATACGGCGTCGGGCTGATCAGCAGGTGAATGCCGTTGGCGTGCAGGTGCGGTTGTTCACGGAGAATCTGCGCCTGCACCGCTGCGGCTTGCGGCAAATCGGCGAAAGCGCCGTAGTGCACGCAGCTCAGGCCGGTGAGCACGGCGTGTTGCAGGTTCAACTCGATGCTTGGTCTGGCGCGGAGCATTTGCAAACGACAGATCTGCGGATTGAGCGCGGCAATCGGCTCCGCCAGCAAGGTCTGATAGTCGTGGCCGGAGCAGACGATGATCTGCTTGGCGCAGAACTCACCGGCAGTGCTGCGCAGTCGCTCCGGCTCGACGTCGCGCACCAGCGTGGAAAAGTGAAACTCGACGCCGAGCTCGCGGCGCAAATAATCGATCAGCGCCGGAATCGCTTCGCGCGAGTACAACTGCTGATCATCGACACCGTGCAGCGCGGCGCGGTGATGGCTGAACTGGCCGCCATACAGATCACGCAACGCCGCGCCGCGCAGCAGCTCGACGTCGTAGCCATGCTCGAGGGCACGGCCGGCGCAGAAGGCTTCGAGCAGGTGTTCTTCGGCTTCGCTGCGGGCGAACAGGTACGAGCCGTTGCGCTTGATCTCCAGGCCGGCCAGTTGCGCCCAGTCGCCCCAGATCTCGCGGCTGGCCTTGGCCAGGTCGAGCATGATGCCGGGCGGCTGGCCGGTCACCAGCGCCTGGCCGAAGTTGCGCACCGAAGCGCCAAGGGGCGTGGCGGTGCGTTCGAATACCGCGACTTTCAGGCCGCGTTTGGCAGCGGCATAGGCGTGGGACAGACCGAGGATGCCGGCGCCGATGATGATCAGGTCTTTGGGTTGTGTCATGGAGAGGTGCTCTGAATGAGAAACCGCTTTCGCGAGCAGGCTCGCTCCCACAGGGGACAGCATTGCAACTGTGGGAGCGAGCCTGCTCGCGAAGGGGCCTTGTCAGTCGATAACGATCTTACTTGGCGACAACTTTCTCGGACTTGCCGTCATACCGCTTGCGCCATTCAGCCAGGATCTCGTCGCGATTCTTCGAGGCCCAGGCAAAGTCGTTCTTGATCAGGCGCTGCTCATAGTCGGCGGGCAATTCGGTTTGCGGCTTGGCAATCCCCGGCTGGGCGAGCACGGCGAAGTTTTCCTTGTACAGATCCATCGCCTCGGCGCTGGCGGAGAAATCGGCGAGCTTCTTCGCCGCTTCTTCATGCGGTGTGCCTTTAATCACCGCCGTCGCTTCGATCTCCCAGCCCAGACCTTCCTTCGGCAGGATGATGTCCAGCGGCGCGCCCTGGCGTTTCAACTGTACGGCTGGATATTCAAAGGAAATCCCGATCGGAAACTCCCCCGCCGCCGCCAGTTTGCACGGTTTGGAACCTGAGTGAACGTACTGGCCGATGTTCTGGTGCAAGCCGTCCATGTAGGCCCAGCCCTGCTTCTCGCCAAAGGTTTGCAGCCAGGCGCTGACGTCGAGGAAACCGGTGCCGGACGACGCCGGGTTGGGCATGACGATCTTGCCCTTGTACTCAGGCTTGGTCAGGTCCTGCCAGCTCACCGGTTTGCTCAGCCCCTGCTTCTCGGCTTCGACAGTGTTGAAGCAAATGGTCGCGGCCCACACGTCCATGCCGACCCAGGCTGGCGGGTTGGCGGCGTCGCGGTAGTTCGCGCCGATCTTGCCGAGATCCTTCGGTGCATAGCTTTGCAGCATGCCTTGCTGATCGAGAATCGCCAGGCTCGACGCGGCCAGGCCCCATACCGCGTCGGCCTGCGGACGAGCCTTTTCGGCGAGCAGTTTGGCGGTGATGATCCCGGTGGAATCGCGTACCCACTTGATCTCGACGTCCGGGTTGGCCTTTTCGAAGGCCTCCTTGTAGGACTTCAGTTGTTCGGCTTCGAGGGCGGTGTACACCGTCAACTCGGTTTTTGCCGCGAAGGCATTCAGGCTGAAAGTCGCGAGCACAGCAGCGGCCAGGGCCATAGGCTTGAACATGAGCGTTTTCCTGTAGATGAGTTGATCGGGTTTGCAATCAGTGACCGGGCGCGGTTTGCCGCCAGGCCTGGGAACGGCGCAGCAAGCCGCGCGAAGCCCACGCCAGCAGCAAGGACACGCCCGCCGAGGTGAACAGAATCAGGGTCGACATCGCCGCCGCGCCGCCGACGTTGCCGGCATCGTCCATGTTCAGCACCGCCACCGCCGCGAGGATGGTGTCGGGGCTGTAGAGGAAGATCGCGGCGGAAACCGTGGTCATCGCCGAGACGAACAGGTAACGCACGATGTCGAGTAGCGCCGGCAGGCAGATCGGCACGGTGACACGCAGGTAATGCCGGTACAGCGGCGCCTTGAGCGACAGCGCGGCGGCTTCGAACTCGGCGTCGAGCTGGCGCAGCGCGGTGGTCGCGGTCATTTGTGCGGTGGTCAGATAGTGCGCAATGGTGCAGACGATCAGCAGCGTCATCGTCCCGTAGAGCACGTGCAGCGGGTTGCCTGTCAGGTTGAAGAAAAAGACGTAGCCCAGGCCCAGTACCAGCCCCGGCACCGCCATCGGCACGAAGCTGAGCATGCGCAAAGCCAGGTTGAGCCCGCGCTGAGTGCGGGTTTTCTCCATCAGATAGGCGCCGGTGAAAATCAGCACGCTGCCAATCAGCGCCGTGCCCAGCGCCATTTTCAGACTGTTGCCGTAGGCGAGCCAGCCACCGCCGGCGGTCTCGTTGAACTGATAGTGGTTGAGCGACAGCGACAGGTTGTACGGCCAGAATTTCACCAGCGACGAGAATACCGCCATGCCGAACACCAGCAGCAGCGCGGCGCAGATCAGCAAAACGATCGCCAGGTAGCAGCCGTCGCGCAGCCTCGATGGCAGCGGTTTGAACACCTGCGCGCGCCCGCTCATGGAATCGCCGTGACGCCGACGCAACCACGCATCGACGCCGAAGCTGAACAGCGCCGGCAGCAACAGCACCATGCCGATCAACGCGCCGCGGCCGAATTGCTGTTGGCCGACCACGGCCTTATAGGCTTCCAGCGCCAGCACCTGATAATCGCCACCGACCACCACCGGCACACCGAAATCGGTGATGGTCAGGGTGAACACCAGACAGAACGCCGCAAATACCGCCTGGCGGGTGGCCGGCCAGGTGATGCTGCGAAACGCCTTGGCCGGACTGGCGCCCATGCTCGATGCGGCATCGAACAAACGCGCATCGGCCAGCGACAACGCCGAGAGCAAAATCATCAGCGCATGGGGAAAGGTGTAGATCACCTCGCCGAGCACGATGCCCCAGAACCCGTAGATATTGTCCGAGAGCAGCCCACGCAGCATGCCTTGGTTGCCGAACAGATAGACCAGCGCAATCCCCGGTAGCATCGACGGCGCCATCAGCGGCAGCAGGGAAATCCCGCGCCAGATGCCTTTGCCCGGAATCAGCGTGCGTTGCAGCGCGTAGGCAAACAGGTAGGCCAGCGGTACGACAATGGCCGCAACGCCGAGGGACACTTTCAGGCTATTGCCGAGGAGCCAGTGGAAATTGGCGCTGGTCACCAACTCCTTCGCCGCGAGCCAGCCACCGCCCTGCCCGGCGTCATTGCTGAAGCCGCGCCAGAAGATCGCCAGCAACGGCAGCAGCACCGCGAGGCCGAGCAAGACCAGCAGGAGGATTTTGCCGCCGACCACGAACAGGCGATCGCCGATCTCGGCTTTCGAGGACTGTCGCACCTGCTTGTGCGGTAGCGGCAGCGCGAGGTTGCTGTTCATCAGGCGAACACCTGCAAACTGCGCGGCGGCAAGGCGACCATGATCTGCTGGGCGCCGAGGCGCGGCATGGCTTCTGGCGCGAGTTCGGCGAGCAGCGCATGGCCCGGCAGTTGATCGAGTTCGAAGCTCATCCGGCAGCGGTTGCCGAGGAAAGTGATTTCGCGAACCTTGGCGGGGAACAGGTTCTCTTCGTGTACCAGCGGGTTGACGTTGATCGCCTCCGGGCGGCAGAACAGTCGACCCGATGCGCCGTGCACGCTGCCATCGGCCAGACGCAGATTCATCCCGCCGACCCGGGCGTGACTGTCGCTGCTGCGCTGAAACGGTAGCCAGTTGCCCTGGCCGACAAACTCGGCCACGAACGGCGTGGCCGGGCGGTTGTAGATTTCCTGCGGCGTGGCGTACTGCTCGACGCGGCCGTTGTTCATCACTGCGATGCGATCGGCCATCAACATCGCTTCGTCCTGATTGTGCGTGACCATCAGCGTGGTGATGCCGAGATTGCGTTGCAGCTGGCGCAGCTCGGTGCACAGATGCTCGCGCACCCGCGCGTCGAGGGCCGACATCGGTTCGTCGAGTAATAACAGCGACGGCGCCGGCGCCAATGCGCGAGCGAGCGCTACTCGCTGTTGCTGACCGCCGGACAATTGGCCGGGGTACTTTTTCTCACTGCCGGTGAGACCGACCAGTTCCAGCATCTGACCGACTCGCCGGCGCACTTCATCGCGGCCGCTGCCGCCGAGGCCGTAGGCAATATTCGCCTCGACCGTCAGATTGGGGAACAACGCGTAGGACTGGAACAGGATCCCGTAATCCCGCGCTTGCGGGGCAAGATGCGAGACATCGCGATCGCCCAGATACAGCTCGCCGCTGTCCTGCTGCTCCAGCCCGGCAATGCAGCGCAGCAACGTGGTCTTGCCACAGCCCGACGGGCCGAGCAGACACACCAGTTCGCCGGCGGCGACGTCGAGGGAAACGTTATCCAGCGCAGTGAACGCACCGAAACGCTTGTGCACGCCGCGCACTTTCATCGGCGCGCCGGGGTGGGTCAGGGCTGTTGCGATGGCAGGATTCATGGACGGACCTCAGCAAACGGATGAGGCCAATCCTAGAGTTGTAATGCGTCCGTCATGTGGCAGCGAGGCAAAAACCGCTGATAGTGGTATTCGGGGATTTTGGTTCGCCGCCGATCGTTCCCACGCTCCGCGTGGGAATGCCTCAACGGACGCTCCGCGTTCGGCTTTTGGGACGCAGAGCGTCCCGGGCTGCATTCCCACGCGGAGCGTGGGAACGATCATTACGCGGGAGACATCTCTTGGGCCAAGCCTAGGAACGCCGCCGGCAACCGCGCACCCTTGCGCTCTTTGAGGCAATACAGATACTCCGGAATCTGCGGCGCATTCTCGATGGTCAGCACCCTCAGTTGCGGATCATGCGGCACCTCCTGGCGGGCAATGATGCTGATGCCGATATTGCGCAGCACGGCTTCACGGATCGACTCGCGGCTACCAATTTCCAGCAACGGCCCGAAGCTGACCCCGGCGCTGGCCAGCAACTCTTCGGTCAAGCGCCGCGTGGTCGAACCCGGCTCGCGCATCAACAACGTATGCCCGGCCAGCGCACTCAGCGTCACATGCTCCTGCGCGGCCAATGGATGATTGCGATGCACCGCCAGCACCAGCGGATCGGTGCCGAGTACCCGGCGAATCAGCCGCGCATCGTCGAGCAGCTGTGACGACGCCGCGACATCCACGCGGTAATCCTCCAGCGCTTCCAGGACCTGCTGCGAATTGCCGATTTCCACCGACACTTCCACCTGCGGCAAACGCTCGCGGAAGGTCTTCACCAGATCGAGGATGTAATACGGCGCCGTCGCGGCAATACGCAGCGTGCCCTGCACCTGACCGCTGTTGCGCAGGAAGAACTCGATGTGCGCCTCTTGCTGCAACAGGGTCTTGACCATCGGCAGCAGCCGCGCGCCTTCGTCACTGACGCTTAAACGGCGCCCGCCACGGTAGAACAGTTCCACCGAATACTGACTCTCCAGATTGCGGATTTGCGTGGTCACGGTCGGTTGGCTGAGGCCGAGTTTTTTCGCCGCCAGCGTAATGCTGCCCAGGCGGGCGACCATGTAAAACGCTTTCAGCTCGGCACTCAGCACAACCATCCCTCACGTTTATTTGCGCAACAGACGCAACCCGTTGAACACCACCAGCAGGCTCACGCCCATATCGGCAAACACCGCCATCCACATGGTGGCGAGCCCGGCGAAGGTTACCGCAAGAAAGATCGCCTTGATCACCAGCGCCAGTGCGATGTTCTGTTTGAGGATGCTCGCGGTGTTGCGCGACAGGCTGATGAACGCAGGGATCTTGCGCAAATCGTCGTCCATCAGGGCGACATCGGCGGTTTCGATCGCGGTGTCGGTGCCGGCCGCGGCCATGGCGAAACCGATTTCGGCGCGGGCCAATGCCGGGGCGTCATTGATGCCGTCGCCGACCATACCGACCCGGTGACCCTGCTTGTACAGATCTTCAACGGCTTGCAGCTTGTCGGTCGGCAGCAAATCGCCGCGCGCCTCGTCGATCCCGACCTGGGCGGCAATCGCTTGCGCGGTGTGGACGTTGTCGCCGGTCAGCATCAGGGTTTTCACGCCGAGCTCATGCAACTGACGAATCGCTTCGCGGCTGGTTTCCTTCATCGTGTCGGCCACGGCGAACAGCGCCAGTGGGCCTGAGCTGTCGAGCAGCAGGACCACGGATTTGCCCTGCTTTTCCAGCGCGAACAGCTTCTCTTCCAGTTGCGGCGAGCAAAGGCCCAATTCTTCGACCAGACGATGATTGCCCAGGTGATAGGTCTGGCCATTGATGTCGCCCTTGACGCCCCGCCCGCCTAATGCTGCGAAGTTATCCACATCCAGCGCGGCGGAATTCTTATCCACAGCGGCACTGGCAATCGCCAGCGACACCGGATGATCGGAGCGCCCGGCCAGCGCGGCAGCGATGGCCGGCGCGCTGGCATCGGCTGTCGGATCAAGCGACAGGTAATCGGTCTGCACCGGTTTGCCGTGGGTGATGGTGCCGGTTTTATCAAGCGCCAGGTAATCGAGCTTGAAGCCGCCCTCCAGATACACGCCGCCCTTGACCAGAATGCCCTTGCGCGCCGCCGCCGCGAGGCCGCTGACGATGGTCACCGGCGTGGAAATCACCAGTGCGCACGGGCAGGCAACCACCAGCAACACCAGCGCGCGGTAGATCCAGTCGAACCAAGCCGCGCCCATGAACAACGGCGGGATCACCGCCACCGCCAAAGCGAAGACGAATACCGCTGGGGTATAAACTTTCGAGAATTGATCAACGAAGCGCTGAGTCGGCGCCCGCGCGCCCTGGGCCTGTTCGACGGCGTGAATGATCCGCGCCAGCGTCGAATTGTTCGCCGCTGCGGTCACCGTATATTCCAGCGACCCGGCCTGATTGATCGTGCCTGCGAAGACTTTGTCTCCGATGGTTTTCTCCACCGGCAAGCTTTCCCCGGTGATCGGTGCCTGATCGATGGTCGAGCTGCCACTGATCACCGCGCCGTCGAGCGCAATGCGCTCGCCGGGTTTCACCCGCACACGGGCGCCCAGTTCGACGCTTTTTACCTCTTGTTCGAGCCAGTTGCCGTCGGCCTGCAAGACCGTGGCCTGCTCGGGGGTCATCTGCATCAGGCCGCTGATCGCATTGCGCGCGCGGTCCAGCGAGCGTGCTTCGATCAGCTCGGCGACGGTGAACAGGAACATCACCATCGCCGCTTCCGGCCACTGACCGATGAGGATGGCGCCGGTTACGGCGATGCTCATCAGCGCATTGATGTTGAGGTTAAGGTTCTTCAGGGCGATCCAGCCCTTTTTATAAGTGCCGAGGCCGCCGCTGAGGATCGACACCAGCGCAACGACTGCCACCACCCAGTCGGGTGCGGCGCTGGTGAAGTGGATGACTTCGGCGCCCAGCGCGGTCAGGCCGGACAGCGCCAGTGGCCACCAGTGCTTTTTCACCGCAGCCGGGGCTGGCGCATCGACACCCGCCTCCAGCGGCTCGGCGTGCATGCCGAGGGATTTGATCGCTGCGGTGATCGGCTCGGTGCCCGGCAGATTATGGGTCACGCCGAGTACGCGATTGATCAGGTTGAATTCCAGCTGCTGCACACCGGCCAGTTTGCCCAGCTTGTTCTGGATCAGCGTCTGCTCGGTCGGGCAGTCCATCGCCTCGATGCGGAAGCTGCTCAGGCGCGCGTCGGCGCTGGTCTTTTCGCTCAGTTGCACCAAGGCAGGCGCTGCGGCTTTCGACGAGCAGCAGGAATCTTCGTGCGAATGAACCGGGGCCGGCGCAGCTTTCGACGCGCAGCAGGAATCGCCGCCGTGGGAGTGTTTATGCACAGGCTGCAATTTATGACTGTGATCGTGGCCGTCGCCGGGCTTGTGGGTGTGCAGGGAATCGCTCATTGGTCGCGTCCATGAAGGTGCCTGTTGCCAAGTAAAGACCCTGTAGCCACTATAGGGTCAAGCACCCTTTTGGAGATGGCCGTCATGAAGATCGGCGAACTGGCGAAACTCACCGACTGCGCGGTGGAAACCATCCGCTACTACGAGCGCGAAAACCTCCTGCCGGAACCGGCGCGCAGCGATGGCAACTACCGCGTCTACACCCAGGCCCACGCCGAGCGGCTGACCTTCATCCGCAACTGCCGCACCCTCGACATGACCCTCGAAGAAATCCGCAGCCTCCTCGCCCTGCGCGACAGCCCGCAGGATCAGTGCGAGAGCGTCAATGCGCTGATCGACGAACATATTCAGCACGTAAAGGCGCGAATTGATGGGTTATTGGCGTTGCAGACACAACTGCTCGACCTGCGCCAACGCTGTGGCGAAGGGCCGGAGGCAGATCAATGTGGGATCTTGCAGCGGCTGGAAGTCAGTGGCGGGGTTGTCGCGACCGAAGTTGAACATTCCCATGTGGGCCGTAGCCACGGCCACTGAGCCCTGCACAAAGCCAAATGTGGGAGCGGGCTTGCTCGCGAAGGCAGTATGTCAGTCGACATCATCGTTAACTGATACACCGCTTTCGCGAGCAAGCCCACTCCCACAAGGGTTGTGCGTGAGGACCGTCAGACCGCCATCGGCGCGGTCATCGGCGCATGGTGCTCGTAACCTTCCAGCGAGAAGTCGCTCGGTTCTACCAGTTCCAGCCACTCCGGCTGGTACACGCCAGTCTTGGCAAACTCCGGCACGCGGTCGGAGATCTTCAGTTTCGGCATGGCAAACGGCTCGCGCTTGAGCTGTTCGTTGAGCATGTCGAGGTGGTTTTCGTAAACGTGCGCGTCGCCGATGAAATAGGTGAACCAGCGCGGCGTGTAGCCGGTCAGGCGACCGATCAGGCTCAGCAGGGCGGCGCCTTCGGTGAGGTTGAACGGCGTGCCCAGCCCCAGATCGTTGGAGCGGATGTAGAGAGTAAGGGAGATTTCCTTGGTCTCGACGTTCGGGTGGAACTGGTACAGCAGATGGCACGGCGGCAGGGCCATTTCATCGAGCTGGGCGACGTTCCAGCCGTGGAACAGAATGCGCCGGCTGCCCGGATCCTTGATGATCGTGTCGACGCACTGGCGTACTTGGTCGATCGCTTTGTACAGCACGACGTAGGCCTGGCCGTCTTCTTCGCCCTGAGCGATCTGCTTGTAGCCGTTGGCCAGGGTTTGTTCAATGGCGGCGGTGTTGCTCAGCGGGATTTGCTTGTACGCCGGCCATTTGCGCCATTGCACGCCGTAGATTTCGCCGAGGTCGTCGTCGCCCTGACGGAACGGGTTGGCCAGCCACTGCGCATTTTCGTTGGCGTTCTGGTCCCAGACCTTGCAGCCCAGCGCGCGGAATTCAGCGGCGTTGTTCACGCCACGCAGAAACCCGCACATCTCGCCGATGGCCGATTTGAAGGCCATTTTGCGCGTGGTGATCGCCGGGAAACCTTCCTGCAGATCGAAACGCAGCATCGCTCCCGGGAAACTGATGGCGTTGATGCCGGTGCGGTTGGCCTGCTTGGTGCCGTTCTGAATGACGTGCGAGACCAGTTCGAGATATTGCTTCATGAGTTACCTGTGTCCTTGGAGCCCCGGCGTCGCGCGCCGGGGTTCGTAGTTTAAGCCGTCGGCGCGAGCGGCGCTGCCGGGGCGCGACGATAGGCCAGCCAGATCAGCAACAGCCCGCCGACAATCATCGGCACGCAGAGCACCTGACCCATGGTCAGCCAGTTCCACGCCAGATAGCCCAGCTGTGCATCAGGCACGCGGACGAATTCGACGATGAAACGGAAGATGCCGTAGAACAGCGCGAACATGCCGGAGACCGCCATGGTCGGACGCGGTTTGCGCGAGAAGATCCACAGGATCAGGAACAGCGCCACGCCTTCGAGGGCGAACTGGTAAAGCTGCGACGGGTGACGCGGCAGTTGCGCCGGATCGCTGAACGGCGGGAACACCATCGCCCATGGCACATCGGTGGCCTTGCCCCACAGCTCGGCGTTGATGAAGTTGCCGATGCGCCCGGCGCCCAGGCCGATCGGCACCATCGGCGCGACGAAGTCCATCAACTGGAAGAACGACTTGCCATTGCGCTTGCCGAACCACAAGGCCGCGAGCATCACGCCGATGAATCCGCCGTGGAACGACATGCCGCCCTTCCACACTTCGAAAATCAGCGTCGGGTTGGCCAGGTACGCGCTCAGATCATAGAACAGCACGTAACCCAGACGGCCGCCGACGATCACACCCATTGATAGCCAGAACACCAGATCGGAGAGTTTCTCCTTGGTCCAGCTCGGGTCGAAGCGGTTGAGCCGGCGCGACGCCAACAGCCACGCGCCGCCGATGCCGATCAGGTACATCAGACCGTACCAGTGGATTTTCAGCGGACCGATGGCCAGGGCCACCGGGTCGATCTGCGGGTAAGGCAGCATTGCGACTCCTTGTTAGAGTGGAAAGCGAAATTCCCGGGCGACGCTGCCACCTCAGGATTAAGCCAGGATTGCCACGCGGTCAGAGCAGAAAGCTCAAACCCACGCAGAACAGCAAAGCGGCGAACAGCCTTTTCAGCAAGCGCGGCGACAACCTGTGCGCCAGACGCGCGCCGAGCCGAGCAAACACCATGCTGGTCAGGGCGATGCCCAACAATGCCGGCAAATACACAAAACCGAGACTATGGGCCGGCAACAACGGATCGTGCCACCCCAGAATCATGAAACTTGCTGCACTGGCCAGAGCGATCGGCAAGCCGCAGGCCGATGAGGTTGCCACGGCCTGCTGCATCGGCACGCTGCGCCAGGTCAGAAACGGCACCGTCAGCGAGCCGCCACCAATGCCGAAAATCGCCGAGGCCCAGCCAATCACCGTACCAGCGGCAGTCAGACCGAGTTTGCCCGGCACCGTTCGGCTGGCCTTGGGCTTGACGTCCAGCGCCAGTTGCACGGCGATAATCAGTGCGAATACGCCGATGATCTTTTGCAGGTTCGGCCCGGAGATCGCTTCTGCGGTCAGCGCACCGAAACCGGCACCGAGCAGAATGCCCACGGTCATCCAGCGAAAAATCGCCCAGCGCACCGCGCCCCGGCGGTGATGTTCACGTACGGCGTTGACCGAGGTGAAAATGATCGTCGCCAGCGACGTGCCCACCGCCAGGTGCGTGAGAATCGACTGATCGAAACCCTGCAGGGTAAAGCTGAACACCAGCACCGGGACGATGATGATCCCGCCGCCAACGCCAAACAGCCCGGCGAGCACGCCCGCACAGGCGCCGAGCGCCAGGTAGAGCAGAAATTCCATGACCGTCTCCAGCACGCATCGGCAAAACAGGAGCGGCATGTTAACGGATGCGCAGCCTTCTGCTCCACTGGCGATGGATGCACGGACGCCGGATGCGTAGAGTGGGCAAAAAACACACAAGGACCACCTTATGTGCCTGATTGTTTTCGCCTGGCGCCCGGGCCATGCCCAGCCACTGATCGTCGCGGCCAACCGCGACGAGTTCTACGCCCGCCCCAGTCTGCCATTGGCGCCGTGGCCCGAGGCGCCGCATGTGCATGCCGGGCGCGATCTTGAAGCCGGCGGCACCTGGCTGGGGATCGGCGTCAACGGACGCTTCGCCGCGCTGACCAATATCCGCGATCCGCAACAGCCGCCGGCAACCAAATCCCGCGGCGAGCTGGTGGCGCGCTTTCTCACCGGTGATCTGTCGATTGATGATTATTTGAGCGATGTGGTGGGTCGTGCAGCGGAATATGCCGGGTTCAATCTGCTGCTGGGCAACGCCCATGAGCTGTGGCATTTCAATGCGAGGGCGTCAGAGCCGGTGATGTTGCAGCCTGGAGTTTATGGGCTATCCAACGCGGGGCTGGATACGCCGTGGCCGAAACTGCTCAAGGCCAGGGCGGCGTTGAGCGCGGTGCTGGACTATCCGCAGCCTGAGCGCTTGCTGGCCTTGCTGAGCGATGCGCAGACCGCACCCGAGGCGGAGTTGCCGGATACCGGGGTAGGCATGGCGACGGAGTCGTTGCTGTCGAGCGTGTTTATTGCCAGCCAGAGTTATGGCACGCGAGCGAGTACAGCGTTGATCGTGCGCGCGGACGGCACGCGGCGGATGGTAGAGCGCAGTTTTGGGCCGTATGGCGGTCATTTGGGCGAGGTGGAGGTTGTGGTTTAGCGGTGCCTGAACTGGCGCCTTCGCGAGCAAGCTCGCTCCCACATGGGTTTCGTGATCGATACGAATCCCTGTGGGAGCGAGCCTGCTCCGGGCGGCGTTCCGACGAAGAGGACATCAGCCTGTTAGAGAGCCTTGGTCACCACCGGCGAATTCATCTTCGCCAATCCTAGATTCTTCAGCGCCAGTTGCAGCGAGCTGTGGATAACCTGCGGGTTATCGATCTTCATCAGTTCCGCCAGCATCTCCTGCGCCTTGCTCAGGTTCACCTGGCGCAACATCCACTTCACCTTCGGCAGGTTGGTGGCGTTCATCGACAGGCTGTCGAAACCCATCGCCATCAACAATACTGCTGCCGCCGGATCACCGGCCATTTCACCGCAGATGCTCACCGGTTTGCCTTCGGCGTGGGCGTCAGTGACCACGGTTTGCAGGGCTTGCAGCACCGCCGGATGCAGATAGTCGTAGAGGTCGGCGACGCGCGGGTTGTTGCGGTCTACCGCCAGCAGGTACTGGGTCAGGTCGTTGGAGCCGACGGAGAGGAAATCGACCATCCGCGCCAGTTCCTTGGTCTGGTACACCGCTGCCGGGATTTCGATCATCACGCCGATCGGCGGCATCGGCACGTCGGTGCCCTCGTCGCGCACTTCGCCCCAGGCACGGTGGATCAGGTGCAAGGCTTCTTCGAGTTCGTGGGTGCCGGAGATCATCGGCAGCAGAATCCGCAGGTTGTTCAGGCCTTCGCTGGCCTTGAGCATCGCGCGGGTCTGCACCAGGAAGATTTCCGGGTGGTCGAGGGTTACACGGATACCGCGCCAGCCGAGGAACGGGTTGTCTTCCTTGATCGGGAAGTACGACAGCGACTTGTCACCGCCGATGTCGAGGCTGCGCATGGTCACCGGTTGCGGGTGGAACGCGGCGAGCTGTTCACGGTAGATCGCCAGTTGTTCCTTCTCGCTCGGGAAGCGCTGGTTGATCATGAACGGCACTTCGGTGCGGTACAGACCGACCCCTTCGGCGCCACGCTTCTGTGCCCGCGCCACATCGGCGAGCAAACCAGTGTTGACCCACAGCGGCATGCGGTGGCCATCGAGAGTCACGCACGGCAGGTCGCGCAGGGTGTCGAGGCCCAGCGCCAGTTGTTTCTCTTCTTCGACGACTTCGGCGAACTGCTTGCGCAGCACTTCGCTGGGGTTGGTATAGACCTCGCCACGGGTGCCGTCGACGATCATTTCGATGCCGTCGACCTTGGCGTACGGCAGGTCGACCAGGCCCATCACCGTCGGAATGCCCATGGCCCGGGCCAGAATCGCGACGTGGGAGTTACCTGAACCGAGCACCGAGACCAGACCGACCAGCGTGCCTTCCGGTACCTCGCCGAGCATCGCCGGCGTCAGCTCTTCGCTGACCAGAATGGTTTTTTCCGGGTAGACCAGGTTCTGCTGACGCTCTTCCTGCAAATAGGCGAGCAGTCGACGGCCAAGGTCTTTGACGTCCGAGGCGCGCTCGCGCAGGTAGGCGTCATCCATCAGTTCGAAACGGTTGACGTGCTCAGTGACCACCTGACGCAGCGCGCCCTGGGCCCACTGACCGGTCTTGATCACGGTGGTGATTTCGCTGCCCAGCGAGGCATCGTCGAGCATCATCAGGTAGACGTCGAACAGCGCGCGCTCTTCCGGGCGCAGTTGGGTCGCGAGTTTGGCGGACAACGCGCGCATGTCGGCGCGCACGCCTTCGATGGCGGTCTTGAACAGCGCCAGCTCGGCGTTGATGTCGGTGATGGTCTTGTCCGGCACCACGTCCAGGTCCGCCGGCGGCAGCATGACCACCGCGGTACCGACGGCCGCACCCGGCGAGCCCGGCACGCCGACGAACTTGGCTTCCTGAATGCCCTTGCCCTGACGGCCCAGACCACGGATCGAACCGGTGGCCTCGGCGTGGGCGATTACGCCGGCGAGCTGCGCGCTCATGGTCACGAGGAAGGCTTCTTCACCTTCGTCGAACTGGCGGCGTTCTTTCTGCTGGATGACCAACACGCCGACGACGCGGCGGTGGTGAATGATCGGTGCACCGAGGAACGAGGCGTAACGCTCTTCACCGGTTTCGGCGAAGTAGCGATAGCGCGGGTGAACCGAAGCGTTTTCGAGGTTCAGGGGTTCTTCACGCGTGCCGACCAGACCGACCAGCCCCTCGTTGGGGGCCATGCTGACCTTGCCGATCGAGCGCTTGTTCAAGCCCTCGGTGGCCATCAGGACGAAGCGATTGGTTTCCGGATCAAGCAGGTAGACCGAGCAGACCTGGCTGCCCATGGCCTCTTTGACGCGCAACACAATAATCCCCAACGCCGCCTTGAGATCCTTGGCGGAGTTAACTTCCTGGACGATCTTGCGCAGCGTATTGAGCATGGCTCGGGGTCGAACTCCGTCGTCAGTCGCGCGCTAAAAGGCGCGGGGCAAGCTCTTTGAGAGCGCGTCGATACACCTCGCGCTTGAATGTCACCACCTGGCCCAACGGATACCAATAGCTGACCCAGCGCCAGCCATCGAACTCCGGTTTACCGGTCAGATCCATCCGCACCCGCTGCTCGTTGGAGATCAGGCGCAGGAGAAACCATTTCTGTTTCTGGCCGATGCACAGCGGTTGGCTGTGGGTACGCACCAGGCGTTGCGGCAAACGATAGCGCAACCAGCCTCGGGTACAGGCCAGTATTTCAACATCTTCACGTTCCAGGCCAACTTCTTCGTTCAGCTCGCGGTACAAGGCGTCTTCCGGCGTCTCCTCGGGGTTGATCCCCCCTTGCGGAAACTGCCAGGCGTCCTGATTGATACGGCGAGCCCATAGCACCTGGCCGGCGTCATTCGTCAGAATGATCCCGACATTGGGGCGGAAACCATCGGGGTCGATCACGGCAACAACCTCGCAAACGCATGTCGCCGCATTGTTCCACAAAGCTTGAGCAGGCGGCAACGAAGGTTCCTACCTTATGTGCACTCTTGTGAAAAGACCGTATTCTTGTCGCCTTTTTACTGACTTTTCAGCGGGTAACTGCAATGCGCCTGGCTTTATTCGATTTGGACAACACCCTTCTGGGCGGCGACAGCGATCACGCCTGGGGCGATTATCTGTGCGAGCGCGGCTTCCTCGACCCGATCGCCTACAAGGCGCGCAACGACGAGTTCTATCAGGATTACCTGGCCGGCAAGCTGGACAACGCCGCCTACCTGAACTTCTGCCTGGAAATTCTCGGCCGCACCGAAATGGCCGTGCTCGACGCCTGGCACAGCGATTACATGCGCGACTGCATCGAGCCGATCGTGCTGCCCAAGGCACTCGAGCTGCTGAAAAAGCACCGCGACGCCGGCGACAAACTGGTGATCATCACCGCGACCAACCGTTTCGTGACGGCGCCGATCGCCGTGCGCCTGGGCGTGGAAACCCTGATCGCCACCGAATGCGAAATGATCGACGGCCGCTACAGCGGGCGCAGCACCGACATTCCATGCTTCCGTGAAGGCAAGGTCACGCGCCTGAATCGTTGGTTGGAAGAGACCGGGTATTCGCTTGAGGACAGCTATTTCTATAGCGACTCGATGAATGATCTGCCGTTGCTGGAGCAGGTGGCGAATCCAGTGGCGGTTGATCCTGACCCGAATTTGCGTGCCGAGGCCGAGAAGCGGGGCTGGCCGGTGATCAGTCTGCGCGGCTGAAATGGCCATCGCTGGCAAGCCAGCTCCCACAGGTTTTTCGGGTGGTCACACAATCTGTGTTCACTGAAAATCCTTGTGGGAGCTGGCTTGCCAGCGATAGGGGCGCCCCGGTCTCCAGCCTTAAACCGGCTTGGCCCCCATCAACGCCGCTATGGCGACAAACCCGACGCCGCTGACAATCGCCAGGGCCAGATTGAATGCGCGGTTGCCCACCCCGCTGGTCCAAAGCCGATCCAGCCGGACCAGCAGCCAGACCGCACTGAATGTGGCCACGGCATAGATCACGCTGGACCCCAGAATCCACAATTGGCCCAATGGCCAGCCAACCAGATGCACCAGCCACCAGCCGGTGAAAGGCATGCTGAGCATGCCGATCAGCATCAGGCACCAGATGAACAGCCACGGACGGCGCATCGTACTGGCCGGCCCTTCGCTGCGATTACGCCAGGTCAGGGCGGCGAGCCCCAGCCCGCTCGCGAGGATGACCACGGTCGCCGCGACGTGGAGGACTTTCAGAGTGGTCAGGGTTTCCATGTCATTCTCTTCCGTAGATCCATGCCCATCAGCGTAGCCGCTCAGCCAAGAAACAGCTGATAGGCCGGGTTGTCGCTTTCATCCCAATACGGGTAGCCGATTTCCGCCAGTGCCGCCGGCACCAGATGACGCTCGTCATGGGGCACTTGCAGGCCGGCAACCACACGGCCGTCCGCCGCGCCGTGGTTGCGGTAGTGGAACATCGAGATATTCCAGCGCCCGCCGAGCTTGTTGAGGAAGTTGAACAGCGCGCCCGGACGCTCCGGGAATTCGAAACGCAGCACCACTTCATCGACCACCTGCGCCGCGCGGCCGCCGACCATGTGGCGGATGTGCAGCTTGGCCAGTTCGTTGTCGGTCAGGTCGATGACCGGGAAACCCTGCTCGGTCAGGCTCGCCAGCAAGGCGCTGCGCGGATCGTTGTCCGGGTGGGTCTGCACGCCGACGAAGATGTGCGCTTCGCTGCCGGTGTTGTAGCGGTAGTTGAATTCGGTGATCTGGCGCTTGCCGATGGCTTCGCAGAACGCTTTGAAGCTGCCGGCCTTTTCCGGAATGGTCACGGCGATGATCGCCTCGCGACCTTCGCCCAGTTCGGCGCGCTCGGCGACGTGGCGCAGGCGGTCGAAGTTGACGTTGGCGCCGGAGTCGATGGCGACGAAGGTCTGGCCGCTGACGCCACGCTGCTCGACGTATTTCTTGATCCCTGCCACGCCCAGCGCACCGGCAGGTTCAGTGATCGAGCGGGTATCGTCGTAGATATCCTTGATCGCCGCGCAGATTTCGTCGGTGCTGACAGTGATCACTTCATCGACGTAATCCTTGCAGATCTCGAAGGTGTACTGGCCGATCTGCGCCACCGCCACGCCGTCGGCGAAGATGCCCACGGTCGGCAGAACCACGCGCTCGCCCGCCGCCATCGCGGCTTGCAGGCAGTTGGAATCGTCCGGCTCGACGCCAATCACCTTGATGTCCGGCCGCAGGTATTTCACGTACGCCGCAATACCGGCGATCAGCCCGCCACCGCCGACCGGGACGAAAATCGCGTCCAGCGGCTGCGGGTGCTGACGGAGGATTTCCATGGCCACGGTGCCCTGCCCGGCAATGGTGTGCGGATCGTCGTACGGGTGGATGTAGACGTAGCCTTTTTCATCGACCAGTTTCAGCGAGTAGGCCAGCGCTTCCGGGAACGAGTCACCGTGCAGCACCACTTTGCCGCCGCGCGAACGCACGCCTTCGACTTTGATTTCCGGGGTCGTCTTGGGCATGACGATGGTGGCTTTGACGCCCAACACTTTCGCCGCCAGAGCCAGACCCTGCGCATGATTGCCCGCCGACGCGGTGACCACGCCACGGGCGCGCTCCTCGTCAGTCAGTTGGGTGAGTTTGTTGTAGGCACCGCGAATCTTGAACGAGAACACCGGCTGCAAGTCTTCGCGCTTGAGCCAGATGTCGTTGCCCAGCCGCTCGGAGAGCTGGCGAGCGTTCTGCAGCGGGGTTTCTACGGCAACGTCATAAACGCGCGAGGTGAGGATCTTTTTGACGTACTGTTCGAGCATCGGAAAGCATCACTGGCGATTGGGCGGGACCAGCGAGTCTAACCCGCCTTTTGCCGAGGCGACCACACTAAACAGGTGGTTTTAAGGTCTGGCAACCCATTCTTGAGTGAGCACCGTTGTGGCGAGGGGATTTATCCCCGTTGGAGTGCGAAGCGCTCCCCTGCTTTTTTTCAGTCACACCGCGTTCCTGGGTTTTACGACGACTGCGTCGCCGAACGGGGATAAATCCCCTCGCCACAGCTTGTTTCCCCCCGTACCACCGCGAGGCCTATAATGCCGGCCTTCTGCCCACCCCTTGCCCGCTTCGGAGCCCGCATGACCCAGGATCAACTCAAACAGGCCGTGGCCCAGGCCGCCGTCGACTTCATCCTGCCGAAACTCGACGACAAGAGCATCGTCGGCGTCGGCACCGGCTCCACCGCCAACTGCTTCATCGACGCCCTGGCCCAGCACAAGGGCGCGTTCGATGGCGCGGTCGCCAGCTCCGAAGCCACCGCCGCGCGCCTCAAGGGCCACGGGATTCCGGTGTATGAGCTGAACACCGTCAGCGACCTGGAGTTCTACATCGACGGCGCCGATGAGAGCGACGCGCACCTGAACCTGATCAAGGGCGGCGGCGCGGCCCTGACCCGCGAGAAGATTGTCGCCGCCGTGGCCAAGACTTTCATCTGCATCGCCGACGCCAGCAAACTGGTGCCGGTACTCGGCGAGTTCCCGCTGCCGGTGGAAGTAATCCCGATGGCCCGCAGCCACGTAGCCCGCCAACTGGTAAAGCTGGGCGGCGACCCGGTGTACCGCGAAGGCGTGCTGACCGACAACGGCAACATCATCCTCGACGTGTTCAACTTGCAGATCACCAACCCGGTGGAGCTGGAAGCGCAGATCAATGCCATCGTCGGCGTGGTCACCAACGGCCTGTTCGCCGCGCGCCCGGCGGATCTGTTGTTGCTGGGCACCAGCGAAGGCGTGAAGACGCTGAAGGCTGAGTAAATACTCTTCAGGCACTGAAATCCCCCTGTGGGAGTGAGCCTGCTCGCGATAGCGGTCTGTCAGTCACCATCAATATCAACTGACGGACCGCTATCGCGAGCAGGCTCACTCCTACAAAGGTTTTGGGGTGTTGGTCAGTTTTGCGTGGGCTTTTTGAAGACGTAAAACAGATTCGGCTCGCTCACCAGGTACAACGTGCCGTCATCATCCATCGCAATTCCCTCGGCCTGCGGCACGGTTTTCTGTAACCCCTGGCGCCCACCGCTGATCGACATGGTGCTCAACGGACGGCCGTCGACATCCAGCTCGATAATCAACCGCGACTCGTCCGACAGTGCCAGCAAGTGCCCGCTGCGTTCGTCGTACTGCAGACTCGACAGATCACGCACGAACATCCCGGCATCGCGCTTGGGGTTGTTGATCACGTGCACGGCGTAGGTCTTGTCGGGTTTGAAATGCGGGAAACCGTGGACTTCGTAAATCAGCATCGGGTCGCGTTCTTTCGCCACGAACAGCCGCTTGCCCACCGAGTCGTAAGCCAGCCCCTCGAAACCCTTGTTGCTGGCCATGTGCACACCGAGAGTCATCTGCTCGGCGTCTTCGGCATCGAGGAAAGTGGTGTCGGCTTCAAGGTGGATCTTGATCAGGCGTTGCTGGCGCTCGTCGGTGATCACGTAAGTGTCGGCACTGATGTACTCGACCGCTTCCGGATCGCCGAACCCGACCAGGGCAATGCGCCGCAGGATCTTGCCTTCCAGCGACAGTTCGATCAGTTCGGAATTCTTGTTGGTCACGGTGAACAGGCTTTTGCGCACCGGATCGTAGGTCAGCGCCGAAACGTCATCGTCGAGCCCCTCAATCGGCCGCGCTTCGATGGTCACCCGATATTGATCCAGGCCAATCGCCTCGCTGCTCAACGGCTGCCACAGCGTGTGCAGGTTGAACCAGGCGCGCTCGAACAGGCGCAGGTATTGGCCGAGCGCGAGCAACGTGATCAGGGCAATCATCAACAGGACAAGAATCAGCGGTTTGGGACGGGCAAGTCGACGCATTGGGGGGGCTCGGATTCAAAACAGGCCGATGAAATATCACGCCTGTCTGAACTGAAGCTTAATGGCCACTTGCCTGCCACTACAACCGCACAATTCCGCGATTGTCGTAGGGAAAATTACCGGTGTTTTTCGAAGCGGTAGAACAGGTTCGGTTCGCTGACCATGTACAGCGTGCCGTCCTCGTCCATCGTCACCCCTTCGGCGCGGGGAATGGTGTCTTTCAAACCGTTGAAATTGCCGAGCAGGGTCATGAAGCTGACCTGCTCGCCGCTCTCGTCCAGTTCCAGTAGAAGGTGCGAATCGGCTGACAGCACCAGCAGATGGCCAGTGCGTGGGTCGACCGCCAGCGCTGAGAGGTTGCGAATATCGAGCTCGTCACTGGCCAGCTTCTGCTTGTCGCCGGTCAGTGTCTGGCTGCCGTCGCTCTTCCAGGTGAACAGCGCTGGCGGGCGTTCTTCCCCCAACACCAGCTGTCGATTACGCGGATCCCACGTGATGGCTTCAAAGGCTTTGTTCTGGTCTTTCGACGGCCCGAGGTCGTACTTCGGAAAGTCGGCCATGTTCAGCTCGCGTGTACCGGCGTCGACCTTGACGATCGACAGTGTGTGCTGACGTTCATCAACGATCGCCAGCAGGCCGTTTTCCATGACCGTCAGGCCTTCCGGATTGCTCCAGCCCACCAGCGGCATCTTGCGCAGGACATCGCCCTGCAGTGTCAGCTCAGCGAGGAACGGATTTTTGCCCATCACCGAAAACAGGGTTTTGGTCTGCGGGTTGTAAGCCAGGTCGGAAGCTTCGTCCTTTTCCATGCCCGGCAGCGGCTTGGCATCAATCACCACCTGATAATCGGGCAGCCACACACTCTCCTTCTGCTCGGCCTTGCTCTCGAAACGCTCCAGCACCCACAGCACGCCGCGATCATCCCAGTGCATGGCGAACGCCAGCCCATAGGCTGCCGCGATGACCAGCAACAGCCAGACATACCAGCGCAGGACGAAGCGGGATCGGAGGGAGGGTTTCTGCTGAGTTGGAGATGCCATCGAGGGATGCGTTCCGTTAATTCAGGCCAAGGGTAATAGCACAAAGAGGCCGGCTGAGACGCCAGAATCGCGGAAATTATCCAGAGAGGATGTGAAAAAAACGGGAAATGGCGGGATTGCCGTGTGCATTTTGCCAGCAGCAACACATTACAGATATGGAATGGCCCTTGTGGCGAGGGGATTCATCCCCGTTGGACTGCGCAGCAGGCCCCTCTTTAAGATCAAGAGGGGCCCGCTTCGCGCGCCACCGGGGATAAATCCCCTCACCACAAAGCTCACCCCCTACAAGGGGTTCTGCGGTTAGCGCACGCTGCTGCTGAAGCTGCTCGCTCCCGGCAGTTCGAGGACGATCTCATCGCCGACGTTCAGCGGGCCGACGCCCACTGGCGTACCGGTGAGGATCACGTCACCGGCCTGCAGCGAGAAGCAGCCGGCCATGTGCTGGATCATCGGCACGATCGGGTTGAGCATCGCGCTGCTGTTGCCGTCCTGGCGCACTTCGCCGTTGATGGTCAGGCGGATGCCGATATCGGTCAGGTCAGCGAAGGTGCTGCCGACCACGAAGGGGGCGATCACCGCCGCGCCATCGAACGACTTGGCGATTTCCCATGGCAGGCCCTTGGCTTTCAGCTCGGCCTGCTTGTCGCGCAGGGTCAGGTCCAGCGCCGGGGCGAAGCCGGAGATCGCATCGAGGACTTCTTCACGGCTCGGCTTGGTCGACAACGGCTTGCCGATCAATACGGCGATTTCCGCTTCGTAGTGCACCGAACCGCGCTCGGTCGGAATGCTGAAACCGCCTTCCAGCGGCACCACGCAACTGCCCGGCTTGATGAACAGCAGCGGCTCGGTCGGCACCGGGTTATCCAGTTCCTTGGCGTGTTCGGCGTAATTGCGGCCAATGCACACGACTTTCCCGATCGGGAAGTGAATGCGCGTGCCGTCGACGTACTGGTGCTGATAGCTCATTTACCGACTCCTGCCTTCATTGATTCAACAGAGATTACCGATCACACCGGGAAAATCTTCCCCGGGTTCATGATGCCGTTCGGGTCGAACACTGCCTTGACCGCTTTCATGTACTCGATCTCGGCCGGCGAGCGGCTGTAGGTCAGGTAATCACGCTTGGTCATGCCCACGCCATGTTCGGCCGAGATCGAGCCGTTGTACTTCTCGACGGTTTCGAACACCCACTTGTTGACGGTGGCGCACTTGGCAAAGAACTCGTCCTTGCTCAGGTTTTCCGGCTTGAGGATGTTCAGGTGCAGATTGCCGTCGCCGATGTGGCCGAACCAGACGATTTCGAAATCCGGATAGTGCTCACCGACGATCGCGTCGATTTCGCGCAGGAACGCCGGCACCCTGGAAACGGTCACCGAGATGTCGTTCTTGTACGGCGTCCAGTGGGAGATGGTTTCGGAGATGTACTCGCGCAGCTTCCACAGATTATGCAGTTGGGTTTCGCTCTGGCTCATCACGCCGTCGAGTACCCAGCCTTGTTCGACACAGTGTTCGAAGGTTTCCAGCGCGCTGTTGGCCACTTCTTCAGTGGTCGCTTCGAATTCCAGCAGGGCGTAGAACGGGCAGTCGGTTTCGAACGGCGCCGGCACGTCGCCCCGGCCCATGACCTTGGCCAGGGCCTTGTCGGAGAAGAATTCGAACGCGGTCAGGTCGAGCTTGCCCTGGAAGGCGTGCAGCACCGGCATGATCGAATCGAAATCGGCGGTGCCGAGGACCATGGCGGTGAGGTTTTTCGGTGCGCGATCAAGGCGCATGGTTGCTTCGACGACGAAACCGAGGGTGCCTTCGGCGCCAATGAACAGCTGACGCAGGTCATAACCGGTGGCGTTCTTGATCAGGTCCTTGTTCAGTTCGAGCACGTCGCCCTTGCCGGTAACGACCTTCATGCCGGCGACCCAATTGCGCGTCATGCCGTAGCGAATCACTTTGATCCCGCCGGCATTGGTGCCGATGTTGCCGCCAATCTGGCTGGAACCCGCCGAGGCGAAGTCGACCGGGTAGTACAGGCCGTTTTCTTCAGCGACGTTCTGCAGATGCTCAGTGACCACACCTGGCTGGCACACGGCGGTGCGGTCGGTGAGGTTGACGTCGAGAATCTGGTTCATGTAATCGAACGACACCACCACTTCGCCATTGGCCGCCACCGCAGCGGCGGACAACCCGGTGCGCCCGCCGGACGGCACCAGCGCAACCTTGTGGGTGTTGGCCCAACGCACCACGGCCTGCACTTGCTCGATGGTCTTGGGAAACACGATAGCGCTCGGCGCCGGGGCGAAGTGCTTGGTCCAATCCTTGCCGTAAGCATTCAGGGAGTCGGCGTCGGTGAGGACTTTGCCGGGCTCAACCAGGGTCTTCAGTTCATCAATCAGCGCAGGATTGGTCATCGACAGAACTCTCGAACAATTCATGGTCATCCTGAGAACGCTTCACGTCGCAGGAATGAGTGTTTAGCGGGGTGGCTATGCTAGCATACCGACCCCGCAGGACAGTGCCCAAGGCCAGATCCGCGGTGACGGCTTTGTTGCCGTGCGGGTCAGCTCCAGGCTGCTCCCTCCCTGCCATTTTTCTCCGGGATACAGGTTTACGCAGATGAGCAAGACTTCTCTCGATAAGAGCAAGATCAAGTTCCTTCTTCTCGAAGGCGTCCACCAATCGGCTGTCGACGTCCTCAAGGCGGCGGGCTACACCAGCATTGAATACCTGACTGGTTCCTTGCCGGAAGCCCAGCTAAAGGAAAAGATCGCTGACGCTCACTTCATCGGCATTCGCTCGCGCACGCAACTGACCGAAGAGATCTTCGATCACGCGAAGAAACTGGTCGCGGTCGGCTGTTTCTGCATCGGCACCAACCAGGTTGACCTCAGTGCGGCCCGCGAGCGCGGTATCGCCGTGTTCAACGCGCCGTACTCCAACACTCGTTCCGTAGCGGAACTGGTACTGGCCGAAGCGATCCTGCTGCTGCGCGGCATCCCTGAGAAAAACGCTTCCTGCCACCGTGGCGGCTGGATCAAATCCGCGGCCAACTCGTTCGAGATCCGTGGCAAGAAGCTCGGCATCGTCGGCTACGGCTCGATCGGCACGCAGTTGTCGGTTCTGGCGGAAGGCCTGGGCATGCAGGTGTTCTTCTATGACACCGTGACCAAGTTGCCACTGGGCAACGCTACCCAGGTCGGCAATCTGCATGAGCTGCTGGGCATGTCCGACATCGTCACCCTGCACGTTCCGGAAACCGCGGCGACCCAGTGGATGATCGGCGAGAAGGAAATCCGCGCCATCAAGAAGGGCGGCATCCTGATCAACGCTGCACGCGGCACCGTGGTCGAGCTCGACGCCCTGGCGGACGCGATCAAGGACAAGCACCTGATCGGCGCAGCCATCGACGTGTTCCCGGTGGAACCACGCTCCAACGACGAAGAGTTCGAAAGCCCGTTGCGTGGCCTCGACAACGTGATCCTGACCCCGCACATCGGTGGCTCGACCGCCGAAGCGCAAGCCAACATCGGTCTGGAAGTGGCAGAGAAACTGGTCAAGTACAGCGACAACGGTACCTCGGTGTCGTCGGTGAACTTCCCGGAAGTGGCCCTGCCGGCTCACCCTGGCAAGCACCGCCTGCTGCACATCCACGAAAACATCCCGGGTGTGATGAGCGAGATCAACAAGGTCTTTGCCGAAAACGGCATCAACATTTCCGGTCAGTTCCTGCAGACCAACGAGAAAGTCGGCTATGTGGTGATCGACGTAGACGCCGAATATTCCGAGCTGGCGCAAGAGAAGCTGCAACACGTCAACGGTACTATCCGTAGTCGGGTGCTTTTCTAAAAGCAGCTACAAGCGGCAAGTGAAAGCGCTTTGCCGTTACTTGCCGCTTGCAGGTAGCCACTCGAAGCTGAATGAAAAAAGGGAGCCCCGCAGGGCTCCCTTTTTTTATTTCACGTTAACCGTGATTTTTTCCGAAACGATCGATGGGTCGAACGGCATGTGGCCGCTGTCGCCGAGGATCAGTTGCAAGGTGTGCTTGCCCGGGGCCAGTTTGATCGTGGCTTCGGTCTGCGCCTTGCCGAAATGCATGTGGTGGGCGTCAGTCGGGATCGGCGCGCCCTCGGCCGGCAAGTCGTCGACGTCGATCAGCAGATGGTGGTGGCCGGTGTTCTTGGTGGTGTCCCCCGCCGGGGCCAGCGCGATGTTCTTGACGCCGAACTTGACCTTGAATTCCTGGGAGACGGTAGCCCCATCCTCGGGAGAAACGATGAACACTTCAGCATCTTTCGGAGCCGGCGTCGCCGCACTGGCCAGTACCGAAACACCCATCAGCACACCGGCCAACGCTGCACGTGACATAAAGCTTTTCATTTTCTTCTCCAGTTTTTCCGTAAAATCCGCACGGTCATGACAACTTCATGACCATTCGTTGTCGAAGGCACTCGACAACCATAGCAAAGCGAGCCTGAATCAGAGCGTCGCGATAATGATTTCAAAGGAGTGACCATGCGCCTGCTGCCTGGCCTGTTCTGCCTGCTACCCCTTCTGAGCCCTCTGGTTCACGCCGAACTGATTGATGACGTCAACGACCGTGGCGAGCTGCGCATAGCCCTTGAGGCTAATACACCGCCCTTCAATTACAAGGAAGGCGACACCCTCACGGGGTTCGAGGTCGAGCTTGGGCAACTTCTGGCCCAGGAGCTGGATGTGCGCGCCGACTTCATCGTCACCGACGAGGGCGACCTGCTCCAGGGCGTTGAAAGCGGCAAGTACGACGTCGCGCTCAACCACATAGCACTGACACCCGAACTCAAGGATCGTTTCGACTTCAGCGAGCCGTACGGCGAGGTTGATGGGCAGTTGTTGGCGAAGAAGGACGAGACCCCGCGGCCGATGGTGCTGGTGCAGGCGTTGACCGAAGAGAAGCCGAAAGCGGCAGCGCCGGTCGAGCTGGCGATTCCGTTCCAGAAGGGCAACCCGGCGTTTCAGGCCAGCCTCAAGAGTGCGCTGGAGAGGATCAAGGCGGATGGGCGATTGGCGGCGTTGTCGCAGAAGTGGCTCACCGAACCGTAGGAGCTGCCGCAGGCTGCGATCTTTTGATGTTGATTTTGAAGATCAAAAGATCGCAGCCTCGTTTCACTCGTCAGCTCCTACAGCTGGATTTGCGATGAAGCTTTTAATCGAGTCGGGTCAGGGCTTGCGCGGCTTGCCGTAGTTCAAGCTCACTGAAAACCCGAACCCCATGACGCTTGAGCAACGCCGCCGTCACCCCTTCGCCTTTCACCTTGACCCCACTGAACGTACCGTCATAGGTCAGCAGATTCCCGCACGACGGACTGTTGGCCTTGAGCACCGCCACGCGAATGCCGTGCTTTTGCACCAGTTCCAGCGCTTGCCGCGCGCCCTCGAGAAACTGCGCACTGACATTCTCGCCTTCGGTGGTGATGACAGCAGCAGTGCCATCGAGCACCTCACCGCCCTGCCCGCCGGGAATCTCCGCCGCCGCTCTCGGCGTCGGCAAACCACCGGCCACTTCCGGACACAACGGCACCACGCGTCCTTCTTCGATCCATTGCTCAAGTAGATCAAACGGCCCGCTCGCGCCACCGTCATAACGCACGCGATGGCCCAACAGGCAGCGGCTGACCAGGATTTTTTCCATGTTCAGAACGGCTCGTTGCCACGGCGACGGAACCAGCCGGTCAACGACAGCCGCTCGCGATGGGCCGGCAATACTTCGTGGGGTACTTCGCCGGAGAGAAACACCACCAGGCAGCCGCCGGTAGGCTGTACGTCATGCACGCGCTCATCACCCAGATACATGCGCAACTGGCCACCGTCCTCCGGCAGCCATGCGTCATTGAGATAGATCACCGCCGACACCATGCGCCGGTCGTCATCGCGAAAGCGGTCGACGTGCTTGAGGTAAAACGCGCCGGGCGGGTATAGGGCGAAATGGCATTCGAAATCTTCCAGGCCCAGAAACAGACCGCGATTGAGCGCCTCGCGCAGACTGTCCATCAGGCTCAGATAGCGATCAGTGGCCTCGGCCTGGCCCGGGTCGATCCACTGAATGTGATCGCCACGAATGCCCTCGCGAATCTCCGAAAACGGCCCGCGCCCGACCGCCGCCGGCGCCAGCTCCCCTTCGGCTTCACGTTTACGGCACTCGGCCGCCAGTGCCCGGGTCAGATCGGCGGGCAGGAAGATGTTCTGCTGCGACCAGCCGTGTTCGGCGAGGTCGTCGACAATGCGTAACAGCAGCGGGTGTTCAGAGGATATCGGCATGGCGCGCATAGTATGCCGACGGCAACAAATCCGACAGAGCCACGCAGCGGCTTGCTACGAATTCTCGACAAGTACCGGCACCGCACGGACAATAGTCCGCTGCTGACAGGAGTCCCTATGCGCCGTTTGCTTTTTTCACTGTTGATGTTCTGCGTATTGCCCGCCTGGGCGGACGGCCACGATCAGTTGTACAAGGTCGCCGGCTGGCCAGAACAACGCGCGCATTTCAACGATGCCCTGAGCGCCGCCCAGCAGCGCTATCAGAACAGCCTGCCGCCTGCGGTGTTTCAGGCACTGGTCAACAACAGCAACCAGCGCTTCGCCGCACAGGCCATGGATCAACGCGCCGAAGCGCAACTGCGGCAGAAACTCGCCGACCCGAAACCGGCGCTGACCTTCTTCCAGTCGCCGCTGGGCAAGAAAATCGTCGCCGCCGAGTTGCTAGCGACTCGTCGCGATCAACTGGCAAAAAATGCCCAGGGCCTGCCAAAAATGCAGGCGAGCGACAGTCGTTTGCTGATCATCGGCCATCTCGCTCAGGCCCTGCCGGCCCGTGAGGCTGGCGCCGAGGTCAGTCTGGCGATTGCCGGCGTGGCGGCGGACAGTTTGAGTTCGATGATCCCGGGATTGCTCGGTGGCGGTCAGGCACAGGGCATGTTGAACGGTCAGCGCCAGCGGCTGATGGATCAGATCGGCGCGGATCTGAACAATACGCTGCTCTACGTTTATCGCGATTTGTCGGATGAAGAGCTGGAAGAGTTTGCGACGTTTGCCGAGTCGACCGAGGGCAAGGCTTATTACCAGGCGGCGCTGGCGGCGATTCGGGCGGGGTTGGCGGTAGGCCAGTGATCTTCGTTGCCTGACAGACCGCATTCGCGAGCAGGCTCGCTCCCACATTGGGTCTCCAGCGGACACAAAATTTGTGAACAGCCCAACTCCCCTGTGGGAGCGAGCCTGCTCGCGAAGAGGCCCTCACAAGCGCTAAAGGTTTCGGCCCCTGATCCGCTTGCTCAAGAACTCGAAATACTCCTCACGCATCTCCGCCGTCTCATTGGCCAGGTGATGCCGTGCCTCGGCCAACAGCAGAATCTGCGGGCGGTCGAACTTCCATTTCAATACCTGCAGATTGTGCTGCCAATCGACAGTCATGTCCGCCTGCCCCTGAATGATCAGCGGCCGTCGCGGGCTTTTTTTCGCGTGCTCGACGCGAATGATCCAGCGCGACAGCGCGCCCACCCATTTCGTCGGCAGACGCCTTGGCTGTAACGGATCGGCCTGCAGAAACGGCAGGAAATCCGGATCGTTGGAGTTCTCGCTGAAGCGTCGCGCCACACCGCGTACAAACGGCCGCAGCAGGTAATAACTCAACTGCGACCAGCCCCACGCCCTTGGTCGCACCAATGGCGCCAGCAGAATCACTTGCCCCTGCGCCGGACTGTTCTCGCCATGATTAAGCAGATGATCGACGACAATCGCGCCACCGGTGCTCTGCCCACACAAATGCCACGGCTGCGGCAGCGTGATCGAATGAGCTTCGGCAAACAGCGCCTGCAGCATGTGCTGATATTCGGCGAAATCGCGAATGCTCGCCCGCGGCCCGCTCGACAGACCATGCCCCGGCAAGTCGCAGGCGATCACGGCGAAATCCTGATCCAGCGCCCACTCGATCACATGCCGGTACAGGCCGATGTGATCGTAATAACCGTGGAGCAGAAACAGCGTCGCCTTGACCTTCTCCGGCCACCAGCAATGGCTGACCAGCTCGTAGCCATCGACTTCGAAACGACCCATGCCGCGCCACACATCGCGCTCGACGAAGTCGGTCTTGTAGAAGCGCTGATAAGCCTTCGCCTCATCCGATAACGGCTGCCACTCGGCCAACGGCTTGAGGCTCGCGCGTAAATGATCGGGGTCGAAAGTATCAGGCATGCGGGCATTCCAGAGCGGTAAACGGACTTTATCGGCCTGCGATATTCATCTGTAGAGACAGACATGGCAAGCTAGCTCGCCTCTGAGGAAGCAAATCCATGCGTTCGCCGTACCGCACCGCACTGTTCGCCAGCCTGCTCGCGCTGATCTGCGCCGGGGTGCTGTGGGCGGCGTATGACTGGTTTCAGGGCCGCTATCTGCGTGCATTCAGCGAGCACACCGCGGTGTTTTCCGGTGACCCGCTGCGCTTGCCGGACAACCTCGCCGGGCCAGGCAATATTCGCCTGGTGCACTTCTGGGACCCGGCTTGCCCATGCAACGTCGGCAATCAACAGCACCTGAGCGAGATGGTCGAACAGTTCGGTCCTCGCGGCGTGGAGTTCTTCGCCGTGCAAAAGCCTGGCAGCCACGGCCAGTTGCCCGCCACCCTCGCCAGCCTGAAAACCATCATCGTCCTGCCCGGCTCCGAACAAATACCCGCCAGTCCCGCCGTGGCGATCTGGGATCGCAGCGGCAAACTTGCTTACTTCGGCCCGTACAGCGAAGGCCTGGCCTGCAACTCGAGCAACAGCTTTATCGAACCGATCCTGCATGCCCTGACCGAGGATCGCCCGGTCAATGCCACGCATACGCTGGCGGTGGGGTGTTATTGCCCGTGGCCGGCGGACGCGAAGTAAGGCATTCCGGACTTTTCAAGGACAGCGCTGCAGCGCACAGATGCTCTGTGCTAAATGTTTGCAGCCCGATGGGCGGCCCGCCCGCCTGCACAAGGAGTCACCATGAAGCGTGCGTTCACCGTTGTTGCCCTGCTCATCGTTGTCCTGCTCTGCGCCGTTGGCGGCTATATCTACAGCAAGCAGCCAACGCGCCAGGGCCAGGTCGAGCTGCGCAATCTGCAAGGCTCGGTGACCGTGCTCTACGACGAGCGCGGGGTGCCGCATATCCGCGCCGAGAACGAAACCGACCTCTATCGCGCCCTCGGATATGTCCACGCGCAGGACCGGTTGTTCCAGATGGAAGCCATGCGCCGCCTCGCCCGCGGTGAACTGGCCGAAGTGCTCGGGCCGAAGCTGCTCGACACCGATAAGCTGTTTCGCAGCCTGCGCATCCGCGAGCGCGCGGCCAGTTACGTCGCCAGCCTCGACAGGCAGTCGCCGGCGTGGAAGGGCCTGCAAGCTTATCTGGACGGCATCAACCAATATCAGGACAGCCACGCCGCGCCGATCGAGTTCGACGTGCTGGGCATCCCCAAGCGGCCGTTCACGGCAGAAGACAGCATCAGCGTCGCCGGTTACATGGCCTACAGCTTTGCCGCCGCGTTTCGCACCGAGCCGTTGCTGACTTACGTGCGCGATCAGCTCGGTGCCGATTATCTCAATGTGTTCGATCTGGACTGGCAGGCCAAAGGCGTTCTGGCTACCGATCACACCCGGCACGCGCCGGCCCTCGCCGCCGGCGACTGGCAGGACCTCACCGCCCTCGCCCGCCTCAGCGAACAGGCGCTGCTCGACAACGGCCTGCCGCAGTTTGAGGGCAGCAACGCCTGGGTGATTGCCGGCAGCCGCAGCCAGAGCGGCAAGCCATTGCTGGCCGGCGATCCGCATATCCGTTTCTCGGTGCCGTCGGTGTGGTACGAGGCGCAGCTGTCGGCGCCGGGTTTCGAGTTGTACGGCCATCATCAGGCGCTGGTGCCGTTCGCGTTTCTGGGGCACAACCTCGATTTCGGCTGGAGCCTGACCATGTTCCAGAACGACGATCTCGATCTGATCGCCGAGAAGGTCAACCCGGACAACCCCAATCAGGTCTGGTATCGCGGCCAGTGGACCGACCTGCTCGTGAGCGAGCAGCAGATCAATGTGAAGGGACAGGCGCCGGTGACGATAACCCTGCGCCAGTCCCCGCACGGGCCGATCGTCAACGATGCGCTGGGCACTGCTGCCGGGAAAACACCGATCGCCATGTGGTGGGCCTTTCTGGAAACGCCGAACCCGATCCTTGAAGGCTTCTACCAGCTCAACCGTGCCGACACCCTGACCAAGGCCCGCGCGGCTGCGGCCAAGGTCCAGGCACCGGGGCTGAATCTGATTTACGCCAACGCCAAAGGTGATATCGCCTGGTGGGCGTCGGCGCTGCTGCCCAAGCGGCCGGCCGGGGTGAAACCGGAATTCATTCTCGATGGCAGCACCAATCAGGCGGACAAGGACGGTTACTACCCGTTCAGCGCCAACCCGCAGGAAGAGAACCCGGCGCGGGGCTATATCGTCTCGGCCAACTTCCAGCCCGTGTCGCCGACCGGCATGGAGATTCCCGGTTACTACAACCTTGCCGATCGCGGCCAGCGGCTCGATCGTCAACTCAGCGACAACCGGGTGAAGTGGAGCAACGAGGCCAACCAGAAACTGCAACTGGGCACGGCGACAAGTTATGGACCGCGTCTGTTGGCGCCGCTGCTGCCGGTGTTGCGTGAAGTGGTGAGCGATCCGGCGCAACGCAAACTGGTCGAGCAATTGGCGCAATGGCCCGGCGACTATCCGCTGGATTCGGTCAGCGCGACGGTGTTCAACCAGTTCCTCTACGACCTTGCCGACGCGGCGATGCGCGATGAGTTGGGCAATGACTTTTTCGAGACACTGCTGTCGACGCGGGTAATCGATTCCGCCTTGCCACGCCTGGCGGCGAAAGCTGATTCACCGTGGTGGGACAATCGCAGCACGCCAGCCAAAGAAACCCGCGCCGATGTCGTGCGCACGGCGTGGTTGGCAAGCATGCAGCATCTGAAACTGACCCTCGGCGACAACGTGGCCGGTTGGCAGTGGGGCGCGGCGCACACCCTGACCCACGGCCATCCACTGGGGCAGCAGAAGCCGCTGGATCGCCTGTTCAACGTCGGGCCGTTCGCAGCGCCGGGCAGTCATGAAGTGCCGAACAACCTCTCGGCGAAGATCGGCCCGGCGCCTTGGCCGGTGACCTATGGACCGTCGACCCGGCGTCTGGTGGACTTTGCCGATCCGGTGCATGGCTTGACGATCAACCCGGTCGGCCAGAGTGGCGTACCGTTGGACAGTCACTATGACGACCAGGCCGAGGCGTATGTGGAGGGGATTTATGTGCAGGCGCATTTCAGCGAGGAAGAGGTGCTGGCGAATACGCGCAGTACGTTGAAGCTGTTGCCTGCGCGGGCTGCGCAATAGATTAATGCCGTCTCGACCGGCCCCTTCGCGAGCAGGCTCGCTCCCACATTGAAATGCGTTCTCCTGTGGGAGCGAGCCTGCTCGCGAAAGGGCCATCAGCGACGCCGCAAAACGTCAGAGCTTCACGGCAAAATTCAGCCGAAACTGCTGCGGCGTCACGCCTAATCTGCGATTGAACACACTGCGCATATGCTGCGCATCACGAAATCCGCACTGATACGCCACGGTCTTCAACGGCGCCGTGGTGCTTTCCAGCATGACCCGCGCCGCATCCACCCGCGCCCGTTCGACAAACTCCGCCGGGGTCACTTTCGCTTCCCGCGCGAACACCCGGGAGAAATTGCGCGCACTCATGTTCGCCGCATTGGCCAGATCGGCGATCGTCAAGTCGCCGGTGAGATTGGCCAGCACATACAACTGCACCAGCGCCACCGCTGACGTCGGTTCGGCATGCGGCGTGAGGAACGGGCTGAACTGCGATTGCCCGCCCGAGCGCTGGGTGAACACCACCAGCCGTTTCGCCACACTCAGCGCCACCTCGGCGCCGTGGTCGCGCGCCAGCAGGTACAGCGACAGATCGATGCCCGCCGTGACCCCGGCCGACGTGTAGAGCGCGCCGTCCTCGACATACAGACGATCCGCCTCGACCCGCGTGGTCGGGCACAACTGCGCCAAAGCTTCGGCATCGTTCCAGTGCGTGGTGACGGTGCGCCCCTCAAGCAAACCGGCGCGGGCGAGCATGAACGCGCCATTGCAGATCGAGCCGAAACGCCGGGCGCGGCCACAGGCTTCACGCAGCCAGGCATCGAACGTAGGGCCAAAATCCATGAACGGCAATTGCGGTCCACCGGCGACCAGCAGCAGGTCACAGGCCTGCGTAGATTCGCTGAAATGGCGGTGGGCATGCAGGCTGAGTCCATTGGAACAGGCCATCGCCCCGTGCTCCACGCCGATCACTTCCAGCCGATAGTGATCCTGCGGCGCAAGAAAGCGGTTGGCTTCGGCGAACACGTCCATGGGACCGCTGACGTCCAGTGACTGCACGCCGGGGAACACCACAATGGCGACGGCTTTGCTCATGACTCAAATGTCCTCAATACCTGTGACAAACACACAAGCCTGTGGGAGCGAGCCTGCTCGCGAAGAGGCCGTCACACGCAACATAGCTGTCGAATGACACACCGCCTTCGCGAGCAGGCTCGCTCCCACATGGGCCGTGCCTGGCTTGTTGCCCGGGTCACCCTAGCCAATCCACACCCGACAAGCGAGCCTGGCACGATTTGCAGGTGGATTGGCAAGGATCGCAGCCATGCCTCGATTGTTCGCTATGCGCGCCGGGAACAGACTTTCTCCAGCAGCGCCACGACGGCGTTTTCGACGAGGAAACCGTTATGACCAGCACCGTCGCCGGCATCAAGATCCCTGATAGCGCCCTCGCCCGGGCCACCACCGAATACATCCGCGACATTGAATCCGACCTGCTTTATCACCACTCGCGCCGGGTGTTTCTGTTCGGTGCCTTGAGCGGCGAGCGCCAGCAACTGGCCTATAACCCGGAGCTGCTGTATGTCGGCGCGATGTTCCACGACCTTGGTCTGGTCGCAGGTCATCGCAGCGATGACGAGCGCTTTGAAGTGGACGGCGCAAATGCCGCCGCAGCCTTTCTCACACCGTACGGGCTGAGCGACGACGATATCGAGCAAGTCTGGCTGTCGATCGCATTGCACACCACGCCGGGCGTACCCAGGCATCTGCGCCCGACCGTCGCGCTGGTGACGGCCGGGGTGGAGATGGACGTGCTGGGCATGGACTACGCGGCGTTCAGCAGCGTGCAGCGCGAAGCCGTGGTGCATGCGCATCCGCGTGGGGAGGGTTTCAAGGAGTGCATCATCTGCGCGTTTGCCGACGGCTTGCGTCATCGACCGCAGACCACGTTTGGCAATGTGAAGACCGATGTGCTGGTGGATCAGGAGCCGGGGTTCAAACCGATGAATTTCGTCGAGGTCATCCGCCAGTCTCCCTGGACTGCTTAAAACCAGATTTGGAACTGGGCTCTGTGGCGAGGGGATTTATCCCCGTTGGGTCGCGAAGCGACCCCCAAAAAAAGGCCTGCTGCGCAGTCCATCGGGGATAAATCCCCTCACCACAAAAGCCCGCTCCCACATTTTGATTTGGGTTGGCCTCGGGAATGAAACCAACCCGCCGGCTCACACAGTCTGTGGCGCAGGCGCGCGGCGTGCGTCCGGTTGCTTCCACGAATCAGCCGCGCTTTCTTCGATGGCCTGCTGGATGGCTTTCTTGCGTGCTTCTTCGGCGCGGCGGCTGAAGAACCAGACGAGGAAGGTCACCAGCGACACCGCCAGCAGAATCAGACTGGCCACGGCGTTGATTTCCGGCTTCACGCCCAAGCGCACGGCCGAGAACACTTCCATCGGCAGGGTCGTCGAACCCGGGCCGGACACGAAGCTTGCCAGCACCAGGTCATCCAGCGACAGCGCGAACGACATCATCCCGCCCGCCGCCAGTGACGGCGCGATCATCGGGATGGTGATCAGGAAGAACACCTTCCACGGTCGCGCGCCCAGGTCCATCGCCGCCTCTTCGATCGACAGGTCCAGCTCACGCAAGCGCGCCGACACCACGACTGCCACATACGCCGCGCAGAACGTGGTGTGGGCGATCCAGATGGTGACGATGCCGCGTTCCTGCGGCCAGCCGATCATCTGCGCCATGGCCACGAACAGCAGCAACAGCGACAGACCGGTGATCACTTCCGGCATCACCAAGGGCGCAGTCACCAGGCCGCCGAACAGCGTGCGACCCTTGAAGTGGGTGATACGCGTGAGCACGAATGCCGCCAGCGTACCCAGCGCCACCGCGGCAACCGCCGTGTAGCAGGCGATTTCCAGCGAGCGCAACACCGAGCCCATCAGTTGCGAGTTGTCGAGCAGGCCGACGTACCACTTGATCGACCAGCCGCCCCACACCGTTACCAGTTTCGAGGCGTTGAACGAGTAGATCACCAGGATCAGCATCGGCAGATAGATGAACAGCAGACCCATTACCAGCATCAGGCTGGAGAAACGGAAGCGCTTCATTCTTTACCCTCCATTTCCTTGGCCTGACTGCGGTTGAACAGGATGATCGGCACAATCAGGATCGCCAGCATCACCACCGCCAGCGCGGATGCCACCGGCCAGTCGCGGTTGTTGAAGAACTCTTGCCACAACACCTTACCGATCATCAGGGTTTCCGGGCCGCCGAGCAGTTCCGGAATCACGAACTCGCCGACCACCGGAATGAACACCAGCATGCAGCCGGCAATGATCCCGTTCTTGGACAGCGGAATGGTGATTTTCCAGAAGCTGTTGAAGGTGCTCGAACCGAGGTCGGAAGCTGCTTCCAGCAAGCTTTGATCGTGCTTCACCAGGTTGGCGTACAGCGGCAGGATCATGAACGGCAGGTACGAATAGACCACGCCGATGTACACGGCGAGGTTGGTGTTGAGGATCTGCAGCGGCTCGTCGATCAGGCCCATGCTCATCAGGAAACCGTTGAGCAGACCGTTGTTGCTGAGAATGCCCATCCACGCATAGACGCGGATCAGGATCGCCGTCCAGGTCGGCATCATGATCAGCAGCACCAGCACCGTTTGCAGCTCTTTGCGCGCGCTGGCGATGGCATAGGCCATCGGGTAACCGATCAGCAGGCAGAGCACGGTGCTGATAAAGGCCATTTTCAGCGAGCCGAGGTAGGCGGCGATGTACAGCTCGTCGTCGCCGAGCATCGCGTAGTTGCCGAGGTTCAGCAGCAGTTGCAGCTTCTGTTCGGCGTAGGTGTAGATCTCGGTGTACGGCGGGATCGCCACGTCGGCTTCGGCAAAGCTGATCTTCAGAACGATGAAGAACGGCAGCATGAAGAACAGGAACAGCCAGATGAACGGCACCCCGATGACCATTTGCCGGCCATTGGGGATGATTCGGTTTATACGGCGTTTGAATTTGCGCATGTTCATGAGCGAAGTACCACGCCGCTATCGTCTTCCCACCAAACGTAGACCTGATCGCCCCAGGTCGGACGCGCGCCGCGACGTTCGGCGTTGGCGACGAACGACTGCACCAGTTTGCCGCTCGGCAATTCGACGTAGAACACCGAGTGCCCGCCCAGATAAGCGATGTCGTGGACCTTGCCGCTCGACCAGTTGTACTCGCAGGTCGGCATGTCGGCGGTGACCAGCAGTTTTTCCGGGCGAATCGCGTAGGTGACCGACTTGTCCTGGACCGAGGTGCTGATGCCGTGGCCGACGTAGATCTGCCGGTCGAGGTCCTTGCACGTGATGGTCGCGTGGCCTTCGGCGTCGTCGATCACTTCACCTTCGAAGATGTTGACGTTGCCGATGAATTCGCAGACCAGACGGCTGGTCGGGGTTTCGTAGATGTCGATCGGACTGCCGATCTGGGCGATCCAGCCCAGGTGCATGATCGCGATGCGCTCGGCCATGGTCATGGCCTCTTCCTGATCGTGAGTCACCATCACGCAGGTCACGCCGACGCGCTCGATGATTTCCACCAGTTCCAGCTGCATCTGCGAACGCAGTTTCTTGTCCAGTGCGCCCATCGGTTCGTCGAGCAGCAGCAGCTTCGGGCGCTTGGCCAGCGAACGGGCCAGGGCCACGCGCTGACGCTGGCCGCCGGACAGTTGATGCGGCTTGCGCTTGGCGTACTGGCTCATCTGCACCAGCTTGAGCATCTCGGCCACGCGGGCGTCGATCTCGGCCTTGGGAATCTTGTCCTGTTGCAGGCCGAAGGCGATGTTCTGCGCCACGGTCATGTGCGGGAACAAGGCGTAGGACTGAAACATCATGTTGATCGGACGGTCGTACGGCGGCATGTCGGTGATGTCGACGCCGTCGAGGAAAATCCGCCCTTCCGTGGGCCGTTCGAAGCCTGCAAGCATCCGTAGCAAGGTGGATTTGCCCGATCCCGAACCGCCGAGCAGGGCAAAGATCTCGCCCTTCTTGATTTCCAGGGACACGTCGTCCACGGCAATCGTCTCGTCGAACTTCTTCGTGACCCGGTCGATTTTGACCAGCACCTGTTTTGGTGTCTGGTCGCCCTCGAGGGCTTTCTTGTAGGCGCCGGAGGCAACTGCCATTTACGAAACTCCCAACAGAAGCAGCAGTTCGCCCCGCAAGACGAACCCTGGATAGTTTGTGCGTTATTTGCCCGACTTGACCTTGGTCCAGCTGCGGGTCATCAAACGCTGAATATTGGCTGGCAACTCGGTCGACACGTAGGTCTTGTCGAGGACTGCTTGCGGTGGGTAAACCGCTTCATCGGTGCGAATGGATTGTTCCATCAGCTTGTCCGAACCCGGGTTGGGGTTGGCGTAACCGACGTAATCACTGACCTGGGCGATCACCTCAGGTTTCAGCAAATAGTTGATGAAGGCGTGGGCCTCTTTGACGTTGGACGAATCCTTGGGGATCGCCAGCATGTCGAACCACAGCGCGCCGCCCTCTTTCGGAATCGAATAGGCGATGTTGACGCCCTTCTTGGCTTCCTCGGCACGGTTCTTCGCCTGGAAGATATCGCCGGAGAAACCGATGGCCACGCAGATGTCGCCGTTGGCCAGATCGCCGATGTACTTCGAGGAATGGAAATAGGTCACGTATGGACGCACCGCGAGCAACTTGGCGGTGGCCTTTTCGTAGTCCTTGGTGTTGGTGCTGTTGGCGTTCAGGCCCAGGTAATTGAGCATGGTCGGCATCATTTCATCAGCCGAATCGAGGAACGCGACACCGCAGCTGTGCAGCTTCTTGATGTTTTCCGGCTCGAACAGCACGGCCCAGGAATCGATCTTGTCGATACCGAGCACGGCTTTGACCTTGTCGACGTTGTAGCCGATGCCGTTGGTGCCCCACAGATACGGGACGGCGTAGAGGTTGCCGGGATCGTTCTGCTCCAGGCGCTTGAGCAGCACCGGGTCGAGGTTGGAATAATTCGGCAGCTGCGCCTTGTCGAGCTTCTGGAACGCGCCCGCCTTGATCTGCTTGCCGAGGAAGTGGTTCGACGGCACGACCACATCGTAACCGGTACGCCCGGCGAGCAGCTTGCCTTCCAGGGTTTCGTTGGAGTCGAAAACGTCGTAGACCGGTTTGATCCCGGTCTCTTTCTCAAAGTCGGCCAGGGTCGATTCGCCGATGTAATCGGACCAGTTATAAATATGCACCGTACCGGCGGCCTGGGCTCCGACAGCGATTGTCAGGCCGGCAGCGGCCAGCAGGGCTTTGCGCAAAGAAGAAAATACAGGCAAGTGGAGGTCCTCTAAATGGATTGGGCCCAAGTTGCCCCGCGCTGCATGACAGCCATGGCTGCCCGACAACAAAACCGGCGCGCAACTTACCCTCGAAAAACCGATCCAGCAAAACTTTCTGTCATTTAATTATCCGCTGGCCGCCGTCGCAGCGACGACGGCCAGTGGTTGTGGCAACAAACCGGCTTATTTGCCCGATTTGATCTTGGTCCAGCTACGGGTGATCAGACGCAGTGTGGCGGCGTCCAGATCGCTGATCGCATAGAGCTGTTTCTTCACTTCAGCCGACGGGTAGATGCTCGGGTCGCTGGTGATGTCCTTGTCCACCATAGGCGTCGCCGCCTTGTTGCCGTTCGGGAAACGCACGGCGTTGGTGATGCCGGCCATCACTTGCGGCTCCATCAGGTAGTTCATGAACTTGTAGGCGGCTTCGACGTTTTCGGCATCCTTGGGAATGGCGACCATGTCATAGAAAGTACCGGCGCCTTCTTTCGGAATGGTGTAGGCCAGTTTGACCTTGTCACCGGCTTCCTGAGCGCGGGTCTTGGATTGCTCCAGGTCACCCGAGTAACCGACGGCGACGCAGATGTTGCCGTTGGCCAGGTCGGAGATGTACTTGGAGGAGTGGAAGTAGGCGACCGAAGGACGGATCTTCAGGAACAGGTCTTCGGCGGCTTTCAGGTCAGCCTTGTCCTTGCTGTTGGTCGGCTTGCCCAGATAGTGCAATGCCGCCGGAATCATTTCGGTCGGAGCATCGAGGAAGCTCACACCGCAGCTTTTGAGTTTCTCGATGTTTTCAGGCTTGAACACCACGTCCCACGAATCGATCTTGTCGATACCCAGCGCAGCCTTGACCTTGGCCGGGTTGTAGCCGATGCCGATCGAGCCCCACATGTACGGGAAGGCGTGTTTGTTGCCTTGGTCGCTGGCATCGCCAACGGCCTTGAGCAGGTCTTCGTCGAGGTTTTTCCAGTTAGGCAGCTTGGACTTGTCCAGCTCCTGGTAAACGCCGGCCTTGATCTGCTTGGCGAGGAAATTGTTGGAAGGCACCACGATGTCGTAACCGGACTTGCCGGCCAGCAGCTTGGCTTCCAGGGTTTCGTTACTGTCGAAGACGTCGTAGACGACTTTGATCCCGGTGGCTTTTTCGAAGTTGGCCACGGTGTCCGGCGCGATGTAGTCGGACCAGTTGTAGACGTGCAGTACCTTGTCGTCCGCGTGCACCGCACCCGCCATCATGCCCGCCATGGACAGCGCGAGCAGAGTCTTGCCAGCTAGCTTTTTACCTAATGCCTTCATGCGTCATGCTCCAAATTTTTCTTTTTTGAACCACTTTGTTCAGCGGCCGAACCCGGACAACTGGAACCGCGGCTAGTCTGGCAAGATCCGAGGCGGTCTTTCAACAAAAGACCAGCCTTTCTGACAGCTTTGAGCGAGTGCGCCGCAGCTCCCCCGCCCAAAGCCTAGCACCTAGGCCTGCAGCGCACCGAGGGTCAGGTCCAGACACTTGCGTGCCTTTGTAACCAACTCATCGATCTCGGCTTTGCTGATCACCAGCGGCGGCGCGATGATCATGGTGTCGCCTACCGCGCGCATGATCAGGCCATTGTCGAAGCAGAACTGCCGGCAGATCATGCCCACGCCCTTGCCCTCGTAACGCTTGCGCGTGGCCTTGTCCTGCACCAGCTCGATCGCCCCCAGCAGACCGACGCCGCGAACTTCACCCACCAACGGGTGATCGTTCAGCTCGCGCAGACGTTTCTGCAAATACGGTGCCGTTTCGTTGTGGGCGTTCTCGATAATTTTTTCGTCGCGCAGGATGCGGATGTTTTCCAGGCCCACCGCTGCGGCCACCGGGTGGCCGGAGTAAGTGAAGCCGTGGTTGAAATCGCCGCCTTCATTGAGCACGGCCACCACCGAGTCACGCACGATCAACCCGCCCATCGGGATGTAGCCGGAAGTCAGGCCTTTGGCGATGGTCATCATGTGCGGCTTGAGGTCGTAGAAATCGCTACCGAACCACTCACCGGTACGGCCGAAGCCGCAGATCACTTCGTCGGCAACAAAGAGGATGTCGTACTTGGCGAGGATTTCCTTGATGCGCGGCCAGTAGGTATCAGGCGGAATGATCACGCCGCCGGCACCCTGGATCGGCTCGGCAATAAAGGCACCGACGTTGTCGACGCCGACTTCGAGAATCTTTTCTTCGAGCTGATTGGCCGCCCAGATGCCGAACTCTTCCGGTGACATGTCACCGCCTTCGGCGAACCAGTACGGCTGCGCGATGTGGACAATGCCCGGAATCGGCAGGTCGCCCTGCTCGTGCATATAAGTCATGCCGCCGAGGCTCGCGCCGGCCACGGTAGAACCGTGATAACCGTTCTTGCGGCTGATGATGACTTTCTTGTTCGGCTGGCCCTTGATCGCCCAGTAGTGACGGACCATGCGCAGCATGGTGTCGTTGCCTTCGGAGCCGGAACCGGTGAAGAACACGTGGTTCATGCCTTCCGGCGCCACGTCAGCAATCGCCTTGGCCAGTTCCAGCGCCGGCGGGTGTGCGGTCTGGAAGAACAGGTTGTAGTAAGGCAGTTCGCGCATCTGTTTGGCGGCGGCATCGGCCAGCTCATCGCGACCGTAACCGATCGCCACGCACCAGAGGCCGGCCATGCCGTCGAGGATCTTGTTGCCTTCGCTGTCCCACAGATAAACGCCCTTGGCGTTGGTGATGATCCGCGGGCCCTTCTCTTTCAGTTGCTTGAAGTCGCTGAACGGGGCCAGGTGGTGATCGCTGCTCAGCGCTTGCCACTCACGGGTTTGCGGGTTGTTGCTGGTCATGCCAATTCTCCTTGTTATCGGTGAAGGCGCGACGGCTGGCCGCCGCGCCCGGCGCATCAGACGGCGAAGAGCAGGTACTCACGCTCCCAGGAACTGATCACGCGCTTGAAGTTTTCATGCTCGGCCCGCTTGACCGCGACGTAGCCGGTGATGAAGGTCTTGCCGAGGTACTTCTCGATGGTCGCGCTGTTTTCCATGCGCTCCAGCGCGTCCTCAATGGTCAGCGGCAGGCGCAGGTTGCGGCGCTCGTATCCACGGCCGACCACAGGCGCGCTCGGGTTCAGGCCCTCGACCATGCCGATGTAACCGCAGAGCAGGCTCGCGGCAATCGCCAGGTATGGGTTGGCGTCGGCGCCCGGCAGGCGATTTTCCACGCGACGGTTCTGCGGGCCGGCATCCGGCACGCGCAAGCCAACGGTGCGGTTCTCCTCGCCCCACTCGACGTTCACCGGTGCCGAAGTGTCCGGGAGGAAGCGGCGAAACGAGTTGACGTTCGGCGCGAACAGCGGCAACAGCTCGGGGATCAGCTTCTGCAAACCACCGATGTGGTGCAGGAACAGTTGGCTCATCGTCCCGTCTTCATTGGAGAAGACGTTCTTGCCGGTCTGAATGTCGATGATGCTCTGGTGCAGGTGCATGGCGCTGCCCGGCTCGCCGGTCATCGGCTTGGCCATGAACGTCGCCGCTACATCGTGTTTGAGCGCGGCTTCGCGCATGGTGCGCTTGAACACCAGAATCTGATCGGCCAGCGACAGCGCGTCACCGTGACGGAAGTTGATTTCCATCTGCGCCGTGCCGTCTTCGTGGATCAGCGTATCGAGGTCCAGCTCCTGCAATTCGCACCAGTCGTAGACGTCTTCGAACAGCGGGTCGAATTCGTTCGCCGCTTCAATGGAGAACGACTGTCGACCGATTTCCGGACGGCCCGAGCGGCCGATCGGCGGCTGCAACGGATAGTCGGGGTCGTCGCTGCGCTTGGTCAGGTAGAACTCCATTTCCGGCGCGACGATCGGCTGCCAGCCCTTGTCGGCATACAGCTTCAAGACTTTCTTGAGGACGTTGCGCGGCGACAGCTCGATCGGGTTGCCTTGCTTGTCGTAGGTGTCGTGGATCACCTGCGCGGTCGGCTCGATGGCCCACGGCACCAGGTACACGGCGTTCTGGTCGGGACGGCAGATCATGTCGATGTCGGCCGGGTCGAGCAGTTCGTAATAGATGTCGTCTTCGACGTAGTCGCCGGTCACGGTCTGCAGCAGCACGCTCTCCGGCAGACGCATGCCTTTCTCGGCGATGAACTTGTTGGTCGGCGAAATCTTGCCCCGGGTGATCCCGGTCAAATCGCCGATCATGCATTCGACTTCTGTGATCTTGCGGTCTTTCAACCAATCGGTGAGCTGGTCGAGGTTGTTACTCATAAATGCCTCTGGGCTGAGTCTCCTGACGCAATGTCAGGCAATTTTGACGCTTGCGGCGTCGCGTTAAAGGGGGCTTGCTCGCGCAGTGCCGGCTTACGCCTGGCACCGCGCATAGACAATGAAAGAGGAGCTTACCTGCCCTTGACGCTGGCGTTGCATTTCCCGTGCACTTTGCAAACGTGCAGAATCACAGGCACGACGCTGAGTGCGGCACGGGCTTTGGGAGGGAAAGAGTTCTATAGTGGAAGGAGACGCCATAAAGCGGAAGCTGTGTCCGACGTCCAGAATATCGGACGCTGCCGTTTTTCCGGATGCTGACGAGAGTCTCGTCGACAGGCTGCGCGCCTTGCTGGCTGCGCTACGGACGGATGGATCGCCACTGATGTGATGAGCATGCAGACCGGACTGTTGCGAGCAGTCGGTGATGCCGATTAACGGCAGGCGAGACATGAAGCACCCCGGTATTATTGCTGTTATGGGTTTGACCGGAGCTTAGCCTTGTTCATTTTTTTACACAACACCCCCGTAAAAAATACAACACGGCCTGCTCAAGCCCGCAGCTGAGCAACGTTCAAGGTTGGAAAAAACGCCCCAAAGTGCCCCATAAATGCCCCTCAAGCGCTTTTTCGGGGCAAAAAAGGCCTCGCTTGACTTCGGCAGGCCGTTCGGGTTGACTGAAACCAGAAAAGATCAATGATTGATATTTTTAACAACAAAGGTGTTGCATCATGTCGGTACCCCCGCGTGCCGTTCAGCTTAACGAAGCGAACGCGTTCCTTAAGGAACATCCTGAGGTTCTGTACGTTGACCTTCTGATTGCGGATATGAATGGTGTGGTGCGCGGCAAGCGCATTGAACGCACCAGCCTCCACAAGGTTTACGAGAAAGGCATCAACCTGCCGGCCTCTCTATTTGCCCTGGATATCAACGGCTCCACGGTGGAAAGCACCGGTCTGGGCCTGGACATCGGCGACGCCGATCGTATCTGCTATCCGATCCCCGATACCCTGTGCAACGAGCCATGGCAGAAGCGCCCGACCGCGCAGCTGTTGATGACCATGCACGAACTCGAAGGCGATCCGTTCTTCGCCGATCCCCGTGAAGTGCTGCGCCAAGTGGTGACCAAGTTCGACGAGCTCGGCCTGACCATCTGCGCCGCCTTCGAACTCGAGTTCTACCTGATCGACCAGGAAAACGTGAACGGCCGTCCGCAGCCGCCACGCTCGCCGATCTCCGGCAAACGCCCGCACTCGACCCAGGTCTACCTGATCGATGACCTCGACGAATACGTCGATTGCCTCCAGGACATTCTGGAAGGCGCCAAAGAGCAAGGCATCCCGGCCGATGCGATCGTCAAGGAAAGTGCCCCGGCGCAGTTCGAAGTGAACCTGCACCACGTCGCCGACCCGATCAAGGCCTGCGACTACGCCGTCCTGCTCAAGCGTCTGATCAAGAACATCGCCTACGACCATGAAATGGACACCACCTTCATGGCCAAGCCGTATCCGGGCCAGGCGGGCAATGGTCTGCACGTACACATTTCGATTCTGGACAAAGCCGGCAAAAACATTTTTGCCAGCGAGGATCCCGAGCAGAACGCCGCGCTGCGTCACGCGATCGGCGGTGTGCTCGAGACCCTGCCGGCGCAGATGGCTTTCCTCTGCCCGAACGTCAACTCCTACCGTCGCTTCGGCGCGCAGTTCTACGTACCGAACTCGCCGTGCTGGGGCCTGGACAACCGCACCGTGGCGATCCGCGTACCGACCGGCTCTGCCGATGCCGTACGTATCGAGCACCGTGTGGCCGGCGCCGACGCCAACCCGTACCTGCTGATGGCTTCGGTACTGGCCGGCGTGCACCATGGCCTGGTCAACCAGATCGAACCGGGCGCGCCTGTCGAAGGCAACAGCTACGAACAGAACGAACAGAGCCTGCCGAACAACTTGCGCGATGCCCTGCGCGAGCTGGACGACAGCGAGGTGATGGCCAAGTACATCGATCCGAAGTACATCGATATCTTCGTCGCTTGCAAGGAAAGCGAGCTGGAGGAGTTCGAACACTCCATCTCCGACCTTGAGTACAACTGGTATCTGCATACCGTTTAAGCGGCTATAGCGTCCAAAGGAACGCCGTTGGCTTCGCGCCCACGGCGTTTTTTATGGCCGCCTGCGGCGGTTCGCGAGCAGGCTCGCTCCCACAGGGATGTCGTGCGGGGTGAAGATCTGGATTCGCTGGAGATCCATGTGGGAGCGAGCCTGCTCGCGAAAGCAGCCGACAAGACAACACAGGAACCGCCTCGTACAATGCCCGCTGCCCCGCAGGAGACTTCCATGACGCGTCCCGCCACCGTCCGCAAACCCCGCGCCCGCAGTCAGGCGCGGATCGATTCGATACTCGATGCCGCACGCACGCTGCTGGCGGCCGAGGGCGTGGCCAGTCTGTCGATCTACAGCGTCGCCGAGCGCGCGCAGATTCCGCCCTCCTCCGTGTATCACTTCTTCGCCAGCGTCCCGGCGCTGCTCGAAGCGCTGACCGCCGATGTCCACGCAGCCTTCCGGGCCTGCCTGCAAGCGCCGATCGATCACGATGCGTTGCGCGACTGGCGTGATCTGTCGCGACTGGTCGAACAGCGCATGCTCGAGATTTACGACCAGGATGCGGCCGCACGGCAATTGATCCTGGCGCAACACGGCCTGACCGAAGTGACCCAGGCTGACCGCCAGCACGACCTCGAACTGGGCGACCTGATGCACAAGCTGTTCGACCAGCATTTCGAGTTGCCGAGGCTGCCGGACGATGTCGATGTGTTTGCCCTGGCGATGGAACTCGGCGACCGGGTGTATGCACGTTCGGTGCAGCAACACGGACAGATCACCTCGCGCATGGCCGAGGAAGGGATGCGGGTGTTTGATGCCTATATCGGGTTGTACCTTCCGCCATATTTACCCAAAAGAAATCTCTAGCGCATGCACCGGCCCTTTCGCGAGCAGGCTCGCTCCCACATTTGAAATGCGTTCCCCTGTGGGAGCGAGCCTGCTCGCGAAAGCCGCGCCGCCGAATCCGCGACAGGCACAAGAAACCCCGCAGGGCACACACCCTCCGGGGTTGTTTTTTGTTCACCGGCTTACAACTTGGCGATCGACACCTCGGTGGATTTCACAAAGGCGATCACTTCGCTACCCACGACCAACTCCAACTCCTTGACCGAGCGGGTAGTGATCACCGAAGTAACGATGCCCGAAGCGGTCTGCACGTCGATTTCCGACAGCACGTCACCGAGAACGATTTCCTTGATCGAGCCTTTGAACTGGTTGCGCACGTTGATGGCTTTGATAGTCATGATATTTCTCCTGAGGTCGAAATAAGCTGCAAGGGGCAAGCTACAAGCGGCAAGTAAAAGCAGTGCTTCTACTTGCAGCTTGTAGCTTGTAGCTTGCAGCTGCGTCATTGCGCCCAACGCAATTGCGTAGGCAGGGGTGAAACGGGTTCCGGCGCCGGCGGTTCACCGGGCAGGGACAGAACACGGTTGAGCACTTCGGTTTCCAGTGCGGCGAGGCGATGCGAGCCACGGACCCGCGGGCGCGGCAGTTCAACGTGCAGGTCGAGGCCGACTTCGCCGTCCTCGATCAGGATCACCCGATCGGCAATCGCCACCGCTTCGCTGACGTCGTGGGTCACCAGCAGCACGGTAAAACCGTGTTGCTGCCAGAGCCGTTCGATCAGTTGCTGCATCTCGATTCGGGTCAGCGCATCCAGCGCGCCGAGCGGCTCATCGAGCAGCAGCAGACGCGGTTGATGGATCAGCGCCCGGGCCAGCGCGACGCGCTGCTTCTGGCCACCGGACAATGCCGCCGGCCATTCATTGGCGCGATCAGCCAGACCCACGGCTTCCAGTGCATCCAGCGCTTGCTGGCGCCAGTAGCCCTTGAGGCCGAGACCGACGTTGTCGATGATCCTTTTCCACGGCAGCAGCCGCGCTTCCTGGAACATCAGCCGCGTATCGTCGCGCGCCTGGCTGAGCGCTGCGGAGCCGGCGAGGAGGTCGCCGCCAGTGGGTTGATCGAGGCCGGCGAGCAAGCGCAAGAACGTGCTCTTGCCACAACCGCTGCGCCCCACCACGGCGACAAACTGCCCCGCCGGAATGTGCAGATCGATGTCGCGCAGCACTTGGCGCGTGCCGAAGGTTTTCTGCAGGTTGCGCACCGCCAGCGGAATCCCGCGCAACAGGCGTGGAGGTTGTTGAGCGGTCATGCCGCACCTCCTTTGGCAACCTGATAGGCCGGATGCCAGCGCAACCACACGCGCTCAAGTCCACGGGCGGCGAGGTCGGCGAGTTTGCCCAGCACCGCATAAAGCAAAATCGCCAGCACCACCACGTCAGTCTGCAAAAACTCTCGAGCGTTCATCGCCAGATAGCCGATGCCGGAGCTGGCCGAGATGGTTTCAGCGACGATCAGCGTCAGCCACATGAAGCCCAGGGCGAAGCGCACGCCGACCAGAATCGACGGCAGCGCACCCGGCAGAATCACCTGCCAGAACAGGCTGAAACCGCTCAAGCCATAACTGCGCGCCATCTCCACCAACGCCGGGTCAACGTTGCGGATGCCGTGATACGTGTTCAGGTAAATCGGGAACAACGTGCCCAGCGCCACAAGAAAAATCTTTGCCGACTCGTCAATGCCGAACCACAGGATCACCAGCGGAATCAGCGCCAGATGCGGCACGTTGCGGATCATCTGTACCGAGCTGTCGAGCAGGCGCTCGCCCCATTTTGACAGGCCGGTGATGAAACCCAGCACCAGGCCAATGCTGCCGCCGATGGTAAACCCGAGTGCCGCGCGCCAGCCGCTGATCGCCAGGTGCGTCCAGATCTCGCCGCTGCGTACCAGACTGACGCCGGCCTCGATCACCGCCACCGGTGCCGGCAGAATCCGTGTCGACAACCAGCCCGCCGACACCGACAGCTGCCACACCGCCAGCAGCAACACCGGCAACGCCCAAGGCGCGAGGCTGTGGATAAATTTGTTCATGGCCGCGCCTCAGCTCTGCGATGCGGCTTTGGGCAGGATGTCGTTCGCGACCATCTCGCCGAACGGGCTCACATAACCGGCGCTCTTCGGCAGTTCCGGGCGTTCGACGTCGAGGTGCGGGAACAGCAGCTCGGCCACCCGATACGATTCTTCGAGGTGTGGATAACCGGAGAAGATGAAGGTGTCGATGCCCAGATCCGCATATTCCTTGACCCGCGCTGCCACGGTCGGGCCATCGCCGACCAGCGCGGTACCGGCACCGCCGCGCACCAGACCCACTCCGGCCCAGAGGTTCGGGCTGACTTCAAGGTTGTCGCGGCTGCCGCCGTGCAGCGCGGCCATGCGTTGCTGGCCGACCGAGTCAAAACGCGCCAGCGACGCCTGGGCACGCTGGATGGTGTCGTCGTCCAGGTGCGAGATCAGCCGGTCCGCCGCCTGCCAGGCTTCGGCGTTGGTTTCACGGACGATCACATGCAGACGAATGCCGAAGCGCACGGTACGGCCGAGTTTGGCGGCTTTGGCCCGGACTTGTGCGATCTTCTCGGCCACCGCGGCCGGCGGCTCGCCCCAGGTCAGGACCATTTCCACTTGCTCGGCAGCCAGATCCTGCGCCGCTTCCGAAGAACCACCGAAATACAGCGGCGGACGCGGTTGCTGGATCGGCGGATAGAGCAGCTTGGCGCCCTTCACGCTGATGTGCTCGCCGTCGTAATCGACGGTTTCGCCTTCCAGCACACGGCGCCAGATGCGGGTGAATTCCACCGAGGCTTGATAGCGTTCTTCATGGTTGAGGAACAGCCCGTCGCCGGCCAGTTCTTCCGGGTCGCCACCGGTGACCAGATTGAACAGCGCACGGCCGCCCGACAAACGATCCAGCGTGGCTGCCTGGCGCGCCGCGACCGTCGGGGAAATGATCCCGGGGCGCAGGGCGACGAGGAATTTCAGACGCTGGGTGACCGGAATCAGCGAGGCCGCGACCAGCCATGAGTCCTCGCAGGAACGCCCGGTGGGAATCAGCACACCGCCAAACCCCAGACGATCCGCCGCTTGGGCGACCTGTTGCAGATAACCGTGATCAACCGCGCGGGCGCCTTCGGCGGTGCCAAGGTAATGGCCGTCGCCGTGAGTAGGCAGGAACCAGAAAATATTGAGGCTCATGGAGTGGTCTCCTTATGGATTCGAATTACTGGGCTGGGGAGCTTTGGGCCACAGCGGCCGGCGGGGTCCAGATCACATCCTTGATGCTCAACGGCTTGGGAATAAGCTTGAGCTGGAAGAACGTGTCGGCGATTTTCTGTTGCGCGGCGACCACTTCCGGGGTCAGGAACAGCGCGCCGTAACCCTGGCGTTTCACCGAGGTCAGGGTGATGTCCGCCGGCAGGCCCAGCAGCGGCGCGACCTGTTGGGTCACGTCTTCGGGATTGGCTTTCGACCATTCACCCACCGCGCGCACTTCTTCGACGAGGGTCTTGATCACCTCGGGATTTTTCTGCGCGTAAGGTTTGGTCGCGAGATAGAACTGGTGGTTGTCGACGATGCCTTTGCCGTCACGCAGGGTGTGCGCTTGCAGTTGTTTCTCGGCAGCGGCCTGGTACGGATCCCAGATGACCCAGGCGTCGACACTGCCACGCTCGAACGCGGCCCGTGCATCTGCTGGCGGCAGGAATACCGTCTGTATGTCGCTGTACTTGAGGCCGGCGTCTTCCAGTGCACGCACCAAAAGGTAGTGCACGTTGGAGCCTTTATTCAGAGCAACTTTCTTGCCCTTGAGGTCGGCCACCGATTTGATCGGCGAGTCCTTCGCCACGAGGATCGCTTCACTGTTCGGCGCTGGCGGTTCGTAGGCAACGTAGAGCAGATCCGCGCCAGCGGCCTGGGCGAAAACCGGCGGGGTTTCGCCGGTCACGCCGAAATCGATCGAGCCGACATTGAGACCTTCAAGCAGTTGCGGGCCGCCGGGAAACTCGGTCCATTGCACATCGACACCTTGCGCCGCCAGACGTTTTTCCAGCGTGCCTTTGGCTTTGAGCAGCACCAGCGTGCCGTACTTCTGATAACCGATCCGCAATGTCTCGGCTTGAGCTTGAGTGATGGCGCCGAAGGTGACAGCCGCAGCAAACAGAGCGACCAGACCACGACGCAAAAATACGGTGCGCATAGCGCTCTCCTTTTTGCTGTTGGGTTTTGGCTGCACCTGCTTGCCCGTTGGCGGGCGAGTAAGGCCAGTACTTCAAATTCCGGTGAGGCTTAAATGCTCCAGCGAGCACTCAACAAACGTTCGTTCAACAGGCCCGGCTCCAGCGGTTTCGGCCGGCGCGCCATGGCGCCGATGAACTGGTCCAGAGCCTCGTGCAAACGCTGCTCCAGGGCCGGCGCCAGTTGCGCGGTGGCACTGCCTTCGCCGTAAGCGATCTGGCTGTCCTCGGCGAAAATGCCCTGAAGCATTTCCTGCGCTTTGAGTGCCGACAGCACAGGCTTGAGGGCGTAATCGACCACCAGCATGTGGGCGATGCTGCCGCCGGTGGCCATCGGCAAGACGACCTTGTGATTCAACGCACGCTCGGGGAGCAGATCCAGCAGGGTCTTCAGCGCCCCGGAAAACGATGCCTTGTAAACCGGCGTGGCGATCAGCAGGCCGTCGGCGTTTGCGATCTGTTGCAGCAGGTCGAGGACCTTCGGGCTGTCGAAGCGGGCGTGGAGCAGATCCTCGGCCGGGAAATCCCGTACCTGATAACTCACCACTTCCACCCCTTGCTGTTGCAACCAGCGTTGCGAGCGCTCCAGCAGCACCCCAGAACGGGAGCGCAGGCTGGGGCTGCCACCGAGTGAGACGACCAGCATTGCAGATTCCTTTAAGCGTTACAGGCGATTCGCAGGCTGCGATCTCGCTTCAATGGCAGTGACCTTACCAGCTGATTTATATATCCATAAATCATATTTATTCATTTGGTTATGCATTTAAGAGATATGCGGACGGACAGAATGCAGGCGAAAAAAAAGGCCGTCGAAACGGCCGAATTCCCCTGCGTTGTAGTCACACGAAGATCGTTCCCACGCTCTGCGTGGGAATGAATCCATGGACGCTCCGCGTCCACTGTGACGCGGAGCGTCACGGGCGGCATTCCCACGCAGAGCGTGGGAACGATCAAAATCTCACTGACTTATCTGTTCGGCTGCGGCGTCAGGCGCAGGTACGGCTTCACCGCGCGATAGCCTTTCGGGAAGCGCTGCTTGATCTCGTCTTCGTCCTTGAGCGACGGCACGATCACCACCTCTTCACCGTCCTGCCAGTTGGCCGGGGTGGCGACCTTGTAGTTGTCGGTGAGCTGCAGCGAGTCGATCACCCGCAGAATCTCGTGGAAGTTGCGCCCGGTGCTCGCCGGGTAGGTGATGGTCAAGCGGATCTTCTTGTTCGGATCGATCACGAACAGTGAACGCACGGTCAACGTGTCATTGGCGTTCGGATGGATCAGGTCGTAGAGATCGGAGACCTTGCGATCGGCATCGGCCAGGATCGGGAAGTTGACGATAGTGTTCTGGGTTTCGTTGATGTCCTCGATCCACTTGTGGTGCGAGTCCACCGGGTCGACCGACAGCGCGATGGCCTTGACGCCGCGTTGGCTGAATTCATCCTTGAGCTTGGCGGTGAAACCCAGCTCGGTGGTGCACACCGGGGTGAAATCCGCCGGATGGGAAAACAGCACGCCCCAGCTGTCGCCCAGCCATTCGTGGAAACGAATCTTGCCGGCGCTGGAATCCTGTTCGAAATCGGGGGCGATGTCGCCGAGTCTGAGGCTCATGGTGCTGCTCCTGATGAGGGATGGGAGACAACAACTGTAGCTCGTGATCGGTCAGCGTGAAAAAGAATAAATAACTAGATATCTAGATCATTAATGAATATTAAACATCTGTTCATTGGACACCGACCGGCATCGCGACGAACATCCAACGCAAGGTTCGAGAAGGCCTTGAGTTGCAGCAAAGAGGGAAATCGAGAAGGGCTTACGGGGGTGAGCCTGACTCGAAACGCAAAAGCCCCGTCCGGCGCGATGCCGGACGGGGCTTTTTTTGTCTGCGTGTCGAGCCGCGTGATTACAGCAGCGGGATCGAGTAGCTGACGATCAGGCGGTTTTCATCCTGCGAACGGGTGTTCGGCAGGTCGGTGCGCCATACAGCGTTTTTCCACATCAGGCCGACGTTCTTGAACGGGCCTTCCGGTACTACGTAACCGATGGTGAAGTCGCGTTCCCACTCGGAGCGGTTCGACGCGCTCTCACGACCATTGGTGCCCACGGTGTCGATGCTGTCACCTTTCAGGTAAACCACACCGGCGGTCAGGCCAGGTACGCCGACCTTGGCGAAGTCGTAGGAGTAGCGAGCCTGCCAGGTTTTCTCACCGGCACGACCGAACTTCTGGATCTGCATATCGGTGATGGTGTAGTTCGACGAACCGTCACCCTGGTTCAGCCAAGGGAAGTCGCTGCTGCCGTTGGAAACCTGGTAACCGCCACCGAAGGTGTGACCGGCAACGGTGTACAGGAACAGGCCGCTGTACAGGTTGTTGTCGACTTCACCACGGCCGTTACGGAAACCGGTGTAGTTACCCGAGCTGTAGTAAGCCGAGTCAGTGCCATTCTTGCCGTCGTCGGAGCTGTTGAAGTAACGCAGGTCAGACTTCAACACACCCGGGCCGATCGACCAGTTGTGTACCAGACCGAGGAAGTGCTGCTTGTAGAAATCTTCCAGGTTGCCGTAGTAGTACTGGGCAGTCAGGTCTTTGGTGATCTTGTAGTCACCACCGGCGTAGATGAACTTGTTGCTGTCACGGAAAGCCGTGCCGCGGGTGTTGGCGCCGCCGATCGACAAGTTTTCGTTGTTGCTGGAGTTACGACCTTTTACCGCTTCGATCTGACCACCGACCAGGGTCAGGTCCTTGATCTCGCCGGAAGTGATCTGACCGCCCTGCCAGGTTTGTGGCAGCAGGCGGCCGTCGTTGGTGACGATGACTGGCAGTTTCGGCTGCAGGGTGCCGAGCTTCAATTCAGTCTGGGAGATCTTGGCTTTGGCCGTCAGACCCAGGCTGGAGAAGTTGTCCACGGCTTTACCGTTGGACTCGCTCGGGAACACGGTGCCGCCGTAAGCGGTGCCGCTGTTGCCGTTGGTGCCGCCGCCCGAATCAAGACGGATGCCGAGCAGGCCGATGGCGTCGAGACCGAAACCTACGGTGCCTTGGGTGTAACCGGAGATGAAACGCAGATCGAAGCCTTGACCCCACTCTTCGTTCTTGTTGGCGCCAGCGCCGTCACGGTTGTCAGTGTTGATATAGAAGTTGCGCAGACCCAGAGTAGCCTTGCTGTCTTCGATGAAACCGGCGGCGCCTGCCTGCTGCGCCATAACCCCAACGGCCACAGCCAGGGCCAAGGTGGACTTGTTCATGTATCGCTCCTCTCGTTCTAATTCTTGTGTTCCTGGTTCGGGGTCGATTTGCCCTGAATCCTAAGATTCGCGATTAGCGCCAGACCGTGACTGCCAAGTCAATCGTAACCTTGTGTGTCTACGACCATCGTCTAATCGCAAGTGATTGGGTCCCTGCAGCGTAAAGACTTCCTGATAATCCCAAAAAGAATTTATTCATTCTTTTTCATACCATTCGGGTATATGGCCCATTAATGGCCATCCACGCCGGGAAACAGCGTATCGGCGCCTAAGCTCATTCCTAAATGGTATTTGTTGACCTTTTTTTAGATCGATTAGCTTTGCCGTACTCCCAACACGTCAAACCCCATCGAAAAGGCGACGCATCATGGCGAAACGCGCACTATCAAGTCAATTTGTTACAGTTTGTGTGTCGGCACTGTTTTGTTTTTCCGCACATGCCGCCGGTCTGACGGTCGGCTACCAGACCGGGATTGATCCGAGCAAAGTGCCGCAGGCCGATGGTGTCTATGAAAAAACCATCGGCGAAAAGATCGACTGGCGACGCTTCAACAGCGGCCCGGAAGTAGTGACAGCCATTGCTTCTGGCGACGTACAGATCGGCAACCTCGGCTCGAGTCCCTTGGCAGCGGCTGCCTCGCGCAATTTACCGATCGTGGCTTTCATCGTCTCGGCGCAGATCAATGCCGCCGAAGCCTTGGTGGTGCGCAACGGCAGCGGCATCGACAAGCCGCAGGATCTGATCGGTAAAACCATCGCCACGCCGTTCGTGTCGACCTCGCACTACAGTCTGCTTGGGGCGCTGAAGCACTGGGGCCTGACGACTTCGCAAGTCAAAGTGGTCAATCTGCAACCGGCCGAGATCGCCGCCGCGTGGAAGCGCGGCGACATCGACGGGGCGTTTGTCTGGTCACCAGCGCTGGGCGAGATCCGCAAGACCGGCAAGACCCTGACCGATGCTGCCCAAGTCGGCCAGTGGGGCGCGCCGACCTTCGAAGTGTGGGTGGCGCGCAAGGACTTTGCCGAGAAGCATCCCGAGGTCGTGGCCAAGTTTGCCAGGGTCACCCTGGACTCGTTCGCTGATTACGCCGCGCACAAGGACAGCTGGACGGCGGACTCGGTGCCTGTGCAGAAAATCGCCAAATTGACCGGCGCCAATGCGGCGGATGTACCGGAACTGCTGGCCGGGTCGGCATTCCCCGACGCGCAGGCGCAGCAAACCACGGCGCTGCTGGACGGCGGCACCGCGAAGGCCATTGCCGAAACGGCAAAATTCTTGAAGGAACAGGGCAAGGTCGAGACGGTGCTGCCGGATTACTCGCCGTACGTCAGCGCTAAATTCATCACTGACTGAATGCAGAACCCTGTGGTGAGGGGATTTATCCCCGTTGGACTGCGCAGCAGTCCCCTTGCGTTTCCAGGTGAAAACACAGGGGGCCGCTACGCGACCCAGCGGGGATGAATCCCCTCGCCACAGGAGACCTCGCTGTTGTTCAGAGAGTCTTTTCGAAGATCTTCGAGTTGCGCTGATAGTTGTACAGCGATGCCCGCGCTGCTGGCAGGCGTTCTACGCTGCTTGGCTCGAACCCGCGCTCGCGGAACCAGTGCGCCGTTCGGGTGGTAAGCACGAACAGGGTTTTCAAACCCTGCGCCCGCGCCCGGGTTTCGATGCGTTCGAGCAACTCATCACCGCGGCCGCCGTGGCGGTACTCCGGATTCACCGCCAGACACGCCAGCTCGCCAGCATCGGAATCGGCAATCTGATACAGCGCCGCACAGGCGATGATCATGCCTTCCCGTTCAACCACGCTGAACTGTTCGATCTCGCGCTCCAGTACTTCCCGCGAGCGACGCACCAGAATGCCCTGCTCTTCCAGCGGACTGATCAGGTCGAGCAGGCCGCCGACGTCTTCAATCGCCGCCTCGCGCACCCTTTCGAATTGCTCCTGCGCGACCAGCGTACCGCCACCGTCACGGGTGAATAGCTCGGTCAGCAGCGCGCCGTCTTCGGCGTAACTGACGATATGACTGCGCGCCACGCCGCCACGGCAAGCTTCGGCGGCGGCATCGAGCAACTCCGCTTGATAGTTGCTCATGCCCAGACGCTGCAAATGGGCTGGCACTTGTTGCGGGCGCAGTTCGCGCACCAGTTTGCCGTTCTCGTCGATCAGGCCGAGTTCGGCGCCGAACAACAGCAGCTTGTCCGCGCCCAGATCGATCGCGGCGCGGGTGGCGACGTCTTCACAGGCGAGGTTGAAGATCTCGCCGGTCGGCGAATAGCCCAACGGCGACAGCAGCACGATCGAGCGCTCGTCGAGCAGGCGGTTGATGCCCTTGCGATCGACCCGACGCACTTCGCCGGTGTGGTGATAGTCGACACCTTCCAGCACGCCGATCGGCCGCGCGGTGACGAGATTGCCGCTGGCCACGCGCAGACGCGAGCCCTGCATCGGCGACGAGGCCATGTCCATCGACAGCCGCGCTTCGATAGCGATGCGCAACTGGCCGACCGCATCGATCACACACTCCAGCGTTGCGGCATCGGTGATGCGCATGCCGTGATGGTAATGCGGGGTCAGGCCACGGGCGGCGAGGCGGGTTTCGATCTGCGGGCGCGAACCGTGCACCAGCACCAGGCGCACGCCGAGGCTGTGCAGCAAGACCAGATCGTGGACGATGTTGCCGAAATTCGGATGCTCGACGCCGTCGCCGGGCAGCATGACGACGAAGGTGCAATCGCGGTGGGCATTGATGTAAGGAGACGCGTGGCGGAGCCAATTGACGTATTCGGGCATGAACCTGGGCCTGTAATAAAGAGCAGCCGAAAAAAGGGGCGAAACGAAAAACGCACAGCGGGCTGATGGTTATCGTCGGAACAGGCTTGGCGACACGCGCGCTCTCCTCATGAATACGGGTTGTGGTGCAGGCAATTTACCGGGTTGATGCAAGACATTTAACCCTGTGGGAGCGAGCCTGCTCGCGAAAGCGGTGGATCAGGTTCATCAATGGCGACTGACAAAACGCTTTCGCGAGCAGGCTCGCTCCCACACAGGGCCGTCATCGTTCGTCTGTCGTCAGGCAATAATGTTCAATCAACTGCCGGATCAGATGCACGGTAGGCTGCAAACGTGACATTTCAAGGTACTCGCCGGGTTGATGCGCACAGGCAATGTCACCGGGGCCGAGGACGATGGTTTCGCAGCCGAGGCGCTGAAGATAAGGCGCTTCGGTACCAAACGCCACTGCTTCGGCGCGATGGCCGGTGAGCTTTTCGGCGATACGCACCAATTCTGCGTCCTCGGCCTGCTCGAAGGGCGGCACTTCCGGGAACAGCGGCTTGTAGTCGATCTTCACCTTGTGCCGCTCGGCTACCGGGTTGAGCTTGCGCAGGATTTCCGCGCGCAGCAGGTTCGGGTCCATGCCCGGCAGCGGCCGCAGGTCAAACTCCAGCGAGCATTGGCCGCAGATGCGATTGGGGTTGTCGCCACCATGGATGCAACCGAAGTTCATCGTCGGTTGCGGCACGCTGAATTGTGGATTGCTGAATTCGCGCTGCCACAACAGGCGCAAACCGCGCAATTCGCCGATGGCATCGTGCATCGCTTCAAGGGCGCTGTGGCCCAGACGCGGATCAGACGAGTGGCCACTCTGCCCGAGGATGTCGATGCGCTCCATCATGATGCCTTTGTGCATGCGAATCGGCTTGAGCCCGGTCGGCTCGCCGATCACCGCCGCGCGGCCCAACGGTTGCCCGGCCTCGGCCAGCGCTCGGGCGCCGGACATCGAGCTTTCTTCGTCGCAGGTGGCGAGGATCAGCAGCGGTTGCTTGAACGGCTGATCAAGCAGCGGCCGCACGGCTTCGATGATCAGCGCAAAAAAGCCCTTCATGTCGCAGCTGCCCAGTCCGACCCAGCGACCGTCGACTTCGGTGAGCTTCAGCGGGTCGGTCTGCCACAACGCGTCGTCGTACGGCACAGTGTCGCTGTGCCCGGCCAGCACCAGGCCACCGGGGCCGCTGCCGAAACTGGCAAGCAGATTGAATTTGCCGGGGCTGACCTGCTGGATATCGCAGCTGAAACCCAGGTCACCGAGCCAGCCAGCGAGCAAATCAATGACGGCGCGGTTGGACTGGTCCAGGTTCGGTTGAGTACAGCTGACCGATGGCGCGGCAATCAGCGCGGCGAACTGGTCTTGCATGGACGGCAATGGCATCACTGACTCCAGGTCCCGGATTGAGGCCCACTATAGAACCATCCGGCGCGCGGAATAAACCGCCGCAGGGCGTAGGAAGTTTGACTCCTGTACACTGCACGGCCTTGGCAGCCACCCATCCCCCCGGCTGCGCTCCCGATTCTGGATGTTCCGGCCATGCAAAAAGAAACTGAAATCAAACTCCGCGTCAGCCGCGAAACCCTCGCTGCCCTGCGCGAGCACCCGCTGCTGAAGAAACGCAACAAAAGTGGCTGGGAACGCCGTGAGTTGATGAACCAGTACTTCGACACCCCCGAGCGCGACCTCGCCCAGGCCAAAGTCGCCCTGCGCCTGCGCAAGGACGGTGACGAAGTGATTCAGACCCTCAAGACCCGTGGCCAAAGCGTCGCCGGTCTGTCCGAGCGTAACGAGTACGACTGGAAACTGCCGAAAGCCAAGCTCGACGTAAAGAAACTCGACGGCGAATGCTGGCCCGAGGCACTGGCCGAGCTGGACAAGAAAACCCTCAAGCCGATCTTCACCACCGATTTCGTCCGCGAGCGCGCCGAAATCGCCTGGGGCCGTGGCAAGACCAAAGTGGTCATCGAAGCCGCCCTGGACCTCGGTCATGTGGTGGTCGGCAAGCAGAAGGAAGAAATCTGCGAGCTGGAACTGGAACTGCGCGAAGGCGAGCCGGCCGCGCTGCTGGAACTGGCTGCCGAACTGGCCGAAACCCTGGCGCTGATGCCGTGCGATATCAGCAAGGCCGAGCGCGGCTATCGTCTTCACGATGCAAACAGCTATTCGCTGAGCCTGCCGGCGCCGCAGTTGACCAGCGAAACCCGCCTCGACGACGCCTTCGCCGCGCTGAGCTGGCATCTGCTCGGCAGCAGCCAGCGGCTGGCCGAGCAATATCGTTTCAACGGCCACTGGCGCCTGCTGCAAGACTGGGTCGAGAACCTTGCGGAAATGCGCGCCCTGCTCAGCAGCCTCGGCCAGGCCGCACCGCGTCAGTCGACCCACGACCTGCGCGCGGCCCTCGATGCCTTGCTGGAAGACTGGCGCCCGCTGGTGCAAGTCGGCATCGAAGACGAAGACGTGCGCAAGGCCGCGCCGGAGCAGTTCCTTGAAGAGCTGGAAGACCCGCGCTGGGGCCAGTTCTCGCTGAACGCTTCACGCTGGCTGCTCGCCCGCACCTGGACCGCCGACCGCAACACCCGTGGCAACCGTCAGGGTGACGCGCAATTGCACAGCTGGTTGCCGCGTCTGTTGGGCGAAGAAGCCACCGCTCTGCAGCTGCAGCGCTATCAGCAGCAGCCGGAAGATCTCGCCGAGCAACTGCCGCGTATCGAGCGCATTCAGGTCTGGTTGCACCATGCGCGCAACGTGCTGGACATTCCGGAAATGGATCGCCTGTACGGTGAGCTGAACAAACTGGCGCAACTGGCCAACGAGCCGACCATCACTGACGAACTGCTCGATGCGCGCAAGCATCAGGCGATTGCGGTGTACCAGAACCGCGCCTGGAAAATCCTCCTGCGCATGTAATACCGCTTTCGCGAGCAGGCTCGCTCCCACATTGGAATGCAATCTCCTGTGGGAGCGAGCCTGCTCGCGAAGAGGCCAGCTGCCTTACCTCAAACCGGCAGGCTGGTGGTGGACTTGATCTCCGACAGCGCCACGATCGAGTTCACTTCCTGTATCCCCGGCACCAGCGATAGCTTCTCGAAGAAGAACCGCTCGTACGCCTCAATGTCCGCCGCGACAATGCGCAACATGAAGTCCACCGCGCCCATCAGCACATAACACTCCAGCACTTCCGGAAAGCCGCGAATCGCCTCGGTGAATTCGGTGAAGTTCGAGCGGCCGTGAGCGTTGAGTTTGATCTCGGCAAAGATCTGCGTGTTCAGGCCGATCTTCTTGCGATCAAGCAAGGTCACCTGACCGCGAATGATGCCCTCCTCCTTCATCCGCTGAATCCGCCGCCAGCACGGCGATTGCGATAGGCCGACCTGCTCGGCGATCTGCGCGCTCGACAGCGAAGCGTCTTCCTGCAGCAGGGCGAGGATCTTCCGGTCGTAAGCGTCCAGCTCGCTGTGCATAACAATTCCTCCAAGATCGCCTTTAACGAATTATCCGTTTCGACAAATCGCTATAAAGGCCGATCATAGCCAAGAAATACCCCGCACCGAATGTAAAAATTTCTCCACTGATCTGGAGATTCGCCATGCCGCACCTTGAAGCCGTGAACAGCGCGCCTGCCCGCGCCGATGTCTGGAACGTCAACAACGCCCACTGCCTGGCGCAATACCAAATCCTCGCCGAGGCCGAGCCGGATCTGCTGGTGCGCGTGCTGAATCTGTTCGCCTTGCAGTTTCTGACTCCGGAGCAGGTCAACGTCCAGCGCCAGGACGATCTGCTGTCGATCGATCTGCTCATGAGCGGCCTGAGCTGGCACCGCGCGCAAGTGATCGCGGAAAAACTGCGCAACCTGATCAGCGTCTGCGCGGTGGACCTGCACAACGCCGACGCGGCCTGGCAGGCGCCCGCCCAGGCTACCGGCTGACAAATCCGGCAACGGCTTCGTCGGGTAGTGGCCCAACGGTCAGCGGGGCCACGACTATCCTTTTGCGCATGACGCTCAAAAAGGAAAGCCGCATGTCCGTTCAATTTGTCACTCAGGACCGCTGGCTCGACCTCAACGATGTGTTGCGAGAACTGGTCGCCCAAGGCTTCATCTGCCAGGACGCGGCGGAACAGGCGCTCAATGCCCGCCGTCGCCATGCGGCTCACGGGCAGATGCATCCGCTGGAATTCATCGCCAGCCAGCAACTCGACGACCTCAGCCGTCCGGGCAAATATCTGGATCTGGAAAGCCTGACCCTGTGGCTGGCGCAGCAGGCCGGCCAGCCGTACTTGCGCATCGATCCGCTGAAAATCAATGTCGCGGCGATCACGCCGCTGATGTCGTATGCCTTCGCCCAGCGCCACAAAATTCTCGCCGTCGCCGTGGACCGCGACTCGGTCACCGTGGCCAGCGCTCAGCCCTACGTCAGCGGTTGGGAAGCCGATCTGACCCACGTATTGAAGCTGCCGATCAAACGGGTCGTGGCCAACCCGGTCGACATCCAGCGCTTCAGCGTCGAGTTTTTCCGGCTGGCCAAATCGGTCAGCGGCGCCAGCAATGCCGACGCCCAGGGCGGCAACCTCGGCAATTTCGAACAACTGCTCAACCTCGGCGCCAGCGACCAGGAGCCGGACGCCAACGACGCGCACATCGTCAACATCGTCGACTGGCTGTTCCAGTACGCTTTCCAGCAGCGCGCCAGCGATATCCATATCGAACCGCGCCGTGAGCACGGCACCGTGCGCTTTCGCATCGACGGCGTGCTGCACAACGTCTATCAATTCCCGCCGCAGGTGACCATGGCGATTGTCAGCCGCCTGAAAAGCCTCGGCCGCATGAACGTCGCGGAAAAGCGCAAACCCCAGGACGGCCGGGTCAAGACCAAGACCCCCGATGGCGGCGAAGTGGAGCTGCGGCTATCGACCTTGCCGACGGCGTTCGGCGAAAAAATGGTCATGCGGATTTTCGACCCGGAAGTGCTGCTGAAGAATTTTGACCAGTTGGGTTTCAGCGTCGACGATTTGCGCCGCTGGCAGGACATGACCCGTCAACCCAACGGCATCATTCTGGTCACCGGGCCGACCGGTTCGGGCAAGACCACGACCCTGTACACCACGCTGAAAAAACTGGCGACACCGGAGGTCAACCTCTGCACCATCGAAGATCCGATCGAAATGGTCGAGCCGGCCTTCAACCAGATGCAGGTGCAGCACAACATCGAGCTGACCTTCGCCGCCGGGGTCCGGGCGCTGATGCGGCAGGACCCGGACATCATCATGATCGGCGAGATCCGCGATCTGGAAACTGCGGAAATGGCGATTCAGGCCGCGCTCACTGGGCACCTGGTTCTGTCGACGCTGCACACCAACGATGCGCCAAGCGCCATCAGCCGTTTGCTCGAACTGGGCGTGCCGCATTACCTGATCAAGGCCACCGTGCTCGGCGTCATGGCCCAGCGTCTGGTGCGCACGTTGTGCCCGCACTGCAAGGCGCCGTTGACGCTCGATGAAGAAGACTGGCAAACCCTGACCCGACCCTGGCAGGCGCCACTGCCGAGCAATGCGCAGCGGGCTATCGGCTGCCTGGAATGCCGCGACACCGGTTATCGCGGCCGCGCCGGCGTTTACGAAATCATGCAACTGAGCGACAGCCTCAAGGCGCTGATCACCCCGGATACCGACCTCACCGCGATTCGCCGCCAGGCCTTCAAGGAAGGCATGCGCAGCCTGCGCCTCTCAGGGGCGCAGAAAGTCGCGGCAGGGCTGACCACGGTGGAAGAAGTGCTGCGGGTGACGCCACAAAGTGAGTTGAAATAGCTCGGCACGGAACTGGACCGGGGAATCGCCTATCCAACGCCGTAGTCAATCCCCAGGAGTCACCTCATCATGCGTCTCAAACTTGCTGTCGCCACCTTGGCCCTGCTGTCGCTTCCCGTTGGTTCGGCCATGGCGGACAGCTTTTGGCGTAACGTCATCTCCTCCGGTGCCACCACCGGTTCGACCTACCTGACCTTCAAGGATCACAAGCTGATCGTCGCCGCCCAGGACGACGCCGGCAGCTTCGTCGCCAGCGACGGCGGTATCCGTGGCCCGTACCTGGAAGCGGCGATGCAGAAAGTCCGCGCCGACAACCCGGCCCTGCAGGCTTCGGACATGGAACTGGCGAACGCGATCCTGGCGAAGAACGCCGTGGCTTCGGAGTAATAAAAAATGCCGCTCAAACGAGCGGCATTTTTTTGCCCAAATTACCGCCTCATCACCATCCCTTGTGGGAGCGAGCCTGCTCGCGATAGCGGTGAGCCAGTCACCGAAAATGCTGGCTGGACGATTGCTTTCGCGAGCAGGCTCGCTCCCACAGGGACGGTGGTGGATTTAGAGATCAGCGGTAATCATCCACCGGCACACAAGCGCAATACAGATTGCGATCGCCGTAAACGTTATCCACCCGATTCACTGCCGGCCAATATTTGTGCAAGCGCGTGTGCGCATCCGGGGTGATGGCCTGTTCCAGGCTGTAGGGCCGTTCCCAGAGTCCAGTGACATCGGCCAAGGTATGCGGCGCGCGTTTCAGCGGGTTATCTTCCGCCGGCCAGTTGCCCTTCTGCACTTCATTGATCTCGGCGCGAATGCTCAGCATCGCCGCGATGAAGCGGTCGAGCTCTGCCTTGGACTCGCTCTCGGTCGGCTCGACCATCAACGTCCCCGGCACCGGGAAGGACATGGTCGGCGCGTGGAAACCGTAATCCATCAGCCGCTTGGCGACGTCTTCCTCGCTGATGCCGGTCTGCGCCTTCAGCGGGCGCAGATCAAGAATGCATTCATGCGCCACGCGGCCATTGCGCCCGGTATACAGCACCGGAAACGCGCCAGATAAATGCTGCGCCAGATAATTCGCCACCAGAATCGCCACCTCGCTGGCGTCCGCCAGTTGCGGGCCCATCATGGCGATGTACATCCAGCTGATCGGTAAAATGCTCGCGCTACCCCACGGCGCTGCGCTGACCGCGCCGTTCTGCGCCAGCGGCCCGTCGATCGGCACCACCGGGTGGTTGGCCACAAACGGCGCCAAGTGCGCACGAACGCCGATCGGGCCCATGCCCGGCCCGCCGCCGCCATGGGGAATGCAGAAGGTCTTGTGCAAATTCATGTGCGACACGTCGGCGCCGATGTCCGCCGGTCTGGCCAGGCCGACCTGGGCATTGAGATTGGCGCCATCCATGTACACCTGGCCGCCATGCTGGTGAATCACTGCGCAGATTTCGCTGATGCCCTCCTCGTAAACCCCGTGGGTCGACGGGTAGGTCGCCATGAGGCACGACAACTTGTTCCCGGCCTCGGCGGCTTTCAGCATCAAATCATCCAGATCGACATTGCCCGCCTCATCACATTCGACAATCACCACACGCATCCCGGCCATCTGCGCCGAGGCCGGGTTGGTGCCGTGGGCCGACGACGGAATCAGGCAGATATCCCGCGCGCCCTCGCGCCGGCTTTCATGATATTTGCGAATCGCCAAAAGCCCGGCGTACTCGCCCTGCGCGCCGGAGTTTGGCTGCATGCAGATCGCATCGAAACCGGTAATCGCGCAGAGCCAACGCTCAAGCTCCTCGATCATCAGCGTGTAACCGACCGCCTGCTCCCTCGGCACGAACGGATGCAGATGGGCGAACTGCGGCCAGGTGATCGGGATCATCTCGCTGGTGGCGTTGAGTTTCATCGTGCACGAGCCCAGCGGGATCATCGACTGGTTGAGCGCCAGATCCTTGTTTTCCAGCTGCTTGAGGTAACGCAACATCTCGGTTTCGCTGTGGTGCGCATTGAACACTGGATGGCGCAGATATGGTGTGCTGCGCCGGAGTTCGTCGGGAAGTCCCGAGGCAATGTCTTGCGCATCCAGCGCATCAACGCTGAAGCCGTGATCGGCGCCGAGCAGCACATCGAACAGTTTCGCCACGGTGTGCTCATCACAGGTCTCGTCCAGACTCAGCCCAACGCGACCGCGCCCGAGAATGCGCAGGTTGATCTGCGCTGCCTGAGCACTTTCGATGATCGCCGTCTGTGCACCGCCGACCTCCAGAGTCAGCGTGTCGAAGAAGTGCCTGTTGAGCCGTTTGATGCCGTTGCGCTGGAGCCCTTCCGCGAGGAGGCAGGTCAGGCGATGCACGCGCTGGGCAATCCGCTTCAAGCCCTCGGGGCCGTGATACACCGCGTAGCAACTGGCGATATTGGCCAGCAGCACCTGCGCCGTGCAGATGTTCGAATTGGCTTTCTCGCGGCGGATGTGTTGCTCGCGGGTTTGCAGGGCCATGCGCAGCGCGACGTTGCCGCGAGCATCTTTCGATACACCGATGATTCGCCCCGGAATCGCCCGTTTGTATTCCTCGCGGCTGGCGAAGAACGCCGCGTGCGGGCCGCCATAACCCATCGGCACACCGAAACGCTGGGACGAACCGAACACCACATCGGCACCCAACTCACCCGGCGGCGTCAGCACCAGCAGGCTGAGCAAATCGGTGGCGACACAGGCCAGGGCCTGATGCGCGTGCAGGTGATCGATCAGCGGTTTGAGGTCGCGGATTTCGCCGTGGGTGTCGGGATATTGCAGCAGCGCGCCGAACACCTCGTGCTGCGCCAGGTTATCCACCGCGTCGACGATCAGCTCGAAGCCGAAACCTTCGGCACGGGTCTGCACTACTGAGAGGGTCTGCGGATGGCAGTTTTCGTCAACAAAGAACAGATTGCTCTTGGACTTCGCTACGCGCTTGGCCAAAGCCATGGCTTCGGCCGCTGCGGTGGCCTCATCGAGTAGCGAGGCGTTGGCCAGTTCCAAGCCGGTGAGGTCGATGGTCAGTTGCTGAAAATTGAGCAGCGCTTCGAGCCGGCCCTGGGCGATCTCCGGTTGGTACGGGGTGTACGCGGTGTACCAGCCGGGATTTTCCAGGACGTTGCGCAAAATGACGGTTGGCGTGACGGTGCCGTGATAGCCCATGCCGATCAGGCTGGTGAACAGCTGATTCTGCTCGGCATAACCGCGCAGCTTCGCCAGCGCAGCCTGTTCGTCGAGGGCCGGCGGCAGATCCAGTGCGCGATTGAAGCGAATGCCTGGCGGCACGGTCTGTTCGATCAGCTCGGCGCGACTGCCCAGGCCGAGGCTGTCGAGCATCGCCTGCTGCTCGGCGGCATCCGGGCCGAGATGGCGGCGCAGAAAGGCTTCGGGATCGCGTAACTGGCTCAGGGACGGCGACTGGGACATGACGGGCTCTCTCTTGGCTTGCGCTCGGCGTCATTGCAACACGGTCAAACCAGCATAGCAGCCCGTATCGCGCCCAATATTCCAGTATCAGACGCATTTCCATTGTGGGAGCGGGCTTGCTCGCGAAGGCGGTTTGTCAGTCGACATGAATGTGTCTGATACACCGCCTTCGCGAGCAAGCCCGCTCCCACAGGGGGAAATCATCGTGCACAAAAAAGCCCCGACAGGTCGGGGCTTTGCGGTGTTGCTTAACGCTTACTCGCCAATGGCAGCCTTGTACGCGCCAGCATCGAGCAGCTTGTCCAGCTCGGCCTTGTCGCTTGGCTTGAGCTTGAAAATCCACGCGCCGTACGGGTCGGAGTTCAGCAGCTCGGGCGAGCCGCTCAGGTCTTCGTTGATCGCGATGACCTCACCGCTGACCGGGGCGTAGATGTCGGAGGCGGCTTTTACCGACTCGACCACACCGGATTGATCACCGGCAGCGAAGACCTTGCCGACTTCGGTCAGTTCGACGAATACCACGTCGCCCAGCGCTTCCTGCGCGTGATCGCTGATGCCCACGGTGACGGTGCCGTCGGCTTCCAGACGCGCCCATTCATGACTCTCGGCAAATCGCAGTTCGGCAGGGATATCGCTCATCTTCGGTTTCCTCAGGAATTGGTCAGCGGTCGTGCCCGCCAAAAAAGGTTAGATCAAAGTCTTGCCATGGCGTACGAAGGTCGGTTTGACCACCCGTACCGGGTACCACTTGCCACGGATTTCCACTTCGGCGCGGTCGGCGGTTGCCATCGGTACACGCGCCAGGGCAATCGATTTGCTCAGCGTAGGAGAGAAACTACCACTGGTGATCTCCCCTTCGCCAACATCGGCGATGCGAACCACCTGGTGAGCACGCAAAACCCCGCGCTCTTCCAGCACCAGACCGACCAGTTTGTGCGCCACGCCGGTGGCTTTTTCCGCCTCCAGCGCCGCACGGCCGATGAACTGCCGCGAGGCCGGCTCCCAGGCGATGCTCCAGGCCATGTTCGAGGCCAGCGGCGAAACGTCCTGATGAATGTCCTGACCGTACAGGTTCATTCCGGCCTCGACACGCAAGGTGTCACGGGCACCGAGGCCGATCGGCGAAATGCCGGCGCCGACGAGGTCGTTGAAGAAACCCGGCGCCTGATTCGCCGGCAGGCAGATTTCCAGGCCATCCTCGCCGGTGTAGCCGGTACGCGCGATGAACCAGTCGCCGTCAATGGCGCCTTCGAAAGGTTTGAGTTGCTGGATCAGCGTGGCGCGCGACTGGGTGACCAGTTCGGCAATCTTGTGCCGCGCCTGCGGGCCCTGAATGGCGAGCATCGCCAGCTCGGCGCGCTCGTGCAACTGCACGTCGTAAGCGCCGAGCTGGGCGTTCATCCAGGCCAGATCCTGATCGCGGGTGGAGGCGTTGAATACCAGCCGGTACGCATCGTCGAGGCGATAGACGATCATGTCGTCGACGATGCCGCCACGCTCGTTGAGCATGGTGCTGTACAACGCCCGGCCGGGGCTGTGCAGACGTTCGACGTCGTTGGCCAGCAAATGCTGAAGCCAGGCCTTGGCCTGGGCGCCGGTGACATCGATCACGGTCATATGGGAAACATCGAACACCCCGCAATCGCGGCGCACTTCGTGGTGCTCCTCGACCTGCGAGCCGTAATGCAATGGCATGTCCCAACCGCCAAAATCGACCATCTTCGCGCCAAGCGCGAGGTGCAGGTCATACAGAGGCGTACGCTGTCCCATGGGTTTCTCCTTCCGGGCGTGGCGAGGGTGCGGACCGCCGCTATACGGCTGAAAGCCTTGATGGATAAGGCTTTCAGTCGATTCCAGCGCACGGGTCTGTCAGACGAACCGCACCGAATGCCGCGCATTGTAGCCGCATGATGTAGGACTCACTACTACGGGGGCGTTCTCAATTGGTTTCCCCACCGCGTTGTCGCCTAAAAGCGAGCCAGGCTAGGCGCAGGCCGCTGGGAATGGTATTCCCTTTTCAAGGCCTGCAACGCAGGCTGGCTCGCTTTTAGGCACAACCCGGAGGGCCGGGCCTGCTGTTGTGCAGGGCTGCGTTGCTCGAAGCTTATTTGGAACAACCAAACCACGCTTCTCGCGTCTTGCCCTGCACAACAGCAGACCCGGCGCGGTGGGGAAACCAATCGAGAACGCCCCCTAGTTTCGGTGCGCGGAACGTCGAATCAATCCGATCACCGGCAACAGGCCAACCAGCACCAGCGTCAATGCCGGCAATGAGGCGCGCGCCCATTCGCCTTCGCTGGTCATTTCGAAGATGCGCACCGCCAGCGTGTCCCAGCCAAACGGGCGCATCAGCAGGGTCGCGGGCATTTCCTTGAGCACATCGACGAACACCAGCAACGCGGCGCTCAAGGTGCCGGGCAGCAACAGCGGCAGATACACTTTGAAAAACAGTCGCGGCCCACTGACACCCAGGCTACGTGCCGCTTCGGGCAAAGATGGCCGTATACGCGCCAGACTGCTTTCCAGAGGTCCATACGCCACGGCAATGAAGCGCACCAGATACGCCATCAGCAACGCCGCGAGGCTGCCAAGCAGCAACGGTTTGCCGGCACCACCGAGCCAGGCGGAGAGCGGAATCACCAGTTCACGATCCAGATAACTGAAGGCGAGCATGATCGACACCGCCAGCACCGAACCAGGCAAGGCGTAGCCGAGATTGGCCAGGCCGACGCCGGAGTTGATGGCTGGGGTCGGCGCCAGACGCCGGGCGAACGCCAACAACAGCGCAACGCTGACGGTGATCAGAGCGGCCATCGCGCCCAGATACAGCGTGTGCAGAATCAGCCCGGCGTAGCGTTCATCCAGATCGAAGCGTCCGCGCTGCCAGAACCAGACGACCAGTTGCAGAACCGGAATGACGAAGGCGCAGGCGAATACCAATCCACACCAGCCTGTCGCCGCGAACGCTTTGAGCCCGCGCAAGTGATACAGCGCCTTCACCCGTGGCCGCTCATTGCTGGCCCGATTCGCCCCGCGCGCGCGGCGCTCGCCGTACAGCACCAGCATCACCACGAGCAGCAACAGACTGGCCAGTTGCGCAGCGCTGGGCAGGCTGAAGAAGCCGTACCAGGTCTTGTAGATGGCCGTTGTGAAGGTGTCGAAATTGAACACCGATACAGCGCCAAAATCGGCGAGGGTTTCCATCAGCGCCAGCGCCACGCCCGCGCCGATCGCCGGACGCGCCATCGGCAGCGCAACCCGCCAGAACGCCTGCCACGGCGATTGCCCGAGCACCCGCGCCGCTTCCATCAGGCCTTTGCCCTGAGCCAGAAACGCAGTACGCGCCAGCAGGTAAACGTAGGGGTAGAAGACCAGCACCAGCACCACGATCACCCCGCCGGTGGAGCGCACTCGCGGCAGGCGCAGGCCGCTGCCGAACCATTCGCGCAGCAGGGTTTGCACCGGGCCGGCGAAATCCAGCAGGCCGACGAAGACAAACGCCAGTACATAGGCAGGGATGGCGAAGGGCAGCATCAGCGCCCAGTCGAGCCAGCGCCGACCGGGGAATTCGCAGAGGCTGGTGAGCCAGGCGAGACTGACGCCAAGCAGGGTTACACCGACACCGACGCCGAGGATCAGCGTCAGGGTATTACCGAGCAGACGCGGCATCTGGGTTTGCCACAGGTGCGACCAGATCTGCTGGTCGATGGTTTGCCACGACAGCAGCAGCACGCTCAGCGGCAACAGCACCAGCGCGGCGATGGCGAAGACGATGGGGTACCAGCGGCGCTGGGCGGGGTGGGCCAAGGAAACAATCTCGTTCAAATGATTGTGCCCACGCTCTGCGTGGGCACACATCCTGTGACGCTCCGCGTCACGCTTTCAGCGGCACGACGCAGAGCGTCGAAGGCTGCATTCCCACGCGGAGCGTGGGAACGATCAATCGCAAACGCCTCAGTTCCACCCCGCCCGATCCATCATCCGGATCGCCTCAGCCTGACGTTTGCCCGCCACCTCAACCGGCAAGGTATCGGCGACAAACTTGCCCCACGCCGCCACTTCTTCCGAAGGCGCCACCGCCGGGTTGGCCGGGAATTCCTGGTTCACATCTGCAAAAATCTTCTGTGCCTCAGGCGTGGTCATCCATTCAACCAGAGCCTTGGCCGCTTCCGGGTGCGGTGCATGTTTGGTCAGGCCGATGCCCGACAGATTCACGTGCACGCCGCGATCGGCTTGGTTCGGCCAGAACAGCTTCACTGGCAATTCTGGCTTTTGCTTGTGCAGGCGACCGTAGTAGTAGGTGTTGACGATGCCGACGTCGCACTGCCCGGCGTTGATCGCTTCCAGCACTGCAACGTCATCGGAGAACACGTCGGTGGACAGGTTGTTGACCCAGCCCTTGAGGATCTGCTCGGTCTTCTCGGCGCCGTGGACTTCAATCATGGTCGCGGTCAGCGACTGGTTGTAGACCTTCTTCGCCGTACGCAGGCACAGGCGGCCTTCCCAGTTCTTGTCGGCCAGCGCTTCGTAGGTGGTCAGTTCGCCCGGTTTCACTCGCTCGGTGGAATAGGCGATGGTCCGCGCGCGCAGGCTCAGGCCGGTCCAGGCGTGGGTGGACGAGCGATATTGCAGGGGGATGTTGGCGTCGATGGTCTTTGAAGTGAACGGCTGGAGGATGCCCATCTGCTCGGCCTGCCAGAGGTTGCCGGCATCGACGGTGAGCAGCAGGTCGGCGGTGGCGTTTTCACCTTCGGCCTTGATGCGTTGCATCAGCGGCGCTTCCTTGTCGGTGATGAACTTGATCTTCACCCCGGTCTTGGCGGTGTAGGCGTCGAATACCGGTTTGATCAGCTCATCGATACGCGACGAGTAAACCACCACCTCATCGGCAGCCTGGGCAGTGGTGCTGCCGATCAGGGTCAAGGCCAGTGCGGTCAGAAGACGCTTGGGTGCCAACATGGGAGTGGTCTCTCGCTCGGGAAATGTGGGCCAAATGATAAGGACTCACATTTACCACCACAATCGAACACTGGGGGAAGGCGTTACCAGATGTTGCACGGCTCAAAACTGCGGTAAGTGGGCGGACGCTTTCGCGAGCAGGCTCGCTCCCACATTGGAATGCATCTCAACTGTGGGAGCGAGCCTGCTCGCGAAGGGGCCATCAGCCTCAATGAGGCGGTCAGGGCTTTGCCAGAGCTGGAAGATCCCCAGTCAACCCCAGCGCCTCGCGCACAAACAACGCCTTCGCCTCGGGCATCTGCTCGACCAGTTTCAACCCGGCATTGCGCAACCAGCGCAGTGGCAGCGGGTCGGCCTGGAACAACCGCTCGAAGCCCTCCATCGCCGCCATCAGCGCCAGATTGTGCGGCATGCGCCGGCGCTCGTAGCGACTCAACACTTTCACGTCCGCCAGCCGCTCGCCACGTTCATGCGCTTGCAGCAGCACTTGCGCCAGCACCGCTGCATCGAGGAAACCCAGGTTCACACCCTGCCCCGCCAACGGGTGAATGGTATGCGCCGCATCACCGATCAACGCCAGGCCCTCAGCGACATAACGCTTAGCGTGACGCTGACGCAGCGGCACGCACAGACGCGGATCGGCGCTGAGGACCTCACCGAGACGCCCTTCGAAGGCTCGCTCCAGCTCAGCGCAAAACGCAGTCTCCTCCAGCGCCATCAAGCGCTCGGCTTCACCCGGTGTGGTCGACCAGACGATCGAGCACCAGTCCTGCTGACCATCACGCTCCAGCGGCAGAAACGCCAACGGTCCGTGATCGGTAAAGCGCTGCCAGGCGGTTTTGCGGTGCGGCTGGCTGCAGCGCACGCTCGTCACGATGGCGTGATGCAGATAATCCCACTCGCGAGTCGCCACGCCGGTCAGACGGCGCACCGCTGAATTGGCGCCATCGGCCGCGATCACCAGCGGCGCGCGCAAGGTGCGGCCATCGGCCAGGGTCAGCAGCCAGTCATCGCCGGAGCGACGCATCTGTTCCAGCCGCGCATTGGCCAGCATGCCCAGGTCACAGTCATGCAAACGCTCGAGCAGCGCATCCTGCACCACGCGGTTTTCGACGATGTGGCCGAGCACATCGGCATGCACACTGCTCGCCGAGAAATGAATCTGCCCGGTGCCGCTGCCGTCCCAGACGTGCATGTCGGTGTACGGGCTGCTGCGCCGCTGGACGATGCCGTCCCAGACGCCGAGGCGTTCGAGGATGCGCTGGCTCGCCGCCGACAATGCACTGACGCGCGGTTCGAATGCAGCGTCGGCAGCGAAGGGTTTGACACTCAGCGGGCTACCGTCGAGCAACAGCACTTCCAGCCCACTGTCCTGTAACGCCAGCGCCAGGGCGCTGCCGACCATTCCGGCTCCGACAATCAGCACATCTGCGCGCATTTCCATGCTTTAGGCCTGTCTCGCTTGCGGCTTGAGCCGCACGTAAAGGGTTTTACCGACCCGCGCCACGAGGTTGCCGGCGCCGTCATGAATGTCGACCTGCAACTGCGGCAGGTATTTCTCGCCGTTGGCGGTCTGCCGGCGGATCTCGTCGAGCAGAGTCTGGTCGATGTTGAACCGGGCGAACACCGGGCCTTTGCCCGGCGCAATGAAATCGATGTCGGCGGCCTTGTCCCAGACGATGTACTTCGGACCGAGGTTTTCCATGAGCATCAACATGAAGAACGGGTCGACCATCGAATACAGACTGCCGCCAAACTGGGTGCCGACGTAGTTGCGGTTGTACCAACCCAAACCCATGGACACCTGCACATCGCGAAAGTCGTCACTGATGTGCCGAACGCGCACTCCAGCGCCGAGATACGGTGGGTAGAAGGTCATTACCCAGCGCATCAACCGCGCCTTGCCGAATGTGTTGCTCAGCCACTCAAGCATCCGGACGGGTTCCCAGGCCCATTGCCTGGCGGGCGAACCAGCGTTTGGCCGGTGGCAGCAGGTCGAGCCCGAGCAGGCCGAGGTTGCGCCCCAGCGACACCAGCGGCTGGGTGCTGCCGAACAGCCGCGTGACCTGATCGGAGAAGCCCACGGTCAGGTCCTGATCGAGGCGCTGCCGTTCGCGATAGGCCTGCAACGTGGCGAAGTCGCCCAGCGGCTTGTCGCTGGCCAGCAGCGCGGCAGCCAAGGCGTCGGCGTCACGCAGCGACAGGTTGAAGCCCTGTCCGGCGATCGGGTGCAGGCTATGTGCGGCGTTGCCAAGCACGGCCAGATGCGAGCGCACCTGTTCTTCAGCTTCGATCAGCGATAGCGGATACAGATGCCGTGCGCCGACCTGTTTCAAAGTGCCGAGGCGGTAACCGAACACGCTTTGCAATTCGCTGAGAAAATCACGCTCGCTCAACTCGGTCAGACGCTGCGCATCCATGCCCAGTCGCGTCCACACCAGTGCGCAGCGATTGTCCGGCAACGGCAGCAGGGCCATCGGCCCCTCGTCGGTGAAGCGCTCGAAGGCCATGCCGTTGTGCGCTTCGCTCGGGCTGATGTTGGCGATCAGTGCGCTCTGGTTGTAAGGGCGCGTGCGCACGTTGATGCCCAACTGTTCGCGCAGCCCGGAGCGGCCGCCATCGGCGAGCACCGCGAGGTCGCATTCCAGCGTGGTTTCATCGTTGAGGGTCAGGCGATAGCCATCGGCCAACGGCTCCATGCGCGTGACCTCCGCCGGGCAGCGCCACGTGATCACGTCTTTGTCGAGGTGCTGCCACAGGCACTGGCCGAGCCAGGCGTTTTCCACCACGTAACCGAGCGCTGGCACACCCTCTTCCATCGCCGACAAGCGCGCGGTGGAGAAGCGGCCACGGTCGGAGACATGAATCTGTTTGATCGGCTCGGCGCGGCGGGAGATTTCCTGCCACACGCCCAGGCGCTGATAAATCTGCCGCGAGCCGTACGACAGCGCCGAGGAGCGGGCGTCGTAGCTCGGCTGCCAGCTGTCGCCGGGGGCGAACGGTTCGATCAGGACGATTTTCCAGCCCTGCGCCTTGGCCCCGGCCTGCAACGCTAACGCCAGACTGGCGCCGACCAGACCGCCACCGATGATTGCCAGATTGACTCGACTCATGCTGCATGTGTCCTTGCTTGTGCCATCAGCGCTTCGATCTCGGCGACGGTTTTCGGCACGCCGCTGGTGAGGATTTCACAGCCGGATCGGGTCACGACCACGTCATCCTCGATGCGCACGCCAATGCCGCGCCATTTCTTCGCCACGTTCTGATTGTCCGCGGCGATGTAGATACCCGGCTCCACGGTCAGCGCCATGCCGACCTCCAGCACGCGCCATTCGCCGCCGACCTTGTACTCGCCAACATCATGCACATCCATGCCCAGCCAGTGGCCGGCGCGGTGCATATAAAAAGCCTTGTAGGCTTCGCTGGCGATCAGCTCGTCAACTTCGCCCTGCAACAAGCCAAGCTTGACCAGACCCGTGGTGATCACCCGCACCGTGGCTTCGTGCGCCTGATTCCAGTGCTTGTTCGGTGCGATCTCGGCGAACGCGGCTTCCTGTGACGCCAGCACCAACTCGTAGATCGCCTTCTGCTCCGGCGAGAACTTGCCGTTGACCGGCCACGTGCGGGTGATGTCACTGGCATAGCAGTCGATCTCGCAGCCGGCGTCGATCAACACCAGATCGCCGTCCTTGAGCAAGGCGTCATTCTGCTGGTAATGCAGGATGCAGCTGTTGCGCCCGGCGGCGACGATCGAACCGTAGGCCGGCATCTTCGCCCCGCCCTTGCGGAATTCATAATCCAGTTCGGCTTCGAGGCTGTATTCATAAAGCCCCGGACGACTGGCCTGCATCGCGCGGATATGCGCCTGCGCCGAAATCCGCGCGGCTTCGCGCATCACCTTCACTTCTGCCGCCGATTTATACAGGCGCATGTCGTGCAGCAGATGATCCAGGGCAACGAATTCATTCGGCGGCTGCGCGCCGAGGTGCGCCTTGGAGCGGATCACGTTGATCCAGTCCATCAAATGCCGATCGAATTCAGGGTTGCTGCCCATCGCCGAATACACCCGGTCGCGGCCTTCGATCAGGCCGGGAAGAATGTCGTCGATGTCAGTAATCGGAAAGGCGTCGTCGGCACCGTACTCGCGGATCGCGCCTTCCTGACCGGCACGCAGGCCATCCCACAATTCGCGTTCGGCGTTGCGCTCACGGCAGAAGAGGATGTACTCGCCGTGCTCGCGACCGGGCATCAGGACGATGACGGCCTGTGGCTCGGGGAAACCACTGAGGTACTGGAAATCGCTGTCCTGCCGGTAGACGTGCTCGACGTCGCGGTTGCGGATGGCCACCGCGGCGGCGGGCAGGATCGCGATGCTGTTGGGTTCCATCTGCGCCATCAGGGCCTTGCGGCGACGGCTGTATTCCGCTTTCGGGATATAGGTCATGGGCAGATGGCTTTCCCTGGCACGCGATTAATGCAGCGACGGTTTGGCGGCTGGCGGCACATCGGTTTTTTTGGTTTCCGAGAACAGCAGCAACGGCGCAACGCGCAGGTATTCCATGACTTCCATGTAGTCGGATTCGCCGTCTTCGGATTCTTCCAGCGCGTCCTGCACCTGGGAAATGGCCGCCAGATCCTGCAGCACTTCGGTGGCTTCGGTGCTGAGCATGCTGCTGTCGCGGCAGTTCAGGCCGAACCCGCTGAGGAAGCCCTGGCACCACTCGCCCAGTGCAGCAGCGCGGTCGGCCAGCGGCGCATCGTCGGTCGGCAGCAGCAGAACGACAGTGACGTCGTCGCCAGTCAGCTCGCCCTTGACCATCTCCTGCAGGCCGATCAGGGCGTTGCGGACGTTATCCTGGATATCGCCTTCGAGCAGTTCGGCGGCGTCGATCAGCCAGCCTTCGTGATCGAAGCCGGCCCCGGCGCAACTGCGCCCGAGCAGCACGCCGTGCAATTCGGCAGGCGAGACGTTGTGGCCGCTGGCAGTCAGCAGGGTGGCAAAGGCTTGGTACGGGGAATTCGCAATGGTCATGGGCAGCTAGGCGCCAGACGGCGCTATGTCTAGAATGAAGGCCTTGTATCCTACATCGACAGCCCCGCCAAGACCATTAAAGGCTGTCCGCCAGTCACCACCCATCAGACGAACACGTGGACCCAATGGAAGACACCGACCTGCAAGCGCTGATGGCCAGACTCGAACTGCTGATTGGCCGAGTCGAGCAACTTAAGAGTCAAAACGCACTCTTACTAGCTCAGGAAAAAACCTGGCGCGAGGAACGCGCTCACCTCATTGAAAAAAACGAAATCGCCCGGCGTAAGGTCGAATCGATGATTTCGCGCCTCAAGGCCCTGGAGCAAGACTCATGAGTTCAAGCAATAGCGTTACCGTGCAGATCCTCGACAAAGAGTATTCGATCATCTGCCCGCCGGAAGAACGCAGCAATCTGGTCAGCGCCGCCCGCTACCTGGACGGCAAGATGCGCGAGATCCGCAGCAGCGGCAAAGTCATCGGCGCCGACCGCATTGCCGTGATGGCCGCGCTGAACATCACCCACGACCTGTTGCACAAAGAAGAGCGTCCGGACATCCAGGCCAGCGGTTCGACCCGCGAACAGGTGCGCGACTTGCTCGATCGTGTCGATCTGGTCCTGGCCGACGATCAGAATACCGCCAAGGGCTGATTCGACTGGCAGCTTGAGGTATACTCGCGGCACTCCCTGGGGTGCTTGCCAGTTGACGATGTCCCGGAGCCGATTCGCACTACCCTGGAAGTTGCACGTTGGGCTGGTGTGCATGTCCGCTAGACGGAAAGCCTTAAAGTCTACTGCTTCTTCCACCTTGAACTTTCGGGTTCAAGGGCTGAGTTGACAGCGGTTCATCCGGGGAGCCTGATTCGAATCCGATGTCGGTGTATGCCGACATCGGATTTTTTATGCGTACGTTTTCGTCCAACCTGCCGAAGCCGAACCATGACCGAACCCGCGCTGCTGCCCCGCCCGCAACTCCGCCGCCTGCTGCGCAAGGCGCGCCGCGCACTGACGCCGGGCGAACAACGCCAGGCCGCCAAAGGCCTGTTCCGGCAACTGGCCCAAGACCCGCATTTTCGCCGGGCGAAACATATCTCTCTGTATTTACCCACCGACGGTGAAATCGATCCGCGCCTGTTGCTGCGCGAGGCCCAGCGGCGTGGCAAGGCGACTTATCTGCCGGTGCTCAGCGCCTGGCCGCGAACGAAGATGGTCTTCCAGCGCATCCGCCCCGACGAGAAGCTCAAGCCCAATCGTTTCCGGATTCTTGAACCCCGGGCCAATCTGGCTCGGCAACGCAAGGTCTGGGCGCTGGATCTGGTGTTGTTGCCGCTGGTGGGGTTTGACGATGTCGGCGGGCGCCTGGGCATGGGCGGCGGATTCTATGATCGCAGCCTCGCCTATCTGGCCCGGCGCAAGAACTGGCGCAAGCCGACGCTGCTGGGCCTGGCCCATGAATGTCAGAAGGTCGAGCGTCTGGCGCAGGCGAGCTGGGATGTCCCGTTACAAGGCACGGTCACCGACAAGGCATGGTATTTCGCAGAGTAGACGCCGCACAGAACAGCGGCGTCGAAGAGACAGGTTCAGCGTTTGAAAGCAGTCGACTGTTGTACTTGTTGCGCCACTTCAATCGGCGCGTCGGCCTTGTTCGCCCACAGACTCTGCGCGTAACCGGTGGTTACCACGCCCAGGCCAAACAAAATTACCAAAGTCCATAGCAAATCCGGTTTGCGTTTCATCGATTGCCCCCCTCAAGGCACATCATCACGATGACAGCAGCGGTTTCCGTTCGTAGGCCGTGCAGCAGCGTCAAGCTTTAAAGGCCGGCATTTTGCGGCAACGTGAACCTGTGCGCAAACGCTGACGTCAACCGACTGTCGGTTTGTCATAAAATTGCCCGACAACCTGCCCAATGACCGCTTCAGGAGCACACGACATGGCCTACTGGCTGATGAAATCAGAGCCCGACGAACTCTCGATCAAGGGTCTGGAAAAGCTCGGCAAGGCGCGCTGGGATGGGGTTCGCAACTATCAGGCACGCAACTTCCTGCGAGCGATGGCGGTCGGTGACGAGTTCTTTTTCTACCATTCCAGCTGCCCGGAGCCGGGGATTGCCGGGATCGGCAAGATAATCGAAGCAGCGTATCCCGATCCGACGGCACTGGAGCCGGACAGCCATTACTTCGATCCGAAGGCTACGCTGGAGAAAAATGCCTGGAGCGCGATCGATGTCGAGCATGTCGAGACGTTCAAACGGGTGTTGAAGCTGGATTATCTGAAGCAGCAGACGGCGCTGGCGGAGCTGCCGCTGGTGCAGAAGGGCTCACGGTTGTCGGTGATGCCGGTTACACCAGAACAGTGGACGGCGGTTATCGGGCTCAAACCCTGATTCATTTTTGCCTGATAAATAGCTTTCGCGAGCAGGCTTGCTCCCACAGGAACATGCAGTCCAATGTGGGAGCGAGCCTGCTCGCGAAGAGGCCAGCCCGGACAGCGAATGACTTACTGAATGATCAGGTTGTTGAACAACAGATCCTCAACAACAGGCTTGCCGGTCTCGTCATTCATGACCTGCTGGGTCTGCTTCAACGCTTCCTGACGGAGCTTTTCCTTGCCTTCAATGCTGCCCATCGCCTCGGTGGTCTGCTGAGTGAACAACGCCACCAGCTGATTGCGGATCAGCGGCTCGTTGGCCTTGACCAGTTTGGTCGCCTCTTCGCCAGTGACGCGCAGGGCCACGTCAGCTTTGTAGACTTTGAGCTTGGCGGTGCCGTCGAGGCCATAGTTGCCGACGAACGGCGGGCTCAGGGTGATGTAATTGACCTTCGGCGCCTCGCCTTCTTTGGCTTCTTCGGCCAGTGCTGCCACAGGCAGAGACAGGGCCAGCAACAACATGATCCACGCTTTCACAATTCGCTCCTTATCCGGTTTGCGGCCTAGCATAGCGACCCGCCGCGCAAGCACAAGCTTATGGCTGACTATCAGGGCCGGGCATGCTCGTTGACCCGTTGATTCACACACCTACACTTATCGGCCATCACTCCCAAAGGAATAGCCCTGATGAAAGCCGTGCTGTGCAAAGCCTTCGGCCCTGCCGAATCGCTGGTGCTGGAAGACGTCGCCAGCCCTGTCGCCAAGAAAAACGAAATCCTGCTGGACGTACACGCCGCCGGGGTCAATTTCCCGGACACGCTGATCATCGAGGGCAAATACCAGTTCAAGCCGCCCTTCCCCTTCTCGCCGGGCGGTGAAGCGGCGGGCGTCGTGCGCGAAGTCGGCGAAAAGGTCAGCCACCTGACAGTCGGCGACCGGGTCATGGCCCTGACCGGTTGGGGCAGTTTTGCCGAGCAGGTGGCGGTGCCGGGCTACAACGTCCTGCCGATTCCGCCGTCGATGGATTTCAACGTCGCCGCTGCATTCAGCATGACCTACGGCACGTCGATGCACGCGCTCAAACAACGCGCCAACCTGCAACCGGGCGAAACCCTGCTGGTCCTCGGCGCATCCGGTGGTGTCGGCCTCGCCGCGGTGGAGATCGGCAAAGCCATGGGCGCCCGCGTGATCGCCGCCGCCAGCAGTGCCGAGAAACTCGCGGTGGCCAAGGCTGCCGGCGCCGATGAACTGATCAACTACAGCGAAGCCAGCCTCAAGGACGAGATCAAACGCCTCACCGACGGCCAGGGCGCCGACGTGATCTACGACCCGGTCGGCGGCGACCTGTTCGACCAGGCCATCCGCGCCATCGCCTGGAACGGCCGCCTGCTCGTAGTCGGCTTCGCCAGCGGCCGCATCCCCGAACTGCCGGTCAACCTCGCGCTGCTCAAAGGCGCGGCGGTGCTCGGCGTGTTCTGGGGCTCCTTTGCCCAGCGCCAACCCCAGGACAACGCAGCCAACTTTCAGCAGCTGTTCGCCTGGTTTGCCGAGGGCAAGCTCAAACCGCTGGTGTCACAGGTGTACCCACTGAGCAACGCCGCACAGGCAATCGATGATCTTGGCCAGCGCAAAGCCGTGGGCAAGGTTGTCGTTCAGGTTCGTTGAGAACATGGAGCGATCCGGAGCAGCGATCCGGATCGCCTCAGCACTGACATGCGCCTCTGAAATACGCAAAACCGCAGAAACCCACCCGAGCCACCATTCCCTCCGCGCCCCGTACTTGTCTCAGAGCGACATGTTCATAAAGGAACGCTCACCTGCCCAAATTTCCGCTGTTTTGCCGACGTGAAGCGATGCTATTTTCGGTAACGAAACTGTAACATTCGCATCCGCAGTCAAAACAAGAAAACTGGAGCTCTTGAATGTTTGCTTTCTTTCGTCCTGCCGCACATCAGGCTCCTTTGCCTGAAGAAAAAATAGACAGCACCTACCGCCGCCTGCGCTGGCAGATCTTCGCCGGTATCTTTATCGGCTACGCCGGTTACTACCTGCTGCGCAAGAACTTCTCCCTGGCCATGCCGTACCTGATCGATGAAGGCTACAGCCGTGGCGACCTCGGTCTGGCGATGTCGGCGATCGCCATTGCGTATGGTTTGTCGAAATTCCTCATGGGCCTGGTGTCCGACCGCTCCAACCCGCGCTTCTTCCTGCCGTTCGGCCTGCTGGTGTCGGCCGGGGTGATGTTCATTTTCGGTTTCGCGCCGTGGGCAACGTCCAGCGTGACGATGATGTTCATTCTGTTGTTCATCAACGGCTGGGCGCAGGGCATGGGCTGGCCGCCGAGCGGGCGGACCATGGTGCATTGGTGGTCGCAGAAGGAACGCGGTGGCGTGGTCTCGGTGTGGAACGTGGCGCATAACGTCGGCGGCGGTCTGATCGGCCCGCTGTTCCTGATCGGCATGGGCCTGTTCAATGACTGGCACGCGGCGTTCTACGTACCGGCAGCGGTAGCGCTGGGCGTGGCGGTATTCGCCTTCATCACCATGCGTGACACCCCGCAATCGGTCGGCCTGCCGCCGATCGAGCAGTACAAGAACGATTACCCGGAAGGCTACGACGCCAGCCACGAAGACGAATTCAGCGCCAAGGAAATCTTCGTCAAGTACGTGCTGCGCAACAAAATGCTTTGGTACATCGCCATGGCCAACGTTTTCGTCTACCTGCTGCGCTACGGCGTGCTGGACTGGGCGCCGACCTACTTGAAGGAAGCCAAGGGCTTCACCGTGGATAAAACCTCGTGGGCCTATTTCTTCTACGAGTGGGCGGGGATTCCAGGCACGCTGCTGTGCGGCTGGATGTCGGACAAGATCTTCCGTGGCAATCGTGGCCTGACCGGCATGGTGTTCATGGCGCTGGTGACTGTTGCGACCCTGGTGTACTGGCTGAATCCGGCCGGCAACCCGATGGTCGACATGATCGCCCTGCTGTCGATCGGGTTCCTGATCTACGGTCCGGTGATGCTGATCGGTCTGCAGGCGCTGGAACTGGCGCCGAAGAAAGCCGCCGGTACCGCAGCGGGCTTCACCGGCCTGTTCGGTTATCTGGGCGGTTCGGTCGCAGCCAGTGCGGCGATGGGCTACACCGTCGACCACTTCGGCTGGGATGGCGGTTTCGTCCTGCTGGTCGGCGCTTGCCTGCTGGCGATGGCCTTCCTTGCGCCAACGCTATGGCACAAGCAAGTTGCCAGTCAAAGCCGTGAAGCGGTCGCCTGATCGCTGTGTGATTTACAGCGCTTGAGCCGCGCCTCCAGATTTCGATCCGGCATGGCGTGGCTGCGCAGGGCGTGCACGGTCTGCTCGACATAATCGCGAGTGGTGCCGTAACGCCCGCTGGCGCTGGCAAAGACCTGGCTGAGCACATGATCCGGCAAGTTGCCGGCATAGCTCGGCAGGTGACGCTCCAGAACAAATCCCAAGGCCTGCACCTGAGTGCCATCTTCAAGCCGGCAATTGAGCCAGTGCGGGCGATACGACGGAAACGGCATCTCGCGTTTCCACAAGGCATACAGCGCCGTATCGAGATCGTCTTCCGGCAAACGGTAGGCAAAGCCACTGCATGAGCCACCGCGATCCAGACCGAATACCAGGCCGGGCATTTCCGGCGTACCCCGGTGCTCGTGGGACCACAGGTACAAACCACGATGATAGCCATGCACGCGACCGCGCATGCGCTCGACTGCCGTGCATTCCGGGCGCCAGATCAGCGAGCCATACGCGAACAGCCACACCGGCCCGCCCTTGTGGCGCGCCATGGTCGATTGCATGGAAGCGAGAAGTTGTTCGTGCGTCAGCTGCGGCCCAAGATCGAGCCGCGGAGGGTAAGCCAGGTTCAGAATTGCGTTTTCAATGGCGCTCATGGCGAATAGCGTTCAGCTCCCCGCGGGTGAAGAATTACTTAATAGAACGCACCGCTGTAACAATAAGGCACATATGTTTCAAGGCAATTTAAGTGCCACTGATTAATCGCCTGATTGATATATAACCTAGCGGTATTTATGCAATTAGATAAATACCGATCGGCTATATGTAGAGTTATAACGCGTTGCGAGCGCTACGCATTAAACCAGTGTGGGAGCGCGCTTGTTCCCACATTTTCAAGAGCGCGGCGCGTAGGCGAACACATCGGCGCGCATCTGATGCGCATCCATGCCCGCCTCGACCAGCGCGTCCAGCGTGCCGTAGACCATCGCTGGCGAACCGCTGGCATAGACGTGCAGCGGCTTCAGGTCGGGGAAATCCTCGCAAACCGCCTCGTGCAACATCCCGCAGCGCCCCTCCCAGCCGCACTGGTCGCTGACCACCTTGTGCAGGAACAGATTGGGCAGCTTCAGCCATTCGTCCCAGTGCTCGATCTGATAGAAATCCTCGGGCCGGCGCACGCCCCAATACAGATGCACTGGATGCTTGAAGCCTTCGGCGCGGCAATGTTCGATCAGGCTGTGAATCTGGCCCATGCCGGTACCGGCGGCGATCAGCACCAGCGGACCATCAGGCAACTCGGCGAGATGCGTATCGCCGAAAGGCAGTTCGACACGCACCATAGGGTTGCGTTGCAACTGCTCGATCAGGCTCAACGCACTGGTTTCGCGCGCCAGCACATGGATTTCCAGATCACGTCCGCCGTGGGGTGCCGATGCCATGGAGAACGCCGATTTCTCGCCGCTCTCGCGCTCGATCATCAAATATTGCCCGGCGTGATAGCGCGGCGGCTTGCCCGCCGGTGCGCGCAGACGCACGCGCCAGGTGTCGCCGCCGACCTCGCGGCACTCGATTACCTGACACGAGAGGCTACGCACCGGCAGCTCACCCAGCGCGAGCACGCCATCCCACAACAGCACGCAGTCTTCCAGCGGTGCGGCGATGCAGGTGTAGAACTCGCCATGGTCGTGGACTTTGCCGGCCTGCTCGACGCGCCCCTCGACCAGCAGCGCGGCACACACGTGGCAATTGCCGTTGCGGCAGCTTTGCGGGCAGTCATAGCCCAGGCGCCGCGCGCCGTCGAGAATCCGCTCACCGGGTTGTATCTCGAGCACGGCTCCGGAAGGCTGCAGGGTTACACGCATCAATCTATTCCTAACTGGTTCCAGATGGCATCGATCCGTTGGGTGACGGCGTCGTCCTTGACGATCACGCGGCCCCACTCGCGGGTGGTTTCGCCCGGCCACTTGTGGGTGGCATCCAGGCCCATTTTCGAGCCCAGGCCGGAGATCGGCGAGGCGAAGTCGAGGTAGTCGATCGGCGTGTTATCAATCATCACCGTGTCGCGCTTGGGGTCCATGCGCGTGGTGATGGCCCAGATCACGTCGTTCCAGTCGCGGGCGTTGATATCGTCGTCGGTGACGATAACGAACTTGGTGTACATGAACTGTCGCAAAAACGACCAGACGCCGAGCATCACGCGCTTGGCATGCCCCGGATACGACTTCTTCATCGTCACCACGGCCATGCGGTACGAGCAGCCTTCCGGCGGCAGGTAGAAATCGGTGATCTCCGGGAACTGCTTCTGCAGGATCGGCACGAACACTTCGTTCAGCGCCACGCCGAGAATCGCCGGCTCATCCGGCGGACGGCCGGTGTAAGTGCTGTGGTAGATCGGCTTGATCCGGTGGGTGATGCGCTCGACGGTGAACACCGGGAAGCTGTCGACTTCGTTGTAGTAACCGGTGTGGTCGCCATACGGACCTTCGTCGGCCATTTCGCCGGGATGAATCACGCCTTCAAGGATAATTTCCGCGGTGGCCGGCACTTGCAGGTCGTTGCCACGGCACTTGACCAGTTCCGTGCGATTGCCGCGCAAGAGCCCTGCGAAAGCATATTCGGAGAGGCTGTCCGGTACCGGCGTCACCGCACCGAGAATCGTCGCCGGATCGGCGCCAAGGGCCACGGACACCGGGAACGGCTGGCCCGGATGTTTCTCGCACCACTCGCGAAAGTCGAGGGCGCCGCCACGGTGGCTGAGCCAGCGCATGATCACCTTGTTGCGGCCGATCACTTGCTGGCGATAGATACCGAGGTTCTGGCGTTCCTTGTTCGGGCCTTTGGTGACGGTCAGACCCCAAGTGATCAACGGGCCGACGTCGCCGGGCCAGCAGGTCTGCACCGGCAACATAGCCAGATCGACGTCGTCGCCTTCGATGACCACTTCCTGGCACACCGCGTCTTTGACCACTTTCGGCGCCATGGAAATGATCTTGCGGAAGATAGGCAGTTTCGACCAGGCGTCCTTCAAGCCCTTCGGCGGCTCCGGCTCCTTGAGAAAGGCCAGCAGCTTGCCGATTTCACGCAGCTCGCTGACCGACTCGGCGCCCATGCCCATGGCCACCCGCTCGGGGGTGCCGAACAGGTTGCCGAGCACCGGAATGTCGTAACCGGTGGGTTTTTCGAACAGCAGCGCCGGCCCCTTGGCTCGCAGCGTGCGGTCGCACACCTCAGTCATCTCCAGCACCGGCGAGACGGGAATCTGGATGCGTTTCAACTCTCCGCGCTGCTCAAGCTGCTGCACGAAATCCCGAAGATCCTTGAATTTCATTGACGATGGCACCCTCAAAATAGGCGTACATCCTACCTGCTCTGAAGGGCAAACAGCAGTCCGTCAGAGCCTGACAGTACTCAATCTCGGTTTGTGCCCAGCAATACCGGCGCAAACAACGGGCTCAGCCTGGCGCTGCCAATGTCCGAGAGATGGTCCTCATCCTTGTACTGCGAGTGGCCGTTGACCTCGATGCTGCAGACCCCGTCAGCACACATCATCGGCGTCGGGTCGATGACGTGAACACCCGGATCGGCTTCGCTCATGGACGTGAACAAGTTGCCGAGAAAATGCTGGCGCGCCAGATGCTCATCAAGCGGACGCCCCAGACCTTCGGCGGACCGGCCAATCCTTGCCAGACTGGTCAGGCGGTTAATGGTGCCCTTGCGTTGCAGCGGCACCTCCTTGAACAGCCAGACCTGCACGCCGGCTGCGCGCAAGGCGGCCACCCGCGCGCGCAACGCGGCGGCCATGCGTTCCTCAGCCTGGGCGGTATCGTCATGGGCGTTGAGCAAAACCTTTCTGTCGCCATCCTCGCGACCATAGACGTAAAGACTCCAATTGGACGCCAATACCACGTCCTTGATGCCAAGGCTGAGCACTTTGTCCATGGTCTGCTGGTTGAAGTCCTTGCACCGCTGGCGCGGCTCGTCGCTGAGAATCGGCGGACAGGCGCTCATACTGAACAACCACACCGAACGACCGTCGCGGCGGGCATTGGCCTCGATGGCCGGCATCAACGCAGCCGCATGGCTGTCACCCCAGAACGCCTGGGTCGGCGGCGTACTCTGTTCGCCGCCGACCAGACAGGCCTTGTCGATCGATTTGTCTTGCGTCACCACCATGCATTTCATCTGCCCGGCACGCCATTCGCGGGCCTGCGCATATTCCAGAGCCTTGCCGCTCAGGCGCCCGGGGACACCGTCGGCCGAGCGAATCGCCGAACCGACCGCGACCAGTACAGCAATGGCCACTACCGCACCCGCCAGTATCGATTTACGTTCGCCCAGCAAACGCTTTTCTCGAAACGGCAATTCGATGTAGCGCAGGCTCAGCCACGCCAGACCCACTGCCAGCACCATCCAGGCGAGCGCCTCGAGCGGCTGGATACCGTCGATGGAAATGGCGTTGGCGTAAACGTAAATCGGCCAGTGCCACAGATACAGCGAATAAGACAGCAGGCCGATCCAGACCAGCGGTCGCAGGCTCAACAGTCGCGCGGCCCAGCTTGGTCCCTGGGCGCCTGACCAGATCAGGGCAGTGGTGCCCAATACCGGCAGCAACGCCGCCCATCCGGGAAACACCGTTGAGCGATCAAACGTGAACACGGCGAGCAGCACCGCTGCCAGACCGGCAATGCCGACCAACTGGTACAGCCACGGTCGTACGGCCTGTCTCGGCGCAGGCATTACCGCAAGCATTGCCCCGCACAACAATTCCCAGGCACGGGTCGGCAGAGAGAAAAAGGTGAATTCCGGCTTGTGCTCAATCCAGGCGATGTTCAGGCCAAAGGAAATCAGCAGCAATCCCAGCAACATCCAGCGCCAGTGTCTGACATAGCGAACCAGCACCGCCATCAGCAACGGGAAGAAGATGTAGTACTGCTCTTCAACCGCCAGCGACCAGGTGTGCAACAACGGTTTCAGATCGGAGGCCGGCTGGAAGTAGCCGTCCTCGCGCATGAACAGAATATTGGAGATGAACAGCGACTGATAACGCACCGTCCGGCCAAGTTCGGAGAAATCCTTCGCTGTCAGCAGCAGCCAACCCAGCGCCAGCGTCACCAGCATGACCACCGTCAGGGCCGGAATAATGCGGCGGGCACGGCGCGCCCAGAAATCGACAAAGCTGAAACGCTTGGCGCTGATTTCACGGAACAGGATCGAGGTGATCAGGAATCCGGAGATGACGAAGAAAACATCCACGCCGACAAAGCCGCCGCTGAATGTATTGAATCCGAAATGAAAGAGCACGACGGGAAGTACCGCGAGCGCGCGTAAGCCGTCGATATCACGGCGATTGCCAAACGTGTGCATGAAAAACCTTACCTGTTCTGGATACAGAATCCCTTGAAGGCGCGACGTTAGCAGCCGCGCAAACTTCAATCCAGATACAAATAAATCGCAGACAAAAAAAAGCGCCCCTTGTGGAGCGCTCCTTCTATCAGCGGCGTACTACTTGCGCTTCATCGACAAGAAGAACTCGTCGTTGGTCTTGGTCGTTTTCAGTTTGTCGACCAGGAACTCGATGGCGGCGACTTCGTCCATCGGGTGCAGCAGCTTGCGCAGGATCCACATGCGCTGCAGTTCGTCGTCGGCGGTCAGCAACTCTTCGCGGCGGGTGCCGGAGCGGTTGATGTTGATGGCCGGGAACACACGCTTCTCGGCGATCTTGCGATCCAGAGGCAGTTCCATGTTGCCGGTACCCTTGAACTCTTCGTAGATCACTTCGTCCATCTTCGAGCCGGTTTCAACCAGCGCGGTGGCGATAATGGTCAGCGAGCCGCCTTCTTCGATGTTACGCGCGGCGCCGAAGAAACGCTTCGGCTTCTCCAGGGCGTGGGCATCGACACCACCGGTCAGGACCTTGCCGGAGCTCGGGATCACGGTGTTGTAGGCTCGGGCCAGACGGGTGATGGAGTCGAGGAGGATCACCACGTCTTTCTTGTGTTCGACCAGGCGCTTGGCCTTCTCGATCACCATTTCAGCAACCTGCACGTGACGGGTCGGCGGCTCGTCGAAGGTCGAGGCAACCACTTCGCCGCGCACGGTGCGCTGCATTTCGGTCACTTCTTCCGGACGCTCGTCGATCAACAGCACGATCAGGTGAACTTCAGGATTGTTACGGGCGATGTTCGCTGCGATGTTCTGCAGCATGATGGTTTTACCGGCTTTCGGCGGTGCGACGATCAGGCCACGCTGACCTTTGCCGATCGGTGCACACAGGTCGATCACACGACCAGTGAGGTCTTCGGTCGAACCGTTACCGGCTTCCATCTTCATGCGCACGGTCGGGAACAGCGGAGTCAGGTTCTCGAAGAGAATCTTGTTTTTCGCGTTCTCCGGACGATCAAAGTTGATCGTGTCGACCTTGAGCAGGGCGAAATACCGCTCGCCTTCCTTCGGAGGACGAATCTTGCCAACGATGGTGTCACCGGTGCGCAAGTTGAAGCGGCGGATCTGGCTCGGCGAGACGTAGATGTCGTCAGGGCCGGCGAGGTAGGAAGCGTCTGCGGAGCGCAGGAAGCCGAAGCCGTCCTGGAGAATCTCCAGCACGCCATCACCGGAGATTTCCTCGCCGCTTTTCGCGTGTTTTTTCAGCAGGGAGAAAATCACGTCCTGCTTGCGCGAACGGGCCATATTTTCTATGCCCATCTGTTCGGCTAATTCGAGCAGTTCGGTAATCGGCTTTTGCTTGAGTTCAGTCAGATTCATATAGGAATGACGTAATCATTTATGGAGGGGGGAAATTAAGCTTTTGGCTTAATGAGGCCGCGCCGCGGAGAAGGCGACAGGATCGCGAACTAATTCGAAAAGGAGTGCGTCGGCGACGGCTAGCAGGGGGCAGTGGAGAAACCAGTGCGGGGCCGAATGTACCACCTGAGTTTCGGAGCGTCTAGCCCTGAATACGCAAAAAGCCCCGCGATTTGCGGGGCTTTTTTTCAGCGTTTTACTGCGACGCTCAGATGTTGGCGTCGAGGAAAGCCGCCAGTTGCGACTTCGACAGTGCGCCGACTTTGGTCGCTTCAACGTTGCCGTTCTTGAACAGCATCAGCGTCGGGATACCACGCACGCCATGCTTGGCCGGGGTTTCCTGGTTTTCGTCGATGTTCAGTTTGGCGACGGTCAGCTTGCCTTTGTAAGTCTCGGCAATCTCGTCCAGAACCGGTGCGATCATTTTGCAAGGGCCGCACCATTCAGCCCAGTAGTCGACCAGGACAGCGCCTTCGGCCTTGAGTACGTCGGCTTCGAAGCTAGCGTCGCTAACGTGTTTGATCAGATCGCTGCTCATGGAATTCTCCAGGTTGTAAGCAAAAAAACGTGGCCCATCATAGCCGCCCTTCCCTTGTTCAGGAAGCCGCAGATGATTGAGTGTTGCTATGGCCCCTGATGAGTTTGGGTATAGCTCAAGTCACGCCGTGGCGGGAGCGATGAAGGCGATTCCGGTGCGCAGTGCGGCGTTGCGCACGTGTTCCTGCATGGCTTTTTGCGCTGCTCCCGACGCACGGCGCGCCAAGGCACGGAGGATCTTGCGGTGTTCCTGCCAGGTTTCCATGGCGCGCTCGGCGCGGATGAACGGCAGTTTCTGGCTCTCGAGGAAGATCTCGGCGCTGGCGGTGAGAATGCTCAGCATCGCCTGATTGCCGCTGGCGAGAAGGATGCGCCGGTGAAATTCGAAGTCGAGTTTCGCCGCTGCTTCGAAGTCGCCGCCGCGCAAGTGCTCGCGCATCGCCGCGACATTGTCTTCCAGCGCATCCAGATCAAACGTACTCAAGGTTGTCGCGGCGAGCCCGGCGGCGAAGCCCTCCAGCGCGTAGCGCAACTGAAAGATGTCCAGCGGCGAGGCTTGCGCCGCGAATGGCCAGCCCGGCGCTTCGCCGCGCGACAACTCGACCGGCGACTGCACGAACACGCCCTTGCCCGGCTGAATACTGACCACGCCCAGTGCACTGAGCGACGACAAGGCTTCACGCAAGGAAGCGCGGCTGACGCCCAGTTGCAGCGCCAGATCCCGTTGCGACGGCAACGCATCGCCGGCGCCGAAACCCTGTTCGGTGATCAGTTTGCGGATCGCTTGCAGCGCCACTTCGGGTACGGCGCGGGAGATCGAATTCATGGTTTGCGGACGCATCAGGGCCAAGGTGCGGCTAGTTGTAAAGCTATTCGCCGAGTCCGGCAAGTCGTGCCCCAGCGGGGTTCGGCGCGGGCAGCCGATGCGCCATCGCAGTGCGAAAACCAAGTTGACTGTTCAGACCAGTAAGACCGAACCAAACCGCTGCTACCGCGGCCTGCCGGGGCGAAATCCACCTCTTGGCACGGCCCATGCTCTGTCCGATCGGAGCAACCACTTCCCGCCGATCCGGAGATTGTCCATGACCCAGCGTTACAGCGCCCTCCTCGCTTCCCTGTTTGCCGGCCTGCTGCTGTGCCAGGCTCCCGCTCACGCCGACGGTCTGGACGACGTGGTCAAACGCGGCACGCTGAAAATCGCCGTGCCCCAGGACTTCCCGCCCTTCGGCTCGGTCGGCCCGGACATGAAGCCGCGCGGCCTGGATATCGACACGGCGAAACTGCTGGCTGACCAACTCAAGGTCAAACTCGAGCTTACGCCGGTCAACAGCACCAACCGCATTCCGTTCCTCACCACCGGTAAGGTCGATCTGGTGATTTCCAGCCTTGGCAAAAACGCCGAGCGCGAGAAGGTCATCGACTTCTCTCGCGCCTATGCGCCGTTCTACCTCGCCGTGTTCGGCCCGCCAGACGCTGCGATCACCAGCCTCGACGACCTCAAGGGCAAGACCATCAGCGTCACCCGTGGCGCCATCGAAGACATCGAGCTGAGCAAAGTCGCCCCCGAAGGCGTGACCATCAAACGTTTCGAAGACAACAACTCGACCATCGCCGCTTATCTGGCAGGGCAAGTCGATCTGATCGCCAGCGGCAACGTAGTGATGGTGGCCATCAGCGAGAAGAACCCCAAGCGCGTACCGGCGCTGAAGGTGAAGCTCAAGGATTCGCCGGTCTACGTCGGTGTGAACAAGAACGAAGCGGCGCTGCTGGCCAAGGTCAACGACATCCTCAACACCGCCAAGGCTGACGGCGCACTGGAAAAGAATTCGCAGACCTGGCTGAAAGAGCCGCTGCCGGCCGATCTCTGATCGACTGCGCGGGAGACCTTCATGGCTTATCAGTTCGATTTTTTGCCGGTGGTGGAAAACACCGACCTGCTGCTGCGCGGCGCCCTGTTCACCCTCGAGCTGACCGCCATCGGCGCATTGCTCGGGGTCGGCGTCGGGATTGTCGGGGCGCTGGTGCGGGCGTGGCAGATCCGCCCGTTCTCGGCGATCTTCGGCGTCTACGTCGAGTTGATCCGCAACACGCCGTTTCTGGTGCAACTGTTCTTCATCTTCTTCGGCCTGCCGTCGCTCGGCATGCAGATCTCGGAGTGGCAGGCGGCGGTGCTGGCGATGGTGATCAACCTTGGCGCCTATTCGACCGAGATCATCCGCGCCGGCATCCAGGCGATTCCGCGCGGGCAGCTGGAAGCCGCTGCGGCACTGGCGATGACGCGCTTCGAAGCGTTCCGCCACGTCGTCCTGCTGCCGGCGCTGGGTAAGGTCTGGCCGGCGCTGAGCAGCCAGATCATCATCGTCATGCTCGGTTCGGCGGTGTGTTCGCAGATCGCCACGGAAGAATTGAGCTTCGCCGCCAACTTCATTCAGTCGCGCAACTTCCGCGCCTTTGAAACCTACGCGCTGACCACCCTGATCTACCTGTGCATGGCGCTGCTGATCCGCCAATTGCTCAACTGGTTCGGCCGCCGGTTCATTGCGAGGAGCAGCTAATGAGCGATTTCACTTTCTGGGACATCCTGCGCAACCTGCTCACCGGCCTGCAATGGACGCTGGCGCTGTCGCTGGTGGCGTTCATCGGCGGCGGCCTCGTCGGCCTGCTGATTCTGGTGATGCGCATCTCCAAGAACACCCTGCCCAGCAGCATCGCCCGCACCTGGATCGAGCTGTTTCAGGGCACGCCACTGTTGATGCAGCTGTTTCTGGTGTTCTTCGGTGTGGCGCTGGCCGGCATCGAGATTTCGCCGTGGATGGCCGCCGCGATCGCTTTGACCTTGTTCACCAGCGCCTATCTGGCGGAGATCTGGCGCGGTTGCGTCGAGGCCATTCCCCACGGTCAGTGGGAAGCTTCGTCGAGCCTGGCGCTCAATCCGCTGGAGCAGTTGCGCTATGTGATTCTGCCGCAAGCGCTGCGCATCGCCGTGGCGCCGACCGTGGGCTTCTCGGTGCAAGTGGTCAAAGGCACAGCGGTGACCTCGATCATCGGCTTCACCGAACTGACGAAGACCGGCGGCATGCTCGCCAATGCCACGTTCGAACCGTTCATGGTCTATGGCCTCGTCGCCCTCGGCTACTTCCTGCTCTGCTACCCCTTGTCCCTCAGTGCGCGCTACTTGGAAAGGAGACTGCATGCCTCTGCTTAGAATTTCCGCCCTGCATAAATATTACGGCGATCACCACGTACTCAAAGGCATCGACCTCAGCGTCGAGGAAGGTCAGGTCGTGGCGATCATCGGCCGCAGTGGCTCGGGCAAATCGACCCTGTTGCGCACGCTCAATGGCCTGGAGTCGATCAACGACGGCGTGATCGAAGTCGACGGCGAATACCTCGACGCCGCCCGCGCCGATCTGCGCAGCCTGCGACAGAAAGTCGGCATGGTCTTTCAGCAGTTCAACCTGTTCCCGCACCTGACCGTCGGCGAAAACGTCATGCTCGCCCCGCAAGTGGTGCAGAAAGTATCCAAGGCCAAGGCAGCCGAACTGGCGCGCGAAATGCTCGAGCGGGTCGGGCTCGGGGAAAAATTCGATGCCTTTCCGGATCGCCTGTCCGGCGGCCAGCAACAGCGCGTGGCGATTGCCCGGGCCCTGGCGATGTCGCCGAAGGTGCTGCTGTGCGATGAAATCACCTCGGCCCTCGACCCTGAGCTGGTCAACGAAGTGCTCAGCGTGGTGCGGCAATTGGCCAAGGAAGGCATGACACTGATCATGGTCACCCACGAAATGCGCTTTGCCCGGGAAGTCGGCGACAAACTGGTGTTCATGCACCACGGCAAGGTGCATGAGGCGGGCGATCCGAAGGTGTTGTTTGCCAATCCGCAGACGGCAGAGCTGGCGAACTTTATTGGCACGGTGGAGGCGACAGCCTGAAGCAGCCTCATCCTGATCGTTCCCACGCAGAGCGTAGGAACGATCAGGTTTGAACCATGCGCGTTGGCGCCAGCGTTTGATCGTGGCACGATGTCGGGGTTATCGACCGAGACCCCCTGACCATGCCGCAATCCCAAGCCAAGAATCTGTCCCTGATCGCCGCAATCGACCTGGGCTCCAACAGCTTTCACATGGTCGTGGCCAAGGCCCAGAACGGCGAAATCCGCATCCTCGAGCGCCTCGGCGAGAAGGTGCAACTGGCCGCCGGCATCGACGACGCGCGCCAGCTCAACGAAGAATCGATGCAGCGCGGCCTCGATTGCCTCAAGCGCTTTGCCCAACTGATCAACGGTATGCCGCTCGGCGCCGTGCGCATCGTCGGCACCAACGCCCTGCGTGAAGCGCGCAACCGCGGCGAATTCATCCGCCGCGCCGAGGAAATCCTCGGCCACACGGTAGAAGTCATCTCCGGCCGTGAAGAAGCGCGCCTGATCTATCTCGGCGTTTCGCACACACTCGCCGACACCCCAGGCAAACGTTTGGTCGCCGACATCGGCGGCGGCAGTACCGAATTCATCATCGGCCAGCGCTTCGAGCCGTTGCTGCGTGAAAGCCTGCAGATGGGCTGCGTGAGTTTCACTCAGCGCTACTTCAAGGACGGCAAGATCACCCCGGCCCGCTACGCCCAGGCCTATACGGCGGCGCGCCTGGAAATCATGAGCATCGAGCACGCCCTGCATCGCCTGACCTGGGATGAAGCCATCGGCTCTTCCGGTACGATTCGCGCCATCGGCCTGGCCCTGAAGGCTGGCGGCCATGGCAGCGGCGAGGTCAACGCCGAAGGCTTGGCGTGGCTCAAGCGCAAGCTGTTCAAGCTGGGCGACGCCGACAAGATCGATTTCGAAGGCATCAAGCCTGACCGCCGCGCGATCTTCCCGGCGGGCCTGGCGATTCTCGAAGCGATCTTCGACGCCCTCGAACTGCAACGCATGGACCATTGCGAAGGCGCGCTGCGTGAAGGCGTGCTCTACGACCTGCTCGGCCGCCATCATCACGAAGACGTGCGCGAACGCACCCTGACCTCATTGATGGAGCGCTATCACGTCGATCTGGAACAGGCGGCGCGGGTTGAGCGCAAGGCCCTGCACGCGTTCGATCAGGTCGCCGTCGACTGGGAACTGGACGACGGCATCTGGCGCGAACTGCTCGGCTGGGCGGCGAAAGTCCACGAAGTCGGCCTCGACATCGCTCACTATCACTACCACAAGCACGGCGCCTACCTGATCGAGCACTCCGATCTGGCCGGCTTCTCCCGAGAAGACCAGCAGATGCTCGCGCTATTGGTGCGAGGCCATCGGCGCAATATCCCCAAGGACAAATTTGCCGAGTTCGGCGATGACGGCATCAAGCTGATTCGCCTGTGCGTGCTGCTGCGGTTTGCCATTCTGTTCCATCACATTCGCGGAACCCAGGCGATGCCGCAGGTGGTGCTGCATGCCAATGGCGACCATCTCGATGTGCAATTCCCGGAGAACTGGCTGGATGAAAATCAGCTGACCCAGGCGGATTTCGGACTTGAGGCGGACTGGCTGACGCGGGTGGGGATTGTTCTCACGGTGCACTGACACTGATTGTGGCGAGGGGATTTATCCCCGCTGGCCTGCGCAGCAGGCCTGATTTTGCCTCAAGGGGTCGCTTCGCGCCCAACGGGGATAAATCCCCTCGCCACAGGTCGGAATCAGTGTAGATACAAAAAAGGCGATCCCGAGGGATCGCCTTTTTTATTGGGCTGACGGTCAACTGCTCACCGGCAATATCGGGCTGCCCAACCGCTCCAGCAACGTCGCCTGCGCACTGCGCGGGTTCTGGTTGCCAGTGGGCGTGTTGCGGATGTAGCGGCCGTCCGACTGCAAACTCCAGCTGTGGGTGTTGTCGGTCAGGTACAGCTCCAGCTCCTTCTTGACGCGGGTCAGCAGCTTCTTGCCTTCCACCGGGAAGCAGGTCTCGACGCGCTTGTCGAGGTTGCGCTCCATCCAGTCGGCGCTGGAGAGGAACATCTGCTCGTCGCCGCCGTTGAGGAAGTAGAACACCCGCGTGTGCTCGAGGAAGCGGCCAATGATCGAGCGCACATGAATGTTGTGCGAGACCCCGGCGATGCCCGGGCGCAGGCAGCACATGCCGCGCACCACCAGATCGATGCGCACCCCGGACTGACTGGCCTTGTACAGCGCGCGGATGATCTTCGGATCGGTCAGCGAGTTGAACTTGGCGATGATGTGCGCCGGTTTGCCTTCGAGGGCGAACTGGGTTTCGCGGGCAATCATGTCGAGCATGCCCTTCTTCAGGGTGAACGGCGCATGCAGCAGCTTTTTCATGCGCAGCGTCTTGCCCATGCCGATCAACTGGCTGAACAGTTTGCCGACGTCCTCGCACAAGGCGTCGTCGGAGGTCAGCAAGCTGTAGTCGGTGTAAAGCTTGGCGTTACCGGCGTGGTAGTTGCCGGTACCGAGATGCGCATAACGGACGATCTCGCCAGCCTCACGGCGCAGGATCAGCATCATCTTGGCGTGGGTCTTGAAGCCGACCACACCGTAGATCACCACCGCACCCGCCGCCTGCAGACGGCTGGCCAGTTGCAGGTTGGACTCTTCGTCGAAGCGCGCGCGCAGCTCGATCACCGCCGTGACTTCCTTGCCGTTACGCGCGGCGTCGACCAGCGCATCGACGATCTCGGAGTTGGCGCCGGAGCGGTACAGGGTCTGGCGAACGGCGAGAACGTGCGGGTCTTTCGCCGCCTGACGCAGCAGGTCGACCACCGGGGTGAACGACTCGAACGGGTGCAGCAGGAGGATGTCCTGCTTGCTGACCACGCTGAAGATGTTTTCGCTGTTCTGCAGCAGTTTCGGGATCTGCGGGGTGAACGGCGTGTATTGCAGCTCCGGATGGCTGTCCAGACCTGTGATGCTGAACAGGCGCGTCAGGTTGACCGGGCCGTTGACCTGATACAGCTCGGTCTCGCTCAGGTTGAACTGCTTGAGCAGGTAGTCCGAGAGATGTTTCGGGCAAGTGTCGGCAACTTCCAGACGCACCGCGTCACCGTAGCGCCGCGAGAACAGCTCGCCACGCAGGGCGCGGGCGAGGTCTTCGACGTCTTCGGAGTCGAGCGCCAGGTCGGCATTTCGGGTCAGACGGAACTGGTAGCAGCCCTTTACCTTCATCCCCTGAAACAGGTCATCGGCGTGGGCGTGGATCATCGATGACAGGAACACATAGTTGTCGCCGGCGCCGCCGACTTCTTCCGGCACCTTGATGATCCGCGGCAGCAGACGCGGAGCCGGAATGATCGCCAGACCGGAGTCGCGACCGAAGGCGTCGATGCCTTCGAGCTCGACGATGAAGTTCAGGCTCTTGTTCACCAGCAGCGGGAACGGGTGCGTCGGGTCGAGGCCGATCGGGGTGATGATTGGCGCGATCTCGTCGCGGAAATAGCGGCGGACCCAGGTCTTGAGCTTGGTCGTCCAGTTGCGCCGACGGATGAAGCGCACCTGATGCTTTTCCAGCTCCGGCAGGAGGATGTCGTTGAGGATCGCGTACTGGCGGTCAACGTGACCGTGAACCAGCTCGCTGATCCGCGCCAGCGCCTGATGCGGCTGCAAGCCGTCAGCGCCGGCCTGTTCGCGGGCGAAGGTGATCTGCTTTTTCAGCCCGGCGACGCGGATTTCAAAGAATTCATCGAGGTTGCTGGAGAAGATCAGCAGGAACTTCAGCCGCTCCAGCAACGGGTAGGACTCGTCCAGCGCCTGTTCCAGCACGCGGATGTTGAACTGCAATTGCGAAAGCTCGCGGTGGATGTACAGGCTGCTGTCATCCAGGCCGGGAATGGCGATCGCCGGCACCGCCGCGGCGGTTTCGGCGACCGGCGCGGGTGGCGCAGGCTCCAGTTCCGGCGGAGTTTCGGTGATTTGCTCGACCACCGGCTGAGCTTCTTTTACGGCAACTTCAGTGAGTCCTTCGGTATTCATGGAATGTTCCTGGGAGGGCTATTTCTGCTCTCGTAACAATTGAGCGGCACGAACGGCAAAGTAAGTCAGGATGCCATCTGCACCGGCACGTTTAAAGGCGGTCAGTGACTCGAGGATCACCGCTTCGCTCAACCAGCCATTCTGGATAGCGGCCATGTGCATGGCGTATTCGCCACTGACCTGATAGACGAAGGTCGGCACCTTGAAGGCATCTTTGACCCGAAAAAGAATGTCCAGGTAGGGCATGCCCGGTTTGACCATGACCATGTCCGCGCCTTCGGACAAGTCCGCACCGACTTCGTGCAGCGCTTCGTCGCTGTTGGCCGGGTCCATCTGATAAGAGGCTTTGTTGGCCTTGCCGAGGTTCGACGCCGAGCCCACCGCATCGCGGAATGGGCCGTAGTAGGCGCTGGCGTACTTGGCCGAGTAGGCCATGATGCGCACATTGACGTGACCGGCGATTTCCAGCGCTTCACGGATGGCCTGGATGCGACCGTCCATCATGTCCGATGGCGCCACGACCTGCGCGCCGGCTTCGGCGTGGGACAGCGCCTGACGCACCAGCGCATCGACGGTGATGTCGTTCTGCACGTAGCCGTCTTCGTCGAGAATGCCGTCCTGACCGTGGGTGGTGAACGGGTCCAGCGCCACGTCAGTGATCACGCCCAGCTCCGGGAAACGCTCGCGCAGGGCGCGAGTGGCGCGCTGGGCGATGCCTTCGGGATTCCAGGCTTCGGCGGCATCAAGGGATTTCAGCTCAGGCGGGGTGACCGGGAACAGCGCCAGCGCCGGAATGCCCAGCTCGACCCATTTCGCCGCTTCTTCAAGCAGCAGATCAATGCTCAGTCGCTCGACGCCCGGCATCGAGGCCACGGCTTCGCGGCGGTTTTCACCGTCGAGCACGAACACCGGCAGGATCAGGTCATCGACCGTCAATACGTTTTCACGCACCAGGCGCCGCGAAAAATCATCACGACGATTGCGGCGCAGACGAGTGGCAGGGAACAGACGATTGGCGAGGGTAAAGCTCACGGCAGACTCCTGAGCCCGGGCAAACGGGCGAGCGTGACAGTTATAGACGGCCATTATGACCAACAGATGACAGTTGTGTGCGCTCTGTGACAGGTAGCCGCAATCCATTGTCGGTGTAGGAAATGTTAACGTCGAGACACATTTGGACACTTTCATGAATGTGCCCGAAGGGTTAGGCTGCGCGTTCATTTCGCCAGCACCCAGACAATGCTCCAACAATTTCTGCACGACTTTGGCTACTTTGCCTTGTTTCTCGGCACGTTCTTCGAAGGCGAAACCATCCTGGTGCTCGCAGGCTTCCTCGCGTTCCGTGGATACATGGACATCAACCTGGTGGTGGTCGTGGCGTTCTTCGGCAGCTACGCCGGCGATCAGCTGTGGTACTTCCTGGGGCGCAAGCACGGGCGCAAATTGCTCGCGCGCAAACCGCGCTGGCAGATGATGGGCGACCGTGCCCTGGAGCACATTCGCAAGCATCCGGACATCTGGGTCCTCAGCTTCCGCTTCGTTTATGGACTGCGCACGGTGATGCCGGTGGCGATCGGCCTGTCGGGTTATCCGCCGGGACGCTACCTGCTGCTCAACGGCATCGGCGCGGCAATCTGGGCCACCGCACTGGCTGCGGCGGCTTTTCACTTCGGCGCAGTGCTGGAAGGCATGCTCGGCAGCATCAAGAAGTACGAGCTGTGGGTGCTCGGCGCCTTGCTGGTTCTGGGGCTGGGCCTGTGGCTGCGACGCCGCTTCAAGAATGCGCAACTGGCGAAGAAAATCTATCAGGACGAGCAACTCGCCAAAGCCGCCGAGGCCGAGCAGTTGCGCCAGGTCGAAGCGAGCCCTCCTGCCGAACCGAAAACGCCAGCCGAATAAGCCATTCGCTGGCGGCTTCCACGCGCAGCCCAGGCAAATAATGAACACCCCGCCTCCGTTGCGATCCATTGAGAGAGCGCTCTGTTCCCGCGCGCGTCGCCCATGCCCTATGGCAACGCGTGACGATTTAAGGGACATTGAGCGCCATGAATCTGGAGAGAAGCCCATGAGCAAAAAAGTTGCAGTGATCCTGTCCGGCAGTGGCGTATACGACGGCGCCGAAATCCAGGAAAGTGTCATCACCCTGTTGCGCCTCGACCAGCGCGGCGCACAGGTGCAGTGCTTCGCGCCAAACATCGCGCAATTGCATGTGATCAATCACCTGACCGGCGAAGAAATGCCGGAATCGCGCAACGTACTGGTGGAATCGGCGCGGATTGCCCGGGGCAACGTCAAGGATATCCGCGATGCCGACGTCGAAGACTTCGATGCGCTGATCGTGCCCGGCGGTTTCGGCGCGGCGAAAAACCTGTCGAACTTCGCCATCGAAGGCGCCGGCTGCACCGTGCAACCTGAAGTGCTGGCCCTGGCCGAAGCATTTGCCGAAGCGGGCAAGCCGGTCGGGCTGATCTGTATTTCCCCGGCGCTGGCGGCGAAAATCTATGGCCCGGGCGTGACCTGCACCATTGGCAACGACGCCGACACCGCGGCGGCCATGAACAAGATGGGCGCCACCCACGAAGAGTGCGCGGTGACCGAAATCGTCGAAGACAAGGCGCGGAGACTGGTCACTACCCCGGCGTACATGCTGGCGCAGACCATCAGTGAAGCGGCTTCGGGGATCAACAAACTGGTCGACCGCGTGCTCGAACTGACTCACGAAAACGACGCCTGATCCCTGCCCGCCTGCAAACCCGACTGTGGGAGCGAGCCTGCTCGCGAAAGCGGAGTGTCATTCAATTCAAATCTGTTTGATACGACGCCTTCGCGAGCAGGCTCGCTCCCACAGCGATTGTGCAAGACTCAGGGCTTGCGGGTGAGCCGGGTCAGGATCCGGTCCAGCGCATTGGCAAACGCCTGCTTTTCACGCTCGCCAAACGGCGCCGGGCCGCCGCTCATCTGGCCCTGCTCTCTGAGATCGGTGAACAGATTCCGCACCGCCAGGCGTTCGCCCATGTTCTGCGCATCGAACTCCTTGCCGCGCGGATCCAGCGCCGCCACACCCTTCTTCACCAGCCGATCGGCCAGCGGAATATCGCTGCAGATCACCAGTTCGCCCGGCACGGCGTGCTCGACCAGATAATCATCCGCCGCATCCGGCCCGCTCGGCACCACAATCAATTTGACGATCGCCAGCCCCGGCTTGATCTGCGGCTGCCCGGCTACCAGCACCACTTCGAACTGGCGCTTTAACGCGAACTTCACCACCAGATCCTTCGCCGCCCGCGGACAGGCGTCGGCATCGATCCATACACGCATGTTCTTGCCTCCAAAAAATTCGCGAGCAGGCTCGCCCCCACAGGATACATACCGAACCTGTGGGAGCGAGCCTGCTCGCGAATATGAGCGCAGCGAATGCCTTTATGCAGCCGAAACCCGGCGCTTCTCCGCCACCCAACTACGCCCGTACAACACAACAATCGCCACAATCGCCACCGCCTGCGCAATCAGCGAATAGGCATCGGCATGGATCCCCAGCCAGTCGAATTCAAAGAACGCCACCGGCCGTGTGCCGAAGATCCCGGCCTCCTGCAAGGCTTTCACGCCATGCCCGGCAAACACCACCGACAACGCGCACAACAGCGCGGCGTTGATGCTGAAGAACAGCGTCAGCGGCAGTTTCGCCGAGCCGCGCAGAATCACCCAGGCCAGGCCGACCAGCAGCACCAACGCCGTCGCACCGCCGGCCAGCACGGCGTTGTGCCCGGCGGGCCCGGCCTGCAGCCAGAGGGTTTCGTAGAACAGGATCACTTCGAACAACTCGCGATAGACCGAGAAGAACGCGAGGATCGCAAAGCCGAAACGTCCACCGCCGCCGACCAGGCTGCTCTTGATGTAATCCTGCCAGGCCGCTGCATGACGGCGGTCATGCATCCACACGCCGAGCCACAACACCATGACGCTGGCAAACAGCGCGGTGGCGCCTTCCAGCAACTCGCGCTGCGAACCGCTGACGTCGATCACATACGCCGCCAGCGCCCAGGTGCCCAAGCCCGCCAGCAACGCGAGGCCCCAGCCAACGTTGACACTGCGCACCGCTGACTGCTGACCGGTGTTGCGCAAGAAGGCGAGGATTGCCGCCAGCACCAGAATCGCTTCCAGACCTTCGCGCAGCAGAATCAGCAGACCGGAGATGTAGCTCAGCGACCAGCTCAGACCATCGCTGCCCAGCAGGCCGGCGGATTCCTTGAGTTTGGCCTTGGCCGCGTCCAGACGCTGCTCGGCCTGCTCGACCGACAGACCGTCCTGCAGCGATTGCCGATACGCCATCAGCGATTTTTCTGTGTCCTTGCGCACGTTGGCATCGACGTTGTCCAGCGAGCTTTCGACCAGTTCGAAGCCTTCCAGATACGCCGCCACCGAGAGGTCATAGGCCTGATCATGTTCACCGGCGCGGTAGGCCGCGAGGCTCTTGTCCAGCGTGGCGGCAGTGTAATCGAGCAACTGCGCCGGACCGCGTTTGACCTGCGGTGGTTGTGCGCGCTGAGCCCGGAACGTCGCCGCAACCTCTGCGCCTTCCGCCGCCTGCACTTCGGCCGGGGTCTGGCGGGCCAGATCGGCGATGTTGTAGACCTTGTCGGACTTGGCGGCCGCCGCATCGGCACTGAAGCCGGCGATGTAGGTGGCCAGATCCCAGCGCTGGCGATCATCGAGCTGATCGGCAAACGCCGGCATGTCGGTGCCTTCGACGCCCTGGCCGAGGGTGCTGTAGATCGCGTACAGGCTCAGGTGATCCATGCGCGCAGCGTCGCGCAGGTTGGCTGGCGCAGGGGTCAGACCTACGCCGGCCGGGCCGTCGCCGGCACCGGAATCGCCGTGGCACACCGAGCAATTCTGCGCATACAACGGCGCACCGCGTGTCGGGTCCGGGGTGATGATCGGCGCCTGACTGACCTCATAAGCCACCGCCAGTTTCGCCCCCAACTGTCGGGCCTGACGGGCTACATCAGCACCGTCCTGCTTCGCACTGATGGCGGCGTGCAAAGATTCGACGCCCTGTTCCAGCGCGGCTTTTTCCGGTTTGGCCGGTAATGCAGTGATCAAGCCTTGCAGAACCTGGGTGAATTCCAGCTGCTCGCGGTATTCGCCATCGTCGATGACTTTGCCTGCCGCGACCGTCGGCGGGTAATCGGCACTGATGTAATCGAGCAGGTGCAACGCTTGCGGCGCGCCTTCCACGGTATCGGCCAGCAGCGGCAGGCTGCTCAGGGACAATAACGGGAACAGCAGCCAGGCCAGCAATCGGGACGAGGCAATCATGAACGAATCTCAAATGGAAATGCGAAGTTACATATTGTTCACTTCGTAGACGTTTCTCTCAAGCTTTGTCGATGTTGGCAGGGAATGATTCATATCGTTGAAGCCATGTGCCACCATCGACTCCAATAACGTAAATGTTCCCGCTTTGTTCAAGGAAGACCCTTTCAATGCGCCCTTGCCTGCTGCTTCCCCTGCTGCTGACCGCCATGACACAACTGGCGGGTTGTGCGGCTTATCGCAATTACGACCTAGAGCTGGAACAGACCACCGAGCAATTGAAACAAGGCAACGTCGCCGGCTCGCTGGCCTTGATCGAGGCCCATAACCCGGACGAGCAGAAGGATCTGCTCTATTACTTCGAGAAAGGCGCGGTGTTGAGCGCGGGCGGTGAACTGCCCCAGAGTCAGGCGGCATGGCGCAGTGCCGAGCAAATGGTGATCGAGCGCCAGGACACCCTTGAAACCACCGGCGACAAACTCTTGGCCGCCATGGGTAATCACTGGGGCAGCATCATCAATGACAAGCTGCGGCGCTACGATGGTTATGACTATGAAAAAGTCATGCTGACCACGCAGATGGCCCTCAACCAGCTGGCCGTGAATGATTTCGATGGTGCTCGCGCCGACATCAAGAAAACCCATGAGCGCGAAGCGCTGATCGCCCGGCAGCGCGAGCTCGAATATGAGCGCGTCGAAGAGGTAGCGAAAAAGCAGGGCGTGCGTGTGCACTACAAGGATCTGCAGGGCTATCCGGTAGTCATGCTGGACGCGCCGGCGGTGATCGCCTTGAAGAACGGCTACCAAAGCGCGTTCAGTCACTACCTCGCGGGCTTTACCTATGAAGCGCTAGGGGAAAAGAATCTCGCCGCGCCCGGCTATCGCCAGGCCATCGAATTGCGCCCGGACTTGCCGTTCTTTCAGCAGGCATTGCGTGACCTCGACAGTCCCGGCCTCAAGGGTGACGAAAGCGATGTGCTGATCATCGTGCAAAGCGGCCTCGCTCCCGCACGCAGTTCGCTGCGTGTGCCGTACCCGGTGAAGCTGGCAGACGGGCAGGTCATTGTCGCCAACATCTCGTTCCCGGTGATGGTGCCCGACACTTCGACGCCGGCCTTCAATCAGATCGGCATCGATGGCCGGCAGAAGAAACTCATCGCGGTCAACAGCATCACCGACATGTCCTTGCGCACGCTGCGCGATGACATGCCCGGCATTATCCAGCGCACCACTTACCGGGCCTTTCTGGCAGCCGACGTGCAAGCCACCGACAACCGACGCGACCCGAGCAAAGCATCGTACGTGACCCATTGGGATGGTTTCGAACACGCCGATACGCGTACCTGGCGCACCCTGCCCAACCTGACTCAGGTATTGCGCGTGCGCCTGAGGAAAGGCGAACACGCGATCACTCTGCCCCACATCAACAACGCCGCACCGCTGAAGATCCGGATTGATCAGAACCGCCAGGTCATCACCCTGCGCGCCCTCGGCGATCGGGTTTTCGCCAATGGCAGCGCGTTCGGGCCCGGCAAAACAGCGGCCGAACGCGTCGTGAACAACTAAACCAGGTGATGGCACGACCGCCCTCCACGCCACCAAAAAGATATTACATAGCCATCATCTCGCGCTTATAATGCCGCGCCCTCGCCCAGCGAGCCGGCATCAAAAGCTCCTCACCCATGAGGAATTGGCAGGAGGCCAGCGCCGCCGTCGATAGGTCACACCAGCCCGACCAGCACACGCGGCTGCAAGTCTTGTTACTCAGGGAAGAAGTACCCATGGCATTCCGCGCTCCCATGCTGCTCGCGCTCAGCGCTGTCACACTGTTGTCCGGCTGCGCAGCGTTTCGCAACTACGATTCCGAACTGGCCCAGACCAATCAGCAACTGGCTTCCGGCAACGTCGATGCGGCGCTGACCCTGCTGGAAAAGAACAACACCGGCGCCGACAAAGACCTGCTCTATTACTTCGAGAAAGGTGAACTGCTGCGCGCCAAGGGCGACCTGTCGGGCAGCCAGAACGCCTGGGGCAGTGCCGATCAGGTGGTCGGTCAGTGGGAAGACGCGGTCAAGCTCGACTCGGCCAAGTACCTGGCACAGTTCGGCAGCTTCATCGTCAACGACAAGGTGCGTCGCTACGAAGGCTATGACTACGAAAAAGTCATGCTGACCACGCAGATGGCCCTGAACCTGTTGGCGGTCAACGATTTCGATGGGGCCCGCACGGCGATCAAAAAGACCCACGAACGCGAAGCGGTGATCGCCGACCTGCGTGACAAGGAATACCTCAAGAGCGAAGAACAGGCCGAGAAAGAAGGCATCAAGACTCAGTACAAGGATCTGCAGGGTTATCCGGTGGCCAGCCTCGACGCACCGGAAGTGGTCGGCCTGAAAAACAGCTACCAGAGTGCATTCAGCCATTACCTCGCCGGTTTCGTCTACGAAGCACTGGGCGAGAAAGATCTGGCCGCGCCGGGTTATCGCAAAGCCGCCGAATTGCGCCCGAACACGCCACTGCTCGAACAGGCGCTGGTCAATCTCGACAAACCGTCGAAGTCCGACGACAGCGACATTCTCATCGTCGTGCAGAGCGGTCTGGCCCCGGCCCGCGACTCGATTCGTGTGCCGCTGCCATTACCGATCGCCAATAACGTCGTGATCACTCCGCTGTCGTTCCCGATCATCAAGCCTGACACCTCCACCGCGCCGTTTGCGCAGATCGGCGTCGACGGCAAGCAAGTCGACCTGACCGCGCTGAACAGCACCACCGCCATGTCGCGCCGCGCCCTGCGCGATGACATGCCGGGGATCATCGTGCGCACCACCGTGCGCGCGATCACCAAAGGCGTGGCGCAAAAGAAGATCAACGAAACCAATCCGCTGGCCGGCCTCGCCGTGGGTATTTCTTCAGCGGTGCTTGAAGGTGCCGATACCCGTACATGGCGCACCCTGCCGGACAACACCCAAGTGGTGCGTCTGCGCCTGAAAAAAGGTGAGCATCAGGTTACCCTGCCGAGCGCCGTCGGCGGCTCGGTGGTCAAGGTCACCGTCGACCAGCGTTATCAAGTGGTCAGCCTGCGTGCCGTGGGCAACCAGGTATTCGCTGGCGGCATCGCCGCTCACGTAATGCCGAGCGCTGCCGCGACCAACGTCGCCAGCCTCAAACAACCTTAAGAACGGAGTCTTTGCAATGCGCTTGAAGATCATCGCCGTCGCCGCCCTCGCCTTGCTGGCAGGCTGCGCCACCCCGCCACCGCCAGAGCCGGGCAGCGCCGCGAGCAAAGTCGTGGCCATGGGCCCGCAGAAACACATCGTCGTCGGCGCCATGCGCGTGGCCCGGGAAAACGGCTTCATGACCGTCAACGTGCAGTTGAGCAACACCCTCAACAGCAACAAGATCTTCTACTACCGCTTCGCCTGGCTTGGCGCCGAAGGTTTCCCGGTTGCCGAAGAAGAAGTCTGGAAAAGCCAGATGATGTACGGCGCTCAGACCAGCTTCATTCAGGCCATCGCGCCGACCCCGAAAGCCGTGGATTTCCGTCTGGAAATCAAGACGCCTTAAGCCCGCCACCCTATTTCTGATTGAGAGAGCTTTCTCATGTTTGCACGCTTTTCCTGCATCGCCGTCATCGCCCTGCTCGCCTCCGGTTGCGCCAACACCTCGCCGACCCTGGGCAGCAAGAACATCAGCTACGGCGACACCAAAGCGGTTGAAACCGTGACCAACGAATTTGGTTCGACCGACCTGCAAATGATCGCCGAGTCGATGACCCGCTCGCTGGCCCAGTCCGGCATCCTGCAGGGTCGCCCGGTGGTTCAGGTCTACGACGTGAAGAACAAGACCAGCGAGTACATCGACACCCGCGAAATCACCACCAGCATCAAGACTCAGTTGATGAAGACCGGTGTTGCGCGCTTCGCCAGTGACAACAACGCCATGCAGAGCCAGGTCGATCAGCTCAAGCTGCAAAACCAGAGCGGTCTGTACAAGAAAAGCACCGTGGCCAAGACCGGCAACATGATCGCCGCCAAGTACCGCATCGAAGGTTCGATCAGCTCGATCGTCAAGCGAAGCAGCGACTACAAGGACGTCTTCTACAAATTCAGCCTGCAACTGATCGACGTCGAAAGCGGTCTGGCCGAGTGGATGGACGAAAAAGAGATCCGCAAAACCACGGAGCGTTAATCGATGCGCACATGGATTGGCATGATGGCCCTGGCTTGCGCGTTCAGCGCGCAGGCGGCCCCGAAAGTCGCGGTGACGGATCTGGCGTATCAGGAACGCGTGGAGCAATACATCCACATCGTTTCGGCGCAAAGCAACCACCGCGAGAGTTACTACAGCGCCAGCGGTTCTTCGAGCTACAACGAGATCGAAGCGACCACCAGCTACATCGAACAGGGCGAGTTGCGCAAATTCACCGGCGACATCAAGGGTGAAATCCTGCGTACCGGCATGTTCCAGCTGGTGCAGGGCACACCGTACACCGCCTCGTCCAAGGGCGATGTGTATGACGTGATCAAGCGCATCAAGGCCGGCAACTTCAAAGGCGCCGACTACGTGCTGTTCGGCACCGTGTCCGACATCGACTTCACCCAGGACATCAACGAGCTGGCGCACACCGACAGCTATTCGGCGGTGCTGGGCCTGACGCTGGTGGCGGATTTCAGCCTGATCAACACCAAGACCTACGAGATCACCTCGGCCTTCACGGCGATGGGCGAAGCGCAGGACACCAAACTGGTGAACCACCGCGACATCAAGATCTCGCTGAACCGTCCGCGGGTGGTGCGTGACGTGTCCAAGGCGTTGGGCGAAGACGTGGCCGGGCAACTGAGCATGCAGCTCGGTGGCGGTGACGGTTATGAACAACCGCGTGAGGCGCCGCAGCGCAACAATCTGCCGCGTGACACGGCGCCGGTGATTTTACGCTGAGCCGGATCTGAGGACTTTTGTGGCGAAGGGCTCTGTTGCGAGGGGATTTATCCCCGTTGGGTCGCGAAGCGGCCCTCGCTATTGATTCAAGAAAAGCTCGCTTGCCCCGATGTCTCGGTAGAAATGAAAAAGGCGACCTCTTGAGGTCGCCTTTTTTTCTGCCCGAGCGGTTTACGCCGCCGCTTTGCGCAACGTCGCCATGAATGCCGCCGCGCCGATGAACAGCCCGGCAAAGGTGCGGTTCATGCGTTTCTGCTGCTTGGGTGTGCGCAACAGGCGCAGCACCTTCGACGCGAGCCCGGTGTAGCCGGCCATGACAATCAGGTCGACAAAGACCATGGTCACGCCGATCACCAGATACTGAATCAGCAGCGGCGCATGGGGATTGATGAACTGCGGCAGCACCGCGAGCATGAATATCAATGCCTTGGGATTGCTGATATTCACCAGAAAGCCGCGAAACACCAGGGCCAGCGGCTTGCCGATCGGCCGAACCGCAGCGTCATCGCTCATGTCCATGGGCAGCGCGCGCCATTGCTTGATCGCCAGATAAACCAGATAGGCAACGCCGAACCATTTGATCGCATGGAACGCCGTGGCCGAAGCAGTGAGCACGGCGCCAACACCTGCGCCGACAATCGCAATCTGCACCGCCAGACCGATCTGCAGGCCCAGCGCGTTCCAATAGCCGCGCCAGAACCCGTATTGCAGACCGCTGGACATCGACGCAATGGCGCCCGCGCCCGGGGACAAACTGATCACCCAGCAGGCGGCAAAGAATGCCAGCCATGTTTGAAGCTCCATCGCATACCTCGGCTGATGCTTGTGACAAATGCCTAAGCTAATGCGGCTTCGTGTGGATGACTACCAGTTTTTTGCTAAATATTGCGGGAAGCTGAGGGCCCCTTCGCGAGCAGGCTCGCTCCCACAGGGGGAACGCATTCCAATGTGGGAGCGAGCCTGCTCGCGAAGGCGTCGGAACAGACGACGTAGAAATTACTTCTCAAACCCGCTCGACGGCAACACATCGGTCCCGCGCCAACGCCGCACCGAACGCTGGAAGAACAGGCTGTTCGGCACCTGCACCATGGCGCTGCCGGTGCCGAGCTCTTCGGCCTCGACCAGCGTGGTATAGAGCAGATTGATCGCGATCACCCGGCCTTTGACGCCAGGCTTGTCGGTGGTGTCCACCAGCTCGACCACGTCGCCGAGGCGGAACGGCCCGACGGTGAAAATGAGAATTGCGCAGAGCAGGTTCGACAGCACACTCCACATTGCGAAGAACGCCACCGCCGCCACCGCGACAAATCCCGACAGCGCCGTCCACAGCACCGTGGCCGAAACGCCGAGGCGCTCGAGCACGAAGAGCAGCGCGCTGCCCATGATCAGCCAGCGCAACACGCCGCGCAGCGGCATCAGCAACTGCGGTGGAAACGGATAGCGCTCACCCAGGCGAGTCAGGCCTTTGGCAACGAAACGCTGGGTGAGGTAACCGGCCAGCAGAATCAGCAGAATCTGCGCGGTGAACCAGATGGGCTCGACCCACACCGCCGCAAAGGGCAGCTCGAAGGTTTCCATCAGGACAACGCCTCCAGCTCCGCCTGCATGCTTTCCAGGGTTTCCAGGGCTTCCATCCAGGCCTCTTCCAGCTCGGCTTCACGCACCTTCAATTTGGCCTGTTCGGCGAGCAGATCACGCAATTCATTCTTGCGCGCCGGCTCGTAGATATCGCTGTCACCGAGGCTGGCATCGACCCTGGCCAGTTTCTCGTGCAGCTTGCCCAGGTCGGCTTCAAGCTTGTCGGCCTCGCGCTTGTGCGGCGCCAGTTGCTGACGCAACGCTGCCGCCGCTTGGCGCTGCGCTTTCTTGTCGGTCTTGTCCGGATTGACCGGTGTGTTGCTGACGGGCGCATTGCGCTGACGGTATTCCACCAGCCAACGCGCGTAGTCTTCGAGATCACCGTCGAACTCTTCGACCTTGCCGTCGGCAACCAGATAGAAGTTGTCGGTGGTGCTCTTGAGCAAGTGCCGATCGTGAGACACCACCAGCACCGCACCACTGAATTCCTGCAGGGCCATGGTCAGCGCCAGACGCATTTCCAGGTCGAGGTGGTTGGTCGGTTCGTCGAGCAGCAGCAGGTTCGGCCGTTCCCAGGCGATCAAAGCGAGGGCCAGACGGGCCTTCTCGCCACCGGAGAAATTCAGCACTGGCTCATCGATGCGTGCGCCACGGAAGTCGAAACCGCCGAGGAAGTCACGCAGGGTCTGCTCACGCTCGCTCGGTGCCAGGCGCTGCAAGTGCAGCAACGGGCTGGCCTTGGAGTCCAGCGAGTCGAGCTGATGCTGGGCGAAGTAGCCGACCACGGTGTTTTCGCCACGGGTCAGGCGCCCGGCCAGCGGTTCGAGCTCGCCGGCGAGGTTCTTGATCAGCGTCGATTTACCCGCACCGTTCGGCCCAAGCAGACCGATCCGTGCACCGGGGGTCAGTTGCAGCTTGACCTTCTCGAGGATGGTCTTGTCGCCATAACCCAGGCGCGCATCGGACAGGTCGATCAGTGGGCTGGAGATCTTGGTCGACTCGCGGAAGACGAAATCGAACGGCGAATCGACGTGGGCCGCCGACAATTCTTCCATGCGCTCCAGTGCCTTGATCCGGCTCTGCGCCTGACGGGCCTTGGTCGCTTGCGCCTTGAAGCGGGCGATGTAGCTTTCCATGTGCGCACGCTGCGCCTGCTGCTTCTCGTAGGCCTGTTGCTGCTGGGCCAGACGCTCGGCGCGAGCGCGTTCGAACGCGGTGTAGCCGCCCCGGTAGAGCGTCAGTTTGCGCTGATCGACATGGGCGACGTGATCGACCACTTCGTCGAGGAAATCACGGTCGTGGGAAATCAGCAGCAAAGTGCCCGGATAGCTCTTCAGCCACTCTTCGAGCCAGATGATCGCGTCGAGGTCCAAGTGGTTGGTCGGTTCGTCGAGCAACAGCAGATCAGACGGGCACATCAGCGCCTGCGCCAGATTCAGACGCATCCGCCAGCCACCGGAGAAATCGCCTACCTGACGGTCCATCTGCTCATTGGTGAAACCCAGGCCGGCGAGCAGCTTGCGCGCCCGCGCATCGGCGGTGTAGCCATCGGCGCTGTCGAGTTCGGCGTGCAGACGCGCCAGTGCGGTGCCGTCGTGGGCCTCCTCGGCGGCGGCAAGCTCGCGCTGCACCTCGCGCAGACGCAGGTCGCCATCGAGCACATAATCGACCGCCAGGCGTTCGAGGGTGTCGACCTCCTGGCGCATGTGCGCGATGCGCCAGTCGGCCGGCAGCAGGCAGTCGCCCGAATCCGGGTGCAACTCGCCGCGCAGCAAGGCGAACAGGCTGGATTTGCCGGCACCGTTGGCACCGATGAGGCCGGCTTTGTGGCCGGCGTGCAGGGTCAGCTCGGCGTCTTCTAGCAGACGTTGCGGGCCACGCTGTAAAGTCAGGTTCTGAAGTCGGATCATAATGGCGGCGGAGTCTACCAGCTTCGCTCACAACTGGCGCGAGTAGCACGATGTCCTCTGACCTGTGGAGCTTTGCCCTTGATGTCTACGCCCGACCGGGTGTGGAAGATGCCTGCCTGCAATTGCAAACGGCGGGCGCCAATGTCTGCCTGTTGCTGTGCGGTTTGTGGCTGGAGCAGCGTGCGGTGACCTGCGATGAATCGCGCGTTCGTTTGCTCAAGGCCTTGACCGCGCCGTGGGATATCGAGGTGGTGCAACCGCTGCGAACCTTGCGCATGCAATGGAAAGCGCGGGCCGTCGATGATGCGGTGGTGGCGGGCATGCGCGAGCAGATCAAGTCACTTGAGCTTGAAGCTGAGCGAACCTTGCTGTCACGGCTGGAAGGTGTGGCGCAGGAGTGGGCGCGCAACGATGCAGGTTCGGTGACCTGGCTGGAAGATCTGGCCGGCACTGCCGCCAGCCTGAACCGCGACGCGCTGCAAGTGCTGCGCGTCGCGGCAACCGGCACTTAGGAAGCGCTGGTCGGGGTGCTGCTGACGTTCGACGAAGCGGCTGGTGCTGGCGCAGTCGAAGGGGTCGATTGAGCAGCGGACGACGGTGTCGAGGTAGCTGGAGCAGCCGGGGTAGCCGCAGGCGCAGGCTTGGCGGCTGGAGCAGCAGCCGGTTTGGTCGCGGCTGGCTTGGCAGCAGCAGGCTTTTTCACCGCTGGTTTTGCGGCTGGCTTGGCGGCCGGTTTTGCAGCAGCGGTCGCAGGCTTGGCAGCAGCGGGTTTCGCAGCAGGCTTGGTGGACGGTTTCGCAGCAGTTTTTGTCGCAGGTTTTGCTGCCGATGTGGCGGCTGGTTTGGCAGCCGGTTTTACCGCCACTTTCGTAGCAGGTTTGGCGGCGGCCGGCTTGGCCGCAGTCTTGGCAGCAGGCTTCGCAGCGGCGGTCTTGGCAGCAGGTTTCGCTGCAGGTTTTGCCGCTGCTTTGGCAGCAGGTTTGGCGGCTGCGGTTTTCGCCGGTGCAGCTTTGCTCGCGGCCGGTTTTGCAGCGGCTTTGGCAGGGGTGGCTTTCACTGCTGGCTTGGCTGCAGCAGGTTTGGCTGCGGTGGTTTTAGCCGCCGGTTTTGCCGCGCTCGCCGCTGGCTTCTTCGCTGCAGTTTTCGCCGCTGGTTTGGCAGCCGCTTTCACTGGCGCCTTGGCCGCTGGTTTGGCGGCGGTTTTCGCAACATCAGGCTTGGCCGCTGCGGTCTTCGCCGGGGCTTTGCTTGCAACAGGTTTGGCGGCGGCTTTCTTCGCTGGTGCTGCTGCCGGTTTGACCGAACGCGACGACAGAACTTTGCCCACTGCTTCTTGAACGCGGCCAACACCCTGGGCCAGCTTCAGGCTTTCCTGAGCATCGCGCTTGAGTTGCAGAATGTAGCTGCGGGTCTCGGACTGACGATCCTTCAACGCGTCGAGCAGGTCTTCGAGTTCTTTCACCGAAGCCTTGGCTTTGTTCTGTGCCTTGGCTTTGCCGGCGCTGGCGGCGTCCTGCAGTTTGGTGCGCGATTTGTGCAGTTTTTCCTGCGCTTTGCCACGCTGTTTTTCAAGCTTGGCGAGCAGTTTTTCAGCATCAGCCAAGGCTTGCGAGCAAGCGTTTTCCAAATGCTCGAGCAGGCTGCCCGACAACTGTTGGAGTAAGTGCAACGGAGTATTTACAGGCTTCTTGGTGGCCGACATGGTTTACCTCCTGGCTGACGTGAGTGCGGCTCATACTAGACCTCTGCTGATACCGCCGCTAGGGCATGTTGACAGTATCTCTGCCGTTGCGTTGCACCGAAGCCCAAATGTTCTGCGTGCGAAAAAAAGCAGTTCACCGATGCAGGCGTCGGCACTGGCATAATCCCCCGCATCTCAGGTCGGAGAGTGCCCATGTCGCGCTACTTTATGTTGTCCCTCTGCATGGTTTTTTCGGCGGCGTATGCCGATGAAAAAACTACGGCAAACGATGCTCATGACCTGGCTTACAGCCTCGGTGCCAGCCTCGGCGAACGGCTGCGTCAGGAGGTGCCGCAATTGCAGATCCAGGCACTGATCGAAGGTCTGCAACAGGCGTATCAGGGCAAGCCGCTGGCGCTGAGTGAAGCGCGTATCGAACAGATTCTGGCCGATCACGAATCGCGCAATGCCGAGCAGGCATCACGGCAGTCGAGCGATGCCGCGATGGAAAACGAGCAACGCTTTCTCAGTGCGGAAAAAGCCAAACCGGGGGTGAAGGAACTGGCCGATGGCATCCTCCTGACTGAACTGGTTCCGGGCACTGGCGCCAAGGCTGGTCCGGACGGCAAAGTGCAGGTGTTGTATGTCGGCAAGCTGCCGGACGGCACCGTGTTCGATCAGAACGCCCAGCCGCAATGGTTCAACCTCGACAGCGTGATCGCCGGTTGGCGCACCGCTTTGCAGAACATGCCGGTGGGGGCGAAATGGCGATTGGTGATTCCGTCGGATCAGGCTTATGGCGCCGACGGTGCCGGCGACCTGATTGCGCCATTCACACCACTGGTATTTGAAGTGGAATTGCGTGGCGCGACGAGCTGATCAGGCATAAAAAAACGGTGCGCTTTCGGGCGCACCGTTTTTCATGAAGGACATGGATCAGGCCTGAACCGGATCTTCTGCCTTGTGTGCCGTGTGCAGCACTTCGATCAGGCAGTCTTCAAGTTCGAAGCGCTCATGCAGCAAGCCGCCCAATTCCTTGAATTTCTCCGCAACGCATTTGCCTTCATCGCACAGATCATTGAACGCGAGCAGCTTCTCGGTAATGACGTCAATGCGTGGGTAAATGGTCTCGGCGAGTTCCAGACCGCGCTTGTCGTTGAACGCCTTGGCTTCGCCAGTCAGCTGTTCATAGATTTCGAAGTGCCCAGCCGATACGTAATCGACCAGCACGCCGCAGAACTCCAACAGAGGTTTGCGGCTTTCGGACAGCGAATCAGGCTGCGCACCGAGCTTGTCGTAGGCGCCGATCAGCTCTTCACGCTCCTGCAACCAGCGGTCGATCAGCAGATGAACCCCACCCCAACGTTCCTGAGCATTCTGACAACTTTCGAGCATGGCGATCTCTCTTCCCTTGTGGGTCATGCTGCTCTACACCCGCGCCCCCGTTCTGATTTGACTGGGTGGACGATCGGGCAGAGCGTCATCGAGCAACATAATTCCAATGACACGTGCCGGCCAGATTATGCCCGCACGCCTATGGCTTCAAGGTACGCAGGAGATAAAGTTCATACAAGTGTTTAATCCTTGACCAGCGTGTAGTGCGACGCTTCGTCGCTGACCGGTCGTTGCAGAGCGCTCCAGATCAGTCGCAGCAACTGATAAACCGCAAGAATCGACACGCCGACAAAAAACAGCAGGCTCCATTCCGGAATGCTCAGGTCGAACAGCGTCCAGGAGATTTCCGCACAGTCGGCACCGCCCTTGAACATCCGCTGCAAGGCACAGATCCACGGCAGACCGCTGAACAGCGACTCCACGGTGGGCGAGCATTTGACCAGTTGCAACATCGAGTCACTCTGGATCAACACCTGCCGCCACGCAGCGGTAGTTCCACCCAGACTGGCGCCCAGCGCAAACAGCCAGTACCACCACAAGCCAACTCGGCGAGGGCCATGCACCGCCGCCACGCCGCAACCAACGCACAGCAAGGTGAGGAACAACCGCTGCACCAGGCACAGACTGCAAGGCGTCAGACCGACTGCGTATTCGAGGTAATAGGAAGCTCCCAGAGCAAAGGCCCCCGCAATGAAAGCCATGAAGAACAAGGAGCGTGAGCAGGCCAACGACATGGCTTTTCCGTAACAGTAGAGACAGACGGTTACGGTAGAGGAAAGCGTGTCAGCCTTTCAAGGCGAGGGCCTGCCGACAGTTCACCACAGGTGTAGGGAAAACCCGACAGGCTCAAGAGGAAATGATGAAGCGAACTGTAGGAATTTGCCTCCAGCGCGCAAAGAAGCGGAATTTTCAGCATGAAAAGTTCGCGAGGGAGCAACCTCCCTCGCCTTTCACACCTTCGCCGCCACCGGCAAAGGCGCCGCCAGCAGGCGTTCATCGAGCAGTCCCAGACCTTCCTGGAACAACTGGTTGCTGCGCTCGGTATCGCCAAGCTGTGCAAGCAGACGGGCCAATTCCGCACAGGTCTCCGGATTGCGCTGCACACGCAGACTGCTTTCCAGATAGTCACGCGCCTTGCCCCACAGACTGGTTTGCAGACACAAACGCCCGAGGGTCAGCAACAGGCTCGGATCGGCCGGGTGCTCTTTGAGCCAGCCTTCGGCAGTCTGCAGCTGACGCGCAGGATCGCTGCCACGAACCAGACCATAGAGCCGCGCCAGATGACTGTCGTACTTGCGCTTGAGCGCTGTGCGCAGCACTTCTTCGGCTTCGACCTGAGCGCCCAACTGGCGCAATTGCTCGGCATAGGCCAACACCAATGGCGGCTCCTGACGTTGCGCCGAAGTCAGCTGCTCCCAGGCTCGCTTGAGTGACTGCAAACCCACCGTACCGTCTTCTTCGCGATGGGCTGCCAGGGACAGGTTTTCACCCCAGGCGCGACGCTCGAGTTCGGCCAGTTCGGCTGGCGGCAGCACTTTGTCTTTGCGCAACTCCGGCAGCAAACGAATCACCGCCGACCATTCGCCACGTTGCTGATGCAGACGCTGCAATTGACGCAGTGTCTGTGCGCTGCGCGGATGCCGCTCGTGCATCGCCTGCAAAGTCACCAGTGCACCATCGGTGTCGCCGCGATCGGTCTGCAGTTGCGCGTGACTCAGGGCGATCGCCAATTCGGCTTGCGGCTGACGTTCCAGCGCGCGCTCAAGCAAACGATCGCTTTCTTCGTACTGACCTTGCTCGTTCGCCGCACGTGCGGCGCCGAGGTAGTAAAGCAGTGGCTGACGTTCGGCTTCCGCTGCGCGGGTCAGATGCCGCTGCGCACTGGCCCAGCGGCCTTCAGCCAGATCCAGTTGGCCGTGTTCGATCGCCACTTGCACGCGGCGACTGCGATTGCGCCGCGACCAGGGATTGACTACGCCGGTAGAGGTCATCACCAGCTCGGCCAGCACCTTGATGCCCCAGAACAGCAGCCACAGCACCGCGATCACTGCCAGTGTCGCCCACAGACTTGCCTCGTAGCGGAAGCTCTTGTACGCCACCAGCACGTAACCGGAATGCTCGGCGATCGCCAGGCCCAGCGCTGCCGTCGCGGCGATGACCAGAAACACGATTACATAAAGGCGCTTCATGGGGTCGCCTCCTGCGCCTGGTTGCCGGCAGGCTTGGCGAACGGTTTCACCGATTCCTCGGCATTGACGTTACGTCGCTCCAGATACCCTTGCACGGCGCTCAAGGTGCCGGCCAGATCCGGCGTCTGGACGGTGACCGGTTCCTTGCTCAGCTCGGCGACCTGCTCCAGCATGACTTTGCTTTGCGGGTTGTCCGGGTTGAAATTGCCCTTGAGCACATCGCGCGCCTCGGCCAGCGCCTGGGTATAGACCGCCGCCTGACCATTGAGCGCCGCCCACTGCGCTTGCTCCAGCGCCAGGCTCAGGGCCAGGCGCACCTGGCTCAGGCTCTGTCCGGCCAGCAGCGGCTTGACGTTCTTGTCAGCGTTGAAATCGATGCGGATATAGCGCGATACCTTGTCCCACCACTGCGCCCAGCGGCTGGCGCCGTCGCCGTCGGCAGTCAGGCCCAGCAGCGACTCGCCGCGATCCTTGTACTCCGGCGCCAGCTCGGTGAGGTCGATGACCTGATCGCGCAAAGCGCCGAGGCGCAGGAACAGCCCGGTGCGATCCGGCTGTTCGGTGCTGCGCAAGGCAACCAGGGTTTTCGCCACTTGCTCGCGCGCGGCGAAGGAACCCGGATCGTTCTGTTCACGGAGGATTTCGTCGGCGCCCTGCACCAGTGCCTGGGCGCTGCTGATGTCCTGCAACGCCGACAGGCGCAGGCTGGCCAGACGCAGCAAGTGCTCGGCCTCGGCCAGACGCCAGTCCTTGCGGCTGGCGCCGAGGACGGTTTCCAGACGCTGATTGAGGCGCTGCTGATCGCCCTGCAATTGCGTGACCAGACGCTGGCGTTCGGCGAGTTCGTCAGCACCGGGCAACTGCGCCAGACGCTCGGTCAGACGCTGTTCGTTGAGCTTCAGACTCTGCGCCTGATCGTTCAACGCCTGCACCTGACTCGACTGTTGCTGCGTGTTGCTCTGCAGGTGGCGCACCTGCCAGACACCCCAGCCACCGATGGCGACACCGGCGGCACCGAGCAGCAAGGCGACAATCGCCAGTCCATTGCCTCGGCGCGGCTCTTTGGCCGGTGGTGGAGTTTCAACCTGGGCATCAAGCGCAGGCTGGACGTCATCTTTTGGCAAGGCTGTTTCGCTCACGTATCCATCCTTTGCATTAGAAAACGGCACGGGAAATTCCCGTAACGCCGTCAGCAAAGCCGCGGCACTCGCGCCGCGGCAATCCACAACTGTTTGAGCCCCGGCGGCACGTGCCAGCTCGGCGACTCTCGGGCTTGGTACAAACAACGGCAACTGCGCAATCTTCGGCCAGGCATCGCCGGCCATTTGCCGCAGGTGCTCGAAACCCTGTCCACTGCTGACCACCAGCCCGTTCAAGCGTTCCGCTTCGATCCGCCGCGGCAGCTCGTTTGGCGGGTAGGCTGGCAGGTCGCGGCGATACAACTCCAGATACTCGACACTAGCACCTAGCGCGCGCAGGCGCTCGGCGAGCAGTTCACGACCACCCTCACCGCGCAGGATCATCACCTGCGCACCGGGCTCGCTAACCGCCTCGCGCAGACGTGGCAATTGCAGCAAGGCTTCACTGTCATCGCCGTCAGCCGGGAAGCTCACATCGAGACCATGATCGCGAAGAATCTCTGCGGTCGCCGCGCCGACGCTGAACCACGGCATGCTCAATGGCGGCGTGCCTGCGGACTTGAGCAGATCCACCGCGATCCGCGCCGCCGGCTTGCTGACCACGATCACTGCGCTGCAAGCGGGCAATCGCGACATCGCCTGACGAATAGTGTCAGAGAGCGGCAGCGGGACAATGTCCAAAAGCGGCAGGCAACTGCTGAAAATCCCGTGCCCGGCCAACTGTTCGGCCAGCGCCGCGCAGTCATCCGCAGGGCGCGTCAGCAGCAGGCGCCAGGCCGTCACTCGTGACCCGCCTCGCCGTACACCGCTTTGAGAATGTCGTCGGCGCCTTGCTTGAGCAGGTCTTCAGCGACCTGTACGCCCAAGGCTTCAGCGTCAGCACGCGGCGCCCGGGCTTCGGCGCTGAGCAACTTGCCGCCGCTTGGCTCACCGACCAGTCCGCGCAACCACAACTGCTCGCCTTCGAGCACGGCGTAGCAGGCGATCGGCACCTGGCAGCCGCCGTTCAAATGTTTGTTGAGGGCGCGTTCCGCGTTCACCCGCGAAGCGGTATCGGCGTGGTGCAAAGGCGCGAGCAAGGCGTGAATTTCGTGGTCGGCGCTGCGGCACTCGATGCCGACCGCGCCCTGGCCACCGGCCGGCAGACTGTCATCGACACTGATCGCCGAAGTGATGCGATCTTCGAAGCCGAGGCGGATCAGACCGGCAGCGGCGAGGATGATCGCGTCATATTCGCCGGCGTCGAGCTTGGCCAGACGGGTATTGACGTTGCCGCGCAGAAAGCGGATCTGCAGGTCCGGGCGACGCGCCAGCAGCTGTGTCTGCCGACGCAGGCTCGAGGTGCCGACGATGGCTCCGCTCGGTAAAGCTTCAAGGCTTGCGTAGGTATTGGAGACGAAAGCATCGCGCGGATCTTCGCGCTCGCAGATACAGAACAGGCCCAACCCTTGCGGGAAATCCATCGGCACGTCTTTCATCGAATGCACGGCGATGTCGGCCTGGTTTTCCAGCAGCGCGGTTTCCAGTTCCTTGACGAACAGGCCCTTGCCGCCGATCTTCGACAGTGGTGAGTCGAGCAGCTTGTCGCCGCGACTGACCATGGGCACCAGCGTCACCAGCAGGCCCGGGTGGGCCGCCTCGAGACGGGCTTTGACGTATTCGGCCTGCCAGAGGGCCAGCGCACTTTTACGGGTGGCGATGCGGATTTCGCGAGGGGACATGGAACAATCCGTACTGAATAGATACGGCGGATAATAACAGCTCAGTCAATTCCACTTTGACCTGAATCAGAAAACGGCGTGGCCTCCCTGGCCTGCCATGCCGGGTAAAAGAATCTGGAACGCCCGGTAAAGATCGGGTCAAAGGCCCTGCATCATCTTGCGTACACCGGCCACATGCCGACGACTGACAATCAGCGCATCGCCATTGAGACCTTTGAGAAACAACTGGAAATGTCCCAGTGGTGTGCGTTGCAATCGCTCGATGCGGTCGCGAGCGACCAGCGCGTTGCGGTGGATACGCACAAAGCGTTCGCCGAATTCGTCTTCGAGGGCTTTGAGAGGTTCGTCGAGCAGCACTTCGCCGGCTTCGTGACGCAGGGTCACGTATTTGTGGTCGGCGATGAAGTAGACCACCTGATCCAGCGGAATCAGCTCGATGCCTTTGCGGGTGCGCGCGCTGATGTGGCTGCGTGGACCGTTGCCACTTTCGGCAGCGGGACGGGTCAGGGCTGCAAGTTGCGCCCGATTGGGACGTTCAGCCCGCTTCAGGGCCTCATTCAAGTGTTCGGTTCGCACAGGTTTCACCACATAGCCCACGGCGCTGGCCTGCAGGGCTTCCACGGCAAATTCATCGGGACTGGTGCAAAACACCACGGCCGGCGGCGTCTCGCGTTCGCACAGTCGGGCAGCAACCTGCAGGCCATCGAGGCCCGGCATGCGGATATCGAGCAACACGATATCCGGTTTGTGGCTGTCGATCAGCGCTAACGCCTCCTCGCCATTCGTGGCACTGGGCTCCAGGACTGTGTAACCCTCGAGCTCGCTCACCATACGGCTTAGGCGCTCGCGAGCCAGGGGTTCGTCATCAACGATCAGGACATTCATATTGCGCTGGATTCCTGCGTGAGTCTCGCACAAGGATAGCGTAGACAGGTGTAGTGACCTCCGTCACCGCGATCCACGCTAAGACTAGCCCGAGCGCCAAAAAGTGCCGTACGTCGGCCAGCAATATTTGCCAGCGTCCGCCTGGTACTGCTCGGAGCCCGGTGTTTCCTGCGTTTCTCCCGGTGGTTGACTCAAGGACAACTCACCCGCCCCCTCTTCTTATAGCCAGTGGCCAGACCTTTGCATGATCCGCATTCGCACCGACCCTTATGTCCACTGTAGACGTTCGTCGGAACGATATTGCTCAATCAAAAAATATCCTTTTGTAAATTCCCTGCAGACCGCGCCGGACATGCCTGACACATCCGCGAAAAAACCTGTCGACCGGCGTCAGCGACAGGATTGGCAACCCTGTTATTATCCGCGCCAGCGTTTCACGCCATTTCTTCAAGCCGATACGAGCGAATTCATGAGCACTGACAAGACCAATCAGTCCTGGGGCGGCCGCTTCAGTGAACCCGTCGACGCCTTCGTCGCCCGCTTCACCGCCTCCGTCACTTTCGATCAGCGCCTGTATCGCCACGACATCATGGGCTCGATCGCCCACGCCACCATGCTGGCCAAGGTCGGCGTGCTGACCGATGCCGAGCGCGACAGCATCATCGATGGCCTGAAGACCATTCAGGGCGAAATCGAGGCCGGCCAGTTCGACTGGCGCGTCGACCTCGAAGACGTGCACATGAACATCGAAGCGCGCCTGACCGACCGCATCGGCGTCACCGGTAAAAAGCTGCATACCGGGCGCAGCCGCAACGACCAGGTCGCCACCGATATCCGCCTGTGGCTGCGCGATGAAATCGACCTGATCCTCGCCGAGATCACCCGCCTGCAAAAAGGCCTGCTGGAGCAAGCCGAACGTGAGGCTGCGAGCATCATGCCGGGCTTCACCCACTTGCAGACCGCGCAGCCAGTGACTTTCGGGCATCACATGCTGGCCTGGTTCGAAATGCTCAGCCGCGACTACGAGCGCCTGGTCGACTGCCGCAAACGCACCAACCGCATGCCATTGGGCAGCGCCGCGCTGGCCGGCACCACTTACCCGATCGACCGCGAATACACCGCGCAACTGCTCGGCTTCGACGCCGTCGGCGGCAACTCGCTGGACAATGTTTCCGATCGCGACTTCGCCATTGAATTCTGCTCGGCCGCGAGCATCGCGATGATGCACCTGTCGCGTTTCTCCGAAGAGCTGGTGCTGTGGACCAGCGCGCAGTTCCAGTTCATCGATCTGCCTGACCGTTTCTGCACCGGCAGCTCGATCATGCCGCAAAAGAAAAACCCCGACGTGCCCGAACTGGTGCGCGGCAAGACCGGCCGTGTGTTCGGCGCGCTGATGGGCCTGTTGACCCTGATGAAAGGCCAGCCACTGGCCTACAACAAGGACAATCAGGAAGACAAGGAGCCGCTGTTCGACGCCGCCGACACCCTGCGCGATTCGCTGCGCGCATTTGCCGACATGATCCCGGCGATCAAGCCGAAACACGCGATCATGCGGGAAGCGGCGCTGCGCGGTTTCTCCACCGCTACCGACCTGGCGGATTATCTGGTGCGCCGTGGCCTGCCGTTCCGTGATTGCCACGAAATCGTTGGCCACGCGGTGAAGTATGGCGTCGACACCGGCAAGGATCTGGCCGAGATGAGCCTGGAAGAACTGCGTCAGTTCAGTGATCAGATCGAGCAGGACGTGTTTGCCGTGCTGACCCTGGAAGGCTCGGTGAATGCCCGCGACCATATCGGCGGGACTGCACCGGCGCAGGTCAAGGCTGCGGTGGCGCGCGGTCAGGCCCTGATCGCCAGCCGCTAATAGCCAAGAGCTTCGCGAGCAGGCTCGCTCCCACAGGGAATCAGGACGTTCACAAAATTTGTGTTCACCACCGATTCAATGTGGGAGCGAGCCTGCTCGCGAAGGCTTCCTTCAGAGCGCTACAAAATTCACTTCTTGGCAGCAATCATCGCCAGGAATGCGGGCATCGCCGCGTCCTTGTCTGCCGCAATCTTCTGCACGTGCGGATTCTGCTCAAGCCGCTCCAGCAGCGCTTTCGCCTGCGGCATCTCGGCCAGCAGATCAATGCCGAACAGCTTCTGCCCGACCGCACAGGCCAGCGGCACGCTGTAGAGGAAATACAGATCGGCAATGCTCAGGCTGTCACCCGCCACATACGGGGCGAACCTGCCGTGACGGCCCAGCGCCGCGAAGCCCAGCAGCAGCTCGGTCCGGGTCTTTTCCTTGATCGCCTCCGGCAACGTCACACCGAAAAACGCCTCGCCATAACAGGCGCGCCCCGGCAACTCGATGTACAACTCGATCTCCTTGGCAATCGCGAGCACCTGCGCACGCTCAAACGGATCGCTCGGCAAAAGCGGCGTGGCCTTTTGTGATTGTTCGAGGTATTCGAGGATGATCGCGGTTTCGTTGATGTAACCGGCGTCCACGCCCAGCACCGGGACCTTGCCACGCGGGCTGATGGCCAGCGAGTCCGGGGTTTGCGTCGGATAGAAAGTCACTTCTTCGAAGGGCAGGCCTTTTTCCAGCAGTGCCAGTTTGACCATGTTGTAGTAGTTGCTGACAGCGAATCCGTAGAGCTTGAACATTACAGAGCCTCCAGGCCGTGCGGGGTGGGCAGTGCCTGTTTATAGATCGCCGCGACGTTTCCCGCCAGCAGCATCACGCCGCTGAATGCGGGTAAACTGGCGCCTTTCCCTGAGGAGCCTGCCATGAGCGAGCCGACAGATATCGTCAACGATGACGACGAAGAAGCATTCACCGAAGCGACCCTGATCGAAGCCATCGAGAACCAGATCGAAAGCGACAACCCGCCGGCGGCCAAGGCGACGTTGAACAAGCTGACACTGGTCGGCATCGAGCGCGAAGAGATCCTCAACCTGATGGCTCACGTGCTGGCCTACGAGATTGACGCGATGCTCGATGAAGATCGCCCGTTCGACACCCAGTGGTACGAAGCGGCACTGCGCGCTTTGCCAGAGCTGCCACCGGAAAAGCATTAAGATCAAAAGATCGCAGCCTTCGGCAGCTCCTGCACCGATCTCCTGTAAGAGCTGCCGAAGGCTGCGATCTTTTTTATGCGGACTACACTGGAATTCGCCTCAAGACAAAATCCCGTTGATCCGAGCACTGGACATGCCGCACCAGCAGGTTCACCTTAGAGGCGCTGTCGTCCAATTCCTAGAAAGTCTGGAGTCCTTATGTCGCTTACCCCTGAGTTGGTTGCCGAACTGGAAGTCCTTGCACTCTTCAACCTGGACAGTTCCCAGGAAGGTCTGAAAATTCATCAGACCGCTGCCCCGAAACACATCGCTGCTGCCCAGCGTCTCTTTGAAAAAGAACTCACCGATCAGCCCGACGGCGGATATCTGACCAGCCTCGGTCGCGATGCCGCGCAAAACGTGCAGACCGTACTGACGATTCTGAGAGAGCAGGAAACCGCCTGATTTTCCCCTGACTTTGCCCACGGGAACTCCTGCCACGGGATTTCCGCGGGCCCGCCCGATCGCTGCCGATAAAAAACCGACGTCAAAAAACAAATTCAGCTTAAACGTCCTGCCGCGCAGCGGCTAAACTGCGGCCATTCCGAGACCCTCTACGTCCGAGCCTGCAAGCCGGTTTGAGCTGACATGACGCGCACCCACGAAATCCGCCCCGACCTCGACGAAGGCATTGACCGCAAGGTACTCAGCCAGCTGCGCGCACGTTTTCTCAAACTCAATGAAGGCCGCCTCGGCCGTGCACTCGAAGGATTGTCGACGCGCCAGCAAAGCGTGTTGACGCTGTTGCCGCTGTTCTTCCACGTCAATCATCCGCTGCTGCCCGGCTACGTCTCGGGCAGTACGCCGGCCGGCTTGTCCAATTATGAGCCGGACGCCAGCGCGCTGACCGAGGCGCAGCGCCTGACTCGCTCGTTCTCCTACAAACCGCGCCATGGCAGTAACCCGCCGCGACCGATTCACGGTCTGTTCCTGATGGGCAGCCTCGGCACGCTGGCCCAGGCCGACCAAAGCGACATGGACGTGTGGGTCTGCCATGCCCCTGATCTGAGCGAAAGCGAACTCGCCGAGCTGCGCAAGAAATGCCAGTTGCTGGAAACCTGGGCCGCGAGCCAGGGCGCCGAGGCGCACTTCTTCCTGATCGACCCGGCGCGCTTCGTCAAAGGCGAACGTGATGCCCAGCTCAGCTCGGAAAACTGCGGCAGCACCCAGCACTATCTGCTCCTCGACGAGTTTTACCGCACGGCAATCTGGCTGGCCGGGCGCACACCGATCTGGTGGCTGGTGCCGGTCTATGAAGAAACCGCCTACGACGCTTACACCCACACCCTACTGTCGAAGCGCTTTATTCGCGCCGACGAAACCCTCGATCTCGGGCCGATGGCGACCATTCCGCCCGGCGAGTTCATCGGCGCCGGGTTGTGGCAATTGTTCAAAGGCATCGAGTCGCCCTACAAGTCGGTGCTCAAACTGCTGCTGACCGAGGTGTACGCCAGCGAACATCCGCAGGTGCAGTGCCTGAGCCTGCGCTTCAAGAAAGCCGTGTTCGCCAATCAGCTCGATCTGGATGAACTCGACCCGTACATGGTCGTGTACCGGCGTATCGAGGAATACCTGCTCGCCCGCAACGAGCCGGAACGCCTTGAGCTGGTGCGCCGCGCGCTGTATCTGAAGGTCAACCGCAAGCTCACCGGCAACAGCCGCAGCCAGGGTTGGCAGCGCGCACTGCTCGAACGCCTGGCTGGCGAGTGGCATTGGGATCAGCGGCAACTGGCGCTGCTCGACCGCCGCAGTCAGTGGAAAGTGCGCCAGGTCAGCGCCGAGCGCCGCGCGCTGGTCAACGAACTCAATTACAGCTATCGCTTTCTGACGCAGTTCGCCCGCAGCGAACAGACCGTCAGTCTGATCAACAAGCGCGACCTCAATGTGCTTGGTCGGCGCCTGTATGCAGCGTTCGAGCGCAAGGCCGACAAGGTCGAGTTCATCAATCCGGGCATCGCCCCGGATCTGGCCGAAGACACCCTGACCCTGGTGCAGTCGCCGAACAAAAAGGAGCCGGGGCAGACCCAGTGGGGCCTGTACAACGGCAGCCTGACGGCGCTGGAGTGGGAACATTTCGCGCCGATCAAGCGCAGTCGCGAGCTGCTTGAACTGCTGACCTGGTGCCACCGCAACGGCGTGATCGACAGCAGCACGCGCTTGGCCCTGCATCCAGGCACCAGCGACTTGAGCGAGTTCGAGCTGTTCAACCTGCTCGGCAGCCTGCAGCAGTGCATCGCCCTGCCCTTGCCCACCGTTGCCGAAGAGCCATTGCTGCGTGCCGCTGTGCCCAGCGAAGTGCTGCTGCTGATCAACGTAGGCGTCGACCCGCTCAAGCATCATCGCGATCTGAATATCCTGATGACCACCGAGCGCACCGACTCGCTGAGCTATGCCGGCGTGCGCGAAAACCTGGTGCTGACCCTCGATCAGGTCACGCTCAACAGCTGGAACGAAGTGCTGGTCAATCGTTTCGACGGCGCCCATGCGCTGCTCGATTGCCTGCGCGATTACCTCAACAACCTGCCGCGCGGCCCGGTGCAGCCGTCGCTGAAAGTGCGCTGCTTCTGCCACAACCGCGCGCAATTCATTGCCCGCCGCGTCGAGGAAATCATCGATACCGCGCAGACACTGTTGCTCAGTGATTTGAATCATCGCTATTTGATCCAGGTGCAGCAGCACTATCACGTGCTGGAGCTGGTGCCGGGTCAGGTCAACCATGTTGCCCTCGCCACCCTGCCGGCGCTGCTCGACTATCTGGGCGAAGAACAACCGCGCTACAGCCCACTGCACCTCGATCCGATGGCACTGGAGGATCACGACCTCGCGCTGATCCTGCCGATGGGCCAGCCTGAATGCGTTCAGGTGTTCTATCGCATCAGCGAGCAGCAGGCCGAGCTGTACGTGCTGGATGAATTCAATGCCTTGTGGCAACAGCAACTGCCGTACCACGATGAGCAAAGCCTGCTGGTACCGCTGCAGCGTTTTCTGCAATCGATCCAGTACCGCCGTGAGGCGCAATTGCCGATGGACGCTGGCCCGGCGGGCAGCCCCGAGATTTTGTATTACCAACTGTTGCCGTCAGGTCCGGGCCGCTCGCGCCGAGTCGAAACCCGACTGGCACCGCAGACGCCGGTGAACAAACCGTTCTATGACGTGCAGGCGATCATCGGCAAAGCCGCGCCCGGCGAAGTGCAGGTCACCTTGTACTGCAATCAGCGGGAATTCAGCGAGCTGGAGCATGGCGACCAGCTGTTCAGCGTGGTCGCCCGGGAGATCGTCGAGCAGCGCCGCGAGACCGAGCGCTATCGCTGCTACATCACCGACCTCGACCTCTCGGGTCTGCTCGGTGACGGGCACAGTTCAAGCAATCTGTATCTGCGCTACAAGGCGGACCTGGAGCGCTCGTTGAATGAAGCGCTCGAACAGGTTTGAGGCGAGGATTTACTCGGGGAAGGCGCCGCCGTTGACCGGTTGCGATTCCACTTCCAGTAGGGTCAGCTTCAGCGACTTGCCACCCGGAGCCGGCCAGTCGATGTGCTGACCGACCTTGAGACCCAACAGTGCACTGCCGACCGGCGCCAGAATGGAAATCTTGCCTTCGTCGGCGTTGGCGTCCTTCGGGTAGACCAGGGTCAGGTGATAATCCTTGCCACTGCCTTCTTCGCGGCAATGCACACGGGAATTCATGGTCACGACATCGGCGGGCACTTCATCGTGGCCGACCACGGTATCGGCGCGGTCCAGCTCGGTTTGCAGCGCAATCACGCCCGGCGCAGCCTGGTCTTTCTCGCTCAGGTTGTCGATCAGGCGCTCCAGACGTTGCACGTCCAGACGGGTAAGGGTGATGGAAGGTGCGGTCATGATCCAGGCAGACTCCTTTCTTCTGCACAAAAAAAGCAAAACCCCGCCAAAAAGACGGGGTTTTCACCGTGCCTCGGTGGTTTGAGGCGTTCGCGGACACTATCACAGCTCAAAAAATATACAAGTCACGCCCTTTTTTGCCTGGGTGAAACCCTTGTGGCGAGGGGATTTATCCCCGTTCGGCTGCGCAGCAGCCGTATAGATTTTGGGGCCGCTACGCGACCCAACGGGGATAAATCCCCTCGCCACGATATCAACAGGCTTGAAATTTTCGTGCGGCAGCCTGCTGGCAAATCACCCGGCGCCGCTGGTCATCGGCCGAGCGCCATTCGCGAATGTCTTCAACGTGGCGCGCGCAGCCGAGGCAGACTTTCTGTTCGTCGAGTCGACAGATGCCCGTGCAGGGCGAGGGCACCGCCGGGCTGACGTTGCTGTAGAGCGGTTTCGGCGGGCGAACAGGCGCGGCATCAGTCACGAATCACAGACCTTCGAATTCGAATTCAGCGCCAGCCTGTTGTTTGACGAGGCGTTCGAGCATTTCGCCGAGTTGCTCTTCACTCTTGTCGCACATCCAGCGCTCGCTTTCTTCGTTGTAATCGAAGTGGAAACCACCGGACACGGCCGCCAGCCACAGCTGACGCAAGGGTTCCTGGCGGCTGAAGATCAATTGGCTGCCGTTTTCGAATTTGACCGTCAGCACGCCGGCCGAGCTTTCCAGATCGATGTCCAGATCGCTTTCGTCAAATATGTCTTCCAGTTTTTCCTGGGTTTCATCGACCAGATCGTGGAAACGGGCTTCGGACAAACTCATTGCGGCAACCTCAAAAATGTCTGATCAGGCTCAAGCGCCGAAAGATACGGACGCTACCGGCCGATTGCAAAGATTAACGACCAAGCACCTGTCGGCCCATCCAGCACCGCCCCCGTGGGAGCGAGCCTGCTCGCGAAAGCGGTGTGTCAGGCAACGAGCCTGTTGAATTTGCCGACGCCTTCGCGAGCAGGCTCGCTCCCACAGGGATGATGCGCTTCTCAGGAGCCCCGCCGGACGGGAACCCCCTCGCATAGGCAAGCTGCCGGGTGGCCGGTATACTCCGGCGCAATTAACGCATTTTCAAGGATTTCGCCATGAAGCGCCTGATCTCTTCCCTTGCTGCGCTCGTCGCGGTTGCTTGCCTGGTCTCGGCCTGTGGCCAAAAAGGCCCGCTGTACCTGCCCGATGACGACCAGGACCCGGCCGAACAAGCCCAGTCCTCGCAAAAGCAGCCATCCAAGGCTCACAAGCACGACGTCTACCAATAAGGGATCGCCATGGACGCTTTTAACTACCGTGGCGGGGAGCTGTTCGCGGAAGGTGTGGCGCTGTCCGCCATCGCCGACCGCTTCGGCACACCCACCTATGTCTACTCGCGCGCGCACATCGAAGCACAATATCTGGCCTACGCCGATGCGCTGGCCGGCATGCCGCATCTGGTCTGCTTCGCGGTCAAGGCCAACTCCAACCTCGGTGTACTGAATGTCCTGGCCCGTCTCGGCGCCGGTTTCGACATCGTTTCCCGTGGCGAGCTGGAACGCGTACTGGCCGCTGGTGGCAGCGCCGACAAGATCGTTTTCTCCGGCGTCGGCAAGACCCGTGACGACATGCGTCGCGCCCTCGAAGTCGGCGTGCACTGCTTCAACGTCGAATCCATCGACGAGCTCGAACGCCTGCAAGTGGTCGCCGCCGAGCTGGGTGTTCGCGCCCCGGTTTCGTTGCGCGTGAACCCGGACGTCGATGCCGGCACCCACCCGTACATTTCTACCGGTCTCAAAGAGAACAAGTTCGGCATCGCCATTGCCGACGCCGAAGACGTGTACGTACGCGCCGCGCATCTGCCGAACCTGGAAGTGGTCGGTGTCGACTGCCACATCGGTTCGCAACTGACCACGCTGCCGCCGTTCATCGATGCACTGGATCGCCTGCTCGATCTGGTCGATCGCCTCGGCGACTGCGGCATTCACCTGCGCCACATCGATCTTGGTGGCGGCCTGGGCGTGCGTTATCGCGATGAAGAGCCGCCGCTGGCTGCCGACTACATCAAAGCCGTGCGCGAGCGCCTCGACGGGCGTGATCTGGCGCTGGTGTTCGAGCCGGGCCGCTTCATCGTTGCCAATGGCGGCGTGTTGCTGACCCAGGTCGAATACCTCAAGCACACCGAGCACAAAGATTTCGCCATCGTCGACGCGGCGATGAACGACCTGATCCGTCCGGCGCTGTATCAGGCGTGGATGGACGTCACGGCCGTGAAACCGCGCGACAGCGCTACACGCAAGTACGACATCGTCGGCCCGATCTGCGAAACCGGCGATTTCCTCGCCAAGGACCGCGAGCTGGCGCTGGAAGAAGGCGACTTGCTGGCAGTGCATTCGGCCGGTGCCTACGGTTTCGTCATGAGCTCCAACTACAACACCCGCGGCCGTGCCGCTGAAGTGCTGGTGGACGGGGATCAGGTTTTTGAAGTGCGTCGCCGCGAAACCGTGGCCGAGCTGTTTGCCGGCGAAAGCCTGCTGCCGGAGTAACCCATGCTGCTGCGTTTTACCAAAATGCACGGCCTGGGCAACGACTTCATGGTCCTCGACCTGGTCAGCCAGCACGCGCACATTCAGCCCAAACACGCCAAGCAATGGGGAGATCGCCACACCGGGATCGGTTTCGACCAGTTGTTGATCGTCGAAGCGCCGAGCAACCCGGACGTGGATTTCCGCTACCGGATCTTCAATTCCGACGGTTCGGAAGTGGAACAGTGCGGCAACGGTGCGCGCTGCTTCGCCCGCTTCGTGCTCGACAAGCGTCTGACTGCCAAGCGGCAGATCCGCGTCGAGACCAAGGGCGGCATCATCGAGCTGGACGTGCGTAACGACGGCCAGATCGGCGTGAACATGGGCGCGCCGCGCCTGGTGCCGGCAGACATTCCATTCCAGGCGCCAGCCCAGGCCAGCAGCTATCAGCTGGACGTCGACGGCACCACGGTCGAACTGGCCGCCGTGTCGATGGGCAATCCCCATGCCGTGATCCGCGTGGACGACATCAACAGCGCACCGGTGCATGAGCTGGGACCGAAGATCGAACACCATCCACGCTTCCCGGCGCGGGTCAATGTCGGCTTCCTTCAGGTCATCGATCGTCACCGCGCGCAACTGCGCGTGTGGGAGCGCGGCGCCGGGGAAACCCAGGCCTGCGGCACCGGCGCCTGTGCGGCGGCGGTGGCGGCCATCAGTCAGGGGTGGATGGATTCGCCGCTGTTGATCGACCTGCCCGGCGGGCGTCTGTCCATCGAGTGGGCCGGCCCGGGCGAACCGGTGTTGATGACCGGTCCGGCAGTGCGTGTATACGAAGGACAAGTGCGTCTTTGAGCGAGCAGAAATCATGACCGACAAGCCACAGGTACCCGCCCGACCAGTCGACGAATCAGCTTCCGAGAGCCTTGAGGCAGCCGCGGTTGCCGCGTACCTGGAGGCTCATCCGGACTTCTTCGTCGAGCACGAAGAGCTGCTGCCATCGTTGCGCATCCCGCACCGACGTGGCGACACCGTGTCGCTGGTCGAGCGGCAGATGACCATCCTGCGCGACCGCAATATCGAGATGCGCCATCGCCTTTCGCATCTGATGGACGTGGCCCGCGACAACGATCGCCTCTTTGAAAAAACCCGCCGCCTGATCCTCGCGCTGATGGATGCATCGACTCTGGAAGACGTGGTCATCAGCGTTGAAGACAGCCTGCGTCAGGATTTCCAGGTGCCCTTCGTCAGCCTCATCCTGCTCGGCGACAACCCGGCACCGGTTGGCCGCTGGGTGACTCACGCCGACGCGCAAACCGCGATCGGCGGCCTGCTCACCGAAGGCAAAAGCGTCAGCGGCAGCCTGCGTGAACATGAGCTGGATTTCCTCTTCGGCGAAGAACAGCGCCAGCAGATCGGCTCGACCGCCGTGGTTGCTGTCAGCCATCAGGGCATTCACGGCATTCTGGCCATCGCCAGCCGCGACCCGCAGCACTACAAGAGTTCGGTCGGCACCCTGTTCCTCAGCTACATCGCCGAGGTCATGGGCCGCGTGCTGCCACGGGTCAACAGCTCGCTGCGCTCGGTACGCTGACCATGGAACGACAACTGGACGCTTACTGCGAACATCTGCGCAGTGAGCGACAGGTGTCGCCGCACACCTTGTCGGCTTATCGCCGCGACCTCGATAAAGTTCTTGGCTGGTGCATCAAGCAGAACATCGGCAGCTGGGCCGCGCTGGACATCCAGCGCCTGCGCAGCCTGATCGCCCGACTGCATGCGCAAGGCCAGTCCTCGCGCAGCCTCGCCCGCCTGCTCTCAGCGGTGCGCGGGCTCTATCACTACTTGAATCGCGAAGGTCTGTGCGACCACGACCCGGCCACCGGCCTGGCCCCACCAAAAGGCGAACGACGCCTGCCGAAAACCCTCGATACCGACCGCGCACTGCAATTGCTGGAAGGTGCAGTCGAGGACGATTTTCTCGCCCGGCGCGATCAGGCGATTCTCGAGCTGTTCTATTCCTCCGGCCTGCGCCTGTCCGAGCTGACCGGCCTCAATCTCGATCAACTCGACCTCGCCGACGGCATGGTTCAGGTGCTCGGCAAGGGCAGCAAGACCCGGCTGTTGCCGGTTGGCACCAAGGCTCGCGAAGCCTTGGAACACTGGTTGCCGCTTAGAGCCATGACCAACCCGGCGGACGATGCGGTTTTTGTCAGCCAGCAAGGTCGGCGTCTCGGCCCGCGGGCGATTCAGGTGCGGGTCAAACTGGCTGGCGAGCGCGAACTGGGGCAGAACCTGCATCCGCACATGCTGCGGCACTCGTTCGCCAGCCATTTGCTCGAGTCCTCGCAGGATCTGCGCGCGGTGCAGGAATTGCTCGGCCACTCCGACATCAAAACCACACAGATCTATACCCACCTCGACTTCCAGCATCTGGCGGCGGTCTACGACAGCGCCCACCCCCGGGCCAAACGCATGAAAGGCGATGCTTCATGAGCATTCAGTTGATCACCTTCGACCTCGACGACACTTTGTGGGATACCGCGCCGGTGATTGCCAGCGCCGAAACCGTGTTGCGCGAATGGCTGAGCGAACATGCGTCGAATCTGGGCGCAGTGCCGGTGGAGCATTTGTGGTCGATCCGCGAGCGCGTGCTGGCGGGCGAACCGGGCCTCAAACACCGCATCAGCGCGCTGCGCCGACGTGTGCTGTTCCATGCGCTTGAAGAAGCCGGATATGCCCACGGCGAGGCGTCGGAGCTGGCTGACAAGGCTTTTGAAGTGTTTTTGCATGCGCGGCATCAGATCGAAGTGTTCCCCGAAGTCGAGCCGCTGCTGGAGCTGCTCGCCAATCACTATGCCCTCGGCGTGGTCACCAATGGCAATGCCGACGTGCGTCGACTGGGGCTGGCGGATTACTTCAAGTTCGCCTTGTGCGCCGAAGACATCGGCATCGCCAAACCGGATGCGCGGCTGTTCCAGGAAGCCTTGCAACGGGGCGGCGTAAGTGCTGAAGCGGCGGTGCATGTCGGCGATCATCCCGGTGATGACATCGCCGGGGCGCAGCAGGCAGGCTTGCGCGCGGTGTGGTTCAACCCGACGGGCAAGGTCTGGGAGGCGGAGCGCTTGCCGGATGCGGAGATTCGCAGCCTGACCGATTTGCCAGCGGTGCTCGCACGCTGGAATGCTTCCTCGAACTGATCTATAGCCCTGTGGGAGCGAGCCTGCTCGCGAATGCGGTGTGTCATTTAACATGTGTGTCGGCTGACATGCCCTCTTCGCGAGCAGGCTCGCTCCCACAGGGAACTGCATTTGTTTTCAACGGATTGATTCCAGGCATGAAAAAGCCCGCAGCGACGGCGGGCTTTTTCAGCAAGCGAGCGACGCGCCTCAGATAGGGCGGCTGCCGTACTTGTTGTCCGGCTTTTTGGGCGGATCGGCGACCACGTTGGCCTCCACTTCCTGCACCTTGCCGCCGCGCGCAAGGAATTCTTCCATGGCCTTGGCCAGGGCGTCACGCTCCTTGTTCTTGGCTTCGATGCTCGGCAACTCGTCGACCGATACCGCAGCCTTGGCTTTGCCTTTGGCAGCCGGGGCCGGCGTGTCGTCACCGCCATCGTCTTCGGCAACGTCTTCCGCTGCCGCTTCCAGGCCTTCCTCGGCCTCGTCTTCGTCGCCTACTTCGAGGTCGTCGTTTTCCAGATCATCGTCGCTCATGTTCTACCTCATGACTTGCCAAAAGCAGATTAGTTATAGACCAGCTTTGGCGGCTGTCGAAGCCGCCGTTGAAAAATCTTCCACCGCTGCCCGGCAGCGGCTCATGCCTGTTCACCGTGCAAGGTGGCGAGGACTTTACGGGCACCGCCGTGATCACGGTGCTCGCCCAGATAAATCCCTTGCCAGGTACCCAGTGCCAGCCGCCCTGCCGAAACCGGCAGGCTGATCTGGCAACCCAGCACGCTGGCCTTGAAGTGCGCCGGGAGATCGTCCGGGCCTTCATCGTTGTGCTCGTAGCCGTCCGTTCCTTGTGGGATCAGACGATTGAAAAATCGTTCGAAGTCGCGGCGAACTGCCGGATCGGCGTTCTCGTTGATGGTCAACGACGCCGATGTGTGCTGCAGCCACAAATGCAACAGACCGACCCGACAGGTCCTGAGTTCAGGCAAGCCTGCGAGCAACTCGTCGGTTACCAGATGAAAGCCCCGGGGCCGTGCCCGCAGGGTTATCAGAGTCTGTTGCCACATACAGTTCTCCGCTCGTTCGGGGCGCATTCTAGCGTGCTCTGAAAAAAAACAAAGGCCCTAATATTCCTGCAGTGATGTAAGCGATTGCCCGCAGAAAAAGCCTCGTCGTAAAGACGACCAAAGCCGTAAGAAAAATCCTTTCAGCCGCTTCTTGGATGACAAATCCCGGACAAAAAAATGCCCGGCGAACCGGGCAATTTTTTATCGCGCGTACTTACAGGTTGTAGCCGCGTTCGTTGTGTTGTGCCAGATCGAGGCCGACCGACTCTTCTTCCTCGGTGACACGCAGCCCCATGACGGCGTCCAGCACCTTGAGGATGATGAAGGTGACGATCGCGGTGTAGATCACCGTGAAGCCGACGCCTTTGATCTGAATCCAGACCTGCGCGCCGATGTCGGTCACGGTGCCGAAGCCGCCCATTGCCGGGGCTGCGAATACACCGGTGAGGATCGCGCCGAGAATACCGCCGATGCCGTGCACGCCGAAGGCATCCAGAGAATCGTCATAGCCGAGTTTGCGCTTCAGGGTGGTGGCGCAGAAGAAGCACACCACGCCTGCGGCCAGACCGATCACCAGTGCACCCATCGGGCCTACGGTGCCAGCGGCCGGAGTGATCGCGACCAGACCGGCGACCACGCCCGAAGCGATGCCCAGTGCACTTGGCTTGCCGTGGGTGACCCACTCGGCAAACATCCAGCCCAGTGCGGCAGCGGCAGTGGCGATCTGGGTAACCAGCATCGCCATACCGGCAGTGCCGTTGGCAGCAGCAGCGGAACCGGCGTTGAAGCCGAACCAGCCGACCCACAGCATCGCCGCGCCCATCAGCGTGTAGCCGAGGTTATGCGGAGCCATTGGTGTGGTCGGGAAGCCTTTGCGCTTGCCCAATACCAGGCACGCGACCAGGCCGGCGATACCGGCGTTGATGTGCACCACGGTGCCGCCAGCGAAGTCGAGCACGCCCCAGTCCCACATCAGGCCGCCGTTACCGGACCAGACCATGTGCGCGATCGGTGCATAAACCAGAGTGAACCAGACGCCCATGAAGATCAGCATCGCGGAGAACTTCATGCGCTCGGCGAACGCGCCGACGATCAGCGCTGGAGTAATGATCGCGAAGGTCATCTGGAAGGTGATGAATACCGCCTCAGGGAACAGCGCCGCCGGGCCGGTGATGCTCGAAGGCGTGACACCGGCGAGGAACGCCTTGCCCATGCCGCCGAAGAATGAATTGAAGTTGACGACGCCCTGCTCCATGCCGGTAGTGTCGAAGGCAATGCTGTAGCCATAAATGACCCACAGGATGCTGATCAGACCGGTAATGGCGAAGCACTGCATCAGCACGGAAAGAATGTTTTTCGAGCGAACCATACCGCCGTAGAACAGCGCCAGGCCGGGGATGGTCATGAACAGCACGAGCGCTGTCGAGGTGAGCATCCAGGCGGTGTCGCCGGAATTGAGGACTGGCGCTGCCACTTCGTCTGCCGCCATGGCGATGCCGGGCATTACGATGGACAACAGGGCGCCTAGCCCTGCGAATTTACGCAGAGTCATATTGTTTTCTCCTGGGGCGTTGGGTTTGTGGCGGCGCTTAGATCGCGTCGGTATCGGTTTCGCCGGTACGGATGCGGATCGCCTGTTCCAGATTGACCACGAAGATCTTGCCGTCACCGATCTTGCCGGTGTTGGCCGCTTTGGTTATCGCCTCGATAACCCGATCCAGATCCTTGTCGTCGATGGCCACGTCGATTTTCACCTTGGGCAGAAAATCGACCACATATTCCGCGCCGCGATACAGCTCGGTGTGACCCTTCTGCCGGCCGAAGCCTTTGACTTCAGTGACGGTAATGCCCTGCACGCCGATTTCGGACAGCGACTCGCGCACGTCGTCCAACTTGAACGGCTTGATGATGGCAGTGACTAGCTTCATGAAACTCTCTCCCGAATTGGTGGACTTGCCCCAGGAAAACAAACCCGTCTCAAGTCTAAGCGCAGTGCCTGGCTTTGTAACGCATCGTTGACGCCAGCTAACCGCATCAGACGAAACTCCCCGCTTCGTCTGCCGCACTGCATTCGTCACAGCGACTGCATCAGTGCATGGGTCGAGGGTGACTAAGCAGAAACCTTGCCAGCTCGGCAAAAACCCTGCATTTCAATCTCTTGGCGCCTGTTGCACGCGCTCGGGCAGAACAGCGTTTGCCGATACGCACAACAACGGTGCACCACCGTCCGTCCCCCTGCGCGAAAAGCGTGCATCCGTGCAACGGGATTGACTATAGACACTGCGTGATACACTGCCGGCCATTGTTTCCAGGACATTTCCCATGCTCGCGCCCAAAGACTTCTTCGACGCCCTGAGCGGCACCGCCTCCCGCCTCTTTAGCGGCGATACCCCGCTGCCGAAAGCCGAAATCGAAAGCCAGTTCAAAATGCTGCTGCAAAGTGCCTTCAGCAAACTCGATCTGGTCAGCCGGGAAGAGTTCGATAGTCAGATGGTGGTGTTGGCGCGCACGCGGGCACGGCTTGAGAGTCTTGAAGCGAAGGTGGCGGAGATGGAGGCGAAACTGAATCCGCCGGCTGAATAGCACCACTACTGACAGTGAAGGTTGGGCACGCTCTTCAGCTTTAAAGGCGTCGAAAAAACACCTTCAAACGTTTTCCTTCAAGCAGCCTTCAGCTCCACTGCCTAGATTCACTATCAAGCGCAATGTGCCAGCCGCTCGACCTGATCACGGATTGCAGCTCCTCTTTCAATTTCGGCTTTTCGCAGATCGTAGGTCGATTGGAGGTTCAGCCAAAACTCAGGAGTGGTGTCCAGACAGATTGAAAGTCTTAAAGCCATGTCAGCGCTGATGCCCCGGCGCTGTAGAACGATATCGTTCACCGTCGGAGTAGACACGCTCAATGCTCTCGCCAACGCAGCGGCTGTGAGGCTCAAAGGCTCCAGATACTCCTCTTTGAGGATCTCGCCGGGATGGACCGGACGCATACCATTCTTGGTCATACTCACCTCAGTGATAATCGACGATTTCAACATCCTCGGGCCCATTCAGGCCCCAGACGAAGCAAATTCGCCATTGGGCGTTGATACGAATACTGTATTGCCCGTTCCGATCGCCTCCCAGAGACTCGAGCCGATTTCCGGGAGGAGATCGGAGATCAGCCAACGCAGCTGCCGCATCAAGCATCGTCAGCTTACGTTCCGCGACACTCAATATGGCTGACCAGAAACGGGTTTTACCACTTCGGAACAGGTATTCGGTTTCAGGACATCTGAAGCTAACGATCATAGTTTAAAGCTTAACGTTATGCATTAACGCTGAGTTTATTCGTGAAAATCATTAGCGCAAACAGATGATCTTGCGATTTGGGTGTTCTTTCAGGACTTTCAGAAACGGACTACGCATGCTTGCTGGTTCTTACTGAACCCGTTGCTATCTCCTACACAAACTCTCCCCTATTCCCGTTTGCCATGGCCTGGCAAGTTCCTGGCATTTCTTGCGGCAACATCCTGCGAAATTTTTGCGCTCCACTCACCCCACTAAAATGGCTTCGCCCTACTACCCTTCAAAAACCCGCAGGAAGCGGCTCCCCGATTCAGCTCAAGGAACGACCATGTCCCTCTCCATTGTCCACAGTCGCGCCCAGATTGGCGTGGAAGCCCCCGCTGTTACCGTCGAAGTTCACCTGGCCAACGGTCTGCCGTCGCTGACCATGGTCGGCCTGCCCGAAGCGGCGGTGAAGGAGAGCAAGGATCGTGTGCGCAGCGCGATCATCAATTCAGGGCTGCAATTTCCGGCGCGGCGGATCACCTTGAATCTTGCGCCGGCGGATCTGCCCAAGGATGGCGGGCGCTTCGATCTGGCGATTGCCTTGGGGATTTTGTCGGCCAGTGTGCAGGTGCCCTGCCTGACCCTGGATGAGGTGGAATGTCTGGGTGAGTTGGCGCTGTCGGGTGCCGTGCGGCCGGTGCGTGGCGTGCTGCCGGCAGCATTGGCGGCGCGCAAGGCCGGGAGGGCGTTGGTGGTGCCTCGGGCAAATGCGGAAGAGGCGTGCCTGGCCTCGGGCCTCAAGGTATTTGCGGTCGATCATTTGCTGGAAGCGGTGGCGCATTTCAATGGGCACACGCCGGTCGAGCCTTACGTTTCCGATGGTTTGATGCACGCTGCCAAACCCTATCCCGACCTCAACGAGGTGCAGGGTCAGACAGCCGCCAAGCGCGCACTGCTGATTGCCGCTGCGGGGGCGCATAACCTGTTGTTCAGCGGGCCGCCGGGCACTGGCAAGACATTGCTGGCCAGTCGTTTGCCGGGGTTGCTGCCACCGCTTTCCGAATGCGAGGCGCTGGAAGTGGCAGCGATTCAGTCGGTCGCCAGCGGGGTGCCTCTGACTCACTGGCCGCAACGGCCCTTCCGCCAACCGCACCATTCGGCTTCAGGGCCGGCATTGGTCGGTGGCAGTTCGAAGCCGCAACCCGGTGAAATCACCCTCGCCCATCACGGCGTGCTGTTTCTTGATGAATTGCCGGAGTTTGATCGCAAGGTTCTCGAGGTGTTGCGCGAGCCACTGGAGTCCGGGCATATCGTCATCGCCCGGGCCAAGGACCGCGTGCGTTTCCCCGCGCGGTTTCAGCTGGTGGCAGCAATGAATCCGTGCCCCTGTGGATATCTTGGCGAGCCCAGCGGCAAATGCTCGTGCACGCCGGACATGGTCCAGCGCTATCGCAACAAACTGTCAGGACCGCTGCTGGACCGGATCGATCTGCACCTGACTGTGGCGCGTGAAGCGACCGCATTGAATCCGGCAGCCAAGCCCGGCGAGGACAGCGCCAGCGCCGCAGCACTTGTGGCCGAAGCGCGGGAGCGCCAGCAGAAACGTCAGCGCTGTGCCAATGCGTTTCTGGATTTGCCGGGATTGAAGCGTCATTGCAAGTTATCCACAGCCGACGAAAAATGGCTGGAAGCGGCCTGCGAGCGATTGATCCTGTCGCTGCGCTCGGCGCATCGCCTGCTCAAGGTCGCGCGCACGCTGGCGGATCTTGAACAGGCCGATGCGATTACCCGCGAGCATCTGGCCGAGGCACTGCAATACCGGCCAGCGACACCTTAATGCTCAGTCAGATCAACCAGCGGTGCCTGGCGCACTTCGGTGTCACGCCCGGCCTGAATCTCGGTCACCCGCTTGAGAGCCTTATCCACCGCCCCTTTGTCGGCCAGCAAGCTGTAGTTGATCTGGAACTGTTTGTGCTCCTTCGGAGCAATGGTTGGCACTAGATTCAATGGCCGCTGATAGCGACGGTTGTAGGAAAAACTTGTCCCCGGCTCCAGTCCGGTGACGTAGCCCTGCCCTTGGGTATCAGTGTTTTTCCACAGCGAAAATACTGGCAACTGCTGAGTATTGAAGCCAACGGACACGCCGAGGCTGGCGGCCTTGTTGTGCAGCACGGTCAGCGTCTGCCCTTTGGCATCGGCATACGGCACGACGTTATAGACCGTTTCGTCGTAATCCTTGGTTGGCGCGCGATAGGTCTGCCAGTCGGGCAGATCGCCCTTGGCCTTGTCGTTGAACGGCGACACCTGCTTCACCGGCGCAGCGAATTTCGCGCCCTGCTCGAGAAACGGCGTGCTGAAATTGCTGTGATACAGCGCCTGATATTCCTTTGGATAGTCGCCGTTGTTGGTCAGGGTGTCGTTGAGGGCGAAGCTTGCGCTGCCCGGTTCGGTGACCAGCTCGGTCGCTACCGAGAAATCGACTTTCTTGAATGCCTGCTCTTTCAGCTCGCCACGCAGCGTAATGGCATAGGGCGGCTTCTCGTCGATGTGCAGAGTTACGGTGCTGGCCGGTATGTTGGCGGCACGACCATGCAGAGTCAGCAGTTCACCGTTGTCCATGCCGGGATGGCCAACCCACTCGTAGCCGCAACGGGTGACCAGTTCATTGAAGCCTTCCAGCCAACCCAGGCCACCGCGACCGTTGAGTTCGATGAACGCCGGGTTGACCACCTCTTTGACCGGCGAATCCCAGCCCATCCGAACGTCGCCCACCGAAGCCTGCAACACGTTCATGCCACGGGTCGGCACTACCGACAGCTTCATCGTGCCGTTATCGATATCGACAATGCTGACGCCCTCCTGACGACCGCCATGCAGAGTACGCAGGGTCACGGAAAACGCTTTGGCGGTTTTTACGCCGAGTTGCTCACTGGTGATCGTCCAGTTCTTTGCCGGGGTGTTGGCATCGAGCAAGACATAGTCCCAGGCCATGGCGTGGGAAGCGGCAGAGAACGCGCCGAGGGCGACGAGGAGTTTGAGCGGGGTCATGGCAGCAGCCTTTGTTGGAGTTGTGCCATTTTTATAGCGCTGCGGAAACGTTTCAGCAAGTCCAAAGAAGCGGTGGGAGAAAAGCATTCGCGAGCAGGCTCGCTCCCACAGGGACATCTGGCCTTCACAATATTTGTGAATTACGCCGACTACTGTGGGAGCGAGCCTGCTCGCGATAGCTGTTTCAAGAATGCATCAACGGAAGCGGTCAACCTCGGAACGCAGATCCGCCGCCAGCTTCTCCAGCTCTTTAGCGGTGACAGCCAGGTTAGACACCACCTCACGCTGCTCGCTGTTGGCCATGGCAATGCTCTGCAAGTTGCTGCTCAGCAACGTCGCCGTGCTGCTCTGTTCCTGAGTGGCAGTGGTGATCGCGGCAAACTGCTGCCCTGCCGAACGGCTCTGCTCGTCGATCCGCGCCAGCGCCGAGGCGACATTGGCGTTGCGCGACAGGCCTTCCTGCATCAGCACGTTGCCCTGCTCCATGGTGCTGATCGCGTTGCCGGTTTCCTGCTGGATGCTGTGGATCATGCTGGAGATTTCATCGGTGGCCTGACGGGTACGCGAGGCGAGGCTGCGCACTTCGTCCGCGACCACGGCGAAACCGCGACCTTGCTCACCGGCACGAGCGGCTTCGATCGCGGCGTTGAGCGCCAGCAGGTTGGTTTGTTCGGCGATCGAGGTGATCACGCCGACGATGCCGCCGATTTCCTGCGAGCGTTGGCCGAGGGTGTTGATCACCGTGGCAGTGCTGTTCAGCGCACCGGCGATCTGCTCCAGCGACGACGATGCTTCTTCCATCGAGCTGCGGCCAATCTGCGTTTGCTGAGCGTTTTCCTGCGCCAGGCGCTGCGTCGCACCCATGTTGTCGGCAATGTTCAGCGACGTCGCGCTGAACTCTTCCACGGCGCCGGCCATGCTGGTGATTTCGCCCGACTGTTGCTCCATGCCTTCGTAAGCACCGCCGGACAAACCAGACAGCGCCTGCGCACGGCTGTTGACCTCTTCCGAAGCGCGGCGGATGTGCTCGACCATGGTCGACAGCGCCTGGCTCATCTGGTTGAACGCACGGGACAGCTGACCGATTTCATCGTGGCTCGATACGTTCAGACGCACGCTCAGATCGCCCGCGCCCAAGGCCTCGGCCTGACGCACCAGATCGCCCAGCGGGGCAAGTTTGCTGCGCAGCAGCCAGACCACGGAACCGACCGCGAGCAACATCGCCAGCAGGCTGCCGATCGCCAGTTGCGTACCGACGCTCCAGGTCACCGCGCGGATCTCAGCTTTCGGCATGCTCGCCACCACCGACCACGGGCCACCTTCGAACGGCACGGCGATGCTATAGAAGTCTTCGCCCTGGTCGCTCCAGAACTCACCTTTGCCCGGGGTTTTCACCAGGTTGTTGATGGTCGGTACGGCTTGGTCCAGAGCTTCGACGCCGGCAATCGGCACCAGCCATTTGTTCTGCTCGTCGAGGAGCGCCAGCGAGCCGGTCTGGCCGATGCGGAAGCGCTTGAGATTGGCGAACTGCGCGTTCTGCGCGTCGGTGTAGTCGAAGCCGACGTACAACACCGCGATAATCTTGCCGCCTGCATCGCGTACCGGGGTGTACTGCGACATGTAGTAACGCTCGAACAGCAGCGAGCGGCCGACATAACTCTGCCCCGCCATCAGCTTTGCGTACGCCGGGTTGGCATGATCGAGCACGGTGCCAATGGCACGGGTGCCGTCCTGCTTGCTGACGTTGGTGCTGACACGAATGAAGTCTTCGCCGCTGCGCACGAATACCGTGGCCACACCGGCGGTCATCTGCTTGAACTCGTCAACTTCCGTGAAGTTGTTGTTCAGCACCTCGTTGCCCAGGTGCAGGCCCGGGGTCTGCACGCCGGCCACGGTCACTGGCTGATCCGGGTGCACACTCAAACCACTGCCGAAGCGCTTTTCGAACAGACCGCTCAAGCGCAGGGTGCTTTCGCGCAGCGTACCGTGGAAGGTACTCAGCTGATCGGCCAGCAGCCGGGCCTCACTGGCCAGATGCTCTTCACGGGTGGCGAGGTTGGCGGAATCCAGCGAACGCAAGGCGAACACCGTACTGCCGCTGATGACTATCGCCAGTATCACAGCAAGGGCGAGGCCCAACTGCGAGGCGATCCGAGCACGAGGTTGAGACATGAACAGCTCCTGGCCGAGCCACCGAATCCTCCTTGATCGCGGTAATTGCCCGGAAAATATTCTAATAATGGGGTAGCGCAGAACCGGCACGACGGTTCCACATGCTCGTAGTCGGCGGTAAAACCGAATACTTGAGCACTTTGCGTGGGTATGGCGCAGTAGTGGCATTGTGCCGGCTCGAACGTTTCAGCTCAAGCGCTCTACCGTCGGCAGTTGCATGGCACGGACCTCGCCTTGCAGAAAGTCGCTGAGGCGGCGCAAACGTTCACCTCCCGGGCGTGGCTTTGGCCATACCAGGTAATAATTCAGGCCACTGGCGACGGCGGTCGGCCACGGCAGACTCAGGCGCCCCTGCGCGACATCTTCGGCAACCATCAGCAAATCGCCCATGGAGACACCGTAACCACGCGCCGCCGCAATCATGCCCAGCTCCAGCGTATCGAACACTTGTCCGCCCTTGAGCGAGACCTGATCGGACAGCCCCATGCGCTCCAGCCAACTGCGCCAGTCGCGGCGATCCGGGGTCGGGTGCAGCAGTTCAGCGCTCGCCAGGCGCGCCACGTCCCAAGGTTGATCATTGAGCAGGTTCGGCGCGCCGACCGGAATCAGTTCCTCGGGAAACAGCAGGCTCGCTTCCCAGTCCGGCGGGAAATGCCCGTCACTGAGCAACACCGCGCAATCGAATGGTTCGTTGTTGAAGTCCACCGAATCGATATCCATCCACGCACTGGTCAGTTGCACCTCATTGCCCGGCTGTAAATGGCGGAAGCGACTCAGCCGCGCCAACAGCCAACGCATGGTCAGGGTTGAAGGCGCCTTCATGCGCAGAATGTCGTCCTCGGCGCGCAAGGTATTGCAGGCGCGTTCAAGGGCGGCAAAGCCTTCGCGGATGCCGGGTAACAGCAGCCGCGCCGACTCGGTCAGTTGCAGGTTGCGCCCGCTGCGATGGAACAGCCGGCAGGCGAAATGTTCTTCAAGGGTGCGGATGTGCCGACTGACCGCGCTCTGAGTGATCGACAGTTCTTCCGCCGCGCGCGTGAACGAGCTGTGTCGCGCTGCCGCTTCGAATGCGCGCAGGGCATACAACGGCGGAAGGCGTCGGGACATACACAAAGCTCCAGTAGCGGGGATATAGCCAATCCGGCGGGTACGTTTCAGGATGAGTATTAATCATGCCACCCATCCTTTTTATCCCTTTGTGCAACGCCTGCCAAGCGCCGAGAATCGACGCTCTGCTGTTCCCTCTGAAATCAGGTGGTGATGACCATGCGGCATCCTGTGCGTACCGAACTCTGGGCCATCCTGCGGCTGGCGGGGCCGCTGATTGCTTCGCAGTTGGCGCACATGCTGATGGTGCTGACCGACACCCTGATGATGGCGCGCCTCAGCCCCGAAGCGCTGGCCGGTGGCGGCCTCGGTGCCGCGAGCTACTCGTTCGTGTCGATTTTCTGCATCGGCGTGATTGCAGCGGTCGGCACATTGGTGGCAATTCGTCAGGGTGCCGGTGACATCCTCGGCGCCGCGCGCCTGACCCAGGCCGGACTGTGGCTGGCCTGGCTGATGGCCCTCGGCGCCGGGCTGTTGTTGTGGAACCTCAAACCCGTGTTGCTGCTGTTCGGCCAAACCGAAACCAACGTCAACGCCGCCGGGCAATTTCTCATCGCCCTGCCCTTCGCCCTGCCCGGTTACCTGAGCTTCATGGCCCTGCGCGGTTTTACCAGTGCGATTGGCCGGGCGACGCCAGTGATGGTCATCAGCCTCGCCGGTACGGTGGCCAACTTCCTGCTCAACTACGCGCTGATCACCGGCATGTTCGGCCTGCCGCAGCTGGGTCTGACCGGCATCGGTCTGGTCACGGCGATTGTCGCCAACTGCATGGCACTGGCGCTGGCCTGGCATATCCGCCGGCATCCGGCGTATGACGCTTATCCGTTGCGCGCCGGCCTGTCGCGGCCGAACCGGCAATACCTGAAAGAACTGTGGCGTCTGGGCCTGCCGATTGGCGGCACCTATGCGGTGGAAGTCGGGCTGTTTGCCTTTGCCGCGTTGTGCATGGGCACCATGGGCAGTACGCAGATGGGCGCGCATCAAATCGCCCTGCAGATCGTGTCGGTGGCGTTCATGGTCCCGGCCGGGATGTCCTATGCCATCACCATGCGCGTCGGCCAACACTATGGCGCCGGGCAATTGGTCGATGCGCGCATGTCCGGGCGTGTCGGCATCACTTTCGGTGCCGTGGTGATGCTCGGCTTTGCCCTGGTGTTCTGGCTGTGGCCGAACCAGTTGGTCGGCCTGTTCCTCGACCACAACGATCCGGCGTTTGCCGAGGTGATCCGTCTGGCGGTGAGCCTGCTGGCCGTAGCGGCGTGGTTCGAACTGTTCGACGGCACGCAGACGATTGCCATGGGTTGTATTCGCGGGCTCAAGGATGCCAAGACTACGTTTCTGGTGGGACTCGCTTGCTATTGGCTGATCGGCGCGCCAGCGGCGTGGTGGATGGCGTTCCACTTGAACTGGGGACCGACCGGCGTCTGGTGGGGTTTGGCGTTGGGCCTGGCGTGCGCGGCGGTGAGCCTGACGCTGGCGTTTGAATGGAAGATGCAGCGGATGATTCGGCGCGAGCCAGTTGCAGAAAGGTTCGAGGCCATCGGCGCGGATTAAGATCAAAAGATCGCAGCCTTCGGCGGCTCCGACAAGGGAACACATTCCAAGGTAGGAGCTGCCGAAGGCTGCGATCTTTTAAATGGCTTCCACCGAAGCCTGCTGACTGGCTCCAAAGATCAGATATTCCACCAGATCCTCCAACGGCAACGGCCGGCTGATCAGGTAACCCTGCACCTGATCGCAACCGAACCCGCGCAACAAATCCAGCTGCTCTGGCGTCTCGACCCCTTCGGCAACCACTTCCAGGTGCAGGTTGTGCGCGAGGTTGATCATCGCGTGTACCAGTTTGCGGTTCTCTTCACGCTGCTCCATGCCGCCGACGAAACTCTTGTCGATCTTCAGCAAGGTGATCGGCAGGCTGTTGAGGTGCACGAACGACGAAAACCCGGTGCCGAAATCGTCCAGCGAGAAGCGCACGCCGAGGCGGCCGAGGGCGTCCATGGTCTGTTTGACCAGATCGCTGCGCCGCATCACCGCGGTTTCGGTCAGTTCGAACTCGAGCCACTGCGCCTCGACGCCGCGTTCGGCAATCAGACGGCTGAGCGTCGGCAGCAACTGGCTGTCCTGAAACTGCCGGAACGACAGGTTGATCGCCATGTGCAGCGGCGCCAGACCCTGTTCGCGCAATGCCTGCATGTCACGCAGCGCGCGAGCGATCACCCAGTAACCCAGCGGCACGATCAGACCGCTCTGTTCGGCCAGTGGCACGAATTCGCTCGGTGGCAACAGACCGCGTTCGCCATGACGCCAGCGCACCAGCGCTTCAAGGCCGACAATCTGGCCGTCCGCAAGATTCAGGCGTGGCTGGTAATGCAGTTCCAGTTCATCGCGGCGCAAGGCCCGGCGCAGTTCACTTTCGAGGTCGGCCATGCTGCGCGCGTTGCGGTTGATGCGTTCGTTGAAGATATGAAAAGTGCAGCCCTGTGTGCTCTTGGCCTGCTGCATGGCGATGTGCGCGTGCCACATCAGCGGATCGGCGCCGCCATTGGCGCGGGCATGGGCGATGCCGAGGCTGGAACCGATCAGCAGGCTCTCGCCGTCGACCCAATAAGGTTCGGCCAAGGCTTCGGTGATGCGTTCAGCCATCCACTCGGCGCGTTGCGGCGCGCGGCGGGTGTCGATCAGCAAAGCGAATTCATCACTGCCCAGCCGCGCCAGTTGATCGCCGGCCTCCAGCTGACTTTTCAGCCGCGCAACAACTTGCAGGATCAAGCGATCGCCAGCCTGATGACCAAGGGCGTCGTTGGCATGGCGGAAATTGTCGAGATCGAGGTGGCCGAGAGCGAGACCGCGACCGTCGCCTTCGGCAAGACGCGCGGTGAGCAGGGTCTGAAAGCCCTGACGGTTGGCGATGCCGGTCAGCGGGTCCTGTTCGGCCAGGCGCTGCAAAGTGTTTTCCAGCACGCCGCGTTCGCGCACATGGCGCAGGCAACGCTGGAGCATGCCGGCATCGAGGGCGTCGAACACCAGCCAGTCGCTGACACCGATCGGCGCGGTGGCCGGTTCGTGCTCCAGCAGCAGAACGGTCGGCAGGCTGCAACGCCCGGGCGGCGGTTGCAACGCTGGCAGGGTCAGCAGTACCGCGTGGCGGTTGTCCTCGAACAGGCGGCTGACCGAATCCCAATTCGGCGCGCTGATCAGCACCGCCGCGCTCCCCATCGGAGCCAGACACTCACGCAACAACGCTGTCCACGCTGGCTCTTCGGCCAGTAGCAGCAAACGCAAGGGTTCGACAGGCGTAGACAAGCTGACTCCCTAGACTCTGCAATGATGTAGGCGGGGCATTATGCCGTTGTGCTGAACAATGACCAATGTGTTGTCTGATGACAACGGCATCAAAACGTTATTTTGCGTCAGAAGGAGAACATTAGCCGCAAAATCCCCACGCATCCTGCGTGAAAGTAACAAAACCGGCAAATCTGAATCGCGTGCTGCGTCACAAGTCGGACAGAGCAGCAGAAATCGCTGAGCCTGTTAAAATGCCGGCCCATTTCGTCAACGACTCCCGAATTTTCGTATGTCCCGACTCAATCCCCGGCAGCAAGAAGCCGTGAACTACGTCGGCGGCCCTCTATTGGTGCTCGCCGGTGCTGGCTCCGGCAAGACCAGCGTGATCACGCGCAAGATCGCGCACCTGATCCAGAACTGCGGCATCCGCGCCCAGTACATCGTCGCCATGACCTTTACCAACAAGGCCGCGCGCGAAATGAAAGAGCGGGTCGGCACCCTGTTGCGTGCCGGCGAAGGACGCGGCCTGACCGTCTGCACCTTCCACAACCTGGGCTTGAACATTATCCGCAAGGAGCATGCGCGGCTGGGCTACAAACCCGGTTTCTCGATCTTCGACGAGACCGACGTCAAAGCCCTGATGACCGACATCATGCAGAAGGAATACGCAGGCGACGACGGCGTCGACGAAATCAAGAACATGATCGGCGCCTGGAAAAATGACCTGATCCTGCCCGCTCAGGCCCTGGAGAATGCGCGCAATCCCAAGGAACAGACTGCCGCCATCGTCTACACCCACTATCAGCGCACGCTCAAGGCGTTCAACGCGGTAGACTTCGACGACCTGATCCTGCTGCCGGTAAAGCTCTTCGAGGAACACGCCGACATTCTCGAAAAGTGGCAGAACAAGGTGCGCTACCTGCTCGTCGACGAATACCAGGACACCAACGCCAGCCAGTACCTGTTGGTGAAGATGCTGATCGGCAAGCGCAACCAGTTCACCGTGGTGGGTGACGACGACCAGTCGATCTACGCCTGGCGTGGCGCGCGCCCGGAAAACCTGATGCTGCTCAAGGACGACTATCCGTCGTTGAAAGTGGTGATGCTCGAGCAGAACTACCGCTCCACCAGCCGCATCCTGCGATGCGCCAACGTGCTGATTTCGAACAACCCGCACGAATTCGAAAAGCAGCTGTGGAGCGAGATGGGCCACGGCGACGAGATCCGCGTGATCCGCTGCCGCAACGAGGATGCCGAAGCCGAGCGCGTGGCCATGGAAATCCTCAGCCTGCACTTGCGCACCGATCGTCCGTACAGCGATTTTGCGATTCTCTATCGCGGCAACTATCAGGCCAAGCTGATCGAATTGAAGCTGCAGCACCATCAGGTGCCGTATCGCCTGAGCGGCGGCAACAGCTTCTTCGGTCGCCAGGAAGTGAAGGACCTGATGGCCTACTTCCGCCTGATCGTCAACCCGGATGACGACAACGCCTTCCTGCGCGTGATCAACGTGCCGCGCCGCGAGATCGGCTCGACCACCCTGGAAAAGCTCGGCAACTACGCCACCGAGCGCAAGATCTCGATGTACGCCGCCACCGACGAAATTGGCCTCGGCGAACATCTCGACAGCCGCTTTACTGATCGCCTGGCGCGCTTCAAGCGCTTCATGGACAAGGTCCGCGAGCAGTGCGCCGGCGAAGATCCGATCTCGGCGCTGCGCAGCATGGTCATGGACATCGACTACGAGAACTGGCTGCGTACCAACAGCTCCAGCGACAAGGCCGCCGACTACCGCATGGGCAACGTCTGGTTCTTGATCGAGGCGTTGAAAAACACCCTCGAGAAAGACGAAGACGGCGAGATGACCGTCGAGGACGCCATCGGCAAACTGGTGCTGCGCGACATGCTCGAGCGCCAGCAGGAAGAAGAGGACGGCGCCGAAGGCGTGCAAATGATGACGCTGCACGCCTCCAAGGGCCTGGAATTCCCCTACGTGTTCATCATGGGCATGGAAGAGGAAATCCTCCCGCACCGCTCCAGCATCGAAGCCGACACCATCGAAGAAGAACGCCGCCTGGCCTACGTGGGCATCACGCGCGCCCGCCAGACCCTGGCCTTCACCTTCGCTGCCAAGCGCAAGCAGTACGGTGAAATCATCGACTGCGCGCCGAGCCGCTTTCTGGATGAGCTGCCGCCGGACGATCTGGCCTGGGAAGGCAACGACGACACCCCGACTGAGGTCAAAGCCGTGCGTGGCAATAGCGCATTGGCCGATATACGCGCGATGTTAAAGCGCTAGAATCGACTACTTTTTAATCTACCTTCGGCGCCCATCGCGCCAACAGAGGAAGCTGTTGTGGAAGCACTGCACAAAAAAATCCGCGAAGAAGGCATCGTGCTTTCCGATCAAGTCCTGAAAGTCGACGCTTTCCTGAACCACCAGATCGACCCGGCCCTGATGAAGCTGATCGGTGACGAATTCGCCGCGCTGTTCAAGGATTCGGGGATCACCAAGATCGTCACCATCGAAGCCTCGGGCATCGCCCCGGCGATCATGACCGGGCTGAACCTCGGCGTGCCGGTGATCTTCGCCCGCAAGCAACAGTCCCTGACCCTGACTGAAAACCTGCTCTCGGCGACCGTATACTCGTTCACCAAGAAGACCGAAAGCACCGTGGCCATTTCCCCGCGCCACCTGACCAGCAGCGATCGCGTGCTGATCATCGACGACTTCCTGGCCAACGGTAAGGCCTCGCAAGCGCTGATTTCGATCATCAAACAGGCCGGCGCCACCGTGGCCGGTCTGGGCATTGTCATCGAGAAGTCGTTCCAGGGCGGCCGCGCCGAACTGGACTCGCAGGGCTACCGCGTTGAATCGCTGGCTCGCGTGCAATCGCTGAAGGATGGCGTCGTTACCTTCATCGAGTAACCATGCAATATCCCTGTGGGAGCGGGCTTGCTCGCGAAGGCATTGTCTCAGTCACCCTGTTGAGTGAATGACACACCGCTTTCGCGAGCAGGCTCGCTCCCACATTGGGTTCTGGGGGGAGTTATTGCGCGGTGGCTTTGAGGCCGGTGAGCAGCAGGCGCAGAAACAGGTCCTCCTTCAAGCCTTCCGGGTTCGTCAGCTGCATCCGCTCAAGGTGTTCCGGGAACGCCGAAGCCTCCGGCGCATCCAGCGCTGCCTTGCCCAATTCCAGAATCTCGGTCAGCTTGAACTTGCTCTTCAGCCAGTTCAGCGCCCGCAGCAGATCCCGTTCGATCGCGGTGAAATCACAACCCAGCGGATACTCCGGGAACAGGTTCGGATGTCGTGCGGCAATCGCCTGCAAACGTTGCGGTGTGTTGTCGGCGAAGCGCGGATCGAGGCGGAAGTCCTTCGGCAGTTTGCCAACCTTTTGCGCCTGTTCGATCAGTCCCGGCTGGAACCGGGAGTCGCTGATATTGAGCAACGCTTCGATCACCGCTGCGTCGGATTTGCCGCGCAGGTCGGCAATGCCGTACTCGGTAACGACGATGTCACGCAGATGCCGCGGAATCGTGCAGTGGCCGTAATCCCAGACGATGTTGGAGCTGACCTCGCCGCCCGACTCACGCCAGCTGCGCAGGATCAACATCGATCTCGCGCCCTCCAGCGCGTGACCCTGGGCAACGAAGTTGTACTGGCCGCCGACACCGCTGAGCACACGTCCGTCTTCAAGTTGATCGGCCACACCCGCACCGAGCAGGGTCATGGTGAACACGGTGTTGATGAAGCGCGCATCGATGCGCTGCAAGCGCTTGAGCTCTTCCTGGCCGTACAGCTCGTTGATATAGCTGATGCGGGTCATGTTGAATTCAAGCAATTTGCTTTGCGGCAACTCGCGCAGCCGTTCGTAAAAACTGCGCGGGCCAAGGAAGAAGCCGCCGTGCACCGAGATACCGTCGGGCTGCGTGGCTTCGTCGAGTATGCCGGCGTTGGCCTGCTCCTGCGTCGGCACATCCGGATAGACCTTGCGCCGAATGATCCCGGCATCCGCTAGCACCAGCAGGCCGTTGACGAACATTTCGCTGCAGCCGTAAAGGCCTTTGGCAAATGGCGCGGTGCCACCCTCGCGCTGGATCAATTGCGCCCATTGGCTGAGGTTGATGTCATCGAGCAACGCCTGATAGCCGGCGTTATCGGCCTGCCGCGCGAGTAACGCGGCGGTCAACGCATCGCCCATCGAACCGATGCCGATCTGCAACGTGCCGCCATCGCGCACCAGCGTGCTCGCATGCAAGCCAATGAAATGATCCTGAAACCCCACCGGCATGTTCGGCGTTGAAAACAGCGTGCTGCTGTCCTTCTCGTCGATCAGCAGATCAAACGTGTCGATGTCGACTTCCGCATCGCCGGGCATGTACGGCAGATCCGTATGCACCTGGCCGACCAGCACGATGGTCTCCCCCGCCTCACGGCGCTTGGCGATCATCGGCAACAGGTCGAGGGTGATGTCCGGGTTGCAGCTCAGGCTCAAGCGATCAGGGTGTTCGCTGCTGCTGGCCAGTAATTGCGCCACCAGATTGAGACCCGCTGCATTGATGTCGCGGGCGGCATGGCTGTAATTGCTGCTGACGTAATCCTGCTGCGCCGGCGCGCTGTTGAGCAGACTGCCCGGCTGCATGAAGAACTGTTGGATGCGGATGTTGGCGGGCAGGCTGTCGCGCTGCAGATCAGCGAGGAAATCGAACTCAGGATAGTCACCAAACACGCGCTCGACGAAGGGCTCGATAAAACGCTTCTGCAAGCCATCGCCCAGATTCGGCCGACCGAGGCACAACGCGGTATAGATCGTTAGCTGCCGTTCGGGCAGCTCCTTGATCCGCCGGTACAGCGCGTTGACGAAGTGATTCGGCTTGCCCAGCCCCAGCGGCAGGCCCATGTGGATGTGCGCCGGCAAACGCGCCAGCACATCGTCCACCGCCTGTTCGATCGAACACAACTGCACCATCTGAAGCCTCCCGCCCGTTCCGTTGATAGGGGTAGACCGAGATTGCCTTGAGTTTGCTGCAAAGGACAGCATTTGGTTTGGAGGGATCAGGGCTTGAATGAATCGGAAACCAGAAACCACAGGCACAAAAAAACCGTCCGAAGACGGTTTTTTTCAAAGCCGGCGCTGATTACAGACCGGACATCTCTTTGATCGCGCCCTTGAGCTCTTCATCGGAGCAATCGGCGCAGGTGCCTTTCGGCGGCATGGCGTTGATGCCGGTGATGGCCTTGGCGAGAATGCCGTCCAGACCACCCTGATGATCGGCCCGCTCCTTCCAGGCTGCCTTGTCGCCGATCTTCGGCGCGCCAAGCAGGCCCGTGCCGTGGCAAGCGTTGCAGTGCTTGGCGATCACGTCTTTAGGTGCCTTCGCCCCGCCACCGCCGCCAGCCGTCGCGGCCACTTCCATACCCTTGCATTCCTGCCCTTGGACACACACCTGGCCGACGGGCTCGAGGCGTTTGGCGATGTCGTCATTTGTCGCAGCTTGAGCGCTGACAGCCCAGAGGGCCAGTACGGTTGCTGGTGCGGCCAGCATTTTCATAATTAGGTTCACGCGTTCACCCTCAATGGTGGCTATTCACGCCTGCGGCCACGGTTCGCAGGCGGGCGCAAGTATAGCGGGTAGGCCGCTGTACTGAAACAACCCCATGGTTAGAGGGGTCTTGTAGCGCATCGGTAAATCGTTTCGGGGGCCTCTGCCGTATTGGCCCGGCGCCTTCTGCTTAGAAATTCGCAGGCGTGGCTGCGCTGATTAGTCGCGCCGGTACGTCGAACGGGTTACGGAAACGATGCGGCTTGGTACTTTCAAAATAGTAGCTGTCGCCAGCTTCGAGGATAAAAGTTTCCAGCCCTACCACCAGCTCGAGGCGACCTTCCACCAGAATCCCGGTTTCCTCGCCCTCGTGGGTGAGCATTTCTTCGCCGGTGTCGGCGCCCGGCGGGTAGATTTCGTTGAGGAAGGCGATGGCGCGGCTCGGATGGGCCCGGCCGACCAGTTTCATGGTCACGGCGCCGTCGGAGATGTCGATCAGCTCGTTGGCCTTGTAGACGATCTGGGTCGGTTGGTCCTGCAGGATCTCTTCGGAAAAGAACTCGACCATCGACATGGGAATGCCGCCGAGCACCTTTCTCAGCGAACTGATCGAAGGGCTGACGCTGTTCTTTTCGATCATCGAAATGGTGCTATTGGTGACGCCCGCGCGTTTGGCGAGTTCACGCTGGGAAAGCCCTTTGAGCTTGCGGATCGATTGCAGTCGTTCACCGACGTCCAAGGCGGGAGCCTCCTGATGTTGTAAGAATATTGAGCGTTATCATGGCGACAGCGTTCAGTATTTACAACACTTGGCCCCCGCAGCGGCGTCAACCCTCGGAATAGAGCCTTGGCACCCGTTTCAGGTTGCAGAAGATCTGATACGGGATGGTATCGGCCCACTTTGCCACGTCGCTGGCGAGGATGTTTTTACCCCACAGCTCGACAGTTGAACCAAGCCCCGCTTCCGCTACGTCGGTCAGATCGATGCAGAGCATGTCCATCGACACGCGCCCCAGCAGGCGACTGGATTTGCCGGCCACCAGCACCGGCGTGCCGGTCGGCGCCTGGCGCGGGTAGCCGTCGGCGTACCCCATGGCGACCACACCGATGCGCATCGGCTTGTCGGTGATGAATCTGGCGCCATAGCCGATCGGTTCGCCGGCCGGCAATTCACGCACACTGATGACTTTCGATTCGAGGGTCATCACTGGTTGCAGGCGTTCAGCGACGGCGTTGGCTTCTTCGAACGGGGTCGCGCCGTAGAGCATGATGCCCGGGCGGACCCAATCGCTTTGGATTTCTGGCCAACCGAGCACGGCTGGCGAGTTGCGCAGGCTGACTTCCGCCGCCAGACCCTGACGCGCCGCTTCGAACACCGCGACCTGCTCGGCGCTGCTTTGCGCGTGCAATTCATCGGCGCGGGCGAAGTGGCTCATCAACACGATTTTCGCGACTTTGCCGCTGGCCAGCAGACGTTGATATGCCGCAGGGTAGTCTTTCGGATGCAGACCGACGCGGTGCATGCCGGAATCTAGCTTCAGCCAAACAGTAATCGGCTTGCTCAGCGCTGCCTGTTCGATCGCTTCGAGCTGCCACAGCGAATGCACCACGCACCAGAAATCATGCTCGACGATCAACGCCAGCTCGTCGGCTTCGAAGAAGCCTTCCAGCAGCAATACCGGCGCGCGAATCCCAGCGGAACGCAGCTCCAGTGCTTCTTCAATGCAGGCCACCGCAAATCCGTCAGCCTCGGCTTCCAGCGCCTGGGCGCAACGCACCGCGCCATGGCCATAGGCGTCCGCCTTGATCACCGCGAGCGCCTTGGCGCCGGTGACTTCACGGGCAATTCGGTAGTTGTGACGCAGGGCTTGAAGGTCGATCAGGGCACGGGCAGGACGCATGGCGGCAGACTTCTGGGCGGTCATGGGAAGAAAAACCGGCGCTGACTGACGGCGTGAACCGCCAAGAGCACCGGGAGAGGGATCTTGGAACCGTTATGGCAGCGCGGCGACGATGGAGATCTCCACCAGAATGCTCGGCTTGGCCATCTTCGCTTCGACGGTGGCGCGGGCCGGAGCAGCGCCTTTTGGCAACCACTGGTCCCACACCGCGTTCATCCCGGCGAAGTGCGCTTCGATGTCGTTCAAATAGATTGTCGCCGACAACAGATGCTGCTTGTCGGTCCCGGCCAGATCGAGCACGCGCTCGATATTGGCGAGCACGTCGCGGGTCTGCTGTTCAATTCCGGCGTCGAAGTCGTCGCCGACCTGCCCGGCCAGATACACGGTGCCGTTGTGGCTGACGATCTGACTCATGCGCTCATTGGTGAGCTGGCGCTGGATTGACATGTTTTGCGGACTCCTGGGTCTGGTTGCCGTAACGGGAAATATCGAGGCCTTCGGCGCTGATCTGCGGCTTTTTCTTCGCCATCAGGTCGGCGAGCAAACGGCCGGAACCACAGGCCATGGTCCAGCCGAGCGTACCGTGACCGGTGTTGAGGAACAGATTCTTGAACGGCGTGGCGCCAACGATCGGCGTACCGTCCGGCGTGGTCGGGCGCAGGCCGGTCCAGAAACTCGCTTCGGCCAGATTGCCGCCCTGAGGATAAAGGTCGTTGACGATCATCTCCAGGGTTTCGCGCCGACGCGGGTTCAGCGACAGGTCAAAACCGGCGATCTCGGCCATGCCGCCGACGCGGATGCGGTTGTCGAAACGGGTGATCGCAACCTTGTAGGTCTCGTCGAGAATGGTCGACGTCGGCGCCATGGCAGGATCGGTGATCGGCACGGTCAGCGAATAGCCCTTGAGCGGATACACCGGAGCCTTGATGCCCAACGGCTTGAGCAACTGCGGCGAGTAGCTGCCGAGCGCCAGCACGTAGCGGTCAGCGGTTTCCAGCTTGCCGTCAATCCACACACCGTTGATGCGATCACCGGCGTAGTCGAGTTTCTGGATGTCCTGGCCGAAACGGAATTCCACACCGAGCTTGCGCGCCATTTCGGCGAGACGGGTGGTGAAGATCTGGCAGTCGCCGGTCTGGTCGTTGGGCAGACGCAGCGCGCCAGCGAGAATATCGGTCACGCCGGCCAGAGCCGGCTCGGCGCGGGCGATGCCGGCGCGGTCGAGGACTTCAAACGGCACGCCTGACTCTTTCAGCACGGCGATGTCTTTGGCGGCGTTATCCAGTTGCGCCTGAGTACGAAACAACTGCGTCGTGCCGAGGCTGCGACCTTCGTAGGCGATACCGGTTTCGGCGCGCAACTCATCGAGGCAGTCACGGCTGTACTCGGACAGACGCACCATGCGCTCCTTGTTCACCGCGTAACGGCTGGCGGTGCAGTTGCGCAGCATTTGCGCCATCCACAGGTATTGGTCGATATCGGCGGTGGCCTTGATCGCCAATGGCGCATGGCGTTGCAGCAGCCACTTGATGGCCTTGAGCGGCACGCCCGGCGCGGCCCACGGCGAGGCGTAACCCGGCGAGACCTGGCCGGCGTTGGCGAAACTGGTCTCCATGGCCGCAGCAGGCTGCCGGTCGACCACCACCACTTCGAACCCGGCACGCGCCAGATAGTAAGCACTGGCGGTACCGATGACGCCGCTACCCAAGACCATGACGCGCATTTTCAATCCCTCATCGCGGCTTTCCGCCGAGCTGTGTTGTTTAGAGCAATGATGAGCGCAGTGTAAAAAAGAAATGCCAGTGCTTTTCACTATATAAGCGCCTATATTTGGCGACAATTCTCGGCAAAAACCCTTTTCACGGAGGCGCATCCCCTATGCGTACCAACACTCAGACCAAACGTGAGCTGGACAAGATCGACCGCAATATCCTGCGCATCCTCCAAGCGGACGGGCGGATTTCCTTCACCGAACTGGGGGAAAAGGTCGGCCTCTCGACCACGCCGTGCACCGAGCGCGTGCGGCGTCTGGAGCGCGAGGGGATCATCATGGGCTACAACGCCCGGCTCAATCCGCAGCATTTGAAGGGTAGCCTGCTGGTGTTCGTCGAGATCAGCCTCGACTACAAATCCGGCGACACATTCGAAGAATTCAGACGCGCGGTGCTGAAGCTGCCGCATGTGCTGGAGTGTCATTTGGTGTCGGGGGATTTCGACTATCTGGTAAAGGCGCGGATTTCCGAGATGGCGTCGTATCGCAAACTGCTCGGCGACATTCTCTTGAAGCTGCCGCATGTGCGTGAATCGAAGAGCTATATCGTCATGGAAGAGGTGAAAGAAAGCCTGTGCCTGCCGATTCCGGACTGAAATCGGCGGCGTCCCCTTCGCGAGCAGGCTCGCTCCCACATTTGAAATGCAATCTCCTGTGGGAGCGAGCCTGCTCACGAAGACGTCGACTCGGTCTGAACTGAACGCAACGGCTAAACCAACACCTGCCGATTCGCCGCCATGTACTGGAAAATCTGCTTCTCGACCCGCGGATGAATCAGCTCCACCGGCCGCCGCTCGTTCGGGCATGGCAGCGTCTTGGTGGTACCAAACAAGCGGCAGATCAGTGGTCGCTCTTCATACACCGTGCAGCCATTCGGCCCCAGGTGCACACAGTTGAGTTCTTCCAGCGCGGCATCCTGCTCGGCGCGGGTCTTGCGCGGCAGCCGGGCCATTTCCTCGGGCGAAGTGGTCACCGGCCCGCAGCAGTCGTGGCAGCCCGGCACGCAGTCGAACGTGGGAATCTGCTGACGCAGGGTGCGGATTTTCTGGCTGTTGCAGCTCATTGAAACGGTGACCAAAGTGGCGGGCTGATGATTGTGCCGCAAAAGCCCGGATCCAGACACCGGAGGCCGACCGATGTTGCCCACGTTCGGGCGTGCGGCTTATGCTCCGTCAAATTTTCTCGACACTCAGCCGTTGGATGATGCCCATGACCGCCCGCGCCCCGACCACCGCGAGCCAACCCCACGTTGCCTCTTATTACGCCGCCAGCAGCCTGCCGCAGCCTGACCATCCCGTGCTGCAAGGCGAGGTGGTGGCGGATGTCTGCGTGGTCGGCGGTGGCTTTTCCGGGCTGAATGCCGCGCTGGAACTCGCCGAACGCGGTTTCAGCGTGGTGTTGCTGGAAGCGCACCGGATCGGCTGGGGCGCCAGCGGTCGCAACGGCGGGCAGTTGATTCGCGGTGTCGGCCATGGCCTGGATCAGTTCGCCAACGTCATCGGTGCCGAAGGCGTGCGCGAGATGAAACTCATGGGCCTGGAAGCGGTGGAGATTGTCCGCCGGCGCGTCGAGCGTTTCGGCATTGCCTGCGACCTGACCTGGGGTTACTGCGACCTCGCCAACAAGCCTTCCGATCTCGACGGTTTTGCCGAAGACGCCGAAGAGTTGCGCGGCCTCGGTTACCGCTACGAAACCCGTCTGTTGCAGGCCAGTGAAATGCACACCGTGGTCGGTTCCAAACGCTATGTCGGCGGCTTGATCGACATGGGCTCCGGGCATCTGCATCCGCTGAATCTGGCGCTGGGCGAAGCGGCAGCGGCGCAGCAACTGGGCGTGCAGTTGTTCGAGCGTTCGGCCGTGACGCGCATCGATTACGGCCCCGAAGTGAAGGTACACACCGCGCAAGGCTCGGTGCGAGCGAAGACGCTGGTGTTGGGCTGCAATGCCTATCTCAATGACCTCAACCCGCAACTGAGCGGCAAGGTCCTGCCCGCCGGCAGCTACATCATCGCCACCGAACCGCTCAGCGAAGAGCAGGCGCACAACCTGCTGCCGCAGAACATGGCGGTCTGCGACCAGCGGGTAGCGCTGGATTACTACCGGCTCTCGGCGGATCGACGTTTGCTGTTCGGCGGCGCGTGTCATTACTCGGGACGCGATCCGAAAGATATCGGCGCCTATATGCAGCCGAAGATGCTTGAAGTGTTCCCGCAACTGGCCGGGGTGAAAATCGATTATCAGTGGGGCGGGATGATCGGCATCGGCGCCAACCGCCTGCCGCAGATTGGCCGGCTCGCCGACCAGCCGAACGTGTATTACGCCCAGGCGTATTCCGGGCATGGAGTGAATGCCACTCACCTGGCCGGCAAGCTGCTGGCCGAGGCGATCAGTGGGCAGCATGGCGGCGGCTTTGATCTGTTCGCCAGGGTGCCGCACATCACCTTTCCCGGCGGCAAGCACTTGCGCTCGCCGTTGTTGGCGTTGGGGATGCTGTGGCATCGGCTGAAAGAGTTGGTCTGACGAATCAGGATCGTTCCCACGCTCCGCCTGGGAATGCATCCAGTGACGCTCTGTGTCACAGCGGACGCAGAGCGTCCGGGGCGGCGTTCCCACGCAGAGCGTGGGAACGATCTGTGTTATTCAGATCCGCCAAAACGGCTTCAACCCCTCCTCCCTTGCCTGCTCTCGCGTCAGCCCGACATCCTTGAGCTGCTCCGTCGTCAATCCCAACAAAGCCTTGCGCGTGTGCAGACGATGCCAGAACAGGCCCCAGCGACTGAGGCCGGACGGTGCGTTACGCAGCAGATTGCGCGCGCTGTCCTTCTGCCCTGCCGCCAGTTCCTGACTGTGTAACGTCAGCCGCACATCGCTCAAGCCGTTCATTTTCGTTGCTCCTGTTTACTTGGGTAGCCAGAGATTCCATGATGCGCGGGCAAGCAAAACCATTACAGACTCAAAGAACCTGTATTAACTCCATACAGATTTGCCGATTCGCCGACTGAATGATCGATTTTTGCCGCATCTGTACTGGTTTCCACCAAGACGCACCGAGGCCACCATGACTCTGTATGTAAATCTCGCCGAATTGCTCGGCACCCGCATCGAACAAGGTTTCTATCGGCCCGGTGATCGCTTGCCGTCAGTGCGTGCCTTGAGTGTCGAGCACGGTGTCAGTCTGAGCACGGTGCAGCAGGCGTATCGCGTGCTTGAAGACAGCGGTCTGGCCACGCCGAAACCCAAGTCTGGCTACTTTGTGCCAGTCGGCCGCGAATTGCCGGAGCTACCCGCAATAGGCCGCCCGGCGCAGCGGCCAGTGGAGATTTCGCAATGGGATCAGGTGCTGGAACTCATTCGCGCGGTGCCACGCAAGGATGTCGTGCAATTGGGCCGTGGCATGCCCGATGTCGGCTCGCCGACCATGAAACCGCTGCTGCGCGGGCTGGCGCGTATCAGTCGCCGACAGGACATGCCCGGTCTGTATTACGACAACATCCACGGCAACCTCGAACTGCGCGAACAGATCGCACGGCTGATGCTCGATTCCGGCTGCCAGTTGAGCGCCAGCGAACTGGTCATCACCACCGGCTGCCACGAAGCGCTGTCCACCAGCATCCACACGATCTGCGAGCCGGGCGACATCGTCGCGGTGGACTCGCCAAGTTTCCACGGCGCCATGCAGACCCTCAAAGGCCTGGGCATGAAAGCTCTGGAAATCCCCACCGACCCGCTCACCGGCATCAGCCTCGACGCCTTGGAGCTGGCGCTGGAACAGTGGCCGATCAAGGCCATTCAGCTCACGCCGAACTGCAACAACCCGCTCGGCTACGTCATGCCCGAGTCGCGCAAACGCGCCTTGCTGACCCTGGCCCAGCGTTTCGACGTGGCGATCATCGAAGACGATGTGTACGGCGAACTGGCCTACACCTATCCGCGTCCGCGGACGATCAAATCCTTCGATGAAGACGGCCGCGTGTTGCTCTGCAGCTCGTTCTCCAAGACCCTGGCGCCGGGGCTGCGCATCGGCTGGGTGGCGCCGGGCCGATATCTGGAGCGAGTGCTGCACATGAAATACATCAGCACCGGCTCCACCGCGCCGCAACCGCAAATCGCCATCGCCGAATTCATCAAGGCCGGCCATTTCGAGCCGCACTTGCGGCGTATGCGCATGCAGTACCAACGCAATCGTGACGCGATGATCGACTGGGTGACGCGCTATTTCCCGGCCGGCACCCGCGCCAGTCGCCCGCAGGGCAGCTTCATGCTCTGGGTGGAACTGCCGGAGGGTTTCGACACCCTGAAACTGAATCGCGCGCTGCACGATCAGGGCGTACAGATTGCCGTCGGCAGCATCTTTTCCGCCTCGGGCAAATACCGCAATTGTCTGCGCATGAACTACGCTGCCAAACCAACAGCACAGATCGAAGAAGCGGTGCGCAAGGTCGGCGCCGCGGCGATCAAATTACTCGCTGAGACCGACTGACCTTTTTTGCGACCCTGACGTCCAAAATGCCGACCTCAATCGCCAACCGGAACGATCCTACGTGAGCTTCAGACAGCCCCTACTCGCTTTACTGATACTCGCCTCGTTCCTCAGCGGCTGCGCCAGCCTCGATGTGCCGCGCGAACCAAGCCAGGCATTGCCAGCGTCGGACTCCAGCTTCGGCCGTTCGATTCAGGCTCAGGCCGCGCCCTACAAAGGGCAGTCGGGGTTTCGTCTGCTCTCCGACAGTGGCGAGGCGTTTACCGCCCGGGCCGAGCTGATTCGTCATGCCCAGGTCAGCCTCGATTTGCAGTACTACATTGTCCATGACGGCATCAGCACGCGGATGCTGGTGGAAGAAGTGCTCAAAGCGGCCGACCGTGGTGTGCGCGTGCGCATCCTGCTCGACGACACCACCAGCGACGGCCTCGACCAGATCATCGCCACCCTGGCGGCGCATCCGCAGATCCAGATTCGTTTGTTCAATCCCCTGCACCTGGGTCGCAGCACCGGCGTCACGCGTGCGGCCGGGCGACTGTTCAATCTGTCCGTGCAGCACCGGCGCATGCACAACAAGCTGTGGCTGGCGGACAACAGCGCGGCCATCGTCGGCGGGCGCAATCTGGGCGATGAATATTTCGACGCCGAACCCAACCTGAATTTCACCGACATCGACATGCTCAGCATCGGCCCGGTCGCCGAGCAGCTCGGGCACAGTTTCGACCAGTACTGGAACAGCGCGCTGAGCAAGCCGATCGACGAATTCCTCTCCAGCCAACCGACCGCCGCCGACCTGCAAAACACCCGCACGCGCCTGGAAGAATCACTGGAAGAAACCCGCAAGCAGAACCACGCGCTGTATCAACAGTTGATGAAATTCACCACCGACCCGCGCATGGATATCTGGCGCAAAGAACTGATCTGGGCCTGGAACCAGGCGTTGTGGGATGCGCCGAGCAAGGTGCTGTCCAAGGGCGAACCCGATCCGCATCTGTTGCTGACCACACAACTGGCGCCGGAACTGACCGGTGTCAGCAAAGAGCTGATCATGATTTCCGCGTACTTCGTGCCCGGCCAGCCGGGGCTGGTCTACCTGACCGGGCGCGCCGATGCCGGGGTCTCCGTGAACCTGCTGACCAATTCACTGGAGGCCACCGACGTGCCGGCGGTGCATGGCGGTTACGCGCCCTATCGCAAGGCGTTGCTTGAACACGGTGTGAAACTCTATGAATTGCGCCGCCAGCCTGGGGATAACTATGGCAGCGGTCCGCGGGTGTTCTACAGCAAGTCGTTTCGCGGCTCGGATTCCAGCCTGCACAGCAAGGCGATGATCTTCGACCGGCGCAAATCGTTTATCGGCTCGTTCAACTTCGACCCGCGCTCGGTGCTGTGGAACACCGAAGTCGGCGTGCTCGTCGACAGCCCGGAACTGGCCGAGCACGTGCGCGCACTGGCGTTGCAAGGCATGGCGCCGACCCTGAGTTATCAGGCGAAACTCGAGGACGGTAAGGTCGTCTGGGTCACCGAGGACAACGGCCAGATGCATACCCTGACCAAGGAACCGGGGAGCTGGTGGCGGCGCTTCAACGCATGGTTCAGCACCAGCGTTGGCCTCGAGCGGATGCTGTAAGTTGGTGATCCCTTGTGGGAGCGAGCCTGCTCGCGAAAACGGTTTCACATCCAGCAAATGAGCTGACTGATGCACCGCTTTCGCGAGCAGGCTCGCTCCCACAGGAATGCGCTCAGGCAGCTTCTGCCGTTGTGCCAAAGGCTCCTTGGCGCAACAACAAAAGCACCAGGCCAAACGCCCCCGCCGCCATCAACAGCGGCAACGCATGCCCGTTGATCCACTGACTGCCCGCCCCTGCCGCCAACGGCCCGACCAGACAACCGACACCCCACAACTGGGCAATATGCGCATTGGCGCGGACCAGCGCATCGTCACGGTAGCGCTCGCCAATCAGAATCAGTGACAAGGTAAACAAGCCGCCAGCACTGGCGCCGAACAGCACCCACAGCGGCCAGATCAGCAGCGTGTCGAGCAACATTGGAATGGCCAGACTCGACAGCATCAACACCACCGCGCATCCAGCGAACAGCGTGCGTCGCGACAGATAATCGGCCAATGCGCCGATCGGCAATTGCAGCAGCGCATCGCCGACCACCACGGTGCTGACCATTGCCAGCGCGATTTCGGCGGTGAACCCTTGTTGCAGGCAATACACCGGCAGCAGCGTCAGAATCATCGCCTCGAACGCGGCGAACAACGACACCGCCCAGGCAATCGCCGGCAGCTCTCGGGCAAAACCCCACAGAGCGCCAAACGTGACGCTGTTGGCCTCGCTACTCGGGGCGCCACTGCGACCCAGCAGCAGAAAAGGCGAGAGCGTCAGCAGACCGACCCCGACCCAGAAACCGTAATCATGCTCGGTGCCCAGCGCGCCCAACAGCAACGGACCGGACAGTTGGCTCAGCGCATAGCTGCTGCCATACAGCGCTACCAGACGTCCGCGCCACTGCTCGACCACCAGTTGATTGATCCAGCTCTCGCCGAGGATGAACACGATGGTCAGGATCACCCCGATCAGCAGGCGCAGCAGCAACCAGATCGGATAACTCGGCAGCAGCGCCAACAGGCCGATCGACAGTGCCCCGGCCCACAGGCACAGACGCATCAGGTTCGCCGTGCCGAAATACGCGGCGAGATGGCTGGAAATCTTCGCCCCCAGCAGCACACCGATTGCCGGCATGGCTGCCATCACACCGATGGCGAACGAGCCGTAGCCCCAGCCCTCCAGACGCAACGACACCAGCGGCATGCTGACCCCCAGGGCCAGGCCGACACTCAAGACAGACGCCAACACGGCGAAATACGTCGCCCACCGCATGTTCCACGCTCCTGTGGATAATTCTTTTTGTGTTCATCCAAAACACTGTGGGAGCGAGCCCCTGTGGCGAGGGGATTTATCCCCGTTGGGTCGCGCAGCGGCCCCAAAACCGGCAACCACGATGTACCAGGTACACCGCGTGCAATGGTTTAGCGACTGCTTCGCAGCCGAACGGGGATAAATCCCCTCACCACAGAAACTCACTCCCACAGAGGATTTCTGTAGCGCTCGAGAGCCTGATTCAGCAGGCCCTCTTTACCGCCTTACAGCTTGATCCAGGTCGCCTTCAGCTCGGTGTACTTGTCGAAGGCATGCAGCGATTTGTCGCGACCGTTGCCCGACTGTTTGAAGCCACCGAACGGCGCGGTCATGTCGCCGCCGTCGTACTGGTTGACCCACACGCTACCGGCACGCAGGGCCTTGGCGGTCAGGTGGGCCTTGGAGATGTCCTGGGTCCACACCGCTGCAGCCAGACCGTATGGCGTGTCGTTGGCGATCTGGATGGCTTCTTCGGCGCTATCGAAAGCGATCACCGACAACACCGGGCCGAAAATCTCTTCCTGGGCAATCTTCATCGCATTGCTCACACCATCGAAAATGGTTGGCTCGACGTAGGTGCCGCCGGTTTCCTGGAGGATGCGCTTGCCGCCGGCGACCAGTTTGGCACCATCGCTATGGCCGGACTCGATGTACGACAGCACGGTGTTCATCTGCTGGGTATCGACCAGAGCGCCGACATTGGTCGCCGGGTCGAGCGGATTGCCGGGCTTCCAGGTTTTCAGCGCTTCGATCACCATCGGCAGGAATTTGTCCTTGATCGAACGCTCGACCAGCAGACGCGAACCGGCGGTGCACACTTCGCCCTGGTTGAAAGCGATCGCGCTGGCAGCGGATTCAGCGGCGGCCTGCAGGTCCGGCGCATCGGCGAAGACGATGTTCGGGCTCTTGCCACCGGCTTCCAGCCAGACACGCTTCATGTTCGATTCGCCGGCGTAGACCATCAGTTGCTTGGCAATCTTGGTCGAGCCGGTGAACACCAGCGTGTCGACATCATTGTGCAGACCCAGCGCCTTGCCGACGGTGTGGCCATAGCCCGGCAGCACGTTGAGAACGCCTTTGGGAATACCCGCCTCAATGGCCAGCGCAGCGATGCGGATGGCAGTCAGCGGCGACTTTTCCGACGGCTTGAGAATCACCGAGTTACCGGTCGACAGCGCCGGGCCGAGCTTCCAGCAGGCCATCATCAGCGGGAAGTTCCACGGCACGATAGCGCCGACTACGCCCACTGGCTCGCGAGTCACCAGACCCAGTTGATCATGTGGAGTCGCGGCGACTTCGTCGTAGATCTTGTCGATCGCTTCGCCGCTCCAGCTCAACGCCTGGGCCGCGCCCGGTACGTCGATGTACAGCGAATCGCTGATCGGCTTGCCCATGTCGAGGGTTTCCAGCAGCGCCAGTTCTTCGGCGTGCTGTTTCAGCAGGCTGGCGAAGCGAATCATGGTGGCTTTGCGTTTGGTCGGCGCCAGGCGCGACCAGACGCCGGAATTGAAAGTAGCGCGGGCGTTTTCTACAGCACGGTCAGCATCGGCGGCATCACAACTGGCGATCTTGCCGAGCAGGCGGCCATCGACCGGGCTGATGCACTCGAAGGTTTCGCCGGAGACGGCGTCGGTGTATTCGCCATTCAGGAAGGCGCGGCCTTCGATTTTCAGATCGCGGGCGCGTTGTTCCCAGTCGGCACGAGTCAGGGTAGTCATTCGGGTGTCCTCCTCTTATTGAATACGAGCACCGCAAGCGCTGCGGCGCTGTTCAAGAATTCTGCCCGGCCAGCCTGCACTTTCGGCCCGAGGCACCCGCCACCCTAAACCAGCGGCCGGGTTTGTTTCAATATATTTGACATAAGCCGGCCATACGGCCTTGCGGTGTTCATTTTAATAAACATAGACTTTGGCCCATTCCAGCCAACGCGCCGTCACTAGCGGAGAAAACAACAATGAACATCCAGAACGTCGTCGATATCAGCCTCGCCAGCAGCGAAGCCGAGCGCTATCGCCCGGACCCAGCGAAGGTGCTCAAGGGCGATCCTGAGCAGGCGGTGTTTCATCAATACGACAGCCCTTGTGGGCAAATGGGCGTGGGTGTGTGGGAAGGCGCGGTGGGTCAGTGGACGGTGAATTACACCGAGCATGAGTACTGCGAGATTCTGCAGGGGGTATCGGTGTTGCGTGACAGCGATGGCAATGCCAAGACCTTGCGCGTTGGCGATCGCTTCGTGATTCCGGCAGGGTTTCGCGGAACCTGGGAAGTGCTGGAGGCGTGCCGCAAGGTTTATGTGATCTTTGAACAGAAGGCTTGAGATGTTTGCTGGCTGATCGGCCATCATCGCTGGCAAGCCAGCTCCCACAGGTTTTGTGCATGACACAGGTTCTGTGAAGACCGGCAATCAATGTGGGAGCTGGCTTGCCAGCGATAAGGCCCAACCGGTCACCGCAGAATCCAAGGCAAAAAAAGGCCCGCATCTCACGATACGGGCCTTTTTCGCAGTCAGGAAAAATCAATTACTTGATTTTGCCTTCCTTGTACATCACGTGCTTGCGAACAACCGGATCATATTTCTTGATCTCGATTTTGTCCGGGGTAGTACGCTTGTTCTTGTCGGTAGTGTAGAAGTGACCAGTACCGGCGCTCGAGATCAAACGAATCAATTCACGCATGATTAGCTCCCTTAAATCTTGCCATCGCGGCGAAGTTCGGCGAGCACGACAGTGATGCCACGCTTGTCGATGATACGCATGCCTTTGGCAGATACGCGCAGACGCACAAAACGTTTCTCTTCTTCAACCCAGAAGCGGTGATGCTGCAGGTTCGGCAGGAAACGACGACGGGTTTTGTTGTTTGCGTGGGAAATGTTATTCCCAGTCACCGGACCCTTACCGGTAACTTGACATACTCTCGACATGCCTCAGCCCTCTAAAACCACATGCCCAACCCGGCATGGGTTGGCCGCTTAATCTCTCAGTCATTTGGCGCCAGGCGCCGCGTTTCTTTAGAGGTCTTACCGGCTACACCTACAGTGAAGGAACCGGGCCCCTAGAAAAGAGCGCTGCTTTATACCAGAAAGACCGGGGTGCAACAACAATCGGTGTGCAATCAATCGGCAAAAGGGCGATTTTTTCCGCCGCAGACGCCTTGGACAAAGGCTGCGGCCAGTTTTGACCACTCGTCGCAGAATTCCCGTCCTACAGCCGATTCAGGCTTTTCATCTGGCTGCCCATGCTCGAAACCGCGCAAGAGTGCGCCTGAAAATGCAAAAAGGGGATAGTCATTTGCAATTCAGAGCTCTAGGGTAGGACTTTTCCAGACTGCACTTGCAGATGGGCCTTCGATCTGTAAAGGAAACCGACCATGCGCCTCGCTGCCCTACCCCTGTTACTCGCTCCGCTGTTGCTGAGCCCCCTCGCCCAGGCCGCCGCGTTGAGCGTTTGTACCGAGGCCAGTCCCGAAGGGTTCGACGTGGTGCAGTACAACTCGCTGACCACCACCAATGCTTCGGCTGACGTACTGATGAACCGCTTGGTGGATTTCGATACCGCCAGTGGCAAGGTCATCCCGAGCCTTGCTGACAGCTGGGAAGTCAGCACCGACGGCCTGACGTATGTATTCAAACTGCACCCGCAGGTGAAATTTCATACAACCGATTATTTCAAGCCGAGCCGCGAGCTGAGCGCTGAAGACGTCAAGTTCAGCTTTGACCGCATGCTCGACCCGGCCAACCCGTGGCACAAAGTCGCCCAGAGCGGCTTCCCCCATGCGCAGTCGATGCAACTACCGACGCTGATCAAGAAGATCGACGCCCTCGACCCGCTCACCGTGCGTTTTACCCTCGACCATCCGGATTCGACTTTCCTCGCGACCCTGAGCATGGGCTTCGCCTCGATTTATTCCGCCGAATACGCCGACAAACTGATGAAGGCCGGCGCCACCGACAAACTCAACAGCCAGCCGATCGGCACCGGCCCGTTCGTGTTCAACCGCTTTCAGAAAGACGCAGCGATTCGCTACAAGGCCAACCCGGATTATTTCCATGGCAAGCCTGCCGTCGACCCGTTGATCTTCGCTATCACGCCGGACGCCAACGTGCGCCTGCAAAAGCTGCGGCGCAATGAATGCCAGATCGCCCTGTCGCCAAAACCACTGGACGTACAGGCTGCGCTGAAGGAGCCGACGCTGAAAGTCGAAAAGACTGACGCGTTCATGACCGCTTTCGTGGGCATCAACAGCCAGCATCCGCCACTGGACAAACCGGAAGTGCGCCAGGCGATCAACCTCGCTTTCGACAAGGCCAACTACATCAAAGCCGTGTTCGAAGACACCGCCGAGGCGGCCAACGGCCCGTACCCGCCGAACACCTGGAGCTACGCCAAGAATCTGCCGGGCTATCCGCACGACGTCGCCAAAGCCAAGGCGCTGCTCGCCAAGGCCGGCTTGAAGGAGGGTTTCCAGACGACGATCTGGACGCGGCCATCGGGCAGCCTGCTCAACCCGAACCCGAGCCTCGGCGCGCAGATGTTGCAGTCGGATCTGGCCGAGATCGGCATTCAGGCGGAGATCCGTGTGATCGAATGGGGCGAACTGATTCGACGCGCCAAGGCCGGCGAACATGACCTGCTGTTCATGGGCTGGGCCGGCGATAACGGCGACCCGGACAACTTCCTCACCCCACAGTTTTCCTGCGCGGCGATGAAGTCCGGCACCAACTTCGCGCGGTACTGCAACGCCGATCTGGACAAGCTGATCAGCGCCGGCAAGACCACCAGCGAGCAAGGCGTACGGACCAAGCTGTATGAACAGGCACAGGCGCAGATCCAGCAGCAGGCACTGTGGCTGCCCCTGGCGCACCCGACGGCCTACGCTTTGACGCGCAAGGATGTTCAGGGTTATTCCGTCAGCCCGTTTGGCCGGCAGGATTATTCAAAAATCAGCCTCAAGCCCTAAGCGGCAAGCGGCAAGCGGCAAGCGGCAAGCGGCAAGCTAGAGCACTCCGCGCACGGCTCCAGCTTGCCGCTTGCAGCTAGAGGCTTGCCGCTGCTCTTTTACATCCAGCCACACTCCGCCATCGACAGCGGTTCGCCGTCTCCGATGATGAAGTGATCGAGCACTCGCACGTCAATCAGCTCCAGCGCTTTCTGCAGGCGCTTGGTCAGCAGCCGATCGGCCTGACTTGGATCGGTATTCCCGGACGGGTGGTTGTGACAGAGGATCACCGCTGCGGCGTTATTGGCCAGCGCGCGCTTCACCACCTCCCGAGGATGCACGCTGGTGTTGTCGATCGAGCCGCGAAACAGCGCCTCGAAATTCAGCACCTGATGCTTTGAATCGAGAAACAGGCAGCCGAACACCTCGTGCGGCTCGTGCCGCAGCATTGCCTTGAGGTAATCGCGGACGACCTGAGGGTTCTCCAGTGCCGGCTTCTGTCGTGAGCGCTCGGCCAGATGGCGCTTGCTCATTTCCTGCGCGGCTTGCAGCTGGGCGAACTTGGCCGGGCCGAGGCCCATTTGTTTGCTGAATGCGTCCTGATCGGCCTCAAGCAGCAAACGCAGGCCACCGAATTGCGTCAGCAGATGTCTGGCAAGGTCGACAGCGCTTTTTCCGGGCAATCCGGTGCGCAGAAAAATCGCCAACAACTCAGCGTCCGAAAGACTCCCTGCGCCGTGTTCCAACAGCCTTTCCCGCGGCCGTTCCGCCGCCGGCCAATCGCGAATACTCATAGCACCTCCTTGTCTGTGGGCGCCGCTGTTCCGTAGCGGTCGCTGTGATATCGTAGCCCATCTTTTTGGCGGTCGATTCAACCCTGGGGAGGGGCATCGCACCGCAGTCATCAACGAAATGAAAGGCAGACCTATGCAGCGGCTGTATCGGAAACGCATCGTTCTGGGCGTCGGCGGCGGCATTGCGGCCTACAAGAGCGCTGATCTGGTTCGCCGCCTGATCGACCAGGGTGCCGAAGTGCGCGTGGTCATGACCCATGGCGGCGCCGAATTCATCACCCCGCTGACCATGCAGGCCCTCTCGGGCCATCCCGTTCACCTCGACTTGCTCGACCCTGCCGCCGAAGCCGCCATGGGCCATATCGAGTTGGCGAAATGGGCCGATCTGGTGCTGATCGCTCCGGCCACCGCCGACCTGATCGCCCGCCTGGCCCAAGGCATTGCCAACGATCTGCTGACCACGCTGGTGCTGGCCACCGACGCCGTGGTTGCTGTCGCGCCAGCGATGAACCAGGCGATGTGGCGCGACCCGGCGACCCAGGCCAACCTGCAACTGCTGGAAAGCCGAGGCCTGAAGACTTTCGGCCCGGCCTCGGGCAGCCAGGCCTGCGGCGACGTCGGCATGGGCCGCATGATGGAAGCCACCGACCTGGCGCTGCTCGCCGCTGATTGCTTCCAGCGCCAGGCATTGACCGGCAAGCATGTGGTGATCACCGCCGGCCCGACTCAGGAAAACATCGACCCGGTGCGCTACATCACCAACCATAGCTCGGGAAAAATGGGCTTTGCCCTCGCCGAAGCAGCCGTGGAAGCCGGCGCCCGTGTGACGTTGATCAGCGGCCCGGTGCACCTGCCGACGCCTGATCGCGTGACGCGGATTGACGTGGTCAGCGCCCGCGACATGCTCGCCGCCTGCGAATCGGCCATGCCTTGCGATGTGTTCATTTCGTCGGCAGCGGTGGCGGACTACCGCCCCGAAGTCGTCGCCCCGCATAAACTCAAGAAAGATCCTACGAGCGGCGACGGCTTCGTCCTGCAAATGGTGCGCAATCCGGACATTCTCGCCACCATCGCGACCCGTCCCGACCGTCCGTTCAGTGTCGGCTTCGCCGCCGAAACCGAACACCTGCTCGACTACGCTGCACGCAAGCTGAAGGACAAGAATCTCGATCTGATCGTCGCTAACGACGTCGCCAATCCGAGCATCGGTTTCAACAGTGAGGAAAACGCTTGCAGCGTCATCGACCGTGAGCTGCACGCCACGGTTTTCGCCCAGACCAGCAAGAGCAAGATCGCTCGCCAACTGGTCACTTTTATCGCCGAACGTCTGAACCAGGTTTAATTTACATGCACGCTTTGCAAGCCAAGATCCTCGACCCACGCATCGGCACCGATTTCCCGCTGCCACAATACGCCACACCGGGCTCCGCCGGCCTCGATCTGCGCGCCATGCTGGAACAGGACATCGTGATCAAACCGGGTGAAACCGTGCTGATCCCCACCGGGCTGTCGGTCTACATCGGTGACCCGAACCTCGCCGCGCTGATCCTGCCGCGCTCGGGCATGGGCCATAAACACGGCATCGTGCTGGGCAACCTCGTCGGCCTGATCGACTCCGATTATCAGGGTCCGCTGATGGTGTCCTGCTGGAACCGTGGCCAGAGCGATTTCACCATGACCGTCGGCGAGCGCCTGGCGCAATTGGTGCTGGTGCCGGTGGTGCAGGCGCATTTCGAGATGGTTGAAGAGTTCGTCGAGACCGAGCGCGGCACCGGCGGCTTTGGCCACACTGGCACCAAATGATTGGCACCGCCCTGTAGGAGCTGCCGCAGGCTCGGGCTGCGATCTTTTGATCTTGATCTTAAAAAGCAAAATCAAAAGATCGTCCGATCGCGGCCCGAGCCTGCGGCAGCTCCTACACGGAAATTTGTGCAGATTCACCAGAACGGTTAAGCGCTGAAAATCAAGGTTTTGCCGGCCGCGAGCCCGGCCAGGCGAGGCGTCATGGCCCTTTCATAGCACGAACTCTCTGTGGAAAACGCCGTCATACCCTTCAGTTTGAGCCTGCCGTCGAAGATTTCGCCGGTCTGTCCCGCCCTTTTCGAGATGGAGCATGTCCACAGATGAGCACCCCCGCCAAGATCGCCCCGAAGCTGCCTGACAGCATTTTCCGCGCCTACGACATTCGTGGCACCGTGCCGGAATACCTCAACGGTGAAACCGCCTACTGGATCGGCCGTGCCATCGGCTCGCAGAGCCTGGCCCAGGGCGAACCGAATGTGTCGGTCGGTCGCGACGGTCGCCTGTCCGGCCCGGAGCTGGTCGCGGAACTCATTCGCGGCATCGCCGAGAGCGGTTGCCACGTCAGCGATGTCGGTCTGGTGCCAACGCCAGCGCTGTATTACGCCGCCAACGTGCTGGCGGGCAAGTCCGGGGTGATGCTCACCGGTAGCCACAATCCGTCGAACTACAACGGTTTCAAAATCGTCATCGCCGGCGACACCCTCGCCAACGAGCAGATTCAGGTGCTCCACGAGCGCATCAAGAACAATGACCTGAGCAGCGGCCAGGGCAGCGTCACTCAGGTCGAAATCCTCGACCGCTACAACACCGAAATCGTCCAGGACATCAAACTCGCTCGTCGCCTGAAAGTCGTGGTCGACTGCGGCAACGGCGCGGCCGGCGTGATCGCCCCGCGACTGATCGAAGCGCTGAACTGCGAAGTCATCCCGCTGTTCTGCGAAGTCGACGGCAACTTCCCGAACCATCACCCGGATCCGGGCAAACCGGAAAACCTCGTAGACCTCATTGCCAAAGTCAAAGAGACCAACGCCGATATCGGCCTGGCCTTCGACGGCGACGGTGACCGCGTCGGCGTGGTGACCAACACCGGCAGTATCGTCTACCCGGATCGTCTGCTGATGCTGTTCGCTCGCGACGTAGTGGCGCGTAACCCGGACGCGGAAATCATCTTCGACGTTAAATGCACTCGCCGTTTGGTGCCGCTGATCAAGGAATACGGCGGTCGGCCGCTAATGTGGAAGACCGGTCACTCGTTGATCAAAAAGAAAATGAAGCAATCCGGCGCGCTGTTGGCCGGCGAAATGAGCGGGCACATCTTCTTCAAGGAGCGCTGGTTCGGTTTCGACGACGGCATCTACAGCGCCGCACGTCTGCTGGAGATCCTCAGCAAGGAAAAATCCACTGCGGAAGAGCTGTTTGCGACCTTCCCGAACGATATTTCCACGCCGGAAATCAATATCCATGTGACCGAAGAGAGCAAATTCAGCATCATTGATGCACTGCACGATGCTCAGTGGGGCGAAGGCGCCGACCTGACCACCATCGACGGCGTGCGGGTCGATTACGCCAAAGGCTGGGGCCTGGTGCGCGCATCCAACACCACACCGGTGCTGGTGCTGCGCTTCGAGGCCGATGACGAGGCTGAATTGCAGCGCATCAAGGATGTGTTCCACGCCCAACTGAAACGCGTTGCACCTGATCTCCAACTACCGTTCTGATCCACCCGGAGCCCTGAATGACCCTCGAACGCGAAGCCGCCGCCAACACTGCCAAGGTCCTGTCCGAAGCGCTGCCTTACATCCGACGCTACGTCGGCAAGACCCTGGTGATCAAATACGGCGGCAACGCGATGGAAAGCGAGGAGCTGAAAACCGGCTTCGCCCGCGACATCGTGCTGATGAAAGCCGTGGGCATCAACCCGGTAGTCGTGCACGGTGGCGGCCCGCAGATCGGTGATCTGCTCAAGCGCCTGTCGATCGAAAGCCATTTCGTCGACGGCATGCGCGTCACCGACGCCGCGACCATGGACGTGGTGGAAATGGTTCTCGGCGGTCAGGTCAACAAGAGCATCGTCAACCTGATCAACCGCCATGGCGGCAGCGCCATCGGCCTGACCGGTAAAGATGCCGGGCTGATCCGGGCGAAGAAGCTCACCGTCTCCCGTCAGACCCCGGAGATGACTCAGCCGGAAATCATCGACATCGGCCACGTCGGCGAAGTCGTCGGCATCAACACCGAACTGCTGAACCTGCTGGTCAAAGGCAACTTCATCCCGGTCATCGCGCCGATTGGCGTGGGTGAGAACGGCGAGTCGTACAACATCAATGCCGACCTGGTGGCGGGTAAGGTTGCCGAAGCACTGAAAGCTGAAAAGCTGATGCTGCTGACCAACATTGCCGGCCTGATGGACAAGTCGGGCACCGTGCTGACCGGCCTGAGCACGCAGCAGGTCGACGATCTGATCGCTGACGGCACGATCTACGGCGGCATGCTGCCGAAGATCCGTTGTGCACTGGAAGCGGTTCAAGGTGGGGTTGGCAGTTCGTTGATCATCGATGGTCGTGTGCCGAATGCGATCCTGCTGGAAATCTTCACCGATACCGGTGTGGGCACGCTGATCAGTAATCGCAAGCGTCCTTGATCGCCAATCGCTGAAGCAAAAGATCGCAGCCTTCAACAGCTCCTACAGGGATTTCGCACACGCGAGAATCCGCTTTTGTAGGAACTGACGAAGGCTGCGATCTTTTTTGTGCGCGCAGGAAAAGCCTGACTCGACACAGCGAAACGTCCGACATCCCTCCAGAACAAATCTCCATAGGATCTTCCTCTCATCCAACGGAGATTCACTCATGCAGAAAGATTACGTTCCTTACGGCAGCGATGTTTCAGCAGGCACCTACGAATGCGTGGACTGCGGCCATCGTTATTCCAATCAAGCCAAGACTTCAATGCCGCCCTGCCCGCAGTTTCGCAAATCGGCGCATGTCCTGAACGGCTGGAAAACCCTCACCGGCCAAGGTGACGCGCCACAGGATCCGTACCCGGAGAAATCCGAAACACCAGCCGCCAGCAAAAAATAATCCCGGAGCGCCTGAGCCATGCAGATCTCGTTCACGATCGACGCCGACGCTTTCGAGCAGGAACAGAAGGAACCGGTGAAAAAGACCTTGCGCATCGGCGACGCTGAAATCGCCCATGCGCTGGAGCGCATCGCCAAGGCCAGCCTGACCGAGTACCTGAAAATGCTGGTCGAGGGCGGCATGCCCAGCCGGGCTGATGAAGCCAAACAGGATCGCCTGCTGTATCTGATACAGAGTTACTTCGGGCAAACCCTGCCGACCGAATCGCAGATATCGACGATCTTTCAACTGACCCAGAGCCAAAGCAAAACCCTGCTGAAGAACACCGTTTCGCGCTTTCGCAACCAACTCGACGACATCTTGCAGCACAGTATGCGCGCGGTGATCGAGTCCGCCGAACATGCGCAAAATGTGTATCTGGTGGTGATCAGCTCGGACGTGATTCGCGACGAACTGAACATGCTCATTACCCAAAACGAGCCGACCTTCAAACCCATCACCAAACGCAAGGGCAGCGCCGGACAGTTCGAAATCAGCGAAGATTCCCACGCATTGCTCTGCGCAACGCTGGGGCTGAATGCCGTTCAGTGACATTGTCGCGGTCAGTGGCTTGCTGCTGACCCTGACCACGTTCATGTTCAATCTGGCGTGGCCAGCGCTCAACGAAGCGTTGGCTGAGGATGAATATCAAAAGGGTTCGCAGGCTCGAAAACGTAGTCGAGACAGGATTCTGGCCACTGTCTACTGGCGAGCATTGCCGTTGACGTGTGCTTTTGTGGCGCTGTTTTACGTTAACTTGCCGGCGGCAGTCGGAATCGTGCGCAGCAGCACGCTGGATCTGTGGGATTTCGATGTGGATCGCACGCTGTACGTCATGGTGGTAGTTGCGCTGCTGGTGTTTGCGCTGGTCAATATCGGATTGGCGCTGAGGCTGCTCATGAAATGGCGAAGTCTGCGTTGATCGCCAACAAAAAAGACCCGGTTCAGCCTGACTGAACCGGGTCTTTTTACTGTGGGAGCGAGCCTGCTCGCGAAAGCGTAATTTGCCTCACCGCTGATAGGTGACGGCCATTCGCGAGCAGGCTCGCTCCCACATTGGTCAAACGCCAAATTGGGCGCGATACGCTTCCACGGCTGGCAGATGCTGCTTGAGCTGCGGATCATCGGCGAGGAACTCCAGCACCTGATTCAGCGAGACGATGCTGATCACCGGAATACCGAAGTCGCGCTCGACTTCCTGGATCGCCGACAGTTCGCCGTTGCCACGCTCCTGACGGTTCAATGCGATCAGCACACCGGCGGCCTTGGCGCCGTCCTGGGAAGCGATGATCTGCATCACTTCGCGAATCGCGGTGCCGGCGGTGATTACGTCGTCGATGATCAAGACTTCGCCAGTCAGCGGTGCGCCAACCAGGCTGCCGCCCTCGCCGTGGGCCTTGGCTTCCTTGCGGTTGAAGCACCATGGCAGGTCACGGTCGTGATGCTCGGCCAGCGCAACGGCGGTCGTGGCCGCCAGCGGAATGCCTTTATAAGCCGGGCCAAACAGAACGTCGAAAGAAATGCCGCTCTCGGCGATGGCAGCCGCGTAGAAACGCCCCAGCTGCGCCAGGGCCGAACCCGAGTTGAACAAGCCGGCGTTGAAGAAGTAGGGACTGGTGCGCCCGGACTTCAGGGTGAACTCACCGAAGCGCAAAACGCCGCGATCGATGGCAAAACGAATGAAATCGCGCTGATACGCTTGCATGAAAAAAACCCCAAATACCACGGATTTAGCTAATTAGCTTGACGCCGTGTATCATACACGCACGCGATTTTTGGGGCCATTTATGCGGATCATCAGTGTGAACGTCAATGGTATTCAGGCGGCAGTCGAGCGCGGTTTGCTCAGTTGGCTGCAAGCCCAGAATGCCGACGTCATCTGCCTGCAGGACACCCGTGCCTCCGCCTTTGAACTGGATGACCCAGCCTTCCAACTGGATGGCTACTTCCTTTATGCCTGCGATGCTGAAGTCCCTGCCCAAGGCGGCGTGGCTTTGTACTCGCGGTTGCAACCGAAGGCTGTCATCAGCGGTCTCGGTTTCGAGACGGCCGACCGCTACGGGCGCTACCTGCAAGCAGATTTCGACAAAGTCAGTATTGCCACCTTGCTGTTTCCTTCGGGGATGAACGGCGATGAGGACTTGAACCAGAAGTTCAAGCTCATGGACGATTTCGGCAAGTACCTGGACAAACAGCGACGCAAACGTCGCGAGTACATTTATTGTGGCTCGCTGTACGTTGCGCAGCAGAAACTCGACATCAAGAACTGGCGCGACAGCCAGCAATCTCCAGGCTTCCTGGCGCCGGAACGCGCCTGGATGGATGAGATTGTCGGCAACATGGGCTATGTCGACGCGCTGCGCGAAGTCAGTCGCGAAGGCGATCAGTACAGCTGGTGGCCGGATAACGAACAGGCCGAGATGCTAAATCTGGGCTGGCGTTTCGATTATCAGATCCTGACCCCGGGCCTGCGTCGCTCGGTGCGCAGTGCGCGCCTGCCGCGTCAGCCACGGTTTTCACAGCACGCGCCGTTGATCGTCGACTACGACTGGACGCTGACCATCTAAGCGTCGTATCGCAGCCAAAGATAATGCCCGCATCGTGAGATGCGGGCATTTTTTATGAGCTGTGCTTCCTAGACCGCAGCGAAGAATGGCAAGGTCAGGTACAACTTGATCACGATGACGTTGACGATATCGATGAAGAACGCTCCTACCATCGGCACTATCAGAAACGCGATTTGCGAAGGGCCATAGCGCTGCGTCACTGCTTGCATGTTGGCGATGGCCGTCGGCGTGGCGCCCAGACCGAAGCCGCAATGTCCCGCAGCCAGCACTGCGGCATCGTAGTTGCTGCCCATCACCCGGAACGTCACGAAAATCGCGAACAGCGCCATGACCAGCGCCTGCACGGCCAGAATGATGAAAATCGGCAATGCCAGCGCCGCCAGATCCCACAACTTCAGCGACATCAGCGCGATTGCCAGAAACAGCGAGAGGCTGACATTGCCGAGCACAGACACTTCACGCTCGAATACCTGATACAAGCCAAGCGCTGACAGACTGTTGCGCAACACCACACCCACAAACAGCACGCAAACAAACGTCGGCAGTTCGAACGCAGTGCCATGCAGCAAGCCATTCAAGAGATTGCCAGCGAGCAGGCTGACGGCAATCAGCGCCAGCGTCTCGACGAACGAAAACGGCGTGATCGAACGTTCCTTGTTCGGCTGTTCAAAACCTCTTGGCAGTCGCGGCGCTTGCTGGGGTGTGCAGCCCGGCACTTGCACGCGCTTGATCAGCAACCGGGCGACGGGCCCACCGATCAGCCCACCGAGCACCAGACCGAACGTCGCTGAGGCCAGCGCCAGCTCCGAAGCCGAGGCCAGGCCATATTTCTCGCTGAATACCGCGCCCCATGCGGCGCCAGTACCGTGGCCGCCGGCCAATGTGATCGAACCCGTCAGCAAGCCCATCAAAGGATCGAGACCGAGCAGGGTCGCCAATCCGATGCCCATGGCGTTCTGCACCACGAGCAAGCCAATGACCGCCAGCAGGAAGATACCGACTATGCGGCCGCCCTTTTTCAGACTGGCAAGGTCGGCACTCAAGCCAATCGTGGCAAAGAAAGCCAACATCAAGGGTGTTTGCAATGATGTATCGAAGCGGACTTCAATATCGAAAGTACGCAATATCAACAGGAGCATGGCAACCACCAGGCCGCCCGCTACCGGTTCAGGAATATTGTAACTTCGCAGAAAGCCAACACGCGCAACAAGTCCGCGCCCGAGCAGTAGTACTAAAGAAGCGGCCACGAGCGTGCCGTAGAAATCGAGCTCAATCATGTGGATTATTCTTGGCTAAGTATTCACGAGGCGAGCATTTACCTGAGCCCGACTAGTGAACCGGCTGATTTTCTCAACACTGATTACTGGGGAATTCAAGTGCCATCGATGCCTTGAACATATCGAAATGTTTCAATCGAAACATTGCATCGGGCAACTTTAACAACCAGCTCGCGCGAATAACAAGGACAGGGATATACACTTGCCCACTTAGTTGTGACCAAAGATGTAATAGAGAAATATCAGCAAATAAATGCCAAACCGCACATCGCTAACAGACTAGTCCTACAACAAAAACCAATTATTAAGTTGCACAAATAAAAATACCCCGATAAGTCGGGGCATTTTCATATTGCGATACAACAAACTTTCACTTGATCAGTCGCCAAGTGAACGGATATCTGTACGGGAAACCTTCGTTGGCTTTGACCCCTGCAATGATCGTCAGGACCAGTGCGGCGATCGCCAGCAAACCAAACAGGAAGAAACCGATGATCAGCAGCATGAGCAAGAAGCAGATCATTGAGGCTATCGCCACCGTGATCTGAAAATTCAGCGCCTCTTTGCCCTGCGCATCGATGAAAGGGTCTTTCTCGCGCTTCATCTGCCAAAGGATCAGCGGCCCGATCAGATTGCCGAACGGAATCCAGATCCCCAGCAAGGCGGACAAGTGACAGAACATCGCCCACTGGCGAACCTCCTGGCTCGGCTTGGGCAGCAATTCTTGCTCTTCACTCATCACGCTCTCCTTGTGGTCAAGAACCTCAGTCGGCCAGTGCGGCCTTCTGCAATTCGAAGATTTCGTTCATACCCTGCTTGGCCAGCTCCAGCATGGCATTGAGCTCGTCAGGCTGGAACGGCGCACCTTCAGCGGTGCCCTGCACTTCGATGAAACCGCCGGTGCTGGTCATCACCACGTTCAGGTCGGTTTCGGCTGCGGAATCTTCAAGATAGTCCAGATCCAGCACCGGCTCGCCCTGGTACATGCCCACCGAGACCGCGCCGATCATCTGCTTGAGCGGGTCACCGCCTTTCAGGCCGCCGCGCTTCTTGATCACTTTCAGTGCATCGACCAGCGCAACCATGGCGCCGGTGATGGACGCGGTGCGGGTGCCGCCATCGGCCTGGATCACGTCGCAATCGACGTACAGGGTCACGTCGCCAAGTTTGGACATGTCCAGCGCTGCGCGCAGGGAGCGGCCGATCAGACGCTGGATTTCCAGCGTACGACCGCCCTGCTTGCCACGGCTGGCTTCACGCTGGTTACGCTCGCCGGTGGCGCGCGGCAGCATGCCGTATTCGGCAGTCAGCCAGCCTTGGCCCTGGCCTTTGAGGAAGCGCGGTACGCCATTCTCGACGCTGACGGTGCAGATGACTTTGGTATCACCGAATTCGACCAGTACGGATCCCTCGGCGTGTTTGGTGTAGTTGCGGGTGATGCGGATCGAGCGGAGCTGATCGGCAGCGCGACCACTTGGACGTTTCATAGGGATACCTGTACTGAGGACGGAAAACTGCCGAGCATTATAGAGCGCGGCACCGCGAGTGGGCACTGGTTAAAACCGCCGGCCGACGACCGAAGCCCTCAAACGCGCATAACCGACGGGCTTTAGCGCTTTGTCACACCGTGTGTTTGGGCGCATTCGCCGCACTGCGCTACAATCCTGCGCCTTTGCTGCCAGTCGGCTTAAATTCATTGAAATCGCGCCTGCGAAACAGCGTTTCGCGCCGATCTGCATTGCGAGGTCACCGCCATGGTGCACAGCATGACCGCCTTCGCCCGCGTCGAGAAAGCCGGCGTTCAGGGCACCCTGAGCTGGGAACTGCGCTCGGTCAACAGCCGCTATCTGGAACCGCACCTGCGCTTGCCCGAATCGTTTCGCGACCTCGAAGGCGCCGTGCGTGAAGCGCTGCGTCAGGGCCTGTCGCGAGGCAAACTGGAGTGCACGCTGCGCTTCACCGAGGAAAGCACCGGCAAGCCGCTGCAAGTCGATCGCGAACGCGCCGCGCAACTGGTTGCCGCTGCGGAAACCGTAGGCGGGCTGATCAAGAATCCGGCTGCGCTGAATCCACTGGAAGTGCTGGCCTGGCCCGGCGTGCTGGTCGCCGATGCGTCCGACCCGCAAGCGCTGAACGCCGAAGCGCTGGCGCTGTTCAATCAGGGCTTGAAGGATTTGAAGGCTGGCCGCGAGCGCGAAGGCGCCGAGCTGGCTCGCTTGATCAGCGACCGCCTGACTTCCATCGAAGAAGACGTCGTGACCCTGCGTGAACTGGTCCCGCAGATGCTCGCCACCCAGCGCCAGAAAGTCCTCGATCGCTTCGCCGACATGAAGGCCGAGCTCGACCCGCAGCGCCTGGAACAGGAAATGGTCATCCTCGCGCAAAAAAGCGACGTGGCCGAAGAACTGGATCGCCTGAGCACCCACATCATCGAAGTTCGCCGGGTGCTCAAGTCCGGTGGTGCCGCCGGGCGGCGCCTGGACTTCCTGATGCAGGAGCTCAACCGCGAAGCCAACACACTGGGCTCCAAAGCCTTCGACCCGCGCAGCACCCAGGCCGCCGTCAACCTCAAAGTGTTGATCGAGCAGATGCGCGAACAAGTGCAGAATATTGAGTAAGGCTACCCTGACATGACCCAACACACCGGCACCCTGTACATCATTTCTGCGCCGTCGGGCGCGGGCAAGAGCAGTCTGGTCAAGGCGTTGACCGACGCCGATCCGGAGATCCGCGTTTCCGTTTCGCACACCACCCGCGCCATGCGCCCGGGTGAAGTGGACGGCGTGAACTACCACTTCGTGAGCCGCGAAGAGTTCGTGAAGATGGGCGAGCATGGCGACTTTCTTGAGCGCGCCGAAGTCTTCGGCAACTTCTACGGCACCTCGCAAAGCCGCTTGCAGCAGACACTGGACGAAGGTCACGACCTGATTCTGGAAATCGACTGGCAAGGCGCCGAGCAAGTGCGCAAGCTGATGCCGCAGGCCCGCTCGATCTTCATCCTGCCGCCGTCGCTGCAAGCCTTGCACCAGCGCCTGACCAACCGCGGCCAGGACAGCGACGAAATCATCGACGGCCGCATGCGTGAAGCAGTCAGCGAGATGAGCCACTACGTCGATTACGACTACCTGATCATCAATGACGATTTCGCCCACGCGCTGGACGATCTCAAGGCAATTTTCCGCGCCAATCAGTTGCAACAGAAACGTCAGCAAGTGCGTTTCGGCAAGTTGCTCGCTGAATTGCTCGGTTGAATCAGTACTTCCCAAAACGCCCGCAAGCGCTTTACATTGGTGCTTGCAGCGCGTTGAAGGGCCTGGTCAAAAAATCAGCGCTTCCCTAATCGCTGGTGATTTTTTAAACTGCTCAGTCCGCTCGCCCAACCGGGCAGCGCGCATATTGCATTCGCTCCGAGGAATACCATGGCCCGCGTAACCGTTGAAGACTGCCTAGAACACGTGGAAAACCGCTTTGAGCTGGTCATGCTCTCTACCAAGCGTGCCCGTCAACTGGCCACCGGCGGCAAAGAGCCACTGGTTCAGTGGGAAAACGACAAGCCGACCGTTGTCGCGCTGCGTGAAATTGCTGAAGGCGTGATGAGCTACGAGTACATCGCCGAGCAGGAAATCGTCCAGGATGAACCGCTGTTCGCAGCGTTCGAGGACGAGTCGAACGAGGCCGTCTAAGCCTATGCCTGGTCGACGTAGCACGGCGCGGGGTCACAGCTTTCGGCAGGATTCATCATGCCGAGCATAGACGCCCTCGCCGACCGCTTATCGACCTACCTCGGCAACGACCAGGTCAACCTGGTCCGCCGAGCGTATTTCTACGCCGAACAAGCCCATGACGGTCAACGCCGTCGCAGTGGCGAGGCGTACGTCACGCATCCCCTTGCCGTGGCCAATATTCTTGCCGACATGCACATGGACCATCAGAGCCTGATGGCCGCGATGCTGCATGACGTGATCGAAGACACCGGTATCGCCAAGGAAGCGCTGCAAGCGCAGTTCGGTGAAACCGTGGCCGAACTGGTCGACGGGGTCAGCAAACTGACCCAGATGAATTTCGAGACCAAGGCCGAAGCCCAGGCGGAAAACTTCCAGAAAATGGCCATGGCCATGGCGCGCGACATCCGGGTGATCCTGGTCAAGCTCGCCGACCGCCTGCACAACATGCGCACGCTTGAAGTGCTGTCCGGCGAAAAACGCCGGCGCATCGCCAAGGAAACTCTCGAGATCTACGCGCCCATTGCCAACCGGCTGGGCATGCACGCGATCCGCATCGAATTCGAAGACCTCGGCTTCAAGGCCATGCACCCGATGCGTTCCGCGCGGATCTACCAGGCGGTCAAGCGCGCCCGGGGCAACCGCAAGGAAATCGTCAACAAGATCGAAGAGTCCCTCGGCCATTGCCTCGCCATCGACGGCATCCAGGGCGAAGTCAGCGGTCGGCAGAAACACCTCTACGGCATCTATAAGAAAATGCGCGGCAAGCGTCGGGCCTTCAACGAGATCATGGACGTTTACGCGTTCCGGATCATCGTCGACAAGGTCGATACCTGCTACCGCGTATTGGGTGCTGTGCATAATTTGTACAAACCGTTGCCAGGGCGTTTCAAGGATTACATCGCGATCCCCAAGGCCAACGGATATCAGTCGCTGCACACCACGCTGTTCGGCATGCACGGTGTACCGATCGAGATCCAGATCCGTACCCGCGAAATGGAAGAGATGGCCAATAACGGCATCGCCGCCCATTGGCTGTACAAATCCAGCGGTGACGAGCAACCGAAAGGCACTCACGCCCGCGCCCGCCAGTGGGTCAAAGGCGTGCTGGAGATGCAGCAACGTGCCGGCAACTCGCTGGAATTCATCGAGAGTGTGAAGATCGACCTGTTCCCGGACGAGGTCTACGTGTTCACGCCCAAAGGCCGGATCATGGAGCTGCCAAAAGGCTCCACGGCGGTCGACTTTGCCTACGCGGTACACACCGACGTCGGCAACAGCTGCATCGCCTGCCGGATCAACCGTCGTCTCGCGCCGCTGTCCGAACCGCTGCAAAGCGGCTCCACGGTCGAAATCGTCAGCGCCCCCGGCGCACGGCCAAATCCGGCGTGGCTCAACTTCGTCGTTACCGGCAAGGCGCGCACGCACATTCGTCATGCGCTGAAGCTACAACGCCGCTCCGAGTCCATCAGTCTTGGCGAACGCCTGCTGAACAAGGTGCTCAACGGTTTCGACAGCTCGCTGGAAAAGATTCCGGCCGAGCGGGTCAAGGCGATGCTCACCGAATACCGCCTCGAACTGATCGAAGACTTGCTCGAAGACATCGGTCTGGGCAATCGCATGGCTTACGTGGTCGCCCGCCGTCTGCTTGGCGAAGGCGAGCAGCTGCCGAGCCCGGAAGGCCCGCTGGCGATTCGCGGTACCGAAGGCCTGGTGCTCAGCTATGCCAAGTGCTGCACACCGATCCCGGGCGACCCGATCGTCGGGCACCTGTCGGCGGGCAAAGGCATGGTCGTGCACCTGGACAACTGCCGCAACATCAGCGAAATCAGGCACAACCCGGAAAAGTGCATCCAGCTCTCATGGGCCAAGGATGTCACCGGCGAATTCAACGTCGAGCTGCGCGTCGAGCTGGAACACCAGCGTGGCCTGATCGCCCTGCTGGCCAGCAGCGTCAACGCGGCCGACGGCAACATCGAGAAAATCAGCATGGACGAACGCGATGGTCGCATCAGCGTCGTGCAGTTGGTGGTCAGCGTCCACGACCGTGTGCACCTGGCCCGCGTGATCAAGAAACTGCGCGCCTTGACCGGGGTGATCCGCATCACCCGCATGCGCGCATAACCTGCCTATTACAAGGAGTCCTACATGACCAAAACCGTCATCACCAGCGACAAGGCCCCGGCCGCCATCGGCACTTACTCCCAGGCGATCAAGGCAGGCAACACTGTTTACATGTCGGGCCAGATCCCGCTGGACCCGAAAACCATGGAACTGGTTGAGGGCTTCGAAGCCCAGACCGTCCAGGTCTTCGAGAACCTCAAAGCCGTAGCCGAAGCCGCCGGTGGTTCGTTCAAGGACATCGTCAAACTGAACATCTTCCTCACCGACCTGAGCCACTTCGCCAAGGTCAACGAGATCATGGGCAAGTATTTCGACCAGCCTTACCCTGCTCGCGCCGCCATTGGCGTGGCCGCCCTGCCGAAGGGTGCGCAGGTTGAAATGGATGCCATTCTGGTCATCGAGTGATGCGCACGGCGCGGCTTTCACGCCGCGCCGACTGCCGCAAGAAAAGGTTTTGAAAGGATTCCACCATGCGCAAAGCGCTAGCTCTCTCGCTGCTCGCCCTGTTTCTCGGCGGCTGCGCCAGCGACCCTGCCGACCGTGACATCAGCGGCACCTGGATCAACCAGGTGGCGATCGATGCCGCCGCCAAGGGCGGTCCCCTGCGTGAAGCGCTGCAGGCCTACGGCCCGAACCTGGAATGGGACGTCAACACCAAGGCCGGTCAGGCCCGCTACACCAACGGTTTTGAGAACGTCGAAGGACGGCTGCTGGGCGAAGAGTCCGGCGCCTGGAAAGTCGATTTCTACGGCAGCTCCGCCAGCGAACTGAAACGCGATGGCGGACGCCTGCGGCAAGCTGCCAGCGACAACGAACCCGAACAACTCTTCGATCGCGCACAGATCCCCGTGCCCGAAGGCGCGCCAATCGGTGCGAGCTTCGAACGCGCGCTGTATTCAGCGTATCTGGGCGGCAACTGGACCATCGCCAGCGGACAGGGTGAAGGCGGCACCGTACAGTTTCAGGCCGACGGCCAAGTAACCGGCCTGCCGGGCGTTGATCGTTATGCCTTGTGTCTGGCTGGTGATTGCGCATCGATGAGCAATGGCAACGACAGCATGTGGCTGCAACTCAACGGTCAAGGCAACAACTGGATCTTTGTGCGCAAGGGCAAAGAGCTGGAGATTCTGCAGGCAGTGAATGCTGCGCTGGCGGATGAGCAACCGCAGTTTGCCGCGGGCGAGCGCAAGTGGTTGCTGGAAAAGCAGTAACCCGGTTCTGAATTCACATAGAACCCATGTAGGAGTGAGCCTGCTCGCGATAGCGGTATGTCAGACACATTGATGTCGACTGACACAACGGTATCGCGAGCAGGCTCACTCCTACAGTTGTTTTGTGAAGGCAGAAAGTCAGCACTTACCTTCCAGGATCGCTGCATAGCCTTCGCGATAACTCGAATACTTCGGCACCCACCCCAACGCTTTCGCCCGCGCATTGCTGCAACGCTTGCTGCCGGTGCGGCGCACGCTGGCGTCTTCCGCCCATTCAGTCACACCCAGATATTCGCGCAACCAGCCCACCACCTCGGCCAATGGCGCCGGCGCATCGTCGACACCGATGTAAAGCTGCTCCAGCTTCACGCCCTCGCGGTCTTTTTCCAGCAGGAATGCCAGCAACCCGGCCGCATCATCGGCATGAATCCGGTTGCCATAAAGCGGCGGCTCGACTGCCACGCGATAGCCACGACGCACCTGGGTCAACAGCCACTCGCGGCCCGGGCCGTAAATCCCGGTCAGGCGCAGCACGCTGGCAGGGATGCCGCTATTGAGCGCGACCTGCTCGGCTTCGAGCATCAAGCGACCTGAATATCCGGCCGCGACAGTCTCGGAGGTCTCATCGACCCATGCTCCGTCCTGCTGGCCATACACGCTGCTGCTCGACACAAAAATCAGCCGCTCGGGCACCTGTCCATAGTCGCCCAGCCAACTCAGAACATTCTGCAAGCCTTGCACGTAGGCCTTGCGATAGCCCTCTTCGTCGTGGTCGGTGGCCGCCGCGCAATACACCAGATAATCGACAGCGCCTACCGGCCAGGCCGCCGGGCATTCTTCGTTGAACAGATCGCCAGCGACGCCGATGACGCCGTTCGGCAACTTGGAAACGTCGCGGCGCAGGCCATGGACTTGCCAGCCAGCCGCCAGCAATTGCGTGGCCAGACGACTGCCGACATCACCACAACCGGCAATCAAAACAGAAGGCGCGGACATCAGAAAACTCCCATCGGAAAGGCACAGACTAGCGCTGGCAGAGGACGAACGGCTAGCAATGAAGGAAAAAAAGATACTCTATTACTTTTGTTAACAAGAATTACTTGCAATAATGCACGCCACTTTTGTTCTCGGCCTCACGAGGCCTGGAAGAGCAACAACGTTTTTCTATCTCAGGTCCGGCCAGCATGACACGTAATCAAACTCCCGCTTCGCCAACCACTCGACCTCGCGCCTGGAGCGCCGTCGCGGCTCTGTTGCTCAGCCTGATGCTGGCACCGACCGCCGCCTTCGCCGACGCTCAAGCGCCAGCCACCCCAGCCGCCACCGAGCAGAGCGCACCCGCTGCCGCTCCGGCTGCACCGGCCGCCACCGATCCGGTGCAGGCTGTCGACGCCGCCGAGGCACCTGAAGTTCTCGAAGCCGATAACTCCCTGGGCATGGCCCATGACCTGTCGCCGTGGGGTATGTACCAGAACGCCGACATCATCGTGAAAATCGTGATGATCGGTCTGGCCATCGCTTCGATCATCACCTGGACCATCTGGATCGCCAAAGGCTTCGAGCTGATGGGCGCCAAGCGTCGTCTGCGTGGCGAGATTGCCGCACTGAAAAAAGCCACCACCCTCAAGGAAGCCAGCGCCACGGCCGGCAAGGAAGGCACCCTCGCCAACCTGCTGGTGCATGACGCGCTCGAAGAGATGCGCCTGTCGGTCAACAGCCGCGAGAAAGAAGGCATCAAGGAACGCGTCAGCTTCCGCCTCGAGCGCCTCGTCGCGGCCTGCGGTCGCAACATGAGCAGCGGCACCGGCGTGCTCGCCACCATCGGTTCCACCGCGCCGTTCGTCGGTCTGTTCGGTACCGTGTGGGGCATCATGAACTCGTTCATCGGCATCGCCAAAACCCAGACCACCAACCTTGCCGTTGTCGCGCCGGGTATCGCTGAAGCGCTGCTGGCCACTGCACTGGGTCTGGTTGCGGCGATTCCAGCGGTAGTGATCTACAACGTCTTCGCCCGCTCCATCGCCGGTTACAAGGCGCAGGTCTCCGATGCCTCGGCAGAAGTCCTGCTGCTGGTCAGCCGCGATCTCGACCACCAGCCTGAGCGCAGCTCGCAGCCGCACATGGTTAAAGTGGGGTAATCGGCCATGGGCCTGCATTTGAAAGAAGGCGCAGACGACGATCTGGCCGAGAACCACGAAATCAACGTCACGCCGTTCATCGATGTGATGCTGGTGCTGTTGATCATCTTCATGGTGGCCGCGCCGCTGGCCACTGTGGACATCAAAGTCGACCTGCCCGCCTCGACCGCCAAACCGGCGCCGCGGCCAGAGAAACCGGTGTTCCTCAGTGTGAAAGCTGACCAGCGCCTGTTCCTCGGTGACGACGAAGTGAAAGCCGAAACCCTCGGCGCCACCCTCGACGCCAAGACCCAGGGCAAGAAAGACACCACCATCTTCTTCCAGGCCGACAAAGGCGTGGATTACGGCGACCTGATGAGCGTGATGGACAGCCTGCGCGCCGCCGGTTACCTGAAGGTCGGTCTGGTAGGTCTCGAGACGGCAGCCAAGAAATGATCACGACGCGCCATAAGCTGACGCGTTACAGCGGTAGCCTGGCCGTGGTGCTGGGTGTGCATGCGCTGGCCATCGCGCTGGCGCTGAACTGGACTGCCCGCCCGCCCATCGAATTGCCGCCGCAGGCAATGATGGTCGAGCTGGCTCCATTGCCTGCCCCGCCACCGCCGGCTCCGCCGAAAGTCGTCACACCGCCGCAGCCACCGGCTCCGGTGGAAGAATTGCCGATTCCGAAACTGGCTGAAGCACCGAAAGCGGAAATCGCGGTACCCAAACCCAAGCCGAAGCCCAAGCCAAAACCGCCGAAGCCGGTCGAGAAAAAACTGCCAGAGCCGCCGAAGGAAAAACCTTCCGAGGAGAAACCGGCCGATACGCAACCGACTCAGGCGCCAACGGAGAAATCCGCCCAGCCTGCGCCGGGTCCGTCGCCGGCTCAGTTGGCGGCCAAGGCCAGTTGGCAAGGCACCCTGCTCGCGCACTTGCAGAAGTACAAGAAGTACCCGCAAAGCGCTCAGGCACGGGGCAAGGAAGGTTTGAATCGTCTGCGCTTCGTGGTTGATGGCGAAGGTAATGTGCTGTCGTTCGAACTGGTGGGCCGCTCGGGCAACGCCGATCTGGACCGGGCCACCCTGGACATGATCCGCCGCGCGCAACCGCTGCCAAAGCCGCCGGCCGACATGCTCAACAACGGCTCGATCGAAATTGTTGCGCCGTTTGTTTACTCGCTCGAACGCCGCCGTTAGATACACCGCAACCTGTGGGAGCGAGCCTGCTCGCGAAGAGGTCGTGTCAGTCAGCACATTTTTTGCCTGACCCACCGCTTTCGCGAGCAGGCTCGCTCCCACAGGGTTCAGCGTAAACAGGTAGAGGCACCGAAAGGTGCCTTTTGCATATCTGCCAGCGGCAAACCGACATCGCCCGGTGTCGCACTCAGCCCGCAGTCTGATAACGTGCGTCTATCGATTGCAGCCGGTATGCTTGGCGCGCATCTTCATGGACGCTTGCTATGACCCTCACAGAATTACGCTACATCGTTACCCTCGCCCAAGAGCAGCACTTCGGCCATGCCGCCGAGCGTTGCCACGTCAGTCAGCCGACGCTGTCGGTGGGCGTGAAGAAACTTGAAGACGAACTCGGTGTGCTGATTTTCGAGCGCAGCAAAAGCGCCGTGCGCCTGACCCCGGTCGGCGAGGGCATCGTCGCCCAGGCGCAAAAGGTGCTGGAACAGGCCCAAGGCATTCGCGAACTGGCACAGGCAGGCAAGAACCAGCTGACCGCACCGCTGAAAGTCGGCGCCATCTACACCGTCGGCCCGTACCTGTTCCCGCACCTGATTCCACAACTGCACCGGGTCGCCCCGCAGATGCCGTTGTACATCGAAGAAAACTTCACCCACGTTCTTCGCGACAAACTGCGCAATGGCGAGCTCGATGCAATCATCATCGCCCTGCCGTTCAACGAAGCCGATGTGCTGACCCTGCCGCTGTACGACGAGCCGTTCTACGTCCTGATGCCGGCCCAGCATCCGTGGACCAAGAAAGAATCCATCGACGCCGGCCTGCTCAACGACAAGAGCCTGCTGCTGCTCGGTGAAGGCCACTGCTTCCGCGATCAGGTTCTCGAGGCCTGCCCGACCCTGACCAAAGGCAACGACGGCGCCAAGCACACCACGGTCGAGTCCAGCTCGCTGGAAACCATTCGCCACATGGTCGCGTCCGGCCTGGGTATTTCGATCCTGCCACTGTCGGCAGTGGACAGCCATCACTACGCCCCGGGCGTGATCGAAGTGCGTCCATTGACCGCGCCAGTGCCGTTCCGCACCGTGGCGATCGCCTGGCGCGCCAGCTTCCCACGGCCAAAAGCCATCGAGATTCTTGCCGACTCCATTCGCCTGTGCTCGGTAGCCAAGCCTGCCGCGCCGGTTACGGCCGGTTAAGCGAGCGTCATGACGGAGCTGTCGCAAGTGTCGGTGACGGCACTCAAGGGTGTCGGCGAGGCCATGGCCGAGAAACTGGCCAAGGTCGGTCTGGAGAATCTGCAGGACGTGCTGTTCCACCTGCCGCTGCGTTATCAGGACCGCACCCGCGTGGTGCCGATCGGTGCGTTGCGGCCGGGGCAGGACGCCGTGGTCGAAGGCACCGTCAGCGGTGCCGACGTGGTCATGGGTCGGCGTCGCAGCCTCGTCGTGCGCTTGCAGGACGGTACGGGCGGACTGAGTCTGCGCTTCTACCATTTCAGCAACGCGCAGAAAGAAGGGCTCAAGCGTGGCACGCGGGTTCGCTGCTACGGTGAAGCCCGACCCGGCGCCTCAGGCCTGGAAATCTATCACCCGGAATACCGCGCGATCACCGGCGATGAACCGCCGCCAGTGGATGAAACCCTGACCCCGGTGTACCCGCTCACCGAAGGCTTGACCCAGCAGCGCCTGCGCCAGTTGTGCATGCAGACCCTGACGCTGCTCAAGCCGAGCACCCTGCCCGACTGGCTGCCGACCGAACTCGCCCGCGACTATCAACTGGCGCCGCTGGCCGATGCGATCCGCTACCTGCACAACCCGCCCGCCGATGCCGACGTCGACGAACTCGCCCTCGGCCATCACTGGGCGCAGCATCGCCTGGCGTTCGAAGAACTGCTCACCCATCAACTGTCGCAACAGCGTCTGCGCGAAAGCATGCGTTCACTGCGCGCGCCGGCAATGCCGAAAGCCACGAAACTGCCACCGAAATACCTGAAAAACCTCGGCTTCAACCCGACCGGTGCGCAACAGCGAGTCGGCAACGAAATCGCCTACGACCTCAGCCAGCACGAACCGATGCTGCGGCTGATTCAGGGTGACGTGGGCGCGGGTAAAACCGTGGTCGCCGCCCTCGCTGCGCTGCAAGCGCTGGAGGCCGGTTATCAGGTCGCGCTGATGGCGCCGACCGAGATTCTCGCCGAACAGCACTTCATCACCTTCAAGCGCTGGCTCGAACCGCTGGGCATTGAAGTCGCGTGGCTGGCCGGCAAGCTCAAAGGCAAGAACCGCGTCGCCGCGCTGGAACAGATCGCCAGCGGCACACCGATGGTGGTCGGCACTCACGCGCTGTTTCAGGACGAAGTGCAGTTCAAGAACCTCGCGCTGGTGATCATCGACGAACAACACCGCTTCGGCGTGCAGCAGCGTCTGGCCCTGCGGCAGAAAGGCGTCGGCGGGCGCATGTGCCCGCATCAACTGATCATGACCGCCACACCGATTCCACGCACGCTGGCGATGAGCGCCTACGCCGACCTCGACACCTCGATCCTCGATGAATTACCGCCTGGACGAACGCCGGTCAACACTGTGCTGGTCACTGACACCCGCCGCGTCGAAGTCATCGAACGAGTACGCAGCGCTTGCGCCGAAGGGCGTCAGGCCTATTGGGTCTGCACCTTGATTGAAGAATCCGAAGAGCTGACCTGCCAGGCCGCCGAAACCACTTTCGAAGACCTCACCGCGGCCCTCGGCGAATTGAAAGTCGGGCTGATCCATGGGCGCATGAAGCCGGTTGAAAAAGCTGCGGTGATGGCCGAGTTCAAGGCCGGCAACCTGCAACTGCTGGTCGCCACCACGGTGATCGAAGTCGGCGTCGACGTACCCAACGCCAGCCTCATGATCATCGAAAACCCTGAACGCCTCGGCCTCGCACAGCTGCACCAGTTGCGCGGCCGCGTTGGGCGGGGCAGTGCCGCCAGCCATTGCGTGCTGCTTTACCATCCGCCGCTGTCGCAGATCGGCCGCCAGCGCCTGGGCATCATGCGCGAGACCAACGACGGCTTCGTCATTGCCGAGAAAGACCTCGAACTGCGCGGTCCCGGGGAAATGCTCGGCACCCGCCAGACCGGCCTGCTGCAATTCAAGGTCGCCGACCTGATGCGCGACGCCGACCTGCTGCCCGCCGTCCGTGACGCCGCGCAAGCCTTGCTGGAACGGTGGCCGACTCACGTCAGCCCATTGCTCGACCGTTGGCTGCGGCATGGGCAGCAATACGGCCAAGTGTGAGCACCGTCGCAGTTTGTGCAGGATCGTTCCTACAGAGCTGGTTATACTCCTGCCATTGTTTCAAAAACGGATACAGACCATGACCGAAGCTGCTCTCGTCCCCGAATCTCCGCAAGCTCCGTCTGTTATTCGGCTGCTGCTCAACAAGCTGGGCGTTGCCTACGAAGAAGTGCTCGACCACCACGGCCTCAATGCCTCGCGCAAAGTGCAGGCCGTACTGCTGGACGACGCCGTGGGCGCGTTGATGGTGCTGTTTCCACAGAGCCAGTTGCTGGATCTCAATCGCCTCGCCGAACTCACTGGTCGCCGCCTCACAGCCGTGTCCACCGAGCGCCTGGAGAAGATGCTCGGCAAACACAATCTCAGCCTGCTGCCGGGCCTGCCGGCGCTGACCAGTTCGCCGTGCCTCTACGAAGAAAGCCTGCTGCGCGAGCCGAAGTTGCTGATCAACTCCGGCGAGCCGGGCCTGCTGCTGGAAATCAGCAGCGAAGACTTCAAATCGATGCTGACCAAAGCCAGCGCTGCCAACTTCGGCGAAGCCCTGAGCAGCATCCGCCCGAACCTCGACCGCCCGGACGATGACCGCGAGGAAATCACCCAGGCCGTGCAGGCGTTCACCGCGCGGCGCATTCAGCAGCGTCTGGAAGCGACCATCGAGATTCCACCGCTGGCCGAAACCGCGCAAAAAATCATCAAGCTGCGCGTTGATCCGAACGCCACCATCGACGACATCACTGGCGTGGTTGAAACCGATCCGGCACTGGCGGCACAAGTGGTGAGCTGGGCAGCGTCGCCGTATTACGCCTCGCCGGGCAAGATTCGCTCGGTGGAAGACGCAATCGTTCGCGTGCTGGGTTTTGATCTGGTAATCAACCTCGCGCTGGGCCTGGCCCTCGGCAAGACCCTGAGCCTGCCGAAAGACCACCCGCAACACACCACACCGTACTGGCAGCAGTCGATCTACACCGCCGCCGTCATCGAAGGCCTGACCCGCGCCATGCCGCGCGCCCAGCGCCCGGAAGCCGGCCTGACCTACCTCGCCGGTCTGCTGCACAACTTCGGCTACCTGCTGCTGGCGCACGTGTTCCCGCCGCACTTCTCACTGATCTGCCGCCACCTGGAGGTCAACCCGCACCTGTGCCACAGCTACATCGAGCAACACCTGCTCGGTATCAGCCGCGAACAGATCGGCTCGTGGCTGATGCGCTACTGGGACATGCCGGATGAGCTGGCCACCGCCCTGCGCTTCCAGCACGACCCAAGCTACGACGGCGCCTACGCCGAATACCCGAACCTCGTCTGCCTGGCCGTACGCCTGCTACGCAGCCGCGGGATTGGCTCCGGGCCGGATGAAGATATTCCGGATGCCCTGCTTGAACGCGTCGGCCTGAGCCGTGACAAAGCCAACGATGTCGTCAGCAAAGTGCTTGAGGCTGAAGTGCTGCTGCGTGAACTGGCTTCGCAGTTCAGCCAGGCCTGAAAAGCTTCGCGGGCAAGCCCGCCCCCAAAGATCGATGCGATCTTTGGGGGCGGGTGCGTTGCGGCCAACTGTTGATTATTGGCGTAATCAACCGCGGTACCGAATCACCCAGCCCTGCGGGTTCGGGAAGCTTCCAATGAAATACCCTCCCACTACAATTCGGCCGTCCGCCAATACCGTCATGTCATGAAGAGCCTCCAGGACCCCGGCCTCGTCGAAGATGCTGAACCCTGTGCCGTTGAATGACAGGTCTGGTGTTCCGTCCGCCAAAAACTTCGCCGTGATCGCACTCGGATCATCGTCAGTGACTCCGATCACGGTATCGCCGCTGACGACGATTGAACCGTCAGGTCGGGCTACACAGCGCAACCATCTAAAACCTTGCGGGACGAAATCGGAGAACAACGGCTTACCGTTATTGAATACGAGATTGTAGGAGCCTTTGGACGTGAGTACCGCAATCACTCCACGCATGGCACCGTCCCTTACGGCAGCCCCTGCAAGAACAATCTTGCTATCCACAATTGAAATGGCGGACAGGTGGATCTCATCCTCACCAGAGATGATCACGACGCCGTTACCGCTCTCGCCGAATGACCTGTCGATCTTGCCGTTAGCGTCGAATCGAATGACGTAAGCGCCCGAAGATGGCCCGCTATAGCTGCCACCAACCACCACAGCGCCGTCAGGTTGATGCGCGACCAGCTGCGCAGAACTGTGTTGGTGTGCAATGCCAGCGAGCTCGACAAGCGCGAAACCCTTGCCATTGAACGTGGTGTCGTCGGAGCCATCCGCATTGAGCCGCATGACGATGCCGCTCACACGGCCACTGTCGTCTTCGACGGATCCGACCAGCAGGATTTTCTCGTCTTGCCGCAAGACATTGTTGCCATGACCCGCGCTCCCCATCTGCGCATAAGGAATGTAACGCACACCCTGGTCAGCAAAGTTGTGATCCAGCCGTCCATCTTTGTCTTGTTTCACGACAACCAGCCCGGCAGAAACATCAGGCCCATTGTTCTGGTACTCGGCACGAACGAGCCAACCGCCATCCGGGAACGGCGTCAACTCGAGCATCGAGTGCATATACAAACCGTCCTTGAGTGAAATCTCGACGAATCCGGTCTTTTCTTCACCAAAACCGAGGTCCAGTTGGCCGTCCTCCAGAAGCCGGGCGATCAGCGTTTCCAGGCCATCCTTGCGTCGACGAACAGCCACCAGCAACTTGTTGTCCGGCAGAGCCAATACCGCTCTTACGTCAAACTCAGACAATTCTCCAAGCGGAAATCTGACAATGCCGTTTTCGCCAAAAGACGGATCAAAATTCAGCGTGCCACTCGTCAGGTTTGCGCTTAGATAGCGAGTGATCCAGCCATCCACCCGGGAAGGGTCAGAAAGGCTGGTGTGGGTCATGGACACCACTATCCGACCGTCCTCCATGATTGCCAGATCATGAGGAAACACTGGCCCCGCTGCGTTATCGAAGAGCGTATAGCCAATACCGTTGAAGGCCGTGTCCAGCTTGCCGTCTGCGAGAAAGCGCGCGGTCATTACCGCTGAATCCCCGGCACCAACGGCAATGATCGAGCCGTCGAGCTGTGATGTATGCCGCCACGTCAATCCGTCTGGCAGTAACGGGGAAAACAGAGGCTGGCCATTATTGAATACAAGATTGGATGCTCCACTGGCGGTCAGCACAACCACCAACCCGCCATGGACGTTCTTTTGCCAGGCGTCACCCACCGCAACGATCCTGCCATCACTTTCGCGCACCGAAACAGCGTGCAAAGAGCTCTCGCCATCCTCGTCGAAAATCAGCTTCGCCTGGCCATTGTTGAAATCCTTATCCAGCTTCCCCGCTACGTCCAAACGTGCCAGAAAAACTCCGGAGCCTGTCTCACCATTCTGAAAAACGCCGCAAACCAATACTTTGCCATCGCCTTGAACAGCGATAGCGCCGGCGGTGCTCGAGGTGGCACCGACATCCACCAAGACGTACCCCGCGCCGTCAAATGATGGATCGAGCGAGCCGTTTGTCAAAAGACGCATCACGACGGGCGATGGCCATGGCTCATCGATCAGCAGGAAATGGAGCAGGACGATTTTGCCATCGGCCTGCTGAACTGCAGAGCCGGTAGAGGCATTTGTAGCGGGGGACTTTTGGCTTGACTTCGCCCCTGCCGACGACGCAGGCGTGGAGCTTGGGATCTTGTAGAAAGAAAATAAACTCACCCCGTTATCGCCGAACGAATCGTCCAGCTCACCGTCGCCTTTCAAGCGGATCATTGCTTGGCCGGCATCGACGGCCTTCTGTGTGAAGTATTGAACGCGCACCAGCCAGCCGCCGTCCCGCAACGCATCGAGCCCAAACACGGTGCTGATGCTAGCGCCGTTTAAAGATATCTCGACGAAACCCGTCTCATGACTTCCGAAGGACTTGTCGAGCGTACCGTCTTCGGCCAATCGGGCGATTGCCAGCGGCGCATCATTTCCTTCCAGAGGAAGAGCGACCAGCAACTTCCCGTCGGGAAGGGCCAAAACGGCCGCAGCCTCATGGCTAGCGATGCCCGGTATCGGCAACGTCAATAAACCATTCAGGGCAAAAGAGGGATCGGGGGTACCTGGGGTGGTCAAGTCCTGAGCCTGAGTCATGTTCTTGCTCCATCAAGTGCGTTGCGTCCTTTACGGGACCGGAGCTTGAGTAGAGCATCGCGAAGATGAGCAAAGCACCTGACAGAAATGACAGTTCGACCGTCTTTACAGGCCTGAATAAAGACTTTGCGAGCCAAAGAACGCACGATTCTTCATCGTGCTTCGCTTGAAGCCAACCCGAAAAAGTCTCAAGCCTTGGCCTTTGCCTTCCTCGGCTTCAAATACTTCATCAACCCCTGAAACCACATCACCAGCGCCGGATTACCCTTCAACTGGATCGACTTGTCCTGAATCCCCTGCATAAACGCCAACTGCTTGTTCTTCGCCTGCATTGTGGCAAAGCCATAACCGGCATCTTTAAACGCAATCGCAAACGCCGGCTCGGCGACCACGCCAGACTTGCTGGTGATGCGCTGATCCTTGACCACGAAATGCCGCGCCACTTTCCCGTCCAGCGTCTGCAACTGAAACACCAGATCCTTGTCACCCAACTGCTGCTGGAACGCAGGATTGGTCCGGCTGGCCTTACCCATCAACAAACCCATCATCCACAGAAGAAAACGAAATTTCATGCGCACGGCCTCAAAAGGAAAATGAACGGCCGGGGCAGTGTAAGGGATTCGGACGATAACGCCAGTATCTAACGCTGTTGGAGGATGATGCAGACCATTTCCCGCACGATGACTGCCAAGTCACGACTCTACGTTCACCCCTGATCGTTCCCCCGCTCCGCGTGGGAATGCATCCCGAGACGCTCCGCGTCTCACCACTCACCTTTCCTACACCTGTTGAAACACATCCCTGTAGGAGCCGGCGAAGCCTGCGATCTTTTGATCTTCCGGCCCGCGAATCCATGGGAAGTTTCCTGCAAAGTGCGGGGCTGTCCGTGAACTAGGCGGGATTGGTCATGAGGGATAGGCTTTGTGTGTCGCCGCAAAATCGGCGATACGGACGTGCAAGTCCGCATCGGCACACTATCGGTTATAGCTATTCACCGAGCGTTTTCTTATGCTCGCGAATCGTTATGGCAGCTGTGTGTGGGAGATCTCAGGATCTGCCGGTTTGCCGATTGCCGGTCTTGCACACCTATACACAGCTGCCACCTTATTCGAAGTGCGAGCGAAGGGGTGTTAGCTCCTTAATCGGTATATTTCAATGAAGAAACCAACACCCAATCCCCCGGAAACCCCGGACATATCGCCCTACGAATCTCTGGAATCGAAGAAATTCCACGAAGCCGCCGAACGCGCCCTCGACCACCATTTCAAACCAGCCGTCGATCCACACCTCAAACGCGAGAACGGCCTCTTCAAACTCTCCCCCGGCACCGACGCCGAAGCCCTCATGGCCAACGCCTCCGAAGACCTCCTGTCCATCAGCGTCATCGCCTGCGACCTCGCCGACGACCTCCACGGCTCCCGCCGCTCGGTTGCACTCGCCCTGAGCAGAATGGCGGACGGGGTGAGATTGATGGTGGAAGGGACGCTCGACCAGATTGAAGTGCGAAGCGTGGCGGCCAAGCCGTAGCGAGATTTGAGGATGAAAAAAGGGGACGTTAAGTCCCCTTTTTGCAGCCGTCTTCGCTATCTAAAATCTTCAGCGCTTTTAGGTAGTGCCTCTATACCCTGCCGGGCAACCCGACTAACAAATGAATAACCACCCGCGCTGCAAGACTGCCGGAACACTACCTTGTCATCCTTGAGCACAGTCAGAAAACTCACAAACGCCTGATTAACGAGGTAGGTATACGGGCCCTTTTTGAATTTGATGTTGTTCAGGTTAACGCTGCCTTCCGACGCATCCACTACGAAGAACTTGCCCTTGGGAGGCACGTTTTTCTGCGGATAGAGCATTTCTATCTTTCCCGGAACACCGTAACGGTATTGAACATATCCCGCAGTGGGCTTGTTGTTCCCTTGCGCGCAAACAGAAACCGTTTTACCCCCCGTCAAAGGACAGCTGAAGTAGATGTCTTCTTCGGCGGAGCACAACGTTCCATCCTGCCCGCCCTGCAATGGCGCTGTTTCTTGCGAAACGCGTTCTGGTACTTGATTGGCGTCGAAGCAATTGGACAAACAAACCAGCTTCGAAAGATCCGGAACCTCACTTTCAGTAAACAGGTACGTCGCTGAACCGTCACGGTTGCGGGCGTGGTAAACGGGAACACTGACGGCCAGCCCTTTGGCAGACACCGGCACCTCGGTGTCCCGACCCGAGACGACCCAGCCTTCGGCCTCCCCGCACAACGCCTCCAAAGCAACTTCATTGAACGGATCTTTCGTGGGCACGGCGAACGGCTTGGCATCACCTCGGCAGTCGTAGCCATGCCAATAGGGCCCGGTGTTCATATCAATGTCGATCGAGAAAACATAAGCGCCGTCGAGCACCACTTTTCCGCTGTCGTAAGTGAATACCAGCCAGCGACGCGACTTCGCCTGTGAGGAGTTTTCCTCCTCCAGGATGTAGCGCTCGCCATCTCGATACAGCCAGAAAACACTCATCGCTCCGGCCGATACCGGCCTTTCGGAGAGACGTTGCCCGGACTTAGCGTCCACCAGGAAATCGTCTTTCAGCGCCAGCGCACAGTTGCTGTCGGCGGCCATGCAAGACTCGAGTGACGGGAACATCGGCCCTGCCCCCACAGAGAAAGAACACAGCAATAACGCGATCAAGCCTAATCTTTTCAACTTGCTTCCCTGCTCATGATTTACGGATCTGATTGAACAGACTTCTTTCTTCAGCCCAGTTCTCTGCGTTTTAAAGCGAGTAATCCATCACTTCTCCCAACTGCCAGCATTGTCCACGGACAAACCGATACTCGAAGACGTAGTCGGTATCTGGCTTCTGCAGGATCGCGATCGCCTTGTCACCCCGCTGTTCCTTGACGGTCAACGTCAGGCCCTGGGCCTCTCGCGTTGCTTGATCCGGAATGACAGGAAACTTAAGTTGATCGCCGCTGAGACTGCGCTTTTCCATCTCGGGTTCGGGATCGCCGGCCACGGTCGTGACCATTTTCAGCGGTTGTTGTACGAAGGCTTTTTGCACATCTGCGCGTTCGGAGAAAGCTGAGAGGAACGCTGAAAAGTCGGTCGAAGGGCAAGCAACATTGGACGTATCAACCTCGGCTTTGAGTGGATTCTGGCCGATGTCCTGATGCAGTTTTGAATCCGCAATTATCTTTGCATCCAAGTCTGCCAAGCGCTTTTTAATGCTGGTCGCATCCTTGTAAGCACATTCGACCTTTACATCATCCGCCAGATTTAGACCGTCGAGGCAGTTCTCAAGCTCGGGATCTGGTGGGTCGCCGCTAAAAAACCGCAAAGCCAACTGATCGCCGTCCTTGACCAGTGGCAATTCCAGCACCGAATAGGAATCACCTTCGAATTGACTGTGCGAGACTTTTTGTTTTGTCAGAACCAACATGGACTTCCCCGCTTGCTCCGGGAACTTGCGCTCGAAGAAGAACACCGAGGCGATCTGCTCACCTTCGACCTTCCACACATAATTCAGCGAAGGCTTCACCGTATTCGTGGTGGTGTAGAAGATCTCGGCATAAGGAACATGCCCTTCCCTCACCTGACCTTTGAGGTTGTTCTTCAAAAAAAACACGGTGATTTTTTGATCACCGAGCGAGGCAACTACCGGCGGATGCAGCTCACCGATGGTTTGAGGGTCACTTGCTAATGCCGGCTGAGCCAACAAGGCAACCATGAATCCGAGCGCACTCATACAACTTAAGAGCTTGGCCAATTCCACTCACTTCCCTGTTAATCAATCTTCAAATGTTTAGGCTGAGGGTTTTACGATGACTCAGGTGCGCCGCACTTCAGCTCTTTGATTTGCTCATTCTGAATCGGTATCACACAAGCGAGCCGCTTCTCTCTTTCCCCACGAAGCTCGAACAAGCTGAGCGTCAGGTGTAAACCATCAGTAGCGAACGCATGATCCTCAAACACCGCACTGGCATAGCCATCCCAAAACGAATTGCCCTCGAAACTGCAGAACCGCTTGGACGCCAGCACTCGCCAATTGCCATTGGGCGCGAGAAGCTGGACATTGAGGCAAGGGTTGCCAAACGTAGTGACGTAGCGAGCTACCACATCACCGAAACGTTGCGAGGCCGATGCAGAAACCTTGGCCACATCGACCACTTCACTCGGGCCGTCAGGCGCAATCGCATCCAGGTAGGCGGCACGCTCCAGACTCATTCTGGTGATGCACTTATTGAGTACTTGGGAATAAGCCTGCGAACCGGGTGCGACAGCCGTGGTTTCGAGGGGGCAGGTGGTGTCACGCAATTTGATCCAGGCACGTTGCGACCCTTTGGCAGCGGCCATGTTTGTCTTGGTCAGCTCCGGTTCGGGGCTGGACTCAAACCGCGACATCAGTTTTTTGTAGCTGGCATTGAGTCGTGCGTCGGCATTCTTGCGGTCGGCCTCCAAGCACTCATCGTATTGCCAGCTCACGTTGATGACTTTGCAGGTGTCCTCGGCATGCGCGATTGATGCGCACAGCGTTCCAAGAGGCAATGCGATAAAACGGACAATCCTGTTCAATTTTTCATTCCCTGATGTGCAGTTCGCTCAATCACTCTTTGCGGAATTTTCTGCGCCTTGCCGTCGGCGCTCATCGCGTCGCGGTACTCGCGGTAATAACGCTGCGCTTCTTCTTGTCGATCAAGTCGCCACAGCGAATCAGCCATGTTCAGCATCAGCACTGTGCGCTTGCCGACAGCCTCAACGCCTCGATAAAACTTCAGCGCCAGCTCATCTTTGCCGCCCTCGGCCAGGTAAAAACCCAGGTCGTTGTAGGCTTGAACATTTTGCGTCGGGGGATGACATGCCATGTAGGATTCGGGGCTTAAAAAGTCCAGGCTGCCTTCGATGGAGTCAGCCCGGGCCTGCGCAGTTTTAATCGTCGAGATATATTTCAACCAGTCCTTTGGGGACTGCGTTTCCAGGATGGGCGTGAGGACTTCGCCATCTTCCGAAAACCACTGATTACCAACCCATTTGCCTAGACAAAACCGGGGAGAGCGCTCAGCCAGCACGCAACCGGTCTCCATCGAAATCACATCGCAATGCTGTTGCGACACCAGTTTTTCTTCTTGATTCTCATCCGACAACATGCCGAAGACCACCGGGTCGAGCAACAAGGTTTTCTTGTCAGGGCTGAGCCAATCGGAGTGTCCATCGGCGCCAACGTCGGCACTGAAGACCGGGAGGGTTTTGCCGTTGGCGGTGAACCATACGGTCAGTGATTCCACACCGGGCATCGTCCATTTGGTCGCTCGAAACGTCACGGTGTGTCCGTCGATACCGACTATGGGCGGGTCCTCGGCAAGAGCGCTTGTGGCGGCAAAAAGGCAGCTGATCATCACTACCCACTTAAGGCTGACCATAGACGATCCTCTTCACCGCCGGGCTTTCTGACATTAGCTGCCTCTTCGTAACGCCATAGGCCTTGATCAACTCTTCCCGAGATCCCTTCGAGCCAAATGAGCGTTGATTATTATCGAAGCTGTATTGCTCCAATCGGCCTGTTGTCGAGTAATAGCCGTGCCACTCCGGGCAAGAACCACAACCGCCATATCCGCCTATCGAAACAAGGCTGCCCTGGGTGCCTTCCACGCAATCCATCGCCACAACAACATTGCTCAACATCTTCGTCTTCGCACCGTCGGAAGTGAGTTGTGAAACTTTGCTGATATCACGGCGAAACACTTTGCTACCGATGTTGATGGTCTGGTCGGAGCAGACCGGGATGACGTGGGTTCCCGCACCATCCACCGTCACCGATCGGCAGGACGACACCAACACCACTTCAACACCGCCGCACTGCATGACATCGCGCTGAGTAAAGGCGTCCGAAGGCGAGGCGAGAGCTGGAAGCGAGAACAGCAGCGAAAAGCTGCCCGCGAGAAAACGGCTCATCCACTCACTCCTCATCCATCGGCGACGATTCCACATCGGTCATGCTTAGCAGCCGAAACTCATTGTTCACAAACTCGTAGTAACGATCCCGGTTACCACTTTCCAACGCATTCCCTTGGGCATCTTCTTCGCCGTCGAGCGTGATGCCGGACACGATGATCAAGCGGCTCTCGGGTTGGTAAACCATGCCGAACGTGCTGCCGTCGTAAACATTCGGCAAACCACCAACAACCTCACCGGTCTGGGCGTCCAGCACTTCGCCGCAAATCGCGCTGCCGCCACAGCCGAGCCTGTGAAGGATGTAATGGCCGGCGAAGTTGACCTTGCCTTTCAGGGCTTGCACCCGTGCCTGATCCATCATTGGGCTGCTGTTTTCTTGCGGCACCAGCTTATGGTTGGGGCCGTTGAAAACTGGCGTGACGGTGTAATCCTTGAAGGCTGGATCGGCAGCGAATGCCATGGACGCGGCAGCCAATATCAAGCTGCCGAGAAGAACCGAAAATCCTTTCACGCTGTAGCTCCATCTATGCAATGCATCGTCAACATGCTCACTCGAAGGCGATGCTCAGCACTGCTGTTTTGATTTCTTCAAATCCTTCAACGCTTATCGCCAACGGGGCGGATGAGCCCGACTCCGCGGACCCAATCAGTACCTGTTCGTTATGCATAAGGCAGAAGGTGATGCGACTGAACAGACGCCGACTCTCATCGTGATAACCGATGATGAATCCTGACGACTTTGCCCCCTTCAGCGACTCAAACGTGTAGGTTTGCGGATCCCCCGCCAACAACGTTGGCCCCCAGCCGTGATCAGTCAGAGTCGCCGGACACTTGCGGTCGTTGGCTTCACGCAACAGCTGCAACTCCATCGCGCCATCGGCCGGCAACTGCTGACTAGTGAGAGCGGAAAAACTTCCCGCACTTTCACACATAACACCAAACCATGGCTCGCTCAGACCCGCTGACTTTTCGAAATTCCACTCAGCGCTGTTTGAGCTTGGCGCCTGCCACAAGTGCGGCGCGTTCAATGTGTTGGGAAGTTGTTTTGTCGCAACGAATACCAGATCAGGCGAATTGAACTGCAGCCATTGATCTTGCGTAAGCGTCATCGAAAACCGGCAGGGTGTCATAACCACCAAAGCGGTAACTGGCCCATGAGCGGCCTGCAATTGATCGGAAGCATTACCGACCAACACGCTATTAGCGGCGATGGCACGGCTAACCTGCGTGAGTGCAAAGCCAAACAATAGGCTGCGTAGGTAGCGAGGTTTTATGAGCCCTGTCGGTGATACATCAGCCACGGCTCGGGTCGCTCGATTCGGTCTCGCAATTGCTTTTCCGACAGTCATGTCGATAGAGCCAAAACAGCGGCGGCAACAACACCAACAGCGCAAAACCGTCGAGCCACACGTGCGACCAGACCTGCTGTTGCGCCGAGAGCCACATATCCTGCGGCGCCCATAACAGGATGCCAGCGATCAACCAACCCCAGACTGCCGGGGCTTTCAAGCGATTGCCCAGGTGCACCAGCGCGAACATGTACAGCGAATAACTTTGCAACGTCGCGCCGAACAGCGCGAGCCACCAGACTTGTTGTTCGTGGCCGGCGGTGGGAACCGCATCGGCACCCCAGAACGACAGTTCGAGGACTTGCAGGTAGCCATCGAGCAAGCCGGAGTCACCGGCCCAGGTCAGGGTAAGACCGGCGAGGATGTGCGTGATCGCAGCGGCATATAGCCAAAGCACCAACGCTGGGCGAAGCGAGGAAGAAGAGGCTGGCATTCCGTGTCCTGAGCGCGTTCCTTGGGGGTGGGGAGTTTAAAGGAAAATCGCGGTCCTCAGATGCTCAAGCGTTAAACGTTTTAGCGTGAGGGATTCAGACAAAACTTGTGCAAAACCGCCTCAAACAGCCCCTCGAAATTCAAATGCAGTGGCTGGCTTTGATCGGCGCCGTGGCTGACGATCCCAATCGCCCCACGTTGAAGAGGCCCAACTGATCACCCTTGTCAGCCGCCATTTGATAACAGGCTAACGCCCGCGATATATCCTTCGTTCCTAACTCCCCACCCTCAAAGGTAGAGGCCAGGTAATTCATCGCGTCCGTGGAGCCCATGGTAATCGCCCGAATAACCTGCTCTTCTGCCTGCTTGGGGTGAAGGCAAGGGCCGTTATAGTCGGTGGAGTTTCCTGAACAAAGAAACGTCGCATAGCCCATCGCACCCTTTGGTATTTTCGAAGCCGCTTTGAACAAAGCCTCAACCTTAGGGGTTTCTAACTGAGGTGCCATTTGCGAAAGACTCAGGCTTGCCGCCGACAGGCTGGCCTGTGCATCACCTGACTCTGCAGCACACACAAAATTCTCCAGGGACGCCTCAATCAACTCCGCAGTCAGCCGGTATTGCTCAAGAAACCCCAGCCCACCTAAAGCTTCAGCACGCTGATCACAGAAGTTCTCGGCGCGGCTCATTCCCGGGTTCTCTGTTGCGACAAGATCCTTCTCACTGATCGACCAATCCTCAATCCCCTCAAGCACCCAGCACGCCTGACGAGAGAAGTTGAAGATCTTGATATTGCTGTTGCCCGCTCGCTTATCCACCACGTTGACGTGACTGTCGTCGACCTCTTCGATCTCGACTCCAGGCGTTTTGCCGGGTGTGATGGCGGCCATCAGCGGATAGGTAAAAGTAGCTCCACTGACACCCGAGGTGGAAGGCTCAAAGGTGCTACGTTCCTTTCCCGCTACCGGCTTCAACACGAGCGACTTGACCGTCATCGCAGTCAGGCGGCGCTGTGATTCGCTGTTGGCGGAAAATGCTGTCAGGAAAGGCGCGAACTCCTCCGAGGGGCAAGCGTCTCTGGTGGGTGCCGTCGAAGTGCTCTTGTCGGATGCAAGAGCAGGGACGATCTTGTCCAGATATGCCGAGCGCTCGCGACTCATTCTGGCGATACACGAGTTAACGGCAAACACATGCGCTGGCATCCCCGTCTCGATTTCGAATGCCTCCAAAGGGCAGTTCGCATCGCGCAACTTCAACCACGCACGTTGCGACTCTTTGACCTTCGCGGCGTACTCCGCGCCCAATGCCGGATCCGCTCGATAGTCAGACTCAAGTCGCGTCATCAGCTGCTTGTAGCTGACATTCAACTGCGTATCGGCAGCCTTCTTCGCCGCCTCCGAGCAGGGCACCATCTCCAGACTTGAGGTGACCTGGCTGCAGTCATCCTGCGCATAGGCAGCTGAAGCCGGCAGCAATACGGCCAGCAGGGTTAAAACAAAACGTTTCACTGTGTTCATCCTTGAGTCATTCAGGCCTTGCGTTTGGTGAATCGGGTGATGCATTGATCTGGTCCGTTCATGCCCCAGTAAGTGCTGAGCAACGCTTTACGTTTTTTGTCGACGCGCAGGTTAACGAAGCCATCGCCGCAGTCCGGGTGCAACTCTTCGAACGTGCCGGTTTTGGCTTGGTAAACAAACACTCGGTAGTAGTCGTAAGTGCCCATGCCGTCATCGAGCTGCCAGATCGCGAAATCCTGGGCGCCGTCGAAATTGAAGTCATCGAACTGCATGTGGAGTTCGTTTTCGGCTTCGAAATCGATTGTCCGCGACTCGCTGTGCGTTTCGCTTTTAACCGCGATGTTCAGCTTGGAGCTTTCGAGAATCAGCGTCGCTTCAACGCCTTTGGTTGGACTGAACGTGGTGGTTTGGGCTAACGCCGGGATCGTCCACATCAGGCCGAGCAGTGATACCGCTAGAGTTTTGAATTGCATGTGCTCGCCCTACTCCTCCCCGTGAAACGCGGCTCGTCTCAATTGCAGTTTTCTCGAGATTTCGCTGCCTGTGGAATACGTTCACCCTTTCCGTTCGTTGTCATTTTAGCGATGTATTCCTTATAAAGCGGACATGCGTCGGACTTCATTCCGATATCCCAATAAGCATCTGCCAAATTCAATGTTGCAACGACTCTCTTCGGAAACTTTTTATGAATCCCCCTCAAAAGCAAAGCAGCTAAAACATTGTTTTTGCTACGATACAAATAATAAGCATAGTCATTTAGAGGCCCTACATTATCATTGGAAATTATCAACGTTAGCTCATACACCAGCTCTTGAGGAATACTCCTCCTTACCTTGTTACCGCTATCATCGAGCCCATAAAACAATTCTCCTTTTTCGCCCTGAGGAAGCTTACCAAGAATATATTTGAAGTCTTTGCTGATTTCTGCAAGCTGATCCTCATTACTCAAATAGCTAAAATCGGGCCCATTTTCGGAGAACTGAGAAAACAGGGTGCAACACGCCACACGCTGAACATTAAACTTTTGCGAAAATAGTGCTTCAACTGGTACCTTCTCACCACCCAAGGTATATTTTTCATTTCTACTAGGTTCCGCCCAAGTAGATTTTTTATAGAGAACCCAGTCTTTCCGCGCAGAATTCCATTTAAAACTATACTGCGTAAGATCAGTATCACGAGTATAAAAATCCAGCAACAACGAAAACTCACCTGGTAGATAACCTACAGATAACCCACCGTCTCCAAGTTCAAAAATCCCCGAAACTGACTTGTTACCCCCACCAATATCTATAGTAATTCGCGAAATTGTACCGTCATCCTCAAGTGGTCTAACACCATACGGATCGCAGATTCCATCCCCATTCAGGTCAGCCTCGCAGCTAGAGCTCGCATTGACCACTGACGCTAGGAGCGCGAAAACTAAAAAAGCTCCCACCCTCATTCCAAGGTCCCCTCAAGTGCAACTATTCGCGCTTCGGCGTATTGTTTAGCCGCTGAAAATAAAAATGGACAACAAAGGGGACAGATTTATTTTGGCTCAACGATAAAGCAAACGGATAAATAAATCCGCCCCCTTTGATTATTAATAAACTCAGATGAAAACACATCCTTCCTATACCTTAGAGCCTCCCTCAACAAACTCAATAGTTTCAACCATCTTAATGACCTCCTTCAACGCAGAGCCATTTAGATCATTCAAGTAGGCCACATTTCCACCTCCACAAAGTGCAGCAGATCCATGGGGGATGCAAAATCCAAACCCACGCGTTCGGTCCTCCTCTTCACCATTTGTAACGTCCTGAGATATCGCTGGACCTTCCCAGTTCTTCCCTTTTAATACATAAAAAGTATTATGCATGGACGTGTCAGCCGCAACATCTGGATCCAAACTCATGACCCATCCTTTGTCAGTCATTTTCCCACCCGAAAAGTTAGCAAAAGTTTGGGCATCGGCGGGATCCACACATCGAAATTTCAAATCGACTTCTATCGGCCGCCTAGAATCAGGCTTAATAACTTTCGAATAAAATAAGAGCGCAGGCACTTCTTCCTTATCCACCTCATAATCACCACCATACAAATTATTAATTTTAAATTTGCACACATTGAGATCTGCAAATATGACCGACCACTTCACATTCGCTTCATTAGCGAACGAAACCGACGAAATTGAAAGAACCAAAACAATCAACCAAACCTTCATCACTGTCTCCTCGCCTTAAACGGATCTGGGAGCTCACTATTCCTGTTGTTGACACTTGTTGCAAAGCTTCATCAGCAGCGTAGCTGTATTTATATTTACCATTGCTATCAAAGAGGCCAGATGTAGCTAAGCTTTTTTTGAACTCAACAGGCTCAATTAAAAAATATTTTCTTCTGTCAGAATATCTGGCTTTGAACTTACGTTCGTAACCAGTTCTCCGTAGCAAATACCATCTTCAAGTTTTACGTTCAATTTAAAACCTGGGATATCTGGGATTGAAACTCCACATATATTTGAAGGCTGTGACTGAGCCACCGAAAAAACCGACATTAAAAATAATCCAAAAGCAAAAATAGGGATAGACCACGATTCACTGTCCAACACTAAAACGTAGTCTGCCCCTGTATCACTCATTACCTATCCACCTTCATATTCAACATGATAAGTTTTTGAGCCTTTAAGTAACGACAGCATACGCTTTCTGGTAGTTTTAACATCTTCTTCGTCGCCACAGGCCTCTATCATAAAAACATGATCAGTGCCAGCCTCCAATACGGCAGTAAAGCAGTATGAGTTAGAATAATATATTCCTTCCCAGCCGGACCAATTAACCCCAGAAACACGACTAGCCTTTGACAGCGGCTGCATTCCCGTACCAATCTTCAATCCGTCGGCCTCCTGTACAAAGCCGCTAGCTACCGCGTCTGGAAAACTCATCGCTACGCAGTTCATCTTTACATTTTCTGTTCTACCATCTTTATATTTGTACTTAACAAATGAAATATCATCATCAGTCTTGAAAAACAAAACACCAGGAGATTCATTTACCTCCATGACACAACCTTTACTTTGCACAACTACGCTATCACTAGCGTGCACAAACAAAAACGAACTTAACAGATACAAAAAAATAAATTTATTCATTTTTCTGCCTTTTTACAAATCAACAAAGTGGACAGATTTATTTGGGTTCAACGATAAAACCATCGGATAAATAAATCCGTCCCCTTTACCAGTCCCCGCCGAAGAATCCCTCGACACTGCAACGCTCGACAGAGAAGCCGCCGACCGCGCCTTCGCCCATTACTTCCCACCTACCCATGACAAACCGTCCAAACGCCGCAAAGGCAGACTCTTCACCATCTCCACCGGCATTGACCCGGAAGCCCTCCTGGCCAACGCCTCCGAAGACATGCTGTCCATCAGCGCCATCGCTGCTAAATTAGCCGACGATGTCGAAGGCTCAAACCGCTCGGTGGCATTGGCACTGAGTCGAATTGCCGATGGTGCGCAGCTCATGGTGGAACGTGCGTTGGATCATCTGGAAGAGTTGATAGCGGCGAGGCAGGAAGCGATAACGTAAACGGAACGAGGGGGACGGATTAAGTTGACAGCCCGTCCCCTACCCCCCCTGTATCTACTAATTTTTGCTCGGTGTCATAGCCTCAAATGAAGATCTAATATCAGATAACTTAGGATCACTTTTGAGGTTTGACCTAGGCACACATGCAGAAAACTTGACCGTTGCACCTTTCACGCCTTTCAACCCATAGAAACAGTCGAACCACAGCCCCTTTTTTCTCACCGAGTACTTACTCTCAGCTGCAGCTCTGTCTTTTTCAGAGTCCCAAAGCATAAAAGGGGACATTAATACTCTGACTGCGGCGGAACCCGACGCTGACGAATGAGCAAGATCCACCTCTCCCGTTTCTGACCCTTGTTGCAAAGCTTCATCCGCAGCATAGCTGTATTTATATTTACCATTGCTATCAAAGCGGCCAGATGCAGCTAAGCTTTTTTCAAACTCAACAGGCTCAATTAAAAAGACATTCTCCTCTGTCAAAATATCTGGCCTTAAGCTTACGTTCGAGACCAGTTCTCCGTAGCAAATACCACCTTCAAGTTTTACATTCAATTTAAAGCCTGGGATATCTGGAATTGAAACTCCACACATAACCAGCGGATGTGACTGAGCCACCGACAAAACTGCGGCTAAAGACAATCCCATGAGAGGAATTAATAATTTTTTCATTACAAAGACTTTTTATTAAAAGCACTCGACGGCGAAGACGCTAACTCAGAGCACAATAAACCTGGTCCCTTTTTGTTTCAGCAAACTCCCGCCTTATTCAGACTCCCCTTCATACTTTTGAGAGCTAGGATTGAAGTGCCAAATATGAGGTGTCATCAGAGGCTCACCACCTTTTCGCTGGATACTCCCGTTTGAGTTTCGTTTATAAGAATAAATTTTTATGTCTTTAAATACGTTTTTTTGCTCACTTTCCGGCTCCAGGACTTCAACTTTGGCAAAGTACGAAGCACCGAGTGGTTTAAGATAGCCATGACATTGAAGCAGGAAGCTAAACACTCGATCACCACTTGAACCAACGCCTGTTGACGCTTCAAAAATAAAATCGTCATTACCGTCATTATTCAAGTCACCGGCATATACAATACTGCCGTGATCAACTAAAAAGTCTTTTCCATCCTGCATTGACAATACTTTTGTCTTACTATTACCAAGATTCCAATCAGAAATAAAACTTTTCGAGTCTTGTTCTGGATTACAGATATCTCCCACAGAAGACCATGCAATTCCGGGTAGCAAACCAATCAACAGCAAAAAATATTTCATAAGTTACACATCCATAATGAAGGAGTTTCTGCCCGGCCGGACCGCACCTTGCGGAAGATTAGTACCATACTGAATCGCATTAGTGATGGAGTCGTTCAGAGCAGCAAGCCGTCTCTGGATCTCATTGGTTAACAACGTCTCATGCGTGTCCCCCCAGCTAGCAACTGGCAATGCCCAATTTACTTGAGAGTTTGAGTCAATTACAAATTGAATTGCCGGAACAACGAGCGACGCGTTAGTAACAACAAAAGCGGGACGATACACGTGCCAACGGAGCAAAATAGCCACAGATTTTTCTGAAGTAAAAACCGCTCCGAGAGTGCTGACCACCTCATGTCCGGAAACTCTAAATTTGACCTCTCTATCCAATATCTTACTCAGCCGAAGTTTTGTCAGCTTCCACATAGCTTTACGGTAGGCCCCGATGGTTCGACCCGCCATACTAAATCTATAATGCCAGTGCCATGTTTTCATATAATTCGCACCTTCCTTTGTAGTCGGCAACGCCTCAAAGTCAGTTTCAGTGCTAAGCTTAATCCACGTATTATATGTACGTACTCCAGGGAAATATAGTCCGGCCTCTCCCCACTGGAGAACGGTATCTAACCCAAACTTTCCGAAAGCCTTGTTAAAAACTTCAGGATTCAAATTTTTAACATATGCGATAAGTCCAGGCAATTCTCCGGGCGCATACGCTGAATTTGTCGTCGAAAATACCCCCATCGTCCAGTGACATGGTCCGGCAGACATAAGCGCATTATCCCAAGCGTTCAATACATCAAATCGCCCATAGCATTCAGCCTCAGCCACCACACGCATAGTTCGATATGTCGATATCTTGGCGCTATTCGCCTCAGCAGCGTTATAGGCAGAGTCATAAAGATTCAAGATTGACATTTCCGCCTCTGGCGACCAACTATGCTTCTTTGCCGTATTAGGTCCACCGAAACCGCCAGGCTCATAATACCCAAGAGTTTGATACTCTAGCCTACTATGTGTATCAGGATAGTCATAATAGCTAGTGAAATCCCTAAAAAATATTCGCGGGGCATTACTAGCAATACTATTATGCGCCCACAAATTGCATCCGTTGCTGGCTAGATCAGTTCGAACTCCGGCTGCAGTATTATTCCATGCCTCAACGACTACTGGACATCTGTAGTCATGGCTCAACCAATATTCAATTGCAGCTCGAGTAAGCTCGTTTACTACACCGCTTATTGGGCCGGCATAAATCGAAGAGTTAGCGACAGACTGAAGACTATCAACATAATAACTAACAGGACCGACTGTCTCACCGGTTACTGTCGCAGACTTTCCAGCCTTTGCCACTATAGATGCAGAGCTATCGAAATACACATCCATGTTATTAACTTTTACTGGAGAACCTGCAGAGTCCAATAGCAGTTGCCCTTTTTTTTCTTCTCTAACTTTAGCAACTTGCGCCATGGACGCATATATTTGAAATTCTCTGACTGCCCACTCAGTATGACTACCAAACCCTCCATCAGGTGTCCCCACAATGGAGAACCCCAAAGTAATTAAGTCTTCCTGGAGTTTTCTTACATGCTCTGAAACACCAAGAGCTGCGCTAGTACCGAGAAATGCAGCTGCTGTTTCTGCAGTGACTACAGATAACACTGGATTATCATTTCCAGCCCAACGAGGGGGCTTGTTTTGCTCAGGTTTTCCATCATGATCACCTCGACGGAGATCAAAATTACCGTAAATCATTGCTCATTCCCTTATGCAATATGCTGTTCTTCGAGACGCTTGATATCGCTGGAAGAAAGATAATCTTTGTCTGCCAACTCACAAGAACGGTGGAAACAACGGGTGGCATGCTTCGTTTTCGGGCCATTTTCACCGTCGATTTTCCCATCATAGAACCCAAGATTTTTAAGGCGGGACTGAAGCCCTTTCACGTCCGAGGCTTCCGACTGAGCTTTCAAGTCCAACTCCCATACCCATGGCTGAGATTCTGCGCCAAAAGGATAAAAGGTAAGCTTGCCCTTCTTCGCATCGGGCGGAACTGGCTGGTCAACAAACCCTTCACTAGAAGTTGTGCCTTTATAGGTCACGCCGTCCACTTCCAGCATATAGGGCTGTCCAGCAATCCCCTTTTTGTCATAGGGACGCTTCATCTGAATACGGAAGCTCTTTTTCTCGGATGCTGGCGGAGGAGGTGGCGGCGCATTCAATAACGCCTGATCCATCAAACTCCCCGCCTTATCCTTATCCGCCGCCCCCGGCAGCACCGGCGGTTTAATCCCGATCCCTGTGCCGGAACCAGCCGACCCACCGGCATTGATTTTGATCACCGGCCCAACCACGGTCACACCACCGCCATCAAGCTTGATAAAGCTCCCACCCCCAAGAATGGTCAGCTCTGTCCCCGCCTCAATAACGATCTTGTCCCCAGCCTTGAGGTGTATCTCTTTCCCCACACTGGTCAGTTGCGCAGTCCCCAACTTCACATGCTGGTTCTGCCCAATCGTCAGGTGATCATCCAGCTTCGCTTCAATCTTGCGGTCGGAAATCGTGGTGCGGTGTTCTTCAGCCTTCAGCTCGGTGTAGGTGTTCTTCACCACCGTGTCATGACGTTCATTCCCGACCCGTATCTTCTGATCGTGCTCAACGTTCTCATCCCAGTCACGCTGCGCATGAATGTAGATCTGCTCCGCACCTTTCTTGTCTTCAATGCGCAGTTCGTTATACCCACCACCACCCGGCGAGCTAAGCGTTTTGAACACGCTGCGAGTCTTGTTCGCCGGCAGTGCATACGGCACCGGGTTTTCCTTGTGGTACAGGCAGCCGGTCACCAGCGGTTGGTCGGGGTCGCCTTCGAGGAAGGTGACGAGGACTTCCATGCCGACGCGCGGGATGCTGATGGCGCCGTAGCGGTCGCCGGCCCAGGAGCTGGATACGCGTAGCCAGCAGCTGGTTTTGTCGTCGGCGAGGCCTTCGCGGTCCCAGTGGAATTGCACTTTGATGCGGCCGTATTGGTCGCAGTGGATTTCTTCGCCTTTGGGGCCGGTGACCATGGCGGTCTGGCTGCCGAGCACGCGTGGTTTCGGGTGTTCGAGGGCCGGGCGGTAGAACACGTCCCACGGGGTGGCGAGGAAGGTGTTGCGGTAGCCTTGGTGGAAGTCGTCCTTGTTGTCGGTGGTGTCGCTGGTCACGCCTTCTTCGAGGACTTGCGGTTGTTTGCCTTCGTGGAAGATTTCGGTGAGCAGCCAGAGGTCGTTCCACTCGCTGCGCGGGTGGTCGGACATTTCCATGAAGTGGCCGCTGACCAGTTTGGTCTGGTCGCCGCGACCTTCGGCCTGGCGGTAGTCGGCGCGATGGCGTTCGAGGGCGCGTTGGCTGAGGAACTTGCCGCGCGCGCGGTCGATGAAGCGGCCGGGGTAGTCGTAGTCTTCGAGATCCGGTTCAGTGCTGTCGCCGTCCGGTTTGTACGCCGCTTCCATTCGCAGGCGCGGTTTTTCGAAGTCGTAGTCGCGGCGCGTGGTGCGCGTGGTGCGGGTTTCCAGGCGCAGTTTGAAGGCTTTGATCACCGGCTCGTCGGCGACCATACCGCTGCCCTGCACATAAGCAGTTGGCTGCCCAAGGTTCTGGAACACGGTCTGGTCGTCGCCGAACACCAGCAGGTGGGCCTTTTCGCTGTGCTGGAAGTGGTAGTGAATGCCTTCCTCTTCGCACAGGCGCTGAACGAAATGCAGGTCGGTTTCGTCGTACTGCACGCAGTAGTCGCGATCCGGGCACGGCTGGCTGAGCTGGAAGCTGTAGGCGTTGCTCTTGATGCCGTGCTCTTCGAGGATCAGCGCGATGATTTTCGGCGCCGACATCTGCTGGTAGATGCGCTGGTTGGTGCGGTGATGCAGGTATTGCAGTTGCGGCACGATCGACACTTTGTAGCGGGTCAGGCGCTTGCCGGCATCGCCCTGGGCGACGCGGTAGATTTGCCCGTGAATGCCGGATCCTTGTGGATCGAATGCGAGAAACGCCTGCTTGTGCAGCAGTTGTTCCAGATCCAGATCAGGGTTTTCGCTGACCAGTTCGAGGTCGAAGCGATACGCCTGGCTGATGCCTTCGGTGCCGGTGAACGACAGCACTTGCAGGTCGCCGACGTAGTCTTCGACCTTGAGGCTGAAGTGGGTTTCGTTAGCTGAGTTGAACATCGTGTGCTCCCTGTTCGAATGTCATCCGTTACGCCCGAAGTCGCAGACGTTGCAGCCAGGACGAAGTGGCGCCCAAGGCGTCACGCAATTGTTGGGCAGTGATGGTGCGTTCTGCCGGGTTGAAGCTCAGCGCGGTTCGCAGCGCTTGCCAGCCGTGCTGGGGTAGATTCGCTGGGGCGCGCAGCTCGCGCTCCAGGTGCTCGTCGCGGGCCTGGGTCGAGGGTAAGCGGCGGAACGGGTGTTTGCCGCCCGCCAGTTCATAGATCACGCAGGCCACGCCGTACACGTCCGCGCTGGCCGACAACGGTTGGCCCTCAAGCAGTTCGGGGGCGGCGTAGCCCGGGGTCCAGGCGTTGAAGCGCTCGCGGCTCAGGTGAGGCAGACCGGGCAAGGTGCCCTCCTCTGCCTGCCCCAGACCGAAGTCGAACAGGCGCAGGCCGTCTTCGCTGAGCATGACGTTGCTCGGTTTCAGATCACCGTGCAGCACGCCGCGACGGTGGGCGTAGGCCAACGTGTCGAGCAGCGGCAGGACGATGTCACGCAATTCTTGCCACGGCAGGCCGAGGGGCCGCTCGCACAGCAATTTGTCCAGGGTCAGGCCACGCATGTATTCCATGGTGATGAAGGCCCGCTGGCAATCGGTGTCGACTTCAAAGGTGTGCGCACGCACGACGTTGTCGTGGCGCAGGCGTCGGGTCAGGGCGAACTCGCTGTAAAGCAAGGCACTGGCGTCCGGCGATTCGGCAAATTCTTCGCTGAGGATTTTCAGCGCAATGTAAGGATCGGGATCGCCGAACTGCTCGTGCAGCAGATCCCGCGCCCGGTAAACGGCGCCCATGCCACCGGCCCCGAGCAGACGCTCGAGGTGGTAGCGACCGGCGAGTACATCCGGCAGCGCACCGATGCTGGCCTTGGTAGGCGCCAGCAACGGTTCGGCCTGGTTGCCCTTGGCGAAGGCGAAGTAGGTCAGGTTGTTGGCCTGCTCGTCGCTGATCAGCAAGTCATCGATGGGCGATTCGAGTTCACTCATTGGCGGATCACCACGGCAGTCAGGTTGTCGCGCGCGGCGCCCCGTAGAGCGCCGTCGAACAAACGTTCCAGCGCCACGTGCGGCGCGCTGAGGCTGAGGGCGTTGCCGAGGGCATCGCTGCTCAAGCCCTGATACAAACCATCGCTGCAGAGCAAAAACACATCGCCCGGATAAACCTCAAGCTCGAGTACATCCAGGGTCAGTGTGTCGGCGGCGCCGACGGCTCGGGTGAGTGCCTGAGCCGCCGGGTGCGCTGCCGCCTGTTCGACGCTCATTTGCTGCTCGTCGATCAGTTGCTGTTGCAGCGAGTGGTCCTTGGACAGCTGATACAACCGCTGCCCGCGCCACAGGTAGCAACGGCTGTCGCCGGCCCAGATACAGGCCGCGCGATTGCCTTCCACCAGCAGCGCGACGACGGTGCTGCCCATGATGCTGTCGTGACGCCCGGCAGTGACGGTCAACTCCTGCCCCAGGCGCCGGTTCAGCCAGTGCAGGCACTGGCGGATGGCTTTGAGGCGTTCGTCGAAGTCCTCGTGTTGCGGCAACTCAGCCAGGCTGGCGACGATCAACTGGCTGGCGATGTCGCCACCCTGATGACCGCCCATGCCGTCCGCGACCACCCACAGACCATGCTGCGGCGAGTCGAGGAAGGCATCTTCGTTGCGCGCCCGCACCTTGCCCGGGTCGGTACGCGCCGCGCTGCGCCAGGGACTGGCCACCAGCATCAGAGCTGCACCGGCATGCGGAAGGTGCGCAGCACGCCCATGTCGAACGGGTTCGGCGTGCGCTGGCTGGTCAGCAGGTAGTTGGCGCGCAGGCCGCCCACGTCGGCTTTCAGTACCAGCACGTCACGACCGTTCAGGTACTCGGTCTGCATCAGGTCGAACAAACGGAACAGCGACCATGGGCCGGAATTCTTCTCGATGCCGATCGGACGCCCCGCCATCTTGTCCATGACCAGACTGGTGCGACCGTCTTCAGCATCGGTCGGCCACTTGAAGGTCATTGGCAGGATCGGGCCGTGACGGTATTCCATGGTCTTGTCACCGAACTTGAATTCGGAGCGGCTGACCGCCGGATCGAGGGTGTACGGCTCAAGCTTGAACTGCACGGTCGGCTCGGCCGGGTTGATCGAGAAGAAGCTTTGGCGAATGGTCTGCGCCGCCGCCATCTGATCGAGGTAGACCTTCGATACCGGCAGGCTGTGACCGTCGACGCTGCGCATGCGGTAGTTGCCCGGATCGCCGCTGACGAATGGACGCATGTAGCTGTCGAAGAAGCGATCGACAGTACCTTGAGCGCGGAAAAACTCACGGAAGTCGCTGATCGCCACGTCGCTGGTGCTGCTGGCGCTGAACGGATAGCGCTTGCTGATGGTTTTGCCATACACGCTGTACAGCTCGTTCTGATAACGGCCGTTCAGGTATTGATAGGCATCGTTGAGCACCAGGCGCCACGAGTCCTCGGCCAGCACGTTGAACCACACGCTCAGCGGACGCGGCAGACGACCGGAGGCATTGCGCAGGTTGGTCAGCGCATCACGCTGGCCGCTCATGCGCGTCTTGGCCATCTCGAATGCGGCTTGCTCCGGCGTGCTGGAACGGGCCAGACCGGCCAGTTGCAGTTGCAGGTCGTTGAGCGCGCTGAACGCTGGCGTCAGGTCGGCGCCCGGGCCGTTGTTGTCGTCGAGCAGACGATGCAGCGGTTCGAAGCGGCGTTGCAGGGATTTCTTCGCGGTGTCCGGCAGGTTCTTCGCCACGTTCAGCGCCGAAGCCTTGTCGGCGGCAGCCGCGGCGAGTTTGCCGACCTTGCCCAGTTTGCCTTTCTGCCCGGCCAGCGCATCGGCGGCTTCGCCGGCTTCATCGACCGGATCAGCAGCGGATTCGAAGCGGGTGTTTTCACGCACTTCGGTGAGCAGCGCGAGGACCGGCGAGTTGGCCGACGTCAGGCCCGCCAGTTGCTCGGCGCCTTCGCCGGCGTCGCTGATGGGTGGCAGTGCGACCTGGCCAACGGCTTCGCTCCAGTAGTTGGCGTAGTCGCGGAAGTACAGCTGCTCCAGCTCGACCATCAGGCGACGCAAGTCCATGTCGCTGATGCCCGCGCCTTCGCCCAGCACCCAGTTGTCACGCAGGATATCGGTGACCAGCGCGGCGCCCTGCACCGAGAAATACTGCTGATAACCCTGCTGGGTGTAGAAACCCGGGATCACGTATTCAGTGCCGATGAACAACGAGCCCTGCGGGCCGAGGTGTTGGCTGAAGCGGTAGTCCGGCAGGTTGCGCGCCTGCTCGCGGAGCATGCGATACACCACGTTGGCCAACGATTCGCTGCGCAGGACCTGACGCGCCTGCGTGACCAGTTGATCGTTCAGCGGATAAATGAACGGCTGCTTGAGCAAGCGCTCGAGGTGCGTATTCAGACCGTTCTGCACCGCGGTGTTGCCGGTGTAGCGCTGCGACCAGTCAGTGGCGACCCAGTCCTTGAGCCACGCCGCATCGCGACGGTCCTTCATGTTCAGCATCAGGTACGCACGCAGGCTGTTGAGCAGGCGATCGCGGTCCTTCATGTTGGCGCGGATCTGCCCTTCGAGCATGGTTGCGACCCGTGGCAGCAACTGCGCTTCCAGCTCACGCTCGTAGGCGGTTTTCACCACCGGGTTGATTTCTTCGCCCTGATACAGGCCGCCACGTTCGTGGTACGAGACGTCGCCCTTGCTCGGGAACACCTGAGTCGCGGCGTAGCTGGTGTCGAGCACTTTCAACACGCCCATGGCGTCATCGCGCGGCGTCACGGCCGAGCGTTGCTGGGTCCAGTTCTGCGCCAGCGTGCGCAGGTTTTCCAGACGCTCGTAGTTGGCCGAGAAACCACCGGCCCAGAGCATGCCGAACAGTGCCAGTGCCGCCAGAGCGCCGACGTACAGCGCACGCTGGCCCCAATGAATGCGGCTGCGCTCGCGCTTGTCCAGACCGGCCAGATCGGCCTCGGGGAAAATCACCTGGCTGAGCAAGTGGTGGATGAACCGCGAACGACCGCTGCGCAGAGTCGGCAGCACGCCGGCGTTCATGCCCAGGCTGGCGCCGATGCCGGCGGTGGTCGAATCCATTTCCTGGGTCAGGTGCGGTGCGCTGGTCAGATAGAAACCGCGCAGTTGGGTCGCGCGCTGATAACGGTTGCCGGTGAACGCCATGTCGACGAACAGGCACAGACGCTCGCCGATCTGCCCCAACTGATGCGGGAAGTCGAGGATGCGGCCACGGCGCTGAGTATCGCGCTCGGAGTGCATGCGCATGATCACTTGGCTGTTCAAGCGGCGCAGCAGCTCTTCGAACTCGTTGCGCAGGACCGCGACGTCGGTGCCGACCTGATCCTTGCGGAAACTGGTGCCGAGCACTTGATCGCTTTCTTCGCGGGTCAGTTGATCGAAGAACTCGTCGAAGCCGAGCAGCTTGTCAGCCTTGCTCAGGACCAGATACACCGGCACGTCGACGTGCAGTTTCTGGTGCACGTCCTGCAGACGGCTGCGCACTTGGCGCGCGAGGGTGTCGATGTCCTGCTCGCTGCCGCCGGTGAGGGTTTCCACCGGAATGGTCACCAGCACGCCGTTCAACGGACGGCCGCGACGACGCTTGCGCAGCAGTTCCAGCAGGGTGGTCCAGGCGTTGCCGTCGACTTCCGCGTCCGGTTGAGTGGTGTAGCGCCCGGCGGTGTCGATCAGGACACCGTGATCGGCGAAATACCAGTCGCAATGACGGGTGCCGAGGGTGTCGCGGGTCAGCTTGCGGTCGATCTTGTTGATCGGGAATTCCAGACCGGAAAAGTCCAGCAGGCTGGTCTTGCCCGAGGCCTGCGGACCGATCAGCAGGTACCACGGCAAGTCACTGCGCCAGCGCTCGCTGCGACCGCGATACAGGCTCGACGTCTTAAGGGTTTTCAGCGCGTCCTTGAAACGCGCCTTCAACTCTTTCTGTTCTTCGTCGATCAGCTCTTCGCGGCGAATGCGGTCCTGACCGTCCTCGCTTTCTTCCTCGGCTTTCTTGCGGATACCCGCGCGCCAGCTGACGAAGACCATGGTCAGGCCCCAGATCAGGAACAGCACGCTGATGGTCAGCAGGCGCGAGGTCGCGCTTTCCCAGAACTTGTAATCATCGACCGCCAACAACGGGCCGACGAACCACACCAGCAGCGCCACGAACAGCACCAGCAGCAGAGTCCAGACCCAGGTCTGGCGCAGGAAGGCGCCGACTTTCTTGAAAAACTTTTTCATCACACGTCCCTGTTTTACGGCTGCGCCTGCGGTTGTACCGCGGCTGGATCAAGCGGCTGATAAGGATGCAGAACGGTGTCGCGTTGTTCGCTCAGGACCCAGGCGAAGCCCGAATACATCACCGCCAGGCAGACCAGAGTAAAGAGCACCACCATCCACGCCGGCACGATGCGCACCAGGTTGCGGCGCTGATCGTTGAGGCCTTCCCAGTGCGGCGACAACTCGCGCGGCACGTCGCCACGCAACTGACGGATCTGCCGGTACAAGGCGTCGCGGATGCCTTCAAGCTCAAGCATGCCGCGTGCCTGGACGCGGTATTTGCCCTCGAAACCGAGGGACAGGCACAGGTACATCAGTTCGAGCATTGGCAGGTGCTTGACCGGGTTTTTCGACAGCCGATCGAGCAGCTGGAAAAACTTCTCGCCGCCGAAGGTTTCGTTGTGGAAGCTGCTCAGCAGGCTCATCTGCGACCACTCGCTTTCGTTGCCCCACGGCGTGGTCACGACGGCTTCGTCGACCACGGTGCAGAGCACGTATCGCGCGGCCATTACCTGGCTGCTTTCTGCGCCATTGTGCAGGGCGCGTACTTCAAACAACTTCAGCCCGGCGGTCAGACGCTCATTCAGCGCGTACAGGTCTTCACGGGTTTCGCTGTGCTTGAGGCGCACCACTTCCGAGAGCAGGTCGGACGAGGCCGCGACCAGCGAATTGAGGCTGATGTTGAACGCCTCCGCCGGACGCAGGCGCGCGGCGTAGATCATGCGTTCTTCCAGTTGCTCGAAACGCGGCGGCGCGGCGAAGTCGGTCAGCGGACTCGATGCCGGTCCGTGGCCCTGACGGTCGAGCAGGACGGTTTTGTCGTCCTGGTTGTAATCCGTTTCCTTGATCATGTCGGTCAGTTCCTGATGGCCCAGAATTTCAGTTCAAGCTCGGCGAATTCGCCGGACACGTGGAACGCGAAACCGCCGGAGCGCTCGAGTTGTGCCAGGTCTTCGGAACTGAGTTCGAGGATGAAATAGGTTTTGTTCGAGTGGAATGCGATCTGCCGTGGGGCCACCGGCAACGGTTTGACCTTGATCCCCGGCAAGTGCAGGTTGACCAGTTGGCGGATGCGCTCCACCGGGCCGACCTTGAGGTGCTGTGGCAAACGCTGACGCAGTTCTTCGGAGTCGCAATTGGCACTGGCTGCCAGCACGAACGAGGCCGAGCCGAGCAGTTTGTGATCGTGCAACGGCGAGACGATGATGCCGTACTGACGCGCCTGCAGGATCAACTCGATGGCGTGCTGTTCGAGCACCATCGACAGCACCTGACGGATCGCTTCCATCAGTTTGCGGAAACTCGCGCCCTGATCGGCGTGGGAATAGCGGCTGTCCAGACGCGGGCGTTTGCTCTCGCCGGAGAAGGTCGCCAGATCGCCGAGCATGGTCAGCAGCGTGCGATACAACTCTTCCGGGTGCACCTGCTCAAGACCGAGGTAATGGCGCAGCAGCAGTTCGGTGCGGTTGATCAGTTGCAGCATCATGAAGTCGCCGACTTCAGCGCCGCCGACCTTGCCGTTGGAGCGAATCCGCTCGGCGATGGTGTCGCCACGGTGGCTGAGCATGCTGATGACTTCTTTCAGGCACGACAGCAGGTAGCTGGAGGCGTGGGCCTGAATGTAGGTCGGGACGAAATCCGGGTCGAGGCTGATCACGCCGTCGGGCGTGGTGTCGAGCACGTCACAGATCTTCAGCTTCACGTAGGCCTGGTCGCTCTGCTGCTCGCCGAGCAACAGCTTGAAATCCGGACGACCGCAGCTGACCTGGCTGGCGGAATCGTCGCCGGCGTTGGAGTCGGCGACTTCGGCGTCATACGCGGTGTAGCGCGCGAGCACATCGGATTGCTCCGGGCGCCGGGCCTCGATGTGGTTGCCGGTGACCAGAGGCAGCGCCAGATAGATCGGCGTGTTGCCGGTGTTCGGCGGCACGTCCAGCGCCAGCGGTTCGGTGTTGCCACCGAGTTCGAACAGGCTGCCGTCCGGCAGGATCCCCGAGGCTTCACTGATCACCAGTTTGCCCATGTTGAGGAACTGCAAGTCGATTTCCAGATTGAGAAAACCCCAGGTGTAGCCACCGAGCAATTGCGTGCGGGTTTTCATCTGGTGATCGTAATAACGATCGTTGTGCTGGAAGTGCTGCGGTCGCAGCAGCATGCCTTCCTGCCAAATGACTTTATGGGTGTTCATGATCAGTCATCCGCCTTGGCGAGCACTTGTTGGGTGTTGCGGATACCGGCCTGATCGAGGGTCAGATCAGCCTCGGTGAGTTCCAGCGGAGTGATCTGCACGGTGTGCCGCCATTGGGTATCCGGCAGGTCGCGATAGGCAGCGAGGATGCCTACGTAACGGCTGCCCTCCTCCACGCTGAGTTTCAGTTCCACGGTTTCACCCGGGCGCAGTTCGAGTTCTTCGCTGGCCACCAGGTCCGGGTTGAGGGATTCCTTGGCGCGTTCGTAGAGGCTGAAGAAATCAGCATTTTCGAAGGTCACCGGGTGCTTGAGTTCGAACAGGCGCACGACGATCGGCGACGGCCGCCCGTTGAGGTCCGGGTTGAGCTGATCGCTGCCGGTCAGCTTGAGGTTGATCTTGGTCACTTTCGAGTACGGCGACAGCGACGAGCAACCAGCGAGCAGCACCAGCACGGTGAGTGCAGTCAGCGTCTTGAAAAAAGCGGTCGAGCGGCGAGACATGCGCATCATCCTTGGTGGTCGGTGTGGAGGGTGGAGATCAGGCGGATCTGTTCTTCGTAAGCCTGGGCAAAGTCGCGGGCCAGCAGACGCTCGCTCCAGTCATCGTCCTGACGCAGTGCCTGGTGGTAGCGGCCGAATGCTCTCCAGCGCCCGCCCGAAGTGGCGATCAATGGCTTGTTGTCACGCTCGAACCGCAGGGTCAATTGTTCTGGCGAGAAGTGCTCCAGCGTGCCACGCACGGCGGCGCGACTGGCGGTGAGCAAAGCCACTTGGTGCGCCTGCAGATCACGGAATGCGCGGGAGATCGCCTGCTCGGCCGGCAGATGGCCGGGCTTGCTTGGCTGCAACAGAATCTGCAGTGCTTCGCTCGGATCGACGGCAAATTTCAGCGGGTTCTTGTTGGTGCCTTGCACAGTGGTCTGGGCCAGACGCAATTCGTTTTTCAGTTCGGAGCGGGTCCGCAGGCTCTGCTGCAAACCGCCGATGCTCTGGCGCAGCAAGCGCGCAGCGTTGAGCGCCAGCGCTTCGCGTTCGTCGTGGCTGAGGCCTTTGACGTCGACGCCCAGCGCCGCGCCGAAGTGCTCCCAGAAACCTTCGCTCTGACGCTCGACGGCTTTCGGTGCAGGCGCCGGCTCAGGTTCGACCGGGGCGGCGATCAGCTCCGGGACCATCAGGCTTTCCATGTCGATGCGCGCGTAGTCGGCACGTTGACGGGAGTCTTCCGGCTTGGCGGTGGGCGACAGCAGTTCGTCGATTTCCGAGTACACGCGCTCTTGCTGTTCGAGGGCGTTGAGCGGGTCGAGGTCGAGGAACGCGTCGTCCGGAATGATGCTGCCAGCGGCGCGCGGGCGGCCGACTTCGCCGTCGAAGGTCGCCGGGTCACGGACCAGCCGCGCGCGGATTTCGAAGTCGCCGAGAATGTAAGTGCTGCCGTGCTCGATGCGCACCGGCTCGCCCTTGTGCAGGCGTGCGCCGCTGCTGCCGTCCTGGACACCGTTGCTGCTGGTGTCGGTGAGGAAGAACGAGCCCTCGCGGTAGCTGACAATCGCGTGGTGATTGGACAGGTGACGCTTGCGGTCAGGGATGATCCAGTCGCAGTCCTCGCCGCGCCCGATCACGCCACCGGCCTGCTTGAAGGTCCGCTGGCACAGCTCGGTGGGCACGAACTGCTTGGTGTTCAGCATTTCGAAAACCAATTCCATGTTTGATGCTCCTTGCGGTCACTTGCCGCGATTGACCGCTTGCGGATCACCCAACGGGCGATAGTCGTTGTCGTTGAATTTGTAATTGCCGCTACAGCCGCCAAGGCCGCATAGAACGACGAGGGTCAGCAGGACAGCGTGCCAGTGACGAACAGACATCAGAGGGTCTCCAGGTGTAGACAAAGCACAAAGCGCCGACTCTTGCGGGCGGCGCTGAAATAAGTTTTTGAGGTGGGCTCGAAGCCTCTAGATCGGGGCCTTGAGCCATAGCCTGGAGGTACGGCGACCTCCCGTGGCGAGGGGACTTGTCCCCGTTGGGGTGCGCAGCGCCCCCAAAACCTGCCAGCGCGGTCTCTCAGTGAAACCGTATTTACCGGACTGCGACTACTGCGCAGCCGGACGGGGATAAATTCCCTCGCCACTGGGTATGTGTTGGGTTCGAAGAAGTGCTGTAGCTCAACCATCAAAGTCACCCAAATTGATATTCAGGCGCCCGAGGCGGTACAGCAGCGTGCGCCGTGGCAGGCCCAGTTCACGGGCGGCGAGGGTCTGGTTGCCGTCGTTCTTGCGCAGGCAATCGAGCAGCAATGTGCGCTCGACCTGCTCCAGGCGTTCGCGCAGATTCAGGCCGCTGTTGTCTTCGGGCATCGCTTCCAGGCGCAGGGAAAAATGCTCGGCGAGCAATTCGCCGCCCTCGCAGAGCAACACCGCACGCTCGACCAGTGCCTTGAGTTCGCGAACGTTGCCGGGAAAGGTGTAACCGCATAGATGCTCCAGCGCCGAGTCCGACCAGCGCACCGGATCACGCTGCAGAAACGTGCAGGTCTTCTCGGCGAAATGCCGGGCCAGGTCGAGGATGTCGCCTTCGCGCTGACGCAGGGCCGGCAGTTCGATCGGGAATTGCTTGAGGCGGTAATACAGGTCCTCGCGGAACTTGCCTTCGCTGACCAGCGCCGCCAGATCACGGTGCGTCGCGGCGATGATGCGCACGTCGATCTTGTGGGTGTCGTTGGAACCCAGCGGACGAATCTCGCCTTCCTGCAACACACGCAGAATCTTCGCTTGCAGCGACAACGGCATGTCACCGATTTCGTCGAGCAGCAACGTGCCGCCATTGGCCGCATCGAACAGCCCGGCACGGTCGCGATCGGCACCGGTGAAGGCGCCTTTGCGGTAGCCGAACAGCTCGCTTTCCAGCAGGTTTTCCGGGAACGCTGCGCAGTTCTGCACGATGAACGCCTGGGAGCGACGCGGGCCGCAATCGTGAATCGCCCGCGCCACCACTTCCTTGCCGGTGCCGGTCTCGCCACGCAACAGCACGGTGTACGGGCTGTGGAGGATCTTGCTGATCAGCGAGTAGGTCTGGCGCATCGCCGCGCTTTTGCCGATCAGGCCGTAGCCGCTGATGCTCGGCACGCTGCGTGTAGCCGTGACCAATTCGGCGGTTGGCTGACGCAGGCGTTGCAGCAGATGCAGTTGGCCGAGCACGAACGAGCCGAGTTGGCCGAGGGAATCGGCGAAACCTTGCAGGTCAGTACGCCGGCGGCTGGCGCAGAGCAGCAAGCCCTCGACCGACTTGTGCTGATTGACCAGCGGCACGCACAACAGCGACTGCCACGGCGTGCTCGCCGCCGGCAGAAAACTGGTTTCGTGCAGGCTGCCGGTCAGGTCGTCGAGGCACACCACGCGGTTCTGGCACAGGGCGAATTGCAGCAGTTGTTCACCGTTGTAATCGGCTGGAAGGCTCGCCGCCTGACGCGGTTGCAGCGCGCCGTCGAGGCACTCGGCATTCATCCCCAGGCAGGTGTGGGTGGCGTCGAGCAGGTACAGCTGCGTCAGTTCGCAGCCGCTCAGCTCGGCCAGCCCACGAACGAATTCACCCAGCAGCGCAGCACTGTCCGCCGCGCGCGACAGACTGGCGAACTGCGCCAGCAACGCTTCGGCGTAGACCAGTGGCTGCGGCACCTGAGTGAACATCACGCCCACCTCAGACGAACTCGCACGTCACGCTGGAGTTGCCGTCGAGCGTGGCATGCACACGCTTGAGGCTTTCGCCGGTCGCCATCGCGTCGAGCAAACGGTCGGCCACCAGCGGCAGTACGTGTTGATCGAGCAGATGATCGATCAGGCGCGCGCCGCTTTCGCTTTGCGTGCAGCGCTCGGACAGGTGATCGACGAGGTTCTGGCACCAGCTGAAGTCCAGCTGACGACGGTTCAGGCGCTCGCCGAGACGGCCGAGTTTGATCTCGATCAGCTCGCGCAGCACCGGGCCGCCCACCGGGTAGTACGGCACCACTTTCATTCGCGCCAGCAGCGCCGGTTTGAAGTGTTTGCTGAGCACCGGGCGAATGGTTTCTTCGAGCACTTCGGCGGTCGGCCGTGCGCCGTTTTCGCAGAGATCGCTGATCTTGTCGCTACCGAGGTTCGAGGTCATCAGGATCAACGTGTTGCGGAAGTCGATCTCGCGACCCTCGCCGTCGTTGGCCACGCCTTTGTCGAAGATTTGGTAGAACAGATTGAGCACGTCCGGATCAGCCTTCTCGACTTCATCGAGCAACACCACCGAATACGGCTTCTGACGCACGGCTTCGGTGAGCATGCCGCCCTCGCCGTAACCGACGTAGCCCGGTGGCGCACCGATCAGGCGCGAGACGGTGTGCTTCTCCTGGAATTCGGACATGTTGATGGTGGTGATGAAGCGATCGCCGCCATACAGCAGGTCCGCCAGTGCCAGCGCGGTTTCGGTTTTGCCGACGCCGCTCGGGCCGACCAGCAGGAACACACCGACCGGTGCGTCAGGCTTGTTCAGACCGGCAGCGGTGGCGCGCATCGAGCGATCCAGCGCGTGCACGGCTTGCTCCTGACCACGGATGCGTGTGCGCAAATCGGTGGCAAAACTGGCGACCTTGGCGTTGTGCTCGCGGGCCAGCTGCGCCAACGGCACGCCGGTCCAGGCGCTGATCACTTCGGCAACCAGACGCGGGCAGACTTCGAAGCTGACCAGACGCTCTTTAACTTGCGCAGCGGTCAGCGCGGCGTGGGTTTCATGCAGCTGGGCTTCCAGCGCTTCGACGCTTTGGCCTTCTTCAACCTCGGCGACCACGGTTTCAATCACGGTGCCTTCGGCGTCTTCTTCAACGCTGACGGTCGGCTCGACGGCTGCGGCTTCGCGGGCCTTGGCCAGTTGCTGACGCAGTTCCAGCAGGCGCTCGGCCAGTGCTTTTTGCTCAGTCCACAAGGTCTCGAGCGCAACCATCTCGCTTTCGGCTTCGTCCAGCCCCGCTTCCAGTGCCTCCAGCGCTTCGTGGTCGATCAGCAAGCCAGCTTCGGCATCGCGGCGCAGCGCCTGGCGCTGACGGCCACCTTCAGCCAGTTCGCCACGCAGGCGCTCGAGACTTTCCGGGGCCGCAGCGAGGCTGATGCGCACGCGGGCGCACGCAGTGTCGAGGACGTCGACAGCCTTGTCCGGCAATTGCCGACCGGCCAGGTAACGCGCGGACAATTCAGCAGCGGACACCACCGCGTCATCGCGCAGGTAGATGCCGTGGCTCTTCTCGTAGACCTGAGCCAGACCACGCAGAATGGTCACCGCTTCGCTGACAGTCGGTTCGTGCAGTTGCACGGGCTGGAAGCGACGGGCCAGCGCCGGGTCTTTCTCGAAGTATTTCTTGTACTCGGCCCAGGTGGTCGCGGCGATGGTGCGCAGTTCGCCACGGGCCAGCGCCGGTTTCAGCAGGTTGGCCGCGTCGGAACCGCCGGCATTGCCGCCCGCGCCGATCAGCGTGTGGGCTTCGTCGATGAACAGAATGATCGGTTTCGGCGAGGCTTTGACCTCGTCGATCACGCCTTTCAAACGACGCTCGAATTCACCTTTGACGCTGGCGCCGGCCTGCAACAGGCCCATGTCCAGCGACAGCAATTCAACGCCTTTGAGCACCTGCGGCACTTCACCAGCAGCGATGCGCGAAGCCAGACCTTCGACGATGGCGGTCTTACCGACACCGGCCTCACCGACGACAATCGGGTTGTTCTTGCGGCGACGGGCGAGGATGTCGACCATCTGCCGAATCGCGCCGTCACGGCACAGCACCGGATCGAGTTTGCCGTCGCGGGCCTGTTGGGTCAGGTTGTGGGTGAAGCGCTGCAAGAGCGATTCGCCTTGCGCCGCCGGTTTGCCATTGGCCGCCGGTTGCTCCTGTTGCGACAGGGCAAATTCTTTCAGGCGATCGATGTTCAGCTTGGCGAGCAGCGGCTGATAACGGCTGCCGGCATAACGCATCGGATTGCGCAGCAGCGCGAGGATCAGCGCCGCGTCTTCAACCTGGGTCTGGCCCAGTTCGAGGTTGGCCACCAGCAGTGCGTCTTGCAGCCACTGCACCAGTTCCGGGGCGAACACCGGGTTGCGCGAAGCGCTGTGCTCGACCCGCGATTGCAGTGCAGCGGTCAGTTCACCGGCGTCGACGTCAGCATCTTGCAACGCGCGCGACAGCAAGCCGTTCGGGCGTTCGAGCAAGCCCAGCAGCAAGTCTTCGACCAGAATCTTGCTGCCGCCACGGGCGACGCAACGCTCCGCCGAACGCTCCAGATCACGACGGGTTTCGGCGTCCAGCGCCTGGATGAGTTGTTGCAGGTCTACGTTGATCATGGCTCACGTCCTTAATGAATTTTGCTGCCCAGGGTCACCACGCCGTCCGCTTTTTCGCGGCCCAGCCAACTGGTCCAACCGAGGCGACAGGCGTTCTGCTCACCGATGCGCAGCTCGCGGATTTCTTCCTGGCGCAGGACCAGGCGAATGTCGTAATCGAGCGGGTCACGCAAGGTGAACCGCACCAGCGCGCAGAGCGGCTGGTAGCCGAAACCGATCGGCAGGAATTCATGGAATCGCTGCCAGTCGAGTTCGGTGATGTGAATGCGGAATTTGCCGCTGCGATCGCGCACGTGTTCGCCCAGCACCAGGTCTTCGCCGAGTACGCTGTTGGCGCGGCCCAAACGATTGCGCTGCTCGTCGAGAATTTCCACGCGGCGCTCGATGCACTGCTCGATGACCAGGTCTTCGTGCTTGAAGTAGTAACGCAGCACGGCTTCGATCAACGCCGCCGAGTGCGCTCGCAAACTGAGCAGGCCGAGGTACGGCAGCAGGCGTTTCCAGTTGAGTTCCTTGGCCTTGCGGATCTCGTCGCCGCCCAGGCCGATCAACGCAAACAGCTGCGCCGAGAACGGGTCGATCGCGCCGCTCTGGAAGCTCGCGCGGTAGCGGTACTTGCGCCAGATCGGCAGCATCAGCCGTTGCAGGCGGTGGTGGAACAGGTCGAGGAAATTGCGTGTCGGGTTGCCGTCTTCGCTGTCGCCCAGAGCCTGTTCGCCGTAAAACGCCGGCAGCGGCGAACCGGAGCCGACCAGACCGATCAGGTTGAAACGCATGCGCGCGCGCATCTTGCCGTGCTCTTCGAAAAACTCCACGCGATCGACGTCGCTGCGCGGAAAGCCCAGGCTCGGGTTGGCCTGAAACTCGACCTGATCGTACAGATCGTCTTCGCTCAGATGCGGGTGTGCCTCGCGCAGCCGGTCGATCACCAGCAGCACGGCCTGAAACAGCGAGTACTCGCGTATTACCTTGGTCAGCCCGCTTAAAGCAGAGGCTGCAGGCCCATACGTGGTGTCCATTGGTACACCTCTCCCTGTGTGCTTTTTACCCGCAGCTCATGGAATGAATTGAGACTGGCGTAAAGCGCGAAAAACTCGTTGAGAACCGAAGCGAAGACGAACAGGTCGCCTTCGCCGATATAGCCTTCCGGGTCGATGGTCAGTTCGGTGCGCAGACCGCGTACCGGCAGACCGCGATGCAGGCGGTCGACGTGGTGATGCTTGATGTGCTTCAGGCCGCCGAGCAGGCGTTTGCTGACCTTTTCCGCGTGCTGGTCGTAGTAGCGAGGCAAGTCGTAGGTTTCCAGAATCACCTTCAACGCATTGACGTCGGCCAGCGACAGATAGTTAAGCGACATGTTGCTGATCAGCTTCCACAGGAAGTCACGGTTCAGCGGCGGCGCGAAGCTCGACGTGGCCGGGGTGATGTTGCGGAAACTGAGGAATTCCGGGGTCTGCTCGCTGGCCATGCAGATGTCGCCGAGCTTGAGCTTTTTCGGCAGGTTCTGGTTGGTGCACATCAGCTCGATCGACAGGGTTTCGTGGGCTTCGGTGTGGCGAATGCCGAAGCTCAGGTAAGTGTCGAGGCCGTCATGCAACAGCGACGAACGCTGGCGGATGCTGTAATGCGGACGGCTGTTGGGCACGTCGAAACTCGGGTCGTGCTCGAAGGACTCGAACGGCACGTATTCCTGATAACCGAGACCGCCGGGCTTCCAGCCAGTGACGGTTTCCACCGAGAACACACCGCAGTTTTCCAGGTCGTATTCCGCCGGCAGCAGGAGGTACTCGTCCTGCTTGCCATCGAGACGAATCGGCAGCGCATCGTGCTCGAACAGATTGACGATCGGCGTGCAGAACAGCTTCACGTTATCGAGCGTCGGGCGCATGCGCATGATGCCGCTCTTGCGAATGTCAAAACGCAATTCGAGGCCGCGCATCTGCTTGAGGGTGTCTTCCGGCAGCGCCTTGAGAATGTCCAGACCGTTGACGTCGACGAAGAGGAATTTGTCCTGGAAGGCGAAGTATTCCTGCAAATAGCGATAGCCACGGAAGGTGTTCAGCGGATAGGGGATCAGCGCCTCTTCTTCGGCAAAGCCCACCGGTTTTACCCGGTCGCCGGGAATCTTGAACGCCATCGGCTTGCCGCTGACGCCATCGATCGGCTTGCCGGCGCCGTCGAGCGGGATCAGTTCGATGCCGTCGAGGTTGCGCAGCAGGCTCAGGTACAACATCTGGCTGATGTAACGCTCGCCGGCAAAGTGCAGGCGCAATTTGCTCAGCTCCAGTTCGCCGAGGTGGCCGTCAGCGCTCATTTCCAGGCGCAGGCTGAGCAGCGAGCCATCGCCCTTCACCGAGTAGTTCAGCGCGGCCAGATCCAGCGGCAACACCTCGGTCGGGTAGCAGGTGCGGAAACGGCAGCGCACGTCTTCGATCGGCTTGCTCTCGATCGGCGTATCGCGCTCAACCAGCAGCGCCGGACCGGAGCGCTTGAGCGGATCGAACTGCAGAATGCTGAACGCCGGCAGCGGGCGCATGTAGTTCGGCCACAACAGTTGCATCAACGAATGGCTGAGCTCCGGCAGCTCGTCGTCGAGCTTCTGGCGCAAACGCCCGGTGAGAAACGCAAAGCCTTCCAGCAACCGCTCCACATCCGGATCCCGCCCGGCCTGCCCCAGATACGGCGCCAGCGCCGGACTACGCTCGGCGAAACGGCGACCGAGCTGGCGCAGTGCGGTGAGTTCGCTTTGGTAGTAGTGGTTAAAGGACACGGGTTACCTGCTTGGTGGTAGTGGTTCTACGATCCATCACGAATGCTCATCAATTTTCCAGATGCACATAGGGCGTGTTGCTGATAAAAATATTCATCCAATGCCACTCCCATTGCGGCATAGCAATATCGAATGTCTTTTTATCTTTGTTGAAGTACATCCAATAAACACCCACTGAGCTCTGATCCTCGGTCAGGCGCATATCCAGCAACTGTGTTGAGTAAAGCGGAGTGCGATAAACTACTTCCGGGTGTTGTTTGTCAATGACTCGAAGGTAGGCCATTCCAGCAAATCCAGGAATCCCGCCAACTGGAACATTTTCCAGAAGATAGCGCCCGGATGTATCGACAGTCGTCACATTGGCCGGAAAGTTAAGCATCTTGTTAACTACCAGAAATAAAACAGCGATGCAGATGATCAACAACGCTGCAATACACAACATCTTTTTCCTGCGGCCCGGAAACGCTTTAGTCTTCACAAACATAATCTATCAACCACCTTCCGCCGCACGATCAGCCTGAAATTGAAATAGTGAATGGCGGGACGGCTTCATACTTGATATCGGACAGCACACGAAAATCCCCGCCTTTGCCATGGCACTGCCTGTATTCGACAAAGTCACTGTTTTGAATCAGATAGTAACGCTCACCTTCTAGCTCCTTGAACACTTCCGCCGCGTCGGCAGCGTCCAAAACGCCTGTTTCCATGATGGCAGTTTGGTTGGAGTTGATACTGACGTTACGTGCAGCGGCTTCCGGAGGAATCACCGTGCCGTTAAAGTTCCAGAAACCGAGAGGCTGACTAATGAAGTCAGAACCGTCACCAAAGTCATAACTGTCTTCAACGTAAAATCCAAGCCCATCGACTAGGAATTCTATTTTCTTGGCAGCAATGACAACTTGCCCTTGCGCTATGACTCGTAGATTGTAGTTGGCGAGCGCCCCCCGCAAGTCGTCAAGGACGTCCATACGCCATTGCGCCATGGTGACGGAAACGGTATTGCTGTAGCCAAACTCTTCAGCTTCGCGGGCGCTATTGAACACCACTGGATACTTACCGTCGGCGTGATCTTTATATTTCTTGATTATCGCGAAACGTATTTGCTTCTGCGCATTCGGACTGTTCCACATGGACTTTAGATATGCGTAATCTTTCTGCACGCGCTCAAAGGAAAGGAGCCAGCTCATCTTTACGATCGAGTCGTCGATGTACTGCTCAGGTATCTCCTTTTGGTGGAGTTTGCTAGCCGCGTCCATTCCACCGTTTTCGGTGGGCCATGGTTTACCAGAAAACCATCGGCGCATCAGCGCAGCAGATGTCGGCCACTTCATTTTATCCATGGCTGCCGGTATGTCTGAGATACCGAATTTGCGCTTTGCAATCGCACACTGCCCAGCCTTGTTACTCGCTGGAGTCATGGTTGCAGTCACCGCTGTCTTCGCCATCTCAAAATCCTTGCATAAATAATCCGGGCAATCCCAAGCACTGTCGACTCACCGAGCAACTGTGGTTGCTTACGCAATCGCAACCTTTGTTTGTTGCTCAATCACCAATTCGATGGCTTCCGCTGTCATGGAAAAAACGCGCTGTGTCTTTCCATCGTTGTCGGTAACCCCATTGATAACCTTTCCCGAAGCGGTCTTCAGCGTGTATTCAACCCCTGCCAATGGCTGTCCGGTTTCTTCACAGTTGACTATGAAATGCTCACTGAACGGCCACTGGATATCGACGGGCAACGGCGGCATAAACGGCGCTGGCGTATGCGAATTGCCAATAATCACCGTCCCGGAACCTGCCGTAACCTTGTTCCCGTGAGAGCCAACGGAGCCGACCGTGGCGGCCGGTTTGCCGTTGATCAAAACGGTAGTCGCAAGATCGCCGACCATCGCACCACCACACGCCGAGGCATCGCCTTGGCGGGCGGCCGCGAGGCCGTCGAAGAACACGTCGCCGGAACCGGCGGTGATCGGGTTTGTACCGTGGCCAGGTAGTGGGCAAGCGGTGGGGTCGGATACGCGTGCTGCGGGTTTGCCAGACATCGGGGATCTCCTTAGGTGACCTTGACTTGACCGCTGCCATCCAGGCGCGCGGAAAAACTGACCTGACGCTTGAACCCTTCAACTTCCAGCAGGCCTTCGATACTGAAGGCCAGGCGCAGTTGATCGTGGTCACGCGGCAGGGAAATGACACGCACATTGCTCAGGCGTGGCTCGTAGGCTTCGATGAAGTTTTCGATGGCCAGGCGGGCCTGACTCAGCGAGTCGTGCAGGCTCAGGCGCATGTCATTGAGATCGGGCAACCCGTAGTCGGCCAGCGTTTGCACGCTGCCGGCCCGGGTGCTGAGCATTTTGGCCAGATGGGCAGCCACTGACGCCATGGCACAAGCCTCAAGGCTGTTGCCCTTGCGTAGTTGTGCGTCGCCGTTGAGGCGTTCGAACAGGCTGCCGTATCCGTCCATGAGTCGCTCTTACTCTTTGTCCAGCTTGCCAACCAGCGACAGGGTGAAATCGGCACCCATGTACTTGAAGTGCGGACGCACGTTCAAGCTCACGCGGTACCAGCCCGGCTCGCCTTCAACGTCGCTGACGATCACTTGCGCAGCGCGCAGCGGACGACGGCCACGGACTTCGGCGCTCGGGTTTTCCTGGTCGGCAACGTACTGACGGATCCACTTGTTCAGTTCCAGCTCGAGGTCGGTACGCTCTTTCCACGAACCGAGTTGCTCGCGCTGCAGCACTTTCAAGTAGTGAGCCAGACGGTTGACGATCATCATGTACGGCAGTTGGGTGCCGAGCTTGTAGTTCAGCTCTGCGGCCTTGCCTTCTGCGCTGATGCCGAAGAACTTCGGCTTCTGCACCGAACTGGCGGAGAAGAACGCCGCGTTGTCGGAGCCTTTGCGCATGGTCAGGGAAATGAAGCCTTCCTCGGCCAGTTCGTATTCACGACGGTCGGAGACCAATACTTCGGTAGGAATCTTGGTTTCGATTTCGCCCATGCTTTCGAAATGGTGCAAAGGCAGGTCTTCAACCGCGCCACCGCTCTGCGGGCCAATGATGTTCGGGCACCAGCGGAATTTGGCGAAGCTGTCGGTCAGCTTGGTGCCGAACGCGTAAGCCGTATTGCCCCACAGGTAGTGCTCGTGGCTGTTGGCAACGGTTTCCTTGTACACGAACGATTTCACCGGGTTTTCTTCCGGATCGTACGGGTTGCGCAGCAGGAAACGCGGCACGGTCAGGCCAACGTAGCGCGAGTCTTCCGAGGTACGGAAGCTCTGCCATTTGGCGAATTGCGGACCTTCGAAGTGGTCTTTCAGATCTTTCAGATCCGGCAGGCCGGTGAAGCTTTCCAGGCCGAAGAATTTCGGCCCGGCGGCAGCGATGAACGGCGCGTGGGACATGCACGAAACGCTGGCCACGTACTGCATCAGCTTGACGTCTGGCGAGCTTGGCGACATGTAGTAGTTGGCGATGATTGCGCCCACCGGCTGACCACCGAACTGGCCGTATTCAGCGGTGTAGATGTGCTTGTACAGGCCCGACTGCATGACTTCCGGCGAATCTTCGAAATCGTCCAGCAGGTCTTCTTTGGAGACGTTGAGGATTTCGATCTTGATGTTTTCGCGGAAGTTGGTGCGGTCAACCAGCAACTGCAGACCACGCCACGACGATTCCAGCGCCTGGAAATCCGGGTGGTGCAGGATCTCGTCCATCTGACGGCTGAGCTTGGCATCGATCTCGGCGATCATGCGGTCAACCATGGCTTTCTTGACCGGCTCACCGTTGTTCTGCGGCTTGAGCAGCTCTTCGATGAACGCCGACACGCCACGCTTGGCGATGTCGTAGGCTTCGTCGTCCGGGGTCAGACGGGTTTCGGCGATGATGCTGTCGAGAATGCTGTATTCGCCGCTGGCGGCGCTCTTCTCTTGTGCTGCGCTAGTGCTCATTGTGTTGGCTTCCTTGGCTACTGGAGTCTCAGGCGTCCGGGGCTGCGGCGTTCAAGCCCAGCTCACCGAGTACGCGACCGCGGGATTCGTCGTCGGCGAGCACGCCTTCGATCGCTTTACGGAACGCAGGTGCGTTACCCAGCGGGCCTTTGAGGGCCACCAGCGCATCGCGCAGTTCCATCAGTTTTTTCAGCTCAGGCACTTGCTCGACCAGGCTGGCCGGGTTGAAGTCCTTCATCGAATTGACGCGCAATTGCACGGCCAGCTCTTCAGCCTCGCCATCTTCCTGCAGACGGTTCGGCACGCTCAGCGTCAGACCCAGCTCTTGCTTGGCCAACACTTCGTCGAAGGTCATCTTGTCGATGCTGATCGGCTTGCGATCTTCGATTTTGCGATCGTCCTTGCGGTGGGTGTAGTCACCGATTGCCAGCAGCTTCAGCGGCAGTTCAATCTCTTCCTGAGCACCGCCGGTGGCGGGTTTGAAGGTGACGTTGATGCGTTCCTTGGGGGCTACCGAGCCTTCTTTGGCCATGGCTTTTCTCCTTGCGGTTGTGGCCCTGGGGCCTATTCGAGTACCACTTCGAGGTCGAGGTGGCACAGCCTGCGATAAATCTCTTCCTTGCTTTCACGTACGGCGTGGTTCTGCGGCAACAACTCGCAGCAACTGTGCAGCAGGTGCAGCACTTGCAATGCAAGATCGGGCTCCCAGGCGTGCAGGCCTGAGTCCTGTAGTGTCTGATCGAGGGTTTCGAGCTGGTTCTTGGCCAGTTCGTATTTCTTGGCCAGGAAACACAGCCGCGCGAGGCTGAACTGCCAGAAGAAGCGTTCACGGCCACCGTGGGCAGATTGCAGACCCTGCTTGAGAATCTGCACGGCCGGCTTCAAACCTTCCTTGCGCAGGATCGGCTGGACTTCCTCGAGGGCTTTTTCCCACGCCGGCTGGGTTTCGACGTTCTCGCTTTCGACCTTGCGCGGCGCGCTGGCGCTTTGCAGGTGCGGCATGACATTGGCGGCGATCCACGCCCGGGTGGACGGATCGGCAAACGGCGCGCCGTCATGGAAGCGCAACTCGATGATGCCCGGCAGGCGCTGAATCAAAAGCGCGAAGTGGATTTCCACTTCGCGCATTGCCAATTCGGCGTTGAGGTTCTGGAGACATTCCCAGACCATCCTCTGGCCATCGAACCAGAACGGCGCCTTCGCCAGGCTCGCCTCCAGTTCCACCAACAGGTCGGCGTATTTGCCCTGATCGAAACGGTCCTGATAGAGCTTGAGCTTTTCCAGCGGCAGGCCGCGCAATACGGTGATCTGCTCGGCGTTGCGCTCGGGCACCGCGTCGATGGTCATCCACAACAGCGTGCGATTGAGGCGCAGGGCGCGCAGATCGGTAGCCTTCTGTTTGAGCCACCAGGCACACAACGGCCGGGCGCTGTCCTGCTGGGCGCGCAGGGCTTTGTGCGCATCGCGTTCGTTGTCGATCGGCGCGCCAGGAGTGAGCAACTGGGTCGCGGCCTGCTTGACCTGCGCCACCGCCGCGCCCACCACGCCGGGGGCCGGCTGGTTGTCGGCGGCACGCTGGATCATGGTTTTCAGGCGCCGGGAGATCGGCAATAACAGCGGCGCGTCATCGCCCAGATGTGCAGTGCACGCTGCCTCAAGACCGGCCAGGTGCTCGGACAGCTGCCGGAACATCGGCAACTGCTCTTTGATCGCAATGTTTTCGGTGATGACCTGCTCGAGACGCGGCACCAGCCAGCCGATCGCGGCGGCACGGGTACGGGGTTTGAGCGGGTGAACGTCGGCCCAGTTGTTTTCCGACAGATGGTGCAGCAGACCGAGGCCGGCCAGCAGCCCGGGGAAGGATTCGCGCTGGTACAGCGACCAGGTCAGCCAGGCGCCGACACGCAGATCCTTGGATTGGGTACGCAGCAGATTTTCGCTGTTTTCGCGGATTTTCAGCCAGTCGATCTGCCCGCTTTCGTGCATCGACGAAGCCTTGGCCAGCTCACTTTCCAGCGCCTCGAATTCGCTCGAGAAACGAACGTCTTCGCCCGCGAAATTCTCTTTGGAAACAGAGACTTTTGCGAGTTCGAGGTAATGGGCGGAAAGTTTGCTTGAGTAGGACATCCATGGCCTTTATTAAGGTTTACAGTCATGCGTGCGAATAGAGTTTCAGCAACGCGGGACAGTATCGAAGAGCAGTTCAGCGACTCATCCAATTGAGATGTGCTCTTTCAAGTGGGCGCATCGTAATCACTATGATGGCCACTAGCAAGCATCTGATTAAACAACAAGACGAACTGTTCGTTGAGGTCTGTAGGAGATCGCCCTATATGTCGCAGGGGTTTCCCTGAGGCCGATTAATACACGACGAATTTTCCATGACCCTGTCAAACCCTTGACCCAGAGCCCTGCGCCACGGCCGGGCGAGTTTACCTTACGCTCGTACCCCCAAGCGGCGTGCAGCATGCCAAATTCAAAAAAAAATAGAAGTAGGACACTTCCGAATACGGATAGCCATCTTTCAACCATTCGCCTGCGACAACGAACAACACGAAAAGTGCTAGCACAATGATGGCATTTCATTAACTTGAAACTTTTATCTTCAAGAAACACGCCCCTGCAGTGCAAACTCGATAGTTATCGATGCATCCGTCTCCAGAAATCCCTTCACTTCATGCCGGAGAATACTCTGACAAAACTCAGGGATACTTCTTACATGAAAACCAATGGTCAGGAGCTTTAACTCATGGAATTGAAACCCGTATTTTTCGCCGCGCTTATGTGGCTGCCCATCACCCAAGCGTCAGCGGAAACCCCACCATTGGACGGCCATTACTACCTGACCGGCGCGATGGAAATGGGCGCCGAGTTGCTGTTGCGAAAGGACGGCACCTTTGATGCCGGTGTGGCATATGGCAGCGCCGACGGCTTTGCCAAAGGCACCTGGAAGGTGGAAAACCAGACAGTAGTGCTGGAAAGCAAAACCAAGCCTGCCTCCAACAGCGATCTGGGCGGACTGTTCCAGGACCTGCAACTGGCGATCGAGCCAAACTGCCTGGCCGTGGATTTCGGCAACGGCAAGGCTTGCTTCCGACGCCAGTAAGCCAAGAGGCAGCCACAAAAAATGGGCACCCGACCGCAATCGGTGTGCCCATTTTTCATTTGCGGTTCTCCCGGTTATTCAGGGGAGCACGCCGCCATCAAGGATTGACGCTGTCTTTCAACGACTTGCCTGGCTTGAACGCCACGGTGTTGCTGGCCTTGATTTTGACCGGTTCGCCGGTCTGCGGGTTTTTGCCGGTGCGGGCGCCGCGGTGGCGTTGCAGGAAGGTGCCGAAGCCGACCAGCGTCACGCTGTCCTTGCGGTGCAGGGCGCCGGTGATTTCTTCGAGGACGGCGTTCAGGACGCGGTTGGCCTGTTCTTTGGTCAAGTCTGCCTTTTCGGCGATTGCAGCGGCGAGTTCTGGTTTACGCATTAGTGAAGCCCCTTTGACGGTTTTTTGTTGTTATGTCCGTGCTGTTCTCGTTGGAACAGCGCCCAAGGCGCCGCAGGCTCTACTCTGCGGCAGACGGGAGTGAGAATGGCACGCCGCCAGCGGCGGCGCCAGTCTCCCCACGACCTTTGTCGGGGCAAAAGAGCGGTGTTTACGACAGAACGACCGGCATTTACGCCAGCAGCGGCGGCAGCTGTTTGTTCAGGGCCAGTTTTTCCATGACCGCCCCGCCGGTCAGGGCGTAACCGAGCAAATGACCGTCGGCACTGTGGCACAGCGCTTTGATATCGGCGCCCTGCCCTTCGACGCTCCAGACACCTTCGCTGCCGCGCGGCGGCGGCGACACCACCAGCGGGCACACCGGGGTTTTCACGGTGATCGGCATCGGCCCGTAGCTGACCGCGGTCGGGTTTCCGGCGAGGGTTTGCGCCAACGCGCGCGCGCAACTCATCAGCGGCATAACGTAGAGCAGATTGAGCCCGTCGACTTCAGCGCAATCGCCCAGGGCGTAGATATTGGCGTGGGAGGTTTTCAGGTAACGATCAACCATCACGCCGCGATTGACCTGCACGCCGGCTGCGGCCGCCAGATCGATGCGTGGGCGCAGGCCGATCGCCGAGACCACGACATCGCAAGGGATGACCTCACCGTCGGACAGGTGCGCTTCGAGGCCATCGGCGACTTTCTCCAGCCGGGTCAGCACCGGGCCGAGGTGAAACTGCGCCCCGATACTTTCCAGCCCGGCCTGCACAGCCGCCGCAGCGGCGGGATGCAAGAGCATCGGCATGACCTGTTCGCACGGCGCGACCAGTTGCACTTCGTAGCCGCCGAGAATCAGGTCATTGGCGAATTCGCAGCCGATCAACCCGGCGCCGAGCAACAACACTCGACGCTTGCCCGCCGCCGCGGCACGGAAGCGCGCGTAGTCTTCGAGATCGTTGATCGGGAATACCAGTTCCGCGCCGTCGCCTTCGATCGGCACGCGCACGGTTTCCGCGCCCCAGGCCAGAATCAGGTCGCGATAGGGCACGGCTTCTTCACCGATCCACAAGCGTTTGTGGCCGGCGTCGATACCGCTGATGCGCGTGTGGGTGCGCACCTCGGCTTTCAACTGCTCGGCCATGGCGCCGGGTTCGGCCATGCTCAGGCCATCGGCGTCCTTGTGCTTGCCGAAACCGGTGGAGAGCATCGGCTTGGAGTAAGAGCGGCCGTCGTCGGCGGTGATCAGCAGTAGCGGGGTTTCGCTGTCGAGCTTGCGAAACTCGCGGGCCAGGTTGTAGCCCGCAAGCCCGGTGCCGATGATGACGACTGGTGCGCTCATGCCTTACTCCTCTGATTTGCTTAGTTGATTTCGATCATTTCGAAGTCCATCTTGCCGACGCCGCAGTCGGGGCACAGCCAGTCTGCCGGTACGTCTTCCCAGCGGGTGCCCGGCGCGATGCCGTCATCCGGCCAGCCGTCGGCTTCGTTATAGATCAGGCCACAGACGATACATTGCCACTTCTTCATTCAGGTACTTCCTCAGGGTTCAGGCGTAGTGCCGGCGCGGACGGTCGATGGGTGCTGCGCTGCCATCCGGCTCAGGGCGTTTTGTACTGAGGGTGCCGGGCAGATGCAAGCCTGTTCGGCGCAACGGCGGCCGGCGCCGCTCGATCTTGTCGCCCGCCATGGTAAGCTCGCCGCCTCATTTGCGGCCAATAATGACTCATTGTGCAACATTCAAATGCCTGCCCCGCCCCGCTCTGGCTGACCCAAGACCGCCTGACGCCCCGCCCCGATCCGTTGACCCTCGACTGGTTGTTCGACGAAGGTTCGCTGACCCGCCGGTTGACCCGTTTGTCCGAGGATGGCTTCAGCGTGTCGCCGCTGTTCGAGGGCTGGGACACCCTGCGCGCTGATGAATGCGCGGCGTTGGAGCTGGCCGAAGGCAGCGAAGGCTGGGTCCGTGAGGTTTATTTGCGCGGCCACGGCGAAGCCTGGGTGTTTGCCCGCAGCGTTGCCTCGCGGGCGGCCCTGCAAGGTGATGGCTTGCACATGGATGAACTGGGCAGCCGCTCGTTGGGTGAACTGCTGTTTTGTGATCGGGCATTTCAACGCCGCGCCATTGAAGTCTGCCACTACCCTGAACAATGGTTGCCGCCAGCGGTGCAAGCCCCTGAGCTGTGGGGCCGGCGTTCGCGTTTCGATCGTGGCGCGCTGAGCGTGCTGGTCGCGGAAATCTTCCTGCCGAGCCTGTGGGACGCCGCCCGCGCCCATCCGGAGAATTGCTGATGTATCAGAGCCTGCTCAAGTCCCTCAACCGGCTGAACCCGCGCGCCTGGGATTTCGTTCAGTTGACGCGCATGGACAAGCCGATCGGCATTTACCTGCTGCTGTGGCCGACGCTGTGGGCATTGTGGATTGCCGGCAAGGGCTCGCCGTCGCTGGCCAACGTGGTGATTTTTGTTCTTGGCGTAGTGCTGACCCGCGCCGGTGGTTGCGTGATCAACGACTGGGCCGACCGCAAGGTCGACGGCCACGTCAAACGCACCGCGCTACGGCCGCTCGCTGCTGGCCGGATCAGCTCGAAGGAAGCGCTGGTGTTCTTTGCCGTGCTGATGGGCATCAGTTTTCTGCTGGTGCTGTGCACCAATGCGCCGACCATCTGGCTGTCGCTGGGCGGTCTGGCGCTGGCGTTCACGTATCCGTTCATGAAGCGCTACACCTATTACCCGCAAGTGGTGCTGGGGGCGGCGTTTTCCTGGGGCATGCCAATGGCCTTCACCGCCGAGACCGGCGAGTTGCCGGCGGCGGCGTGGCTGCTGTGGATTGCCAATTTGCTGTGGACGGTGGGTTATGACACTTATTACGCGATGACCGATCGCGATGACGACCTGAAGATCGGCGTGAAATCCACAGCGATTCTGTTTGGCGAGGCGGATCGAATGATCATCCTTAGCTTGCAAGCATTGTCGCTGGGCTGCCTGATGCTGGCCGGGTCGAAGTTCGAGCTGGGGATCTGGTTCCACCTTGGCTTGCTGGTGGCTGCCGGGTGTTATGCGTGGGAGTTCTGGTACACCCGTGATCGTGATCGCATGCGCTGCTTCAAAGCGTTCCTGCACAACCACTGGGCTGGGTTGGCGATATTTGTCGGGATCGTGCTGGATTACGCATTGCGCTAATGCATGACACCTGCTCGCGAAGGCGTCATGTCAGTCACCTCTGCGATAACTGACACAACGCTTCGCGAGCAGGCTCGCTCCCACAGGGTTTTGGACCGTGGTTATTTGGCCTTGGCGACTTTCCAGGCGCCGTCCATTTTGCCGTCGCCGGTCATGTCGCCGGCCTTCTTGTCCATCACGAAGGTGTACAGCGGCATGCCCTGGTAGGCCCACTGCATCGAGCCGTCGTCACGCTTGATCACCGTCCAGTCGCCCATGGATTTGTCACCCGCCTGCGCCATCAACGGCGGCCAGTTCGCCGCGCATTTGTCGTTGCAGGCAGACTTGCCAGCGGAGTCCTTGGCGAAGGTGTACAGGGTCATGCCCTTGTGGTCGGTGTACATGCCGTCCTTTTCCATCGCCGGATCGGCCGCCATGGCCAGCCCCGGTAATGTCAGGGCAGCGGCCATCAGCAGGGCTTTGAAAGAAACAGTCATCTGAGTCATGGAAACCTTCTTTTGTGGTTGTCAGGATTCGGACTTAGAGCTTAGTTCAGGATCGGCACAAACGCCGTCGCGCTGAAATACTGTCACACGACTGCAATAATTCCGTTATCTAATGCGGCGCAAGACAGTTAAATGACAAGAGGATTAAGGCATGGTTGGCAGGAGCATTCTGATCGTCGACGACGAAGCGCCCATTCGCGAAATGATCGCCGTGGCGTTGGAAATGGCCGGCTATGACTGCCTCGAGGCGGAGAACTCGCAGCAGGCCCACGCCATCATCGTCGACCGCAAGCCGGACCTGATCCTGCTCGACTGGATGCTGCCCGGCACCTCGGGCATCGAACTGGCCCGACGCCTCAAGCGTGACGAGCTGACCGGGGACATCCCGATCATCATGCTCACCGCCAAGGGCGAAGAGGACAACAAGATCCAGGGTCTGGAAGTCGGCGCCGACGACTACATCACCAAACCGTTTTCGCCGCGTGAACTGGTCGCCCGCCTCAAGGCTGTACTGCGCCGTGCCGGGCCGACCGATGGCGAAGCGCCGATCGAAGTCGGCGGCCTGCTGCTCGACCCGATCAGCCACCGCGTGACCATCGACGGCAAACCTGCCGAGATGGGCCCGACCGAATACCGCCTGCTGCAATTCTTCATGACCCATCAGGAACGCGCCTACACCCGTGGCCAGTTGCTCGATCAGGTCTGGGGCGGCAACGTCTATGTCGAAGAGCGCACCGTCGACGTGCACATCCGCCGCCTGCGCAAGGCCCTCGGCGACGCTTACGAAAATCTGGTACAAACCGTGCGCGGCACCGGTTATCGGTTCTCCACAAAAGCATAAAAGCAGCTGCAAGCTTTCAGCTACAAGCGGCAAGTGAAAGCCGATCCGTTTTAGCTTGGAGCTTGCGGCTTGAAACTTGAAGCTGCGGCTAAGGACGCCTCTGTGAATCAAAACTGGCATGGCACCCTGATTCGCCACATGCTGTTGCTGGTCACCGCCTGCCTGGTGATCGGTCTGATCACCGGCTATTACGGCTGGAGCCTGGCGGCGGGTCTGGGGCTTTATCTGGCCTGGACGCTCAAGCAATTGCTGCGTCTGCACGAATGGCTGCGCAAGCATCAACCCGACGAAGCACCGCCCGATGGTTATGGCCTGTGGGGCGAGGTGTTCGACAGCATTTATCACCTGCAACGCCGCGACCAACGGGTGCGCGGGCGTCTGCAGGCGGTGATCGACCGGGTGCAGGAATCCACCGCCGCGCTGAAAGACGCGGTGATCATGCTCGACAGCGACGGCAACCTCGAATGGTGGAACCGCGCCGCTGAAACCCTGCTCGGCCTGAAGACTCCGCAGGACAGCGGCCAACCGGTGACCAACCTGGTGCGCCATCCGCGCTTCAAGGAATACTTCGAGCAGGACAGCTTTGCCGAGCCATTGGAAATCCCTTCGCCGACCAACGATCGCGTGCGCATTCAGCTGTACCTGACCCGCTACGGCAACAATGAACACCTGATGCTGGTGCGTGATGTCACACGCATTCATCAGCTGGAACAGATGCGCAAGGACTTCATCGCCAACGTCTCCCACGAGCTGCGCACACCGCTGACGGTGATCTGCGGCTATCTGGAAACCCTGCTGGACAATGTCGAAGAAGTGAACCCGCGCTGGAGCCGGGCGCTACAGCAGATGCAGCAACAGGGCGGGCGCATGCAGACGTTGCTCAACGATCTGTTGCTGCTGGCGAAACTGGAAGCCACCGACTACCCGTCGGACAACCAGCCAGTGCAGATCGACACGCTGCTGCAATCGATCACCAGCGATGCGCAGCAGTTGTCCGGGGCGAAAAACCAGCGCATCAGCCTCGAAGCCGACGCGCGCCTGCTGCTCAAGGGCAGCGAAGCCGAGCTGCGCAGTGCGTTTTCCAATCTGGTGTTCAACGCGGTCAAGTACACCCCGGCCGAGGGCAACATCCGCATTCGCTGGTGGGGCGACGAGCAAGGCGCGCACCTGAGCGTGCAGGATTCCGGCATCGGTATCGACAGCAAACACCTGCCGCGCCTGACCGAACGCTTCTACCGTGTCGACTCCAGTCGCAATTCCAATACCGGCGGCACCGGCTTAGGCCTGGCCATCGTCAAGCACGTGCTGCTGCGCCACCGCGCGCGGATGGAAATCAGCAGCGTGCCCGGCCACGGCAGCACGTTCACCTGCCATTTCGCCCCGGCCCAGGTGGCCAGCGCACGGGCGATCAGCGCCACCGAGTGATGCCGCCCGGCACACGCCACTAGGCAATCGTACAGTCAGCCGCTACATTGGCTGCCTTGTGCCTGCCTTTCAGGTGCTGTTTCTCCCTACTTTCGAATCACACGGAACCCGCAAAACTCCATCATGGACCCTTCCCCTGGCTTGTCCCTCGCTACCATTTTCGCCGACTTCGGCATGATCCTTTTTGCTCTGATCCTGGTGTTGCTCAACGGCTTTTTCGTTGCGGCGGAATTCGCCATGGTCAAACTGCGCTCGACCCGGGTCGAGGCCATCGCTGAACAACACGGCTGGCGCGGGCACATCCTGCGCACCGTGCACAGTCAGCTCGATGCCTACCTGTCGGCGTGTCAGCTCGGCATCACCCTTGCCTCCCTCGGTCTGGGCTGGGTCGGTGAGCCGGCGTTCGCGCACATTCTCGAACCGCTGCTGAGCGCGGTCGGCGTCGACTCGCCCGAGATCATCAAAGGCGTGTCGTTCTTCACCGCGTTCTTCATCATTTCGTACCTGCACATCGTGGTCGGTGAGCTGGCGCCCAAGTCGTGGGCGATCCGCAAACCCGAGCTGCTGTCGTTGTGGACGGCAGTGCCGCTGTACCTGTTCTACTGGGCGATGTACCCGGCGATCTACCTGCTCAACGCCAGCGCCAACGCGATTCTGCGTATCGCCGGGCAAGGTGAACCCGGCCCGCACCATGAACACCATTACAGCCGCGAAGAGCTGAAACTGATCCTGCACTCCAGCCGTGGCCAGGATCCGAGCGATCAGGGCATGCGCGTACTGGCCTCGGCGGTGGAAATGGGCGAGCTGGAAGTGGTCGACTGGGCCAACTCCCGCGAAGACCTGATCACCCTGGAGTTCAACGCGCCGCTGAAGGAAATCCTGGCGATGTTCCGTCGCCACAAGTTCAGCCGTTATCCGGTGTACGACAGCGAGCGCCAGGAGTTCGTCGGCCTGCTGCACATCAAGGATCTGCTGCTGGAACTGGCCGCGCTGGACCACATTCCCGAGTCGTTCAACCTGGCCGAGCTGACCCGCCCGTTGGAGCGCGTATCGCGGCACATGCCGCTGTCGCAGCTGCTGGAGCAGTTCCGCAAGGGTGGCTCGCACTTCGCCGTGGTCGAGGAGGCTGACGGCAACATCATCGGCTACCTGACCATGGAAGACGTGCTGGAAGTGCTGGTCGGCGATATTCAGGACGAACACCGCAAGGCTGAACGCGGCATCCTCGCCTATCAGCCGGGCAAGCTGCTGGTGCGCGGCGATACGCCTTTGTTCAAGGTCGAGCGCCTGTTGGGCATCGATCTTGATCACATCGAAGCGGAAACCCTCGCCGGGCTGGTTTACGAAACCCTCAAACGGGTGCCGGAAGAGGAAGAAGTGCTGGAAGTCGAAGGCCTGCGGATCATCATCAAAAAGATGAAAGGGCCGAAGATTGTCCTGGCCAAGGTGTTGATGCTCGATTGACGGGAGTTTGGGGGGCTCTTGTGGCGAGGGGATTTATCCCCGTTGGACGGCGCAGCCGTCCCAAAACCATTGAATGCAGTCAGTTAGTACAGAGTTGCAATATTTGGGGCCGCTTCGCGGCCCAACGGGGATAAATCCCCTCGCCACAAAAACCCTCAACACCCTATCGCGCCTACTGCTTGCCCAACGCAAAGTTGGGTAACGCCCCCAGCGGCTGGTTGAACTGATAGGGAATCGACACCAACCCTTCCCCGGTATTGCGCTGCACCACGAAGTGCAGGTGCGGGCCGCTGCTGTTGCCGGTGTTGCCGGACAGCGCCAGCGGGCTGCCGACCTTGACCCGCTGGCCTTCGCGCACGCTCACCGAACCCTGTTTCAGATGCAGGTACACGCCCATGGTGCCGTCGTCGTGCAGCACCCGGACGAAATTGCCGGAGGCATCGGTGCCGCGCCCGCTCTGGGAGTTCTCGGTCTTGACCACCACTCCCGCTCGCGCGGCGATGATCGGCGTGCCCACCGGCATGGCGATGTCCATGGCGTAGCGGTTCTTCGGCCCGTAGTGGCTGTATTGGCCGTTGGCGCCCTGACTCAGGCGAAACGGCCCGCCACGCCAGGGCAGCGGATAGCGATAGCTCTGCGCGGTGCCTGCGGGGTCGCCCAGCGAATACTGGAACTGCGGCGAATACACCAGCGGCTGGTCACGACTGATCGCCGTCAGCAGCGCCAGCCGCGTGTTGCTGCGCGGTGGCAGCACGCGACGGATCGCCTGCGCTGGCGCGCCACGCACATTGCTCGTGCCGATGAAGGCCAGGGCAACCTCGACCGGCGCGTACAGATCGTTGCGCGCAAACACCACGTCGACGCCCTTCTGCTTCTTGATGTCCAGGTACACCTGGCGGTCGAGGCGCTCGACCATACGGTCCTGAAACACGAACACTTTCGCGCCTTTGCTCGGGCGGTCGCTGTACGAGACCACGCCGTTGGCGTCGGTGGATTTGTAGATGGTCATGGCCATCGCCAGCCCGGAGGCCAGGCAGAGACCGCAGAAAAACAGCAGGCGCGCGAGCATGGGCAAAAGTCTGTCGAAGGAAGGCCTGGGAATCAGCCTAGCAGCTGAGACAGACCAGGCTAGTCGACAGATGTTTCAAATTCGCCTGCACGGGAGATGGTTGGTGTTTTGGCTGGCCCCTTCGCGAGCAGGCTCGCTCCCACATTTGGAATGCGTTCCAAGGTGGGAGCGAGCCTGCTCGCGAAGGCGGCTTATCAGGCGACGAAGCTTACGCGCCCGGTACGAAATGCTTCTGCGCCGTGCCACGGGCGATCAGGCGCGAGATGTAGTCGAGCTTCTGCGCATCCTGGTCGACAAAGCGGAAGGTCAGTTGCAGCCAGTCGCTGTCGGCTTTCTGCTCGTGGGCGACGATGGCGTGCAGGTAACCATTGAGGCGCGCGATCTCGGCGTTATCGCCCTGCTCCAGATCGAGCACGGCGCTGTCGAGGATCTGCGGTAGGGTTTCGGTGCGCTTCACTACCAGCAGGGCTTCCTTGATGCTCAGGGCCTTGATCACGCATTGCTGAGTACCGCTTGGAAGGCGCAACTGGCCCTGACCGCGACCGCCCACCGGCGCCTTGGATGCACCGGGTGCCTGAACTGGTGGGCTGTTGAGCAAACCACGCGATGGCGCAGCTGCAGCGGCGGGCTTGGCAAACGGGTTGGCCGCAGCAGCAGCCGGAGCACCACCGACCACGGCAGGCTTGCCGCCGGTCAGTGCGCTCAGCGAGTCGTTGCCGAACGCCGAATTCATCTTGGTCGGCGCGCTGTTCATCAAGGTGTCGAGCTTGCCGACCTTGTTCAGTGCCTGCTTGACCTTGGTCAGCAGTTGCTCGTTGGTGAACGGCTTGCTGACGTAGCCGGAAACGCCGGCCTGAATCGCCTGCACGACGTTTTCCTTGTCGCCACGGCTGGTGACCATGACGAACGGCATGGTCTTGAGGTTGTCCTGCTCGCGGCACCAGGTCAGCAGTTCGAGGCCGGACATTTCCGGCATCTCCCAGTCACACAGCACCAGGTCAAAAGCCTCTTTGGCCAGCATGGCCTGGGCCTTTTTGCCGTTGATGGCGTCCTCGGTGCGGATTCCCGGGAAGTAATTACGCAGGCACTTTTTCACCAGGTCACGAATGAACGAAGCATCGTCCACGACCAACACACTGATCTTGCTCATCCAACACCCCTATTAAAATCCCGGCAAGCATAACGCTGGCTGATGGCACATTGCCAAAACTCTTCAGTCACGCCGGGACTTTTCGTTCGCGGGTGCTGCTTTTTAATTCGATCTGCCTTGTGTAAAGCGCAAACAAAAACGCCCGGCCAGAGGGCCGGGCGCTTTTCTCAGGCAATCTTACTTATCGTCAGCTTCGCCCGGAACATTAGCGGTTTCAGTGCTTGTGCCTTCAACTTCTTCCTTCATGCGCTTGAGGCCCATGTGGCGCACGTCGGTGCCGCGCACCAGGTAGATCACCAGTTCGGAGATGTTGCGCGCATGATCGCCGATGCGCTCCAGCGAACGCAGGACCCAGATGATGCTCAACACCCGCGAGATCGAGCGCGGATCTTCCATCATGTAGGTGGCCAGCTCACGCAAGGCGGTTTTGTATTCGCGGTCGATGATCTTGTCGTACTGCGCCACCGACAGTGCCAGATCAGCGTCGAAACGCGCGAACGCGTCCAGCGCATCGCGGACCATGTTGCGCACCTGGTCGCCGATGTGACGAACCTCGACGTAACCGCGCGGCGCTTCGCCTTCTTCGCACAACTGGATGGCACGGCGGGCGATCTTGGTCGCTTCGTCGCCGATGCGCTCAAGATCGATCACCGACTTGGAAATGCTGATGATCAAACGCAGGTCGGACGCCGCCGGCTGACGACGGGCGAGAATACGCAGGCATTCTTCGTCGATGTTGCGTTCCATCTGGTTGATCTGGTCGTCGATCTCACGCACCTGCTGAGCCAGGCCGGAGTCGGCCTCGATCAGCGCCGTGACCGCGTCGTTGACCTGCTTCTCGACCAGCCCGCCCATGGCCAGCAGGTGGCTGCGCACTTCTTCCAGTTCGGCGTTGAACTGCGCGGAAATGTGATGGGTTAAACCTTCCTTCGAAATCATGATTTGCTCCGCAAAAGCCATGAGCTGCAAGCTACAAGCTGCAAGCTGATTTGTGTCGTACTCGAACCGCTCTTTCTTGCCGCTTGAAACTTGCGGCTTGCAGCTGTTCGATCAGCCATAACGACCGGTGATGTAGTCTTCGGTCTGCTTCTTCGCCGGATTGGTGAACAGGGTATCGGTGTCGCCGAATTCCACCAGTTTGCCCATGTACATGAACGCGGTGTAGTCGGACACCCGTGCCGCCTGTTGCATGTTGTGGGTAACGATGACGATGGTGAACTTGGACTTCAGCTCGTAGATCAGCTCTTCGACTTTCAGCGTCGAGATCGGGTCGAGAGCCGAGCACGGTTCGTCGAGCAGCAGCACTTCCGGCTCAACCGCGATGGTGCGCGCGATCACCAGACGCTGTTGCTGACCGCCGGACAGGCCGAGGGCCGAGTCGTGCAGACGGTCTTTGACCTCGTCCCACAATGCCGCGCCTTTCAACGCCCATTCAACGGCTTCGTCGAGGATGCGCTTCTTGTTGATGCCCTGGATGCGCAGGCCATAGACCACGTTTTCGTAGATGGTCTTCGGAAACGGGTTGGGCTTCTGGAACACCATGCCGACGCGACGACGCAGTTCGGCAACGTCTTCGCCCTTGCGATAGATGTTGTTGCCGTACAGGTTGATCGCGCCCTCGACACGGCAGCCGTCGACCAGATCGTTCATCCGGTTGAAGGTACGCAGCAGCGTCGACTTACCGCAGCCCGACGGGCCGATGAACGCAGTCACGCGCTGTTTCGGGATGTTCATGCTGACGTCGAACAAGGCCTGTTTCTCGCCGTAGTACAGGCTCAGGCCCGGTACTTCGATGGCAACGGTTTCCTGCGCCAGGTCCAGGCTCTGCTTGTCGCGGCCCAGGGCAGACATGTTGATGCCGTGGCTGTGTGTTTCGTGCTGCATGGGGTCTCACTCCGTTCGTAGCTGCAAGCTTCTAGCTGCAAGCTGCAAGTTTGAGCAAAAGCGGCTTTTAGCTTGCCGCTTGTGGCTAATGGCTTTAGCTGTCCAGTGCTTTGTATTTTTCGCGCAGGTGGTTGCGGATATACACCGCCGACAGGTTCAGCGTCGCGATCACCAGCACCAGCAGCAGCGCGGTGGCGTACACCAGCGGGCGGGCTGCTTCGACGTTCGGGCTCTGGAAGCCGACGTCATAAATGTGGAAGCCCAGGTGCATGATCTTCTGGTCCAGGTGCAGATACGGGTAGTTGCCGTCCACCGGCAGCGACGGCGCCAGTTTCACCACACCCACCAGCATCAACGGCGCCACTTCACCGGCGGCACGCGCCACAGCGAGGATCATGCCGGTCATCATCGCCGGGCTGGCCATCGGGATAACAATTTTCCACAGCGTTTCCGCCTTGGTCGCGCCCAACGCCAGCGAACCTTCACGCACGGTGCGCGGGATGCGCGCCAGACCTTCTTCGGTCGCCACGATCACCACCGGCACGGCCAGCAACGCCAAGGTCAGCGAGGCCCAGAGCAGGCCCGGGGTACCGAAGGTCGGCGCCGGCAGTGCTTCAGGGAAGAACAAGCGGTCCACAGAACCACCGAGTACGTAAACGAAGAAACCCAGGCCGAATACGCCGTAAACGATCGCCGGTACGCCGGCAAGATTGTTCACCGCAATGCGGATCACCCGGGTCAGGGTGTTCTGCTTGGCGTATTCGCGCAGGTACACCGCCGCCAGCACGCCGAACGGGGTGACGATCATCGCCATGATCAGGGTCATCATCACGGTGCCGAAGATCGCCGGGAAAATCCCGCCTTCGGTGTTCGCTTCACGCGGGTCATCGGAGAGGAATTCCCAGATTTTGCTGAAGTAGAAACCGAGTTTGGTCAGTGTGCTCATCGCGTTCGGCTGGTAGGCGTGAACCACTTTGCCCAGACCGATTTCGATTTCCTTGCCGTTGGCATCGCGAGCAGTCAGTGCGTCGCGGTTGAACTGCGCATGCAGGTCGGCCAGGCGCGCTTCGATGTCCTGATAGCGCGCGTTCAGCTCGGCGCGCTCGGATTCCATGTCCGCTTGTGCGGTGGCGTCGAGTTTGCCTTCCAGCTCCAGCTTGCGGCCGTGCAGACGGATGCGTTCGAGGCCGGCGTTGATCGCGCCGATGTCGGTTTTTTCCAGCGACTTCAGTTGCGCAGCGAGGCCGTTCACACGATCAATGCGCGCCTGCAGCTCAGGCCATGCGGCCTCGCCCTCCGCGATGACCTTGCCGTCCTGTTTGACGTTGACCAGGTAGCCGTAGAAGTTACCCCACTCACGACGCTCGATCGCCATCAACTCCGGCGGCGTGGTCTGGTTGCTCAGCCACTCGCCGACGATCCAGGTGAAGTCGTTGCCGTTCAGGTCACGGTTGCCGACCTTGATCAGCTCGCGAGTCATGAACTCCGGACCCTCGTCCGGCACCGGCAAACCGGCACTCTTCAGACGCGCGCGCGGCACTTCTTCTTTCTGTACCACTTCGCCGATCACCAGATGATTGGCCTGGCCCGGTACGTCGTAGTGAGCGTGGATCAGATCCGCCGGCCAGAAGTGACCGAGACCGCGCACGGCAATCACCGCCAACAGGCCAATGGTCATGATGACCGCGATGGACACCGCGCCACCGCTGATCCAGACGCCCGGGGCGCCGCTCTTGAACCATCCTTTCAGGGAGTTCTGTTTCACAGACTTCTACCTTTGCTTAAAGCGACGAGTATTTCTTGCGCAGACGCTGACGAATCAGTTCTGCCAGGGTGTTCATGACGAAGGTGAACAGCAGCAGCACCAGCGCCGAGAGGAACAGCACGCGGTAGTGGCTGCCGCCGACTTCCGACTCGGGCATTTCCACCGCGACGTTGGCGGCCAGGGTGCGCAGGCCTTCGAACAGGTTCATCTCCATGACCGGGGTGTTGCCGGTGGCCATCAGCACGATCATGGTTTCGCCGACCGCACGGCCCATGCCGATCATCAGCGCCGAGAAGATGCCCGGGCTGGCGGTCAGGATCACCACGCGAGTCATGGTCTGCCACGGCGTCGCACCCAGAGCCAGCGAACCCAGGGTCAGGCCGCGCGGCACGCTGAACACGGCGTCTTCAGCGATCGAGTAGATGTTCGGGATCACCGCAAAACCCATGGCCAGACCGACCACCAGAGCGTTGCGCTGGTCATAGGTGATGCCCAGGTCGTGGGAGATCCACATGCGCATGTCGCCGCCGAAGAACCAGTTCTCCATGAACGGGCTCATGTACAGCGACAGCCAGCCCACAAACAGGATCACCGGAATCAGCAGCGCACTTTCCCAGCCATCCGGGACTTTCAGGCGGATCGATTCAGGAAGGCGACTGAAGGTGAAACCGGCGACCAGAATGCCGATCGGCAGCAACATCAGCAGGCTGAAGATGCCCGGCAAATGGCCCTCGACATACGGCGCAAGGAACAGGCCGGCGAAGAAACCGAGGATCACCGTCGGCATCGCTTCCATCAATTCGATCACCGGTTTGACCTTGCGGCGCATGCCTGGAGCCATGAAATACGCGGTGTAGATCGCTGCCGCAACGGCCAGTGGCGCGGCCAGCAGCATCGCGTAGAACGCAGCTTTCAAGGTGCCGAAGGTCAGCGGCGACAGGCTCAGTTTCGGTTCGAAATCGGTGTTGGCCGCGGTCGATTGCCAGACGTACTTAGGCTCGTCGTAGTTCTCGTACCAGACCTTGCTCCACAACGCGCTCCACGAGACTTCCGGGTGCGGGTTGTCGAGCAGCAGCGGTTGCAGCTTGCCGCCGGCTTCGACGATCACGCGGTTGGCGCGCGGCGACAGACCGAACAGGCCTTGCCCTTCAACCACCTGATCGACCAGCAGCGTGCGGTGCGCGGTGCTGTGGAACACGCCGAGCTTGCCGCTGGCATCGAGGGCGAGGAAGCCTTTGCGGCGCTCTTCGGCAGCGATTTCAACGATTGGCGTGGTGCCCATCTGGAAGGTGCGGATCTGCTTCAGGCGCAGCTCGCCATCGGTGTCACGGGCCATGAACCACTGCGCCAGACCACCCTTGGAGTCACCGACGATCAGCGAAATGCCACCGACCAGTTGCGTGGTGGCAGTGACTTCGGCGTCAGCATTTTCCAGCAACTTGTAACGCCCGTTGAGGCTCTTGTCGCGCAGGCTGAACACGTCGGCCTGGGCACGCCCGTTGACTACATACAGCCACTGCTGGCGCGGGTCGACGAAGATGTTTTTCACAGGCTCGGTCATCTGCGGCAGATCGATACGCTTCTGCTCGTTGGTGACTTCGCCGGTCATCATGTTTTCTTCGCTGGTCAGCGACAGCACATTGAGTTGCGAGCCAGTGGAGCCAACCAGCATCAGTGTCGAATCAGTGGCGTTGAGGCTGACATGTTCCAGCGCACCGCCGCTCTCGTTCAGCGCAATCGGCGCCTCGCCGTACGGGTATTCGATGGCCGGGCTGATGGTTTTCTTGCCATCCGGGTAGCTGACTTTATAGGTATGACGGAACACCAGCGCCTGACCGTTGGACAAGCCCACGGCCACCAGCGGATGACCCGGCTGGTCTTCGCCAATGGACGTTACGCTGGCACCGGCCGGCAATGGCAGATCGACGCGCTTCAATTCAGCGCCACTGTCGATATCAAAAAACAGCGCCTGGCCCTTGTCGGAGACGCGCATGGCCACCTGATTCTGCTCTTCGAGCGAGATCATCAGCGGCTTGCCGGCGTCCTGCATCCAGGCCGGGGTGATCGAGTCTTTCGCAGTCAGGTCAGCGCCTTGAAACAACGGCGCGACGACGTAAGCGAGGAAAAAGAAAATCAGGGTGATGGCCGCGAGCACCGCCAGGCCGCCGACGAGGACGTACCAACGGGTGAAGCGATCCTTGAGCGCACGAATACGGCGCTTGCGTTGCAGCTCAGGCGTATTGAAATCAATGCGCTTGGGAGGGGAAGTCGTAGTCATTGGGGAATTGGCCAGATCATTCATGCGCACACCCTAGCGATCCTGTATGACAGAAAGATGACAATGCAGTGACGCAGCAAATCCGCCAGCCGGAAGTCCGGCAGCGGAGTCGAAAATTTGGTGGTTGCAGGAGCGCGTCTGTTCGCCAAAGCGTCGGGTCAGCCACATTTATGCTGCATGTGACCACCCCTTCGCGAGCAGGCTCGCTCCCACAGGAGTCCGGCTTCAGGCCGGCCTCAGGGTGTTACTTCTTGGCGACTGCGCCGCCTTCCTGCAGACCGAGGTCAGCCAGTGCTTTGGCAGCAACCTTGGCTGGCAGCGGGATGTAGCCGTCTTTCACTACCACTTCCTGACCCTGTTTCGACAGCACCAGCTTCACGAACTCGGCTTCCAGCGGGGCCAGAGGCTTGTTCGGGGCTTTGTTGACGTAAACGTAGAGGAAGCGCGACAGCGGATACTTGCCGTTCAGGGCGTTTTCTTCGGTGTCTTCGATGAAGTCAGTGCTGCCTTTCTTGGCCAGCGGTACGGTTTTCACGCTGGCGGTCTTGTAACCGATGCCCGAGTAACCGATGCCGTTGAGCGAGGAGCTGATCGACTGCACTACCGACGCCGAACCTGGTTGTTCGTTGACGTTAGGCTTGTAGTCGCCTTTGCACAGGGCTTCTTCCTTGAAGTAGCCGTAGGTGCCGGATACCGAGTTGCGGCCGAACAGTTGCACTGGCTTGTTGGCCAGATCGCCGGTCACACCCAGGTCGCCCCAGGTTTTCACGTCGGCCTTGGCGCCGCACAGACGGGTCGACGAGAAGATCGCATCAACCTGTTCCATGGTCAGGTGCTGGATCGGGTTGTCCTTGTGCACGAACACGGCCAGGGCATCCACGGCAACCGGAATGGCGGTTGGCTTGTAGCCGTATTTCTGCTCGAAGGCCGCCAGTTCGGTGTCCTTCATCTTGCGGCTCATCGGGCCCAGGTTAGAGGTGCCTTCGGTCAGCGCAGGTGGCGCGGTAGCCGAACCTGCAGCCTGAATCTGGATGTTGACGTTCGGGTATTCTTTTTTGTAGTTCTCAGCCCACAGGGTCATGAGGTTGGCCAGGGTATCGGAACCGACGCTGGACAGGTTGCCCGACACACCAGTGGTCTTGGTGTAGCTCGGGATAGCAGGGTCAACAGCGGCGAACGCGTTGGCAGTCGCAACGCCAGCAGCGACAAAAGTCATTGCCGCCATCAAACGCTTCAGTTTCATGCCTTACTCCTAGCAGATAGGGTGTGTTAAGTCGGGGCCAAGTATCAGCAGGCCATGTGAACACTCTATGGCTGAAATATGACAATTGGATGAAAGGCCAGCATCCGGTTTTGCTGGATGATTTGTGATGTCCCCATTCGCGAGCAGGCTCGCTCCCACAAATGAAATGCATTCCAACTGTGGGAGCGAGCCTGCTCGCGAAGAGGCCGGTATTGGTGGAGCAGATCCTGGGCTTTAGCGCCCCTTCTTCCAGAGCCAGGCGCCTACCACAATCCCCATCCCGCACAACACCGCCACATAGTAAGCCGGTCCCATTGCGCTTTCCTTCAGCAGCAGGCTCACCACCATCGGCGTCAAGCCACCAAAGATCGCGTAAGCGACGTTGTACGAGAACGACAAGCCACTGAAGCGAACCACCGGCGGGAATGCTTTGACCATCACGTACGGCACCGCGCCGATGGTGCCGACCAGCAAACCGGTCAGTGCGTACAGGGGGAACAGCCAGTCCGGGTGGTCGGCGAGGCTGTGGTAGAAGGTCCAGGAGCTGATCAGCAGGCCCAGGCAGCCAAAGACGAAGACGCGACCGGCGCCAAAACGATCGGCGAGCGCGCCGGCACCAATGCAGCCGAGGCTGAGGAACACGATGGCCAGGCTGTTGGCTTGCAGCGCCGTGGTTGGCGAGAAGTGGTAGACGGTTTGCAGCACGGTCGGCGTCATCAGAATCACCACGACAACACCGGCCGACAGCAACCAGGTCAGCAGCATCGAAATGGCAATGGCGCCGCGATGATCACGCAGCACTGCGCGCAGCGGCACTTCTTCGGCCAGTGCCTTGCGCAGTTGCAGCTCAGCGAACACCGGTGTCTCGTGCAGCCAGCGGCGCAGGTACACCGAGAACAGGCCGAACACGCCGCCGAGGAGGAACGGGATCCGCCAGGCGTAATCCGCCACTTCGGCTGGCGTATAAATGCTGTTGATCGCCGTGGCGACCAGCGAGCCGAGGAGGATGCCGGCAGTCAGGCCGCTGGTGAGCGTGCCGCAGGCATAACCGATGTGCTTTTGCGGTACGTGTTCGGAAACGAAGACCCACGCCCCCGGCACCTCACCGCCAATCGCCGCGCCCTGGATCACCCGCATGAGCAGCAACAGGATCGGCGCCCAGATGCCGATCTGCGCGTAGGTGGGCAGCAGGCCCATGATCAGCGTCGGCACGGCCATCATGAAAATGCTCAGGGTGAACATTTTCTTGCGCCCCAGCAGGTCACCGAAGTGCGCCATGACGATGCCGCCCAACGGCCGCGCCAGATAGCCGGCGGCAAAGATGCCGAAGGTTTGCATCAAGCGCAGCCACTCGGGCATGTCGGCAGGAAAGAACAGTTTGCCGACGACGGTGGCGAAAAAGACGAAGATGATGAAATCGTAGAACTCCAGCGCCCCGCCGAGGGCGGACAGCGACAGAGTCTTGTAGTCATTGCGGGTCAACGGTCGTGCGGGTTGCTCGGGCTGCGCGAGGCTCGAAGGCGCTGTGGTCATGGCAAGGGCTTCTCTTATAGTCGAATCTGTCGCCACAACAACGCTGGCGGTGGCTTGGACAGGTTCGGCACCATAGCAAATTGTTCGAAAAAGCACATAGAGGCGCGTAATTGACGGTCGAAATCAGAACCGGGTGGTCGTCGCGGGGTCTATCGACCGATATACTCGCCACCTGCGCAGGATTTGTAAGAGGTTACTGTGCGAAAACGTTGTTGGCCCGTCCTTTGCTCGGGATTTAGCCTTTTTCGCAGAGTTTCCCTTTAGGCGCCTGATGGAAAACGTGACGAACGCAGTGTGTTCGGTGTTGAATCGTTTTTCTTGAAGACGGCTACCACCCGCAATACCCACGAAGAGTCACGGGTCAGAGGCCCCTCGGCATGATAGAGCTCGAACAAGAAGATCCGATCCCACAGGGCGACCTGGCCCTGCAAATCACCGCCCTTCCGCGCGAAACCAACGGCTTTGGCGATATTTTCGGCGGCTGGCTGGTCGCGCAAATGGATCTGGCCGGCACCGCGATGGCCAGCCGCGTTGCCGGCGGTCGCGTCGCCACTGTCGCCATTGACCGCATGGCGTTTCTCGTCCCGGTCGCGGTCGGCGCGCAGCTGTCCTTTTATACCCAGACCCTGGAAATCGGCCGCAGCTCGATCCAGATGATGGTCGAAGTGTGGAGCGATGACCCACTGTCCAGCGAATGGCGCAAGGTCACCGAAGCGGTTTTCGTCTTCGTCGCCATCGACGGCAGCGGTCGCACCCGTTCGCTGCCGCCACGCGCGCGTTAAACCTCGCCGCCGTTTTGCGGTCGATAGTCGTCCCCAGTGTCTGATCGAGAGTTGCCCATGAACACGCCCAACGTTGAAGCCGTCAAACAGGATGAACTGAACTGCTGGCGCATCCGCCACGGCAAGGCCGAAGTGCTGGTGGCCCAGCAAGGCGCGCACATCCTCAGTTATCAGATCGACGGCCAGCCGCCGATCATCTGGCTCAACGACAAGGCCGAGTTCAAGACCGGCAAAAGCATCCGCGCCGGTGTGCCGGTGTGCTGGCCGTGGTTCGGCAAGTTCGAACGCAACCCGCACAGCGTGCAGGCCATGTACACCGGCGAGCAGCCGGCTCCCGCGCACGGTCTGGTGCGGGCGATGGACTGGGAGTTGGGCAACATCGAATCAGAGGCTGACGGCATCAAGGTCGAGTTCAAGCTGCCCTACCCGGAAGGTGGCCTGCCGGGCTGGCCCCACGAGGTCGATCTGACCCTGACCCTGCATCTGGCGGAGCAACTGCATTACAGCCTGACCAGCCATAACCGGGGCACTGACAGCGTCACGCTGAGTCAGGCGCTGCACACCTATTTCGCCGTGAGTGACGTGCGTAATGTGCATGTCGACGGTGTGGGCGGGCTCAACTACATCGAGACCCTGGATGACTGGAACACGGCCAGCCAGAGCGGCGATCTGCATTTCGCCGGCGAGACCGACCGCATCTACCTCGACGTTCCGCCGCAATTGAACATCGTTGATCCGACGTGGGAACGACGCATTGTGCTGACCTCCACCGGCTCGCGCACGGCGGTGATCTGGAACCCATGGATCGACCGCGCCGCCGCCCTGCCGGACATGGACGACGACGGCTGGCAGCGCATGCTATGCATCGAGACGGCGAATGTGATGGATGACCTGGTCACACTGGCGCCGGGGGCGAGCCATACCATGGGTGTCAGCGTAGCTGCTACGCCGCTCTAAGCTCTAGCACCATACAAAAGGGCAAAGAGCCCTGTGGCGAGGGGATTTATCCCCGCTGGGTCGCGCAGCGGCCCCCGCTTTTTCTAAATCAAAAGCTGGGGCCTGCTGCGCAGTCCAGCGGGGATAAATCCCCTCGCCACAGATAAATCCCTTCACCACAGATAAATCCCCTCACCAAAAAGGCTCGCTCCTAAATTTATGTGCGGCGCGCTTTAGAGGTCAGCCTCCTGCACCACCCGCACTTTCTCCGCCTCCAGCGCATACGCCGCATCCGCCAGGTCATTGCTGACCTTCTCGATCTTCAGCGTGCCGGTCACCCACAGCGGTGTGTAGATATCGTCCAGCTTCAAACCCTTGGGATATCGCACCAGCACCAATTGATTGGGCGGCGGTGGCGGTACGTGGATGCAGGCGCCCGGATACGGCACGAGGAAGAACAACGTGCTGCGGCCCTTGGCATCGGACTCCAGCGGCACCGGGTAACCGCCGATGCGGATGTGTTTGTCGTTCATCGACGCCACGGTTTTTGTCGAATACATCACCGCTGGCAGACCTTTGGCCTGCTTCATCCCGCCCTTCTCGGTGAAGGTGCCGGTGGCTTCGGGCGAGTTGTGATCGATTTCAGGCATGGCCTCAAGGGCCTTTTGATCCGACTTGGGCATCAGTTCCAGCCAGTCGGTTTCCGGCAGTTCGCCGGCGTGGGCGAGATAGCTGCCCAGCAAGAGGAGAGTCAACAGAAGACGGCGCATGAAGGTGCTCGGCAGGCAAAGGAATGGACGGTGAGTCGCCGCGCATTCTAGCCCTCCCGACCGCGATGGCCGAGAGGGCTTTGTCGCTTTCGATCAGTTCTTTTTGATCAGACCGTAGATCACCAGCAACACGATCGCGCCGACCAGTGCGCCAAGGAAACCTGCACCCTCGCCCGCCTGATAGATGCCCAGAGCCTGGCCGCCGTAGGTGGCTGCCAGCGAACCGCCGATACCGAGCAGGATGGTCATGATCCAGCCCATGCTGTCATCGCCCGGTTTCAGGAACCGAGCCAGCAGGCCGACGATCAAGCCGATAAAGATGGTTCCGATAATTCCCATGGCAATTCCCTCTTGATGATAGATATGCGAAGCCTAGTCAGACTTTGGCATCCTGCCATGAGAGAACGGCGGCCCCTGAATGGTTCCGCCGCTGCCACATGAAACTGTTTTACTCGGCGATCAGCGCTTCGACCTTGATGATCTGCGCCTGCAGCGTGGCCATGTCGGCGCAGCGCAGGTTGGCGTGGCCGACCTTGCGTCCGGCCTTGAACGCTTTGCCGTAGTGATGCAAATGGCAGTCTTCGATGGCGATGACTTTCTCAACCGGCGGTACCACGCCGATGAAGTTGAGCATCGCGCTCTCGCCGACCTTCGCGGTCGAACCCAGCGGCAGGCCGGCCACGGCACGCAGGTGGTTTTCGAATTGACTGCACTCGGCGCCTTCGGTGGTCCAGTGCCCGGAGTTGTGCACGCGCGGGGCGATTTCGTTGGCCTTCAGGCCACCGTCGACTTCGAAGAACTCGAAAGCCATCACGCCGACGTAGTCGAGGTGCTTGAGCACACGGCTGGAATAATCCTCTGCCAGCGCCTGCAACGGGTGATCGGTGCTGGCTACCGACAGCTTGAGAATGCCGCTGTCGTGGGTGTTGTGCACCAGTGGGTAGAACTTCGTTTCGCCATCGCGGGCACGCACGGCGATCAGCGACACTTCACCGGTGAACGGCACGAAGCCTTCCAACAGGCAGGCAACGCTGCCCAGCTCGGCGAACGTACCGGCAACCTCTTCCGGCTTGCGCAGGACTTTCTGGCCCTTGCCGTCATAACCCAGGGTACGGGTTTTCAGCACGGCCGGCAGGCCGATGGAAGCGACGGCCGCGTCCAGGTCAGCTTGCGACTGGATGTCGGCGAAGGCCGGGGTCGGAATGCCGAGGTCCTTGAACATACTCTTTTCGAACCAGCGATCGCGGGCGATGCGCAGGGCTTCGGCGCTCGGGTACACCGGCACGAATTGCGAGAGAAACGCCACGGTTTCGGCCGGGACGCTTTCGAATTCGAAGGTCACCAGATCGACTTCATCGGCCAACTGACGCAGATGATCCTGATCGCCGTAATCGGCCCGCAGGTGTTCGCCCAGCGCGGCCGCACAGGCGTCCGGCGCAGGGTCGAGAAAAGCGAAGTTCATCCCCAGCGGAGTGCCCGCCAGGGCCAACATGCGACCCAACTGGCCGCCACCGATTACACCGATCTTCATCTCAACAACCTCAGGCAATACGTGGGTCTGGATTGTCCAGGACGCTGTCTGTCTGCTCGGCACGGAAGGTTTTCAGTACCGCGTGAAATTGCGGGTGCTTGGCGCCGAGGATGCTCGCCGAGAGCAGCGCGGCGTTGATCGCGCCGGCCTTGCCGATGGCCAGGGTGGCGACCGGAATGCCTGCCGGCATCTGTACGATCGACAGCAGCGAATCGACGCCCGAGAGCATGGCCGACTGAACCGGCACGCCCAGCACCGGCAGGTGGGTCTTCGCCGCACACATGCCTGGCAAGTGGGCTGCGCCACCGGCACCGGCGATGATCACCTCGATGCCGCGGCTTTCAGCCTCTTCGGCGTACTGGAACAGCAGATCCGGGGTGCGGTGAGCGGAAACCACCTTGACCTCGTACGGGATGCCGAGCTTTTCCAGCATATCGGCGGTGTGGCTAAGGGTGGACCAATCGGACTTGGAGCCCATGATCACGCCAACCAGTGCACTCATCGTCGCGCCTCTTCTCTCTGGAGCGCCCGCAGGCGCGTCATAAAACAACAAGCCACGCAGGTTGCGTGGCTTGATTGTACGAAAAATGGCCGGACGTGCCGGCCGAAGGCCGCGCAGTATACCGCAAAGAAAGCAATAAACAGCCCCCGAAACGACCATCTGTCAAATGAGCGAAACGCCCGGTTTTATTGACTTGAAGGTCAGCGAAACAACACTGCAAAAACTCCCACCTGTGGGAGCGAGCCTGCTCGCGAAAGCGGTGTATCAGTCGCCATCAAAATTACTGACACGACGCCTTCGCGAGCAGGCTCGCTCCCACATTTGATCTTTATAAGCTTCAGGTGCTTTGTGCAGCACCGCCCTCAAGCTTGCGCCACAGCAAGCGCACGTTGGCCTTGCGCACCAATGCGCAGCGGTACAGGCGGATCTCCAGCGGCACATGCCACTGCGGGCCGCCGCACACCACCAGCTCACCGCGGGCCAGTTCGGCGCGCACGCTCAGTTGCGGTACCCAGGCAATGCCGAGGCCTTCCAGCGCCATGCTTTTCAGGCTGTCGGCCATGGCGGTTTCGTAGATCGTGGTGAAGCGCAACTGGCGCTGGCGCAGCAGGCCGTTGACCGAACGGCCGAGAAACGCCCCGGCGCTGTAAGCCAGCAAAGGCACGCTCGCCTCGCCTTCCAGATCGAACAGCGGTTTGCCATCCAGATCCGCCGCGCACACTGGCAGCATTTCCGTCTGGCCGAGATGCAGCGACGGGAAGATTTCCGGGTCCATCTGCATCGCCGAATCCGGGTCGTAGAACGCCAGCATCAGATCACAGCCACCTTCGCGCAGTGCATGCACGGCGTCGCCAACGTTGGTGGCCACCAGCCGCGTGGCGATGTTCAGCCCTTCGTTGCGCAACTGGGCGATCCAGCGCGGGAAAAAGCCCAAAGCCAAAGAGTGCGCCGCAGCAACTTGCATCACTTCGCCCTGCCCGCCTTCCAGATGATGCAGATGGCGCAGCACTTCACCGAGTTGTTCGACCACGGTGCGCGCGGTCACCAGAAACAACTGCCCCGCCGCCGTCAGTTCGACCGGCGTGCGCGAGCGGTTGACCAGGGTCAGCCCCAGCGCCGCTTCGAGGCTGCGGATCCGCCGACTGAACGCCGGTTGGGTCACGAAGCGCCGTTCGGCCGCCTGCGAGAAGCTGCGGGTGGCGGCCAGGGCACTGAAGTCCTCGAGCCATTTGCTTTCCAGATTCATCACGTCCTCCCGGACACGCACCAAAACAGGTCACACGTCTGCCGCACAGGCGGCGTCACATGGGCATTATGCCGAATGTGCATAGGGCAGCGCTTAACAGCATTGGCCCAAAAATCCCCACAAGCCTAGCATTCGCAGCGTTCCGGCACAGACCGGGTCCTTATCGAGATGATTTCTATCATGTCCTCCGCTGCATCTTTCCGCACAGAAACCGACCTGCTTGGCGCCCTTGAAGTACCGGCCCATGCGTATTACGGCATCCAGACCCTGCGAGCGGTGAACAACTTCCGCCTCTCGGGCGTTCCGATTTCGCATTACCCGAAACTGGTTGTGGGCCTGGCGATGGTCAAACAGGCCGCCGCTGACGCCAACCGCGAGTTGGGTCACCTGAGCGAAGCCAAGCACGCTGCCATCAGCGAAGCCTGTGCCCGATTGATCCGCGGCGATTACCACGAAGAGTTCGTGGTCGACATGATTCAAGGTGGCGCCGGCACGTCCACCAACATGAACGCCAACGAAGTGATCGCCAACATTGCTCTGGAAGCGATGGGCCACGAGAAAGGCGAATACCAGTACCTGCACCCGAACGACGATGTGAACATGGCGCAGTCGACCAACGACGCTTACCCGACGGCGATCCGTCTGGGTCTGCTGCTCGGTCACGACGCGCTGCTGGCCAGTCTCGACAGCCTGATCCAGGCCTTCGCGGCCAAGGGCAAAGAGTTCGACCACGTGCTCAAAATGGGCCGGACCCAACTGCAAGACGCCGTGCCGATGACCCTAGGCCAGGAATTCCGCGCGTTCGCCACTACCATGGGCGAAGATTTGGCGCGTCTGAAGACGCTGGCCCCGGAACTGCTGACCGAAGTCAACCTGGGCGGCACCGCGATCGGCACTGGCATCAACGCCGACCCGCGTTATCAGGCACTGGCCGTTCAGCGTCTGGCACTGATCAGCGGCCAACCGCTGGTACCGGCTGCCGACCTGATCGAAGCGACCTCCGACATGGGCGCGTTCGTGCTGTTCTCCGGCATGCTCAAGCGCACCGCGGTCAAGCTGTCGAAGATCTGCAACGACCTGCGCTTGCTGTCCAGCGGCCCACGTACCGGCATAAATGAAATCAACCTGCCGGCGCGTCAGCCAGGCAGCTCGATCATGCCCGGCAAGGTCAACCCGGTGATCCCGGAAGCCGTGAACCAGGTCGCGTTCCAGGTCATCGGTAACGATCTGGCGCTGACCATGGCAGCCGAAGGCGGCCAATTGCAGCTGAACGTGATGGAGCCGCTGATCGCTTTCAAGATCCTCGACTCGATCCGCCTGCTGCAGCGCGCCATGGACATGCTGCGCGAGCACTGCATCGTCGGCATCACCGCCAACGAAGCGCGCTGCCGTGAACTGGTCGAACATTCGATCGGTCTGGTTACCGCACTGAACCCGTACATCGGCTACAAGAACGCCACCCGCATCGCCCGTATCGCCCTCGAAAGCGGCCGCGGCGTGCTGGAACTGGTGCGCGAAGAAGGTCTGCTCGACGAAGCCATGCTCGCCGACATCCTGCGCCCGGAAAACATGATCGCCCCGCGTCTGGTTCCGCTCAAAGCCTGAGCCGACGCGAACTTGCAGCACCGCTCACCAGGTCGAGGGACTAGACACCTCTCACCTTTTGAGGGCTTGGGGATTTTGTCCCCGAGCCCTTTTTTTTAACTGTTTGATCCTGAGACCCGAATGTAGGGGGACTGAACAATATGGAGGTGAGCCCTTGTGGCAAGGGGATTTATCCCCGTTGGGCTGCGAAGCGGCCCCGATACCAACAATAAGGATGTACCAGAAACACCGCGTGCAATGGTTTACGACTGCTTCGCAGCCGAACGGGGATAAATCCCCTCGCCACAAACGCCAAGTGTTTCAAAGCTTCGTTTCGTCGCTTGCACCACTACCGTGCAGACGGGCGCGCCACTGATCGGTATAGTGCCGCCCCTCTTCGCGTGAGCGGTCGTCGGTAACGAGGCCATAACCCATGCGAAACCCGAACTAATAACAAAACCCGCGATATGGATCCGGGACGAAACCTTCGCCTCGCCCGTCGTGCCGCGTGCATGCCGGTGTAACACGATGTTTCTCCGATCCAGCATTTGCACCCACAAAAAACAGCGAGGATAAATCCATGCTCGAAGTCATCAACGACTTCCTCTCAGGGAAAGTACTGATCGTGCTCATTGTCGGGCTCGGTAGCTACTTCACGATTCGCTCGCGTTTCGTTCAACTGCGTCACTTCTTCCACATGTTCGCGGTGTTCCGCGACAGCCTCAAAGGCAGCGCCGGGCAACTCAGCTCGTTCCAGGCCTTGATGCTCAGCCTCGCCGGCCGCGTCGGTGCAGGCAACATTGCCGGTGTCGGCATCGCCGTGACCCTCGGTGGTCCGGGTGCGGTGTTCTGGATGTGGGTGACCGCACTGGTCGGCATGTCCAGCAGCTTCTTCGAGTGCACCCTGGCCCAGGTCTACAAGCGCGCCGATGGCGACGGCCTGTACCGTGGTGGCCCGGCCTACTACATCCAGCACGGGCTCAAGCTCAAAGGCATGGCGATCGTTTTCTCTGTTCTGCTGCTGGTCACCTACGGCTTCGCCTTCATTGGCCTGCAGTCCTACACCGTGACCCATTCGCTGCAGAACGCCTTTGACTTCAACCCACAACACACCGGGATTGTCCTCGCGGTGCTGCTGGCCATCACCTTTATCGGCGGGATCAAGCGCATCGCCTCGGTCTCCGACCTGCTGGTACCGATCAAGACCCTGGCCTACATCGGCGTGACGCTGTACGTGATCGGTACCCAGATCGAACACGTGCCAGCCATGCTGGAAACCATCTTCAAAAGCGCCTTCGGCCTCGACCCGGCCTTTGCCGGTCTGCTCGGCAGTGCCATTGTCATGGGCGTGAAGCGTGGCGTGTTCGCCAACGAAGCGGGCCTGGGCAGTGCGCCGAACGTCGCCGCTGTGGCTGCCGTCAAGCACCCGGGCGCGCAGGGCGTGGTTCAGGCTTTCAGTGTGTTCCTCGATACCTTCGTAATCTGCACCTGCACCGCGCTGCTGATCCTTCTCTCAGGCTTCTACACCCCGGGCTTCGAGGGTGACGGTATCGTTCTGACCCAGAACTCGCTGGCTGCCGTGGTCGGTGACTGGGGTCGCATGTTCGTCAGCGTCGCACTGTCGCTCTTCGTCTTCACCTGCATCCTCTACAACTACTACCTGGGCGAAAACAGCCTGCAGTTCCTCAGCCGCAACCGCGCTTTGCTGATGCTGTTCCGTGGCTTGGTGCTGGCGTTGGTGGTCTGGGGTTCGATGCAGGACCTGACGACCGTGTTCGCCTTCGCCGACATCACCATGACCTGCCTGGCCTTCGTCAACCTGGTGGCCCTGGCCATGCTGTTCAAGGTCGGCCTGCGGGTGATGCGCGACTACGACGAGCAGCGCCGCGCCGGCGTCAAACAGCCAGTGTTTGATTCGAGCAAGTTCGCCGACCTGGACCTGGATCGCAACGCCTGGCCGGCCAACCCGCCAGCAGCAGCGGGCCAGACTGAAACTGCGCCGCAAGGCGTACCTGCAGCGCAACGCTGACAGGTGAATGACGGGCGCATCCCCTGCGCCCGTCAGTTATTGTGATGCAATAACTTGTAGGAGCGAGCCTGCTCGCGATGGCGGACTTTCAGCCAACATCATTGTTGAATGACACACCGCTTTCGCGAGCAGGCTCGCTCCCACAGGACCCTCATCGTTTCGGAGAATCCTATGAGCTCGTCGACCTATCCCGCCGCTCAACACGTCATGGTGCTCTACACCGGTGGCACCATCGGCATGCAGGCCAGCGCCAACGGTCTGGCCCCGGCGTCCGGTTTCGAAGCGCGGATGCGCGACTACCTGCACAGCCAGCCTGAGCTGGTGGTGCCGCAGTGGCGATTCCGCGAAATGTCGCCGCTGATCGACAGCGCCAACATGACCCCGGCCTATTGGCAGCAACTGCGCGAAGCGGTGGTGGATGCGGTCGATGTGCAAGGCTGCGACAGCGTGCTGATTCTGCACGGCACCGACACGCTGGCGTACAGCGCGGCGGCGATGAGTTTTCAGTTGCTCGGCCTGCAGGCGCGCGTGTGTTTCACCGGTTCGATGCTGCCGGCGGGCGTGACCGACAGCGATGCCTGGGAAAACCTCGGCGGCGCGCTGGGCGCCCTCGGCCAGGGCCTGGCGCCGGGCGTGCATCTGTACTTCCACGGCGAACTGCTGGCACCGACCCGCTGCGCGAAAGTGCGCAGCTTCGGGCGGCATCCGTTCAAGCGCCTGGAGCGTCAGGGCGGCGGCGTCAAAGCCACTTCAATTCCAGCGTCGCTGAACTATAACCAGCCGAAGCAATTGGCCAAGGTCGCCGTACTGCCGCTTTTCCCGGGCGTCAGCGCAGAAGTGCTGAACGGTCTCCTCGACAGCGGCATTCAAGGTCTGGTGCTGGAGTGCTACGGCAGCGGTACAGGGCCGAGCGACAACCCCGAGTTCCTCGCCAGCCTTGGCCGCGCACGGGATAACGGCGTGGTAGTGGTTGCAGTGACGCAATGCCATGAAGGCGGGGTGGAGCTGGATGTCTACGAGGCGGGAAGCCGCTTGCGGGGCGTGGGCGTGTTGTCCGGTGGCGGCATGACCCGCGAGGCGGCGTTCGGCAAATTGCATGGCTTGCTGGGGGCCGGGCTGGAAACGGCGGAAGTGCGACGATTGATCGAACTGGATCTCTGCGGCGAACTGAGCTGATCTGTCATAACGCAAATCCCCCTGTGGGAGCGAGCCTGCTCGCGAAAGCCATGACACATTCGGCATTCGTGTGGCTGACACACCGCTTTCGCGAGCAGGCTCGCTCCCACAAGGGATTTTTGTACGGCATATAAATTGCTGCGTCCCAGCCACCTCCAGGCTGGAAGACCCCATGCTCCACTCCCACCTCACCACCCTCAATGCGGTCTCGCTGATCCTCAACACATTCAAGGCCCAAGGTCTGTCGAGCGAAGCCTTGCTGGCTGGCAGCGGCATCGTGGCGGCGGATTTGCAGCGAGCCGATACGCGCATCACCACCCATCAGGAGATGCAGGTCTGCACCAATGCGGTCGCGCTCAAGCGTGACATCGGCCTCGAATTGGGCCGGCGCATGCACGTGTCCTGTTACGGCATGCTCGGTTACGCCCTGCTGACCTGTGCCACCTTCGGTGACGCTTTGCGGCTGGCGATCCGTTATCCGGCGCTGTTGGGCACGTTGTTCGAACTGAGCCTGGAAGACGATGGCGAGCAGGTCTGGTTCGTCGCTGCTGATTACCGTGAAAGCGCGGCGATGGCGGTGTTCAACGCCGAATTCTGTCTGGTGTCGCTGAAAGTCATCTGCGACGACTTGCTCGGCCACCCGTTGCCGCTGCGCGCCACGCGCTTCGAACATGCCGCACCGGACTACCGCGCCAGCTACGCTGAGCCCTTCAACTCGCCGCTGCACTTTTCGGCCAAGGACAACGCCTTCGCCTTCGACCGCCACTGGCTCGATCAGCCGCTGCCGCTGGCCGACGCCATTACCCATCAAGCGATGGCCGAGCGCTGCCGCAAGCAGAATCTGGAGTTCACCGGACGTCAGGCCTGGCTGGGGCGGATTCGGCAGTTGCTCAGCGCGCAATTGAATGCCGCGCCGGGCCTGGAGGGGCTGGCGCAGCAGATGAAGTGCTCACCGCGTACCTTGCGCCGGCACCTGAAAGACATGGGCAGCAGCTATCAGGAACTGCTCGATGAGCTGCGCTTCGAGCGGGCCAAGCAGATGTTGTGTGAGGATCAGTTGCCGATCTATCGGATCGCCGAGACGCTGGGCTTCAGCGAGACCGCGAGTTTCCGGCATGCATTCGTGCGCTGGAGCGGCGTGGCGCCGAGTCAGTTCCGGCCGCATTGATGCTCCCTGTAGGAGTGAGCCTGCTCGCGATGGCTATTTATCATCCAACACATTCTTTGCCTGACAGACCGCTATCGCGAGCAGGATCACTCCTACAAAGGTTCGTATTTCACCCTTGAGCCAGCGTTATCAAGGGGCGAATTTCGGTCAGAGGTTTTGGCCATATCGATCCCCTTTTGGCCGCTCCCGACGTTCTCCGATTCAAGTTGCGCCGCAACACTGAAGACCACCGAATCAGCCTTGCGGAGAACAACAAATGCTGACGATCTACTCAGACGATCACCACCTGCACCATGGCCGCTGCGAACTCATCGATGGCCAGCTCAAGCCGTGCTTCGAGATGCCGTCGCGTGCCGACCACGTACTGCAACGCGTGCACAAGCAAAACCTCGGGGCGGTCGAAGCTCCGAAGGATTTCGGCCTGGAGCCGATCGCGCGCATTCACAGCCGTGACTATCTGGAATTTTTCAAAGGTGCGTGGGATCGCTGGACCGAGTTCAACACCGACGGCGACTTGCTGCCCTACACCTGGCCGGCGCGCACGCTGCGTGCGATCAAACCGACCAGCCTGCACGGCCAGCTCGGTTATTACAGCTTCGATGGCGGCGCGCCCATTACCGCCGGCACCTGGCAAGCGGCCTACAGCGCGGCGCAAGTGGCGCTTACCGCGCAGGCAGAAATCCAGCGTGGCGCCCGCGCGGCCTTCGCCCTGTGCCGCCCGCCGGGACATCACGCCGCCAGCGATTTGATGGGCGGTTATTGCTACCTCAATAACGCCGCCATTGCAGCGCAAGCGTTCCTCGACCAGGGGCACCAGAAAGTCGCGATCCTCGACGTCGATTACCACCACGGCAACGGCACTCAGTCGATTTTCTATGAACGCAGCGACGTCCTGTTCACTTCGATCCACGGCCACCCGGAAGCGGAGTTTCCGTTCTTCCTCGGCTACGACGACGAACGCGGCGAAGGCGCCGGTGAAGGTTTCAATTTCAACTATCCGCTGCCGGCCGGTTCTGGCTGGGATGTCTGGAGCGCGGCGCTGGATCAGGCCTGCGACGAGATCGATCGCTATGGCGCGGACATCATCGTCGTCTCCCTCGGGGTCGACACGTTCAAGGACGATCCGATCTCGCAGTTCAAACTCGACAGCCCGGATTACCTGGCCATGGGCAAGCGCATTGCCGCCCTCGGCAAGCCGACCTTGTTCGTCATGGAAGGTGGCTACGCGGTAGAGGAAATCGGCATCAACGCAGTGAACGTGCTGGAAGGTTTTGAACAATGAAAAAGCGACTGATCGCCTCGGCGCTGTGCGCGGCCCTGCTGAGTGCTGGCGCCCACGCCGAAGAACGCACGCTGCGCGTCTACAACTGGTTCGATTACATCACGCCCAAGGCGCTGGACGACTTCAAGGCCCAGAACAGCCAGACCAAACTGATCTACGACATCTTTGACACCAACGAAGCACTCGAGGCCAAGCTGCTCACCGGCAACTCAGGCTATGACGTGGTAGTGCCGTCAAACGTGTTCCTCGCCAAACAGATCGAGGCCGGAGTATTCCAGCCGCTGGATCGCAGCAAGCTGCCGAACTGGAATCACCTCGATCCGAAACTGATGAAGCTGATCGAGGCCAATGACCCGGGTAACAAATTTGCCGTGCCGTACATGTACGGCACCATCCTGATCGGCTTCAACCCGGCCAGGATCAAAGCAGCGCTGGGCGATAACGCGCCAGTGGACAGTTGGGACCTGATCTTCAAGGAAGAGAACATCAGCAAGCTCAAGCAGTGCGGCGTCGCCCTGCTCGACTCGCCGTCGGAGATTCTGCCGCTGGCCCTGCAACACCTCGGCCTCGACCCCAATAGCAAGAAGCCGGCGGATTACGCCAGGGCCGAAGCGCTGCTGATGAAGATCCGCCCTTACGTGACCTACTTCCATTCGTCCAAATACATGGCTGATATCGCCAACGGCGACATCTGCGTGGCCGTCGGTTATTCCGGCAGCTTCTCGCAAGCAGCCAACCGCGCCAAGGAGGCGAAGAATGGTGTGGTAGTAGACATGCGCTTGCCAAAAGAAGGGGCGCCGATCTGGTTCGATATGCTCGCGATTCCCAAAGGTGCGAAGAACACCGAGGACGCTTACACCTTCATCAACTATCTGCTGCAACCGGCGGTGATTGCCCCGGTCAGCGATTTTGTCGGCTATCCAAACCCGAACAAGGACGCCACTGGCCTGGTCGATCCGGCGATACGCAACAACCCGAACCTGTACCCGACCGACGCTGCCATGAACACGCTGTACACCTTGCAACCGCTGCCTCGGGATGCCGAACGCGCGCGGACGCGGGCGTGGACCAAAATCAAATCCGGGACCTGATTCCCGCGCCGCATCCAGGACCCGCACACGCGGGTCTTTTTTTGCCTGGCAGATCTATGTACCGCACGCGCGAACGTAGCGCCTTTTACCTTGCCCTGATCCGCCGGCTTTCGGCGCCCGACAGAGCAGGAATCACTGATGCCCGAACTCCCCACACCCAGTGCCGTCGATATCGTGACCCAACTGGTCACCGGCCCTTCACTCCACGAAGTGGCCCCGAAAACGCTGGCCCCGGCACTGAAGACGCTGTATCCCGACCTCGAGATCGATCCGCAACTGGCCATGGTCGTAGAGCCGACGTGGGAGATCGACAATGATCAGGTCTTCGCCGGTCGGTCCAATGTTGAAACGCTGACGGATGCGCTCGTACGCCTCGGCATGACCGGCAAAACCGTGACGTACCTGGACGGCGAGCACTATCTGACCCAGCAGCCCGCGTGGCCTGCCCCCGTTCAACTGCCAGTTAAAATCGAAGCGATCAGCCTGCTGCTCAATGAACTCGCCCCCCTGTTGTTCATCGCTTACAAAGAACAGCACGTCAAATACTGGGATGAGTTCACCTACCCCGGGCAGCCGCGCTGGCAGCAATTGTCGCAAGCGTTGCGCAATTTATGGAAAGCCGATGCCAGCCTTGGCCGGGATGCCACTCAAACCGCCGTCGCCGAGGCGGTTTTCCGGGAGCCCGACAAACTGCAGCGCATGGCCACCGACAAATACACCACCCGCGCCTGCCTGATCGACCTCGACCGGGAGGGCGCCGGACAGAACGCACACATGACCCTGCTCGATATGGCGGTGCTGATTGGTACGGATGCACAACGTACCGTGATTCTCACCCACGCGGTCACCCGGGGTTTCCAGTCCTTCGATTCGCTGCAAGCGCTTGGCGAAGACCTGCAGCAACGCTTCGGCGCAACCCCCGCAGATCCGAAACTCACGTGGCGGCTGGTCGAACCGCAGGGCAACTTTTTCGACCATCAGGCCTGCACCTTGATTTCGCTCGAGGCCGACGCCCTGGGCAGAATCAATTTTTTTGCTGACCGGCCGCTCAACCGCGCCTATCCGCACACCGGTACCCAGGGCCAGAGCGCCGAACCAACCCCGCGCCTTGAGGAACATTTCGAACGTCTGCGACCGATGCTGCCGCCGTGGCTGAACGATGCGTCGGCCGTCGATCAGGCGCGCTACAGCCGGCATCTGCTGGACCTGACCACGGTGCAACATGAACACAACGGCAAAACGTTTCAAAGCGAGGTCATCGGCCTGCACGCATACACTCGTGATGCCCTGATGGAGCAGATGTCGAAGGACCAGCCGAGTGCCAAGGACATCAAGCTCGATGACATCGAGATTACGATCACCAGCCTCGTGGTCTGGGGAACGTTCGTATTGCCCGGCAATACCAGCACCCAGACCCTGACGTTGCCGGAACTGGCCCTGCAGAACCTTGCCGGCCTGCCATTGGGCAACAAGACCGTGAACTACAAAGCTGCCAGCTCAGCGCCTGACTGGATGACTGTGGCCTATCTGGAAAAACTGGTCAGCGCCGTGGATATCGGCAGGACCTATCCGGCGTACCTGAAGGCGCGCCTGATAGACGACGCCGATCAGGCGTCAGCCTTGAAAGCGTTATACACCGGCCAGCTACGCATCGAGCTGCCATTGCTGGCGTTGCAACACAAGATCCAGGGCAGAGCAGACATTGATGATGCGGGGTACCGCTACGTTGCAGCAGCACTGGCGGCGACCGACGCAGAACGATACGTCGATGGTCAGGAAATCGTGGTCCGTCCACTGGCCTTCGTTGCACACCGCAGCAGCTGCGCAGCCGACAGCGTGGCCAATATGTACGTCATCGGCCCGCGCGAGGCGAACAAAGGTCCCTGCCTGCTTTACCGTCCGCTCTTCGAGATGACGTTGATGCAATTCCCCGGATACGCCAACCTCCTCTACGCGATCCAGCATTCGCGACATCTGCGCGATTCGGTGCTGGCGTGGCTGGCCGATGATGTACGTTTCAACTACAGCCAGTTCGTCTTTACCGCCAGGCTGCCATCGATATGGACAATCCCGCAGATGCTGGTCAATCCGACGACGGCTCTGGACATGTCCGGCCCGGTCGCATTGGGCACACAAGCGCTGACCGGCAATGTGCTGGACACGCTGCATGAACGCAACGTGAAGGCCCTGCTCACCCAAGCCGACCGCCAATCGGTGTCCAACGCCGAGGCACGCTGGGCCACCCTGAAGCAGGGCGGCTGGCTGATGTTCAATGCCGCTCTGCCGTTCCTGGGACGCAGCGTCGGCACGGCGGCATGGATCTGGCAAATCATGGACGATCTGCAAGAGGTTACCGATGTCGCCAACCAGCCGTCGGGCAAGGTTGCATGGACCGCAATTGCCGACATCCTCCTGGCCTTGGGCATGGTGCTCGCACATCGAGCGGCCGTTGGCGAAGCACCGCCACGTGAACGGGTGGCCCAGGCAGAAGAAGAAACAAAGCCCATCAAAGCGGCCGCCAAAGTCGCCAAAGCACTGCAATTGCCAGATATCACCAGCGCTGAACTGCCCGGCGCCCACACTACCTCCATCGACATCATCACCGCACTGAAACGGTCGCCGCAGGCACTGGCCAAGCTCCTCGACGGATTCACCGTCGACCCTCCCAAAGGTCTCGGCGCCGCTGCAAGCAAAGGCACGCACCAAGGCCTCTACGCCCACGGTAAGACCTGGTACGCCCAGGTCGGTCGGCGCTGGTTCGAAGTGATGCGCAACGCGCTCGGCAACGTACAGATTATCGACTCGCGCCAACAACCACACCGCATCGGTCCGACGCTGGCCTATTCCGCCAGGGGCGAGTGGGTGATCGATTTGCGCCTGCGTCTGCGCGGCGGCGGCCTGGACTCGGCACTGCAAAAATCCCGGGACAGCAGGCAGGCCGTCGCGAAAGCGCTCTGCGAGAAAATTGCCAAGTTCGATACAACACTGCATACCAAGGAGACCCGCCTGAACGCCGATCGAGATGCCTTGCGCGATGCTCTGCCGCAGGCCCGTGCACAGGCACGCACCGAATATCTCGCCACACTGGATGCACAACATCAGGAGTACGCGGCGAACATTCAACAGATCAAAGAGTTGAACCTCAACCAGACTATTCCCAATTACCGCACCGTCATGACCGAGCGCTTGCAGATGCAGTTGTTTTTGGGCCAGGAGTGGCTCAGCGAGCACTCTTCTCAGTTTCAACAGAGTGTCGAGGGTATGCAGACGATGATCGCGGATGGGGCGAACGCCGATCCAGAGGCATTCAGTCTGGCGGCCGTGAGCCTGAATGACGTCACTCAAAGCATCATCGAGAAAATGGAGGCCGCACAAGCCTGCTTCGAAGAAATGAAGCTGTTGGGAAAAGACGCTGTGGAGGCAATGCGTGTGTATCAGAACGCCCTGCCTGATTACCAGTTGGATGACCTCAAGGTGCTGCAAATCAGCCTCGCCGAGCGAATATGTATCAAGCCTGGCGACACCGCGGATCATGCCAGCGCTCAACAGGCGTTGGCCGATCTGGTCGAAGACGCTGCACTGAATATCCAGAGCTCGCTGGACCTGAGCGCCGATGAAGGCCTGGGCGATCTGCGCGGACGCATTGACGCCTTGAGCAACGTTGCACAACAGTTCGACTCGGTAGACCAGCGCTTCAACGATCTGGCCAGCGAATACTCCGACCAGCTCCACACTGACCGACTCAAACATGTACAAACGCGGGTGATTGCATTCAAAGCGGCCGCCGACAAACGCCTCGCCGACCTGCTGCGCTACCGGCATTTGCTGGTGCCGCAGGCCGGAACGTCAACGTCATCCGCGTCTGCCTCGAATCGACAGATTTTCCAGACACGATCAAAAGGCACCGTGGTCGGCGAACGCAAGAAAAGCGTCGGTGATAACACGACCGACCTGATGGAAGTTCGCGCTCCTCTGACGGGTGTCATTGCCACTTTTCACGAAGAGTCGCCCGGTGTCTGGGTCGAACAGCGAACGCCGCCTGCACCGACACCAACATCCGCAGCCGACTTGAAAAAAAGCGTTCGCGACGGCCAGACGCTGATCGATGGTCTGGCGGCATTCCATCGGCGCATCGAGGCGCGCCTCAAACGCGGCGCGCGGATCCCGGTGGAGGTCGAGGAGGAATACCACCAGCACGCCGCACTTCTACGCACGGCCATTGCGGCGATCGACGAAGCCCTGACCGCCAAGAACCTTACCGCCGGCCAGCATGAACCCTCCGAAACGCTCAATCACGCGCTCGACAAGGCGGCGAAAAACCTGGAAGAGAAAGGCACCAGCACGCGCATTCGTCTGGTCAAACAGCAGCTACCCACGGCGGCGGGCGTGCAGTGGCTGAAGGAAAAGGGGGAAATAACCATCGATAAAACCGTGACCCGGCGGCCCATCCGACACCGCCAGCATGATTTCCTCGACGAGTACCGGATTCGTGATGCTCACAATGACAAGGTCCTGTGCTACGCCCATTTTCACTACAGCAGCGCCGACGCGCCTGATCCATCGTTCATTCGCGGGCACATGAAAACCGTCGCCCAACAACGGATGGGCGGCGCCTACGAGCCCAGCCAGCAAAGCAACCAGCAACTGATTGAAATCCATCGCAGCGAAATTTCCAGTCGCTCCGCCGAAGCGTTGTTCTTCAACCTCGCCAAACCTGTCGCAAGCGCGCCAGTGCCGCTGTGATCGCAGACTCCGGCACAGCGGCAAAACCCAGCACCAGGCCGGCGCGCTGGGCCATCGGTGTAGTCGAGTCCGGCAACCAGTAACTGCTCAAGCCGTTGATTTCGACATCGACCTCAGCGGCCTGGGCGATCAATTGTTGCTCGCGCTCAATGCTGTCGACAGCGACGGTCAGGTGCAGCCCGGCCGGCACGGCGGGCAGTTGACCGACGCCGGCGACCGTCGGCCAGCCTTCGAGCAGGCAGTTGCGTCGGCTCAGCGCAGCCCGGCGCATGCGGCGGATATGCCGCTGGAAATGCCCGGCGGCCATGAATTCGGCCATCACCGCTTGCGTGCTGACCTCCGAGTGCCGCACATCGACGGCGCGGCGTTGCGCGAACGCCTCGACCAGCGCGGGCGGCAGCACCAGATAGCCCAGGCGCAACGCCGGAAAAGCGACCTTGCCAAACGTGCCGACGTAGAGCACACGCCCCTGACGATCAAGTGCCGCTAACGGCGCCAGCGGTGCGCCGGTGTAGCGATACTCGCCGTCATAATCATCCTCGACGATCCAGCCGCCGACACGTTCGGCCCAGGCGAGCAGCTCCAGACGCCGGGCCAGGCTCATCACCACGCCGGTCGGGTACTGATGAGACGGCGTCACGTAAGCCACTCGACAATCGCTGAGCTGAGCCATGGCGCTGCAATCGATGCCGTCGCTGTCTACCGCCACCCCATGCAATTTCGCCCCCGCTACAGCGAAGGCATGCCCGGCGGCGCGATAGCCCGGATTCTCGATCGCCACACCGTCCCCTGGCTCGACCAGCAGCTGTGCACAAAGGCTGATGCCCTGCTGCGCGCCACTGGTGATCACAATTTGCTCAGCCGTGCACTGCATGCCCCGCGAGCTGCGCAAATAGGCAGCAATCATGCCGCGCAGCCGCGCGTCACCGGCCGGATCGCCGTAACACAGCTGCTGCAGATCCGGTTTGCGCCAGAAAGCCGCGTTGAGCTTGGCCCAGACCTCGAACGGAAACAGATCGAATGCAGGCACACCCACCCGAAAAGCACGCGGCGGACCGCTCGGTGGTCGCGGCAAATGATGCTTTTCAATGCGGGAAAATCCGTCGCTGTGGATAACTTTGCTGGATGGATTCACAGGTAAATCCAGCCAATTTGTGGATAAGGCTGTGGGTAAGCCTGTTGACAAGCCTGTGGATGAATTTGTGGATAGTTTTTTCTCAGGCGTGGATGCCTGAGCCAATTGCGCCACGTAAGTGCCGTCGCCCACGCGCCCTTCGATAAAGCCCTCGGCATACAACTGATCGTAAGCGCGCACCACGCTGTTGCGGGAAATCCCCAGCGCCGAGGCCAGATCTCGGCTGGCCGGCAATCGCGTGCCACTGGCCAGACGTCCATCCAGCACCCTCAGGCGTAACGCCTGATAGAGCTGGCGGCTCAGGCCCTGACGGCGATCTAGCTCGATACCGGCCGGGTTGAAGGGCATCGACAAGGGTGGCAGATCAGGCATGGCGAATGGACCTATGAAATGGCTCAGCAATGGCTCTTACAACGGACCAATAGCCTGCCTAGGATGCAGGCATTCGCCAAGGAAAATCTGTCCATGTACACGCCACGCGCCTTTGCCATCGAAGACTTGTCCCAACTGCACGAACTGATCCTCGCCACGCGCCTGGCCATTCTGGTCAGCCACGGCGAAAGCGGCCTGCAAGCCAGCCACGTGCCGGTGCTGCTGCATCGCGAACAGGGCGAATACGGCACGCTCTACGGCCATCTGGCCAAGGCCAATCCGCAGTGGAAAGACCTGCGTGACGGCGCCGAGGCCATGCTGATCTTTGCCGGCCCGGACGCCTACGTCAGCCCAAGCTTGTATCCGAGCAAGGCCGAGCACGGCAAGGTCGTGCCGACCTGGAACTACATCGCCGTGCACGCCTACGGCCAGGCTGAGACCTTCAGCGATGGCGGCCGCTTGCTCGACATTGTCAGCACCCTCACCGACCGTCACGAGGCAGGCCGTGCCCAGCCGTGGTCGGTGGACGATGCGCCAGCCGATTACATCGACACCATGCTCAAAGCCATCGTCGGTTTTGCCATTCCCATCGACCGCCTCGAGGGCAAACGCAAGCTCAGCCAGAACCGCAGCGCCGAAGATATTGCCGGGGTGCGCGAAGGCCTTGCCGCCAGCCCCGATGCCAACGATCAAACCCTCGCCAGCCTGATGCGCTAAGGAAATCCGCATGACTCAGATCGACATTCGCCCGGTCAGCGCCAACGACCACGCCGCTTGGCTGCCGCTGTGGCAGGCGTACCTGCGGTTCTACAACACCGAACTGCCGGACGCTGTCACCCAAAGCACTTGGCAGCGTTTTCTCGACCCGAATGAACCGACCCACGCCGCCCTCGCCTGGGCTGAAGGCAAAGCGCTGGGCATGGTGCATTACATCTATCATCGCTCGAACTGGAGCATCGAGAATTCCTGCTATCTGCAGGATCTGCTGGTGGTGCCGGAAGCCCGTGGCACCGGTGTCGGTCGGCTGTTGATCGAGCATGTCTACGCTACCGCCAAGGCTGATGGTTGCTGCAAAGTCCACTGGCTGACCCATGAAACCAACGCCACCGCGATCCAGCTCTACGAGCGCATTGCCGAACGTCCGGGATTCATCCAGTTTCGTAAAGCCCTTTAAGGAGACGCGCACATGACCGCTTCACTCGCTGACTGGAAAGGCGTCCCCGCCCCCTCCGCCACCCTGCTCGAAGGCCGTTTCATCCGCTTGGAAAAGCTAGACCCGGCGCGGCATGCCGAGCAGCTTTACGCCGCCCTCGAAGGGCCCGGTGCCGATCCGAAGCTCTGGGATTACTTGCCTTACGGTCCGTTTCCCGAGCGCAGCGCGTTCAACGACTGGCTGAACAATCATGCGGCCAACAGCGACCCGTATTTCTTCAGCGTCATCGACCGCGCGACTGGTCAGGTGCAAGGCATCCTCAGCCTGATGTCGATCGTCCCGGCGCAGGGCCGCATCGAAATCGGCCACGTCACTTTCGGTGCGCCGATGCAGCGCTCGCCGAAAAGCACCGAGGCGGTGTACCTGCTGGCCAAGTATTCGTTCGAGCTGGGTTACCGGCGCCTGGAATGGAAGTGCAACAACGGCAACGCCCGCTCCAAATACGCGGCCGAGCGTCTGGGCTTCAGTTTCGAAGGCGTGTTTCGCCAGCACATGGTGGTCAAGGGGCACAACCGCGACACCGCGTGGTATTCGATTCTGGATGGGGAATGGCCAGCGATTGGTGCTGGGTTCGAGCGCTGGCTGAGCGATGAAAACCAGACGCCTGATGGCCAGGTGAAAGGCTTGGCCGAGTGCCGTAGCTGATCGTCACAAAGCCCCTGTGGGAGCGAGCCTGCTCGCGAAGGCGCTGTGTCAGTCACTGAAATATTGACTGACTGACCGCTTTCGCGAGCAGGCTCGCTCCCACAATTGGCGGGGCTTTTCTTAACGACGCAGTTCTTGCGCCAGCACCGCAATGTGCTCCGGGCCGATCCCGCAGCAACCACCCAGATGACTGGCGCCGCGCTGTTGCCAGTCCAGCGCCCAGTGCAGATACCCAGGCGGATCGAGATCGTCACGCAACGGGTCGAGCCCGTCGTTGGCCGTGGCTTCTTTCGGTTGCGGAGGAAACGCGTTGGCATACGCGCCGATGTTGATCGTGACGCCGAGACGCTCAAAGGTTGCGCGCGCCGCGTCGATGGCCGCGCCAATCACTTCCGGCTGACTGCAGTTGAACAGCAGGGTTTCGACGCCAAGTTCAGCCGCCAGCGCAGCCGCTTCGGCTACCGGCTCACCGGAGCGCAGGCGCGGCACTTCATCGGTGTCTTCATCCTTGAGGGTGAACGACAGCCAGAACGGTTTGCCGTCCTTCGGCAACCCGGCGTGAATGGCCCGCGCCTCGATAATCGAACTCTGGGTTTCCGCCAGCCACAGATCAACATGCGGGGCCAACCCATTGACCAGCGGCGTCAGCAGCTCGGTCACGCGATCCGCTTCGAACAGATCCGGACGATACGAACCAAACAGCGGCGGCAACGAACCGGCAACACGCACTGACTTGGCGGATGCCTGCACCGCCCGCCGTGCCAACTCCCCCGCCAGTGCCGCAAGCGCCTGGCCTTCAGCCGCAAATCGCGCTTCGCCAATGTGAAATGGCACCACCGCGTAACTGTTGCTGGTGATCACGTCGGCGCCGCTGTTGATGTACGCGGCATGCACCGCCTCGACCGCCTGCGGCGCTTCACTCAGCGCCAGTGCCGACCACTCCGGTTGGCGAAACGGCGCGCCGGCGCGTTGCAACTCGCGTCCCATGCCGCCGTCGAGAATGACCCTGTTCGCTGCGCCCATATGCTTTTCACTCATATGCTTATGAAAATAACTCACTATCAGAGTCGTTCTTATAACTATTTAATACGCACCACTCGGTTAATAACAACCTCTTTTTTCAACAGGAAGTGACTGTGAAACTCCAACCGCTATTGGCCCTGGGCCTGACCATTCTGGCCTCCACCCAAGCCTTCGGCGGCGCGACGCTGGATCGTGTCGAACAGAAAAAAGAGCTGGTCGGCGTGCTCATGGAAAGCTATCCGCCCTTCTCGTTTCTCAATGAGCAGAATCAACTCGACGGTTTCGATGTAGACGTTGCCAAAGCGGTGGCGGACAAGCTTGGCGTCAAACTACGTCTCGAAACGCCGTCCTGGGACGTGATCGCCGCCGGCCGCTGGAGCGGGCGCTACGACATCTGCATCTGCTCAATGACCCCGAGCAAGGCCCGCGCAGAAGTGTTCGACTTCCCGGTCGAGTACTACGCCTCGCCAGCGGTAATCGTGGTCAATGCCAAGGACGAGCGCATCCACAGCGCCAAGGACCTGAGCGGCAAAAAGGTCGGCCTGACCAGCGCCTCCAGCTACGAAAGTTATCTGAACAAGAACCTGGTCATCGAAGGCGCCGAGGATACGCAGTTGCAGTATCCGTTCGAGGATGTGCAGATCGCTCCGTACGACACCGACAACGTCGCCTTCCAGGATCTGGGCCTGGGCGCCGGCGTGCGCCTGGATGCGATCCTCACCAATCTGGTCACCGCGCAGCCGCGCCTGAACCAGGACCAGCGCTTCAAACTGGCCGGCGAACCGCTCTACTCGGAACCCAACTCCGTGGCCATCGAAAAGGGTGACCCGCAGTGGGACGCCAAGGTGCGCGAGGTGTTCGCCCAACTGAAACAGGACGGCACCCTGAGCAAGCTGTCGCAAAAATGGATCGGCGCCGATATCAGCCGATGACTTCCTTTCCGACCCCGCCCCAGCCACCGCAACCGGTGGCTGAAACACGCCTGCAAAAGCTCTTTGGTTTCCGTACGCGCCTGTACCTGACGTGGGCGGCGCTGTTCTGCCTGTTTGCCGGATTCTTCCTCAGCTTCGACCTGAAGTTCGCGATCATCCTCGACAAGCTGCCCAACCTCGTTGGCCTGAAGCTGGCGCCGAACGGCTTCCTGCAAGGCGCAGCGCTGACGCTGTTTCTCTGCGCCTGCTCGATCATCGCCTCGTCGCTGCTGGGTTTCATCACCGCGCTGGCGCGCCTGTCGAACAGCGCCGTGGCGTTTGGCATCGCCAGTTTCTACACCTCGTTCTTTCGCGGCACGCCACTGCTGATCCAGATCCTGCTGATCTACCTCGGCTTGCCGCAACTGGGCATCGTCCCCGGCGCCATCGTCGCCGGCATCATTGCCCTGTCGCTGAATTACGGCGCCTACCTGAGCGAAATCTTCCGCGCCGGCATCCTCGGCGTCGATCACGGCCAACGCGAAGCATCCCTGGCGCTGGGCCTGCGCGAAAGCGTGATCTTCTGGCGCATCACCCTGCCCCAGGCCATGCGCACAATCATTCCGCCGGCCACCAACCAGTTCATCTCGATGCTCAAGGACTCGTCGCTGATCTCGGTGATGGGTGTCTGGGAAGTGATGTTTCTCGCCCAGTCCTACGGGCGCTCAAGCTATCGCTACATCGAAATGCTCACCACGGCGGCGATCATCTACTGGCTGATGTCGATCGGGCTGGAGCTGATTCAGGCACGGATGGAGCGGCATTACGGCAAGGCGTATGTGCGCCGTAGTTGAGGTGCATTCAAATGGTGTCCCGGCGAATCCGCACTACGCCCATTTTCATGCCGAACGGGCGGAACACCGCGTTCAGCGACTTCAGGGTCTGATTGCCTTCGCCATGTTCGATATGCACCAGCGTGCGCACTGAAATCTTGCACATCTTCGCGAACTGGGACTGATGCAGACCGGTGACTTCGACCCGTAAACGGCGCACGGCGTCACCGATTTCCAGAGTGCCTTCGGCCAATGATTGCTGAATGCTTTCGATGAGCGCCGTGCGCTCGAGGACGGTCAGACTCATTGCAGGTCCCACTCTTGCAAACGTTGCTCGAGGTTTTTCAGATGAACGCTCGGGTGATTCATGGTTCTGGCGGGCAAACCGCTGGCCGCAAGAATATCCGGCAGTGCGGCCAGACGGCGGGCATCCGCGCGCAGGCCCTCGAACAGCGCCGAGGCATCCAGCCCCGCCAACGAATCGTGCGGATCTGCGCTATCGGCCAATACCCGGCAGACACCTCGCCAATCGACATCGCCCGCCCGCTCCAACTCTCTTGGCCATTTGGTCGTACGAGTCACGCCTTCGTCATCCATGACCATCGGGGCGAGGTCATAAATCGGCGCGAGCTGGAAAGCGTTCTCTTGCCGGATGATCGCCGTGTTACGACCGTGGTTATCTGAGTTTCCGAGGATTTTATTGATCAGGTCGCGACGCAGATAATCTGCGACGAGGCCGGCAATCTGGCTGGCCTGACCCGCTTTGCGCCAGAGCCCGGCGAGCATGCGGATCACTTCCAGATGATTCATGGCGCTGCCTGGCGTCGTCACTTCTGCCAGCGAATAAATCGATTCGACGGCAAAGCGCGACACCGCCCCATCTTTCACTTGTCGATCAAAACGCCGCATCCACAAACTCGGTTTGTTCGCCTCTTCCAAGGCCAGGCCTTGTGCCGCGACCGTTTCGATGCCCAATGTTTGCAGCGCTTTGTAGTAATGGAATTCGCTGCGCAGGATGTCCTGGTCGGTCTGCCCGCCCCTGTTTCTGGCGAATTTCACAAACCAGTGCTGTCGCACTTCTTCATCGTCCAGTACCGCATCGGGATACAGAAGCCCGGCGCTGTTCTCTGCCAGTAATAGCTTCGGAGCTTCCCCACCTGCCCCCGTCGCGCCACCGATGGCCGCGCCCAGCTCGTAGACATATTCAAGAAAGCGGTTGTCGCGGCTAATGACCTCCTCGCGCTTGAATCCGATCGGCTTCCTCTCATCGACTGCTTCCGCCGATTCCTTTATTCGCATGTTGCCAATGGGAGCCGGTGTACTGCGACCCAGCAGAAACAGATCGGCACTGATCTCGGCGGGTCTTTCCTGACCCAGGCGGGCGAGCAGAAACCGCTTGGCTGCGCCTGCCGGTGCGATGTCGTGGACAAAGGCTGGTGTCTTCGCGCGCCGACCTTCCCAATCCAGCGGATACAGGGCACTCACGGCTTGGGAAAAAGCCGACCCGATCAACTCGATGTTTTCCACCAGATAGTCCGCTTCATAGCCAAAACTGCAGCGGCTTTCGAAGCCTTTTTCCGGATCATCGAAGTCAAGAATCATCGCGTCGTGCCATTGCCCGGCGGTGAAGATCTGGATTGTCAGGTTGTACATGTTGATTCCATGTGCATTTCAATGCATTTCAACGAGGAAGGATCTCTTACGCATGCAATATAGTGCATTCAAATAAGCCCATGCACCGCAAAATCTGCAACAAAATGCAGATTAACTCTTGCGATCGGATTTATGGATGCAAAATAATGCAGATACGCGACTGAGGTCACGCTGATAAAAAGTCGTTATTAGTAGAAAGCCGTAGGAAAAAGAACGGATGACGCTGCGCAAAAGCGTCGTTTGCCCAGCCCGCTGAGAGTTTTTCTACAGAGCCATCCGATGTCGCCTGCGTAGATGCGGGAAGCGGCCGACATCGGTTTTTTTCGGGCAGCAATAGAGTTGGGTCTTCTCGATAAGGAGGTCGAACTTGATGCCCACTCAAAACCTATTCGCACCAAAACACTTGGCTCTGGCTATTTCATTGGCAATGGGTGGCGTAGCGCTGGCTAACGCCGAGCAATCCACTGAAGCAATAGAGCAGCCCCCAAGCATGGAAACGACGGAGCAGCCCGAAACCAACCCCAAGCAACAGGCGATGGAACGGCTAAAGGGTTTTCTCACCGACGCGAGCACGGTACCGATAACCTTTACGACACCGGAAACCTTGTTCAAAGGGACTGACGTCAACGACCTGATTACCCTAACCGACGGCGCAAGCTTCACGGGTCGGCTGGATGGCGGCAAGGGCGATAATGTGTTGTTCCTGAATGCTGCGAATGGCGGCACGTTGAACGACACGCGCAACTTCAATGGGTTATTCGTCGCCCAAGGCAACTGGACGCTGAGCTCAAAGGGTGATTTTCATGAAGGCGTTCTGGTCAACAGCGGTGGGGCACTGACCAACCTTGGCAGCATCAAGGGTGATGTGTATATCCAGAATGGCGGCAGTTTCGCCGGTAAAGGCACGGTGGGAAATCTTGAGGTGGGTGGACTGCTCACCGTCAATGCAGCGCTTGGCGCACCGCGAGTGAAAGGTAATTTGCACTTGGCGCCTGGTGCCGAATTGGCTTACGAGGTCACTCCCGCTGGTGGTCAGACGATCAAGGTCGATGGTACAGCCCAACTCGAAGGTGCCACCCTGAAGATTGTTTCGGCTCCCGGTGAATATCCGCAGAGCAGCCAATACAAAATCATTGAGGCCCGAGAGGTAAAAGGCGAATTCGGCAGGATAGAGAACGATCTGGCCTATATGACCGCCACAGCTCAATACAACAAGAAGTCGGTTGGACTGACTTACGCTCGCAATGGTGAACCGCTTCAAAGCCTCGCTCTTACAGAAAATGCAGGCGAACTTGCAGGCAGTATTATCGAGCCAGAGCAGCCGACTTCTCCCACTGTACCGATCGCGACAACGCCCGCTCCAGCTTCAATGACAGCGGTGATCGCAGCTCCAGCCCCTGCCCTGACCTCAGTTGCGACCTTGATTGAAGACTCCGCATCGGTGGAATCATCGATACCCAACGAAATCGTAACTGCACAAACCACCGCACAGCCCGCGTCCGAGCCTGCAAAGCCCATCAACACCGCCGTCGCCGCGCTGCTGATCAGTGACAAAGCCACGGCTCCGATCGCGCTCGATCAACTCGCCGCCGGCAGCAATGCCAATCTCGCCAAAGCCACACTGAGCAGTGTCACGCCGGTCAGTGCGAGCATGCTCTCGGCGATGCGCCAACTGGACAACCGTTCCGGCTCTACTGACGGCTCGCGCAGTTCAACTCATCAGGCCTCGGGCAGCGAAGGCTCCGGGCGGGTGTGGTTTCAGGCATTGGGCCACGGCGGCAAGATTGACCGCGACGCCGACGGCATCCTTCAACATGCCACTCAAGGGCTGGTCATAGGCGCTGACTGGCGACTCGACGAGCACTGGCATGTCGGCCTGCTCGGCGGCAAATCGCAGACGAAACTCGATGCCCGCCAGTACGACGGCGACCTCGACAGCTGGCACCTCGGCGCCTACGCCGTGCGTCAGGATGGCCCGCTATCGCTGCGTCTCGGCGCTACCTACGCCAGCCATGACGGCAGCAGCACACGGCGGGTCGCGTTCAAGGGTTTCAGCGATCGGCTCAAGGGCAACTACGACGCCAATACTCAGCAAGCGTTTGCCGAGGCCGGGTTCAACCTGGGCCGCAACAACGTGACCCTCGAACCCTTCGCCAGCCTCGGCTATCAGCGTTATCAGCGCGACAGCTACAACGAAAAAGGAGGCGACGCGGCATTGAAAGTCTACGGCCAGACCCGCGACAACTTCAGCAGCAACTTCGGTCTGCGGGTTGCGCAGGTCAACACGCTGGATAACGGCATGCATTTGACCCCGCGATTGAGCGCCGGCTGGAAACATACCTTCGGCGAGATCGACAGCGACACTCGCCAACAACTGCTCAAGGGGGGCAAGCGTTTCGAAGTGACCGGCGCGGCACTGGATAGGAACGCTTTGTCGGTGGATGCGGGGGTCGATCTTGGTATTTCAGCGACGCACACGCTGGGCGTGGGCTTGACGGGTGAGCTGGGCAACGACAGCCGAACGTATGGCGTAGCGGGTCAATGGCGCATGGCGTTCTGATGGATTAAGCACGCTCCCGATGTAGGAGTGAGCCTGCTCGCGATAGCGGTGGATCACTTGCAGATGATGTTGGCTGGTCCGACGCATTCGCGAGCAGGCTCGCTCCCACATCGGCTCCTCAAGCGAGCTGAGAAATATCGAAAATCACAGGCAAAAAAAAGGGGAGCACCTGCTCCCCCGAGGTTTAAAGCGTTGGATCGCGACTGTTATCTCAGCCTTCGATCTCGACGAGGATTTCGCCCGGGTTGACCCGATCGCCCTTGGCCACATGAATCGCAGTGACCTTGCCGGCAATGGCAGCCTGGACTTCGGTTTCCATCTTCATCGCTTCGGTGATCAGTACCGCCTGGCCAGCCTTGACGGTGTCGCCTTCCTTGACCAGCACATCGACGATGTTGCCGGGCATGGTGGTGCTGACGTGGCCTGGCGCCGAGGCCTGTTTGCGTTTGCTGCTGCCACCGCCGACGAACTCGTTGAGCGGTTCGAACACCACTTCTTCCGGCATGCCATCGATGGACAGATAGAAGTGGCGCTTGCCTTCGGCCTTGACGCCGACACCGGCGATATCGACGCGGTAGGTTTCGCCGTGGACGTCGATGACGAACTCGGTCGGCACGCCCTCGCCGCCTGCCGAAGCAACGGCACCTGCTTCCGGGATCGGCAACAGCACTTCCGGCGTAAGAGTGCCGGCGGCGCGTTCTTCGAGGAACTTGCGGCCGATGTCGGGGAACATGGCGAAGGTCAGTACGTCCTCTTCGGACTTGGCCAGTGCGCCGATATCGGCACGCAACTTGGTCATTTCCGGTTTAAGCAGATCGGCCGGGCGCACGTCGATGACGTCTTCGCTGCCGATCGCCTGACGCCGCAGCTTTTCATTGACCACGCCCGGCGCCTTGCCATAGCCGCCCTGCAGATACAGCTTCACTTCGTTGGTGATGGTCTTGTAGCGCTCGCCGGCCAGTACGTTGAAAAATGCCTGGGTGCCGACGATTTGCGAGGTCGGAGTCACCAGCGGCGGGAAGCCCAGGTCTTCACGTACGCGCGGGATTTCTGCGAGCACTTCGCCCATGCGGTTCAGAGCGCCCTGCTCTTTCAACTGGTTGGCGAGGTTGGAAATCATCCCGCCCGGTACCTGATTGACCTGCACACGAGTGTCGACGGCGGTGAATTCGCTTTCGAACTGGTGGTACTTCTTGCGCACCGCATAGAAGTACAGGCCGATTTCCTGCAGCAGTTCGAGGTTCAGGCCGGTGTCGTACTCGGTGCCTTTGAGCGCGGCAACCATCGACTCGGTACCCGGGTGGCTGGTGCCCGAGGCGAAGCTGGAGATTGCGGTATCGATGTGATCGGCACCGTTTTCGATCGCCTTGAGCTGGCACATGGCGGCCAGGCCAGCGGTGTCGTGGGAATGGATGAACACCGGCAGCGACTGCTCGGCTTTCAACGCGCGCACCAGTTCACCGGTGGCGTATGGCGTGAGCAGACCGGCCATGTCCTTGATCGCCACCGAGTCGCAACCCATGGACTCCATTTGCTTGGCCTGGGTGACGAAAGCGTCGATGGTGTGCGCCGGGCTGGTGGTATAGGCGATGGTGCCTTGCGCATGTTTGCCGGCAGCTTTCACCGCTTCGATGGCGACACGCAGATTACGCACATCGTTCATGGCATCGAAGATGCGGAACACGTCGATGCCGTTCACCGCTGCTTTGGCGACGAAGGCTTTGACCACGTCGTCGCTGTAATGGCGATAGCCGAGCAGATTCTGCCCGCGCAAGAGCATTTGCAGGCGGGTATTGGGTAGTGCGGCGCGCAGTTGGCGCAGGCGCTCCCACGGGTCTTCCTTGAGGAAGCGCACGCAGGCGTCGAACGTCGCGCCGCCCCAGCACTCCAGCGACCAGTAGCCGACCTTGTCGAGCTTGTCGCAGATCGGCAGCATGTCTTCGGTGCGCATGCGGGTGGCGAGCAGCGATTGGTGAGCGTCGCGCAGGATGGTGTCGGTAACGAAGATCTTCTTAGTCATTGGTATCTCCTCATAGCGGCGAACTTCAAGCTACGAGCTGCAAGAAAAAGCCAATCTGCTTTTACTTGCCGCTTGCAGCTGAAAGCTCGCAGCTGCTTCATTCATAGGCCTGCGTGGGCGGCGATGGCGGCGGCGATGGCCAGGGCCAGCTCTTCGGGTTTGCGCTTGATCGAGTAGTTGGTCAGTTCCGGGTGGCTTTCAACGAAGCTGGTGTTGAACTGGCCGCTACGGAATTCCGGGTTACGCAGAATTTCCTGGTAGTACGCGGCGGTGGTCTTCACGCCCTGCAGACGCATGTCGTCGAGGGCGCGCAGGCCCCGGTCCATCGCCTCTTCCCAGGTCAGCGCCCAGACCACCAGTTTCAGGCACATCGAATCGTAGAACGGCGGAATGGTGTAGCCGGTGTAGATCGCCGTGTCGGTGCGCACGCCCGGGCCGCCGGGGGCGTAGTAACGGGTGATCTTGCCGAAGCTCGGCAGGAAGTTGTTCTTCGGGTCTTCGGCGTTGATACGGAACTGCAATGCAAAGCCACGGTGCTGGATGTCTTCCTGCTTCACCGACAGCGGCAGGCCGGAAGCGATGCGAATCTGTTCGCGGACGATGTCGATGCCAGTGATTTCTTCGGTGATGGTGTGTTCCACCTGCACCCGAGTATTCATTTCCATGAAGTACACCTCGCCCTCGGCGAGCAGAAACTCCACGGTGCCGGCGTTCTCGTAACCCACGGCTTTGGCCGCACGCACCGACAGGTCGCCGATGTAGGCGCGCTGTTCCGGGGTCAGTTGCGGGCTCGGCGCGATCTCGATCAGCTTCTGGTTGCGGCGCTGGATCGAGCAGTCACGCTCGAACAGGTGCACGACGTTGCCGAAGCTGTCGCCGAGGATCTGCGCTTCGATGTGCTTGGGATTGACGATGCATTTTTCCAGGAACACTTCCGCCGAACCGAACGCCTTGGTGGCTTCGGAGATGACCCGGGGGAAGTTCTGTTCGAGTTCTTCGCGGCTGTTGCAGCGACGGATACCGCGACCGCCACCACCGGAGGTGGCCTTGAGCATTACCGGGTAACCGATGCGGTCACCCTCAACCAAGGCTTCTTCGATGCCGGAGACGTTGCCCTCGGTACCGGGCGTCACCGGTACGCCGGCCTTGATCATGCTGCGCCGCGCTTCGGTCTTGTCGCCCATGCGCCGGATGACTTCCGCCGAAGGGCCGATGAATTTGATGCCGCGCTCGGCGCAGATCTCCGCCAGCTCGGCGTTTTCCGAAAGAAAACCGTAGCCGGGGTGCAGCGCATCGCAGCCGGTTTCCACCGCCAGGTTCACCAGCTTGCGCGGGTTCAGGTAGCCGGCCAGCGGCTCGGCTCCGACGCTGTGGGCCTCGTCCGCACGCTTCACATGCAAGGCATGACGATCGGCATCGGAGAAAATCGCAACCGAGCGAATGCCCATTTCGGCGCAGGCTCGTACGATTCGTACGGCAATCTCACCACGGTTGGCGATCAGGATCTTTTTTATCACTTGGAGGTTCCCTTGAGCCGGTGGCACCACGACCTGCTAGACCCAGGTCGACGCGTGACCAAATGTTTCAATTCGGTCGCAGGTCCACACTAGCGCTGCCAAGGGATTAACAAAAATGAATAATAATTGGGTCATGCATAAGTAAACACTTATAGTCGAAATATCCGACCGCCAACCGAGCCCGAATAATATGCGTAAGTCATTGATGCGTATGACCTTGCGTCAACTGCAAATCTTCAATGAAGTGTGCGATCTGCGCTCCTACAGCCGCGCCGCCGAGGAAATGTCCCTCACACAACCGGCCGTCAGCCTACAGATTCGTCAGCTTGAAGAGCTGATCGGCCAGCCGCTATTCGATTATGTCGGCAAAAAACTCTACATGACCGAGGCGGCGGAAGCGCTTCAACGTGCCAGTCGCGACATTTTCGGGCGCCTGGAAAACCTCGATATGCAACTGTCGGACATGCAGGGATCACTGCAGGGCCAACTGAAACTGGCAGTGGAATCGAGCGCCAAATATTTTGTGCCGCACCTGTTCGCTGCGTTCAAGCGCCAGCATCCGGAAGTCAATTTGCAGCTGACCGTGGTCAACCGTGGCCAAGTCATTCGCCGTCTCTCGGACAACCGCGATGATCTGGTGATCATGTCGATGGTGCCGCAGGACATGGGCCTGGAGTTTCTGCCGTTTCTGAACAATCCGATTGTCGCCGTGGCGCGCCCGGATCACCCGCTGGCGCACATGGGCCCGTTGCGCTTGCAGGATCTCGAGCCGTATACGCTGCTGATCCGCGAGCCAGGCTCGGGCACGCGTCTGGCCTGCGAGGAATACTTCAAGGAAAAGCGCGTGCACTTCACCCAGACCCAGGAAGTGGCGTCCGCCGAAGCCCAGCGCGAATGCGTGTTGGCGGGTCTGGGCCTGGCGCTGTTGACGCGCCACGCCCTGAACCTGGAGCTGGCGACCGGCGGCCTGGTCGAGCTGCCGGTCGAAGAGTTGCCGCTGATGCGCAGCTGGTGTCTGGTGCAGGCCAAAGCCAAACGGCTGTCACCGGTGGCGCACGCCTTCCTGGCGTTTATCCGCAGCGAACGGGCGCAGATTATTGCGTTGGTTGAGCGTTTCGACGGGAAGCTGCGGGCGCTGCCTGCCAGTGAGTGATCTCGGGAAAATCGCCGATCTCGGCCTGAAGCTGGCGAAGTTCGAAGCGATCTTCAATTGCGCGGCGAAATTCCATGCGGCGCTGATCTTCCTGTTGACGACGGGTTTTCGCGGCGCTGTTGCGTTCTTCGTAGGGCTGAGCCATTTCGAGTCTCCCAGGGCGAGTACGGGAGTTTCACGATAGGCGTGGGGGATGACGGTTTGGCTGCGCCGGGATGACAATGTGATGAAATGTGCGCAGGGATGTGCTGTTGTTGAAGACGCTTTCGCGAGCAGGCTCGCTCCCACATTTGATCCCGCTATGACCCAGAATTTATGTTCTCAGGAGATCCCCTGTGGGAGCGAGCCTGCTCGCGAACAAGGTCGGAACGACCTTGCTCAATCATCCAGGGCTTTCACGGCTTTTGGAGACAAACGCAAGCTGCGCAGACTGCGCTTCACGCTCTTGAGGTGATTGACCAGACTCGGCCCGCGCGCCATGGCCACGCCCATTGCCAGAACGTCGATCACCACCAGGTGGGCGATACGCGAAGTCAGTGGTGTATAGATTTCGGTGTCTTCATGTACATCGATCGCGAGGTTCACCGTCGACAACTCCGCCAATGGCGTCTGGCTCGGGCACAGTGTGATCAGCGATGCCCCGCTCTCGCGAACAAGGTTTGCGGTGATCAACAAATCCTTTGAACGCCCCGACTGGGAAATACAGATCGCCACATCGGTGGGCTTCAGCGTCACCGCTGACATCGCCTGCATGTGCGGGTCGGAATACGCCGCCGCGGTCAACAACAAACGGAAGAACTTGTGCTGTGCATCCGCTGCCACCGCACCGGAAGCACCGAAGCCGTAGAACTCGACACGCTGCGCTTGGGACATCAGCGTCACTGCGCGCTGCAACTCCACCGGGTCGAGCTTCTCGCGCACTTCCATCAGGGTGTGCAGCGTGGTGTCGAAAATCTTCAGGCTGTAGTCGGCGACGGAGTCATCTTCGTGGATCGCGAACTGGCCGAAGCTGGCGCCGGCGGCCAGGCTTTGCGCCAGTTTCAGTTTGAGATCCTGAAAGCCGGAACAACCGATCGCGCGGCAGAAGCGCACGATGGTCGGCTCGCTGATACCGACGCTGTGAGCCAGGTCGGCCATGGAACTGTGCATCACTGCCGCAGGGTCAAGCAGCACGTGGTCGGCGACCTTGAGCTCCGACTTGCGTAACAGGTGACGTGACTGGGCGATGTGTTGCAGCAGATTCAAGGGGCTGGACTCTTCTTGTGGGCAAGGATGTAGCAAGCTTGTAGTTATACTACATGAATGGGCATTTTGCCTGCTCAAAGCGTAACTCGATGTCCCGGCATCAGGCACGCTGAGCTGTATGTAGCCCTTACTGCGGATTTCCCTGATCGCGCAAAAGCCCGGCCAGACTGGCAGCGTCCACCGGCCGGCTGATCAGATAACCCTGCACCTCGTCGCAACGCTCCACGCGCAGAAATTCCAGCTGATCCTGCCGCTCAACGCCCTCTGCCACGACTTTCAGCGCCAGCCCGTGAGCCATGGCGATGATCGCGCGAGTGATCGCAGCGTCCGCACTGCCGACGCTCAAGCCGCGAATGAACGCCTGATCGATCTTCACGTAATCCACCGGAATGCGCTTGAGGTAACTCAACGAGGAATAACCGGTACCGAAATCATCGATCGCCAGTTTCACCCCCAGATCGCGCAGTTGCTGGAACGTCGCAATGATGTGTTCGACGCTGTCGAGCAAATGGCTTTCGGTCAATTCGAGCTCAAGGCAGTGCGGCGCCAGCCCGGTTTCTTCCAGCACCTGCCGCACCAGACTGACCAGCTTGCCCTGGCGCAGCTGATGCACCGACAGGTTCACCGACACGCGGATCGGCGCCAGGCCCTGGCGCTGCCATTCGCACGCCTGCCAGCACGCCTGACGCAAAACGAATTCACCGATCGGCCCGATCAGACCGGTCTCCTCGGCGAGGCCAATGAAATCCGCCGGCGGCACCTGGCCCATGCTCGGATGATCCCAGCGCACCAGCGCTTCAGCGGCATTCAGGCGACCGCTCTGCAGGCACAGTTTCGGTTGGTAGAATACGGTGAGTTGCCGTTCCTCAATGGCCCTGCGCAAGTGGTTTTCCAGCTGCAAGCGTTCGAGTGTGCTGGCCTGCAAGCTGTCGGTGAAGAACTGGAAATTGTTGCCGCCCAGATGTTTGGCGTGCTGCATGGCCATGTTCGCCTGGCTGACCAGCGCTGAAATCTCCCGCGCATTGTCCGGCAACAGGCTGATGCCCATGGAAGCGCTGACCACCAGTTCATGCCCGTCGACACTCAGCGGCAAACGCAGCTTGGCCGACAACCGCGTCGCCACCCGCGCCAGGCTCGACAGATTGCCGTAGGCATCGAACAGCACGGCAAATTCGTCACCGGACAGGCGCGCAATGGTATCGGCTTCCGGCAAGGCATTGACCAGCCGCCGCGCCATCTTCTGCAGCAGCTGATCGGCGACTTCATGGCCGAGGCTGTCATTGAGCAATTTGAAGCGATCAAGATTGATGTGCAGCAACGCCAGACTGCGGCGCCCGCCCTGCCGCACCCGCTGATGGGCTTCGTGCAGACGCTCGCGGAACAGTGCACGGTTGGCCAGGCCGGTGAGCTCGTCGTAATGGGTCAGATAGCGCATGCGCTCTTCCGATGCCCGCCGCGCCGAGAGATCGGCGAAGAAGCCGACGATATGGCTGACATTGCCGCGGGTGTCGCGCACCGCATTGAGCTGCAGCCACTGCGGATACAGCTCTCCATTCTTGCGGGTTTCCACCAGCTCACCCTGCCAACTGCCGTACTGCTCCAGCGCATGACGGATCGCCACGTAGTGACGACGGGCATCGCGGCTGCACGGCAACTCGACGACGTTGCGCCCAAGCATGTCGTCGATCTCGTAACCGCTGACACGGCTGAACGCCTGGTTGATCGCAATCAGCGCGTAGTCCGGGTCGAGAATCACGATGCCTTCGCTGGCTGCTTCGAACACCGTCGCCGCCAACCGCTGCTGCTCTTCGAGGTTTTTGCTGGCGCTGATATCGCGGCGGGTGCCGACCATGCGGATCACCCGGCCGCTGGCGCTGCGCTCCACGGCGCGACCACGGTCCTCGATCCACACCCAGTGGCCGTCGCCGTGGCGCAGGCGATATTCGACCTGATAATCCTCGGTGCGCCCTTTCAAATGCTCGACCAGGGCGAACTTGAGTGACGGCACGTCTTCGGGGTGCAGTCGCGGCTTGAGGTCGCGCAGCAGCGCGGTGACGTATTCCGGGGCGAGGCCGAACAGTTCCTGAATCTGCGTGTGATGGACTTCGTCGGTCTGCAGGTTCCAGTCCCACAGCCCGAGCTCACTGGCCTTGAGCGCCAGCGCCAGGCGCGCTTCGCTTTTGCTCAGGGCCTGATTGGCCGCATCCAGTTCGCGGCTGCGCTGGGCCACGCGATTTTCAAGATCAACCTGTGCTTCACGCAATTGCGCTTCGGCACAGCGGCGCTGTTCGATCTCTTTGCCCAGCTCCTGATTGAGTTGTTCGCTGCGCGTTTGTGCTTGCTGCAAATGCTCGATCAGGTGCTGATTCTGAAAACGCCGGAGCAAGCCGCGATCAATCAGCCGATTGACCTGCCACGCCACCACGCTCAACGAACCGAGCAGGATCAGCCCCAGCCAGCCCCAGCCCCGGGCCTGATCGTCGCCGCCCCAGAACAGGTAGCCGATCGCTGGCAGCAGGCACGGCAAGGTAAACGAGAGGAACGCCGGCAGGCTCACCGCGTACGCGACACTGGCCGACAGCGTCGCCGCGCCGATCAGGCCGAACACCCAGGCTTGCTGAATGAAATTGTCGGCGGGCACCAGCGCAATGCCGGCGCCGGCCAGGGTCAGGCCGGTCATGGTCGAACCGAGCAGGAACATGCGGAACCAGATCGGCTGGGCCTGGCGATCGGGAATCGCCGAATCGAACGCGGCCACCTGAATCACCCGCAGCGCGACCAGCGACAGCAGCCAGACCAGCCAGACGCTGACCACGAAGTAGCGCTGCGGGCTCCAGAGCAGGGCGGCGCAGACCAGACCGTTAATCAACATGAACAGCGTGGGCAACAACGAGCCCTGATACAGCAGACGCGTGCGCTCCACCGCCATTTCGACGGCATAGTGCTTGCGGATTAGCCGGGGCTCCACGGAGGGGCCCGACAGTTCGGCGCTGAGGGTCATGGGCAACGTTCTTGTTCTTATAAGGAGGGCGTGCGCCCGAAACGTGCACGGAGCATACACAAGCCGATCCCGTTGCCAAACTGCCGCGGATCACAATTTCAGGGATTTTTTCCGCCGCTTGCGCATGGAGGCAAGCCCTCAAGCGAGACGGGCCGAAGCCTGCAGCCAATGACCGACCGGTCGTCATCGGCAGCACTTTCATCGGCTAATGCAACACGCGGTTTGCCCGGGCCTGCGGCGCACCCTAGAATGCCCCGATGCGCGATGATCTCTCCCTTCTGCTGAACTCCCTCAACGATGCCCAACGCCAGGCCGTAGCGGCCCCCGTTGGCCGTCAGTTGGTCCTGGCCGGCGCCGGTTCCGGTAAAACCCGAGTACTGGTGCACCGTATCGCCTGGTTGATCCAGGTCGAAAACGCCTCACCCCACTCCATCCTGTCGGTGACCTTCACCAACAAGGCCGCTGCCGAGATGCGCCATCGCATCGAGCAGTTGCTGGGCATCAACCCGGCCGGCATGTGGGTCGGCACCTTCCACGGCCTCGCGCACCGCTTGCTGCGGGCGCATTGGCAGGAAGCGGGCCTGAGCCAGACCTTCCAGATTCTCGACAGCGATGACCAGCAGCGTCTGGTCAAGCGGGTGATCCGCGAGCTGGGCCTGGACGAGCAACGCTGGCCGGCGCGACAGGCGCAGTGGTTCATCAACGGCCAGAAAGACGAAGGTCTGCGGCCGCAACACATTCAGGCCAGCGGCGACCTGTTCCTCGCCACCATGCGCGGCATCTACGAAGCCTACGAGGCAGCGTGCCTGCGGGCCGGCGTGATCGATTTCTCCGAACTGCTGCTGCGCGCCCTCGACCTGTGGCGTGATCACCCGGGCCTGCTGGCGCACTACCAAAAGCGCTTCCGGCATATTCTGGTCGACGAGTTCCAGGACACCAACGCCGTGCAGTACGCCTGGTTGCGCCTGCTCGGCAAGGGCGGCGACAGCCTGATGGTGGTCGGCGACGACGACCAGTCGATTTACGGCTGGCGCGGCGCGAAGATCGAAAACATTCATCAGTACTCTTCCGACTTCCCGGATTCCGAGACGATTCGCCTGGAGCAGAACTACCGCTCCACCGCTGGCATCCTCAAAGCCGCCAACGCGCTGATCGCCAACAACACCGGGCGTCTCGGTAAAGAGCTGTGGACCGACGGTGGCGACGGCGAAGCGATCAATCTGTACGCCGCGTTCAACGAACACGACGAAGCGCGTTACGTGGTGGAAACCATCGAAAGCGCGCTGAAAACCGGTCTGGCCCGTAGCGATATCGCCATTCTGTACCGCTCCAACGCCCAGTCGCGGGTGCTTGAAGAAGCCCTGCTGCGCGAGCGCATCCCGTACCGCATCTATGGCGGACAGCGCTTCTTCGAACGCGCCGAAATCAAGAACGCCATGGCCTATCTGCGTTTGCTTGAAGGTCGCGGCAACGATGCGGCGCTGGAGCGGGTGATCAACGTGCCGGCCCGCGGCATCGGCGAGAAAACCGTCGAAGCGATCCGCGAGCATGCGCGACACAGCGATGTGTCGATGTGGGAAGCGATGCGCCAACTGGTTGCCAACAAAGGCCTGACCGGTCGCGCCGCCAGTGCGCTCGGTGCGTTTATCGAACTGATCGAGAACCTCGCCGCCAAATGCGCCGAGATGCCGCTGCACCTGATGACGCAAACCGTCATCGAGCAGTCCGGCCTCATCGCCTATCACGAAGCGGAAAAAGGCGAAAAAGGTCAGGCCCGGGTGGAAAACCTTGAGGAACTGGTCAGCGCCGCGCGCAACTTCGAAAACACCGAAGAGGACGAAGAACTGACGCCACTGGCGGCGTTCCTCGGCCACGCATCGCTGGAGGCCGGCGACACTCAGGCCGACGAGCACGAAGACAGCGTTCAGCTGATGACCCTGCACAGCGCCAAAGGCCTGGAATTCCCTTACGTGTTCCTGGTGGGCATGGAGGAAGGCCTGTTCCCGCACAAGATGAGCCTCGAAGAACCGGGGCGTCTCGAGGAAGAACGGCGTCTGGCTTACGTAGGTATCACCCGGGCGATGCAGAATCTGGTGATGACCTACGCGGAAACCCGGCGCCTGTACGGCAGCGAAACCTACAACAAGGTGTCGCGTTTCGTCCGCGAAGTGCCCAAAGGCCTGATTCAGGAAGTGCGCCTGTCCAACAGCGTCAGCCGTCCGTTCGGCGGCAACCAGTCGATGAGCGGCAGCAATCTGTTCAGCGGCAGCGAGATACCGGAAACCGGTTTTGTCCTCGGCCAGGCCGTGCGCCATTCGATCTTCGGCGAAGGGGTGATCCTCAACTTCGAAGGTTCCGGCGCCCAGGCCCGGGTGCAGGTGAACTTCAGCGAAGGCAGCAAGTGGCTGATGCTCGGTTATGCCAAGCTCGAGGCCATCTAACGCCTGGCTCGATTGCTTTTGTGTAGGAGTGAGCCTGCTCGCGACAGCGGTCTGTCAGTCACCAATGTGTAGCTGACACACCCTCATCGCGAGCAGGCTCACTCCTACAAGAGGCCCATATCTCTCTGAACCTATCGCCTTTTCCTACAGACAAAAGTACATCGGCTGATTGCCTCGCCAAGCTGAACGCGACCTGTCAGGCAAAAGCCCGAAACACTCTCTCGCTAGCCAGTAACACTTCAGCTGTGCAACATGGCGCGCGTGTCTCCACAAAACGGGAATACCCTTTATGAAACGTTTTCTTAGCATCGCCATGGCGTTGTGCATCGGCCTGACGATGAGCCTCGACGCCAACGCCAAGCGCTTTGGTGGTGGCAAAAGCGCCGGCGCTGCGCCGACGCACCAGACCAGCCAGATGGCTCCTTCTTCTCCTGGCGTGGGCGGCGCAGCAGCGACCGCTGGCGCTGCCGGTGCTGCTGGCGCCGCGGCCAAGGCCGGCGGTGCTTCGCGCTGGCTCGGCCCACTGGCGGGTATTGCCGCCGGTGGCCTGCTCGCATCGATGTTCATGGGCGACGGCTTCCAGGGCATGCAGATCTTCGACATCCTGATCATGGCCCTGATCGCGTTCGTGATCTTCCGCTTCATCGCCGCCCGTCGTCGCAAGCAGCAGGAGCAATTCGCTCCGGCCGGCGCGCCGATGCAGCGTGAAGTGTTCGAGCAGAAGCCTGCCGCCATGGGTTCGATCTTCGGTGGTTCGGCTGCTCCGGTTGCCGCCCGTCCAGTGATCAATGCACCGGCCTGGTTCAACGAACAGCGCTTCCTTGAAGCTGCGCGCAGCCACTTCCAGTCGCTGCAGCAGCACTGGGACGCCAACGAAATGGACAAGATCGCCGAGTTCGTGACCCCGCAAATGCTTGAGTTCCTCAAGCGTGAGCGTGCGGATCTGGGCGACGGCTTCCAGTCGACCTACATCGACAACCTGCAGGTGCAACTGGACGGCGTCGACGATCGTGCCGACAAGACCATCGCCACCCTGACCTTCACCGGCGTGTCGAAAACCTCGCGTTTCGACCAGGGCGAAGTGTTCAGCGAAAGCTGGAACATGGAACGTCCGCAGGGCGACAACCAGCCTTGGCTGGTCGCCGGTATCCGCCAGAACGGCTGATCCCTGCTGCGCTTCACTTGCGGTAACAGAACCCCGGCCTCGGCCGGGGTTTTTCATTTCACGGTTGCATCTATAGCGAGCTACTGTATAAACCGGCCCATATAAACCGCGCCATTCAAGCAAGAGGATCCCGGACGTGGAAGAAATCATCGAACAACTGCGCGAAGCCAACGAACCCGTGCCGGTTCCATTGGAATTGCCTGACGAAGACCAATTGGTGGAGATCGAAGAAGAACTCTTCATCAACATTCCGTTCGTCTTCAAAGAGTTTTTGCTGACCGTCAGCGACGTGGTCTATGGCAGCCTCGAGCCGGTAACCGTCACCGACCCGCAATCGCACACTTACCTGCCGGACGTTGCCGCCAATGCCTGGGACGCCGGCGTGCCGCGCGACCTGATTCCGATCTGCCAGGACGGCGACAATTACTACTGCGTTGAAGAAGACGGCACCGTGGTGCTGTGGTCCGGCGAAGAAGAGCTGATCACCGAAGAATCATGGGAATCGGTGTGGCACTGGGCGCGGGACGTCTGGCTGGAAAGCTGAGCCGCCAGACGCCCCTGAGGGTCAATGCCCCGACGACTCCTTGTGGTTGTCGAGGGTTTCCAGCAGCGCCACCTGCATGCGCGTATGCACGCGGATGAACCAGCGCCACAGCAGCGCCGCTACGGCGGCCGCCACGACGGCGATCAGCACCAGCAGCTTGTTGGTCGGCAGGATACTGGCCGACAAGGCTGCCAACAGCAGGAAAATCACCAGCAGCGAGAGAATCGGGATCACTTCGGCGATCACCCGGCGCACTCGCTGTGTGTGACGACCGGCCATCTCCGGCTTGACGCCCATCTCCGCCAGCAGCATCGACAGCGCCTTGAGCTTGCGATAAGCCGCGATCAGAAATGGTAGCGAGACCAGCAACGCCCCGCCCCAGATCAGTGCCTTCTGCCAGCTCGGATCGCTGATCCAGTCCTGCAGCCACAACGACATGCGCTCGGCGAAGTATGCGCCGGCAAAGAAGATCGCAATCACCAGTGCCAGATTGACCCCGACCTGCAACAGGATCCGCCGGATCATCGACGCCAGCAGCGCGCCCTCCCCTTGCGGCTGAATACTGCGCAACCATTCACCATACATGCCGAGCACCCGCCCGAGCCGCTTGGGCACGGCCGCCGAGAGTTTGATCGACAGCGGGTCCGCCGCGCGGATCAGATACGGCGTCAGCAGTGTGGTGATCACCGAAACGGCTACAGCGACCGGGTAGAGGAAGTTGCTGGTCACCTGCAAGGTCATGCCCAGCGCGGCGATGATGAAGGAAAATTCGCCAATCTGTGACAGCCCCATGCCGACCCGTAGCGAGGTTCGTCCGTCGTTGCCAGCAATAAACGCACCGAGGCCGCAGGACAACATCTTGCCGAGCACCACGGCCACCGTAATGACCGCAATCGGCCAGGCGTATTCGATGAGAATCTGCGGGTCGAGCATCAGCCCGATCGCGACAAAAAAGATCGCACTGAACAAGTCGCGAACCGGCTCGACGAGTCGTTCGATCTTCAACAATTGCCGAGACTCGGCCATGATCGCGCCGATCAGGAAAGCGCCGAGCACCATGCTGTATTCGAGCTTGACCACCAGCAGGCAGAAGCCGAAACACAGGCCGAGCACGGTGATCAGCAGCATCTCGTTGCTTTCGAACTTCGCCACATAAGCCAGCAAACGCGGCACCAACAGGATGCCGATGACCAGCGCGACGATCATGAACAGCGACAGCTTGCCGACCGTGGAAAACACTTCCCCCGAACTCACGGTGCCACTGACGGCGATGCTCGACAGCAGCGCGATGATGCCGATGCCAAGGATGTCCTCGACAATCAGCACGCCGAAGATCAACTGCGCAAAGCGCTCGTTTTTCATCTTCAGGTCATTCAACGCTTTGACAATGATGGTGGTTGAGGAAATCGCCAGAATCGCTCCGAGGAACAACGAATCCATAGTGCTCCAGTCGAACCAGCGGCCGATCTCGTAGCCGATCCAGATCATCAGGATGATCTCGAGGAACGCGGCAATGAACGCCGTCGCCCCGACCTTGAACAACTTGCGCAGGCTGAACTCCAGGCCGAGGCAGAACATCAGGAAAATCACCCCGAGTTCGGCCAGGGTCTTGATGGTTTCTTCGTCGTGGATCAGGCCGAACGGCGGTGTGTGCGGGCCGATGATAAAGCCGGCAACGATGTAGCCGAGTACCACAGGCTGCTTGAAACGGTGGAACAGCACGGTCACCACGCCTGCGACCAGCATGATCACTGCCAGGTCCTGAATAAAACTGATGGCATGCATGGCGTGGGCTCCTTGATGACGAGGCGCGCGGACAGACGTCAGAACGTTCTGCGCGAGCAGGGTAAAAATCCGCTTTTTGATGTAGGAATTGCCCGTGGGCAGGGCTTTTGCAGGTTAACACCGCGACTTCGCTCTGGAAGCCGGTGCAATATATGGAAACAGATCGATAGCGGCGTGACGGCAGCGTGTCGCCCGGCGTCCCGATAACGGTGCTTTTCGAAAAGCCACCAAGCGCCCGCAGAGGCGCTTCCAGCCATCAGCCTTGACCCGTGAGAACGTTATGGAACCCGGAAACGCCCAGCTGTCGATGACGGTACTGATGACCCCCGACATGGCCAACTTCTCTGGCAATGTCCACGGCGGCACCCTGCTCAAATACCTCGACGAAGTGGCCTACGCTTGCGCCAGCCGTTATGCCGGGCGCTACGTGGTAACGCTTTCGGTGGATCAGGTGATTTTCCGCGAGCCGATTCATGTCGGCGAACTGGTGACGTTCCTGGCCTCGGTCAACTACACCGGCAACACGTCGATGGAAGTCGGTATCAAAGTCGTCACCGAAAACATTCGCGAACGCTCGGTGCGCCACACCAACAGCTGCTTCTTCACCATGGTCGCGGTGGATGATCAGCGCAAGCCGGCCGCCGTGCCGCCGCTGCAACCGCAGAACAGCGAAGACAAACGCCGCTTCATACAGGCGCAGCAGCGCCGGCAGATTCGTCAGGAGCTGGAGAAGCGTTATCAGGAGATCAAGGGCGACGCCTGATCAGCCTTGATTGATGTTGCCTGACAAATGGCTTTCGCGAGCAGGCTCGCTCCCACATTTGGAATGCATTCTTCCTGTGGGAGCGAGCCTGCTCGCGAATAAAGACGACCCGGTCTCAGAGACTGATCGCTGTAGCCTCGAATTTCACCCGCGGATGCGCAATGCGATCCTGCGCCCGCACCAGTTGCAGCTCATAACTGGCGCACGCCTGGGTTTCCAGCAAGACCTCATGCACCGCCGCTGCGGTGAATTCGAACGCTGCCAGCAGGCTGTCGCCCAGCAGCACCCGTGCCAGGAACAGACCAGAGGTCAGATCGCCGACGCCCACTGGCTGACGCGGAAACGCCAGCAACGGACGGCGCAGATGCCAGCTGCCCTCGGCGGTCACCAGCAGCATTTCAAAACCATCCGCCGGCTTGCCCGGGTAATCCAGATGCTTGACCAGCACCGCTTTCGGCCCCCGCCCCAGCAGCGCACGGGCCATCGCCAGGCAATCGAACAACGACTGCGGCTTGCGCCCGGAAAAGCTGTCCAGCTCCAACTGGTTCGGACACATGATGTCCGCCACAGCAGCAGCCTCATCGAGCAGAAAGTCGCTGACTTCCGTCGGCACACTGCAGCCCTTCTCCGGATGGCCCATCACCGGATCACACAGGTACAGCATCTTTGGATTGACCGCTTTGATCCGCGCCACGCCGCTGAGAATTGCCCGACCCTGCGCGGCGCTGCCGAGGTAGCCGGAGAGCACCGCGTCGCAGTTGCCCAGCTCGCCAATCGCGGCGATGCCTTCGATCAGCTCGGGAATCTGCTGCGGCGCCAGCACTTCACCAGCCCACTGACCATACTGGGTGTGGTTGGAGAACTGCACGGTATTGAGCGGCCAGACGTTGACCCCGACGCGCTGCATCGGAAAAACCGCAGCGCTGTTGCCGGCGTGGCCAAACACCACGTGGGACTGGATGGCGAGCAGATGAGGCGTACGTTTCATTCGGGTCATTCCGTAAAACGATTGAAATTCAAGCCGCGCAGTATGCGACGAAACACAGCCTGTACGACAGACCGGCGAGACAGTTAAGCTGACGCCATCATTTGGAGTTCGATGTAGATGCTGACCCTGGAAAACATCTTCGTGCTGATGCTGTTCGCCGCTGCCGGTGCCTGGCTATGGCACAACCACGGCCTGCGCGAGCGCGCGCTGGAGCGGGTCAAGCAGCATTGCACCAATGTCGGCGTCGAGCTGCTGGACGGTAACGTCGCGCTGAAAAAAATCGGTTTGATCAAGGATGCCAACGGTCGCCGACGACTGGCGCGGGTCTACAACTTCGAGTTCACCGTGACCGGCGAAAGCCGCCATAACGGCACCGTCACCCAGTTCGGCGCGCACAGTGCGCAGATTGAACTGGCGCCCTACCCGGCGCCGTTCGACGACACGCCGCCGGTGCTCGAAGTGCACAAGCCTCGCGCCGAAGTCATCGAGTTGAGCCAGTGGCGCCAGGAACATACCAAGTGGAAGCCTTGAGCTGACTCACTGAATCCGGCATTCCGCCAAACCGGCTTGCAGCTGTTCGATGTTCTGCGGTTCGGCGAAGATCAGCTCGATTCTTGAGTCTTTTCGCCATTCGCTGGCTTGCCAACTCAGCTCGGCATGCTCCAGCGCATTGCCCGAAACCCAGCCATCCGTGCTGTGGATAACCAGTTTCGCCCGCTTCCAGTCCAGCGCGCTCAGCCAATAGGCGATGCGTGCTTGATCAAATACCTGCCGCGGATGCCAGCGCCAACCGATGCTCCACCCACCCTCCTGCGCCTGACTCAGGCAAATCGGTTCGGCCGGATCTCCCCAGACCGCTGGCAGCTGTGCCAATCCAGTGGGCAGCGGCAGGTTACCTGCGCCTTCGTTTGCTTTTGCTTTCAGCCCCGGCAGCTCGCTCAGAGATAGCTGGGCTTGCTGCGTCCAGATCAGCCTGACGGGCGGCAACTGGCTGGCGATTTTCTCTCGAACCGCTTCATCGAGATCTTCCGCCTTGTTCAACAACAGCAAACCCGCGCTGGCCAACGCTTGCTGCTGGGCGTCCGGCAAGGCTCTACCCGCGTGCAATGCCTGAGCGTCCAGAACCAGCACACAGGGCTGAACCGCCAGCACGCCCAGCCACGGCGCCTCGTTCAATTGCTTGAGCAACTGCGCCGGATGGCCCAGCCCGGATGGCTCGATAAACAGTCGATCTGGCCTGGCCTTGCGCAGCAGGCGGCCGAGGCCGATCTGGAATGGCGCGCCATTGACGCAACACAGGCAGCCCCCGGCCACCTCACCCAGTGCGATACCATCGTCGTCGCGAGTCAGCAACGCGGCGTCCAGACCGATCTGGCCGAACTCGTTGATCAGCACCGCCCACCGTTCGTCCGCAGGCCGTTGCGCCAGCAACAGGCGAATCAGGCTGGTCTTGCCGGCGCCCAACGGGCCGGCGATGACGTGGGTCGGAATGTTCTGCAACATGGCGGGTACTTTCTGCGGACAGTTATTGAGGAGATCGAAGATGCGCTGGTCGGGATGGTCGTTGCTGTTGGCGCTGCTGTCGAGTGAAGCGTGGGCTCAGGCCTGCGTGGTGCACACACAGGGCGAACGGCTCGACGTCAAAGTCTGTCAGCAGAACCGGACGATTCCGCAGAAATTGTTCAATGATGGCTTCTGCCAACCGACGCTGGCCGGGCAGAAGGTCGAGGTGCGATACGTCGACCAGTGCCCCAGCGGCGCTTTCGGCGTGTGCAGCAACGCGCAAGTCGCCAATATGCCCTATCGCCAGGATATCCACTATTACGGCGTGGCCACTGATGCGGCGTATCTCAAGCCGTATTGCGAAGGCCAGAGCCAGGGCGCCTGGCGCAAGCCCTGAATTTCAGCCGAGCCAGTCGAGGGTCAGCAGCAGACGGCGCTCACCGGGCGCCGGTTGCGGCGAACGATGGATCAGGCCGAAGCCTTCATTGCCGTGCCATTTTTCGCCTTTGAGCAACGCGACGTCGCCGCTGTTGAGCTGGCGAATCGACGCTGCACCTTGCGGTTCGGCATTGGCCTGGCCAAGTTGCAGGCGATCCATCGCGCCCTCCTCAAGCCATTGGCTGCCAATGCCAGCGTAAGTAGTGATCAAGCGCACCGGCACGTGATCGACGTGGAAACGCGGACACATGGCCTTGTCCAGCACACGCAAACGCACGCCGATACGCCGCGCACCGAGCAGGCAGGCGAAGGCACTGATCAGCCATTTAAGATCGCTCATGAAACCTTCGAAACCTTGCAGATCACGCAGCCCTGCAGCCAGACCGGCGAGATCCGGTTCGGCATCTTCGTCGGGCAATTCCAGACACAGCGACTCGGCCAAGGGCTCGTTGAGTGACAGCACCAATTGCGCAAAATCGGCAATGTGCACGGGCAGCTGACGTTGCCAGACGGCGAGATTGGTCTGGTCTTCCAGGATTCGCGTCAACGTTTGCGGGGTCACGCCCTGGTGCTGATGACGGGTAAGCAGCGGCTGATCTTTGAGTGCGAGCATCAGGCGGCCTCTTCGTGCCAAGGACCGAATGGATCAGGCAGCAAGCGCCAGCCTTCTACACCCGTTGCCATTTCTTCGTCGGTCAGCAGACAGGCATCGAGTTCGGCGGACAGTTGTAGGAAATCTATGTTTTGACCGATGAAAACCAGCTCCTGCCGGCAGTCTCCTACGCTTTGGGTCCAATTTTCCATGATCGTCTGGACGCTTTCCTGATCCTCGGGCCATTGATTCTTTGGCACGAAACGCCACCAGCGACCGGCGAATCCATGCCGCATCAAGCCGCCGGCCTGCGACCAGCTACCGGCATCGGTGGGTTTGCTGGCGAGCCAGAAGAAGCCTTTGGAGCGCAGCAGCTTGCCGTTCAGCCAAGGCCGATCAATGAAGCTGAAAAAGCGTTGTGGGTGAAATGGCCGGCGGGCGCGGTACGCCGTGGAGGCGATGCCGTATTCCTGTGTTTCCGGGACGTGCTCACCGCGCAATTCCTGTAGCCATCCGGGCGCTTGTGCGGCCTGTTCGAAATCGAAACGACCGGTGTTGAGGATTTTCTCCAGTGAGATTTCGCCCATCACCATTGGAATGATTTCAGCCTGGGTATTCAGGCGCTTGAGGATGGCGGTGAGTTCTTCACGCTCGTGCTGGCTGATCAGGTCGATTTTGCTGATCAGCAAGACGTCGGCGAATTCGATCTGCTCGATCAGCAGATCGGTGATGGATCGCTGGTCTTCTTCACCGAGCATTTCGTCGCGAGAGGCAAGGCTCTCGGCCGCCTGGTAATCCAGCAGGAAATTCACCCCGTCGACGACCGTGACCATGGTATCCAGGCGCGCGATGTCAGCGAGGCTTTGCCCCTGTTCATCAAGGAAGGTGAAGGTTTCAGCGACCGGAAGCGGTTCGGAAATGCCGGTGGATTCGATCAGAAGGTAATCGAAGCGATCTTCGCGGGCGAGTTTGCTGACTTCTTCCAGTAGATCTTCTCGCAACGTACAGCAAATACAGCCATTGCTCATTTCGATGAGCTTTTCCTCAGCGCGGTTCAGGCGGACATCGCGCTGGACTTCACTGCCATCGATGTTGATCTCGCTCATATCGTTGACGATCACCGCAACGCGCAAGCCGTCTCGGTTACGTAGTACGTAATTCAGAAGTGTACTTTTTCCGGCGCCGAGAAATCCTGAAAGTACGGTGACGGGCAATTTGGCTGACATTGGATAATCCTTGTTAAGGGCAGCCGATCTGTGCTTTAGATCGCTCTTGGCGTATTGCGCTTCATGTATGCGGGGCAACGAAGGCAATCGATTGATCGGCAACTCAGGCTGGTTCCTGGCTATGTTATAGTATAACAACTCAAGCTTGCCAGTCCGACCCAGGATTTCGCAAATTGCCGCACCACCGACCGTGAGAATTCCCAATGCACAACGGGTTGAAATACCTGCTCTTGAGCTTTGCTATGTCGCTGGCCGGCCAAGCCCAAGCGCAGATGCCGGCGCTCGCGCACTGCACACGCAGCGCTAATCTGCTGGCGTGCGTGGACGCCGACGGCAATGCCTATAGCGTCAATACGGTGGGCACCACGCTTTACCTGCGCGGATACGAGAAGGACGGCCATCGCTATTGGGCGCAGACCAACAGCCGTTTCGGCCAATTAACCTTTTTTACCGGAATCGCCTCCGATGGCGAGGCTTGGGTTGGCTATACCCGTCGTGTCGGCTGGACGACCATCAACCGCTTTTCCAGTTCAGGCGGTAGCAGCGCAAGGTTCACTTGTAGCCGAATGACGGGCTGCTAGTGAAAACCTTTTCATGAAAAAAGCATCGCCCAACGGATTGTTATAATGTAACGTTAAAAGAGGTCAATACGACGGTCTCAACCATGAATGCTCTTACTCTCCCGGATATCGCCGCACAATCTGCACGCCAGGCAATGCCTCTCGATTGGGTGGGAATGCGTGAGATCGCTCTGCCCGTTTTGCTTGAAGGCCAATGCCTCAGCGCCAGAGTCGACGCTGGCGTGAGTCTCGATGATAGTGAAGCGCGCGGGATTCACATGTCGCGCTTGTATTTGGCACTCGAAGCGCTCGAACAGCGGAGCCTTTCTCCCGCTTTATTGCATCAGGTACTCGAGTGTTTTTTGGCAAGCCACCGAGGCTTATCCGAGTGCGCATATCTGAATGTTCACACTGACTTGTTGCTGAAACGACCCGCGTTGGTCAGCCCCTTAGCCGGCTGGAAATCCTATCCGGCGTCCATTTCAGCGAGCCTGAAACAGCAAATGTTCCACGTGGAACTAAAAATTGAACTGCCCTATTCCTCGACGTGCCCATGCTCCGCAGCCTTGGCAAGACAGCTGATCCAACAGCAATTCATTGACGATTTCGCTAACAAGACTCTGCAACATGAAGATGTCCTGGCATGGCTCGGCTCAACCAAAGGGATCGTAGCGACACCGCACAGCCAACGCAGCTACGCACAACTGCACCTGCAACTCGACAACTTCATCGATGAGCTACCGCTGACCGCGATCATCAATGACGCTGAAGCAGCCCTCGGCACCGCCGTGCAGACCGCAGTAAAACGCCCCGACGAGCAAGCATTTGCACTCGCCAATGGGCAGAACCTGATGTTCTGCGAAGACGCCGCGCGCCGTCTCAACCTGGCACTGCAACGCACGCCCGGCATCAACCAATTCCACATTCGCGTGATCCACGCCGAAAGCCTGCATGCCCACGACGCTGTTGCAGAGAGCAGTTGGCAACGGGAGCAGCCATGATCCGCTGCCAATCGCTGGTCTGGGGCACGCCTGGCCAACCGCTGACGACGCCTCTCAGTCTTGAGTTCGAAAGCGCCAGCCTGACCGCCATCATCGGCGCCAACGGCTGCGGCAAAAGCAGCCTGCTGAAAGTCATCGCCGGTTTGCAAAAACCTTTGGCTGGCAAAGTTGACATGGCTGTTCCACGACAAAGCGGAATTTCCTTTCTGCCGCAACAGCAGCACCTTGATCGCCAATTTCCAATCAGCCTCGAAGAGCTCATCGCCGCAGGTTTCTGGGGCCGTCGGCTCTCGACACAACTGCGCACACAGCGACTGAAAAACGCATTGGAAGACTGGCACTTGAGTGGGCTCGAACAGCGCCCGTTGATGGCTCTGTCAGGCGGTGAGTTACAACGCGCCTTGCTCGCACGCCTGAGCCTCGCTAACGCCCCGGTGCTGTTGCTCGATGAACCGCACGCCGCACTCGACGAACTCGGCCAGCAACTGCTCTGGCAACACATCCACCACTGGCACGCCGAGGGCCGGACACTGGTCGTGGTCTGCCATGATCTGGCGGCTGTCCGCCAACACATTCCGAATACCCTGCTGATCAAAAACGGCCACTGCGTGTACGGAGCCAGTCGGGAAATGATCCAGCCGACAGCGCGCATGCAGGTGGCCTGATGCTCGCCACCCTCAGCCATTTCTGGCAACCCTTCGGCGACTTCGTGTTCATGCGCAGGGCCTTGCTTGGCGGCTTGGTGCTGGCGTGCAGCACGGCACCCTTGGGCGTGTTTCTGATTCTCAGACGGATGAGCTTGATCGGTGACGCTGTCGCCCACGGCATTCTCCCCGGTGCAGCGTTGGGATTCTGGTTCGCCGGTCTGAGCCTTCCCGCCCTCACCCTCGGTGGCCTGGGAGCCGGTCTGAGCATGGCCGGACTGGCGGCCTGGATCACCCGGCGTACGGGTTTGCGCGAGGACGCCAGCCTCGCCGCGATCTATCCGATCTCACTGGCCAGCGGCGTGCTGATTCTCGGCCTCGCCGGCAAACGCCTCGATCTTTTGCATCTGTTGTTCGGCTCGGCGCTAGCCGTGGATGGACCGACGCTGACCGGCATGCTTTGGGTCTCGGCGATCAGCCTCATGGCCATGGCCGCGATCTACAAACCCCTGCTGTTGGACACACTGGACCCGCTGTTCTTGCGCACGGTCAGTCGCCTCGGGCCACTGGCTCATGGCGTGTTCCTGACCCTGGTCGTGCTGAATCTGGTGATCGGCTTTCAGGCCATCGGCGCACTGATGGTAGTCGGGCTGATGATGCTTCCGGCTGCCGCGTCGAGATTCTGGAGTCGTCGTTTGCCGATACTGATTGCCGTCGCCGCCGTCATGGGCTGCGTGTCGGTGTGGCTCGGCTTGCTGCTGTCGTTCTATTACTCGCTGCCCAGCGGCCCGGCTATCGTGCTGGTTGCCGGGGCGGGCTATCTGCTGTCGGTGGTGTTGGGACCGGTTCACGGTTTGCTGCGCCGCCCGCCTTTGCTCACATCCCAATGAGGTGTTTCCCGATGCGCGCTCTACTCGTGCTGTTCAGCCTGATGCTGTCGATGTCCTTGTCGGCCGCCGAAAAACTGCCGGTGGTCACCAGCTTCAGCATCCTCGCCGACATGGTTCATCAGGTCGGCGGCGAGCACGTTCAGATCACCAACATGGTCGGCGCGGATGCCGATGCGCACACCTACGAGCCGACCCCGGATGACGCCAAGGCGTTGCTCAAAGCCAAAGTGATCATCAAGAATGGCCTCGGTTTCGAGCCTTGGCTGGATCGCCTGGTGACCAGCACCGACAGCAGGGCGACGGTGATCAGTGCCAGTCGCGGGGTGATTCCACGTTCGCTCGATGAAGACGGCGAAACCGTTCCGGATCCACACGCCTGGCACAATCTGGCGAACGCCGAGTTGTATATCGCCAACATCACCAAAGCGCTGATTGCCGCCGACCCGGCCAACAAGGCTGACTACGAGCGCAACAGCCAGACCTATCTCAAACAGATCTACACTCTGCTCGCCGAAGCCAAGAGCAAACTTGGCGCGCTGCCGCCGGGCAGTCGCAGGATTGTTACCAGCCACGACGCGTTCGGCTATCTAGGTCAGGCCTATGGCATCGACTTTATCGCGCCACAGGGTCTGTCCACCGAACGCGAGCCGTCCGCCGCCGAAGTGGCTGCGCTGATCACGCAGATTCGCCAGGCCAAGGTCAAAGCGGTATTCATGGAAAACATCAAGGACGCGCGCCTGCTCAAGCAGATCGCAGATGAAAGCGGTGCGCACATCGGCGGCACGCTGTACTCGGATGCACTGGCGGAGAGTGGACCGGCGAGCACCTTCACCGGTCTGTTCGAATACAACCTCAACACGCTGTACAAGGCGTTGAGCCAGCCATGAGCTGTGTGGTGTTCTGGCGATTCGCGAGCAGGCTCGCTCCCACAGTTGGAATGGATACCAGCCGGGGAGCGCGGCGAAGGATTTATGCGCGAGGTTTTACTGTACCGCAATCCTGACCCAGCCAGACCGCACGGGTTTCCAGACTGCCTTTCTGGTTGATGCCAATGGCGTTGAAGGTGCCATTGGCGACGGTGGTGAATTCGCGGTCACTGAGGAACGTCGCTACGCCGGTGCCTTGGGCTTTCGGGCAGCTGAAGCGGAATTTCCATTGGTTGCCGGTGCGCTCGGTGATCTGTTGTTTGCAGCCCGATTGCGGGTCGGCCAACGGAATGTCGTTGGTCGCCACTTGCTGCGGTGTCAGGCAGGCGCGGATGCCTTTGCCGCCGATATTGATGCCATTCTTCTCCAACGCCGCGCGCTGCTGCGGAGTGATCTGGCCTTGGATCTGGCCAAGAATCGATTGCACGTCCATGGCCTGATCATCGACCTTCAGATTGCTCGAAGACATTTCCCACAACCCCGGCTGCAGCATTTGTGCCTGTGCAACCACCGGCAAAGCCAAACCCATGCCCAGCGCCAAACCCAGCAGACGAACGTTCATCGAGAAACTCCTGATCAGTTGTGGCCGTTAGACGCCGGCCGGTTGCGTCGGTTCATGCACCGATTAAATAGAGACATTCGCCGCAGAACATGGTCTGTTAAGCATTGCATTTCGCGGAGCAAGGCTGCCCCATGGATTTTTTCGGACCGCACATTTTCGGTTACCTGATCGCCCTGTTGCACACACTCGGGTCGATCGCGGCGATCCATGCGGTGCTCACCGTGCGCACCGCGCAAGGCTCGATCGCCTGGGCATTGTCGCTGATCTTCATTCCTTACCTCACGCTTATTCCGTATCTGGTCTTTGGTCGCAGCACCTTCGATGGCTACATCAAGGCCCGCCGCCAGGCAAACGAGCAGATGCGCCTGGCCATCTCCGAACTGAACTGGCGCCCGTGGGTGGAAGAAGCCCTCGCCGCTCGCGCTTCGAGTGCCTACGCCTCACTGCGCGCGATGCCTAAACTGGGGCGCATGCCGTGCCTGGCGAACAACGAAGTGCAACTGCTGGTGAACGGCACCGCGACCTTCGATGCGATTTTCCAGGCGATCGCACAAGCGAAGGAAGCCGTGCTGATCCAGTTTTTCATCATCCACGACGATCGGCTCGGCCAGCGCTTGCGTGACTTGCTGTTGAAGAAGGCCGCCGAAGGCGTTTCCGTTCACTTACTCTACGACCGCATTGGCAGCCACGCCCTGCCCCATCATTACGTGCAAGCGCTGCGTGATGCCGGCGTCGAGGTCAAAGCCTTCGCCACACGCAGCGGCTGGCTCAACCGCTTTCAGGTCAACTTCCGCAACCACCGAAAAATCGTCGTGGTCGATGGCGTAGTCGGGTTTGTCGGCGGGCATAACGTCGGCGATGAATACATGGGTGAGAAGCCGCCATTGGCGCCGTGGCGTGACACCCACGTCAAAGTACGCGGGCCGGTGGTGGCCTGCATGCAGGAATCGTTTGCCGAAGACTGGTTCTGGGCTGCTCGAACATTGCCACCGTTGATCCTCCCGGATGCGTATCCGGAGGATGGCGTGCTTTGCCAATTGCTCGCCAGCGGTCCGGCGGATGCCTACGAAACCTGCTCGCTGTTTTTCGTCGAAGCCATTCATGCGGCAACGCAGCGGGTATGGATCACCAGCCCTTACTTCGTCCCGGACGAAGCGGTGTTCGCGGCATTGAGGCTGGCGGTGCTACGCGGGGTCGATGTTCGACTGCTGTTGCCGTCGCGGCCTGATCACCGCATCGTCTATGCCGCGTCCAGCCTGTATGCCTTTGAGGCGGTGCGTGCCGGCGTTCGGGTGTTCCGCTATCGACCGGGTTTTCTGCACCAGAAAGTGGTATTGATCGACAGCGAGATCAGCGCCATCGGCAGCGCCAATCTGGACAATCGCTCGTTCCGCCTGAATTTCGAAGTGATGTTGTTGACCGTTGACAGCGAGTTCGCCGCCTCCGTGGAACGCATGCTCAACGAGGATTTCGCCCAAGCCGATGAAGTGGCTAAAGAAGAAAGCCGGGAGATCCACCGCCTGCAACAGGTCGGCATGCGGATCGCCCGGCTGATTTCGCCGATACTCTGAGCGCCCCGTTTCAGGGGTGGTAGATGTCGTCGCGGGTCCACGGCAGTTCGTGGCTGCCATCCGCATGCGCTTTTACGGCGAGGATCTGATGCAGATTGATCCAGCCCCGCGCGAACGCATATGCGCAACCAGCCAGGTACAGGCGCCAGATACGTAACGCTTGCTCGGGTACCAGCTTCGCCGCGGCTTCGAGGTTGTCTTCCAGTCGCTCGCTCCAGTGATCAAGCGTGCGCGCGTAATGCAGGCGCAGGCTTTCGACATCGACGATTTCCAGCCCGGCTTCACTGATCTCGGCTGAGATCATCGACAGATGCGGCAACTCGCCGTTGGGGAAAACGTATTTTTCGATGAAGTCGCCAGCACCGCGTCCCACCGGACGGCCATCGGTGTGCTTGGCGGTGATCCCATGGTTCATCACCAGCCCGCCCTCCTTCACCGCGCCGAACAACGTCGCGCAATACTCGGCGAGATTGGCGTGGCCGACGTGTTCGAACATGCCGACGCTGACAACCTTGTCGAAGCGAGCGTCCTGCGGCAGATCGCGATAGTCGAGCAACTGCAGCTCGACCTGGTCTTCCAGCCCTTCGGCCTTGACCCGCTCCTGCGCCAGCGCCAATTGCTCCTTGCTCAAAGTAATACCGAAAACTTTCACACCGAATTCTCGCGCCGCGTACCGCGCCAGACCGCCCCAACCACAGCCGACATCCAGCAGATACTCGCCCGGCTGCAAACGCAGCTTGCGGCAGAGATGGCGGAATTTGGCTTGCTGCGCCTGCTCGAGGGTTTCGCTGCCGGTTTCGAAATAGGCACAGGAATACACCATGTCGCTGTCCAGCCACAGCTGGTAGAACGCATTCGACAGGTCGTAGTGGTAGGAAATGGCTTTGGCGTCAGTGTCTTTGTCGTGATGCGCACGCACTGGCTGGCTGCCTTCTTCCTCGTCGAGCAGCGCACTGCTCAATTCGTCGCAAACCCGGATGACCTCGCTGATCGAGCCCTCCAGTTCCAGCTTGCCTTCGACGAACGCCGCACCCAGCGCATCCAGGCTTGGGTGGGTAAATTGAGTGACCATCTGCGGGTCCTTGACGACGATGGTCACGCTGGGCGCCGGGCCCAGATTGAACTCATGGCCGTCCCAGAGTCGCAGGCGAAGCGGTAGCTGCAGGTTCTGCAAGGCCGGTGGAAGTTGCGCGAGCATGGAAAATCCCCCTTGTTTCAGACGTCTGATCTGAGGGTAGACCAACCTGAAAAAATAGCAGGCTATCGATTCGATTAGCCGTGTCTATCGTTACCAGCGCCTCGGCTGAACAGCAGATACCACGCGCCTTACGATAAATGACTGCCTGTTCAGCCCGCGGTTCGATGAATTTTCTTTCATTTCGCCTGAGCGTCGAGCTTGAGCAATGGCTCCTGAAAACGCAGCAAACGTCCGGCGTTGCCCAACACCAACAGGGTACTCAGGTTATGCAGCAGCGCTGCGATCATCGCCCCTGCGGCGCCAAGCCAACCGAAAGCCGCGAAGACCACGATGGCCAGCGTCCAGCCGAGACCGATGATTACATTGACCTGCAAGGTGCGCCGGCACTGACGGCTCAAGCGCACACAGGTACCGAGGCGACGCAGATCGCTGCCGATCAGGACAATGTCTGCCGACGCCAATGCAATGTCAGCGCCGCCAGCGCCCATCGCCACGCCGACGACCCCGGCCTTGAGCGCGAGTGAATCGTTGATGCCATCGCCAACCACCATCGGCCGGAAGCCGTGATCGATTTCCTTGAGCACTCGGTTTAGTTTGTCTTCCGGTAGCGCTTGCGCCTGGACTTCATTCAGCCCGACTTCCTGCGCCAGGCTTCGGGCGACACTCTGACGATCACCCGTCAGCAGCAGCTGCCGTCCCAGACCCAGTTCGCGCAATTCGTTCAAGGCAATGCGTGCTTCCGGTTTGACGCTGTCGGCGAGCAACAGCCAGGCGAGGAACTTGCCGTTCAAAGCCAAGCCGGCGATCGGGCCATCATGTTCGGGAACACGGGCTGTAGTGATGCCCAGTTGCGCGAACAACTCTGGACGACCGAGCGCAGCTTCGCCCTTCCCTGTCATCGCCACTACACCCAACCCTTGGCGCTCATGGATATCAGTTAGAGGCCAATAGGTCTCTTGATCGGCCATCCCCGCAAGTGCCCGGCTCACCGGATGACCGCTTGCCGCGCCAAGACTGGCGGCCAGTGTCTGCGCTTCGGCGGTGTCCGCGTTCAGGCTGTCGATCGCCTGCAAGCGCAACGTGCCGTAAGTCAGCGTGCCGGTCTTGTCGACCACCAGCGAGGTCAGATCGGCAAGCTCTTCAAGAAATGCCGAGCTGCGAATCAGAATCCCATGGCGCGCAGCAACGGCGACACCGGCAATTGCCGTGGCCGGCGCCGAGAGCACCAATGCACACGGACACGCTGCCACCAACACCGCGAGCATCGCCTGTGCATCGTTGGTGGCGAACCAGGTCACCGCTGCCAGCAGCAAGACCAGCACCATGTAACTGCCGGCATAGCGTTCGAGCAATCGCGTGATCGGCGGTTTCGAACGCTCGGCGTTCTGCATCAAAGCGATGACTTTGCCCAAAGTGGATTCGTCGCCGGTGCGAGTGACTTCGACACGCAGCAATCCATCGAGGTTGATCGCGCCGCCGAACACCAGCATGCCGACGCCCGCTTCCACCGGTACCGACTCACCGGTAATCGACGCCGTATCGAGACTCGCTTGGCCGGATAACACACGACCGTCCGCCGGCACCCGATCACCGGCCCGCACCTCGACAACATCGCCCGCGCTGAGCATGCCGTTGTCCACTTCGATGATCGAACCGTCCGCTTGAAGCTTGCGCGCATGGCTGCGGGTCAACTGGCCAAGCGCGTTGATTGCTTCCTGGGAACCGATGACGCTGCGCTCTTCAAGCACATGGCCGAAGATCATGATGATCGGCAACAACGCCGCGGTGAGCAGATCACCAGTCGCCCAGGCACCGAGCATGGCCAGCGCGATCAACTGATCGGTGATGCCGTGCAGGCTTGGATAACGCAGGCTGTACCACGCCGAACGCATCACCGGAACCGCTACCAATAGAGAGGCAAAACCGAGCAATAACTGACTCACGCCAATCTGCTCAGGGACTGTCCAGCGCCAGAGCAAACCCAGGCCCAGCAGTCCGAGCGCAAGCATCGCCAGGGTCAACTGACGCGCGGCGCGACGTTGTTCGGCCGAAGACAAGAGACTTGGAGCAACAGTGTTCGCGGTCATTGACTGGCTCCTTGAATGATCAACCGGGAATCGTCTTTCGGGTTCACGCTAGTGACCGAGCCGGCCTGACCGAGAATTTTCGGCATGCGCTCGCGATACAGACGCAGGAGCATTTGCGGATCGGCAGACGTGGCCAGACTTGAGACGGTAGCAGTATCGGCCGAGGATTTCGCGAGGCGCTCGCTCGCCTGCGCGTGAGCCACCTGCAGCGTGCGATCAGCCTGTTCGTTGGCAGATTGCGTAAGCTTTTCCGCCTCGGTTCGCGCATTGGCCACGGCTTTATCGGCCTGCTGACTGGCGGTGAGGACCGCATTGAAGGCACTGACCGCGGGCTCCGGCAGACTCGATTGCACATCGACCCGTGACACCTCGATACCGATGCCCTGACCGCTCGCCTTCAGCTCGGCGAGACGCGCGTTGATGCCTTGCACCAGATCACCGCGCAATCGCTCGCGCCGCTCGGCCGCCTGATTGTCGGCGCCCACCAATTCCGGGCGAGCGACCAGAATAGTGTCGAGATCTCGCGCGGCGGTCAGGGCCACGGCGCTACGCGTTACCAACCGATCGAGTGCCGGCAGTACATGTTCGCCCTGTAACACGAACGCATAGGGATCGGAGACTTGGTAAAACACTCGCACGTCCAATTGCACTACGCCGGCGTCACCGGTCAATAAATAACCAGACCCAGCGAGTGCATCGCTCAATGGCGTGGCGAAGGACGCTACCCGGTCTGCCTTCAGCGCCTCGTCACTGCGCAACAGATTTCCTACTCGACGCTCGATCACCCGATCCGCCGCCGGCAACAGAACCACCTGCTCAAACGGCTGCGGCCACGCCCATAACAGTCCGGCATTCTGAACGCGGTCCAGCGCACCGAAGTGCAGTACTACTGCGCGGTTTTGCGGATCAATCTGCCGGACATTCGAGACCCCCCATGCTAATGCGGCCAAAACAGTGATCACGTACAAGGCGATGAAGGTCAGACGACCGGCCTGAATCCACGGACTGTTCAACGCATGTGTTCCACGTGGAACTTCTTCGCTCATGGTTGCGATCCGGCTTTGTTGTCGAGCGCCGGTGGGCCGTCGACCAACACACGGAACGGCGCAGCATCGGTGCGCAGAATCAGTTTGGTTTCCGGTGTGACAATGGTGCCGAGGGTATCGAGCGAGCGCAGCAGGTTGTAAAGCTGCGGCGCGCTGGCGTAGGCGCGACCATAAATCTGCGCAGCCTCAACCCGTGACTGCGCTTCAATGTCAGCGGCTTTCACCGTTGCATCAGCCTGGACTATTCGCGCATCGCGCTCGGCGGCGGAGCGAATTTGCGCCGCTTCGCGTTTGCCAATGGCTGTACGTTCCGTAGCAATGGTTTCACGCTCGGCGCGCATGCGATCGACCGTTGCAATGAGCGTGACCGAGGGCAAAGTCAGCCGCTCGATACCCACCTGCACCACACGCACGCCATAAGTGGCGAGCAACTGTTGGTCGATCTGCTGACGCAACTGCGCTTCAAAATCACCGATGCGCACTTGTTTGGCATCAGTGTTGACCAGATTGGCCAGATCGAAACTGCTGGCCGTGGTCTCCAGTGCCGAGCCGACAAAGGTGCGAATCTGCCGCGCCGCCTCGTCCGGCTGATTCTGCACGGCACGCATGAAGCGCTGCACGTGTTCAGGATCACCCTGCACCTGCCACGCGACGTAGGCCTGAACGATGATGCGCAAACCGTCCTTGGTGCCTACGTCCTGCAAACCACTTGAGGTGGTACGTAGACGCAAGTCCACCGGAATCGCTGCTTCGAACGGCGCAGGCCAGCGCCAGCTCAATCCGGGATCGAGCAAGACCCTCGACGGATTACCGAAACGGGTGATGACTGTGGCTTCACCGGAGCGCACTTGCACCAGACTCGCGGCGGCAATGGCAAACGCCACCAGCAACGCAGCCCAAGCCATACGCCGCCATGGAAATGGACCGGCCTCTTGCGGATCGCCGTGATGATGGTGATGACCATGATGATGGTGATGCCCGCCGTGGCCATGGTCGTGGCCGCTGTGGTCGTGAACGTCATGAACAGGCGACTGGCTCAATGGGTGGCTCCTGGTTGAGCGGTGGTACGGGCGGGCGACGGATCAGCCGGCAGCGTGAAAGTGCGCAGATCGATGGTTGGCGCATTTGCGCTGCCGCCGAGTCGATGATCGAGCACCAGCAACCTGGCTTTCCTCAAGCCCTGACTGAGCTGGCTGAAATATTGCTCGAGCACGAAGGCCTGGCCAGCACTGGCGAAGGCTTTTTGCTCGGCGCTGAATTTAAGGTCTGCCGTTTGCGCAGCGGCGTTGATTTCCCGCGCATTGGCCGTTGCCTGATCCCGCGCCGTACTCGCCTGCAACTGCGCCTCGTTAGTGGCCTGCGCAGCCGCCCCGCGTTCGCGAGCGATCAACGCCCGCGCGCCGATCTGCGCCGCTTGCACACTGTGATAGGCATTCGCCGCGCCGGCCGGTGGATGAATCGCTTCGACGACTGTGGCGAGGATCTCCACGCCGCTGTTCAATCTGTTCAGATCACTTTGCACTGCGCGACCGATTTCCTCGGCCAGCCCTGCCCTGTCGTCGCCGAGCAGTCCGTCGAGAGTGCGCGAGGCAAAATCGTGAACCAGAATGCGGCTGGCGGTGCTGCGAATCAGCGTCGGTACATCGGCGCTGTTATAAGTCGCGGCGAGTGCCGCCTCGTCGTTCAAACCGATGCGATAGACGAAGCGCACGTCCATGTTGACGATTTGCAGGCCCTGCTGCGTGCCCCGGCTGCTGGCGATGACCTGGGACTTGTCATTAACGTGGCTGGCGTCCCACAAACGGTTGGCGGTCAGCGGCGCTGGGCCTTCAGCGGAGTCGGACGGCACGGTGATTGGCTTGTCGTTGACACTGGTCGCCAGTTCATGGACCACGCCGTTTTCAACGGAGATCACACGCCCCAATGGCCAAGGCAACCCGCTATGCAAACCCGGGCCGAAAACCTGTACCGGTTTACCGAAGCGCTCATAGATGCCGCGACCTTGCAGGGGAATTTCATGTACCCCTGTCAGCAGCCAACCGCTAAGGGCGACCACTGCCAACACCGGCAACAACGCCCGGCGCATGTAACTGAACGCCCAGATCTGGCGCAGATCAATGCCGAAACGGTTGTGCATTTCATGCTGTAACGCCAGCCACGGCTGCGGCGGCCAGCGCAGCATATCGGCGATAAAACTGCGCGCCAGCAGGGTCGGTTCGAGTTGTTCGCGGCGCGGGCTGAAGACCGACAGCGCCGCGCGCAACAACAGTTCAAGGGCAACCAGCATCGGCAAGATTGCGCTGAGCACTGCAACGCGAATCGGCCAGACGGCGTGCTCGCTGGCAAACAACAGACACAGTGCACCGATCAACAGGGTGATGATCACCACGCGGGTCAGTTGCGCCAGCGCAGCCGCTTCTGGCCACTGCGCTGGCGGCTCCTGCGCCAGTTGCCGCTCCAGCACCAGCAAGGCGAAGGCCAGCAACAACGTCAATGCTGCACCAACGTTTGCCGACAGGCCCAAGGCCGCCGCAGGTAAAGCGAGACTCCACACTTGCTCGGTGCTGAGCAGAACCAGCAATGCCCAGCCAGCGAGCCACAATGCCGGCGCGCCGATTTGTCCTAGCAAATACCGGCCGCGCAGACTCAATCGCTCCAGCAGCCTCTCGTACCAACCTTCGGCAGCGACGCCCTCCTCCACCCCCGGTTGCGCAGTTGGCGGATGCATCACCCGCGCGCGCCATTGCGCCACCCACCAGGCCGATTGCAGCCCGGCAACCAGCACCAGCAACGCTGCGCTCTGATTGACCAACAACGGCAACCACACGGATTGCGGCGCAAATAAGCCGATGAAAAACGCCAACAGCCAGCCCAGCCCGGCCAACCCGCCGAGTCCGCAAGCCAGCCAACGCAACCTGCGTCCCTGCTCGCCAGCTTGCTGAAAGCGCGGCAGGCCGGCTACTGGCGTAGCGTCCAACTCAAGATCGACTTGCATATCACCCCGGCTAAATTGGTCTTAGCGTTACGATATAACGGAAACTGTGAAATATTCGTACACATTTACCGCTATTCAAAAACGCCGCAGCTGTCGCTTGCCTGAAGCCTTGACCGAAATGTCCGGCAAAGCTCATATTACGTACATAATTTTTATCGCGACTAATCTTGGCTATCCCCAACGAGCAATGTGGAGCAAGCGCATGAGCAACTATGACGTAGTAATTCTGGGCGGCGGCCCCGGCGGTTATAACGCAGCGATCCGCGCCGGCCAGCTTGGCCTCAAAGCCGCTTGCGTCGAAGGACGTGCGACCCTCGGCGGCACCTGCCTCAACGTTGGTTGCATGCCGTCCAAAGCCTTGTTGCACGCCTCAGAGCTGTACGCCGCTGCAGTGGGCACCGAGTTCGCCAATCTCGGCATTGAGGTCAAACCAACACTGAACCTCGCGCAGATGATGAAGCAGAAGGACGAAAGCGTTGCTGGCCTGACCAAGGGCATTGAATTTCTGTTTCGCAAAAACAAAGTCGACTGGATCAAGGGCTGGGGCCACATCGACGGCCCCGGCAAAGTCTCGGTGACTGACGAACAGGGCAACAAGACCGAGCTCACCGCCAAGGACATCATCATTGCCACCGGCTCCGAACCCACTCCCCTGCCCGGCGTCGAGATCGACAACCAGCGCATCCTCGATTCCACTGGCGCGTTGTCGCTGAGTGAAGTGCCCAAGCACCTGGTAGTGATTGGCGCCGGGGTGATCGGCCTGGAGCTGGGTTCGGTGTGGCGGCGACTCGGCGCGCAGGTCACCGTGGTCGAATACCTTGATCGCATCTGCCCCGGCGTCGATGGCGAGGCCGGCAAGACCTTGCAGCGCGCGCTGAGCAAGCAAGGCATCGCCTTCAAATTGAGCTCCAAGGTCACCAGCGCCACCAGTTCAGCTACAGGCGTGCAGCTGAGCGTCGAGCCTGCCGCCGGTGGCACCGCTGAGCTGATCGAAGCCGACTATGTGCTGGTGGCTATCGGGCGCCGGCCATACACCCAGGGCCTAGGGCTGGAGAACGTCGGCCTGAGTACCGACAAGCGCGGCATGCTCGCCAACCAGCAACATCGCACCGAAGCCGCCGGGGTCTGGGTGATCGGCGACGTCACGTCCGGGCCGATGCTCGCGCACAAGGCTGAAGACGAGGCCATGGCCTGCGTCGAGCAGATCCACGGCAAGGCTGGCGAGGTCAATTACGCGCTGATCCCCAACGTCATCTACACCCAACCGGAACTGGCCAGCGTCGGCCAGACCGAAGAACAGCTCAAGGCCGAGGGCCGTGCCTACAAGGTCGGCAAGTTTCCCTTCACCGCCAACAGCCGGGCGAAGATCAATCACGAAACAGAAGGCTTTGCCAAAGTCCTCGCCGACGAGCGCACGGACGAAGTGCTCGGCGTGCATCTGGTCGGGCCGAGCGTGAGCGAGATGATCGGCGAGTTTTGTGTGGCGATGGAGTTCAGCGCCTCGGCCGAGGACATTGCCCTTACCTGCCATCCGCACCCGACGCGTTCGGAAGCGTTGCGTCAGGCAGCGATGAATGTCGAGGGGATGGCGACGCAGATGTAGTTTCCAAACCTTGCCGCCGTCTTCGCGAGCAGGCTTGCTCCCACTTTGGAATGCGTTCCCCCTGTGGGAGCGAGCCTGCTCGCGAATGGTGCCACCCGGTCTACACCGGCAGATGCCCCAACGGCAACGCCCCCGGCGCTTTCACCGTATGAATGGCAAAGTTGCTGCGAATATCGCTCACCCCCGGCAGTTTCAGGAGGTGCGCACTGACAAAGCGGTCATAAGCGCGCAAGTCAGGGACGACCACTTGCAAGAGGAAATCCGATTCGCCGGACACCAGAAATGCTGAGACCACCTCTGGCAGCGCAGTAACAGCGGCATAAAAAGCCTCGGCGCGTTCTTCGTTGTGCCGCTCGACCTTGACCCCGACAAACACCGTCAGCCCCAGCCCGACTTCATCGCGATCGAGATTGGCCTGGTAGCCTCGAATCACCCCCGCCTCTTCCAGCATGCGCACCCGGCGCAGACACGGCGAGGCCGACAGGCCGATTTCCTCGGCCAGCTCGACATTGCTCAAGCGGCCGTTGCGTTGCAGCGCGGCGAGAATCTTGCGGTCATAGGCGTCGAGTTTCATCTTTGGCAGATCCCGATAGTCTGGCGATTGAAACCAGCAGATTATGCCAAACCCGCCACGGTTTGAAGCCGACTACGCAAGCACCTGCCCTGCCCTCTCGCTCTAGACTGGCCCGAGTAAATCGACATCGAAAAGGGGTGTGATGTGGCAAGTCTGTGGCTGTTTATCCTGACGCTGGCTGTGGTTCTGCTACTGCCGGGACCGGACATGATCCTGCTGTTGCAAACCGGCGCGCGGCAAGGTCGCGGTGCAGCGCTGGCCACAGCGCTGGGCCTGGCCATCGCCCGCGCCTGTCATGTGGCCCTGGCGGCGTTGGGGCTGGCGGCGCTGTTCAAAACGGCACCGTGGACGTTTGACGTGGTGCGCATCGCGGGTGCGGCGTATCTGCTGTGGATCGGCATTCAATGCTTTCGCAGCTCACTGGTTCCCAACCTGCAAACAGGAGAACCGACACCTACCGAGTATCAGTGGCGCCAAGCGATCCGGCGCGGCCTGCTGACCAACCTGCTCAACCCCAAAGCTTTGCTGTTCTGCTCGGTGCTGTTGCCACAGTTTATCGTCAGCGACGGCGCGCCGGTGCTGACACAGTTCGCCGTGCTCGGCCTGGTGCTGGTCAGCGTCGGTCTGCTGTTCGACAGTATTGTCGCCATGACCGGCGCGGCACTGGGCCGTTGGCTGCAACACAGTCCGACCGCACAGCGCATTCAGCAATGGCTGTTCGGCAGCCTGTTGATTGGTTTTGCCGTGCGCCTGAGCTTCATTCAGCAGGCTTAAGCCTTGCGTACCTTGCGCTGACGACGGGTAATGAGCAGTAACGCGATGGCCGTGACCACGACGAAGACGCCAATCTGCACCGGCCACTTGTACGGCCGCAGCGTCGCACGTACAGCATCGGTCACCTGGGTGACGTAGCGCTTGTCAGCATTCTCGAAGTCCGGGTAAGGACATTGATTACCGAAGTCCACCGCCCACAGCACATAAGGACCTTCCTTGACGTAGCGCTGGTACAGCGCACTCTGGTCTTCAAGGCTGCTGTTCCAGCCGGCCGCGTTGCACAACACCGCCGCAAACGCCTGACTGGTGTGCGGCAGGTTATCGGCGGCGCGACTGGCCAATGCCGTAGCGACAAAACGATAGTGATAACGCTGATCCGGTTGCGCGGCGCTGGCCTGCTGGCGCTGCACTTCCGCTGTGGAAATCAGCGGGCCGACATCCAGCTTCGTGCTCTCCAGCGTGTAATTGCCGCCAAAGGTGGCGTAATCAGGCGCCATCTCATAACCGAGGATGTCCATGCCCCACTCCCGCGCCGTCCATGCGGCGTTGTACAACGCACTGGCGCGTTTGCTCGGCCACCACGCCGAGTCGGCCTTGAGCCGTTGCTCGCCATACAGCCTGGCCTTGTGCTGCAGATCGTCACTGGCGAAATAAGCGACCGCTTCCTCGTAACGCCCCTCACGCAGCAAGCGCCGACCGAGCAGATTGCGCAGATTGGCGGCCGCCGACAGCGGCACATAGTTGTCGCGCTCCTGTTGGGTCAATGGCGGCGGCGCCGGCACGTTCTCATCGACATAACGCTTGAGCTCATCGACCGTCAGCACGCGCTCGGCAACTGTCGCGGCATCGAACCAGTAAAGGCTATTGCTGCGATACAACCGCACAAAGGCTTGCAAATACTCGCCGCGTTGCAGCGCCAGGATCGCGCTTTCGCCCTCGACCCGACATTTTGGCTGCACCGTCTCAAACGCCCAGTCCGGCGTGCGGCGATAACCCCAGTCCTCGTTTTGCGGGAAGGCCTGGGCGGCTTTGGCGTAGGCGGCGGCAGCGGCAGTCGTATCGCCGTCACGCACTGCGAGTTTTGCCCGCAGCCACCAGGCCAGCCCGCCGTCGCCGGCGTTTACCAGAAAGGCCTTGGCGGACGCGTAGTCGCCCTGTTGATAACTCATCGCCGCCAGTCGATCGGCATTGTCGAGGCTGCCACGCGTGCTGTTCTGCAACAGCGTCACCAGTTTCTTCTCGTTTGGCGGCTGCTCACCAAATGACCAGCCCTGACGGCTGACCAGCGATGCCGTGACCAGTTGCTGCACCGCTGGCTGCTGCAGCAGCTTCGCCAGCTGAGATTCCGGCAATTCGGCCAGTTCGTTCATCAGTTGCTTGAGCGAGGTGTAACCGACGGCCGAACCGTGCAGGTTCTGTGCTTCGTACAGTTCGATGGCGCCGCTCCAGTCCCCGGCACTGCGCAGCACCCGCGCCTCCTCACCGAGGCTGGCAACGCCCAGTTCCAGCGAATCGCTGAAGCCGTCGATACTCAACTGCCGGGCCTGGCGAAAGGCATCACGCGCCTGTTCCAGCGCTTCGATACGATCGTGCGCCTCGTTGCTCAGGGCAAAAGCGATGCGCCCCAGGGAATACGCCGCCCAGGTGCTGCGCAACGGGCGCTGGTCTGCCGGCAGCGCCAGCACTTTGTTGAAATACTCTGTGGCCAATTGCTGATCGCCGGTGGCAAAGGCCACGGCGCCGGCGACGTACAAACGGATTTCCGCCGGCAGACTGGTGCCCTGCTCCTCGGCCTGATGCGCATCGCTGAGCCCGCGCAGGCGCTTGACCAAAGCTTGCTGCTCGGCGCTAAGGCCCACTTGTTCAGCCTGTTCGCGCGCCAGCTCAGCCGCGTTGTCTTCAGCGTAATCGTTAGGGTTATGGGTCGCGGCAGTGACATTTTTCAGCCCGGCAATGGTTTTACCGAGGCGACTGACCTCGAAGCTGAAACTGCCCTCGGGCAGATCGGCCAAGGTCTGTGCGCGATTGTCGAGCAGGCGCATCGGGAAGTCCGGGCCGCAGGCCAGCGCCGAACCCAGCGGCAGGCTGAGGCTCAGGCAGAGCAGATGGCGGGGCCAGTTACGGGTCAACATGCGAACCTCCTTGATCAATATGTGCACAACGCGCCCAACCGACAGCGCGCTGCCCGCCCGCCGGCAAGCGGCCGTCTCGCAGGCGGGTGAAGGTAAGCAGATTGGCGCTTTGTTGCAATGCATAACCGGCGAGCGCGTCGGCGCCTGCACAATCCTGCGCCTTGAGCGTGATTTGCGCGGGCCAAGGGCTGTCGAGATTGCCATGGTTTTCGAGCTGGATGTCATAGAGACCGCCCTGCTCTTTGAATGACAAGCGCAACTGACTGCTCAACACATCGCCACGAGCCACGGCACGCAAAGTGGTGAGGCTCCAGGCGCGCCGATCGTTGGCCAGCGGCAAGCGAAACCAGATCAGCCCGGCCAGATGCTCGGGTGGATCCTCGCGCAAGGTCTTGCCCAGTTGGCTGAGTTGCAGCGGATCGGCAAGCAGCTCCCGGCGCTGCCCGCCGCGCTCCAGTTGTACTTCACTCTCCACCACCGGCGCGCCACCGTCAGCGCTCAACAGCGCAACGCCATAAGCTGGCAGCGCCAGATAGAAGGGTTTGTCGCTGATACGGGCCCAGGCCTTGGCCCATTTCAACGCCTGCTCGGGATCGAACAGACCCAGTCGCGGATCGCTCACGGCGTGGACTTGCAGCACACTGCTGTCGACGCTGTGCAAAAGTGCTGGCAACTGCGCGCTATCGAGCCAGGCCGGAAGCGCGGTGATGCTCAAAGGTAGAGATGGCGGCAAAACCGCGCGCAAGTGTTTGAGGAATTCAGCGTACGCCGGCAGCCGTGCATTGCCGGCATCGTGGTCGATTTCGATACCGTTCAGCGTGAGGCCTCGCCCCTGCCAATCAGCGATGACCTGCAGAATCTGTGCGGTGACCTGCTCTTCATCCAGCGACTGCAGCTGGCCATCGAGGCGAATCACTGCGATCAATGGGCGGCCATCGGCTTTCAACAAGGCTGAATCAACCCGCGCCCGGCTCCACCGCTCGCCGGGAAAGGCCTGCAATGCCAGCACGCGCAATGTCGAGAAGCCATGGAGGCTGTCGCGCAACGCCGGTTCATGGGCAGGCGTCCATTGCCGCTGCCAGACATAGAGTTGCTGGTCCAGGGCAGGTGCGACGTGTTGCTCGCAACCCGCAAGCAAGACGCCAAGAAACAGACCCACGATAAACCGCATACCCTGAAAATCCCTGAGACCACAGGCCGCAAGGTTACACAAAAAACCCGTAGGAGCTGACGAGTGAAACGAGGCTGCGATCTTTTGATCTTGCTTCAAGACTCCAGGTCAAAAGATCGCAGCGTGCCGCAGCTCCTACACGGATGCCGCTGGTTTACGCGCGATGATCACTTGACTCTTCGCCACCACCGCATCCAGCGCCTGTTTGATCTGCGCCCCGCGCGGGGAGTCGAGTACCGCTTGCCACGTGTCGGCCCAGTGATTGAGCAGTGGGTGATCCGGGTTGCTGAATTCGACCTTGGCTTCCCAGAACAGCATCATCCACATCGACCAGTAAAAGCCGTATTGGCTATGGCTGATGATTTCCAGCCCGGCGTCGCTGACCATCGCCTTGAACTGCTCTTCGCTGATGATGCGTATGTGATTGGGTTTCTGGAAGTACTCGGGTGCGGCGATGTCCTTTTGCAGGTCTTCGGAGCTCGGGTGCGGCACACTGAGCAGGTACAACGCGCCAGGTTTTCCAACCCGTACCAGCTCAGCGAGAAACTGCGCAGGGTCGTCGACATGTTCGATCACTTCCGTCGAGACCACACGTGTCGCCGTGGCGTCGGCAATCGGCAGCGGATTGCAATCGGTGACGTGGCACTCAACATCGCGCGCCGGAGTATCGCTCAAGCGCTGGCGGGTGGCTTCAACCTTGGCCGCATCGATATCGGCAATGATGATCTTCGCCCCGCGCGTGCCGCAAAAATGCACGTTACCGCCATCGCCGCAGCCGACGTCGAGCAGCGTGTCGTCGGGGCTTACCGGAAACCCTGTGAACAGTTCGCCGGTTTGCTGATTGAACCAGCCGCTGAGCATCGCATCGTGCAGGCCGAGCATGTACGGGTCGGTCTTCTCGGCAACCGCCGCAACAGGCTGCGCCGGCGAGGCGTTCGTGAGTTTCTTCAAAAGGCTCAGCATGAGGTGGCTCCAGTGGATGGAAGGGCGGATCGGGGCGTGCCGAGGCGCTTGACCAACGCGGCGCCACGGTTGCGCATCGGCATTTCGATCAAGCGGTAGTTCAGTTCACTGAGCAACACGATAAGTGCGCACGCCAGCAACAGCGTGCACACCGGATGCCCGGCAGGACTCGGCAAACCGGCGCTCTGCAAACGGAAAATCACTTCACGCACCAGTTGATAGGCCGGGATATGGATCAGATAAATGCCATAGGAGCGGCTGCCGATCCACGCGAGTAACCGTTGCACCGCACCGGCAGGCACCAGGTAATCGCGGTTGTATGAAGCGATCCACACCAGCACGGCACTGAGCAGGGCGATTGAACCGATGCGATAAGGCGCGAAGGTGAAACGATCGGTGGCCATGAAGCTGAGCAGCAATGCGATGGCGATGAAGGCTGAAATCCTCGCCCACGGTGGAGCCAGCCAGGTTGGCTGCCAGCGCTGATAACCGGGCCGTGCGCTCCACATCGCCAACAGCACGCCAAGGGCCAGCGCGTCGGTGCGCACCACCATCAAAAACGGGGTGCGCACGGTCAGAATCTGCACCGCGACCAGCGCCAGCAGCGCCCAGACCAGGCGCTGGCGAAATAGCAGGATCAGCAGCGGAAACAGCAGATAAAACTGCTCCTCCAGCGCCAGGCTCCAGTAGACAAAACTGCTGCCGTATTCATATCGGAAGAAGCTGTCGGCAAAACGGAAATTGGCGTATTGCAACACGCCGGCCAGGGTCGCTTGCACGTTGGCATGCCAGGTACCGAAAGCGCCGGAGCGATTGAGGAACACACAGGCCAGCAGCATCAGCGCGAGCCATAGCCAAGCCGACGGCAGCAGGCGAAAGGCGCGGCGCAGCCAGAAGTTGCGCGTCTGCTGCCAACACTCCTGGCGACTGGTACAACCTTGCAACGCCGGAACCAGGCTGCGAGCGATGACAAAACCGGAGATGGCGAAAAACAGATCGACGCCCCACCACGTTTGCAGACTGCCGTGAATGCTTTCCAGCAAAGGCACCGGGTCCGCGAACAGACTGCCCTGCAGGTGATGGAACAATACTCCCAGTACGGCGACGGCGCGCAGCACTTCTATATCCATGATGCGCTTGCCGTTCATGCTTGGCAGGCTTCCCCTGCAGCGGCACGGTGTTCGAACAACTGTGCAAGAAATGCCCGCAGGCGCTGCTCTGCCACGGCCTGACTGCAAAAAGCCTGCAGGCTGTCGACCGCTTGTGCGGACATCGCGGCATAACGCTGCGGCTGATTTTTTGCAACGTCGTAACTGGCCCGGTAGGCCTCACATAATGATGCCCAGTTGGTCACGTACCGCAGCGTGCGAAATGCCTTGCGCGGATCGTGCGGCCAGGCTGTCAGTTCGTCGGTGGACTCGATCAGAAACGCGTTCTCAGCGCTCAGGTAATCGATCATTGCCGTGGTTCGAGGCGCTACTGCGGGCTTGCCGCAAGACATGAACTCCATCAGAGGCAGGCACTGGCCTTCCCCGTAGGACGTGTTCACGACATAACGAGTCGCCTGCACGAGTCGCTCGTAGTCCGGATCGGCGAGATAACCGTGAATCAACACGATACGGCACCGATAGGACTGGTTTTTGTACAAATGATGGAGGATGTCAGCCAGCGCCTCTTCAGCATCGAAGTGTGTCAGTTTCAGCACCAGGGTAGCGTCTTCGACTTCGCGAAAGCTCACACAGAACGCGCTGAGCATGTCCTCCCAGTTCTTGCGGCCATCGCCGGGATTGAACACTGACGTATACACCACGCCCTCAAGGGACAGGGTCTGCTCGGTCACCGGTGCGGCAAAATCAATGCCCTCGCCGCTGCGCAAATGCTCTGGGGCGAAGGCATTCAAGTCGAGCTGACGGCTGTCGGCCACCAGCCCTTTGATCGTCAAGCGCAGCGGCTCGGCAGCGCAATGATCCTGTGCTTGCATCCCGCGTGCGGCGAAGCGGTCCCAGACCGGCGCCGGGATGGCGCTGATCGGGTAGTCCGCGGACATGGCTTCGCGGACCGCAGCGACGGTATAACTGGAATGGGTGACAGCCGCTCCGCAGGCGTGCAAAACGCTGCGCCAGTCGTTGCGTGGCTCACCGGCGAACGGCTCGTTGGGGATCGTGCTGAATTCCCAGGCAAACACCGGCACGGTCGGACACGCCAGATCGACTGGAGTGCGGTGCGGTGGCGAAAACGAGAGGAATACACAAGGCTCGCCTCGCGCCAGGCATTCGCCATAGAGCGCGTCGACTTGCGTCAGCGGATCAGCCACTTCGATAACGCGCCCGATTCGTTCGAGAACCGGTCGATGTTCCTTGAGCACGAAGTAATAGCTGTACTCCGACCGCCCCAGATTTTGCGTAATGGTGTGCTGATTGGTTTCAGAATGAATGATGATCAGCATGAGGCGTTATCCAGAACAGGCTCGATATCAGCGGCCTTGGGAGCCAGCGCGAAAAAATCCGCCAGGCGTGTCTGCAATGGCGCGAACGCACAGTAATCGTGCATCCGCTCGATGGCGGCGGCCGACATCCGCTGGTAATCCTGCGGGTGCGCAGTGGCCATACGGTAACTGTTTTCGTAGGCGCTTTTCAGCGAACCCCAGTCCGGTCGGTAGCGCAGGGTGCGGTAAATAATCCGCGTGTCCTGGGGCCAGATCGTCAACTCTTCGCTGGACCTGACCACGAATGCCACCGACTCGTCGATGTAATCCTCCATGGCCGTATGGGCAGGCGCGATCACCGGTTTGCCGCTGGACATGAATTCCATCAACGGCAGGCACAAACCTTCGCAGCGCGAGGCATTGACGTAGAACGTCGCCGCCTTGTAGAGCTCGGCATACTGCGCGTCGTCAAGGTAGCCGTGCATCACCACAACGCGGCAAGCGAACGGGCTGAGCTGCGCGAGCAACGTCATCAATTCGCTGTAATACAAGGCCAGATCGTTCTGGGTGATCTTGACCACCAGGGTCGCGTCTGGCTGCTCGCGAAATGCCCAGCAAAACGCGGTAATCAGTTGATGCCAGTTCTTGCGGCCATCCTTGGGATTGAACACCGAAACGTACACCACACCGTCGACACGGGTTTCAACGATGCGGTCGGTGGCCGGCAGGTCCAGCGGCGGTGGTTCGCTGACCAGAATCGGTTGCGCGCCGCAAATGGCGGGCAGACGTTGCTCGAGCCAAGCGTGAAGGTTGTCGGGAACGCGATCACGAACCCCTTCCCAGTACCAGTTCTGCAGGTATTTTACCCTTGGGACCGGCTCTGCCAGGTCACGCCCGAGATCCAGTGCCCACAGGCGCAGATAGTGCCGGGCGATGACGAACCGGCGCTTGAGTGTCAGCGGCGGTGGACGCGCGGCTTCTATTTCAGCCGCCAGCGCAGCCTCTTCTTCAGGCGTCAACGGAGCGGGGATCAGCGCATCGGCCGACAAGTCGAGTTCGCGGCTATCGAAAATACAGCCTTTGATCGCCAAGGTTGCGCCCGCGTTGATCGATGTCGGGACATGCGCCTGACGAATATCGGAAAACTTTTCCCATAGCGCTGTCGGCAACACCAGCACCGGAAAATCCTCACCCATGGCTCGCCGGATCGCCCGGGCAGTGTGGCTCGATAAGGTGATAACCCGGCCCTGGCGCGCGAGCATTTGCGTCCAGTCCTGGCGTGGGTCGTTGTCCCACTGTTCGTCGGGAATCGAATCGAACTCCCACGCCACGACGCACATCGTCGGGCAATGAAGATCGGCCGGGGTTTTCTGCGGAGGGGCGAACGACAGGAATACGCTGTCTTCGCCAGCGGCGAGCAGTCGCCGATAGAGCGGGTCGACTTCTGCCACCGTGGAAACGACGTGCACACGACCGAGGCTTTCCAACAATGGACGATAAGCCTTGAGCACAAAGTAATAACTGTATTCGGGACGACCAAGACTCTGGCCGATGGAGTTGTCGTTGACGTCTGAGTAAAGAATGAAATTCATGGCATCCCACGATAAAGCAGCCATACCGGCAACTTCATGCTGTGACGACCAGATACTGGATCGGCCCGGTAGTACCGGCACGCGTCCTTCATCAGGCACGTCTTAGTTCTTGTTTTAGTGGTCAGTTTCACTCTGCGCCGCAACCCCCGAAACACCGTTCGGATTATCGCGACAAGGGGCATTCTAAACACATCCATCGAGGGTTCGGGAACCGTCCCGCGTGAATAAATCGGTCTACGCTATCCAGAACTGACCGGTCACGGTTTGGCCTGTTGAAATTGTCGTGCAATTGGCACAGATTGATCGCAGAACAAATACAACAACTGTTTCGCCTGTTGTCCTACCGGGTTTTTCTCTCGGTCTGACAGCCCCTTCTACACCGCGTGTAGGAAATGGCGAAAGATCAGCCCAAGGGGTCGTGGTTTTGAAAAATTGCCTGCTTGTCACGGGTCTCGCCAGTTTCGCGCATCACTCTCCGCGCCTAAGTTTGGTGTCCGCAGGAGCGGCGAACTCGGAGCGCGCGCTATGACTCGACTGTTGGTGGAGTGCACACACGTATTCAACCACCCGAAACTCAATTCGGGGATTCAGCGGGTGGTGCGCAATGTCATTAACAAACTGACCTCCAGTGTTGGTGATAGCGAGTGCATACCGGTGGTATTGCTCAATGGCCAGCTCTATCGGGTCTTGCGCCTGGCGCCCCTGAACACGCCGGTGTTCAACGCCCTCGCGACATTCGCTGATCGCCTGGAACGCCTCGCTCATCGCTTCTGGCAATGGCATCAACGCCGCGACGCCAAATGCCCGTCGAAGCTGACACGGAGGGCGCTGTATGTGGCGTATCGCCTGACCTCATTCGCCGTATTTGGTGTGCCGCTGCGATTGTTCACCCGCCTGCGGCATTTCCAGTTACTCAAGCGCTGTTCACCGTTGCAGCACCAGCCTGATGATCAACTGGTGTTGCTGGACTCGTCGTGGCATTCGGATTTCTTTCCCCATGTCGAACGGCTCAAGCGCGAAGGCGTCGCAATCATTGCGGTGATCTATGACCTCATTCCCCTGACGCATCCCCATTTCTACGAAGCCCGGCCCGCGCAGGTGTTCAGTGAGTGGTTTGACTGGGTGTGCCGCACTGCCGACGGTTACATGGCCATTTCCGCCACTGTGCGCGACGAGGTGCGCCATGAACTGCAGCGCCGACTCGGCCCCGCGCAGGCTGAAAAGCGCTGGTTCGACTACTTTCATTTGGGCTCCGAGCTGGACTTGCACAATTCGGCAGCAGCAGTGGAACCCGCTTTGCACCAAATGTTCGAGGCACCCGGCCCGGTTTTCCTGATGGTCAGCACGATCGAACCGCGCAAGAACCATGCGTATCTGCTCGATGCTTTCGAGCGTGCCTGGGCGGGCGGTTCCGGCGCCAGGCTATGCATCGCAGGGCGCATCGGCTGGAAGTGCGACGAGTTGCTATCGCGAATACGGCATCATCCCGAGCTCAACCGACGCCTGTTCATGTTCAACAACCTGAGCGACACCAGCCTCGAGCATGCTTATACGCGAGCCAGCTCATTGGTCTTTCCGTCATTTGTCGAAGGTTTCGGCCTGCCTCTGGTAGAAGCCATGCAACGAGGCTTGCCGGCCATGGGAAGTGACATCGCGGCCTTTCGTGAAATAGGCGGCGAGTTCATGGCCTATTTCGATCTGCAGGAGCCGCAAAGCCTGACCGACCTGATCAAGGCCTTCGAGGCCAGCGGCCAGTTCCCTGCCAGCAAGGATGTCAACGAATGGCGCTGGATTGACTGGCGCGAAGCAAGTCAGCAACTGGTCGAGCGCATTGCGCGACGCGTCCTTGCGGGACAGGCCACGCAAGCCGGCGTTACCCGCGAGAGCGCAAGTGAAGCGGTAGATGAGCCGCCGGGGCTTGGCGAATATCCGCGACTGCGTCCGTCAGGCAGTTTTCTGTAGCCCGGCCACCGTACGCGGCATCGCGACAAAACCCGGCAACGCTTCGATCCGCGCCAGCCAGGCGCGAACGTTGGCGTAGTCATCCAGCGAGACATTGCCCTCCGGCGCGTGGGCAATGTAGCTGTAGGCAGACACGTCAGCGATGGTCGGCTTTTCGCCCGCCAGATACGCTGTCTTGCCCAATTCCAGCTCCATGACCTTGAGCAGGTTGTGCGCACGGCCAATGACCTCCTCGGCATTCAGTTGCGCACCGAACACCGTGATCAGGCGCGCCGCCGCCGGGCCAAATGCGATCGGTCCCGCCGCCGCCGACAGCCAGCGCTGCACATGGGCTGCGCCCACCGGGTCGGTCGGCAGCCAGCGACCGTTGCCATACTTCTGCGCCAGATAAACCAGAATCGCGTTGGAATCGGCCAGCACCACGCCGTTGTCATCAATCGCCGGCACTTGGCCGAAGCTGTTGATCGCCAGGTACTGCGGCTGCTTGTGCTCACCCTTGGCCAGATCGACGAAGATCAGCTCGGTCGGCAGTTGCAGCAGCGACAGCATCAACTCGACGCGATGGGCATGGCCGGAACGTGGGAAGTTGTAGAGTTTGATCGCTTGCATGGTCGACTCCGCTGGAAAGTGACGTCGCTACGGGGATGAGCGCGCCGATAGCGTCATCATCCATGGGTTGCCGGAACAACAGAATAACCAGCCGCTGCAATCGATTATTTCATCTCGTGCAATAACGCCGCAGCGCTCAAGGCCGGATGCTCACGCAGCGCCTTCACGGCGAAGTCGACAAAACTGCGAATCCGCGCCGGCGCCTTGCGCCCGCCCTGATACACCACATGAATCGGCAACGGCGGCAACTCAAACTCGGCGAGGACGATTTCCAGCTCGCCCGCCGCCACCTTGTCCGCCACTTGATAGGACAGCACTCGCGTCAGGCCCAGGCCTTTGCGCGCGGCGGTGATCGCCGACTGATTGGCCGTGACGGTCAGGCGCGGTTCGGTGCGCACGCTGAAGGCTTCACCGCCGTCGAGAAACGGCCAGTTACGTTGCTGGCCTATCGCGGATGTCGCCACCACCGGCAGCGCGGCCAGGGCCTGGGGATGCTCCGGTCGGCCGTGTTCAGCCAGAAACGTCGGCGAAGCGCAAATCACCCGTCGCACTTCCCCGACACGAATCGCATGTTGATTGCTGTCCGGCAACTCACCGATGCGCACCGCAACATCGATGCCCTCCTCGACCATATTGACGACCCGATCCAGCAACAGCGCGTTGATCGACACATCGGGGTAACGACAGAGGTAATCGGCCATCACTGGCGTGACAAAAAGATCGCCAAACAACACCGGCGCAGTAATCGTCAATTGCCCACGGGGCAAGGCATGGCTGCCTGCCGCCGAATCCTCGGCCTCCTGCACTTCGGCGAGAATCCGCCGGCAGTCATCGCAGTATCGCTGCCCGGCTTCGGTGAGATGCACGGTGCGCGTAGTGCGCACCAGCAACTGCGTACCAATGTGCTGCTCCAGCGCCGCCACCGCCCGCGTGACACTTGCCGCCGACAGACCCAGACGCCGCGACGCCGCCGAAAAGCCTTGCTCCTGGGCAACGACAACGAAGATCTGCATTTCCTGAAAGCGGTCCATGGGATTCCTCGGTGGCGGATACGACAATCGCAGCCGAGGCTGCGATTGTGGGAGCGTAGATCAACGGTGGATAACTTATTCCACAGTGACCGATTTCGCCAGATTACGCGGTTGATCGACGTCGGTGCCCTTGAGCACGGCAACGTAATACGACAGCAGTTGCAGTGGGATCGTATAAAGGATCGGTGAAAGAATGTCGTGAATGTGTGGCATCTGCACTACGTGAGTGCCTTCGCCATTGGTCATCGCGGCCTTGACGTCGGCAAACACAATCAGCTCACCGCCACGGGCGCGGACTTCCTGCAAATTGGACTTGAGCTTCTCCAAAAGTTCGTTGTTCGGCGCGACGGTGACCACCGGCATGTCGTTATCCACAAGTGCCAGCGGGCCATGTTTTAGCTCGCCGGCCGGGTAGGCCTCGGCGTGGATGTAGGAGATTTCCTTGAGCTTCAAAGCACCTTCCATCGCCACCGGGAATTGCGCGCCACGGCCGAGAAACAGAGTGTGGTTTTTCTCGGCGAACAGCTCGGCGATTTTTTCCACGGTGCTGTCCATCGCCAGCGCTTCGCCGAGACGGGTCGGCAGGCGACGCAGTTCTTCGACGAGTGTGGCTTCGACGCCGTTGGCCAGAGTGCCGCGCACCTGACCCAGCGACAAAGTCAGCAGCAACAGGCCGACCAGTTGCGTAGTGAAGGCTTTGGTCGAGGCCACGCCGATTTCGCGACCGGCCTGGGTCAACAGGGTCAGGTCGGATTCACGAACCAGCGAGCTGATGCCGACGTTGCAGATGGCCAGGCTGGCGAGAAAGCCCAGCTCCTTGGCATTGCGCAGCGCCGCGAGGGTGTCAGCGGTTTCGCCGGATTGCGAGATGGTCACGAACAGCGTGTCCGGCTGCACCACTACTTTGCGATAACGGAATTCGCTGGCGACTTCGACCTGGCACGGGATGCCGGCCAGTTCCTCGAGCCAGTAGCGCGCGACCATGCCGGCGTGAAAACTGGTGCCGCAGGCGACGATCTGCACATTGCGCACTTTGGCGAACAGCTCGGCGGCTTGCGGACCGAAGGCCTCAACCAACACCTGATTGTTGCCCAGACGACCTTCGAGGGTGCGCTGGACCACGGTCGGTTGCTCGTGGATTTCCTTGAGCATGTAGTGGCGGAACTCGCCCTTGTCGGCGGCTTCGGCACCGTCGGTGTATTGCACGGTCTGGCGCTCGACGGCATTGCCGTTTATGTCCCAGATCTGCACATTGTCGCGACGGATTTCAGCGATATCGCCTTCTTCCAGGTACATGAAACGGTCAGTGACCTGACGCAGAGCGAGTTGGTCGGAAGCGAGGAAGTTTTCGCCCAGACCCAGGCCAATCACCAGAGGGCTGCCACTGCGCGCGGCGACCAGACGATCCGGTTGTCGGGCATTGATCACCGCCAGACCGTAAGCCCCGTGCAGCTCTTTGACGGTCGCTTTGAGCGCGGCCGTCAGGTCTGGTTGTTCCTTGAGCTTATGGGTCAGCAGGTGGGCGATGACTTCGGTGTCGGTGTCCGAGCTGAACGCATAACCCAACGCTTTGAGTTGCTCACGCAGGGCTTCATGGTTCTCGATGATGCCGTTGTGCACCACGGCAATGTCGCCGGAAAAATGCGGGTGAGCATTGCGCTCGCACGGCGCGCCATGGGTGGCCCAACGGGTGTGGGCGATACCGAGACGGCCGGTCAGCGGCTGTTCGGCCAGTGCGGTTTCCAGCTCGCTGACCTTGCCCGGACGACGCATGCGTTCCAGGGTCTGGTCGTTGGTATAGACCGCCACACCGGCGCTGTCATAGCCGCGGTACTCGAGGCGCTTCAGGCCTTCAAGAAGGATGGCGGTGATATTACGTTCAGCTACTGCACCGACAATGCCACACATGGTTATTTCTCCTGACTGACAGCCGCACAGATCAACGTGATCCCGCGGGCCTGAAGCTGATCGCGTGCCTCGACGGTCAGGCGATCATCGGTAATGAGGGTATGGATGCTGCTCCAGGGCAGCTCCAGGTTGGGAATCTTGCGGCCGATCTTATCGGCCTCGACCATGACGATGACTTCTCGCGCAACGTCGGCCATCACCCGGCTGAGGCCGAGCAGTTCATTGAATGTGGTAGTGCCGCGAACCAGATCGATGCCGTCGGCGCCGATGAACAGTTGATCGAAGTCGTAGGAGCGTAGTACCTGCTCGGCGACCTGGCCCTGAAAGGATTCCGAGTGTGGATCCCAAGTGCCGCCGGTCATCAGCAATACCGGCTCGTGTTCCAGTTCGCTCAAGGCATTGGCGACATGCAGCGAGTTGGTCATCACCACCAGGCCCGGTTGCTGGCCCAGTTCGGGAATCATCGCCGCAGTGGTGCTGCCGCTGTCGATGATGATGCGCGCGTGTTCGCGGATGCGTTTTACCGCCGCGCGGGCGATCGCCTGCTTGTACTTGGAAATACTCTGCGCCGCTTCTGCGACCAGTTCTTGCGGCATGGTGATCGCACCGCCGTAACGACGCAGCAACAGACCATGGGTTTCCAGCGCCGCGAGATCCTTGCGAATCGTAACTTCGGAAGTTTCGAAACGCTTGGCCAGCTCATCGACACTGACTTCGCCCTGCTCATTGAGCAAGGCGAGGATGTTATGACGACGCTGGGGAGTATTGCGCTTGGACATGGCGACCTAAGTTTCGTTTCGAAAGATAACGCAAGCAATGAAACGCTATCGAAAGGTTGCCGTCAAGACGCGGAGAGAAAAATTCAGAAAGATTGAAATGAGTGTGGGAGCGGGCTTGCTCGCGAAAGCGGTTGTTCATTCAACATTGATGTTGACTGAAACCACGCCTTCGCGAGCAGGCTCGCTCCCACAGGGGGATTGTGGATAAATCAGGATTTTTTGATTTTTTCCGGGCGCTTCCAGCCATCGATGTTCTTCTGACGGGCTCGGCCAACCGCCAGCTGAGCGTTATCCACATTTTGCGTGATGGTAGAGCCAGCCGCAGTGGTTGCACCATTGGAGATATCCACAGGGGCAACCAGCGAGTTGTTGGAACCGATGAACACATCCGCGCCCAAAACAGTTTTCCATTTGTTGGCGCCATCGTAGTTGCAGGTGATGGTGCCAGCGCCGATGTTGGTGCGCGCGCCGATTTCGGCATCGCCCAGGTAGGTCAGATGCCCAGCCTTGGCACCTTCGCCCATGTGCGCATTTTTGAGCTCAACGAAGTTACCCACATGGGCGCGCGCTTCGAGCACAGTGCCCGGGCGCAAACGCGCGAAGGGACCGGCGTCGCTGCCTTCACCGAGAATGGCACCTTCGATATGACTGTTGGCCTTGATAACCACGCCTTTGCGCAGGGTACTGTCCTTGATCACGCAGTTCGGGCCGATCTGTACGTCGTCTTCAATGATCACCTTGCCTTCAAGGATCACGTTGATATCGATCAGTACATCGCGGCCTACGCTGACTTCGCCACGCACATCGAAACGCGCCGGGTCGCGCAGGGTGACGCCTTGAGCCATCAGGCGACGGCCGGCGCGCAACTGGTAATGACGTTCCAGTTCAGAGAGCTGCTTGCGATCATTGGCGCCCTGCACTTCCATCGGGTCGTGCGGTTGTTCGGTAGCCACGACCAAACCATCGCTGACCGCCATTTCGATCACGTCGGTGAGGTAGTACTCGCCCTGCGCGTTGTTGTTCGACAGGCGACTCATCCAGTCAGCCAAGCGATCGGCCGGCACAGCGAGGATGCCGGTGTTGCCTTCGGTGATCGCACGTTGCGCTTCGCTGGCATCTTTGTGCTCGACGATTGCCGCGACCTTGCCGTCAGCATCACGCACGATGCGGCCGTAACCGGTCGGGTCATCCAGCTCAACAGTGAGCAAACCCATCTGCCCGGGCACGACATGCTTGAGCAGACGTCGCAGGGTTTCCACTTCAATCAGCGGCACATCGCCGTAGAGGATTAGCACGGTGCCCGCTTCGATGAACGGCACCGCTTGAGCGGTGGCATGGCCGGTGCCCAGTTGCTTGTCCTGCAACACGAAATTCAGGTCATCAGCTGCCAGACGCTCCCGCACCGCATCGGCACCGTGCCCGATCACCACGTGGATGCGTTGTGGATCAAGTTGTCGGGCGCTGTGGATAACATGACCAAGCATGGAGTTGCCGGCAATCGGGTGCAGCACCTTGGGCAGCGCCGAGCGCATGCGAGTGCCTTGACCGGCCGCGAGGATAACGATTTCGAGAGACATGACTGGCTACCAATCCTGGGTGGTCAGCGACTGCGACCGGTTTGTGGGAATTCGGAAAAGAAAAAAGGGTAGCCGAGGCTACCCTTTTTTATCAATCGCACAACAAGCGGCTGACGGATTAACCGCCAAACTTCTTGCGGATCTGCTGGACGGTGCGCAGCTGGGCTGCAGCCTCGGCCAGACGAGTGGCAGCGGCGCCGTAATCGAAGTCCGCGCCTTTTTCGTTCAGGGCATTCTCGGCAGCCTTGAGAGCTGCCTGAGCCTGAGCTTCATCCAGGTCGGCGGCACGTTGCACGGTATCGGCAAGTACCTTGACCATGTTCGGCTGAACCTCGAGGAAACCACCGGAGATGTAGAACACCTCGGCTTCCCCGCCTTGCTTGATCAGGCGGATCGGACCCGGCTTGAGATTAGTGATCAGCGGCGCGTGACCCAGAGCGATACCAAGATCACCCAGTGCACCGTGCGCAATCACCATCTCGACCAGGCCGGAAAAGATTTCCCCTTCCGCGCTGACGATATCGCAATGGACTGTCATAGCCATCTGATTGCCTCAACCTAAATTAGCGCCCGTTGCCGGGCGCCGGGATTACAGTTTCTTGGCTTTCTCGATCGCTTCTTCGATGCCGCCAACCATGTAGAACGCTTGTTCTGGCAGGTGGTCGTAGTCACCGTTGAGGATGCCTTTGAAGCCAGCAATGGTGTCTTTCAGGGAAACGTATTTACCCGAAGCACCGGTGAAGACTTCAGCCACGAAGAACGGCTGCGACAAGAAGCGCTGGATCTTACGAGCACGGTTAACCAACTGTTTGTCGGCTTCCGACAGCTCGTCCATACCCAGGATCGCGATGATGTCTTTCAGCTCTTTGTAACGCTGCAGAACATACTGAACGCCGCGAGCGGTGTCGTAGTGGTCCTGGCCAATCACGTTCGGGTCCAGCTGACGCGAAGTCGAATCCAGTGGATCTACCGCCGGGTAGATACCCAGGGAAGCGATGTCACGGGACAGAACGACGGTGGCGTCCAAGTGGGCGAAGGTGGTCGCTGGCGACGGGTCGGTCAAGTCGTCCGCAGGTACGTATACCGCCTGGATCGAGGTGATCGAACCTTCCTTGGTCGAAGTGATACGTTCCTGCAGAACGCCCATCTCTTCAGCCAGGGTCGGCTGGTAACCTACTGCCGAAGGCATACGGCCCAGCAGTGCGGATACTTCAGTACCGGCCAGGGTGTAACGATAGATGTTGTCGACGAACAGCAGAACGTCGTTACCTTCGTCACGGAACTTCTCGGCCATGGTCAGGCCGGTCAGTGCTACGCGCAGACGGTTTCCCGGCGGCTCGTTCATCTGACCGTAAACCAGTGCCACTTTGTCCAGAACGTTGGAGTCCTTCATCTCGTGGTAGAAGTCGTTACCCTCACGAGTACGCTCACCCACACCGGCGAACACGGAATAACCGCTGTGCTCGATGGCGATGTTACGGATCAGTTCCATCATGTTTACGGTTTTGCCTACACCGGCACCACCGAACAGACCGACTTTACCGCCCTTGGCGAACGGGCAAACCAGGTCGATAACCTTGATGCCGGTTTCCAGCAGGTCGTTGCCGCCTGCTTGCTCGGCGAACGAAGGTGCTGCGCGGTGAATGCCCCAGCGCTCTTCGGTGTCGATCGGGCCAGCTTCGTCGATCGGGTTACCGAGGACGTCCATGATCCGGCCCAGGGTCGCTTTACCGACCGGTACGGAGATGGCTGCGCCAGAGTCGCTGACTTCCAGACCGCGCTTCAAGCCCTCGGTGGAACCCATCGCAATGGTACGCACCACGCCGTCGCCCAGCTGCTGCTGAACTTCCAGGGTGGTTGCGGCCGCGCTTTGTACAGTCAGCGCGTTGTAGATGCTCGGTACGCTGTCGCGTGGAAATTCCACGTCGATAACGGCGCCGATGATTTGAACGATACGTCCGCTACTCATAGCTGGATCCTCTGAATATTTGAACCGTTAAACCGCGGCAGCGCCGCCGACGATTTCCGAGATCTCTTGGGTGATCGCAGCCTGACGCGCCTTGTTGTAGATCAGCTGCAAATCGCTGATCAAATCACCGGCGTTGTCGGTAGCGTTCTTCATCGCGATCATCCGCGCAGCCTGTTCAGCCGCGTTGTTCTCGACCACCGCCTGGTAGACCTGCGACTCGACGTAACGGACCATCAAGCCGTCAAGCAGCTCCTTGGCGTCCGGTTCGTAGAGATAGTCCCAGTGGTGCTTGAGATCCTGATCCGGGGTTGCCACCAGTGGAATCAACTGCTCCACGGTAGGCTGTTGCGTCATGGTGTTGATGAACTTGTTGGACACCACGGACAGGCGGTCGATACGGCCGTCCAGGTAGGCATCCAGCATCACCTTGACGCTGCCGATCAGATCATTGATCGACGGCTCTTCACCCAGGTGGCTGATAGCTGCAACGACGTTACCGCCGAAGTTGCGGAAAAAGGCCGCACCCTTGCTACCGACTACACACAGATCAATCTCGACGCCGTTTTCGCGGTTTACCGCCATGTCCTTGACCAGGGCCTTGAACAGGTTGGTGTTCAAGCCGCCGCACAGACCACGGTCACTGCTCACCACAACATAACCAACGCGCTTGATTTCGCGGTCGATCATGAACGGGTGGCGGTATTCCGGGTTGGCGTTGGCCAGATGCCCAATTACCTGGCGGATACGCTCCGCATAAGGACGGCTAGCAGCCATGCGCATTTGTGCCTTGCGCATTTTGCTGACCGCCACTTTTTCCATGGCGCTGGTAATCTTTTGCGTGCTTTTGATGCTCGCAATCTTACTGCGAATCTCTTTTGCGCCTGCCATGTAACACCTATCAGGTTAGCAAGCGGGAGCCTCGCGGCTCCCGCTGCGGCTTACCAGGTTTGGGTGGCCTTGAACTTCTCGATACCGGCTTTCATGCCAGCGTCGATTTCGTCATTGAAGTCACCTTTAACGTTGATCTTGGCCATCAAATCGGCGTGATCGCGGTTGAAGAAAGCAATCAGCGCTTGTTCGAAGCTGCCGACCTTGGCGATTTCAATGTCAGTCAGGAACCCACGCTCAGCGGCATACAGCGACAGCGCCATGTCAGCGATCGACATTGGTGCGTATTGCTTCTGCTTCATCAGCTCGGTAACGCGCTGACCATGCTCAAGTTGCTTGCGGGTCGCTTCGTCCAGGTCAGAAGCGAACTGGGCGAATGCCGCCAGTTCACGGTACTGAGCCAGAGCGGTACGGATACCACCGGAGAGCTTCTTAATGATCTTGGTCTGAGCGGCACCACCCACACGGGATACCGAAACACCGGCGTTCACTGCAGGACGGATGCCCGAGTTGAACATGGCCGATTCCAGGAAGATCTGACCGTCGGTGATGGAAATCACGTTGGTCGGAACAAACGCGGAAACGTCGCCAGCCTGGGTTTCGATGATCGGCAGTGCGGTCAGGGAACCGGTTTTGCCGGTCACTGCGCCATTGGTGAACTTCTCTACGTATTCTTCCGAAACGCGGGATGCGCGCTCCAGCAGACGGGAGTGGAGATAGAACACGTCGCCTGGGTAAGCTTCACGGCCTGGTGGACGGCGCAGCAGCAGGGAAATCTGGCGGTAAGCCACTGCCTGCTTGGACAGATCGTCATAAACGATCAGCGCGTCTTCACCGCGGTCGCGGAAGAATTCACCCATGGTGCAACCGGAGTACGGTGCCAGGAATTGCAGCGCAGGAGATTCCGAAGCACTGGCAGCCACGATGATCGTGTTGGCCAGGGCGCCGTTTTCTTCCAGCTTGCGAACCACGTTGGCGATGGTCGATTGCTTCTGACCGATAGCAACGTAGACGCAGAAAATGCCGCTGTCTTTCTGGTTGATGATCGCGTCGATCGCCAGAGCGGTTTTACCGATCTGACGGTCACCGATGATCAGCTCACGCTGGCCACGGCCGACAGGGATCATGGCATCGACAGCCTTGTAGCCAGTCTGTACAGGCTGGTCTACCGACTTACGCCAGATCACGCCTGGAGCAACTTTCTCGACCGCGTCGGTCTCGGTGTTGCCCAGTGGACCTTTGCCGTCAACAGGGTTACCCAGAGCATCGACTACGCGACCCAGCAATTCCTTACCAACAGGAACTTCGAGGATGCGGCCGGTGCACTTGGCGCTCATGCCTTCAGCCAGCGACTGGTAGGAGCCCAATACCACGGCACCTACGGAGTCCTGCTCCAGGTTGAGGGCCATACCGTAGACGCCGCCCGGAAACTCGATCATCTCGCCGTACATGACGTCGGCCAGACCGTGAATCCGCACGATGCCGTCAGATACGCTGACGACAGTGCCTTCGTTACGGGCTTGGGAGGTCACATCGAGCTTGTCGATGCGGCCCTTGATAATTTCACTTATTTCGGAAGGATTGAGTTGCTGCATTGCTCTGCTGCCCCTTCAAACTCAAGATTTCAATGCTTCGGCAAGTTTCGCGATTTTGCCGCGAATCGAGCCATCGATAACCAGGTCGCCGGCGCGGATCACGACACCACCAATCAAGGCAGCGTCCTCCGCAACTTGCAGGCGCACTTCCCGGTTGAGTCGTGCACTGAGAACCTTGGCGAGTTTGTCTTGCTGTTCTTGGTTCAATGCAAATGCACTGGTTACTTCAACGTCTACCGATTTCTCTTGTTCGGCCTTGTACAGGTCGAACAGAGCGGCGATCTCCGGCAGAAGCAGGAGACGGTCGTTCTCGGCAACGACGTTGATGAAATTGCGTGCCTTTTCATCAAACTTGTCGCCGCACACGTCAATGAACGTGGCGGCCTTTTCTGCGCTCGTCAGTCGCGGGGCCTTGAGCACGCGCTGCAGGGTGTCGTCTTGCGACACCGCTGCTGCCAGGCCGAGCATGGCTGACCAATTGGCCAGTTGCTGGTGGGCCTGAGCGTGCTCGAAGGCCGCCTTAGCGTAAGGTCGGGCCAACGTGGTCAGTTCTGCCATGATCGCCCTCGCTTAGATTTCAGCAGCCAGTTGGTTAACCAGCTCTGCGTGCGCGTTTTGATCGATTGTGGCACCCAGGATCTTCTCGGCGCCGCCAACAGCCAGCAAGCCCACTTGGGCACGCAGCTTGTCTTTGACGCTGTTCAGTTCCTGTTCGATCTCGGCTTGAGCCTGAACCTTCACACGGTCAGCGTCGATACGGGCTTTTTCAACAGCCTCTTCGACGATCTGGTTACCGCGTTTCTTGGCTTGCTCGATGATTTCAGCTGCCTGAGCTTTCGCTTCGCGCAGTTGCTGACCCGCTTTCTCTTGGGCCAACTCCAGGTCGCGAGCTGCACGGCTGGCAGCGTCCAGACCATCAGCGATCTTCTTTTGACGTTCGTGCAGAGCAGCGATGACCGGAGGCCATACATACTTCATGCAGAACAGTACAAAAATCAGGAACGCAACGGACTGGCCAATCAGGGTCGCATTAATGTTCACGCCAACACCTCGCAGTTACGTTGTCCATCACACCAAATTACCCGGAAGATCCGAGTAATCAGCCAGCGATCTGACCAACGAACGGGTTCGCAAAGGTGAAGAACAGAGCGATACCAACACCGATCATGGTTACGGCGTCGAGCAGACCGGCAACGATGAACATTTTTACTTGCAGCATTGGAACCATTTCTGGCTGACGCGCTGCGCCTTCCAGGAACTTGCCGCCCAGCAGGCCGAAACCAATTGCGGTACCCAGTGCGCCCAGGCCGATCAACAGTGCAACAGCGATAGCGGTTAGACCAACTACAGTTTCCATCTTTCCTCCCGACTTTTACGTCGTATGGTTTAGGTTTTTTAGATTAAAGCGGTAAAACAAATCGTTTCAGATGCCCCGCAAGGAGCCCCTTCCCGTTTTACCGGGAAGGACATCAGACTAGTCGAGACTGGTCTTAATGGTTTTCTTCGTGCGCCATCGACAGGTAGACGATGGTCAGCATCATGAAGATGAACGCCTGCAGGGTGATGATCAGGATGTGGAACACTGCCCACGCCCACTGCAGAACAACGCCCAGGCCGCTGAGCCAGAGCAGGCCGCTGCCGAACATCACAGCGATCAGAATGAACACCAGCTCGCCGGCATACATGTTGCCGAACAGACGCAGAGCCAGAGAGATCGGCTTGGCGATCAGGGTGACGAATTCCAGCAGGAAGTTCACCGGGATCAGCAGGGCCTGAACGAAGATATTCTTGCTGCCGAACGGGTGCAGGGTCAGTTCGCCGATGAAGCCGCCGATGCCCTTGACCTTGATGCTGTAGAAAATGATCAGTGCGAACACCGAGAACGCCATGCCCAGGGTCGCGTTCGGGTCGGTGGTCGACACGGCGCGGAACGGGATGTGGGCATCGCCGGAGATCAGGATGGCCAGCTGAGGAATCCAGTCGACCGGTACCAGGTCGACGGCGTTCATCAGGAACACCCAGACGAAGATGGTCAGTGCCAGCGGTGCAATCACCGGGCTACGGCCATGGAAGCTGTCTTTCACGCTGCCATCGACGAATTCGACCAATACTTCAACGAAGTTCTGCAAGGCACCCGGCTGACCCGAAGTCGCTTTCTTTGCCGCCATGCGGAAAAGAAGAACGAAGATCAGACCCAGCGCGACCGACCAGCCGAGGGTATCGACGTGGAAAGCCCAGAAGCCCATTTCCTTGGCTTCTGCTGCGGTGTGGGCAAAGCCCCAGCCGCCGTTGGGTAGCTGACCGAAAGTCAGGTTCTGCAAGTGGTGCTGGATATAGCCCGAAGCGGTTGTCTCTGCCATGGTTGCCTCAAACGCCCTAAGGTCTCGAAAGTCTTGTTCTCATCAGCAGGGGAGCGAACCAGCTGACCGACTGCGTCAGCACGAACACGCCGAATACTGCGATCGGCGCCAGTGGCTTCACACCTGCAAACACCAGTGCAAACAGCACTGCCGTCAAAATAAGTTTGCCTGCCTCGCCGGCATAAAAAGACCGGACGATGGACTGGGCTGCTCGGGCGCCGGAAAACCGAAATGCCCTGTGAGCGAAATAAACATTGGGCAGCAAGGCTATCAGGCCTCCGCAAAGTCCCGAGTATCCGGCAACGACTCCATGCCATTGCCAGAGCGCCAAAGCGGCAATGAGCAAAACGACAAATTGAGCCATCAACACCGGAAAAACCGCCAGGCGATGGAAAGGCAAGCGGTTTGGCGTGCGGGTTTCCATCACAGTTGCTCTCCAATGGTCGGCTGCCGAAATTCAATAACTTGGCATAATTTGTGCCGACAAAATGCGCGCAGAGTATAGGGGCGGTTCTGCCCCTATTCAACTGTCAGGTAGTGATTTCCGACTGCGCGCTACATGAGGAAATGTTTCAGCGGATGTGTGCGAGCACACCTTGAAGCTCATCGAGCGAGTTATACCCAATCACCAATTGGCCTTTGCCCTTCTTGCCATGGCGAATCTGCACCGCAGAGCCTAGGCGCTCGGCCAAACGCTGCTCGAGGCGAGCGATGTCCGGATCGGGTTTTGCGGCTTCAACCGGCTCCGGTTTGCCACTCAACCACTGACGAACCAGTGCCTCGGTTTGGCGCACGGTCAGTCCTCGTGCGACAACATGTCGCGCCCCTTCGACCTGCTGATTGTCCGGCAGACCGAGCAAGGCACGTGCGTGACCCATTTCCAGGTCACCGTGCGACAGCATGGTCTTGATCACTTCCGGAAGCGCAATAAGTCGCAACAGGTTAGCCACAGTCACACGTGACTTACCCACAGCCTCGGCAACCTGCTGCTGGGTCAGCTGGAATTCCTGCTGCAAGCGCTGCAAAGCCACTGCTTCTTCGATCGGATTGAGGTCTTCACGCTGGATATTCTCGATCAGCGCAATCGCAATGGCGGTTTCATCCGGCACATCGCGGACCATCGCCGGAATGGTTTCCTGCCCGGCCTGCTGACTGGCGCGCCAGCGGCGCTCACCGGCAATGATCTCAAAGCGACCGCCGCCAATCGGGCGTACCACGATCGGCTGCATCACGCCCTGAGCCTTGATCGACTGCGCCAGCTCTTCCAGGGCCTGCGGGTCCATGTCGCGGCGCGGCTGATATTTGCCACGCTGCAGCAGATCCAGCGGCAGGTGCTGCAATTCGCGTGTGTCAGCCTGCGCGGCTTGTTCTTCCAGCGCGCTGACCGTCGGACCACTCAGCAGTGCATCCAGTCCACGTCCGAGACCTCGTTTCTTGACGGCCATGGGGATTCCTTAAGTTGGCTGAGCGGCAGCAATGCGTGAATTTTTGCGTTGACGACGAACCATCTCGCCCGCCAGAGCCAGATAGGCCAGGGCACCACGCGATTGCTTGTCGTAAGCAAGCGCCGGCATGCCGTAGCTCGGTGCTTCGGCCAGGCGGATGTTGCGCGGGATCACCGTGTCGTACAACTGATCGCCGAAGTGTTCCTTGAGCTGCGCCGAAACATCGTTCATCAGGCTCAGGCGCGGGTCGTACATGGTGCGCAGCAAGCCTTCGACTTTCAGGTTCGGATTGAGCAGCTCGGCGATGCGCTTGATGTTATCCACAAGGTCGCTCAAACCTTCCAGAGCGAAGTATTCGCACTGCATGGGGATAATCACCCCGTCAGCGGCGACCAATGCGTTGAGCGTAAGCATCGACAGCGACGGCGGGCAGTCGATCAGAATGTAATCGTAGTTGTCACGGATCGGCGCCAGCGCGCTGCGCAGACGGCTTTCCTTCATCTGCATTTCCAGCAGCACGACTTCAGCTGCGGTGAGATCGCGGTTGGCCGGCAGCAGCTGATAACCGCCGTGCTCGGAGAAATGCATGGCCTGGCCCAGGTCGCATTCACCGATCAGCAGATCGTAGACCGAGTTTTCCAGACCATGTTTATCCACACCGCTACCCATGGTGGCGTTGCCCTGTGGATCGAGATCGATCAACAGCACCCGGCGCTTGGTCGCGACCAGGGATGCTGCGAGGTTGATGCAGGTGGTGGTTTTGCCCACACCACCCTTCTGGTTCGCTATCGCGAATACCTTAGCCATTCTTGCTTGTGTTCCCAATCATGCCGTGCGGCGCAGTATCAGCAGATGGCGTTGGCCTTGGCAACCGGGGACGGCCAGGGCGTGTTCGCTATCGAGTTTGAAATCTGCCGGCAATGCTACCAGCTCATCGGCCGGATGAACGCCCTTCATTGCCAGCCAGCGTGTATCGGCATCGCCCAAGTGGCGAGTCCAGTTGGTGAAGTTTTCCATGCTGCTGAAGGCCCGGGAAATGATCCCGTTGAATGGCTGCTCAGGCTGGAACGCTTCGACGCGACTGTGGATAACCTGCAAGTTATCCAGCTTCAGTTCGAGCTTGACCTGGGTCAGGAAGCGGGTTTTCTTGCCGTTGCTGTCCAGACAGGTCACTTGCGAGTCCGGATACAGGATCGCCAGCGGGATACCAGGCATGCCACCGCCACTGCCGACATCGAGCCAGCGACCGTTTTCGATGAACGACATCACGCTGAGACTATCGAGCAAGTGCCGCGAAACCATTTCGTCCGGATCGCGCACGGCGGTCAGGTTGTAAGCCTGATTCCATTTGATCAACAGGGCCAGATAACCCAGCAGCAATTCGTGCTGAGTTTCTGTGAGATTGACACCGAGCTCGCGGGCTCCTGTGGATAACTCTTCGGCGTGTTGCGAAGTGACCTTGGCACTCAAGCGCTTTGCTCCAACTGACGGCCCGCGCCGCGTTTTTTCAAATGAATCATCAACAGCGAAATCGCTGCCGGGGTAACGCCCGGAATGCGCGAGGCTTGGCCCAGGCTCTCGGGACGTGTGGCGCCGAGCTTGCTCTGGATCTCCTTGGAGAGACCGGAAATGTTGGTGTAATCGATATCCACAGGCAGTTTCGTGTCTTCGCTGGCGCGCAGACGGGCGATTTCGTCCTGTTGACGGTCGATGTAACCGGCGTACTTGGTCTTGATCTCAACCTGCTCGGCGACCTGTGGATCTTCGGCGCCCTGCCCGGTTACTTCGACCAGACCGGCGTAATCGATTTCCGGACGGCTCAACAGGTTGAGCAAATTGTATTCGTGGGTCAGCGGCGTGCCGAATTTCTCGGCAATCGCATCGCCCTGCTGGGTATTGGGGCGAACCCAGGTGCTTTTCAGGCGCTGTTCTTCGAGTTCAATGCTTTCGCGTTTCTTGCAGAAGGCCGCCCAGCGCGCGTCATCGACCAGACCAAGCTCGCGACCTTTTTCGGTCAGACGCAGGTCGGCGTTGTCCTCGCGCAGAATCAGGCGGTACTCGGCCCGCGACGTGAACATGCGGTACGGCTCTTGGGTACCGAGGGTGATCAGGTCGTCGACCAGAACGCCGATGTACGCTTCATCGCGGCGCGGACACCAGGCTTCTTTGCCCTTCGCGCGCAGTGCGGCGTTGGCCCCGGCGAGCAGACCTTGCGCACCCGCTTCTTCGTAGCCGGTGGTGCCGTTGATCTGCCCGGCGAAGAACAGACCGCCAATGACTTTGGTTTCCAGGCTGTACTTCAGATCGCGGGGATCGAAGTAGTCGTACTCGATCGCATAACCCGGACGCACGATGTGTGCGTTTTCCATGCCGCGGATCGATTGCACGATCTGCAATTGCACGTCGAACGGCAGGCTTGTAGATATCCCGTTCGGATACAGCTCATGGGTGGTCAAACCTTCCGGTTCGATGAACACCTGATGGCTTTCCTTGTCGGCAAAGCGGTGGATCTTGTCTTCGATCGATGGGCAATAACGCGGGCCGATGCCTTCGATTTCACCGGCAGCGGAATACATCGGCGAACGATCGAGGTTCGCCGCGATGATTTCGTGGGTGCGGGCATTGGTATGGGTGATCCAGCAGCTGACCTGACGCGGATGCTGTTCTTTGTTGCCCATGAACGACATCACCGGAATCGGCGTATCGCCCGGTTGCTCGGTCATTACCGAGAAATCCACAGATTTGCCATCAATGCGCGGCGGTGTACCGGTTTTCAAACGCCCGACACGCAATGGCAACTCACGCAGACGGTGGGCCAGAGCAATCGACGGTGGATCACCGGCGCGACCGCCGGAAAAATTCTGCAAACCGATGTGGATAAGTCCGCCGAGGAAGGTACCGGTGGTCAACACCACGGAATCGGCGAAGAAACGCAGACCCATCTGTGTAATCACACCACGGACTTGCTCCTGCTCGACGATCAGGTCGTCAGCAGCTTGTTGAAATATCCACAGGTTCGGCTGGTTTTCCAGGATTTCGCGGACAGCGGCTTTGTAAAGAATCCGGTCGGCTTGCGCACGGGTCGCCCGTACGGCCGGACCCTTGCGGCTGTTCAACACGCGAAACTGGATGCCGCCCTTATCGGTAGCCATGGCCATCGCGCCGCCGAGGGCGTCGATTTCCTTGACCAGGTGGCTTTTGCCGATGCCACCGATGGCCGGGTTACAACTCATGGCACCGAGGGTTTCCACGTTATGCGTCAGCAACAGGGTTTTTGCCCCCATGCGTGCTGACGCCAGTGCTGCCTCGGTACCGGCATGACCGCCGCCGATGACGATCACTTCAAAACGGGAAGGGAAATCCACCACGCACCTCGTGCCTGCTTAAGTAGGTCATTCAGGAAATAGTTGAGCTCAGGTTTCTGGACCTGGTCGGCAAGTATAGGGACTTCGCCCTTTCTAAAGAACCCTTTGCACAAAATTTAACCAGCTGTGGAGAACTCGAGGTTAAAAGAATAAAAAAGAGAGAAATTTATAAAACCTTTGTTTTTATGTTTATTCTTAGTGAGCACCGTTTCTGTGGATAGATCGCCACAAGCCTTATTTAACAAGCTGTACAGAGGTTTAAAACTCTGTGCTCATGTGGCAATGAGGTCCTTGGATAACCGCTGTAAGCCTGTGGATGAAAGGGTAGGTTATCCACAGAGGGGTTTATATCCAGTTTTCAAGCCCGTTTATCAACTGACCTCATTGGCAGTTATTCACAGGGCTTAACCCACAGAAAATCGCCAACATGGTTTTCCCGGACACAAGAAAAGCGCCAGCGAAGGGATCGGTGACGGTTGGCAAGCCAAGGGCAGAAAATGAAAAGGCTATTGTGAGAGGACGTTACAGAGGCTAATAATAGCCATTATCATTAACTCGCCAGTTTCTCCCATGCCCCTACCCGCCCACACAGCTGCGATCGAGCAAATCTACGAGCAACATCATTCGTGGCTATATGGCTGGCTCAAGGGCAAACTGCACAACGCCTGCGATGCAGCCGATGTGGCGCATGACACGTTTTTGCGAGTTCTGGCGGCGCGCAATGCAGCTCATATTCGTGAGCCAAGGGATTACCTGACGACCATTGCGCGCGGCTTGGTCATCGATCGTTATATGCGGAGGGCGATTGAAAGCGCTTATCTGCAAGCCCTCGCAGCTCGGCCGCAAGCGACAATCGTCAGCGAAGAAGACAGAGCGCTGATCATTGAAACCCTGGTTGCTGTGGATAAAGCGTTGACCGGGCTGGGCACGCGGACACGGCAGATCTTCATGCTTTCGCAAGTCGACGGACTGACTTATCAACAGATCGCCGTGCAATTGAGGGTCTCGCTGACCACTGTGAAAAAACACATGATCCGCGCCCTGACTGAATGCGCCCTGATCATGGCGCAACCATGATGGCCGCCGCTGCAGACCGTCAGGTATTCGAGACTGCCGCCAGTTGGTACGTGCAGTTTCAATCCCAGCCACCGAGCCTTGCCGAACAAAAGGCCTGGCAGCTGTGGATAGACAGCGATCCGGCGCATCTGGCGGCGTGGAACCAGATGGAACAATTGCAGCGCCACCTCGGTACGCTGCCGCAGGATCTGAAACGACGTGCGCTCAATAGCGGCCAACAACGACGCCAGGTACTCAAACTGCTACTGCTTGCAGCGGGAACAGGTTTCGTTGGCTGGAACGTTCAACGACACATATCCCTCGGCAACGTCTGGGCCGACTATAAAACCGGTGTAGGCCAACGTCGCACCATCAGCCTGGCCGATGGTAGCCAGATCCAGCTCAACACCAACTCGGCCATTGATGTCTCTTTCGACGCAGCACAACGCCTGATCCAACTGCGTGCCGGTGAAATCCTCGTCCAAACCGGCAAGCTTGGCGATCAGCGGCCGTTCTATGTGCAAACCCGTGACGGGCGGATACAAGCATTGGGCACCCGGTTCTCGGTGCATCAGATGCCGAACTCAACCCGGGTCGGCGTGCTGGAGGATCGAGTCAGTGTCCAACCTGCGCACTCATCCACCGCTGCGCAAATCCTGAAAGCAGGCGAAGGCGCGGATTTCGACAGTCGGCATATCGGCCTCAGTCGTCCCTTCCAGTCATCAGAAGTGGCCTGGATCAACGGCCAATTGATCGTCCTGAATGCGCGCTTGGGCGATGTCATCGCAGAATTGGGTCGCTATCGCAGCGGTGTATTGCACTGTGATCGACGCGCTCGGGATCTGCGGGTCTCCGGGACTTTCCGGCTCGATTCGACCGACGCAGTGCTGGCCAACCTTAAGGCTTCGTTGCCGATCAATGTCCGCTATTTCAGTCGTTACTGGGTGTCGATCAGCCACAGCGTTTGATCAAAAAAAGCCTGGGGAAAAATAATCGCACAGAGGGTTATCTTTTTTCGCCCTGACCCGGCCCTACAGGTAATCGCGATCAACGCGGCTCTTCGCCACCTTCAGGGTTAACCCACACATGCGTCTTCCCACGTTCCGTCAGCGCTTTTCTCCACACTGCATTGCATACAGCTTATTAATGGCCAGCGCTGCGTCTTGTCTGGTGATCAGCAACAGCGCCTTCGCGGCGTCGACATCCCAGCGCTTCGCCATTGCCGCCGGCCCGCTGGATAGTGCCTTGAGCCAGTTCGCCGCTGCCGCGAATGTAATTCTGTCGTTCTCGCCGCAGCAGACCAGCCGCTTGCGCAGTGCCGGGCTGAACGGCGACTTCAGCGTCGAACAAGGTTTCGCTCGATTGCTGCAAGGCTCGGGTTTACAGGCAGTGCCACAAGCACCCGGCAGTTTCATTCTGCAGAACGTGCCCAACGGTGACTCCCTGGAACTGGCGCCGACCAACATCAACGCGCAGTTGGCCAATCCAATGGATCTGGATTACGCCGCCGACGTCGGTTACAAGGCGCAAAACAGCCGGATCGGTACGAAAACCAGTACCCCGCTGTCGGAAACACCGCGTTCGGTGTCAGTGGTAACCGGGCAACGCATCAAGGATCAGAAATCCCAGACACTCACCGACGTCCTCGGCTATGTACCGGGGATCTTCGCCCCACCGTTCGCCGCCGGCGACAGTCTGGCGGGGGACTTGTTCTATATCCGCGGCTTCAACGCCACCGATTACGGCTACGGTCTGCTCCGAGATGGACTGCGCGTGCAGGGCAATCGCTATGACACCAGCACCGAGCCGTACGGACTTGAACGGGTCGAGGTATTCCGTGGCCCTTCTTCGCTGCTGTATGGTGAAAATGCGCCGGGCGGTCTGGTCAATCTGGTCAGTAAGCGTCCGACTGCCGCGCCTCAGGGCGAAGTGCAGCTGGGCTATGGCTCGAACAATCGCCGGCAAATCGGCGTCGACGTCTCCGGCCCGCTCAATGACAGCGGCAACGTTCTCGGACGCGTGGTGATGCTGGGGCGCAAATCCGATACCCAGACCGATCACGTGCCTGACGACCGCATTTATATCGCCCCTTCGCTGTCCCTGAATTTCGACGACTTCAATACGCTGACACTGCTGGCCAACTACCAGAAAGACCACACCAACATGGAGCTCGGTCTGCCGGCCGCCGGCACGTTGCTGAGCAATCCCAACGGGAAATTGTCCAAAGGCACCATGCTCGGCGACCCGGACTGGAATACTTTCGAACGGGAAACCTGGAGCACCGGTTACGAGTTCAGCCACTCGTTCAACGATGACTGGCAGTTCCGCCAGAACTCGCGCTACATGCAGTCGCGCATCACCCGCCACGAAACCTGGCCGGGCAATCTGAACAATGCCGGCTTCGGCACGCGGTTGAACATGACCGCCTATGATCGCTTCAACAAATCCATGGTGTATTCGCTGGATAACCAGCTCGAAGGCAAGTTCCAGGCGGGCGAGCTGGAAAACACCGTGCTGTTTGGCGCCAGCTACGATCGCACCTCGTTCAACCAGGACTGGAATGCCGGCATTGTCGGGCCAATCGACATCTACAACCCGGTCTACCTGCGTGATCCGACGACGCCAATTGCTGTGCAGAACACGTTGCTCGAGCAGCAGATGAAAGGCGTTTATGCACAGATCCAGAGCAAATACGACCATTGGCTATTCCTGCTCGGCGGACGTCAAGACTGGGTCGACAGCGACTTCCGCGACAAAGTGGCGCGAGGCAGCAACATCAGCTCCGAGGACAGGAAGTTTACCTATCAGGGCGGCGTGATGTATCAGTTCGACAACGGCATGACGCCGTATGTCAGCTATTCCACGGCGTTCGTGCCGGTGCAGCAGATTTCCAATGCTGGCGCACCGCTTGATCCGATTACCAGCAGCCAGTACGAAGTGGGCTTGAAGTACGAACCGATCGGCTGGGACACCGCGTTCACCGCTTCGGTGTATGACCTGCGCAAGAAGGACGACACCTATTTCGACGCAACCACGTCGACCTATCGCCAAGTGGGTGAAAGCCGCGCCAAGGGTGTGGAGTTGGAACTCAACAGCAATCTGACGCAGAACCTCAATGTCACGGCGGCCTATACCTACACCGACGCGAAGATCACCAAGGATGCAGCGACATCGCTGGTTAAAGGCCATCAAATGACCGGCGTGCCACGTAATCAGGCCTCGGTCTGGGCGAAATATCGCTTCCTCGACAGTGATCTGAAAGGCTTGTATGTGGCCGGTGGCGTACGCTATTTCGACAGTGCGTTTGCCTACACCTCGCCTTCTCTGTACGGAAAGCTGGATGCTGGCGACGTCACATTGATCGACGCGGCTGTTGGATATCAGATCGATACACACTGGAGTGTCGATCTGAATGCGAAGAACCTGTTCGACAAGGAATATGTATCGGGCTGCAACGACGCAGGCCGCTGCTATTGGGGCGAGGATCGTACTTTGCTCGGTACGGTGTCCTATAACTGGTGAATAAAAAAAGGGCTGTGGATGAATTATCCACAGCCCTTTTCTATTTGCCGATGCAGAAGCTGGAGAAAATCCTTCCGAGCAAATCATCAGAGCTGAACGCCCCGGTAATTTCACCCAGGGAATGCTGAGCCTGGCGCAAATCCTCGGCGAGCAACTCGCCAGCCCCGGCCAGGGTGAGTTGCGCGCGGCCATGTTCCAGTGCCGCGCTGGCTTGGCGCAGTGCTTCCAGGTGCCGGCGACGTGCGCTGAAACTGCTCTCCGACGTCTGCTCGTAACCCATGCACGCCTTGAGGTGATCACGCAGCAGGTCGAGGCCTTCGGCAGACTTGGCGCTGAGACTGATGGTCACGTGGCCGTCGTCACTGGTTTCCAGAGCAATCGCTTCGCCGGACAGATCGGCTTTGTTGCGGATCAGGGTGACTTTCGTCGGATCCGGCCGAGACTCGAGGAATTCCGGCCACAAGGCAAAAGGATCCAGTGCCTCTGGTGCGGTCGCATCGACTACCAATAGAACCCGATCCGCTTCACCGATGGCTTTCAAGGCCCGTTCCACACCGATCTTTTCCACATGATCATCGGTGTCACGCAGTCCCGCAGTATCGACGACGTGCAACGGCATGCCGTCGATGTGTATATGTTCGCGCAGGATATCCCGCGTGGTGCCAGCAATCTCGGTAACGATGGCGGCCTCACGACCGGCCAAAGCATTCAACAGGCTGGATTTTCCGGCATTCGGCCGACCAGCGATGACGACGGTCATGCCATCACGCAATAACGCACCCTGTCCCGCTTCGCGGAGCACTGTGGATAACTCATCGCGTACTTTGTCGAGCATGCTTAATACGTGGCCGTCGGCGAGAAAATCGATTTCCTCTTCCGGGAAGTCGATGGCGGCTTCGACGTAGATACGCAAGCCGATCAGTTGCTCGGTCAGGTTATGCACACGCTGGGAAAACGCACCCTGCAATGAACGCAGCGCATTGCGCGCAGCCTGGGCAGAACTGGCTTCGATCAAGTCGGCGATTGCCTCGGCCTGGGCCAGATCGAGTTTGTCATTGAGGAAGGCGCGCTCGCTGAATTCACCCGGACGGGCAAGACGGCAGCCCAGTTCCAGACAGCGTTTGAGCAACATGTCCAGCACGATCGGGCCGCCGTGGCCTTGGAGTTCCAGCACGTCTTCGCCTGTGAAAGAGTTCGGCCCCGGAAAATACAAAGCCAGACCTTCATCCAGCACCTGCCGGTCGTCACTGAAAAACGGCCCGTAATGGGCGTAACGCGGTTTCAGTTCTCGGCCGCTGATGGCTTTTGCCGCCACGCTGGCCAACGGCCCCGAAATACGGACGATGCCCACACCGCCGCGCCCTTGAGCGGTGGCGACGGCGGCGATGGTTTCACGGGGTGTGCTCATAAAGCGGCATCCAGACAAAAGTGGCAGATAGCAAAACGCCCCACTAGGGGGCGTTTTGAGTGGTGTTATCCACAGTGCAAGTTACGCCTCGGCTTTTTTCGTTGCCGCTTCGATCTTACGCGTGATGTACCACTGTTGTGCAATCGACAGACAGTTGTTCACAACCCAGTACAGTACCAGACCCGCCGGGAACCACAGGAAGAAGAAGGTGAAAATGATTGGCATCATTTTCATGACCTTCGCCTGCATCGGATCCGGAGGCGTCGGGTTCAGCTGCTGCTGGATGAACATGGTTGCACCCATGATGATCGGCAGAATGAAGAACGGATCCTTGATCGACAGGTCAGTGATCCACAGCATGAACGGCGCCTGACGCATTTCCACGCTTTCCAGCAGAACCCAGTACAGCGACAGGAAGACCGGCATCTGCACGAGGATCGGCAAGCAGCCGCCCAGTGGATTGATCTTCTCTTTCTTGTACAGCTCCATCATGGCCTGCGACATTTTCTGCCGGTCATCGCCATGTTGCTCTTTCAGCGCAGCCAGTTTCGGTGCCACGGCACGCATGCGCGCCATCGATTTGTAGCTGGCTGCCGACAGCGGGAAGAAGATCCCTTTGATCAGCATGGTCAGGAAAATGATCGACCAGCCCCAGTTACCGACGATGGCGTGGATATGTTGCAGCAGCCAGAAGATCGGCTGGGCAATGAACCACAGAATGCCGTAGTCGACGGTCAGTTCCAGACCTGGGGACAACTCTTTCAGTACAGCCTGGCTTTTCGGACCGGCGTACAGCACAGCGCTGGTTTCAACTTTTGCACCTGGAGCAGCGGTCAGAGTAGGACCGGTGTAACCGATGATGTAGTTGCCTTTGCTGTCCTTACGGGTCTGGACGATGTTGTTTTCGCCCTTGGCCGGGATCCACGCGGTCACGAAGTAGTGCTGCAGCCAGGCTACCCAGCCACCGGTGACAGTTTCCTTGAGCTGCGCCTTGTCCATGTCCTTCATCGACACTTTCTTGTACGGCTCGGAACTTGTCCACAGGGCAGCGCCCAGGTAAGTCGCGGTGCCAGTAGCCGTGGTCGACGACGGATCAGCACTGGCGTCTCGCTTCAACTGGGCAAACATTGCGCCGTTCCAGGGCTGAGCGCTCTGGTTATCCACAATGTAGGAGACGGCAACGTCATACAGGCCACGTTTCACGGTGAAACGCTTGATGTAATTCACGCCGTCCTTGCTGAATTTCAGGTCAACGACGAGTTGATCCTGACCGTCAGCCAGTTGGTAAACCTTCTTCTCCGAGGAATAAACCGGACGACCGGCCGGGTTTGCGTCCGGACCGTTGGTACCGATCAGACCGCTTTGCGCCAGATACACACGTTCGCCGCCGTTATCGAACAGCTGGAACGGAACGTCAGGACGGTCCTGACGGCGTGGATACAGAGGCAGAGTCAGTTGCGCAACGTCGCCACCTTGTGGATCGATCGCCAGATCGAGCACATCGGTCTTGACCTGAATCAGGTCCTTGCTGGCAGCAACCGGCGTTTCCGCTGGTGCACTGGTATCGCTGGCGGCGCGCGGAATATCGTCACTGGCGGCAGTATTTGTGCCAGTGGCGGTGTCCGGCAAACCGGATGTAGTCGTACTGGAAGCAACATTCTGAGTCGGCAGGGCAGCCTGGCCATAATCCTGGTTCCATTTAAGAACCATGACGTAGGACACGATTGCCAGGGCGACGATCAGGATCGTGCGTTTGATATCCATGATTACTCGGCCATCGAAGAAGAACGGGAGGTAGGGACAGGTGGAACCGGGTCATAACCACCGGGATTCCACGGATGACAGCGACCTAAACGACGAAAGGTCAGCCAGCCACCGCGCAGAAGGCCATGATTTTCAATGGCTTCATACGCGTAGCAGGAACAACTGGGGTAGAAGCGACAGTGGCTGGCCATTAGAGGACTAATGGCATAGCGATAAAACTGGATCGGAACGAGGGCCAGTTTACGCATCGGTACTGTCTACCCCTACAGTTTCGGTTTTGACTGCCGGAACGGGCTTGTTGCGTGCCAGACGCTTCCAGAGCTTGCCGAAATGCTGAATCAATTCGGGGTTTTCTACATCACCCAAACCTTTGCGCGCGACGATAACGATGTCCCAGCCGACCAGTGAATCCTGGTGCAGACGGAACGATTCGCGCATCAGACGTTTGAGGCGATTGCGTTCAACGGAGAGCTTTACACTCTTTTTCCCGATAACCAGCCCTAGACGGGGGTGATCAAGATCGTTGTCGCGTGCAAGGAGCAGGAGGTTTTTCCCCGGAACCTTGCCGGTAGGGGAGTCAAAGACTGCCTTGAAATGCCGGGGGGTAAGCAGACGCTTTTCCCGACTGAAGTCCTGACTCACCTCCAGTACCGGATTATCAAACTGCCAGACGCGCACGACCTTTGGCGCGACGACGCGACAGGACTGCGCGGCCGTTCTTGGTAGCCATGCGAGCACGGAAACCGTGGGTACGAGCGCGTTTGATAGTGCTTGGTTGGAAAGTACGTTTCATGTCGTGTTACCTGGTTCGTCCACAACGGGCCGGAATGGCCCCCGTTTTAAGAGACCGGGGATTCTAGAGAAAGCAAGCCCTCAGGTCAATTTCCAACCAGCGTTTCCTTATAAATAGATCGAGGCAGGGTTTGCGCTCGAAGGCCTGTCAGCCAGATATAAAAATAAAGAAGGGAATTATTTAAAGCTTTTCTGTAAAGCTTGTAAAAGCTAGACACACGGTCTTCTGTGGATAACTGCTATCAGGCCTTATTCTGTGCGGTGTACAGAGAATGACAACTACAGTGGAAAACCGTGTTCAGCCTGTGCTGTACTGTCGGATAAGCTGTGCGTGGAATGGGTTGTTATCCACAGGCTGGTTATCCACCGAGTTTAGCCCCTACTTGTCCAGTGCCCTCATAGGTGTTTATCCACAGGGCTTATTCACATGCCGTTGGTCGCCTTTTAATGCTTTAACGCATTGATAAATGATGGTGAGGGACCTACCTGCATGTGGATAAGTGAACCGCTCGCCGCTACAATGGCCGCTTGTTTTTGCCTCACCGGCTTTCAACTTAGGGGATATCCGTGTCAGTGGAACTTTGGCAGCAGTGCGTAGAGCTTTTGCGCGAAGAGCTGCCTGCCCAACAATTCAACACCTGGATCCGTCCACTACAGGTCGAAGCCGAAGGCGACGAGTTGCGCGTCTACGCACCCAATCGTTTCGTGCTGGACTGGGTCAACGAAAAGTATCTGGGCCGCGTCCTCGAATTGCTCGATGAACATGGCAATGGCTCGACGCCGTCGCTGTCCTTGTTAATAGGCAGCAAACGCAGCTCGGCACCTCGTGCCGCACCCAATGCACCACTGGCGGCCGCGCAGGTTGCTCAGGCGCAGGCCAACAACGCGCCGTCAAGCAACCCGGCACCAGCACCCGCGCCTGCTCCGGCCAAGCGTTCCACGCAGAAAACCGCTGAAGTCAGTGAAGAGCCTTCCCGCGACAGCTTCGACCCGATGGCCGGTGCCGCCTCGCAGCAGGCGCCGGTTCGCGCCGAACAGCGCACCGTGCAGGTAGAAGGTGCGCTCAAGCACACCAGCTATCTCAACCGCACGTTCACCTTCGAGAATTTTGTTGAAGGTAAATCCAACCAGCTCGCCCGTGCGGCGGCCTGGCAGGTGGCGGACAATCCCAAGCACGGTTACAACCCGCTCTTCCTTTATGGTGGCGTCGGCTTGGGTAAAACCCACTTGATGCACGCAGTGGGCAACCATCTATTAAAGAAGAATCCGAATGCCAAGGTCGTGTACCTGCATTCCGAGCGTTTCGTGGCCGACATGGTCAAGGCGCTGCAACTGAACGCGATCAATGAATTCAAGCGTTTCTATCGTTCGGTGGACGCCTTGCTGATCGACGATATTCAGTTCTTCGCCCGCAAGGAGCGCTCCCAGGAAGAGTTTTTCCACACCTTCAACGCTCTGCTTGAAGGTGGCCAGCAGGTCATTCTCACCAGTGACCGCTACCCGAAAGAAATCGAAGGCCTTGAAGAACGCCTCAAATCCCGCTTCGGCTGGGGCTTGACCGTTGCCGTCGAGCCGCCTGAGCTGGAAACCCGTGTGGCGATTCTGATGAAGAAGGCCGATCAGGCCAAAGTCGAGCTGCCCCATGACGCCGCGTTCTTCATTGCCCAGCGCATCCGCTCGAACGTCCGCGAACTGGAAGGCGCGCTGAAACGCGTGATCGCCCACTCGCACTTCATGGGCCGCGACATCACCATCGAGCTGATTCGCGAATCCCTGAAAGACTTGTTGGCGTTGCAGGACAAACTGGTCTCTGTGGATAACATTCAGCGAACTGTCGCCGAATACTACAAGATCAAGATCTCCGATCTGCTGTCCAAGCGCCGTTCGCGCTCGGTAGCACGTCCGCGTCAGGTGGCCATGGCGTTGTCCAAGGAACTTACCAACCACAGCCTGCCGGAAATCGGCGATGTGTTTGGCGGCCGCGACCACACTACGGTGCTGCACGCTTGCCGCAAGATCAATGAACTTAAGGAATCCGACGCGGACATCCGCGAGGACTACAAGAACCTGCTGCGTACACTGACCACTTGATGAACACCAGCGCAGCTTATTAAGGCAAGGGACTAGACCATGCATTTCACCATTCAACGCGAAGCCCTGTTGAAACCCCTGCAACTGGTCGCAGGCGTCGTCGAGCGCCGACAGACCTTGCCGGTACTGTCCAACGTGCTGTTGGTCGTCGAAGGCCAGCAACTGTCGTTGACCGGTACCGACCTTGAGGTCGAGCTGGTCGGTCGCGTGCAACTTGAGGAGCCGGCTGAAACAGGTTCCATCACCGTGCCGGCGCGCAAGCTGATGGACATCTGCAAGAGCCTGCCCAACGATGCGCTGATCGACATCAAGGTCGACGAGCAGAAGCTGGTAGTGAAGGCCGGTCGTAGCCGCTTCACCCTGTCGACCCTGCCGGCCAACGATTTCCCGACCGTCGAAGAAGGCCCGGGCTCGCTGACCTGCAGCCTGGAGCAGAGCAAACTGCGTCGTCTGATCGAACGCACCAGCTTCGCCATGGCCCAGCAGGACGTGCGTTACTACCTCAACGGCATGCTGCTGGAAGTTTCCGCTGGTGTGATCCGCGCCGTGGCCACCGACGGTCACCGTCTGGCGATGTGCTCGATGCAGGCCGATATCGGTCAGCCGGATCGCCATCAGGTGATCGTGCCGCGCAAAGGTATCCTCGAACTGGCGCGTCTGCTCACTGAGCCGGATGGCAATGTCAGCATCGTCCTCGGTCAGCATCACATCCGCGCCACCACGGGCGAGTTCACCTTCACCTCGAAACTGGTTGACGGTAAATTCCCGGATTACGAACGCGTACTGCCCAAAGGTGGTGACAAGCTGGTACTCGGCGATCGTCAGGCGTTGCGTGAAGCGTTCAGTCGTACCGCGATTCTGTCCAACGAGAAATACCGCGGTATCCGTCTGCAACTGGCCAGCGGTCAGTTGAAGATCCAGGCCAACAACCCGGAGCAGGAAGAAGCGGAAGAAGAAGTGGGCGTTGAATACAACGGCGGCTCGCTGGAAATCGGCTTCAACGTCAGCTACCTGCTCGACGTGCTGGGCGTGATGACCACCGAGCAGGTTCGCCTGATCCTGTCCGACTCCAACAGCAGTGCGCTGGTGCAAGAGTCCGACAATGACGACTCGGCTTACGTTGTCATGCCGATGCGTCTGTAATCAGCTGATCCTGAATGTCGTTAAGTCGTGTTTCGGTCACCGCGGTGCGCAATCTGCACCCGGTGACCTTCTCCCCCTCCCCCCGCATCAACATTCTTTACGGCGCCAACGGCAGCGGCAAAACCAGTGTTCTGGAAGCCATTCATCTGCTGGGGCTCGCCCGTTCGTTTCGCAGCACGCGGCTTTTGCCGGTGATTCAGTACGAACAGCTCGCCTGTACCGTGTTCGGTCAGGTTGAACTGGCTGAAGGCGGCCACAGTGCCTTGGGAATTTCTCGCGACCGTCAGGGCGAGTTCCAGATTCGCATCGATGGCCAGAACGCCCGTAGCGCTGCCCAGTTGGCGGAGATCCTGCCATTGCAGTTGATCAACCCGGACAGCTTCCGTCTGCTGGAAGGCGCGCCGAAGATTCGCCGGCAGTTTCTCGACTGGGGTGTGTTCCACGTTGAACCGCGTTTCATGGCCACCTGGCAGCGTTTGCAGAAGGCGCTGCGCCAGAGAAACTCCTGGCTGCGGCATGGTACACTTGACGCCGTTTCGCAAGCGGTATGGGACAGGGAACTGTGCCAGGCCAGCGCTGAAATTGATGAATACCGCCGCGCTTACATCACAGCCTTGAAACCGGTCTTCGAACAGACCTTGAGCGAACTGGTTGAGCTTGAGGGTTTGACGCTCAGCTATTACCGAGGCTGGGACAAGGACCGCGAATTGAGCGCCGTACTCGCCGGTTCCGTGCAACGGGACCAGCAGATGGGGCACACCCAGGCCGGACCGCAACGCGCTGATTTGCGTCTTAGATTGGGCGCACACAATGCCGCAGACATCCTGTCCCGGGGTCAGCAGAAATTGGTGGTCTGTGCGCTACGGATTGCCCAAGGGCATCTGGTCAGCCAGGCCCGTCGCGGACAGTGTATTTATCTGGTGGATGACTTGCCGTCCGAGCTGGACGAGAGCCACCGTCGCGCGCTGTGCCGCTTGCTGGAAGACTTACGCTGCCAGGTGTTCATCACCTGTGTAGATCACGAATTACTGAGGGAAGGCTGGCAGACGGAAACGCCAGTCGCTTTGTTCCACGTGGAACAGGGCCGTATCACCCAGACCCACGACCATCGGGAGTGAAGGCATTGAGCGAAGAAAATACGTACGACTCAACGAGCATTAAAGTGCTGAAAGGCCTGGATGCCGTACGCAAACGTCCCGGTATGTACATTGGTGACACCGACGATGGCAGCGGTCTGCACCACATGGTGTTCGAGGTGGTCGACAACTCGATCGACGAAGCCCTCGCCGGCCATTGCGACGACATCAGCATCATCATCCACCCGGACGAATCCATCACCGTTAAAGACAACGGTCGTGGCATCCCGGTAGACGTGCATAAAGAGGAAGGTGTTTCCGCCGCCGAGGTCATCATGACCGTCCTCCACGCTGGCGGTAAGTTCGACGACAACTCCTACAAGGTATCCGGCGGTCTGCACGGTGTAGGTGTTTCGGTAGTGAACGCACTATCCGAAGAACTGGTCCTGACTGTTCGCCGCAGTGGCAAGATCTGGGAACAGACCTACGTCCACGGTGTGCCTCAGGCACCGATGGCCATCGTTGGCGACAGCGAAACCACCGGCACCCAGATCCACTTCAAGGCTTCCAGCGAAACCTTCAAGAACATTCACTTCAGCTGGGACATCCTCGCCAAGCGCATTCGTGAACTGTCCTTCCTCAACTCCGGTGTCGGCATCGTCCTCAAGGACGAGCGCAGCGGCAAGGAAGAGCTGTTCAAGTACGAAGGCGGCCTGCGTGCGTTCGTTGAATACCTGAACACCAACAAGACTGCGGTCAACCAGGTGTTTCACTTCAACATCCAGCGCGAAGACGGCATCGGCGTGGAAATCGCCCTGCAGTGGAACGACAGCTTCAACGAGAACCTGTTGTGCTTTACCAACAACATTCCGCAGCGCGACGGCGGCACCCACCTGGTGGGCTTCCGTTCGGCACTGACGCGCAACCTGAACAACTACATCGAGCAGGAAGGACTGGCGAAGAAGCACAAAGTCGCCACCACCGGTGACGATGCCCGTGAAGGCCTGACCGCCATCATCTCGGTGAAGGTGCCGGATCCCAAGTTCAGCTCGCAGACCAAAGACAAGCTGGTGTCTTCCGAAGTGAAAACCGCGGTTGAACAGGAGATGGGCAAGTACTTCTCCGACTTCCTGCTGGAGAACCCGAACGAAGCCAAGCTGGTGGTCGGCAAGATGATCGACGCCGCCCGTGCCCGTGAAGCTGCGCGCAAGGCCCGTGAGATGACCCGCCGCAAAGGCGCGCTGGACATCGCCGGCCTGCCGGGCAAACTCGCTGACTGCCAGGAAAAAGACCCGGCGCTGTCCGAACTGTACCTGGTGGAGGGTGACTCCGCGGGCGGCTCTGCCAAGCAAGGACGTAACCGCAAGACCCAGGCGATCCTGCCGTTGAAGGGCAAGATCCTCAACGTCGAGAAAGCCCGTTTCGACAAGATGATCTCGTCCCAGGAAGTGGGCACGCTGATCACCGCGCTGGGTTGCGGCATCGGTCGCGAAGAGTACAACATCGACAAGTTGCGCTATCACAACATCATCATCATGACCGATGCTGACGTCGACGGTTCGCACATCCGCACCCTGCTGCTGACCTTCTTCTTCCGTCAGCTGCCGGAGCTGATCGAGCGTGGCTACATCTACATTGCCCAGCCACCGCTGTACAAGGTCAAGAAAGGCAAGCAAGAGCAATACATCAAAGACGACGACGCCATGGAAGAGTACATGACGCAGTCGGCCCTGGAAGATGCAAGCCTGCACCTGAACGAAGAAGCCCCGGGCATTTCCGGTGAAGCGCTGGAACGTCTGGTCAACGACTTCCGCATGGTCATGAAGACGCTCAAGCGCCTGTCGCGCCTGTACCCACAGGAGCTGACCGAGCACTTCATCTATCTGCCGGCCGTCAGCCTCGAAACTCTGGGCGACCACGCAGCGATGCAAGAGTGGCTGGCCCAGTATGAAGTTCGCCTGCGCACCAACGAGAAGTCCGGCCTGGTCTACAAGGCCAGCCTGCGCGAAGACCGTGAACGTGGCGTCTGGCTGCCGGAGGTAGAACTGATCTCCCACGGCCTGTCGAACTACGTCACCTTCAACCGCGACTTCTTCGGCAGTAACGACTACAAAACCGTGGTCACCCTGGGCGCGCAACTGAGCACCCTGCTCGACGAAGGCGCGTACATCCAGCGTGGCGAGCGCAAGAAAGCCGTCACCGAGTTCAAGGAAGCCCTCGACTGGCTGATGGCCGAAAGCACCAAGCGCCACACCATCCAGCGCTACAAAGGTCTGGGCGAAATGAACCCTGATCAGCTGTGGGAAACCACCATGGACCCAAGCGTGCGACGCATGCTTAAGGTCACCATCGAAGACGCCATCGGCGCAGACCAGATCTTCAACACCCTGATGGGTGATGCGGTCGAACCTCGCCGGGACTTCATCGAGAGTAACGCGCTGGCGGTTTCGAACCTGGATTTCTGATCCAGGTTGTCGTCAACGAAAAAGGCCAACGCATCGCGTTGGCCTTTTTTATTTCGGGGTCTGTCCTTCCAAGCCAGTCCGGGCATTTTGCTTGGGATGGGCTACTCGACCGCAGTTGCGACACTTTCGAGACGATAGCCATACCCATAGATCGTCAGTAACTGCCAACCCCGATCTGCCGTCAGCCCGAGCTTGTTGCGCAATCGGTAGATATGCGTATCCAGCGGCCGCGAGGAAGTTGTTTCCTCGTTCGGCCAGAAGCGCTCGTACAGATAATCCCGCGACAATGGCCGCCCCAGGTTGCTGAACAGACACCGCGCCAGTCGGTATTCGCGCTCAGTCATGAGGATCGGTTTGCCTTCGCGGGTTACGGTCAATTCGGCGTCGTCGAAAGTCAGGTCGTGAAACGTTTGTACTTCACCTGCCGCACTGCGCGGTTGGCTATGCCGGCGCAATACCGCCGCTACCCTCGCCTTCAACTCGTTGGGGCGAAACGGCTTGCTGACATAATCATCGGCCCCGGCATTCAAGGCTTGAACGATATCGCTTTCGCCGTCGCGACTGGTCAGCATGATCGCGGCCGGTGGCGCGTCCATGTGTTCACGGGTCCAGCGCAGTAGTGCCAGACCCGTGAGGTCGGGAAGTTGCCAGTCGAGGATCAGCAGGTCGAACGTTTCCCGGCGTAACTGGCGCAACAAGTCTTCGCCACGCTCGAAGCTGTGCAGTGACCACGGCTGTTCCCCAACTTCGGCCATTTGCTCCAGGGTTTGCTCGACCCGGCGCAGTTCGGCGGGTTCGTCGTCCAGAATGGCAACGCGCATCGGCGGTGTTCCTTGTCGCTGGGGCTGGGATGTCGACAATAGCGACTCCCCGGCCGCGATGAAAGAAGCAGCCCGTCGGTAGTCGACGTCCGCTATGATTCTTCGGGTCTACGCCTCAGACCTGAGACCTATGAACACATCCCACATCGCTTTGCCGTTTGCGCCATGAATAAACCTCAACGCCGACTTGAAAGTCGGGAGCCGAGCCAGGTCCAGCGTCTGTTCCGGCGGTTGGTGCGCGAGTGGTTGTGGATAAGTCTAGTGCTGTTACCGCTGACTGGCCTGTTGTCTTATCGCGCTCAGGTCAATCTGCACAATCCGTCGCCGGCGCTTGGCGCGCTGCTGTCGGTGACGATGGTCGCGTGTGTGCTGGGATTGTTGCTGTGGCGACCGCGTTGGGCGCTGTGGGTAACCTTGATCGGCATGGCCGGTGCGCTGATCAGCAGTGCCCTGCTCGCCGAGATCCGCCACTGGTGGTCGCCGACATCTGCGGCGCTGGGCATGTTGTTTGGTTACCTGATCTGGAACTGGCGGCGCCTGAGTGTGGTGCTCACCTATTTCGGCTGGGAGCTGGCGCGTCTGGACAGTGAACCGAAAGTCTTCCCGGAACGACGCCGGACTCGTTTCACCGGAACGGATCAACTGCAAGGCCAGATCATGGCGCTCGAACAAGCCATGAGCCGCACCCGCGATACCCGGCGCTTCATTGCCGATGGCCTGGAATACCTGCCAGTGGCGACGCTGATCAGTGATCCGCAGGGCAAGATTCTGCTGGGCAATCGCAAAGCGCGTGAGCTGTTCGAAGATCCATTGGTAGGCGATGAAGTACTCGAGCAACTGGCTCGGCTCGGCTATCCGGATTTATCCACAGCACCGCGACCGGCGCTGGCCACGCTGGCGCTACTGGAGTTTCGCGATCACAAGGAGCGCAGCCTGCGCCTGGAAAGAGCGGCGTTGCTACCGGTCGATGGCGATACACCGATCGGTTGGCTGCTCAGCCTGACGGATTTGAGCGCCGAGCGCGCCGCCGAGGAGCAACGCGGCGTCCTCCTGCGCTTTCTTTCCCACGACCTGCGCGCGCCGCATTCGGCGATCCTCGCCCTGCTCGATGTGCATCGCCATCAAGCGGGCGCTGATGCACCGTTGTTCGAGCAAATTGAGCGTCAGGTGCGCCGCGCGCTGGATCTGACCGATGGTTTCGTCTTGTTGGCGCGAGCTGAGTCCGAGACCTACCAGTTTCGCCCGACGTTGTTCGCGATGCTGGTATTGGACGTGCTTGATCAGGCCCTGCCCATCGCACAGCAAAAACGCATCGAGCTACTCAACGAAGTTGATGAGGAATGCCAGGAGCGGCTGATTCTCGCCGATCAGGGATTGCTGACGCGCGCCCTGTTCAATCTCCTAGAAAACGCCATCAAGTACAGTCCGGCAAACAGCACCGTGCAACTGAAGGTCAGCTGTTGTGGGTCATGGCTGCGCTGCGAATTGACCGATCAGGGCAAAGGGATTGCTGCTGATGAATTGCCTGACCTGTTCAGCCAGTATCGGCGTTTCTCCTCAGCCCAAGGCATCGACGGCGTGGGCCTGGGTCTGTCGATGGTCAAAGCTGTGATTGATCATCATGGCGGTACGATCGAGTGTCACAGCGTGGTCGATGCGGGAACCACATTCCGCATCGAGTTGCCGCTGATTGCCGAATGAACAAGCACAAAAAAACCGGCTATAAGGACCGGTTTTTTTACATCGGAATAAAACTTATGCACGGATTTCGTTCAATTTGTCCATACAGAAATATCGTTAAAAAACAATAAGTTAGATAGCGATTGCGGACTTTTTAAACGAAAGCGTACACAGGTTATCCACAAAATTCAGACAGCCAGTTGATCACTGGCTGCCGGTGCCTGTGGCACCTGCGGCAGCGAACCCATTTCGCGCTGGGTTTTCTCGTTCCACGCCTGCACACGGTCATTCAGATCAGCGATGGCGCGCGGCCCGCTGCCTTCGGCATACATCGGTTCGCCGATGACCACGGTGATCACTCCGGACTGTTTGCCCCAGCCGATTTTCGGCCAGAATTTGCCGGCATTGTGTGCAATCGGCAGTACCGGAAGCGCTGCATTCACCGCCAAAGCGCTACCACTGCGGGAGAACTTGCCGACAGTGCCGTAAGGAACACGCGTACCTTCCGGAAAGATCAGCACCCAGACGTTGTCCTTGAGCAGTTCGTCGCCTTTGGCTGCGACTTGTTTGAGCGCGGCTTTCGGGTTGTCGCGGTCGATGGCGATCGGGCGCAGCATGGCCATGGCCCAGCCGAAGAACGGCACGTACAGCAATTCGCGCTTGAGCACCTGGCTCAATGGCGAGAAATAAGCGGAGAGAAAGAACGTCTCCCAAGTGCTCTGGTGGTTCGACTGAATCACGCAGGGCCGGTCTGGCACGTTTTCCGCGCCTTTGATTTCGTAGCGGATACCAAGGAACACCTTGGTCAGCCACAGGGCGCAACGGCACCAGTAGACATTGATGAAACGATAGCGCGCCTTGAATGACAGAAACGGCGCGATGAAAAAGCTCAGGCTGCACCACAGCAACGCTGTTGTACCCAGCAGCAGATAGAAAACAAAGATTCTGAAGGCCCGCAGTATCGACATGGCGACGGTTACCGTTACGGGGCAATGCCCGACTGTTCAAGCGCACTCCCGAGCAATCCCTGGCCAGGAAATTCAGAAGTACTCTAGTTGTGGATAAGTTCTGCGGCAATCGCCGCCAGATCGTCAAAAATCAGAGTGCCCACCGGCAGGGTTTTGCCCCGGGTCTTTTCGCCTTTCCCGGTCTTCACCAAAACTGGCTGTGAATCGACGGCTTTGGCGGCCTCCAGGTCACCAAGGCTGTCGCCAACGAACCAGACATTGGTCAACGGCACCGTGTAATGCTCGGCAATGGTTCTCAACATACCCGGTTTCGGTTTACGGCAATCGCAGCCTTCGTCCGGGCCATGCGGGCAATACACGATCAAGCCAACTTCGCCGCCCTGCTCCGCGACCAGCTCGCGCAGGCGCGCGTGCATGGCCTCGAGGGTGGCGATGTCGTAATAGCCGCGAGCAATGCCCGACTGGTTGGTGGCCACCGCCACCGTCCAGCCGGCCTTGCTCAACTGAGCGATCGCTTCGATCGAGCCGGGCAGCGGAATCCACTCCTCCACCGACTTGATGTAGGCATCGGAGTCGTAATTGATCACGCCGTCACGATCGAGAATCAGCAGTTTCAACAGCAATCCCTCAACCCAGCAGCGAAATGTCGGCAACACCCAGGAACAAGCCACGCAGACGCGCCAGCAGCGCGTAACGGTTGGCCCGCACGTTGGCATCGTCGGCATTGACCATCACCGCGTCGAAGAACGCGTCGACCGGCTCGCGCAGGGCGGCCAGGCGTGCCAGCGATTCGTTGTACTGACGCGCCGCGGCCATTGGCTGCACCGCTTGGTCCGCTTGCTGGATTGCCGAATACAGCGAGAACTCGTTGGCGTTGTCGAAATACTTGGCTTCGACCACGGTCGGTACCGAGCCTTCGACCTTGCTCAACAGGTTCGACACACGCTTGTTCACCGCTGCCAGCGCTGCCGCTTCCGGCAGTTTGCGGAAGGCCTGCACCGCTTGCACACGCTGGTCGAAGTCCAGCGCCGAGCCCGGCTTGAGGGCACGGACCGACAGGTAAGTAGCGACATCGACGCCTTCGTCTTCATAACGCGCCCGCAGGCGGTCGAAGATGAATTCCAGCACGGCTTCGTTGAGGCCGGCAGCCTTGACCTTGGCGCCGAATGCATTCACCGCGAAAGCCACGGCGTCGTTCAGGTCCAGGTCCAGTTGTTTCTCGATCAGGATACGCAGCACGCCCAGTGCCGCACGGCGCAGGGCATAAGGGTCTTTGCTGCCGGTTGGCAGCATGCCGATACCGAAGATGCCGACCAGGGTGTCGAGCTTGTCGGCGATGGCCACGGCTGCACCGGTCAGGGTCGCCGGCAATTCAGCCCCGGCACCGCGTGGCATGTACTGCTCGTTCAGTGCCAGCGCGACATCCTGTGGCTCGCCGTCATTGAGCGCGTAGTAGTAACCGGCGACACCTTGCATCTCCGGGAACTCGCCGACCATTTCGGTGGCCAGGTCGCACTTCGACAGCAGGCCCGCACGGGCAGCCCACGAGGCGTTGCCGCCGATGCGTGCGGCGATGTACGCGGCCAGTTTGGAAACGCGCTCGGCCTTGTCGTAGACGCTGCCGAGTTTTTCCTGGAAGACCACGTTCTGCAGGCGCAGGTTGAAGTCTTCGAGCTTCTGCTTCTTGTCCTGCTTGAAGAAGAACTCGGCGTCGGTCAGGCGTGGGCGAACCACTTTCTCGTTACCGGCGATGATCTGCTGCGGGTCTTTGCTTTCGATGTTGGCCACGGTAATGAAACGTGGCAGCAACTTGCCGTCGGCATCCAGCAGGCAGAAGTACTTCTGGTTGTCCTGCATGGTGGTGATCAGCGCTTCCTGCGGCACGTCGAGGAAGCGCTCTTCGAACGAACACACCAGCGGCACCGGCCATTCGACCAGTGCGGTCACTTCGTCGAGCAGCGCCGGCGGCACGATTGCGGTGCCTTCCTGACGGGTAGCCAGCTCTTCGGTGCGCTTGCTGATGATCTCGCGACGCTCGTTGGCATCGGCCAATACGTAAGCGGCGCGCAGGTCGGCGAGGTAGCTCGACGGCGAACCGATGCGTACGGCTTGCGGATGGTGGAAACGGTGACCACGGGATTCACGGCCAGCCTTCTGCGCGAGGATCGTGCAGTCGATGACCTGGTCACCGAGCAGCATCACCAGCCACTGGGTCGGACGCACGAATTCTTCCTTGCGCGCACCCCAACGCATGCGTTTCGGGATCGGCAGGTCGTTCAGCGAATCTTCGACGATAGTCGGCAGCAGGCTCGCGGTCGGCTTGCCGGCGATGTTCTGGCTGTAGCGCAGTTTCGGACCGCTCTGGTCGATTTCGCTCAGCTCGACGCCGCACTTCTTGGCGAAGCCCAGGGCGGCCTGAGTCGGATTGCCGTCAGCGTCGAACGCGGCCTGACGTGGCGGGCCATCGAGGTTGATGCTGCGATCCGGCTGCTGAGTGGCCAGCGCAGTGATCAGCACGGCCAGACGACGTGGCGCGGCATACACGGTTTTGCTTTCGTAGCTCAGGCCGGCGGCTTGCAGGCCCTTGTCGATACCGGCGAGGAACGCATCAGCCAAAGTGTTCAGGGCTTTGGGTGGCAGTTCTTCGGTGCCCAGTTCAACCAGAAAATCTTGCGCACTCATTGTGCAGCCTCCAGCTTGGCCAGTACTTCGTCACGCAGGTCCGGGGTCGCCATCGGGAAGCCCAGCTTGGCGCGTGCCAGCAGGTAGGCTTGCGCAACGGAACGCGCCAGGGTGCGCACGCGCAGAATGTATTGCTGACGCGCAGTGACCGAGATCGCCCGGCGCGCATCCAGCAGGTTGAAGGTGTGCGACGCCTTCAGCACCATTTCGTAGCTCGGCAACGGCAGCGGCTGATCGAGTTCGATCAGGCGCTTGGCTTCGCTTTCATAGAAGTCGAACAGCTCGAACAGTTTGTCGACGTTGGCGTGTTCGAAGTTGTAAGTGGACTGCTCCACTTCGTTCTGGTGGAACACATCGCCGTACGTGACTTTGCCGAACGGGCCGTCAGCCCAGACCAGGTCGTAGACCGAATCGACGCCTTGCAGGTACATCGCCAGACGCTCGAGACCATAGGTGATCTCGCCGGTCACCGGGTAGCACTCGATGCCGCCGGCCTGCTGGAAGTAGGTGAACTGGGTGACTTCCATACCGTTGAGCCAGACTTCCCAGCCCAGACCCCAGGCGCCGAGGGTCGGCGATTCCCAGTTGTCTTCGACGAAGCGGATGTCGTGCACCAGCGGGTCGAGGCCGACATGCTTGAGTGAGCCCAGGTACAGTTCCTGGAAATTGTCCGGGTTCGGCTTGAGCACGACCTGGAACTGGTAGTAGTGCTGCAGACGGTTCGGGTTTTCGCCGTAACGGCCGTCAGTCGGACGGCGGCTTGACTGCACGTACGCGGCGTTCCAGGTTTCCGGGCCGATGGCGCGCAGGAAGGTCGCGGTGTGGAAAGTGCCGGCGCCTACTTCCATATCGTAGGGCTGAAGTACCACACAACCTTGCTCGGCCCAGTATTGCTGGAGCGCGAGGATCAAGTCTTGGAAGGTACGCACGGCTGGCGTAGGCTGGCTCACGAAATTCACCTGTTTCTTGGGCTGCGATTTAAAGAGCGGGAGTATACCCGATTCGTTGCTGCGCACGCCCCCTGGAGCCTTATGCCACGCTGCTTTTGGTGTACCGAAGATCCGCTGTACATGGCTTATCACGATCAGGAGTGGGGCACGCCGCTGCGCGATGCGCAGGGTTTGTTCGAGTTGCTTTTGCTCGAAGGGTTCCAGGCCGGGCTGTCGTGGATCACGGTGTTGCGCAAACGTGAGCGCTATCGCGAGGTGTTGTTCGGCTTCGACGTGCAGCGCGTGGCGCAGATGAGCGACGCCGAAATCGACGAACTGATGCTCGACCCGGGCATCATCCGCAATCGCCTGAAACTCAACGCCGCGCGGCGCAATGCCCAGGCGTGGCTGGCGCTGGAGGATCCGGTGGCGTTGCTCTGGTCATTCGTGGGCGAGCAACCGATCATCAATCATTTCAAGGATCGCAGCGAAGTCCCGGCGATCACCCCGGAAGCGCTGGCGATGAGCAAGGCGCTGAAAAAGGCCGGCTTCACCTTCGTCGGTCCGACCATTTGCTACGCGCTGATGCAGGCCTCGGGCATGGTCATGGACCACACCCAGGATTGCGACCGCTACGCGCAGCTTGCCAACGCCGGTTAGAATGCCCGCCTTGCGCACAGCACAAAGATCAGGAGTGACCTGTGGAAAAGTTTAAAGGCGCCTTGCTGGTAGGCGCTCTGCGGCTGTTTGCCCTGCTGCCATGGCGAGCCGTGCAGGCCGTGGGTTCGGCGATCGGCTGGATCATGTGGAAAACCCCCAACCGTTCCCGCGACGTGGTGCGGATCAACCTCGCCAAGTGTTTTCCCCAGATGGATGCGGCCGAACGTGAGCGTCTGGTCGGGCAGAGTCTGAAAGACATCGGCAAGTCGCTGACCGAAAGCGCCTGCGCGTGGATCTGGCCGGCGCAGCGCTCGATCGATCTGGTTCGCGAAGTTGAAGGCCTCGATGTGCTCAAGGATGCGCTCGCTTCGGGTAAAGGCGTGGTCGGCATCACCAGCCACCTCGGCAACTGGGAGGTGCTCAACCACTTCTATTGCAGCCAGTGCAAACCGATCATTTTCTACCGTCCGCCGAAGCTCAAGGCAGTGGATGAATTGCTGCGCAAACAGCGCGTGCAGCTGGGCAACAAGGTCGCGGCGTCGACCAAGGAGGGCATTCTCAGCGTCATCAAGGAAGTGCGTAAGGGTGGTGCCGTGGGCATTCCCGCCGACCCGGAACCGGCCGAATCCGCCGGGATTTTCGTGCCGTTCTTCGCCACTCAGGCGCTGACCAGCAAATTCGTGCCGAACATGCTGGCCGGCGGCAAAGCGGTCGGTGTGTTCCTGCATGCCCTGCGCCTGCCTGACGGCTCGGGCTACAAAGTCATTCTCGAAGCCGCGCCAGAAGCCATGTACAGCACCGATACCGCCGAGTCCTGCGCAGCCATGAGCAAAGTGGTCGAGCGTTACGTCGCGGCGTATCCGAGCCAGTACATGTGGAGCATGAAACGCTTCAAGAAGCGTCCGCCGGGCGAGGCGCGCTGGTACTGAGCAACTTCGATGGGGTGACGGTTGATGCAGACGGGCTCGCCTTGCTCAATCGGTAGCTCAAGGCGCCTGCCGCTCGAGCTTTTTCATGAATACCGTCATCTCCTTCTCGGCCTGTTTGTCACCGTGGGCGCGGGCCGCTTCCAGGCCCTGTTCCCAAGCCTGGCGCGCAGCGGCGTGATCGCCTAGCGCCAGCTGCGCCTTGCCCAGCAGCTTCCACGCCGCCGAGTATTTCGGATCGAACGCGACACAACGCTGAAAATGCTCGGCAGCCTTGGCGTTTTCGCCCAAGTCCAGATAACCCTTGCCCAGACCGAAGCGCAGCAGGGCGTTATCCACACCCTTGGCGAGCATTTTTTCCAGGGATTCGAGCATTTTTTGCGACCTCGTTTGAGTAATCGTTCCCACGCTCCGCGTGGGAATGCAGCCCGGGACGCTCCGCGTCCCTTCAACAGCCGAACGCGGAGCGTCCGCTGAGGCGTTCCCACGCAGAGCGTGGGAACGATCAGTGGTGGGATCAGAAAAAGCTCAAACCCACATGAAACAGCTTCTCCACATCGCGAATATGCTTTTTATCCACAAGGAACAGAATCACGTGGTCGCCCGTTTCGATCACTGTGTCGTCATGGGCGATGATCACTTTTTCGTTGCGGATCACCGCGCCGATCGTGGTACCCGGTGGCAGGCCGATCTTCTCGATCGGCTTGCCGATGACCTTGCTCGACTTGGCATCGCCGTGGGCAATCGCCTCGATCGCTTCGGCCGCGCCGCGTCGCAGTGAGTGCACGCTGACGATATCGCCTCGGCGCACGTGGGCGAGCAAGGTGCCGATGGTCGCCAGTTGCGGGCTGATGGCGATGTCGATGTCGCCGCCCTGGATCAGGTCGACGTAGGCCGGGTTGTTGATGATCGTCATGACCTTCTTCGCCCCCAGCCGTTTCGCCAGCAGCGACGACATGATGTTGGCTTCGTCATCGTTGGTCAGGGCGAGGAAGATATCGGCGTCGGCGATGTTCTCTTCCAGCAGCAGATCGCGGTCCGAGGCACTGCCCTGCAACACCACGGTGCTGTCGAGGGTGTCGGAGAGGTAGCGGCAGCGCGCCGGGCTCATCTCGATGATCTTCACCTGATAGCGGCTTTCGATGGCCTCGGCCAGGCGCTCGCCGATCTGCCCGCCACCGGCGATGACGATGCGTTTGTAGGTCTCGTCGAGGCGGCGCATTTCGCTCATCACTGCGCGAATATCCTCACGGGCAGCGATGAAGAAGACTTCGTCATCCGCCTCGATCACCGTGTCGCCCTGCGGCAAGATTGGCCGGTCACGGCGAAAGATCGCTGCAACGCGGGTTTCGACATTCGGCATGTGCTCACGCAACTGGCGCAATTGCTGGCCGACCAGCGGCCCGCCGTAATAGGCGCGCACCGCCACCAGTTGCGCCGCGCCTTCGGCGAAGTCGATCACCTGCAGGGCGCCGGGATGCTGGATCAGGCGCTTGATGTAGTTGGTCACCACTTGCTCGGGACTGATCAGCACGTCGACCGGAATCGCCTCGTTCTGGAACAGTTGCTCCTCGCGATTGAGGTACGACGCTTCGCGCACCCGGGCGATTTTCGTCGGGGTATGGAACAGCGTGTGCGCGACTTGGCAGGCGACCATGTTGGTTTCGTCGCTATTGGTCACCGCCACCAGCATGTCGGCGTCATCGGCACCGGCCTGACGCAGCACCGACGGCAACGAGCCACGGCCCTGCACGGTGCGGATGTCGAGGCGGTCGCCGAGGTCGCGCAGACGCTCGCCGTCGGTGTCGACCACGGTAATGTCGTTGGCCTCGCTGGCCAGATGTTCGGCCAGCGAACCGCCGACCTGTCCCGCACCGAGGATGATGATTTTCATCCAGTCACTCCATGAATCCGTTTAGCCGCGCGCGGCAGCGATCTTGATCAGCTTGGCGTAATAGAACCCGTCATGCCCGCCCTGCTGGGCCAGCAATTGGCGACCGTGGGGCTGCTTGATCCCGGCCGCGGTGGCCAGATCCAGTTCCCGCGCACCGGGTGTGCGTTCGAGGAACGCGGCGATGACTTCGGTGTTCTCGGTCGGCAGCGTCGAGCAGGTGGCGTAGAGCAGGATGCCGCCGACTTCGAGGGTCTTCCACATGGCATCGAGCAGCTCGCCTTGCAGTTGCGCGAGGGCGACGATGTCGTCGGGCTGGCGGGTCAGCTTGATGTCCGGATGGCGGCGGATCACCCCAGTGGCCGAGCAAGGTGCATCGAGGAGGATGCGCTGGAACGGTTTGCCGTCCCACCATTTATCGATATCGCGACCGTCGGCGGCGATCAGTTCAGCGTCGAGGCCGAGGCGCTCAAGGTTTTCCTTCACCCGTACCAGACGCTTGGCTTCCAGATCCACGGCTACCACGCCGGCCAGCGCCGGTTCGGCTTCGAGGATATGGCAGGTTTTGCCGCCGGGGGCGCAGCAGGCATCGAGGACGCGTTGCTCCGGTGCCAGATCGAGCAGGTCGGCGGCCAGTTGCGCAGCTTCATCCTGCACGCTGATCCAGCCTTCGGCGAAACCCGGCAGGCTGCGCACGTCGGCAGCGGCTTCGAGGACGATGCCGTCGCGGCTGTAAGCGCATGGCGTCGCGGCAATCCCGGCTTCGCCCAACAGCGCCAGATAAGCATCGCGGCTGTGATGGCGGCGGTTGACCCGCAGGATCATCGGCGGATGCGCGTTGTTCGCTGCACAGATCGCCTCCCATTGTTCCGGCCAGAAGGCTTTCAGGGATTTTTGCAGCCAGCGCGGGTGTGCGGTGCGCACCACCGGGTCGCGTTCCAGTTCGGCGAAGATCGTCTCGCTTTCGCGCTGGGCATTGCGCAGCACGGCGTTGAGAAGACCTTTGGCCCAAGGCTTTTTCAACTTGTCGGCACAACCGACGGTTTCGCCGATGGCGGCGTGCGCGGGCACGCGGGTGTAGAGCAATTGGTACAGACCAACCAGCAGCAAAGCCTCGACATCGGCGTCGGCGGCTTTGAACGGTTTCTGCAGCAATTTTTCCGCCAGTGCCGACAGGCGTGGCTGCCAGCGCGCGGTGCCGAATGCCAGATCCTGAGTGAAGCCGCGATCGCGATCCTCGACCTTGTCCAATTGCGTCGGCAGAGAGCTGTTCAGCGAAGCCTTGCCGCTGAGCACAGCGGCGAGAGCCTTGGCGGCGGCCAGACGCGGGTTCATTGCGCGTCCACCGCTGCGCCGAGCACGCTGCCGACGGCGAATTTCTCGCGGCGGCTGTTGAACAGGTCGCTGAAGTTCAGCGCCTTGCCGCCGGGCAATTGCAGGCGGGTCAGGCACAGCGCTCGTGCACCGCAGGCGACAATCAGGCCGTCCTTGCTGGCGCTGAGGATTTCACCCGGAGCGCCATTGCCGTCGGCCACGGTCGCGGCCAGCACTTTCAACGCTTCGCCATTGAGCGTGCTGTGGGTGATCGGCCATGGGTTGAAGGCGCGGACCAGACGTTCCAGCTCCACCGCCGGACGGCTCCAGTCGATGCGTGCTTCGTCTTTGTTGAGTTTGTGTGCGTAGGTTGCGAGTTCGTCATTCTGCACCTCACCTTTCAGGGTGTCGGCAGCCAGACCGGCAATCGCCTGCACCACAGCGGGCGGCCCCATCTCGGCGAGGCGATCATGCAGGGTGCCGCCGGTGTCCTCAGCAGTGATCGGGGTGACCACTTTGAGCAGCATCGGCCCAGTATCCAGGCCGGCTTCCATGCGCATCACGGTCACACCGCTTTCGGCATCGCCGTGTTCGACCGCGCGCTGGATCGGCGCCGCACCGCGCCAGCGCGGCAGCAGCGACGCGTGGCTGTTGATGCAGCCCAGACGCGGAATATCCAGCACCGCTTGCGGCAGGATCAAACCGTAGGCGACCACTACCAGCAAGTCCGGCTTCAGCGCAGCCAGTTCGGCCTGGGCGTCGGCATTGCGCAAGGTCGGTGGCTGCAACACCTGGATATTATTTTCCAGGGCCAGCTGTTTGACCGGGCTTGGCATCAGTTTTTGCCCACGGCCGGCCGGGCGATCCGGCTGGGTGTAGACCGCGACGATCTCGTACGGGCTGCTCAGCAGGGCCTTGAGGTGTTCGGCGGCGAATTCCGGGGTACCGGCAAAAACAATGCGCAGTGGCTCAGTCATGAAAGGCGTCTCATAAAAAGAAAAAGGCTTGCCGCAGCAAGCCTTTGAAGAGGGGCATCAAGCGTTCTGGCGGTGCAGCTTTTCCAGCTTCTTCTTGATCCGGTCGCGTTTGAGCGTGGACAGGTAGTCGACGAACAATTTGCCGTTGAGGTGGTCGCATTCGTGCTGGATGCACACCGCGAGCAGGCCTTCGGCGATCAGCTCATAGGGCTTGCCGTCGCGGTCCAGGGCCTTGATCTTGACCTTTTGCGGGCGGTCGACGTTTTCGTAGAAGCCCGGTACCGAGAGGCAGCCTTCCTGATACTGATCCATCTCGTCGGTCAGCGGTTCGAACTCGGGGTTGATGAACACCCGTGGCTCGGTACGGTCTTCGGACAGGTCCATGACGACGATACGTTTGTGCACGTTGACCTGGGTCGCGGCGAGGCCGATGCCCGGCGCTTCATACATTGTTTCAAACATGTCGTCGACCAACTGGCGCACTTCGTCGTCCACTACAGCCACTGGTTTGGCGATAGTGCGCAGACGCGGGTCCGGAAATTCGAGGATGTTTAAAATGGCCATAGGCTTCGATTGCTGCACACGTTGAGTAAAGTCGGGTCGATGGCCTGGCGGGTCCGAGGATGCAGGCTACCGTTGTGAAGCGTAGCTTCTGAAAAACAGAAGCGAGCCACGGGGGCTCTGACGATTCACGCGAATGCACATGATAAAGGGATTCACTGCATGAGGAAAACACTACTCGCCCTGCTGCTCCTGGCTGCGGCCGGCGCCGCACAAGGGCAAGTGCAACTCAAGGACGGTTTTCCACAGCAATACACGGTGGTTTCCGGAGATACCCTCTGGGACATTTCCGGCAAATACCTGCGCCAGCCGTGGCAATGGCCACAACTGTGGCGGGCCAACCCGCAGGTCGAAAACCCCAACCTGATCTACCCCGGCGACACGCTGACTCTCAGCTACGTCAACGGCCAGCCGCAACTGACCGTCAATCGGGGCGAGTCGCGCGGCACCATCAAACTTTCGCCACGAATCCGCACCAGCCCGGTGGCCGAGGCGATTCCGAGCATTCCGCTGAAATCGATCAACAGCTTTCTGCTGAGCAATCGCATCGTCGACAAGGCCGAAGATTTCGACAAGGCGCCTTACATCGTCGCCGGCGATGCCGAACGCGTGCTCAGTGGTACCGGTGACCGCATCTTCGCCCGCGGCCATTTCGATCCGGAGCAACCGGTGTACGGCATCTTCCGCCAGGGCAAGGTCTACACCGACCCGCAAACCAAGGAGTTTCTCGGCATCAACGCCGACGATATCGGTGGCGGCGAAATTGTTGCCACCGAAGGCGACGTCGCCACTCTCGCCCTGCAACGCACCACCCAGGAAGTGAGACTCGGTGACCGCTTGTTCGGCGGTGAAGAACGTTCGATCAATTCGACTTTCATGCCCAGCGCGCCGAAGCGTTCCATCGACGGGCTGATCATCGATGTGCCGCGCGGCGTCACGCAGATCGGTGTGATGGACGTTGTCACCCTGAACAAGGGCAAACGAGACGGTCTGGCCGAAGGTAATGTCCTGGCGGTGATGAAAACCGGCGAAACCGTGCGTGACCGGATCACTGGCCAGCCGCTGAAGATCCCCGATGAACGCGCCGGTCTGCTGATGGTGTTCCGCACCTACGACAAACTCAGTTACGGCCTGGTTCTCAATGCTTCACGCTCGCTGGCGGTGCTCGACAAGGTGCGAAATCCGTAAGCTTGCTTAACAAGTTACCAACAGAGTTATCCACAGCTTGTTCCGAATGGTTCGGAGCATAGAACGATCAAGGATGATCCATTCATGTTGTCTGTCAGTACGGCCATTTCCCCGGCGGAACTGGAAGCGCGTCTGCGCCTGCACCGCATGCCGGATATCGGCCCCAAGCGTTTCGCCAAACTGCTCGACGCCTTTGGCTCGGCGTCGAAAGCCATCAGCGCGCCAGCCAGTGCCTGGCGCTCGCTGGGGTTGACGGCGAACTGTGCCGAGGCAAGGCGCTGTCCGACGGTGCGTGACGGCGCCAGCCACGCAATGCGCTGGCTAGAGCACCCCGACCAACATTTGCTGATGTGGGACCAAGCGGATTATCCAGCGTTGCTGGCACAAATTCCCGATCCGCCGCCACTCCTGTTCGTTGCCGGCGATCCGTCGATTCTGGAGAAACCGCAGCTGGCGATGGTCGGCAGCCGTCGCGCTTCGCGTCCCGGAATGGACACGGCGGCGGCGTTTTCCCGCAGTCTGGCCGGGGCCGGTTTTGTCATCACCAGTGGTCTGGCGCTGGGCATCGATGCCGCTGCCCATCAGGCCGCTCTGGATGTTGGCGGCTTGACCGTGGGTGTGCTCGGCACGGGGCTGGAAAATTTTTATCCACAGCGCAATAAACGCCTGGCTGAGGCGATGATTGCCTCGGGCTGCGCGGTGCTTTCCGAGTTTCCGCTGGACGCCGGGCCGAGCCCGAGCAACTTTCCCCGGCGCAACCGCATCATCAGCGGGTTGTCCCTCGGCGTGCTGGTGGTCGAGGCCAGTGTTGCCAGCGGCTCGTTGATCACGGCGCGGCTGGCAGCCGAACAGGGCCGCGAGGTTTATGCGATTCCGGGCTCGATCCATCACCCCGGCGCGCGCGGTTGTCACCAGTTGATTCGCGACGGGGCGGTGCTGGTGGAGACTATCGAACATATCCTCGAAGCCCTGCGCGGCTGGCAGCAGCCGCTGTTATCCACGGCGGCGGCGCAGGCCGATCACCCGTTGCTGGCGCTGCTGCACGCGGCGCCGCACACCAGCGAGGCCCTGGCCGCAAGCTGCGGCTGGGCACTGCCGAAAGTGCTGGCGGCGCTGACCGAGCTGGAGATCGACGGCCGCGCGGTGTGCGAAAATGGTCGCTGGCTGGCGCGGACAAGCTAGGTTTTACGAGGAAGATCGGTAAACTGCGCGAAACCTGTTTGTGGAGAGTTTTTTCATGGTCAACAGTTGGCGTGTGCAACAAGCCGCGCGTGAAGTTCGCGCCGGCGCGGTGATTGCCTATCCAACCGAAGCCGTCTGGGGGCTGGGTTGCGACCCGTGGAATGAAGACGCAGTGGACCGCTTGCTGGCGATCAAGAATCGCTCGGTCAGCAAAGGTCTGATCCTGGTCGCGGACAACATCCGTCAGTTCGATTTCCTGTTCGAGGACTTCCCGCAGGACTGGATCGACCGCATGGCCAGCACTTGGCCGGGGCCGAATACCTGGCTGGTGCCGCATCAGAACCTGTTGCCGGAATGGGTCACAGGCGTGCATGACACCGTGGCGCTGCGGGTCAGTGATCACCCGCAAGTGCGCGATTTGTGCTCGCTGGTCGGGCCGTTGATTTCGACTTCGGCCAACCCACAGGGGCGACCGCCAGCGCGCACGCGTTTGCGCATCGAGCAGTATTTCCGCGGGCAAGTCGATCTGGTGCTCGGCGGCAGCCTTGGCGGGCGCAAGAACCCCAGCGTGATCCGCGACCTCGCCACCGGTAACGTCGTTCGTCCTGACTGACGCCATTCTTTTTATTTTTTTGCGGACTCCTCGGCGCTATTGCCGAGGAGTTTTGCGCATGCCAGCGATTGATTCCGGTGTCTGTTCAAAACTTATCCGATGCAATTGTTCTTTGATGCGTCAGACGAATCTTTGGGTCTGCAATATCTGTAAGTTTTCCCACGTGATTATCAGAACACGCGCAGTGGCGAGATTTTCAAAAGCAACCATTCTTCAGTGTGCTTGAAGCAACTTCGAAATGTTAATGGCTGCGGAGAAGTAATGGATATTACGGATTTACACCTCAAGGATTATCTGCAGGGCTTTCAGGAAACACTCAAGAATCAACAGGCCGAGTATCGTGTGGCCATTCTTGAGGCGGGGTCGGATGCCGGGGAGTTTGAACGCTTCATCAATCGACAGTTTCGCCTGCGATTGCAGCATTACATGCTCACCTCCAGAGCCCGGGCGCTGGAGACCCGATTGGCGATTACCTCACGCAGTACGCACTTTTTGTTGTATCAGCGAGATCAGCTTATTGCGGTGCTGCGGGCAACCCCGGCGCCCTTCGAATGGGCCTCATTGGCCCAGCATCATGTTTCTCCCACAGTGGCATTGGCGCGCCACGTCGAGTTCAGCCGCCTGATCACCCATTCCCAGCAGCACCGGCCGGTGTCGGTCAATGGTCTGCTTGCCACTGCGGCGGAATGGGCGATCGATCGCGGATATCAGGGAGTGACAGCCTTGTGCAGATCGCCACAGCGGCAACTGTATCAGCGCTTCGGCCTGACGCCGATTGCTTCGCAGGCAATGCATATCGAGCAACGTGCCCGGGGCGATTATTGGCTGTTGTCTGCCGAATGGCGGCAAATTCTGATGGCCCTGGATCAGCCAGTGAACATGAACGTGCATCAGCCGGAGTATCGTGATGTTCATAACCGTCAGTATTGATCCGCCAATAATCGAAGAGTGGGCAGAGAAATGGCTTGTATACGAGTCGAAGAAGTTGCGCAGGAAGTTTTCCGGTCGTAGGCCAGCGGCGAAGAAACTTCACCGGAAGATGTACTTGATATAGCTGAAAGATACTCGGCGAACTCATGGAAGAGTTCACCGAGTATCAACTTGAAGCGTTATGGCAACAGAATCGTGGAACCGGTAGTGCGCCGTGCCGACAGTTCGGTTTGTGCTTTTGCCGCATCGGCCAATGCATGGCGCTGGCTGATGTCGACCTTCAGCTTGCTGCTGATGATCATCTCGAACAGCTCGTCGGCCATGCGCTGCAGGTTCTCGGCGTTGTTGGCGTAGGTCGCCAGCGTCGGCCGGGTGACGTACAGCGAGCCTTTGGCGGCGAGAATGCCCAGATTGACGCCGTCGACCGCGCCCGAAGCATTGCCGAAGCTCACGACCAGGCCACGTGGGGCCACGCTGTCCAGGGATGTGAGCCAAGTGTCCTTGCCGACACCGTCGTACACCACCGGGACTTTCTTGCCGTCAGTCAGTGCCAGCACGCGCTCGGCCACGTTTTCATGGCTGTAGTCGATGGTGGCCCAGGCGCCGTTGGCCTTGGCCAGTTCGGCTTTTTCCTTGGAGCTGACGGTGCCGATCAGCTTCACGCCCAGCGCTTTGGCCCATTGGCAGGCCAGCGAGCCGACGCCACCGGCTGCGGCGTGAAACAGAATGGTTTCGCCGCCCCGCAGCTCGTAGGTCTGGCGCAGCAGGTACTGCACGGTCAGGCCCTTGAGCATGACCCCGGCGGCCGTTTCAAAACTGATTTGATCGGGCAGGTGCACCAGATTGTCCTGCGGCAGAACATGCAACTGGCTATAGGCGCCGAGTGGGCCGCTGCCGTATGCCACGCGATCGCCGACCTTGAACCGGGTGACGTCGCTGCCGACCGCTTCGACGATACCGGCGCCTTCCGAACCCAGGCCAGAAGGCAAGGTGGGTGGCGCATAGAGGCCGCTGCGGTAATAGGTGTCGATGAAGTTCAGGCCGATCGCCTGGTTGGCCACGCGCACTTGGTTCGGCCCGGGCGCAGCGGGTTCGTAGTCAACATATTCGAGCACTTCGGGACCGCCGTGGGCGCGGAACTGGATACGCTTTGCCATCTGCCTGCTCTCCTTGGGTCATCGGTAAGCCCCCTATCCAACTCCCCTGCTTGATCTTCGTCAACTGCGGCGCGCCGGTCCGCGATGGTATGCTACGCGCCCATTTGCGCCGCCCGTCTGCCGGGGCGCCGCCCGATTCAAGGTGAAGCCATGACGACCCGCACCGACGCCGTAAAGGCCTATCTGCTCGATCTGCAAGACCGCATCTGCGCAGCACTGGAAACCGAAGACGGCGGCAAAAGCTTCGCCGAAGACGCCTGGACCCGACCGGCGGGCGGTGGCGGTCGCACCCGCGTGCTGGAAAACGGCACGCTGATCGAAAAGGGCGGCGTCAACTTTTCCCACGTATTCGGCAGCGGCCTGCCGCCCTCGGCCAGCGCCCATCGGCCGGAGCTGGCCGGGCGCGGTTTTGAAGCACTCGGCGTGTCGCTGGTCATTCACCCGCACAACCCGCATGTGCCGACCTCCCACGCCAACGTGCGTTTTTTCATCGCTGAAAAAGAAGGCGAAGAACCGGTCTGGTGGTTCGGCGGCGGTTTCGACCTGACCCCGTATTACGGCGTCGAGGAAGATTGCATTCACTGGCACCGCGTCGCCGAGCAAGCCTGTGCGCCGTTTGGTGCCGACGTCTATCCGCGGTACAAGGCCTGGTGCGACACGTACTTCCACATCAAGCACCGTCACGAGCCACGCGGTATAGGCGGCTTGTTTTTCGATGATCTGAACGAGTGGGATTTCGACACCAGTTTCGCCTTCATGCGCGCCATCGGTGACGCCTACATCGAGGCCTACCTGCCGATCGTGCAGCGGCGCAAGAATGACGCCTTCACCGCTCAGCAGCGCGAATTCCAGGAATTCCGTCGTGGCCGCTACGTCGAATTCAACCTGGTTTACGACCGTGGCACGCTGTTCGGCCTTCAGTCGGGCGGCCGTACCGAATCGATTCTGATGTCGCTGCCGCCGCAAGTGCGCTGGGGTTATGACTGGAAGGCCGAACCTGGCAGCGCAGAAGCGCGTCTGACCGAGTATTTTCTGCAGGATCGTGACTGGCTGTGCGAGGCCTGAGGACTTGTGATGGATCGTTACGTTGTTTTCGGTAACCCGATCGGCCACAGCAAGTCGCCGATGATTCACCAGCTGTTCGCCGAACAGACCGGCCAGAGCCTTGATTACAGCACGCTGCTCGCGCCGCTGGATGATTTTGCCGGCTGCGCCACGGCGTTCTTTCGCGAAGGGCGCGGCGCCAACGTGACAGTGCCGTTCAAGGAAGACGCTTACCGTCTGGCCAACAGCCTGACCGCCCGCGCGCAGCGCGCCGGTGCGGTGAACACCTTGAGCAAACTGGACGATGGATCACTGCTCGGCGACAACACCGATGGCGCAGGCCTGGTCCGCGATCTGACGGTCAATGCCGGGTTCAGCCTGACCGGCAAGCGCATCCTTTTGCTCGGCGCCGGCGGCGCGGTGCGCGGTGCGCTGGAGCCATTGCTGGCGGAGAAGCCGGCCTCGGTGATCATCGCCAATCGCTCGGTGGACAAGGCTGAGCTGCTGGCGGAATTGTTCGGCGATCTGGGGCCGGTGTCGGCCAGTGGTTTCGACTGGCTGCGCGAGCCGGTGGACGTGATCATCAACGCCACCTCCGCCAGCCTGACCGGTGACGTGCCGCCGATCGCGCCAAGTCTGATCGAGCCGGGCCAGACCCTGTGCTACGACATGATGTACGGCAAGGAGCCGACCGCATTCTGCCGCTGGGCCACTGAGCACGGCGCGGCGCTGGCGATGGATGGTCTGGGCATGCTCGCCGAGCAGGCGGCCGAGGCGTTCCTGCTGTGGCGCGGCGTACGCCCGGATACCGCGCCGGTACTCGCCGAACTGCGCCGCCAGCTAGCGCAATAACCCCTGTAGGCGTGAGCCTGCTCGAGATTGCGGTGTGTCAGTTGAAATTTCGTCTCTGACACACCGCAATCGCGAGCAGGCTCACTCCTACAAAGGTATGCGGTGCTCAGTCTTCAAACCGGATCGGGCATTTCTCCGCCCCTTCCAATTTGCGCAATTCCTCCACCACCGGCGGCCGTGCGCGGCGCAAAGTCAGGCTGCGACCCTGGCCCATCAAACGCCGCGCTTCCTGATGCAGCATCTCCACTCCTGAATAATCGATGAAGTTGATCTGCTGTGCCTCGATCACCACCCGCGCTCCGTGCAACCGTTGCAGGCGCACTTGCAGGTAATGGCTGGCGCCGAAAAAGATCGAACCGCCCACCCGTAGCACGTCGTCGTCACCGTCGCGCCAATGCTGCACCCGTGGTTGCGAGGTGCGCTTGAGGTAGAAAAACAACGAAGCCAGCACCCCGGCGTAGATCGCCGTCTGCAATTCCAGCAGCAGAGTCGCGAGGCAGGTCAGCGCCATCACCACGAACTCGGCGCGGCTGACCCGCAGCAAGGCGCGAATGCCTCGGTGATCGACCAGCCCCCAGGCGATCAACAGAATGCTGCCGGCCATGGCCGGGATCGGAATATGGGCGATCAGCCCCGCGCCGAACACCGCGAACAGCGCTACCCAGAGCGCCGAAAACACCCCGGCAAGCGGCGAGCAGGCACCTGCCTCATAACTCAATCCCGAGCGGGTAAACGATCCGGCTGAGAGCGACCCGGAAAAGAACGCACCGACGATGTTCGACAGACCCTGTGCGCGGACTTCCTGATTGGCGTCGAGCAACTGCTGCGAGCGCGCCGAAATCGAACGGGCGATCGACAGGCTGGTGACCAGCCCGAGCATGCCCACCGCCACGGCGCTCGGCAGCAGGCGCAGGATTACCTCCAGATCCAGCGGCAACGGGCTGAACGGCGGCAAGCGCCCGACGAAAGCGCTGACCAGATGCACATGGCCGAACATCGCTGGCCAGATCCAGACCAGCAGACTGGCCAGCACCAGCGTGAGCAACAGCGTCGGCCAGCGCGGCAGGAGTTTTTTCAGAGCCAAACCGACGATTACCGTGGCGACGCCAAGGATCAGCGAAGGTTTATCCACAGCCCCCAGATGTCGCAGCAGATCCATCAGGCTGGCGAGCGCCGTGGTGTTGGCCGGCAACTCCAGGCCGAGCAAATTGGGCAACTGCCCGATGGCGATGACCACCGCAGCACCGAGGGTGAAGCCGAGCACTACCGAATGCGAAACGAAATTCACCAGCGCGCCGAAGCGCAGCAAGCCGAGCAGCCATTGGAAAATCCCGGCGAGAAAGGTCAGCAGCAGGATCAGGGTGATGTAGTCCTCGGACGCCGGCACCGCGAGCGGGCTGACGCTGGCGTACAGCACGATGGAAATCGCTGCCGTCGGGCCGCAGATCAGATGCCATGACGAACCCCACAGGCACGCGACCAATACCGGGATGATCGCCGCATACAGCCCGTATTCCGGTGGCAGCCCGGCAATCAGTGCGTAGGCAATCGACTGGGGTAACGCGAGAATCGCACCGCTGAGGCCGACGATCAGGTCCCGTCCGACGCTGGCGCGGGTTTGCCGTGGCAACCAGCTCAGGAAAGGGAAAAGTGAATGACGGCTGGGGAAGGCCATGGGTCCTCGCGGTTGGGTTTTTCAGGCAAGCCTATCAGGACACGGCAATCATTGTGGCGAGGGGATTTATCCCCGATGGGCCGCGAAGCGGCCCCAAACCCAGAGTTCTCGGTGAGTCAGGTATATCGAGTTCACGGATCTTGCGACTGCTTCGCAGCCGATCGGGGATAAATCCCCTCGCCACAGGTAAGTGGTCGACAGTCAGATAGCATTACAGTTTGGCTTTCACCGCCGCCAACGCCTCCTTGCCATCCACCGTTTTCACCCCATCCAGCCACTTGTCCAGCACCGCCGGGTTGGCCTTGATCCACGCCTTCGCCGCTTCGGTATTGCTGACCTTCTTGTTCACCACCTCGGCCATGATGCTGTTCTCCATGTCCTGGGTGAACGCCAGATTGGTCAGCAACTTGCCCACATTCGGGCAGGCCTCGGCGTAGCCCTTGCGGGTCAGGGTGAACACGTTGCCGGTGTCACCAAAGTATTTTTCGCCGCCTTTCAGATAGCGCATTTTCAGTTGCACGTTCATCGGGTGCGGGGTCCAGCCGAGGAAGGTGACGAATTTCTGTTTCTTCACCGCCCGCGACACTTCGGCGAGCATCGCCTGCTCGCTGGATTCGATCAGCTTCCACTGACCCATGTTGAAGTCGTTCTTCTTGATGATTTCCTGCAACGAAATGTTCGCTGGCGCGCCCGAACCGATGCCGTAGATTTTCTTGTCGAACTTGTCGGCGAATGTGTTCAGGTCGGCAAAATCATGCACGCCCGCCTCCCAGACATAGTCGGGGACGGCGAGGGTGAATTCCGTGCCTTCGAGATTTTTCGCCAGTTGCGTCACATCGCCGGTGGCGACGAACTTGTCATAGAAGCCCTGCTGCGCCGGCATCCAGTTGCCGAGAAACACATCCACCTGGCCATCCTTCAAGCCGCCGAAGGTGATCGGCACCGCGAGGGTGTCGACCTTGGCCTTGTAGCCCATGCCGTCGAGCAGAAATCCGGTGATGGCATTGGTTGCGGCGATGTCGCTCCAGCCTGGATCGGCCATCTTCACGGTTTCGCAGCCTTGCTCGGCGAAGGCCGAGGCGCTGCTCAATGCGATCAGGCCAACGGTCACAGCTGTGGATAACTTGCGCATGGACTTCCCCTTAACATTATTGGTTTTGGCAGGGTTGTGGATAACGGGCCTTGCGCTCCAGATCATCGAGGTCGATGTGGTTGCGCATGTATTGCTGACTGGCATCGACCAGCGGCTGGTGATCCCAGCTCTTCAGCTTGCCGATGGTTAACGCATCGGCGACGAAACGGCGTCGGCGCTGGCTGGCGAGCACCTCCCGGTGGATTGCCGGGATGTCCCACTTGGCCCGCGCTTCAGCGAGAAAGTCTTCGAACAGCTGACGATGTTGCGGCGACTGGCCCAGCTCCTCTTCTTCGCGCGGATCGTTATCCACATCGAAGAGTAGGCACGGGTCGCTTTCGCTGTAGATAAATTTGTAGGCGCCACGGCGGATCATCATCAACGGGCTGACAGTGCCTTCGGCCATGTATTCGCCGAACACTTCGTCATGCCCGCCCTGCCCTTGCAGGTGCGGCAGCAACGAACGACCGTCCAGCGGCAAGCCTGGCTCGAGCGTGCCACCGGCCAGATCAACGAACGTTGGCAGCAGGTCGGCGGTGGAAACGGCGGCGCTGATCCGGCTCGCTTCGAATTGCCCCGGCGCGCTGATCAACAGCGGCACTCGCGCGGCCATCTCGAACCAGTGCATTTTGTACCAGAGCCCCTTCTCGCCGAGCATGTCGCCATGGTCACCGGAGAAAACGATGATGGTGTCGTTAATCAGCCCGGTTTCCTCAAGCGTTTGCAGCAGTTTGCCGACGTTGGCGTCGATATAGCTGCAAGCCCCGAAGTAGGCGCGACGGGCATCGCGGATTTTATCCACAGGCAGCGGCTTGTCCCACAGGTCGTAAACCTTCAGCAGGCGTTGCGAGTGTGGATCAAGATCGTCCTGGTTCATGGCTGTAGGCAACGGGATATCGGCATCGTCGTACAAATTCCAGAAGGCCTTGGGAATCGTGTACGGGTCGTGCGGATGGGTCATCGACACGGTCAGGCAGAACGGTTGGTCGCCGTCTTCGCGGATGTGATCGAACAGGTACTGCTGCGCTTTGAACACCACCTCTTCGTCAAAATCCAGCTGATTGGTGCGCACGCACGGCCCGGCCTGCAGTACCGAAGACATGTTGTGATACCAGCTCGGCCGTGCGTCCGGCTCGTCCCAGTTCACCGCCCAACCGTAATCCGCCGGGTAGATATCGCTGGTCAGGCGTTCTTCATAACCGTGCAGCTGGTCGGGCCCGCAGAAATGCATCTTGCCCGACAGCGCGGTGCGGTAGCCGAGACGGCGCAGGTAGTGCGCATATGTGGGGATATCGGCAGGGAAATCGGCAGCGTTGTCGTAAGCGCCGATCTTGCTTGGCAACTGACCGCTGACCAGGGTGAAACGTGACGGTGCACACAACGGGCTGTTGCAATAAGCAGCATCGAATATCACGCCTTGGGCGGCGAGGCGGGACAGATTCGGCAGTTTGATTGGCGATGGGCCGTAGAACGGCAACATTGGCGCGGCCATTTGATCGGCCATGATGAAAAGAATGTTCTTGCGCTTCATGTGATCGCGGCATTCCATGTTGAGTATTTATGCGAGAGTGCTGCGATCGAGCATGGAGTCCACGCCTGTTTCGGTAAAGCCCGCGCCGGACAATGACTAGGATAAGCACAGCTTATGTATGAAGCCCTCGGTGACCTGTCCCTCGATCTGCTCCGCGCCTTTGAGGCAGCGGCACGTCATCGCAGCTTTACCGCTGCTGCGGTAGAGCTCGGCACTACGCAACCGGCGATCAGCCAGCAGATAAAACGTCTGGAAGAACAGCTCGGTACGCGTCTGTTCGATCGTATTTATCGGGGCATTGAACTGACCGAAGTGGGCGCCCTGCTGTTCGAGCAAGTTACCCTCGGGTTGCAGAATATCGACGCAGGATTGAGCGCAATCAGCACTCAGCAGCAACATGAAGTGCTGCAAGTAGCCACGGATTTTGCGTTCGCCGCTTATTGGTTGATGCCGCGCCTGCACCGCTTTCACGAAGCCAATCCGCACATCGATGTCAGCCTGGTCACCAGCGAGCGCAACCACAACATGCTGCGCACCGACATCGACGTGGCGATCCTGTTTGGCGACGGTCGCTTCAAGCAGGGTGAGAGCCACTGGCTGTTCAGCGAAGAAGTGTTTCCGGTGTGCAGTCCGCTGTTGCTCAAGGACCGCTCATTGCCGTTGCCCGCGCAGGCGCTGCTGGAGTTTCCGCTGCTGCATCTGCGTGGGGAAAACAGCAGTAATTGGTTCGACTGGAGTGGCTTGTTTCGTCAATTGGGCCTGACTACGCCACCGGCGCCGGGCCAGTTGCGCTTCGACAATTACACCTTGCTGATTCAGGCTGCGATTGGCGGGCAAGGTGTGGCCATTGGCTGGCGGCACCTTGTGGATAACTTGCTGGTGCAGGGGTTGCTGTGCCGGCCACTGGCGCAAACCACGCTGTCGCGGCTGGGGTATTACGTGGTGTTGCCGCAACGCAAGCGTCGGGGTGCGTTGATTCGGGAATTTGTTGATTGGTTAATGGCGGAACAGGCCAGCAGTGCGGAATCGCTGAACGGTCTGGCCCTGCCCTCGATTGCGGTGTGAAGAGTAAAAGAGCAACCGATCGCGGCTCGAGCCTTCGGCTGCTCCACGGGTGCGATCTTTTACGAATCAGAAGCCGCCACAAAATTCACATGCTCACCGACATGCAGATTCAACCGCAGCTCATCGGCGATGCCCACCGCGACACGGTTCAGGCGCTCCAGCGGTTCGGCCAGTCCCGGTTCGAGATTGCCGCCGACCTGACTGAAGTGCTCGATGGTCAACCCGGCCACGCCATGCGGCGCATTGACCAAGGTCCAGCGCAGTGAGCTGCTTTGTACTGCCTCGAGGATTTCTTCGGCAGCGTGACGTTGCAGACGTTCGTCACTGTCAGGTTCGTCGAGCACGGCAAAATTGCCGACCAGAAACAGGCGGGGCACGCTGGCCAGTTGCAAACCTTCGACCAACGCGTCGACTGCCAGCACCTGTTCAACCGGCCCCAGTGTCACCGAGCGTTCGACGTGGTCGCTGCTGAACGGCAGCCCTGGCGCGTCCAGCAGGCAGATCACCGCCGAACTGCCGGCAACGCTCTGATTGACTCGCTCGGCATCGAACAGATCGCCGGTCTTGGTGCGCAAGCCCGGACGCGGCGCCAGCGCAGTGAGATCATCGAGAATGGCGATGACTTCGTGTTGGCGGCGCAGTAATTCAGCCATCAACGCACCGCCCAGGCTGGCCATGGCACCATAGAGCACCACTTTCACCACTGGGGTTTCGGCATTTTTCATGGCTGTTTTCCTTATTGTTGTCCTATATGGCCTGTGACGGTGGAAACAGCCAAGGGTTCGAACCGATTGAGAGGCGACACGATGCAAGGGATCAAGGGTTATCACGCCCATGTCTATTTCGACGCGCAGACCATCGACCAGGCGCGGGCCTTGTGCGAACAGGCCGCGCAGTTGTTTGCGCTGAAAATGGGCCGCGTGCACGAACGCCCGGTAGGGCCGCACCCCGACTGGAGCTGCCAACTGGCCTTCGGTCCCGAGCTGATCGGCGAGGTGCTGCCATGGCTGGCGCTCAACCGCAAAGGCCTGGTGGTGTTCCTGCATCCGGACACTGGCGACGACTTGCTTGACCACACCGAACACGCGTTCTGGATGGGCGCGGTGCGGCCGCTGGATCTGTCGGTGTTTTAATCGAGGGTTTCTTCGGCTTCGCCCGGCAGATGTTCATCCAGATGCAGCCAGGGCAATCGGCTGTCGGTCCAGATGTGCCGCTCGGCCGGCGCCGTTTCCGGATGATCCAGCGTAGCGATGGTCACATCGATGCTGTCGGGGCTGAGCGCGGTCACCAATGCCAGTTGCGCGCCGCAGTTTGCGCAGAAAAACCGCACGCTACTGGCTGACGAGTCATAGCGGGCCGGCGTCCCTTTCACCCATTGAAATTTTTCCGCCGGCACGGTGATCCAGGTGGTGACGATGCCGCCGCTGACCTTGCGGCAGATTGAACAATGACAGTGAGCGATATCGCGCAACGGACCGCTGAACTGATAGCGGATGTGTCCGCAGTGACAGCCACCCTCATGCGCCTGATTCGTATCCATCGCCCTTCTCCCGTGTTTATTGGCGCTCGCCGTATCCGACCACCGGTTGGCCGTTCATTCACCGCTTTCAATAGCGAAAGGTAGCTGAAAGCTTCCCCGATTAGGATCGCCTCACTCCCGGCAACAGACCGGTTGGCCCAAGACCTGTGTTTGCTCCACAGGCCCGGCCCAATTAACAACAAAAATGGTGATTCTGATGTCCTCTGCAACCCGCCGTTTCTCCTGCTTCCTGCTGGTCACTCCACCCGTACGCCTCGCGCCTCCCGTTCTGCGCTGATCACACCCGATCCGCCCATTCCATTAGCCGCGCTACGCCTGGAGTATTCCCATGCTGACTTTCCTTGGCTTCGCCATGGTCATCACGTTCATGTTCCTGATCATGACCAAGCGCCTGTCTGCGCTGATCGCCCTGATCATCATCCCGATCCTGTTCGCCCTGTTCGGTGGTTTTGCGCCGAAAATCGGTCCGATGATGCTCGAAGGCATCACCAAACTGGCGCCAACCGGCGTGATGTTGATGTTCGCCATTCTGTATTTCGCCCTGATGATCGACTCCGGCCTGTTCGACCCGGCCGTGCGCAAGATCCTCAAACTGGTCAAGGGCGACCCACTGAAAGTTTCGGTCGGCACCGCCGTTCTGGCGCTCGTCGTTTCCCTCGATGGTGACGGCGCGACCACTTACATGATCTGCGTGGCCGCGATGCTGCCGCTGTACAGTCGCATCGGCATGAGCCCGCGGATCATGGCCGGTCTGATCATCCTCGCCGGCGGCGTGATGAACATGACTCCGTGGGGCGGCCCGACTGCCCGTGCGGCGAGTGCCCTGCATGTCGACCCGTCGGACATTTTCGTGCCGATGATCCCGGCCATGGCCGCCGGTGTCGTAGCGATCCTGCTGATTGCCTACTTCTACGGCAAGCGTGAGCGTGCCCGCCTCGGCGAGCTGCACCTGGTTGGCGACGAGATCGATCACAGCGAAATCAGCGTCTCGCAATTCCCTGACGCACGCCGTCCGAAGCTGATCTGGTTCAACGCCGCACTGACTTTCGGCTTGATGTGCACACTGATCGGCGGCCTGTTGCCGCTGCCGGTGCTGTTCATGGTGGCGTTCAGTATCGCGATGATCGTCAACTACCCATGCCTGCAAATGCAGAAGGATCGCGTCGCCGCGCATTCCGGCAGCGTGCTGGCAGTGGTAGGGCTGATCTTTGCGGCCGGTATCTTCACCGGTATCCTGTCGGGCACCGGCATGGTCGATGCGATGTCGAAGAGCCTGTTGGCGGTGATTCCGGATTTCCTCGGCCCGTACCTGGCGGTGATCACGGCGCTGGTGAGCATGCCGTTCACCTTCTTCATGTCCAACGACGCGTTCTACTACGGCGTGTTGCCGGTGTTGGCCGAAGCGGCCAGCCACTATGGGATCACTGCGGTGGAAATGGCCCGTGCCTCGATCGTCGGCCAGCCCGTCCACTTGCTGAGCCCGTTGGTGCCGTCGACCTACTTGTTGGTGGCGCTGGCCGGTATCGATTTCGGTGATCACCAGCGTTTCACCCTGAAATGGGCGATCCTGGTGTGCATCTGCATTCTGATTGCTGCACTGCTGTTGGGGACTTTCCCGGTGTTCAGCACTCTATAAGCCCAAGACTCACCGTAACGGGTCCTGGCTTCGCGGTTTGAAGCCCGGACCTTTTTCGGTTCAACAAATTGCTCAAAGGAATACACATGGATTGGCTGACCAACCCCGAAATCTGGGTTGCCTTCTTTACCCTGACCGCCCTGGAAATCGTCCTCGGTATCGATAACATCATCATGATTTCGATCCTGGTCAGCCGCATGCCCAAACACATGCAGCAGCGCACGCGGATCTTCGGTCTTGGCCTGGCCATGATCACGCGGATCCTGTTGCTGCTGTCGATCACCTGGGTCATGCGCCTCACCGCCGACCTCTTCGAAGTGTTCGGTCAAGGCATTTCCGGCCGCGACCTGATCCTGTTCTTCGGTGGCCTGTTCCTGCTGTGGAAAAGCTCGCAGGAGATGTACCACGCGCTGGAAGGCGAAGAAGAAGGCGACGACGCACCGTCGGGCAAGGGCGGCAACTTCCTCTACACCATCATCCAGATCGCGATCATCGACATCGTGTTCTCGCTGGACTCGGTCATCACCGCTGTCGGCATGGTCTCGCACGTTCCGGTCATGGTTGCGGCGATCGTCGTGGCGGTGCTGGTGATGATGCTGGCGTCGGGCAAGATCAGCGAATTCATCGACAAGCACCCGTCGCTGAAAATGCTCGCGCTGTCGTTCCTGCTGGTGGTCGGTACCGTGCTGATCGCCGAATCGTTCGACGTGCACGTGCCAAAAGGCTACGTCTACTTCGCCATGGCGTTCTCGCTGGCGGTGGAAGCGATCAACATCAAGATGCGCGGTGCGATCGCCCGCAAGAAGAAGCAGCAGGATCCGGTGAAACTGCGCAAGGATGTACCGGGCCAATAACCCGGTAGTCCAGCAGCGCGCTACATCCCTGTGGGAGCGAGCCTGCTCGCGAAAGCGGAGTGCCAGTCGACAACAATGTTGACTGGCACTCCGCTTTCGCGAGCAGGCTCGCTCCCACAGTTGTATTGGGCAATAGAGGGGAAAGGTGTCGGATACGGTGAGTGAATGAATTTGTTTTGATGACACTTTTGTTTCAATCCCCTCTTTAGCTGTGCAATGCTGGCGCCGAGACCGTTAGCCAACTACAGCTTAAGTATCAAAAACGTAGAAACCGCGCGGTGCCGTCCACTTGCCCCTCTGGGGCGCTGCTACTACAGGGGGTCTGCATGCTCACCCTGCTCAATCTGCTGTCCGCCGTCGCCCTGCTGATCTGGGGCACGCACATCGTCCGAACCGGCATCCTGCGGGTTTATGGCACCAATCTGCGACATGTCATCGGCCAGAACATGTCGAAGAAATGGCTGGCGTTCATCGCCGGTATTCTCGTCACCGCCATGGTGCAGAGCAGCAACGCCACGGCGATGCTGGTTACCTCGTTTGTCGGCCAGGGTTTGATGGCGCTGACGCCAGCGCTGGCGACCATGCTTGGCGCCGACGTCGGCACCGCGTTGATGGCGCGGGTGCTGACGTTTGATTTGTCGTGGCTGTCGCCGCTGCTGATTTTTCTCGGGGTGATTTTCTTTCTGTCGCGCAAACAGACGCGGCTCGGGCAGATGGGGCGGGTGTCGATCGGCCTGGGGCTGATCATTCTCGCCCTGCAATTGATCGTCGAGGCCGCTGCGCCGATCACTCACGCGCAAGGGGTGAAAGTGATTTTCGCCTCGCTGACCGGCGACATCCTCCTCGACGCCCTTGTCGGCGCACTGTTCGCGATGATTTCCTACTCCAGCCTCGCCGCCGTGCTGCTCACCGCCACGCTGGCCGGGGCTGCGGTGATCAGCCTGCCGGTGGCGATCGGTCTGGTGATCGGCGCCAACATCGGCAGCGGCATTCTCGCCTTCATGAGTACCAGCATGCAGAACGCCGCCGGCCGCCAGGTGGCGCTGGGGAGTCTGTTGTACAAATTGATCGGTTTGCTGCTGATCATCCCGGTGCTCGATCCGCTGGTGCACTGGATCGACAGCCTCGATTTCAGTCCGCAGGAAATGGTCATCGGCTTCCACCTGCTCTACAACACTGCGCGCTGCCTGATCCTGCTGCCCAGCGTCGGGCCGATGGCGCGGCTCTGTGCGTGGCTGCTGCCGGAGCGGCCGGAGGTCAACGGCACGGCCAAACCGCGCCATCTCGACCCGACCGCGCTGGTCACGCCGAGCCTGGCGCTGGCCAATGCCGCGCGGGAAACCCTGCGCATGGGCGATCTGCTCGACAACATGCTCGACGCCTCCCTGGATGTGCTGCGCGGCAAGCAGACCGCCGTCACTCAGGAAATGCGCCGCCTGACCGACGACGTCGAGGCCCTGTACAGCGCGATCAAGCTGTATCTGGCGCAGATGCCCCGCGAGGATCTCGGCGAGCACGACAGTCGGCGCTGGGCCGAGATCATCGAACTGGCGATCAACCTGAAACTCGCCGCCGACCTGATCGAGCGCATGCTGCGCAAGATCCAGCAGCAGAAGACTTCGCAGCGCCGTTCGTTTTCCGAAGAAGGCCTGGAAGATCTTGCCGGGCTGCAACAGCAACTGATCGCCAACCTGCGTCTGGGGCTGTCGGTGTTTCTCAGCGGCGACCGCGAGAGCGCCCGGCAGTTGCTGCGGGAGAAACGCCGTTTTCGCGCGCAGGAACGGCGTCTGGCCCACGCTCACGTCAGCCGATTGCAGCGCAAGATCGTCCAGAGCCTGGAGACCAGTTCGCTGCATCTGGAGTTGATCGCCGACATGAAGCGGCTCAATTCGCTGTTCTGCAGCAGCGCCTATGTCGTGCTGGAAACCGCGGACACCGGCGCGCTGGCGGTGGATGACATGGCTGACATTACGCATTCACCTTGAACGTCTGGGGCTGGGGTCAGTCAGTTACAGTGGTTCAGCCTTGAGACCGTCATCGCTGGCAAGCCAGCTCCCACAGGGTTTTGTGAGCGCCGCAGATCCTTGTGGGAGCTGGCTTGCCAGCGATGGGGCCCTGACTGACGACACGGATCTCCAAATCAGCCGTATGGAAGCCTGTTATGCGTTGCCTGTTGTTCGCCTGTCTGTTGCTCGGTTCCCTGCCCGCCTTCGCCCTGGATCGCTTTCAGGTCGAAGGCTATGCGCTGCCCAACGGTTTGCAGCTGATGCTCAAGCCCGGCACCGAGCGTGGGCATGTGGCGATCCGGTTGGTGGTCGGCGTTGGTCTCGATGACTTTGACTGCAACGAAAAAGAGCTGCCGCATTTGCTCGAACACCTGCTGTTCAGCGGTATCGACGCCACTGGCGAAGGCGGTCTGGAAGAGCGCATGCAGGCGCTCGGCGGTGACTGGAATGCGTTCACCAGCAATGCCGACACCACTTTTGTCATCGAAGCCCCGGCAAAAAACCAGCGCAAGGTGCTCGACCTGCTGCTCGCGCTGTTGACCCAGACACGCATCGACGACAACGCAATCAACGCCGCCAAACGGGTGGTCGAGCGTGAAGACGGCGGGCATTACACCAAACTCCAGCGTTTCCTCGACCGTCAGGACCTCGGTCATACCGCGAGCAATCAACTGGCTGTCGAGTTGGGCCTGAAATGCCCGCAGCGCGCCGAAGTCGGCCATCTCACCCAAGAGCAATTGGAGAAGGTACGCAAGGCGTGGTACGCGCCGAACAACATGACCCTGATCGTCGTCGGCGAACTCGACAAATTGCTGCCGGCCTATCTCGAGCGCACCTGGGGCGAGCTCGAGCCGGTCGAGCCCACCGAACACCGGGCGCTGCCGGACATCCGCACCAGCGCCGCCCATGAGCGCACCCTCACCCGTGGCTTTATCGGCGACAGCGCCAAGCTGCACTGGCTGGTGCCGGAACCGGTGCTCGACGATCAGTACGACCAGACGTTCGACATTCTCAAGGATTATCTCGACTGGGCACTGTACCGGCAGATTCGTCTCAACCATGGCTTGTCGTACGGGCCGTGGGCCGAGCGTGAAGTGTTCGGCGGTGTTGGTTTCATGAGCCTCAACGCTGACCTGGATCGCGATGACGTCGACGAAGCCATCCAGGTACTCGATGACCTCAAGGCCGACCTGCTGAAAAACGGCCTCGACCCGAGCACCTTCGCCCGCATCAAGCAAGCCGCCATCGCCCATCAGGCCTGGGCCGTGCAGGGCAACAGCGCACTGGCGGACTATTACTGGAGCGCGCTGGCCGACTATCAGGATGGCCGCTTTGCCAATCCCGCGCGGGAGTTGCAAGGGGTGACGCTGGAAGCGGCGAACAGGGCGATGCGCGAGCTGCTGTTGCAGCCGGGGTATATCAGGATCGAGAAACCGTTGATCAGTGATGATCAGGTGTTGTGGCTGGTCGCGGGTGGTGTCGGGGTGTTGCTGCTGATCCTCATTGGCTGGCGCCTGCATCGCCACCGCAAAATTGCTGGAAGCCATTAATCCTGTGAGTGAGCACTTGTGGCGAGGGGATTTATCCCCGATGGGCTGCGCAGCAGCCCCAATAAGGGCAGCTCGGTAGATCCAGACAAAATTCGCTCGCAGGATCTACGACGGCTGCGCCGCCGATCGGGGATAAATCCCCTCGCCACAGGGGGCATGCGGCGTTAACCTTTCCGGGATTTTCCCCATATCGTCGTGAACCGCCAAAATGCCAAAACTGACCCTCCTTATCCAGCGCCTTTTCGAGCTGATGAAGCGCTACCCCGGGTTGATCGCGGCGGGTGGTTTCATTTCCGGGGTCGGCAGTTTCATCCTCGTCGATCGCCAACAGGGGCTGGCGAGCTGGATCACGGTGATCATGCTGCTCAGCTGGATCTGGCTGATGCTGGAAAACACCCTGACCGGGCTGTTCACGCGGATCTTCAAACGCGAGATTCCCCAGCCGCTGCTGCGCTACGCGACGCAGATGATCCATCAGGAAAGCCTGTTCTTTGTCCTGCCGTTCTTCTTCATCACCACGACCTGGAACAGCGGCCAGTTGATTTTCACCGGGCTGCTCGGCATTGCGGCCCTGATCTCCATCGTCGATCCGCTGTACTACAAATGGCTGGCGCCACGGCGCTGGGCGTTTCTCGCGCTGCACACCCTGACCCTGTTCGCCGCCCTGCTCACCGCGCTGCCGGTGATCATGCACCTGACCACCGCGCAGAGTTTCAAATGGGCGCTGGGAATTGCCGTACTGCTGTCGTTCCCGAGCCTGGCGTCGATCTTCCCGATCCGCACGGTGCGCAACGCCCTGGCGATTCTGTTCATCACAGTCGGCATCGGCGGCGTCGGTTGGGCGCTGCGTTCGTGGGTGCCGCCGGCAACGCTGTGGATGACCGACGTGGCGATCAGCACGCAGCTGCAGGATCGCACCCCCGGCGCCAGCCTCGATACCGTCAGCGCTGAGCAGATCCGCGCTGGCGGGCTCTACGCCTACACCGCGATCAACGCGCCGCGCGGCCTCGACGAGCGGATTTATCATGTCTGGACTTTCAACGGCAAAGAAGTCGACCGCATCGCCCTCGACATCCATGGCGGGCGCAAGGAAGGCTACCGGGCGTGGACGCACAAGCAGAATTTCCCCGGCAACCCGGCGGGCAAATGGCAGGTGCGGGTGCTGACCGAGGACGGGCAGTTGATCGGCGTGCTGCGTTTCGCAATTACGGACAGCACACCGGCCAAAGAAAAGTAATCCGGTTCGTGCTATTACGTAGGCTCTCGTAACGGCCGTACAAGCACGGAGCTTATGACCAGCAGCCCAATCCCCGGCAGTGCCCACCTGGACACCGCGCTCAGCCCTGCCCGCCTGCGGGTCACCGGCGACTGGACGCTCGCCCACTACACGGCGCTCAAGCACCTGAGCGAAAAGCTCAACGGCCAGTACGACGCCAATACCCCGATCGATCTGAACGGCCTCGGTGCCCTCGACACCGCCGGCGCCTCGTTGCTGGTCGAACTGCTCGGCTCCGAGCGCCTCGGCAAGTCCGCCGAACACCCTGATTGCACCCTGTCGACAGCCGATCGCGCCTTGCTGCAAACCGTGTATTGCTCGTTGAACGATTTCTGCGTGCCGCTCAAGGAACCGGAAGTCAGCGTCAGTGTGCAACTGCTGACGCGCATCGGCCGCGCTGTGGATAAGGTCTGGACCGACACGCTGCAGCTGCTCGGCTTCGTCGGCCTCATTCTCGAAGTCATTGCCCGTGGCCTGTTGCGGCCCAAGCGCTGGCGCATCACGCCGATGATCGCGCACATCGAGCAGACCGGTCTCGATGCCGCGCCGATCGTCGCTCTGCTGACCTTTCTGGTCGGCGCGGTGGTGGCATTTCTCGGCGCCACGGTGCTGGCCAGTTTCGGCGCGACGATTTTCACCGTGGACCTGGTCGGCTTCTCGTTCCTGCGTGAATTCGGCGTGCTGCTCACCGCAATCCTGATGGCCGGGCGCACCGCCAGTGCTTTTACCGCGCAGATCGGCTCGATGAAGGCCAACGAAGAAATCGACGCGATCCGTACTCTCGGCCTCGACCCGATCGAATTGCTGGTGGTGCCGCGCGTGCTGGCGCTGTTGGTGGCGCTGCCGATGCTGACGTTTCTGGCGATGCTCTCGGGGATCGTCGGCGGCGGCGTGGTCTGCGCAGTGTCGCTGGACATCTCGCCGGCGATGTTCCTCTCGCTGCTGCAATCGGACATCGGCATTCAGCATTTTCTGGTCGGGCTGGTGAAGGCGCCGATCTTCGCCTTCCTGATCGCGGCGATTGGTTGCCTGGAAGGCTTCAAGGTCAGCGGCAGCGCCGAATCGGTCGGCGCGCACACCACCTCCAGCGTGGTCCAGTCGACTTTCGTGGTGATCGTGCTCGATGCGGTGGCGGCGCTGTTTTTCATGGAGATGGGCTGGTGAGTCGTCCACCCCGCGCGCCCTCCGAGGCGGTGATCGAAGTCCGTGGCCTGTGCAATCGCTTCGGCAGCCAGAGCGTGCACGAGAACCTTGATCTGGACGTGTACAAAGGCGAAATCCTCGCCGTGGTCGGTGGCTCCGGCACTGGTAAATCGGTGCTGCTGCGCAGCATCGTCGGGCTGAATCGGCCCAGCGAAGGCATGGTCAAAGTCTTCGGCCAGAACCTGCCGAATCTGCCTGAGCATGAACGCTCATTGATCGAAAGGCGCTTTGGTGTGTTGTTCCAGAAAGGCGCGCTGTTTTCCTCGCTGACCGTGACCGAGAATGTCGCCCTGCCGCTTATCGAACACGCCGGCCTCAGCCGTCACGACGCCGAGCACCTGGCGGCGGTGAAACTGGCGCTGGCCGGGCTGCCGTTGTCGGCAGCGGACAAATACCCGGCGTCGCTGTCCGGCGGCATGATCAAACGTGCGGCCCTGGCGCGGGCCCTGGCGCTGGATCCGGACATTCTGTTTCTCGATGAACCCACCGCCGGCCTCGATCCGATTGGCGCGGCGCAGTTCGATCAATTGATCCTGACCTTGCGTGATGCGTTGGGTCTGAGTGTGTTTCTGGTCACCCACGACCTCGACACGCTGTACACCATTACCGATCGCGTGGCGGTGCTGGCGCAAAAGAAAGTGCTGGTTGCCGGCCCGATCGACGTCGTCTCGGAAACCGACGACGCGTGGACTCACGAATACTTCCACGGCCCGCGCGGCCGCTCGGCGCTGGACGCCGCCAAACTGCTCAACGAGGTCTGATATGGAAACCCGAGCCCATCATGTGTTGATCGGCCTGTTTACGGTGATCGTCGTGGCCGGCGCCCTGCTCTTCGGCCTGTTTCTGGCCAAATCCAGCGTCGACACCGAGTTCAAGGATTACGAAGTGGTGTTCAACGAGGCGGTCAGCGGTCTGTCCAAGGGCAGTTCGGTGCAGTACAGCGGGATCAAGGTCGGCGATGTCGTCAGCCTGCGCCTCGACCCGCAGGATCCGCGCCGGGTGCTGGCGCGGATTCGTCTGGCGGGCGACACGCCGGTCAAGGAAGACACCCAGGCCAAGCTGGCACTGACCGGCATTACCGGCACCTCGATCATCCAGCTCAGCGGCGGTACACCAGAGAGCCCGAAGCTGCGCGGTCATGACGGCCAGTTACCGACGCTGATCGCTTCGCCCTCGCCTATTTCGCGCCTGCTCAACGACAGCAGCGACTTGATGACCGGCATCAGCGCCCTGCTGCAAAACGCCAACCATATGTTCTCCGCGGAAAACGTCGACCGCGTGAGCAAGACCCTCGCCCATCTGGAACAGACCACCGGCACCATCAACGACCAGCGCGGTGACATCAAACAAGCCATGCAGCAACTGGCGACCGTCGGCAAACAGGCCGGCAGCATGCTCGAGCAGACCTCACTGCTGATGCGCAACGCCAACGGCCTGCTCAACGATCAGGGCAAGCAGGCCCTGGGCAGCGCCGAGCAGGCGATGAAGTCGCTGGAGCAAAGCAGCGTGACCATCAATGGCTTGCTCAGCAAAAACCAGAACTCGCTGGATAACGGCATGCAGGGCCTCAACGGCCTGGCCCCGGCGATTCGCGAACTGCGCGAGACGCTGACCTCGCTGCGCGCCATTTCCCAACGCCTTGAGGCCAACCCCAGCGGCTACCTGCTGGGCAGCGACAAGAACAAGGAATTCACCCCATGAAGCTGACTCGAATCGCCCTGCTCGGCGCCGGCCTGACCCTGATCGGCGCGTGCTCGATCTTGCCCAAGTCGGAACCTTCGGATGTCTACCGCCTGCCCGCCGCCCATGCGCCCGCCTCGGCCAGCCCGGCGGCGACGCAGTCGTGGTCGCTGCGCTTGAACAAATTGCAGGCCAGCGAAGCACTGAACCGGCCGAGCATTGCCGTGATCCCGCAGGGTGATGTGATCAGCAGCTACAAAGGCTCGCGCTGGAGCGACCCGGCGCCGGTGCTGCTGCGCAATCGCCTGCTCGATGGATTCCAGCGTGACGGCAGAGTGACGTTGCTCAGCACCGACGACAGCAACTTCCAGGCGGATCTGGAACTGGGCGGCAGTTTGCAGGCATTCCAGAGCGAATATCAGGGCACCCAGGCCGGGGTTGTGGTGCGGGTCGATGCACTGCTGGTACGTGGTTATGACCAGCGCATTCTCGCCAGCCGCCGCTTCGAAGAGCGCCAGCCGTTGAACGATGTGCAGGTGCCGGCGGTGGTTGCCGGGTTTGGCCAGGCCAGTGATCGCCTGACGGCCAAGGTGGTGGCCTGGGCCGTGGAGCAAGGCCAGAAACTCGCCCCGCAACCCCGCTGACACATCACAACCTCTGTAGGAGCGGGCTTGCCCGCGATGGCGGTGTGTCAGCCACCAGAGATTCTGGATGTGCTGCCCTCATCGCTGGCAAGCCAGCTCCCACAGGGTTATCTATCAGCCGAAGAACCAGTAGCAGACAGCGATAGCACCCACCACCCCGGCAAACTCAGCCAGCAACGCACACCCCACCGCATGCCGTGCGCGCTGAATGCCCACTGCGCCGAAGTACACCGCCAGCACATAGAACGTGGTTTCGGTACTGCCCTGCACCGTCGCCGCGACCAGCGCCGGGAAACTGTCGACGCCGGAAGTCTGCATCGTCTCGATCAGCATCGCCCGTGCGGCGCTGCCGGAGAACGGTTTGACCATCGCCGTCGGCAGCGCATCGACGAAGCGCGTGTCCCAACCGGCCCACTCGACCAGATGGCGAATGCCGTCCAGGCCGAAATCCAGCGCACCAGAGGCGCGCAGCACGCCAACCGCACACAGCATCGCCACCAGATACGGCAAGAGATTCTTCGCCACATCGAAGCCCTCTTTCGCGCCTTCGACGAACGCCTCGTAAACCTTGACCTTGCGCAGCGCGCCGATCAGCAGAAACAGCATGATCAGGCCGAACAGCGTGAGATTGCCGAGGATCGACGACAATCCCGCCAGTGCTGTCGCGGAAAGCGTGCCGAGCAGGGCCATGAAGCCGCCGAGCATCAGCGCACCGGGCACCAGATAGGCGAGCACCACCGGGTCCCAGATGCGCAGGCGTTGCATGAACGCCACGGAAAGGAAACCGACGATGGTCGAGCAACTGGTCGCCAGCAGGATCGGCAAGAACACCAGGGTCGGGTCCGGCGCGCCTTGCTGGGCGCGGTACATGAAGATGGTCACCGGTAGCAGGGTCAGCGATGAGGCGTTGAGCACTAGAAACAGAATCTGCGCGTTGCTGGCGATGGTGGCGCTGGGATTGAGTTCCTGCAGGGCCTTCATCGCCTTGAGCCCAATCGGCGTCGCGGCGTTGTCCAGGCCCAGGCCATTGGCGGCGAAGTTCAGGGTGATCAGGCCCAGGGCAGGGTGGCCGGCCGGGACTTCCGGCATCAGTCGTAGAAACAGCGGGCCGAGGACCTTGGCCAGCCACTCGACGATCCCGGCCTTTTCGGCGATGCGCAGAAAGCCCAGCCACAGGGTGAGGGTGCCGAACAGCAGCACCATGACTTCGACCGACAGCTTGGCCATGGCGAAAATGCTTTCCACCATCGCCGCGAAGATCCCGGCGTTGCCGCCGATCAGCCACTGCGCCAGTGCCGATACGGCTGCCACGATGAAGAAGCCAAGCCACAGGCCATTAAGCATCAGTCAAATCCCCCGAAGAATGCCGCGAATGATAGCGGGGTCGCCAGAAACGACAAACCCCGGATTGCTCCGGGGTTTGTTGGTGGGGCTTGCATCAATCACTGTGGGAGCGAGCCTGCTCGCGAAGAGGCCGGCACATTCAACATCTCTGTAGATTGATACACCGTCTTCGCGAGCAGGCTCGCTCCCACAGGGTTTTGCATCAGTTCTTGGAAATCTCGCCAGCCGGCAGTTTTTCCTTGCTGCGCCAGTGCGGCAGGGAGTTCCAGTAGCGCTCGCCCTTGGCGTCGTCGTACATGCCTTCCCAGCGCGCGATCACCAGCACCGCCAGGGCATTACCGATCACGTTCAGTGCGGTACGCGCCATGTCCATGATGCGGTCGACACCGGCGATGAACGCCAGACCTTCCAGCGGAATGCCGACGCTGCCCAAGGTCGCCAGCAACACCACGAAGGACACGCCCGGTACCCCGGCGATGCCTTTGGAGGTGACCATCAGGGTCAGCACCAGCAGCAATTGCTGGCTGATCGACAGGTCGATGCCGTACAGCTGGGCAATGAAGATCGCCGCGATCGACTGGTACAGGGTCGAGCCGTCGAGGTTGAACGAGTAACCGGTCGGCACCACGAAGCTGCAGATGGCTTTTGGCGCGCCGTAGGCTTCCATCTTCTCGATGACGCGTGGCAGCACGGTTTCCGAGGAAGCGGTGGAGTAGGCCAGCACCAGCTCATCCTTGAAGATGCGCATCAGCTTGAGCACCGAGAAGCCGAACAGCTTGGCGATCAGGCCCAGCACCACGAAGGCGAAGAAAGCGATGGCGACGTAAACCAGAATCACCAGTTTCGCCAGCGGCAGCAGCGAGGCGAAGCCGAAGTTGGCGACGGTCACCGCGATCAGCGCGAATACGCCGATCGGCGCGTAGTTCATGATCATGTGGGTGACTTTGAACATGCTTTCCGAGACGCCCTGGAACATCTTCACCAGCGGCTCGCGCAGGTCCGACTGCAGGCTCGACAGGCCGAGCCCGAACAGCACAGAGAAGAAAATGATCGGCAGCATTTCGCCGCGGGCCATGGCCGCGAAGATGTTCGACGGGATCAGATTGAGGATGGTCTCGATGAACGCATGTTCATGCTGCACTTCGGCAGCAGTCGCCTGGTACTTGGAGATATCCACAGTGCCCAGGGTGCTCATGTCGATGCCGGTGCCCGGATGGAACACGTTGGCCAGCACCAGGCCGACCACAATGGCGATGGTGGTGACGATTTCGAAATAAATGATGGTCTTCAGGCCGATACGCCCAAGCTTCTTGGCGTCGCCGACGCCAGCGATGCCGACGATAAGAGAGGAAATGACGATCGGGATCACGATCATCTTGATCAGACGGATAAAGATATCGCCTGCCGGTTGCAGGACGTTGCTGATCCACCAGGCCTTCTCGGCGCTGAAGTGGTTGAGCAACGCACCCAGTGCAATCCCCAGAACCAGACCGATGAGGATCTGCCAGGCGAGGCTGATTTTTGCCTTCTTCATTATCTTTACCCTTACTTGCGTTTGACTCAGGCACATGCAGGAACTGGAACGCTCATCAGCGGAAAAGTCTGTGCATCTGCCTCCGTATAAGGTGCCCCGAAGCGCGTATTTACGGCTCTTCGGCAGGCGAAAAAAGGCGCAACTATTCCGATGCAAGGTGGCGCCGTCTAATGCCGTAAACGCCTACCCTATGCCGAATCGGCATGAGCTTTTTCAATTGAAACTGGCGTCCCAAGCGGTTCGATTGTGACATTTGTGCCGGCATAAGTGCCGTGAACCGGCCATTACAGCGTAGGCTGGTTAAATTTTGCACAGGCAAAATCAGCGGAAATTTCTGGAAAAAGTCTGAATCGCAAGACTAGAAGTCGCACGGACCGAGCGCGATCTTTGTCGATATACGGTCGCCGCGAAACACCGCGAAATGTTTTCTTGCGCAGTGTCGACGATTAATAGAAGGGAATTGGCGTACTGGATCAATGTTTTACGACATTCAAAGCCCAGCGCAGATTCGTCAGACCATCGGGTCGACGAACCTGCGGCGCAGCTTTTACCCTGACCCGGCCCTTGCGCAGGTACTCCCTGTACCCGTAGGTCACTCCGACCCTGTATCAGTCAGAACGTCCCGGCCCCCTGGTCATGCACCGGCCCTCATCGGGTGGCGCAATGGAAAGCAGCGGGGCGCTGCTTTCGTGTTCGAAAACCTTGCGCTTCCTGCGTCAGTACCACTTCGGATCTTTCTTCAGGGTTTCCATCAGCAGATCCTGCATACCCTGATCAGGTTTGCCGAAGAAGCGATACGTGGCATGTCGCGTCGGCGACTTGTCCTGCGGCAGACCTTCCGGTACATCGACCAGCATGGCGTAGGCGTCATCCTTGTCAAAGCTGAAGGCAACGATCAAACGATGATTCAGGCATTTGTCCTGACTCTCGCAGAGCGGGCCGACCAGATACTTGTCGCCATCTTCCGTAACGGCATTCATCTGTTGTTCGGAGGTGCCGGACAGGTTGATCACCCATTCCGGTACGCGCTCTTCCTTTTTGATCACGCCTTCCCAGGTTTCACGGTACTGCGCGTCAGAGGCGAGCAGCTCGTTGACCCGGGTCTGGCCGTCATTGGCCGCCATGGCCATGGCACTGCCGCCCAGAAGCAGGGCGGCGGCCAATGTCTTGAGACCGATCATCGTTAACCTCGGCCGCGACGGCCAAAGAAGAAGGAAGCGATGAACATCACCAGGAACACGACAAAGAGAATCTTGGCGATACCCGTGGCGGTGCCCGCGATACCACCGAAGCCCAGTACGGCGGCGATGATGGCAATGATCAAGAATGTAATTGCCCAGCTCAACATGGTGATTCTCCTTACTTCTCTATTTAGGGGTGTTTCCGGTTTCCGACGCTCAGGCGTCCGAATCAGTTGATCGACTTAGAAAACCCAGCGCTCTTCTCGTGGCAGTTGATCCAGCGGTTGCGCCTGGTCTACGTCGATCATGTGCATCGAAGCGTTCTCGGCCTGGCTGCTGCTCACGGCACTGAAGTGCTTTTGCGTGCTGTGCTGCATCGAAATCAGTGGCTCGGGTTTGCGGTTGTTTTCCCAGCTCATGTATTGCTGGCAGACGATCAGGGTGATCAACAACGCCAGTACACCGAACAGACCTTGCTGGATCTGCAGAGGCGAGATACGTACTTGGGCGGCAGTTGGGCGAGTCATCCTGTGTTCCTCACGCTTGTTCGGTTGGGGCAGTCCTGATCTGCCCGGGCTGAGTGAGGTATTGCAGCCTGCATGCCAGTTTTTTCATGTCGAAAAAATATCAATAAAAACAATGACTTATATGTCTATGAGAAATTTCCTGCGACGCATCCTGCACGATGGCTCTTCTGCGGTCGTGCGCAATGCACGATTATTTCGTGGGAAATTTCGATGATATGGAATTGCTACCGGTACGCAGATGTCAGAAGAGGACGCAGGATCTGCCCTGCAAAACGCAGAATGTTTTAAAACTCAACGAAATCAATGAATTGGCCGTTATGGCAGTAGAGAGCTACCCTCCTATGGCTGGTATCGTTCAGAATCAACCATGCAACTTGCCCGATTTTTCCGGGACTAACCCAAGACTAATCACTATGGAGCGTAGGAAAAATGGAATCTGCCACTGAGCAACAAGGCCGCATTCTGCTGGTGGACGATGAATCCGCCATCCTGCGTACGTTTCGTTATTGCCTCGAAGACGAAGGCTATACGGTAGCCACCGCCAATAGCGCGGCTCAGGCCGAAGCATTGCTGCAACGCCAGGTCTTCGACCTGTGCTTTCTCGATCTGCGCCTGGGCGAGGACAACGGTCTCGACGTCCTCGCGCAAATGCGCATTCAAGCGCCATGGATGCGCGTGGTGATTGTCACCGCTCACTCAGCGGTCGACACCGCCGTCGACGCCATCCAGGCCGGCGCCGCCGACTATCTGGTCAAGCCGTGCAGCCCTGATCAACTGCGCCTGGCTACCGCCAAGCAACTGGAAGTGCGCCAGCTCTCCGCGCGTCTTGAAGCGCTGGAGGGCGAGATCCGTAAACCGAAAGACGGCCTCGATTCCCACAGCCCGGCGATGAAAGTCGTGCTGGAAACGGCCCGTCAGGTCGCAAGCACCGACGCCAACATTCTTATCCTTGGCGAGTCCGGCACGGGTAAAGGTGAGCTGGCCCGTGCGATCCACGGCTGGAGCAAGCGCGAGAAAAAGTCCTGCGTCACCATCAACTGCCCGTCCCTGACTGCCGAGCTGATGGAAAGCGAGCTTTTCGGCCATAGCCGTGGTGCGTTTACCGGCGCCAGCGAAAGCACGCTGGGTCGAGTTAACCAGGCCGACGGCGGTACGCTGTTTCTCGACGAGATCGGCGACTTTCCCCTGACGTTGCAACCCAAGTTGCTGCGCTTCATCCAGGACAAGGAATACGAGCGGGTCGGCGATCCGGTCACTCGCCGTGCCGACGTGCGCATTCTCGCCGCCACCAACCTCAACCTCGAAGACATGGTCCGCGACGGACGCTTCCGCGAAGACCTGCTCTATCGCCTCAACGTCATCACGCTGCATCTGCCGCCCTTGCGCGAGCGCGCCGAGGACATCCTGACCCTCGCCGACCGCTTCCTTGCACGCTTCGTCAAAGAGTACGCGCGGCCGGCGCGCGGCTTCAGCGACGAGGCACGGGAAGCACTGCTCGGCTATCGTTGGCCGGGCAATATTCGCGAACTGCGCAACGTGGTCGAGCGGGCCAGCATCATCTGCCCGCAGGAGCGCGTGGAAATCAGCCACCTGGGCATGGCCGAACAACCGGCCAACAACGCGCCACGGGTCGGCGCGGCGCTGAGCCTGGATGAGCTGGAGAAAGCGCACATCGGCGCGGTGCTGGCCACCGCCGGCACCCTGGATCAAGCGGCGAAAACCCTCGGCATCGACGCCTCGACCCTGTACCGCAAACGCAAGCAGTACAACCTGTGAGCAGCGCGCGATGAAACTGGCGATCAAGCTGCGCACGCGCCTGTTCCTGAGCATTTCTGCGTTGATCACCGTGGCCTTGCTCGGGCTGTTGCTCGGGCTGGTCAGCGTGATGCAGATGGCCGGTTCGCAGGAAGCGCTGGTGCGCAGCAATTTTGTCACCCTCGATCTGGGCCTCAAGCTGCGCCAGACCCTCGGTGATCAACTGATCATCATGCTTGCGCAAAAACCCGATCCCGTTGCGTTCGAAGCGTCCAAGCAGCACTATTTCGAATTGCTCGACCAAGGCATCGCCCAGCAGCCGGAGGGCGACGACCAGCCTTACGGGTTTCGCCAGGCCAAAGCCGATTACCTGAATTTCCTCGCCTCATTTGACGTGACCGCCGAAGCGGCAAAGGACGCCAGCACCAGCGCGGATTTCCGCGAGCGCTTCAATATTCTCCGTAACGGTTTGATCGCCGAGCACAAACATGCACTGGAAACCATCAACGCCGTCCAGCACGCTGCCCGCGAACGGGCCTTGCTGATCGCCGGGCTGCTCGGTCTGGTCGGGCTGGCGGTGCTGATCATCGGTTTCGTCACCGCTCAGGGCATCGCCCGACGTTTCGGCGCGCCGATCGAAGCGCTGGCCAAGGCTGCCGACAACATCGGCCAGGGTAACTACGACGTCACGCTGCCGATTTCCACGGCGATGGAGGTCAACCTATTGTCGCGGCGCTTCGGCCTGATGGCTGAGGCGTTGCGTGAACACCAGGCGATGAATGTCGACGAACTGTTGGCCGGTCAACAACGGCTGCAAGCGGTGCTCGACAGTATCGACGACGGCTTGCTGATGATTGACCGCCAAGGCCAGCTCGAACACCTCAACCCGGTGGCTCAGCGCCAGTTGGGCTGGGAAGACGATCGACTGGGCCAAGGCTTGGGCACCGCGCTCGGTCGCCCGGAACTGGATGCGCAACTGCAATTGGTTCTGCGCGGCGGCACGCTGGAGCGGGCGCCGGAAGACCTGAGTATCGAAGTCGATGGTGAATCGCGGCTGCTGACCTACAGCCTGACGCCGGTCAGTCATACCCAAGGGCATATTCTCGGTGCGGTCATGGTCCTGCACGACGTCACCGAGCAGCGTGCGTTTGAGCGGGTTCGTAGCGAGTTCGTTTTGCGCGCTTCCCATGAATTGCGCACGCCGGTGACGGGCATGCACATGGCCTTCGGGCTGTTTCGTGAGCGGGCGAAATTCCCTGCGGAGTCGCGTGAGGCTGACCTGCTGGATACGGTCAACGAAGAAATGCAGCGCTTGATGCAGTTGATCAACGACTTGCTGAATTTCTCGCGCTACCAGAACGGTCTGCAGAAACTCACCCTGGCGCCATGTTCCATTGAGGACTTGCTCGAGCAGGCGCAACTGCGCTTTGCCGACGCGGCGGCGGCCAAAGGTGTGGCGCTGAACGTCGAGATTCAAGGGCCATTGCCGAGATTGCAGGCCGATCAGGCGCAACTCGACCGCGTTCTCGACAACCTGATCGACAATGCTCTGCGCCACACTGCCCGCGACGGGCAGATCCGTCTGCAGGCGCGCCGCCATGGCGAGCGGGTGATCATCAGCGTCGAAGACAACGGCGAAGGCATTGCCTACGGCCAGCAGGGGCGGATCTTCGAGCCGTTCGTGCAGGTCGGGCGCAAGAAGGGCGGCGCCGGCCTTGGCCTGGCACTGTGCAAGGAAATCGTCCAGTTGCACGGTGGGCGTATGGGCGTCTATTCGAGGCCGGGGCAGGGCACGCAGTTCTACATGGCGCTGGCGGTTTAGGCTTCGTCGTCCATACGCCGCCCGGCGAGGCGTCTGCCGCGGGTGATCAGTTCAATGAACTGTACGGCGCTCAGCGCGTGGGCAAACAACCAGCCTTGACCAAATTTCACGCCCTCACTGCTGAGAAGTGTCGCTTGCGATTCCAGCTCGATGCCTTCGGCAATCACTTTCAGATCCAGCGCCTGCGCCATGTGAATGATGTGCGGAGCGACGCCGCTGCTCGCCGCGTCATGGCCCAGCGCATCGATGAACGCCTTATCGATTTTCAGGCAATCCACCGGCAGGGTCTGCAGGTAGGCGAGACTGCAATAGCCGGTGCCGAAATCATCGATCAGCACCTGATGGCCAACGTCGCGCAAGGCTTGCAGGTTTTCCCGCGCCACCACCACATCAATCAGGCCCCGCTCGGTGACTTCGAAGGCTATCTGCCGCGCGGCAACACGGTGCAACGCCAGCAGCCGCGCCATGACCTGGCCGATGCGCGGCACCATGACATCGCAGGCTGCGAGGTTCACTGATATGTACAACTGCGGGTTGGCGCGTAGTAACTGGCCCAGCTGTTCGAGCAGACGCTGCAAGACGAAGTCGGTCATCTGCCGAATCTGCCCGGTGTTTTCCGCCATCGGAATGAACAGGTCGGGGCTGGTCAGCGTGCCGTCCGGTCGCCGCCAGCGCAGCAAGGCTTCGGCGCCGACGCAGTTGCGGCTGTCGAGGTCGAAGATCGGCTGATACAGCACTTGCAGCTCACCGCGGCGGATCGCCCCGTGCAGCTCGGCATCCAGCGACTGGCGCTGACGCACCAGGAGGAAGGTCAGAAAGCCGACAATGGCTCCGGCGATCAGACACACCGGCAGCAGCCACCACCACACCGCCGGGACGCGCATGCCCGTGCGCGGCGTGATCAGTACCAGCTGATATTCCGGGTTATTGGTGGGCATGCGGTAGATCAGCCGCGTCTGCGTGACTTGCAACGCGTCGCGGCTTTGCGGCGGCCAGGGTTCGGTCGGCGGCCAGACCTGCGCTGTGCCGAGCACCGGAATCGCGCGGCTGCCGTGATCGAGCACCACCAGCAGGCTGCTGCCGGGCGACAGATCGACCATGTCAGTCAGATGTCCGCGGGAGGTGGCGACACGAAAGTTCCCGCGACCGAGCATCAGCGCCGCGCGGTTTTCATCGGGTTCGGTGGTGGTGTTCAGCCAATAGCTGTAGGTCGGGCCCTGAATGTCCGGCGCGCGAGCCAATGACAGGCCTTCCTGACGCGGCCGGTTGGAGCAGAACCGCGAGGCGTCCATGTAGGCGGCTTCATAGACGAAGCGGTAGTTGAAGGTGACTTGCTGCAAGGTCGCGATCATTTCCTCATCGCAGCCGCGCAAGGGTTGGGCTTCAAGGTCGTCGAGACTTTCGCGCAACTGGCCGAACAATTGTTCGAGGCGCGCGAGGAAACGCTCGCCCTGGGCATTCATTTCCTGGCTCTCGCGCAATTCCATCTGCCGCATCGCCGCGAACATACCGCCGGCGATTAACAGGCTGGCGCTGAGGACAGCCGCGATCATCGCCAAAAAACCGGGGCGATAAAACCAGCTACGCAGCGTCTCTCGGGTAGCAGCCATTAATGGATTTCCGAAGAATTACCATGAGTTATAGCTGCTGATTGCGATTTCGCCCTGACCGTCGGGCGGGCGTCATTATTTTGTCTGGTTGAGGACCAAAAGAAGTGCCGCGGTTTGTGCATCCGGTGTGCCGTCGAAGCGGGCAGGGCGGTAATGCATCTGGAACGCGGCGAGGACATGGCGCGTGGCGATATCCAGCTCACCGGTCTGCGGCGTGTCGTAACCCAGTCGCGCAAGTTGCGCCTGGAACCAGCCAATCTCCGGCAACGGGTTGCTGTTAAAAATAGCCTGCTGACGCGCCACCGCTTGCTCGTTCGGCCACAGGCCAAGACCTTCGGCGGCGAGACGTTTCCAGGGGAACAGTGGCCCCGGATCAAGCTTGCGCAACGGCGCGATGTCGCTGTGACCGATGATGTGCCGCGGGCTGATGCCGTTGCGTTGGCTGATGTCCTTGAGCAGGGTGATCAATGACTGGATCTGCGCTTCGCTGTACGGATACCACAGGCGTCCGGTCGGGGTGTCCTTGTAGCCGGGGTTGACGATTTCGATACCGATGGAGCTGGAGTTCAGCCAGGTGCGGCCCTGCCACTGACTTTCGCCGGCGTGCCAGGCGCGCTGGTTTTCGTCCATCAGTTTGTAGACGGTGGCGCTCTTGTCATCGCCGATCAGGTAATGGCTGCTGACCTCGCCATGGGTCAGCAGTTGCAGCGAACGCTCCAGCGACGCCGAGGTGTAATGCACCACAACGAATTGGATGCGGCTGTCGTAATTGGCCGAAGGGTGGCTGGTGTCATAACGCGGGCCGCTGACGCAACCGGCGAGAACGAGCAACGAAGCAGCAAGGGCAAAGAATTTCATGGCAGAGGACGATACACAAAAGACAATAATGCAACAGTGTAACGTACGGATCTGGCCTCAAGCCGCCAACGAGCGGATTTAAACAAATTGGAACAATTGCCTCAGCCCAGCTCGACTCGGTTACGCCCGGCATTTTTCGCTCTATACAGCGCCTGATCGGCTCTTTTAAGCACCAGATCGCTGTGTTCTCCCGTCCTGAATGAGGCGAGTCCCATGGAAATCGTGATGGTCACGCGTTCGCCCTTGAAATGAAACGGGCAGGCCTCGATCGCCGCGCGCAGGGTTTCCAGCAGCTTCGCGCCAACCGCCGGCGGCGTTGCCGGCAGCAACAGCACGAACTCTTCACCGCCGAAACGGGCAATGAAATCCGAGCCGCGCAGGCGTTTGCGCAATACCGTGGCGATGATCTTCAGCACCTTGTCGCCGGCCAGATGGCCGTAGCTGTCGTTGATGCGCTTGAAGTGGTCGAGGTCGAGCATGGCCAGGCTCAGGGTGTTGCCGTGCTGCTGCCATTGCTGGATTTCATGCTCTAGGCGTTCGCTCCACGCCGCGCGGTTGGGCAGACCGGTCAGCGGATCGATCAGGGCTTTCTGCCGCTGCTCCTCGAGGTGTTCGCGGAAGCCCAAGGCTTCCTGTTCCATATGCGCGACCCGCTCCGACAGACTTTTCAACCTGGCGGCGACTTCCTGCTCGCGGGCGTCGCGCTGTTTCTGGTGCTGGTCCATGGTGCCGAGCAGGCCTTCCAGGTGATTCTCCAGCACATGCTTGAGGTCATCGATGTCCGCCGCTTGCTGAACGCTGCTTTGCAAGCCGTCGACCTGCTCGCGGATCTGCGTGTCCATGGCCCGCGCCGCCGAGCTGTTGTCGGCATGCCCTTCGCTGGCCGCTTGCAGATTGCTCTGAAACGCTTCGAGGCGTTCGTTGAGTTGTTGCAGATAAGCTTCGAATTCGTGCTGGCCGCTGTCGGTAATCGCCAGCATCAAGGTTGCGAGATCGTCGAGGATCGGCAGCAATTCGTACCAGTTCAATCCGTGCTTGAGCCGTTCGCGCATGGCTTCGGCTTGCGGCCGGTGACGTTCGGGCAGGGTCAGGTCATCGAGCAGGCCGATCAGCGTGTCTTCGATATGCCGGGCCACGGAGCTGTAGGACGGTTCGGGTGAGTCCGGCAGAGCGAAGAGGATGTCGTGCTCGGACTGATCCGGGTCTATGGCGGCCAAGGCCTGGGCGATCGGCTCCGGGAGGGGCAGGCTGTCGAGGGACAGCGGCGATAGGTCGCCGGGATGGCTCAGTTCGTCGGGATCGAGTGCCTCGATGGCTGGCGCAGCGACGATTATCTCGGCGGGAGCGGCTGGCTCAACCTGCGCTGGCTCGCCATTCGAGGCGACCTCAGGCGCAGCGTACGCAACGACTTCCGGCTCAGAAGGCGGCGTCTGGGCAGGCGTCTTGATGATGGTCTCGGGTGCTGCGATCGCTGCCTCAGTGTTGGCGACCGGTGCCGTTTGCGCAGGCTCCGATTCGGGTTGCCGGGCTCCGACCGCCTGTGGCACTGGTGTTGCTGGTGTGTCTGCCGCTGGTACAGCGGCTTCCTCACCGTCACGGCTGCCGAACAAACGCTGCAACAGCCCCGGCCGGCCAGGCTCGGCTGGCGTTTCCAACTGACTCAAGGCCTTGCCCTGCAGGCCACTGAGTTCGCTCAGCAGCAGCGGCATTTCCCGCGCCTGACCGACGCGGCTGTCCAGTTGTTTGGCGAATTTCTTCAGCGGTTGCGCAACTTCGCGCGGCAAGGGCAGGGCCTGCAACTGGGTGACCAGCGCGGTCAGCGCGGTGCTGACCTGATCGATGCGGGTTTCACGGCGCTGCTCGGAGTCGAGCACGGCTTTTTCCAGGCGCGGCAGCAGGGCGGCGAGGCCGGCGTCCATTTCATCGGTACGCACCACTTCGCGCATTTCCTTCATGCACTGATCGACGGCCTTGTCAGTGCCCTCGGCCGCCAGCGTGCTGCGCACCAGACCGCGCCGCAGCAGGTCGAGTCGCGCGGCCCAGCGGCGTTCGAGCTTGTCCTGCTGTTCGATGCTCTTGAGGTATTTCTCTTTCCAGCGCTGGGCGTCGTCGCTCATTCACAGGTTCCGCGAGGGGCAGGGCTCAACGCGGGCAATGCGTCGGCCGTGAGCGAACCCGGCAGACGAATTTCCACCGCGACCGGCAGGTGATCGGAAATGGGCTGAGCCAGCACCTCGACCTTTTCCAGGGTCAGGGTCGGGCTGAGCAGAATATGATCAAGGCAACGCTGTGGGCGCCAGCTGGGGAAGGTCGCTTCCACCTGCGGGGCCAGCAGGCCGAGTTCGCGTAACGGCGAGTGTTCGAGCAGGTCGCTGGCGTGGGTGTTCATGTCGCCCATCAGCACCTGATGCTTGTACCCGCTGATCAAATCACGAATATAGGCCAGTTGCAGGCTGCGCGTCCGCGCGCCGAGGGCCAAGTGCATCATCACCACCACCAGTGCCTCCGGACCTTCGCCGAAGCGCAGCAGGATCGCGCCGCGACCTTTCGGGCCGGGCAGCGGGTGATCCTCGATCGCCCACGGCTTCAGGCGACTGAGCACGCCATTGCTGTGCTGGGCCAGTCGACCGAGGTTGCGATTGAGTTGTTGATACCAGTAGGGAAAGGCGCCGAGGTGGGCCAGGTGTTCGACCTGATTGACGTAGCCTGAACGCAGGCTGCCGCCATCGGCTTCCTGCAGGGCGACCAGATCGAAGTCGCCGAGCAGGTCACCGATCTTCTGCAGATTGCCGGAACGCCCGGTGTGCGGCAGCAGATGCTGCCAGCTGCGGGTCAGGTAATGCCGATAGCGCTCGGTGCTGATGCCGACCTGAATGTTGAAGCTGAGCAAGCGCAGACGCTGGTCTGCGGGCAGGCCCGTAGACGCCAGATGATGCTCGTTGACCTGCGGATCATGCAGGCCAACGATGCGTTCGGACTTCCAGCGGCGCATGGCGGATGCCGCGCTTAGTTGGCAGCAGCCTTGTTCGCCGCTCGCTCTTTGGCGACCAGATCGTCAGCCAGTTTCAGCGCTTGCTCGGCACCACCGGCAGAGCCGATGTCGAAGCGGTATTTACCATTGACGATCATGGTCGGTACGCCAGTGATTTCGTACTTCTTGGCCAGCTCACGGGCCTTGACGATCTGACCTTTGATGGCGAACGAGTCGAAGGTGGCGAGGAACTTGTCCTTGTCCACGCCTTGAGTGGCGAGGAAGTCAGCCATGTCGTTCTTGTCGGTGAGCTTCTTGTGTTCTTTCTGAATCGCATTGAACACGGCGTTGTGCACCTGGTGCTCGACACCCATGGCTTCGAGGGTCAGGAACATCTGGCCGTGAGCGTCCCATGGGCCGCCGAACATGGCGGGAATGCGCACGAAGTTAACATCGGACGGCAGTTTTTCCACCCATGGATTGATCACTGGTTCAAAAGCGTAGCAATGCGGGCAGCCGTACCAGAACAGCTCGACCACTTCGATCTTGCCAGGCTTTGCCACCGGCACCGGGTTGGCCAGTTCGACATAAGGGGCGGCAGGGGCTTCAGCGGCCTGGGCGGTGACGCCGAACAGGCTGGCAGCGACGAGGGCGGCGCTGATGATCAGATTACGCATGCTTTACTCCTGAACAATTTGGGTCGCCTCGCTCGACCTGTTGCGACACAGATCCTGGCGGGCATGAGTGCTGTAGTGTAACGGCAGCGGCCACAAAAAAGGGCGGCCAGAGCCACCCTTTTTATACTTGCTGCGAAGGATTAATCGAGCGTTAACGTGGCAGGCGCTACGCGCCTCGTTCAACCCTCGAATCAGGCCTCAGTGCAGGCCCTGGATATAGCTGGAAACCGCGGCGATGTCTTCGTCGCTCAGCTTGCGCGCGATGGTGCGCATGGTCATCGCGTCGCCGTCGTTGGCGCGACCGCCTTCTTCCTTGCGGAAATCGGTCAGTTGCTTGGCGATGTATTGCGCATGCTGGCCGCCCAGGTGCGGGAAGCCTGCTGCAGCATTGCCGGCGCCGTTCGGCGAGTGGCAGCCGGTGCAGGCTGGCAGACCTTTTTCCAGGTTGCCGCCACGGAACAGCGCTTCACCGCGCGCGACGATCTTCGGATCGGCTGCGCCGACGCTGCCTTTCTGACTGGCGAAGTACGCGGCGATGTCGGCCAGATCCTGATCGTTCAGGTTGGTCAGCAGCCCGGTCATTTCCAGCACCACGCGCTTGCCCGACTTGATGTCGTGCAATTGCTTGTCGAGGTAGCGTTCACCTTGACCGGCCAGTTTCGGAAAGTTTGGCGCCATGCTGTTGCCGTCCGGGCCATGGCAGGCCCCGCACACGGCAGCTTTGGCCTGGCCTGCTGCGGCATCGCCGGCAGCATGGGCGATACCTGAAATTCCCACGGTCAACAGCAGACTCACGATCAATTTGTTCATCAGCTAATCCAACTACGGCTAAGGGTTAAGTTATGGACCGGGCTTACTCTCGCTCATCCACAGGATGATGGCCTGGTAATCCTCGGCACTGCAGTCCATGCACAAACCACGCGGCGGCATCGCCTTGAAACCCTGGGTCACGTGTTGCACCAGCGTCCCCATACCTTTCGCCAACCTCGGCGTCCAAGCTTCCTGATCGCCTCTTGCGGGCGCCATGGGTAGTTGGCCGGAATGACAGGCACCACAAACACGGTTGTACACAGCTTCCGGATCCTGTGTAGCCTGTGCGCTGTAAAGCGGCATCAAGACTCCGGCAGCCAGCAGCCATTTCGTCATAAAACGACCTTTTCAGGGTTGAGAGCGTTCTGCGTTCTAATGCGCAATCAAAGTCTGTCGCTCTCGTGAACTTCATCCTTCGCTGGGACAAAGCACACACAAAATCTGCGGCATTATATACTGGCGTCACTGAAACGGAAGCGACACCGCGTTCCGCGCCCAATCCCGGCGCCGCCCACATCGGAAATCCCATGCAACTCAAGAATCCCATCCTCGGCCTGTGCCAACAGTCCACGTTCATGCTCAGTGCCGCCAAAGTCGATCAATGCCCAGACGACGAAGGCTTCGAAGTGGCGTTTGCCGGTCGTTCCAATGCTGGCAAATCCAGCGCGCTGAACACCCTGACCCACGCCAGCCTGGCGCGCACCTCGAAAACTCCGGGTCGCACACAGCTGTTGAACTTCTTCAAGCTAGACGATGATCGCCGTCTGGTCGACCTGCCGGGCTACGGTTATGCAAAAGTACCGATCCCGCTCAAGCAACACTGGCAGCGCCACCTTGAGGCTTACCTCGGTGGTCGGGAAAGTTTGAAAGGTCTGATTCTGATGATGGACATCCGCCATCCGATGACCGACTTCGACCTGCTGATGCTCGACTGGGCCGTCGCCGCCGGCATGCCGATGCACATTCTGCTGACCAAGGCCGACAAGCTCACTTACGGCGCCGCCAAGAACACCCTGCTGAAAGTACAGTCGGAAATCCGCAAAGGCTGGGGCGACTCGATCACCATCCAGTTGTTCTCCGCACCAAAACGCATGGGCCTGGAGGAGGCCTACACTGTGCTGGCCGACTGGATGGAACTTGCAGACAAAGGCGCCGAGGCGGCAGCCGAGTAACTCGGAATGGGGAAAAATTGGTTGTAGTGTGGCAAGGCAAGGCAAAAGTAGCGCTAAAAAGCGGAGTTTAGGGGACCTAAATGAGCATTTTTAGCGATGCTTTTAACGCAGCATGGCCGCGCTACAGCCGATTTTTTGGCAAAAAAAGCCCCGGATTTCATTGGGGAGGGAGAAATTCCGGGGTTCAAGTTCCGAACCGCTAGGGCGGGGTTCAGATATCTGCCAACACTTAACACAACATAGGAGCATCGAAGGGCTTCACCAGCCATTCAGTACCTCTGAGTGTTCGATCGACAGATTAGTTCAGATTTTTTTCAAAAAGCTTTGGAATAGCCTCAAGCATTTATCGGTCTAAGCCCGGTTACTGGGGCTTGCCGCGATGTCACGTTGCGGCAACTGTGCAACACTCAGTGCGCCTCATCCCAATTGTTGCCTACGCCGACTTCCACCAGCAGCGGCACATCCAGTTTCGCCGCTTCGCTCATGTGCAGGCGAATCTCAGCGCTGACCTGCTCGACCAGCTCCTCGCGAACTTCCAGCACCAGTTCATCGTGCACCTGCAGGATGACCCGGGCATCCAGCCCCGACGTTGCCAGCCAGTTATCCACAGCCACCATGGCTTTTTTGATGATATCCGCCGCCGTGCCCTGCATCGGTGCGTTGATCGCCGTGCGTTCTGCGGCGGCGCGCTCCTGTGGCTTGTTCGAGTTGATCTCCGGCAAATACAGGCGACGACCGAAGAAAGTTTCGACGTAACCCTGATCCGCCGCCTGCGCGCGGGTGCGCTCCATGTATTCGCGCACGCCTGGATAACGGGCGAAGTAGGTGTCGATGTAGGCCTTGGCGGTCTTGGTGTCGACGCCAATGTCCTTGCCGAGCTTCTGCGCGCCCATGCCGTAGATCAGACCGAAGTTGATCGCCTTGGCGCTGCGGCGCTGGTCGGATGTCACTTGATCGAGCTCGACCTTGAACACTTCGGCAGCGGTCGCGGTGTGCACGTCGAGATTGTTGCGGAAGGCGTTCATCAGGCCTTCGTCGCGGGACAGGTGGGCCATGATCCGCAACTCGATTTGCGAATAGTCTGCCGCCAGCAATTTGTAGCCTTTTGGCGCGACGAACGCCTGGCGAATACGCCGGCCTTCGGCAGTGCGCACCGGGATGTTCTGCAAGTTCGGATCACTGGATGACAAGCGCCCGGTCGAGGCCACGGCCTGATGATACGAAGTGTGGATGCGCCCGGTGCGCGGGTTGATCTGCTCCGGCAGGCGATCGGTGTAAGTGCTTTTCAGCTTGCTCATCGAACGGTGCTCCATCAGCACCTTCGGCAAGCGGTGATCGTCTTCGGCGAGTTTCGCCAGCACTTCTTCAGCGGTGGACGGCTGGCCCTTGGCGGTTTTCTTCAGCACCGGCAGGCCGAGCTTTTCATAAAGAATCACGCCGAGCTGCTTCGGCGAGCCGAGGTTGAATTCTTCCCCGGCGATTTCGAAGGCTTCACGCTCCAGCGCGACCATTTTGTTGCCCAGCTCAATGCTCTGAATGCCCAGCAACTCGGCATCGACGAACGCGCCTTGGCGTTCGATACGCGCCAGCACCGGTACCAGCGGGATTTCGATGTCGGTCAGCACGCTGGCCAGGCTCGGAATCGCGCTGAGCTTGTCGAACAGGGTCTGATGCAGGCGCAGGGTGATGTCGGCGTCTTCGGCGGCGTAGGGCCCGGCCTGTTCCAGAGCGATCTGGTCGAAGGTCAGTTGCTTGGCACCTTTGCCGGCGATGTCCTGGAAGCTCACCGTGGTGTGGTCGAGATACTTTTGCGCGAGGCTGTCCATGTCGTGACGGGTCGCGGTGGAGTTGAGTACGTAGGACTCAAGCATCGTGTCGAAGGCGATGCCGCGCACGCTGATGCCTTCATTCTGATCGCCGCCAATGGCGCAGTTGGCCAGAATGTTCATGTCGAACTTGGCGTGCTGGCCGACCTTGAGTTTGTTCGGGTCTTCCAGAATCGGCTTGAGTGCGCGCAGTACGGTGTCGCGATCCAGCTGCTCCGGCACGCCGATGTAGGAGTGGGTCAGCGGGATGTAGGCAGCTTCGTTGGCCTGCACGGCGAACGACAGACCGACCAGTTGCGCCTTCTGCGCGTCGATGCCGGTGGTTTCGGTGTCGAAGGCGATCAGCTTGGCGTTGCGCAGTTTTTCCAGCCAGACGTCGAAGCGAGCCTGATCGAGGATGGTTTCGTACGCGGCCTCGGCAGGGGCAGCAGGTGCCTCGGCTTGCGGCGCGCTGAACAGATCGCCCGCCGGCGCGGGTTCGGCCGCCGCGCTCAGTTCCAGACGCTTGGCATCGCGATCCAGATCATTGAGCCAGCTCTTGAATTCCAAGAGGGTATACAGCTCGTAGAGTTTGGCCGGATCTTCCGCGCCCATCTGCAGATCATCGAGGCCGATATCCAGTGGCACGTCGATCTTGATGGTCGCCAGTTGATAAGACAGGAAAGCCATCTCCTTGTGCTCTTCGAGCTTGGCCACCAGGGTTTTTGCGCCACGAATCGGCAGGGTCGGCACGATGTCGAGGTTGGCGTACAGCTCGGTCAGGCCGCCGTTGACGCCGACCAGCAGGCCCGACGCCGTCTTCGGGCCGATGCCCGGCACGCCTGGAATGTTGTCGGAGGAATCGCCCATCAGCGCCAGATAATCGATGATCTGCTCCGGAGCGACGCCGAATTTCTCCTTCACGCCCTTCACATCCATCGAGCTACCGGACATGGTGTTGACCAAGGTAATGTGGCCGTCGACCAGTTGCGCCATGTCTTTGTCACCGGTGGAGATGATCACCGGCCGATCCGCCGCCGCGCTGCTGCGGGCCAGGGTGCCGATCACGTCGTCGGCCTCGACGCCGTCGACGCACAGCAGCGGGAAGCCGAGGGCGATCACGCTCTGGTGCAGCGGCTCGATCTGCACGCGCATGTCATCGGGCATGCTCGGCCGGTTGGCCTTGTATTCGGCGTACATCTCATCGCGAAATGTCCCGCCCTTGGCGTCGAACACCACGGCAAACGGGCTGTCCGGGTACTGCTTGCGCAGACTCTTGAGCATGTTCAACACGCCTTTGACCGCACCGGTCGGCAGGCCTTTGGACGTGGTCAGTGGTGGCAGTGCATGAAAGGCGCGGTACAGGTAAGACGAACCGTCCACCAGGACGAGGGGGGCTTGGCTCATGAGCAGGATCAACCTTTTCGGCGGGTCCGGGGCTAGAATAGCGGGACCGTTGACGACAAAGGGACAAGGTTATCATGCGTACGTTAAATCGCTTGCTGCTGGTCGGGTTGATCGCTGTCTCACCACTGGCCGCGATGGCGGCGGATGATGCGCCGGGCGGTGACCCCGAGGTCACCATCCGCACGGAGGGCGACAAGACTATTCAGGAGTACCGTCAGAACGGTTTCCTCTATGCGATCAAAGTCACGCCGAAGGGCGCGCCGCCGTACTTTCTGGTGCGCGCCGACGGGACGGATGCCAATTTCATCCGCTCGGATCAGCCGGATATGCTGATCCCGTCATGGAAGATATTCGAATGGAAGTAGATTTTTAATTCACCCGGCGCCGCCGTTGCGGCGCCCGTACTGGCAGTTAAGACATGTCTGTGTTCACTCCCCTGGCTCGGCCCGAGCTGGAAACCTTTCTCGCCCCTTACGGGCTCGGCCGCCTGCTTGATTTCCAGGGGATCGCCGCCGGCAGCGAAAACACCAATTTCTTCATCAGCCTGGAGCAGGGCGAGTTTGTCCTGACCCTGGTCGAACGCGGCCCGGTGCAGGAGATGCCGTTTTTCATCGACCTGCTCGACGTGCTGCACGAAGCCGATCTGCCGGTGCCTTACGCACTGCGCACCATTGACGGCGTGGCACTGCGTGAACTCAAAGGCAAGCCGGCATTGCTGCAACCGCGCCTGTCGGGCAAGCACATCAAGGTCGCCAACGCCCAGCATTGCGCCCAGGTCGGCGAGTTGCAGGCGCATCTGCACCTGGCGACTCAGGGCGAACGCATGATCAAGCGCAAGACCGATCGTGGTCTGGACTGGATGCTGGAGGAGGGCACTGAATTTCTCTTGCACCTGAGCAATGAGCCGCGTGTCTTGCTGCAAAAGGCGCTGGATGAGATCACTGAGCGTAAAGAGAGGATTCTCGCGCTACCTCGCGCCAACATCCACGCTGACCTGTTCCGCGACAACGCGATGTTCGAAGGCACCCACCTGACCGGGCTGATCGACTTCTACAACGCCTGTTCGGGGCCAATGCTGTACGACGTGGCGATTGCCTTGAACGACTGGTGTTCGGATGAGGAGGGCGTGATCGATGGCCCGCGTGCCCGGGCATTTCTCGGTGCCTATGCGGCGCTGCGCCCGTTCACGGCGGCGGAAGCTGAGTTGTGGCCAACGATGTTGCGTGTGGCCTGTGTGCGGTTCTGGTTGTCACGCTTGATCGCCGCTGAGCAGTTCGCCGGGCAGGATGTGTTAATTCACGATCCGCAGGAATTCGAGCAGCGCCTGGCGCAGCGGCAGAAGGTCAATACACCGTTGCCATTCGCCCTGTGAATCGATTCTGAAAGACAACCCGAACCTGTGGGAGCGAGCTTGCTCGCGAATGCGTCGGCACATTCAGCATATCCGTTGACTGGCCCACCGCTTTCGCGAGCAAGCTCGCTCCCACAGGGTTTTGCGGATTACAACGATTCCAGACACCCGGCCAGATCATTGCCGAGTTTCTCCAGCACCTGTTCATAACCCTGAGCTGTCGCCGGCGTATAACCACCCAGCGCATCCAGCTCGGCGAGTTTCACCGGCAAACCGGCCACCAGCGTTTCCGCCAGACGCGGACGCAATGGCGGCTCGCTGAACACACAGGTCTTGCCCACTTCCTGCAAGCGCTTGCGCATCGCCGCGACATGTTGCGCGCCGGGCTGTACTTCGGCGGCTACCGCGAACACCCCGGCGTGCTTCAGGCCGTAAGCATCTTCGAAATAATCAAACGCCTCGTGAAAAACGAAGTACGGCTTGCCTTCGACATTGGCGAGACGCTTCTTCAAGCGCTGGTCCAGCGCATCCAGATGTTCATCGAAGGCTTTGGCATTGCTCTGATAGCGCTGGGCATTGGCCGGGTCGGCGGCACTGAGGTCGGCGGCCATTTTATCGGCGATCACCCGCGCGTTGACCGGTGACAGCCACAAATGTGCATCCAGAGAGCCGGGGCGATGATCGTGATCATGCTCATCGGCCTCTTCGGCGTGGGAGTGGTTATCCGCGCCAAAATGCCTCAGCTTCAGCCCCGGCAGATCCTGCACGGCAACACTCGGCTGACTGCGACCGCTGAGCACGCGCGGCAGGAAGCCTTCCATGTCCGGGCCGATCCAGTAGAGCAGATCGACCGACTGCACCTTCCGTACGTCGGACGGGCGCAGGGCGTAATTGTGCGGCGAGGCCCCCGGCGGCAGCAGCACCTCGGGAACCGCTACGCCGTCCTGCACGGCAGCAGCAATCAGCTGCAACGGTTTGATGCTGGTGAGCACTTTGACCTCGGCCTGAGCCGTACCGATCAGCAGAAAACTGGCAACAAAAGCCACAAAAACAGAAAAAAGTCGGGACACGATGACCACTCAAGGAAGCGAGAACGGGTAACATAATAACGTCTCCAGCAAATCTCGTCGCCGCTCATGCCTATTACACCGATTGCCAGCCGTCCCCACGACCACTCCCATTGCGTGCACAGCGCTTTGTCCGAGGCCGATACCTTGTGCGCGCAAAAAGGTCTGCGTCTGACCGCCCTGCGCCGCCGCGTGCTGGAACTGGTTTGGCAAAGCCACAAGCCGCTGGGTGCCTACGACATCCTCGCCGTCCTCAGCGAGCAGGACGGCCGTCGCGCCGCGCCGCCCACCGTGTACCGCGCGCTGGATTTCCTGCTGGAAAACGGCCTGGTCCATCGCATCTCCTCGCTGAATGCCTTCGTCGGCTGCGTGCATCCCGAGCACGCGCATCAGGGCCAGTTCCTGATTTGCCGCGACTGCCACGCCGCGATCGAACTTGAACAAAAAGTAATCAGCGACGCGATTATCGACAGCGCCAAAGACGTCGGTTTCATTGTCGAAGCGCAGACGGTCGAAGTGGTCGGCCTGTGCGCCGGTTGCCAGGGGGCCTGATGAGCAATGCGCTGATCCGTCTGGAACAGGTCGCCGTCACGTTTGCCGGGCAGACCGTGCTGGACAACATCGAGCTGAGCGTCGAGCCGGGGCAGATCGTCACCCTGATCGGCCCCAACGGCGCCGGCAAGACCACGCTGGTGCGCGCCGTGCTCGGGTTGTTGAAGCCGAACAGCGGCAGCGTCTGGCGCAAGCCGAAGCTGCGCGTCGGCTACATGCCGCAGAAACTGCATGTCGATCCGACGCTGCCGCTGTCAGTGCTGCGCTTCTTGCGCCTGGTGCCCGGTGTCGACCGTCCGCGCGCGCTGGCCGCGTTGAAGGAAGTTGGCGCCGAACACGTGATCGACAGCCCGGTGCAGAGCGTTTCCGGCGGCGAAATGCAGCGCGTGCTGCTGGCCCGGGCACTGCTGCGCGAGCCGGAGTTGCTGGTGCTCGACGAGCCGGTGCAGGGCGTCGACGTGGCCGGGCAGGCCGAGCTGTACAGCCTCATCACCCGGCTGCGCGACCGCCACGGTTGCGGCGTGCTGATGGTCTCCCACGATTTGCATCTGGTGATGAGCACCACCGATCAGGTGGTTTGTCTCAACCGTCACGTCTGCTGCTCCGGGCATCCCGAGCAGGTCAGCGGCGACCCGGCATTCGTCGAGCTGTTCGGCAAGAACGCGCCGAGCCTCGCGATCTATCACCACCATCACGACCACGCCCACGACCTGCACGGTTCGGTGGTCAAAGGCCCGCTGAGCGGGCAACCTCACGTTCATGGAGACGGCTGCAAGCATGGCTGATTTTCTCTTGTATGCCCTGCTTGCAGGTCTGGCGCTGGCGCTGGTGGCCGGACCGCTCGGCTCGTTTGTGGTGTGGCGGCGCATGGCCTATTTCGGCGACACCCTTTCCCATGCCGCACTGCTCGGTGTGGCACTGGGCTTTTTGCTGGATGTCAGCCCGACGGTGGCGGTGACGGTCGGTTGCCTGCTGCTGGCGGTGCTCTTGGTGACGCTGCAACAGCGCCAGCCGCTGGCGTCCGACACGCTGTTGGGAATTCTTGCGCCGAGCACGCTCTCTCTCGGCCTGGTGGTACTAAGCTTCATGCATGAAGTGCGGATCGACCTGATGGCCTATCTGTTTGGCGATCTGCTGGCGATCAGTCCGAGCGACCTGGCGTGGATTCTCGGCGGCACTGCGGCGGTGCTGGTCTTGCTGGTGACGCTGTGGCGGCCGTTGCTGGCGGTCACCGTGCACGAAGAACTGGCGCGGGTCGAAGGCTTGCCGGTTGCGGGTTTGCGCTTGGCGCTGATGCTGTTGATCGCGGTGGTGATTGCGGTGGCGATGAAAATTGTCGGCGTGCTGCTGATTACTTCGCTGCTGATCATCCCTGCGGCTGCGGCACAGCGTCACGCCCGTTCGCCGGAGCAGATGGCGCTGGGCGCGAGCCTGCTGGGCATGCTCGCAGTGTGCGGCGGGCTGGCGTTGTCGTGGTTCAAGGACACCCCGGCGGGGCCGTCTATCGTGGTGACGGCAGCCGCGCTGTTTCTGTTGAGTTTTGTTCTGCCCCGTCGTGGGGTGTAGACTTGGCCGCTTTTTGCGCAATTAGAGAGTCGCAGGAATGAAGCCGTTCGCCTCCCGTTATCTGCTCCTTGTCGCATTTTCCGTGCTGCTGGGCGCCTGCCAAAGCACGCCGCCGGTGACCGAAGTCCCGGATGCGCGGGCTACGGCCATCGCACAGCTGGAGCAAAGCCTGGCCAGCAGCGAACTGGCCACCGCCGAAGACCAGTTGGCCGCGTTGCAGGCCGACACCCCCAACGATCAGTCCCTTGAACAATATCAGCGGCAGCTGGCCGAGGCGTATCTGCGCCGCAGCCAGATCGTCCTGCAGAAAGGCGATGTCAACGCCGCTGCCACCGCGCTCAGCCGCGCCCGTGCTTTGATGCCCAAGGCGCCGGCGCTGACCGGCGGCGTCAACGGCGCGATTACCGAAGCGCGCAAGGCCGAGCTGGAAAAGGCTGAAGCGGCGCTGCTGGCTGCTGAAGCACGGCCGAAAGCCAAGGTCATCGACCCGACCGCCGAAAGCACCACGGTTGCGCTGAACATCGGCGATATTCACAAGCTGCAACGACAGCTCGATGCAATCGCCGCCGATGTGGTGAATTACGACTGCGCCGTCAGCATCCAGGCCCCGCGCACTGCGGATTATCCGTGGCTGGCGACGTTGCTGAGCAAGCGAGTCAAGAAGCTCGATCCTGACTTTGATTTGCAGATCGAGAAGCAGATCTTGCGCACAGTGCCGGCGCAGATGGTTTTAAGCCCGCGCAAGCCATAACTAGCTTCGCGAGCAGGTTCGCTCCACAGGTGCAACAGCGTACCTGTGGGAGCGAGCCTGCTCGCGAAAGCGTCCTCTCAGCCAATAAAGATCTTAAGCCGGAATCGCCTTGGCCTTAGGCTCCCGCGCCCACACCCGATGCTCGCCAATCGCGGCGAAGAACGGTTTGGTCAACGCACCCACATCCGCGCCCTGCAACAGCCCCGCATCCGCGTCGAGCTTCAGCAAGTCCTGCAATTGCTTGGCCTCGCCGTGCAGCGCGATCGCCTTCAGGTGCTTGTAGGCCTCCAGCAGATAATGCAGCGCCACGCCGTCACCGCTCAACGCGGTAATCGACGCCGCGCCACCCGGTACGAACACCGCATCGAACGCGATTGAAGGCATACCTTCCATCGACGCATCCACTGGCAACGCCTTGCCGTCAGCTGTCTTGACTGGCGCCGAGGTCGGGCCGAGCAGTTTCGCGTGGGCGCCTTCGGCTTCAAGGGCTTTCTTCATGGCATCGATGGCCGCAGCATCAACGCCGTTGGCGGCAAGGATTGCCACTTTGCGCGTCTTGATATTGCCCGGCAGCAGGTTGGCCTGGCTCAGCGCTGGCGATTGCTCCAGCGAGGTCTTGCGCACTTCAACCGTACCTTTGGCTGGTGCCGGCAAACCGAGGTTTTCCGCTACGCGTTTGGCCAGGGTCAGGTCGATATTGGCGAGGATCTCGTTCACCTCACGGGCCCGAATGAACTCACGCTCGACCTTGCCCAGCTCAAAGCTGTAGGCGGCGATGATGTGCTCTTTCTCGTGCTCGCTCATGCTGTTGAAGAACAAGCGGGCCTGGGAGAAGTGATCACTGAACGACTCGCTGCGCTGACGGATCTTCGCCGCGTCGATGCGCTCTGGATAGCTCTCGAAACCACCGTCCTGTGCCGCCGGCGGGGTTTCTTTCGGCCAGCCGCCGTCGATCGAGTTCGGCTCGTAAGAGGCACGACCCTTGTCGATGGTGGTGCGGTGCTGCGCATCGCGCTGGCCGTTGTGGAATGGCGCGACCGGACGGTTGATCGGCAGCTCATGGAAGTTCGGCCCGCCGAGTCGGCTGATTTGCGTGTCGGTGTAGGAAAATAGCCGACCTTGCAGCAGCGGGTCGTTGGAGAAATCGATGCCCGGGACGATGTGGCCAGGGCAGAAGGCGACCTGCTCGGTTTCGGCGAAGAAGTTGTCCGGGTTGCGGTTCAGGGTCATTTTGCCCAGCGGCGTGATCGGGACGATTTCTTCGGGAATGATCTTGGTCGGGTCGAGGATGTCGAAGTCGAAGTCGTGTTCATTCTCTTCTTCGACGATCTGTACGCCCAGTTCCCATTCGGGGTAGTCGCCCATCTCGATCGCTTCCCACAGGTCGCGACGATGGTAGTCAGTGTCCTTACCGGCGAGCTTCTGCGCCTCGTCCCACACCAGCGAGCAGGTGCCGGCGGTCGGGCGCCAATGGAATTTGACGAAACGTGATTTGCCCTCGGCGTTGATCAGGCGGAAGGTGTGAACACCGAAGCCCTGCATGCTGCGCAGGCTTTTCGGGATGGCCCGGTCGGACATCGCCCAGATCACCATGTGTGCCGATTCCGGCACCAGCGAGACGAAGTCCCAGAACGTGTCGTGCGCCGAGCCGCCGGTTGGGATTTCGTTATGCGGCTCGGGTTTCACCGCGTGCACGAAGTCCGGAAACTTGATTGCGTCCTGAATGAAGAACACAGGCATGTTGTTGCCGACCAGATCGAAGTTGCCCTCGTCGGTGAAGAACTTCACCGCAAAGCCGCGCACGTCACGCACGGTGTCGCCGGAACCCCGTGGACCCTGCACCGTGGAAAAACGCACGAATACTGGGGTCTTCTTGCCCGGATCCTGTAGGAAACCGGCCTTGGTCAGCGCTGCATGGTTCTCGTAGGTCTGAAAGAAACCGTGGGCGCCGGTGCCGCGCGCATGGACGATGCGCTCCGGAATGCGCTCATGGTCAAAGTGCGTGATCTTTTCACGCATGATGAAGTCTTCCAGCAGCGACGGCCCGCGCGGCCCGGCTTTGAGGGTGTTCTGGTTGTCGGCGATCTTCACGCCCTGATTGGTGCGCAGTGCCTGACCGGTGGCGTCGGAACGGAATTCTTCCAGGCTGTCGAGCTTGGCGTTGGTGTTGGCGCGATCCGGGGTGTCGGTTCCGGCCATCTCGCTTTTAGCAGGTGCAGGCTTTTTGATGCTCATCAGACGTAAACTCCTCGTTTGGCCCCGGATGCCTTCCGCAGACCCTTGAGTGATTCCCAGGCACGGCACCCAGGGTTTCAAGTCGCTTACTTAGTGACTGACGAGCGTTTCAGCCGTTCCGTTTATCTGACCTTTGATCGCGTTATTGCCAAATCGAAGGTTATTTGCGAAATAAATGCTAAGAACCTCTATACGGACAGGCTAAAATGCGCGCCCGGCTAACCGCTGATCCTTTTCCAACGCGCCCCACAAGGTTCGCTACGTGATCGAGTTTCAAAACGTCCACAAGACTTACCGCGTCGCCGGTAAGGATATTCCCGCGCTGCACCCGACCAGTCTCGCCATCGAGAACGGCCAGGTGTTCGGCCTGATTGGCCATTCCGGTGCGGGCAAAAGTACCCTGCTACGTCTGATCAATCGCTTGGAAGATTGCAGTGGCGGCAAGATCATCGTCGACGGCGAAGAAGTCACCGCACTGGACGCCAATGGCCTGCGCCGTTTCCGTCAGCAGGTCGGGATGATCTTCCAGCACTTCAACCTGCTCGCCTCCAAGACTGTCGCCGATAACGTTGCGTTGCCACTGACCCTGGCCGGTGAGCTGTCGAGCAGTGAAATCAACCAACGGGTGGCCGAGTTGCTGGCGCGGGTCGGTTTGTCCGACCACGCGAAAAAGTACCCGGCGCAACTGTCCGGCGGGCAGAAGCAACGCGTCGGCATCGCCCGTGCGCTGGCGACCAAGCCGAAGATCCTGCTGTGCGACGAGGCCACCAGCGCCCTCGACCCGCAGACCACCGCGTCGGTCCTGCAGCTGCTGGCGGAAATCAACCGCGAACTGAAGCTGACCATCGTCCTGATCACCCACGAGATGGACGTGATCCGGCGCGTCTGCGATCAGGTCGCGGTGATGGACGCCGGCGTGATCGTCGAGCAGGGGCCGGTGGCCGATGTGTTCCTGCATCCGCAGCATCCGACCACCAAGCGTTTCGTCCAGGAAAGCGAGCAGATCGACGAGAGCGAGCAGCGTGACGATTTTGCCCATGTGCCCGGGCGTATCGTGCGTCTGACCTTTCAGGGCGAGGCGACCTACGCGCCGCTGCTTGGCACCGTCGCCCGGGAAACCGGCGTCGACTACAGCATCCTTGCCGGGCGCATCGACCGCATAAAAGACATTCCGTACGGGCAACTGACCCTCGCTGTCAACGGTGGCGACATGGAGGCGGCGTTTGCCCGCTTCACCGCCGCTGACGTTCACATGGAGGTGTTGCGCTAATGGCTGACCTGATGAGTTTCTTCGCCAATATCGACTGGTACGAAATCTGGCTGGCGACTGGCGACACCATGCTGATGCTCGGCGGTTCGCTGTTGTTCACCGTGTTGCTCGGTCTGCCACTGGGCGTGCTGCTGTTTCTCTGCAGTCCCCGTCAGTTGCTGGAAAACCGTGGCGTCTACGCAGTGCTGTCGCTGGTGGTGAACATTTTGCGTTCGCTGCCATTCATCATTTTGCTGATCGTGATGATCCCGTTCACCGTGCTGATCACCGGCACCTCGCTGGGCGTGGCCGGGGCGATCCCGCCGCTGGTGGTCGGCGCCACGCCGTTCTTTGCGCGTCTGGTGGAAACTGCGCTGCGCGAAGTCGACCGCGGCATCATCGAAGCGACTCAGTCGATGGGCGCGACCACCCGGCAGATCATCATGAACGCGTTGCTGCCGGAAGCCCGCCCGGGCATCTTCGCAGCGATTACGGTGACGGCGATTACACTGGTGTCCTACACGGCGATGGCCGGTGTGGTCGGCGCTGGTGGTCTGGGTGACCTGGCGATCCGTTTCGGCTACCAGCGTTTTCAGACCGACGTAATGATCGTCACCGTGGTCCTGCTGTTGATTCTGGTACAGGTGCTGCAAATGGTGGGCGACCGTCTGGTCGTGCATTTCTCGCGCAAATAAGCGGTTTTTTAATCAAGAGGCGCGGGCCATTCGTTGGCGGGCGTCCTCACAAGGAGTTAGCTGAATGAAAAAACTGATCGCTGCTTTCGCCGCTGTTGCGGCGTTTTCGGCCCACGCCGAGACCCTGACCGTTGCCGCCACCCCGGTGCCGCACGCGGAAATCCTCGAGTTCGTCAAACCGGCCTTGGCCAAGGAAGGCGTGGATCTGAAGGTCAAGGTCTTCACCGACTACATTCAGCCGAACGTCCAGGTCGCGGAAAAGCGCCTCGACGCCAACTTTTTCCAGCACCAGCCGTATCTCGATGAATTCAACAAGGCCAAGGGCACCAGCCTCGTTGCCGTGACCGGCGTGCACCTGGAGCCGCTGGGCGCTTACTCGAGCAAGCTCAAGGATCTGAAAGACCTGCCCGGCGGCGCCAACGTGGTGATCCCGAACGACGCCACCAATGGCGGCCGTGCGCTGTTGCTGCTGGCCAAGGCTGGCGTGATCACCTTGAAGGATCCGAGCAACATTCTGTCGACCCTCAAAGACATCGAGCAGAACCCGAAAGACCTGAAATTCCGTGAACTGGAAGCCGCCACTATTCCGCGTGTGCTGACCCAGGTCGATCTGGCGCTGATCAACACCAACTACGCGCTGGAAGCCAAGCTTGATCCGTCCAAGGATGCGCTGGTGATCGAAGGCAACGACTCGCCGTACGTGAACATCCTCGTGTCCCGCGCGGACAACAAGGACAGCGACGCAATGAAGAAACTCGCGGCTGCCCTGCACAGCCCGGAAGTGAAGCAGTTCATTACCGAGAAGTACAAAGGCGCGGTGTTGCCGGCGTTCTGATTCAGGTTGCTGCAATGAAAAAGGGGACGCCAATGGCGTCCCCTTTTTTGTGCCTGGAATATCGTCCGTGTGGGAGCGGGCTTGCTCGCGAATGCGGTGTGTCAGCCAACATGTCTTTATCTGACCCACCGCATTCGCGAGCAAGCCCGCTCCCACAATGGTTCTTTGGTGTTCCTACTGGCGCTCAAGCATCGCCGGCAACTGCGCCACCAGCTTGGCATTGTTCAACGGCGCGCGAATAAACCCGCGCTGCGTGCCGTCCGGGCCGATCACGGCCAGATTGCCGCTGTGATCCACGGTGTAGTTCGGCTTGCTGGTATCGGCCGGAATGAATGGAATGCTCACCGCGTTCGCGACCTTCTGCAGCTCCTCGATCGAGGTTGGCGTCAGGCCAATGAACTGTGGATCGAAGTAGCCCAGGTACTGCTTCAACTGCTTCGGCGTATCGCGGTTGGGGTCGACGCTGACCAGCACGATCTGCAATTTATCCACCGCCTCTTTCGGCAGCTCGCTCTTGATCTGCCGTAGTTGCGCCAGGGTGGTCGGGCAGATGTCCGGGCAGAAGGTGTAGCCGAAGAACAACAGACTCCACTTGCCTTTCAACTCGTCAATCGCCACCGGTTTGCCGTCCTGATCGGTCATGGTCACGTCCGGCAGGTTGCGGCTCTGCGGCAGCAGGATGATGCCGGCGTCGATCAGCGCAGTCGGGTCGCCCTGGCCTTTGCCGCTCAGCACTTTGTTGACGGTAAGCCCGAGGATCAACGCGATCACGGCAACGAGGATGAAGACGGTTTTCTGGGTTCGGGTCATAGGTTCAACAGTAAGTAGTGGTCTACGAGCAGGGCGATGAACAACAGGAACAGGTACCAGATAGAGTACTTGAAGGTGTTGATCGCCGCGTGCGGCCGAGTGCCACGGTACAGCACCACGGCCCATTGCAGAAACCGCGCGCCCAATGCCAGCGCGCAGACCAGATACAGCACGCCGCTCATGTGAATCACGTACGGCAGCAGACTCACCGCCAGCAGCGCGAAGGTGTACAGCAGAATGTGCACTTTTGTGTAGTGCTCGCCATGGGTCACCGGCAGCATCGGAATGTCGGCCTTGGCGTATTCCTCTTTGCGATGAATCGCCAGCGCCCAGAAGTGCGGCGGGGTCCAGGCGAAGATGATCAGCACCAGCAACAGCGGTTCGGCGCTGACATGGCCGGTGGCGGCGGTCCAGCCGAGCAGCGGTGGCGCGGCGCCAGCGAGGCCGCCGATGACGATGTTCTGCGGCGTCGCACGCTTGAGAAAACCGGTGTAGACCACGGCGTAACCGAGCAGTGAAGCGAGAGTCAGCCAAGCGGTCAGTTGATTGGTGAACGTCAGCAGCAAGGCCTGACCGAGCAACGCCAGCAGCAACGCAAATGTCAGCGCCGCCGCAGGTGAAACCCGCCCTTCGGCCAACGGCCGTTTGTGCGTACGCGCCATCACCGCATCGATGCGCCGGTCGACCACATGATTGACCGCTGCCGCGCCGCCTGCACACAAGGCAATGCCCAGATTGCCGAACACCAGCACCGTCCATGGCACGCCCGCGCGGGTGGCGAGGAACATGCCGACCAGCGAGGTGATCAGCATCAGCACCACGACTTTCGGTTTGGTCAGCTCCAGATAATCGCGCCACAGCGCCTGCGCTGGACGTTCGCCGATCAGACTCGCCATGGCGTTTCTCCTTTCAATGCAATGGGCGCGACGGCAGGTTTGGGTGCACTGAAGCGCCAGCGCGCCAGCACCGGTTGGCTCACCCGCAGCAGACTGGTGCGCGCGTGATAATTGACCAGCACCAGGGTCAGCAACAACGCCGCGCCGCCAGCGTTGTGGGCGACGGCCACCGGTAGCGGCAGATGAAACAGCACGTTGCTGATGCCGAGGGTGATCTGCGCGGCGAGGGCGATCAGCAGCAATCCGGCCAAACGGGTCATGCCCACGGCTTTCAACTGCCACGCCAGACCGAGCAGCACGACCGTCACCAGCAAAGCGCCGATGCGGTGGGTCAGGTGAATCGCCGTGCGCGCATCGCTGTCGAGTTGTCCGCCGAGATAATTCGGGCCGATGTGCTGAGTCAGGTGAAAACCATTGGCGAAGTCCGCCGGCGGCAGCCATTGGCCATGGCAGGTGGGGAAGTCGATGCAGGCCACCGCTGCGTAGTTGGAACTGACCCAGCCGCCCAAAGCGATCTGGCCGATCACCAACAGCAGGCCCGCCGTCGCCCAGTATTGCAGGCGCTTCGGTACCGTCAGCGCCGGCAGCACGCCGGACAACCTCAGCGTCAGCAGAAACAGCAGACTCAGCGTGGCGAAGCCGCCGAGCAAATGCCCGGTAACCACTTGCGGCCAGAGCTTGAGTGTCACCGTCCACATGCCGAACGCTGCCTGAGCGATGACCACCGCCAGCAGAAACAGCGGCAGTTTCACCGGTTGGCCCGGATGGCGCCGGTTGACCCAGGCGCGCCCGGCCAATACTGAAATCAGCAGACCCAGAGTGCCGGCGAAGTAGCGGTGGATCATCTCGTTCCAGCCTTTGTGCGCCTCCACCGGCGCGTCAGGGAAGTGCAGCTCGGCATGGGCCAGTTGCGCCTCGCTTTTCGGCACGCTGATAAACCCGTAACAGCCCGGCCAGTCGGGGCAGCCGAGGCCGGCGTGGGTCAGGCGCGTATAGGCGCCGAGCAGCACCACAATCAGTGCCAGCAGGGTGGCAAACAGCGCGAGGCGAAATCCAGGTTTGGCCATGACGATGCCCTTATCCGATGTTCGACAGTTTCAGCAGATGCCGCAGGTCGTTAAGCAGATCCTTGCCCTTCACATTGGGCTCGTAGCGCAGCACCAGATTGCCGTGCGGGTCGACGATCCACAGCTGCGGCACGGCTTTGTCGCCGGTGGTCCTGGCAAACACCCCGGCATCCAGCGGATAGCGCTGCAACTGCGGATATTCACGGTCGAGTTTTGCGGCGTAATCAGCGCTCAGTGGTTGCGCGGCGGCGAGGGCGTGGCTGGCGCGCCCGGCTTCGCGGCCGAGGCTGATCTGGATCTGCCGCGCCAGATAAACCAGTTGCTGGCAATCGACTGCGCAGTCCTTTGGCGCCGTGACCAGAATCTGCCAGCGCTGCTCATCGGCCTGCACGCCGAGATCGGCGCGGGTCTGGCCGTTGCCGATCAGCTCGCCGTGATAGCTGCGTCCTTCCGGCACCCAGAACTGCAATTTGTACATGCCGGTGGCGAGCAGCATCGGCCCGACCACGCCAAGCACAATCAGCAGCAACTGAATGCGCCCACGCCGGCGGCTGGGAACGGGTTTGGCCTCAGACATGCTGGGTGGATTCATGGCGCTTCCCATGGCGTTTCTCCTTTGCGTGGTGCCAGCCGAAATAGAGGTAGAGCCCGAGCAGGGCCGTGGCCATGGCGAACCATTGCACGGCGTAGCCGAGGTGTTTTTCCGGGCCCATCGCGACCACCGGCCAATCGGTCTGATAGCTGGCCGGGCCGGGTTCGGCGCGCAGCTCAAAGGCGAAACCGTCGCGCTCCAGGGTTTGCCACAACTTGTCCGGCTCGACGGCGGTGATGGTTTGCGGCCAGACATGGCTGACCGGATCGGCGTGCAACTGGAACGTTGCGCCGGGGGCGACGTAGACCCAGGCATCGAGCGTCAGTGTCTCGGCCGGTGTAGTGAATTGCGGCGGCACGCGCCGGTCGGGCCATGGCAGCCAGCCGCGATTGACCAGCAGCCACAGGCCGCTGCGCTGATCCTGAAACGGTTGCAGCAACTCGACGCCGACCTTGCCGCCACGCTGGCGGTTGTCCAGCAGCAGCGTGTGGGCAGCGTCGAACTGGCCGTGCAGGCGCACGCGGCGGTAAGCCGGGTCGGCGCTGGCGAGCAGTTCACTGCTGGCCATCGGTTCGGCCACGCGACGTTCGGCGTAACTGGCCAGCAGCGCGGTTTTCTCCGCGCCCCGGCCCAGTTGCCAGAAGCCCAGCGCAACCATCAGCGGCAGCAACAGGCCGACCACTAAGGTGGGGATCACGCCCGGGCGAAAGCGCTTCATGGGCGCGCCATAAAGTCAGTCATCGCGATCGCTATACTCAAGTGCATCGCCTGTCCCCCGGAGTCTTGCCATGTTCAAAGCAGCGATCGTCCTGATGCTGATTGCCACGGTCGTCAGCCTGTTCAGCGGCCTGTTTTTCCTGGTCAAGGACGACAGCAGCTCCCATCGGCTGGTCATCGCCTTGAGTGTTCGGGTGGCACTGGCCGTGCTCACCGTCGGCCTGATGGCCTGGGGTTTCTACAGCGGCCAGTTGGTGTCCCATGCGCCGTGGTAGACGCGAGCGGCAAGCTTCAAGCGGCAAGCTACAAGTTAGAGGCCATCCCGCTTTGACTTGAAGCTTGCAGCTAGCAACTTGCAGCTGTTTTCAGAGCACATAGACGAAGAAGAACAAGCCGATCCACACCACATCGACAAAGTGCCAGTACCAGCTCGCCGCTTCGAAACCGAACTGGTGCTCGTTGTCGAAGTGGCCCTTCATGATCCGCATCAGCATCACGAACAGGATGATCGTGCCGATGGTCACGTGGGCGCCGTGGAAGCCTGTGAGCATGAAGAACGTCGCACCGTAGATGCCCGAACCGAGGGTCAGCCCCAGCTCTTTATAAGCGTGGATGTACTCCTCGGCCTGGAAACCGAGGAACGCGACGCCCAATAGCACGGTGATCGCCAGCCACAGTTTCAGCGCGCCGCGATGGCCTTTCTTCAGCGCATGGTGGGCGATGGTGATGGTCACGCTGGAGCTGACCAGCAGGATCGTATTGATCAGCGGCAGGCCCCACGGGCTGATGACTTCTTTGGGTGGCGGGAACAGTTTCGGGTCTGGTGTGTGCAGCAACGGCCAGACAAATTCGAAATTCGGCCAGAGCATGTGCGCGATGCCTTTCGGCCCTTCGCCGCCCAGCGCCGGCCCGGACACGTGGCGCACGTAGAACAGCGCGCCGAAGAAAGCGACGAAGAACATCACTTCGGAAAAGATGAACCAGCTCATGCCCCAGCGGAACGAGCGATCCAGTTGCGGACTGTACAACCCCGCGCGACTTTCCTTGATCACCGCACCGAACCAGCCGAACAGCATGTACGCCAGCAGCAGGCCGCCGACGAAAAAGATCAGCGGGCCGTGGGATTCCGGGCGCGCGGCCTTCAGATCGTTGAACCAGGTGGCCAGGCCGTACACGGTGACGAACATCCCGAGCGTAGCGATGATCGGCCATTTGCTCTGGGCCGGGACGTAATAATGCTCATGAGTTGCCATTTATTGTTCTCCTTATCGGCCACGCTCAACCGCCAGTGTTAACAGCCACCGGCGGATGTCGGGCGGTGATATCGAACAGCGTGTAGGACAGCGTCAGGTGCTTCACTTCCTTGGGCATGTCGCGGTCAACGATGAAACGCACCGGCATTTCGATCTGTTCACCGGGTTGCAGCACCTGCTGGGTAAAGCAAAAGCATTCGGTCTTGTGGAAAAACGCCGCCGCGTTGCTCGGCGCGATGCTCGGCACCGCTTGCGCACTCATCGGTTTGTCGGTGGGATTGCGCGCGATGAAGACCATCTCGTTCACCGCGCCGGGGTTGGCGGTCAGCTCGTCGTGTTTCGGGTAAAAGTCCCACGGCATGTCGGCGGTGTTGGTCGACAGGAACTGCACGCGTACCTGGCGCGAGGTGTCGACCACTTGCTCGCCTTCGTACTGGCCACCGGTCTTGCCATTGATGCCGAAGGCTTTGCACATCACGTCGTAGATCGGCACCAGGGCGAAGCCGAAGACGAACATCGCCACCACCACCAACAGCAGGCGAGTGACGAGTTTCTTCAGCGAGATCGAGTCAGCCATGATTCATGTTTCCTCGTGTTCCCTGGTGGCCGGTGAAGCTTTTGTGGTGAGGGGATTCATCCCCGTTGGGCTGCGAAGCGGCCCTGAATCCAGCGCACACGGTCTACCTGATGAATTTCGATTGCAGGTTTTGGGGCTGCTTCGCAACCCAACGGGGATAAATCCCCTCGCCACAGGGGATCTGTGTACATCCACAGAAGATCTGTGAGCATCCACTGGGGATCTGCGCCTCTGTACACATTGCAAAAAAGAGGAGGTGTTCATTTCACTTCCGGCGGCGTGGTAAAGGTGTGATACGGCGCCGGCGACGGCACGCTCCACTCCAGGCCTTCGGCGCCATCCCACGGTTTCGCCGGGGCCGGTGCACCACCACGGATGGTTTTGATGACGATGAACAGGAAGAAGATCTGCGTGGCGCCGAACATGAATGCGCCGATCGACGAGACCATGTTGAAATCGGCGAACTGCAAGTTGTAATCCGGAATCCGTCGCGGCATCCCCGCAAGGCCGACGAAGTGCATCGGGAAAAAGGTCAGGTTCATGCCCACGAACGACAGCCAGAAATGCAGCTTGCCGAGGGTTTCGTCGTACATGTGCCCGGTCCACTTCGGCAGCCAGTAATAGGCCGAGGCGAAGATGCCGAAGATCGCCCCGGGCACCAGCACATAGTGGAAATGCGCAACGACAAAGTAGGTGTCCTGATACTGGAAGTCCGCCGGGGCGATCGCCAGCATCAGCCCGGAGAAACCGCCAATCGAGAACAGAATGACGAACGCCACGGCAAACAGCATCGGTGTCTCGAAGGTCATCGAGCCTTGCCACATGGTGCTCGCCCAGTTGAACACTTTCACACCCGTCGGCACGGCGATCAGCATGGTCGCGTACATGAAGAACAATTCGCCCACCAGCGGAATGCCGACCACGAACATGTGGTGCGCCCAGACGATGAACGACAGGAACGCGATGCTCGCTGTGGCATAGACCATCGAGGTGTAGCCGAACAGCGGCTTGCGCGCGAAGGTCGGGATGATCTGGCTGACCGCGCCGAACGCCGGCAGGATCATGATGTACACCTCGGGGTGGCCGAAGAACCAGAACACGTGCTGGAACAGTACCGGGTCACCACCGCCGGCAGCGCTGAAGAAACTGGTGCCGAAGTGAATGTCCATGAGCATCATCGTCACGCAGCCGGCCAGCACCGGCATCACTGCGATTAGCAGAAACGCGGTGATCAGCCAGGTCCAGACGAACAGCGGCATTTTCATCAGGGTCATGCCGGGGGCGCGCAGGTTGAGGATGGTCGCGACCACGTTGATCGCGCCCATGATCGAACTGATGCCCATCAAGTGGATGGCGAAAATGAAGAACGTCACGCTTTCCGGCGCGTAAGTGGTGGACAGCGGCGCGTAGAAGGTCCAGCCGAAATTCGGCCCGCCACCCGGGGTGAACAGCGTCGAGACCAGCAGCAGAAACGCCGCCGGCAACAGCCAGAAGCTGAAGTTGTTCATCCGTGGCAGGGCCATGTCCGGCGCGCCGATCATCAGCGGAATCATCCAGTTGGCGAGGCCGACGAACGCCGGCATTACCGCGCCGAATACCATCACCAGACCGTGCATGGTGGTCATCTGGTTGAAGAATTCCGGCTGCACGATCTGCAGGCCGGGCTGGAACAGCTCGGCGCGGATGACCATGGCGAACGAGCCGCCGAGCAGGAACATGCAGAAGGCAAACCACAGGTACAGCGTACCGATGTCCTTGTGGTTGGTGGTCAGCACCCAGCGCATCAGGCCTTTGGCGGGGCCGTGGGCGTGGTCGGCGTGACCGTGGTCATCGATGACAGCGCTCATGGCCGGTCTCCTTCACGAAAGTGGACGGGGCAGGTCAGGGCGCGCTGCCCCGACGGGTTCACTGAATACGCAATTGACCGGTTCATTTGCTTTCCGCCTGTTTCAGCTCCAGCACTTCTTTTGGCGTGACCATGTCGCCCTTGTTGTTGCCCCAGGCGTTACGTTCGTAAGTCACCACAGCGGCGATATCGACTTCCGACAGCTGCTTGCCGAACGCCGCCATGGCGGTGCCGGGTTTGCCGTGGAAGACAATGCTCAGGTGGCCCTCCTTCGGCCCGGTGGCGATTTTCGAGCCCTTGAGTGCCGGGAACATTGGCGGCAGGCCTTGGCCTTCGGCCTGGTGACAGGCCACGCAAGTGGTGTGATAGACCTTGTCGCCGCGCTCCTTGAGCTCGTCGAGGGTCCATTCCTTGCTGGTCAGTTCTTTGAGCTGCGCGGCCTCGGCCTTGCGTTCGGCGAGCCATTTTTCGTAGTCGGCCTTCTCCTTGACCTCAACCACGATCGGCATGAAGCCGTGATCCTTGCCGCACAACTCGGCGCATTGGCCACGGTAGAGGCCGGGCTTGTCGATGCGCGTCCAGGCTTCGTTGACGAACCCGGGAATCGCATCGCGCTTGACCGCAAAGGCCGGCACCCACCATGAGTGAATGACGTCGGCGGAGGTCACCAGAAAGCGCACCTTGGCGCCGATCGGCAGCACCAATGGCTTGTCGACTTCGAGCAGGTAATGCTCGCCCTTGGCTTGCTTGTTGTGAATCTGCTCGGCGGGGGTGGCCAGGTTGCTGAAGAACTCGACGTCCTGGCCCAGGTATTTGTAATGCCACTTCCACTGGTAACCGGTGATCTGGATATCGATGTCCGGCTCGCTGGTGTCGTACATCTTGATCAGCGTTGCGGTGGCGGGAACGGCCATGGCCACCAGGATCAGCAGCGGCACGATGGTCCACATGATCTCGACGCCGGTGCTTTCGTGGAATTTCGCGGCGACCTGGCCGGTGGAGCGGCGATGCACCATCATCGACCAGAGCATGGCGCCGAAGACGATGATCCCGATCACCACACAGATCCAGAAAATGGTCATGTGCAGGTCGAATACTGCGTGACTGATTTCAGTCGCTCCAGGCGCCATATTCACAGTCCAGGCTGCATTGGCCTGGCTGAAAATCGACCACAACAGGAGGCCCATCCAGACATGTGGATGTCGCATCATTGCGGGTTCCCCTTATCGTTCTTGTTATCCCGCCGGCGTATCGCCTGCGGCAAGGGAGCGGCTGCATCAGACTACGAACTTGAATCGCCGGGCCTTGCTGCGGGTGCAGTCGGGCGTCATCAGCTAACTCCATTCATTGGCGAGTATAGACAGCGCCCGGGAAATGCAACTGGCGCACGTAAATGAGCTGAAACAACCGCCGCTTGCGTTCAAGTGCCCGAATGGAGAAGGATGCAGACGAGTGGTGGCAAATGGATATAACGCAGCTGCATCAAGGATGAAATAATTATGACAAATGCGTCTTAGCGTTTTTCGTAAGCCAGCTAAGTTATGTCTTCCCTATTTCATTGCCTTGTTTCCTGGAGTTTTCATGAACACCGCCGCATTGCGCGAGCAGATCCAAAAAGCCCAACAGCACGAAAAAGACACCGGCCTGCTGACCCGTCAGCTGGAAAGCAAGCTGCCTCACCTGCACCCGGCGATCCAGTTGCCGGAAGCCGACGCCAATGGTGTGCTGACACGTTTTGTCGCCGCCTACATTGATGAAGTACCTGACCTGCTGGATGCAGCCAATGAAGTCGCCAGGGAAGCGGGCATCGAATCGCAGATCAAACCGGTACTGAAAATCGCCGAGCAGTATTTCCTCCAGCCGCCGGCGATCATGGCCGGGCATGTCGGCCTGGACAGCCTGCTCGACGAGGCCTATCTGGCGCACCGTTTTGTCGAAGAGGTCAACGACCTGTACATCAAGCACTTCGGCCAGCCACTGATCCCCTTGGACATGACGGTCGCCAACCTGATCGCTCACCAATTGATCGGTGAGGAATTTGCCAACCAACTGGACGAAGCGGTGCATCACGCGATCGACGAGATGCTCAACGACGAGAGTTTTGCCCTGGAATCGGTAGAAGCCTACCGCGAAAAACTCAGCAGCCCGGACACCGGCGCGGCGTGGAAACGCTGGCCGTGCATGAGCCGCCGGTTGGGTGTGGGGCTTGAGCTGGATCAGCCTGCCGCCTGATTTTCTTGTGTCATAAATCCAGTGTGGGAGCGAGCCTGCTCGCGAATGCGGTCGATCATTCAACATCTCTGTTGGCTGATACACCGCTTTCGCGAGCAGGCTCGCTCCCACAGGGTTTGCGTTTTGAGGTCGACTTCTAACCCGCCGCACCAATCCCGGTATTGGTCCGCACCCGACCTTCTAGCCTGCGCTTCAACCCACGCGATTCGATCAACAGCTTCGACCCCTTCGCCGCATTCGCCCGGCCCCATTCCTCAAGCAACTCGAGACACGAATGGTCGATGTAGCTCAGGTTGTTCAGCGGCACATGCACTGTGGTGCCGTGGGGAATGCTGCCCAGCACCTGGGTCAGCGCCGGCACTTTGAGGAACGTCGCCGCGCCGACCAGACGCAATTCCATTTCGCCGTCCTGTGGCAGGTCGATCAGGCTGATCTTCAGGCGCGAAGCCTTGAACGCCAGCTTCAACATGGTCAACCCGAAGCCGATCAGCACACCGGTGAGCAGGTCAGTGAAGATGATCGCCAGCGCCGTCGCAGCGTAGGTGAACATCGGCATCCGCCCGTATCGACCCAGACCACGGAAAGCTTTCAAGTCGACCAGTTTGAAACCGGTGTACACCAGCACACCCGCCAGACTCGCCACCGGAATGCTTTGCAGCACGCTCGACAGCAACAGCACGAATGCCAGCAGCCACAGACCATGGAAAATCGTCGAGTAACGCGTGGTCGCACCGGCCTGAACGTTGGCCGAACTACGCACGATCACCCCAGTCATCGGCAGCGCGCCGACCAGGCCGCAGAGCATGTTGCCGACACCTTGTGCCGACAGCTCTCGGTCGAAATCCGAACGCACACCGCTGTGCATGCGGTCCACCGCTGCGGCGGACAACAGGGTTTCGGCGCTGGCAATAAACGCCACGGCGAACGCAGCAATCAGCAGCGTCGGGTCGGCCAGGCTCATCAGGTCGGCAGGTTTGAGCCAATCGATCGCCTCGGCCAGATTCGCCGGCACCTCCACGCGCTTGACCTGCAACGCCAGCATCAGGCTCGCCACCGTCGCCAGGCCCACACCGAGCAATGCGCCGGGAATGAAGCGCAGCGAATGCGGGCGGAATTTTTCCCAGAGCCACATTACCGCAATCGTCGACAAGCCGAGCAGACCCGCCTGCCAGCCGAACGACGGCAAGGCTTGCGCTACGGCCGAGGGGAACGCCGTTAGGTTGTCGAGCCCTGAAGGCTGCGGCTTGGCATCGAGCATCACATGGATTTGCGAGAGCACGATCAACACGCCAATGCCCGCGAGCATGCCGTACACCACCGCTGGCGCCGTGACGCGAAACCAGCAGCCAAGCTTCAGGCGCCCGGCGACCAGTTGCAGAAAACCGGCAAGTAGCAGAATCGGCCCGAGCATCTCCATGCCATGCTGGCGCACCAGTTCGAACACCAACACCGCCAGCCCCGCCGCCGGTCCGCTGACCTGCAACGGCGAACCCGCCAGCCAACCGACCACCAGACCACCGATGATACCGGTGATCAGACCCTTGGCCGGCGGCAGCCCTGACGCAATCGCGATGCCCATGCACAGTGGCAGGGCGACCAGAAACACAACCACGGAAGCGAGCAGCTCCCGTGGCAACACAGCTTTCAATTGAGCCGCACGCATGGCGATTCTCCCGAAGTTTTCTTCAGGCGTGGCGAGGCCGGGCCGCTGAATCAGCGGCCGGCGTCATACCACACAGATTGTTGGGAAGATTTAGAAGCGCGCTTTGGGCGTCGCCACAGGAATCGGATGGCTGCCGTCGAGAGGCAGGAAACGACCCTGGTCCGCGTCGTAAGCTTTGATTTCGCTGGTTTCGATGTTGTAGACCCAGCCATGGATGAACAGATGACCGTTCGCCATGCGCGAGGCTACCGAAGGATGGGTACGCAAGTGCTGCAGCTGGGCGATGACGTTTTCCTCGGTGAGGATCGGCATGCTTTCTTTTTCGTCGGTGCAGTTGCAGTTGTCGTGCACCATGGTTTTTGCGACTTCAGCGTGGCGCAGCCAGGCTTTGACCGTGGGCATTTTTTCCAGGCTGTCGGGGTTGAGTACCGCACGCATGGCGCCGCAATCGGAGTGGCCGCAAATGATGATGTGTTGCACGCCCAGCGCCAGTACCGCGTACTCGATCGCGGTGGAGACGCCGCCGTTCATCTGACCGTAGGGCGGCACCACGTTGCCGACATTACGGGTGACGAACAGATCGCCCGGCGAGCTCTGGGTAATCAGCTCGGGAACGATGCGCGAGTCGGCACAGGTGATGAACATCGCCTTGGGCGCCTGGGCGGTGGCGAGCTTCTTGAACAGTTCTTCCTGCTGCGGAAAAACGTCATGATGAAAGCGTAAAAAGCCATCAACGATCTGTCGCAGTGCTGCATCGGCGGATTCCGCTTCAGGGGTTTGCGCCGAGGCAGCCAACGACTGTTTATCCTTGTCACTCATGATTCATCCTCTTGTGCGGATTCAGGGAGTCTTCCCCGGTATTCCGGTATGAAGCCAGTGGCTGTTTAAACCATCCGGGTCATCCCGACCCGTCAGTCACTCGATGAACAAGGTAGCCGCCGAAACTTAACTGAAACTGAATCAAACGCTCTAGAACGTGTGTTCCAGGTCACAAAAAACGTGACCGGCGTGTTTCGGCGGAAGGATTCCAACCCGTCAACCCAAAGCCAATTGTCGCTAAATCAACGACATCTGGCGACCCGGCGGACAGAAGGACGTAGAGTCGAGGTTATAGCCCTCGCGTTTGTTCAGACCAAGCTTTTTGATGGCCTTGGCAAATCTTTGTGCGAGCAGGTCGGCAAACGGCCCCTCACCACGCATCCGCGCGCCGAAACGGCTGTCGTAGAGTTCGCCGCCGCGACTCTGGCGGACCAGGCTCAGCACATGGGCGGCACGCTGAGGATAGTGCGCCTGCAACCACTCCTCGAACAGGGGCGCGACTTCCAGCGGCAGGCGCAGCATCATGTAGGCAGCGCTTTGCGCACCGGCAGCGTGGGCCTCGGAAAGCAGGCTTTCGATTTCGCTGTCATTGATCATCGGAATCATCGGCGAACACAGCACGCCGACCGGAATGCCTGCTTCGCGCATCACCCGGATGGCGCGCAGGCGTGCCTTGGGTGCAGCGGCGCGCGGTTCGAGGATGCGTTTGAGTTCGTCGTCCAGGGTGGTCAGGCTGATCATCACCGACACCAGCCGTTGCTGCGCCAGTTCGGTGAGCAAATCGAGATCGCGCAGAATCAGCGAGCCTTTGGTGACGATGGTCACCGGATGGCGATAGCGCAGCAGCACTTCCAGCGTCTGTCGGGTGATTGTGTATTCGCGCTCGATCGGCTGATACGGGTCGGTGTTGGAGCCCAGATTGATCGGCGCGCATTGATAGCCGGGTTTGCTCAGCTGTTCTTCCAGGACCTGGGCCGCATTGGTCTTGGCGATCAGCCGGGTTTCGAAGTCAAGGCCCGGCGACATGTCCCAGTAGGCGTGGCTGGGTCGTGCGTAGCAATAGATGCAGCCGTGTTCGCAGCCGCGATAGGGATTGAGCGAACGGTCGAAGGGCAGATCCGGCGAGGTGTTGCGGCTGATGATCGATTTGGCCTTTTCGATGATCACTTCGGTGTTTTGCGTTTGCGGTACTTCCTGACACCAGCCATCGTCCTCGGCCACCGAACGGCTCGGCGCAAAGCGGTTGTGCGGGTTGGTTGCGGTGCCGCGACCGCGGGGCGGAACTTGGATGATCATCGAACGAGCCTCGCTTCTGTATATGCATACAGTATCCGAGGGCGCGCGCTGTGATCCAGTACCGTTCAGCGATGCTTTGCCAATAGTGATACCGCACAGCGTTTCACTGACCAATTTTTATCAGGTCACGACAAGTCAGGATACAGATGCCTAATTGCTGAACTCAGGTCCCCTATATAGGCTCTGGAACTACCGGCGACAGACTCCGGGCAACTAATTAAAAGGAATTGATTGAATGTCTTATTTGAATCAACGCGGTGTTTTTCTGCAAATGATGCAGCCGAGTATCACCGACTCCAACACTATTGTTTCGCTGCAACTGGCACGCAAGGAGCTGGGCTGGAATGCAGAGCAGCAGCTGTCGACCGAAGCACTGGTCGATTCGATTTACGTTGTGGCGGTATCGGCTGACAAGGGCAAAACGTTCACCATTCGCACTGACAAGAAAGATGTCGATGGCGACGGCGATATTGATAGCGATGACAAGGCAAAGTTGATCGCACTGGCCAAAGCTTATGTGGCCATCATTAATCCGTAAGCAGAAGTAGTTGCCAGAAATATATTAATAAAAGCCCCCTGCATGCTTACATCATGCAGGGGGCTTGTTTTTATTGATGTTGGGTAACCTGGCCGAGATCATCTCCGGAGGTGTTTTGCATATCTTCGCTGCGCAGATGCGCAACGTCTTTGGCACTGACCGGCGCGCCCTGGTTACCCCAGCTGCCCCGAATGAAGCTCACCACATCCGCGACTTCCTGATCCGACAGGCGCCAGGCGAAACCGGGCATGGTGAAGGTCGACGGCGCGGTGTGCGTGGCCGGCAAGGTTCCGCCCTTGAGCACGATATGAATCAGCGAGGTCGGATCGTCCGTTTGCAGCACTGGATTGCCCGCCAGCGCCGGGAACACGCGGGTGTAGCCATGGCCGTCGGTGCGGTGGCAGGCCGCGCAGTTGTCGATGTACACCGACGCGCCGCGTTGGCTGTCATCACCGTTCCACAGCTCTTTGGCAACTTTCTCGTCGTACTGATGCGGCTGATCCGCCGGATCATTGGCCGGTAGCGATTTGAGATAGCGGGCAATCGCGGTGAGGTCGGCGTCGCTCATGTACTGCATGCTGTGGGTCACCACATCACTCATGCCGCCGAACACCGCACTGCGATCACTGCGCCCGGTCTTGAGGAACTGCACCAATTGCTCTTCGCTCCAGCTGCCGAGGCCATCCTTGTGATCGCCGCGCAGGCTCTTGGCGATCCAGCCTTCCAGCGGTGCGCTGCCGGCGAGGAATTCGCTGCCGTCCGCTGCGCTCAGGGATTTTTCCTGCATGGTCAGCGCGCGCGGGGTGTGACAGGCGCCGCAGTGGCCGAGGCCTTCAACCAGATACGCGCCGCGATCAATCACCGGATCGTCCGACGTGGTCTGGTAATCCTCGACCTTCGGCGCGAACAGCCAGCGCCAGCCCATCAGCGGCCAGCGCATGCTCAACGGCCACGGGATATCGCTGGCCTTGTTCGCCTGCGCCACCGGTTCGACGCCATGCATGAAATACGCATACAGCGCCTGCATGTCGGCCTGGTTGACCCGCGCGTAGGACGGATACGGCATCGCCGGGTAAAGCGTGCTGCCGTTTTTGGCCACACCATGACGCACGGCCTGATCGAAGTCTTCGAAGCTGTAATCGCCAAGGCCGGTCTTATCCGGGGTGATATTGGTCGAGTAGATCGTGCCGATCGGCGTTTCCATCGGTAGGCCGCCGGCGAACGGCTTGCCGCCCTTGGCCGTGTGGCAGGCCACGCAGTCGCCGGCGCGGGCCAGGTATTCGCCGTGCTTGATCAGATTTTGATCAACGTTGGCCGCATAGACTGCCGTGCTGCCGAGCAGGGCGAGGGTGGCGATAACGAGAGTTTTCATGGTCATCGCTCCTTAAGCCTGAACCAGCGGGCCGGGGTTTTTCAGATATTGCTCGCGGATCGCTTTCGCCGACCAGTAGGTCAGCGCCGCCACCAGACCGGTCGGGTTATAACCCAGGCCCTGCGGGAACGCCGAGGCGCCCGGGACGAACACGTTATGCACGTCCCAGCTCTGCAAATAGCGGTTCAGCGCGCTGGTCTTCGGATCGGTGCCCATGATCGCGCCACCGTTGAGGTGGGTGGTCTGGTACGAGGCGGTGTTGAAGTGGTCGCCGACTTGCTTGCCGATCACCGCAATGGCTTTCGGGCCCATGGCTTGGGCGATCTTGCCCATCTTCTCGACCATGAAGCGGTTCATCTTGATGTCGTTTTCCTGCCAGTCGAAGGTCATGCGCAGCAGCGGCAGGCCGTAGGCATCGCGGTACACCGGATCGAGATCGAGGTAGTTGCCACGGTAGGACTGGTGCGCGCCGTGGGCGTCCATCGACACCTGATGGGTGTAGTAATCGGCGGTGGCGCGTTTCCACGCACTGCCCCACGCCGGTGTGCCGGGCGGGTTCGAGGTGCCGGCAATCGGTCGGCTGCCAGCCTGGTTGACCCACATCGGCGAGCCGCCGACGAAGCCGTGCGGGCCATGATCGAAGTTGTCGGCGTTGAAATCGTCCACCGCCACGCCGTTGCCGCCAGCGCCGATGAAGTTGTTGGTGTGGGTGTCCTTGTCGAAGAACGCCTTGATGGTGGCCATGTTCTGGTAGGCGAAGTTACGCCCGACCACGCCTTCGCCGCTGATCGGGTCGTAGGGTTTGCCGATCCCGGACAGCAGCATCAGACGCACGTTGTGCAACTGGAATGCGCCGAGGATCACCAGATCCGCCGGCTGCTCGATCTCGCGGCCCTGGCCGTCGATATAAGTGACGCCGGTGGCTTTGCTTTTCGTGCTGTCGAGATTGACCCGCAGCACATGGGAGTTGGGGCGCAGTTCGAAATTCGGCAGGGGCTTGAGCGCCGGCAGAATGTTCACGTTCGGTGAGGCCTTGGAATACATGTAGCAGACGTAGCCGCTGCAGAAACCGCAAAAGTTGCACGGACCCATCTGGGCGCCGTAGGGATTGGTGTACGGCCCCGAAGTATTGGCCGAAGGCAGGTTGTAGGGTTTGTAACCGACTTCTGTAGCCGCTTTGCCGAACAGCTGTGCGGATACGGTGTTCTTCTGCGCTTGAAGCGGGAACGGGTTGGAGCGATCCGGCGCGTATGGGTTGCCGCCCTTGCCCTGACCGACCAATTGGCCTTTCACCGTCCAGGCCTGGCCGGAGGTGCCGAAGACTTTTTCCGCGAAGTCGAAAAACGGTTCCAGCTCTTCATAGCTGACGCCGAAATCCTGGATGGTCATGTCCTTGGGGATGAAGCTCTTGCCATAGCGTTCTTCGTAATGGCTGCGCATACGCAATTCGATCGGGTCGACACGAAAGTGCACGCCAGACCAATGCAGCCCGGCGCCGCCGACGCCATTACCCGGCAGGAACGCGCCCAGTTGGCGGTTGGGCAGGGCGATGTCGTTGACGCTGTGGCGAATGGTCACCGTCTCTTTGGAGATGTCCTGAAAGAGTTTCTTGCGCACGCTGTAGGTGAGTTCGTCGATCACCTGCGGATAGTTGCCGTCGGGGTAGGTGTCCTGCATCGGCCCGCGTTCCAGCGCCAGCACGTTGAGACCCGCCTCGGTGAGTTCCTTGGCCATGATCGCGCCGGTCCAGCCAAAACCGACGATGACTGCATCAACCTTCTTCATTACCGTTGCCATGCTTACGCCCTCTCGCCGCGAATCGACACTGCCGGGAAGGGGTATTGCTCGTTGCGTTCCACCCAATCCATGAAATCGGCGCGGGCGCCGGGGAAACCGATCATGGTCCAGCCGACCATGCCTTTGTTGCCACCGTGGATCGGGTCGCAGAAGAAACCTTCCTTGGTGTTTTGCAGCAGCAGATTGAAGAAGATCTTCGCTGGCACCGCAGCGAACTGCGGCTTGCCGGCTTCAAGTTGCCTGAGCAAATCGTCTCGGGTAGCGCTGTCTTGCTCGGCAAATGTTTTACCGCTGAGACCTTTTACCCACTGATCCGTGGCGGCGATGCCGAGGCGATAGATGTCTTTGGGCACCAGTTTGCTCTGCCAGCCCATCTCCGGCGCAGCGTCGGCATTGAACGGGCCTTGCATGTACCACAGCGCGCCGGCGGCGTACGGGGTGTTCATCTGCCGGTCGATGTATTCCGGCACACCGGCTTCGAGCGCGCCGGGGCCTTGCGCATCGTTGGGGATCAACTGCGCGACGGCGGCGTTGATGAACGCCCATTCTTCAGCGGTGAAAAAGCTCGGCTGATAATCGCCTGCGGTGGCAAGGAGAGGTTTCGGCGCGGCAGGCGCTGGCGCACTTTCAGGGGCGGCTTGCAGCACGCTGCTGCCCAGGCCGGTACCGGCAAGGGTGACCACCGGAATCAGGGTCAGGGATTTGCGCAAGAACTCACGCCGCGGGTTGTCTCGATCTTGATCAGACATGGGGTACCTCATCAGGCATAGAAGTCAGCCGCTTCTGCGAGCAGCTCGAGGAATATTGCGTCGCGGTGACGGGTGTCTGTCCCGGTAAAGGAGCGCCACGTCTGCAACATCATGTGACAAATGGTAGCAGGCTAAGCATCAAGAAAAACCGTTTGCACGGAAAAAAGCCCGGCGAGGCGACGATTCACATTTCTTTGACGGCCGGCTCACGGCGCATTGACCGCCGAACGTCGAAGCTGAGATTCCTTCCATGAAGATTGCCGAAACGGTCAGCCCAGCATGTCTCGAGTGCGCTTTTTCCCCGCTTTGTGTTTTTCGCTTGTCGCGCTGTTGCATGGCATGGCCGCCCGGGCGGCCGACGCAATATCGCCCCGCCCGGCCGATTGGGCGCAGCCGGTCGAGGCGCAGTTCAACCTGTTCCGCATGTCGCCGACCCTGTATCGCAGTGCCCTGCCGAGTCGTGGCGCGGTGCCGTTGCTGAACAGTCTGCATGTCGTCACAGTGATCAACTTCCTGCCTGAAACCGATAGTGACTGGCTGTCCACGCCCGGGGTCAAGCAGGTGCAGTTGCCGTATCGCACCAATCATGTCGACGACAGTGATGTGCTCAAGGCCCTGCGCGCGATTCAGTCCGCTGAAGCTGATGGCCCGGTGCTGATGCACTGCAAGCACGGTTCTGACCGCACCGGACTGATGGCGGCGATGTACCGCGTGGTAGTGCAGGGCTGGAGCAAAGAGCAGGCGCTCAAGGAAATGACCGAGGGCGGTTTTGGTGACAGCCAGCATTTTCACGACAGCGTGCGTTACGTGATGCAAGTCGACGTCGACCGATTGCACGAGGCGCTGGTCAATGGCGAATGCAGCACCAGTGCATTCGCCATGTGCTCGATGAAGAGTTGGTTCGACTCGGCGCACGTCCAGCGTTGATCGGCTCAGTCTGGCAGCGCCGCGAAGAGCTCAGGGTTGATCGGCTGGCCGAGAAAGGCGTGCAGCGCTTCGGGCAGCGATTTCATGTCACCCGAAAGCAGCGTTTCACGCAGATCGCGGCCGGTCTGCTCATTGAACAAGCCTTCGCGTTCGAAGCGTTTGAATGCCTCGCTCGCCAGCACGCCTGACCACTTGTAGGCATACAACGAAGCTTCGTAACCGGTCGCCAGATAGTCGCAGCTGTTGGCGAAGCGGCATTCTGCCGGCAGTTGCAAATGAGGGAACACGCCTTGAACCTCATCGAATACCTGCTGAACGCTGCGCCCGTCGCCCTGACTGCGGTGCAGCTCGAAGTCCAGCAGTGCGCTCATCAGCAGCATTGCCGTGTCTCGACTGCGCTGAGCGCCGAGAGCAAGCAGTGCACGGTTGATCTGCGCTTCGCCAAGACGCTCGCTGGTTTCGTGATGCGTGCCCAGCCAGCGCAGGAATTCCCCTGACCGCGCCCAGTGTTCGAACAGTTGACCGGTAAATTCGGCCGCGTCGCGGCTCAATTGCGATATGCCTGACAGGTTGTAATGAGGCGAGCGCGTCAGCACGTGATGCAGGCAATGCCCGAACTCGTGCAGAAGCACGCGCAGGTCCTGGTGAGAAAGCAGATCGGGGTGGCCGGCAGCGGCAGCGGTGAAATTACTTTGCAGCGAGGCGATCGGCAGTACCGGCCGGCCTTCGGCGGTGATGCGCCGATTGCGCAGCACACCGGTCCAGGCGTAATCGCTGCCAGTGTCACGATGGAATGGGTCGATGTAGATATAGCCGATCGGCTGCCCATGCTCACTGACCTCGAATAATCGAACCTGATCATCGAGGCGTTCGCCCTGCGGGTCCTCAACAAGGGTGATGCCGAACAGATGCTCGCCGAACCGGCACAGGCTGCGCAGAGTGGCATTGAGCGGGAAATACTCGCGAAGGTCATGAAGTGCCCCGTCCAGTTGCTGCAGGCGCAGCTGTTCCGCGAGGAAGTCCTGATCCCACGCCTGCACCTGCTCGATGCCCCACTGGCGGGCGAAGACTCGCAGTTCTGCGGTGTCACGCGCCAGTTGCGCGGCATTGAGCGCGATCTGTTGATGCAGGAAACGGCTGACCTGATCGGTATGCGTGGCCATGCGGTTGTGCAGGCGCAATTGGGCGAAATTGTCGAAGCCCAGCAACTTTGCCTTCGCATGCCGCGAGACCAACAGCCTCGCCAGTACAGGCTCATTGTCGAAGCGCCTGGCCGTGGGCCCCTGATCCGAGGCACGGGTGTAGTAAGCCTTGAAATACTCCTCTCGCAATGCGCGGTTCTGCGCGTGGGTCATGATCTGTTCGAAAGTGTGCTGATTCAGCGTAAGCCGCCAGCCGGAAAGCCCAGCCTGTTTGGCGTTGGCAGCCAGATGCGCTTGCACATCGGGCGTCAGCCCTTCCAGCACGGTCTGATCATCGATGTGTTTGTACCAGGCGGCGTTGGTTGCGGCGAGGTTGGCCAGGAAGCGCTTTTCCTGCAGGTCGATGTCCTCGTTCAACTGCGCCAGCTGTGCTCGCTGCGCTGCTGGCAACTCAGTGCCGGCCAGACGAAATCTGCGCAGGATTTTCGCCAGCGAGGTTTTGCGCGAATCACTGAAGCTGGCGGCAATCGAGCTCTTTGCCAACCGCTGACAGGTTTCGAGCAACCCCCGATGACTGCTCCTCGTCGCGCTGAATCGTGCTGCGGCATTGCTGCTCAGTGCGCTCTGCAGTAACCAGTCGGCATCGTCGGAGTGGATCACCGTCAGGAACTCGATGATCGCCATGGTTTCCGCCAGGCGCGCGTCGGCTTCATCAATGGCAATTACCACGTCGTCCCAGTTGGGATGATCGACCTGAGTGGCGATGACGTTGTCGATAATCAGCTGGTTGTCGGCAACGATGTACTCGACAGCCGGCAACAAATGCTCGGCGCGTACCGCCGACCAGGGCGGCAACTGCCAGTGTTGCAGGAGAGGATTGATGTCAGGCATGGCGTCTTCCGTGAGAGAGGGCTGGATTGACCAGCCTAATCAGGAAGCGCAGGGGCGCGGTGGTAGATAGTTACCGCCGCCTGCCGACGGTCATCGGCAGGCGGCGGTAATTGTCACTGCTGCTCGTCGGGCTTTTTCTTCAACTTGGGGTTGGGGAAGAACTGCACGGCCTGGACCGTTTTGTCGGCGGCAGGCTTGAGCGCGCTGGTATTGACCCGCGTGCCCAGCTCTTTAGGCACCGACAACCCCTGCTCGTTGAGGGTGTCGGAGTAACCGCAGGCCACGCATTCGCGGTGTGGCACGCCGTCCTCGTTCCACATCATCAACTTGTCCGGCTCGCTGCACGCCGGGCAGACTGCCCCGGCGATGAAGCGCTTCTTGGTGATCACAGGGCCTTCGCTCATGCTGCCGCGTCCTCGCTCAGGCCGCTGTGGCGCAGCAGCGCGTCGATCGACGGCTCACGACCACGGAAGTCGACGAACAGCACCATCGGCGCCTGCGAGCCGCCGCGCGCCAGAATCGCCTCGCGGAACGCACGACCGGTGTCAGCGTTAAGCACGCCGTCCTCTTCAAATTTCGAGAAAGCATCGGCGGACAATACTTCGGCCCACTTGTAGCTGTAGTAACCCGCCGCGTAACCACCAGCGAAGATGTGCGCAAAGCTGTTAGGGAAGCGGTTGTAAGCCGGCGGACGCATCACCGACACCTCGTCACGCACGCCCTCGAGCACTTGCGCCACGCTGCGGCCATCGCCATGGGTGGCATGCAGTTCGAAGTCGAACAGCGAAAACTCCAGCTGACGCACCATCATCAGGCCGGACTGGAAGTTCTTCGCCGCGAGCATTTTTTCCAGCAGGTCCTGCGGCAGTGGCTCGCCGGTCTCGTAGTGGCCGGAGATCAGCGCCAGGCCTTCCGGCTCCCAGCACCAGTTTTCCATGAACTGGCTCGGCAGCTCGACCGCGTCCCACGCTACGCCGTTGATGCCGGAGACGCCAGCGTGTTCGACGCGGGTCAGCAGGTGGTGCAGGCCATGGCCGAACTCGTGGAACAGGGTGGTCACTTCATCGTGGGTCAGCAGCGCAGGCTTGCCGCTGTCGGCCGGGGTGAAGTTGCACACCAGATTGGCGACTGGGCTTTGCAGCACGCCGTCGACGGTGCGGCGACGGTCGCGGGCGCCGTCCATCCACGCGCCGCCACGCTTGTTGGCGCGGGCATACAGGTCGAAGAAGAAGCGGCCGACGTGCTGGCCGTTTTCCTTGATCTCGAACAGGCGTACGTCGGGGTGCCAGGTGTCGAAGCCTTTCTGCTCGGCGATCTCGATGCCGTACAAACGCTGGACAATGGCGAACAGGCCGCTGAGGACTTTATCGATCGGGAAGTAGGCGCGCAGGGTTTCCTGAGCGACGCTGTAGCGTTGCTCGCGGAGTTTTTCGCCGTAGAAACCACTGTCCCAGCTTTGCAGATCGGCGCAGCCCTGTTCGGCGGCGTAAGCGCGCAGCTGTTGCAGATCCTGCGCGGCGAACGGCTTGCTGCGCTGGGCCAGATCACGCAGGAAGCTCAGTACCTGATCGCTGGATTCGGCCATTTTCGTCGCCAGGCTCAGCTCGGCGAAACTGGCGAAACCCAGCAGTCGGGCCAGTTCCTGACGCAGGTCGAGGATCTCTTCCATCACCGGGCCGTTGTCGTTCTGGCCGGCATTCGGGCCTTGATCCGAGGCGCGGGTGCAGTAGGCGGCGTAGACTTCTTCGCGCAGCGCACGGTCTTGCGCGTAGGTCATCACCGCGTAGTAGCTGGGGAATTCCAGGGTGATCAACCAGCCATCCAGACCTTTGGCCTGCGCGGCGGCAGCCATCTGCGCCTTGGCCGAATCGGTCAGGCCGGCGAGGGCGGCTTCGTCGGTAATGTGCTTGGTCCAGGCCTGCGTAGCGTCGAGCAATTGGTTGGAGAAGCGGCTGCCGAGCTCGGACAATTTGCTCTGAACTTCGGCGTAACGCTTCTGCTCGGCTTCCGGCAGGTCGATACCCGACAGGCGGAAATCGCGCAGGGCGTGTTCCAGAATGGTTTTTTGCGCGACGTCGAAATTGGCAGCTTCCGGACTGTTGGCCAGCGCTTCATACGCCTGGAACAGTTCGCGGTTCTGGCCCATTTCGGTGGAGTAGGCGCTCAGGGCCGGCAGGCACGACTCGTAGGCTTCACGCAGTTCGGCGCTGTTGCACACGGCGTTAAGATGGCTGACCGGGCTCCAGGCCGCACCGAGACGATCGTTGAGTTCGTCCATCGCCAGAACCAGACCGGCCCAGGTCGGGTTCTTGCCCTGGGTCTTGAGAATTTCGGCGATGGCGGCGCGGTTGTCCGCGAGGATGGTTTCGATGGCGGGCAGGACGTGTTCGGCACGGATCGTGGAGAACGGCGGCAGGTCGTAGGACTGCAAAAGAGGGTTGTTCACGCTCACGGTTGGCACCTTGGCTGGAAGAAACATGCGCCCATCTTAATTACAATCGACACTCACCGCAGCTATCGGCGACAGAGAGAGAACTAATCGTGTCCCTTCGCAAATACCAGAATCACACCCCCCGTCTGAGCAACGGCGCATTCGTCGACGGTTCGGCGGTGGTGATCGGCGACGTCGAAATTGGCACAGACAGCTCGGTCTGGCCGCTGACGGTGATCCGTGGCGACATGCACCGCATCCGCATCGGTGCGCGCACCAGCGTGCAGGATGGCTGCGTGCTGCACATCACCCACGCCGGCCCATTCAACCCGGACGGTTTTCCATTGCTGATCGGCGATGACGTGACCATCGCCCACAAGGTCATGCTGCACGGCTGCACCGTTGGCAGCCGCGTATTGATCGGCATGGGCAGCATCGTCATGGACGGCGCCGTGGTGGAAGACGATGTGATCATCGGCGCCGGCAGCCTGGTGCCGCCGGGCAAGCGCCTGCAGAGCGGCTTCCTGTATGTCGGCAGCCCGGTCAAGCAAGTGCGCCCGCTGACCGATAAGGAAAACGCCTTCTTTACGTACAGCGCGGCGAACTACGTCAAGCTCAAGGACCTGCATCTGGCCGAAGGCTACGACCAGCTCTGAATTGCCCTACACCAGCTCAGGAACTCTCATGCATTACCAGACCGTACTGTTCGACCTCGATGGCACCCTGACCGACCCGCGTGAGGGCATCACCCGCTCAATTCAATTTGCCTTGGCCAATCTCGGCATCGACGAACCGGACCTGAGCAAACTGGAACACTTCATCGGCCCGCCGCTGCTGCAAGCGTTCATGCAGTTCTACGACTTCGACGAGGCCAGGGCCTGGGAAGCGGTGAATTTCTATCGCGAGCGCTTCAAGGTCACCGGCCTCTATGAGAATCGGGTGTTCGACGGGGTCACGCCGTTGCTGGAGACCTTGAGCGGGCAGGGGCGGCAGTTGTACATCGCCACGTCCAAACCTTGGGTGTTCGCCCGCGAGATCGCCCGACACTTCGACTTCGCCCGGCATTTCAAAGTGATCTACGGCAGCGAACTGGACGGTACGCGCACCAACAAGGTTGAGCTGATTGCGCACCTGCTTGAGGAAGAACGCCTCGACCCGGCCCAGACCCTGATGATCGGCGATCGCAAGCACGACCTGATCGGCGCCCGCAGCAATGGCCTGGACGCAGCGGCGGTGGGCTATGGGTTTGGCAGTTTCGAGGAGTTGAATGCCGAGGCGCCGGCTTATCACTTTGAAACCTTGGATGCGTTGCATCAGGCGTTTTTGCAGCGCTGATCAGATGGCTATCGCTGGCAAGCCAGCTCCCACAGGTTAGCGATATCTTCAGGCTCACCGCTGCCCTGTGGGAGCTGGCTTGCCAGCGATGAGGCCCGTTCAGCCGCTGGAGGACTCAGGAATGGCCAAGGCCCTCAAAGCCGCCTTGCGCTCATCAACCGGCAATCGTCCCAACCGCTCAACCTCGGCATAAAACCTCGGCCAATCCCCACCCACCTGCCGGAACACGGCCGCGAACGCCGGCACCCACTGGTCATACAGCCCGAACGGCAACAGTCGCGCGTTGTTCAGCGGCGCGTTGACCCAGGCGTCATAGCGCTTGTCCCCGGCCCACTGACTGTCGCGCATGACCTGATACTCCCGGCGCAAGCGCTCGAACTCCGCCGCTTTGCGCTCTCGCATCTGCTCGACCGGCAGTGGCTGCGCATACAGCTTCTCCAGTCGAGAACGCGTGGCGAGTACCAGTTCGATGAACTGGTCACGCTGCTTGAGCCTGGCATCCGACTCCGCCGGCAAGCCGCGAAACGCCCGCCAATCCCGCGTCCCTTCCTGCTCGACAAACGTGGCAAATGACTCGTTGAACTCGGTGTCGTCCTTTACATAGAACTTCTGGTGCGCCAGCTCATGAAAAATCAGCGTGGCCAGTCGTTCGTCGCCCCAGCCCATCATCGAATTGAGGATCGGGTCATTGAACCAGCCAAGCGTCGAGTACGCCTCGACCCCGCCGATCGACACGTCCATGCCCTGCAAGCGCTGAAGCGCCGCTTCGCCACGGGCGGCGCTCTGGCTGTAGTAGCCGCGATAGGCCACGCAGCCGGCAATCGGGAAGCAGTGATTCTGCGGCGTGAGGGAAAACTCTGTGGTGGCGAACACGTTCCACACCACGAACGGCCGGCCAAGGTCGGCGTACAGGCGATAGCTTCGGTTGTCCGGCAGGTGCAGATGCTCGCTGGCGAACGCGCGGGCCTTTTGTGATTGAGCCAGATGCGCGCGCAATTTGGCATCGCGGCTTGGGTCGGCAATGACTTGCTCGACCGGCTCCCGCGCGCCCAGCAACTGCAATTGTCCGCTGGCCAACTGGCTGTAATAGCTGACGCTGGCGCAACCGTTGAGCAACAAAAACAACACACCCGGAAACAAAATCGGAAAAACGCGATCAAGTAACCCAAGGCTGGAATACGGCCTGATCAAAATAAGAAATTCCCCGGAAAGTCTGCCCCAAGACTATCCCGCCTCAAGGAGCACCGCTATGCGCATGTTGATGCTGACAGGAGGCCTGCTGACGCTGGCCGGTTGTGCCGGATTCGGAATGCCCGACCCCGACCCTTCGCAAGCCTGGATCGATCTCGACGCCCGGCAACACGACACGGCACTGCAAGCCGTGCAAGTCGATGCCACACAGGCTGTCGACAAACGATATTTCGAAGTGCAGCCCGGCAGCCATGAGCTGAAGGTGCGCTATCAGTTTCCGGTCGAAGCCACCAACATCGGCCCGACTGCCGAACCGCTGTGGCGCGATTGCCAGTTGAGCGTGAAATTCAAGGATTTCAACGCCGGCCAGCGCTATCAGTTGCAGGCGGGCAGCATCGGCTTCCGGCCTTGGGCCAAGCTTTATGACGAACAGCGCAAGGTCGTCGGTCAGGGTACGCCGGCGGGCTGTCAGAGCAGTTGATCGGCGCTATGCTGGCTGTTAAAACCTGCGGATATCCACCATGCGTACCTTGCTGCTGTTGTTCGTTGTCGGTCTCGTCGCCGGTTGCCAGACGCCATTGCCACCGGTTGACCCGCACATGGCCTGGGTCGACTTCTCAACGCCAAGCCCCGGCGGCAAGTTGCTGATGGCCGAGCGCCTCGACAACCAGCGCTTGAACGACGGGCGCTTCTTCCAGGTGACGCCCGGCAGCCACGAGCTGCGGGTGCGTTTCGACTTCGAAGTGTTTGGCGGCGGTGGCAGTCTGCTCACCGGCCCGGTCGAGCGTTTGTGTTATCTGACGATCCGCTACGACCACTTCGAAGCCGGCCAGCGCTATCTGCTGGAAGGACGTTCGTTGGCATTCACGCCGAGCGCGCGTTTGTACAATGCCAAACGCGAAATCGTTGCTGAAGACCGCGAGTTCAACTGCATCATCTAGCGCTTCAGCTGTCGTTTTTCTGGTAGATGATCCGCTTGGTGCCGTTCTCGCAAGAACCGACGATCATGGCTGAGTCGTGCTGCTTCGCCTCTTCGGCCGTGATGATTTCCAGTGTGTACGAGGGAATGGCCTTCGCCTGGATCTTGATCTCGATCTCCTTTCTAAGCTCCTCACATTTTTTGGGGGCTGCGATAGCGGACGTGGCCAGTGCACTGCAAAGGATCGCCAAGCCAATACGTTTCATCGATGAAGCTCCTTGAGGCAGCGCGCACGGGGGTGCGCTGAAGCTGCTGTCGATTATTCGACCACAATTCTGCAGAGCGGGTTCTGACTTTGCTCACACCTTGTATTAATTGCCGGCTGCTGAGCAGGTTTCGAGACTGCCTTCGCGAGCAAGCTCGCTCCCACACTGGATCTGCGACGTGCACAAATCCCCTGTGGGAGCGAGCCCTGCTCGCGAAGGCGTCAGCCCGGCAAACGCCGAATCAGCTGACCAGCGAAGCCTCAAGCGTGATCTTCGCATTCAGCACCTTGGAAACCGGGCACCCTTCCTTGGCCTTGTTGCTCAGCTCTTCAAACTGCTGCTGAGTTGCGCCCGGGATTTTCGCCTTGAGAATCAGCTTCACCGCAGTGATCGCGAAGCCGCCGTCAACCTGATCGAGGGTGACTTCGGCGTTGGTGTCGATGCTGTCTGCCTTTAGGCCGGCATCGCCGAGAATCATCGAAAACGCCATGGAGAAGCAGCCGGCGTGGGCCGCGCCGATCAATTCTTCCGGGTTGGTGCCTTTGCCGCCTTCAAAGCGCGCCTTGAAGCCGTACGGCGCTTCGCGCAGTACGCCGGTTTCGGTGGAGATCGAGCCGAGACCGGTTTTCAGATCGCCTTCCCAATGCGCCGATGCCTTTTTCACGATAGCCATGTCTGCCTCCTCAAATATGGCGCGGAACGCCGCGCCGTCGCGGTTTTTACTAGCAAGGCTTCTGAGGATAGACGGCGGAACAAAGTTCAGCCTGGCTGAATCGTTGACTTTTTTAGTAGGAAATTTCGTCGCTGCTATTGAATCTCGGGTATATGCCCTCATTCCATAAAACACGCTTATGGATTGGGCAGGTTTTCGTTCGCAAGAAAAACCTGCCTCCCCACCCGGAGATGCAGGTTCATGAAAAAACTGTCCGACGTTAAATTTTCCACCCTCGACCTGGTGCCGGTGCGCGAAAACGGCAGCGCGGCGCAATCGCTGCGCAACTCGCTGGATCTGGCGCAGCATGCCGAGAAATTCGGCTACACGCGCTTCTGGGTCGCCGAACACCACAACATGGACGGCATCGCCAGTTCGGCCACTTCGGTGTTGCTCGGCTATCTGGCCGGAGGCACGTCGACGATCCGCGTCGGTTCCGGCGGGGTGATGCTGCCCAACCATGCGCCGCTGGTGATTGCCGAGCAGTTCGGCACCCTCGAGAGCCTGTACCCGGGACGCATCGACTTGGGTCTGGGCCGCGCGCCCGGCTCTGACCAGATGACCGCCCGCGCCTTGCGCCGTGAGCGCTCGGGCAGCGCTGACGACTTCCCTGAAGACGTTGCCGAATTGATGCGCTACCTCGGCCCGCGCACGCCGGGACAACGGGTGATCGCCATGCCCGGCACCGGCACCAACGTGCCGATCTGGCTGCTCGGTTCAAGCCTGTTCAGCGCGCAATTGGCGGGTGAGCGCGGCTTGCCTTACGCCTTTGCCTCGCACTTCGCGCCGCGCTTCATGCACGAGGCGATTCGCATCTACCGTAACCACTTCAAGCCGTCGGCGGTGCTCGACAAGCCGTACGTAATGCTCGGCGTGCCGCTGGTGGCAGCGGATACCGACGAGCAGGCCGATTACCTGGCGACGTCGGTGTACCAGCGCATTCTTGCGCTGATGCGTGGCCAGAGCCTGGTGCAGCGTCCGCCGGTGAAAACCATGGACGGTCTGTGGCTGCCCCATGAACGTGAGGCGGTGGGCGATTTTCTCGGCCTCGCCATGGTCGGCGGCCCGCAGAAGATCCGCGCCAGGCTTGAAGTGCTCATCGAGCAGACCCAGGCGGACGAGCTGATTTTCACCAGTGATCTTTACGAACACGCCGATCGCATCCATTCCTATGAGCTGCTCGCACAAGTCATGAAAGGCTGAAAAACCCCTCACCCTAACCCTCTACCAGAGGGAGAGGGGACTGACCAAGGGATTCCTGCGAATTACACCGACCTGAAATATCCAGTCGAACTCAAGATTGGAATCTTCCCGGATCTGCTCCCTTTCCCCCTCGCCCCCTTGGGGGGAGAGGGCTGGGGTGATGGGGGGCGATTTCAAACCGTCCCAAATTCCAAGTACTGGACACAAAAAAGCCGACGCATCGACGTCGGCTTTTGTATTTCAGGCGCAATCAACCGCGCTTGTAGACGATTTCCTTGCTGCCGCCTTCGCAGCTGCCGACGACATCGCCGTCAGCCGCTGCACCCTTGTCGACAACCTCCAGCGAATAACCGGAAACGCCCTTGGCGTCGAGTTTCGCTGCGATTTCGCTTTTCAGCTCTTCACAAGGTTTGCCGGCTGCAAATGCACCACCCGCAAGGCTCAACAAACCTACTGCCAACATGAACTTCTTCATCGGTCGCACTCCCTGGTCGGATTGAAAGAGGCGGGCATCGAGTCATCCACCCGATGCGCTCACCTTGTAGCGCTTTGCCATTCCCTATGGCACTCGGCCAGCGCGCAAGTTCAGAAGACTAGCTCAAACTCAGCTGGCGACAATCTTGAAGCCGACTTTCAGCGTTACCTGAAAATGCGCCACTTGGCCGTTTTCGATGTGGCCGCGGGTTTCAGTCACTTCAAACCATTCCAGATTGCGCAGGGTCTTGTTGGCCTCGGCCAGGGCATTGTTGATGGCGTCTTCGATGCTGGTGGTGGACGAACCGACCAGTTCGACTTTCTTGTACGTGTGATGGTCACTCATGGCGATCTCCTTGGGTTGGAATGGCGTGTGAAATTGAGACTAGCAGGCAATTGCACTGTTGATTTCGGCGCCGCTGCGCTGCCGAAGTTCAGAATTTCTGCACTTTCTCGAAGTGGTGAAGTCCCAACCAACACACGCCACTCATCACCAATGCAGGAGAGCCACCATGGCCAACACCTCTTTACGTAAAGCCTCGTTGCAAAGCATGGAAGCCGAGATCGAGAGTCTGCTCAAATCGTTGGAAAGCTTGAAAGACGATGCTTCGGACGAGTCGCGCAAGACCCTCAAGGCGCTGAAAAGCAACGCTGAAAGTGCGCTGAAACATTCCCGTCATCTGCTCAGCGACGCGTACGAAGAAGTCAAAGTGAAAACCCGCGAGACCGGCATTGCCACTCGTGACTACGCGCAGGAACACCCATGGACCACAGCCGGCGTGGCTGTCGGTGCCATCGGTCTGCTCGCTGCCTACTTTTTGTTCAAGCGCGGCGAGTGATCAGTCTGGCGCAGCTCGTTCTTGAGCCACTGCGCCAGTTGCCGGGCGCGTCCGTCTGCGGCGCGCTTGGGTAGCCACAACGCCAGTTGCGCCTGGGTTTCGCAGAAGCCCCATGGCGCAACCAGGCGCCCCGCCTTCAGATCTTCGATTACCAGCGGCTCCGGAGCGATTGCCACGCCGAGACCTGCAACAGCCGCCTCCAGCAAATAATACAAATGCTCAAAACCTTGCCCGAGCTTCAACGCCTTGGGATCGAGGTGGTTTTGCTGCGCCCAGCTGGGCCAGGCTTGTGGACGAGAGGTGGTGTGCAGCAAAAGCTCGTGGAGCAGTTGTTCCGCCGGAGCGGCTTGCAGCGTTCGATAACCGCTGAATAACGGGCTCATCACCGGGCCGATGCGTTCCGCCGCCAGTTCATAGACCTGCATATCGGCCGGCCACGGTGGCTCGGCGAACAGCAACAGCGCGTCCAGCCCCGGGCGGCGGGGATCGAGATCGCCTTCACCGGCCGACAGGTGCAGACGCAAATCCGGCAGATCAGCGTTCAGCCGCCCCAGGCGTGGAATAAACCAGCGCGCCAGCAGGCTCCCCGAACAACCCAGCACGAATGGCGCATCCGCTGTGCTTTGTGTGAGTTCGGCGCAAACACTGCGCAGCCGATCGAACGCTTCACCGCTGGCATCGCGCAGACGCACGCCGGCATCTGTGAGTTTCAAGCCGCGCCCGTCCTTGATGAACAGGCTCACGCCGAGATGTTCCTCAAGCACCTTGAGCTGGCGGCTGACCGCGCCGTGGGTGACGTGCAGCTGTTCGGCAGCCTGACTCACACTGTTCAGTCGGGCGGTGGCCTCGAAGGCGCGCAAGGCATTCAGCGGGGGAAGGTCATGGCTCATGGTATCTGTGAGTTTTCCTGACAGGTTTAGGCGATCTTATCGGTTTTCAGCCTGGAAAGTCAGGGGTAGAGTGGTCGTCATTGTCTTCTGACCGAATCCACCTGGAGCGACCCATGACCCAGACTTCGCACACCTCCGATCTGCGTAACGGCCCCGACGCCAACGGCCTGTTCGGTGCGTTCGGTGGCCGTTATGTAGCGGAAACCCTGATGCCGTTGATCCTCGACCTGGCTCGCGAGTACGAAGCGGCCAAGGAAGATCCGGCCTTCAAAGAAGAATTGGCCTACTTCCAGCGCGACTACGTCGGACGCCCGAGCCCGCTGTATTTCGCTGAGCGCCTGACCGAATTCTGCGGCGGCGCCAAGATCTACCTCAAGCGTGAAGAGCTGAATCACACCGGCGCGCACAAGATCAACAACTGCATCGGCCAGATTCTGCTGGCGCGGCGCATGGGCAAGAAGCGCATCATTGCCGAGACTGGCGCCGGCATGCACGGCGTGGCTACGGCCACCGTTGCTGCGCGTTTCGGTCTGGACTGCGTGATCTACATGGGCACCACCGACATCGAACGTCAGCAGGCCAACGTCTTCCGCATGAAACTGCTCGGCGCTGAAGTGATTCCGGTTGTCGCTGGTACCGGCACCCTGAAAGACGCGATGAACGAAGCCCTGCGCGACTGGGTGACCAACGTCGACAACACCTTCTACCTGATCGGCACCGTAGCCGGCCCACACCCGTATCCAGCAATGGTCCGCGACTTCCAGGCCGTCATCGGCAAGGAAACCCGTGATCAGCTGCAAGCCCAGGAAGGTCGTCTGCCGGACAGCCTGGTGGCGTGCATCGGTGGCGGTTCCAACGCCATGGGCCTGTTCCACCCGTTCCTTGACGACAAAAGCGTGGAAATCATCGGTGTCGAAGCCGCCGGTTACGGCATCGAAACCGGCAAGCACGCGGCCAGCCTGAACGGCGGCGTGCCGGGCGTGCTGCACGGTAACCGCACGTTCCTGCTGCAGGACGACGATGGCCAGATCATCGACGCCCACTCGATTTCAGCCGGCCTCGACTATCCGGGCATCGGCCCTGAACACGCCTGGTTGCATGACATCGGCCGCGTCCAGTACACCTCGGTGACCGACGACGAAGCCCTCGAAGCGTTCCACAAATGCTGCCGTCTGGAAGGGATCATTCCTGCCCTGGAAAGCGCCCACGCCCTGGCCGAAGTGTTCAAGCGCGCACCGAAGCTGCCGAAGGATCACCTGATGGTGGTCAACCTCTCGGGCCGTGGCGACAAGGACATGCAAACCGTGATGCACCATATGCAACAGTCGCAGCAGGAGAAACACTGATGAGCCGCCTGCAAACCCGCTTTGCCGACCTCAAGCAACAGAACCGCGCCGCGCTGGTGACCTTTGTCACTGCCGGTGATCCTGACTACGACACTTCGCTGGCAATCCTCAAAGGCCTGCCTGCCGCAGGTGCCGATGTGATCGAGCTGGGCATGCCGTTCACCGATCCGATGGCCGATGGCCCGGCGATCCAGCTGGCCAATATCCGCGCACTGGGCGCCAAACAGAATCTGGCGAAAACCCTGCAAATTGTTCGCGAGTTCCGTGAAGGCAACAGCGACACGCCGCTGGTGTTGATGGGCTATTTCAACCCGATCCACAAATTCGGCGTCGAGCGCTTCATCGCCGAAGCCAAAGAGGCTGGCGTTGACGGCCTGATCGTGGTCGACATGCCGCCAGAGCACAACGAAGAACTGTGCGACCCGGCGCAGGCTGCCGGTCTGGACTTCATCCGCCTGACCACGCCGACCACTGACGACGCGCGTCTGCCGCGCGTGCTCAACGGCAGTTCCGGTTTTGTCTATTACGTGTCCGTCGCGGGTGTCACCGGTGCCGGTGCAGCGACTCTGGAGCATGTGGAAGAGGCGGTTGCACGTCTGCGTCGGCATACCGACCTGCCGATCAGCATCGGTTTCGGTATCCGAACACCGGAGCAGGCCGCAGCGATCGCGCGTCTGGCTGACGGTGTGGTGGTGGGCTCGGCGTTGATCGATCACATCGCCAGTGCCGATACGCCTGAGCAGGCCATCGATGGCGTGTTGAGTCTGTGTTCGGCGCTGTCCCAAGGCGTGCGCAAGGCTCGCGTCTAAGACCGCAGGGAAAACCAAAAAGGCTTCAGAACATCGTTCTGAAGCCTTTTTTTTGTGCTCAGGGCAATTGCAGTCCGCCGGAGGCCTTGTGCAGTTTGCGCAGGTGCTCGCCAATCTGTTTGACATTGGCCTCGCTCGCGGCAATCTCGGCGGCGCGCTTGGGTTCGAGCAGTTTGCGCACTTCGGTATCAAGGTCGCCGGACAGCGCCAGCAGCTTCTTCTGGCGCTGACTGCTTTCCGCTTCCAGTCGGCTGAACTCGTTTGGCTGCGGCAGTCCATAACCTTTGGAATCGAGCAGTTCCGCCGGGCGGCTGAGGAAGCCGCTGTTGGCGAGGATCTCCTGCAGCGTCGCGTTGGCTTTGTCCATGCCGCCGTTTTCCAGCTCGCGGGCGCCGAGGTAGCGTTGCTTGACCTCGTCCTGCGCCAGCAACAGCTGCCGGCGAAAACTCGCCTGCTCGAGCAGCAACAGCGCCGCGCTGGTGCGCAGGTCGGCGCGGTCAAACCATTCGCGGCGTTGTTCAGCGCTGAGTGACAGCCAGTCTTCGACAGTGGTCTGCTTGATCGGCAGCTGCTTCTTCAGCACATCGAACATCGCTTGATAGCGATCACGGAACGAGTCGAAGCGGTAGCCCAGGCGTAGCGCTTCTTTCGGATCGTCTAGCACGCTGGTATCGGCCAGACCACGGCCCTTGAGCACTTCGAGCAAGCCGTTGGGCATGATGCTGTCGAGCCCGACAAGCTGGCTGTTATTGCTGCCGCTGCGCAACAGCTTCAAGCCTTCTACCGCGCAGTTGTTGGACAGAAAGAAGTAGTTGCCGTCGTAGCTCCAGTGCATCTCGGCGGCATGTTCGACCACGCCTTCGATTTCCTCGCGAGACAGGTTCAGCGGCACCGAAGCGAGGCTGCGCAGCTCGGTTTTGGTGTATTCGTCGATCACTTGCGCCAGCGGCAGCACGAACAGCCGCGACGGGTATTTGCCGACCAGACCATCCCAACTCGACAGCTGCACATCGCCAACGAAGGCGCGATAGGACAACACCAAGTGCTGATCGAGGTCGAGGCGGCAATCCGGGCCACGCGGGCGACCGGGGGCGCAGATCACCAGGCGCAGCATGCTGTGGCCCCAGCGGCTGACCCAGTTCTGATTGGCCTCGGCCAGCAGGTAATCGACCGCGTAGACCCGTTCCGGATCGACTTGTCCCAAGGGCTGCTTGGCGAAGTCATTGCCCGCATTGAGAAAGGCGAAGCTCTTGCTGCAGGTGTCCTGTGCTGGCGGCGCCCAGCCGAAATGGTCCTTGTAGTAGCGATACAGCGCCGGGCGGCGGCAGGCGTAGCTCGGGTCGAGGAGGAAGTACTCCATGTTGACCGCAACGAATTCCTTGGGACTGGAGATCTCGTAAAGATCCGGGCTGCGGGCGACCTGGCGATTGTGTTGTTCGCGCTCGCCGCGGCGGCCGACGTATTGCTGCCACCCGGCGAGGTCGAGCAGGCGCGGGTCGTCGCTGATGGTGAAGCGGCGACCGTTCTGCCCGCGACACTCATCGGGAATGCCGATCAGCCCGACGCTGTTGAAGCGTCGGGAGCAGCGCTGGATCAGCGTGCGTTCGGCGCCTGGCCATAAACGCGCGCGATCATAAATGTGGGTGATTTCGTGCAGCACCGTGGCCAGCAGTTCCTGGCGCACAGTGCCGTGGGGGCGATTGGTTTTCTCTTTCGCCGCGCTGCCATCGGTGAGGCCGGCGAGCAGCTTGCGATTCAGGTCGAGCTCGGACACAAGCGTCGCTTGTCCATAAGCGTTGGCAGGCATGTCGTCGGTCCAGCCGACGTCGATGCGCCGATCCAGCCGCTCGATGAAGCTCGGCGGCAGTTTCGCCATGGCTTCATCGATCAGCGCCTGACTGGCCTGTTGTTGAGCCGAGCTCAGACCCTCGGTCTTGAGCCGCAATTGCAGGCCGGCGTGGGCGCTGTTGCCAAGCAGCAACAACGCTCCGGCCAGCAGCCAGGCGCCAACGGACCTCACAGTGCGAGGATGGCTTCGGCGAGTACCTGATCGCTGGCGTCGCGTGCTTCCGGCACGCGGGTACGCAAGGTGTTGAGGGCGGCTTCGAGGTGCGCGCCACGGATGTCACCGTTGCTGGCGACGAAACTGGCGGCGTCGTCGTGGGCTTCGCGGATGATTTTCGAATCGCGAATCGACGTGGTGGTATCGGAGGTGAAATCGATGGTGCGCTGGGAGGCACGAACGATGATGTTACTGGTGGCTACCAGGGTGTGCGCCTGGGCCACATCGGCCAACACAAACAGGCCAAGGGCGGCAGCAATCAGCGGGCTACGCATGGAACGACTCCGGAAGGACAAGGATAACTATTGGACGAGAATTGCCTCTGCCAGTTCAAGGTCGCTGGCATGAAGTTTCGGCCGGGTTTTGCGCAGGTAATGCAGCGCGGATTCCAGCCGTGCGCCTCGCCATTCACCTTCACTGGCAACAAAGGCAGCCGCGTCATCATGGGCGGCGAGCAGCAGTTTACGGTCGAACGGCGCAGAAGACACCATGCTGGTGGCGTAACCGCTGACAACCGTGCCTTGGGTCGACGCATTGAAAGCATCGAAGGCGTTGGCAGACATCGCCCAGCAGGCAGCGAATAAAGTAGAAGAGATGAGCAGAGTTGGAAGAAAGCGCATGGGACTCGACAACTGTTGACGAGCCTGAAGGCTAGCGCAAAAGCCCGGGCCAGAGCCAGCATTGAAACATCGGGACACGGCTGCCGTGTCCCGCAATACCGCAAGCGATCAGAGGGTCAGAATGGCCTGTGCCAATTGGGCATCGGTGGCATTGAGTTGTGGCGCCTGATGGCGGATGTGCTCAAACGCGCTTTCCAGCTTCACCCCACGGATATCGCCTTCGCTCGCCACGAAGCTGGCGGCATCGTCGCGTGCGGCGAGGACGATCTTGTCGTCACGGAACGAGGAGGTCACATCGGAAGTGGCATCGGAAGAGGCTTTCAGCGCGCCGACGATCGAGTCGGTGGTCACGATGAAGCTGGTAGCGCTGGCGTTGGCAGCCACGGCCAGCAGGGCAGCGGCACTGAGCAGGCGAAGACGGGTCATGATGGAACTCCTTTGGATAAACCGTAGTGAGAGGTGGCTCGGTATCTGAGGAGTCAGACGCCTGTTGCGCAACGTTCGCCACGTTCTGCAGGGATATTAGGCTGGCAAATGCGGTTCGCCCAGTGGTGGCCAGTGATACTCCAAAGGTTCTGGATGACTGTACTGGTGTCATACGAGAATTCGAAAATTGTACCTGTGCTCATTCAGTTATGCGTTTTAGAGCATTCAAAGCCCCTGAAACGACAAAACCCGTCGTGGTTTCCCACGACGGGTTTTGCTTGTGCAATTCGGGTTGCTGGCGGTGGGTCTGAAGACCAGAGCCAGCGACGCTGCTTAGCGCCAGAACGGCTTGCTCAGCTCTTCGTAGCGTTGTGCTTCGCTGATACCGGCGTCGGCCAGCAGACGCGAGTCCAGGCGAGCCAGTTGATGGCGGCTGGAGATGCGGCGCTGCCACAACATCAGATTGGCGATAACGCGCAGAGGCAGGGAAGCCTGGGTGTTTACAGCTTTGTCTTCGAAGAACAGTTCGGAACTGAGTGTACGTTCCATGGTTGACATCCTTCCGCTTGTGGCGGGATCAGGTAGTGGTTTGACTGGTGCCCATGATCCTCTCGTTTGGATAGTCTCTGTAGATACAGTTCATTTGTATTGTGAGCGAGCAGTTAACTGTTTATGCATGGTGTACGGGTCGAAATTGGGCAAACTGTACCTGTCTGCACTTGGTTGGTGCATTTCGGCTCGTATCTGGGGATTGAGTAGGACTTTGCTGTAGGAAAAGACCGGTACAGCAGTACAGTTTTTTGCGATCCTGCTTCTCGCGCACACCCACCGAGGCAAAACTGTGTTTGCCTCGGTGATTATCTGTGTGAATCACACCGCCAGCATGCGCCCGGTTTCTTCCAGGTTCATATGCCAGCTCAGTGCTTCGCGCAGAATGTGCGGGGTATGACCGCCGATTGCACAGGCAGCGCTGAAGTAGTCATTCAGTGCCTGGCGAAAGTCTGGATGCACGCAGTTGTCGATGATCACTCGTGCACGCTCCCGTGGCGCCAGGCCACGCAGGTCGGCGAGGCCGACTTCGGTCACCAGGATGTCGACGTCATGCTCGGTATGGTCGACGTGGCTGACCATCGGCACCACGCTGGAAATAGCGCCACCCTTGGCGATCGACTTGGTCACGAATACCGCCAGATGCGCATTGCGCGCGAAGTCGCCGGAGCCGCCGATGCCGTTCATCATCCGCGTGCCGCAGACATGGGTGGAGTTGACGTTGCCGTAGATGTCGAACTCCAGCGCGGTGTTGATGCCGATGATACCCAGACGCCGCACCACCTCCGGGTGATTGGAGATCTCCTGCGGCCGCAGAATCAGTTTGTCCTTGTACTTCTCCAGGTTGCCGAACACGTCGCTGTTGCGCCGCTCGGACAGGGTGATCGAACTGCCCGAGGCGAAGCTCAGCTTGCCGGCATCGATCAGGTCGAAAGTCGAATCCTGGAGCACTTCCGAGTACATGGTCAGGTCTTCGAACGGCGAGTCGATCAAGCCGCACATCACCGCGTTGGCGATGTTGCCAATGCCGGCCTGCAGTGGGCCAAGCTTGTTGGTCATGCGGCCGGCCGCAACTTCCTGCTTGAAGAAGGTGATCAGGTGTTCGGCGATAGCGTTGGTATCGACGTCCGGTACCGACACTGTAGACGGCGAGTCCGACTGCTGAGTGATGACAATCGCGACGATCTTCTCCGGCGGAATCGGAATTGCCGCGCTGCCGATGCGATCGTCGACTTTCACCAGCGGGATTGGCGTGCGCGTCGGGCGGTACGTCGGGATATAGATGTCGTGCAGGCCTTCGAGGTTGGCGTTGTGGGCCAGGTTGATCTCGACGATCACTTGTTTGGCGAAGATCGCGAAGCTGGCCGAGTTGCCCACCGAAGTGGTCGGCACGATATGGCCTTGTTCGGTGATGGCGACTGCCTCGATGACGGCGATGTCCGGCAGTTTCAACTGCTGGTTGCGCAACTGCTCGACCGTTTCCGAGAGATGCTGGTCGATGAACATTACTTCGCCGGCGTTGATTGCCTTGCGCAACGTGCTGTCGACCTGAAACGGCATGCGCCGCGACAGCACACCGGCCTCGGTGAGTTGCTTGTCGAGGTCGTTGCCCAGGCTGGCGCCGGTCATCAGGCTGATCTTCAGCGGCGTGACCTTGGCGCGCTCGGCCAGTGCGTGGGGAACGGCCTTGGCTTCGCCGGCGCGGGTGAAACCGCTCATGCCGACGGTCATGCCGTCCTCAATCAGAGCGGCAGCGTCGGCAGCGCTCATCACTTTATCCAACAACGAAGGCAGGCGAATACGGTCACGGTACATGGATTATTATCTCGGGCAACGAGTAGCAGGATGCGCAGTCTAGTGAATTTGGCCGGCGCCTGTCCCGCTACCAAGGTCGCAAACGAGGCCTCTATTTCGCGGGTTTGCAGTAAAACACCGTTACCGGATCTGCAACAACGCGGTAAATTGTCCAGTGTGTGGCGCAAACAAAAACGCCCCGACAGGTCGGGGCGTTCGCTATTGCAACGGTGAATTACTCGACCGCTTTGACCATGTCTTCGATGACTTTCTTCGCATCGCCGAAAACCATCATGGTCTTGTCCAGATAGAACAGTTCATTGTCCAGACCGGCATAGCCGCTGGCCATCGAGCGCTTGTTGACGATGATGGTCTTGGCCTTGAACGCTTCGAGAATCGGCATGCCGGCAATCGGCGACTTCGGATCGTTCTTCGCGGCCGGGTTGACCACGTCGTTCGCACCGAGCACCAGCACCACGTCGGCCTGGCCGAATTCGGAGTTGATGTCTTCCATCTCGAACACCTGGTCGTAAGGCACTTCGGCCTCGGCGAGCAGGACGTTCATGTGCCCAGGCATGCGACCGGCAACCGGGTGGATCGCGTACTTCACGGTTACGCCGCGATGGGTCAGCTTCTCGGTCAGTTCCTTCAATGCGTGTTGTGCACGGGCCACTGCCAGGCCGTAACCCGGGACGATGATCACGGTGTCGGCGTTGGTCAGCAGGAAGGTTGCATCATCAGCCGAGCCGGATTTCACCGGACGGGCTTCCTGCGCACCAGCAGGGCCTGCATCTGCCGTATTGCCGAAACCGCCGAGCAGCACATTAAAGAAGGAACGGTTCATCGCCTTGCACATGATGTACGAGAGAATCGCGCCGCTCGAACCCACCAGCGAGCCGGCAATGATCAGCATCGAGTTGTTCAGCGAGAAGCCGATCCCCGCCGCCGCCCAGCCGGAATAGCTGTTGAGCATCGACACCACCACCGGCATGTCGGCGCCGCCGATCGGGATGATGATCAACACGCCCATCACGAACGCCAGCGCCAGCATCAGCGCGAACGCCGTGAGGTTGCCGGTGAACATGAAGGTCAGGCCGAGCACCAGCGTAGCCAGACCCAGAATCGCATTGAGTTTGTGCTGACCGGCGAACTGTACCGGCGCGCCCTGGAACAGGCGGAACTTGTACTTGCCCGAGAGCTTGCCGAAGGCAATCACCGAACCGGAGAAGGTGATCGCACCGATCGCAGCGCCGAGGAACAGCTCCAGACGGTTGCCCGCCGGGATCGCATCGCCCAGCTGTTTAACGATACCCAACGACTGCGGCTCAACTACCGCCGCAATGGCAATGAACACCGCCGCGAGGCCGATCATGCTGTGCATGAACGCTACCAGTTCCGGCATCTTGGTCATTTCAACGCGCTTGGCCATGATCGAACCGGCGGTGCCGCCGACCAGCAGACCAACGATGACATAACCGATACCAGCCGTAGCCAGCTCAGCGCCCAACTTATAGATGAGGCCGACCGTGGTGATGATAGCCAACGCCATGCCAAGCATGCCGAACAGGTTGCCGCGCCGCGAAGTAGTCGGGTGCGACAGGCCTTTGAGGGCCTGGATAAAGCAGATCGACGCGATCAGGTAGAGCGTCGTGACGAGATTCATGCTCATTACTTCGGCGCCTCTTCTTTTGCTTTCGGGGCTTTCTTCTTGAACATCTCAAGCATGCGGCGGGTGACCAGGAAGCCACCGAACACATTGACCGCCGCCAGTGCCACAGCCAGCGTGCCCATGGTCTTGCCCAGCGGCGTGACGGTCAGTGCGGCCGCGAGCATGGCACCGACTATCACGATCGCGGAAATGGCATTGGTCACCGCCATCAACGGCGTGTGCAGCGCAGGCGTAACGTTCCAGACCACGTGGTAACCGACATAAATCGCCAGCACGAAGATGATCAGGTTGTAGATACCGGGGGAGATAAGCTCTTCCATCGTCTGAATCCCTGCTTAGGCGTTTTTGCGGATGACTTGGCCGTCGCGGCACATCAGGCACGCGGCGACGATGTCGTCTTCGAGGTTGACGTCGAACTGGCCTTCCTTGGTGAACACCAGCTTGAGGAAGTCCAGCAGGTTGCGTGCGTACAGCGCCGAAGCATCGGCAGCGACTTCACCGGCGAGGTTGGTCGGGCCGACGATGGTCACACCGTTTTCCACAACGACCTGATCGGCGACGGTCAGTGGGCAGTTGCCACCCTGGGCGGCGGCAAGGTCGATGACCACCGAGCCCGGTTTCATCTGCGCCACGGTCTCGGCGCTCAGCAGCGTCGGCGCCTTGCGGCCCGGAATCAGCGCGGTGGTGATGACGATATCGGCCTGCTTGGCGCGCTCGTGCACAGCCTGGGCCTGACGCTGCATCCAGCTCGCCGGCATGGGCCGCGCGTAACCGCCGACACCGACGGCACATTCGCGCTCTTCATCGGTCTCGTACGGCACGTCGACGAACTTGGCGCCGAGGGATTCGATCTGTTCCTTAACGGCTGGGCGTACGTCAGACGCTTCGATCACCGCACCCAGACGTTTCGCCGTGGCAATCGCCTGCAGACCGGCCACACCCGCGCCGAGAATCAGCACGCGCGCCGCTTTCACGGTGCCCGCAGCAGTCATCAGCATCGGCATGAAGCGTGGGTAATAGTGAGCGGCGAGCAGCACCGCTTTATAACCGGCGATGTTCGCTTGCGACGACAACACATCAAGGCTCTGCGCCCGCGAGGTACGCGGCGCCGCTTCGAGGGCGAACGCGGTAATGCCGCACTCAGCCATCTTCGCGATGGTCTCGTTGTTGAATGGGTTGAGCATACCCACCAGCACCGCACCGCGCTTGATCAGCGTCAGTTCGGCATCGCTTGGCGCGACCACTTTGAGTATCAGCTCGGCGCCAAACGCATCATTGGCGCTGCCAATGCTTGCGCCGGCCGCTTCATAGGCACTGTCAACAACACTGGCTTTGACGCCGGCGCCGCTTTGTACAGTGACCTTATGGCCTTGGCTGATCAGCTTCTTGATGGTTTCCGGGGTTGCAGCAACCCGTGTTTCACCGGTCTGGGTTTCGAGAGGAACACCAATGTGCACGTCAAATCTCCTGCGTGATCTTATTGAGTAAACCCATGCACTACGGATGGTGCGACTGGGGCGGCCGATCAGCACGATCCCGCCGAATCAGGGCGGGGCGCGGCATTTTGCAGGCGAACTTTATGCCCTTCAAGGGATTATGACGGGTGACGGAAAATTAACTACAAGTCATGCCGTGACCGAATGTCGCAGATGGCCAGGTGAACCCCTTGCAGGCCGTGCCCTGCAAGGATTCTGGCTGAATTTAGAAAAATTTCGCATCGGTGGCGTGAATAAGCAGCAATGAGTCGCCATTTTAGGCTCAAAGCCACGTGTTTGGCAGCTTGTGGGACGTCTGTACGACTTTCGGATACAGTCTGCGCGAAAGCGACAAATAGTTATATCTGTAGGGCTTTGGTTTTTCTGACTACGGGGTTAAGTATTACGCAGAGCCTTTATTCTTCTAGGCTGTAGCTCTGCGCTTGATTTACCAGCCAGTCGCGAAATGCCTTCAGCGATGCCGATTCGACCTTTCGCTCCGGAATCATCAGATAATAGGCCTTGATGCTGGAGAGCGCTTGAGGGTTGGCAACCACCAGCCGTTTCTCTGCCAGCTCGCGCTGGATCAGAAACGGCGGAATCAGCGCGACGCCCATGTCGTGCATGGCTGCCTGGGCGAGCATGGAGAATAGCTCGTAGCGTGGACCTGTCATGTCGCGAGGGATATTCAGTTGCTGCGAGTTGAACCATTGGCGCCAAGCGTAGGGTCGGGTGGTCTGCTGCAGCAGCGGTAACTCGGCGATGGCTGCGGCTGTCAGCTGCTTGCGACTGCCCAGTAGGGCGGGGCTGCACACCGGCATCGGATTCTCGCCCATCAATCTGTGGGATTCGGTACCCGACCAATCGGCATCACCGAAGTAGATCGCGGCATCGAATTGGGTGTCGGCAAACAGGAAGGGCCGGGTGCGGTTGGTCAGATTGACGGTCACTTCCGGGTGTTTGAGCTGGAAATCCTTGAGGCGTGGCAGCAGCCATTGCGTGCCGAAAGTCGGCACCACGGCGAGCTCGATAACGTTGGTGCCCTGCTGGCCCATCACCGAGAGGGTATCGCGCTCCACTGCATCGAGCTGAGTCGCCACCCGGCGGCTGTAGGAAAGTCCCGCTTCCGTCAGCTTCACCCCACGTCGCGAGCGCCGGAACAGTTGCACACTGAGGAACTCTTCGAGGCTGGCGATCTGTCGGCAAATGGCGCCCTGGGTGAGTGACAGCTCTTCAGCGGCACGGGTAAAGCTCTCATGGCGGGCGGCAGCTTCGAAGCTGATCAGGGCGGCGGTGCTGGGGATTTTCCTGCGCATGTACGTCAACCTCACTAATGCGCCGCATAAATGGCATTTCGCGACGGTTCGAAGTGAGAAATTAGCACAACAGGATGCGAAATCCTCGTTTGCCGCGATGGCGAACCGCGCCTAGGATCAATGCCACGTTAATTCACCCGATGCGAGGGCACACTCATGGGCGGTAAAGCTAGCTTCAACTGGATCGATCCCCTGCTGCTGGATCAACAGCTCACCGAAGAAGAGCGCATGATCCGCGACACTGCCGAACAGTTCGCTCAGCAGAGCTTGGCGCCGCGTGTCCTCGAAGCATTCCGTCATGAGAAGACCGACCCGGCAATCTTTCGTGAGATGGGCGAAGTCGGCCTGCTCGGCGCGACCATTCCCGAGCAATACGGTGGCAGCGGTCTGAATTACGTCAGTTATGGCTTGATCGCGCGTGAGGTCGAGCGCGTCGACTCTGGCTATCGCTCGATGATGAGCGTGCAATCCTCACTGGTGATGGTGCCGATCAACGAATTCGGTACCGAAGCACAGAAACAAAAGTACTTGCCGAAACTGGCATCCGGCGAATGGATCGGATGCTTCGGTCTGACCGAGCCGAACCACGGTTCCGATCCGGGCGCGATGATCACTCGGGCGCGCAAGGTCGATGGCGGCTACAGCCTGACCGGCGCGAAAATGTGGATCACCAACAGCCCGATCGCTGACGTCTTCGTGGTCTGGGCCAAGGACGATGCCGGCGATATCCGTGGCTTCGTTCTGGAGAAAGGCTGGAAAGGTCTGAGCGCTCCGGCGATTCATGGCAAGGTCGGCCTGCGCGCTTCGATCACCGGTGAGATCGTCATGGACAACGTGTTCGTGCCGGAAGAAAACATCTTCCCGGACGTGCGTGGCCTGAAAGGTCCGTTCACCTGTCTCAACTCCGCACGCTACGGCATTTCCTGGGGCGCGCTGGGCGCCGCCGAGTTCTGCTGGCACACCGCACGCCAATACACGCTGGATCGTCAGCAGTTCGGTCGACCGTTGGCCGCGACTCAACTGGTGCAGAAGAAACTCGCCGACATGCAGACCGAAATCACCCTGGCACTGCAAGGCTGTCTGCGTCTGGGTCGTATGAAAGACGAAGGTACCGCCGCCGTTGAAATCACTTCGATCATGAAACGCAACTCTTGCGGCAAATCGCTGGATATCGCACGGATGGCGCGCGACATGCTTGGTGGCAATGGCATCTCTGATGAGTTCGGCGTGGCCCGTCACTTGGTTAACCTAGAAGTAGTGAATACCTATGAAGGTACCCACGACGTTCACGCGCTGATCCTCGGGCGTGCGCAAACCGGTCTGCAAGCGTTCTATTAATAGGAGAGCGGATCATGGGCGCACTGTCGCATCTGCGGGTACTGGATTTATCACGAGTGCTGGCCGGGCCTTGGGCCGGACAGATCCTCGCCGACCTTGGCGCCGAAGTGATCAAGGTCGAGCGCCCCGGCAATGGTGACGATACTCGCGCGTGGGGTCCGCCCTTCCTTAAAGACGCTTATGGCGAGAATACGTCGGAAGCGGCGTATTACTTGTCGGCCAACCGCAACAAGCAATCGGTAACCATCGACTTCACCCGGCCTGAAGGGCAGAAGCTGGTGCGCGACCTGGCGACAAAGTCGGACATTCTGATTGAGAATTTCAAAGTAGGTGGTCTAGCGGCTTATGGTCTGGACTATGAGTCGCTGAAGGCGCTCAACCCGAATCTGATCTATTGCTCCATCACCGGCTTCGGCCAGACCGGCCCTTACGCCAAGCGTGCGGGGTATGACTTCATGATCCAGGGCCTTGGCGGCTTGATGAGTCTGACCGGTCGACCTGAAGGAGATGACGGCGCTGGCCCGGTGAAAGTGGGCGTGGCGCTGACGGATATTCTCACCGGGCTGTATTCGACGGTGGCGATCCTCGCGGCATTGGCTCATCGCGATCACGACGGTGGCGGCCAGCACATCGATATGGCGTTGCTGGATGTGCAGGTCGCGTGTCTGGCCAACCAGGCGATGAATTACCTGACCACGGGCACTGCGCCAAAGCGGCTGGGTAATGCACATCCTAATATTGTGCCTTATCAGGACTTTCCTACGGCGGATGGCGACTTCATTCTTACCGTAGGTAATGACGGGCAGTTCCGCAAGTTCGCCGAAGTCGCCGGGCAGCCGCAGTGGGCGGATGATCCACGCTTCGCGACGAACAAGCTGCGGGTGGCGAACCGTGCGGTGTTGATTCCCTTGATTCGCCAGGCGACTGTCTTCAAGACGACGGCCGAGTGGGTTGCACAACTGGAGCTGGCGGGTGTGCCTTGTGGGCCGATCAATGATCTGTCGCAGGTGTTTGAAGACCCACAAGTGAAGGCGCGCGGTCTGGCGATCGAACTGCCTCATGCATTGGCGGGGATGGTGCCTCAGGTGGCCAGCCCGATTCGATTGTCGGAGACGCCCGTTGAATATCGCCATGCGCCTCCTTTATTGGGTGAGCACACATTAGAGGTTCTGCAGCGGGTGCTGGGTCTGAAGGCAGGTGCGGTGACTATGTTGAAGGAGGAAGGCGTCCTTTAAGTCTTCTTCTATATAGAAGGCGCTCTTTTCTCATCTGATTGGATGTTTTTTAACCAATACGCAACTTATTGAAAGAAAAGCGAAATTAACGGTTGACGGCAGATTTCAGGGGTCTATAATTCGCCCCACTTCCGGCGCAGTCGAAACGGAAAACTCCTTGAGATTCAAAGAGTTACGCAGTTTTCGACAGCGGCTTGCTTCAAATCATCGAAGCCTGGAAGGAGTTGAACGAGCAGTGATGTGTAGCTCTTTTAACGGTTCGATCTTCTCGGTCGAAAGTGGAGAAAAAGAGGTGTTGACAGCAGCGATTAACGCTGTAGAATTCGCCTCCCGCTAACGAGAGATCGGAAGCGCAAGTGGTTGAAGTTGTTGAAGAATTCTTCGAAAACTTCTGAAAATAATCACTTGACAGCAAATGAGGCTGCTGTAGAATGCGCGCCTCGGTTGAGACGAAAGATCTTAACCAACCGCTCTTTAACAACTGAATCAAGCAATTCGTGTGGGTGCTTGTGCAGTCAGACTGATAGTCAACAAGATTATCAGCATCACAAGTTACTCCGCGAGAAATCAAAGATGTAACCAACGATTGCTGAGCCAAGTTTAGGGTTTCTTAAAAACCCAAAGATGTTTGAACTGAAGAGTTTGATCATGGCTCAGATTGAACGCTGGCGGCAGGCCTAACACATGCAAGTCGAGCGGATGAAAGGAGCTTGCTCCTGGATTCAGCGGCGGACGGGTGAGTAATGCCTAGGAATCTGCCTGGTAGTGGGGGACAACGTTTCGAAAGGAACGCTAATACCGCATACGTCCTACGGGAGAAAGCAGGGGACCTTCGGGCCTTGCGCTATCAGATGAGCCTAGGTCGGATTAGCTAGTTGGTGAGGTAATGGCTCACCAAGGCGACGATCCGTAACTGGTCTGAGAGGATGATCAGTCACACTGGAACTGAGACACGGTCCAGACTCCTACGGGAGGCAGCAGTGGGGAATATTGGACAATGGGCGAAAGCCTGATCCAGCCATGCCGCGTGTGTGAAGAAGGTCTTCGGATTGTAAAGCACTTTAAGTTGGGAGGAAGGGTTGTAGATTAATACTCTGCAATTTTGACGTTACCGACAGAATAAGCACCGGCTAACTCTGTGCCAGCAGCCGCGGTAATACAGAGGGTGCAAGCGTTAATCGGAATTACTGGGCGTAAAGCGCGCGTAGGTGGTTTGTTAAGTTGGATGTGAAATCCCCGGGCTCAACCTGGGAACTGCATCCAAAACTGGCAAGCTAGAGTATGGTAGAGGGTGGTGGAATTTCCTGTGTAGCGGTGAAATGCGTAGATATAGGAAGGAACACCAGTGGCGAAGGCGACCACCTGGACTGATACTGACACTGAGGTGCGAAAGCGTGGGGAGCAAACAGGATTAGATACCCTGGTAGTCCACGCCGTAAACGATGTCAACTAGCCGTTGGGAGCCTTGAGCTCTTAGTGGCGCAGCTAACGCATTAAGTTGACCGCCTGGGGAGTACGGCCGCAAGGTTAAAACTCAAATGAATTGACGGGGGCCCGCACAAGCGGTGGAGCATGTGGTTTAATTCGAAGCAACGCGAAGAACCTTACCAGGCCTTGACATCCAATGAACTTTCCAGAGATGGATTGGTGCCTTCGGGAACATTGAGACAGGTGCTGCATGGCTGTCGTCAGCTCGTGTCGTGAGATGTTGGGTTAAGTCCCGTAACGAGCGCAACCCTTGTCCTTAGTTACCAGCACGTAATGGTGGGCACTCTAAGGAGACTGCCGGTGACAAACCGGAGGAAGGTGGGGATGACGTCAAGTCATCATGGCCCTTACGGCCTGGGCTACACACGTGCTACAATGGTCGGTACAAAGGGTTGCCAAGCCGCGAGGTGGAGCTAATCCCATAAAACCGATCGTAGTCCGGATCGCAGTCTGCAACTCGACTGCGTGAAGTCGGAATCGCTAGTAATCGCGAATCAGAATGTCGCGGTGAATACGTTCCCGGGCCTTGTACACACCGCCCGTCACACCATGGGAGTGGGTTGCACCAGAAGTAGCTAGTCTAACCTTCGGGAGGACGGTTACCACGGTGTGATTCATGACTGGGGTGAAGTCGTAACAAGGTAGCCGTAGGGGAACCTGCGGCTGGATCACCTCCTTAATCGACGACATCAGCTGTTGCATGAGCTCCCACACGAATTGCTTGATTCATTGAAGAAGACGATAGAAGCAGCTTTAAGCTCCAAGCTGATAGCTCTGAGCTAACAGTTACAAGCTCGAAATTGGGTCTGTAGCTCAGTTGGTTAGAGCGCACCCCTGATAAGGGTGAGGTCGGCAGTTCGAATCTGCCCAGACCCACCAATTTTGTTATGGGGCCATAGCTCAGCTGGGAGAGCGCCTGCCTTGCACGCAGGAGGTCAGCGGTTCGATCCCGCTTGGCTCCACCATAAACTGCTTCGAAGTTTGAGAGTTTAGAAATGAATATTCGCACTGAATATTGATTTCTAGTCTTTTGATTAGATCGTTCTTTAAAAATTTGGGTATGTGATAGAAAGATAGACTGAACGTTACTTTCACTGGTAACAGATCAGGCTAAGGTAAAATTTGTGAGTTCTCTTAGTTGAGAAATTCGAATTTTCGGCGAATGTCGTCTTCACAGTATAACCAGATTGCTTGGGGTTATATGGTCAAGTGAAGAAGCGCATACGGTGGATGCCTTGGCAGTCAGAGGCGATGAAAGACGTGGTAGCCTGCGAAAAGCTTCGGGGAGTCGGCAAACAGACTTTGATCCGGAGATGTCTGAATGGGGGAACCCAGCCATCATAAGATGGTTATCTTGTACTGAATACATAGGTGCAAGAGGCGAACCAGGGGAACTGAAACATCTAAGTACCCTGAGGAAAAGAAATCAACCGAGATTCCCTTAGTAGTGGCGAGCGAACGGGGACTAGCCCTTAAGTGGCTTTGAGATTAGCGGAACGCTCTGGAAAGTGCGGCCATAGTGGGTGATAGCCCTGTACGCGAAAATCTCTTAGTCATGAAATCGAGTAGGACGGAGCACGAGAAACTTTGTCTGAATATGGGGGGACCATCCTCCAAGGCTAAATACTACTGACTGACCGATAGTGAACTAGTACCGTGAGGGAAAGGCGAAAAGAACCCCGGAGAGGGGAGTGAAATAGATCCTGAAACCGTATGCGTACAAGCAGTGGGAGCAGACTTTGTTCTGTGACTGCGTACCTTTTGTATAATGGGTCAGCGACTTATTTTCAGTGGCGAGCTTAACCGAATAGGGGAGGCGTAGCGAAAGCGAGTCTTAATAGGGCGTCTAGTCGCTGGGAATAGACCCGAAACCGGGCGATCTATCCATGGGCAGGTTGAAGGTTAGGTAACACTGACTGGAGGACCGAACCGACTACCGTTGAAAAGTTAGCGGATGACCTGTGGATCGGAGTGAAAGGCTAATCAAGCTCGGAGATAGCTGGTTCTCCTCGAAAGCTATTTAGGTAGCGCCTCATGTATCACTGTAGGGGGTAGAGCACTGTTTCGGCTAGGGGGTCATCCCGACTTACCAAACCGATGCAAACTCCGAATACCTACAAGTGCCGAGCATGGGAGACACACGGCGGGTGCTAACGTCCGTCGTGAAAAGGGAAACAACCCAGACCGTCAGCTAAGGTCCCAAAGTTATGGTTAAGTGGGAAACGATGTGGGAAGGCTTAGACAGCTAGGAGGTTGGCTTAGAAGCAGCCACCCTTTAAAGAAAGCGTAATAGCTCACTAGTCGAGTCGGCCTGCGCGGAAGATGTAACGGGGCTCAAACCATACACCGAAGCTACGGGTATCATCTTCGGATGATGCGGTAGAGGAGCGTTCTGTAAGCCTGTGAAGGTGAGTTGAGAAGCTTGCTGGAGGTATCAGAAGTGCGAATGCTGACATGAGTAACGACAATGGGTGTGAAAAACACCCACGCCGAAAGACCAAGGTTTCCTGCGCAACGTTAATCGACGCAGGGTTAGTCGGTCCCTAAGGCGAGGCTGAAAAGCGTAGTCGATGGAAAACAGGTTAATATTCCTGTACTTCTGGTTATTGCGATGGAGGGACGGAGAAGGCTAGGCCAGCTTGGCGTTGGTTGTCCAAGTTTAAGGTGGTAGGCTGAGATCTTAGGTAAATCCGGGATCTCAAGGCCGAGAGCTGATGACGAGTTACCCTTTGGGTGACGAAGTGGTTGATGCCATGCTTCCAAGAAAAGCTTCTAAGCTTCAGGTAACCAGGAACCGTACCCCAAACCGACACAGGTGGTTGGGTAGAGAATACCAAGGCGCTTGAGAGAACTCGGGTGAAGGAACTAGGCAAAATGGCACCGTAACTTCGGGAGAAGGTGCGCCGGTGAGGGTGAAGGACTTGCTCCTTAAGCCCATGCCGGTCGAAGATACCAGGCCGCTGCGACTGTTTATTAAAAACACAGCACTCTGCAAACACGAAAGTGGACGTATAGGGTGTGACGCCTGCCCGGTGCCGGAAGGTTAATTGATGGGGTTAGCTAACGCGAAGCTCTTGATCGAAGCCCCGGTAAACGGCGGCCGTAACTATAACGGTCCTAAGGTAGCGAAATTCCTTGTCGGGTAAGTTCCGACCTGCACGAATGGCGTAACGATGGCGGCGCTGTCTCCACCCGAGACTCAGTGAAATTGAAATCGCTGTGAAGATGCAGTGTATCCGCGGCTAGACGGAAAGACCCCGTGAACCTTTACTATAGCTTTGCACTGGACTTTGAATTTGCTTGTGTAGGATAGGTGGGAGGCTTTGAAGCGTGGACGCCAGTTCGCGTGGAGCCATCCTTGAAATACCACCCTGGCAACTTTGAGGTTCTAACTCAGGTCCGTTATCCGGATCGAGGACAGTGTATGGTGGGTAGTTTGACTGGGGCGGTCTCCTCCTAAAGAGTAACGGAGGAGTACGAAGGTGCGCTCAGACCGGTCGGAAATCGGTCGTAGAGTATAAAGGCAAAAGCGCGCTTGACTGCGAGACAGACACGTCGAGCAGGTACGAAAGTAGGTCTTAGTGATCCGGTGGTTCTGTATGGAAGGGCCATCGCTCAACGGATAAAAGGTACTCCGGGGATAACAGGCTGATACCGCCCAAGAGTTCATATCGACGGCGGTGTTTGGCACCTCGATGTCGGCTCATCACATCCTGGGGCTGAAGCCGGTCCCAAGGGTATGGCTGTTCGCCATTTAAAGTGGTACGCGAGCTGGGTTTAGAACGTCGTGAGACAGTTCGGTCCCTATCTGCCGTGGACGTTTGAGATTTGAGAGGGGCTGCTCCTAGTACGAGAGGACCGGAGTGGACGAACCTCTGGTGTTCCGGTTGTCACGCCAGTGGCATTGCCGGGTAGCTATGTTCGGGAAAGATAACCGCTGAAAGCATCTAAGCGGGAAACTTGCCTCAAGATGAGATCTCACTGGAACCTTGAGTTCCCTGAAGGGCCGTCGAAGACTACGACGTTGATAGGTTGGGTGTGTAAGCGCTGTGAGGCGTTGAGCTAACCAATACTAATTGCCCGTGAGGCTTGACCATATAACACCCAAGCAATTTGCTGACCTGAGAAGGCGCCAGATTGCGGTGTGTGAAGACGAAACGAACCGAAAGTTCGAAACGCACAAACACCAGATGTCACATACCCAATTTGCTGAAGCGAGGCCATCTGGTCACGAGTCAGTACCCGAATTTCTTGACGACCATAGAGCGTTGGAACCACCTGATCCCATCCCGAACTCAGCAGTGAAACGATGCATCGCCGATGGTAGTGTGGGGTTTCCCCATGTGAGAGTAGGTCATCGTCAAGATTAAATTCCGAAACCCCAATTGCGAAAGCAGTTGGGGTTTTGTTTTAGTAGAAGTTCCTGTTTTTGCTGGCCTGTTACCGTGTTGACGGGCCAGATAAAGAATTTCTTGACGACCATAGAACATTGGAACCACCTGATCCCATCCCGAACTCAGAAGTGAAACGATGTATCGCCGATGGTAGTGTGGGGTTTCCCCATGTGAGAGTAGGTCATCGTCAAGATTGAATTCCGAAACCCCTGTCTGCTAACGCAGACAGGGGTTTTGTCATTTAAGCGTGTATAAACGATCAGGCCGTTCTGCGATTCTTGCTGCTGCGTCTTGCCTGCCACTTGCGCCACCAGATATATACCCCCGTCCCTGACAGCCCCGCAATCAACACACCCAATACAGCGATCATTACCTGCCCTGTCACCCCGATGATCCGTCCCCCATGTATCGGCAACTGCAGTCGATAGAACTGCTCTCCCAGCGTGCCCTGTCCGGCGATTTCCTGTCCTAACAAGCGTCCGTCGGTACCGTGAAAGAACAACCAGGATTTACCGTGTGCGTCCGTATCGTGCTGTCCAAACCCTGCGCCGTAGAAGTTGTACTCAAAGCTGTAATACAACTCGCCGATTGCCGCCGTCAGTCCTAATCGTTTCCCTTCCTGCAATGCCCTTTCGTACGCCTGTTGATAACTTAACTGTGTCGTCCCCAGTTGATCAGCGGGCATTCGTCCTCTGGCTTCATAAACGCTCGGCTCGATTGGCGAAAACAACGAAACCGCAGGCTTGAACACCTGGCTCGGCAAGTTCATCGCCACGCTGCTGACGGCGATCGGTAACAACAGTAGCCACAACCACAATCCGCCGGCGCGATGTAGATCGAAGTTCAAACGGTAGGCATGCCCGCCTTTCACCTTCCACGCAGTCGCCCACTTCTTCCAGAAGGGCTTGCCGCGCGGCAAGGTCAGCCACAATGCTATAAAGCAGTCGATCACCCACGCGATGGCCACCCCACCCATCAACAGCAATCCCCAGTTACCGGGCAATGTCAGGTTGTAGTGAAACTCCAGAATGAACGGGATGAAGTTCTCCCGCTGAAAGCAGCATTCGCCCCAGTAACGCGCGCCTTTGTGCTCCGCACTCACCGGATCCAGATAAAACACCTGATTACGTTCATTGAACGGCTGACCCGTTGCTGGATCATTGCGTGGAACTGCCGCCAGCAGCGCCGTATGCCCCGCCTCCTGCGGATACTCCATGTACCAGACTTGCAATTTCGGATGCGCAGTCTGCACCGCATCTACCAACGCGCCCGGCGGCAAGCGCTCACCCTGTGAAGTCGCCTCATAGAACTGCGGGTTCAGCCACTCATCCAGTTCATGATTGAACGCCAGTACACTGCCTGTGAGGCCCGCCAACACAAGAAACACAGCAGTAGCCAAGCCCATATAACGATGCAACAAAACCAGAAACGCACGCATGCAAGACACCCCGAATAAACGACAAAGCCAGCCCCTGACAGCAGGGGCTGGCTTTTTTATGCACAGAACAATGCTTTAGAACTGATAGCTGACGGTCGCCGCTACGTTGCGTTCTTCGCCCATGTAGCAGAAGTTCAGACTGGCGCAGGACGCGACATAGGATTCATTGGTCAGGTTGTTTGCATTGAGCCGAACATCAACACCCTTCAAACCAATCTTGCCCAGGTCATAACCAATCGAGGCGTCGAACAGCGTGTAAGACGGCACCTTCATCGTGTTCTCCGCATCGGCCCAGCTGTAGCCGACATAGCGCACCCCACCGCCCAAGCGCAGCCCATCGAGTGCGGCGCTGTCGAACTTGTAGTCAGCCCACAGCGAGGCCATGTGTCGCGGCGCCTGAGTCGGCGAGTTACCCTTGTTCTCGATGACATCGGTCGGCGTACTCAAGGTACTGATCATCGATTTCGAATATTCGATGTCAGTGAAGGTGTAACTGCCGAGCACCTTGAAGTTGTCGGTCAGTTGCATGTGCGCTTCCAGCTCCAGACCCTGCGAGCGCACAGCGCCGACCGCGCGATAGAAGTTTTCCTGGGGCAGTTTGGTGGCGAGGTTTTTCTGGTCGATGCGGAATAGCGAGGCGGTGAACAGGTTGTCGGTGCCCGGCGGCTGGTACTTCAAACCGACTTCCCACTGCGTGCCATCGGTGGGGGCCAGTGGATTGCCGGCGCTGTCTGCATAGGAGTTCGGGTTAAACGACTCGGAGTAGCTGATGTATGGCGCCAGACCGTTATCAAACAGGTATAAAGCGCCGGCGCGCCCAGTGAGTTTCGTGCGGCGATCATTGATCTCTGTATCAACCGGGCGCCCCGCTTCGGCAATACGGTTTTCATCGGATGTCTCCACCCAGTCCTGACGCAGGCCCAGCGAGAAGCGCCACTTGTCCATTTCGATCAGGTCTTGCAGATACACACCGGTCTGCTCCAGCCGACGCAGATAGCTGGTGTCGCCGTACATTTCGATCGCCGAATTGCCATACACCGGATTGAACGCATTGATCGGCGCCAGTCCACCGCTGGTCCAGTCGACCACCGTTTTACGCCGCTGATAATCCGCGCCCACCAGCACCGTGTGCTTGGTCGCGCCGGTGAAGAATTCGGCCTGCAGCATGTTGTCGACGATAAACGCATGCAGGCGCTCGTCACCGCCGGTGTAATAACGGTTGAGTTCATTGCTGGTCGGGGTGGTCCAGCCATAGGCGTAGACCTGATCCATGTTCACTTTGGAATCGAGATAGCGGAAGTTCTGCCGGGCGGTGAAGACATCGTTGAAGCGATGTTCGAACTGATAGCCGAACGATTGCTGGTCACGGGAGTAGCCGTCGATCCCCGGCTCGCCCTCGAAGAAGCGCGGCGAGATGCGCTCGCCATTGCGCTGATGGATCGTGCCGTCCGCCGGAACGCCGCCGTGGTAGCCACCGTCCGGATCGTGTTGCAGGTAGGCCTGCAGGGTCAGCGAGGTGTCTTCGCTGAAATCGATGCTCAACGTCGGCGCGAGGGCGAAGCGTTTTTCCTTGTTGTGATCGAATTGCGTGTCGGACTGATCGCTCAATCCGGTCAGACGATAGGCAATGCGCTTGTCGTCATCGACCGGACCGCTGAAGTCAAACCCAACTCCGCGCTGGCCTTGCGTCCCTACTGTGGCCTGAACCTGATGATAAGCCTCGTACAACGGCTTTTTGCTGGTCAGCGCGACCAGACCGCCGGGCGAGCTACGTCCGTACAGCACGGACGACGGGCCTTTGAGAATGTCCACACGCTCGAGGAAATATGGATCGACCTGCATGGTGCTGTAAGTGCCGCTGTCACCCATCGACTTGAGGCCGTCGAGATAGATGTTGTCCACCGAGCCGTCGTTGAAGCCACGCATCGCTACATAGTCGTAACGGTGCGTGGCGCCGTACGGATTGGTCAGCACGCCCGGGGCGTAACGCATCGCTTGCGAGACAGTTTGTGAGCCCTGGTCATCCATCTGCTCACGTGTGACCACGGACACGCTTTGCGAAGTCTCCAGCAGGGCGGTACTGGTCTTGGTGGCGATCTGGCTGTGCGTGGCGTTGTAGCCGGCCATGCTGCCCAGCGCGTTGCCGAGGGCGAAGCCTTTGATATCGGTGGTCGGCAAGGCCAGTGCTTCGCTTTCAGCGAGTGGGCGAAGAATGTAACTGCTGCCGTCCTGACTGACGGCTTCCAGTCCGGAACCGCCGAGCAAATGGCTCAAGGCCTGATCGGTCGAATATTCACCCTGCACGCCGGGGGATTGCTGACCTTGAGTCTGTTGCGGCGTCATCGCCAAGGTGATGCCGGCCTGCCGGGCAAACTGATTCAACGCCTCGCCCAATGGCCCGGCAGCAATGTTGTAGCGGTGGCTGATCTCGGTGCCGGTGTTGGCGGCCAGACTCAGGCTCGGTAACACGCTGACGCCCAGCGCGGTGGTCAGCAGTGCCGCGCGAACCGCATGGCGCAGTAGTGTCGATTCTGCAGTGAAATTCAGAGGGTTCTTACAAGTGGCGCGGACAGTCATTGTGGATTTCCGTAGGCAGTCGCGGGGGCTGAGTTGAAGTGCTTACTGACTAAGCCGGACTGCCTGCGAAAACCCGCCAAAAATAATCACACTGCACGTTCCAGGGTCACCCACCAGCGGGTGCGATAACGCAATTGCACCGGCAGCGTCTGCGGCAGGACCGCCAGCAGCCTGTCGGTGTCCTCCAGACGGAACACCCCAGAAAGGCGCAGGTCTGCGATCTCCGCCGAACAATTGAGATAACCCGGGCGATAACGGCCGACTTCAGCGAGGAAGTCACCCAGCCGCATATTGCGCGTGACAATCAAACCGTCGAGCCAGGCGCCCGCATCCATATCTGGCGTCGGCGCTGCGCGCAAACCGCTTTGATCGACCAGAAAACTCTGCCCGGCGAGTGCTTCGAGGGAAAGACCGCCAGCGCGAACCAACACCCGGCCACGAGTAACGCTGAGCCGCGTGCACTGATCGTCCTGACGCAAAATGAAACGCGCATCGACCGGCGCATAACTGCCGTGGCGATTCTGTACGCGCAGCGGTCGATCGGCCGCCGCGCCTTCGTCAGCGCCGCCGCAGGTAACGATGATCTCGCCACGGGTCAGTTTGATCAGGCGCTGCTGCGTGGTGTACTCCAGATCCACGGCGCTGGCGGTGTTCAGTTCGATGCGCGTGCCGTCTGGCAACTGGAAACCGCGCCGTTCGCCGGTCGCCGTCGCGTAGTCGGCACTCCATTGCTGCCAGGCGGCGCTGTCCTTGGCCAGCCACGCGGCGGAGCCCACCAACAGCGCGCCCGACAACAACTTCAAGGCCTGGCGTCGGCCCAGCCCCTGCGCACTGTTTTCCAAGGTGTTGAAAGCGACCTGCGCACCCGGCACGGCGCGCAGACTGGAACTCAATTCGGCTTGCAGCGACTGCACCCGCTGCCAGGCGATTTCGTGTTCGTGATGCTCGGCGCGCCACTGCTCGCATTGGCGAGTCAGCCGCGAATTGCCGTGGTTATTACGCAGCCGCAGCAGCCAGTGAATCGCTTGCTTGACCACCTGTTGGCGCGGTTCGACGCGGCGAGCGAGTGAGAGGTTATCCACAGGCATCAGTTTTCATACCGCAACACATAGCAGTGATACAGCGCATCGGCGACGTAGCGTTCCACAGAACGTACCGACACGCCCAACTGCTCGGCGATCTGTTTATGCGTTAACCCTTCGCACTGCGCCAAGAGAAATGCCTGACGCACTTTCGGCTTCAGTCCTTCAAGCATGCGCGCAATGCTTTCCAGTAGTTCCAGCACCAACGCGCGCGATTCGGCGTCAGGTACTTCGCCTTCAGGCAAGTGAGCAATGGTCTCCAGATAGGCCCGCTCGATTTCCTCGCGGCGCCAATGATCGATCACCAGACCGCGCGCGATGGTTCGCAAGAAAGCTCGGGGCGCTTTCAGTTCGAGGCGTTCGGTGCGTTGCAGCAGGCGCAGGAAAGTGTCCTGAGCCAGATCCGCTGCATCCGCTGCGTTGCCCAGCCGCGCGCGCAGCCAAGCGTTGAGCCAGCCGTGATGACTACCGTAAAGCGCCTGTACGACCAACTCAGGTGAAGACATGACCACGCCAGCCCGAACGTCACAAATGATAATTAGTCGCATTGTCATCAAGGGTTACAGATTTTGCAACTGTCGCCCCCATGTCGATGCGAAAAATTCCCTCGCAGCCGCTCTGGCACGCCGTTCGGCGGGAATCCTGCACAAACCCCGTCCATTTCTCACGCGCCCCTAAGATTTCTCCGCCGCTGGCCGACAGACTGTTGAGAAATGCGTGCACCAAAGTAGAGCGGCCAGAAGAACGCTGCCTGCGTCGTACATGGAATGTTGCATCCGGAAACGCATCCCCACTTTTGGCATAAGAAGTCCCATGAAATGAATCTCAAGTTCAGCCATAAAATCCTCCTTGCCGCTTCGGGCGTCGTCGTCCTGGCGTTCGCATTGTTCACGCTCTACAACGATTATCTGCAGCGAAACACCATTCGCCAGAACCTGCAGTCCTCCGTGCAACAGGCCGGTGACCTCACCGCCAGCAGCGTGCAGAACTGGATGAGCGGGCGCATTCTGGTGCTGGAAAACCTCGCGCAGAACGTTGCCCATCAAGGCAGAACTGCCGACCTCCCCGGCCTTGTCGATCAACCGGCCTTCACGTCGAACTTTCAGTTCACTTATGTCGGGCAGGCCAACGGTGTCTTCACCCAGCGTCCCGATGCGAAGATGCCGGACGGTTACGATCCGCGTCAGCGCCCTTGGTACAAGCAGGCCGTGGCCGCCGATAAAACCATGCTGACCCCGCCGTACATGGCGGCCGTCGGTGGTTTGGTGGTGACCATCGCCATGCCGGTGAAAAAGGACGGCGAACTGCTCGGTGTGGTCGGTGGAGACCTAAGCCTCGAAACCCTGGTGAAGATCATCAACTCAGTGGATTTCGGTGGCCTCGGCCATGCATTTCTAGTCAGTGCCGACGGTCAGGTGATCGTCAGCCCGGATAAAGATCAGGTGATGAAGAACCTCAAGGACATCTACCCGAACGCCAGCGTGCGTATTGAGAAGGGCAATCAGAACGTTGTGCTCAACGGCCAGGAACGCATTCTCTCGTTCACCCCGGTCAGCGATCTGCCGAATGCGCAGTGGTACATCGGTCTGTCGATCGATCACGACAAGGCCTACGCCGCACTCAGCCAATTCCGCACCTCGGCGTTGATCGCCATGTTTGTCGCGGTCGCGGCAATTGCATTGCTGCTGAGCCTGTTGATCAACGTGTTGATGCGTCCGCTGACCACGATGGGTCGCGCGATGAAAGACATTGCCCAGGGCGAAGGCGACCTGACGCGGCGTCTGGTGGTCGAGAGCAAAGACGAGTTCGGTGAATTGGGCAGCGCATTCAACCAGTTCGTTGAACGGATCCACGCATCGATTTCCGAAGTGTCGTCGGCGACCCGTCACGTACATGACCTGTCGCAACGGGTGATGGCTTCGTCCAACGCTTCGATCGTCGGTTCCGACGAGCAAAGTGCGCGCACCAACAGCGTCGCGGCGGCGATCAATCAGCTGGGCGCCGCCACTCAGGAGATCGCGCGCAACGCGGCGGATGCTTCGCAGCACGCCAGTGGCGCTTCCGAGCAGGCCGATGATGGTCGTCAGGTGGTCGAGCAGACCATTCAGGCGATGACCGAGCTGTCGCAGAAGATCAGCCTGTCGTGCACGCAGATCGAAACCCTGAACGCGAGCACCGACAACATTGGCCACATTCTCGATGTGATCAAAGGCATCTCGCAGCAGACCAACCTGCTGGCGCTCAACGCTGCCATCGAGGCCGCGCGTGCCGGTGAGGCCGGGCGCGGTTTTGCCGTGGTCGCCGATGAGGTGCGCAACCTTGCGCACCGCACCCAGGAATCGGCGGAAGAAATCCACAAGATGATCACCTCGCTGCAGGTCGGCTCGCGCGAAGCGGTGAGCACGATGAACGCCAGCCAGGCGTCCAGCGAGCAGAGCGTGGAAGTGGCGAATCAGGCCGGTTTGCGCCTGGTCAGCGTGACCCAGCGCATCGGCGAAATCGACGGCATGAACCAATCGGTTGCAGCGGCGACTGAAGAGCAGACGGCGGTGGTGGAAACCCTCAACGTCGACGTCAACCAGATCAACCTGTTGAACCAGCAGAGCGTGGCCAACCTCAACGAAACGTTGAAGGATTGTGATGCGTTGTCGCAGCAGGCGAACCGGTTGAAGCAGTTGGTCGACAGTTTCAAGATCTGATTCACAGATCGCAGACCGCGTTATCGTTCTTCGCGAGCAGGCTCGCTCCCACAGGGAAATGCATCCCAAATGTGGGAGCGAGCCTGCTCGCGATAGCGGCGGTTCAATCACCGCCGAACCGATGCCTTAAACAAACAGCTTCAGCACATTGCCCATCGCATCATCGGCAAACCCCTGCACGAAATCCTTGAACCCCGGCAGCGCCTCCTCACCGCCCGACGCCGGTTCGGCAATGATCGTCCAGGTCGCTCGCGACTTCCCTGCGCTCAGCGACTCCACCTGCATCGCCGCCCACAGGTTCGCCACCCCCAACGTGTTGTAAATCGTCGTCCAGGTCATGCGCCGCGCCTGTTCATCGCGGGAGTTGAGTTGTTCGACCACGACGTTGCCGTCCTTGAAGATTTTCTTGCGCAGCGATGACACGCCCTCGCCGGTCATTTCGGTGTGCGACAGCGCCGGAATGAAGTGATTGAAGCCGGCGAAATTGCCGACCACCGCCCAGACTTGCGCCGCGTCCGCCGGCACTTCCACCGACGACACAACGTGGCAGCCTTGCGGGTTTTTGATCAGGGTGTCGGGTTGCAGATTGCTCATGGTATTGCTCCTTGTGGATGAGTCAGATGAAGTTGATTTCTTTCAAGTAGTCGCAGCCGCGACGTAGCAGCGCCGGGGATTTCTGCGGGTAGTGCGCGCCCATCTGCTGCACGCCGGCCGCGGCGTTGGCGTGGCCGATCAGCGAGATGTCGCCGATGTCTTCTTCGAAACCATTTAGGTAGAAACCGAGCACGCCAAACAGCGCGTTGTCGGCGTCGACCCGGTTCAATTGCTGCTGCCAGTCGGCGACGCTGACCAGCGAAAACTCGCTGCCGGTTTCGCGGAACGAAGCGACATAAGCCTCCCAGCTCAGCGGCTCGGGGTTGTGCAGGTTGAACACCGCGCGATCCGCTGAATAACGGCTGGCATGGAAGGCGATGAAGCGGGCGAGAAAGTCCACCGGCATCAGGTCGAAATTCAGCGCAAAGGCCGGCACCTGACCGAGCTGGATCGAGCCTTTGAGCATCAGCATCAAGCGATTTTTATGTGGCTGGCAAACGCCGCTGAGGCTGTTGAAGCTTATGTTGCCGGGGCGATAAAGATTGACCCGTACACCGCGCTCGCGCGCTCGTTCAAGGATGCGTTCGCCGACCCACTTCGACAGGTTGTAGCCGTTGCGAATGTAGATCGGCGGCGTCGCGGCGGCGGGCAGTTCCAGCACCCGACCGGCATCATCCACGGTGCTGGATGCCGACAGCGTCGAGACGAAGTTGAAGACCTTTTTGCGCTGCCCTTCGCATAGCTTCAGCAGGGCAAAGATCGGCTCTACGTTGTCCGCCGCCAGGGACTCGTAATCGAGCACGTGGTTGACGTTGGCAGCGTTGTGCACCAGCGCGCCGAACTCGCGATCCAGGTGCTGATAATCCTCATCGCCCAGGCCCAGTTGCGGGCGACTGAGGTCCGCCGCATAGACTCGCACGCGGCTGAGGTCGAGATGCTCGAGACGGTTTTCGCGCAACGCTTGGACGAAGCGTTGCGCCGCCGTTTGCCCGGCGCTATCACGCACCAGACAGGCCACTTCGCTGGCGCCCCAACCGAGCAGCGCTTCGACGATGTGCACGCCGACAAAACTGTTGGCACCGGTGACGATGACCTTGTGCACATCGCCCATGCGGCTGATCGGCAGCGGTTCGATGTCCAGCGCGCGATCGACGTCGGCCATGGCCTGAGCGCTGAGCACGGCGCTGTCATCGGTGCCGCGCACCAGCGTCGCCAGTTTGGTGATCGTGGGCAGTTCGATGAAGCGATTGATCGAAATGCTTCGGCCGAATTCCTCACGCAAGCGCAGCAACATCCGCGACAGCAGAATCGAATGACCGCCGAGATTGAAGAAGCTTTCGTCAGTGGAAATGTCGCTGGTCGGCAGTTCCAGCAATTCTGCCCAGATCTCCAACAGCAGCGCTTCGTCAGCATTGGCCGGCAGGCATTTCGCGGCGCTGTCCTGCACCGTCACCGGCAATGCCAACAGCGCCTTGCGATCGATTTTGCCGTTACTGGCGAATGGCATCTGCGCCAGTTCGGTCCACGCTCCCGGTTGCATGTAGTCCGGCAGAAACTGCCGGGCGTGGGCTTTCAGTTCGTACCGGGCAGTCTCGGTCTGTGGCTGGGCGAGGAACGCCAGAATCCGCCGCTGATTGTCGATGACCACGGCAATCTGCCGATACAAGCGGCTCTCGCGCAGGCAGCGCTCGATCTCTTCCGGCTCGACGCGAAAGCCACGGATTTTCACCTGATTGTCGCGCCGCCCGCACAGCTCGATACCGTGCTCGCCCCACTTGGCCATGTCGCCGCTGCGGTAGGCGCGCACGGTTTCGCCGCCGGGCAGTGACAGGTTCAGATAACGCTCGGCGGTCTGCTGCGGATTGTTCAGGTAACCGAGGCAGACACCGGGGCCGACGATGAACAGCTCACCGACGGTTTGATCGGGCACCGGTTGCAGATCGTCGTCGAGAATCAGCACCCGACTGTTGGCGATCGGCCCTCCCAGCGTGCGGTTGCTGTCGCCCGGTTTGAGCTGGCGCGCGGTGATCAGCACGGTGGCTTCGGTCGGGCCATACAGGTTGTGCAGGGTGCCTTGACGGGTCAATTGCTCGATGACGTACGGCTCGCAGACATCACCGCCGGTCATCACCTGAACGCCCTCCAGTTGTTCCAGCGGCAGGATGCTCAACAGCGCCGGTGGCAGGAAGGCGTGGGTCAGTTGCCGCCGGCGAATCAGCGCAATCAGCTGCAAAGGATCGCGGCGCTGGGTGTCGTCGGGCACGACGAGTTCCGCCCCTGCGAGCAGGCTGGGGAAGATGTCGATCAGCGAAGAATCGAAGCTCAGCGAAGAGAACTGCAACACCCGACTCTCGGCGTGCAGCTGCACGTAGTCGGCGTACCACGCGGTGAAATGGGCGAGATTGGCCTGGCTGAGCAGCACGCCTTTCGGATGCCCGGTGGTACCCGAGGTGTAGAGCGCCATGCACGGCGCATCAAGCTCCGGGCGGTGCTGCATCAGCGGCCGGTCGAGATCGGCGTTCGGCGCTTCGATGTCACTGACATCCAGCCCCGCTATCGACTCGCTGAGCGCCTGCTGTCCATCGTGAAGCAACAACACCGCGCCGGCGTTTTCCAGGATGTATTGCTGGCGCTGCAAAGGATGGCTCGGCTCCAGCGGCAAGTACACCGCGCCGCTGTCGAGAATCGCCAGAATCGAGGCGAACAGAGCCGGGCTTTTGCCTTGGCAGACAGCGACCATCCACGGCTGCGGATGTTGCTCGAGCAAGGGCAGCAACCGCTGCTGGATCGCCCGGCTGTGGGCGTGCAATTGGCGGTAGCTGATGGACTGTCCGCCGAGGTGCAGCGCCGGTCGTTCGGCATGCTCGATCAGGCTTCGTTGCAGACGCTCGATCAGCGGGATTTGCGCCTGCTCCAGCAGCGCCGGATTTGCCGTGTCGTTGAGACGGTGGACATACGCCAGTTTGTCGAGAAACAGCAGATCTTCCAGGCGTTCGAAATCCGGCGCTTTGAGGACCGGGGCATGCCTCAAATAATCGGCATCGCGGGAAAAGCGGCTGACCAGCAACGCCACTTCGTCGACCACATGGGCGAGCGCTCGTTGGCGTAGCGACTGACCGTTGCCGGACGGCTCATCGCCGATCGGCACACGGCTGATCAGCGACGAGCCGAGAAAGCACAGCAAGTCGAGGGTCGGCAGGCCGCCATGCTCTTGCGCGGCGACACCCAGGCGCAGGTGCAGATGCGGGATGGCGCAGAAGTCGCCGGCAGCGATAAAGCCATCGTCGATGATCAGATCCACCGCCGCTTGAGTGGCGCCGCTGCGGGTCACTGCGTGGCCGTGCTGTTCGAGTTCCTGAGCCAGATCAGTCATCGCCTGACTGGCACCGGTGAGCACAATATCGAGACGTTTCATGTCGGCCTCCTCAAACCAGATAGTCGCGCAGCGCGTGCTGCACGGACGGTGTGTCGAGCAGCGAACTGTTGTGGAAAAACCTGACGATGTTGCCCACCAGCGGGTGATGGCGGTTGATCGGAAAGGCGAATCCAGCGATCTCCTCGCGCAGTGAACGCCGCGTGGTTTCGTCGACTGACAGCGCATCGATCAGGCGCAGGTCGAAGGATTTCTGGATGTCGTTGGTCAGGTAATGGCCGATGAACACCGGCAGAATCTGCGCGATGGTTTCGCGGTCCGCGTCGCTGGCGGTGTGCCAATAGATGCGCACCATCCGTGCCCAGAAGCTCGAGTGGCGCCCCTCGTCGAGCAAGTGGTCGGCCATCAGGCCTTTGATCGACGGCTTGACCGAATCGTCGCGGGCGAACGCCGCGACATCACCGGTCACGGTGTTTTCGGCGATCGCCACGCAGATCAATTCCACCGCGCTGCGCAGGTGTTCCGGCGCCAGCGCGACAGCAGCGGGAATTGCCCGGCTCAGTTCGATTTCGTCGGGCAACAGAATCGGTTCGATGCCGGTCAGCGCCACCGTTTGCTGCATGAAATCCATGGCCACCAGCGCGTGGTAATCCTCATCGACCACCACGGTCATCGCGTCATAGCGACAGGCAAAAGGGAAAGCCACGGCGAAGCGATTCTTGGCAATGCTGCGGGCGGTCTTGTCGACGATTTCCGTCTCGAAAATCACTACGTCGTTGATGAATTTGTACAACGTCTGCACCAACGCGAAATCGCGCTGCTGCGGGCATTCACGCAGGAAGGTTTCGCTGAGCACCAGCGGCTGACGGCTGAGTGGGTAGATCAGGCGCTGATCGTCTTCCAGCACCCGGCGCGGACGAGTGCGGATGGTCGCGCGGCTTTCCCAGGCATCAGCGAAGGATTGATAGTCGGCGGCGTTCATTGGGCCACCTCGGCAACTTTTGCATTCATGCTCAAGCGCAGCCCGTCCCACAAGGCGATGCGGCTTTCCACGGCGGCGATGGCGCTGGCGTAGACTTCAGCTGCGCGCTGCGGATCGCCGTCGACCAGACGCTCCAGCAACTGCTCGGCGGCGGGACCGTGATCTTCGGAATCGACTTCGATATGCCGTTGCAGGTAGTAACGGAAGGTTGGTGCCTGTTCGATGCCGATGCCCCAGTCATCGAGAATGCGCTGGAACATCGTCGGAATGACGCTCTCGCGACCGTGCAGGAACGCGGCGGCAACGCTGTGTCCCGGCGCTTCCAGGGCGACGCGCAAGGTATCGCGGACAAACTGCGCCGCCGCCGGGTCGACGTCGACGCTCTGCAACGCGACGTCATAATTCACACCTTCCTGCTGTAATGCGACGAAACGCTCTACCGCCGTGGTGCTCGCGCCGATTTCGCGCATCGCATCCAGGTACAACTCGAAGTGGCTGTAGTGGCCGGCATCGAGGCGATCATCGGATTCCTCGCCCAGCACAATCTCGTTGATCAACCGCGCCGCGTGGGGATCGCGCGGCGGCAACCAGGGTAAACGCGTGCAGGTCAGTTCCTGTTGCAGGCGCTTGGTCAGCGACATGAAGTCCCATACGGCAAATACATGGGTTTCCATGAAACGGCGTAATACCGATAACGAAGTAATCTCGGAAAAGATCGGGTGAATACTCAGTTCGGCTTTCTTCTGGGCGAGTTGCTGCTTAGTGGGCATCATGATGTCCTTTATCATTGATATGAAATGCACAGTTCTTTCAGTTGCTGTAAGCGGTTGAGCAAGTTGTATGGAAAGTTATCCGGGCAAAGCCTTGCTTGCGATGTGGCATCGTTGCGGCGCCACGGTTGCTGCGTTTGGTACGTGAGGTATGCCGCGCTGAACAGCGAAGTTCAAACCTGGCGATAGAAAGCTAATACAGGGCAAAAGCATTTAACAAGTTTATTTTCAATTATTTCAAGTTGGCTTTTTCTCAAGTATGAGAGTTGCCGATAAAACTATTAAATTGAGTTTTATTTGAGCGTAGTTACTCCTTTCGGCTAATAACGGCCAAAATTGATGAACAAGAGTGAATGCCTCACTCGAAGCAACTTTCAAATAAGGAGATTGGTTGAATTCATAGGGGCGAAAGTTGGCCGGGACCGGCGCCAGGACTTCCTGTTTCCCGTGACAAGGCTCCTTCCGTAGGTTCCTGTTGCGGGGACTGTGCCGTCAGGGCGGCGCGTCCCCGTTCTATAGGGTTGGCGCTTGAAGAGTGCGGGTAAATTGCCGTCAGGGCTATTACCGATTGGTCATTGGTGGAGTGCAAAAAAAGCGCCGGTCAGGGCAAGGCGGGCAAAAGCGCACGCCGATCCGCTGCCAGAGCCGGCAGCAGAGCGGTCGCGAAGATTTGTAAGGGGATTATTCGAGCTGCGGGATATCAGCGTGAGGTGTGGCGCTTCTGTGCCGCGGGAGTAGCGAGATAGCGGGCGATCACCTCTACGCCACGGTTGAGGTGCTGCTCAAGCAATTCGAGCGAACGAGGGACGTTCTTCTCGATCACGGCCTGGAGCATGGCACGGTGGTCATCCTGGGACAGAGTACCCAAGCCCATCGCCTCCAGATTGAAGCGCAGAAAGCGCTCTTCTTCATTCAGGCCATCCTCCACCAGGCGCAGCAGTCGCTGGTTCGGCGCCTTGCTGTACAAAGCCATGTGGAACAGACGGTTGAGACGGCCGATCTCGTTGTAGTCGTGTTGCGCTTCAAGCTCATCGATATAACCGGCAGCGAGTTGATGCTCGGCGTCGGTCAGCAACGGAATCGACTGCCGCAATGCCTCGGATTCGAGCAGAATGCGCAATTCGTAGGTTTCGGTGGCATCGCCCTGGATCAGCGGCGCGACCACGGCGCCTTTGTGCGTGGTGACGCTGAGCAGCTCCTGCGCTTCGAGCTGGCGCAAGGCCTCGCGCACCGGCATGCGACTGACCCCGAACAGATCGGCCAGATCCTGCTGGCGGAGTGCAGTGCCGCAGGGCAAGCGCCCGTCGAGGATGGCTGAGCGTAGCGTTTCTTCAATGACGGACCGGGCCAGATGCGCAGGAATCGGTCCTTCGACTTTGATGCTGTGCAGCGGTTTGGGCTTCTGAGTCACGACAACACACCCTGTAGGTCGCAATATTTGGATCCAAATGACACTAGTGATTGCTCTACAGGTTGTCAAACCTTGTAAAATATAACGCTGCAATCTCAAGTCTAGCGCGTGTTCGATGATCTCACGGTGCCATTGTTTTTTGCCGGGCTAAGCTTCACCATCAAACGCTTCCTTTCTGTCCTCCTGGAACCTGCAGTGGCGGTACGTTTCGCGATCCCTCGGACCTTGCGCTGGCTTGGCTGCGCATTGCTGCTGGCCGGCGTCATGCTGGGCGGTCTGCACGCCGATTGGGATTTTTCCGCGATCAGCCGCAAGGCCGCTGCTCTCTATGGGCCACTGGGCGCCGGGCAGCAGCGCATCGATGCCTGGCAGAATCTGCTGGCGACGCAGAAGCAGGCCAGTGAGATGGACAAGCTCAAAGTCGTTAACCTGTTCTTCAACAAGCAGGTGCGTTACGTCGAAGACATCGATCTGTGGCGCGAAGTGGATTATTGGGAAACCCCGATCGAAGCGCTGTGGAAGGGCGCCGGTGACTGCGAAGACTACGCCATCGCCAAGTATTTCAGCCTGCGTCATCTCGGCGTTTCCAGTGACAAGCTGCGCATCACCTACGTCAAGGCGCTGCGCCAGAACCGCGCGCACATGGTGTTGACGTACTATGCGACCCCCGATGCCATGCCGCTGGTGCTCGACAGCCTGATCGATCCGATCCAGCCGGCGTCGCAGCGGACCGATTTGCTGCCGGTCTACTCTTTCAATGCCGAAGGCCTGTATTTGCCGGGCGCCAAGGGCAATAAAAAGGTCGGCGACACCAAACGCCTGTCGCGCTGGCAGGATGTGCTGAAAAAAATGCAGGCCGAAGGTTTTCCGGTCGAGACGATTAACTAGGAGCACGCGCTCAGATGTCTTTGTTCAAACAGCTGTTGATCGCTATCTGTCTGTTCCTGGTCGTGGCCTTCACCGGCAGCTTCATGGTCAGTCTGGAGAGCTCGCGCACCCAGTACGTCAACCAGTTGCGCTCCCATGCGCAGGACGCGGCGACGGCGCTGGCGTTGTCGCTGACGCCGAATATCGACGACCCGGCGATGGTCGAGCTGCTGGTCAGCTCGATCTTCGACAGCGGTTATTACGCGAGCATCCGCATCGTCGACGTGAAGACCGACCAGACCATCGTCGAGCGCACTGGCACGCCGGCGGTGAGCAATGTGCCGGACTGGTTCGTCAAACTGATCGGCCTCGAGCCGGCCGGTGGCGATGCGCTGGTCAGCCGTGGCTGGGAGCAGGCGGCGCGGGTCGAGGTGATCAGCCATCCGATGTTCGCCGTGGCCAAGCTGTGGCAGAGCGCGCTGGGCAGCCTTGGCTGGTTGCTGATCTGCGGTACATTGAGCGCGGTGCTCGGCGCGCTGTTGCTGCGTCGGCAGTTGAAGCCCCTCGATTACATGGTCCAGCAGTCCCATGCGATTGCCCGCCGCGAGTTTCTCAGCCTGCCGGATCTGCCGCGCACGCCTGAATTGCGTCGCGTGGTGCAGGCGATGAATCAGATGGTCGAGAAGCTCAAGACCCTGTTCCAGGAGCAGGCCGAGCGCAGTGAAAAACTGCGTACCGAGTCTTATCAGGACAACCTCACAGGCCTGGCCAATCGCCGCTATTTCGAGATGCAACTGAACAACCGCGTGAGCAACCCGGAGCAGGCCAGTTCCGGTTATCTGCTGCTGTTGCGGGTCAAGGATCTGGCGGGGCTCAATCAGCGTCTCGGCGGCCAGCGCACTGATCAGTTGCTCAAGGCCGTCGGCGAGCAACTGACCCGCGAGTGCGCCAGATACCCGCAAACCCAAGACTTGGTAACGCGTATTCGCGGCGGTGAATTCGCCGTGCTCGCCCCCGGGCTGGTGCGCGAGGAAGCATTACAGTTGGCGCAGAATCTCGACAACGCCTTGAGCAGCCTGCACGCCACTGGCGCGACCGATGTGCCGGCGGTGGCTTCCATCGGGCTGGCGCCGTTTGCCCATGGTGATTCACCACAAGCGGTGCTGACCCTGGGCGATCAGGCGCTCGCACAGGCCGAAGGACAGGGCGAGCAGAATTGGGCGTGCATCGATCAGAGTCTGGTGGCGGAGGTCGGTGACGATCATCACGCCTGGCATCGACTGCTGGATCAGGCCTTGAGTCAGCAGCGTTTCGAGCTGTACTTCCAGCCGGTGGTCGCTGCGCAGGACACGCAACTGGTGCTGCATTACAAGGTGCTGTCACGCCTGCTCGACGGCCAGGGCCAGACCATTCCCGCCGGACGCTTCCTGCCTTGGCTGGAGCGCTTCGGCTGGACCGCACGGCTCGATCGGCTGATGCTTGAACGCGTGTTCGAGCAGATGAAAGGGCACGAGGATTCGCTGGCGCTGAACCTGTCCTCGGCAACGCTGGCCGACCCGCAGGCGCTGAACAAAGTCTTCGAGATTCTGCGCGCGCATTCCAATCTCGGCGCGCGGCTGACGCTGGAAATCGGTGAGGAGCAATTGCCTGAACAGGCAGTGCTGGAGCAGTTGACCCGACGCCTGCGCGAGCTCGGTTTCTCGCTGAGCCTGCAGCGCTTCGGCGGGCGCTTCAGCATGATCGGCAATCTGGCGCGGTTGGGTCTGGCGTACTTGAAGATCGATGGCAGCTACATCCGCGCGATCGATCAGGAGAGCGACAAGCGCCTGTTCATCGAAGCGATTCAGCGCGCGGCGCACAGCATCGATCTGCCGCTTATTGCCGAACGGGTCGAGACGGAAGGGGAGTTATCGGTGATTCGCGAGATGGGCCTGTATGGCGTGCAGGGGCAGTTGCTCGGTGAGCCGAAGCCCTGGAAGTAACTTGTCTTCAGTGATGCCGCCTTCGCGAGCAGGCTCGCTCCCACATTTGGAATGCATTCCAGTGTCGGAGCGAGCCTGCTCGCGAAAGGGCCAGTCCAGTCGGTGAAGATCCAGGATCAGATCAACCCGCCTTCATCCTCATCGATCAACTGGCTCAACCCGCCCAGCGCTTCACGCGCCTGGGTGCGGTCCATCAGTTTGGCCTGGGCCGCCGCCGGCAGGTCGGTGACGCGGATCACGCCTTTCTGGGTCAGCACCTGAATCAGGTCGTCGAGTACCCGAATCATTTCAAAGTCGCTCTGCTTGAGCTGTTTGAGGCTGTTTTCCACGGCTTCGTTGGCGTACCACGCCTGAATTTCATGGTTATCGGCGGGCAGCGTTTCCGTGGCCTCGGCGTACGCCGCAGCTTCCACGCGAATCAACTGGCCTTGCGCATCGCGTTGCACGTAAAACATTGAGCATCCCTCACAAATGAACAGCGTCATGCTGTCAGCAGCATAGCCAACTGCGCGCCAGTATGCGGGGCGACGATCAAATCGTCACCGCTGCATCGCCCGCAAACGCGACGGCCGCCTCACAGGAGGCGGCCGTTTTGGTTTCAGCCTCAGCTGTTGTTGTGGTCGACCTTGATGGTCGGATCGCTGCCGGCAATCAGGTTGTGCAGGTTGGCGCTCGCCCAGTTGTTGCCTTCCAGTTTGATCGTCACGTCCGGCGTGGCCGCAGCGGCATCGCCCGAGTTGAATTTGCCCGCCGAGCTGACTTGCAGCGACGACGTGCCATCGACCGTGGTGATCTTCAGGAAGTTGTCGATCGTGCTGCCGGTTTCGCCCTGCAACAGGTCGCGCAGGTCGATGCGGTCGCCTTCGCTGGCTTTGAAATCCTTGATCACGTCGTTACCGGTGTCGCCTGATTTCCAGACGAAGGTGTCGCCACCGGAACCGCCAATCAGGATGTCGTTGCCCTGACCGCCAATCAGCGTGTCGTTGCCAGTGCCGCCGAGCAGGATGTCATTGCCTTTGCCGCCGTCGAGCAGGTCGGTGCCACCCGAGCCGAACAGGATGTCATTGCCTGCGCCACCCAGCAGCGTGTCGTTGCCATCGTGCGCACCGGACACATCGAACGCCTGATAGTGCTCGGTGATGTACTGGTGCACGTTGCTGGTGCTGACTTTGCTGACATCGACGCCGGTTTCCTTGGCGACGAACGCCTGCATCGCCTGGTAACCCTCGCCGGCAATGCCGTTGAAGCTGACCAGATCGCCGAACAGGATGTCGTTGCCTTCGCCGCCGTTGACGGTGTCGTTACCTGGCATCGTCGCTTCGGTATGGCCGATGATCGAGTTGGCCAGATCCTTCGGATCGATGTTGGTTTGCGGCGTTTTGTCCGAGTCGTACGGCTTGAGGTCGTTGAGGCTGACGTCGTTGTTCAGGCCAATGGCTTCGACGTTCGACAATCCGCTCAACAAGGCAAAGCCGCTGGTCGAGTTGCTGGTGGTCGACGAGTTGGTGCTGTTACCGGTACCGGCCAGGTTCGACAGCTCGTAAGTGCCGTCACCCTGAGCGTGAATGGTGCCCAGATTGCTGCTGCTCCAGCCCCACCACGAACTGTAGGTCTGCAGAGTCACGGTGCCGGCACTGTTGATCGTCAATGCGTGAGTGTTGTCGATGTACGTGCTGAAGGTGTCGCCCGGCTTGTAGTTGCTGGTTTTCACCACGTCGTCGAGCTTCACATTGCCATACAGCGTCGGATTGGTTTGCTCGCCGGTCTGGTAATAGGTCGGCTGGCCATCAGTGATGAAGTACGTCAGGTTTTTCGCGCCGCTGTTGGCCACCGCGTCGGCACTCTGGAACCAGTTGGCCGTGGTCTTGAACACGTCCTCGTAGTTAGTGCCGCCACCGGAGCCCATCGAATCCAGCACGGCTTTGAGTTGCGCCAGCGCATTCGGGTCGTTGAGATTCACCGACACCGACTTGTTGACCTGGGTATCGAAGTCCACCAGGAAGATATTCACCGTGCCCGAATTGCTGCCGCCCAGACTTTGCTTGAGGCTGTTGAACACCGAGGTCAGCGAGTCTTTCGCAGCGTTAAGCGACGAGGCGCTCATGCTGCCCGAGCTGTCGACCATGAATGCGATGTTGTAATTGGTGCCCGGGACCACGGTCAGGCCGCCGATGTCAGCGACGATGATGTCATTGGCGTCGGTGCCGGTGACGTTGTCGTCACCCGAGGTGGCGGTGACCGCGTTGTACACCGCAGGCACTACCGTGACCGGAATGGTCGCGCTGCTGCTCGCCGAGCCGCCGACCTGTTCGGTGGACGTCGAGGTCACGGTCAGGTTGAACTGGCCGTTGTAGTAGGCCGGTGGGGTCACGGCCAGGGAACCGAGGTTCCAGCCGGTGACGTTGGCTTCGCCATTGCTCGCGGTGACGGTGAAGGTGTGACCCGCGCCATCGCTGAGCACCGAGCCGACCGGCGCGCCGCTGATCTTCACGCTCAGGGTTTCCGAGCCGTCGGTGTCGGTCAGCGCGGTGCTGATCGCCGACAGTTTCACCGTGGTGCCTTCGGCGCCGGTGTTGAGCTTGTAGCCGTCGTAATAGCCTTCGCCATTAGTGCCGTGCAGATCGGAGACGGTCACGCCCGAGTTGATCAGGTCCTGCACACCGGTGTAGATCGGCACGCCGGCGTTGCTCAGATCGATCGGCGTGCCGCCGTTGACCGACAGGTTGACGTCGTAGCTGCCCGGGCCGCTCTGGTTGTGGTGGTAGATGTCGAGGGTGTAGTAGCCGCTGGTGGTCGGGGTGAACGAACCATTGATCGCACCGCCCGCGCCCCAGGTACCGGAAGCCACGTTCTTGCCGCCGATGGTGATCAGCAGGCTGTCATCGGCCACGCCGCTGAAGCTGTAGGTCTTGCCGGCTTCCAGATAGATCAGGCCAGAGGTCTTCGAAGCCGTACCGGCCGCGACGCTGCCATCGGACTGCACATTGGTGATGTTACCGCTGGAGTTCGGCTTGCCAGCCGCATCGATCACACTTTTCAGAGTGGTCGAGTTCGCGCCGCTGCCGTCGGTGCCCAGGCCCGACAGACCGGTCCAGACTTCCTTGATCAGGCCGGTGGATTTCACACTGTTGTCAGCCACGGCTAAGGTCGGCGCATCCGCCACTGGCGTGATGTCGATCTTCACTGTGCCGGTGCTGCCCAGCGCCTGGCCGTCGGTAGGCTGGAACTTGATCTGTGCGTAATCCGCCTGATTGTTGCCCAGACCGGTGCCGCCGTAACCGTTGGTGCCCGACTCGTTGGCATCCGGCAGGAAACGCAGCTTGCCGGCGTCGATGTCGGCCTTGCTGAAGGTCTGGTTGTTGGCCACATCCTTCCAGGTCGAACCGTCCAGATACTGCAGTTTGCCCTCGCCCGGCAGCTGCGTGATCTTGATTCCGAGGCTGCTCGCCGGGCTGTCGACATCGCTGACGCCAAAGGTCGACCAGCCGAGTACCAGCGGCGTGTCTTCGGTGCCGGTGACATTGCTCGGCGCGGCGACCGGTGCATCGTTGACCGCCACCACGTTGACCGTGGTCGTCGCGGTGTTCGAGTAGTTGCCGCCATCGGTCACCGTCACGGTGATGATGCGTGGCACGGTGCTCGGGTTTTCGCTGCTGTTGGTGAAGCTGATGTTCTTGATGGCCTGCATGTAGTCGGCCAGGGTCGCGTTACCCGAGAGGGTCAGGGTCACCGTGCCGTTGGTGCTGTTGGCATTGATGGTGATGCCATTGACGCTGTTGCCCAGATTCAGCGCATCGCCGTCCTGACGGTTGGTCAGCACCACGGTGGCCCCGGTCAGCATCGTGCTGTCCGGGTCGGTGATGCTGATGTCGGTGTCAGCGATCGACACGCCGGCGCCCGGGGTGTTCTCGGTGAACGTCACTTTGTAATCGGCACCGGTCGCACCGCTGGAGTTGTTGGCATCCAGATCGAGTACCGGAGGTGCATCGTTATCGATGATCGAGGTGCTGACGCTGCCATTGGTGCTGCTGACCGCGAGGTTCTCGAAGTTGCCGCCGGTAGCCGAATCGATCTTGACCACGAAGTTCTCGGTGCCTTCGGTGATCTTGTCATCGAGGGTGGCGACGTTGAACTGCGCGCTGCTGGCGCCCGCCGGGATCTTCACGGTGTACACGCCAGTGAAGTCCGAACCGTCGGCGGCGGTGCCGCTGTAGACGATTTTCAGGGTCACTTCGGTCTGCGCCGGGTGATTGAGGCTGACGGTATAGCTGGCGGTCTGGCCTTCGGTCACCGAGCTGCTGCCAGTGATGCTGACGGTAGTGGTGTCGACGGTGTCGGTGACGCTGGTCACTGCTGGCGTGGTGCTCGGTACCAGTTTTTCGAAGCTGCCTCCGGTGGCGCTGCTGATGGTCGCCTGCACGGTGCCGGCGTCTTTGTAGACGTCGTCAGCTGGCGCTGGAACGTTCACCGTGCCGGTGGTTTCGCCAGCCTTGATGGTGATCACGGCGCCGTTCGACAAGGTTACGGTCACTGGCGAGCCAGCGGCGTTGGTCAGGGTCGCGGTGTAAGTGATCTGGCCACCTTCAGCCACCGAGTTTGTTGCCGACAGCGACAGGCTGGTGGTGTCGACGGTGTCGGTCACGGTGGTGCTGACCGGCGTTTTGTCGGCGACGAGGTTTTCGAAGTTGCCGCCGCTGACGTTGGTGATCGAGTTGGTCAACGGAGCGTTGCCGGTCAGCGCATCGTTCGGTGCGATGGCCGTTACGGTGCCGGTGGTCTGGCCGACCGCGATCGTGATGTTCTGGCCGTTGGCCAACGTTACGACAACTGGCGAACCGGTGACGGGGGCGCCGACGGTTGCGGTGTAGACGACATTGCCGCCTTCTGCCGCTGTGGCGGTTGCGCTAAGTTTTACGGTGGTGGTGTCGATGGTGTCCGTAACATTGGTCACGGCAGGTGTGCTGCTGGTCACCAAATTTTCGAAGTTGCCGCCAGTGGCTTTGCTGATGGTTGCCTGCACGGAACCGGCATCTTTATAGACGTCGTCGGACGGTGCCGGAACGGTGGCGGTGCCGGTGGTTTCACCGGCCTTGATGGTGATCACGGCACCGTTCGACAAGGTCACGGTTACAGGCGAGCCAGCGGCGTTGGTCAATGTCGCGGTGTAGGTGATCTGGCCACCTTCAGCCACCGAATTGCTGGCGCTCAGGGACAGGTTGGTTGTGTCGGCAACATCCGTAACTGCGGTCGATACCGGAGTTTTGTCCGCCACCAGATTTTCGAAGTTGCCGCCGCTGACGTTGGTGATCGCGTTGGTGATCGGCGCGTGGCCGGTCAGTGCATCGTTCGAAGCAACAGCGGTTGCAGTGCCAGTGGTCTGACCGACGCCGATGGTGATGGTCTGGCCGTTGGCCAAAGTGACCACCACTGGCGAGCCGGTAACTGGCGCACCGACAGTGGCGGTGTAAGTTACAGTGCCGCCCTCGGTAACTGAGGTGTCTGCAGTCAGCTTCACCGTTGAAGTATCGATGGTGTCGGTGACCTGAGTAACCGCTGGCGTAGTGCTTGGTACCAGGTTCTCGAAGTTGCCACCGGTAGCGCTGGTGATCGTCGCCTGCACGGAACCGGCGTCTTTATAGACGTCATCCGACGGTGCTGGAACGGTTGCGGTGCCGGTGGTTTCGCCAGCCTTGATGGTGATCACGGCGCCGTTCGACAAAGTCACGGTCACTGGTGAGCCAGCGGCGTTGGTCAGTGTCGCGGTGTAAGTGATCTGACCACCTTCGGCCACGGAGCCAGTCGCACTCAGCGACAGGTTAGTAGTGTCGGCAACATCGGTAACTGCGGTCGAAACCGGAGTTTTGTCCGCAACCAGATTTTCGAAGTTGCCGCCGCTGACGTTGGTGATCGCGTTGGTGATCGGCGCGTGGCCGGTCAGTGCATCGTTCGAAGCAACAGCGGTTGCAGTGCCAGTGGTCTGACCGACGCCGATGGTGATGGTCTGGCCGTTGGCCAAAGTGACCACCACTGGCGAGCCGGTAACTGGCGCACCGACAGTGGCGGTGTAAGTCACCGTACCGCCCTCGGTAACTGAGGTGTCTGCAGTCAGTTTGACGGTCGAAGTATCGATGGTGTCGGTGACCTGAGTAACCGCTGGCGTAGTGCTTGGTACCAGGTTCTCGAAGTTGCCACCGGTAGCGCTGGTGATCGTCGCCTGCACGGAACCGGCATCTTTATAGACGTCGTCGGACGGGGCTGCCACGTTCACGGTGCCGCTGGTTTCGCCAGCCTTGATGGTGATGACGGCGCCGTTCGACAACGTCACGGTCACTGGCGAGCCAGCGGCGTTGGTCAATGTCGCGGTGTAGGTGATCTGGCCACCCTCGGCAACCGAATTGGTGGCGCTCAAGGTCAGATTGGTGGTGTCGACGGTGTCAGTCACGGTGGTGCTGACTGGGGTCTTATCGGCGACGAGGTTTTCGAAATTGCCGCCGCTGACGTTGGTGATCGCATTGGTGATCGGCGCGTGGCCGGTCAGTGCATCGTTCGAAGCAACAGCGGTTGCAGTGCCAGTGGTCTGACCGACGCCGATGGTGATGGTCTGGCCGTTAGTCAGAGTCACCACGACAGGCGAACCGGTTACCGGCGCGCCGACGGTGGCGGTGTAAGTCACGGTGCCGCCTTCGGCTACCGAAGTATCGGCCGTCAGTTTGACGGTCGAAGTGTCGATGGTGTCGGTGACCGTCGTGACGGCCGGAGCTGTGCTCGGAACAAGGTTCTCGAAATTGCCACCGGTGGCGCTGGTGATCGTCGCCTGCACGGAACCGGCATCTTTGTAGACGTCATCGGACGGTGCCGCAACGGTTGCGGTGCCGGTGGTTTCGCCAGCCTTGATGGTGATGACGGCGCCGTTCGACAAGGTCACGGTCACTGGCGAACCAGCGGCGTTGGTCAATGTCGCGGTGTAGGTGATCTGGCCACCCTCGGCAACCGAATTGGTGGCGCTCAAGGTCAGATTGGTGGTGTCGACGGTGTCAGTCACGGTGGTGCTGACTGGGGTCTTATCGGCGACGAGGTTTTCGAAATTGCCGCCGCTGACGTTGGTGATCGCATTGGTGATCGGCGCGTGGCCGGTCAGTGCATCGTTCGAAGCAACAGCGGTTGCAGTGCCAGTGGTCTGACCGACGCCGATGGTGATGGTCTGGCCGTTAGTCAGAGTCACCACGACAGGCGAACCGGTTACCGGCGCGCCGACGGTGGCGGTGTAAGTCACGGTGCCGCCTTCGGCTACCGAAGTATCGGCCGTCAGTTTGACGGTCGAAGTGTCGATGGTGTCGGTGACCGTCGTGACGGCCGGAGCTGTGCTCGGAACAAGGTTCTCGAAATTGCCACCGGTGGCGCTGGTGATCGTCGCCTGCACGGAACCGGCATCTTTGTAGACGTCATCGGACGGTGCCGCAATGGTTGCGGTGCCGGTGGTTTCGCCAGCCTTGATGGTGATCACTGCACCGTTCGACAGGGTCACGGTCACTGGCGAGCCTGCGGCGTTGGTCAATGTCGCGGTGTAGGTGATCTGGCCACCTTCGGCAACCGAATTGGTGGCGCTCAAGGTCAGATTGGTGGTGTCGACGGTGTCAGTCACGGTGGTGCTGACTGGGGTCTTATCGGCGACGAGGTTTTCGAAATTGCCGCCGCTGACGTTGGTGATCGCATTGGTGATCGGCGCGTGGCCGGTCAGCGCGTCATTCGACGCAACAGCGGTTGCCGTGCCAGTAGTCTGACCGACGCCGATGGTGATGGTCTGGCCGTTGGCCAGAGTCACGACGACCGGCGAACCGGTTACCGGCGCGCCGACGGTGGCGGTGTAAGTCACGGTGCCGCCTTCGGCTACCGAAGTGTCGGCCGTCAGTTTGACTGTCGAAGTATCGATGGTGTCGGTGACCTGGGTAACCGCTGGCGTAGTGCTTGGTACCAGGTTCTCGAAGTTGCCACCGGTAGCGCTGGTGATCGTCGCCTGTACGGAACCGGCGTCTTTATAGACGTCGTCGGACGGGGCTGCCACGTTCACGGTGCCGGTGGTTTCGCCAGCCTTGATGGTGATCACGGCGCCGTTCGACAAAGTCACGGTTACAGGCGAGCCAGCGGCGTTGGTCAATGTCGCGGTGTACGTGATCTGGCCACCTTCAGCCACCGAATTGCTGGCGCTCAGGGACAGATTTGTAGTGTCGGTAACTTCGGTGACTGCAGTCGAAACCGGTGTTTTATCCGCCACCAGATCTTCGAAGTTGCCACCGCTCACGCCAGTGATCGAGTTGGTGATCGGCGCATTCCCGATCAGCGCATCGTTCGCAGCAACAGCGGTAGCAGTGCCAGTAGTCTGACCGACGCCGATGGTGATTGTCTGGCCGTTGGCCAAAGTCACGACGACAGGCGAACCGGTAACCGGAGCGCCGACGGTGGCGGTGTAGGTGACAATGCCGCCTTCAGCCACCGAAGTATCGGCGGTCAATTTGACCGTCGAAGTGTCGATGGTGTCGGTGACTTGGGTGATCGCTGGCGTAGTGCTCGGAACGAGGTTCTCGAAGTTGCCACCGGTCGCGGTTTTAATCGTTGCCTGCACCGAGCCGGCATCTTTGTAGACGTCATCGGACGGTGCCGGAACGGTGGCGGTGCCAGTGGTTTCACCGGCCTTGATGGTGATCACAGCGCCGTTCGACAAGGTTACGGTCACAGGCGAGCCTGCGGCGTTGGTCAGTGTCGCGGTGTAAGTAATCTGCCCACCTTCGGCCACGGAGCCAGTCGCACTCAGCGACAGGTTAGTAGTGTCGGCAACATCGGTAACTGCGGTCGAAACCGGAGTTTTATCCGCCACCAGATCTTCGAAGTTGCCACCGCTCACGCCAGTGATCGAGTTGGTGATCGGCGCATTCCCGGTCAGCGCATCGTTCGCAGCAACAGCGGTAGCAGTGCCAGTAGTCTGACCGACGCCGATGGTGATGGTCTGGCCGTTGGCCAAAGTGACCACCACTGGCGAGCCGGTAACTGGCGCACCGACCGTGGCGGTGTAAGTCACAGTGCCGCCTTCAGCAACCGAGGTATCGGCGGTCAGTTTGACCGTCGAGGTGTCGATGGTGTCGGTAACCGTCGTTACGGCCGGAGCAGTGCTCGGAACAAGGTTCTCGAAGTTGCCACCGGTAGCGCTGGTGATCGTCGCCTGGACGGAACCGGCGTCTTTGTAGACGTCATCGGATGGTGCAGGAACAGTTGCGGTGCCGGTGGTTTCGCCAGCCTTGATGGTGATCACGGCACCGTTCGACAAGGTTACGGTCACAGGCGAGCCTGCGGCGTTGGTCAGTGTCGCGGTGTAAGTAATCTGCCCACCTTCGGCCACGGAGCCAGTCGCACTCAGCGACAGGTTAGTGGTGTCGGCAACGTCAGTGACAGAAGTCGAAACCGGAGTTTTATCCGCCACCAGATTTTCGAAATTGCCGCCGGTTACGTTGGTGATCGCGTTGGTGATCGGCGCGTGGCCGGTCAGTGCATCGTTCGAAGCAACAGCGGTTGCAGTGCCAGTGGTCTGACCGACGCCGATGGTGATGGTCTGGCCGTTGGCCAAAGTGACCACCACTGGCGAGCCGGTAACCGGTGCGCCCACGGTTGCGGTGTAAGTCACGGTGCCGCCTTCGGCCACCGAGGTATCGGCGGTCAGTTTGACGGTCGAAGTGTCGATGGTGTCAGTGACCTGAGTAACCGCTGGCGTAGTGCTTGGTACCAGGTTCTCGAAATTGCCACCGGTCGCGCTGGTGATCGTCGCCTGGACGGAACCGGCGTCTTTATAGACGTCATCGGATGGTCCAGGAACAGTTGCGGTGCCGGCGGTTTCGCCAGCCTTGATGGTGATCACGGCACCGTTCGACAGGGTGACTGTCACTGGCGAGCCAGCGGCGTTGGTCAGTGTCGCGGTGTACGTGATCTGGCCACCTTCAGCCACCGAATTGCTGGCGCTCAGGGACAGGTTGGTTGTGTCGGCAACATCCGCAACTGCGGTCGATACAGGCGTTTTGTCCGCCACCAGATTTTCGAAGTTGCCGCCGCTGACGTTGGTGATCGCGTTGGTGATCGGCGCGTGGCCGGTCAGTGCATCGTTCGAAGCAACAGCGGTTGCAGTGCCAGTGGTCTGACCGACGCCGATGGTGATGGTCTGGCCGTTGGCCAAAGTCACGACGACCGGCGAACCGGTAACTGGCGCGCCGACGGTTGCGGTGTAAGTCACGGTGCCGCCTTCAGCAACCGAGGTATCGGCGGTCAGTTTGACCGTCGACGTGTCGATGGTGTCGGTGACCTGGGTAACCGCTGGCGTAGTGCTCGGAACGAGGTTCTCGAAGTTGCCACCGGTAGCGCTGGTGATCGTCGCCTGGACGGAACCGGCGTCTTTATAGACGTCATCGGATGGTGCAGGAACAGTTGCGGTGCCGGTGGTTTCGCCAGCCTTGATGGTGATCACGGCACCGTTCGACAGGGTCACGGTTACTGGTGAGCCAGCGGCGTTGGTCAGGGTCGCGGTGTAGGTGATCTGGCCACCTTCAGCCACCGAATTGCTGGCGCTCAGGGACAGGTTGGTTGTGTCGGCAACATCCGTAACTGCGGTCGATACAGGCGTTTTGTCCGCCACCAGATTTTCGAAATTGCCGCCGCTCACGCCAGTGATTGAGTTGGTGATCGGCGCGTTGCCGGCCAGCGCATCGTTCGCAGCAACAGCGGTTGCAGTGCCAGTGGTCTGACCGACGCCGATGGTGATGGTCTGGCCGTTGGCCAGAGTCACGACGACCGGCGAACCGGTAACTGGCGCACCGACCGTGGCGGTGTAAGTCACAGTGCCGCCTTCAGCCACCGAAGTATCAGCAGTCAGTTTGACGGTCGAGGTATCGATGGTGTCGGTGACAGTCGTCACGGCTGGAGCAGTGCTCGGTACCAGGTTCTCGAAGTTGCCACCGGTAGCGCTGGTGATCGTTGCCTGCACAGAGCCGGCGTCTTTGTAGACGTCATCGGACGGTGCAGGAACGGTTGCGGTGCCAGTGGTTTCGCCAGCCTTGATGGTGATCACAGCACCGTTCGACAGAGTCACGGTTACTGGCGAGCCAGCGGCGTTGGTCAGAGTCGCGGTGTAAGTAATCTGGCCACCTTCTGCCACCGACTTGCTGGCGCTCAAGGACAGATTTGTCGTGTCGGCAACGTCGGTGACAGAAGTCGAGACCGGAGTTTTGTCCGCCACCAGATTTTCGAAATTGCCACCGGTCACGCCAGTGATCGAGTTGGTGATCGGAGCATTACCGGCCAACGCATCGTTCGCAGCAACAGCAGTTGCAGTGCCAGTGGTCTGGCCGACGCCGATGGTGATGGTCTGACCGTTGGCAAGCGTAACGACAACTGGTGAGCCGGTAACCGGAGCGCCGACGGTGGCGGTGTAGGTGACAGTGCCGCCCTCAGCCACCGAAGTATCGGCGGTCAGTTTGACCGTCGAAGTGTCGATGGTATCGGTGACATTCGTCACCGCTGGAACCGCGCTCGGAACAAGGTTCTCGAAGTTGCCGCCGGTCGCACCTTCAATGGTCACTTCGACTTTGCCGGCATCTTTATAGACGTCGTCTTTCGGTGCGTCGACGGTCACGGTGCCGGTAGTTTTACCCGCGTCGATGGTGATCGTGGCGCCGTTCGACAGGATCACAGTCACCGGTGTGCCGGCCGGGTTGGTCAGCGTTGCGGTGTAGGTGATCTGGCCGCCTTCGGCGACCGAATCGCTGGCGGTCAGGTTCAGGTTGGTGGTGTCGGTGGTGTCCGATATCACGGTGTCGGCGGGCTTGCCGTCGACCACGAGTTTTTCGTAGTTGCCACCGGTGGCGCCGTCGATGGTCACGCTCAGCGAGCTGCCGCCCGCCAGCGGGCTGTTCGGCGCGACGTAGTTGACGCTGCCGGTGGTTTCGCCAACAGCGATGGTGATGGTCTGGCCGTTGGAAAGGCTCCCCACCACCGGCGAACCGGTCACTGGCGCGCCCACGGTGGCGGTGTAGACCACGGTTTCGCCTTCGGCAACGTTCGCGGTTGCGCTCAGCGACACGGTGGAAGTGTCGATGGTGTCGTTGACCGTGGTCACCACCGGCTCTTTGCTGGTGACGAGGTTTTCGAAGTTGCCGCCGGTTGCGCTCTGGATGGTCGCTTCAACGCTGCCGGCGTCTTTGTAGACGTCGTCTTTCGGAGCATCGACCGTCACGCTGCCGCTGGTTTTGCCGGCCTCGATGAGGATGGTCGCACCGTTCGAAAGAGTCACGGTGACCGGTGTGCCGGCGGCGTTGCTCAGGGTTGCGGTGTAGGTAATCTGGCCGCCTTCGTTCACCGCGCCGGTCGCGCTGAGCGACAGGTTGGTGGTGTCGACGGTGTCGGTCACGGTCGTGCTGACCGGGGTCTGATCGGCAACAAGGTTTTCGAAGTTGCCGCCGCTGACGTTGGTGATCGAGTTGGTCAGCGGCGCGTGGCCGGCGAGGACGTCGTTCGGCGCGGTAGTGCTCACGCTGCCGCTGATCTTGCCGACTTCGATGGTGATGTTCTGACCGTTGGCCAGAGTCACGACCACAGGCGAACCGGTAACCGGAGCGCCCACGGTGGCGGTGTAGGTGACGGTGCCACCTTCGGCCGCGGTTTCGGTGGCGGTCAGTTTGACCGTCGAGGTGTCGACGGTGTCGGTGACATCAGTAACCGCTGGCGTGGTGCTCGGCACCAGGTTTTCAAAGTTGCCGCCGGTGGCATCCTTGATCGTGACTTCAACTTTTCCGGCGTCTTTGTAGACGTCATCGGCAGGTGCCGGAACGGTGACGGTGCCGCTGGTTTTGCCGGCCTCGATAGTGATCACCGCGCCGTTGCTCAGATTCACGGTCACCGGCGTGCCGGCCGGGTTGCTCAGAGTCGCGGTGTAGACAATCGAACCGCCCTCGGCCACAGAGCCGGTCGCGGACAGCGACAGGTTGGTGGTGTCGGCGACGTCAGTCACCGAGGTCACCGCCGGGGTCTGGTCAGCCACGAGATTTTCGTAATTGCCACCGCTGGCGCCGTCGATTTTCACGCTCAGGGTGTTGCCGCCGGCCTGTGCATCGTTCGGCGCGGTGAAGTTGACGCTGGCACTGCTGGCGCCAACCGGAATGGTGATGGTCTGGCCGTTGGACAGGGTCACCAGCACTGGCGAGCCAGTGACCGGTGCGGTCACCGACGCGGTGTAGACAACCACGCCGCCTTCTACCGCGCTGGCGCTGGCAGTCAGCGAAACAGTGCTGTTGTCGATGGTGTCGGTGACATCAGTTACCGCAGGAGTCTTGTCGATCAGCAGATTTTCAAAATTACCGCCGCTGGTTTTGGTGATGCTCGCATCGACCTTGCCGGCGTCCTTGTACACGTCATCGCCAGGCGCGGCGACGGTCGCAGTGCCAGTGCTCGCACCCTTGGCAATGTTGATTACCGCGCCGTTGCTCAGGGTCACGCTCATGGCGGTGCCGGCCGGATTGCTCAGGGTCGCCGTGTAGACGATCGAGCCGCCCTCGGCAACGCTGCCGGTGGCGCTCAGGCTGATGTTGGTGGTGTCGACGGCGTCGGTGACTTTGGTCACCACAGCCGAACGATCGGCCTCGACGCGCTCGAAATTGCCGCCGCTGTGGCTGGCGATCGCCGTCCGCACGTTGCTGCCATCGATGTACGGGGTGTTGGCGGGCGCCGGGAAATTCACCGAGCCGCTGGTAGCGCCGGCCGCGATGTTGATCACCGCGCCGTTGGCCAGGGTCACGGTCATCGCAGTGCCGGTCGGGTTGCTCAAGGTCGCGGTGTAGGTGATCTGGCCACCTTCGCTGACGGTATCGCTGGCGGTCAGGGTCAGTGCGGTTGTGTCGACCGTGTCGTTGACCGTCGTGCTGACCGGGGTCTTGCTGACGTCGAGTTTTTCGAAGTTACCGCCGCTGGCGTCGGTCATGGTTACGGTGAGCTTGCTGACGTCCTTGTAGACGTCATCGCTCGGTGCGGCAATCGTCACCGAACCGCTGGTCTTGCCGGCTTCGATGGTAATGGTCTGGCCATTGCTCAGGTTGACGGTTACCGGCGTCTGCGCGGCGTTGGTCAACGTTGCGGTGTAAGTGATCGAAGAGCCTTCGAGCACGTAGCTTTCCGCGCTGAGGGTCAGGTGCGTGGTGTTGACCGTGTCGGCAACATTGGTCACCGCCGGCGTCGGGTTGGGTACCAGGCTTTCGAAGTTGCCACCGGTGGCGTCCTTGATCGTCACTTCGACTTTGCCGGCGTCTTTGTAGACGTCATCGGCCGGCGCCGGAACGGTCACGGTGCCGGTGGTCTTGCCGGCTTCAATGGTGATGACCGAGCCGTTGCTCAGATTCACGGTCACAGGCGTACCGGCCGGATTGCTCAGCGTCGCGGTGTAGGTGATCTGCCCGCCTTCGTTGACATTGCCGGTCGCAGTCAGCGCAACGCTGGTGGTGTCGACGGTGTCGGTCACGGTGGTGCTGACCGGAGTCTTGTCGGCGACCAGATTTTCGTAGTTGCCGCCGCTGACGTTGGTGATCGAGTTGGTCAGCGGTGCGTGACCGATCTGCACGTCATTCGATACCGGGGCGGTGACGCTGCCGGTGGTCTGGCCGACGGCGATGGTGATGTTCTGGCCGTTGGCCAGGGTCACGACAACCGGCGTGCCGGTGACAGGCGCGCCGACAGTGGCGGTGTAGGTGACGGTGCCGCCTTCGGCCACTGAAGTATCAGCAGTCAGTTTGACGGTCGAGGTGTCGATGGTGTCAGTGACCTGAGTAACCGCTGGCGTAGTGCTCGGAACGAGGTTCTCGAAGTTGCCACCGGTAGCGCTGGTGATCGTCGCCTGGACGGAACCGGCGTCTTTATAGACGTCATCGGACGGTGCTGGAACGGTTGCGGTGCCGGTGGTTTCGCCTGCTTTGATGGTAATCACAGCGCCGTTCGACAAGGTCACGGTCACTGGCGAGCCAGCGGCGTTGGTCAAAGTCGCGGTGTAAGTAATCTGGCCGCCTTCAGCCACGGAAGCGGTCGCGCTCAGCGACAGATTGGTGGTGTCGGCAACGTCGGTGACGGAGGTCGACACTGGAGTTTTGTCCGCCACCAGATCTTCGTAGTTGCCACCGCTTACGCCAGTGATCGAGTTGGTCAGCGGAGCGTTGCCGGTCAAGGCATCGTTCGGTGCGGTGTAGGTCACGGAGCCAGTGGTCTGGCCGACAGCGATGGTGATGTTCTGACCGTTAGCCAGAGTCACGACCACAGGCGAGCCGGTGACCGGAGCGCCGACGGTGGCGGTGTAAGTCACGGTGCCGCCTTCAGCGACCGAAGTATCGGCGGTCAGCTTGACCGTCGAAGTGTCGATGGTGTCGGTGACTGTTGTCACGGCTGGCGCAGTGCTTGGAACCAGGTTCTCGAAATTGCCACCGGTAGCGCTGGTGATCGTCGCCTGCACGGAACCGGCATCTTTATAGACGTCATCGGACGGTGCAGCAACGGTTGCTGTGCCGGTGGTTTCGCCTGCTTTGATGGTAATCACAGCGCCGTTCGACAAGGTCACGGTCACTGGCGAGCCAGCTGCGTTTGTCAGCGTCGCGGTGTAAGTGATCTGGCCGCCTTCGGCCACGGAACCGCTGGCGCTGAGGCTCAGCCCGGTGTCATCGACCGAGTCGGTGATGGTGGTCACCGCAGGCGTCGCGTTCGGCACCAGGTTTTCGAAATTACCACCGGTAGCGCCAGTGATCGTTGTGCTGACGGTGCTGCCGTTGTTGTAAACGTCGTTGGCCGCAGTCGGCACGTTGACGGTGCCGACTGTTTCGCCAGCCGCGATGGTGATGGTCGAACCGTTCGACAGAGTGACGGTTACCGGTGTTTGTGCCGGGTTGGTCAGTGTCGCGGTGTAGGTGATCTGACCGCCTTCAACGATGTTGTTGGTCGCGGTCAGCGTCACGCCAGTGTTGTCGACCGAATCGGTAATCGTGGTGACCGCTGGCGTCGCGTTCGGCACCAGATTTTCGAAGTTGCCACCGGTCGCGCTGGTAATGGAGGTGCTGACGGTGCTGCCGTTGTTGTAGACGTCATTGGCCGCAGTCGGCACGTTGACGGTGCCAACGGTCTCGCCGGCCGCAATGGTGATGGTCGAGCCGTTCGACAGGGTGACGGTTACCGGGGTTTGCGCCGGGTTGGTCAGGGTCGCGGTGTAGGTGATCTGACCGCCTTCAACGATGTTGTTGGTCGCAGTCAGGGTCAGGCCGGTGTTGTCGACCGAATCTGTGATGGTGGTAACGGCTGGCGTGGTGTTTGGCACCAGGTTTTCAAAGTTGCCACCGGTAGCGCCAGTGATCGTGGTGCTGACGGTGCTGCCGTTGTTGTAAACGTCGTTGGCCGCAGTCGGCACGTTCACGGTGCCAACGGTCTCGCCGGCCGCAATGGTGATGGTCGAGCCGTTCGACAGGGTGACGGTTACCGGGGTTTGCGCTGGGTTGGTCAAGGTCGCGGTGTAAGTGATCTGACCGCCTTCAACAATGTTGTTGGTCGCGGTCAGGGTCAGGCCGGTGTTGTCGACCGAATCGGTAATCGTGGTGACCGCTGGCGTCGCGTTCGGCACCAGGTTTTCGAAATTACCACCGGTAGCGCCAGTGATCGTTGTGCTGACGGTGCTGCCATTGTTGTAAACGTCATTGGCCGCAGTCGGCACGTTGACGGTGCCAACGGTCTCGCCGGCCGCAATGGTGATGGTCGAGCCGTTCGACAGGGTGACCGTTACCGGGGTTTGCGCCGGGTTGGTCAGTGTCGCGGTGTAGGTGATCTGACCGCCTTCAACGATGTTGTTGGTCGCGGTCAGGGTCAGGCCGGTGTTGTCGACCGAATCAGTGATCGTGGTAACGGCAGGTGTGGTGTTCGGCACCAGGTTTTCGAAATTGCCACCGGTAGCGCCAGTGATCGTGGTGCTGACGGTGCTGCCGTTGTTGTAAACGTCGTTGGCCGCAGTCGGCACGTTCACGGTGCCAACGGTCTCGCCGGCCGCAATGGTGATGGTCGAGCCGTTCGACAGGGTGACGGTTACCGGGGTTTGCGCAGGGTTGGTCAAGGTCGCGGTGTAGGTGATCTGACCGCCTTCGACGATATTGTTGGTCGCAGTGAGGGTCAGTCCGGTGTTGTCGACCGAATCAGTGATCGTGGTAACGGCAGGTGTGGTGTTCGGCACCAGGTTTTCGAAATTGCCACCGGTAGCGCCAGTGATCGTGGTGCTGACGGTGCTGCCATTGTTATAGACGTCATTGGCCGGCGTCGTCACGTTGACGGTGCCGGTAGTCTGGCCCGCGCCGATGGTAATGGTCGAACCGTTCGACAGGGTGACGGTTACCGGGGTTTGTGCCGGGTTGGTCAACGTCGCCGTATAGGTAATCTGACCGCCCTCAGTCACGCTTGAGCCAGCCGTCAATGTAACAGTGGTGGTGTCGACGGTGTCAGTCACTTGCGTGGTCGCCGGGACGGTCGGCGGGGTCACGGTAATTCCGTTGCCGCCGCTGGTGCCGGTGACGGTCACGTCGATTTGGGTCGGGTCGTTGTAGACCGTGTCGTTCGGCGCCAGCGGCACGTTTACGGTGCCGGTGGTGGCGCCGGCCGGGATGACGATCACTGCGCCATTGGACAGGGTGATGGTCAGGTCGGTCAGCGGCGCCTGGGTCAGGGTCGCGGTGTACACCAGCACGCCGCCGGCTTCGGTGATGGTCGGCGTGGCGCTGAGGCTCAGGGTCGAGTCACGCAGCGCGTTGGTGGTGGTGTCGGTGGTCAGGCCGCCGGTGGTGTCCTGCGCGACTTGGCCGGCAGAATTGATGCCCGCCGTCGGAAAGCCAATGGTCGGATCGACGCGGCCAGCGGTGGCGTCGAGCATGACAAAACTGTGACCACCACCGGCGGCGCCACCGGTACCTGCGGCGGTCGGGCCGGCCGCAGTGGATTCAAGTGCGGTGGTCGGGTCGACACCAGCGGCAATGGCTTGCTGCAGTTCTTCTACAGAAGGCGCAGCCTGCGCCGTGGCTTCGGCCAGGTCAGTGCTGGAATCAGGCGAGCTGGCGCTCCACTGGGTGTCGCGGCCCAGATCGAGCATGCGGCCATCGGCCAGTTCCAGCGACACCGCGCCGGACAGACCGGTATCGATCTGGTCGCCGACATACAGGCGATCGCCTTCAACGATTACGCGACGCACGCCCTCTGGGGACACCACGAAAACCTGACCGACAATGCTTTTGACGACGGCAACAACACTGCTCATTGAAGACTCTCCGGGGTGTCACATTCAGTTGACTTCCATGGGCCTGACGGGCGTCGGCGCCACTTCAGTCTGGACGTACTTTATATAAATGGATAACTTATTGACGCTGGATTTCCGTCAATAATCTGGCTATAAATTATCGCGATTAACTTTATGCCAAACTATTGACCTTCTGGGAGCCATCCTAAACAATCGCCCCACTAATGTCACATTGATATTTCCGCGGCGACCTGTCCTTCAGCCTGTCATCCAGTTCCTTTTTTGAACTTTCCGACATACGGTCTTTCGGGTTGCCATCATCCGACGCAGCGCCACTTTTTTGCTGTGATTCAAGACAAGAAGTTCCGGGAAAATTCCAACCATGCGTTCGCTTTTGCTCCTTGCCGCTCCCTTCGCTCTCGCCGCCTCTTTTGTACAAGCACAATCCTTACCAGAAGCCATGCAACAGGCGCTGGATGTCCATCCGGAGATTCAGGCAGGGGTCAACAGTCGTTTGGCGGCGGATTATCAATTGAAGGCTGCGAAAGGGGGATACCTGCCCAAGGTCGATCTGCTGGGCGGTTATGGCCGTGAAGGTACTGATAGCGTGACCACCCGAGCCAACGGTGGCGGCAATCACTGGGAAACGTTGAACCGCAGTGAGTCAAGTTTACGTCTCTCACAAATGGTTTTTGACGGTTTTGCGACGTCCAACGAAGTTGCGCGTCAACAAGCCAACGTCAGCTCCCGTGCTTACTCGCTGCTGGGTACTTCCGAGCGCACCGCGCTGACCGTCGCCCAGGTCTATCTGGACGTGCTGACGCGTCGCGAATTCGTCCGCCTGGCCGAGGAAAACCTCAAGAGCCACCAGCGCATCTACGACCAGATCCAGCTGCGCACTCAGCGCGGCGTCGGCAGCGGTGCCGATCTTGATCAGGCCGAAGCCCGTATGGCGCAAGCCCGCAACAACCTGATCACCGAACAGACCAACCTCGCCGACGCGGAAACCAACTTCCTCAGCGCTGTCGGCCAGATGCCCGACCAGCTCGAGCGTCCGGCGCCGTTCATGGCGATGATGCCGGCCAACCTCAATGAAGCCCGCGCGCAAATGCTGGAAAACAGCCCGATCCTGCGTTCCGCCGAGTCGGACATCGCCGCTGCCGAGAAGCAGTTCGCCACCGCCAAATCGACCTTCTACCCGCGCTTCGACGCTGAGCTGGGGCGTACCGCCGACAACGATCTCGATGGCCAGAATGGCCACAACAACGAATGGCAGGCCATGCTGCGCATGCGTTTCAACCTGTATTCCGGTGGCAGCAACAAAGCCGATCTGGAATCCAAGTCGTACCTGGCCAACCAGGCGCTGGACATCCGCAACAACGCCCTGCGGCAGTTGAACGAAGAGCTCGGCCTGGCCTGGAACGCGCTGAACAACGCCAACGCTCAGGTACCGATCGCTCAGCAATACGTCGATCACAGCACTTCGGTGCGCACCGCTTACCAGCGTCAATTCAGTCTCGGTGAACGCACTCTGCTGGACTTGCTCGACAGCGAAAACGAACTGTTCACTGCTTCGCGGCGTCTGGCGGAAATCAAGAACATTCAGTTATTTACTCAGTATCGAATCAAGGCGACCATGGGCCAATTGCTCAAAAGCCAGGGAGTGGTCGCGCCGTTGGCATCCGTTGTGCAGAACGACGTGAAGCCCAAGGTCCAGCTGCCTGGGATGAACTGAGTTATCCCTTTCAACTGTTAAAGAGTGTCGAGCGTGGAATCAGAAGTCAGTCGAGTTCAACTCAGCCATGATCCGCGCGCGTTGCATGACGATCCGTTGCTGGATGGTCTGCTCGCCCTGTGCATGCTGCACCAGAAGCCCGCCAGCGCGGCGATGCTGACCACCGGCCTGCCGCTGCCCAAACAACGTTTGAGTATCGAGTTGCTGCCGCGCGCAGCGGCTCGCGCCGGCCTGCAGGGTCGGGTGTTGCAGCGCAAGCTAGAAGAAATTCCGGCGATCGCCATGCCCGCGCTGTTGCTGCTCAAGGATGGCCGCAGTGCCGTCCTGCTCGGCTGGCAGGGCGACAACGAAGCACGCGTGCTGCTCAGCGAAAGCGACGGCGGCGAGTCGGTGGTCAGCCGTGAACTGCTGAGCGACGATTACACCGGCAAAGTGTTCTTCGCCCAGCCGCAGCACAAATTCGACGTCAACCACGGCACGCTGATCCCGCGTGCACGCTCGTGGTTCCGTGACACCCTCAAGCGTTCGCGCTGGCTGTACGCCGATGCGATCGCCGCCAGTTTCCTGATCAACATCATCGCCATGGCCGCGCCGCTGTTCGTGATGAACGTCTACGACCGCGTGGTGCCGAACCAGGCCGAAGCAACCCTGTGGGTACTGGCGCTGGGCATCACCGGCGCTTACATCTTCGACTTGATCCTCAAGAGCCTGCGCAGCCTGTGCCTGGATCTGGCCGGGAAGAAAACCGACCTCATCATCTCCGCCACGCTGTTCGAGCGCATCGTCGGCATGGCGATGAAATACCGCCCGGCGCGGGTCGGCAGTTTTGCGCAGAACATCCACGAGTTTCAGAGCCTGCGCGACTTCCTCGCCTCGCTGACCCTGACCAGTCTGATCGACCTGCCGTTTACCATTCTGATTTTCATCGTCATCGCCATTCTCGGCGGGCATCTGGTATGGATTCCGGTGCTGGCCTTCCCGATTGCCCTGCTGATCGGCTACGCCTTGCAGAAGCCGCTGATCGCGACCATGGAGCGCACCATGGCGCTGGGCGCCGAGCGCCAGTCGAGCCTGATCGAAACCCTCGCCGGGCTGGACGCGGTCAAGGTCAACAACGCCGAAAGCGAGCGCCAGTATCAGTGGGAGCAGACCATCGGCACCCTCAGCCGTCTCGAGCTGCGAGTGAAAATGCTCTCCGGTCTGGCGATGAACATCACCTTGCTGATCCAGCAACTGGCCGGGGTGATCATGATCGTCTTCGGCGTGTACCAGATCATCGCCGGCAACCTGAGCATGGGCGGGCTGATCGCCTGTTACATGCTCAGTGGTCGCGCGCTGAGCCCGCTGGCGTCGCTGTCCGGTCTGCTCACGCGCTATCAACAGGCGCGGGTGACCATGACCTCGGTCGACCAGATGATGGAGCTGCCTCAGGAGCGCAATTTCGAAGAGCGCCCGCTGAGCCGCAAGGTCTTGCAGGGTGCAATTGAATGCCGCCAGCTCAGCTTCACCTACCCGGATCAGCAGAACCCGGCGCTGAAGAACATCAACCTGGTCATCCGTCCCGGCGAGAAGATCGGCATCATCGGCCGCAGCGGTTCGGGCAAGAGTTCGCTGGCTAAACTGCTGGTCGGCCTCTACCAACCGGACGACGGTGCCTTGCTGGTCGACGGCGTGGACATCCGCCAGATCGATGTCAGCGAACTGCGCTACAACATCGGCTACGTGCCGCAGGACATTCAGCTGCTGTCCGGCACCCTGCGCGACAACCTGGTCTCCGGCGCGCGTTACGTCGAAGACGAGTTGGTGCTGCAAGCCGCCGAACTGGCCGGCGTCCACGAATTCGCCCGTTTGCACCCGCAGGGCTATGAACTGCAAGTCGGCGAGCGTGGACAGAACCTTTCCGGCGGCCAACGGCAGAACGTCGCCCTGGCTCGGGCGCTGTTGCTCAATCCGCCGATTCTGTTGATGGATGAGCCAACCAGTGCGATGGACAACACCGGCGAAGAACGCCTCAAGCAACGTCTCGCAGCGGTAATTGAAAACAAGACCGTGGTGCTGGTCACGCACCGGGCATCGCTGTTGTCGCTGGTCGATCGCCTGCTGGTGATCGATCGCGGGCAGATTCTCGCCGACGGCCCGAAAGCCGCCGTGATGGAAGCGTTGAAGAAGGGGCAGATCAGTGTTGCTTAAGTCCGGTGTCAAGGAGTCGATCCGTCGCTACTTCAAGGGCTCTGCCTCGCTGCAGGGCCAGCCGCTGCCGGAGGTCAACAAGGCGCTGATCGAAGACGCCCCGCGCGTCGTGCGCCTGACCATCTGGGCCATCATCGGCTTCTTCGTATTCCTCATGCTCTGGGCCAACTTCGCCGTGATCGACGAAGTGACCAAGGGCGACGGCAAGGCGATTCCGTCGTCGAAGATCCAGAAAATCCAGAACCTGGAGGGCGGTATCGTCTCCGAGCTGTTCGTCAAGGAAGGCCAGATCGTCGAGGCCGGCGCGCCGCTGATTCGTCTCGACGACACGCGTTTTGCCTCCAATGTCGGCGAAACCGAGGCCGATCGCCTGTCGATGTTGCTGCGGGTCGAGCGTTTGAGCGCGGAAGTCGATGACCGTCCGCTGAATTTCCCCGAGGACGTACTCAAGGCCGTGCCGGGCCAGGCGAAAAGCGAAGAGTCGCTGTACATCAGCCGCCGTCAGCAGTTGCACGATGAAATCGGCGGCCTGCAGGAGCAGTTGATCCAGCGTCAGCAAGAGCTGCGTGAGTTCAGCTCCAAGCAGGCGCAGTACCGTCAGCAACTCGGCTTGCAGCGTCAGGAAATCAACATGTCCGAGCCGCTGGTGGCGCAGGGCGCGGTTTCGCCGGTGGAAGTGTTGCGCCTCAAGCGTGCCGAAGTGGAAACCCGCGGCCAGCTCGATGCGACCACGCTGGCCATTCCGCGTGCCGAATCGGCGATCAAGGAAGTGCAACGCAAGATCGACGAAACCCGCGGCAAATTCCGCAGCGAAGCGCTGACCCAGCTCAACGAAGCGCGCACCGATCTGAACAAGGCCCAGGCCACCGGCAAGGCGCTGGAAGACCGCGTCAGCCGTACGCTGGTTACCTCGCCCGTGCGGGGCATTGTCAATAAATTGCTGGTCAACACCATTGGCGGCGTGATCCAGCCGGGCAGCGACATGGTCGAAATCGTGCCGCTGGACGACACCCTGCTGGTCGAAGCCAAGATCCGCCCCCAGGACATTGCCTTTCTGCATCCGGGGCAGGAAGCGATCGTCAAATTCACCGCCTATGACTACACCATCTACGGCGGGCTGAAGGCGCAGCTGGAGCAGATCGGCGCCGACACCATCACCGACGAAGACAAGAAAACCACTTACTACGTGATCAAGGTGCGCACCGAGCGCAGCCACTTGGGCACGGATGAAAAGCCACTGCTGATCATTCCGGGGATGGTCGCTTCGGTGGATATCATCACTGGCAAGAAATCGGTGTTGAGCTATTTGCTCAAGCCGATCATCCGCGCACGGGCTGAAGCGTTGCACGAGCGTTGATCCCCAGTGGCCTCGCTGGCCTCATCGCTGGCAAGCCAGCTCCCACAGTTATCTGTTTTCAACAGATATCTGGAGTCCATATGCGAACCCTGTGGGAGCGAGCCTGCTCGCGAAGGCGTCTTCCGAAGCGCTACATATCCGTCGGTAAGTGACAAAAATGGTCACCCACCCCCTCACCAATCGCCATATCGTTATTCATTAACGGTATTTAATTTCCAATTCTTATAGCTATAAAGTCACCCGCCTGCGTACCTGCCGACCAATCGGCGCGCCGCACGACCTGAACCGACACGCAATCCAGCGTGAGTGTCTGATCGACGAGCGCGTCCGTGAGCGCGCCGTGCGTGGGAGATGATTGATGTCCGCCGCTACTGCCACCGAAAGCGCCGCAATTGCCGCGCCGCAAATCTTCGAAATTCGTCCCTTCAGCGGTGCCGTCGGCGCCGAGATCGTTGGCCTCGACCTCAGCCGGCCGGTCAATGATCAGGACTTCGCGCGCATTCACCGCGCGCACCTGGATCACCATGTCGTGGTCTTTCGCGATCAGCAGATCACCCCGCAACAGCAAATCGATTTCAGCCGCCGCTTCGGCGTGTTGCAGATCCATGTGCTCAAGCAATTCCTGCTGGCCAACCACCCGGAAATTCTCATCGTTTCCAACATCATCGAGAATGGCCAGAACATCGGTCTCGGTGATGCCGGCAAGTTCTGGCATTCCGATCTTTCCTATAAAGAGCTGCCGAGCCTCGGCTCGATGCTGCACGCTCAGGAGCTGCCCGCCGAGGGCGGCGACACGCTGTTTGCCGACATGCACAAAGCCTGGGACGACTTGCCCGCTGCGTTGCGCACTGCGGTCGAAGGACGCTCTGCCGCGCATTCCTACACAGCGCGCTACAGTGAAACCAAATTCGAAGGCAACTGGCGCCCGACCCTGACCCCAGAACAGTTGGCTCAGGTCGCTGAAGTAGTGCATCCGGTGGTGCGCACCCATCCGGAAAACGGCCGCAAGGCCTTGTTCGTCAGCGAAGGCTTCACCACGCGCATCGTCGGTCTGCCGGAAGACGAGAGCCGCCAGTTGCTCGGCGAACTCTTCGCTCACAGCGTGCTGCCGCAAAACATCTACCGCCATCAGTGGGAACCGCACGATCTGGTGTTCTGGGACAACCGTTCGCTGATCCACCTCGCCGCCGGCTGCCCTGCGCATCTGCGCCGCAAGCTGTATCGCACGACTATCCAGGGCGACGCGCCTTTCTGATTTGCCGGAGATCGACCATGAACGCCCCTTTGCCAGGCCACGCGGCCAGCAACCCGATCGCCCGCAGCGAAGCGTTGCTGGCCGTCGATCACGTCAGCCTCGAATACCGCACGCCGCAACGCGTGGTGCGCGCCACCCATCAAGTCAGTTTCGCCGTCGACCCGGCTGATCGTTTCGTTTTGCTCGGCCCGTCCGGGTGCGGTAAATCGACCCTGCTCAAAGCGGTCGCCGGGTTTATCCGGCCCTGCGAAGGCGAGATCCGCCTGCAAGGCCAGCGTGTCGATGCGCCGGGGCCGGACCGCATTGTGGTGTTTCAGGAATTCGATCAGTTGCCGCCATGGAAAACCGTGAAGCAGAACGTGATGTTCCCGCTGCTCGCCTCGCGCACCTTGAACAAGAAAGACGCGGAAGAACGCGCGCTGCACTACCTGGAAAAGGTCGGCCTTGCAGCTTTCGCCGACGTCTATCCACACACCCTGTCCGGCGGCATGAAAGCGCGGGTGGCGATCGCCCGCGCATTGGCGATGCAGCCGAAAATTCTTTTGATGGACGAACCCTTCGCTGCACTCGATGCGTTGACCCGCCGCAAGATGCAGGAGGAGTTGCTGCTGCTCTGGGAGGAGGTGCGCTTCACCCTGCTGTTCGTCACCCACTCGATTGAAGAAGCCTTGGTAGTGGGCAATCGCATCCTCTTGCTGTCGCCGCATCCGGGGCGGGTGCGCGCCGAAGTGCACAGCCATCAATACGATCTGCACAGTCTCGGCGGCGTAGCGTTTCAGGAGTCGGCGCGGCGCATTCATCGTCTGCTTTTCGATGAGGGCCAAGTGCCGGAGACCGAACGTGATCACGACTTCAACGATATTCGCATCGCCTATTGAGCGGCCAGGAGGTCTACCCGATGAGCCATTCATCATCCGTGCGTGAAGAATTCGAAACCGTGCTCGAGCCGCTGACCGCAGTGCCGGTCGAGCGTGAATTGCCGCTCGGCACACGCCTTTGGCAACAGCGCTGGCTGCGTAAAAGCCTGATCCTGATCGTGCTGGCGGTTATCTGGGAAGTGGTCGCGCGGATTCAGAACAACGACCTGATGCTGCCGAGTTTTCTGCAAACCGCGCAGGCTTTGTTCGACGGGCTGCTCAGTGGCGAGTTGCTGGCCAAGGTGTGGATATCTCTGGTGGTGCTGATCAAGGGCTACTTGATCGGCATCGTCCTCGCCTTTGCCCTGACGACTTTGGCGGTCTCGACCCGGTTGGGACGTGATCTGCTCAGCACCATGACTTCAATGTTCAACCCGTTGCCGGCGATTGCCCTGCTGCCGTTGGCGCTGCTCTGGTTCGGATTGGGGCAGAACAGCCTGATTTTCGTGCTGGTGCACTCGGTGCTGTGGGCGCTGGCGTTGAATACCTATGCCGGATTTCTCGGCGTCTCCGAAACGCTGCGAATGGCCGGGCGCAATTATGGCCTCAAGGGATTGCGTTTGGTTTTGTTCATCCTGATCCCGGCGGCACTGCCGTCGATTCTCGCCGGTTTGAAAATTGGCTGGGCGTTCGCTTGGCGTACGTTGATCGCGGCCGAATTGGTATTTGGCGCGACCAGTGGCAAGGGCGGGCTGGGCTGGTACATCTTTCAGAATCGCAATGAGCTGTACACCGATAAGGTGTTTGCCGGGTTGGCGGTGGTGATTCTGATTGGCTTGCTGGTGGAGAATCTGGTGTTTGCCACCCTTGAGCGCGTGACCGTCAAGCGCTGGGGAATGCAACGCTGAGATCTTCGTTGGCTGTTCCGGCCCGTTCGCGAGCAGGCTCGCTCCCACATGAGAACGCATTCTAAGGTGGGAGCGAGCCTGCTGCGAAGAGGCCAGCGCTGGCGCCGCCACTCTTTAAGGATGTTTGCTAGCATTGCGCCGTGATCAATCCAGATCAGCCAAGAGTGCTCAGCATGCAACTCCCGGACATGAACCTTCTGGTCGCCCTCGATGCCTTGCTCGACGAGGGCAGCGTGGTCGGTGCGGCGCGGCGGATGAACCTCAGCCCGGCGGCCATGAGTCGCACGCTGACGCGGATTCGCGAAGCCATCGGCGATCCGATTCTGGTGCGCGCCGGGCGTGGCCTGGTGCCGACCCCCAAGGCTCTCGAGCTGCGCGAACAGGTGCGCGATGTGGTCGAGCAGGCGGCGCTGCTGTTTCGCTCCGCCGACAGCGTCGAGCTGGGTAGCTTGCGTCGACGCTTCAGCATTCGCGCCAATGATTTCTTCGTCGGCGTTTACGGCGGCAAGCTGTTCGACACCCTCGACCAACTCGCCCCGCATTGCGAATTGCGCTTTGTCCCGGAAGGCGATGGCGACGATGAGGCGCTGCGCGAAGGACGCATCGATCTGAGCGTCAGCAACACCCGTCCGCTCACGCCAGAAGTGAAGGTGCAGAACCTGTTTTCCACCCATTTCGTCGGCCTGGTGCGCGAAAATCATCCGTTGCTCGATGGCGAAATCACTGCCGAGCGCTACGCCGGTTTTTCCCACATCAGCATGTCGCGGCGTGGTATCGCTCGCGGCCCGATCGACACGGCGTTGAATGCGTTGGGGCTGGAGCGCCGGGTCGCGGTGATCGCGCCAAGTTTCCATGCTGCGATGTTTGCCTTGCCCGACTCCGACCTGATCCTTCCGGTGCCTAAAGAAGCGCTGCTCAGCGTGCGGCGGCTGGGCCTGAAACTGCGTTCATTCGACCTGCCGATTCCACTGCCCATGCTGATGCTGACCCAGGCCTGGCACCCGCGTTTCGACAAGGACCCGGCCCACCGCTGGCTGCGCGAAACCCTCAAGACCTGCTGCGATGAAACGTGGCTGGCGGCACAACCGTAAATCATCAGGCACCATCGAATCCCTGTGGGAGCGAGCCTGCTCGCGAAGGCGTCGAATCAGTCACCTCAATGGCGACTGGTCCACCGCTTTCGCGAGCAGGCTCGCTCCCACATAGGCATTTACCGTTGTGTTTGATGCATTTATAACCTGCCGATAAGTCAATTTTCGTCAGCATCAAGCCCCACTAAAATGCTCCGGTATTTTCACCCCCGGAGTTTTCATTCATGACATCCCTGACGGTCACGGCGCCTCTCGCCGCGACCAGCCCGGCGACGGCGGCTGCGCCACCGGTGTTCGGGGCGCGGATCATCATTGGTCTGGTCGGCGTGCTGTTGGCCGTGCTGGTCTCGGGCCTCAACGAGATGGTCACCAAAGTCGCACTCGCCGATATTCGCGGGGCGCTGCACATCGGCTACGACGAAGGCACCTGGCTGGTCGCCAGCTACACCGCCACGTCGGTCGCGGCCATGGCCTTCGCGCCGTGGTGCTCGGTGACCTTCTCGCTGCGTCGCTTCACCCTCTGCGCGATCGGCCTGTTTACCCTGCTCGGGGTGCTGTGCCCGTTCGCCCCGAGCTACGAAAGTCTGCTGCTGATGCGCATCCTCCAAGGCCTCGCGGGCGGCGCATTGCCGCCGATGTTGATGACCGTTGCGCTGCGCTTCCTCCCGGCGAACATCAAACTGTACGGACTGGCCGGCTACGCACTGACCGCGACTTTCGGCCCGGGACTCGGCACGCCGCTGGCCGGTCTGTGGACTGAATACGTCGGCTGGCAATGGACCTTCTGGCAGATCATCGTGCCGTGCCTGATTGCAATGGCTGCAGTGGCTTACGGATTGCCGCAGGATCCGCTGCGGCTGGAACGTCTCAGGGCGTTCAACTGGAAAGGCCTGCTGCTGGGCTTTCCGGCGATCTGCATGCTGGTGATCGGTCTGTTACAGGGCAATCGACTGGACTGGTTCGAGTCGAATCTGATCTGTGGATTACTCGGTGCCGGTTCGCTGCTGCTGGTGGCTTTTATGATCAATGAATGGTCGCAGCCGATTCCGTTTTTCAAACTGCAGATGCTCGGCATCCGCAACCTGTTGTTCGCCCTGATCACCCTTGCAGGGGTGCTGATCGTGCTGCTGGCGGTGGTACTGATTCCGTCGAGTTATCTGGCCCAGGTGCAGGGCTATCGTCCGGCGCAAACCGCGCCGATCATGCTCATTGCCGCGCTGCCGCAATTGATCGCGCTGCCGCTGGTGGCCGCGCTGTGCAATTTGCGCTGGGTCGATTGCCGCTGGGTGCTCGGCATTGGTCTGAGCATGCTTGCGCTGTCCTGCCTGGGCGGTTCGCACCTGACTTCGGCGTGGATTCGCGACGATTTCTACGTGCTGCAATGGCTGCAGATTTTCGGCCAGCCGATGGCGGTGTTGCCGCTGTTGATGTTGTCGACCGGTAGTATCACGCCGATGGAAGGGCCGTTCGCGTCGGCGTGGTTCAACACCGTCAAAGGCCTGGCCGCGGTGGTTGCCACCGGCGTCATCGAAGCGCTGACCACATCGCGCCTGCATTTTCATTCGAGCATGTTGGTCGACAGCCTCGGCAATTCGCCGCTGGCCGATCACAGCGATCCGGGCCTCGCCCACCGCTTGCACGAGCAGGCCGTGGTGCTGACTTCGTCCGATTTGTACCTGTGCATGGCTGGCGTCGCCGTGGCGTTGATTCTGCTGATTTTCTGGCTGCCGACGCGGATTTATCCGCCGCGCGCGCCGTCCTGATTGCTGCACTGAAACTGAAGGTTTTTTATGACTCAATCCAAGCAAAAACTCGCGGTGGCCGTGGCTGCCGCGCTGGCGGTGGGCGTGCTGGTGTACCTGGCGATGCCCGGGCTTTTCGGCCACCGCACCGAGCAAACCACCAATGACGCGTTTGTCTCGGCCGACTACACGCTGGTGATGCCGCGCGTGGCCGGGTTCATCAAGCAGGTGCTGGTCGAAGACAACCAACAGGTCAAGGCCGGGCAGTTGCTGGCGCTGATCGATGACCGTGATTTGCGCGCAGCGGCGGAAGCGGCGGATGCGCAAACCCTGGTCGCGCGTGCGCAGTTGCAGAACGCCAACGCGACCCTGGAGCGTCAGGCTTCGCTGATTGCTCAAGCGCAGGCCGCAGTGGTTTCGGCCAAAGCGGAAATGGCCTTCGCGCAACAGGAACTGAACCGCTACAACCACCTCGCCGGTGTCGGCGCCGGCACCGTGCAGAACGCGCAACAGGCGCGCACGCGCATCGATCAGGCGTCGGCGCGCCTCGACACCGCGACCGCGAAGTTGGCGGCCGAGCGCAAGCAGGTCGAGATTCTCACCGCCCAGCGCAACGCCGCCGAAGGCAATCTGAAACATGCGCAGGCGGCGCTGGAGATCGCCAGTTTCAACCTGTCCTATACGCGCATCACCGCGCCGCAGGACGGCATGATCGGCGAGCGTGCGGTGCGTGTCGGGGCTTACGTCACGCCGGGCAGCAAGCTGTTGGCGGTGGTGCCGTTGCAACAGGCCTACGTGGTCGCCAACTTTCAGGAAACCCAGTTGACCGATGTGCAGCCCGGGCAAGATGTGCAAGTGCGGGTCGACAGCCTCGGCGGCGAAGCCCTGACTGGCCGCGTCGAGAGCATTGCGCCGGCAACGGGCGTGACCTTCGCGGCGGTGAAACCGGATAACGCGACGGGAAATTTCACCAAAGTGGTGCAGCGGATTCCGGTGAAGATCGTGCTGGAGCCGGGCCAGCCACTGACCGAGCGCTTGCGGGTGGGGATGTCGGTCGAGGCGAGTATTGATACCGCCAGCTCAAAGGCGTCCGGGCGCGAGGTGACGCAGCGATGATCGGTGTTGAATCGGCTGCCGCCTTCGCGAGCAGGCTCGCTCCCACATTGTGTAATGCGTTCTCCCTGTGGGAGCGAGCCTGCTCGCGAAAACGCCAGTGGCAGCAGCTAACCGTCAGTGCCTTGCTCACAATGAGTCTCACCGCCTGCACCGTCGGCCCGGACTTCCAGAAACCCGAAACTAGGCAGCCGGCCGACTGGGCCAAACCCGCCCAGTCCGCCCCGAGCCAGGCCGTCAGCGCACCCTTGAACGAACGCTGGTGGGAAACCTTCCACGACCCGCAGCTGTCCGCGCTTACCCAGCGCGCGCTGAACAGCAACCTCGACCTGCAGCTGGCCAGCAGCCGCCTGCAACAAAGCCGCGCCGCGCGCCAGGTGATCACCGCCGAGCGTTATCCGAACAACTCTGCTACCGGCAGTTACGGGCGCAAACGCAACAGTGGCAAAGGCTTGAACGATCCATCGGGCAATAACGGCGACGAGGCCTTCAACCTGTGGGATGCCGGTTTCTCCGCCTCATGGGAGCTGGACTTCTGGGGGCGCGTGCGCCGTGAAACTGAAGCCGCCGATGCCAATCTCGAAGTGGCGGAAAATGATCGTCGTGGTGTGCTGCTGACAGTACTCGCCGACACCGCGCAAAACTACATTCAGCTGCGCGGGGTGCAGAACACCCGTGCCGTCACCGAGCAGAACCTCGACGTCGCCCGGCATAGCCTGAAACTCTCGCAGCTGCGGCTGGCCGATGGCGTCGCGACCGATCTCGACGTCGCCGAAGCCGCCGCGCAAGTCGCCGCCATCGAAGCACGCCTGCCAGCGCTGGAGCAGCGTCAGTCGCAACTGATCAACGCGATCAGTCTGTTGATGGGCGAACCACCGCAGGCCCTCGCTCAAGCGTTATCCACAGACGCGGCAGTGCCGCAGTCGCCACTGCAAGTCGCCATCGGTCTGCCGTCGCAATTGGCCGAACGTCGTCCGGATATCCGCCAGGCCGAAGCGCGTCTGCACGCCGCCACCGCCAACATCGGCGTGGCCAAGGGCGATTTCTATCCGCGCATTACTCTGTCCGGCAACCTCGGTTCACAGGCCATGCAGCTGAGCGATTTCGGTTCATGGGGCTCGCGTGCCTTCGGCATCGGCCCGCAATTCAGCCTGCCGTTATTCGACGGCGGTCGCCTGCGCGGGATGCTGCAATTGCGTGAAGCTCAGCAGCAGGAAGCAGCCATCGCCTACCAGCAAACCGTGCTGCGCGCCTGGCATGAAATCGATGATCAACTGACCGCCTACAACGCCAGCCAGCGCCGTCGCGACAGCCTCGCCGAAGCCGTGCGCCAGAACCAGATCGCCCTGCGCACCGCGCAACAGCAATACGTCGAAGGCGTGGTCGATTTCGTCAACGTCCTCACCGTGCAGAGCGCTTTGCTCGCCACTCAGGAGCAATGGGTGGAAAGCTCGACCGGCGTGTCCCTGGCGATGGTCGGGTTGTACAAAGCGTTGGGCGGCGGATGGCAATCGGTCTATCCGGCCGCGCAACTGGCCGCAGGCTCACCTGACCTCGCCAGACCCTGAACCCGCAGCGACAGCTATGATCAACTCCACTGCAGCGAACGGCGCAACGCCGGGCCTGAATTGTAGAGGAGTTGCATCATGGAAAATCCGCAGCACAGCCTACCGGCCCTGTTCAAACAACTCGGCCTCGCCGACGACCCGACCGGCATCGACCAATTCATCGCCAGCCATTCCCCGCTCAAGCCGGATTTGCATCTGGCTGACGCGTTTTTCTGGACGGCAGGTCAGGCGCAGTTTCTGCGCGAGGAGATTCTGGATGATGCGGATTGGGCGGAGGTGGTGGATCAGTTGAATGTGATGTTGCGGAAGGGGCGGGTGGGATGATCAGGCTGAACCTTTGCGACTCTGTCACGGCAGCAATTGATAAGCTTCGATATCGACCGAAATTTCGATCGCATTCGAGGTCCTTACCGTGCAAAGAGTTTTCGCCGATATGGCTGTCAGTATTTCCGAACTGAAGAAAAATCCTTCTGCCGTTCTTAAAGGCGCAAACGCCGGTGCTGTGGCAATACTCAATCACAACCGGGTCATGGGCTATATGGTGTCTGCCGACGTTTACGAAGCGTTGGTCGAGCGGCTTGATGATCTTGAGCTTATGCAGATTGCGCGTTCTCGAGATCACGAAACACCCATGCCGGTAAATCTGCATGACTTATAAGCTTGAGTTTCTGTCGTCTGGAAACAAACTGCGTCATTGGTCGCCCGAGCAATACCCGAAAGAGACTTGCCGTGTAAAAAAAATTGTAGGAAAAGGCCGAAATGTAAAAAAAACATGCCTACTGTAAAAAAAACTGGGCTTTAATCGTCGCAGTAGATTTTTTCTGTGGAAGATGACGATGCCAACTGTCGGATATGCCAACCTGCGGGACGCTTTAAAGCTCAAGGCGTTTGCTCCCAAGCGCGTTGCGATGATCAAACCGGTCACCCGAATTACCTTGATCGGTGATTGTCTTGCTGTTCCAGCCGCCGTCGCGCCTGCACACGGATCAACGCTCGAGCACATTCTGTTTGCGCTAAAACATGAAGGAATAAACCTGTGCATTCTTGCCCAGGCCTTGGAATCCGTTGAAGCGAGCGATCTGTTAAGTGAGCTTGGCAGATCCCCGAACGGGGTATACATCCGTAAAGCCTGTTTTCTATGGGAAACCTTCACTGGCAAACAGTTGGATTACTCCGTTCCGGTTCGAGGTAGCGTCGTCGCCTTGTTCGACCCCAAACGCTACGTGACCGGACCAGCTGTTCGGAATAGTCGCTGGCGAGTCGATTTCAATGGTTTGGGGTCATTGCATTACTGCGCCACCGTTGAGCGAACGGTGAAGCTACAGGAGCTGATCGATCTGGACATCATTGGACGAGCCCAGGTTTTCATGACGACGTTGCCGCCGGAGATGATGGATCGGGCAATCAATTGGGCCTACCTGCATGAGACTCGCGATTCCTTCGCTATAGAAAAAGAAGAGCCCAGCGAAGAAAAGTCGCGGCGCTTTGTTCGACTTCTGCGTCAAGCTCACGAGCGTACAGAGCTGAGCGAGGACTATATGGTCGAGTTGCAAAACAGCACGGTCTCGAATCCCTTCGATAAGGCAGTGCTCTTCCGTCATCAACAGAATCATTTGCACAATGGCTTGAGAGGCGCCGCCGGAGTCAGTTATGTGCCGCCAGCTCCGCAATTGTGTCGTGAGTTGATGGAGGATTTGATGGCTTTCGCCAATCACTCGGCGAAGCAGGTGGATCCGCTCATAGCAGCTGCGGTTGTGGCGTTTGGATTTGTTTTTCTTCACCCGTTCATGGATGGCAACGGTCGGCTCTCACGCTTTCTGATTCACCAGACTCTTTGCCAGTCCGGTGCTCTGCATAACGGTTTGTTGTTACCCGTCTCCGTGGCGATGAAGCATGAGGAATCCAGCTATCTGGAAGCGCTGAAGGAGTTCTCCAAACCAGCTAGAGAGTTCTGGAATGTCACTTGGCTGGATTCCGATGAGATGACGTTCGATTTCGTCGGTCACGACGCTATCTACCGATTCTGGGATGCTACTCAATGCGCAGAATTTACTTTGCAGATGGCCTTGCGGGCACTGGAAGTGGAGCTACGCGAGGAGACCGCGTTTCTTGAAAAATACGATTTCGTCATCAAAGCGGTGAATGACCGTTTCGATGTTCGGGGAAGCGATCTTTCGAAGTTGGTAATGATGTGCCTGGACAACGCTGACAAGGTTTCAAAGCATCGCCGCAAGCAATTTCAGTACAGCGTGCCGGAGGAGGTGTTCGACTACATCGAGGAAATGTCCTCAGGCTATGGCGGCTGACGATTCTGCTTTGACCAAGCGCTTGGGCCATGCCGGATGTTGTGGCAGACGCTTGATCAGGGTGTTCGCCGCGAGTATTTCAAAGATTTGTTTCAAAACTTGACTGAAATTCCCCTCAAATGCGATATTGATAGTTAGCAAACTAACAGTGTCAGTTATCCCGTGTCCGATTCCCTCGACAGTCTCCAGATGAACATCAGCAGCGCCATGGTGGTGGCCGCGCGGCATTGGCGGAAGATCTGCCAGACCACGCTGGTCAACTACGGAATTTCCGAAGCCTGCGCCGTGCCGTTGCTCATGATCGGGCGTTTGGGCGAGGGTGTGCGCCAGGTGCAAGTCGCCCAGGCTGCGGGGATGGAGAGTCCTTCGCTGGTGCGCTTGCTCGATCAGCTGTGCCATGCCGGTTACGTCTGTCGCACCGAAGATGCCCAGGATCGCCGCGCCAAGTGCCTGAGCCTGACCGATACCGGCCGCGAGCTGGTGCAAGCGGTCGAAGCCGAGCTGGTGCGCTTGCGCCACGAAGTGCTGGAAGGCATCGAGCGCAGCGATCTGGAAGCTACGCTTCGGGTACTGAGGGCTTTTGAGGCGGCGAGTTCGCCTGTGGTGGTCAATTCTTGAACGGTTTTTTCACTGGCATGCCGCCGGCCCGTGACTGGTTTTACGGGGTCCGTACTTTTGCAGCGTCGATGATTGCGCTGTACATCGCCTTGCTCATGCAAATGCCGCGTCCGTATTGGGCGATGGCCACGGTGTACATCGTCTCCAGCCCGTTTCTCGGCCCGACCAGTTCCAAAGCGCTGTACCGCGCGGCCGGTACATTTCTCGGCGCGGCGGCGGCGGTGCTGTTCGTGCCGATGTTCGTGCAGAGCCCCTATGTGCTGGTGGTGGTGATTGCTTTGTGGACCGGCATTCTGCTGTTCATGTCCCTGCATCTGCGCACGGCCAACAGCTATGCACTGATGCTGGCCGGTTACACCTTGCCGCTGATTGCCCTGCCGGTGGTGGATAATCCGCTCGCGGTATGGGATGTGGCCGAGGCGCGTACCGAAGAGATTTTCCTTGGCATCGCCGTTGCTGCGGTGGTCGGTGCGATGTTCTGGCCGCGTCGGCTGGCGCCGGTGTTCAACGATGCGGTAAGCAAGTGGTTCGCCGATGCGACGAGCTACAGCCTGAAGTTTCTCAGCCGCGATGTGCAGCCGGAAGAAGTCACCGCGCTGCGCATGGCGATGGTCGCCAATTTCAACAGCCTCGAATTGATGATCGGCCAGTTGCCTCACGAAGGCGCGCGGCCACAGACCGTGCGAAATACCAAGGAACTGCGCGGGCGGATGATTCATCTGTTGCCGGTGATTGATGCCCTTGAGGATTCGCTGTACGCACTCGAACGTCGCACGCCGGAACTGGTGGAAAAATTCCAGCCGTTGCTGACCTCGACCCGTGAATGGCTGGGCCACGCAGACGCCAATCTCGTGCGCTGGCAAGCACTGCGCGATCAACTCGACGCGCTGCAACCGAGCGCCCAAGCGCTGGAGGAGCGCAAACAGTTGCTGTTCTCCAATGCGATCTACCGCCTCGGTGAATTCATCGATCTATGGCAGGACTGCCGCAGCCTGCAGGATGCGATCCTGTGCGAGCGCCAGGACAGCTGGCGTGCGGTCTATCGGCACTGGCGCCTCGGCCGGTTGACGCCGTTCATCGATCGCGGGCTGATGCTGTACTCGGTGACCTCGACCATTCTGGCGATCATCGTCGCTTCGGTGCTATGGATCCTGCTCGGCTGGCCGGATGGCGGCAGCGCAGTGATTCTGGCGGCGGTGGCGTGCAGCTTCTTCGCCTCGATGGACGATCCGGCGCCGCAGATTTACCGGTTCTTTTTCTGGACCGGGATGTCAGTGCTGTTCGCCAGCCTTTATCTATTTCTGATTCTGCCCAACCTGCATGATTTCCCGATGCTGGTGCTGGCGTTCGCCGTGCCGTTCATTTGCATCGGCACGCTGACGGTGCAGCCGCGTTTCTACCTCGGCATGCTGCTGACGCTGGTCAACACTTCCTCGTTCATCAGTATTCAGGGTGCCTACGACGCGGATTTTTTCGCCTTCGCCAACTCCAACCTCGCCGGGCCACTGGGGTTGTTGTTCGCTTTCATCTGGACGCTGGTGGCGCGACCGTTCGGTGCCGAGCTGGCGGCCAAGCGTCTGACCCGGTTCAGCTGGAAAGACATCGTCAGCATGACCGAGCCGGCCAGTCTCGCCGAGCATCGGCAGTTGGGCGTGCAGTTGCTTGATCGGCTGATGCAGCACCTGCCGCGTCTGGCCTTGACCGGTCAGGACACCGGCATTGCCATGCGTGAAGTACGTGTCGGTCTGAATATGCTCGATCTGCTTGCCTACACCCCGCGCGTCACGGGCGTGCCAAACGCCCTGCTGCGACAAGTGGTGGGCGAGGTCGGCGAGTATTTTCGCGCGTGCCTCAAAGCCGACGAACGCCTGCCGGCACCGAGCGGTCTGCTGATGACACTCGATCGTACCCGCCGAGCGCTGAACGGCGAGGGCGACGATGAAACCCGTCGACACCTGTTGCACGCCTTGAGCGGTCTGCGTCTGGCCTTGCTGCCCGGCGTCGAGTTCGTCTCCAGCGCCGAGCCCGAAGAACCGCTGCCCGATGGAGCGCCCCTATGATCGGTGATCTGGATATCAGCGGCATTTTCCTGCCGACCCTGCTGGTGCTGATGGGCATTACTTACGTGCTGTTTTTGTTGGTGCATGGCGTGCTGCAACGCCTGCACTTTTACCGTCTGGTCTGGCACCGGGCATTGTTCAACGTGGCGCTCTACGCCGTGCTGCTGTACGGCGTGGACTCACTCAGTCGATACCTGATGACATGAAAAAACCGTTTCTGACCATCGGTCGCGTGGTCCTGACCCTGCTGATCGTGACGTTTGCCGTTGTCCTCGTCTGGCGCATGGTGATGTATTACATGTTCGCGCCATGGACCCGTGACGGCCACATTCGCGCCGACATCATCCAGATCGCCCCGGACGTGTCGGGGTTGATCCAGCAGGTCGAGGTGAAGGACAACCAGTTGATCAAGCGTGGCCAGGTGCTGTTCAGCATCGATCAGGACCGCTTCAAACTGGCCCTGCGCCAAGCCAAGGCCGCCGTGGCCGATCGCGAAGAAACCCTCGCCCAGGCCCAGCGTGAAGCCAAGCGTAACCGTGGCCTCGGCAATCTGGTGCCGGCCGAGCAACTGGAAGAAAGCCAGTCGCGGGTGGCCCGCGCGCAATCGGCGCTGGCCGAAGCGTTGGTGGCGGTCGACAGTGCACAGCTCAACCTCGATCGCTCGGTAATCCGCAGCCCGGTCGACGGTTACGTCAATGACCGCGCGCCGCGTCCGCAGGAGTTCGTCACCGCCGGGCGTCCGGTGTTGTCGGTGGTCGACAGCAACTCCTTCCACATCGACGGCTATTTCGAAGAAACCAAACTTGACGGTATTCATGTCGGGCAATCGGTGGATATCCGCGTGATCGGCGACAGCGCGCGATTGCGCGGGCATGTCGAAAGCATCGTCGCCGGCATCGAAGACCGCGACCGCAGCAGCGGCAGCAACCTGCTGCCCAACGTCAATCCGGCGTTCAGTTGGGTGCGCCTGGCGCAGCGGATTCCGGTGCGTATCGCTTTCGATGATGTACCGGCCGACTTCCGCATGATCGCCGGGCGTACCGCCACCGTGTCGATCATCGACGATCAGGCGCAGGAGTCGCAGCCATGAGCAGGGCCTGGTTGATCGCCGGGTTGGGCGTGATGCTCTCGGCCTGTCAGATGGTCGGCCCGGATTATCAGGTGCCCGCCGACGCGGCGGTGCAGCGCAAGGACATTCAGGGTGAGCTGGCAGTTGCCGGCAAACCGGTAATCTCGGCGCCGGTGCCGGCGGACTGGTGGCGACTGTATAAAGACCCGCGCCTCGATCAACTGGTGCAGCAGGCCATGGCGTCCAACACCGACTTGCGTGTAGCGGCGGCGAACCTGTCGCGGGCGCGCGCTCAGGTGGATGAAGCCGAGGCCGCTGGTGGCTGGAGCGGCGGGGTGAAAATGGGCGCCCAACGCCTGCAGGAATCCGGTCAGGCGTTCCTCCTGCCAGAGAAAGTCCCGGTGGCCAACATCGCCGATATCGGTATCAGCGCTTCGTACCAGTTCGACCTGTGGGGCACTCTGCAACGCGGCATCGAAGCGGCCAAAGCCAATGCGGATGCGACTCAGGCCGCCGCCGACACGGCGCGTATCACCTTGGTGGCGGACGTAGTTCGCGCCTATACGCAGGTTTGCGCTGCCAACGAAGAGCGGGAAATCGCCGAGCACTCTCTCGATCTGCAATCGCAGAGCACCACGCTGATCCAGCGTCTGCGTGACGCCGGGCGGGGCGACGAGACTCAGGTCACCCGTTCGCAGACCCAATTCAAATCCCTGCGCGCCGACTTGCCGCGCTATGAAGCGGCGCGTCAGGCCGGGCTGTTCCGTCTGTCGATGCTGCTGGCCAAACCGGTCGAACAGTTGCCGGCGGGCACGGCCAGTTGCGCCGAGCTGCCGAAAATCGCCCAACTGGTGCCGGTCGGTGACGGCGCTGCGCTGCTCAAGCGCCGTCCGGATATTCGTCAGGCCGAGCGGCGTCTTGCGGCGGCAATCGCCGGCATCGGTATCGCCACTGGCGAGCTGTACCCGGACATCAGCATTGGCGCGACCATCGGCACCGTCGGCATCATTGATGACCTTGGCGACCCGTCGACCAACCGCTGGGGCTTTGGCCCGTCGCTGAGCTGGAAAGTACCGACCAACGGCGCCCGTGCGCGCATTCGTGAAGCCGAGGCCAACACTCAAGGCGCGCTGGCGCATTTCGACGGCGTGGTCCTCAACGCCATCCGCGAAACGCAGACCGGTCTGGCCCAGTACAGCGCGCTGCTGCAACGCCGCGATGCGCTGGCCGAAGCCGAGCAGTCGGCCAAGCTCGCCGCCGAGCAGACTCACCGCTTCTTCCAGGCCGGCCGCGAGTCGTTCCTCGCCGACCTGCAAGCAACCCGTACCTACACCGATGTCACTGCGCAACTGGCCGCCGCCAATACTCAGGTCGCGATGAGCCAGATCGATTTGTTTCTCGCCTTGGGTGGCGGCTGGGAAAGCGGACGAACGAACACCTCGGGCGCCAGCAAACCCTGAGGCCGTTGCTATGCTTTGAAGTGTTGGAGGGGCGCCCCATGCCACGCGCTCCTGCAATGCACATTGCTCGTGCTGGCCCAGGGGAAACCAATAATGAAAAACCCTTACGCTCTCGGCTTCTGGTGCGCTCTGGTCGCACTGGTGCTGCTCTCGGCCACGTATTTCTACGGGATCATGCTGGCCCACCAGATCGACACGGCGATGGTTTTTCTCGACAGCGCCGTTGCGCTGATCGCGGTGATGGCGATCGTCGTCGTCGCGTGGACCTCGATTCAGCTGCAGCGAGTCAAGAAGCGCCAGCTCGAGCGCGGCAAGATGCTCGTGCTGATCTGGGACACCAAAGTTGCCCTGCGCCGCGTCGAGACCGTGTTCGACCGCTACTTCTGGGGCAGCTACTGGCAGCCTGGGCGAACCTTCGCCGAAGTCATGGGTGAACTCACCGGCACGCCGCTGGAAAAAAGCCTCGAAGCCCTGAAGAAGCAATGCCTGGAACTCGACAAGCAGATCGCCGATGAAGGCTGGCACTGGCTGAACAACGCGCGCGAGCTGTCCGACGTCGCCACGGCCATGGCTCGTGAGCGCTATCAGCTGGATTTCTGCGATGTGCGCGCGGATACCACGGGCGGGGCGGTGATCGATCGGGACTTCGAGGTGCTGGTGTATACCTGGACGGCGCGGCTGAAGAGCTTTGATCATCAGCTGGATGAAATCGAGGTTCAGTATTCCTGATTTGCTGTGAATATACCCGGTGCTATCGCGAGCAGGCTCACTCCTACATTTGGAATGCGTTCCCCCTGTAGGAGTGAGCCTGCTCGCGATAGCGTCCTTCCTGACGCGGAAACTCTTCAACCCTGTCAGCGGTCCATTCCCCCCATAGACACTCTTTAACCTTTAAACATTGGGCCGTCGTCCGCGCCCGGTGCTAATCTCCACCGCTCAATTGCGCACAGTCGAGCCGCGACCCGATCCCGGGTTCAAGGAAGACGACTTCATCCACAGCCACGGAAACCGATCAGGTCATTCATGAATAAATCAGCAGGCGTGCTTCTCGGAATTGTTGTTGCCATCGGCGCGATCAGCGCAGGCGGGGCCTGGTACACCGGGACCAAGATCGAAGGCGTACTGAACAACGCCGTGACCAACGCCAACAAAGAGTTGCAGACCGCCATGGCCGGCTCCAACGGCACCGCGTCGCTGGAACTGGTATCGCTGGAGCGTCACACCTTCACCAGCACCGCGCACTATCGCCTCAAGGGCGAAGGCGAGATGTTCGGTGATGCGCCGGTCGAGTTGCTGTTCGTTGACCACATCGAACACGGCCCGCTGCCGTTCTCGCGTCTGGTGTCGCTGAAGTGGCTGCCGGTCATGGCCACCAGCAACTATGAATTGGAAAAGAGCCCGTCCACGGAAAAATGGTTCGCCGCCACCAACGGCGCCGCGCCGCTCAAGGGCGTGACTAACATCGGCTACGACGAATCGACCACCAGCACCCTGAACCTGGTGCCGTTCGAAACCGCGCTGGATGAGCAATCGAGCCTGAAGTTTTCCGGGCTGAGCATGGACATCGCCGCCAGCGCCCAGGCGCAGAAGGTCAAGGCCGACGGTTACATGGACAATCTGAAACTGGTCACCGTGTCGGAAGACCAGGCGCCGGTGCAGGTCGAGCTCAATGGCCTGACCCTGGCCAGCAACCTCGCCAAGAGCAGCTACGGCTACTACACCGGGGAAAACACCCTGGAAGTGACCAGCAGTAAAACCACTTTCGGCGCCAAGCCGATGGTGCTGGGCGTGAAGAACTTCGAAATGAAGAACCGCACCGAAGAAAGCGGCAGCAACGCCTCGGGGCGTGCCGACTACAAAATCGGCGAAGTGACGCTCAACGACAAGAAAGTAGGTTCGGCGGCCATGGCCATGAGCCTGAAGAACCTCGACATTCCTTCGACCATGTCGCTGATGCAGATCTACCAGACCAAGTTGCAACCATACGAAAAAGCCGCTGCCGAAGCCGCCGCCCAGGGGTTGCCGGCACCGGAGCTGAATCTGACCGAAGCGGAAAACGCCCAGGTCAAAGCCGATCTGCAGAAGCTGCTGGCGGCCGGCCCGCAACTGGCGCTGGAGAACCTGTCGTTCAACACCGCCAATGGTGAAAGTCGCGCCAATCTGGTGATCGACCTGACCAAGCCGCAATCGATGGATCTGCCGCCGGATCAGCTCGGCAAGCAACTGATCGCGCTGCTCGACCTGAACATTCAGGTGTCCAAGCCGATGCTGGTCGATCTGCTCAGCGTGCAGGCGCAACTCGATGGCCAGACTGACGCCAAAGCCATCGTCGATCAGTCCAAGGAAGCGGCGGACATGTTCGCCGGCATGGCGGTCGGCTCGCAATTGGCTGTCGTCGATGGCACCAACGTAGTGACCAAACTGCATTACGCGGCCAATCAGGTCGAATTCAACGGCCAGAAGATGTCCGTTGAGCAATTCATTGGCTTCCTCATGAGCAAGTTTGCCGGCGTTACCCAAGAGCAATAAACCCTACATCGCGCCCCCCGGACGCCCGGCCCCTGTGTGAACAGGTGTCGGGCGTTTTGCTGTACGGCTTTTGTACAGATGGGCCGATTCTGAACAATTATTGCGTTGTGAAAATTCGACTACGCTTGCGTGCAGACTGCCTCACCAAGCTTGGCCGAGGGCTGTCATTGTCGGCCACCGTTACGAATGGGCAAGGAGGGCATTGCGACCCGGCTGGCCATGTAAGGATGCTGACAAATGCCGCGTATTGATGGCCCTGTATTACATCGTGGTTTGCGCCCTTTGTTCCGATTCGCCCTCTGCAGCCAGTTGCTCTGGCCGCTGTTGGCGTTGGCCGACACACCCTACGACGAAATGGTGCGCGATGCCCGTGCCGGGCACTACACGCCTGCGCTGACGGTGTTGCGTCAGGTGCCTCCGGGCCAGGCCAGCGACGGTCAGGTCAGCGATCACCTGCAAATCGCCAGTTGGGCCGGGCTCGATGCCGAAGTGGTCAAAGTCTATGAAACCCAAGGCCGCGACCGCGTCCTGCCGGTGCAGGCGCTGACCGCCGCCGCGCGTGCCTATCGCAACCTCAAGCGCTGGGATCAGGCCACTCAGGTCTACAACAAGGCGCTGACGCTGGAGCCGGACAACGCCGACCTGCAACTGGGCCTGGCGCTGACCCAGGCCGATGCCGGCAAACCCGATCAGGCCGTCACCCGCGCCCAGGCGCTGGTTGCCGCCAAACCCGACGATCCGTCACGCCGTCTCGCCTTGGGCTACGCACTCGGTCGCGCCGGCAAACAGTACGACGCATTGTTCGAATTCGATCAGGCCTTCATCCGCGCCGGCAACAAACCGGAAGTGGCCCGCGAGTACGTGGTCGCCCTGCAAAAGGCCCGTCTGCCTGAACCGGCGCTGCGTCTGGCCAGTCAACGTCCCGGTCTGATTGATCCGGTGACTTTGCGCCGTCTCGAAGGCGATCTCGCCGCCGAACGCGTGCGCCTTGCCGAACTGGCCACCCGCAGCGAACAGGAACGCTATGTCATCGCCGACCGCGCGCTGGCCGATTACGACAAACTGCTCGCAACCTGGACGCCCGACGCCACTGCCCACGATGACGTGACGCGCTGGCGCATCGACCGCATGGGCGCGCTCAAGGCCCGCGCGCGCACTGCCGACGTCATCAGCGAATATCAAAAGCTGCAGGCCGAAGGCGTGCAAATTCCGACCTACGCCCTGCGCTGGGTTGCAGCGTCTTATCTCGATCAGCGTGAGCCGGAGATTGCCACCGACCTGTATCGCCAAGTGTTGTCGGCGCCGGACGCCGACGCCGGTGATCGCTTCGAGGACAGCACTGCGCTGTACTACTCGCTGCTGGAAAGCGATCGCGCCGACGAAGCGCGCAAGGTCGCCGAAGACGCAGCAAAAGCCCAGCGTCCGCGCGTCGAGCTCAAGGGTCTGCCAATCGGCAACCCCAACGATGAATGGATGGACGCCCAGCAACTCGCGGCGCAGGCCGGCACTTACAGTTCCGATCTACCCCACGGCGAAGAGCGGCTGCAGACCCTGATCGAGCAGGCGCCGGGCAACCTTGGCTTGCGTCTGGCTCAGGCCGATCTCTACCTCGCCCGCCAATGGCCACGCCGCGCGGAAAGCCAACTCAAGGAAGCCGAGAGCGCGGCACCGCGCGATGCCGGTCTGGAGGTCGCTCAGGCGCGCACGGCAATGGAATTGCAGGAGTGGCGGCAGAACGATGCGCTGGTCGACGATGTGGTCGCGCGCTATCCGGACAACCGTCAGGTGCAGCGTCTGGCCCGCGAACGGGAAGTGCATGACATGGCCGAACTGCGCGTCGAAGCCTACGGCGGCAAAGCCAACGGTGGCGGCAGTGGCGACGCCGGTGCGGTCAGCGGCAGCCGTGATTTCGGTATCCAGAGCACGCTGTACAGCCCGCCGATCAATGAAGACTGGCGCGTGTTTGCCGGTGCCGGTTATGCCACCGGTGATTTCGCCGAAGGCACCGGCCACCATCGTTTCCAGCGTGTCGGCCTGGAGCGGCGTACTCGTGACATGACCCTCGAAGCCGAAGTGTCGAATCACAATTACGGCTTCGGTGACAAACAGGGCGCGCGCCTGGCGATTGCCCGCGACATCAACGATCACTGGCAATACGGCGGCAGCCTCGAATACCTCTCGGCGGAAACGCCGCTGCGCGCGCTCAACAGCGACATCAAAGCCAACGGCGGCAGTGCGTTCCTGCGCTGGCGCGCCAACGAAAGCCGCGAGTGGCGCGTGTCGGTCAGCCCGTCGCATTTCAGCGATGGCAACAACCGTGTCGAAGCGTTGGTCACCGGGCGCGAAGGTCTCTACAGCGCGCCGAACATCCAGGTCGACGCCGGTCTGGAAGTGGGCACCAGCCACAACTCGAAATCTGACGACGTGCCGTACTTCAACCCGAAGTCGGACTTCAGCGTGATGCCGCTGGTCAACATCAACCACGTGCTCTACCACCGCTACGAAACTTCCTGGAGCCAGCAGTTCCAGGCCGGCGCCGGCACCTACAGCCAACGCGATCACGGCACCGGCGGTATGGCGTTGCTCGGTTATGGCCAACGGTACGCCTGGAACGACGTGTTCGATGTGGGCGGCATGTTCAGTGTGATCAACCGGCCTTATGACGGTGATCGGGAAACTGATCTGCGTCTGCTCGTCGACCTCACTTTCCGCTTCTAGAAGAGTTTGAAGATGCCTTTTATCTCGCGTTTCATCCTTCTGCTGGGAGCGCTGCTGATCAGCGCCTGCGCCCAGCAAGCCCCGGCCTTCGCGCCGCCCTCCGAGCGCCCGGTCGCGGCCAGTGAAAAACCGTGGCCGAAAAATCATGTGCTCGGCATTGCCTACCACGACGTTGAAGACCGTGATCCCGATCAGGCCGTAGTGGCGGTGCGCACCGAGCGCATGATCGAGCAGCTCGCCTGGCTGCGTGAAAACGGCTACAAACCAGTGACCGTCGACCAGATCATGGCCGCGCGCAAGGGTGGCCCCGAGCTGCCGGCGAAAGCGGTGCTGCTCAGCTTCGATGACGGTTACGCCAGTTTCTATACCCGCGTGCTGCCGGTGTTGCGCGCCTACAACTGGCACGCCTTGCTGGCGCCGGTCGGCACCTGGATCGACACACCGCTGAATCAGCCCGTGGACTTTGCCGGCACGCCGCGCAAGCGTTCGGACTTTTTGACCTGGGAGCAGGTGCGCGAGATTTCCCGATCGGGGCTGGTGGAAATCGCCGCCCATACAGACGCCAGCCACAAGGGCATCCTTGCCAACCCGCAGGGCAACCTGCAGCCGGCGGCGGCGACGCGGCGCTATGACCCCGTCACCAAGCGCTACGAATCCGAAGCCGACTTCCAGGCACGCATTCGTACCGACGTGAAGACTATTTCGGAGAAGATCCGCAAGGTCACTGGCTACAAACCGCGAGTCTGGGTCTGGCCGTACGGTGCCGCTGACGGCACGTCGCTGAGCGTGGTGGGGGACGAGGGCTATGAAATGGCCCTGACGCTGGACGACGGTCTCGACACCCTCGACAACCTGATGAGCGGACCGCGCTTTCTCGTGACGTCCGATCCTGACGGCGAGCATTTTGCCAACAGCATCGTCGGCGTGCAGGAAGAGTTGGCGATGCGCGTGGTGCATGTCGATCTGGATAACGTCTACGATCCGGACCCGGCGCAACAGGACATCAACCTCGGCAAACTGGTGCAGCGCATTTCTGACCTGGGCCCCACTACGGTGTTTCTGCAAGCTTTTGCCGACCCCAAGGGCGATGGTCTGGTGCACTCGCTGTACTTCCCCAACCGCCACTTGCCCGTGCGCGCCGACCTCTTCGACCGCGTCGCCTGGCAACTGCGTACCCGCGCTCATGTGAAGGTCTATGCGTGGATGCCAGTGCTGAGTTTCGAGCTGGATTCGAAGCTGCCGCGCGTGACCCGCTGGGACCCGAAAACCGGTACCACATCGGTCGATCCGAAGCAGTACAAACGCCTGTCACCGTTCAATCCCGAGGTGCGCAGGATCATCGGGGAAATCTACGAAGACCTGGCGAGTCTGACCTCGATCGATGGCGTTCTTTACCATGACGACGCGGTGCTGTCGGATTTCGAAGATGCCACTCCAGACGCGTTGAAGGCCTACGCCGCACAAGGCTTGCCGGGTTCGATTGCCGCACTGCGCGACGACCCGGCGGCGATGCAGCGCTGGACGCGTTTCAAAAGCCGCTACCTGATCGACTTCACCAACGAACTGACCGCGAAGGTCCGTGCGATTCGCGGCCCGCAAGTGCTGACCGCACGCAACATCTTCGCCGAGCCGATGCTCAATCCTGAAAGCGAAGCGTGGTTCGCGCAGAACCTCGATGACTTCCTCGCCACTTACGACTGGACGGCGCCGATGGCCATGCCATTGATGGAAAAACAGACGCTGGCCGAGTCCGGCCCGTGGCTGGAAGAACTGGTTGCCACGGTGAAGAAACGTCCCGGCGCGCTCAACCGCACCGTGTTCGAATTGCAGGCGCGTGACTGGAACCAGAAGGATCAGGCCGATATCGATGCTGTGCATCTGGCGGACTGGATGGGCCGGCTCAAGCGCCAGGGCGCGACCAGTTTCGGTTACTACCCGGACAACTTCCTCGACAACCTGCCAGACCTGAAAACCGTAAGGCCTGCACTCTCCAACAAATGGAATCCATAACATGCTGGATAGACTGTTAGCCCTGCTTGTTCTGGCGATTGTCCTTGGCGTTCCGCTGGGGCTGATCTTCGTGGTGACCGGCCAGTTCCTGATGTCGTTCGTGTTCTTCTACCCGCTGTTCATGTCCGGGTTGTGGATCGCTGGCGGTCTGTATTTCTGGCTGCACTGGGAGCGCCACTGGCCGTGGCAGGACGACACGCTGCCGCCGCCACTGGAAGGCGAGCCACTGATTTCGATCCTGATCCCTTGCTACAACGAAGGCGATAATGCGGCCGATACGATTCACGCGGCACTGGCCCAGCACTACCCGAACATTGAAGTGATCGCGATCAATGACGGCTCAAAGGACAACACGGCTGAAGTGCTCGACGCACTGGCCAAGGAAGATCCTCGTTTGCGGGTCCTGCATCTGGCGGAAAACCAGGGCAAGGCTGTGGCCCTGCGCATGGGTGCGATCGCTGCGCGCAGCGAGTATCTGGTGTGCATCGATGGCGACGCCTTGCTGGCGCCGAACACGGCGGCCTATCTGGTCGCGCCGATGCTGGATAACGCGCGTCTTGGCGCGGTGACCGGCAACCCGCGCATCCGCACACGTTCGACCTTGATCGGGCGGGTGCAGGTCGGCGAGTTCTCCTCGATCATCGGTCTGATCAAGCGTACGCAGCGGGTATTCGGGCGCATCTTTACCGTCTCCGGTGTGATCGTCGCGTTCCGCCGCACCGCACTGAACCGGGTCGGCTACTGGAGCCCGGACATGATCACCGAAGACATCGACATCAGCTGGAAACTGCAACTGGATCACTGGAGCATCTTCTACGAACCGCGTGCGCTGTGCTGGATCCTCATGCCGGAAACCCTCGGTGGCCTGTGGAAACAGCGTCTGCGCTGGGCACAGGGTGGCGCCGAAGTGCTGTTCAAGAACATTCGCGGCATCTGGCAGTACCGCCATCGCTACCTGTGGCCGCTGCTGTTCGAATACTGCCTGTCCACCGGTTGGGCGTTCACCTTTCTGCTGTCGGTGATTTTCTGGGGCATGGGCAAGTTCATGGTCATGCCGGATGCAATCGCTGTAGATCACTTGATGCCACCGGCCTTCACCGGTCTGTTGCTGGCGGTGGTCTGCCTGATGCAGTTCGCGGTCAGCATCATCATCGATCGGCGCTATGAGCCGGGTCTGGGCAAGACCATGTTCTGGGTGGTCTGGTACCCGCTGGTGTTCTGGCTCGTCAGTCTGCTGACCACGTTGGTCAGTTTCCCCAAAGTGTTGTTCAGCCAACACAAGAAACGCGCGCGCTGGGTCAGTCCTGATCGGGGCATCCGCCCGCTGGGCGACGACCAGGAGGAAGTGATCAAATGAAAATTATCCGCACTCGCCAACGGCCCTTTCTGCTGGTGATCGACGTCATTCTCACGGTGCTGGCCTGGGTTGGTCTGTTGTTCCTGTTGATACGCGGCTTATGGCCGTTGATCGAAACCACCGGCGGCCCGCGTATCGAGCACTCGGCATTCGATGCCTTGGGCACTCTGCAGGTTTATATGTGGGTGGCGCTGGTCAACGCGGTGATCCTGATTGGTTGGGCGCGGTACCAGCAAAGCAAAAGCCGCAGCTTCGCCCAGCGCCGTTTGCCCTCGCCGGTGATTGGTGATGAAGGGCTGAGCAAAAGCTTCAAGCTGTGCGAGGAGCGTTTCCAGAAACTGCGCACGCCCGGGGTCATGACCATCCACAACGACCAGGACGGCGACATCAGCCACGTGGAAACGCATTTCTGGCCGGTACAACAGCAGGCCTTGCCGGCGCCGCTGGAGCAACAGCGGGTGATCTTTCTGCATGCCGAAGAAGATGGCAATCGCGAGCCGGTTAACCGCCTGACCTGATCTTCACTGTAGGAGCTGCCGAAGGCTGCGATCTTTTGATTTTGCTTATGTAAAAACAAGATCAAGAGATCGCAGCCTCGTTGCACTCGTCAGCTCCAACGCAGCTCCGGACCGATGTCACGCCTGAATCAGCGTCCACGCCTCTTTCATCCGCAAAGGCTGCTTCATCCGCTCAACCAACAGCGCCATCGCGCGTTGCTTGTCGCAGGCCACCGCCGCAACAACGATGCCGTCTTTTGCGAACAGGCCAATGAACGGCGGTTTCTCCGGCTCGCCGCTGAACTCGACCTCGTCCCATTCTTGCGCGTGTCCGAGATAGTCGTAGTTCTTGCCGAAGTGGTAAGTCCAGAAGAACGGCACATCCAGATAATGCTCCTCGCCACCGAGCATGTTGGCCGCAGCGATGCGCGCGTGTTGCTGGGCCAGGCGCCAATGCTCGATGCGGGTTGGCTGGCCGCTCAGCGGAAACGTGGCGATATCGCCGATGGCCCACAAGCCATCGGTCACGCGCATGCCGTCATCGACGCGCAACGATTGGTCTTCTTCCCTGGGCAGTGCATCGAACGGCTCAGTGGCCGGGTGAACACCAACGCCGGCAAGAACCAGATCCGCCGCCAGACGCAGACCGTTGTCGAGCAGCACGCCCTCGACCTTGTCTTCGCCAAAGATCTCACTCGCCTCGTGCTCGCTGATGAACTTCACCCCGTGCTCTTCGTGCAACGCGCGAATCGCTTTGCCCACGGCGTCGCCGAATTGCTTGGCGAACGGGATTGCGTGGCGAGCCAGTACGGTGACATCGAGGCCGTACTCGCGCAGGGCGGATGCGCATTCAAGGGCGATGAAGCTGTCACCGATGATCACCGCGCGCTGACCCGGTTGCGCGGCGTTGATAATCTGTTCGGCCTGGACCTTGGAGCGCAGGACGAAGACATTGGGCAGCTCGGCGCCGGGCAGTTTCAGCGGGTTGGGCGCGCCACCGGTGGCGAGCACGGCGGCGTCGTAGCGCAGGATGCCACCGTTGTTCAGATGAAGCGTTTTGCCCTGGGCGTCGACTGCGCTGACTTCGCCTTGCACGCGTTCGATGCGTTGCGCTTCATAGAACGCTGCATCGCGCAGTGGCGGGACTTCTTTCGGCGACATCTCCCCTGCGAGAACAAATTTGCTCAACACCGTACGGTCGTAGCCGGCATCCGGTTCGCCGTCGACCAGCACAATGCGCCCGCCGAAACCTTTCTCGCGCAGGGCCGCTGCGCAAGCCGTGCCCGCCGCCCCGGCGCCGACCACCACGAATGTTCTTGGATCGTCGGCGGGCGGGGTGTGCGGATCGGGCAGGGGCTGGTCATCGACCCAGACTTCATCGCCGCGCAACTCCAGCGGATAGCGCTTGAGACTGTCCAGCGACGGCGGCTCGCACAGGCCACCGTCCTCGGCCCGGTACGCGGCTTTGTGCCACGGGCAGATCAACCTGCCGTGGCACAACGCGCCTTCGGCCAACGGCGCACCTGCATGCGGGCAAAGTCCCTGAAACGCCCGCAACTCGCCGTTGGCACGCAGCAGGACAATCTTGCAGTCGCCGATTTCGACTTGCAGGCCACGGTCTTGCGGGACATCGGTAAAACGGGCGACACGGTGCAGGGACATCTTGGCTTCCTCGCAGGCTTTTCCTTGTGAGTTGGTGCTGCGGCGTGAGGTTCAGCCATTTGCTACTGCCAAGGCATGAACGGTACGGCTATAGTTTGCGGGCCGACGACGGCCTCATTGCACAAGGTGCTCCCGGAATGACCCGATTGACCTCTCTCAACCCATGGCTGGCGGCCATCGCCGTGACCCTCTGCGTGCAGTTCCCGGCGCAAGCCCAGGAGCGCTTCACCCTGAGCATCCCCGGCGTGTCGGATAACCGCCTGTTCACCTCGGCAGCGGCTAGCGACGCACCCGGCTGCGGCGGCAAAAACCAGTCGCCGGCGCTGAGCTGGAACGCCGGCCCGGCCGGTACCCAGAGCTACGCCATCGTCATGCACGACCCGGATGGCCAGAAAGGCTTGGGCGTCGATCACTGGATTCACTACGGCATCAAACCCACCACCCACCAGATCGCGGCCGGCGTCGGCGCCAAATCCGCCCTCGAAGGCGTCGGCGGCACCAACAGCAAAGGCAACACCCACTACATGGGCCCATGCCCGCCAGTGGGCGACAGCGCGCATCACTACATCATCCAGATCTACGCCCTCGACCTCGCCCCGGACGCCCTGCCTGCCGGCCTGACCCGTGCCGAGCTGATGGAAAAGATCAAAGGCCATGTGCTGCGCAACAGCAGCGCGGTGCGGCGCTATCACCGCTGAGGTTTTCGGCCGCTCACGGGCGGCTGACTGCTCTGATTCCCCAGCCATTTGGCATTGCCCCGCGAAAACGCGCACTATCGAGCCATTGCCAATGCGCTGGAGGACACCGTGGCAGCAAAAATCGACCGTATCGCCCAGCTACTCAACTGCCCGGAAAAGGGCGAACAAATGCGGCGTGCAGTAACCGAGACACGTAAGGAATTTCTGCTGAATCAGCCGGAAGAAGACCTCGTTGAAGACGACGAGGTGTTTGACGAAGCTGAGGAGGAGGGGGATGACGACGATGAATATGACGAGTTTGACTGGACGACGGAGTGACGGCCTTCCAGCGATCTTGTCATCGCCCACAAAAAAGCCCCGGACCATCACAGTCCGGGGCTTTCTCGTTTGATTCATGGTGCACCAGGCGGGATTCGAACCCACGACCCCTGCCTTCGGAGGGCAGTACTCTATCCAGCTGAGCTACTGGTGCAGCGGGCGACATCATACCTAGGTCGGCTCGGGGCGTCCATGCCGGGTTTGGCGGGTTTTGTCAGTGTGCGTGTCGGCGCGAAATCGCTGCATTCCTTAAAGCGGTAACGTCCTGCAAAACCCTCGCTTGGCGCTTTGCCGGGGTTGATCTATGGTTTTTCCTGCGGCACGGGTTTTCGGTGCGTTGATCTGAAAAGCGGCCTTTTTGTTCTTTTTTTCGAACGACCTATTGTCCTTTACCCCCTTTGAACCTACGATCCGTTTGAGATTTCAAACGCTCGTTGACGGGATGTTGCAGCGCAGGTGCGCCCGGTCGTGCACTGTCGATGCGCCACAATCCGCTCACTGATTTCCCTGACGGCAGCCTTGCGAGGCGCCTTTCTACAATCATAATTTGCTCCGCGCAGGCCGCGGTGCTGTTAAGGAAAGCCGACATGCAGCTTAAAGACACCCAGTTGTTCCGCCAGCAAGCCTTCATCGATGGCGCTTGGGTCGATGCCGACAACGGTCAGACGATCAAGGTCAACAATCCGGCCACCGGCGAAATCCTCGGCACCGTGCCGAAGATGGGCGCCGCTGAAACCCGCCGTGCCATCGAGGCCGCCGACAAGGCGCTGCCGGCCTGGCGTGCACTGACCGCCAAAGAGCGTGCCGGCAAGCTGCGTCGCTGGTTCGAACTGATGATCGAGAACCAGGACGACCTCGCGCGCCTGATGACCCTTGAGCAGGGCAAGCCGCTGGCCGAAGCCAAGGGCGAAATCGTTTACGCCGCATCGTTCATCGAGTGGTTCGCCGAAGAAGCCAAGCGCATCTACGGCGATGTGATTCCGGGCCATCAGCCGGACAAGCGCCTGATCGTGATCAAGCAGCCGATCGGCGTCACCGCCGCGATCACCCCGTGGAACTTTCCGGCGGCAATGATCACCCGTAAAGCCGGCCCAGCGCTGGCTGCCGGTTGCACCATGGTGCTCAAGCCGGCTTCGCAAACTCCTTTCTCCGCTTTCGCCCTGGCCGAACTGGCTCAGCGCGCGGGCATTCCTGCGGGCGTGTTCAGCGTAGTGTCCGGCAGCGCCGGCGATATCGGCAGCGAGCTGACCAGCAACCCGATCGTGCGCAAACTGTCCTTCACCGGCTCTACCGAAATCGGTCGCCAGTTGATGGCTGAATGCGCCAAGGACATCAAGAAAGTCTCGCTGGAACTGGGCGGCAACGCGCCGTTCATCGTGTTCGACGATGCCGATCTGGATAAGGCCGTCGAAGGCGCGATCATCTCCAAGTACCGCAACAACGGCCAGACCTGCGTCTGCGCCAACCGTCTGTACATTCAGGACGCGGTCTACGATGCGTTCGCCGAGAAGCTGAAAGTGGCTGTGGCCAAACTGAAGATCGGCAACGGTCTGGAAGATGGCACCACCACCGGTCCGCTGATCGACGAAAAGGCCGTGGCCAAGGTTCAGGAACACATCGCTGACGCCGTAAGCAAAGGCGCCACCGTACTGGCGGGCGGCAAGGCGATGGAAGGCAACTTCTTCGAGCCGACCATCCTGACCAACGTGCCGAAAAACGCGGCCGTGGCCAAGGAAGAAACCTTCGGTCCGCTGGCGCCGCTGTTCCGCTTCAAAGACGAAGCCGAAGTGATCGCCATGTCCAACGACACCGAATTCGGTCTGGCCTCGTATTTCTACGCACGTGACCTCGGCCGTGTGTTCCGTGTCGCCGAAGCGCTGGAATACGGCATGGTCGGCGTCAACACCGGGCTGATCTCCAACGAAGTCGCGCCGTTCGGCGGCATCAAGGCCTCGGGTCTGGGCCGTGAAGGCTCCAAGTACGGCATCGAAGATTACCTGGAAATCAAATACCTCTGCCTGGGCATCTGAGCCGAGTAAGGGATCGCTGCAAACGCAAAGGGCACGAGAGCGCTGTCCCTTTGCGTGGTTTCAAACAGAAAATTTCTCTGCGGCCGGGAACGCCGTGGCAGTCGATCATCGCATGCTGCCACCGCCGATTCCTCCCGCTTCATCCTTGAACCACGCCGCCCGATGAGCGGCGAATGAGGACTGTAATGAGCAAGACTAACGCTGAACTGATGGCCCGCCGCACCAATGCCGTACCTCGTGGTGTTGGCCAGATTCACCCGATCTTCGCCGAGTCGGCAAAGAACGCCACCGTAACCGACGTTGAAGGTCGTGAGTTCATCGACTTCGCCGGCGGTATCGCCGTACTCAACACCGGCCACGTGCACCCGAAAATCATTGCCGCCGTGACTGAACAGCTGAACAAGCTGACCCACACCTGCTTCCAGGTACTGGCTTACGAGCCGTACGTTGAGCTGTGCGAAAAAATCAACGCCAAGGTGCCGGGTGATTTCGCCAAGAAAACCCTGCTGGTTACCACCGGTTCCGAAGCCGTTGAAAACGCCGTGAAGATCGCCCGTGCCGCCACTGGCCGTGCTGGGGTGATCGCTTTCACTGGCGCTTACCACGGCCGCACCATGATGACCCTGGGTCTGACCGGTAAAGTCGTGCCGTATTCGGCGGGCATGGGCCTGATGCCAGGCGGCATCTTTCGCGCACTGTACCCGAACGAACTGCACGGCGTGAGCATCGACGATTCGATCGCTTCCATCGAGCGCATCTTCAAGAACGACGCCGAGCCGAAAGACATCGCTGCGATCATCATCGAGCCGGTGCAGGGCGAAGGTGGTTTCTACGTTGCGCCGAAGGAATTCATGAAGCGTCTGCGCGCGCTGTGCGACCAGCACGGCATCCTCCTGATCGCTGACGAAGTGCAGACCGGCGCTGGCCGCACCGGCACGTTCTTCGCCATGGAGCAGATGGGCGTTGCCGCCGACCTGACCACCTTCGCCAAGTCCATCGCTGGCGGCTTCCCGCTGGCCGGCGTGTGCGGCAAGGCCGAATACATGGACGCCATCGCTCCGGGCGGCCTGGGCGGCACCTACGCCGGTAGCCCGATCGCTTGCGCCGCTGCACTGGCAGTGATGGAAGTGTTCGAAGAAGAGCAACTGCTGGACCGCTGCAAGGCTGTCGGCGAGCGACTGGTCACCGGTTTGAAGGCCATTCAGGCCAAGTACCCGGTGATCGGTGAAGTGCGTGCGCTGGGCGCGATGATCGCGGTCGAGCTGTTCGAAAACGGCGACAGCCACAAGCCGAACCCGACTGCCGTGGCTGCCGTGGTGGCCAAGGCGCGTGACAAGGGCCTGATCCTGCTGTCCTGCGGCACTTACGGTAACGTGCTGCGCGTGCTGGTTCCGCTGACGTCGCCGGACGAGCAACTGGACAAAGGCCTGGCGATCATCGAAGAGTGCTTCTCCGAGCTCTGATCCATTGGTGTGACCTGCTCGACAAAAACCCGCTTCGGCGGGTTTTTTTATGCCTGTAGAAACACATCGGACCTGTTTGCGCTGTATCGAATCGCCAGCATTGGCTAAGGTTCAGGCATTGCAAGGAGAGCGCGCATGACTGCCGTTGATTTACCCGCCGTACCTCGAGTGTTGATTGCCGAGGCCGACCACTGGTCCCGCGACCTGCTCAAACAAGTGCTGCTCAACGTGCGCTGTGACGCGCGGCTGGATCTTTGCGCCGATGGCCAGCAGGCAATGTCGTTGCTTGGCGAGGTGCCTTATGACCTGGCCATCGTTGATTGGGAACTGCCCGGCATCGATGGACTGCATGTGCTGCGCAGCGTGCGTCAGCGCAAACGCAATCCGCCGCTGCCGTTCATTTTGATGAGCAGCCGCAACGACAGCGCCAGCGTACGCGAAGCGATTCCGCTGGCGCCGACGGCGTACCTGACCAAACCGTTGAACATGGAAGGCCTGACCGAGCGCTTGCAGGGGTTGCTGCTCAACGCTGGCGAAGCAGTGGTTTGCGAAGTGCCAGCGCTGGCACCGGGCATGACCCTGTCGGTATTTCTTGAGCGGCGTCGTGAGCAGGCCGATGGCGCGCCGCTGATGACTGACGTGCAAGTGGCGGTCAAGCGTAGCCTCAATCCCGAGGGGCTGGATCTGAAGCTGCTGGAACAGGAAGTGCGCACCGATCCGCAGATTACCGCCGTGCTGATCGCGGCTGCCAACAGCGCTGCGCAGCATCACGGAGCGTCCGTGCAGACCCTCGCTCAGGCGCTGCATCGACTCGGCACCGGGCAAAGCATGAACCTGATCCTCGGGCTGGCGCTGAAACGCAGCGCCCGGCTCAGCAATGCGTGCCTGGCAGATTATGCTGAGCGTTATTGGGGGCTGTCACTGCACACGGCGGAATATGCGCGGACGCTGGCGCGCCTGCTCGATCTGGATCAGGAGCGCTGCTATTGCGCGGGCATGTTGCATCGGCTCGGCGATCTGGCGCTGCTGCGCTGCCTGGAGGAATGGCAGCAGGCCGGCGGCGAGCTGGACGAGCTGGAGGAGGTCGGTGAAGCGCTGGCGAAGTTTGGCGCTTCTTATGGCTCGGCGTTGCGCACCCGCTGGCGTCTGCCGCTGGAGTTGCGCGAGTTGATTGCTTCGGTCTATCAGTTGGGCGGCGGCGTGTATTCCCGCGAGGCATTGGTGATGAACATGGCGGCGCAGATGGCGCAGCTGACCGAGCATGAAGGCGTTGAGGAACTGGCGAAGAGCCGGACGGCGCGGTTGCTCAAGATCGGGCTGCCGGAGTTGCTGCGGATGCGCAAATGACAGATCACCACATTCCGATGTGGGAGCGAGCCTGCTCGCGAAGGCGGTGTGTCATGCAGCTCTGAGTTCACTGACAGAATGCTTTCGCGAGCAGGCTTGCTCCCACAGGTCCAACACCAGGCGCGGAGACCGGATCAGGCCGCAATAATCCGGTTCTTGCCCTGCCGTTTCGCCTCATACATCGCGGCATCCGCGCGGGCGAACAGGCTGTCCAGGCTCTTGTCTTCGTCGGTGAGGTTGGTCAGGCCCTGGCTCACGGTGATGCTGAATGCTTGGCCGTCATGGTTGAAGCGCAGTCGCTGGATCTCCTGCTGCAGGCGCTCCGCCACTTGCACCGCCATTTCCGGTGCACAGCCGGGGAACACCGCGGCGAACTCCTCACCGCCAATCCGTCCGAACAGGTCACCGCGGCGCAATGAGCCGCGGCCGCATTCGGCGATTCGCTGCAGCACGTTGTCGCCCTCGGGGTGGCCGTAGCTGTCGTTAATTACTTTGAAATCGTCGATGTCCAGCAGCAGGAAGGCCAGCGGTGTGCCTTGGCGGCGGGCCTCGGCGAACTCGCGGTGGGCGCATTCGAAGAAGTGACGGCGGTTGCTGCTTTGCGTCAGCACATCGGTGGTGGCCAAGCGTTGCAGCTCGGTTTCCATGTGTTTTTTGTCGGTGATGTCTTCGGCGATGCCGACGATGATCACCGGCTGCCCGGGCTCTTCCTGGCGATTGATAAAGCATTTGTCGCTGAGCCAGCGCACCTGGCCATCGGCGGCGATGATGCGGTACTCGCGATCTTCCACCGCACCTCGGTGCAGGACTTCGGCCAGGCTTTGTTCGGCGTACTCCAAGTCATCGGGATAAATGCTGTCGCGCCACTGGTTGTAGTCAGCCAACAACAGCGCGGCCGAACGGCCGAAAATCCGTTCGTACGCCGGGCTGACGTAGAGCACCTGGCGGGTTTCCCAGTTGAAGGCCCAGAGCACGGCGTTGACGCTGACCAGCAGCGAACTGATCAACTGTTCGCGCTCGCTCAGGCGCGCAACTTCGCCTTGCGCGTGCATCAGCGCCATCAGCGTTTGCGCGGCCTCGGGCCATTGGGTGAAGGATGTGTCTTTCTGGTTGTTGTTGACCATCGGCACAAATCTCAAAGGGCGCGCCGCAATGTCGACGACGGCCACAGGACAACCCGCCGGGATGGCGAAGTGTCATTGAGATAGGGGATTTTCGGCGAAGTTCCCGGCCAGTACCGAGTCCCGCCGGGCGGTGAGCTGTAGGAGCTGCCGAGTGCAACGAGGCTGCGATCTCTTGATTCTGAGAATCAGAAGATCGCAGCCAGTGCCGGGTCAGATAGCTGCTGGACGCAGCGAGTAGGTTTTCAGCTGATCGGCAAAATCACGCAACGACTGGATGCCACTGGCCTCGGCCTCGTGAATCCACTCCTTGATGGCGGCGAGCATGTCGTGGCCATTGGAGCTGGTCTTGACCCAGATCTGCTGCAGCGCCAGGCGCTTTTCGTAAATCACTTTCAGCGCCTGGCTGTGTTCGAGCATGGTTTGAATGCGCAAGTGATGACGGTCTTCCAGCAGGCTGGTTTCCCGAGACAGCAGGCGTTTGGCCCGGTGGAACTGGTGCCGCACCGAATGATCGACCTTGGCCAGCTCTTGCTTGACCAGTGGGCCGATTACCAATTTGCGGTACTGGGCCATGATCTGGAAACGGTTGTTCAGGATCGCCATGGCGGTGTCCATGTCCAGGCTGCCCTTGCCTTCGACGCGGTGGGCAATCGGTGCGACCCGCTGCACCTTGGCCAGACGCAGGAAGCAGAACACTTTGATCCATGCCCAGCCGAGATCGAATTCCCACTTCTTGACCGACAGCTTGGCCGAGTTGGGGTAGGTGTGATGGTTGTTGTGCAGTTCTTCGCCGCCGATCAGGATGCCCCACGGCACCAGATTGGTGGCCGCGTCACGGCATTCGAAGTTGCGGTAGCCGACGGCATGGCCCAGACCGTTGATCACGCCCGCGGCCCACACTGGAATCCACATCATCTGGATGGCCCAGATGGTGATGCCGATGGTGCCGAACAGCAGCAGGTCAATCACGCCCATGATCGCCACGCCCAGCAGCGGATAGCGGCTGTAGACGTTGCGTTCGATCCAGTCTTCCGGGCAGTTCTTGCCGTAGATGCGCAGGGTTTCCGGGTTCTGCGCTTCGCTGCGATACAGCTCGGCGCCGGTGCGCAGCACCGTGGACAGGCCCTTGATGACCGGGCTGTGCGGGTCATCTTCGGTTTCGCATTTGGCGTGGTGTTTGCGGTGGATGGCGGTCCACTCGCGGGTATTCTGCGCCGTGGTCAGCCACAGCCAGAAACGGAAAAAGTGCTTGAGACCCGCATTCAGCTCGAGCGAGCGGTGGGCCGAGTAACGGTGCAGATAGACCGTGACGGCAACAATCGTCACATGGGTCATCAGCAGGGTGACCGCGACCAGTGACCAGGCCGACAAGCCAAGAAAACCTTCGTACCACATAGGCTATAGGGCCCTCGATAAAGATAAAAACAGCCGTTGCATTATCACTAAGCACACAGATAAAACCAGTCGCCCTTTCAGATAAGAAGTCGCTGAATGTTTCTTCACCTATAATTCCAACCTTTTTGTAGGGACATGGACGACCGAATGTCTGCGACTTACCGCGATGCCTTGCGTGCAGCGCTGCTCTACCTGGTACTGGCCGCCCTATGGCTGCAGGTTTCTGATCACTTATTAAGCAAACTCTTCGATGACTCCAGTGCGCTGGCCCACTGGCAACTGATCAACGGTTACCTGCTGGCCGGGGTCAGCGCCGCGCTGATTTTCCTCGCGCGGGCGCGGCTGGGTCGGTTTCTCGGCATCGGTGCCCGCCTGCGCGAGCGCCACACCGACCGTGAGCGCCTGCGTCAGGCGGCCGCCGTGTTCGATTGCACCCGCGAAGGCGTACTGGTTACCGATCATCAGGGCCTGATCGTTCACGTCAACCGCGCCTTTATCGAGATCACCGGTTATCGGCGCGATGAAGTGATCGGCCAGCAGCCCAGCCTGTTCAAGTCTGGCCATCATCCGCCGGGCTTCTATCAGGCGATGTTCGCCACCCTCGAGGCCGAAGGTGAATGGAGCGGCGAGATCTGGAACCGGCGCAAGACCGGCGAGATTTATCCTCAGTGGCAGACCATCCGGGTGATTCACGATGATTTCGGCCGGCTCAGCCATTACGTGGCGGTGTTCTCCGACATCAGCGCAATCAAGGATTCCGAGTCCGAGCTCAAACACTTGGCGCATCACGATCCGTTGACTGATCTGCCCAATCGCCTGCTGTTCAGCGACCGCGCCGAGCAGGCGCTGGCGTCGGCGCAGACGCACAAGCGTGGCTGCGCGCTGCTGATGCTCGATCTGGATCACTTCAAGCTGATCAACGACAGTCTCGGGCATAACGTCGGCGACCGCTTGCTCAAAGCCGTAGCGACGCGTTTGCAGGCACTGTTCGGCCCCGGCATCACCCTCGCGCGGTTGGGCGGCGATGAGTTCGCGGTGCTCGCGGAAAGTTGTCCACAGCCTGCGCAGGCGGCGGCATTGGCGCAGCGGATTCTGGATGCGTTGAAAGAGCCGCTGCTGATGGATGGCAATCAACTGTTCATCAACGCGAGCATCGGCATCAGCCTGTTTCCCAGCGATGCCTTGAGTGCCGAGCAGTTGTTGCGCAATGCCGACAGTGCGCTGTTCAAGGCCAAAAGCAGCGGGCGCAATGGCTACGCGCTGTATACCGAAGAGCTGACCGCCCATGCCCAGCAACGGGTCGAAATCGCCTTCGAGCTGCGCCGCGCACTGGAGCAGGACGAGCTGCGCGTTTACTACCAACCGGTGCATGACTTGCACAGCAGCCGTCTGATCGGCGTCGAGGCACTGGTGCGCTGGCAGCATCCGCAGCGCGGCCTGGTGTCGCCGGCGGAATTCATTCCGATTGCCGAGCGCACCGGGCTGATCGCCGACATCGATGCCTGGGTGATGCAGCAGGCGTGCCGGCAGATGTGCCAATGGCAGCAGAGCGGCGTGGTGCTGGCGTTCGTCGCGGTGAATGTTTCGTCGCGGCTGTTTGCCCGGCGCGAGTTGTACCAGCAGGTGGCGCAGGTGCTGCAAGACACCGGGCTGGATCCGGCGTATCTGGAACTGGAAGTCACCGAAAGCGCGGTGATGGACGACCCGGAAGTGGCGCTGGAACAGATGCATCGCTTGCGCGAGCTGGGTGTGCGCCTGGCCATCGATGATTTCGGCACCGGCTATTCGTCGCTGCTGCGGCTCAAGCGTCTTCCGGTGCAGAAACTCAAGATCGATCAAGGCTTCGTCGCCGGGTTGCCGTGGGACGAGGATGACGTGGCGATTGTCCGAGTGATCATCGCGCTGGCGCGGAGCATGGGCATGCAGGTGCACGCGGAGGGGATCGAGCAGGTTGAGCAGGCAACATTTCTGTTGGCGCAAGAATGCGATCTGGGGCAGGGCTACTGGTTTGGGCGGCCGGTGTCTGCGGATCGGCTTGATTGGGCGAAAACGCCATTGATTGGCTGAAAAGACCTATCTGGCTATCACCGACCTTGTGGTAAGGGGATTTATCCCCGTTGGGTCGCGTAGCGGCCCCAAGAAATGGGACTGCTACGCAGCCCAACGGGGATAAATCCCCTCGCCACAAGTTCTCTTGACGAGTTCAAATCAGCGCAAACCCCTTGCCCTTCCTCATATTATTTTCTGGTTATATAAACATTCTTAAATAGTCTTTTTAAGAATATCTATGCCTCTCTTATATTGCTCCCACGCCGAACGCAGTGTCGCCCACTGCCAGGCAAAACCCCTTCAAAGGAGCAGCACCATGAGCGCATCCCTTCGCAGCGTTGACGGTCAGGACGAAAGCACCATCTTGCGTGAAATCCAGAGCGCCCTGCGCGATCTGCGGTTCGGCGCGGTGGAGATCACTGTGCACAACGCGCAGGTCGTACAGATCGAACGCAAAGAGAAATTCCGTTTGCAGCAACCCGGTAAACAACCGGGCTGAGATCAAAAGATTGCAGCCTTCGGCGGCTCCTACAGGGGGCTGTGTGCAGGAGCTGGCGAAGGCGGCGATCTTTGAAGCGGGACCGATTCCAGCAATACACAAGAAAAAGCCACCACCAGGAATTTCAGGAGCTTTCACCATGTCGTCGATTCGCCGTTACGCTCTGGCCGCGCTGGCCAGCGCCGTGTTTGCCGGTTCCGCTGTTGCCAAGGATTACGAGCTGCTCAACGTGTCGTATGACCCGACGCGCGAGCTGTATCAGGAATACAACGCCGAATTCATCAAGTTCTGGCAGCAGGATCATGCCGGCGACACAGTGAAAATCCAGCAGTCCCATGGCGGCTCGGGCAAGCAGGGCCGTGCGGTGATCGATGGTCTGCGTGCTGACGTGGTGACCCTGGCCCTGGCCGGTGACATCGACGAAATCGCCAAGCTTGGCAAGAGCCTGCCGGCCGACTGGCAGAAGCGTCTGCCGGAAGCGAGCACGCCGTACACCTCGACCATTGTCTTTCTGGTGCGCAAGGGCAACCCGAAAGGCATCAAGGACTGGGGCGATCTGGTCAAGAACGACGTTTCGGTGATCACGCCGAACCCGAAAACCTCGGGTGGCGCGCGCTGGAACTTCCTCGCCGCATGGGCCTATGGCCTGAAAGCCAACGGCGGTGACGAAGCCAAGGCCAAGCAATACGTACAAAACCTGTTCAAGCACGTGCCGATCCTCGACACCGGCGCCCGTGGTTCGACCATTACCTTCGTCAACAACGGTCAGGGCGATGTGTTGCTGGCTTGGGAAAACGAAGCGTTCCTGGCGCTGAAAGAGGACGGCGGTACGGACAAGTTCGACATCGTCGTGCCGTCGCTGTCGATCCTCGCCGAACCACCCGTGGCGGTGGTCGACAAGAATGCCGAGAAGAAGGGCAACGCGCAGATCGCCGAAGCCTACCTCAAGCACCTGTACAGCCCGGCCGGCCAGGAAATCGCCGCGAAAAACTTCTATCGTCCACGTGACAAGGACGTAGCGGCCAAGTACGCCCAGCAGTTCCCGAAACTGGAGCTGGTGACCATCGACAAGGACTTCGGCGGCTGGAAATCCGCGCAGCCGAAATTCTTCAACGACGGTGGCGTGTTCGACCAGATTTATCAGGCGCAGTAATCTGACTTCAGCCACACATCAAGCCTGAAGCCAGGCGCGGAAAATGTGGGAGCGAGCCTGCTCGCGAAAGCGCAGTGTCAGACGACCTCGAGTTGATTGATACTCCCTCTTCGCGAGCAAGCTCGCTCCCACATTGATGCGTTCAGCGGAATGCTTTTAACCAGGGACTTTTATGTCGCGTCGTATCTCCCCCGTCATACCCGGCTTCGGGCTGACGCTGGGTTACACCTTGGTGTACCTCAGTCTGATTGTGCTTATCCCGCTGGCGGCGATGTTCGTCCACGCCGCGCAACTCACCTGGGATCAGTTCTGGACGATCATCTCCGCACCGCGGGTGCTGGCGGCGTTGAAGCTGAGCTTCGGTACCGCGCTGTGTGCGGCGATCATCAACGGCATCATCGGCACGTTGCTGGCGTGGGTGCTGGTGCGCTACACCTTCCCGGGGCGCAAGGTGATCGACGCGATGATCGATCTGCCATTTGCCCTGCCCACCGCGGTGGCCGGTATCGCGCTGACGGCGCTGTACACGCCGACCGGGCTGGTCGGCCAGTTCGCCGCCGACCTCGGTTTCAAGATTGCCTACACGCCGCTGGGCATTACCCTCGCGCTGACCTTCGTGACCTTGCCCTTCGTGGTGCGCACGGTGCAGCCGGTGCTGGCCGATATTCCCCGTGAAGTCGAAGAAGCGGCCGCCTGCCTCGGTGCCAAGCCGTTGCAGGTGTTCCGGCACATTCTGCTGCCAGCACTGCTGCCTGCCTGGCTGACCGGTTTCGCCCTGGCGTTTGCGCGTGGTGTCGGCGAGTACGGTTCGGTGATTTTCATCGCCGGCAACATGCCGATGAAAACCGAAATCCTGCCGCTGCTGATCATGGTCAAACTCGACCAGTACGATTACACCGGCGCCACCTCCATCGGCGTGCTGATGCTGGTGGTTTCCTTCGTCCTGTTGCTGCTGATCAACTTGCTGCAGCGGCGCATCGAAACCCCATAAGGAGGCGCGAACATGTCCCAATCGTCTATTGCGGCCGCGTCCTCGGCCAACGCTGCGCGGCGTGGCAGTGCGACCTCGCGCAGAATCCTGATCGGTCTTGGCTGGCTGATCTTTTTCCTGTTTCTGCTGCTACCGTTGTTCATCGTCGTATCGCAGGGTTTGAAGAATGGCCTCGGTGCGTTCTTCACCGCGATCTTTGAACCGGACGCACTGTCGGCACTGAAACTCACCGTGTTCGCCGTGCTGATCTCGGTGCCGCTGAACCTGGTGTTCGGCGTCAGCGCGGCGTGGTGCGTGAGCAAATACTCGTTCCGTGGCAAGAGCATGCTGGTCACGCTGATCGACCTGCCGTTCTCGGTATCGCCGGTGATCGCCGGTCTGGTCTATGTGCTGATGTTCGGCGCGCAGGGCCTGTTCGGGCCGTGGTTGCAGGATCACGACATCCAGATCGTCTTCGCCCTGCCGGGCATTGTGCTGGCGACGATTTTTGTCACCGTGCCGTTCGTGGCGCGCGAGTTGATCCCGTTGATGCAGGAACAGGGCACCCAGGAAGAAGAGGCCGCGCGCCTGCTCGGGGCCAATGGCTGGCAGATGTTCTGGCACGTCACCGTGCCCAACATCAAATGGGGCCTGATCTATGGCGTGGTGCTGTGTACGGCGCGGGCCATGGGCGAATTCGGGGCGGTGTCAGTGGTGTCCGGGCACATTCGCGGGGTGACCAACACCTTGCCGCTGCACGTCGAGATCCTCTACAACGAATACAACCACGTGGCCGCGTTCGCCGTGGCGAGCCTTTTGCTGATCCTGGCGCTCTTCATCCTGCTGCTCAAGCAGTGGAGCGAAAACCGTATCAACCGCCTGCGCGCCAGCGCCGCGGAGGAATAATTCATGTCGATCGAAGTGCGTAACGTCAGCAAGAATTTCAACGCGTTCAAGGCGCTGGACAACATCAGCCTGGATATCCACAGCGGTGAGCTGGTGGCGCTGCTTGGCCCGTCGGGCTGTGGCAAAACCACCTTGCTGCGGATCATTGCCGGTCTGGAAACCCCGGATCAGGGCAACATCGTTTTTCACGGCGAGGACGTTTCCGGCCACGACGTGCGTGATCGCAACGTCGGTTTCGTGTTCCAGCATTACGCCTTGTTCCGCCACATGACGGTGTTCGACAACGTCGCGTTCGGCCTGCGCATGAAACCGAAAAACCAGCGCCCGAGCGAAAGCCAGATCGCCACCAAGGTTCACGAACTGCTGAACATGGTGCAACTGGACTGGCTGTCGGATCGCTACCCGGAGCAGTTATCCGGTGGCCAGCGTCAGCGTATCGCCCTGGCCCGTGCTTTGGCGGTGGAGCCGAAAGTGCTGCTGCTGGATGAACCGTTCGGCGCCCTCGACGCCAAGGTGCGCAAGGAACTGCGCCGCTGGTTGGCGCGGCTGCACGAAGACATCAACCTGACTTCGGTGTTCGTGACCCACGACCAGGAAGAAGCGATGGAAGTCGCCGACCGCATCGTGGTGATGAACAAAGGCGTGATCGAGCAGATCGGCTCACCGGGCGACGTCTACGAAAACCCGGCCAGCGACTTCGTTTATCACTTCCTCGGCGACTCGAACCGCCTGCTGCTGAGTGACGACAATCATGTGCTGTTCCGCCCGCACGAAGTGTCGTTGTCCAGGCATGAGCTGGAAGATCACCATGCCGCTGAAGTGCGCGATATCCGCCCGCTGGGCGCGACGACGCGGGTGACCTTGAAAGTGGAAGGGCAGACGGATCTGATCGAAGCGGAAGTGGTCAAGGATCACGACAGCCTGATCGGCCTGGCCAAGGGTGAGACCTTGTTCTTCAAACCGAAGGTCTGGCAGAAAGTCGCCAATATTTAAAGGCAAAAGCTTCGCGAGCAGGCTCGCTCCCACAGGGAAAACTTATTCCAAATGTGGGAGGGAGCCTGCTCGCGAATACGATCTATACAGCAGCGCGATTCGGATTGACCCGCACCACCCCCGCCCGCAACTCGATCTCTTGTTTCAATTCCTCCCGCAGCCCGAGCAGAAACGCCAGCTCGGCCACGACAAACAACGGCCCGACAATCAGCCCGCTGATGTCATCGACAAACGCCGGTTTGCGCCCTTCATAGTGATGCCCGACAAACTGGATCACCCAGCCGATCACGAACATTGCCAGGCCGCTGCTCAGCCAGACCAGGGTGCTCTGCTGCGCCAGTGCATGCCCGGCCCAGACCGACAGGCCCATCAGCACGGTCATTAACACGCCAAGCTTCACTTCCAGACGCAAGTAGAACCACGCCGAGGCCAGTGCTACCAATACCGCCGGAGATATCCACAACCCGCCCAGCGCCCACTGCGGCCGAGACAACAGGACAGCCACCGCCACCACGATCAGCGGAATGCCGATAAAGTGGCTGGCGATGTTGCGCGGGTCGCGGTGGTAGGCGGCGTATTGACTGAGGTGGTCGACGAGGCTTTTCATTGTTGTTCCTCCAGTGGGGTTGAATGCATCATCCCTCGGGATCCGCGTTCGTTCTGTCGGGCAGGCGACACTCCAGGAGTGGTTATGCAAATTCGTGCACGGTTGCTCAGCGGCCAGTGGTTCAGTCATCTGCCTGGATCTTTTCAGGATAGCCTGCTGGCGCTGGCCCGGGAGCGGCGGCTGACGGCGGGGCAACGGCTATTCCAGCGCGGCGATGCGCCGTGCGGTCTGTACGCAGTGCTCGATGGCGCCGTGCGCATTGGCGCGGTGAGCGAGCAGGGCAAGGAGGCGTTGCTGAGTCTGGTGGAGGCGCCGCACTGGTTCGGCGAAATCTGCCTGTTCGATGGTCAGCCACGCACCCATGACGCCTATGCGGTCGGGCCGTGTACCTTGCTGAATATCCCGCAGGCGACGATGCTCAAATTGCTCGACGAACAGCCGCAGTACTGGCGGCATCTGGCGCTGTTGATGAGCCACAAATTGCGCCTGGCCTTCATCAACCTCGAACAGCTGAGCCTGCTGCCAGCCCCGGCACGTCTGGCGCATCGCTTGCTGATGATTGCCGAAGGCTACGGCGAACTCGACGCACCGCGTCGGGTGCTGCAACTGCCGCAGGAGCAGTTGGCGGCGATGCTGTCGCTGTCGCGGCAGACCACCAATCAGATCCTCAAGGATCTGCAGGGGCAGGGGATTATCGGGTTGGCTTACGGCGAAATCGAAATCCTCGATGCCGCAAGACTGCGTGCCCTGGCCACGATCTAAAAACTCACGCCGATCCAATGTCGGAACTGGCACCTGTGGCGAGGGGATTTATCCCCGCTGGGGCGCGCAGCGGCCCTGAAAAAATGGCACCGCTGCGCAGTCCAACGGGGATAAATCCCCTCGCCACAGAGACCAGTTCCAACAAAGGATCTGTGTTTATCTTACGACCCGCGATAGGTCGAGAAACCGTACGGGCTCAGCAGCAGCGGGATGTGGTAGTGCTGATCAGTCTGCTTGACCTGGAAGATCACCGGAATTTCCGGGAAGAACGTCTCGTGCTTGATCTTCTGATAGTACTCACCAGTCTTGAACACCACGCGATATTCACCGGCTTCGAATGGCTGTTTGGCCGGGAACAGTTCGGCGATCCGCCCTTGCTCGTTAGTGGTGCCTTGAGCCAGTGGCTGCCAGTTTTCGCCGACGTGTTTTTCCAGGGTGACGTTGATGCCCGGTGACGGCAGGCCGTTTTCCAGGTTGAGCACGTGCACGCTCAGCGGATTGCCGGCGGCCAGCGCCAGGCTGGAAACAGCGCTCAGGCCGAGCACGGCGAGGGTCATGCGCAGGGTGGTCATGGTGGATCTCCTTAGTGGGAACGGGTGATGGTCAGGCCGGCCTTGTCGGCGGCGGCGCGGGCGCAGTTTTCGTCTTGCTCACCGCCGCCGGAACCGGCCACGCCCATGGCGCCGACCAGTTCGCTGCCGGCGAACAGCGGAATGCCGCCGCCGAGCAAGAGCAATTCATCGAGGGTGTTGAGGTTGGCGGTTTCCGGGTTGCTGCGGGCGCGCTCGGCGAACAGCCGCGTCGGCGTCTTGGTCGACAGCGCGGTGTAGGCCTTGCGCTGGCTGGCGGCGGTGTTGTGCGGGCCAACGCCGTCACCACGCAGCGTCACCAGCAGGTTGCCGCCACGGTCGAGTACCGACACCGTGCCGGTGCAGCTGCTCATCGCCTTGTCCGCCAGCCAGCGTGCGGTTTTCAGGTCGAGATCGGCGTGGCGCGGCAGTTCTGGCGTGGCGCTGGCAACGCCGCTGAGGCCGAGGATCAGGCTGGCGACAAGGTATTTGACGGTCATGTGCAGGCTCCGATTGAGAAGGTCTGCACCTTAACCGGCGCACTTCGTCAGAACCCCGTCAGGCGGATTACAAGTTTGTAATGGGCAACGGCGCCGAACACGCCTAGCCTGTGTGCCTGATCAATCGAGGTGTGCCATGCGTTTGCTGGTCGTAGAAGATGAAGCCAAAACCGCCAATTTCCTCGCCAAGGGCCTGGGCGAGTCGGGTTTCGCCGTGGATGTGGCGCTCAATGGCCTCGACGGCCGCTATTTTATCGAGCAGCAGGAATACGACCTGATCATCCTCGACGTGATGCTCCCGGGTCTGAACGGCTGGCAATTGTTGCAACTGATCCGCCAGCGCGGCGCCACACCGGTGCTGTTTCTCACCGCCAAGGACGCCATCGAAGACCGCGTGCGTGGTCTTGAGCTGGGCGCCGACGACTACCTGCTCAAACCCTTCGCCTTCGCCGAGTTGCTCGCGCGCGTGCGCACGCTGCTGCGACGCGGGCCGATGCGCGAAGCCGAGTCGTACACCATCGCCGATCTGGAAATCGACGTGCTGCGCCGCCGGGTCAGTCGCGGCGGCCAGCGCATTGCCCTGACCAACAAAGAGTTCGCCCTGTTGCAGTTGCTCGCCAGCCGCCAGGGCGAAGTGCTCTCGCGCACGCTGATCGCTTCGCAGGTGTGGAACCTGAATTTCGACAGCGACACCAACATGGTCGAAGTCGCCGTGCGTCGCCTGCGCGCCAAGGTCGACGACCCGTACATGCCGAAACTTATCCACACCGTGCGCGGCGTCGGTTATCAACTGGAAGCGCCGGACGATGTGGAGTAAGTCGATCGCCTGGCGATTGGCGCTGGCCTTCGCCATGGTCTGCGCGCTGGTGCTGAGCGCAATCGGCGTGTTTCTCTACCGCTCGCTGGCCTCGGAACTGGCCTTTCGGGACGACATGGCCCTGCTCGGGCGCCTAGAACAAGTGCGCGCCTTGCTCGCCGACAGCGACAGCCTCGACGCCCTGCAGGCACGGCCCCGGTTGTATCAGAACATGCTCGGCAATCTCGACAGTCTGTTGCTGGTGCGCCGGGCCGACGGCTCCAGCGTGATCGCGATCAACCCGCGCCAACGTGAATTGCCGGCGCTCAATGCATTAGCGCGAGAGCAAATGCCGCAGCGCCGTGACGTGCTCAGCTGGCAGGCCAGTGACGGCGCCGAGCTGGCCCTGCTGTCCGGCCAGGCGCAGGGTCCCAACGGTGAAACCCTGACGGTGATCGCCGGCAAAGTGCTCAGCGAGCGCGAGCAGATGCTCGGCAGTTATCGCCTGCGTCTGTATCTGTCCGTCGGCCTCGGCGCGTTGCTCGCGTTTGCGCTGGGCCTGCTGTTGCTGCGTCGGGGACTGCAACCTTTGCGTCAGTTGAGCGAAGCGGTGCGCAGCATCGATCTGCGCAGCCTCGATCGACGCCTGCCCACCGAGGGCACGCCGAGCGAACTGCGCGAGCCGGTGCACGCGCTCAACACCATGCTCGCGCGGCTGGACGACAGCGTGCAGCGCCTGTCGCAATTCTCCGCCGACCTCGCCCACGAAATCCGCACGCCGCTGCACACCTTGCTCGCCAGCAACGGCCAGGCCCTGAACCACCCGCGCAGCACGGCCGACTATCAGGAAGTGCTGGCCTCGAACATGGAAGAGTTCGAACGGCTCAAGCGCATGGCCGAGAACCTGATGTTCCTCGCCCGCGCTGAGCAGGCCGAACGCGCGCTCAATCTGCAATCACTGAATTTGCGCAACGTCGGCGACGAACTCTGCGATTACTTCGAAGCCCTGGCTGATGATCGCGGCCTTCGACTTGAAAACCGCATGCACGGCGAGTTGCTCGCCGACCAGCAACTGCTGCAACGCGCCCTCGGCAACCTGTTGGCCAACGCCGTACGCCATGCTGACCCCGGCACCCTGATCAGCCTGCAACGCCGTGATGAACCGGGTATGTGCTGGCTGCAAGTGCACAACCACGGCCCGGTCATCGCGCCTGAGCATCTGGGCAGACTGTTCGATCGTTTCTACCGCGTCGATCCTTCACGTGCGGAGCCGGGAGATTCGGGTGGGCTGGGGTTGGCGATCGTGCAGTCGATTATGCAGTTGCACGGCGGGCAGGTGCGGGTGAGTAGTGTTGTGGCGGGGACGGTGTTTGAGTTGGGGTTTGTGATGCGGTGCTAAGGCGTTAGCGATGACTGGCCATCTACGCTAAGCTTCGCGAATTGCATCATTTAAGATGCATTATTTCGGTTGAAGCATCGTTTGCATCGTAAGCAATGCATCAGAGGCGGTTATGGAAAAGATTGGCGCATTGATCAGAAGCTTGCGCAAGGCTCAAAAAATGTCGCAACAGGCTTTGGCACAGCAATACGGCATGAGCCGCGCAACAATCTCGGGGATTGAAAACAACACAATCTCGGAAATCGGTTTGCGCAAAGTCGAAGCGATTCTTAACGGATTCGGCTACGAATTGGCCGCAATCCCCCGCGCCTCTCGACGTCCGACACTCGACACGCTGCGCAAGGTGAACTTCCATGACTGAGGCATTGGACCGCTTGCAGGTCTGCGTCGGCGGCCATGAGGTTGGAAGATTGGGGCGCGGGCACGCAGGTGTCGACAGCGTGTTCAGCTATCGGAACGATGCGATTGATGAAAATGCCGTTTCGCTGACCATGCCCACACGCCTGGAAAGTTATGGTTGTGAACGCGGCATCCATCCGATATTCGAGATGAACCTGCCTGAGGGTGCGTTGCGCGATGAGTTGATGCGGCGGTTCAGCAAAGCCGTGCGCGGCTTCGATGACTTCGCTTTGCTGGGCATCGTCGGCCCGCATCAACTCGGGCGTCTTTCGATCGCGAGCGCATCGACAACTGATCGTCCACCTGAAACCTCGCTCGCTGAGTTATTGGTTCATGACGGTGCGCAAGGATTGTTCGAGGATCTTTTGCAGACCTACGGGCAGTATTCCGGGGTTTCAGGCGTGCAGCCCAAAGTGTTGGTGCGTGACAGTTCCGCTGCAATAGACCGACTGACGCATCGAGGCTCGACTCATCTGGTCAAAGCCTTCCGTGCCGAAGAGTATCCCGAGCTGGCAACCAACGAATATTTCTGCATGCGCGCTGCGCAACTTTGTGGCCTCGACGTGCCGCATTTCGAACTCAGCGAGCATGGCAAATTTCTCGTCATCGAGCGTTTTGACTTGAGCGAGACCGGATACCTCGGTTTCGAAGACTTTTGCGTGCTCAACGGCTGGCCGTCGAAGGCCAAATACGATGGTTCTTACGAAGGAGTCGCACGGCAGATCAAGGCGTTTGTTTCGCCCTCGCTGCTTAAGGATGCATTGGAAGCTTTCTTCAAGATTGTCGCCTTATCAGCGGTATTGAAAAACGGCGATGCTCATTTGAAAAATTTTGGCGTGCTGTATGACGATTGTGGCGAACACTCATTGGTCAGGCTGGCTCCGGCGTACGACATCATCACCACGTCGGTGTACATCAAGAGCGATAGCATGGCACTGCTGTTGGGCGGTTCGAAGGCGTGGCCCAAGCATAAAATGCTAACGAAGTTTGGCCGTACGGCCTGCAATCTGAGTGAAGCGCGTTGCAACCAGTTGCTGCAAATGGTCGCGCACGGTGTACGGGAAGCGATGGATGAAATGGCGGAGTACAGCGCCAATCATCCTGCCTTCGCTGAGGTGGGCGCTGCGATGATCGAACAATGGTCTGCGGGTCTGGCGCGCAGCCTGCTCACCAGTTGAAACTCAACGCAACCCATCGCGAAACTGCCCCGGCGTCATTCCCGTCCAGCGCTTGAACGCGCGGCTGAAGCTGCTGGTGTCGGCGAAGCCCAGCAGATAACTCACCTCGCTCAACGAACACTGCGGATCGCGCAGGTGCAACAGCGCGAGATTTTCACGGCTTTCGTTGAGCAGCGTGTCGAAACGGCAACCTTCATCCGCCAGATGCCGTTGCAGGCTGCGCAGGCTCAGGTGCAAGGCCTGGGCGATGCGTTCGGCGCTGGGTTCGCCTTCGGGCAATTGTTCTTCAATGGCATCGCGCACCTTGCGCTCCCAGGTCAGCGGTTTGAGCTGGGCGAGGGTGCGTTTGAGTACGGCTTCGTTGTGTTCGGCCAGTTCCGGGTTGGCGTCATCGAGGTGACTGTCGAAGTCGCTGAGTGCGAACTCCAGGCGGTCTTCGGCGGCGGCAAAACATACCGGCGCGCGGAAGACTTTGTGCCATGGCTGGGCATCGCTCGGTTCGGGGCGGCGCAAGTACACCGCCAGCGGTGCGTAGTCGCGGCCGAGGCGATTGCGGCAGGTGCGCACGTAGATCGCCGCGAAGGCGTCGATGGCTTCGACGGCCGGCGCCGGGTTGCCGGGCGGAATTTTCAGGCGGAATTGATAGCGGTCTTCGCTGCGGCTCAGCTCCAGTTCCAACGCATCGCTGACCACCGGGTGATAGCGCACGATGCGCTCGAACACCTCGCGCAAGCTGCCGCTCGCCACCAGTGCATAACCGAGCGCGTGGAACGTGGTCGGGCTGACAAAACGCGACACGCGCAAGCCCAGCGCCGGGTCGCCGCTGGCTTCAACGGCGAGCGCCCACAGGCGCGTGGTACCGGACAGCGGATAGCGTGCGTTGGGGTCGTCCATCAGCGCTGGGTCGAGCCCGGCCTGCTGGCACAAGGCAAGGCTGTCCAGCCCGAGCGCGTCGAGTTGTTTGCGCAAGGCGCGGGTCCAGCTGGCGAGGGAGGTCGGTTCCTTCATGCGGATTGGCGCGTCCGGTCAACAGGTTGGCGTTCTTGGCTAGCGCGGATCGAACCCCGGCAAGGCACGATGCATTCATCTTAGACCCGAGGATGGAAGCATGGACGGTACTTCTGCAAGCCCTGAACGACTGAATGCGGCGCAGCGTTCGGCATATATTCGCCAGGTGGTGCTGGCAAAAGGAGTGGAATTGCGTGATCGCTACCCGATTCTTCGGCACCAGGATGCCCTCGGTGCGGGGATTCTGGCGTTTGCGCTGGCCGGGATGATCGCTTCGGCGGCGCTGTACATCACTGGCCATATGGCTTGGTGGGTGTGCCTGCTGTTCAATGCTTTTTTCGCCTCGCTGACCCATGAGCTGGAACACGACCTGATCCACAGCATGTACTTCCGCAAACAGCGCGTGCCGCACAACCTGATGATGGGCCTGGTCTGGCTGGCGCGGCCGAGCACGATCAACCCGTGGATCCGTCGCCACCTGCACCTCAACCATCACAAGGTTTCCGGCACTGAAGCCGACATGGAAGAGCGCGCAATCACCAACGGCGAGCCGTGGGGATTTGCCCGTCTGCTGATGGTTGGCGATAACGTCATGTCGGCGTTTATCCGCCTGCTCCGCGCCAAGACCTGGGCACACAAGTGGAGCATCGGCAAACGCGTGCTCAAGGTCTACGCACCGCTGGCGCTGCTGCATTGGGGCGGGTGGTACGTATTTCTCGGCTTTCACGCAGCCAATGGCATTGCGCATTTGCTCGGCTCGCCCATCGAGTGGTCGGCCACCACGCTTTCGGTGATGCAGGTGATCGATATCGCCGCCGTGGTGATCATCGGCCCGAATGTGTTGCGCACTTTTTGCCTGCACTTCATCAGCTCGAACATGCATTACTACGGCGACGTCGAACCGGGCAATGTGCTGCAGCAATGCCAGGTGCTGAACCCGTGGTGGCTGTGGCCGTTGCAAGCGTTCTGCTTCAACTTCGGCAGCAGTCACGGGATTCATCACTTCGTGGTCAAGGAGCCGTTTTACATTCGTCAGATGACCGTGCCGGTGGCGCACAAGGTGATGCGCGAGATGGGCGTGCGCTTTAATGATTTCGGCACGTTTGGCCGGGCGAACCGGTTTGTGCGTCCGGCTGGAATGGTGCATGAAGAGGTGAGTTCAGCCCGGGCTTGATGGGTTGTGCTCAAAGGCCCCTTCGCGAGCAGGCTCGCTCCCACAGTTGGAATCCGGTTTCCTGTGGGAGCGAGCCTGCTCGCGAATACGATCTGTCAGACCCTATCAATCCGGCTGAAACGGCGAAGCACTGAGGATCACTCCGGTCTCTTCCACATACCGCTGCCAATGCCCGATCAAGTCAGTGAGTTTCTGCGGCTGACTCAACGCCAGATCATGAATCTCCCCTGGATCGCTCGCCAGATCATAAAGCTGCCAGGTCGCCGGCCCCACCGGCCCGGGGATCCACACGGCTTTCCACGACCCCTGACGAATCGCCCGACGTCCGAACAATTCCCAACCGGTGACCGTATGCTCGTCATGCACCTGCGCGGTCTCGCCGGACAAGAAGCCCAGCCATGATTTACCGCGCAGTGGCGCCACGGCTTTGCCTTTCCACTGTTTGCCCGGATGCCGCACGCCAGCCAGATCGAGAATGGTCGGGGTGATGTCCATCACTGTGCCGAAACCATGGCTGATCTGCCCTTTGAGCGGCAATTGCGGATAGTGCAGCAGGGCCGGCACGCGAATCCCGCCCTCGGTGGTGAATGCCTTGAACAAGCGCGACGGCGCGGTCGCCACTTGCGCCCAATTCGGCCCGTACCAGACGTAGGAATTGGCCCGGCCGATGTTGTCGAGACTGTTGTCGTAATGCTGGTTGAGGTAGGTCATCAGCTCCGGGCCGAACTTGGGGAACGCTTCCAGCAGCGCGCCTTCGGCACCGTTGTCGGACATGAACAGGATGAACGTGTTGTCGAGCTGGCCCTGCTGGCGCAGGTAATCGACGACCCGGCCGATGTTCCAGTCCATGCGCTCGACCATCGCCGCGTAGACTTCCATGGCGCGTGCGGAAATTTGCTTTTGTTCATCGCTCAACGCGTCCCATTGTGTGCTGAGTTGTATTAGTGGATGCGGCTCGACGTCTGATTCGATCAGGCCCAGCGCCTTGAGCTTTTCCAGGCGTTCGAGGCGCAGCACCTCGGGCCCGGCGTCATAGCGGCCACGGTACTTCGCGACGATCCCGGCCGGTGCCTGCAGCGGCCAGTGCGGCGCGGAGAAGGGCAGGTAAGCGAAGAACGGCCGGGTCTGATCGCGTTCCTTGAGGTACTGCAGCAGCTTGTCGCCGAACGCGTCGGAGGAGTAGAAATCTTTCGGCAACTCGTCAACAAACTGATCGTCCTCGATGTACAGCGCCGGGGTGGATTTCAGCAGGCCCGGCGTTTGCTCATCGTAGGTCGGCTCGAAACCATAGTGGTTGGCAGCGCCCGGCAACAGTGAAAACGAACGCTCGAAACCACGCGCATGGGGCGCCAGTTCAGCCTTCAGCCCCAAGTGCCATTTGCCGCTCATCAAGGTTTGATAGCCGGCCTCGCGCAGCAGCTCGGGCAGGGCGACGACGCGGTCGTTGAGGTAGCCCTCGTAACCGGGTTTGCCGATCAGTTCCGGGGTCAACGCTTCGGCCATGGTGCCGATGCCGGCGATGTGGTGATCGGTGCCGGTCAGTAGCATCGAACGCGTCGGCGAGCAGGTTGGTGCGGTGTGAAAATCGGTCAGACGCAGACCGTTGTGGGCCAGCGCATCGAGGTTCGGCGTAGCGATTTCGCCGCCGAACGCACCGATGTCGGAAAAGCCCAGATCGTCGGCCAGAATCACTAGAAAGTTGGGACGTTGCGGCATCGCGAAACTCCTGTTCAGCAGGCAATGAACGTCAGCGGCAGATCGCGGATCTGCACCGGCGCGCTCGGTTGGTAATGGTCATCACTGGTCAATTCGTGCAGCAGTTCTTCGCGCAGCTGATGAAAGTCGTAACTGCTGCGCTGGCGCGGGTGCGGCAGGGCGATGTCGACCACTTGCTTGATCCGCCCCGGACGCGGCTCCATCACCACCACGCGGTCGGCCAGAAAAATCGCTTCCTCGACATCGTGGGTCACCAGAATCGTGGTGATCTGTGCCCGCTCGCGGATCGCCAGCAGCTCGTCCTGCATTTGCTGGCGGGTCAGTGCGTCGAGGGCGCCGAAGGGTTCGTCGAGCAACAGGATGCGCGGGCTGGCGACAAGGCCGCGAGCAATCGCCACGCGCTGCGCCATGCCGCCGGAGAGTTGATGCGGATAGGCCTCGGTGAAATCGCTGAGGCCGACCAGCTCGATAAAGTCTTTGATGCGTTGTTGTTTCTGCGCTCCGCTCAGCGGTTCATTGACCAGGCCCAGGCCGATGTTGTCGGCGACCGTCAGCCACGGAAACAGACGATGCTCCTGAAAAACGATGCCGCGCTCGCCGCCGATGCCGCTGACGGCTTTACCATCGACACTGATCTGCCCGCGAAACTCGGTGTCGAGGCCGACCAGCAACCGCAGCAAAGTGGATTTGCCGCAGCCGCTGGAACCAACAATGGCGACGAATTCGCCCTCGGCGATGTCCAGGTTGAATTCGCGAATCGCCTCCAGTTCGAAACCGTTGACGGCGAAGGATTTGCCTACGTGGTTGAAGCTGACAATTGGTGCGTTCATGCGTGTCTCCAGCGGGTCGCGCGAATTTCCAGGCGTTGGCCGATCATGTTGAGCAGGGCACCGGTGAGGCCGACCAGCAGCATGCCGGCCATGATCAGATCCATGCGCAGCAACTGTTGCGCGCCGATCATCTGGCTGCCGATGCCGCCATTGGACGGCATGAAATATTCAGCGCCGATGGTGCCCAGCCAGGCGTAGATCAGGCTCAATCGAAGCCCGGCAAAAATGCCTGGCGCAGCGCCGGGCAGGACCAGTCGGCGCAGGCGTTGGCCGAGGCTCAGGCGCAGCACTTGCGCGGCTTCGTTGAGTTGCGGCGAGAGGTTGGCGACGCTGCGCTGGGTGGCGATGAACAGCGGGAAGAATGCAGCGAGGGCGACAAAGACCCACTTGGCCAGTTCGCCGAGACCGAACCATGCGGTGAGCAGCGGCACCCAGGCGAAAATCGCAATCTGCCGCAGTGCGGCGAGTGTCGGGCCGAGCAGGCGTTCGCTGAAACGCGACAGGCCAAGCAGCAAGCCCAGGGCGAAACCGAGGCCGCCACCGATCAGCAAGCCGCCGAGAGTGCGGCTCAGGCTCAGCGCCATGCCGTTGACCAGCGTGCCGTCGAGCAGTCCATTCCATGCCGTGCTCAGCACTGCCAAAGGGCTGATCAGAATATTCGCGTCGACCCACTGCTGATCATTGGCCGTTTGCCAAAGCGCCAACAAGCCCAGCGGCAACAGCCACGGTTGCAGGCGCTGCCAGCCCTGATAGCGCGGGCCGCGAGTGATTTGCGCGGTGGCCGGGTGCGGCCAGTACACCAGTCTGCGGTCGAGCAGGCCGATGCCGCGATCCATCGCCACACCGATCACACCGATGACCACGATGCACACGAACACGATGTCGAGCATGAACAACTGCCGCGCCCAGACCATCAGATAGCCGATGCCTTCGCTGGAGGCCAGCAGCTCGACCGCCAGCAACGAGGTCCAGCCGGCAGCGAGTGCCAGGCGCACGCCGGCCATGAACGCCGGCAACGCCGCTGGGAACACCAGACGCCGAATCAGCAGAAGCGGCGGCAGGCGCAACACGGCGGCGGCTTCGCGCAGTTTCGGTTGCGCATCGCGCACACCGACCAGTGTGTGCAAGGTCACCGGCACCACGATGGCTTTGATTAACACCACCAGTTTCAGCAGTTCGCCGATGCCGAAAAACACCATGAACAGCGGAATCCATGCCAGCGTCGGCACCTGTGCAAGTCCGGCGAATGTCGGAAAAACCAGGCGCTCCAGACGTCGACTGAAACCCAGTGCGGCGCCAAGCACCGCGCCGGCCGAAACGCCTGCCAACAAGCCCCAGAACAACCGTTGCAGGCTGATCCACAAATGACTCCACAACTCGCCTTGGGCCAGTTCCACAGCGCTGCTCCACACCAGCGATGGCGCCGGCAGGATCTGCTCGCTCATCCACTGATTGCGCGCGGCCAGCCACCACAGGACGAACAGACTGACGGGCAACAGCCAGGGCAGCAAACGTTGATTCAGGCGGGGCCAGGTGCAACGGCTTTTCAGCGGCGGCGCGGCCAGCGGCAGGCTGAGCAGGGATTGACGGGCCATGGGTGACCTCCGTTGTCGGGTTGCATGGCGAACCGCTTTTCATGTGGGAGCGAGCCTGCTCGCGAAATGGCTGTTTAAGGCAGCATTGATGGCGGCTGGCATGGCCTCTTCGCGAGCAGGCTCGCTCCCACATTGGGTTTCGTCATATATGAAACTGATCTAACAGAGTTGCGTTAGATGCTATCGGGAGATAAGCAAATCCATTTAAGGCTTGCCTGCTTACGCGCATCCAATGCATTCGAAGAATATTTTCGATGCTGTTAATGCATATCGCGCTGCAAACCGCACACGCCCTCGCTTAGGTCATATGGATATAAAAATGTGCATTTATAGTATTTAAGTGAAGGTATGCATCCAGCCTACTTTCGGCTCCTCAGCGATCAAGGAGCCGCACCCATGAACCTTCCCTTCAAACGAATCATCAGCCTGCTGGCCGCCCCGGCACTTGCAGGCTTTCTTGCGCTTGGCGCCCAAGCCGAAGAACTCAAGGAAATCCGCATCGCCGTGCCCGACCTCAGCGCCGGCACTCAACACAGCGGCGGCGGCATCGTCGATGTGCTGCGCGATCAGCAGATCTTTGAAAAGGCATTCGCCGAGCAGGGCATCAAGATCCAGTGGAGTTTCTTCAAGGGCGCCGGGCCGGTGATCAATGAGGCGTTTGCCAATGGCCAGGTCGATCTGGCCTATCTCGGCGACCTCGCCGCGATCATCGGCAAGTCCAATGGTCTGGACACGCGCCTGCTCAGCGCCACGGCGCGCGGGGTCAAGCAATACCTCGGCGTTGTGCCCGGCTCGGGGATCAAGACGCTGCAGGATCTCAAGGGCAAACGCGTGGCGATCTTTCGCGGGACGGCGACGCAGCTGTCGTTCGATGCGGCGCTCGCCAGTCAGGGCCTGAGCGAGAAGGATCTGAAGGTGATCAATCTGGATTTCAACGCGGCGGTTTCGGCACTCGCGGCCAGGCAGATCGATGCCTCGTGGGGCAGCTCCGCGCTGAGTGCCTTGCAAGCCAAAGGCCTGGCGGAATTGCCGCTCAACACCAAGGACCTTGGCGGCGCTGGCAGCGTGCAGGCGGTGTTGCTGGGTAATGGCAAGTTTGTCGACGACCATCCAGAGGTCATTGCGAAACTGCTCAAGGCGCAGCAGCAAGCGGTCGAGTGGCTGACTCAGGACAGCAACAAGGACGCCTATGTGCAGCTGGTATCAGGGCTGGCCAGTTATCCGCCGGTAATTCTGGCTCAGGATCTGAAGGATCAGAATCTCAGTGAGATTTTCCCGTCGACACTGGATCCGGTGTTCTTGAGCGGCCTGCAGGACAAGGTCGACTTGGCGGCGCAGCAGAAGCTGATTCGCAAGCCGTTCAAGGTCAGTGATTGGGTGGCGCCTGAGCTTTCAGCGGCCAAGCTCTAGAAGCAAAAGATCGCAGCCTTCGGCAGCTCCTACAGGAAAACGCATTCCCCTGTAGGAGCTGCCGAAGGCTGCGATCTTTCAGACAGCGACGCTGACGTCCTGCCTATCCACCGCGACCAACGTCTCGATCATTGCCCTCGCTGCTGGTGATAGTCGAAACCCGGTGCGGCTGACGATGCCGCAGCGGGCGTTCATGCTTTCGAGGTTCTGCGGCAGGTTGCGCCAATGCAGCAGCACCAGCGAACCCTTGGCGACATCCTCAATAAACGCCTCCTCCGTGCCGACGCCGATCGCGTTGGATTGCAGTACCACTTTGACCAGCGCCGGAAAGTGCTCGGTCTCGATGGTCGGTGAGAAATCGATGCGCCCGCTGAGGTTCGCCAGCAGCTTGCGAATGCCCGGCGGGATCAGGGTGGCGGCCAGGGGAAAGTCGAACATGTCGTTGGTCGACAGGCTTTCCTTGGCCAGCAACGGATGCCCCGGCCGGCAGAAAAACACCCCGCGCTTGGGCGTCAGCGGTTGCGTCTGGAAATTAGGGTCGGACTCGAAATGGCGGATATCGGCGATGAAGAATTCAATCTCTTCGCGGCTCAGCGCGCGGCTGAGTTTTTCCCAGTTATCCACCTGAAAACAGGTGCGCACTTTCGGATGCGCATTGATGAACTGCGCCACCGCATCGGGCACCAGTTTCACCGCTGGCGCCGGCCCGCAACCAAAATGCACTTCGCCGGCGTCGAGCTTGGTCATTTGCGTCACTTCAGCGCTGAGCAACGCTGCGCCCTGCACCAGGCTTAAGGCATGTTGCAGCACCACTTGGCCCTCGGGCGTCGGACGCAGATCCTTGTTGCCACGATCGACCAGCACGCAACCGAACTCCTGCTCCAGCCCCTGAATGCTGCGGCTGAACGCCGGTTGAGTGATGCCCATGGCGTCTGCCGCACGGACAAAACTGCGGTGTTCGTTGAGGGCGATGAAGTAGCGCAACTGGCGAAGATCCATATGCTTTTCCGGCATCCTAAAAATAGCTCGAAGGCATTTGCGACGAGGGTTGCTTGAGGTTTTAAATGCAAGCTCTTATTCCGTCAACGAAGCATATGAATATCTATTAGATGTAATTGGAATATAGATAGAGCGTTGTTTCGCTGCCGCCAAAACCGCAAATCGTCGATGAGGGTCTTCCCATGAGCAATGCCGCACTCGCCGTAAAACCCGTTTCTCACGCGCTGGAAATTCACCCGGTAGCCGGTCGTATCGGTGCCGAAATTCGCGGCGTGCATCTGTCCGGTGAGCTGGACGCCGCCACTGTCGAAGCCATCCAGCAAGCCTTGGTCGAATACAAAGTGCTGTTCTTCCGCGAGCAGACGCAACTCGACGATCAGCGTCAGGAAGCCTTCGCCCATCTGCTTGGCGAACCGGTGGCGCACCCGACCGTGCCGGTGCGTGAAGGCACTCGCTACCTTCTGGAGCTGGACGGCGCCGAGGGCCAGCGCGCCAATTCCTGGCACACCGACGTGACCTTCGTTGATGCCTATCCGAAAGCCTCGATCCTGCGCTCGGTGGTCGCCCCGGCCTTCGGCGGCGATACGCTGTGGGCCAACACCGCGACCGCTTACCGCGGCTTGCCGAGCGAGCTGCGTGAGCTGGCCGACAAACTGACCGCTGTGCACAGCAACGAGTACGACTACGCCGGTGCGAAGCCGGACGTCTCGGCAGAGAAGCTGGAGCGCTATCGCAAAGTCTTCACCTCGACCGTCTACGAAACCGAGCACCCGGTGGTGCGCGTGCACCCGATCAGCGGCGAGAAGAGCTTGCTGCTGGGGCATTTCGTCAAACGCATCAAAGGTTATTCACAGGCGGATTCGGCGCACCTGTTCGGCTTGCTGCAGAGCCATGTAATCCGCCAGGAAAACACCGTGCGCTGGCGCTGGCAGGCCGGTGATGTGGCGATCTGGGACAACCGCTCGACGCAGCATTACGCCATTGATGATTACGGCACCCAGGATCGCGTGGTGCGCCGGGTGACGCTCAAGGGCGAGGTGCCGGTGGGGGTGAACGGGCAGCGCAGCCAGACCATTAAGGGCGCGGATATCGTCGGCGTCTGATCGGGCCTCTTCGCGAGCAGGCTCGCTCCCACAATGGATTTGTGCCGAACGCTAGGATGTGATCGACGCCAATCCCTGTGGGAGCGAGCCTGCTCGCGAAGGGCTTTCACCACACTCCGATCTGAACAACCTTCTCGGTTTCCGGCTCACCATAACGAAACCGCTGCCCGCGCAAATCGATCTCCTGATGGCTGATCGTCGTGCGCCGCTTTAGTCCGCGTACCCATTCAAACAGATACCCCGCATGCTCCTCGCGCACCGCCCCGTACGCCGGGTCCTCACCCAGATCATTCAGCTCCTGCGGATCATTCAACAGATCAAACAACTGCGGTCTAAACCCGTCGTACGCCAGGTATTTCCAGCGCTCGCTGCGCACCATGGTCATGCGGCAACGGTCGATCGGCTGGCCGAGGCGTTCCCGCGCCGGGGCCTGAAAGGCGTAGTCGTACTCGCTGATTGCATAACGGCGCCAATCGGGATGTTCCCCGTGCAGCAACGGGATCAGTGAACGCCCTTCAAGCCGATGCTCTGCTGCCGGCAATCCCAGCGCTTGAAGAAAAGTCGGCAGCGCATCGATGGTTTCTGCCAAGCGCTCATCGACAGTGCCACGAGTGGCATCCGCCGCTGGCCGAGGGTCGCGAACGATCAACGGCACACCCACCGCCTGCTCCAGTAAAAACTCCTTCTCGCCGAGCCAATGATCGCCGAGGAAATCGCCGTGATCGCTGGTGAACACGATCAATGTGTCATCCCAACGCCCGTTGCTCTGCAGAAAATCGAACAGCCGCCCCAACTGATCATCCACTTGCTTGATCAGGCCCATGTAGGTGGGGATTACATTCAATCGTACTGAATCGCGGGAGAAGTTGCGGCTTTCCTCATGTTGGCGAAAGGCAGTGTATACGGGGTGTTTGCTGGCTTCGGAGAGCGTCGCGCGGATCGGTTTCAGAATCGATTTCGTACTGTACAAGGCGTGGTATGGAGTCGGTACGATATAGGGCCAGTGCGGTTTGATGTACGAGAGGTGTAAACACCAGGATTTCTCGCCTTGCTCGGTGATGAAGTCGATGGCGCGATTTGTAGTGTAGACAGTCTCTGAGTGTTGCTCGGGAATTCGTGCTGGCAAATTCGCATGACGCATTTTCCAGCCGCTGAGGATTTCACCGTTCTCGCCTTCGGCGGCATTCGCCCAGTCGTGCCAGGGATTCTTGCCATCGAAGCCCTGCGCGCGCAGGTATTGGGTATAGGGCGCGGATTCGCGCTTGTCGTCGAATGACGGATCGTCGGGGTAGATACCGTCGTGGCGCAGGTAGGGTTCGAAGCCGACCTCATTGAGCAACTCGGCTTGCGCGCTTTCCGGGTTGATCGCCAGGCGCTGCAAGGCGTCGACATTGGCCGTCGCATGGGTCTTGCCGACCAGCGCGGTGCGGATGCCGTGAGGTCGCAGGTAATCGCCGATCGTCAATTCATCCAGCGGCAACGGCACCGCGTTCCAGGCCACTTGATGGCTGCTGACATAGCGCCCGGTGTAGGCCGACATCCGCGACGGGCCGCAGATCGTGCCTTGGGTGTAGGCGCGGCTGAAACGCACCCCTTGAGCTGCGAGGCGATCGATATTCGGTGTATGCAGATGCGGGTGGCCGTAGCAGGACAGGTAATCGCGGCGCAGTTGATCGCACATGATGTACAGCACGTTGCGCACGGGGTTGGGTGGGGTGGGCATGGGGTTCACCGGTCAGTGGGACAGGTGAGGGTTTTCGCTTTCGCGTGGGGTGTTCGGCAAGTGCATTTGGGGAATGGTTTTTATGCAGCGATTGCATCAGCCTCTTCGCGAGCAGGCTCGCTCCCACATTTGAAATGCGTATTCCTGTGGGAGCGAGCCTGCTCGCGAAGGGGCCAGCTCAGACAGCAAAATTCTCCAGCGAACAAACTTCCTGATCCTCCGCATCAACCACTTTGATCTGCTCAATCATCGCTTCGGCCAACGGTGACAACCGATACCCGGCGCGGCTGACAATGCCGTAGCGGGTGTACAACTCCTCGAGATCATCGGCCAGGCCTTCGATCTTCAAGCAGACCAGCTCACCCTTGGCCAGATGCAGCGCATCGGAATACGCGCCGACAATCCCGATTGCCTCTGATCGCAACACCACGCTCAACAGACTCGAGCCGTTTTCGCACTCCACATTCGGGGCGAAGTCCGGGCGACCGCTGAGGTCGACGATGACCTTGCGCAGGTTCGGCGGGCGGATGCTGACCGCCAGTGGATAACTCAGCAACTGTTCGGCGGTGATTCGTTCAAACGCCGTCAATGGATGCCCGGCGCGGCAGCAGAAATGCCATTTGCGCGCCCGCAAGCGATGGGTCTGGTAGTCCGGATCCGCCTCGAATTGCCGGGTGTCGGCGACGAAGAATTCGAACTCTTCGCTGAGCAGGCGTTTGCTCAGACTTTGCCAGTCATCGACCTGAAACTGCACCCGTGCTTTCGGGTAGCGACCGATGAACGCGCCGATCGCGCGCGGGATCAATCCGGCCGCCGGCGCCGGCCCGCAACCGAAGCGCAACTCCCCGGCTTCGAGGCCGTTGAACTGGCTGATCTCGTTGGCCATCTGCTGCGCACCACTGACCAGTCGCCGTGCGTGTTCGAGCAGGACCTGGCCCTGTTTGGTCGGCGGCAATTCCTTGCGTCCACGGTCGACCAACTGGCAGCCGACGCTGTGTTCCAGTGCTTGGATGCTGCGGCTGAATGCCGACTGCGACAGGTTCACCGCCTGCGCGCCAGCGACGAAGCTGCGTTGCTCAACCAGAGCGATGAAGTGACGCAATTGGCGCAAGTCGATATGCATTTTTCACATAAAAAATATCCGGGAAATGCATTGGATATGCATTAGGTCGACTCCTTATAAAGGCAATCTCTTATGCAGTAAATATTTGTAAATCCATAAATAAATAACTTAAAAGAATATGCAGCGCTGAAGATGTCTGTGTGTTTTTTGACCAGGAGCCGCGCCATGAGTCCGTTGAACCTTGCGTCCCCCCATCAACCCGACGGCTCAAACGCCTGCCTTTGGCCCTGTTACTGGCAGGCAGCGCCAGCTGGACTCATGGCTATGCCGCCGAAGCCGAAACCCCGCCGCCGGTTCCGGCAGGCACAGCGGCGGCCAACGGTTCGCAGCTTGAAACGGTGACCGTCACCACCCGCCGCCGCGAAGAAAGCTCGCAAGACGTGCCGACGCCGATGAGCGTGGTCAGCGGGCAGAATCTGGAGACGCAACGGGTTTACCGGATTCAGGACTTGCAGCAACTGGTGCCCAGCGTCAACGTCGCCTATATGCATGCGCGGCAGTCCAGCGTGTCCATCCGTGGCCTGGGCAACAACCCGGCCAGTGATGGCCTGGAAGGCAGCGTTGGCCTGTACATCGACAACGTTTATCTGGGCCGTCCGGGGATGGCGGTGTTCGATCTGATGGACATCGAGCAGCTCGAAGTTCTGCGTGGGCCGCAGGGCACGCTGTTTGGCAAGAACACCACCGCCGGAGTGATCAACATCAGCACCCGCGCGCCAACCTTCACGCCTGAACGCAGCATCGAAACCTCGGTCGGCGAGGATGGTTATTTTCAGACCAAGGGCACGATTTCCGGGCCGCTCAACGATCAACTGGCCGGGCGTTTCTCGGCGTATCGCACCCGCAGCGACGGTGACATCAAGAACGAATACGACGGCCACGACCTCAACGGTGGCTCCCGCGAGGGCTTCCGCGCGCAACTGTTGTTCAAGCCCAATGAAGATTTCAATCTGCGCTGGATCGGCGATTACAACGAAGAAGATTCCAGCGCCGGCACCCGCGTGTTGTACAACACCGGGCCGACCATCAACGGCGTCAATCTGTATGAATCGCGGGCCAGCGCGGCCGGGGCGACGCTGGTCAACGGCCGGCATCGCAAGGTCAATCTCGACAATGACCAGCACGTCACCGTGCATCAGGGCGGCACTTCGGTGGAAGCCAACTGGACGTTGCCGAGCGATTTCACCCTGACTTCGATCAGCTCCTACCGATTCTGGAATTTCACCCCGCGCAATGACGACGGCCTCAACGTGCCGGCCAGCTACAACGCCGGCGTTTCGGTGGAAGACAAACAGTACTCACAGGAATTTCGCCTGGCCTCGCCCAAGGGCGAGCTCTTTGATTACGTGGTCGGTGCCTACTATTTCGGCTCGGATCTGGACAACAAATCCTTCGCCTATTACGGCCCGCAAGCGGACATCTGGAACGGCACGCCGGCCGGCGCCCTGGCCAACGTCACCAGCGTGGGCAACGGCCATATCAAGACCGACAGTTTCGCCCTGTTTGCCCAAGGCACCTGGCACCTGAGCGAACGCCTGGATTTCACCGCCGGGGTGCGTGGCACCTACGAGGAAAAAAACGCCTCGGTCAGCCGCAACGCGCCGCTCGGTGGCGTGGCGGTGGCGGGTGCGGCAGCCAATGCGCGTCGGGGGCGTGCCGGCGCCTACGATTCCGGTGACTTGAATCAGTACAGCTCCAGCCCCTCGGGACTGCTCAACCTGAGCTATCGCATCACCGACGACGTGCTTGGTTATGCCACCCTGTCCCACGGCGAAAAATCCGGCGGGGTCAACCTCGCGGTCGGTTCTGCGCCCACCGCGGGTGCCGACTCGCTATTGATCGGCACCGAGCGCGCCAACAACGCCGAACTTGGTTTCAAAAGCACCCTGTGGGACCGCCGCCTGCAACTCAACGCCAACGTGTTCTGGACCCAGGTCAACGCCTACCAGACCAATGCCTACGACGCCGCCAACCGCGTGCAATACCTGACCAACGCCGGCTCGGTACGCTCACGCGGCATCGAGTTCGAAAGCACCGTGGTGCCGCTGCGTGGCCTGACCCTGAACTTCAACGGTTCGTACAACGACGTCAGCTACCTCTCTTACAAAGATGCACCGTGCCCGCCGGAAGTCAGCCAGGCCCCGGGTGCACCGGCGTCCTGCGACCTCAGCGGTCATCAAGTGGTCGGCGCGTCGAAATGGATCGGCAACGCCAACGGCGAATACAAATGGAATCTGGCTAACGGCTTCGAACCCTACGTCACCGGCAGCTACGCGTTCCGCTCCAAAGCGGTGGGCACGGTGGAGGATTCCGATTACGGGCAGATCCCCAGTTACGCGGTGGTCAACTTCTCCACTGGCCTGCGCGGCGATTTCAATCAGGGCCAGTGGGACGTCTCGCTGTGGCTGAAAAACGCCTTCGACAAAACCTACTACACGACCCTGTGGACGGGCGGCAACGGCGGCTATGAAGGCCTGCTCGGCACACCGCGCACGTTGGGCGTCACCGGTCGCTACGACTTCTGATTCGTCATTCAAGGAGCTGCATCATGTTGCGTATCAAAACGGCTTTGCCGGTGTTGCTGTCCGGCGCAGTGCTCAGTGCCGGCGCCCTCGCCGCACCGAGTGTTTACCCGACGGGCGTCACTCGTTACGACCCGAACAAGGCGTTCAACCAGTACGTGATTTTCAGCGGCGCCGACAAACAGACGCACCTGATCGACATGAACGGCAACGAGGTGAAAACCTGGCCGCAGGCGGGCTTCCCGTCGGCGATAATCGATCCGAAACTGGTCGGCGGCGAGCGTGGGCATGTGCTGCTGCAACTGAGTGAAAAGGATCCCGGCAAGCTCGGTTCGGCCGGCAACGGTCTGGGTAATCAGAGCGTCGGCGAGCTGGACTGGAGCGGCAAAGTCGTCTGGCAATGGGGCGACAAGGCACCTGGTGGCGCGGCGCAACAGCACCATGATCAGCGCCGTTTGAGCAACGGCAACACCGTGGTGTTGGCGAACAAGGTGCACAAGGTCAACGGCTTCAAGGCGCCCGAAGTCATCGACGATGTGATCTACGAAGTCAGCCCCGACGGCGCAGTGAAATGGCAGTGGCTGGCCTCGGAACATCTGGGCGAATTCGGCTTCAGCGCCGAGCAGTTGAAACTGGTGCGCGCCAGTGACAACCCGGATTACCTGCACATCAACAATCTCAGTCTGGTTGGGCCGAACAAGTGGTTCGACGCCGGTGACAAGCGCTTCAGCCCGGACAATCTCTTGATCGATTCACGCAACGCCAACTTCATCGCCATCATCGATAAAACCAGCGGCAAAGTGGTCTGGCGGCTGGGGCCGAACCTGCCGCTGATCAATCCGAAAACCGCGCAGAAACTGCCGCGCCCGGTCGATCAGTTCGTCGGTCAGCACGACGCACACATCATCCCCGCCGGACTGCCTGGCGCCGGCAATCTGCTGGTGTTCGATAACCAGGGTTCGGCGGGCTATCCGAACGTCACCCTTGGCTTGATATCCGGTTCACGGGTGCTGGAAATCGACCCGCAGAAAAACCAGATCGTCTGGCAGTACAGCGCGGCCAATTCGAAGCAGCCAGGCTGGGCGTTCTACAGCTCGTTCATCAGCAGCGCGCGGCGTTTGCCCAACGGCAACACCTTGATCGACGAAGGCATGAACGGGCGGTTTTTCCAGGTAACCGCCAACGGTGAAAACGTTTGGGAATACGTCAGTCCGTATCTGGGCAAAGCGCCGGGTGGGGACGCGATCAGCAATTGGGTGTACCGAGCGCTGCCGGTGAGCTACGACTGGGTGCCGGCCGGTACGCCGCGCTCGGAAACTGCAGTGATCGCGCCTGCCGTAGGCGTCCAGCAAACCAATGCCAGTCGTTAACCGAGCGCGGATGAATGCCGTGAACGAATACTTTTCATGCCGTAAAAGCATGCGATTTTCGTCGATCGCTGCAGCCCTTGTGGCGCGCGGCCTCGGTGAAAACGGGCGATTTGCTTATTCCTTGAAGGCCTATGCATAACGTCAAAGATTACTTTCAGTGATAAGCGTGCAAGCCCAATGATTAACCCCATCGACTACGCCGTGGGGGCTTCAAGAAGGGCGGGTTGATCGCTATGGCTTGTAGAACGAAAGAGACCGCAGGGAGTTGAACAATGGGCAATGTCCAGACCGCCGCCAGCGCAGGGGAATTGCTGTGGCGGCATACGCCGAGTGGCGAACTGGTCGATCTTGGCCGGCCCCACCGGGTGCCGTTGGGGCAGTTGCGTTTGCAGCGAGCGCCCAAGGGTATTTTGAGTCGGCGCGAAACCCTTCTGCTCGGTGTGCTCGCGCTGTTGGTGCATGGCGCGGTGATTTACTGGGTCAGCCAGAAACCGACGCCGGTGCTGCCGGTCGTGCCGCCGGAAATTCCGCCGATGACCATCGAGTTTTCGCGTCCGGCTCCGCCAGCGCCGCCGGTTGTTGCGCCGCCACCACCGGCACCGGTGGTCGAACCGCCAGCGCCGGTGGAAGAGGAATTGGCGGTAAAACCGCCGCCGCCCAAGCCGATCGCCAAACCCAAACCAGTGGTGAAACCGCCGCCCAAACCGGCGCCGAAGGCAGTAGAGCAACCGCCTGCGCCAGCGAAACCGGCAGCCCCGGTCGCCGCGCCAGCGCCTCCTGCGCCACCAGCACCGGCGCCCGTTACGCCGGCTTCAGCCAACGCTGCGTATCTGAAAAACCCGGCTCCGGAATATCCGTCGCTGGCTCAGCGTCGCGGTTGGGAAGGCACGGTGTTGTTGCGCGTGCATGTGTTGGCCAGCGGCAAACCGGGCGAGATTCAGATTGCCAAAAGCAGTGGCCGCCAGCAGCTCGACGACGCCGCGCTCAACGCTGTGAAGCGCTGGAGCTTCGTCCCGGCCAAGCAGGGTGATGTCGCCCAGGACGGCTGGGTCAGCGTGCCTATCGATTTCAAGATTCATTAAACCGAAACCAAATTCGCGCGAAATGTTTACACGAGGGAACACATCATGACGTTACTGGCATCTCCACTGGAATCCATCGAAAGCGCGGTGATCTGGCTGCTGGTGGTTTTTTCCGTCGCCACCTGGGGCCTGGCGTTGCTCAAGGCTGTGCAGTTCGGTCGTTTGAAGGCGCAGGATCGGCGCTTTCATAAACGCTTCTGGGCGGCGTCGAGCCTGGATGCCGCCGCCGAGTTGAGCGAAACCCAGCCCGGCGCCGCAGCGCGGGTGGCGCAGGCCGGTTACGCGGCGATCCAGGTGGGCGAGGCGCCGCAGGCCAATGATCTGAGCCAGGCGATCAATCATCAGGATCGCCTTGAGCGTGCCTTGCGCCAGCAGATCGTCCGCGAACGGCGTTCGCTGGAAACCGGTCTGGCGGTTGTCGCGAGTATCGGCAGCACCTCGCCGTTCATTGGTCTGTTCGGCACGGTATGGGGAATCATGGAGGCCTTGAAAGGCATCAGCGCTGCCGGTTCGGCAAGCCTGGAGACAGTGGCCGGCCCGATCGGTGCGGCACTCGTCGCGACCGGCGTGGGGATCGCCGTCGCGGTGCCAGCGGTGCTGGTTTACAACTACTTTTTGCGCCGTCTGAAACTGACGGCGGCGGATCTCGACGATTTTGCCCACGACTTTTACAGCCTGGCGCAGAAGAGCGCGTTCCGCGTGCTGATCCACCCGACCGCGCACAAGGTGGCAGCGCCCGGCAACGCAGCAAAAGTGAAGGAGGCGTCCTGATATGGCCTTCTCCACGCAAGACACGGATGAGGTGCTCAGCGAGATCAACGTGACGCCGCTGGTGGATGTGATGTTGGTGCTGCTGGTGGTGTTTATCGTCACCGCGCCGCTGCTGACCAATGCGATACCGATCAACCTGCCGAAGACTGAAGCGGTGGCGCCGGTCGAGCAGAAGGATCCACTGGTGGTGAGCATCGACGGCGCCGGCAAGCTGTTTATCAACAAGGATGAGATTCAGCCGGACTTGCTGGAATTCAACCTCAAGTCGGCCAAGGCCAAGGACCCGGAAGTGCGCGTGCAATTGCAGGCCGATGACGGGGTGAATTACGGCGAAGTGGCGCGAGCCATGGCGTCGATCGAACGGGCAGGGATTACCAAATTGTCGGTGATCACCGCGCGGTGACAGGTTTTTGCTTTTCCGGGGCCGTCTCCTTGGCAGGGTGCGGCCCTTTTTTTATTCGTTTTTTGCCCACGACACTCTCCAATGTGGGAGCGAGCCTGCTCGCGAAGGCGGCATTCTCCACAACATCAGCGTCGACTGATGCACCGCATTCGCGAGCAGGCTCGCTCCCACAGGATTCGCGCCTCATATGCATTATGGGTATTAATAAATAGCTTCTTATTCCTTAACGAATATAACTCCTCTCCCTATACTCGACCCGGAACAGACACGACGCAGGAGAGCTCCCCATGCGCAATGAATCAATCCGTTACCTGATTGTGCCGGGCTGGCAGGGATCGCCAGAAGATCATTGGCAAAGCCATTGGCAGAACAGCCTGCCGAACAGCGCGCGGGTCGAGCAGGCCGATTGGCTGACGCCGCGCCGTGAGGACTGGGTCGCCGCGCTCGCCGAAGCGATTGCCGCCGACAGCACACCGGTGATCCTCATCGCTCACAGCCTGGGCTGCATCACCGTTGCTCACTGGGCGGCAACTGCGCCGCTGCAATACCTGCGTCAGGTGCGCGGGGCGTTGCTGGTCGCGCCGGCCGACGTCGAGCGTCCTGCCTGCGCGCCGGCACTGCGCAACTTCGCACCGATTCCGACGGATCTGTTGCCATTCCCCAGTCAAGTGGTCAGTTCCGACAACGACGCCGCCGTCAGCGCGCCGCGCGCATTGGAACTGGCGCGCAACTGGGGCGCGGAGGCGGGGATTCTTGCCGGGGCCGGGCACATCAACGTCAAGTCCGGGCATCAGCGCTGGGAGCAGGGGTTTGCCTACCTCTATCGCCTGCAAAACCGCTTGGAACACCACGCCCGCCGTCGCGCCTGACCTTTTTATTCAACGCCCCCGTCGGCTGGCGGTTTTGGGCGGGAGCCTGCCATGAGTTTCGAAACTTTCGGTCAGCCCTTGCTGACCTTTCCCGATGCGGAAAAAAGCCCCCTGAGCATTCGCGCCAAGGCGCTGGTATTTGTCGATCCGCGTTCACGGCAATTGCGCGAAGAACTCGAGCAACTGGCACCGCGTTCGATTTCAGTGTTGATTCGCGGTGAGACGGGCACCGGTAAAGAGCTGCTCGCCCGGCATATCCATCGCGCCAGTGACCGCAGCGGTCTGTTCGTTTCGGTGAACTGCGGCGCGATCAGCCCGACCTACGCCGACGCCGAACTGTTCGGCTACGCCGCCGGCAGCTACAGCGGTTCGGCCAGCAGCCGCGCCGGCTGGTTCGGTTCGGCCAACGGCGGCACCTTGTACCTGGATGAGATCGGCGATCTGCCGCTGCCGATCCAGATCAAGTTGCTCGCGGCATTGGAAAACCACGAAGTCACCCGCGTCGGTGCGCATCAGCCAAGTCCGGTGGATGTGCGCCTGGTCGCGGCCACCAGCATCGATCTGGCGCAAGCGGTGGACGCCGGCAAATTCCACGAGCGGCTCTATCACTACCTCAGCGAGGGCCAGCTCGAATTGCCGGCGCTGCGCGCGCGCACCGGCGATATCCTTTCGCTCGCCGAGTATTTCCTCGGCATCTATAGCCAGCGTCTCGACCTGCCCGTGCCGCTGATCAGCGAAGCCGCGCAGCATGTACTCGAACAGCACAGTTGGCCTGGCAACACCCGCGAGCTGGAAAACGTCATTCACTTCGCCCTGCTGGTCAGCACCGGTGACGAGATTCTGCCGGAACACCTGAACCTGCCCGACGCGTCTGCGCCGCAGGTTCAGATCGAACGTCTGGTAAGGCAGACCCACATCGGCGGCAGCGGTGCAGAGCGTAAGGCATTGAAAGAATGGCTGATTCAGTTGAGCGAGGCGGTGTGAGCCGTTTTCCTCAACATGAACAAAATGGAATATGAAGCTGAATAAACGTTATTGTCCGGGAATAAAAAATCCGGGTATTGTCCGCCTCACGCCAGCGATATCACTTCACTGGCACACGTATTAATGCCGTCGTCGATGACGACCGTGATTTTCGATAAGGACACTGCATGAAAAAGGTTCTGTTGTTTACCGCATTGGCGGCTGCGCTCACGGCTTCTTTCGCCAACGCCGGCGAGAAACTGGTGGTTGCCGCAACGCCGGTGCCTCACGCTGAAATCCTCGAGCTGATCAAGCCGACCCTGGCCAAAGAAGGCGTGGATCTGGAAATCAAAGTCTTCACCGACTACGTGCAGCCGAACGTACAGGTTGGCGAGAAGCGTCTGGACGCCAACTACTTCCAGACCAAGCCGTATCTGGACAGCTTCAACCAGGGCAAATACAAGGACGACAAGGCGAAGTATCTGGTGACCGTGCAGGGCGTTCACGTTGAACCGTTCGGTGGCTACTCGAGCAAGTACAAGACTCTGGCTGAGCTGCCGGACGGCGCGACCATCGCCATCCCCAACGAAGGCAGCAACAGCGGCCGTGCGCTGATCCTGCTGCAGAAGGCCGGTCTGATCGAACTGAAAGATCCGAAGAACGCTTTGGCAACGCCGAAAGACATCGCCAAGAACCCGCACAACTTCAAGTTCAAGGAACTGGAATCGGCCCTGCTGCCGCGCGTGCTGAAAGAAGTTGATCTGGACATGATCAACACCAACTACGCGCTGGAAGCCAAGCTGAACCCGACCAAGGATGCGCTGGTGATCGAAGGCGCCGACTCGCCGTACGTGAACTTCCTGGTGGCCCGTGAGGACAACAAGAACAGCGACGCGATCCAGAAACTGGCCAAGGCCCTGACCAGCCCGGAAGTCAAAGCGTTCATCGAGAAGAAGTACAGCGGCGCGGTGCTGCCGGCATTCTGATCTGACTTGAGTGAACCTGCTTCAAAGGTAAAAACGCCGATGGCCAGTGATGGGCATCGGCGTTTTTGTGCGTGCGTTTCAAGCCGTTGAAAAGATCGTTCCCACGCTCTGCGTGGGAATGCCTCATCGGACGCTCCGCGTTCGGCCCTTAATGGAACGCGGAGCGTCCCGGGCTGCATTCCCACGCGGAGCGTGGGAACGATCAATCTTGCCGTTACCTCAGGCCACCTGCGTCTTCAACGCCCGGCGCAACGCCCTGAGCAATTTCACGATGTCCTGCGGATCCAGCCGCTGCGGCACTTTTACGTCCATGTCTTTCTTCCTTGTGATGAATGGGCCGGAGAGTCTGGCCAAAAGCTGCGGTTCCTTGGAGGTCTTTCGTGAAAAAAAGATCCGTCCTACAGCGCAAAGAAAAATAGCCGTCTTATTCCTTCCCGGCAAACCCACCGGATAGTTTTTTGGGTGATATCAATATGCTTTAACGGTATTTAAATTCTTGTTTTTATACCTATAAAGTCAGTGCCTGCCGGACAGGTACCCGCTGTCCATGGATTGCATCACCGCCGCTTACCCTGCGGCGTCAGGACGCTTCATGACTTTCGACTACGCCTTTATCCTCAGCACTCTGCCGGCCTTTCTCAAAGCCGTCGGCGTGACGCTGCAGGTCGGACTGATCGCCATCGGCACTTCGCTGCTGGTCGCGCTGCTCAACGCGACGATTCTGGTGTTTCGCACGCCATACCTGCAGAAAATGGTCGGCCTTTATGTAGAGCTGGCGCGCAACACGCCGTTGCTGATTCAGCTGTTCTTCGTCTACTTCGCGTTGCCGGCAGTGGGGATCCAGGTTTCCGGTTTCACTGCCGCAATCATCACCATGACTTTCCTTGGCGGCGCCTATCTCACCGAAGTGCTGCGCGCCGGCGTCGATGCGGTGCCCCAGGCGCAACTGGAATCCGGACGGTCGATTGGCCTGTCTCACGGCCAGTTGCTGCGCTACGTGATCCTGCCGCAGGCCGGGATCCTCAGCTTGCCGTCGCTGTTCGCCAATTTCATTTTCCTGCTCAAGGAAACCACCGTGGTCTCGGCGGTAGCGGTGCCGGAAATCCTCTACACCACCAAGAGCTATATCGCGCTCTACTACAAAACCTACGAAATGCTCGCCGTGCTGACGCTGATCTGCGTGCTGCTGTTCTTGCCGCTGTCGCTGTTGCTCAGCCGTCTTGAAAGGAGGCTCCAGCATGGCCAGTTCGGGTCTTGAATTGCTTTGGGTGTCGTTGCCGCAACTGGCGAAAGGCGCCGGTCAGACCTTGTCGATCTCATTTCTGAGCATCGCCATCAGCACCGTCGGCGGTGTGCTCTACGGTGTTCTGCGTACGTTGAACGTAGCGTGGTTGAACGCGATTTTGCGCATCTATCTGGAGCTGTTCCGGGCGATACCGGTGCTGGTCTGGTTGTACCTGCTGTTCTTCGGTCTGCCGATTTTCTTTGGCCTGAGCCTGCCAAGTTTGTGGTGCGCGGTGCTGGTGCTGTCGCTGTGGGGCGCCAGCGAGGTTGGCGAGGTAGCGCGTGGTGCGCTGCATTCGTTGCCGCGCGGACAGCGTGAAGCGGGGCTGTCGATCGGCCTCAATGCAGCGCAACTGTATGGCTACGTGCTGCTGCCGCAAGCACTCAAGCGCATGACGCCGCCGACCATCAACGTCTACACGCGGATCATCAAGACCAGTTCGCTGGCGGTGCTGATCGGCGTCGTCGATGTGATCAAGGTCGGCCAACAGATCATCGAGCGCACCTACGAATCAGTACTGATTTACGGTGCGCTGTTCCTGTTTTTCTTTTTCATCTGCTACCCGCTCTCGGCCGCTTCGCGCGTGCTGGAGCGACGCTGGACGCAAGCATGAGTGCACTGATCGAGTTTCACGGTTTCAACAAATTCTATGGCGCCCAGCAGGTGCTCAATGGCGTCGATCTGCAAGTACAGAGCGGCGAAGTGGTGGTCATTCTCGGACCCAGCGGTTGCGGCAAAAGCACCTTGCTGCGTTGCCTCAATGGCCTGGAAGAGGCCCACAGCGGCAGCTTGAAGTTCATCGGGCGCGAACTGTTGGACAATGCCATCGACTGGCGCGAAATCCGTCAGCAGATCGGCATGGTCTTCCAGAGCTATCACCTGTTCCCGCACATGAGCGTCCTGGACAATCTGCTGCTCGGCCCGCTCAAGGTGCAGAAGCGCCAGCGCCGCGAAGCACAACAGCAGGCCGAAGCCTTGCTTGAACGTGTCGGCCTGCTGGACAAGCGCGATGCTTTCCCGCGTCAGCTCTCCGGCGGCCAGCAGCAACGCATCGCCATTGTTCGGTCGCTGTGCATGAACCCCCGCGTCATGCTCTTCGACGAAGTCACCGCCGCCCTCGACCCGGAAATGGTCAAGGAAGTACTGCAAGTCATTCAGGGTCTGGCCCGCGAAGGCATGACCTTATTGATCGTCACCCACGAAATGGCCTTCGCCCGCGCGGTGGCCGACCGCATCGTGTTCATGGATGCCGGACGCATCCTCGAACAGTCCCCACCCGAGATTTTCTTTACGAACCCGCAAACCGCACGCGCGCAGCAGTTTCTGGAGAAGTTCTCCTTCGTTGCAACATCGCCAGAAACGAATCCGAAAAAGGAACTGGAACTGCTATGAAAACTGCCGCTTTGTTACTGCCCCTGCTTAGCCTCGCCTTGCTTGCCGGTTGCGGTAAAACCGAAGAGCCACCAAAGCCGAAGGTCGCCAGCGAAAGCGCCGCACCCGCCGGTTATCTGGACAAGATCAAGACCCGCGACAAATTGATCGTTGGTGTATTTACCGACAAGCCCCCGTTCGGTTTCGTCGATGAGGCCGGGCGCTACGTAGGCTTCGACACCGACATTGGCCGGCGCTTCGCCAAAGATCTGCTCGGCGATGAAAACAAGGTCGAGTTTGTTGCCGTCGAGCCGGCCAGTCGCATTCCGTTTTTGCAGAGCGACAAGGTCGACCTGATCCTCGCCAACATGACCGTCACCCCGGAGCGCAAGGAAGCGGTGGAATTCACCAACCCGAACCTCAAGGTCGCCGTGCAGGCACTGGTGCCGCAGGGCAGTTCGGTGAAGAAACTCGATGATCTGGCGACGCGCACCACGATTGTCACCACCGGCACCACCGCGGATATCTGGCTGACCAAAAACCATCCGGACTGGAAACTGCTCAAGTTCGAAAAGAACTCCGAGTCGCTGCAAGCCTTGGCCAATGGTCGTGGCGATGCCTATGCGCAGGACAATCTGGTGCTGTTCAGCTGGGCCAAGCAGAACCCGGGGTATCGCGTGCTTGAAGAAAAGCTCGGAGCCGAGGCGCCGATTGCGCCGGCCGTGAAAAAGGGCAATCTCGAGTTGCGTGACTGGGTCAACAGCGAGCTGGCCAAATTGGGCGAGGAGAAATACCTGCTCAAGCTGTATGACCAATATGTGCGCAAAGAGCTGAGCGATGACACCCGCCCTGAGAGTGTGATTGTTGAAGGGGGCAAGTGGCAGGGCTAGTGCCTTGATTCAGCGGTGACGCTTGAATCGCTTTCGCGAGCAGGCTCGCTCCCACATTCGACCGCGTACGATTGTGGGAGCGAGCCTGCTCGCGAATTTTTCAGTCACCGCTCAATCTGGCCAATGCCACGCCGGCTCATCCAGCACCCGCTGCCCGACAATCCCGGTCTGCCCCAGCGTCTTCTCCAGCACGATGCAGTTGCATTCCGGGTCTTCCTGCAACGCCGAGATCAATCGCCGCGCGTGCGACACCACCCACACCTGACACTGCTCCGAAGCGCGGATGATCAGCCGTGCCAGCGCCGGCAGCAGGTCCGGGTGCAGGCTGGTTTCCGGTTCGTTGAGCACCATCAGCGATGGCGGACGCGGGGTCAGCAGGGCGGCGATCAGCAGCAGATAACGCAAGGTGCCGTCTGACAGTTCTGCCGCTGACAGCGGTCGCAACAAGCCTTCCTGATAAAACTCGATAGCGAAACGGCCGCCGGCCAACGGCGCAATGTTCAGGCGCGCGCCGGGAAAGGCATCGCTGACCGCTGCGGTGAGTGCTTGCGGATCGCCAATCTCGATAATCGTTTGCAAGGCTGCCGCCAGATCGCGGCCGTCGTGGTGCAGCACGGGCGTGCGTGTGCCCAGTTGCGGCTGACGCACCGGCGCGTCGGCATCGCTGCGAAAGTGATCATAAAAGCGCCAGCGCCGGATGAATTCGCGCATCTGGAACACTTCCGGCGAGCTGCGCAGATTGCCGACCTGATCGAACAGGCTGTCGAAGTTCGGCGTGTGTTGCGCCAGCACATCCCAGGCGCGACCTTCGCGGGCGCGGATCATCGGACCGTTGCGGTCGACCAGCAGGCTCGCCGGGCGAAACACCGGGCCGGCCCAGATGCACTCACGCTTGATTTCCGGGTCGAGGGCAAAGCATGAAGTGCTCGGCTCCGGCAGGCCCAGGCCGATGGCGTAGCTGAAGTCCTCGCCGGCGAATCCCAGGCGCAACCTTTTCACGCCATGGCGCACGGTCGGCTCGATCGCCACCTCACCGTTGCGCATGCGTCGACTGATGGTTTCCGGTCCGGCCCAGAACGTGGAGTCCAGCCCGCCTTCACGCGCCAGCGCGTTGACCACGCCGCCCTGCGCGGTTTCGGCCAGCAGGCGCAAGGCGCGGTAGAGGTTGGACTTGCCGCTGCCGTTGGGCCCGGTAATCAGGTTCAGGCGCCCGAGCGGAATCACCAGTTTGTTGATCGAGCGGTAATTGGCCACGGCCAAGGTATGAAGCATGGAATTCCCTCTCTTCGGCAGCTTCCACACGGAAATGTTGTGATCGCTCAGGCGAACGTTGAACCCTGTTCTAAGCTCACAGTCGTATCGTCACTTGCACGTTCGTACACAGGAAGGAGTCTGCATGGCAAGTCCCGGAATGAAAACAGCGGTCATGCTGAGTCTGTTCACTTTGCTCACCGCTTGCGGCGACAAGAAACCTGCTCAGGAATACCTGCCGCGGGTTTTTGTCCAAGAGGTCGAGCCGGCCAACTACGCCGCCGCGGTGACCCTCACCGGTGATGTGCAGGCGCGAGTGCAGACGCAGTTGTCGTTCCGCGTCGGCGGCAAGATCATCCAGCGCATGGTCGACGTCGGCGACCGCGTCACCGCCAAACAGGTGCTGGCCAAACTCGATCCTAAAGATCTGCAAACCAACGTCGATTCCGCTCAAGCCCAGGTCGTCGCTGAACAGGCCCGCGTAAAACAAGCGGCGGCCGCTTTCGTGCGTCAGCAAAAACTCTTGCCCAAGGGCTACACCAGCCAGAGCGAATACGATTCGGCGCAAGCGGCGCTACGCAGCAGCCAGAGCGCATTGAGCGCGGCGCAGGCGCAATTGGCCAACGCCAGGGACCAGCTCAGCTACACCTCGCTGATCGCCGATGCGCCGGGCGTGATCACCGAACGCCAGGCCGAAGTCGGCCAGGTGGTGCAGGCCACCGCGCCGATTTTCAGCCTCGCCCGTGATGGCGACCGCGACGCGGTGTTCAATGTCTACGAATCGCTGCTGGCCGAGCGTCCGTCCGATCGTTCGATCGTGGTCAGCCTGCTCGACAATCCCGAGATCAAAACCACCGGCACCGTGCGTGAGATCACGCCATCGGTGTCGGCGCAATCGGGCACCGTGCAGGTCAAGGTCAGCCTCGACAAGCTGCCGCCGGGCATGCAGCTCGGTTCGGTGGTCAGTGCCACCGCCAAGGGCACCGGCAAATCGGCGGTGGAACTGCCCTGGTCGGCGCTGACAAAAAACATCAGCGACCCGGCGGTGTGGCTGGTCGATGACAAAGGCGAAGCGCAGTTGCATACGGTCACGGTCGGTCGCTATCTGACCGGCAAAGTGATCATCAGCGAAGGCCTCAAGGGCGGCGAGAAAGTCATCGTCGCCGGCGGTCAGTTGCTGCACCCCGGCATGAAAGTCGAGATTGCCGAAAACACCTACAAGGATCTGCAACCGGGAGCGCAGCCATGAAGCGCCTCGGCCTGTTGTGCATGGCGCTGCTGCTGGGCGCCTGCTCGGAAAAGGAAACACCGCCGGAACCGGTACGCCCGGTGCTGTCGGTCACGGTCAAAGCGCTGAATGAAGAAAGCCTCGGGCGCTTCGCCGGGAGCATTCAGGCGCGCTATGAAAGCAACACCGGTTTCCGCGTCGGCGGACGCATCGCCAGCCGTAACGTCGATGTCGGCGCCGAGGTGCAGAAGGGCACCCTGCTCGCCACCCTCGATCCGTCCGATCAGCAGAACCAGTTGCGTTCGGCCCAAGGCGATCTGGCGAGGATCCAGGCGCAACTGATCAACGCCCAGGCCAATGCACGTCGGCAGCAAGCGCTGTTTGATCGCGGCGTCGGTGCGCAGGCGCAACTGGACGTTGCCAACACGGACCTGAAAACCACCCAGGCTTCGCTCGATCAGGCTCGGGCGGCGGTCAGCCAGAGCAAGGATCAACTGAGCTACACCGAGCTACGCTCTGATCACAAAGCCGTAGTCACCGCGTGGAACGCCGAGGCCGGGCAAGTGGTGACGGCCGGGCAACAAGTGGTGACGCTGGCGCAACCGGACATCAAGGAAGCGGTAATCGATTTGCCCGATACCCTGGTCGATCAGTTGCCCAGCGACGTGGTGTTCTCGGTGGCTGCGCAACTCGACCCGAGCATCAACACCACGGCAATCATCCGCGAGATCGAACCCCAGGCTCAAAGCGCCACGCGCACCCGCCGCGCACGCCTGACCCTGTCGGATACGCCGGACGGTTTCCGCCTCGGTACCGCGATCAGCGTGACCCTCAGCTCGGCGATCAAGCCGCGTATCGAACTGCCGCTGACTGCGTTGCAGGAAGTCGATGGCAAAACCCGGATCTGGGTGATCGACACGCAGAACAAAACCGTCAACCCCCGCGACGTCAGCGTGGTCAGCCGTGGCGACAACAGCGTGGTGCTGGCCGGCGGTGTGCAAAACGGCGAGCGCGTGGTCAGCGCCGGCGTCAACAGTCTCAAACCCGGACAATCGGTAAAACTTGACGAGGACAGTCAATGAAAGGCTCTTTCAACCTCTCCGAATGGGCCCTCAAGCACCAGTCTTTCGTGTGGTACCTGATGTTTGTCGGGTTGCTGATGGGTGTTTTCTCCTACTTCAATCTGGGCCGCGAAGAAGACCCGTCGTTCACCATCAAGACCATGGTGATCCAGACCAAATGGCCGGGCGCGACCCAGGAAGAAACTCTCAAGCAGGTCACCGACCGCATCGAGAAAAAACTCGAAGAGCTCGATTCCCTCGACTACGTGAAAAGCTACACGCGCCCCGGCGAATCGACGGTGTACGTGTACCTGCGCGACACCACCAGCGCCAAGGACATCCCGGAAATCTGGTACCAGGTGCGCAAGAAGATCGACGATATTCGCGGCCAGTTTCCTCAGGGTATTCAGGGGCCGGGATTCAACGATGAATTCGGTGACGTGTACGGCTCGGTCTACGCCTTCACCGCCGACGGCCTGACCATGCGCCAGTTGCGCGATTATGTGGAGCAGGCGCGCGCAGAAATCCGCAACGTGCCGGGGCTGGGCAAGATCGAAATGGTCGGCCAGCAGGACGAAACGATTTACCTGAATTTCTCCACGCGCAAACTCGCAGCGCTGGGTATCGACCAGCGCCAGGTGGTGCAGAGCCTGCAATCGCAGAACGCCGTGACCCCGGCCGGGGTGATCGAGGCGGGGCCGGAGCGGATTTCCGTGCGCACGTCGGGTCAGTTCGAATCGGAGAAAGATCTGGCCGAGGTCAACCTCAAGCTCAACGACCGCTTCTATCGTCTGGCCGACATCGCTGATATCAGCCGTGGCTATGTCGACCCGGCGACACCGGAATTTCGTTTCGACGGCAAACCGGCGATCGGCCTGGCGATTGCCATGCAGAAGGGCGGCAACGTTCAGGAATTCGGAAAGGCGCTGCACGAGCGCATCGACCAGCTCACCGCTGACTTGCCTGTCGGCGTCGGCGTGCACACCGTTTCCGATCAGGCGGTGGTGGTGGAAGAGGCCGTCGGCGGTTTCACCAGCGCGCTGTTCGAAGCGGTCATCATCGTGCTGGTGGTGAGTTTCATCAGCCTCGGCGTGCGCGCTGGTCTGGTGGTGGCCTGCTCGATTCCGCTGGTGCTGGCGATGGTCTTTGTGTTCATGGAATACAGCGGCATCACCATGCAGCGGATTTCCCTCGGCGCGCTGATCATCGCCCTCGGTCTGCTGGTGGACGACGCGATGATCACCGTGGAAATGATGGTTACGCGCCTGGAAATGGGCGAGAGCAAGGAGCAGGCGGCGACGTTCGCCTACACCTCGACGGCGTTCCCGATGCTCACCGGTACGCTGGTGACCGTCGCCGGTTTCGTGCCCATTGGCCTCAACGCCAGTTCGGCGGGTGAATATACCTTCACGTTGTTCGCGGTGATTGCCGTGGCGATGATCGTCTCGTGGGTGGTGGCGGTGTTCTTCGCGCCGGTGATTGGCGTACACATCCTCAGCGACAAGGTGAAGGCCCATGACGCCGAGCCGGGTCGCGTCGGCCGGGCGTTCAACGGCGGGCTTCTATGGGCCATGCGCAATCGCTGGTGGGCGATCGGCGTCACCGTGCTGTTGTTCGTGCTGGCGGTGTTCTGCATGCGTTTCGTGCAGAACCAGTTCTTCCCGGCATCCGACCGCCCGGAAATTCTCGTCGACCTGAACCTGCCGCAAAACGCTTCCATCGACGAAACCCGCAAAGCGGTGGACAAACTCGAAGCGACGCTCAAGGGCGATCCGGACATCGTGCGCTGGAGCACTTACATCGGTCAGGGCGCGATCCGTTTCTACCTGCCGCTGGACCAGCAATTACAGAACCCCTACTACGCGCAGCTGGTGATCGTCAGCAAGGACTTCGAAGCCCGCGAGGCGTTGAGTCAGCGCCTGCGTGAGCGCCTGCACAAGGACTTCGTCGGCATCGGCAGCTACGTGCAGGCCCTGGAAATGGGCCCGCCCGTGGGGCGTCCGATTCAGTATCGAGTCAGCGGCAAAGATGTTGATCAGGTGCGCAAACACGCCATCGACCTGGCCACCGAACTGGACAAGAACCCGCACATCGGCGAGATCATTTACGACTGGAACGAGCCGGGCAAAGTCCTGCGCATCGACATCGCTCAGGACAAGGCGCGGCAACTCGGGTTGTCCTCCGAAGACGTGGCGAATTTGATGAACAGCATTGTCAGCGGCTCGCCGTTGACCCAGGTCGATGACGACATCTACCTCATCAATGTGGTCGGTCGCGCGGTGGACTCCGAACGCGGCACCCCGGAAACCCTGCAGAACCTGCAGATCGTTACGCCGAGCGGCACCTCGATTCCGCTGCTGGCGTTCGCCACCGTCCGCTATGAACTGGAGCAGCCGCTGGTGTGGCGTCGCGATCGCTTGCCGACCATCACCATCAAGGCCTCGGTGCGCGACGAGATTCAGCCGACCGATCTGGTGAAACTGCTCAAGCCCTCAATCGATGCTTTTGCCTCGAAACTGCCGGTCGGCTACAAGGTCGCTACCGGCGGTACGGTTGAGGAAAGCGGCAAGGCCCAGGGGCCGATTGCCAAGGTGCTGCCGCTGATGCTGTTCCTCATGGCGACGTTCCTGATGATCCAGTTGCACAGCGTGCAGAAGATGTTCCTGGTCGCCAGTGTGGCGCCGCTGGGGCTGATCGGCGTGGTGCTGGCGCTGGTGCCGACCGGCACGCCGATGGGCTTTGTGGCGATCCTCGGGATTCTCGCGCTGATCGGTATCATCATCCGCAACTCGGTGATTCTGGTGACGCAGATTGATGAGTTCGAGCAGAAAGGCTATGCGCCGTGGGATGCGGTGGTCGAAGCTACCGAACACCGGCGCCGGCCGATCCTGCTGACCGCAGCGGCGGCGAGCATGGGCATGATCCCGATTGCCCGCGAAGTGTTCTGGGGGCCGATGGCCTACGCAATGATTGGCGGCATCGTGGTGGCGACGCTGCTGACGCTGCTGTTTCTGCCGGCGCTGTATGTGGCCTGGTACAAGATTCGCGAGCCTGAAAAAGAATCTTCCTGAAGCAAGAACCAGAGATCGCAGCCAACGTCAGCCCCTACAGGGAAACGCATTCCAGCGTAGGAGCTGCCGAAGGCTGCGATCTTTTGATCTTCAATCAACTCGACGCCACACGCTCGCCAGCCATGGCTGCTGCTCACGCGGCAACCCGGCGGGGCGGTAGTAATGCTCAAGCTCGACAAAACCTGCCGCCGTCAGCAACCCGCGCCAGGCTTCCAGATCGTGATACGAGCCGTATCGCGGCCCGTTCCAGCCTTCACGGTTGTCCCCGCGCGGATTGGAACTGAACAGCACGCCACCCGGTTTCAAGGTGCCGTGCAGTTGCCGTAGCACTTGCGGCAACACCTGCAACGGCACATGAAACAGCACGGCATTGGCGAAGATGCCGTCGAAGCGCTCGGCGGGTAGATCAAGCTTGAGAAAGTCCTGCTGCCAGACTTCGCAACCGCTGTCCTGGCGGGCCATGCGCGCGAATTCCTGCGACCCATCAAGGCCGATCGCGACGTGGCCCATGCGTGTAAAGGTCTGCAGATCACGGCCCGGACCGCAGCCGAAATCGAGAATCGTCAACGGCGACTCAGCCTGAATGTGGCGCAGCAAGGCCTCGATGTTCTGGCTGACATCGTGGTCGCGAGTGCCTTCGCGAAAGTCCTCGGCCACCGAGTTGTAGTGACCGAGGGTAGTGGCGGTGATCTGTTCGAGGTCGCTGGGCGTCTGCTTCATGATCGATGCTGTATTGGCAATGTGAGGTCGGACTATAAGCTTTTTCACCGGCAAAAAAACGCCGCCTGCGCTGGCGCCAGCGCAGGCGGCGATGGGTGCCAGGGCGTCAGTGCTGCTTCGCCCCCAGGCAATCGATCGAACGGTCCATCATCGCCTTGGCCATTTCCAGCAGGTGCCAGACCGAGAACACCATGGCTCGATCCGCGCCCCCGAGCTGGTCACCGCATTGATGGACGGTCACCGATGCGCAGCGCAACAGGTCGGCGACATATAATTGGGCGTCCTCCAGCGTCACATCCTCGCTGATGCTGTAGACGCGTTTCTGTCCCGCCAACGTGACCTGAGTGCCGGCCAGATGCGAGTCAACGGCGCGGCACAATGCAGAGCGATCCTTGAGCAAATCCTCGGTGAACCGCTTGCTGGAAGTAAGGCTGAGTGGCGGATCGGTGAGATTTTTTTCCATGGGTAAACTCCTGACATCAAGTGGGAGCCAACCATTTCGCGACTAAACGAGCAGGACGGCGGCTGCACGCAGATCAGTCGCCGGCCGCCGGTTATCGATGCACCCGAAAGTGCCCTGCACACAGCCAACATCGGACAGCTAAAGCCTCTGCCGAGGTCAGGCCTGACTGTACGCCCAGCGAATCCGGACAACTGAATCCGGTCACCGCAAAACAGTGACGACCGGAGATTAGCTACCGGATATTTCGGGTACAAGCAGGCAAATTATTCTAGGAATCGTCCTGCAAACCCGCGTGGTTCGGGCTGGCGAAACGCTAAAAACCGTGTAGGAGACATCTGATTTTCACTAAGGGCGATGCCGAAAATAGTGCGATCACATGGGTCTGGTTGATGGCCACCTGCCGCTATCGACATTAGCGCTTATTCAGCCCTCGCGCCAGCCTGTCGCCACCTAACTGAATCACCGCCACCAACGCCACCAGCAAGACAATCACCGTCAACATGATCTGGCTGTCGAAACGCTGATAGCCGTAGCGATAAGCGATATCCCCCAGCCCACCGGCGCCAATTGCCCCAGCCATGGCCGACGAATTGATCATCGTCACCAGCGTGATGGTGAACCCTCCGACAATTCCCGGCAGTGCCTCGGGCAGCAGCACATGCCAGACGATATGCCATCGCCGGCAACCCATGGCCTGTGCAGCTTCGATCAGGCCATGATCGACCTCGCGCAAACTGACCTCGGCAATACGCGCAAAGAAGGGCGTCGCAGCAATCGTCAGCGGAACCACGGCGGCCCATACACCGTAAGTGGTGCCGACGATCAGGCGAGTGAACGGAATCAGCGCGACCATCAGAATCAGGAACGGGATCGAGCGGAACAGATTGACGAAGGCGCCCAGCGCACGGTTCAACAGCGGCGCTTCGTAGATCCCGCCCTTGTCGCTGGTGACCAGAATCACCGCCATGGGAATCCCCACCAGCAGCGCGATCAACGACGACACGCCAACCATCAGGAAAGTGTCGATGAAACCCTGCAGCAAGCGATCAAACCACATAGCCCAATACCTCCACTCGTTGCGCCCATTGCCCGGCGCGTTCGCGCAATTGTTCGGCGCTGAAAGTCGAGCCGCTGACCGCCAGCAACAGCTGCCCCAGCGCATGACCCTGAATCCGTTCGACGCCACCCTGCAGCAGCTTCACTCGGCCACCCAACGCCGCAAACAACGCGGCCAGATCCGGTTCATCAGCGGCACTGCCGGTGAACTGCAAACGCAATACCACAGCGGCACCTGACGCCGTGGATTGCGCCTGCAAACGGCTTTGCAGTTCTTCCGGCAAGGTGTGTTGCAGCGGTGCGAGCAAGGTCTGGCTGACTGCGTGTTGCGGATTGCCGAACACTTGCCACACCGGGCCTTGCTCGACCACATGACCATGCTCGAGCACGACGACGCGATCGCAGATCTCGCGGATCACTGCCATTTCGTGAGTGATCAGCACAATGGTCAGGCCCAGGCGTTTGTTGATCTCGCGCAACAGGCCGAGGATCGACTGCGTGGTCTCCGGATCCAGCGCCGATGTCGCCTCATCGCAGAGCAGAATGTCCGGGTCATGCACCAGCGCGCGGGCAATGCCGACACGCTGTTTCTGCCCCCCGGAGAGTTGCGCCGGATACGCCTTGTGCTTGCTTTGCAGGCCGACCAGTTCGAGCAGTTCGCGAACCTTGTTGTCGCGCTGTTCCTTGGGCACGCCGGCGACTTTCAGCGGCAACTCGACGTTCTGCCAGACGGTCTTGGCCGACATCAGATTGAAGTGCTGGAAGATCATGCCGATACGCCGGCGCAGAGCGACGAGGCGGTTTTCATCGAACTCGCCGATATCGACCTGATCGATCAACACCCGCCCCGACGTTGGCTGCTCCAGGCGATTGATCGTGCGAATCAGCGACGACTTGCCGGCACCGCTGCGGCCGATGATGCCAAACACTTCACCACGCTGAATCGCCAGGTCGATGCCCTGCAACGCTGCGACCGGACCTTGCCGGCCGTTGTAGGTTTTGCCTACGCCGATAAAGCGTACGTGGGCGCGATTCAACTCGGGATGCAGCTCGGTTTGTTCGGCATGCTGTGGCTCTGGAAGCTCCAGTCGCCGTTGGATCGCGGCAGTCATGCTCAGCTTTCCCAACCGGCTTGGTAGAGCTTGCCGTGGGCCTTGTCCAGCGCCGCGCGGACGGCTGGCGAATGCTGATAGATGTCGACGAACTTGATCAGGCGCGGGTCGGTTTTGCTCTTCGGCTGGATGACGAACTGGATCACGTATTCCTTGTGATCGAGACCGTCAAACAGCAGTGCCGAGCCGGCATCGAAGGTCTTCGCCAGACGGATGTAGGCTGGATAACCCTGGACCAGGTCGGCGTCGTCATAGGCGCGCACCAGTTGCACGGCTTCGACCTGCAGGATCCTGATCTTCTTCGGGTTGGCGACAATGTCGTCCTCGGTAGCCTTGTAGCCAACGCCCGGCTTCAGCGTGATCAAACCGGCCTTGGCGAGCAATTGCAGACCGCGACCGCTGTTGATCGGGTCATTGGCGATGGCGACGCTGGCGCCTTCGGGCAGTTCATCGAAGCTTTTGTATTTCTTCGAATACAGGCCGACGTTGTTGATGATTCCCGGGGCGAACGGCACCAGGTCGAAACCGGAGGCGGCCTTGGCGTTTTCCAGAAATGGAATGTGCTGGAAGTAATTCACGTCGATGTCGCCAGCGGCGAGGCTGACGTTGGGCGCGATCCAGTCGGTGAATTCCACCAGCTCGACTTTCAAGCCCTGTTTGGAGGCCTCTTCGACGGCGGCTTCCAGCGGAATCGCAAACGCGGCGGTGGTGCCGATTTTCAGCGGCGCATCGGCAGCAAACACTGCCGAGCTGAACAGGCCGAAGGCCAGGGCCAGTGCTTTGACTGGGTGGGACAGGATTTTTTTGGTCATGATGGTTTTTCCAGTCAGTGCATGAGTTTGTGGTGCCGGGGAGGGCCTCTTCGCGAGCAGGCTCGCTCCCACAGGGGTACGCATTTCAAATGTGGGAGCGAGCCTGCTCGCGAAGCTTCTGATGCCTGTACGAAGATCCACTGTGTTGCTCAGGCAGCTGTGGCCCAGCGTGAAACAGCTTCTCGCGCAAGGTGCCGCCGTCATATGCGGTCTTGTACGAGCCGCGTCGCTGCAGTTCGGGAATCACCAGTTCGATGAAATCGACATAGCTTTCCGGGGTAACGATGCGGGTCAGGTTGAAGCCGTCCAGACCGGTTTCGGCGATCCACGCTTCCAGCTCATTCGCCACTTGCTCGGGCGAACCGACCACGGTGATGTAACGGCCACCGAGGGCGTGCTGGTCAAGCAATTTGCGTCGGGTCCAGTCGTTGTTCTGCAGGTTTTTCGTTGCCGATTGAATGGCGTTGCTCTTCACGTACTGGATCGGCTCATCGATTTCGTACTGGGCAAAGTCGATGCCGGTGGAGGCGGAAAAATGCGCCACGCCGGCCTCGGCACTGGCGTAGCTGAGGTACTCGGCATGCTTGGCCCACGCCGCCTCTTCAGTAGCGCCGACGATGACGTTGAGGCCCATGAACACCCTGATGTCTTCAGGGTTACGCCCGGCCTCGACGGCACTGGCGCGGACCTTGTCGACCTGTACTTTGGTCGACGGTTTGTTCTGGCCACTGATGAATACGCACTCGGCGTGTCGCCCGGCGAATATCAAGCCGCGGTCGGAACTGCCGGCTTGAAACAGCACCGGCGTGCGCTGCGGCGACGGTTCGCAGAGGTGATAACCCTCGACCTGATAGAACTCGCCCTTGTGCTCGACCTTGTGCACTTTTTCCGGGTTGGCATAGATGCGCTGTTCGCGGTCGTTAAGCACCGCGCCGTTTTCCCAACTGCCTTCCCAGAGCTTGTATAACACCTCCAGATACTCTTCGGCCTGGTCGTAGCGGCGGTCATGTTCGACCTGTTCGCGCAGGCCCATGGCTTTGGCGGCGCTGTCCAGATAACCGGTGACGATGTTCCAGCCAACGCGACCGCGACTCAGATGATCGAGCGTCGACATGCGCCGGGCAAAAAGATACGGCGGCTCGTAAGTAAGGTTGGCGGTGAGGCCGAAGCCAAGGTTTTTCGTCACCGCGGCCATCGCCGAAACCAGCAACAGCGGATCGTTGACCGGCAACTGGATCGACTCTTTCAGCGTGACGTCCACCGAGTTTTGGTAGACGTCGTAGACGCCGACGATATCAGCGATGAACAAGCCATCGAACAATCCACGCTCAAGCAACTGCGCCAGTTCGGTCCAGTACTCGATCGTGTTGTAGCGGGTCGAGGTGTCGCGCGGATGCGTCCAGAGGCCGTGATTGATGTGGCCGACGCAGTTCATGTTGAACGCGTTGAGCAAAATCTTCTTTTTCGCAGCAGTCATCAGATCGTCCCTCGCAGCGGAGGGTTTTCATCGTTGAGGTAATAATTGCCTACTGCGTGATATTTCCAGCGCACCGGGTCGTGCAGGGTGTGCACGCGAGCGTTGCGCCAGTGGCGGTCGAGGCCGTGCTCGCTCAGGGTGGCCTGGCTGCCGGCGAGTTCGAACAGCGTGCTGCCAGCGGCGAGGGAGATTTCTGTGCTGATCGCTCGCGCTTCGGCGACCGCGATCGAGGCGGCGGCAACGGTTTCGGCGTTGGTTTCGGCTTGCGCGGCATCAAGAAATTCGCCGGCACGTTCGAGCAAGGCTTCGGTGGCGTGCAGGCGGATGCTCAGGTGGCCGAAGCTTTTCAACGTCAGCGGGTCTTCGGTGGCTTTGTCGTTGCCGGAATCGATCCATGGGCGGGTCTTGCTGCGCACGAAATGCAGGGCGTCTTCGTAAGCGGCGCGGGCGATGCCGGTGTCGATGGCGGCGTGGAGAATCTGCGCCAGCGGGCCGACCGGGGTCGGGCGCTCGAAAGCGCTCTGGAACGGCAGCACATCTTCGGCCGCTACATACACATCTTCGAACACTACCGAGCCGCTGCCGGTGGTGCGCTGGCCGAAGCCGCTCCAGTCGTCGATCACCGTTAGGCCCTTGCTTTCGCGCGGGACGAAGGCCAGTTGCTGTACGCCGTTTTCATCGACCACCGACGTTGGAATGCGCTGCGCGTAAATCGCCCCCGTCGAGTAGAACTTGCGACCGTTGATGCGATAACCAGCGCCGTCGCGTTTGAGACTAGTGACGCGGTCGTGAGCGGTTTTGGTGCCCAGTTCTGCCAAGGCATTGCCAAAGCGCTGGCCGGCGAGGACCTCGGTGTACAGGCGCTTTTTCTGTTCGTCGCTGCCATTCACGCGCAGCACTTCCAATGCGTAGAAATGGTTCTGCGGAATCTGCCCGAGCGAGCCGTCGGCCTGGGCGATCAGCGCGATGACTTTGGCCAGGGTGACATTGGATACGCCCGCGCCGCCATATTCTTTCGGCACGCTGATGCCCCACAGGCCGGAACGGGAAAACACTTCCAGTTCTGCCAATGGCAGGCGGCGTTCGCGGTCGCGGATGGCGCTGTCGCGTTTGAAGTCTTCGGCCAGGTCGCTGGCAACGATCAGGGCTTGCTCATCGCTGGTGATGACCGCGACGTGATGGGAAAGCGTCATGTTTTTCTCCAGATGTCTGGTCGTCTCAGATCCAGGAATGGCGAGCCGGTAAAGTGCCGTTGAGGCGATAGGCGCCGACCGCGTGATACTTCCAGCGCACCGGGTCGTGCAGGGTGTGCACGCGGGCGTTGCGCCAGTGACGGTCGAGATTGAATTCGGCGAGGGTCGCGCGGCTGCCGGCCAGTTCGAAGAGCTTTTCGCTGGCCAGCAGCGAAATCTCGGTGGTCAGCACTTTCGCTTCGGCCACGGCGATCGAAGCGCGTGCGGCGGATTCGGCAGTCAGCGGCGCGGCGTGGACGTCATCGAGCACTTTGCCGGCCTTGCGCAGCAGCGCTTCGGCGGCGTGCAGTTCGATTTTCAGTTTGCCGATATCGGCGATCACGTAGAGGTCATCGCTGGCGCGCTCGACCTTGGCGTCGATCCATGGCCGCGCGCGGGTTTTGACGAAATCGATGGCGTCGTCGATAGCACCGCGTGCGATGCCGGCGTCGATCGCCGCTTGAATCAGCTGCGACACTGCACCTTGGGTGTTCGGCTTGTCGTTGATCTTCCAGTTGTCGATAACCAGGCTCGACTCGACGCGTACGTTGTTCAGCAGGATCGTGCCGCTGGCAGTGGTGCGCTGGCCGAAGCCCGACCAGTCATCGACGATGCGCAAACCCGGCGTGCCGCGACGGACGAAGGCCAGTACTTGCTTGCCGTCATCATTGAGCGCTTTCACCGCGACCCAATGCGCAAACAGCGCGCCGGTGGAGTAGAACTTCTGGCCGTTGATCACGTAGTCATCGCCGTCGGCGGTGATTCGCGCTTTCAGTTGCAGGGTATTTTTTGTGCCGCGTTCCGGGCCGGCATTACCGATGCGCCAGCCTTCCAGAACACTCTGGAACAATTGCTTTTTCTGCGCTTCGGTGGCGCTGCCGAGCACCAGATTGATGATGCCGAACTGGTTCTGCGGAATCTGCCCGAGCGCCGGGTCGGCGGCGGAAATGATCGCGAAGACTTCGGCCAGCGTGACGAAGGAAACCTGCGGGCCGCCGTACTCACGCGGGATCGCAATGCTGCCGAGGCCGCTGCGGGTAAACTGTTCGATTTCCGACCATGGCAGTTTGCGTTGGCGGTCGCGTTTGGCCGCCTGCACGCGGGCGACTTGCGCCAGATCATGGGCGGCCTTGATGGCTTGAGCATCGTTGCGCAACACTTGCGCGGGCAACAACAGCGGGGCGATGTCCTGATCGGACTGCAGATTCGCATCTGCCAGACTGGACATCAGTGCCGCTCCCTGGCTGCACGCAATGCCCTGGCGATCTGCACTGGGGTGATTGTGTTCCGGACCATACCTACCTCACATCTCATGAAAAACGCCGCGAAGTGCGACGATTGAAAGAATGTCCGGTGGTCCGGTGCATATACCCTAAGCGTGTATAAAAATTAAATAAACTAACTTTTAGGAATATGTATAGAAGGGGGATGTCAGCATTGGTTAGTGAGTTTCAGGTGAGAGGTCACTGACCTCCCATCCTGAGCAGGTCTCACTTGGTGCGCGATTCAGCGGCCTTGAATTCGGGCTTCAAGGGGACTTTCACATACGGATTCACGCAACCGATTTTCAACGTGCGCGGCGGCGCCCAGCGCGAGTTGTTGCCGACCCGGTCGAGGATGCAATACGTCACGTCCAGCCGCAGATCCTCGCCCGCTTCGACGATGACTGCCGGTGGTACCCAGACCTGAATCGGCAGTCCGACATCCGCTGCTGTAACAGGCGCCAGATCCATGCGCACGTCGCCCCAGCGCAGGGTGATGGCATCGTCCTCGGCCATGTTCAGGTACGGCTCGATGGTCAGCGGCACGCCGCGTTTGATCTGGTTGGGATTTACTCCCTGACGGCGAATCGTGTCAGGGATGACCACCGGCGCCAGTTGCTGATTTTCGTCTTCGCACTGCGCAGTTGGCTGGCCTCCGGGGCAATCGAGTTTGACCTGCACACGGGTGGCTGGCGATAACGCCGGACCCTGGCCGACCTGCATCACGCGGTAGTGAATGCGCGCGGTACCGTTGGCAACGAAACTTTCCGGCACCCGCAGGCTGACTGACTTACCGACATCGGCCGTGCCGAGGACTTTTGAGGCGACATAGCATTTGTTCCAGAACAGTTCGATCAGATCACCATCATCCATGCCAGGGTAGGACGGCACATCGATCAACAGGTGAGCTGCTGTTGTCAGGTTGATGCCGGTCTTCTGTGCGCATGCCAGTGTTGGCGCTGCAAGTTCGGGGGTGTGCGAAGTGCGGGTCATCGGTTTCTCTCCTTGAAGTCTTGCAGCGAAATCCGTTTCTGGAAAACAAAAGGCGCGAATCAACTGGCAATAAAAGCGACAACTATTTGTTCGATTTTAGTGCGGGTTGTTTTAACTAAGGGGCGCCGGTTGCCGACTAGATAAAAGTCTGCGGAGAGGAGTGTCAATAGCGGGGCTTAGTTAATCCGTGAATTACAAGTTAATCAGAAAGCTCCTACATCATCGAAGCACTATGCCTAGGCTTGGGCGCGAAACCAGCTACAGATAAACGGCTATTCCCCAGCGTTTGGTGCGGGTTTGTTCGCGGGCAAACGTATGGAAATATGACGACATCGAGGATGTGAGTGACCGTTGCGCAATGTATATTTGCGCCCGCAAGTAAAAAAGTAGAAAAATTGAAATGACGGGAGAGAGGTAACTTCCATCCGTGGAAGTTGAGAGGTCTTGCAAAGGAAGTTCTCAGGCGTGATTCAGAAACTTGCTGAGAAACTGTTGGGTGCGTTCTTCTTTCGGGTTGGCAAACAGTGCCTTGGCTTCACCCTGTTCAACAATTACGCCCTTGTCGAAAAACACCACGCGATTGGCCACGTCACGGGCAAAACCCATTTCATGGGTGACAATCACCATGGTGCGATTTTCTTCGGCAAGACCGCGAATGGTCGCCAGCACTTCACCGACCAGTTCCGGGTCGAGCGCGGAGGTCGGTTCGTCGAACAGAATCACTTCCGGCTCCATCGCCAGCGCCCGGGCGATCGCCACGCGCTGTTGCTGACCACCGGAGAGACGACGCGGATAAGCGTCCTCCTTGCCGGCAAGCCCCACTTTGGTCAGCAGCTTTTTGCCCAGGGCAATCGCTTGGTCGCGCGGCATCTTCTTGACCACGATCGGACCTTCGATGACGTTTTCCAAGGCGGTGCGATGGGGGAACAGGTTGAAGTTCTGGAACACGAAGCCGACGTGCTGGCGCAGATTGCGCACCAGGCTCTGCTGCTGGTTCAGCGGGCGGCGGGTATCGATTTCGATATCGCCGACCTTGATCCGGCCGCTGGTGGGTTCTTCGAGGAAATTCAGGCAGCGCAGGAACGTCGTTTTTCCCGAGCCGCTGGGGCCGATGATCGCGACGACTTCGCCTTCCTTTACCTCAAGGTCGATGCCGTTGAGCACGACCTGACCCTTGAATTGCTTGGTCAGTTTTTCCACGACAATCATCGCGTCAGGACTCCTGGTCGTGCCGATTGACCCGCTCTTCCAACTTGTTCTGCAAGTGCGAAAGCACCGTGGCCAGAATCCAGTAGATCAGTGCGGCGGCAAGATACATGGTGAAGACTTCGAAAGTCCGGGCGGTAATCAGCTGCGCCTGACGGAACAGCTCCGGCACCTGAATGGTCGCGGCCAGGGCCGTGTCCTTGACCAGCGAAATGAAGCTGTTGCCCAGCGGCGGCAAAGCCGTGCGCATCGCCTGCGGCAGGATGGCCCGGCGCAGGGTCTGCGCGCGGGTCATGCCGATACTCGCAGCGGCTTCCCACTGACCACGTTCGATCGAACCGATTGCAGCGCGGAGGATTTCACAGGCGTAGGCGGCCATGTTCAGCGAGAAACCGATCAGCGCTGCCGGCAGCGGATCAAGCTCCATGCCCAACTGCGGCAAGCCGTAATAGATCACGAACAGCTGCACCAGCAACGGCGTGCCACGAAAAAACGACACATAGATGCGTGCCAGCCAACTGACTGATTTGAAGCGCGACAGACGCATCAGCGCGAGGCCGAAGCCCAGCAGCAGACCGAAGAACATCCCGCCAAGGCTGAGGACTACCGTGTAGTACGCGCCCTTCAACAGAAAGGGCGCGGAATCCAGCGCGAGTTGAAAAGCCTCTTCCATTATTTAGTGACGTCTGCGTTGAAGTATTTCTTCGACAGTTTCTCAAGAGTGCCGTCGGTACGCAGTTCGTCGAGCGCCTTGTTCACCGCAGCCAGCAGTTCCGGCTCGCCTTTGCGCAGGGCGATACCGGATTCCTGACGGGAGAACGCTTCACCGGCAGCCACGGTTTTCGGGGCTTTCTTGGCATATTCGAGCGCAGCCAGACGGTCGATCAGGATGGCATCGGTACGACCGTTGTTGAGGTCGGCGAACTTGGTAGGATCATCATCGTAGGTGCGCACGTCGGCACCCGGCACGTTGGCGCGGACCCACTGCTCGTAGTTGGTACCCAGGCCGACACCGACCTTCTTGCCCGACAGGTCAGCAGCAGTCTTGATGTTCAGCGCCGACTCTTTGCTCTTCAGCACGAGGGCCTGAATGCCGGAGACAGTGTACGGTTCAGAGAAGTCATACTTCTTCTTGCGCTCGTCGGAGATGGTCACCTGATTGACCACCAGATCCAGACGTTTGGATTCCAGGGCAGCGAGGATGCCGTCCCACTTTGTCGGCTGGATCTTGGCCTTGACGCCGAGCTTCTGCGCCAGTGCTTCGGACAGCTCGACTTCGAAACCGGACAGCTTGCCGTTCTCATCGACGAAGCTGAACGGTGGGTAAGTGCCTTCCAGGCCGACGTTGAGCACGCCTTTGTCTTTGATCTGTTGCAGCTGCTCACCGGCCACTGCCTGACCGATCAGGCCGGCGCTAAGCGCAAGACCCAGCGAACCGACCAGCAGAGTGCGACGTAGTGCGGAAAAATTCATGACAAGCCCCTGTGTTTTCTTATGGAAGACGCTTAAGGAATGTAGGCAAATGGGTGATTTGAACGACAGCGCTATCCTGCCTTAAAGCAGCTTAAGCGTCTCGCCCGAAATTCGCCTGCGGCGAGACTATAAGATGTCTGTTTTAGACTTGAAAATACTAGATTGTGTTTCTTTTATAGTTTTGGAATATGTGCCCGTTCAGTTGTGGCGAGGGGATTTATCCCCGTTCGGCTGCACAACAGTTGCAAAGTCCTGCGACGTTGTACTCACTTGCGAAAGCAAGGGGCCGCTCCGCGACCCAACGGGGATAAATCCCCTCGCCACAGATATCTGCAATCTGCAGTGATCATCTTGTCAGAAAATCCTTGTAGGCAAACAACGCCGGCGCGCCACCGGTGTGCAGAAAGATTATCGGACCATCATCGAAGCGCTGCCGGCCGATTCCGTCGAGCAGACCGGCCATGGCCTTTCCGGTGTAGACCGGGTCAAGCAACAGACCTTCCTGAGCCGCCAACAGTTTCACCGCCGCCAGCGTGCCGGCATTCGGCTCGCCATAACGCGGGCCGAAATATTCGTCCCACAGCTCGACCTTGAAGCTGGCCGGCAACTCGACGCCCAGCAGCTCTGCCGTGCGTTCGGCCAAACCCTGGACCTTCGGCCGCTGGTCTTCTTCACTGCGCGAAACGGTCACGCCGATCACCGGCAGTTGCGGCAACGCCTCACTCAGCGCCAGCCCCAGACCACTGTGAGTACCGGCACTGCCTGAAGCCAGCACCACAGCGGCGAAATCGAGGCCGCTGTCCTTGATCTGCTCAGCCAGTTCCAGTCCGGCGCGCACATAACCCAGAGCACCGAGCGCGTTGGAGCCGCCAATCGGCACCAGATACGGCTTCTTGCCGTTGCTGCGCAGGCGCGCGGCGAGGGCGGCCAGTTGTTCGTCAGCATTATCGAGGTTGTCGACCAGTTCGACCTTGGTGTCGAACAGGTCCAGCAACAAGCGGTTGCCGTTGCCGGTGTAGTTGCTGTCGTCGGTGCCGAGCGGATTTTCCAGCAGCGCCACACAGCCCAGGCCGAGTTTCGCGGCCAGCGCGGCGGTCTGGCGAACATGGTTCGATTGCAACGCACCGGCCGTGATCAGCGTGTCAGCGCCTTGCGCGAGCGCGTCGGCGGCGAGGTATTCGAGTTTGCGCAGCTTGTTGCCGCCCATTGCCAGCGGCGTCAGGTCATCGCGCTTGATATACACCTCGCGACCGAGCCAAGCGGACAGGCGTTCGAGTTTTTCCAGCGGCGTGGGGTGGCTCAGCAGTTCGAGACGGGGAAAGCGTTGCAGCTGTTGTTTGATCATGAGTCCGTACTGGCGCAGAAGAATGAATGGACTATAGGCAGGCGCATTTGCCCGGGCAACCGCCAATCGCTTATAGCCAAATGGACTGACGCCAGCACTATCGGTTCTTAATTCGTCGGTAGAGGCATGCCGTAAAGTAGGCGCCGTTGACGCGGCCAGACAGTCCGGCCGCCCGTAAGGAGTCTTTACCGTGAGCGAGCGTTCCAGCCATTGGCAATTGCAGACCATCGTCAGCCAGCTGCGCAGTGCGCGGGATCAGTGGCGTGCGCAGAACGGCCGGGCATCCGGCGAGCAGGGTGGGCGCGAATTGCCATCGCGAGCGGCAATGGCGGAAATCCTTGAAGCGCTGTGTGGCGCGCTGTTCCCTATGCGTCTGGGGCCTGTGGATCTGCGTGAAGAAAGTGAAGATTTCTACGTCGGCCATACGCTTGATGTTGCGTTGAATGCGTTGCTGGCGCAGACGCGCCTGGAGCTGCGTTACGTTGCCCGTCACAGCGCGCAGGACGACAGTGAAGTCGAGGCGCGGGCCATCCAGATCGTGCAGGATTTCGCTCTCGCGTTGCCGGGTCTGCGCACGCTGCTCGACACCGATGTGCTGGCGGCGTATCACGGCGACCCGGCGGCACGCAGCGTTGATGAAGTGCTGCTGTGCTATCCGGGCATTCTCGCGGTGATTCACCATCGCCTGGCGCACCATTTATACCGTGCCGGGCTGCCGCTGCTGGCGCGGATCAGCGCGGAGATCGCGCATTCGGCGACGGGCATCGATATCCACCCGGGCGCGCAGATCGGTCGCAGTTTCTTTATCGATCACGGCACCGGTGTAGTGATTGGCGAAACCGCGATCATTGGTGAGCGGGTACGGATTTATCAGGCGGTGACCCTGGGGGCCAAGCGCTTCCCGGCGGATGAAGACGGCCAATTGCAGAAGGGCCATCCGCGTCACCCGATCGTTGAGGATGACGTAGTGATTTACGCCGGCGCGACGATTCTCGGACGGATCACCATCGGCAAGGGTTCGACCATTGGCGGCAACGTGTGGCTGACGCGCAGCGTGCCGGCGGGGGCGAATCTGACGCAGGCGAATCTGCAGCATGATGATGGGACGCAGAAGTAGGTCTTGAATCTGTGTTGTTGTATCGGGCCTCTTCGCGAGCAGGCTCGCTCACAATTGGAATGCGTTGCAAATGTGGGAGCGAGCCTGCTCGCGAAAGATTTCCAGGCCGGATCAAGGTAGTGGCCTTAAGCCAATTCATCAGTGAACGAATCTCTCCAAACCCGCGTCATACCCCTCTTTGGGCGCTGTAGGAAACCTACCGCCCAGCCCTGCGATTAGTCCTTACCACCCCATTCATGTTTAACTTGAACGTTCATTCAAGTTAAACCGGTGGTTCGCTGCCCGCTCACAACAGGAGGCTTGCCTTTGCTGAGTCCGATCATTTCAGCCACGTTTCAACCCTTCGAGGTGCACGTTTCATGAGTGCATCGTCCACCCCCGCCAGCGGTCTGGTACGCATGAATCCGCCGGTGTTCTACTTCGCCGCGACGGTCATTCTGCTGTTTGGTCTCGTTGTCATTGCCATCCCCGAGCAGGCCGGCGCCTGGTTGCTGGAAGCGCAAAACTGGGCGGCCAATACGGTCGGCTGGTATTACATGCTCGCGATGACCCTGTATCTGGTCTTCGTGGTGGTCACCGCCTTATCCGGCTACGGCAAGATAAAACTCGGTGCCGACCACGACGAGCCCGAATTCAGTTACCTGTCCTGGGCCGGCATGCTGTTCGCCGCCGGGATCAGCATCACGCTGTTCTTCTTCTGTGTCTCCGAACCGCTGACGCACATGCTGCAGCCGCCACAGGGCGAGGCCGGTACTGCCGATGCGGCACGCCAGGCGATGCAAATTCTGTTTCTGCACTGGGGCCTGCATGGCTGGGGCGTGTTCGCCTTTGTCGGCATGGCGCTGGCCTATTTCGCTTATCGGCACAATCTGCCGCTGGCCCTGCGTTCGGCGTTGTATCCGCTGATCGGCAAACGCATCAACGGCCCGATCGGCTACGCAGTCGACGGCTTCGGCATCATCGCTACGGTGTTCGGCCTCGGTGCGGACATGGGCTTCGGTGTGCTGCATCTCAACTCGGGCCTGGATTATCTGTTCGGCATCGCCCATACCCAGTGGATTCAGGTCGGCCTGATCACGCTGATGATGGGCGCGGCGATCATCGTTGCGGTGTCCGGTGTCGATAAAGGCGTGCGGGTGATGTCCGACATCAACATGCTGCTGGCCTGCGGGCTGCTGCTGTTCGTGTTGTTTGCCGGGCCGACGCAGCACCTGCTCAACACCCTGATCCAGAACGTCGGCGACTACCTCGGCGCGTTGCCGATGAAGAGCTTCGATCTTTACGCCTACGATAAACCGAGCGACTGGCTCGGTGGCTGGACCGTGTTCTACTGGGCCTGGTGGATCGCTTGGTCGCCGTTCGTGGGCCTGTTCATCGCGCGGATTTCCCGTGGCCGCACCATCCGTGAATTCGTCTTCGGCGTGCTGTTGATTCCGCTCGGTTTCACCCTGGCGTGGATGTCGATCTTCGGCAATAGCGCCTTGGATCAAGTGCTCAACCACGGCATGAGCGCGCTGGGTATGTCGGCCATCGATAATCCGTCGATGAGCATTTATCTGCTGCTGGAAACCTATCCGTGGAGCAAGACCGTCATTGCCGTGACGGTGTTCATCAGCTTCGTGTTCTTCGTGACGTCTGCGGATTCCGGCACCGTGGTGCTCTCGACCCTGTCGGCCAAGGGCGGCAACCCGGATGAAGACGGGCCGAAATGGCTGCGGGTGTTCTGGGGCGCAATGACCGCGCTGATCACCAGTGCGCTGCTGTTCTCCGGCAGCATTGATGCGCTGAAGTCGGCGGTGGTGCTGACCTCGTTGCCGTTCTCGTTGATTCTGCTGCTGATGATGTGGGGCCTGCACAAGGCGTTCTATCTGGAATCGCAGAAGCAGATCGCGCAGCTGCATTCGCTGGCGCCGGTCTCCGGTTCGCGGCGTGGCACCGGCGGCTGGCGCCAGCGCCTGAGTCAGGCCGTGCACTTCCCGTCCCGCGACGAGGTGTACCGCTTCATGGAAAGCACGGTGCGTCCGGCGATCGAGGAAGTGACCGCCGTGTTCGTCGAAAAAGGCCTGCACGTGGTCACTCAGCCGGATCCGGCGCATGACAACGTCAGCCTGGAAATCGGCCACGGCGAGCAGCATCCGTTCATCTATCAGGTACAGATGCGCGGCTACTTCACGCCATCGTTCGCGCGCGGCGGCATGGGTTCCAAGCAACTCAACAATCGTCGCTACTACCGCGCCGAAGTGCACTTGAGCGAGGGCAGTCAGGACTACGATCTGGTCGGCTACACCAAAGAGCAGATCATCAACGACATCCTCGACCAGTACGAACGGCACATGCAGTTCCTGCATCTGGTGCGTTGATCCAACGGCTGAGCGCCGGGTCTGCTCAGGACTCGGCGCTCAGCAGCATGAACAACACCATTGCCGCCATCGGCACGCCGAATACCGCACTGCCAATCGCTATTTCCGACCCTACGGACTGGCCGGCATGCACCACCCCCACCGCGCCATTAATCACCGTCAACGCCAGCCACAGGGCGGCGAAGCCGAAGGCCATGGTCTGGCGGCTGAAGCCGATGCGCTCGCCGATGTAGAGCATCAGGGCGAGCAGGATCAGGCCGAAGAAGATGATGATGGCGGTGTGCATAGCGGGTTCTGAGTGGTGGAGGTGCATTGCCTGAAGGATCGCTTTCGCGAGCTGGCTCGCTCCCTCCATGGATCCAGGCTGGACATAAATTTCATGTACACAGGAAATCCTTGTGGGAGCGAGCCTGCTCGCGAAGGGGTCACCTCGGTGTTCTTTAGAGCATAGCCAGTCCCGCCACATCTCTATTGGACATATTTTTCGACCCTTACAGAGAGTATGGCCGGCGACGTGTTTTTCTTGCTGGCCCAAGCCTGCCGTTGATCTGTCCCATAAACGAGCGATTGTTCAGTGAGCTAGTCTTTATCTGAGTGTGTATCGTGTGTATCAAAGGCTCCTGCGCCCTCTAGAGTAAATGGCTCTAGCTGTCGAACAGGGCAAAGGAAATGCGCAGTCGGGAAATGATCAGGATGATCGAAGACGATGGTTGGTATCTCGTGGCGGTGAAAGGCAGCCACCACCAATACAAGCATCCGCACAAGCCAGGAAGGGTGACGATCAAGCACCCTGATTCCGATCTGCCCAAGAACACGATCAACAGCATTTTGAAACAGGCGGGCTTGAAATGAGGCCCGTCATTGGAAACGAAGGCCGTTTTATGCGCCTGTCAGAGGAAGGACTCACTCATATGAAATTCCCGGTCGTTCTGCACAAGGATGCCGACTCAGACTACGGAGTGATCATCCCGGATGTCCCGGGTTGTTTCTCCGCAGGCACTACGGTCGCCGAGGCGTTTGAAAATACTCAGGAGGCATTGGCGCTTCACTATGAGGGGTTGGTCGCCGACAGCGCGCCGTTACCGCAAGTGCGGGACATTGATGCTCATCTCGATAACCCGGATTACGCGGGAGGGATCTGGGGCGTGGTCGATTTTGATATCACCCCGTATTTCGGCAAGTCAGTGCGTTTTAACGCCACGCTGCCGGAGCAGTTGCTTGAGCGTATTGACCAGACAGTCCGCCGTGACCAGCGCTATCGATCCCGTTCCGGATTTCTCGCGGCGGCCGCCTTGCGCGAGCTGTCGGTATAGCGAAGTCAGGAGCTTTCGCGCTCGATCACCTGGCACTGCAACAGATTCAATCGCTGCACTTCGTCGCTCGGCAATACCGCAAGGCTTTCCAGCACCCGCGTTGCCGCCAGCACTCCAATCTCCAGCGCTGGCGGTTTGATCGTGCTCAGACTCGGCAACAGCATCTCGGCAAACGGGTAATCGCCGAAGCCGAGCACGGCGCAGTCTGTGGGGATTTTGAGACCCGCGCGCTGTCCGGCGAGGAGGCCGCCGGCGGCGAGGTTGTCGTTGGCGAAGATGATTGCGTCCGGGCGGGGTGAGGCGATCATCAGGGCGTCCATCGCTTGTTTGCCAGCTTCGAACGGTGCGCGGTCGGCATCCGGGGTGAAGACCCATGGCTCGTGGCCAGCGGCGCGCAAAGTGGCGGCATAACCGTCGCGGCGTTCCAGTGCGCTGAAGTCCCCCGGCGCGCTGTTCTGTACGAAGGCAATGCATTGATAGCCTTTCTCCAACAGATGCCTTGCCGCTGTCACGCCCACTTCGAAATGCGAAAAGCCGATCTGCATCGGCCCGCGTTCCGGCTGGTAATCCCAGGTTTCGATCACTGGAATATCCGCCTCGGCGAGCATTTTCTCGGTGCCTGCACTGTGAAAGTGGCTGGTCAGCACCAGCGCTGCCGGCGACCAGCCGAGAAACGCGCGCACGGCATTTTCTTCCTGCTCGATATCGAAATAACTCGACGCCAGCAACAGTTGATAACCGTGACGACTGAGGGTGTCGCTGAAGCCCTGGATCGTGTTGGCGAAGATCGGCCCCGAGATGTTGGGGATGACCATGCCGACGATTTTTCCCCGCGCCGAGGCCAGGCCGCCGGCGACCAGATTTGGCACGTAACCCAACTCGGCGACCACCGCCGCAATACGCTCGCGGCGCTCGGGTGAAACCTGCTCGGGCTGATTGAAATATCGCGACACGGTAATCGCCGATACCCCGGCTGCGCGCGCTACGGCATTCAACGTCACACGGCCGGCGCCCCGGCGTTTGCGCGGTTTTTCGTCGTTCAACAGTCAATCCCTCTAAAAAACCAAATCGAATATAAAAGTAATTTTTGAGTATTGGACGCTCTACGCCGGGGTCGCCAATACTGACGATGTTAGCGCTAACAAATCGCGTTGTCTGCTACTCGCTCGAGCGAATGCCCAAGACAGATTCAGGCACTGTCGTCGCAGAACGACAGTGGTTCAGGGCCATTTTCGAGCGGATACCTATGCGTGATTTTCCTGGGGCACCACACACACTGACGCAGTCGATTCGCGCGGCGGGATGGATTTTTATCGGGCTGGCGGCGCTGCCGCTGCCCACGGCGTTTGCCGCTGACAACAGCGATCAGGAGCCGACGCTGAAGTCGGTCACGGTGACCGCGACCCGGCGTGAAGAATCGCTGCAGAAAGTGCCGGTGGCGGTTTCGGTGCTCGACGGCGAACAGCTGGAACGCGACAACCGTAACGGCGTGGCGAGCATCGTTCAGCAAGTGCCTTCGCTGAATTTCCGCACTGGCGCCTCGAACAAGGACACCTCGTTGTTTGTGCGCGGGGTCGGCACCATTTCCACCTCGCCGGGCGTCGAGCCGACCGTGGCGACAGTGATCGACGGCGTGGTGTACGCGCGGCCCGGTCAGGCCACGCTGGATCTGCTCGATCTCGAACGCGTCGAAGTGCTGCGTGGCCCGCAAGGCACACTGTTCGGCAAGAACGCCTCGGCCGGTGTACTCAACATCACCAGCAGAGCAGCGTCCGCCGAGACCCACGGCTACATCGATCAGTCGTACTACAGCGGCAACGAAAGCCGCACCCGTTTCGGTCTCGGCGGCAGCCTGATTCCGGACACGCTGAAGGGCTCGATCAGCACGCTGTTCGGCAGTTACGACGGCAATGTCGACAACCAGCGCAACGGCCACGAGGACAACGGTTACAATCATCGCGGCGTGCGCGGCAAACTCGAATTCACCCCGAACGACGACGTCACCTTCACCCTGATTGCCGACTACATGCAGTCTCACGACGACGCGCCCAACGGCGTCGTCAGCCAAGCGCTGACGCCGGCCTTCGCCAACGCGCTGCGTCCGGTGAATGCGACCAGCCACAACCGCGACATCAACACCGACACCCGCTCTCACATCGAGGACGTCAACAAAGGCCTGTCCGGCCAGCTCGACTGGCAATTGGGCGATTACACCCTGACGTCGATCACCGCATGGCGCGGCTGGGACAACACCCAGTATCAGGATGGCGATCGCCTTGGCACCGTGACCGCCGCGTTTCCCGGCACGGTGGACAAGGGCGATCTGGCTTTCGACCAATACTCGCAAGAGCTGCGTCTGGCCTCGCCGAAAGGCGAGTTTCTTGAGTACGTCGGCGGCCTGTTCTACATGCATGGCAAGGACGACGAGACCTATCAGCGCACCCTCACCACGACCGCTCGCACTGACCGTGGTGTCGCCGATTACAGCACCACCAATGACAGCCACGCGGTGTTTGGCGAGAGCACGCTGAACTTCACTTCGGACTTTCGCGGCATCGCCGGCCTGCGCTATACCCACGACGATCTGGAATACGATCACCGCCGCGTCTCCACGTCGGCGACCACGGTCAGCGGCATTCAACCGGCGACCAGCAGCTCAGGCTCGGTGGACGAAGATGGCTGGTCCGGCCGCCTCGGTTTGCAGTACGACCTGAGCGATACCGTCACCACTTACCTGACCTATTCGCGCGGTTACAAAGGCCCGGCCTACAACGTGTTCTTCAACATGCAACCGCGCGATACCGAAGCGCTGAAACCGGAGACGTCCAACACCTGGGAGGCGGGGATCAAAGCCACTTCCTGGAACAATCGCCTGACCACCAACCTGGCGATCTTCCACAGCGAGTACGACAACTATCAGGCGAACTTTTTCGACACCGTCGCCGGGCAAGTGGTGACGCGGTTGATCAACGCCGGCAGCGTCACCAGTGAAGGCGTCGAACTCGACTACGCCCTGCAAGCCACCCAGCAACTGAAGTTCTCCGGCGCACTGGCCTATACCCGCGCACGCATCGACGAGTTCGCTTGCCCGGCCGGCGCGGCGGCGTCGTGCAACGTCGACGGCAAACCTCTGCCATTCAGCCCGGACTGGAAAAGCTACGTGCGTGCCGACTACACCATCCCGCTGGACAACGGTCTCGATATCGAACTGGGCACCGACTACAGCTGGCAAAGCGAAGTGCAGTACGACATCAGCCAGAACCCCGATACCAAACAGGGCGCCTATGGGCTGTGGAACGCCAGCGTCGCCCTGGCCGATTACAGCAATGGCTGGCGCGTCGCGCTGCTCGGCAAGAACCTCGCCGACAAGTCCTATTCGCCATTGCTGGCCAGCGGCGGCAGCTACATCTATCGCGCCGTGCCACGGGATGACGAACGCTACTTCGGCGTGCAACTGCGCAAGGATTTCTGAGATGAGCAAGCAGATGAAACTCGGTGCGTTTCTCATGGCCACCGGGCATCACGTAGCGGCGTGGCGTCATCCGGATGTGCCGGCGAATGCGGGGCTGGATTTCGCCCATTACAAACGTCTGGCACAGATCGCCGAAGCGGCAAAGTTCGATGCGCTGTTTGTCGCCGACAGCGTCGCCGCACCGACCGATGACATCGCCAGCCGCATGGCGCGCTCCGATCACTTCGAGCCGCTGACCTTGCTCTCGGCACTGAGTGCATTGACCGAGCACATCGGCCTGATTGCCACAGCCACCACCAGTTACAACGAGCCGTACCACGTGGCGCGCAAGTTTGCTTCGCTCGATCATTTGTCGGGCGGACGTGCCGGATGGAATCTGGTGACTTCGGACAACGCCGCCGAGGCGCTGAATTTTGGCCGCGATGCACACATCGGCCATGCCGAACGCTACAGCCGTGCCCGCGAATTTCATCAGGTGGTTACCGGGCTCTGGGACAGTTGGGAGGACGATGCCTTCCACCGCGACAAGGCCAGCGGCGCCTATTACCACCCGCATAAGCTGCACGTGCTCGACCATGTCGGTGAACATTTCCGGGTCAAAGGCCCGCTGAATGTCGCGCGCTCGCCGCAGGGACAACCGGTGATTGTTCAGGCCGGATCTTCCGAGGCGGGGCGGGAGTTGGCCGCACAAACCGCTGAAGTGGTGTTCACCGCGCAGACTTCGTTGGCCGCCGCACAGGCGTTTTATGCTGATATCAAGGGACGCTTGGCCAGGTTCGGGCGCAGCACCGATTCGCTGAAAATCATGCCCGGTATGTTTGTCGTGGTCGGTGCCAGCGAGGCTGAAGCGCAGGAAAAATGTGAAACGTTTCAGCAATTGGTCGAACCGGAGGTGGGCGTCGCGCTGCTTGGGCGTATGCTGGGCAACTTCGATTTATCGAAGTACCCGCTGGACGGCCCTCTGCCAGAGTTGCCGCTAACTGACAGCGGCCAGCGGAGCCGACAGAAACTGCTGACTGAGCTGGCGGGGCGGGAGAATCTGACCCTCGCCGAACTCGGGCGCAGGATCGCTGGCGGACGTGGGCATTACAGCTTGGTCGGGACGCCGGCGCAGATTGCCGATCGCCTGCAGGAATGGTTCGAGCAAGGCGCAGCGGATGGCTTCAACGTGCTGGTGCCGCACCTGCCGGGCGGGCTGGAAGATTTCGCCAGTGGCGTGGTACCGGAACTGCAACGGCGTGGCTTGTTCAGAACTGAATATGAAGGCCGCACGTTGCGGCAGAACCTGGGGCTCGCCCGACCTGTAAACCGCTTCGCATGATTGATGGGGCCTTTGTGGTGAGGGGATTCATCCCCGTTCGGCTGCGAAGCAGTCGTAAAACCAGCGCACTCGGTACACCTGATTCACCTAGGTTTCACGTTTTGGGGCGGCTTTGCCACCCATCGGGGATAAATCCCCTCGCCACAAAGGTGTCCGGTTTCTGATGACTAAAAAACAGACAAGAGAGGATTCGATGACTTACACCGCTGCCGAAAACCGCTATGACTCCATTCCCTACCGCCGCGTCGGCCGCAGCGGTCTGGTGCTGCCGGCCTTGTCACTGGGGCTGTGGCACAACTTTGGTGACAGCACACCGATCGACACCCAGCGCGCCTTGCTGCGCACGGCGTTCGATCTGGGCATCAACCATTTCGATCTGGCCAACAACTATGGCCCGCCCTACGGCAGCGCCGAGATCAATTTCGGTCGCCTGCTGCGCGAGGACTTCAAGCAATATCGCGACGAGCTGATCATCTCCAGCAAGGCCGGTTGGGACATGTGGCCCGGCCCTTACGGCCAGGGCGGCGGTTCGCGTAAATACGTGCTGGCCAGCCTCGACCAGAGCCTGCAACGCCTCGGCCTCGACTATGTGGATATCTTCTATTCGCACCGCTTCGACCCGGACACCCCGCTGGAAGAAACCGCCAGCGCCCTCGCCACCGCTGTGCAGCAGGGCAAGGCGCTGTACATCGGCATCTCGTCCTATTCCGGAGTGAAAACCCGCGAAATGGCCGCGCTGCTGAAAGAGTGGAAGGTGCCGCTGTTGATCCATCAACCGGCGTACAACCTGCTCAATCGCTGGGTGGAAAAGGATCTGCTCGATACCACCGATGAGCTCGGCACGGGCGTGATCGCTTTCACTCCGCTGGCGCAAGGTCTGCTTACCGACAAGTACCTCAACGGCGTGCCGGCGGATGCGCGAGTCAATCGCCCGGGCGGCGGTTCGTTGCAGGCTTCGCACTTGTCCGAAGAAAATATTGCTCACGTGCGAGCGTTGAACGAGATCGCCCAGCGTCGCGGCCAGAGTCTGGCGCAACTGGCACTGGCGTGGACGCTGCGTGATCCACGAGTGACCTCGGCGTTGATCGGCGCGAGCCGGCCGGAGCAGATCATCGAGAACGTGGGGGCGTTGAAGAATCTGGATTTCAGCGCTGAAGAGCTGGCGGAGATCGACCGGTTTGCCCAGGAGGGCGGGATCAATCTTTGGGAGAAGCCTTCGACAGCCGAATAAGCCGCTGAGAGGATCGTTCCCACGCTCTGCGTGGGAATGCCGCCCGGGACGCTCCGCGTCCCAGCTAAAGCCGAACGCGGAGCGTCCGTTGATGCATTCCCACGCAGAGCGAGGGAACGATCATCAGCTATCACTTGAAGAACGGCACATCCCCCAACACTGTCGCCCGCTGCATCACCCGCCGCGCCGGGCGGTAATCGTCCACCGCGTAATGCTGGGTCACGCGGTTGTCCCAGAAGGCGATGTCGTCTTTCTGCCAGCGCCAGCGGATAGTGAATTCCGGCCGGGTCGCGTGGGCGAACAGAAACTTCAGGATCGCCTCGCTCTCGGTTTCCGAGAGCTCGTTGATTTTCGAGGTGAACCCTTCACTGACGAACAGCGAGCGCCGTCCGCTGACCGGATGGGTGCGAATCACCGGGTGCGACAGCGGTGGATTCTTGCGTCGTGCCTCTTCCCACTGCGCCAGCGCTTCAGGCGTGTTGCCGTAGCGCTCGAGCGGAAACGAACGAGTGAAATCGTGGGTGGCGGTGAGGCCTTCGAGCAGGCTTTTCATCGGCGCCGACAACGCTTCATACGCAGCAATCCCGCTGGCCCACAGCGTGTCGCCACCGAACTCCGGTAGCAACTTGGCGCTGAGCACCGCGCCCATTGCCGGCGTCGGCAGGAAGGTCACGTCGGTGTGCCAGATTGCGTTGTCGCGCACGTCGGTGACGGCGGTGTCGAGGATCAGCACTTCCGGTTGTTCCGGCACGTTCGGGTAGATCGGATGAATGTGCAGGTCGCCGAAATAATGCGCGAAGCGTGCCTGCTGTGCCGGCTCGATCGGCTGGTTGCGAAAGAACAGCACCTGGTATTTGAGCAACGCCTGCTCGATGGCGTCGCGGTGCTCCAGGCTCAGCGGCTGGCTGATGTCGACGCCGCTGATCTGCGCACCGAGGGCCGAGCTTAACGGGGTGATGTTGAGGGTGCTCATGGTCGTTCTCTTCGAATTCGGAGTGTCATGCTTTTGTGGGAGCGAGCCTGCTCGCGAATGCAGAGTGTCAGGCGACAGTGCAGTGACTGATCTGACGCTTTCGCGAGCAGGGGAATTTTCACAAAGCGATTTAGTGCGCCTGGCCGTGCCATGGCACCAGTCTGCGCTGCAACGCGCGCAGGCCCATTTCCATGGCGAAGGCGATCAGGGCGATGACCAGAATTCCCAGCACCACCACATCGGTGACCAGGAATTGCGCGGCCGACTGCACCATGAAGCCCAGGCCGCTGGTGGCCGCGATCAGTTCAGCGGCGACCAGGGTCGACCAGCCGACGCCCAGACCAATGCGCACGCCGGTGAGAATGTCCGGCAGAGCGCTCGGCAAAATCACATGACGAATCAACTGCACGCGCGACGCGCCCAACGACTGCGCCGCGCGCAGTTTTGCCGGATCAACCGTGCGCACACCCGTCGCGGTGGCAATTGCAATCGGCGCAAAAATCGCCAAGTAGATCAGCAGCACTTTCGACAACTCGCCGATGCCGCACCAGATCACGATCAGCGGCAGATACGCCAGCGGCGGGATCGGGCGGTAGAACTCGATCAGCGGATCGAGCACACCACGGGCGATGCGATTGGCGCCGATGGCAATGCCCACCGGCACGGCGGTCAGAATCGCAAAAGCGAGGCCCAGACCGATGCGGCTGAGGCTGGCGCCCAGGTGCTGCCACAGCGTCGAATCCATGTATCCCGAGGTCGCGAGTAACCAGCCTTTTTGCAGCACGGCAGAAGGCGGTGGCAAGAACAACGGTTCGATCACGCCGGTCGCGGTCACCGCCCACCAGATCGCCAAGAGGCCGAACAGCGTCAGCAGGCTGATCCAGCGAGTGCTGAGGCTGCGGCGCACCGGGATGCTCACCGAAGGTGTTTTCACCGCCGCAGCGATTACGTCATAACTGCTCATGCGCGCTCCTGCCGGGGTACGGCGCTGCGTTGCGAGAAGACTTTGCTCAGCACGTGCTCGCGGGTTTCGATAAAGCGCGGATCGGATTTGATCGCACGGGCCGACTCGCCAGCGGCATAACGCTGACCAAAATCCAATTGCAGGCGCTCAACGATCTGCCCCGGATTCGGCGCCAGCAGAATCAGGTCCGTGGCGAGGAACACCGCTTCTTCAATGTCGTGGGTAATCAGAAAAACCGGCTTGGCAGTGCGCTGCCAGACTTGCAGCAACAGCTCCTGCATCTGCTCGCGAGTGAATGCATCAAGCGCACCGAACGGCTCGTCCATCAGCAACACGCGCGGGTCGGCGGCGAGGGCGCGGGCGAGGCCGACGCGTTGTTTCTGGCCACCGGACAATTGCCAGATGCGCCGGTCTTCGAAACCGGCGAGATCGACCAGCGCGAGCATTTCCCGGGCGATTTTTTCCCGCTTGTCCTTGCCGACACCGGCCAGCTCGAGGCCGAAGGCAACGTTGGCCAGCACGTCCTGCCAAGGCAGCAAGGCATCGTCCTGAAACACCACGCCGCGCTCGGCGCTCGGGCCTTTGACCGGCACGCCATCAAGGGTGATGCGCCCGGCACTCGGTTCGACGAAACCGGCAATCAGGTTCAACAGCGAAGTCTTGCCACTGCCGGACGGGCCGAGGGCGACCAGCAACTGCTGCGGCCCCAGGGTCAGAGAAATATCCGCCAGCACCGGCTCCGGGCTGCCCGGGTACTGTGCGCTGATGCGCTCCAGCTGTAGCAAGGCCATCGCTGTGATCTCCGGTTCAGTTGGTGATGTATTTGGCGCTGACGTACGGCGCGTAGTCCGGCAGCACGGCTTCGACCTTGCCCTGCTCCTTGAGGAACGCAGCGGTGTCGGTGATCGCTTTGGTGGTCGGCGCGCCGAGGTCACTGACCTGATCCGCCGCCAGCGGGTAGACGTTGCCCTGCAGCAGCAACGGGATGTCGCTGGCCTTGGCGCCGGACAGTTTGACCAGCTTGTCGACGTTGGACTGATTCGCCAGCCACGCTTTCGGGTCTTTGCGGTAGTCGGCGTAGGCGTCAAGGGTGACCTTGGCGAACGCGGTGACGATTTCCGGATGCATCTCGGCGAAGTCCTTGCGCACGATCCACGCATCGAAAGTCGGCGCGCCGAACTTGGCCAGCTCGCCGGAGGTGATCAGCACTTTGCCGTTTTCCTTGGCCACGCCCAGTGCCGGATCCCACACGTAAGTGGCGTCGATGTCGCCGCGTTTCCACGCGGCGATGATCGCTGGCGGCGCGAGGTTGAGCACCGTGACTTTCGACGGATCGATGTTCCAGTGCTTGAGCGCGGCGAGCAGGCTGTAATGCCCGGTGGACACGAACGGCACGGCGATTTTCTTGCCGATCAGATCCTGCGGCGTTTTGATGCCGGAACCGTCGCGCGCGACCAGTGCTTCAGCGGCGCCGATCTGCGTGGCAATCAGGAAGGTTTCTACCGGTACCTTGCGGGTGATCGCGGCGGTCAGTGGACTCGAACCGAGGTAGCCGATCTGCACATCGCCGGACGCGATGGCGGCGATGATGTCGGCGCCGTTATCGAACTTGCGCCAGCTGATATCGGCCTTGGTAGCTTTCTCGTAGGCGCCGTCGGCCTGAGCGACTTTGGCCGGGTCGACGGTAGTCTGGTAGGCAACGGTGAGGTCGGCCGCCTGGGCGAGGAAGCTTGCAGCGGCCAGCGAGGCGGCGGCGAGCAGGCGAAGCGGGAAATTCAGTTTCAATTGAGAGCTCCAGATCAGGCGACCGAATGTCGGCGTGAAAGGAGACTAAATGATCTAAGAATTCAAAAATAAATAACTTTTTCGAATGAGCTTATGAGCGGAAAATCCAAGCGCAGCGATCATTCGCGAGCAGGCTCGCTCCCACAGGGGAGACCGAATTCCTCTGTGGGAGCGAGCCTGCTCGCGAAAAGGGCCGAAGGACCTTCTATATCAGTTGCTGATGGCGAGGATACTCGCCTGATACGCACCAACAAACACGTCGAAATCGCCGACTTCGTTCTGCTCAAGCTCGGTCTGCTGCGCCAGCGACGCGCGCGCCAGTTCTTCAAACTTCGCTTGCTCGTCAGCTACCAACGGCTCGCTGCGGAAGAACTCGGCATGGGCCTGGCTCTGACGCAGGGAGAACTGCGCAAAGCTTTCCTTGTGCTCGGCCATGGCGGCCAACACCTGCGCCGATGGCGTCAACGACGGGTCGTTGACCTTGGCCAGTTGCGCATCCAGCGCCTTGCTGTGGGCATCACCGCCAACGCTCTGATCAAGCATCGCCGCCAGCGGAGCGATCTGCTCAAGCAGCTCGGCCGCCCACTGCTTCATCTCGACCGGCTGACCGTCACGCTGCAATTGCAGGCCCGGACGGCGACCTTCCTTGACCACGCTGAGGAAGTTCGAGGTGGCGTTGCCGCACGAAGTGTTGGTCAGCAGCGGGCTGTCGTTCAGCGCGCAATACAGCAGGAAGGCGTCGATGAAGCGCGACTCGGTGATATCGATGCCCATCGGCAGGAACGGGTTGATGTCCAGGCAGCGCACTTCGACGTACTGAATGCCGCGCGCCATCAGCGCCTGGATCGGCCGCTCGCCGGTGTAGGTCACGCGTTTCGGGCGGATGTTGGAGTAGTACTCGTTTTCGATCTGCAGGATGTTGGTGTTGAGCTGCACCCACTCGCCATCCTTGTGCGTGCCGACTTCCACATACGGCGCGTACGGCGTGGCCACGGCTTCGCGCAGGCTGTCGGTATAGCTCGCCAGATCGTTGTAGCACGGTGTCAGGCCGGCCTGGGCGTTGCTCTGATAACCGAGATCGCTCATGCGCAGGCTGGTGGCGTACGGCAGATAGAGGGTGTCCGGATCGAGTTGTTCGAGCTGATGCGAACGCCCGCGCAGGAAACCGGCGTCCAGCGCCGGCGAAGCACCGAACAGGTACATCAGCAGCCAGCTGTAGCGACGGAAGTTGCGGATCAGGGCGATATAGGACACTGACTGGAAATCGCGGTCAGTGCCGACGAAACCTTCGGCTTCGCGCAGCAATGGCCAAAGCTGTTCCGGCAGGGAGAAGTTGTAGTGAATCCCGGCAATGCATTGCATGGTCTTGCCGTAACGCAGGGCCAGGCCCTTGCGGTAGACGTACTTGAGCTGACCGATGTTGGAGGTGCCGTAATAGGCGATCGGAATGTCTTCCTCGGCCGGCAACGGGCACGGCATCGATGGACTCCACAGGTACTCGTTGCCGAGTTTGCTGTAGGCAAAGCGATGAATCTTGTCCAGGCTCGCCAGCGTGTCGGCAGGATCCGGCAGGGCAGGCGTGATGAATTCCAGCAGCGACTCGGAGTAGTCGGTGGTGATCTGTTCGTTGGTCAGCGCGGAACCCAGGGCTTCGGGGTGCGGCGTTTGCGCCAGGCTACCTTCACTGGTCACGCGCAGGCATTCACGTTCGATACCGTGCAGGCACTGCTTGAGCAGAGAGAGGTTAGCGCGCTCGCCAAGCAGAGCCAGGCGGCGGTTGAGAAGTTCGCTCAATTTGGATTCCTTCACGCGTCAGTCGCCCCAATATGGGGGTGGGCAGGACGGTCTACAAGGGTGAAGTTGAAACTGGCGTTATCGCCTGGTTTTCTAGCCTGTCAGCCGCACACATAACCCGTAGGAGCTGCCGAAGGCTGCGATCTTTTGATTTTGTTTTTCAACACAAGATCAAAAGATCGCAGCCTGCGGCAGCTCCTGCAGGATTCGTTGCGCCGAAATTAACTCAAAATGATGAGCAACATCTACAGGACAGCGAAGGTGCCTTGCGCTTTTGCGACCAGTTTGTCGCCCTGCATCACCTCGGCTTCGACCACCAGCGTGCGCCGGCCCGGATGAATCACCCGCGCCGTGCACAGCACCTCGCCCTCGGAAACGGCGCGGATGTAGTTGATCTTGCATTCGATGGTCGCGCTCTGCTGATCGAAGCCAGGCTGCTGGAGCAAGCCAGGCCCATGGCAATGTCGACCAGGCTGAACAGCGCGCCGCCGTGCAATTTGCCGCCACGGTTGCGCAGTTCGGGCTCAAGCACCAGGGCGACTTGCGCCACCCCGGTGTCGAGGCTGTGCAGGCGGCAGCCCAACAGCTTGAAAAACGCGCTCTCGACGAGCCCGGCCGGCATGTCCATCAGCGTTTCTTCAACTGCTTGGCGTTGGCGAACAGCGAGGCCATCGCGTTGTTCACCGGTGCGGCGGTCGCAGTTTCCTTGCGTGGCGCGTTGCCCGAAGACTGGCGCGGTGCCGAGCCCGGACGCGAGCCACGGGCGCCGTCGACCTTCTCGCCCGGCGTGTCGCTCATGCGCATCGACAGGCCGACGCGTTTGCGCGGAATGTCGACTTCCATGACCTTCACTTTCACCACGTCACCGGCCTTGACCGCTTCGCGTGGGTCCTTGATGAACTTCTCCGAGAGCGCCGAGATGTGCACCAGACCATCCTGATGCACGCCGATGTCAACGAACGCACCGAACGCCGTAACGTTGGTCACCACGCCTTCAAGGATCATCCCCAGTTGCAGGTCCTTGAGGTCTTCGACGCCTTCCTGGAACTCGGCAGTCTTGAACTCCGGACGTGGATCGCGACCGGGTTTTTCCAGTTCTTGCAGGATGTCGGTCACGGTGGGCAGACCGAAGGTTTCATCGGTGAATTTCTTCGGATCCAGACGCTTGAGAAACGCGGCATCGCCGATCAGCGAGCGGATGTCGCGGTCGGTTTCAGCGGCAATGCGCTGCACCAGCGGATAGGCTTCCGGGTGCACCGCCGAGGAATCCAGCGGGTTGTCGCCGTTCATTACGCGCAAGAAACCGGCGGCCTGTTCGAAGGTTTTTTCGCCCAGGCGCGCGACTTTCTTCAGTGCTGCACGGGTTTTGAATGCGCCATGTTCGTCACGGTGAGCAACGATGTTCTGCGCCAGCGTTGCGTTGAGCCCGGAGATCCGTGCCAGCAACGCCACGGAGGCGGTATTCACATCCACGCCCACGGCGTTCACGCAATCCTCGACCACAGCATCCAGACCGCGCGCCAGTTTCAGTTGCGAGACGTCGTGCTGGTATTGGCCGACACCGATGGATTTCGGATCGATTTTCACCAGTTCGGCCAGCGGATCCTGCAAGCGACGGGCGATCGACACGGCGCCACGGATCGACACGTCGAGGTCCGGGAATTCCTTGGCCGCCAGTTCCGAGGCCGAGTACACCGAGGCGCCGGCTTCGGACACCATGACCTTGGTCATTTTCATCGCTGGGTATTTTTTGATCAGCTCGATCGCCAGCTTGTCGGTCTCACGGCTGGCAGTGCCATTGCCGATGGCGATCAGATCCACCGAGTGCTTGGCGCACAGGGCGGCGAGAATGGCGATGGTCTGATCCCACTTGTTATGCGGTACATGCGGGTAAACCGTGGCGTGATCGAGCAGCTTGCCGGTCGAGTCGACCACGGCCACCTTGCAGCCGGTACGCAGGCCCGGGTCGAGGCCCAGGGTCGCGCGCGGGCCGGCCGGAGCGGCCAGCAGCAGGTCGTGCAGGTTGTGCGCGAAGACGTTGATCGCTTCGGTTTCGGCACCGTCGCGCAGCTCGCCCAGCAGGTCGGTTTCCAAGTGGGTGTAGAGCTTGACCTTCCAGGTCCAGCGCACCACTTCGCCCAGCCACTTGTCCGCCGGGCGGTTCTGGTTCTGGATGCCGAACTGCTGGCCGATCATGCCTTCGCACGGGTGCATGGTGCTGGGCAGCTCATCGCCGACTTTCAGTGCGGAGCTGAGAATGCCTTCATTGCGGCCGCGGAAAATGGCGAGGGCGCGGTGCGACGGCATGCTTTTCAGCGGCTCGTCGTGCTCGAAATAATCGCGGAATTTGGCGCCTTCCTCTTCCTTGCCGGCGATGACGCGGGCACTGAGGATCGCTTCCTGCTTGAGGAAATTGCGCAGCTTTTCCAGCAGGCTGGCGTCCTCGGCGAAGCGCTCCATCAGGATGTACTTGGCGCCTTCCAGTGCAGCCTTGACATCGGCCACGCCTTTTTCGGCGTCGACGAAGCGCGCAGCTTCGGTTTCCGGCGACAGGTTCGGGTCGTTGAACAAGCCGTCGGCCAGTTCGCCGAGGCCGGCCTCGAGGGCGATCTGGCCCTTGGTGCGGCGCTTCTGCTTGTACGGCAGGTACAAGTCTTCGAGACGGGTTTTGGTGTCGGCGAGCTTGATGTCGCGCTCGAGGGCAGGAGTGAGTTTGCCTTGCTCTTCGATGCTGGCGAGGATGCTGATGCGCCGTTCGTCGAGTTCTCGCAGGTAGCGCAGGCGCTCTTCCAGATGACGCAACTGGGTGTCATCGAGGCTGCCGGTGACTTCTTTCCGGTAACGGGCGATGAAGGGAACGGTAGAACCTTCATCGAGTAGCGCGACGGCCGCTTCGACCTGTTGTGGGCGTACGCCGAGTTCCTCGGCAATGCGGCTGTTGATGCTGTCCATAAAACCACCTGACATAGTTTGAAAGCAGGCTCTCAGGCACGCAGATAAAGGCCTGGAGGCTGATTGAGCGGCTAGTAGATTGCCGCTGCCTGGATCAAGAGGCAGCCCATTGACCCGTAAAATCGAACAGTTGCTGCACAGGGCCGGAAAAAATACCGGCCACTTACGGTAACGATTCAGACGTTGCCTGGCGCAAAACGCCGCGCATTATAACCAGCGTTCTGTCATTCGGGGGCGTTGCAGCCTGTAGGCATAAACCCCGGTTTTCTGGCAGTGAAGGAAAAATCTGCTAACAATGCACACGGTGCGTATAACGGCAGCTACGCCATAATGCGCGCCGAGCTAAAAGGAGCATCCAATGAGCAGCACTGCACAAACGGCTGAAGGCGAAAAAATTCTAATCGTTGATGACGATCCGGGGCTGAGCAGCCTGCTGGAGCGTTTCTTCGTCAGCAAGGGCTACCGTGCCCGTACCGTTCCGAACACCGAGCAGATGGACCGTCTGCTGGCGCGTGAAGTGTTCAATCTGGTCGTCCTCGACCTGATGCTGCCAGGCGAAGACGGCCTGACCGCGTGCCGCCGCCTGCGCGGCGCGAACAACCAGATTCCGATCATCATGCTCACCGCCAAGGGCGATGAGCTGAGCCGCATCAAAGGCCTTGAACTGGGCGCCGACGATTACCTGGCCAAGCCGTTCAACCCTGACGAGCTGATGGCGCGGGTCAAAGCGGTATTGCGCCGTCAGGCCGCACCGGTACCGGGCGCACCGGGCAGCGAAGACGAAAACGTCACCTTCGGTGATTACGTGTTGTCGCTGGCCACCCGCGAACTCAAGCGTGGCGATGAAGTGCACATGCTCACCACCGGTGAGTTCGCGGTACTCAAGGCGCTGGTGATGAACGCGCGTCAGCCGCTGACCCGTGACAAGCTGATGAACCTCGCCCGTGGCCGCGAATGGGATGCGCTGGAGCGTTCCATCGACGTGCAGATTTCGCGTCTGCGCCGGATGATCGAACCCGATCCGTCGAAACCGCGTTACATCCAGACCGTCTGGGGCGTGGGTTACGTGTTCGTACCGGATGGCACCGCCACCAAGTGATCGGTGATTTGTAGGAGCGGGTCTGCAAGGCTCTGGTCGCACGGCCATTGCCACAGACTCGCAATCCGCAATATGCGAGCATTGCTCGCTCCTGCAAGTGTGTAGCGGTTAAAGATGAAAACCCCCGTCTGGTTCCCCCAAAGTTTTTTCTCCCGCACCCTCTGGCTGGTGCTGATCGTCGTGCTGTTTTCCAAGGCGCTGACCCTGGTTTATCTGTTGATGAACGAGGACGTGCTGGTGGATCGCCAATACAGCCATGGCGTCGCTCTGACGCTGCGCGCCTATTGGGCCGCCGACGAAGAAAACCGCGCAAAAATCGCCGATGCCGCGACCCTGATCCGCGTGGTTGGCGCCGGTGTGCCGGAAGGCGAGCAGCACTGGCCGTACAGCGAAATCTACCAACGTCAGATGCAGGCGGAACTGGGTGCCGACACCGAGGTGCGCTTGCGCATGCACTCGCCGCCGGCATTGTGGGTGAGGGCGCCGAGCCTGGGCGATGGCTGGCTGAAAGTACCGCTGTATCCACATCCGCTGCGCGGCCAGAAAATCTGGAACGTGCTCGGCTGGTTCCTCGCCATCGGCCTGCTATCGACGGCGTCGGCATGGATTTTCGTCAGCCAGCTCAACCAGCCGCTGAAGCGTCTGGTGTATGCCGCGCGACAACTCGGCCAGGGCCGCAGCGTGCGCCTGCCGATCAGCGACACGCCCAGCGAAATGACCGAGGTTTACCGCGCCTTCAATCAGATGGCCGAGGACGTCGAACAGGCCGGGCGCGAGCGTGAGCTGATGCTCGCCGGCGTCTCCCATGACTTGCGCACACCGCTGACGCGCTTGCGCCTGTCGCTGGAACTGATGGGCGATCACACCGACCTCACCGACGACATGGTTCGCGACATCGAAGACATGGATGCGATTCTCGACCAGTTCCTCGCGTTCATCCGCGACGGTCGCGATGAGTCTGTAGAAGAAGTCGACCTCAGCGATCTGGTGCGCGAAGTTGCCGCGCCATACAACCAGAATGAAGAGAAGGTACGTTTGCGCCTGGAACCGATCCAGCCGTTTCCGCTACGTCGAGTATCGATGAAACGCCTGCTTAATAACCTGATCGGCAACGCCTTGAACCATGCCGGCACGGGTGTTGAGGTCGCGGCTTATGTGTCAGGAGATACCAGCGCGCCGTATGTGGTCCTGAGTGTGATGGACCGTGGCGCCGGTATCGATCCGTCCGAGCTTGAAGCAATCTTCAACCCGTTTACCCGAGGTGATCGGGCTCGCGGTGGCAAAGGTACCGGGCTAGGACTGGCGATCGTGAAAAGGATTGCGGCGATGCATGGCGGCAATGTCGAATTGCGCAACCGGTCCGGGGGTGGACTGGAGGCGCGGGTGAGATTGCCGCTTGGATTGATGTTGCCCCGAGATGCGGTCTAGAAGCAGCTGCAAGCTTCAAGCTTCAAGCTGCAAGTTGCAAGCAAAGCGCTGTTCACTTGCCGCTTGAAGCTTGCCGCTAGCACCTGCTTTTCTAGCCCTTGCCCTTGGTGCGGGTCATATTCGGCCCGCCATTCTTTTCCAGATGCTCGATGATGATCCCGGCGACATTCTTGCCGGTGGTGGTCTCGATCCCTTCCAGTCCCGGCGACGAATTGACTTCCATCACCAGCGGCCCGTGATTGGAGCGCAGGATATCCACACCCGCCACTGCCAGGCCCATTACCTTGGCCGCGCGCAACGCGGTCATGCGTTCTTCCGGGGTGATCTTGATCAGGCTGGCGCTGCCGCCGCGATGCAGGTTGGAACGAAACTCGCCCGGCTTGGCCTGACGCTTCATTGCCGCGATCACCTTGTCGCCGACCACGAAGCAGCGGATATCCGCGCCGCCGGCTTCCTTGATGTATTCCTGAACCATGATGTTCTGCTTCAGGCCCATGAATGCTTCGATCACCGACTCTGCCGCCGTCGCGGTTTCGCACAGTACCACGCCGATGCCCTGTGTGCCTTCGAGTACCTTGATCACCAGCGGTGCGCCGTTGACCATGGCGATCAGATCGGGAATGTCGTCCGGCGAGTGGGCAAAACCGGTGACCGGCAAACCGATTCCGCGCCGCGACAGCAGCTGCAGGGAACGCAATTTGTCCCGCGAGCGGGCAATGGCCACCGACTCGTTGAGCGGGAACACGCCCATCATTTCGAACTGACGCAACACCGCGCAGCCGTAGAACGTCACCGACGCGCCGATCCGCGGGATCACCGCATCAAAACCTTCCAGCGGTTTGCCGCGGTAATGGATCTGCGGCTTGTGGCTGGCAATGTTCATGTAGGCGCGCAAGGTGTCGATCACCACCATTTCATGCCCGCGCTCGATTCCGGCTTCGACCAGACGGCGGGTGGAATACAGACGCGGATTACGCGACAGCACAGCGATCTTCATGCAACACCTGTGGAGGAGGTAGATACCGGGAACACCGGCTTGTCTTGTACATACTTGATGCCCGGATTGACCACCAGTTGGCCATCGATCAGGGCTTTGGAACCGAGCAACAGGCGATAACGCATGGACTTGCGGCAGGCCAAAGTGAATTCCACTGGCCAGACCCGATCGCCCAAAGCCAGCGTGGTACTGATCACGTAGCGCACCTGCGCATGGCCGTTGGAGCTCTTGATGGTTTTGCGCGTGACCAGCGGCGCTTCGCAGCGCCGGTGACGCAGCTGCACCACCGTGCCGAGGTGCGCGGTGAAACGCACCCATTTCTCGCCGTCACGTTCGAACGGTTCGATATCGGTGGCGTGCAGGCTGGAGGTGCTGGCGCCGGTGTCGATTTTTGCGCGCAGGCCCGCGACTCCCAGGCCCGGGAGCGCCACCCACTCGCGCAGACCGACAACGGTCAAATGATCAAATGTCTTCAAAGAAAAAAACCAAGGGTTAACGCTTCCAGGCTTCGTCTGGCACCTGGGGCAACGCTTTGAAAGCAGGTTTGGCGAACCAGTAGCCCTGCATCAGAAATATTCCACAGTCCGCGAGGAAGTCCCGTTCCCCGGCGCTCTCGATGCCCTCGGCAATGACTGTAACGTTCAACTCCGCACACATTGTGACAATCCCCCGCACGATTACCTGACGGACACGGTCTTGATCGATATCGCGGATCAGCGCCATGTCGAGTTTGATCAGGTCCGGTTGGAAATCAGCCAGCAGATTGAGCCCCGAATAACCGGCACCGAAATCGTCGATGGCGGTCTTGAAGCCGAATTCGCGGTATTCACGCAGAATATTGGTCAAATGGCGATAATTATCTACGTGCTCGATTTCCAGGGTTTCAAAAATCAGCCGGTCGATCGGAAAGTTGTGTGTTCGTGCGGCCTCCAGTGTGCTGCGAATGCATAACTCTGGACGGTAGACGGCGTTGGGCAAAAAGTTGATCGATAAGTGTGTCTGCATATTAAGACTGGCCGCGCCTTCGATGGCGCGAGTCCGGCAGAGCTGGTCGAAGCGGTAGCGGTTGTCTTCTGTAACCTGATTTAACACGGACAGCGCACCCTCACCGGCCACACCGCGCACCAGCGCTTCATGGGCAAATACCGATTGGTCGCGCAGATCGACGATCGGCTGGTAGGCGAAGGCAAAATCGAAGTCCAGCGGCTCGCTCTGCTGGCAGCCCTGGCAACCGCCCTTTGGCGAGGTCAATGAAGTCGGAAATTTTGTCACTCGATCACTCCAGGCCGGTCAGGCGGCGAAGATCACAGTCTATCTGGTGGGCCGAGTTCTTGCGCCCGACAGAAACGGTAGTACAGTTCCGACTACTGGCTGAGCGAGGAATTCATATGGGACAGAAGCAGGAAGAGGACGACAAGGTCCGTCTCGATAAATGGCTGTGGGCGGCGCGTTTCTACAAGACCCGTGCGCTGGCCAAAGCAGCCATTGAAAGTGGCAAGGTGCATTGCCGTGGCGAGCGCTGCAAACCGGGCAAGGAACCACGCATCGGTGACGAGTTCGAGATTCGCACCGGCTTCGAAGTGCGCACGGTGAGGGTCGAGGCGTTGTCGATCGTGCGTCGGGGCGCACCCGAGGCGCAGACCCTGTATGCCGAGACCGAAGCGAGTATCGCCAAGCGCGAAGCAGCTGCGGCGATGCGCAAGGCAGGGTCGTTGGGCGTGAGCACCGATGGCAAGCCGAGCAAAAAGCAGCGGCGTGATTTGTTCAAGTTTCGCGGTAGCAGCAACGAAGATTGAAACGTTATGCCGGCCTCTTCGCGAGCGGGCTCGCTCCCACATTTGATCGAGTAGTCTGTGGCAGCGAGCATGCTTGCGAATCGACTACGACGCGGAATCAGGCGCTACGCACCACACTCATCCGCGACACCAGCGGCAACTTGGCCAGCAATGCGAAAACCGGGGCGGTCAGCTTCAACCAGAAGTTCGCGGCGTGAAAGGCAAACGGCGTGTAGTAGCCCCAGCCCAACGCCCATACCGCCAGCAGTACGCCACCGATGTAATCGTCCTGGCCCCAATGCGCGCCGGCCACCAGACGCGGCAGCATGAACAACACTGCCAGACCCCAGACCGTCAGAAATTGCCCGACCGTGCGGCTGAACACGCCCATGAACAGTGCCCAGATCAACAGCACCGAAGCGTGATCACCCGGGAAGCTCTGGCCCGAGCGATCCTTCAGCTCCCAGGTTTTTTCCAGGTGCGGAAAGTAATCACTGATGTGTACGGCGCCCTCAAGCACCATCGACGGGCTGCTGTGCTGCCAGCCCATATGGTCGGCGAATTTGGAAAACAGCGCGCGAATCACCACCATCAACAGCAGGATGGAGAAAAAACCGAAGAATGCGCGGCGCACGTCGATCGCCCTGAAGACCCAGTCGCCCTTGATCAGCAGCGTCAGCAGAATCAGTCCGACGACGATGTCGAACGGGCGCAGACTTGTAATTGCCCAGATGTGGAGCCATATCGGGTTGCTGGCCAGCGGTGCATTCAGTGAGCGGAACAGCCACTCGTCGAAAATCACACACAGCATCTGGCCGGTAGGCCATAACCAGAAAGCCAGTAGCGCCAACGGCACTACGTTACACAGAACCAGCCGGCCGAGGTTCCACCTTGATTGGAACAAACCCGGATTGTTCATAAAATGCCTCCCATGGCGAAAAAGCGCCGGTACCAAAAAAAGTGCCAGCAAGCGCAAATTTTCACGTTTTGTAATCATTTTGTCATCACATTCAGATACCCAGACCTATGACCGACCTAGCGGATACCGATTTCACTCAACGCTTCATCTTCGATGACAGCGACACTCGCGGCGAACTGGTAGCGCTGGAGCGCAGCTACGCCGAAGTCCTCGCCAAACACCCGTACCCGGAGCCGGTCGCACAGTTGCTCGGCGAACTGATGGCGGCCGCTTCGTTGCTGGTCGGCACGCTCAAGTTCGATGGCCTGTTGATTTTGCAGGCGCGCTCGGAAGGGCCGATTCCGCTGCTGATGATCGAGTGCTCCAGCGAGCGCGAAATCCGTGGCCTGGCGCGCTATGACGCCGAGCAGATCGCGGCCGACGCTACCCTCAGCGACCTGATGCCGAACGGCGTTCTGGCCCTGACTGTCGATCCGACTGTGGGCCAGCGCTATCAGGGCATTGTCGATCTCGACGGCGAAACCCTGTCCGATTGCTTCACCAACTATTTCGTCATGTCGCAGCAGGTCGGCACACGCTTCAAGCTGTTCGCCGATGGTCGTCGTGCACGCGGCATGCTGCTGCAACAACTCCCTGCCGATCGGTTGAAAGACGAAGAGGACCGCGCTGCTAGCTGGCAGCATCTCACCGCGTTGGCCAGCACTCTGAGCGCCGATGAATTGCTCAGCCTCGACAACGAAACCGTGCTGCATCGGCTGTATCACGAGGAGCAGGTACGTCTGTTCGATGTGCAGCATCTGCGCTTCAGCTGCAGCTGCTCGCGGGAACGCTCCGGCAATGCGCTGGTCAGTCTTGGGCTGGAGGATGCGCTGGCGCTGGCCGCCGAGCAGGGTGGCAAAGTCGAGATCGATTGCCAGTTCTGCAATCAGCAGTACCTGTTCGACGCGGCTGATATCACTCAATTGTTCGCTGGCGCGGGCGTCGATACGCCGTCAGATACCCGTCACTAAAACGGTTCAGCGCAGGTAAATTCACTGCGCAATGACGGAATATCGCCGTTACGACGGGAGGACCCTACTCTTTTTGGGCTTTTCTGGCATAATCCGGCCCACTTTTTTCGCGGTAGTAGTGCACGACTTTCTACTACAAAACGTTTGGAGCACACTCGGCCACTGGCCGACGGGGAACCTCATGACGCAAGCCAATAACGCCGTGTACACCGATCTGAGTGTTGATGATCTGGTAAAAGAAGCCCTGAATCGCGGTGAAGGCGAGCTTGCCGATACCGGCGCCTTGGTTGTTCGCACCGGTCACCGCACCGGCCGTTCGCCAGTCGACCGTTTCATCGTTGAAGAGCCTTCCACCCAGGCCGCTATCGCCTGGGGCCCGATCAACCGCAAGTTCCCGGCCGACAAGTTCGATGCCCTGTGGGCTCGCGTCGAGGCTTTCAACAACGCGCAAGAGCACTTCGTTTCCCACGTCCATGTAGGCGCGGCGGAAGATCACTACCTGGCCGTGAAAATGACCACCCAGACTGCCTGGCAGAACCTGTTCGGTCGTTGCCTGTTCATCAATCCGGCCCAGTACAACCCGGCTGGCCGTGAAGAATGGCAAGTGCTCAACGTCGCCAACTTCGAGTGCGTGCCTGAGCGTGACGGCACCAACTCCGATGGTTGCGTGATCATCAACTTCGCGCAGAAGAAAGTGCTGATCGCCGGCATGCGTTACGCCGGTGAGATGAAGAAAGCCATGTTCTCGGTGCAGAACTTCCTGCTGCCGGCCGCTGACGTGCTGCCAATGCACTGCGCTGCCAACATCGGCGAAGACGGCGACGTGACCCTGTTCTTCGGTCTGTCGGGCACCGGTAAAACCACCCTGTCGGCGGACGAAAGCCGTTACCTGATCGGTGACGACGAACACGGCTGGGGCGAAGGCGTGGTGTTCAACATCGAAGGCGGTTGCTATGCCAAGTGCATCGACCTCTCCGAGAAGAACGAGCCGGTCATCTGGAAAGCCATCAAGCACGGCGCGGTGCTGGAAAACGTCGTGATCAACGACGCCAAGCACGCCGACTACGCCGATGTCAGCCTGACCCAGAACAGTCGCGCCGCTTACCCGCTGGAGCACGTTGCCAAGCGTTCCGAGAAGAACCTCGGTGGCGAGCCAAACGCGGTGATTTTCCTGACCTGCGACCTGACCGGCGTGCTGCCGCCAGTGTCGATCCTCAACGAAGAGCAAGCGGCCTACCACTTCCTGTCCGGCTACACCGCACTGGTGGGCTCGACTGAAATGGGTTCGGGCAGCGGCATCAAGTCGACCTTCTCCACCTGCTTCGGCGCACCGTTCTTCCCGCGTCCGGCTGGCGAATACGCCGAACTGCTGATCAAGCGCATTCGCGGTTTCGGCTCCAAGGTCTACCTGGTCAACACCGGCTGGACCGGCGGCGGCTACGGCGTCGGCCAACGCTTCAACATCCCGACCACCCGCGCAGTGATCGCAGCGATCCAGAGCGGCGCACTGATCGGTGCTGCCACCGAACACCTCGACACCATCAACCTCGACGTGCCACTGGCCGTTCCGGGCGTCGACACCAACCTGCTCAACCCACGCAACACCTGGGCTGACAAGGCAGCATACGACGAGGCAGCGAAAGCACTGGCCGGTCTGTTCATCGAGAACTTCAAGAAGTTCGAAGTGAGCGACGCGATCAAGGCGGCTGGGCCGAAGTTGTAAGTAATGGTTTGCACTGAATAAAAAACCGCCCTTTGGGGCGGTTTTTTATTTCCGATCTGAAATGCAGCTTGGTTGGACTCAAAGACTTGGCTTGCCCTGGCTATCTGTCAATCAGCCAGTGCACTCAGTACATGGACAGGATCGTTATGAATGGCCTTGAGTAGTGCTTTGGCCGGCCCCGTCGGCTGACGACGACCTTGCTCCCAATTACGTAACGTTCCCAACTGAACATCGATCAAGGCTGCGAACTTTGCCTGCGTCATTCCTGTAGCTTTGCGAATCTGTTTAACCTGTAATGCATCCACATAGAATTCGCGGGACGGCTTTTTTTCACCCCGAAGAATCTCATCCATTTCCTGCACGCTTTCCATCAGCTCATCAAAAAATTTGCTCATGGTTACCTCCAGTTTCCAATCATGGCCTTCAGTGCTTTCCGTTCGTCAGGGGTAAGATCCTGCTGCTCGTTTTTTGGATAAATCATCAACAACGCGATCTGTGATGCTGAAACGAAGTGGTAGTAGATAACCCTTGCGCCACCCCGTTGCCATGTCCTTTGGAGGCGACTCGTGCTTTGCGCACCCCGCCGGTTCCTTCGATTACATCGCCAATAGACGGGTTTGCGACCAATTGCGTTTGAAAGGTGGCGTAGGCATCGTCGTCCAGTAACTCTCTTACTCGGCGGGTAAAGACTGAAGTCTCAATAAAAATCATGGTCAATGTACGCCATTGACTTACTTTCAGGCAATGCTGAAGTGTTGATGAGGATGATTGGTGCTTGATCGCCGACAGAGATCGGCGGTGATAAGGCTGCTCGGCTTAGGCCGGCGCTTTCCAGTTGAGCATTTGTGTCTGTGCGACTTGCAGCAGGTCGCAGTCGACCTGTCAGCGGATACAGGGTGTGGGTGATGTGGGTGTCGCTGACCAAAGCAGCGACACCATGACTATAGGTTCGCACCACCCGCTCGCGATAGCCGACAAGGCATCGGGTGAAGTAGGAACGGGACGAACAATGTGTCAGACAGTCACTACTGTCGCTTCAACGCCTTTCAACGCAGATGCTGGTAGCCGGAAATATCCAGCAGGCTCGTGGTCAGTCCGGTTGCCGGGCGGTAGATCGTGCCTTTGACCGCGGAAAACGGCACGCCTTTGCTGCCCAGCGAGACATAGCGCTCGCCTTTATCCAGTTCGGTGAAATAGGTGTAGGACTGGCTGTGCATCTTCTTGTAGCGGGCTTCGTCGCTGACGATGGCGCCGGTGAAACGAAGCAGGTCGGCATCGCTCAGGTTAAGGGTCTTGCTCAATGGCACGCCCCAGCGCTTGAGGCAGGTCTCGGCAAGATGGCGAACGATACGGCCGGGTTCGATCAGCGCGTTGAGATCGCTGCTGCTGCTCGGCTCGCCGCCGAGTGCCGTGGCGTTGCCGGCGAGGGTGGCGTGGCGACCGGCCATTGGATAGATCGAGGTTTTTGTGCCGGTTGCGGTTTGCGGAATCACGCAGCTGAAGCCCTTCGAACGCTCATCGCGGGCATAGAAGGCGATGTATTCCTTGACGTTGGATTCGAGTTTCACGCGGTTTTCCTGGAAGTTGCCGATTCCCGGAACCGGGTCAACCGCAAAGATATTCACGGGAATATGTTTGAGTGCAGCGTCCTTGAACATTGCGTTGGCGAGCATATGGCAACTGATACCGCCACGGCTCCAGCCGACCAGATTGACTCGTGTCGGAATAACGCCGTCCTTGCGGAAAGTCTTGATGATTTGTTCCTGTAATTTCTGTTGGGTAATACTACGATCGCCATAGTTGTACTGGCGCCAGAACCAGGAGCCTTCAACTTTCACATCGTCAATCGGAATGCCTGCGGTTTTAAGGCGGTTATATTCTGTCTCAGTCAGTTGTTTGCGCTGCCAGTCGCATTTGCCTTTGATAATGTTCACGGCGTGTTGCACGTTTTCGTCCCAGCCTTTACCGAACAGAGTACCGGACAAGCCATATTCAGAGGTTTTGGTGAACAGGTCATCGGCTTGCAGATTGCCGCTGCCCGGGCCGTCGACGACGATCCACACGGCAAATTCCCGTCCGCTGTGGTGCGCAGCAAGCGTAGAAACGATTTCGCCATCCCAGAAGCTTTTATGTTTGTCATCAAACTTGTTGGAGCCGGTGCCGCAGAAAAATATCGTCAAAGTTGTCATTTTGTTGCTCTCGTTCTATTGGGAAGAGCAAGCAATCTAGTTGCGGTTGATTGGATTGATAAAGTTTTTCGTTGTTTCGATTCTTGTAGTTTGAATAAATCCATTGTTGTTTGGTCTGTAATGAAATTTTTATTGCAGGAATTTTTAGTTGTCTGGAGACTTCATCTACCTGATGAACCCTCGTCTGCGCTTGATACCCTGTATTATTCGGTATCGATTTTACCTCCAACCTTTTCTCGACTCGCTGCAATCGCCCGCTAGTCTTTGGACATGGCAGCAGTCAAAGGAGTGACAGCAAATGCACGACACCCTGAAACAGGTTTTTGGTTATCCCCAGTTTCGACCCGGTCAGGAAGCCGCTGTCAGCGCGGTGCTGGCGGGGCGTTCGGCGGCGGCGATCTTTCCCACCGGCTCCGGCAAGTCCCTTTGCTACCAACTGCCGGCACTTTTACTGCCACACCTGACTTTGGTGGTTTCGCCGTTGCTGGCGTTGATGCAGGATCAACTGGCGTTTCTCAAGCGCCACGGCATTTCGGCCGGAAGCATCGATTCGGCGCAGAGCCGCGAGGATGCCAGCGATGTCATGGCCCGTGCGCGTTCGGGTGAATTGAAGATTTTGATGATTTCCGTCGAGCGCCTGAAAAATGAGCGCTTCCGCAATTTCCTGCAGCAGGTGCCGATCTCGTTACTGGTGGTCGACGAGGCGCACTGCATTTCTGAATGGGGCCACAACTTTCGGCCGGATTACCTGAAACTGCCCGACTACCAGCGTCAGTTCAACATCCCGCAGGCACTGCTGCTAACCGCCACAGCCACGCCGAAAGTCATCGCCGACATGCAGGCCAAATTCACCATTGCTCCGGACGATGTGGTCACCACCGGTTTCTATCGGCCCAACCTCAACCTATTGGTCGAGCCTGTACGCGGTCAGGACAAGCGCCGGCGTCTGGTCGAATGGATGACCGAACGCCCAGGGCAACCGAGCATTGTCTACGTGACGTTGCAGAAGACCGCCGAGCACATCGCCGAGCACCTTCAACGCAATGGAATCCAGGCCGAGGCTTACCACGCAGGTTTGCCGCATGATCAGCGTGAAGGCATTCAACGCCGCTTCATGGCCGGGCAGTCCAACTGCATTGTCGCCACCATCGCTTTCGGCATGGGCATCGACAAGAGCGACATCCGCAACGTGGTGCATTTCGATCTGCCCAAATCCATCGAAAACTATAGTCAGGAGATCGGCCGCGCCGGGCGTGACGGGCAGCCTTCGGATTGCCTGGTACTGGCCAATCGCGACAGCCTCAACGTGCTGGAAAATTTTGTTTATGGCGACACGCCCGAACGCGACGGAATTCGTTATGTACTCGACGAGCTCAAAGCCTCGGTACCGGAAGGACAGTGGGAGTTTCTGCTTGGGCCACTGGCCGATCAGAGCAATATTCGTTCGTTGCCGTTGAAGACGTTGCTGGTGCAGCTGGAACTGCGAGGTCTGATCGCGCCGCGTTACGCCTATTACGCCGAGTACCGCTTCAAATACCTGCTTGAGCCTGAAGCACTGCTCCAGCGCTTCGAAGGCGAGCGCAGGGATTTCGTTGCGGCGATCATCCAGACGTCAACTCGCGCACGCACTTGGGCCACGGTGAATTTCGAGGCGATGTACTCGCAGTATTCGGCCGGGCGCAATCGGGTGGTGACGGCGCTGGATTATTTCCAGGAAAAGGGCTGGGTCGAGCTTGAAAGCAAGCAGATGACCGAGGTTTACAGCCTGCTGCACAGCGATTTTCACAGCGATGCCCTGAGCGCTGAGCTGCACGAATACTTCACTCGCCACGAGCAGACCGAAGTGGCGCGGATTCACGCCATGCTTGACCTGTTCGCCACCGAACGCTGCCTGGGTTATCGCTTGGCCGAGTATTTCGGTGATCACAATGCCCCTGAGCATTGCGGCCATTGTTCGGTATGTTACGGCCAGATCGCGCGGTTGCCCGAGCCGCCGCCATTGCCGCCGCTTGTGGATAAAAACTTCGCAGAACTGTGTGGTGATTTTATCCACAGGCATGAGCAGCACACAGGCGGTGTTCCCTCGGCCGAACGCCTGACGCGATTCCTGTGCGGAATCAGCGTGCCGTTGTTCACCAAACTCAAGGCGCGGGCGATACCGGGTTTTGCTACGTTGGAAGAGTATCCCTACGCAGAGGTCCGCGATTGGGCGGACAGTCACTTGCTCGATTAGCAGAGAGTCTGTGGGCGCTGCATCCATCCGCTGAATGTCGATCATCACGCTAATAAACTTCAAAAAGCGCCGTTGCCTGACTAAGGTTGGAATCTGTCTTCGGATCGCCAACAAGAGAACAACATGAGCCAGACACTCTTCGATATTCAGCAGGCTGCCGTGATCGGCGCGGGCACCATGGGCCGTGGCATTGTCATGTGCCTGGCCAATGCTGGCGTGAACGTGCAGTGGGTAGATAACAGTCCACAGATGCTCGAGCAAGCGCTGACAGCGGTCGCCGAAACCTATGCACACAACGTGCGTCAGGGCCGCATCGATCAGGGCGAGGCGGACGCGCGCATTGCTCGCGTCTCTGCGGCGGCGGATTACGCGGCGATTCGCAATGTCGACCTGGTGATCGAAGCGGTGTACGAAAACCTCGAGCTGAAACAGAAGATCTTTCGCGAACTCGACGGACTGCTCAAGCCCGAGGCTCTGCTGGCGAGCAACACCTCGGCGCTGGATATCGACGCGATTGCCGCCGCAACCCGGCGCCCGGAACAGGTGCTGGGTCTGCACTTCTTCAGCCCGGCCCATATCATGAAACTGCTGGAAATCGTGCGCGGTGCGCAAACATCGCCGGCGGCGCTGGAGGCAGCGCTGGCGCTCGGCAAGCGCATGGGCAAGGTCAGCGTGGTGTCGGGCAACTGTCACGGTTTTATCGGCAACCGCATGCTGCATCCGTATGTACTGGAAGCGCGCAAAATGCTCCTCGAAGGCGCGTATCCACAGCAGGTGGATGCCGCGCTACAGGGCTTCGGTTTCGCCATGGGACCGTTTCGCATGTACGACGTGGTTGGCATTGATCTGGAGTGGCGTGCCCGCGAACTGGCTGGCAAAGGGCAGGATGCGCCGGAAGTTCAGGTGGATAACCGCTTGTGCGAACTGGGCCGGTTCGGGCAGAAGTCCGGTAACGGTTACTACCACTATGAGCCGGGCAGCCGCCAGGCCGAGCATGATCCTGAAGTGGATGCGCTGGTGCTGCGGGTCAGCGAGGAGCTGGGTTTCCAGCGTCGCGACATCGGCACTGAAGAAATCCTTGAGCGCTGTGTGCTGGCGCTGGTTAACGAAGGCGCGAAGATCCTGCAGGAAGGCATAGCCGGCTCAGCCCATGACATCGACCTGGTGTACTTGAATGGCTATGGCTTTCCAGCGGAGAAGGGCGGGCCGATGGCCTGGGCGGATCAGCAAGGGCTGGCGGACATTCATCAGCGCTTGCTGGCGCTGGAGACGCGACAGGGCGATCAGTGGAAGCCGGCGCGCTTGATTGGCGAATTGGCGGCGCAGGGGAAGGGGTTTGCTGAGCGTTGACACCGGTCGGCTGTGCTGACTTTCGCGAGCAGGCTCGCTCCCACAGAAGAGCGCGATCCAATGTGGGAGCGAGCCTGCTCGCGAAGGGCCTGCCACGGTTTGAATTAGACTCGCCGAAAATCCGAAGGAATCCCTGATCAATGCCCAACCCGACACCGCAACGCTGCGACTACCCCCACTTCCAGCCCATCACCACACGCTGGCACGACAACGACGCCTACGGTCACGTCAACAACGTCACCTACTACAGCTTCTTCGACACAGCGGTGAACACTTATCTGATCCAGGTCGGTGGCCTGGATATCCATGACGGCGAGGTGGTGGGTTTCGTGGTCAGTTCGGCCTGCGATTATTTTGCCTCGATCGCTTTTCCGGATCTGATCGAGATCGGGCTGCGGGTCGGCAAGCTGGGCAACAGTTCAGTGCAATACGAACTGGCTGTGTTCAAGGTCGGCGAAAGCGAGGCGTGTGCGGCGGGGCGATTCGTGCATGTGTTTGTCGATCGGGCGAGCAATCAGCCGGTGCCGATTCCTGCCGGTTTGCGCGGAGCTCTGGAGCAGTTGGTCATCTAAAGGCGCAAAAAAAATCGCAGCCACAAGGGCTGCGATTTTCGTTCAAGCCTTCGCCTTAGTGGTGGCGATAGTACTTGTGATGCTTGCGGTGGCCGTAGGCATGGCCGCGACCTGGATGACCACGGTCGCGGTAGTAGCGACGGTCATCATGGCGACGGTCGTAACGACGATCATCGTCGTCGCTCTTGTTGCCCATGTAGTTACCCAGCGCGCCGCCCGCGCCGCCACCTGCGGCGGAGCCAATCAGGCTGCCGGTGGTGCCGCCGAGGCTGCGACCAACCACGTTACCGCCGGCTGCACCCAGTGCACCACCGATGGCCGCTTCGCCGCGGCTGCGTTTGTCTGCGCCGACTGCGCTACCACCCGCGCCGCCCAGGGCTGCGCCGATGGTGGAACCTGTATTGCCGCCTAGCGATTGACCGACGACCGAGCCAAGAACCCCGCCCAATGCGCCGCCCACACCTGCTTCGGTGGTGCCTCCGGCAGAAGCGAAGCCACTGACCAGGCCAAGGGACAACAAGAGAATCGAGGAGAACTTCATAGAGGATGAGCCTCAAAGGGATGACGGCGCCGATCCTGAGGCTCTGCAACGGGCGTGACAATCGAAATCCGACGAATAACACGACTTGTATACAAGATTGCAAGTTACTGTTTTTTCACCGGAACTTAACCGATTCTCGCCGGTCTTTAGCTACTTCGGACAGGCCGTTTTTATGCAAAAACGGCCTTTTTTTGTGGACGTTCAAAACCTGCAGGCAGGAAGAAATGTATTGAATGTCCCAGCGCCTTCGCGAGCAAGCTCGCTCCCACATTTGAAACGCATTCCAATGTGGGAGCGAGCTTGCTCGCGAATAGGCCGGTACTGACACCCCTTCAGGCCGATTTAGCCATGATCAACCCCGTCTCACTCGCCGCCTCCAGCCGGATCGCAATGAACTTCGACGTCGGCGTGTGGCTGCCATCGCCCGTACTTTCCAGCGGCACCAGCGGATTGACCTCCGGATAGTACGCCGCCGCCTGCCCCGCAGGAATATCGAACGCCAACAATGTAAAACCTTTCACGCGGCGCTCACGACCATCGTCCCAGATCGACACGATGTCGGCCTTCTGTCCCGGACGGAAGCCCAGACGAATGATGTCGGCCTCGTTGGCGAACAGCACGTCACGCTGGCCCTTCACGCCGCGATAACGGTCGTCGAGACCATAGATCGTCGTGTTGTACTGATCGTGGGAACGCATCGATTGCAGGATCAGATCCGGCACTTGCCCAGTGGCACGGGTGCGCTCGTGGACCAGATCCTTCGGCAACTGGTTCGCGCGGAAATTGGCACGGCCCGACGGCGTGTTCCACTTGCGAGCGCCAGCGGAGTTGCCCAGATAGAAACCGCCCGGGTTTTTGATCTTGTCGTTGAAGTCCTTGAAGTTCGGGATGGTGTCGGCGATCAGCTCGCGAATGCGCCCGTAATCGGCCACCAGCCAGTTCCAGTCCACCGGTTGGCTGCCCAGTGTCGCGGCAGCGATGCCGGCGATGATCGACGGCTCCGAGCGCATCTGGTTCGACAGCGGCTGCAGTTGTCCGTTGGAGGCGTGGACCATGCTGAACGAGTCTTCCACGGTGACCGCTTGCGGCCCTTCGGTCTGGATGTCGATGTCGGTACGCCCCAGGCACGGCAGGATCAACGCATCTTTACCGTGAGCGAGGTGGCTGCGGTTGAGTTTGGTGCTGATCTGTACGGTCAGGTCACAGTTGCGCAGCGCTTCGAAGGTGCGCGAGCTGTCCGGCGTGGCCTGAGCAAAGTTGCCGCCCAAGCCGATGAACACCTTGGCGCGACCTTCGGCCATCGCATGAATCGCCTCGACCACGTTGTGGCCGTTATGACGCGGCACCTTGAACTGGAAGCGACGCTCCAGCGAATCGAGGAACGCCACCGGTGGGCGCTCGTTGATGCCCATGGTGCGGTCGCCCTGCACGTTGCTGTGGCCGCGCACCGGGCACAGACCGGCGCCCGGTTTGCCGATGTTGCCGCGCAGCAGCATCAGGTTGGCGATTTCCTGGATGGTCGGCACCGAATGACGGTGCTGGGTGATGCCCATGGCCCAGCACATGATCACGTTCTTGCCTTTGGCGTACATGCGCGCGGCTTGCTCGATCTCGATCAGCGTCAGGCCGGACTGCTCGACGATGTGCTCCCACGAGGTGTCGTCGACGATGGCGAGGTACTCCAGCACGTTGGCGCTGTGGGCATTGAGGAAATCATGGGCGAACACCGCCGGCTCGCCAGCCTTCTGTGCATCGCGTTCCCATTGCAGGAGGAACTTGGCCATGCCGCGCAGCACCGCCATGTCGCCGCCGAGTGCCGGGCGGAAGTACGCGGTGTTGGTCGGCTTGTCGCCGTTGGTGAGCATTTCGATCGGGTGCTGGGGATGCTGGAAACGCTCCAGACCGCGTTCTTTCAGCGGGTTGATGCATACCACTTGGGCGCCGCGTTTCACCGCTTCACGCAATGGTTCGAGCATGCGCGGATGGTTGGTGCCGGGGTTCTGGCCCCAGACGAAAATCGCGTCGGCGTGCTCGAAGTCGTCGAAAGTCACGGTGCCTTTGCCGACCCCGACACTCTGCGCCAACGCCACGCCGCTGGCCTCGTGGCACATGTTCGAGCAGTCAGGGAAATTGTTGGTGCCGTAAGCCCGCACGAACAGCTGATACAGATACGCCGCTTCATTGCTGGCGCGGCCCGAGGTGTAGAACTCGGCCTGATCCGGGCTTGGCAGATTGCGCAGGTGCTTGCCGATCAGGGCAAAGGCATCTTCCCAACTGATCGGCTTGTAGCGATCGGACTCGGCGTCGTAGACCATCGGCTCGGTCAGGCGACCCTGATATTCCAGCCAGTAATCGCTCTGCTCCAGCAGGGAAGTGACGCTGTGCTTGGCGAAGAATTTTGCATCGACGCGACGCTTGGTCGCTTCCCAGTTCACCGCTTTGGCGCCGTTCTCACAGAACTTGACCATGCCGCTTTCCGGCGAATCACCCCAGGCGCAACCCGGGCAGTCGAAACCGCCGTTCTGGTTGGTCTTGAGCATCATGCGCAGGTTTTTCAGGGCGTTGTCGCTGGTCAGCCACGCCTGGGCCACACTGATCAGGGCGCCCCAGCCGCCGGCGGCACCTTTGTAAGGCTTGTAACGCGGGACAGGTTTCTGGTCGGCTTGATGATGTTGGCTCACGCTTGATTCTCCATCGCGGGGCTGTACACCCGCGGCGCACTTTTCTGCGGCAGGTGGATGAGATTGAGGTTGTGGCGCCGGGCCCATTGCACGGCCAGGCCGGTGGGTGCCGACAGGCTGACCAGGGTCTGGATGCCGGCACGCAAGACTTTCTGGATCAATTCGAGGCTGCAACGGCTGGTGACGATCGCCAGCCCGCCCTCTGTGGATATCTTCTGGCGGATCAGTCCGCCGATCAGCTTGTCCAGCGCGTTATGGCGGCCGATGTCTTCGCGGCCGAGCAGTAAGTCACCGCTGGCATTCATGAACACCGCCGCATGCACCGCGCCGCAGTGCTGGCCGAGCGGCTGGAACGCGCCGATGCGCTGGCGCAAGCCGTCGAGCCATTCGATCGGTGGCAAGGCTGCGCCAGGCAATACCTTGAGATCAGGCAACGCCTGTTCAACCGCTTCGACGCCGCACAATCCGCAACCGCTGGTGCCGGCCAACTGCCGACGCTGTTGCTTGAGGTTCCAGAATGCGCGATTGGCGATGGTCACCTGCGCGTATTGCGCCGAGCCTGCACCCGTCAGTTGCAGATCGTAGATATCGCTGGCGTCTTCGATGATGCCGCTGCCGAGGCTGAAACCGACGATGAAATCTTCGAGGTCGGTCGGGGTGACCAGCATCACTGCCTGGCTGATGCCGTTGTAGGCGATCGCCAACGCGACTTCCTCGGCCAGCGCGGTGCTGGCCGATGCCTCAAGGGGTAAATCGCTGTAGCTGTAGGTCTGGCTGGCGGCAGGCGCGGGCGTTTCGATTGCTGGCGCCGCGCAGGCTGGGCGCTTGGCGTTCATGGCATCACCGACGGTTTGATCTAGGTCAAGACTAGGCGCGGCAAGTTGTCGCGTCTAATCGCTATTACCGATCTACCGATAGATGCCGTCGATCAAGCGTCGTTTGGTGATTTTTGATAGAGCGCGAAACAGGCTTCCGCCAGCGCTGAGCGGGGTGCCCCTCGTCGCATGATCAGCCCCAGCGGCGCGAGGGTGTGGGCATTTTCGATCGGTTGCAGACGCAGATGATCGGCGAGGGTTTCCGCGCCGCCGTCGAGGGGCATGATCGCGCAGCAAAAACCGCCGTGGACCGCTTGTAGCAATTGATGCACGGCATCGGTTTGCAGCAGCGGTTGCGGCGTCAGGCCACGGCTGTGGAAGTTGTGGTCGATGGACTGGCGAAAATGCATGCCGCTGGTGAGCATGCACAGCGGCAGTTCGATCAGCGATTCCCAGCTCAGGGGTTCTTCGCCGAAGCTGAACGAGCGCTCGTCGTAGAGCAGGCCCATGCGCGTTTCGTTGAAGGCCAGCGAATCGAAGCGCTCGCTGTCCAGACGTTCCAGATACGACACGCCGATGTCGATGCGGTTGTTCGCCAGGTGTTCGAGCACCTGCTCCGAGCTCAGCGACGACAGCTCGAAGCGCAGTTCCGGATGCGCCGCGTGCAGACGTTGCATCAGCGGCAACGGATCGAAACTCGACAGCGGCACCACACCCAGGCGCAGCGTACCGATCAGGTTGCCGCGACAGGCCGCCGCTTCCGCCTGCAGGCCATCGTAAGCCGCCAGCACCGTACGCGCCCACGCCAGCACGCGTTCGCCCGGTGCGGTGAAGCCTTCGAAGCGCTGGCCACGGTTGACCAATGGCAGATCAAGTTCTTCTTCGAGGCTGCGCAAACGCATCGACAGGGTCGGCTGGGTAATGTGGCAGCGCGCGGCGGCCTGGCCGAAATGGCGGGTTTCGTCGAGGGCGATGAGGAATTTCAGCTGCTTGATGTCCATCTTCGCTCCGGGCGGTTGGCGGGGTGTGGCGATTCTACCGCCTGCGGCGCGGCAGCGTCATTGGTCGGACTGGAACCGGGTTCGGCTGGGGTGGTCTAGGCTTGGACGACTGACCCTTTATTCCATGGAGTGAATGCAATGAGCCTGTTCAGTTTTTTGAAAGAAGCCGGTGAAAAGATTCTCGATGCACTGACGCCGGACAAGGCCGAGGCCAACAGCGCAGCGCTGACCAAGCACGTGCAGGAAGCGCTGACCGGTATCGATACGTCGAAGATCCAGGTCAAGGTTGAGGGCGAGAAAGTCATCGCCACGGGTGAAGCGGCGAGTCAGGAAGAGAAAGAGAAGATTCTTTTGGCCCTGGGTAACGTCGCCGGGGTGAGTGGCGTGGACGATCAGATCACCGTGACGGGTGGCGTTGCCGCCGCCGCAAAATTTGTCACGGTCGAGAAGGGCGACACGCTGAGTGCGATTTCCAAGCGCGTTTATGGCGACGCCAACCAGTACAACAAGATTTTCGAGGCCAACAAACCTCAGCTCAAACATCCAGACAAGATCTACCCGGGACAAGTACTGCGTATTCCCGAATAACATTCGAAAGCGCTTTCGCGAGCAGGCTCGCTCCCACATTTGAAACGCATTTCAGTGTGGGAGCGAGCCTGCTCGCGAAGGCAGCAACGCGTCGTCAAAGCCCTGCAATCAAATCGCGGTAGTCCTCGACTGCGGCAAACTCGGCCGTGTCCTTGGGCCCTTTGCGGCTGTCCGGTTCTTTCACCGCGAGCAGATGCGCTACGCCAAAATCCCGCGCACTGCGCAGGATCGGCAAGGTGTCGTCGATAAACAGGCTGCGCGCCGGATCAAACCCGATGTCCGCCTGCAAGGCATCCCAGAACTGCGGGTTCTCCTTGGGATAACCATAGTCGTGCGAGCTGATCAGCCGTTCGAAGTACGGTGCCAGTTCAATCCGTTCCAGTTTCAACGACAACGAATCGCGGTGCGCGTTGGTGATCATGATCACCCGTTTGCCGGCGCGTTTGATCGCGTCGAGAAAGGTGTCGGCATCCGCGCGCAGGGCGATCAAGTGGGCGGTTTCCTGTTTCAGTTCGCGCACCGACAATTTCAGTTCCGCGCTCCAGAAATCCAGGCAGTACCACTGCAACTGGCCGGCGTGGCGTTCGAACAGCGGCTGCAATTCCAGCTCGGCCATGGCCCGGCTGATGCCGTGCAGTTCGGCGTAGCGCTGGGGCAGGTGCTCGAGCCAGAAGTGGTTGTCGAAGTGCAGATCCAGCAGCGTACCGTCCATGTCGAGCAGAACGGTATCGATGTCGGACCACGGTAAAGAAGGCATGGCAACGTCTCGAACGGTGAAAGGATATCCGACTCAAACAATCGGGAAAGCCGCGTTATAGTAGCGCGTTCACGCCAAGGAGCTTTGCATGCGCCAGAAACCCACCGTACTCGCCCGCGAGATCGTCGCCACCAGTCGCCTGTTTCGCGTCGAAGAACTCAAGCTGCGATTTTCCAATGGCGTGGAGCGCACCTACGAGCGTCTGGTCGGCAAGGGTGCGGGCTACGGCGCGGTGATGATCGTCGCGATGCTTGATGCCGAACACGCGGTGTTGATCGAGGAATATTGCGGCGGCACCGACGAATATGAATTGTCTCTGCCCAAAGGCTTGATCGAGCCGGGCGAAGACGTGCTGGCGGCGGCCGAGCGGGAGCTCAAGGAAGAAGCCGGTTATGGCGCGCGCCAACTTGAACATTTGACCGAGCTGTCGCTGTCACCCGGTTACATGAGCCAGAAGATCCAGGTGGTGCTGGCCACCGATCTCTACGAAGAACGGCTGGAAGGCGATGAACCGGAGCCGATGCGGGTCGACAAGGTCAACCTGCGCGAACTGTCGGCGCTGGCGCTGAATCCGCAATTTACCGAAGGTCGCGCATTGGCGGCGCTGTATTTGACCCGTGATCTGCTGCGCCAGCGCGGGATGTTCAGCTATGAGTGAGACCTCGATGAATTTTCCCCATCCGCTGATGGCACCGGTAATTGAGTTGGCTTTACAGGCTGGCGAGGCAATTCTGCCGTTCTGGCGCGCCGGCGTTGAAGTCACCGCCAAGTCCGATGATTCGCCGGTGACGGCCGCCGATCTGGCTGCGCATCATCTTATCGTCGCCGGGCTGACGGCGCTGGATCCGAGCATTCCGGTGCTCTCGGAAGAGGACGCCGATATCCCGCAGAGCGTGCGCGCCAGTTGGCAGCGCTGGTGGCTGGTGGATCCGCTGGACGGTACCAAGGAATTCATCAGTGGCAGTGAGGAATTCACCGTGAACATCGCGCTGATTGAAAATGGCCGGGTGGTGTTTGGCGTGGTGACGATGCCGACCAACGGTCGCTTTTACGTCGGCGGTGCCGGACTCGGTGCCTGGCGTGGCGACAAGAGTGGTACGCCGACGGCGATTCAGGTGCGCGATGTGCCTGCACCGGGGGAGGCGTTTACCGTGGTGGCCAGCCGTCGACATTCCAGTCCGGAGCAAGAGCGTTTGCTGGCCGGGTTGAGCGCCAGTCTCGGTGAGCTGCAACTGGCCAATATCGGCAGTTCCTTGAAGTTCTGCCTGTTGGCCGAAGGTGCTGCCGATTGCTATCCACGCCTGGCGCCGACTTCGCAGTGGGACACGGCTGCAGCTCAGGGCGTGCTGGAAGGGGCTGGTGGCGAAGTGCTCGATCTGCGCGGTGAAGCGTTTTGTTATCCGGCGCGGCAATCGCTGTTGAACGAGTTCTTTCTGGCACTGCCGGCGAAGGCTGCATGGCGAGCTCGGTTGTTGGAGTTGGCCCGAGGTTAATGTTCTGATCCGGAATCCCCCTCACCCCAGCCCTCTCCCTCGGGAGAGGGCTGGGGTGAGGGGGGCTTTTGATCTTCAACGGTGCAAAACGTACTGGCCGGTAAATCTCACCGCAACGTCCTCACTTCCCGCATTCAGGATCCGCGTATCCAGCGTCAACCGAGCTCGCCCATAACGCCGATACATCGCCACAAAGCGTTTCCAAATCGCCGCATCCGGCGCCGGGCAAATAGCCACGGCGTCCCCGGTTACCGGCAGCGGATAACTGATCTGCCCTTCCTGAATGACGATGTGTCCGTCGGTAATCCCTTCTTCCTTCAACCGCAGATGCAACCAGCCCCAACCGGCCAGCACCGCGCCACAGTACAGGCTGCCGCCAAACATGGTGCTCTTGTGATTGACGTTGGGCGCGAGCGGCAGGTGCAGGCGCAGTTGCTGATCCCGCCATTCGAGAACTTCAAGTCCCATCTCGGCAGTCAGCGGAATGTCGTGATGCAGCACCGTTTGCAGGTATGCGCGTACGCTGCTCATTCGTTGTCTTCCCCGTGGCTGCTGTCGCCGAAATTCAGACCGTGTTTGCGCAGTTTGTCATGCAGGGTCTTGCGCGGAATGCCCAAGGCTTCGGCAAGGCTGCGCACCGAGCTGTGCGAGCGCGCCAATTCGGCGGCGATCAGCGATTTCTCGAAGTTTTCCACTTGCTCGCTGAGGCCGCCACTGACCACTTCGACAGGCGTGCCGCCGCTGCCATCAGCGCTGTTGTCCAGTGCCAGCTCAAGCCCAAGGGCGAAGCGTTCGGCAGCATTTTGCAGTTCGCGCACGTTGCCCGGCCAGGTGTGGCGCAGCAGCAAGGCGCGGTGTGCCGGTTGCAGTTCGTGGGGCGGCAAGCCGTGGCGGGCGCTGGCTTCATCGGCGTAGTGCTGGAACAGCACCAGTGCGTCTTCGCCCCTTTCGCGCAGCGGCGGGATGCGCAGCGGCGCGACGTTGAGGCGGTAATACAAGTCGGCGCGGAAGCGTCCCTGATCCGCCGCCTGACGCAGGTCTTCCTTGGTCGCGGCGATGACGCGGATGTCCAGCGGGATCAACTGATTGCCGCCCAGACGTTCGACGACCCGCTCCTGCAGCATGCGCAGCAGTTTCACTTGCACGTCCATGCTCATGCTTTCAATTTCGTCGAGAAACAGCGTGCCGCCGTTGGCGAATTCGAATTTGCCGATGCGGCGTTTCTGCGCGCCGGTGAAGGCGCCGGGTTCGTGACCGAACAGCTCGCTTTCCACCACCGACTCCGCCAGGGCGCCGGCGTTGATCGCCACGAACGGACCGTTGCGGCGGCTCGACAAGTCGTGCAGCGCGCGGGCCACGACTTCTTTGCCGGCACCGGTTTCGCCGAGGATCAGCACATCGGCCTTGGTCGCCGCCAGCGCACCGATCTGCTCACGCAGGCGCAGCATTGGCGTCGAATGGCCGACCAGTCGCGCGCTCAGTTCGTTGCGGTCGCTCAACGCCAGACGCAGGCTGCGGTTGTCCAGCACCAGACGCCGTAGCGAGAGGGCGCGACGGACGCTGTCGAGCAGCGCATCGCTGGCAAAGGGTTTTTCCAGAAAATCGTAAGCACCGGCGCGCATCGCCTGCACCGCCAGCGGTACGTCGCCATGGCCGGTGATCAGCAGCACCGGCAGCTCCGGATCCTGTGCATGCAACTCGCTCAACAGTTCGAGGCCGTCCATGCCCGGCATGCGGATGTCGCTGACCACCACGCCGGGCCAGTCACGCTCAAGTTGCGCGGCCAGGCCCTTGGCTTCGGACAGCGGCAGGATTTTCAGGCCGGCCAGATCCAGCGTTTGGCCGAGGGCTTGGCGCAGGTGCGGATCGTCGTCGATCAACACTACCTGGATGCGATTGTCGATGGTCATGCACTTCGGTCCTCGGACGGTTGCAGGCTGACTCCGGGCGCGCCGGCGCGCAGGCGCAGGGTGATCAGGGCGCCGCCTTGCTTGTGGTTGGCGAACGACAGCTCGCCACCAAAGGCGCGCATCAGCGTTTCACAAATCGCCAGCCCCAGGCCCAGACCCTGGGTGCGGGTCTTGGTGGTGTAAAAGGGCTCGCTGGCGCGGCCAAGGGCTTCCATGCAGAACCCGGGACCGTTGTCGCGAATGTACAGATTGACGCCGTCGGCGGTGGCTTCGGCACTCAACCACAATTTGCGCGGCGGACCTTTTTCGGTCAGGGCATCGAGAGCATTGGCCAGCAGATTGCCCAGCACTTGGCGCAAACGGGTTTCGCCTGCCTCCACCCACAGCGTGGCGGCGGGCAAGTCGCGGATCAATTCGACTTCCATGCTGCGCCGACGTTTGGCCAGCAATGCCAGCGCATCGTCCAGCGCCGGTTGCAGGGCAACGCTTTCCGGTGCGTGGCGATCACGGCGGGCGAAGGCGCGCAGGTGGGCGATGATCGAGGCCATGCGCCCGGTCAGTTCGCTGATCAGCTTGAGGTTGCCTCGGGCGTCCTCGGTGCGCTGATGGTCGAGCAACACTTCGGCGTTCTCCGCATAACTGCGAATCGCCGCCAGCGGTTGATTGAGTTCGTGACTGATGCTCGCCGACATGGTCCCCAGCGCCGACAATTTGCCCGCCTGGACCAAGTCGTCCTGAGCGCGCACCAGCTCCTGCTGGGCGTGCTCACGCTCAAGCACTTCCTGTTTCAAACGGCGGTTGAGGCCTTCCAGGTCGCTGGTACGTTCGGCGACGCGGCCCTCCAGCTCGCGGCGCGCCTTGGCCTCGAAGGCGATGCGCTCTAGATAATGGCGGCGGCGCTGCATCATCAAACCCACCAGCAACATGACCACCAACAGTGTGGCACCGCCGATCGCGACCACCGTGCGCACCGGGCGATCGATCAGTGTACGCGGGGCGAGGATGCTGACGCTCCAGCCGGTTTCGGCGATGTCGTGGGTCTGCGTCAGCCAAGCGTCGGAACTGAGGTTCAGTGGCCGGGGTTCGCGGGTCGGGTAGGGCTGGATCGCGGCGATCGCCGCGCGCTCGGTTTCACTCAGCTCACGGGTGGCGCGAAAACGCCATTCCGGGCGCGACGTCAGGATGACCACGCCGTTATGGTCGGTCACCAGCAGTTGTTCCGGCGTCTTGCCCCACAGGCTTTCGGTGTGGTCGAGGTCGACCTTGATCACCAGCACACCGATGATTTTCTCGCCGTTGCGCACAGCGGCGGCGAAGAAATATCCGCGTTTGGCCGACGTGGTGCCGAGGCCGAAGAAGCGTCCGAGGCGCCCGGCCATGGCTTCGCTGAAATACGGGCGGAAGGCGAAGTTGCGGCCGACGAAGCTGTCGCGTTTGTCCCAGTTCGACGCCGCCAGCGTCTGACCGGACGTGTCCATCAGGTACATGACTTCAGCGCCGGTCTGCGCGGCGATGTTGTTCAGCAGGCGATTGGCATTGCCTTGGGTGACGCCGTCGTCTGGCGCACCGAGCACCGCGCGCAGGGCCGGCAGATCGCCGAGAATCTGCGGCAACACTTCATAGCGATGCAGGGTGCCGAGCAGGTTGGCGACGTAGAGATCGAGGGTCTGGCGGTTCTGCCCGGCGAGTTCGCTGCGGTAATAGCGTTCGGCAAGATGTTCCAACGGCCACAGCAGTGGCGCCAGGCACAGGGCCAACAGCGCGAGGCTGCGCCAGCGGGGTCTGCGGGGAAGCGATGGTTTCATTAGCCGGATGCGCCTGAGGTAACTGGCGCATTATGCCCGGCCTCAGGCGAAGACGTCAGCGTCCTTGAGCAGCGCGGCCGCCTGATCCTTGGCCGATAGCGTCGGTGCTTCGTCCAGTTGCCAGTCGATGCCAATTGCCGGGTCGTCCCAGCGAATGGCGCGTTCGTCTGACGGGGAGTAGAAATCGGTGGTCTTGTAGAGAAAATCGGCGTAATCGCTCAGCACCACAAAGCCATGGGCAAAACCCTCGGGTACCCACATCTGCCGATGGTTCTCGTCGGACAGCCGCACGGCCACCCATTTACCAAAGTTCGCCGAGCTGCGGCGGATGTCCACAGCAACATCGAGCACCTCACCGGCGGTCACGCGCACCAGTTTTCCCTGGGTTTGCTGCAACTGGTAATGCAAGCCACGCAATACGCCTCTTTGTGAGCGCGAATGGTTGTCCTGCACAAATTGCACATCCAGGCTGGTTGCTTCCAGAAACGCCTTGGCATTGAAACTCTCGTAGAAAAAACCGCGCTCGTCACCAAACACCTTCGGTTCGATGATCAGAACACCGGGTAGGTCGGTGGTGATTACATTCATGAGTATTTCCATAGATTCGAGGCGAACGGCCGGTATTCTTGCGCAAAGTGCTACCGGGTGCGAGTACCGATGCAAATACCGTAGTCAATGTCGAACGGGGGTTGCGTATCGAGCAACGCAATGGCGATATAAGCGCCTAATAATACTTCAGGGGTCGTCTCATGCCGCTCGCCACGTTGATTCATCGCGCCAGTTTGCCCGCTCCGCAGGTTTCAGAGGCGCAGGCGCTGCAATGGCTGGCCGAGCATTACGGGCTCAGCGGCACGTTGCAGGCGCTGGGCAGCCAGCAGGATCTGAATTATCGCGTTGACAGTGCGCGTGGGCGCTTCGTGTTGAAAATCTGTCGTGGCGATTACGCGCTGGTGGAGCTGCAAGCCCAGCACGCAGGTCTCAAATACCTGGCCGAGCACTCGGCGATCAAGGTGCCGCAGGTGATCGCCGCCAATAATGGTGAAGACCTGTTGTCGCTGCAAGCCAATGGCGAAGCGGTTCATGTGCGATTGCTGGAATACATCGACGGGCAGCCGTTGACCGATTTCGATCATCTTGGTCAGGACGTGATCGCCGGGTTTGGCCGGCTCTGTGGCGAGATGGATCTGGCCCTGGAAGGTTTCGATCATCCGGGCCTTGAGCGCACATTGCAGTGGGACGCGCGTCACGCCAGCGCGTTGATCAGTCATCTGTTGCCAGTGATCAAGGATGAGCAGCAGCGTACGGTGATTAGCACAGCTGCCGATCAGGCCGAGCGCCGTTTGCAGCCGTTGCTGGACAAACTGCCGGTGCAGGCGATTCACATGGATATCACCGATGACAACGTCGTCTGGGCGCGGGATGCCCAGCGGCATTGGCAGTTGCAGGGCGTGATCGATTTCGGTGATCTGGTGCGCACCTGGCGTATCACCGATCTGTCGGTGACCTGTGCGGCATTGCTGCATCACGCCGATGGCGATCCGTTTGTCATCCTGCCGGCGATCAAGGCTTATCACGCGGTCAATCCGTTGCACTATGCAGAACTGCAAGCGCTCTGGCCGTTGATCGTCGCGCGAGCGGCGGTGCTGGTGCTCAGTGGCGAGCAGCAGGTCAGCATCGATCCGGGCAACACCTACAGCCGCGACAATCTCAATCATGAGTGGGAGATCTTCCGCGTCGCGACTTCGGTGCCATTGGCGCTGATGGAGACGGCGATTCTCACTGCCGTGGGCCAGACCTTACCGAGGAACGATCACGCAGAATTTGCGCCGCTGTTGCCCGGACTGGTCGGGCGTGAATTTGCGCTAATCGATCTGGGCGTGTTGAGCCCGCACTTCGAGGCGGGCAATTGGGAGCAGCCGGGCATTGATCAGCGCTTGCTGACAGAGGCCGCAGCGGTGCACGGGCTGGCGGCGACGCGTTATGGCCAGTATCGCTTGTCACGTACTCGGCCGGACAGCGCGACTGAGCCGGATACGTTCGCGTTGCATGTCGAATTACGTGCGCCGTCTGGAAGCGAAGTGCAAACGCCGTTCGCCGGCGTTCTGAATCAAGCGGCAAACGGTGCGCTGCAACTCGATGGCCCACAGTTCAGCCTTCGCCTGTGGGGCGTGACGCCTGTTCTTGAGCATGGGGTGGCAGTGGATCGAGGCCAGAAACTCGGTGCGGTCACGGGGCCGCTGCTGGTGCAGTTGTGCCGAGAAGCAGAACTCGACGCGCCGCTGTTCTGCACGCCGTCCCGTGCGCCGGCCTGGCAGGCGTTGTGTCCGTCACCGGCGACCTTGCTCGGGTTGGCCTGCGACGCCGAGCCGGAGCTGGACGCGAAAACGCTGCTCGAGCGCCGCGACGCCAGTTTTGCCCGCACGCAAAAACACTATTACGTCGACCCGCCGCGCATTGAACGCGGCTGGCGCAACCACCTGATCGACATGCACGGCCGTTCGTATCTGGACATGCTCAACAACGTCGCCGTGCTCGGTCATGGTCACCCTCGGATGGCGGCGGTCGCAGCACGGCAGTGGTCGTTGCTCAATACCAATTCGCGCTTCAACTATGCGGCAGTCGCCGAGTTTTCCGAACGCTTGCTGAAACTGGCGCCAAAGGGCATGGATCGGGTGTTTCTGGTCAACAGCGGCAGCGAGGCCAACGACCTGGCGATTCGTCTGGCCTGGGCCTTCAGCGGCGGGCGCGACATGATCAGCGTGCTCGAGGCGTATCACGGCTGGACGGTCGGTGCCGATGCGGTATCGACGTCAATTGCCGACAACCCGAAGGCGCTGGAAAGTCGCCCGGACTGGGTGCACCCAGTGCCGGCGCCGAACACTTATCGTGGCGAATTCCGTGGCGTCGATTCAGCGCCGGATTACGTGCGCAGCGTCGAACATCATCTGCAGAAACTCGCCGAGCAGAAGCGCCAACTGGCGGGTTTCATCTGCGAGCCGGTCTACGGCAATGCCGGGGGGATTTCTTTACCGCCGGGCTATTTGCCGCAGGTGTATGAAAGGGTCCGCGCGCAGGGCGGGGTGTGCATCGCTGACGAAGTGCAGGTCGGTTACGGGCGCATGGGCCATTTTTTCTGGGGCTTCGAAGAGCAGGGCGTGGTGCCGGACATCATCACCATGGCCAAAGGCATGGGTAACGGCCAGCCACTGGGCGCGGTGATCACTCGCCGGGAAATCGCCGAGGCGCTGGAGGCCGAGGGTTATTTCTTCTCATCGGCGGGCGGCAGTCCGGTCAGTTGCCAGATCGGCATGGCGGTGCTCGATGTGATGGAGGAAGAAAAGCTCTGGGAAAACGCCCAGGTGGTCGGCGCCCACTTCAAGGCGCGCCTGGAAACGTTGATCGATAAACATCCGCTGGTCGGCGCGGTGCACGGCTCCGGGTTTTATCTCGGGCTGGAGCTGATCCGCAATCGCCATACGCTGGAGCCGGCAACCGCCGAGACTGCGTTGCTGTGTGATCGTCTGCGTGAGCTGGGGATTTTCATGCAGCCGACCGGCGATGACTTGAACATCCTCAAGATCAAGCCACCGATGGTGACGTCGCGCCAGAGTGTGGATTTCTTTGTCGATATGCTGGACCGGGTGTTGAGCGAAGGCCTGTAAGCAAGGCACATTCCCTGTGGGAGCGAGCCTGCTCGCGAAAGCTGTGTATCAGCCGCCACATGCGGTGACTGACACAGCGCATTCGCTAGCAGGCTCGCTCCCACATTTTTTTTCGGTTTTAAGTTCGATTTGTATCGGCTTATTTAGCGTTTAAAATGAGAGGTCCCCGTATTATAGCTTTTAAAGCCGATATTTATCGGTTATAAAGTCGCCATTGCTCCGGCATGGTGATCTCTTGTCCGGTGCGCGCGTTTTCTTTTCGGTCGAATTCTTCGACCGTCAAAGCACTAGCCCGGAGATGATTCATGAGCCGTATCGTTACCGTCGCCGCCACGCAGATGGCCTGTTCGTGGGACCTGGAAGCCAACCTCGAAACCGCTGAAAGACTGGTCCGAGAAGCCGCCGGCAAAGGCGCGCAGATCATCCTCATCCAGGAACTGTTCGAGGCGCCGTATTTCTGCCAGAAGCCGAATCCGGATTACCTGCAACTGGCAACGACGGTTGAAGAAAACGTCGCCATCAAGCATTTCCGGAAAATCGCCAAAGAGCTGCAAGTGGTGCTGCCGATCAGCTTCTACGAACTGGCCGGGCGTGCACGCTTCAACAGCATCGCGATCATCGACGCCGACGGCAGCAACCTCGGGATTTATCGCAAGAGCCACATCCCCGACGGCCCGGGCTATCACGAAAAGTATTACTTCAACCCGGGCGACACCGGCTTCAAGGTATGGAACACCCGTTACGCGAAAATTGGCGTTGGCATCTGTTGGGACCAGTGGTTCCCGGAAGCGGCGCGCAGCATGGCCTTGCAAGGCGCGGAAATTCTCTTTTATCCGACCGCGATCGGCAGCGAGCCGCACGACAAGACCATTTCTTCGCGCGATCACTGGCAGCGAGTGCAGCAGGGCCATGCCGGCGCCAACCTGATGCCGCTGATCGCCAGCAACCGCATCGGCAACGAAGAACAGGACGGCTACGACATCACCTTCTATGGCTCTTCATTCATCGCCAACCAGTTCGGCGAAAAAGTGCAGGAGCTGAATAAAACCGAAGAAGGTATTCTTGTGCACACGTTCAACCTCGACGAGCTGGAACATATTCGCAGCGCGTGGGGTTCATTCCGCGACCGCCGGCCGAATCTGTACGGCGCGTTGAAAACCCTCGACGGTTCCCTGGAGTCCTGATGACCACATTGAAAAGTACCCCACGCGCCGATGGCTTCTACATGCCGGCCGAGTGGGCGCCACAAACCCAGACCTGGATGATCTGGCCCGAGCGCCCGGACAACTGGCGTCTGGGCGGCAAACCGGCGCAGGCCGCGCACGCCGCAGTGGCCAAAGCCATCGCCCGCTTCGAGCCGGTGACCGTTGCCGTCTCCGCCGACCAATACGAAAACGCCCGCGCGCGCCTCGACGTGCCGAATATCCGCGTGGTGGAAATGTCCAGCGACGACGCCTGGGTTCGCGACAGTGGCCCGACCTTCGTCATCAACAACCATGGCGAAGTGCGCGGTGTGAACTGGGATTTCAATGCCTGGGGCGGTTTCGATGGCGGCCTGTATGCGCCGTGGAACCGTGATTCGCAGGTCGGTGGCAAGATTCTCGAACTCGAACGCAGCCCGCGCTACCGCACCGAAGGTTTCGTGCTTGAAGGCGGTTCGATACACGTCGACGGCGAAGGCACGCTGATTACCACCGAAGAGTGCCTGCTCAACCGCAATCGCAATCCGCACCTGAGCCGCGAAGAAATCGAAGCGGTGCTCCGTGACAACCTGTCGGTGGACAAGATCATCTGGTTGCCGGATGGCTTGTTCAACGATGAAACCGACGGCCATGTGGATAACTTCTGCTGCTATGTGCGTCCGGGCGAAGTGGTGCTGGCATGGACCGATGATCCGCAGGATCCGAACTACCCGCGCTGCCAGGCCGCAATGCAAGTGCTGCAAAACAGCGCGGACGCCAAGGGCCGCCCGTTCACGGTGCACAAAATGCCGATTCCGGGGCCGCTGTATGCGACCGAAGAAGAATGCTCCGGAGTCGATGCGGTGGACGGTTCGCAGGAGCGCAATCCATCCGTGCGCCTGGCCGGTTCCTACGTGAACTTTCTGATCGTCAACGGCGGCATCATCGCGCCGAGCTTTGGCGACCCGATGGATGCGCCGGCCAGGGAAATCCTGCAGAAGCTGTTCCCGCAGCATGAAGTGGTGATGGTGCCGGGCCGCGAATTGTTACTGGGCGGCGGCAATATTCACTGCCTTACCCAACAGCAGCCAGCGCCGCACAAAGAGTGAGTTGAGTCGTAACAGCTTGAGTCGGTTAGCAAAACAGCGACACAACGGTTAGCTCGCCAGGCATGAAAGCAAGCCCGCGGCCCATCAGGACCGCGGGCTTTTTCATGCGCGCTGGTCGGGAATCTGCGCGCCTTGGCATACCTCTTGTATTGCTTCTGGTGCACTAGGGAGGGAGGGGAACTTCAACAGTTCTGTCACAAACCTTGGATAACGTAGCCGCTCATGAACGGGGAGAGAGCGCTGAAATGAACGCCGAAGTGAACGTAGTCAGCGAGCGGACTGTGCATCCCATGGCCGTTAACGGCGAATCGCTCCAGCTGGTTGCGCACTGGTTGAAGTCCAATGGAACGCGTCAGATCAGACAACCTGATCCGCGCCGGATGATGATCGAGCGCTACCCCGCTGGCCTGTTAAGCGAGGCTGAACTGGAAGCGTTGTGGGATGTAATGGAAGGATAGGAACAATAGGGATTGGTAAAAGCGCTGCCGGGATGGCGGCGCTTTTTTTTGCACTGACATTAGTGCACTTCGGTTCAATGTGGGAGCGAGCCCGCTCGCGAAGGCATCAGCACTGTCACTGCCTTGTTTACTGGCCACCGCTTTCGCGAGCAGGCTCGCACACAGACCAAAACTCCCTGCTTAACTTCATTTTTTTGCAATCGCCCAGCTAAGAATTTACGTTTCTTAGACGTTTTTCGCCTATTTAAAGACGATTCTTGAAATTGACACACTGTTCAGGGCGCGGCTACGATTCGGCCCAACGCCTGTGGCTAACCGCCATGACTCAAAACAAGGAGCAGGCCCGCCATGACGTTTGCGTTGGCGGGTCTTTTTGTTTCGGGGTGAATACAAGAGTGCAAAAGCGCCGTTTCAGCCGTTCGACACAGCGCGTTTCAACCCGTAATAAGGAAAACAAAATGTTGAACAAGCGAATCAGCCTGATCGCACTGGGGATGTTGAGTGCTACACAGGCCATGGCTAACGACCAGGCCGAATCCAAGGGTTTCGTTGAAGACAGCAGCCTCAAAGTGCTGTTGCGCAACGCCTACATCAATCGTGATTACAAAGACGGTCGCCCGGACAAAGCCGAATGGGGCCAGGCGGCAATCGGAACGTTCTCTTCCGGTTTCACCCAAGGCACCGTAGGTGTCGGCGTTGACGCCTTTGGTCTGTACGCGCTGCGTCTGGACGGCGGCAAAGGCCGCACCGGCGCGCAAGGCATCGACTTCTTCAGACAGGAAAACGACGGTCGCGCGAACCACGACATCGCCAAGGGCGGCGCAGCGGTCAAATTCCGTGTTTCCAACACCGTGTTGACCTACGGCGACCAGATGCCGGCCCTGCCGGTGCTGAGTTACGACAACGTGCGTCTGCTGCCGGAAAGCTACACCGGGACTTTAATCACTTCCCGTGAGATCAAAGGCCTGGAACTGAACGCCGGTCGTTTCACCGCCGAGTCGCGCAAGAGCGATGAAGGCCGTGACAGCGGCGGTCTGAAGGCGATCAACGTATTGGGCGGTAGCTATCAGTTCACCGAACACTTCAAAGGCGCGCTGTACGCGTCCGACGTTGAAGACGTCTTGAAGAAACAGTACGTGAACGCCAACTACGTGATCCCGTTCAACAAGGATCAGTCCCTCACCCTGGACTTCAACGGCTACCGCACCAAGCTGGACAATTCCTATGTCCGCGAAAACGGTGTAACCGGTGACGACAACAAGATCTGGAGCCTGGCAGCCACTTTCGCCACCGGCCCGCACTCGTTCACCGTGGCGCATCAGCGTTCCACCGGTGACAGCAACCTGGGTTATGCCTACGGCGGTTATCAGAAAGATCAGGGTCGTGTCGGTGACGGTGGTAACACCATCTACCTGGCCAACTCCTACTGGTCGGATTTTAACGCCGAAGACGAACGCAGCTGGCAACTGGGCTACGGCCTGGACTTCGGCGCATTCGGCGTTCCGGGTCTGAGCTACAACTTCGCTTACGTGCGTGGCGACAACATCACCACCTCCACCAGCGAAGGCGGTACCGAGCGCGAGATCTTCAACCAGTTCAAGTACGTCGTGCAAAGTGGCCCGGCCAAAGACCTGAGCGTGAAGTTGCGCAGCTCGATCCTGCGCGTATCGCAGAAATCCAGCGAATACAACGTCAGCGGTAACGAGCTGCGGGTATTCGTGGACTATCCGATCAACATCTTCTGATGATCGATACGTTGTAAGGAAAATGAGAAAACCCCGATTCGTTCGGGGTTTTTTTTCGACGGTTTTTCAGCGGAAACCGGAAATAACCGATGTTTTTGTCATGTAAAAGTTGTTTTTCAAGCGCTGCAGATTTCGTTTCAAGCAGTGCTTCAAATGCCTGAAATTCTTTCTCATGGACGCAAATTCTCCACCTAATAGATTAGGGCGTTCAACGCAGCGGAGAATTGGGTAATGATCGTTTTGAACAGAGAAGTGGGCGAATCGCTACGGCGCGACAAGTTTGTCAACGTCCAGGGTGGTGACTTCAATCTCTACGGTCATTTTGCCGACTTCGTCAGACTGACCAAAAGTTGGGAAAACATGGAGCCTGACAGCTACTACGGTCAGGCCGAGGCCGGCATGCGTTACCGTCGTTACAGCGACTTTGAATACAACCCGAAAACCCGTGAGCTCAAGCAACTTGAGCATCGCGCTTATGTGCAATCGAAAGAGAACAACGCTTACGTCGGTGGCGTGGTACGGCACTTTCAGGATTTTTCCGAAGAAGTGATCTCTTCCCCGGTGATGCGCAGCCTGATCGACACTGATTTCGAAGTGTACAAAAGTGTATTGCCGGAAGAGTTGCACGATGAGATCTGGCAGTGCCAGATCCATCAGATCCGCATCGAAATCAAACCCGGTAAACAGTTGGAAATCACGCCTGAAGGCATTCACTGCGACGGCTATCCGTTCAGCGGCGTGCACTTCTGGGGGCGTAATAACGTCGATGGCGCGGAGAGCCGTTTGTACGACATCCACGAGCATCAATTGGCGGCGACCACCTACGAGGAAATTCTCGACACCACCTACTTCCTCGATCGCGACATGCGCCATTACGTGACCCCGGCGCGCAACACCCACACCCATGCCATGGCGTACCGTCAGATTCTGGCGATTTCCTTCTCGCGGCCCGGGACCGCTTTCGACATTGTTCGCTAATCAGATCACCCCAATCGACGGCGTCGAGTGCTCGACGCCAGTGGTCCTGCGCCGTGCCACCGCCAAGGATGCGCAACGCATGGAGCGTTTCTTCCGCCAGTTCGACGAAGTGTCGTTCTGCGAATGGCAGGACGCCAAATGCCTGCGTGGCGTGTTGATCCAGAAAACCACCACGGCGTATCTGGCGTTCGATGTGGAGGGTGAAATCGTCGGCGCGGTGCTTGGTGGCATGCTCGGCAGTCGTGGCACGATCAACCATCTGGCGGTCAGCCCGCGCTACCGCAGCCAAGGCGTGGGACAGCGCCTTGTCGAAGCTGCATCGTCCGACATGAAGCGGGTCGGCGTGCTGCGGATGTTTCTGTTCGTCGACGATGCTAACCTCGCGGGCAAGCGATTCTGGACTGCCCAGGGTTTTTGCGAGCCTCACGGCGAACGGACATTTGAGAGGGATCTATGAATGAAAGGTCCGGCAGCGCACCGCTGATGGCGACTCATCAGCCGTCGCGCACGTTTGCCGAAGCCAGCCCGGTGGTCGCCGGGTATTTCACCGTGTCGTTTGTCTTCGGGTTGATGGCGGTCAACGCCGGCCTGCCGATGTGGCTGCCGGTGGCGATGTGCTTGTTTGTCTATGCCGGCGCTTCGCAATTCGCCGCGCTGGCGCTGATCTCCAGCGGCGCATCACTGACCACCATTGTGCTGACCACTTTCCTGATCAATGCGCGGCACATGCTGATGTCGGTGTACATGGCCAAGGCCCTGCGCGCGCTGGGTTTGAGCCGCATGGAGCGTTGGGCTTACGCCGGTGGCCTGACCGATGAGTCCTTCGCTTTCCACAGCGTCAAGCTCGGTACCGGCGCACCGGTCAACGTGCGTTATCTGATCGGTTTCAACCTGTTCTGCCACACCTCGTGGGTGCTCGGAGGTTTGCTCGGCGCGGTCTGCGCGCAGTACGCGGCGCACTTGATCAAGTATCAGCTCGACTACGCGCTGACGGCGATGATGCTCTACGTGCTGGTGTCGCTGTGCAACACGCGCAACAAACTGATCGCCGCTGCTGCCGCCGTGATCTGCATGGGCGCGCTGAGCCTGATCGGCAGTTCGCCCTTCAACGTATTTATCGCCACGTTTGTGGGCTGCGGAGTGGGTGTATGCCTGACCAAACGTTCCTGATTCTGGTGGTGGTGCTGATGATGGCCGTGACGTTCCTGCCACGGGCACTGCCGCTGCAAATCAACACCGAACATTGGCCGCCATTTATCGCGCGGGCACTGGAATACCTGCCGGTGGCGATCGTCGCCGCGATCAGCCTGACCCCCTTGTTGATCAAGGACCGGCAGATACAGCTCGATCGCCCGGAATTCTATGCCGCGATTCCGACGTTGCTATGTGCGTATTTCAGCAAAAACCTCTTTCTCAGTGTGGCGGTGGGGACGGCTGCGTACATTGCGCTCGGCTCGTTCATGTAGCGGCATATCGACGACATCGTTCAGGGCCTGGTGGGACAATTCAGGATTGTTCACCGCCAGGCGCACTTCGAGGAAATCCTCGAAGCCGGGGAATATCGTCAGGCCGTGTTTCTGCGCGGCCTCACGCGAGACCATACCCACCGCGTCCATCTGCGTGATCAACGACAGCGTCAGGGTTTCGCTGCAGGAATAGACCATGCGCTGACCGTTCTCGTGATTGCCCAGCCCGGCGTCGAGAAAGCGCAAAAAGCTGTGGGAATACGGACAATCTTCCGCAGGACGCACCTGAAACTTGTTGCCCAGCAACGTCAGCGGATCGTTTTCCTGCCCACAATGCGCACCAACCACCTGAACCTGCACGTCCGGCAGCACAATGCTCGGCAAGCCCGGGCGCTGCGGACCGATCAGCACGGCGAGGTCGAAATCTTCGTTCTTCAGTTTACTCAGATTTTCCATCGACTCGGCGTAGCTGAACTCCATCTGATAATCCGGAAACACCTCGATCAGGCGTCCGATCATGCGTCGGTTGAAATCAGGCGACAGGGTGTTGTTCAACGCCACCTTCAACGTCCGCTGCCCGGGCACCTTCAGCGCCTCGACCTTTTCTTCCATCTGTCGCGTGGCGATCAACACTTTGTCGATGTAGGGCGTGAGCTCCGTGCCTTGCGGCGTCAGCGTCAGTCCCTTGTTGGAACGGCGAAACAAGCGGAAACCGAACTGCTCTTCGACCTTGTTCAACTGTGCGGCCAATGCCTGCACGGTCAGGCACGAATGCTCGGCTGCAGCCGACAGCGAGCCAGTCTGCACGATGCGCATCAGGTTGCGTAAGGTTCTGCTATCCATGGGTAATGCCCTCTGAAGTGGGCTGGTATTGTTGTTTACGAGACGACTGAACCGGCGCCATATGCTGGCTATATTCCCGTACCTGAGCATAGTTGTCGCGGACTTGGTAGCGAATTGATTTCCCCGCCGATGGCTGGAGGCTGACAGAGGATCGGGGTTTTTGCTGGGATGGGGGTGATGGAGATCAAAAAATGTGTGCAAGCAGTATGGATTTTTCACTCTGCACGGTTGTTCCTAAGTGTATTAGTTTTGAGTAAATGTACAGATATGTACTAACCTCAAGGCATGATGATTTCTCTGGAGGCGGCCAAATGCCAACTTCATCTACTGCGTTAAACCCACGCGAACAACTCGACGCCCCCGAAGCCGGCCGCGTTGCGCTGAAGTTTTTCTTCAATCTCATGGAGCACTGGGGCTGCAGCGCCGAGCAGCAACGCACCTTACTTGGCGGCGTCGGCAACACCACGTTCTACAAATACAAGCACCTGCCGCCCAACATCCGTTTACCTCACGACACCCTTGAGCGCATCTCGTACCTGATGGGCATTCACAAGGCGTTGAGCATCATCTTCAGCAACAGCCGCGAACGCGCCTACACCTGGGTCAGCAGCCCGAACACCGCAGCACCGTTCAATGGCCAAACGGCGCTGGATTACATGCTGGCGGGGAGAGTGATCGACATCGCCGATGTGCGCCGCTACCTCGACGGAGTGCGCGGTTGAAAACCCCGGCGTTGGTCGATGTGCCATGGCCGCGGGCGTATCGCATCGTCAACAGCAGCTTCCCGCCGATTGCCCTGTTCGAAGACGTGCTCGACCCCGAAGACCTCGAAATCGCCTACGCCATCGAAGCGCTGACCAACGATCGCCTGATCGAACAGGCCGGCGTACTCGCCCGCGTACGTCTCGAAGATCGCCTGTCCGGCCCCGGCTCCAGCCCGGTAATGGCCGCCTTCACCCACGTCGGCAAACGCAGCCGTTTCAGCGACGGCACCTTCGGCGTCTACTACGCCGCGAGCAGCCAGGCAGCGGCGATTGCCGAGACCTGTTTTCATCAGGAGCGTTTCCTTGCTGCGACTCAGGAAGCCGATCTTGAATTGACCATGCGTACTTACGTCAATCGAGTGGTTAAGCCGCTACATGATGTTCGCCATGGCTTTGAAAGCCTGCATCAGCCTGACCCGGAAGCTTATGGCCCTTCGCAGGCATTCGCGCGGCAACTGCGCGACGCTGAATCGTGGGGCTTGCTCTATAACAGCGTGCGATTGGCTGGGCATGAGTGTGTTGCAGCGCTTCGGCCGCCGGCGGTTTCGATTCCGAAGCAGGGGAAGCATTTGCGGTATGTGTGGAGTGCGAGCGAGCGCAAGATTTCGATTGTGTTTGAGATTAATCGGGTTTGAGCCCAAAAGCCCTCGCATTGACGAGAGGGCTTAGTGGGACGATTTACGTCAATGGCTGACTGGCGGCGCATCCAGCACCTTCACAACATCATCGATCAGCGCCTTGCTCAACTCCTGCAAATACTGCGAGGCGTAGGCGTGGAGATCAGGATCTCGAGAAATCGTGGAGTCCGCAGTGAGAAGCTTTGAAATGTGGAGCAGGTGCGAGGCATGTGACAGAGCGGCAACCACCGGCACGCCTCGGTTGGTACGGAACATCGCCTGGTTGGACTGAAAGGAAAAATGCGTGAGGCGGGTAATTTCAGATCGAGGAGATTGGTCATTTCGCTTCACCGTTTGAACGAAAGTGAAGCGAAGTGAGCGGGTTCGCGAAACGGCGGATGGCGGATGGATCGATGGCATTCATCTGTGAAACTCCCTGTTTCAAATGAGAGCTGCCATTTCGTTCTCAGGCGAAAGGGTGGCTGCTATGCGCAGGCTGAGAAACCGGAGATACAGGAACCCGGCAGACCCGAAGGTCTCCCACGCACAGCCGCCATTGCACGTTAAGACGGACACAAAAAAGCGCCGGCAATCGTGGGTTGGGGCGCTGGTGCGCCTGCATCTTACGCGGGTTCTCAGGCCCGGTCGCTGAATTGGCAGCGACGGGTTTGACGGTAGCTCGACACGAGCAAGTGCGCAATCATGGCCGGGTGCTGGCCTTGAGCGGTTATTTACACGTGCAACAATTTTGTTGCGCATGCATCAGATATGTTGCACATTCGCTCTACCGAAACAGCGAGTGATGCACATGAAGTACAGCGAGTTTCGGCGATGGTTGAAAGCCCATGGCGTTGAGTTCCAAGCCGGCAAGGGCAGCCATTTCAAGGTTTCCTTGAATGGCAAATCAACTGTGTTTCCCGATCACGGAGCCAAGGAAATGGGCGAAGGGTTGAGAAAAACGATAATAAAACAGCTGGGCCTAAAGGATTGAGGCCCAGCTGTATCCATGAGAGGAAGCGTGATGTTCGAATACGCCTTGGATGTTCACGAAGAGCCGGGCAGCGTCTGGCTGACTTGTGCTGCTATTCCAGAGATGCACGCTGTCGGCGACACTCTGGGGGAGGCATTGGCTACCGCCATCGATGCGATTGAGACGGCATTTTCCATCTATGTGGATGATCGCCGGTTGATCCCAACTGCTCACACAGGAGAGCCGGAAAACGATGTTGTGTTGCGCCTCCCTGCACTGACTGCCGCTAAAGTTGCGCTTTGGAATACGCTATTGGAGTCAGGTGTCAGCAAAGCCGAACTGGCGCGTCGTCTCGGCGTGCAACGGCCCCAGGTCGATCGACTAGTTGATTTCCTGCACCACTCCAAAATCGAGAATGTCGAGCGCGCATTGCAGCAGTTAGGGCGGCGGATTTCTTTATCGGTGGAGGCGGCGTAGTTCAGCATTGAACGTTAGAAAGATCACCCTATGAGGCGGTTCAGCGCGCAGCGTCTAAATATGACGCGGTATCTGCGTCGTTTTCGAGCCTTCGCTACTGATAAACAGGCAGAGTTCAGCGGCTCGGCGGCAACCTTCCAAAGCGACTTGTAAGAGGGATAAACGATGGATCGTGAGAAGGAACAATTTCAGCAGGATTTGCTGGACTCTGTACGGCAAATGAATACTGGAAAAGCTGCACGCGTCACCGAAGGGACCCTTTCACCACCAGTCGGCACGCCAGATAAGATGGGTGAAGTATCCGCACCCGAGAATTAACAAAGCCTCTGCATTTCCGTAGGAGCTTCGCTTTGTAGGGCAAGCAGGAGCGGGGCAGACCTATCTTTTCTTGTTTCGAAAGCGGTATCTGCGCCCAGTGATGCTAGCTTTGAATACCACATCAACTTGCTTGCATATGCTTCGGTATCGAGCCAGTGCACTATTCAAGGAAAGCGCGTAATGGATCTACACCATGAGTTCGAGGACAGCCAATTTTTCCACCGATCCCGTATCGATCGTCGCGCCGCCGATGCTTTGGTCGGGTTGGCCGCTGGGATTACAGCCGACGGTATCGTGAACATCACTGAGGCGGTTTTTCTAAAGCAGTGGTTGGAGGACAATCTCGCGCATTTGAACGATCCGGTGATCAACCTGCTGTATTCGCGTTTAGCGTGCATGCTTCAGGACAATGCTCTAGACATGGATGAGTCGCAAGAGCTGCTGAACATTCTGCGTAGTTTCTCTGGCGTGGGCATTGAGAGACCGAAGGATGGCGGTACTGCTGCCGTTACTCCTACGGATCTTCCTTTCAATTCACCAGTCCCCGATCTGATTTGGGACGGCCGAATGTTCGTCTTTACCGGCGTCATGGCCTTTGGGCCGCGTAAGGATTGCCAGGCGCTGGTCGAAGAGCGCGGCGGCCTGATTGGGGGCAGCATAAGTAAAAAGGTGCATTACCTGGTGGTTGGTAGCGTGGGTAACGAGCAGTGGCGCCATAGCACTTATGGAACGAAGATCATGAAGGCCGTCGAGCTGCGTGAGGCGGGAGCGTCGATTGCCATTGTGGGTGAGGGCCATTGGCAGAAGATGCTATTTGGCTGAGTTGTATCGTTACTAGTGCTTCAGGAGGCCCCACCATTTCTTGATCCACCGATCTTCGGTGGCTCTGGCGGCCTCATCGCGAGCAGGCTCGCTTCAGACTCCAGCATGTGCACAAAAAATGGACGCCTCAGAAACAACGAAGCCCCTGCATTTCTGCAGGGGCTTTGTTTTGTATGGTGCCGGCACCAGGAGTCGAACCCGGGACCTACTGATTACAAGTCAGTTGCTCTACCAACTGAGCTATACCGGCGTGTGGGCGACGATTATAGCGATTGGGAAGATCCTGTAAACCCCTGAATTCAGACTATTTTTGCGTTGCCGCAAATCACGCTCTGCGCAGTACGTTTCGCAGCTTCTGCACTGCGCGAACGGTGCGGCTGTTTTGCAGGGCATGCAACTGCGTTTCGGCCTGTTCGGCGCGGTGCAGGGCTTCGGCGAGCTGTTTGGCGGTGTCGGATTCGTCGGGGCTGGGCGTGGTGAGCGGGTGGGCGAGGGCGTGGCCGCGGCAGAGCTGGAAGTTGTCGAGGTTGCAGGGCGGGATGTCGAACGCGGGTTTGAGGTTGAGGTGTTCGTTGGCGAGGAACCAGGTGTTGAGGCCATCGAACAGGATTGATTGGTAGCCGGCATCGGTGACCAGGTGTTCCCAGGTGTGATCGCGCAGCCATGGGGTTTCGATGAGGATGATCCAGGGGCGGAAGCGGTTGAAGTCCATGCCGCGCAGGACGGTTTCTTCGTGGCCTTCGACGTCGATCTTGAGGAAGTGGATTGGGCGGTCGGGGGCGTGTTGTTCGCAGAGCGAGGTGAGTGTGCGGGCCTCGACCGTAAAGCTCTGCACGGTCATGCCGAGGTCTTTGCGTTGTTGGGCAACGACGGGGTCGGCGGTGGACAGGCCGGTGTCCGGGATGCCGTAGAAGGTTACGGCGCCGGGCTGGTCGCTGGCGATGCATTGCACGGTAGTGTCGCGCGGGCGTTGCTGGCAGAGCGCGTCGTAATAATCCTGCATCGGTTCGACGTTGATTCCGTGCCATCCATGATCGTAGAACGCTTTGGTGACCGAGTCGTGGTTCGGGTCGTTGGCGCCGACGTCGATGTAGAATCCGTGTTCGAACTGCTTGAGCGCGCGCCACAGGCGGACGTCTTCGAAATTCTGTGCATAGGAGATGAACGTCACGGTCGCTTCCTGTCGGTCGATTTTTATTGTTCAGGCATGTGCCGGCGAGGCGGTGAGGCTTGGTATAGCAAGGCTGGCGGATGCTCGCAATTATTCACTTTGGATGCCCGGTATTCGGCGGTTATGCCGTTTTGATTGGCGGCTTATGCACAACGGGAAGCCTTGGTCACCGACTTAGTCCGGTTTTTTAGCAGGCATTCTCCATTTTGTATGCAAATCGCTGTTTTGCCGGTTTTTTATCTATGTGAACAAAAAATGACCAGAGCAGCACAAGGGCCGAAACAGGCGGTGATATTGGATCCGCGTAAATTTCATCAACAGAGTTATCCACAGGTTGGCAGGCTGTTATCCGCGCTCGGCCAAGAGCAGCAGATTACGCGGCGTCAGCGCCGTTTCGCAGAATGTGCCCAGACGCACGGCATAGCCTTGCTCGACCAGAAAAAGCGCGCGATCCAGATTCAGCCAAAGCTCCAGTGGCCGGCGGAATAGCCCGCGCAGCAATTCCAGGTTGCGAGCTTCGGCCAGACGTTGCCAACCGGCGGTTTCCAAATGCTCCCAATCCGTCGAGCCGGTTGTGGATAAGTCTTTGAGAGCGGCGAGATCGCGGCAGTAGTCAGCGAACGGTTTATCCAGCCAGGCGCTCGGCAATGACGGGGTGGGCAAGTATTCGTCAACGCCACGCAACTGCCGTTGCAGCAAGTCGAAGGCCAGTCGTCGCGCCATGGACGTGTCGCGCTGGCGTCGGACTCGTGCACCGGCGGTGACGGTTTCGCTCATCGGCAGTGCCAGATCTTCCCGCGATACCCGTAGGCAAGATCGCAGGCCGTTGGAGGACAGTGCCTGATATTCGCTGTGGACGGTGCGGTTGTAGCAACACGGCGCAATCGCCATCTGCTGGCACCCGGTCGCGCTGGCCAGTTGCATCAAGCGGACATGCAGATCGCCGCAAGCGTGGAGCGCGACGGGGGTGTGCGCAGCGTTCAACACGGCGGATGCGTCGGCCGCCAGCGCGTCCTGTTCGATGTGCAGAGCATGCAAATGGTGGCGCCGACTCAGTGCCTGACCGCTGGCAACCAACGCAGGATCGTACTCGACACACGTCAGTTGCTGTCCTGCGTTGAGCAACCGCCGGCCCAGATGACCTTTGCCTGAACACCAGTCCAGCCAATGCGTCGGCTGCGATGAAAAAGCCAAACGGCTGGCAAACGCCTCGATCTGTTGCCATTTGCGCCCCGGCACATCGACATTCAAGCGGTGGCCGGCGGTTTCAAGCGCATGCCCCGGCAGCGAACCGACCGCACTCAATTTTGCCGATAACTTTGCCAATGACGCGAACGGCTCAGGCGCATCGGCAAGATCAGCAGGCTGGTTATGAGCGTTCTCTGCTTCGCCCAGTGACCGCCCGCGTAGCCACGAAGACAACTCGGGGTAGGACGTTTCCCAAGGAAGCGAAAGATGCGTAAACGGACGAGGTTTCCAAAGCGCCTGATGCTTGATCAAAAAAGCATCCAGCGCGCGGAAGCGGGCGAGTAGGGCCTCGCCCGTCAGCACGTGGGAAGTATCAGCGGCCTTGGCAGGCATCGACGCGCAGCCAGCGCTCCAGCAGCTTGAAGCCGCGAACCAGCACGTAAGCCATGACCAGATAGAACACGCCCGCGGCAAAGAAGATCTCAACCGGCAGATAAGTGCGGGCGATGATCGTGCGCGCCATGCCGGTCAGTTCCAGCAGGGTCACCGTGCTGGCCAGGGCACTGGCCTTGAGCATCAGGATCACTTCGTTGCTGTAGGCCGGCAGGCCGATGCGCGCGGCACGGGGCAGGATGATGTAGAACATCGCTTTGGGCTTGGACATGCCCAAGGCACGGGCGGCTTCGATTTCACCGGGTGGAATTGCCTGAATCGCGCCGCGCAGGATTTCAGCGATGTACGCCGCCGTATGCAGCGTCATGGTCACCGTTGCACACCAGAACGGATCGCGCAGGTACGGCCACAAAGCGCTTTCACGCACGGCGTCGAACTGCGCCAGGCCGTAATAGACCAGAAACAGCTGCACCAGTAACGGTGTACCGCGGAAAAAGAAGATGTAGGCGTAAGGCAGCGAGCGCACGTACCAGCGCTTCGAAGAACGGGTGATGCCCAGCGGAATGGCGAGCAGCAGGCCGGCGATGACCGCAATGGCGACCAGTTCCAGCGTCAGGGTCGCGCCCTGCGCCAGTTTCGGCAGCCACTTGATAATGACTTCCCAGTTCATTGCGCGCTCCTCGCAAAGCCGCGAGCGGCGCGTTTTTCCAGAAAGTGCATGCCGGTCATCGCCAGTAACGTCAGGCCCAGATACATGACGGCCGCGACCATATAGAAGGTGAACGGCTGTTTCGACACGGTCACGCCGATTTGCGCGTGACGCATGATTTCTTCCAGGCCGATCACGGAAACAAGCGCGGTATCTTTCATCAAAATCATGAACAGATTGCCCAGCCCGGGCAGGGCGATGCGCCACATCTGCGGCATGATCAGGCGGGTGAAGATCCGCCATTTCGACAGGCCCAGGGCCTGGCCGGCCTCACGATGGCCCTTGGGAATGGCGAGGATCGCGCCGCGAAACACTTCCGTGGCGTAGGCGCCGAAGCACAGGCCCAGTGCGATCACACCGGCGGCAAATGCATTGAGTTGCAGGTCGGGGTTGCCGAAATACTCACCGAGGGCGCGCATCAGGTTGACCGTACCGAAGTAGATCAACAGCACCCAGAGCAATTCCGGGACGCCACGGACCAGCGTCGAATAAGTGCCGCCAAGCCATTGCAGCGGCTTGTACGGGGAAGTCTTGGCCAAGGCGCCGAGCAGGCCGAGCACCAGGCCCAGGCACAGGGCGGTGAGGGCCAGTTGGACGGTCATCAGCGCACCGGCAGCAAGCGCCGGGCCGAATCCGTAGAGGTCGATAATCATGGATTTCTGTTCAAATCGCGGCAGGCAAGGTCGGAAGCCGGCGCCGCTGTAGCACGGCGCCGGTCCGTAGATCAGATCAATAGATGCTGAACGGGAAGTACTTGTCGTTGATTTTCTTGTAGGTACCGTCAGCGACGATTTCCTTCAGCGCGGCGTTCAGCTTGTTGCGCAGTTCGTTGTCACCCTTGCGCACTGCGATGCCGATCTTGTCGCTTTCCACCACCGGGTCGCCCTTGAACTCGTAGTTCTTGCCAGCGTCGGTTTTCAGCCAGTCGTAGTTGGCGTACTTGTCGGCGAGGATCGCGTCGACACGACCGGAGGTCAGGTCGAGGTAGGCGTTTTCCTGGGTGTCGTAGAGGCTGACCTTGATGTCGTCACCGTAGGTGTCTTCCAGCCAGGTCCCGGCCAGCGTTGCGCGCTGGGTGCCGATGGTCTTGCCCTTGAGCGAGTCCTTGTCGGTTTTGAAGTCGACGTTTTTCGGTGCAATGAACTGCAGCTTGTTCGAGTAGTACGGGTCGGTGAAGTCCACCGCGCCCTTGCGCTCGTCGGTGATCGACAGCGAGGAGATCAGGAAGTCGAACTTCTTCGCATTCAGGGCCGGGATGATGCCGTCCCAGTCGGACGTCACGACGGTGCACTCGACTTTCATCTTCGCGCACAGGGCGTCGCCGATTTCCTTGTCGAAGCCGACAACCTGGCCGCTGGCGTCTTTGTTGTTGAACGGCGGATAGGCCGCTTCGATGCCCATTTTCAGGGTCTCAGCCATGGCACCGGCGCTGAACGCCAAGGTGACGGCGGCAGCCAGGAAGACCTTTTTGAAATTCTGCATGCATGTTGCTCCGTTAGCGGTTGCTGGACATGAATTGTTTGCAGCGCGCCGAAAGCGGGTTTTCGAACACCTGCTGTGGCGATCCTTGCTCTTCTATAAGGCCCTGATGAAGGAACACCACTTCGCTGGAGACCTGGCGGGCGAAGCCCATTTCGTGGGTCACGAGCAGCATGGTGCGGCCTTCTTCGGCCAATGCGCGGATGACATTAAGTACTTCCTGAACCATTTCCGGGTCAAGCGCGGAGGTCGGTTCGTCGAACAGGATCACTTTCGGCTGCATTGCAAGCGTGCGGGCGATGGCGGCGCGTTGTTGCTGGCCGCCGGACAATTGCGCCGGGTAGGCGTGGCGCTTGTCAGCGATGCCGACCTTGGCCAGCAACGCTTCGGCGACTTCGATGGCCTCGGCCTTGCTCTGGCCGAGCACGCGGCGCGGGGCCTCGATGACGTTGTCGAGCACGCTCATGTGCGGCCACAGATTAAAGTTTTGAAATACAAAACCAATCTCCGAGCGCAGGCGATTGATCTGTTTGCCGTCGGCGGCGACCAGTTCGCCGTTCTTCGCGGCCTTGAGCTTGAGTTCTTCACCGGCCACCAGGATCTGGCCCTGATGCGGGTTTTCCAACAGGTTGATGCAACGCAGGAACGTGGACTTGCCGGAACCGGAAGAGCCGAGGATCGAGATCACGTCGCCGTCGCGGGCGGTCAGCGAGATGCCTTTGAGCACCTCCAGCTGTCCGTAGCGTTTGTGCAAGTTGCGGATTTCCAGCGCGGGCGTGGCCTCAGCCATGTGCGTTCCTCATATATGTTGCGCTCCTGCTGTTGGCGGGCCTTCCTGGCGAGGCGGCCAAGCTAGCATAGCGTTTCAATGGCAGCCAACAGCGCTACGAGCGGTAAACGGGTGGCATGTGGCGGGTTGTCGCATCGGCGCAGCAGACTGTCGCCCCATCAACAACCGAACGGGTGTTTGATCGTGCAAACCCGTGGGTGCTGCGTAAAAAAAGGCGCGATGTTGCCAGCTTTGACGGGGTGTTGGAAGCGCTATCCGGCCGAACGTTCCTTATTCGCCCTTTTTCTGTGCGTCGCACGGTTTTTCTGTGTGTTTCTGGTGCGCGGATTCGTCGTGAAAGTGAGTCGCCGGGTAACGTTCTGGCGAATAGCCATTAAACTCAAGGACTTGCATCGGATGCCGAAGCCCCCGGGCCTCAAGGACTTGAAACATTTTGGCGCAAATATTGCGTGCAGAATAAGGAACAGGCCGTTGGATTCTTTTTACGAGAAAGAATTTTCAGACCGGCCGGATGCACCCGCTTTCCTTGCAAAGGTAGTCTCTATGAGCAGTACCCCAAGCTCCAATGGCCTCGAACAGGGGCTCAAATCGCGTCATGTGACCATGTTGTCGATCGCCGGTGTGATCGGCGCCGGTCTGTTCGTCGGCTCCGGCCACGCCATTGCTGCCGCCGGCCCGGCCGTGCTGCTGGCTTACGCCGCCGCCGGTACTCTGGTTGTGTTGGTGATGCGCATGCTCGGCGAAATGGCCGTGGCTTCGCCGGACACCGGTTCGTTTTCGACTTACGCTGACCGCGCGATCGGTCACTGGGCCGGTTTCACCATCGGCTGGTTGTACTGGTGGTTCTGGGTGCTGGTGATTCCGCTGGAAGCCAACGCCGCCGCAACCATCTTGCACGCGTGGTTCCCGGGGGTGGATATCTGGGCTTTCGCGCTGGTCATCACCCTGCTGCTGACCGTGACCAACCTGTTCAGCGTGAAGAACTACGGCGAGTTCGAGTTCTGGTTCGCCCTGATCAAGGTGCTGGCGATCATCGGCTTCATCGGCCTCGGCCTTGCGGCGATTTTTGGCTTCCTGCCGACCAGTCAGGTCAGCGGTGTGTCGCATCTGTTCGACAGTGGCGGCTTCCTGCCCAACGGCATGGGCGCTGTGCTGGGGGCGATCCTGACCACCATGTTCTCGTTCATGGGCACCGAGATTGTCACCATCGCGGCGGCGGAATCGAAAGACCCGGGCAAGCAGATTTCCAAGGCGACCAACTCGGTGATCTGGCGGATCGGTCTGTTCTATCTGGTTTCGATTTTCATCGTGGTGGCGCTGGTGCCGTGGAACGATCCTACCCTGGCCAACCTCGGCTCCTATCAGACAGTGCTTGAGCGCATGGGCATTCCCAACGCCAAGATGATCGTCGACATCGTCGTGCTGGTCGCGGTGACCAGTTGCCTGAACTCGGCGCTGTACACCTCCTCGCGCATGCTGTTCTCCCTCGGCAAGCGTGGCGACGCCCCGGCCATGTCGACCCGCACCAACAAGAGCGGCACGCCTTACTGGGCGGTGATGCTGTCGACCGGCGCAGCGTTCCTCTGCACCTTCGCCAACTATGTGGCGCCGGCAGCGGTGTTCGAATTCCTCTTGGCCAGCTCCGGCGCCATCGCCCTGCTGGTGTATCTGGTGATCGCCTTCTCGCAACTGCGCATGCGCAAGCAGCGCATGGCGCGCGGCGAGAAAATCGTCTTCAGCATGTGGCTGTTCCCCGGGCTGACCTGGGCGGTGATCATCTTCATCGTCGCCGCGCTGACCATCATGCTGTTCCAGGAAGCCCACCGCGTGGAAATCCTCGCCACCGGTCTGCTGAGCCTGATGGTGGTGGCTGCCGGTCTGCTGGTGTCGCGTCGTCGCAAGATGGAAAAGCGTGGTGCGGTGGTGTTGAACTGAGTCGCAACGCGTGATGTGAAAACGGCCGCTGTCAGAGATGACTAGCGGCCGTTTTGGTTTCTGAGAAGGGCTTATTCGCTCTTGTCTTCCTGGGTGTCTACCGACTTCCCATAAGCATCCAGCGCCACCCCGAAATCCGTAATGAACTGCGGCTCGCTCAGCCAGGCCTGGGCTTGTTCGATGGTCATGCCGTCGGCCCACATGCGGTAGTCGATGAGCATATCGGCAGCCAGGTGGGTGGCGGCCATGCCTTCGTTGTCGGCGTTTTCCATGTCGAGCAGTTCAGGATGGTCGACGATGATGAAGGCCAGTTCGCGCAGCAGGGTCAGCAACATTTCGTTGCGGCTGACGGCTTCGGCGTCGCGCATTTTGCTGAACATCGCCAGGGTGTATTCCGGAATCGGCTCGGCGAGGTGGCCGAGGTCTTCGTCCTGATCCAGCGGTTTGCGCCCGACCATGCGGATTTGCTTGGCTTTGGCCTTGGCGCGTTTGGCGCGTTTCTGTTGCTTGTTCAGGGATGCCATGGGAGCTCAGTTCTTCTCTTGGGTTTGTGCCGCGATCGCGTCGGATGCCGCTACATAGTCAGCCTGGAATGCCGGGGATTCGATCCACGCCAGTGCGCCAGCCTCGTCGGTTTCCTGCGACCACTGGCGATACTCGATCAGCGCGGCGAGGATGAAATCCATCGCGCCTTCTTCGCCTTCCTGCTCGTACACCAGTTCCAGCAGCGGGTCTTCGAGGAACGCGCTGCACATGGCTTGCTGGCTGATCTTCTCGGCGTCGATCATTTTCTCGAACAGTTCGGTCAGGTCCACCGATTCGAAATCGATGCGGTCATCGTTCGGGTCCAGCTCGACCGGCGCTTCGGCGCGTTTGGTGCGGTTCTGCTTGGCCTTGGCTTTGGCTCGGGTGGCGCGTTTTTGCTGCTTGTTGGCGGAGGCCATGGAGTGTTCCGTCGTGCGTGGAGAAGGGCTCAACTGCGCGGGACTTGCCGGCCGGGTGTGTCGGGGGCCAGCGCGCCGTTCTGCAGCCAGGTCAGAGCGATGGGCCATAGTGTGGCTTGGTATGCGCTGCGAAAAAAGCCGAAATGTCCGACTTGTTGTTCGCCGATGTCCTGCGGCGCGATGCGCAGGTGAGTTTTTGTCGCGTTGCTGAAGTAGCCGAGCAGGCGTTCGATCGCAGGGATTGTGCCGTAAGGATCATCGGCGAGGCTGATTGCGAGGGTCTGCGCGCGGACGTCGGCGAAGGGCAGGGCGCCTGTTTTTTTCATCAGCGCGCGACCGCTTGGGCGTTGCTCGTAACGTGCGGTGGGCATGCTCCAGTCGCGGACCACGCCGGTTGGCGTGTCCTCCAGCCAACCTAGCCGTTTGCCTGGAAAATAGCCGCAGAGCAGCGCCATCAAAGGCATGACCACATGCCACTTGCCGAACATCCGCCAGCGCTGTTCGGGGGCGTAATCGCGCCAGTAAGCGAACTGCGCACCGACGGTAACCAGCCGTCGGATGACCGTGCCCGACGCTGCCAGGCCTGCCGCGCAGCCGCCGAAACTATGGGCGACTACATCGATTGGCTGACCGGGAAACTCCCGCTGCGCCCGTTTGAGCATCGCTTCGAAATCCAGCGCGCCCCAGTCGGTCCACGAGGCACGTAGCCCTTTGATCGATTCGCGGCGTGATTCGCCAATGCCCCGGTAGTCGTAGGTCATCACGTCGAAGCCGTGACTGAACAGATAGGCTGCGAACCTTGAGTAATGGCGACAGCGCACGGAGGTGGCGGCGTTGATGATGACCACCGAGCGCTGTGGATCGTGCGAACTATGGCGCCAGGTGAAGCCGCCGAGTGCGTAGCCGTCGTCGGCAGTTTCCTTGAAGGACGTGTCCTCAGCTGCAGTCGAAACTGGTTGGCTCAACTCTGCGTCTTCCAACTCAAATGGGGGCTGACTGCCCATGGCGCTTGACCTCGGTGGTTAGCTGCCCACCATAGTCGCCGCGCTGATCAAGAACAATCCGGCCGGTTCATTCGGATTGAGTGAGCATGCGTTCTTCGATCAACGCCTGTTCGCGGTTGAGTTCGGCACGTAACTCTTCTTCGCTCGGCAGTATGGTCTTGTAGCTGCTGGCGAACAGTTGCTCATTGCCTCTGAGCATCGAGTAGCGCGCCACCGAGTCATTGCTCTCCGCGCTGAGAATGATGCCGACGGTTGGCTTGTCACCCTCGCTGCGTTTGAGCTCGTCATACATGCGCACATACATGTCCATCTGCCCGACATCGCGAGCACTGAGCTTGCCGCGTTTCAGGTCGATGATCACGAAGCACTTGAGCAGGTAGTTGTAGAAGACCAGGTCGATATAGAGGTCGACGCCATCAGTGCTGATGCGTTGTTGGCGGGCAACAAAGGAAAAGCCTTTGCCAAGTTCAAGCAGAAAGCTTTGCAAGTGGTCGATCAGGGCTTGTTCGAGGCCGCTTTCCCTGACTTTGCCTGCCGAGGGCAGGCCGAGAAATTCGAGCATGACTGGGTCGCGAATGAATTCCCGCGGATTGCATTTCATCGCGTCGATGTTGGTCGTGGCTTCCTCGACCACCTCGGCTTTGTCCTGACTCATCAGCAGGCGCTCGTAGTAGAGCGTCAGGATCTGACGATCAAGGGCACGGCTTGACCAGTTGAGGTCGGCGCATTCGTTCATGTACCACAGGCGCGCTTTCTCGCTTTCGACGCGTAGCAGGCGGCGGTAGTGGGTCCAGCTCAATTCGGGACGCAGTGCGTCTCGAATTGAAAATTTGATAAAACAGGCGCATCTTCCACAAGTTGGTTTCGTCGAACCCTTTCCCGAACTGCCCGGTCAGATCCTTTGCCAACAGGGCAATCAGTTGTTTTCCGTAACCCGCACGCTGAGCGCCTTTTTGTTCGAATTCGACGATATGCCGGCCGATTTGCCAACAGGTCTGCACTTGGATCGTGTCGACCGCGCGTAGCACTTTTTGCCGCGCCTGGCGAATCAGGTCGCCCAGTTCGCCCAGCAGTGAATCGATTTTCGGGTCTTGGGTTTCAGCAGGTTTTAGCTGGCTCATCGGGTCTTCCGCATTCTGGAAACAGAGGCGCAAGCATGCCGGGAATGGCGACGCAGGTATGTCGGGCGAACCTGCGAGTTCGGAAGGAAACGCGGGATTGGCGTTGCAGGACACTGCCGCCGGAAGGCGCGTAACGGGGTAAATGTCCGTAGTCCATTTCGTACTTTTGCCCAGTCAATCGCATCATCGCGAGCGCTTGCCCTTCGGCCTCTGCTCACGACCTCGCCCTTTGCGATAAACCCACAGCCCAAACACACCGATGGCCAACATGATCGAGGTCCAGAAGCTCTGCCAAACGAACTCGAACCAGTATCGCCGAGGTTGCAGTGCCAAGGTGTAGGTGCTGCGCGGCCCACGATTGTTGGTGGTAATGGAGCCGCTGATCCAGCTTTCGATCAGCATGTAGATTGAAAGGCAGACGGCAATGGCAATCAGCACGCCGGCGAGCACGGTCAGCCAATAACTCAAGCGGCTTTGTCGATACGGCGGGGGATGGGGCAGGGGGACGCGGGTTCGTTTCTGATTCATCGAGTGATGGCCCTTTTCCGTAAGGGGTAAGCAGTGTTCATCAAATCCCGGACATAAAAAAACCCTGAATCTTGCGATTCAGGGTTTTCGGTATTTGGTGCCCAGAGACGGAATCGAACCGCCGACACGGGGATTTTCAATCCCCTGCTCTACCGACTGAGCTATCTGGGCAACGGGGCGCATTAAAAGGGTTTTTCGGATTTACGTCAACGACTTTTTGAAAATTTCTTAAATTAATTCCGTCGCTTACGAAATATACGGGTTATTCGGCTGGCGGCACGTAGCCTTCGGCCTTGGCGTATTCCTCGCCGGAGAAGTACTTCTCCATTTCGCCCTGCAGGTATTTGCGATCTTCGGCGTTCATCATGTTCAGGCGCTTTTCGTTGATCAGCAGGGTCTGGTGTTTCTGCCAGTCGGCCCAGGCCTTCGCCGAGACGTGGTCGAAAATATCCTGGCCCTTGGCACCCGGGAACGGGGCGCGTTCCAGCGCGGGCAGTTCTTCTTTGTACTTGCGGCACATTACGGTGCGGGTCATGGCGATTCTCCTGCATTCAAGACGGCGGCCGCGCGTTCGAGCAAGGTCTTGACCGGGGCAGCAAGGCCCAGACGCGGCGGGGTGGCGAGGTTATACCAGAGCCAGTCGGCCTCGGCCACGTGATGGCTGGCTTCTTGCACCTGAACCAGCCACGGTTCGATGGACAACTGGAAATGGCTGAACGTATGTACAAGGCTCGGCAGCGCCTGCTGCTGGCCCATGGTCAGCGAGTGCTGATCGGCCAGATGCTGCAGGTCTTCCAGATCATCCAGTTCCGGCAGGCTCCACAAACCGCCCCACAGTCCTGTCGACGGGCGGCGGTAAAGCAGAATCGCGCCTTCACCGTTAGCGAGCATGGGCATCAGCGTGCGTTTCTGCGGGATGGCTTTGCGCGGCTTGGGAATCGGGTAGCGGGTTTCCAGGCCAAGCATGTGCGCTTCACAGCCACGCTTGAGCGGACACAGCAGGCAGCTCGGCTTGCTGCGCGTGCAGAGTGTGGCGCCGAGATCCATCATCGCCTGGGTGTAGGCGTTGACCCGATCGTGCGGTGTAAAGCGCTCGGCATTGGCCCACAGCTGTTTGGCGACTTTTGGTTCGCCGGGGTAGCCCTCTTGCGCAGTGAAGCGCGCCAGCACACGTTTGACGTTGCCGTCGAGGATCGGCGCGCGCAGGCCCATGCTGATGCTGGCAATCGCGCCGGCGGTGGACAGGCCGATGCCTGGCAGCTCGGTGAGTTTTTCCACGTCACGCGGGAATTCGCCAGCGTACTGGCTGACGACGATCTTCGCGGTCTTCTGCAGATTGCGAGCGCGAGTGTAATAACCCAGCCCGGTCCAGAGGTGCAGCACCTCGTCTTCCGGGGCTGCGGCCAGCGCTTCGACCGTCGGCAGGGCTGCCATGAAGCGCTCGAAGTAATTGAGGACGGTGCTGACCTGAGTCTGCTGCAACATGATCTCGGATACCCAGACCCGGTACGGATTGATGTCCTGCTGCCACGGCAAATCGTGGCGGCCATGTCGGTCGAACCACTCCAGCACCGCCGTGGAAAACTGCTCCGCTGTCATCGCTTGAACAGCCCCTTCAATGCGTTTTTCAGTTCCGGACTGACTTTGTCGCCCAGTTTCTCGTCGATTTTTTCGCTGAGCTTGTTGCCGGCCATCTTGCTGGCGACCTGACCGAGACGGTCATTGTCGATGCGGCAGGCCTTGGCGCCCAGTTCCAGCGGGCCACGGCAGCGCAGCGGCCACTCGATGCCGACGAACTTCTCGCCGACCTGACAGGCCGGGTCGGGCATGGCGCTGGTGTCGCCCTCGACGATGATGCCGACGCGGTAATCCATACCCAAAACGCGCAGGTCGATGTCGCCGTCACCGTTGACGGTCATGCCGGGAATGCGCACTTTCAGGTCCGGGTTGCTGGCGACGCCGTTGTGTACGGTCAGGTTGCCCTTGAGCTCCTCGAACGGCGTGTCCTTGCCCCGTGGCTCGCCGCTGAGGGATTTGCGGTTGAGGGTGGCGATGCCTTTGCACAATTGCTGTTCAAGGTTGGCGTTGAGCAGCACACCATTGTTGATGACGAAACTGGCGTTGCCGTTGAGCGTATCGATCAGCGCCTGCTGGCTGTTGCCGCTGCCGGTGAGGCTGCTGGTCAGCGTTACCAGACCTTTGACCGGCGGATTCTTGCCTTGGCTTTCGATGATTTTTTCCGCCGGGACGCGATTGAGCCGGGTCTGCAGGTTCAGCACCGGCGCGCTCGGGCGCACGTCGAGAGTGCCGTTGGCGACGAAGCCGCCGTTGTACAGATCGCCGCTCAGGTTAGTCAGCGTCAGCAGGCCGCCCTGGCCGGTGGCTTTGAGCGCGGCGTTCTGGATCGGCAGTCTGTCGAGGGTCAGTTGGCCAAAGGTCAGGTCGGCGTCCACGTCGAGTTTGGCCAGGCGTTCGACCGGCAGCAGACGCTCGGTGCTCCAGGCGGTCTTGCTCGGTTTGTCCGGCAGCGGCGTGGTGCCTGCGACGGCACCGGCCTCAGTGCTGGCGACTTCGGCCTGACGCGTCTGCGTCGCGCTATTGGCCTGAGCCGATTTCGGTGGCAGGTAGCGGTCGACGTTGAACGTGTCGGCCTTGAGAATCGCGCGCAGCGACTGTTTGGCGAAGTCCTCGACGGCGATGCGGCCGCTGAAGCTGCTGTCATCGAGTTTCAGGTTGATGTTGTCGAACGACAGGCTGGTTGGGGTGGCCGCAACGCGGCTGACCAGTTCGACCTTGCTCAGACTGCCTTCGCCCATCGCCGGCAGTGTCTGACCGATGCTGTCGACGAATTTCGCCAGATCGAACTGGGCAATGGAAATGCCGCCGCTGATCTGTGGCGTCTTGTCGAGGTCGTTGGCTTTCAGCTCGCCCAGGGCGCGCAACTGGTTGGCGGAGATCTTGATGCCGGTCCATTCGGCGACGTTCGCTGCCTTGTCCAGCAATAACTGGCCCTGAGCGGAGAAGGTCATGGTCTTGCCTTGCAGCGGATCGCCAGCGAGCTCGCCGGTCAGCTTCAGGTCCTCGAACTTGTAGCGCTGCAGGGCGCGCTCGAAGCGCAGCTCGCCGTTGAGCTCGGTGCGCACGCGCAGCACCGGTTGATTGGTGCCAAGGAACGCGGTGGCTTTCACCGGGATATTGGTCGAATCGTGTACCGGACCGGTGCTCAGTTGAATGCTTTCGGCACTGAACTGCTTGCCGGTCAGCTCATCAGTGTATTCAACGCGGGCGTTGTTGACGGTCAGGCTGTCGATGTCGAGGCGGATCGGTTGCGCCGGTTTTTCCACGGCGACGGTCGGCTCGCTGGCGGTCGCGCCCGCTGTGGCGGGTGGCGTCGAGCCCGGCGCCACAGGCACCTTGCCGATGTCTTCCCAGTTGCCGTGGCCGTTCTTGTCACGGTTCAGGCGCAGGTTGAGGCCTTCGACGCGCACGTCGCTCATCTGCACTTCGCGGCGCAACAACGGCAGCACGCGCACGGACAGGCCGAGCATCTGCAAGTCGGCAAACGGTTCGGCAGGTTTGGCCAGGGTGGCGACGCTGGCCTCGTGCAATTCCAGGCCGAGCCACGGGAACAGGCTCCAGCCGATATCGCCATTGAGCGTCAGCTCGATGTGGGCCTTGTCGCGGGCTATCTGGCGGATCTCGTCTTTGTAGTCGTTGGGATCGAAGAGGTGGGTCAGGGCAAAACCTGCCGCCACAATGATCAGCAACAGCCCGAGAAGTACCAGACCCAGGATTTTGCCGAACGCTTTCATGGGCGAGTCCTTGTAGTTAGTCGAATTGGTCATATGGCCGGGGAGTATAGCGCTGCGAGCACCCGGTTCGGTGTGGCGTCATCCGCCGAGGGTCGGTAGCGGTACCTGCAACTTTGCCATTGGTCCCTGCGCTTGAGGATGCCCGGCGGGCACCAGACAGCGCAATTCGGCCCCCGTTTGCGATGCTATTTTCTGCGCTTGGTTCACCGGCGGTTCAGCCATTCCAACGCGACAGGTAATTTTTCGCACGCACAAATGGGACAAGTAGCAAACGTCGTGGTGCCTTTGCAGACGCGGGGTTCGCGGCTTCCCGAGTCGTACGAGAACAGATGACTTGAAAAAAGGTGATATCAGTTTGGTTTTTCTGTCACCTGAGAATGGTAACCTTCGCCAGTTCGTCCGCCCGTCTGCGACTTAACGTCGCGCCTTCAAGGAGCTTCACCTAAGAAAACGGTCATGCCTGCGTGCATAAGGCCGAGGGTGAGCAGTGGCTGGCGAACCATACTAACAATTGGGGGATACACAATGAGCACGAGCATCACGGCGGACGGCCTCAAAGCCGACCAGCCTGCGTTCCTGTCCAAGGAACGCATCATCGCCAAGCCCGGTTTCAACCGCTGGCTGGTTCCACCGGCCGCTTTGGCCATTCACCTGTGCATCGGCATGGCCTACGGCTTCTCGGTGTTCTGGTTGCCGCTGTCCAAGGCACTCGGCGTTACCGCGCCGGTGGCTTGCGCGCCGGACATGAGCTTCATCGCACAGGTATTTTCGTCGAACTGCGACTGGCCGATCTCCATGCTCGGCTGGATCTACACGCTGTTCTTCATCTTCCTCGGCTGCTCGGCAGCGATCTGGGGTGGCTGGCTGGAACACGCCGGTCCACGCAAGGCTGGCGTTGTATCGGCCTTGTGCTGGTGTGGCGGTCTGCTGATTTCCGCGCTGGGTATCTATACCCACCAGATCTGGCTGATGTGGATCGGCTCGGGCGTGATCGGCGGTATCGGTCTGGGCCTGGGCTATATCTCGCCGGTGTCGACCCTGATCAAGTGGTTCCCGGACAAGCGCGGTATGGCGACCGGCATGGCGATCATGGGCTTCGGTGGCGGCGCGATGGTCGGCGCACCATTGGCGACTGCACTGATGAGCCACTTCGCTTCGCCGGAAGGCGTGGGCGTATGGCAGAGCTTCGTGGCCATGGCGGCCATCTACTTCGTGTTCATGATCGGTGGCGCATTGTCCTACCGCGTACCGCCTACCGGCTGGAAACCTGAAGGCTGGACCGCTCCGGCGAAGAAAGCTTCCAACGCGATGATCACCAACCGTCACGTTCACGTGAATGTAGCGTGGAAAACTCCGCAATTCCGTCTGGTATGGCTGGTGCTGTGCCTGAACGTGTCGGCGGGTATCGGTATCCTCGGCATGGCTTCGCCACTGTTGCAGGAAGTGTTCGGCGGCAAACTGCTGGGCGTCGATGTGCCGTTCGGTCAACTCGACGCTGGCCAACTGGCCTCGATCGCGGCGATCGCAGCGGGCTTCACTGGTCTGCTGAGCCTGTTCAACATCGGTGGCCGCTTCTTCTGGGCCTCGTTCTCGGACTACCTGGGCCGCAAGAACACCTACTTCGTGTTCTTCGCGCTGGGTTTTGCCCTGTACGCGCTGATTCCGAACATGGGCCATCTGGGCAACGTTGCGCTGTTCGTGGCGGCGTTCTGCATCATCCTGTCGATGTACGGTGGTGGTTTTGCCACAGTGCCGGCGTATCTGGCTGACCTGTTCGGTACGCAGATGGTGGGTGCAATCCACGGTCGTCTGCTGACTGCCTGGGCCGCCGCCGGCGTGCTCGGTCCGGTGCTGGTGAACTACTTGCGTGAATATCAGTTGAGCATCGGCGTGGAACGCGCAGCTGCTTACGACATCACTCTGTACATCCTCGCAGGCCTCTTGGTGCTGGGCTTCCTGTGCAACCTGATGGTGCGCCCGGTGGCCGACAAGTACTTCATGACCGACGCCGAACTGGCTGCCGAACAGGCGCTGGGCCACGACACGGGTGCCGATGCCAGCACCGTTCTGGAGTGGAAAGCGGCGCCGGGCACCAAGCCTCTGGCGATCGCTGCGTGGCTGGTGGTGGGTATTCCGTTGGCGTGGGGTGTGTGGGTGACCCTGCAGAAGACGGCGGTACTGTTTCACTAAGGTGTTAGCTGAATAAACACCGAACCTGTGGGAGCGAGCCTGCTCGCGAAGACGGAGCACCAGTCGACATCCATGTTGGCTGGCGTGCCGCATTCGCGAGCAGGCTCGCTCCCACATTTGTTTATGGCATGCCTGTACTGGCTTGTATGGACATGTCTACCCGCGACAGCCGGGCGTTCTATCCGTCAGGCATCTCACCTCTCGTGTTTCTGTTTGCCTCCTGCGTGCCTATAATGGCTGCCTTTTTCGCCCAATGATTTTGCGGAGCTGGTGATGGCCGAACGTAAGGCGTCTGTCGAGCGCGACACTCTGGAAACCCAGATCAAAGCCTCGATCAACCTTGATGGCACCGGAAAGGCCCGATTCGATATCGGTGTACCTTTTCTTGAGCACATGCTGGATCAGATCGCCCGTCACGGGTTGATCGACCTGGATATCGAATGCAAGGGCGATCTGCATATCGACGACCACCATACGGTGGAAGACGTCGGTATCACCCTCGGCCAGGCGTTCGCCAAAGCCATCGGCGACAAAAAAGGCATCCGTCGCTACGGCCATGCCTACGTGCCGCTCGATGAAGCACTGTCGCGTGTGGTCATCGATTTCTCCGGTCGCCCCGGCCTGCAGATGCACGTACCGTACACCCGCGCTACCGTCGGCGGTTTCGACGTCGACCTGTTCCAGGAGTTTTTCCAGGGCTTCGTCAACCACGCGCTGGTCAGCGTGCACATCGACAACCTGCGCGGCACCAACACTCACCACCAGATCGAAACCGTGTTCAAGGCTTTCGGCCGCGCGCTGCGCATGGCCGTTGAGCTGGACGAGCGCATGGCCGGGCAAATGCCATCGACCAAAGGCGTTCTGTAATGCAGACGGTTGCAGTTATCGACTACGGCATGGGCAATCTGCACTCGGTGGCCAAAGCGCTTGAGCACGTCGGCGCCGGCAAGGTGCTGATTACCAGCGACGCGAACGTGATTCGCGAAGCCGACCGCGTGGTCTTCCCGGGCGTTGGCGCAATTCGCGATTGCATGGCGGAGATCCGTCGCCTCGGCTTCGATTCGCTGGTCCGTGAGGTCAGCCAGGATCGGCCGTTCCTCGGCATCTGCGTCGGTATGCAAGCCTTGCTCGACAGCAGCGAAGAGAACGAAGGCGTTGACTGCATCGGCCTGTTTCCGGGCGCGGTGAAGTTCTTCGGCAAGGATCTGCACGAAGACGGCGAGCACCTGAAGGTCCCGCACATGGGCTGGAACGAGGTGAAGCAGACCATCAGTCACCCGCTGTGGCATGACATCCCGGATCTGGCGCGTTTCTACTTCGTGCACAGCTACTACATCGCCGCCGCCAATGCGCGGCAGGTGGTGGGCAGCGGTCATTACGGTGTCGACTTCGCCGCAGCGCTGGCCGATGGCTCGCGTTTCGCCGTGCAGTTCCACCCGGAGAAAAGCCATACCCATGGCCTGCAATTGCTGCAGAACTTCGCCGCGTGGGACGGTCGCTGGTAAATGGCCGTCAAGAAGTCCAAGCCGCCGATTCTGACCCTCTCTCCCGAGCAGGAGAGCGAGGCCAATCGCAAGATTCAGCGGTTCATGGAGGATCGTTTCGAACTGGACCTGGGTTCGTTCGAGGCGGCGGAAATTCTTGAGCTGTTTACCCGTGAGATTGCTCCGCACTATTACAACAGGGCGATTTTCGATGTGCAGACCCACCTCAAGGAACGGTTTGAAAGCATCGAAAGCGACCTGTGGGCGCTCGAAAAAAATTAAGAGCAGCGGCAAGCGTCAAGCTGCAAGCTGCAAGAGATAGACGCGCGTGCGCGCTTGCAGCTTATGGCTTGCAGCTTGCCGCTCTTTTGACGAAGGAAAAAGCATGCTGATTATCCCCGCTATCGATCTCAAGGACGGTGCCTGCGTACGTCTGCGCCAGGGCCGCATGGAAGATTCCACGGTGTTCTCCGATGACCCGGTGAGCATGGCTGCCAAGTGGGTGGAGGGCGGTTGCCGTCGTCTGCATCTGGTCGACCTGAACGGCGCTTTCGAAGGCCAGCCGGTCAACGGCGAAGTGGTCACCGCGATCGCCAAGCGCTACCCGACCCTGCCGATCCAGATCGGTGGCGGCATCCGTTCGCTGGAAACCATCGAGCATTACGTCAAAGCCGGCGTGAGCTACGTGATCATCGGCACCAAAGCCGTAAAAGATCCGGCGTTCGTTGCTGAAGCCTGCCGTGCGTTTCCGGGCAAGATCATTGTCGGTCTGGATGCGAAAGACGGTTTCGTCGCCACCGACGGCTGGGCTGAGATCAGCACCGTGCAGGTCATTGACTTGGCCAAGCAGTTCGAAGCCGACGGCGTGTCCTCGATCGTTTATACCGACATCGCCAAAGACGGCATGATGCAGGGCTGCAACGTACCGTTCACCGCTGCGCTGGCCGCTGCCACCAGGATTCCGGTGATCGCTTCCGGCGGCATCCATAACCTGGGTGACATCAAGTCGCTGCTCGACGCCAAGGCACCGGGCATCATCGGCGCGATCACGGGCCGCGCGATCTATGAGGGCACTTTGGATGTTGCAGAGGCTCAAGCTTTTTGTGATGGCTACGCGGCCAGATAAAAGCAGCTTCAAGTTGCAAGCTGCGAGCTGCAAGTTAGAAGCGCGACCGCAATCCGCCCTTTCTTGCAGCTTGAAGCTTGAAGCTTCTTAATCGGAGATTAAGTCTTATGGCGTTAGCCAAGCGCATCATCCCTTGCCTGGACGTGGACAACGGCCGGGTCGTCAAAGGTGTGAAGTTCGAGAACATCCGCGACGCCGGTGACCCGGTGGAAATCGCCCGTCGCTACGACGAGCAGGGCGCCGACGAGATTACCTTTCTCGACATCACCGCCAGCGTCGATGGCCGTGACACCACGCTGCATACCGTCGAGCGCATGGCCAGTCAGGTGTTCATCCCGCTGACCGTCGGCGGTGGCGTGCGTACCGTGCAGGACATCCGCAACCTGCTCAATGCCGGCGCGGACAAGGTGTCGATCAACACTGCTGCCGTGTTCAACCCGGAATTCGTGGGCGAAGCCGCGCAGCATTTCGGCTCGCAGTGCATCGTCGTCGCCATCGACGCCAAGAAAGTCTCCGGCCCCGGCGAAACCCCGCGCTGGGAAATCTTCACACACGGCGGGCGCAAGCCAACCGGCCTCGACGCGGTCGAGTGGGCGAAGAAAATGGAAGGCCTCGGTGCCGGCGAGATCCTGCTGACCAGCATGGATCAGGACGGCATGAAAAACGGCTTTGACCTCGGCGTGACCCGCGCCATCAGCGACGCGCTGGGCATTCCGGTGATCGCTTCCGGTGGCGTCGGCAACCTCCAGCATCTGGCTGACGGCATTCTCGAAGGCCATGCCAGTGCGGTGCTGGCGGCAAGTATTTTCCACTTCGGCGAATACACCGTGCAGGAAGCCAAGGCCTACATGTCGCATCGCGGCATCGTCATGCGCTAAAGCGTACAGGCCAGTGGACAGCATGGCGCGCCCAAGGCACTCTTGGGCACGCCATGGATTCCGGTAGCCCGACATGATCAAACGCCTGCTTGTTGTTCTCGCCAGCGCCTCGTTGTTGTTCATCAGCAATGCCCGGGCCGAAACCAGTCCCGACACCGATCTGGTGCTGCTCACCGAGAACTTCCCGCCGTACAACATGGCGAAGAACGGCAAGAATTTCGCCCAGGGCGACAACATCAACGGCATTGCCACGGACATCGTTCGCGAGATGTTCCAGCGCGCCGGCCTCACTTACAGCCTGACCCTGCGTTTCCCCTGGGAGCGTGTCTACAAACTCGCCCTGGAGAATCCCGGCTACGGGGCCTTCGTCATGGCGCGCCTGCCCGATCGCGAAAGACTGTTCAAATGGGTCGGCCCAATCGGCCCGGACGACTGGATCCTGCTGGCCAAGTCTGACAGCAAGATCACCCTCGAAACCCTCAATGATGCGCGCAAATACAAGATCGGCGCCTACAAAGGGGATGCGATTGCCGAGACACTCACCAAGCAAGGCCTCAAACCGGTGGTGGTGCTGCGCGATCAGGACAACGCTAGAAAGCTGCTCAATGGCCAGATCGATCTGTGGGCCACGGGTGATCCTGCCGGCCGTTATCTGGCACGGCAGGATGGCGTGACCGGCCTGAAGACCGTGCTGCGCTTCAACAGCGCCGAGTTGTACCTGGCGCTGAACAAGGATGTTTCCGATGACGTCGTCGCCAGGTTGCAGACCGCGCTGGATCAGTTGCGCAAGGAAGGCGTGGTCGATGAAATCATGGCGCGCTATCTGTGACCACATCCAGATCAGGCGATGGCAGCGCTTCTACGCTGGTGCTGTCGATGCCTGTCTCAGCGGGGATATCCGACGTCAGCGATGGGCACGAACTGACTGACTCGATGGATTGCGGCGGGTATTGCGTCAGCAGAACGCTGGAGTCGTCGGTATAGCCGAAATCGACCGCCACTTGAGTACCGTCTTCCCTCACCAGTTCGTAATGGCTTTGCATCTGATAGACCGCTACGGCTGATTGTTTTGGCACCATGGCAATCACGATCTGCGGTCGCAGCTCGTGCCAGCCGTTGGAAGACGCTTCAGTGTGGGTCAGGGCCTTCGGCAGGCAAGCCGAGAATCTGGTCATGCGGATGTCGCTCAGAGGCGCGGATGGCCAGGCTTTTACAATTTCCATCGCGGTGAAGCTATGGAACATCCGCATCGTCACGGCGCTCTGCGCGCGCGGCGCAGTCCATTTTCTCGCGCGGTATGTGTCTGCCTCATTGCGCTCATAACCGATGAGCACGTATTGGTCGGTCCTCTTGAGTGCGTAGTAAGGTGAGTTGCGAAACTGCTCACCGGGATGCGCATGGTCTCGCACCGCGAACCAAGGCAGGCGGGCAACATGTGTGACTGTGGCGGGTTCGCTTTCGGCTGGCTTGGCATAGCCACCGAGAACCGGAACCTGCGGTGGTTCGCTCAGTTGCACAGGGATCTGCATGCGCAACGCGTACGCCGATGAAGGTGCCGCAGGCTTGCTGTAGCCCTGAATGCCGGCGAATGTGCCCGCTGCAAACAGGATTTCGCCTGCTGCCGCAGTCGGCGGTTCGATGGTGTAGGCACTGAAACTCATTTTGGCGCCGCTACCTTTGTCATTCCAGATCAACTCGCCGAGGTTCGCCGCGACGACGAGGTCGACCCTGACGCAACGCACTGAGTTGAGCGAAGGTTTGCAATGATCGGTGGTGCAGACTTGTCCCAAGGCGACGTAACCGACAGGTGCCAAAGGGCGCCAGATCGACAGGCGCGCAACATTGGGCGCCCCGGTTTCTTTCCAGACCAGTTCAAAATCGATCGGACGCGCCAGTGCCTTGCCTCTGGCGTTTTCGACTCCTTTCAAATCCCTCTCGCAGACCACGGCCGCGACTACTTCGCCGTTGATATTGGCATCGCCGGGGATCAGCATATCGCCCAGCGGGAAATAGCCCGGCAGTGCATCCGGAGCGGGGGCAGGGCGCCAGAAGGTGGCGGGTTTCGCTTTCGAGCCGTTGCTGCTCCAGACCCGATTGAACTCCGTGGTGAAGTTGATCAGCAGGTTGTCCTGGATGATCGGTTCCATTTGCCGTGGCAGCGCTGCGATATTGTCTTCGATAGTCATGATGATTCCTGATAGTTGAAAGCGACGCGAGGGCGTCGCGACCTATTGCAGGTCGCACTATCGGAAACAGGGAGGGTTATCGGGTGGTAACTATGTATGTGCCAGCGTCACAGGGTTTTACCGGTAAACGCCGTCCTTGCCATGCCCGGCCATGGCGCGATTGCTGCGCACGCTGATCATCTGCCGGATATCGATCCAGTCGATGCCCTGCGCTTTGAGCTTGGGTAATTCGCGCTCCAGCACCGCGAGGGTCTGCGGGTACGGATGGCCGATCATCACTGCTGAACCCTGTTTGTGCGCCAGGGCGATCGCAGTCTGTAGCTGAGTGGCAATGGCCGCTTCGGTGCGCTCATCATCGAGAAACACGTCTCTGGAAACGCTGGCCAGGTCGATTTTCTGCGCCTGCTGCGCTGCGACGGTCTGCGCGCTGGTGCGGCTGTCGACGAAGAACTTGTGCCGACGCTGCAATTCGCCCATCAACCACGCCATCGCCGCAGGCTGCGCGGTCATGCGGCTGCCCATGTGATTGTTGATGCCGGCGGTGAACGGGACTTTTTCAAACGCGGCATTCAGGCGTTTCTGCAGCTCTTCGATGGGCAGTTCGGGATGCCAGGCGTACGGCCCGGTGGCCGGGTCCATGGGCATGTGCAGGATGACGATCTTGCCGGCGCGATGGGCTTCGCGGGCAAATTCGGTGGCGTGTGGGGTATCAGGCATGATCGCTGCCGTGACCGGGCCGGGCAGCGCGAGCACGCGACGATCCCGGGGCAGGTTCTGCCCCAGGTCATCGATGATCAATGTCAGGTAGGCTTTGTGCGGCGAGGAGCTGGCGGGCTCTGCTTGGGCAAAACCCGCCAGACAGCACAACAGGACGCAGAGTGCGCGGAGCAACATCCTCAGCGGCCGGAGGTGATGCTCAGGCCTTTGAGCAGGCTCAGGGCCTGGGCCAGCTGGTAATCGTCATCCTGCGGCATCGCTTTGGCCTTGCCGCCGGAACCGCTCGGTTTGTCGGCGCCGCCGTTGCCGTTGCCCAAGTGACCTTGCAGATCGGCTTCCTTGAAGTATTCGCTGTCGGCTTCGTTGGTGATCTTCGCGCGGCGCACTTCGATGTCCGGCACGATGCCCTGAGCCTGGATCGAGCGGCCGTTCGGCGTGAAATACAACGCGGTGGTGATCTTCAGCGCGCGGTCGTTGTTCAGCGGCAGCACGGTCTGCACCGAGCCCTTGCCGAAACTGGTGGTGCCCATGACCACGGCACGCTTCTGGTCCTGCAGGGCGCCGGCGACGATTTCCGAAGCCGAGGCACTGCCACCGTTGATCAGCACGACCATCGGCACCGCTTCGCTCTCGTCTTTGCCGGTGGCGGAGAAGCGCAACTCGGAATTGGCAATGCGGCCCTTGGTGTAGACGATCAGGCCTTTGGTGATGAAGTGGTCGACCACTTCCACCGCCGATTGCAGCACGCCACCCGGGTTGTTGCGCAGGTCGAGAATGATGCCGTTGAGCTTCTTGCCGTTGTCCTTGCGCAGCTTGGTCAGCGCCTTGGAGACTTCTTCGCCGGTCTTGACCTGGAACTGGGTGATACGGATATAGCCGTAGCCCGATTCCAGCAGCTGCGCCTTGACGCTTTTCACCTGAATCACTGCACGGGCCAGGGTCACGTCGAACGGCGTGCCGCCATCGCGAACCAGGGTCAGGGTAATTTTCTGGCCGATCTTGCCGCGCATCTTGTCGACGGCTTCGGTCATGGTCTGGCCGCGGGTTGGCTGGCCGTTGATCTTGACGATGAAGTCGCCAGCCTGAATGCCGGCCTTCGACGCCGGGGTGTCGTCGATCGGTGAGACAACCTTGATGAAGCCGTCCTCGGCGCCGACTTCGATGCCCAGGCCGCCGAATTCACCGCTGGTGCTTTCCTGCAGTTCGGTAAAGTCTTCCGGGCCGAGGTAGGCCGAATGCGGATCGAGGTTGCTGAGCATGCCCTTGATCGCGTTTTCCAGCAGGGTCTTGTCGTCCACAGGCTCGACGTACGCGGCTTTGATCCGGTCCATGACCTCGGCGAAGGTGCGCAGCTCTTCCAGCGGCAGCGGCGCCTTGGCGGTCGCGGCAGTGCCTGCCGGAGCGACAGTCGGGGCCGGTTGCGCGGCGAACGCCAGAGGCGCGCCGATCACCAGAGCGATCGTCAGGGCCAGCGAGGTAAGGCGGGACAAATGCAGCATGTCGAACGAACTCCTGAATTAGATGGTGCGCTTATCCTTGCGCACGACACCATTGCGCCGGATCACTCGGGTGACCCTGCTGACGAATTGCGAAATACAGCGCTGGCGTGTCCTGACCGCCACTGTTACCGACAGTGGAAATCGACTCGCCAGCCTTGACCACATCACCCGCCGACTTGAGCAGCGTCTGGTTGTGACCGTAAAGACTCAGAAAACCGTTGCCGTGATCGAGGATCACCAGCAACCCGGCACCGCGCAGCCAGTCGGCAAACACCACGCGCCCACCATGTACGGCATGCACCTGGCTGCCGGCGGAGGCGCTGATCATCACCCCATCCCACTTGGTGCGGGCGTCGTCGCCACGGCTTTCACCGAAGCGTGCGAGTAATCGACCATCAACCGGCCACGGAAGTTTTCCCCGGGTTGCAGCAAAAGGCCCGCCAAAGGTCTCGCCGCTGCTCGATACCAGCGCGCCGGGGCTTGATCTGGCGGGTTTTCGTGGGGCGTCGCTGTTGTCAGCCTGCGCCTCACGCAAACGCTTTTTTTCCGCTTCCTGCTGGGCGATCAGCGCTTTCTGCCGCGCTTCTTCTGCCTCACGAGCCTGGCGGGCCAGGGTTTCTTCGATGGTTTTAAGGACTTTAGACAGGTCTGCCTGATCCTGCTCGCGGGCGGCCAGTTTCTGATCGCGGGCTTTCACGTCGTCATTTAGCTTGGCGAGAACCTGCTGGCGTTCCTTGCGGACCTTCTCGAGTGCTTCGCGCTGAGTGTCGAGGTCGCTTTTCTGCACCAGCAACTGCGCCTGCTGCAGGCCAATGTCTTTTTCGACATTGGCCAGTTGGCGCAGGGTTTCGTTGAAGTTCTTCAACTGCTCCAGGCGGGCCTGGCTCAGGTAGTCGTAATAGGTGAGGGTGCGGGCGAATTTCTCGGGATTCTGCTGGTTGAGCAGCAGCTTGAGGTATTCCTGGCGACCGTTCTGATAGGCCGCTCGGGCCTGAATGGCGATCAGTCGCTGCTGTTCAGTGCGCGCGCTCTGGAGTTTTTTTTTCTCTGCATCGAGCCGCTGCAGCTCGGATTCGCTTTTCTGCAATTCTTTCTGCAGCGCGTCGACCTGCTTCTGCAGCTTGCCCATCTCGGTTTCGGTGCCCTTGAGCTCTTTCTGCACGCCGGACTTTTCTTCCTGCAGCTTGCCCAAGAGTTTTTTCAGCTCGGCGATATCCTGGCGCGTGGCCTCCAACTGCTGTTGGGTTTGCGCGCGCTCGTCGGCGAAGGCCGGCTGGAGCAGACAGGTCAGAGCAAGGGCAATCAGGACGCGAAGCATAGGGGCGGGCGGCACCAGGGTAAGGGACGGCCTAGTATGCCCGCCCGAGGCTGCAAAAAAAACGCCCAATTGGGGCTGTGTGATAACTGGACAGAAAAACACCGCAAAACCAATGTGGGAGCGGGCTTGCTCGCGAAAGCGGTGTGTCAGGCGACATCGCTGTCGACTGATCCACCGTATTCGCGAGCAGGCTCGCTCCCACAGGGATTATCAGTGTTTATACGAGGATCGAAGTGCCAGTCATCTCCGCCGGTTTTTCCAGGCCCAGCAGCATCAGCATGGTCGGTGCCACGTCCGCCAGCACGCCGCCTTCGCGCACTTTCAGGTCGCGTTTGCCGACGTAGATGAACGGCACCGGCTCGGTGGTGTGCGCGGTATGCGCCTGACCGGTGGATTCGTCGGCCATTTGCTCGACGTTGCCGTGGTCGGCCGTGATCAGCGCTTCGCCACCGACTTTTTCCAGCGCCTCGACGATGCGACCGACGCAGGTGTCCAGGCACTCGACCGCTTTCACCGCCGCGTCGAATACGCCGCTATGGCCGACCATGTCGCCGTTGGCGTAGTTGACCACGATCACGTCGTAGCGCTGGTTTTCGATGGCGTCGACGATGCGGTCGGTGACTTCCGGCGCGCTCATTTCCGGCTGCAGGTCATAGGTAGCGACTTTCGGCGACGGGATGAGGATGCGCTCTTCGCCCGGGAACGGTTCTTCGCGACCGCCGGAGAAGAAGAAGGTCACGTGGGCATATTTCTCGGTTTCAGCGATGCGCAGCTGGGTCTTGCCGTTTTTCGCCAGGTAATCACCGAGGACGTTTTCCAGGCTGCCGGCGGCGAAGGCCGACGGTGCCGGAATGCTTGCGGCGTACTGGGTCAGCATGACGAAACCGGCCAGTTTTGGCTGGCGGGCGCGCGCGAATTCCTTGAAATCGTCTTCGACGAACACGCGGGTCAGCTCGCGGGCGCGGTCGGCACGGAAGTTCATGAACACCACAGCATCGCCGTCCTCGACTTTCACCGGCTCGCCGATAGAAGTGGCTTTGACGAATTCGTCGCTTTCGCCCCGGGCGTAGGCAGCTTCAAGACCTTCCTGAGCGGTGGCGGCGTTGAATTCGCCATTGCCGTCGACGATCAGGTTGTAGGCCTGGGCGACGCGATCCCAGCGGTTGTCACGGTCCATGGCGAAGTAGCGGCCGATGATGCTGGCGATGCGGCCCTTGCCGAGTGCCTGGAAAGTCGCGTCGAGCAGTTCGATCGACGAAGCAGCGCTTTTCGGCGGCGTGTCGCGGCCATCGAGGAAGGCGTGCAGGTAGATTTTTTCCGCGCCGCGCTTGAAGGCCAGTTCGGCCATGGCGATCAGGTGATCCTGGTGGCTGTGCACGCCGCCATCGGACAGCAGCCCCATAAAGTGCAAGGCTTTGCCGGCGGCCACGGCTTTATCGACAGCGGCGCAGATGGTCGGGTTCTCGAAAAACTCGCCGTCGCGGATCGCTTTGGTCACGCGGGTGAAGTCCTGATACACCACGCGCCCGGCGCCAAGGTTCATATGGCCGACTTCGGAGTTGCCCATCTGCCCGTCCGGCAGGCCGACGTCCATACCGCTGCCCGAGATCAAGCCGTTCGGCACCGTGGCCCACAACCGATCCAGCACAGGTTTCTTCGCCGCGAACACGGCATTGGATTCGGGGCTGTCGCTGTGACCGAAGCCGTCGAGAATCATCAGGACCAAAGGTTTGGGCGTAGTCGTCATGGAATCCACTCGTGGCTGATAAAGAAGAGGGCGATGGAAAACGGAGTTGGAGTTTAAAGCGAAGTTCCGACCGCGTCACCGCCGGACGGGGTTTGGCCGACCATAGTGGCTGTGTATACTGGCCGACATTTTAACGCCCTGGAACCTCCTTCGATGGTTGCTCACCTGATTGAATTTGCCACTAACCACTACATTCTTGTCGGTATCTTCGTCGTACTGCTGGCTCTGTTGCTGGCGCACACGATGCAGGGCGGCGGTAAAAGCCTGAGCACTGGCGAACTGACCGCACTGGTCAATAAAGATGCAGGCGTGGTGGTGGACATCCGTCCGGCCAAGGATTATGCCGCTGGCCACATCGTTGGCGCGGTGAACATCCCGCAAGATAAACTGGCTGCCCGCGTCGGCGAGCTGGAAAAGCACAAGGCCAAGACCATCATTCTGGTCGATGCCCTTGGCCAGACCGCCGGCACCCACGCCCGCGAGCTGATGAAATCCGGCTTCACCGCGGCCAAGCTGTCCGGCGGGATTTCCAGCTGGAAAGGCGACAACCTGCCGTTGGTGAAGTGATATGAGCGACGTCATCGTCTATTCCAGCGATTACTGCCCTTACTGCTCGCGCGCCAAGCATCTGCTCGCCAGCAAAGGCGTGGCCTTCGAAGAGATCAAGGTCGATGGCAAGCCGCAGCTGCGTGCCGAAATGACCAAAAAGGCCGGACGCACCTCCGTGCCGCAGATCTGGATCGGCGCAAAGCACATCGGTGGTTGTGATGATTTATACGCCCTGGAGCGCGCCGGCAAACTCGACGCGCTGCTCAAAGGCTGAATGGCTGCACCCACGTACAGCACTCCCTAAAAGACCCAAGATCGATAAGGATCTGAGATGACTGACCAACAGAACACTGCAGCCAGCGAAGAAGAAACCGCACCGCAATTCTCCTTGCAGCGCATCTACGTACGCGACCTGTCCTTCGAAGCCCCGAAAAGCCCGGCGATCTTCCGCCAGCAGTGGGATCCGGCGGTCGGTCTGGATCTGAACACTCGCCAGAAAGCGCTGGAAGGCGATTTCTACGAAGTGGTGCTGACCCTTTCCGTTACCGTGAAAAACGGTGACGAAGTGGCCTTCATCGCTGAAGTGCAACAGGCCGGTATCTTCCTGATCAAGAACCTGGACGCGGCTTCGATGAGCCACACCCTGGGTGCGTTCTGCCCGAACATCCTGTTCCCGTATGCCCGTGAAACCCTGGACAGCCTGGTCACCCGTGGCTCGTTCCCGGCGCTGATGCTGGCCCCGGTGAACTTCGACGCCCTGTACGCGCAAGAGCTGCAGCGCATGCAGGAAAGCGGCGAGACTCCGACCGTTCAATAATGGTTCAGCCTCACCCGTGTGGGAGCGAGCCTGCTCGCGAAGAGGGCGTGTCAGAGACGGATCTGTCGACTGATGCACCGCATTCGCGAGCAGGCTCGCTCCCACATTTGTTTTGCGGCGTTATTTGAAGTCGTTCTGCCGCCACGCTTCGTACACGGCGACCGCCACGGTGTTGGACAGATTCAGGCTGCGGCAGCCTTCGCGCATCGGCAGGCGTAGGCGCTGTTCGGCGGGCAGGGCGTCGAGCACGTCCGCTGGCAGGCCACGGCTTTCCGGGCCGAACAGAAACGCATCGCCGGGCACGAATGCGGCATCATGAAACGGCCGTGAACCTTTGGTAGTGAAGGCGAATACCCGCGGGTTGCCCAGACTCTCAAGACAACTGGCCAGATCAGCGTGACGCTGCAGCGTGGCATATTCGTGGTAGTCGAGACCGGCGCGACGCAAGCGCTTGTCGTCCATCTCGAAACCCAGCGGCTCGATCAAATGCAGGTGGCAGCCACTATTGGCGCACAGCCTGATAACGTTGCCGGTGTTCGGCGGAATTTCTGGTTGAAAAAGGATGACGTGAAACATGCACGGCTCCGAAGGTAAAGACGAGCGGCATTCTACGCCGCCTGTGGACAACCGTTCGAAACTATTCCCGCGAGTGATCGGTTCGCTGGCCATTGTCGGAATGATGATCGGCCTGATGATCGGTCGACTGACCACGCCGGATCCGAGCGCGCTGGAGCGCGTCGAGGTCACCGATGGCGGTTTGGTGGTGTGGTTCAACAACGAGCCGAAGCTGCATGGCGAGATCATCGACGGCACCATCGCATTGCTGTTTCAGGCGCAAGGTCAGCCGCAAAAGGGCCAGCTCAAGCTCGACGGCAGGGATGTGAATTGGCGCACGCGCAAGAGTGACGGCGGGTTGTTGCTGACGGTGCTGGCGGCGCGGCCGTTGCAGGGTGACTGGATCGGCAGCGAGGTCGATGACCGCTGGCGGCTGGAAGTTCGATTGCGAGAGCAATGATCTGAACTTCATCGTTACCTCCGACGTTTTTTAACGGCATTTCCCACCGCTGCCGTTGACCTTTCCCACCCCCAGCCACCGCGAGCGCGCGCTATCGTCCGCTCTCACGCTCAAACGGCAGGATGCCGACCACAAGCTGCCCTTGCGCACCTGCAGGGGAAGCTCTTCAAGGATGAAAAACATGCCGGTCAAACCACCCCGCGGCGGCAGTAGCCGCGTTGATATCGATACACCAGCCAGCCCTGCTCGACCGACGGACCCGGACACCGCATTGGTGGATTTACCAGGCCGTCGTGGCTTCGAGATGGGCGCTTCGCTCGATCCTTTGCTGCGCCCAGCTCCGTCATCCATTGGTGCCGATATCGAAGCCGTCTCGCCGTCGCATACCGTAGTGGTTCACGCGGCTCCCCTTGATGCACGGCCGATTGCTCCGGACGTGTCGCTTGCTGCCTATGTCACTGACGGTCGCGCAATACGTGCGCCAGTCAACAATGAAGGTCTTCGGGTTATTAACAAACGCACATACGCTGACCTGCAAATCGGCGGCATGGCTATGGTTGCTGCTGATCCGCATACCGGACTGTACCGGGCCCGTCGACCAAGCGAGTTGCTGCCTTCAGGTCCGGTGCTGCTGCGCGACGCCGCGAGCGGTCTCTGGCACCCTCGCCTGGTTGTTGAACAGGCGACCCGAGCTCAGGTGAAAAAATATCTGCCGGAAGCGACCGATCAGCAGGCTGACGACTTCATTGCTCTGATCGGCGACAAAGATATTGCAGACGTGGAGCTCAGGCGCGTTCAGATCGGGTTTTCCGAGTTGGACAGCAAGATCAGGCTTCGGGAGCTTTCGGTCAATCAGTATTCTGACTCCTACACAGCAGTTAGTGCCGTGGGAGCCAAGCTGCGGCGACTGTACAAGTGGTTGGGGGAGCCTGACGAACGGGTCTACAAAAATGAGCGGCTGACGGGTTTCAAACTGGAACTCGATCTCGATTCGTGGCCTGTTCGAGACCTTCCATCACGTCAGTTCAGGTCCATTTCCGACCTCACGCTACGAGCGGGATGGGAGCCGGATGTACACATATTTCTGGCTCAATTTCCCAATGTTGAATCGCTGAAGATCGCGGCGCCACTCGGACCGCCTTCAATAAACCGGCCGTCGGGGCAGATTTATTTCCACGCGAGTGTTAACCCGCCTCTGGTTGCACAATTCAAAAAGCTTGCCGGGTTGCGAGAGCTCAATTTGGAAGAATGTGCGCTGAGGCCGGATTTTTCTGTGGCAGGGATGAACGAATTGCGTGTACTAAAGCTCGGCAGCTCATATGCAGGTCGAGATCTTTCGGCGTTGGTCGGTCAGCTGTCCGACTTGCGACGCTTACAGGTGCTTGAGTTGCAGCGCAATGTATTGAGAGCCGCCCCCGATGTTTCCGACATGGCCGAGCTGCGATATCTCGATCTGACAGATACCGGCATATTCAAGCCGCCAGCCGGGCTTGATTCCGAGAGAGGGCCGAAGCATCTGGAAGTATTGAAGCTGGCTGACAACCCTCTGCACTTTGCGCCGTCAGTCAAGACACTGACCGCGTTGCGAGAACTGGATCTGTCTAATACCGGCCTGGAAAAATTCCCGGAAGGCATTACCCCGCAACTTCCAACGACAGTATTGGATCTTTCAAACAATCGGATCAAATCGATTCCCGAGTCCGTTGAGCTCAGAGCGGGATTTAATCTCAACGGCAACCCGATAAACGATCCGTCTTCTCTTCGACGTCTGATCCATGCCCGTATCAAGACTGGCAGCGATATTTGGCTCGCAGAGCAACATACTGATCGGTCGGCAGCGCTCTGGTTGCGAAATTTTCCGCAAGCGCAGGCGGCTGAAAAGGCCAGACTCTGGGATAGTTTCGAAGGTCCTTGGAGTACGCTGCTGAACGGTATACGCACGCTGAGTCGCACGCCCGAATTTCATGTTGAGCGCCCGCTTTTACAGCGTCGAGTCTGGCGGGTTCTGGAAAATTTCAGTCAGGCGGATGCGGTGGAGCGAGCGTGGCTGAGCACAATCGTCGAATTTGAATCAAGTCCTGGGAAAATGCTCGATTGGCTGGAAGCGGAAATACGAAAATATGACGGGGGGCGGCAGAACCCGCCGTTACATCACCGGCCCAAGCGCCCACGGCTTGAATAATTCGTTGGGGCGCAGTGGCGGTGTAAAAGCGGGAATCCCTGACCTGCCTGTATCAGGGTTCCCAAAAGTGTGGGCTTCGCGTATCGCGTCGGCCCGGTATAAAGAGGGAACCCCCGGCCTGCCTGTACCAAGGATCCCAAAAGGTTGGGCTCGCCGCGTTGCGCTGTGAGCCCGATGTAAAGAGGGGAATCCCCGGCCTGCCTGTACCAAGGTCCCCGAAACGGGTGGTGAAACGAATCACCTGTAGAAAGCATTGCAGGCGCCGTGCCAGGTTTTAATCTGTTGAAACAAAAAAATCTTGAGAGATGCGAAAGCCCCGGAATTCGGGGCTTTTGTTGTTCGAAGCGGGAGTTTTTCCAGCACGTGGAAACAGGGCGATGAGAGTCGGGCTCTGCACGATCCCGGTTCATCGTGCATTGATGCGGTGCATGCTGGCCCAAAAAGCTTCGTCGGAACGCCGCCCGGAGCAGGCTCGCTCCCACAGGGGAAGCGTATTCCAATTGTGGGAGCGAGCCTGCTCGCGAATGGGTTCAACGCAGAACTGGAGACCTAACCCTCTTCCCCCTCCTCATCATCCCCACCATCCACCTTCATCCCCAGTTCCTTGATCTTGCGCGTCAGAGTGTTCCGCCCCCAACCCAACAGAACGGCAGCATCTCGACGGCGCCCGGCGGTGTGCTTCAACGCCGTCTCGATCATGATCCGCTCGAACGCCGGCACCGCGCTGTCGAGCAGGCTCGACTGGCCGCGGGCCAGAGCCTGATCGGCCCATTGGCGCAGGGCCTGTTCCCAGTTGGTCACGGGCGCCGAATCCTGCGGCAGGTTGAGCAGCTCCGGCGGCAGGTCACTGATGTGCACTTCACGGCCGGAGGCCATCACGGTGATCCAGCGGCAGGTGTTTTCCAGCTGGCGCACGTTGCCCGGCCACGGCAGGTTTTTCAGGTATTCCTCGGTCTCGCTTTTCAGCAGCTTCGGCTCCACCGCCAGTTCCTGCGCGGCGCGGCTGAGGAAATGCCGGGCCAGAGTCGGGATGTCTTCGCGACGATCCGACAGGCGTGGAATGTGGATGCGAATCACGTTGAGACGGTGGAACAAGTCCTCGCGGAATTTACCGGCGTGGACGAGCGTTTCGAGATTCTGGTGGGTCGCGGCGATGATGCGTACATCGACCTTTACCGGCACATGGCCGCCGACGCGGTAGAACTCGCCGTCAGCCAGCACGCGCAACAGGCGGGTCTGGGTGTCCGCCGGCATGTCGCCGATTTCATCGAGGAACAGCGTGCCGCCGTCGGCCTGTTCGAAGCGCCCGCGGCGCAGGTTTGCTGCACCGGTGAACGCGCCTTTCTCGTGGCCGAACAGTTCCGATTCCATCAGATCCTTGGGAATCGCCGCCATGTTCAACGCAATGAACGGCGAAGCCGCGCGTGGGCTGTGGCGGTGCAGGGCGTGGGCGACCAGTTCTTTACCGGTGCCGGATTCGCCGTTGATCAGCACGGTGATGTTGGAGTGGCTCAGGCGGCCGATAGCGCGAAACACCTCCTGCATCGCCGGCGCTTCGCCGATGATTTCCGGCGTGCGGGTCAGGGCTGGCACAACTTCCAGGCCTTGCTGCTCCTGCGCATGTTGATTGGCCCGCTTGACCAGCGAAACGGCTTCGTCGACATCGAAAGGTTTGGGCAGATATTCGAACGCGCCGCCCTGATAGGAGGCGACAGCGCTGTCCAGGTCGGAGTGAGCGGTCATGATGATGACCGGCAGCCGTGGGTGCTGTTCGCGAATCCGCGCCAGCAGATCCAGACCACTGGCACCGGGCATGCGGATATCGGAAATGATCACGTCCGGCTGCTGCCGGGCCAGACGACTCATCACGCCGTCGGCGCTGTCGAAGCTCTGGGTGGTCATGCCTTCCTGTTGCAAGGCCTTTTCCAGGACCCAACGGATAGAACGGTCGTCATCGACGATCCACACGGTTTCACTACGGCTCATGTCGATGTGGCTCCTTGTTCCAGTGGCAGGAAGATCGAGAAGGTGGTGTGGCCTGGATGGCTCTCACACTCGATCAGGCCCTGGTGCTGACTGATGATGTTCTGGGTAATGGCCAGGCCCAGCCCGGTACCGTCCGGGCGACCGCTGACCATCGGAAAGAAAATGGTTTCCTGCAGTTCCGCCGGGATGCCCGGGCCGTTGTCGATGATCTCGATCTTGGTCACCAGACGATGGCGGATGTGGCCGATGGTGAACTGGCGCATGGCGCGGGTGCGCAGGCTGATGCGGCCCAGGCGCAGCTCGTTCTGGCTGCTGATCGCCTGCATCGCGTTACGCACGATGTTCAGCACCGCCTGAATCATTTGTTCGCGGTCGATCAATACGTCGGGAATGCTCGGATCGTAATCGCGCACCAGAGTGATGCAGCCCTGGCTTTCGGCTTCGACCAGTTGGCAGACGCGTTCGAGGACTTCGTGAACGTTGCACATGGCCAGCGAGGGCAATTTATTCGAGCCGAGCATGCGATCAACCAGATTGCGCAGGCGATCGGCCTCTTCAATGATCACATTGGTGTAATCGCGCAAGCTTTCCTCCGGCAGCTCGCGCGCCAGCAGCTGCGCAGCACCACGGATGCCGCCGAGAGGATTCTTGATTTCATGGGCGAGGCCGCGCACCAGCATTTTGCTGGTTTCCTGCTTGGATAGCTGCGCCTCTTCCTTGGTGATCCGCAGCAGGCGGTCACGCGGGTGCACTTCGAGCAAGAGCAAGGTCGCGCCGTTGCTCAGGATCGGCGTGACCGCGTAATCCACAGTCAGGGTCTGGCCGGTGAGGGCGGTGAGCATTGCTTCGCGTTTGGTGAACGGGTGCGCCTGCTCAACCGCCTGGCGCAGGGAATTGAGCGCCTCGGGAGACTCGGTGAACAGCTCACTGATGAACTGGCCATGGCTGCGCTGACCGCTGACGGCCAGCAACATTTCCGCCGCCGGGTTCATGTACTCGAGGCGCAGTTCGGCGTCGAGCAGGATGGTCGCCGTGGTCAGGTTGTCGAGCAGCAAACGGTGAATAGCGTCGCTTATGGTCATCTGGACCCCTTTTGGAGCAAGGCGTGCGCGAGAACAAAGCGCTGTTGTCGGGAAAATGCAAAAACCAAACCAAGGCTCCGAAAAGAAGCGCTTGAGCCCTGAAACAGGCGATTGACGCGCGTTTGTATGGCACGAAGCCAGCTCAAACGGGAAGTTTCGAACCAAAATGGGTTGGGTTGTGGGCGAGTTGCAGTTTAGTGCACCAATAGGGTGCGCATGCCTGGCAGACGTTAAAAGAAGCGCAGGAATGGATTTTTCGGCTCTTCCGGTTTGTCCTTGAGCGGGCATTCCGGGCGCACGCCGTAATCGTCGGCGCCACAGGGTTTGGCCTGACGTTTTTGCGCCAGGGAAATGCGCAGCAGGTGGAACGGCTGATTGGCGGTGCGTTCCACGGTACGCCCGGCGGCGTCGAGGATTTCGATCGAAAGGCTGTGGCTGCCGCGATCAATGTTGCTCAGTGCAAATACCGGGCTGACGCCGGGCTCGCCAGTGGCCTTGCCATCCAGCAGCAGGCGATAACGATGGCCGCTTTGCAGGCCGGGCTCGCTGGTGACACTGACGATCAGCTCGCCGGCGCTGCTGCGCAGGGTGGCATCAGGCTCTGGGATCAGAATGCGCAGCATGTCGTAATGAAAGGGCGCTGGTTCGGCGGATTTTTTCGCCGTGGTGATCGGCGCTGCGGTGTTGGCAGGGACCGCCATGCGATTGCTCGTCGCGATCGGCACTCGCTTGGCGTTGGCGCGTGGCTGGTCGGTATAGACGCGGTTGCCCTGTGCGTCGATATAAGTGAAGACCTCGGCCGTGGTGGGCGACGCCATCAGCGCCAGGATGAGTATCAGTCCGGCACGGATCATGGCGTGTGCACGCGCTGCACGGTGAAAACCGCAGGCTGGCTCTGCTGGATGACGGTCTGGCCGTCGATCACTTGCACGGCCAGGCGATGCTCACCGCGATCAACGTTGATCAATTGCAGAACCGGCACGTTGCTCGGCTGGCCGTAGGGCGCGTCGTCCAGGACCAGTCTCAGTTGATGCGGTGGTTGCAGACGAGGCTTGATCAGAACGTTGACCGTGAAGGTGCCGTTGTTGGCGCGCAGCGCCTCGTCAGTGGGCAGACCGGCGAACTCGAGGATGTCGTAGGCGTTGCGCGGTGGTTGCGGTTGTTCTGCGGTGGGTGCCTGCGGCGCACTCGGTGCTTGCGGCTCGACCCGGTTGAGGGGTGGCAGCTCGAGCGGTTGCGCCTGTACGCCGTCCGGCGGCTGATTGCTGTAAGCCGTGTTGCCGTTGGCGTCGGTGTACTTGTAGATCTGCGCGGCGGCGGGCAGGGCGATCAGCAGCAGGATGTAGAGAAGCATGCGACCCATGAAATCGACCGGGGTTGGAAACGATGGGTAGCAGCATAGGACAGGTGGGGCGGTTGGCCCAACTGGCGACACATTCAAAGATCATTCAGACACCACAGATCTCCTGTGGGAGCGAGCCTGCTCGCGAAGGCGTCGCATCAGTCACCATCATCTTCAATGCCTCACCGCTTTCGCGAGCAGGCTCGCTCCCACAGGGTAAATGAACTGCGCCGGGCAAAAAAAAGGCCTCCCGAAGGAGGCCTCTTTTGTCACGCCACTTTACGCAGCGCTACCGGATCAGCAGCTGTAGTACAGCTCATATTCCAGTGGGTGTACGAAGGTGCGAACCTTGATTTCTTCTTCCGATTTCAGCGCGATGTAAGCGTCGATGAAGTCGTCGGAGAACACGCCGCCCTTGGTCAGGAACGCGCGGCCCTTGTCCAGCTCTTCCAGGGCTTCTTTCAGGCTGCCGCAAACCTGTGGAATCTCTTTCGCCTCTTCAGGCGGCAGGTCGTACAGGTTTTTGTCGGCAGCATCGCCTGGGTGGATCTTGTTCTGGATACCGTCCAGACCGGCCATCAGCAGTGCTGCGAAGGCCAGGTACGGGTTGGCAGCCGGATCCGGGAAGCGCGCTTCGATACGGCGGGCTTTCGGGCTCGACACGTATGGAATACGGATCGAAGCGGAACGGTTGCGCGCCGAGTAGGCCAGCATTACCGGAGCTTCGAAGCCTGGGACCAGACGCTTGTAGGAGTTGGTCGCCGGGTTGGTGAAGCCGTTCAGGGCCTTACCGTGCTTGATGATGCCGCCGATGAAGTACAGAGCGGTATCGGACAGGCCGGCATAGCCTTCACCAGCGAAAGTGTTCTTGCCGTCTTTCCAGATCGACATGTGTACGTGCATGCCCGAACCGTTGTCGCCGTACAGTGGCTTCGGCATGAAGGTCGCGGTGCGGCCGTAAGCGTCGGCAACGTTGTGCACAACGTATTTCAGGGTCTGAACTTCGTCGGCCTTCTTCACCAGGGTGTTGAACTTGACGCCGATTTCGTTCTGGCCGGCAGTTGCCACTTCGTGGTGGTGAACTTCAACCGACTGACCCATTTCTTCCAGTGCGTTGCACATGGCGGTACGGATTTCGTGGTCGTGGTCGAACGGTGGAACCGGGAAGTAGCCGCCTTTCACGCCTGGACGGTGACCCTTGTTGCCGCCTTCGATGTCCTGGTCGGACATCCACGAACCTTGCTCGGAGTAGATCTTGAACATCGAGCCGGAGATGTCCGACTTGAATTTCACCGAGTCAAAGATGAAGAACTCAGGCTCTGGACCGGCGAATACGGTGTCACCGATACCGGTGGCTTTAAGGTGCTCTTCGGCGCGCTTGGCGATCGCACGTGGGTCGCGATCGTAGCCCTGCATGCTCGAAGGTTCGATGATGTCGCAGACCAGAATCAGAGTTGGGTCTTCGGTGAACGGATCGAGTACGGCCGTTTCGTCGACCGGCATCAGGATCATGTCGGAGGCTTCGATGCCTTTCCAGCCGGAGATGGAGGAACCGTCGAACATCTTGCCGACTTCGAAGAAGTCGTCATCCAGCGCATCGCGAGCCGGCATGGTCACGTGGTGCTGAGTGCCTTTGGTGTCCGTGAAGCGCAGATCAATCCACTTGACGTCATGATCTTTGATGAGTTGAACCGACTTCGACATAGTGTCCTCCGGGTGAATTAGGGCGGGTAGTGGATGCCCTTAATAATGGTGATGCCGGCGCGAATACTCTGCCAAGGCAACCTGCCTCACAAGGGAGCAAATTGCATGCCAGTGCCCCAGCATGGGTTTTTTGCCCCAAATTCACGCTTATTAAGGTGCGCAGGCAACTGAATCGACAAATCTCGCCCCGTAATGTTGCGTTTAATTCCAGAAATGACCCGTTTTGGTGCAAGCAAAACCTTCTGCACATTAACTGGTTAAACCTTGAGCAATTTCCGCTATAATCCGCGCCCCCCTTTTTCGGCTGGCCGTTCGCGCGCTGTTTTCATGAAACTTATCGTAAAAGTCTTCCCCGAGATCACCATCAAAAGCCGACCTGTCCGGACGAAATTCATCCGCCAGTTGGCCAAGAACATCCGCACCGTGCTCCGTGACCTGGACCCGGCCGTGGTGGTGAACGGCGTGTGGGACAACCTCGAGCTGGAAACCCGTGTTACCGACCCCAAAGCCTTGAAAGAGATGGGCGAGCGCCTGACCTGCATGCCGGGCATCGCGCACTTTTTGCAGATCGACGAGTACCCGCTGGGCGACTTCGACGACATCACCGAGAAGTGCAAACAGCACTACGGCGATGCGCTGGCCGGGAAGATTTTCTCGGTACGCTGCAAGCGCGCAGGCAAGCATGCCTTCAGCTCGATGGACGTGGAAAAATACGTCGGCAGCAAGCTGCGTCGCGAGTGCGGTGCGGCCGGAATCGACCTTAAAGCGCCGCAAATCGAAGTCCGTATCGAAGTTCGCGACAAACGGTTGTTCGTGATCCACAGCCAGCACAACGGCATCGGCGGCTATCCGCTCGGCGCGTTGGAGCAGACGCTGGTATTGATGTCCGGCGGCTTCGATTCGACTGTGGCGGCTTACCAGATCATGCGTCGCGGCCTGATGGCGCACTTCTGCTTCTTCAATCTCGGCGGGCGTGCCCACGAATTGGGCGTGATGGAAGTCGCGCACTTCATCTGGAAGAAGTACGGCAGCTCGCAACGCGTGCTATTTGTCAGTGTGCCGTTCGAGGAAGTGCTGGGCGAAATTCTCGGCAAAGTCGATAACAGTCATATGGGCGTGGTTTTGAAGCGTATGATGTTGCGCGCCTCGTCCGAGATCGCCGAACGCCTGCACATCGATGCACTGGTGACCGGTGAAGCGATCTCCCAGGTATCGAGCCAGACGCTGCCGAACCTGTCGGTGATCGACTGCGTGACCGACAAGCTGGTGCTGCGCCCGCTGATCGTCGCGCACAAGCAGGACATCATCGACACCGCCAACGAGATCGGTACCGCCGATTTTGCCCGGCACATGCCGGAATATTGCGGCGTGATTTCGGTCAACCCCAAGACCGCAGCCAAGCGTGGCCGGGTTGAGCACGAAGAGAAAGAATTCGACATGGCGGTGCTCGAGCGTGCGCTCGCCAACGCCAAACTGGTACCGATCGATCGGGTGATCGACGAATTGGGCCAGGATTTGCAGATTGAAGAAGTCAGCGAGGCACTGGCCGGCCAGATCGTGATCGACATCCGTCACCCGGATGCCGCCGAGGATGAGCCGTTGGAACTCGCTGGCGTGGAAGTACAGACGATGCCGTTCTATGCAGTGAACGCTCGTTTCAAGGAGCTGGATCCGACTCGCCAGTACCTGCTGTATTGCGACAAAGGCGTGATGAGTCGCCTGCATGCTCACCATTTGCTCAGTGAGGGGCATGCCAATGTGCGCGTTTATCGACCGAGCTAAGTGCCCGGGGCTGTTTGCCTGTGGCCTGCGTCACCGGCCCCCCGACACCGCCGTCAAGCTGTAACGGCCATGCCGGACACTACTGCTAATCGCTGCCAAGACTTGTCAGCAAACCGAATCCTCTGATCGAGATACACAAGTGATCGAAAATCTACGCAACATCGCCATCATTGCTCACGTTGACCACGGTAAAACCACCTTGGTAGACAAACTCCTGCGTCAATCCGGCACTCTGGAGCGCAACGAGCTCAACGACGAGCGCGTGATGGACTCCAACGACCAGGAAAAAGAGCGCGGTATTACCATTCTGGCGAAAAACACCGCCATCAACTGGAACGGCTACCACATCAACATCGTGGACACCCCGGGCCACGCCGACTTCGGCGGCGAAGTTGAACGCGTGATGTCGATGGTTGACTCCGTTCTGCTGCTGGTTGACGCTCAAGACGGCCCTATGCCGCAAACCCGCTTCGTGACCAAGAAGGCTTTCGAAGCCGGCCTGCGTCCAATCGTGGTGATCAACAAGGTTGACCGTCCAGGCGCACGTCCGGACTGGGTTCTGGACCAGATCTTCGACCTGTTCGACAACCTCGGTGCGACCGAAGAACAACTGGACTTCCAGGTTGTTTACGCTTCGGCCCTGAACGGTATTGCCGGTCTGGACCACACCGCCATGGCGGAAGACATGACTCCGCTGTACCAGGCGGTAGTCGACCACGTTCCGCCTCCGGCCGTTGACCGTGACGGTCCGTTCCAGATGCAGATCTCCGCTCTGGACTACAACAGCTTCCTGGGTGTTATCGGTGTTGGCCGTATCGCTCGCGGTCGCGTCAAGCCGAACACCCCGGTTGTCGCTATCAGCGCCGACGGCAAGCGCCGCAACGGTCGTATCCTGAAGCTGATGGGTCACCACGGTCTGCACCGCATCGACGTTGACGAAGCAGCAGCTGGCGACATCGTCTGCATCAGCGGCTTCGACGAGCTGTTCATCTCCGACACTCTGTGCGACATCAACACCGTCGAGGCGATGAAGCCGCTGACCGTTGACGAGCCAACCGTTTCCATGACCTTCCAGGTAAACGACTCGCCATTCTGCGGTAAAGAAGGCAAGTTCGTGACCTCCCGTAACATCAAGGATCGTCTGGACAAAGAGCTGCTGTACAACGTTGCACTGCGCGTTGAAGAAGGCGACTCGGCTGACAAGTTCAAGGTTTCCGGCCGTGGTGAGCTGCACCTCTCGGTACTGATCGAAACCATGCGTCGCGAAGGCTTCGAGCTGGCCCTGGGCCGTCCTGAAGTGATCATCCGTGAAGTTGACGGCGTGAAGCAGGAACCGTTCGAAAACGTCACCATCGACATCCCTGAAGAATCCCAGGGCAAGGTCATGGAAGAGATGGGTCTGCGTAAGGGCGACCTGAGCAACATGGTGCCGGATGGCAAGGGCCGTGTTCGTCTGGAATACAACATCCCTGCTCGCGGTCTGATCGGTTTCCGTAACCAGTTCCTGACCCTGACCAACGGTGCTGGCATCCTGACCTCGATCTTCGACCGTTACGCTCCAGTGAAGTCGGGCCACATGTCCGGCCGTCAGAACGGCGTTCTGGTTTCGGTTGAAACCGGCAAGGCTCTGACCTACTCGCTGGAAACCCTGCAGGCTCGTGGCAAGCTGTTCGTAGAACACGGCCAGGAGATCTACAACGGTCAGATCGTTGGTCAGAATAGCCGCGACAACGACCTGGGTGTCAACCCAACCAAAGGCAAGAAGCTCGACAACATGCGTGCTTCGGGTAAAGACGAAACCATCGCTCTGGTCCCACCTGTTCGCTTCACCCTGGAACAGGCTCTGGAATACATCCAGGAAGACGAGCTGTGCGAAGTCACGCCTAAGTCGATCCGTCTTCGCAAGAAGATCCTCGACGAAAGCGAGCGTACCCGCGCTGCGAAGAAAGCCAAGGCGTAATTCAGCCCTGGAATAGAAAACGCCCCCGGTCGCGAGACCGGGGGCGTTTTTGTTTGTCTGGGGTTTAAACGATATTTTTGCTGGCCCCATCGCTGGCAAGCCAGCTCCCACGGGGTTTTGGGTCGTATATAAAATATGTGTTCGACCACAATCATTGTGGGAGCTGGCTTGCCAGTGATGGCGGCCGGTCAGCCGCTGAAAATCTCAAGACCGATCAGAACTTCTCGATCGCGCGGAAATTCTGCACGCGCTCGACTTCCTTTGGCTTGTATGCGCAATACCCAGGCCGCGGGCCGATTTTCGGGTGGTTGCGGCAGGTGTCCGGGCGCTTGTCATAAATGGTGCACAGGCGGCTCTTACGATCCAGGTAATAGCAGTCGTTGTTGCTCATGCGCTGGAGGGTGAAGATCCCCGACTTCTGATTGAAACGCTCGACCAGACCTTCCTTCTGCAGACGCTTGGCGATGTTCTTCGGCGGATCGCCCAGTTCGAACTCGTCGACCACACCGATGCGCACCAGGTCCTTGATCTTCACTTCGACCGGCAGCGTGCAACAACTGGACATGCACGAGCCGCACATCGGTGCCGAGTATTTCGCCCACGTATCGAGACGATCAATCTCGGCGGCGGCGATCAGGTTGGGCTTCATCATCGGGAGTTACCAAGCATGTATGCATCAGGGCGCGCGATCATACCGGGAGCGGTGGAATTTTGAACAACCTTTCGCCGGATATTTTCACAGCCGCCGCATTTTGCCCGACAGGACGGCACGGCCCCTGCATTCATTGGCTCATCCGCCAAGGTTATGTCGCACTGGCGCACAGTCCGCGCAAATACTGCCGAACCAGAGCCGTTACCGCCGGTCAGACCGTCTAGGCTCAGAAAATTCCCGCTCGCTCGAGGTCCTGTTGATGACTCAAGAACCACTAGTTCGCGAAGCAGAGGTGGCCGCATTCCGCGACGCCGTCCTGACCAAACTCACCTACGCCGTGGGCAAAGACCCCGATCACGCCTTCGACCATGACTGGTTCGAAGCCATCGCCCTGGCTGCGCGTGATCACATGGTCGAGCACTGGATGGACCACACCCGGCAGATCTATCGCAAAGGCCAGAAGCGGGTGTATTACCTCTCGCTGGAGTTTCTCATCGGCCGTTTGCTCTATGACAGCCTGAGCAACCTCGGTCTGCTCGACGTGGCCCGTGAAGCGTTGACCGAACTGGGCGTGGATCTTGAGCGCATCCGCCTGCTGGAGCCCGACGCGGCGCTCGGCAACGGCGGCCTCGGACGTCTCGCGGCGTGCTTCATGGAAAGCATGTCGACCCTCGGCATCGCCGGCCATGGCTACGGCATTCGTTATGAGCACGGCTTGTTCCGTCAGGCGATTGTCGATGGCTGGCAGCAGGAGCAAACCGAGCACTGGCTGGATTTCGGCAACCCGTGGGAATTCGAGCGGCCGGAAGTGGTGTACCCGATCGGCTTCGGCGGCAGCGTCGAAACCGTCACCGATGCCTCGGGCAAGACTCGTCAGGTCTGGTCGCCGGCGGAAACCGTGCGGGCGATTGCCTACGACACGCCGGTGGTCGGCTGGCGCGGGGCGAGCGTCAATACTTTGCGCCTGTGGCGTGCCCGCGCCATGGAAGACCTGCACCTGGAGCGCTTCAACGCCGGTGACCACCTGGGCGCCGTGGCGGAAGTGGCCCGCGCCGAAAGTATCTCCCGCGTCCTCTACCCGGCAGACAGTACCGAAGCCGGGCAAGAGCTGCGCTTGCGGCAGGAATACTTCTTCGTCGCCGCCTCGCTGCAGGATCTGCTGCGCCGTCATCGCAACATGCACACCTCGGTGCTGACCCTCGGTGATCACGCGGCGATCCAGCTCAACGACACTCACCCGTCAATCGCCGTGGCCGAACTGATGCGCCAACTCGTCGACGTCTACGACGTCGCATGGGACGCGGCATGGCAAGTCACCGTCGATACGTTGTCGTACACCAACCACACGCTGCTGCCGGAAGCGCTGGAAACCTGGCCGGTGGGGCTGATGGAACGCATGCTGCCCCGGCACATGCAGATCATTTACCTGATCAACGCGCAGCACATCGACTCGTTGCGGGCCAAGGGCATCCACGACTTCGACGTGCTACGTGCAGTGTCGCTGATCGAAGAAGACAACGGCCGCCGGGTGCGTATGGGCAACCTCGCGTTCCTCGGTTCGCACAGCGTCAACGGCGTGTCCGGTCTGCATACGCAACTGATGCGCAAAACCGTATTCGCCGAACTGCACAAGCTCTACCCGGAACGAATCAACAACAAAACCAACGGCATCACCTTCCGCCGCTGGTTGTATCAGGCCAACCCGGAACTGACCTCAATGCTGGTCGATGCCCTTGGCCCGGACGTGCTCGACCATCCCGAAGAACGCCTGCTCGAGCTCGAGCCGTTCGCTGAGAAAACTGCGTTCCGCAAAGCCTTCGCCGAGCAGCGTTTGCACAGCAAGAAGGCGCTGGCCTATCTGATTCACGAGCGCCTGGGGATTGCGGTCAACCCGGCGGCGATGTTCGACGTGCAGGTCAAGCGCATCCACGAATACAAACGCCAGTTGCTCAACCTGCTGCACACCGTGGCGTTGTACCAAGCGATTCGTGCCGAGCCGGAAGTCGATTGGGTGCCACGGGTGAAGATCTTCGCCGGTAAAGCGGCGGCGAGTTATCACCAGGCCAAGCTGATCATCAAGCTGACCAACGACATCGCTCGGGTGGTGAACAACGACCCGACCGTGCGTGGCCTGCTGAAAGTGGTGTTCCTACCCAACTACAACGTCAGCCTGGCCGAGAGCATCATCCCGGCGGCGGACCTGTCCGAGCAGATTTCCACCGCCGGTTTCGAGGCGTCGGGCACCAGTAACATGAAGTTCGGTCTCAACGGCGCGCTGACCATCGGTACCCTCGACGGTGCCAACGTGGAAATGTGCGAGCGCATCGGTGCCGAGCACATGTTCATCTTCGGTCTCAGTGCGCAACAGGTTGAAGCGCGCAAGCAGAACCACGAGTTCAGTGCCGTACCCGACATCGCCGCCTCCCATCGTTTGAACGATGTGCTGCAAGCGATTCGCAGCGGTGTGTTCTCGCCGGACGATACCTCGCGTTACACCGGGTTGATCGACTCGCTGATCGACTATGACCGCTTCCTGGTCTGCGCCGACTTCGACTCCTACTGGGAAGCGCAGAAGCGTGTTGATGCGCACTGGCATGATTCGCAGAACTGGTGGCGTTCGGCGGTGCTCAACACCTCGCGGATGGGCTGGTTCTCTTCCGACCGGACGATTCGCGAGTACGCCACGGATATCTGGAAAGCGCTGGAGTAACTTTCCGCGACAAATCTGCGCAAGGCCCAACGTTTGTTGGGCCGGATCGATATACTGAGCGCCGGTTAAAAGGCATCAGTCACCGCCGTACCCTGTGGGAGCGAGCCTGCTCGCGAAGCGATCGTCGACTTAAACAGAAATGTTGGCTGACAATCCGCCTTCGCGAGCAGGCTCGCTCCCACACGGTTTGTGCCTAGACTGAAGCCATCGCCGGACTCGCCCCGCCCCGGGGCTGCTTAGGGATATCGACCATGCAATGGATGTTCATGTTGATCGGGCTGGTGCTCGGTGGACTGCTCGACGAGTCGTTCAGTGGTGCGCTGTTGGGTGCGCTGCTGGGGCTGGTCATCGGCCAGATGCTGCGCATCGCGCGTCTGGGCGCGCAGGCGGCGGAGCAACAGCGTCAACTCGAGCAAGTGCGCGAAGCCTTGCAAGGCGTGGCTCAGCGGCTGTTTGTGCTGGAGGGTTCGCCCTCGCATGCGCCCGCGCCGCCACCTGAAGCCGAGCCAGTCGCCGCACCCGTCGACGTGGCTGAGCAGGCTGCCCCGAGCCCTGAGCTGATCTGGGAACTGCCGCCCGAACTGGAACCCATCTCCGCCGTCGCCCGCGAAACCAGCCAGCCGCTGCCCGCCGATGTCTGGCGCGCCGAACCGGTTCCTGCGGCACCGCCACAAAAACCCGCCGAACCCCGTGGCCCGAACCTGATCGAGCGCGGCATCAGCGCTGCGCGCAACTGGCTGTTTGGCGGCAATACAGTGCTGCGCGTCGGTGTGGTGCTGCTGTTTTTCGGCCTGGCGTTTTTGCTGCGTTACGCCACCGAAGGCATGGTGGTGCCGATCGAGTTGCGTTACGCCGGGGTTGCGGCAGCGGCGTTGGCCCTGCTGGCGCTGGGCTGGTGGCTGCGCCGACGCAACAGCAACTATGCATTGATGCTGCAAGGCACCGGGATCGCGGTGTTGTACCTGACGGTGTTTGCGGCGATGCGTCTGCATCCTTTGCTTGATCCGTCCGCCGCACTCGGCCTGTTGGTGGCCGTCACGGTGTTTTCGGCGATTCTGGCGATTACCCAGGATGCCTTGGGGCTGGCGGCAGCGGCGGCACTCGGTGGTTTCGCCGCGCCGATTCTCACCTCTACAGGCGAAGGCAATCACGTCGCACTGTTCAGCTATTTCGCTCTGCTCAACGCGGGCATTCTTGCTATCGCCTGGTTCAAGGCCTGGCGCCTGCTCAACCTGATCGGCTTCGTCGGCACCTTCGGTATCGGGTTCGCCTGGGGTCTGCGTTCGTATACGCCGGAACTGCTGTGGAGTACCGAGCCGTTCCTGATTGTGTTTTTCCTCATGTACCTCGGCATTGGCCTGCTGTTTGCCCGGCGCAAATTGCGCGACCTGCCCGATGCCCCGGCTGAGGCTGATCGCGAGGCGCTGCTGCAATGGTCGGCCCGCAAGGGCGATTACGTCGACGGCAGCATGTTGTTCGGCCCGCCGATCATTGGCTTCGGTTTGCAGTTCGCCTTGGTTCAGCATCTGGAATTTGCGGCGGCCTTCAGCGCGCTGGCGCTGGGCATGATCTACATGACGCTGGCCAAAGCGCTGATGGGTGGACGCGCGATGTTGCTGGGCGAAACCTGCCTGGCGCTAGGGGTGATTTTTGCCAGCCTGGCGATTCCGCTGGGCCTCGATGCGCGCTGGACTTCTGCAGCGTGGGCGGTGGAAGGCGCGGGGATTTTCTGGCTTGGTTTACGTCAGCATCGGCCGTTCGCCCGCGCTTTTGCCTTGTTGTTGCAACTGGGTTCGGCGCTGGCGTTTCTCAGCCAGTTGCAGCTCGGCGAGAGCAGCCTGCTCGACGGCGCACCGCTGGGCGCGCTGATGCTCGGCGCCGCGCTGCTGTTCAGTTTCCTTCAACTGCGCAAGGCTACGCCTGAGCAGACATCGCCGTGGGAACGCCAAGGTCTGCCAGTGCTGGCATGTCTGGGCCTGACGTTCCTGTATCTGCTGGCACCGTTGTTCCTGTTCATCCAGGGCACGGCGATCAGTTGGGCGTTGGCCGGGTTGGCGACATTGTTTGTTGGCTTGCGAATTCAATCGCGCACATTCCTGTTTACCGCGTTCGCCGTGCAGTTGCTGGGCGGCGCGTTGTTCCTGCTGCGCCTGCAAAGTGCCGGCGAAGAATCGGCGGCGGTGTTCAGCGCCGGTTGGAGCGGTTTGCTCAGTGCGTCGCTGATCGGGCTGGCCTTGATCGGCGGCATGCTGCTCGCGGCTCGCGATGAGATGGTGCGCGGTGATGTGCGCTTGCTTCGTGGCTTATCGGTGATCTTGCTGGCCGGGCTGGTGCTGATCAATCTGGCGGTGCTGTTCGTGCTGCCGTGGCAAACCGCGAGTGCGGTCTGGGCGGCCAGCGGCTTGCTGATCATCTGGCTGAGCCTGTACCTGCAACAGCGTCTGAGTTTCGTTTTCGGCCTGCTGTTGCAGGTGATCGGCGGCGCAGCGTTTGTGCTCGCCGGCCCCGAATGGCTCGGGCCGTTGTCTAGCGAAGGATTGAAACCCTTGGCCCATGGCGGCTTCTGGACACCGCTGGTGCTGGGGCTGGCCGCGCTGATCGGTGCGTGGCGCTTGCAATTGGGCAACCATGCCACTGCTTTTGATGCCTGGAGTTTGCAGCGCTTATCGCAGGTGCTGCTGGTCTGGGGTGCTGCCTGGTGGATGCTGGCGTGGGTCAGCGAAGTGCTGCGGTTTGCTCCGCCGGATCTGCAGGGCGCGTTGTTGCTGTTCGTCGCTGCAATCAGTGTGGCGCTGTGGACGATTTTGTCGCTGCGTCTGAAGTGGCCGGCGCTGGGGTTGCTCTGCACCTTGCTGATTCCGGCGGCGGCGCTGGTTTTGCTCGGCGCTTGGCATTCGCGCTACCACCCGGCCGCCGACTTCGGCTGGCTGGCGTGGCCGGCGCTGTTCGCGGTGCATTTCTTCAGCTTGCGCCGCTTGGCGTCGATGTTGCCGGCGCGCGCGTTGAGCGCCGCCCATGTGCTCGGTTGCTGGCTGCTGATTGGCGTGCTGGCGCTGGAGTTGCGTTACGGCCTGCTGTTGTTGTCCGAGCAATACAACGCCTGGCGCTGGCTGGGCTGGGCGATTCTGCCGAGCCTGTATCTGCTGCTGATGGCGGCACCTCGCAACTGGCCGTGGCCGGTCGCCGCTTTTGCTCGCGAGTACCGCTTGTACGCAGCGGCACCGCTGGCGGTGCTGATGCTGGCGTGGTTCTGGCTGGCCAATGGCGTCAGCAATGGCAATGCCGAACCCTTGCCTTACGTGCCGCTGCTTAATCCGCTGGAGTTGGGTCTGCTGTTTGCGCTGTTCGGCGTTTACATCTGGTCGCGCAGCGCCGTTGCGCAGTTGTCGATCCGCCAGGACTACGCCGACCACGCCACGCAACTGATCGCCGGGGTTTCACTGTTCGCGTTCTGCACCGCGCTGGTCACCCGCGCTGCGCATCACTGGGCCGGCATCCCGTTCGAGCTCGATCAACTGCTCGCGTCGATGCTGGTGCAGGCCGGCCTGTCGATCGTCTGGACGTTGATGGCGCTGGGACTGATGATCGGCGGTCATCTGCGCCACCGCCGCGAAGTGTGGCTGATCGGCGCGGCGCTGATTGCGCTGGTGGTGGCCAAACTGATTTTTGTCGAACTGAGCAACCGTGGCGGCCTCGCCCGGATCGTCTCGTTTATCGGCGTTGGCGTGTTGCTGCTGGTGGTCGGCTACTTCGCGCCGCTGCCACCCAAACGCGTCGAGGCTGAACCGGCGGCGGACAAACTCGCGCCGGAAACCGAAGGAGTTGCATCTTGAGTCGCATGCTGAATCTGGGGTGGTTGGCGCTGGGCGTGGTGATGGTGGCCGGTGCTCAGGAAAAACCGGCGGACTTCGCCACGCAGGTGCCGTTGTCGGTGAGTGGCAATGGCCCGTGGTATCGCCTCGACTTGCCGCTGAGCGCGCAATTGCAGGCGCGCCAGACCGATCTCAGCGATCTGCGTGTGTTCAACGCCGCCGGCGAAGCGCAGGCCTACGCCTTGGCTCGCGAATCGGCGCAGACCCGTGACGACGGCAAGCTGCACGAGGTCAAGTGGTTCCCGCTGTACAACGCCGCTGACGCCAGCGAACGTGCGCCGAACGTGCGCGTGCAGTCGACCATCAACGGCACGCTGGTCGAAGTGCAACCGTCCTCGCAACTGGAGGCGGGCGAAGAAGTGCTGCGCGGCTGGCTGCTGGATGCCAGTGCAATCAAGGCACCGTTGCAGCAGTTGATCCTCGACTGGACCAGCGAGCGCGACGGTTTCCAGCGTTTCAGCATCGAGGCCAGCGACGATCTGCAGCACTGGCAGTCATGGGGCGAGGGCCAAGTGGCACGGCTGACCTTTTCCGATGAGCGCATCGAACAGCACCAAGTGAGCCTGCCGGGGCAGACCGCGCGTTACGTGCGCCTGCTGTGGGAGTCGCCGGGTTCGGCGCCGATCCTCACCTCGGCACAACTGAAGAGCAGCGACCCGCGCAACCTGCCGCTGCCTTTGGTCTGGTCGTCAAGCGTAGCCGGCAGCAGCACCAAGTCCGGGGAGTACACCTGGCAATTGCCGATGGGGCTGAATGTCGAGCGGGTGCAGGTTGAGCTGAAACAGCCGAACAGTCTCGCGCCGGTGACGTTGGCCGGTCGGCGTGAGAGCAACTTGCCGTGGCAGACACTGAGCAGCGGTTTGCTCTATCGCCTGAGCCAGAGCAATCAGGACGTGGTGCAGAACGAAATCCCGCTGTCCGGGCAGACCGTGCAGCAACTCAAGCTGACCGTGGATGAGCGCGGCGGCGGCCTGGGGGAGCAGGCGCCGGACCTGAAATACGCGGTGCGCGCCACGCAGGTGATTTTCCTCGCGCGGGGGCAAGGGCCGTACAGTTTGGCGCTTGGTAATCCGACAGTGAAAACGGCGAACCTGCCGCTGGCAACGTTGATTCCGGATTTCAAGCCAGAAAAACTGGCGAGCCTGGGCAAGGCGACGGTGCAGGGCGAAGCGCTGGCTACGCAGACCTCGACAGCGACGACGGCGGCGGTGGCCGGGACCAACTGGAAGAAGATTGGACTGTGGGCGGTGTTGCTGCTCAGTGTCGTGTTTCTCGCAGCGATGGCGTTCAGTCTGTTGCGCAAGCCGCCAGCCAATACCTGAACATGGCCGGCGCTGCGCGCCATTCGCGAGCAGGCTCGCTCCCACAGTTGAAATGCATTCCATTGTGGGAGCGAGCCTGCTCGCGAAAGCGCCCGGGCAGACACCGAAAATCCTCAACCGGTCATGCTGAACCGAACTACGCTCAACCCGACACCTGAACTCTGCACCGACAATCACGTCTCATACAGGCAAATACACCCAGGCGCACGTTAGCCGGCGTCTTCGCTCGCTAGGTTTTCAGACTCCCTGTAAACTGCGCGGGTTTTCCGCCCCCCATTCCACCGGAGCCGTCCATGTCCCGCGTTACCTTGAGTCGCTATTTGATTGAGCAGACCCGCAGCAACAACACTCCTGCCGATCTGCGCTTTTTGATCGAAGTGGTGGCGCGTGCCTGCAAGGAGATCAGCCACGCCGTATCCAAAGGCGCCCTGGGTGGTGTTCTGGGCAGCATGGGCACCGAGAACGTGCAAGGCGAAGTGCAGAAGAAGCTCGACGTACTGTCGAACGAAATCCTCCTCGAAGCCAACGAATGGGGCGGTCACCTGGCCGGCATGGCGTCCGAAGAAATGGACAATGCCTACCAGATCCCCGGTAAATACCCGAAAGGCGCGTACCTGCTGGTCTTCGACCCACTGGACGGCTCGTCGAACATCGACATCAACGCCCCGGTCGGCACGATCTTCTCGGTACTGCGTTGCCCGAACGAATACCTGAGCCAGAACGAGCCGCTGAACGAAAAAGCGTTCCTGCAGCCAGGCACCCAACAGGTTGCCGCCGGTTACGCGATTTACGGCCCGCAAACCATGCTGGTGCTGACCTTGGGCGACGGCGTCAAAGGCTTCACCCTCGACCGTGAAATGGGCAGCTTCGTCCTGACCCACGAAGACATCACCATTCCTGAAACCACTCAGGAATTCGCCATCAACATGTCCAACCAGCGTCACTGGGAAGCCCCGGTGCAGCGCTATGTCGGCGAGCTGCTGGCCGGTGAAGAAGGTCCACTGAAAAAGAACTACAACATGCGTTGGGTCGCGGCGATGGTTGCCGACGTACACCGCATCCTGACCCGTGGCGGTCTGTTCATGTACCCGCGCGACAGCCGTGAGCCGTCGAAACCGGGCAAGCTGCGCCTGATGTATGAAGCCAACCCGATGTCGTTCCTCGTCGAACAGGCTGGCGGCGCGTCCACCGATGGTCACCAGCGCATTCTCGACATTCAGCCGGAAGGCCTGCACCAGCGCGTTGCAGTGTTCCTCGGCTCGAAAGAAGAAGTCGCACGCGCCACGGCTTACCACAAGGAATAAACATGACTGCACCCTGGCAGCCGTTGCTTGACTGGTGGTTCGGACACGCTGAATCACCGAATGCAGTAGCGGCTGAAAAGGGCAAGTTGTGGTTCGGCAAGCGAGACAGCCAAGACCTCGAAGCGCAGACGCGTTTCGGGGTCTTTGTCGATCAGGCCCTGGCTGGCGAATTGACCGAGTGGACGCAATGTCCCGAAGGTTGGCTGGCGGTGGTGCTGTTGCTCGATCAACTGCCACGCATGATCTATCGCAATACCCCCAAAGCGTTTTCCGGTGATCTGCGCGCGCAGAAACTCGTCGCGCAAGGCGTTGCGGCGGATTTTGATCGGCAGTTGAAGCCGATTCAGCGCGTATTCATTTACCTGGTGTTCGAACACTGCGAGAACCTCGCGGTGCAGAACGAGGCGGTTTCCAGATTTATCGAATTGGTGTCTGAACAGCCGGAATCGGAGCGGGCGGTGTTTGCCGATAACCTGGACTATGCCGAGCGGCATCGGAAGGTGATTGCCCGTTTTGGAAGATTTCCGCACCGCAATGCGGTGTTGGGGCGAGAGTCTACGGCTGAGGAATTGGAGTTTCTGTCCAGGCCCGGTTCAAGATTCTGAATCTTCAGTGCGGCTTATGCCGCTTTCGCGAGCAGGCTCGCTCCCACAATTGAAATGCATTCCACTGTGGGAGCGAGCCTGCTCGCGAAGAGGCCTGAGGCCGCAGCTTAAATCCTGAAGCTGCCGACCAGATGCTTCAACCGCGCGGCTTGCTGCTCAAGATCCGAACAGGCGCGCAACGTCGCCTGCAGGTTCTCCACCCCTTCCTGATTCAGCGTGTTGATCTCGTTGATATCAACGTTGATCGACTCGACCACGGCGGTCTGTTCTTCGGTCGCGGTGGCTACCGATTGGTTCATGCCGTCGATTTCGCCGATACGCTGGGTCACGCTGCCCAGGCGCTCGCCGGCCTGGTTGGCGATGCCGACGCTGCTTTCGCTCTCGCGCTGGCTCTCGGTCATGATGGTCACCGCCTGGCGCGCGCCGACCTGCAACTCTTCGATCATCTTCTGCACTTGCTGCGCCGAATCCTGGGTGCGGTGCGCGAGGTTGCGTACCTCGTCGGCGACCACGGCGAAGCCACGACCGGCCTCACCGGCGCGCGCAGCTTCGATAGCCGCGTTGAGTGCGAGCAGGTTGGTCTGCTGCGAGATGCTGGTGATCACCTCTAGAATCTGGCCGATGTTCACCGTGTTGCTGTTCAGGGTTTCGATGTTGCCGCAGGAGTCGCTGATCTTTGCCGACAGTTGCTGCATGGCCTGAATGGTTTTATCCACCACCTGCTGGCCATCGACCGCGAGGCTGCGCGCATCGCTGGAGTGTTGCGAGGCGAGGGCGGCGTTTTGTGCGATTTCCTGGGCGGCGGCGCCGAGCTGATTGATCGCGGCGGCGACGCTGTTGGTGCGGCTGGCCTGTTGGTCGGAGTTGTACATCGACGAGTTCGATGCCGCGACCACGCGCAAAGCGACTTCGTTGACCTGGCCGGTAGCCGAGGACACTTCGCGGATCGACGTATGAATGCGTTCGACGAAGCGGTTGAACGAAGTGCCCAGCGCGCCGAATTCATCGTTGCCGTGAATCACCAGGCGCTTGGTCAGGTCGCCTTCGCCTTCAGCGATGTCATGCATCGCGCGGCCCATGGTCAGCAGCGGTTGCATCAGCACGCGAATCAGCATGCCGAGCAGGCCGATGATGATCAGTACGGCGATGACCATGGCGATCAGCGCCGAGGTGCGAAATTCGCTGAGCATCGAGAACGCGGTGTCTTTGTCGAGCACCAGCGCCACGTACCAGTCAGCCGAAGGCACGCCGTTGACGCGCGTGAAGGAAATCAACTGGGTCTTGCCGTCGAACTCGACCTCTTTCAGGCCCGGACTGACTTGAGGCGCGCCGTTCGGATAGGCCTCGGCGAGGGACTTGAGCACCAGCTTGCTGTCCGGGTGGATCAGGATCTTGCCTTCGGCGCTGACGATGAATGCATGACCGTGGCCGCCGAAGTTCAGCGAGTTGATGATCGCGCTGACGCTGGTCAGATCAATGTCGGCACCAGCGACGCCGAGCATCTGGCCCTGACGCTGCACCGGGGTGGCGACGGTGATCACCAGTTTGCCCGACGAAGCGGCGATGTACGGTTCGGTGACGATGGTCTGCTGTGCGCTATTGGCGGCTTTGTACCAGCCGCGCGCCCGTGGATCGTAGTCCGGCGCACGGTTGCCGGCCGGCACCGAGAACATCACGCCGTCGGCACCGCCAAAATAGCTGAGCTGAAAATTGCCGGTGTAGGCGGGCAGGTCAATGATGCGCTTGAGGCTGGCGGGCGCGTTGCCGTCAACGGCGACTTGCTGCGACAGCGATTGCAGCAGCTGAATGCGGCTTTCCAGCCAGGTCTGGATGTTGCTGGTGGTCAGGCTGCCCAGCTCCTGCATGGTCGCTTCGGTGCTGCTGCTCAAGGCCTGACGCTGGCGATAGTCGTTGAAGAAGATGAAACAGGCGAACGCAACGGCCACCACAAGGGCAGCAGCCAGCAGAATCTTGTGGCTGAATTTCATGTTTCTGGTCATCGAATGAACTACCGCGAAGGGGCTGGTCAGGAAAGGGCGGCAATTTGCCATATTCGGCAGCGTTGCGCTGCTCTTATTTCGACCGCGCCGCGCCAAAGATTAGGCGCTTGCGGGGAAAGTCGACGAAATGCTCGACAGCTTCACAAAGTTTTTGATTTATCGGCAAAAGCCAGACGGGCGGGCTGATAAATAGGCGTTCGGGCACGGAACCAGATGACACTTTTCTCTTCTAAGCTTCTGGTTGGCACCATGCCATCCCCCCTCGTTTCAGGAGTTTCACCATGTCGCTGCGATCTATCGCCCTGCTGTCGTTTTGCGTGCTGTTGGCCGCATGCAGCAAGGTCAATCAGGAAAACTACTCCAAGCTCTCGGCCGGCATGGCCAAGTCCGAAGTGGAAACCCTCCTCGGCAAGCCCACCGATTGCTCGGGCGCGCTCGGTATGTCCAGCTGCACCTGGGGCGACAAGAACAGCTTTATCAGCGTGCAGTACGCCGGTGACAAAGTGCTGATGTTTTCCGGCCAAGGCCTGAAGTAAACCGGGGCTTCGCGCCCACGGAGAAAAAAATGAAGCGGTTATTGCTGATCCTTTTCGCTGGCCTGGTACTGGCTGGCTGCGCCACTTCCGGCGTCGACCCGTTGGCGCCCAAGACCGTCGACAGTGTCAATCTCAAGCGTTATCAGGGCACCTGGTATGAACTGGCACGCTTGCCGATGTTCTTTCAGCGCCACTGCGCGCAATCCGAAGCCCACTACACCCTCAAGCCTGACGGTAACGTCGGCGTGCTCAACCGTTGCCTGACCCCGGAGTGGCAGTGGGAAGAGGCCAAAGGCACGGCTTATCCACAGGTGCCGGGTAAGACCGACAAGCTCTGGGTCGAATTCGATAACTGGTTCTCGCGCCTGGTGCCGGGCGTGGCGAAGGGCGAGTACTGGGTGCTGTACGTCAGCGACGATTACAAGACCGCCATCGTCGGCGACCCGAGTCGCAAGTACATGTGGCTGTTGTCACGCACGCCAACCGTTAACGGTGTGGTACGCGAAGAATTGCTGAGCAAGGCGCGTCAGCAGGGTTACGACACCACACGCCTGATCTGGCGCGCGTCGGACCGGCAGATGGCCAAGACGTCCAATTAAGCCTCGTTACAAATCAAATGTGGGAGCGAGCCTGCTCGCGAACGCGGTGTATCAGTCGACATGAATATTGACTGATACACCGCGTTCGCGAGCAGGCTCGCTCCCACAGTTTGGTTTTGGGTCAGCCCAGGAGATCGCGCAGGACCTGGGTGAATGCGCGAGCGCTGTGCTCTTCGCCGGCATGCCGTCCATCGCGCACCACCCACTGACCATTGACCAGCACATCGCGCACCTGTCGATCACCGCCAGCAAACAACCAGCGATTGAGAATCCCGTCCCCCGAAGCCGTCGCCAGATACGGATCGCTACCGTCCAGGACAATCCAGTCCGCGCGCTTGCCCACTTCCAGCGCACCAATCGGTTGCCCCAATGCCTGGGCGCCGCCATCCAGTGCCGCGTCATACAGCGTGCGGCCGACCATCGGTTGGTCCGCACCGTACAAGCGATTGCGCCGCTGATCACGCAGGCGCTGGCCATATTCCAGCCAGCGCAACTCTTCCACCACGCTCAGCGAGACATGGCTGTCGGAGCCAATGCCCATGCGCCCGCCCTGGGCGAGAAAGTCTACTGCCGGGAAAATCCCGTCGCCCAGATTTGCTTCAGTGGTCAGACACAGCCCGGCGATCGCGCGACTGTTGGCCATCAGCGTGACTTCTTGCGGGTTGGCGTGGGTGGCGTGGACTAGACACCAGCGCTGATCGACTTCAGCGTTCTCGTAGAGCCATTGCAATGGACGTCGACCGCTCCAGCTCAGGCAATCGTCGACTTCTTTCTGCTGCTCGCCGATATGGATGTGCACCGGGCATTGTTTGTCGCTGGCCGCCAACACTTCGCTGATTTGCTGCGGCGTCACCGCACGCAACGAGTGGAAACACAGGCCCAACGATTGCGCTTTCTGCTGCGCCAGTAATGGCTGCAAACGCGCTTGCAGATTCAAATAGTTTTCAGTGCTGTTGATAAAGCGACGCTGGCCGTCATTGGGTGTTTGCCCGCCGAAACCGGAATGGCTGTAGAGCACCGGCAGCAGGGTCAACCCGATACCGCTTTCACTCGCGGCCTGGCTGATTCGTAGCGCCAGTTCGGCCGGATCGGCGTACGGCTGGCCGTTGCTGTCGTGGTGCACGTAGTGAAATTCGGCGACCGAGGTGTAACCGGCCTTGAGCATTTCGATGTACAGCTGACGGGCGATGATGCCGAGCTGATCGGGGCTGATCTTTCCGACGAGGCGGTACATCAGATCGCGCCAGGTCCAGAAACTGTCGTTGGGGTTGCCGGCCACTTCGGCCAGTCCAGCCATGGCGCGCTGGAAGGCGTGAGAGTGCAGATTGGGCATTCCCGGCAGCAACGGCCCGCGCAGCCGCTCGGCGCCGTCTGCGCTGGAATCGGCTTGGATTCGGGTCAACAGGCCGTCGGCGCTGACCTCGAGACGTACATTGTTGGCCCATCCGTTAGGCAGCAGTGCGCGTTCGGCAAAGAAGGCGGACATCGTTCGGCACCCCATCGTGTGTTATTTGTATATACATATACAGACGTTTGCCTGCCCGGTAAACTCCGGCAAGCTAGTCACTTTCATCCAATCAACAGGGATCAACCGTGCCGACTCCGCCTCCAGTTTCTCCGTTGGCCGCGAACATGGGCGACAGTCCGGCGCCTTTGTACGCCCGCGTCAAACAGATGATCACCCAGCAGATCGACAGCGGTAACTGGCCGCCGCACTACCGCGTGCCGTCCGAAAGCGAACTGGTCAGCCAGCTCGGCTTCAGCCGCATGACCATCAACCGCGCCCTGCGCGAGATGACCGCCGACGGCTTGCTGGTGCGCATGCAAGGCGTGGGCACGTTTGTCGCCGAGCCGAAGAGCCAGTCTGCGCTGTTCGAAGTGCACAACATCGCCGATGAAATCGCCTCGCGCGGCCATCGCCACACCTGCCAGGTCATCACCCTTGAAGAAGAGGCCGCCGGTTCCGAACGCGCGCTGGCGCTGGACATGCGCGAAGGCCAGAAAGTCTTCCACTCGCTGATCGTGCATTACGAAAACGACATTCCGGTGCAAATCGAAGACCGTTTCGTCAACGCCCTGGTCGCGCCGGAATACCTCAAGCAGGACTTCACCCTGCAAACACCTTACGCCTACCTCAATCAGGTCGCGCCGCTGACCGAGGGTGAGCACGTGGTCGAAGCGATTCTGGCCGAACCGTCGGAATGCAAGTTGCTGCAGATCGAGAAAGGCGAGCCGTGCCTGCTGATTCGTCGCCGCACGTGGTCGGGGCGTCAACCGGTGACGGCGGCGCGTTTGATCCACCCGGGTTCGCGTCATCGTCTGGAAGGGCGCTTTCATAAATGAATCATCAAGTGAAGGTTTTACGCGCTGAAGGTTACCCGCGCATGCCGTGGAAAAACGGCGGCGGCAGCACCGAGGAAATCACTCGTGATGCCGGCACTGGCCTGGACGGTTTCGGCTGGCGCCTGTCGATTGCCGACATCGCTGAATCGGGCGGTTTCTCGACATTCGCCGGTTACCAGCGAGTCATCACCGTGTTGCAGGGCGACGGCATGACTCTGTGTGTCGACGGTGACGATACCCGCCCACTGTTACCGCTCGACCCGTTTGCCTTCAGCGGCGAAAGTCAGGTGTCCTGCACGTTGCTCGGCGGTGCAATTCGCGATTTCAATCTGATCTATGCGCCGCAACGTTACAGCGCGCGGTTGCAATGGCTGGAGGGTGAGCAGCGGTTTTTCAGCTCGGCATCGACGGTGCTGGTGTTCAGTGTCAGTGAGCGGATGGACGTGCGTGTTGGCGACGGCGTTTCGCAGCTCGGTCGGCATGATTGTCTGCAACTGGACGGTAACAGTGGGCTGGTCGAAGTCTCCACCCATGGCGCTTGCTGCATAGTCGAACTTCTCCAAAGCTGACCCCTGTGGCGAGGGGATTTATCCCCGCTGGGTCGCGAAGCGGCCCCATTCCTGGTTAAAAAAAGCGGTCTGCTGCGCAGCCCATCGGGGATAAATCCCCTCGCCACAAGCCATCCCCACTCTTGTTTCCCTCCACGCACCAACTTGTTACCGAACGCCCCAGCGTGGCGCAAAACCACGCTCACTTGGCCCAGCCGTATCTCCTCGGAATCCCCTCCCGGAAAATTTCATCCACGCCAGAACCCTCGATTCAGGCGCTCTCCAGCCTAGCTCGCGATTTTTCCTGAACGCTCCTCCCACAAGTTGGCCGCTTGATTGCATATGCTTGTATGTACAAGTAAAGACGTATGCGTATGAGTCGTCCGAGACTCTCCGCAGCGTCCACTGATTCGCTTGTCGCGCAGCACAGCGCGCAGGCTGCTGCCCACTGCCAGGGTTGGTTTGAATTGATCGCTGAGGAGTCTTTTTCGTGACTGACAATACCCAGAACAGCAACAAGTTTCGTGACGTGCAGATTCGCGCCGCACGCGGTAACACGCTGACCGCCAAGAGCTGGCTGACCGAAGCACCGCTGCGCATGTTGATGAACAACCTCGACCCGGAAGTCGCCGAGAACCCGAAAGAGCTGGTGGTCTACGGTGGCATCGGTCGCGCCGCGCGCAACTGGGAATGCTACGACAAGATCGTCGAGAGCCTGACCAACCTGAACGACGACGAAACCCTGCTGGTGCAATCAGGTAAACCGGTCGGCGTGTTCAAGACCCACGCCAACGCACCGCGCGTTCTGATCGCCAATTCCAACCTGGTGCCGCACTGGGCGAGCTGGGAACACTTCAACGAACTCGACGCCAAAGGCCTGGCCATGTACGGCCAGATGACCGCTGGCAGCTGGATCTACATTGGCAGCCAGGGCATCGTTCAGGGCACCTACGAAACCTTCGTTGAAGCCGGGCGCCAGCATTACAACGCTGACCTCAAGGGCCGCTGGGTGCTCACCGCAGGCCTCGGTGGCATGGGCGGCGCACAACCGCTGGCCGCCACTCTGGCCGGCGCCTGCTCGCTGAACATCGAGTGCCAACAGGTCAGCATCGATTTCCGCCTGAAAAGCCGTTACGTCGATGAGCAAGCCAAAGACCTCGACGACGCTCTGGCGCGCATCGACAAATACACCAAAGAAGGCAAGGCAATCTCCATCGCGCTGCTCGGCAACGCGGCAGAAATTCTCCCGGAGCTGGTCAAACGCGGCGTGCGTCCGGACATGGTCACCGACCAGACCAGCGCCCACGACCCGCTCAACGGTTACCTGCCGGCCGGCTGGAGCTGGGACGAATACCGCGCCCGCGCCAAGACCGAACCGGCCGCTGTGATCAAAGCCGCCAAGCAGTCGATGGCGGTGCATGTGAAAGCCATGCTGGAGTTCCAGAAGCAGGGCATCCCGACCTTCGACTACGGCAACAACATCCGTCAGATGGCTCAGGAAGAAGGCGTCGAAAACGCCTTTGATTTCCCAGGCTTCGTGCCGGCTTACATTCGTCCGCTGTTCTGCCGTGGCATCGGCCCGTTCCGTTGGGCGGCGCTGTCGGGTGATCCGCAGGACATCTACAAAACCGACGCCAAGGTCAAAGAGCTGATCCCCGACGACGCGCACCTGCACAACTGGCTGGACATGGCCCGCGAGCGCATCAGCTTCCAGGGCCTGCCGGCGCGAATCTGCTGGGTCGGTCTGGGCCAGCGCGCCAAGCTCGGTCTGGCCTTCAACGAAATGGTCCGTAGCGGTGAGTTGTCGGCCCCGGTAGTAATCGGTCGCGACCACCTCGACTCCGGCTCGGTGGCCAGTCCCAACCGCGAAACCGAGTCCATGCAGGACGGTTCCGACGCCGTCTCCGACTGGCCATTGCTCAATGCTTTGCTGAATACCGCGAGCGGCGCGACCTGGGTGTCCTTGCACCACGGCGGCGGCGTCGGCATGGGCTTCTCGCAGCATTCGGGGATGGTGATCGTCTGCGATGGTACCGATGAGGCCGCCGAGCGCATTGCTCGTGTGCTGCATAACGACCCGGCGACTGGGGTCATGCGTCACGCCGATGCCGGTTACCCGATCGCCATCGACTGCGCCAAAGAGCAAGGGCTGAACCTGCCGATGATCACCGGCGGCAAGTAATACGCTTTTGCTTCATGTGGGAGCGAGCTTGCTCGCGAAGAGGCCGGCACAGTCAACATTCGTGTCGGCAGACAGATTGCTTTCGCGAGCAAGCTCGCTCCCACAGAAAAGCAGCTCCACCGATGCTCAGTGAACCCGAATAGCAATCCACAGAGGTTGAATCATGGCGGTTAACAACGAACGTGCAGGCACTACCCCGTTGATCGAAAGGCGTTCGATCGACTACATCCCGGAAGCGGAAAGACACGGTCGTCTGTTCAGCCAGTTCACCCTGTGGATGGGCGCCAACCTGCAGATCACTGCGATCGTCACCGGGGCCCTGGCCGTGGTGCTTGGCGGTGATGTGTTCTGGTCGTTGATCGGTCTGCTGATCGGCCAACTGCTCGGCGGTGGCGTGATGGCGCTGCATGCCGCGCAAGGGCCGAAACTGGGCTTGCCGCAGATGATCTCCAGCCGTGTGCAATTCGGCGTTTATGGCGCGGCGATTCCGATCGTGCTGGTGTGCCTGATGTACCTGGGTTTCACCGCCACCGGTACGGTGCTGTCCGGGCAAGCGCTGGGGCAGTTGTTTGGTGTCAGCGACAGTGTTGGCATCCTGATTTTCGCCAGTGTCATCGTGCTGGTGACAGTGCTCGGCTATCGGGTGATCCACTGGATCGGCCGCGTCGCCAGCGTGATTGGCGTGATCGCTTTCGTGTTCCTGTTCTGGCGGCTGATGAGCCAGACCGACGTTGGTGCACTTCTGCAGATTCGTCATTTCAGCTGGAGCAGCTTTCTGCTGGCGGTGTCGTTGGCGGCGTCGTGGCAGATCGCTTTCGGCCCGTATGTGGCGGACTATTCACGCTACCTGCCGAGCGCCACTTCGTCGGTGAAAACCTTCTTCGCCGCTGGTGCAGGTTCGGTGATTGGCGCGCAGGTGGCGATGATCCTCGGCGTATTTGCCGCCGCTTCGGCCAACGGTCAATTTGCCGGTCATGAGGTCGCCTACATCGTCGGCCTCGGCGGTACCGGCGCCACCGCCGCGCTACTGTATTTCAGCATCGCGTTCGGCAAAGTGACCATTTCGACGCTGAACTCCTACGGCAGCTTCATGTGCATCGCCACCATTATCAGTGGCTTCAAAGGGCACCTGACGGTTTCCCGTATGCAGCGGCTGGTGTTCGTGCTGTTCATCGTCGGCGCGGCAACCTTGATCGCCTTGCTCGGGCAGCACTCGTTCCTCGGTGCGTTCAAGTCGTTCATCCTGTTTCTGCTCGCCTTCTTCACACCGTGGAGCGCGATCAATCTGGTCGACTACTACTGCATCACCCGCGAGCGCTACGACGTGCCGGCGCTGGCCGATCCGAACGGCCGCTACGGCCGGTGGAACCTGCTCGGTATCAGCGTCTACGTGTTCGGCGTGCTGGTGCAGTTGCCGTTCATCTCGACCAAGTTCTATACCGGCCCGCTGGTGGCGGCCCTCGGTGATGTGGATATTTCCTGGATCATCGGCCTGGTGCTGCCGGCCGCCGTCTATTACTTCTGCGCAAAGAAATGGCACAGCGCAGTGCCCGATCGCCTGATTCTGCCGGTCGAGCAGAACAGCACCCCACAAGCAAAAAACAGCGGGACCGGTCGCGCTGCGGCGCAGGCCTGATCTGGACGTGGACCAGGCTGGATGCCTCTTGAACTGCCGTAAGCCCATTCATGATTAGGAGCGTCACGACAATGAAATCGAACAAGACCCTGCTGACCACATTGCTGTCCATGGGCCTGTTGGCCAGTGCCGGTGCGACCCAAGCCGCCGGCTGGTGCGAATCGGGCAAACCAGTGAAATTCGCCGGCCTGAACTGGGAAAGCGGCATGCTCCTGACCGACGTGCTGCAAGTGGTGCTGGAGAAAGGTTACGGCTGCAAGACCGACAGCCTGCCGGGCAATTCCATCACCATGGAAAACGCCCTGAGCAGCAACGATATTCAAGTGTTCGCCGAAGAGTGGGTCGGCCGCAGCGAGGTCTGGAACAAGGCCGAGAAGGCCGGCAAGGTCGTCGGTGTCGGCGCGCCGGTGGTGGGTGCGGTCGAGGGCTGGTACGTGCCGCGATATGTGATCGAAGGCGACGCCAAGCGCAAGCTTGAGGCGAAAGCCCCGGACCTGAAGAACATCGCTGACCTGGGCAAATACTCCGCTGTGTTCAAGGACGCCGAAGAGCCGTCCAAGGGCCGCTTCTACAACTGCCCGGCCGGCTGGACCTGCGAGCTCGACAACAGCGAAATGCTCAAGCGCTACGGCCTCGAAAACAGCTACACCAACTTCCGCCCGGGCACTGGCCCTGCGCTGGATGCAGCGGTGCTGTCGAGCTACAAGCGTGGCGAGCCGATCCTCTTCTACTACTGGTCGCCGACGCCGCTGATGGGCCAGATCGATGCGGTCAGGCTTGAAGACCAGGCGCAGGGCAACAAGACCATCAGCATCAAGGTCGGCCTGTCAACAACCTTCCACGACGAAGCCCCGGAACTGGTCGCCGTGCTGGAAAAGGTCAACCTGCCGATCGACCTGCTCAATCAGAACCTCGGGCGCATGGCCAAGGAGCGGATCGAGTCGGCAAAACTGGCGAAAATCTTCCTCAAGGAACATCCTGAAGTTTGGCACGCATGGGTGAGCGACGACGCAGCCAAGAAAATCGACGCGGCCTTGTAGGTCAGGTTTGCCCGGCTGCCAGCACGGCAGCCGGACGCTTGATCGCAACCCCTTGATTGAGAGTCCCTTATGTTTCCCGAAAGCTTTACCTTTTCCATCGCCGACTGGGTCAACGGTTGGGTCGATTCGCTGGTGACCAATTACGGCGATGTGTTCCGCCATATCTCCGACACGCTGCTGTGGGCCATCGTCAGTCTCGAAGGTTTGCTGCGTGCGGCGCCGTGGTGGTTGATGCTGGCAATCGTCGGTGTCATCGCCTGGCACGCCACGCGCAAAGTCGTCACCACCGCCGTGATTGTCGGCTTGCTGTTTCTGGTGGGTGCGGTTGGCCTCTGGGACAAGCTCATGCAGACCCTGGCGCTGATGATGGTCGCGACGATCATTTCGGTGCTGATCGGCATTCCGCTGGGGATCCTCTCGGCGCGCAGCAACCGCCTGCGTTCGGTGCTGATGCCGCTGCTCGATATCATGCAGACGATGCCGAGTTTCGTTTATCTGATTCCGGTGCTGATGCTCTTTGGCCTGGGCAAGGTGCCGGCGATTTTCGCCACGGTGATCTACGCCGCGCCACCGCTGATTCGCCTGACCGATCTGGGCATTCGCCAGGTTGACGGTGAAGTGATGGAAGCGATCAACGCCTTCGGCGCCAACCGCTGGCAGCAACTGTTCGGCGTGCAACTGCCGCTGGCGCTGCCGAGCATCATGGCCGGGATCAACCAGACCACGATGATGGCCCTTTCGATGGTGGTGATCGCTTCGATGATCGGCGCCCGTGGCCTCGGTGAAGACGTACTGGTGGGGATCCAGACCCTCAACGTCGGCCGTGGTCTCGAAGCCGGGCTGGCGATCGTGATTCTCGCGGTGGTCATCGACCGCATCACTCAAGCGTACGGTCGGCCACGCCATGAGGTGAGCAAATGAGCAATGCAAGCGTGAGCAAGATCGAAGTGCGCAACGTCTTCAAGATTTTCGGCAACCGCGCCAAGGATGCGCTGGCCATGGTCGGCCAGGGCAAGAGCAAGGATCAGGTGCTCAACGAAACCGGTTGCGTGGTCGGCGTGAATGACTTGTCGCTGAGCATCGGCACTGGCGAAATCTTCGTGATCATGGGCCTGTCCGGTTCCGGCAAATCCACCCTGGTGCGCCACTTCAATCGCCTGATCGACCCCACCAGCGGGGCGATTCTGGTCGATGGCGAGGACATCCTGCAGTACGACATGGACGCCCTGCGCGAATTTCGCCGGCACAAGATCAGCATGGTGTTCCAGAGCTTCGGCCTGCTGCCGCACAAGAGCGTGCTCGATAACGTCGCCTACGGTCTGAAAGTGCGCGGCGAGAGCAAGCAGATCTGCGCCGAACGCGCGCTGCACTGGATCAACACCGTCGGTCTCAAAGGCTATGAAAACAAATACCCGCACCAGCTCTCCGGCGGCATGCGTCAGCGCGTCGGCCTCGCCCGCGCCTTGGCGGCGGACACCGACATCATTCTGATGGACGAAGCGTTCAGTGCGCTGGACCCGCTGATCCGCGCCGAGATGCAGGACCAGTTGCTCGAACTGCAAAAGACCCTGCACAAGACCATCGTCTTCATCACCCACGACCTCGACGAAGCCGTGCGCATCGGCAATCGCATCGCGATTCTCAAGGATGGCCGGTTGATCCAGGTGGGCACGCCGAGAGAGATCCTGCATTCACCGGCCGATGAGTATGTCGACCGGTTCGTGCAGCGGCGGGCGGCGGTGGTGTGACGCTGAGTGGCCGTTGTGGTGAGGGGATTTATCCCCGTTCGGCTGCGAAGCAGTCGTAAAACCGGCCACTGCGGTCTGTCTGACGGATTTGCGGGCATGGTTTGGGGCGGCTTCGCCACCCAACGGGGATAAATCCCCTCGCCACAGGGTTACCGGCATCAACAGAATTGGTATGAGGTTAGAGATGTCCCAGGCTGAAAAAATCGTTATCACAGGCAGCCCTCTGCGTTGGCAGGACGTGATCGCCGTCGCCCGGCACGGTGCGCCACTGGAACTGTCCAGCGAAACCTGGGCGCGCATCGATAACGCTCAGGCCATCGTCCAGCGCATCGTCGCCAGCGGCGAGCGCGCCTATGGCGTCAACACCGGTCTGGGCGGTCTGTCCAACGTCTCGCTGCAGGACGAACAGCTCAGCCAACTCTCGCGCAACACCTTGCTCAGCCATGCCTGCGGTGTCGGCCCGGTGCTCAGCGACGAGCAGACCCGCGCAATCATCTGCGCTGCGATCCACAACTACAGCCACGGCAAGTCCGGCCTGCATCGGCGTGTGGTCGAAGGGCTGCTGGCGCTGCTCAATCGCGGCATCACCCCGCAGGTGCCGTCGCAGGGTTCGGTGGGTTACCTGACGCACATGGCGCACGTCGGCATCGCGCTGCTCGGCGTTGGCAATGTCAGCTATCGCGGGCGGATCATTCCGGCGCAACAGGCGCTGGCCGAGGAGGGCCTGCAACCCGTGCAGCTCGGCGCGAAGGATGGCTTGTGTCTGGTCAACGGCACGCCGTGCATGACCGGCCTCAGTTGCCTGGCGATTGCCGATGCGACGCGGCTGCTGCAATGGGCCGATGTCATTGGTGCGATGAGTTTCGAAGCCCAGCGCGGCCAGATCGATGCGTTCGATGCAGAGATCATTGCGCTCAAGCCGCATCCGGGCATGCAGCAGGTCGGCAACAATCTGCGCGCCTTGCTCGATGGCAGCGAAGTGATCGCTGCGAGCAAAGGCATTCGCACTCAGGATGCGCTGAGCATTCGTTCGATCCCGCAGGTCCACGGCGCCGCCCGTGATCAACTGGAGCATGCGATCAAACAGGTGGAAGCCGAACTCAACGGCTGCACCGACAACCCGTTACTGCTGGGCACTCCGGACAATTTCCGGGTGATGTCGCAGGCCAACCCGCACGGTCAATCCGTGGCGATGGCGGCCGATCTGCTGGCGATTGCCATGGCCGAAATCGGCTCGATCGCCGAGCGCCGTCTCGATCGTCTGGTGAATCCGCACGTCAGCGGCTTGCCGGCGTTTCTGGTGGCCAATCCCGGGGTCAACTCGGGGATGATGATCGTGCAATACGTCGCCGCCTCGCTGTGTGCGGAAAACCGCCAATTGGCGCAACCGGCGGTGCTCGATAACTACATCACCTCGGGCCTGCAGGAAGACCACCTGAGCATGGGCACCAACGCCGCGCTGAAGCTGCACCGCGCGCTGGAAAACTGCACGCAGATCCTCGCGATTGAATATCTGCTGGCGGCGCAGGCGTTTGAATTCCTCAAGGAACAGCGCTTTGGCGTGGGCACTGACCGCGCGTGGAAACTGCTGCGCGAAACGGTCCCGGCTTACGACCAGGATCGCTTGCTGGCGCCGGATATCGCTGCCGCTGCGACCGTATTGAAACACCCGAATCTGCCGCACAACGTCCTACCGGACTTGCACTGACAACTACCCATACCAGCGTGCCAAGGCGTGGATCGTTCACAAGACGTGAAGCGACGGATAACGGAATGCTCCGGAGCGACTGGTAGTTAATAACAATGCCTGACAGGAGCATTTTAATGACTGCGCTGAACCTGATCCCCGGCCAACTGAGCCTGGCCCAACTGCGTGACGTCTACCAGAACCCGGTCACACTGACCCTCGACAACAGCGCCAGCGCGCAGATCGAGGCCAGCGTCGCCTGCGTCGAGCAGATCCTCGCCGAGGACCGCACCGCCTACGGCATCAACACCGGTTTCGGCCTGCTCGCCTCGACGCGCATCGCCAGTGAAGACCTGGAAAACCTGCAGCGTTCGCTGGTGCTCTCGCACGCTGCCGGCGTTGGCCAGCCGATCAGCGATGACCTTGTGCGATTGATCATGGTGCTCAAGGTCAATAGCCTCAGCCGGGGTTTTTCCGGGATTCGTCGGCAGGTGATCGATGCGCTGATCGCGCTGATCAATGCCGAGGTCTATCCGCACATTCCGCTGAAAGGTTCGGTCGGCGCATCCGGCGATCTGGCGCCGTTGGCGCACATGTCGCTGGTGCTGCTCGGCGAGGGCAAGGCGCGTTACAAGGGTGAATGGCTTGAAGCCACCGAAGCACTGAAAGTCGCCGGCCTGACGCCGCTGACTTTAGCGGCCAAAGAAGGTCTGGCGCTGCTCAACGGTACCCAGGTTTCCACAGCGTTTGCGCTGCGCGGTTTGTTCGAAGGCGAGGATCTGTTTGCCGGTGCACTGGCGCTGGGCAGTCTTACTGTTGAAGCCGTGCTCGGTTCGCGCTCGCCGTTCGACGCGCGCATTCACGCCGCACGTGGGCAGAAAGGGCAGATCGATGCCGCTGCGGCTTATCGCGATCTGCTCGGTGAGCGCAGCGAAGTCTCCGCCTCGCACGAGAACTGCGACAAGGTCCAGGACCCGTACTCGCTGCGTTGCCAGCCGCAAGTCATGGGCGCTTGCCTGACCCAGTTCCGCCAGGCCGCTGAAGTGCTGGCGGTGGAAGCCAACGCGGTTTCCGACAACCCCCTGGTCTTCGCCGCTGAAGGCGACGTGATTTCCGGCGGCAACTTCCACGCCGAACCGGTGGCCATGGCCGCTGACAACATGGCGCTGGCCATCGCCGAAATCGGCTCGCTGAGCGAGCGGCGTATCTCGCTGATGATGGACAAGCACATGTCGCAACTGCCGCCGTTCCTGGTGGCCAATGGCGGGGTGAACTCCGGTTTCATGATCGCTCAGGTCACCGCTGCGGCGTTGGCCAGTGAAAACAAGGCGTTGTCCCATCCACATTCGGTGGACAGCCTGCCGACCTCGGCCAACCAGGAAGATCACGTGTCGATGGCCCCGGCCGCCGGCAAGCGTCTGTGGGAAATGGCCGAGAACACTCGCGGCATTCTCGCCGTGGAATGGCTGGCGGCGGTGCAGGGCCTGGATCTGCGTAACGGTCTGAAGACCTCGCCGAAGCTCGAACAGGCGCGGGCGATTTTGCGCAGGGAAGTGCCGTTTTATGAGAAGGATCGGTTCTTTGCCCCGGACATCAATGCGGCGACTGAATTGCTGGCGTCGCGGTGTTTGACCGAGCTGGTTTCGGCGAAGCTTTTGCCGAGCCTCTAATCCACCCACTGATCGTTCCCACGCAGAGCGTGGGAACGATCACTATAAGAGGAACCGGGATGAAAACCCTCTGGCAACACTGCCACGTCGCAACCATGGCCAACGGCGCCTATTCGATCATCGAGGATGCCGCGATCGTGACATCCGGCACGCTGATCGAGTGGATCGGCCCGCGCACTCAATTGCCGTCCGGCGAATACCCCGCGGTCAATGACCTGCAGGGCGCGTGGGTCACTCCCGGCCTGATCGACTGCCACACCCACACCGTGTTCGGCGGCAACCGCAGCGGTGAGTTCGAAAAACGTCTGCAAGGCGTCAGCTATGCCGAGATCGCCGCGCAGGGCGGCGGCATCGCCAGCACCGTGCGCGCCACCCGTGAAGCCACGGAGGACGAGTTGTTCGCCAGCGCCGCCAAACGTCTGAAAAGCCTGATGCGCGACGGCGTGACCACGGTGGAAATGAAATCCGGCTACGGTCTCGATCTGGCCAACGAGCGCAAGCTGCTGCGGGTCATCCGGCGCCTGGCCGAAGAGCTGCCGATCAGCGTGCGCAGCACTTGCCTGGCGGCGCACGCGTTGCCGCCGGAGTACAAGGATCGCGCCGACGATTACATCGATCTGGTCTGCGAGCAGATGCTCCCGGCCCTTGCCGCCGAAGGTCTGGTCGATGCCGTGGATGCGTTCTGCGAATACCTGGCGTTTTCGCCGGAGCAGGTCGAGCGGGTGTTCGTCGCCGCGCAACAACTCGGTCTGCCGGTGAAACTCCACGCCGAGCAATTGTCCTCGCTGCACGGCTCCAGCCTCGCCGCGCGCTACAAAGCCTTGTCCGCCGATCACCTGGAATTCATGGACGAGGCCGACGCGATCGCCATGGCCGCCGCCGATACCGTCGCCGTGCTGCTGCCCGGCGCGTTCTACTTCCTGCGCGAAACCCAGCTGCCGCCGATGGACGCGCTGCGCAGGCACAAGGTGAAGATCGCCATCGCCAGCGACCTCAACCCCGGCACCTCGCCAGCGCTGTCGTTGCGTCTGATGCTGAACATGGCCTGCACCTGTTTCCGCATGACCCCGGAAGAAGCTCTGGCCGGAGCGACCATCCATGCCGCGCAGGCGTTGGGCATGGCGCAGACCCATGGCTCGCTAGAGGTTGGCAAGGTCGCCGATTTCGTGGCGTGGGACATCGAGCGTCCGGCGGATCTGGCCTATTGGCTCGGTGGCGATCTGCACAAGCGCGTCGTGCGTCACGGCGTTGAATCGAATCTGTAGGAGAGCTGTTGTGGACAAGGTTCTGAATTTCAAACAAGGCCGCGTGCCGTTGCTGATCAGCATGCCCCACGCCGGTGTGCGTCTGACCCCGGCGGTCGAAGCCGGGTTGATCCCCGCGGCGAAGAGTTTGCCGGACACCGACTGGCATATTCCGCAGCTCTACGATTTTGCCGAAGAACTGGGCGCCAGTACCCTGGCGGCTGAGTATTCGCGTTTCGTCATCGACCTCAACCGGCCGTCCGACGACAAGCCGTTGTATGCCGGGGCGACCACCGGGTTGTATCCGGCCACCCTTTTCGACGGCATCCCGTTGTTTCAGGAGGGTCTGGAACCTTCGAAAGAGGAGCGCGTGACTTACCTGGAGCAGATCTGGACGCCGTACCATCGCACCTTGCAGCAAGAGCTGGCGCGACTTAAAGCCGAATTCGGCTACGCGCTGTTGTTCGATGCGCACTCGATCCGCTCGATCATCCCGCACCTGTTCGACGGCAAGTTGCCGGACTTCAACCTCGGCACCTTCAATGGCGCCAGTTGTGATCCGCAATTGGCCAGTCAACTGGAAGCGATCTGCGCTGGGCACGAGCAGTTCACCCATGTGCTTAACGGTCGCTTCAAGGGCGGGCACATCACCCGCCAGTACGGCGCCCCGGCGCAGAACATTCACGCCGTGCAATTGGAACTGTGCCAGTCCACCTACATGGAAGAGTTCGAACCGTTCCGCTACCGCGCCGACCTGGCCGAGCCAACGCGGGGGGTGCTCAGGGAATTGCTGCAGGGACTGCTCGCTTGGGGTGAAAAACACCACAACGCCTGATGCACCCCTGAGCTGCCGAAGGCTGCGATCTTTGATCGTTCCCACGCTCTGCGTGGGAATGCAGCCCGTGACGCTCCGCGTCACTGGACGCGGAGCGTCCCAAGAGGCGTTCCCACGCAGAGCGTGGGAACGATCAGGCCCCGGAGCATGCTCATTGACGCAAATCGGGTTTATGATGCCCAACGGCAGAATAATACGAGTCCCCCCAGGGATGACCTCGACCCCTTACGGAGCGCGCAATGCAGACTTTGTTTCCGCAGATCAAACCCCACGCCCGGCACGATCTGGCTGTCGATGACACCCATACGCTGTACGTCGATGAAAGCGGCTCGCCGGAGGGATTGCCGGTGGTATTCATCCACGGTGGCCCCGGCGCCGGTTGCGATGCGCAGAGCCGGCGCTATTTCGATCCGAATCTGTATCGCATTGTCACCTTCGACCAGCGCGGCTGCGGTCGTTCCACCCCGCATGCGAGCCTGGAAAACAACACCACCTGGGATCTGGTCGAGGATCTCGAGCGCATCCGCAAGCATCTGGGCATTGAAAAATGGGTGCTGTTCGGCGGCTCGTGGGGCTCGACCCTGGCGCTGGCCTACGCGCAAACCCACCCGGAGCGGGTCCACGGTCTGATTCTGCGCGGGATCTTTCTCTGCCGCCCGCAGGAAATCGAATGGTTCTATCAGGCCGGCGCCAGCCGTCTGTTCCCCGATTACTGGCAGGACTACATCGCGCCGATTCCGCTGGACGAGCGCGACGACCTGCTCAGCGCTTTCCACAAACGTCTGACCGGCAACGACCAGATCGCCCAGATGCACGCAGCCAAAGCGTGGTCGACCTGGGAAGGGCGCACCGCGACCCTGCGGCCGAACCCACTGGTGGTCGATCGTTTCTCCGAGCCGCAGCGCGCGTTGTCGATCGCGCGGATCGAATGCCACTACTTCACCAACAACGCCTTCCTTGAGCCCAACCAGTTGATCCGCGACATGGGCAAGATCGCCCACCTGCCCGGTGTGATCATTCATGGTCGCTACGATGTGATCTGCCCGCTCGACAATGCCTGGGAGTTGCATCAGGCCTGGCCGAACAGTGAATTGCAGGTGATCCGCGACGCCGGCCACGCTGCGTCGGAACCGGGCATCACCGATGCGCTGGTGCGCGCCGCGAGCAAAATGGCCCAGCGCCTGCTCGACCTGCCGCTCGAAGAAGCATGAAGGCGCTGTTACAACGCGTACGTGGTGCGCGTGTTGAGGTCGCCGGCGAGACAGTCGGCGCGATCGATCAGGGTTTGCTGGTGCTGGTGGCGGTAGAACCCGGCGACACGCGTACCAGCGCCGACAAACTTCTGCATAAGCTGCTTAACTATCGGGTATTCAGTGACGCCGAGGGCAAGATGAATCTGTCCCTGGCGGATGTGGGTGGCGGGTTGCTGCTGGTCTCTCAGTTCACACTCGCCGCCGACACCAGAAGCGGCCTGCGTCCGAGCTTTTCCACGGCTGCACCGCCGGCGCTGGGTGCTGAGTTGTTCGACTATTTATTGAGCCAGGCGAAACAGGTGCATGGCACTGTGGCATCAGGTAGATTCGGCGCCGATATGCAGGTGCACTTGGTCAACGATGGCCCGGTGACCTTTTTGTTACAGACCTGACAGTGCCTCAAACACCTTTTTCGGAAATTTCGACTGTTTTTAGGCTGTTTTCGCGATAAATACTTTGTTACCCCTGATGCGTTGTCATCCGGGCTACTAGATAATCGCGCGCTGCGGGGATCGACATTCGTTGATCCGTTTTGACTTAGGTAGAGACTTGTCTGGATCCGATTGGGGAATCATTTTGCCCCGGCGGAGTCGGAACATTGCTCGCCAACTTGGCAAGGGTGCCCTGAAAGTTCGGTTTTTCACTGCCGAAAACCCTAAAGGCACTTCATCTGGCCGTTGGTTTATTGATCTGTTTTCGGCGAGGGTTGCTCGTGATTGTTAGTCCCTGTAATGCAGCAAAAATGTCTGCCAAACGCATGCGAAGTGCTCTGGTAGCGGGTTCGGCGCTCCTGTGCCTGCTCAGCGCCGGTCAGCTTTGGGCGTTCAATCTTGACGACGTATCGGCCAAGGCCAAAGAGCTGGCCGGGCAGAAGTTCGAAGCCCCGCGCAGCAACCTGCCGAACGAATTCCGCGAAATGAAGTTCGCGGACTACCAGAAGATCCGCTTCCTCACCGAAAAGGCTGAGTGGGCCGATCAGAAGACGCCGTTCAAGCTCTCCTTCTATCACCAGGGTATGCATTTCGATACGCCGGTGAAAATCAACGAAATCACCGCGAACACCGTCTCGGAGATCAAATACGATCCGAGCCGCTTCGATTTCGGCGATCTGAAATTCGATCCGAAAGCCACCGAACAACTGGGTTACGCCGGTTTCCGTGTGCTGTATCCGATCAACAAGGCCGACAAGCAAGACGAAATCATGACCATGCTCGGCGCGAGCTACTTCCGCGTCGTCGGCAAGGGCCACACCTATGGTCTGTCGGCCCGTGGTCTGGCGATCGACACCGCGCTGCCGTCGGGCGAAGAATTCCCGCGTTTCCGCGAGTTCTGGATTCAACAGCCGAAGCCGGGCGACAAGCACCTGGTGATCTTCGCTCTGCTCGATTCGCCGCGTGCCACCGGTGCCTACCGTTTGATCCTGCGTCCGGGCAGCGACACCATCGTCGACGTCAAGGCGCAGATGTTCCTGCGTGACAAAGTCGGCAAACTGGGCATCGCGCCGCTGACCAGCATGTTCCTGTTCGGCGCCAACCAGCCGTCGAAAGTGCTCAACTACCGTCGTGAACTGCACGACTCCAGCGGTCTGTCGATCCATGCCGGCAACGGCGAGTGGATCTGGCGCCCACTGAACAACCCGAAACATCTGGCCGTAAGCAACTTCAGCGTCGAGAACCCGCGTGGTTTCGGTCTGCTGCAGCGTGGCCGTGACTTCAGCCACTACGAAGACCTCGACGACCGCTACGACAAGCGCCCGAGCGCCTGGATCGAGCCGAAGGGCGAGTGGGGCAAGGGCACTGTCGATCTGGTAGAGATTCCGACCGCTGACGAAACCAACGACAACATCGTTGCGTTCTGGAGCCCGGAAAAAATGCCGGAGCCAGGCCAGCCGCTGGACTTCGCCTACCGTATGCACTGGACCATGGACGAAGCAGCAATTCACGCGCCGGACAGCGCCTGGGTGGCGCAGACCCTGCGTTCGACCGGTGACGTCAAGCAATCCAACCTGATCCGTCAGCCCGATGGCAGCGTTGCCTATCTGGTCGACTTCGAAGGCCCGTCGCTGGCGGCCCTGACGCCGGATGCCGACGTGCGCAGTCAGGTCAGCGTCGGCGACAACGCCGAACTGGTCGAGAACAGCGTGCGCTACAACCCGGAAACCAAGGGCTGGCGCTTGACCCTGCGGATGAAGATCAAGGATCCGAGCAAGGCAACCGAAATGCGCGCCGCCCTGGTTCAGCCAGTGGTTACCGCAGATCTGGCCAAATCGGTGCCGGCCTCCAACTCGTCGGTCGCCAAGGCTGACAAGGTTGCCGCCAAGCAACAGGAAAAACTCGACAAGGAAGCCAAGGCCGCCGAAGCCAAACAGGCTGAAGCCAAGCCTGCAGTCGACGCCAAGGACAAGGCCAATAAAGACGCCAAGCAGCCAGTCGCTGCCGACGCGGCCCCAGCCACACCGGAATCGGCGCCGACTGAAGAAGTCCTGACCGAGACCTGGAGCTATCAGTTGCCTGCCGATGAGTAATTCACCAGTACAGCCAGAGACTCTGTCCGAGTATCTGGCGCATCTGCCGATGACCGACGAGCAACGCGCGGAACTCGCGGGTTGCCAGTCGTTCAGCGAGCTGCATGAACGCCTGTCATCCTCGACATTCGACGCCCCTGCCGAAGCCGCCCAGGCTTCGGTGGGCAAGCGTCTGACCCTGAGCACTGCCGAAGAACTGGCTGAAGCGGAAATGCTGGTGCTCGACGCCAGTGGTCGGGTCAGCCTCAAGGCGACGCCGCCGATCCGCCGTACCAAGGTGGTGCCGGAGCCGTGGCGCACCAATATCCTGGTGCGTGGCTGGCGCCGTCTGACCGGGCGCACCAACCCGCCGCAGCCGCCGAAGGACGCCAATGTCCTGCCGGCCGCGCGCTGGCGCACCGTCGGTTCGATCCGCCGCTATATCCTGTTGTTGCTGATGCTTGGCCAGACCATCGTTGCCGGCTGGTACATGAAAGGCATCATGCCGTATCAGGGCTGGTCGTTCGTCGATCTGGATGAAGTCCTGCATCAGCCGCTGCTGCAAACCGCCACGCAAGTGCTGCCGTACGCGCTGCAAACCAGCATCCTGATTCTGTTCGGGATTCTGTTCTGCTGGGTGTCGGCCGGTTTCTGGACCGCGCTGATGGGCTTCCTCGAGTTGCTCACTGGTCACGATAAATACCGTATCTCCGGGAAAAGCGCCGGTAACGAGCCGATTCCGAAAGATGCGCGCACTGCGCTGGTCATGCCGATCTGCAACGAAGACGTGCCGCGCGTATTCGCCGGTCTGCGTGCGACGTTCGAATCGGTCGCCGCTACCGGTGATCTGGATCGCTTCGACTTTTTCGTCCTCAGCGACAGTAACGACACCGATATCTGCGTCGCCGAGCAACAGGCGTGGCTGGATGTCTGCCGCGAAGCCAAGGGCTTCGGCAAGATTTTCTATCGCCGTCGTCGCCGTCGTGTGAAACGCAAGAGCGGCAACCTCGACGACTTCTGCCGTCGTTGGGGCGGTGACTACAAATACATGGTCGTGCTCGACGCCGACTCGGTGATGAGCGGCGAATGCCTGACCAGTCTGGTGCGCCTGATGGAAGCCACGCCGGACGCCGGGATCATCCAGACCGCGCCGCGTGCGTCGGGCATGGACACCCTGTATGCGCGCATGCAGCAGTTCGCCACCCGCGTGTACGGCCCGCTGTTTACCGCCGGTCTGCACTTCTGGCAGTTGGGTGAATCCCACTACTGGGGGCACAACGCGATCATCCGCATGAAGCCGTTCATCGACCACTGCGCCCTGGCGCCGTTGCCGGGCAAGGGCGCGTTCTCCGGTGCGATCCTGTCCCACGACTTCGTCGAAGCTGCACTGATGCGCCGTGCCGGTTGGGGCGTATGGATTGCCTACGACTTGCCGGGCAGTTACGAAGAGTTGCCGCCGAACCTGCTCGACGAGCTCAAGCGTGACCGTCGCTGGTGCCACGGCAACCTGATGAACTTCCGCCTGTTCCTGGTCAAGGGCATGCACCCGGTGCACCGCGCGGTGTTCCTCACCGGCGTGATGTCGTACCTGTCGGCGCCGTTATGGTTCTTCTTCCTGGTGTTGTCGACGGCGCTGCTGGCGGTGAACACGCTGATGGAGCCGCAGTACTTCCTCGAACCGCGTCAGCTCTATCCGCTGTGGCCGCAATGGCACCCGGACAAGGCCATCGCGCTGTTCTCGACGACCATCGTGCTGCTGTTCCTGCCGAAGCTGTTGAGCATCATCCTGATCTGGGCCAAGGGCGCGAAGGAGTTCGGCGGCAAGTTCAAGGTGACCCTGTCGATGCTGCTGGAGATGCTGTTCTCCATGCTGCTGGCGCCGGTGCGGATGATTTTCCACACCCGCTTCGTCCTCGCCGCGTTCCTCGGCTGGGCCGCGACCTGGAATTCGCCGCAGCGTGACGACGACTCGACGCCGTGGAGCGAAGCGGTCAAGCGCCACGGTCCGCAGACGTTGCTGGGCTTCTTGTGGGCGCTGCTGGTGATCTGGCTGAACCCGAGCTTCCTCTGGTGGCTGGTGCCGATCGTCGGTTCGCTGATGCTGTCGATCCCGGTATCGGTGATCTCCAGCCGTGTCGGCCTTGGTCTGAAGACCCGTGACGAGAGCCTGTTCCTCATCCCCGAGGAATACAATCCGCCACAGGCCTTGCTGGCAACCGATCAGTACACCCACGAGAACCGCTATCACGCCCTCAACGACGGCTTCGTCCGCGCCGTGGTCGATCCTCAGCAGAACGCCTTGGCGTGCTCGCTGGCGACCTCGCGTCACGGCCAGGCCGAGCCGATCGAGTGGCTGCGTCAGGAACGCGTGCGTCACGCGATCAAGGTCGGCCCGGCCGGGCTGAACAACCATGATCGCCTGCAACTGCTTAGCGACCCTGTCGCACTGGCACGCCTGCACGAGCAGGTCTGGGCCGAAGGTCACGCCGAGTGGCTCGACGCCTGGCGCGCTTCGGTGAAAGCCGATCCGCATGCGCCGTTGCTGCCGCTGCGACCGGTGAGCCTGCAGGCTCAGCCGGCCTGATGAAATTGCCCCGCGAATGCGGGGCTTTTTTTAAAGATCGCAGCCTTCGGCAGCTCCTGCAGGGTGTACATCGATCCTGTGTAGGAGCTGCCGAAGGCTGCGATTTTTTGCTTGTACGGCCTGACCCGTCACAACAATTGCCGGCAAAAAGCCTTGTGCTAATGGACGAGTGCGTTAGCATCCGTCCCCGAATTGGCGCGCCCGGGCTTTTTTTGCCCGTCTCTGTCGTTTTCGCGCCGCACACGCAATGGTTTTGGGGACTTGAAGATGAAGAAGTATCTGTCGATGCTGCTGGTCGGCGTCACGGCACTGGTTGCAGTCAATGCGGCGCAGGCCGGCGCTATCGATGACGCGGTCAAGCGCGGCTCGCTGAAAGTCGGCATGGACCCGACCTACATGCCATTTGAGATGACCAACAAACGCGGCGAAATCATCGGTTTCGAAGTCGATATCCTCAAAGCCATGACCAAGGCCATGGGCGTCAAGCTCGAGCTGGTCTCGACCGGTTACGACGGCATCATTCCAGCGCTGATGACCGACAAGTTCGACATGATCGGCAGCGGCATGACCCTGACCCAGGAGCGCAATCTGCGCCTGAATTTCAGCGATCCGTTCATCGTCGTCGGCCAGACCCTGCTGATCCGCAAGGAGCTGGAAGGCACCATCAAGTCCTACAAAGACCTGAACACGGCTGACTACCGCATCACCTCCAAGCTCGGCACCACCGGCGAAATGGTCGCCAGGAAGCTGATCTCCAAAGCCAAGTACCACGGCTACGACAACGAGCAGGAAGCTGTGCTCGACGTGGTCAACGGCAAGGCTGACGCCTTTATCTACGACGCGCCGTACAACGTTGTCGCGCTGAACAAGGTCGGCGCCGGCAAACTGGTGTTCCTCGACAAGCCGTTCACCTACGAGCCACTGGCCTTCGGTCTGAAGAAGGGCGATTTCGACAGCCTCAACTTCATCAACAACTTCCTGCACCAGATCCACGAAGACGGCACCTACGATCGCATCCATGATAAGTGGTTCAAGAGCACCGAGTGGCTCAAGGACATGGAATAACGCGCATCCGCTGATCGTTCCCACGCTCTGCGTGGGAACGCATCCTGTGGCGCTCCGCGTCACGAACAGGCAGGGACGCAGAGCGTCCCGAGCGGCATTCCCACGCAGAGCGTGGGAACGATCATCCGAGAACCTGCAATGAAACAGAAAAAAGCCCAATGGCCCTGGCACGTCCTCACCGTGCTGGTGCTGGTCGGCCTGGCCGGCGCGTTGTATTACGCGACGTCGCTGATGTCCTACGAGTGGCGCTGGAACCGCGTGCCGCAGTACTTCGCCTATCAGGCCGAAGAAACCCAGCGCGCCGCGGACATTTCCACGGTCACCGAGCTGGTGCGCAAGGGCGGCAGTGCCCAGGTCACGCTGCGTAACGATGCCGGTGACGAACAGCACCTGACGGTCGACGAAAACAGCCTGCAATTCGCTCAGGGCGACGATGTCGCTGAAGGCGACGTCGTGGGCGTGACCCGGCATTGGGCGGCAGGACCGCTGTTGTGGGGTTTGTGGACCACGCTTTGGCTGTCGCTCGTGTCCGGTGTTCTCGGTCTGCTGATCGGTCTGGTCACGGGCCTCTGCCGCCTGTCGAACAACCCGACCCTGCGCGACCTCTCGACGATCTACGTCGAACTGGTACGCGGCACGCCGCTGCTGGTGCAGATTTTCATTTTCTATTTCTTCATCGGCACGGTGATGAACCTGTCCCGCGAGTTCGCCGGGATCGCCGCGCTGTCGCTGTTCACTGGCGCCTACGTGGCCGAAATCATCCGTTCCGGCGTGCAATCGATTGCCCGTGGCCAGAACGAAGCTGCGCGCTCGCTGGGTCTGAGTGCCGGCCAGTCGATGCGCCATGTGGTCCTGCCACAGGCATTCAAACGCGTGCTGCCGCCGCTGGCCGGGCAATTCATCAGTCTGGTCAAGGACACGTCGCTGGTGTCGGTGATCGCCATCACCGAGCTGCTGAAAAGCGGCCGGGAAGTCATCACGACCTCGTTTTCGCCGTTCGAAATCCTGTTCTGCGTCGCCGGTCTGTACCTGTTGATCAACCTGCCGCTGTCGAAAATCGCCAGCCGGCTTGAGCGGAGGCTCGCGCAAAGTGATTGAAGTCCGCGATCTGGTAAAAGTCTTCGACACCCGTGGCCAGGTTGTGCGCGCTGTGGATAACGTCAGCACCAACGTCGCCAAGGGCGAAGTGCTGGTGGTAATCGGCCCGTCCGGTTCCGGCAAGTCGACTTTCTTGCGTTGCCTCAACGGTCTGGAAGAATTCGACTCCGGCTCGGTGAGCATCGACGGCCTGCAACTGGCTGACGCCAAAACCGACGTCAACGCCTATCGCCGCGAAGTCGGCATGGTCTTCCAGCATTTCAACCTGTTCCCGCACATGACCGTGCTGGAGAACCTCTGTCTGGCGCAGAAAGTCGTGCGCAAGCGCGGCAAGAAAGAGCGCGAGGCCAAGGCCATGGCGTTGCTGGAGAAGGTCGGCATTGCGCAGAAGGCCCACGAGTTTCCGTCACGCCTGTCCGGCGGTCAGCAACAGCGCGTGGCGATTGCCCGGGCGCTGGCGATGGAGCCGAAAGTCATGCTGTTCGATGAACCGACCTCGGCCCTCGACCCGGAAATGGTCGGCGAAGTGCTCGACGTGATGAAAAATCTCGCCGTGGAAGGCATGACCATGGTTTGCGTCACGCACGAGATGGGCTTCGCCCGGGAAGTGGCGGATCGGGTGTTGTTCTTCGATCACGGCAAATTGCTCGAAGATGCGGCGCCGGCGGCGTTCTTTGATGCGCCAAAGGATCCGCGCGCTCAGGCCTTCCTGCGCCAGGTCCTTTAACCGCAAAAAAAGATCGCAGCCTCCGGCAGCTACAGGGATATGTGTACACCTGTAGCTGCCGGAGGCTGCGATCTTTTGTTTTTGGGCTGTTAAACCTTGAAGCGGCCCACCAGCATCTGCAAATGCGTTCCCAACCGCGCCAACTCAACACTGGACGCTGCGGTCTCTTCACTCGCCGCCGAGGTCTGATCCGACACATCGCGCACGTTGAGCACGCTGCGGTTGATCTCTTCGGCCACGGCGCTCTGCTGCTCGGCAGCAGCGGCAATCTGCTGGTTCATCGCCTGAATCGCCGACACAGTGCGGGTAATGCTCTCCAGTGAGCCGCCGGCGCGCCGGGTCAGTTCGACGCTGCTGTCGGTGAGGCTGCGGCTGTTGTCCATGATCGTCGCCACTTGCTGGGTGCCGTTTTGCAGGCCGACGATCAACTCTTCGATTTCTTCCGTGGACTTCTGCGTGCGCTGGGCGAGGCTGCGCACTTCGTCGGCAACCACGGCGAACCCACGTCCGGCTTCACCGGCACGGGCCGCTTCGATGGCGGCGTTGAGAGCCAGCAGGTTGGTTTGCTGGGCGACCGACTTGATCACGTCGAGGACGCTGCCGATCTTGTCGCTTTCACGCTTGAGCTCGCCCATGGCTTCGGTGGAATGCCCCACCTCGAGCGCCAGACGTTCGATCTGGGCGATGGCTTCGCCGACAACCTTGTCGCCTTCGCGGGCCTGTTGGTCAGCGGCGACGGCGGCCTCGGAAGCCTCTTCAGCGTTGCGCGCGACTTCCTGAACGGTAGCGGCCATTTCGTTCATGGCGGTGGCGACCTGATCGGTCTCGACCTTCTGATTGTTGACCCCGGCGCTGGTCTGCTCGGTCACCGCCGAGAGTTCTTCGGCGGCGCTGGCGATCTGCGTGACGCCGTCGCTGATGCCGCCGATCAATTCGCGCAGGCCTTGGGTCATGCTTTGCATCGAGCGCTGCAACTGGCCAAGCTCATCGCGACGCAGGGACACCAGGTTGTGGGTCAGGTCGCCGGCGGCCACGCGTTCGGCGACTTTCAGGGTCTGGGTCAGCGGAATGATGATTTGTCGAGTGATCGCCCAGGCAGCAATCAGACCGAAGGCCAATGCCAGCGCAGTGGCGATCAGCAGCATGTTCTTGGCACGGGCGGCATCGGTGTCGCGCACCACGGTTTGCGATTCGGTGAGTTTTTTGCTGACCGACATCAGGATCTCGCCCTGAGCCGACATGTTGGCCAGGGCGGCGGTGTTCTTGACCTGCGAATCACGGAACTGGGCAACAGCAGCGCGGTAGGCCTTGAGCGAGTCGGTGGCTTGCTGCAGGTTGGCGATGTGCTGCTCCGGCACGCGGGTCGGCAGGCTTTCGAGGTTTTTCAGGGCGTTGTCGATGGCGGTCAGCGCCGGTTGCTCGGCATCGGCCTTGCCGCTGTAGGTGTAACCGCGCACCTGATAGCGCGCCTGCTGCAACAGTTTGCTCAGCTCGATCACCGCGTTGTACTGCGCAACGCTGTCGCCTTGCAGCAGCGCACTTTCGACTTCGCCGACCTTGGCCACAGCATTGTCAGCGTTGGCGCCCAGCTTGCTGCGTGCATCTTCACGCTGAACGGTGGCCTGGGTCATTTCGCCGAAAGCACGTTTGTATTCGGCGACCGCAGCGAGCTGTTGATCGACCATCGCCACGTCGGACGGCTGCTCGATCATGCCGCGTGCCGATTGCAGGCCGCTTTCGAGTTGGTTGAGGTATCCGTTGACCGCGCCCGGGCCCTGTTCGCCACGGCGCATGTCGTAGTCCATGCGTGCCAGGCGCAGGTCCTTGGTCAACTCATTGAGGCTGGAAATGAAACCGAGCTTGTCGCCACGGCTGATGATGCCGCTCATGCCGGTCCAGCCGGTGAAAGTGATCAACAGCGTCAGCAACAGCACCAGGCCGAAACCGATGCCCAGCTTGCGTTTGACGCTGACGTTTCCAAGACTCTCGGCTAACCAACGGTACATGCGACCACTCCCTTCGGACCACTCAATTGGACTTATAGGGGCTGTATCGGCTGGGTGATGGCAATCTGTAACGCCTTTTGTCCGACGCGGTTGCGTCAGAACAGGCGTGCAAGCAGGGCGGTAACGGCGGTTTCGACGCGCAGGATGCGCTCGCCCAGTTGCACCGGTTGCAGGCCGGATTTGGCCAGCAGATCGATTTCGTAGGGAATCCAGCCACCCTCGGGGCCGATGGCCAGTGTCACCGGTTCGCTCAGGGCGCGCGGGCAGGGTGGGAAGTTGCCGGGGTGGCCGACCAGGCCTAGGGTGCCCTCGGCGATCGCCGGCAAGCGATCTTCAACAAAAGGCTTGAAGCGCTTTTCGATGACGATCTCTGGCAGCACCGTATCGCGAGCCTGTTCGAGCCCGAGGATCAACTGCTCACGAATCGCTTCCGGCTCCAGAAATGGCGTCTGCCAGAAGCTTTTTTCGACGCGATAGCTATTGACCAGAATCACCTTGGCCACACCCATGGTCGCAACGGTCTGGAACACGCGGCGGAGCATTTTCGGCCGGGGCAGGGCCAGCACCAGCGTCAGCGGCAACTTGACCGGCGGCGGCTGGTCGAGGCTGACACGCAGTTCCGCTTCGCCTGCTTCCAGACGCAACAACTCGGCCGAACCCATCAACCCGTTGATGCGCCCGACGCGCAGGCTGTCGCCCACTTCCGAGCGATGCACTTCCTGCATGTGGGTCAGGCGGCGATCACCCAGGATTACGCGGTCCGCCGCAATGAAATCGGCCTCTTCGAGCAGCAGCAGGTTCATGCCTGGGTCGCTGGCGGCTGGTCGTTGTGGTCGTCGGCCGGGGTTTCGTCCGGGCGTTCGCGCTTGCTGACCAGCGCGCCGAAGAGAATGCCGATCTCGAACAGCATCCACATCGGTACAGCCAGCAGCGTCTGCGAGAAGATGTCCGGCGGGGTCAGGATCATGCCGACCACGAAGCAGCCGATGATCACGTACGGGCGGATCTTCTTCAGGTATTTGACGTCGACCACGCCGATCCACACCAGCAGGACCACGGCTACCGGGATCTCGAACGCCACGCCGAAGGCGAAGAACAGCGTCATGACGAAATCGAGGTAGCTGGCGATGTCGGTCATCATTTCCACGCCAGCCGGGGTGGCAGCGGCGAAGAACTTGAAGATCAGCGGAAAGACGAAGTAATAGGCGAACGCCATGCCGATGTAGAACAGCAGGATGCTGGAGATCAGCAGCGGCACCGCGACGCGTTTTTCGTGCTTGTACAGGCCCGGCGCGATAAAGCCCCAGATCTGATGCAGGATCACTGGAATCGCGAGAAACAGCGAAACCATCATCGTCAGTTTCAGCGGCGTCAGGAACGGCGACGACACGTCGGTGGCGATCATCGTCGCGCCGACCGGCAGGTACTGGCGCAGCGGCGTCGAGACGAAGGTGTAGATCTGCTGGGTAAACGCGAACAGCCCGGCAAAGATAATGAAGATCGCCGCCACGCAACGCAGCAGGCGGGTGCGCAACTCAGTGAGGTGCGATACCAGCGGCATGTGCTGGTCGTTTTCGGGGAGATCGCTCATGGGGCTCGCGGCGGCAGTGTAGGGTCTTGAGGCGCTGATGTAGTCGGCGCGGCGGTTTGGGCTACATGTTCAACCGAGGTTTCTGCGGGAGCCGATTCTGTCGGTGTTACAACAGGTGCAGGTGCAGGTGCAGGTGCAGGTGCAGTCGGAGCGGCAACACTGTGAATCGTCTGCTCGCCCACATGCTCAGGCGGCGTCGGCTCCTGCTGGTTCGGATTGAAAATCTTCCGCGCCTCTTGCTCCAGCGACAGAATATGTTCGTTGTGCAGTTGCCGACGGATCTCGTCGGCACCGATCTCACGCTCAACTTCCTGTTTGATCGCGTTGAAGCTGCGCTTCAGACGGCCGACCCACAGACCGGCGGTGCGCGCAGCGCCCGGCAGACGCTCGGGGCCGAGCACCAGCAGGGCAACGAGGCCGACGAGCAGCAATTCAGAGAAGCTGATACCAAACATTAGTCAGTGCTCACACGTCTTTGCGGATCGGCTCTTCGACTTTCTGCGCCTGCACGTCGATGGTGTGCGGCGGGTTGGCCTGGGCGGTGGTTTGCGGCTGCACCGGTGGCACTGGCTGGGCCGGCGGGGTCACGCTAGGCTCGGCCGGTTTTTCGTCGTCGTTCATGGCTTTGCGGAAGCCCTTGATCGATTCGCCAACGTCGGTGCCGAGGTTTTTCAGTTTCTTGGTACCGAATACCAGCACCACGACAATCAGAATGACGACCCAGTGTTTCCAGTCAAAAATGCCCATGTGGCGATTCCTCTCTAAAAATTGTTCAGGCGGACGGACGCGAGGCTTTCTCGACGTGTCCGGACAGGCCGAAGCGACGGTCCAGTTCATCCAGCACGGCCTGCGGATGCTGCCCCAGTTGGGCGAGCATGACCATGCTGTGGAACCACAGGTCGGCGGTCTCGTAGATCACATCACTGCAATCGCCGCTGATGGCGGCATCCTTGGCGGCAATAATGGTTTCGACCGACTCTTCGCCGACTTTCTCCAGAATCTTGTTCAGCCCCTTGTGATACAGGCTGGCGACATACGAGCTGTCGGCTGCTGCGCCTTTGCGCTCTTCAAGTACCTGAGCGAGGCGGGTCAGGGTGTCACTCATGTGTGTGTCCTGCGGAATAGATAGCGTGCGGGTCTTTCAGAACCGGGTCGACCGTTTTCCAGTCGCCGTTTTCGAAGACCCGGTAAAAGCAGCTTTGACGGCCGGTGTGGCAAGCGATGTCGCCGATCTGTTCAACCATGAGGATGATCACGTCGGCGTCACAGTCCAGACGCATTTCATGCAGGGTCTGCACATGGCCGGACTCTTCGCCCTTGCGCCACAGCTTGCCACGGGAACGTGACCAGTAGATTGCACGATTCTCCGCTGCGGTCAGTTCCAGCGCTTCGCGGTTCATCCAGGCCATCATCAATACGCGCCCGGTCTTGTGATCCTGAGCGATCGCCGGCACCAGGCCGTCAGCGTCCCACTTGATCTCGTCCAGCCAGTTTTTCATCTTCAGTTCCTGAAGCAGCTGCAAGCTATAAGCTTCAAGCTGCAAGTAAGGGCAGTGTCGCGTTTTGCCTGTCGGGCGGTTCAAGTCGCCGCCCCGTCGCTTGAGGCTTGCAGCTTATAACTTGCAGCTCAAACCTGCTATCGGCGAACGACCAGATACAAACCGACCGCGATCATGATTCCGGCGGGCCAGTGCGACCACTCGGTCAACGGGCCGCCCGCAGCGAGGATCGCGCCGCCGGCCAGATGCGCGCAGCCGAGCAGGCGCAGGAACCAGTCGTCCTTGCGTTTGCGCCACGGCGGCGGTGGGTCTTTGGCGTGAGGTTGCGACATGCGTTCGAGCAGGTCGCGGGCCATGTTCGACAGGTGCGGAATTTGCTCCAGCTGGCTCTGCACGTTGCCCAGCAAGGCTTTCGGGCTGACGCGTTCGCGCATCCAGCGCTCGAGAAACGGCTGCGCGGTGTTCCACAGATCCAGATCCGGATACAGCTGGCGACCGAGGCCTTCGATGTTCAGCAAGGTCTTCTGCAACAGCACCAGTTGCGGCTGCACTTCCATGTTGAAACGGCGTGCGGTCTGGAACAGGCGCATCAGCACCTGGCCAAATGAAATATCTTTTAACGGTTTTTCGAAGATCGGTTCGCACACCGTACGGATCGCCGCTTCGAATTCGTTGAGTTTGGTTTCCGCCGGCACCCAGCCCGAATCGATGTGCAACTGCGCCACACGGCGGTAGTCACGCTTGAAGAAAGCGAACAGGTTGCGCGCCAGATAATCCTGGTCTTCCGGGGTCAGGCTCCCGACGATGCCGCAGTCGATCGCGATGTACTGCGGGCTCCACGGGTTCACCGTGCTGACGAAGATGTTCCCCGGGTGCATGTCGGCGTGGAAGAAGCTGTCGCGGAACACCTGAGTGAAGAAAATCTCCACACCACGCTCGGCGAGCATTTTCATGTCGGTGCGCTGGTCGGCAAGGGTCGCCAGATCGGTGACCTGAATGCCGTAGATGCGCTCCATCACCAGCACTTTCGGCCGGCACCAATCCCAATAGACTTGCGGTACATAAAGCAGCTGCGAGCCTTCGAAGTTGCGGCGTAACTGGCTGGCGTTGGCCGCCTCGCGCAACAGATCGAGTTCGTCGTAAATGGTCTTTTCGTAATCCTGTACCACGTCGACCGGGTGCAGCAGGCGCGCGTCAGCGGAGAATTTCTCGGCGGCGCGGGCAAGAATGAACAGCCACGCCAGATCCTGCGCGATCACCGGTTTCAGGCCCGGGCGAATGACCTTCACCACGACTTCTTCGCCGCTTTTCAGCTGCGCCGCGTGCACCTGCGCCACCGAAGCCGAGGCCAGAGGGGCAACGTCGAAACGGCTGAACACTTCGCTGATTTTCTTGCCCAGCTGTTCTTCGATCAGCTTGATCGACACTTGCGAATCGAACGGCGGCACGCGGTCCTGCAGCAGCATCAGCTCATCGGCGATGTCTTCCGGCAACAGGTCGCGGCGGGTCGAAAGAATCTGCCCGAACTTGATGAAGATCGGCCCCAGATCCTGCAATGCCAGGCGCAAGCGCGCGCCACGGTTGAGCTCCAGCGGCTTGCGCGGCAGCCAGCGCCACGGCAGCAAAAAGCGCACGGCCAGAAGAAACCAGGGCAGCGGCAGATCGAACAGCAGGTCATCGAGGCGGTAGCGGATCACGACGCGCTGGATGCGCAACAGACGGCGGACGGCAAGCAGCTTCATGCGTTATCGCTTGGGTCGAGGGATCGGGAAAGGCGCTCGAAACGCGCCTCGAGTCGTTCCAGATCAAGTTTGATCCGGTCCAGTTCGCTGAATCGCGCCTCGGCTTCGCGTTGCCCGACGAGGGTGCGCGATTCTTCGGCGAGGTATTCGGCAAGATTCTGGTTGAGGCTGGCAAATCCTTGTTGATACCAGCGCGCGCGGCTGCGCAGATGGCCACCGAGCAGTTGCGTGGCGACCGGGCCGAGCCAGCGCGAGAGTTCGTACTCCCAGTCCAGCTCGAGGTCTTGCAGTACGCCGGCCAGTTCCAGCAACACGCCGCTGTTGCCATCGAGCTCGACTTCCGGTGCGTGCAGCACGGCGGTCTTGTCTTTGCTCAGGGCCAGTTTCACCAGGCTTGAGGCCGGTGCACGCAACGTGCAATCGACATCCGCTGCCCACTGCGAAGCCAGCATCAGGCCCTCATCGCTGGGCAGAATGAACAATTGCAGCGCCGGGCTGCGGCAGTCGACGGCAATCACCTTGCCGGTCAGATGCGCCAGGCGCGGCAGCGCCGTGCTGTCGAGACGCAGCACCCGGTTGAGGCCGAGTTCGACGCTGGCGAGCAGCCCGGTAAGCAACATCAGGGCTTGATGCCGCGGTGCAGGGCGACGATGCCTGCGGTCATGTTGTGATAGGTCACGCGGTCGAAACCGGCCTCGACCATCATCGACTTCAGGGTTTCCTGATTCGGGTGCATGCGGATCGATTCGGCCAGGTAGCGATAGCTTTCCGAGTCGTTGGTGATCAGCTTGCCCATCAGCGGCATGAAGGCGAACGAGTAGGCGTCGTAGGCTTTCGACATAAGTGCGTTGGTCGGCTTGGAAAATTCCAGCACCAGCAGGCGTCCGCCGGGCTTGAGCACGCGCAGCATCGAACGCAATGCGTCCTCTTTGTGCGTCACGTTGCGCAGGCCGAAGGCGATGGTCACGCAGTCGAAATGGTTGTCCGGGAACGGCAGTTTTTCCGCGTCGGCCTGGACGAATTCGACGTTGCCGGCAACGCCGAGATCGAGCAGGCGATCACGGCCGACCTTGAGCATCGATTCGTTGATGTCGGCCAGCACGACCTGGCCGGTGGGGCCGACGAGGTTCGAGAACTTGCGGGTCAGGTCGCCGGTGCCACCGGCGATGTCGAGCACGCGGTTGCCGCTGCGCACGCCGGAAAGCTCGATCGCGAACCGCTTCCACAGACGGTGCATGCCGCCCGACAGAAGGTCGTTCATCAGGTCGTATTTCGCGGCTACGGAATGGAAAACCTCAGCGACTTTTTCCGCTTTCTGGCTTTCCGGAACGTTTTTGAAGCCGAAGTGAGTGGTGGGTTCGGCATCGCTGCCTTTGCGCTGATCAGTCATATCGCTGTCACCAAAAGAGAATGCGCGACATTCTAATCCCCACGCCATGCTTTGTCTTGGAATGGCTAAAGGTAAGATGGGCAACCCTCGGGACGATTTGCCGCAGATGCGGTCAAGATTCAACGATAGCCATTCAATCATCAGGAGTCATTCCATGGCCAAAATCAGTGTTGAGCGCGCCCACAGCCTGGGCAAGGAAGCCGCCCGCGAGAAGGCCGACAAATTGGCCAAAAAGCTCAATGAACAATACGGCCTGGAGCCGCAGTGGTCGGGCGATACCTTGAACCTCAAGCGCTCGGGCGTAAAAGGCGAAGTGCATGTGGCGGACGATTCGATCCGGGTCGACGTCGAACTGGGCCTGATGATGTCGGCCATGAGCGGCATGATCAAAGCCGAGATCGAGAAGGCGTTGGATAAAGCCCTGGCCTGATTCAGGTTGAAATCCAGTCCCCTGTGGGAGCGAGCCTGCTCGCGAAAGCGGTCTTTCAGTCAAATTATCCGTGACTGACAAACCGCTTTCGCGAGCAGGCTCGCTCCCACATTTGTTTAATGATGCTCCCGCTGGTTAGGGTGCCCTTTCTAATTTTTCTGCCTACTTTGTGCCTGAGCCCGACACTCGTCCGGCAGTTCCTCAAACCTTCTGCGCGTGAGGTGCACCATGGCCAAAGTCATTTTGAAGAAAAAAATCGACGCTCCGACTTCCACTCTGAGCGACGTCAAATCCTATGCCCGCAAGATCTGGCTGGCAGGCCTGGGCGCCTATACCAAGGTCGGGCAGGAGGGCAGCGAGTACTTTCAAGAGCTCGTCGCCGCCGGTCAAACTGTTGAAAAGAAAGGCAAAAAAGCCGTCACCGAAAAACTCCTCGCAGCCAACGCCGAGATCGATGACGCGGCCACTCAGGTCAGCTCGTTCAAGGGCCGCGTTGAAGTTCAGCTCGACAAGGTCGAGAAGGCCTTCGACAACCGTGTGGCCAGCGCCTTGAATCGGATCGGCATTCCGTCTAAACATGACGTTGAGGCACTCTCTGCTAAGCTCGATGAGCTGACGGCATTGCTCGAACGCGTCGCGCGAAAATCTTAAGGAGAACGGGATGGCTGGCAAAAAGAACACCGATAAAGAAAGCAGCTCGTGGGTCGGGAAGGTCGAGTCCTACTCCCGCAAAATCTGGCTGGCTGGTTTAGGCGTGTACTCGAAGATCGACACTGACGGCAGCAAGCTCTTCGATGCATTGGTCAAAGACGGCGAGAAAGCCGAGAAGCTCACCAAGACTGCTGTCGGCAAGAAAGTCGAGGACTCGACCTCCTCGGCCAAGTCGCGCATCAGCGGCGTGAAGGACCGCGCCATGGGCAAGTGGGACGAGCTGGAAGGCGCATTCGACAAGCGTCTGAACAGCGCGATTTCGCGCTTGGGTGTACCGAGCCGCAACGAGGTCAAGGCACTCAACGCCAAGGTCGACACGCTGACCAAACAGATCGAGAAACTCACCGGTCTGAAAGCTCAGCCTGTGGCGGCGAAAACCGCTGCGGCGAAACCTGCCAGTAAAACTGCAGCGGCCAAACCTGCGGCGAAAACCGCAGCCAAGCCACTGGCCAAAGCGGCAGCAAAACCTGCTGCGAAAGCTGCGACCAAAACTGCGGCCGCCAAGCCTGCGACCAAAGCTGCCGCCAAACCGGTTGCCGCCAAAGCCGCTGCGAAACCGGCAGCCAAAGCAGCAGCAAAACCTGCGGCTAAAACTGCAGCGAAACCAGCAGCGAAGACCGCTGCCGCCAAACCTGCTGCGAAGCCTGCGGCCAAACCGGCTGCGGCGAAAAAGCCTGCTGTGAAAAAACCGGCCGCGCCGAAAGCCGCTGCGCCAAAACCGGCCGCTACGCCATCGACTGCTCCAACAGCCCCGGCCAGCGCGGCAAACTCCGCTGCGGCACCGACTGCGGCAGCCACCCCGACTGCAGCATCGACACCGTCGACCCCATCCAGTCAGTCCTGATTGCAGGGCAAATCAAAAACGCCCGGCCTGTGAAGGTCGGGCGTTTTTGTTTGTGGAGATTATCTCGATCACTGCAAGTCCCTGTGGGAGCGAGCCTGCACGCGAAAGCGGTGGATCAGTTACACAGGAATCAGCTGAAAGTTTGCATTCGCGAGCAGGCTCGCTCCCACATTGAATTGTGAGTAGGCGCAGCGCTCGGGTCAGTCATGATCCTCAAGGTATTGCAGCGCCATCCGCTCTGTCGCCACCTTCACTGGCGGCAGCAAATGCGGCGCCACCAGCATCATGATCTGATAAACCACCAGTCTCACTTCCCCCTCCCGATCAAGAATCCGCTGGTAATCCAGCGAGAACAACAACGTCATGGTCACCTGCTCGACAAGTTGACCCAACGCCTGGGTATCGCTGACCAGTTGCCCCGAAGCCTTAAGCCGCGCCAGCAGAGAGGCCAGCGTTCTCTTCAATGCATTGAGCAGATTGCGGATCCCCTTGGCCAGTTTCGGCAGGCGCCCGGCGAGGTTCGACAGGTCCTGGAACAGGAACCGGTATTGCGCCAGTCGCTCGACGATCAAATGCAAGAATAACCAGTAATCTTCCGGCGCAAGTTCCACGTTCGGCGGCGGGTCGAGCAGGGGCGCGAGTTCATGCTGGAAGCGTTCGAACAAACCGAGAATCAGCGGTTCCTTGCCGTGAAAGTGGTAGTAGAGGTTGCCGGGGCTGATCCCCATTTCGTTGGCCACCTCCATGGTGGACACGTTCGGCTCGCCCTTTTCGTTGAACAGTTGCAGCGCACATTCGAGAATCCGGTCGCGGGTTTTCATCCAGTCTTCTTAGAAAAATTCGGTTGAGCGTCAGCGCACATGCACATAGGTGCCGGGTGCCGCTTCCATCGGTGGATAGTTCGGATTGCCGAGGGTGGTGCGAGTCTCATTCAGGGCGCCCGAGCGCTGCGCGACCCATTCCAGCCACTGCGGCCACCAGCTGCCGTCGACGTGTTTGGCATCGTAGTACCAGGCACGCGGGTCGCTGCTCAGTTTGGCGTTCTCGACGTAGGCAGCTTTCGAGTTGCTCGGCGGGTTGAGGATGCTCTGCACGTGGCCGCTGTTGGACAGCACGAAGCGTCGCTCGCCACCGAGCAGCAGGGTCGAGCGATACACCGCGTCCCATGGCGTGATGTGGTCGTTCATGCCGGCGACGCTGAAGCTGTCGACGTTGACCTTCTGCAGGTCGATCGGCGTGCCGCACACCTCGAGGCCGCCCGCGTGGATCAGCGGGTTGTGCTTGAAGAAGTCCAGCAGATCGCCGTGCAGCGCCGCCGGCAGGCGTGTGTTGTCGTTGTTCCAGTAGAGGATGTCGAAAGCTGGCGGCTCCTTGCCCAGCAGGTAGTTGTTGACGAAATAGCTCCAGATCAAATCGTTGGGGCGCATCCAGGCGAAGACCTTGGCCATGTCGCGACCGTCGAGCACGCCTCGCTGGTACGAGCGTCGCTTGGCCGCTTCCAGTGTTTGTTCATCGGCGAACAGCGTGGCCGGGGTCTCGATCTGGCTGTCGAGCAGGCTGACCAGGTACGTCGCGCTGGCGACCCGGCGCAGTTGCCGTTTGGCCTGCAGATGGCCTTGCAGGGCGGCGATGGTCAGGCCGCCGGCGCAGGCGCCCATCAGGTTGACTTCCCGCGCACCGGTAATCGCCCGGCAGATGTTCATCGCTTCTTCGACCGCTTCGACGTAACTCGACAGGCCCCACTCGCGATGGCGCACATCAGGATTGCGCCAACTGATCATGAACGTCTGCAGGCTGTTTTTCAGGGCGTACTGGACGAAGCTGTTCTGCGGGCTCAGATCGAAGATGTAGTACTTGTTGATTTGCGGCGGCACCACCAGCAGCGGCTTGGCGTACTGCTTTTCGCTCATCGACTTGTACTGGATCAACTCGAACATTTCATTGCGAAACACCACCGATCCGCTGGTGGTCGCCACGGTTTTGCCAACCTCGAATGCTTGTTTGGTCACTTGCCGTGGCAGGCCGTCGTTGTGCAAAAGATCATCGAAAAGATGGCTCAGACCACGCACCAGACTCTGCCCGCCGGAATTGAACAACTCCTTGACCGCCAGCGGATTGAGCAGCGTGTTGGATGGCGCCACGGCGTCATTGAGCAGGGTGAAAGCGAAGTGCGCACGGGCGCGATCTTCAGGGCTCATGTCGCCCTCATCGATCCAGCTCTTGACCTGTTTCTGCCAGGCCAGATACGCCTGCAGACTGCGCCGGTAAAACGGGTTGAGGCTCCACGCCGGATCGGCGAAGCGGCTGTCTTGCGGATTGGTCGGGTGCAGGGTTTCGCCGAGCAGTACGCGGCCCAACTGCCTGCCAAGCTTCAGCGCGTGCCTGGCGCTGTGCAAAGGATTGCGCAAGCCGTGGGCGGCGACGCTGCGCAGTGTCGACAGCAGGTCCCTGCCACGCAGACCGGCGATCGCACTCTGGGCGTTGATAAACACGGCGGGGCTGGGCACCACGCCCGTCGCTGGTTTTTCGCGCATGACTCAACACTCCTTCGTCTTCAGGGCAAAAACTCACTCACCGAACCAGAACACCATAGACGCTGTTACCGGTTGCTGCCTGCGCGGCGTCCTGCCGCGCGCTTGATTTGAAAAGTGCTGCATAAAGCAGGCCGCCGCGATCAGCCGCCCAGCGGCGTCGGATGCGGATGCATGACTGCGCGCAGACGCTCCTCTTCGAGAAACTTCATGATGATCGGCGCCACCGCTTCGGCGCGGGTAATCAGGAACAGATGGCCGTCATCGATGATGTGCAGCTGCGCGTTGGGAATGCGCCAGGCGAGCATGCGCATGTTGATCAGCGGAATCAGCGGATCGTCATCGCCGGCCAGCACCAGCGTCGGCTGATGGATCTTGTGCAGCCAGTGGATGCTGGTCCAGCCGAGGCCGGCGAACAGCTGCCAGTAGTAACCGAGCTTGCCCGCCGAGCGCACTTTCGCCGCATGGCTGGCCGCCAGCGTCGGGTCGCGGCGGAACGAGCCGCCGTAGATCATCGGCGCGATGCGAATCACATGGGATGGCTGAATGTAGCGGCGCGGGCTGGCCATCATCCACAGCACTTTCGGCTTGCCCGGGACCATCACCGCACCGGCCGCGGTCGCCGCCAGTACCAGCTTCTTGCAGCGCTCGGGGTAGTCGTAGGCGAACTGCTGCGCCAGGGCGCCGCCCCACGACACGCCAATCACATTGACCTGACCGTAGTCGAGATAGTCGAGCATCCGCGCCGTCAGTTTGGCCAGGCCGGGGAAGCGATACGGCCGGTTCGGCGTCGACGAGCCGCCGACCCCGGGCACGTCGAAGGCGATCACTTCCAGATCCGGGTCGAGCGCTGCGACAAACGGAAACACCAGCTCCAGGTTGGCGCCGATGCCGTTGAAGATCAGCAGAGGCGTCAAATGAGGCTTGCCGGGACGCACCGCCGTGCGGAGGGTCTGGCCATCCAGATCGACGGTGCGGAATATGAACGGTTGCGGCATGGGTCAAACCCTTCGGGTCAGTTGGGAGCAGCTGCAAGCCGCAAGCTTCAAGCAGAACCCGCTCAGCTTGTCGCTCGCAGCTTGAAACTTGCCGCTATCTCTCATGTACGTAAGTGCCCGGCGAAGCCTCGCCCGCCGGGTACGCTTTGTTGCCCAGTTTCGTCGGGGCTTTTTTCAGGTTGCCCGAGCGCTCGGCCAGCCATGCCTGCCAGTACAGCCACCAGGAATCGGTGTGCTTGGTCGAGTTTTCCTGCCAGTCATCGGCAGTGGCGGCCATCTCTTCGCCGGTCATGTAGCGCGACTTCGGATTGCCCGGCGGGTTGAGAATGCTCTGGATATGGCCGCTGCTCGACAGCACGAATTCGACTTTGCCGCCGAACAGCTGCGCCGACTTGTAGCAGGACTTCCACGGCGTGATGTGGTCGTTGGTGCCGGCCAGCGAGAAGATATCGGCGGTGACCTGCCTGAGGTCGATCGGCGTGCCGCACACTTCCAGTGCATTGGGGCGGATCAGTGGATTGTTTTTGAACATCTCGATCAGGTCGCCGTGGAACGCAGCGGGCAGGCGGGTGGTGTCGTTGTTCCAGAACAGGATGTCGAACACCGGCGGCTCGTTGCCGAGCAGGTAGTTGTTGACCCAGTAATTCCAGATCAGATCGTTGGGGCGCATCCAGGCGAAGACCTTGGCCATGTCTTTGCCTTCGAGCACGCCGGCCTGATAGGAGTGGCGCTTGGCGGTCTCGAGGGTCTGCTCATCGACGAACAGGGCGACGTCGCTGTCCAGGGTGGTGTCGAGCACGCTGACCAGCAGGGTGAGGGCATTGACCTTGTTCTCGCCGAGCGCGGCGTAGTGGCCGAGCAGGGCGGTGCAGGTGATGCCGCCGGAGCAGGCGCCGAGCATGTTCACGTCTTTGCTGCCGGTGATCGCGGTGACCACGTCGACCGCTTCCTTCAGCGCTTCGATGTAGGTCGACAGACCCCATTCGCGCTGGGCCTTGGTCGGGTTACGCCAGCTGATGATGAAGGTCGGCACATTGTTGCGCAGGCAGAAGCGCGCCAGGCTTTTGTCCGGGCTCAAGTCGAAAACGTAGAACTTGTTGATCTGCGGCGGCACCACCAGCAGCGGGCGTTCGTGGACTTGCTCGGTGATCGGCCGGTACTGGATCAGCTCCAGTACGTCGTTGCGGAACACCACGGCGCCCTCGGTGACGCCGAGGCTCTTGCCGACCTCAAACGCGCCCATGTTGACCTGGCTCGGCATGCCGCCGTTGTGCACAAGATCCTTGGCCAGATGCGAGAGGCCATCGAGCAGGCTTTTGCCGCCGGTTTCGAAGAAGCGTTTGACCGCCGCCGGGTTGGCCGCCGTGTTGGTCGGCGCCATGGCTTCGGTCATCAGGTTGATGACGAAATGCCCGCGCGCGATGTCTTTGGGGGACAGGCTGCTGTCATCAATCCAGGCATGCAGTTCCTTGCGCCAGGCCAGATAGGTTTGCAGATAACGTTTGTACAGCGGGTTCTGGCTCCACGCCGGGTCGGCAAAACGGCGGTCGTCACCGGCCGGTTGCAGCGCGGATTTCCCCAGCAGCACGTTCTTCAGTTCGAGGCCGAAATGGGTCACGTGCCTGACGCTGTGAATCGGTTGTCTGATGGCCTGTTTCAGCACCATTCGAGCAGAGGCCAGCAGATCCTTTCCGCGCAGCCCGACGACGGGGTTAAGCCCCAGGGTGTTTTCCGAGGCTTGGTACTTCAGGTCATCGTTATTCTTGTCACTCATCTACGACGCTCCATTGTCCTGAGACGAGTACCCGGTTTCACGCTGTCGCTTCCACAGCCAATGCCGGGTACTACTGCTCGGGTGACCGTTGATTCTGCATAGCTGCTTTACAGTCGTAGAGCACTGCAGGGAACTTGCCAGCTCCATTGGTTACCCGAGTTTAATTTTTTTCGCAAGCGGCCCATCCTGGGCTGCGTGAGCGGAGCATTCAAACAGATGAAGTTAGAAAATGCCCTCTAAAGAGCAAGAGCCACGGGCTAGAGCATCAGCTTGACGAACGACTCGTTCGGATCGCGGGATTTTCCGGCAGCACGCAACTCGGCCAGATAATCGTCCCAGAGTTCTTTCTGGCGTTGGCCGAGTTCGTAGAGGTATTCCCAGGTGAACAGGCCGCTGTCGTGACCGTCGTCGAAGGTCAGTTTCAGTGCATAGTTGCCAGCCGGTTCCAGCTTGCTCAGACCGACGTTGAGCTTGCCGAATTGCAGGATCGGTTTGCCGTGGCCCTGGACCTCGGCGGAGGGAGAGTGCACGCGCAGAAACTCGGCGGGCAGAGTGTATTCCTCGCCGGACGCGTAGGTGAGCGTCAGGGTTTTCGAGGCTTTGTGCAGTTTGATGTCGGTGGGAATCATGAAAAACAGCCTTTAGCTGCAAGCTACAAGTTGCAAGCTTAACTCAGCTTGCCGCTTGTAGCTTGTAGCTTGCCGCTCTACAGAATGTAGCGGGACAGATCTTCGTTCTGCGCCAATTCGCCGAGGTGGCTGTTGACGTATTCGGCGTCGATCAGAATCGCCTTGTCATCGTGGGCGCTGGCCAGGTCGCCGGCGCTGAACGACACCTCTTCGAGCAGACGCTCAAGCAGGGTGTGCAGGCGACGGGCACCGATGTTCTCGGTCTTCTCGTTGACCTGCCAGGCGATCTCCGCCAGACGCTTGATGCCCTCGGGCTGGAACTGGATGTTCAGGCCTTCGGTTTTCAGCAGCGCGCAGTATTGCTCGGTGAGCGAGGCGTGCGGTTCGCTGAGGATGCGTTCGAAGTCTTCCGGGCTCAGCGCCTTGAGCTCGACGCGGATCGGCAGACGGCCTTGCAGCTCCGGCACCAGATCGCTCGGCTTGCTCAGGTGGAATGCACCGGAGGCGATGAACAGGATGTGGTCGGTCTTGACCATGCCCAGCTTGGTGTTGACGGTGCAGCCTTCGATCAGCGGCAGCAGGTCGCGCTGTACGCCTTCGCGGGAGACATCGGCGCCGCCGACGTTGCCGCGCTTGGCGACCTTGTCGATCTCGTCGATGAAAACGATGCCGTGCTGCTCGACCGCTTCCAGCGCCTTGGCCTTCAGCTCTTCCTCGTTGACCAGACGCCCGGCTTCTTCATCGCGCACCAGTTTCAGTGCTTCCTTGACCTTGAGCTTGCGCGACTTCTTCTTGCCCTTGCCCATGTTGGCAAACAGCGATTGCAGCTGGTTGGTCATCTCTTCCATGCCCGGCGGCGTGGCGATTTCGATGCCGGAAACTTCGGCGACTTCGATCTCGATTTCCTTGTCGTCCAGCTGACCTTCGCGCAGGCGCTTGCGGAACAGCTGGCGGGTATTGGAATCGGAGCTCGGCGCTTCTTCGTTGCTGAAGCCCATGCGGGCCGGCGGCAGCAACGCGTCGAGGATGCGGTCCTCGGCGGCGTCTTCGGCGCGGTGGCGTACGCGGGTCATTTCCTGCTCGCGGAGCATCTTGATCGCAGCATCGGCCAGATCACGGATGATCGACTCGACGTCACGACCGACATAACCGACTTCGGTGAATTTGGTCGCTTCGACCTTGATGAACGGCGCATTGGCCAGTTTCGCCAGGCGACGGGCAATCTCGGTTTTACCGACACCGGTCGGGCCGATCATCAGGATGTTCTTCGGGGTCACCTCAACGCGCAGCTCTTCAGGCAGCTGCATGCGGCGCCAGCGGTTGCGCAGGGCAATCGCGACGGCGCGCTTGGCATCGTCCTGGCCGATGATATGGCGGTTGAGTTCGTGGACGATTTCGCGGGGAGTCATGGACATAATAATTGACGGTCCTCAAGCAGAGACAAGCCGTGGCACACGGGCCGAAACAGGCTTATTCAGCGAGATCCTGCTCCTCAATGGTCTGGGTGTGGTTGGTGAATACGCAGATGTCGCCGGCGATGCCGAGGGCGGTTTCGACGATCTCGCGCGCCGACAGGTCAGTCTTTTTCAGCAGGGCGCTGGCGGCAGCCTGCGCGTAGGCGCCGCCGGAACCCATGGCAATCAGGCCATCTTCGGGTTCAACCACGTCACCGTTGCCGGTGATGATCAGCGAGGCATCCTTGTTGGCAACCGCGAGCATCGCTTCGAGACGGCTCAGGGAGCGGTCGGTGCGCCATTCTTTGGCGAGTTCGACGGCGGCGCGGATCAGGTGGCCCTGATGTTTTTCGAGCTGGCCTTCGAAGCGTTCGAACAGGGTGAAGGCGTCGGCGGTGGCACCGGCAAAACCGGCGATGACCTGGCCGTGGTACAGGCGACGAACCTTTTTGGCGTTGCCTTTCATCACGGTGTTGCCGAGAGAAACCTGGCCGTCGCCGCCCATGACGACTTTGCCGTGGCGGCGGACTGAAACGATGGTGGTCAAGGGAAGAGTCTCCACGCAGCGGGGCGAAAATGCCTTATGCCCATTCATATGGGGGTGCTGGAGGGGATTTCAACCGGCAGGGACGATGGGAGACGAATGGTGTGTGTGATGACGGTGGCGAGGGGATTTATCCCCGTTCGGCTGCGAAGCAGTAGCGAAACCATCATTTGCGGTATGCCTGCTGCACCGCAATGGCTGGTTTCAGGGCTGCTCCGCAGCCAAACGGGGATAAATCCCCTCGCCACAAAGTTTGAAGGTCACCTGCAAGTTGCAGCTGACCTCTGAGAGCCTTAGCGGCTCTGGCGTTGTTGTAACAACAGGTTGCTGAAGCCGGCACCGGCCAGTTGTTTCTGTGCCGTGGTCAGTTGTTCACGGTTGCTGAACGGGCCGACCAAGACGCGGTACCAGGTTTCATCCTTGACCGTACCGGACTCCACCGCGACGGCTTGGCCGAGCAGAATGATCTGCGCACGCACCTTGTCAGCATCGGTTTCCTTGCGGAACGAACCGGCCTGGAGGAAGAACTTGGTCACTGGCGCGGCCTTGCTCACTGGCGGCGCTGGCGGCGGCGTGATCCCGGCCAGAGCCGCCTGCGCCCGTGCGGTGTCGATCTTCGCCGCTTCGGCCGGGGTTACCGGCGTGGTCGGGATGGCCGGCACTTGCGGCGTCGGCAGGGTCTTCTCCGGTACCGCGTCCGGCGGCACGATCACTTCCGATTCCGGCAGCAAGGTGTAGAAGTCGTACTTCGGCTTCACCGGTTGCGTCGGGCTCGGCGGGGTCTTGTTGGCCTCGGCGATCTTCGACGCTTTCTGCTGCTGCTCGACCTTCTCGCGCTTGACCGTGTCGCTGCCCTTGCCCGGTTCCAGTTTCATCAGAAACACGATGAACGCGCCGACGGTCAGGCCGATGGCCATCCACAGCCAGCCCGGAATCGGTTGTTTCGCCGGGGCCTGATAGCGACTGGCGCCGCGTTTGGGTGCAGGTTTTTTCTTGGCAGCCAACTTACATACGCTCCAGAGTTTCCAGACCCAACAGCTCCAGGCCTTGCTTGAGGGTGCGACCGGTCAGCGCGGCCAGACGCAGACGACTCTGCATCTGCGCCGGGGTTTCGGCGGCAAGGATCGGGCAGTTCTCGTAGAAGCTGGAGAACAGGCCGGCGACGTCGTACAGGTAGGTGCAGAGAATGTGCGGGGTGCCTTTTTCAGCGACGTTGTTCAACACTTCGCCGAACTGCGCCAGCTTCGCCGCCAGCTCTTGCTCGTGCGCCGCTTCGAGGACGATCTGGCCGTCGACTTCGCTGAAATCCTTGCCCAGTTTGCGGAACACACCAGCCACACGGGTGTAGGCGTACAGCAGGTATGGCGCGGTGTTGCCTTCGAAGTTGAGCATCAGGTCGAAGTTGAAGCTGTAGTCGCTGGTGCGATGCTTGGACAGGTCGGCGTATTTCACTGCGCCGATGCCGACGACCTTGGCGATGTTGCGCAACTCGTCTTCGGCCAGGGTCGGGTTCTTCTCTTTCACCAGGTTGTAGGCGCGTTCCTGGGCTTCGGTGAGCAGATCGATCAGCTTCACGGTGCCGCCGTCACGGGTCTTGAACGGACGGCCATCGGCGCCGTTCATGGTGCCGAAACCCATGTGCTCCATTTCCATCGGATGGGTGACGAAACCGGCCTTGCGCGCCACAGCGAAGACTTGCTGGAAGTGCAGGGCCTGACGCTGATCGACGAAGTACAGCGCACGATCAGCCTTGAGCTTGCCGCTGCGGTAGCGCACGGCGGCGAGGTCAGTGGTGGCGTACAGGTAACCGCCGTCGGCCTTGACGATGATCACCGGCAGCGGGTCGCCATCGGCGTTCTTGAACTCGTCGAGGAACACACACTGGGCGCCGTTGCTCTCGACCAGCATGCCGGCAGCCTTGAGATCGTTGACCACGTTGATCAGGTCGTCGTTGTAGGCGCTTTCGCCCATCACGTCGGCCATGGTCAGTTTGACGTTGAGCAGTTCGTAGATCTTCTGGCAGTGCGACAGCGAGATGTCCTTGAACCGGGTCCACAGCGCCAGGCATTCGGCATCGCCGGCCTGCAGCTTGACCACCAGGCCACGGGCGCGGTCGGCGAATTCTTCGGATTCGTCGAAACGCTGCTTGGCCGCGCGGTAGAAGTTTTCCAGATCGGACAGCTCGTCGCTGGTGATCGGGTTTTCCTGCAAATAAGCCATCAGCATGCCGAACTGAGTGCCCCAGTCGCCGACGTGGTTCTGGCGGATCACTTCGTCACCGAGGAACTCGAGTACGCGAGCCACACCGTCACCGATGATGGTCGAGCGCAAGTGGCCGACGTGCATCTCTTTGGCCAGGTTCGGTGCCGACAGGTCGACCACGGTGCGCTGCGCCGGGCCGGCCTTGCGTACGCCGACATGGGCATCGGCCAGCGCGGCGTCGAGACGCGCGGCCAGGGCCTGGGTGTTCTGGAAAAAATTGATGAAGCCCGGGCCGGCGATCTCGGCCTTGGTGACGTTCTCGTCGGCGGGCAGTGCGGCGATGATTTTCTCCGCCAGGTCGCGCGGCTTCATGCCGGCTGGCTTGGCCAGCATCATGGCGATGTTGCTGGCGAAGTCGCCGTGGGTCTTGTCGCGGGCGTTCTCCACCTGGATCGCCGGCGTCAGGCCTTCAGGCAACACACCTTCGTTGACGAGTTGGGTGAGGGCTTGCTGGATCAGCTGGCGAATGGTGTCTTTCATGGTCTTCTCTTTCGACCGCAAGCGCGGCGGGCGCATCGATGCGCGGGTGGAAAAACTGGGCATTATCCGTTGCGAAGACGGGCTTGCCAACCTTAGCAGGCAGGATGTGGATATGTGGTGACAAAAAGTCCGCTTTCGCGAGCAGGCTCGCTCCCACAAGGTTTTGCGCAGGACACACAAGGTATGTACGGCGCTGATCCACTGTGGGAGCGAGCCTGCTCGCGAAAGCGATCTTCAGCTCAATACAGATCCACCGGATCAACATCCAGCGACCAGCGCACCGCCCGCCCGCTCGGCATCTGCTCCAGCACCAGCATCCAGCTGGCCAGCAAGCGATGCAACGGTGCCCGCGCGGTCGCCTGCAACAACAGCTGCGCGCGATAACGTCCGGCGCGGCGCTCCATCGGTGCCGGCACCGGCCCGAGCAGCTCGATGCCACTCAGATTCAACTCGGCCAGCAGGCGTTCGGCCGCGCTGCACGCTTCATCGAGAAAACCTTCCGCCTGCCCCGGCTTGTGCGCTTCGGCGCGCAGCAGCGCCAGATGGGCAAACGGCGGCAACCCGGCCGCGCGGCGTTCGCTCAGGGCTTGTTCGGCGAAGGCGAAATAACCTTGCTCGGTCAGTTGCACCAACAAAGGATGGTCGGCGAGGTGCGTCTGGATGATCACCTTGCCCGGCTCCTCCGCCCTGCCGGCGCGCCCGGCGACCTGGACGATCAGTTGCGCCATGCGCTCGCTGGCGCGGAAGTCGCCGGAGAACAGGCCGCCGTCGGCATCCAGAATCGACACCAGCGTCACCCGCGGGAAATGGTGCCCCTTGGCCAACATCTGCGTGCCGACCAGAATGCACGGCTGACCTTTCTGGATCGTCGCAAACAACTGATTCATCGCGTCCTTGCGCGAGGTGCTGTCGCGATCGACGCGCAGTACCGGGTAATCCGGGAACAGAATCGCCAGACGCTCTTCGGCGCGTTCGGTACCGGCGCCGACCGGGCGCAGATCGACCTTGCTGCACTTCGGACACTGGCGTGGCGTGCGCTCGACGTTGCCGCAGTGGTGACAGCGCAACTCGCCGTAACGTTGATGCACGGTCATGCGCGCATCGCAGCGCGAGCACTCGGACATCCAGCCGCAATCGTGGCAGAGCAGGGTCGGGGCAAAGCCGCGACGGTTGAGGAACACCAGCACTTGCTGACCGTTGGCGAGGGTCTGGCCGATGGCTTGCTGCATCGGCCCGGAAATACCGCTGTCGAGCGGACGGCTTTTCACGTCCAGACGCAGGAAGCGCGGTTGCTTGGCGCCGCCAGCGCGTTCGTTCAGGCGTAACAGGCCGTAGCGCCCCGTGTAAGCGTTGTGCAGGCTCTCCAGCGACGGCGTGGCGGAGCCGAGCACGATCGGGATGTTTTCCTGCCGCGCGCGTACCAGCGCCAGATCGCGAGCGTGGTAGCGCAGACCTTCCTGCTGTTTATAGGAGCCGTCGTGTTCTTCATCGATGATGATCAGCCCGGGATTTTTCATCGGCGTGAACAGTGCCGAGCGGGTGCCGATAATAATGTCGGCCTCGCCATCGCGGGCGGCGAGCCAGGCTTCCAGGCGTTCGCGATCATTTACCGCCGAGTGCAGCAGGGCGATGCGCGCGTTGAAACGCTGTTCGAAGCGCGCCAGGGTTTGCGGGCCGAGGTTGATCTCCGGGATCAGCACCAAGGCCTGCTTGCCGGCTTCGAGGGTCTCGCGGATCAGTTGCAGATAGACTTCGGTCTTGCCGCTGCCGGTGACGCCGGCCAACAGGAAGGCGTGATAACTGTCGAAGCCGGCGCGAATCGCTTCATACGCGGCGCGCTGTTCACTGTTGAGCGGCAGCTCCGGTTGCGCCAGCCAGTGTTCATGGCGAACGCCGGGGGCGTGGCGACGGATTTCGACCTGCACCAGCCCCTTGGCCAGCAGCAGATCGAGGCTGTCCTTGCTCAGCATCAGTTTGCTCAGCAACTGATGCGCCACGCCGTGGGGATGCTGGGCCAGCGTGGTCAGCGCCTCGCGCTGGCGCGGCGCACGGGCGACCCGAGGGTCGTCAACGCTGGCGCCGGGGGCAATTGACCAGAAGCGTTCCTGCCGTGCCTCGGCCAGCTCGCCCTGACGCAGCAGCACCGGCAAGGCCCAGTTCAAGGTGTCGCCAAGGCTGTGCTGGTAATACTGCGCGGTCCACAGACACAGCTTGAACAGCGCTGGCGGCAGTGGCGAAGTCGTATCGAGCAGAGCCAGTGCCGGTTTGAGTTTTTCTGCCGGCACTTCGCTGGCATCGGTGACCTCGACCAGAATGCCGATCATCTCGCGCCGCCCGAACGGCACCCGCAGGCGCATGCCCGGCTGCAATTGCTCGCGCCGCACCCCGGCCGGCGCCCGGTAATCGAACAGGCGGCGCAGGGGCGAAGGCAGGGCAAGGCGCAGAATGGCGTCGGGCACGCGGGGGGATCTCTATAAACGCAAAAGAAGGGTTGAACGCAGATCAATTGTGGGAGCGAGCTTGCTTGCGAAGGCGGTGTATCAGGCGCTTGAACATTGACTGACACGACGCATTCGCGAGCAAGCTCGCTCCCACAGGGTAATGCGTTCAAGGCCGGGAGCCTAGCAGACGGTCGGTCTCGGTGACAGCTTGCGCGATTGAAAAGGTCTGGTAGAATCCGCGGCCTAATTACGTGCGGTATTCAACAATAGTGTTGGGTGGCGGCACGCTAGCCTGAGGAAGACACCATGAAAGCCGAAATCCATCCGAACTACCCGGAAATCGCTGTTACCTGCAGCTGCGGTAACAAGTTCGAAACTCGTTCGACCTACGGCAAAGCCCTGGCGATCGACGTTTGCAACGAATGCCACCCGTTCTACACCGGTAAGCAGAAGACTCTGGACACCGGCGGCCGTGTGCAGAAGTTCGCAGACCGTTTCGCTACTTTCGGCGTCGGCAAAAAAGCCTGAGGCTGATCATTTTGGAAGGTCGCTTCGACTTCTCCAGACTGATGAAAAAGGCGTCCCTTGCGGGCGCCTTTTTTGTGTCTGCGATTTGGCTGTCCACCGCCCAGGCCTTTTGTCCGGCACCCGCAGGGCTGACCAGCGTTTCCGTGCAGCGGGTGGTCGATGGCGACACCCTGCGCCTGAGTGATGGTCGCAGCGTGCGCATGATCGGCCTCAATACGCCAGAGCTGGGCAAGAAGGGCCGCAGCGACGAACCGTTCGCCGTGGCGGCGCGCAAACACCTGCAGGCGCTGGTCGATGACAGTGGCGGCCGCGTCGGTCTGCGGCCTGGCAAGCAGGCGAAAGACCATTACGGCCGTACGCTCGCGCATGTTTACAGCGTCAGCGGTGCCAGTCTCGAAGCGCAGATGCTTGCCGCTGGCCTGGGTTTTCAGGTTGCCGTGGCGCCGAACGTCGATCTGGTCGTCTGCCAGCAGGCCGCCGAACGCCGCGCGCGACAGGCCGGACTTGGTCTCTGGCGGCAATCCCCGGTAATCAAGGCTCAGCAGATTCAGCGTTCGGGTTTCGCCGTGGTCAGCGGTCGGGTGAGCAAGGTGCAGCGCAATCGCGGCGGAATCTGGATCGAGTTGCAGGACACGCTTGTATTGCGGGTTGCACCCAATCTGCTCGGACAATCCGACAGCGCCCGCTTGCAGGCGCTGAAGGGCAAGCAGGTCGAAGCACGTGGCTGGGTGGTTGACCGATCCCGGCGCGGTGGTCTGCAAAAAGGTCAGGCGCGCTGGTTGCTGCCGTTGACCGATCCTTCGATGCTGCAAGTATCGCGCTGAAGAAAAATTGTAGACATTTTTCTGATTGATTGTGAACAGTCCAGCCCTTGTGCGCCGTGGCTCTTGGCCCAAAGTCGTAGGGCAGGGCGCTTGACAGCAGTGACTGCCCAGTCTTGTGGGGACTTTGCGAGGCGCGTATCCTCGCTGACCAGTCTGTCCAACAGTAAAAAAGCGGAATGCCAAAATGTCTGATCTGAAAACTGCCGCTCTCGAATACCACGCCAATCCTCGTCCGGGGAAGCTGAGTGTCGAGCTCACCAAGGCCACTGCTACCGCCCGCGACCTGTCGCTGGCCTACAGCCCCGGCGTAGCTGAACCAGTGCGCGAGATCGCTCGCGATCCTGAACTGGCCTACAAATACACCGGCAAGGGCAACCTGGTGGCAGTCATTTCCGATGGCACCGCTATTCTGGGCCTGGGCAACCTCGGCCCACTGGCTTCCAAGCCTGTAATGGAAGGCAAAGGCGTGCTGTTCAAGCGCTTCGCCGGCATCGACGTATTCGACATCGAAGTCGATTCGGAAAGCCCGCAAGCCTTCATCGACACCGTCAAGCGCATCTCCATCACCTTCGGTGGCATCAACCTGGAAGACATCAAAGCGCCAGAGTGCTTTGAGATCGAACGCGCTCTGATCGAGCAGTGCGACATTCCGGTGTTCCACGATGACCAGCACGGCACCGCGATCGTGACCGCTGCGGGCATGATCAACGCCCTGGAAATCGCTGGCAAAACCCTGCCGGAAGCGAAGATTGTCTGCCTCGGCGCCGGTGCTGCCGCCATCTCCTGCATGAAACTGCTGGTGAGCATGGGCGCTCGCATCGAAAACATCTTCATGGTTGACCGTACCGGCGTGATTCACTCCGGCCGTGACGACCTGAACCAGTACAAAGCCGTATTCGCCCACGCTACCGACAAGCGCACCCTGGCTGACGCATTGGCAGGCGCTGACGTATTCGTCGGTCTGTCCGGTCCGAACCTGCTGAGCGCCGAAGGCCTGCTGTCGATGGCGGCCAATCCGATCGTGTTCGCCTGCTCGAACCCGGATCCGGAAATCTCCCCGGAACTGGCGCACGCCACCCGTAGCGACGTGATCATGGCCACCGGCCGTTCGGACTACCCGAACCAGGTCAACAACGTACTGGGCTTCCCGTTCATCTTCCGTGGCGCCCTGGACGTTCGCGCCAAGCGCATCAACGAAGAAATGAAAGTCGCCGCCGCCAACGCCCTGCGCGAACTGGCCAAACTGCCTGTTCCACAGGACGTGTGCGATGCCTACGGCGGTGCTCCGCTGGAATTCGGCCGTGAGTACATCATTCCGAAGCCAATGGACAAGCGCCTGATCACCCTGATCTCCGACGCCGTGGCCAAGGCCGCGATCGAGACCGGCGTGGCCACCCTGCCGTATCCGAAGAACTACCCGCTGAAAAGCGTGGATGACGTGTTCAACGGTTAAAAGCAGCCACCCATAAAAAAACCCAGCCTGGTGCTGGGTTTTTTTATGGGCTGCAAGCTGCAAGCTGCAAGCTGCAAGCTGCAAGCTGCAAGCTGCAAGCTGCAAGCTGCAAGCTACAAGCTACAAGCTACAAGCTACAAGCGTGCATCGTTCGCGCTTTTGCTTACCGCTTGTAGCTTGGCGCTTGCAGCTGCTCCCCTAGAACAGATCGATCGGCGCCTGTTCATCCGCCGGCAGCGGGCTGCCTGGCACGGTGCCGTTGCCCAGCTCGTTCACCGATGGCGGTGTGTCTTCAGTCTTGAACAGTTCGAAGTAGGCCCCCGGCGTGCTCGGCGTCGCGGCGCGGCCACTGACCGGATCCACCCGCAGGCTGAGCAAGCCTTCCGGCTCAGGCTGCACATGCGGCGGCTTGTCTTTCAGTGCGGCGGACATGTAATTCATCCAGATCGGCAGCGCCACGGTGCCGCCGAACTCACGGCGTCCGAGGCTTTCCGGTTGGTCGAAACCGGTCCACACCGTGGTCACGTAATCGGCGTTGTAGCCGGAGAACCACGCATCTTTCGATTCGTTGGTGGTACCGGTCTTGCCAGCGATGTCGCTGCGGCCCATGGCCAGTGCGCGACGGCCGGTACCGAGCTTGATCACGTCCTGCAGCATGCTGTTGAGGATGTAGGTGGTGCGTCCATCGACAATCCGCTCGGCTACGGCCGGCGCTTGCGGCACTGCCGGGTTGCCCGGCGCTTCACCGGCAACCGGGGCGGCATTGACCGTGAACGACTCGGTGGCCGGCGCAGCGATACCGTCGGTCGCCGAACCACCCTGTGGCACGGTCGGCGGATTGGCGACGAACAGCGTGTCGCCGTTACGACTTTCGATCTTGTCGATGATGTACGGGGTGATCTTGTAGCCGCCGTTGGCAAAGGTGCTCCAGCCGGTGGCGATTTCCATCGGCGTCAGCGTCGCGGTACCGAGTGCCAGCGACAGGTTCGGCGGCAGGTCCTGCTTGTTGAAACCGAAGCGGGTGATGTAGTCGATGGTCTTGCCCACGCCCATGGCTTGCAGCAAGCGGATCGACACCAGGTTGCGCGACTTGTACAGCGCTTCACGCAGGCGGATCGGGCCGAGGAAGGTATTGGTGTCGTTTTTCGGTCGCCAGACCTTGTCCAGGTATTCGTCGACGAACACGATCGGCGCATCGTTGACCAGGGTGGCGGCGGTGTAACCGTTATCCAGCGCGGCGCTGTAAACGAACGGTTTGAAGCTCGACCCCGGCTGACGCTTGGCCTGCAGAGCGCGGTTATAGTTGCTCTGCTCGAAGGCAAAACCGCCGACCAGCGAACGGATCGCGCCGTTCTGCGGATCCAGTGACACCAGCGCGCCTTGCGCCTGCGGAATCTGGCTGAATTTCAGCGAATTGTCTTTTTGGCGCTGCACGCGAATCAGATCACCGACCTGCGCGACATCCGACGGCTGACGCGGGTTGGCGCCCATGCTGTTGGTATTGAGGAACGGCCGCGCCCATTTCATCGTGTCCCAGGCAACGTGCTCTTCACCGGTGCGGGTCAACACTTGCAGGCCGGTTTTATCGACTTGGGTGACGATCGCAGGTTCCAGGCTGCTGATGGTGCGCTGCTTGGTCAGCTCGCTGGCCCAGGCTTCGCGAGTCTTGCCCGGCAGGCGCGACTCGGGGCCGCGGTAGCCGTGGCGCTGGTCGTAGGTCATCAAACCTTCGTGCAGCGCGGTGTTGGCCATTTCCTGCAGATTGCTCGGCACTGTGGTGGTGACGCGGAAGCCTTCGGTGTAGGCGTCGCTACCATAACGACCGACCATTTCGGCGCGGGCCATTTCGGCGATGTACGGTGCGTTCACTTCCGGCGTCGGCACGTGGTAGCTGGCGTTCAGCGGCTCGTTGATCGCCGCGGTGTAGTCGGCCTCGCTGATCTTGCCCAGCTTGTACATGCGCCCCAGGATCCAGTCGCGGCGTTCTTTACTGCGCGCCGGGTTGGCCAACGGGTTGAAACGCGACGGTGCTTTCGGCAGGCCGGCGATCATCGCCATCTGCGCCAGGCTGACGTCACGGATCGATTTGCCGTAATACACCTGCGCCGCCGCCTCGATGCCGTAGGCGCGGTTGCCCAGATAGATTTTGTTGACGTACAGCTCAAGGATCTCGTCCTTGGTCAGCTGCCGCTCGATCTGCAGGGCCAGGAGAATTTCTGTGGTTTTACGCGAGAAGCTGCGCTCGCTGGTGAGGAAGAAGTTCTTTGCCACCTGCATGGTGATGGTGCTGCCGCCGGACTGGATGTGTCCGCTTTTGACCAGTTGGGTCGCCGCGCGCATCAGGCTGCTCGGGTCGACGCCATAGTGATTGGCAAAATTGTCGTCTTCAGCACTTAGTAACGCATTAATGAAATTGGGCGGAATGTCGGCGAAACGGATCGGTGTACGGCGCATTTCGCCAAATTCTGCGATCAACTTGTTGTCGCTGCTGTAGACGCGCAGAGGAATCTGCAACTGAATGCTTCTCAGCGCCTCCACAGACGGCAAACCCGGACTAAGGTAAAGAAAGGCGCCGCTGAGACCTAAGAGCAGTCCGCAGAAAACGGCGACGATGGACCAACCGAAAAATTTCAGCAGACGAATCAAGGCTTTTGGACATCCAGGGCAAAGAATGAATTTGGCACGGGGCTGCGGTTACACACAGAGCCATCCGCGCGGGCAGTAAAAAGCGGAAAAAATCGCTGGGCATTATAAGCACTTTTCCGTCGGGGGCGTCATTGACGCTTCTGTCAAGACGGGGGTCAAGGAACGCAATGCGTATTACAGAGTCCGTAACTCACGGAAAGTCATAGGGAATTGGTAGTGCTGGGACTCTTCAATAAAAAGACCAATGCGTTACTGGGGATCGACATCAGCTCCACCTCGGTAAAGCTGCTGGAACTGAGCCGTCAGGGCGAGCGCTACCGGGTCGAGGCCTACGCGGTGGAGCCGTTGCCGGCGAACGCCGTGGTCGAAAAGAACATCGCCGAACTCGAGGGCGTCGGCCAGGCGCTGAGCCGGGTACTGGTCAAGGCGCGCACCGGGGTCAAGAGCGTGGCGGTGGCGGTGGCCGGTTCGGCGGTGATCACCAAGGTCATCGAGATGGACGCCGGGCTGTCCGACGACGAGCTGGAAAACCAGCTCAAGATCGAAGCCGACCAATACATTCCCTATCCGCTGGACGAAGTCGCCATCGACTTTGAAGTCCAGGGCGTGTCGCCGCGCAACCCGGAACGGGTCAACGTGCTGCTTGCCGCCTGTCGCAAGGAAAACGTCGAGGTTCGTGAAGCAGCGCTGGCGCTCGCCGGTCTGACTGCACGGGTGGTCGATGTCGAGGCCTACGCACTCGAGCGCTCGTTCGGCCTGCTGGCGACGCATCTGGCGGCCTCCCAGGAGCGCCTGACCGTGGCGGTGGTCGACATCGGCGCGACCATGACCACCCTCAGCGTCCTGCACAACGGCAAGATCATCTACACCCGCGAGCAACTGTTTGGCGGACGCCAGCTCACCGAAGAGATCCAGCGCCGCTATGGCCTCACGGTCGAGCAGGCGGGCCTGGCGAAAAAGCAGGGCGGCCTGCCGGATGATTACGTGAGTGAAGTCTTGCAGCCATTTCGTGAAGCGCTGGTGCAGCAGGTTTCGCGTTCGCTGCAATTCTTCTTCGCCTCCGGCCAATACAACGCGGTCGACCATATCCTGCTCGCCGGCGGCACGGCTTCGGTGCCCGGGCTCGATCGTCTGATCGAACAGCGTCTGAACACCCCGACCCAAGTGGCCAACCCGTTTGCCGACATGGCTTTGGGCAGCAAGGTCAACGCCGGCGCGCTGGCCAGTGACGCGCCAGCATTGATGATCGCCTGCGGGCTCGCGCTCAGGAGTTTCGACTGATGGCGCGGATCAACCTTCTACCCTGGCGCGAGGAGCGCCGCGAAGAGCGGCGCAAACGCTTCCTGCTGATCCTGATCGGCGTGCTCGCCGGCTCGATCGGCGCAGTGCTGATTGCCGATCAGATCATCAGCGCAGCGATCGAGCGGCAGATGGCGCGCAACGATTACATCGGCAAACAGATCGCCGTGGTCGACGAACGCATCAAGCAGATCAGTGAGCTCAAGGCGCGCCGCCAGCAACTGGTCGAGCGCATGCGCATCATTCAGGACCTGCAGGGCAACCGGCAGATCAGCGGGCGGATCTTCGATCAACTGGCGCGTACGTTGCCGGACGGTGTGTATTTCACCGATGTGAGAATGGCCGGCAAGACCCTGTCCATCAGTGGTGCGGCCGAGTCGAACAATCGGGTTTCCGAGCTGATGCGCAACCTTGATGCGTCCGACTGGTTCGACGCGCCGAGCCTGAATGAGGTCAAGGCCACCAGCGCCGATCAGGTCGAACAGGCCAATGTCTTTCAGTTGACCGTTCGTCAGACCCAGCCCAAGGTGCCGGAGGACGAGCAATGAAAGTCTCCGAGTGGCTGCAAAGCCTGCGCAATATCGATTTCAACGACCTCGACACCAGCAATATCGGCTCCTGGCCGCCAGCGGTGAAAACCCTGTGCGGTGCGCTGGTGATGGTGTTGATCCTCGCGCTTGGTTATTACTTCTTTATCAGCGACATGGAAAATCAGCTCGAGCTCAAGCGCGAAGAGGAAACCACTCTCAAGGAGCAGTTCGCCAGCAAGGCGCGGTTGTCGGCAAACCTTGAGCTGTACACCCAGCAGATGAAAGAAATGGAAAACACCTTCGGCGTGTTGCTGCGGCAATTGCCCAGCGACACCGAAGTCCCAGGCCTGCTTGAAGACATCACCCGCACAGGCTTGGGCAGCGGTCTGGAATTCGAAGAAATCAAGCTGTTGCCGGAAGTGATCCAGCCGTTCTACATCGAGCTGCCGATCCAGATCACCGTAACCGGTGCCTATCACGACCTTGCGACCTTCGTCAGCGGCGTCGCCGGCCTTCCGCGCATCGTCACCCTGCACGATTTCGAACTGGCGCCGGCCAACCCCGAAGGCGGGCCGAAGCTGCGCATGAGCATCCTCGCCAAGACGTATCGCTATAACGATAAGGGGCTGGAAAAATGACCCCGATTCGTTATTTCGTCCTGCCGATGCTGCTGGTCCTGAGCGGCTGCGGTGGCGGCGATGACTTCAGCGACCTCGACGCGTACCTCAACGAAGTGCGCCTGCGCCCGGCGGGCAAGATTGAACCAACGCCGACATTCCGGTCTTACCCCACATTCACTTACAGCGCCGCCAACTTGCGCAGTCCGTTTTCGCGGCAGGCGCGGGTCGATCTGGCCGGGCAGAAGCACGGCTCGCGCAACGTCAAACCCGACCCCAACCGGGTCAAGCAATACCTTGAAGGGTTCAATATCGAGCAGTTCGAAATGGTCGGCACGATTGCCAATGCCTCGGGCTCGTTTGCGCTGCTGCGCGGCGCGGGCGGAGTGCATCGCCTCAAGGTCGGCGACTACCTGGGCCGCAACGACGGCCGGATCGTCGCCATCAGCGCCACCCAGGTCGATGTCGTCGAGATCGTGCCCGACGGCGCCGGCGCCTGGCTGGAGCGGCCGCGCACCATTCCTTTGAAAGAGCACTCATAGTGGAAGTCGAACAATGAACAGGATTTTCTCCACCCTCGGTTTTTCGCTATGGATAGCGCTGGTGTCACCGATGGTAATGGCGGCCAGTCTGAAAGCGCTGGATGTCGCCGCGCTGCCGGGTGACCGCGTCGAACTGAAGCTGTCGTTCGACGGCCCGCCACCACAGCCCAAGGGCTACACAACCGAGTCACCGGCACGCATTGCACTGGATCTGCCGGGCGTGACCAGCCAGTTGGCCAACAGGAATCTTGATCTGGGCAGCGGCAACGCGCGCACGGCCACGGTAGCCGAAGCCAAGGATCGCACGCGGCTGATTGTCAGCCTGACGCAATTGGCGCCGTACAGCACGCGGGTCGAAGGCAATAATCTGTTCGTCGTGGTCGGCCAGGGCGCCTCGACGACTGCGCCGCGCCCGGCCGCCGTTGCACCGCGTGCCGCCACGGCCAGTGCGGCACCCACCAGATCTTCGCTGCCGCGCAGCCGGGCGATTCGCGGCGTCGATTTCCAGCGCGGCACCGAAGGCGAGGGCAACGTGGTCATCGACCTCTCTGATCCGACCATTGCCCCGGATATCCAAGAGCACGATGGCAAGATCATCCTCAGCTTCGCCCGCACGCATTTGCCGGAAAAACTGCGCGTGCGCCTCGACGTCAAGGACTTCGCGACCCCGGTGCAGTTCGTCAACGGAGCAGTTACCGGCGATCGCACGGTGATCAGCGTCGAGCCCAGCGGCACCTTCGACTATTCCACGTTCCAGACCGACAACAAGCTCACCGTGAGCGTTCGGCCGATGAGCGTCGACGACCTGCAAAAGCGCAACGCCGACCGTCAGGCCTATGTCGGCGACAAGCTCTCGCTGAATTTTCAGGACATCGACGTGCGCTCGGTGCTGCAACTGATCGCTGACTTCACCAATCTCAACCTCGTGGCAAGCGACACGGTGCAGGGCGGCATCACGTTGCGCCTGCAGAACGTGCCGTGGGACCAGGCACTGGATCTGGTGCTGAAAACCAAGGGCCTGGATAAACGCAAGATCGGTAACGTGCTGCTCGTCGCGCCGGCCGATGAAATCGCCGCCCGTGAGCGTCAGGAGCTGGAGTCGCAGAAGCAGATCGCCGAGCTGGCGCCATTGCGTCGCGAGCTGCTGCAGGTCAATTACGCGAAAGCGGCGGACATTGCCAAGCTGTTCCAGTCGGTGACCAGTGCCGAAGCCAAGGTCGACGAGCGCGGTTCGATTACCGTTGATGAGCGGACCAACAACATCATTGCCTACCAGACCCAGGATCGCCTCGACGAATTGCGGCGGATCGTCGCGCAACTGGATATTCCGGTGCGCCAGGTGATGATCGAGGCGCGCATCGTTGAGGCCAACGTCGATTATGACAAGAGCCTGGGCGTGCGCTGGGGCGGTTCGGTGCAGAACAAGGGCAACTGGAACGCCTCCGGGGTCAACGGTTCGTCGAGCACGATCGGCACGCCGGGCAGCACCGGCACCAACTCGCCGTTCGTCGACATGGGCACGGTCAACAACACTTCGGGGATCGGTATCGCTTTCATCACCGACAACGTGTTGCTGGATCTGGAACTGACGGCGATGGAAAAGACCGGCAACGGCGAAATCGTCTCGCAGCCGAAGGTGGTCACCTCGGACAAGGAAACCGCGAAAATCCTCAAAGGCACCGAAATTCCGTATCAGGAGGCCAGCTCCAGCGGCGCCACGTCGGTGTCGTTCAAGGAGGCCTCGCTGTCACTGGAAGTCACCCCGCAGATCACGCCCGACAACCGCATCATCATGGAGGTCAAGGTCACCAAGGATGAGCCCGACTACCTGAACAAAGTGCAGGATGTGCCGCCGATCAAGAAAAACGAGGTCAACGCCAAAGTGCTGGTGAATGACGGCGAGACCATCGTAATCGGCGGTGTTTTTTCAAATACTCAGAGCAAGGTTGTAGATAAGGTGCCATTTCTTGGCGATGTGCCGTATCTTGGCCGCCTTTTCCGGCGTGATGTGGTTTCGGAGAAAAAATCCGAGCTGCTGGTATTTCTCACTCCGCGTATCATGAATAACCAGGCGATTGCTGTGAGTCGTTGATTCTGTGCGAAATTTGATACTTGTAGGACCGATGGGTGCTGGCAAAAGCACCATCGGCCGATTGCTGGCCAAAGAGCTGCGCCTGCCGTTCAAGGATTCCGACAAGGAAATTGAGCTGCGCACGGGTGCCAATATCCCATGGATCTTCGACAAGGAAGGCGAGCCCGGCTTTCGTGACCGCGAGCAGGCGATGATCGCCGAGCTGTGCGCGTTCGATGGCGTGGTGCTGGCGACCGGCGGCGGCGCAGTGATGCGTGATGCCAATCGCAAGGCCCTGCATGAGGGCGGGCGCGTGGTGTATCTGCACGCCTCCGTCGAGCAGCAGGTCGGCCGCACTTCCCGCGATCGCAATCGGCCGCTGCTGCGCACCGCCGATCCGGCGAAAACTTTGCGTGACCTGCTCGAAATCCGTGATCCGCTTTATCGGGAAATCGCCGATCTGGTGGTGGAAACCGACGAGCGGCCGCCACGCATGGTGGTGCTCGACATTCTCGACCGCCTCGCGCAGTTGCCACCCCGTTAAAGCATCGTCCGAAATGCGCTATCCTCGGCGTCCTGTCAGCGTCCGCCGAGGGTGTGGCGGATGCCGGGCGAGCGACGTCATACCGCTACAGGCCGCAGAACACCAATAATTTCAGGGCAGGATGCCTGCTTCCATCTTCACTGTGGGGACACATGCAGACACTCAAGGTCGATCTAGGCGAGCGCAGCTACCCGATTCATATTGGCGAAGGTCTGTTGGATCAGCCGGAACTGCTGGCGCCGCATATCCACGGGCGGCAGGTGGCAATCATCTCCAACGAAACCGTCGCGCCGCTCTATCTCGAACGTCTGACCCGCAGCCTTGCGCAGTTCTCGGTGATCTCGGTGGTGTTGCCTGATGGCGAAGCCTTCAAGAACTGGGAAACCCTGCAACTGATTTTCGACGGTCTGTTGACCGCCCGTCATGACCGCCGCACCACCGTGATCGCCTTGGGCGGCGGGGTGATCGGCGACATGGCCGGTTTCGCGGCCGCCTGTTATCAGCGCGGTGTCGATTTCATCCAGATTCCTACCACGCTGTTGTCGCAGGTCGATTCGTCGGTCGGCGGCAAGACCGGCATCAACCATCCGCTGGGCAAGAACATGGTCGGCGCGTTCTATCAGCCGAACGTAGTGTTGATCGATACCGCATCGCTGAAAACCCTGCCGCAGCGCGAGTTGTCGGCGGGTCTGGCGGAGGTCATCAAGTACGGCCTGATCTGCGACGAGCCGTTCCTGACCTGGCTCGAGGAAAACGTCGACGCCCTGCGCGCGCTGGATCAGGCCGCGCTGAGCTATGCGATCGAGCGTTCCTGCGCGGCCAAGGCTGCGGTGGTCGGCGCCGATGAAAAGGAAACCGGCGTGCGCGCCACGCTCAATCTCGGCCATACCTTCGGCCACGCCATCGAAACCCACATGGGCTATGGTGTCTGGCTGCATGGCGAGGCGGTGGCGGCTGGTACCGTGATGGCGCTTGAAATGTCCGCGCGCCTGGGCTGGATCAGCGAGCAGGAGCGTGATCGCGGCATTCGTCTGTTCCAGCGGGCCGGTCTGCCGGTCATTCCGCCTGAAGAGATGAGCGAAGCCGATTTTCTCCAACACATGGCAATTGATAAAAAAGTGATCGACGGTCGTCTGCGCCTGGTGCTGCTGCGCCGGATGGGCGAAGCGGTAGTGACCGACGATTATCCGAAAGAGGTTCTACAGGCCACGCTGGGAGCGGATTACCGCGCCCTGGCTCAGCTTAAAGGTTAAAACGATTCCGATGACTAGTTTGCATGCCGACGAGGCGTTTCTCGGCCATTTCCAGTTAAGTCACGACCCGTTCGCGCCACGGGTGCCGGGCTTCAAATTCTTCCCGGCCCAGCGCAAGCCGGTGCTGGGTCAACTGCATCATCTGGCGCGTTACAGCCAGTTGCTGCTGGTTGTCACCGGTCCGCAGGGCAGCGGCAAGACCCTGCTGCGCCAGGCGCTGGTGGCCAGCACCAATAAACAATCGGTGCAGAGCGTGGTGGTTTCTGCCCGTGGCGCCGGGGATGCGGCCGGCGTGCTGCGCCAGGTGGCGCAAGCGCTGGATGTCGCGCAGGCCGAAGTCGGCGCGATTCTCGAGCAGGTAGTGCAACTCGGTCTGACCGGGCAGGAAGTCTATCTGCTGGTGGACGATGCCGAGCAGCTCGACGAGTCGGCGCTGGAAGCATTGATGGCGCTCGGCGCCGGCACGCCGGAAGGTCGTCCGCATGTGTTCCTGTTTGGCGAGTCTTCGCTGATCGCTCAGCTCGAGGCGTTGCAGCTCGAAGAAGAGCGTTTCCACGTCGTCGAATTGCAGCCGTACACCGAAGAAGAGACCCGCGAATATCTCGACCAGCGGCTGGAAGGCGCGGGCCGGGGTGTCGAACTTTTCACCGCAGATCAGATCTCTGATATTCACGAAAGCTCCGAGGGCTGGCCGGGCAACATCAACCAGGTCGCTCGCGATGCTCTGATCGAAGTCATGATTGCCAGCCGCTCCGCGGTCAAGCGTCCAAGTATGGGGTTCAACATGCCGAAGAAACACGTATTGGCGATTTCCGCCGTCGTTGTGGTCGCGGTTGCCGCCGCCTGGCTGATGCCGGGTCGCAGCAAGGCGCCGACCACCGGTGCTCCGGCCAATGAACAGGCGCAACTGCCATTGGGTCAGGGCGCCGCGAACGGCGCCAATCCATCCGTCGAGTTCGCTGGCAACACCCAGCCGATGCCGCTGCCTTTGGTCGGCAACTCGCAGCCGGTCATGCGTGGCCCGCTGGCCGAAGCCGCCGGTGGTATCACCGAAGGCGACGACGGCGTGCCGCTGGAAGGCTCCAGCGATACTCCGCCAACCGTAACCACCTCCGCGCCGCCTGCGGGCGTTCCGGCCGGTCCTGCGCCGACACCGGTTCCGACCCCTGCGGCCAAGCCGGCACCAACCCCGGCTCCGACGCAGATCGCCACGGCCAAGCCTGCTCCGGCCACGCCAGCGCCAGCTGCGAAACCGGCTCCTGCTCCGGCCAAGCCTGCCGACAAGCCCGTTACCGTGGCCAAGGCTGCCGGTGGCAGCTGGTACGCCGGTCAGCCGACCAGCAACTATGTCGTGCAGATCCTCGGCACCAGCTCGGAGACCGCCGCGCAGAACTTCGTCAAGGAGCAGGGCGGCGAGTACCGTTATTTCAAGAAAGTCCTCAACGGCAAGCCGCTTTACGTGATCACCTACGGCAACTTTGCCAATCGTGATGCGGCCGTTTCTGCCATCAAGGCCTTGCCAGCGAAGGTTCAGGCTGGTAAACCTTGGCCTCGCACTGTCGCCAGCGTCCAACAGGAACTGGCAACAACTCGCTGAAGATTCGGCGGCCTTACCCAGGCCGCCTCTCCCGGCACCTCAAAATCTCCACGAGTGCGCGCTTTCTGAAAAGATCGCGTGCCTTGTGGTGTCTGCGTCACAGTAGTTTTTGAGTCGTTGCGGTCAGAACTTAAAAAAGTTTTGACTAGCACAGCAGATCGCTTTAAACCTTTCACAAATGCGACATGAATTTGCGACAGTTCGTCGTCAAATTTGTGAGCCTCTGTGTCGCTGTGTACAATGACCACCCTTTTGCCCCCGCTAAGCCGGCGTACGTTCGGCGCGGAACGCAAGTGGTTGAATTGAAAAGAAATTTGCCTCGAATAGAGGCAGCCTGGTGAGAAAGTGTCTATGAAAGCAGGTCTGTACCAACCAGATGAATTCAAGGATAACTGCGGTTTCGGCCTGATTGCTCATATGCAGGGCGAGCCCAGTCATACCCTTTTGCAAACGGCCATCGAGGCCCTGACCTGCATGACCCACCGCGGTGGGATTAATGCCGACGGCAAGACCGGTGACGGTTGCGGTCTGCTGATTCAAAAACCCGACGCCTTCCTGCGAGCCATTGCCCAGGAAAGCTTCGGCGTCGAAATGCCCAAGCAATATGCCGTGGGCATGGTGTTCTTCAATCAGGATCCGGCCAAGGCCGAAGCCGCTCGCGAGAACATGAACCGCGAGATCCTTGCCGAAGGCCTGCAACTGATCGGCTGGCGCAAAGTGCCGATCGACACCAGCGTCCTCGGCCGTCTCGCCCTTGAGCGCCTGCCGCAGATCGAGCAGGTCTACATCGGCGGCGAAGGCCTGAGCGATCAGGACATGGCCGTGAAGCTGTTCAGCGCCCGTCGCCGTTCGTCGGTGGCCAACGCCGCTGACACCGACCACTACATCTGCAGCTTTTCGCACAAGACCATCATCTATAAAGGCCTGATGATGCCGGCCGACCTGGCCGCGTTTTATCCAGACCTGAGTGACGAGCGCCTGCAAACCGCGATCTGCGTGTTCCACCAGCGTTTCTCCACCAACACCCTGCCGAAATGGCCGCTGGCGCAGCCGTTCCGCTTCCTCGCCCACAACGGCGAAATCAACACCATCACCGGTAACCGCAACTGGGCACAGGCTCGTCGGACCAAGTTCACCAATGATCTGATGGATCTGGAAGAGCTCGGTCCGCTGGTCAATCGTGTCGGTTCCGACTCATCGAGCATGGACAACATGCTCGAACTGATGGTCACCGGTGGTATCGACCTGTTCCGTGGCGTGCGGATGATCATTCCGCCTGCGTGGCAGAACGTCGAAACCATGGACCCGGATCTGCGTGCGTTCTACGAGTACAACTCGATGCACATGGAGCCGTGGGACGGCCCGGCCGGCGTAGTAATGACCGACGGTCGTTACGCGGTGTGCCTGCTCGACCGTAATGGTCTGCGTCCGGCGCGCTGGGTGACCACCAAGAACGGTTTCATCACCCTCGCCTCGGAAATCGGCGTGTGGAACTACCAGCCCGAAGACGTGCTCGCCAAGGGCCGTGTCGGCCCGGGGCAGATCTTCGCCGTGGACACCGAAACCGGGCAGATCCTCGACACCGATGCGATCGACAACCGTTTGAAGTCCCGTCATCCGTACAAGCAATGGCTGCGCAAGAATGCCCTGCGCATTCAGGCGACCATGGAAGACAACGACCACGGTTCGGCTTTCTACGACGTCGATCAGCTCAAGCAATACATGAAGATGTATCAGGTCACGTTCGAAGAGCGTGATCAGGTGCTGCGTCCGCTCGGCGAGCAAGGATACGAAGCCGTGGGCTCGATGGGCGATGACACGCCGATGGCCGTGCTGTCCCAGCGTGTACGCACGCCGTACGACTATTTCCGCCAGCAGTTCGCGCAGGTGACCAACCCGCCGATCGACCCGCTGCGTGAAGCGATCGTGATGTCGCTGGAAATCTGCCTCGGTGCCGAGCGCAACATTTTCCAGGAGTCGCCGGAACACGCCTCGCGCGTGATCCTCAGCTCGCCAGTGATCTCGCCGGCCAAATGGCGCTCGCTGATGAACCTCGACCGTCCGGGTTTCGAACGGGCGATCATCGACCTCAACTACGACGAAAGCCTCGGCCTCGAAGCGGCGATCCGCAATGTTGCCGATCAGGCTGAAGAAGCTGTGCGCGCCGGGCGTACCCAGATCGTCCTGAGCGACCGTCATATCGCTCCGGGCAAGCTGCCGATCCACGCTTCGCTGGCGACCGGTGCAGTGCACCACCGCCTGACCGAAAAAGGTTTGCGTTGCGACTCCAACATCCTCGTTGAAACCGCGACCGCCCGTGACCCGCACCACTTCGCGGTGCTGATCGGTTTCGGCGCCTCGGCGGTGTATCCGTTCCTGGCCTACGAAGTATTGGGCGACCTGATCCGTACCGGTGAAGTGTTGGGCGACCTCTATGAGGTGTTCAAGAACTACCGCAAAGGCATCACCAAAGGCCTGCTGAAGATCCTGTCGAAGATGGGTATTTCGACCATCGCTTCGTACCGTGGTGCGCAGCTGTTCGAGGCCATCGGCCTGTCCGAAGAAGTCTGCGACCTGAGCTTCCGTGGTGTGCCGAGCCGGATCAAGGGCGCGCGTTTCGTCGACATCGAAGCCGAGCAGAAAGCCCTCGCCGTCGAAGCCTGGAGTCCGCGCAAGCCGATCCAGCAGGGCGGTCTGCTGAAGTTCGTCCACGGTGGCGAATATCACGCGTACAACCCGGACGTGGTCAACACTCTGCAAGCCGCTGTGCAGCAGGGCGACTACGCCAAGTTCAAGGAATACACGTCGCTGGTGGACAACCGTCCGGTGTCGATGATTCGCGACCTGTTCAAGGTCAAGACCCTCGACACGCCGCTGGACATCAGTGAAGTCGAGCCGCTGGAGTCGGTGCTCAAGCGCTTCGACTCCGCTGGCATCTCGCTGGGCGCACTGTCGCCGGAAGCTCACGAAGCCCTGGCCGAAGCCATGAACCGTCTCGGTGCGCGTTCCAACTCCGGCGAAGGTGGTGAAGATCCGGCACGTTACGGCACCATCAAGAGTTCGAAAATCAAGCAGGTTGCCACCGGCCGTTTCGGTGTGACTCCGGAATACCTGGTCAACGCCGAAGTGCTGCAGATCAAGGTCGCCCAGGGCGCCAAGCCGGGCGAGGGCGGGCAACTGCCGGGCGGCAAGGTCAACGGGCTGATCGCCAAGCTGCGTTACGCAGTGCCGGGCGTGACCCTGATTTCGCCACCGCCGCACCACGACATCTATTCAATCGAAGATTTGTCGCAGTTGATCTTTGACTTGAAGCAAGTCAACCCGCAGGCGCTGGTTTCGGTGAAGCTGGTAGCAGAAGCGGGCGTCGGCACCATCGCCGCCGGTGTGGCCAAGGCCTATGCGGACTTGATCACCATTTCCGGCTATGACGGTGGCACCGGTGCTTCGCCGCTGACCTCGATCAAATACGCTGGCGCGCCGTGGGAACTCGGCCTGGCTGAAACCCACCAGACCCTGCGCGGCAACGACCTGCGCGGCAAAGTCCGGGTCCAGACCGACGGCGGCCTGAAAACCGGCCTCGACGTGATTAAAGCGGCGATCCTCGGCGCCGAAAGCTTCGGCTTCGGTACCGCGCCAATGATCGCACTGGGCTGCAAATACCTGCGCATCTGCCATCTGAACAACTGCGCCACTGGTGTCGCGACGCAGAACGAGAAGCTGCGCAAGGATCACTACATCGGCACCGTCGACATGGTGGTGAATTTCTTCACCTACGTCGCCGAAGAAACCCGTGAGTGGTTGGCCAAGCTTGGCGTGCGCTCCCTCGAAGAGCTGATCGGTCGCACCGATCTGCTGGAAATCCTCGAAGGTCAGACCGCCAAACAACATCACCTGGACCTGACGCCGCTATTGGGCAGCGATCACATCCCGGCGGACAAACCGCAGTTCTGTGGCGTTGAGCGCAACCCGCCGTTCGACCAAGGTCTGCTCGCGGAGAAGATGGTCGAGCTGGCCTCGGCAGCGATCAACGACCTCAGCGGCGCCGAATTCGAGCTGGATATCTGCAACTGCGACCGTTCGATCGGCGCCCGGATCTCCGGCGAAATCGCGCGCAAGCACGGCAACCAGGGCATGGCCAAGGCGCCGATCACCTTCCGTTTCAAAGGCACGGCGGGGCAGAGCTTCGGCGTGTGGAACGCCGGCGGTCTGAACATGTACCTCGAAGGCGACGCCAACGACTATGTCGGCAAAGGCATGACCGGTGGCAAGCTGGTCATCGTGCCGCCGAAGGGTAGCGTTTATAAAACTCAGGAAAGCGCCATCATCGGCAACACCTGCCTGTACGGTGCCACTGGCGGCAAGCTGTTCGCCGCCGGTACCGCAGGCGAGCGTTTCGCCGTGCGTAACTCCGGTGCTCACACCGTCGTGGAAGGCACTGGTGATCACTGCTGCGAGTACATGACCGGTGGTTTCGTCTGCGTGCTGGGCAAGACCGGTTACAACTTCGGTTCTGGCATGACCGGTGGTTTCGCCTACGTGCTCGATCAGGACAACACCTTCGTTGACCGGGTCAATCACGAACTGGTGGAGATCCAGCGGATCAGCGGCGAGGCGATGGAAGCCTATCGCAGCCATCTGCAGAACGTGCTGAACGAGTACGTCGCCGAAACCGACAGCGAGTGGGGTCGTGAACTCGCCGAGAACCTCGACGATTACGTGCGTCGTTTCTGGCTGGTCAAACCGAAGGCAGCGAGTCTGAAATCTCTGCTCTCCAGTACTCGTGCGAGTCCGCAGTAACGACGCAGCTGCAAGCCACTAGCTTCAAGCGACAAGCTGAAGCTAGTACGCGTTGTACCGGACTAATGTGATTTTCTTGCAGCTTGAAGCTTGTAGCTTGGAGCTGTCGTGTAAGAGGTTTTAGTAATGGCTGAACGTCTGAATAACGACTTCCAGTTCATCGATGTCGGGCGCAAGGATCCGAAGAAGAAACTGTTGCGTCAACGCAAGAAAGAGTTCGTCGAAATCTACGAACCGTTCAAACCCCAGCAGTCGGCCGACCAGGCCCACCGCTGCCTGGGTTGCGGCAACCCGTATTGCGAATGGAAGTGCCCGGTGCACAACTTCATTCCCAACTGGCTGAAACTGGTGGCCGAGGGCAACATCCTCCAGGCCGCCGAGCTGTCGCACCAGACCAACACCCTGCCGGAAGTCTGCGGCCGGGTGTGCCCGCAGGATCGTCTGTGCGAAGGTGCCTGCACCCTCAACGACGGCTTCGGCGCGGTGACCATCGGTTCGGTCGAGAAGTACATCACCGACACTGCGTTCGCCATGGGCTGGCGCCCGGACATGTCCAAGGTCAAGCCGACCGGTAAACGCGTGGCGATCATCGGCGCAGGCCCGGCGGGTCTGGGTTGTGCCGACGTGCTGGTGCGTGGCGGCGTAACTCCGGTGGTGTTCGACAAGAACCCGGAAATCGGCGGCTTGCTGACCTTCGGCATCCCCGAGTTCAAGCTTGAGAAGACCGTGCTGAGCAATCGTCGCGAAGTCTTCACCGGCATGGGCATCGAGTTCCGCCTCAACACCGAAGTCGGTAAAGACGTGACCATGGAACAACTGCTCGCCGAATACGACGCGGTGTTCATGGGCATGGGCACCTACACCTACATGAAGGGCGGTTTTGCCGGTGAGGACCTGCCGGGCGTTTATGACGCGCTGGATTTCCTCATCGCCAACGTCAATCGCAACCTGGGCTTTGAAAAGTCGCCAGAAGATTTCGTCGACATGAAAGGCAAGAAGGTCGTGGTACTCGGCGGCGGCGACACGGCGATGGACTGCAACCGCACCTCGATCCGTCAGGGCGCCAAGTCGGTGACCTGCGCTTATCGTCGTGACGAAGCGAACATGCCCGGCTCGCGCAAAGAGGTGAAGAACGCCAAGGAAGAAGGCGTGAAATTCCTCTACAACCGCCAGCCGATCGCCATCGTCGGTGAAGACAAGGTCGAAGGCGTGAAAGTGGTCGAGACCCGTCTCGGCGAACCTGATGCCCGTGGCCGTCGCAGCCCCGAGCCGATCCCGGGTTCCGAAGAGATCATCCCGGCCGACGCCGTGGTCATCGCTTTCGGCTTCCGCCCGAGCCCGGCGCCGTGGTTCGAACAGTTCGAGATCCAGACCGACAGCCAGGGCCGCGTTGTTGCGCCTGAGCAAGGTCAGTACAAGCACCAGACCAGCAACCCGAAAATCTTCGCCGGTGGCGACATGGTGCGCGGTTCTGACCTGGTGGTGACGGCGATCTTCGAAGGGCGCAATGCGGCTGAAGGGATCCTCGATTATCTGGGCGTCTGACGACGCCAGCGGCAAGCTTCAAGTTTCAAGCGGCAAGCTACAAAGCAATCCTGCTTTTAACTTGCCGCTTGTAGCTTGCTGCTTGCCGCTGTCTTTTGAGACCATGCCCGCACTTTTTTTCCGGATGCCGACATGACTGCCCTGAAGAACGACCGCTTCCTCCGTGCCCTGCTCAAGCAACCCGTTGACGTCACCCCTGTGTGGATGATGCGCCAGGCCGGTCGCTACCTGCCGGAGTACCGCGCCAGCCGCGCCCACGCCGGCGACTTCATGAGCCTGTGCATGAACCCGGAATTCGCCTGCGAAGTCACCCTGCAACCGCTCGACCGCTACCCGCAACTGGACGCGGCGATCCTGTTTTCCGACATCCTCACCATTCCCGATGCCATGGGCCAGGGCCTGTACTTCGAGACCGGTGAAGGTCCGCGCTTCAAGAAAGTCGTCAGCACCCTCGCCGACATCGAAGCCCTGCCGATCCCTGACCCGCACAAAGACCTCGGCTATGTCATGGATGCGGTCAGCACCATCCGCCGTGAACTCAACGGTCGCGTACCGCTGATCGGCTTCTCCGGCAGCCCATGGACGCTCGCGACTTACATGGTCGAAGGCGGCTCGTCGAAAGACTTCCGCAAGACCAAGGCGATGCTCTACGACAATCCGCAAGCCATGCACCTGCTGCTCGACAAGCTGGCGCAGTCGGTGACCTCGTACCTCAACGGCCAGATCATGGCCGGTGCGCAAGCGGTACAGATCTTCGATACCTGGGGCGGCAACCTGTCGGCGGCGGCGTATCAGGAATTCTCGCTGGCCTACATGAAGAAAATCGTCAGCGGCCTGATCCGCGAGAACGACGGCCGCAAAGTGCCGGTGATCCTCTTCACCAAGAACGGCGGCCTGTGGCTGGAAAGCATCGCCGAAGCCGGCGCCGACGCCCTCGGCCTGGACTGGACTTGCGACATCGGCAACGCCCGCGCCCGCGTCGGCGACAAGGTCGCGTTGCAAGGCAACATGGACCCGACCGTGCTCTACGCCAAACCGGAAGCGATCCGCACTGAAGTCGGGCGCATTCTGGCCAGCTACGGCAAGGGCAGCGGCCACGTGTTCAACCTTGGCCACGGCATTACGCCGGAAGTCGATCCAGAACATGCCGGCGCGTTCCTGCGTGCGGTGCATGAGCTGTCGGCTCAGTATCACGAGTGATCAGCGCCCAATAAAAAACGCCCGGCCAAATGCCGGGCGTTTTTGTTCGCACGATCCAATGTCGGACACAGATCAACTGTGGGAGCGAGCCTGCTCGCGAAAGCGGTGTGTCATTCAGCACTGATGTTGCCTGACACAGTGCATTCGCGAGCAGGCTCGCTCCCACGGGTTTTATGTCACGCTTTGACACCCTGCAACGGCGGCAACTTCGCCAGCTTCAACGCCACCAGCAGGGCAATCAGCAACAACGCACCAATAAACAAGCCGATCCCGTTCCACCCGCCCAGATGCCAGAACACCCCGCCCGCCGTCCCGGCAATGCTCGATCCGGCGTAATAACTGAACAGGTACAGGGAAGAGGCCTGCCCCTTGGCCGTCAACGCGCGCCGGCCGATCCAGCTGCTCGCCACCGAGTGCGCGGCGAAGAAGCCGAAGGTGAACACCAGCATGCCGATGATCACCAGCAACAACGAAGTGAACATGGTCAGTGCCAGTCCGGCGAACATCAGTGCAATCGTCGCCCAGAGCACTTTGCGCCGCCCCAGTTTGTCCGCCAGCGAGCCGATCTTGGCCGAGCTGTAGATACCGGACAGGTAGACCACCGAGAGCAAACCGACAAACACCTGATCGAGGTTGTACGGCGCCGCCAGCAAGCGATAGCCAATGTAGTTGAACAGCGTGACAAACGCGCCCATCAGCACAAACGCTTCAAGAAACAGCAGCGGCAGGCCGGCGTCGCGAAAGTGCATGGTGAAGCCGTCGAGCAGGCTGCGCGGGTGCAGTGAGCGGGCGCGGAAGTTGCGCGACTCCGGCAGAATCTTCCAGAACAACGCCGCTGCGACCAGCGCCAGGCCGCCGATCACCAGCATCGCCGTGTGCCAGCTGACGAAGTCGATCAGCACGCCGGTGATCAAGCGTCCGCTCATGCCGCCGATCGCGTTGCCGCCAATGTACAAACCCATCGCCAGACCGATGTGTTGTGGATGGATTTCTTCGCTCAGATAGGTCATCGCCACCGCTGCGAGCCCGCTCAACGACAGGCCGATCAGCGCGCGCATGATCAATACGCCGTGCCAGCTCGGCATCATCGAACTGGCGATGGTGCACAACGCGGCAGCGAACAGTGCGGCGACCATCACCGGCTTACGTCCGATGCGGTCGGAAATCGGCCCGGTGATCAGCAGACCGAAGGCCAACATGCCGGTCGCCACCGAGAGGATCAGACTGCTCTGCGCCGCGTTGATCCCGTATTCGTGGGACAGCAGCGGCATCATCGGTTGCACGCAATAGAGCAGCGCGAACGTCGCAAAGCCGCCACAGAATAGCGCCAGCACCGTGCGCATGAACGCCGGCGTGCCTTTTTCGATGTAGATCTCCTGCAGCTCGGCGCGCACATCGTCGTCGGCAGCGGGCGGGATTTCGTGGGCAAGGGGCGCGACAGCAGTTTTCACTTCAGACCTCGGAGAGCGCAGCCGGGCAGGCAATGAAAAAATCATATAGCTGGCTAATGTTTCTATCCAATATATTGTTCGACCTGTTTGATAGCTTCAGCGACCTAATGGGAATTCTATGGAACTGCGTCATCTGCGTTACTTCATTGCCGTCGCCGAAGAACTGCACTTTGGCCGGGCCGCACAGGTGCTGGGCATCTCGCAGCCACCGCTGAGCCAGCAGATTCAAGCGCTGGAGCAGCAGCTCGGCGCACGCCTGTTCGAGCGCACCAATCGTCGGGTCGAGTTGAGCGAGGCGGGCAGGTTGTTTCTGCAGGAGGCGCGGCTGGTGCTGGCGCAGGTCGACAAGGCAGCGGATGTGGCCCGGCGCGCGCAGCTTGGTGAGCTTGGCGAACTGAAGATTGGCTTCACCTCGTCGGCACCGTTCAATTCGACCATTCCGCAGGCGATTTTTTCCTTTCGTCAGCGCTTTCCGGCGGTGCATCTGAATCTGCGCGAAATGAGCAGCACCATGGTCGCCGATGCCTTGGTGGACGAGTCGATCGAAGTCGGCATCATGCGCCCGCTCGGATTGCCAGATTCACTGAGTGTTGTGGAGTTGATGCGCGAGCCATTGGTGGCGGTGCTCAGTTCCAAGCATCCGTTGGCCCAAGGCAGCGACGAAGGCCTGTTTCTCTCGGCGCTGGCGCTGGAACCGTTCGTGTTTTTTCCGCGCAGCTATGGCAGCGGGCTCTATGCGCAACTGCTAAACCTGGCCCGTGACGCCGGCTTCAGCCCGCATTTTGCCCAAGAGGCTGGCGAGGCGATGACCATTATCGGTCTGGTGGCGGCGGGATTGGGTGTGTCAGTGCTGCCGGCGTCTTATCAACGCATGCGCATTGATGGCGTGGTCTATCGCCCACTGCTTGATCCTGAAGCGATTTCCGCAGTGTGGCTGGTGCAGCGCAAAGACCAGAAATCGCCGATGGCCAGGGCGTTTGTCGAACTGCTTACGCACAAGGTTGAACCGCTGACGGTGTGAAGGCGCCTGGCGCTTTCGCGAGCAGGCTCGCTCCCACAGGGAAACGCATTCCAAGGTGGGAGCGAGCCTGCTCGCGAAGGCGTCGGCCCAAACATCACAGATTTCAGGGCAACCGCACCAAATCCCCCTTCAAAGCCACCCGGGTAACAAAAACTCCTGCCCTGCACTCGTAGGTATTCAAATCCTTGCGCACATGCTGGTCGTAGTAACTGACGATATTCACAACCGCATTCGCCCCGACCCGCTTGGCATCAGCCTGCAATTTGATCAGATTCGACTGCAACACCCATTCACACGAAGCCTGATCGCTCTTGTTGAAGCCGTTGGTTTTCAAATCGCTGACCACCCCTCGGCGCAGCAACTGCTGAGTGTCCTGCGGCCCGTTGCCGATCAGGTAGAACTTAACACTGCCATCCAGCCGACCGGCGCGAATCGCGTCCGACAGCACGGTTTCGAAAGGCATGTACATGAGGTTGGTGGCATGGCCGGCACTGGGCAGTAGCGCGAAAAGCGCTGCGGCGATCAGGGCTTTCACTTGCATGGTCATCTCCTTTGACGGTGAAAGAGACTGCGAGGGCAGGTTACGGTGCTGCGACCTGCATCAGCGAGTGTAGATGCTGTTCAATCAGCGCAAAAAAAGGGCGCCAAACGGCGCCCTTTTGTCGTTTCTGGCGTTTATTGAACCTTCGCCAGATCACCCTTCAACGCAACGCCCGCCATGATCGCGCCGGCGTGGCATTCGTAGGTTTGCGCGTCCTTGCGCTCGTTGCGCTTGTAGAAGCTGACGATGTTGGTCACGGCGTTGGCGCCGGCGTTTTTCACGCTATTTCCGGCTAGATAGTCATCTCTTGCTGTAGCCGCCAGCCAATCACATCCAGTAAATCGCAACCATCGCGCAGAGACGTCACCAGCACCTTCGCCAGCTCACTGTAGATGCCCTCCTGGTGCGCCAGATTTTCCAGCAGTTGCGTTGCCGTTCTAATGCGATGCGCTGCCGTTTCGTGCAAAACATCCAGAGGTGCTTGGGTGTCGATCAGTAGCGAGGCGATTTTGCAGTCGATGCCGGTGATGGGCAGATATCGATCCATGAAAAAAGAACTTCTTTGGGCGGGAAAGTGCGCTCACTCGGTGATAAAGAGGTTGGCTCAAGCAAGCACCAAAGGAGGTTCCAGATTATCTAGCGCTCGGTTTAGGGCTAACTCGCACAATACGGCAAGTTGCTGAATAGCTAGCGCAATGTGGCGCTGCGCTCCCTCCAGTTCGCTTGCCAGATCGGTGGCCATTACGTTCAGAGAAGCGATGTTTTCACAGGCGTGACACAGAATGGACTCGTTATCGACATCAGGAACGACGGTGAACATATGGCTGACTTCGCATAGGTTGCGCGCGCGTTTGCGGGCAAGGAGTTCGGTGGCGTCCTCTGATGGCATGGTTAGACCGGCGTCCGGCCCATGGGGCTTCGGTAGCTGCAGATGATCGGAATTGTCGTTTGTCATTGGGCATCTCCCTGAAGGCTTAAAAAAAGCGGCGTCCATTCCACTTTTTCGTAGTTGATTTGATTGCGATAAAGCGCTTTTTACCTAGTCAGTTATAGCCAGAAACTCCCTTATTTTTAATCAAAAAATTTAACATATATGTAATCAAATGATTCTTTTGCTTCGTTTGTACGAGTGATCTTCCATTGTTGTAGGAGTATTCCTATCTGTTGCGTCTGTTATTCAACATCAACTTAAACGCGTTTTGCGAATGTACAATCATCTTTTTGGCGAGGTTGTATTGTATTTCTTGCCGTAGCGCGCGTTTCTTGGGCGCAGCATTCGTTTGGCGTGCTCGAATATAACCATTGGTGGGCAGATATCTTGATGCATAAGAAAGAAAAGACAGAAAAGCTGAAGAGGAACGTCAAATACCTCATAGAGAGTCGGGGTGAAACGCGTATGTCTCTATGTAATTCCAGTGGTCTCACCAGGACGACTATTTATAATATTCTTGAGGGACGGGTTGTTAATGTTCAGCAATCTACTATACGAAAAATATCGGACTTCTTTGGAGTGTCATATAAAGAAATTGAAACTGTCGACTTTCAAGAGAAAGAAATAATCGAGTCTACAGTTTCTCTTCATGGGAACATGAATCCGGCTGCAGTGCCTGTCATCAGGGAAACCTATCTTCTAAAGAATCTGGATAAGCGGATCGGTGAGTTGGTTGTATCTCACCCCTTGACATACTACTTCGGGTCAGCCAGCAATTTGATAGGTGTATTGCTGGAGAATGAGATACACGGGGCGAATGAAGCAGGTGATCTTTTAATAGTCAAGAAAGGAGCCTCAACCGCCGGAGCGAGCAAGCTTATTTACGACCGAGACACAAGGAAACTGTACATAATGCCTGGCTCAGATTTTGACGCCGAAGCATTATTGGTTATAGGAGATTTGGTTGAGGAGAGATTTAATGTCGGGAAGTATTGAGCCGGAAAACAATAAATATAAATTGCTTGGTTTTGTGGCGGACAAAAAGCTCGCGGTAATAATGGTTGTCTCAACAGGGAAGCTGATCAAAGTAAAGTTGGCGGAGTTACTGAAAAGCGATCTGATCGATGATCTCAGCAGGGCTGAAACCAGAAATATATACAGGAAATACTATTCCACAGGCTCGGCGTTAACTGCCTATGATATGACTGACCGAAATGAAAGGTCTTGGATGATTTATGTTGTTCTCAACCTTTTTCTACTGGTGCTATATGTCTTTTCGAATATTGGTGCGACCAAGCTTATCTATTTTGAGCGGTTTGACGTCGTTTTGACACCTGGGGTTTTTCTCTATCCTTTCACGTTTTTAGTCGTTGACATGCTTAACGAGTTGTACGGTTTCAAATTGGCGCGAAAGGCGATTTTCTTTGGTTTTATAAGTAATGCTTTGATAATTTTGTTATTGAGCGCGGCAGAAAAGATGCCGGGATTACCGGGATGGAGGCTTGATAGAGCTTACAGTGAGGTGGTGTTGCATGTGTCTTCGGTGTTATTGGCCTCATCTGTTTCCTTTTTGTTTTCTGAATATGCCAATTCATATCTTTTATGTAGAATCAAGCAGCTGACAAATTCTAGATATCTTTTTTTGAGGGTATTTTTTAGCACCTTCTTCGCTGTGTTGATAGACAGTGTCCTTTTCTGTGTTATTGCTTTTTATGGTGTCCTGGAGAACTCTGAATTGCTATCGGTAGTAATAGTTCAGATCACTGTGAAAATGTTCTTCGCTTTTTTCAATGTCCTCCCCGCATACGGCGCAAGGTCGCTTTTCAAGAGATTCGTGCCCGAAGCGCGAGTTATATAGTTATGGGGTACGGGCGAGAGATCTCCATCTCGCCCTCTTTATGATCAGGTCAGGTTAAACTCAACCTGTATCTCATGCTGTTCATAAACCTTTTCTTGTTTTTCAAAAACTCATTTAGCCCTCTCGATCGAAGGCTGCAGGCGTCACATTCGCCGCAGCCGCTGCCCTTTATCCCGTTGTAGCAAGACAGGGTGTGTTCGCGTACAAGTTCCAATTGGCCATGGTACTCGGCTAACGCCCAGGTTTCGGACTTTGTCAGCCACATCAATGGCGTTTCGAACTGTAATTGATAATCCATGCCTAGCTTGATAGCTGAATTCAAAGCCTTGACGAAATCATCACGGCAATCCGGGTAGCCTGAAAAGTCCGTTTCGCAGACACCTGTTATCACCGTCTGAGCTTGAACTTGATATGCATAAATCGATGCGAGAGTCAGGAACAAGATATTCCTGCCAGGTACGAACGTATTGGGCACTTCGTTGCCGGCTTCATTGGCTATCGGTACTGGAATGTTGTCCCGGGTGAGGCTGCTGACTGTCAGTTCGTTGAGCAGTTTCAAGTCCAGCACGGTATGGGCGGTAACGCCCAGCGCTTGCGCAAGTTCGCGCGCCGCTTCGATCTCGGCGCGGTGGCGCTGTCCATAGTCAAACGTAATACAGTGAATTTCGTCGTACTTCGGCAGTGCGTGGATCAAACAGGTTGTTGAGTCCTGGCCGCCGCTGAAAACGATAACCGCTTTTTTACGCATTGTTTCGTCCTTGGGTATGCCGCTTGATCGCGGCGGCATCAACCTTACAGAGTAGAAACTGTACTGAGTGTCGGACGCTTCCGAAATGACACACTGAGATTTCCGTATGTATCTTTTTTTGTTAATTAGATGAAAAAAGGGCACCGAATGGCACCCATATGGAAATTGGAGTAGGCGAAACAAGGCAACACTCTGCCGCAGCCACGCATATCCGGGTTGCTGTATTACTGAACCTTCGCCAGATCACCCTTCAACGCAACGCCCGCCATGATTGCGCCGGCGTGGCATTCGTAGGTTTGCGTGTCCTTGCGCTCGTTGCTCTTGTAGAAGCTGACGATGTTGGTCACGGCATTGGCGCCGGCGTTTTTCGCCGCCTGGTGCAGGCTGATGATTGCCGATTGGGCGACCCACTCGCAGGCAACTTCGTCAGATTTATTGAAAGCGTTGGTTTTCTTGTTGGTCACGGCGCCGGGGCTGACCACGGTGACTTTACCGGCCGGGGTGTTGCCGGCCAGATAGAATTTCACGCTGCCATCGATCTTGCCCGAGCGGGTGGCTTCGGCGACGGCTTTGTCGAATGGCAGGTAGACCGCCGTGTCGCGGGCCTGGCTGACCGCTGGCAAAGCGCAGAGCAGCAGGGTGACGGCGGCAAATTTCTTGAAGTGCATGAAGGTCTCCTTGACCTGGATCGATTCGGTTATGCCCAGCGGCGGAAGATCAACGAAGTGTTGACGCCACCGAAAGCGAAATTGTTGTTCATCACGTAGTCGTGGTGCATCTGGCGGAATTCGCCGCGCAGGTAATCGAGCTTGCCGCAGTGCGGGTCGACCTCGTCGAGGTTGAAGGTGTGCACGTACTGATCGCGATTCATCATCTCGATGCTGAACCACGACTCCAGCGCACCGCAGGCACCGAGGGTGTGGCCGAGGAAACTCTTCTGCGAGCTGATCGGCATGTGTTCGCCAAACAGGCTGCTGGTGGCCAGCGTTTCAGCAATGTCGCCCTGTTCTGTAGCCGTGCCATGGCCATTTACATAACCGATGGCCTCTGGCGCCAGCCCAGCGTCTTCCAGCGCCAGCTCCATGGCGCGGCGCATGGTCACTTGCTCTGGACGCGTAGTGTGCTGACCGTCGGCGTTGCTGCCAAAACCGACGATTTCCGCGTGAATACGTGCGCCACGGGCGAGGGCGTGTTCCAGCTCCTCAAGCACGAGCATGCCGCCGCCTTCGCCGATCACCAGACCGTCGCGGCCCTTGTCGTACGGGCGTGGGCTGGTCTGTGGCGCATCGTTTTTCAGGCTGGTGGCGTAAAGCGCGTCAAACACCATGGCTTCGGTCGGGCACAGTTCTTCGGCGCCGCCGGCGAGCATCAATGGCAAGCGGCCGAACTTGATTGCCTCGTAGGCATAGCCGATGCCCTGGCTGCCGCTGGTGCAGGCGCTGGACGTCGGAATCAGGCGGCCGGTGAGGCCGAAGAAGATGCTGATATTGGCGGCGGTGGTGTGCGGCATCATCCGCACGTAGGAGTTGGCGTTCAGCCCCTCGGCCACCGAGTTGAGCAGCATGTTGCCGAACGCTTTGATTTCGTCAGTGCTGCCGGTGGACGAGCCACAAGCGACGCCCATGCGCCCGTCCTTGATCGATTCGTCACCGAGCAGGCCAGCATCGGCCAGAGCCTTTTCTGCTGCGCCGACCGCCAGTCGCGATACCCGGCCCATGCTGCGCAACTGCTTGCGGGTCCAGTGCGACGGCACGAGAAAATCATCGATGGGCCCGGCCAGACGCGTATTGAGCTCAGTGAAGCGATCCCACTCGTCCATGCGGCGAATGCCGCTGCGATTGGCTGCGAAATTGCCGGCAATGGTCGGCCAGTCGCTGCCCAGCGAGGTGATGCCGGCCATGCCGGTGACGACGACGCGCTTCATCAGCACAGGCCTCCGTTGACCGCCAGCACCTGGCGGGTGATGTACGAGGCTTCCGCCGACATCAGGAAATTCACCGCAGCGGCCACTTCCTCAGGGGTGCCCATGCGTTGCGCGGGGATCATTTTCATCAGTTCCTCCACCGGCACGTTTTCGTCGAGCATGGCCGTGTCGATCAGGCCAGGGGCGACGCAGTTAACGGTGATTTTGCGCTTGCCCAACTCGATCGCCAACGCCTTTGCCGCACCGATCACGCCGGCCTTCGAGGCGCTGTAATTGACTTGCCCACGGTTGCCGATCAGGCCCGACACCGAGGTGATGCAGACGATGCGTCCGGCGGCGCGACGACGGATCATCGGCATCATCACCGGGTGCAGAACGTTGTAGAAACCGTCGAGGTTGGTGCGCAGGACCACGTCCCAATCGTCATCGCTCAGCGCCGGAAACGCGCCGTCGCGGGTCAGCCCGGCGTTGAGCACTACGCCGTAATAGGCGCCGTGGTTTTCGACGTCGCCCTCGAGAATGCTTCTGCAGGCTTCGCGGTCGGCGACGTCGAATTGCAGGATGCGCGCACGGCGACCCAGTGCTTCGATTTCGGCCTGCACCGCTTGGGCTTCGGTCATGCCGCTGCGGCAATGCAGGACGATGTCATGCCCCGCCTGCGCCAGACGCAAGGCAATGGCGCGGCCGATGCCACGGCTGGAGCCGGTGACCAGTACGGATTCAGTCATCGTGCGACTCCTTTGTCTGTTGCAGATATTGGTTGGCTTCGGGTGGACGGAATACGTTGAGCCGAGCGCTGGCATGTATGCCGTCGCCGTGGATATGGCATTCGAACACGCCCATGCCGTTGTCGTCCTCCAGTGAGCGCAGACCATGGATGGTCAGCTCGCTGCCGGCCGCAAAGGCTTCAACGTTGCACTCGAATTTGCGCGTGCCGAGGAGAAAACCCAGCTCCACCGGATTGCCTTTTTGCCGGGCGTGGCAACCGGCGAAAGCGGCGACGCTCTGCGCCATCAGCTCGACGCCGACCCACGCCGGCAGGCTGCCGTCGGGCAGGTTGAACAGGCCATCGGGCTTGACCGTGAGGCGGGTGAAAATCTGCTCATCGTCGAAGCGCTCGATGGCGTCGATCAGAATCATGTCGCCGGCATGCGGCAGCAGTTCGGCGAGCGGCCAGTGGCTCATGGGGCGTCTCCGATAATCAGGCTGACGTTGTTGCCGCCGAAGGCAAACGAGTTGCTCATCAGGTAGCGCGGTGCAATGGACGTCAGGCGTTCGCTCGCGGTCACCCAGTTGAGCGGCGGCAGCGCGGGATCGGCCTGGCCATCCCAGATGTGCGGCGGCAACGCCTGTTCAGGGTTTTCCGCACTCAGGCTCAGCCAGCAGAACGCCGCTTCCAGCGCGCCGGCGGCGCCGAGGGTGTGACCGGTCAGCGGTTTGGTTGACGAGCAGGCGACGCCTTCGGGAAACAGCGCCGCGACCGCCAGGCTTTCCATGGCGTCGTTGTGCGCAGTGGAGGTGCCGTGCAGGTTCAGGTAGTTGATTTGCCCGGCTTGCAGATGCGCACGGCCAAGGGCTTTTTGCATCGCTTGCAGGGCGCCGCGACCGCTCGGCTCCGGCGCGGAAATATGGTGCGCATCCGAGCTGGCGCCCGCACCCAACAGGGCGATGCCCGGGCCTTCGCCGCGCTGTTTGCTCATCACGAACAGTACCGCTGCCTCGCCGATATTGATGCCGTTGCGGTTGGCGGAAAACGGATTGCAGCGCTCATCTGAAACGGCCTCCAGCGAAGAGAAACCGTTCAGCGTGAGCTTGCACAGACTGTCGACGCCGCCGCACAGCACCGCGTCGCACAGGCCCAGATCGAGCAGACGCTGAGCGCTCATCAGCGCGCGGCCGCTGGAAGTGCAAGCGGTAGAAATCACGTAGGCCGGGCCGCTCAGTTGCAGCCATTCGGCGAGAAAATTCGCCGGGGCGCCGAGTTCCTGTTGGCGATAGTCGTACTCGGGAGGAAATTGCTGTTCGCGGATGTAATGCGCCAGACCCCGGCTGGCCTCGTCGATGCCTGAGGTGCTGGTGCCGAGCACCACGCCTATGCGCTCACGGCCATAGGTCTGGATCGCTTGATCGATGTCAGCGCGGACTTGCAGCGCGGCTTCCAGCAGCAGCTGATTGTTGCGACTGCTGTGTTCGAGCAGTTCGGCGGGGATCGGCGCCAATTCACCGTGCACGGCGGCCACCGGCAACTCACGCTCGGCCACCCAGCCGGACTCGTGGCGCATCCCCGAGCAGTCGCCGGCAAACAGATTGCGCGCGACTTCAGACTTGTCGCGGCCCAAAGCGCAGATCACGCCTAGGGCATTCAGGTAAGCGGTCATGGCGTCGATTCACCTAACTGGGAAACGCGATAGTGCGGGCCTTGGGGCAGATTCAATTGGAAGCTCAACGGTTGTGAATAGCGGATGTTCCAGCGCGTCGGCAGTGAACGCTGATCGGCCTGTTGGCGGGCGTCGGGATAATTGCGCAACAGTTCGGCGGAAGGCGTCAAAGCGAACAGCAATGCGGCGAACAGCTCCCGAGCTTCCGGGTTCGGCGGCAGCAGACCGTCGGCCTGCCAATGCCCGTCGATCAGTTGCTGGCGGGCCTGGGGAATGCCCAGCGGATCCATCATCGACCAGCGCGTGCCGGCGCCTTCGTGCTGGATCACCAGCAGCCAGTCCTGCCGCTGTCCGGCTTGCTGGCGTTCGATGTGCAGTTGCAGCGGCAGGGGCAAAGTCGGGTTGGCTGCGGGTAGTGGCGGCTGGCTGGCGCAGGCGCTGAGCAAGGCAAATAGCACCAATACTAGCCACACCACAAACCTTGTGGGAGCTGGCTTGCCAGCGATGGCGTCCGCACATCCAGCATTTTTTTTGACAGACACACCGCCATCGCTGGCAAGCCAGCTCCCACAGGGACCAATGTATTCAGGTCGAAAGTGGTGCATCAGATGTCACCTTGCAATGGCTTGCGCGCAACAACATTCACCAGCGTCTCTTCACGCTCACCGAATGGCTTGGGTTTGCTCAAACGCAACCGCTCCAGCAAACCAAAATCCTTCGACCGGCTCCACCACAGATACGGGTAGGACACATTGCGCTCGGCAAACTCGAAACCCTGCTCGCGGATCATCTGCAGATAGCCGGCGGCGCTCTTCTGCACATGCATCGGATGGCGGAACAGCCAGCGAATTACCCAGGTATCAATGTAAGCCTCGGTGGACTCGGCGAACAGCAGATAGCCGCCCGGTTTCAGTACGCGATAGAACTCCGCCATGGCCTTTTCCTGCTCGACCAAGTGATGAAAGGTCTGGTGACAGAACAGCAGATCGACACTGTCATCGGCGACTTGAAGCGTGGCGCAATCGCTGCCGATCAACTCGACCGGCATGCCCAGGCGCGCGGCCTCTTCGGCGCTGAGTTGCAGGCTGTGCGGGTCGGCGTCGACGCCGATCAGGCGCTGCGGGGCGAAGGTCTGGCGCAGGTGGCCGAACGACTTGCCCTGCCCGCAACCGGCGTCCAGCAGCACCGGGTGTTCCGGCAGCGCTTCACTGAACAAGCCACGCAAATCGTTGATCGCCACGCGCAGCACATGGTGCTGCCAGGTGTGGCTGCGCAGGAACCAGAGACCGAAGCGGGTTTCCTCGACGTAGCTGTCGCTCAGGTAATTCATGGGGTGTCCTGCGCGCAGAGTTGGGAAATCATCTTCAGCCGGCGCCGCGCTTCGCTGACGAACGGGTTGCGCTCGTCCCAGGCGTAACCTGCGAGGATCGAGCAGATCATCCGGCGAATCTCGGCCTGGCTGTCCTCGTAGAAAATCACGTCCTGGAAGGTGCCGGCGTACCAGCCTTCGACGTAGCAGCGGAACGTGTCGACGCCGCGTTTCAACGGCTCGGCAAATTCACGTTGCCAGTCCACCGTTTCACCCTGCAACTGACGGTGCAGTACGCCAGCGGCCATGCTCGCCGAACGCATGGCAATGGTCACGCCGGAGGAGAACACCGGGTCGAGAAATTCTGCGGCGTTGCCCAGCAGCGCGAAGCCCGGGCCGTGCAGGGTTTTCACGTTGGCCGCGTAGCCGCCGAGGGTGCGCGCCGGGGTGTCCCAGACCGCGTTGTTCAGAACCCCGGCGAGGCTTGGCGTCTCGGCGATAAAACTGCGCAGGCAGACATCGAGATCGGCATCGCGACCGGCGAAGTGCTCGGCGGCAGCCACCACGCCCACCGAGCAGCGGCCGTTGCTGAACGGGATGGTCCAGAACCACACACCGCGATGCTCGGGATGTGTGGTGACGAGGATCTTTTCGCGGTCGAACGCCGGGTTGTCGATGTGATCTTCAACGTGCGTGAACACGGCCTGACGCACCGGGAAATTCGAAGGCGCTTCGAGGTCGAGCAGGCGCGACAACACGCGGCCGTAGCCGCTGGCATCGAGCACGAAATCGGCTTCGACGCGGTACTCGCTGCCATCTTCGCGGCGCACATCGAGTTGTGGTTTCGCCTGATCGAAATCGACGCTGACGATCGCATCGCCATAGCGGATTTCTGCGCCTTGCAGTGCCGCTTGATCGGCCAGCAACTTGTCGAAATCGGCGCGCTGCACCTGGAACGTGGTCGGCTTGCCAGCGGTGAAGGTGTCGCCAAAATCAAAAGCGCTGTAACGCTCGCCCCAGGCAAACGCCGCGCCGGTCTTGCGCTGGAAACCAGCGGCGTTGACGGCGTCGAGCATGCCGGCTTCTTCGACGAAATCCAGGCAGTGACTGAGCAGGCTTTCGCCGATCGAAAAGCGTGGGAAGTGCTGGCGCTCGAGCACCAGCACATCGTGGCCCTTGCGCTTGAGCAGGGCGGCGGCGATAGCGCCGGACGGGCCGGCACCGATGATCACGACCTGACGGGATTCCATTTCAACGATTGGCACGTGAGCTCCGGGGCAAGGGACTGTTCAGATTCAGGGGCGCGCGATGCAGGCCGATCAGGGCCGGCAGCAGCGTCGCGATCAGGCCCATCAGCATCAGCGCGAAATACAGCGCCGGGGTGATGAGCTGTTGTTGCAACAAAAGGTTGAGAAAGACGATTTCGCTGAGGCCGCGAATGTTCAGCAGCACGCTTTCGCGCCAGCGGCTGGCGCCAGCGAACGAGGCGCCCGCCCAACCGAGGCCGAGCCAGTTGCCGAGCAGTTTACTGGCAATCGGCAACAGCAGCAGCGCCGCCCACTGCCCGGCGTCTAGGCTGGCGAGGGCGCTGTGCACGTCGATCTGGACGATGCCGAACGTGAGGATCAGCGGGATCGCGATCCACGTCTGCAAGCGGCTCATCCAGCGTGCCGGCAACGGCAGCACCAACGGCACTTTCAGCAGCGCCATGCACAGCAGATAGCCGATGCCGAAAATCAGCGCGTTGAGTTTGTAATGCTCGGCCATCACCAGCAACGCGAAGAAGCCGAGGCTGTAGGTCAGCGGGCGACGCACGCGCAGCAGGTGCAAAAGCAGCGGCACGCCGGCCATGGCCACGGGCAGCAACAGGCTGCTCAAGTGCAGGCTGCCCTGGGCGAGGCCGAACAGCGTCCAGCAGGTCAGGTCGATAAGGATCGCGGTCTGCACCAGACGCCGCGTGGCAGCGGGTGGGTAATCGATGTGACGCAAATACAGGTACAACACCGGGATCGCCGTAATCGCGAAGACCAGGCCGATGGCGAGTGCGTTGAGCCACGGCTGCGACGGCAGCAACCAATACGCGACCGCCAGCCCGCAAGCGAACGGCACAGCGAAACTCGGCACGGCGATTTTTACGCTCTGGCGATCCAGACGCAGGTCGATGACGTCGCTGAGGATATGCCCAAGCAGCAAGGCGAAGCTCAGGCCGTAGAGGTTTTTCAACCAGTCCGGTGCGATCAGCTGTGCGCCGCTGAGCTGCCAGCCCGGTTCGATCCAGAAATACATCAGTAACGGCAAACCGAAGCTCGCCAGCAGTAACTGACTGACGATCGGAATCAGGCCGAAATGGCGGCCGACCCGGGTCGCCAGGGCAAACAGCGCCAAGGCCAGCAACCAGAAGCCGAAGACCATCATGCGCTTGCCTCCGCAGCCGGTTCATGGCGCCCGGCCCACGGCGCGAGCATGAAGCTGAACGCCAGCCCCAGGCTCACCGACAAGCCGAAATTGCTCACCGCTGGCGTGCTGGACACTGCCAGCAGGCCGAACGACAGCCACGTTGTCAGCGCAGCGAGTAAGGTGCCGAGCAGACTTACCGCTGCGCCGCCCACCTGTTCGCGCATGAGGATTGCGTAATCGACGCTGATCGCCGTCACCAGCAACAGGCCGAACAGGCTGAACAGGGTCAGCGGCTGACCGAGCCAGCCGAGGCTGGCCAGACTGCACAGCGCCGCCAGCAGCGGCAGGGCAACGATACGCAGCGCGCCGGTCAGGCCGAACGGCAGGATCAGGACCAGCACGATCAACACGCAGGAGGCGAGTTTCAGTTCAGCGGCGCTGATCTGTGTGGCGGCAAAGACCTTGTTCAGGTCACCGAGACGATCAACCAGCACCACTCCCGGCAGATCGAGCGCCTGCACACGCAACAACGACGGATTGTTCAAGCCCTGCAGGCTGGTCATTGCCGCAACGCCGTCTTCCGTCGGGCCAAGCCACAGTGTGCGATACGGCTCGCCGAGCGGGCCGGCCAGCGCGGCGTCGATGTCTTCAGTGGGCAGCGTCTGTAACTGCTGCAGTTCGTTTTGCAAAGCCGCCGCTGGCACGCCGAGATTGAGCAGCGGTTGCCAGAAAGACGGCAGCTTCTGCAACGCCTCGCGCACTTGCTGTTGCTGGCTCGGCGCACTGACCAGTTGATCGAGGGCCAGATAGCCTTGCAGCTTGTCGAGGTTGACCAGTTGCTGCAGACGTTCGCTCAGTGCTGCCTGACGCTCAAGCAATTGCTCCTGATTGGCGGCGCGGATCAGGAAGAACTGGCTGGTCGGTTGATACCCGGTGATGCGCGCGATGGTCTGCGCTTCGTCGGTCAGATGCTGCGGCGCACCGACCCATTGGCGGATGTCGTTTTTGCTCTGCAATTGCATCAGGCCGCCGACGCAGAAGGCGATCAGCAGCGCCAGCAACACGGGCGTGCGGATGCAAGCGAGCAGTGCCTCGCGCAGCTGAATCAGGCGTTCGGCCAGACGCAGCGGCCATTGCGCCGGGCGCAGTTGGACATTCCTCAGCAGCGCTGGTAGCAGGCAGATCGCCGACAGATAGGCACCGAGCAAGCCGGCAGCGGAGAACACCGCGATCTGCGTCAATGCCGGAAACGGTGTCCACGCCAGCGCCAGATAGCCGATGACGCTGGTGATCAGGCTCAGGGTCAACCCCGGCAAGGTCAGGCGCAGGGCCGGCCAACTGCGCCAAGGCTTGAGGCTCCAGCTCTTGGACAGATAGTGCAGCGGGTAATCGACGGCAACGCCGATCAGACTCGAGCCGAGCACCAGCGTCATCACATGCATGTGACCGAACAGCGCCACGCAAGCCACCGCGCCGAACAGCATGCCGACCAGCACCGGCACAAACGCCAGCAGCACGCCCCAGCGACGAAACGCCAACAGCAGCAACAGCAGAATGCCGACCGTCGCACCACCGCCGACCCAGGTCATTTCGCGGGTGGCTTGTTGCTGGCCGTTGGCGGCGTAGAGCAGGCCACTGGCGGCAAGCAACTGCACGTCGCTTTGCGCCGCCTGTTCACGGCTGTGCTGGAGCAGTTCTGCCACTTGCAGCGGCAGGTTCATGTCGAAGGCGTTGCCGGTGGTACGCGCCCGCAGCATCACCCAGCTCTTGCCGTCGGCATAGGCGACCAATGCGCCGCTGCCGATGTCCAGTTGCACCGCGCCATGCTTTGGCTGGCTGTTCTGGATGCGTCCGGTCAGGCCCAGCCAATCGTCCTGGCTGGGCACCAGGGTAAAGCCGTTGAACGGGTCGAACAGCGCCTGCACCCGCTGCTGAATGAACACCTCGGGATGCTCGTTGAGCAGTTGCCGGTCATCCGCCGAGAGCATCGCCAAACGCCCTTGCAGCAATTGCGTACGTAGCGCCGGCAAGTCGGCTTGCAGGTTCCACTGCACGGTTTCGAACAGACCGCTGGCCTGCCATTGTTCGCCCAGTTGCTGAGCCATGGTCAGCGCTTGCTGGCGATCGGCGTGGCCGACCAGCACCAGCATTTCGCGGTTGAGCGGCTCTTGCATGCGCTGTTCGGCGCGCACTTCCAGCGCATCGGGACTGGTCCCGGGTACCAGCTCCATGAGATTGGCCGACAGCGGCGCACCGTCGCGCCACTGCCAGGCAGCCAGCGCGACGACGGCCAGCAGCAGGCTCAGAAACAGCCAGGGCAGCTTGCGTTCACTCGGCAAAGTCATGTTGCTCCGCTTCACTCAAGGGTTGCTCGGCCGTGCTGTCCTGCATGCGCAGCAACGTGCTATCGCCTTGGGTTTCCAGCAGTTCGATGCTTTGCACCAGAGCACCGCCGTCAATATTGATCTGCTTGAACACTTGCTTGAGCAGCATCGAACGCGGCGTCAGGGTCAGTTGCCACTGCTGCGCCGTGCCGCTCAGGGCCAGTTCGAAATCCCGCTGCAAACCGCTGCTGTCACCTTGCAGTACGGCGAGGAACAAACGGTTCTGCTCGGCGCCGGCGCTCTTGTTCGGCAGCAGTTGCCAGCCGTTGCTGTCACGGCGGGCGATGCCATTGGCGGTGATGCGGTAATCCTGTTGCAGCGGAGTTTTCAACAGCCACAGCAAGCCATGATTTTTAGCGAGGACGAAGCTGCCCTTGCTGATCAGCGGCTGCGGCAGGGCGCGCAGGTGTTTTTCCTGAATGAACTGGCCGTGGATAACATCCGGTTTCGCCAGTTGTTCACTGAGTTGTTGCAGGTCGAAGGCATTGGCCCATGACGACACGGCCAGCAGCGTCAGTGCGCCAAGGCTTCTGAAAAACACATTCATCGCAGCATCCTTTCCACGGCATCGGTGAAGACTTTGGGTGAAGCCAGTTGCATCTCGCGGCTGCTGACTTCAACAGCGACCTGCACTGAGCTGGCGCGAGTCAGGCGTTCGCCGGTCTGCAGGTCGGTGATCAGATAATTGATCTTCAGACGGTTTTCCCACTCGACCAGACTGGCTCGCACGTTCAGCCGCTGGCCGAACACCGCGCCGCGCACGTAGCGCAATTGCAGGTCGATGATCGGCCAGGCGTAACCCGACTCGACCATGTGCGTGTAGTTGTGGCCGATCTTGTCCAGCAGCGCACAGCGCGCCACTTCGAGGTATTTGACGTAATGGCCGTGCCAGACCACGTGCATGGTGTCGACGTCGAAAAACGGCACGAGAATCTCGGTATCGGCGTGAAGCACTCCGGCACTACGCATGCAGCCTCCAGTGTTGCGCGGCGATGCGTTGCAGGCACAGGCGCAGTTCGCCTTCCAGGGCGCGGTCTTCGATGACCGGCGGGAAGTCCTTGCCGAGTTCTTCGTGCATCGCCGCCAGCGCCGGCGGCAGCGGGCGCGCATCGGCGGCTTGAGCGCGCAGCCACACGCCTTGGTTGGCGGCAAGCAGGGTGGCGGCGGCGACCTGTTCGGTCAGCTCCAGCACGCGAATCGCATCACGGGCGGCGATGGTGCCCATGCTCACCTTGTCCTGGTTATGGCACTCGGTGGAGCGCGAGAACACGCTGGCCGGCATGGTATTTTTCAGCGCTTCGGCGGTCCAGGCGCTGGTGCCGATCTGCACCGCTTTGAAGCCATGGTTGATCATCGCCCGATCGGCTGGCGCGCCGGAGAGGTTGCTCGGCAAGCCGTGGTTGTAGCGTTCGTCGACCAGCAGCGCCAGTTGCCGATCGAGCAGATCGGCGACGTTGGCCACAAGGTTTTTCAGGCTGTCCATGGCGAACGCGATGTGCCCGCCGTAGAAGTGCCCGCCATGCAGGACGCGCTCGGCTTCGGCGTCGATGATCGGGTTGTCGTTGGCGCTGTTCAGCTCGGTTTCGATGAAGCCGCGCAGCCAGTTCAGACTGTCGGCCAACACGCCGAGCACATGCGGCGCGCAACGCAGCGAGTAGCGATCCTGCAGACGATGCAGCGGTGCAGTTGGCGCGTCGATTGCCAGATCCTTGCGCAGCCACGCGGCGACCTGCATCTGTCCCGGATGCGGCTTGGCGGCGAACAGACGTTCGTCGAAGTGCTCCGGGTTGCCTTGCAGCGCGACAACGTTGAGCGCGGTGATGCGCGTGGCCAGTTGCAACAGGTAATCGGCGCGGGCGAAGGCGAGGCAGGCGAGGCCGGTCATCACCGCTGTGCCATTCATCAGTGCCAGTGCTTCTTTCGGGCGCAGCACCAGCGGCGTCCAGCCGAGTTCGCGATGCACGTCGGCAGCCTGACGACGTTCGCCACGGAACATCACTTCGCGCTCGCCGGACAGGGTTGCGGCGACATAGGACAGCGGCGTCAGATCGCCGCTGGCACCCACCGAACCCTCTTCGGGAATCAACGGCAGGATGTCGTATTCGAGAAACGCGTGCAGACGCTCGAGCAGTTCGACGCGCACCCCGGAAACGCCGTGACACAGCGACTGCAAACGCGCCGCCAGCACCGCGCGGGTCGCCTGCGCGTCGAGCAGTTTGCCCAGGCCGCAACCATGAAAGGTGTAGAGATGACGCGGCAAGGCTTCGACGTGATGCAGCGGCACCGCGACCACGCAGGAATCGCCGTAACCGGTGGTGACGCCGTAGATCACGCCTTCCTTGTCCAGCAGCGAATCAAGAAACCGCGCGCCCTTGGCGATGCGCTCGCGATAGTCGGCGTCAGCCTGCAACTGCACGGGCGCCTGACGGTTGGCCAGGGCCAGCACGTCTTCGATGCGCAAAGGGCGTTCGCCGAAGGTTACCGGCTCATGGGTTGGCGTCGTCATCGGTCTTCCAGAAAGGGTAAAAGTTGAACCATTGCTGCGGGGCTTCGAGGCAATAGTGACTCAGGCGCTGCGCGTAGCGCGTGGCCCACTGATGAATGACCTGCTCGCGCTCGCGGCGTGTCCACACCACCGCGTCGGCGAACGGTTCGAGGGTCAGGCGATAGTGGCCGTCGGGTTGCTTGAGGCACATCAGCAGATTGACCGGGCACTTGAGCAGGCCGGCCAGCAACCACGGGCCTTGCGGAAATGGCGCCGGATGGCCGAGAAAATCCACCGTCACGCTGCGCCCGCCGTGCAGCGGCACGCGGTCGCCGGCAATCGCCAGCCACTCGCCGCGTTCCAGCCGTTCATGCAGTTGCAGCATGATCACCGGGTCGAGTTCGCTGACCTGGATCAGGCGCAGATTGGTCGCCCCGGCTTCACCAAGCAACCGGTTGAATTGCTCGGCATGCTTGGTGTGCACCAGCACGTTCATGGTGACCTTTTCGCCGATCTCCGCCAGCGCGCGGCAGACTTCGAGATTGCCCAGATGCGCGCCGACCAGCAGTTGCCCGCGACTGCCGCGCAACTGCTTGCGCAGCAGCGCCGGGTCGATGATTTCGATCTGCTCGATGCTCAGCTTGCCGTTCCACACGTCGAGCTTGTCGAGCAGCGAATCGGCAAAGGTCATGAACTGGCCGAACACCCGCCAGTGGCTCGGGCGCAAGTCGTCGCGCCGGCTCCACTCGGCCAAGCGCTGCTGGTACTGCCAGGCACTGCGTCGGGCGATCCGGCCGAACAAAAAGAAATACAGCACGATGCCGTACAGCAACGGACTGAGCAGTCGCCGGCCGAGGACTTTGGCGGCGAGCGCGGTGAATTTCATCAGCAGGAAACTGCCGCGCTCTTCGCGGTCGGCCCAGTGCTTCTTGTCGACTTCTTCGCTCATGGTTTCCACCGCCGCCAGAGGATCACCGGCCAGCGCAGCAACATGCCGAAGAAGAGCCGCGTGTGCATGCTGGAGATCAGCGCGTTGTCGTGGAACAGGCGAAAGTGCGATACACCGTCCAGCGGGTAATGCACGCTGGTCTGCAGCCAGCGCATCGGCTGATTGCGCCAGGCCAGACGCACGAGAATGTCCGAGTCGAAATCCATGCGCTTGCCGACCTTGGCCGAATCGATCACCGCCAGAGTCGGCGCCAGCGGATAAACACGGAAGCCGCACATCGAATCGCGAATCTGCAACGACAGGGTGTTGATCCACACCATCACGTGGGTCAGGTAGCGCGCGTACAAACGCCCTTTCGGCACGCTCTCGTCGAACAGTGGATAGCCACAGATCATCGCCTCGGGATGGGCGCGGGATTCGCCGACGAAGCGCGCGACGTCGTGCAAATCGTGCTGGCCGTCGGCATCGACCTGCAAGGCATGGCTGTAACCCAGACGCGAGGCTTCACGCAGACCGGCCATCACCGCGCCGCCCTTGCCCTGATTGGCTGTGAGACGCACCAGAAAAACCCCGTCGCGCTCGGCCAGGGCGTCGAGCACCCGTGCGCATGACGGCTCGCTGGCATCGTCCACCAGAATGCACGGCAGACCTTGTGCAAGCAGGGCATCGACCACGGTGATGATCGCGGTTTCGTGGTTGTACACCGGGATCACGGCGCAGGGGTTATGCATGGGCAGGCCCCAGGAGAATGCGTCCGCTGGAACACGTCGCTGTGTCGTTGCGATAAGCGAAATACAACTTGCCGCGCTCGGCATCGAAACGCAGATGCAGCTGGATTGCATCCCCCGGGCGCACCAGTTGCTGGAATTTCAGCACTTCCATTCCGGCAAACGCGCCGTCCAGCTTCAGCAACTGTCGACCCAGATTCAGCGCCCACTCCACCTGCACCACGCCGGGCAAAACCGGCGCCTTGGGAAAGTGTCCGCTGAAGTAGGCCAGATCCGGCGGCACGCTGAGTTGCAGGCTCCACTCGCCGTCGCTTGCGCTCTGCTCCAGCACTTCGGGGGCTTTCGGCCGTGCGGCCAGCAGCAGCGCTTCGACGTCGGCTTGCGCCAGTTTGCCCTGGCTGTTCAACGGCATTTGCCGCAGCAGGCGCCAGCGTCGGGGCAGGGCGAGGGCTTCGCAATGTTGGCTCAGATGTTTGCGCAGGGTCTCGGTCAGGCCACGGCGGCCATGCTCGCGCAGGGCGAACAGACCCGATTCGCTGAGCACCAGCAGCGCGCCGAGCGAGGCGCGGTTTTCCTGGACCACACCGAGGCGCGCTTCGGCGACCCAGTCATGGGCTGCCAAGGCCTGCTCAAGCATCGGCAGCGAGATGCGTTTTTCTTCCAGTTTGACGATGCGGTCCAGTCGCCCCAGCAGTTCGAAACGACCATCGGCGGCGATGCGCGCGGCGTCGGCGCTGTGTTCGACATGGCCGGCAGGCAGGTAAGGCGAGGCGATCAGCAGGGCGCCGTCGCTGTCCTGGCTCAGTTCGACGCCTGCAAACGGTTGCCACAACGATTCGCCCTGACGCCAGGCGATGCCGCCGGTTTCCGAGCTGCCGAGGATTTCCGTCGGCCATTGCTGCAAGCGCTGTTGCAGGCTTTGCGCAGCCTCCAGTGGCAACGCGCCCCCGGAGGAAAACACCCGGCGCACCGCGCTCAGGGCCGGCCAGTCGAGGTTGTCGCCCATGCGCTTGAGCAGCGCCGGGCTGGCGACCCAGGCAAAGGCCGGATGCTCGCGGCTGGCGCGCTGCAGGTCTTCGGAAAAGGCCAGTTGCCGGCGCACAAACGGGCGCCCGGCGCACAGTGGCCACAACACGCGAAACAGCAGGCCATAGATGTGTTGCGTGGCGACACTGCCGATGATGCAGGCTTGACCGAGGTCTGCGCCCCACAACTGTTCCAGCGCTTCGACCTCGTTGGCCAATTGGCGCAGGGTCTTGTCGATGCGCTTGGGGTCGCCGCTGGAGCCGGAGGTGCACAGGCTCAGTCGGGATTGATCGAGATCCAGTTCTGCACCGGCCAGGCCGGGCTGAGTGAAGTCGTGCAACTGGGCGTCGCCGGGTTGATCGGTCAGCCATAGATCGACCTCCTGCGACCAGCGCTGACGCGTCTGCGCTTGCAGATCCGCCGGCAGCAACACGCTGACGCCGGCACGCCATGCACCGAGCAGGGCGATGGCGAGGTCGGCAGCATCTTCCAGATGCACGGCCAGACGTTTCACGCCTCGGCTTTGCAGACCAGCGGCGACGCTCAAGGCCTGCGCTCGCAGTTGCGTGTGATCGAGGGCCGGCGCCTGGCAGATCGCCCGTGCTGGCAGTGCCTTGAGCAACAGCTGCTCAAGTTTTATCCAATTCATGTACGGCCTCTTACCCGTTGTCGTATCAGCCATTCAATGGCAAACATCAGGCCGATCAATCCATAGGAGATCAGGCCGGTGTACAACATCCACCAATCCAGCGGCGCCCACAGAGTGAGGAGGGCGGCGCACAAACCGTTGCAAAAGAAAAACACGCTCCAGGCCAGCGTCACCTTGCGCGTATAGCGAATGGCAACCTCAGGCAGTTCCGGCTCGCGCAACCGCGCCAGGCGCTCGACCATCGGCGGGCCGTATTTCAGGCTCACGCCGAACAGCACCAGCATGAACGCGCTGATCAGCACCGGGTACCAGCGCAGCAGCTGCGGGCTGTCGAACACCGCCAACAACAGGCAGAACCCGATCGCTGTGCAGGCCATCCACAGGCTGCCGGGCTTGCGTTCGCCGGTCAGGGCGCGCGCCAGCCACAGGCTGCCCAGCAGCAGCGCAAATTGCCACGGGGCGAAATGCTCCATGCCGAAATACACCGCAAAGGGGTACAGCAGACCGGCCAGCAGCAGGCCCAGGCCGATCAGTCGGCTCATGCGGCCGGTTGAACCAGACGGAACACCGCCTCGACCACGTCACCGACAGTGCGCACCGACTTGAATTCTTCGGCGGCGATTTTCTTCCCGGTCTGGCGTTTGATGTGATCGATCAGGTCGACGGCGTCGATGCTGTCGATTTCCAGGTCCTGATACAGGTTGGCGTCCATGCTTACACGGGCCGGATCCAGTTCGAACAGCTCGACCAGGGCATCGCGCAGGGTGTTGAAAATATCGTCACGAGTTTGCATGGTCCGGTCTCAAGCTGCCTGTTTTGCCGTGACGAACGCCGCAAGGCTGGCCACGTTGGTGAAATGGTTACGAGTGTCTTTGGCATCGGCGTCGATCTTGATGCCGTATTTTTTCTGGATCGCCAGGCCCAGTTCCAGCGCGTCCACGGAATCCAGGCCGAGGCCTTCGCCGAAGAGTGTCTGCTCATCGCCGATGTCTTCGGGGCTGATGTCTTCCAGGCCCAAGGCGTCGATGATCAGCAGTTTGATGTCACGCACCAGGCTAGCGGTGTTCAGTTCGCTCATCTGCGGCGAGCTCCTTAATGAAATAGTCATGCAAATAATCGTTGAGCTTGCGCGAGGCCTGCGGTGCGGGGCCTTGCGCGGCGAAGGTCTGTGGGTCTATATCGGCCCCCACGCGAAAACTGAAGTGCACGCGGCGATGGGGGATGCGATACCACGGCTCGGCTTTGGTCAGGGTGGTCGGGCTGACCTTGATGATCACCGGGGTGACGATTTTCGCACCGCGCAGGGCAATCGCCGCCGCCCCCCGATGAAAGGCCGGCGCCTGCCCCGGCTGGGTGCGCGTGCCTTCGGGGAAAATGATCAGGGTCTGGCCGTCCTGCAACGACTGTGCGGCGGCGTCGAGCATGTCCATGCTGCCGTCGTTGCTGATGTACTCGGTGCGGCGCAGCGGGCCACGGGTGAATGGGTTTTCCCAAAGGGTTTTCTTCACCACGCAGTTGGCGTGGCGCACCAGACCGATGAGGAAAACCACGTCGATCAGCGACGGGTGGTTTGCGATGATCATCTGTCCCGGCCGGCCAAGGCGTTCGGCGCCCTCGATGTCGTAGGTGAGCACGCCAGTGCGGGCCATGAACCGCACGAAAAACCAGAACAATCGGCTGACCGTGCGCCGCGCGCGCAGGCGATGTTCAAGTGCATCACCGGGCAGGCAACCGAGCACCGGAAATACCAGCACGCGCAGACACAGCCCGCCGAGCCCGAACAAAGCGAAGCTCGCAGCAGTGGCCAGCAGGCGCCAGTAGTAGGCGTCGCGGTATTTGGCGGTCACGGGTTGCGATGCCAGGTCCATACACGATTCTTCCACGCATGTTGGCAGTCAGGTTGCTGGCCGAGCAGGGTTCGCAGCAGGTTCAGCGCGTGGGGCCAGTGCACTTTGGACTCGGGTTTTGGGCTGCTGCTCAGGGTCAGCCGCCAGTCGGTACCGGGCGTGAGCAATAAACCCAGCGCGTAAGGGAATGGCACGTCATCGACCCACTGCGAATACGCCTCGGGCGGTTGTTCTTCGGTGATCACCAGCAGCACCGCCGGGGCGCCTTCTTCGAGCAGTGCGGCTGCTTCAAGCATGCCGTGCTCCAGACCGTCGCCAGCGGCGGCGAGGGCGGTCATTTCGCTGGTTTCACCGCGCATGATCGACCACAAACCGATGATCGCGTTATGCACCGAAAGGCTGAATTGGGTCGGCGACAAGGGCTGTTCGGTGGCCAGGTCGCGGAGAATTTCAAACGTGCGGGGGGTTTCGCCGTGCCGGGAAACGAACACCAGCGGCAGATGGTCCCGTCCGTCGGCCAGCGGCCAGCCAACACTGAACGCCATCCGCGCCAGGCGGCTGAGGCGACGGCGTTGCATGGCCGGCAGAAACGACACATCGGGCGCGGCATCACTGCTCTGCAGCACGACCGGTTGTCGGCTCCAGGCCTGCCAGGCGTCCACGCTGTCGAGCCCCGGGGCCCACGCGCGCCATTGGGCGATGTTGAAGTTGATCACGGACATTCATCCCGCCCCTGCGGGCTTTCGTTGACGCGTTGAGTCGCCAGCGCCGCAGCAGGCTTGGCTTGGCGCAGGGCGCCGGGTGGCGCGCATTATCCCGGTGCGACGGGTGTGTAGCAAATGTTGGTTACATTTTGCTCAACAAAATGTACCGAGCGGTTCGCTGGAGTGGCTATCACTTGGCCATTATCCATATTCCCCGGGGTCAGTCTGTCAGGTGTCTCTGTGACGGCTGGCGGTTTTTTCCATGCGTGGGCGCCGATATTTACACCTGGCGGCGTAGTCCATGTCGGTGAAGGTAGCGAAGCGCGGCCACCGCCAACTACACTCGGTCATTCTTTGATACACGGAGGTTTGGTCATGCGGCGCGTGGTGTTCAATCAGAAAGGTGGCGTGGGCAAATCGAGCATTGCCTGCAATCTGGCGGCGGTCAGCGCCAGCGAGGGTTATCGCACGTTGTTGGTCGACCTCGATGCTCAGGCCAATTCCACTCAGTATCTGACCGGGCTCACCGGCGATGACATTCCGATGGGCATCGCCGATTTCTTCAAACAGACACTGTCGTCCGGGCCGTTCTCGAAAAAGAATCAGGCGGACATCTACGAAACTCCGTTCGACAACCTGCACATCATTACCGCCACCGCCGAGCTGGCCGACCTACAGCCCAAGCTAGAGGCGAAACACAAGATCAACAAGCTGCGTAAGTTGCTCGATGAGCTATCGGAAGACTACGACCGGATCTATCTCGATACCCCGCCAGCACTGAATTTTTACGCGGTATCGGCGCTGATTGCCGCGGATCGCGTGCTGATTCCCTTCGACTGCGACAGCTTTTCCCGTCAGGCCCTGTACGGACTGATCGCCGAGATCGAAGAGTTGAAGGATGACCACAACGAAGGGTTGGAAGTCGAAGGCATCGTGGTCAATCAGTTTCAGGCGCGGGCCAGCCTGCCACAGCAGATGCTCGATGAGTTGATTGCCGAAGGCTTGCCGGTATTGCCGGTGTACCTGAGCAGTTCGGTGCGCATGCGCGAGTCGCACCAGGCCAGCATGCCGCTGATCCACCTCGACCCACGGCACAAACTGACGCAGCAGTTTGTGGAACTGCACAATCTGCTGGAAGACCACTGATTTTCCGACTCACACGCAAATCTTCTGTGGGAGCGAGCCTGCTCGCGAAGAGGCCGGCACATTCAACATCGGCGCTGAATGATCGACCGCCTTCGCGAGCAGGCTCGCTCCCACAGGGGGCTCTGTGGTGTGTCAGATGCCTTGGCTACGCAGCCACGCCATCAACTGCGGCAATGGCAACGCACCGCTCTGCCGCGCCACTTCCCTGCCGTTTCTAAACAGAATCAGACTTGGAATCGAGCGAATCCCCAACTGCGCCGACAACTGCTGGTTCGCCTCGCTGTCGAGCTTGGCCAGCCGACACTTGCCCGCCAACTGCGCCGCAGCCTGTTCGAACACCGGCGCGAACGACTTGCACGGCCCGCACCAGTCCGCCCAGACATCCACCAGTAACGGCAGATCGCCCTTGATCTGACTGGCGTAATCGCCTTGCTTGAGCTCGAACGGTTTGCTCAACAGCACCGCAGACTTGCAGCGCCCGCATTTGGGCTGGTCAGCCAGGCGCTCGGCGGGGATGCGGTTGAGGCCGTTGCAGGTGGGGCAGGGGATGAGGAGTGGGGTGGTCATGATTGGTTCTCTGATAGGAGTCTATAGAACTGATTTGAAGTCGATCTGCCAACTTATCAATGTCGCAACTGCTCACATTTTTCTCAAAACAGTTCCGGGATCGATGGCTAGTCTGAAGACCAATTCGGCGTTTTACGCTTGTCGTGAGGAGATCGCTTTGTCTTTATCTGCGTGCTACTTTTGTTGCACTAATCCAGGAATCGATGATTCCTATGCATCAAATCGGAGGGACATAATGTCCGTAACTTCCAAGATACGCCGCCAAGGCGGCGCTGCCGTCATTACGATTCCGCCCACGCTTTTAAAGTTGTTGCATCTGGAGGTTGGCGCACAGCTAGAGCTGAATGTGGTCGATGGCGAACTGATTGCTCGTCCAGCCGTAGCCGCTACGCGTAAGCGTTATAGTTTGTCAGAGCTACTCGAAGGCGCAGAAGAATTGCAGAAACTTAACGCCCAGACTAGCGAGACCCTTGAAGGTGATTCTGTCGGCCGGGAGCTGGGTTGATGGTGCGCCGACAGCCCCCTCAGCGGGGTGACGTTTACTGGATTGATCCAAACCCAGTGGCGGGGCGGGAGATGATGAACAGACATCGCTTTGTGGTGATCACGCTCAGAGAGATCAACGCATTGGGCGTGAGCATGACGGTGCCTGTTACTAGCGGTGGGAATTTCAGCCGGAATATGGGTTTGGCGGTCGCCATTACTGGCCACGAAACCAATGGTGTAGCGGTGTGTAATCAGGTTCGCAGTTTTGACATAGAACAACGGGTACGAGACGGCACGGCCAAATTCATCGAGCGACTGGATGACGTGACAATGTCTGACATCGTCGACCGTGTAATCAGTGCAATCGACCCGCTAAGCTGAAGCGCCTACGAAGAACAACTGATCTCCAAATGCTTGCCCCACTCCGGTGGCCGCTCGGCATAACTTTCCATCCCTGGCTGTTCCTCAAACGGCTTGCTCAACACCGCATGCAGCCGGCGCACCTCGGAATAATCGCCTTGCTCGGCGGCGTCGATGGCTTTTTGCGCAAGGTAATTGCGCAGGATGTACAGCGGATTGACCGCATGCATCCGCGCGCGGCGTTGTGCCTGATCGGCATTGCCGTCGCGAGTCACCCGGGCGACGTAGCGTTCGCCCCAGGCATCGAAACCTTTGATATCGACAAAATCGTCGCGCAGGCGGGCGATGGCCTGTTCGGCTGACTCTTCACCGAGGCGGCGGAAGAACAGCGTGTAGTCGACGCCGCTGTTCTGCATCAGTTGCAGCAGGTTTTCCAGCAGTTGCTGATCGTCGTCCTCGGCGGTGGTGAAGCCGAAGCGGCGGCGCATCAGGTCGAGGTAATGCGCCTGGAACAGCGGCAGGTACAAGCCGAGGGTTTCCCGCAGCGCTTCGACGCTGATGAACGGCGTCAGTGCCTGTGCGAGAGCGCTGAGGTTCCATTGGCCGACCGGCACCTGATTGCTGAACGAGTAACGGCCCTGATCATCCGAGTGGTTGCAGATGAAGTTGGCGTCGAAGTCGTCGAGAAAGGCGAACGGGCCGAAGTCGAAAGTAATGCCGAGGATCGACATGTTGTCGGTGTTCATCACGCCGTGGCAGAAGCCATAAGCCTGCCACTTGGCGATCAGCTCGGCGTTGCGCTCAACGATTTCGCGAAACATCGCCAGATACGGTTCCGGTTGTTCGAGGCATTCGGGGAAGTGCATCGCCAGCACATGCTCGCCGAGCTGTTTCTGCTGCTCGGGGCGCTTGGTGTAGTAGAAATATTCGAAGTGGCCGAAGCGGATGTGGCTCGGCGCCAGACGCAGCACCATCGCCGCGCGTTCCTGCTTTTCCCGCCAGACGGGCGTGTCGGAGCCAATCACGCAGGCGGCCCGCGAAGACGGGATGTTCAGCGCGTACAGCGCTTCGGAAGCCAGAAATTCGCGAATCGATGAGCGCAGCACCGCGCGGCCATCGCCCATGCGTGAAAACGGCGTCTGCCCGGCGCCCTTGAGGTGCAAGTCCCAGTGCTCGCCGGCGTTGTTGTAGACCTCGCCCAGCAGCAGGCCGCGACCGTCACCCAGTTGCGGGGTGTAGCCGCCGAACTGATGGCCGGAATACACCATCGCCCGTGGCTCGGCATCGGCCCACAATTTGTGGCCGCCGAACAGTTGCGCGAATTCTTCGGTGTCGGCGCTGGCCGCATCGAGATCGAGCAAGGCCAGAGCGGCCGGGCTGGCGACCACCAGGCGCGGATTGTCGATCGGCTCGGGCAGCACGTGCGCGGAGAACGCGTCGCCCAGACGGGCAAAGCGGTTGTCGAAAGTCAGTTCGTCGAGGGCTTTCACGGGCCGGCTCCAGCAGAATGTCCGAGCATTCTGCTGGGACCATGTCGGTTAGTCGAGTTTGCTCGGTGGCGGTTCCGGCAACGGTTTCTGCCCGTCGACGATCGGCACGATGGTTTTGTTCTCGGGTTCCACAGGCACCATCTTGTATTCCTGGCCGTGCAGGTTCTTCAGGTAAACCTCCATCTGCCGGAACGAGATGTTGATGTGCTGCTTCTTGAACTCGCGATTGATGAAGCGGTTGACCTCATCCAGCACCGGGTTGCGGTCACCGAGATCGCGCACATGCATGCGCAGTTCGTGGTCGAGGGTGCTTTCGCCGAAGTTGAGGAAGTACACGTGCGGCTCTGGTTCTTTGAGTACACGCGGGTTCTCCCGGGCTGCTTTGAGCAGCAGTTCCTTGACCAGATCCAGATCCGAGCCGTAATCGACGCCCAGTTTCAACGTGACGCGGGTGATGGTGTCGGTCAGCGACCAGTTGATCAGTTGCCCGGTGATGAACGTCTTGTTCGGGACAATGATGTCCTTGCGGTCAAAATCGGTGATGGTCGTGGCGCGGATGCGGATCTTGCTTACCGTGCCCGACAGGTTGCCGATGGTGATGGTGTCGCCGATCCGCACCGGGCGTTCGAAGAGAATCATGATGCCGGAGATGAAGTTGGCGAAGATCTCCTGCATGCCGAAACCGAGGCCCACCGACAGCGCCGCCACTAGCCACTGCAACTTGTCCCAACTGACGCCGAGGGTCGACAGGGTGGTGACGAAACCGACGCCGGCAATCACGTAGGACAGCAGCGTGGTTGTCGCATAAGCGCTGCCCTGCGCCAGATTGAGCTTGGACAGCACGAACACTTCGAGCAGACCGGGCAAGTTGCGCGCCAGCGCGAAGGTGATGCCGATGATGATCAGCGCGCCGAGCATGTCGCCGATGCTGATCGGCACCATGCTCATGTTGGCGCCGGTGCCGCTGGTGTATTCGTAGAGGGTGATGTTGTCCAGATACGAGAACACCGAAATCAGGTCCGACCAGACCCAGTACAGCGCCGCGATGAAACCGCCGAGCAGGGCCAGGCGGATCAGGCGCAGGGACTGTTCGTTGACCTTTTCGATGTCCAGGGTTGGCTCTTCGATCACCGCTTCGCCGTCGCCGGCCTCTTTCGCCGCCTGCCGTTTGGCCAGCGCGCGCTGGTAAGCCAGGCGCCGCGCGGCAACGCTCAGGCCCCGGACGAAAGTGGCCTCGATCACCAGCCAGAACATCAGCAGGTACAGGGTGTTGATCAAGCGGTCGCTGAGTTTCAGCGCGGTGTAGTAGTAGCCGAAGCACACCGCGACAAACAGGGCGATCGGCAGCAGAGTGAACATCACCCCGACGGCTTTGCGGAACAGCGAAGCGTTCTGGTGCGTCGGGCTGCTGATCAGCAGGCGACTGAGCAGCCAGGCCATCAAGGCGTAACAGGTCAGCACCACCGGCATGCCGAGCACGTCATCGGCCAGCGCCGCCGGTTGCAACTCGGCGACGGCCACCACGGCCACCAGCGCCATTACTACCAGGCCGAGTCGACGCACCCAGCCCTGAAGGAACTCGACCTGTGGCTTTTCCCAGCGGAAGTGCAATTCCGCCACGCCACCGGGCGCGAGAATCCGGTACGCGGTGTAGAACACCAGCCAGGCCTGCCCCATCTGCAGCAGCGCCGCGCCCATATTGGCGTTCTGCCCGCGCGCGTCGATCTGCAAGGCCAGACCGCACAGCGCCAGACCCAGTGCCACCGGCATCGCCAACAGAATATTGATCAGAATCGCCTGCGGCGTGTGCCACTGGCTGTCGCGCTTGAAGTGGCCGATGTCCTGGTGAACCTTGTTGAGTCGTCCGTACAGGGCCTTGCGTCGCCACAACAGGGCGCCGATCAGCAGCGCCAATGGCAGGAACAACAATGGCCGCTGGGTCAGGCCGTCAGTCAGCTCGCTCAGGCTCGACGCCCACGGCAAGGTGTTGACCTGCCGCTCAAGGCGCTCGGGCACGCCGCGCATCCATTCCACGTCCAGCGGCTTGTTGCTGGGGATCCAGAACATCTGTTCGTCGAGGGTCGCGCGCAGGCTTTGCGCGGTGCTCAGCAATTGCTTCTGGTTGAGCTGCAGGGTGATCGATTCGTTGAGCATCGCGCTCAACTCGCGGTTCAGCCGCTCGAGCAGATCAGCGCGGGTGTTGGCCAGATCGAGCAGGCTTTTGCGCAATTGCGGCGTGACCTGCTCCGGCGGCTGCGTGGCCAGCAGATTGTCGACGTAGGTCGCCGGACTGCTCAGCAGCTCGCGTTGCTGGCTGACATCGAACTGATACAGGCGAATATCGGCAATCTGGTCGGCGAGGTCGCGGTCGACCTTCAAGTGCGGCAGTGCCTGCTTCTGTTTATAGAGAATTTTCGATAGTAGCAGGCTGCCCTTGAGCACACTGATCTGCTCATCCAGTGCCGAATCGCTCTGGGTCAGGGTATCGAGTTGCTGTTTGGTCTGCAGGTTCTGCTGCGTGACTTCGTTGAGACGGTCGGTGCTCTTGAGCAAGTAATCGGAAAGCTTGAGGTTGGTCGCGCTCTCACTCGCCAGCAGGCTGCTGCCGCCGGCCTTCTGCGCTTCGATCGATTGCTGGGTGACGGTTTCCTGCGACTGCGCCAGACGCTTCTGATTGATCAGGGTTTGCAATTCCTGGATCTCGCGGTCGAGCCGATCGGATTTCTCCGAAAGCAAGTCGTGCTGAGCGTTGCCCAGATCCTGCAACTGGGTGTTGCCGGCCAGTTCCTGGCGGCGCAGCGGAATCAGTGCATTGAGTGCGGCGAGTTCGGCGTTCAACTGGTCGCGCTGTTCGGCGGTGACCGTTTTGCCCGTGTCCTTGCCGGATTTGAGGATAGTGTTGATCTGCTGGATGCGCGTCTGGCTGGCGGAAATCTCTGCCTGAGCGCGCTCGGGGCGAGTCTGCGCGGTGATGATCAGGCTGTTGGCTTCGGCCAGGGCTTTTTGCAGATCGCTCTGCTGGGTCGAGCGATCGGTGAGGATCTGCTCCAGTTGCTGAATCGACTCCTTCGGAAAACGCTGCGCTACCGGCACCGGCGCGGTGGCCTTGAGGCGGCTGAGTTCGCGGGTGTTTTCAATCGTCTGCTTCGGCGCGTTGGCCAGCTGACGCTTGAGATCGATCAGTTTCTGCTCGTAATCACGCTGGTTGTTCAGCTGATTGAGGGTGTTCTGCAGGACGGTCTGCAAAGTCTTTTTGTCGGCGTCCGGCAGTTTGCTGTCGGCCAGCTTGTCGAGGCTGGCCTGCACGGCATCGCTGGACGGTGGTTCGGCAGCATGCAGCGGGCCGACGACAAGACTGAGGCCCAGCAGGGCCGCGGCGAAAAAGGAGCGCAGGGTAGGCATAGAGACCGGTCAAGCAAGTGAGAGTGGAGGCAGTTTAGAGGAAGAGTCCGGGGCCCGGGCGACTTCCTTCGGGGAATCTGACGCCCACTTTGCCGATCTTGTTCCCGTCCATGACCGCCACCGTCCAGTGGGTGTTGTTCCATTCCACCTGGTCACCGACGATGGGGGCACCCCCGACTTTTTGCGCAATGAACGCGCCCAAAGTCATGTCCGGATCGATGCCTTCGGCCGGTAAGCCATACAACGCTGCAACCGCTTTAAGCTGGGCGTCTCCTTCAAGCACGAAGTCGCCGAAGAAACGCAGATCGAGGCCACGTTGCGGCGCCTGGCTGAACAGTTTGCCGAGGGCCGGCAGGTTGTGTTCATGGCCAATAACACACAGTAAATCATCGACTTCCAGCACCGTACTACCCGACGGATGGAGCAGTTGCTGGCCACGAAACAGGGCGGCGATGCGTGTGCCTTCGGGCATTTTCAGCTCACGCAGGGGCGAACCGATGCACCATTTCTCCGCGCCGAGCTTGTAAACGAACAGCTCCCACTCGCTGGTCACATGCACTTCCAGTGCCGCCCGGGATATCGGCGCGGGTTCTGGCGGAACGGTCACCTTGAGCAATTTGGCCACCCACGGCAGGCTCGTACCCTGCACCAGCAGCGACACCAGCACGATGAAGAACGCCAGATTGAAATACAGCTGCGCTTGCGGCAGGCCGGCCATCAGCGGGAACACCGCGAGAATGATCGGCACCGCGCCGCGCAGGCCGACCCAGGAAATAAAGGCTTTTTCACGACCGTGGAAGGCCTTGAACGGCAGCAGGCCGACCATCACCGACAGCGGCCGCGCGAACAGAATCATCCACAGCGCCAGACCGAGGGCGGGCAGGGCGATCGGCAGCAGATCGTGGGGCGTGACCAGCAGGCCCAGCACCAGGAACATGCCGATCTGCGCCAGCCACGCCATGCCGTCGAGCATGTGCAGAATGCCGTGGCGGCTGCGCACCGGGCGGTTGCCGATGACCAGACCGCACAGGTACACGGCAAGGAAGCCACTGCCGTGCAAGGCGTTGGTCAGCGCAAACACCACCAGCCCGCCAGCGATGATGAGGATCGGATACAGCCCGGCGGCAAGATTGATGCGGTTGACCAATTGCAGCATCACCCAACCGCCGCCCAGACCGATCACGCCACCGATGCCGAATTCGCGGATCAAGTGGGTCAGCAGGCTCCAGTGCAAGCCGGTCTCGCCGCTGGCGAGCATGTCGATCAGGGTGACGGTGAGGAACACCGCCATGGGGTCGTTGCTGCCGGATTCGATTTCCAGACTGGCGCTGACCCGTTCGTTCAGGCCTTTACCGCCGAGCAGCGAGAACACCGCGGCGGCGTCGGTTGAACCGACAATGGCACCGATCAGCAGGCCCTGAATCAGATTGAGGTCGAACAGCCACGCAGCGGCCATGCCGGTCAGCCCGGTGGTGATCAACACCCCGACCGTGGCCAGCGACAGCGCCGGCCACAAGGCCACGCGGAAACTCGACACCCGCGTGCGCAAGCCGCCGTCGAGCAGGATCACCGCCAGGGCGAGGTTGCCGACCAGATAGGCCGTCGGGTAGTTGTCGAAAATGATCCCGCCACCATCGACCCCCGCCGCCATGCCGACCGCGAGAATGATGACCAGAATCGGAATGCCGAGACGTGAAGAAAGCGAGCTGACAAGAATGCTTGCGCCTACCAGCAACGCGCCGATCAAGAACAGGCTGTTGATGGTCGTCGCATTCAAAGGCAGTACTCCAGAAGCGTAAAGACGAGGCACAAACTGACCATGCAGTCTGCGTGCCAGCGATTCTAACCTGTTGAAATGTGATGCTGTCAAAAAGCTTTTGTGCAGAATCGCCTTGCAGATGCGGCGAGTGATGACTGTGGCGAGGGGATTCATCCCCGTTCGGCGGCGCAGCCGTCGTAAAACCGTTGTACGCGGGTCCTCAGGTGGAACCGCATACGCTGTTTTTGGGGCGGCTTCGCCACCCAACGGGGATAAATCCCCTCACCACAGGGGAAGTTCCAGCGAAGTGTGTTACAGGCTGAACCGCCCAACCATGTTGTTCAGATCCAGCGCCAGGCGCGACAGCTCATTGCTCGCCGCGCTGGTCTGATTCGCCCCGGTCGCCGATTGCACCGACAGATCACGGATGTTGACCAGGTTGCGATCGACTTCACGCGCTACCTGCGCCTGCTCTTCGGCGGCGCTGGCGATGACCAGGTTGCGCTCGTTGATCTCAACGATGGCGCTGTTGATCGTGTCCAGCGACATCCCCGCGCCACGGGCGATGTTCAGCGTCGATTCGGCGCGTTCGGTGCTGTTGCGCATTGAATCCACGGCGTGTTCGGTGCCGCTCTGGATGCTGCCGATCATGCGTTCGATTTCGCTGGTCGACTGTTGGGTGCGATGGGCCAGTGCGCGCACTTCGTCCGCCACCACGGCAAAACCACGACCGGCCTCACCGGCACGGGCCGCTTCGATCGCTGCGTTCAAGGCCAGCAGGTTGGTCTGGTCAGCCAGACCACGAATCACGTCGAGCACCTTGCCGATGTCGCGGGATTCATTGGCCAGGTCGCCGATCAAGGACGCGGTGCTCTGCACATCGGCGCTCATGCGTTCGATGGCGCTGACGGTTTCCTGCACCAGATCACGACCGTCGCCCGCCGAAGTGGTGGCGTTTTTCGAGGCTTCCGAAGTGCTGACCGCGTTGCGCGCGACTTCCTCGACGGCGCTGGTCATCTCATTGACCGCAGTGGCCGCCTGCTCGATTTCATTGTTCTGCTGGGTCAGGCCTCGAGCACTCTCGTCGGTGACGCTGTTCAGCTCTTCCGCAGCAGACGCAAGCTGTGTGGCCGAACCGGAGATGCGCTGCAGGGTGTCGCGCAGCTTCGATTGCATTTTGGCCATGGCCGCGAGCAGGCGCCCGGCTTCATCTTCGCCATCGACATGGATCGGCTGGGTCAGATTGCCTTCGGCGATGGTTTCCGCAGCGTCCAGTGCCTTGGAAATCGGCTTGGTGATGCTAGTGGTCAATAACCAGGCGAACAGCAACGTCAGGCCGCTGGCAATCACCAACAGGGTGACGACCAGGTTGAACGACATTGAATACTGGTCACTGGCACCTTGATTGGTCTCGGCGATCTGCTGGGTGTTGATCTCCAGCAAGCGCGCCAGCGCGGTATTCACCGCTTCCGAATTGCTCAGCAAATCGCTGTTGAGCATCTGCCGCAACTCGTCGACCTGATTGTTGCGCGACAGGGTTTTCATGCGCTCTTCAAGCTGACGGTACTGCGCCAGCAATTGCACGTACTGATCGTACGCCGCACGTTCCTGCGGGCCTTCGATCAGTGGCTCATAGGCGCGTTGCGCATCGGCGATCTGGCGGTTGCGCAGGTCGAACAGCTCGATGGTTTTCTGCTGCACGTCGGGTTCGCGGTTGATCAGCAGGCGGTAAGAAAGCACGCGCAGGCGCAGGGTCAGTTGAGTGAACTCATCGAGGGCCTTGATCGATGGCACGCTGGCGGTGGCGATGTCTTCGCCGGCCGCGCGGATCTTGCTCATCTGGTTCAGCGCAAACACGCCGAGGATCAACATCAGGCCGCCGATCAGGGCGAAACCAGTAAACGCCCGTGGGGCGATATTCATATTGCGAAGGGACATGGGCGGATACCGAAAAGGGCCGCATCCATGCGGGCTGAGACTGCTGTATGGGTGACTTATCGGTCATACGACTAAAGTCTTGAGGTGGTGTGCGTATTTGTCGCAGACGGCGCTGTGCGACGAAGTGCAGGAACCAGATCGACCATTCGCAGTCTTTTAAACTCGCGAGAAGCTTCGCCACCCAGGAAAATCAAGGCCTTGCGCCGGTTTAACCCTGGCATCCGTGGTGACTTTTCTTTATCGTACGCGCCCTTTGAAAAACGCTTGGAAGATCAAAATGTTGGAAGCATCCCTCAGCCAATTGGAACAGCTCGTCAGCGACCTGGTGCAACAGAACCAGACCCTGCTGCAGACCAACCAGACCCTGTCCACGGAACTGGCCCAGGCCAAGGATGAAAACGAAAACCTGCAACTGAACCTGATGGAGCAGGAAGAAAAACACGGCGCCACCGCCGCGCGCATTCAGGCGCTGGTTGATCGCGTCAACGCCGGTCCCGTCAGCGCATGAACCACGGCACAGCAGGGGTAAAAGTCATCTCCATTCTTGGCGAGGACTATTCGATCAAGGCACCGGCCGGGGAAGAACAGACCCTGCTGGACGCGGCAATGATGCTCAAGGCCGCGCTGGAAGACACCAAGCGCAAATACCCGACGCTGATCGGTGACCGTTTGCTGGTGCTGGCAGCGATGAATCTGTGCTCGCAGCAGATCGAAATGAAGAAGCAGCACAAAGAAGAACTCGAGCGTTATCAAGAGCAAGTCAGCGCCACGGTCGAGACGATTGCCAAGACCATCAGTCAGGGCTGATGAGGTTGCGCACAACCAGGGAATAGATTGTCGGTTGGGATGTATACAATCGGCACGGCTGTTGCAGTATTTCGGCCACTTATTCCTTGGGGGTGCTCCATGCAGTGGTGGCGACGCAGTATTCAGTGGCAGTTGATTATTGGCATGGGCGCGGCCCTGCTGATCAGCATCGTGATCGTGGTTGGCATTTATACCCTGGTGGTCAACCGCCTCGCCCAGAGCTATCTGGTCGAACAAGCGCTGCCGTCGAGCATCGAAGCGACGCGCAACGATATCGAACGCATCCTCGTGCAACCGCTCACCGCCGCCAAGGACATCGCCAGCAACACCATGGTGCGTGACTGGCTGTCGACAGGCGAGGACAGCAGCAAAACTGCTCTCTTCGCGCAGTATCTGGAAGGCATCCGCGCCGAACACAAGGCCTTCACTGCGCTGATTATCGGCACCGAATCCAATCACTACATCACTGAAAAAGGCCTGGACCGCACCCTCAGTCGCGCGAAACCGGCCGACGCCTGGTTCTATTCCTTTCTCGACAGCAATCAGCCGCGCACGCTGAATATCGACAACGACGGCGCCACGGGCGAGCTGGCCTTGTTCATCGATCTGAAGGTCGAGCAGGCCGGCAAAGTCGTCGGTGTCGCCGGGCTGGGGCTGAGCATGAAAGAGCTGTCGGAGCTGATCCACAACTTCAGTTTCGGTGAACGCGGCAAGGTCTATCTCGTGCGCTCCGACGGTCTGATTCAGGTCCATCCTGAGGCGCAGTTCAGCGGCAAACGCACCTTGACCGAGCAGATCGGCGCCAACGCGGCGCAAGCGCTGATGGGGCACAAGGACGCCTTCAACAGTAGCTTCCAGCGCGACGGTGAAGACTTCCTCGCCTTCAGCCTGCCGCTGCGTGATCTCGGCTGGACGCTGGTGGCCGAAGTGCCGCAGTCGCAGATCTACGCTGAAGCACGGAAAGCGATGTGGATGAGTGGCGGCATCGGTCTGGTGGTGGCGTTGGTCTGCCTGGCGTTGGTGGTGTGGCTGGCCCAGGGGCTGGTGCGACCGATTCGACAAGTAACACGGGCGCTGGTGGCCATCGGTAGCGGTGGTGGAGATTTGACTCACCGGTTAGATTCCAGCCGTGCCGATGAGTTGGGTGACCTGGCGCGCGGCTTCAACCGCTTCCTCGACAGCCAGCGCGCGATGATCGGCGAAGTGCTGACCACCAGCGAGCGCCTGCGCACGGCCGTGGGCCAAGTGGCGAAGGTGGTGGACAACACCGCCGAGCGTTCCGGCCGGCAGCAGGAAATGACCGACATGGTAGCCACCGCCGTCCACGAAATGGGCCTGACCGTGCAGGAAATCGCGCAGAACGCTGGCAACGCCGCGCTTGCCTCGCAAACCGCGCGCGATGAGGCGTTGCAGGCGCGGGAAGTGGTCGGTGGCTCGATCCGTCATATCGAAAGCATGTCCGATGAGATCGGCGTGGCGGCAGGGGCGGTGGGTGAGCTGGCACAGCAAGTGGCGTCGATTGATTCGGTGCTGGCGGTGATTCGTGGCGTTTCCGAACAGACCAATCTGCTGGCACTCAACGCCGCCATCGAAGCCGCCCGCGCTGGCGACATGGGCCGTGGCTTCGCGGTGGTCGCCGATGAAGTGCGCACCCTCGCGCGCAGGACCCAGGCCTCGACCGACGAAATTCAACTGATGATCGGCAGCCTCAAGCAAGGCGCGGAAAACGCCGTGTCATCGATGCGCACCGGCCAGGCCGCGACCGGCACCGGGGTTGAGTCAAGCCAGCGGACCGGTGCATCGCTGACGGCGATCACCGGCCAGGTCGAGCGCATCAGCGATATGAACCATCAGGTGGCGACAGCGACCGAAGAGCAGTCGGCGGTGACCGAAGAGATCAACCGCAACGTGCAGGGGATTTCCGATCTGGCGCACGCGACGGCGGGGGAGGTCAGGGCTTGTCGCGAAGACTGCCAGATGTTGCAGAGGCTGGCGGATGATCTGGCGCGGCAGATGGGTGGGTTCAAGTTGAGTTGAAGCTGTATCGCCTGAGCTGACGCCTTCGCGAGCAGGCTCGCTCCCACATTGGATTCGGCATGTTCACGCATCCTGTGAACAGCACCTGTCCTGTGGGAGCGAGCCTGCTCGCGAATGGTTTCAGTCGCAAAACAACTTGCAGATCAGAACCACTCCTCCCGCATCCCCAGACACGTATCATCCCGCGCCTCCAGCAAGTCCAGCTCATGCTGGCAACCCGGCACTTCCCACGTGAGGAAATACCGCGCCGCCTGCAACTTGCCCTTATAGAAGTCGACATCCGCCGCATTTCCTTTGGCCAGGCCTTCCTCGGCGCGGATCGCCTGCTCCAGCCAGCGCCAGCCGATCACCGCGTGGCCGAACACTTTCAGGTACAGCGCCGAGTTCGCCAGGCTGCTGTTGACCTTGCCTTGGGCCAGATCCGTGAGCAGGCAGATGGTCACGGTTTGCAAGCGGGCCACGAGTTTTTCCAGCGGTTCGCGCAGGGTGGTCAACGAATCGTATGCAGTGGCACGTTCGGCCGTGTTGGCGATCAATCGAATCAGCTGCTTGAGACCGGCGCCACCGTTCTGCGCCAGTTTGCGCCCGAGCAAATCCAGCGACTGGATGCCGTGAGTGCCTTCGTGGATCGGATTCAGGCGGTTGTCGCGGTAGTACTGCTCTACCGGGTATTCGCGAGTGTAGCCGTGGCCGCCAAGAATCTGGATTGCCAGTTCGTTGGCTTTGAGGCAGAACTCCGAAGGCCAGGATTTGACGATGGGCGTCAGCAGGTCCAGCAGCTCATGTGCCTGTTTACGCTCGGTTTCGCTTTCCAGCGTGGTGGTGTCATCGAACAGCCGCGCGGCATACAGGCCAAGGTCAAATGCGCCTTCGACGTAGGATTTCTGCGTCAGCAGCATGCGTCTGACGTCCGCGTGCTGAATGATCGCCACCGGCGCCGTGCTCGGATCCTTGCTGTCGGGCACCCGACCCTGCGGCCGTTCGCGAGCATATTCCAGTGAGTACAAGTAGCCCGCATAACCGAGCATGACTGCGCCCATGCCGACGCCAATCCGGGCTTCGTTCATCATCTGGAACATATAGCTCAAGCCGTGGTGCGGCTTGCCCACCAGATAGCCGACGCACTCGCCGTTATCGCCGAAGTTCAGCGCCGTCGATGTGGTGCCGCGCCAGCCCATCTTGTGGAACAACCCGGCGAGCAGCACGTCGTTGCGCTGGCCGAGGCTGCCGTCGTCGTTGACCAGAAACTTTGGCACGATGAACAGCGAAATACCTTTCACCCCCGGCGGTGCATCCGGCAGTTTGGCCAGAACCATGTGCACGATGTTTTCCGAGAGCGGGTGATCACCGCCGGAGATAAAAATCTTGTTGCCCTTCAGGCGATAGGTGCCGTCGGCTGCCGGCTCGGCGCGGGTACGAATGTCCGACAGTGACGAACCGGCATGGGGCTCGGTCAGGGCCATGGTGCCGAAGAAACGTCCGTCGATCATCGGTTGCAGGAAGCGCTGTTTCTGCTCTTCGCTGCCGAAGCTCTCGATCAGGTTGGCCGCGCCCATGGTCAGGAACGGGTATGAGGTCGACGCTGCGTTGGCGGACTGAAAGTGCGCGAAGCAGGCTTGCGACAGCAGGGTCGGCAATTGCATGCCGCCGGCCTCGAAGCTGCGTGCGGCGTTGAGGAAGCCAGCCTCGAGAAAGGCATCCACCGCCGGTTTCACTTCGGGAATCAGAATGGCCTGGCCATCTTCATAGCGCGGCTCGTTTTCGTCGCCCTTGCGGTTGTGCGGGGCGAAATACTTTTCGGCGATGTTGCGCGCGGTGCCGATGGCGGCGTCGAAGGTCTCGCGATTGTGCTCGGCAAAGCGCTCGCGCCGGGACAGGCCCTCGGCATCGAGGACTTCGTACAGCTCGAAAGCCAGATTGCGGGAACTGAGCAGCGTCTCGGACATGGCGGCCTACCTTAAAGAAAGTATGCCGCAGTCTAGGTAGGCCCATAAAAATGGGGAAGGAAGATAGATAAGGGTGATGGGGCGGCACAAGCCACAAGCTTCAAGCTGCAAGTAAGAGCAGTTTGCTTTTACTTGCAGCTTGTCGCTCGAAGCTTGTAGCTGCTTTTATCCGATCGTCATCAAGCTGGCATTACCCCCCGCCGCAGCGGTGTTGACGCTCAGTGCCCGCTCGATTACCAAGCGCTCCAGGGCAATGTTGGTCTCGCCCTGGGACAGGCCCTGCACGCCAACGATCGCGCCGCCACGCTGGGCGATCTGCTGGCAGACGCCGCGCAACTGGTCGGAGTGGCCGTGATGCAGCACGGCATCGAACACCACTTCGTCTTTGTTCCAGTCGGCAACGCGCTTGATTCGCGCCTGCACTTCCTTCGGCAGACGGGCGAACAACGCCTTGGTCAGCTCGGATTCCGGCCACACCGCCGAACCGCCCACCGCCAGCACCGCCGCCAGTTGCGTCAGCAGATCACCTTCAACTTCCGCCAGGCACAGTACGTGTTCGCGCGGCAGGATCGCGTAGCTGTTTTTCTCGCCGGTCGGGCCAGCCAGCACGCGGGTGATGCCGCTCTGCGATTGCGCCGCGTATTGCACGCACAGAGTGCTCAGGTCGGCAAACTTGTTGTTGTCGGCCCAGGCTTTCAGCGCGTTCAACGATTGGCTCATGGCATCGCGCAAGCGCACGTCCGGGGCGACGATGGCGTCACCGCGAGCGAAGGATTGTTCGATGGCGTCGGTCGGACGCGTCGACAGCAGGCGATACAGATACAGCGGGCCACCGGCTTTCGGGCCAGTACCCGACAGGCCTTCGCCGCCGAACGGCTGCACGCCGACCACGGCACCAACGATGTTGCGGTTGACGTAGACGTTACCGGCGTTGACGTTGTCGATCACCTTGGCGATGGTCTCGTCGATGCGCGTGTGCACGCCCAGCGTCAGGCCGTAACCGGAGGCGTTGATCTGGCCGATCAGGTTATCCAGCTCTTTGCGCTTGTAGCGCACCACGTGCAGTACCGGGCCGAAGATTTCGCGTTGCAGTTCGTCGAAGCTTTCCAGCTCGATCAGGGTCGGCATGACGAAGGTGCCGCGCTTGATCTCTTCGCTGTCGGCAATCGCCACCTGGTAAACATTGCGACCTTTATCGCGCATGCCCTGGATGTGCTTGTCGATGCCGGCCTTGGCTTCGGCGTCGATCACCGGGCCGATGTCCACGGACAGACGCTCGGGGTTGCCGAGACGGCTTTCGGCCATCGCACCCTTGAGCATTTCGATGACGCGATCGGCGGAATCTTCCTGCAGGCACAGCACGCGCAGTGCCGAGCAACGCTGACCGGCGCTGTCGAAGGCCGACGACACTACGTCGATCACCACTTGTTCAGTCAAAGCCGAGGAATCGACGATCATCGCGTTCTGGCCACCGGTTTCGGCGATCAGCGGAATCGGACGGCCCTGGCTGTCGAGACGGCCAGCGATGTTGCGTTGCAGCAAGCGCGCGACTTCGGTGGAGCCGGTGAACATCACGCCTTTGACGCGTTCGTCACCGACCAGACCGGCGCCGACGGTTTCACCGCGACCCGGCAGCAGTTGCAGCACGCCCTCCGGGATGCCGGCTTCGAGCATCAGACGCACGGCCTGCGCGGCAACCAGTGGCGTCTGCTCGGCCGGTTTGGCCAGTACCGGGTTACCGGCGGCCAATGCCGCAGCCACCTGACCGCTGAAGATCGCCAGCGGGAAGTTCCACGGACTGATGCAAACCACCGGACCGAGTGGGCGGTGGGCGTCATTGCTGAAATCGTTGCGCGCCTGCACTGCGTAATAACGCAGGAAGTCGACGGCCTCGCGGACTTCGGCGATGGCGTTGGCGTAGGTCTTGCCGGCTTCACGAGCCAACAGGCCCATCAGCGGCTGGATCTCGCCTTCCATCAAGTCAGCGGCACGTTCCAGAATCGCCGCGCGCTCGGCCGGCGGCGTGGCCTGCCAGATCGGCGCGGCGTTCAGCGCGCATTGAATGGCGTTGTCGACGTCTTCGACGGTAGCTTCTTGAACGTGACCGACCACATCGCGGTGATCGGACGGGTTCAGCACGGCTGCCGGCGTTTCGTTGCTGGAAGCGCAACCAAGCATCGGCGCGGCTTTCCAGTCGTTATGCGCAGTCGCGAGCAGGGCGCAGGACAGCGAGGCCAGACGATGTTCGTTGGCCATGTCGATGCCGCTGGAGTTGGCGCGCTCGGCACCGTACAGGTCACGCGGCAGCGGAATGCGCGGGTGCGGCAAGCCGAAACCACCTTCCACGGTTGCCATCTGCTCGATCTGCGCAACCGGATCGGCGACCAGTTCCTGAATCGAAATCGACTGGTCGGCGATGCGGTTGACGAACGAGGTGTTGGCGCCGTTTTCCAGCAAGCGACGTACAAGGTAAGCCAGCAGGGTTTCGTGGGTGCCGACCGGAGCGTACACACGGCACGGACGGTTCAGCTTGCCCTCGGAAACCTTGCCGACAACCTGCTCGTAAAGCGGTTCGCCCATGCCGTGCAGGCACTGGAATTCGTACTGGCCGGGGTAATAGTTCTGACCGGCGATGTGGTAGATCGCCGACAGGGTGTGGGCGTTGTGCGTGGCGAACTGCGGGTAGATGGCTTCCGGCACCGACAGCAGTTTGCGTGCGCAAGCGATGTAGGAAACGTCGGTGTACACCTTGCGGGTGTAGACCGGATAGCCTTCCAGACCTTCGACTTGGGCGCGCTTGATTTCGCTGTCCCAGTACGCGCCTTTCACCAGGCGGATCATCAGGCGATGACGGCTGCGGCGAGCCAGATCAATCACGTAGTCGATCACGTACGGGCAACGCTTCTGGTAAGCCTGGATGACGAAACCGATGCCGTTCCAGCCGGTCAGTTGCGGCTCGAAGCACAGACGCTCAAGCAGATCCAGCGACAGTTCGAGGCGGTCGGCTTCTTCGGCGTCGATGTTCAGGCCGATGTCGTATTGCTTGGCCAGCAGGGTCAGCGACAGCAGGCGCGGGTACAGCTCGTCCATCACCCGCTCGTACTGCGCACGGCTGTAGCGCGGGTGCAGTGCCGAGAGCTTGATGGAAATGCCCGGGCCTTCATAAATCCCACGGCCGTGGGAGGCTTTGCCGATCGAGTGGATCGCTTGTTCGTACGAGGCCAGGTATTTCTGCGCGTCAACTTCGGTGAGTGCCGCTTCACCGAGCATGTCGTAGGAATAACGGAAGCCCTTGGCTTCGAACTTGCTCGCATTGGCCAGCGCTTCGGCGATGGTCTCGCCGGTCACGAACTGCTCGCCCATCAGGCGCATGGCCATGTCGACGCCCTTGCGGATCATCGGCTCGCCGCTCTTGCCGATGATGCGGCTCAGCGACGAGGTCAGGCCGGCTTCGTTGTGGGTGGAGACGAGTTTGCCAGTCAGCAGCAGCCCCCAGGTCGCAGCGTTGACGAACAGCGACGGGCTGTTGCCCAAGTGCGGATGCCAGTTGCCGGTGCTGATCTTGTCGCGGATCAGCGCGTCGCGGGTGCCTTTGTCCGGAATGCGCAACAGCGCTTCGGCCAGGCACATCAGCGCCACGCCTTCCTGAGACGACAGGGAGAATTCCTGCAGCAGGCCCTGAACAATACCGGCACGACCGCCGGCACTTTTCTGGTTGCGCAGTTTTTCGGCGATGGTCGCCGCGAGCTTGTTGGTGGCTTCGGCCATCGGGGCCGGCAGGCGCGCCTGCTCGATCAGCATCGGCACCACTTCCGGCTCAGGGCGGCGGTAGGCGGCGGTGATCGAAGCGCGCAGAACCGATTGCGGCAGGATGCTTTCAGCGAATTCGAGGAAGCATTGGTGAGCGTGATCGGTCTGCACTTCGCCTGCGTCATCGGCGTCTTTGGCGGTCAAACCGTTCAACTCGGTCAGGGTTGCACCACCCTCGAGTTTTTCCAGGTAATTGAAAATTGCCTGCTTGATCAGCCAGTGCGGCGTGCGATCAATCGAGGTTGCGGCAGCCTTCAGGCGCTCGCGGGTCGGGTCATCGAGTTTGACCCCAAGGGTGGTGGTAGCCATATTTTTATCCTCATGGTTGCCACAGTTGCGTGGCATCAGCTGGCCGCAAGATTAGCCGTGCGCTGAATGAGGTGCAACCGGGTGCAACCCTTTTTTTGCCGGAATAATACGCAGCTCGTCAGGAAATAATTTCTGGTACGAATGCGCTGCTCCTGCTTGGTGCTTTTGCTTCTAGCAAAGAGCCATGACTGCGACAAAAGGGAGCAAAAACGGGGTGATCGTCGATTAATCCGACTGGGTGCAACTAATTCTCGCGAAACTGGTTGCACCTTATTTGCTTTGTTGCATAGCATTCGCCGCCAAGGTGCAACCGGGAATAACCCCGTGTACCGGCTGATGGCTTTCCTGGGGAAACATCAGTCTTAAATGCGCGGGATCCCGGATCGTCTGCCAAACGTCGTCGTTTGCGAGCGGTTCACCACCGCCGCTACATAAAAACAAAGCCAGGGCGTAACTCAATGAGCGTAAGCAATCCAACCCTGATCACGTTCGTGATCTACATCGCAGCAATGGTGCTGATCGGCTTGATGGCCTATCGCTCCACCAACAACCTTTCCGACTATATTCTCGGCGGTCGCAGCCTCGGCAGCGTTGTCACCGCGCTGTCTGCCGGTGCCTCCGACATGAGCGGCTGGTTGCTGATGGGCCTACCGGGCGCCATCTACATGTCCGGCCTGTCCGAAAGCTGGATCGCCATCGGCCTGATCGTCGGTGCCTACCTGAACTGGCTGTTTGTCGCCGGCCGTCTGCGTGTGCAGACCGAGCACAACGGCGATGCCCTGACTCTGCCGGATTATTTTTCCAGCCGTTTCGAAGATAAAAGCGGCTTGCTGCGGATTATCTCGGCAATCGTGATTCTGGTGTTCTTTACCATCTACTGCGCTTCCGGCATCGTCGCCGGTGCCCGCCTGTTCGAAAGCACCTTCGGCATGACCTACGAAACGGCGCTGTGGGCCGGTGCGGCGGCAACGATTGCCTACACCTTCATCGGCGGTTTCCTCGCGGTGAGCTGGACCGACACCGTGCAAGCGACCCTGATGATCTTCGCGCTGATTCTCACGCCGATCATCGTCCTGCTGGCAACCGGCGGCGTCGACACCACGTTCCTCGCTATCGAAGCGCAAGATCCGAGCAACTTCGACATGCTCAAAGGCACCACCTTCATCGGCATCATCTCGCTGATGGGTTGGGGTCTGGGCTACTTCGGTCAGCCGCACATCCTCGCGCGTTTCATGGCGGCGGATTCGGTGAAGTCGATTGCCAAGGCGCGTCGCATTTCCATGACTTGGATGATCCTGTGCCTGGGCGGCACCGTGGCCGTCGGCTTCTTCGGTATCGCCTACTTTTCGGCGCACCCGGAAGTGGCCGGTCCTGTGACCGAGAACCACGAGCGTGTGTTCATCGAACTGGCGAAAATCCTCTTCAATCCATGGATTGCCGGTGTGCTGCTGTCGGCGATTCTGGCGGCGGTGATGAGCACCCTGAGCTGCCAGTTGCTGGTGTGCTCGAGCGCGCTGACCGAAGACTTCTACAAGACGTTCCTGCGCAAGTCCGCTTCGCAACTGGAGCTGGTCTGGGTCGGTCGTGCCATGGTGCTGCTGGTGGCGCTGATCGCTATCGCACTGGCTGCGAATCCAGACAACCGCGTACTGGGCCTGGTGTCCTACGCCTGGGCCGGTTTCGGCGCTGCGTTCGGTCCGGTAGTGCTGATCTCGGTCATCTGGAAAGACATGACCCGCAACGGCGCACTGGCCGGTATTCTGGTCGGCGCGATCACCGTGGTGGTCTGGAAGCATTTCGAACTGCTGGGTCTGTACGAAATCATTCCGGGCTTCATCTTCGCCAGCCTTGCCATCTACTTCGTTAGCAAGGCGGGTGAGCCGACTCGCGGCATGGTTGAGCGTTTCCAGGCAGCGGAAAAAGACTTCCATCTGAACAAGTGATGGACTGAGCTTCGGCTCACGAGAAACGGCCCGTTTCCTACCGGAGGCGGGCCGTTTTTTATTGCCTGTGATTTCTCGAATCCTGTGGAGATCCAGTGTGGGAGCGAGCCTGCTCGCGAATGCGGTGTGTCAGGCAATGTTGATGTCGACTGACGCTCCATCTTCGCGAGCAGGCTCGCTCCCACAGGGTTCGGCGGTGGTTTTGGAGATTTGTCTGTAGTCGAAGGCGCCGCGTTCTCAGGTCCTTTCAGCAAACAACGTAGGGCAAATCTGAATTTCCCGTCACCTGCTCATCACTCCTTGCCCCTCATGCAGAATCGCCCGCCCTCACACTGCAGAGAGACATCGGATGTTCGCGCCTGCCAATCAACCGCGTTTCACGTTGACCCTCGAAGGCGCCCAGCATGACCTCAAGGTCCTTGAGTTCACGGGCAGGGAAGCCATCAGCCAACCCTTTCGCTTCGAACTGGAACTGGTCAGCGAGCGGCCGGACCTGGATCTGGAAAGCCTGCTGCACGGTCAGGCGTTTTTGAGTTTTGATGCTCAGGGTTGCGGTATTCACGGTCAGATTTATCAGGTCGGACAGGGCGATTCCGGGAAACGTCTGACACGCTATCACCTCAGCCTGGTCCCGCGTCTGACGTATCTGGGGCATCGCATCAATCAGCGGATTTTCCAGCATCAGAGCGTGCCGCAAATCGTCACGCAGGTCCTCAAGGATCACTCGATCCTGCGCGATGCGTTTGAGTTTCGCCTGGGCAGCGAATACCCGCAGCGCGAGTACTGCGTGCAATACGCTGAAAGCGATCTGGCCTTTATCCAGCGCCTGTGTGCCGAAGTCGGCATTCATTACCACTTTCAACACAGCCCCGAAGGCCATCTGCTGGTATTCGGCGACGACCAGACCGTGTTCCCCAAGCTGCCGGAGCCGACGCTGTATCTGCCGGGGAGCGGCATGTCGGCAGGCGCGCCGGCGATTCAACGTTTCAACGTGCGCGTGGAAACCCGTACCAGCGTCGTTACCCGGCGCGACTACAACTTCGAAAAGCCGCGCCTGTCTCTGCAAAGCCGCAGTGACGGTGAACAGCGTCCGGTGCTGGAGGACTACCACTTCCCCGGCCAATTCAACGATCGCGAAACGGGCAAACACCTGACGCGCCGCGCGCTTGAACGGCATGTCGCCGATTACCGGCAGGCCGAAGGCAGCAGCGACGAATCTTCATTGGTCAGCGGACATTTTCTGCAACTCACCGAGCATCCGCGCAACGACTGGAATGATCTGTGGCTGCTCACTGCCGTCGAACATCGCGGCCGCCAGCCACAGGTGCTTGAGGAATCGGTGACCAGTGATGGCGAATCCTTCCAGGGTTACCGCAATACCTTCGTCGCCACGCCCTGGGACGTGGTCTTTCGTCCGGCGCTGTGCCCGGGAAAGCCGCGGATGTCGGGTTACCAACCCGCCGTGGTTACCGGGCCGAAAGACCTGGAAATCCATTGCGATGAATATGGCCGGGTCAAAGTGCAACTGGCCTGGGATCGCGATGGCGAACTCAACGAGCACTCCAGTTGCTGGCTGCGCGTCGCGACCGGTTGGGCTCACGATCACTACGGCAGCGTGTTGATTCCGCGCGTCGGCATGGAAGTGCTGGTCGGTTTCATCGATGGCGATGCTGACAAGCCGCTGGTCATGGGTTGCCTGCCCAACGCCGCAACACCGGTGCCGCTGGACCTGCCGGCGGACAAGACCCGCAGCATCTTCCGCAGCCAGAGCAGCCCCGGCGGTGGCGGTTACAACGAACTGCGCATCGAGGACAAAAAGGGCGCTGAGGAAATCTACCTGCGTGCCCAGCGCAACTGGACCCAGCATGTGCTCAATGACCAGCAGCTGCAGGTCGACAACCAGCGCAGTGTGGTGGTCACCGGCACCGCCCGCCATGAACTGAAGGCCGACGAACAGCGCATCACCCACGGCCAGCGCCAGACAGAAGTGAGGCAGGATGATCATTTGTCCGTGCTCGGCGATCGACAGGTTCGGGTGAACAGTCAAGCCACCAGCGCCTCGGCGCAGATCCATATCAGCGCAGGCCAGCAAGTGGTCATCGATGGCGGCGCGAGCGCGACGATTCAGGCCGGCGGACAGTGGATCAACATCGGCCCCGGCGGAATTTTCAGCAGCGTGCCGATTGTTGTTGGCGGCGCGCCGATGGCGGCGATGAGCGCGGCGCCGGTGGTGCCGGGTTTGGCGGAGAAACTGACCGCTGCGCCGGCGGCGATTCTCACGGCCGCACAGATCATGAGTTTCAAAGGTGATGCGCCGTTCTGCGAAGAGTGCGAGCGTTGTAAGGATGGTGTTTGTGCAGCCTGAAGAGTTAACCCCCGAAGATTGGCTGGCGCGTCAGCCGCTGCTGGCGTCAGAACAACTGTTTTCAGTTTTCAGCCGCGCCAGCGACGCCGATGCGTTCAAAGCCTGGCAGGGCACAGCGAGTCCAGTGTGGGCCGAGACCATTTATGCCGAGTGGGATGCGGTGATGCCCTATGTGGGAATTGTCGCTGCGGACAGTGAGTTTTTACGTTGGGTGGCGGAAACAGAATCTCGGGATTGGGGATGGTTGGCGGTGTCTTCGGCAGATCTGGAAGTGCTGGTCGAACATTTCCGTAGCCTGACTCAAGTGCTGATGCCGGACGGTAAAGCGGTGTTTTTCCGCTTCTGGGACGGTCGTTTTCTGCTGCCTCTTTTGCAGTCTGGCGAGGTCAATCCCGCGCAATTGCTGCCGGTCGTTTCGCGAGCCTTGATCAATGGCCAAGCCATTGACGTCGGGGGGCGTGCGCTGGTTTCGGGGCGGGTCTTCCCGTGGTGGAGCGTGCCGCAATCGCTGTTGGCGCAGACTGATGCGAGCGTACGCATCGCCAATGTTCTGCAGTGGCTGAGCGAGGAGCAGCCGGCCGTGTTCGAGGCGTTTCCCGAGACGGTCCTGCGCTGCAAGGTCGGGCAGTTTTTCAAATTATCGATGTCGGAAGATTCGTCACGATCGGCGCTTCTGGAGTTTTTACTGGCAGAGGCAGAATGAAATTTCGGGGCAAACGCTTCGGACGTTTCCTTCGAATTGCGGCGGTTTTCATGAACTGGTGCGCGGTGAGTTGCAGGGATAGTCTTTTCGTTGTCACTGCGAGAGTGGTGACAGGGTGAAGGATCCCCGCATTCATGACGTTACAGTTCGTTGGCTTTTTGCGGCACTTGGTTCAAGTCCGTAAGATCGTTCGCGGCGGCTGTGCGTGGGGCACGCTTCGGCGTGGCCGAGGTCCATGATTGCTCGGTTCCTACTCCTGCGCACAGCTGCCACCCTAACCCGTAGGAAGGTGTGATGGCGGCTCACGTTAATCAATCATGGAACGACAAAAATGGCCAATATGCATACTGATCCTCCTTACGAAAAAATCACCCCTCACCCCGATAACCGCTTCATGGCCCTGACCGGCAATTGCAGCGACATGCCCAGCCTGTTCATCGACACCCACGTGCCCCTCGACATCCTCATGGACGCCGCCAACTACCGCATCCGCGCCGTGGCCCAGGTCCTGGAAAACATGTGCATGCGCGGCTCGATCGAATGCGACTCCGTGATCCTCAGCGACTTTGCCTTGCTCTGCGCGATTCCACTGCGCGATGGCTGCGATGTGCTGGACGTCATCGGCAAGCGCCTGCGCAGCTTACCCGCCTGAAAAAAAGATCGCAGCTTTCTACAGAGTGAGCGCCTATCCCATGTAGGAGCTGCCGAAGGCTGCGATCTTTTGATGTTGATTGAAATCAGGGAGTCAGTCAGAGATGTAGGCATCTTGAGTTTGGATAAAGCAGTTGAACGCTTCGGAGTTGTAGATTTTCAGGCACGCAAGGAACACTACTTTCTCATTTGAGTGTTTGCTGCGTGAGGGTGTCTGCTCGTAAGCCGCCAACACGTAGCTCAGTGTTTCTTTATAGGGATCGTGCAGCACTTGCAGCGTGTCTTCATTTTGCAGGATGGAATGCAGGCCGTTGCCCATGAATGAGTAGGCATCGGCGGATAGTGCAATGTCTTTTCTCAGGGCTGATCGCTCATTGAATGGCGCCAGGATGCAGTGACTCAGCCCGTAGTTCTTTAGTGTCTGGCGTGCCTGTTCAATGTGGGTTTCGTCGGCAAGGGCTAAGTATGGGCCAAGAAGGCTGAGTAAACAGATGATCAGATATCGCATGAGTTTTTGACTTCCTGTCGTTCATGGTTAGCCAGTTTAACGCCATAAAAGCAAAGCCCCTCACCCTAACCCTCTCCCAGAGGGAGAGGGGACTGACCGAGTTGTCTGGGTGAGGTACGCCGACCTGCGACTTCAGTGGTGAACTTCGCTTGGCCAAGGCTGGATGGTGGTGTTCTTTCTGGGGACTGACCGAGGTGTCTGGGTGTTGTACGCCGACCTGCGACTTCAGCGGTGACCTTCGTTTGGCCAAGCCTGAGATCACGTCGATCATTCAAGTCGATGTAACTCGCAAGATCACCACCCTAGCCCTCTCCCTCCGGGAGAGGGCTAGGGTGAGGGCAGGCTTTTGTCCGCTCGGCCGCCAACCCCTGACTTGCCGCCCGGTAAAAGGTAAACTTTGCGGCCCTCGCAGGAGCAGCCATGAATTATCGTCACGCCTTCCATGCCGGCAATCACGCCGATGTGTTCAAACACCTGACCTTGACCCGCCTCATCGCCCTGATGTCGCGCAAGGAGCAGCCGTTTGCCTATCTCGACAGCCACGCGGGCATTGGTCTGTATGACTTGCAGGGCGATCAGGCCAATCGCACCGGCGAGTACCTGGAAGGCATTGCGCGGTTGTGGGATCAGCCGGACCTGCCGGCGCTGACTGCCGACTATATGAAGGTGCTACACGAGATGAACCCGGATGGCCAGTTGCGCTATTACCCGGGTTCGCCGGAGCTGGCGCGGCGCCTGACGCGGCCGCAGGATCGGGTGATGCTCAACGAGAAGCACCCCGAAGATGGCGTGTTGCTCAAGGACAACATGGCCGGCGATCGTCGGGTAAAAGTGCATCTGGGCGAGGGCTGGCACGTGGCACGGGCGATGTTGCCGGTGCAGGAAAAGCGGGCGGTGATGCTGATCGATCCGCCGTTCGAGCAACTGGACGAGATGCAGCGTTGTGCGGCGTCGATGAAAGAAGCCATCGGCCGCATGCGCCAGACCGTGGCTGCGATCTGGTATCCGGTGAAGGATCAGCGTGCGCTGCGGCGTTTTTATCAGGACCTGGCAGGCACGGGTGCACCGAAGTTGCTGCGTGTGGAGCTGCTGGTGCATCCGCTGGACACGCCGAACAGCCTGAACGGTTCCGGGCTGGCGATCGCCAATCCGCCGTGGGGGCTGGAGGAAGAGTTGCGTGAGTTGCTGCCGTGGTTGTCGAAGAAACTGGGGCAGACCCAGGGTGGCTGGCAGATGGATTGGTTAATAGCGGAATGAAGCTACAAGCTACAAGCTACAAGCTGAAGCGAAAACAGCGCTTGCAGCTTGAAGCTTGCCGCTAGCAGCTTTTAGCTCGGCATGCACACGCCGGTGCCGCCAATCCCGCAGTAACCTTCAGGGTTCTTCGCCAGATACTGCTGGTGATAAGCCTCGGCAAAGTACACGGTCGGGGCCTGGTCGATCTCGGTGCTGATTTCACCCAGACCGGCCTTGGCCAGTTCCGCCTGATATACGTCTTTGCTTTTCAGCGCGGCATCCAGTTGCTCCGGGGTGGTCGCGTAGATCACCGAGCGGTACTGGGTGCCGACGTCGTTGCCCTGACGCATGCCCTGAGTCGGGTTGTGCAGTTCCCAGAACATCGCCAGCAGTTCTTCGTAACTGACTTGGGCCTTGTCATACACCACCAATACCACTTCGGCGTGGCCGGTCAGGCCTGAGCAGACTTCTTCGTACGTCGGATTCGGCGTGAAGCCGCCGGCGTAACCGACCACGGTGCTGACTACGCCTTCGCGCTGCCAGAAGCGTCGTTCCGCGCCCCAGAAGCAACCCAGCCCGAAGATTGCAAAGTCGACGTCCTGAAAGAATGGACCGAGCAGCGGGGTGTCTTCGAAGACGAAGTGTTTTTCCGGCAGAGTCATCGGGGTTTCGCGGCCGGGCAGGGCTTGTTCTTTGGTTGGAAGCACGTTTTTGTTCACCAGAATTTCCGAGCGCAGAACCATGAGCGTTCCTCTCAGTCAGGTTGGAGGTAAAAAGTCAGACCGCCAGTGTGCCGAATGATGCCGGAATTCGCACTATCAAAACTGTGGGAGCGAGCCTGCTCGCGAAAGCGGGGTATCAGGCGACGAAGATGCCAACGGATTTATCGCCTTCGCGAGCAGGCTCGCTCCCACAAGGGATCTTCATAGAAGCCGGCGTTAGAGACAGAGCGGCCCACGCGGATAGCGCTTGAGCGCTTTGATCAGCTCATCGCCCGGAATCGGTCGGTCGAACAGATAACCCTGGCCGACGTCGCAACGGTGCCGGCGCAGGAACGCCAGTTGCTCGGCGGTTTCGATGCCTTCGGCGACGACCTTGAGTTTCAGGTTGTGGGCCATGGCGATCACCGCGGAGGTGATTTCCATGTCGTCCTGGTTGTCCGGGATCTCATGGATAAAGCTGCGATCGATCTTGATGATATCGATCGGAAATTTCTTCAGATAGCTCAGCGACGAGTACCCGGTGCCGAAGTCATCCATGGCCAGGGTCAGACCCAGGCGCTTGAGCTGGTCGAGCTGCAAGTGGGTGTCTTCGGTGGCTTCCAGCAGCAGGCCTTCGGTCAGCTCCAGTTCGAGCAGACTCGCCGGCAGCGCTTCTTCCCTGAGGATGTTGGCGATCGAGGCGACCAGATCCGGATCGGAGAACTGTTTCGGCGACAGATTGATCGCCACTTGCAGATTGCCCAGGCCGGCGGCGGTCAAGGATTTGCTCATGCGGCAGGCCTGACGGGCGATCCATTTGCCGATCGGAATGATCAGGCCGGTTTCCTCGGCGACGCTGATGAACTGGTCCGGGCGGATCATGCCGCGTTCCGGATGGTTCCAGCGCAACAGCGCTTCCATACCCAGCAGGCGCCCACTGCGCAGGCACAGTTTCGGCTGGTAGAACACGTCCAGCTCGTTCTGGGTCAGGGCGCGGCGCAGGTTGTTCTCGACGAACAGTTTGTAGCTGGCTTCGGCGTTCAGCGCTTCAGTGAACACCTGCAACTGATGTTTACCGTTGGCCTTGGCCTTGTGCAGTGCCAGGCCGGCGTTGCGCATCAGGGTCTGCGGATCGCGCCCGTGCAGCGGCGCGCAGGCGAGGCCGACGGAGCCGGTGACGCTGATCAGTTGGTTGTCGACGAACATCGGCTTGTCGAGGGTCATGAGCAACTGACTGGCGATCTGCTGCCCGGCTTCAAGATCGGTGTCGTCGAGCAATACGGCAAATTCGTTACTGGCAAAACGCGCCAGGCTCCCACTCGGGCTGAGGCTGTTGCGCAGGCGCCGGGCGAGGCTGATCAACAGTTTGTCGCCGGTCTGGTGACCGAGGCTGTCGTTGATCCGCTTGAAGTTGTCGATATCGACCAGCAACAGGCTGATCGGCGCATCGCTGTCGCGGGCAAAACGCTCATCGAGATTGCGGATGAATGCCGGACGATTGCCGAGGTTGGTCAGGTTGTCGGTGTAGGCCAGGCGCTCGATACGCTGCTGCGCGAGTTTGGTCTGGGTGATGTCTTCGTAGATGCCGATGTAATGCGTCAGCTCACGGTTGTCGCCATAGACCTTGGAAATCGACAACTGCCCCCAGTAGGGTTCGAGGTTTTTCCGGCGGCTCTTGAATTCACCCTGCCAGCTGTTGCTCTGGGCCAGCGCCGAGGGCGCGTCGAACAGCAGTTCGCTGAGGTTTTCCAGCGCCGGCAACTCCGACAGGCGCTGACCGTGGACTTCCTCGGTGGTGTACTGGGTGATCGCGGTGAAGCTCGGGTTGACGTACTCGACCACGCCGTCGCAATTGACCAGCAAAAAGGCGTTGGCGCTTTGCTCGACCGCGCGCTGAAACAGGTGCAGGGCGCTGGTGGCAGTGCGGCGGTTGTGGTTGTTGATCACTTGCGCGAACTGGTCGGCCAGCTCGCCGGCAAAGGCAATTTCGTCGGACTGCCAGGCGCGGGTCGCGCCGGTCTGTTCCAGACACAACACGCCGACCACTTGCCCGTCGACGCGAATGCTGGCGTCGAGCATGGCGTTGACGTCACGCGGACGCATCGCCTCGGCCATCTCGCGGGTGCGCGGGTCATGCATGGCGTTGTTTGCGTCGATGGCGCGGCTGCTGTGCAGCGCTTCCATGTAGTCGGGGAAGCCGCTGATATCGATCGGCTCCGGCAGGATGTATTCCTGAGTTGCGCGATGGTAGGCGGAGATCGGCAGCAAGCGCTGGCCTTCGAGGTTCCACAGGCTGGCGCAGTCGATCTCGTAAATGTCGCAGGCGCAGCGGGTGATCAGCTCGGCGGCTTCCTGCAGCGAATTGTGGGTGCTGTAGCGCTGGCGCGCGAGCAGCAGAATCAGATCCTGCTGGGCGCGTACGCGTTCCAGATGCTGCAGTTGTTCCTGCTGGGCACGCTGGTTCAGCTCAAGGGCGATTTGCAGGCGCGAATTCTGGGTTTCCAGGTCGACCGAAGGCAGCGCCTGGGTTTCGTCGAACACCTCGTCGACGGCCAGCAGGTAGCCGCGCAGCAAATGCCGGTTGTGCTGTTTGTAGGCTTCACCCAGCTCGAGGATGTTCAACGCGCCGGCGGCGGTGTGCAGGGTGTAGCGCACCACGTAATGCGCGCTTTTGCTCAACTGCTGCTGGATCGCGTCATGCAGTTGGTAGCGCGCTTCGGGCTCCATCAGGCTGGCGTAGGGCGAGCCGACCAGGGCGCAGAGCTCGACGGCCGGCTGGCCGAACTGGCGTTCGCAGTTGGGATCGAGGAACAGCATCGCCCAACTGGCTTCATTCAAGCGCTCGAAACGCAGCATGCCGAGCCGCGAGGGCACAGGCAACTGCGTCACTACCTCGGCCGCCATACGGCTGGCGGCATCGGGTTGGCTCTTCATGAAGGGAACTCGCTTGGAAATATGCTGAATGCGCCGGGCTCTCGCCCTCTTGTCTGTTGGCTGCGGCAAGGTTGCATCATTGCGGCACCGACTGACAAGAGAGATGAAGGCCAAGTGCTATAAGAATATGTCGGCTGCAGTGAACATTTCTCCAGTGCATGACTGAAATGAACAAAAGATCGCAGCTTCACGCCGCCCCAACAGGGTAATGCGCCTGGTGTAGGAGCTGCCGAAGGCTGCGATCTTTTGCTGTTTCAACGCAATTTCATACTGATCGACTGCAGCTTCTTGCCATCGCGGTCATGGTAGTTGACCCATATCTGATCAGCCTCAACGACCACATGCGCAAAATTGTCCTGACTCACCACGGCACCGGTCAGCTCGTGCCGATAATCCCCGGCTGCCGTGCGCACCAGCGGTTGATCGAGGATAAACGTCGAGGCTTTGGCATACGGCAACAGTTTGCTGTTGTGCAGCGGTGACGACACGATGGTGTGCACTTCGAAATCGGTGTCTTCGCTGTGAGTCAAGCGACTGGTCAGCGAGCCATGGACATCGCCTGAGACGAACACCACGTTTTTGATCCGATGGGTACGAATGGTTTCCAGCAGGCGCAGACGCTGTTCGGGAAAAGCTTTCCAGGCATCGTCACCGTGAAGCTTGCGGTCGGGATAAAACATCACGCTGGTCACCACGAATTTCACTCGTGCCGGAGTATGAATCAGCCATTCAAGCAGCGCTTGTTCCTGTTCGACGTCGAGAATGCGCCGGTCGTCTTTCGACAGGTTGCGCTGGGTGCGACTGTCGGTAACGAACCAAGCGATATCGCTGTCGCCGAACTGATACCAGTAATGCTTCAAGCTGTCCCGGTCTATCTGGCCCTTGCCGTTACATGCATAAACCGGGCTGTGGCTGGCTTGATAAAGTTCATAAGCGGCCATGGCATTGCGATACAAGTCCTTGTCCGCATCTTTGGCATTGGCGGGCCAGTTATCTTCGATTTCATGATCGTCAAGCATCATGTAAGTCGATGTATTGGACATCAGTCGTTGAATATTCGGTTGCGAAAATGCCGTTCGATATTTCTTCAGAATGTCTTTGGCTTCGCGATCCGGTGCAATGATATTCAAGTCATCTACATAAACCTGGTCGCCGGTCATGATTACCGCACTGACCGGTAGATGACTGTTTTCGATCAGTTGATTGATCGAGCCAAAGATGCGGTCGCCCAGTTGCGGCAGGGAAGCGATGCCTGCGGTGATCCGCAGATAACGGCACGAACCGACGATAAAGCTGCGGGGCTGGTTGCCCTGCGCAGTTCGGGTGCGAAAGCGGTAGAGCTGACGCGGCCATTGCAATGGAAACTCGACCACCGTGTCGATGGTATGCACCGGGTTCATCGGACTTAGGCAACCGGCTTGATATTCATATTCACAATCGGCATCGAGATCGTGCAATACGAGCACACCCGACATGTCATTAGCCGGATTCAAAAGTGCAAATACGCTGTTGGACCATTTTTCCGCACCGGCCTTGCGAGCGCGGACTCCGGCAAAGACTCTTTTTCTGTCCTGCTGTTCGCCGCGAATGAAAATGCGTACTTCGTTAGTTGTGGTGTGGCCCACAATAGGGCCGATAGTCGGTTTGAACATGATCGATTCCGTTCGAGATTTTAATAAGATGAATTAAATAAGCGGAGCGCATTGAAGCAACTTTCCTGAGCAGAGGTTAGTTGGCCGGCGGCGGAAAATATTGGCGTTAAGTGGACCAGGCCTGTGGCCGATGTCAGCGCAGGTTGTAGGAAAGAGGCGCGATCCGGTTTATTTCAGGCAAAAAAAAGCCCCGTCAATTGACGGGGTTGAGGTACGAGCGTGTGGCGCTCGAAAGGGTGCAGCAAACAGCCCTCCGTTGCCGGAGGGCCGTTTGGGTTACAGCAGGATGGTGCGGATGTCGCCCAACAGGCTGCCCAGACGCTGGGTGAAGCGTGCAGCTGCAGCGCCGTTGATCACACGGTGATCGTAGGACAGCGACAGTGGCAGCATCAGCTTCGGCTGGAAGGCTTTGCCGTCCCAGACCGGCTGGATGGTTGCCTTGGAAACACCGAGGATCGCCACTTCCGGCGCGTTGACGATTGGCGTGAAGCCGGTGCCGCCAATATGACCGAGGCTGGAAATGGTGAAGCAGGCGCCTTGCATCTCGTCCGAGGACAGCTTCTTGGTGCGGGCCTTTTCAGCCAGCGAAGCCGCTTCGGCCGCCAGTTGCAGCAGGCTCTTCTGGTCGACGTTCTTGATCACCGGCACCAGCAGGCCATCCGGAGTGTCGACGGCGAAGCCGATGTTCACGTATTTCTTGCGGATGATCGCCTTGCCGCTTGGCGCCAGCGAACTGTTGAAGTCCGGCAGCTCCTTGAGCAGGTGCGCGCAGGTCTTGAGCAGCAGCGGCAGGATGGTCAGCTTGACGCCAGCCTTCTCGGCCACGGCTTTTTGCGCTACACGGAAGGCTTCCAGCTCGGTGATGTCCGCCGAGTCGAATTGCGTCACGTGTGGCACGTTCAGCCAGCTGCGGTGCAGGTTGGCAGCGCCGACCTGCATCAGGCGGGTCATCGGCACTTCTTCGATTTCGCCGAAACGGCTGAAATCGACCACCGGGATCGGCGGGATGCCCGCGCCACCGGTAGCGCCGCCAGCAGCGGCCGGTGCTTCCTTGGCCTTCTGCATCATCGCCTTGACGTAAACCTGCACGTCCTCCTTGAGGATGCGACCATGCGGACCGCTGGCGCCAACGGCGCTCAGCTCGACGCCGAACTCACGAGCCAGTTGACGCACGGCAGGGCCGGCGTGAACCTTCGCGCCCGGCTTGGCCGGTGCGGCGGCTGGAGCGGCGGCAGGTGTAGCGGCAGCGGCAGCCGGAGCAGCAGCGGCAGGTGCCGGCGCGCTGGGTGCAGCCGGGGCGGCAGCAGGTGCCGCGCCTTTGACTTTGAGCTTGAGAATCAGGTCGCCAGTGCCGACTTCGTCATCCAGCTTGATCGAAACGCTTTCGACCACGCCAGCGGCAGGCGATGGAATTTCCATGCTGGCCTTGTCGGATTCCAGGGTGATCAGCGACTGGTCGGCTTCGACGGTGTCGCCGGCCTTGACCAGCACTTCGATGATCTTGGCCTTGCCGGCCGAACCGATGTCCGGCACGTGGATGTCCTGAACGCTGTCAGCGGCCGGTGCGGCCGGAGCAGCAGCCGGGGCTGGCGCAGCGGCAGCAGCAGGCGCAGCAGCCTGAGCCGGAGCGGCCGCAGCAGGGGCCGCAGCACCCGCCACTTCCAGATCCAGAATCAGATCGCCAGTGCCGACTTCGTCGTTGAGCTTGACGTTGATGGCCTTGACCACGCCAGCGGCAGGCGACGGGATTTCCATGCTCGCCTTGTCGGATTCCAGGGTGATCAGCGATTGATCAGCTTCGACGCTGTCGCCGACCTTGACCTGAATCTCGATGATCTGTGCCTTGCCCGACGAACCGATGTCCGGCACGTGCACTTGCTGTACCGAAGCGGCAGCAGGAGCAGCGGCAGGCGCGGCAGCAGCAGGGGCGGCAGCCGGTTTCTCTTCGGCTTTCGCAGCAGGTGCGGCGGCCGGCGCAGGGGCCGCTTCAGCAGCGCCCTCGACTTCCAGTTCGAGCAGTTCGTCGCCTTCTTTCAGACGGTCGCCCAGCTTCACTTTCAGGCTCTTGATGACGCCGGCTTTCGGGGCCGGCACTTCCATGCTGGCCTTGTCCGATTCCAGAGTCAGGATGCTCTGGTCGGCTTCGATGCGGTCGCCGACCTTCACAAACAGTTCAATTACTTCACCTTCACCGCTGCCGATGTCAGGTACGCGAATGAGTTCGCTCACAAAATGTCTCCTCAGCAGTCCAGTGGGTTGCGTTTTTCCGGGTCGATGCCGAACTTGACGATGGCCTCAGCCACGACTTTAGGTTCGATATCACCACGGTCAGCCAGTGCTTCCAGGGCTGCCAACACCACGAAATGACGGTCGACTTCGAAGAAATGACGCAGTTTCTTGCGGCTGTCGCTGCGGCCGAAACCGTCGGTGCCCAGGACTTTGAATTCCTTGGACGGTACCCACTGACGGATCTGCTCGGCGAACAGCTTCATGTAGTCGGTAGAGGCAATGACCGGACCTTTACGGCCGTTCAGGCACTCTTCGACGTAGCTCAGCTGAGGCTTCTGGCCAGGCTTGAGACGGTTGCTGCGTTCTACGGCCAGGCCGTCGCGACGCAGTTCGTTGAAGCTGGTAACGCTCCACACGTCAGCGCCGATGTTGAACTCTTCACGCAGGATCTTCGCCGCTTCACGCACTTCGCGCAGGATGGTACCGGAGCCCATCAGCTGAACGTGGTGCGCCGCATCGCGAGTGTCTTCCTCGAGCAGGTACATGCCTTTCTTGATGCCTTCTTCGGCACCGGCCGGCATGGCTGGCTGCTGGTACGACTCGTTCATCACGGTGATGTAGTAGAAGATGTCCTGTTGCTCTTCGGTCATCTTCTTCATGCCGTCCTGAATGATCACCGCCAGCTCGTAGCCGTAGGTCGGATCGTAGGTGCGGCAGTTCGGGATGGTCGCGGCCAGCAGGTGGCTGTGACCGTCTTCGTGCTGCAGACCTTCACCGTTCAGGGTGGTACGGCCGGCGGTGCCGCCGATCAGGAAGCCACGGGTACGGCTGTCGCCAGCGGCCCAGGCCAGGTCGCCGATACGCTGGAAGCCGAACATCGAGTAGAAGATGTAGAACGGCAGCATCGGCTGGTTGTGGCTGGAGTACGAAGTACCGGCAGCGATGAACGAGCTCATGGCGCCTGCTTCGTTGATGCCTTCTTCAAGGATCTGACCTTTCTGGTCTTCCTTGTAGAACATCACCTGGTCTTTATCGACTGGCTCGTAGAGCTGGCCGACGGAGGAGTAGATACCCAGCTGACGGAACATGCCTTCCATACCGAAGGTACGGGCTTCGTCCGGGATGATCGGGACGATGCGCGGACCGATTTCCTTGTCCTTGACCAGTTGCGCGAGGATCCGCACGAAGGCCATGGTGGTGGAAATTTCACGGTCGCCCGAGCCGTCGAGGATGGCTTTGAGGGTGTCCAGATCCGGAGTCGGTACGCTGAAGCTCTGCGCACGGCGTTGTGGCACGAAGCCGCCCAATGCAGCGCGACGCTCGGCCAGGTAGCGGCCTTCGGCACTGTTCGGCTCTGGCTTGAAGAACGGCAGGTTCTCCAGCTCTTCGTCCTTGACCGGGATATCGAAGCGATCGCGGAACAGCTTCAGGCTCTCGACGTCGACCTTCTTGGTGTTGTGCGCGGTGTTCTTCGCTTCGCCGGCACCGGTGCCATAACCCTTGATGGTCTTGGCGAGGATGACGGTCGGTTGTTCCTTGTGGTTGACCGCTTCGTGGTACGCCGCGTAGACCTTGTACGGGTCGTGGCCGCCACGGTTGAGTTTCCAGATCTCGTCGTCGGACAGATCGGCAACCATTGCCTTGAGTTCAGGCGTGTTGAAGAAGTGCTCGCGAACGAACGCGCCGTCTTTGGCTTTGTAGTTCTGGTACTCGCCGTCGATGACTTCGTCCATGCGACGCTGCAGGATGCCGTCGACGTCCTTGGCCAGCAATGGGTCCCAGAAACGGCCCCAGATGACTTTGGTTACGTTCCACTGTGCACCGCGGAACACGCCTTCGAGTTCCTGAATGATCTTGCCGTTGCCGCGAACCGGGCCGTCGAGGCGCTGCAGGTTGCAGTTGATGACGAAGATCAGGTTGTCCAGCTTCTCGCGGCCGGCCAGGGAGATGGCGCCCAGGGATTCCGGCTCGTCGCACTCGCCGTCGCCCAGGAAACACCAGACTTTCTGTTTGCCCGGCTGGATGAAACCGCGGTGCTCCAGGTACTTCATGAAGCGCGCCTGGTAGATCGCCTGGATCGGACCCAGACCCATCGATACGGTCGGGAACTGCCAGAAGTCAGGCATCAGCCAAGGGTGCGGATAGGACGACAGGCCTTGACCATCGACTTCCTGACGGAAGTTGTTCATCTGGTCTTCGGTGATGCGGCCTTCCATGAATGCGCGGGCGTAAACGCCTGGCGAGGTGTGACCCTGGAAGTAGATCAGGTCGCCGCCGTGTTCGTCGGTCGGGGCCTGGAAGAAATAGTTGAAGCCGATGTCATACAGGGTCGCACTGGAAGCGAAGCTGGAGATGTGACCACCCAGGTCCGAATCTCGCAGGTTCGTGCGCATTACCATGGCCATCGCGTTCCAGCGTACCAGCGAGCGAATGCGGCGTTCCATGAACAGGTCGCCAGGCATGCGTGCTTCGTGGGTAACGGGGATCGTGTTGCGGTAAGGCGTGGTGATCGCGTAAGGGAGCTGCGAGCCGCTGCGGGTCGCGAGTTCGCCCATACGGGTCATCAGATAGTGAGCACGGTCTTCGCCTTCTTTGTCGAGAACCGATTCCAGGGCGTCCAGCCATTCCTGGGTTTCGACGGGATCGAGGTCTTGCATGGCTTGCTCCAGGGCGGAAAGGCTTCCAGAATCGGTTGCCTGAGTTTGCGACTGGCCTTGTGGGCAGACGATTTAAAATTCTTGGATTGCCGACAGGTTGTTCCGGCGGCGTGTAGTTTTACTACAAATCTTCCGGCATTTCAGCCTTTCGAATGTATAGACGAGTAGTAAAACTACAGATGAAAGGCTTGTGGCCTCCGACTGCGTTGTGAGAATAATCGTTAAGGCGGGTCGATTTCCATCCGAATAAGGTGAAAGTTTGATGCTGGATGCCAAAGAAGAACAAATTTCAGCTATTTCTAACTTTTGTTCGACAGTCCTTCACGTAGCGGGTTTTCATCATTCACTACAAGCGGCCCTTTATACGCCGATCAAGGATAGACCATGACCCTGCCCGTGCTTGCCGAACTGCCCGCCATTCTCCTGCCGTTGGTCAGCCGATCCGAGCAGTCGTTCCGTACGTCCGTCGCCGCCCTTGAAGACGATCACGGCCTGTCGAGCTGGACGCCGGAGCGCTGGGCGCAATTCGCCCGCGTCAGCGCTGCCAGCGAATTTGTCATTGAACAGAGCATTCGTGACCCTTTGATGTTGCTGGCGCTGGTGGCGTCCGGCGAACTCGATCGGCCCTTTGCGCCCGGCGAGTTGCGCGCACAGATCGCCGCCGCCGTGAACACCGCGCAGAGCGAAGACGAACTCGGCCGCGCCTTGCGTCGCCAACGCGCACGCCATCAGGTGCGGATCATCTGGCGCGACCTGACCCGCCAGGCCGATCTGGTGCAGACCTGCCGCGACCTCTCGGACATGGCCGACGCCACCATCGATCAGGCTTATCAATGGCTTTACAGCCGTCATTGCGAGCAATTCGGCACGCCGACCGGTCGGCGCAGTGGTGAGCCGCAGCAGATGGTCATCCTCGGCATGGGCAAGCTCGGCGCGGTCGAGCTGAATCTGTCTTCCGACATCGACCTGATCTTCGCCTACCCCGAAGGCGGCGAAACCGTCGGCGTGAAACGCTCGCTGGATAATCAGGAATTCTTCATCCGCCTCGGCCAGCGTCTGATCAAGGCGCTGGATCCCATGACGGTCGACGGCTTCGTCTTCCGCGTCGACATGCGCCTGCGCCCATACGGATCGTCCGGTGCGCTGGTGCTGAGCTTCAATGCGCTGGAGCAGTATTACCAGGATCAGGGCCGCGACTGGGAACGCTACGCGATGATCAAGGCGCGGGTGGTGGCTGGCGATCAGGTGGCCGGCGCGCAGTTGCTCGATATGCTCCGGCCGTTCGTTTATAGGCGCTATCTGGACTTCTCGGCGATCGAAGCGCTGCGCACCATGAAGCAGTTGATCCAGCAGGAAGTGCGGCGCAAGGGCATGGCCGACAACATCAAGCTCGGTTCCGGCGGCATTCGTGAGGTCGAGTTCATCGCTCAGGCCTTTCAACTGATCCATGGTGGCCGCGACCTGAGCCTGCAACAGCGTCCTCTATTAAAGGTGCTGAGCACGCTGGAAGGGCAAGGCTATCTGCCGCCGGCGGTGGTCAGCGAATTGCGCGAGGGTTACGAGTTTCTGCGTTACACCGAACACGCGATTCAGGCGATCGCTGACCGTCAGACGCAAATGCTGCCGGACAATGCTCAGGATCAGGCGCGCATCGCCTTCATGCTGGGTTTCGCCGATTGGCCCGCCTTCCATGAACAACTGATGTACTGGCGTGGGCGTGTGGCCTGGCATTTCGCCCAAGTGATCGCTGATCCCGACGAAGAAGAGGGCGGCGAAAGCGAAGTGGTGGTCGGTGGTGAATGGCTGCCGCTGTGGGAGGAAGAACAGGACGAAGAGGCCGCGTGCCGGCAGTTGCAGGAAGGCGGTTTTGTCGATGCCGGCAAAGCGCTGAAAGCGCTGGCCGGTTTGCGTGGCAGTCCGCAATTGCGCGCGATGCAGCGACTGGGGCGCGAGCGTCTCGATGCGTTTATTCCACGACTGCTCGCGCAAGCGGTGGAGCATGCCAATCCCGATTTGGTGCTTGAGCGCGTGCTGCCACTGGTGGAAGCGGTGGCGCGGCGTTCGGCGTATCTGGTGTTGCTCACGGAAAACCCCGGCGCGCTGCGCCGCCTGCTGACCTTGTGTGCGGCGAGCCCGTGGATTGCCGAGCAGATCACGCGCTTCCCGCTGCTGCTCGACGAATTGCTCAACGAGGGCCGGCTGTTCAAGCCGCCGCTGGCGCCGGAACTGGCGGCCGAGTTGCGCGAACGGCTGACGCGAATTCCCGAGGACGACCTCGAGCAACAAATGGAAGCCTTGCGCCATTTCAAACTGGCGCACCGCTTGCGCGTCGCCGCCTCGGAAATCGCCGGCAGCCTGCCGTTGATGAAGGTCAGCGATTACCTGACCTGGCTGGCCGAGGCGATTCTCGAACAGGTGCTGGCTCTGGCCTGGCGGCAGACCGTGGCCAAGTACGGCACGCCGCTGCGCACCGACGGCACGCTCTGCGACCCCGGTTTCATCATTGTCGGTTATGGCAAAGTCGGTGGTATCGAATTGGGGCATGGTTCGGATCTGGATCTGGTGTTCATCCATGACGGCGATCCGCAGGCGGAAACCGATGGGCCGAAATCCATCGACGGCGCGCAGTTCTTCACGCGTCTGGGGCAGCGGATCATTCACCTGCTCACGGCGCAGACCAACTCCGGCCAGCTCTATGAAGTGGATATGCGCCTGCGTCCGTCCGGCGCTTCCGGGCTGCTGGTGAGTTCTCTCGGCGCGTTCGCTCGCTATCAGGAAAATGAAGCCTGGACGTGGGAGCATCAGGCTTTGGTGCGCGCGCGGGTGCTGGTGGGCAGCCAGGATGTTGGCCAGGCCTTCGAGAAAGTCCGCGCGCAGGTGCTGGGCAAGCCTCGGGATTTGGCCAAACTGCAGCAGGAAGTCAGCGAGATGCGTGCCAAGATGCGCGACAACCTCGGCACCCGAAGCACCGCGGCCGGCACGGCGGCGAATGCGTTCGACGCGGGCGTGCCGTTCGACCTCAAGCAGGACGCCGGAGGTATCGTCGATATTGAATTTATGGTGCAATACGCGGCCCTGGCGTGGTCACACAGCCATCCGCCACTGCTGCGCTGGACCGATAACATCCGCATTCTGGAAGAGCTGGAGCACGAAGGGCTGATGCCCGCCGAAGATGCCAGTCTGTTGCGCGAGGCCTACAAGGCCTACCGCTCCGCCGCCCACCGGCAGGCCTTGCAGAAGGACGCCGGGGTGATAGCCGGGGATCAGTTTGTCGAAGAGCGGCAACAGGTGTTGCGGATCTGGAAAGAGTTGGGGCTAAGCTGAACCACAGATGTATGGCCGGATGCAAAACCCTGTAGGAGTGAGCCTGCTCGCGATAGCGGAGTGACAGTCGACAGTCATGTTGAAGGAAATGACCCATCGCCAGCAGCGCCGCTTCCACAATGATTATCGAGGCGGGGAGGCGTAAATGCCTCCCCGGTTCGTTTTTGGAAACCACATGAATATTCTGATCGTTGGGCCCAGTTGGGTCGGTGACATGGTGATGGCGCAGACACTGTTTCAGTGTCTCAAGCAGCGCCACCCGCAATGCGCAATCGACGTGCTGGCGCCCGAATGGAGCCGGCCGATCCTCGAGCGCATGCCCGAAGTGCGCAAGGCCTTGAGCTTCCCGCTCGGCCACGGCGCACTGGAACTGGCGACGCGTCGGCGCATTGGCAAATCCCTGCGCGGCCAGTACGATCAGGCGATCCTGCTGCCCAATTCGCTGAAATCGGCACTGGTGCCATTTTTTGCCGGCATCCCGAAACGTACCGGTTGGCGCGGCGAATTCCGCTATGGCCTGCTCAACGACGTGCGTACCCTCGACAAACAACGCTATCCGCTGATGATCGAGCGCTTCATGGCCTTGGCCTATGAAGCGAACGCTGAGTTGCCGAAGCCGTATCCGCGCCCGAGCCTGCAAATTGACCCGGTCACCCGCGAAGCCGCTTTGGCCAAATTCGGCCTGAGCCTCGATCGCCCGGTCCTGGCCCTGTGCCCTGGCGCCGAGTTCGGCGAATCCAAGCGCTGGCCGTCCGAGCACTACGCCAAGGTCGCCGAAGCGCGCATTCGCGAGGGCTGGCAGGTGTGGCTGTTCGGCTCGAAAAACGATCACGCGGTCGGCGAGGACATTCGTGCCCGGCTGATCCCGGGCCTGCGCGAAGAATCGGTCAACCTCAGCGGCGGCACTTCTTTGGCCGAGGCCATCGACCTGCTGTCCTGTGCTGATTCGGTTGTCTCTAACGATTCCGGCCTGATGCACGTCGCTGCGGCATTGAATCGCCCGCTGGTCGCGGTCTATGGCTCGACCTCGCCGGGCTTCACCCCGCCGCTGGCCGAGCAGGTCGAGATCGTGCGCCTGGGCATCGAATGCAGCCCGTGCTTCGATCGCACCTGCCGTTTTGGCCATTACAACTGCCTGCGCCAGCTGATGCCGGACGCGGTCAACGATGCCTTGCAGAAGTTGCAGGGCTCCGTGATCGAGGTTCATTAACTTGCGGGTATTGCTGATCAAGACTTCATCGCTGGGCGACGTGATTCACGCGTTGCCAGCGCTGACCGACGCCGCCCGCGCGATCCCGGGCATCAAGTTCGACTGGGTGGTGGAAGAAGGCTTCGCCGAGATTCCGAGCTGGCACCCGGCGGTCGATAAGGTAATTCCGGTGGCCATCCGCCGCTGGCGCAAGAATCTGTGGAACACCATCACCAGCGGCGAGTGGAAACGCTTCAAGCAAAGCGTGCGCGCCAATAAATACGACCTGGTGATCGACGCTCAAGGCTTGCTGAAAAGCGCCTGGCTGACCCGCTACGTCAAAGCGCCGGTGGCCGGCCTCGATAAAACCTCCGCTCGCGAGCCGATGGCTGCGCGCTTCTACAATCGCAAACTCGCTGTCGCCCGTGGCCAACATGCCGTCGAGCGCGTACGGCAGTTGTTTGCCATCGCGCTGGGTTACGACTTGCCCAAAGGCCTCGGTGATTACGGCCTCAACGTCGAGCGGCTGGTCGAGTTGCCGCGCAAGAATGCCTACGTGGTGTTCCTCCACGGCACCACTTGGGACACCAAGCACTGGCCGGAAATCTACTGGCGCGAGCTGACCGAGCGGGTCGGCTACCTCGGCGTTGGCGTGAAGTTGCCGTGGGGCAACCCACAGGAAAAAGCCCGCGCCGAGCGCATCGCTGCCGGCTTCAAACATGCCGAAGTGCTGCCGAAGCTCAATCTGGCCGGCGTCGGCAAAGTTCTCGCCGGCGCGCAGGCTTGTGTGGCGGTGGACACCGGTCTCGGCCACTTGGCCGCTGCGCTGGACGTGCCGACCATTTCGCTGTTCGGCCCGACCAACCCGGGCCTGACTGGCGCCTACGGCAAGCTGCAGATTCATCTGGCCAGCGACTTCCCGTGCGCGCCCTGCATGCAGAAAAAATGTACCTACCAACCGACCGAGCAGGATGCCCGTCAGTTTGACCTGAAACGCGAGCAGCCTTTGTGCTTCACGCTTGTAAATCCCGAGCGTGTCGCCAGCCGACTGAGCACGTTGTTGATGGCTGAGGAGCTGCGCTGATGCAATTGGCATTCGTCCTGTACAAATATTTTCCGTTCGGTGGCTTGCAGCGCGATTTCATGCGCATCGCCCTCGAATGCCAGAAGCGCGGCCATCAGATCCGTGTTTACACGTTGATCTGGGAAGGCGATATACCGCCGGGTTTTGAAGTGCTGGTGGCGCCCGTCAAGGCGTTCTTCAATCACCGTCGCAATGAGAAACTCAGCGCGTGGATGGCGGCGGATCTGGCCAGGCGCCCGGTCGATCGTCTGATCGGTTTCAACAAGATGCCGGGCCTGGACGTGTACTACGCGGCTGATGGCTGCTTCGAAGACAAGGCGCAGAACCTGCGCAACTCGCTGTATCGCCGCTGGGGCCGCTATCGTCACTTCGCCGAGTACGAGCGCGCGGTGTTCGCCAAGGACGCGAAGACCGAAGTGCTGATGATTTCCGAAGTGCAGCAACCACTGTTCATCAAGCACTACGACACGCCGCTTGAGCGCTTCCATCTGCTGCCGCCGGGCATCGCCCAGGATCGTCGTCGCCCAGCAAATGCTGATGAAATCCGAGCCGGTTTCCGTGCCGAATTTGATCTCAGGGACGACGAGCTGCTGCTGGTACAGATCGGCTCCGGCTTCAAGACCAAGGGTGTCGATCGCAGCCTCAAAGCGCTGGCCGCACTGCCCGCCGAATTGCGCAAACGCACCCGGCTGTTTGTAATCGGCCAGGATGACCCCAAATTGTTCCAGATGCAGAGTGCGACGCTGGGCCTGGGTGACAACGTGACCTTTCTCAAAGGGCGCAGCGATATCCCGCGTTTTCTGCTCGGCGCCGACCTGTTGATTCACCCGGCCTACAACGAAAACACCGGTACCGTGCTGCTTGAAGCGTTGGTGGCCGGTTTGCCGGTGCTGGTCAGCGCGGTCTGCGGATACGCCCATTACATTGCCGAGGCCGACGCCGGGCGAGTGCTGGACGAGCCGTTCGAGCAGGCGCAGCTGACGCAATACCTTACCGAGATGTTGAGCAATGACGCTGCACGTGCGGCCTGGAGCCGCAACGGTCTGGCCTTCGCCGAGACGGCCGACCTCTACAGCATGCCGCAGCACGCGGCGGATGTGATTCTGGCGGAGCACGCTTAATGAAGTTGATGCTGGCTGAACCGTTCAAAAGCCTTTGGGCCGGACGCGACCCGTTCGCCGCAGTCGAAGGCTTGCAGGGCGAGGTATACCGCGAGCTGGAAGCACGCCGGACATTGCGCACGGAAGTCGACGGCCATGGCTTTTTCGTCAAGATCCACCGTGGCATCGGCTGGGGCGAAATCTTCAAGAACCTGCTGACCGCCAAGCTGCCGGTGCTCGGCGCCGGGCAAGAGTGGAAAGCCATTCAGCGCCTGCAGGAAGTCGGCGTGCCGACCATGACCGCCGTCGCCTACGGCGAGAAGGGCAGCAACCCGGCGGATCAGCATTCGTTCATCGTCACCGAAGAACTGGCGCCGACCATCAGCCTGGAAGACTTCAGCATCGACTGGGTCAAGCACCCCCCCGAGCCAACACTCAAGCGCGCATTGATTGCCGAAGTGGCGCGGATGACCGGCATGATGCACCGCGCCGGGGTCAATCACCGTGACTGCTACATTTGCCACTTCCTGCTGCACACCGACAAACCGGTGACGCCGCAGGATTTCAAACTCTCGGTGATCGATCTGCACCGTGCCCAGACCCGCGCGAAAATCACTCAGCGCTGGCGCAACAAGGATCTGGCGGCGCTGTATTTCTCCGCGCTGGACATCGGCCTGACTCGCCGCGACAAGCTGCGTTTCCTCAAGGGTTATTTCCAGCAACCGCTGCGGCAGATTCTGGCAGAAGAGGCGCCGCTGCTGAACTGGCTGCAAGGCAAGGCCGACAAGCTCTACGAACGCAAGCAGCGTTACGGGGATGCGCTCTGATGGCGGGCTGGACGCTTGAGCCGCAGTACAGCGAACTCGCCGAAGAGTTTGGCAGCCTCGAAGCCGTATTTGCGTTGCAGGGTGAACGCCTGACTCGCGACCCGCTCTCGGAGGTCATCCGCGTGCAGCGCGCCGGCGTCAACTATTACGTCAAGCGCTACGTCGGCGCCGGTAAGGGCCTGCGTCGCTACCTCGGCAAGCCGCGAGTGAAGATGGAGTGGCAGAACCTCAAGCGCTTCGCCAAGTGGGGCATCCCTACCGCCGAGGTGGTCGCCTGGGGGCTGGAACGACGTGGTGCGGCTTATGATCGTGGCGCCATGATCACTCGCGAATTGCCCAACACCGAAGACCTCTCGGCGCTGGCCGAGCGCAAGGATCCCAAACTCAAGGATCGCGCCTGGGTCGACGGCGTCAGCCGGCAACTGGCCGGTTATACCCGGACCATGCATGATCACCGCTTTACCCATAACGACCTGAAATGGCGCAACCTGTTGATCGACGATCAGGCGCGTATCTTTCTCATCGACTGCCCCAACGGTGAGTTCTGGCGCGGCTTCTGGCTCAAGTACCGGATCACCAAGGACCTGGCCTGTCTCGACAAGCTGGCCAAATATCACCTGTCCAATACCCAACGCCTGCGTTTCTATAAGCAGTACCGCCAGTGCGATCGGCTCGATGTCGCCGACAAGAAACGGATTCGGCACGTGGTGAGATTTTTTGAGGGACGTGAATGACTGATTTTATTGCCGAGCAGGACCGTGGGCTGCTGGAGCGCCACGGTCTCGGCACTTTCGACGCGCTGTGGGCCAAACAGCTGGAAGCGGTGGATGAGCCCAACACTTCTGGCGGCGGCTGGAGCAGCGTGTTCCGCCTGAACCTGGAAGGCCAGGGTTATTACCTCAAGCGCCAGAGCAACTATCTGACCCGCACCTTGCATGCACCGCTTGGCGAGCCGAGCTTTGCCCGCGAGTTCCGCAATATCAGCCGCTATCGCAAGCTTGGCATCCCGGCATTGCAGGCCGCGTTTTTCGGTGAGCGCAAGGTTGATGGGGAAGTGCGCGCCATTTTGCTGACCCGCGCACTGGACGGCTGGAGCGATCTGGATTCGTTGCTTGAACGCTGGGCTCAACTCAGTGCCGCGCAACATTCGGCGATTCTCAAGTCCTGCGGATTGCTGGCGCGGCGTCTGCACGGCATGCGTCAGGTGCATGGCTGTTTTTATCCCAAGCATATTTTTCTGCGCGCCACTGGCGACGGTTTCGAGGCGCAACTGATTGATCTGGAAAAGACCCGGCCGCTGCTGTTCGGCGCGCGTGATCGGGTCAAGGATCTGGAGCCTTTGCAGCGCCGTTCGCCGCAGTGGAGCGAGGCAGACTTGCGCCAGTTGCTCGCGGCTTATCTCGATCAGCCGACTGACAGTTCGCTGCTCGACCGCTGGCTCGATCGGCTGACGGCACGGCGCAGTCACAAGGAGACCCGCTGATGCGCTTGTCCGAACTGGCCCGATCCGGGCGCTCACCCTCGTTGCCGCTGACTGTGACTCTGGCGGATGCAGCCGGGGCTGCGGATTTGCAGTTGCTGAGCCTGTTGCGGGTGCTGCCCGGGCAGCGCTACGTCGGTGCCGGGGTCTGGCGCGGTCGGCCGGTACTGGCCAAGTTGTTGGTCGGCAGCAAGGCTGCCCGGCATTTTCAGCGCGAGCTGGATGGCGTGCGGCTACTCGCTGCGCAGGGCCTGACCACGCCGCTGCTGTTGGCCGATGGGCTGGAAGACGGCGAGGGCGGCTGGCTGCTCTTTGAATTTCTCGAAGACGCCGAAAGCCTCGGTGATGCCTGGGCGAAGGTCGAGTCGCTGCCTGTGTTGGCCGATGAGCAAACGGCCGTGTTGGCCGAAGCGCTGGATGCCATCGGTCGCCTGCATGGCAAAGGGCTCTGGCAGGAAGACTTGCACCTGGACAATCTGCTGCGTCACGGCGGCCAGCTGTATCTGATCGATGGTGCCGGGGTGCGTGCGGAAACGGCGGGGCAGCCATTGTCCCGGCAGAAAGTGCTGGAAAACCTCGGGGTGTTTTTCGCCCAGTTGCCCAAGTCACTGGAGCCGTTCACCGAAGAGTTGCTGGTCTATTACCTGTTGAGCAACAGCGAGCATGCGTTGCCGCTGGAGGCATTGCAAAAGCAGATCGACAAGGTCCGGAGCTGGCGCCTCAGGGATTATCTGATCAAGGTCGGCCGCGACTGCACCTTGTTCGCGGTTCACCGCGGCGCATTCGCTCTGCGCGCCATTCGCCGCGAAGAAGAAACCGCCATGCTGCCGGTGCTCGAACAGGCCGACGCCTTGCTTGATCGGGGGCATCTGTACAAGACCGGCGGCGCGGCCAGCGTCGGCCGAGTCGAGGCGGGCGGCCGCACGCTGGTGATCAAGCGCTACAACATCAAGGGCTTTGCCCACTGGCTCAAGCGCTTCTGGCGCCCGAGTCGGGCCTGGCATTCGTGGCGCGAAGGCAATCGCCTGGCCTTCCTTGGTATCGCCACGCCGAAACCGCTGGCGGTACTGGAAAAGCGGTTTTTGTGGCTGCGCCGCAGTGCCTATCTGGTCACGGAATTCCTGCCGGGGCCAGACATCATCGAGCGCTTCACGCCTTACGTGGAGAATGGCGAGGCACCAGAAGCCGAGTTGCAGGCACTGGATCAGCTGTTTGCCCGGTTGATTGCCGAGCGCATCAGTCATGGCGATTTCAAGGGCCACAACCTGTTCTGGCAGGCGGATCGCTGGGCTTTGATCGACCTCGACTCGATGTGCCAGCACGGCTCTGTCAGCAGCTTTGCCCCGGCCTACGCCCGGGATCGCGCGCGTTTCATGCGCAACTGGCCGCCAGGCAGTGCGTTGTACCGCGTCATTGATCAGCGCCTGCCGAAAGATGTCTCGAGCGCGGGGTGACTCATTTCGTGAGCAGGCCGCTTCCGGCGAGGGACTCGGTCCCCTGCGGATCCGAGTCTGCGGGCAGTAACGGACAAAACACAGCGACTTGTCCTACAGCTTCTCCAGAAGCCATGAACTGTGCCCTGCTCGGCCTCGATGCTAATTTGCCTGTCGATTCTGGAGGGCGAATCTTGAGCATGAAAAAACTGATGACGCTGGGCGTTCTTTCCTGGGTTCTCTCAGGCTGTGGCAGTGTCTCGACCGTATTGCAGGACGACGCCGATGCTGCCCGTGACTTGCGCAAGAAGAAGACCTACTGCCAATCGATTCCGCGCGTATACAGTGGCCTGGCCTTCGATTTTTGCACGTTGAATGCGCCGCCCGATCCGACGGGCATGCTGGCGCCCTTTGTGTTGCTTGATCTTCCGCTGTCCGCCGTGTTCGATACCCTGTCGTTGCCCTATACGATTTATCGCCAGGTCGCCGACTCAAACCTGAGTATTTACTGGCGCAGAGACGGCTATTGAGTCGTTCGGTCCGTTGAATCGGCCCATTCGCGCAGGTGACAATTCGCACAAGGTAATTCCCGTCATGTTTACGCTATAATCCCGCCCTTTAGCTGCCACTCGCCCTGTGCGAAGGCACATCAATACTCAAGGCGCATCGCGCCTGCATGCAGACTAAAGAGGCTAGACCCCTGTGGCATTGACGATTCTTGGCCTGTCCGGCGCCCTTAGCCATGATCCTTCCGCAGCCTTGTACATCGACGGCAAGCTGGTCGCGGCGGCTGAAGAGGAGCGCTTCGTACGCGATAAACATGCAAAGAACCGCATGCCCTACGAATCGGCGAAATTCTGCCTCGAGCAAGCTGGCATCAAGCCGTCCGACGTTGACGTGGTGGCAATTCCATTCGCCCCGATCAGCCTGTTCGGCAAGGCCCGCTGGCACTACGCCAAGCGCTATTGGTACGCCCCGGATCGCGCTCTCGATGCAATCCTGATGGGCAACCGTCGCTACAAGCGCTATCGCAACAAGATCGTCTGGTGCCTCGAGCAACTGGGCTTCGATCCGAAGAAAATCAAGATCGAGCCGGTCGAGCACCACCTGGCACACGCTTCCAGCGCCTATCACTGCTCGGGTTTCAAAGAGAAAACCGCGATTCTCGGCATCGATGGCAAGGGCGAATACGCCACGACTTTCTTCGGCTATGGCGAAAACGGCAAGATTCACAAGATCAAGGAATTCTTCGACCCGGATTCCCTCGGCGGCCTGTACGGTGCGATCACCGAGTTCCTCGGTTTCGAGATGCTCGACGGTGAGTTCAAGGTCATGGGCATGGCGCCGTACGGCGATGCCAGCAAATATGATTTCTCGCGTCTGGCCTCGTTCGAAAATGGCGAGCTGGTGATCAACACCGACTACGCCAACGTGATCGGCCTGCGTCGTTATAAAGAAAAGGGCAAAGGCTTCTACTTCTCGCCGAAGCTGATCGAGTGGCTGGGTCCGAAGCGCGAAGGCGACATCGCCGACGAGCCGTACATCCACTACGCCGCGAGCATGCAAGCGCTGTTCGAGAAGCTCGCGCTGCAGATGATCGACTACTACCTGGGCGACGTACTCAAGGAAACCGGCAAACTGGCTTTCGCCGGTGGCTGTGCGTTGAACGTCAAGCTGAACCAGAAAATCATCGCCCGCGACGACATCAAGGAGTTGTTCGTGCAGCCTGCGTCCGGCGATGCCGGCACTGCGGTCGGCGCTGCCGCTTACGTGTCGCACGCCCGTGGCGTACCGGTCGAGAAGATGGAACACGTCTACCTCGGCCCGTCCTACAGCAACGAAGATGTGATCGCTGCGTGCGCCCGTCATGAGAACAAGCCGACCTGGCGCAAGCTCGACAACATGCCGCAAGAGATTGCCAGAATCATGGTTGAAGGCAATCCGGTGGCCTGGTTCCAGGGCCGGATGGAATTCGGTCCGCGTGCACTTGGCGGCCGTTCGATCATCGGTTGCCCGAGCATTCCCGGTGTGGCTGATCGAATCAACCACCAGATCAAGTTCCGCGAGCGCTGGAGGCCTTTCTGCCCGTCGATGCTCGACACCGTCGCGCCGCATATGATCAAGATCGATCACCCGGCGCCGTTCATGACTTTCACCTTCGAAGTCGCCGAAGAATGGAAAACCCGCGTGCCGGAAGTTGTCCATGAAGACGGCACCTCCCGCGCCCAGGTGCTCAAGCGTGAATACAATCCGCGCTACTACGACATGATGAAGGCGCTGGAAGACCTGACCGGCAACGGCGTATCGCTGAATACTTCGCTCAACCGTCGAGGCGAACCGATGATCTGCTCGCCGACCGATGCGCTGAATATGTTTTTTGGTTCTGACCTGCAATATCTGATCATGGAAGATATTCTTGTCGTCAAAGACGGCGTGCAAGGAAACGGTCTTGACTGAAACACTGATCAGCGTCGTGATCCCCGCGTACAACTACGCCAGTTCGCTGCCTCGGGCTGTGGAGTCGGTGCTGGCGCAGTTGCATGAAGCGACGGCGGATCTGCTGGTTATCGATGACGGTTCCACTGACGCGACGCCTGAGGTTGTACGAGCGTTGCTGGCAGAGCACCCCGGGCGTTTTCGTGCCATACGCCAAAGCAATGGCGGACTGTCTTCAGTGCGCAATCGCGGGATCGAGGAAACCGTCGGGCAATTTCTGGTTTTTCTCGACGCAGATGACGAGATGGCTTCCGGGGCACTGGCGGCGTTATCGCAACACATCGCCAGTTACCCTGAAACGCGGATGATCATCGGCGCTCATTGGTCAATCTTCTCCGGTGGCAAGCGCAGCCTGCAGGCTGTCAAACCACTGCCGGCAACGTTGCGCCAGCGGGTCAGAGGCTATTTGCTGGACAAGACGGTGTCGATCTCCAACGGTGCTTGCGCAATGCATCGTGATGTATTCGCGCCGGGCAACTATCCCGAGCATCTGCGCAACGTTGAGGATTTACCGGTATTTGCGCAAGTGCTGGCGCGCTTTCCCTGCACGGTGATCGAACAGCCACTGGCACTCATTTACAAGCACGCCGACAGCATGCGCCATGATTTGCGCCAGAGCCTGGCAGCGGGTACCGAGCAGGTGGTTGCTGAAGTTTTTTCCAGTCAGCGGATGCCGCGAGAATTTCACGATTTGCGTCAGGCATATCTCGCTCAACGATGCCTGTCATTGTTTCGAGATTGCTATTCGCATGGCGAATACGCATTGGCGAAAGCATTCTACATGCAGGCGCTACGCGCCGATTGGCGCATTCTCGGGCGTTGGTCTTACATGCGCAAAGCCTTGCGCCTGCTGTTCCGATAAATCTGTTGTTTTTTGGCGTACCTGTGGCGCGTGATGTTGAGGGGGCTGGGTGAAAGGTACGGATAACAAGTGGGTGATCAAGGCAGCTCGGGTAATCAATGAGCGACCGGTCAGTGTCGCGTTCTGGGCAAGCATTCTCCTTTCACTGATCGCCGTGTGGGGTACCGCAACGGTCGGTCGCGATGCCGCGCTGTACATCGATATCGCCCATGAGGTTGTCTTGCACGGGGCCGACGTGGCCTGGGTGCATTTCGACTGGCCGTGGTTCTCTATTCTTCTGGCCCTGACCCATCGCTTTCTGTGGTTGCCGCTGGAGTTGAGCGCCTATCTCTGGTGCGGTCTGTTTTTCGCCGGCACCAGTGCCCTGATGGTCGATTGTATTCGCCGACGTTCGCCACAACTTGCCGGGTGGGCATGCCTGGTTGTGCTGGCAATGCCCGCGGTCAATTCCTTTCGAAATGACATCATCCGTGAATGCGGTTTCTGGTTTTTCTGCACGCTGGCGTTATGGCAGGCGCTGCGTTGGCAAGCCTTGGGCGGCTGGCTCAGAGCCGGCCTGATTCACTTGGCTATCGTGGCCGCAGCGCTGTTCCGGCTGGAGGCATTGCTTTTATTGCCAGCGCTGGGGCTGTGGCAGTTGCCGGGGCTGTGGCGCTCCGGTCAGCGCGCGCGTTTGCTGCAGTTTGCTCTGTTGCCGGTGGTGGGGCTGCTGGTTGCATCGGCCTTCGGATTTTTCATGTCGGCACGCTTCCTCCTGTATCTGGACATGATTGCACCGCAGGGCGTCTACAAGTCGTTTCAGATGCTGTCTGAACAGTTTGGCAACTCGCTGATCAACAAGTACTCCCAGGATGAAGCTGGGCGCATTGTGTTCTTCGGGCTGCTGGCGACGATGATGATCACCTTCGTCAAGCTGATGGGGCCGTTCGCTGCGCCATTTGTCCTGCGTCGCAACTGGGGAGTCTTGGGTGTTTACTGGCGTGACTATCGTCCGTTCGCCTGGGCAGCACTGCTGTATCTCGTCGTGCTGATGCTGTTTTTCATCAAGCAGCAGTTCATGAACGCCCGGTATCTGAGTTTCCTGAATTTGCTGTTCGTACCGGTACTGGCGATGGGGCTGGCGGCATTTGCCCGGCAGTTTCCGCGCTGGACCAAAGTGCTGGTCGTGGCAGCGTTGCTGGTGATGCTGTCGAATGTGATTTCGACTGGCGCTGGCAAGACCCATTACGTGGCCGCCGGGCGCTGGATGTCCGCGCACGTTGAGCCTGAGGCCAGCGCCTGGTTCGAAGACGGTCGCATCAGCTATTACGCGGGGCGGGGTTATGTCCTGCCGACGCTCACGCGTGAACAGGCGATGTCGCCGGAGCACGCCGATGACTATCGCTATTTCCTGATCGAAGGCAAAGGCGATGAGCCGTGGCTGGGCGAGTGGCTGGTGGCGCACAAGATGCGCATCATTGAGCGCTTCGCCAATCGCAAGGGTGCGACGATTCTGGTGATCGGCAAGTAAGGCTCAATCGAGCAGTAGGCGCAGGCGTTCGATCAGCGCAGCCTGCCGCTTGCTCGGCAACGCCTGGCGATAACCTTCCAGGAAGGTGTGCCCGGCGTCGTCGCCGAGCAGCCATTGCCGGTCTTGTTTGTAGCGCAGCAAATGGGCGAAGTTGCGCAGTCGCTTGCTGTCGCTCAGAGCGCGCCTCTGGCAGCGCAGGTCGGCGATGTCGATCAACCCGAGCTGATTCTGCGGCGTCTGCACGACATTACCGAAGTGCAGGGACCGGAAATACACGCCTTTTTCGTGCAGTTGCGCAATGAACGCGCCCAACTGAGCGCGCAACGTCTCGGTTTCTTCGGGCGTGCCCTGCAATTGCCGTACGGTCTCGCCCGCCAGCGGTGCGTAATACACGCCATCGCGCTGAATGCTTGGAATACGATAAACCGCGATCACATCGGGGCAGAGAATGCCGCGCTGCTGCAACGCCTTGGTGTTGTTGGCGAAGCGCTGGGCGTAGGGAAAGAACAGCGCTGAACTCAACAAGCGCTTGCGGCGGAATAGCTTGAGCATGCGACCGTCGGCCAACCTGAGCACCTTGTCGCCGGAACCGTCGGCTTCGAGTACCTGAGCGCCCTTGCGCAGTGCCTCGTAAGTGCTGTGATCAATCGATTGCATGCCTGACTCCCCATCGTGAGCCGGCTATCTTAACCGACTTGGCCAAAGGCTGGCGTCCGGCGATGTTTATCGGCGCAAAAGGGCCTGTGATATCATCGCCGCCTCACTGATTTACGCGGATTACCATGAGCAGTCCTGAACCGAAAGCCCAGTCAACGCTGGCGATCTATTTCCGCCTCTTGGCTTACGTGCGTCCCTACGCCGGCTTGTTCATCCTGAGTATCGTCGGCTTCCTGATCTTCGCATCGACCCAACCGATGCTCGCCTACATCCTCAAATATTTCGTCGACGGTCTGGCCAATCCCGAGGCCAGTCTGTTCCCCGGCAATCCTTACCTTGGCAAGTTGCAATTGCTCGAGAGTGTGCCGTTGTTGATCGTGCTGATTGCCGTGTGGCAAGGCGTCGGCTCGTATCTGGGCAACTACTTTCTGGCGCGGGTTTCGCTGGGGCTGGTGCATGACCTGCGTGTGGTCCTGTTCAACAAGCTGCTCGATCTGCCCAACAGCTATTTCGACAAGAACAACTCTGGTCACCTGATTTCCCGTATCACCTTCAACGTGACGATGGTCACCGGCGCCGCCACCGACGCGATCAAAGTGGTGATCCGCGAAGGCATGACCGTGATTTTCCTGTTCTGCACCCTGTTGTGGATGAACTGGAAGTTGACCCTGGTGATGGTCGCCATCCTGCCGGTGATCGGTCTGATGGTGAACAGCACCAGCAAGAAATTCCGCAAGCAGAGCAAAAAGATTCAGGTGTCGATGGGCAACGTCACGCATGTGGCGTCCGAGACGATTCATGGTTACCGCGTGGTGCGCAGCTTTGGTGGCGAAACCTACGAAAAGGTTCGCTTTCACGACGCCAGCCAAAGCAACACCGACAAGCAACTGACCATGACCAAGACCGGCGCGGTGTATACACCGATGCTGCAATTGGTGACCTATAGCGCCATGGCGGTGGTGATGTTTCTGGTCCTGTACCTTCGCGGTGATGCATCGCCTGGTGATCTGGTGGCCTACATCACCATGGCCGGCCTGCTGCCAAAACCGATTCGCCAGCTCTCGGAAGTCAGCTCGACGATCCAGAAGGGCGTGGCCGGTGCCGAGAGCATTTTCGAGCAGCTGGACGAGCCGGCGGAAGTCGATCACGGCACGGTCGAGCGCGACCGTCTGCAAGGTCGCCTCGAAGTGCGCAACCTCAGCTTCAGTTATCCCGACAGTGAGAAGAAAGTCCTTGATGACATCAGTTTCGTCGTCGAACCAGGACAAATGGTCGCGCTGGTCGGTCGTTCCGGCAGTGGCAAGTCGACCTTGGCCGGTCTGATTCCGCGTTTCTACCAGCACGAGCAGGAACATGGGCAGATTCTGCTCGATGATGTGCAGGTGCAGGACCTGACCCTTCGCAGCCTCCGTCGGCAGATAGCCCTCGTGACCCAACAGGTCACGCTGTTCAACGACACGGTGACCAACAACATCGCTTACGGCGACCTGGCGGGGGCGCCGTTCGATGAGGTCAAACGCGCGGCCACCGAAGCCTACGCCGATGAGTTCATCGTCAAGATGCCGCAGGGCTATGAAACCCTGGTCGGCGAAAATGGTGTGTTGCTGTCCGGTGGACAGCGTCAGCGCATCGCCATCGCACGTGCATTGCTCAAGGACGCGCCGCTGTTGATTCTCGATGAGGCCACCTCGGCCCTCGATACCGAGTCGGAACGGCATATCCAGGCGGCTCTCGATCATGTGGTGCAGAACCGCACGACGCTGGTCATCGCTCACCGTTTGAGCACGATCGAAAAGGCTGATCTGATTCTGGTCATGGATGACGGCAAGATTGTCGAACGCGGCACTCATGCCCAGCTTCTCGCGCAAAATGGCTATTACGCACGCTTGCATGCGAAGGAATTCGAAGAAGGCGACGAGCCGCAGCCGACCCATGTGACCGACCTATGCTGACGGCGTTTCGCGCTTGGCGGGAGCGCGGCTGGAGCCAGATCGATCAGGCGGCCTACGCACAGGCTTGGCAGCGCTTCGGTGGCAGTTTTGCCACGCATCCCGATGTGGTGGAGCGGCTGTCGGCATTTGTCGGCATCCAGCTGCATTATTTGGGCTGGATCGTTGACGGCGAAGTCGTCGCGGCTGTTGCTTGCTGGGGAAAACATGCCGCGCTGTCCAAGGAAGTGCTCAAGCGCGAGGGCAAGCGCGGGCTGCTGGACATGGGCAACGCCGAAGTGATTCTGCCGATTGCTGCGGATGCCGTGGTTCCGGTTCGCCAGCGCATGGCTTACGTGTCGCAACTCAACGCCGAGCAGATCAGCACCCTGCGCGCCCAGCCCGAAGGCCTGGCACTGGCGCGGCTGCCCGAGGATTACTCGAAGAAGTTTCGCTACAACCAGCGTCGCGAACAGCGCCTGCTGGAAGAGGCGGGTGGTGCGCTGATTCCGATGGCCGACTTGACGCCAAAGGAGCAGGCCGCCGCTTACGGTGATCTGTTCCAGCGTCGCTGGGGTTTTGATGTGCCTGGCAAGGCCGGGCTGGTCGAGGTCTTCACGCTCTTGCGCGAGTTCATGACCGGTTCGGTGGTCATGCTTGAGTCGGCGCCAGTGGCGATTCAGATCCTCTACCGTGTCGAAGCACCGCAATGGGTATCGCTGGAATACGTCAACGGCGGCGTCGATCCGCAAAGCCGTGAGTTCAGCCCCGGCAGCGTGCTGAGCTTCGTCAACACCCAGCAGGCCTGGGCGGATGCTCAGGCACTGGGCAAGACGCTGCGCTATTCGTTCGGCCGTGCCGACCGTGAATACAAGGATCGCTGGTGCCACACGGTGCCCGTCTACAAGGTCTGAAGCCATGACTGCTCGCAAGCAACAGCTCCTCAAGGCGCATCGGCGCAGCAAGCGCTTGTTCCTCATCGCGTTCCTGATCGTCCTGGTGGCGGCCGGTTTCGGGCTGGGCTGGTGGCTGGTGCCGGTGCTGCTGGTGTTGGCGTGGGGGGCGCACGAAGCGTGGTTCGCCGACCACCTGTTCTACCGCGCAAGCGACGACTATCAGTACCAGTTTCCCGGCGATACAGCGCGGCAAAGCGTGAAGCTGGATGGCGGAGTCGTACATCTGAGCGAGCCGCTGGCGCCGGGTGAAACGCTGCTGCTGGAGCTCAAGATAACGGCCAAGTGGCTGGGCCGCTGGCGGGATCCTTATGTCTATCTGGGTGATGATCGCCAGGATTTCGAGCGGGGCGTAAACGGCCGGCGCTTTCTCAATCTCTCCGGGCAAGCCGCAGCGCTTGGCGAAAACGAGCTGACAGTGCGTGGTCGGCATTGCACGCTGAGTTCCAGCGGCACGTTGTGGGTCATGAGCAATCCCGATTACGCGCAGCAACGGGTCATGGTCATCGCGCCCCACGCCGATGATGCCGAGCTTGCAGCGTTCGGGCTCTACAGTCGCGGCGAAAAAGCAAGCATCGTCACCCTGACCCAGGGCGAAATCGAAGCCGAAGATTTTCAGCGACTGGGTCTGGACAAGGCTCAGGCGGCTCGTTTGAAAGGTCGCCTGCGCAGTTGGGACAGCCTGAGTATTCCGTTGTGGGGCGGGGTGCCGGCCAGTCGTTGTGTACAGCTGGGCTATTACTGCCTGCAATTGCCAGCGATGGCCGAAGAGCCGAACACCTCATTCGGCTCGCGCGAATCCGGCGAAAATGATGTGCGCACTGTCCGTCAGCACAATCCGTTCGACCTGCCGGGCGATGTCGATGGCGCGCCGACCTGGATCAATCTGGTCGGCGATTTACGGCAATTGCTCGAGCACTTTCGCCCCGAAGTCGTCGTCACTCCGCATCCCGAACTGGACCCGCACAGCGATCACGTCGCTTCCACCCGTGCCCTGCTGGAAGCCATCGCCGCCAGTACGTGGCAGCCGTCGACCTTGCTGATGTACGCCAACCATCTGCATGACAATGATCGTTGGCCAATGGGCCCGGCCGGTGGCGGTATTGCACTGCCGCCGGCGATCGAACCGTTGCCGACCGACCGTTTGTGGAGTCCGCTGCTGTCAGCGGACGTGCAGCTGGACAAGGCCATGGCGCTGGCCATGGAGCATGACCTGCAGGGCCCGCTCGGATTCAAGCGGCAGTTGCGTCGCGTCATTCAACAGGTGCTTGCTGGACGTCGCTGGCCTGTCACAGGCAGTAACGAGTTTTTCCGCAAGGCTGTTCGCCGCCACGAACTGTTCTGGGTCCGCGACCTTTGAGATTGAGGCGGACGGCGCTTTACCCTGTGTTAATATCGCGCCCCTGTTCATTTTGTATGTGGGTTGCTCCATGAAGTTGTCCATGCCGCGTTTCGATCAAGCCCCTGTCTTGGTGGTCGGCGATGTCATGCTCGACCGTTACTGGCATGGCGGAACCTCACGGATTTCCCCTGAGGCGCCAGTGCCGGTGGTCAAGGTCGAGCAGATCGAAGACCGCCCGGGCGGTGCCGCGAACGTTGCCTTGAACATTGCCGCGCTGGGTGCGCCGGCATCGCTGGTCGGCGTGACCGGCGATGACGAAGCCGCCGACAGCCTGAGCAACAGTCTCAAGGGGGCCGGCGTACGCGCATTGTTCCAGCGCATCGCGCACCAGCCCACCATCGTCAAGCTGCGGGTCATGAGTCGGCACCAGCAATTGCTGCGTATCGACTTCGAAGAACCCTTTGCCACCGACGCGTTGGCACTTGGCTCGCAGGTCGACGACCTGCTTGAGGGCATCAAGGTGCTGGTCCTTTCCGATTACGGCAAAGGCGCGCTGAAAAATCATCAGGCGCTGATTCAGGCGGCACGGGCGAAAAACATTCCGGTACTGGCCGATCCGAAGGGCAAGGATTTTTCCATCTATCGTGGCGCCAGCCTGATCACGCCGAACCTGAGCGAATTCGAAGCCATCGTCGGCGGTTGCGTTGACGAACACGAACTCGTCAGCAAGGGCGCAGCGCTGATGCATGATCTCGATCTCGGGGCGCTGCTGGTCACCCGTGGCGAACACGGAATGACGCTGTTACGGCCCGATCATCCAGCACTGCATTTGCCTGCCCGTGCCCGGGAAGTCTTCGATGTGACCGGTGCAGGCGATACGGTGATTTCCACGTTGGCAGCGGCCATAGCGGCTGGCGAAGAACTGCCGCACGCGGTGGCGCTGGCCAATCTGGCGGCGGGCATTGTCGTCGGCAAGCTGGGTACCGCAGCGATCAGCGCCCCGGAGCTGCGTCGCGCCATTCAGCGCGAGGAAGGCTCCGAGCGTGGTGTGCTGGGTCTTGAGCAATTGGTGCTGGCCGTTGCCGACGCCCGTGCGCATAACGAACGAATTGTCTTCACCAACGGCTGCTTCGACATCCTGCACGCCGGCCATGTGACTTATCTTGAGCAGGCACGAGCGCAAGGCGATCGACTGATTGTCGCGGTCAACGACGATGCCTCGGTCAGTCGCCTGAAAGGCCCTGGTCGCCCGATCAACAGTGTCGACCGGCGCATGGCTGTTCTGGCGGGCCTCGGTGCGGTGGATTGGGTTATCAGTTTCCCGGAAGGTACGCCTGAGAACCTGCTGCGCGAGGTCAAGCCTGATGTGCTGGTCAAGGGCGGCGATTACGGCATCGATCAGGTTGTCGGTGCTGATATCGTCACCGCTTATGGCGGTACCGTGAAAGTGTTGGGGCTGGTGGAAAACAGCTCGACGACCGCGATTGTCGAAAAAATACGCAGTCGCTGATCAGATGAGTTTTTGCCGTTGTGTACCGCGTGTGAACGGATTTTGCCTTGGGGATTTCACCGTTTCCGTTGATGTAGGCAGGTTTGAATCCGCTGCGCTTGCCCGCCTATGTTACGTGGTCGACTAATCTATGAAAGTCATGCTTCTGGTGATGGACGAGCAACGGGTCATACTTGACCGGCTCTACGACATCGTTCAGCAGAACTGCGATGAGTGTTTCATCTATCGTCTGAGCAAACAGCAGCAGATGAACCTCGGCGTTTTTCTGGCTTCGGTCGATTACCAGACCTTTGACCGCGTGGTGATTTTCTCCCGGGTCAAGCGTCTGGCCCCGCAACTGCGGGTGCTCAAGTGCATTCCCGGGCTGGTCTTTCTCGAGCACGATGCCTACCAGAACTACATGCCCGCCAGTAAATACCGCGGCGTGTATTCGCGCCTGTATAGCCGTTTGCCGAGCTGCCGGGCCTTGGTGTCCGGCGCTGTTGTCGCGCGCAAGATGCTGGCGGAAGGCATCGATACGGTGTTCGTCTCCAAAGGCTACGACGAGCAGATGCTGCGCAACACCGGCGTCGCGCGCGACATCCCGATCGGCTTCCTCGGCAGCCTGAAAAGCACTGAGTACGCCGAGCGCAAGGCCATGCTCGAATCCCTTTCGCAGCGTACCGGCATGCTCGTGACTCGCACCAAATCGGGTGCGGAATACCTCGAAACGCTCAATCGCATCAAAATCTTCGTCAGCGCCGATATCGGCATGAACGAGTTCATGATCAAGAACTTCGAAGCCATGGCGTGCGGCTGTGTGCTGCTGGCCTGGAGCCAGGGCGAGGAAGACCGCTTGCTTGGTTTCGAAGACATGCACAACACCGTGTTCTATCGCAGCGCAGACGAGGCGGTGGCCAAAATCAAGATGCTGCAGGACGACCCCGAGCTGGCGCAACGCATCGCCAGCAACGGCCAGGCGTTTGCCGAGAGTCGCTATTCGTTTGCGCGGGTCGGTCAGGCACTCGCCGAGGCCATCCAGCGCGAGATGCGTCCATGGCAGCCACCGTCGGCTTTCACTCGGTTCTGGGTCAAGCTGCGTTACGGCATGAAGGTGCCGGTCTGAATGACGGACGAATACATGGCGCTGGATGCGCTGCCCGGTGGTGACCAGTCGGTTTTGCAGGCTTTGCCCGAAGCCCTGCGCGAATGCCTCAGCCGTGCGGCGCGGGTGGTATTGATCGCTAATAATCCCGCGATTACCGCAGCAGATTTCGCAGCGCTGAATATCGGCGCTGATGACGTCGTCGTCAGTTTCAATCACTGCATCAAGGCGTCGCTGCTCAACGAGCAAAGCGTCAATCTCTTCGTGCACGGCTACAACGCGCCCGACGCCTATTTCTTCGGGCTGCCCGGCAACCAGGATGTACAGCGACTGTTCGACCGCGCGGGCGAGCGCTGCTTCACCATGCTCGTGGGTTGCGCAGCGCCGATGTGCCCGATGCCGCGCGTGGCCATGTACTGGGATCGCATACCGTTGCCGCCGCTGTGGAACTACCCGGTCGACCGCCCGGGCGGCAAGCGCTACGTCGGCCCCTCCACCGGCTTCAACACGCTGGTGCTGCTCGACTGGCTGCGCGGGCATCTCGGTTATACCTATCAGCTGATGACCCTGGGTTTCTCCAACGAAGCGGGGAAACTGTGGGGTGGCCATGCCTGGGATTACGAGCGGGACTGGTTGCAAAAGTCCAATGTCATTGTCGTGCCGCTGCAACCCCGACGCTGGTGGCAGAAACTGTTCAAACGCAAATAAACCACGCCGCAGTCAGGTGCCTGCCGGGCCGAATCATTTCTTCATAGGTGCAATCGAGTGGTGAAAATTGCCGTGGCGTTTTTCGGAATTCCGAGAAATTCGCCGATCTGCTTCCCTTCAATCGAACAGAACGTACTCGCGCAGTTGCCTGCGGGCAGCGAGGTCGAGTGCTTTTATCATCTGTATAAAGTCGATGAAGTGCAGAATTCGCGCTCCGGCGAGAAAGGCGAGCTGGCGGCTGACAACTACCAGCCCTTCGAATCGATGACCGGCGCGCTCACCTCGACTGAAGGTGTGCTGGAGCGCTGGGATTTCGAGCAGGTCAAGGCGCAGGGTGATACCTGGGCCGACGACTATGCGTCGCTGCGCAACCTGATTTATCAGCTCAACTCATTGCACACCGTTACCACCGAGATCGAATCCTTCAATCCGGATTTCGTTGTGTTCGTGCGGCCGGACAATTTCTTCCACACGCCGCTGCCGGGCTACCTGTTCAACCACGCCGAAGCGCGACGGCACAACGTCTATATCCCGGACTGGCAGTGGTGGGGTGGTCTGAATGATCGGTTCGCCGTATGCGGGCGCGATACGTATATCGCCTATGGCAAACGCATCGAGCGCATCTTCGATTTCTGCAAGGCGACCGGCCGCAAGCTGCATTCCGAGCGCTTGCTCAAATACGCCCTGCTCGAGGCAGGCGCCAAGGTCTGCACGTTGCCGATCCAGGCGTCGCGCGTTCGAATCACTGGCGCATTTGCCGAAGAGTCGTTCTCACCCAAGCGTGGCATGGGCAAGCGCGAAAACCGTTACTTCCATTTCTTCGCGAAGTTGCGCACTTGGTGGGATCGTCGCCGCTAGGGGTTATCGGCTCGCGCGCTTCCTGCCCAGCCCGACCAGGCGCAGTGCCTTGATGCTCAATTGTTTGAGACCCGTGCGCGGTGCCTTGGCCGGTTGCAGGCCTTGTTGCACCAGCCAGTCCTTCCAGCGAATGCGTTCGTCATGCACGACCCAGCCTTGCTGCGTAGCGAAGCTTTCAGCCAGGTGAATGCCGCGGGTGCTCGCCGGTATCAGCTTGTCGCGTTTGAGGGTGAACAGCTCCGCGGTTGGCGCGCCGTCCTTGAGTGGCATCAGATACAGATCCGGACGCTTGCGGTCCAGCCGCGCCACCAGTTGATCGCCCTCCAGGCGTTCATCGACATGAAACAGGCTCAGGGATTTGGCTTCCTTGGGCACTTCCAGGCGCAAGTCGTAGATCAATTGCAGTGACGCGGTCGGCAAATGCACGTAGGCCCGTGGCCGTTCCAGCAGTTGCAGGTTGGCGCAGCGTACCGGACGCGCCGAGCCGGACAGCGGCGACAGGCGAAACGGCAGCGCCTCGCGATAATGCAGGGCCGCGGAGTAGGGCGCTGGCAGCCAGGTGTCGTTGAAGCGCCCGCCGAGCCAGCCTTCCGGGGTTTCCAGCAGGCACTCTTCAGCAATTTCCTGAATCGCCGTGTGCAGCGGGATATTCAATTCATGGGCCGGCACGTAGCCGGAAATCAGCTTCAGCACGACATCGCCGCGATCCTGCCGACGCTGGCGCACCAGCACCCAATAATCGCGGTTCTGCCAATGCAGGGTCAGGCGCACGGATACGCCGAGGTTGGCTAATTCGACGGCAAAGCGCTCGCTGTCGGCGACGCTGACCGGTTTGCGTCGTTGCAGAGTCTGGGCGAAGTTCAGCGGCATGCCGACGCTCTGGTAGCTCAGGCCTTCGGGCGTGGCTTCGACGAACAGCGGCAGCGTCTTGAAGTTGCTCGGGTTCTTGCGGATGAGCGTGCGCGGCATATCGGCTCCTGCTTAAGGCCGCGGGGCGGCGTCAGTGACCACGCAGGACCTGGGCAACGGTCGCTACGTTATGGGCGAGGTGCAGCGGATTGATCGTGCCGACAATAGCACTGGCGACGCCGGGCTGAGTGAACAGCAACTCGAAGCTGGCGCGCACCGGATCGACTCCCGGACTCAGACAGACATGACCACTGGCCAGGGCTTTTTTCACCAGAATGGCTTTGCCGTGGGCAGCAGCATAGTCAATGACCGCTTTTTCGTTTCGTTCGTTCAGATTGTAGGTGACCATCGCGCAGTCGCCTTGCTCCAACGCTTTCAAGCCGCCTTCGACGGTTTTGCCGGAAAAACCGAAGCCGCGGATCTTGCCCTCGGCCTTCAACGTCGCGAGGGTGGCGTAGACCTCTTCCTGCTCAAGAATGACCTTGTCATTGCCGTCCGAGTGCACGAGGACCAGATCGATAAAATCCGTTTCCAGACGTTGCAGGCTGCGCTCGACCGACATCCGCGTGTGCGCGGCGCTGAAGTCGTGACGCGATACGCCGTCGGCAAACTCTTCGCCGACCTTGCTGACGATCACCCAATCCTGTCGCTGACCGCGCAGTAGCGGGCCGAGGCGTTCTTCGCTGCGACCATAGGCCGGTGCCGTGTCGATCAGGTTGATGCCCAGGTCGCGCGCCTGGCGCAGCAGCATGCGCGCCTCGTCGTCGCCGGGAATCTGAAAGCCGTTGGGGTATTTCACCCCCTGGTCACGGCCGAGTTTGACCGTGCCCAGGCCCAGCGGGGAAACCGTCAGGCCGGTGCTGCCCAACGGGCGATGCAGATCGTGCAGAGTGGCGATGGTCATGGCAGCAGTTGCTCCCACGCGGGTACGCCGAGCGGCGGTTTCGGTAGCGGCGGCAACGGCTCAGTCGCTTGCGGCTGAATGCCGTCGTGTTGCAGCGAAGCGATGACGCGGTCGGCGAAGTCCGGCGCCAGTGCCAGTTTGGTCGGCCAGCCGACGAGCAAGCGGCCTTCCTCGGCTAGGAACGCGTTGTCCGGGCGGGTCAGGCCAGTCTGCAGCGGCTCGGCGCGGTCGACGCGCAGGGTGGCCCATTGCGTGGTGCTGAGGTCGATCCACGGCAGCAGCTGGGCGATTTCCTTTTGCGCCGTGGCAATCTGTTCTGCCGGCTCGCGAGCCACGCCTTCGCTTTCGGCGATGTCGCCGCCCATGTACCAGACCCACTGGCCGTCAGCCGCCGGATGCGTGGTCACGGTGATGCGCGGCTTGGTGCCGCCGCCCAGGCAGTGCGCGTACAGCGGTTTCAGGCCGGGGCCTTTGGCGAGGATCATGTGCAGCGGCCGGCGTTGCATGGCCGGCCGGCTCAGGCCCAAGGCTTCGAGCAATTCGGCGGTACCAGCGCCGGCGCTGAGAACGATGCGCTGGGCGCGGATTTCGCGACCATCGACTTTCAGCCCGACCAGCACACCGGCTTCCAGCAGCGGCTCGATCACCTTACCGGCGAGCAAACCGTCACCGGCCAGCTCGGCCAGACGCTGGATCAGGCTCGGGACATCCACCACCAGTTCGGCGAGGCGATAGACCTTGCCCTTGAAGCGCTTGTCTTGCAGGGCCGGCGGCAGTTCGTCGCCCTTGACCTGATCGACCCGGCCACGCACGGCTTTGCTGGCGAAGAAACTGGTGAGGTTGCCGGCCAGAGTGCCTGGCGACCATAGGTAATGGGCTTCGGACAGGAGGCGCACGCCGGACAAGTCCAGCTCGCCATTGCCGGCCAGCGCCTCGCGCCAGCGGCGCGGCATGTCGGCGATGGCTTCGGAGGCACCGGTCAGCGCGCCATGCAGCGCGTACTTGGCGCCGCCGTGGATGATGCCCTGGGACTTCACGCTCTGCCCGCCACCGAGGCTGGCGCTTTCCACCAGCACGGTCGAGAAACCCTGACCGCGCAGGCGCGCATTCAGCCAGAGGCCGGCGACACCAGCGCCGACAATCAGAACGTCGGTGGAAATAACGGATGGCATGCAGCGACCTCGGAGCTTGAAGAAGCCGCAAGTTTCAAGCTTCAAGCTGCAAGCTGCAACCCGGACCAGCAAATCAGCAATGCTTGCGGCTTGCCGCTTGAAGCTTGCTGCTGCTTTTTAATGCCCGGCAGTTTTCGAAAACAGCTGGATCACAACGACACCCAGCACAATCAACGCCATCCCGAGCATGGCCGGTACATCGAGCTTCTGCCCGTAAATAAACAGAGCCGCGACGCTGACCATGACAATGCCCATCCCGGCCCAGACCGCGTAGGCAACGCCCACCGGTACGGTGCGCACCACCAGCGTCAGCATCCAGAATGCGATCCCGTAGCCGACGATGATCAACATCAATGGCAGAGGTGTGCTGAAGCCTTTGACCGCTTTCATCGAAACGGTGGCGATCACTTCGGCGCAGATGGCGATGGCCAGATAGACGTAGGCGTTCATGATTTCGATCCTCAAATAAATCGTCGCTTGCTGAGGTGACATTTTAGGGATTGCTGAGATGGGGTAAAATCATTACCTATCTGTTTTGAAGATGGGCTGGAAACAAGCATGCAATGGAATCTCGAACAATTGCGCGTATTTGTAGAGGTTGCCGAACAGCGCTCGTTTTCCGCCGTGGCGCGTCGGCAACGCAAGGCGCAATCGGCGATCAGCAACGCCGTTGCGATGCTCGAAGAGGATCTGGGCGTGAGCCTGTTCGAGCGCAGCAGCGGCCGTCAGCCGAGTCTCACCGAGGCGGGCGAGGCGTTATTGGAAGAGGCCCGCGAGGTGTTGCGCCAGTGCGAGCGCCTCAACGGCCGGGCCATGGCCATGCTGCGCGGCCAGGAGGCGCAGTTGCGTGTGGCCCAGGACGAGGCGATGCCCTATCAGGCGCTGGTGGAAAGTTTCGGCGAACTGGCCGAGCAGTTTCCCAGCCTGGAAGTGCAACTGACCAGCGCCGCCCAAGGCGAGGTCGCGCGCAAACTGGTCGAGCGCCGCGCCGATCTCGGCTTGCTGTTCTATCACGATGAAATTCCCGAAGCCCTCGAGCGTCGCGTACTCGGTCGTGTCGAGATGGTCACGGTGTGCGGCGTCAATCATCCACTGGCGCAGCAGGCTTACGTGACCTGCCAGCAACTGGCGCAGCACCGGCAACTGTTGATGTCGACGCAGACCAGCGTCTATCCCGGCAACGAGCCGGCCAGCCCGCAGGTATGGCGTGCCGACAGCTTCTACGTGATGTCTGAATGGCTGGTGCGCGACCTTGGCTGGGCCTGGCTGCCGCGTCACGTTGTGCAGTACTCGGCGTATCAGGGCCAGATGATTGAACTCGACAGTGAGTGGACGCCGCCAGCGCTGGTGGTGGAGCTGGTCTGGCGCCGCGACGAACCGCTCGGTCCGGCCGCACGCTGGCTGGCGGAACGTTTTGCCGTGCACTTGCGGGCGATCGGTGACAAAAGCCGATAAACTCCGCCGCCATGAATAGAACTCTCTACACCGTGCTGTTTTACCTGGGGCTGCCATTGGTGGCGATTCGGTTGTGGCTGCGCGCGCGCAAGGCGCCGGCGTATGCCAAACGCATTGGCGAGCGCTTCACGCTTGGCATGCCGACCCTGCAGCCCGGTGGCATCTGGGTGCACGCGGTGTCGGTGGGCGAAAGCATTGCCGCCGCGCCGATGATCCGCGCCTTGCTCGAGCGCTACCCGGCCATGCCAATCACCGTGACCTGCATGACCCCGACCGGTTCAGAGCGGATTCAGGCACTGTTCGCCAATGAGCCGCGCATCCAGCACTGCTATCTGCCGTACGACTTGCCGTGCGCCGCTGCACGCTTTCTCGATCGCGTACAGCCTAGGCTTGCGGTGATCATGGAAACCGAGCTGTGGCCCAACCATATTCATCAATGTGCCAAGCGCGGAATTCCGGTGGCGCTGGCCAATGGGCGATTGTCGCAGCGTTCCGCCAAAGGCTATGGCCGCTTCAACAAACTCACCGCGCCGATGCTCGCCGAGATGAGCCTGTTGGCCGTGCAGACCGAAGCCGAGGCCCAGCGCTTCCGTGATCTCGGCGCGCGCCCAGAGACGGTTGAAGTCACCGGTTCGATCAAGTTCGACCTGACCATCGACCCGCAACTGCTGGAGCGTGCAGCCGAACTGCGCAGCCAGTGGCAGGCGCAGGATCGCCCGGTATGGATCGCCGCAAGCACTCACGAAGGCGAAGACGAAGTGGTGCTGGACGCCCATCGTCGTCTGTTGGCCAATCATCCGGATGCGTTACTGATTCTGGTACCGCGTCATCCCGAGCGTTTCAATTCGGTGTTCGACCTGTGTCAGCGCGAAGGTTTCGCCACGGTACGTCGCTCGACCGGGGCTAATGTCGATGCGCAGACGAGCGTGCTGCTCGGCGACACGATGGGTGAGTTGCTGTTTCTCTATGCCTTGGCCGACAGCGCTTTTGTCGGCGGCAGTCTGGTGCCGAACGGCGGGCACAACCTGCTCGAACCCGCCGCGCTGGCGAAACCGGTACTCAGCGGCCCGCACCTGTTCAACTTCCTCGACATCGCTGCGCAATTGCGTGAAGGCGGGGCATTGGCCGAAGTGGATGATGCCGAAGGCCTCGCAGTCGAGGTGCAGCGTTTGTTCGAACTGCCCCGTGATGCGCAGCGCATGGCCGAGGCCGGGCTGGCGGTGATGCGGCGCAATCAGGGCGCATTGCAGCGGCTGCTGGATGGCTTGGCGCGGCTGATCCACTAGTCGCCTGGAATATTACTGTGGTGAGGGGATTTATCCCCGCTGGGTTGCGGAGCAGCCCCAAACCATTCAACGCGGTCATTCAGAAAAACCGTGTCCACCGCTATTGCGACTGCTGCGCAGCCGAACGGGGATAAATCCCCTCACCACAGGGATTCATTCCAGATTGTTCATGGCCGGGCCTTACTGTGGCGAGGGGATTTATCCCCGTTGGGTTGCGAAGCAGCCCCGAAACCACTCAGCGCGGTGATTCAGTCAGATCTGGCAAGCAGGATTCACGACTGCTGCGCAGCCGGACGGGGATTCATCCCCGCTGGGTTGCGAAGCAGCCCCGAAACCATTCAGCGTGGTCATTCAGTCAGATCTGACAAGCAGGATTTACGACTGCTGCGCAGCCGGACGGGGATAAATCCCCTCGCCACAGGGGATTCATTCCAGATTTTTCATGGCCGCACCTTTGGCTGGATGGTCTGGCGCGGCTGATCCAATAGTCGCTTGGAATATTACTGTGGTGAGGGGATTCATCCCCGCTGGGTTGCGAAGCAGCCCCAAAACCATTCGACGCGGTGATTCAGTCAGATCTGGCAAGCAGGATTTACGACTGCTGCGCAGCCGAACGGGGATAAATCCCCTCACCACAGGGGATTCATCCAGATTGTTTAAGGCCGGGCCTTGAGCTGCGCTTCAGCCGCCGACGCCAGATCCGGCGGCAGGAAATCCTTGTCCGGGTTGTAATCGGCTTTCAGATAGCGCCGCAGGTCTTCCAGATCGCCCGGGTTCAGCGTCCCTGCCGCTTGCTTCAGGCGCAGGTTGTCGAGGATGTAGTCGTAGCGGGTATTGTTGTAGTTGCGCACCGAGGTGTACAGCTGGCGCTGCGCGTCGAGCACGTCGACGATGTTGCGTGTGCCGACCTGATAACCAATTTCCGTGGCTTCCACCGCGCTCTGGTTGGAGATGATCGATTGGCGGCGCGCCTGCACCTGCTCGACGTCGGTGTTCACCGCGCGGTGCAGATTGCGGGTGTTTTCCACCACTTGCCGGCGCAGCGATTCGCGCTGCTGTTCGCTCTGATCCAGTTGCGCATAGGACTGGCGCACTTGCGAACTGGTCAGCCCGCCGCTGTAGATCGGGATGTTCAGTTGCAGGCCCAGGGTGCTCTGCTCGACGTTGCCGCCATAAGGCGCGCCGAACGAGTTGGGGTTGGCGAAGCCGAGGGCGTCGTTGTCGCCTTTCTCGTATTTCGCCACGGCGTCGAGGGTCGGCAAGTGGCCGGCCTTGCGCTGCTTGAGTGTCTGCTCGGCAGAGCTGACCGCGTAGTTGCTGGCGAGCAGGTTGAGGTTCTGCCGCGCTGCCGTGTCGACCCAGGATTTCGCATCGTTGGGCGCTGGCGGCAGGATCGGCAGCGTATGGACGATGCCCTGAATCGAGTTGTACTGACGGTTGGTCAGGGTGATCAACGCCTGGAACGCATCATCGACCTGACGCTGGGCGACGATGCGGTTGGCTCGCGCGGTGTCGTAACTGGCTTGCGATTGCAGCACGTCGGTCTTGTCCGAGAGGCCGACATCGAAACGCTCGTTGGACTGGTCGAGCTGACGCTTGAACGCCGCTTCTTCAGCCTTGGTCGAGGCGAGATTGTCCTGGCTGCGCAGCACGTTGAAGTAGCTTTCAGCGCTCTGCAGGATCAGGTTCTGCTCGGTGGCCGACAGCTGCAGAGCGGCCTGCTCGTTGACGTCCTTCGCCGCTTGATACTGGAACCAGCGATCGGCGCGGAACAGCGGCTGCGCGAGGGTCGCCTGATAGGAATGCGCGCTGCGGTTGGCGATGGCCGAAGGCTGGTCGATCGAGGTGCGCACGTCGGCGACTTCGGCGCCACCGGACAGGTTCGGCAGCAGACCGGCGCGGGCCTGCGGCACCACTTCTTTCTGTGCGCCATACTGGGCGCGGGCCGCCGCGAGGTCGGCGTTGTTGTCGACCGCTTCCTGATAGACGCTGACCAGATCGGTTTTGGTCGACAAGGGTGCTTCCGCTGCCCAGGCCATTGTGTTGGACGCACAGGACACGGCAACAGCCAGTGAAAGTTTGCGCAGCATGAGGCGATCCCTAGCATGAATATTATGGAAGTAATCCGGGCGCCAAAGGTAAGGCGCAGCCCGCGCAGCGTCAAGGCTCAGCAGGCCAAGCGAGTGTAGTTGCGCATTGCTCCGGCAACAATCGGCCAGCCTGTGTATTTACGCCATTCATCATGGCGTTCGCTGCGGTGTTGGCGTTCCTCGGTGGTTGTGTCTAGACTGGCCGGGTTCTTGTCGGGGTGCCTTGCTATGAGGCTGAGATCGAATAATTTCGGATCCCGTTGAACCTGATCAGGTTAGCGCCTGCGTAGGGAACAAGATTTCTCGTCACCCGGCGAGTCCTCTTGTGCTTCGTCCGGGATATTGTTCGACAATCGAACGCTCATGACGAATGCACAGCACCGGTCCTGGTGCGTCCGTGCCTTTCAGGTTCTGCTCCGACAATCCACTGCTGGATGCTGTCTGGAGAGCCCGTGATGACAACAAAAGAAAAAAACGCGATCAACCTGAGTGACTCGGCCAAGGTCGACGAGCAATCGGTCAAGCCGTTCACCCGTTCGCAAAAAGTCTACGTTCAGGGCTCGCGCCCGGACATTCGCGTACCGATGCGCGAAATCAGCCTCGATGTAACCCCGACCGATTTCGGCGGCGAGATCAACGCGCCGGTTACCGTCTACGACACCTCCGGCCCGTACACCGATCCAAACGTGGTCATCGATGTGCGCAAAGGCCTCGGCGATGTGCGTTCGGCGTGGATCGATGACCGTGGCGACACCGAGCGCCTGCCGGGCCTGAGTTCGAACTTCGGCCAGCAGCGTCTGGCCGATGCCGAGCTGACCAAACTGCGTTTTGCCCACGTCAACAACCCGCGCCGGGCCAAGGCCGGGGCCAACGTCAGCCAGATGCACTACGCGCGCAAAGGCATCATCACCGCCGAGATGGAGTACGTCGCCATCCGCGAAAACATGAAACTGCAAGAGGCCCGCGCGGCCGGCCTGCTCAAGCAGCAACACGCTGGCCACAGCTTCGGCGCAAGCATTCCGCAAGAAATCACCCCGGAGTTCGTCCGCGAGGAAATCGCCCGTGGCCGCGCGATCATTCCGGCCAACATCAACCACGTCGAACTGGAGCCGATGATCATCGGCCGTAACTTCCTCGTGAAGATCAACGGCAACATCGGCAACAGCGCGCTGGGCTCTTCGATCGAAGAAGAAGTGGCGAAACTGACCTGGGGCATTCGCTGGGGCTCGGACACGGTGATGGACCTGTCCACCGGCAAACACATTCACGAAACCCGCGAGTGGATCATTCGTAACTCGCCGGTGCCGATCGGTACCGTGCCGATCTATCAGGCGCTGGAGAAGGTCAACGGCGTCGCTGAAGACCTGACCTGGGAGCTGTTCCGCGACACGCTGATCGAGCAAGCCGAGCAGGGCGTCGACTACTTCACCATTCACGCCGGCGTGCTCCTGCGTTACGTGCCGCTGACCGCCAAACGCGTCACCGGCATCGTTTCCCGTGGCGGCTCGATCATGGCCAAGTGGTGCCTGGCGCACCACAAAGAGAACTTCCTCTACACCCACTTTGACGAAATCTGCGAAATCATGAAGGCCTACGACGTCAGCTTCTCGCTGGGCGATGGCCTGCGTCCCGGCTCGATTGCCGACGCCAACGACGAAGCGCAATTCGGCGAACTGGAAACCCTCGGCGAGCTGACCAAGATCGCCTGGAAACACGACGTGCAATGCATGATCGAAGGCCCGGGCCACGTGCCGATGCAGTTGATCAAAGAGAACATGGACAAGCAGCTCGAATGCTGCGACGAGGCGCCGTTCTACACCCTCGGCCCGCTGACGACCGACATTGCGCCGGGCTACGACCACATCACCTCGGGTATCGGTGCGGCGATGATCGGCTGGTTCGGTTGCGCGATGCTCTGCTACGTGACGCCGAAGGAGCACTTGGGCCTGCCGAACAAGGATGACGTGAAGACCGGAATCATCACTTACAAGATCGCCGCGCACGCAGCGGACCTGGCCAAGGGACACCCGGGCGCGCAGATCCGTGATAACGCACTGAGCAAGGCGCGTTTCGAATTCCGCTGGGAAGACCAGTTCAACCTCGGTCTGGACCCGGACACCGCACGTTCCTACCACGACGAAACCCTGCCGAAGGATTCGGCCAAGGTCGCGCATTTCTGTTCGATGTGCGGGCCGAAATTCTGCTCGATGAAGATCACCCAGGAAGTCCGCGAGTATGCGGCCAACCAGCGCATCGACGCGGTCGATGTGGACGTCGCCAAGGGGCTAGCTGAGCAGGCCGAGCGGTTCAAACAGGAAGGCAGCCAGCTGTACAAAAAAATCTAGCCACAAGCGGCAAGCTACAAGCTGCAAGCTGCAAGATTAGAAGCAGTCCGCGTACCGCTTTTAACTTGCAGCTTGCAGCTTTTTCCTGCTCCTCTTTGAGATAACACCCTTGAGCATTCAACCCGGCACTTATTCTCCCGATCTCGCCGTCCCCGCTGAAAAGCGTGTGTTCGGCGGTCGCGATCTGTTTTCCCTGTGGTTCTCCCTCGGCATCGGCCTGATGGTTCTGCAGACCGGCGCATTGCTCGCGCCGGGCCTGGGTCTGTCCGGTTCTTTGCTGGCGATCTTCCTCGGCACGCTGGTCGGCGTGCTGTTGCTGGCCGCCGTCGGCGTGATCGGCAGCGACACCGGCCTGTCATCGATGGCGGCGCTGAAGCTCAGCCTCGGCAGCAAAGGCGCGAGCCTGCCGGCGCTGCTCAATCTGCTGCAACTGATCGGCTGGGGCTCGTTCGAAATCATCGTCATGCGCGATGCCGCCAGCCTGCTCGGCACCCGCGCCTTCAGCGAAGGTTCGCTGTGGGCCAATCCGATGCTGTGGACGCTGTTTTTCGGCGCACTGGCGACCTTGCTCGCGGTGAGCGGGCCGTTGACGTTCGTGCGGCAGATTCTGCGCAAGTGGGGCATCTGGCTGTTGCTCGCAGCGTGCCTGTGGCTGACCTGGAACCTGTTCGCCAAAGCCGACCTCGCGGCGCTGTGGGCGCGCGCCGGTGACGGTTCGATGCCGTTTGCCGTGGGCTTCGACATTGCCATCGCCATGCCGCTGTCGTGGCTGCCGCTGATTGCCGACTACTCGCGTTTCGGCAAACGCGCGAAGAATGTTTTCGGTGGCACGGCTGTCGGTTTTTTCATCGGTAATTTCTGGCTGATGAGCCTTGGCGTGGCCTACACCCTGGCGTTTGCGCCGAGCGGTGAAGTCAACGCGCTGCTGCTGGCCTTGGCAGGTGCCGGTCTGGGCATTCCGCTGTTGCTGATTCTGCTCGACGAGTCGGAAAACGCTTTTGCCGATATACATTCGGCAGCGGTCTCGAGCGGGATTCTGTTGCGTCTGAAAGTCGAGCACCTGGCCTTGGCCATCGGCGTGATCTGCACGCTGATCGCACTGCTGGCGCCGTTGGCGCAGTACCAGAATTTCCTGCTGTTGATCGGCTCGGTGTTTGCCCCGCTGTTCGGCGTGGTGCTGGTGGATCACTTCATCCTGCGCAAGCGCAGTGCTCAGGTCGCCTCAGCCGCATTGCGCGGGCCGGCGTTGCTGGCGTGGCTGGGTGGCGTGAGCACCTACCACTTGCTGGCGAATCTGTATCCGGATGTCGGCGCAACCCTGCCGGCGCTGGTGCTGGCAGGGCTGTTGCAGTTAGTGCTGGGCCGGGCCTTCAGTTACGGCCGGGAAACAGCTCAGGCTTGAGAATGCCGTTCAGGCGCGGGTAAGGAATCTTCAGTTCGACGTGGCCCAGCGCATAAGGCGCGATGGTGGTCACGTCGTACTTGAGAATCACGCCACCGTAGGTCAGCGCCACGTGCGGGGTTTTCACGAACGGCCAGTTCGCGACGAATTCCGCCTCCTGATCAAGCTTGGTGCTGATCAGCCAACTGTTGTGCGCCACTTGCGCGGCTTTCCAGAATGCCTCTTCCTGACCCGGCAGCAACATGTCGGACAGGTTCAGCACCTTGTGCTGCTGGCGCGAATAGTTGATGAAACCGCGACCCGGCGTGCCGTGGGCGCCGCCGGTGTCGAGGTAGCTCGACAGCTCGATGATCACCAGTCCGTCATGCTGCTCGCGTACTTTCGCTTGCAGATAGCTGCTGTTGCGCGGGCCGGCGCTGGCGAGGAACTGCTCGCGGTAGGCGGCCAGGGTTGGCGCGACCGGTGCGTTCTTCTCGGTGCGGGTCATTTGCAGCAGACGTTTTTCGATGATGCCGTCCAGTGCCGGCTCATCCGGGAAACGCAGGGTGTCGATGTTCACCAGCGGGCAATCGGGATTGGAACAGCCGGGTTTGAGTTGTTCCGAGGCGTCGCGGGTGGTTTCCAGCGGCGTGCGATAGTTGGGCTGGAACAGGCTGGCACAAGCGCCCAGAGTCAGGGCAATAGCGGCCACAGAGGCAATTTTGACAAGCGACATGGGCGTCCTTTCGAAAGCAGGGGAAGGCGAAAAGTTACCGCTTCGACTCTCAACGGAGCAGTCAGTTCGCCACTAAGCTAATTAGAGTGGGTTTCACCGTCACCGTCCATCCCGCTGACGGTAAAGGGGCTGCATCAAACGGTGCGGGCGCGTTAGGATGGCGCGAAGTCGAGGTTGCCGGTCACGCACAGCAACCTCGTATTGGATGTGCAGTGAAGAGGATGCTTATGACGGACTTTGCCAACGCCATTCCGACCGCCGTCGATATCGTGCGGCGCGAAAAATGCTACGAGGGCTTCTACAAGCTCGACCGTGTGCACCTGCGCCATGAGTTGTTCGCCGGTGGCATGAGCCGCGAGATCAATCGTGAAATCTTCGTGCGCCACGATGCTGTTTGCGTCCTGCCTTACGATCCGCAGCGCGATGAAGTGGTGCTGATCGAGCAGTTTCGCGTCGGCGCCATGGGCAAGGCCGACAACCCGTGGCTGGTCGAACTGGTCGCCGGTCTGATCGACAAGGATGAGCAACCGGAAGAAGTTGCTCACCGCGAGGCGCAGGAGGAAGCTGGACTCGACATCAAGGCGTTGTGGCCGATGACCAAGTATTTCCCTTCGCCGGGTGGCAGCAACGAATTCGTGCATTTGTATCTGGGACGTTGCAGCAGCGACGGTGTCGGCGGTCTGCACGGGCTGGAAGAAGAGGCTGAAGACATTCGCGTAACGGTCTGGGCATTCGAAGATGCCTTGCAGGCCGTGCGTGACGGACGGATTGCCAACGCGGCGAGCATCATCGCCTTGCAGTGGCTGGCGCTGAACCGCGCCGAAGTGAGGGGGCTATGGTCGTAAACAAGCTGCGCGATCGTTATCGGGTTGACCTCGTAGGGCTGCAAGCCGCCTGCGAGGCCAACTACGCGCGCCTGATGCGACTGCTGCCGGACATGCGCAACGAACCCGAGGCGCGGCGTATCGCTGTGACCCAGGGCGAGCAGATGCTCGGCGTGCTCGCCCTCGAAGTGCTGCAGACCTGCCCGTACACCACGACCTTGCAGGTGCGCCAGGAACACAGCCTGCCTTGGCTACCGGTGCCGCAACTGGAAGTGCAGGTCTATCACGACGCGCGCATGGCCGAAGTGATCAGCGCCGAACATGCACGACGCTTTCGCGGCATCTATCCTTATCCGAACGCTGCTATGCACCAGCCTGACGAAAAGGCCCAGCTCAATGTCTTTCTGGGCGAATGGCTGAGCCATTGCCTGGCGCTGGGGCACGAGTACGAAGTCGTTCGCTAGTTGTGAACTGCGTCCGCTTCGACGGTTTCCCCTTTGTGTCATCCCCCAGCATAATTGCCGCATCCATCCATTGCGTGCCTAGCCCCGGGAGAGCGCCTTGCCCAGCGTATCGACATTGACCAGCGCCGACCCGGCGCTGCTGGTGCAGTTGTCCGACAGCCACCTGTTCGCTGAAGCGCACAGCAAGCTGCTGGGCATGAAGACCCGCGAGAGCCTGCAACAGGTCATCGACCTGGTGTTGGCGCAACAGGCGCAGATCGATCTGCTGCTGGCGACCGGAGATATTTCCCAGGACGGCACGCTGGAGTCGTATCAGGCCTTCCGCCAGATGAGCGCGCAGATCAATGCCCCGGCGCGCTGGATTCCCGGTAATCACGACGAGCCGATGGTCATGGCCGAGGCGGCGGTGCAAAGCACGCTACTGGAGCCGGTGGTCGATATTGGCAATTGGCGGGTGACGATGCTGGATTCGGCGGTGCCGGGTTCGGTGCCGGGTTATCTGCAGGATGATCAGTTGCAGCTGCTGGCCCGCGCGCTGAGCGAGGCGCCGGAGCGTCATCATCTGGTGTGCCTGCATCATCATCCGGTGTCGATCGGCTGCGCGTGGATGGAGCCGATCGGCCTGCGCAACCCGGAAGCGTTCTTTGAAGTGCTGGATCGCTTCCCACAGGTTCGCGCGGTGTTATGGGGGCATGTGCATCAGCAAATCGATCGCGAACGCAATGGCGTGCGCTTGATGGCTTCGCCTTCGACGTGCATCCAGTTCGAGCCGGGCAGTGCGGATTTCAAAGTGGGCGAGCAGGCGCCGGGGTATCGCTGGCTGCGGTTGTTGCCGGATGGGCGTTTGGAAACCGGGGTTGAGCGCGTGACTGGATTCGATTTTCAGGTTGATTACGGTTCCAACGGTTACTGAGACCATACGGGCCTCTTCGCGAGCAGGCTCGCTCCCACATTGAAACGCGATTCCCTGTGGGAGCGCCGGTGCGACGCTTCGACCTGCTCGCGAAGGCGGCCGCACAAACACCCACGATTGCTCTGACTCCCTGTAAACTCCGCTATCTTTCGCCGACAGCCAGGGAGCTCAAATGTCCGGTTCGATCCTCTATATCCACGGTTTCAACAGCGCGCCGGCCTCGAAGAAGGCCTGTCAGCTGGTCGCGGTCATGGAGCGGCTGGGGTTGAGCGAGCAATTGCGCGTGCCGGCGCTGCATCACCATCCGCGCGAAGCCATCGGTCAGCTCGAGCAGGCAATCGCCGAGCTCGGCCGGCCGTTGCTGGTGGGAAGTTCGCTCGGCGGCTACTATGCGACTCACCTGGCCGAGCGCCATGGCCTGAAAGCCCTGCTGGTCAACCCGGCGGTCAGCCCGCACCGGATGTTCGATGGTTATCTGGGCACGCAGAAGAACCTCTACACCGATGAAACCTGGGAACTGACCCACGGCCACGTCACGGCGCTGGCTGAGCTGGAAGTGCCGGCACCGCAGGATCCGCAGCGTTATCAGGTCTGGTTGCAAACCGGCGACGAAACGCTGGATTATCGCCTCGCCCAACAGTATTACCGCGCCTGTGCCCTGCGCATTCAGGCTGGCGGCGACCACAGTTTCCAGGGCTTTGCCGGGCAATTGCCGGCGTTGCTGAGTTTTGCCGGCATGGCTGCCGATATGTATCAGGCAATCGATTTCACCACGCTGTGAAGTCTTGCCCCTCTTTCATGAATGACTGACGACGAGACCTTATGGCCACTCCCAGCGCTAGTTCTTATAACGCCGACGCCATCGAAGTCCTCTCGGGCCTCGACCCGGTGCGCAAACGCCCCGGCATGTACACCGACACCAGTCGGCCGAACCACCTCGCCCAGGAAGTCATCGACAACAGCGTCGACGAAGCCCTGGCCGGCCACGCCAAATCGGTGCAGGTCATCCTGCACGCCGACCATTCGCTGGAAGTCAGCGACGACGGCCGAGGCATGCCGGTCGACATTCACCCGGAAGAAGGTGTGTCCGGTGTTGAACTGATCCTTACCAAGCTGCACGCGGGCGGCAAGTTCTCCAACAAGAACTACCAGTTCTCCGGCGGCTTGCACGGCGTGGGTATTTCCGTGGTCAACGCGCTGTCGACCGAAGTGCGCGTACGGGTCAAACGTGACGGCAACGAATACCAGATGACCTTCAAGGACGGCTTCAAGGCCTCCGAGCTGGAAATCGTCGGCACCGTCGGCAAGCGCAACACTGGCACCAGCGTGTACTTCGCGCCGGACCCGAAATACTTCGACTCACCGAAATTCTCCATCAGCCGCCTCAAGCACGTGCTCAAGGCCAAGGCTGTGTTGTGCCCGGGGCTGCTGGTCAGCTTCGAAGACAAAGGCACCGGCGAGAAAGTCGAGTGGCATTACGAAGACGGCCTGCGCTCTTATCTGGTCGATGCGGTCAGCGAATTCGAACGTCTGCCAAACGAGCCGTTCTGCGGCGCTTTCGCCGGTAATAAGGAAGCGGTCGACTGGGCACTGTTGTGGCTGCCGGAAGGCGGCGACGCGGTGCAGGAAAGCTACGTCAACCTGATCCCGACCGCTCAGGGCGGTACGCACGTCAACGGCCTGCGTCAGGGCCTGCTCGATGCGATGCGCGAGTTCTGCGAATTCCGCAGCCTGCTGCCGCGCGGCGTGAAACTCGCGCCGGAAGACGTCTGGGAGCGCATCGCTTTCGTCTTGTCGATGAAAATGCAGGAGCCGCAATTCTCCGGCCAGACCAAAGAGCGTCTGTCTTCCCGTGAAGCGGCGGCGTTCGTCTCCGGTGTGGTGAAAGACGCTTTCAGCCTGTGGCTCAACGCCAACCCGGAGACCGGTCTGGCCCTGGCCGAACTGGCGATCAACAACGCCGGCCGCCGTCTCAAGGCGAGCAAGAAAGTCGAGCGCAAACGCGTCACCCAAGGTCCGGCGCTGCCAGGCAAACTGGCTGACTGCGCCGGGCAGGACCCGATGCGTTCCGAGCTGTTCCTGGTCGAGGGTGACTCCGCCGGCGGTTCGGCCAAACAGGCGCGGGACAAGGAGTTCCAGGCTATCCTGCCGTTGCGCGGCAAGATCCTCAACACCTGGGAAGTCGACGGCAGCGAAGTGCTCGCCAGCCAGGAAGTGCACAACATCGCCGTGGCCATCGGCGTCGATCCGGGCGCGGCGGACATGAGCCAGCTGCGCTACGGCAAGATCTGCATCCTCGCCGACGCCGACTCCGACGGTCTGCACATCGCCACTTTGTTGTGTGCGCTGTTCGTCCAGCACTTCCGCCCGCTGGTGGATGCCGGTCACGTCTATGTGGCGATGCCGCCGCTTTACCGTATCGACCTCGGCAAAGAGATTTACTACGCCCTCGACGAGGCCGAGCGCGACGGTATTCTCGATCGCCTGGTGGCCGAGAAGAAACGCGGCAAGCCGCAGGTCACCCGATTCAAGGGTCTGGGCGAAATGAATCCGCCGCAACTGCGTGAAACCACCATGGACCCGAACACTCGGCGTCTGGTGCAGTTGACGCTGGGCGAAGACTTCGCCGAAACCTCGGAAATGATGGACATGCTGCTGGCGAAGAAACGCGCCGGTGACCGCAAATCCTGGCTGGAATCCAAAGGCAACCTCGCCGAGGTGCTGGCCTGATGCAGTTTGGCTGGGCCTTGGCGGGTGCGTTGCTGCTGAGTGCGCTGAGCGTGTCGGCCGAGCCGCTGCAACAATTGCGGCTGCTTTCCGAACACCCGGTCGAAGGCATGCGCGGCGGTAACCTGTCGGGTCTGGCCATGTGCGGCAATGAGCTGTGGACGGTTTCCGATCGCGATGACGAGCAGATCTATCGGCTCGATACCCGCGATCCGGTCTGGCAGGCGCAAACCGTGCACATCGACGTGCCGCCTGTGCCGGAGAGCGGCCTGCCGTGGGGCTTGAGTTCGCGTACCTGGGCGGCGTCGTTCATTCGTGGGGGCGATCTGGATTTCGAAGGCATCAGTTGCGACAGCGTAGGCAATCGCTACATCGTCAGTGAGGCCCATGCGGCGGTGTTGCAGGTGCCTGTCAGTGGCCCGGCGAACTGGCTGAAAATCTCGCCGCTGCTGGTGCGCGAAGCGCGGGCGAGCGGCCTGCTGCTCAAGTTCAATTCGATCTTCGAAGGCCTGGCGATCAACCCGGCCGGTGATCAGATATGGCTGGCCGCCGAACGGCAAAAACGTGGTTTGCTGCTGATCAAGCGCCAGCAGACGGTGTGGGATTGTGACGGTCGCTGCGTGCTGCTCAGTGAGGGCGGCAAGGAGATGCAGCCGCCACAGTTTCCCAAGGCGAAAGCGGTTCATCGCGACTTTTCCGACATTTCCTTGTTCAACGGCAAGCTGTTTACCCTTGAACGCAACGCTTTCGAGATATGCCGTCGCGATGCGCAGACGGCCAAGGTCGAGCAGTGCTGGTCGTATGCCGGCGAACTGTTGCAGGAAAAACGTCGCTACTCGCAGAACTACGGACTGGAGGAAGCGCTGATCATTGATGCCGAAGGTGCGTGGATCGGCGTCGACAACAATTTTGGCCCGCGTGCTGATGGCGAAGTCCGCCCGGTGGTCTGGCGCTTTGCCGCGCCGGACGGTGGCTGGAGTGCCAGGCCATGAGCCAGCAGCCACCGGGCAAGCGTGCCGGTCGGGTGTTGATGATCCTCGCCTGGTGCGCGGCGTTGTTTCTTGCGACGAAGTTTTTTGGGCAGTGGGAGCAGCGCCAGCAGAATCCGAACATCGTGGTTACGTCGGAGCAGGGCGAAGGTTTTATCGAAGTGAAACTGGCGAGCAATGCCCAAGGGCATTTTGTCGCCAGTGGCCAGATCAACGGCGAACCGGTCGAGTTCATGCTCGATACCGGCGCCACCGATGTGGCGATCCCGGCGGATCTGGCCAAGCGTTTGAAGCTGCAAGAAGGTTTCGGCGTGACCCTGAGCACGGCCAATGGCCTGAGCCAGGGCTATCGAACGAAGATTGCCCGCCTGCAATTGGGCGACATCGTCCTGCGGGATGTCCGCGCACTGGTGGCGCCGGGGCTGCATGGCGATCAGGTGCTGCTCGGCATGAGCGCCCTGAACAGACTTGAATTTACCCAGCGCGGTGGCACCATGCTGCTGCGCCAGACAACGAACCGATGAGGCCCGCATGAGCGACTCCCTTGATCTCAGCCTGGACGGTGTAGAACGCCGATCGCTGGCTGACTTCACCGAAAATGCCTACCTCAACTACTCCATGTACGTGATCATGGACCGCGCCTTGCCGCATATCGGCGACGGCCTGAAGCCGGTACAGCGGCGTATTGTCTACGCCATGAGCGAACTGGGGCTGGACGCTGATTCCAAGCACAAGAAATCGGCGCGTACCGTCGGTGACGTGCTCGGCAAGTTCCACCCCCACGGCGATTCGGCGTGCTACGAAGCGATGGTGCTGATGGCGCAGCCGTTCAGCTATCGCTACACGCTGGTCGACGGCCAGGGCAACTGGGGTGCGCCGGACGATCCCAAGTCCTTCGCCGCCATGCGTTACACCGAAGCGCGGCTGTCGCGCTATTCCGAAGTGCTGCTCAGCGAACTGGGCCAGGGCACCGCTGACTGGGGGCCGAACTTCGACGGCACCCTGCAGGAACCGCTGGTGTTGCCAGCGCGCCTGCCGAACATTCTGCTCAACGGCACCACTGGTATCGCCGTGGGCATGGCCACCGACGTGCCGCCGCACAACCTGCGTGAAGTCGCCACCGCCTGCGTGCGTCTGCTCGATGAGCCGAAAGCCACGGTCGAGCAGCTCTGCGAACACATTCAGGGGCCGGACTATCCGACCGAAGCGGAAATTATCACGCCGCGTGCCGACCTGCTGAAAATGTACGAAACCGGCAAGGGCTCGGTGCGCATGCGCGCCGTGTACCACGTCGAGGATGGCGACATCATCGTTACCGCGCTGCCGCATCAGGTCTCCGGCGCCAAAGTGCTGGAGCAGATCGCCGCGCTGATGCAGGCCAAACCGTCGAAAGCGCCGCAGATCGCCGATCTGCGTGACGAATCCGACCACGAAAACCCGTGCCGCATCGTGATCATCCCGGTCAACAGCCGCGTCGATCACGAAGCGCTGATGCAGCACCTGTTCGCCAGCACCGAGCTGGAGTCGACCTACCGGGTCAACGTCAACATCATCGGTCTGGACGGCAAGCCGCAGCTGAAAAACCTGCGTGCGCTGCTGGTCGAATGGCTGGAGTTCCGCGTGCTGACCGTGCGTCGCCGCCTGCAATTCCGCCTCGACAAGGTCGAGCGTCGCCTGCACCTGTTGGATGGTTTGCTGATTGCCTACCTCAACCTGGATGAAGTGATTCACATCATCCGTACCGAGGAGCATCCGAAAGCCAAGCTGATCGAGCGTTTCGCCCTCAGCGAGATCCAGGCCGACTACATCCTCGACACCCGCTTGCGCCAGTTGGCGCGACTGGAAGAGATGAAGCTGCGCGACGAGCAGGACGAACTGCTCAAGGAACAAGCCAAGCTGCAAGCCCTGCTGGGCAGCGAAGCGAAGCTGAAGAAACTGGTGCGCACCGAGCTGCTCAAAGACGCCGAAACCTACGGCGACGACCGCCGCTCGCCAATCGTCGAGCGCGCCGAAGCCAAGGCGTTGAGCGAGCACGACCTGCTGCCGAACGAGAAAGTCACTGTCGTGCTGTCGGAAAAAGGCTGGGTGCGTTCGGCCAAGGGCCATGACATCGACGCCACCGGTCTGTCGTACAAGGCCGGCGATGGCTTCAAGACCTCGGCGGCGGGGCGCTCCAACCAGTTTGCCGTGTTCATCGACTCCACCGGCCGCAGCTATTCGGTCGCTGCGCATACCTTGCCGTCGGCCCGTGGTCAGGGCGAACCGTTGACCGGCCGTCTGACGCCGCCACCGGGCGCTTCATTCGAATGCGTGCTGATGCCCGAAGACGATGCGCTGTACGTTATTGCCTCCGATGCCGGTTACGGCTTCGTGGTCAAAGGTGAAGACCTGCAAGCGAAGAACAAGGCCGGCAAAGCGCTGTTGAGCTTGCCGAACAACGCCAAGGTCATCGCGCCGCGCCCTGTCGCCGATCGTGAGCAGAACTGGCTGGCCTCGGTCACGACCGAAGGTCGCCTGCTGATCTTCAAAATCAGTGATCTGCCACAATTAGGTAAGGGCAAAGGCAACAAGATCATCGGTATTTCCGGTGAGCGCGTGGCCAGTCGCGAAGAATATGTCACGGACATCGCCGTTCTGCCGGAAGGCGCCACCCTGGTGTTGCAGGCTGGCAAACGGACTCTGTCACTGAAAGCCGACGACCTCGAGCACTACAAAGGTGAGCGTGGACGGCGCGGAAACAAACTCCCGCGGGGCTTCCAACGGGTCGATGCGCTGCTCGTCGAAAACCTCAATTAGGCGAGAACGCCTTCCTAGAGCGTTCGATCTGCGATTAAACGCGTAGATCGACGCTTTGGCGCTGGAGTCGGAACGCATATTCACGGATGATATGGCCTTTCAAGCGCCGGCGTGGCCGAGCGTTCTTCATATTTATTGAGTATTTTCACTGTGGTCAGCCTTGTGGCGGCCACCTGGACGGGATGATGACTGCTCTACGCCCCCTTATTTTGTTGCTCGCCGGCGTTCTTGGCCTGGCGGGTTGCAGCGTTCACCAGCCGGTGTCGCTGTATCAACTGGACAGTGGAAGTCCGGTTCAGCCTGCGCAAAGCGCGGGCATGGCGGTTTTGCTGGGGCCAGTGGTAGTGGCCGATTACCTGCAACGCGAAACCCTGTTGCAACGTCAACCCGACGGCAGCCTGCAAGCGGCGACCGACGGTCGTTGGGCTGGCAGCCTTTCGTCGGATATCGATCAGTTGCTGATGCGTCAGGTGGCTGGTCATCTGGACAGCCAGCGTGTAGTGCTGGCGCCTGCTACTGCCGGGTTCACCCCGGATGTGCAAGTGCTGCTGACCATCACTCGTCTGGATTCCGGGGCGAAACAACCGGCTATTCTCGATGCGCAATGGCGTTTGATCGATCGTCGAGGCAAGGTGCGCGATAACCGCATCATTCATCTGCAGGAGCTGCACGCCGGCAGCACCGCTTCGCAGGTGCAGGCACAAGGCATCCTGTTGCAGCGTCTGGCCGAGCAATTGTCGGTGGCGCTCAAGCCTCTGGCCAACCAGCCGCCCGTGGCCGAGGCACCGCGCAAAGCTGCGCCGAAGCCCGCAGCGCCGGCGGCGGATGCCGAGAAGCAACCGAAGATTCCAATGGCCTCGCCGATCCGTACCGATATGGAAGTGTTTCGCTTCTGAGGGCGGAACGAGTCAGAACAGAGCCCGCCTTGTGCGGGCTTTGTTGTGTCTGGGGGGCAGAGATTATTCGTCTTCAGCGCTGGCCCCTTCGCGAGCAGGCTCGCTCCCACATTTGATCGGCGACGTGCAGGCCCTGTGGGAGCGAGCCTGCTCGCGAAGGGGCCAGTACAGGCAACAAAAAGCCCGCAGACAATCACTCATCTGCGGGCTTTTGCGTATCTGGCCTAAGCCTTACGCCCGGCGCTCATGCATCCGCGCCAGTTGCCGCTCCAGCATCGATGGATAAGGCTCCATCAACCGCTCCACACAGCAAGCGCCCTCGGGGCTGGCGATCGGCCGGATCCGCGCGCGCTGCCGGATCAGCGCGTCATCGCTGATCTTGCGCTCGACCAGCAAGAGATTGCGGCTGTGCTGCGACAAGGCCAGTGCATCCTGGGCCGAATCGGTCAGCAGCAGATCAATCTGGCTCAGGCCAAACAGCTCATCGCCCAAGGTCAGGCCCAGCTGCAATTGCAGGGTGATGCCGCTGTCCGCGACCTCGATCTGCAACTGGTGACCGAGTGCGCGCAGCAATTCGCCGCAGCAGATGGCATTGGTCAGGTAATCGTCGCCGCAATCTTCGGTGTGGAACAGCAACAGCGTGCTGCCATCGTTGAGGGTTTCGATTTCGCCCTGATACAGCGAAGCGGCCTGTTCGAGGCAGTCGCGATAGCGTTCCTGCAATTCTTCCAGACGTGCGCGAGGCAAACGGCGCAATTGTTCCTGCGAGCCCAGTTGCACGGCCAGTACGGCGGTGTGCTGTGGCACGTCAGGCGTCGGTTTGCGCGTGAGCGGTTGTGCGGCGCTGGTGAGCGACTCGTCGCGCAGGTCGGCGAAGGCGTCATCATCGTCATCGTCTTCGACGGTGCTGACCAAGTGACGCGGGGCCGGTTTCTTCGCGGCCAGCGGGCGGCTTTCGTCGAAGCTTGGATCGCGCAGATTACGCACCTCGAATTCCGGCTCGTCTTCTTCCTCGGCGAATTCCGGCTCGGGTTCGGGCTCAGGCTCCGGTTCCGGGGCGTAGCTGGCGTGCAGCTGGCGCGCCAGATCACCGATTTCATCCTGACGATCGATGCCCGGTGTATGCGCGTCGATGCGGCGCAGCCACACACGCAATTGCAGCAGTGGCGTCGACAGATAACGGCCCATGCGCAGGCTCAGAGCCAGCGACAGTGCCAGCAGAATCGCGCTCAGAATGCCCATGCTTTGCAGGCTGATCGTCATCGGCTGCTGGAACTGATCCATGTCCAGGCTGATGCGCAGTTGCCCGGCGGTCACGTCCTGGAAAGTGATCTTGCTCTCGTACATGCCCTCGGCTTCGCCCAGCAGGCTGTGCTTGGGACGCTGACCGGACTCGGCGAGGATGCGGTTGTCCACGCTGTAGATCGCCGCGTGGGCGACCAGTTTGTTCTTGGTCAGGTTGTTGAGCAGCACGTTGAGGCTGAGGATGTCGTTGGACACCAGCAGCTCGGTGGCGGAGGTGGCGGTCTGCGTGGTCAGGCTTTCGCCCAGCGCATCGGCCTGCTCGTGCATGGCCTGCTTGAATTGCAGCCCCATCACCCCGGCATAGATCACCAGGGCCAGAGCGACCAGGATCACGTTGTGGCTGGCAATGCGCAATGCAATCGGTACACGGCGGTGGCGCAGTGCACGGAAGATCAGCAGGAAGAAGTTATCGGTTTTGACTGGCGTGGGCCGGTTCACTTGAGCTCGGCTCTTTGTCCGTGAAGTTGACGCGCAGTATAGCGACAGGCCCCAGACCGGCAAAGCGCTCGCGGTGCCCGATGGTCACTGAAAGTGGGTAGAATGCGGTTTTTTTCCAGTTGCGGGGGTGCGCGTTGCGCGAAATCGTCCTGATTAACATCACGGGAGTCGACCGTCCGGGTCTGACGGCGGCCATCACCGGTGTTCTGGCACAAGGTGGTGTGAACATTCTCGACATCGGTCAGGCGGTGATCCACGACACCCTGTCGTTTGGCATCCTGGTTGAAATTCCCGATTCCGAGCAGGGCAAATCGGTGCTCAAGGACATCTTGTTCAAGGGCTACGAACTGGATCAGCAAGTGCGCTTCACCCCGGTGTCCGAAGAGGATTACCAGCAGTGGGTGGGCAATCAGGGCAAGAAACGCCATATCGTCACCCTGCTGACGCGCAAGGTCACTGCCGGCCAATTGCAGGCCGTCAGCGCGATCACCGCCAAATATGGCCTGAACATTGACCATATCGACCGTCTGTCGGGGCGCATGCCGCTGGACACGCCGGCCGACGAGGGCAAGGGTTGCATCGAGTTTTCCGTGCGCGGCGAAGCTGCCGATCCGCAGGCCCTGCGCGCCGAATTCCTCAGCGTTGCCCAGGAATTGAACGTCGATATCGCCTTTCAGGAAGATTCGCTGTTCCGTCGCAACCGACGTCTGGCCGTGTTCGACATGGACTCGACGCTGATCGAAGCGGAAGTCATCGATGAGCTGGCCAAGGCGGCCGGCGTGGGTGATCGGGTTTCGGAAATCACCGAGCGCGCGATGGCCGGCGAACTGGATTTCCGCGCCAGCTTCAAGGAGCGTCTGGCGCTGCTCAAGGGCCTCGACGTCAGCGTGCTCGACTCGATCGGCGCCTCGCTGCGCCTGACCGAAGGCGCAGAAACCCTGTTCGCCGAACTCAAACGGCTCGGCTACAAAACCGCCATCCTGTCCGGCGGCTTCACTTATTTCGCCAAGCAACTGCAGGCCAGGCTTGGCATCGACTACGTGTTCGCCAACGAGCTGGAAGTGGTCGACGGCAAGTGCACCGGTGTGGCGGTCGAGCCGATTGTCGATGCGCAGCGCAAGGCTGACTTGCTCAAGGAATTGGCGCACAAGGAAGGTCTGCGTCTGGAGCAGACCATTGCCGTCGGCGACGGCGCCAACGATTTGCCGATGCTGGCGATCGCCGGACTGGGCGTGGCGTTCCGCGCCAAACCTCTGGTCAAGCAGTCGGCGAAGCAGGCGATTTCAACATTGGGGCTCGATGGTGTGTTGTATCTGCTGGGTTTCCGCGATCGTGACGGGCAGCTCTGAGATCTCAGATAAGCTGATCTGGCCTCTTCGCGAGCAGGCTCGCTCCCACGGGAAACCTCATTCCTGTGTGGGAGCGAGCCTGCTCGCGAAGGCCGCGCCTCGGTCTAGAGCGAATTCCACAACGAATCAAAATCCTCCTCGCCCCCGCCATTGTGCGCAGGATCCAGCGAGCGATAGGCGAACTGGTTGAAACTGTGCGTACTCGCCACCCGCCGATCCAGCCCGGCGCGGTGTTCCTCGCCCTGAGTGTTGATCAACACCTTGTTGCCTTCCTGAAACGGCAGACGCGGCGCGAGTAAGGTGGCCGGCACATCGATCGCACTGATTTCCGGCAGCAGCAAGCCGCGCAAATACTGGCTGTGATCGTCTTTCGTCCGTACCAGTTGCAAACCGCACGGCTGCGCGTGTGGCGCGACCAGTTCGATGCCCATCTGCGTGCCGCTGCCCCGCACCTGGCGGATCCAGCGAATCACCGCAATGCTCCAGCCTTTGCTCTCGCTGTCCTGAATGCCGAGCATTTCCCCGGCCTGCAATTCGGCCGGCACCTCGCTCGGCCAGGCCAGGCAATAGCCGCCGGGGCTGTGGTTGATCACCGGCAGGGCGTAAGTCGGATAGTTCGGTGCGTTGCCGGGGCCATCGTCCTCGCTCAACTGGTCGTACTGGATTTCCTCGTACGGCAACAGCTCATCGTTGCCTTGCGGCGCAGCGTCGAACGCTTGACTCCAGCTGTCTTTTTCACCTTGAGCGACCACGCTGCTGAAATTCGCCGCGCGGGCACCGGGATGTTTGAGCAACTCGCTGAAGGTGCGCTCGCCGCCGAGGTAGAAGTGCAGGGCGCTCATGCCGACACACACAGTCAATGAGCCTTGGCCGGCGATACGCTGAAAGCTGCGTTCCGCAGCCTGGCCCCAAGTGGCGTGGAGATGTTGCAGGGTATCGAGGCTGAGACCGGCGGAGACAGGCAAAGGTGTCGAGGTCGGCTGGTGCTGAAAGTGCGTTTCGAGCTGTCTGACCAGTGGCTGCGGATCGAAGCCCAGCAGCCCGCTCTGTTGTTCGCTGCGAAACATCTTGCGGTAGCGGGGGCCGACATCGAGTTCCGGACTGACCGCAAACAAGCCGTCGTCGGTGCTGCCGGGATGCAGCTTGAGCAGAGCGCTCCACGGCTCGATCACCTCCGCTAGCCGGGCGATCTGGCTCTGGCGCAATTGATTGCAACGGGCGCTGCCCAATAGCAGAGCGGCGATGTAGGTTTGCTCGACGCTCAGTTCGCTGGTCAGGTAAGCCAGATCATCGCGCAGCCGCCGTTGCTGCAGCTGTAGTTCAGAAGCGCTGCGATACAGTTGATGCAGTTCGAACCACACATGCTCGGGTGGAGAACTGTACAACTGCGTCGCACGCACCAGTTGCGCCTTCAGCGCGTGCGCGGCACGTTGCAAAGCGGTGCTGACCAATGTCGCCCGATCCTTGCTGTATTTGGGCAGGATACGCAGGGCGATCTGTTTATAGCCGATGGCCAACTGGCCTTGCAGGGCCTGACACAGGTTGCTGACTTTGCGCGAACGCTCGTCGAGCATGATCGCCTGATGCAGAAAGTGCCGTTCCAGATGCTGGCAGACGAAATACACCTCGGGCCGCAGCAGTTCCAAGAGTTGCAGGCGATTGTCGCTAGGAGTGAGCAACAGGTTCAGTTCGCCGAGGCCTTGATAGAGCAGGCGGGCGGTTTCGCCGATGTTGGCCTTGGGCAGGCCGGCGATCCAGCGCTTGAGGTCGCGCGGGCTGGCGTCGCAGAACGACAGGCGCGTTTGCGTGGGAGTCGGAGCGCGCAGCTTGGGAGAAAAGTTGGTCTGGCTCATGAGCAAAACCATAGCAGCAAATGCCGCGGTTTGCGGAAGCAGCCTTGGCTGCTTCCGCGAACAGGGTCACGCTTTTGGCAGTGCCAGACCCTGGCCCATCTGCACTGGCGAACCGGCCACCAGCTCTTCGGCCCACTTCACCTGATCCGGGCCAAACAGCACGATCGCCGTTGAACCGAGCTTGAAGCGCCCCAGTTCCGCGCCTTTTTCCAGATGAATCGGTGCGCGTGCGGCTTCGTCGTAGCGGAAGGTTTTCAGCTCGCGCTTTGGTGGTGTGACCAGACCGGCCCACACGGTTTCGATCGAAGCGACAATCATCGCGCCAACCAGCACCACGGCCATCGGCCCGCGTTCTGTATCGAAGATGCACGCCACACGCTCGTTGCGGGCGAACAGCTCGGGAACGTTTTCGGCGGTGGTCTGGTTCACCGAGAAAATCCGCCCCGGGATGTAGACCATTTCGCGCAGGGTGCCGGCCAGCGGCATGTGCACGCGGTGGTAGTCCTTCGGCGACAGGTAAATGGTGGCGAAGTCGCCGCCCATGAACGGCGCCGCGTTGGCCGCATCACCGCCGAGCAATTCGAGCACGCTGAAGCTGTGGCCCTTGGCCTGGAACACGCGACCGTGCTCGATCGGGCCGAGCTGGCTGACCGCACCGTCGGCCGGGCTGAGGATCGCGCCCGGGGTTTCGTCCAGTGGGCGTGCGCCATCTTTCAGGGCGCGCGTGAAGAACGCGTTGAAGTGCTCGTAAGCGGTGAGGTCTTCGACCAGCGCTTGCGACATGTCCACTTGATAACGCTTGGCAAACCATTGGGTGAAGGCATTCTTGAACCAGCGCACGCGGCATTCGGCGATGCAGCCGGCCAGGCGCGACAGCAGGTGATGCGGCAGCAGGTACTGACTGAGGATAAACAGACGCTCTTTCATTAGTTGTCCTTAAAACCTTGAATCTCGACAGGCGTGTCAGGGTGGTTGCCCCATTCGCCCCATGAACCGGCGTAGCCCTTGACCCGCGGATAACCGAGGGATTTGGCCACCAGATAAGTGAAGCCCGACCGGTGATGGGTCTGGCAGTGGGTAATGATTTCCTTGTCCTTGGTGATCCCAAGGTTTTCGAGGATCTGCGGCATGTCGCTGCGGATGCGCAACTGACGCGCCGGGTCCATGCCCGCGGTCCATTCGAAATTGACCGCGCCGGGGATGTGTCCGCCCTTGGCTGCGAGGACTTTCTCGCCGGAATATTCCAGCGGCCCACGCGCGTCCCAGATCGCCAGATCGGCCGCGCCGAGACGGCTTTGCAGGTATTCGCGGGTGGCGGTCGGTTCGTCGTGCAGGGTCAGCGAGACCGGGCCGCCGACTACGGGTGGTACCTGGATCGACATCGGCATTCCGTCTGCCAGCCAGGCCGGCAGGCCACCATCTATATAGTGGTACTTGTCATGGCCGATGACATCGAGCAGCCAGATGAAGCGTCCGGCCCAGCCGCCGCCCTCATCGTCATACACGACGTAGACCGCGTCTTTGCGATGGCCGAGCTCGCCGAACAGCGCTTGCAGATCGGCTTTCGCCGGCATCAAACCCGGCGCCGGTGGCTGGCCGAGCTGGGTGCGTTTCGGGTCGACAAAACGTGCGCCGGGCAAGTGACCTTCGGCATACCGGGCAGGGCTGGTCAGGTCCACCAGGATCAGTTCCGGGGACTCCAGACGCGGCAGCAGGTCGCTCGGCTCGATGACAAGCGACAAGCCAGAGAAGTCAGACATGTGAGGTCTCCAGAGCACAAAGGGGAGGATTGTAGCGCAGGCTCATTGGCCACGGCTGCTAAAGCTGTGCAGGGCTTTTTCGATGCACTGCGCGGTTTTGCCGAAGGCTTGTACGGTGATGTCGGCGAACGGCCCGCCGCCCTGATCGGCAACGACGATCATGATCACCCGGCCGTTATTCACCAGTGAGCGCAGGAATAAGTGCTCCCCGCGAAACAGCGTGCGCAGGCTCGCCGGTAACAAGGCCGAGAATTGCGCGTTGTTCTCCGGCGAGATCCGCACCTGCGCCTGCTGAGCGAGCAGGCGTTGCAGGACTTTGCTCTGGCTGACGGCAAAACTCAGCGCCGCCGCATCCTTCGGCAAACCGGCGGTCTGGTGCACGCGCAGGGTCGTGTGTGTGCGGTCGGCCATCAGAATCATCACCCGGCGCATGCCGCTGGCCACCAGTGCCTCGCGGGCGGCGACGGTCAGGCTCATGGCATTGGTGAAGCGGCTGGGCTCGGCGAGGAGTTCGGCGCATTGCCGACGCCACTGGCTCAGATCATCCGCATTCGGCGCTGCGGCCGGGAGCATGCCGGCCGGCAAGCGACGAGTGCCCCACGGCCAAATCAGTGAAACCGCCGGGTGCCACAGATCGGGCATTGCATGCTGACGCGCGCTGTTCGCCGCTTGCTGGTGCAACTGTTGCTGCACTTCGTCCATGGAAATCTGCAGATACAGGCTGGTCAGGTACTGCCAGCGCTTGCTGTGCAGACTGTCCCAGGCCTGTTGCGCCGACAGCGCCAGGCCGTTGGCGAGCAGCACGGTATTCGCCGGCTGGTTGAGCCAGCGCCGCAGTGTCGGGTCGTCGTCGAGGCGATTCTGCTGGCGCAGCGGGTGTTCGCTGTCGCGGGCAATGCGCAGCACTTTGACCAGTTCGCGTTGTTCACTGAGCAGCAATTTGTAGCCTTGCTCGACCCAGATCGGCAGATGCCAGGCCTGGACCAGTGCCTCGGCAATCCTCAACAGGCGCACGCCGAACAACTGCTTTTCGACGACCCCCGCCGATTCGCCCTTGTGGATAACTCGCAGTTCCCACTCTTCGAGCAACTGCGGATAGGTCAGTGCCAACGGCCACAGCGGCGACAAAAACAGCAAGCTGCCCCAGTGGATGTCCTGCCACAGCCGCGCCAGGCGACTGGCGAAAAAACCGTTGGCCTGTTGTGTCGCGTGTTGGCTGATCAGCTGCAATTGGCGCAAGGCCTTGGGAATCTGCCGGTGCGGTTCGGCGGGCAGGCGCGCGAGCAATTCTTCGGTGCGCGCCAGGCCCAGGCGATTGATTGCCACCTCGAGATTTTCCGCTGGCGCGGCCATGGTGCCGTGAGTGTGACGATTCGCCTCGCGGATGATGCTCAAGGCCAGCGCCGGGCTGTCCTGCATCAGATCGGCGATGTCGCGCAGCGAGCTGCGGTTGTCGCGGATCGCTCGGCAGACTTTGTCGTGAGCCTCTTGTGGTACGGGCAGGAGGACGCTGTCGAGCAGCTTGACCCAGCCGTCGAGGGTGGTCGGTTTTGCGTGTGGGACGTTCGTTTCATTAGCCATGTCTGGACGAGATCTTCACTGACTGTAGACGCGCCCGGCATGGGCTAAATTGGCTTTTCGCCTGAACTGGCTATAGTCTGGCGCAGTTTTGCCGATAAGTAGAAGAAGAGATTTTTTAACTTCCGAATATGACCTTGAACCCGACTTAAACAAGTACCTTCTACCTATGGCTAAAATTATCGGCATCATCGTCGTATTCGCGAGCGTGCTCGGCGGATACGTGCTCTCCCACGGCAAGATTGCCGCCCTGATCCAGCCTTTCGAGGTGATGATCATCGGCGGTGCGGCCCTCGGCGCCTTCCTCCAGGCCAACCCCGGTTACATGACGATGCACGTGCTCAAGAAATCCCTGAGCATGTTCGGTTCGCGCTTCACCCATACCTTCTACCTGGAGGTGCTCGGGCTGATCTACGAGATCCTCAACAAGAGCCGCCGCGAAGGCATGATGGCGATCGAAGGCGACATCGAAGATGCCGCCGCGAGCCCGATTTTTGCCAAGTACCCGGCCGTGCTCAAGGATGAACGCATGACTGCGTTTGTCTGCGACTATCTGCGCATCATGTCCTCCGGCAACATGGCTCCGCACGAACTCGAAGGCCTGTTCGACATGGAGCTGTACAGCCTCAAGGAAGACCTCGAGCACCCATCGCACGCCGTCAACGGCATCGCCGACGGCATGCCCGGTTTCGGTATCGTTGCGGCGGTACTCGGTATCGTGGTGACCATGGCCTCGCTGGGCGAGGGTGACCAGGCGTCGATCGGTCTGCACGTGGGTGCGGCACTGGTCGGTACCTTCTTCGGTATCCTCGCGGCGTACGGTTTCTTCGGTCCGCTGGCGCATTCCCTGGCCCACGATGCCAAGGAAGAGCTCAACGTCTACGAAGCCATCAAGGCCTCGCTGGTGGCTTCGGCGTCCGGCATGCCGCCGTCGCTGGCGGTCGAGTTCGGGCGCAAGGTTCTATATCCGGCGCACCGTCCAAGCTTCGCCGAGCTGGAACAAGCGGTTCGCGGTCGCTAAGTCATGGAAAATAATCAGCCGATCATCGTCAAGCGCGTCAAGCGCATTGCCGCCGGGCACCACGGCGGGGCGTGGAAAATCGCCTTCGCCGACTTTGCCACGGCGATGATGGCGTTCTTCCTGGTGCTGTGGCTGCTGTCCACCGCTACGCCGGAACAGAAGATCGCCATCGCCGGTTATTTCAAGGACCCGGTCGGCTTCTCCGAAAGCGGCACGCCGTACATCATCGACTTGGGTGGTACACCGACCCTGGCGCCGGAAAACACCCTCAATCCGGAAGTGAAGTCGCAGCCGCAACCGGACAAGGTCACGGTCGACACCGAACAGGTTGAAGGCATGGCCGAGCAGGTCGAGAAGGAGCGTCTCGAACTGCTGCTGCAAGAACTGCAGAACAAGGTCGACGAAAATCCGCAACTGCAGAAATTCAAGGATCAGATCCTTTTCGAAATTACCCCGAACGGCCTGCGCATCCAGATCATGGATGCCGAGAACCGGCCGATGTTCGACTCCGGTTCCGCACGCCTGAAACCGTACTTCGAAGACATCCTGCTGGCCATGGCCGACACCATCAAAGCGGTGCCGAACAAGATCAGCATCAGCGGCCACACCGACGCCAAGCCGTACATCGGCACTGGCGATTACGGCAACTGGGAGCTGTCGGCCAACCGTGCCAACGCGGCTCGCCGTGCTCTGGTCGCGGGCAGCTATCCGGATGCGCAGGTCGCGCGGGTGGTCGGTTATGCCTCGTCGGCGTTGTTCGATCGGGAAAACCCGTTCAACCCGGTTAACCGCCGGATCGACATTGTCGTGCTGACCAAGAAAGCCCAGGCTGCCATAGAAGGTGCGCAGGGTCCTGAGGCGGCGAAACCGGCAGATCAGGGTCAGAACGGTGCTGCTCCGGCAGCCCCGGTTGATCCTAATGCGTTGCCGGCGGACAAACAGCCGGTGCCAGCGCATGAGTTGCGCGAGCGCTTGAATCTGTTTGACGATGCGGCGCCGAAACCGGCTGAGCCGGGGAGTGCAGCACCAGCGCCTGCGCCGAAGCAGTAAGTGAAAAAAAGCCGACAGTGATGTCGGCTTTTTTGTGGCTATCGGTTCATGCCCCTGACCATTTTCTTAGCGTTGCTAAAATAATCGGGGACAGGCCGGCACAGTCTCAGAATCCCCGACGAATCCGGTTCTTCAACTGTTCATGAAACATCTCCGCATCGCGCTTGTAAGCCCCTTTGACCGATTCGCTGATCGAATCCAGCGCCATCGACCGCTTGTTCGACACCTCATCACGATACGCATCGATAAAGAAATCCAGGTCGCTGGCCGTGCTCAGCTTCGGCCACTTGTCCAGATAGATCGGCAATTGCGCCGGCCCCGTCTTGAACGTACAGATCCGCCGGTTGCTGATCGTCGCCTCGCCAATTTCGAACGGCACCCACCAGGACTGCGCAGTCTTCTCCGATACCACCGCCAGCAGATGCGTGCACTCGGTGATGTTGCGGGTAATGACCCCGGTGATGTCGTCGGTGGTCTGCGATTCCGGATCCAGCACGTCGAGGTAAGTCCTGATTTTCGCCTGGGTCAGGCGGGTGTTGATGGCGATCGCATGGGCGCGATCCATGTGGCGGTAGCTGATGAAGACTGGCATCAGAAATGTCCTTTGAGGGCGAGTTCGCGGTAATAGGCGCCGAGTGCCGTGAGGCGGCAGCCGGTGGAGTTGAGGGCGGCGTAGTACATGTGCTCGGCGTCGACCGGCTCGATCAGGCTGTGACGATTGCACTTCTGCAACTGGGCGAAGATCTCGCCGTGCTTGGGTGCGAATGCCTTTTCGGTGGGTTCGTAGCTGGGGTCGAGCGGGAAGACCGATTCGGCTTCGACGAACCAGTCCGGCAATTTGCGCAGGATGTCCTTGGGGATCAGCGGCGAGACTTCGCGCAAGGAAATGAACTGCGAAACATTGGTCTTGAACACCGGGCGCTGTTCCCACGGTCCGAGGGCGTTGTCGACGAAGGAGTACAGGCTGCCGGGGGTGATTTTGCCGAGGATATTCGCCGCGCCGCCATGCAGCGCTTGCAGGAGCAGGCCGGTGAACACACCGTGCTGCGCGCCCTCCAGCGCGGGCTCGGCTTTTTTGCAGGCGGTGAGAATGGTCATGCCCTCGCCGACCATACTGCTCTCGCTGCGCAAAGCGCGCACTTCGCCGGCCGAACCGCTTTCGCAGCAGTCGAGGATGATCACTTTGTTTTTGATCCGCGTGGCCTTGTCCGCCCAGTTGAGGATGTCGGTGATGCGGATGCCGTCCTTGGCGTTACGGTAGTCTTGCGCGATCAACATGCCTTCGTCAGTGTCGGCGTCGAAACTGCCATGGCCGGCGAAATACAGCAGGGCGACGTTGCAGTCACCGGAAAACAACTCGCGAATCTGGTCTTCGAGTTTTTGCCGGCTCAGATAATCCTCGGCGGACGTCAACAAGACATTCTTGAAGTTGGGATCGCCGTTGGCGTTGGTTTTCAGCACCGAAGCCATGGCCATGGCGTCGTTGCAGCAACCGCTCAGCCCGGAAATATGGGCATAGTCATTGATGCCGATAAACAGTGCCTTGCGCATGGTTACACCACCGTGGGCAGGCGGATCGTGCCGAAGTCGGTGCAGCAAGACGAATGGATGAAGAACAAAACGCAGGTTTGCATGGCTTTCCTCGAGTGTCGCTGTGAGCGAAGGAGGAAACGAATGTAGGCCGCTGGCGCGGGCCTACAAGGTCTGCGCGGCAAAACAGAAATGTCCTGCAAGCAGGCGCGCAAAAGCCTACAGACGAGGCTGATGTTTAAGGAGGAGGGGCGTGAGTCAGATGCAGTCCAACAATCGGCAGCCCATCGTGCAGGGCTGCCGGCGTGGCTGTTTAATAGCCGTTTTCAGGCAGGCTGGCGATGATCGAGCGATAGCTGTTCATGCGTTGCTGCTGGATGCGCCCGTCTTCCAGCGCCTTGAGCAGGGCGCAACCCGGTTCGCGGTCGTGCTTGCAGTCGCGGAAACGGCAAGTGCCGAGCAGGTCGTCGAACTCGATGAAACCGGCTTCGACGTCGGCGCGGCTGACGTGGCCCAGACCGAATTCGCGGATGCCCGGGGAATCGATCAGTTCACCGCCTCCGGGGAAATGGAACAGCCGCGCAGTGGTGGTGGTGTGCGTGCCCTGACCGGACAGCTCGGACAACGGCCCGACACGGGTTTCGACTTCCGGCAACAAGCTGTTGACCAGCGACGACTTGCCAACGCCGGACTGGCCGACGAATACGCTGATGCGCCCGTCGAGCTGCTTTTGCAACTGCTCCATGCCGTCGCCGTGGTGCGCCGAGACTTCCAGCACCGGATAACCCAGCGTGCGGTACACCGCCAGCAACGCGTTCAGTGCCGGGGCGTTCTGCTCATCGATCAGGTCGAATTTGTTCAGCAGCAGCAGAGGGCGGATGCCAGCGTGTTCAGCGGCGACCAGATAGCGGTCGATCAGGTTGGCGTGCGGCTCGGGCAGCGGCGCGAAGACGATGACGATCATGTCGACGTTGGCGGCAACCGGCTTGAGCTGGCCACGGCTGTCGGGACGGCACAGTTCGGTGCTGCGCGGCAGTTGCGCGACGATTACGCCAATGCCTTGGTTGCCGGCGCGCCAGACCACTTTGTCGCCGGTGACCAGCGCCGGCAGGTTGGCGCGCAAGTGGCAGCGGAACACTTGACCGGCGAGTTCGCCGTCAACAGCTTCGACTTCGACCTGCACGCCAAAGTGCGCGATCACCAGGCCGTGCTGTTCAGGGCCGAGGTCGCCGCCCTCGAGGGCTTCGACCGCCGAGGACTCGCGTTTGGCGGCGCGTGCGGCGCGCTCGCCCTGAATCTTTTCGATGCGCCAGTTTTGACGACGATTGAGTTGGCGTTTGGCCATGGGTGTTCCGTCTGAAGAATGCAGCGATTAGGTAAAACGGCCGCGAGTTTAGCACGCCCGGCTACCGGCCTAGGCTAAACTGCGCAGCATTGCCTAGGAGCCCGAATATGCAAAACCCGCAGAACCTGATCTGGATCGACCTGGAAATGACCGGTCTGGACCCGGATAACGACGTCATCATCGAAATGGCCACCATCGTCACTGACAGTGAGCTGAATACATTGGCCGAGGGCCCGGTGATCGCTATCCATCACAGCGACGAAGTACTCGCGCGCATGGACGAGTGGAATACCCGCACCCACGGCAATTCCGGCCTGACCCAGCGTGTACGTGACAGCCGCATCAGCATGGCCGAAGCCGAGGCGCAAACCATCGCCTTCCTTGAGAAGTGGGTGCCGAAGGGCAAATCGCCGATCTGCGGCAACAGCATCTGCCAGGACCGTCGCTTCCTTTATACCCACATGAAGGCACTGGAAAGCTACTTCCACTATCGCAACCTCGACGTCTCCACGCTCAAGGAACTGGCCGCGCGCTGGGCGCCGGATGTGCGTGACAGCTTCAAGAAGGGCAGCACCCACCTGGCGCTGGATGACATCCGCGAATCGATTGCCGAGCTGCAGCACTACCGCAAGCACTTCATCAAGTTCTGAGGGAGCGGCATTCGGCTTTACGCCTTCGCGAGCCTGCTCGCGAAAGGCGCGCCCTCTTCTGGTGCGGCGCTGAAATGGCTAGACTGCGCGCCTTCCTGCCTGGACTGCCATCATGTTGCTGATGCTCTATCTGATCGCCATCACCGCCGAAGCCATGACTGGCGCGCTGTCCGCCGGACGACGCGGCATGGATTGGTTTGGCGTGGTGCTGATCGCCTGCATCACCGCGCTCGGTGGCGGTTCAGTGCGCGACGTGCTGCTCGGGCACTATCCGCTGACCTGGGTCAAACACCCGGAGTATCTGGTGCTGACGTCGGTGGCGGCGATGTTCACCGTGTTCACCGCACGCTGGATGCGCCACCTGCGCTCGCTGTTTCTGGTACTCGACGCGGTGGGCCTGGTGGCATTCACCTTGATCGGTTGCATGACCGCTCTGGAGATGGGCCACGGTATGCTGGTGGCGTCGGTCAGCGGTGTGATCACCGGCGTCTTTGGCGGCATTCTTCGCGATATCTTCTGCAACGATATTCCGTTGATTTTTCGTCGCGAACTTTACGCCAGCGTCTCGTTTGCCGCTGCGTGGTGCTACATGTTGTGTCTTTATCTGAATGTGCCGGGTGAACAAGCCATTCTGATCACTTTGTTTGGCGGATTCTTGTTGCGTCTGCTGGCCATTCGTTTTCATTGGGAAATGCCGAAGTTCGTCTATAACGACGAACATTGACCGCGGTGGTGGTACTCTGAATGTAGTGCGGCGAAGCCAGGTTATTCGCTGGCGCCCGGCGTGCGTATATTCTTACATTTTGCTCTTTGATATTTCCCTGCCAAGAATGTAGTTTTTTTGCTGACATATTCCCTATGTCGCTATAAATCATTCCTTTGAAGGATCTGCATTATGAGTGAAAGCATGGACGCTACAAATAATCACCAAATTACTGCGCCTGTTCTTGCGGGTCTTGCCAGTTTTAAAGTCAAGTTCGATGCCAGTGATAATGCCCAGAGCAGGGCACTTTTCGCTAACGGTCGAATGCAGGTAAAAGTTCAAGTACTCGTTTCCGGAGTCAATGCTGACGGCGAAGCCATGCATGTCCCGACAGATGTGATGGAGAGTATCGAGCTCATTCATTACGCCACCGGCAAGACGTTGCGCGACGGCTGGGCTGCAAGCAACGTGCAGGGTCGATTCACCGTCGAGGCCCGATCCGCAACGTCTGTCGGGGAGATAGCTGATGATATGGACGATGACAGCGTTCACCCTCAGGTTCGCACATTCTGGGTGTCCTCATCGAGCGCAGGAGCGACTCAGATCGGTGCTCGACTGTTTCTGAACGGCGAGAGAATTCTCAGCAACGGAACCACACTCTCCAGTGTCCATGACAGCAGTGTAACTATCGAAGCAGAAACTCCTGCGACGTATTCTGTTGATGGTGTGTTTCGGTTGTATCAAACCAGGATTGGCAATGAGTCGCCCGGCAATCGAATCTGGAAGTACCATTTAGGCCTCTATCCGGGCGGGAAGCAGGTCAGGCTGGTTGACTGGATTGTAGAGGGCGTAAAAGAGGGCGAAAATCATAATTTTGCCGGCGGTAACCGTCTTAATGAAATAAAAACGAATTATATGGACTGCATTTTTGTACGCCCCGAAAATTCAAGTATCACTGTAACGTTGCCTGTTAATGGCGATCCGTTTGTATACACCTTTACCAGAGATGCGCAAACATGGAGTCATAAGCATTATAAAGTAATAACTCAGAGCGACGGAGAATTGACCATCGTGCAGGCGCTATCCGAATATTCGGAAAATACAACAGCGCGGAAATATGGGGGCGTACTTTTCTTCATCGCCATCGATGAATACGGTACCGAGCATAAACTGTCGATTCGTGTGGATTTTTACGAGCGAAATTTGTATCTACAACGAGGCTGAGTCTGATCATTCCCCGATGCAATGTCGGCGGATGCAATAAAAGTATATGCGTTGGACATTGCGTCTGTAGATAAGCTGCCATGTCCAATTATCAGGATGCGCGCCACCTGCGTTTTCTGATGTCTCGCGTTGGCCCCGCAGCAATGAGCGGCCAACGCAACCACTCCTCAAGGATGAGCATTCATGACTGGCAAACCGCCAAAAAGCAAATCTGTATCTGCCCCAACCAAACCATTCGATCCTGGAGTGGAACGCCCCCGCCCGCTGTCGTCCTCGCCTTCATCGGTAGCGCATCTGCCTGACGCACACGGTCAGGAACTGTCGTCCTTTTCGCCAGATTCGACGGCAATGACGCCCGTCATCAGCGTGAGCACGAGTCCTATATTTTCTGCAATTGACCAGTTCGCAAGGAGCCCGGCAAAAAACTCGCTGGAGAATTATTGGATACCCACACCAAAAAGTCTCGGCGAAGCCGGTGCGCAGGAAATCATGTTTTTCAAACAGCGCCAGTATGTGGCCGTCGCCGATGGCCGTCTCGTTCAAGTGATTCGGGATGCCGAGAGCGGCCTGTTTCGTGTCACTCATGCCAGTGAGCTGCATCCTTCCGGTCCGCTGTTGAGGCCGGATAGCGAGGGCCGGTTCTGGCATCCTCTGGAAAATGGCGATTGGCACAATCGTTCTTCAAGCACCTATTCGGAACACAGCCAGATAGCGGAACTGTTTCTGCGATCAGGCCATTCGGTGGATGATTTCTCCTCGCTCACTATCAAACGTGCTCTTGCAACGAGCGGTGTGGGCGCAATGCTCATACACGAATCGCCCATTCACCCCGTCGCTATGGCGTTGATGACGGATACGCTCAGGCGCTTTAACCTCGATTCGGACATCCAGCGATTCATCACCCAAATGCACAATCCCGATCCGTCCGTACGCTGGCAGGCGGACCCACAATGGCAGGCTTTGCTGTCGTCAGGGGAAGGCGAGCTGGTCGAGCACGATGGCAAAAGGCTCGGAGCTTTGCTCTTCGAGCGGAGTGAGCGGGCGTTTGAACTCGACTGCGATGAAAACACATTGCAGATGCGTCGGATTTTTCCTTACCTGCCCAAGACAATCGCTCAGGCATTGTGGCGAGAGGCGAGTGCCGCCGACCATCTGCATTTGCGTCTGCGGCCCGGGATGCCAAGGCACATGGCAGAAAAGACCCTGATGGCGCTGCGCGAAGTGCGTGTTGCCAGGGCCTGCGAAGGAATATATCTGGATTCGGCATCCAGTCTGGACAGTGATCTGTTGGCGTTGCTGATGATCGGGCGGCTCGAGAAGTGGCCGCAAGAGGTTCGTATCGAAATTCATCAGGATATGTCGGACGGCAACCCCTTGAGTGCCACCGGTGATGCAAGGTCGCAGGTGCATTACACACTGACGCGTCAGTTGGAAGGCTATGTGATCCGCGGCAGCAACATACCGACACCCGAAGGACCGATGGATCTGTATTCGGCAGTCTGGCGTCTGTTGCAGCCCGGGCAACGCCGATTGCTCGATGTGGCGCAGGGCGGTGGCGTGGCTCTACAACGGCTGATACGTGCACAGCCGTTGCCGTCGCGCCAAAGCGTGAGCAAGTTGTTAGGGGAGGAGCCATTGCCAGTTGACTTCATCTCCAGCGCTGCACTGCACGGGCAAGCGGGGCAGCTGCTGGGCGGTGGCGACAATAATCGGCAATCGACAAAGTCCGCTGCGGAGCGTGTAAAAGCACTTTATCCGCAGCTTTCGGATGAGCAGGTGACGTCGTTTGTCACCGAGCGCTTGCAGAGTGACCCATCGGCAATACTGACCCGTCTGGAAAAAGAGTTCGCGACATTGCGTAATGAGCTGACGATATGGAGCGCCGATGGGGCGGTACTTCATTCGCGGACCGCGGTACCCGAAAACGCGCCGCCACCCGCCGTGCAACGCCAGGCTCGAGAGCGGTTCAGCGCTAAGTTGCAGGATATCTGGCAGCGCAAGTCGGATTCCAGATGGGGGGAGGGAGACGATCAGTTTTCCTACTATGTCGATTTTTCGGGAGAGTTACCAAGGTTGTCCGGCCGGTTTGAGTACGTAACAGAGTTGCTATTGACCGCAAATGAACCGGGCGCACGGATAGGTGCGTTTCTTGACAGCTTTCCCAATATCCAGTCTTTGGGAATATTTGGCATTCAAATCGAGGAATTTCCGTCAGGAATATTTCAAATGCGCCAGTTAAGCGAGCTTACCCTGGACGGGTGCTCCCTTAGTCTTTCCGAAGCCACCGCTGAAGGGTTGTCCAGAATCGAAACGCTTACCCGGTTGAATCTGGCAAACAACCCTCTGACAGTTGCTCCGCATGTAGGCCACATGGCTGGTTTAACCGGATTGATGCTGAGCAACGCAAATCTGTCCAGCCTTCCTTCAGGCATGGATGCGCTCAGAAAACTGGGTGTCGTGGCCTTGCATGATAATCATATTTCCGACGTGGGATTCGAGTTGTTCGAGATTCCGGATACACAGAACCTGTTCGTTGGTTTGTTGAATAACCCCCTGAGTGACGCATCGCGGCAACGAATCAATCACTTTCTCGAGAATTCCAGTATGGACCGCAAGATGGAAATACAGACGCAGGAGGAAGTTCCTGTTTTTGACTCCGATAGTGAGTCCTCTGAAAGCGGGGTCTCGACAGGGTCAGACAGTGGCTGAGTGTTGGTGGAAGTAACGGATCCTTGGTTTTTATAACATATACAGACAAGAGTAAGCGCTCATGACGTCCCCTTCTGATTCTATGGATTCGAGATCAGGAGGGGAGAAAGTTTCTGGAGTGCTGGAATCAAAGGGGCAGAAACGATGTTGTGTTTATTTCTTATCGTGGCGCTGGGTTTTTCCATTTGTGAACATTTGTGTGAGTGGGTGACAGAGATGTTGAATTATTACCTTCTCACAATTTGTCGAAGGTTTCGACTGTTTTAATTCAAGTTGAGCCTCAATACTTTGCTGAGTCCTTAAAGGGCAAAATCTGTCAAACAGCAAGGTATCGTAAAATGATTGATGAACAAGTTGGTATATCCCGCATCGAGGTTAAGCTCGACTCCACAAACTCTGGCCAGCACAAAGTGCTCTATGCCAACGGTCGTATGCAGGTGCGTGTGTTGGTGCTTCTGCACGGGATCGATAACAATGGGGACGGCGCATCACTGCATGGACACCCTGCCCTGCAGTCGCTGCGCCTGATCGCCTATCACGGTGCGCGTCCTCTGGAGGGTGACTGGAGTGTAACGGTGCAGGAAAATCGTTACGCTCACGAAATGACGGGTGGTGCAACTCGGCTGACTGAAGTCCCGCGCGTCACGGACAACCGGGTAAGCAACGTCTCTGATCCGGTACAGATTTTTCAATTCTGGGTTTCGGCTTCCAGGCCTGGAATCATGGAAGTGGCCGCCGAGATTGTAATGGACGGCGTGGTACTGCGTAGCAATGGAATTGGTTTCGATAGCAGTGTTACGCTGGAAGCAGTTCCGCCGAAAAAATATAACCGGAACAGCTTTTCTCTTTATAAGTTCGGTGCGTTCAGGGAGCTGGTATACGAGGAGCGGATTCAAACTTTCCATATCGGGCTCCAGGCTGACGGTCGGCAGGTAAACTTGTTGGACTGGTACAGCAACGATGTAGCGCTTAATCCATATGACGCTGATGATGCGGTAATGGTGTATTCGTCAGGAACAATTAACCACTACAGTGGCGGCGGCAGGAGCTTTTACGGTTATCTGGCGCCGATCTATGGACAAACTGCTTCGATCCATACTCCTCACGGTTATGTTAATTTCCGGATCAACGATGTTCCCGGCGTGTTGACTCTCGTGCAACGCACTACTCTACAGACAGAAGAAAAACCGGAGAACGAAGGCGCGTTCGAACTCGCAGTTATTGATGAGTTCGGTACGGAGCACTGGCTTGCTATTGAGGGTGACAAAGTGCAGCGGACTTTCATTCTGGGTGAATCGAAACGGTCAACGAAGCAATTTTCCTGATTTGATTTTTTGAGGCCAGCGGCGCTTCGCTGGCCGACTTGACCGTTTTAATATCTATCTGGAAAAAGGAGCTTTTTTCTATGGAAAGTAATTCATCCTCCGCTGTCCATTCAAACGCTTTCAACTTCGGTGAGTTTGTTTCCGGAGGCGTTGATCCCCGCACGGGTATGTACACCTGCGCCTTTTCGTTGGGAAAGCTGCGCTCGGCGGATCTCAATGGTCCTGAACTTGCGTTTTCAGTGGCTTTCAATCCGCTCAACCAGACAGATGTCGGCTTCGGCATTGGCTGGTCGTTGACCCTTACAAATTACGACTTGCATAGCAAAGTCATGACTTTGTCCAACGGTGAACGCTACAAGGCTGTCGAGACGTCTACCGGTTTGAAGTTCAAGGAAATGAAACTGCAGACGGCAAAGGTGTTGGTGACCGGGGCAGGGCGCTATGAAGTTCGTTACAAGGATGGCCGGCGTGAGTTGCTGAAAGTCCTGGCTGGCAGTCATTTCGCTGTAGCAGAAAAAATAATTGCGGCGAACGGTGTCAGCGTTGCGCTGAAGCATGAGTTGTTCAATGGGTTTCCCAGGTTGGCTGAAATCAACGATACCAAGCGCTGCCTGTTGAGGGTCACACGCAAGGCAGGCCAAGTGGTATTGACGCGGCATCCCGACACTGCTTCCAGTTCCGACTACAAAATGGTGTTGAAAAACGCTCGGGTCACGGCGATCGAGCTACCGGTCGGTAGAGGTTGGGATCTGGAATATGAAGTCATAGATGGGGCCAGCTATTTACACCGCGTCGTCAATCCATTGCGCGGCGTAGAAATCATTCGCTACAAGCGCCAGGGTCATCGTTTCGTAAGTGGCGTTGAGCGGACACTGCCGTTTGTCATCGCTCATGATATTTACCCGGGGCGCGGCCAGCCCAAGCTCTGCAAGACGTACGAGTACTCCGATCATAACTTTCTCGGCCAAGGGCTATCGCCGGCCAGAGACAGTGACGGTGATCCTCTCTACCAGGCGCCCGGCTACTACGTGTACACCTCGGATGAGAAGTGGGTGGTAAAAGGTAAGGTTCACACGCGCATCAAACGCACCTACAACAAGTTTCATCTTCTGGTCGCAGAGACGACCACCTGTGGCGACGCGCAGATCGAAGCCATCACCGAGTATCACTGCTCCGTCACCAAGCCATTCAGTGACCAAGTGGCTCAGTTCCGCATGCCGAAGGTGCATTCGGTGACGTACCTTGATCGGCGCACCCAGCAAAAACGGCTGGAAACTACGGTCACCGAGTTCGATCACGAGGGCAACCTGGTCAAGCAGGTCGAGCCAAACGGGATCACGACTTCGACCGAATTCTATCCGGCAAGTGGTGGAGACAATTGCCCGGAGGATCCGCTGGGTTTCTCCAGGTTCCCGAGTAAGAGGACGGTTACTGCGGCCGCGTCGGATGGTACTTCGACTGTCACCTACTATGACTATGCGCTGCACACCGCGCTGGAGGGGGCGGAGCTGGGATCCGTGTTACCGGTCACTGAGCGTTTTTTCGAAGTTGTGGAAGGTGTTGAGCTACTGCGTTCGAAAACCCAACGCAGTTATCTGGACCTGCCCAAGGACCCGCTCAAGCACGGGGCTACGAAAGAGCAAAGTTTCATCCTGAATGAAAAAAAAACCTCTACCGAATTCACCTATGAACTTGAGGGTGACGGATTGCGGGTCAAGACCAGCACCCGCGGATTTGACGGGACGGTGCAGACCAGTGAGAAAGTGCTTTCGACGCTGACTGGATTACTGGTGTCGGAAACAGGTGTCGATGGCGAGCGTATCGAGCATGAATACGATGCGATCGGCCGGGCAGTGTGCAAAACGGTCGCTTCGGGCACCCCTTATGCGGCTGCTACCCGTTGGGCCTATCTGGCCGCCAACAGACAGCAACCGGCAACAATGGTGACCACGGATCCGGGCGGGGGAGAGCAAAGAGTGAGCTATGACGGCCTGGAGCGGATCATCACCGTTCAGGAAAAGGACTGCGACCATCCCGACAAGGACGGTCTCATCCAGGCTCGCACACTTTATTCTGCCCTGTATGATTCGGTCGGTCACAAGGTGAACGTGACGCTGACCGATTGGCGTGATGGCAAGCCTTATCCGGTCAGCACCCGCTACGAATTCGACTCGTGGGGCCAGGTCAGCAAAACCCTGCATGCCGATGGGCGTATCGAACACAGCGAGGTGGACCCGGTCCTGCGCCAGCAAACCAACTGGCTCCAGGGGATGGGCAAGACAATTACCCTCGTCAATGACTTCGGCAAGCCGCTGAGTGTCGAGAGCTTCAATCTGAAGAACAAGAGTCTCGGCAAAACCGTTTACACCTATGACGGTTACGGACGCACGACCAGCCAGACAGATCCTGTCGGCAATACCAGGAAATATGAGTACGACGTTTTCGACCGGATGATCCGCAGTGTTATGCCCGACGGCAGTAAGGTCGTAACCGACTACGCGGAGCATAGTGATGAAGGGCTTGCGATCGACATCAAGGTCGGTGACAAAGTGTTGGGCCAGCAGACTTATGACGGTTTGGGTCGTTTGATCCAAAGTACCGTGGGCGGACGAAAGTCTGAGGCTGGTTATGAAGCAGGCTTCACTCAGCCACAGTGGCACAAGAGTGCTGATGGCAAAAAAACCGAGTTCACTTATTTGCGCGATCTGGGCGGTTTACTGACTGAGCGCAAGGCAGGAGAACAGGTCACGAAACTGACTTACGACCCCGTCAGTGGCAATCCCTTGACCTGTACCGAAAGCGGCAGGACACGCAGCTTTGCCTATCACCCTTCCGGGCGCCTGAAATCTGAAACGACGACCTTCGGCGCTGTCACGAAAGCAACGTCCAGTACCTGGTCCCTCCAGGGGCGACCGATCACCCACGTTGATGTGCTCGGTACCGACAACAGATCTGAATACGATGAGTTCGGCCGCCTTCTATCCGCCTCGCAAGGGTCGCTGAAAACCGAGTTCCACTACGACGCCCAGACGGGAATGCTTGAGTGGACGAAAACCGAAGACACGTCGATCAAGCGTCATATGATCACCCGGTTCGTCTATGACGATATCGGTCGTGAAACCCGGCGTACATTCGAGATTCAGGGCCAGCCTGACCAGACGCTGCAATCGACTTACACGCTTGCCGGCAGACTGGCGCAGAAAGTCTCCAGGCGCGGCACGCAGATTTTGCGTGATGAGCAATTCACCTACGATGTGCGCGGGCGGCTGATCCAGTACGACTGTTCCGGCACCCAGAAGCCCCGCGATCCGTATGGCAAGGAAATCGTCCAGCAGACCTTCACCTTCGATGCGCTGGACAACATTCTTACGGTGCAGACGAAGTTCCCGCTGGGCGTGAATCTGACCACGTTCAGTTATGACAACCCCGATCCTGTACAGCTCAGTGCAGTCAAGCATTCCCATGTCGACTATCCACCGACAGTGACACTGGAATACGACGCGAACGGCAGGATGATCAAGGACGACCAGGCGCGAACGCTGGCCTATGACGCGTTCGGACGTCTTGAGCAATTGTCCGACGCAGGGGGATCAGTGATCCGTGGTTACCATTACGACGGTTTCGACGATCTGGTTGAACTGTCGCAACCCGATAAGGCGACTGTGCAGCGTTACTACCACGCAGGCCGGGTCGCCAATGAGGTGAGTGGTGAAAATTCATCCAGTGTCGTGCGTCACGGTGGCGCGCTTGTGGGACAGCGGCAACTCGGTTTGAATGCCAGCGCGCAGTTGTTTGGCACCGATCAACAGCAAAGCGTGCTGGCAACACTGGGTAAGGAGGAGCACCTCACCGATTGCGCCTACAGTCCTTATGGGCACCGTCCTGCCGAAGGCGGATTGTTCAGCCTGGCGGGGTTCAACGGCGAGCAGCTTGATCCGGTTACCGGGCTGTATCTGCTGGGCAACGGTTACCGGGCCTATAGCCCGACACTGATGCGTTTTCTTGCCCCCGATAGCATGAGTCCCTTCGGTGCGGGCGGATTGAATGCCTACAGTTATTGCCTGGGCGACCCTGTCAATCGGGTTGACCCTACCGGGCATGTCTCCTGGCAATCGATCCTCGGCATCGGCCTCAGTATTCTCGGGATCGTTGCCAGCGTGGTGACGATGGGCGCGGCGACTCCATTGGCAGTGGCAGCACTGGGGCTGGCGGTAGCTTCCGGTTTGGCGGGTATTGCCAGCGAGGTGGTCAATGAACTGGCACCGGGTTCTCAGGCGGGCGAGATATTGGGCTGGATCAGTTTTGGTCTCGGGCTGGCTTCGCTCGGTGCAGGTTTGGCGGCGGGTGCAAAAGCTGCTGTGAATGCGGGCAGGAAGATGGCTTCAGCTTTTAGCAAAGGCCTCAGTCCCGGTGCCAAGGACGCAGCCAAAGCGGCGCGACATATTAAAAAGGGTGGAAAAGGCGCCAGGGCTGCGGCCAAAAAAGCCCAGGCGCCCGTGGAGGAAGTCACGGAGAGACCTTGGCAATTAATCCGGCCCGATACAGAAGATTACGTCTATGCCACTCATAAGACTACGGCCGACCAATTCTTCGGGTACGTGGAAAGCGATATGTCCCCCCTCCAGGCAGCCAGGAAAGCCAGGATGTTTTACGAGGAATTCGGCGCAGCCGGTGATGGAAGAAAAGTAACGCATGTTTTTTTCGTAGCCACGAAAGGACGTGGGGAGCGTATTTATCTTCTAGAGGACAGTAAACAGAGAGTTTGCAAAGTCCTGCAGGCGGGCGGCCATTGGGACAACGGGCAGACCAACGCAATAATGAGATCGGCGAAAAATATGGTTACAACGCGCACATGAGCACTGTGAATACTTCGCCTGCCCGTTATGGGTGTGAAGGTCTGGAGTGCTGTTCAAGCGCCCACTCCACGTGTTCTTTAACCAACTCTGACGGATAGTCCCGTCGCGCCTTCAACGCTTCCAGCACGGGGATCGTTGAAGGCGCATTGCCCAGCCCCACCGCGAGATTGCGCAACCAGCGCTCATAGCCGGCGCGCCGCAACGGCGAGCCTTCAGTGCTGCTTAGAAACTTCTCTTCATCCCACATGAACAGTTCGGCCAGTTCGGCATTATCGAGATTGTGCCGAGGCTTGAAGTCACCTTCCCCGGAGGCTTTGGCGAAGCGGTTCCACGGGCAGACGATCTGGCAGTCATCGCAGCCGAACACCCGATTGCCGATCAGCGGGCGCAGTTCTTCGGGGATGGCGGTCTTCAGTTCGATGGTCAGGTAGGAAATGCAACGGCGCGCGTCCAGCACATAGGGGCCGACGAAGGCGTTGGTCGGGCAGATATCCAGACACGCAGTGCAACGGCCGCAATGTTCGCTGCTATGCGGTTCATCCACCGGCAACGGCAGGTCGACGAACAACTCACTGAGGAAGAAATAACTGCCGGCCTTGCGATTCAGTACAAGGGTGTTTTTGCCGATCCAGCCCAGCCCGGCTTGCTCGGCGATGGCTTTTTCCAGCACTGGCGCACTGTCGACAAAGGCACGAAAACCGAACGGGCCGATCTCTGCCTGGATCCTGTCGGCCAATTGTTGAACACGTTTACGGATCAATTTGTGGTAATCGCGGCCCAAGGCATAACGCGACACGTAAGCCTTTTCCGGTTCAGCCAGGCGTTTGGCCATTTCGGTATCGCCCGGCAAGTAGTCCATGCGCAGGGAAACCACGCGCAACGTGCCCGGCACCAGCTCGTCGGGGTGCGAGCGTTTGCTGCCATGGGCGCCCATGTAGTCCATATCGCCGTGATAGCCGGCGTCGAGCCAGCGTTGCAGATGCTGCTCGTGTTCGGCCAGGTTCAGACCGCTGATGCCGACTTGCTGGAAGCCCAGCTCGCGGCCCCAATCCTTGATCGATTGGGCGAGGGCGGGCAGGTCTGTGGTGATGGCGGACATGAGGCGAGAGAAACCGGAGCTGAGGTGCGTATAATTCTGCCAGACATCGGAGCCCGAAGACGCATGCCGCAGACGAAAGATGAATTACCCGACGCGCTGTACCGTGCCGCGCAGGTGCGCGAACTCGACGCGCGGCTGATCGCCGCCGGCACGCCGGGCTTCGAATTGATGCAGCGCGCCGCCCGCGCGACGTGGCGCGCACTGGTGCGCAAGTGGCCGGCAGCGAACGAACTGACGGTGCTCGCCGGGCACGGCAACAACGCTGGCGACGGTTATCTGGTGGCCGGGCTGGCGCTGCGGGCCGGTTGGACGGTGCGCGTTCTCGCCGTCGGCGATCCGCAGCGTTTGCAGGGTGATGCCGCACTGGCCCATGCCGAATCCGTAGCTGACGGTGTTGTGGTGCAAGGCTGGCAGGCGCAGAGCGAGCTGCGCGGTGTCGTCCTCGATGCCTTGCTCGGCACAGGTCTGAGCGGCGAAGTGCGCGAGCCGTATGCATCGGCGATCAAGGCGATCAACGCCTGCGGTTTGCCGGTAGCGGCGGTCGATATTCCGTCAGGGCTATGTGCCGATACCGGACGTGAACTGGGCGTCGCGGTCCACGCCGATCTAACGGTGACATTCATTGCTATGAAGATCGGGCTGTTGACTGGCGACGCGGCGGATCAAATCGGCGAACTGGTCTTCAACGACTTACAAGCCACCGACGAAATTTTCAGTGACATTCCCGTCTGCGCTCAACGCCTGAGCGCCGCTAATCTCCCAGCACTTGCGCCGCGTGCGCCGACCTCGCACAAGGGGCGCTTTGGTCATGTGTTGCTGATCGGCAGCGATCACGGGTTCGGCGGAGCGATTCTGCTCAGCACGGAAATGGCCTTGCGCGGCGGCGCGGGCATGGTTTCGCTGGCGACTCGCCCAGAGCATGTGCCGGCGGCGCTGACTCGGGTGCCGGAGGCGATGGCGCTCGGCACCTCGTCAGCCAATCAACTGATGGGGCTGCTGGAAAAGGTTTCGGTATTGGTGGTCGGGCCGGGCCTCGGTCAGGCCAGTTGGGGCCGTGCCCTGCTGTCGGCTGCCGCCAATGCACCATTGCCGCAGGTGTGGGACGCTGACGCGTTGAACCTGCTGGCCAGCGATTTTGTCCAGTTGCCCAAGGATTGCGTGATCACTCCGCATCCGGGTGAAGCGGCGCGCTTGCTTGGCGTCAGCACCACTGAGGTGCAGGCCGATCGCCCGGCCGCTGCTCTGGCGTTGAGCAAAAAGTATTCAGCTGTAGTGGTTCTGAAAGGTGCCGGCAGTCTGATCGCCCATCCAGACGGGCGTCTGGCCCTCTGTCATCAGGGCCATCCGGCGATGGCCACGGGCGGGTTGGGTGATGTGCTGGCCGGTCTCACCGGCGCATTGCTGGCCCAAGGCATGGGCGCGTTCGATGCGGCATGCCTGGCCGTCTGGCTGCACGCCAACGCGGGTATGCAGCAAGGCAAATTCGGCCGTGGGCTGGCGGCCAGTGATCTGATTCCAGCCATTCGTCAGTTGTTGGAGGAGCATGCACCGTGTCTGAAGTAACCCTGTACCTGGCCGATGAACAGGCGATGAGCGACTTTGGCGCACGAATCGCCCGCATTACCCAGGGCCGCGGCCTGATATTTCTCGAAGGCAATCTGGGCATGGGCAAAACCACCCTGTCGCGGGGCATCATTCGCGGTCTGGGGCATGTCGGTGCGGTAAAAAGTCCGACCTTCACTTTGGTCGAGCCCTACGAGATCGGTGACATCCGCGCCTTCCACTTCGATTTGTATCGCCTGGTCGATCCGGAGGAGCTGGAGTTTCTCGGCATCCGCGACTACTTCGAAGACGATGCCCTGTGCCTGATCGAATGGCCCGATAAAGGTGCAGGCTTTTTGCCAAAGCCTGACCTGACCATTACCATTAGCCCGCAAGACAGCGGGCGTTCGCTGAAAATTTTGTCCCAGGGCTCGCGTGGCGAGGCCTGGTGTGCCGCTTTGGCATTGGAATCCAATTAAATGATGGGGTTTGGTATGCGCTTTCGCGCGTTGGTGGCTGCCGCTGGACTGATGTTGATGGCAGTAACCGTCAACGCTGTGGCCGATTCAAAGGTCAACAGCGTGCGCCTGTGGCGGGCGCCGGACAACACGCGACTGGTCTTCGACTTGAGCGGCCCGGTACAGCACAGCGTATTCACGCTGACTGCGCCGGATCGGCTGGTCATCGACATCAACGGCGCCACCCTCGGTGCGCCCTTGAATGTGCAAACCGCAAATACGCCGATCACCGCGATGCGTTCGGCCCAGCGTACGCCGACCGATCTGCGGGTGGTCATCGACCTGAAGAAAGCCGTCACCCCGAAAAGCTTCTCGCTGGCGCCGAACGCGCAGTACGGCAACCGGCTGGTGGTCGACCTGTTCGACAACCCGGCCGATGCCGCGCCGCCGCCGGCCCCGACACCATCGGTGGCGACCGTGCCGGCAGTGCCGGTGACCCCGACTGAACCGGCGATCAAACTGCCGCCAGCCCCGGCCGGCAAGCGCGACATCATTGTGGTGATCGACGCCGGCCATGGTGGTGAAGACCCGGGTGCGTCCGGCTCGCGCGGCCAGCGTGAGAAAGACGTGGTGCTACAGATCGCCCGCGAGTTGCAGCGTCAGGTCAACGGCATGAAAGGCTTCCGCGCCGAACTGACCCGTACCGGCGACTACTTCATTCCATTGCGCGGGCGTACCGAAATCGCCCGCAAGAAGGGCGCCGACCTGTTCGTTTCGATCCACGCCGACGCCGCGCCCTCCGCAGCCGCTTTCGGTGCTTCGGTGTTCGCCCTATCCGATCGTGGCGCTACTTCCGAGACCGCCCGTTGGCTGGCCGACAGTGAAAACCGTTCCGACCTGATCGGCGGCGCCGGCAACGTCAGCCTCGACGACAAGGACCGCATGCTCGCCGGCGTGTTGCTCGACCTGTCGATGACCGCCTCGCTGACCTCTAGTCTCAATGTCGGCCAGAAGGTTCTGACCAACATCGGCCGCGTCACGCCGCTGCACAAACAGCGCGTGGAACAGGCCGGGTTCATGGTGTTGAAGTCGCCGGACATCCCGTCGATTCTGGTCGAAACAGGCTTTATCTCGAACGCCAACGAAGCCAACAAACTCTCTGCGTCGAGCCATCAGCAAGCGCTGGCCCGCTCAATCAGCAGCGGCGTGCGCCAGTTTTTCCAGCAGAACCCGCCCCCGGGCACTTATATCGCCTGGCTGCGTGATTCCGGCAAGATTGCCCAAGGCCCGCGCGACCACCGTGTCGGTCCGGGCGAGACGCTGGCGATGATTGGTGTGCGTTATCAAGTGTCGCCGGCCACGTTGCGCGCGGCGAACAACCTGAAGACCGATGAGCTCAAAGTCGGTCAGCACCTGACCATTCCCGGCACTGAACTGGCGTCGAAAGAATGAATCAGGTGTTGAACAGCGCCCGCATCGAACTGCTCAGTCCACGGCTGGCGAACCAGATTGCCGCCGGTGAGGTGGTTGAGCGCCCGGCCTCGGTCATCAAGGAGTTGCTGGAAAACAGCCTCGATTCCGGCGCCAAGCGTATCGACGTCGATGTCGAGCAGGGCGGCGTCAAGTTGCTGCGGGTGCGTGACGACGGTAACGGCATTTCCGCCGACGACCTGCCGCTGGCGCTGGCTCGTCACGCCACCAGCAAGATTCGCAACCTCGAAGACCTCGAGCAGGTCATGAGCCTGGGTTTTCGCGGCGAGGCGCTGGCGTCGATCAGCTCGGTGGCCCGTCTGACGCTGACCTCGCGCACCCGCGACGCCGATCAGGCCTGGCAGGTCGAAACCGAGGGTCGCGACATGGCACCTCGCGTGCAACCGGCTGCGCACCCGGTCGGTACATCGGTGGAAGTCCGTGACCTGTTTTTCAACACCCCGGCGCGGCGCAAATTCCTCAAGACCGAAAAAACCGAATTCGATCACCTGCAAGAGGTGATCAAGCGTCTGGCGCTGGCGCGTTTCGACGTGGCCTTCCATCTGCGTCATAACGGCAAAACCATCCTCAGCCTGCACGAGGCCCATGATGATGCGGCCCGCGCCCGGCGTGTGGCGGCGATCTGCGGCTCGGGGTTCCTTGAGCAGGCACTGCCGATCGAGATCGAACGCAACGGTCTGCACCTGTGGGGCTGGGTCGGTTTGCCGACGTTCAACCGCAGTCAGGCGGATTTGCAGTATTTCTTCGTCAACGGCCGCGCGGTACGCGACAAGCTGGTTGCCCACGCCGTGCGTCAGGCTTATCGCGACGTGCTGTTCAACGGTCGGCACCCGACCTTCGCACTTTTTTTCGAGGTCGACCCGGCGGCGGTCGACGTCAACGTGCACCCGACCAAACACGAAGTGCGTTTCCGTGACGGGCGCATGGTCCACGATTTCCTGTATGGCACGCTGCACCGTGCGCTGGGCGATGTGCGTCCGGAAGATCAACTGGCCGGCTCGGTCACCACGGCGATCGTTCGGCCGAGCGGCATCGAGGCGGGCGAATTCGGCCCACAGGGCGAGATGCGTCTGGCCGCCAATGCGCTGCTGGAGCAGCCGCAGGCGCAACCGGCGTTCAACACGTCATCCGGGGCCAGCGCTGGCGGCGCTTATCAGTATCAATACACGCCGCGTCCGCAATCGGCGCTGCCCGCTGCCGAGGCTCAAGCCGCTTACAAAGAGTTTTTCGCGCCGCTGCCTGAAGCCAATGCCAGCGCGCTGCCAACCGGTCAGGAAGATATCCCGCCGCTCGGCTATGCACTGGCGCAGCTCAAGGGCATCTATATTTTGTCCGAGAACGCCCATGGTCTGGTGCTGGTGGACATGCATGCCGCCCACGAGCGGATCATGTACGAGCGCCTGAAAATCGCCATGGCCAGCGAAGGTCTAAGTGGCCAGCCGTTGCTGGTGCCGGAGTCGCTGGCCGTGAGTCAGCGCGAGGCCGATTGTGCTGAAGAACACGCCGCTTGGTTTCAGCGCCTTGGTTTTGAATTGCAGCGCCTGGGGCCGGAAACCCTGGCGATCCGGCAGATTCCCGCATTGCTCAAGCAGGCCGAAGCCAATCGACTGGTCGGCGACGTGCTTTCGGATTTGATGGAGTACGGCACTAGCGACCGTATCCAGGCGCACCTCAACGAACTGCTCGGCACCATGGCCTGCCACGGCGCGATCCGCGCCAACCGGCGTCTGGCCCTGCCGGAAATGAACGGCCTGCTGCGTGATATGGAAAACACCGAACGCAGCGGTCAATGCAACCATGGCCGACCGACCTGGACCCAATTGGGTCTGGACGATCTGGACAAACTGTTCCTGCGCGGTCGTTGATGAGCCAGCTTCCTCCAGCGATTTTCCTGATGGGCCCGACCGCTGCGGGCAAGACCGATCTGGCCATCGAGCTGACCAAAGTGCTGCCGTGCGAATTGATCAGTGTCGATTCGGCGCTGGTCTACCGCGGCATGGACATCGGCACGGCCAAGCCTTCGAAAGAGTTGCTGGCGCAATACCCGCACCGGCTGATCGACATCCTCGACCCCGCTGAAGCGTATTCCGCTGCCGATTTCCGTCGCGACGCGTTGCAGTCCATGGCCGAAATCACTGCGCGGGGAAAGATCCCGCTGCTGGTCGGCGGCACCATGCTCTATTACAAGGCTTTGGTTGAAGGGCTGGCGGACATGCCGGCAGCCGATCCCGAGGTGCGCGCGCAGATCGAGGACGAAGCTGCACGTCTCGGCTGGCAAGCCCTGCACGATCAACTGGCGCAAATCGATCCGGTGTCGGCGGCGCGCATTCATCCCAATGATCCGCAACGCTTGAGTCGGGCACTGGAAGTCTATCGAGTCAGCGGGCAGAGCATGACCGCCCTGCGCGAGCAACAATCTGCGCAAAGTACTGAAGCAGCCGCTTCGGGACGTCAACAATTGCCCTATACTGTCGCGAACCTGGCCATTGCTCCGGCGAATCGTCAGGTTCTGCACCAGCGAATTGAACAAAGATTCACAAATATGTTGGAACAGGGGTTCATCGACGAGGTCGTAGCCCTGCGTAAAAGAAGTGACCTGCATTCGGGGTTGCCGTCTATACGTGCGGTAGGCTACCGCCAAGTCTGGGATTACCTGGACGGCAAGCTGACATTGGCCCAGATGCAGGAGCGGGGCATCATCGCCACGCGCCAATTGGCCAAGCGCCAGTTTACCTGGCTGCGCAGCTGGGACGATTTGCACTGGCTGGACAGTCTTGATTGCGACAATCTGCCACGCGCCTTGAAATACCTCGGGACCATCTCCATATTGAGCTGAGTCCTTGCAATTGCCGTCTATCCTTGGGGGTGTGACGGCCGAAGCCATCTGAATTTACCTGTTTTTATTATTGAATCCTTAAAGGAGTGCGGCACATGTCAAAAGGGCATTCGCTACAAGACCCTTACCTGAACACTTTACGTAAAGAGAAAGTCGGGGTTTCCATCTACCTGGTCAACGGTATCAAGCTGCAAGGGACGATCGAGTCGTTCGACCAGTTCGTGATCCTGCTGAAAAACACCGTCAGCCAGATGGTCTACAAACACGCTATCTCGACCGTCGTGCCGGTTCGTCCAATTCGTCTGCCTAGCGCAACCGAAAACGAACAGGGCGATGCCGATGCAGCGCCGGGTAACGCCTGATAGGAGTCTCCTTTGTTCTTTGAGCGCCACGGTGGTGGTGAACGAGTCATCCTCGTTCACTTGGATGGACAGGACCCTGAGGCGCGCGAAGATCCGCAGGAGTTTCAGGAGTTGGCAAATTCGGCTGGCGCCGAGACCGTCGCGTTTTTTAACGTGCCGCGTCATCGGCCAACCGCCAAATATCTGATCGGCAGCGGCAAGGTCGAGGAGCTGCGCGACCTGGTCAAGGCTGAAGAAGCCGATCTGGTGATTTTCAATCACATCCTCACGCCCAGTCAGGAACGCAACCTCGAACGTGTTTTCGAGTGTCGCGTGATCGATCGCACAGGGCTGATTCTCGATATCTTCGCTCAACGCGCACGTACCCATGAGGGCAAGCTGCAGGTCGAACTGGCCCAGCTTGACCACATGAGCACGCGGCTGGTTCGCGGTTGGACTCACCTTGAGCGTCAGGGTGGCGGTATCGGTATGCGCGGCCCGGGTGAAACCCAGCTGGAAACCGACCGCCGCCTGCTGCGGGTTCGCCTGCGCCAGATCAAGGGGCGGCTGGAGAAGGTACGCAGTCAGCGTGAGCAGTCGCGCCGTGGCCGATCCCGTGCGGACATTCCTACCGTTTCGCTGGTGGGTTACACCAACGCCGGCAAATCGACACTCTTCAACAACGTGACGAAATCCGACGTGTATGCGGCCGACCAACTGTTCGCCACACTCGACCCGACCCTGCGCCGCCTGGAGCTTGACGACCTCGGTCCGATTGTCCTGGCCGACACCGTGGGCTTCATTCGTCACCTGCCGCACAAGCTGGTCGAGGCATTTCGGTCTACGCTCGAAGAGTCGAGCAATTCCGACCTGCTGTTGCACGTGATCGATGCAGCCGAACCGGATCGCATGTTGCAGATCGAGCAGGTGATGGTGGTGCTGGGCGAGATTGGTGCCCAGGACTTGCCGATCCTCGAGGTCTATAACAAACTCGATTTGCTCGAAGGTGTCGAGCCGCAGATCCAGCGCGATGCCGATGGCAAGCCGCAACGGGTCTGGCTCTCGGCGCGTGATGGCAGCGGTCTGGAACTGCTTGAGCAGGCCATCGCCGAGTTGCTCGGCAGTGATCTGTTCGTCGGCACCTTGCGCTTGCCGCAACGATTCGCTCGACTGCGTGCGCAGTTCTTCGAGCTCGGGGCGGTGCAGAAAGAAGAATACGATGAAGAAGGTGTCAGCCTGCTGACCGTTCGTTTGCCCCGGATCGAGCTGAATCGATTGGTAAGCCGCGAAGGATTGCAGCCGATGGAATTCATCGAGCAACACACTTTGCAATAAAAGCCTGACAAAGCGGTTGTGCCGCAACGGCAGGCATTCTGTAGCATTGGTCGGCGCGCCGTGGGTGCGTCTTTGCTTTATCAGATGGAGAGCGCTATGGCTTGGAATGAGCCGGGTGGCAACTCGAATAATCAGGATCCCTGGGGTGGCAAGCGCCGCAATAACGGCGACCGCAAGGGGCCACCGGATCTCGACGAGGCCTTCCGAAAGCTGCAGGAAAGCCTGAACGGGTTGTTCGGTGGTGGTAAGAAACGCGGTGATGACGGCGGCGGGTCGGGGCGCAGCAGTGGCGGCTTCGGCGGTCTGCTCGGCATCGGCCTGGTCGTGCTGGCGGCTGTCTGGCTGTACAGCGCCGTCTACGTGGTGGACGAGCAGGAGCAAGCCGTGGTGCTGCGCTTCGGCAAGTACTACGAGACTGTCGGCCCGGGCCTGAACATCTATTTCCCGCCGATCGACAAGAAGTACATGGAGAACGTGACGCGTGAGCGTGCGTACACCAAGCAGGGCCAGATGCTGACTGAAGACGAGAACATCGTCGAAGTGCCGCTGACCGTGCAGTACAAGATCAGCAACCTGCAGGACTTCGTGCTGAACGTCGATCAGCCCGAAATCAGTCTGCAGCACGCGACCGAAAGTGCACTGCGTCACGTGGTCGGTTCCACCGCCATGGACCAGGTGCTGACCGAAGGTCGTGAATTGATGGCCAGCGAAATCAAGGAGCGTCTGCAACGTTTCCTCGATACCTATCGCACCGGTATCACCGTCACCCAGGTCAACGTACAGAGCGCAGCGGCACCGCGTGAAGTACAGGAAGCCTTCGATGACGTGATCCGCGCCCGTGAAGACGAGCAGCGTTCGCGCAACCAGGCCGAGACCTATGCCAACGGCGTGGTGCCGGAAGCCCGTGGTCAGGCCCAGCGCATCATCGAAGATGCCAATGGTTACCGCGACGAGACCATCTCGCGCGCCAAGGGTGAGGCCGATCGCTTCACCAAGCTGGTCGCCGAGTATCGCAAGGCACCTGAAGTCACCCGCGAGCGTCTGTACCTGGACACCATGCAGGAAGTCTTCAGCAATACCAGCAAGGTACTCGTGACCGGCAACAAGAACGGCCAGAGCAATCTGCTCTACCTGCCGTTGGACAAAATGATCCAGAACAGTTCGGGTAATGCACCGGTGACCGGTTCGGCCGCCAGCAACAACACGGACGTCATGCCGCATGTCACCGACGTGCCGCAGACGCGTACAAGGGAGACCCGCTGATGAGCAATAAATCGCTGATCGCCCTGATCGTTGGCGTCGTCGTGGTACTGGTGGGCTGGAATTGCTTCTACATCGTCGCTCAGACCGAGCGCGCGGTGCTGCTGCAATTCGGTCGTGTGGTTCAGGCCGATGTCCAGCCGGGCCTGCATGTGAAAGTGCCGTACGTCAACCAGGTGCGCAAATTCGACGCGCGTCTGTTGACGCTGGATGCACCGACGCAGCGCTTCCTGACCCTGGAAAAGAAAGCCGTGATGGTCGATGCCTACGCCAAGTGGCGGGTGAAAGATGCCGAGCGCTTCTACACCGCGACTTCGGGTCTGAAGCAGATCGCTGATGAACGTCTGTCCCGTCGTCTGGAATCCGGTCTGCGTGACCAGTTCGGCAAGCGCACCCTGCACGAAGTGGTGTCGGGTGAGCGTGATGCGTTGATGGCTGACATCACTGCATCGCTGAACAAGATGGCGGAAAAAGAGCTGGGTATCGAAGTGGTCGATGTCCGGGTCAAGGCGATCGATCTGCCGAAAGAAGTGAACCGCAGTGTGTTCGAGCGTATGAGCACCGAACGTGAGCGTGAAGCTCGCGAGCACCGCGCCAAGGGTAACGAGTTGGCCGAAGGCATCCGTGCCGACGCCGATCGTCAACGCCGCGTGTTGCTGGCTGAAGCCTATCGTGAATCCGAAGAGGTTCGCGGTGACGGTGACGCCCAGGCTGCTGCGATCTACTCCAAGGCCTACGGTCAGGATCAGGAGTTCTACGGTTTCTACCGTAGCCTGCGTGCCTACCGCGAAAGCTTCGCGAACAAGTCCGACGTCATGGTCCTCGACCCAAGCAGCGACTTCTTCCGTTATCTGGAAAAAGCCAAGCCTTGATACGGCGTTGACCTGAATCATTCCGCCCGGCGGCTAAAACCTCGGGCGGGGTGATCCTTTCGGAAAACGTGTGTATGATGCGGCAGCCGGGAAATTCCCGGCTTTTTTGCGTCTGCACGTTTGATTGCTGTTTTAGTTGCAGGCATCGGGTTTGAACAGCCCGAGCGTTTTTCGAGGAAAGTGATGGGCGAAGCCGGTAACAGGCCTTTCGCTGCGTCGTTCATGCGCGTGCGTTTTGAACGCCCCGGTCATTTTCTGCTTCACTCAAGGCTCGCCCTCGTGCTGGCCGCCCGGATCAAAGGGGAATGGCGTAATGGCAACGGTAGACCGCTGGCTGCTGCCAGATGGCATCGAAGAAGTACTGCCACCGGAGGCGGCGCGCATTGAAGTCGCGCGTCGTCAGGTGTTGGATCTGTTCCAGAGCTGGGGTTACGAGTTTGTCGTGACTCCCCATATCGAGTACCTGGAATCCCTGCTGACCGGCGCGGGCCAGGACCTGGATCTGCGTACCTTCAAGGTCATCGACCCGCAATCGGGCCGGCAGATGGGTTTCCGTGCCGACATCACGCCGCAGGTCGCGCGAATCGATGCGCACACCCTGCGTCGCGAAGGTCCGAGCCGTCTGTGCTATGCCGGCAGCGTCCTGCACGCCCAACCGCGTGCATTGTCATCTTCGCGCAGCCCGATCCAGCTTGGCGCCGAACTGTACGGCGACGCCAGCCCGAGCAGCGACGTCGAAGTCATCAGCCTGATGCTGGCCATGCTGCAACTGGCCGATGTGCCGGACGTGCACATGGACCTCGGCCATGTCGGCATCTACCGTGGTCTGGCGCGCGCCGCCGGTCTGTCCGGTGAAGTCGAGCAACAGTTGTTCGATGCCCTGCAGCGCAAGGCCATCGATGAAGTGATTACCCTGACCGAAGGCCTGCCGGCCGATCTGTCCGGCATGCTGCGCGCACTGGTTGATCTGTGCGGCGGCCGTGAAGTGTTGAGCGCTGCCCGCGAGCGTCTGGCCCATGCGCCGGCGCCGGTGCTGGCGGCGCTGGAAGATCTGCTGGCGATTGCCGAGCGTCTTTCCGTGCGCTTCCCGCAGCTGCCGCTGTATTTCGACCTCGGCGAGTTGCGCGGCTACCACTACCACACCGGTGTGGTGTTCGCGGTGTTCGTGCCGGGCGTTGGCCAGTCCATCGCTCAGGGCGGTCGTTACGATGACATCGGTGCCGACTTCGGTCGCGCCCGTCCGGCGACTGGTTTCTCTACCGATTTGAAAACCCTGGTGACCCTGGGGCGTGCTGAGATCGAGCTACCGTCTGGCGGTATCTGGATGCCTGACAGTACGGATGCGGCACTCTGGCAGCAGGTTTGCCAGTTGCGCAGTGAGGGTCAGCGTGTCGTTCAGGCCTTGCCTGGACAACCTTTGGCCGCCGCCCGTGATGCGGACTGCGACCGGCAATTGATTCAGCAGAACGGGCTTTGGCAAGTATCGCCACTGGCTTCTTGAGTTTTCCTGCCGGCCTTCGCCGGCACCAAGTTTGCGCGAATGAGGACAAGTGTTATGGGTAAGAATGTCGTAGTCCTGGGCACCCAGTGGGGTGATGAGGGCAAAGGCAAGATCGTTGATCTGCTGACCGAACATGCTGCCGCCGTAGTGCGCTACCAGGGTGGCCACAACGCGGGTCACACGCTGGTGATCGACGGTGAAAAAACCGTCTTGCACCTGATTCCGTCGGGCGTGCTGCGCGAAGGCGTACAGTGCCTGATCGGCAACGGCGTGGTGGTTGCACCTGACGCCCTGCTGCGCGAGATCACCAAACTAGAAGAGAAAGGCGTACCGGTGCGCGAGCGCCTGCGTATCAGCCCGTCCTGCCCGCTGATCCTGTCCTTCCACGTCGCGCTGGACCAGGCCCGTGAAAAGGCCCGTGGCGAGTTGAAGATCGGTACCACCGGTCGCGGCATCGGCCCGGCGTACGAAGACAAGGTTGCCCGTCGTGGCCTGCGTGTCGGCGACCTGCTGAACATGCCGCGCTTCGAAGACAAGCTGCGTGAACTGGTGGATTACCACAACTTCATGCTGGTCGGTTACTACAAAGAGCCAGCCATCGAGTTCGAAAAGACCCTGGCCGAGTGCAAGGAATACGCTGAGCTGCTCAAGCCGCTGATGCTCGACGTGACCGCCGAGCTGCACGACCTGCGTCGTGCCGGCAAGGACATCATGTTCGAAGGTGCGCAAGGTTCGTTGCTCGACATCGACCACGGCACCTACCCGTACGTGACCAGCTCCAACACCACCGCAGGTGGCGTGGCGACCGGTTCGGGCGTGGGTCCGATGTTCCTCGACTACATCCTGGGCATCACCAAGGCCTACACCACTCGCGTGGGTTCCGGCCCGTTCCCGACCGAGCTGTTCGATGACGTTGGTGCGCACCTGGCCAAGCAGGGTCACGAGTTCGGCGCTACCACTGGCCGCGCCCGTCGTTGCGGCTGGTTCGATGCCGTCATCCTGCGTCGCGCTATCGACGTGAACAGCATCTCGGGCATCTGCCTGACCAAGCTGGACGTACTCGATGGTCTGGAAACCATCAACATCTGCGTCGGCTACAAGGACGCGCAGGGCAATGCCGTTGCGCCGACTGATGCTGATAGCTACGTCGGTCTGCAGCCGGTGTACGAAGAAGTTCCGGGCTGGAGCGAATCGACCGTGGGTGCCAAGACCCTGGAAGAGCTGCCGGCCAATGCTCGTGCCTACATCAAACGCGTTGAAGAGTTGATCGGCGCGCCGATCGACATTATTTCGACGGGCCCGGATCGCAACGAAACCATCGTTCTGCGTCATCCGTTCGCTTGATAAGTCGTTGATGTAAAAAACAAAGGCCCCTTAATCGGGGCCTTTGTCGTTTATGCCTGTTGGACGGCATGACCTTTGCTGTGAATCTGTCTACAAGAGTGCCATCAAATTAATGGCGTCAGAAGTAGAGGGATTTAAAGTGTCAGCCGTTCTCTCACTGTTACAAAGCCGTTTGTTGCGGCCGGTGTTCGTTACCCTTGGTATCGCCCTTTTGGTGCAAGTGTTGGTGGCGGTTGCCCTGACGCGGAGCACGGTCACGGCGCTGGAGGCCGATCTGGCTGTGCGCCTGGGTGCTGACAGTCAAAAGCTTTCCGGCGAGCTGGAGCAGGCCGGGCGTGAAGTCACTTCAAGTCTCGATGCACTGTCAGCCAGTACTCGTCAGCGCCTCACGGCTGGCTTGTCCGCACGCCTCAAAGAAGAGCAGGCGCAACTGCGCGCAACGCTGGAAAAGGATCTCAAGGATTCGGCCAACGACATGGCGCAGTTGCTCGCCTCGGTAGCGCCGCGTGCCATGTGGGACAGCGACGTGCCGACGCTCTCGGAGTTCGCTCGTCGCGCTCAGCGCAATCCCAACGTGCTGTTCGTGGTGTACGACGACGCCACTGGCCAGCATCTGACCCGTTATCTCAACCGTGAAAACCCGATCAACAAGGCCTTGCTGGAAAAAGGTCAGGGCGAGCGTGCGCTGGATAAAGTACTGGATGCGGCAAAGAACGATCCTTCGGTCTACTACCTCGAAGCCTCGATCAATCCCAACGGCGTGGAAATCGGCAAAGTGCTGATGGGCGTTTCCACGGCCTCAGTGGAAACCGATCTGGCCGAGCTCGACAAGCGCTTCCTCGCGCTGATTGCCAGCAGCGATCAATTGGTCGGCGACAGCCTCAAAGGCGCAGCGGCGGACAGCGCCAAGGCAATGCAGGCGCGCCTGCAATCGGCGCAGGGCACCGCTGGCGAAATGAAAGCCAACACCGCACAAACCGTTCAAGACGCTGCCGCGACACTGCGCTGGCGTATCGGCCTCGGCCTGGCACTGGTCGGTTGCGGCGTGCTGCTGTTGCTGGCCGTGGTGCTTGGTCATCGGGTGGTCAATCGCCTGAAAATGCTCAACGCGGCAATGGATGATCTGGCGGCAGGCGAGGGCGATTTGACCAAGCGTGTGCAGATCAACAGCAAGGATGAGATCGGCGATATGGCCTCAGCGGTCAATCGCTTCGTCGACAAGTTGCAGCCGATCGTACGCGAGGCGGGCGATGTCGCTCAGCGCACTGGCGTGGAAATTGGCGCGATGACTTTGCGCAATGCCGGCGCCGATGCGGCCGCCGGGATGCAGCGTGATGAGGTCGCAGAAAGCCTGCGTGCGCTCTCGCAGATGGCTGACGAAGCGCAATCGGAAAGTCATGCCATGCAAGCGGCACTCAAACAAGTCGTGGAAATCCGCCAGGCCACCGATGAAAACACCCGAACCTCGGCGAAGGTCGGCGGCCTGATCGAAGCGCTGGCGGGGCAAGTCGATACCGGGGCGAAAGTCATCGAGCGCCTGGCGCAGCAGAGCGAACAGATTGAGGTGGTGCTGACGGTGATTCACGGTATCGCCGAGCAGACCAATCTGCTGGCGTTGAACGCAGCGATCGAGGCGGCGCGCGCTGGTGAGACCGGTCGGGGATTCGCCGTGGTCGCGGACGAAGTGCGTGCGCTGGCGAGCAAGACGCAAAGCTCCACCGGTGATATTCAGGCGCACATTGTTGCGCTGCAGCAGGGCGCGCGTGAGGCGGTCGAGGCGATCGGCCAGGCCGGACGGCAGGCCAGCGAAGGTTTGCTGGTGTTGCGCGACAGTGCGCGTTTGCAGCAGTCGGTGCAGGCTTCGGTTGAGCAGGTGCATGCGGCGATCGGTCTGGCGACGCAAGCAGCAGCGCATCAGGCGCAGGGCGCACAGGCAGTGCGTGGTCGGGTCGAGACGATTCATGCGCAGGCCGAGAAAGCAGCGCAGGCGGTGGTCGAGACCACGGCCAGTGGCAAGGTACTGGATGGTCTGGCGGCGCAATTGAAGGCTAGCCTGGGACAGTTCCGCGCTTAGTGTTATCAGGGCTGGCCTCTTCGCGAGCAGGCTCGCTCCCACAGGGAAACTCAATCCATTTGGGAGCGAGCCTGCTCGCGAAAGCGTATCAGCGGCTCAGATACATCCGCGTCGTCAGCAGATAAACCGGCAACCCGGAGACCACAATCAACAACGCCGCATAAGGCGCCGCTGCGGCAAACTCGACATTCGCCGTGTGCGCCCAGACCTCGGTCGCCAGCGTGTTCAGTCCGGTTGGGCTGAGCAGCAACGTCGCCGTCAATTCCTTCATTGCATCAAGAAACACCAGCGCAAAAGCCGCGCCCAATGCCGGGAAAATGATCGGCAAGGTCACCCGGCAAAACGCCGTGAACGACGATGCGCCCAAGGTCCGCGCCGCTTCTTCCAGCTGCGGCGCAGCCTTGTTCAGCGCGGTACGGATCGGCGCTTGCGCCAGTGGCAGAAACAGCAGCGCATAAGCGATCAGCAGCAAGCCCGACGTCTGATACAGCACCGGCACGTAATGCAGGGCGAAATAGACCAGCGTCAACGCGATCACCAGCCCCGGCAGTGCGTGCAGCAGATACGGCAAGCGTTCGGCCCAGATTGCCAACTGGCCCTTGTGGCGCACCACCAGTAGCCCGACCGGCACCGCCAAAACCAGACACAACGCCGCGCCGCCCAACGACAATGCCAGCGATGACAGCAGTGCCTCGCTGATTGCCGCTACCGGGAACGCCGCCGATGAGCCGACCGCCAGCCAGTAGGCCAACATCCCCAACGGAATGCCGCTGCCGATAATCGCCAGCAACAGGCAATACAACTGACCTGCCGCCGCCCATGGCCCAAGCTGCACTTGTTCAGCTTGCCGCGCCGCGCCCTGGCCGGTGCGCACATGCCGGCCCTTGCCACGCACGCGCAGCTCCAGCCACAACAGCAGCAGACACAGCGCCAGCAACACCGCCGAAAGCATCGCGGCGTTGGCATTGCTGAATTCCAGTTCGAATTGCTGGTAGATCGCCGTGGTGAAGGTCTGCAGGCCAATGATCGACAGCGCGCCGAATTCCACCAGCATGTGCAGGGCAATCAGCAGCGAACCGGCCAGCAGCGATGGCCACAGCAGCGGCAGGGTGACGCGGAAAAACACGCCCCAGCGATTCTGTCCCAACGTGCGGGCGGATTCTTCGAGGGAGGGATCGAGATTGCGCAGGGTGGCGGCAACCGGCAGAAAGATCAGCGGATATTTCGACAGGCTCATCACCAGAATCGCCCCGCCGAGTCCTTCGAATTGCGCGCTGAGCGAGACCCAGGTGAAGCTGCTGACAAACGCCGGCACCGCAAACGGCAGGCACAGGATCACGCCCCACAGGCGCCGCCCCGGCAGATTGCTGCGTTCCAGCAACCACGCCAGTGACAGGCCGATCACGCCACAGGTGACCGTCACGCCGACCATCAGTGCCAAAGTGTTGCGCAACAGGCCAAACACATACGGGCGCCACAACAGGTGCAGCGCCTCGGCCCAGCCGGCCTGCCAGGCTTTCGCCCCGACGTAGGCCAGTGGCAACAGGCTGAGTACCACCAGTAGCAATACCGGCAGCACCAGCCAGATCGACGGGCGTCTGCGTCTTGGTACGTAACCCCCGCGCGCGGCGGGGGCCGATAACGATGCTGTCATCAGTTCAGGCCAACTTCGCGTTCCAGCTCCAGCGCTTCTTCAGCATTGCCCAGATCCGCCGGAGTGACATTCGGCGCTTCCAGTTCGCTGAACGGCTTGAGGCCGCGATCCGATTCCATGCCTTTGTGCAGCGGGTACTCGGCGGTGGTCTGGGTGATCACGCGCTGACCTTCTTCGCTGGCCATGAAGGCGAGGAATTGCTGGGCTTCTTTTGGATGTTTGCTGGATTTCAGCACGGCAGCGCTGGACACGGTGATCAGGCCGCCAGCGTCGCCCCCGGTGAAATAATGCAGCTTGGAGTCGAGCTTGCCTTTTTCGCGTTGCAGGGCGAACCAGTAGTAATTGTTCACCAGCACGGTAGCGACTTCGCCGTTCTCCACGGCTTTGAGCGCGACCATGTTGTTGCTGTAGGTTTTGCCGAACGCGCGCAAACCGGTCAGCCACTCTTCGGCAGCGTCACGACCGTGCAGTTTGATGATCGCTACGGCCTGTTCCTGGAAGGCGCCACTGGTCGGCACGAAACCGACCTTGCCTTGCCATTGCGGCTCGGAGAATTCCATCACCGATTTCGGCAAGTCTTTTTCGTCGATCAGTTTCGGGTTGAACGCGACCACGCGTACGCGGGCGGTAACGCCGATCCAGGTGCCGTTGGCGGCGACATACTTTTCTGGCAGAACCGCCAGTGTCGCGTCATCGGCCTTGGCCAGCAGCCCCTGTTCGCCGAGGTTGTTCAGCGGCGGCGACTCTTCGGTGTAGATCACATCGGCGGGGGAGCGATCGCCTTCTTCGATAATCTGGCTGGCGAGCTGGTTGCTGCTGCCTTTGCGCACGTTGACGTGAATGCCGGTCTTGGCTTCAAAAGCCTTGGCAATCGCGTCGCCGACTTCCTTGTGCTGGCCGTTGTAGAGAGTCAGGGAAACCGCATCGGCAGCCTGGGTGAGGGGAGTGGCGAGCGCCAGGCCGAGGAGGGTGAAGGTCAGGCCTCGGCGCAGGGTATTTCGAAACGTCATTCGCAGGGTTCCTCACTGTCGCATTGCAAAAACTTGCAACAATGATAAACGATATTGTTTCTCAAGTGCGCCTTGTGGGGCGACTGGCGATTGTGTTGGAGCTGCCGAAGGCTCGGGCCGCGTTCGGACGATCTTTTGATCTTGCGTTTAGTCGAGAGGGGCAAAAGCAAGATCAAGAGATCGCAGCCTCGTTGCACTCGTCAGCTCCTACAAGCTCCTGCAAGACCTGCGGGAATTCAGGAAGCCAGAAACGCAAAAACCCGCTTTCGCGGGTTTTTGTGAAATCCAAGGCCTGAACCTTGAATTTGAATTGGTGCCCAGAAGAAGACTCGAACTTCCACGACCGTAAGGTCACCAGCACCTGAAGCTGGCGTGTCTACCAATTTCACCATCTGGGCAATCATCGCAAGCGTTGCCGCTGTTGATGTGGCGCACTATACGGAGGCCTTTTTGATCTGTAAACCCCTGATTTGGTTTTAATAAATCAGTGCGAACAAAAGCTTTCCCGCAAATGCAAAAAACCCGCTTTCGCGGGTTTTGTGTGAGTCTTGAAACTGATCTAGTCTCAAACTCGAAATTGGTGCCCAGGAGAAGACTCGAACTTCCACGACCGTAAGGTCACCAGCACCTGAAGCTGGCGTGTCTACCAATTTCACCACCTGGGCATCATCGAAAGCGCTTGTGCGTCGTCGATGGCGCGCACTATACGGAGCGCTTTTTTAACTGTAAACCCCTGCTGTAGAAAAAACTGAATTTTTTTACCAGCGGCGTTCAAAACGGTATCGGAGCGTCGATACGAGGCCTTGCAAAGCCTTATAGAAGCGGAAATTTCCCGTTTCCCGGCGCCTATGCCAAACTAACCCGCATATAGACAAGGTGAAAACTCTCTAATGGCCGATTGGCAGTCCCTCGATCCCGAGGCCGCTCGTGAAGCGGAAAAATACGAAAACCCTATTCCCAGCCGCGAACTGATCCTGGCGCACCTCGCCGATCGGGGTTCGCCTGCTGCCCGCGAGCAACTGGTCGAAGAGTTTGGTCTGACCACAGAAGACCAGATCGAAGCCCTGCGCCGCCGCTTGCGCGCCATGGAGCGCGACGCTCAATTGATCTATACCCGCCGTGGTACTTACGCGCCGGTAGACAAGCTCGACCTGATCCTCGGCCGCATCAGCGGTCACCGCGACGGCTTCGGCTTCCTGGTGCCGGACGACGGCAGCGACGACCTGTTCATGAGCCCGGCGCAAATGCGTCTGGTGTTCGATGGTGACCGTGCGCTGGCCCGGGTTTCCGGTCTCGACCGTCGTGGTCGCCGTGAAGGCGTGATCGTCGAAGTGGTGTCCCGCGCTCACGAAACCATCGTCGGCCGCTACTTCGAAGAAGGCGGCATCGGTTTCGTCGTTGCCGACAATCCGAAGATCCAGCAGGAAGTGCTGGTCACTCCGGGCCGTAACGCCAATGCGCAGATCGGTCAGTTCGTCGAGGTGAAAATCACTCACTGGCCAACGCCGCGCTTCCAGCCGCAAGGCGATGTGGTCGAAGTGGTCGGCAACTACATGGCGCCGGGCATGGAAATCGATGTTGCCCTGCGCACTTATGACATTCCGCACGTCTGGCCTGAAGCGGTTGTGAAAGAAGCTGCCAAGCTCAAGCCGGAAGTTGAAGAAAAAGACAAAGAGAAGCGCATCGACCTGCGCCATCTGCCGTTCGTCACCATCGACGGCGAAGATGCCCGCGACTTCGACGACGCGGTCTACTGCGAAGCCAAACCGGGCAAGCTGCGCCTGTTCTCCGGTGGCTGGAAGTTGTACGTGGCGATTGCCGACGTTTCCAGCTACGTGAAAATCGGCTCGGCGCTGGACAACGAAGCTCAGGTTCGCGGCAACTCGGTGTACTTCCCCGAGCGCGTGATTCCGATGCTGCCAGAGCAACTGTCCAACGGTCTGTGCTCGCTGAACCCGCAAGTCGACCGTCTGGCCATGGTTTGCGAGATGACCATCTCCAAGTCCGGCGAAATGACCGACTACTGCTTCTATGAGGCGGTGATCCATTCCCACGCCCGTCTGACCTACAACAAGGTCAGCGCGATGCTGGAAACGCCGAAGGCTACCGAAGCGCGCAAACTGCGCGGTGAGTACACCGACGTCGTGCCGCATCTCAAGCAGCTGTACGCGTTGTACAAAGTATTGCTGGCCGCACGCCACGTACGTGGCGCGATCGATTTCGAAACTCAGGAGACCCGGATCATCTTCGGCTCTGAGCGCAAGATTGCCGAAATTCGTCCGACCGTGCGCAACGATGCGCACAAGCTGATCGAGGAGTGCATGCTGGCCGCCAACGTGGCCACTGCCGAATTCCTCAAGAAGCACGAAATTCCTGCGTTGTACCGCGTTCACGCCGGTCCGCCGCCGGAACGTCTGGAAAAACTGCGCGCGTTCCTGGGTGAGCTCGGCCTGTCCCTGCACAAAGGCAAGGACGGTCCGTCGCCGAAGGATTATCAGGCTTTGCTCGCGAGCATCAAGGATCGTCCGGATTTCCACCTGATCCAGACCGTAATGCTGCGTTCGTTGAGCCAAGCGGTGTACAGCGCTGAGAACGACGGTCACTTCGGCCTGAATTACGAAGCCTATACCCACTTCACCTCGCCGATCCGTCGGTACCCGGACCTGCTCACGCACCGCGCGATCCGCAGCGTGATCCATTCCAAGCAGGACACCCCGCACGTTCGTCGTGCCGGTGCGATGACCATTCCGAAGGCACGCATCTATCCGTACGACGAAGCAGCGCTGGAGCAGCTCGGCGAGCAATGCTCGATGAGCGAACGCCGCGCCGACGAAGCGACCCGCGACGTAGTGAACTGGCTCAAGTGCGAGTTCATGAAGGATCGCGTCGGCGAGTCGTTCCCGGGCGTGATCACCGCGGTGACCGGCTTCGGTCTGTTCGTCGAGCTGACCGATATCTACGTCGAAGGCCTGGTGCACGTCACTGCGCTGCCGGGCGATTACTACCACTTCGACCCTGTGCATCACCGCCTCGCGGGCGAGCGCACCGGCCGCAGTTTCCGTCTTGGCGACACCGTTGAAGTACGCGTCATGCGCGTCGACCTCGACGAGCGCAAGATCGACTTCGAGATGGCAGAAAAAACCATCAGCGCGCCGATCGGCCGCAAGAAGCGGGGCGCCGGAACCGCTGCGCCTGCTGCCAAGGTTGCGGAAGAAAAGGCTCCGGCAAAAACCGCCAGCCGTCGTCCGGCCAAGGAAAAGGTTGCCGAAGCCTATCGCCCGAGCGATGCCGTGGCGAAAAACGCCGAGCTGCGCAAAAGCCGTGAATTGAAGAAGGCCTTGCTGGCCGATGCGAAAAACGGTGGTAAAGCGGCGTCCGGGGGAAAGACCGGGCGGTCGGCGCCTGACAGGGCGACCGACGGCAAACCAGCCAAGGCGAGCAAACACCGTAAGGGCCCGTCGAAAGCGGGTTCCGCTCCAGCCAAAAGTGGCGGGGCGCGTAAACCGAAGGCGAAGTCATGAGTCAGTTGGAAAAAATCTACGGCGTTCACGCGGTAGAAGCGTTGCTGCGTCACCATCCCAAGCGCGTCAAACAAATCTGGCTGGCGGAAAGCCGCAATGATCCGCGCGTGCAGACGCTGGTCGAACTGGCCAACGAAAACCGGGTTCAGGTCGGCCAGGCCGAGCGTCGCGAAATGGACGCCTGGGTTGAGGGCGTGCATCAGGGCGTGGTCGCGGAAGTCAGTCCGAGCCAGGTCTGGGGCGAAGCAATGCTCGACGAGTTGCTCGATCGCACCGAAGGCGCGCCGCTGCTGCTGGTGCTCGACGGCGTGACCGACCCGCACAACCTCGGCGCCTGCCTGCGCTCGGCCGATGCGGCCGGAGCGCTGGCGGTGATCGTGCCGAAAGACAAGTCGGCGACCCTGACTCCTGTGGTGCGTAAGGTTGCTTGCGGCGCGGCGGAAGTCATCCCGCTGGTGGCGGTGACCAACCTCGCCCGTACGCTGGAGAAGCTTCAGCAGCGCGGTCTTTGGGTGGTTGGCACAGCGGGGGAGGCTGAGGTCAGCATTTATGACCAGGACCTGACCGGCCCGACCATTCTGATCATGGGCGCCGAAGGTAAAGGCATGCGTCGCCTGACCCGCGAGCACTGCGACTATCTGGTAAACCTGCCAATGGCCGGTAGCGTCAGCAGCCTCAACGTCTCGGTCGCCACCGGCGTGTGCCTGTTCGAAGCCCAGCGCCAGCGCGGCGCGAAGGCCAAGGCCAGCGCTTCGCGCAAGCTATAAGCTGCAAGCTGCAAGCCTCAAGTCAGAAGCGGTCCGCTTGCAGCTTGAGGCTTGTAGCTCATAGCTGCTGTTCATTTATTCACCAATTACCTTGCACCCCCGCAGTCCCTTCTCTACAATTGCGCCCCTTGCTGTGGCGGCAGGCACGCATGTGCCCCGCGCCAGCAAGTCCATAAGTGTCATTCACTCCTTGTCTGACCGTTTTTGAGCGGCAGGCTACAACCCGTAAGGAGCATTCATGCGTCATTACGAAATCATCTTTCTGGTCCACCCGGATCAGAGCGAGCAAGTCGGCGGCATGGTTGAGCGTTACACCAAGCTGATCGAAGAAGACGGCGGCAAAATCCACCGTCTGGAAGACTGGGGCCGTCGTCAACTGGCCTACGCAATCAACAATGTTCACAAGGCTCACTACGTGATGCTGAACGTTGAGTGCACTGGCAAGGCCCTGGCCGAGCTGGAAGACAACTTCCGCTACAACGATGCAGTGATCCGTAACCTGGTCATCCGTCGCGACGAAGCCGTTACCGGCCAGTCCGAGATGCTCAAGGCTGAAGAAAACCGCAGTGAGCGCCGTGAGCGTCGCGACCGTCCTGAGCACGAAGGCGCCGAAGGCACCGACAGTGATGACAGCGACAACAGCGATAACGCTGACGAGTAATCCACGGACCTTATTAAGGAGCCTATCAAATGGCACGTTTCTTCCGTCGTCGTAAATTCTGCCGCTTCACCGCTGAAGACGTGAAAGAGATCGACTACAAAGATCTCAACACTCTGAAAGCCTACGTATCCGAGACCGGCAAAATCGTTCCAAGCCGCATCACCGGTACCAAAGCTCGTTATCAGCGTCAGCTGGCCACCGCTATCAAGCGCGCCCGCTTCCTGGCCCTGCTGGCCTACACCGACAGCCACGGCCGCTGAGACCGGGTAGTCGACAAGTAGCAAAGGATTGAATGCATGCGCGCCTTAGCTGAGTTCATCATGCGAGGCCGAATGCAGGCCACTCTCGTGGTGGCCGGATGTGCAACATTGCCGTTGTTGTATTGGTTGGGTGCTGCCGCCGGGAGCCTTGTGCTGCTGCGGCGCGGATTGACGGACGCTCTTGGCGTTCTGTCGCTGGGACTGCTGCCGGCCTTGATCTGGTGGCTGTATGCCGACGACCCACGGGCACTTCTGGTGCTGCTGGGGTCTTCGGGGCTTGCGTTGGTTTTGCGCGCAAGCGAATCCTGGGTCCGCACGCTGCTGGTCAGCGTAGTGATCGGCGTGGTGTTTTCAGTGGTGCTCGGGGTCGCGTTTGCGGCCCAGATCGAGATGCTTGCACAGGCCCTCATAAAGGTCATGCCGGCGCTCCTCGGTGAGACTTACAAGCAATTGTCGGTCGATGAGCAAGCGCGTTTCGCGTCCCTGATTGCACCGGTCCTGACCGGACTGATTGCGGCCTTGTTGCAGATCGTCAGCGTGCTGAGCCTGATTGTCGGGCGGCATTGGCAGGCGTTGTTGTACAACCCGGGTGGTTTCGGTCGCGAGTTTCGCGCCATCCGCATCCCGCTGGGGCCGGCGATGTTACTGCTGGCGTTGATGCTTCTGGGCCCGAATCTCGGTGCACAGATGGCCATGTTGACGCCGTTGTGCAGTGTACCGCTGGTGTTCGCCGGGCTGGCCTTGATTCACGGGCTGGTCGGGCAGAAGCGACTGGCCGGTTTCTGGCTGGTGGGGTTGTACGTCACGCTGCTGTTGTTCATGCAGCTGATCTATCCGTTGCTCGTGGTTCTGGCCATTGTCGACAGCCTGATTGATTTTCGCGGTCGTCACGTGTCGAAAGACACCGACAGCGCGAACGGTGAAGGTTAAAAGTTAGAGGATTTTCACATGCAACTGATCCTTCTGGAAAAAATCGCCAACCTGGGCAACCTGGGCGACAAAGTAAACGTTAAGGCCGGTTACGGCCGTAACTACCTGCTGCCTTTCGGCAAGGCTACCGCTGCGACCGCTGCCAACCTGGCTGCGTTCGAAGAGCGTCGCGCCGAGCTGGAAAAAGCCGCCGCAGACCGTAAAGCATCGGCTGAAAGCCGTGCTGCCCAACTGGCCGAGCTGGAAGTGACCATCACTGCCACCGCTGGCGACGAAGGCAAGCTGTTCGGTTCGATCGGTACTCACGACATCGCTGACGCACTGACCGCCTCCGGCGTTGAAGTGCAGAAGAGCGAAGTTCGTCTGCCGAACGGCACCATCCGCAACGTGGGTGAATTCGACGTGGCCGTGCACCTGCACGCCGAAGTTGAAGCCACCGTACGCGTTGTCGTGGTAGCAGCTTAAGCAACACGGATCGGCTGGCGGCTTGTCCGTCAGGCGGTTAACATCGGGCACGATCCTGTTTACAGGTCGTGCCCTTTGTCTTTCTGAATTCCCTGCTTTTCACTAATACTCAAGTGGCCATGAACGATATCTCCGCTCCCGAGCAATACGATCTGCAAACCGCTGCCCTGAAGGTGCCGCCGCATTCCATCGAGGCTGAACAGGCTGTACTCGGTGGTCTGATGCTGGACAACAACGCCTGGGAACGCGTGCTCGATCAAGTCTCCGACGGCGATTTCTATCGACATGACCACCGCCTGATCTTCCGCGCGATCGCCAAGCTGGCCGATCAGAACTCGCCGATCGACGTCGTGACCCTTGCCGAACAACTCGACAAGGAAGGCCAGACGTCGCAAGTCGGCGGCCTCGGCTATCTTGGCGAACTGGCAAAAAACACCCCGTCCGTCGCCAACATCAAGGCCTATGCGCAGATCGTCCGCCAGCGCGCGACGTTGCGCCAACTGATCGGTATCAGCACCGAGATCGCCGACAGCGCCTTCAACCCCGAAGGCCGTACCGCTGAAGAGATTCTCGATGAAGCCGAACGCCAGATCTTCCAGATCGCCGAGGCGCGGCCGAAGACCGGCGGCCCGGTGGGCGTCAATGAGTTGCTGACCAAGGCCATCGACCGCATCGATACGTTGTTCAACACCGCCGACGCGATCACCGGCCTGTCCACCGGCTACACCGACCTCGACGAGAAGACCAGCGGCTTGCAACCGTCCGACCTGATCATCGTCGCGGGCCGTCCGTCGATGGGTAAAACCACTTTCGCGATGAACCTGGTGGAAAACGCCGTGTTGCGCAGCGAGAAAGCCGTACTGGTGTACTCCCTCGAGATGCCAGGCGAATCGCTGATCATGCGTATGCTTTCTTCGCTCGGTCGTATTGACCAGACCAAAGTGCGTTCCGGCCAACTGGAAGACGATGACTGGCCGCGCCTGACCTCGGCGGTCAACCTGCTCAATGATCGCAAGCTGTTCATCGATGACACCGCCGGCATCAGCCCCTCGGAAATGCGCGCGCGGACCCGGCGTCTGGTGCGTGAGCACGGCGAGGTCGGCCTGATCATGATCGACTACTTGCAGTTGATGCAGATCCCCGGTTCCAGCGGTGACAACCGCACCAACGAGATTTCAGAGATATCGCGATCCCTGAAAGCCCTGGCCAAGGAGTTCAATTGCCCGGTAGTTGCCCTGTCGCAGCTCAACCGCTCTCTCGAACAACGTCCCAACAAACGCCCGGTCAACTCCGACTTGCGGGAATCCGGAGCGATCGAGCAGGACGCCGACGTGATCATGTTCGTTTACCGTGACGAGGTGTATCACCCGGAAACCGAGCACAAGGGCATCGCCGAAATCATCATCGGCAAGCAGCGTAACGGCCCGATCGGTTTCATTCGTCTGGCGTTCATCGGCAAGTACACGCGCTTCGAAAACCTCGCTCCGGGCAGTTACAACTTCGACGACGACGAGTAAAAGGCTGGTCGAAATCTGTCGACCAGCACTCGCCTCATTCAGCTTGCACTTGTGCCGGCGGCTTCCTCCTCAATGCCGCTGGCCTTGTATTGCGCCAGTTCCTGGCGGCTCAGCGTTTCGATCAGGGCCGCTTCCTCGATCATCCACGCTGCCTGCATGGCTTTCGATTGTGTGTCGTAGTCGGCGAAGGGCAATTCGTTTGCCCTGAATAACTCGTCAAGGGCCGCCTGCCGTTCCTGAAACGGCTGGCGTTGGATTTCGAAAGATTCCTGATATTTATTGGTCAGGTATTTCTGCCAGAACTCCCTCGACAGCAATGCCTGAAACTCCTCGGCGGAGTTGTCTCGCGCAATGACGGTTTGATAAGCGCTTTCCAATTGTGCTTTGGAAACACCGGCCAGATGGGCGAACCCCATTTTTTCCGGTTGCCCGGGCAATTGCAGGCGGTCCTTCAGGCGGTGACGATAGAACAGCCTGATTTCGACCTCTTCCGGCACATGCGGCGATGGCAGTCTCGCAGCCTCTTGCGGGGTTCGGTCAGCAGCCATTTTCGCCTCGCGTTGGGCGATGTCCGCCGAGGCGATTTTGTCCACCTCATGCAAGCGGAACAATGCTCTGGACAGCTTGAACAGTTCCGGCCCCTGCGTCTTGTCACCGGCACGGCCCACAGCGTTGTGCATCATTGACAGGACTTCCAGGTTGGCAAAGGTAAACGCTGCCCGGTCACAGCAGGCCGCTTCGCCTGCGCGATCGAAGATTTCCTTGCGCAAGCGTTCGGACTGCGGTGTGTTTTCGGTGATGCTGTCGATCAGCCGCCAGACTCGCCCCTGAAGGGCTTGATGGCCGGTGGTGGTATCCAGCAGGCGTTCCAGTGTATTGAACAAACCGTGCGAGCGCGGCTGGTCGCGCAGGGTTTGCCATTGCAGCGTTCGGGTAACCACCTGATTGTCGGTGAGGCCTGCTGTCCAGCGGACTATTGGGTCAGCCGTAGTCAGGCGAAAGGGCTGCGGGCGCCTGTTGCTCGCTGTGTCGATAAGGTTTCTCGCGCCGGTCAACGGTGTTCCGGCGGCGGTGAGGCGGTTGTTGTAGCGGACCAAACGGGTGATCGTTGCCTCGGACAATGGGTTGTTCGAAATATCGGTGATGTTGTTGATGCGCACTGTGTTCGCCAATTGATCATTCGGCGGCGCGATGACGGCGTCGGGAATTTCCGTGATGCGGTTGCTGCTCAGCTCGATGGTGTCCAGCAGCGGCTGATGGACGAGGCCAGAGGGGAAAGTGTCGATACCTGTATCGGCCAGACTGATAGAGCGCAAGTCGACGATCTGGCTCAGATCCGGGACGATACCCAATTGCCGGTTTCCCTGCAGCTCCAACGCTCGCAAGGTGGTTCGGCTTGCCAGAACGCTGGCAGTGTCGGCGGTCAGGACAATCTGATTACTCTCTAGAGACAGTCGCGTCAGGCCATGCATTTCGCCAATAGCCGGGGGGAGTTCGCGCAGTTGATTTCGCCCCAGATCCAGCCAGCGTATGTGGCGAAAACGCGTCAGGAAACCTTCCGGCGAAGTGCTCAGGTTCATGTTTTTCAGTTTGAGCGAACCGACGTGACTGAAGTCGACATCAAGGTCCGGCAGGCTTGGCAGGCGCAGATCGCTGAGGTCCAGTTCCAGACCGATCGGGGTACCATCATTGGCGTGTCTTTGCGCTGTCTCCTGGCGCCAGCAACTGATGATCCGGCTGCTGGCGGTCACCCGGTCGGGGCGGGTCTGTGCGTTGAGCGCCAGTTGGTCGGCGCGAATGTACCCGCCCAGATTGCCCCCGCCGGAAAAAACCCAATCGTCGAGCTGACGTTTCAGTACCTTGAGTTCCCGTTCAAGGCTGCGCACTTTGATCGGCGCGGCGTCCGCGTCAAGGCTCCACAAGTATTCTCTGCACTGCTTCATGTTCTTGTGCGGAAACAGCCGGTGATAACGCTGCGCAAGGGAGTTGTCGCTATCGAAGTGGCGGTTGTGCAGCAGCTCGGGGGCGACGTGGCTGACGCGTTTCCAGAAGTCATCGAACTTCTTGCCGTAATTGGCGGGGAAGCGGTTGCCAGTGAGTTGCGTCGCGGCGTTGACCCGCGCGATCGTCGATAACCGTTCCGCAGGCGGATCGAGGAAGGTCGGCGGCACCTCCTGCAAGCGGTTGTTGCTCAGATCCAGATCGATCAGATCGGTCTTGTTCTGCAATCCACTCGGCCACTGCTCGATGCCCGTGTTGCTGAGCAGTACTTGCCTCAGCCTGGACAGCCCGCTGAAGTCAGGCGTCGAACCGAGGGCCGGATTGTTGCTCAGGTCGATCACCTCAAGCTCGCTTCTGGCACTGAGTATTGCTGCGCTGTCCTCAGTCAATTGCAGACGATTGCTGGCCAGATCCAGGTGCACCAGGTCATGCATGGCGGCGATGGGTGCGGGCAGAGTTTCCAGCCCGCAGTGGTTGATGGCCAGACGCTCGAGGCCAGGGAACGCGGACAGGAAGGCATCGGCATCGCCCGTCCACGTGGCAGCGTTGATAAGCAGCGTTTTGACATGACTGAAGTCGGCGCTGAGCGGCGGCAGTGACGCTTTGGTCAAGGGCAGCCTCAGCGTGTCCCTCGAGTCCAGCCAACAGGCTTTGATGAGGTCGGCGACACGGCGCGGCTGGATTATGTCCGGTGTGTCTGCCGCAAAAGAACCGGGCTGGCCGCCGTCGACATAGGTCTCAAGCTGGGATTCCAGCGAGTTCAGCGCTGCGACTCGCCGTGCCAGTTGCGCTTTGCCTTCGTCATTCAAAGTGAGGAGAAAGGCCCGCAACTGCTGAGCATTCTTGTCCGGGTAAACCCGCTTCACGTCCGGGGCTTCCGGCATGTCACTGGGGAGTCTGAATGCATCGGTCAGAGCGCTGTTGCCCAGCTCCGGCTGTTCGATCGCCACCCGTTGCCAAAAGGCTTCGAGTTTCGTCCAGTAGCCAGGCGGGAACGGATTGCCTTCAAGCAGGGTGACGCTGTTGATACGGGCGAGCGCTTCAAACTGATCGGCTGGCGGATTGAGGTTCGCCTCCGGGACCGCGCTCAAACGGTTGTTGCGCAAATCCAGATGCATCAGCCGGGTCTGGCTGTGCAGGCCCGCTGGCCACTGAACCAGCTGCGCGTCGCTCAGGTTCAGCGTCTTTAGCTGAGTCATAGCGGAAAAGTCCGGCGAGTCGCCCAACGGGTTGCCGGACAGGTCCAGGTCCTTGAGTGCGCCCAATGCGCTCAGTTGCGCAGTTGACGCTTCGTTGAGAACGATACGGTTCGCACTCAGATTGAGGCTTTTCAGGTTAACCATCTGCGCAAGCGCAGCAGGCAGCTTTTCCAGTGTCGAGCCGCTCAGATGCAGACTTTCCAGGCCAGAAAAGTTGCCGAGCAAAGTACTCGCGGCGTCTGACCAGTCGACCGATTGCAGCGTCAGGTGCCGAACATGGCTGAAGTCCGCCTGCAGCGCCGGCAGTGTGCCGTTGCCGGCATCGAGCCACAGAATGGCGCCGCTCTGGTGGCGCCAGCAGCGTTTGAGGCTTTGCGCGATCTGCTGCGCATGCACCGGTGAAGTGCCCGGCGGCGCTGCGTTGGCGGATTGTCGCAGCCAGGCATCAAGCTCGGTTTTGAGGGATTTGTAAGCGTTCTCGCGCTGGGTCAGACCGCCAGAAACGTCATTGCCCAAGGACTCGATGTAACGGCCGATTTCCTCATCGGTGTGGTCCGGAAACAATTTTCGCGCCCGCGATTGCGGGTTGCGCAAGCGGTTCAGGGTCTGCGACAGCCGCTCGCGCATGCTCGAACGTGCCGGCACGTTGGCGCCGTCGCCGCGCATCATTCCACCGGCGCCAGCCACGCTGATGCCAACCCAGCCGTGGATGGCGTCGAACACAATCGGTTCCGAACGGCCGGGACGCGTCGCGACATAAAGGTTGGCGCTGTCGCTGGCGACGGGGTCACCGCTGCGTACGATGCGCATTACGCTGGCCACTGGCGTCGAGGCGTCCGGGTCGTGCAGCACTTGATAGGCATGGTTTTCGATCAGCGCATACAGTTTGCCGTCAAAGCGGTGGAGCCCATCGCTGCCGGGTTCGGCGTGATGGAACGCAAGCGTTGTGCGAAACGCTGCCAGCCGGGTATCGCTGAGCGGGAAGGTGATTGGTTCGAAATTTTCCAGCGGATGCCACAGTCCGCTGTCTGGATCGCGCAGCAGAAACGGGCCGGAGAGTCTCTGTTCACTGGCCAATCTGGCCCGGAACAGGCCAGTCTCAGCGTCCTTGCCGACCTGCACAATCCCGACATCGACCACGTCTGCGTATTGGCGTCCTTTGAATATGCGCAAGCCATCGACGTTGACTGCCGGCAAACCGGCAGCGGCCGTGACTCGGTAATGCTCCAGCGGCATACCGACAGCGCGCGGTGCTTCGTTCGGCGCTGTCGATGGATGCACGGTAATGGTGGGCGCCGGAGTGATTACATCGAGGTCTGCGTCGCCTGCGGGTTGATGGGCGCGTGACGGCAGGCCGATGCTGTCAAAGCCCGGTCGCAGTGTCGTATCAGGGCGCAGCGTAGTCACATCCGGCGTCGGTGTCGGGCGAATGTGGGTATTGTTGCCTTTAGGCGGCGGTTTTATTGGCATGGATAACTTCCCTGTGTATTTGCCGGCAACGGCCGAAGCTGGCAGTTGCTGGTCGGTTCGGCGTCATTGCCGGTTTGGTTGTATCAAAGGGGCGCCACGGCGGCGTCGCTGGCGAGCGCGAAAATCCTGTTCGCGGTCTTGCCATCGAAGGTCTGGCGCCAGATGGCAGTATGGGGCAGGCCGGCCTGCTCGTCGCGACGTTGAGACTCGATGCCGCGTCTGCTCTGTTCCAGCGTTTTCAGGTGGCTGCCTTTGATGGTGAAACTCAGCGGCTCGCTGTCCTGCCGGTCGTAATGGAAATGCGCTTCCCACAGCGGCGCATTGTCCGTCCGGTCACGGATCGAGTAGACGTCGAGAAACGACTTGCTCTTGCCTTTGCCCAGCTGTTTGCGCACCACCGTTCTGCGCACGCTGAGCTCAGCGTGATCGATCAGCCAGTTCAGGCGCAGGATGTCCAGCACCTGCTTGTTCTTGTACATGCGCACCAGCACACCTTTCCCTTGCGCGGACAACGTCTCGGCGGCGCCTTGCAGGCGCTCGATCAAGCCTTTGACCTCAGCATCCTCTTCAGCTTTTTCGAGGTTCTGCAGCTGTCTTGCCTGTTCCTTGAGCTTGTCGCTGGGTTTGCCCAGATCCTCGACAATATTCGTCGGATTGTCTTCTCGTGCTTCCCGGGCTCTGGCCTCGGCGCTGTGTGTTTCGACGTCCGCCAACAGGCGCTTGGCCTCGGCAATCAGTTGCGGTTTCGGTGTCCTGGCAAGCGGTGGACGAACCGGCAGCCACTCCCCGTGGCGCTGCTCATAGCGCTCGGCCGGGCCATCGGGCTGCAACGGGTTGGCGACCTTGATGACGATGCTGCCGTCCGCCGCGGTTTCGGTGTCGCCTATCAAAATTCTCGAGGTGCCGTGGCGACGGGTGCGAAATACTTTTCGGGTAGTGGGCGGCGGGGTTGTCTCGCTGTCGCTTGGCTGGGGCGGCAGGAAACTGAAATCGATGTTCTGGTCCAGACCTGGCAGCTCGGTATTGCGATCGAAGGTCGCATAGAGCTCGTTCAGTCGAGTCTCTATACGGGTGTCAATCGGTTCGATCAGCGCGATGATTTCCCGCGCGTATTCGGCTTTGCTGCCGTCTGTTGACAGCTGTGATGCGAAACGGCTTTTGTCGCTTCGCAGTTGGTCAAGGGTAAGCATCAACACCAAGGGCTGCGCGCGTTCCGGGACGTTCTGCAGCTCGCCTGTGATCAGGCCGATGGAAGCCAGCGAGGGCATCGTCGTGTGGGGTGGATACGTTGGCGTGTCTGCAAACAGGTGGACGTAAAGCAGCAGTTTGTTGAAGTTGATGCGCTCGGCCGAAGGCACTTCCTGGCCGAGTTCGACAAGTATCGGTGCCGCTCCGGGCGAGGCTTTCCTGACCTGTTCCATGACGCCCTGACGGTCTTCCAGCAGCTTCAGTTTCTTGTTCAAGTGCGTGATCATCTTTGTACAGTTGTCCGCACTCGGCGTCGTGAACAGCGGAGCGACGCGAAAGTCCATCACGGCCATGAGCCGGTTCAGATAACGCACGCGATCCAGGCGGAACGTGTGCAGCTCTTCCTTGTAGGCCCCGCCGGCTTTCAGATGGATCATCCAGTCCTTGTTGTCGACGATGGACTGGACGAAATCCGTCTGCTTCTTTATGTGCTTGAGCAGATGGACTTCCACGGCGACCAAGGCAGCGGTTCTCCCTGCGCTACCTTCCGCTTGCGCACGCGCTTCACTCCAGAGATCGTCGTAGCGGGTAGCGGAATCGACCAGTTCCTGGTGCGCCGCGGCGATGGGCGCATAGCGTTGCAACAAGAGCGCCCGGTTGGCTTGTGCCGTCTCACGGCGGCGCATGCCGCCGACCAGGCCTGGAGAAACCAGCACCCAGGCGTTTTGTGCATTGCGCGTGATGGCCCGGGATTCGCCGCTGCGGCTGGCGTGGTAAACGTTTTCACTGTCGCTGGCCACCGGATCCCTGGCCCTGACGATGCGCCAGACCTTTTGTGCGGGCGTCGACGCCTGCGCATCGAACAGCGCTTGATAGGCGTGGTTGTGGATGACCATGTAGCGTTTGCCATCGTGGCGAAACAAACCGTCAATGTCGGGTTCGCTGGTGCTGAAGTCCAGGTCCATACGAAACGCTCGCAGGCTGGCATCGGTAAGAGGGGCGGTAATGATTTCGTCGGCATCGTTTGGCCGCCAGAATCCGCTATCGACCTCGCGAACCAGGACCGGGCCGGAAGGTTTCGATTCGCTTGCCAGGTGAGCCCGGTACAGTCCGGTGTCAGCGTCTTTGGCGACCTGCACAATTCCGACGTCCACCACGTCGACATATTGGCGGCCTTTGTGAACTCTGAAGCCTTCGATATTGGCTGCCGGCAAGCTGGCAGCGGCCATCACCCGATAATGCTCCAGCGGTAGAACGGCTGCGGGTGGTGTTTCGTTCGGCGATGTCGAAGGGTGCACGGTAACGGTGGGAGCCTGGATGATTGCGTCGTGGTCGTTGCTGCCTGTTGTCCTGGCCGGTCGGAATTGCGGATCGATCGAGGCTGCAGTTTCGAAGCCTGGCCGTACTGATATGCCGGGTCGGAGATCAGCTGAGTCCACTGCGATATCCGGCCGCTGATGCACCTGTGCGGTAATCGTTCTTTTTGGCGGTGTTCTGATTGGCATGTCTTACGTTCCTTGTAAAGTTTGCCAGCAGCTGTCCGATGCTGCTGGTGCTCATGGCGCCATGGCCTGAGGGGGATTGCGAAGTGGTGGGTCGGATTCGTTACTGGCGAACGGCGCATCGATTATTTCTCGGTCGGGCGGTACTACGCCGGCCGAGGAACAGCCATTACATAACGCGATCGGTGGTGGTCGCTGCCAGGTCGAAAATTCTTTGTGCGGTGCGTCCGTCCAGGTAATGGCGCCAGACGGCCACGTGCTGTCGCCCCGCAAGTTCTTCCCTGCGCTGCGACATACTGCCCCTGGCGCTTTGTTCGAGGGTTTTCAGGTGGGCGCCGCGTACGTTGAAGTTCAGCGCCGGGGTGTCTGGCGCACGATAGTGAAAATGTGCCTCCCAGAGAGGCTCGCGGGTTTGCGCATCCGTTAGCGAGTAAATGTCGAGATATTCCCTGTCCTTGCCTTTGCCTCGTTTCAGTCGGGACTTGCTTTTCAGCGCACTGACATGACCTCTGTCGATCAGATAAATCAACCGGTCGGCGCTGAGAAAATCTTTGTTCTTGTAAATTCGGATGCGAATGTCTTCGCCTACGGCCTGCAGACCCTGGCTCTTCTCTCTCAGGCGTTGGATCAACGCCACGGCATCGGCATTGCTGTCTGCAAACCGCTCAATTTGCCGCGCAGTTTCATCCAGCACTTTGGCTTTCTGTTCAAGCGTCTCGACAATGTTGTCCGGGTTGATTTTTTCCCGCTCTTCCCGGAGGGCGTTTGCAACGTGCGAGTCGGCCCCCAGCAGCAGTTGATCGGCTTCTGCGCACAGGGCCGGCAAGGCTTTTTCCTGCGTCGTCAGCGTCTGCGCCGGATGCCATTCGCCGTCTCTGCGCTCATAGGTTTGTACGGGATGCGTTGGATCAAGGAGGTTGCCGACATCAATCACTTCTTCTCCGTCCGGGGTCCGGCGTGACTCGCCGACATTGACCTGGTAGAGGCCATGTCTCTTCGCCCGAAACAGTCGCCAGGTTTTGGCTGCGTTACCGCTTCGGTCTTGCGGTGGAATAAAGTCGAAGTCGATCGATTGGTCGTGCGCTGGCTGCGCTGAGCCGTCTGCATGTTCGTGGTAGATACGATTCAGGCGAGTTTCCAGAGTGTGTTCAAACGCGTTGATTTCTGCGTTGATGTCATTGCGTGAGGTGACGTGTTCGGGGCCGGCAGGCAGGTCAAGCCGGTCGTACCAGTCGCGCAGCGCTGCGCATTGTTGAGAAAGATCACTCAGTACAGCCGGGTGCAGGGTGTCCGGAATTTTGCCGAGTGCCCCGTAGACGAAGGTTACCTGGCCAAACCGGATCGCCAGCTCGGAGGCTTGAGGGGCGCTGCCGGTCGATTGGGGGTTGTCCAGCAATATGCTCTTGGTGAAGACCCACGAGGCAACGACGTCATGGGGGCCCGTCGCTGAAAGAGTGCCGGCGTTTAATTCTTCTGGCGAGACCTTCCACTTTTTCACCAGATCGTCGGCAATGAGCTGGCGCTTTTTCAGGTGTTTCAGCATGTTGGTGAGGAAATGGACGGTTCGCGGCAGTTTGTCCGGGGCGAGGTCAAGTAACGGGCCCTCCAGCGCGCGGCGGGTCAGGCCGCATTCGACGAGATACTGATAGGCGAGCATTTGTCCTTTTTGCAGCGCAATCACTGTGTTTCTGTAGTCATCTTTCTTGATGAACTCCCTTATGACGGTTTTGTTGTCCTTGTAGTACTTCAACGCGTTGCCAAGACTCTGCAGCTCTCGAAGACTGTGGAGTTCGAGCTGACCAAGTGCGATTCGTTCGTCTTTAACCATTTGAGCGTGTTCACCCTCCGCTTCCTTCGCCGTCATCCATGCGGTGATCAGGTCTTGACGAGTTTCTTCATTTTTCTTCATTCGCTGGTTTATACGCTCGACTCCGGCCGCCACCGTTATGCGCTCGATTACCACACTTGCAGGTTCTGCCACGGGTTTCGGCATGCCTGCGGCACCGTACACAACGGTACCTTGCCAACCGTGACCGGGATCGAAAACGATGGGCTGCGAAGTGCCAGGGCGCGAAGCCACGTAGCGGTTGCCCGCGTGAGTAGCGACCGGGTCCCCAGGGCGAACGATGCGCATCACCGCTCTGTTCGGCGACGAGGCATCGAGGTCATGCAGGACCTGATAGGCGTGTTGCTCTATCGAAGCGTAGACCTTGCCATTGAAGCGATGGAGTCCATCGTTGCCTGGATCGACCGTGCTGAAATCCAGATCGGTGTGATACGGCTTCAGGCGCGCGGTTGATAGCGGGTAGGTCAACGGCACCGAGCGTTCAACGGGGTGCCAGAGCAAACTCTCGGCGTCGCGCTGTAAAAATGGTCCCGAGGGATCCAGTTCGCTGTGCAATTTCGCACGATGGAGGCCGCTGGCGGGGTCCAGTCCGATCAGGACGCTACCGCCCGGTACTTCAGCGTACTGACGCCCATTGAAGTGCGTAATACCTTGGATGTCGGGCTCCGGGAGCACGACCAGCGAAGTGATGAAATAATCGCTCAATGGACGTTCGGGCAGGACACGGGGGCGCGCTGGAGTAGCCGTTGAACTGACCGATGTTCGCGCTGGCATCGAAGTAATTACGGTATGAACTGCATTGAGGTTTTTTCGCGTCGTTACCGAAGGCGTGTGATTGAGGTGGGGGTGCGTCAGCCCGCCTTCGAATGCAGGTCGGGGAAAGGGACGGAACACCGGGTCGCTGAGTCGCGGAACATGGACTGTTGCTGTTGTTGTGACTCTGATAGGCGGTTTGACGGGCATTGCATGGCATCCTTTTACGTTTCACGCCTCGCTTTCCTTGATGGAGGGCGACGGTGCTCGGCTTCCTTGCCGTTTTTTGCGTGGTGCGCTCATTTGAACGCGTAAGTCTTGCGGAGTTGGCTGTCGGGCGACGTCATGGAGAAACCGACCACCGTCGTCGGAATTGGTCAAAATTTGTGCTATATTCCGCGCCCGCGATTTTTCACTTCAACACCGGTCGTCGACATGCAAGCAGCCAAGCCGTTATTTGACTATCCAAAATATTGGGCCGAATGTTTCGGGCCAGCGCCATTCCTGCCGATGAGCAGGGAGGAGATGGATCAGCTTGGCTGGGATTCGTGCGACATCATCATTGTTACCGGTGATGCCTACGTCGATCATCCGTCGTTCGGCATGGCGATCATCGGCCGGCTGCTGGAGTCGCAAGGCTTCCGCGTCGGGATCATCGCGCAGCCGAACTGGCAGTCCAAAGACGACTTCATGAAGCTTGGCGAGCCGAACCTGTTCTTCGGCGTCGCAGCGGGCAACATGGACTCGATGATCAACCGCTACACCGCGGACAAGAAAATCCGTTCCGACGACGCCTACACGCCCGGCGGCATGGCCGGCAAGCGTCCGGACCGCGCGAGTCTCGTCTACAGCCAGCGCTGCAAGGAAGCCTACAAGCACGTGCCGATCGTACTCGGCGGCATCGAAGCTTCGCTGCGCCGCATCGCCCATTACGACTACTGGCAGGACCGGGTGCGCAACTCGATCCTGATCGACGCCAGCGCCGACATCCTCCTGTACGGCAACGCCGAGCGGGCCATCGTTGAGGTCGCCCAGCGTCTGTCCTACGGGCACAAGATCGAAGACATCACCGATGTGCGCGGCACTGCGTTCATTCGTCGTGACACCCCGCAGGGCTGGTACGAAGTCGATTCCACGCGCATCGACCGTCCGGGCAAGGTCGACAAGATCATCAACCCGTACGTCAACACCCAGGACACTCAGGCCTGCGCCATCGAGCAAGAGAAAGGCCCGGTTGAGGACCCGCAGGAAGCCAAGGTCGTGCAGATCCTGGCCAGCCCGCGCATGACTCGCGACAAGACGGTGATCCGTCTGCCGTCGATGGAAAAAGTCCGCAACGACCCGGTTCTCTATGCCCATGCCAACCGCGTGCTGCACCTGGAAACCAACCCGGGCAACGCCCGCGCGCTGGTGCAGAAGCACGGCGAGATCGACGTCTGGTTCAACCCGCCGCCGATTCCGATGACCACTGAAGAAATGGACTACGTGTTCGGCATGCCTTACGCCCGTGTGCCGCACCCGGCGTACGGCAAGGAGAAGATCCCGGCGTACGACATGATCCGTTTCTCGGTGAACATCATGCGTGGCTGCTTTGGTGGCTGCACCTTCTGCTCGATCACCGAGCACGAAGGCCGGATCATCCAGAACCGTTCCGAAGAGTCGATCATTCGCGAAATCGAAGAGATCCGTGACAAGGTCCCAGGCTTCACCGGGGTCATTTCCGACCTCGGCGGCCCGACTGCGAACATGTACCGCATCGCCTGCAAGAGCCCGGAAATCGAATCCGCGTGCCGCAAGCCGTCCTGCGTGTTCCCCGGCATCTGCCCGAACCTGAACACCGACCACTCGTCGCTGATCCAGCTGTATCGCAGCGCCCGTGCATTGCCGGGTGTGAAGAAGATTCTGATCGCCTCCGGGCTGCGTTACGACCTCGCCGTCGAGTCGCCGGAGTACGTCAAGGAGCTGGTGACCCACCACGTCGGCGGTTACCTGAAGATCGCCCCGGAGCACACCGAGGAAGGTCCGCTCAATCAGATGATGAAACCGGGCATCGGCAGCTATGACAAGTTCAAGCGCATGTTCGAGAAGTACACCAAGGAAGCGGGCAAGGAGCAGTACCTGATTCCGTACTTCATTGCCGCCCACCCGGGCACCACCGACGAAGACATGATGAACCTCGCTCTGTGGCTCAAGGGCAATGGCTTCCGCGCCGACCAGGTGCAGGCGTTCTACCCGTCGCCGATGGCCACCGCCACGGCGATGTACCACTCGGGCAAGAACCCGCTGCGCAAGGTGACGTACAAGAGCGACGGCGTGACCATCGTCAAGAGCGAAGATCAGCGTCGTCTGCACAAGGCGTTCTTGCGTTATCACGACCCGAAAGGCTGGCCGATGCTGCGTGAGGCGCTGATCCGCATGGGCCGTGGCGACTTGATCGGCCCGGGCAAGGATCAACTGATCCCGGCCCATCAGCCGGCCACCGACAGCTATCAGAGCGCCCGTCGCAAGAACTCGACGCCGGCCGGCAGCCACAAGGTCGCCAAAGAGAAGACCACCAAGATTCTCACCCAGCACACCGGTTTGCCGCCGCGTGCCAGTGATGGCGGTAATCCGTGGGACAAGCGTGAACAGGCCAAGGCTGCGGCATTCGCTCGCAACCAGCAGGCGGCCAAGGAGCGCAAGGATGCGGCCAAAGGCAAAGGCCCGAAGCCGACGCGCAAGCCGGTCGTGCCGCGCTAAACACGGCTTGAGCTGAACAGAACGCCAACCTTCGGGTTGGCGTTTTGCTGATCATTCCCACGCTCTGCGTGGGAATGCCTCTCGGGACGCTCCGCGTTCCAGCCGTTACTCGCAGTATTGTCCAACATGGTTATGATGCGGAGCGTCACGGGCTGCATTCCCACGCAGAGCGTGGGAGCCATCAATAAGGTGTGTTGAGGCAACTGGCCTCTTCGCGAGCAGGCTCGCTCCCACAGGGGAACGCATTCCACTTGTGGGAGCGAGCCTGCTCGCGAAAGCGTCCGATCAAACACCGCATGAATCAGCGTCCGCAACATTTGCGTGCAACTGAGTCCAAGCATTTCCTCGCATCGCCCGGTTTTGGTGCTGTACTGCCTTGAGCATTTCGCGAAAGCGCGCAAGCCTGTGCATGGCATAAGTCTTGCGCGCTTTCCCATACGCCCAAGGCTCGCAGGAGGCACGCCGTGTCGATTCATGTCGCATTGCATCACGTCACGCATTATCGCTACGACCGCGCTGTCGAACTCGGCCCGCAGATCGTCCGCCTGCGCCCGGCACCCCATAGCCGCACGCGAATTCTTTCCTATGCGCTGAAAGTCTCGCCCGAGCAGCATTTCATCAACTGGCAGCAGGACCCCCAGGGTAATTACCTGGCACGTCTGGTGTTCCCCGAAAAGACCGCAGAGCTGCGCATCGAAGTCGATCTGGTAGCGGAAATGGCGGTGTTCAATCCGTTCGATTTCTTTCTCGAACCGTACGCCGAGCGAATCCCGTTCAGCTACGCCGCCGATGAGCGCAAGGAGCTGGCGCCGTACCTCGAAACCCTGCCGCTGACCCCAACGTTCAAGGCTTACCTGGGCAGCATCGACCGCACGCCGCTGCCGGCGGTGGATTTTCTGGTGGCGCTCAATCAGCGCCTCAGCGAAGACATCGGCTACCTGATCCGCATGGAGCCCGGCGTGCAGACTCCGGAGCACACACTGCAACACGCCTCCGGTTCCTGCCGTGATTCGGCATGGTTGCTGGTGCAGCTGTTGCGTAATCTCGGTCTGGCGGCGCGGTTTGTTTCCGGCTACCTGATTCAACTGACCGCCGACGTGAAAAGCCTCGACGGCCCGTCGGGCACCGAAGTCGACTTCACCGATCTGCACGCCTGGTGCGAGGTGTATTTGCCGGGTGCCGGCTGGATTGGCCTTGATGCGACGTCCGGGTTGTTCGCCGGGGAAGGGCATATTCCGTTGGCGTGCAGTCCCGATCCGTCCTCGGCGGCGCCGATCAGTGGTCTGGTCGAACCTTGCGAGACACAGTTCAGCCACGAAATGTCGGTCGAGCGAATCTGGGAAGCGCCACGTGTCACCAAGCCCTACACCGATGAACAGTGGCGGGCGATCCAGGCGCTGGGGCGGCAGATCGATGCCGATCTGCTCGCAGGCGATGTGCGCCTGACCATGGGCGGCGAGCCGACCTTCGTTTCCATCGACGACCCGGACGGCGCCGAATGGAACACCGCCGCGCTGGGGCCGGACAAGCGTCGGCTGTCCGCCGAACTGTTCCAACGCATGCGCAAGCAATACGCGCCGCAGGGGCTGGTGCATTTCGGTCAGGGCAAGTGGTATCCCGGCGAGCAGTTGCCGCGCTGGTCGCTCAATTGTTACTGGCGCCGCGACGGTCAGCCGATCTGGCACAACGACGCGTTGATCGCCGACGAGCAGCAGGACTATGGCGCCGACGGCGAACTGGCCGGACGCTTTCTCGCCAGCGTCGCCGAGCGCCTGAAGTTGCCGGCACGCTTCGTCTTCCCGGCTTACGAGGATCATCTCTATTACCTCTGGCGCGAGGGCGCGTTGCCCGGCAACGTCTGCGCCGAAGATTCGCGTCTGGAAGAGCCATTGGAGCGCGCGCGATTGCGCAAGGTCTTCAGTCAGGGCCTGAACAAGGTGATCGGCCAGGTGCTGCCGCTGGCGCGCACGGCCAAGGGCGATCAATGGCAGAGCGGGCGTTGGTATCTACGCGATGAGCACTGTCGCTTGGTGCCCGGGGATTCGCCGCTGGGTTATCGCTTGCCGCTGGCGTCGCAGCCGTGGGTGAAAGCGGCGGAATATCCGTTCATCCATCCCAACGATCCGAATCAGGACTTCGCTGAACTGCCGGATCCTGCGCAGCTTGGTGTTCACGGCGAACCTGCTGCGCTGGATGAGCGCGTGCCGAAAATCGATGAGTCCGCCGACTGGCTGACCCGCACCGCATTCTGCGCCGAAGCCCGCGAAGGGCGGCTGTATCTGTTCATGCCGCCGCTGGAGCGGGTCGAGGATTATCTGGAACTGGTCGCGGCCATTGAGGCCACCGCCGAAGAACTGCACTGCCCGGTACTGCTGGAAGGCTATGAACCGCCGAGTGATCCGCGCCTGAGCAATTTCCGTGTCACTCCGGACCCGGGTGTGATCGAGGTCAACGTGCAGCCATCGGCGAGCTGGGACGAGTTGGTCGAGCGCACCGAGTTTCTCTACGAGCAGGCGCGGCAAACCCGCCTGACCACCGAGAAGTTCATGATCGACGGGCGCCACACCGGCACCGGCGGCGGCAACCATTTCGTCCTTGGCGGCGCGACACCGGCGGACTCACCGTTTCTGCGGCGGCCGGATCTGTTGCGCAGCCTGATCAGCTACTGGCATAACCATCCTTCGCTGTCGTACCTGTTTTCCGGCCTCTTCATTGGCCCGACGTCCCAGGCGCCACGGGTCGACGAGGCGCGTAACGATGCCTTGTATGAACTGGAAATCGCTTTCGCGCAGATGCCGGAACCGGGCGAGGAATGTGCACCGTGGCTGGTCGATCGCCTGCTGCGCAATCTGCTGATCGACGTCACCGGCAATACCCATCGCGCCGAATTCTGCATCGACAAACTGTATTCACCGGACGGCGCCACCGGGCGTCTCGGCTTGCTGGAACTGCGCGCTTTTGAAATGCCGCCGCATGCGCGCATGAGTCTGGCTCAGCAGTTGCTGCTGCGGGCGCTGGTCGCGCGCTTTTGGCGCGAGCCTTATGCGCCGGCGAAACTGGCACGTTGGGGCACCGAGCTGCACGATCGCTTTTTGCTGCCGCACTTTATCGAAGAGGATTTCGCCGACGTCATCGTCGAACTCAACAACGCCGGCTATCCGTTGCGTGCGGAGTGGTTCGCGGCGCATCTGGAGTTTCGTTTTCCCAAGGTCGGCGACTACGCCGTCAATGGCATCGAGCTGGAGCTGCGTCAGGCGCTCGAACCCTGGCACGTGCTGGGCGAGGAGGGCTCGGCGGGCGGCACGGTGCGCTACGTCGATTCATCGCTGGAGCGCTTGCAGGTCAAGCTCAACGGCTTGCCGCCACAGCGCTATCTGCTGACTTGCAATGGCGTCGCGGTGCCGTTGCACCCGACCGGGCGCGTGGGCGAGTTTGTCGCCGGCGTGCGCTTTCGGGCCTGGCAACCAGCCAACTGTCTGCAGCCGACCATACCGGTGCACGCGCCGTTGGTGTTCGACCTGCTCGATACCTGGATGGGGCGTTCGCTGGGTGGTTGCCAGTACCACGTCGCCCATCCCGGTGGGCGCAATTACGAGACCTTGCCGGTCAATGCCAACGAAGCGGAAAGTCGGCGGATGGCGCGGTTTTTCCGCCTCGGACACACGCCGGGGAAACTTCCCGTACCCAAAGTAGAAATCAATGACGAGCTACCGATGACCATCGACCTGCGCCGTTACTAGAGCCTACGCAACACGCGGATTTTTCGTCTATCCGCGTGTCATGTGCCTGCGTTAGTCTGACCGTTCCCTGCTGTCTGCCGAGCTTTCCATGCCTGACCTGTTAGACCGCTACCCGCTGACTGCGGGCACCTATCACGAACTGCTCGACAGCAGCGGCGCGGTGCGCTCGCATTGGCAGCGCCTGTTCGATCAGTTGCAGCGCAGCAGTCCAGCGCAACTGGTGCAGCGTCAGGCCTTGCTGGCGCGGCAGATTCAGGAAAACGGCGTCACCTACAACGTCTATGCCGATCCCAAGGGCGCTGACCGGCCGTGGGAGCTGGATCTGCTGCCCCATGTGATTGCGGCAGATGAGTGGCAGCAATTGTCCGCCGGCATCGCTCAGCGTGCGCGCTTGCTCAATGCAGTGCTGGCGGATCTGTACGGTCCGCAGCGGTTGATCAGCGAAGGCCTGCTGCCCGCCGAGCTGGTATTCGGGCACAACAATTTTCTCTGGCCCTGTCAGGGCATTGCCCCGCCCGAGTCAGCCTTTTTGCATCTGTATGCCGTGGATCTGGCGCGCACGCCGGATGGTCGCTGGTGGGTCACTGCCGATCGCACCCAGGCGCCGTCCGGGGCCGGCTATGCGCTGGAAAACCGCACCATCGTCTCCCGCGCCTTTCCCGATTTGTACCGCGATCTGAAGGTTCAGCATCTGGCCGGTTTCTTCCGCACTTTGCAGGAAACATTGGCCCGTCAGGCACCGCAGGGCGATGACGCACCGCTGGTGGTGCTGCTGACCCCAGGGCGTTTCAACGAAAGTTATTTCGAGCACCTGTATCTGGCCCGTCAGCTCGGCTATCCGCTGGTCGAGGGCGGCGATCTGACAGTGCGCAATGTCACCGTTTACCTGAAAACCCTCAGTGGCCTGCGCCGGGTGCACGCGATCATGCGCCGCCTCGACGATGATTTCTGCGACCCGCTGGAACTGCGTACCGACTCGGCGCTCGGCGTCCCCGGTCTGCTGGAGGCAGTGCGTCAGGGGCGGGTGCTGGTGGCCAATGCGCTAGGCAGCGGCGTGCTGGAATCGCCGGGCCTGCTGGGATTTCTGCCGAAGATCAATCAGTTCCTGTTCGGCGAAGAACTGATCCTGCCGTCGATCGCCACCTGGTGGTGCGGTGAAGCGCCGGTGCTGGCGCAGGCGCTGGAAAAGCTCCCGGAGTTGTTGATCAAACCGGCGTTCCCGTCGCAGAGCTTCGCCCCGGTGTTCGGCCGTGATTTGAGTGACAGTCAGCGCCTCGAGCTGGCGCAGCGTATGCAGGCACGGCCTTATGCCTACGTCGCGCAAGAGCTTGCGCAACTGTCGCAGGCGCCGGTCTGGCAAGCCGAGGACGGTCATCTGCAACCCCGCGCGATCGGCATGCGCATGTATGCGGTGGCCAGCCACGATGGCTACCGCGTGTTGCCGGGCGGTCTGACCCGAGTGGCGGCCGAGGCTGATGCCGAAGTGGTGTCGATGCAGCGCGGCGGGGCGAGCAAGGACACCTGGGTGCTCAGCGACCGTGCGCCGAGTGGTGAGCAGTGGAAGGCGCAGCGCAATGTCGGCGTGCACGATCTGGTGCGGCGCGATCCTTACCTGCCATCGCGGGTAGTAGAGAATCTGTTCTGGTTCGGCCGCTACTGCGAACGCTGCGACGACAGCGCGCGGCTGCTGCGCATCATGCTCACGCGTTACGTCGATGGCGATGATCCGCAGGCGCTGCAAGCAGCGGTCGATCTCGGCGAGCGGCTGGCGCTGTTGCCGGATGAGGGCGAACTGCCGGAGCGCCTGCTCGCGGCGTTGCTCGGCGAGGACTGGTCGTTCAGCCTGCGTTCCAATTTGCAGCGTTTGCAGTGGGCTGCATCGCAGGTGCGCGGCAAGCTGTCCCGGGAAAACTGGCAGGCGCTGGTCGAATTGCAGCGCGAGGCGCTCGAGCTGGAAGTCGATGAACCGGACTTCGGCGAACTGCTGGATTTTCTCAATCGTCTTGTGATGTCGCTGGCGGCGCTGTCGGGGTTTGCCCTGGATGACATGACCCGCGATGAAGGCTGGCGGTTTCTGATGATCGGCCGCCGCATCGAACGCCTGCAATTTCTCAGCAGCAGTCTGGCGGCGTTTCTGCGCGGTGCGGGTGCGTTCGATCAGGCGGGGCTGGAATGGTTGCTGGAACTGGGCAACAGCAGTATCACCTATCGCTCGCGCTATCTGGCGGTGGCGCAACTGATTCCGGTGCTGGATTTGCTGCTGCTGGATGAGCAGAACCCCCACGCGGTGCTGTTTCAGCTGAAACTGGTCACCCGCACGCTGAAACGCCTGAACGACGATTTCGCCGCGCCTCGGGAAACCGCGCTGCCGCAACTGGTCGAGCGCCTGTCGCGGTTTGATCTCGGTTGTCTGGAGAATCCGCTGTTCGGCAAATCCAGCGTACGTGCCGCACTCGAGGGTCTGGCCGATCTGTTGCAGGACATCGCCGAAGCCAGCGGCCAGGTTTCGGATCGTCTGGCGTTGCGCCATTTCGCTCATGTCGATGATGTCAGCCAGCGTACGGTGTCCGTGTGATGAGCGCTCACTATCAGATCTTTCACGACACCTGTTATCACTACGACAGCCCGGTCTCCCTCGCGCAGCAACTGGCGCACTTGTGGCCGCGCGAATGCAGCTGGCAGCGCTGCACCGAGCAGCAGTTGCTGATCAGTCCCGAGCCGACCATGCGCCGTGATGAGCTGGATGTATTCGGCAATCCGTTGACGCGTCTGGCATTTGAACGGCCCCATGACCAATTGCAGGTCGACGCCCGGCTGACGGTCGAGGTGCTGGCGCGGCCGGCGCTGGATTTCAACCAGTCGCCAGCGTGGGAGCAGACCCGCGATGCGCTGACTTACAGCAGTCAGCCGTTGTCCACCGACTTGCTCGAAGCCTGTCGCTACCGGTTCCAGTCGCCTTATGTGCATTTGAAGCGCAGCTTCGTCGAGTTCTCGCAAAGCTGTTTTCCGCCAGGGCGACCGTTGTTGCTCGGGGTGCAGGCGCTGATGCAGAAGATCTTCAGCGAATTCACCTTCGATGCCGAAGCCACCCAGGTGGCGACGCCGCTGGTGGAGGTGCTGGAGCGTCGGCGCGGCGTGTGTCAGGACTTCGCTCATCTGATGCTGGCCTGTGTGCGCTCGCGCGGTCTGGCGGCGCGTTATGTCAGCGGCTACCTGCTCACTCAGCCGCCGCCGGGGCAGCCACGCCTGATCGGCGCCGACGCCTCGCATGCGTGGGTATCGGTATTCTGTCCGGTATCGGGCTGGGTGGATTTCGATCCAACCAACAATGTGCGGCCGGCACTGGGACACATCACGCTGGCGTGGGGAAGGGATTTCTCCGATGTGTCGCCGTTGCGGGGGGTGATTCTCGGTGGCGGTAATCATGACCCGGAAGTGCGGGTTACGGTGATGCCGCAGAATTGATGAGTTTTCAAATGTGGGAGCGAGCCTGCTCGCGAAAGCGTCAGGTCAGCCAATAGATTTGTAACAGATACACCGCTTTCGCCAGCAGGCTCGCTCCCACAGGGATTTTGGTGTGTCAGGGAACGCAGGGCTGTGAGGGCCGGCAGCAAAACTGCCAGCCCCGTCACAAATCCGCAGGGTCTGATTCGATCATCAAACCCGGTGGGGCTCAGGCGTCGGGCGCCTGATTTTTCGGTGCATCGGATGCATCAACATCATCATCGGTCGCCACTTCACCGTCAGGGTTCAGTGCCGCTTCTTCAGCGGTTTGCTTCTTGCGCTGAAGCTTTTCCTCTTTCTTCTGTTCCTTTGCCAGGTCTCGTTGACGTTTGGCGAAGGAGTAATTGGGTTTGGCCATGGGCGATCCTCTGGGGTCGAAGGTGAGGTTGAGCGGCGCGTATTCTGCCCTGTATCGGTGTCCGGGGGTTAACCGGGTTTCTGGTCGACCCACTTGGGCGTGACGGTCGGCTGCCACTGATCGAGGGCGTCGAGCAGGGAATCTGGCGATTCGCTCACTTGCAGCATGTCACGGTGTGGCGCGCGAACGAAGCCTTCGCCGACGATATGATCGAGAAAAGCCGTGAGTTTGCTGTAGAAACCGTTCACTTCCAGCAGGCCCAAAGGCTTGCCGTGATAGCCGAGCTGGCCCCAGGTCCATACTTCGAACAGTTCTTCCAGCGTGCCGAGGCCGCCGGGCAAGGCGATGAACGCATCGCTGAGTTCGGCCATTCGGGCCTTGCGCGCATGCATGCCGTCGACCACTTCCAGGCGCGTCAGGCTTTTGTGGCCGATCTCCTTGTCCATCAGGCTTTGCGGGATGATGCCGATCACTTCGCCGCCAGCGGCCAGCGCGGCATCAGCAACAATGCCCATCAAGCCGACGGCGCCACCGCCGTAGACCAGCGTCAGATTACGCTCGGCCAGTGCCCGGCCAAGGGCGACGGCGGCTTCGGTATAGGCCGGCACGGTACCGGCGTTGGCACCGCAAAACACACAAACGGATTTCAGCGACATGCGTTACTCCTGGGTCGATCAGGCGCACAGGGTAACGGCTGGCGCGCCGTGCTCCAAGGACTAGACTTCGCGTTCGGGTGATTCAAAAGTACCGCTGGCGCCACAGGCGTAGGCGGCGAGCAAGCTGCACAACAAGCCGTTGAAGAACATGACAGGCACTCCGTTTCAGTAGGTGGGCCGATCATAGGGCTGGCCGAATGAAATGGCCGTTAGATTGTGTCGATGAGTGTCATAGCCTGAAAGTTGTATACAATTTTTGACACAAGTCATAGGAACTTGCGAAGATTTCAGGCAGTCTTTCCACCACTAGTGTTTTTGTTAACCCTGCCTTGGAGATTCACCATGTTTTCCAAAGTTGTTGCGATATCCCTGCTGGCGCTGGCCAGCAGCCAATTGATGGCTGCCGAGTGCAAAACCACCGTTGATTCCACGGATCAGATGTCCTTCAACACCAAGGAAATCGTGATCGACAAGAGCTGCAAGACGTTCACCGTCGAACTGACCCATTCCGGCAGCCTGCCAAAGAACGTCATGGGCCATAACCTGGTGATCAGCAAAGAAGCTGACATGCAGCCAATCGCTACCGACGGCCTGGCAGCCGGAATCGACAAAAACTACCTGAAGGACGGCGACGCACGCATCATCGCCCACACCAAGATCATTGGCGCCAAGGAAACCGATTCGGTGACCTTCGACGTGGCCAAGGTGGCTGACGGTGGCTACGGCTTCTTCTGCTCGTTCCCTGGCCACATTTCGATGATGAAAGGCACCATCGTCGTCAAGTAATCAGGGCCAATGTGGGAGCGAGCCTGCTCGCGAAGAGGCCATCCGCTTCACCGAAAGACTGATGGCCAAAGAAAAAGCCCGCGGAGGATCACTCCTCAGCGGGCTTTTTCATGCCTTTGAAAATCAAGGCGCAAACGGCATCACCCGCTTGTGATGAGTCTTGTTGTACGTATCGACAATGATCTTCGCCGCCTCGTCCCGGACCGTTTCACCGTGCAGGAACGCATCGATCTCGGCATAGGTCACGCCGTGCGCCGCTTCGTCCGGCTTGCCCGGTGACAAGTCTTCGAGGTCAGCCGTCGGCACTTTCTCGACCAGCGTTTCCGGCGCGCCAAAGCTGCGGGCAATGGCGCGCACTTGGTTTTTCACCAGACCGCTGAGCGGGGCGAGGTCGCAGGCGCCATCGCCAAATTTGGTGAAGAAACCCATCACCGCTTCCGCCGCGTGGTCAGTGCCAATCACCAGACCGCCCGCCACCCCGGCAATCGTGTACTGCGCGACCATGCGCATGCGCGCCTTGGTATTGCCCAGCACGAAATCCACCGATGCCGCCGGTTTGCCTTCAAACGCCGACACCTGAGCCGCCAGCGCCTTGACCGCCGGGCCGATGTTCACGGTGTGGATTTCGTCAGGCGCGATGCAATCGAGCGAGGCCTTGGCGTCGTGCTCGTCGAACTGGGTTTCATAGGGCAGGCGCACGGCGATGAATTTGTAGCGGTCGTCGCCGGTTTTCTCGCGAAGTTCACGCACTGCGCGCTGGGCCAGCAGGCCGGCGGTCAGTGAGTCGACGCCGCCGCTGATGCCCAGCACCAGGGTCTTGAGCCCGGAATTGACCAGACAATCCTGGATGAACGACAGGCGTCGGGCGATTTCCGCCTGCAGGGCCTGATCGTCGGCGAACGGTGGTTGCACCTTGAGCTGCTCAGCAATCTCACGCTGTACGGCTTGCATGAATTCACTCCTTGCTAGATAGACTGGATTCGGCAGGAACCTGAAACACATGTCGCAAATAGGCGACGAAATTCGGATCTTTGCAGTGGGTCTTGCCAGGCTCGTCGGAGATCTTCGCCACCGGCTGGCCGTTGCAGGCAGTCATTTTAAGCACGATGCTCATCGGTTCGACACCCGGGATATCACAGGTGAGGTTGGTACCGATGCCGAAGCTCACATTGATGCGACCGTGCAGCGCGCGGAAAATCTCCAACGATTTGGGCAGGGTCAGACTGTCGGAGAACACCAGGGTCTTGCTCATCGGGTCGATGCCAAGCTTGTGGTAGTGCACGATGCACTTCTCACCCCACGCCACCGGGTCCCCGGAATCATGGCGCAGACCGTCGAAGAGCTTAGCGAAAAACAGATCGAAATCGCCAAGAAACGCATCGGTGGTGATGCAATCGGTGAGGGCGATGCCGAGCAGGCCACGGTACTCGCGAACCCAGCAGTCGAGCGCGGCGATCTGGCTGTCGATCAGGCGCGGGCCGAGTTGCTGATGGGCCATGATCCACTCGTGGGCCATGGTGCCCAGCGGTTTCATGTCCAGCTCGCGGGACAGATGCACGTTGCTGGTACCGACGAAACGCCCGGGGAAGTCATGCTTGAGCACGTTGACCACTTCAGCCTGCACGCCAAAGGAAAAGCGCCGGCGCGTGCCGAAATCGGCGACCTGCAGTTGCGACAGCTCATCGGCCGAGGCATTGGCGGTCAGCCAGTCGAACTTGCGATACAGCTGTTCGCGTGCCTGCTCCAGCGAAGTCTCCCGGTAGCGATAGCGGTTGCGCACTTCGCTGACGATCGCCAGCAGCGGCACTTCGTAGAGGATCACATGCAGCCATGGCCCGCGCAGACGGATGAACAGTTCTCCGTTCTCGATGCCGGTGTGCAGGTAGCGCAGGTTAAAGCGGAACAGGCCAAGGAAGCGCAGAAAATCCGGTTTCAGAAAGCTGATGCGCTCGAGAAAACTCAACTGATCGGCACTCAGGCTCAGCTCGGCCAGACGCTCGACCTGATGGCGGATCTCTGCCAGATACGGACGCAGATCCTCGGCGTTGCGGCAGCGGAACTCCCATTCGACTTCGACGTTGGGGTAGTTGTGCAGCACCGCCTGCATCATCGTCAGCTTGTAGAAGTCGGTGTCGAGCAGGTTCTGCACGATGCGATCGGCAAACACACTCTCGCTCATAAACGGGTCTCCAGTTGCGCCGCGCCTGGCGCGGTCTATATCGATGGCGCTAGTGGCGCATATCGGCGGTGGGGATTGCCAGCATTTTTTCAGAGCGCCGCAGATCCACTGTGGGAGCGAGCCTGCTCGCGAATGCGGTGTGTCAGTTAAAGATGATGTGGCTGACCCGACGCTTTGGCGAGCAGGCTCGCTCCCACAGGGATCCCGGTCGACCTCACACCGGGCTATCGATTTGTTCAAGCATCCACTTCACAAAATCCCGCACCTTCGGCACTTCCGCCGCGTGCTCCGGGTAGGCCAGGTAGTAGGCATCGCTGCTGGGCATCGCATGCTGCCAGGGTATGACCAGTTTGCCTTCGGCCAATTCCTCTTCCACCAAAAACCGCGGCAGCAGCGCCACGCCACAACCGACCTGGGCGGCGCGGATGCACATGTAAAAGGTTTCGAAACGCGGCCCGTGGTAGCTGTGTTCGGTGTGGTAGCCCTGGCTGTCGAACCAGTCGTGCCAGGCCTGCGGTCGCGAGGCATTTTGCAGCAGCACCAGATCAGTGAGTTGCGTCGGGTCAGTGAATGGCGCGTCCGGCAGGCTGCCCGGGGCGCAGACCGGTACCAGTTCTTCGCCGAACAATTTCAGGCATTCGGTGCCCGGTCGCGAAGCCTGGCCGAAATAGAAGGCCAGATCGCTGCGCCCCTGCAACAGATCGTCGGCCTCCTGCTCGTTGCATAGATCCAGATGAATCGACGGATGGCGCAGGCGCCAGCCTTTCAGGCGCGGCACCAGCCAACGCGCGCCGAAGGTCGACGGGGTGGAGACGCGCAGGACTTCGGTTTCGCCGCCGTAGGAACGCAGGTAATGCGTCGACATCTCCACTTGGCTGAGGATTTTTCTGACCTCGACCAGATACAAATCCCCGGCCGGTGTCATCTGCAAACGCCGACGCACGCGGCGGAACAGCAAGTGCTGCAACAGCTCTTCAAGCTGTGCGACCTGTTTGCTCACCGCACTCTGGGTCAGGTTCAGCTCTTCAGCGGCGCGGGTAAAACTCAGGTGCCGGGTCACGGCCTCGAAGCATTGCAACGCGGTGATCGAGGGCAAGTGGCGTTTGTTCAGCATGGCCAGTCCTTTTTCTTGTCTTTCTATACGTAGCATGAATAAACGGAATGATATCTGGCGTAAAGGTCGTTTGTTGCATCGCCTTGGTGAGGCTACAACTAAAGGCCTGCCCGGCCATGCGAAGGATGGCCGCACACATTCTGTTTTTGCTTGAGGAGAGACCGATGGTTGCCGCATTGCTTGATCGTCTGGGAGTCAACCCGGCCCTGTACCAGAACGGCAAAGTGCCGGTGCATTCGCCCATCGATGGCAGCCAGATTGCTTCGGTGAACTGGGAAGGCGCTGCCGAAGTCGAGCAGCACATCAGTCGCGCAGATCATGCATTCGAGCACTGGCGCAAGGTGCCGGCGCCGCGTCGCGGTGAGCTGGTGCGCCAGTTCGGTGAAGTGTTGCGCGAGTACAAGGCCGACCTCGGCGAGTTGGTGTCGTGGGAGGCTGGCAAGATCACTCAGGAAGGTTTGGGTGAAGTGCAGGAGATGATCGACATCTGCGATTTCGCCGTCGGCCTGTCGCGCCAGTTGTACGGTCTGACCATCGCCTCCGAGCGCCCGGGTCACCACATGCGCGAAACCTGGCATCCGCTTGGCGTGGTCGGCGTCATCAGCGCGTTCAACTTCCCGGTCGCGGTGTGGGCGTGGAACACTACCCTGGCGCTGGTCTGCGGCAACCCGGTGGTGTGGAAACCTTCGGAGAAAACCCCGCTGACTGCGCTGGCCTGTCAGGCGCTGTTTGATCGCGTGGTGAAGAACTTCAGTGATGCCCCCGCGAGCCTGTGCCAGGTTGTGATCGGCGGTCGTGATGCCGGCGAAGCACTGGTCGATGATCCGCGTGTTGCGCTGATCAGCGCCACCGGCAGCACGCGCATGGGCCGCGAAGTGGCGCCGAAAGTCGCCGCACGTTTCGCTCGCAGCATTCTTGAACTGGGTGGCAACAACGCGATGATCCTCGGCCCGAGCGCCGATCTGGACATGGCGGTGCGCGCGATTCTGTTCAGCGCCGTCGGCACCGCCGGGCAACGCTGCACGACTTTGCGCCGTCTGATCGCCCATGAATCGGTCAAGGAAGAAATCGTCACCCGCCTCAAGGCGGCCTATTCGAAAGTGCGCATCGGCCATCCGCTTGAAGGCAATCTGGTCGGCCCGCTGATCGACAGGCACAGCTTCGAAAACATGCAGGATGCGCTGGAACAGGCACTGAGCGAAGGCGGCCGGGTGTTCGGCGGCAAGCGCCAATTGGAAGAGCAATTCCCCAACGCCTACTACGTATCACCGGCCATCGTGGAAATGCCCGAGCAGAGCGATGTGGTCTGCAGCGAAACCTTCGCGCCGATTCTCTATGTGGTTGGCTACAGCGATTTCGAGGAAGCGCTGCGCCTGAACAACGCCGTGCCGCAAGGCCTGTCGTCGTGCATCTTCACCACCGACGTGCGCGAGGCCGAGCGGTTCATGTCGGCAGTCGGCAGCGACTGCGGCATCGCCAACGTCAACATCGGCCCGAGCGGCGCGGAAATCGGCGGCGCCTTTGGTGGTGAGAAAGAGACCGGCGGCGGCCGTGAGTCCGGCTCCGATGCCTGGCGCGCGTACATGCGCCGGCAGACCAACACCGTCAATTACTCGCTGGAATTGCCGTTGGCGCAGGGCATTACATTCGACTGATGGAGCTTGATGCGATTGTCCTGTGGGAGCGAGCCTGCTCGCGAATGCGTCAGGTCAGTCGACACTGATGTTGGCTGATTTACCGCTTTCGCGAGCAGGCTCGCTCCCACAGGATCTGCACTGTGTTTGTTGGGTTTCTGTTGGAGTCTGGCAATGCCGTTACGCGAAGAATGTCTGTGGGAAACGCTCACGCCACAACGGCCGGATAACACCGCGCTCAAGGGCGAGGTCAAGGTCGATGTCTGCGTGATCGGCGCCGGGTTCACCGGGTTGTCGGCGGCGCTGCATCTGTTGGAAAAAGGCAAAAGCGTTTGCGTGCTGGAAGCGAATCGCGCAGGGCACGGTGGTTCCGGGCGCAACGTCGGGCTGGTCAACGCCGGCCTGTGGATTCCTCCGGACGAGATCGAGGCCGGTTTCGGCGAGGCGGTCGGCAGTCAGCTCAACCGCATGCTCGGTGCGGCGCCGGCGCTGGTGTTCAACCTTGTGGATAAGTACAACATCGATTGCCAGTTGCGCCGCGAAGGCACTTTGCACATGGCTCACAACGCCAAGGGCGAGGCGGATCTGCGCAGTCGCGAGCAGCAGTGGAAGCGCCGTGGCGCGCCGGTCGAATTGCTGACCGGCAAAGCCTGCGAGCAAGCCACCGGTACGCAGAAAATCGCCGCCGCGTTGCTTGATCGCCGTGCCGGCACGCTCAATCCGATGGCCTATGTCACCGGGCTGGCGAATGCCGTGCGCGGGCTCGGCGGGCAGATGTTCGATCATTCGCCGGTGACTCGCCTCGAGCGCGTTGGGCAGAAGTGGTCGGTACAGACCGCCCAGGGTTCGGTGCTCGCCGAGCAAGTGGTCATCGCCTCCAACGCCTACACCGAAGGCGACTGGACCGAACTCAAGCGCAATTTCTTTCCCGGTTATTACTATCAGGTCGCCTCGGTGCCCCTCAGCGAAGACGCCGCTCAAGAAATTCTTCCCGGCGGGCAGGGCTCGTGGGATACCCGTCAGGTATTGAGCAGCATCCGTCGCGACAAGGACGGGCGCCTGTTGCTCGGCAGCCTCGGCAATGGCAATCAGAAACCGACCTGGTTTCTCAAGGCCTGGGCTGATCGGGTGCAGCAGCATTACTTCCCCAATCTGAAGCCGGTCGAGTGGGAATGCACCTGGACCGGGCGCATTGCGTTTACCCCTGATCACCTGATGCGCCTGTTCGAACCGGCGCCGGGCCTGGTGGCCGTCACCGGTTATAACGGTCGCGGCGTCACCACCGGCACGGTGGTCGGCAAAGCTTTCGCCGATTACCTGTGCAACGGCAATCCGCAGGCACTGCCGATTCCCTTCGCACCGATGCAGCCCCTGGCTGGTGTGGGTTTGCGCAGTTGCCTGTACGAGGCCGGATTTTCCCTGTATCACGCGGGCCAGTGCCTGCGCATCGTCATTTGAGTGTTGAAATTTGTTGCCGCAAGCGGCGCTTTTGCATCCAGCGACTAGCCTGTAATGGTGCGGGTTGTAGCAGTCCCGCACCAGCAGTGTGCAGTTCGGTGACGCGGGCTGTTACAGGCTGGTTGCACGTCGTTTGCCGCTGCGGTTGCAATGATGGCGCGCGAGGGTTGCGCCTGTAAAAACAAATGGTTTCACCTTCCGCGGTTTAGACGGTTGCACGCCCAATGAAAATGGGACCGAAACAGTCGAAATAACAACAACGCAGCGACTTTTTGAAGAATAAAAAACCGATGGCACGGGCCTTGCTCTGAGCTTTGAGTGAAGTGAAGTCGCAGTGCCAACTAAAAAAAACCTTGGAGCACCACCTCATGTCCCAGACGTTTTACAAGAAAGGCTTTCTGGCCCTCGCAGTCGCTACTGCGCTGGGTGTTTCTGCGTTTGCTCAAGCCGATATCAAGATCGGTGTAGCGGGTCCGATGACCGGTGCCAACGCGGCATTCGGCGAGCAGTACATGAAGGGTGCACAGGCAGCGGCCGATGCGGTCAACGCGGCGGGCGGCGTCAATGGGGAAAAAATCGTCCTGGTCAAAGGCGATGACGCCTGCGAACCGAAGCAGGCAGTGACGGTCGCCAAGGACCTCACCAACCAGAAAGTCGCCGGCGTGGTCGGGCACTTCTGCTCCTCGTCGACCATTCCAGCATCGGAAATCTACGACGAAGCCGGGATCATCGCGATCACCCCGGGCTCGACCAACCCGCAAGTTACCGAACGCGGTCTCAGCGCCATGTTCCGTATGTGCGGACGTGACGACCAGCAAGGCATCGTCGCCGGCGACTACATCGTCGACATGCTCAAGGGCAAGAAAGTTGTCGTGCTGCATGACAAGGACACCTACGGCCAAGGCCTGGCGGACGCTACCAAGGCTCAGTTGGAAAAACGCGGCGTCAAGCCTGTGCTGTACGAAGGCCTGACCCGTGGCGAGAAAGACTTCAGCACCATCGTCACCAAGATCCGTGGCGCCGGCGCCGATGTCGTCTACTTCGGCGGCCTGCATCCGGAAGCCGGTCCACTGGTTCGCCAGCTGCGTGAGCAAGGCCTGAAAGACGTCAAGTTCATGTCCGACGACGGCATCGTGACCGACGAACTGGTGACCACTGCTGGCGGCCCGCAATTCACCGATGGCGTGCTGATGACCTTCGGCGCCGACCCGCGTCTGCTGCCAGAGAGCAAGACCGTAGTGGACGCGTTCCGCAAGGCCGGCACCGAGCCTGAGGGCTACACCCTGTACGCCTATGCTTCGGTTCAGACCCTGGCGGCAGCGTTCAACGGCGCGAAGAAAAACGACGGCGAAGCCGCTGCCAAGTGGCTGAAGGCCAACCCGGTGAAAACCGTGATGGGCGAGAAGACCTGGGATGCCAAAGGCGACCTGAAAGTCTCCGACTACGTGGTTTACCAGTGGGACAAGGACGGCAAATACCACCAGCTGGAAAAGCAGAAGTAAGGGCTGAAGCGATCATCTGATCACTACCGATCCCCTGTGGGAGCGAGCCTGCTCGCGAAGACGCACTGACAAACAACCTCTGCGTTGAATGTTCAACCGCTTTCGCGAGCAGGCTCGCTCCCACAGAGGGATCAGTGGTGATCGGGCTGATCACGCTCCGACATTGCTCCGACGTACATCTGTATTTTTCCTAGAAGAACCGCGCGCCGATGGCGCGCAGGTTCTCACTGCGTGAGATTGCGTTATGGATGGTATTTTCCTGCAGCAACTGGTCAATGGCCTGACCCTCGGGTCGGTCTATGGCCTGATCGCCATCGGCTACACAATGGTCTACGGCATCATCGGCATGATCAACTTCGCCCACGGCGAGGTTTACATGATTTCCGCTTACCTGGCGGCAATCAGTCTGGCTCTGCTGGCTTACTTCGGTATCGAATCCTTCCCGCTGCTGATGCTCGGCACGCTGATCTTCACCATCGTCGTCACGGCGGTGTATGGCTGGGTCATCGAGCGTGTTGCCTACAAACCCCTGCGTAACTCGACCCGCCTGGCGCCGCTGATCAGCGCCATCGGTATCTCGCTGATTCTGCAGAACTACGCACAGATCGCTCAGGGCGCCAAACAACAGGGTGTGCCTACGCTGCTGACCGGTGCCTGGCGTGTTGAAGTCGGCAGCGGCTTCGTGCAACTGACCTACACCAAAGTCTTCATCCTGATCGCCGCGTTTGTCGGCATGGGGCTGCTGACCTACGTCATCAAATACACCAAGCTCGGCCGCATGTGCCGTGCAACCCAGCAAGACCGCAAGATGGCCTCGATTTTGGGGATCAACACCGATCGGGTGATTTCCTACGTGTTCATCATCGGTGCAGCCATGGCGGCACTGGCCGGTGTGCTGATCACCATGAACTACGGCACGTTCGACTTCTATGCCGGCTTCATCATCGGCATCAAGGCGTTCACCGCAGCGGTGCTTGGCGGCATCGGTTCACTGCCCGGCGCGATGCTCGGCGGGATCATTCTCGGCATCTCCGAGTCGCTGTTCTCCGGTCTGGTCAACTCCGACTACAAAGACGTGTTCAGTTTCTCGCTGCTCGTCCTCGTACTGGTCTTCCGGCCGCAGGGCCTGTTGGGCCGTCCTCTTGTGTCGAAGGTGTAAGCGATGTCTGCAACCACTGAAAAGTCCATCGATATCAAAAAAAGTCTGGTCGAGGCGATTCTTGCCGGCCTGATTGCGCTGATCGTGTTCGGCCCGATTGTCGGGGTGGTCCTCGACGGCTACAGCTTCAACCTCGAAGCGACACGCGTGGCGTGGATCATAGCCATCGTCATGGCCGGTCGCTTTGCGCTCAGCCTGTTCCTGCAAACACCCAAGGGCCTGAAGATCCTCGACGGTTTCGAGAGCACCGGTTCCGGTGTGCACGTGCTGCCGGCGGACTACAAATCGCGGCTGCGCTGGATCATCCCGCTGATTATCGTGCTGGCGATCATCGTGCCGTTCGTATCCAACTCCTACCTGCTCGGCGTGGTCATCCTCGGCTTGATCTACGTGCTGCTGGGGCTGGGGCTGAACATTGTGGTCGGTCTGGCCGGGCTGCTCGATCTGGGTTACGTGGCGTTCTACGCCATAGGCGCCTACGGTCTGGCATTGGGTTATCAATATCTGGGTCTGGGTTTCTGGACCGTGCTGCCGCTGGCGGCGATCACCGCAGGTCTGGCTGGCTGCATTCTCGGTTTTCCTGTGTTGCGTCTGCACGGTGACTACCTGGCGATCGTGACCCTGGGTTTTGGTGAAATCATTCGTCTGGTGCTGAACAACTGGCTGTCGCTGACTGGCGGGCCGAACGGCATGCCGGCGCCACTGCCGACGTTCTTCGGCCTGGAGTTCGGCAAGCGGGCGAAGGATGGCGGAGTACCGTTCCATGAGTTCTTCGGTCTTACCTACAACCCGGACGTGAAGTATTACTTCATTTACGCGGTGCTGTTCCTGGTGGTGCTGGCGGTGCTGTACGTCAAGCATCGGCTGGTGAAAATGCCGGTGGGTCGCGCCTGGGAAGCCCTGCGTGAAGATGAAATCGCCTGCCGCTCGATGGGCCTCAACCATGTGCTGGTCAAGCTCTCGGCGTTCACCATCGGGGCGTCGACGGCGGGTCTGGCCGGGGTGTTCTTCGCCACTTATCAAGGCTTCGTCAACCCGACCTCGTTCACCTTCTTCGAGTCGGCGCTGATCCTCGCCATCGTCGTGCTCGGCGGCATGGGCTCGACCATTGGCGTGGTCATCGCCGCGTTCGTGCTCACCGTCGCTCCGGAACTGCTGCGCGGCTTCGCTGAATACCGCGTGCTGCTGTTCGGCATCCTCATGGTGTTGATGATGATCTGGCGACCACGCGGGCTGATCCGCATCAGCCGCACCGGGGTCAAACCACGCAAAGGTGCCATTCACTACGAGAGGACTGCGCCATGAGTGAAGTCGTACTCTCTGTTGAAAAACTGATGATGCATTTCGGCGGCATCAAGGCCTTGAGCGATGTCAGCCTGAAGGTCAAACGCAATTCGATTTTCGCCCTGATCGGTCCCAATGGCGCCGGCAAGACCACGGTGTTCAACTGCCTGACCGGTTTCTACAAGGCCACGGGCGGCAAGATCGAACTCAATGTGCGCGGCCAGCAGACCAACGTCATCCAGTTGCTGGGCGAGTCGTTCAAACCGACCGATTTCGTTTCGCCGAAATCCTTCCTCAGCCGCCTGTACTACAAGATGTTCGGCGGTACTCACCTGGTGAACCGTGCCGGTCTTGCCCGTACGTTCCAGAACATTCGCCTGTTCAAGGAAATGTCGGTGCTGGAAAACCTGCTGGTCGCGCAGCACATGTGGGTCAACCGCAACATGCTCGCCGGTATTCTCAACACCAAGGGCTATCGCAAGGCCGAGAGCGATGCGCTGGATGTCGCGTTCTACTGGCTGGAAGTGGTCGATCTGGTCGACTGCGCCAACCGTCTCGCCGGTGAACTCTCGTACGGCCAACAACGCCGTCTGGAGATCGCTCGGGCCATGTGCACTCGCCCGCAGATCATCTGCCTCGACGAACCGGCCGCCGGCCTCAATCCTCAGGAAACCGAAGCGCTCAGCGCGATGATCCGACTGCTGCGCGACGAGCACGATCTGACCGTGGTGCTGATCGAACACGACATGGGCATGGTCATGAGCATTTCCGATCACATCGTGGTTCTCGACCACGGCATCGTCATCGCCGAGGGCGGGCCGGAAGCGATCCGCAACGATCCGAAAGTGATCGCAGCCTACCTGGGCGCCGACGAAGAGGAGCTGGTATGAGCCAACCGATCCTCGAACTACGCAATCTGGACGTGTTCTACGGCCCGATCCAAGCGCTCAAAGGCGTTTCACTGCAGATCAACGAAGGCGAGACCGTCAGCCTGATCGGCTCCAACGGTGCCGGCAAGTCGACCTTGCTGATGTCGATCTTCGGCCAGCCACGAGCGGCGGGCGGGCAGATTCTCTATCAGGGCGTCGACATCACACAGAAGTCTTCGCACTACATCGCCTCCAACGGCATTGCGCAGTCGCCGGAAGGGCGGCGGGTGTTCCCCGACATGACCGTTGAGGAAAACCTGCTGATGGGCACTATCCCGATTGGCGACAAGTACGCCAAAGAGGACATGCAGCGCATGTTCGAGCTGTTTCCCCGGCTAGAGGAGCGGCGCAATCAGCGGGCGATGACCATGTCAGGCGGTGAACAGCAGATGCTCGCCATCGCTCGTGCGCTGATGAGCCGGCCTAAGCTGTTGCTGCTCGATGAGCCGAGCCTGGGCCTGGCGCCGATCGTGGTGAAGCAGATTTTTGCGACGCTGCGTGAACTGGCGAAAACCGGGATGACCATTTTCCTCGTCGAGCAGAACGCCAACCACGCGTTGAAGCTGTCGGACCGGGCCTATGTGATGGTCAACGGCGAGATTCGCCTGACCGGCACGGGTAAAGAGTTGCTGGTGAACGAGGAGGTGCGCAACGCCTATCTGGGCGGGCACTGATTTTTCTCGCGGTTGTACACAGCCCCGGCGACGAGCGTCCCGGGGCTTTTTCATTTTTGGAATCCACCACAGTGCCCTGTGGGAGCGAGCCTGCTCGCGAATGCGATGTATCAGTCAACTCATTCTATGGATGCGCCATTCGCGAGCAGGTAAATTATGTAATTCGCACAATTGTGGAAAACAAATTCCCCAAGCTGCCAAAGCGCGACATATAGACGCTGCAAATGGCTGTTTTTCCACAGTTTTGACTTGTCCCCGGTTACTGTGGAGCTGGCTGTGAATAACATGGGTGTATATGGTTGAAGGCCTTGTAATACGTGGCCTCCAGGCTTGTGATTGTTTTTTGATCAGGCATTTTTCCGGGAGTGAGCGCTGTGGTTGTCAACCTTTTTCTGGGGAACAAAGACGTAGTCATTCCATGTCGGCAATCCTGTGGATAAGTCTGTGACTAAACTCTGGAAAGACCTCGCTGAGGGCCGTATTTGCTGGCCTCGCGCAATCACCCGGTTGCACCGCCCGTCGTGCAAAATGCCCTGTCCCGCACATCCCCCGCCTCACCGTCAAGCAAAAAACTTTCCATTTCGGGCGCAAAGCCTTGTGTGGCGCGGCTTTGCACGGTTGCACTTGCCCCCGGAAACTGTGGAGCAGACTGTGGATAACATGCGTGCACATGGCCGCAGGCCACGCTGGCTATGGCCTTGGCAGGTCTGGTTGATTTTTGTACAGCTGGCAGGTGTTGCCCGTATCCGCGAGGGCGGGCATGCTGCCTGCTGATTTTCTATTTCAAGGGCTGCCGTGGTGGCCGAAGCAAGGAGAACACGATGTCCGACACCCTGTTTATCACCGGCGCGACGTCCGGTTTTGGTGAAGCCTGTGCCCGTCGTTTTGCCGAGGCTGGCTGGAAGCTGGTCCTGACCGGCCGTCGTGATGTACGCCTCAATGCCCTGTGCGCCGAACTGTCGAAGCAGACCGAAGTGCACGGTCTGGTCCTCGATGTCCGCGATCGCAAGGCGATGGAAGAGGCGATCGCCAACCTGCCGCCGTCGTTCGCCAGACTCCGGGGCCTGATTAACAACGCCGGCCTGGCGCTGGGTGTCGACCCAGCGCCGAAATGCGATCTGGATGACTGGGACACCATGGTCGACACCAACGTCAAAGGCCTGATGTACGCCACCCGCCTGCTATTGCCACGGCTGATCGCCTACGGCCGCGGCGCCGGTATCGTCAACCTCGGCTCCATCGCCGGTAATTACCCGTACCCGGGCAGCCACGTGTACGGCGCGACCAAAGCCTTCGTCAAACAGTTCTCGCTGAACCTGCGTTGCGATTTGCAGGGCACTGGTGTGCGGGTCAGCAACATCGAACCCGGCCTGTGCGAAAGCGAGTTCTCGCTGGTGCGTTTTGCTGGTGATCAGGAACGCTACAACGCCACTTACGCCGGCGCCGAGCCGATCCAGCCGCAGGACATCGCCGAGACGATTTTCTGGGTGATGAACACCCCGGCGCACATCAACATCAACAGCCTGGAACTGATGCCCGTAAGCCAGACCTGGGCCGGGTTTGCCATCGAGCGTAACAAGGCTTGATACCGCGCTGAGGCCATTCGCGAGCCGGCTCGCTCCCACATTTTCAAGTGCGGTGCCTGTGGGAGCGAGCCTGCTCGCGAAGAGGCCGGCACAGGCAAACCAGTCGATAAGCTAAACTCCGCACTCAACCAGCCCACTGCATTCGGCGGTGTGCAAGGTTTCACGAGGCGTTCAAGTGAGTAACCGAGGTGAGCAGGCACTGCTCAAACAATCGACGCTGCTGATGCTGGCGGTGTCGATTGCCGGAATCGTCACCGGTTTTGTTTCAGGTTCGCAATCCATCCTGTTCGATGGTTTTTTCTCGCTGATCGCGACATTTATCAAAATCCTGATGCTGATCACCGCCCGGTTGATCGCCAAGCAAAGCAATCAGCGTTTCCAGTTCGGCTTCTGGCATCTGGAGCCGATGGTGCTGCTGATCGAAGGCAGCTTCCTGCTGTTGATCGCCATCTACGCCTTTCTCAACGGCGTGTTTGGCCTCATCAATGGTGGCCGTGATATCGAGTTGGGTCTGGTGATCGTCTATGCGGCGGTGTTTACCGTCGTCGAGTTTGCCTACTTCTTCTACGTGCGCCGGCGTAATCGCAAGCTTAAATCCAGCCTGATCCAGTTCGACAACATCAGTTGGCTGGTCGACGCGATGCTCTCAGTGGGCCTGCTGATCAGTTTCCTTGCCGCGCTGCTGCTCAAGTCCCAGGGCTATGGCGAGTGGGCGGTGTATGTCGACCCACTGATCCTCATCGTGCTGGCCCTGACCATGCTGCCCCCGGCGTTGAAGATCCTCGGCCCGGCCTTGCATGATGTGCTGGGTATTGCCCCGGACACGCTGGATGAGCAGGTACGGCAGGTGATGGAGCTGGCAAAGGTCGAGCATGGTTTCGACGATTACGTGTCCTACGTGCAAAAGCACGGTCGGGCGCGGTTCATCGAAATTCATGTGGTGTTGCCGGCGGATTATCCGCTGCGCGATGTCGCGCAGCTGGACGCGCTACGTGAGCAGATATCGGCGCAGTTGGGCGAGCCGGATGCGGCGCGCTGGTTGACGATCAGCTTCACCGGGGACAAGAAGTGGATTGCTTGATCTGATCCGGATATCTGCTGAGAACACAGTTGTGGCGAGGGGATTTATTGTGGCGAGGGGATTTATCCCCGTTGGGGCACGCAGCGGCCCCGCTCTTTTCAGGGCCGCTATGCGCCCCACCGGGGATAAATCCCCTCGCCACAGTAATCCTCTAGCCCCAAAATCCTGCTTTGCACAGGTCAGCGAAGATATTCAGCCAAACCGTGGTAGCAGGTCGCCAAATGATAAGGCGTGGTCGATGGCATGTCCTTGCGGCTGACTTCACCATTTTCATCCCGGCACTCATGCCAGCCGCCGGCATGCAGAAACCGCTGCTGCAGCGCTTGCAACTGGCGCAGCACCACCGCTTCGCTATCGGCGCGCAAGGTCAGCGCACGCAGGTATTCGGCCTGAGCCCAGATGCGCTGGGTCGAATCCCTTGGACGGCCATTGCTTTCCAGATCAAGCATCGCCCGCACCGCGCCGCAGGACACCAATACGCCGTACTGCTCGGTAAAGGCAAATGCCCGATCCAGCGCCCGATGCAGTTTCGAACCGCGTAACAGCGGCGACGATTCGAGCAGGAAATACCATTCGAACTGATGCCCTGGCTCGTACCAGTTATCCACAGCACCCAGCGGCTTCTCCATCAACACGCCGTATTGCGGATCGACGAATTGCTTGTGCATGGCTGTGCCTAACTCAAGCAGGGCTTTGTGCGTCTGCGGGTCCTCGCGCACCGCAAGGGTCGCCAGAAAGGCTTCGGCCAGATGCATCAGCGGGTTCTGCAGCGGGCCGGTTTGCAGGGTGAGCCAGTCACGCTCCAGGCAGGCTTCGTACAAACCGTCGCCGGTGGCAAAACGGCGGCCGATGATTTCCAGCGCGGCGTTGAGTGTCGATTCGGCCAGCGAATCCCGGGACTTGCCCCAGTAATGCGCGCAGGCAAACAGAATGAAGGCGTGAGTGTAGAGATCCTTGCGCTGATCCAGCGGCTTGCCCTGTGCGTCGATGCTGTAGAACCAGCCGCCGTGTTCGGCATCATGGAAATGCCGTTGCAGGGAACGGAACAGCGCGGCGGCGCGGACTTCGGCGTTATCCACAACCCCGATCAGGCTGGAGAACAGATACAGCTGCCGTGCGCAGGCCATCGCCCGATAGCGCTGCACTGGCAACGGCTGGTGTGTAGCGTCCAGCGCCTCATAGGGCAACGCCATGTCGGCATTCCAGCCCGGGCCTTGCCACAGCGGCACGATCACGTCGAGGAAGTGCTGCTGCACTTGGCCAAACAGGGCGGTCAATTCGGGCAGGGCGGTGGAGCGGGAAGCGTGGGGCATGGGCGGGCGTCACGGGCTGGGGCGATTGCGCGACATGGTAGCAGAGAGGCAGCCTTTAAAGGTTTGGTGTCTGATCGGCCGTCATCGCTGGCAAGCCAGCTCCCACATGGAAATTGGGTGTCCACACAATTGTGGACTTATCCAATAACCTGTGGGAGCTGGCTTGCCAGCGATGAGGCCGGCTCAGGCGATAGAGATTAGCCTGCCAGCAACCACACCCCAGTCGCCGCCGAAGCCGCACCCGCCAACCGCACCAGCGGCGCCGCTGCCTGCGGAAGAACTCGCACCACGCCATAACCGAGCGCATGCAAAACCGCTGTCGCCGCGACGAACCCGGTCGCATACGCCCACGGGCTGCTCATTTCCGGCAACTCCAGCCCATGCGCCACGCCATGGAACAGCGCAAACAGCGCCGTTGCTGCCACCGCCATCATCAGCGGCGGACGCACCGCCAGTGCCACGGCCAGGCCCAGCGCCAATACCGAGGCGGCAATCCCGCTTTCCAGCGCCGGCAACTCCAGCCCTTCAAAACCGAGCAGACCGCCCAGCAGCATGGTGCCGACAAAGGTGCACGGCAGCGCCCAACGCGCCGCGCCTTGTTGCTGCGCCGCCCATAAACCGACGGCGAGCATTGCCAGCAAATGGTCGAGCCCACCGATCGGGTGGCTGATGCCCGCGACGAGGCCGCTGTCGCCATGCCCCGGATGAGCGAACGCCAGTGCCGGTGTCAGCAGCAACGCCAGAGCGCCAAGAATGCGTTTGAGTGTCATGGATAAGCTTCCTTGTTGATAAGTGGATCAGGCGGCGGTCAGCAGGCCCTGACGTTCGATGAAGGCGATGATTTCCTCGAGGCCCTGACCAGTTTTCTGGTTGCTGAACACGAACGGCTTGCCGTTGCGCATGCGTTTGGTGTCGCTGTCCATCATTTCCAGCGAAGCGCCCACCAGAGGCGCCAGGTCGATCTTGTTGATCACCAGCAGGTCGGACTTGCAGATTCCCGGCCCGCCCTTGCGCGGCAGCTTGTCGCCGGCGGAAACGTCGATCACGTAGATCGTCAGGTCGGAAAGCTCAGGACTGAACGTTGCCGAAAGGTTGTCGCCGCCGGACTCGACCAGAATCAGATCCAGGCCCGGAAAGCGCCGGTTCAGTTGATCGACCGCTTCGAGGTTGATCGAGGCGTCTTCGCGGATCGCCGTGTGCGGGCAGCCGCCGGTTTCCACGCCGATGATCCGCTCCGGCGCGAGGGCTTCGTTGCGCACCAGAAAGTCGGCGTCTTCGCGGGTGTAGATATCGTTGGTGACCACGGCGAGGTTGTAGCGCTCGCGCAGGGCCAGGCACAGGGCCAAAGTCAGCGCGGTCTTGCCGGAACCGACCGGGCCGCCGATGCCGACGCGCAGAGGTTGGGTATCCATATCATTCTCCAAAAATAAACAGGCCTAAGAGCGGAAGAGACGGCTGTACTGGCGCTCGTGGGCCATGCACGCCAGGGACAGGCCGAATGCGGCACTGCCGATGTGTTCGGGATTTATGCGGGTCGCGTCGTGCTGCGCCTGTTGCAACAGCGGCAGCAGTTCGCTGGTCAGGCGCTGGGCGGCTTGCTGGCCCAGCGGCAGGGTTTTCATCAACACGGCGAGCTGGTTTTCCAGCCAGCTCCACAGCCACGCAGCAAGAGCATCCTGCGGGCTGATGCCCCAGGCCCGTGCTGCCAGTGCCCAGCACAAGGCCAGATGCGGTTCGCTGATCTGTCCGAGAAAGTCGCGAGACGGCGTGTCGAGTTCCGGTAAACCGTTGAGCAGTTGCTGCAACGAGTAGCCCATCTGCCGGCTCTCCAGATGCAGCTCATGGGTTTCGCGGCTGGCACGGTGGCTCTCGCAGAGTTGCCGTAGTTCGGTCCAGTTTTCTTTTGCTGCGGCTTGGCAATGCGCCAACAGTAGTGGCGCTTCGAAACGGGCGAGATTGAGCAGCAGTTGATCGCTGATCCACCGGCGGGCGCTGTCCGGATTGTTTACCCGGCCGTTATCCACCGCCATTTCCAGGCCTTGGGAATAGCTGTAGCCGCCAATCGGCAGTTGCGGACTGGCCAGACGCAGCAGCGCCCAGGCCGGATTCACAGGCGCACGCCGAACTGGTGGAGTTTCGGTGCGTAGTTGAAGTCTTCGTCACCGTGGCGGGAATGATGATGGCCGCCGCCATAAGCGCCGTGTTCCGGCTGGAACGGCGCTTCGATGGCTTCGACTTGTGCGCCGAGCTGCTCGAGCATGGCCTTGAGCACGTAATCGTCGAGCAGGCGCAACCAGCCATCGCCGACTTGCAGGGCGACATGGCGGTTGCCGAGGTGGTAGGCCGCGCGGGTCAGTTCGAACGCATTGGCGCACGTGACATGGAGCAGTTGTTCGGGACGGGCGCAGACGCGCACCACACGGCCGTCTTCGGCCTGCAGGCATTCGCCGTCATACAGCGGTTGCTGGCCGCGCTCCAAAAACAACCCGACGTCTTCGCCTACGGCACTGAAACAGCGCAAACGGCTTTTGCTGCGCGCTTCGAAGGTCAGGTGCAACTCAGCGGCCCAGACGGGTTGAGGGTCGATTCTGCGATGAATCACCAGCATCGGAAAGCTTCCAGCAATGAACGTTGATTGGGCTAGAGCAAGCGCCGCGCCAATCGGGCGATGTGTAGGAAATAGCTGTCGGCGCGTGCCTGATCTTTCAACAGGCGCGGTGATTCTGGAAGGTTTTGGTGCATGAAGGATTTGTCATGCACCAAATCGATGCCGTGACGGATGTTCAATGTGGGAGCGAGCCTGCTCGCGAATGCGCAGTGTCAGCCAAGATGTACGCAGCTGACCCAGCGCTTTCGCGAGCAGGCTCACTCCCAGAGGGGGCTTTGCGCTGTGCCAGATAAAGAGGGGATTACTCGGTACTGCCCAGCCCTTGCCAGTGCTTGAGGCCGATGAAGATGAAGCGCAGTTGCTGGGTGATCTTCGCCTGCGGGGTCAGATGCTCGGGCAAGGCTTCGGCGGGCGGGTCGATAATGTCGGGGAGGGTGGCGAACACCGATTTGACGATCAGGTCGGCCATCACGCTGAGCCCGGCGATGTCCAGATGTTGCAGCTTGGGCATCAGCGCCAGGTCCGCCGCCAGGTCGGCGCTGATGTTCTCGCGCAATCGGCCAATCGCCTGGCGCACCGGCAGCGAGCCGCCGTATTGTTCGCGGGCAAGAAACAGGAATTGCGAGCGATTGGCGTTGACCACATCGAGGAAGATGCGCACCGAGGCATCGATGATGCCGCCCATGACGAACTCGTTGTGACGCACCAGGCGGATGGTCTCGCGGAAGGTCTGACCGACTTCACTGACCAGCACCAGCCCCAACTCGTCCATATCGGCAAAATGACGGTAGAAACCGGTGGGCACGATGCCGGCGGTCTTGCTCACTTCGCGCAGGCTCAGGCTGCCGAATCCTCGGCCGCTTTCCATCAGGTGGCGGGCAGCGTCCATCAAGGCGTTGCGGGTCTGTTGTTTCTGTTCGGCGCGGGGCAGCATCGCAGGGTGTGTTCTTCGGCAGGACAAGCGCCGCACTCTAGCAAATCGGCTTTGTCGGCGTCGAACGGGGAGTCGTGCAGCGAGGGTTTTACAGAAGCTGAAAAGTCAAAAGCCCAATCCGCTGATTGGGCTTTTTTGCCGGGCCGTCATGGGCTCAGCTCAATTTGCTGTTGCGTTCGATCACACGGTCACCACCACCTTCAGCGAGGGCTTGACCCAGTGGGGTTTTATCGAAGCCGTCATCAGCCAGGGTCTGGCCCTGTGGAGTGCGCTCGGTACCGTCGGATGCGAGAGTCTGGCCTTGTGGGGTGCGCTCGGTACCGTCGGAGGCGAGGATCTGACCTTGTGGTGTGCGATCCGAACCGTCCTGAACCAGGCCTTTCTCTTCGAGGCGATTGCGACCGTTTTCAGCCAGGGCCTGGCCTTGTGGGGTGCGATCCGAGCCGTCTTGAACCAGACCTTTTTCTTCGAGGCGGTTGCGGCCGTTTTCAGCCAGGGTCTGACCTTGTGGAGTGCGCTCGGAACCGTCAGAAGCTACGGTCTGACTGAACACCGAGTGGCTCGATTTGATTTGCGGAGTAGCCTGATCGGCAGCGGGCAGGGCGAAAGCAGTGCTGGCTAGCATCGACAGGGTAAGGCTGAGCAGTAATTGGCGTTTCATGATAGTGGCTCCTTGGGAGGGCGATAAAGTGGGTACGAGGGCAATGCTACTCTCGATAAGTCGATATAAAAGTTCATAAACGCAATGGTAATAATCAACAGAATTGATTGTTCGACGCGAAGGCTCTAGAACGGGCGTTTGCGGTCGACGGTTTTGCACCGTCGTGGGTATTTTCGACTCACTCGCGCCTCGCAAGAGTGCGGGTCGCGGTAACACTGCTCGACCGATCGGTCAGTTTTGCCGGGCCTTTTATGGCTTAAACTGCCTTTCAATTAAACCTGCGAGCCTTTCGCCAGTCACAGACTGCATAGGGGCCGCTTCGGTCTGCCGTTTCAGCTGTGCGTCGGGTAGCCGGCGTGCGGTCGTGATCAGGAGCTTTGTGCATGACGCGCACTGGAAAAATCTTCAGCTGGACCTTCGCCATCCTCGCGCTGCTGCTGGCAGCCTTGATTCTGATCATCGTGTTTTTCGACTGGAACCGGATCAAACCCACCATCAACGCCAAAGTCTCGGAAGAACTGCATCGGGCGTTTGCCATCAATGGCAACCTCGCGGTGATCTGGCAGCGCGAGCCGGAAGAAGGCGGCTGGCGCGCCTGGGTGCCGTGGCCACATGTGGTCGCCGAGGACTTGAGCCTGGGCAACCCGGACTGGTCGAAGCAGCCACAGATGGTCACGCTCAAACGCGTCGAGCTGCGCATTTCGCCGCTGGCCCTGCTGGCGCAGCGCGTGGTGATTCCGCGCATCGACCTGACCGAGCCGAATGCCGAGCTGCAACGGCTGGCCGATGGCCGCGCCAACTGGACGTTCAAATTCGACCCCAAGGACCCGAATGCCGAGCCATCCAACTGGGTGGTCGACATCGGTGCCATCGGCTTCGACAAGGGCCACGTGACCCTCGACGACCAGACCCTGAAAACCAACCTCGATGTGCTGATCGACCCGCTCGGCAAGCCGATTCCATTCAACGAGATTGTCGGCGACAAAGCGGCGAAAACTGCTCAGGACAAGGGCGGTGCACCGCAGGACTATGCCTTTGCACTCAAGGTCAAAGGCCAGTATCACGGGCAGAACCTCACTGGGCAGGGCAAGATCGGCGGGCTGCTGGCGTTGCAGGACGCAAGCAAACCGTTTCCGTTGCAGGCCCAGGCGAAAATCGGCGACACCCGTATCGAACTGGCCGGCACCCTGACTGACCCGCTGAATCTCGGCGCCCTCGACCTGCGCCTGAAGCTGGCGGGCGACAGCCTCGGCAATCTCTATCCACTGACCGGCGTGACCCTGCCGGATACGCCACCGTATTCCACCGACGGCCACCTGATCGCCAAGCTGCATGACGAAGCCGGGGCAAAGTTCACTTATGAGAAATTCAACGGCAAGATCGGCGACAGCGACATCCATGGCGACCTGACCTACGTGGCCAGCCAGCCACGGCCGAAACTCACGGGTGCGTTGCTCTCCAATCAACTGCTGTTCGCTGACCTTGCGCCGCTGATCGGCGCCGATTCCAACACCGAGCAAAAGGCCCGTGGCGGCGCGAGCAAGCAGCCAGCAGACAAAGTCCTGCCGGTGGAAGAATTCAAGACCGACCGCTGGCGCGCCATGGATGCCGATGTCGAGTTCACCGGCAAACGTATCGTCCACAGCGAGAAGCTGCCGTTCAAGGATCTGTATACCCATCTGAAACTCAACGATGGCGAGCTCAGCCTGGAGCCGCTGCGCTTTGGTGTCGCCGGCGGCACGCTGGATGCGCAGATTCGTCTCAATGGCCGCACCGAGCCGCTGGAAGGCCGGGCGCGGTTGACCGCACGCAAGTTCAAGCTCAAGGAACTGTTCCCGACCTTCGAGCCGATGAAAACCAGTTTCGGTGAGCTCAATGGCGATGCCGACATCAGTGGCCGTGGCAACTCGGTGGCGAAGCTGCTCGGCGGCGCCAATGGCAATCTGAAGATGTTGATCAATGACGGTGCGATCAGTCGCGAGCTGATGGAACTGGCCGGGCTCAACGTCGGCAACTACGTGGTCGGCAAGATCTTTGGCGACAAGGAAGTGAAGATCAACTGCGCGGCGGCGGACTTCGATATCAAGACCGGCCTGGCGACCACGCGGCTGTTTGTCTTCGATACCGAGAACGCAATCATCTACATCGATGGCACGGCGAACATGGCCACCGAGCAACTCGATCTGACTGTGACCCCTGAGTCGAAAGGCTGGCGTCTGATCTCCCTGCGCTCGCCGCTGTATGTGCGAGGCAAGTTCATCAAACCGGATGCCGGCGTCAAAGCCGTACCGTTGATGCTGCGCGGGGCGGGGATGGTTGCGCTGGGCGTCATAGCCGCACCGGCGGCGGGATTGCTGGCGCTGGTGGCGCCGAGCGGTGGCGAGCCGAATCAGTGCGCGCCGTTGCTGGAGCAGATGAAGCAGGGCAAGGCACCGGTGACCGTTAAACCCAGCAAGTAATGCGGCGTCTCTGAGGGCGCCTTCGCGAGCAGGCTCGCTCCCACATTCGAACGCATTCCTTCAATTGAAATACGTTCCAGTGTGGGAGCGAGCCTGCTCGCGAAAGCGGTGTGACGGGATTACAGATCGTTAAGGATGTCCGCCATGTCGTCGGCGTGTTCTTCTTCCTGGGCGAGGATGTCTTCGAAGATGCGGCGGGTGGTCGGGTCCTTGTCGCCGATGTACTGAATGATCTCGCGGTAGCTGTCGATGGCGATGCGCTCGGCAACTAGATCTTCGTAAACCATTTCCTTGAGCGAGTTGCCCGCCACGTATTGCGCGTGGGACAGCTTGCTCAGCAGGTCGGGGTTGAACTCCGGCTCACCGCCCAGTTGCACGATGCGTTCGGCGAGGCGATCGGCGTGCTCGGCTTCCTGGTTGGCGTGCTCGAGAAATTCGTCAGCGGCGACGTTGGCTTTCAGGCCGTTGGCCATGAAGTAGTGGCGCTTGTAGCGCAAGGTGCACACCAGTTCGGTGGCCAGCGACTCGTTGAGCAAACGCAGTATTTCTTCACGGTTCGCGTTGTAACCCTCGGTGACCGCGCCGTTTTCCACGTGTTGCCGCGCGCGTTCGCGCAGGGTTTGAACATCAGACAAATGCAGGTCACTCATTTCATTCTCCTGGAGGCTAATCCGATAGGCGCCACGTTCTGAAGACGCGGTCGCTACTCAGGGTGTGAGTCTTGAGCGAAGCGAAAAGTTTTATACGATTTGCGCTGGGCTCGGCGCAGGAACTGCTGAAGACTGCGATGTCGGGAGGGTCAGAGCTGGAATAGGGTTATCGTTGAGTTGTCATCGTCGAGGTGGATGCTTGGCGGGCGTCTTGCACGTCTGGCCTCCACACACAGCGCACAAGGATGTATCCCATGTCGACACGTTATCCACTGGTGCTGGTGCCGGGCATGCTCGGGTTTGTCCGGCTGGTGTTCTACCCGTATTGGTACGGCATCATCAAGGCGTTGCGCCGCAAGGGCGCGACGGTGATTGCGCTGCAGGTGTCGCCACTCAATTCCACCGAGGTGCGCGGCGAGCAGTTGCTGGCGCGGATCGAGGAAATCCTCCGCGAAACAGGGGCGCAAAAGGTCAATCTGTTCGGCCACAGTCAGGGCGCGCTGACCGCGCGGTATGCGGCGGCGAAGCGCCCGGATCTGGTGGCCTCGGTAACATCGGTCGCCGGGCCGAATCACGGCTCCGAACTGGCCGATTATCTGGAACAGCACTATCCCGCCGAAAGTGCAAAAGGGCGCGTACTCGAAGCGTTGCTGCGCTTGATCGGCTGGATCATGGCGTTGCTCGACACCGGTTATCACGGGCCGAAACTGCCGGTGGATATCCACGCCTCTCACCAATCGCTGACGACGTCGGGCGTCGCCTTGTTCAATCAGCGCTTTCCACAAGGGCTGCCGGAAAGCTGGGGTGGGCAGGGGCCGGAAGAGGTCAACGGTGTGCGTTACTACTCCTGGTCAGGGACACTGCAACCGGGCAAGACCGATCGTGGCGGCAATCTTTTCGACGGCACCAACCGCAGTTGCCGCTTGTTCGCCAAGACCTTCGTTCGCGAGCCGGAGCAGTGCGATGGCATGGTCGGGCGTTACAGCTCGCATCTGGGCACGGTGATCGGTGATGACTATCCGCTGGATCATTTCGACATCGTCAATCAGTCGCTGGGCCTGGTGGGCAAAGGCGCAGATCCGGTAAGGCTGTTTGTCGAGCATGCGGCGCGGCTGGAGGCTGCAGGGTTATAGCCAAACAGACCGCGTCATCGTTCTTCGCGAGCAGGCTCGCTCCCACAGGTGTCTGCATTTCAACGTGGGAGCGAGCCTGCTCGCGAAGGGGCCTTATCAGGCAACGCCGACCCGCCGGCCCAGCACCGTGGTCCAGCGCTCCGACAAAACCACCCCACCCAGGGTCAGCAATCCACCCACCAGGTGATACATCGCCAATTGTTCCTTCAACACCACTGCCGCAATCAGCGCGGTAATCAGCGGCAGCAGATTGAAGAACAGCGTCGTCCGGCTCGGCCCCAGTCGCTGCACCGCCTGCATCCACGCCAGCGGCGCGACCATCGAAGCCAGCAGACACGCATACAGCACCAGCGGCACGTTCTGCAGATTGAGCCCGGTCTTCGGCGATATCGCGAACAGCGGAAACAGCACCACTATCGCCACCAGCACCTGCAAGTACAGCAACACCAGCGGCGGCAGGCGCAGCTGCCATTTTTTCAACAGCGTGCTGTAAACCGCGTAGGCCAGCGTGGCGATCAGCATCATTGTGTCACCCATGTTGACCCCGTGTTGCAGCAGCGCACCGAGGCTGCCAGACGACACCACCACCAGCACGCCAGCAAACGACAGCACTGCACCTACCAGGGCGCCAGCGGTCAGGCGCTGGCCGAGGCTGATGATCGCCATGGCCAGCGACATCAATGGCATCAACGACAGGATGATGCCCATGTTGGTTGCGGTGGTCAGTGTTGCGGCGAAATAGGCAAGGCTCTGATACACCGCCATGCCGAGCACGCCGAGGACGAAAATCCGTCCGAGATTCGGCCGAATCTGCGGCCAGTGGGCAATGACTTTTCTCAGCATGAACGGCGTGAACAGCAAGCCGGCGAGCAGCCAGCGATAAAAACCGATTTCGGCCGGGAAAATCGCACCGACCGCCAGTTTGTTGATTACGGTGTTGCCGGCCCAGATGAAAATCGCCAGCAGTGGAAACGCGTATTGCATGGGACAAAACCAGAACGTTGATGAAGCGCGATTATCGCCTGTCTGGATGCAGGCCTATACTGCGAACCGGACAACCTGCCTCTGCATCCGGACAGCATGAACAGCAAACACATCGATCTGCTCGATTTCAGCGAATTGCCGTCGGCGGTGTACTTCCGCTACGCCGATTTCAATGCCCACGAATATGCCGCGCCGCACCGGCACCCATGGGGCACGCTGGAGTACGCAGCCCATGGCGTGCTGCACATGGATGTCGACGGCAGCCGCTTCATGTCGCCGCCGCAGTACGCAGTGTGGGTGCCGCCCGAGGTCGAGCACAGTTTCTACAGCCATCAGCCGGTCAACTACCGCGCTGTGTGTCTTGATCGCGGGGTCTGCGCGCGATTGCCGGGGCGCGCCTGCACACTGGCGATCAGCGACATTCTCAAAGCGATCCTCAAGGACTTCGCCGCCCGCGATGTGAAGATTCCCGAGCACGAGGCCGATCAGCGTCTGGCTCAGGTGCTGGTCGATCAGTTGCAACAGGCGCCAGTGCAGGAATGTTACCTGCCGTATGCGAGCAGTCCCGGCTTGCTGGCGATGCTCGAAGCCTTGCAGGCCGAGCCGGGCAACAACCAACCGTTGGCGTATTGGGCCGCGCAGGTGCATGTCAGCGAGCGCACGCTGGCGCGGCAGTTCGTTCGTGAACTGGGCATGAGTTTTGGCGAGTGGCGCCAGCGCTTGCGCTATCTGGCGGCGATCGAGGCGCTGGAAACCTCGCGCTCGGTGCAGGAAATCGCTTTCGACCTCGGCTACAGCAGCGGCTCGGCCTTCATCGCCATGTTTGCCCGCCAGGCTGGCTGTACGCCGGAACAATATCGGCGCAGCCACCTCGAGGGCAGGAAGGTGTAACAAGCTTTGACTACACTGCGACAGAGGCCGCATCCATCGGTGCGGCAACAAGGAGAAAACTCCATGAAGATGTTGCGTGTGCCGTTGTTGATGATCGGTCTGCTCCTGTGTTCCCAGGGTTTCGCCGCCACGGCGCAACAGAACAAGATGACCACTTGCAATGCCGATGCGACCGCCAAGAGCCTCAAGGGCGACGAGCGCAAGGCATTCATGAGCACCTGCCTGAAAGCGGCGCCTGCGGCCAACGATGGCAAGGTGCTGACGCCGCAACAGCAGAAGATGACTACCTGCAATGCCGATGCGAAAACCAAGGCGCTGACCGGTGATGCGCGCAAGGCGTTCATGAGTGATTGCCTGAAGAAAAAGTGAAACGGTAAATAATGTGGTGAGCGTGCCGGCCTCTTCGCGAGCAGGCTCGCTCCCAGATTTGAAACACGCACTTCTGTGGGAGCGAGCCTGCTCGCGAAAGCGTCGGTGAATGCACCGCCATTCCCACGCCCCGCATATCCCTAGTGCTAACCCCGGATCGCTGGCAGACTGCCCATCCTTTCACGCCGTTCGTTTTGAGGCTGTATGCCAACGTTTTCTCAGCGTCATGTTGTGTTCTGGGTCAGTTGCATCATCATTTTTGGCGGACTGTTGCTGGTGCTGCCGCTGCGCCTGTTGCCGAGCTTGCTGGCCGGGTTGCTGGTGTTCGAGCTGGTCAACATGCTCACCCCGCAATTGCAACGGCTGATCGAAGGGCGGCGTGCGCGCTGGTTGGCGGTGGCGCTGCTCGGCACGCTGGTGGTGAGTGTGCTGGCGCTGATCTTCGCCGGCGCCATCAGTTTCCTCCTGCATGAAGCGGAAAACCCCGGCGCCTCCCTCGACAAGTTCATGGGCGTGGTCGATCGCGCACGCGGGCAATTGCCGCCCTTCATCGACGCCTATCTGCCGGCCAGCGCGGCGGAATTTCGTGTAGCGATCGGCGAGTGGGCGAGCAAGCATCTGGCCGACCTGCAACTGGTCGGCAAGGACGCTGCGCACATGTTCGTCACCCTGCTGATCGGCATGGTCCTCGGCGCGATCATCGCCCTGCAGCGCATCCCCGACGTGACCAAGCGCAAGCCGCTGGCCGCCGCTTTGTTCGACCGTTTGCATCTGCTGGTGCAGGCGTTTCGCAATATCGTCTTCGCGCAGATCAAGATTTCCCTGCTCAACACCGTATTCACCGGGATCTTCCTCGCGGTGATTCTGCCGATGTTCGGCATCAAGCTGCCGCTGACCAAGACCCTGATCGTGCTGACCTTCCTGCTCGGCCTGTTGCCGGTGATCGGCAACCTGATGTCGAACACGCTGATCACCATCGTCGGCCTGTCGCTGTCGATCTGGGTAGCGCTCGCCGCGCTGGGCTACCTGATCGTTATCCACAAGCTCGAATACTTCCTCAACGCGCGCATCGTCGGCGGGCAGATCAGTGCCAAGTCGTGGGAATTGCTGCTGGCAATGCTGGTGTTCGAAGCCGCGTTCGGTTTGCCGGGGGTGGTGGCGGGGCCGATTTATTACGCGTACCTGAAGAGTGAGTTGAAGCTCGGAGGAATGGTCTAGAAGAGCAGCTTCGAGTTGCAAGCTTCAAGCTGCAAGTTAAAGCAGAAGCGAGAGCCGCAGTGGCTTTTGCTCTAGCTTGCAGCTTGCAGCTTAAAACTTGCAGCTGCCCCTAAACGCCATAGCGTTTGCGGGCTTCAATCGCCAAACCGCTGCCAATGCTGCCAAAGATGTTGCCTTCGACGTGCCGCGCGTTCGGCAGCATTGCCGAGACGCTGTTGCGCAGGGCCGGGATGCCGCTGGAACCGCCGGTGAAGAACACCGTGTCGACTTGATCGACTGCTACGCCAGCGTCATTCAACAGCTGCGTAACGCTGCCGCGCACGCGCTCCAGCAAGGCTTCGATTGCCGATTCGAACAGTGCGCGGCTCAGCTCGACGCTCAGCCCGGGTTCGATGCGGTCCAGCGGCACATGGCGGCTGTCGGCGTGGGTCAGCTGGATCTTGGTTTCTTCGACTTCCATCGCCAGCCAGTGCCCGGCGCGCTGTTCGATCAGCTTGAACAGGCGATCGATGCCGCCGGTGTCTTCGATGTCGTAGCGCATGCTGCCCAGCGCCAGCGTGGACTTCTGCGAGTACACCGAGTTGATCGTGTGCCAGGTTGCCAGGTTCATGTGGTGGCTGGTCGGCATGTATGCGCCGCTTTTCATGCGGCTGCCGTAGCCGAACAGCGGCATCAGGCCTTGCAGGCTCAGTTGCTTGTCGAAGTCGGTGCCGCCGATGTGCACACCGCCAGTGGCGAGGATGTCGTCGTGACGGTTATCGACACCGCGGCGCTCGGGCGACAGGCGCACCAGCGAGAAGTCGGAGGTACCACCGCCGATGTCGACGATCAGCACCAGCTCTTCTTTTTCGATGGTCGACTCGTAGTCGAACGCTGCCGCGATCGGCTCATACTGGAACGACACGTCCTTGAAACCGATTTTGCGCGCCACTTCGACCAGCGTGTCTTCGGCCTCCTGGTCGGCCAGTGGATCGTCATCGACGAAGAACACCGGACGGCCCAGCACCACTTGCTCGAATTCCCGACCGGCGGCGGCTTCGGCGCGGCTCTTGAGCTGGCCGATGAACAGCCCGAGCAGGTCCTTGAACGGCATCGCCGTGCCGAGGACGCTGGTGTCGTGCTTGATCAGCTTGGAACCGAGCAGGCTTTTCAGCGAGCGCATCAGCCGGCCTTCGTAGCCTTCCAGATACTCGTGCAGGGCCAGGCGTCCGTAAACCGGGCGACGCTCCTCGATGTTGAAGAAGACCACCGACGGCAGGGTGATCTTGTCGTCTTCCAGCGCAATCATGGTGTCCATGCCGGGGCGCAGCCAGCCGACGGTGGAGTTGGACGTGCCGAAGTCGATGCCGCAGGCACGGGCTGGAGAGGCGTCTTTCATGTCTTTCGGATTCCGGTCAAAAAAACGGCCGCGCAGTGTATGTCAGTGCGCGGCAGATTCGAAGGCCGGTCATCCGCTATTTCGCGCCAACCCAGTTGAAAACCGCCGCTTCGCCCCAAACTTGCTGGCATGGGCCGGCAGACACACCGGCGGTCGCAAGAACCGTCGTCCACTGCCGATAAACTTCTGCGGCGCCACCCGGTCACAACCTTGAGATCGGTCAACCCGGCACGCGCCAATCGGGCGCACGCTGGTCTCGGCGCGAAATCGATAACGGATGGTGATCCTTCAATGGACTTCAAAGACTATTACAAGATACTCGGTGTGGAGCCGACAGCCGACGACAAGGCCATCAAGGCGGCCTATCGCAAGCTGGCGCGCAAATACCACCCCGATGTCAGCAAGGAAAAAGACGCCGAGGCCAAGTTCAAGGACGCCTCGGAAGCCTATGAAGCGCTGAAAAGTGCCGACAAGCGTGCCGAATACGACGAACTGCGCCGTTATGGCCAGCACGGTCAGCCATTCCAGGGGCCACCGGGTTGGCAGAGCCGTGGCGGTTTCGGTGGCGGCGGTGCCGATACCGGCGACTTCTCGGACTTCTTCAGTTCGATCTTCGGTAATCGCGGCCCCGGTTTCGGTGGCGCCGAGAGCCGCCAATCACGCGGACGCCGAGGGCAAGACGTGGAAATGGAATTGCCGGTGTTCCTCGAAGAAACCCTGTCGAACGAATCGAAGAAAGTCACCTTCCAGGTGCCGCAATACAACGCGCACGGCCAGCACGTCAGCAACACCAGCAAGAGCCTGAACGTGAAGATTCCGGCCGGCGTCACCGACGGCGAGCGGATTCGCCTGAAAGGTCAGGGCGCACCGGGCATCGGTGGCGGGGCGAATGGCGACCTGTACCTGACCATTCGGTTTGCGCCGCATCCGAAATTCGATGTCGAAGGCGAAAACCTGATCATCACCTTGCCGCTGGCACCGTGGGAGCTGGCGCTGGGCACCGAAGTGGCCGTGCCGACCCTGACCGGCAAGATCAACCTCAAGGTCCCGGCCGGCAGCCAGAACGGCCAGCGCATGCGCGCCAAGGGCCATGGCTTGCTGAACAAGGCCGGCGAGCGCGGTTATCTGTTCGTGCAGCTCAAGGCCGTGATGCCGAAAGCGTCCGACGATGAGGTCAAGGCGCTGTGGCAGGAACTGGCGAAGAAAGCCGCGTTCAACCCGCGAGAGAACTTCTGAACCCGACGACGGAGTAGCCCATCATGAGCAGCCCCCTGATCGTTCAACTGGACCTGGCAGAATTCTGTGAGGCGGCCGATTTGTCGGACGTCTACGTGATCGAAATCGTCGAGCACGGCATCCTCGAACCTCAGGGCGCGCAGCCCCGGGAATGGCGTTTCACCGATTACGAATTGGCCTTGGCCAAGCGTGCGGCGAAGCTGCGCCGTGATCTCGAGCTGGAATGGGAAGGCGTGGCGCTGGCGCTGGATCTGCTGGATGAGGTGCGCGAGTTGCGTGCTGAAAACCGCATGTTGCGCCAGCGGTTGGGGCGGTTGGTGGTTGAGTAGCTCAGGCTGATGTTTTCCGCTTGGCTGATCTGGCCTCATCGCTGGCAAGCCAGCTCCCACAGGTTTTTGAGTTGGAACATGGATGTCAGTTCTACGCAGAAACTGTGGGAGCTGGCTTGCCAGCGATGAACGATGACGCGGAGTTTCTGACTCATTATTGAAAAGGCCCTGAAGGGCCTTTTTTTGTGATCAGAACAGAAAGTACCGCTGCGCCATCGGCAACGTTTCCGCCGGCTCGCACCACAACAACACGCCGTCAGCCTTGACCTGATAGGTCTGCGGATCGACATCGATGTCCGGCAGATAGTCGTTGTGGATCAGGTCGGTTTTCTGCACCTCTCGACATCCCCTCACCACGCCGATTTTCTTCTTCAACCCCAACGCTTGCGGCAATCCCGCTTCGTGCGCCGCCTGGCTGATAAAGGTCAGGCTGGTGGCGTGAAGCGAGCCGCCGTAGCTGGCGAACATCGGGCGATAGTGCACCGGTTGCGGCGTCGGAATCGAGGCGTTGGCGTCGCCCATCAGGCTGGCGGCAATCGCGCCGCCCTTGAGAATCAGCGTCGGCTTGACGCCAAAGAACGCCGGACGCCAGAGAACCAGGTCCGCCCATTTGCCAACTTCGATCGAACCGACTTCATGGCTGATGCCGTGGGTGATTGCCGGGTTGATCGTGTATTTGGCGATGTAGCGTTTGGCGCGGAAGTTGTCGTTGCCCTCGCCATCCTGGGGCAGCGGACCGCGCTGCTTTTTCATCTTGTCGGCGGTCTGCCAGGTGCGCGTGATGACTTCGCCGACGCGGCCCATGGCCTGACTGTCGGAGCTGATCATCGAGAACGCGCCGAGGTCGTGGAGGATGTCTTCGGCGGCGATCGTTTCGCGGCGGATACGGCTTTCGGCGAAGGCGACGTCTTCGGCAATGCTCGGGTCGAGGTGGTGGCAGACCATCAGCATGTCGAGGTGTTCGTCGATGGTGTTACGAGTGAACGGCCGCGTCGGGTTGGTCGAACTCGGCAGCACGTTGGGGAAGCCGCAGGCCTTGATGATGTCCGGCGCGTGGCCGCCACCGGCACCTTCGGTGTGATAAGTGTGGATGGTGCGCCCCTTGAATGCGCCGAGGGTGGTTTCGACGAAACCGGATTCGTTGAGGGTGTCGGTGTGGATCGCCACCTGCACGTCGTACTGGTCGGCGACGTTGAGGCAGTTGTCGATGCTCGCCGGGGTGGTGCCCCAGTCCTCGTGCAGTTTGAGGCCGATGGCGCCGGCCTTGACCTGTTCGATCAACGGTTCCGGCAGGCTGGCATTGCCTTTGCCGGTCAGGCCGATGTTCATCGGGAACGCATCGGCGGCCTGGAGCATGCGCGCCAGATGCCACGGGCCGGAGGTGCAGGTGGTGGCGTTGGTGCCGGTAGCGGGACCGGTGCCGCCGCCGATCATGGTGGTGACGCCGCTCATCAACGCTTCTTCGATCTGCTGCGGGCAGATGAAGTGGATGTGCGTGTCGATGCCGCCAGCGGTGAGGATCATGCCTTCGCCGGCAATCACTTCGGTACCGGCGCCGATGGCGATGGTCACGTCGGGCTGCACGTCGGGGTTGCCGGCCTTGCCGATCGCGGCGATGCGCCCGTCCTTGAGGCCGACGTCGGCCTTGACGATGCCCCAGTGGTCGATGATCAGCGCGTTGGTGATCAGCGTGTCGACCACTTCGGCGGCGAGCAACTGACTCTGGCCCTGGCCGTCGCGGATCACTTTGCCGCCACCGAACTTCACTTCCTCGCCGTAGGTGGTGAAGTCCTTCTCGACTTCGATCCACAGCTCGGTATCGGCCAGGCGCACCTTATCGCCGACGGTGGGGCCGAACATGTCGGCGTAGGCGCTTCTAGAAATCTTCATGTGCTTGCCTTGGGATTCAATTGGGTCTGAAATCGCTCGCATTACTCGCTTTCGCGAGCAGGCTCGCTCCCACATTTGATCGCGTTCTCATGTGGGAGCGAGCCTGCTCGCGAAGGGGCCAGAGCGGGCACCGTGTTGTTTAGAGATCGCCCATGATGCGGCCGGCAAAGCCGAACACCCGGCGATGCCCGGCGTAATCGACCAGCTCGACTTCACGGCTTTGCCCCGGCTCGAAGCGCACGGCGGTGCCGGCGGGGATGTTCAGGCGCATGCCGCGACTGGCGGCACGGTCGAAGGTCAGCGCGTCGTTGGTTTCGAAAAAGTGAAAGTGCGAACCGACCTGGATCGGCCGGTCGCCGCTGTTGGCGACTTTCAGGCTCACGGTGCGGCGGCCGACGTTGAGTTCGATGTCGCCGGGCTGAATCTGGTATTGGCCAGGAATCATCGCTGGGCTCCTTGCAGGACTTTGTAATAGAGGGCGGTGGGGCGATAGGTGCCGTTGGGGTCGCAGGCGTAATCAGGAATTTCGCCGGCGCGCACGTAGCCCAGCGCCTTGTAGAAATCTTCTGCCGGCGAGCCGGCCTCGGTGTCGAGATAGAGCATGCCGCGCTTGTGCTTGGGCGCTTCGAGTTCCAGCGCCTGCATCAGTTGCTGGCCGAGGCCACGGCGCCGCGCGTGTTCGCGCACCAGCAGTTTCTGCACTTCGGCGCGGTTCAGACCATTGGCCTTCTGGCACAGGCCCAGTTGCACGCTGGCCAGCACCTGCTCGTCCTTCACCACCACCCAGAGCAGCGTGCTGCCCTTGTTGATGTTGTCCTGCACCTCATCGAAATACGCGCGCGCCTGGGCGGCATCGAGGTCGGCCATGAAACCGACGCTGGCGCCGTAACCGACGGCGTCGAGCAGCAGATCGATCAGGCCCTGGCGATAGTGGGCAAAGCTTTCAGCGTTGACGCGGCGCAACTGGGCGGCGTTCATCGACATCACTCCTTGTGGGCATCCGGTGGCTGTGCGCCGGGATTGAGGGTCAACTGCATGAAGGTCAGATCGAGCCAGCGGCCGAACTTGGTGCCCACTTGCGGCATCTGCCCGGTGATGCTGAAACCGGCGCGCTCGTGCAAGCGGATCGAGGCAGCGTTGCCGCTTTCGATGGCGGCGACCATGACGTGTTTGCCGCAGGCTCTGGCGCGTTCGATCAGCGCGGTCATCAGTTGCGGACCGAGGCCGTTGCCGCGTTGATCGCTGCGCACGTACACCGAGTGCTCGACGGTGTGACGGAAACCGTCGAACGGCCGCCAGTCGCCGAACGAGGCGTAACCCAGCACTGCGTTTTCATGGTCGACGATCACCAGAATCGGATACGCCTGCAACTGCCGCGCGTCGAACCATGCCTGGCGATTGCCGAGGTCGACCGCTTGTTCGTTCCAGATCGCCGTGGTGTTGAGCACGGCGTCGTTGTAGATGTCGCGGATCGCCGGCAGGTCGGCCCGGCTCGCATCGCGAATGCTGTAAGTCATGGCGCGGCCTCAGACGATCGGCTGGTGAACGGTGACCAGTTTGGTGCCGTCGGGGAACGTCGCCTCGACCTGGATTTCCGGGATCATTTCCGGGATGCCTTCCATCACTTGTTCGCGGCTGAGCAGGGTGGTGCCGTAATGCATCAGCTCGGCCACGGTCTGGCCGTCGCGGGCACCTTCGAGCAGCGCGGCGGAGATGTAGGCCATGGCTTCCGGGTAATTGAGTTTCACGCCACGGGCCAGCCGCCGCTCGGCGACGAGGCCGGCGGTGAAGATCAGCAGCTTGTCTTTTTCGCGTGGGGTCAGGTCCATGGTTCGGGTTCCATCAGGGCAGATTGAAAAATTGTCTGATTGCGCACATCCCCTGTGGGAGCGAGCCTGCTCGCGAATACGGTTTCATATTCAGCGTATGGGGTGGCTGACATGACGCTTTCGCGAGCAGGCTCGCTCCCACAGTTGGATTGCATTTCAGGTGTTCCAGATTCGCGGTGGCTGGGCTTCGCGGCCCAGCAGCACAGGTCTTAGCAGTCGCCATAACTCAATCAGCCACGCACGCGCGAGCAACGCTTCACCGGCCAGACACCGCGCCACCAGCAAACCCGGCAACTGGGTCAAATCACCACGCACTTCGTGCCCCAGCGAGCGGCAACGCTCCAGCAACCCGGCCTCAATCTCACCGGTCACCAGCAGCGTCGCAAACACCGGATTGCCATCCAGGCCGATTGGCGAGTCGAGCAACCCGTCGTTGCCGACAATGCGCTGCCGTTCATGCCAGAGCAACCGACCATCGCGGCGGATGTCCAGGTGCGCCTGAAAATGCCCGAGGTCGAAACGCTCGCCGCTGGCCGGACGACCGAGCGCGACCACGTCCCAATAAAACAGCCGTGCGTCACCTTCAAGGTCGATGGTCGTGGTCAACTCAGCCTGCGCGGCGCTGTAGACGATGGTTTCCTGCGGCAGCCATTCCAGTGTCGCGCCGGCGGCCACGCGCAGATCGAGTTGTTGATAAGCCGGCCCACCGGCGCGATACCACTTCGCCGCGCCAGGGCTGGTGATTTGCGCCCAGGCGTTGGTTTCGACGCGAGCGCTGATATCCAGACGATCACCACCGGCAATTCCGCCCGGTGGGTGGACGATGATGTGCTGGCAGACCTCGGGGCCTTCGGCGTACAGATGCTTTTGCACGCGCAGCGGGCCGAGGTGGCGGCGCATGACCGGGCGCGTGCAATCGCCGAAACGCGCGTAGGCCAGTTCCAGCTTGGCGTGCCAGCTCGGGGTAAACAGGGCAGGTGCAACAATCGAATTCATGGTTTTGTGATTGTCGTTAGGAAGCTACAGATTAGACCGGCGCGTTAGATCGTGACCAGCCCGCGTACACCTTCGGCCTCCATATGTTCACCGCGACCCTGCTGGACGATCTCGCCCCGCGACATCACCAGGTATTGATCGGCGAGTTCGGCGGCAAAGTCGTAGAACTGCTCGACCAGCAGAATCGCCATGTCACCGCGCGCCGCGAGCTGCTTGATCACCGCGCCGATTTCCTTGATTACCGAGGGTTGAATGCCTTCGGTCGGCTCATCGAGAATCAGCAGGCGTGGTCGGCTGGCCAATGCACGACCGATCGCCAACTGCTGTTGCTGACCGCCGGACAGATCGCCGCCACGGCGCTGCTTCATTTGTAGCAGCACCGGGAACAGTTCGTAGATGAAACCTGGAACTTCCTTGGCTTCTGAGCCTGGAAACCGCGACAGGCCCATCAACAGATTTTCTTCCACGGTCAGCCGGCCGAAGATTTCACGGCCCTGCGGCACGTAGGCGATACCGGCCTGCACACGCTGATGCGGTTTGAACGTGGTGATCGGTTTGCCTTCCCAATTCACCGCGCCTTCCTTGGCCGGCAACAGGCCCATCAGGCATTTGAGCAGGGTGGTCTTGCCCACGCCGTTACGGCCGAGCAGGCAGGTGACTTCGCCAACCTTCACGTCAAACGAAAGGCCGCGCAGGATGTGGCTACCGCCGTAGTACTGATGAAGTTGTTGGACTTGTAGCATCGGAACTCCGTTAGTTGGGCTTCAAGCCGCAAGCTGCAAGCAAGAGCAGTGCTGTTTATGACTTTGCTTTTACTTGCTGCTTGAAGCTTGTCGCTTGCAGCTGGCCGATTCATCGGCCCAGGTAGACCTCGATCACTCGCTCGTTTTCCTGCACCTGCTCCAGCGAGCCCTCGGCCAGCACGCTGCCCTGATGCAGCACCGTGACGTGGTCGGCAATCGAGCCGACAAAACCCATGTCGTGCTCGACCACCATCAGCGAATGCTTGCCGGCCAGCGACTTGAACAGCTCGGCGGTGAACTCGGTTTCGGCGTCGGTCATGCCCGCCACCGGTTCGTCGAGCAGGAGCAATTGCGGGTCCTGCATGAGCAGCATGCCAATCTCGAGGAACTGCTTCTGGCCGTGGGACAACAGCCCGGCCTGGCGATTGACCGAGGTGGTCAGGCGAATCGTCTCGAGCACTTCGCTGATGCGATCCTTCTGCTCGCCACTCAGGCGCGCACGTAAACTGGCCCACACCGACTTGTCGGTCTTCTGCGCCAGCTCCAGGTTTTCGAACACGCTCAAGGCTTCGAATACCGTCGGTTTCTGAAACTTGCGGCCGATGCCGGACTGGGCAATCTGCACTTCGCTCATCTGCGTCAGGTCCAGGGTTTCGCCGAACCAGGCCTTGCCGTGGCTGGGCCGGGTCTTGCCGGTAATCACGTCCATCAGCGTGGTCTTGCCGGCGCCGTTGGGGCCGATGATGCAGCGCAGTTCGCCGACGCCGATGTACAGGTTGAGATTGTTCAGCGCACGGAAGCCGTCGAAGCTGACGCTGATGTCTTCCAGGGTCAGGATCGTGCCGTGGCGCGTATCGAGGCCGGGGCCGACGCGCTGGCCGAGGCCGATCGAGTCGCGACTGGTGCCTTCGTCCTTGTTCGGTTCCACAGGGAAAAACGCCGGTTCGAGCATGAATTCCGCACTCGCTGTGACTCTCATTGTTCACCTCGTTTCTTCAGCAGGCCGATCACGCCCTTGGGCAAGTACAACGTCACGACGATGAACAGCGCGCCGAGGAAGAACAGCCAGTATTCAGGGAAGGCCACGGTGAACCAGCTCTTCATGCCGTTGACCACGCCGGCGCCGAGCAACGGCCCGATCAGCGTGCCGCGCCCGCCAAGGGCCACCCATACCGCCGCTTCGATCGAGTTGGTCGGCGACATTTCGCTGGGGTTGATGATGCCGACTTGCGGCACGTACAACGCGCCGGCCAGTCCACACAACACCGCACTCAGCACCCAGACGAACAGCTTGAAACCGCGCGGGTCGTAGCCGCAGAACATCAAACGGTTTTCCGCATCGCGCAACGCGGTCAGCACGCGACCGAACTTGCTCTGCGCCAGGCGCCAGCCGATGAACAGGCTCACCACCAGCAGCAACACCGTGGCCAGAAACAGCGCCGCGCGGGTGCCCGGTTCGGTGATGCCGAAACCGAGAATCGTGCGGAAATTGGTGAAACCGTTGTTGCCGCCAAACCCGGTCTCGTTGCGGAAAAACAGGAGCATGCCGGCGAAGGTCAGCGCCTGGGTCATGATCGAGAAATACACGCCCTTGATTCGCGAACGGAAGGCGAAAAAGCCGAACACCAGCGCCAGCAGACCCGGCGCCAGCACCACCAGACACATGGCCCAGAGGAAGCTGCTGGTACCGCTCCAGTACCACGGCAATTCGCTCCACGACAGGAAGGTCATAAACGCCGGCAGACCATCGCCGGCTGCCTGACGCATCAGGTACATGCCCATCGCATAACCGCCGAGGGCGAAGAACAGACCGTGGCCCAGCGACAGCAGGCCGGCGTAACCCCAGACCAGATCCAGCGCCAGGGCGACGATGGCGTAGCAGAGGATTTTGCCGACCAGGGTCAGCGTGTAGGCCGAGACGTGCAGGGCATTGTCTGGCGACAACAACGAGAGCAGCGGCAGAACGATCAGCAGCGCGAGGATCACCCCGCCGACCGCGAGCGTGGCTTTCGGCCCGGCCTTTTGTGTGGCCGTGACTAATAGAGGCTGGTTCATCAGTCGATCACCCGTCCTTTCAGTGCGAAGAGGCCTTGCGGACGTTTCTGAATGAACAGAATGATCAGCGCGAGGATGAGGATCTTGCCGAGCACCGCACCGATCTGCGGTTCGAGAATCTTGTTGGCGATGCCCAGGCCGAACGCGGCTAGCACGCTACCGGCCAGTTGGCCGACGCCGCCGAGCACCACCACCAGGAACGAGTCGATGATGTAGCTCTGGCCAAGGTCGGGGCCGACGTTGCCGATCTGGCTCAGCGCCACGCCGCCCAAGCCGGCGATGCCCGAGCCGAGGCCGAAGGCGAGCATGTCGACGCGCCCGGTGGGCACGCCGCAGCAGGCGGCCATGTTGCGGTTCTGGGTGACGGCGCGCACGTTGAGGCCGAGGCGGGTCTTGTTCAGCAGCAGCCAGGTCAGCACCACCACGAACAATGCGAAAGCGATGATGACGATGCGGTTGTACGGCAGCACCAGATTGGGCAGCACTTGGATGCCGCCGGACAGCCACGCCGGGTTGGCGACTTCAACGTTCTGGGCGCCGAACACCAGCCGCACCAGTTGAATCAGCATCAGGCTGATGCCCCAGGTCGCGAGCAGGGTTTCCAGCGGCCGGCCATAGAGATGGCGGATGACCGTGCGCTCCAGCGCCATGCCGATGGCGGCCGTGACGAAAAACGCCACCGGCAGCGCGATCAGCGGATAGAACTCGATGGCCTGCGGCGCGTAGCGCTGGAACATCAGCTGCACCACGTAGGTCGAGTAGGCGCCGAGCATCAGCATCTCGCCGTGGGCCATGTTGATCACCCCGAGCAAACCGAAGGTGATCGCCAGGCCGAGGGCGGCAAGCAGCAGAATCGAGCCCAGCGACATGCCGCTGAAGGCCTGGCCGAGCACTTCGCCGATCAGCAATTTGCGCTTGACCTGAGCGAGGCTGGTTTCAGCGGCGGTGCGCACGCCGGCATCGCTTTCCACGCCCGGTTCAAGCAGGCCTTCAAGACGTGTGCGTGCCAGCGGATCGCCGGTTTCACCGAGCAACCGCACCGCTGCAAGGCGCACCGCCGGGTCGCTGTCGACCAGTTGCAGATTGGCCAGCGCCAGGCTCAGGGCGGCATGCACGCTTTCATCTTTTTCCCCGGCGAGTTGCCGGTCGAGAAATTTCAGCTGCGCGGGTTTCGCGCTTTTTTGCAATTGCTGCGCGGCGCTCAGGCGGATTTTCGCGTCGGCGGCGAGCAATTGATGGCTGGCCATCGCGGTGTCGATCAGACCCCGCAGGCGATTGTTCAGGCGCAGGGTTTTTGGCTGGCCGTCGATACTCAGCTCGCCTAGTTGCAGGGCGTTGAGCAATTCGATACGCGCCGGATCGGGCTGCGCGGCCCAGGCTTCCAGCAGTTTGGCCTGTTGCATCGGATTGGCCGCGACGAAGTCGTCGGCGTCGTCAGCGTGGGCCAGGATTGGCAGCAATAGTGCGATGGCACAGATGAATCGGAAAAGGGCAGTGGGCATAGTCAGTCGCCTTGACGCGGACATTGTGGGAGCGAGCCTTTGTGGCGAGGGGATTTATCCCCGTTCGGCTGCGAAGCAGTCGTGATATCGGTCGACGCGATCAATCTGATACACCGCGACCGATGGCTTTGGGGCTGCTTCGCAACCCACCGGGGATAAATCCCCTCACCACAAAGGCCCGCTCCCACAGGGAGTTGCATCAGCCTCACGCCAGGCGCGAGACTGACATCCGGTGACTCAGTTGCTCTTCACCGCATAATCCGGCTTCTTGTCGTTGCCCTGAATGAACGGGCTCCACGGTTGCGCACGGATCGGGCCTTCGGTCTGCCATACGACGTTGAACTGACCGTCGCTCTGGATCTCGCCGATCATCACTGGCTTGTGCAGATGGTGGTTGGTCTTGTCCATGGTCAGGGTGTAGCCCGATGGCGCAGCAAAGGTCTGCCCGGCCAGTGCTTCACGCACCTTGGCGACGTCAGTGGATTTGGCTTTCTCGACCGCCTGCGCCCACATATGGATGCCGACGTAGGTGGCTTCCATCGGGTCATTGGTCACTGCCTTGTCGGCGCCCGGCAGGTTGTGTTTCTTCGCGTAGGCTTTCCAGTCCGCGACGAATTTCTTGTTCGCAGGATTCTCCACCGACTCGAAGTAGTTCCACGCCGCGAGGTTGCCCACCAGCGGTTTGGTGTCGATGCCGCGCAACTCTTCCTCACCGACCGAGAACGCCACCACCGGTACATCGGTGGCTTTCAAGCCCTGGTTGGCCAGCTCTTTGTAGAACGGCACGTTGGAGTCGCCATTGACGGTCGAGATGACGGCAGTCTTGCCGCCGGCCGAGAATTTTTTGATGTTGGCAACGATGGTCTGGTAATCGCTGTGACCGAACGGCGTGTAGACCTCTTCGATGTCCTTGTCGGCCACGCCTTTGGAGTGCAGGAACGCGCGCAGGATCTTGTTGGTGGTGCGCGGGTAGACGTAGTCGGTGCCGAGCAGGAAGTAGCGCTTGGCGCTGCCGCCTTCTTCGCTCATCAGGTATTCAACGGCGGGGATCGCTTGCTGATTCGGCGCGGCGCCGGTGTAGAAGACGTTCGGCGACATCTCTTCGCCTTCGTACTGCACCGGGTAGAACAGCAGGCCATTGAGCTCTTCGAACACCGGCAGTACCGATTTACGCGATACCGAGGTCCAGCAGCCGAACACCACCGCGACCTTGTCCTGGGTCAGCAGCTGTCGGCCCTTTTCGGCGAACAGCGGCCAGTTGGAAGCGGGATCGACCACCACCGGCTCGAGCATCTTGCCGTTCACGCCGCCCTTGGCGTTGATCTCGTCGATGGTCATCAGCGCCATGTCCTTGAGCGACGTTTCGGAGATCGCCATGGTCCCGGACAACGAATGCAGAATCCCGACCTTGATGGTCTCGGCGGCCTGGACAGTCCAGGTCATGCCCATCGCGGCAATGGATGCCGTGAGTGTGAAAGCCTTGATCAAACTGCGACGCTTCATTGTGCGATCTCCATGAACATTCGATTTTTTCTGGTTGGCAGATGCGAACGACTGAAAGTGTGTTTTGCAAAGGCTGTGCCCGGTCGCGTTCAGGCAAGAAAATGTCGTGCCAGAGCGCTTGCGCGCTGAGGGCGTGCACCAGGAGGGGACGGTAGTCGGGCGGTGGTGCGTCCAGTTGCGCCAGATTGGGGCGCGAACTGTCGCGCAGATGCGGATACAGAAACGATAAACATGTACCACAGCAGGTGAAAACCGACGGCCCACACTCACGCGCTCATCCCGATTCTCAGCGCAGGTTTTTATGAGTCATGTCTCAGGCCGATCCGGTCGTACCGCAAGTTCTTCAGCAACGTTCAAGCTGCCGCCACTGAGCCCGGCCTTTCTGACTGAAGAGGACGCCGCCTATTGGGTGCACACGCGGATTCCACTGAACCCGGACAAAGAGTACGGCAGCGTGATCCTGCTGCGTCCGGACGGGAAATTGCTCGCCACTTCACCCATCGCCGGGCAAGCCACGGGTTTTGACTTCGGCACAATTGTGCAGACCGATGTCCTTGGCGGCATGCTTCATCCGCTGGGCTACCGGTGCGTCGCCAGCGTTCACAGCCATCCGCCGATCCATGCCGAGTTCCGCAATGGCAATCGGCGTCAGGATGAAACGCTGCTTCGGCTGTTCATGAGTTTCTATTCAGGCGGCGATTTCATTGGCGATGTGTCGGCGCGGGATTTTTTCCGCAGCGCTTACCTTTCAGGCCCGGATGGCAGCTTGCTCAAATACGTCTCGAGCGGCTCGCCCGAGGAGCGCGACTACTTTCTCTGGCAGCAGTCAGGCGGGCCGTCGGGCCATCCGGCGGGGGCCTATGACGTGATGGCGGTGATCAACAAACTGGCTACCGTGGGTGAACTCAAAGTCATTGTTTCGAATGCCGACTGGGGCTACTCGGTGGGGCGCGTACCTGCGGACTGGAAGGCCGGCGCGTCGTTTTCAAAAGGTGTGGTCACCGAACTGCCGCTGATGACCCGTGTCTGCGTCAATGCCGAACGCGCCGTGCTGGCCGCGTTGAAATCCAGAGGCGCGCACGCAGCGGGTCTGCTGTTGAAGAAGTTGACTGGCGAGGAGTATGTCGCCACCCATGCGCGCCCAGCCGGACTGGCTGCATGGGATCCTGAGCGAATATTTCCGGTTGATGCCCAAGGGCAATTGCAGCTGCCCAAGGGGTATTTGCTGGAGGGCTTTTACTTCGCCTCGCGACCCGACCCGGCACAGTTTCCACCTGGCCAGCCGTGGCTCTACGAGAACTTCTTCACGCCCCGGGAGATCGCCTGGGCTATCGAAGCGAATGCCCGCAGCCAACATCTGGCGCAAGCAGGGCGTGCGTTGTCGCTGTACATGCGGGCGCAGGATCATGCGATGTTGAAGTACCGCTTCAGCGGCGATTCGATCGAAGCGGCACTGAGCGTTACGCAGTCGGACGGCACGGTCAGTGACAATGGTGTGCAGGCAAGGCTGTTGGCCGGCACACTGGATACCCGCGCATTTGTTTCGATGCTGGTACTGGCCGGGACCCTGGAGGTCGTGCGCGGCAGTGCGTTGTGGGCGCATCTGGGGCCGGTGGATCTGCAATGGCAGCCCTTCGCCAATTTCCCCTGGCCGCGATTGAGCCGGGCTTTTCTGGCGGCCGATGATGCGGTTCGCCATGCCCATGAGCTCGTGGGCATTCGCCGTGATCAGCAGTACGCGGGGTATGTTTTTCAGCGTAGCGACAAGTGTTTCGTGGTGACCGAACCCTTGCCCGGGGATATCGATACGCTCAGCCAGGGGCGGCTTTATCCTCTGGACAATCACGGTCGGCCGGTGTTTCCAGACGACCACACCATGCATGCGCGTTATGTCGCTCACGTTGCGCTTTCGCAACTTGACCCGGTGCATATCCGGTATCTGCGCTGGACCCGTGCCGAGGCTCTGCTGGATGTGCAGATGCTCAACGTTGACGAGCTGCGGCAGACCCTGCTCGACGGGATCGCTCTGTATTGCTCTGGTGCCGGCGACAGCCTGATCAGGTTCCAGCCCTACACCACCATCGTCGCCAGGGAGCTGGCCAGACGCCTCGGCACTGGCAAGCACCCGGGCGAGCTTGTCAGTGCGCTGCGCAACGGCACTGAACGGCCACAGGCCTTTGTGCGTGAACAGGCGCAGGCCGGCGTCTTGTTCAACCTGATCGATCACGCACTGTGGGGCTATCGCGGGCAAATCGGCGCTGACTGGAGCCTGCCAATAGCGTCAGTGGCTGAACCAGGCGAGTCTGAGCCGCCGCTGCCGACGTTACCGAAACCGTCATTGCCAGATCTTTCTTTGCAGCCATATCCGCCAACGCAAGTGCCTGCGCCTGGCGCTACAACAATGCCGTGGAAGCGTCCTGCGAGGATTTTCTTTGGTGCGGTGTTTTCCTCGGCGGACGAGGCAGCACTGAGTCAATCCAGTACTGACGTGCATTTGCACGACGAGAAGAAAACCTGGTTCGGCTTCATTCTCAAGCACGTGGGGCGGGAGGAATACATCGCCAGCGAGCTGATACCCGTCAGCGATAGCGGCACTAATCTGTTTCGTCAGGAGTCGGTGTTCAGTTCCAGCAGGACAGCTCCCTGGTATCAGTACCCGGATGGCTTCGACCTGCATGCCGTGTATTACATGCACCAGCGAATCGGGGAAACCTTGCGCCATCCCCAGGACTGGCTCGCGCATTACTTCGTCACGCCAGAGACGCTGACCGTTGCCATGTATCTCTCCGAGCGGCGCCCGGTCGTCGCCACTGGCCGGCACAGAACTTTGTATATCGCCACTGGTGATGGTGCTCTGCTCAGGTATGTGTTCAACAGCTCCAGCAAGTTGTTCTACGACGACAGCTCGCAGACGACGCTGCAAACGCTCAAGGACGATCTCGCTGCGCAAAGGCTGTTGCCATCCGACTTCGTGCACACCGTGGTCGACAGTGGTCAACTTGACGTGCTGCGTACGAGTCTGTGCTGGGACCGGCCGGGTTTGGTCAAGAAAACCTGGCAGCCTTACGCAAATCTGCAGCGACGCGCCCTGGGGCCGGTTTTTCACAGTGCCGACGATGCGGCGGTGCATGCCCGATCGCTGTTGCCGCAGAGCACCGACAAGCTCTATGGCGGTGTCATTCTGAAACGCTCCGACGGCCTCTACGTCGCTACCTTGCCGATTGAAGTGACACGCGAAAATTTCGACAGTAGCGAGATCATCGCCGACGAGGCTCGCGCTGCCGGACTGTTTCCAGAAAATTGCCGGATCGTTGCGCGTTACCGCTCCAGAGTCCCGAGGGAGCTGTCGGTAGCGTTTTCGGCCATCGACAAACAGATCTACTTGAACATGCTGTCGGTCGATACCTTGTACTCGGCATTCACGCGCAAGCCTGTGGTCTGGGATGAATACCTGTTTGCGCCGGACGGTGCGACGATTCGCTATCAGCCTGGGTTGTGGGAGCGTCTGCGCGCCGATCTGTCGATTGCCCTGACGGCAAGCAATAGCCTGCCCGCATCACTGGATGGCGAGACCATCAAGCAGCGCCTTTACAGCGGTGAATTGAAACCGATCGACTGGATCGACTCGCTCGCCAGAACCGGTTATTTGCAGGTCGTCACCGGCAGTGACCTGTGGGGCCTGCCCAGGCAAGTATCGCGCTGGGTGCCGTTCTCAGCCGATCTGCAGATCGTGACGGATTACAGCAAAGCCGCTACTGCGGCGGTGTGCGGCCCGTTATACCTTCAGGCAGATGCGGCCGCTCGATATGTCCATGAGCTGGCGGTGAGCCGCGATACGCAGACTTTCGGTGTCATCCTGCGCTCGGCCGGCGGTGTGTTTCTTGCCAGTCTGCCGCTGACTGCACAACGGTCTGCGCTGGCGCTGGACCGGATCTTCGAGCACGGGCGACTGCCATCAGGCTTTCTGCTGGATTCGATTTATCTGCGCGCCGTCCTGCCGCCGCTTGGCGCACGATCCACGGATATCCGGCATGTGCTGATCATGCCCAGCGAAGTCCAGCAGGCGTGTCGACGGGCCAGTACGCCACAGGGTTACAAGCCGATCTACTTCTCCTGCGCCGACGGAGCGCTGCTGAGGCTGCAACTGCACGCGTTCGAGCCCGGCACATTCTTCGACCGGTTCGGGCAAGTGGAATTGCGCCCCAACGCTTTTGTGTCAATGGAGCAGGCGGCGATTGATCAACGCAACAACAGCAAGGGCACTTTCAGCCTTGTCGAATACGTAAACCGGATGGCGCGAGCCGGTGACCTGCATGTCCTTGAAACCAGCGCCTGCTGGTCTCGCCGTGGTCGGGTCGGGGAGGGCTGGCAACCGGGCCTTGCCGAGATATCTCGTGAGCGCCACTGGCAAAATCATCCGGTTCCGGCGCTGGGACCGATCTTCCAGCATCCCGACGATGCTGCCCGCTATGCCCAGCAACGGACCGACAATGAAATACTCGCTCGGACCGGTTATGAGGGCGCGGTTCTCGGGGAAAACTCCGGCCAGCGCTTTGTCCCGCTGGAGCCTGTTGCGTGGTTCGCCAACGAGGAAAATCTTCGTCTGCGTCTTTTCCGTACTGCCGAGGACCCTGCGACCGACTGGCGCCGACCGGCACCGCGCTTCCCTGACGGTTATGCCGTCGTGGCCAGTCATCAATTCAGCCTGTCGGGCAATACCTTGCTGGTCGCTGACAACGAACAGATCCGCAGTAATTTCGCCGAACCCGCGCTGGTGTATGCACACACCCACGAGTTGAAAAACCAAGGTTTCGATATTCGTGGGTATTACTACTCCACGCCCGGCCATGAGTTGCTCAAATACACGCCAGTGTACTCAGACGCCGAACGGGATCTGCTGCTGACCCGTTCGGTCGTTTATGAAAACGGGCAATGGGTCAGCCGCCTCACGCCTGGGCAATTTGTCTCCCGACTCCTGCAATTGGGCGAATTTCAGGTGTTGGTGGCAGGCGCGTATTGGCGCCATACCGGGCACCTGGGCAGTGGTTGGCGAATCCGTCGGCAACAGCCGGCGGCCGAAGGTGCCGTGCGAATCAGAGATGAGTTGTAATTCGAATGCCGAGTCGGGCGCGGGCCACTGAGCCCGCGCCACACTATCAGCGCGGTAGATCGACGGTGCGGCGGGCGACTCGTGGCAAGACAAACCGGTCAAGCAACCACACGAACAGCAGCGAAGCCCCCACCAGCGGAAACACCACCGCCAGCACCAGCATGATCGCCACGCCGGTTTTCCACTTCGGCAGATCATGGCGCAGCGGCGGCACGCCGAATTTGCCTTCGGGGCGGCGTTTCCACCAGATCACTACACCACTGACGGCGCTGAGCAGAATCATCAGGCAGATCAGCAGCACGACGATCTGGTTGAAGGTGCCGAACATCTTGCCTTCGTGGAGCATCACGCCGATTTCGGTAGCGCGAGCAACGGTGCCGTAGTGCTCGAAACGCACATCGGCGAGAACCTTGCCGGTGTACTGATCGATATGCAGGGTGGCGTCGTTGCGCGGGTCATCGGCGAATACAGCAATGGTGAACACGCCGGTGGCGGTGGTCGGCAGGGTGATGCTGTAGCCGGGCTCGACCTTGCGCTCACTGGCGATGTTCTGCACATCCTGCAGGCTGACTTCGGGTGCAGCGGGGCCGGCATGGGCGTTGCCGTGATTCATGTGTTCGGCGTGGTCGCCGGACATCGGCATCGGTGTGTTTTCCATCGCCCACGGCACGGTCTGGCGGGTCGCGCTGTTGAGACTGCGCGCCTCGATGTCGGAGGTCGGCACGTTGTCCCACATTGCGGCTGGAAACACGTTCCACACCTGCGCGTATTGCTTGCCCCAGAAACCGGTCCAGGTCATGCCGCTGAGCAACATCACCAGCAGCAATGTCGCGCCCCAGAAACCGGTAACCGCATGCAGATCGCGCCACAACAGCCGACCGCGACTGCTCAGGCGCGGCCACAGGATGCCCGCCGCCTGACCGCGCGGCCACCACAGAAACAGCCCCGAGACCACCAGCACCACGCCCCAGCCAGCGGCCATTTCGATCAGCCGATCGCCGACCGTACCGATCATCAATTCTCCGTGGATCGCACGGGCGATGGCTTGCAGATTCTGCTTGGCATCCTGCTCGCCGAGGATGTCACCGTGATACGGATCGACGAATACATTGAGTTCGTGACCAGCGTTTTTCACCACGAATTGCGCGCTGCGCTCGGCATTCACCGGCGGCAGGTACTGAGTGACCTGGCCTTGCGGATAGGCAGCTTTCACCCGTTGCAGCAAGTCATCGGCCGGCACCGTGTGGTGCCCGGCCGGTACTTCGAGCAGGCTGCTGTACATCAGCGAATCGAGTTGCGGTTTGAACAGATAAATGATCCCGGTCAGGGCCAGCATCACCATGAACGGCGCGACGAACAGTCCGGCATAGAAATGCCAGCGCCAGGCCAGGTTGTAGAACTTCGGTTGAGGCTTTTGCATCACGTGTGCTCCGCTGGGCTTGGTTCTTTTAGTTGTCTGTTTACCTGTGGGAGCGAGCCTGCTCGCGAAGGCGTCATGCCAGACGACATTAATATTGAATGCGTCGGCCTCTTCGCGAGCAGGCTCGCTCCCACATGGGTAGGTGTCAGAAACTCATATCCACTTTGGTCCAGAGCGTGCGCCCCGGTTCATTAATTGCCTGTGGGTCATTGGCCGGGTAACCGAACCCGGCGTTGCCAGCCAGGTTCAGGTGCTCGGCGTAGGCTTTGCCGAACAGGTTGTCGACGCCGCTGCTGACCTTCCAGTGCTGGTTGATGCGGTACGCGCCGTTGAGCGAGAACACGCCGAAGCCGGAGCTCTGGGCGTAATCCTTGCCGACCACGTTGCCTTTGTTCGCGTCGATGCGGTGCTGCGCGGCGACCACTCGCCAGAGTGCGCCGGCGCTCCAGTTGTCTTGGCTGTAGGTCAGGCCGAAACGCGCATCCAGCGGTGGCAGCTGCGGCAGGGCCGAGCCGTCGCTGCTGTTCTTGCCCCAGGCATAGGCCAGGGTCGCATCGGCTTTCCAGTTGTCGGTGAGGTTGTAGGCAGCACCGAGTTCGCCGCCCATGATCCGCGCGTCGATGTTCTCGGCGCGCGAGGTGCTCATGCCCATCATTACCGGCGTGTAGTCGAACAGGATGTAATCGCGTACCACACCGATGTAACCCGAGGCCCAGGCTTCGAGGTCGGCGCTCCTGTAGTTCACGCCAAAGTCGAACTGCGTGGTCTTTTCCGGTTTGATCGAGTCGAACGCATTGACCGATCCTGCCGGGCCGGACTTGGGTGAAAACAACTCCCAGTAATCCGGGAAGCGTTGCGCGTGGCCGAGGCCTGCATAGAGCGTGGTCGGGCTGTCGGCGAGGTCATGCTCGTAACGGATGAAGCCGCTGGGCAGGGTGTCGGCGCGGGTGTCGTCGGCGGTCGGGTTGGGGCGGGACATCATCCCCGACCCGGTGGTCAGCCGGTAATCCTTGGCCGAGGCGCGATCCACCCGTGCGCCAGTGATCAAGCGATCACGCTCGGCGGCGTACCAGGTCATTTCGCTGAACACGCCGTAGTTGTGGAAATCGGCGTCCTTGCTGTACGGCAGCTGCTTGTAGGTATCGACGCCCATTGCACTGCGCTGGCGGTGCTCGTTGGTCTGTGCGTCGAGGCCGGTGATCAGCTGAACATCAGCCCAGCGCCAGGTTGCTTTGATCCGTGCACCGAGGGTCCGACGGTCGACGTTGGACGCCATGGGCCCTGCCATGATCCCGGTGGCGGACGGGGTGCGCAGGGTGTAATTGTCCATCACATGGTCGGCGTAGTTGTAGTAGACCTGCGCCTCGAGTTTTTCCAGCACCTCGCTGATGTTGGATTTTTCCAGGCGCAGGCCAAGGCTTTCGCGCAGGAATTGCGAACCGTCCATGCCGCGCCCGGCATACCGCGCCTCGCCGTCGCCCTTGCCGGCCGTGAGTTCGATCAAGGTGTCGGCATCCGGCGTCCAGCCCAGTGCGACATCGCCGTTCCACTTGTCGTAACGCGAGGCGACGATGTCTTTGTTGCCATCGCGGTAATCGTCGGAATGCGCGGTGTTGCCGATGACGCGCACGTAGCCCAACGGACCGCCGGCAGCCGCGTCGACAACCTTGTCGAAACGCCCATGCGAGCCAGCCAGGATGCTGGCGTTGACGCGAGTGCCGAGTTCGCCGAAGTTCTCCGGCTCACGGTCGAACAGCACCGTACCGGCCGATGCGCCCGGCCCCCAGAGGACAGTCTGCGGACCTTTGATCACCGTGAGTTTGTCGTAGGTTTCCGGTGAAATATACGAAGTCGGCGCGTCCATCCGGCCAGGGCAAGCGCCGAGCATCATGCTGCCGTTGGTGAGGATATTCAGGCGCGAACCAAACATCCCGCGCAGCACCGGATCGCCGTTGGTGCCGCCATTGCGCACCAGAGCGAAGCCGGGAATGGTTTTCAGGTAATCGCCACCGTCACTGGCCGGCACCGGTTGGCGCGGATCCTTGGGGTTGGTGACGATCGTCAGTGGTGAGCTTGGGGCGATGGCAGTGATCACCGTTGGGCTCAATTCACTTTCGTGGCTCGCGTGATCATCAGCCAACGCCAGCGGTGTCAGCAGCAGGCCGCAAAGGACGGCAATAGCGTGCCTGCAACGAATCCGCGATTCATTCAGGGCAAAGTGCGCGCGGGCAGATTCCGCGCAGAGGACAGCAGTAAACCTGGACATGACAATTTCCATCGAACAGTCGTAAACACCACGGCCGGCAGCCTGGAGCTGTCTTCTCAACCGTGTGCAATCAGAGGTGCGTGTCTACGTGGCGATGGGCGGGGCGCGGGTGCGGGCGCCGGGGAAGAAGGGTTGGCGGGCATGGCCCAGACGCGGGGAGGGTGGGGTGAAGGTGTTCGGTGGCGGGATGTTGAAAGCGACGAAATCGCCGCCGCCGGTCAGTGCCGGGCAATTGAACAGCAGGCTGCAATAGCCGCATTTTTCCCACAGCACGTGATGCGAAGATTGCGGCGGGCAATGCTCGGCCGCAGGCTGGGCTGCATGGCCGCTGTGATCCATGCCGGGCATGTCCATCGACATGTCCATGCTCATTGGCATCGACGTCGAGGCGTGTTGATCCATCGGCATCGACTGAGAAATCAGTGGACCGATGAAAATCATCAGCATGGCGAACAGGGCGATCCAGCTGCCACGCGTCAGCGCTTGAGTCTGACGGTGATGCGGGACGGGCCTGGCGCGCAACGGACGCATGGGCGAAGTCAGCCGAAACGGTTACTGAGCGTGCACGTGGCCCTGAGCGGATTCCGGCGCTTTCTTCTGCACGGCAACTTCAACGCTGACGTCACCGGCCTTTTCGAAATGCAGGGTCATCGGGAAACGCTTGCCGTCGCTGAGCAGGCTGCGATCGCTCGGGTTGAGCAGCATCACGTGGTAAGCCATCGGCGCGAAGGTCACGGTACCGCCGGCGGGGATTTCCACGCTTGGCACTTGCTGCATCTTCATCAGATCGCCCTGCATCACGTGCTCGTGCAACTGCGCTTGTGCAGCGATGGGCGAGTCGACGCTGAGCAGGCGATCGGCGCTTTTACCGGTGTTGTGAATGATGAAATAGGCGGCGACGGTCGGCGCATTCGGCGGCAGTTCCTGCGACCACGGATGGGCGATTTCCAGCGCACCCGCCTTGTATTCATGGGCATGGGCGAAGCACGCCGGCAACAACAGCGCAGCGAGGACGAAGAGTTTCTTCAACATGGCAGTTCTCCAGAACGAGTTGAAACGCGGATTTGTGGCGCGAACAAATCAGACCAGAGGGGAAGCACGGGGATTGAGACTCGGCCATTGCTGGCGCAGCGTCGGGGCTTGCAGGGAGGCGGGCGCAACGCTGCGGTTGCTTTCAAATTGCGCGAAATACAGCTGCGGCGAATGCCCCGGCAGCGCCAGCAATGGCGCCCCACCTGAGCAACACCAGCAGTGCTGCATGTTCGAATGGCTGTCGTTTTGCGGGGCCTTCTGATCCGTGGCACCGATGTCGATCGCCACCATCTTCATCCCACTGCCGGTGCAGAAACTGCTCCACAGTATCTGCTCGGCCGGTGAACTGGCCGCCTGCGCCATCGCCCCGCTCAGCGGCATGGCGAGCATGTTGAACAGCACTGCAAAGCAGGCGATCCAGGCAAATGCTAACCGGCGTCGGTTCATGGGACAGGTCCGTTGGGTGGGCGATCAGGCGCGGCCCATTTAGCCTGATCAGGGCCGATAAGTAAAAAAGCGTCGTGCGGTTTGGTGTCGCAGTGCGCTGTTGAAAAGAGTGTAGCCACTTGGATTGGCAGTGCCAGACCGGACGCCTTCGCGGGCAAGCCTGCTCCCACATGTTTTGTGAGTATGCACAGATATCAGCAACATTCACGGTTCCTGTGGGAGCGAGCCTGCTCGCGAAAGCGATTTGTCAGGCATTGATGGGCTGCCGGTGCTGACGTCTTCGCGAGCAGGCTCGCTCCCACAAAGGGCCGTGCCGATTCAGCGGGGGAGGGCAGCGAGGACTTGGTCGACTGATTCAAACTCCCGATCAACCCCCGGCAACCCCGGGCGCTTCAACACCAGCACCGGCACGCCACGCTCGCGCGCCACTTCGAGCTTCGGCTCGGTGGCGCTGCTGCCGCTGTTCTTGCTGATCAGCACATCGATCTGCCTGCGCTCGAACAGCGCTCGCTCGTCTTCCAGCAGAAACGGCCCACGGGCGCCGATCACTTCGCAGCGCGTGTTGCCGGGATAAATGTCGAGGGCGCGCAGGGTCCAGAACTGGTGGGCGGGAATTTCGTCGAGGTGTTGCAGCGGTTCACGGCCGAGGGTGAACAGCGGGCGGTGGAACGGTTCCAGCGCTGCGATCAGCTCGGCCCAGTCAGCCACCTCACGCCAGTCATCGCCCGCTTGCGGTTGCCATGCCGGGCGGCGCAAGGCCCAGCAGGGGATGCCGGACAGCTGTGCCGCGCGGGCGGCGTTGGCGCTGATTTTTGCGGCGTACGGGTGCGTGGCGTCGAGCAGCAGATCGACACCTTCATCGGCGATGAACTGCGCCAGACCCTCCGCGCCGCCATAGCCGCCGACCCGAACCTGGCAGCGCAAATCGCTCGGCACCCGGCCAACGCCGGCGAGGCTGTAGATATGTTGTGGGCCGAGCGTGCGGGCAATCGCCAGCGCTTCAGTCACACCGCCGAGCAGCAGGATCCGTTTCATGCAAAACCCCCGGCGTGGCCGACAATCCCGCCCTGACGATCAATGGCAAACACCTCGACCTGGACCTGCGCCGGCACTACGCTGCGAGCGAAATTCAGCGCATGGCGACAAACCTCATCCCCCAAAGCAATGCCCGCCGCACTCGCCATGGCCAAGGCTTGTTGGCTGGTATTGGCTTCGCGAATGCCTTGCTGCAACGCCGGGTCCGCGCCAATCGCCGCCGCCCATTCGGCCAGCTGCGGCAAATCGATGCTCGAATGCCGCGAATGCAGATCCATATGCCCGGCGGCGAGTTTGCTGATCTTGCCGAAGCCGCCGCACAGGCTGAGTTTATCCACAGGTACTTTACGCAGGTGCTTGAGCACCGCACCGACGAAATCACCCATCTCGATCAGGGCGATTTCCGGCAGGTCGTAGACCCGGCGCATGGTGTCTTCGCTGGCGTTGCCGGTGCAGGCGGCGATGTGCAGATAGCCGTTGGTTTTCGCTACGTCGATGCCCTGATGAATCGAGGCGATGTAAGCGGCGCAGGAAAACGGCCGGACGATGCCGCTGGTGCCGAGGATCGACAGGCCGCCAAGAATGCCCAGCCGCGGATTCATGGTTTTCAGCGCCAGTTCTGCGCCGCCCTCGACATTGACCGTGACCTCGAAGCCGCCGCCATAGCCGGTTTCGGCGGCGAGCAAGGCCAGGTGATCGCTGATCATCTTGCGCGGCACCGGATTAATCGCCGGTTCGCCGACGGCCAATACCAGACCCGGCCGGGTCACCGTGCCGACGCCGACACCGGCGTTGAAGCGGAGCCCCGGCTCGGCACACAGTCGCACCTGTGAGTAAAGCAGTGCGCCGTGGGTGACGTCAGGGTCGTCGCCGGCATCCTTGATCGTCCCGGCTTCGGCGCCGCCCTCGCTCAGGCGGCAGAACTCCAGGCGCATCTGCACCTGTTTGCCCTTGGGCAGCGTGATCTGCACCGCGTCGGCAGCGATGTCGGTGAGCAACAGGCGCGCGGCGGCGAGGCTGGTGGCGGTGGCGCAGCTGCCGGTGGTCAGGCCGCTGCGCAGGGGCGCGGGTTGTTCGGCGGTTTCGTCACGCATCGAGGGATTTGACCAATTCCAGCAGGGTGATCGGCAAGGCCTGACGCCAAGTGTCGAACTCGCCGAGCGGTTGCGCCTGGGCGACATGAATGCGCGTCAGTTCGCCGCCGTATTGTTCGCGCCAATGCATCAGGGTGACTTCGCTTTGCAGGGTCACGGCGTTGGCAACCAATCGGCCGCCGGGCTTGAGCTGGTCCCAGCAGGTCTCGAATACACCCTCACGGGTGACGCCGCCGCCGATAAACACAGCGTCCGGCCGTTCGAGGCGATCCAGCGCTTGCGGCGCCTTGCCACGGATCAGTTGCAGGCCGGGCACGCCCAGCGCATCGCGGTTGTGTTCGATCAGTTGCTGACGGCCCTCATCGGCCTCTATCGCGATGGCGCGGCAACTCGGATGGGTGCGCATCCACTCGATGCCGATCGAGCCGCTGCCGGCGCCGACATCCCAGAGCAGTTCACCGGGCGTCGGCGCCAAGCGGGCGAGGGTGATGGCGCGCACGTCGCGCTTGGTCAGTTGGCCGTCGTGGCGGAATGCCGAATCGGGCAAGCCGGCGAGGCGTGACAGACCGGTGATGCCGGGCTCGGCCAGGCATTCGATCGCGATGACATTGAGATCGGCAACGGACGCGTCGTTCCATTCGCTGGCGCTGCGTTCGATACGCCGCTCGGCATCGCCGCCCAGATGCTCCAGAACTGTCATGCGACTTGGGCCGAAACCACGCTCGCGCAGCAATTGCGCAACCGCGGCCGGGCTGCTGCCATCATTGCTCAGCAGCAACAGACGCACGCCGCTGAACAGATGCGCATTGAGCGCCGCCAACGGACGCGCCACCAGCGACACAATCGTCACCTCCTGCAACGGCCAGCCCAAGCGCGCCGCGGCCAGTGCGCAGGACGAAGGGGCGGGAATGATCGCCATCTCGGCGCTCGGTACCTGCCGCGCCAGACTGGCACCGACGCCGTAGAACATCGGATCACCGCTGGCCAGCACGCAGACCGGCTCGCCACGCGACTCGAGCACTGGCGCGAGGGAAAACGGACTCGGCCATAATTGCCGCTCGCCGCCAATGCACGGCGGCAGCAGATCCAGCTGACGCTGGCCGCCGACGATCCGCGAAGCGCCCATCAGAGCACGCCGGGCGTTCTTGCCCAGGCCCTTGAAGCCGTCTTCACCAATACCCACAACGGTCAGCCAATCGCCCATTTCATACTCCTGATCCTGCGTCCAGCGAAGCGGGCGACATGATAACGCGACAATCGATAACTGGCTGCTGTCCTTTTTCAGGAGCGCCGACATTGAATGTTTACATTGTCTTTTGTGATTTTTCGAGTTCTTCGCAAGTATTGAATTGGCATTCCGCTGGAAATGCTTGTGACTATCTGGAATGTACTTTTTTAGTAAATTGAATAATCGGATGGATAATTGAAATGAGCGATGTTTTGAACAATGTTTCAGCACTTCCCGACCAAGGCAGTGCGACGGTGATGGGGAATAATCTGGTGTCCTTCTTTTCCGGATTGACTGCGGAAGACAAACGATTCGTCAAAGACAGTATGCGCTGGGCAGAATACAGAGCCGATTTGCGTCATAACAGAAACAGTGAGCCAGCTGCTTGGTTTGAATATTATTCTGGGGTGCTTTGGTCTGTCGGCTGGAGCCTGGAGCAAGCTCCGGTAATCCATGTTGACAAGAGTTTTACCGGTAATGCGCTGGAAGTCTGGACGCGATCCTTGGCGCAACAATTAAGTCGGGAAAAAGTCGGGCTAATGAAGGAAGCGTTTCACATGCTTGAAACACATTCGGACGCAATAGACATATTTAGAGCCAGCGCTCGTGAATGGAGCGATTTTCGTTTTTCCCCTGCTCAGTACAATTTCAATAGGGAGTTGGAGATTGTCATCAGTAATGTTCGCTTGCTTGATGCGAAGTGGTCCTCTACCTATTTGTTCTGGACTATTCAGCATACGGGTTCGGAGCTTGATATCCGCTCCAGACGCTTTTTGATCAGGTCTGCCGCGATAAATGAAAATCGGATTAAGTTGGCTGCTGCAGTGCTTGATATGCGCACGCGTGAAATTGAGTTGGCTCAGGGCGTTTGATATTAGTTGGAAAGCTGTGTTTGCTGGTTTGTATGATGGTCTGAAATTAAATGCATGGATTTTCGATTTGATTAACTCCGATGCTGTGGTTAGTTTGTTTTTCACACCAGGTCGGTGTTTTAATCATGAAAGGAATCCATTTATGACTGAGCTGAATAAAGATGTAATCTCCGCTGTTGAGCGGTTTAGTTTGATTGCGCAAACCAATGAGTTTATCGCAGCGCAGCCAGTGTTGCGCTCGCGTTCGGCACGTGTTGGCAGTAGCTTGCCAATTGATAAAGATGAACTGAATGCAGCAATCATGGGCTCGGGTATTGCAGGCTTTGATGCAAGCATGTCCAAGCGCAGCAAGCGAATCGTTAAAAACACCTACATGTATGCTGATCTGGTTGCCTTGCTCAAATATCCGGCACCCAAGCAAAAGGAACAGCGCTATAACGAGTTTATGCGATTAATGAAACTGGCTGGCTGGTTTGCTTTCAGCCAGCCCTATAATCGATATACCGCTACTTCGCAAAAACTGACCATGGATAATGTTGCCCTGTCTGTTCTGCATACCGCTGTTGGTGCAGCAGTAGGACAGGGCCAGGCAGCCCTTAAAGTATTGTCCACTGTGGCAGATGCGACCATGGATGCGCTGAAAAATGAACCACAGGCCCTGACGCTGTTCGAGAACAACTCGAAGAAAGCCGAAGGTGGCAACTTTTGCATGAGTGCGGCTTCGCAGGATGATGAAGGTGGTATCACCCTGGCAATCGCTGCTGTGCAATATCTGGCTTCGGCTCAACCTACCAAAGTACTGTTTGTAGAGTGGGCTACATCTGCTGTGGAGATTTATAACGCCGGCGCCACGATGTATATGGATGAGGAAGACTATGCAATGGTAGAGCCGTTGATTGTCAAGGCTCTGACGGAGCAGCGTGAGAAAGCGCTCAGCTACGAATTTGGCCAATCGGTCTGAAAGTGATTAATGCCAGAGGCGCAAGCCTCTGGTTTTTTGTGGGAGATGCAAATGTTCGCGATTTCGAAGGTTTTCGTATGCGCAGGGGCATTAGTGCTGGTGAGTAAAGAGCTGTCGACATCTGGCATTGACGACAGTCTCGATGCGCTGCTTTATTCACAAACGGTCGCTTCGCATAAAGTTCCCGATGCTGTCGAGCACGAGGCATGGAATGATGCCAATAAAACCGCTTTGAAAGTCACCGGTGCTTTGTTTTTCGACGATCCGGTTATCAGCTTGCCAGTCACTACGCCCGATACGTTTACGTTGCTGGAGTTGACTCAAGAACTCTTGCAAGGTTGGGCACCGGCAGTTTTGAACCAACAGGTAATTGCCAATCTGACCTCGCAACTGGAGAGCGACGGTGCTGCCCTTGAGTTGCTTCAGCGAAATATTCTGCAAGAGGGCAAGTCGATTCGCTTCATGCTTGGCAGCGTATCTGCGGAATCAACGATTACGATGGTCGTCATTTCGTTTGCCGTCAAAGAGCCTGTTCAGGGCAATGTGCTTGAGCGACGCTTCAATGCTGAGCAGATAGTGGGCAACCTTGCTGTTGATTGCTACAAGGCTCTTATAGATGCCGATGATTACTGTTTCTCGAGAGCCAGGATTATTGCGTTATTGGGTGAGCGGCGCGAAAAGCAGATTATCGCCCTGACCTGAGAGCGCGGCTGAGGCAACAACTGAAGCCTGCCTGCCCCACCTGTCGAGACAGAGGGCAGACTTTTCATACCGGTGGGCAAAGCAGGCATAATACTGCGCCTTCGCCCGCGAAGCGCTTCTGCCACGCAACCGGTCAGCCCCTTGAACGAACGCCCGATGTCCACCGCCATACGCCCCTCGGCCTGTCCGGGGTTACTGCGTATCGTCCAGGCACTGGACGGCGGTATCTGTCGGATCAAGCTCGATGGCGGTTCGATCAGCGCTGATCAGGCCGATGCGGTGGCCGCTGCCGCCGGAGCGTTTGCGAGCGGTGCGATCGAAGCGACCAATCGCGGCAACCTGCAGATTCGCGGCATCGGTGCGCAAGCGGCGGCGCTGATCGAGCGCTTGCTGGCCGCTGGCCTCGGGCCAAAGAACGCTGCCGGTGACGATGTGCGCAATCTGATGCTCAGCCCGGCCGCCGGCATTGATCGGCAGATGCTGATCGACACGCGCCCGCTCGCAGGGCAAATCCTCGACACCTTGCAAAGCCATCCGCGCTTCCATGAGTTGAGCGCCAAGTTCGCCGTGCAGCTCGATGGCGGCGAAGCGCTGGCGATGCTCGAACATCCGCACGATCTGTGGCTGTCGGCATTCGAGCGTGACGGCGAAGTCCTCTGGGCATTCGGTCTGGCCGGCTGCCCGACCGATCGCCCTCTCGGCGCTGTGACCCAGGACAACGCTCACGCTCTGGTGGTCGCCGCGCTGGAACTGTTCCTCGACCTGGCCCGGCCAGAGCAAACACGGATGCGCCATCTGCTCGATGAGTTGCCCAGGCTCGCGTTTCTGGAATCGTTGCGCGAGCGCGTATCGCTCAAGGCAATCAGCAATTGGCAGCGCCCGCCGTCGGCAGACGCGCTGCACATCGGCGCTCACCAGCAGAACACGCAGGGTCTCTGCTACGTCGGCGCGGTGCCGCCACTGGGCCGACTTGATCCGGCGATGCTGCGTGGCGCGGCGCAACTGGCCCGACAGTTTGGCGATGGCAGTCTGCGCTTCACGCCGTGGCAGAGCCTGCTGCTGCCGAACGTGAACGCCACTGCTACCGACAACGTGCTTGAGCAGTTGCGGGCGTTGGGCCTGTTGTCGAGCGACGCCGAACCACTGGCGCGCCTGATCGCCTGCACCGGCGCCGATGGCTGCGGCAAAGGCCTTGCCGACACCAAGCAGGACGCCCGGCAACTGGCACCTTTGCTGCCCGCAGGGCTCAGCGTGCACCTGTCGGGCTGCTCGCGCTCCTGCGCCGCCGCTCACTGCGCGCCCGCCACACTGCTGGCCGTTAGCCCCGGCCATTACGACCTTTATTTTCGCGATGCAGCACAACCCGGTTTCGGCTCGCTGCACGCCTGCAACCTTACTATTGAAGCGGCCGCGACTTTGCTCGACGCCCGCTCCCGGAGCCCCCTTGATGCTTGATTACATCCGCGACGGTCAGGAGATCTATCGCAACTCCTTCGCGATCATTCGCCGCGAGGCCAATCTGGCGCGCATTCCCGCCGATCTGGAAAAACTCGCAGTGCGGGTGATCCACGCCTGCGGCATGGTCGAGGCCGTCGACGGTCTGCAATTTTCCGACGGCGCGGGCAAGGCCGGGCGCGATGCTCTGGCGGCCGGTGCGCCGATTCTCTGCGACGCGCGGATGGTCTCCGAAGGCGTGACCCGCGCGCGCCTGCCGGCCAACAATCAAGTGATCTGCACCTTGCGCGACGACAGCGTGCCGGAGCTGGCTCGCGAGTTGGGTAACACCCGCTCGGCCGCCGCGCTGGAACTGTGGCGCCCGCACCTTGAAGGCAGCGTGGTGGTGATCGGCAACGCGCCGACCGCACTGTTCTACTTGCTGGAAATGCTCGACGCCGGCGCGCCAAAACCGGCACTGATCCTCGGCTTCCCGGTGGGTTTTGTCGGCGCTGCCGAATCGAAAGCGGCGCTGGCTGCCGACAGTCGCGGCGTGCCGTTCGTGATCATGCAGGGTCGCCTGGGCGGCAGCGCCATGGCCGCCGCCGCCGTCAATGCCCTCGCCACGGAGATCGAATGATGCAGGCCAAAGGACGTCTGATCGGCCTCGGTGTCGGCCCCGGTGATCCGGAGCTGATCACTGTCAAAGCCTTGCGCCTGCTGCGCGAATCGCCGGTGGTCGCGTATTTTGTGGCCAAGGGCAAGAAGGGCAATGCGTTCGGGATCATCGAGGCGCATCTGGTCGAGGCGCAGAATCTGCTGCCGCTGGTCTACCCGGTGACCACCGAGGCGTTGCCGGCGCCGCTGTCGTATGAGCAGGTCATCAGCGATTTCTACGACGAAGCCGCTGTGGCGGTCGCCGAACATCTGGATGCCGGCCGCGATGTGGCGGTGATCTGCGAGGGCGACCCGTTCTTCTACGGCTCCTACATGTATTTGCATGACCGCCTCGCCAGCCGTTACGAGGCCGAAGTCGTGCCGGGCGTGTGCTCGATGCTTGGCGGCGCTTCGGTGCTCGGCGCGCCGCTGGTGTATCGCAATCAGAGCCTGTCGGTGCTTTCCGGCGTGCTGCCCCATGAAGAATTGAAGCGGCGTCTGGCCGATGCCGATGCGGCGGTGATCATGAAACTGGGGCGCAACTTTCCCAAGGTGCGTCAGGTGCTGGAAGAACTCGGTCTCGCCGAGCGCGCTCTGTATGTCGAGCGCGCGACCATGGCCAATCAGAAGATCGTGCCGATGGATCAGGTCGAGCCAATGTCTTCGCCGTACTTCTCGCTGATCATCGTCCCGGGCGAACGGTGGCAAGGTTGATGAGCCAAGCGACTCCCGCCATCGTCATTCTCGGCCAGGGCAGCCTCGCCACGGCGCGGCGCATTCAACAGGTCTATCCGGCGGCGCAGGTCCATGGCCTTGCCGGACGGGTTGAAGGCGCCGACAGCCGCTATGAGGAATTCGGCGCGACCCTGCGCGCGTTGTACCAACAGGACACGCCGATCATTGCCCTTTGCGCGGCCGGCATTGTCATTCGCACACTGGCGCCGCTGTTGCTGGAGAAAGGCGCCGAACCCGCTGTGCTGGCGGTGGCCGAAGACGGCAGCGCGGTGGTGCCGTTGCTCGGTGGCCTCGGCGGCGTCAACGTCATGGCCCGTGAGATCGCGGCGGCGCTGCAAGTGGCACCGGCAATTACCACCAGCGGCGAATTGCGCTTTGGCACCTGCCTGCTCAATCCGCCGAGCGGCTATGCACTGGCGGATCTGGAATCGGGCAAACGCTTCGTCTCCGATCTGCTTGCCGGGCACAGCGTGCGCATCGAAGGTGCGGCGCCGTGGCTGGATCAGACGCAGTTGCCGCAGGACCCGCAGGCGCAGCGGTCGATTCATGTGAGCAGTGCGCAGCGGGTGGCCAGCGCCGATGAATTGCTGATTTACCCGCGCAGTGTGGCAGTGGCGGTGAGTGCTGAACTGACGGACCTGCCAAACGTCGTTCGCGCTGCGTTGCAACAGGCCAGTGTCGCCGTGCCGGCACTGGCCTGTCTCGTGGCAGCAGACGCTGAAATGGCCGCATCGGATTTGCGTGAGGCAGCGCTCGAGTTGGGCGTGCCGCTGCGCTTTGTGGCGGCGCAAAGCGATCTTCAGACCTTGGCCCGCGTTGCGGTGCCCGCGGCGAACGTGATCAGCGCAGAACATCTGGCGATCGCGATTGCCGAGCAACCGCTGGACGTCGCGCAGATCGGCCGCCCGCGCGGTCGTCTTGCGGTCATCGGCCTCGGCCCCGGCGCCGCCGAACTGATGGTGCCAGCGGTGAAAGCCGAACTGGCCCGCGCGACCGATGTGCTTGGTTACGAAACCTACGTACGCATGGCCGGCCCCTTCCGCGACGATCAGGTGCAGCACTGCACCGACAATCGCGAAGAAATGCAGCGTGCCCGCCACGCCTTCCGGCTTGCCGCCGAAGGACGCTCGGTGATCGTGGTGTCTTCTGGCGATCCGGGCGTGTTCGCCATGGCCGCTGCGGTGCTCGAAGCCCTGCACGAATCGGACGATCCGGCGTGGCACAGCGTTGATCTGGAAGTCCTCCCCGGCGTTTCCGCCTCGCTGGCCACTGCGGCTCAGGCCGGTGCGCCGCTGGGCCACGACTTCTGCGTGATGTCGCTGTCGGACAACCTCAAGCCGTGGTCGATCATCGAAAAGCGTCTGGATCTGGCCGCCGAAGCGGATCTGGCCCTGGCGTTCTACAACCCGATTTCCCGGGCGCGCCCGTGGCAGTTGGGCCGGGCGCTGGAGATCGTTGCGCAGCACCGCTTGCCTGAAACACCGGTGGTCCTTGGTCGGGACATCGGCCGGCCGGGGCAGACACTGCGCACCACGACCCTGGGCGCATTGACACCGGAACAGGTGGACATGCGCACCATGGTGCTGATCGGTTCTTCGACCACCTGCACCTTCGCCCGTGCCGGGGGCGGTGAATGGGTGTACACGCCGCGTTGGTATGGTGAAAAACCGCTTTCCTGAAAAACCCTCCGCTCATGCAATTCTCAGCGACGGGAAAGTTTGAGCGGTTGTAAGTCCGATTGAAGTTTCAATTGTTTTCCACCAGCAATAAACAATGGTCATGTCCCACAGGGCAGGGCCATTTTTTATGCCCGACGGTCGCGCCGGTCCGCTAATTATTTCGCTGCCGTTACAGCGTACTGCTCCGGTGTTATCAGATATTGCCGGGGACAAGCTTTGTATTCCTTGTTGTTTGTGTGGCGCGTATTCGCCCACTAGGGTGCTGTGTTCACAGCACTTGTCGAGTGTCGTTCAAATCAATCTACCGCTCTGCAGCGGCGCGAAAGTGTGCGCGGTCAATGAGCCATTTAATAAACAAGGAGTGTGTAATGGCTTTGAAAAACGATTATTCGTTCGGGCGAGCGTTCGTATCTGCGCAAGAGTATTCGGTGATCTCCAGGGCGTTACGGGAGTTCTCTGCCTCGGCGCAGTACCAAGCGCTGAACGACTGTTACCAGCAAGCCAGTCAAACGACCGATCCGGTGTCGTTGTTGACCCTGGCGAGCCTGTTTCAAGAGCAACTTGCAGCGCTGCTCAAACGCAAGAAAACCCCTGTCCCGGTGGCTGTCGATGACATTGCGCGCGGGCTGCAACGTTATCTGTCACGGCTTTCGACGACCGTGGAAATGTTGTCGGGGCTGACCCGGCCGGTTCCGAAGGTTATCCATTTCGTTTGGGTTGGCGGCAGCGAAGTGGGTGTCAATCAGCGCGATTACATGAATATCTGGCGCCAGGTGATGGCGGCGGAGGGTTACCGCTTCAACCTTTGGTACGACAGCGATGCGTTGCTGGCTTTCGAGATGAACCGGGTCATTCTCGACAGTGCCAGGGCTGATGCGATGGCGTCCGGTGGCGCTGCACTCAAGCATGCCGGGCAACTGGCGACGATGATTGAAGACCGCGCACGGGTGTTGAAACAGCAGATGTTCGACTACCTCAGCCAGCCGAAGTGGAAGGGGCGAGCCGATCAAGCGCGCATCGATCTGATGGTGCGTGCTTATGGCAAGGACCGCGCGACGCTGCAGGCTTTTCGTCAGCGCTGCCTGGACAGCCATCTGGCGATGGTTGGCGCGGATCTGCAATTACGCGATGTATCTCACGCCTTTGCCGATGACTTGCTGGCGGACGTTTACCGCCGCGAAGTGTCGATGCGCGGCAACTTCGCCGCAGCGAGCGATGTGGTGCGCTTGCAGGCCGAACTTCGTGAGGGCGGGCGTTATACCGACATGGATTATCTGCCGCCACTGCTCGATAAGTTGGGCGGTGTCGATATCAGCGATTACAGTCAGACGCAAAAGATCGGTGTTCTGCAACTTCTGTTGAACAACAACCCGCAGTTGATGCCTGGACGCGATCCGCAGCATTACCCCGACAGAACCGGCAGTCTCCCAGAACAACATAAACAACTTCTCGAGGATTTTGCTCGCAGCGAACCTGACGTGCTTGAACTGTTCGTGCCGCCACAGACCGTGGAGGCCGGTGAGAACGGCTTTCGCATGGGGCTGCAAATCGGCGAAGAAATGAATGCACATTTCATCGCCCAGCCGGGCAGCGGCATGACGATGTCGATCATGCAAGTGATTCGGCTTAATTACGACGTGCTTACTGAAGTTGAAAGACGCATGGCCAACTCGGGATCCGGGTGGGCCGACAGTGAAACCCTGACCACGGTCGCTGCGGCAGTCATCGAAGAGATGTTGGTCAGGTCGAACTTCACCAACTGGAATGAAGCTTATGCCTACCAATTGCTGAAAGCGGTTGTCACCTATTACCAGGACGGCATTCGTAATGACGCGGGAGGCACGGTAACGCTCACCGGCCCGGGCGCGGCCCTCGCCGGATTGCATGAATACATTGAAGCCAATTGCGATCCGTTTTTCACTCGTCAGGTGCTGGCGCAACAGCGTCTGCGCGAGGGCTACAACGTCAATACCGAAGAGGAAACCATTTCCGGCTGGATCGTCAGGGGCACGGAAAAAGACTGGCTGGAGATGGAACACGCCCGGTGGGCCGAGGGCAAGCTGAAATCCCGTTATGCCGGACGCTTGTCCGACCTGCTCAGTGATCGAAGCCTGAACTTCGAGCGCGGCTGGCCCGTTGTCGAAGGCAAACCGGTGCTGTTGACCGCGGTGCTGCAACGTTTGATGGATGATCTGGGCGAGCCGTTCATTCGAGCGATGCGAGACAAGCTGAGCGGGGAGGTTACCTTCGATCAAGCCGTGGTCATCGACTTCGGCACCCGCCAACAGGTGCTGGCGCAAGGACCTGTCGCTGTGCCGACTTCCCGTGGTGCGGATTCCATCAGCCATCTCAACGAACTGTTCAGCCGCATCGCCCACGGTACGTTGCCGCTGGAGCATCTGAGCCCGTCGATGCGAGTCGTGCTCGGCGGCATTTTCGGCGCAACGAGCGTGGACGATGTCGGGTTCGCCGATACCTGGCAACAGGTGCGCGACCTGGCCATCGCCACCGACCGCGACGGCACTTTCGCGCGCTACGATGCGATTGAAAAAGCCGTGCGCCAGCGCCGCTCGGCGGCGTTCGAGAACGGGCTGGAACGCGACTTGGCGACGGCCACATCGACGACCCGCGAACTCAAGGTGCAAGCCATGTCCGAGCCGCTGACGCTGCGCCAGTGGGGCGAGCGTATCGGCCAGATCAAGCGCAGCGCCCGGCAGGAGTTCCGCACGCAGATCTTGCAGCGCAGCGGCCAGGTGCGTGACGTCTTTTTCAAGGCTGGCGCGGTGTCGGTCAAGCAGTTGCCGCAGGATCTGTTGCAGCACAACGCAGGCGACCCGGGGCGTCGCTGTTATCCGCTGGTGCTGCTGATGGGCGCCGCCGTTGCAGCTGGCGAGCCGGCGGAGCGGGCGTTGGTCGGGCATGTCGCCAGCGCCAGCGCGAGTCCCGACGAACTTGGCTCGCGGGCGTTGCGCAGTGCGCTGGACGAACTGCGCGCCTTGCCCACCGGCGAGGTCGGCAGCGCTCGCGGCGTGCAGCGCATGGACAGCATCATCGCCGCGCTTGACGCCAGTGCGGCACCTGCGGTGCTGCTGCTCGATACCGGCGACCACGCCCTGCTGCTGGCCAAAGTGCGAACCGGTGAGCACGCGGCCTATCGCTTCTACGACCCCAACTTTGCTATCTATGGGTTTGCCGATGGTGCGCAGTTGCAGCGTGGCGTAGAGCATTATCTGAGCGCAGACGATAACGCGCTGGCGAAGCTTTATGGCCTTGGTGACATGGCCACGGCGCAGTTCACCGTAACTGAGCTGGACACTGCGGCGATCGCCGAACGCAGGCTGTCATCGGATCTGCGCGTGGACAGTTTTCTGCACAACGTTGCACTGGCCGATCCGCAGGGAGCGTCGATCTGGCACAAACAAGCGCTGGCCCGTACCCGGTCTCTTGGCGAAAACGCTCGGCTGGGCGCCAGTCTCGCGCAACTGGATGCACGCTACTGGGCCAGCGAGTTCGAGCAGGCGACCGAGCGCTTGCGCCTTGAGCACAAGGTGGCGCGTGATTACGTGCCGTTGCTCGATACCCTCGGCAACAAAGCCGACGGCGGCCACAGCATTACCCTGATCGATCCGCGCAATGCGCAAAACACCCTGACGGTGATCACCCGCGATTCGCGCTTTCAGAAAATCAGGCAATACGTCGAACGACTCGTGCAGGGCGGTGCGGCCAGGCCCGGGCAGACGGCTGACCACGACGGTGGCAGCCGGCTGAGTTTTGCCTTTGCGATCCAGACGCTGATCAGTGAAATGCGCCAGCGCGATTACCGCGCTGGCGATACCGTGCCGGCGTTGACCGTTGCTCTGCAGATCCAGGTGTACGTCAGTTATGCACAGCTGGGCTTTGGTGTCGCCAGCGATGCTGTGCAGATCGTCCAGCTGGTGCGTCAGGCAGCAGCGGCCGAGCGGGCGTTGCAGCAGGGCTCATTCGCCGCACGCCTGGCAGGACAGGCCGCCACGGGTGTTGGTGTGGCATTTTCCGTGGCCAATATCGGCTTCGACATCTACAACCTGACGCAGGCAGAGAATCATGAGCAGCGAGCGCGGTTCTCCACGTCCCTGGCGTTCAACACGGCGGCGCTGGGTCTGGATCTTGTCGCCCTGGCAGCGGGCGGAACGGTGGGGGCGTTCGCCGCAGCGCTGGCTGTGCCGCTACTGGGCGTGGGTATCGGGGTGACCGCCATTGCCAGCAATCTCGGGCAGATCATGGACAAGGCTGCGGCCATCGGCGAGCACCTCTCGCAGATTCACGACGCTTATCAGCAATCTTACGAACGCGCTGGCGCGGTCTTGCAGTTCCCCGCTCTGGCCGTGATTACCGAGGTGGATCTGCACAGCAAAAGGGTGGCGTTCGAGGGGCAGAAGTTTTACCCCTGCAAGGGCAGTGCGCTGGAGCTGCCGCAGTACGACGATGATCCAGCCAGGCGACATGCCGCGATCAACATCCCCAGAGCCTTTCAACGGCCTGCTGTCGGCAGCGTCTGGGGGACCTTGCCCGAGGCGCTGGTGCTGCCCTGTTCACCCGTCTGTTACTACGGCTACGAATATCAGCTCGGCAGCGCTGGGGCCGTGCCTTTTTCCACGACCCGCTATCCGCGGTTGCATGACCGTCTGGCACATCAGCTGGAATATGACGCGCTCGGTAACCGGGTGTTTTACCTGTTCAGCACGCCGTTTGCGCCACACATCCTTTACAAGCTGCATCCGGTCTTCATGGCCACGACGATCAAGGTGCAGTTGAGCGCTGAGGTCAGCCAACTGGTGGTTCCGGACCTGCCACCAGAGTGGCGCGAGAAGATTGCCTACCGGATCACCGCGCCGCAGGGGCAATACCGGATTCGATTGGTGCCAGGCCTGCTGGCGGTGAATTTCGAACAAGCGCAGGGCTGGGAACGGGTGACATGGACGGTGCAAGCGTCCTGGGCCCGGGTGGAACAGGTCAGCTTTCGGGAAAAGCCACGGGACAGCATCGACAGCGCACCTGACATGCTGGTCGATGGCGTGGTGTTGAATCGTTTCGACGGTGTCATCGAGCTCGCCGAGGGACTGTTCCGGATCGACTGGACAGGCCTCAGCCTGCATCTGATCGGTGTTGTTCTCGACTACGAAAACGAAGCTGCGGATCAGCTTCGCAGCGCCGACATGACAGCCAGCGGCATCCCGGCGCCGGTTCTGCGCTATCTGCGCGCTCAGGTCACCAGCGGGCAATTGACCGCAGCGTATTTGCCGTTACGTAACTTCAGAGTGCCGTTCAATTCGCCGGGCCAACCAGTGGTGACCACCGGCTATTACGACACTGCGCGGGACCGGGTGCTGTTCGCACGTAACCTGCCGCAGGAGGTCAACGAGGGCGTGGTTCTGGCAGGCGTCAGCGCCCGCCATGCGTGGTTCTACCATCCCGATCATCCATCGCTGTGGCGGGTCGATGTGCTGACCGGTACTGTCCAGCATCGCTACCGACTGAAAAATCCGCGTATGGGATCGACGATCATTGGCTGCCAACAACAAGCCGATGGTGCGCTGCGGATTGTGCAGAAGCTGACGGCAGAAACGTTGCATGGCACCACCACCATCGAGTATCGGATTACCGCTCAGAAGGTCGAGCTGACGGCTTGCAAGATCACTTTTGCGGCAGAGGATTATCGGTTCGAACCGCGCGAAGCGCTTCGACAAATCGATGCCCCGTTCAGGCGCGAATCGCCAGACACGCCCGCCAGCAGCGGCTGGTCTTATGCTCCGTTCATTGTCGTGGAAGGCTATGCCGGGTTGCGTCGGCGCGACCGGGCCTGGCTGAACAAGGCGACGGACAAGTGCATTCAGGCCGGGCAGGACCGGTCCTGGCCCGAGGACTTGTTGATGCTGGTGCCGTCCAGCGCGGAAAACAACGCGGTGCTGTTCTATAGCCCGCAGGAGCGGACGATCAGTCGCGGCATCGAACCCCGGGTCGGGCATTGGCAGAATGTGGTGATCGAACACGATGTGGTGGAGGTCACTCAGACCAATCAGCGTTTCATCGCCACCAAGGACGACGGCCGACTGTTCGAAATCGATATCGTCGACGTGCCGGCAGCGGCAGCGATCGACGACGCGATTGTGTTTCAGTACGGGGTACCTTCCCTTGCCCACAGAAGCGATGAGGCGTGGCTCGATGAGGCCGATAAGCCCTCGATTCTCCGGTTCGCCGGTGTCGGGCCGCGTTGGCTGCAGCGACATCCCGATTGGTTGAGCGCATTGCCCGCGCTGGCCACGAAAGCGCCGTTGCTGCCGTTGCCGATCTTCGGTTTACGTGATGTGGCAGGTCAGGCGTTCCTGGCGGCATGGTGTGTCGATGGCAAAATCGCTGTGGCTGATATCCGTCAGGGCAAGGAGCTGGCGCTGCTCGGTCTGACCCCGGATAACAGCGCGGTCTGGTTGCTTGAAATCAGCACCGGACAACTTTATCGCCAGCCGCTGATGGCGATCGCAGCACTGCGGGGAGTGTTTGCCGAGGACCATCGTTTGCTGAAATCGGAGGCGCTCCGCAGGCCTGAAAAGGTCTGGACGTCATGGATTTTTGCTGAGGTGCGACGCCAGGGTGAAGGGCTGGTCGCGCAGACCCTCGACGGGGTGCATCTGCAATTGCTGGATAACCAGCCGGCAATGATCGTTGGCGTGGAAAATCGCTGGTCTCATGTGCCGGGGCAGAGCGATGAACAGTTACGTGCACGCCTGCGAGCATTGTTGCACGGGCATGCCCACGCGCCTGTCATACAAGTGGCAAGTGCAACCGGACGCTATCTGTATTACCTGCCGCAACTTGATCGGCTGTTCGATCTGGCCGGACGCAGTGACGGGCAGTGGTCTGCATTTCTCGGTACCCGTGGCTCCAGGCAGCCGCTGTTGTTCGACCCGGTCGACCGGTTGATTTTCAGCGCCGGCCCGAACGACGGCGTCTGGCTGCCCGGCAGTTATGCCCAGCGCGACGCCGAAGTCCTGGCGCTTGAGGTGGGTGATGACATGACAGAGATCGAGCCATTGCTGCCCGAAGGCGTCGCCAGGCTGCTGCTGGCTTACGGTGCGCAGACCTCGGGTTATCGGCTGTCGCAAGCGTCCTTCCGGCGCCTGGACTGCATCGTGGTCGATGGGCGACAGGCTTCGGATGCTGAAACGGCAGAACCTTGCCTGCTGGATCTGGATCTGGACGAGTGCGGGCATTGGTGGATGTCACGGGTCGATGACGATGTGGTGCTGACCGATCCGGACTCCGGACACAGTCTGATCGTGCGCAATTTCGACGGACAACGCCCACTGCTACTGATGCTGCCCATCGCCGGGCGGCCACATACCTTGACGCTGGCTCAAGGGCTGCAAGCCTTTGCCAATGCGCGCGGTGTCGAGGCAACGGTCAGCCTGACAGCGGTGATCGCAGCGCTGCGCTGAGGTCGCCATGCACAACAAAACGCCGCGAACGGTGACCGTACGCGGCGTTTGTTGTCGCGGTTGCACTGCGACAATGCTCAAGGCACCAGATAACCCTTCACACCGGTAAAGATGATTTGCGCTGCCAGCGCGCAAACGAACAATCCCATCAAGCGGCTGACAATCTGCAAGCCCTGATCGCCGAGAATCCGCTCGATGCGATTGGACAGGTACAGCACCACACCGACAGTGAAACTGGCGAGCGCAATACTCATGATTGCGGTGAGCTTGTCGTCCCAGTGCGGCTGGCTGACGCCCATTACCAGCAAGGCGCCGATCGTGCCGGGGCCGACCGTCAGTGGAATGGTCAGCGGCACGATGGTCACGTCCTGCTGCACATTGTCGGCCTGCACCGCCGGTTTGCCCTGCGCCATGCCCAGTGCAGAAATGAACAGCACGCTGCCGGCGCCAATGCGGAAAGCATCCACGGTGATGCCGAAGACATCGAAAATCACTCGCCCGAACAAATACAGCAGAACGCTGGAAATCAGCGTCGCAAGCGCCACCTTCCAGGCCAGGCGCCGCTGCTCCTTGCGCGAATAGCCGCGGGTCAGGCTGATAAAACAGGACAACACGAAGAACGGGCTGTAGAGCACCAGCATCTTCAGATAAACGCTGAACAACACATGGAGCATGATGCAAGCTCACTGGCGATGGAGTCGGGGGGAGTCTATCAGGCACCGGACAATCTGTCGGTTTACGACGGCTGGGTCGTGGCCCGGTTCTGCTGATCGCGTTCGGCGACCCAATGCTCGATCAGTTCACGCAGTTGCGACAGCTCCACCGGTTTGGACATGTGCCCGTCCATGCCGGCCTGGCGGGCGCGTTCTTTATGTTCGGCGAGAATGTGCGCGGTGAGGGCGACGATCGGTGTGCGGATGCGCTGATTGCTGACTTCCCAGGCGCGCAGTTGCTGCGTCGCGGAGAAGCCATCGAGGATCGGCATTTCGCAGTCCATCAGCACCAGGTCGTAACGTTGGGCCTTCATCGCTTGCAGCGCTTCTTCGCCATTGCTCGCGGTGTCCGGTTGCAGATTGAGCTTGCCGAGCATGCCGCGAATCACTTTGGTCGAAATGGTGTTGTCCTCGGCGACGAGGATGCGGAAGTCGCTCGGCACCTTGGCCGCTGTGGCCGCCGTAACGACTTGCGGCTGGAACACCACCTGGCCCTTGTTACGCTGATTGAGTTCGTCCGCCAGCGTGGTCTTGAGCGTATAACCGGCCACCGGTTTGGCCAGAATCCGTTTGATCCCGGAATTGCGCGCAATGATCTTGCTCGGCGCGTTGCTGATGCCGGTGAGCATGATCAGCAGAATGTCGTGGTTCAAGCTCGGGTCTTCCTTGATCTTCGCGGCCAGTTGCATGCCGGTCATGCCGGGCATGTTCTGGTCGAGCAGGACCACGTCGAAATAATCGCGCAGGTGCGCCTTGGTGCGCAGCAGTGCCAACGCTTCCTTGCCCGACGGCACGGCGCTGACATTCAGGCCCCAGGCGCTGCACTGCTGCACCAGCACTTTGCGGCAGGTGTCATTGTCATCGACCACCAGCACCCGTGCGCCTTGCAGCGGGCTGTCCAGATCGGACGTCGGATGCTCGAGGCGATCCGGGTCCAGCGGCAAAGTCAGCCACAGCGTGCTGCCCTGAGTGGCGCCGCTCTTGATGCCGAACTCGCCTTCCATCAGACGAATCAGTTGTCGCGCAATCACCAGGCCGAGATTGCCGCCGAGGCGATTGGCCGAAAGGAAATGTTTGCTGTGCAGTTCAGCGTGCAGCAATGCTTCACGCTCTTCCTGCTCCATCGGCGCGCCGCTGTCCTGCACGGCGATACGCAGGCGCGGTTTGCTGCTGCGCTCATCGAGGGCAACGACGATCAACACTTCGCCTTCCTCGGTTTTCTTCAGGGCGTTTTCCAACAGGCTCAGCAAGGTCTGGCGCAGGCGTGTCGGATCGCCGCTGATCACCCGCGGCACTTGCGGCTGGATGAAACTGATCAGCTCGACGTTCTGTTGCTCGGCCTTGGCCCGGTAGATGCTCAGGCAGTCGTCGATCAGCGCATTGAGGTCAAACTGCACGTCATCGAGTTCGATCTGCCCGGATTCGAGCTTGGAGATGTCGAGGATCTCGTTGATCAGCGTCAGCAGTTCGTTGCCGGCGCTGTGGATGGTCTGCACGTAATCGCGCTGCTTGACCGACAGCGGCGTGCCCAGCAGCAGCTCGGTCATGCCCAGAACACCGTTCATCGGCGTGCGGATTTCGTGGCTGATCTTGGCGAGGAATTCGGCTTTGGCGTTGATTTCGGCGTTGCTGGCCGCCAGGTCGCGGCTGATGCTGAAGCGGCTTTCGGTGATGCTGCGCTGTCGCTCACCCAAGGCAATGCTCATCAACAGGCCGCTGATACAGATGAACACCATCAGCGTCATGATCAGGCCTTGCGGCGTGACCAGCGTCAACCCCAGCAGCGCCGGGAGGATGACCAGCGTGCCGATGTTGAACACGACCATGGCGGCGACGAACAGACGCGCCGGGCGATAACCTTTTTGCCAGTGATAGAAGCCCACCAGCAACATGCTCAGGCCGGCCAGTGCGACCAGTGCGTAGGTGATGATGTTCAGCGGCAACGTGTTGACGAACAGCAGCAACAGGCTGCACGTGACGATCAACAGAATGTCGCCCCACAGCAGTTTGTTCAGCGGGTGCTGGCCCAGAGGCGCGAAGAAGCGCAGGGCATACATCAACCCGGCGGGAGCCGTCAGCAACAGGGCCAGATAAGCCCCTGGCGTCTGGAACGCATGCCAGTTCGGCAGCCACGGACCGGCAAGGTTGAGCAACAGGAACAGACTCAGCCCGAGCAGGCCTTCACAGATTGCCAGCCACAGACTGCTGCGCGAGCGCGAGTAGGCGTAGCGCACCAGATTATGCAGCAGGAGCATGGCGAGGCAGCCGAACAGCAGGCCGAAAATCAGCGTCTGCTTCTGATCGGCCGCGCCTTCGAGCGCTGCCTGCAGGGTGATGTGCGGGCGCAACTGATGGTCGGAGACCATGCGCACGTAGACATCGAGGGGCTTGTCGGCCTGGGGCAGGGGCAGCATGAAATCGCTGCTCGGCAACGGTCGCTCGGCCTGGGGCCGCTCGTTGCCGGTATTGCGTTGCTCGATCAGCCGGTCGCCGTCGAGCACGTAGAGATTGAGCTGTGACAGGTCAGGGGCAAAGATGCGCAGCACTTGCTCGTGCTTGCCCGGCGCCAGTTTGAAGCGCAGCCACAGGGCGCCCTCGGGGCCGGCCGCAGTCAGACGGTCAAGCTCGGTGGGGCTGAATTGATTGGTGTAGCGAGCGGAGCGGATGTCGCTCAGTTGCAGGATGCCCTGATCGTCAAGCAATACCGACCAGCCACTGCCTTGCGCGGCCTGGGCCGGGAGCATGCAGAGCAAGGTCATCAGCGTGACGGTGAAGCTTATGGCAATCCTGAGCCAGCGCACGGCGAAATCCCTTCGTAGGTTGATGCCAGAATATAACGATGCGCGACGACCGAACAGCCCGGCGAGGAATGGCATCCCGCGCCGGGCCTGATGATCGCTTACTCCTGGGTTTCGCCGCGTTCACGGGCAATGGCGCGGTAGCCAATGTCCTTGCGGTAGAAGCAGCCTTCCCAATCGATGGCAGCGGCCAGTTTGTAGGCTTGCTGCTGAGCTTCACCGACAGTGGCGCCCATGGCCGTGGCACAGAGTACGCGGCCGCCCGCAGTAACGACCTGACCGTCCTTCAATGCGGTACCGGCGTGGAAGACTTTGCCTTCCAGACCCGCCGCTGCATCGAGACCATTGATCGCCGCGCCTTTAGCGTAGTCGCCCGGGTAGCCGCCAGCGGCCAGCACAATGCCGACGCTCGGACGCGGATCCCACTGCGCTTCAATCTTGTCCAGCGCTTGCGCCAATGCGGCTTCAACCAGCAGCACCAGGCTCGATTGCAGACGCAGCATGACCGGTTGGGTTTCCGGATCGCCGAAGCGGCAGTTGAACTCGATGACTTTCGGGTTGCCGGCCTTGTCGATCATCAGACCGGCATAGAGGAAACCAGTGTAGACGTTGCCTTCCTCGGCCATGCCGCGCACGGTTGGCCAGATCACCTGGTCCATCACGCGCTGATGCACGTCGGCGGTGACTACCGGGGCAGGGGAGTAGGCACCCATACCGCCGGTGTTCGGGCCGCTGTCGCCGTCACCGACGCGTTTGTGATCCTGGCTGGTGGCCATCGGCAACACGTTCTTGCCGTCGACCATGACGATGAACGAAGCTTCTTCGCCGTCGAGGAACTCCTCGATCACCACGCGCGAACCGGCGTCGCCAAACGAGTTGCCGGCGAGCATGTCGCGCACGGCGTCTTCGGCTTCGGCCAGGGTCATGGCGACGATAACGCCTTTGCCGGCAGCGAGGCCATCGGCCTTGATCACAATCGGCGCGCCTGTTTCACGCAGATAAGCCAGGGCCGGCTCGATCTCGGTGAAGTTCTGGTAATCGGCGGTCGGGATCTTGTGGCGGGCGAGGAAATCCTTGGTGAAGGCTTTCGAGCCTTCCAGCTGCGCAGCACCGGCAGTCGGACCGAAGCAGTCCAGACCACGAGAGCGGAACAGATCAACGACGCCAGCCACCAGCGGCACTTCCGGTCCGACGATGGTCAGAGACACGTTCTTTTCAGCGAAATCGGCCAGTTGCTCCAGCGCCAACACATCGATGGCGACGTTTTCGCACTTGGCTTCAATGGCGGTGCCAGCGTTGCCCGGTGCAACGAAAACCTTCTGCACACGCGGATCCTGAGCCACTTTCCAGGCCAGAGCGTGTTCACGGCCACCGCTGCCAATGATCAAAATGTTCAAAGAAAGACTCCTTCGGAGAAGCTGCAAGCTACAAGCTGCAAGTGAAGGCACACGTGGGCTTCTCAGATGCAGCTTGTGGCTTTGAATTAGTTTGAGCTGCAGTTGCAAGAAGAGCGACGCGTATCTGCTTTTTCTTGCAGCTTGCAGCTTGAGGCTTGTAGCTGCCGCAACTCAGTGCCGGAAATGACGCATTCCTGTAAACACCATCGCAATCCCTGCCTCATCGGCAGCGGCAATCACTTCAGCATCACGCATCGAACCGCCCGGCTGGATCACCGCCGTGATGCCGACCTTGGCCGCATTGTCCAGACCGTCGCGGAACGGGAAAAAGGCATCGGAAGCCATGACCGAACCGGCCACCTGCAAACCGGCGTGCTCAGCCTTGATCGCGGCGATTCGTGCCGAGTTGACGCGGCTCATCTGGCCGGCGCCGACACCGATGGTCTGGCGGTTCTTGGCGTAGACGATGGCGTTGGATTTGACGTACTTGGCGACTTTCCAGGCGAAGATCAGGTCGTGGATTTCCTGTTCGGTCGGTGCGCGTTTGGTCACTACTTTCAGGTCGTCGGCGCTGATCATGCCGATATCGCGGCTCTGCACCAGCAGGCCACCGTTGACGCGCTTGTAGTCCCAGGCAGCCGCGCGGTCAGCCGACCACTCGCCGCAGGCCAGCAGGCGTACGTTGGCTTTGGCGGCAACGATGGCGCGGGCTTCTGCGCTGACGCTTGGGGCGATGATTACTTCAACGAACTGACGCTCGACGATCGCCTTGGCGGTTTCGGCGTCCAGTTCACGGTTGAAAGCGATGATGCCGCCGAACGCCGACTCAGTGTCGGTGGCGTAGGCCAGTTCGTAGGCCTGACGGATGCCGCCCTCAGCGTCCGGGCTGACCGCTACGCCGCAAGGGTTGGCGTGCTTGACGATCACGCAGGCTGGCTTGACGAAGCTCTTCACGCATTCCAGCGCAGCGTCGGTGTCGGCGACGTTGTTGTACGACAGCTCTTTGCCTTGCAACTGGGTTGCGGTGGCAATGCCGACTTCGGCAGGCTTGGCTTCCACGTAGAACGCCGCGCTCTGGTGCGGGTTCTCGCCGTAGCGCATTTCCTGAGCCTTGATGAACTGGCTGTTGAAAGTGCGCGGGAATTCGCTGCGACCTTCAGTGCTCAGGGTTTCAGCGGCCTGGTTCACGGTGCCCATGTAGTTGGCGATCATGCCGTCGTAGGCGGCGGTGTGTTCGAAGGCCTTGAGCATCAGGTCGAAACGCTGAGCGTAGGTCAGACCGCCGGCCTTGAGATTTTCCAGAACGTTGGCGTAATCGCTGGCATTCACCACGATGGCCACGTCTTTGTGATTTTTCGCTGCCGAACGGACCATGGTCGGCCCGCCGATGTCGATGTTCTCGATAGCGGTCGGCAGGTCGCAGCCTGGCTTGTTGATGGTCGCTTCGAAGGGATACAGGTTGACCGCTACCAGATCGATCGGCTTGATGCCGTGCTCGTTCATGATCGCATCGTCAGTACCGCGACGACCGAGGATGCCACCGTGGATTTTCGGGTGCAGGGTTTTTACCCGACCGTCCATCATCTCGGCGAAACCGGTGTAATCCGCGACTTCCACTGCGGCAACGCCGTTATCGCGCAGCAGCTTGAACGTTCCGCCGGTGGAGAGGATCTCGACGCCCAGAGCTTCGAGCTCCTTGGCGAATTCGAGGATCCCGGTCTTGTCGGAAACGCTGATCAAGGCGCGGCGGATCGGCAGGCGGGTAGTCTGGTCGGTCATCTCAATTTCCATCAAAAGCAAAGGAAGTCAGCAAAAAAGGCGACCGTTTTTTACGCGGGCGCCTTTCTGGTTTGATTGAATGCTTACAGCAGATCGTACTGCTTGAGTTTCTTGCGCAGCGTGCCGCGGTTCAGTCCGAGCAGCTCACTGGCCTTGGTCTGGTTGCCCTTAACGTAATTCATCACGCTTTCGAGCAGGGGCGCCTCGACTTCGGACAGCACCAGGTTGTACACATCCGTGACGGACGCGCCCTCAAGGTGGGCGAAATAATTGTGCAGCGCCTTCTCGACACTCCCGCGAAGGGTCTGGCCTTCTTCGCTCGGCGTGTTGAGGTGCTGTTTCAAATTCACGTTGTCGCTCACGGGTGTTGTTCCACTCACTAAAGTCTCGGTCATCATCGTCATGCGGCCACCCCTTCTTCGTCCCCTGTCAGGCTCTTGTAACGCTCGGCGAAGAACTCCCGAACGTCGGCGCATTGTGTTTCCGTACCATCCAAACGATTGAAACGGGCGCGAAACTCCCTGGCGCCCGGCAAGGTTGCGAGATACCAGCCCACATGCTTGCGGGCAATGCGCACGCCCATCACGTCACCATAGAAGGCGTGAAGGGCAGCCAGATGCTCCAGCAGGATGCGTTCCACTTCGCTCAGTTCCGGCGCCGGCAATTTCTCGCCGGTGCGCAGGAAGTGTTCGATCTCGCGAAAAATCCATGGCCGCCCTTGAGCGGCACGGCCTATCAGCAGGCCATCGGCACCGGTCGCGTCAAGCACGTATCGGGCCTTTTCCGGCGAATCGATATCGCCATTGGCAAACACCGGGATCGACACCGCCTGCTTGATCGCGGCAATCGTGTCGTACTCGGCTTCGCCTGTGTACAGATCGGCGCGCGTACGGCCATGCACGGCCAGCGCTGCGATCCCGGCCTGTTCGGCGATCTTCGCCACGGTCAGGCCGTTCTTGTTCTCGCGATCCCAGCCGGTGCGGATCTTCAGGGTGACCGGCACATCAACCGCGGCCACCACGGCCTGCAGGATCTCGGTCACCAGTGCTTCGTCTTTCAGCAACGCGGAGCCGGCGGCCTTGTTGCAGACCTTCTTCGCCGGACAGCCCATGTTGATGTCGATAATCTGCGCGCCCAGTTCGACGTTGGCCCGTGCCGCATCGGCCAGCATCTGCGCATCGCCACCGGCAATCTGCACCGAGCGGGGCTCGGGATCGCCTTCGTGGATCATGCGCATGCGCGACTTGCGGGTATTCCACAGGCTCATGTCGCTGGTGACCATTTCCGAGACTACAAGCCCTGCGCCCAGACGCTTGCACAGCTGACGAAAGGGCTGGTCGGTGACGCCCGCCATCGGGGCGAGAATCAAACCGTTCTGCAATGTATATGGGCCGATGCGTACCGCCGACATAGGACTTCCCTGAAGTGGGGCCGGATCATGAGAGTTCGAAAAAGGGTGGGCATGATACCCGCTCTCGATGACTGGTTAAAGGCTGAATTGAACAAAATCTGAACAGTTATTCTGTTATCGCCAACGGTTTGGTTGGCTCCGATCCAGTCAGAAAAATGCCGTCAATCGGGAAACGCTGAAGCGGTTCATTCCGGCGAATGGAAGTTCAGGCTGTAGTTCACGGCTTTCGGCCCCGGATCGAGAATATCCAGGGCGATGTGGATCGGCGTCTGCGGCGGCATTTCCGCCAGGCCTTCAAGATCGCCGCTCAGGTACTCGCCGGGTTTGAAGCGACGACTGGCGATCAGGTGACCGTTGAGGTCGGCAAAGCGCAGTTCGAGCAAGGGGAACGGCTGGGAAAACGTCGCGCGGTTGTAAATGATCGCATCGACCACCAGCGCCCCGCTGAATTCCGGATGGCTGCGCACCACCAGGTTGCTGCTCTTGATCTTGCCGATGTCGACTTTGGACGGCACGGTGCAGCCGATCTGCGGGCAGACCTGCTGGAACCATGGGCGGTATTGATCCTGCCGCGCCAGTTCCTCGAAGTGATAGGCAACGTACTGAGCGGCAAGAGCGCCGGCGGCCAACACCACCAGCACCAGCCAGAGCAGGCGCCGGCCCCAAGGGGAACGGCGTTGCTGCCAGTCCAGTTGCAGCGGATCGTCGGTCAGATCCTGCAGCACCTCGGCGCGCACGCCGGGCTCGGCCCGTTCACGCTTTTTGCGCGGCGAGGTGATCAACGGCAGATCGTCGTCATCGCTGTCGTCGCTGGCCGACAGGCGCTCACGGCGGGCGTTGGGATCGATCGGATCGTGCAGGCGCAGTTGCGGGATCGGCGGCTCGTCGTCCAGATCCACCGGCTCCAGCGACAGCGAAGGTTCGGTGCGCTCGGGTTCGAGGGTTTCGATGTGCTCGATATCTGGCTCGATATCTGGCTCGACATCAGGCGCTACGCTGCGCTCATCGGCAGGCTCGCTGAACAGGCTGTCGGGCCAAGTGCCTTCGTCGGGTTCCGGGCTATCGCGCCGGGCGCTCAAGGAATCTTCGCGGGCACGCCCGAACTCGGCGACCGGCTGGATTTCGCGTTGTTCGAGGCGGGCGAGTTCTTCGTCCAGATCGAGGCTGTCCAGATCCAGTTCCGACGCGCTCCATTGCTTCTGGCTGATGGCGCGCGGTGCAGGAATTTGTTCGACGACCGCAGAATCGCTGACAGGCGCGGGCGCTTCAGGCAGCGGCGGCGCGAGTGGCGTCACCGCGTCCTTGCCGGCATGTTGCTCGAGCAGCTGCTTGGCAGCATTGAACACTTGCAGGCAGGAGCCGCAACGAACCACCCCGCGCGCCACGCTCAACTGGGCATGGTTGACGCGGAAACTGGTCTGGCAATGCGGGCACTGGGTGACGAAACTGTCGGTCATGCGGCGATCCGGTTCAGGCAAGCGGTCATTTTAGCGCCGACGCCCGGTGATGCGCACCCAGCCATCGCGATTGGCGATCGGGTCGAGCTCGAAGTCCTGCGCATAAGCCGCAGCGACTTCTTCGCCCTGCTCGGCGAGAATGCCCGACAGCGCCAGGCGCCCGCCGCTCTTGACCAGACTGGACAGCTGCGGCGCCAGAGACACCAGCGGACCGGCGAGAATGTTGGCGACCAGCACGTCGGCCGGAACCTGCGGCAGATCTTCCGGCAGATACAGCGGGAACAGCTCATCGGCAATGTTGTTGCGCCCGGCGTTGTCGCGCGAGGCTTCAAGTGCTTGCACGTCGATGTCGGTGCCCACGGCTTCCTTGGCGCCGAGCAGCAGCGCGGCAATCGCCAGAATCCCCGAGCCGCAGCCGAAATCCAGCACGTGGCAGTCTTTCAGATCCTGGCCGTCGAGCCATTCCAGGCACAGCGCGGTGGTCGGGTGCGTGCCGGTGCCGAAGGCCAGGCCCGGATCCAGCAGCAGATTGACCGCGTCAGGCTCAGGCGCTGCATGCCAGCTCGGTACGATCCACAGGCGCTGGCCAAAACGCATCGGCTCGAAACCGTCCATCCAGCTGCGTTCCCAGTCCTGGTCCTCGATGACTTCGCTGTGGTGCTCGGGCAGCGGGCCGCCGGTCAGCAGTTCCAGATGGGCCAGGACCGGCTCCGGTTCAGTGCCGCCTTCGAACAGGGCCAGCAAGTGGGTGTGCGACCACAGTGGCGTGGTGTTGAGTTCTGGCTCGAAGATCGGCTGGTCTTCAGCGTCCATGAAAGTCACCGACACGGCACCGACTTCGAGGAATGCGTCCTCGTAGGTTTCGGCTTGTTCCGGGGTGATGGCGAGACGGACTTGCAGCCAAGGCATGGCGGGCACCTTTGAAAATCTGTGGGGCAGCCCGAAGCTGCAAAAGCGCGCAGTTTACGCCAGGTCGCCGGCAAAGTGGACACGCCGCTTTGCTGTTACACAATCACCGGGGCGATATACATATGTATTGCCTGAGTGCGGTTGCCGGCAAATAGAGTGAAAGCTCATTTATACGCAATAACGGGCTGGACGACATGGCGGGTGAACAAGGGATTGTAGAAGAAAAACGAGCGCAAGCCGCTGCGTCCACAGGAACGGCCCAGGAGATTCTGCTGCGGATCACGCGTTGGCAGGTGCTGATCGACAAGCGTCTGAGCAGCCAGATGACCTTACTGGCGGCCATGGAAAACTTTGCGTTGACCGAGCTGCGCGATCACTACCCGCACGGCAATATCGATCCGGGGTTCGTGCTGGCTTTGCTTGATGCGATCCTGCAGAAAATCATCGACGGCAAATCGCTGATGTACCTGGCGATCCGTAACGCTCCGTACCGCTGGCCGGGCGCTGCTGATCGGGCTTTGCCGGCCGGCCGCCGTCAAGCGGTCATCCAGGCCGTAGATAGCGTTTCGGAACATTTCCTTGATCATTACAAAAATTATCTGCGAACACACTGGCAAACCAAGGGACAGGAGACTGCGTTCGATCAGTTGGTCTTGCGCAAGTTGCGGCGCTACATCAACGACATCGACGCGCTGTTCCACCCAGACCGTCTCGCGGGGCTGACGCCGGATCGATTACGCAGGCAGATCGAAAAGGTTCAGGAACGAGGCGCTCGCCGCTATCGGTTGACCGCGCTGGCAACGGGCGCGGAAAAGAAAAGGCTGGAAGCGCAGTCATACGCGCAATTGCCACATTGGTTGCGGGTGCTGAATGAACCCGGGTTAGCCAGGTTGCGCAGTTATCAAGAGCAGACGTCGCAGGCCCAGGCAGCGCTCGATGATCTGCTGGAAGGCTACGGCTCGTTGCGCGCCTATGCCCGGCTACAGGCGATTGACTACATCCGGCTCAAGCTCGACATGGAGGTCGAACCGGACCGGATCGACGTTCGCCTGAAATGGCGTTCAGCGGTTGGCGAGCCGACGCAGAACCGCAGTCTGAGCGAATTGCTCGCGGCGGGACCGATCGGCGCGGATTTCGCCGTCGTGCTGGAAGTGACCAGCGGCCCTTCGCGACGCAATCAGCCGCTGGAGCCGGCATTCATCGCCGACATGCTGGCCGGCCAGGATTACCCGGTCGGATACCTCAGAGCCCTCGTCGGGCGATATGCGCGCGAAGAAGTGCAAAAAGCCTCGATCGACTGGTTTATCGCACGGCTCAAGCAAAGCGCGTTCATAGCGCGTTGCGCAGGGCATATGGCAGTGGAAGAGCATGACCGTCTCGAACCGATGTGGGCGGGGAAGGCCATGGACGCGTCCTTGCGCGTCGCCGCGCTGGCGCTACCCAACGGCATGCAGTGTGCCGACTTTCTGGTGTTTTATCGGGAAGACACTCCATCAACGGTGAGCGACCTGCTGCTGTACGCACCAAACAAGCCGGACGGTCAAGAGTGGATCCGCCTGCCTTCGCTGGCGGCACTGACTGGAGAGGTCTGGGGCTGGACGCAGAGCGAGTCCGGTCGCGAATACCTTGTGCAGCAGCTTTCCCCGACTGCCCATCGTCAAGCCCGTGAGTATCTTGTTGCCGTGGCGGCCGATCCTGGCCTTTGGGGAATGAAAAGTGATATCCGGCGTGCGTCCATGCCGTTCGCCGCATGCGTCGAAGCGGCGGTGCAGATGGGTCTGGCGAAAAATTTGCAACAGGTCGAAGAGGACAACTCACTGCGCTGGTACTCAACGCTGCCCCTGGATGCGCGCCGACGTCTCAGCAGCCTGAATCAGGAGCTGGTTGTCCATCAGCAGGTCTTCAACGAGTGGCTCGGCGGTTTCGAAGTCTTTATCGACTTCGCCAGACGCACGGTTGCCGCCGAGATCGCGCCTTATATGCGCAGCAAACAGGTACTGGAACCGGTCGACCCGGCCACCGTATTGATCGATTACAACGCCGGCCTCGCTGATCGCAGGCAGCAGTCGGTGGCCAGCCTGCTCGATCTGGCGATCTACGGCTATGACGACAACGCCGGCATCGATCATCCGAAAAAAGGTGTGCGCTCCTCCGTTGGCCAGGATTTGAGCCGGGTGCGCAGCGCCGATCTGGCCTTGTATCTGCGCCGGGCCTGGTTGGGTGAAAAGTACGCCAGCGAGATCCGCAGCAAATATCTCGACGCCCGCGATGACGCTTACGAGCCGCGTCGGTTCGCCTGGCGCAACGTGCTGCTGTCGAAGATGGATCGTGATTTGCGCGTCGCCGGAAGTCAGGCGCGGTTAAGCGACGCGGTCTATTTTGCGCTGGTCCGTCAGGTCTCGTTGTTGAGTCAGCCGCCAGCGCCGGGTACGCATTTGCCGGGCGCCAGCGTGGTCAGCAGTGACGGTGTTTTCAGCTTTACGGTACGCAGCCACGTGGTGCTCGGGGTTTACGTTTTCACCTGTTTCTATCCCGAACCGTCCTGGTGGCTGTACACCCCAGATGCTCCCGATGATCTTGTGTTGCGTGCGTATCAGTCACTGTATGGCGACATTGCCGGATCGTTGCATGACTATTTGCTGGCACGCACGCCGGTTGCTGCGCGCGCCACGGTGTCGCGTTCGCTGTATGCGATAGCGGCAAAAAAACAACGCGTCGATACGCTGTTCGAAGCGCAACGAGTGAGCGATGCTCGCAGCGAATTCAATGCTTATATCGAGCGCACCGTCACCGATGTGGAAGACATCACCACCAGTCGCGCAGAAATGATCGAGCGACAAGTGGTCAAAGGCCTGATGTTCGGTGCCGCGCCGTTCTGCATGGTGTTTCCGCCCTTCGCCTTGCTGCTGGACGTCGTGTTCGTTGCCGTCAGTGCCGGTCAAGCCGTCGCGGCGCATCTGGAAGGCGATGTCGAGGGCGCGCTCGGGCATTGGCTTGAGGCGTCGTGGGGCGCGCTGTTTGCCTCGGTTGGCGCTGGCAGTACGGCCAAATTGCTTGGGCGTACGGTCAGAAACCTGAAGTACACGACACGGCCGGCCTCATTGCTCAGCGAGCGCTTGAACACCGTGGCTCCGCTTCGCAAGGAAGCGTTGCCGGCGGTTCGCGAGGTGCGTTTTCATGCCAGGCAGGCCGTCAGCAACAAGCCGGGTAATTTGCAGCGGGTCACTGAAGAAGGTGTTTTTTATGGCACATGGCGCAGTCCGCCGAGTGCTGTCCAGCCGCAGCCGAGCTATTACATTCGCCATAGAGGCAGGTACTTCCAGGTCAGGGAAAACCCGCATTTCGGTGGCCTGAGCCTGGTCGATGCCCGGCGTCCCGCCGCCATTTATCAGCGCCCCATACGCCTGGCTGCGAGCGGCAAATGGACCCATGATCGAGTCGGGCTGCGCGGCGGCCATGATCAGGTGGGCAACCTTGGTCATGTAAGCAATCTGCGCGATGCATTTCCCGGTCGCGTCGAGCCAGCGCTGAGCCGTGGGGCGTTGCAGGGCGAAGCCGTGGTAGCGAAGTTCGTCGCCGGGTCTGTGGACAATTATCTGTTTTCGCTGAACGCGCAAACCTGCGTGATTGCCTCGATGTACAACCCGGCGACCAAGGTCGGCGCGGTCATCCATTTCGATCACAACATTCACTCTCTGATTGAGCGAGCCGTCCAGGACGTGATGGCGCGCCTGGGAGGCTCGGCCAAGGATATTCGTGCCACCCTGGTGGGCGGTGACTGGCTGACGGGGGCGGATATCGGCGGGGCGGTCAGAAGTGTATTGCGCCAGCAGGGGCTGCGGCCAAGCTGGGATTACTGGTCCTACTCTTCATGTCTGGGTAATAACTATGCGGTTTCGCTGAATCTGAACAGCGGTGTTTCGACAGTGTTCAAGACGTCCTCCAATCAGGTTGAGCGCCTGTATACGCCGGTTTTGCAGCGAGCGGGATATGCCACCGATCCGGTAGCGAAACGCGCGAAGCTGTTCATGCAGCGGTTTCGTCAAAAGCCGTTGCAACAAGATGCCTCTGGCGCTGTGGTCGATCAGGGCGGGCGCCTGGCCACTGCTGAATTGGTTCAAGGGCAGGCTTTTTCGTTGGTGTCGCTGAGCTGATGGCGTTGTTCCAGGCATAAAAAAACCCGATCCGCAGGGATCGGGTTTTTTACACCGCTTCAGCCTTACGACTGTTTGGCCAGCTTGTGCTCGAGGTAGTGAATGTTCACACCGCCCTTGCAGAAGCCTTCATCACGAACCAGGTCGCGGTGCAGCGGGATGTTGGTTTTGATCCCGTCGACCACGATTTCGTCCAAGGCATTGCGCATGCGGGCCATGGCTTCGTCGCGGGTTGCGCCGTAAGTGATCAGCTTGCCGATCAGCGAGTCGTAGTTCGGTGGCACGGCATAACCGCTGTACAGGTGCGAATCGACGCGAACGCCGTTGCCGCCTGGAGCGTGGAAATGCTTGACCGTGCCCGGGCTCGGCATGAAGGTCTTCGGATCTTCAGCGTTGATCCGGCACTCCAGCGAGTGACCGCGGATGACCACGTCATCCTGAGTGAACGACAGCTTGTTGCCAGCGGCGATGCTGAGCATCTCCTTGACGATGTCGATACCGGTGACCATCTCCGAAACCGGGTGCTCCACCTGAACACGGGTGTTCATTTCGATGAAGTAGAAACGACCGTTCTCGTAGAGGAACTCGAAAGTCCCGGCGCCACGGTAGCCGATGTCGATGCATGCCTTGACGCAGCGAGCCAATACTTCCTGGCGCGCCTTCTCGTCGATGCCCGGTGCCGGCGCTTCTTCGAGAACCTTCTGGTGACGACGCTGCAGCGAGCAGTCGCGGTCGCCCAGGTGGATGGCGTGGCCCTGGCCGTCGGACAGTACCTGCACTTCGACGTGGCGCGGGTTGGTGAGGAATTTTTCCAGATAGACCATCGGGTTGCCGAACGCCGCGCCTGCTTCGGAGCGGGTCAGTTTCGCCGAGGCGATCAGGTCTTCTTCCTTGTGCACCACACGCATGCCGCGACCACCACCACCACCGGCGGCCTTGATGATCACCGGGTAGCCGACTTCACGACCGATGCGCAGCGCCGTTTCTTCGTCTTCCGGCAGCGGGCCGTCGGAACCTGGAACGGTCGGTACGCCTGCTTCGATCATCGCGTGCTTGGCCGATACCTTGTCGCCCATCAGGCGGATGGTGTCGGCTTTCGGGCCGATGAAGGCGAAGCCGGAGTTCTCGACCTGCTCGGCAAAATCGGCGTTTTCCGCGAGGAAACCGTAGCCTGGGTGAATGGCGGTAGCGCCGGTCACTTCAGCGGCAGCGATGATGGCCGGGATGTGCAGGTAAGACTGAGCGGCGGACGCCGGGCCGATGCAGACGGATTCGTCTGCCAGACCCAGGTGCATCAGCTCTTTGTCGGCCTTGGAGTAAACGGCGACGGTCTTGATGCCCATCTCTTTGCAGGCACGCAGAATCCGCAGGGCGATCTCACCGCGGTTAGCGATCAGAACTTTTTCCAACTTCGCAGTCATCAAAGGCTCTCCGCGGTTCAAACGATGGTGAACAGCGGTTGGTCGTACTCAACCGGCTGGCCGTCTTCGACGAGGATGGATTCGATCACACCGCTGGTTTCAGCTTCGATGTGGTTCATCATCTTCATGGCTTCGACGATGCACAGGGTGTCGCCTTTCTTCACGGTCTGGCCGACTTCAACGAAGGCTGGCGAGGTTGGCGAAGACTTACGGTAGAAGGTGCCGACCATCGGCGAACGGGCCACAGTGCCGTTCAGCGCGGGTGCAGCAGCGGCAGCCGGAGCAGCGGCAGCGACTGGCGCGGCAGCAGGGGCAGCGGCCGGAGCCTGCATCGGGGCTGGCGCGTAGTACTGCTGCGCCGGGGTCTTGCTGTGGCGGCTGATACGTACGGACTCTTCGCCTTCCTTGATCTCGAGCTCGTCGATGCCGGACTCTTCCAGCAATTCGATCAGTTTCTTAACTTTACGGATATCCATGAATCATCAACTCCCAAGGGTCGGTCAGGGGCGTATAGCTTGGTGTTCAAGCTGCTCTAGTGCGGCCTCCAGGGCCAGTCGGTAACCGCTGGCGCCAAGGCCGCAGATCACTCCTACCGCTACATCGGAGAAGTAGGAGTGATGGCGGAAAGGTTCGCGCTTGTGCACGTTGGACAAATGCACTTCGATGAATGGGATGCTCACTCCCAGCAGCGCGTCACGTAATGCGACACTTGTGTGCGTAAAAGCCGCCGGATTGATCAGAATGAAATCCACCCCTTCACCGCGCGCAGCGTGGATGCGATCGATCAATTCGTACTCGGCGTTGCTTTGCAGATGCAGCAGATGATGGCCGGCTTCGCGGGCGCGCCGCTCCAGATCCTGATTGATCTGCGCCAGGGTCGTCGACCCGTAGGTCCCCGGTTCCCGGGTGCCGAGCAGGTTCAGGTTGGGGCCGTGCAGCACCAGTAGCGTTGCCATCTGCGTTGTCCTTGTTATCAATGAGCAGTCGTCAGAACCCGGCGACTATGCCGCAAAGCCTTTGTGACTGTCCAGTTCCATGCAATAGGCGGCACGATGGGCGATGTTTGCGCGAAATTTGTGACCGAGTGAGCTGATCCGGTCATTAGTGGTGGTGCCATGGGCCTCTTCGCGAGCAGGCTCGCTCCCACAGGGAGATGCATTCCAAAGTAGGAGTGAGCCTGCTCGCGATAGCGGTTTGTCAGACGCGGAAAGCCTGAACGGCCGTATGCAATTGGCCGCCCAGAACCAACAGATTCTCACCCTGTTCGCGGCCCTGGCCGATGCGCAGCAAGTTATCCCCACCCAATTGATGAATGCGCTCGCTGTGATCGCGGATCTCGCTGACCGCGCCACTTTGCTGCGCGGTGACATCGGCGATGCGCACGGCGGTGTCGGCGATGGTCTGGATCGCACCGACGATTTTGTCCAATGCGCCGTCGGCCGCCTGCGCCTGATTGGCCGTGGCTTCGGCGTGTTCGACCTGCGCGCGCATGCCTTCGACCGATTGCCGGGCGGCGGTCTGCAGGCCTGCGATCAGTGTCTGGATTTCTGCCGTGGCCCCGGCGGTGCGTTGTGCCAGCGAGCGCACTTCTTCAGCGACCACGGCAAAACCACGGCCCATTTCCCCGGCGCGGGCCGCTTCGATCGCCGCGTTCAGGGCGAGCAGATTGGTCTGATCCGCAATCGAACGAATTACCGTCAGCACGCCGCCAATGGTTGCCGACTCTTCCGCCAGATGTTCGATCATCTGTGCGTTGCCTTGAACTTCACCAACCAGCGCATGCAACCCGGTGAGGCTCTGGCCGATCACCGTCTGGCCATGCTCGACGGCCAGTCCGGCATGACGGCTGGCGTCCGCAGCCTGGCGGGCATCGCCGGCCACTTGCTGAATGGTCGCCTCGAGTTCACCCAGCGAGTCGCGAATCAGCGCAGTGTCACCTGCCTGATGCTCGGCGCCGCTGTGCAAGTCATTGCTCAGTTCGGCGAGGGTGCGGCTGCTGCCTGCGACTTGCTCGGCGTTGCCGCGAATGGTGCCGACCAGATCCACCAGATAGGCGCGCAAGCGATTGAGCGAGGCTTCGATGTCGTGCAATTCGCGATTGGTCTTGCCCAGTTGAATATCCTGGCTGAAATCGCCCTCGGCCCAGGTCGACAGCGCCGGGGCGAGGTTGGTCAGGGTGCGGGCGAGGCGCCGCTGCAAGGTGTCGATGAGCAGGGCGATCAGTAGAATCAGGCCGATCATCACGCCTTGCATCAGGCGCACTTCGCCCTGGATCTGCCCGTGCTGTGCGCGCACCACCGGTTCAAGGCCTGCGATGGCGTGTTGCACGCTGGCGATTTTCTCATGGGTGGCGGCGCTGAGGTCGGCGCGTTTCTGGATCTGCTCGCGGGTGCGCGCCAGTTCTGCCGGATAGCGGCCAAGCAAGCTGTTCAGTTCGCGCTTGAGGGCGATACCGGCATCTTCGGCGGCGGCTTTGTCGGTGTTTTCGATGCCCATCAACGCGGCGAAATCGTCACTGCTCGATTCGTTGCTGGCGACCACACCGAGCAAGGGCAGGGCATCGATGGACTCGGCCTGGGCGCGCATGTTGCCCACTTCGCGCTCGACATCGGCAGCCAGTTCACTGCGCCCGCTGCTGACCAGTTTGTCTCGCGCCAGCGATAGTTTGCCCAAGTGCTGCGACGCGGCGAGCAGTGGCGCGAGGTAGGCCGCATTGCCATTGGCATAGGTATTGAGCTGGTCGAGGCTGGCGCTGAGTTCACGTTCGGCCTGCAACAGTAGCGCCTGCGGATCGCCGGCCAGTTTGCCGGCGGCGAGCAGGTCGGTTTTACTGAATTCATCGAGGCTCGTCAGACTTGGCCGCACGGTGTCGGCCAGCGGCGGAGGCAATTCATCCAGTTGTTTCTGCACGCTGTCGATGGCCTGAGCGGCGCTGCTCAGGCGCAGCGCGTCACCGCTGGCGAGGTAATCCTCGACGTTGCGCGCCACTTCATTCTGAAATTGTTGCGACAGCCCCAGATAACGCTCCATCAAGAGATAGGGGCGTTCTAGGGCTTTTTGCGACCACCACAGCGTGGCGCCAAGGGCCACGCAGACGGCGACCAGCAGCAGAGTGTTGAGATTGGTGAGCAACTTCAGGCGCATGACGGCTACCAACGGCAGGAATGGTAAGCGCCTGAATTTATTGCGGTTCCATTACAAGGTTATGACCGAATCAGTGGATTCCGATGAAAAAGTGGCACTTTGCTTTGATTGTCGCGCGGTCTGCACCCGATTGCGTCCGGCACCTTTGGCGCGGTACAGCGCCTCGTCGGCCTGGCTGGCCATTATCAGGCTGTCGGAGTCATCGCACATTTCCACCACGCCGGCACTGAACGTGCACCACAGATCCTGCGGCTGCGCCGGGTAGTGAATCTCGGCAAAGCGCTGGCGAATTTCGTCGAGCACTTTGTGCGCTGCGTCGATATCGGTGTCGGGCATGACAATGGCGAACTCTTCGCCGCCGTAACGGCCGATGAAGTCGGTCTTGCGCAAACGCTGCTTGAGAAACAGCGCCAGGCTCTTGATCACACGGTCGCCCATCGGGTGGCCGTGACTGTCGTTGACCCGTTTGAAGTGATCGATGTCGAGCATGGCAAAGCTCAGCGGCTTGTTCTCGCGGCGCGCACGGAACGAGCAGTCTTCGAGCAATTGCAGAATGTGCGTGTGGTTGTACAGGCCGGTGAGGCTGTCGCGAACCATCCGCGCCTTGAGATTGCGCGCCCGCGCGGCGCGGTTGCGCACGGTGGTGATCAGGTGGCGTGGCTTGATCGGCTTGGTCAGGAAGTCATCGCCGCCCTCGCTCATAGCGTCGAGCTGCTTGTCCAGATCATCCTCGGCCGACAGGTAAATGATCGGCACGCTGACGTAGCGGTCGTTGTGACGGATGACCTTGGCCAGCTCGGTGCCGGTGCAGGCCGGCATGTACATGTCGAGGATGATCAGGTCCGGCTGGAAATCCGCCAGTTCGGCCATTGCCTGAATCGGTTCGATCAAGGTGCGGGTGACAATCCCGGCGCTGTTGAGCAGGCGCTCGGTGTGCAGGGCCTGGGCGCGCGAGTCGTCGATGATCAGCACTTTATAGGGCTCGTACTGGGCGACGCAGGTCAGCACTTCGATTTTTTCCAGCAGGCTCGACGCTTCGAGCGTGCCGGTGAGGAATTCCTGGCCACCGGCGCGCACAGCGGCGAGGCGGGTCGGGGTGTCGGTTTCGTGCAGGCTGAAGAACAGCAGCGGCAGGGGTTCTTCGAGGCCGACCTGAGCTTCGGCGGCGAGTTTCAGGCCGATGCCGGGGCCACTGAAATCCACGTCCATGACGATAGCCGCGGGCAAACGCTCGACCATCGACGAGCGAAACGCCGCCACACTGTCCAGCGCCTGTGCGCTCAGGCCAAAGAATTCGAGCTGCTTGGCCAGCCGCTCGGCGCGGTCGTGATCCTGCAACATTACGTAGATCGGCTTGCGCAGCGGCGGCAGGAACGTCTGGTCGAGCTGATCGCCATGGCGCAGGCCAGTGCGCGACAGGCGCTGCATCAAACGATTGAGATCAGTGATCAGGCCGCTGCTGAGGCGCCCACGGTTGGCATCCACCGCTTGCAGCGACTGGCTGATGTGATGCGCCAGCTGGGTGTGTTCCGGCTGTTCGAAACGCTCGGCAAAACGCAGCAGACGCAGATTCGCCTCGCTCAGTTCGGCGAGATCGACGGTGGACCACTCACTGCGTTGCAGGCGCTGCCATATCTCAAGAATCTGACGTGCCTGATGAATTACCCGCTGGGCAAAGTGGTGCTTGAGACGCTCACGGCTGGGGTCTTCTGGCTCGGTCATATCCTGACTACTAGTTAGGGTGCATGCTGAGATCGACTGGTGGCTCTATGCTAGCACCTCTTTTCCCTTAGACGAGTGTCGTACGTCAATAATCTGCTGGACGACACGATTCAGTTTCTGACCGGGCGGTTTTCTCATGCACTTGCAGGTCAGTTCGATGCCCGAAATCCGGGCGCCCGACTTGAAGGTGGGGGCAGGGGCGTCGGGAATTCTCCATCGCTGCTCGGGCCGAATCCAGATCGGAGTGCACTGCGTTGCTGGCGTTGCCGTATCAGGGAATCCCTTAGTGTGTGGCGAAGCGTCATCCGGCCGCACCATTTGCGGCTTATCGTTAGCGACGGGTGCCCGGCCTTGGCACGTTGTTGTATGGTTGTGGTCGAACCGTTGAACCCAAGTGATTGAAAGGATATCGCCATGCTGGACTGGAAAAACCGCGCGGGCAGCGCGCCTGAACGTGCCGCCGAGCCCAAGTCGGCCACCCGCAGCTATGTCGGCGGGCTGCTGTTCAGCCGGGCGCTGGCCACAGTGGTCGGTCTGTATTTGCTGGTCACCATCGCGCTGGGCTGGTACTGGAGCCAGGAACCGGAGCTGTTTCCGGTGGCGCAGAACGCCCAGGTCGCTGCCGAGAAAGAGGGCAAGCAAATGGTGGTCGGCTACACCACGGTCGAAACCCTGAAGACCGTTGCCGGCACCTTGCTCAACAAGCCGGGCGGTTACATTTCCAATGATCGTTTCCCGCCGGGCCTGTGGATGGACAACACGCCGAGCTGGGAATACGGCGTGCTGGTGCAGGTGCGTGACCTGACCCGTGCCCTGCGCAAGGATTTTGCTCGTTCGCAATCGCAGTCCGCCGAAGACGCCGATCTGGCCAAGGCCGAACCGCGTTTCAACTTCGACAACAAAAGCTGGGTGCTGCCGTCCAGCGAGTCGGAATACCAGGAAGGTATCAACTCCCTGAGCCGCTATCAGTCGCGCTTGTCGGATCCGAATCAGAAAAACGCGCTGTTTTACGCCCGCGCGGACAACCTCAACAACTGGCTGGGCGACGTAGGCACCCGTCTCGGTTCGTTGTCGCAACGCCTGTCGGCCAGTGTCGGTCGGGTCAAGCTCAATACCGCGCTGAAGACCGAAGTTCCGGCAGTTGGCGAAGTGCCGCAGGTTGACGAAGAAGTCGTGGAAACCCCGTGGATGCAAATCGACAACGTGTTCTACGAAGCACGCGGTCAGGCCTGGGCGCTGTCGCATCTGCTGCGCGCCATCGAAGTCGATTTCGCCGATGTGCTGGCGAAGAAGAACGCCACCGTCAGCGTGCGCCAGATCATTCGTGAACTGGAGGCTTCGCAAGAGCCGGTGTGGAGCCCGATGATCCTCAATGGCAGCGGTTTTGGCGTCTTGGCCAACCACTCGCTGGTCATGGCCAATTACATTTCCCGGGCCAACGCGGCGGTGATCGATTTGCGTCAACTGCTCAATCAGGGCTGATTCGTGAGTCAAACAACCAGAGAGGCGGCCCATCGCGCCGCCTCGGACGCCGAACAGATCGCTTGGGTCGACGAGCAGGACAACCTGCTCGGCGCGCTGGTGCGCTCCGATTTGCGCGAGCGCGGTCTGATTGGCCGGGGCACCTACATCATGCTGTTCAATTCCGCCGGTGAGCTGTGCGTGCACCGGCGCACGTTGAGCAAGGCGATTTACCCCGGGTACTGGGATGTTGCCGCAGGCGGCATGGTCCAGGCTGACGAAAGCTACGCCGAGTCGGCGGCGCGCGAGCTGGAGGAAGAGCTGGGCGTCAGCGGCGTCGAACTCACCGCTCACGATCACTTCTACTTCGAAGACACTGGCAACCGTCTATGGTGTTCGGCGTTTTCCGCCGTGTGGGACGGGCCGCTGAAACTGCAGCCGGAAGAGGTCCTTGAAGCGCGCTTCATTCCCGTCGAGCAGGTCATGCGCGAAATCAGCGAAAAGCCGTATTGCCCGGACTCTCTGGCCGCGCTGAAGCGCTATCTCAAGGCGCAGCAAAGCAACGTCGCAAAGAACACATGAATTGGCGCCGATTGGCACTTAGCAATCGCGATTTTTGCCGTTACACTGCGCGACCTTTTCAAACTGCACCGAACGCTTCCCATAAGCGCCGATGCAGTAGCGCTGCCCCTGCCTGAGTGGGGCTTCGCGGTCGCTGACCTTGCCCAAGGTTGCGATCAGTCTTTGTCCTCCCGAGAGGATTGCCGGTGGCCAAGAAAGCCGCATCCTTCGCCGCCCTGGGCGGCCTGGTATTTTCCACCGACGCAGGTCGTCATTGCCCGGAATGCAGCAAACCGGTGGACGCCTGTATCTGCAAACAAACCGTGATCCCGGCCGGTGACGGCATTGCCCGCGTGCGTCGCGAAAGCAAAGGGCGTGGCGGCAAGACGGTGACCACCATCACCGGCGTGCCCCTGGCCGAAGACGCGCTCAAGGAGCTGGCGACGACGTTGAAAAAACGTTGTGGCACTGGCGGGGCGCTGAAGGACGGCATCATCGAAATCCAGGGCGATCACGTCGAGCTACTCTTGGCAGAGCTGATCAAGCACGGTTTCAAAGCGAAGAAGTCCGGCGGCTAGCAGCCTCTGTGAAACCCTCCGGCGGCTTGATCCGGCTTCGAGTGTTCTCGGATCCGGCGTCGTTGCCATGGTTTTCACAGAGCCTGTTCATGACCGGTTTCTAAACTCCACGCAGTCAGTGCGGTCTACCGCCGCACTGACGAACCGTCATTTTCATTCTTTAGACTGCGCCGGCCTGCACTTCAGGCGACGCACTCTGACTTCTTTATAGGGGACTTCGATGTCCGTACGACGCACACGTAAAGACGATGGCAGCCAATGGACAGTTGCGGACAGCCGCAGCGTTTACGGGATTCGCCATTGGGGGGCCGGGTATTTCGCGATCAATGAAGCCGGTCGCGTCGAAGTACGTCCGAACGGCCCGAGCAGCTCGCCCATCGACCTGTTCGAGCAAGTCGACCAATTGCGCAAGAGCGGTTTGTCCTTGCCGTTGCTGGTGCGTTTCCCTGACATCCTGCAAGACCGTGTCCGTCAGTTGACCGGCGCTTTCGATTCCAACATCGAGCGCCTGGAATACCAGAGCAAATACACCGCGCTGTACCCGATCAAGGTCAACCAGCAGGAAGCGGTGATCGAGAACATCATCGCCACCCAGAACGTCTCCATCGGTCTGGAAGCCGGCTCCAAGCCTGAGCTGCTGGCGGTGCTGGCGCTGGCGCCGAAGGGCGGCACCATCGTCTGCAACGGTTACAAGGACCGCGAGTTCATCCGCCTCGCGCTGATGGGCCAGAAGCTCGGCCACAACGTGTTCATCGTCATCGAGAAAGAATCCGAAGTCGGCCTGGTGATCGAAGAAGCCGCCTCGCTGAAGGTCAAGCCGCAGGTGGGTCTGCGCGTGCGGCTGTCGTCGCTGGCCTCCTCGAAGTGGGCGGACACCGGTGGTGAGAAATCCAAATTCGGTCTGTCGGCGGCGCAACTGCTGTCGGTGGTCGAGCGCTTCCGTGGCGCCGGCCTCGATCAAGGCATCCGCCTGCTGCACTTCCACATGGGTTCGCAGATCGCCAACCTCGCTGACTACCAGCACGGCTTCAAGGAAGCGATCCGTTACTACGGCGAATTGCGCAACCTCGGTCTGCCGGTCGATCACATCGACGTTGGCGGTGGCCTCGGTGTCGACTACGACGGCACCCACTCGCGCAACGCCAGTTCGATCAACTACGACATGGACGATTACGCCGGTGTCGTGGTCGGCATGCTCAAGGAATTCTGCGACGCGCAGAGCCTGCCGCATCCGCACATCTTCTCGGAAAGCGGCCGTTCGCTGACTGCGCACCACGCGATGCTGGTGGTGCAGGTCACCGACGTCGAGAAACACAACGACGAGATCCCGCTGATCGAGAACAAGGAAAGCCTGCCGGAAACCGTGCAATGGCTGGTCGATCTGCTTGGCCCGACCGACATCGAAATGGTCACCGAAACCTACTGGCGCGCCACCCACTACATGAGCGACGTCGCCGCGCAGTATGCCGATGGCAAGCTGACCCTGGCGGAAAAAGCCCTGGCCGAGCAATGCTACTTCGCCGTGTGCCGTCGCCTGCACAACTCGCTGAAGGCGCGTCAGCGTTCGCACCGCCAGGTGCTCGACGAACTCAACGACAAGCTGGCCGACAAGTACATCTGCAACTTCTCGGTGTTCCAGAGCCTGCCGGACACCTGGGCGATCGATCAGGTGTTGCCGATCATCCCGCTGCATCGCCTCGACGAAGAGCCGCTGCGCCGTGCGGTGCTGCAGGATCTGACCTGCGACTCCGACGGCAAGATCAACCAGTACGTCGACGAGCAGAGCATCGAAACCAGCCTGCCGGTGCACGCGTTGAATGAAGGCGAAGATTACCTGCTGGGCGTGTTCCTGGTCGGCGCCTACCAGGAAATCCTCGGTGACATGCACAACCTGTTCGGTGACACCGACTCGGTGAACATCTACCAGAACGCCGACGGCAGCGTGTACCACGCCGGTATCGAGACCCACGACACCATCGAAGACATGCTGCGTTACGTGCACTTGTCGCCGGAAGAACTGATGACCCACTACCGCGACAAGTGCGCCAGTGCCCGGATCAGTGCCAGCGAGCGCACGCAGTTCCTCGATGCCTTGCGTCTGGGCCTGACCCGCTCCTCCTATCTGTCTTCCTGAGACCCGATAGCGTTCCGCCCGGGTTGTCCGATTTTTTTCCGCAAGCTGTGGAAAATTCGGACAACCCGGTGGGATATCTCCTGATTTTTTCACGAAAACCTGTGCGATCACGGTCAGCAAACTCATCTGGTCTGCTTTTCGCGTAGGTCATTTCCTAAGTTGTACTTCGCCTCTCTACTCGGCCATGCCTCTCGGCGAGAATCCCCGGCCGCCCCTCCTGTAGAGATCCGCCCATGTTCGATCCAGTCAACGAGTCGTCGTTTCGTCTCGATGTAGCGGGCCTGTCCGACCCCTTCGAAGTTCTCGCCTTTACCGGAAGGGAAGCGCTCAGCGAACCCTTTGTCTTCGAGATCGATGTGGTGATCGACGATCCGCATCTGGATCTTGCCGGCCTGCTGCATCGTTCTGCGTTCCTGTGCTTCGGCCCGCCCGGCCAGGGTGTGCACGGGCAACTGCACAGCCTTGTCCAGCATGAGCACAGTCATGGCCTGCGCTTGAGTCGCGTGCGTCTGGGGCCCAGGCTCGACTGCCTCGACCTGCGTTTGAGCCAGCGCATATTCAGCGGCCGCTCCGTGCCGCAGATCATCGACCAGGTCCTGCGTGAGCACGGCATCGTCGGGCTGCAACGACGTTTCGACCTGCACAGCGACTACCCGGCCCGCACCTTCTGCACGCAATACCGGGAATCCGATCTGCAACTGCTCCAGCGCGTGTGCGCAGAGGCGCGTATTCACTATTACTTCGAGCATCACCGCGACAGGCATTGTCTGGTATTGGGCGATGATCCGACGCGGATGCCGCAGGCAGACGTCGCGCGCTATCAGGGCGAGCATGACCACCTTTGCGTCACTCCAGCCGTACGCCAATGGCAGCTGCAAGAAGATTCACAGGCCGGCCAGCGCGGACCGAATGCCGAAGGCCACAGCGATTTGTCCGCCCTGCGCAGCGGTCAGTGGTTGCCGTTGGACGGCCATCCCTTCATCGAATGCAACCGCCCATGGTTGCTGACCCGCATCGAGCACCGTGCCGATCAGTCTCTCGAACCGCCCTACGGTAATCGCCTGTTCGCGGCCGCGCGGGTGCCCGTCTTTGCGCCCGCCGCGACGCCAGCCAAGCAACGCATGCACAGCCTGCAGCGTGCCTGGGTGGTTTCGGTCGATGAAGCGCAACCCGATCGCTCGCGGCCGGTCGCGGTGCAATTTGACTGGCTGTATCAGGGCGAAGGCGCAGCGCCGAGCCATTGCTGGCTACCGCTCGCACCAACCCTGAGCGAGTTGCCATCAGCGGCGCTGGCCGATGGTGTGGAGGTCGTGGTGAGTTTCCTCGAAGGCGACCCCGATCAGCCGATGGTCAGCGGCGTTCTCCAGCCTCCGGCGCTGGTGGAGGATACGGTTGAGGACGATCTCCCGTTGCCGGAGTTGCTGGTGAGCGATGGGTTGCAGCAGCTGTTGCAGTCCGGCGAGCCGTTGCTGCTGCTGTGCCTGATGCCGGGAGGTGGGAGCTTCAACCACTGTGCCGAGTCCGTGTGCAGTTGCCGGCTGTTGACCGCGCTTGATCAGAGCAGCGCAAGATGAGCGGCGCGGCGCTTGAGCCTATGGCGCAATGGCTGTTACTCGATACCCCTGACGCGTCACGCGCCCTGCTGACGTTGCGGCAGGGCTTTGCCGATGTGCAGCGGCACCGGTTGTTCGACGGTACCGAATTTCAACCGGTCAGCGAGCACGGCCCGGTTCTTGTCGACTTGCGTGAGAATCCGGCATTGACCGCCTTGTGCCTGCGCGATCCGGACACTTGGCGCGGGCTGCTGCTGAGCTGCGAAATACCGGCGCAGCAGCTGATCAGCCACTTGCAACGCATGCTCACCGTCTCATTCGGCTTGAATCACCGGGCCTTGCTCAGCTATTACAACCGGCAGACCGCCAGCTATTTCTTCGATGCCTGCGATGCCGCGCAACTGAGTCGCTGGCTCGGGCCAATCCGCCAGTTGCGCTGGTTTGGGGGTACCTGGGCTGACCGCGCCATCGGCAGTCAGGGCTGGCAACAGCTGCGCAATCCCGGCCTGCTCGTCGAACCGCTGGGCATCGAAGAAAGCCTGACCCGGCGCCAGCGTGAGCGCCTGCAAACCTGTCTGCTGGAACAACACATCTGGCGCTGGTGCCAATCCCTGTGCGCCGATTACCAGACGATCGCTGTGCATGTGCAACAGGGTCTGGCGCTGGGTTTCAGTGATCGCGCGGTGCTCGACGGCTGGCTGTGGCTGCGCCTGCTGCATCCGCGCGCGGTGCTGGTTGCTCCACCGGCGGGTCTGACCCAGCAGGAGCGCCTCGATCATCTGCGTCGGCAGTGGGGTGCGGCGGACTGACTGATGCCGTCAGTGAGCCTTGCCGCTGAACCAGCCATCGCTGCGTTTCAGCCACAGGGCTTGCGCGCCGAGGGTCAGGCTGCGCAAGACCATGAACAGCAGGAAAGATATCCACAGGCCGTGATTGCCCAGTGCTTGCAAGAACCAGGCGAACGGCAGGAGCAACAACACCGTCAGCAGCATGCCATTGCGCATTTCCCGCGCGCGTGTAGCGCCGATGAACAGGCCGTCGAGCAGGTAACTCCACACCGCAATCAGTGGTAACACGGCGAGGTAGGGCAGGTAGACGAACGCCGTGTCGCGCACGCTCTGGATGTCGGTCTGCATCTCGATGAACAGGTGCCCGGCGAGCAGAAACAGCACGGCGAATCCGAGGCTGGCAATCAACGACCAGCCGCCGGCCACCACCAGCGATCGACGCAAGGCCAGGCGATCCCGGGCGCCGATGGCATGCCCGCACAAGGCTTCAACGGCGTGCGCCAGTCCGTCGAGTGCGTGGGCCGTCAGCAGCAGGCCGTTGAGCAGCAGCGCGTTGGCCGCTACGGTCGCATCGCCGAGCCGCGCGCCTTGAACGGTGATCAGGAAAAACACCGATTGCAGGGCGAGGCTGCGGATAAAGATGTCGCGGTTGACCGCCAGCAGCGGGCGCCAGCTCTGCCAGACTCTCAGTGCTGACCAGATGATCTGCCCCGGATAGGCGCGCAACGCCGTGCGCGTCAGCCACAGGCCGAGCAGGGCACCGCTCCATTCGGCGATTACCGAAGCGCGCGCCGAGCCGACCACGCCCCAGTCCAGGCCGATGACGAACCATAGATTGAGCACAATGTTGATCAGGTTGGTGCTCAGCAGAATCGCCAGCGGCGCCCGCGCGTTCTGCGTGCCGAGGAACCAGCCGACCAGTGCATAGGTCGCCAGCGCGGCGGGCAGGCCGAACAGGCGCGTGTGGAAAAACGCCCGGGTCAGCTGATCCAGTTCAGCCGATGGCTGCATGAAGTGCAGCGCAACGCCGCTGAGCGGCACGCCGAGGCCGCCGAGCACGACGGCCAAGCCCAGTGCCAGCAACAGGCCCTGCAAGAGAATCTGCCGCAACCCCGCGCCATCGCTGCGCCCGGCAGCCTGCGCGGCAAAACCGGTGGTGCCCATGCGCAGAAAACCCATCGCCCAAGCGAGAAAGGTGTACAGACTGGCGCCGACCGCCACCGCGCCGAGTTGATGGGCATGCGGCAGGTGGCCGATGACAGTGCTGTCGACCAGCGCCACCAGCGGCACGGAGATATTGGAAAGAATCATCGGCGCGGCGAGCGCCCAGACCTTGCGGTGAGTCGGGCGGTCGCGCCAGTCGGTAATCAGAGAGGACATGCAGGCTCCTTGGGGGAGCGGGGATTGTAGCGATTAACGCAATTCACTGTAGGAGTGAGCCTGCTCGCGATAGCGCCCGTTCAGTCACACAAGCTTCGAATGACATACCGCGATCGCGAGCAGGCGAGGGCCTACAGGGGGCGGTGGGTTAATGGATGATCCAGCTCAGCAACCACAACCCCAGCAGCAACCAGATGATCCCGGCAATGATCGACGCGTTCATGAACGCCCGGATCGCCGACCAGAGCAGCATCAAACCGACAATCAGCGCGATGATGCTGATGATCGAGGTGTCCATCCCCAGCGTCTGCGCGAGGCCGTCGACAAAGTTGCCGCCGGCATTGCTGAGCATGTTGAACAGGCCACTGAGGCCATCGACGATAAAGCGGATGACCGAACCGAGTGCCTGGCCGAGCCATTCGAAAAAGCTTTCTACACGCATGTGTGCATCCCTGATGAAAGAGCTGAGCCTTGGGCCACGCCGAGGGCGGCCGAGTTCCCTGCATGATAGAAGGTTTGCCCGGATCATGTGTGGGAGCGAGCAGGCTCGCTCCCACATTAGTTCACCTGCACCCTTGCCTTCGGTGGGTATCCACCCGAAGCTATGCGTCTTCAGGAGAGCCCGATGAACCTTGTTGAACTGACCGAACGCCTGCACGCCATTCGCGACCGCAATGACTGGCGGCAATTTCACAGCCCGAAAAACCTCGCCATGGCCGCCAGCGTGGAAATGGCCGAGCTGGTGGAAATCTTCCAGTGGCTGACAGAAGACCAGTCGCGCCAGTTGCCGACGGAAAAACTCGCGCATGCCGGGCAGGAAGTCGGCGATATCGTCCTGTATCTGTTGCTGCTGTGCAGCGAGCTGGGTCTGGACATGAATGAAGTGGTGCGGGCCAAGCTCGCCGACAGCGAACGGCGGTTCAGCTGATGAGCGACCGTCATTTCGATCAGTTGGCCACGCGCTTCGCCGAAAAAATCTACGGCGGCGCCAAAGGCGCGATTCGCCTCGCCGTGTTGCAGGCCGACCTGACCGAGGCCTTGCCGGATCGCCCGCTGCGCGTGCTGGATATCGGCGGTGGCCTTGGGCACATGTCGCTGTGGCTGGCCGAGCGCGGCCATGACGTCACCTTTACCGAACCGGCCGAACCGATGCTGGAAGGCGCACGCCAGCGTTTTGCCGAAGCCGGGCAAACCGCGACATTCATTCAGGCGCCATGGCAGGAACTGCTCGGCCAGCTCGCCGAGCCCTACGATCTGGTGATTTGCCACGCCGTGCTGGAATGGCTCGCCGAGCCCCATGCGATCCTGCCGGTGCTGCATCAACTGACCAAGCCCGGCGGCTGGCTGTCGCTTGCGTTCTACAACCGTGATGCGTTGATTTATCGCAATCTGCTCAAGGGCCATTTCAAGAAAATGCGCAAGAACGTCATGGCCGGCGAGAAGCAGAGCCTGACCCCGCAGCAGCCTCTCGACCCGCGGGAATTGGCAACGCAACTCGCCGGAATGTGGCAGGTCGAAAGTCAGAGCGGCGTACGGGTATTTCACGACTACATGCCGGTGGAATTCCAGGCCCGCGCCGAACTGGCGGACTTGCTGGAAATGGAACTTGCGCACCGTCGTCACCCAGGCTTCGCCGGGCTTGGGCGTTACTTGCACTGGATCTGCCGGCCGATCTGAGCGGAGCGCGACATGAAAGCTCAATGCGGGTTATTGCTGATGAGTCTGGGGTTGGCCGCCTGCCAAGGCAGCAACCCCTACGTGGCCCAGTCACGGCCGTTGCCACCGGCACCGCCGCAGGCCGCCACCATCTTCGACCGCAGCGCCTACCCGGCGCCGCCGCGTGATTACGGGCGCTACCGCAATTGGGCCTGGCGCGACGGGCAGTTACCACCGGGCACGGCGTGGGCCGACTCGGCGCAGGTGGCCGAGGCGGTCAGCAACGCTCTCGACCAGCGCGGCTTGCGGCCGATGCGCGACAACCGCCCGGCGGACCTGCTGGTCAGCGCCGACCTGCGTCTGGAAACCCGATTGCGTCAGGTTCGCGACGACTACGGCTACTACGGTGGATACGGCGGCTATGATCGTTATGGTCGCGGTTACGGCATGTACAACAGCGTGCCGGTCATGCGCACCTATCAAGAGCAGGTCGTGGTGGTGCGGGTCGATCTGTTCGATGCCGGCAATGGTCAGCCAGTGTGGAGCGCCAGCGCCGAGACCGGCACCCAGGGCAATCAGATCGAACGCGCCGATGCGATCCGCGAGGCTGTGGAAAAAGCCATGGCGGCGTATCCTCCCAGCTGACGTCGTGTCAGCAGGTTCATGTCTTCACCCGGAGAAAAATCATGTTCCGCCGTCTCGCTCTACTCGCTGTTGCCGCGCTGCTCAGTGCCTGCGCCGCCAATCAGGTCAATCACGACTTCGACGCCAGCCGCGACTTCGCCGCTTATCGCAGCTGGAGCTGGAAAGACCCGGCCCTGCAATACCGCCCCGATGATCCGCGCATCAAGAGTGACCTGACCGAACAGCGCATTCGCCAGGCGGTGTCCGATCAACTCGATCAGCGCGGTTTGCGCCCGGCTGCTGGTGGCGGCAAGGGTGATCTGAGCGTGCAGACCTACCTGATCGTCGAGGACCGGCAGCAACAGGTGACGACCAATTACGGCGGCGGTTGGGGCGGCCCGTGGAACGGCTACTGGGGCGCGCCGATGTACAACGAAACGCGCAACATCACCTACAAGGTCGCGACCATTCAGATCGACCTGCTCGACGGCAAGGACGGCAAACTGGTGTGGCGTGGCAGCGATGAACAAATGCTCAGCAGCCGCCCGAATCCGGCCGATCGCAGCAATGCCATTCGCGAGACCGTGGCACGGATCCTGGCCAACTATCCACCGCGTTGAACCGCTCTGAACCGTCCCTGTGTGAGCGAGCCTGCTCGCGAAGGCGGCGGTACATTCAGCATCGTGATTGCCTGATCTGGCGCTTTCGCGAGCAGGCTCGCTCCCACAGGTTTCGGTGTTGAACGAATGATCTTCAACCCGGCATAAATCCCTGTGGGAGTGGGCTTGCCCACGAAGGCGGCGGTACATTCAGCATCGTGATTACCTGATCTGGCGCTTTCGCGAGCAGGCTCGCTCCCACAGGTTTCGGTGTTGAACCGATGGCCTCGGCCCAGCGCAAATCCCTGTGGGAGTGGGCTTGCCCACGAAGGCGGCGGTGCATCCAACATCTTGATTGCCTGATCTGGCGCTTTCGCGAGCAATCTCGCTCCCACAGGTTTCGGTGTTGAACCGACGGTCTCGGCCCAGCGCAGATTCCTGTGGGAGTGGGCTTGCCCACGAAGGCGGCGGTACATTCAACATTTTGATTGTCTGATCTGGCGTTTTCGCGAGCAGGCTCGCTCCCACAGGTTTCGGTGTTGAACCGATGGCCTCGGCCCAGCGCAAATCCCTGTGGGAGTGGGCTTGCCCACGAAGGCGGCGGTGCATTCAACATCTTGATTGCCTGAGCTGACGCTTTCGCGAGCAAGCTCGCTCCCACAGTGGGCGGTAGCCCTCTAAATGACGCGGCGCCAGCGCGCTTGCTCCACCGTGTCTACACTCCTTTTTACCAACGCAGGTAGCTCGGCACTGCGCCGGCAAAGGAGTGCGCCATGTCGCCAGGATCGCAAGGCAACGGCCCGGCCCGGCAACGCGGGGCGATCGGCTTGATGGCGGCTGCCACTCTGAGTCTGGCGCTGGTGATGATGTTGCTGGTGGTCGACAGCGGTCGCCTGTACATGGAACAGCGCAAATTGCAGCGGGTGGTGGATACCGCCGCCCTCGAAGCGGTCAGTCGCGGCGGCAATTGCATGCCCGGGCTGACCGCCGCCAGTTATGCCGGGCAGAGTGCACTGCGCAACGGTTACGTGGTGGACGCCGCCAATACACTCGCCACCACCTGCGGCACACTGGCCACCGCTGCCAGCGGTATGCGCAGTTTCACTGTCGATGCCACGCAATCAAGCGCAGTCAAAGTCGCCGCCAGTCGTACGGTCACCAGCAGTTTTGCTGGTGGTGTGCGGGCGTTGTTCAGCGCTACACCGGTCAGCCTCAACACCACACTCAATGCTTCGGCAGTTGCCGCGAAACCGCAGCCGACCGTCGCCCAACTGAATATCCGCAGCACCCTCGCCAGCATCGACACGGCGCAGTCGAACATCCTCAATCCGCTGTTTTCCGGGCTGCTCGGCGGCAACGTCAACCTCACGGCGGTGGGCTGGGACGGCTTGCTGCACACCGATATCAACCTGCTCAAATACCTCGATCAACTGGCAATCAACCTCAATGTCGGCGCCGGCAATTACACCCAGTTGCTCAACACCCAGGCAACGGTGACGCAGCTGATCCAGGCCGCCGCAACGGTGGTGCAACTCAACGGCGCGACTGCGCAAGTGGTCACCGCGCTGGGCCAGTTGCAGGTCGCCGCCATCAATGCAGCACCGGTCAGACTCGGCGAGATCCTGCAACTGCAAACCGGCACTACGGCGGCGGGGCTGGATGCCAATGTGCAATTGCTGCAACTGGTGCAGGGCATGGTGCAACTGGCCAACAGCAAGAGCGCGGTGGCGGCGACCTTGCCGGTCAACGTGCTGGGGCTGGCCGGTGTCACGGTGCGGGTGAAGGTGATCGAGCCGCCGCAATTCTCGGCGATTGGCGACCCGGCGCGGGCCAAGGCCGATCCGTTGGGACCGGACCGGATTTATGTGCGCACCGCGCAGGTGCGCACGCTGCTGTCGGTGAATTTGCCGGTGCTGTCAGGAGTCACGGGGCTGACGAATGCGGTACTGGGCCTGGTCGGTACGCTGACGCCGACGCTCAATGCACTGTTGAGCCTGAATCTGGTGGACACCCTCAATTCCGTGTTCTGCCTGTTGGGCGCCGGTTGCCAACAGCTCGATCCGAAGCTGCTGCCCTCACCGCGGATCGATATCGCGCTGGATGCCGGCGGGGCGAAAAGCTATGTCACCGATTACCGCTGCCCGACCGGCGACAGCGGCAGCAAAAGCCTGACTGCCGCCACCACGACTTCTCTGGCTGATCTCAAACTCGGCAAGATCGATCCCATCGCAGCGTTCTCTTCAGTCGCTGAACCAACGGTGGCACCGCTGCCGCTGGTCGATCTCGGCATCATCACCTGCCACAAGATTCTCGGCATCGGCAGTTGCGATGCCGCCTCCCACGTCCAGTACGGCGCCGGCGGCATCGCCCTGAAACTCGACACCAGCGTCGCGCAGACCACGCAGAATCTGCTGTTCTCCAGCACCACACCCTTCGCCACCCCGGCCAATCTGAAACGGCCGCCGAGCCTGCTGTCCGCCGCGCCGACCAGCAACATCGTCGGCAGCCTGGCGAACACCCTGTCGGGCATCAACCTGATCGTCTACAAACCTGTGGGCAGCAATCCGCTGGGCGCCATCGTCACCGGTGTGGCCTCGTTGATCAGCGACGTCAGCAACCGCTTGTTGCCGGTGGTCACCGGTTTGATCAGCCCCCTGCTCGACCCGTTGTTGAACAACCTGCTCAAAGGCCTGGGCATCAATCTGATGAACACCGAGGTGGGCGCCAACATGACCTGCGGGCAGACCGGCAAGGCCTATCTGGTGATCTGATCATCCGTGGCAATCGGCAATTCGATGCAGAACCGTGCGCCCTCCGTGGAGTTGCGCACGCTCAATTGCCCGCCCATGTTGGCGATGATGCCGTAGCTCACCGACAGGCCCAGACCGGTGCCGACGCCAATCGGCTTGGTGGTGAAGAACGGCTCGAAGATCCGCTCCAGCAAACGCGGATCGATACCGCCGCCATTGTCCTCGACCCACAGCCGCACGCTTTCCTCGTCGCGCTCGGCGTAGATCGAAATCCACGGCTTGAACGTTGAGTCGCCCTCGCGTTTGCCGAGCAGGGCGTCGCGGGCGTTGACCATCAGATTGATCAGCACCTGCTCCAACTGATCGACGTAGCCGCGCACCTGCGCTTCGAAACCGGTCTCGCTGATGCGCAGGTCGACACCTTTACCGCGCATGCCCTCGGCCAGCAGCGACAGGGTGCCTTCGATGGCCTGGGCCGGGTTGAACAACTGTTGTTCGATTTCCGAGCGCCGACCGAATACGCGCATGTGGTCGACCACTTTCGCCGCGCGTTGCACCTGAGCGTCGATGCGGTTGAGTTTTTCGGTCAGGTAATCGACCTGCACATCACCGTTGCCGAGGCGCTTGAGCACGTTGACGATGGCCATGCGCATGACGTTCAGCGGTTGATTGATCTCGTGGGCGAGGCCGGTGGCCATTTCGCCGAGGGTGGCCATTTTCGCGCTTTGCGTGAGTTGCTGTTGCGAGCGGCGCACCTCGGTGTTGTCGCGGCCCACCGCCTGCACTTCGATCAACTGTCCCTGCTCATCGAACACGCCGCGATCCGACCAGACCCACCAGGCGTGTTCGCGTCCGGGCAATTGCAGGCTGATTTCCGCTGTACTCACTGGCTGTTCCGGCGTCAGTTGGCTCAGCCGCTGCACAAAAGCGCCGCGCTGTTCCTCGGACATCCAGCCACCCAGATCAACCCCGGGCAGTTGTTCCGGGGTGCATTCCAGATAAGTCGCCAACGGTCGGTTGCCAAAGATCAGCATCAGGTCGGGGCGATACCGGCAGATCATTGCCGGCGAATCCTCCACCAGAATCCGGTAGCGCTCTTCGCTCTGGCGGACCTGCTCGGCAGCAAGCGTTGCGTCGGTGACGTCCAGCCACAAGCCCACCGCCTCGACCGGCAGGCCGAGATCGTTGCGCAGCAGTTTTGCCTCATCGAGCAGCCAATGGTACTCGCCACGGCGGTCACGCAAGCGATAACGCGCACGCACCGAGCCTTCGCGCAGCAACTGGCGGTTGCGCTGGAAATACAGTTCACGGTCGTCGGGATGGACGTGCTCGACCAGTGTTGCTGCATCGCAATCTTCCAGCGTCCAGCCCAGCAAGGGTTGCAGGCTGGCGCTGAAAAATTCGGGAACCAGCGCGCCTTCTGCATAGCGCTGCACGTAGATCACTGCCGGCGAACTGGCGATCAGATTATCCAGCCGCGCATGGGCTGCGGCGGCGCGCTGTTGTTGATTCTGGATGTCGCTGATGTCGAGCATGAACCCGACCAGACGCCGGTGTTCACCCGTGCCACTGACCTGGCCCTGAATCCGATACCACGTCGCGGTTGCGCCGACCTCCGCCTGATGCAGGCGCACGCTCAGGGTCAGCGCTTCGCCCTGCAACTGCAGGGCGCGCAAACGGCTGCGCAACTCGTCGCGGTCGGCGGGATGGAACAGCCGCAGCCAGTCTTCCACCGCCAGCGTGCGGTCGCTGAGGCCCAGTGCCGAGGCCAGTGACGGCGCCAGTGCAATCTGCCCGTCGGCACTGATTTCCCACCAGCCGGTACCGAGCAGGTGTTGCAGGGAATCGAGACGCTCCATCGATTGCACATGGCGCTGCTCGCGCAAGCGGCTGAGCAACGGCCCGGCCAGTGCGCCGGCCAGGGACAGCCAGTCGCGATCGGTCAGCCATGGTGCCAAGTTGTCGACCGTGTAAAACCCGCAAAGCAGCCACGCGACCACGCCTTGATCATTGCTGTAGGGCACGGCGAAACCGTTGGCGTTGCCGAAGGTGGCCCGCAATCGCGAGTGCTCATAACGGCCCTGCTGGCCCGCGAGGCGTTGCGGCGCGCTGCCGTTGAGGCTGTCCAGCGGCGTGCCCAATGACTGGCCGTCCTCCCACAAATCCGGGGCATCGTGGCCACGAAACTGTTGATGAATCTGCCAGCCCTGAGCTTGCTCATCGAGCAGCGCCACGGCCAGGCAGGGGATATGCCAGCGCTGGGCGATGGCCTGCAATTGTTCGCCGAGCACCGCCGGCAAACGCGTGAGGCTGCAGGTGCGCAGATGATCGCTGACCTGCGCGGCGAGGGTCTGACAGGCGTCGCGGTCGCGCGATTGCTGACGTTCGAGCAGCAGGTCGGCGATGTCGAGCAGTTGCAGCAGCCAGCCGTCACCCAATGGTTGCACCCACCCGCGCAAGTGCAGCGGCTGATCATTCAGGCCGGGAAAGTCGAGATCGAGCAATTGCCCGTGCCAGTCCCGCGGCTGACCTTCGATGGTCAGCAGGCTATGCGGCAGCAGATAGGCGCTGAGCGGCAACGGTTGGTCGTTGAGTTTGTGCTGGGCGAGCAAATGCCGCAGCGGGCCGGCGATCTGCAACACCTCGCCGTCGCCATTCAAATACAGATGCAGCCCGGTGGGCGGTGCGCCGAGGCGGTCCGGCAGCTCAAGGACAGCGCTGGGCGCACGCTTGAGCAAACGCCCGAAGAGCTTATCGCCGGCGGTCAAAATTGCAGGCTCGAGCGGGCGGTCAGGTGCGTGGGCAGATTGGGCACCGTGCCAATACCCGGCAGCACCAGAAACGGCATGATCTGGTTGAGCTTGCTCACCGGGTAATTGACGCTGACGGTCAGGGTGCCAGTCCCCGCGTCGTACGCCGCACTGGTGTCGATCCCGACCACCAGATTCAAGGCCGAGGGCAGCCATTGCAGTTGCTGGGTCAGCGCGGCATTGGCGGTGTTGACTACCATCGTCGAATAGTTCGGCGTGGTCGGGTCGACCGCAACGCTGCGGCGCACCGCTTCGGCGGTGGCCTGGTTGAACGATTGCATCATCACGAAGGGCAGGCCGTAGCTGACCAGCCCGTAAAACACTGCGAAAAAGATGATGAACACCAAGGCGAATTCGATCGCCACCGCACCTTTTTGCGACCTGCGAAAGCCGTTTTTCATGCGTGCGTCTACCCTGACAGTCACTGCGTAGTATCAGCATAGAATCAATCAGCCAAAACGGACGGCTTTCAGCGGATGCAGATTTCACTTGTTCTGATCTGGCTGGCGATCTGCGCCGCGCAAGATGCCCGGCAGCGGCGTATTTCCAACGCATTGACGTTGGGCGTCGGCGCGCTGGCGCTGGTCTGGTTGCTGGCGACCGGCACCACCTGGTTGGGCGCCGAGGCAGGGCAGGGTGGATGGGCCTGCCTGATTGCTTTGCTGCTGACGCTGCCCGGTTACGCCTTGGGACGCATGGGCGCCGGCGATGTGAAATTAATGACAGCCCTGGCTCTTGCGACGAACGGCATATTCGTTCTTGGCGCGTTTATCGGTGCTGGAGTAACCAGCGTGATTTGGCTGCTGCTTGCGCCAAAAGTCTGGCCCCATATCGGTCAAGGGCTTAGAGAGCACGTACGCCATCTCGCTCCGGACAAGTCAAAAAAGCTGCCATTTGCGCCGTTCGTGTGGGTAGGTGTAGTGCTCTCGCTGTACTGGATCACCTGATCGCGGGGTGCCACTAGTCCTATGTACATAGTCGGAAAGTGGGTCTACTTTCAATTCAGGCGAATACGCCACCAAAGTGCAGGAATCGTCAGCGTTGACCCGAGCAAATGGAGTGGTTCGTGAACAAGCCTAGTGCGGTAAAAATCCTCGTGGTCGACGATCAGCCGCTGATCGTCGAAGAACTCTGTGAGTTTCTTGAGAGCAGTGGTTACCGTTGCGTGCCGTGCGAGTCGAGTCTCGAAGCCATCGAGCTGTTCAGGGCTGACCCGGACATTGGTCTGGTGCTGAGTGATTTGCACATGCCGGACATGGACGGCATCGAGTTGATCCAGGCGTTGCAGCGGCTGGCCGGCAAACAGCGGGTGTTCGAGGCGATCATGCTCACCGGGCGCGCGGACAAGCAGGATGTGATCAAGGCGTTGCGTGCGGGGATCGCCGATTACTATCAGAAGCCGATTGAGCTGGCAGAGTTGCTCGAGGGTGTGCAGCGCCAGGAGTTGGCTTTGCAGGAACGACAGAAGAATCTGCATCTGGGGCATTTGAATCAGAAGTTGCAGTTTTTGTCCGAGTCGATTGATGACCTTTATCAGGATCTGGACAAGGTGCGGCGCTCGCCTGCGCCAGTGGTGAGTGAGGGCGAGTCTGAGTCTGGCGAGGTGCCAGCGGTGTTCAGTCAGTTATCGCCCAGGCAGTTGGATGTGGCGCGGTTGGTGGGCAAGGGGCAGACCAATTATCAGATTGCCTGTGAGTTGGGGATTACCGAGAACACGGTGAAGCTGTATGTGTCGCAGGTGTTGCGGTTGACGCATATGCATAATCGGACGCAGTTGGCTTTGGCGCTTTCTCCTGGTAGTTCGGCGGGGCGGCAGCGGGTTACGGCGCATTGACTTGGCGGCCTTTGGGCCGACCATGCTTTGGGTGGTTGGGGTGAATATCCGTTTTTTTTGGTGTCGCTGATTACGGTTCCGCCCTTACGGCGGGTCACTTTTGGCAAACGCCGGAATGCCGGCCCAGCCCAAAGTAACCAAAAGGTCTTCGCCCTGACGTTCGGCCCGCTCGCTGGGGCTCGGGGTTCCTTCGCTCCGGGATCGATCCTGGCGCAGCGGCTCCGGTTTGCTTCGCTGCACCTTCTTCCGCTGTGTCTGGCTGCGCCAGACGGTCGCTGCGCTCCCACGCCCGGATCAATCACTCCACTCAGCCTGCCGACGGGCTCCAAGATCAAAATCTACTCGAGCTTGCGCTCATTGTTGAGTGGTGCGGCTTCGCCGCGGGCAGCTGCGCAGCTTTTGCTTTCTGTGGGAGCGAGCCTGCTCGCGATGAGGCCAGTCGGTCCGCCGATAACTCGAAGTCGTTTAAATCTGTTTCAAAATAACCAGAACCTTCCCACAAGGTTTTCAGGTTGTCCGTCGGACGTCGGGTCACTAGTCTCTGGCTGTCGTCGAACCTTCGGCGATCGGGTGTGAGAACCCTGCTACTTATGGTCATCCAGTATCTGTGCACGCATAATCGCCGCCAGCTTGTCCGCTGTCTGCAATGTGTCATGGCGGCTGTGTGCGGGCAGACTTCGGTCTGGCCGGGTGTCCATAACCGGTATTCTCACCCCGCATACAGTTGCCACCTTTTGCCCCGTGAGAATGGCCTTGGGTAGCACCGCAGATTTTGGAGAGCCGTTTCAATGGACAAACTGATCCCAGACCCACCCCCATCCCCCGCCACCCCGCTCGAAGACGCCATGCGCGCCGACGATCTTGTGAAAAACCGCGAAGCGATAAAACGCGCGCTCGATTTCTATCTCTGCCCCGAACCTGCAAAACCGCATCCGCCCAGTACGCTGTTCATGGTGGTGCCCAATGTCGATACCGAAAGCCTGTTGGCGCATGCCTGTGAGTCGCTGGCGTCAGCGAGTGCGATGGCGAGTAATTTCGCTGGTGAGTTGAGCGGGTTTCAGCGCAGCACGGCGTTGGCGATTCAGCAGATTGTCATGCTGGCGGAGTTGGCGGTGAATCGGGCGCTGGATCGGGTTGATGCGCAGCGTTGAAACCGCGTTATCGTTCTTCGCGAGCAGGCTCGCTCCCACAGGGGAAATGCATTGCAAACTGTGGGAGCGAGCCTGCTCGCGAAGGGGCCTTCAAGGACACCACTTCACTAATTCTTGCTCTCGATCTTCCCGCCCGCATCCGGATCGTAAAAATCCGGAATCTCGTACTGGTATTTCTTCAGCCAGCGCTGCATCGCCAGTTCGCGTTCGGTGGCTGTTGCACTCTGAGGTTTCGGCGAGGCGGCTTTGTTGCGGCTTTGCAGGACCAGCCAGCCTTCGGTTTCCTGTTGTTGCGCCGAGGCCGGGCCGGTGTCGATGGCGTGGGCGCCGAGGGGCAGGGTGAGCAGGGTCAGGTAGCACAGGCCTTTGCGGATGGTCATGGCTGTCTCCTATTCGAGCGTCGGCGGTAGCGGGTCGATGAAGGCGGCGACGCGGTCGCCGGGTGTAGCTTTGGCGTGGGTCGGGGCTTTGAGTTTTTCCGCGCGTTGCTGCGCTTCGGTGAATTGTTCCGGGGTCAGTTTCGAGCGGCTGACGATTTCCGCGGCTTGCGGCCAGTCGTTCTGGTAGAGCAGCAGGGTGACCATGTTCAGCGTCGCCAGTTGATTGTTCTGGCTCAGCTCGATGGCGGTGAGGAATTCGAATTTCGCTTCGTTGAGGCGCAGTTGGTTGAGGTAGACCACGCCGAGGTCGTTGCGGATTTTTTCGTCGGTGGGTGCCAGGCGCGCGGCGCGTTGCAGGTGGGCCTGGGCCTGGCCGTTGTCGCCACGGGCGGCGTAGACCTGGCCCAGGCCATGTTCGGCCTGGGCCGTGAGGCAGCCGCCGAGCAGGCTGCGGTAGAGCGGCTCGGCTTCGCTGCGACCAAGCAGGCGATAGACCTTGGCTTTGCGCAGGCGCACTTCGCTGAGGTTGTCCGGCAGGCTTTGCAGATTGGCGAGGCTGGCGTGGAGCTTGCCGTCGCTGGCCAGATCATCGGCGAGGTTCAGCGACAGTTCCTGCTCCGACGTGAGTTTGCTGCAGCTGGACGGCGACAGCAGCGAGGTCCACGGCGCCTGGCCGTCCGTAGCGCAGCCGCTGAGCAGCAACAGACTTGCCATGACTATCAGTACTTTCATCTAGCGCTCTCCATGAGCCAAGGTCAGTTTGCGAAGGCGCGGGCGATGGCGGTGAAGCCCGGGCCGGCCAGTACGATCAGCAGGGCGGGAAACAGAAACAGCATCATCACCACCGACATCTTCGCCGACATTTTCGAGATGTATTCCTGCAGCCGGGTCAGGCGTCGGTCATCCAGTAATTGCTTGAGCGCCAGCAGTGATTTCATCGCACCGCCGCCCTGGTGGATCAGTTGCTGGAGGATCACGCAGGTGTCGGTGAATTCCTCCACCGCGAGCATCACCGCGGTCTTGTTCAGCTCCTGACCCAGCTCCAGACCGGAGTCGACGCGGCTGAGGATCAGGCGCAGTTCGCTGGTCAGCTCCGGCAGCAGTTTCTGCGCTTCGACGCTGAGCACACGCAGCGCTTGTTCCACCGCCATGCCGGATTCAAAAAGGATGCGCAGCAGCGGAATGAATGTGGAAATTTCCACGGCGATGGTTTTCTGCCGGCGGGCGGCGGCGTAGGCGAGCAGGCGTTTGGGCAGTAGATAGCCGCCGCCTGCGGCGAACATCGGCGCCATCCAGCGGTGGCTGGTCTGCGGGAAAAACACTTCCTGCAAAAAGATCGCCAGCCCCAGAGCGAGCAGCGGCGTGCCGATCTGGCAGGCGGCGAAGAGCGCGCGTTCGTTGGCGCGGCGCCAGCCGAGGCGGCCGAGCAGGGTCTGGGTTTCGCTGTCGATGCTCACCGAACCCCGGCCGAAACGGCTGTTGCCCAGCGCGCGCAGCCAGTGGCCGAAACGGTTCTCCCGGACCAATTGGCCGTGCAAGCGCTGATGCACCTGTCGCACGCGGCGGCGCTCGGTGAGCAGGTGATTGCCCAGCAATAACAGCGAACCGAGGAGCAACAGCAACGCCGCGAGCCAGACCATCTCAAACGCTCCGCAACATGCGCCACAGCGCCAGACTGCCGAGCACCTGCAACGCGGCGGCGCTGAGCAGCATGGTCTGGCCGCTTTCGTCGTGCCACATACCGAGCATGTAGCCGGGGTTGGTCAGCATGAAGTAGCTCACCAGAATCAGCGGCAGCAAACCCAAAACCCAAGCGGTCATACGTGTTTCCCCGGTCAACGCGCGCAACTGCCGCGCGCCCTGATCGCGCTCGCGGATCAGTTTGATCAGGTTCTCCAGCAGTTCACTGGCATTGCCGCCGTAGCGGTGATTGACCTTCAGGCCGAGGGCGAACATGCGCAGTTCGTCCTGCTCGTAGAGTTCGGCGAGATCGCTGACCGCATCGGGCAGGTTCACCCCCAGTTGCACGTTGCGCTGCACCCGGCCCATGGCTGCTTTCAAGGGATCTTCACTGGCCTCGATGCCGCCCAGCACCGCATCGCTGAGCGTGCGCCCGGACTTGAGACTGCGCACGGTGTGGTCGAGCAATTGCGGCAGTTGCTCGATCATGCGGCGGATCCTCCGTCGGTAGCGAATGGCGATGTACAGCCGCAACGTCACGGGCGGGACGAGCAACATGATCAGCAAACCAACCCAGCTCCCGAGCAGAAATCCCAGGCCCATGGCCGCCGCCCACAGGCTCAGCCACAGGCCGAAACGCTCACTCGGCCGACCCAGTCCTGCACGCAGAAACATGCGCTCCAGTCCCACCCACCTGGTCTGCTCGACGGCCAGTTGCGGTTGCCCGGCGGCGAGTCGATTGAGGACTCTCTCCGTCGCGGTCTTGCGCAGGCCTTGCAGGAACAGATAGATCGACAGCCCGAGCAGCATCAGGCAAATGGCGATGAGAATGATCGGTCCCAGCATCTGCGTGCTCCTCGCCTTCAGCCCAGGTGAGCGTCGTGGCGCAGCTTGTCGCCGGCCGGGTTGAGCGCTTCGCGGGCGAAGCCGAAACCTGTGCGGCGGTCGAGGCGGAACAGAGTGTTGGTGACGTAGACGTCCTCGCGCATGCCGACCACTTCCACCACTTCACTGACGCAGCGCCGGCCATCGGGCATGCGTGTCAGTTGAATGATCACGTCGAGGGCGGCGCAGATCATCTGGCGCAAGGTGCGTTCGGCAATCGAGCGCCCGGTCAGCCCGACCAAAGTCTCAAGACGCAGCAACGCGTCCTGCGCATTGTTGGCATGCACGGTGCTCATCGAACCGTCGTGACCGGTGTTCATCGCGGTGAGCACGTCGACCACTTCGACGCCACGGATCTCGCCAAGAATGATCCGGTCGGGACGCATGCGCAGGGCGTTGCGAATCAGGTCGCTGGCCTTGACCTCGCCATGACCCTCGGCATTCGGCGGACGGGTTTCCAGACGCACCACATGCGGATGGCCGAGCTGCAGTTCGGCGACGTCTTCGATGGTCACCAGCCGTTCGTGCGGGTTGATCAATTGGCTGAGGATGTTCAACAGCGTGGTCTTGCCGGTGCCGGTGCCGCCACTGATCAGGATGTTGCAGCGCCTGCCCACGGCGTTCTGCAGGAATTCGAAAATCGCCAGATCGATGGTCTGCATCGCCATCAGGTCGGTGCTCTTGAGCATGTCCTTGCGGAACTTGCGGATCGACAGGCACGGGCCGTCGAGGGCGATCGGCGGGATGATCGCGTTGACCCGGCTGCCATCGGGCAGGCGCGCATCGACCATCGGCGAGGACTCATCGAGGCGTCGCCCGAGCGGTGCAAGAATGCGTTGCATGACCCGCTCGACGTGATGCGCATCGATAAAACGCAGATCGCTCTGATGCAGTACGCCGTCGCGCTCGATGAACACCCGGTGCGGACCGTTGACCAGAATTTCCGTCACCGACGGGTCGCGCAGCAGAACTTCCAGTGGGCCGAAACCGGTGAGTTCGTCGACGATTTCTTCGCCGAGGCGCTCCATCTCGTAGCGCGAAATCGCCAGGTGCAAACGCGCGATGTATTCGGCGACCTTGTCGGTGACGAACTGCGCCAGTTGCTGGCGTGAACCTTCCAGCAGGTTTTTTCCTGACTCCTCGATGGCGTCGATGATGTAGCGGTGCAGGACCAGTTTCAGGCCTTCGTGATCGCTGTTGCCGATCGCTCCGCGTGGCGTCGCGCCAAAGAGTTTTTCTGCGCTCATGAGTTACCTCGCAGACGGTCGAACCAGGTGACTTTCGGTTTGCTCAGGCCCTCGGAACGCTTGGCCAGACGCTCGCCGAGGGCGCGCAGGCTCTGGGTAAGTTTCTCCCGGGGCGCCAGTTCGAACAGACTCACGCCCTGGTTTTTCGCGTTCAGGCGCACGTCGGGACTGAAGGCCAGCACGGCGATGACTTCCAGATTGAAGGTCTTGCCCAGGGTCTCGGCATCCGGCGCGACATTGCTCAGGTAGCGATCAATCAGCAAGCGCCCGTGCTCGAGTTTCATGCCTTTCTCGCGCCACTGGTTGAGCACGGCGAGGTTGCGTCGGCAATTGAGCACGTTCTGGTCGGTGTACCAGAGCAGTTTGTCGCAATGGCTGACGAAGGTGCGCAACGCCTCACTGTCGGCCTGCCCGGTGAGGTTCACGACAATGTGCTGGAAGTGCTGGCGCAAGGCGCTGAGCAGCATGTACAGCTCGGCGGCACTGGTGGTTTCCAGCGGTTCGTCAGTGTTGGCGTAGGCAAGAATGCGCAGGCCGTGGTCGGCACTGGTGAAAGCACTGTCGATCAGCGTCGCGTCGAGCCGGCGCAAATGACGCAGGGCATCGCCGAAGTGAAACGAACTCTCCAGCCCCAACAACGCGAGGCTGTCGCCACGGGGCAGGCCAAGGTCGAGCAGCAAGGTTTGCTGGCCGCTCTTCTGCACCACCATGGCCATGTGATTGGCGAGCAAGGCACCGTCGGAACTGCTCTGCACGCCGTACATCACGGTAAGCCCGCCGAGCTGTGTGTTGGGAGTGACGGCAGGCAGGCGTTTGCCCAAGCGCCGCACCAGTCCGGCAACTTCGCTTGAGCGCGAGCCATAGGCAACGAAATCCCGCGCACCGGCGCGCATCGCATTCAGCACAAGCTGATTGTCCATGCCGTCGCCGAGAGCAACGATCGCCAGCATCGGCTTGGCTTCCAGCGCACCTTCGATCAGTGCGCTCTGCGCGACGACGTGCTCGCGGTCGAGACCGACGAACACCAGATTGGCGAACGTTACATCGACCAGCGCGAGCAGTTCGTCGAGGCTGCCGGCACCGGCGCTGATGACCTGGCCGAGTGGCGCGAGGGCGCTTTGCAGCCATTCCAGATCGGTGCTGTTGCGGGTGATGGCGAGGAAGGTCTGACTGAGATTCTGGTTCATTGCGACAACCCGCTGCGCTTGTCGAAGTTACCGTTCTCGAGGAAGAACATGCGATAGAAATTCGGGTCGTAATTGCGCAGTTTCTCCCCCGGCAACGACGGCAGTCGCGCGTCCGCCGCCAATGGCTGGACCAGATGCGGGGTGACGATCATCAGCAGTTCGCGCTCTTCGCGTTTGATCTGCGAACCCTTGAAGAACGCCCCGAGGATGGGAATGTCACCCAGGCCGGGAAACTTGTTCACTTGCGAGCTGTTGGTGGTGCTGATCAAACCGCTGATGACGAAACTCTCGCCATCACCCAGCGACACGCTGGTGTCGGTGCGGCGGATGGTCAGCGCCGGAACGGTGGTGCCGGCGATGTTCACCGCGTTGGCAAAATCCAGTTCGCTGACCTCCGGGGCGACCTTCAGCGCGATGCGGTCGCGGCCGATGATGGTTGGCGTCAGGGTCAGGCGGATGCCGAATTCCTTGTATTCGATCGACACGCTGTCGCTGCCGGAACTGGGCACCGGAATCGGGATTTCCCCGCCGGCCAGGAAGCTCGCACTCTGCCCGTTCAACGCCACCAGACTCGGCCGCGCCAAGGTGTAGGCGAAGCCGCTGGTTTCCAGGGCGTTGATGATCGCCATGGTCTTGCCGCCGACCCAGGAGAAATTGAACAGTGAGTTATCCACCGGCAGGCGCGGCTGCGGCACGCCGTCGATCGGTGGCAGCGTGCCGGGCGAACCGAACAGGAAATTGCCGCGCGTGCCGATCAGCGACGCCGTGGCTTCCTTGAGTTTGGTGCGGCTGACTTCGACGAAGCGGATGTCGGTCTGCACTTGCGACGGCAGCGTCGGATCGTCCGACGGCACGCTGCTGGTCAGCGCCGTGGTTGCCGCGCCCTGGACGAAGACCATGGCTTGCTGCGGCTGCGCCGAGCAGGCGGTCCAGACCATCAGGCTGGTCGCGCCGGGGCCGACGCCCGTGAGCAAGAAGGACGAGCCGCCATTGGCATGCACGTCGGCAATTTTCGGGTCGCCGACCGCCAGCCGAGTGATTGCCACCGGTGACTGCATGTCCTGCTGGAAGCCTTCACCGATCTCGATCACCGAGGGCAGGCGCGGCAGTGCCGAGCAATTACCCACCGCCGCGAAGGCGCTGTCCATCGTCAATCCCAACAACAGCAAGGCCCGGAGCGCCGGTTTCAATGTCGGTCTGAGTCGACTCTGCATGCACGTGAATCCTTGCGCAGTCATGGGGTTTGTTGGCTGATCTGGTTGCCGCGAATGATTTCCACCGCACGCCTGGACACCGCGCCGGCACTGGCGCTGGCAGGTGCTTTTTGCGCGCTGCCCAGGGCGAGTTGAGTGAACTGGAAGAGCTGGCTGTTGGCGCGATCCAGGTGCGCGGGCGATTGCGCTTCGCCGGCCCAGTATTTGGCCAGCCGTTGTTCTTCGCTGCTGCGCACCGCGAGACGCAAGGTGCCGACTTGAGTGGCGAGCATCAGGCGGCTGAGCAGTTGTTCCGGCACCGCCAGCACCACGGTGCGGGCGGCGATGCGGCGCTGGTCCTGTTTGAGTTTTTCTTCGGCGCTGAGGTTGGGGGATGCCGGTTGGCCGTCGTTGGTCAGGCCGTACTGATCACCGATGCCGAGCACGCGCAAAGCCGGAACGGCGATCTGCGCCGACTGCTGCAGATTGCTCGCGTCCTCGCGCAGATACAGCAGCACATCAACGTAATCGCCCGGCAGCAACTGTCCGGCGGCACCGATCACTTCATCGACGGCCACGGTCAGCGCGCGCTCGTCGCGGCGAATCATCCGTGCCAGCGCACCGCCGGCCCGGAAGCTTTCGTCATTCAGCCAGGTGCCGGCGCTGAGGTGGCGCCAAGGCGTGCGGCCGACTGCTTGTTCGATGCTGGTCAGGCTGCCGGCCGGTGCGCTGCGCAGTTTTTCCACGGTTACATCGGCGGCGGTCAACGGCGTGAACGGCGGGACATCGTGGAGCAGCACTACTACCGGTTGGCGGGTCTGGTCTTCGGCAATCGCGACAGTCTGTTCAATGCTGACCGCTGGGGCGACGGGCGCCTCAGCGACCGGGGCCTGCTGACGACTGAGCACCAGCCCCCAGTAACCGACAAAAACCGCGCCGAGCAACAGCAACGCGGCAAGGCCCATGGTGACGCGACTGTTCATGACGGCTCTCCCTTTCCTGCTGCACAACCGACTGCATTTGCTTGCGAAAGGCGGACTGCTTCGGCAGCTATGAACATGCAACTATTTCGCTATTTCCAAGCTAGCTGATCCAAGCAAAAGCGCCATTAATGACAGGCAAATAACCCACCAAAGTGTGAGTCGCGGCCAATTAACAGCAGGAAATGGCCGGGACACATTGGGATTAATGCTTTGTGATTAATGCGTTCTTACAGTTGTTGGGCGGGGGTTTGTTGACAATGCTCAAGTGGCACGGTGGAACCATGCCGCGGTGGTGATGTCGGCGCCAGAGGCGCGAAGGAGTGGACCTATGTTTCGTATGACTTTTGATTATGTGATCGCCAAGGCTCGCGCGTTTGCCCGCAGTGAAGAGGGTGCTTCGGCGATCGAGTATGCGATTGTCGTGGCGATGGTGGCGGTGGTGGTTGTGGCATTCGTTAGCCCGCTTGGCGACAGGGTGTTGGCGATTTTCAACAATGTTCTGACGTCGCTCGATGGTACGGCTGTTACTCGGCCAACACCCTGAGGCTTGTGAACACTGCACCTGACTGATATCGCACTACACTGGATTTATCTTTCAGTATTCAGGTATTGCCTATGAACGCGCCTTCGTCGTCCCGCCAACAACTGCTTCTGGTTGATGATGAAGAAGACGCGTTGCTGGAGTTGGCGGAGTTGCTGGAGGGGGAGGGGTTTGTCTGTCACACCGCGACGTCGGTGAAGCTGGCGTTGCATCTGTTGACCCGGCATCCAGATATTGCTTTGGTGATTACTGATTTGCGCATGCCCGAGGAGTCGGGCATGTCGTTGATCAGGCGGCTGCGTGAGCATACGTCGCGCGAGCATTTGCCGGTGATTGTGATGTCGGGGCATGCGGATATGGAGGATGTCAGCGATATGTTGCGGTTGCAGGTGCTGGATCTGTTTCGCAAGCCGATTTATCACGTTCGGTTGTTGGAGACTCTCGATAATCTGTTTCCCAAGCCTCGGGTTGAGGCTGGGTGAACTCGGCGGCCTTTGGGCCGACCGTGTTGGTGGGGGTTTGGTGAATATCCGTTGCTGCGGGGGTTGCTGATTACGGTTCCGCCCTTACGGCGGGTCACCTTTTTCAAACGCCAAAAAGGTAACCCAAAAGGCTTGCTCCTACGTTCGGCCCTCGCAGGCTCGGGTTCCTTCGCTCCGGGACTGATCCGGGCGCAGCGGCTCCGGTTTGCTTCGCTGCACCTCCTTCCGCTGTGTCTGGCTGCGCCAGACGGTCGCTGCGCTCCCACGCCCGGATCAATCCCTCCACTCAGCCTTCCGACGTCGCCGGTGGATCAAGATCAAGAGCACTCGAGCTTGCGCTCATTGTTGAGTGGGGCGGCTTCGCCGCGGGCAGCTGCGCTGCTTTGCTTTTGTGGGAGCGAGCCTGCTCGCGAAGGCGGCCTGCCAGCCAACCTGTTTCTCGCTGAACGCACCCGATCAAACTGTGGGAGCTGGCTTGCCAGCGAAGGCGGCATGCCAGCCGACCTGTTTCTCGCTGATGTACTCGATTCAAACTGTGGGAGCGAGCCTGCTCGCGAAGGCGGCCTGCCAGCCGACCTGTTTCTCACTGAACGCACCCGATCAAACTGTGGGAGCTGGCTTGCCAGCGAAGGCGGCCTGATAGCCGACCTGTTTCTCACTGAACGCACCCGATCAAACTGTGGGAGCTGGCTTGCCAGCGAAGGCGGCCTGCCAGCCGACCTGTTTCTCGCTGATGTACTCGATTCAAACTGTGGGAGCGAGCCTGCTCGCGAAGGCGGCATGCCAGCCGACCTGTTTCTCACTGAACGCACCCGATCAAACTGTGGGAGCTGGCTTGCCAGCGAAGGCGGCCTGGCAGCCGACCTGTTTCTCGCTGATGTACTCGATTCAAACTGTGGGAGCGAGCCTGCTCGCGAAGGGGCCTGACAGCCGACCTGTTTCTCACTGAACGCACCCGATCAAACTGTGGGAGCTGGCTTGCCAGCGAAGGCGGCATGCCAGCCGACCTGTTTCTCACTGAACGCACCCGATCAAACTGTGGGAGCTGGCTTGCCAGCGAAGGCGGCCTGCCAGCCGACCTGTTTCTCACTGAACGCACCCGATCAAACTGTGGGAGCTGGCTTGCCAGCGAAGGCGGCCTGCCAGCCGACCTGTTTCTCACTGAACGCATCCGATCAAACTGTGGGAGCTGGCTTGCCAGCGAAGGCGGCCAGTCAGTCAACAACGCTCTGCCTGACTCACCACCTGCGCAACCAACCTCTTGCTCTTGTCACTCCGGCACAAGCCTGTCCAGTACGCGGTTGACCGCCAGTTCGCCCAGCATGATCACTTGGTGTATTCCCAACAGGGAGCTGCGCTGCGGTCCATCGATAAATCCGGCCAGGTCGCTGGCCATGATGCTCGCCGAGGCCAGTGATTCGCAGGCATGCACCAACAGGGTTTCGTTGTCCGCAGCCGGGTCGACGAGGAACAGGGTGCTGGGTTTGCGCGGTGCGGCGGGGTCTTTGATGAGGCGGGGGTTGAGGTAGTAATCGATGGCGCGGTCGGCGGCTTCCTTGAGCTTTTGCGCTTCGACGAGCGGGTCGGCGAAGGTTGGGTCGGCAAGGGGTGGATCGGGCGTTATCTTTTTCACGGGCTCAGTCTCCTGATGGAGTAGGACCGCAACCCGTTCGCGACTAAACGAAAGGGAGGCAGCTGCACGCAGGTTAGTCGACCGATGAGCCACGAAATCGGCGCGCCCGAAGGCGCCCTGCGCACAGCCACCATCAAGTGCAGGTATGCAATACCTGGCTGACAGGAACCTGTGCGTCGTGGACAAGCGGGCGACTAAACCCGACCACTGATGAACAGTGGCAGGCAAACGATAGAGCCCGCGCCCCAGGCGCACAAGCCGGCGGATTCTGGCGTAGCTGTAGGCAATGGCGCAAGGATTTGTGGGCCGTTGCGAGGTAACGGGGCGTGTGTTTAAACGGCTGGTTTAAGCGCTGCGATAAATCGGTTGAATAGCCGAACACTTTCGCGAGCAGGCTCGCTCCCACAGGGACGGCGGTTGTACTCAGGAACCGTGAACGCCGCCGAATCTGTGGGAGCGAGCCTGCTCGCGAAGGCGGTGCGTCAGTCAAAAAAATCCTGACTGACACACCGCTCGGCCATCACAGCTGATAACTGAAACTGATGCTGTACCGAGGCTTGCGATTGAACGTATCCAGTGCTTCATCCGACATCGCCTTCGCCACTTCCAGCGCCACGTTGTAATACTTGGCATCACCAAAGCGCAGCCCGACGGCGGTCGATGACAGGTTGTTGGCCTGCACCGGCAGTTGGTTGAACCAGCTGCGCGAGCGGTCGACAACTACGTAGGGTTGCAGGATGCGCACCCAGTTGCCGTCGCGGTTGAAGCTGTAGTTGACCTCGTAGGCCACGCCCCAACCCTTGTCGCCCGAGGCCTGGTCGTCGGGGTAGCCACGGCCGAAGTTCTGCCCGCCGAACACGGCGCGTTCGCTGTCGGGCAAGGTGTCGTCGCTCCAGTACAGCGCCGCCGAGAGCACGCCTTGCCAGTTGTCGAGGAACTTGTCGCTCTGCACGCCGGACAAGCGCACGCGGAAAAAATCCAGGTCGATGTCGTCGTAGTTGGTGTGTGCGCCGAGGCTGTCGAAGCCCTGGTAGACGCCGGCACTGAGGATGCGCAGTTGGCGGGCGTCGGCCTTGCGCCAGTCGCCTTCGAAAGCCAGGGCGCGGACATCGGTGCGCAGTTCGGTGCTGAAGGGAAAGTTGATGCCGTCGTAGCGCGTCTTGTCATCGACCGCATACAGACGTGAGCCGGCCGTCAGCAGCTCGTTGGCGGAGGCGATCAGGGGCGTGCTGAAGCCGATCGAGTAGCGATCGTTCTCGCGGTGGGTACTCAGGCGTCCGCCACCGCCGACCAGCACTTCGGTGTCCGGGTCGGCGCGGTAACGCGAGGCCGAGACGTTGAGTTGCGTGCCCTCGGTATCGAGGAACTGGCTGTAGTCGAGACGGTAGTAATGCTCTTTGTCGTCACCCGGCGGGAACAGGCCGCTGAGGCTCAACTGTTCGCCCATCGAAGTCTGCGAATTGCTGCTGACACCGAGCAACGCCTGCGGGCCGTTACGGTTGTCTTCTGTGGTGCTCAGGGTGCTGGTGAACGGTTTGCGACTGGCCTGGGCAACCAGGGTGGTCGCGCCATCGGTGGTGCCCGGTGGCGGCACTTGCGCTTGGATGGTCACGCCAGGAATACGGCTCATCAGCGTGGTGTAGCGCTCGAAGGTCTTGCGCGTCAGCGGGCGTTCGGCCTGGATTTTCGCGGCGAGTTTATCGAGCAGGCCTTTGACCCGACCGATGTCGCCCTGCATCTGGATATCGCGCACATAGCCCTCGACCAGCACCACGCGGGCCACGCCGTCATCGAAGTTCTGTTGCGGCAGGAACGCGTAGGACAACAGATAGCCGTCCTGCTGATAGCGACGGGTGATGTTGCGCGTGGCTTCGATCAGTTCGGCAAGGCTGGCCTGACGGCCGATCAGGGGCTTGTAGATTTCCGCGAGTTCGTTGAGCGGGTAGATCGTGCCGCCTTCGATCTGCACGGTCTTCAGGTTGACCTTGGTTTCCATCAGCAGTGGCTGCGCGGCGGTCGCACCCGGGTCCGGCACTTGCAGCGGCGCCGCGCTCGGGCGATAGGCGTCGGCGGGCAGGTTGGGAACGGGCAGGTTGCGGATGGTTTCGTTGCTGTTGAGAAAACTGGGCAAGGTGTCGGCGAGGGCAGCGGAACTGAGGCTAAGGCACAGCAGGGATGCCAGTACGCGCATAGGACACTCCATGGTCAGAACACAGCACAGGGCAAGTTTTTCCTTAGAAAAAAGGCGGAAGACTCGTGGGAATCTTCCGCCCTCAACCAAGCGTAGGCGCTGTAGGTAAGGCCGTCGAATCGGCCAGGTGCAATTCAGCGTTTGTTGCCGCCCAGCGCGCCGGTCAGGCCGCCGAGTACCCCGCCCAGACCGCCAGTTGTGCCGCCAGTGGCAGTGCCGCTGTTGACCAGACCACCGACCGCTGCCACGGTGCCGCCAACGTTGGTGACCAGACCGCCGACGGCAGTGGTGACCGGATTGTTGGTGGCGGCAATCGCCCCGCCGAGGTTGCCGACTGCGGCGCCCACCTGACTTGTGATACCCGCGACCGGCGTGCCGAGACCGGTAGCGGCGCCGACCTGTTGAGTCACAGTGGTGACTGCGCTGGTGACCGGATTGAGACCCGCACCGACGGCGGCGCCGACGCTGGCCAGCGGCGAGGTGGTTGCAGTGATCGGAGTGCCCGAGCCACCGAGTACGGTGTTGATCGACGCAATCGTGTTGCCCAGCCCGCCAGCAGTGACGCCGCCGGCACTGACTACACCGCTGGTGCTGCCGGCATTCAGACCGCTGCCGACGTTGACCACCGCACCCCCGACGGTTTGCAGCAGGCCGGTACCGCCGAGGCCACCACCGATGCCGCCGATGCCGCCAGTACCCGAGCCAGTACCATTGGATACCAGACCGCCCGCTTTGCCGGCTGCCGTGCCGGTATTGCTCAGCGCGCCGCCGAGGGTGTTGGTCAGGGCATTGCCGCTGCCTGCGTCGGTAACTTCGCCGCCGAGGCTGTTTACCGTTGCGCCGACTTTCGCAATCGTCCCTTTGAGCGGATCACCCAGGCCGGTGGCATCACCGAGTTTGTCGGTGGTGCTTTCGACCATGGCGATCACCGGCACCAGACCGCTGCCGAGCTTGTTGGTCAACTGGCTGGTCGGGCCACTGGTCAGTGAGGTGTTGAGGGTGTCGCCAAGCATGGTGACTTTTTCACCGATGCCATCGACCAGCGGCACTACTTTGGTCACGACGCCACCAACCACGGGAACGCTACGGGTCGCAGTGTTCAGTTTGACGCTGAGGTCCGACACGCCGTCGCCAACATCGGAAACCACGCCGCCAACCGAGGCGACGGTGGTGGTCAGGCCATTGGGGTCAGTGGCCAGTTTGCCGATGCCATTGCTGACACCATCGCCCAAGGTACTGACGACGTTGCCGGTGGTGTTGGCCAGGCTTTGCACGATACCGCCAGCGACTGGAACCGTGCTCAGCGAATCGCCGATCTGGCCGACGCCATCGCCGACACCGCTGACGGTTTTGCCGACATCCTGAACAAGTGTTGTGGTCACCAGCGAAGGTGCAGCGGGATTGGTCGGGTTGGTGGGATCGGTCGGGTCTGTCGGATTGGTTGGGTTGGTTGGGTTGGTCGGATCGGTGCCGCCGCCGGTACCGCCAGTGCCTGCGGTATCGCCGCCGGTGCCACCTGTACCGCCGGTGCCGGCAGTATCGCCGCCGGTTCCGCCGCCCGCGCCACCGCTGCCATCGGTGCCCGCCGTGCCGTCCGCCGTCGAGCTGCCCGAACTGCTGCGATGACCGCCACCGCCGCTGCTGCAGCCGACGAGGCCGACCGAAAGAATCAGTGCCAGCGCGATTGCCGATTTGGACCACATCACTTGAGTTTTCATGATTGAGATTCCTGCACCTGTCACAACGTTACGTTGCCTTCGATGGCCCGCCGATCTGTCGTCGGCGATGCCTCGTCCGTGGCTGTAATCTCAGTCGATGGCAGGTTTTTCACCATTCTCAAGTTGGTATTAACCCCTTTTTATAGAGGGCCCGGCGCAATGCCGAAGGACTAATACCCAGGTAATAAACGGGCAAAAAAAAGCCTTGATATTCAAGGCTCGGTTTTTTGCAAAGCGGCGGGCAGGGCGCGGAAAAACTTAAGTGATATATACACAATTAACGGGTTTTTCCGCCCCGCCAGATCAGGCGATCGGTTGCCACTGACCGACCATATGTTCCAGGTCGCCGGCGCCGACCAGGCGCAACTCACCGCTGGAACCCGCGGCACTGGCCAGCAATGTCACTTCACTGGGCAGGCGCACCGGTTTGCGAAAGTGCACGGCGATTTCCAGGTTGGCCTTGGGCAGGTGATCGGAGAGTGCCGCCAGTGTGCGTGCCTTGTTCCACAGTCCATGTGCGATCGCGGTGGGGAAACCGAACAGTTTGGCGCTCGCCGCACTGAGGTGAATCGGGTTGTAGTCGCCGGAGACTTTTGCATACTGGCGACCGATATCCGCCGGCGCCGTCCAGCGCGTTACTTCGAGCAAATCCTGCGACGGCTGCCAGTCTTGAGCCACGGCCTCGCCCTCGAGTTTCACCCCGCGACAGAGCATCTGGCTTTCGGCTTCCCACAGCGGCCCGAGCTGATCGTCGAGGGTGGTCAACAGATCGAAGGTCGCGCCTTTGGCATGTGGCTGCAGATTGCACACGCGCACGCTGACTTGCGCGCGACTGACCGCGCCCATCGGCCGCAACACGCGGATGCGGTTGCTCAGGTGAATCAGCCCCAGCAGCGGGAACGGAAAATCCCTGGCCGTGAGCAATTGCATCTGCAAGGCGAAGGCAAGGATGTGTGGATAGGTCGGCGGCAGCAGGCCGTCATCGACGAAACCGCAGACTTTGCGATAGGCCGCCAGCCGTTTGCCGTCGATATCGACCCAGCAGCGCAGGCCGCTGTCTGGCAGTTGCGTACCGGTGATTTTGCGTCGCGTCGCTGCCCGCGAGTACAGTGCGGGCAGACTCGGTTCGCGATCCAGCGTGTGCCATTCGATGCTCATGCTCAAGCCCCCAGAACGCTTTGCCCACAGACCCGCAACGCCTGCCCGGTGAACGCGCCCGTGCCCGGTTGCGCCAGCCACGCCACGGCTTCGGCGACGTCTTGCGGCAAGCCGCCCTGGCCCAGCGAACTCATGCGGCGCCCGGCCTCGCGCAGGCCGAACGGTATGTGCGCAGTCATTTGCGTCTCGATGAAACCCGGTGCGACGGCGTTGATGCTGATGCCGCGCTCCAGCAGCGTTGGCGCCCATGCCTGGGCCAGACCGATCAGGCCAGCCTTGCTCGCCGCGTAGTTGGTTTGCCCGCGATTGCCGGCGATGCCGCTGATCGAGGCGAGCAGGACCAACCGTGCGTTGTCGCGCAGGGTGCCGCTGTCGAGCAGCGCCTTGGTCAGCACTTGCGGCGCATTGAGGTTGACGGCCAGCACCGCGTCCCAGAATTCCGGGGTCATGTTGGCCAGGGTTTTGTCACGGGTGATGCCGGCGTTGTGCACGAGGATGTCGAGGCCGTCGGGCAGCTGTTCGATCAATTGCGCGGCGGCGTCATCGGCGCAGATATCGAGGGTGATAGCCCGGCCGCCGAGGCGCGCGGCGAGGGCCTCGAGGTCGGTCTTGGCCGGCGGTACGTCGAGGAGGATCACCTCGGCGCCATCACGGGCGAGGGTTTCGGCAATCGATGCGCCGATGCCGCGCGCGGCACCGGTGACCAGCGCTTTACGTCCGGCCAGTGGGCGCGTCCAGTCAGTCACTGGCGTGGCGCACGCGGTCAGGCGAATAACCTGACCTGACACGAAAGCGCTTTTCGGCGAAAGGAAAAATCGCAGCGGGCCTTCCAGTTGATCTTCGGCACCTTTGCCGACGTAGATCAACTGCAAGGTGCCACCGCCGCGCAGTTCCTTGGCCAATGAGCGCGAGAAGCCTTCAAGTGCTCGCTGCGCGCTTGAAGCGAACGGGTCGCCCAGGCTTTCCGGCGCGCGGCCGAGAATCACCAGATGCGCGCTATGGTCGAGATTTTTCATCAATGGCTGGAAGAATTCGCGCAGTTGCTTGAGCTGGTCGGTGTGTTGCAGAGCGCTGGCGTCGAACACCACCGCTTTGATTTTCGGCCCGTGGCCGGGGATCCACGCGGTGGCCAGCGAGGGCTCGGTGCCGTAGCTGTAGATCGCATCGGTCAAGCGGTTGGCAAACCCGCTGATCCGTTCGGCCAGCGGCCCGCCACCGATCAACAGGGCGCCCTCGATCGGCCGCAGACGCCCCGCCTGCCAGCGTTCCAGCCGCACCGGCGACGGCAGGCCCAAGGCCCCGACCAGACGATGGCCGAAGGATGAGTTGGCGAAGTCGATATAGCGGTCAGACATGGAACGCTCTCCAGAAGTTGGGGTTCAAAGTGTGGACTGTCCACGGCAATCAATCGTTCGATCGGCGCAATAAGGCCTACGCTTGAACACTCAGGTTTAGCAGGTCTTGCAGATAAATGCGGTTCATGTGGGAGCGAGCCTGCTCGCGAAGGCGCTGTATCAGGCGCTGAAGAGGCTGAATGTGCCGGCCTCTTCGCGAGCAGGCTCGCTCCCACAGGGATTGGGTAAATTTCGACCATTTGGAACAGGAGCTTTTCATGACCCAGCTGCGCCGCGTCGCGATCATCGGCGGTAACCGCATCCCTTTCGCCCGCTCCAACGGGCCGTACGCCACCGCAAGCAATCAGGCGATGCTCACCGCCGCGCTGGAAGGCCTGATCGAACGCTACAATCTGCACGGCCAGCGCATCGGCGAAGTGGTGGCGGGCGCGGTGCTTAAATTGTCACGGGATATGAACCTGACCCGCGAATGCGTGTTTGGCTCGCGCTTGTCTCCGATGACACCGGCCTATGACATCCAGCAAGCCTGCGGCACCGGTCTGGAAGCGGCGCTGCTGGTGGCCAACAAGATCGCCCTTGGCCAGATCGACTGCGGCATCGCTGGCGGCGTCGACACCACTTCCGATGCGCCGATCAGCGTCAGCGAAGGCCTGCGCAGGATTCTTCTGCAGGCCAACCGCGCCAAGAGCACCGGCGACAAACTGAAAACCCTTTTGCAGTTGCGGCCCCGGCATCTGATTCCCGAATTCCCGCGCAACGGCGAGCCACGCACTGGCCTGTCCATGGGCGAGCACTGTGAGCTGATGGCGCAGACCTGGAATATCCCCCGCGAAGAACAGGATCAACTGGCCCTCGAAAGCCACCACAAACTCGCCGCTTCCTACAGCGAAGGCTGGCACAACGATCTGATGACGCCGTTCCTCGGCCTGACCCGCGACAACAATCTGCGCCCCGATCTGACCCTGGAAAAACTCGCCACGCTGAAACCGGCGTTCGAGAAAAGCGCCAAGGGCACGCTGACGGCGGGCAATTCTACGCCGCTCACCGATGGCGCTTCGGTGGTGTTGCTGGGAAGTGAGGAATGGGCCAAAGAGCGCGGCTTGCCGATCCTCGCTTATCTGCGCGACGGCGAGGCGGCGGCGGTGGATTTCGTCAACGGTGCCGAGGGCCTGCTGATGGCGCCGGTGTACGCCGTGCCACGCTTGCTGGCGCGCAACGGCCTGACCTTGCAGGATTTTGATTACTACGAAATTCACGAAGCCTTCGCCGCGCAGGTCTTGTGCACGCTCAAGGCCTGGGAAGATCCCGAATATTGCGAAACCCGCTTGGGGCTCGACGCGCCGCTGGGTTCGATTGATCGCACTCGGCTCAACGTCAAAGGGAGTTCACTGGCGGCGGGGCATCCGTTTGCCGCGACCGGTGGGCGGATTGTCGCGAATCTGGCAAAACTGCTGGATGCGGCGGGCAAGGGCCGAGGGTTGATCTCGATCTGTGCAGCGGGCGGGCAGGGTGTCACCGCGATCATTGAACGCTAAGCAGTATTCCAATGTGGGAGCGAGCCTGCTCGCGAAGGGGGCGTGTCAGTCGCCATCATTTTCTGCTGACAGACCGCATTCGCGAGCAGGCTCGCTCCCACAGGGGGTTCGGTGCATGTGCATGTCAGATTCTGTCGCAAATGCCCTTGCCGGCCGATACCAATCAATGCCACGGTCTCGGCTATGATTCGCCCGGGTCGCTGCGATTGATCCGGCACAGTGTGTGCATCCTCAAGGTTCACAGGTCGGCAACCCCTCCCCGTCGGGCGAGGATTGCCGTATAACGAGTGACATTCGCGTGTTTGGTAATAAAGGACCCACAATAAAAGCTGATGAAGACTCCAAAACGCATTGAACCCCTGATCGAGGACGGTCTGGTCGACGAAGTGCTGCGCCCACTCATGAGTGGCAAAGAGGCAGCTGTTTATGTAGTGCGCTGCGGCAATCAGTTACGTTGCGCCAAGGTCTACAAGGAGGCGAATAAACGCAGTTTCCGCCAGGCGGCCGAGTATCAGGAAGGCCGCAAGGTACGTAACAGCCGGCAGGCGCGGGCCATGGCGAAAGGGTCCAAGTTCGGTCGCAAAGAGACCGAAGACGCCTGGCAGAACGCCGAAGTGGCGGCGCTGTTCCGTCTGGCCGGCGCCGGTGTGCGAGTGCCCAAACCCTATGACTTCCTCGACGGCGTGCTGTTGATGGAACTGGTGGCCGACGAATTCGGCGACGCCGCGCCGCGTCTGAACGATGTGGTGCTGGAGGCGGATCAGGCGCGCGAGTATCACGCGTTCCTGATTTCGCAGATCGTGCTGATGTTGTGTACCGGTCTGGTGCACGGTGACCTCTCCGAGTTCAACGTGCTGCTGACCCCGACCGGCCCGGTCATCATCGACTTGCCCCAGGCAGTCGACGCTGCGGGCAACAACCACGCGTTCAGCATGCTTGAGCGTGACGTTGGCAACATGGCTTCGTACTTCGGCCGTTTCGCGCCGGAATTGAAGAAGACCAAGTACGCCAAGGAGATGTGGGCGTTATACGAAGCCGGCACCTTGCACCCGAACAGTGTGCTGACCGGCGAGTTCGACGATCCGGAAGACCTGGCCGATGTCGGCGGGGTGTTGCGCGAAATCGAAGCGGCGCGCCTCGACGAGGAACGCAAGCAAGCCATTCGCGCGGCGGACGACGCGCCGAAAGGCAAACCCGAAGAACCGCCTCCACCGCCGTGGATGCAATGATCGCGTGATGAGAAACCCGGCTTCGGCCGGGTTTTTTGTGCCTGCGCATTCCAGAACCAGCGAAACACCTGTGGGAGCGAGCCTGCTCGCGAAGGCGGTATGTCAGTCACCGATAACGGTGGTTCACATGCCTTTCGCGAGCAGGCTCGCTCCCACAAGAGATATTGGTGTTGCTGAAAGTTGTATGGGAATCTGGCCTGCCTTTGCACACTCAAGGACTGAATGTGACCACCCCACGCAACACCCACCTGATCGTAACCGCCCGGCTGATCTCGGATTTCGGCGCCTTCCTCAATATGGTCGCGCTCGCCACCTACGTCTACCTGCTGAGCAACAGCGCCATGAGCGTCGGCATCTTCCTTGCCAGCCGCGTCGGTGGCGGGATTTTCGCCAGCATGATCGGCACGCGCTTCTACCGGCGCTGGCAGGGCCGCGCGCCGCTGATTGCTTTCGATCTGTTGCGCGCCGCGCTGCTGGGGCTACTGTTGGTCACACCGGCGAATCAGCAGACATGGCTGTTGCCGTTCATTGCCTTCGGCCTTGGCCTGGGCAATTCGATGTTCGCCATTGGTCTCAACAGCCAGTTGCCGCACTTGATCGAGCCGGCGCAGTTGCTCAAGGCCAATGCCTGGATCACTTCAGCTTCTTCAGCCGCTATGGTCGGCGGCAGTCTGGTGTCGGGGTTGCTGGTGGCTGCTTTTGGTTTCGAAACGGTCTTCGCCCTCAACGCGCTGACCTATTTGCTCGCGGCGCTGCTGATCGTGCCGCTGCGTTTCAAAAAAGCGGACATCAGCGAACAGCCGGAACGCGGTGAATGGTTTGCGCTGCGGCAAGGCCTGCGTTCGGTGCCAGTGGTCGCGGCCATGCTCGCGGTGACCATGGCCGACACCTTGGGCAGCGCCGCGCACAACGTGGGCTTCCCGATCATTTCGAAACTGCTCACGCCCGAGGCGGCGAGTACGACCTTGGGCCTGGCGCTTGCGGTATGGGCCAGCGGCAAACTGCTCGGCGCGCGCATCGCCAGTCACCTCAAAGGCTCGGAGAACAGCCACCTCGAAAAAAGATTTTTCTGCGGCGTGGCGCTGATGTCTTGCGGTTTCATTCTGATGTTCCAGCAGCACAGCCTCCTGGGCCTGCTGCTGTTTGCATTGCCGGCGGGGCTCGGCGATGGCGTGTCCGAAGTCAGCCTGATGTCTCGGCTGCAACGGGAACCTGCGGCGTTGCGCCTGCCGATTTTCAGCGTGCTGACCTTGCTGCAGATGAGCGGTTTCGGCATCGGCATGCTGGTCGCCGCGCCGTTCTATGCGTGGTGGACGCCGGGGGCCGTGGTCATGCTGTTCCACGGCATCCCGCTCGGCACCTTGGGCGTGGTGACGCTGTTGCGGATCAGGCGCGGGCGGGTTGCGCGCAGCAGCCCGACGCCAGTTCCTTGAGGATCGGGCAGTCCGGGCGATGGTCGCCGCTGCAATGCTCGACCAGATCCTGCAGGGTGTCGCGCAACTCGCCGAGCTCGCGGATCTTCTGGTTCAGCTCGTCGATGTGCTGGCGCGCCAGTGCTTTCACATCGGCGCTGGCGCGCTGGCGATCCTGCCAGAGGGTCAGCAGCTTGCCGACTTCCTCCAGGGAGAAGCCCAGATCCCGCGAGCGCTTGATGAACGCCAGTGTGTGCAGGTCATCGCTGCCGTACACGCGGTAGCCGCTGTCGGTGCGATTAGCCGCTTTGAGCAAACCGATCGATTCGTAATAACGGATCATTTTTGCACTCAGGCCACTCTGTCGGGCCGCTTGGCCGATGTTCATCGATGTTCCTCCAGGTCCTTGGGTTTCCAGGTTTTCAACAGTAGCGCATTGCTCACCACGCTGACGCTCGACAGCGCCATCGCCGCACCGGCCAGCACCGGATTGAGGAAGCCGAACACCGCCAGGGGAATGCCGATCAGGTTGTAGACAAAGGCCCAGAACAGGTTCTGGCGAATCTTTGCGTAGGTCTTGCGGCTGATCTCCAGCGCCGCCGGCACCAGGCGCGGATCGCCGCGCATCAAGGTGATGCCGGCGGCGTGCATGGCGACGTCGGTGCCGCCGCCCATGGCGATGCCGATGTCGGCGGCGGCGAGGGCCGGGGCGTCGTTGATGCCGTCGCCGACCATGGCGACCACCCCGGTTTTCTTCAGCTCGGCGACGGTCGCGGCTTTGTCGGCGGGCAGCACTTCGGCGTGAACATTGCGGATGCCCAGAGCCTCGGCCACCGCCCGTGCGCTGCCGCGATTGTCGCCGGTCAGCAGGTGGCTGTGGATATCCCGCGCGGCGAGTTGTTGCACCGCTTGCAGAGCGCCGGGTTTCAACGTGTCACCGAAGGCGAACAGACCCAGCACGTGCGGCTGAGGACTTTGTTCAATCAGCCACGACAGAGTGCGACCTTCGCGTTCCCAAGCTTCGGCGGATGCGCTCAATTCACCGGCATTCAAAGCGCTTTCGTCGAGCATCCGCCGATTGCCCAGCGCCAGGCGCCGGCCATCCAGCGTGCCGGCGATACCGCGTCCGGTCAGCGCCTGGCTGTCGCTGACATCGGGCACGTTCAAGCCGCGTTCGGCGGCTGCATCCAGCACGGCTTTGGCCAAAGGATGCTCGCTGCCGCGCTGCAAGGCACCGGCCAGTGTCAGCAGATTATTTTCGTCGCCATCGACCGCGCTGAAGTGCGCGATGCGCGGCGTACCCGAGGTCAGCGTGCCGGTCTTGTCGAACACCACACTGCTGACTTCGTGGGCGCGCTCCAGCGCTTCGGCGTCCTTGATCAGAATCCCATGACGCGCGGCGACGCCGGTGCCGGCCATGATTGCCGTCGGGGTGGCGAGGCCGAGGGCGCACGGGCAGGCGATCACCAGCACGGCGACGGCATTGATCACCGCAGTTTCCAGCGGCGCGCCATACAGCCACCAGCCGATCAGCGTGGCCAGGGCGATCAGCAACACGGTCGGCACGAAGATCTGGCTGACCTTGTCCACCAGTTTCTGAATCGGCGCTTTCGCCGCTTGCGCGTCTTCGACCAGACGAATGATCCGCGCCAGCACGGTTTCCGCGCCGAGCGCCTGGGTGCGCACCAGCAAACGACCTTCGCCGTTGATCGCGCCGCCGGTGACCTTGTCGCCCGGTTGTTTCGGCACTGGCAGGCTTTCGCCGCTGATCAGCGCTTCGTCGGCGTGGCTCTGGCCTTCGACGACTTCGCCATCCACCGGGAAGCGTTCGCCGGGTTTCACCAGCACCAGATCGTCGAGGCGCAGGGCGCTGATCGCAACATCCTGCTCACGCCCGTCGATGACTTGAATCGCCCGCTCCGGCCGCAACGCTTCGAGAGCGCGAATGGCGCTGGCGGTCTGGCGTTTGGCGCGGCTTTCGAGATATTTGCCGAGCAATACCAAAGCGATGACCACCGCCGAGGCCTCGAAATACAGATGCGGCATGCGTCCGGCAGCGCTGGCCCATTCATAAACGCTCAGGCCATAACCGGCGCTGGTGCCGAGGGCGACGAGCAGGTCCATGTTGCCGGCGCCGGCGCGCACGGCTTTCCATGCCGCGACATAAAAGCGTGCGCCGAAGATGAATTGCACGGGGGTGGCGAGGGCGAATTGCGCCCAGGCCGGGAGCATCCAGTGAATGCCGAACGGTTGCAGCAACATCGGCAACACCAGCGGCAGGGTGAGGGCGATCGCACAGATCAATGCCCAACGCTCGCGCTGCAGGCGTTGTTGCTGGTCATCGGATTGTGGCCGTTCGGCTTGCCAGACGCTGGCCGCGTAACCGGCCTTGCTCACCGCGTCGAGCAGGGTTTGCGTATCGACCTGGCCGAGCAATTCGATGTGCGCACGTTCGTTGGCCACATTGACACTGACGCTGTTCACGCCGGGGACTTTGTTCAGGGCGCGCTCGACGCGACCGACGCAGGAGGCGCAGGTCATGCCGTCGATGCTCAATTCGACGGTTTGCCGGGGCACGCTGTAACCGGCGTGCTCCACGGCTTGCATCAGCGCCGGCAGGCTGTCGCCGGGCGCGTGCACCCGGGCCTGTTCGGTGGCGAGGTTGACGCTGACGGCACTGGTGCCGCTGACCTTGCGCAAGGCCCGTTCGACACGCCCGGCGCAACTGGCGCAGGTCATGCCGACAATCGGCAGATCGAAAGTAGTGGATTCGGACATCGGTCGCGCTCCCTGTAGTGGATGTCTACAGGATCAACCTTGCCATGCGGGCAAGGTCAAGCACCATTCTTGTGGGAGCGAGGCGGTCGCTCAATAACCCAGGCCGGCCGGCTTCAGGTACACGCCTTCGGCATTCATCGCCAGGCGGAACTTCAGCACATCCCCGGCGTGCAGCACGACTTCCTGCGAACCCGGTGCGAGCATGCCGGGATTGCAACCCGGCGCCTGTCCCGGCAGCAGTTTCAAGCGCAGCGAAACCTTGCCCGGTGGCAGGTTGAACGAAGTGCTCTGCTCCTGGAACAGGCGCGCCGAGAGCTGGTCCTGGATGTACACGCCGATCTCGCACGAGGTCGCCACTTCGAGGCGCTCGCGGGAAATGATCAGTACCGCGTAGTCCTCACCGGCGGCTTGCACCTGCGGGACGGCGGCGAAGAGGCTGAGCAAGCCAAGCAGGCTCAAAGCTGACCAGCGCATGGCTGAATCTCCTGAATTCCAGTCATTGATACACGCAGCTTGGCCGAGCGCGACGCCGATTGCCAGCCCGGCAGTTTTGCGCAGAACTTGACCTTGCCATCGTGGCAAGCTCGAGACTGCCGGCAACCTCACTCAAAGGAGTCTTCCCATGCAAGTGTTCAACGTTCAAGGCATGTCCTGCGGTCATTGCGTCAAAGCCATTACCACTGCGGTGCAGGCGCTGGATCCGGCGGCCAGTGTGCGAGTCGATCTGGCGGCCAAGGAAGTCGGCGTCGAAAGTGTGCTTAGTGCCGACCAGGTGATCGAAGCGATTCGCGAAGAGGGTTATGAGGTGAAACTCGTCTGAAATTGATCGTTAGCGAGCTATCGGAATGTTCAAGGCGTCCGGGCGCGGCTAGACTGTCGGGCTGCGACTTGCCCACCTGGATGCCTGATGAACTTCCGCACGATTTTGATACTCGGCGCCTTGAGCGCCTTCGGTCCTTTGGCGATCGACTTCTATTTACCTGCCTTCCCGGCCATGGCGTCGGCGTTCGGCACCGATGAGCAGCATGTCCAGCTGACGCTGGCGGCGTACTTCCTCGGTTTGTCGCTGGGCCAACTGGCGTACGGGCCGATTTCCGATCGTTTCGGTCGACGGCTGCCGCTGCTCAGCGGCGTTGCCCTGTTCACCCTGGCGTCCTTGGCCTGCGCCTACGCGCCGAGCCTGGAATGGCTGATCGGCGCGCGTTTCGTCCAGGCATTGGGCGGTTGCGCGGGGATGGTGATTTCCCGTGCGGTGGTTGCCGACAAGTGCGACGCGGTCGGCTCGGCGAAGGTGTTTTCGCAACTGATGCTGGTGATGGGCCTGGCGCCGATTCTGGCGCCGATGCTCGGCGGTCTGCTGGTCAACACCACGGGTTGGCAGTCGATCTTTCTGGTGCTCACCGGGTTCAGTGCGGCGGCAGGTCTGGCGGTGGCATTGGGGCTGCCGGAAAGCATGCCGGCCCACGTCCCGCGCCAGCCGTTGTCCGGTGCATTGCGCCAGTACGCGCGACTGGTAAAGGACTCGGTCTATCTCGGCCATGCCCTGACCGGCGGCATCGCCATCGCCGGGATGTTTGCCTACATCGCCGGTTCACCGTTTGTGTTCATCAAGCTCTACGGCGTACCGGCCGAGCATTTCGGCTGGCTGTTCGGCACCAACGCGGCGGGCTTCATTCTGGTGGCGCAGGTCAATGCTCGCCTGCTCGCCAAGCGCGGCCCGGCGTTTTTGCTGGTGCGCGCGGTGTGGGTGTATTTCCTCGCCGGACTGACATTGCTGGCGGTCAGCTCAATGCGTCCGGATGCGCTGTGGCCGTTGTTGATTCCGCTGTTCATTTGCATCGCCAGCCTCGGCTGCATCATTCCTAACGCCTCGGCTTGCGCGATGAACGGTCAGGGCGCACGCGCCGGCAGTGCGTCGGCGATGCTCGGTTGTCTGCAATTCAGCATCGCCGCCGGTGCCGCCGCCTTGGTGGGGGTGTTGCACGATGGCAGCGCCGTGCCGATGGCCATGGTCATCAGCCTGTGCGGTCTGCTGGTGGTGAGCGTCGCGCTGCTCACCCGGCGCTTGCAGAATGCCCGGGCGCTGGCGCTGGCCCAGGTCTGAGCGCTCGACTTTGGAGCTCAGCCAGCGGCGCGCTGCTGGCTGGGTTCGGGGATCCGGTGGGGCGCGCAGAGTCGCGCTTCGAGGGTGCGAGTGAAAGCCAGGGCCTCGGCTTCACTGCGAAAGGTCACGACATGCTGGTCCAGGCGCACCTGCCATTGGGACTTTGCCACTTCTTTTATCAGGATCTTCATTGCTGACCTCCCTTGCGTAAAAGATGTATCGCAGAGGCTTCGATTGTAGACCTCGATACCCTCGTAATTGTGACAAGGGTCAGGCAACCGACTGACGGCAAAAAGCCCCGCAACCGCTCTGGCATCACCAGCGATTGCGAGGCTTTATTTTTTAGAAACCTTCTAAAACAATTTTCCCCTTGGCCTTGCCGCTTTCCAGCAGTTCATGGGCGCGGCGCAGATTGGCGGCATTGATCACGCCGAAGTGCTCGCCCAGGGTGGTCTTCAAGGTGCCGGCGTCGATCAGCTCGGCGACGCGGTTGAGCAGCTTGTGCTGTTCGATCATGTCCGGCGTTTCGAACAGCGAGCGGGTGTACATGAACTCCCAGTGCAGCGACAGGCTCTTGCGCTTGAGCAGGCTGATGTCGAGGGACTTCGGATCGTCGATCAGCGCCAGTTTGCCTTGCGGCGCGAGGGCTTCGACCAGTTGCGCAAGATGCTGATCGGTCTGGGTCAGGCTGGCGACGTGGGTCACGCTGGTGATGCCTGCGCGTTTCAATTCTTCGCTCAGCGGCTGGCTGTGATCGATGACCAGATCGGCACCCAGGTCGCTGACCCAGTCACGGGTTTGCGCACGGGACGCGGTGCCGATGACTTTCAGGCCGGTCAATTGATTGGCCAATTGAGTGAGGATCGAACCCACTCCGCCCGCCGCGCCGACGATCAGCAGGCTCTGACCCTGATCGGTGCTGCCTTCGCTGATCTGCAGGCGCTCGAAGAGCAATTCCCAAGCGGTGATCGCGGTCAGCGGCAGTGCGGCGGCTTCGGCAAAACCGAGGGACTTGGGCATGTGGCCGACAATGCGCTCATCAACCACGTGCAACTCGCTGTTGCCACCGGCCCGGGCGATCGAACCGGCGTAGAACACTTTGTCGCCCGCCTTGAACAGGGTGACGTCGCTGCCGACCGCCTTGACCACACCGGCAACATCCCAGCCCAGCACTTTTGCCGCGCCGTTTTCCGGTGCCGCGTTCTGCCGCACTTTGGTATCGACCGGATTGACCGAGATGGCTTTGACTTCCACCAACAGGTCGCGCGGGCCGGCGACCGGCTCCGGCAGTTCGATGTCCTGCAGAGACTTGGCGTCGCTGATCGGCAGAGAGGCGTAATAGGCGATGGCTTTCATGGATGGCTCCGTGCGGTTGATAGAAGAAGAAATCAGGATGAATTCGATGGAGGTCATCATTGGCTATTTCTCTGCGCGATAAAACCGGCTAAAAGAGCAGTCTCTTTCAATATTTTTTTGATAATCGAGGCTGCGCATGCTGCGTTTTGATGACCTGCAGTTGTTCGTCCGCGCTGCCGATCTGGGCAGCCTGTCGGCGGCCGCACGGGTGATGGACATGTCCGCCGCCGTGGCCAGCGCGGCACTCAAGCGCATCGAGCAGCAGCTCGGTGCGCGGCTGCTGGCGCGTTCGACCCGCAGCCTGCGCCTGACCGCCGAGGGCGAAGGCTTCCTTGAGTATGCCCGCGCCGCCCTGAGCAATCTCGACGAAGGGCGTCGTCTGCTCGCCAGCGGTCAGGACCAGGTCAGCGGGATTCTGCAGCTGTCGGCGCCTTCGGATTTCGGGCGCAATCTGCTGCTGCCGTGGCTTGATGCGTTCCAGCGTGAACATCCGAAACTGACCGTGCGGCTGTTGCTCGGCGATCGCATCGCCGACCTCTTCCGGCAACCGGTGGACATCGCCCTGCGCTATGGCGAGCCGGAAGATTCCAGCCTGATCGCCTTGCCCATTGCCCCGCACAATCGCCGCGTTTTGTGCGCCTCTCCAGATTATCTGGCCCGGCATGGCGAGCCGCGCCAGCTCGAGCAACTGGCCCAGCACAACTGTCTTTTATACATGCTTGGCAGCCGCGTTCACGATCACTGGAGTTTTCACGATGGCAAGCGCGAAGTCGGCCTGACCGTCAGCGGCGATCGTTTCAGCGATGACGCCGACGTGGTGCGGCTATGGGCGCTGGCCGGTGCCGGGATCGCTTACAAGTCATGGCTCGACGTGGGTACCGATGTGCTCGCCGGGCGCCTCAAAGTGCTGATGCCGGAACTGCTGTGTGAGCGCGCACCGCTGAATCTCTTGTGCGCCCATCGCGCACAATTGAGTAAGCCGGTGAACCTGCTGAGGGAGATGCTCGCCAGCCGTTGCGCCGAATTGGGTAGTCAATTTCCCGCTTTTCTCAAAGTTGATCACTAGTCGCAGGCAAATAGAGAAATTTCTCTCAGGAACAATCGCCACCTACGCAGGCCCGGGCGCAGGACGTCTGGCTTAACCCGCTTATACTAGCGCCCGCCTCATGCTTGCACTGACACCTGGCGCGCAGATCCCGTAACGCGTTGCCGGCTTTTGGTGGCGGTTGCAACTTCTGCTGCAAGGTTGTGTGCCGGAGCAGCTGGTGTCGGTGGCAGGCCTTGCCCCGATCCAGGGCGGTTTTCGCGTGTTGGCCGATCACCCATTAGCGGCCAAGATGTCTCCGAGCGGTAGACGATACGATTCGACAGGGAGTGAACAAATGGAAAATGCACCGTGCATCAGCCAGATCGCGACATTGCTGGCCGACCCCAAGCGCAGCGCGATGATGTGGGCGTTGATGGATGGCTCGGCGCGGCAAGCCGAAGAGCTGGCGTTACTGGCCGGGCTCTCGCCGTCGTCGGCCAGTGCGCATCTGGGGCGACTGTCCGCAGGTGGACTGTTGAACATCGAAATGCGTGGGCGCAAACGCTTCTTCCGCTTGGCAGCCCCGGAGGTGGGTGCGGCGATCGAGGCACTGGCCAGCGCCACCATTGCCAGCGCGCCACGGCAAATTCCCGCTGCGCTGAAACGCACCACGCCGATGGTCAGGCCACAGGCGGCGCCGTCTTCGCTGTTGCGCGCGCGGTTTTGCGACGATCATCTGGGCGGCACCCTGGCAGCTGATCTGTATCAGCGCCTGCTCGATGCCGGCTGGATCGAACAAATCGAGCAGCGTGTGGTGGTCACTCACAAGGGCTCCACCCGACTGGCCCAGCGCGGCGTGTTCATCCAGGCCCTGGCGCACCGCAACGTGCAGGTCGCTTGCGCCTGCCCGGACTGGAGCGAGCGCCGTCCGCACATGGGCGGCTCACTGGGCGCGGCGCTGTTGCAGTTGTTCATGCAGTCCGGCTGGCTGAATTTGCCCAACGATTCCCGCGCCTTGCAGTTGACCGCCACCGGTCAGCGGGAAATCCATCGCTTCGCCGCCGAGACCGAGCTGGAAACAGCGTTCTAGAGCGTCAGCCTGCGGTGAGCTGACAATCAACGTCGTCTACGGCTGTGAACAGGTCGCATCCAGTACGACCTCTGAGTGACCATCGCGCACACTCGATCCGGGGATTTTTCCGGATGGGGAGCGCAACATGAATACACAACGCTTTAGCGCGGCTGAGCGCCTGGAACGGCTGCCGCTCAGTGGTTATCACCGCGTCATTTTCATCATCATTGCCTTGGCGTTTTTCTTCGACTCCATGGATCTGGCGATGATGACTTTCCTGCTCGGCTCGATCAAAGCCGAGTTCGGCCTGAGCAGTGCGCAAGCAGGGCTGCTGGCCAGCTCGAGCTTCTTCGGCATGGTGCTCGGGGCGTCGCTGTCGGGGATGCTTGCCGACCGCTTTGGGCGCAAACCGGTGTTTCAGTGGAGCATCGTGCTGTGGGGCTTGGCCAGTTACCTGTGTTCGACGGCGCAGACGGTGGAGACGCTGACGCTGTTTCGCATCCTGCTCGGAATCGGCATGGGCATGGAATTTCCCATCGCGCAATCGATGCTGTCGGAGCTGATTCCGGCGCAACGACGCGGACGCTACATCGCCCTGATGGACGGCTTCTGGCCGCTGGGTTTTGTCGCGGCGGGCGTGCTCTCGTACTTCCTGCTGCCGCTGATTGGCTGGCGCGATATCTTTCTGGTGCTGGCGGTGCCGGCGGTATTTGTCCTGGCGATCCGCTTTTTCATCCCTGAGTCACCGCGATGGCTGGAACAGGCCGGGCGCGACGCCGACGCGGACAAAGTGTTGAACGGCATTGAAGCGCGGGTGCGTGCTTCGCTGGGCGGTGCGGCGTTACCGGAACCGGTTCGTTTGCCACGCACGGTGACGCCACCGGGCAATTTCTTCTCGGCGCTCAAGCAGATCTGGTCGCCGCAATATCGCCAGCGCACGACGATGATCTGGAGTCTGTGGTTCTTCGCATTGTTGGGTTTTTACGGGCTGACTTCCTGGCTCAGCGCATTGCTGCAGCAGTCGGGTTTCGCCGTGACGCAATCGGTGTATTACACCGTGCTGATCTCGCTCGGCGGGATTCCCGGCTTCCTCATGGCGGCATGGTTGGTCGAGCGTTGGGGGCGCAAACCGGTGTGCATCGTCACCCTGCTCGGCGGCGGGGTGATGGCATTTCTGTATGGGCAGAGCGCGGTGTTCGGCGGCAACGTGGCGCTGCTGATCGGCACCGGGCTGTTGATGCAATTTTTTCTGTTCGGCATGTGGGCGGTGCTCTACACCTACACGCCAGAGCTGTACCCGACTTCGGCACGGGCAACCGGATCGGGATTCGCCTCGGCGATCGGCCGCGTCGGCTCGCTGCTCGGGCCATTGGTGACCGGGCTGGTGTTCCCGATAACCGGGCAGGGCGGCGTGTTCGCGCTGGGCGCGGCGTGCTTCGCGATTGCGGCGGGCGTGGTGTGGCTGTTCGGGATGGAGACGCGGGGCAAGACCCTGGAAGAGCTGACCGAAGCGCAGCTATTCAAATAAACGCAGTACCCTGTGGGAGCGGGCTTGCCCGCGATGGGGCCAGCAAATTCAACATCTATGTTGACTGACAATCCGCTATCGCGGGCAAGCCCGCTCCCACAGGTATTGATGTGATTTTGCAGTTGCTTACGGTTTCACCAACCGCGCATCCAGGCTGTTCTGCGCCAGGCGCTTGGCCTGATCCTGGGTCATGCCCAGATGTTCATGCAGCGCATGGAAGTTCTCGGTCACGTACCCGCCGAAATACGCCGGGTCATCGGAGTTCACCGTGACCTTCACGCCGCGCTCGAGCATGTCGAGGATGTTGTGCTGCGACATGTGATCGAACACGCAGAGCTTGGTGTTCGACAGCGGGCATACGGTCAGCGGAATCTGCTCGTCGATGATCCGCTGCATCAGGCGCTCGTCTTCGATGGCGCGCACGCCATGGTCGATGCGCTGGATTTTCAGCAGGTCGATGGCTTCCCAGATGTACTCCGGCGGGCCTTCTTCACCGGCGTGGGCGACGGTGAGGAAGCCTTCGTCGCGGGCGCGATCGAAGACGCGTTTGAACTTGCTCGGCGGATGGCCCATCTCGGAACTGTCGAGCCCGACCGCGACAAACGCATCACGGAACGGCAGTGCCTGATCGAGGGTTTTCTGTGCTTCGTCTTCGCTGAGGTGGCGCAGGAAGCTGAGGATCAAACCGCTGCTGATGCCCAGTTGCGTCTCGCCATCCTTGAGCGCGGCGGCGATGCCGTTGAGCACCACTTCGAACGGGATGCCCCGGTCGGTGTGGGTCTGCGGATCGAAGAACGGTTCGGTGTGAATCACGTTCTGTGCTTTGCAGCGCAACAGGTAAGCCCAGGTCAGGTCGTAGAAGTCCTGCGAGGTGCGCAGCACGTCGGCGCCCTGGTAATACAGGTCGAGAAATTCCTGCAGATTGTTGAAGGCGTACGCCTTGCGCAGGGTTTCGACGTCGCTCCACGGCAGGGCGATCTTGTTGCGTTCGGCCAGGGCGAACAGCAGTTCAGGCTCCAGCGAACCTTCCAGATGCAGGTGCAGTTCGGCTTTGGGCAGGGCGTTGAGCCAGTCGTACATAGTCTTTTCTCATCAGGTGCAATGCCGGCATTCTACAGAGGCTGGCTGCAACAATTGGCAAAACCTGACCAGGTGATCGATCAAACCGCCTCTTGCTCGCGGCGATAGGCGTAGGTATCGGCGAAGCGCGACAGCAGGAATTGTGCGCAGGTGGTGGTCGGATATTTCGCCGGATGCTGTGCGTCTTGGCAACCGGGCAGGCATTCGATGCGCGTGTCCGGGTGCGGTTCGGCGAAGAACGGCATCGAATAGCGATCCACACCCAGCGGGCTGATCACCCGGTGCGGCGTCGAGCGATAACGGTCGTTGCTCCAGCGCGCCATCATGTCGCCGAGGTTGACCACGAACGTGCCGTCAATCGGTGGCGCGTCGATCCACTCACCATTGACGTTCTTCACCTGCAAACCTCCGGCGCTGTCCTGATAGAGCAGGGTGATGCAGCCGTAATCGGTATGGGCGCCGGCACCTTGTTGCTCGGCGGAGCTGGCGGTGTGACGCGGCGGATAATGGATCATGCGCAACACGCTGACCGGCTCGACAAAGCGCGAATCGAAGAAGTCGCGCTCGATGCCCAGCGCAATGGTCATCGCCCGCAACAGGATTTGCGCCAGCGCCTGCATGTCGAGGTAATGCTGTTCCATCAGCGCTTCCCAGCCGGGTTGCGCCGGATGGCGATTGGGGCCGCGCAAGGGTTTTTCCGCGAGCACCTCGGGATGTTCGTTCGGCAGGTGCAGGCCCATGTCGAAGGTTTCTTTGAGGTCACTGGGTTTGTCCGGGTCCAGTTGCTCGGTGGCAATCGCACCGTAGCCGCGATGATGGCGGGTCTGGGTAATGTCGATCTTCAGTTTTTCTGCGGCGGGCAAGGCGAAGAAGCGCTGGACGTGATCGAGCAGATCGTCGATGCGCTGCGCCGAGATTGGATGGCCCTTGATGTAGAAAAAGCCCCACTCGCGACAGGCTTGGTCGATTTGTTCGGCCACCGCAGGCCAGGCGTTTTCGTCGTCGCCATAGAGCGGGCTGATATCAATGATCGGAAGCTGATCCATACACAATCCTTGAATACGCTGTGTTTCCAATGTGGGAGCGAGCCCGCTCGCGAAGAGGGAGTGTCCGACAACATTTTTGTTTAATGACACACCGCTTTCGCGAGCAGGCTCGCTGCCACAGGGTTCTGTGTGGTGAATCGGGGGACTACTTCGGCATCTCGGCCTTCATGCCTTCAACGTAATAATTCATCGAAGCCAGTTCCGCGTTGGTCGCGCTCACGCCCGCGGGGATTTTTTCCACACCGGCCTGATCCTTGATCGGCCCGGTAAATGGCTGCAACGCGCCGCTCTTGATGTCGGCAATCAACTGCTCGGCTTCGGCTTTCACCGGCGCCGGCACCAGATCGCTGATCGGCAGTTCCACTGTGCCTTCCTTCAGCCCGCCCCAGTAATCCTGGGATTTCCAGGTGTGGTCGATCACGCTCTGCGTCGCCTGAATATAATGCGGCGCCCAGTCGTTGACGATCGAGGTCAGCACCGCTTTCGGTCCGAAGTGGGCCATGTCCGAGGCGTAACCCACGGCATACACGCCGCGTCGTTCAGCGGCCTGGATCGGCGCCGGGCTGTCGGTGTGCTGGAACACCACGTCGACGCCTTGATCGATCAGCGCGTTGGCGGCATCGGCCTCCTTGCCCGGATCGAACCACGAGTTGACCCACACCACTTTGATTTCGGTGCCAGGGTTGTACTTGTTCAAGGCGAGCTGGATAGCGTTGATGTCGCGGATCACTTCCGGAATCGGGAACGAGGCGACGTAGCCGATCTTCTTGGTCTTGGTCATCTTCGCCGCGAGGAAACCGCTGACGTAACGGCCCTCATAAGTGCGCGCCAGATAAGTGCCGAGGTTCTTGTCCTGCTTGTAGCCGGTGGCGTGTTCGAACGTTACTTTGGGAAATTGCTTGGCGACTTTCACTGTCGGGTTCATGTAGCCGAAAGAGGTGGTGAAGATCAGGTCGTATTTGTCCTTGGCCATGTTGCGGATCACCCGCTCGGCGTCGGCGCCCTCGGCGACGTTTTCCACGTAGTTGGTGGTGATCTGCGTGCCGAGTTTTTCCGCCAGGGCCTTGCGCCCCTGTTCGTGCTGATACGTCCAGCCGTGGTCACCGATCGGGCCGATGTAGACGAAACCGACCTTCAGCGGATCGGCAGCGCTGGCGCTCAGGCTGATTCCCAGACCGATGGCGGCGTACAGCAGTGTGTGCAGCAGACGTATTGGCATGAACCCGAACTCCATTTTGTTGTGTGTGCTCAGGGCCAATGCAAATTGCTGACCAACAGGACAATAAAAAATCCACAACCGCAGTGCGGCCTTCGCGAGCAGGCTCGCTCCCACAGGGGGATCGCAATTCAATGTGGGAGCGAGCCTGCTCGCGAAGAGGCCGGTATGGCTAATAAATGTGCATGCCTGAAATCAGCCGCCATGGTTTGGTGCGCAAAGATGTAACGAAACGTTAGCGGCGCGCGGCAGTCAGTAGCTTCATCAGCTCTTTTCGGCAAAAGGCCCGTCATGCTCTCGATCCTCAAACAAGAAAGCTTCCTGCTGCTGGCAGTCCTTGCCGCGTGCGTCGCTTATCCACTGGAACATTGGCTGCTGCACAGCGGCCAGATCGTCGCGCTGGGCGGCGGTCTGCTGCTGATCGCCTTTATTGTCGCCGCCTCGATGCGCGTCGCTCATCACGCCGAACTGCTGGCGGAAAAGGTCGGCGATCCCTACGGCACGATGATCCTCACGCTCTCGGCGGTGCTGGTCGAAGTGGTGATTCTGGCGATCATGATGAGCAACGAAGCCTCGGCAACGCTGGTGCGCGACACGATTTATTCAGCGGTGATGCTCGACATCAACGGCATCCTCGGCCTCGCCGCTTTGATGGGCGGGATCAAACACGGCGAGCAGTCCTACAACGACGATTCGGCGCGCAGCTACAGCGTGATGATTCTCACCGCGATGGGCGTGTCGATGGTGGTCCCGGAGTTCATTCCCGAGGCCAACTGGAAGATGTATTCGGCGTTCACCATTGGCGCGATGATGGTGCTTTACGCGCTGTTCCTGCGCATGCAGGTCGGCCCGCACAGTTACTTTTTCAGCTACAGCTACCCGGACAAACGTCGCAAGAAAGAGCCGGTCGAGCAGGAGCCGAAGCCGGTCAGCCTGGCGCTGTCGATCGGCATTCTGGTGTCGGGGGTGGTGATCATCGGCGCACTGGCCGAGGTGATGTCCAAGACCCTCGATCTGGGCCTGGAAGGCACGGGTGCACCGCCGGTGATCACGGCGATTCTGGTGGCAGCGATTTCTGCAGCGCCGGAGATTCTGACTGCGTTGCGTGCGGCACTGGCCAATCGCATGCAGTCGGTGGTCAACATTGCGATGGGCGCGTCACTGTCGACGGTGATTCTGACCGTGCCGGTGATGGAAGCGATGGCGCTGTACACCGGCCAGCCGTTTCAAATGGCGATGACCCCGGTGCAAACGGTGATGATCTTCATCACCCTGATCGTCAGCGCGATCAACCTCAATGACGGCGAGACGAACGCCATTGAGGGCATGACGCACTTTGTGCTGTTTGCCACATTCATCATGCTGTCCCTACTGGGCCTATAGGGACGCTGAAAAACCTGTGGGAGCGGGCTTGCCCGCGATTGCGGTGTGTCAGAAACCATATATGTACCTGACACACCCCCATCGCGGGCAAGCCCGCTCCCACAGGGATTAATGATCGGATAAGGTGCCGGTGATCAACTGCCGAGCCGCCTTACTGTGATCGGCGATCAAACCTTTCAGATCCAGCCCTTCAACCTGACCATCAACCACACGCCACTTGCCACCGATCATCACCCGATCCGCGCGATCAGCGCCGCACAGCAGCAATGCCGAAATCGGATCGTGGCTGCCGGAGAAGCGCAGTTCATCAAGCTTGAACAACGCCAGATCCGCCTGCTTGCCCACGGCGATTTCGCCGATGTCGCTGCGACCGAGCAGGCTCGCCGAACCCTTGGTCGCCCAGCCCAGCACGCGCTCCGGGGTGATCTTTTCGGCGCCGTAACGCAGGCGCTGGATGTACAGGGCCTGACGCGCTTCGAGGATCATGTTCGAGGCATCGTTGGACGCCGAACCGTCGACGCCAAGACCGAACAGCGCGCCGGCGTCGGTCAGCTCGATGCTCGGGCAGATCCCGGAAGCCAGGCGCATGTTCGAGCTTGGGCAGTGGCAGATGCCGGTGCCGGCCTGGCCGAGGCGGGCGATTTCGTCGGGGTTGAAATGGATGCCGTGGGCCAGCCAGGTACGCGGGCCGAGCCAGCCGACGCTGTCCAGATAATCGACGGTGCGCAGACCGAAGCGTTGCAGGCAGAAGTCTTCTTCATCGAGGGTTTCCGCCAAGTGGGTGTGCAGACGCACATCGAGCTTGTTCGCCAGATCAGCGCTGGCGGACATTATTTCCGGAGTCACCGAAAACGGCGAACATGGCGCCAGAGCGATCTGGATCTGCGCGCCGTCGCCACGCTCGTGGTACTCGTGAATCAGCCGCTGGCTGTCATCGAGAATCACCTGACCTTCCTGCACCGTTTGTTGCGGAGGCAGGCCGCCGTCCTTCTCGCCGAGGCTCATCGAGCCGCGCGTAAGCATGGCGCGCATACCCAGTTCACGCACCGTTTCGACCTGCACGTCGATGGCGTTTTCCAGACCATCCGGGAACAGATAGTGATGGTCGGCAGCCGTGGTGCAACCCGAGAGCAGCAATTCGGCCAGCGCCACTTTGGTCGCGAGGGCGAGTTTTTCCGGGGTCAGCCGCGCCCATACCGGGTACAGGGTTTTCAGCCACGGGAACAGCGGCTGATTGACCACCGGCGCCCAGGCGCGGGTCAGGGTTTGATAGAAGTGATGGTGAGTGTTGATCAGGCCCGGCAGGATCACATGCTCGCGGGCATCGAACACTGCATTGCACGGCGCCGACGGCTGCTGACCGGCAGCGAGCACTTCGACGATCACACCGTCTTGCACGACAAGGCCGCCACGGGCATCAAGCTCGTTGGAGGTGAAAATGGCGAGGGGGTTTTTTAACCAGGTACGGGTCGCAGGCATTGTGGCCGGCTCCTCTGAAAGTTGGGTTCAGGGTTGCCAGCTCAGTGTTGCCCTGTCTGCTGATCCAGGGTCGCCGCGAAGGACGAGGCGCGCAGTTTCAAACAAATCGCAGCGCCGGGCAAGCGCCACCCGACCATTCACCATCACTCTCTGTGGGCGCGAGCCTGCTCGCGAAGGCGTCATGTCAGTCGATACAGATTTACCTGACAGATCGTATTCGCGAGCAGGCTCGCTCCCACATCGGGATTTTCAGTGCTTACCAGGCAATCGTTTCCCCTTTGTAATTGACGAAGTGATGCCCGCCCTTGCCGGTGAACGCATTGACCTGATCAATCAGCCCGCGAGTGCTGGTTTCTACATCCAGGTCAGCACCTTCGCCGCCCATGTCGGTCTTCACCCAGCCCGGGTGCAGCGACAGTACGGTGAGTTTCTGCTCGCCCAGTTGCGTGACAAAACTGTTGGTCATCGAGTTCAGCGCCGCTTTGCTCGCCTTGTACAGCGCCAGCTCCGGCGCGTCGGGCATGGTCACGCTGCCGAGCACCGAACTCATGAACGCCAGCACGCCGCTGCCGTCGCGGATCTGCCCGACGAAACGCTGGGCCAGATTGATCGGCGCCACCGCGTTGGTGAAAAACAGCTGCCCGACCTCGGCCAGAGTTGCGCCGCCCGGGGTCTGCACGTCCGGGCCTTTGACCCCGGCGTTGACGAACAACAGATCGAAGGTTTCGCCCTTGAGCTTCTGGCTCAGGGCGATCACTGCTTGCTGATCGTCCATATCGAGCTTCTCGATGCGCACGTCACCCAGCGCTTGCAGCGCCTCGGCCTTCTGCGGATTGCGCACCGTCGCGGTCACTTGCCAGCCATCGCCCAGCAGGGTCTTCACCAGACCGAGGCCCAAGCCGCGGGAGGCGCCGATGATCAGTGCGTTTTTTGCCTGAGACATGATGGGTTTCCTTGAAAGTCAGCATTCAGGATTCAATGGACACGCCTGACCGCGCCACAGTTGCAGCGCTTGGCGAAAACAGGCTTTGACCCCGGAGCATACTCCAGGCTTCTTGAGTTTCTCGAGGGTGTTTGATCAGAAACAGTTGTGGGGCGTGATTCAAGTGTTGCCTGTGCGGACGCTTTCGCGAGCAGGCTCGCTCCCACATTTGCCCACGTTCACTCAGATCCCCTGTGGGAGCGAGCCTGCTCGCGAAGAGGCCCGCTCTGGTATCAATTAATGTCCCGATTGCCACGGTTGCCCCAACGAAACCGGCGCATACAATCGAGTGCGCACGGCATCGCGGGACAGCATCACCAGCACCAAAATCGTCGCCACATACGGCAGCATCGCCAGCAGGCTCGAAGGAATCGCCAGTCCCAATCCCTGTGCCACCAAGTGCAGGATGCTGGCGAGGCCAAACAGATACGCCCCGAGCAGCAAGCGCCACACCCGCCAACTGGCAAACACCACCAGCGCCAAAGCGATCCAGCCGCGCCCGGCGGTCATGTTTTCCGCCCACATCGGCGTGTACGCCAACGACAGATAAGCCCCGGCCAGCCCGGCCATTGCTCCGCCGAACAACACCGCCAAGGTGCGTACGGTCAGCACCGGCAAGCCCATCGCGCTGGCCGCATCCGGGTTTTCACCGACTGCTTGAATGATCAGGCCGACACGACTTTTGATGATCACCCACGCCACCAGCGCAAACAGCGCGAACGACAGATACACCAGCAGATCCTGGGCAAACAGCATCCGCCCGATCAGCGGGATCTCACTCAGATACGGAATCGCCAGAGGCTCGAAACCCGCCAGCGGCTTACCCACCCAGGCCGCGCCGACAAATGTCGACAGGCCCACGCCGAAGATCGTCAGGGCCAAACCGGTGGCGACCTGATTGGCGTTGAACACCAGTGCGACCAGGGCAAACAGTGACGACAACAACATCCCGGCCAACATCGCCAGCAGCACACCCAGCCACAGGTTGCCGCTGTTCAGCGCGACGATAAAACCGATCACCGCGCCGAACAGCATCATGCCTTCCTGGCCGAGATTGAGGACGCCGCTCTTCTCGCAGATCAACTCACCCAATGCCACCAGCAACAGCGGCGTGCCGCAGCGAACCATGGCATAGAAAATATTGCTCAACAGATCGATATCCATCACAGCGCTCCGGCGGTTACGGCAGGGGTCGAGGCGCGCCGGGTCCAGCGCAGTTTCAGACGTGGCCGATAGAGAATCAGCACGTCACAGGCGAGCAGGAAAAACAGCATCATGCCCTGGAACAATTGGGTGATCGCTTGCGGCAGATTGAGCGACATCTGCGCGCTCTCGCCGCCGATGTACAGCAGCGCCATGAGCAGACTGGAGAACAAAATGCCAAGCGGATTCAGCCGTCCGAGAAACGCCACGGTAATCGCCGCATAGCCATAGCCCGGCGACACCTGCGGCACCAGTTGGCCGATCGGCCCGGTCACTTCGCAGACCCCGGCCAGCCCGGCCAAACCGCCGCTGATCAACAGCGCCAGCCAGATCAGACGCTTCTCGCGAAAGCCGACAAAACCTGCCGCACGCTTGTCCAGACCGAGCACTTTGATCTGGAAACCGATAAAGCTTTTCTGCAAAAACACCCACACCGCGACCAGGGCGAGCAGGGCGAAATACACCCCGGCATGCACGCGGCCATCCTCCAGCAGCAGCGGCAGACGACTGGCGTCGCCGAACATTGCCGACTCGGGGAAGTTGAATCCCGCCGGATCCTTCAATGGCCCATGCACGCAGAACAGCAGCAGGTTCAACGCGATGTAATTGAGCATGATGCTGGTGAGGATTTCGTTGGCATTGAAGCGCGTGCGCAGCCAAGCGGTGAGCCCGGCCCATGCGGCGCCCGCCAGCGTCCCGGTCAGCAGAATCAGCACCAGCGCCCAGCGACTTTGCATGTCGATAACGTTCACTGCCAGAGCACTGCCGGCCAGTGCGCCGAGGAGCAACTGGCCTTCGGCGCCGATGTTCCAGATCCGCGCCTGATAAGCCACGGCCAGGCCCAGTGCGCAGAGCAGAATTGGCAGCGCCTTGACCAGCAATTCGGACACGCCATACAAATCGCTGACCGGTGCGATCAGCAGGGTGTGCAAGGTTTGCAGCGGATCGTGGCCGAGCGCGATGAACAACAGCGAGCCGCAGCCGAGAGTCAGCGCCGCCGCCAATAACGGCGAGCACCACAGCATCAGGCGCGATTGCTGGCCACGGGGTTCGAGGGAAAGCAGCATGTTGAAACTCCGTTAAACCGAGGCGGCGCGAGGTGAGTGATCGAACTGGCCGGCCATCCATGCGCCGACATCGCTCAGTTGTGTAAGGCCGGTGTCTTGCAGTGCCGACAGACGTCCGCCGCACAGCGCGCCGAGGCGATCGCTGATCTGGAACAATTCATCGAGGTCTTCGGAAATCACCAGAATCGCTGCGCCGGCATCGCGCAGGGCAATCAAGGCGCGATGGATGGTCGCGGCGGCGCCGACGTCGACGCCCCAGGTCGGGTGCGCGGCGATCAGCAGTTTCGGTTGCTGAAGAATTTCCCGGCCGAGGATGAATTTCTGCAGGTTGCCGCCGGACAGGCTGCGCGCGGCGGTCTGCGTGTCCGGGGTTTTCACGCCGAAGCGCTGGATGATCTGCTGCGCGAGGGTTTCGACTTTGCCGCGTTGGATCAACCCGTGGCTGACCAGCCCTTGCTGGAAAGCGCTGAGCAGGGCGTTATCGGCCAGACTCAACTCCGGCACTGCGCCGTGGCCAAGGCGTTCGGCCGGCACGAACGCCAGACCGAGTTTGCGCCGCGCGTCCGGGCGCAGGTCAGCGACGTTTCTATCTGCGAAGCGCAGGGTCGCCGCTTGCGCCCGGGGCAAGATTTGTTCGCCGCTGAGCAGGGCGAGCAACTCGTCCTGACCATTGCCCGCAACTCCGGCGACGCCGACGATTTCACCGCTGCGCACTTGCAAGTCGATGTCTGTCAGTGAGCAGCCAAACGGGTCCGGGTTGTGCCAGCTCAAACCCTGCACCTGCAAAAACGCCGCGCCACCGCTGACCTTCGGATACTCGCCAATTAATGCCGCCGCTTCGCCAACCATCAGTTGTGCCAGTTGCTGATCCGTACATTGCGCGGGCAGGCAATGCCCGGCTACCCGGCCGCCGCGCAGCACCGTGGCGCTGTGGCACAAGGCGCGCACTTCACCGAGCTTGTGGCTGATAAACAGAATGCTGCAGCCCTCAGCGGCGAGGCGACGCAGGGTGATGAACAATTCGTCCGCCTCTTGCGGCGTCAGTACTGAGGTCGGCTCATCGAGAATCAGCAGGCGGATGTCCTGCATCAGGCAACGGATGATTTCCACCCGCTGGCGCTCGCCGATCGACAGGCTGTGGACAAGTCGCTCCGGTTCCAGCGCCATGCCATAACGCCGCGATACTTCGCGAATCTTCGGCTCCAATTGTTTCGGCGTGCCGGCCGCCACGCCCATCGCCAAAGCAATGTTCTGCGCCACACTGAGGGTTTCGAACAGCGAGAAATGCTGGAACACCATGCCGATACCCAACTGCCGCGCCTGCGCCGGATTGCGGATCTGCACGCGCTGACCCTCCCAGAGCATTTCACCGCTGTCGCAGTGGGTGACCCCGTAAATGATCTTCATCAACGTACTTTTGCCCGCGCCGTTTTCACCGAGCAGGGCATGGATTTCACCCGGCGCGATGCTCAGGTCGATGGCATCGTTGGCCAGACATCCGGGGTAGCGTTTGCTGATCTGCCGCAGTTGCAGGCGCGGCGGGGAAGGGGCGATGGACATGACAGGCTCGACTGGCTTGGAGTTGTGCCTGTGGATAAAGCAATTTCCTGGCCATTGAGTCAGGAACGCTTGCGCAACCCGTTGGCAAACGCCGATTGCAACGCATTGGCGCTCGATCTGGTTCGTGGTCGAGCACCATTTCAGCGCAAAGCCGTTGATCAGGCTCCAGTTTTGCCCGCGAGTAGTTGGTTAAAAAGTGAGCAAACGCTTGCGGCCTAGACAGATCCAGCGACAGCGGTGGTCATGAACGGCTTATCCACAGGTTGCTCCACAGTAATTGTGCGCAAGCCTGGGACCCGGGCATAAGCACTGCATTGCTTTGTTCTAATGGTGATAAACGCAGTTAACTGTTTGTTTTTAAGCTGAATTTCCTTTTCGTCGGATCAATTGAACGAAAAGTGAACAAATCGCGCAAAGCCGCATGACAGAAGGGTTACAGCGGTGTGTGCTCAGGTTATCCACAAGCGGGTGCACAACAGGTGTGGGCAACTTGCCAACTCGGGGATGCCCTAAAAGATCGCAGCCTTCGGCAGCTACTACAGGGGAACGCATTTCAACTGTAGGAGCTGCCGAAGGCTGCGATCTTTTGATCTTGAATTTATCGCTGCAACAAAATCCGCCCACGGCTCAAGTCAGCAAGTTGCGTTTGCAAGATATCGATCTGCGCTTGCCCCACCGCTAACTTCAACTCCACCCCATTGGCCGTGAAGTTTTCCTCCACCACCAATCCACCGAGATCGGCCACGCGCAACTTCACCAGCGCCAACTCGGCAAATCCACAGGCGCAACTCAGCGACACACGGCTGATCAGCTCGATTTTTTCCGCCGCTTGCAGGCACTTGTTGGCGCCACCGCCGTAGGCCCGGGCCAAACCGCCGGTGCCCAGTTGAATGCCGCCGTACCAGCGGATCACCAGCACCGCGACCTGATCGCAGTTCTGCGCCTCGATCGCCGCCAGAATAGGGCGTCCGGCGGTGCCGCCGGGTTCGCCATCGTCAGTGCTGCGGTATTGCGCGCCGAGTTTCCACGCCCAACAGTTGTGCGTGGCATTCAAGTCGCTGTGCTGCTCGAAAAACGCCTGCGCGTCGGTAGGGCTGCTGATCGGTGTCGCCAGAGTGATAAAGCGGCTTTTGCGAATCTCTTCGCGGTACTCGCAAAAACCGCTGAGGGTGAAAGGCATAAACGTCTTATTGAGAAGGAGTGAGGCCGCAGCCTTTGAGAATGATGCGGATCAGGTTGTTGCCGGCGTCTTCCATGTCCTGCTTGGTCAACTTGCTGCGCCCGGTGACGCGGCAGATCTGCGTGGCGAAGTCGGCATAATGCTGGGTGCTGCCCCACAGCAGGAAGATCAGATGCACCGGATCGACCGGGTCCATTTTGCCTGCATCGATCCACGCCTGAAACACCGCCGCGCGCCCGTTGAACCAGGCGCGGTAATCCTGATTGAAATATTCGCTCAGGCATTCGCCGCCGCTGATCACTTCCATGGCGAAGATCCGCGAGGCCTGTGGCTGGCGCCGGGAGAATTCCATCTTCGCGCGGATGTAGCGGGTCAGCGCTTCGGCCGGGTCATCCTCGGCAGTGAGGGTGTTGAAGGTGCTGTCCCACAACTCGATGATGTTGCTCAGCACCGCCACATACAAACCGAGCTTGTTGGTGAAGTAGTAATGCAGATTGGCCTTGGGCAGCCCGGCATTCTGCGCGATGGTGTTCATGCTGGTGCCTTTGAACCCGTGACGGGCGAACTCGTCTTCGGCGGCTTTGAGAATGGTCTCTTCGTTCTTCTGACGAATGCGGCTGGCGGGTTTGCCGCCGTGGGCTGGGACTTCAAAGGTCATAGGCACTTCCGGGATTGTCTGTGGGTGCAACCAGTTGCGTTGATAGCGCACCCACAGGCATCCGACAAGTCCTTGCGCGGAAAAACAGTTACGCCTGTTCGATCTTGTTCAATGACGCGGGGCTATTTGCCGCTGTGGTTTTGCCTTCAGGCAACAACAGACAGAGGAAGATTGCCGTCAGCCCGCCGCTGGTGATCGCCGAGTCGAACAGGTTCTGCACCAGTTTCGGCAGTAGGTGCAGCAGGTTCGGTTGCGCGGCGATGCCGAGGCCGACGCCGAACGAAGTGGCGATGATCAACATACTGCGCCGGTCCAGCGGCGACTGCGCGAGAATGTGCACGCCCGCCGCCGCCACCGCGCCGAACATCACCAGCGTTGCACCGCCGAGCACTGGTTTGGGGATCTGTTGCAGCACCGCGCCGATCATCGGGAACAGGCCGAGGCAGAACAGGATCGCGCCGATGTACAGGCCGACGTAGCGGCTGGCCACACCGGTCAGTTGAATCACGCCATTGTTTTGCGCGAACGTCGTATTGGGGAACGCGCTGAAGGTCGCCGCGATCATGCAGCTCACGCCATCTCCAAGCACGCCACCGCGCAAGCGGCTTATATAAGAGGGGCCGCTGATCGGTTGGCGGGCAAGCATGCAATTGGCGGTGAGGTCGCCGACGGTTTCGATGGTGCTGATGAGATAAATCAGCGCGACCGGCAGGAAAGCGGTCCAGTCGAAGTTGAATCCGAACTTGAACGGCGTAGGAAAACTCACCAGCGGCAAGTCAGGCAACGGCTGTGGCAGCAATTTTCCGCTGAACCACGCGGCGATACTGCCGAGCACCAGCCCGATGATGATCGCCGACAGTCGCACCCACGGCGTATTCGAGCGGTTGAGCAGAATGATTGTCAGCAGCACGAACACGCCCAAGGCCAGATTGCCCGGCGCGCCGAAGTCCGGCGCGTTGAAGCCGCCACCCAGATCGGTGATGCCGACCTTGATCAGGCTGATGCCGATCAGCGTGATGACGATGCCGGTCACCAGCGGTGTCACCACTCGGCGCAACTGACCGATGAAACGGCTGAGCACGATCTGCACGATTGCGCCGAAAAAGCACACGCCGAAAATCATTGCCAGGATATCTTCCGGGCTGCCGCCGCGCTGCTTGACCAGAAACCCGGCTGACAGCACCGCACCGAGAAACGCGAAACTGGTGCCCTGCAGACAGATCATCCCCGCGCCAATGCCGAACGGTCGCCGCGCCTGGATAAAAGTGCCGACGCCCGAGACCATCAGCGCCATGCTGATCAGGTACGGTAGATGCGCGGTCAGCCCGAGCGCGGAACCGATCACCAGTGGCGGGGTGATGATGCCGACGAAACTGGCGAGCACGTGTTGCAGTGCGGCGAGAATGGCGGCGAGTGGTTTGGGGCGGTCGTTGAGGCCGTAGATCAGTTCACTGGACGAGTCGGAATCTGGCTGCATGGCTTTGGCTTCTTGAAGGAGAGTTATCCCTTCTCTGCAAAAACCTGTCCACTTGCTCAGGTTATTCCTGGATTCTGTCGATGAGGCCCTGCCGGGCTGGGCTCTGCGCGCTTATCTATCGCGTCGCGGCCAGACTCTCGAGGAAACTTTCCAGCACCAAATGAGGGCGCCGCCCCTTGCGCGTGACCGATGCCAGACTCAAATCGTAATACCGCGTGCCGGCCTTGAGCGCGCGCAACCGCCCTTGCTGCACCCAAAGGCTGGCGTAGTGATCCGGCAAATAACCGATGTAGCGCCCGGTCAGAATCAGAAACGCCATGCCCTCACGGTCAGAGGCACTGGCGGTGCAGTTGAGCGCCTGATAGTGCGCCTGAATTTCCGCCGGCAAACGGAAGGTCGGCGCAATTGCGTCCTGACTGTCGAGGCGCTGATCGTCGAGTTGTTTGTCATCGACATAAAACAACGGATGACCCACCGCGCAGTACAGCAGCGAACGCTCGCTGTACAACGGCTGATATTCCAGCCCGGATAAGGCACTGGCCTGCGGCACCACGCCTACGTGCAGGCGTCCGTCGAGCACACCTTGTTCGACTTCGTTCGGCGCAATCATGCGAATCTGGATCTGCACATCCGGCCCGCGCTCCTTCAACTGCGCGAGGGCATGGGTGATGCGCATGTGCGGCAGGGTGACGAGGTTGTCGGTCAGGCCGATGATCAATTCACCTCGCAAGTGTTGGTGCAGACCGTTGACCTCAGTGCGGAAACTTTCCAGCGCACTCAACAGTTGCAGCGCTGACTGGTACACCTCGCGACCTTCCTCGGTCAGCGAAAACCCGGCCCGCCCACGCTGGCACAAGCGCAGGCCGAGGCGCTGCTCCAGATCGCTCATCTGCTGGCTGATCGCCGAGCGCCCGATGCCAAGCACGGTTTCCGCTGCGGAGAAGCCGCCACACTCCACGACACTGCGAAAAATCCGCAGCAGGCGAATATCAAAATCACTGACCTGAGCCAATGGATCGGCGCGGCGGCTGCTCATTTTTTGTTCTCTTTGTTTAGCATGGGTCTAACTGAAGGTTAGAAGAGTTGAATTTCACCGACTTTATCCGCGTGGCAACTTAGCTGCAACAACGCTTTCCATCTCACTGACGCTTATGCCCTGCGAGGTTTTGCCCGATGAACATGCCTGAAAACGCGCCATCGCCACTGGCCAGCCAACTGAAGCTGGATGCGCACTGGATGCCGTACACCGCCAACCGCAACTTTCAGCGCGATCCGCGTCTGATCGTCGGCGCCGAAGGCAGTTGGCTGTTCGACGACAAGGGCCGCAAGATCTACGACTCGCTGTCCGGTCTGTGGACCTGCGGCGCCGGGCACACCCGCAAGGAAATCCAGGAAGCCGTTTCGAAACAGTTGGGCACTCTCGATTACTCGCCGGGCTTCCAGTACGGCCACCCGCTGTCGTTCCAGCTGGCTGAGAAAATCACCGAGCTGACGCCGGGTAATCTCAACCACGTGTTCTTCACCGACTCCGGCTCCGAGTGCGCCGATACCGCAGTGAAAATGGTCCGTGCCTATTGGCGTCTGAAAGGTCAGGCGACCAAGACCAAGATGATCGGCCGTGCCCGTGGCTATCACGGCGTGAACATTGCCGGCACCAGCCTCGGCGGCGTCAATGGCAACCGCAAGCTGTTCGGTCAGGCGATGATGGATGTCGATCACCTGCCGCACACGCTGCTGGCGAGCAATGCCTTTTCCCGTGGCATGCCGGAGCAGGGCGGTATCGCTTTGGCTGACGAGCTGCTCAAGTTGATCGAGCTGCACGACGCTTCCAACATCGCTGCGGTGTTCGTTGAGCCGATGGCCGGCTCTGCCGGGGTATTGGTTCCACCCCAGGGTTACCTCAAGCGTCTGCGCGAGATCTGCGATCAGCACAACATCCTGCTGGTGTTCGATGAAGTGATCACCGGTTTCGGCCGTACCGGTTCGATGTTCGGCGCCGACAGCTTCGGCGTGACCCCGGACTTGATGTGCATCGCCAAGCAGGTCACCAACGGCGCGATTCCGATGGGCGCGGTGATCGCCAGCTCCGAGATATACCAGACCTTCATGAACCAGCCGACGCCGGAATACGCCGTGGAATTCCCTCACGGCTACACCTATTCGGCGCACCCGGTGGCCTGTGCCGCTGGCCTGGCGGCACTCGACCTGCTGCAAAAGGAAAACCTGGTGCAGAGCGTCGCCGAAGTCGCGCCGCATTTCGAAAATGCGCTGCACGGCCTGAAAGGCTCGAAGAACGTCATCGACATCCGTAACTACGGCCTTGCCGGCGCGATCCAGATTGCCGGGCGTGACGGCGACGCCATCGTGCGTCCTTTCGAAGCGGGCATGGCCTTGTGGAAAGCCGGTTTCTACGTGCGCTTCGGCGGCGACACCCTGCAGTTCGGCCCAACCTTCAACAGCAAGCCGCAAGACCTCGATCGTCTGTTCGACGCGGTCGGCGAAGTGCTGAACAAGCTCGACTGATTTTCCTTCTATATATACCTACAAAAACGGGCACGCCTTAACGGGTGCCCGTGGACAAAAATTCAGGAGTGTTCGATGAGCGTTATCCCGCATTTGATCAATGGCGAACTGGTGAC
>NZ_OZ409864.1:2722500-5962835 GCF_979258545.1 Pseudomonas sp. AC239
GGGTCATCCCGACTTACCAAACCGATGCAAACTCCGAATACCTACAAGTGCCGAGCATGGGAGACACACGGCGGGTGCTAACGTCCGTCGTGAAAAGGGAAACAACCCAGACCGTCAGCTAAGGTCCCAAAGTTATGGTTAAGTGGGAAACGATGTGGGAAGGCTTAGACAGCTAGGAGGTTGGCTTAGAAGCAGCCACCCTTTAAAGAAAGCGTAATAGCTCACTAGTCGAGTCGGCCTGCGCGGAAGATGTAACGGGGCTCAAACCATACACCGAAGCTACGGGTATCATCTTCGGATGATGCGGTAGAGGAGCGTTCTGTAAGCCTGTGAAGGTGAGTTGAGAAGCTTGCTGGAGGTATCAGAAGTGCGAATGCTGACATGAGTAACGACAATGGGTGTGAAAAACACCCACGCCGAAAGACCAAGGTTTCCTGCGCAACGTTAATCGACGCAGGGTTAGTCGGTCCCTAAGGCGAGGCTGAAAAGCGTAGTCGATGGAAAACAGGTTAATATTCCTGTACTTCTGGTTATTGCGATGGAGGGACGGAGAAGGCTAGGCCAGCTTGGCGTTGGTTGTCCAAGTTTAAGGTGGTAGGCTGAGATCTTAGGTAAATCCGGGATCTCAAGGCCGAGAGCTGATGACGAGTTACCCTTTGGGTGACGAAGTGGTTGATGCCATGCTTCCAAGAAAAGCTTCTAAGCTTCAGGTAACCAGGAACCGTACCCCAAACCGACACAGGTGGTTGGGTAGAGAATACCAAGGCGCTTGAGAGAACTCGGGTGAAGGAACTAGGCAAAATGGCACCGTAACTTCGGGAGAAGGTGCGCCGGTGAGGGTGAAGGACTTGCTCCGTAAGCTCATGCCGGTCGAAGATACCAGGCCGCTGCGACTGTTTATTAAAAACACAGCACTCTGCAAACACGAAAGTGGACGTATAGGGTGTGACGCCTGCCCGGTGCCGGAAGGTTAATTGATGGGGTTAGCTAACGCGAAGCTCTTGATCGAAGCCCCGGTAAACGGCGGCCGTAACTATAACGGTCCTAAGGTAGCGAAATTCCTTGTCGGGTAAGTTCCGACCTGCACGAATGGCGTAACGATGGCGGCGCTGTCTCCACCCGAGACTCAGTGAAATTGAAATCGCTGTGAAGATGCAGTGTATCCGCGGCTAGACGGAAAGACCCCGTGAACCTTTACTATAGCTTTGCACTGGACTTTGAATTTGCTTGTGTAGGATAGGTGGGAGGCTTTGAAGCGTGGACGCCAGTTCGCGTGGAGCCATCCTTGAAATACCACCCTGGCAACTTTGAGGTTCTAACTCAGGTCCGTTATCCGGATCGAGGACAGTGTATGGTGGGTAGTTTGACTGGGGCGGTCTCCTCCTAAAGAGTAACGGAGGAGTACGAAGGTGCGCTCAGACCGGTCGGAAATCGGTCGTAGAGTATAAAGGCAAAAGCGCGCTTGACTGCGAGACAGACACGTCGAGCAGGTACGAAAGTAGGTCTTAGTGATCCGGTGGTTCTGTATGGAAGGGCCATCGCTCAACGGATAAAAGGTACTCCGGGGATAACAGGCTGATACCGCCCAAGAGTTCATATCGACGGCGGTGTTTGGCACCTCGATGTCGGCTCATCACATCCTGGGGCTGAAGCCGGTCCCAAGGGTATGGCTGTTCGCCATTTAAAGTGGTACGCGAGCTGGGTTTAGAACGTCGTGAGACAGTTCGGTCCCTATCTGCCGTGGACGTTTGAGATTTGAGAGGGGCTGCTCCTAGTACGAGAGGACCGGAGTGGACGAACCTCTGGTGTTCCGGTTGTCACGCCAGTGGCATTGCCGGGTAGCTATGTTCGGGAAAGATAACCGCTGAAAGCATCTAAGCGGGAAACTTGCCTCAAGATGAGATCTCACTGGAACCTTGAGTTCCCTGAAGGGCCGTCGAAGACTACGACGTTGATAGGTTGGGTGTGTAAGCGCTGTGAGGCGTTGAGCTAACCAATACTAATTGCCCGTGAGGCTTGACCATATAACACCCAAGCAATTTGCTGACCTGAGAAGGCACCAGATTGCGGTGTGTGAAGACGAAACGAACCGAAAGTTCGAAACGCACAAACACCAGCTGTCACATACCCAATTTGCTGAAGCGAGACCATCTGGTCACGAGTCAGTACCCGAATTTCTTGACGACCATAGAGCGTTGGAACCACCTGATCCCATCCCGAACTCAGCAGTGAAACGATGCATCGCCGATGGTAGTGTGGGGTTTCCCCATGTGAGAGTAGGTCATCGTCAAGATTAAATTCCGAAACCCCAATTGCGAAAGCAGTTGGGGTTTTGTTTTGCCTGCGAGAAAGTTCTTACACCCTTTGCAGACCTCGTCCGGCTGTCACATCCGGCCGACAATGCTAAGGTTCTGCCTCGGCTTAAGCGATCTTTCAAGGAATCCATATGTCGGACGCCCAGTCCCTCAACGCTGCATTCATGGTGGTTCAGAGCAACAGTCTCGACGAGCTGCGCAGCCTTGTGGTCAGCATCATGCGGCGTTACCCATTGGCACCCTTGGAGAACGAAATCGCTTTGGTGCAAAGCAACGGCATCGCCCAATGGCTCAAACTGGCATTGGCCGAGGATCCCGAAGACGACGACCTTGGCGGTTGCGGAATCGCTGCGGCGATTGACGTTCAACTGCCCGGCAGTTTCATGTGGCAGCTGTATCGCATGGTGTTGGGAAGAGATGAAATTCCAGCGAAATCCCTGCTCGATAAAGCTCCGTTGACCTGGCGCCTGATGCGCCTCTTGCCACAGGTAATCGATCGCCCACATTTCGAGCCGCTGCAACGCTTCCTCACCCACGACAGCGATCTGCGCAAGCGCTATCAATTGTCAGAGCGTCTGGCCGACCTGTTTGACCAATATCAGGTGTACAGGGCCGATTGGCTGGAGGATTGGGCGGAAGGCCGCCACCAATTGCGCAATGTGCGAGGTGAAATCAAGCCTCTGCCACTGACCAGTTGCTGGCAGGCGGAGTTGTGGCGGGCGCTGCTGGATGACGTCGGCGAACAAGGCATGGCGCAGAGTCGTGCAGGCGTCCATCAACGCTTCATGGAGCGCATCAACATACTCGACAAGGCACCGGCTGCGCTGCCACCGCGTGTGATCGTTTTTGGTATTTCTTCATTGCCCGCGCAGGTACTTGAAGCGCTCGCAGGTCTGGCGCGTTTCAGCCAGGTACTGCTTTGCGTACACAATCCTTGCCGTCATCACTGGGCGGACATCGTCGCCGACAAGGATCTGCTGCGGCATCAATACAAGCGGCAGCAGCGCAAAAATGGAATGCCTGTCGTGCTTGATGCCGAGACGCTGCATCAGCACGCGCACCCGTTATTGGCAGCGTGGGGCAAGCAAGGTCGCGACTATATCAACCTGCTCGACAGCTACGACGATCCCAACAGCTACCGCGCAGCCTTTCGTGACGGCCGCATCGACCTGTTCAGCGAAGCCCAGCCGCACAACATGCTTAACCAGCTTCAGGACGACATCCTCGAATTGCGTCCACTCAACGAGACACGCGAACTCTGGCCTGATGTCGACCTGGCGCAAGATCATTCAATACGTTTTCACATCGCCCACAGTGCTCAGCGTGAAGTCGAGATTCTGCACGATCAACTCTTGGCGCGTTTCAGCGCCGACCCGGACTTGCGCCCGCGGGACGTAATCGTCATGGTCCCGGATATCGACAGCTATGCGCCGCATATCCGCGCGGTTTTCGGTCAGCTCGATCGATTTGACCCGCGCTTCATCCCGTTCACTTTGGCGGATCAGGGCCAGCGTGGCCGCGATCCGTTACTAATCGCAGTCGAGCACCTGCTCAAACTCCCGGACAGCCGTTTCCCGGTCAGCGAGATTCTCGACCTGCTCGATGTGCCGGCCCTGCGTGCTCGCTTTGGCGTAGAGGAGCGCGACCTGCCAACTTTGCATCGCTGGATCGAAGGCGCCGGCGTGCGTTGGGGCATGAGCGCTGAACAACGGGCCGGTCTCGGTCTGCCGGTGGAACTGGAGCAGAACAGCTGGCATTTCGGTCTACGCAGAATGCTGCTGGGTTACGCCGTCGGCAGCGCCGAGGCGTGTGCAGGTATCGAACCTTATGATGAAATTGGTGGGCTTGATGCCGCTCTGATCGGGCCACTGGTTGCTCTGCTGGATGCCTTGGAAATCGCTCACCAGCAACTCACACAACCGGCTCAGCCGAAAGAGTGGGGGCTGCGCTTGCAGGCACTGATGCAGGTGTTTTTCCAGGCCAGCAATGAGCACGACGACTACCTGCTGACTCAACTGGAAGAGCTTCGCGAAACATGGCTGGAGACCTGTGAGACGGTAGGTCTGATTGATGAATTGCCGCTGACTGTCGTACGCGAAGCCTGGCTCGCCGGGCTGGATCAAGGGCGTTTATCGCAACGATTCCTCGCCGGTGCGGTGAATTTCTGCACCTTGATGCCGATGCGTGCCATTCCTTTCAAACTGGTTTGTCTGCTGGGCATGAACGACGGCGACTATCCGCGTGCCCAACCGCCTCTGGATTTCGACCTGATGGGCAGCGATTACCGACCTGGCGACCGCTCACGGCGTGAAGATGACCGCTATCTGCTACTCGAAGCGCTGTTGTCCGCACGCTCTCAGCTCTATATCAGTTGGGTCGGTCGCAGCATCCGTGACAATAGCGATCGACCTGCCTCGGTGCTCATCGGCCAGTTGCGCGATCACCTCGCCAGCGGCTGGCGTTCAATCGATCCAAGCCAGGATCTGTTGGACGCGCTGACCGAAGAACACCCCCTGCAACCTTTCAGTGCCCGCTATTTCCACGAAGGCGAGCAACTGTTTAGCTACGCCAGCGAGTGGCAGATGTTGCATCAAGAGAAAACGCAGCAAAGTGAAGCACCCTTACTCGCGCCATATGTTCAAGAGGAACCGCTGACGCTGGCATTGCTCCAGGACTTTCTGCGTAACCCGGTTCGGCATTTTTTCACCCAGCGCCTCAAGGTCTACTTCGAAGCCGCTCAAGCGCCGTTGGCCGATGAAGAACCTTTCGTGCTGGACGCATTGCAGCGCTACACACTAAGCGACAGCTTGCTGGAAGCCGCGCTCGGTCAGCCGGACAATATCGATCAGGCGCTGCAAGCCCGGGCGCTGCGCCTGCAAAACAGTGGCCTGCTGCCTATGGCCGGTTTTGGCGAATGCCTACAGCGTGAACTGATCGAACCGCTGCCGGATCTTCTGCAGCGTTATCAACAGTTGCTGACGTTATGGCCGACGCCGTTGACCAGTGCGATCCCGGTCAGTCTCGACTTGCAAGGTATGCGGCTGGAGGGCTGGCTCGCAAGCCTGCATCAACGCGCCGATGGCGGACTGCTGTCAGTCACCACCATTCCCAACAGCATCGGCTCGATCAAAACGCGCAAGTGGCACCGGCTGACCAAACCGTGGGTCACCCATCTGGTCGCCTGCGCCAGCGAGCACGCGTTGACGACGGCATTGGTCGCCAGTGACGACACACTGTTGCTGGAGCCAATGGAGCGAGACCGCGCGCTGCGTTTGCTCGGTGACCTGCTTCTCGCCTGGCAATCCGGAATGCGCCAACCCCTGCCGATTGCGATAAAAACCGCATTCGCCTGGTTGTCGCAAACTGACCCGGTCAAAGCCGAAGCCGCTGCGCGCAAAGCCTATGAAGGTGACGGCCAGACCAGCGAGGGCGAACGGCGTGAAAGCCCGGCACTGCTCCGGCAATATCCCGATTTCGATGCACTGTTGGCAGACGAAACCTTCACCGGCTGGTGCGACGCCTTGTACCGCCCAATATTCGAAGCGCCATGGCGTTCATTGTCCAGCGAAGGTGCCCGCGTATGAGTACCAAGACACCGTTGGCTCTGGCTTTTCCGTTGCGCGGCAGCCAGCTGATCGAAGCGAGCGCGGGCACCGGCAAGACTTTCACGATTTCGGCTCTTTATCTGCGGCTGATTCTCGGCCATGGCGGCGAGACCAGCGGTTTTGCGCGCGAATTGCTGCCGCCGCAAATCCTCGTTGTGACGTTCACCGATGCTGCCACCAAAGAGCTGCGTGAACGGATTCGAACCCGCTTGGCCGAGGCGGCGCGTTTCTTCCGCGACGAGATTCCCGCTCCTGACGGACTGATCGCCGAGCTGCGCGATCAGTTCGATCCGCAGCAATGGTCCGGATGCGCCAACCGTCTCGATATCGCCGCGCAGTGGATGGACGAAGCCGCGGTTTCGACCATTCACAGCTGGTGTCAGCGCATGCTGCGCGAGCATGCGTTCGATAGCGGCAGCCTGTTCACGCAATCGCTGGAAACCGATCACAGCGATTTGCTCGGCGAGGTGCTGCGCGATTACTGGCGGCTGTTCTGCTACCCGATGCAGGGCGATGCGCTGAACTGGGTGCGCAGCAATTGGGGTGGCCCCGCAGCGTTGTTGCCTCGGGTCCGGGGCTTGTTCGCCAGCGAGCGTGACACCGATGAAGGCAAGGTGCCTGCGGAGCTGATCACCGAATGTTTGCTGGAGCGGCGGGCGGCATTGGTCGAACTGAAGATGCCTTGGCGTGACTGGGCAGACGAGCTGCTTGCTCTCTGCCATGAGGGCGTGGCCAGCAAAACCGTCGATGGCCGCAAGATGCAGGCGCGTTATTTCGAACCCTGGTTCGAGAAACTCAAGACCTGGGCCGAAGACGAGGCGGTTGAGCAACTGGACATTGGCACCGGCTTCACCCGTCTGACACCCGATGGCATGGCCGAAGCCTGGAAAGGCCAAGCCCCGAGTCATCCCGGGCTGGACGCCATGTCCGGACTCAAGTCGAGTCTTGATGCCTTGCCGACCCCCGATGCCGCTGTTCTGCAACACGCTGCCAAGTGGGTCGGTGCACGCTTCGAAGAAGAGAAGCGTCGCCGCGCGGAAATGGGATTCGACGACATGCTGCTGCGTCTGGATGCAGCGCTGCAATCGGAGGGCGGCGAGCGTCTGGCGACGTTGATCCGCGAGCAGTTTCCGGTGGCACTGATCGACGAATTCCAGGATACCGATCCGGTGCAATACCGCATCTTCGAGAGCATTTACCGCATCGAAGACAATCACCCTGACACCGGCCTGTTCCTGATCGGCGACCCCAAGCAGGCGATCTACGCCTTTCGCGGTGCTGACATCTACACCTACCTGCGCGCACGTCAGGCCACTACCGGCCGCTTGCATACGCTCGGCACCAACTTCCGCTCCAGCCACGGCATGGTCACAGCGGTCAATCATGTATTCGAACGCGCCGAGTCCCGAGAACAGGGACGCGGCGCGTTTTTGTTTCGCGAGAAAACCGGCGAAAACCCGGTACCGTTTCTGCCTGTTGAATCTCAGGGACGCAAGGAAACGCTGCGGATTGCCGGGCAAGACGTCGCGGCACTGAATGTCTGGCTATTGCCTAGCGATCAGCCGCTGTCCGGCGCAGTGTATCGCCAGCAAATGGCCGCCGCCTGCGCCAGTCAAATCACCACACTGCTCAATGGTGGGCAAACCGGCAGCGCTGGTTTTGTTCAGGGAGATGACTTCAAAGGTTTGCGTCCTTCGGACATCGCGATCCTCGTCCGCGACGGTAAGGAAGCCCAAGCCGTACGCGCCGAACTCGCCGCCAGAGGTGTGCGCAGTGTTTATCTGTCGGACAAGGATTCGGTGTTCGCCGCGCAAGAGGCGCACGACCTGCTGGCGTGGCTGAAGGCTTGTGCCGAGCCTGATGTCGAGCGTTCGCTGAAGGCTGCCCTGGCCTGCACTACTCTGAATCTGCCGCTGATCGAGCTGGAGCGCCTGAACCAGGACGAAATGGTCTGGGAAGCCCGGGTCATGCAGTTCCGCGGCTATCGCGAACTCTGGCGCAAACAGGGCGTGCTGCCGATGTTGCGCCGCCTGCTTCACGATTTCCATTTGCCGCAGACCCTGATGCAGCGCAGTGACGGCGAGCGCGTGCTGACCAACCTTTTGCACCTTTCGGAACTGATGCAGCAAGCCGCTGCTGAACTGGACGGTGAACAAGCGTTGATCCGCCATCTGGCCGAGCTGCTGGCACTGTCCGGTCAGGCAGGTGAAGAGCAGATCCTGCGTCTGGAAAGCGACGAACAACTGGTCAAGGTGGTGACCATCCACAAATCCAAGGGCCTGGAATATCCGCTGGTGTTCCTGCCATTCATTTGCTCGGCGAAACCGGTGGATGGCAGCCGTTTGCCGCTGCATTACCACGACGCCGCGGGCAAGGCGCAGATCAGCCTCAAGCCGACCGCCGAGTTGATCGCGCTGGCTGACGATGAGCGTCTGGCCGAAGATCTGCGTCTTCTGTATGTCGCGTTGACCCGTGCGCAACATGCCTGTTGGTTGGGCGTCACTGATCTCAAACGCGGCAATAACAACAGCTCTGTGCTGCACCTTTCTGCGCTGGGTTACCTGCTGGGTGGCGGCGCCGCTTTGGGCGAGTCCAGCGAATTGAATCGCTGGCTGCAGGATCTGCAGCAAGACTGCGCGGCGATTGGCATCGGCGAAATGCCTCAGCCCACTGACGAGCATTACCAGCCGCCGCGCAATGAAGCAGTGCTGCGAGCCACACTACGGCCTAAACGCAAAGCCAGTGAAAACTGGTGGATCGCGTCGTACAGCGCCCTACGCATCAGCGACGTATTGAGCGTCGGCAGCGATGAAGCACCGGACAGCCCGCAGGCGCAAAAGCTCTTCGACGACGAGCGCCTCGACCCCGACGCGCCCCGCGATATCATCAGCGGTGGCGCCGATATCCACCGTTTTCCTCGCGGACCGAATCCCGGCACGTTTTTGCACGGCTTGCTGGAATGGGCAGGTGCTGAAGGTTTTGCGGTGACCCGCGAAGCGCTGGAGGATGCGCTTGCTCGGCGCTGCAACCTGCGCGGCTGGCAAGGCTGGATCACCACCCTGACTGACTGGCTGCAGCATTTGCTCAAGTCGCCGTTGCCGATCGCTGGCGGGCAACCGCCGGTGGTTCTTGAGCAGCTGAAGCAATACCGCGTCGAGATGGAGTTCTGGTTCGCCAGCCACAAGGTCGATGTGCTCAAGCTCGACGAACAGGTGCGTCAGCATACCCACAACGGCGTCGCCCGAGTTGCGGCAGAACCGGTGCAACTCAACGGCATGTTCAAGGGCTTTATCGACCTGACCTTCGAGCACGACGGCCGCTATTACGTCGCCGATTACAAATCCAATTGGCTCGGCGTCGATGATCAGGCTTACACCGTGCAGGCCATGGAACAGTCGATTCTCGACAACCGTTACGACCTGCAATACGTACTTTATCTGTTGGCACTGCATCGCCAGTTGAAGGCGCGGCTGACGGATTACGATTACGACCGCCACATCGGCGGGGCGCTGTATCTGTTTCTGCGCGGTACGCGTGCCGAAAGTCGTGGCGTGTACTTCGTGCGTCCGCCACGGGAACTGATCGAACGCCTCGACCGGATGTTTCAGGGCAAGCCCGAACCCAAGTTCGAACCCGCCTGGGAACAGGGAGTCCTGCTATGAGCCGCACATTCGCCGATCTGCTGCCGACACCACTGGAAGCGGACAGCCTGTCGAAACTCTCGCCGCTGACCCGCGCCGATGATTTGCTGTTGTTGCTGAGCCGTTGGGTCGAGCGCGGCTGGCTGCGTGCGCTGGACCGCGCCTTTGTCGCTTTCCTGCATGAACTCGGGCCCGAGACCGACCCGTTGGTGTTGCTGGCAGCGGCGTTGACCAGTCACCAGCTCGGCCATGGTCATGTGTGTCTGGACCTGTTCGAAACCCTCAAGGCACCGGATTTTGCATTGTCATTGCCGCCCGAAGGCGATGTGCAGGGCGGTGTGTTGTTGCTGCCCTCGCAATTGCTTGAAACGCTCGATGGAGCCCATTGGTGCAAAGTGCTGGCAAGCAGTCCATTGGTGGCCCTGGCTGCTGACCCGAGTGAAACAGCGCAGACACGTCCATTGGTGCTGTCCTCGAAACGCCTGTACCTGCGCCGTTACTGGACCTACGAACGCCGCATCGATGCAGCGTTGCGTCAACGCTTGATGCAACATGAGCCGACGCCAGATGATCTGCCGCAGCGCCTCAATGAATTGTTCGGCGGCGCGGAATCTGCGGCTGTCATCGATTGGCAAAAACTCGCTTGCGCCATCGCCACGCGCAGCGCCTTCAGCATCATCACCGGCGGCCCGGGTACCGGTAAAACCACCACGGTGGTGCGCTTGCTCGCGTTGCTGCAGGCACCGGCTGTCGAGGCCGGTCATCCGCTGCGCATTCGTCTGGCGGCACCGACCGGCAAGGCCGCCGCGCGCTTGACCGAGTCGATCAGTCAGCAAGTGCAATCATTGCAAGTCGCCGAAGCGGTGCGCGCGGCGATCCCCTGCGATGTGACCACCGTGCACCGTTTGCTCGGCAGTCGACCGGGCACCCGCCATTTCCGTCACCACGCCGGCAACCGTTTGCCGCTGGATGTGCTGGTGGTCGATGAAGCGTCGATGATCGACTTGGAAATGATGGCTAACTTGCTCGACGCCATGCCGGCCCATGCGCGGCTGGTACTGTTGGGCGACAAGGATCAGTTGGCCTCGGTCGAGGCCGGTGCGGTGTTGGGCGATCTGTGCCGTGACGCCGAGGGCGGTTGGTACAGCCCGCAGACGCGACAATGGCTGGAGTCAGTCAGTGGCGAGTCGTTGCAGGGCAGCGGCCTGCATGAGGACCGCGACGGCACCCATCCACTGGCGCAGCAAGTGGTGATGCTGCGGCACTCGCGCCGCTTCGGCGAGGGCAGTGGCATCGGTCAGCTCGCGCGTCGGGTCAATCAGCAATTGGCCGATGAGGCGCGACAACTGCTCACCGCAGGCGGTTACGCCGACGTGTATTCGTTACCGCTCAAGGGCGAACATGATCAGAAGCTCGAACGCCTGTTGCTCGAAGGTCACGGCAACGGCCCGCAAGGTTATCGCCATTACTTGAGTGTACTGCGCGATCAGCGTCCACCGTCGACGCGGCCACTTGAGCATGCGGACTGGACCGATTGGGCGCGGGAAGTCTTGCAGGCGTTCGACACGTTCCAGTTGTTGTGCGCCGTGCGCAAAGGGCCGTGGGGCGTTGAAGGGCTGAACCAGCGCATCACCGCAGCGTTGCTCAAGGCGCGTCTGATCGAGAGCGATCAGCAATGGTATGAAGGTCGGCCGGTGCTGATGACGCGCAACGACTATGGTCTGGGCCTGATGAACGGCGACATCGGCATCGCCCTGAAACTGCCCGAGCGTGAAGGCGCAGAGATCGGCAAAACGGTTCTGCGCGTGGCCTTCCCGCGTAACGATGGTCAGGGCGGCGTGCGCTTCGTGTTGCCGAGTCGACTCAATGATGTCGAAACCGTGTACGCCATGACGGTGCACAAGTCCCAGGGCTCGGAGTTCGCCCATACGGCGCTGATCCTGCCGGATGCGTTGAACCCCGTGCTGACCAAAGAACTGATCTACACCGGCATCACTCGCGCCCGGCACTGGTTCACCTTGATCGAGCCGCGTGCCGGCGTGTTTGAGGAAGCGGTGCAGCGCAAGGTCAAGCGTCTGAGCGGGCTGTTGCTGGAACTGGAGGAGGGCACCGAGCCTCAGGGATAAAGCGCTGAATGACCGGCAACGATTACTGACCAACCGGTCAGAGGCCGGCGCCTCGCTGGCATTCTGGCGCTGTGCTATCGTTGCGGCATCATTTCGTTACGCTCCTAGAGAATCCCTGCATGAAGGTGGCCGTCCGGACGACAGAGCGTGTGGTTGCCTGCCAGCGCGCCCTGCTGATCGTTTTGCTCTGGTTGTTGGCGGGCAGCGCCATCGCACAAGCGCAAACCGGGCCGGCCGAGCAACGGGCCAAAGCGGTCACGCAAGTGGTTCTTGGCATCCTCAGTTATGCACGCTGGCCAGTGGAACCGGCGCAGTTGCGCTTGTGCATCATCGGTCCCACCGAATACACCGATGACCTGGTCAAAGGGACCACACAAGCCACTGGTCGGCCGGTGGCGGTGCGTCGTCTGCTGGCGGACAACCCGGGCATCGTCAGCGAATGCGATGCGGTGTACATCGGCAAGCTCACCGCCGATGAACGCAGCCGCCTGTTCGCATCATTGATCGGGCATCCAGTGCTGAGCATCAGCGAAGCGGACGATCAATGCACTGTCGGCAGTCTGTTCTGCCTGCGCGTCGGCGATGAGCAGGTGTCGTTCGAGGTCAATCTCGATTCAGTGGCTCGCAGCGGGGTACGCATTCATCCCAGCGTGCTGCAGTTGTCCCGTCGCAAAGCGGCGGCGCCATGAAGCTGTTCAGCTGGAAGGCTCGCCCGACCCTGGGCTCGGTCATCGGCCGTGGGCACTTGATTGTCGCGCTGGTGGCGGTGGCCATGGCCAGTGTCTCGCTGACCTTGCTGGGCGTGCTGGCGCTGCGGGTGTATGCCGATCACAACCTACACTTGATCGCCCGTTCGATCAGCTACACCGTCGAAGCGGCCGTAGTATTCAACGACAAAGCGGCGGCAACCGAGGCGTTGGCGATCATCGCCGCCACCGAAGAAGTGGCGGATGCCCGAGTGCTGGATGCGCAAGGCCAATTGATTGCGCAATGGCAGCGCGCCGAGACCGGCTTGTTCTCCGAGCTGGAAATGCAGATCACCCGCGCCATTCTGGAGAAACCGGTCAGCCTGCCGATCGAACATCAGGATCGCGAAATCGGTCGGGTCCTGCTCATCGGTCACGGCGGCAGCCTGATGCGCTTCCTGCTCAGCGGCCTGGCCGGGATTGTGCTGTGCACCGCGATCAGCGCCTGGGTCGCGCTCTATCTGGCGCGGCGGCAGTTGCGCGCGATCATCGGCCCGTTGCACAGCCTCGCCTCCGTAGCCCACGCCGCCCGGAGCGAGCGAGCGCTGGATCGGCGCGTGCCGCCGGCGCAAATCGCCGAACTGGATAATCTGGGCAACGACTTCAATGCCTTGCTCGGCGAACTCGAGTCGTGGCAAACCCATCTGCAAAACGAAAACGAAACTCTCGCTCACCAAGCGACCCACGACAGCCTCACCGGTTTGCCCAACCGCGCGTTTTTCGAAGGCCGCTTGATGCGCGCCTTGCGCAACGGCAAAAAACACGATGAGCGGGTCGCCGTGCTGTTTCTCGACAGCGACCGCTTCAAAGGTATCAACGATAACTTCGGCCACGCCTCGGGCGACGCAGTGCTGGTTGCGATCGCCAATCGAGTGCGAGCGCAATTGCGCGAGGATGATCTGGTCGCGCGGCTGGGCGGCGACGAGTTCGCCGTGTTGCTCGCGCCGCTGCACACCGTGGAAGACGCAGAGCTCATCGCTGACAAGATCCTCGCCAGCATGGACATGCCGATCACCCTGCCCGGCGATACCAGTGTGGTGACGTCGCTCAGTATCGGCATCGCCGTTTACCCCGATCATGGCGCCACGCCGGGGACTTTACTCAACGCAGCCGACGCGGCGATGTATCAGGCCAAGCGTCTGTCGCGCGGCGCGCAATTCACGGCCGGGTCGGAGCGCCCGGTCGATTCCGTTCACACCAGGAGCTGATGCCCGTGTTCACTCTTCCCATTCGACTGTTTTCCGCATTGCTGTTGATCGCCGCCCTGACCCTGAGCGGTTGCCAGACCGCCCAGCAAAAAGGCCTGACACCGGCGCAAGTCGCCGTGCTCAAACAGCAGGGTTTCGAATTGACCGACGACGGCTGGGAATTCGGCTTGTCGGGCAAAGTGCTGTTTGGCAGTGATGTCGAAAGCCTGAACGCACCCAGCACAGAAATCGTCGAACGCATCGGCAAGGCGCTGCTCGGCGTGGGTATCGAGCGGGTGCGCGTGGATGGTCATACCGATGCGTCGGGTAAGGAAACTTACAATCAGCAACTGTCCCTGCGTCGGGCCAAGAGCGTCGCCAACGTCCTCGGCACGGTCGGCATGAAGCAGGAAAACATCCAGCTGCAAGGCCTCGGCAGCAGCGAACCGGTAGCCTCCAATGACACCGCAGCGGGGCGCACGGAAAACCGCCGGGTGTCGATTGTGGTCAGCGCCGATTAATCGGCAAAGCGCATCTCCCGCGTTTCCCCCATCAACAACGCCTGATTGCGCTCCGTCACTTCGCGAATGTAATCCCACAACAACGTAATCCGCTTCAACTTGCGCAGATCCTCCCGGCAGTACATCCAGAACTGCCGGGTGATGTCGATTTCCTCCGGCAGCACCGGCAGCAATCGCGGGTCCTGCGCGGCGAGGAAGCACGGCAGGATTGCCAGCGAGCGGCCCTGCTGCGCGGCGACGTATTGCGCGATCACGCTGGTGCTGCGCAAATGTGCGCTGGCGCCGGGCAGCACATTGGCCAGGTAAAGCAGCTCTGAGCTGAACGCCAGATCATCCACATAACTGATGAATTGATGCTTGCTCAAGTCGGCCGGGCGGCGGATCGGTGGGTGTTTGTCCAGATAGTTCTGGGTTGCGTACAGCTGCAAGCGGTAGTCGCAGAGTTTGCAGCAGACGTACGGCCCATGCTCCGGCCGTTCGAGAGCGATGACGATGTCGGCCTCGCGCTTGGACAGGCTGATGAAGTGCGGCAGCGGCAGGATGTCCACCGAGATTGCCGGGTAGGCGTCGACGAAATGGCTCAACTGCGGGGTGATGAAGAAACTGCCGAAGCCTTCGGTGCAGCCCATGCGCACGTGCCCGGACAGGGCAACGCCAGAGCCTGAGACTTGCTCGCAGGCCATGTGCAGCGTGCTTTCGATCGACTCGGCATAACCGAGCAAGCGCTGGCCTTCGGTGGTCAAGACGAAGCCGCTGGTGCGGGATTTTTCGAACAGCAATGTGCCGAGCGCCGCTTCCAGCGAACTGATCCGCCGCGACACCGTGGTGTAGTCGACGGCCAGGCGTTTGGCGGCGGTGCTGGCCTTGCGGGTGCGGGCGACTTCGAGGAAAAACTTCAGGTCGTCCCAGTTCAGCGAGCCTAGCGAGGTGATGTTTTTTTGCATGATGGACGGGCTTATATGTGCGTTCTTATTAGAAGTTTGCACATCTATACTCCAAAAACAGTCCGACAACCATTCTGGACACACGCCTCATCTCAAGGCGAACCTTTCGCCTTGGCTCCTACGATAAAAACAAGTTCTGGAGACCAGCATGAACGCATCGCTTACGCCCAACGACACCACGCTGCAAAAGGTCAAACTGCTGATCGACGGCGAATGGGTCGAGTCGCAGACCACTGAGTGGCACGACATCGTCAACCCGGCCACCCAGCAAGTGCTGGCCAAGGTTCCGTTCGCCACCGCCGCTGAGGTCGATGCCGCCGTCAGCGCCGCCCAGCGCGCCTTCCAGACCTGGAAACTGACGCCGATCGGCGCGCGGATGCGCATCATGCTCAAGCTGCAAGCGCTGATTCGTGAGCATTCCAAACGCATCGCCGTGGTCCTCAGCGCCGAGCAGGGCAAGACCATTGCCGACGCCGAGGGCGATATTTTCCGTGGCCTGGAAGTGGTCGAACACGCTTGCTCGATCGGCACCCTGCAAATGGGCGAGTTCGCCGAGAACGTCGCCGGCGGCGTCGACACTTACACCCTGCGCCAGCCGATCGGCGTCTGCGCCGGCATCACGCCGTTCAACTTCCCGGCGATGATTCCGCTGTGGATGTTCCCGATGGCGATCGCCTGCGGCAACACCTTCGTGCTCAAGCCGTCGGAACAGGATCCGCTGTCGACCATGCTGTTGGTGGAACTGGCCATTGAGGCTGGCGTTCCGGCGGGCGTGCTCAACGTGGTTCACGGCGGCAAGGATGTGGTCGATGGTCTGTGCACGCACAAGGACATCAAAGCCGTGTCTTTCGTCGGTTCGACCGCTGTCGGCACCCACGTGTATGACCTGGCCGGCAAGCATGGCAAACGCGTGCAGTCGATGATGGGCGCGAAAAACCATGCCGTGGTGCTGCCCGATGCCAATCGCGAGCAAGCGCTGAATGCCTTGGTCGGTGCCGGTTTCGGTGCCGCCGGGCAGCGCTGCATGGCCACTTCGGTAGTGGTGCTGGTCGGTGCGGCGAAACAATGGCTGCCGGATCTGAAAGCGCTGGCGCAGAAGCTCAAGGTCAACGCCGGCAGCGAGCCGGGCACCGATGTCGGTCCGGTGATTTCGAAAAAGGCTAAAGCGCGGATTCTCGAACTGATCGAAAGCGGCATCAATGAAGGCGCCAAGCTTGAACTGGACGGTCGTGACATCAGCGTGCCGGGTTATGAACAAGGCAATTTTGTCGGCCCGACCCTGTTCTCGGGCGTGACCACCGACATGCAGATCTACACCCAGGAAATCTTCGGCCCGGTGCTGGTGGTGCTGGAAGTCGACACGCTTGATCAGGCGATTGCGCTGGTCAACGCCAATCCGTTCGGTAACGGCACAGGGCTGTTCACCCAGAGCGGTGCGGCGGCGCGTAAATTTCAGACTGAAATCGATGTCGGTCAGGTCGGTATCAACATCCCGATTCCAGTGCCGGTGCCGTTCTTCAGCTTCACCGGTTCACGCGGTTCGAAACTCGGCGACCTCGGCCCGTACGGCAAGCAAGTGGTGCAGTTCTACACGCAGACCAAAACGGTCACGGCGCGCTGGTTCGATGACGACAGCGTCAACGACGGCGTGAACACCACCATCAACCTGCGCTGAGGATTCGATCATGAAAATCGCATTTATCGGGCTGGGCAACATGGGCGCGCCAATGGCGCGCAACCTGATCAAGGCCGGCCACTCGTTGAACCTGGTCGACCTGAACAAAACCGTGCTGGCGGAACTGGAACAACTGGGCGGCACCATCCGCGTTTCGGCGCGCGAGGCGGCGGAAGATGCCGAACTGGTGATCACCATGCTCCCGGCCGCTTTGCACGTGCGCAGTGTCTGGCTGGGCGAAGAGGGCGTGCTCGCCGGCATTCGCCAAGGCGTGCCGGCGGTGGATTGCAGCACCATCGATCCGCAGACCGCCCGCGACGTTGCAGCGGCCGCCGCCAAACACGGCGTGGCCATGGCCGATGCGCCGGTCTCTGGCGGCACCGGCGGCGCGACGGCCGGGACCCTCACCTTCATGGTCGGCGCCACGCCGGAACTGTTCGCCACCCTGCAACCGGTGCTGGCGCAGATGGGCCGCAACATCGTGCATTGCGGTGAAGTCGGCACCGGCCAGATCGCCAAGATCTGCAACAACCTGCTGCTGGCGATTTCGATGGTCGGCGTCAGTGAGGCGATGGCGTTGGGCGATGCGCTGGGGATCGACACCGGCGTGCTGGCCGGGATCATCAACAGCTCGACCGGCCGTTGCTGGAGTTCTGAGATGTACAACCCGTGGCCGGGGATCGTTGAAACGGCGCCGGCTTCGCGCGGGTATACCGGCGGGTTCGGTGCAGAACTGATGCTCAAGGATCTCGGGCTGGCGACGGAAGCGGCGCGGCAGGCGCACCAGCCGGTGGTGCTCGGCGCGGTGGCGCAGCAGTTGTATCAGGCAATGAGCCAGCGCGGTGATGGCGGGAAAGATTTCTCGGCGATCATCAACAGCTATCGCAAGCCGCAGTAATCGCGATCAGCCCTTTGTGGTGAGGGGATTTATCCCCGTTGGGTTGCGCAGCAGCCCCCTGGATTGTGTCAGGCAAACCGAGTGCTCAGGGTTTGCGACTGCTGCGCAGTCGGGCGGGGATGAATCCCCTCGCCACGGGTTTTAGCAACGCCGGGACATTTGCCGGGAAATCACGTCGGGTGATTTCCCGGCTTTTTTGCATCAGGCGAAGACGAAGTATTTGCGCACGGTCTCCACAACTTCCCACGTGCCCTTCATGCCTGGCTCAACCACGAAGATATCGCCGGCGCGCAGGTGGATCGGCGCCATGCCGTCCGGGGTGATCACGCAGTAGCCTTCTTGGAAATGGCAGTATTCCCACTTCACATAATCGACCCGCCACTTGCCCGGCGTGCAGATCCACGTGCCCATGATCTTGCTGCCGTCTTCGCTGGTGTAGGCGTTGAGGTTGACGGTGTGCGGGTCGCCTTCGAGTTTTTCCCATTTGCAGGCGTCGAGTACCGGCAGCGGGTGGGTGTCGCGCAGAACGGTGATAGGGGCGGTCGCGGTCATGGGGACTCCGGGCAAGTGATTTGAGATTGAAGCCGCACCCTATAGCGCCCGGTTGCCGCTCAGTTGTCTGGGGTCGACATCGGAGTGCTCAGAAACGCGCGCAGCGCTGAGCGCTTGTAACAGTGCCTGGGCATAACCCGGCAGCGCGGCGAAGTCTCTCGCACAGAGCAATAACCTGCGGCGCGCCCACGGCTCATTCAGAGTCACGCACTTGAACTGTTCGAGCATCGCGCGTTCGACAGCGGCCAACGGCACGATGGCCAGGCCGGCACCACGGGCGACCATGCGCATTGCGCCATCAAAGCCATCGGCGCGAATGCGCACCTGCATTCGCGCGCCGCTGTGCAGCGCCTGTTCTTCCAGATAGATCGCCAATGCGCTGTCGGCGCTGAGTCCGACGAAGTCGTGCTGCAACGCGTCGCTGAAACTGACCTCGGCGGCGTCAGACAACGGATGATCGAGCGGCAGAATCAGCACCAGCGGATCGTCGCGAAACGCTTGAGTCTGTAAGCCGTTGGTGTCGACCGCGTCGGAGACGATGCCCAAGTCCGCTGCGCCTTCACGCAAGGCATGGGTGATCCGCGCGCTCGGCAGTTCCGTTAGATCGATATCGAGGTTGGGATGGCTGCGCAGGAAATCGGCGAGCACTTCCGGCAGGTACTCGGTGATCGCCGTGGTGTTGCACAACAGTCGCACCTGACCTTTCACGCCTTGCGCGTAATCGGCAAGGTCCTGCTGCATGCGTTCGGCCTGTTGCAGAAGGATGCGCGCATGCCGGGCGAGGGCCTTGCCGGCAGGCGTCGGGGTGACGCCACGGCGGCCGCGCTCGAGGAATTCGGCGCCCAGCGAGGCTTCCATCGCGCGGATTCGAGCGCTGGCGGCGGCGAGGGATAAGTGGCTGCGGGCGGCGCCGGCGGTGATGTTGCCGGTGTCGAGAATGTGCAGGTAGAGGCGCAGGTCGGTGAGGTCGAAGTGCATGGGGTTTGCCTGTGGTTTCGCGGTGGCTGGGCTGGCCCTTTCGCGAGCAGGCTCGCTCCCACAGGGACTTATGTACAGCGCAGATCCCGTGTGGGTGCGAGCCTGCTCGCGAAGAGGCCAGATGCCTCAACGCCGATGTCAGCCTCTTGCAAAGGAAGAGGCTGCCTAAGTATATGGCAGATTTCCCCCCAGCTCGGATCAGTGCACATTACCCCAATGCACACACTGACCGACTTCTACCAAACCCTGGGCCTGACACTGTCCCTGCTGGTCATTGCCACCTTCTTGCTCGCCGGCACGGTCAAAGGCGTGATCGGCCTCGGCCTGCCCACCGTTGCGATGGGTCTGCTCGGTCTGGCTATGGCGCCGGCGCAGGCAGCCGCGCTGTTGATCATTCCGGCGACCCTGACCAACCTCTGGCAACTGGCCTTCGGCGGTCATCTGCATGGATTGATCAAACGGCTCTGGCCCATGCTGCTGATGATCTTCCTCGGCACCGGCATCGGCACCCTGTGGATCGGCATGACCGGCGGCCATTGGGTGGTGCGCGGACTTGGCGCGGCGCTGTTGCTGTATGCATTGAGCGGACTGTCTCTGCCGACTTTGCACGTCAACCCGCGACATGAACGCTGGCTCGGCCCGCTGTGTGGCCTGATCACCGGCGTCATCACCTCCGCCACCGGCGTCTTCGTGATTCCAGCGGTGCCGTACTTGCAAGCGCTGGGGCTGAGCCGCGATGAGCTGGTGCAGGCGCTCGGCCTGTCCTTCACCGTCTCGACCCTGGCGCTGGCCGCTGGGCTGCTCTGGCACGGCGCACTCGGCGGTGGCGAATTGAGCGCCTCGCTGCTGGCGCTGATCCCGGCCATGCTCGGCATGTGGCTTGGCCAATGGTTGCGTCAGCGCATCAGTGCGGTGCTGTTCAAGCGGGTGTTCTTTATCGGACTGGGCACGCTCGGCGCCCATTTGCTGATCAGCGGCTAGCCGACGATTCGCTGAGCATGTCGATCGGGCGGATATCGAAATCGCGCTCCAGATAGTCCATGCGCCTGGCGAAAAACGCTTTCATGTGCGGCAAAGCCGAGTGCACATCCAAGTGCGCCTGGCTGGCCCAGATCTCGTAGAAGATAAACAGCGTCGGATCTTCCTTGTCGCGCAGCATGTGGTACTCGATGCAGCCCGGTTCGGCGCGGCTTGGCTCGACGTAAGCGCGGAACAGCGCTTCGAATTCGGCGGCTTTTTCCGGGCGGGTCTTGGCGTGCAGGATAAAACCTTGGCGTTCACTCATCACAACTTCCTCAAAAGCAGAAAGCGGCGATGCTACGGCAACAATTGGCGATCGATTCGTGCGTTTTGATCAAATGTATTTTGCGTCGATGTGGCTGTTTCCGCGCGAGATCGATGGTTAATCTGCCGCCATTCCAATTCCTGTTTCAATCCAGCCTTGAAGGCTGCGCCGAGGTTTTTCGATGAAAAAAGTCCTGCTGCTCAATGGCGGTAAAAAATTCGCCCACTCCGATGGCCGCTACAACACCACCCTGCACGAAACCGCGCTGAGCGTGCTCGATCGCGGCGGTGTCGACGTCAAGACCACGTTTATCGACGAGGGCTATGACGTTGCCGAAGAAGTGGCCAAGTTCCTCTGGGCCGACGTGATCATTTATCAGATGCCGGGCTGGTGGATGGGCGCGCCGTGGACGGTGAAAAAGTACATCGACGAAGTCTTCACCGAAGGCCACGGCAGCCTCTACGCTAGCGACGGCCGCACCCGTTCCGATGCTTCGCAGAAGTACGGCAGTGGCGGTCTGATTCAGGGCAAGCAATACATGCTGTCGCTGACCTGGAACGCGCCGCAGCAAGCCTTCGATGACCCGACTGATTTCTTCGAAGCCAAAGGCGTGGACGCCGTGTACTTCCCATTCCACAAGGCCAACGAGTTTCTGGGCATGACCGCGCTGCCGACCTTCCTGTGCGTTGACGTAATGAAGCGTCCGAACATCGACAATGATGTGGTGCGCTATGAGCAGCATCTGACTGAGGTGTTTGGCCTCAAGGCTTGAGGCTTTCAGGCTAATATCGGGGTCACAGCAAAAGATCGCAGCCTTCGGCAGCTCCTACAGGGGGAATGCATTCCAATGTAGGAGCTGCCGCAGGCTGCGATCTTGGCGATTTCAAAGAGGGAACCCGTGAAAGCCAGATCCGATGAGTTGCAGATTTTCGTCTGCGTGATCGAGTGCGGTTCGATTTCCGCCGCCGCCGAGCAGGTCGGCCAGACGCCGTCGGCCGTCAGTCGCACGCTGTCGAAGCTCGAAGCCAAGCTCGACACCACGCTGATCAACCGCACCACGCGGCGCATGGACCTGACCGAGGAGGGCAAGTATTTCTTCGAACAGGCCAAATTGATTCTCGACCAGATGGATCAACTCGAAGAACGCCTGTCCTCGCGCCAGCAAACTCCGTCCGGACGCCTGCGCATCAACGCCGCCTCGCCGTTCATGCTCCACGCCATCGTTCCCTACATCGACGAATTCCGGCAGCTCTACCCGGACATCCAACTCGAACTCAACAGCAATGACCTGATCATTGACCTGCTGGAACAAAGCACCGACGTCGCCATCCGCATCGGCACCCTCGCCGATTCGACGCTGCATGCGCGTTCGCTCGGTTGCAGTCCGTTGATGATCGTCGCTAGCCCTGCTTACCTGAAAAAACACGGCGCGCCCCGGCAGGTCGCAGACCTGAGCGAACACACGCTGCTCGGCTTCACCCACAACGAAGGCCTCAACCAGTGGCCGCTGCGCTATGTGCATGGCGACCGCTGGCCGATCAGCCCGGCAATCAGCGCTTCCAGTGGTGAGACCGTTCGCCATCTGGCGCTGGAAGGGCAGGGCATTGCCTGTCTGTCGCACTTCATGACCATCGACGACATCCGTGCCGGGCGCCTGAAAGTCCTGCTTGGTGAATTCAACAGCGGCTACCGTCAGCCGATCAACGCCGTGTACTACCGCAACTCGCAACTGGCGTTGCGCATCCAGTGCTTCCTCGACTTTATCCAGAGCAAACTCGCCGCCTACGCCAGCGCCGAATTCAAGGGCTGATTCGTGATCCCTGCGCAAGAGTGAATTGGCCTGTGGCGGGTTTTTCGCCGGGGTTTATCGGTCGATACTCGCTGCATCACTTATTCACGCAGGGAGTTTCTCCATGAACGTATTCGTTACCGGCGCTGCCGGTTTTATCGGCGGTTCCATTGCCACCGGTCTGGTGCAGGCCGGGCACAAGGTTACTGGTCTGGTGCGCAGCGCCGAGCAGGCTGACGAAATCAAAGCGTTGGGCATGCATGCGGTAATCGGCACCCTTGATGACAGCCAGTTGCTGGCGCAACAGGCGCGTGCTGCCGATGCCGTCATCAACGCTGCCAGCAGCGATCATCGCGGCGCAGTTGAAGCGTTGCTCGACGCTTTGCGCGGCTCCACTAAAGTCTTTCTGCACACCAGCGGTTCGAGCATTGTCGGCGATGCGTCTGGCGGCAAATCCAGCGACGTCATTTACTACGAAGACAACCTGCCGGAACCGACCGTCGATAAAGCCGACCGCGTTGCCATCGACAATCTGGTGCTCGCGGCGGCGCAGGATGGCGTGAACTCGGCGGTGATCTGCAACACGCTGATCTACGGCCACAGCCTGGGAGTGAAACGCGACAGCGTGCAACTGCCGCGACTGCTCAAGCAGGCGCGTAAAAGCGGCGTGGTGCGTCACGTCGGCAGCGGCCAGAACATCTGGTCCAACGTGCACATCGAAGACGTCGTCGCCCTGTATCTGCTGGCGTTGACCAGGAATGTGCCGGGCACGTTCTACTTTGTTGAAAGCGGTGAAGCCTCGTTCATCGACATGACCACCGCCATGGCCGAAGCCCTCAATCTGGGCAAACCGCAAGACTGGCCATTGCAAGACGCCGAAGCCGAATGGGGCTATGAAATGGCCAACTACGGCCTCGGCTCCAACAGCCGGGTACGCGGCAAACATGCCCGCGAACTGCTGGGCTGGGTGCCGAAGCGTACGTCGGTGGTGGAATGGATTCGTCGAGAAATGGTGTGAGCGGCATCTTCCGATGCTGCAAGGGGCATCGGGCAGACGAATCTGCCCGATGCTGCCAAGCCCTGCGCCATTGTCTGAGCCGGTACAGGGCGTTCTCCGATTAACCGGAAATATGCCTTCGGCGAGAGGTCCCGGTGTGGCGCCCTAACGGCAGGATGCCGGTGGCAACAGTGACAATGTCAGGGATGATGCCAGTGCAGTTGCCACAAGCCGGGAAATCCTGATTGAGTCCAGGGTTAGTCAGTTTCTGGACAAAAACGACGCTGTCCGACAGCGCTCGTTTGAAGCCCGACGAATCGAACTTTCCGTCCCTGAGAGGCAATTTATTGGCAATGTCGTTGACGGTCTGCACGTCAGCATGCAAGCCGGCAACGCCTGCGCGGATCGGGATTTCGGGATGTGCCCGAACATGATTCATGATCAGTTTCATTGTTTCCGGATGCAGAATCACCCCGTTGCGTTTGTACTCTTCACGCAGGGCCGACTTGAACTGTTTCCTCGCCGTCACCGAATACGAACCCAGATCACCCGTGGGCAGAAAGTCATTGTCTTTCCTCGATTGCGGATCCTTGCGAACGCCTTCAAACGTTGGAATCTGCAGATTCTGGGGGATTTTTGTCGGCATTGAGGTAATGCCCGGAAAAACATTGTTTCCCGATGGGCTGCCTTGAAAATTATGAAAAGTAGCCATTTCCGAAGAAGCGCCGCGCATGACGTAACTGGCATGTGCGATGTATTTTTTCAGGTTTTTTCCGCTGGGCGGGCCAGGGTCGGACTCGGATCGCTTATGCGCTTTTTTTCTGGATTTGGCCTTGGCCTTCGGCTCGGGCGGAGCATTTTCGGCTTGCGTACCGGTCAACCACCGGGTTTTTGCCGAGAACCTACCGTAGGAAGTGTTCGGTTGATCGACCAAATGAGCGAGAGGGGCTCGTTCGATCGCGCTGGCGGGAATGTCCAGATGGTTCAACGATTCGTACTTCTGCAGGCCGCCGTGATCGCTGTACCTGATCGGGTTGTTGCCCACCATGCAAAACAGGTTCAAGCCGTCGACGGTTCCGGCCGGGTCCGCACTGATCCAGCGTTGCAACCAAGGGGCGTAGTAGCGGTGTCCGTAGTAATAAAGACCGCTGCTGTCGCGTTCCTTGCCCGAGTGGCGCACCGTTGTGTATTGCGCCTCGATGACTGACCGCGCGGCGCTCCAGGCGGTACCTCCAAAAGGGTAATAAGCTTCCTGGCTGATCAGATTTGCGTCGTCATCAAGCTCCAGCATGCAGGATCCACAGGGTTCGTCCAGGCTATAGCGCAGTTGCTGGCGCGGGCTCATGGCTGCAGGCTTGCCCTCGGTCCAGTGCAGATAACGGATGCTGCAACGACCAGCCTGCAGAGTAATGACTTCCAGGCGCTGTTTGTTCTGTGAACGCAACTCCAGTCCCGGCAGATAAACCACTTCATCGCGATGGGTAAGCGTTCCGCCGTGAAACGTGCGGGATTTGCGCACTCGCTGGCCGCTGCTGTCGTAGGTGTAGCGCTCCTCATCATTGACGCCGTTGGCACGGCTGACCAGTGTCACGCCAGCCAATTGGCCCAAGGCATTCCATTGCAGCGGCTGACCGGGCTGCAAGGTCAGCAGATTTCCATGGACATCCGAGTTCATGACCGTGTCGGTGGCCGGGTCGCCCTGGTTCCAGGCAACAAGACGATTGCTGTCTTGGGCGATGTTCAGGGTTCTCGTGTATTGATTGCCATCGCGAACATGGCGCAACGTCGTCAGGTTGCTGCCCGTGTCGTAAGCAAAATGCTGGGTGTAGTTGAACAGCTCTCCGACCCCGATGGTCATGCTGGCTGCGGGCACCAGTTTCGGCTGGGTGATTGCTGCCTGTGCCTCGCGGCCGGTGGCACTGGTCAATTGGTAAAGGCTGTCATAAGTGAAGCGGCTGACGGCCTGTACCTGTTGATTGTTCGCGAAGCTGGCGGGCTGTGCCTTGTCGGTGATGGACAAGACGTTGCCCACTGCGTCGAAGACATACTGCAAATCCTGCAGGAGCCGGCCAGCCTTCGAGGCACTCAGCTCACAGAGGCGACCGCTGGCCATATCGTACTTCGCGCGATTGATCACGCCGTTTGCCGCCCGTTGGGACTGGATCTGCCCGAACGCGTTGTACTCGATGTCGCTGATGATCACGCGTTCGACGGGCTGGTCGGCGACTTTCAGATGCAGCGTTTTGAGCTGCCCGGCGACATTGAAGCTGTAGCGTTGGCTGTGGCCTTTCGCATCGGTCTGTTTGAGCGTGGTACCGCTGCTGTCGTACTCCCAGCGTGTGGTGTGGCGTCGGTCCTCAAGCAGGGCGTCACGTTGTTCGACGGTGTCTGGCCAATCGGGCAATTGTGCAGCGATCAACAGTTGCCGTGTCTGGTCGGACGGTTCTGCGCACAGCGCGTAGGCATTGCTCGACAGCGTGCCCGCACTGTCATCGTGACGCACCAGCCGGCCGCAGCAATTGCGCTGTGCGGAGTCGGCAGAACTATCACCATAGGTGAAGCGTTCGGCAACGCGCATGGCTTGACCGGGCGATTGTTCATCGACCCTCACAGGGCGTAACTGCCGATCATATTCCATGTTCCAGACGTGGCCGTGTTGATCCCAACGCCTGCCAGCCTGGCCGGTGGCCTGAGCGAGCGAAAGACTCCATCCGGAATCGACGCAGACAACGCCCAGTGGCGTGCCGGTCAGCGAGTACGACATTGTGCGATTAGGCGTCAGTTTTCGTGCGTCTTGTCTGGCATCCCATTGCTCGATCAGGCGCCCGGCAGTGTCGTAGGTTTGCCGCGTGACCCTGGGAGTTGCGGGTACCTGCGACTCACTGCTGCGGTAATAAGCGACGTGGCGCACCATCAGCCCACGGCTGTCGACGACGCTGACGTCAGGTGTGTTGTTGTGCAGGCGGGCGCTCATGCTTGCACTCCTTTGGAGGTGGCGAGCAGCACTTCCTCAAGGGTGTCGTTCTCGTCTTCCATGACTGAGTACCAAGGGTGATAACGGCGGCGACGCAGGTATGAAATCGCGCCCTGCTTTGCCAGAAGTGTTTTGGTCGGCCGGCCCAGTGCGTCGTAATGCTGAAGGTCGTAATGGTCCAGTGTGCGCATCGACGTATCGTTGACGTAGCAGTGCCGATCGGCGAAATACGGTCGATAGATGCGGATTGGCAGGCCCTTGCAGTTGTATTCCTGCCTGCCGGTGACGCACCAGCGTGTGGTTGTGGCGCGTTCCTGCGCGACATCGTTCTCGAGGACGAGCCGGTTGTCGTCGCCGACGAAGTAGGCCATTCCCGGATCGACCTTCTGTTTGCTTTGCAGCTCCCGGCCGAAGCCATCAAGGCACGTCAGGGAAATGCGGATCTGCTGCTGATCGCCGGGATAACGGTCCGCACTCAACATGGCGGTGTGCACGGGCTCGCGATGTGCCTGCGTAATCAGTGCTGCAAGCTGTCGCGCGTCACCGTTGAGCCGAGCGCCACTGGTGGTCAGTTCGCGGGCGCGTGTGCAGATGTGGCCGTCGGGCAACAGTAGTCCCTGTGCTACGCAGCGCTTGAACCATTCACTGTCGCGCCGTGCGTTTTCGTCGATGCGGCCCATCCAGCTGAACACATCGCTGGCGGCGATACTTGCAGCGTTCTGCAGTGCGCCCTGCGGATCGGCAATGACGCTCGACGGTGTGAGCGCGTCCGGTCGTCGGTAGCTGCTCAAACTGGCGAATCCGACCGGTCGGCCCTGCTCGGTTCCATGCACACTGCTGGCAATTACCTGACCGAAAGGGTTCACCAGCACTTCATTGATATTGCCATTGGCGTCGGTGATCTGCGTTGGCGCCATCACTCGATAATCGTAACTGGCCCGGGTGGTGCAGCCATCCTCCTGACGAATGCCCAGCACACAGCAGTGATACGCATCATGCTCTACGGTCACCCGACCCTGGAGTGCGGTGGCTTGCAGGGACTGGGGTTTATGGAAGCCTTTTCCCGAGGCTACGTTCACGAAACCGCTCCTGACCGACCAGAACCTGTCTTGCGTCCCGGCGGGCGCGAGCCAGTCGGTCATGCGCTCATAGCCAAAACGTGTCATCAATGCGTCGTCTGGCTGGAGATCGGGCGCCAGCGTGTCGAAAGCGCGCAGAGCAGATTGATCAAACTCAGCTGTTTCGACGTAGGCGCCAATGCCGGCAAATTCAGCCACGCCGTCGGGCAATACAGCGCCGGTCCGGGCGTTTTGATAGCGTTGTACCGACAACCTGGTCAACACGCCTTTCTTCGCAACGCCAGAGCCGATGAGCCATTTCTCGAACTTTTCGTAACTGATGTCGCTTGGCTTCAGCCCATCGACCGCCGTTGACTTGCCAGCTTCGTATGCCTGGCTGCGCTGGCGCCAAGGCAGGCCGAGACGCCAGCCCTGCGCGTCGGTGAGGTGAATGTATCGGGCACGGTTCTCACTGATGTAGAAGCGCTGTTGCGCCGGGTCGTGGGCATCTTTCCACCATTGGTATTCATGGCTTTGATCGAAGGGGGCGGTGTCACTGGCGGTCAGGCGTCGGGCGTAATGGATCTGGAAACTCTGCTCTATGGCGCCGAACCGGTCCCGGCGGGTATTGATCGTGTGCACGCATTGCGGATCTGCAACGAAGCCGTCGTAGTTGTAACTGATCGATTCGAGTTCCAGGGGCAGTACCCGGATGTGGTCTCGCGCAACCTTTTGAGGGGTCAGCAGGCGCACTTGGTAGCGGTGTTCTTCAACCTGCAACAGCTTGCGCGATTTCGACCCGGCGCCGAGATCAAAGACCTCGCGCCGCAGCAGGCGGCCGCACAGGGCTCTGGCAATCGCCCGGCGGGTAGCCTCATCGCTCGCTTCGACGGCGAGTTCTTCTTCTCCCTCATACCGACTCACATAGACTTTGCCCAAGCGCTGCGCGTCTTTGTCGGACGCGTCGTAGCCGCGGCGCGACGGCTCGCCTGGCTGGCCGGTATGAAACCATTGGCGGGTCCTGCCTGGCGGCATGAGATCGGCGCTGGACAAGGCTTCGCTGCTGTTTTCGATCAGCAGTCCGAATCCGCGCAGTTGCCGCTCCTTGCTGTCGTAGTAGCCCTGGCGGTAGCTGAAACGTTGAGTCAGCTGGTTTTCAGTGATTTCATCCCGTTGCGTCTGGCTCCTGACCAGATGCAAGGCAAAGGGCAAGTGGCAGGTCAGGTCGACCTTGTTCCCTTTCATGCGCTCGGTTTTTTCGTCCAGCCATTCCTGCGCGGAACTGCGGTAAGCGATGCTCGTGGACTGTCCCATGTTGTTGTTCGAAGTGGTCAGAAGGTAGGGCTTGTGCTGGACGAAGTCATAGCGCCAGTGATGTGGAGAATGGCCAGGCGCATGGATCACCAGGCTGGAGCAGCCCAGACCACGGGTGTCCACCAGATCGACACGGCACAGATCATCGAAGCGCCAATTCTCGGGCCAGGCCAGTGTCACTGCTGAATCGAAGCCGTGGCCGGCGCGATTGCTGAAGATCAGCGCGTGTTCGGCTGTCAGGTAAATCAGATCTGCCGCGCCCGAACCGTCCAGATCCGCAAGACGGATGCGCGAGGCGTCGAAGGATTCCCGCGCACGCCCCGGCCAACGCAAAACCCGACCCTTGCCAAAACGTCCGCGGCCCAGGTTTGGCCACACTTTGATTTCATTGTGACGGATGCGTACCAGATGCTGCTGGCCGCTGCCAAGCAAATCGCTGAACGCGACCAGCTCCTGCTTCGAATGGCTGAAAACCGGAAGGTTATCTTCGTCAGCGGAGCGGGCGACTTCATGGGCAGCGCCGAACCCGTCACTGCGCTGGTTGGCGTACAGCCGGATGCTGCGTGGCCCGATCACTGCCAGATCGGCCAAGCCTGCGCCCATCAGATCGGCTTGATGTGCCTTGTCGTTGAAGAAGTCCAGAGGAAACGAATCGAAAGCGCTGAAACCGGTCCACGAGCGATTCGGCGCCATGGAGAAAAAACCGCTCATGGCCGGTTGCGCAATGACCCAGTCCAGGCGTCCGTCACCGGTCAGGTCGGACAGCGATTGTCGGGATGTTCCGTTCAACACAGGCATGGCGGGCAGAAGCTGCCCTTCGCCGTAAACGACTTGTTCGCTATTCGGTTTGCCGCGCAGCGGCTCACGGTAGCGCCAATGATCATGCTGCTGGTAGAGCAACCCTGGCAGGCCTTCGCCATACAGATCGACCCACTCCATCTGGTGGCTGGCCACTTTGGGCATCTGGCTGAAAGGCTCCCAGGCAGAGGGCGATGGTCGCAGTGCAAATTCGCTGTAAGTGAACTCCACAGGCGGATGACTCTCGGGCGCCGGCCCGTCAGCGAATGCCTGCTGATGAGCTGCCGAGAGCAAATGGTAACCCGCCTCGGTCTGCCGGTAGTCGAGCAGCAAGCGCCGGACCAACTGCGGATCCTCACCCAGTTCGTTGGGGAACCAATGGAACATCAGAATCTGCCGGCACAAGCGCTTCGTGCGCAACTCAAAGCCGTACGCGTAATCAAGAACGTGATCGTCGCGATTGACCGCATTGCCAGAGGCATAATCGGGTTTTTGCGAATACCCGGTATCGCGTCCTCCGTAGTCCAGTATCAGTTCAAAATGCCAGCGCACGGCCTCCAGACGCTTGGGACGCCACAGATACAGGTGTTGCTGGGATTTCTCGTTGCCATAGCAGACACGGCTCAGATAACGCTGTGCCGTTGTTTTTCCATCTTCAATGTCGGTCTGATAGTCATAGAAAATGTGCTCGCCTGAAGCGTTGACGCTTTCCTGCAACAGCCATTCACCGACCCGCAGTGGATCCGCAGGGTCGGCCCGTCGTGCGATGGCCTGACGGCCGAACAGGTGAAGGGTTCCGTCGGCACCATGAACCAGCCAGAAGCCGGCGCGGTCATCGTCGGCAGACCAATGTTCAATCCGGTCGAAAGCGCTTTCCACGCGAGCCAGATAGCGCGTAACCGCATAGCTTTTTTTTAGATCGAGGTCGTTGTACCGATCTTGTTTGCTCGATTCTGCCGGATACCACTCGACGCCGTCGGGGCCGGCGATTTCGTCCTTGCTGGTGTAGGTCGGCACGCCTTTGGCGGTCACGCGCGTCACCGCCGGTGTCGGCAGGCTCCAACCGATGCCGAACACACCGTTGCCTGCCGAACTCGAGTAGCCCAGGGTCAGGGACGGGTCAAACCCGCGCCCCGTCGAAATCGGCAACCCCAGCTGGAAACTGGAAGCGCCGGTCGGTCCGACAGGCCCCCAGCCTTTACCCACGCTTTGAATGGCGCCACCGCCCTTGGGCAACGCGGGAATATTGATGGACAAGGGCTCCGGGCGGCTCACTGCTGGCCTCCTGCCGACCTGGCCGTGTAGTTGATGTGTATGAGCACGTCAGTCAGCGAGTCGATGAAAGTCGTTTGCCCATCCTTATCGGACAGGCACAGCCGCCAACTGGAAATGGCGCCAGTGAATTCGAAGGGCAGGTAGCGCTCATCGTTGAAATTGAGAGTGAACAGGCCGTTATCGTCAATACCGGTCGACAGCGCAATGATTTCGTTGACCCGTTGGTTTCTCAGGATGGAGTCTGTTGCTGAGGTCAGTTGGACTTCGCTGGAGAGTTGCATCAGGGTCGCCCGGACGTTCTCGTACGGAGCGAGAACTGCCGGGAAGGAAACGCTGATGGTTTTGATCCGGCGCAGATAGTGATTGCTGTAATCCTGTTCGAACAGCTCTTTTGTGAGTTCGAAATCGCACTTGCCCGTGGATTTGAAAGTATTCAGGACGCTGTTCCAGTCTTCTTTTTTCCCGGTTTTGAGCTGATGCAACGACACGGTTTTGCGAATCTCCAGTTCCCGGTGATTGCGCCGCAAGTATTCAGCCTGCATTTTCATCAAAGCCAGCTTCAGGTGCTCTCCGGCTCCAAGCCCACGCTGATTGTTTTGCCAGGTGCCTTGCGGCAGGAACGTTGTGTTGAAATCTGCAATCTCGTATTGCCACGCGGCCTGCGCGTCCTGGCACAGCGCCAGTGTCATGTCGTAGGCCTGGCTGTAAAGAGGAGCAAGCTGCGTACCAAGCCACTGATACAACTGCGCCTGGGTGAAGCGCCTGCTGAGGAACTCGTGGTTGCTCCTGGCTTGGGACAATGTTGTCTGGGCCTGGCGAATCAATAACTCTGCGGCTTTCTGTTGTTCTTCCATCGATGTCAACTGGGAGGCAATCTGGGTCAACTCCAGTGCGGCCTGGTCGCGCGCAAGCGTCCATTCCTCACGTCGTCTACTGAACTGCGCCGTACGATCCAGATGGCTGGCTGCGGTTCGGTCAGCGGCCGCTCCGCCTTGGGCGAGTGCGGTCAAGGCATGCAGCGCGCCTTCCCAGCGCATGCCGCCATTGGCGAGGCCGAAGGTGTTTGGCGCCAGCATCAACGCGCCGGCACCGACCTGGGAGGCTAACGCCAGCTGTTCGGCTACACCGCTGCGCAAGTACAACTGACTGGCGCTGGCCTCCTCGACACTGAGGTCCTGTTTGAGCAAGCTTTCAAAATGTTCAAACCGCTGCTGCACGATTGTTTTGCCCACTAGCAGCGCTTTGTGATTCTGCTGCTCGGCGCGCAATGCCTGCGTCTGCAAGTCAACCGACAGCGACGCCAGTGCCCAGGCTTGCTGCTGCTGCACCTCCTGGAGTTGCGATTGTTCCTGACGCTCTATCAGCGACAGCAGCGTAATGCCGAACTGGATCAGGCTATCAACGGCGCTCAGCGCCTGCCCATGCATCACACTGAAGCGATAATGCGGGATCTGCGTCGAGGCAAAAGACGATCGCGTACCGCTCTCGCCACCGACGTTGCCGGCCTGCAACAGCGCGCGCGGCTCTTGAGGCGATTCGTACACGCGAACGGGTTTGCGTTTACCGGCGATGTCCAGACCATGCCTCAAGTTGTACAGGCGACTTTCCACCTGATCCCAGCGCTTGAGCAATTGCGGGTGGAAGGGAATATGCAATCCGGGTTTCGGCGAGATCTTGTCGTTCACGCCAAGATCCTGTTCAGGCTGATCGGTTACCAGTTCGCCCAGTGTGATGCTTTGCCAGAGGGCGTTACGCCGGTTGATCACTGGCCGAGCGCCGAGCAGATGTTGCGCTTGCAGATAGAGTGACTTCGCCTGGTCAAGGCTCTCGGTTGTCAGGCGGCGATAAGCCTCGTCAGCGCGATTGAGCAGTATGTCGACATAAAGAAAAAACACGGCCTTGCGAAAATGCACGCGATGGCTGAGCGCGATCTGATGCGGGTCATACGGATTGTTCTGCGCATAGGAGGGCTCTTCGACAGGACTCAGGGGTTCTGACTTCCAGTGCTGTGGCTGGCTAGCCTTGTCCTGCCCCCAAGGATCGAAGAGATAATTGACCCAGGTCATCGCCTCTTCGTAACGGTGCTCGGTATTCAATCGGGTCGCGACCACCCATGGCACGTATAAAAACAGTTCTGTGAAGTACTGGCCGTAAGCGCCATGAAAATCCAGCGCCTGCGTGGGGGATGAGCTCGGCGCGGAAAACTCGGATTTCGGTGAGTCGAGGTTGAACAGTTCGTCCAGACTGTTCTCCGCGCGCCGGATCATCTCGGAGGCGAAACCGGTATTGAGGCTGATCTGGTCATCAGCGTCTGGAGACGTTTTGCTGGCGTCGGGCTTGTACTGCAAAGTCTGCGACGACTCTTTAGTGGCAATCTTCCAGTCAGTGATCTTGTGGTTTTTCGCCATCAAGACTTCTCGGAGTGAAAGGAAGTCGATCGTAAGCTTCAATTGCTTCTTTACATCATCCTCCTTTGCACCGTTCTCCTTTGCATCATTTTCTGCGGTAGTTCCAGCGGTTATCGAAACCGAAAAATTCTTATCGATATCGCCAGTCAGGCTTTTCGCACCCAACGCAATTCCTATGGCGATCTTATCGTTCAGCTCATAAGCGTAGATTTCGACGTATTGATTGAATCGCTCTGGTGTTAGGGCGTTCCAGATGCTCTCAAAAAAACGTTCAAGGCAGGTTGCCGGCAGGCTCCAGTTCCCGTCGATTTTGCGCCATGCATAATTGAGTTTCAGCTGCGGGTTGCTCTTGCCCGTTGCACTTTGATCTGCAAGCTGGCCGGGGTGCTGACGGTAACTTTCTGCCCAGAATATGAATAACCGATTGTTGAACCAGACGGGCCGAATGGTATGTTCGATGGCGTTCTGTGAAATCGGTACATCGGCTTTTTTCCATTGGCTCCAGGCCTGAGGTTCAGGACGCTGGCGCTTTTTCTTCCCTTCGCCGATCAGCTTCTCAGGTCGCTGCGACATATCGAGCGAGCGCCAATAGTAGCGATCAGCTGTGCGTGATTTGGCCAGCAGATAACAAACACCGTTAGTGACGTCATCGCCATCAATATAACCATTGAGGATTTTCAGGTTCGCCACTTCCTCAAAGCGCGTGAGGTAACCCAGTATCGCTTTATGCGCGGTCGCAGCGTCGAGCCGACCCTGCGTCAAGTCGTTTTCCAATTGGCAGAAATTTTCGCTTTTATCGATCCGCAATGCAGGGTCGAGATAGAGCGACGGGAAATACATCAGTTGCTGGTGGGCTGCCCAAGTGGAATAGTGGCTCAAAATATTGTGCCACGAGGAACGCTGCTCCTCGGTCGGCGAATGATCAGAGGAATGACGAGTCATGATCAGTTCGATGTAGTGTTGAAGACTGGATATCGCGAAGCTTACCGGCGTCGTCGAGACATCGTGACTGACGAATGGGTCCAACAGGAAGTTATCGTAAAGCGTTTCAGCAGAAGTGTTTTTCGTTGGTCCGTCTTTCAGATGAAGGTAATAGGCTACCTGAGCATCGCGCAGGCCTTCCTCCAACTGCTTTTCCATATTCAGGGTGTTCATGTTCAGTTCCTTAAACATTTGCGGCGTGAAGAAGTTTGGCTGCGACGGTGCTCCATTCGTCCATTGAGCTTTCGTTATCCAAAGCCAACGTTTCATGCAGGCTTTCCAATGCAAGCCCAGCGCTTTTGCAGACTTCAAGGTGACGCGTGACCCAATCCAGTTGCTGCATGTTTTCAACACGCTCCCGGGATAAAGGCTGGGTTAGGCTGCTCAACGAATACTTGATATCAAGAAAGTCTGTCAGCGCTTCATTGGCTTTGTTTTTTTCATCGGTGGAGGCGATGTCTAAGTAACCTAGAAGATCTCCGCCTGCTCTCGCGTTGCCTCGGCTGTAATTGGCAAAGCGTTCAAGGCAATAGAAGTCTTCCAGTGCAAATACGTTGTTCCAGCCTGATTTCAGCAGCTGGGGCGTATTCAACAGCTTTAGCAATACGTCGCTGCTCAGGTTTAATGTCTGGCAGATTTCAGCGGCGGCCAGTGATTGTTTCAGCAGCAGGATTCCCCCGGCTCTGATTTGCGTACATAGCGCCTGTTCGCTGGTGTTGACCATTTTCATGACGCAGGGAATGTATTGCGCCGAAAGCCCGGCGACGTCCTGCAGCATTTGCTGCACGGCAAGCCTTTGTGGTTCTTCAGCGCTGGCATCGCGCATGGCTCTTATCGCAGCGATATGCGTGGGCAGCGTTTCACGCGCAAAAGGAACGCGCTGCCCGAGCATGCGTAACAGTTGCGCGGCAGTCAGGCCGGCGGATCGCAACCATGCCATTACTCCGTCCAGTGCCATCAGCAAATGGAGAATGTCCGGTTTGTCATTGCCTAATTTTCCGGATACCAGCAATTCCTTGAAGGCTTCGCCTCCCAATACATTGACCAACTCGACGCATTCGAGCGGGGACAAACCAAACAGCTTTGCGATGCGCGCCTGGCGATAAAGCGATGAAGCGGTCTGCAAGTTTTGACGCAGGTTTTTCGAATATGTTTTGCTTAGTTTCGCCATCTGCTTGAGCGAATGGTACGAAATCCCGAGATCCATTCCTTCGGCAAGAGAGGCGATAGTTGCTTCCATCTCTCCCCCCTCTTGTTGGAACAAATTGGCCGTCAGGGAATTGCGACGCAAAACACGATCAGACAACGGCGTGCGGCCGTCGACCGAGTGGGTAGGTAACCGATACAGCAACGCGGCGAATTCCTCTGCCTCAATCCCGTAATGTAGTTTGAAATATTGATAAACACCCAAGGCGCGCAATGTGGACGTACTGATGAATTCATCACTGCCATCACTGCCATCACTGCCATCGCTGGAAATTGCGTTGCAGACCAATGTGTCGAGATCCCCCAGCGAGATTTTGCTCCATCGATGCAAGCGTATTATTCGCTGGAGGCGATCAAGGGCGGTAAACAAGTGTGCATTGGCATTTTCGTGTTCCAGACAAATGTTTTTCAGTTCGCTGCCCTTTATATCTTCCACGACAGGATGTGAATTTTGTGACGGGTATGATTTGCTAACTTGAAGGTCCAGGAGCTGCTTGATTTCCGATGGTGAGCAATGGGTTTGAGAAGCGAACAGGTCCAGCGGGTAACGCCCGTCGTTTATTTCGGATCTGTTGACTACAGTGTTTGCTGTGCCTGTCGGGATATCTGACCGGTCGATATATTCTGCGAGCTTGACGGTGAGGACTTCGATTTGCCTGTTGCTCAGATTCGACATCTTTAGCTGGGCTTTGCAAAGCTCTTTTGTCTTCAGGTTTTCGGAATCCGCAACATGGCAATGTGGCCATTCAAACCGCAATTTGTAATCCAGAATGCCCAGTCCCAGATTCTTCGCGGCGAGCGCTACCACACATTGCTGGTGAGCGTGATGGTAGGGGAAATAAAGGGGCTTAGTCTTTTTCGACATTATCTCCAATGCTTGCTTGCGGCTGACGTTTTTTGCATCGTTTGTTATTTTTCGGCCCAGTACATTGTTGACGAGTTTCAATGTCGAGAGTGATTCAAAAACAGTGCTGGCATCTATCTTTTGCTCGGCGATATCCGGACGAAGGTCTGTTATTTTTCGCCCGGGTTTAGCTTTCGCGTCGAATTGCTTGGCAAACAAGTACAACGCGCGCAGATAAGCAACTGGAGAATCGATCGAAGCGATATCGTCATGAGCGCAGAACTCCCCCCAGTTTTCTTTGAACAGATTGTTATAAGTTGTCTCGATTTTTGTCAGGTCGCGCTTGTTTCGTGTTTTATCTGTCTCGTCTGTCTTGTCAGCTTTGTGCAGTTGGCGCTCCATTTGTTCCCGCGTCATTTGCCGGGCAGGACTGCTGGCATAAGCCAAAGTCCAAGTGTCTGCCGTTTCGCAAGTCTTTTTGAGTATGTCTGATTCTCTTGTACTCATGATCTATTCGCCGGTTAGTGCTGTGAGTTGTCGTGGCGGCGAACATAACTTAGTCCAAAGAATTTTAGGTGTAGGAATATTCTCTGCTGAGGGTAAGAAGAAAAAAACTTGAACTAAGTGGTTTGTAGGAAAAGTTCTGAAAGGATTGTTCTGGCTCGGTATTCAGGACGTTTTATTCGACTTTAGCTAGTTGTTTGTTACCGGACGTGCGCTGCCATCGTCGGCGCGAATGTTTATAAGAAATTTCGATGGCGAAAATGGATGGGGGTGATTTTCATAAAACGCGACTTGGCATATCCATTAGCGACACACCTTATCTCTCCACGAAAATTATTTTCATGCGGTTTGAAATCTCTTTCTCGAAATGATTTATGAGTTTCACAACCCATTCGAACGTGACCCTTTCGAGGAGTACCGCATGACGCCTTCCTTCGGCTATTGGCTGCTGGTCTATGCCGCCGTGGCCATCATCGCGCTGATCGTGTTGATCGCCCGTTACCGGCTCAATCCGTTCATTGTCATCACCCTGATTTCCCTGGGCCTGGCGCTGGTGGCCGGGATGCCGCCGTCGGCGGTGGTCGGTGCGTATGAGGCTGGCGTCGGCAAGACGCTGGGGCATATTGCGCTGGTGGTGGCGTTGGGGACGATGCTCGGGAAGATGATGGCCGAGTCCGGTGGGGCCGAGCAGATGGCGCGCACGCTGATCGAGCGATTCGGCGAGAAGAACGCGCATTGGGCGATGGTCTGCATCGCTTTTCTGGTCGGGCTGCCGCTGTTTTTCGAAGTCGGTTTCGTATTGCTGGTACCGATTGCCTTTACCGTGGCGCGGCGCGTCGGCGTGTCGATTCTGATGGTCGGGCTGCCAATGGTCGCCGGCCTGTCGGTGGTGCATGCGCTGGTGCCGCCGCATCCAGCGGCGATGCTCGCGGTGCAGGCCTATCAGGCCTCGGTCGGGCAGACCTTGCTGTACGCGATCACGATCGGCATTCCGACCGCAATCATCGCCGGGCCCCTGTACGCCAAGTTCATCGTGCCGCGCATTCAATTGCCGACGGACAACCCGCTGGAAAAGCAATTTCTCGACCGTGAACCGCGCGATAAACTGCCGGGTTTCGGCATTACCATGGCGACCATTCTGCTGCCGGTGGTGCTGATGTTGATCGGCGGCTGGGCCAACCTGATTTCCACCCCCGGCAGCGCGTTCAATCAATTCCTGCTGTTCATCGGCAACTCGGTGATCGCGCTGTTGCTGGCGACTTTGCTGAGCTTCTGGACGCTAGGAATTGCCCAAGGTTTCAACCGCGAATCGATCCTCAAGTTCACCAACGAATGCCTCGCGCCTACCGCCAGCATCACCTTGCTGGTCGGCGCTGGCGGTGGCTTGAACCGGATTCTGGTGGATGCCGGCGTCACCGATCAGATCGTTGGCCTCGCCCATGAATTTCACCTGTCGCCGCTGATCATGGGCTGGTTGTTCGCCGCGCTGATGCGTGTCGCCACCGGTTCGGCAACCGTGGCGATGACCACCGCATCGGGCGTTGTCGCGCCGGTGGCCATCGGTCTGGGTTATCCACACCCTGAGCTTTTAGTGCTGGCGACCGGCGCAGGCTCGGTTATCTTTTCCCACGTCAACGACGGCGGCTTCTGGTTGATCAAGGAATACTTCAACATGACGGTCGCGCAGACGTTCAAGACCTGGACCGTGCTCGAGACGCTGATCTCGCTGGTCGCGTTCGCGCTGACCGTCGGCCTTTCCTACCTGCTGTAACCGGAGCCCGCCGCCCATGGACATCCTCTACCAGATCCGCGCCCGCCAGGATTCCTTCAGCGCCGGCGAGGGCCGCATTGCGCGGTTGATGCTCGACGATGTCGGCTTTGCCGCGAGTGCCAGCCTCGAAGACCTCGCGCAACGGGCCGAGGTCAGCACCGCCACGCTGTCGCGGTTTGCCCGCACGGTCGGCTGCCGTGACCTGCGTGATCTGCGCCTGCAACTGGCCCAGGCCAGCGGCGTCGGCAGCCGTTTTCTCGACCCGGCGGGCACACCTGAGCAATCAGCTTTTTACGGGCAGATCGTCGGCGACATCGAAACCACCCTGCGCCAGCATCTGGCCGAATTTGACGAGTCACGCTTCGCTGATGCGGTGAAATTGCTCAGCCAGGCGCGGATGATTCATGCGTTCGGCATGGGCGGTTGCTCGACCCTGTGCAGCGATGAATTGCAGGTGCGTCTGGTGCGCCTCGGCTACCCGATTGCGGTGTGTCATGACGCTGTGATGATGCGCGTCACCGCCGCCAGCCTCAACGCTGAACAAGTGCTGATCGTTTGCTCGTTGACCGGCATCACCCCGGAGCTTTTGGAAACCGTGGAGCTGGCGCGCAACTACGGCGCGCGCATTCTCGCCATCACTCGCGGCGATTCACCACTGGCCGAACTGGCCGACGTCGTCCTGCCGCTGCAAGGCGCAGAAACCTCGTTCATCTACAAACCGACGGCGGCGCGCTACGGCATGCTGCTGGCCATTGACGTGCTCGCCACCGAGCTGGCGCTGGCCAGCCCTGAAGACAATCAAGAACGTCTGCGGCGGATCAAACTCGCCCTCGACGAATACCGTGGCGGCGACGATCACCTGCCGCTGGGAGACTGACATGCAGTACGACATCCTGATCCGCAACGCGCTGGTCATCGACGGCAGCAACACGCCGGGCTACCGCGCAGACGTGGCGATTCTCAATGGTCGCATCGAGCGCATCGGCGACCTGCACGATGCTCGCGCCAGCGAAGAAATCGACGCCGCCGGCCGGGTGCTGGCGCCGGGTTTCATCGACGTGCACACCCACGACGACACCGTGGTCATCCGCCAGCCCGAGATGCTGCCCAAGCTCAGCCAGGGCGTGACCACGGTGATTGTCGGCAACTGCGGCATCAGCGCTTCGCCAGTGAGTTTGAAGGGCAATCCACCCGATCCGATGAACCTGCTCGGCACTGCCGCAGCATTTGTTTATCCACGTTTCTGCGATTACCGCGCCGCCGTCGAAGCGGCCAATACCACGTTGAACGTCGCCGCACTGGTCGGCCACACGGCGCTGCGCAGCAATCACCTCGACGACTTGTTGCGCACCGCGACGCCCGCTGAAATCACTGCGATGCGCGAGCAGTTGCGCGACAGTCTCGAGGCCGGCGCGTTGGGTTTATCCACAGGCCTCGCCTACGCCAGTGCCTTCAACGCGTCCACCGATGAAGTCATGCAACTGACCGAAGAACTGACGGCGTTCGGCGCGGTGTACACCACCCATTTGCGCAGCGAATTCGCCCCGGTCTTGGAGGCGATGGATGAAGCGTTCCAGATCGGCCGACACGCGCAATCACCGGTGATCATTTCCCATCTCAAATGCGCCGGCGTCGGTAACTGGGGGCGCAGTCCGCAATTGCTCGCAGCGTTGGAAGACGCAGCGAAAACCCACCCGGTCGGCTGCGATTGCTATCCGTACGCGGCGAGTTCTTCGACGCTGGATTTGAAGCAAGTCACCGACGCCCACCGCATCACCATCACCTGGTCGACGCCGCACCCGGAAGTCAGCGGGCGCGACCTGATCGACATTGCTGGCGAATGGAAGCTGTCGCTGGAAGAAACCGCGAAACGTCTGCAACCGGCGGGCGCGGTGTACTACGGCATGGACGAGGCCGATGTCAGAAGAATCCTCGCCCATCCGCTTTCGATGGTCGGCTCTGACGGACTGCCCGAAGACCCGTTCCCGCATCCGCGCCTGTGGGGCGCTTTCCCACGGGTGCTGGGCCATTTCAGTCGCGACGTCGGGTTGTTTCCACTGCACACCGCCGTGCACAAGATGACCGGCCTGTCGGCGGCGCGTTTTGGCTTGCAGGAACGCGGCGAGATTCGTGAAGGACATTGGGCGGATCTGGTGTTGTTCGATCCGGCGACCGTGCGTGACGTGGCCGATTTCAACGATCCGCAGCGGGCGGCGCAGGGGATCGACGGGGTTTGGGTCAACGGCGTGTTGAGTTATCGCGACGGGCAGGCAAATGGGGCGAGGGCAGGGCGGTTTCTTGCGCGACAGGGCGACCTGCGTGACCACTTTCGTTAAGGATTCGTGGTGTGCGTCACAGTGATGGCACATTGCAATTAAAGAAAGCCATCCACAAGCCGATTTGCTGACATCCTCCCCGTCTACACTGTGGGGCCAATCAGTCAGGGAGCACCCCATGAGCTTCGGCAAAACCACCCCGATCCTGCGGATCTTCGATGAGGCCAAGGCTGTCGAGTTCTACGTCGATTTTCTCGGTTTCAAGATCGACTGGCAGCATCGCTTCGAAGCGAATTTTCCGCTGTATCTGCAGGTGTCACGGGGCGAGTGTGTGCTGCATTTGTCCGAGCATCACGGCGATGCCTGCCCGGGTTCGGCGCTGCGTATTGAGACCGATGAGCTGGAGGCGTTTCAGCAGCAACTGATGGCCAAGGATTACCAGTTCTCGCATCCGCAGATTCAGGCGATGCCGTGGGGAAGTCAGGACATGACGATTGCCGATCCGTTTGGTAATCGGTTGGTGTTTACCAATGCGATCAGTCTTTGACTTGAACGCCTGGCGCGACCTGACCTCTTGGGATTGCCCGCAGGCATCAGTAACACTTGCGGGCGCTCACCTCATTCCGTCGGCACCAACCGATCCAGCACCCGATTCACTGCCATCTCCGCAACCATCACAATCTGCGCAATGCCCTGCAACGTCTTGCGCTGCGAGCCGTTCACCAGCCCCGCCTGATCGTTGAGCATCACCGTCGCCGAGCCCAAGGTTTCGCAGGCGTCGGCCAATAGCGATTCGTTGTCAGCCTCGGGATTGGCCATGTACAGCGTGTTGGATTTGTACGGCGGGGCCATGAATTCGGCGCTGGATGGGCCGAGGTAATGGTCGAGGGCGCGGTCGGCGGCTTCGTGGAATTTCTTCGAGTCGGCGGATTCGTAGGGGGATGCCGGGTCGGTGGGTGGCGGGTTTGGGGTTATTTTGAACATATCCAGATCCTCATTTGGCTGGCCACCGCTTTCCTACTAAAGAAAGTGGAGGCAGCTGTGCGCAGGTTAGTAGACCGGGGATCTGGGAAACCGGCGCGCCCGAGAGCGCCCTGCGCACAGCCACCATAAAGCTCAGGCGAGACCTGACTGTCTGATGAACGATGCACCCCAAATACTCCGGGCTACTAAACCCGATCACTGATAGGCAGTGACGCAATCACAGTAGCGATGAGGTCTGGGGCGCACAAGCCGGCGGATTCTGGCGCAGGCGTAGGCAGCGGCGCAAGGAATTGTGGGTGGTTTCGCGGAATGCCGTGTCGCTTTAAACAGTTGTGCCAAGACGTGTTTAATCGGTGTGGCGAATGACGCCTTCGCGAGCAGGCTCGCTCCCACAGGGGATCTGCGGTGAACTCCGAAATGCAGACAACCGAGAACTACTGTGGGAGCGAGCCTGCTCGCGAAGAGGCCTTCAGCATCACCGCCGATTCCGCAGCCGAAACTCCCCCGGCGGCATCCCGCGCCAGCTCTTGAAGGTGCGATGAAACGAGCGCGGTTCGGTAAAGCCCAGATACTGCGCAATGTCCTGAATCGGCAACGTGCTGTTGAGCAAATAGTGCTCCGCCAACTCCTGACGCAGCTCATCGAGAATCTGCTGATATGACGTCCCGACCTGCTGCAATTGCCGCTGCAACGTGCGCACCGAAACGCTGAGCTGCTCCGCCACTTGCTCCTTGCGCGGCAAGCCCTCCTTGAGCAATCCGCGCAGGATGTTTTTCACCTGCTGCGCCAGCGACGCATCCTCCAGCGTCGCCAGCAAACCCATCGCGTGTTCTTCCAGGGTTCGCAGCAATTGCGCATCGGCCTGGCGCAGCGGCAACTGCAAATACGCCACCGGCACCACCAGCGCCGAATACGCCTGATCGAACCGCACCGGGCAACCGAAAAACGCCTCGTACTCGGCCAGCGTCACCTCATCCGGCCGCGCATGCTCCAGCCATACGCAGGCCGGCGACAGCTGCGTGTCGGCGATCCAGCGCGCGTAGTGCAGCCACGAACCGAGCACGTTTTCCACCAAATGCCGGCGAATCCGTGGCCGCTCGTAGCGGCAAGTCCAGACCAGATGCACATGATCGTCCTGCACCTCGGCGCGGCTGACGCCCATATCACCGACGAGTTTTTCGAATGGCATGATCCGGCTCATGGCATCGCCCAACGTGGCGCAATTCATGGTGATGTAACCGAGCACGCTCCACGAATTGGGCAGGACGAAATTCGCCGCATGCAGGCCGAACAACCCATCGCCCGAGCGCTCGCAGAAATAATCCAGCAAGCGCTCGTGCACCTCGCCCGGCAGACGCAAGGTGTTGTCGCTCAACTGCTGCGCCTGTAACCCGGCGGCCGCCAACGCAGGCTCGATGGCCATGCCCAACTGTTCGGCATGGCGCAGGTATTTGAGCAGCGGCGGAACGGAAGTGAAGCCGAGCGATGGCATGGTCGCGGTCCTTTGATCGACGGCGCGTGAGCGAATGAATGCCGCAAGGTAAGTGGATTACCCGGCGAAAGTAAATGCCCGGACGTTTGGCGCCATTCGCTACAGGTTCTGGCCGGATGCGACCGTGACAGATCTCCAGCGCTGACTAGTATGCAAGCTTGATCCAACGGCAGAAAAAGGACACACGCATGCGACGCTGGAACGGCTGGGGAGAGGCAGGCACCGTGGTCGAACTGCCGGCCCAGGGCGCGACATTTCTCCACGAACGCTTGGGCGCTGGCCGCGCGTTGCCCGATGCGACCCTCGCAGCGGCGTTGGCGCAAGTGCCGACTTCGCGCCTGGTGCCGCATCGCTTGTACAGCGTCGATACTCACGATCGCCTGCTGCACGCGCGCGGCCAGAGCCTGCCGGACTGGCTGGCATTACGCGAAGGCGCACTGGGCACGTATCCCGATGCCGTGGCGTTTCCCGAAACTGCCGAGCAGATCCGCCAATTGCTGGCGCTCGCCCATGATCAGGATTTGTGCCTGATTCCCTATGGCGGCGGCACATCGGTGGCCGGGCACATCAATCCGCCGAACTCCGCGCGCCCGGTGCTGACGGTGTCGCTGGCGCGGATGAATCGCCTGACCGACCTCGACGAACAGAGCCTGCTGGCGACGTTCGGCCCCGGCGCCAGCGGGCCGCAAGTCGAAAGCCAGTTGCGCGCGCGCGGCTACACGCTGGGGCATTTCCCGCAGTCGTGGGAGCTGTCGACCCTGGGCGGTTGGGTGGCCAGCCGTTCCAGTGGTCAGCAGTCGTTGCGCTACGGGCGGATCGAGCAATTGTTCGCGGGCGGCACCTTGGAAACGTTCGCCGGGCCTCTGCAGATTCCAACCTTTCCCGCGTCGGCGGCAGGTCCCGATCTGCGTGAAATGGTGCTCGGTTGCGAGGGCCGTTTCGGGATCATTTCCGAGGTAAAAGTGCGGGTCAGTGCGTTGCCGACGGACGAGCGTTTCTACGGCGTGTTTCTGCCCGATTGGCCGCAGGCGCTGCAAGCAATCCGGCAACTGGCGCAGGCGCGCGTACCGTTGTCGATGCTGCGTCTGTCCAACGCGGTGGAAACCGAAACGCAACTGGCGCTGGCCGGCCATGCGCAGCAGATCGCCTGGCTGGAAAAGTACCTCAAGCTGCGCGGCGCCGGCGACGGCAAATGCCTGCTGACCTTCGGCGTCACCGGCAATCGCCAGCAAAACGCACTGTCGCTGAAACACGCGCGCCAGCATCTGAAAGCCTTCGGCGGAGTGTTCACCGGCACCCTGCTGGGCAAGAAGTGGGCGCAGAACCGCTTCCGCTTTCCCTACCTGCGCGAGAACCTGTGGAACGCCGGCTACGTGGTCGACACCCTCGAAACGGCCACCGACTGGAGCAACGTCGACCACTTGCTCAGCCTCATCGAAAACAGCCTGCGCGATGCCCTGGCCGCCGAGGGCGAGCGCGTGCATGTGTTCACTCATCTCTCGCACGTCTACGGCGAAGGCTCGAGCATTTACACCACTTACGTGTTTCGCCCGGCCGCCGACTATGCCGCGACGCTGGCGCGCTGGCGGGTGCTCAAACACGCGGCCAGCCAGACCATCGTCGACAACCACGGCACCATCAGTCATCAGCACGGCGTCGGCAAGGATCACGCGCCGTATCTGCTGCGGGAAAAAGGCCCGCTGGCGATGCAGACGTTGCAGGCGCTGAGCGAACATTTCGACCCGGAAGGGCGCCTCAACCCGGGCACGCTGTTGCCAGAGTCGCGGCCATGACGGCGAACTGGAACGCGCAGTGGCGCGAGCAGATTCTGCCGACACTGGCGGATGAAACCTGGGACCTGATCGTCATCGGCGGCGGCATCAGCGGCGCCGGAATCGTCCGCGAAGCCGCGCGCCGGGGCTGGCGCTGTTTGCTGCTGGAACAGCGCGATTTTGCCTGGGGCACCTCCAGCCGATCATCGAAAATGGTCCATGGCGGTTTGCGTTACATCGCCAACGGCCAGTGGCGCCTGACCCGCGATTCGGTGCGCGAGCGTCAGCGCCTGCTCGACGAAGCGCCGGGGCTGGTCGAGCCGATGAGTTTCATGATGCCGCACTATCGCGGCGGCTTTCCCGGGCCGCGCGTCATGGGCGGCCTGCTCTCGGTTTACGACGCGCTGGCGGGGCGGCGCAACCATGCTTTTCATGACGCCGAGCAACTGCGCTTTCTCGCCCCGGGGGTGAAGGAAAACGGCCTGCTCGGCGGCAGCTGTTTTGTCGATGCGCTGACCGATGACGCGCGACTGGTGATGCGCGTACTGCGCGAGGCCCGGGCCGATGGTGCGGTGATTGTCAGCGGTGTGCGCGTCACGCAACTGCTGCGTGAAGGCGGGCGGGTGAGCGGGGTTCAGATCGAAGATGGCGAGGGCGGCGCGACGCTGCAATTGCGCTCCTCTGTGCTGGCCGTGGCCACGGGTGCATGGGCTGAGCGCCTCCGTCCCGCTGACGCTGCGAAGCAATTGCGCCCGTTGCGCGGCAGTCATCTGTTGCTGCCGGGCTGGCGTTTGCCGGTGGCGCAGGCGTTCACTTTTCTGCATCAGCGCGATCGGCGCCCGGTGTTTGTGTTTCCGTGGGAAGGCGCGACGGTGGTCGGCACCACGGACCTCGATCACCGCGAGGACCTCGACCACAGCGCACGCATTTCCAGCGAAGAGCTCGACTATCTGCTCGCCGCTTGCCAGCAGCAATTTCCCGGCGCCGAAATTGGTGCCGACGATGTGCTGTCGACCTGGTCAGGCGTGCGTCCGGTGGTGGGCAGCGCGGCGGGTGCGCAGCAGGACAAACCGTCCAACGAAACCCGCGAACATGTGCTGTGGCAGGAGCCCGGTTGTGTGACGTTGGCCGGTGGAAAACTGACCACATTTCGCCCGCAAGCGATCGAAGTGCTCAAGGCGTGTGCGGGGATGCTCGGGCGCTCTTTTGTCGATGACGACGCGCCGGTGTTCGCTGCTGTGTCGCCGCTGACGATTGCGGGACTGAGCGGCAGTCAATGGCGACGCTTGGCCGGACGTCACGGTCGAGACCTGCCGAGGCTGGCGCAATTGCTCGGCGAACTCGGTCTGGAAACGGTTGGCGCCAGCGATACGTTGTGGGCAGAGCTGGCGTTTGCCTGCGAGGCGGAAATGATTCTGCACCTGGATGATTTGCTGCTGCGCCGCACCCGTTTGGGCCTGTTGCTGCCGCGCGGTGGCGAGGACTATCTGCCTGCAGTTCGCACGCTCTGCCAGTCGCGATTGGCCTGGGACGATGAGCGCTGGCAAACGGAAACTCAGCGTTATCGGTCGTTGTGGCTGCGCGATCACGGCTTGCCGGAGATCACGCCATGAAATACCTGTTAGCAATCGACAACGGCACTCAGAGCGTGCGCGCATTGCTCTTCGATCAGCAGGGCAATCTACTCGGCAAAGGCAAAGTCGATCTGCAGGCGTATTACTCGACGCAACCCGGTTGGGCCGAGCAGGACCCGGAATATTACTGGGCGAAACTCGGCGAGGCCTGCCAGCAACTCTGGCAGCAGACCGGCATCGACCGTGCGCAGATTGCCGGCGTGTCGCTGACTACCCAGCGCGGTACGGTGATCAATGTCGACGCAGAGGGCAAACCGCTGCGCCCGGCAATTGTCTGGCTCGATCAACGCCAGACCGAGGTCGAGGGCGGCATCAAAGGGCCGTGGGGCTGGCTGTTCAAATTGGTCGGCGCCCAAGCAACGGTGGATTATTTTCGCGCCCAGGCCGAGGCCAACTGGATCGCCCGGCATCAGCCCGAAGTGTGGTCGGCGACTGACAAGTTTCTCCTCCTCTCCGGCTTTCTCACTCATCGCCTGTGCGGGCGCTTCGTCGATTCGGTCGGCTGCTGCGTCGGCTATCTGCCCTTCGACTTCAAACGCCTGAAATGGGCGGCACCGCGCGACTGGAAATGGCAGGCACTGGCGGTGCGCCCCGAGCAGTTGCCAAGCCTGCACAAACCCGGCGAAACACTCGGCTACATCAGCGCCGAAGCCGCCCGGCACACCGGAATTCCCGAAGGCCTGCCGCTGATTGCCGCCGGCGCCGACAAGGCCTGCGAAGTGATCGGCTCCGGCGTGGTCGATGCGCGCACCGTGTGCCTGTCCTACGGCACCACCGCGACCATCACCAGCACCCGCTCGCGCTATCTGGAAATCGTCCCGCTGATCCCGCCGTATCCCTCGGCCGTGCCCGATCAGTACAACTGCGAAGTGATGATTTATCGCGGTTACTGGATGGTCAGCTGGTTCAAGAACGAATTCGGCCTGCGCGAGATGCAGCAGGCAACAGAGCAAGGCATCGAACCGGAGCAACTGTTCGACGCGCTGGTCGACGAAGTGCCGCCGGGCTCGATGGGTTTGATGCTGCAACCCTACTGGTCACCGGGCATCCGCGAACCGGGCGTGGAAGCCAAAGGCGCGATGATTGGCTTCGGCGACGTGCACACCCGCGCGCACATCTACCGGGCCATTCTCGAAGGCCTGGCCTACGCGCTGCGCCAGGGCATGGAGAACATCGAACGGCGTTCAAAAGTGTCGATCCAGCGCCTGCGCGTGGCCGGCGGCGGCTCACAAAGTGACGCCGCCATGCAACTGACCGCCAACATCTTCGGCCTGCCGGCAGAACGCCCGCATGTTTATGAAGCGTCCGGGTTGGGTGCTGCGATTTGCTGTGCGGTGGGGTTGGGATTGCATCGGGATTTTCCATCGGCCATTGCGGCGATGACTCGGGTGGGGGCGGTGTTCATGCCGCAGCCTGATGCGCAGAAGGTTTATGAGCAGTTGTACAGAGAGGTGTATTTGCGGATGTATCGGCAGCTTAAACCGCTGTACCAAAGCATCCGCAAAATCACCGGGTATCCCGAATAGTCCCGACACCCTGGACCCCTGTGGGAGCGAGCCTGCTCGCGAGTGCGCAGTGTCAGTCAATGATGATCTGAATGATCCACCGCTTTCGCGAGCAGGCTCGCTCCCACAGGGATTTTGCTGTGCGCTCAAAATCCGGTGAGTCACACAAATCCAAATGTGGGAGCGAGCTTGCTCGCGAATGCGCAGTGTCAGGCAACATGGATTTGATTGACCCACCGCCATCGCGGGCAAGCCCGCTCCCACAGGGGTATTGCGGTGTGCTCAAAATCCAGCGAGCCCCACAAATCCAATGTGGGAGCGAGCCTGCTCGCGAAGGCGCAGTGTCAGGCAATGTTGATTTGACTGACCCACCGCCATCGCGGGCAAGCCCGCTCCCACAGGGATTTTCGGTGAGCTCAAAATCCGGTGAGTCACACAAATCCAAATGTGGGAGCGAGCTTGCTCGCGAATGCGCAGTGTCAGGCAACATGGATTTGATTGACCCACCGCCATCGCGGGCAAGCCCGCTCCCACAGGGGTATTGCGGTGAGCTCAAAATCCGGTGAGTCACACAAAACCAAATGTGGGAGCGAGCCTGCTCGCGAAGGCGGAGTGTCAGGCAATGTTGATTTGACTGACCCATCGCCATCGCGGGCAAGCCCGCTCCCACAGTTATCGAGGTGAACACATCAACAGTGCTCGAACACGAAAACCTGTGGGAGCGGGCTTGCCCGCGATTCGATTTCAGCCTCAGCGCAAAACCAACGTCATACGCGGAAGTGGCTGACCATCTGCTGCAACTGACCACCCAACCGCGCCAGCTCAACACTCGACGCTGCCGTCTCATCACTCGCCGCGGCGGTCTGTTCGGACACGTCGCGTACGTTGATGATGCTGCGGCTGATCTCTTCGGCCACGGCGCTTTGCTGTTCGGCAGCGGCGGCGATCTGCTGGTTCATCGACTGGATGTTCGACACCGTGCGGGTGATGTTTTCCAGCGAGGCGCCGGCCTTGCGCGTCAGGGCGACGCTGCTGTCGGTCAGCGCGCGGCTGTTGTTCATCACCGCCGAGACTTGCTGGGTGCCGTTCTGCAGACCGGCGACCAGACCTTCGATTTCCTCAGTCGACTTCTGCGTACGTTGAGCCAAACCGCGCACCTCATCCGCAACCACGGCAAACCCACGCCCGGCTTCACCGGCACGCGCTGCCTCGATCGCGGCGTTGAGCGCGAGCAGGTTGGTCTGTTCGGCGACAGCCTTGATCACGTCCATGACGCTGCCGATCTTGTCGCTTTCCTGTTGCAGCACGCTCATCGCTTCGGTCGAACGCACCACTTCGCTGGCCAGACGTTCGATCTGCGCGATGGCCTCATTCACCACCTTGTCGCCTTCACGTGCTTCGCCGTCCGCAGCGGCAGCGGCTTGCGACGCTTCCTCGGCATTGCGCGCAACTTCCTGCACGGTGGCAGTCATTTCGTGCATGGCGGTAGCGACCTGATCGGTCTCGATTTTCTGGCTGTTCACGCCGGCGCTGGTCTGTTCGGTCACTGCCGAAAGTTCTTCAGCGGCGCTGGCAATCTGGGTGACGCCGTCGCGGATGCCACTGATCAAATCACGCAGGGTCACGCCCATGCGCGCGATGCCTTGCTGCAACACGCCGAGTTCGTCGCGGCGAGTAACGGTGACATTCTGGGTCAGGTCGCCGCTGGCGATGCGCTCGACCACGGCGAGGGTTTCCTGCAACGGCCGGGTGATCTGACGGGTGATGATCACCGCAGCAATCACGCCAACCAGCAGCGCCAGCAACGTGCTGATCAATTGGAAGGTGCGCGCCTGGGCGCTTTCAGCGTCACGGCGATCAAGCTGGATCTGGTACAGCTGCTCGCTCAGGGCGACGATGGTGGTGCCCTGATCGGTCATTTCCTTACGCGCCTGCACGGCCTCGGTGTTGGCGTTCTTGTACGCCATCAACGCGCTGCGGTAGCTGGTCAGCGCGGTTTCCAATTGGCGCAGGGCATCCTGCTGAGTCGCGGCAAATTGCGCATTCAATGGCTTGAGGCTGGCGATGGCCGCGTCGATCTGGCCGACGGCTTTCTGCTCGGTCTCGGCATTGCTGGTCGCGGTGTAACCACGCACTTCATAGCGCGCGAGGATGAACGCTTCCTTGGCCGCAGTGACAGCCTGGAACTGCTCGAAACGCTGATCGCTCAACTCCATCTGCTGCACGCGCTGGCTGATCGATTCGATCAGGTTATAGGCGGTCTGGGCGTTGGCGCTCATGGTGTCGCGGGCGCTGTTGCCGGTGCGATAGGCGTTGCGCATTTTGTTCAGCGAGGTCTGGTATTCAGCGATGGTCGCCGCCTGCTGCTTGAGCAGTTTGACGTTCTCCGGACTCTTGAATTTGCTGATCAGCGCCTGCTGCTGAGCGGCGAAACTTTCCAGGGTGGTCTGCACATTCTGCGCGGCGGTTTCGTCGCCGTTGGTCAGCATGTATTGCAGGCGCACCACGCGCAATTTGGTCAGGCCAGCGTTGAGCTGGGTGATATCGCTCATCCAGTTGCTGCGGTCGATCAGGCCGCCGAGACTGGTCCAGCCGGTCAGCGCCAGAACGCAGGTCAGGGCCAGCACCAGGCCGAAGCCCAGGCCGAGTTTCATGTTCACGCTGATGTTACCGAACCAGCTATTCATGCAAATCCTCCAGAAACGTTGGGTTTCTTGGTCGTCAGTTAAGCTGGAAGATTGTTGTTCTTTTGAGCCAGCAGGGGTGTTAGCAGGTCTGTATCGGCCGCAAACCCGAGAGCTGAAAGGATTTTTGTCTGACAGTCCCCGGAGCAAGAATCCCAAGGACTTTTTCACATGGGTTTCACTGGCTGCCCACGTACGCCTCTGTACTTTCGCCGCATCGAATGACCTGTGATGCTGAGTGGCGAGGCGGTTTTTGTGGAATTGAGACTGAGTCTGTTCGGCGTCAAACGCTCGATCGATCTGAGCGCTCTGACGCGTTTTCGCGATGCATGGGTGGTGCTGGCGGCATCGATTTTGGTGATCCCGCTGACCCTGTGGTTGCTGGCGCCAAATGCCGTGCCGGACCTGGCCCACGGTAATCAGGCGGGTGCACGAGCTTTGGCGGCGGGGTGGGCCAAGGGCGACATGATCGTGCTGGTGCGCCACGTCGAACGTTGCGATCACTCCAAAGCTGCGTGCCTGAGTGGCAGTGACGGCATCACCGACCGCTCGCGCAGTGTCGCCGTGGCAGTCGGTGCTCGTTTCGAACAACTGGGCCTGACCGACGCCGACATCTATAACAGCCCGTCAATGCGCACCGTGCAGACGGCCGGCTATATGTTCAACCATGCCGCCAGTGGCGATGACTGGTTGATCAACTGCAGAGGCCGCATGTTGCAGGATGCCCTCGCGCACAAGGTCCCCGGGCGTAACCTGGTTCTGGTGACCCACAGCGAGTGCATGGCGCAGATCGAAAAAGACCTGAAAGTGCCAGCCTCGAACATGGGGTACGGCGCGTCCTTGTTCATATCCGTTGCCAGCCCGGCTGCACCGAAGATGCTCGGCTTCATTGAAGCCTCCGACTGGCGCACGGTGACTACCCGATGAAATCCCGTTTCTACGCTTACAACCTCGGCATTCCGCTGGTTTGTGCGGCAGTGGTGTTCCTGATGTTCGACATGACCAACATCGACATCGCCTTCAGCAATCTGCTGTTCGACCCACTGAGCCAAACCTTCCCGATCGACAAAATCCACTTCTTCGAGAAACTTACCCACAAATGGGCGCGGATCATTCCGAACTGGACGGCGGAGATCGCGCTGATCGGCGCACTGCTGTCGCTGATCTGGCCAGGGGTCAATCCGCACGAACGGCCACGACTCGGCGCCTTTCTGGAGCGCAGCAGAGTCGCACCAGTGCTGCGATTTGCCGCAGATCAACGTAGGGATTTTTTCTTTGTCGTGATCGCGTTTGCGCTCTGCACGGGCGTGATCCACTTCCTCAAATCCCACACCAGCGTCTACTGCCCGATCGAGACCACGTTGTACGGCGGGAAAATGCCCCACATCGAGTGGTACAGCAATTTCCAACTGTTCCACGAAGCCGGGAGTGGCCGTTGCTGGCCGGGCGGCCATGCGTCGGGTGGCTTCACCATGCTGGCGCTGTATTTCGTGGCGCGACGGCATCAGTGGCGTTTTTCCAATGCGATCTTGTGGGGCTCGCTGCTGCTGGGCTTGGTCTACGGCACCACCCGCGTCCTGCAGGGCTGGCACTACATGTCCCACACGTTCTGGGCCGGCATCTTCGTCTGGCTGACGTGTTTACTGACAGCACTGGCCTTCTACGGACGGGCACGCTTGGATTTACCGGTGCGGGCCAAAAGCACGCAGGAAGCTTTCACCGCACAGCCTGAAGTCTTGCTCTGAACGCGTTCAGAAAGACATGGATTGAACGTCAACCCAGGCGCCGCGACCAACGCTGATCCGGCGCCTCGAACCCCGGATTGACCAGCGCCGTCAGCACATGATCCTGCCAACGCCCGGCGATATTCAGATACGCCTTCGCATAGCCCTCACGCTCAAAACCCAAACGCTCAAGCAACCGCGCACTGCGCTCATTGCCGGGAATGTAATTGGCCATGATCCGATGCAGATTCTGCACATCGAACATATAACCAATCCCCGCTTCCAGCCCCTCCTGCATCAAACCCTGCCCCTGATGCGCCTCATCAATGTGATAACCCAAATAACACGCCTGAAACGCCCCGCGAATAATCCCGCTGAAATTGCACGCCCCGATCATCTGCTGACCGTCCGGCGACAGCAGAGCGAAATGCATGGCTAACGCGGCTTCGAAGGCGCTGGCCTGAATCTCCAAGCGACGGCGGATGTTGGCGGTGGAGAAGTAGTCGGTGGTGCGGATGGGTGACCAGCGAGCCAAGTGCCGCTGATTGCGCTGGTAGAAAGCGCTTTCGACCTCGGCCTGATCGGGGGAGAGGATCGCCAGCGTCAGGCGCGGGCAGGGCAGGGATAACAGCGGCATCGAGCGCTCCTTGGCGAGGGATCTGCTGGCAGAGTCGCGCATATGCTGGGGAGCGGCAAGGTGTGCTGGATGGCAGACGAAAAAAAGCCCGCTAGGAGCGCGGGCGAACCGTAGTTTCTTGAATGAGCAGGGGGATTTTATGGGATTGGCCGGGTGGGCGTAGTGAAGAAAAGTTCATGTCGCTTTTGCCGACTGAGTTGATGTCCCGCCAGTCGATCTTCAGCGCGCTATGCCAATTTCATCGCCCATACAGCACCGTATTCATCAACGCATTGACCTGATTCGGCATCGTGTGGATGAGCCAGTCGAAAGCAAGACCTGAGGTAAGCAGGTACGCGAGAACCAGCAGGATAGGCATGAAGATTATGTTTTTGCGCAGATTGGCGTACTTGCGGGTTTTTCTGGAAAGCCATGGTTCGCCAGTGCCATTGTTATTGGCATGAGCGCCCGCAACGATGAAGTAGGTTGAAAAAAGCATCATCCGCAGACTTGTGTAAATAAGCAGGATCACGCCAAACAGATGCAGCAAAAACCAATGCATATCTAGCAAGACGAAATTTTCCTTAATCCCCGTCAGTCCCTGCTCATTGATGATTCGCTGGCCGTTTTCGAAATTTGGCGGCGCCTGTGTGGGCATAAAAGCTTCGTCGGTGACATACGTCGCGGCCACGCAAAAGACCAAGCAAAACAACAGCGCAACGACCCACTTAGTACCCACGAAGAAACCCCGGTAAAGGCTATGCAAGGTGCCGCCAGCCCACAGGGAAATGGTGAATAGCGTGATCCAGGAAATCAGGTTGAGTATCTCGGCCCGGAAAAACACATAAATCAGCCCGGCAATCACCATCATCATGCAGATGACTGGAGTCATATCCTGGCTCGTGCTGGCGGCGTTCACGCCCGGCGTTGGATTGACCACCGTATTGAACGTCAGGTTTACCGTATGGCCCGGCTGATTGGCGGATTGTGGAGAATCGCCTTTCAGTACCCGATCCAGAATGGCTCCCAGAATCAGGCCGAGGATGGTGAAGAACGCCGATATGTAGATATCGACTTCCTTGGATTGGATTGTTTCGATGAAGCTCATGGTTTATTGCCTTCCTTGTGCAGTTTGAGTATTTCACGTGCCGATCGGTTTTCTCTGCGAGGCATCCAGCCAGCTGCGGAATGGTAAGGGGATGGGGGTGGTTTGGCTATCACACAAGCGCACTCGTCTTACAGCCAAACTGGTTTCGTTAAAATGGAGAATGAGCCCAAGCGGTGCCGCCCCAGCGTCCTTTTAGTACAACGTCGAACATTCACAGCCACCGGCAGGCTTGAGAATATGAAGGAAATGGGCGGCCATTCGACTAACCCCAGATGCGACAAAGCCCGCACTGGGCGGGCTTTGTCGTTGAGAGTTGGTGGGCCGGGGTAATCTGAACTCAACGTATAACTTCATGATTTTATTGCATAAAACTCGGTTAAGTTTTTATTTGGAATACTGTTTGGAATACCGGCGGCCGTATCTAAAGCTTGCGGAGCATCTGCCCAAGGTGCAAACCGGTCTGTACCTCGTTGAGTATGAGCTTTTCGATGATTTTCGTCCTAGACAGCTTATGTTCCAGGGCAAGCTTATCGAGGGCTGCATTGACATCGTTGGTGAGTACAAAGTTGTATTGCTTCTTGTTGGGCGAATTCTCTCGCGTCTTTCGGGTACTCCAACGCCGCTTGATTTTGGCAACGTAGAGCTCTTTTTCACCTGCGGTCGCGTCGTGACGGTCGAAAAAGTCCAGTAGCTCGCTATGGCGTGCGAAGGGGAGCTCATTGCGTATTTGTTGAGGCTGGTGCTTCTTCATCCACTCCCAAGCCATCAAGCATTTTGTTTTCTCGTCCTCCTCTTTGAACCACCTAAATAGGTCGTCGTGCTGCAGATGCTCACGCCACGCAAATTCAAGGTCGATCAGCGCCATTTTCTTGTCGCTTAAGCGGGCGTCCCAGAGATCAAAAATTGCAATTACTTGCTGCCGAATCGGCAATGTTGTGAGTGGCTGGGGAAGCCGTCTTTCGCCTATAGCTTGCAGGGCTTTGCGTACAAGCCAGTTTGGCTGTCGCCCATCTTTCGCGACCCAGCGGAAGTCATCTTCGGGAAGAAACTGGGTGGCCTTGGCATGCTCAAGTGCCGCCGTGAGCTTTAAGGTGAGGTGCTCAGCTATCTGCTGGCGCATGACATGGCTGTTGAGCTGGCAGTCGTCAAACTCAATTCCTTCATTTAACAGTGCATGCCAAAGCCACGTTATCTCCCTAGGGGACATCTTCATAGCACGAACGAGTGCGCTTTCACCTCTGCTCATTGCCCTCTCCTAGAATAATTATAGATGATTTCTAGCCTCAATCTATAATGATTTATAGATGTTTTCTAGGATTATTATAGATGTTTTTAAAGGCGAGTTGCGCCATATTTTTCAGCGGTTTCGTGGCTTTTTGAGGTTCACTCATTCGCTCCAGGCTCCATCCGCTGGATAAGTACTGATCCCAGACGTCGCGGCGACCTTGAGTTTCTGCTACCTAACGAAGCCGCTGGAGGTTGCTGGATCCCAGTCAGAGAGCATTGGAGAGCTCTTGCTAACTAGAGCAAGGCCACAGAAAGATTGAGAACATTAAGGTGCTTGCGTGGACCAAGGCCGAGCCCTCCATACGTTTCGTTCTATCCGGGTGAGACCCAGTTTTTTCTAACAGCTCCTGCAGATCTTCTGAGCTAACAGAGGAGCCTGCTCATGAGGATCATCCGCCTGAAAGAAGTTATCGACTCGACCGGCCTGGCCCGGTCGACCATCTACAAATACATCGGGGAGGGTACTTTCCCGAAGCCGGTCTCACTGGGAGATCGTTGCGTCGGTTGGGTTGAAAGCGAGGTGCACGACTGGATTTTGGCAAGAATCGAGGAGCGTGATCTAGCTGAGGACACTGTGACCCGACCTAGCCGCTTGAGTGTGGCCAGCTAATCAACCATCTGCGTCATGACCGGTTGGTAGCCGGTCATGGCGTTTATGCCGCTAGGGGAACCCTGCATTCTCAGTTAACTCCTGCAGGATCCCAATGGGGTACTCTCGGCAGGCTCGGTAATACTGCTCATCATGGCTCGGTCCATCGGGAGAGAGGATGTTAGGTTTCTCGCTGTGTCAGGGCCGCTGATCGATGGTTTATCTCCGGAGTTGACACCCTGAAGAAATTCACGGTGCAGCTTTGAAAAATCCTCCCTCAATCCCGGTGTGTCCGAGAGTGTCATTTGCTGTGCGGGTAGTATGCTTTTACTGTACGACCGTCCGTAGGGTTCCTAGCCACCTACTCGTAAGTAAACATCGTCTGAACAATCAGTCGAACAGTTGGTAGGGGCCGGCACTGAACCGGCCTCACCTGCCTGGATCCTAGCTAACTGGCGCTCGTCAAGTATCGACCCAGTCCGCCAGTAGGCTGGAGGTAACGGTAAATAACTCCACTCTAGGCCTTGGTTATGAAACTCACCCACTGAGGAGTCATAACCATGCTTCATCATCCCGATGCCATCCGCCGCCACCCGCTTCGCCATTCCGACAATACCAACCTTCACCTGCACTACGACGACACCTTTGAAGGCCTACCTGTGATGAATAAGGGGCCTTTCATCAGGGAGTACCTTTCCGCTCTCAAGCGCACCATCGAATTGGCTACGGCCGAGTATCCGAGGGTGCTGGCATTCAGAGTGGATTTCAGGCTACCTCAGGCTATGGATCTGCGTGGCTACGCCTCTACGAACCAGGTCATCAGCAACTACTTCGAATCCTTCAGAAGGAGGATTCAGTACCACCAAGCGAAGGTGCGTGAACGTAGTGGGTACGCTCGTGGCTGCAAGGTCCGGTATGTCTGGTCTAGGGAGTTCGGTCAGGGAGGTAAGCCGCATTATCACGTGCTCATCCTGCTGAATGGGGATGCCTACTACACCGTGGGGCGGCTACGTTCTGAGAATGCCAACATGATCAGTCGTATGGAAGAGGCCTGGGCTAGTGCTCTGGGGCTGTCAGTGGACCAGATAAGGGGGTTGGTCCATATCCCTGAGAGTTCTGAGTATCGAATAGACCGATATGTACGTCCTGGTGATCTGGACGAGTTGCCAGCGCTGTTTCGTCGTGCAAGCTACCTATGCAAGAAGGCTACGAAATCCTTTGGTGATCGCCAGCGTGGATTCGATACCAGCAGAGGCTAGGGAGGCTGCATCCAGGGGGATACAGAGCTGCGTTATACGCTAGCGGCTGTTAGACTCTGGTCGACTTTAAACGACTATGGCAGCTTGAGCGTAACTACCATGATTACTGAGCCTTGGGTCACTGCTGAGCAGGTTGCCCTTCACTTAGGTGTGGCCAAGGACACGGTCTACCGCTGGCGTGAGCGACGGGGCATGCCCGCTCATCGCATTGGCAGGCTTTGGAAGTTCAAGCTGTCAGAAGTAGATGGCTGGGTCTGTTCTGGAGGGGCTGATGAGTCGGCTTCGCCGTCTGGCCCTTCCGCTGCCCGCAAGGAATGATTGATGAACGTCCAGCAACTTGAAAATGAACTGTGGGAAGCAGCGGATCAACTGCGAGCCAACTCCAAGCTAACCGCTGCGGAGTACTCGATGCCGGTACTCGGGCTGATTTTCCTGCGTCATGCGGATAATCGCTTCAAGGCCTATCTCCCGGAGATCGAGGCCGATATCCACCCCAAGATGCCGGATACCCAACGCGAGAAACTGATCCTGCTTGGCTTCCAAGGCAAGGCCGCCATTTACCTGCCGGAAAAGGCCCGTTTTGATCACATCGTCAGCTTGCCTCAGGGAGCTAATGTGGGCGAGGCTATCGACACCGCGATGGATGTGATCGAAGCCGAGTATGAAGTGCTCAAGGGGGCGCTGCCGCGAGGCTACACGGCCTTTGAGCCCGACCTGCTGGCGGATTTAGTTAAGATTTTCGACCGCCCGGCGATAAAGGCGGCTACTGGCGATGTGTTTGGCCGCATCTACGAATACTTCCTCAACAAATTCGCCATGAGCGGTGCCCAGGAGGGAGGCGAATTCTTCACCCCGCCATCCCTGGTGCGGATGATCGTCAATGTGATCGAGCCCGATCATGGCTTGGTGCTGGATCCGGCATGTGGTTCGGCCGGCATGTTTGTTCAGACCGGTCACTTCATCGAAGACGAGCGTCATGCAGTAGTCAACGACGCCGTCACCTTCAATGGGCAGGAAAAGAGCGACACCAACACCAAGCTGGCGCGCATGAACCTGGTGGTGCACGGGCTGGATGCTTCCAACATTCGTCAGGGCAATACCTTTTACGATCAGATCGAGCATTTGGTCGGGCAATGCGATTTTGTGATGGCCAATCCACCGTTCAATGTGGATGGCGTGGATACCAAGAAGATCGCTCCCCAGGAGGATCCTGTAGGTCGCCTACCTTTTGGGCTGCCAGGTACCAACGCCAAGACGGGGGCCATTAGCAACGCCAACAGCCTGTGGATTCAGTACTTCTATGCCTACCTGAACAAGACGGGGCGTGCAGGCTTTGTTATGGCGTCAAGTGCCTCGGATGCCAGTAATAAGGACCGCGATATTCGCGAGAAGCTGGTCAATACGGGCCATGTCGATGTGATGATGGCCATTGGCAACAAGTTCTTCTACACCCGCAGCCTGCCTTGTACGCTTTGGTTCTTTGACAAAGGGAAACCGCAGCACTTGAAAGACCAGGTGCTGATGATCGACGCACGCAACGTGTATCACGTCGTCTCCGCGCGCTCGCATGTGTTTACCGACGAACAATTGGCAAACCTCAACGCCATCGTCTGGTTGTATCGCAGCGAACAAGAGAAGTTTGTGGCGCTAGTGGGGCGCTACCAGCGGCAAGTGGACGGCTGGCTGGCGGCGTTACCTGAACGCATCAGCGCTGATACCGCTGCGGTGAATGATCTGGCGACCAAACTTTCCGCCTTTGCTGAGGGCGTGACTTTGGCTGAACTAAATGCCGACCAACTGGAGGACGCCCAGCTCACGCAGGCGGTACTCGACTCTTTCAGGGTAGAGCTTGCAGCAGTCTGTGCTGATACGGCAGTAGCTGAGGCCATTGCTGCAACCCTAGAGGCATGTGCGCAGGCCCGCAGCGCCATCGCCGCTGCAGATATGATCAAGCACGATAGCCAGGTAGCGTTGCAAACCAACTTGGATGCACTGGCTCCCCAGCTAAAGGCAACGGCCAAGGTACTGGAGGCCCGCCATAAACAGTGGCTCAAACTGCTGGATACGGCTGAGAAATCCCTTCGTGCCCGACTTTCCAATGCCTTCGATGGCAAAACCATTCGCGAAGCAAAGCGTGCATTGTTATCTGCCGATGCCAAAAAGAACGAAGCACCTACCTTGCGTGATGCGGTGCTGGAGGCGTTCAAGCAGGCCGTCTACTTCATTCATCAGGGGCACTGGCTGCATAGCCGTTTCCCAAGAGGCACGTTCGAGAACGTGCCCGGTCTGTGCAAGGCGGTTCCGATAGAAGGCGAAAATGGCATCGCGGCCAATGACTACTCGTTAACTCCTGGTCGCTATGTGGGCATGGCTCCGTCGGATGCCGAGGATGATGAAGACTTCGCTGAGAAACTGCGCGAGATTCACGATGAACTAACTGAATTGAATGACAAGGCGGCTGAACTGGCTGGGCAAATTGCCTCCAACCTTGAGGAGTTGCTGGGATGAGCTGGCCCGAGGTTAACTTCGAATCGATTTTTGCAGAGTCGAGCCGAAATGGTGTTTACAAGAGCAAAGAACACCATGGCGCAGGAGTGCGTATTGTCAATATGGGGGAGCTGTTCGCATTCAATCGAATAGGCAATCAGCCGATGTCGCTGATTCAGATGTCCGATTCCGAAATGCGCAAGAGCGGGCTGATTGACGGGGATCTTCTCTTCGGCCGTCGTTCTCTGGTAGAGGAAGGGGCAGGAAAGTGTTCGATGGTGTACAGACCCGCGAGTCCGATGACGTTCGAGTCATCCATTATTAGGGTTCGTCTCGACAAATCGGTCGCCGATCCAGAGTTTTTCTTCAACTATTTCCGTTCCTCTATTGGACGATCCAGAATTCGTGCAATCGTTGGCGGGGTGACTGTTAAAGGTATTCGAAGCAGTGATCTGAAATTGATCAAGGTGCATTTGCCGCCCATCAATGAACAGATTGCAATACGCCAGGTTGTAGCTAGCTACGATGACCTGATTGCCACCAACCAGCGTCGTATCTCCCTGCTCGAAGACGCTGCCCGCCGTCTCTACCGCGAATGGTTCGTGTACCTACGCTTTCCAGGGTATGAGTCGATACCGGTTGCGAATGGGGTGCCAGAAAAGTGGCAAGCCCAGACCCTGAGCGACGTTTGCGATACCGTAGGAGGCGGAACGCCGTCAACCGACCGGCCAGAGTACTGGAATGGCGACGTGGTATGGGTGACGCCAACAGACGTGACCCGAAACGATTGCCTCGTACTGCTCGACTCAGGAAAGAAAATCACGGAAGCGGGATTGGCTAATTCATCAGCAAAGCTGGTCCCACCGAACACTATTTTGATGACCAGTCGGGCATCCATAGGTTTTTTCGCGCTGATAGATCGGTTCGCTTCAACAAACCAGGGGTTCATATCTGTTGTTCCAAAGCAGGCAGATTCGCGGATGTTTTTGCTGTTTAACTTGCTAGGGCGTGTTGAGGAAATGATCGGCTTGGCAACAGGCTCGACATTCAAGGAAATCTCGAAAAAGACCTTCCGTGCGTTGCCAATCATCTGGCCGAATGAAACTCTGTTGGGGGCGTTTGAAGGCAGGGTGTACCCAATGATCGAGCAGGTACGGCTAATTAAGAAGCAGAACCATCAGCTTGCTCTGGCTCGTGACCTTCTACTTCCCAAACTGATGTCTGGCCAACTCGACGTAAGCAATATCCCTTTACCTAAAGAGGTAGCTGCATGACGAGGATCTTTCTATACGGTTCCGCAAGTGGCCCTTATGGCTTAGCGCTAAGGCACAACCTACGCTCAAACAGTTTGAAGACTTCGCTTGTTTCACGCATAAACGCATCAAAATTCCGAATTTGTGCATTGGCTTGGGCCTGCGATTCATGACGTCCTACGGAATTTTGCGGATCGAGAAGCCAAATTTGTTCTTGGGGCCGCCCAGTAATGATGTTTTGACCTTGGTAGCGAGCAAGCTATGACGCAGCCTTGCTTACAGCAACCGTATTGCTGACGACTTGATTAAGGGCCCTGGTGCGCCGGAGTGCGTAGCCGGGGCTTGAGGGAAGGAAACCGATGGCCAAGAAAGACTACTCCGAAGATTTGTTGATTCAGGCCCCAACGGCCGAGTTTCTGGAAAAGGAGCTGGGTTGGCAAAGTGTCTTCGCGCAGGATGAAGGTGGCTTTGGGCCGGATAGCCTTCTTGGTCGGACATCGGACAGCGAGGTGGTACTGACCCGAGAAGTGTCGGCCGCACTCGAACGCTTGAACCCTGGTTTGCCAGATGAGGCATATCGCCAGGCACTGACCCAAGTCGTGCAGGACGACATTACCAAAACGCTGATCGCCCACAACGAAGAAAAGTACAAACTGCTGCGCGACGGCGTGCCGGTGAGCTACCGCGATGCGTCGGGCCGCTCGATGGATAAACGTCTACGTCTGATCGACTTCAATGAGCCGATCAACAACCGTTATCTGGCCGTGCGTGAGCTGTGGGTGCGGGGCAAGCTGTGGTTGCGTCGACCGGACGTCATTGGCTTCGTGAACGGCCTGCCTCTGGTGTTCATCGAGCTCAAGCGCTTCGAGGCGCACATCGACAGTGCCTACAAGAAGAATTACGCCGACTACTTGGATACGATTCCGCATCTGTTCCATTGGAATGCGCTGGTGGTCATCTCCAATGGCCACGATGCCCAGTACGGCTCAATCACCTCGACCAAGGAGCACTTCTACCGCTGGAAGCGCCTGGATGAAGAAGACCCGGAGCCCAGTAAGGACCAGCCCCTGCTGCCCATCCTGCTGGCCGGTATGCTGCATAAGCAGCGCCTCTTGGACATCACCGAGAACTTCGTGTTGTTCGACACCAGTGAAGGTAGCACACACAAGATCGTAGCACGCAACCACCAATACCTCGGGGTGAATCGCGTTCTTGATCGGCTGACCTCTTCCGATGAGCAGATCCGTGCTGAAGTAATAGCCGGACAACTTGGGGTGTTCTGGCACACACAAGGCTCGGGTAAGTCGTATTCAATGGTGTTCTTGACCGAGAAGATTCACCGCAAGATTTCCAGCAGTTACACCTTTGTGATCATCACAGATCGCACTGAGTTGGACGACCAGATCGCTTCGACCTACACCAACTGCGGACGTGCCAACAGCAAAACCGATCAGGCTAAAAATGGTGAAGCCTTGCGCAAGATGCTGCGCGATCAAAATCGCCGTTATGTGTTCAGCCTGATCCAAAAATACCGTGAGCGGATCATCGAGGCCTACTCGGAACGGGACGACATCATAGTCATCAGTGATGAGGCGCACCGGAGTCAGTATGGACGTTTGGCGTTGAACATGCGCAAGGGGCTGCCGTGTGCCAAGTTCCTCGGCTTCACCGGTACACCGCTGATTGATTCGGGGGAAACGCAGCTCACTCGTGAAGTATTTGGCGAGTACGTGTCGATCTATGACTTTCAGCGTGCTGTGGCCGATGGCGCGACTTTGCCGCTGTTTTACGAGAACGCTGGCGAGAAGCTGAAGATCATCGACCCCACAGTGAGTGAGCGTATTACTGACCACATTGAGGCCGCTAAACAGGCAGCAACCCTCGATGACCCGTGGAGTGACGAGAAAGAAGAAAAGCTTTATCGGGAGTTGGCGCGGGACTACCCCATCCTGACTTCTCCTACGCGGCTGGATAAAGTCGCGCAGGATTTCGTGGATCACTTCCATCAGCGCTGGCGCGTTGTGGAAAACGGCGGCGGAAAAGCCATGATGGTCTGCCTCGATAAAATCACCTGCGTGAAGATGCACGATCTAGTCGTTGCTAAATGGCAGGATAAAGCCGCGCAACTCGACGCTACGGTGACCGCAGAAGAAGCCATGTTTGCAGCCAAGGGCAAAGCACCCACTAATCTGCTCAAGCAGCGCCGCGAGCAGGTGGAATGGATGAAGGCCACCGAATGCTGCGTAGTGGTATCGCAGGAGCAAGGCGAGGTGGCTGACTTCGCCAAGTGGAAAAACTTCCGCGATGAGCCGCTGGACATCACGAAGCACCGCGAAAAGATGGTAAAGCGTGACCTAGAAAAGGAATTCAAAAAGGCCGACAACCCATTCCGGGTCGCCATCGTTTGTGCTATGTGGCTGACTGGCTTCGATGTGAAGTGCTTAGCCACGTTGTATCTGGACAAGCCCATGCAGGGCCACACCCTGATGCAGGCCATCGCTCGGGTCAATCGAGTGGGCGGCGGCAAGAAGCACGGACTGATCATTGATTACAACGGGATGATCAAGAGCCTGCGTCGTGCGTTGGCCACCTTCGCCCAGGGGGACCGGGCTGGTACCGGCAAAGGCGAAGGTGAGCAGGATAGGGTGCGCGACGATACAGTTGCTTTGGCCGAGTACGCTAACAGCCTAAAGGTCGCGCGTGACTTCCTGGTGGGACTGGGCTTTGATCTCGATGGATTGATCGGGACCCACGGCTTCGCTAAGCAGCAGCAAATTTTGGTGGCTGTGAATCTACTTTGTGAAAGCGATGAGTGCCGCAAGACCTATCAGGTGATCGTCGAGGATGCGCAGGCTCGCCATAGAGCCCTGTTCCCTCATCCTGGCTTGTTCGGCTTTGATGCCGAGGAAAGCGCACTTACGGCGATCTACAACAAACTGCAGGATGCGCGTGTTACACCAGACGTGAGCGCCCTATTGCAGGACTTGTATGACGTGGTGGATGTGGCTGTTGCTACTGAGGCACCGAGCGCCAAGGAAAAACGATCTCGCTATGACCTCTCGAATGTCGACTTTTCTCGTCTGCGGGCCGAGTTCGAGAAAACGCCCTTCAAGAACGTTGTGGCGATGAATCTGATGGAAAAAATCGAAGAGCGTCTGGCCGCCATGGTCGCGCGTAATCCAACTCGGGTGGACCTCTACGAGCGTTATCAGGAGATCGTGCAAGCGTACAACAAGGACAAGGATTCGGCGGAAATACAGAAGGTGATGGATGATCTCTTTTCCTTCAACGACACTTGTACTGACGAGGAAAAGCGCTATCTGCGCGAGGAGCTGGAAAGTGAGGATCAGTTGGCTGTATTCGATCTGCTGCAGAAGAAGTCGCTCAGCAAAGACGACCGCGATGCCATCAAAAAAGCAGCGAAGGAGTTGCTCAATAAATTGACTGGCGGGAAGCTGCAGATCGATCGCTGGCGAGAAAAGGCTGCAGCACAGGCCCAGGTCAAGGCCGAGATCATCAAGCATTTGTGGGCCAGTCTCCCACTGTCAGCGTATGATGCGGACGAGATTGATCTCAAGGCGAACGCGGTTTTTTCCCACATCTACACCTCTGGAATTGGAGGTGAGCTGCGGGGGTATCACTAATTTTGTAATTGGGGCTATGGGCGCTCTCAGCCAGGCCGACTACTCCTATTAGACCTACTGGTGCAAGGGTCAGCTCCAATGCAAGCAGTTGGTCGAGTGAGTGAGGTTGCGTTTTTGGCCGAAAAAATAAGAACTGAATTAATCCCCTAACCCCGATTCCCTAGACACCAATGGACCGTATGACCCGGTCCATTGGTGTCTAGGGATGTTATTGCAGGTAGCCCAGCGGCTGATCATTGTCGTCAAAGCAAAGGATAGTCTCGCAGTGCCCTCCTAACTGGTCGACATTGGATTCGCTGACCGAGGGAAGCCATTTACCCAGCTCCGCCACTGGCACTTTTTGGTTGTCGATGTAGCAGTCATCATCCATGCGGGGATTACACCAGGCGGTTTTGACTTCTGGCCATTCGGACTGGGGAGCAGCCGGAGTCTTCGTCGCTGCTGATGCAGTCCCGCCCTTCTCCTGATTCCACGCTGCCCAACCACCGATGTAACGCTTGTCGAAGGTCGAAACCAGTTCATTGTCCGGGACACCTGCATCTAAGTAGAACTTCATCAGCAGGCTGCCCGCTTCCGCGTATGACACTTGACGGGTGGCGTCGATGCGGTAGGCGACTGGCTTGCCATCAGTGCTACTGCCTATGCGATACCAGATGGACAGTTGGAATGGTGTGTCCTCCTTCCAGTTACCTACCTCTGCACCCTGGATTCGACAATTGCCACGCTGACACATGCCGTTGACTTTGTTGGTGATGCGGACGTTCTGCTGACGCTGCGCATCCCAGAGGTCCACGTACCGCGTGCTGGTGAGCCAGGTACAGAAGAGCATGGGTTGGCCCGTTGCTGCTGGGCGGGTGACGCATGGAATCACTTCCGGGAGGTTGTGCGTCGATTTCTCGTCGGGAAAGAAAGCCACTGTACCTTGGTACGCGGAGAATTCAGCGTTGACTTGGGCACAGAACGCGAGAAGGAGGATGCTGAGAATACGTTTCATGGTTTGTTTCTTACTATGAAGGTGGGAGCGAAGGAGGTCTTGAGCAAGCTGCTATTTCTTGTAAATAACCTTGAGCTTCTTGTTGACGTAGTCCTTGATGATTTCGTAGTCGGGGTTGTAGGTAACGAGCGTATGACCTACTCCTGCTGCGGCGGTTAATGTTGCTATGGTCAATGTGGCGGGTGTTGTCAGGACGCTGAATACAGCCCCGAGTGCGCCGCCTTGTACCACTGCACTTTTCACATCGCTTTTAACTCGACACTTCAGCCCCTGGCTTTCAATCTTGGTTTCAACCAGTTTGATACCTGCCATGAAATTGCCTCTGAGGCCTTGGATCTCGAAGGACGCTTTGCTTCTCACGAGACCTTCAATCTGTGCTTCATTCAGACCGGTTACGACGATCATGTTTTTCTGAGCTCCCTGCATGAGGTGGCGGATTAGAGAAAAAGTCGAATATCAACCTTTTAAGGTGAGTCTCGGTTTAGGAGGTCCTTCATGTCAACAGGTTGATGCTCAACCATCCAGGTTGAACTGGAGGGTGGCATGTCAAAAAACAAATCGAAGCAGCTGGCGGAGCTTGTTGGCCAAGCAATTGCTCGCCAGCGTGTTGGTTGCAAGCTGAGTCAGGAGCAGGTTGCGGAAAAGCTTGGGATTGGAAGTGAGGCCGTATCCCGTATCGAGCGTGGGATCGTCATGCCTAACATCGAGCGTTTGGTCGAATTGGCGGCGGTTTTTGGTTGTGAAACGGCTGATTTGCTGACCGAGGGGAGTTCTCGCCCAGAAGATCAGGCGCGGAGGCTCTATGACTTGCTGTCTAGACTGGAGGCGCATGACCGCGACTTCGTCATGGACATGGTGGAGCGTCTTGTCGCTAGGCTCGATCGCGACTGATGGGCTCAGTCACGGCGGTTGTTTTGTTGTTTCAAAGGATTCTTTTTTCCCTGGCTCATCGAACAGAGCACCTCAGCGCAGGCACAAGCAGTTGAATCCCGCGAAGTGATATTTGGCGACATCCTCGGCTACCTGCAATGCCGATGGATAGGCGGGAGTGATAGCGGCCAACCCATTGATGAGCAGATGACTGTCTGGCGCTTGGGAATCCTCGTTCGCTTTCTGCGCTTCTCGCAACGCACTGTCAGCTAGGCAGACCAGCAGTGCGATACCCTTGGCTGCTTCCCGGACCAGGACGGCCTTGGAGTCGCAGATCAAGCAGTGTCGAAGCATGATTCATTCTCCTGGAAAAGCGGCCCTGGACACGGCAGCGCACGGTGATTTTGAGTATTTCAGGTGGGATTTCTCTGGTCGGAGGACAGTAGCCTGAGTAAACGACTCAGGATCCAGCAGGCCAGCACCACGGCCAGTAACAGAGGCGGGAAACGCAACATGAGCAGAATGCTTAGCACCAGCGCTCCTGCGGCGGCGAGCGCACCGACGAAAATGAACAAACAGAGCAAGAATCGCAGTAGATGCATGGCGGATCTCCAAGAGCTTTTGCCTGGCAGATTACTCAGCACAGACAGATTCGATTCAGTGAGCCTGTGAGGCGATAGCTTCCAGCTTGCCAGCGAGAGAGTTGGGAGCTGGCTGCGATTCACACTGGCTAGAGGTGCTGGCGGGCTCCGAGTTCGCGAAGAACTCTTCGATCACGACGTGACTGTCCTCCTCGCTATCCTCGAAGGCTCCATTGCCGAAGCCCCGGCGAGCCGTCTCATCCAGTGCTGTTTGGTCGAAACCTGCTGTTTGCCGCTGTGTATCGAGGTCGCTCGCCTTCTGTAGTGTTTCGGTAATGTCCATACCGCTGCGTGCCGTGAGGTCGACGTAGAAGATCGGAGTGCCGTGGCTTTGGCGAGTCGACTTGCCACGCAGGCGCAGCTCCAGCGGCAGGCAAGCCAGCCGATTACCTGAGATGGCCTGGAAGTAATGCAGCCGAGCGGCCAGGGTGCGGATGCTATTAAATCCGGTGGTGCGGAACACAAAGCTACCCAACGAATCCTCATCACCAATGACCACATTCAGTCGGCCGTAAGGCTTGCAGGCACCGCCTCTGGCGAGTGGGCAGGCATCCGGCGATGGGCATGGCAACGACTGCATGCCGTCCTTGGTCAAGCGCTTGCAGGTCTCGCCATTGCCCACGCAAAGCGGGCGTCCGGATTGACGGTCGAACAGCGTGTAGTCGGCACGAAAGTTGAGCTCCGGCTCGTTGAACAGCAGGCGTACCGGGATGCTGCGCAATTTGTCTTCCTTACCCTTACGCAGCTCATCATTGAGCGGGTGCAGTAGCCAACCGTCCTTGCCTTGTACCTGCGAGGTGATGGTGAACTGATCATCTTTCTCCGGCAGGCGTTTGCCGTTCTTTTCGATGATCTTGCCGATGGAAATTCGTCCGAGTACCGGCGGGGTGATAGCCAGACCTTTGAGCATGGTGGTTCTCCTGTAAACGAAAAAAGGCCAGCCACGCAGAACTAACTGCATGGGCTGACCAAGGGGAGGGAATGGTTGAACACGGTGGGGTCAGACGATTAGGAAACGTCGGCTGCCTTCCTTAATCTTGATGTAGCGCGCCTGCAGGTAGGGCTTATCCTTCAGCATGCTTTCGACATCGAGCACAGTGCTGTCGTTGGACTTTTTCCAGCTGATGAAGCCGTGACCGAACTCGGCACGGGTAGCATCCCCCATGGCCTGCTGCAGCATTTGCTTGAGCTGGGCTTCACGAGTTTCTTTCTCGGCTATCGACTGACGTACCGCCTTAAGTTCGATGTAGGCGGCCGTCAGTCCTGCATGATTGCTGAGATCCAGCGCCTGGCCGTTGTCTTCCGGATAGAGCGCGCGCAGTGCCATTTCAGCCGAGGCTGAGCCATCAGCAGGTGGTGGCGTGTCGGTCTCGACGTAGTGCCAGAACTTACGCTCCAGCTCAACCAGGCGAGCAATCACCTGCTCGTCACGCTCGATGCGGTGGATCTCCAGCGTCTGGCCGCCCAGCAATACAGCCACATCCGCAGCTTGCTTACCGGTGACGGCGAGCTGATGCATAACCTGCAGTTGTACGTACTCGGGCACGCCTTCTTTCCAGAGGCGTGCGCCGTTTACGCCGGCGGTCTTGCACTCGAGGATTTGCACATCGTCAGAACCGATCACCTCGCGGTCGATGTTGGCCAGCATCCAGGGCAGCTCAGGATCAGGGTGTTGAAGCACAGCGTTGATGCGCCGCACCTTGTTTTTCGTGCGTTTGCTGTAATGCCAGGCCACGACTGGTTCCAGCACGTTGCCCCAGTACATCGGGCTTTCTTCATCATGTGGGTCGGCTTTTGGCAGTGTGGTGTCTCGACCGGTTTTCTCCAGCCACAGCTCTAACTGCGATTTGTAGGGATTTAGGCCCACCGCAGCGCCGGCATCCGAGCTGCCAATGCCTTGCTTGCGCACCGCCAGCCAATCTTCACGAAGCAATTCCTTGGTGCTGATGAGGCGCAGTGCTGGACGAGCCTTGCTAGTGCTGTGCGACGGAGTAGTGTTCATAACGTTCACCTTGCAGAAATAGAAACGCCCGATCAGCAAGAGGCTGATCGGGCGTTATGGGGTGGAGGAAGTAACCGGTTAGGCGACAAGTTGCAGTGCGGTGTCCAGCGCACGTTGCTTGATCTGCGCCCCTTGGCCGAACCAGGCCGAGTCCATGCGGTACTCGTTGCTACGGGCGCGACGTTCGTGGTCGACGTACTCGGTTACGGCGTTGAGCAGGCCCCAGGCGGTACCGCGAGCCGAGTCCAGCTGACTGCCTCGGCCGCGACCTTCGTACAGCTCCTGAACCTTTCGCAGGGCACGTTCATTGGGCAGTACCTCCGGCAATGCGCCGGTAGGATTGGTCTCGCACAGCACGTTCATAAAGAAGCCCAGCGCCTCATGCCACTGCACTTTGCGTTCCGCCAGCGCACGCATGCGGTACATAAAGTCGTCCCATTGCGAGACGGCGATGCCGAGCTGCTTCTTTACTGCCTTCGGGTCGAAGCGAGTGTTGTGCGGCACCTTGATGGCGCGGCTTGTGCCGTCTAGGGCGATGGTCAGGGTGTTGTTGCAGACAACGCGCACGGTGGTCGGCGTTGCCGTGGTTGCCAGGGTGCCGTCGCAGGAGGTTGCCAGCAGTAGGTAGCCATTCACCTGGTCATTACCCTTGAGTGCCGCCCCTTGTCCGGTACGCGCCAGCGCCCAGAATTTACGGCCACCCTTGAGCACGCCAGCCGTCTCCAGTTCGAAGCCGGAGACCTCGGTGAGATCCCGATAAAACTCCAGCACTTCCCGAGGTTGCACCGTGTGGTAGCGATTGGAGACCACCGACAGCGGGGTCTTGGTGTCAGAACGGAATAGTACCTTCTGTTCGGGGAAAGAGTGGATTGCGCCCAGGTGGCCAACGGCATCCGACTTAAAATGCACGGGGCTTTCCAAAATCTGCCAGTCCATACCGGCTTCACGCTGCCAGACTTCGATTGGCTGTTTCTGAGTGAGCTGATTGCCCAGTCCATGCCACGGGGCAGCGCCAGCGTAGGCCATGGTTTCGACGAGATGTGCCATGTTAACGATTCCTTTAGGTGCAAGCCGGCATAAAGCGCCGCGCCAGGCGCAGCACAGGCCGGACGATTGAAATATGAGGAGAGAAAGGGCGGGATTAGGCCGGCAGGTTGAAGCGATGACCGCAGAGCAGGCAGAGGTTGTGGGCCAGGACATGACGGTCGAGCGATTCGCCGAGTTGCGCGCCCAGCGCACAGCCGCCGACCCCGCCTGCTAGGCCGCCGAGGATGGCGCCAGACACGGAGCCGAGGGTGATACCGACAGGCCCGGCTAACGCGCCGATAGCGGCGCCAGCGTGACTGCCTGCCAGGGCTGCGCTGACGCCACGTGCAACACCGCCCACAGTGCCGATGGTGGCGCCGACTTTCATGGCGGGATGGAAGGAAGCGACTTTGGGGGAGTGACAGCGAGGACACTGCAATGACATGGGGCGAACCTCCTTGGTGGGTTTGTCATGGCAGTTATGTAGATTTGAAAGTTTTTCGGATCGAATCAGCCCGCTAGCGGGCGTGATTTGGTTTGTACGAAAGACACCCATAGCTGATATGAGGAGGAGGGACAAGGAGGTGCGTACATAGTATCGTTCGGCCATGAGTGCCGATGGCGCGCCGAAAGGCCTCGGCTTATATGAACACTAGATGCAGGGAGGCCGCGTCATTGGGCGCGTATAGCGATGTTCATTGAACGATTAACGTTAACCAAATTCCGCAGTTTCGGGGTCGAAACGAACATTGACCTGACCCCAGGTCTCACTGCATTCATTGGCGCTAATGGCTCTGGTAAGACGGCAGTGATGCAGGCGCTTCAGCGGCTATTCGGTATCACCGGAGATCAGCGTCGTATTCGCCGCCAAGACTTTCATGTGCCTGCGGCCGAGGATGTTGCACCACTGCAGCGGCAGTTTAGTCTTGAAGCCATCCTCGCTTTTCCTGAGCTGGACACGGAAGAGGCTGAAGCAGCAGCCATCCCTGAGTTCTTTCAGCAAATGGCTGCCGATGAGGCCGGGCGGTTGAAGTGCCGGCTTCGGCTAGACGCGACATGGACAGACGATGGTTCGATCGATGGGGCAATCGAGCAGAAATACTGGGCCGTACGTGCCTTTGGCGAATTCACTGATGAGGATTGCGTCGAGCTGAAAGCTGTCGATCGGGCACGTATCCAGATGATCTACGTACCTGCTTCGCGTGATGGTTCTTCGCAGGTAACTTCATTTTTGAGGGGGCGCCTGTGGCGCGCGATCACTTGGTCTCAGGGTGTACGCGACACGTTTGATGAGGCTGGCACGACACTCAATGGGGCATTTGCTGGTGAAGCGGCTGTCGATGTAGTTGCTGACGCGGTACGGCGGCGCTGGCAAGAGGTCCATACGGCCGGCACCGATACCACGCCATTGTTTCGCCCCATGGATTTGCGTTTCCAGGAGTTTATTAGGAAGGTCGAAGTGGTTTTTCGGCCTGACGAGGCTGGCCGTGAACGTGCTCTTGACGATCTCAGCGACGGCCAGCGCTCGTTGTTTCATCTCGCAATGACGGCAGCAACATTGGATGTCGAAAACAGCATCGCCGGAGATCCCGTCGCAGCCGGATTTCAACCTGGCGGTGTCCCCCTGCCGGCGTTGACCCTTATTGCGATCGAAGAGCCGGAGAACAATCTCGCCCCCTTCTACCTTTCGCGCATCGTCCGTCAAGTCGAAGACCTTACGGGCGGGAACCGTGCCCAGGCAGTTGTCTCAAGTCACTCGGCAAGCATTCTTTCGCGAGTTGATCCCTCTCAAGTCAGGCACTTCCGCCTCGACTCCGCTAATCGGACGTCCTTGGTTCGAGCGATCTGCTTGCCTGAGGGGCTGGAGGAGGAATCAAAATTTGTTCGTGAAGCTGTGCGCGCCTATCCAGAGCTCTACTTCGCTCGATTCGTCGTTCTTGGCGAAGGCGCTTCTGAAGAGGTTGTTATCCCGCATCTGGCAGAGGCCATGGGCTTCGATATTGATCGTTCGTTTGTCGCTGTCGTGCCGCTCGGTGGACGCCACGTCAATCATCTGTGGCGCCTTCTCAAGGATTTAGAAATCCCTTACGCAACGTTGCTTGACCTCGATTGGGGGCGCGATGGCGGCGGTTGGGGGCGAATAAAGAGCGCCTGTACTCAGTTGCTCGAGATTGGTATCGCCCCTCAAGCGCTGTTTGGCCAGCACTTGGATCCAAACGGCCCCGAAGTCAACCTCGCTCGCTTTGATGGACTACCAGCAGAGAATACGGTAGGGATGCAGGAGTGGACCAATTGGCTGCGCCGGTTCGAAGTATTCTTCTGCGCTCCTCTTGATCTCGACTATTCAATGCTTTGCGCTTTTCCTGCGGCATATCAAGTTATTGAGCCAGGCCGGCAAGGCCCCTCTAATCAAGGCGACCCTCGCATTGCGGTGCTGGGCGAGACGGGGCGCCGGGAGCTTTACGGACTAGACCAAGAAGCCTCATTACGCTGGTATCGATACCTGTTTCTCGGGAGAGGCAAACCCAGCACGCATGTGCGTGTGCTCAGTAGCCAAGCATCCGAAACCTTGGCCGCAGGAGCGCCTGAGGAGCTCCGGGCGCTCCTCATGGCTATAAATGCTCGATTGGAACCGGCGAACTGACTATGGCACAAATTCGTCCAGAGGATTGGCGACCACGCGGTATTGAGGATTTAGAGCCTGCTGCATGGCGAGCGTTGCGTCATGAGGGGTCGGCCTGTGTAGTCGCAGGTCCAGGAGCCGGCAAAACCGAGTTTCTTGCCCAGCGCGCAGCCTACCTGCTTGAAACAGGAATATGTCCTGCTCCTTACCGTGTGCTGGCGATTTCTTTCAAGGGTGATGCTGCTGACAATTTAGCGGCGCGGGTTCGAAAACGGTGCCCACCTGATCTCGCTAACCGCTTTACCTCGCTCACCTTCGATTCCTTTACAAAGGGCTTGGTAGATCGCTTCCAGGCGGCGATTCCGGTAGCGTGGCGGCCAACACGTCCCTATGACGTGGCATTTCCGACGCGCCGCCAGGTCGAGCAATCCATTGCTCGTGCGAGGCAAAATTCTGCAGTTCAATGGCAAGCCACAATTGGTAGCTTTAGCGCTGGGACCTTTGAGTCGCACAAGGTGGGGGCATACCGGCTCCCTATCGCTCGGAATGCACCGCAGTCGGCTGAAGAATTTGCCATCCACCATTGGTGGAGAGAACAGCTTGAGCGCCAACCGAGCTCAGGTCTCACCTTTGTAAGCCTGAACCGATTAGCAGAGCTGTTGCTTCGCTCGAATCCGCATATTCGACGTGCACTGCAGCACACCTATCCGTTTGTGTTCGTCGATGAATTTCAAGACACAACTTACGCTCAATACGACTTCCTGCTGTCAGCATTCGGCGGTGCTGACATTGCGGTGACAGGAGTCGGTGATGACAAGCAGCGCATCATGACGTGGGCAGGTGCGCGCCCGGATTCATTTGACCGCTTCTCTGAGGATTTCGGCGCAGTTCGTATTCCGTTGCTGTTCAACTTCAGGTCGTCTCCAGACCTTGTTCGAATACAGCAGGTTGTTGCGCGAGCGCTTGATCCAAATGCTCCTCAAGCGGAGGCGCAAGCGCAGCGCCAGGTTGACGGTGATGTGGCTCAAGTTTGGAACAGTCGCACTAGGAATCAAGAAACAACCCACCTCGCACGCTGGATTGTGAGCGACATGGCCAATCGTGGCCTTTCGCCTCGACATTACGCAATTCTTGTAAAACAGCGCTCCGATGATTTCGAGGCTGATCTGGCACCTGCCTTTGCCCAGGTTGGGCTACGGATTCGCAATGAAAGTCACGCTCTCGGGCGAACGACTTTGCAAGACCTGCTTTCTGATAACTTTGCAAAAATCGCCATAGGGCTCCTCAGGCTCGGAGCAAGTCGCAGAGCCCCTGCTGCCTGGCAGCTTGTTTCCTCCGCGCTTTGGGCCATACGTGCTATTGCCCCGGATGATGAATTAGGAGCGATGCGCATTGAGACGGAACTCTCTAGGTTCATCGCAACGCTTCGCGCTGATATGACCAATTGTCCGCCTTCGCTAGCCAATGCCAATGTCTTTGCAAATCGCGTGGTGGAATTTCTCGATCTGGCAGCCCTTCGGCGAACCTACATCGAATACGCATCCGGTGACGTGCTAGCCATCATGGAAGAGGCGTTCCACTTGCACCTTGCAGCGTCTTCTGATGCCGCTGACTGGATCGGTTGTCTCGATGCCTTCGAGGGGCTAGCTCAAATCCCCATGATGACCGTGCACAAAAGCAAAGGCCTCGAGTACGACACTATCGTCTTTGTGGGCCTTGATGATCAGGCTTGGTGGGCACATACGCCGGGCAATCTTGAGGGTCTTGCGACGTTCTTCGTTGCCCTCTCTCGTGCAAAACAGCGTGCGATTTTTGCCTTCTGCCAGGAGCGTGGTCAGCGGCAGCGGGTAGCTGAGCTCTTCCAGCTTTTGACCGCGGCCGGCGTGCCGGAGATCGCAATCTGAATACTAAATATCAGATGGGTAGTGAAGACCGTTTTCATATGTGGCTGCGTCCGCTTCTGGGCCGGTAGCAGCCCCTGATCAGCGTATCGAAACGACTTTTTTGTCCCGGTTTTCCTTGATGGCTGACATGGACAGGTTGCCGGTTGCTGCTTCCTGAATGTGTTCACTCCACCAGGCCATCATCGGGCGTCTACGTTCAATGTAATCCGCCCGGTTGTAGGCGCTGCGAACCTCGTCCTTGTCGACGTGGGCAAGCGCCACCTCAATCAGCTCAGGATCCCAGCCATGCTCGTTGAGAATGGTACTGCCCATCGAGCGCATGCCGTGGCTGACCAGTCGCCCCTCGAAGCCCATTCGCTTCAGTGCCATGTTGGCTGTCTGGCTATTGCAGTGGGTGCGGGGGTTCCGGTCTGCGGGGAAAACATACTCCCGATGTCCACTGTAGGGTTTGATAGCTTCCAGGAGCGCGAGAGCCTGCTCCGTGAGCGGGACAATGTGTGTGCGGCGCTTCTTCATACGCTCCGCAGGTATCGTCCAGACCTTCTTCTCGATGTCGATATCTACCCAGCGGGTGGTTGCTGCCTCGATTGGTCGAGTCATGGTGTGGAGCTGCCACTCGATTAGGCAGCGGGTTGTTCTTTTTATGCTGGCATTGGCTATCGCCACCATGAGCTCTTTCAGCTCATCGGGGGGGAGTGCCGGCATGTTTTTCTTTTTCGGTTTCTTGAAGACGGAGCGGATGCCGCTAAGCGGATTCGCGTGAATAAGCCCCGAGTTGACCCCGTAGGTCATGATCTCGTTGAGCCGCTGCGTCAGCCGCTTCACGGTTTCAAGACTGCCCTTGGTTTCGAGTGGTCGGAGCAAGTTGATAACCTGAGGGGCATTGATGGCTGAGATCGGCGTGGTGCCTAAATCAGGGAAGATGTGTAGCGTGAGGGAGCGCCAAATGTCCTCGGCGTAGGCCTGCGTTACTGAGTCTTTTTTCAGTTCATACCAAGCTGTCGCGATGTTCTGAAAGGTATGTTCGGTCGCGGCTTTTTTCGCCTGACGATGAGCGTTGCGCTGTTCCTTCGGATCGATCCCTTGGGCAACAAGCTCTCTAGCCTCGACGGTTCGCTTGCGCGCCTGAGCCAGGCTCACTTCAGGGAAAGTACCTAGACCCATGTTTATCCGTTTCTTCGTCACAGGATGGATATAGTTAAAATTCCACAGTTTTGAGCCATTGCTTCTCACTCGCATCTGAAGGCCGTTGCCATCAGTTAGCGTGTAGTCCTTTTCACTAGGCTTGGCGGCTTTGACTTTGAGGTCGGAGAGGCGCGTGGCTTGGGCACCCATGATGTATTCCAGAGCTGGTTGTGTATTCCAAAAAATACCAGCTGAGTGCTTGGAATACCACGTGGAATACACAAAAACATAGATGCTGCTGGACGCCATCGGATCGTGATGACGCTGAAATCCCCGTATTTACTGGCTTTCAGGCACAAAAAAAGACGTCCGTGGACGTCTTTAGATGATTATTTGGTGGAGCCGGGGGGATTTGAACCCCCGTCCGCCAGTACTCCGCTGTCGGTACTACATGCGTAGCCGTGTCTATTAAGTTAACCCTCAGCGACCCGACGGGCAGGGTGCTTTGGGCGAGTTGTGTAAGTTTTAGCCGCTTCGTCCACAACGTACTGCACGGCGATTCTGTTCTATATGACAATCATTTCGGGTTTACAGACATCCCCTGATGATTGCTGGACCCGAAGGTACCAGGAGCATTGTCAGCTGCAATTAAGCAGCGAGAGCAACACCGTATTGGTCGTCATTGGCAACTATAAGTAGTTGCAACAGTGGATTTACGACTTCTGTTACCAAGTCGGCATGCACCTAGAGTTTCGCAACCGGCGTCGAATCCTAAACGGCCCCGAACTCATTGCCCGGTAAATCTGATCGGGCAACAAGCGTGCACAGTGTACGTCAATCTGCCGACGAGGCCAACCCGCAGGTTGGCCCGTCAGTCTGGATCAGTTGTTGGTGCCGGTGTTTTTACGTAGCTCAACGATGGTTTGCGAGGTTTCGGCAACGCAGTCGTCGATTTTGCCTTCGGCTTTCAGCGCTTGGGCCTTGCTCACGCTGGTTTCGGCACGCTGGCTCAGTTCTGGCTTCGCTGACAGCTGAGCTTTCATACCATTGATGGTTTGAATATTGGCATCGCACAGATCCGCAGGTTTGTCTGCTGCGAACGAAGTGGACGCCATCATCGAGGCAGTAACGAACAGACCTAACAGTACAGAACGCTTCATGTGTGTCTCCTTGAACTGAGGGATCCAGGCTTCGCTGACCGCTGGGCGAGCCACCGAATGGAGGAAAAGCCCCGATTTGTCGGGGCCTGTTCTGTGGATTGCCGTCTCGCTCAAGAGTTCTATTTTTTTTCAGACGGCCTTTGCGCGTGTCACCCGATCCACCAGATAAACCAGCCCGTGATAGTCGATGCCACCGTGCTGGGTCAGGCCGATTTCGCACGTGCGGCTGGTGGAAATCCCCTCGCTGCAGTGCTGCACCGCGTCCTTGAGCGTACGCAGCGAATGGCTGTTCAGCTCCGGCGTGGTGAAGCCTTTGTCGCCGGCAAATCCGCAGCAATGTATGCCTTCGGGAATCACCACGGTGTTGCTGCATTTGCGCGCCAGATCGATCAGCGCCTGGCTTTCGCCCAAGTGCTGAGTGCTGCAGGTCACGTGCACGGCAATCGGCGATTGCTGGGGTGTGAAGTCCAGACGATCCAGCAGATGCGTACGGATGAAGCGCACTGGATCGTACAGATCCAGTCGCGTTTCGCCGATGTCTTGGACCAGTCGCAGCGTACATGGGCTGGTGTCGCAATAGATCGGATCGAGGCCGCCGCGGCTGGCGTGAAGCAGGGCGCTGATCAGTTCCTGGCGCTTGTGCTCGGCCTGTTCGGCGTAGCCTTTGGAGGCGAACGGTTGGCCGCAGCAGAGGTTGTCCTGGTTGTCGGGAAAGACGACCTGGTAGCCGGCCTTTTCCAGCAGGCCACGGGTTTTGTCGTACAGCGACATCTGTTCCTTGTCGCCCGCCGCCGGGCCCATGACCCGCGACACACAAGCCGCCAGATAAACCACGCGCGGGCGCTCGTCCGCCACGCTCGGGCTGAAACGAATGGCTTTTTCCGGTTGTGGCATGGCGTTGGTCCACAGCGGGACCTGCCCTTTGGACAAGCGCGTCAACGTCGCCGACAGCTTCGCCAGACGCGGCGCCCCGAGCATCATCCGCGCGCCATTGGCGACGTGCAGGGTGAAGCGAGCGCCTTGCAGGGTCTTGGCGAAATTTCCTTCGATCCAGTCAGCGGTTTTCTGGTGCGTGGCGTGTCTGCCACGGAGCTTTTTCACCAGCTCGCCGGTATTGATGCCTACAGGACAGCGTTGCGCGCACAGGCCGGTTGCGGCACAGGTGTCGATGCCTTGGTAGTCGAAGGCTTTTTCCAGTTCGGTGGTGTCGACGCCGGCGCGTTTTTTCGCCTGGATATCGCGCCAGATGACGATGCGCTGGCGCGGGCTCAGGGTCAGGCCTTTCGATGGGCAGACCGGTTCGCAAAAACCGCACTCGATGCACTTATCCACAATCTCGTCCGCCGCCGGCAGCGGTTTCAGGTGCTTGAGATGGATCTGCGGATCTTCGCTTAGCACGACGTCCGGATTGAGAATGCCGTTGGGGTCGAGCAAGCGTTTGAGCTGCCACATCAGTTGATAAGCGTCGCTGCCCCATTCCAGTTCCACGAACGGCGCCATGTTGCGGCCGGTGCCGTGTTCGGCCTTCAGCGAACCGCCGAATTCCACCGCGACCAGTTGCGCGACGTCGTCCATGAACGCTTGGTAGCGTGCGATTTCTTCCGGGCTATTGAAGCCTTGGGTGAAGACGAAGTGCAGATTGCCTTCCAGTGCGTGTCCGAAAAGGATCGCTTCGTCGTAGGCATGTTTGTCGAACAGCTCGATCAGGCGATTGACGCCGATCGCCAGTTGTTCGACCGGAAAAGTTACGTCTTCGATGATCACTGTGGTGCCGGTTTTACGCACGGCGCCGACGGCGGGGAAGGTGTCTTTGCGGATGGCCCAGAGTCGCGCGTTTTCCACTGGGTCTTCGGTGAAGTCGACCTGCTTCTCGACGGGGAAATCGCGCAGCGACGCCATGATTTGCGCCAGTTGTTCCTGCAGCAATGTCGACGAGGCGGCGCGGGATTCGATGAGCAGCGCGCAGGCATTTTCCGACAGCAGCTGTACGAAAGCGGGCATGCCTTTTTTGTCCTGCACGGAACGCAGACTGCGTCGATCAAGCAGCTCCACTGCTGACACCGGTTGGTTTTTCAGCACGGTGACCGCGTTGCAGCAGGTCTCGACATCGGGGAAGACGATCAGTGCCGATGCCTTGTTCGGGTGATCGATGACGGTGTCGTAGGTCACCGCGCTGATAAAGCCGAGGGTGCCCTCGGAGCCGACCAGCAGATGGCTCAAGATATCCACAGGCTCGTCGAAGTCCACCAGGGCATTGAGCGACAGGCCGGTGGTATTTTTCAGACGGTATTTGTGGCGAATTCTCGCGGCCAGTTCGGCGTTGGCGCGGGTCTCGCGACCTAAAGTCGCCAAGCGTTCGAGCAGTTCGCCGTGGCTTGAACGAAATGCCGCGACGCTGGCAGGGTCCTCGGTGTCGAGGCGCGTGCCGTCGGCCAGCACCAGACGAATCCCGGCCAGGGTGTGATAGGTATTTTGCGCAGTGCCGCAGCACATGCCGCTGGCGTTGTTGGCGACAATGCCGCCGATCTTGCAGGCATTGATTGACGCCGGGTCCGGGCCGATCTTGCGCCCGAACGGTGCCAGCCAAGCGTTGGCTTGCGCGCCGATTACTCCCGGTTGCAGGCGGATCTGCGTGCCCTGGCCGCGAATCTCGCGAGCGTTCCAGTTATCCCCGAGCACGATCAGCACGGAATCGCTGATCGCCTGCCCGGACAGGCTGGTGCCGGCGGCGCGGAAGGTCACCGGCACGTTGTCACGCTGGGCCAGTTGCAGCAGCGCCACCACTTCGTCCTCGGATTCGACGCGGATTACCAGTTTCGGGATCAGTCGATAGAAACTGGCGTCGGTGCCAAAGGCCAGGGTCGACAGCGGGTCGTCGAAGCGCCGGTCTGCTGGAATCAGTCGCTCGGCATCACGCAGGAAAGCAGCAGGAAGACTCATTGATCCTCCAGAATCAGCACGACCAGATCTTTCGGGCCATGCGCGCCATACGCCAGCACCTGTTCAATATCGGCGGTTTTCGACGGGCCGGAGACCAGCAGCGCGTTGGTCGGCATGCCTTGCGCCCATTCGAATTCCTCTTGCACCTGATAGAAGTTGTCGCGGATTTCGCTGGCCTTGAGCAGGGCGAAATGCACCGGCGGCACCAGGCTCATCAGGCGCGGTTCTTCACGGGTAGGCCAGATGATCAGGCTGCCGGTCGCGGCGATCGCGCCGAGGGTGCCGGTGAGGCTGGCCGGGGTGTCGTTGAACAGCTCGGCTTTCCACGCTTCCATTGGCCGGTCGTAGGACTTCAGTTCTGGCAGCTCGGGATTGTTCGCCCAGTGCTGTGTGATGCGCTGCCCGTGCGGTGTGGTCGGTGCGATCAGCAGGCTCGGCAATTGACGGTCGCGCAGCAGTTGCGCCAGTAATGCCGGCCACTCGGCGGCCGAGGTCAGGTGGATTTCGGTGTGCACCGCTTCCATCAGTTTGCGCAATTGCGGGATGCGTTGCTCGGCGCTGTAGGTGTAGGGCTGGGTGACCAGGTCGACATCGAAGTTGTCGGTGATCGGCGTGGTGCCGGTCAGACTTTTCCGCAGCTTGCCGAGGATATTTTGCTTGGCGCTCATCGACGCTCTCCCTGTTTGCCCAGATGCTCGCGGGCCATGTCATGCAACGAACGCGCGGCCGGTTTTGGTGCGCTGTGGTTTTGCGTCCAAGGGCCGACATTGCTCGGCGTGAGGGCGCGCAGGCGCGTGGCGAAAAAAGCGAACAAGCGGTACAGCGTCGGCGAGCTGTTGAGTCTGGCCCAGGCGTTCCAGATAAAACGCTCCTTGCGCGAATACTTGCTGCCCTGGCCGCGCATCACCTGATTCGGCGCGTCCGGAGCTTTGACGTTTTCCTCGCGCAGACGGCGCAGGATGGCGGGGATCGGAATCTTCACCGGGCAGACTTCACCGCAGGCGCCGCACAATGATGACGCGCTCGGGTGGTCCGGAACCTTGGCCAGGCCGACCATGTGCGGGGTGATGATTTTGCCGATCGGCCCCGGGTAAACCTCGCCATAAGTGTGGCCGCCGACTCGGGTGTAAACCGGGCAATGATTCATGCAGGCGCCGCAGCGGATGCAGTTCAGGGTCTGGCGCAATTCACTGTCGGCGAAGGCCTGGCTGCGACCGTTGTCGAGCAGGACCAGATGCACTTCCTGCGGGCCGTCGAGTTCATGTTCCTTGCGCGGGCCGGAGATCATGTTGACGTAAGTGGTGATCGGAATGCCCAGCGCCGAGCGCGTCAGCAGTGACAGCAGCGGCACCACGTCGCGCAGGTTTTCCACGACTTTTTCGATGCCGGTGACGGCGATATGCACCGGTGGCACGGTGGTGGTCATGCGCCCGTTGCCTTCGTTTTCCACCAGCAGCAGGGTGCCGGTTTCGGCGACGGCGAAGTTGACGCCGGAGACGCCGATGTCGGCTTCGAAGAATTTCTGCCGCAGGACCCTGCGACCGATCTGAATGAGTTGGTCAACGTCCTTGGTGTATTCCACGCCAAGTTTGTCGTGGAACAAGGACGCGACCTGACCGGCATTCTTGTGGATCGCCGGCATAATGATGTGTGAAGGCTTCTCGTGGTCGAGCTGGACGATGTACTCCCCCATGTCGGACTCCAGACATTCAATGTCCCGAGCCTCGAGGAAATGGTTCATCTCCATCTCTTCGCTGACCATCGATTTGCCCTTGATCACTTGCCGCGCCTCGTGAGCGCGGATGATCGACAGGACGATGCCATTGGCCTCGTCCACCGTTTCCGCCCAGTGCACTGTCACACCGTTGCGGGTCAGGTTCTGTTCCAGTTGCTCGAGCAGGTCGGGCAACTTGGACAGCGCGCGGGCCTTGATCGAATTGCCCAGTGCGCGCAGGTGTTCTCTTTCGTGGGCATCGCTGAAAGCCGCTGCCCGCTTGGTCATCAGTGAATCCATGGCAGTGCGGAAGTTGTTCCGCAACTGCTGATCACCCAAGGCATTGTGTGCCCGGGTGCGGAAATCTTCTTCTACGGCGACCGTAGGAATAATCGTCGAGGTGCTCATTGTGCACCTCCGGTTCGCTGCCAGAGAAAGCTCGCCAGATGTTGCCCGCGTAACGCTTGCTGCTGTTTCTCCAGCGCGCCGTTGATGTTCATCAAACAGCCGCAGTCGGCACTCAGTACCTTGTGCGCGCCGGACTCCTTCAGTGCGCGGGTCTTGTCAGCCACCATCGCGCCGGAAATGTCTGGCATACGGACGCTGAATGTCCCACCGAAGCCACAGCATTCGCTTTCGTGGTCGTGATTGACCCGCTCCACATTGCTCAACTGCGCCAACAACTCGCGGCCATGCAGGTGGGTATTCATTTCGCGGCGTGCCGAACACGAGGTGTGCAGCGCGACTTTCACCGGTTCGCCGCTGTCCTTGAGCTGCACCTTGCAGACGAACAGCAGGAATTCGGCCAGTTCATAAGTGCGCGCTGCGAGAGCCTGCACCTGTTTCAACGTTTCCGGCTCGTCCTTGAACAAGTCGGCGTAATGCTCGCGCAGCATGCCGGCGCAGGAACCCGACGGCACCACCACCGGATAATCTCCGGCAAACAGCGCCAGTTGCGAGCGCGCTACCGTCCGCGCCTGCTCGGTGTAACCCGAGGTGTAAGCCGGTTGGCCGCAGCAACTCTGCCCTTGCGGATATTCGACCCGGATCCCTTCGCGCTCCAGCAGATGGATCGCGTCCATCCCGGCTTCTGGGTAGAACAGGTCGACCACACACGTGCCGAACAGGTAGACCCGCGACGGTTTTTCGCTGGGGTATTGCCGAGGTTCGGGCAGTGGCGGTGCCACGCGGGTCGCGTTCGGCACAGCGTTGTAAAAAAGCTCGCTCATCAGGCGTGTCTCCGGGTGGGCCCGGTTATCCGTCTGCTGCGGCTGCCGAATATAAAGCGCGTTGCTTTCAGCAGCCTTACAGACCCGGTGGTGAATTGCTGACGCCGGATCACGGGCCGGCGTCGGTTATTTCCGTCTTTCTTGTAGGTTTAGTGCACCAGCATGCCGGTGAACCAGTAGGCCTGAGCCAGGGTGATCAAACCGACAATCGTTGCAAAGAATAGGCTGTGCTTGAGGGTGAAGCGGAACAGATCCGATTCCTTGCCGACCAGACCGGTCGCGGCGCAGGCCACGGCGATCGATTGCGGCGAGATCATCTTGCCGGTCACGCCGCCGCTGGTATTGGCCGCCACCAGCAAAGTGTCGTTGACGCCGATCTGGTGGGCGGTGGTCGCTTGCAACGAGCTGAACAGCGCGTTCGACGACGTATCCGAACCGGTGAGGAACACGCCCAGCCAACCGAGGAACGGCGAAAAGAACGGGAACGCCGCGCCAGTACCCGCCAGCACCAGGGCCATGGTCGAGGACATGCCGGAGTAGTTGGTGACGAAGGCGAACGCCAGCACCATGCCGATCGACAGGATTGGCCAGCGCAGTTCGTAGAAGGTCTCTTTCAAAGTGGTCAGACCAGTTTTGAAATTGATCTTCAGTACCAGCATCGAAATCAGCGCGGAGAAGAAAATCGCCGTGCCGGTGGCGGAAATCGGGTCGAGTTTGAACACTGCTGGAATCGCGGTCGGGTTGGCCACGATCGGCGCAGTCTTGATCACCAGTTGATCAAGGTGCGGAATCGCGAAGTTGAACACCCAGCCATACATCGAGCCGCCGGCAGCGAACATCGCTTTGAAAGGCTTCAGCGTCCAGATCGTCACCAGCACAGTGAGGATCAGGAACGGCGACCACGCCTTGAAAATTTCCCCGAGGCTGTAAGGCGAAGCGACGGTGGTGCGCTTCTGGCCGAAACCGCCGACGCTGGCGCTGACCACCGAAGCGGACACGGCGCCAACGATGTGCTGGCCGGCGGCGCGACGTGGTTGCCAGACCTTGAGGAACAGGGTCAGGGAAATCAGGCTGGCCAGTGCCGAGGTGATGTCCGGCAGTTCCGGGCCGATGAAGTTGGAGGTGAAGTATTGGGTGATGGCGAAACTCAAGCCTGCCACCAGCGCGGCCGGCCAGGTTTCCCGCACGCCGCGCAGGCCGTCCATCATGAACACCAGCCAGAACGGCACGAACAGCGACAGCAGTGGCAACTGGCGACCGGTCATGGCGCCGATCTTGAAGGCGTCGATGCCAGTGACCTGACCGGCAACGATGATCGGAATCCCCAGCGCGCCGAACGCCACCGGAGCGGTGTTGGCGATCAGGCACAGGCCGGCGGCGTACAGCGGATTGAAGCCCAGTCCTACAAGGAGTGCGGCAGTAATCGCGACCGGCGCGCCGAAACCGGCGGCACCTTCGAGAAATGCGCCGAAGCAGAAACCGATCAGCAGCACCTGCAAGCGCTGGTCATCGGTGATCGACAGGACCGAGCTGCGGATGACCTCGAACTGACCGCTTTTCACCGTCAGTTTGTAGAGGAACACCGCCGCGACAATGATCCAGGCAATCGGCCACAGACCATAAGCGAAACCATAACCAGCGGCGGCGAAGGCCATGTCCACGGGCATCTGGAAGGCGAAAATCGCCACGGCGATCGAAAGCGCGAGGGTGATGCTGCCGGCCACGTGGCCTTTGAGGCGGAACACCGCCAGGGCGAGAAAGAAGAACACGATGGGAATGACGGCTGCGAGAGCGGAGACGCCAAGACTGCCGAGCGGGCTGTAGAGCTGTTGCCAGGTTTGCATAGTGGGGTGGCCCCTAATTGTTGTTGGTCAGGCAATGTGAGCAATCTTGGATAATTGGTAATACCAATTTACAAGCGCTGTCGGCTAGGGTAAAAGCCTTGGTAGCGGTGTGTCAATTTGCCGCTCTGAAACTTTCGTCGAAGATGCGGTGCAGAGAGCAACTGATCCGCTTTGGCGAAGTGGTGGCTGGCAGGTGTCGCCGGCGCGCGGATAGGCCAGAATAGACACCCCGGCGAGCGGTCGGGATCGTGGAGAAATGAGTTATGGGCTTTGATCAGATACGTCAGCGCCGTTTGTCTGACGATATTGTCGAGCGCCTCGAGGGGATGATCCTCGAGGGCACGCTGAAGTCGGGCGAGCGGCTGCCGGCCGAGCGCGCGCTGGCCGAACAATTTGGCGTATCACGCCCGTCGTTGCGCGAGGCGATTCAGAAACTCGCGGCCAAAGGTTTGCTGGTCAGTCGCCAGGGCGGCGGCAATTATGTGGTGGAAGGCCTGGGTTCGACGTTCAGCGATCCGCTGCTGCAATTGCTTGAAAGCAATCCCGAAGCGCAACGTGATTTGCTCGAATTCCGGCACACCCTGGAGGCATCGTGCGCCTACTACGCCGCATTGCGCGCGACCGATGTCGATCGCGAGCGCCTGACCGCTGCGTTCGAAGAGCTGCAGGATTGTTACTCGCGCCATGAAGAAGTCAGCCGGGCGGAGGAGGGCGCGGCGGATGCGAAGTTTCATCTGGCGATTGCCGAGGCCAGCCATAACGCCGTCTTGCTGCACACGATTCGCGGCTTGTTCGACCTGCTCAAGCGCAACGTCGTGACCAATATCGGCGGCATGTACAAGCAGCGTACGGAAACCCGCGACATGCTGATCTCGCAGCATCGGGAATTGTATCTGGCGATTATCGAAGGGCGTGCGGAGCAGGCGCGGGAAGTGTCCAGCCGACATATTCTGTATGTGCAGGAAGTGCTGGAAGAGGTGCGTCAGGAGGTGCAGCGCATTGCTCGGGCGGAGCGGCGCAAGGGGATGTAGTCAGTTGGTTCTGCAAACGATCGTTCCCACGCTCTGCGTGGGAATAAAGCAATGGACGCTCTGCGTCCGCGTTGTGACGCGGAGCGTCACGGGATGCATTCCCACGCAGAGCGTGGGAACGATCAGGATGGGGAATCAGTCTTCCTTGCCCTTGTTGCGCACCGCACGCTGCAGTTCACGACCGGCATCGCGCTCGCGTTCGGTGTCGCGCTTGTCGTATTCCTTCTTGCCCTTGCCCAGAGCGATTTCGCACTTGACCATGTGCTTGCTCCAGTACCAGGACAGGCAGACGCAGGCGTAACCCTTTTGCTGCACGGCGGCGGCAAGCTTGTCGAGCTCGCGGCGGTTGAGCAGCAGTTTGCGTGTGCGCACCGGGTCGGCGATGACGTGAGTGCTTGCGGTCATCAACGGCGTGATGTGGCTGCCGAGCAACCATGCTTCGCCGTCCTTGAGCAGCACATAGCTGTCGACCAGCTGCAACTTGCTCGCCCGCAGACTTTTTACTTCCCAGCCGGCCAGGACCAGACCAGCCTCGAACTTGTGCTCGATGAAGTAATCGTGTCGCGCCTTTTTGTTCTGCGCGATGGTCCCTGTTGGGTGTTTCTTCTGTTTAGCCATAGGGGCGGCATTATATGGAGTTGTTCGGCTGTCGGCTACGGTGTTGCTGCGTGCTTGAGCAGGTTGAGTGAATCCCGGACAATGCGGCCTCTTTTTCTAACGCTTGGGCGTGATAAACGATGTCGACAGACAAGGTTTCTGTCCACGGCAGTTGGGCTAGCCGCTGGGTATTCATACTCGCCGCGACCGGTTCGGCCGTGGGACTGGGTAGTATCTGGAAGTTCCCCTACATGGTCGGGGTCTACGGTGGCGGCGCCTTCGTGCTGATGTTCCTGGCGTGCATCGCGCTCATCGGCGTGCCGGTCATGCTCGCGGAAACCCTGATCGGCCGGCGCGCCCGGCAAAGTCCGGCGAACGCCTTGAAGGTGCTGGCGCTGGAAGCGGGACACTCGGCGAAATGGTCGTGGGGCGCGTTTGCCGGAATGATCACGGCCCTGCTGATCCTGTCTTTCTATAGCGTGGTCGGCGGCTGGTCGCTGGACTACATCGTCGACATGGGCCGTGGCGACTTCCAGGGCGCGACGGCCGATCAGGTCGGCGCCTATTTCGGCAATGTCATCTCCAACCCATGGCGCCTGACACTTTGGCACACGATTTTCATGCTGCTGTCGGCCTTCGTCATCGCCAAAGGCGTGGTCGCCGGGCTTGAACGCAGTCTGCGGATCATGATGCCGCTGCTGTTCGTGATGATTCTGGTGCTGCTGGGCTACAGCATGACCACCGGGCATTTCATGGAAGGCGTGCATTTCATGTTCGATTTCCACCCGGAAAAAGTCCTCGACGGCCTGCTGCCAGCGATGGGGCACGCGTTCTTCTCGCTGAGCGTCGGCGTTGGTTCGATCATGATCTACGGCGCCTACATGCCGAAGAACACCTCGCTGTCGGGCACGGTGGTCGGTGTCGCGCTGCTGGATACTTTCGTATCGCTGGTCGCCGGTCTGGCACTGTTTCCTATTGTGTTCGCTGCTGGCCTGAACCCAAGCGAAGGTCCGGGACTGATGTTCGTCAGCCTGCCGTTTGCTTTTGGTAATGTCTTTTTCGGCCAGTTGATGGGGGTGGTGTTCTTCGTGCTGGTCGCGGTGGCGGCCTGGAGCTCGGCGATTTCCCTGCTCGAGCCGATGGTGGCTTACCTGGTTGAGCGCACTAAAATCAGCCGCACCTGGGTGACTTTCTGGCTGGCGTTCACCTGCTGGTTTGTCGGTCTGGGTACAGTGTTTTCTTTCAATATCTGGAAGGAAGCCAAGTTTTTCGTGAACGAAGGCGGGACGTTCAGCCTCTACCAATGGGGTGCGCAGAGCGGTCTCGACTTCTTCGGCGTGATCGATTTCTTCACCTCGCGGATCATGTTGCCCCTCGGTGGCTTGTGTTTCGTGCTGTTCGCGGGATGGGTGATGGGGCGTGAGGCGGTGCGGGATGAATTGTCCATCCGTAACCCGGTTCTGTTTGCCCTGTCCCTGTTCTTGATGCGCTACGTGGCGCCTATCGGCATTCTTGTAGTCTTTGCCGCTCAGCTCTGGAAGTAACGCTTACATGACGACACATATCCAACGATCCGCGCTCCTGCCGTACCCGGCGCAGTTTCTCTACGACCTCGTCAACGACGTCGCGCGTTACCCGGAGTTTCTGCCGTGGTGCTCGGAGGCTGAAGTGCTGGAAAGCTCGGCGGAACATATGCGCGCCAGCGTCGGCGTGGCCAAGGGCGGCCTCAGTCAGCATTTCGTCACGCGCAATACGCTGGTTCCGGGGCAGTCGATCGAGATGAATCTTGAGGAGGGCCCGTTCACTCAGTTGCACGGCATCTGGGTATTCAAGGCACTGAACGAAAAGGCCTGCAAGATCAGTCTGGATCTGTCGTTCGATTATGCCGGGCCGCTGGTGCGCGCTACGTTGGGCCCGCTGTTCAATCAGGCGGCTAACCAGCTGGTGGATGCTTTCTGCCAGCGCGCCAAGCAGATGCATGGTTAAGCCGGTGATCGAGATAGAAGTCGTGTACGCGGCGGTTGATCGGCAGGTTCTGCGTATCATCAGCGTCGCTGAGGGCGTCAGCGTTCGGGCGGCGGTGCGCGAATCGGGCATCGCGGCTGAGTTTCCTGAGCTGAATCTGGCGGAGTGCCCACTAGGGATTTTTGGCAAGGTCGTGGCTGACGCGGATTCTCGCCCTGTTCAGGCGGGCGATCGCATCGAAATTTATCGACCGCTGCAGGCTGATCCCAAAGAAGTTCGACGTTTGCGTGCGGCCAAGGCTGCTGAGGCAAAAGCGCGGAATATTTGATCAGGCCAAACGGCCGGCAATAAAAAACCCGGAATCTCCGGGTTTTTTATTGCCTCGCCATTTACTGCGGCGAGGTGTCCAGCGGCTCTGGTGTCGGAACCGGTACGGTTTCCACACCATCGACGTCCTTCTGGATCTGATCCAGCAAGGAGCCTGGTTTGGCTGGCTTCTCGGCTTCTGGCTTGTCGGCGTTTTCAGCAGGCGCGGTCACGGTAGTACCGCTGTCCTTGCCGAGAATGGCTTCGTCACGGCTCACGCCGGGCATGAAGTCACCGGACAGGCTGACAAGCTGGTCGTTGGAATTGAAGATAACGCTGATTCGTTCCTGCTGGCGTTCACCGCCACCCGGTTGCAGGCTGTACAGATAATCCCAGCGATCGGCATGGAACGTGTCGGCAAGCAGAGGGTTGCCCATGATAAACCGTACTTGCGGCCGGGTCATTCCCGGGCGTAACTGGTCTATCATGTCCTGCGTGACGACATTGCCCTGCTGGATGTCGATTTTGTAAACCCCGGGGAATGAACAACCGGCGAGTGCGAGCAGTCCCACAAAGGTGAAACTGGTTAGCAAGAGCTTGGTGTTTTGCATCGGTGGGCGACTTCCACTATCTTGGCTGGGACAACGTAAACGCCGATCATACCCGCATTAAGAGAAGCTGCGAAGCAGCATCGCGAGAAAGCTGACCATGGTTGAAAATAGCGAACTACGCAAAGCCGGCCTCAAAGTGACCCTGCCACGGGTCAAGATCCTGCAAATGCTCGACTCTACCGAGCAGCGCCACATGAGTGCCGAAGACGTCTACAAGGCGTTGATGGAAGCTGGTGAGGACGTCGGTCTGGCCACGGTTTACCGTGTTCTGACCCAGTTCGAAGCGGCCGGCCTCGTGGTCCGCCACAACTTCGACGGCGGCCACGCGGTCTTCGAACTGGCTGACGGTGGCCACCACGACCATATGGTCAACGTGGAATCGGGTGAAGTGATCGAATTCTTCGACGAAGAAATCGAAAAACTTCAGAAATCGATCGTCGAGAAGCATGGCTTCGAGATGGTTGATCACAACCTGGTGCTGTACGTACGCAAGAAAAAGTAAGCATGTCGCGCGAATTTCACATTCGCGAAACGAACGAAGGCGACCCAAGGGTCGCCTTCGTGCTTCCTACTCTTTATTAAGCCTTGGCAGTCACCACCATTTTTTTCGCGTGAGCCAGGGATTCCTTGGTCAGGTCGATACCGCCGAGCATGCGTGCGACTTCTTCGATGCGCTCGTTCTTTGTGAGCTTGGCGACGGCGGTGTGAGTCGCCTTCTCGTCGCGGACCTTGTGCACGAACAGATGCTGATGCCCCTGCGCCGCCACTTGCGGCAAGTGCGTCACGGTCAAGACCTGGCCGCGATCACCGAGACGGCGCAGTAACTGGCCGACAATCTCGGCAGTCGGGCCGCCAATACCTACGTCCACTTCGTCGAACACCAGGGTCGGCACACGGGATGTCTGTGCGGTAATCACCTGGATTGCCAGACTGATCCGCGACAGCTCACCACCGGAGGCAACTTTTGCCAGCGCCTTGAGCGGTTGGCCGGGGTTGGCGCTGACCAGCAGTTCAACCTGTTCCAGCCCGTTCGGCAGCAACTCGTCGCTGCTGTTGGCTTTAAGTTCGATGGTGAAGCGACCACCCGGCATGCCCAGGCGCTGGATTTCCTGCTCCACCGCGCTGGCGAGGCTGCCGGCGGCTTGATGGCGAAGGTCGCTCAGCTCGCGCGCTTTCTCTTGATAGTGGCGGGCATAGGACGCCAGTTCCTCACCCAAGCGCTCGATGGATTCATCATTGGCGTTGAGGGTTTCGATTTCATCCAGCAGCTTCTGCTGCATCTCGCCGACTTCGGTCGGCTGGATCCGGTGTTTGCGCGCCAACGTGTAGATCGCGTCGAGACGCTCTTCCAGATATTGCAGGCGAGCCGGGTCGGCATCGAAGTTATCAAGGAAGCGGTTGAGCTCGCCGACCGCTTCTTCCACCTGAATCTGTGCGCTGGTCAGCAGGCTGCTGGCTTCACCCAGCGCCCCCACCGAGCTGTTCACGCTGGAAAGTCGATTGAGGCTGGCGGTGAGCGCATTCAGCACATTGCCTGAATCGCTTTCGCTGCACTGCTCGACCACTTGCCGACAAATGCCCAGCAGGGTTTCGGCGTTGGTCAGGTTCTTGTGTTCCTGTTCCAACTGCTCGAGTTCGTTTTCGCCGAGGCCGAGGTTTTCCAGTTCTTCGAGCTGATAGCTGAGCAGTTGATGACGTGCGCGCTGTTCGTCGCCGGAGTTGGAGAGCCGCTCCAGTTCCTGGCGAGTCTGGCGCCAGCGCTGTGCGGCCAGTTGCACCTGACGGGCCAGATCAGTCGCGCCGGCGTACTCGTCGAGCAGGCGGCGATGGGTGTCGGTTTTCAGCAGTGACTGATGTTCATGCTGGCTGTGGATATCGATCAGCAGCTCACCGAGGGCTTTGAGGTCGCCAAGCGGGCAGGGCGTGCCGTTGATATAGCCGCGCGAACGACCTTCCGAAGTGATGACCCGGCGCAGGATGCACGGCCCGTCGTGTTCCAGATCGCGCTCGGCCAGCCAGGCGCTGGCTTCAGGGATATCAGCGAGATCGAAGGTGGCAAGAATGTCGGCTTTATCGGCGCCTGGGCGAACCACGCCGCTGTCGGCGCGATCGCCCAGCGTCAGGCCCAGGGCGTCGAGCATGATCGACTTGCCGGCGCCGGTTTCCCCTGTGATCACGCTCATCCCGCGATCAAGTTCAAGATCGAGATGTTCAACGATGGCGTAGTTGTGTACGGACAGGTGCACCAGCATAAAGGCCGCTCCCAGGCTTGAGGTCTGGTTATTTATACAGTGTTTTGTTCAGGCCTGACAATGCTCTCGCTTAGCTCGATTTGCTTGATAGAAGCGTTTTCTTAGTGCATTCAAGAATGAGTATTCAGCACTTTTTTGTAGGGACAATTGTTTTCAGCCCTTGAAGCCTGATTTTGCGGCCCCATATATCGGGGCAGAAGCGCGAGTCAGGCTCGCGGACGAAATTGAAAGGAGAATTCTATGGCTGACGAACAGACAGTAGATACGCAAAACCCAGATGCCAATCAGGCGCCCGAAGGTTCGGGTGACGACCTGGCGACCCGTGTGCAAGTGCTCGAAGAGCAATTGGCCGCCGCGCAGGATCAGTCTCTGCGTGTTGCTGCCGATCTGCAGAACGTTCGCCGCCGGGCCGAGCAGGACGTCGAGAAGGCGCACAAGTTTGCCCTTGAGAAATTCGCCAGCGACCTGCTGCCGATCGTCGACAGCCTGGAGCGCGGCCTCGAGCTGTCGAGCCCGGACGACGAAAGCATCCGTCCGATGCGCGAAGGCATCGAGCTGACCCTGAAAATGTTCCACGACACCCTCAAGCGCTACCAGCTTGAAGCGATCGATCCGCATGGCGAACCGTTCAACGCCGTTCACCATCAGGCGATGGCCATGCAGGAAAGTGCCGACGTCGAACCGAACAGCGTGCTGAAGGTTTTCCAGAAGGGCTACCAGCTCAATGGTCGCCTGCTGCGCCCGGCGATGGTCGTGGTCAGCAAGGCGCCGGCACCGGTTTCGCCTTCGATTGACGAGCAGGCTTGAAATTAGCCGCAAGGCCCCCATTTAGAAGTCAAGCGTTTAAGTGCTACCGCAGTCAGCCACCACTGCTGCGGCAACAAAATCCAAAGTTTCGGGAGAGTGAACATGGGCAAAATTATCGGTATCGACCTGGGGACTACCAACTCCTGCGTCTCCGTGCTGGAAAACGGCAAAGCCAAAGTTATTGAAAACGCTGAAGGCGCGCGCACCACGCCGTCGATCATCGCTTACGCCAATGATGGCGAAATTCTGGTAGGACAGTCGGCCAAGCGTCAGGCTGTCACCAACCCGCACAACACCCTGTACGCGGTAAAGCGTCTGATCGGTCGTCGTTTCGACGAAGAAGTTGTGCAGAAAGACATCCAGATGGTCCCTTACAAGATCGTCAAGGCTGACAACAATGACGCCTGGGTAGAAGTGAACGGCCAGAAAATGGCACCGCCACAAATCTCGGCTGAAATTCTGAAGAAGATGAAGAAGACCGCCGAAGACTACCTCGGCGAGGCAGTCACCGAAGCGGTGATCACTGTTCCGGCCTACTTCAACGACAGCCAGCGTCAGGCTACCAAAGACGCCGGCCGCATCGCTGGTCTGGACGTAAAACGTATCATCAACGAACCAACCGCAGCTGCTCTGGCTTACGGTATGGACAAGGCCAAGGGCGATCACACCGTGATCGTTTATGACCTGGGTGGCGGTACCTTCGACGTATCCGTTATCGAAATCGCTGAAGTTGACGGCGAGCACCAGTTCGAAGTGTTGGCCACCAACGGTGACACCTTCCTCGGCGGTGAAGACTTTGACATTCGTCTGATCGACTACCTCGTTGACGAATTCAAGAAAGAAAGCGGCATGAACCTCAAAGGTGACCCGCTGGCGATGCAGCGCCTGAAAGAAGCCGCTGAGAAAGCCAAGATCGAGCTGTCGTCCGCTCAGTCGACCGACGTCAACCTGCCGTACATCACTGCAGACGCGACCGGTCCTAAGCACCTGAACGTGAAAATCTCGCGTGCCAAGCTCGAAGCATTGGTTGAAGACCTGGTTCAGCGCACCATCGAACCTTGCCGCATTGCCATGAAAGACGCCGGTATCGACGTCGGCGCGATCAACGACGTGATTCTGGTCGGTGGTCAGACTCGTATGCCGCTGGTACAGAAGCTGGTTACCGATTTCTTCGGTAAAGAAGCGCGTAAAGACGTTAACCCGGACGAAGCTGTTGCCATGGGTGCTGCGATTCAGGGCGCTGTTCTGGCCGGTGACGTGAAAGACGTGCTGCTGCTCGACGTCAGCCCGCTGACCCTGGGTATCGAAACCATGGGTGGCGTGATGACTGCGCTGATCGAGAAAAACACCACGATTCCTACCAAGAAGTCGCAAGTGTTCTCGACTGCCGACGACAACCAGGGCGCTGTGACCATTCACGTTCTGCAGGGTGAGCGCAAGCAAGCTGCCCAGAACAAATCGCTGGGCAAGTTCGACCTGGCCGACATTCCACCAGCTCCACGTGGCGTGCCGCAGATCGAAGTGACCTTCGACATCGACGCCAACGGCATCCTGCATGTCGGCGCGAAAGACAAGGCTACCGGCAAGACCCAGTCGATCGTGATCAAGGCCAACTCCGGTCTGTCCGACGAAGAAATCGAGCGCATGGTGCGTGACGCCGAGGCGAATGCCGAGGAAGACCGCAAGTTCGAAGAACTGGCTGCTGCCCGTAACCAGGGTGATGCACTGGTGCACTCGACTCGCAAGATGGTCGCTGACGCCGGCGACAAGGTCACCGCCGAAGAGAAGACTGCAATCGAAGCTGCAGTGGTTGCTCTTGAAGCCGCCGTCAAAGGCGACGACAAGGCTGCCATCGAAGCCAAGGTTGAAGAGCTGTCGAAAGTCTCCGCTCCGGTTGCTCAGAAGATGTACGCCGAACAGGCTCAGCCAGCTGATGGCGCAGCCCCGCAAGGCGAATCGGCTGAGAAGGCTGACGACGTTGTCGATGCCGAGTTCGAAGAAGTCAAAGACCACAAGTAAGTTGTTGGTCGCCCGGTTGACTGCCTTGCGGCGGTGACTGGTAGGATGTCGCCGCGCGGGAGCTTGCCTCCCGCGTTGGCGTATCTGGAATACGTGAATTTTTACAGCATGCGACACCGTTCGGATGTTGGCGGTATGGCCGGGAATGCTCCTGCTTTTCGCGCCGCAGATACCGCATCAATCAAGACCAGGATCGTTGAATTGACGTGAGTTGGGTCCGGGCCTTAATGGGGGCTCAACGAGTTTGGCGAGGCTCAGGAGGGGTTTGCCGAACGTCCTTAAGAGTGCAAAGAACTTATGGCAAAGCGTGACTATTACGAAGTATTGGGTGTCGAGCGGGGCACGAGCGAAGCGGACCTGAAGAAGGCCTATCGCCGTCTGGCCATGAAGCACCACCCCGACCGTAATCCCGGCGACAAAGCTTCGGAAGAAGCATTCAAAGAGGCCAACGAGGCCTATGAAGTGTTGTCCGACGCCAGCAAACGCGCGGCATACGATCAGTACGGTCATGCCGGCGTTGATCCGAGCATGGGCGGCGGCGGTGCCGGTTTCGGTGGTCAGAACTTCTCGGACATCTTCGGCGATGTCTTCAGTGATTTCTTCGGTGGCGGTCGCGGCGGTGCCCGTGGCGGCGCTCAGCGTGGCAGCGATCTGCGCTACACCCTGGAGCTGAATCTGGAAGAAGCGGTGCGCGGTACGTCGGTGAATATCCGCGTTCCGACACTGGTCAACTGCAAGCCGTGCGATGGTTCCGGCGCCAAGAAAGGCTCGTCGCCGACGACGTGCCCGACCTGCGGCGGCATCGGCCAGGTACGCATGCAGCAGGGCTTCTTCTCGGTGCAGCAGACCTGCCCGCGCTGCCATGGCCAGGGCAAGATCATTTCCGATCCGTGCGACTCCTGCCACGGCGACGGTCGCGTCGAAGAGTACAAAACCCTGTCGGTCAAAGTACCGGCCGGTGTCGATACGGGCGACCGCATTCGTCTGTCTGGCGAAGGCGAGGCGGGTACCCAGGGCGGGCCGACTGGCGACTTGTACGTTGTTATCAACGTGCGCGAACACGACATCTTCCAGCGTGACGGCAAGCATCTGTTCTGCGAAGTGCCGATCAGCTTCGTCGACGCGGCACTGGGCGGCGAGCTGGAAATTCCGACCCTCGACGGTCGCGTCAAATTGAAAATCCCCGAAGGTACGCAGACCGGCAAGCAATTCCGCGTACGCGGCAAAGGCGTTGCGCCAGTGCGTGGTGGTGGTGCCGGCGACCTGATGTGCCGTGTCGCTGTGGAAACGCCGGTCAACCTCAATCGTCGTCAGCGTGAACTGCTGGAAGAATTCCGCAGCTCCCTGGCCGACGACAACAGCCACTCGCCGAAAACCACCGGTTGGTTCGACGGTGTAAAGCGCTTCTTCGGCGATTTGTAAGGAGTCGGCATGCGACGTATAGCTGTGATGGGCGCCGCCGGGCGCATGGGCAAGACCCTGATCGAGGCGGTGCAGCAGACGCCGGGCGCCGGTCTGACGGCGGCGGTTGATCGTCCGGACAGCACGCTGGTCGGCGCGGACGCCGGTGAGCTGGCAGCGCTGGGCCGAATCGGCGTGCCGCTGTCTGGTGATCTGGATCGTGTGGTTGAAGAGTTCGATGTGCTGATCGACTTCACCCATCCGACCGTGACCCTGAAAAACCTCGCGTTCTGCCGCAAACACGGCAAAGCGATGATCATCGGCACCACCGGTTTCAGTGTTGAAGAGAAGCAATTGCTGGCCGAGGCGGGGAGGGACATTCCGATCGTCTTCGCCGCCAACTTCAGCGTCGGCGTCAACCTCTGCCTGAAATTGCTCGACACCGCTGCGCGCGTGCTGGGCGACGATGTCGATATCGAGATCATGGAGGCCCATCACCGGCACAAGGTCGATGCTCCATCCGGTACCGCGGTGCGCATGGGTGAAGTGATTGCCGATGCCTTGGGGCGTGATCTGAAGAAGGTCGCGGTTTACGGCCGTGAAGGCCAGACCGGGGCGCGTGAGCGTGAAACCATTGGTTTCGCCACCGTGCGTGCTGGCGACATCGTTGGTGATCACACCGTTCTGTTCGCTGCCGATGGCGAGCGCGTCGAGATTACTCACAAGGCTTCTAGCCGCATGACCTTCGCCAAGGGCGCGGTGCGTGCGGCGCTGTGGCTGGATGGTCGCGAGCCGGGCCTGTACGACATGCAGGACGTTCTCGACCTGCGTTGAGCCGTTGCTGAACCCGGCGCAAACGTCCCGTTTTGCGCCGGTTTTTACCGCTTGGCGACGACCTGTCGCATTCTCCGGCCTTTAGGGCTCTTTAGCGGTGGACCAAAAACGGCCTTTTCTGTAAGCTACAGCTTTAGTGTGTCCACTAAAAGCGCGCAGAATAATTTCAGTGAAGAAGCGGGGTGACGTGTCCATACGTCACTCCGCTTTTTTACAACCTGCGATTGCCCTTTCATGCGTTATTTACGGGAGATCTTCTTGACTAAGCCAGCCATACTCGCCCTTGCTGATGGCAGCATTTTTCGCGGCGAAGCCATTGGAGCCGACGGTCAGACCGTTGGTGAGGTGGTGTTCAACACCGCAATGACCGGCTATCAGGAAATCCTTACCGATCCTTCCTACGCCCAACAGATCGTTACCCTGACTTATCCGCACATCGGCAACACCGGCACCACGCCGGAAGATGCCGAGTCCGACCGCGTCTGGTCCGCTGGCCTGGTCATTCGTGACCTGCCGCTGGTAGCGAGCAACTGGCGTAACACGATGTCCCTGTCCGATTACCTGAAAGCCAACAATGTTGTGGCAATCGCCGGTATCGACACCCGTCGCCTGACTCGCATCCTGCGTGAAAAAGGCGCTCAGAACGGCTGCATCATGGCCGGCGACAACATCTCCGAAGAAGCGGCCATCGCCGCTGCGCAAGGCTTCCCGGGCCTGAAGGGCATGGATCTGGCGAAAGTCGTCAGCACCCAGAAGCAATACGAATGGCGCTCGACTGTCTGGGATCTGAAAACCGACAGCCACGCGACCATCGAAGCCTCCGAACTGCCTTATCACGTGGTCGCTTACGACTACGGCGTCAAGGTCAACATCCTGCGCATGCTGGTCGAGCGCGGCTGCCGCGTCACCGTGGTGCCTGCCCAGACCCCGGCCGCCGATGTGCTGGCGCTGAAGCCGGACGGCGTGTTCCTGTCCAACGGCCCGGGTGACCCGGAGCCATGCGACTACGCGATCCAGGCGATCAAGGAAGTGCTGGAAACCGAGACGCCGGTGTTCGGCATCTGCCTCGGCCATCAGCTGCTGGCCCTGGCCTCCGGCGCCAAGACCCTGAAAATGGGCCACGGCCACCACGGTGCCAACCACCCGGTGCAGGATCTGGACACAGGCGTGGTGATGATCACCAGCCAGAACCACGGTTTTGCGGTCGACGAAGCCACCCTGCCGGGCAACGTTCGCGCGATCCACAAATCGCTGTTCGACGGCACCCTGCAAGGCATCGAGCGCACCGACAAGAGCGCGTTCAGCTTCCAGGGCCACCCTGAAGCGAGCCCGGGCCCGAACGACGTCGCGCCACTGTTCGACCGCTTCATCAACGAGATGGCCAAGCGACGCTAAGCGTTCGCCTTGAGACTGTAGAGAGAAGCCCTCGAGGGCGGCCCCGGCACCGGTGGCCCCTTCGGGACTTCAGAAATCGATCAAGACGGCTTGCCGACTGACCTGCGGATTTGAGTGACAACCCATGCCAAAACGTACAGACATTAAAAGCATCCTGATTCTCGGCGCTGGCCCGATCGTGATCGGCCAGGCCTGTGAATTCGACTACTCCGGCGCCCAGGCCTGCAAGGCCCTGCGCGAAGAGGGTTACCGCGTCATCCTGGTGAACTCCAACCCGGCCACCATCATGACCGACCCGGACATGGCCGACGCCACCTACATCGAGCCGATCAAGTGGCAGACCGTGGCCAAGATCATCGAAAAAGAGCGTCCGGACGCCGTTCTGCCAACCATGGGCGGCCAGACCGCTCTGAACTGCGCCCTGGATCTGGAGCGCGAAGGCGTTCTGGAGAAGTTCGGCGTAGAGATGATCGGTGCCAACGCCGACACCATCGACAAGGCTGAAGACCGTTCGCGTTTCGACAAGGCGATGAAATCCATCGGCCTTGCGTGCCCGCGTTCTGGCATCGCCCACAGCATGGAAGAGGCCAACGCGGTTCTCGAAACCCTCGGTTTCCCGTGCATCATCCGTCCGTCCTTCACCATGGGCGGCACCGGTGGCGGTATCGCTTACAACCGTGAAGAGTTCGAAGAAATCTGCGCCCGCGGTCTGGACCTGTCGCCGACCAAAGAGCTGCTGATCGATGAATCGCTGATCGGCTGGAAAGAATACGAAATGGAAGTTGTCCGCGACAAAAAGGACAACTGCATCATCGTCTGCTCGATCGAAAACTTCGACCCGATGGGCGTGCACACCGGCGACTCGATCACCGTGGCTCCAGCCCAGACCCTGACCGACAAGGAATACCAGATCCTGCGTAACGCCTCGCTGGCGGTACTGCGCGAGATCGGCGTGGAAACTGGCGGTTCCAACGTGCAGTTCGGTATCTGCCCGAACACCGGCCGCATGGTCGTGATCGAAATGAACCCGCGTGTATCGCGTTCCTCGGCGCTGGCTTCGAAAGCCACCGGTTTCCCGATCGCCAAGGTCGCGGCCAAACTGGCGGTGGGTTACACCCTCGACGAGCTGTCGAACGACATCACCGGCGGCAAAACCCCGGCGTCCTTCGAACCGTCGATCGACTACGTCGTCACCAAGCTGCCACGCTTCGCCTTCGAGAAATTCGCCAAGGCTGACGCGCGCCTGACCACGCAAATGAAGTCGGTCGGTGAAGTCATGGCCATCGGCCGGACCTTCCAGGAATCCCTGCAGAAAGCCCTGCGCGGCCTGGAAGTTGGCGTTTGCGGTCTGGACGAGAAGCTCGACCTGAGCAACCCGGAAAGCATGAGCGTGCTCAAGCGCGAACTGACCGTGCCGGGCGCCGAGCGTATCTGGTACGTGGCGGACGCCTTCCGCGCCGGTCTGTCGGTCGAAGATATTTTCGGCATGAACATGATCGATCCGTGGTTCCTGGTGCAGATCGAAGACCTGATCAAGGACGAAGAGAAGGTCAAGACCCTCGGTCTGTCCTCAATCGACCGCGACCTGATGTTCAAGCTCAAGCGCAAAGGCTTCTCCGATCAGCGTCTGGCCAAGCTGCTGGGCGTGACCGAGAAAAACCTGCGTACGCACCGTCAGAAGCTGGAAGTGTTCCCGGTCTACAAGCGCGTTGACACCTGCGCCGCGGAATTCGCCACCGACACTGCTTACCTCTACTCGACTTACGAGGAAGAGTGCGAAGCCGCGCCGTCGGGTCGCGACAAGATCATGATCCTGGGCGGCGGTCCGAACCGTATCGGCCAGGGCATCGAGTTCGACTACTGCTGCGTTCACGCTGCTCTCGCTCTGCGCGAAGACGGCTATGAAACCATCATGGTCAACTGCAACCCGGAAACCGTCTCCACCGACTACGACACCTCCGACCGTCTGTACTTCGAACCAGTGACCCTGGAAGACGTGCTGGAAATCTGCCGCGTCGAGAAGCCGAAAGGCGTGATCGTCCAGTACGGCGGCCAGACTCCGCTGAAACTGGCTCGTGCTCTGGAAGCTGCTGGCGTGCCGATCATCGGCACCAGCCCTGACGCCATCGACCGCGCGGAAGACCGCGAGCGCTTCCAGCAAATGGTCGAGCGCCTGAACCTGCGTCAGCCGCCAAACGCCACGGTGCGCAGCGAAGACGAAGCCGTTCGTGCAGCCGCCAAAATCGGTTATCCGCTGGTGGTGCGCCCGTCCTACGTGTTGGGCGGCCGTGCGATGGAAATCGTTTACAAGGAAGACGAGCTCAAGCGTTACCTGCGTGACGCGGTACAAGTGTCCAACGACAGTCCGGTGCTGCTCGACCACTTCCTCAACTGCGCCATCGAAATGGACGTGGATGCGGTTTGCGACGGTAAAGACGTCGTCATCGGCGCGATCATGCAGCACATCGAACAGGCGGGCGTTCACTCCGGTGACTCCGCGTGCTCGCTGCCGCCGTACTCGCTGCCGGCGCACATCCAGGACGAGATGCGCGAACAGGTCAAGAAAATGGCTCTGGAACTGGGCGTTGTCGGCCTGATGAACGTGCAACTGGCTTTGCAGGGCGAAGACATCTACGTCATCGAAGTCAACCCGCGCGCCTCGCGTACCGTACCGTTCGTTTCCAAGTGCATCGGCGTTTCCCTGGCCATGATCGCTGCCCGCGTGATGGCCGGTAAGACCCTGAAGGAAATCGGCTTCACCAAGGAAATCATCCCGAACTTCTACAGCGTTAAAGAAGCGGTGTTCCCGTTCGCCAAGTTCCCTGGCGTTGACCCGATCCTCGGCCCAGAGATGAAGTCGACCGGTGAAGTAATGGGCGTCGGCGACACCTTCGGTGAAGCATTCGCCAAGGCGCAGATGGGTGCCAGCGAAGTGCTGCCGACCGGCGGTACCGCGTTCATCAGCGTGCGCGATGACGACAAGCCACTGGTTGCAGGCGTGGCCCGTGATCTGATCAACTTGGGCTTCGAAGTGGTCGCCACTGCCGGCACTGCCAAGCTGATCGAAGCGGCAGGCCTGAAAGTGCGCCGCGTGAACAAGGTAACCGAGGGTCGTCCGCACGTGGTCGACATGATCAAGAATGACGAAGTCACGCTGATCATCAACACCACCGAAGGTCGTCAGTCGATTGCCGATTCGTACTCCATTCGTCGCAATGCCCTGCAGCACAAGATCTACTGCACCACCACTATCGCTGCGGGCGAAGCGATCTGCGAAGCGCTGAAGTTCGGTCCGGAAAAGACCGTGCGCCGCTTGCAGGATCTACACGCAGGATTGAAGGCATGAGCATAACCAAGTACCCAATGACTGTTCAGGGCGCTCGCGCCCTGGAAGAAGAACATGCTCACCTGACCAAGGTCGTTCGTCCGAAGCTCAGCCAGGACATCGGTACGGCCCGCGAGTTGGGTGACTTGAAGGAAAACGCTGAATACCATGCCGCCCGCGAACAGCAGGGCATGGTCGAAGCACGGATTCGTGACATCGAAGGCCGGATTCAGAATCAGGTCATCATCGACGTCACGACCATTCCTCACACCGGTAAAGTGATTTTCGGTACCACCGTCGAGATCGCCAACGTCGAGACAGATGAAAGCGTCACTTACCACATCGTGGGTGAGGATGAGGCTGACTTCAAACTCGGCAAGATCTCCGTCGGTTCGCCGCTGGCCCGTGCCTTGATCGGTAAGGAAGAGGGTGACGTCGTCGCCGTCAAAACGCCAAGCGGCGTGATCGAGTACGAGATTGTCGAAGTTCGTCACATCTGAAAGAAGGCGCCCGCTGCATGCGGGCGCCATGCTTTGGCAACTGACCCAGATGCTTTGGGTCGGTGGCCTATGGTTGATTCATATCGGTTTGCAGCCGGCGTTGGGCCAGATCGGACTCGCGCCGCTGTTGATCGACGAAGTCGCCAGTGCATTCGAAGTGCTGGTGGTGGGGTTCGCCGCTCTGTGCGTGATCTTTCAGGCTTTGGTGCTGGTACAGGCCGAGGGCCTTGGCAGTCTATGGCGGGATTTTCGCGGGCAGGTGCTGTTGATGGCGTTGTACGCGTGCGCGATGTATGTCGCCGTGCGTGTCGGCTGGCCGGATGCGCAGCGCTGGCAGGTATTCAGTTATCTGGTACTGGGATTTTCCGGGCTGGTGCTGGTCATGCAGCCGGTGCCGGGATGGAGTGGCAGGGTGCGCGAAGCACACCCTTGACCCTGCGCATCACTTGAAGCGATGAACGTTCGACAGCTGCTTGTTGGCGCTGAAGTTCTTGCGGTAGACCAGAGCCATCTTGCCGATGACCTGGACCAGGTCCGCCTTGCCGACCTTGCACAGCTCGGCGATGTGCGCCAGGCGCGACTCGCGGTCGAGGATATTGAGCTTGATCTTGATCAGCTCGTGATCCGCCAGGGCGCGTTCAAGTTCGGCTAAAACACCTTCAGTCAAACCGTTGTCCGCCACCGTCAACACTGGTTTGAGGTGGTGGCCGATGGATTTGTACTGTTTCTTCTGCTCTGGAGTGAGCGGCATAATCTGACCCTTTCGTCTGGATTCTGTAAAATGGCGGCCATTTTACCCGAGGGTTCGTGGATCCGCCCAACTAATCACGACCCTAATCATCGAGGTGCCCAATGGCGCGTTCCAAGACAAGCCTTGGTTGGCTGAAAAGACATGTCAACGATCCTTATGTGAAGCAGGCGCAGAAGGATGGCTACCGCTCGCGTGCGAGTTACAAGCTTCTGGAGATCCAGGAAAAATACAAACTCATCCGCCCGGGCATGAGCGTGGTCGACCTCGGCGCGGCGCCAGGTGGCTGGTCGCAGGTCACCAGTCGGCTGATCGGTGGGCAGGGGCGTCTGATCGCCTCGGACATCCTCGAAATGGACAGCATTCCGGACGTGCATTTTATCCAGGGCGACTTCACTGAGGACTCGGTGCTCGCTGAGATCCTTGAGGCCGTGGGTAATTCGCAGGTGGACCTTGTGATTTCCGATATGGCCCCCAATATGAGTGGTACGCCCGAAGTGGATATGCCCAAGGCCATGTTCCTCTGTGAGCTGGCGCTGGACCTGGCGGAACGGATCCTCAAACCCGGTGGCAATTTCGTCATCAAGATTTTTCAGGGCGAAGGGTTCGATGTTTATCTGAAGGATGCTCGGAAGAAATTCGACAAGATCCAGATGATCAAGCCAGACTCTTCCCGTGGCAGCTCCCGTGAGCAGTACATGCTGGCCTGGGGTTATCGCGGCGGTGATGCGTAAAACGAGGTTTTTCGGCGGGGCGATAGGTTTTTCATATTTCGCTCTGCAGGCATAAGCGAATATTGTGTAGAAAGTGTTTCACAAAGGGTTACAGACGGCGCCTGCCAGAGTTGTAGGTAATGTAGTAAGTTAGGCCGGTGAATATCATGCGAAGCGCGCGCCAGTAGCGGAGCTTGCTTCAGAGGGTAGTTAATTGAACGATATGGCAAAGAATCTGATCCTGTGGTTGATCATCGCGGCAGTCCTGGTGACGGTGATGAACAACTTCTCCAGCCCTAACGAGCCGCAGACCCTCAACTATTCCGACTTCATCCAGCAGGTCAAGGATGGCAAGGTCGAGCGCGTAGCCGTTGACGGCTATGTGATTACCGGCAAGCGCACCGATGGCGACAGCTTCAAGACTATTCGTCCGGCAATTCAGGACAATGGCCTGATCGGCGATCTGGTAGACAATCACGTTGTGGTTGAAGGCAAGCAGCCTGAACAGCAAAGCATCTGGACCCAGCTCCTGGTAGCCAGCTTCCCGATCCTGGTGATCATCGCGGTGTTCATGTTCTTCATGCGCCAGATGCAGGGTGGTGCCGGTGGCAAGGGCGGGCCGATGAGCTTCGGCAAGAGCAAGGCGCGCCTGCTCTCCGAAGATCAGGTGAAAACCACGTTGGCTGACGTTGCCGGTTGCGACGAAGCCAAGGAAGAAGTCGGCGAGCTGGTTGAGTTCCTGCGTGATCCGGGCAAGTTCCAGCGTCTGGGTGGCCGCATCCCGCGCGGTGTGCTGATGGTCGGCCCGCCGGGTACCGGTAAAACCTTGCTGGCCAAGGCGATCGCTGGCGAAGCGAAAGTGCCGTTCTTCACTATTTCCGGTTCCGACTTCGTCGAAATGTTCGTGGGTGTCGGCGCGAGCCGTGTCCGCGATATGTTCGAACAAGCCAAGAAACATGCCCCTTGCATCATCTTCATCGACGAAATCGATGCCGTAGGTCGCCATCGTGGCGCCGGCATGGGTGGCGGTCATGACGAGCGTGAGCAGACTCTCAACCAGTTGCTGGTGGAGATGGACGGCTTCGAAATGAATGACGGCATCATCGTCATTGCTGCAACCAACCGTCCAGACGTACTCGACCCTGCGCTGCTGCGTCCGGGCCGTTTCGACCGTCAAGTGGTGGTTGGCTTGCCAGATATTCGTGGTCGCGAGCAGATTCTCAAAGTGCACATGCGCAAAGTGCCAATGGGCGACGACGTTGCTCCGGCAGTGATCGCACGTGGCACTCCGGGCTTCTCCGGTGCTGACCTGGCCAACCTGGTCAACGAAGCGTCGTTGTTCGCTGCTCGTAGCGGCAAACGCATCGTCGAGATGAAAGAGTTCGAACTGGCCAAAGACAAGATCATGATGGGCGCCGAGCGCAAATCCATGGTCATGTCCGAGAAAGAAAAGCAGAACACTGCTTACCATGAAGCCGGCCACGCCATCGTCGGTCGCGTTGTGCCTGAGCATGATCCGGTCTACAAGGTATCGATCATCCCGCGCGGTCGTGCGCTGGGTGTGACCATGTTCCTGCCGGAAGAAGACCGCTACAGCCTGTCCAAGCGTGCGCTGATCAGTCAGATCTGCTCGTTGTACGGTGGCCGTATCGCTGAAGAAATGACTCTGGGCTTTGATGGTGTGACCACCGGTGCGTCCAACGACATCATGCGTGCAAGTCAGATTGCCCGGAACATGGTGACGAAATGGGGCCTGTCGGAAAAACTCGGTCCGCTGATGTATGCCGAAGAAGAGGGCGAAGTGTTCCTCGGTCGCGGCGGTGGTGGTCAGGCTGCGAGCTTCTCCGGTGAGACCGCCAAGCTGATCGACTCCGAAGTGCGCAGCATCATTGATCAGTGCTACGGCACCGCCAAGCAGATTCTCACGGATAACCGTGACAAGCTGGATGCCATGGCTGATGCGCTGATGAAGTACGAAACCATCGATGCCGAGCAGATCGACGACATCATGGCCGGCCGCACACCACGCGAGCCTCGCGACTGGTCGGGTGGCACCGGTACGCCTCCGCCACCTGTCGTGCAGGATGAGCGTCCGGAAAAACCGATTGGCGGTCCGGCTGCTGACGTTTAAGGCTTGAAATGACTTCTGTTCAGTCCCTGACCCGGTTGCCTTGCGGCAACCGGGTTCTTGATTTGGCCCGGACGCATGTCATGGGCATTCTCAATGTCACTCCTGATTCTTTCTCCGATGGTGGCCGCTATAGCCAGCTCGACGCGGCTCTGCGCCACGCCGAAGCCATGGTGTTGGCTGGCGCGACGCTGATTGACGTCGGCGGCGAGTCGACTCGGCCCGGCGCGCGAGCGGTTTCTCCGCTGGAGGAGCTCGAGCGCGTCGCGCCGATTGTCGAGCTGATCAATCGCGAGCTGGATGTCATCATCTCGGTCGATACTTCCACCCCGGCAGTCATGCGCGAAACCGCACGGCTCGGTGCTGGCCTGATCAATGATGTGCGTTCGTTACGTCGCGATGGTGCGCTGGACGCGGCGGCCGCGACAGGGTTGCCGGTCTGTCTCATGCATATGCTCGGCGAACCGGGGGATATGCAGGACAATCCGCGGTATCAGGATGTCACCCGCGAGGTCGCTGAGTTTCTCGCCGAACGCATGGATCAATGCGCGCAGGCGGGCATCCCTGCCGAGCGGATCATTCTCGATCCCGGCTTCGGCTTCGCCAAAACCCTGCAGCACAATCTAAGCTTGTTCAAGCACATGGAGGCCCTGCATGCGCTGGGTCGACCTTTGCTGGTAGGTGTTTCACGCAAGAGTATGATTGGCCACGCTTTGAATCGTCCCGTGGGCGAGCGTCTGCATGGCGGCCTGGCGCTGGCAGCGCTGGCGTCGGTCAAGGGCGCGCGGATATTGCGCGTCCACGATGTGGCGGAAACTGTCGATGTAGTGCGAATGATCGCGGCCGTAGAATCAGCCGAATAAGAATGATGGAGCACTTATGAGCAAGAAATATTTTGGTACCGACGGCATTCGCGGTCGCGTAGGTGAATACCCGATCACGCCTGACTTCATGCTCAAGCTCGGCTGGGCGGCTGGCATGGCTTTCCGCAAGATGGGTGCCTGCAAGGTGCTGGTCGGCAAGGACACGCGGATCTCCGGCTATATGTTCGAATCGGCACTGGAGGCGGGCCTGACCTCGGCGGGTGCCGATGTGATGCTGCTCGGCCCGATGCCGACGCCTGCCATCGCCTATCTGTCGCGCACTTTCCAGGCAGAGGCCGGGATCGTGATCAGTGCATCGCACAATCCGCATGATGACAACGGCATCAAGTTCTTCTCCGGCAAAGGCACCAAGCTGCCGGATGAATTGGAATTGATGATCGAAGAGTTGCTCGATACGCCGATGACCGTCGTCGAGTCGAGCAAGATCGGCAAAGTCTCGCGAATCAATGATGCATCGGGTCGCTACATCGAGTTCTGCAAAAGCAGTGTGCCTACCGGGACCAGTTTCGCCGGTCTGAAAATCGTCATCGATTGTGCGCACGGTGCCACTTATAAGGTTGCACCGAGCGTCTTCCGTGAGCTGGGTGCCGAAGTCGTCGTGCTGTCTGCTCAGCCGAACGGGCTGAACATCAACGATAACTGCGGTTCCACGCACATGGGGCCGTTGCAGGCTGCGGTGCTGGCTGAACATGCCGACCTCGGCATCGCTTTCGATGGCGATGGCGATCGCGTGTTGATGGTCGATCACACCGGCACCATCGTCGATGGTGACGATCTGCTGTTTATCATCGCTCGCGATCTGCACGAGCGCGGAAAACTGCAGGGCGGTGTTGTCGGTACGTTGATGAGCAACCTCGGCCTCGAGCTGGCATTGGCAGATCTGTCGATCCCGTTCGTTCGCGCCAATGTCGGTGACCGCTACGTGATCGCCGAACTCCAGGAGCGCAACTGGCTCATTGGCGGGGAAAATTCCGGGCATGTGGTCTGCTTCAACCACACCACCACGGGGGACGCGATCATCGCCGCCTTGCAGGTGTTGATGGCCCTGAAATCCCGTAACGAAGGTCTTGCACAAACCCGGCAGGCGTTGCGCAAGTGCCCGCAGGTGCTGATCAACGTCCGCTTCGGCGGCGGTGAAAGCCCGCTGGACCATCCGGCTGTCAAGGAGGCCAGTGCCCGTGTCACTCAGGCGATGGCGGGGCGCGGCCGCGTGCTTCTGCGCAAGTCCGGTACAGAGCCTCTGGTGCGCGTCATGGTCGAAGGCGAAGACGAAAACCAGGTTCGCGGCTATGCCGAAGAGCTGGCAAAACTGGTAACTGAAGTTTCTGCCTGATACGGCTTGCAAGCCATGAATGTGTTGGGTAACATCTGCGCCCACTTTGACCGACGAGGTACAGCATGCGTCGCCCTATGGTAGCTGGTAACTGGAAGATGCACGGTACCCGCGCCAGCGTCGCTGAACTGATCAACGGCCTTCGTCATCTGGCCTTGCCAAGCGGTGTTGATGTCGCGGTGTTCCCGCCTTGCTTGTATATCAATCAAGTGATTGATGGCTTGAAAGGCAAGTCGATTTCGGTCGGCGCGCAGAATTCTGCGGTGGAAGCCATGCAAGGTGCGTTGACTGGTGAGATTGCTCCCAGCCAACTGGTGGATGCAGGTTGTTCCCTGGTGCTTGTCGGGCATTCCGAGCGCCGCCAGATTCTCGGCGAGCGAGACGGGATGCTGAATCGCAAGTTCGCAGCGGCACAGGCATGTGGCTTGATTCCGGTGTTGTGTGTAGGGGAGACCCTCGAGCAGCGCGAAGCCGGAAAAACGCTTGAAGTTGTCGGGCGTCAGCTGGGCAGCATCATCGAGGAGCTGGGTGTCGGTGCATTTGCCAAGGCAGTGATTGCTTACGAGCCGGTCTGGGCCATTGGTACCGGGCTGACTGCAACGCCGCAACAGGCTCAGGATGTGCATAAGGCCATTCGCGAGCAGTTGGCGGCAGAGAATTCTGAAGTCGCACGAGGTGTGCGGCTTCTATACGGCGGCAGCGTGAAGGCGGCCAATGCGGTCGAACTGTTCGGCATGCCGGATATCGATGGGGGGCTCATTGGTGGAGCTTCCCTGAATGCAGATGAGTTCGGTGCGATCTGTCGCGCCGCGGGAAACTGAAAAAATGCTGGAAACAGTCGTAGTCGTTTTTCATCTGCTGGGTGCATTGGGCGTAGTTGCTCTGGTTTTGCTGCAGCAGGGTAAGGGTGCGGACGCTGGCGCGTCTTTCGGAGCAGGTGCTTCAAATACTGTGTTCGGAAGCCAAGGTTCCTCTACCTTTCTTAGTAAGTTTACTGCTATACTTGCCGCCGGTTTCTTCATAACCAGCTTGGGGTTAGGTTACTTTGCTAAAGAGAAGGCTCATCAGCTGACTCAAGCAGGTCTGCCAGATCCAGCAGTTTTGGAAGTACCTAAGCAACAACCGGCTTCTGATGATGTCCCGGTGCTTCAAGAGCAAAAGTCGGCTACTCCAGCGACTGACGTGCCTCCAGCTCAAGAGCAGAAGTAAGAAGGGTTTCAACGTAGTATTGCCGAGGTGGTGGAATTGGTAGACACGCAACCTTGAGGTGGTTGTGCCCATAGGGTGTAGGGGTTCGAGTCCCCTTCTCGGTACCAATTAGTCAGGAGAGCCCGCTGTTGCGGGCTTTCTTGCAGGTGGAAGGTTACATTGACCCTAAAAGGGATCGGTCGTATACTTCCGCCCCAGCTTTGTCGCGGGGTGGAGCAGTCTGGTAGCTCGTCGGGCTCATAACCCGAAGGTCGTCGGTTCAAATCCGGCCCCCGCAACCAGTTTAAGGAGCCCCTTTTAAGGGGCTTTTTGTTAGCTGGATACTTTCAACGCCGCTGTTCGACGGCGTTTCAAGGATGGGCGTTATGCCCATTTTTTTATTTTGCAAAGCATGCACATATCATGCACTAGGGGGTTCAGGTGTCGAGCAAGCTAGAAGAGTTGCAGGCCTTGCTGGCCCCGGTGGTCGTGGCCCTGGGCTATGAATGCTGGGGTATCGAGTTTTCGGCTCAGGGTCGTCACTCGATGTTGCGCGTTTATATCGATAAAGAGGGTGGCGTGCTGGTGGACGATTGCGCCATTGTCAGCCGTCAGATCAGCGGTGTTCTGGATGTTGAAGATCCGATCTCCGTTGAATACACCCTTGAAGTTTCCTCGCCTGGCATGGAGCGCCCGCTGTTCACTCTTGAGCAGTTTGCCAAATTTGCCGGTGAACAAGTGAAGATCAAGCTGCGCTCGCCTTTCGAGGGTCGACGCAACTTTCAGGGCCTTCTGCGCGGTGTAGAAGAGCAGGACGTCGTGGTGCAGGTAGAAGACCACGAGTTCCTGTTGCCGATCGATATGATCGACAAGGCCAACATTATTCCCAGTTTTGACTGAGACGCGGATCCCGCGGATCCAATGGCTTGCGAAAGGCGAGGCGTACGATGAGCAAAGAAGTACTGCTGGTTGTTGAGTCGGTATCCAATGAAAAGGGTGTACCGGCAAGCGTAATTTTTGAAGCGCTGGAGCTGGCTCTGGCCACTGCTACCAAAAAGCGTTTCGAAGACGAAGTGGACCTGCGTGTGGAAATCAACCGCCACACCGGTTCCTACGAAACCTTCCGTCGCTGGACGGTCGTCGAAGAGAATGATCTCGACGATCCGGCCATCGAGACCTGGCCAAGCAAGGTTGCCGAAACGCACCCTGGCGCCAAGGTCGGTGACGTCGTCGAAGAGAAAATCGAATCCATCGAGTTCGGCCGCATCGCTGCACAGACTGCCAAGCAGGTCATCGTGCAGAAAGTTCGCGAAGCCGAGCGCGCTCAAGTGGTCGACGCCTATCGCGAGCGCCTGGGAGAAATCATCTCCGGCACCGTGAAAAAAGTTACCCGCGACAACGTGATCGTCGATCTGGGCAACAACGCTGAAGCGTTGCTGGCCCGTGAAGACATCATTTCTCGCGAAACCTTCCGTGTCGGCGTGCGTCTGCGTGCGCTGCTCAAGGAAATCCGCACCGAGAACCGCGGCCCGCAGCTGATCCTGTCGCGTACCGCGCCGGAAATGCTGATCGAGCTGTTCCGTATCGAAGTGCCGGAAATTGCTGAAGGCCTCATCGAGGTCATGGCCGCCTCCCGTGATCCGGGTTCGCGCGCCAAGATCGCCGTCCGCTCCAAGGACAAGCGCATCGACCCACAAGGTGCCTGCATCGGTATGCGCGGTTCGCGCGTCCAGGCGGTATCGGGTGAGTTGGGCGGTGAGCGTGTTGATATCGTGCTGTGGGACGACAACCCGGCCCAGTTCGTCATCAACGCCATGTCCCCGGCCGAGGTTGCGGCAATTATCGTTGACGAAGATGCCCATGCCATGGACATCGCCGTTGGCGCAGACAATCTGGCTCAGGCCATCGGTCGCGGTGGTCAGAACGTGCGTCTGGCCAGCCAGTTGACTGGCTGGACCCTGAACGTGATGACCGAATCGGACATCCAGGCTAAGCAGCAAGCAGAAACCGGCGACATCCTGCGCAACTTCATCGACGAGCTGGAAGTCGACGAAGAACTGGCTCAGGTGCTGGTAGATGAAGGCTTCACCAGCCTGGAAGAGATTGCCTACGTACCGGTGGAGGAGATGCTCAACATCGACGGCTTTGACGAGGACATCGTCAACGAGCTTCGTGCTCGCGCCAAGGATCGCTTGTTGACCAAAGCCATCGCTACTGAGGAAAAGCTGGCAGACGCCCATCCGGCCGAAGACCTGCTCTCGCTTGAGGGTATGGACAAGGATTTGGCGATGGAACTGGCGGTGCGCGGCGTAATTACCCGCGAAGACCTGGCCGAGCAGTCTATTGACGACCTGCTCGACATCGACGGCATTGACGATGATCGTGCCGGCAAGTTGATCATGGCCGCCCGAGCCCACTGGTTCGAGTAATTAGGCGCGGCCTGAGGAGAGAAGTGCATGACGCAAGTCACGGTGAAACAACTGGCCGATGAGGTCAAAACACCGGTAGAGCGCCTGTTGCAGCAGATGCGTGAGGCAGGTCTGCCGCACACCGCCGCCGACGAAAATGTGACTGACAGTGAGAAGCAATCCCTGCTGACTCACTTGAAGAGCAGTCACAAGGCGAAAGTGGAAGAACCACGCAAGATCACGCTGCAGCGTAAAACCACCAGCACCCTTCGTGTGGCTGGTAGCAAGAGCATCAGCGTTGAAGTTCGCAAGAAGAAAGTTTTCGTACAGCGCAGCCCGGAAGAAATCGAAGCCGAGCGCAAGCGTGAACTGGATGAGCGTCGCGCAGTAGAAAATGCTGCCCGTCAGAAGGCTGAAGAAGAAGCCAAGCAACGCGCCGAAGAAGAAGCGCGTCGCCAGCCTGCTGCTGCGCAAACCGCTGCCAGCGACGCCGTTGCGGCGCCGGCTGCTGCTGCCGAACCTGTTCGCGAAAGCGCACCGGTGGCTGCTGCTCCTGCTCCATCGGCTGACGTTCGCAACAAGCAGAACGAACAGCGCCGTCCGGACAAGCCACGTGCCGACGACAACAATCGTCGCAGCGGCGGCGGTGATGGCGAGCGCAAAAACGCTCCGCATCGCGCATCGGTCAAAGAAAAAGCGCCGGCACCACGTGTGGCGCCACGCACTACCGACGAAGAAAGCGATGGCTTCCGTCGTGGTGGTCGCGGCAAGGCCAAGCTGAAGAAGCGCAACGCCCACGGTTTCCAGAGCCCGACCGGCCCTGTCGTGCGTGACGTGCAGATCGGCGAGACCATCACGGTTGGCGATCTGGCCAACCAGATGTCGGTCAAAGCGGCTGAAATCATCAAGTTCATGTTCAAACTGGGTACTCCAGCGACCATCAACCAGGTGCTTGATCAGGAAACTGCTCAACTGGTAGCCGAAGAGCTGGGCCACAAAGTGACCCTGGTCAGCGACACCGCTCTGGAAGATTCCCTGGCCGAGTCCCTGAAGTTTGAAGGTGAGTCGTTCTCCCGTGCACCAGTCGTGACCGTAATGGGTCACGTTGACCACGGTAAGACTTCCCTGCTCGACTACATCCGTCGTGCCAAGGTAGCTGCTGGCGAAGCCGGCGGTATCACCCAGCACATCGGTGCATACCACGTTGAGACTGATCGCGGCATGGTCACTTTCCTCGATACCCCGGGTCACGCTGCGTTTACCGCAATGCGTGCCCGTGGTGCCAAGGCGACCGACATCGTGATCCTCGTGGTTGCAGCGGACGACGGCGTGATGCCGCAAACCATCGAAGCGGTTCAGCATGCTCAGGCAGCTGGCGTGCCGCTGGTGGTAGCAGTGAACAAGATCGACAAGCCGGGCGCCGATCTCGATCGCATCCGCAGCGAGCTGTCGGTTCACGGCGTGACGTCCGAAGACTGGGGTGGCGACACGCCATTCGTTCCGGTTTCGGCGAAGATGGGTACTGGCGTGGACGAGCTGCTTGAAGCCGTTCTGCTGCAGGCCGAAGTTCTCGAACTGAAAGCTACTCCGTCGGCTCCTGGCCGTGGTGTGGTGGTTGAATCGCGTCTCGACAAAGGTCGCGGCCCAGTCGCAACCGTGCTGGTTCAGGACGGTACGCTGCGTCAAGGCGACATGGTCCTGGTCGGTTCGAACTACGGCCGTGTACGTGCCATGCTCGACGAGAACGGCAAGCCAATCAAGGAAGCAGGTCCATCCATCCCTGTCGAGATCCTCGGCCTGGACGGTACCCCGGACGCTGGCGACGAGATGAGCGTGGTTGCCGACGAGAAGAAAGCCCGTGAAGTGGCTCTGTTCCGTCAAGGCAAGTTCCGCGAAGTCAAACTGGCTCGTGCTCACGCCGGCAAGCTGGAAAACATCTTCGAAAACATGGGTCAGGCGGAGAAGAAGACGCTCAACATCGTCCTCAAATCCGACGTCCGTGGTTCGCTGGAAGCGTTGAACGGTGCCTTGAATGGCCTGGGCAACGACGAAGTCCAAGTGCGCGTCGTGGGTGGCGGTGTCGGTGGTATCACCGAATCCGACGCCAACCTGGCACTGGCTTCCAACGCTGTACTGTTCGGCTTCAACGTGCGTGCCGATGCCGGCGCTCGCAAGATCGTCGAGCAGGAAGGTCTGGATATGCGTTACTACAACGTGATCTACGACATCATCGAAGACGTCAAGAAAGCCCTGACCGGCATGCTCGGCAGCGATGTTCGCGAGAACATCCTGGGTGTGGCCGAAGTGCGTGACGTGTTCCGTTCGCCGAAGTTTGGCGCGATCGCCGGTTGCATGGTGATCGAAGGTGTTGTGCACCGTAACCGTCCGATCCGTGTACTGCGTGAAGACATCGTTATCTTCGAAGGCGAGCTGGAATCCCTGCGCCGCTTCAAGGATGACGCTTCCGAAGTGCGTGCCGGCATGGAATGCGGTATCGGCGTGAAGAGCTACAACGACGTCAAAGTCGGCGACAAGATCGAAGTCTTCGAGAAGGTTCAGGTTGCTCGCAGCCTCTGACTCGCGCACTTCAAGGGCCACGATGGGCCGTAGCATGCAAATGCACGGCACAGCGTCCGGACTCTAAACGCAACGCCCGGTCTGGCTTTTGTCAGGCCGGGCGTTTGCCGCTTTCAGACCTTGCGGGTTTCACCGCTGGGCAGTAACAGGTAACAAATCATGGCAAAAGAATACAGCCGTACCCAACGTATCGGCGATCAGATGCAGCGCGAGCTGGCGCAACTGATCCGTCGCGAAGTCAAAGACCCGCGCGTCGGCCTGGTCACCATCACCGCTGTGGAAGTGTCCCGTGACGTTGGTCACGCGAAGATTTTCATCACCGTGATGGGCCAGGACAACGCTGAAGACATCGCGCAAAGCATCAAGGTGCTCAATGCCGCCGCAGGCTTCCTGCGCATGCAATTGGCCCGCGAAATGAAGCTGCGCAGCGTGCCGCAATTGCACTTCCACTACGACGAATCCGTCGTGCGTGGCGCGCACCTGTCGGCGCTGATCGAGCGCGCCGTCGCTGAAGACAATCAGCACGTCGCCGCTCCTGCACCTGAAGACACCAAGGAGTAATTCGGTGGCTCAGGTCAAACGTATCCGTCGTAACGTCAGCGGCATCATCCTGCTCGACAAGCCATTGGGGTTCACCTCCAACGCTGCCTTGCAGAAGGTGCGCTGGCTGCTCAATGCCGAGAAGGCCGGGCACACCGGCAGCCTCGACCCGCTGGCCACCGGCGTGTTGCCGCTGTGCTTCGGCGAGGCGACCAAGTTCTCGCAGTACTTGCTCGATTCCGACAAGGGCTATGAGACTCTGGCGCAACTGGGCAAGACCACCACCACGGCCGATGCCGAAGGCGAGGTTTTGCAGGAGCGTCCGGTGACCGTTGGTCGCGCCGATGTCGAAGCGGTTCTGCCGAAATTTCGTGGGCAAATCAGTCAGATACCGCCGATGTACTCGGCACTCAAGCGTGATGGCCAGCCGCTGTACAAACTGGCACGTGCAGGCGAAGTAGTGGAGCGCGAACCGCGTTCTGTTACTATTGCGCGCTTGGAATTGCTGGCCTTCGAAGGCGATACTGCGCGGCTTGCGGTGGACTGCAGCAAGGGCACCTATATTCGCACCCTGGTGGAGGATATCGGTGAGCAACTCGGTTGTGGTGCGTACGTCGCAGAACTGCGCCGGACCCAGGCCGGGCCTTTCACCCTGGCGCAGACCGTGACCCTCGAAGAGCTGGAAGCGGTACATGCCGAAGGCGGCAACGAAGCGGTCGATCGCTTCCTGATGCCATCGGACAGCGGCCTGCAGGATTGGCCGTTGCTGCACTTCTCGGAAGCGAGCGCGTTCTACTGGCTCAACGGCCAGCCGGTACGTGCCCCGGATGCACCGAAGTTCGGCATGGTACGAGTACAGGATCACAATGGTCGCTTCATCGGTATCGGTGAAGTGAGCGAAGACGGGCGCATCGCGCCGCGTCGCTTGATTCGGTCAGAATGACCGGAACCGGTCTGCGTTAAGCGGGCCGGCGAGTGTGGCTGTTAACAGGCATGGTCACTACTCATTTATAGATACAGGGATTTGTCCCTGGCCTGTTGAAGCTGTTTCCCTGAAACAGTTTCCTGATAAGGAAGGATTGCCTCATGGCTCTCGACGTTCAAGAAAAAGCTCAAATCGTTGCTGACTACCAGCAAGCTGTTGGTGACACTGGTTCGCCAGAAGTGCAGGTTGCACTGCTGACCGCCAACATCAACAAACTGCAAGGTCACTTCAAGGCCAACGGTAAAGATCACCACTCCCGTCGTGGTCTGATCCGCATGGTTAACCAGCGTCGCAAGCTGCTGGACTACCTGAAAGGCAAGGACGTAAGCCGGTACGCCGCGCTGATCGCTCGCCTGGGTCTGCGTCGCTAATCAGCGATTGCGCTATGAGGTTGGTGGTCTGTCGGGCGTCAGCGGTTTTCCGCTGGCGCCTTGCAGGCTCCCAGCCTCAAGTTTTATCTGCAGCATGGCTTTAACCTGTAGCACCCGGACAATTGCCATCGGGCCGATTCCCGAGATTGCCCAAGAATTCGCAAGAAACCGTTTCCCCCAAGAGCCACAAAGAAGGTAGGACACCGTGAACCCGGTAATCAAAAAATTCCAGTTCGGTCAATCGACCGTTACCCTCGAGACAGGCCGTATCGCCCGTCAGGCCTCCGGCGCAGTATTGGTCACCGTTGACGACGACGTCAGCGTGTTGGTGACTGTTGTCGGTGCAAAGCAAGCCGATCCGGGCAAGGGTTTCTTCCCTCTGTCCGTGCACTACCAGGAAAAGACTTACGCTGCCGGTAAGATCCCTGGCGGTTTCTTCAAGCGTGAAGGCCGTCCTTCCGAGAAAGAAACCCTGACTTCCCGACTGATCGACCGTCCGATCCGTCCGCTGTTCCCAGAAGGCTTCATGAACGAAGTGCAGGTTGTCTGCACCGTCGTTTCCACCAGCAAGAAGACCGATCCGGACATCGCTGCGATGATCGGTACCTCGGCTGCCCTGGCCATTTCCGGCATTCCGTTCGACGGCCCGATCGGCGCCGCTCGCGTGGCTTTCCACGAAAGCACCGGCTACCTGCTGAACCCGACTTACGAACAGCAAGCCGCTTCGAGCCTGGACATGGTCGTTGCCGGTACTTCCGACGCCGTACTGATGGTTGAATCGGAAGCCAAAGAGCTGACCGAAGACCAGATGCTGGGCGCAGTACTGTTCGCTCACGACGAATTCCAGGTTGTGATCAACGCTGTTAAAGAACTGGCTGCCGAAGCCGCCAAGCCAACCTGGAACTGGGCTCCTGCGCCAGAAGCCACCGAGCTGCTGGGCGCGATCCGTGCCGAGTTCGGCGACGCGATCTCCCAGGCCTACACCATCACCATCAAGGCCGACCGTTACGCTCGCCTGGGTGAGCTGAAGGACCAAGTGGTTGCCAAGCTGTCCGGTGAAGAAGGCCAGCCAAGCGCTGCTGAAGTCAAGGCAGCCTTCGGCGAAATCGAATACCGCACCGTTCGCGAAAACATTGTTAACGGCAAGCCACGTATCGACGGTCGCGACACCAAGACTGTGCGTCCGCTGAACATCGAAGTCGGCGTTCTGCCGAAGACTCACGGTTCGGCTCTGTTCACCCGCGGCGAAACCCAGGCGCTGGTTGTGGCAACACTGGGCACCGCCCGTGACGCGCAACTGCTGGACACCCTGGAAGGCGAAAAGAAAGACCCGTTCATGCTGCACTACAACTTCCCGCCGTTCTCGGTGGGCGAGTGTGGTCGCATGGGTGGCGCCGGTCGTCGCGAAATCGGTCACGGCCGTCTGGCCCGTCGTTCGGTTTCGGCCATGCTGCCAGCCGCTGACGTGTTCCCGTACACCATCCGTGTGGTGTCGGAAATCACCGAATCCAACGGTTCGAGCTCGATGGCTTCCGTGTGCGGTGCTTCCCTCGCGCTGATGGACGCTGGTGTACCGATGAAAGCACCGGTGGCCGGTATCGCCATGGGTCTGGTTAAAGAAGGCGAGAAGTTCGCCGTCCTGACCGACATCCTTGGCGACGAAGATCACCTGGGCGACATGGACTTCAAGGTAGCCGGTACCGCCAAAGGCGTGACTGCGCTGCAGATGGACATCAAGATCAAGGGCATCACCGAAGAGATCATGGAAATCGCTCTGGGCCAGGCCCTTGAAGCGCGCCTGAACATCCTCGGCCAGATGAACCAGATCATTGGCCAGTCGCGTACCGAACTGTCGGCCAACGCTCCGACCATGATCGCGATGAAGATCGACACCGACAAGATCCGTGACGTTATCGGTAAAGGTGGCGCGACCATCCGTGCGATCTGCGAAGAAACCAAGGCTTCGATCGACATCGAAGACGACGGTTCGATCAAAATCTTCGGCGAAACCAAGGATGCCGCAGAAGCTGCTCGTCAGCGCGTTCTGAGCATCACGGCAGAAGCCGAGATCGGCAAGATCTACGTCGGCAAGGTTGAGCGCATCGTCGACTTCGGCGCATTCGTAAACATCCTGCCAGGCAAGGACGGTCTGGTGCACATCTCGATGCTGAGCGACGCTCGCGTAGAGAAAGTCACCGACATCCTGAAGGAAGGCCAGGAAGTGGAAGTGCTGGTACTGGACGTGGACAACCGCGGCCGTATCAAGCTGTCCATCAAAGACGTGGCAGCTGCCAAGGCTTCGGGCGTTTAATTACCCGAAAGCTTTAGCGCAATGAAAATGCCCCCGCCGTGCAAACGGCGGGGGCATTTTTTTATCTGAAATAAAGAAATTGTAGTTCTCAAAAGAAAACCATCAGGCAACCCACAAATTTGCCGCAGCTCGAGACCGGTGCTAGGTTTAGCCCACCGCCCGTGTAGCTCAGCCGGTAGAGCAGCGCACTCGTAACGCGAAGGTCGCAGGTTCGATTCCTGTCTCGGGCACCAACTCCTCAGCGCGCCACGTCGATACATGTTCCGCAGGTCAGCTTTTTTGTGCAAGAGATGTAAAGAGGCATGTAATTCGTCATGCAAACGTCCTATATTCGGTGCCTGCATGAGCATCGCTTAGCAGTTTTCAGATGATCCCGAATGGTTCCGAAGGCCGGCCAGTCCGCGTCAGAGAGATCCTTGATGATCCAGATCCATCCTCCATTCCTAAGATCAGCGAGAACCCCATGACTGAATTGACCCAAGAGCAACGCCACGAACAAGCGCTGGAAAAATACCTTCTGGATGTGCCGGACCTGAAGGAAGAGATCAAGGACCTGAGTCCCGATGATCAGAAAGACCAGATCCAGTGGGCCTTCGAAGACGAAGCCGAAGCGCAGGGCTTGCAGCCGTGGGAGCTGACGCTCAAGTACACCAGCACGCCGGAGGAGTTCGAGGCGCAGCGCCTCGTGCTGCACAAGGAAGCGGCGGAAGTATTGGGTGTCGAGTGGGAAGAGTACTGCGAGATGAACAATCTAGTCGTTTAAAAGCAGCTACAAGTTTCGAGCTGCAAGCTACAAGTCAAAGCAGAATCGCTCAGCTTGTAGCTTGTAGCTTGTAGCTTGTAGCTTGTAGCTCAGAGACTCAGTCTCATCGACAGATCCACCGCTTTGACATCCTTGGTCATCGCGCCAATCGAAATGTAATCCACGCCCGTTTCGGCGATCGGCAGCAGCGTGCTTTCGTTGATGCCGCCGCTGGCTTCCAGTTTCGCTTTGCCGGCGGTCAGGCGTACCGCTTCGCGCATGTCGTCCAGGCTCAGTTCGTCGAGCATGATGATGTCGGCGCCGGCTTCCAGCGCCTGCTTCAGTTCTTCAAGACTTTCCACTTCGATCTCCACCGGTTTGCCCGGGGCGATCTTGTGCGCGGCGGCCACGGCTTCGGCGATGCCACCGCTGGCGGCGATGTGGTTTTCCTTGATCAGGAAGGCGTCGTAGAGACCGATGCGGTGGTTGTGACAGCCGCCGCAGGTCACCGCATATTTCTGTGCCAGGCGCAGGCCGGGCAGGGTCTTGCGGGTGTCGAGCAACTTGACCTGCGTCTCGCCGACGAAGTCTGCCAGGTACTGCGCGCGCGTCGCCACACCGGACAGCAACTGCAGGAAGTTCAACGCGCTGCGTTCACCGGTGAGCAGTGAGCGAGCCGGACCTTCCAGGTGAAACAGCGGCTGATTGGCTTTCACCCGCAGGCCGTCCACCACTTGCCAATGCACCGCCACGCGCGGATCGAGCTGGCGGAACACCGCATCGACCCACGCGGTGCCGCAGATGACGGCGTCGTCACGGGTGATGATGGTGGCTTTGGCCAGGCGTTCGGCCGGGATCAGTTGCGCGGTGATGTCGCCGCTGCCGACGTCTTCGAGCAACGCACGGCGCACGTTGTTTTCGATTTCGGCGGTCAGATCGGCGAGACGTAGATTCGGCATAACGGACTCCACAAACAAAGTGGTTCGATTATAGGGGCAGGGCGCGAGCCAACCCAAGGCGAGAACGCGCGTGCCTGACGCATCTGGTCGATTTTCCTGAGCTGAGTGCGTGGTGCGTGGTGTATAGGGGAAACCCTGAGGCCTATAGCATCGCCGGCCACTTTTGCCAGATAATCCGCCTTGTATTTGACGTCATGGCTTTGACGAACGACTCCACGGGAGCAGTGTCAAAGCGACGAACCGAATCACCGTTCCAGGAGGCTTGGATGCGCAACGACGGGAAAGTGGTGCCTTTGCACCGGGCGACTGCCGATCTGGCGGACCACTCGCCACTTGCCCGCCTGCCGGTGATTCTGCTGCAGGTTCGCGACAAGGCCGCGCAGCAGCTACGCCACGATTTGCAGGAATTGTTCGATAACGCTGATGACACCCTGTTCGAAATGGCCGACCGGGCGCGCAACGACGTCGATCAGAACATCTTTTTCGAAGCCATGCGCGACCTGCGCCTCAAGCGCAAGAACATCGAGCGCGGTTTTCTTGAATTGTTTTTCGAAGCCTTTGCCGGGCTCACTCAATACGATCCTGCCGCCATTACCCTGCCACGCACGCTGGTGGTCGAAGATTCGGCGCCGCGCACCGATGCCATGGAGCGCACCGTCGCCGTGCAGACCATGGTCAGTCGTGTGCTCAAGCGCGACGGCTTCGCTCTCGATCAACTGACCGCACGTTTCAGCTCGATGCTCGGCAAGCGTCTCGATGATCAGCACAATCCCCTCAGCCCGGCGATGCTCTGCGAATACTTCCTGCAGGCCGGACGTAACCTCGGCGTCGAGATCAAGGTCAAGCTGATCCTGCTCAAACTGTTCGAACGCTATGTGCTGGCCGACACCGAGCAACTGTATGCCGAAGCCAATCAGTTGCTGCTCGCGACCGGCGTGTTGCCACATCTGAAACCCGCCGTGGCTCGTCGCATGGTCGAGCCTGCCGATAGCGACACATTCATTGAAGATCTCGACGAGCCGCCAGCGGACGAAGGCATCGAGGAAGTGTTCGCAGCGATGCAGCAATTGCTCGCCCACGTGCGCGGCCGCGTCACACCTACCCTGGAGCCCGGTGCCCCGGCGCATCCGATCAATACCCGCGACCTGCTGCGGTTGTTGTCGCACTTGCAGCAATACGTCCCTGCGCTCGAGGCTCAGGAGGATTTCGATCTGCGCCACCAGCTCGAGCAACTGCTGACCCGGGTCAGCGTCAGAAGCGGCAGATCCCGCGTCGTCGCGACCGCCGACGAAGACGTGATCAACCTGATCGCCATGGTCTTCGACTGCATCCTCGATGATCGCAACGTGCCTGACGCGCTCAAGACGCTGATCGGCCGATTACAGATTCCGATGCTCAAGGTCGCTGTACTGGACAAAAGTTTCTTCAGCCGTAGCACGCACCCGGCGCGGCGCCTGCTCAACGAAATCGCCGAGGCCGCAATGGGCTGGAGCGATTGCGACGGTGCTGAGCGCGACAGCCTCTACGTGCGCATCGAGCAAGTGGTACAGCGCTTGCTGAGCGAGTTTGTCGACGACCCGGCGATCTTCTCCGAACTGCTCGCGGACTTCCTCGCCTTCACCCAGGAGGAACGTCGCCGCACCGAACTGCTTGAACAACGTTTGCGGGACGCCGAGGAAGGCCGGGCGAAGGCCGAGCTGGCTCAGCGGCGCGTCGCGCAGGCGTTACAGCAGGCATTGCTGGGCAAAGTGCTGCCGGCGACGGTGGTGGGTTTCGTCCAGCAGGCCTGGAGCAAAGTGCTGTTGCTGACCTGTCTCAAGCACGGCGATCAGTCCGCCGAATGGCACGCCGACGTGCAGACCATGGAACAGTTGGTCTGGAGCGTGCAACGCCATGACGACGGCGAATCCAGCCTGCGCCTGCTGGCACTGGTCCCGGGGCTGCTCAAATCGCTGCGCGATGGCCTCAGCAGCACCGCGTTCGATCCGTTTGCCACCAGTGAATTCTTCAGCGAGCTGGAGGCTCTGCACGTACGCGTGCTGGAGCGTTCCGACGACGCCGATCACAGCGTTACGCCGCTGATCGAAGTCACGCCCGAGGTCTTGCAGCACAGCGCCGACCAAGCAGCGGCCACCCCGGCGCCGCGCCTGGCGCAAGACGCTGCCGGGCTGTCTCAGGTCGAGCAGTTGCGCGTAGGCAATTGGGTGGTGTTCGACGAGGACGACGAACAGAGCTTGCGTTGCAAACTCGCCGCGATCATCGAAGAGACCGGCAAATATGTCTTCGTCGACCGCACCGGGACGAAAGTGCTGGAGCGCAGCCGCACCGATCTCGCTCTGGCGTTCAGCCGTGGCGTGGCGCGTGCGCTGGATGACACCTTGTTGTTCGACCGCGCACTGGAATCGGTGCTGGGCGACCTGCGGCGACTCAATCGCGGCAAGTGATCGCGCGGTGGGGGCGGATCGCGGCATACTGGGCGCCCACATGGTCGGCGTTGAAGGAATCGGTATGCAGTTGGATCCCGCGAGCGGGTGGTGTCATGGCGTGCAGATCTGCCCGTCGCCCAACTTCAATGAGCGCCCGACGGGCGAAGTGTCCCTGTTGGTCATCCACAACATCAGCCTGCCGCCGGCGCAATTCGCCACGGGCAAGGTTCAGGAATTTTTCCAGAATCGTCTGGATGTCACCGAACACCCGTACTTTGCAGGCATCGCTGACCTGCGCGTCTCGGCGCATTTTCTGATCGAACGTGACGGCAAGGTCACCCAGTTTGTCTCTTGTCTGGAGCGGGCGTGGCACGCAGGGGTTTCAGTGTTCGAGGGTCGTGAAACCTGTAACGATTTTTCCGTCGGCATCGAGCTGGAAGGCACCGATGATCTGCCGTTCACCGACGAGCAATATCGCGCGTTGACTGCGCTGACCCGGCAGTTGCAGAAACGCTTTCCGGCGATCACCGCTCAGCGTATCTGTGGCCACAGCGATATCGCTCCGGGGCGCAAGACCGATCCGGGACCGGCATTCGACTGGGCACGCTACCGCGCAGCCCTGGCAAAAGAGGAAGGACAATGAGTTTTCTGGTGTTACTGCTGGCGGTGTGGATCGAGAAGTTTTCGGCCCTGCGCCATCGGCTTCAACGCGACGGCGGATGGATCCGCGAACTGCACAAACTCGAAAACAGCAATCGACTGGCCAGGCAGCCATGGCTGGTGCTGACGATTCTGGTGCTGTTCCCGGTGGCGTTGCTGGCGCTGTTGTTGCTGGTACTGGAACCGGTGGCTTACGGTCTGCTGGCGCTGCCGGTGCACTTGTTGGTGGTGATTTACAGCCTCGGGCGTGGCGATCTGCTCGGCGGCCTCGGGCCGTTCCGCGATGCCTGGCGTCGTGAGGATCTGCAAGCGGCGGCGCACGTGGCCAAGCGCGACCTGGACATCTGCGCCGACAGTGGCGAGCAATTGCTTGAGCAAGTGCAGGGGCATCTGCTGTGGCAGGCGTATCAGAGTTTCTTCGCGGTGATCTTCTGGTACTTCCTCCTCGGGCCGGTGGCGGCATTGGCTTATCGCTTGTTGGCGCTGGCCGAAGAGCACGGCTGCAATCCGGCGCTGGTCGAGCGTGCTGCGCAGTTGCGTCATGCCTTCGATTGGGTGCCGGTGCGCTTGCTGGCGGCGAGTCTGGCATTGGTCGGCAACTTCGTCGCGGTCAGCCGGGTGATGCTGCATGAGCTGCTGAACTGGAACATCAGCGCTGCGCAGTTGATCAACAAGGTCGGCCTGGCAGCCGGGGAAGTTCCACCGCCAGTGGTCGGCCCGGACGGCATCAACACCCTCGACTGCCTGTGGGAACTGCTGCTGCGTGCGGCAGTGCTGTGGTATGCCGGGTTTGCCTTGTGGACGGTTCTGGTTCACTGATGAGCCAGAGTGAAACTCATTGTGGCGAGGGGATTTATCCCCGATGGGCTGCGTCGCAGCCCTGAAAACCCTGTTCCACCATTCATCAGTAACCATAAGTTACAAAACCTCCCGCCGATTTACGCTATACAGAGATAGCGCCCGATAGTGGCTATCTGCTGTCGCCCCGCGCCTGCCAATAAAAACAAGAAAAACCAAGGGAGACTTCCAGTGAAGAGCTTGCTCTATCCCGCCGTCTCGCTGATGAACCGTCTGAGCTTCGGCATGAAGTTCAGCCTGATCAGCGTGCTGTTCCTAGTGCCGATGCTGGTGACCAATTTCTATCTGGTGCGCGACTCCTATCGCGAATTTCAGGGCACCCGCGTCGAACTGCAGAGCCTCGACCTGTTGGGCAGCAGCTTGAGCCTGCGTCGCGATCTGGAGACCCTGAACAATCTGGTGCAGATCGACGTCACCCTCGGCCAGTCCGGCAAGGCCGGCAACGTCGAAGCGCAGATCCAGACGCTGGAGCAGGCTTTGCTCGCGCGCCTGGAAGGGCTGGCGGCGATGACCGAGGACCCGGAGCAGATCAAGCAGTTCGAGGCGAAACGCGATGAAATGATCGCCGCGTTCAAGGCCCAGCAAGCGGAGAGCTCGCTGCAAAGCAAAAGCGCGTTGATTGGCAAGTTGCTGGCCAATGCGCAGATTTTCAGCCAGATCATCACCAGTCAGGCCGGCCTCAGTCGCGATAACCAGAGCGACATTCGCCAGCTCAGCGAACTGGTGACGCTGATCACCCCCAGCGTCACGCAAACCCTCGGCGAAGGCCGGGCGATGGGCTCGTATTCGTTGGGCCAGGGCTTTCTCAACAGTTCCTCCAGCACGCGTTTTGACGAGCTGCTGGTGCAGATTGAAAAACTCCAGGCCGAGTACGCTCTGAAACTGCAGGACGCCCTCGGTTCCAGCAGCGCTGCACGCGAATCCCTCAGCGCCCAGGCCGACAGCAGCAAGGCTTCGCTCAAACAGGCCAGCGAGCTGTTCGAAGAACAAGTGGTGATGGCCGACACCCTCGATGCGCCGTGGCAGGCATTTTACGATCAGGTCACCGGGCTGATGGAACACACCTACCAGCTCAATCAGGCCACGCTGAAATTTCTCGACAGCCAGTTGCAGCAGCGTCTGGCGCAGAACCGCACGCACATGATTCTGCAAGCCTCGGCGCTTTCGGTGGTGTTGGTGCTGATTTTCTATCTTTATGGCGGTTTCTACGCCTCGACCCGCACCACCCTGAAAAGCCTGGGCGCGATGATGAACAAGGTTGCGGCCGGTGACATGACCGTCAACTTCAAGGCCAGCAGCCGTGATGAGCTGGGCGAGTTGGGCGAGGTGTTCAACGGTACGGTGAAGAAGATTCACGACTTGATCGAACGCGTGGGCCACACCGTTGGCGAAGTCGAGCGACAGGCCGGACAGGTCGAAAGCGTCTCGGCGCAGAGCAATCAGGCCGTGGCCGGGCAGCGCTCGCAGATCGAACAAGTGGCGACGGCGATGAACCAGATGTCGGCGACCTCAATGGAAGTCGCTCGCAGTGCCGCCGCTGCGGTGAGCAGCGCCCACAGCGTCAATGACGAAACCCTCAGCGGGCGCGGCCTGGTGGAATCGCAACAGGGCAGCATTGCCGCACTGGCCAGCGAAATCGACCAGTCGGTGCTGGTGATCAATCAACTGGCCAGCGACAGCCAGTCGATCAGCCGTGTACTGGAAGTGATCAAGAGCATCGCCGAACAGACCAACCTGCTGGCGCTCAACGCCGCTATCGAAGCCGCGCGAGCCGGCGAGCAGGGGCGCGGTTTTGCCGTGGTCGCCGACGAAGTACGCACCTTGGCCAAGCGCACCCAACAATCGACCGAAGAAATCGAGCAGATGATCGCCAAACTGCATGGCGGCGTCGGCGCGGCGGTGAAGGCCATGGGCGTCAGCCATCAGATGGCCAACGGCACGGTGGGCCAGTCGGAAAAAGTCCAGCAGGCGCTGGAAAACATTCTTGGCGCGGTGGGCATGATCGTCGACCAGAACCAGCAGATTGCCGCTGCCGTGGAACAGCAGACCGCCGTGGCCCATGACATCGACCAGAACATCGTCGAAATCAACCGCGCCGGCGAACGCACAGCACAAGGCGCACACCAGACCGAAGATGCCAGCCGCGCGCTGTCGGCGCAGGTGGTTGAGCTCAAACAACTGATCAGTGCGTTTCGCGTCTGAAAGCTGGAACCGGATCAAAAATGTGGGAGCGAGCCTGCTCGCGAAGGCGGTGGATCAGGCACTGGCGATGTCACTGACAGACCGCTATCGCGAGCAGGCTCGCTTCCACAGGGGACGGCGGTGTTACCAGCCGAAGACTTCGCAGCAGTTGGCGGTGCTGGCGGCGGCGAGTTGTTCAGGCGTGATATTCATCAGCTCGGCCAACGCAGCGCAAATCGCCGGCAGATGCGCCGGGCTGTTGCGCTGGCCGGGGAACATGGCGGGGGCCATGTCCGGTGAGTCGGTTTCCAGTACCACCGATTGCAGCGGCAGTTCCGGCAGCACCCGATGCATGCGCAATGCCTGCGGCCAGGTCGGTGCGCCGCCGAGGCCCAGTTTGAACCCCAGCTTGAGGTATTCCCGCGCCTCTTCGCGGCTGCCGGCGAAGGCGTGGATGATGCCGGCGCGTTTGAGCTTGAAGCGCTTGAGCGTGGCGATCACCGCTGCGTGGCTGCGGCGTACGTGGATCAGCGCCGGCAACTCGAAGTCCGCGGCCAGTTGCAGCTGCGCTTCGAACAACGCCTGTTGCCGTTCGCGATCGAGGTTTTCGATGAAGTAATCCAGGCCGATCTCGCCCACCGCACACAACTGCCGATGTCCGCGCAAGCGCGTCAGCCAGTCCCCCAGCGCGCTCAAATCTTCGGGGCGATGCTGATCGAGAAACACCGGGTGCAATCCGAACGCCGCGTACAGGTGGGCATCGCTCTGCACCAGATCCCACACCCGTTGCCAGTTGCCCTGATGCACGCCCAGCACGACGATGCGCCGCACGCCGAGAGCGCGGCTTTCGGCCAGCAACTCGGCGCGATCAGCGTCGAAGTCGGGGAAGTCGAGGTGGGTGTGGCTGTCGATCAGCTCCACGCTTCAGTCCCGATGAATACGCTGCTTGAAGGTCCGCGCAATGGCTTGCACGCCCGGTTGGTAGTCGTCCTGCTCCACGGCGGCCAGCGCCAGTTCCAGCGCCTTGTCGGCGATCAACTGGTGTTGCTGGGACATGGCGTTGACCGGCAGCGGCAGGAAATCCAGCAACTGCGTGTCGCCGAACGTGCCGAGGCGCAGCGGCCGCGATTTCAGCGGGAAATCATGCAGCGCATCGAACACGCCTTGCAGCAGCACGTATGAGGTGGTCACCAGTGCGTCAGGCAAATGCCCCAGCCGCTGCAGGAGTTCTTCCATCAATTGCTTGCCGCACTCGCGGCTGAACGACTCGGCGTGCTCGACCAGCACCTCACCTTTGAAGTCTTTGAGCGCTGCGCGGAAACCGGCGGCACGCTCCTGGCTGATGCTCAGCTCCGGGCGGGCGCCGAGCAGCACGATCTGCTTTGGCTGCGGATCGAGCAGGCTCTGGGTCAGATGCAGGCTGGCCTCGCGGTCGTCGCTGATCACCGAGCAGAAATGCTCCGGCTCCATGACCCGGTCGATGGCGATGATCGGCAGACCCTTGGCCTGCAACTGCCGATAGCTGTCATCACCGGCCGGCAGGCAACTGGCGACGATCAGCGCATCGCAACGGCGGGCGCGGAACAGTTGCAGCAACTGGCGCTCGCTGTCCGGCGCATCGTCGGAACTGGCGATCAGCAATTGGTAACCGCGCGCCCGCGCGCCTTGTTCGAGCAACTTGGCGATCCGCGCGTAACTGGGGTTTTCCAGATCCGGCAGGATAAAACCCAGGGTGCGCGTATGCCGACTGCGCAGGCCGGCCGCTTGCGGATTGGGCGTAAAGCCATGCAGATCGACCACCGCGCGCACGCGCTCGACGGTCGCGTTGCTGATGCGTTGCTGTTCGGCCTTGCCGTTGATGACGTAGCTGGCGGTGGTGACGGAGACGCCGGCCAACCGCGCGATATCACTGAGTTTCAACCCGGTATTTCCTTGTTTTTTCGAGCATGCCGCGACATTTTCGCCAATCCTACCCGATAAGGGCAGTCGACTTATTGCCTGGGCAGATCCGACCAGTTGGACTTCAAGGATGAGACATTATCGAGTAACGTGCCGATCAATCTAGATTAAACGTTTCAGCAAGCGTATTTTCTACGTTTTAGACGCCTTTGGACGGTCCTGCCGTGAAACCGCCAAAACTGCCGCTGAAAAGCGCGGCAGAGCGCCTAAGCTGTGAACCATTCAAAACAATACCTGGCGTTGAACTGCGCCAAAAAGGAGATCGCATGCTCGAGCTCACTATAGAGCAGATATCCATGGGCCAGTCGGCCGTGGATAAACCCGCTGCCCTGCAATTGCTGGCCAGTCATCTGGTCGCCGACGGTCTGGTTGCCGACGGCTACCTCGCCGGCCTGCAGGCCCGGGAAGCCCAGGGCTCGACCTTTCTCGGTCAAGGCATCGCCATTCCCCACGGCACCCCGGAAACCCGCGATCAGGTATTCGCCACCGGCGTGCGCCTGATGCAGTTTCCCGACGGCGTCGACTGGGGCGATGGCCAGATCGTTTATCTGGCGATCGGCATCGCGGCGAAATCCGACGAACACCTGCGCCTGCTGCAACTGCTGACCCGCGCCCTCGGCGAGACCGATCTGGGCCAGGCCCTGCGTCGCGCCAGCTCCCCCGAAGCGCTGCTTAAACTGTTGCAAGGCGCGCCGCAGGAACTGGCGCTGGATGCGCAGATGATCGGCCTCGGCGTGTCGGCCGACGATTTCGAAGAACTGGTCTGGCGCGGCGCACGTCTGCTGCGTCAGGCCGATTGTGTGAGCAACGGCTTTGCCGGCGTGTTGCAGCAAGTCGAAGCGCTGCCACTGGGCGATGGCCTGTGGTGGCTGCACAGCGAGCAGACCGTGAAGCGTCCGGGACTGGCGTTCGTCACCCCGGACAAACCGATGCGCTACCTCGGCCAGCCGCTCAGCGGACTGTTCTGCCTCGCCAGTCTGGGCGAAGCGCATCAGGCGTTGCTCGAGCGTTTGTGCGCGTTGCTGATCGAAGGTCGCGGCCACGAATTGGGCCGCGCCACCAGCAGCCGCAAAGTTCTCGAAGTGCTCGGCGGTGAACTGCCGGCCGACTGGCCGAGTGCACGTATTGCCCTGGCCAATGCCCATGGTTTGCACGCACGACCAGCGAAGATTCTTGCGCAACTGGCGAAGAGTTTTGATGGCGAAATCCGCGTGCGCATCGTCGACAGCCAGGACAGCGCCGTGTCGGTGAAGAGCCTGAGCAAACTGCTCAGTCTCGGCGCCCGCCGCGGTCAGGTGCTGGAGCTGATCGCCGAGCCGAGCATCGCCGCCGATGCCTTGCCGGCCCTGCTCGCGGCGATTGAAGAAGGCCTCGGTGAGGAAGTCGAGCCGCTGCCGGCCGTGAGTCAGCAGCGCGAAGTGATCGCCGACATCGCCGAAGTATTGATCGCGCCGGCCTCCGGCAGCCTGTTGCAGGCGATTCCTGCCGCACCGGGCATCGCCATCGGCCCTGCGCACATTCAGGTGCTGCAAGCCATCGATTACCCGTTGCGCGGCGAATCTGCCGCGATCGAGCGCGAGCGCCTCAAGCAAGCGCTGAGCGACGTGCGCCGCGACATCCAAGGCTTGATCGAACGCAGCAAGGCCAAGGCCATTCGCGAGATTTTCATCACTCACCAGGAAATGCTCGACGACCCGGATCTGACCGACGAAGTCGACACCCGCCTCAAGCAAGGTGAAAGCGCCGAAGCGGCGTGGATGGCGGTGATCGAAGCCGCCGCCAAACAGCAGGAATCGCTGCAGGACGCTTTGCTCGCCGAGCGTGCCGCCGATCTGCGTGACATCGGTCGCCGGGTGCTGGCGCAGCTGTGTGGCGTGCAAACCGCGAACGAACCTGAGCAACCGTACATTCTGGTGATGGACGAAGTCGGCCCGTCCGATGTCGCGCGCCTGGATCCTGCGCGAGTGGCAGGGATTCTCACCGCGCGCGGCGGTGCTACCGCGCACAGCGCCATCGTCGCCCGCGCGCTCGGTATTCCAGCACTGGTCGGCGCGGGTGCAGCGGTGCTGTTGCTCGAGCCGGGCACGCCGCTATTGCTCGACGGTCAGCGTGGCCGTCTGCATGTCGACGCCGATGCCGCGACCCTCAAGCGTGCCGCTGAAGAGCGCGACACCCGCGAGCAACGCCTGAAGATCGCCGCCGAACAACGCCATCAACCGGCACACACCACCGACGGCCACGCCGTCGAAGTGTTCGCCAACATCGGCGAAAGCGCAGGCGTGACCAGCGCGGTGGAGCAGGGCGCCGAAGGCATTGGTCTGCTGCGCACCGAACTGATTTTCATGGCCCACCCGCAGGCACCGGACGAGGCAACCCAGGAAGCCGAATACCGTCGCGTCCTCGATGGTCTGGCTGGACGGCCGCTGGTGGTGCGCACGCTCGATGTCGGCGGCGACAAACCGCTGCCGTATTGGCCGATCGCCAAGGAAGAAAACCCGTTCCTCGGCGTGCGCGGCATCCGCCTGACCCTGCAGCGTCCGCAGATCATGGAAGCGCAACTGCGCGCCTTGCTGCGCTCGGCCGACAACCGTCCGCTGCGGATCATGTTCCCGATGGTCGGCAGCGTCGAAGAATGGCGCCAGGCCCGCGACATGACCGAACGCCTGCGTCTGGAAATTCCAGTCGCCGACCTGCAACTGGGGATCATGATCGAGGTGCCGTCCGCCGCATTGCTCGCGCCGGTACTGGCCAAGGAAGTCGACTTCTTCAGCGTTGGCACCAACGACCTGACCCAATACACCCTGGCCATCGACCGTGGTCACCCGACCCTGTCTGCACAAGCGGACGGCTTGCACCCGGCGGTCCTGCAACTGATCGACATCACCGTGCGCGCCGCCCATGCACATGGCAAATGGGTGGGTGTCTGCGGCGAGCTGGCGGCTGATCCGCTGGCGGTGCCGGTGCTGGTTGGCCTCGGTGTCGACGAACTCAGCGTGTCCGGGCGCAGCATTGCCGAAGTCAAGGCGCGCATCCGTGAACTCAGCCTGACCCAGGCGCAAACCCTCGCCCAACAGGCCCTGGCCGTGGGCAGCGCGAATGAAGTGCGCGCATTAGTGGAGGCCCTGTAATGGCCAAGATTCTTACCCTGACTCTCAACCCGGCACTCGACCTCACCGTTGAGCTGTCACGGCTCGATGCCGGTCAGGTCAATCGCAGCGAGGAGATGCACACCCACGCTGCGGGCAAAGGCGTCAACGTCGCCCAGGTGCTGGCGGATCTCGGCCATCAGGTCACCGTCAGCGGCTTTCTCGGCGAAGACAATCAGCAAGCGTTCGAAACCCTGTTCGCCAAGCGCGGTTTCGTCGACGCGTTCATCCGCGTGCCGGGCGAGACGCGCAGCAACATCAAAGTCGCCGAACAGGACGGGCGCATCACCGACATCAACGGGCCTGGCCCGGTGGTTGATGCAACGGCGCAGCAAGCCTTGCTTGATCGCTTGCAGCAGATCGCACCGGGGCACGATGCGGTGGTGGTCGCCGGCAGTCTGCCGCGTGGCGTCACCGCGCAATGGTTGCGCGAGCTGATTGAAAGGTTGAACGCGCTCGGCTTGAAAGTCGCCCTCGATTCCAGCGGCGAAGCCTTGCGCGCTGCGTTGCAGGCCAGCCCCTGGCTGATCAAGCCGAACACCGAAGAACTGGCCCACGCCCTCGGCTGCGAAGTGGTCTCGCCGATCGCCGAAGCACAAGCCGCCGCACGTTTGCATGCGCAAGGCATCGAGCACGTGGTGATCTCCCACGGCGCCGACGGGGTCAACTGGTTCAGTGTCGGCTCGGCCCTGCATGCCTCGCCGCCGAAAGTCAGCGTGGCCAGCACGGTCGGTGCCGGCGATTCCTTGCTGGCGGGCATGCTCCACGGTCTGCTTAGCGCCGACACCCCCGAGCAAACCCTGCGCACCGCCACCGCGATTGCGGCAATGGCGGTGACCCAGATCGGTTTTGGCATCAACGACGCAGCGCAACTGGCGCAGCTCGAACAGGGCGTGCGCGTGCGCCCCCTGACAGAACAATAAGAGGGTTTGTCATGAAGTTAGCCATTGTTACGGCTTGCCCGAACGGCATGGTCACCAGTGTGCTGTGCGCGCGTCTGCTCGATGCAGCGGCGCAGCGTCAGGGCTGGAGCACCAGCGTTGAAGTGGTCGATCCGGCACACCCGGAACGCGAATTGTCGGCGGCAACCATCGAAGCCGCCGAGTGGGTCTTGCTGGTCACCACTGGCGCGGTGGACATGAGTCGCTTCGTCGGCAAGCGCGTGTTCCAGATCGCTCCGGCGCAGGCCTTGCAGGATGTCGAAGCGGTGCTGCGTCGTGGTGCTGAAGAAGCCGAAGTCTACGTCGCCAGCGCAGTCGAACCGGCGATTGACGCGCCACGTGCGCCACGCATCGTCGCCATCACGGCCTGCCCGACCGGCGTCGCCCACACCTTCATGGCCGCCGAAGCGTTGCAGCAGACTGCCAAGCGCCTGGGCTATGAATTGCAGGTCGAAACCCAAGGCTCGGTGGGCGCGAAAACCCCGCTCAGCGCAACGGCCATCGCCGACGCAGACGTGGTGTTGCTGGCGGCGGATATCGACGTTGCCACCGAGCGTTTCGCCGGCAAGAAAATCTATCGCTGCGGCACTGGCGTTGCCCTGAAGCAATCCGAAGCGACCCTGAAAAAAGCCCTGGCCGAAGGCGCTGTCGAAAGTGCGGCAAGCGACGGCAAGGCTCCGGCCAAGTCGGAAAAAACCGGCGTCTACAAACACCTGCTCACGGGTGTGTCGTACATGCTGCCGATGGTGGTGGCGGGTGGTTTGCTGATCGCGTTGTCCTTCGTGTTCGGCATCACCGCGTACAAGGAAGAAGGCACGCTGGCGGCGGCGTTGATGCAGATCGGCGGCGAAACCGCGTTCAAGCTGATGGTGCCGCTGTTGGCCGGTTACATCGCCTACTCGATTGCCGACCGCCCGGGCCTTGCGCCGGGGATGATCGGTGGCTTGCTCGCAGGCACTCTGGGCGCCGGATTCATCGGCGGGATCATTGCTGGTTTCATTGCCGGTTACGCCGCCAAAGCCATCGCCCGCTATGTGAAATTGCCGCAGAGCCTGGAAGCGCTGAAGCCGATTCTCATCATCCCGTTACTGGCCAGTCTGGTCACCGGCCTGGTGATGATTTACGTGGTCGGCAAACCGGTCGCCGGCATGCTCGCCGCGCTTACGCAGTTCCTCGACAGCATGGGTACCACCAACGCGATTCTGCTCGGCGTGTTGCTCGGCGGCATGATGTGCGTCGACCTCGGTGGGCCGATCAACAAGGCGGCCTATGCGTTTTCGGTGGGGCTGCTGGCCTCGCAGAGTTACGCACCGATGGCCGCGACCATGGCCGCCGGCATGGTGCCGCCGATTGGTCTGGGCATTGCGACGTTCATTGCGCGGCGCAAGTTTGCCCAGACTGAACGCGAGGCCGGCAAAGCGGCTTTCGTGCTGGGCCTGTGCTTTATCTCCGAAGGGGCGATTCCGTTTGCCGCGAAAGACCCGCTGCGGGTGATTCCGGCGAGCATCGCCGGTGGCGCGTTGACCGGTGCCTTGTCGATGTACTTCGGCTGCAAACTCATGGCGCCGCACGGTGGCTTGTTCGTGCTGGCGATTCCCAATGCGATCAACCATGCACTGCTGTATCTGCTGGCGATTGTCGCGGGGAGCCTGGTCACGGCGGTGGTGTATGCGCTGCTCAAAAGGCCTGAGGCTGTCGAGTTGGCGCTGGAACCTGCCAAGGCCTGACCGACAACACCAAATCCCTGTGGGAGCGAGCCTGCTCGCGAAAGCGGAGTGGCAGATAAAAAGTATCGCCTGACACAACGTCTTCGCGAGCAAGCCCGCTCCCACATTCAGTCGCGGTTACTCAGACGGACCGCGATCAATGGTGGGAGCAAGCGAGCCTGCTCCCACATTGGAACTACGGGGTGTCTGGTGTCATGGCGAGTTCATATAGGCATGCTTAAGTTTTCCCTTTTGCAGGGAGAACACCATGAGCGATTTCAATCTCGGCCGGCGTCGCGTCATGCAAGCGGTGGGTGCCGGGCTGTTGCTGCCGGGGCTGGCGCCGGCGGTGATTGCTTCGGTCAAGGATCGTCCGCAGCTCACCGACGGCGTGCAGTCCGGCGACCTGCTCGGCGACCGCGCGATGATCTGGAGCCGCAGCGATCGCCCGGCGCGCATGGTGGTGGAGTGGGACACCGGCAGCCTGTTCGGCAACCCGCGCAAATTCGTCTCGCCGCTGGCCGATGCGCGCAGCGATTTTACCGCCCGCGTCGAACTCAACGGCCTGCCGGCCAACCAGGCGATTTTCTATCGCGTGCACTTCGAAGACGCCCAGAGCGGCGTCGCCAGTGAACCGTGGTTCGGCCATTTGCGCAGCGTGCCAACGACAAAACGCGACATCCGTTTTGTCTGGAGCGGTGACACCGTCGGCCAGGGCTTCGGGATCAACCCGGACATCGGCGGGATGCGCATCTACGAAGCCATGCGCTTGCGCTTGCCGGACTTCTTTATCCACAGCGGCGACACCATTTATGCCGACGGCCCGGTGCCCGCGCAACTGACCACCGAAAGCGGGCGCATCTGGCGCAACATCACCACAGAAGCCAAGAGCAAAGTCGCGCAGACCCTCGACGATTATCGTGGCAACTATCGCTACAACCTGATGGACGAAAACATCCGCCGCTTCAACGCCGAAGTGCCGCAGATCTGGCAGTGGGACGATCACGAAGTGGTCAACAACTGGTCACCGGGCAAGCAACTGGATGAGCGCTATCAGGAGAAAGATATCCACAAGCTGGTCGGTCGCGCCCGGCAGGCGTGGCTGGAATACGCGCCGATGCGTTTGCAGGCGGCGGACGCTGGCGGGCGCATTTATCGCAAGCTCAGCTACGGGCCGATGCTCGACGTATTTGTGCTGGATATGCGCAGCTATCGCGAAGCCAATGACGACAACCTTGGCGCGGCAAAACCGTTTCTCGGCCGTGAGCAACTGGATTGGCTCAAGCACGAATTGAAGGCATCGAAGGCGCAGTGGAAAGTCATCGCCGCCGACATGCCCATCGGCCTTGGCGTCCCGGACGGCGAGGTAAGCCCAGGCGTGGCGCGTTGGGAAGCCGTGGCCAACGGAGACCCTGGCCCGGCGCAGGGGCGTGAGCTGGAAATTGCCGAATTGCTCGGATTTCTACGTGCGCAGCAGGTGCGCAATTTCGTGTTTCTGACGGCGGACGTGCATTACTGCGCGGCGCATCACTACCACCCGGACCGTGCCGCGTTTCAGGATTTCGAACCGTTCTGGGAGTTCGTCGCCGGGCCGCTGAATGCCGGCAGCTTCGGGCCGAATCCGTTGGACAAGACGTTCGGGCCTGAGGTGGTGTTCGAGAAAGCACCGCCCGCACAGAACACCTCGCCGTTTGCCGGATTTCAGTTTTTTGGCGAGGTGAATATCGACGGGCAGAGCGGCGAGATGAGTGTGGTGTTGCGGGATCTGGATGGCATCGCTGTTTTCGAACAGAAACTCCAACCGGTCTGAGCACCGCGTCCCCTGTGGGAGCGAGCCTGCTCGCGAAAGCGGACTTACAGCCAACACCAATGTCGACTGTTAAATCGCCTTCGCGAGCAGGCTCGCTCCCACAGGGGGATGGTGTTGGGTCAGTAAACATCCCGGCGATAGCGGCCCTGTTCGATCAGGCGTTCGACTTCGGCGCTGCCGAGGATATCGTTGAGGGCCTGGTCGACGCCTGAGGCCATCCCCTGAAGGCTGCCGCAGATATAGATGACAGCACCATCTGCCAACCATTTCTTCAATTCATCCGCAGACTCACGCAAGCGATCCTGCACATAAACCTTTTCAGCCTGATCCCGTGAAAACGCCAGGTCCAGCCGCGCCAGATCACCATTGACCAGCCACTCTTCCAGCTCGGCGCGGCAGAGGAAGTCGTGCTCGCGGTTACGCTCGCCGAACAGCAGCCACTGTCGTTGCTGACCGTCGGCAATGCGTGCCTTGAGCAAGCTGCGCAGGCCGGCCAGGCCAGTGCCGTTGCCCAGCAGGATCATCGGCACCGGCTCGTTCGGCAGGTGGAAGCCACTGTTGCGCCGCACGCGCAGGCTGATGCTGCCGCCCACTGGCGCGTGTTCGGTGAGCCAGCCGGAGCCGATGCCGAGGCTGCCGTCGTTGTGCTGTTCCTGACGCACGATCAGTTCCAGCACGCCGTCAGCGGCAATCGAGGCAATCGAGTATTCGCGCATCGCCAGCGGCACCATCGCGTCGACCAGCGACTGCGCATGCAGGCCCACCAGATGCGCGCGGTGTTCGGGCAGTTGGCGTGAGGCGAGGGCCACTTCCAGTGGTTCGTCGATACCATTGACCTTCACCTGAGTTTCGCCACGGATGCCGAGGCCGTCGAGGAAATGCTCGATGGCCCACGGGCAGTTGCGCGGCAGCACTTCGACCAGGTCACCGGCCAGCCAGCTGCGCGTGTCCGGGGCTTTGAGGCCGAGCAGGTAGACCGGCGCGCCACTGCTGTCGGGGTTCATCAGGTCGCGCCGGACCAGTGTCCAGTTGTCGTAGCTGGGTGCTTGCCAGGTTTCGCTCGGCGCCTGTCCGGTGAGCTGGCCGAGTTGCGTTTGCCAGTGACGCAGCGCGTAAGGATCGCCGCTGTCGACTTCCACCGGGGCGAACAGAGTCTTGCCGCCGTGTTCGCCGAGCCATTGATGCAGGCGTTTGGCGAAGCCGCAGAAGTGCGCGTACTGCCGATCGCCGAGGCCGAGGACGGCGTAGTTGAGGCTGTCGAGTGTCGAGGCCTTGGCCAGCACTTTGCGTTCGAAACCGCGGGCGCTGTCCGGCGCTTCGCCGTCGCCGAAGGTGCTGACCACGAACAACGCGTTGTTCGAATCACGCAGATCCTGTTCGCTGAGATTGCCCAGCGGCTGCACGTTGACCGGCAGCCCGGCGGCCTGCAATTGCCCGGCAGTCTGCCACGCCAGTTGCTCGGCGAAACCGCTCTGACTGGCGAAACCGATCAGCCATGCCGAAGCATCGGCGGACGGTTGCGCGAGGCCTTGGCGGGCATCCTTGATCTGCTTTTTCTTGCGCCGGCGATCCAGATACAGCAGCCACCCAGTGATGAAAAACAGCGGCATGCACACCGCCGCAATCGTTACGATAATGCGCCCGACAAGGCCGAAATAGCTGCCGACGTGCAGCGCATAAATGCTGGTCAGCAATTGTGCCTTGAAGCTTTTGTCGGCATAGCGGTCGACGCGTTTGACTACGCCGGTGGCCGGGTCGAGGGTGATCTGGTTCAGCGCGCGGTCATGGGGCGAGCTGTCGAGCAGGTAGAACACCGTCGCCGGCTGGCCGGCCACCGCCGGCATGCGAATGTTGTACGCGGCCAGACCCGGGCCGGCAGCGCTGTAGATGCTGCTCCACATCGCTGCGTAGTCGGCGGTCGGTGCCGGACCTTCTGGCGCCGGGCCGCGACCGCCACGCACGCGTTCGTTTTGCGGTGCATCGGAAAGCAGTCGGGTCAGGCCTTTGTTGTACCACTCGTACGACCATGACAAACCGGTCAACGCCAGCAGCAGATACACCAGCAAACACCAAGTGCCGGCCACCGAATGCAGATCCCAATTGAACGCGCGGCCCTTCTTTTTCCAGTCCAGGGTCAACCACACGCGCCAGCTGTTCCACTGGCGTGGCCAGCGCAGATAAAGGCCGGAGAGGCAGAAGAACAGCAGCATCAAGGTGCAGGCGCCGGTGATGTTGCGCCCGGTGTCGCCCATGGCGAGGAAGCGGTGCAGTTGCAGCATCAGGCCGAAGAAGTCCTGGCCAGTGGCGTCGCCCTTGAACTCGGCGGTGTACGGATCGAAGTAGCGCATCTCGCCACGCCGTTCGCCTTTGGGTGGGGTGAAGTAAACGCGTGCGGCGTGACCGCTGTCGGTCTCGACCCAGAGCATCGCGACTTTCTTGCCGGAGGCGGCTTCAATGCGCTCCACCAGTTCCACTGGCGGCAGCACGCCGGCGACCTGTTTTTCCACCTGCAGAACGGACGGATTCAGCGCGCGCAAGATCTCGTCCTGAAACGAATAGGCCGCGCCGGTGATGCCCATCAGGGCCAGCACCAGCCCTGCAGTGATGCCAAAAAACCAGTGCAACTGGAACAGGGTTTTCTTCAACACGTCACTCGCCGTCCGTTCGGAAATTGTCATCACGGCGCGCATTATGCCGTGGGTTATCAAGAAGCGTTTTGCGTAACACACAAAAGCCCCGTTCAACTGAGTGAACGGGGCCTGATCCGTTTCGCAGATCTCATGTGGGAGCGAGCTTGCTCGCGAAGGCGTCGTGTCAGTCAGCATCGACTTCACTGAGCCACCGCTTTCGCGAGCAAGCTCGCTCCCACAGGTTCTCACATCGGTCAGAAGTGGAAATTGGTACTCAACAGCGCCGTGCGTCCCGCCGCCTGGTTGGCGAAGTGGGTCGAGAAGGCTTTGTCGTAATAGGTTTCGTCGGTCAGGTTCTGCACGTTGAGTTGCAGGTCGACGTTCTTGGTCAGCTTGTAGGCCGCCATCGCGTCGTAACGCACGTACGAATCGACCATCGTTGTGTTGGCGACACTGCCGTAGACGTCGTCGACGTAGAACGCGCCACCACCGATCGTCAGCTTCGGCGTGACCTGATACGTGGTCCACAGGCTGGCGCTGTTTTTCGGTGTGTTCGGCAGATCGTTGCCGTCGTTGGCGCGACCCAGCGGGCCACCATCAACCTGTTCGCTGTCCATGAAGGCGTAACCGGCGAACACCTGCCACTTGTCGGTGATCTTGCCGCTGGCCGACAGTTCGAAGCCTTGCACGCGGGTCTTGCCGGCGTTTTCGTAGGAACTGGTGTCGACCTGCACGCGAGCGTTTTCCTTCTCGGTACGGAAGATGTCGGCGGTCAGCGACAGGCGATCGTTGAGCAGGTCCCACTTGGTGCCGATCTCGTAGTTCTTGGTGGTTTCCGGCTCCATGTCGCTGCTCAGCAGGTTGCCGCTGCGATCCGGTGTGCCGCCCAGCGGGTTGCCTTCCTGGCCTTCGCCCAGGGTGTTGCCCGGCGGCGTCGCCGAGGTTGCATAGGACGCGTAGATGCTGCCGTTTTCCGCCGGCTTGTAGACCACGCCGAACTGGCCGGTGACGAATTCGCTGGTGTCATCACCCTTGGAGGTGGTGGTACCGGCGGCGTTGTAGGTCTTGTAGTCGGTGTCGAAATGGTCGTAGCGCAGGCCCATGTTCACCAGCCATTGTTCGGATAACTCCAGCGTGTCGAACACGTACAGCGCGTAGGTGTCGGCCTGGGTGTCGGTGCCGGCGTAGTTGCGCGAGATCGCGCCGTTCCACGGGTCGTTTGGATTCGGGTTAGACAGCGAGGTGCAGTTGTAACCGCTGGCCGCGCCGATCAGGCCCGGGTTGCAGTTGGTAGTGACAGCGCTGGTGCGCGGCGTGGTGTCGGTGTTGACGTTGTACGAGGATTTCTCGCTCTGCTCGCGGGTGTACTCAACCCCGGTGGAGAAGCTGTTCTTGAAACCGGCCACGTAAAAGGTGCCGAACAGATCGGTCTGGTTGGTGGTGGTTTCGGTGTTGCTCACCCGCGTGTTGGCCCGGCGCCAGACGCTGCCGTTGTTGACGTTGCCCTTGCTGTCGTCCGGCTGGGTCAGGATGTAATCCTGCATGCTGGTGCCGTGGCGCAGGGTGTTCTTGAGGGTCAGCGCGTCGTTGAGGTCGTGCTCGATGGCGAAGGTCGCGGTGTCGGTGCGGCCCTTGCGGAAGTCGCGATCCAGACCATAGAAATTGTCGTGATCGCCACCGGCGTACGGCTTGTCCGGGTTGGACTTGGTGCGCGCGGCCGATCCACCGGTAGGGATGGTGTAAGGGATACCCGAGTCCGGGGTGTCGTTGCTTTCCAGATGGTAGTAGTCGAGGTTTACGCGGGTATCGGTGCCCAGGCCGAAGGCCAGCGACGGCGCGATGCCCCAGCGGTCGTAATCGACCTTGTCGCGACCGGCGACGTTGCTCTCGTGGCTCATCAGGTTGAGACGGCCGGCAGCGCTGTCGCTGAACTGGTAGTTGCCGTCGAGGGTGTAGCGCTGGGTCTGGTCGGAGCCGTAGGTGAAGCCGCCGTCGAACGAGTTGCCCAGATGAGCTTTCTTGCTCACCAGATTGATGCTGCCGCCGGCGGCGCCACGACCGCCAATCGCCGAGTTCGGGCCTTTGCTGACTTCGATGTTTTCCACGGCGAAGATTTCGCGGCTCTGCGAACCGGTGTCGCGCACGCCGTCCAGATAGGTGTCGCCCTGGGCGTCGAAGCCGCGAATGAACGGACGATCGCCCTGCGGGTTGCCGCCTTCACCGGCGCCGAAAGTGATGCCCGGCACGGTACGCAAGGCGTCCTGCATGTTCAGCGCGCCGGTGTCCTTGAGCACTTGTTGCGGGATGACAGTGACCGAGCGCGGCGTGTCGACCAGCGGCGCGGTGTACTTGGGCGAGGAGGCTTTTTCGACCTGATAGGACGTCGAGTCCTGGGCTTCGCCGGTGATGGCGGTGGCGTCCAGGGCGATGGCGTTGCCGGACGCTTTGCTGTCGGTCTTTTCTGCTGCGAAGACCATCTGCCCAGCGGAGCCGGCGGTGATTGCGACACCGATTGCCGAGGCGAGCAGACGTGGTGAACTGACCGGTAATTGTGCGTGTTGACGTGCCATTTTTATTCCCCTCCCCAAGGATTTGAGGCGGCGGAATATAGGGTAAACAGGTATTCGTATCAATTGCGAAACATTGTTATTCGCATTGAATTTACATTCTTTACAATTTGCCCTTACGGTTTCTGCCCGTTCATTCGTCTTGCGGGTTTTACACGGTCAATAAGAATCAATACCATTGCCGCCTTCTTGCCATCAGGTGACATCGCCATGCTGTTGCACATTCCCGGGCTGTTCGCAAAAGACGAAGTGCAGCGTATCCGCCTGGCGCTGGAGCAAGCGGATTGGGCTGACGGCAAGATCACCGCCGGCTTCCAGTCGGCCAAGGCCAAGCACAATCTGCAACTGCCCGAAGGCCACCCCCTGGCCAAGGAAATCGGCGCGGCGATGCTCGAGCGGCTGTGGAAGAATCCGCTGTTCATGTCTGCTGCATTGCCGCACAAGGTCTTCCCGCCGTTGGTGAACTGCTACACGGCCGGCGGCAGTTTCGATTTCCACATCGACAATGCCGTGCGCCAGCCCAAGGGCAGCATCGAGCGGGTGCGCACCGATCTGTCGGCGACGCTGTTTTTCAGCGAGCCGGAAGATTACGACGGCGGCGAACTGGAGATTCAGGACACCTACGGCACCCAGCGAGTGAAGCTGCCGGCCGGCGACATGGTGTTGTATCCGGGCACCAGTTTGCACAAGGTCAACGCCGTCACACGGGGTGCGCGCTATGCGTCGTTTTTCTGGACGCAAAGCCTGGTGCGCGAAGACAGCCAGCGTGCGCTGCTGTTCGAAATGGACGGGGCGATTCAGCAGTTGACTCGGGACGTCCCCGATCACCCTTCGCTTGTCCGCCTCACCGGCACGTATCACAACTTGCTACGGCGTTGGGTCGAGGTATGAGTTTCCAGTTGCGCCGCGAGGAAGTCCTCGACGCCGCCGGGCTGGCGGCGATGCTTGAAGAAAGCCCGGCCCGCGCTGCTCAGGCGATTTTGCTCGCGGCGGGCGAGGGCGAGGTTGAAGCGCAGGCGTTGCTTGGGCAGATCCTGCTGGATGGCCATGGCATCGCCCAGGATCAGCCATTGGCGCTGCGCTGGTTCGCTATTGCCGCCGGTCGCGGGCACCTGATGGCGCGCAACATGCTCGGGCGTTGTCATGAGCATGGTTGGGGCTGTGCGGCGGATGCCTCGGTGGCGGCGCAGCATTATCGAATCGCCGCCGAGGCGGGGCTGGACTGGGCGATGTACAACCTGGCCAACCTGCAGGCGACCGGGCGCGGGGTGACGGTTGATCATCAGCAGGCGCTGGCGTTGTACCGGTGCGCAGCTGAGTTGGGCCATGCGAAATCGATGAATCTGCTGGGGCGTTATCTGGAGGAAGGGCAGGTGTGTCCGGCGGATCCAGTTGCGGCGCGTGAATGGTATCGGCGCTCGGCTGAGGGTGGGGATTTTCGTGGGCAATTCAGTTTTGCTGCAGTTTTAGCGGATGAGGGGCGGATTGATGAGGCGGTCGATTGGCTTGAGAAAGCCTTGGCCGCCGGAAATCTGAATTTTCTGCGGGTGGCGAGTCAGACGCTGGCTGATGCGACAGATTTGCGGATTCAGGCTTTGGCAACTCGGTACCAGCGGCGTGCAGATGAACTGACCCGCACCGCATAACCCTGTGGGAGCGAGCCTGCTCGCGAAGTCGTCGTGTCAGTCACCCACATCTGTACTGACTCACCGCTTTCGCGAGCAGGCTCGCTCCCACAAGGGATCTCCAGTTATTCATGGATCACAAAAAAGCCCATGACACGTCATGGGCTTTTCACTTGCAGCTAGCAGCTCAAAACTTGCAGCTGCTCCTTAAACGTAAAACGACTTCAGCGGCGGGAAGCCATTGAACTCGACCGCGCTGTAACTGGTGGTATACGCACCGGTCGACAGCCAGTACAGGCGATCACCAATCGCCAGGTTCAGCGGCAGACCATACTTGTAGTTCTCGTACATGATGTCGGCGCTGTCGCAGGTCGGGCCGGCGATCACCACTTCTTCCATCTCGCCTTTCTTCTCGGTCCAGATCGGGAACTTGATCGCTTCGTCCATGGTTTCGATCAGGCCGGAGAACTTGCCCACATCGGTATACACCCAACGCTCGACGGCGGTGCGCGACTTGCGTGCAACCAGTACCACTTCGCTGACCAGAATACCGGCGTTGGCAATCAGCGAACGGCCCGGCTCGAGGATGATTTCCGGCAGGTCATCACCGAAGTCTTCCTTCAGGAAGCGAATGATTTCTTCGGCGTAGGTTTCCAGGCTGTTGGTGCGGGTGATGTAGTTGGCCGGAAAGCCGCCGCCCATGTTGATCAGCTTCAGGTGGATGCCGTCTTCTTCTTTCAGGCGTTCGAAGATCACTTTGACCTTGGCGATCGCCGCGTCCCAAACGCTGATGTCGCGTTGTTGCGAGCCGACGTGGAACGAGATGCCGTACGGCACCAGGCCGAGGTCGCGAGCGAGAATCAGCAGGTCCATGGCCATGTCGGTCTGGCAGCCGAATTTGCGCGACAGCGGCCAGTCAGCAGTGGTCGAGCCTTCAGTGAGAATACGCACATAGACTTTCGAACCCGGTGCAGCCTTGGCGATGTTGCGCAGGTCGGCTTCGGAGTCGGTGGAGAACAGACGCACGCCCTTCTCATAGAAGTAGCGGATGTCCTTGGATTTCTTGATGGTGTTGCCATAGCTGATACGGTCGGCGCTGACGCCGCGATCCATCACCTTGTCCAGCTCATAGATCGAGGCGATGTCGAAGCTCGAACCTTTTTCCTTGAGCAGGTCGATGATCTCAACGGCCGGGTTGGCCTTGACCGCGTAGTAGACCTTGGCGAATTCGAAACCGGCGCGCAGGTCATCGTAGGCCTGGGCGATCATCGCGGTGTCGATCACCACGAACGGGGTTTCCTGTTTGTCGGCGAACGCCTTCATTTTGTCGAATGTAGCGCGCGCGAAATAGTCTTCGACCTGGATCGACATGCTGGGTGCTCCTATGGGCAAACTCGTAAAAACAATGGGTGCATGAACGCCCTCCGTATCCCCACTTTGGTTCGCCTACTTCCCAAGGCATTGCCGCCGAAAGCAAAAAGGCCATCCAGATCGCTTGAGAGCTACTGCGCTTGACAATCCTGCGTTGGGAAGAGGCTCGGAATGCTCATTTACAACCAGTAAACTCCGCTTCCTCGCCTCTTCCCGCCTTGTCTTGTCTGCGCTCGCTACGCTCTCAAACGATCTGGACCAAATGTCCCTTGGCCTTGCTGTCTCGTCGTCAGTACTTGAGCCGGATGGATCGTTTCCAGCATGGACGTTCGGCGCGAACTTTAGGGCGTGAGGGGCGCGAGATCAACTAAAAATGTCGCGTTTTTGCACGCTTCTGACGTGCGTCGCGTTCATCACTCCTTTTACCCGACCGAGATGACGGGGAGATGTTCCCGGCGAATTTTCGAGTGTTAAACATATCTGCACGTTCGTCGCTTTTGTCAGCTAGATCGCAGGTAAGTGTGATGGCGGCAACATCGGCGACGTTGGCGTCGAGAGAGGGTGTTGAAGGGGGATTTGGACCTTGAAGAAGCTGAATTGACGACGCGCTTGCAGGAGAGGCTGTTGAGATTCTTTGTCACCCAGTGAAGATCAGCAAAATTGCGTAGATCCTGTGGGAGCGAGCCTGCTCGCGAAGGCATTTTCACAGCCGCCATCAGCGTCGACTGATATTGCGCTTTCGCGAGCAGGGATCGGGTTTCAACCACGCAGACGGATTATGCGACCACCGTCTCAGCCGGCGAGACGATATTGGTCTTCATTCCCCGCGAACGTCCCGAGCTCAGGTACGCCGCAATCGACTCCTGCGTTACCTCGCCGAGGAACACCCGTTCGGCATCCATCACCGGCAGCCAGGCGCGGTTGAACTCGTACATGCGCGACAGCAGGATGCGCAGGTGCTCGTCGTACGCTGCGGTGGCGTTGAACTCACGCAGGAATTGCGCGCAGGTGCCGGTCTGGCGATGCAGGTCGCGACGGCGCACGTAACCCAGCGCCTTATTCTCGGCGCAAGTCACCACGACATAACGGCGATCATGCTCGTCCATCAATTCCAGCGCATCGGCCACCGGGGTTTCCGGGCTCACTGACGGCGCGTTGTCCGCCGCGTCTTCGGCCTTCACCAACAGCAGACGCTTGAGGGTGCTGTCCTGGCCGACGAAGTTGCTGACGAAGTCATCCGCCGGATGCGCGAGCAGGGTGTCCGGGTGGTCGATCTGCAGCAGTTTGCCGGCGCGGAAAATGGCGATCTTGTCGCCCAGTTTGATCGCTTCGTCGATGTCGTGGCTGACCATGATCACGGTCTTGTTCAGCGCGCGCTGCATCTCGAAGAATTCGTTCTGGATCATCTCGCGGTTGATCGGGTCGACCGCGCCGAACGGCTCGTCCATCAACAGCAGTGGGGCGTCAGCCGCAAGCGCACGAATCACGCCGATACGCTGTTGCTGACCACCGGACAATTCCCGCGGGTAGCGATGCAGATACTGCTTGGGCTCGAGCTTGATCATGCTCATCAGTTCGCGGGCGCGGTCGTGGCATTTCTGTTTGTCCCAGCCGAGCAGTTTCGGCACCACGACGATGTTCTCTTCGATGGTCATGTTCGGGAACAGACCGATCTGCTGGATCACGTAGCCGATGTTGCGGCGCAGCGTCACTTCGTCGAGATCGGTGGTGTCTTCGCCGTTGATGAGGATCTTGCCCGAGGTCGGTTTGATCAGGCGGTTGATCATTTTCAGCGTGGTGCTTTTGCCGCAACCCGATGGCCCGAGGAACACGCAGATCTCGCCTTCATTGACGGTCAGGCTTACCGAGTCCACGGCTTTGACGTCTTTGCCGTTGCTTTGGAAGGTTTTGCTGAGGTTTTGAAGTTCGATCATTTGAGGAGTCCTTTTGGAGTCAGCGAGCGTTGCAGCCACTGCAAAACGAGGTCGGCGAAAATCGCCAGAAGACTGACCAGCAGCGCGCCGACGATAAGCATCGACATGTCACTGCGGCTGATGGAGGCGAGGATCAACACACCGAGGCCGCCGGCGCCGATGGTCGCGGCGATGGTCATCACGCCGATGTTCATCACCACCGCCGTGCGTACGCCGGCGAGGATCACCGGCACCGCAATCGGCAACTCGACCATGCGCAGGCGCTGGCCGAAGGTCATGCCGATGCCGCGCGCGGCTTCGCGGATGCCCGGCTCGACGCCGGTGAGGGCGAGGTAGGTGTTGCGCATGATCGGCAGCAACGAATAAAGGAACACGGCAGTGATCGCCGGCAGCGGCCCGAGGCCTTGGCCGAACTTGGAGTAGAACGGCAGCAGCAGGCCGAACAGGGCGATCGACGGCACGGTCAGCAGCACCGTGGCGCTGGCCTGCAACGGGCCGGCGAGGGTGGGGAAACGCGTCATCAGAATGCCCAGCGGCACGCCGATGACGATCGCCAGCGTTACGGCGATGCCGACCAGAGTGATGTGCTGCCAGGTCAGGTGCATCACCTGCTGCCAGTCGAGATGGGAAAAGGCGTTCAGAAATTCCATGACTTCTCCTCTCTTAATTCAATGGATGCTGGCGCAGGAAATCGGCGGCAACGGACGATGGGCTCTCGTGGTCGACGTCGACCCGCGCGTTGAGCTGGCGCATGGTTTCGTCGTCGAACAGTTCGGCCAGCGGCTTGAGTTGTTCGGCCAGTTTCGGGTTGGCGTCCAGCGTGGCCTGGCGCACCACGGGAGCGGCGGTGTAGTCGGGGAAGTAATGCTTGTCGTCTTCCAGCAATTTCAGGCCGAAGGCGTTGAGGCGGCCGTCGGTGGTGTAGACCAGACCGGCAAACACCTGGCCGTTGCGCAGTGCGGTGTAAACCAGGCCGGCGTCCATCTGCCGGATGTTCTTGCGGGTCAGGTTCATGTCGTAGAGCTTGACCATGCCGTCGAGGCCGTCGGAGCGGTTGGCGAACTCGGTGTCCAAAGCCACCAGATGGTTGGTCTTGGCCTCGGCGCGCAGCACTTCGTTGAGCTGGCTGATGTTGCCGATCTGCGGGTATTGCTCGGCGACTTTTTTCGGCAGGGCAAGGGCATAGGTGTTGCTGAATTTTGACGGCGTCAGCCAGACCAGGCCTTTTTTCGCGTCGAGTTCTTTGACCCGGGCGTAGGACTGCGCGCTGTCGAGTTTCTCGGTGACATGGTTATAGGCCACCAGCGACACGCCGGTGTATTCCCAGAGCAGGTCCAACTGGCCGCTTTCGTGGGCACTGCGCGCGAGGTTGCTGCCCAGGCCGCCGGTGATCTGTGCGTCGTAGCCTTTGCTGCGCAGGTATTGCGCGGTGATTTCGGCGAGCAGGGTCTGCTCTGTGAAGACCCGCGCGCCGAGGCGGATGACCGGTTTTTCAGCGGCTTGCGCGATTCCTGCGAACAGCAGGACGCAGCCTAAGATCAAGCTAAGTCGTTTCATAAATATTCCTTCGCAAAGCCTTAAGACGGGCGCAGACCGCGTTCCAGCCAGAGACGGCTGGCGAGGGTGACCACGCCATCGAGCAGCAGCGCCAACAGCGCGGTGCACGCAGCGCCGAGCAGCAGTTGCGGCTGATTGTTCAGGGCGATGCCGGGGAAGATCAGGCTGCCGAGGCTGTTGGCGCCGATCAGGAAGGCCAGCGGCGCGGTGCCGACGTTGATTGCCAGCGCGACACGTACGCCACCGACGATGATCGGCACGGCATTGGGCAATTCGACTTTCCACAGCACCTGGCGCGGGGTCATGCCGATGCCGACAGCGGCTTCCTTCAGCGAGCCCTGGACATTTTTCAGGCCTTCATAGGTGTTGCGCACGATCGGCAACAGCGAGGCGAGGAACAGCGCGAAGATCGCCGGGCCGCTGCCGATGCCGAGGATGCCCAGCGCAATCGCAAGCACGGCCAGCGGTGGCACGGTGTTGCCGATATTGAAGATCTGCATGAAGCGTTCGGCGCGGCCGACCATACTCGGGCGGCTGAGGAAGATACCGGCGGGGATGCCCACGACAAGGGCGGCCAGCATGGAAGCGAGGACGAGAATCAGATGAGCTTGCAGGTAAAACAACAAATCGTCGCGGTAGTGTTCGATCGTGTTGATGCCGATCCAGTGGACCAGCAGGGCCAGGAGCGCGATCACCACCGCACCTCCCATCAGCCCTTTGCCATAGCGGATAGCCACAGGCGGACTCCTTTTTTTGTAGTCGGCGAGCGCTGCTCCGCGTGGCAAGCCATTCCTGGCTGCCGGAGTCAGCGTTCGCGAAAAGTAGCCGTTTTCCAGCACCGGCCAAGCGGTGCGAAAGCGAGCCATGAGCGCAGCCTCGTCAGGCTAACTTGCTGATTTTTCAGCCCCTGACGAAGATTCGTAACAGGGGATGGACGTCTCCATGCTTTAAAAGGTTCCCATCTGAGGCAGCATTTGGCCACCCTTAATGTGCTCAACGGTTCGGTTATTGTCCTGAGTTGGGCTATAATCGCGGCCCTTTTTTGAATCACCGCCAGGCGATTTCCCATGACCCAACAGGCCGCCGAAGTCGCGAAACGCCGCACTTTCGCCATTATTTCCCACCCCGATGCCGGTAAAACCACGATCACCGAAAAGCTCCTGTTGATGGGCAAGGCGATTGCAGTGGCCGGTACGGTGAAATCCCGTAAATCTGATCGCCATGCCACTTCCGACTGGATGGAGATGGAGAAGCAGCGGGGTATTTCCATTACCACGTCGGTCATGCAGTTCCCCTATCGCGAACACATGATCAACCTGCTCGACACTCCGGGCCACGAAGACTTCTCCGAAGATACCTACCGCACCCTGACGGCGGTGGACTCGGCGCTGATGGTGCTCGACGGCGGTAAGGGTGTAGAGCCACGGACCATTGCGCTGATGGACGTCTGCCGTCTGCGTGACACGCCGATCGTCAGCTTCATCAACAAACTCGACCGTGACATCCGCGACCCGATCGAACTGCTCGACGAGATCGAAGCGGTCCTGAAGATCAAGGCTGCGCCGATCACCTGGCCGATCGGTTGCTACCGCGACTTCAAGGGCGTGTATCACCTGGCCGACGACTACATCATCGTCTACACCGCCGGTCACGGTCACGAGCGCACCGAAACCAAGATCATCGAGAAACTCGACTCCGACGAGGCGCGCGCGCACTTGGGCGACGAGTACGATCGTTTCATCGAGCAGCTGGAACTGGTACAGGGCGCCTGCCACGAATTCAACCAGCAGGAATTCCTCGACGGTCAACTGACCCCGGTGTTCTTTGGTACCGCACTGGGCAACTTCGGTGTCGACCACGTGCTCGATGCTGTCGTCGATTGGGCGCCGCGCCCATTGGCCCGGGTGGCCAACGAGCGCACCGTCGAGCCGGTGGAAGAGAAGTTCTCGGGCTTCATCTTCAAGATCCAGGCGAACATGGACCCGAAACACCGCGACCGCATCGCCTTCATGCGCATCTGTTCCGGCAAGTACGAAAAAGGCATGAAGATGCGCCACGTGCGTACCGGCAAGGACGTGCGCATCGGCGACGCCCTGACGTTCTTCTCCTCCGAGCGTGAACAACTGGAAGAAGCCTACGCCGGCGACATTATCGGCCTGCACAACCACGGCACGATCCAGATCGGCGACACCTTCAGCGAAGGCGAAGTCCTCGGTTTCACCGGTATTCCGCACTTCGCCCCGGAACTGTTCCGTCGCGTGCGTCTGCGTGATCCGCTGAAGTCCAAGCAGTTGCGTCAGGGCCTGCAGCAGTTGGCGGAAGAGGGCGCGACGCAGGTGTTCTTCCCCGAGCGCAGCAACGACATCATTCTAGGCGCCGTCGGTGTGCTGCAGTTCGATGTGGTCGCCAGCCGGTTGAAAGAGGAATACAAGGTTGAGTGCTCGTATGAGCCGATCACGGTGTATTCCGCGCGCTGGATCGAGTGCGACGACAAGAAGAAGCTTGAGGAATTTTCCAACAAGGCGGTAGAGAACCTGGCGTTGGACGGCGGTGGGCATCTGACCTATCTGGCGCCGACGCGGGTGAATCTGGCGTTGATGGAAGAGCGCTGGCCGGACGTGAAATTCCGCGCGACGCGGGAGCATCACTAAGTTTTGAGTTGTTGTTCTGAAAGCCCTTGAGGTGTAGACCTTGGGGGCTTTTTTATGGGCTGCCGGTTTTGGTCTTGGCGGCCTTTGGGCCGACCAGGCGTTGGTTGATTTGGGTGAATATCCGTTTTTTGCTGTGCTGCAGCTGGCGGTTTCGCCCTTACGGCGAGTCCCTTTTTCAGACGCCAAAAAGGAACCAAAAGGCTTGCTCCTACGTTCGGCCCTCGCAGGCTCGGGTTCCTTCGCTGCGGGACTGATCCGGGCGCAGCGGCTACGGTTTGCTTCGCTGCACCTCCTTCCGCTGTGTCTGGCTGCGCCAGACGGTCGCTGCGCTCCCACGCCCGGATCAATCCCTCCACTCAGCCTTCCGACGTCGCCGGTGGATCAAGATCAAAAGCGGTACTCGAGCTTGCGCTCATCGTGTGTAGGAACTGCCGAAGGCTGCGATCTTTTGATTTAGCTTTTCTGTGGGAGCGAGCCTGCTCGCGAAGGCCGCCTGACAGCCGGCCGACATCTAGCAGACTGCATGCGAATCCATTTAGGCGAGTGAGTGCTGAGTGAAAGCTATACGCCCTTTGAAACCTATTCAGGCCACGTGTGGGGCTTAGCCGTTTCGGTTATTGCTGTTATTCGAAACCAATCTGTCCACCGATGGCATTTCTGCCCGCACCGCCGCGTCCTATGTGGTGAGCCGGGCGGATCGCAACTAGATTCACATCGAGCCAGTCCGGCAAGCATGTCTTAGCGCAACAGGATGGAGTCGGCCATGAAAAGCAGATTGCTACGGATTTTGATGTTGTTGAAAGTGATGGTGATGCTGTCCCTCGGTACCGCAACGGCGTGGGCCGAGTGTGAGGATCACGATTCGCAGGCGTTCAACGGCCAGGTCGGGCATAGCGGGCTGATGCTCGCCAAGTCCGAGTCGGAGCCCGGGGATATGAATCAGGGCGGCAGCGCCGATGATGACGACTCGACCACTGACGAGCCGGACAGCGATGATCCGGATGACGAAGGCGACAGCCAGACGTAGATCGCCGGGCAAAGAAAAACCCCTTCTGCCTCGACTGATGCGCAATCGAGGTGGAAGGGGTTTTGTTAACGCATTAATTCTTGAATCAACACGAACTCCCTGTGGGAGCGAGCCTGCTCGCGAAAGCGGTTAATCAGTCACCGATGATGTTGACCGAGATGACGCCTTCGCGAGCAGGCTCGCTCCCACATGGGGTTTTGTGTTGGCCTCCGGATCTGCTTACGCCGCGCCGTCGAGAAACTGCTCGGCGTAGTGACAAGCCACCTGCCGGTTATCCAGTTCACGCAACAGCGGCTCTTCCGTGGTGCAACGCTCGGTCGCGTACGGGCAGCGCTTGTGGAAGGCGCAGCCCGATGGCGGGTTCAGCGGGTTGGGCAGTTCGCCGACGATCTTGATTTTCGGCTTGTTCGGGTCCGGGTGAATGGTCGGGGTCGCTGACAGCAGCGCCTGGGTGTACGGGTGCAGCGGGCGCTCGTAGATGTCGTTCTTCGGGCCCAGTTCCACCGGGCGACCGAGATACATCACCATCACGTCATCGGCTACGTGCTGCACCACCGCGAGGTTGTGCGAGATGAACACGTAGGCGGTGTTGAACTCCTGCTGCAGGTCCATGAACAGGTTGAGCACCTGGGCTTGAATCGACACGTCCAGCGCCGAAGTCGGTTCGTCCGCGACCAGCACTTTCGGTTGCAGCATCATTGCTCGGGCAAGCGCGATACGCTGGCGCTGACCACCGGAGAACATGTGCGGATAGCGCTGGTAATGCTCGGGACGCAAGCCGACCTGCTTCATCATCGCCTGGACTTTCTCGCGACGTTCGCTGGCCGACAGCTTGGTGTTGATCAGCAGCGGCTCGGCCAGTTGATCACCGATTTTCTGCCGTGGGTTCAACGACGCATATGGGCTCTGAAAGACCATCTGCACGTCTTTGCGCAGTTGCTTGCGCTCGGCCTTGTCGGCGCCGGCGACTTCCTGGCCGGCGATCTGCAGCGAGCCCGACGACGGTTCTTCGATCAGTGTCAAAGCGCGGGCGAGGGTGGATTTGCCGCAACCCGATTCACCTACTACGGCGAGGGTCTTGCCGGCTTCCAGTTCGAACGACACGCCGTTGAGCGCGCGCACGGTGGCGTGGCCCTTGAACAGGCCACGGGAGACTTCGTAGTGACGGGTCAGGTCGCGGGCGGTGAGTACGACGGCCATTACGCCACCTCCTGGTTCAGCGGGTAGAAGCAGCGGGCGAGGCTGTTGGCTTTTGGATCAAGGCCTGGACGCTGGGTGCGGCAGTTGTCCTGCACATACGGGCAGCGCGGCGACAGCAGGCAACCCTGCGGTCGGTCGTAACGGCCCGGGACGATGCCCGGCAAGGTCGACAGACGCGAGGCGCCGAGGCTGTGTTCGGGAATCGCCTTGAGCAGTGCTTCGCTGTACGGGTGCGCCGGGATGTCGAACAGTTGCGGCACCTGACCGACTTCAACGGCCTGACCTGCGTACATCACGCAGACGCGCTGGGCGGTTTCCGCGACGACCGCCAGGTCGTGGGTGATCAGCACCAGGCCCATGTTCTGTTCTTTCTGCAACGCCAGCAGCAGATCCATGATCTGCGCCTGAATCGTCACGTCCAGCGCGGTGGTCGGTTCGTCGGCGATCAGCAGTTTCGGCTCGCCGGCAATCGCCATGGCGATCGCGACACGCTGGCTCATACCGCCAGACAGTTGATGCGGATAGGCGTCCATGCGGCTGGCGGCGCCCGGAATTTCCACTTTTTCCAGCAGTTCGATGGCACGCTTGCGCGCTTGCTTGCCGGACATTTTCAGGTGCAGGCGCAGCACTTCCTCAATCTGGAAACCGACGGTGTAACTCGGGTTCAGTGCGGTCATCGGGTCCTGGAAGACCATTGACAGGTCTTTGCCGACGATCTGCCGACGTTGACGGTTGCTCAGTTTGAGCATGTCCTTGCCGTCGAAGCTGAGCGAGTCAGCGGTGACGATGCCGGGATGCTCGATCAGGCCCATCAGCGCCATCATGGTCACGGATTTACCCGAACCCGATTCGCCAACGATGGCCAGCACTTCGCCTTTGTCGACCTTGAGGTCGAGGCCGTCGACCACCGGGGTCGCGGTCTTGTCGCCGAAGCGGACGTTGAGATTCTTGATTTCCAACAGTGACATGTGAATCTCCTCAGGCGGCGTTCTTGAGTTTCGGGTCCAGCGCATCGCGCAGGCCGTCGCCCATCAAGTTGATTGCCAGCACGCTGAGCAAAATGGTCAGGCCGGGCAGACTTACCACCCACCAGGCGCGTTCGATGTAGTCGCGGGCCGAGGCCAGCATGGTGCCCCACTCTGGGGTTGGCGGTTGTACGCCGAGGCCGAGGAAGCCCAGTGCGGCGGCATCGAGAATCGCCGAAGAAAAGCTCAGGGTCGCCTGCACGATCAGCGGCGCCATGCAGTTGGGCAGCACGGTGATGAACATCAGGCGCGGCAGACCGGCTCCGGCCAGGCGCGCGGCGGTGACGTAGTCGCGGTTCAGTTCGCCCATTACGGCAGCACGGGTCAGACGCACGTAGGACGGCAGGGAAACCACAGCGATGGCGATCACGGTGTTGATCAGGCCAGGGCCGAGGATGGCGACGATCGCCACGGCCAGCAGCAGCGACGGCAGGGCCAGCATGATGTCCATCAGGCGCATGATGGTCGGGCCGACCACTTTCGGGAAGAAACCGGCGAACAGACCCAGCAGGATCCCCGGAATCAGCGACATGACCACCGACGACAAGCCGATCAGCAGCGACAGACGCGAACCCTGGATCAGACGCGAGAGCAGGTCTCGGCCGAGTTCATCGGTGCCGAGCAGGAACTGCATCTGCCCGCCTTCGAGCCACGCCGGTGGCGTCAGCAGGAAGTCACGGTATTGCTCGCTTGGGTTATGCGGCGCGACCCACGGCGCGAAGATCGCGCAGAAGATGATCAGCAGCATGAACAGCAGGCCGGCAACGGCGCCCTTGTTCTTCGAGAACGCTTGCCAGAATTCTTTGTACGGCGACGGGTACAGCAGGCTTTGATCCACGGCGGACGTGGCGGTGGCTACTGAGGATGTTGGAGTGCTCATGGGTATTGACCTCAGCGCTGATGACGGATGCGTGGGTTGGCAAAGCCGTAGAGGATGTCCACCACGAAGTTGACCAGAATCACCAGGCAGGCGATTAACAGGATGCCGTTTTGCACCACCGGATAGTCCCGGGCGCCGATGGCTTCGATCAGCCATTTACCGATGCCGGGCCAGGAAAAGATGGTTTCGGTCAGGACCGCACCGGCCAGCAGCGTGCCGACTTGCAGGCCGACCACGGTCAGCACCGGAATCAGCGCATTGCGCAGACCGTGCACGAAGACCACGCGCGACGGCGACAGGCCTTTGGCCTTGGCGGTGCGGATGTAGTCTTCGCGCAGCACTTCGAGCATCGACGAACGGGTCATCCGCGCAATCACCGCCAGCGGAATGGTGCCTAGCACGATGGCCGGCAGGATCAGGTGATGCAGGGCGTCGAAGAACGCGCCGACGTCATCGGCCAGCAGCGTGTCGATCAGCATGAAGCCGGTTTTCGGCTCGATGTCATACAGCAGGTCGATGCGCCCGGACACCGGAGTCCAGCCCAGGCTCACCGAGAAGAACATGATCAGAATCAGGCCCCACCAGAAGATCGGCATCGAGTAGCCCGCGAGGGAGATGCCCATCACCCCGTGGTCGAACAGCGATCCTCGTTTGAGTGCCGCGATCACCCCGGCCAGAAGCCCGAGGATGCCAGCGAACAGCAGGGCGGCCATGGACAGTTCCAGGGTCGCCGGGAAAAGAGAGGTGAACTCGGTCCACACGCTTTCACGGGTACGCAACGACTCACCGAGATCGCCCTGGGCCAGTTTGCCGATGTAGTCCAGATACTGGGCATACAGCGGCTTGTTCAGCCCCAGGCGTTCCATTGCCTGAGCGTGCATTTCGGGGTCGACCCGACGTTCGCCCATCATCACTTCCACGGGGTCGCCCGGAATCATGCGAATCAACGCGAAAGTCAGCAAGGTGATGCCGAAAAACGTGGGGATCAACAACCCCAGTCGGCGGGCAATAAAACTAAACATCTTGTGTGGTACCTCATCAGCCGGTTAGGCGTGTCCGGCGTCCCTCAGGTCAGGGACGCCGGGCGTTTCTTATCTACTTCACCTGGGTGGTGGCGAAGTTATTAGTGGTGAGAGGGCTGATGTGGTAGCCCTCTACATTGTTGCGCATTGCAGTGAACATCCGAGTATGGGCCATGCTGATCCATGGCTGGTCCTGATTAAACAGCACTTGGGCCTGTTCGTAGAGCGCGGCGCGTTCAGCCGGATCTACTTTAGCCCGCGCTTCATCCAGCAGTGCCTGGAATTTCTCGTTGCACCAGCGTGCGTAGTTTTCGCCGTTCTTGGCGGCCTCGCAACTGAGCATAGGCGTCAGGAAGTTATCCGGGTCGCCGTTGTCGCCCGCCCATCCGGCCGAGACCATGTCGTGCTCGCCGGCCTTGGCGCGCTTGAGCATCTCGCCCCATTCCATCACGCGGATATCGATCTTGATCCCGACTTTCGCCAGGTCAGCCTGCATCATCTGTGCGCCGAGCATCGGATTGGGGTTGGTCGGGCCGCCGCCGTTGCGGGTGAACAGGGTGAACGTGGTGCCTTCCGGAACCCCGGCTTCCTTGAGCAGCTTGCGCGCTGCATCGAGGTCGCGTGGCGGGTTCTTCAAGTCATGGTTGTAGCCGAGCAAAGTCGGCGGGTACGGGTTGACCGCCACCGACGCGTTGCCCTTGCCGAACAGCGCGTTGACGTAGGCCTCCTTGTCGAAGGCGATGTCGATGGCTTTGCGCACGCGCACATCGCTCATGTACTTGTGCTGGGTGTTCATGGCGATGTACGAAACGGTCATCGCGTCCAGCTCGTCGACTTTCAGGTTGCTGTCTTTCTTGATGCTCGGGATGTCATCCGGTTTCGGATACAGCGCGACCTGGCACTCGTTGGCCTTGAGCTTTTGCAGGCGCACGTTGTTGTCGGTGGCGATGGCCAGAATCAACGCGTCGGCCGGCGGCTTGCCACGGAAATAATCCGGGTTGGCCTTGAAGCGCACCTGCGCATCCTTGGCGTAGCGCTGGAAGATGAACGGGCCGGTGCCGATCGGCTTGTTGTTCAGGTCGCCGGTCTTGTTGGCCTTGAGCAACTGGTCGGCGTATTCGGCCGGGTAGATCGACGAGAAGGCCATGGCGATGTCGGCCAGGAACGGCGCTTCGCGGCGGGTCAGGGTGAACTTGACCGTGTTGTCGTCGACTTTCTCGACGCTTTTGAGCAGTTCCTTGAAGCCCATGCTTTCAAAGTACGGGAAGCCCACGCTCGACAGTTTGTGCCACGGGTGATTCGGGTCCAGCTGACGCTGGAAACTCCAGACCACATCGTCGGCGTTCATGTCGCGGGTCGGCTTGAAGTATTCGGTGGTGTGGAACTTGACGCCTTTGCGCAGGTGGAAGGTGTAGGTCAGGCCGTCTTCGCTGATGCCCCAGGACTCGGCGAGTGCCGGGATCACCTCGGTGGTGCCGGGTTTGAAATCGGCCAGGCGGTTGAAGATGGTTTCGGCCACAGCGTCCGCCGTGACTGCAGTTGTGTACTGGACCATATCGAAGCCTTCCGGGCTGGCTTCGGTGCAGACCACCAAGGGTTTGGCCGAGGCGCCGACAGCGACACTCAGCAACGCAGCCGCGATGGCCGCACGTAGGGGAAGCATTTTCATCGATAACCCTCTGCAATCGGTTGAAGACAGAAAACCGAACGGCCGACTCATCATGAGTCAGCCGTCGGTTGGCGTTTTTACAGAATGTTGAACGGGATGGTGGTTACGAGACGGAATTCGTTGATGCTGCCGTCAGCCTGGTTTTCGCTGGCACGGTGCGCGGTGTAGGTGCCGCGAATCGTTGTGGCCTTGAGCGGGCCGCTCTGTACTGCATAGGTTGCACCGACGCCGTATTCATAGTGGTGCTCGCCGTCCATTGCCTGCACGCCATCGTAGCCGCCACCCTTGTAGTGAGTGCCGTCGATGCCCCAGCCGCGTGCCTGGTAGATGTTGAATTTCAGGCCTGGCACACCGTACTCGGCCATGTTGATGCCATAGGAAACCTGGAAGGATTTCTCGTTCGGGCCGTTGAAGTCCGAGAGCAGGGAGTTGGCCAGGTAGATACCGTTGGTTTCGTGCAGGTAGTCGAAGTACTCGTTACCGTTCACTTCCTGATAGGAGAAGGTCACGGTGTGGGCCTGGTGCGTCAGGCCGAACGACAGCGAGTAGGTGTCGTTGTCGATGTCACCGAGCAGTTTTTTGCCTTCGTCGACGGTCTTGTAGTAGTTCAGGCCGGTGGTCAGGCTCAGCACCGAGCTGTCGCCCAACACGTGGGTGGCGCCGAAGTAGTACTGGTTCCACAGGTCTTCGGCCTGGGTGCCCCACAGGCTGGTGGTCAGGCTGGCGAACGGCTGGTAGGAAATACCGGCGGTGTTGACGTGATCGGCTTCAGCGTTGATGTCACCGTATTCGGAGCGGAACTTGCTCAGGCTTTCTTCGGTACGTGGCGAAACGCGGTCGAAGGTCGCGACGTCGAATGCCAGGTTGTTCAGCTCTTCGCTGTGGATCGCGATGCCTTCGAAGCTCGATGGCAGCGGACGGTTGCCGATCACATCGACTTGCGGGCTGCTGAAGTTCATGCGGCCGGCGGTCAGAGTGGTGTTGGAGATGCGCGCCTTGACGTTGGCCAGGCCCAGCTTGCTCCACTGGCCGACAGCGTCACCGCCTTCGCGGGTCAGGGTACGGTTGTTGCCTGCGCCTGGGCGGGTGCCCGGAGCGCCGCCGTTGTTGGCGGCAAGGTTCTCGCGGTCGCGCTCAAGGGCGATCGCGTTGTAAGCAGCCACTTCGGTGCTGAAGCCGACGGTACCTTCGGTAAAGCCCGAGTTGTACTTGATGATCGTGCCTTGGACCCAGTTGATCCGGCGATCGGTTTCGGTGGACTGGCCGTTCTTGCGATACGCGAACTTGCCGCCACGCTTGAGTTGTTCGTTGGCGTACCAGTTACGGGTCGAACCGCTGATCGATTGCCCTTCGAGGAAGCCAGTGGCTTCGGCCTGGGCGCTCTTCTCGTTGACGGTCACCGGGGTGAACGCTTGGCTTTGGGTTTCCGCATAAGCCGTAGCGGTGATGCTGCTGATGGCCAGGGCCAGTATCGCGGTGCTGCTCAGTTTCATGGGTGAAGCTCCTTTACTTTCTTTTTATCCCGGCTTTTTTTGGTATGCCGGTTATTTGGTTTAGAACTCGTTCACACATCGCAAACGTTTGCAAAACGCCGGATTGGCGAATTTCGGCAAAGCGCTTGCGTGAGGGGAGTAGACGGCTCCCCTCAGCATTGCGGCTAATCGGTGGGTTTAATCGATACTGACACCCGAGAACACGTTGCGGCCGAACGGGCTGACTTTGAACCCTTCGACGCGGGTGCTTAACGGCTGGTTGACCGTCGAGTGGGCGACAGGCGTGATCGGCACTTGCTGTTTAAGCAATTGCTGGGCCTGTTTATAAAGCTCGGTGCGCTGGTCGCGGTCGGTGACGACCTTGGCCTGTTTGATCAGCTTGTCATACGCCGGATCGCACCACATGGAGTAGTTGTTGCCGCCGATCGCGTCGCAGCTGTACAGCGTGCCCAGCCAGTTGTCCGGGTCCCCGTTGTCACCGGTCCAGCCGATCAGGCTGACGTCGTGCTCGCCGTTCTTGGTGCGCTTGATGTACTCGCCCCATTCGTAGCTGACAATCTTCACTTTCAGGCCGATCTTGGCCCAGTCGGACTGGAGCATTTCGGCCATCAGTTTGGCGTTCGGGTTGTATGGACGCTGCACCGGCATTGCCCACAGGGTGATCTCGGTGCCTTCTTTTACGCCGGCAGCCTTGAGCAGTTCCTTGGCTTTTTCCGGGTTGTAGGCGGCGTCCTTGATGGTGTCGTCGTAGGACCACTGGGTCGGTGGCATGGCGTTGACGGCCAGTTGCCCGGCGCCTTGATAAACAGCGTTGAGAATGCCCTGTTTATTCACCGCCATGTCCAGCGCCTGACGCACTTCCAGTTGATCGAAGGGCTTGTGGCGCACGTTGTAGGCGATGTAGCCGAGGTTGAACCCCGGCTTGGAAATCAGTTGCAGCTTCGGGTCGGCCTTCAGCGCTTCAACATCGGCCGGACGCGGGTGCAGGGTGATCTGGCATTCGCCAGCCTTGAGCTTCTGCACGCGCACCGAGGCATCGGTGTTGATCGCGAAAATCAGGTTCTTCAGCTTGACCCGGCTCGGATCCCAGTACTGCGGGTTGCCGGTGTAGCGGATGTTGGAGTCTTTCTGGTAGCTCTTGAACACGAACGGCCCGGTGCCGATCGGCTTCTGGTTGATATCGCTCGGCTTGCCGTCGGCCAGCAGCTTGTCGGCGTATTCGGCAGACAGAATCGAAGCGAAGCTCATGGCGATGTTCTGGATGAACGCGGCATCGACGCTGTTGAGCGTGAACTCCACGGTCAGCGGCCCGGTCTTCTCGACCTTGGCGATGTTCTTGTTCAGGCTCATCCCGTTGAAATACGGAAACTCGGTGGGATAGGCCTTACGAAACGGCTGCTGCGCATCGAGCATGCGGTTAAACGTGAACACGACATCGTCAGCGTTGAAATCGCGGCTCGGCTTGAAGTAAGGAGTTGTATGAAATTTCACGCCTTCACGCAGGTGAAAGGTGTATTTCAGGCCATCTTCGGAAATGTCCCACTTGGTCGCCAGGCCCGGTACGACATTGGTCGCGCCTTTTTCGAACTCGACCAGGCGGTTGTACAGCGGCTCGGCGGCGTCGTTGTCGGTGGCCGTCGTGTACTGCGCGGTATCGAAACCCGCCGGGCTGCCTTCCGAGCAAAACACCAGGCTGTCGCTGGCGGCGTAGCTTGCAGACGTGGCGGCCAACAGGCCGGCGCCCAACAGAGCGGAAAAAACCAAGGTATGGCGCATGACGCTCCCTCTTTTTAGTGTTGTGCAATGCGTCAGGGTCCCTATCCCGGGACTTTCTGGTCGCATTGAGCTCAATCCAATACGTACGGCAAAACCGGTGGCCCACGCAGACACTGGTCAGTACGCGACGGTAGGCACCGTGCCTCTGGCAGTAAATACGTAATTGCCTTAATGCTCGTAGGAAAAGTCGACGCGCCTATACCGAAGCAATCATCTGCGGCGGATTTGGGTGTAGGCCTTTTCCTTTTTTCCCGGTAGATAAAGCAACGGCGACGTCAGAAACGCCGCCGTCGCGATGTCTTACTTGCTGACGCTGACGCCGTAGAAGGAATTCAGGCCAAATGGGCTGATCTTGAAATCCTGCACGTTGGCGCGCATGGGTTGATACACCGTCGAGTGAGCGATAGGTGTCATTGGAACTGCATCTTTGAGGACGTGTTGCGCCTGTTTGTACAGCTCGGTGCGCTTGCCCTGGTCGGTAGTGCGTTTGGCTTCTTTCACCAGGCCGTCGAACTTCTTGTCGCACCACTTGGAGAAGTTGTTGCCGCTCAGCGAGTCGCAGCCAAACAGAACGTTGAGCCAGTTGTCCGGATCACCATTGTCACCGCTCCAGCCAATGATCATGGCCTGGTTTTCGCCACCTTTGGAGCGCTTGATGTACTCGCCCCATTCGTAGCTGGTGATCTTCACTTTCAAGCCGATCTTGGCCCAGTCGGACTGGAGCATTTCAGCCATCAGTTTGGCGTTCGGGTTGTACGGGCGCTGCACCGGCATTGCCCACAGGACAATTTCGGTACCTTCCTTGACGCCGGCTTCCTTGAGCAGCTGTTTGGCTTTCTCAGGGTCGTACTTGGCATCCTTGATGGTGGTGTCGTAGGACCACTGGGTCGGCGGCATGGCGTTGACGGCCAGTTGGCCCGCGCCCTGGTAAACCGAATCGATGATCTGTGGCTTGTTCACAGCCATGTCCAGCGCCTGCCGCACGCGCAGGTCAGCCAATGGGTTGGCCTCGTTGCTGCCCTTGACCTTGTCCATCACGTTGTAGGCGATGTAGCCCAGGTTGAAGCCGGCCTGATCCGGCATCTTCAGCGACTTGTCTTCTTTCAGCGCTTTCAGATCCGCCGGACGCGGGAACAGGGTGACCTGGCACTCGTTCTTTTTCAGCTTCTGGATACGCACCGACGGGTCGGTGGTGATGGCGAAGATCAGGTTGTCGATCTTCACGTCTTCAGGTTTCCAGTAATCCTTGTTGCCGGTGTAACGGATGTTCGAGTCTTTCTGGTAGCTTTTGAACACGAACGGGCCGGTGCCGATCGGCTTCTGGTTGATGTCGGCGGCTTTGCCATCCTTGAGCAGTTGGGCCGCGTATTCGGCGGACTGCACGGACGCGAAGCTCATGGCCATGTTCTGAATGAACGCGGCGTCGACTTCTTTCAGGGTGAACTTGACGGTGTGGTCGTCGACTTTATCGATCTTGGTGATGTTGGTGTCCATCCCCATGTCGGTGAAGTACGGGAATTCGGTCGGGTACGCCTTACGGAACGGGTCGTCCTTGTTGATCATGCGGTTGAAAGTAAACAGCACATCGTCGGCGTTGAATTCACGAGTCGGCTTGAAATACGGGGTGGTGTGGAACTTGACGCCTTCACGCAGGTGGAAGGTGTAAGTCAGGCCATCATCGGAAATGTCCCACTTGGTCGCCAGGCCAGGAATCACGGCGGTGCCGCCGCGCTCGAACTGGGTCAGGCGGTTGAACATGGTTTCGGCTGAGGCGTCGAAGTCGGTTCCGGTGGTGTACTGGCCTGGATCAAAACCGGCCGGGCTCCCTTCGGAGCAGAACACCAGGTTAGTCGCAGCGGTGGCGAAAGGTGCGGAGGCTAACAAGCCTGCGCCGACTAGAAACGGAATGACCGCGTGTTTAAGCATGTTGGCCTCATGATTTGTTGTCATTTTTTAGTTGTGAGGTACGACCTCGTGAGTCGTGCCTGCGGATACTTATGCAGGGCCCATACCCAATGCAAGATCCAGAGCGGTCGACGGCGTTAAACCGTGGCACGAACGTACCTTAATGTCGCATCCATATAACTTTTGACGCATTTGACCGTTTGCGAGTGGTTTTTAAGGTGCAAATGCAGCCCCAAAACGGTGCGGCAGTCACCTGCTGCGCGCCGCCTTGGGGCCGGGTGTTACTTATTTATACCCACCCCATAGAAGGGGGTCAGACCGAAAGGGCTGATGCGGAAGTCGCTGACTTCCTTGCGCAACGGCTGGAACACTGTGGAGTTGGCGATCGGGGTGATCGGCACCTGCTGTTTAAGGATCAGTTGCGCCTGTTGATACAGTTTTACCCGTTGCGCTTTATCCGTGGCCACTTTGGCCTGCTGCACCAGTTTGTCGTAAGCCGGGTCGCACCATTTCGCATAGTTGCTGCCTTTGACTGCCGCGCAGCTGTACAGCACGCCCAGCCAGTTGTCGGGGTCGCCGTTGTCGCCGGTCCAGCCGTAGATCATCGCGTCATGTTCGCCATTCTTGGCGCGCTTGATGTACTCGCCCCATTCATAGCTGACAATGTTGGCCTTGATGCCGATCTTGTCCCAATCCTGCTGGATCATTTGCGCCGACATACGTGCATTCGGGTTCGACGCACGCTGCACTGTCATCGCCCAAAGGTTGATGGTTGTACCGGGTGCAACCCCGGCTTCCTTGAGTAGCGCCTTGGCTTTCACCGGGTCGTAAGGCGCGTCTTTGATGTTCGGGTCGAACGACCATTGCGCAGGTGGCAAAGCGTTCTGTGCCAACTGACCGGCGCCTTGGTAAACCGCCTTGATGATTGCCGGTTTGTCGATGGCCATGTCCAGCGCCTGACGGACCTTGAGCTGATCAAGCGGCGGGTGGGTGGTGTTGTAGGCGAGGAAGCCAAGGTTGAATCCGGCCTGTTTCAGCACGCGCAGGTTCGGGTCTGTTTCCATGACCTCGATATCGGCGGGGCGTGGATAACCGCTGACCTGGCATTCGCCGGCCTTGAGCTTCTGCAGGCGCACGGCGGCGTCGGGTGTGATCGAGAAAATCAGGTTATCGATTTTCACGTCTTCGGGTTTCCAGTAGGCCTTGTTGGCCGCGTAGCGGATCTGCGAATCCTTCTGATAGCGCTTGAACACAAACGGGCCAGTGCCGATCGGTTTCTGGTTGAGGTCGGCGGCTTTGCCGTCCTTCAACAGTTGTGCGGCGTATTCGGCTGACTGCACCGAGGCGAAGCTCATGGCGAGATTTTGCACGAAGGCGGCGTCGACGTTGTTGAGGTTGAAGCGCACGGTGTGGTCGTCGAGTTTTTCCACCGACTTGATCGTGGTGTTCAGGCCCATGTCGGTGAAGTACGGGGATTCGGCGGGGTAGGCCTTGCGGAAGGCGCTCTCCGGGTCGAGCAGACGCTGGAAGGTAAACAGGACGTCGTCGGCGTTGAAGTCGCGGCTCGGGGTGAAATAGTCGGTGGTGTGGAACTTCACGCCTTCGCGCAGGTGGAAAGTGTAGTGCAGGCCGTCGCTGGAGATGTCCCATTTTGTCGCCAGGCCGGGTTCGATGTCGGTGCCGCCGCGCTGGAATTGGGTGAGCCGGTTGAAGACGGTTTCGGCGGAGGCGTCGAAGTCGGTGCCGCTGGTGTATTGGCTGGGGTCGAAGCCGGCGGGGCTGGCTTCGGAGCAGTAGACCAGGGTTGTGGCGGCATGTGTGATCGGGGCGATGGCTGTAAGTGCGAGGGTGATCAGTAGTGGTTTGAGGGTGGATCTTGGCATGGAGTCCCCGGGGAATTTGCTGGTTATGCTTTCAGGGTAGCGGGGATTTGGAGGGCTTCGGAAATATCGTTTTTTGTGTTGGGGTGTCTGTCTCGGTATATAGCGGCTTGGTTTGGGGGTATCTCCGTTGCTTCGGGTGCTGCGGCTGACGGTTTCGCCTGACGGCGACTTACTTTTTTACAAGCGCCAAAAAAAGTAAGCAAAAAACGCTAGCTCCTGCGTTCGGCCCTCGCAGGCTCGGGTTCCTTCGCTGCGGGACTGATCCGGGCGCAGCGGCTCCGGTTTGCTGCGCTGCACCTCCTTCCGCTGTGTCTGGCTGCGCCAGACGGTCGCTGCGCTCCCACGCCCGGATCAATCCCTCCACTCAGCCTTCCGACGTCGCCGGTGGATCAAGATCAAAAGCGATACTCGAGCTAACGCTCATCGTGCAGGAGCTGCCGAAGGCTGCGATCTTTTGATCTTGATTTTGCTTTTCTGTGGGAGTGAGCCTGCTCGCGATGAGGCACGTCCAGGCACCCGAGGGCTTGAGTTTGTTTAATTCCGATGCCCAATAACCCGAACCTTCCCACAAGGTTTTCAGGTTGTCCGTCGGACGTCCGCTCTCTAGGCTTGGGTCGTCGCTGGTTGTTCAGCGATCGGGTGTGAGAACCCGACATTCATAGTCATTCAGTGCCCAGATCCGCATAATTGCCGCCAGCAAGTCTGCTGCCTGCAAAGTGCGTTATGGCGGCTCTGTGCGGGCGGGCTTATGTCCGGCCGGGTGCCTATGACCGGTTTTCTCACCCCGCACAAAGCTGCCACCTCTTCGCCGTGTGAGAAACGGCATCGAGATGGCTCAACCTCATAGGTGAAGCGCATGAGCAAACCAGTCCCCGACCCACCCGAAGAAACCCCAACCCCCCTCGAAGCCGCGCTGCGTGCCGACGATCTCGCGAAGAACCGCGAAGCCATCAAGCGTGCCCTCGATTTCTATCTCTGCCCGCCACCCGGCAAACCGCATCCACCAAGCACGATGTTTTCGATCCGGCCCGACATCGACACCGAAAGCCTGCTGGCTCACGCCTGTGAATCTCTCGCTTCAGCCAATACGCTGGCCAGCGATTTCGCCGATCAGCTCGGTCGGCCGCAGCGCAATACCGCGCTGGCGATCCAGCAGATCATCATGCTGGCGGAGCTGGCGGTGAATCGGGCGCTGGATCGGGTTGATCCGCACGCTTGAAACCACGTTATCGTTCTTCGCGAGCAGGCTCGCTCCCACAGGTGGAACGCATTTCAAATTGTGGGAGCGAGCTTGCTCGCGAAGACGGTGGTTCATTCACAGCAAATCCCAAGCACAAAAAAACCGGCAACCATTCACTGATTGCCGGCCTTTCATTCAGCCAGGCTCAAATCACTGCATCAACACTTCAATCGAGCCATCCGCGGTCATGCTGACCTGGCTGGTGCCTGCTTCAACTTCCGGCGTGACTGGCGCGGAATCCATGGCCGCGGCTTTCATCATCATCGGCGCACGCAGGTAGGGCTGTGGATAACCGTTGCTGTTGAGGTTCAGGTTGACGATTTTGTAACCCTTGCCGCCCAGCGCATCGGTGGCCAGTTGCGCGCGGGTCTTGAAGGCGATGACGGCTTCTTTGAGCAATTGGTCTTCACTGGCCTTGCGGGTCGGGTCGGCGATGGCGAAGTCCATGCCGCCCATTTTCAGCTCGGTCAGCAACTCGCCGGTGAGTTTCGACAGGGCGGCGAAGTCGGTGCTTTCCAGGCGCAGTTCGGCACGTTCGCGCCAGCCGGTGATCTTCTGGCCTTTGGTGTCGTAGATCGGATAACTGTTGCGGCTGCCCGTGCGCAGGGTGATGTCTTTGACTTGTTTAGCCTGGGCGGTGGCCTTGTTCATGGTGGTGCTGATCGCGGCGGCGAGTTTGGCCGGGTCGGTGTTCTGCTCTTCGGTGTAGAGCGTCACGATCATCTGGTCGCGGGCGACTTCCTGGCTGACTTCGGCGCGCAGGGAAATCTGGTTGTAATGCAGCTCATCGGCGGCCAGCGCCGGGAGGCTGACGACGCTGCCGACGGTCAGGGCGAGGAGGGCGGCGCTGCGGCGAAATGTGTGCATGAAGGCTCCTTGAATGAGGCGCAGAGGGCGCTGCGTGAACCATCAGACTCTATAAAGCAGCTGCAAGTTGCAAGCTTCAAGCTGCAAGTAAAGGCAAGAGCAAGAACTGCGGCGCTTTTGATCTTGCTTGCCGCTTGCCGCTTGAAGCTTGCAACTTGCAGCTGCCTTCCTTTCAAGCTTCAGCATCAAGCTGCAAGCTACATCAAAAGCGCCGCAGCTCTTGCTCTTGCTTTTGATCTTGCTTGCCGCTTGAAGCTTGCAACTTGCAGCTGCTCTCCTGTGGTCGTTTGCCGCACTTTCGCCTCTGAGCCCCGCGCCTTGGTTATACTCCGTGCGATCCGCCTGGAGCGCTCATCAGGAGAGCTCATGCTCGCCCCCGTACAACTGACTTCCGCCACTCGCCAGAACCTCTGGCGGCTGACTTTCATCCGCACCCTGGTGCTCGCCGCGCAGGCCGGGTCCGTGGGCCTGGCCTACTGGCTGCAATTGTTGCCGTTGCCGTGGGTGCAATTGGCGATGACCCTGGGCTGTTCGATTCTGCTCTGCGTATTCACTGCCGTGCGCCTGCGCACATCGTGGCCGGTGACCGAGCTTGAATACGCGCTGCAACTGGCCTGCGATCTGGTGATTCACAGTGCGCTGCTGTATTTCTCCGGCGGTTCGACCAATCCCTTCGTTTCCTATTATCTGGTGCCGCTGACCATCGCGGCGGTGACGTTGCCGTGGCGTTATTCGGTGATTCTGTCCGGCATTGCGCTGGCGCTGTACACGGTGATGCTGACGCGTTTCTATCCGCTGGAAACGCTGCCGGTCGCCCGTGAGAATCTGCAGATCTACGGCATGTGGCTGAGCTTTGCGCTGGCTGCAGCGGTGATTACCTTCTTCGCCGCGCGCATGGCTGAAGAGTTGCGGCGGCAGGAAGAATTGCGCGCAATCCGCCGTGAAGAGGGGCTGCGTGATCAGCAATTGCTTGCCGTGGCGACCCAGGCCGCGGGTGCGGCGCATGAGTTGGGTACGCCGCTGGCGACCATGAGCGTGCTGCTCAAGGAAATGCAGCAGGACCATCCCGATCCGATGTTGCAGGACGATCTGAAAGTGCTGCAGGATCAAGTCAAACTGTGCAAGGAAACCTTGCAGCAACTGGTCCGCGCCGCCGAGGCCAATCGGCGTCTGGCGGTCGAGATGCAGGACGTCACCGACTGGCTCGACGAGGCGCTGAACCGCTGGCACCTGATGCGCCCGGAAGCCAGTTATCGCTTCCAGCGTCTCGGCCAAGGCGCAGTGCCACGCATGGCGCCGCCGCCGGACCTGACGCAGGCCTTGCTGAATCTGCTCAACAACGCCGCCGACGCTTGCCCGGAAAATCTCCAGGTCACGCTCGATTGGGATGCAGAGACTTTGACCATCAGCATCCGCGACCACGGCGCCGGTGTGCCGCTGGCCATCGCCGAGCAGATCGGCAAACCGTTTTTTACCACCAAGGGCAAAGGTTTCGGCCTGGGCCTGTTTTTGAGCAAGGCCAGCGTGACACGCGCCGGCGGCTCAGTGAAACTCTATAGTCATGAGGAAGGCGGCACGCTCACCGAGCTGCGCCTGCCCCACGGCGCCCGAGGAGACCTAACATGAGTGACGAAATCCAAGTCGAAGGCGAAGAACTGCCGCATTTGCTGCTGGTCGATGACGACGCGACCTTCACCCGCGTGATGGCGCGTGCCATGGCCCGCCGTGGCTTTCGCGTCAGCACCGCCGGTTCCGCCGAAGAAGGCTTGACCATCGCTCAGGCCGATCTGCCGGATTACGCCGCGCTCGACCTGAAAATGGACGGCGACTCCGGACTGGTGTTGCTGCCCAAGCTGCTGGAACTCGATCCGGAAATGCGCGTGGTGATCCTCACCGGTTATTCGAGCATTGCCACGGCAGTCGAGGCGATCAAGCGTGGCGCCTGCAACTACCTGTGCAAACCTGCCGATGCCGACGACGTGCTGGCCGCGCTGCTGTCCGAGCACGCCGACCTCGACAGTCTGGTGCCGGAGAACCCGATGTCGGTTGATCGTTTGCAGTGGGAACACATCCAGCGCGTGCTCACCGAGCACGAAGGCAACATCTCCGCCACGGCCCGCGCGCTGGGCATGCACCGCCGCACCCTGCAGCGCAAACTGCAGAAGCGTCCGGTCCGTCGCTGAACCTGCGCTGAACGACTATCGCCAGCCCTCGCGATAAATCGCGCCGATCCTCTATGATCGGCGCGTGTCTGTTGTTTTCTATATCGAGCCTTATCCATGAATCAGAACGCTGAATATTCCGCGGTCAACGATGCTGTGCGCGGGCAGTTTTTTCGCAAAGTCTGGGCGATGACCACGCCTTACTGGCGCAGCGAAGAGAAGGGCAAGGCCTGGACGTTGCTGATTGCCGTGATCGCGCTGACGCTGTTCAGCGTATGGATCGCGGTGTGGTTGAACAGTTGGTACAAGGATTTCTATAACGCCCTGCAGAAAAAGGATGAGGCGGCGTTCTGGCAGTTGATCCTGTATTTCTGCGGTATTGCCGCTGTGGCGATTCTTGCTGCGGTGTATCGCCAGTATCTGACGCAGATGCTGACCATTCGCTGGCGGGCGTGGCTGACCGAAAAGCACTTCACCCGGTGGCTTGAACACAAGAATTACTACCAGCTGGAGCAGGGCGGTTACACCGATAACCCGGACCAGCGAATCTCCGAAGACCTTAATAAATTCACTGCGAACACACTGGCGCTTGGCTTGGGCTTGATCCGTACGGTCGTCAGTCTGGTGTCGTTCTCGATCATTCTGTGGGGCGTCTCCGGCAGCATCGAGGTGTTCGGTTTCACTGTTCCCGGCTACATGTTCTGGTGTGCACTGGTCTATGCGGCGGTCGGCAGTTGGCTGACGCATTTGATCGGCCGACGTCTGATCGACTTGAACAACAACCAGCAGCGTTTCGAAGCCGACCTGCGTTTCTCAATGGTGCGGGTGCGCGAAAATGCTGAAAGCATCGCGTTGTACAACGGCGAGCCGAATGAAAATCGGCGCTTGAGCAATCGTTTCGGGCTGGTCTGGCATAACTTCTGGGACATCATGCGCGTGTCCAAGCGCCTGACGTTCTTTACTTCGGGCTATGGGCAGATCGCGATCATTTTCCCGTTCATTGTTGCCGCGCCACGTTATTTCAGCGGCAAGATCGAGCTGGGTGAGCTGATGCAAATCAACTCGGCGTTCGGCAATGTGCAGGAGAACTTCAGTTGGTTCATCAGCGCTTACCAGGATCTGGCCGAGTGGCGCGCCACTTGCGATCGTCTGCTGAGTTTCCGCAATGCCATGAGCAACAACGAGGAGCGCGTGCCCGCCATCGATGTGCAGAACCAGGGCAGCGAATTGCAGGTGCACAGCCTCGGCCTGGATCTGGCCGATGGACGTCATTTGCTGACCGACGCCGACATGACTGTGGAGCCGGGTGAGCGCGTGATGCTCAGCGGCCGTTCCGGCAGCGGCAAGTCGACACTGCTGCGGGCGATGGGGCATTTGTGGCCGGCGGGCCACGGCAATATTCGTTTGCCGGCAGCGCGTTATCTGTTCCTGCCGCAGAAGCCTTATCTGCCCATCGGTACATTGCGTGAGGCGCTGAGTTATCCACAACCCGGTGACACCTATGCGCCGGAGCGTTATGCACAGGTGCTGGAAACCTGCCGTTTGCCACATCTGCTCGGGCGGCTCGATGAGGCCAATCACTGGCAGCGCATGCTCTCGCCGGGTGAGCAGCAACGCTTGGCTTTCGCCCGTGCACTTCTCTATGCACCGCAATGGCTGTACATGGACGAAGCGACTTCGGCGATGGATGAAGAAGACGAAGCGACCTTGTACCAGGCGCTGATCGATGAGATTCCAGGGTTGAGCATTGTCAGCGTCGGTCATCGAAGCAGTTTGAAACGATTCCATCCACGGCATGTGCGGATCGACAGCGGTCGTCTGGTCGAACAGGCCATAACTGTCTGAACACTCACCTGTGGGAGCGAGCCTGCTCGCGAAGGGGCCATATCGGTCGACGAATCTGTCGTCTGAACCACTGCTTTCGCGAGCAGGCTCGCTCCCACAGTGGGGTAATGTGATCTGCCCGGTGATCGTACAACCCGCTTGAGCTATGATGGCGCCAAGCCGAACTTTCGAGACAAGATACAAATCATGGAAAAGCTGATCGACACCCCGCGCCTCCCCCGCAAGCGCCGTAGCCTCGCCCAGGAATTGGTGACGGTGTTGAGCGAGCAGATCCGTGATGGCCTGCTCAAACGTGGCGACAAATTGCCCACCGAGTCGGCGATCATGGAAGCCCATGGCGTCAGCCGCACCGTGGTCCGTGAGGCGATTTCCCGTCTGCAGGCCGCCGGCCAGGTGGAAACCCGCCACGGCATCGGCACCTTTGTCCTCGACACGCCGAGCCCGAGCGGTTTCCGCATCGACCCGGCCACCGTCGTCACTCTGCGTGACGTGCTGGCAATTCTCGAATTGCGCATCAGCCTCGAAGTCGAATCCGCCGGCCTCGCCGCGCAACGCCGCAGCCCCGAGCAACTGGCAACCATGCGCGCCGCCCTCGACGCCTTGAACGAAAGCGCCTCCCATGCCAGCGATGCGGTGTCGTCGGACTTCGCTTTTCACCTGGAAATCGCGCTGTCCACCGGCAACCGCTATTTCACCGACATCATGACCCACCTGGGCACCAGCATCATTCCGCGTACGCGGCTGAACTCGGCGCGCCTGGCCCATGATGATCAGCAGCATTACATGGGCCGCCTGAGCCGTGAGCACGAAGAGATCTACGATGCGATCGCCCGCCAGGACTCCGATGCAGCCCGCGCCGCGATGCGGTTGCACTTGACCAACAGCCGCGAACGACTGCGCCAGGCTCATGAAGAAGCGCAGGCGCAGGGGTAGCGCTCAACGCACTATGGCGACTTTGAGTTCTTCAGACATTGCGGGAACTTGACCTTGCTTCGAGACGCTGTAACGCAATCGGGCATCTGCTGCCGGACTGAGACCTTTCTCAAAATGAGCCTTTTCAATTGCGAAAGGAATGTCCTTGCCCAGATCGGCGGAAGTCAGCGCTTTCAGGTATTCCCATTGCTTATCGCCGACGACGAGCATCAGTTTTACTCGGTCTCCTGCCGAGGCTTCAGCATATGGAGGTACCACCGCTTCGGTCGGGTCTTTGATTGTGCTCACGTAAAGGGTGCCTTTTGACGCTTCTGTGAGTATTGGTGCAGGCAGAGGGGGAAGCGTTGCATTAGTCATGTTCAAGGTCCTTTTGTCAGTATCAGTCGGCTAAATGCGCGTATTAGTCGCGCGCATTCATTAAAGGACCGCTGAACCTGCGCTCGCACCTGTAAGAAATACCAGTCCCGACCAACGGTCAGAGCGTCAAACCCGCAACCCATTACGCCTCGACCCGCAGCCTCAGCGGCAGCGAATACGGCTCCATACTCGACTCATCACGAAACTTGTAGCGCAGCTCCACCTCGCGGTTCAGGTACGGTTGCAGCGCCTCTTTCGGCAACTGCACCTCGATGTCGAGCAGCTTTTCCATTTCATCCTCGGCATCGTCCCAAGCGCCGGTGTCCACTTCATCACCTTCCCATTCAGGCTCGTCAGCATCACTGCCGAGAATCGCGTAGACGCTCCAGTTTGCTGCGAAATCGCTGGAATCCGGCACCTGCACGGTGAGGATATCCGGCATCTGCGAGAGCTGAAGCGTCACGCAATCGTCTTGAGCAGGGGCGGTGTGGGAGAGGGTAGGGGCGGCAAAATGCATCGACATAACAGCTTCCTTTGAGTGGTCCGCCACGATCCTTCGTGGCAGTCGACGTATTTTAGGAGCGGCTCGTCCCCTCGCAATTAAACGAATCCAGACCAGATATTTCCGCCAGCGAAGGCTTCAAGGACGGGCCTTCCAGCGATTTCAGCAAGCGCAAAAAGCGATTTTGTCCGACAAAAAATCGCTGGCAACGATGAAATGCAGTTGACGGTTATCTTTTAAGTTGTACGATGACCTACAACTTCAGCGAAGGCTGAACGGTCCACTCACAATAAAACGTTGCTACCAGGGTGTTCGAATAATGAATCCACAAGAACTGAAGTCCATCCTCTCTGCCGGCCTGCTGTCTTTCCCGGTGACCGATTTCAACGCGCAAGGCGATTTCAACCGCGCGGGCTACATCAAACGCCTGGAATGGCTGGCTCCGTATGGCGCTTCGGCTCTGTTCGCTGCCGGCGGCACCGGTGAGTTCTTCTCCCTGGCCGCCAGTGAATATTCGGAAATCATCAAGACCGCCGTCGACACCTGCGCGACCAGCGTTCCAATCCTCGCCGGCGTCGGTGGTTCGACCCGCCAGGCCATCGAGTACGCTCAGGAAGCCGAGCGTCTGGGCGCCAAAGGCCTGCTGCTGCTGCCGCACTACCTGACCGAAGCAAGCCAGGACGGTGTTGCCGCGCACGTAGAAGCCGTGTGCAAGTCGGTGAAGATTGGCGTGGTCGTCTACAACCGCAACGTCTGCCGCCTCACCGCGCCGCTGCTGGAGCGTCTGGCCGAGCGCTGCCCGAACCTGATCGGCTACAAGGATGGCCTGGGCGATATCGAGTTGATGGTGTCGATCCGTCGCCGCCTCGGTGATCGCTTCAGCTACCTGGGTGGTTTGCCGACCGCCGAAGTCTACGCCGCTGCCTACAAGGCGTTGGGCGTGCCGGTGTACTCCTCGGCGGTGTTCAACTTCATCCCGAAAACCGCGATGGACTTCTACCACGCGATCGCTCGCGAAGATCACGCCACCGTCGGCAAGATCATCGACGACTTCTTCCTGCCGTACCTGGACATCCGCAACCGCAAGGCCGGTTACGCCGTGAGCATCGTCAAGGCAGGTGCAAAAATCGCCGGCTATGACGCAGGTCCGGTGCGTGCGCCGCTGACCGACCTGACCGGCGAAGAGTACGAAATGCTCGCCGCGCTGATCGACAAGCAAGGCGCGCAATAAACGAGAAAAGCGAGGCCGCTGAGCAATCAGCGGCTTTTTGCGTGAAGGCTTTTAGAGTTGAGGGCTGCCCTGTGACAACTGCAAAACGCTACGACAACTACATCAATGGCGAATGGGTCGCCGGTGCCGATTACTCGGCCAACATCAACCCGTCCGAACTCAGCGACACCATCGGCAACTACGCCAAGGCCGACCTGAGCCAGGTCAACGCCGCCATCGACGCTGCGCGCGCTGCGTTCCCGGCGTACTCCACTTCGGGCATTCAGGCCCGTCACGATTCGCTGGATAAGGTCGGCAGCGAGATCCTCGCCCGTCGCGAAGAGCTCGGCACGCTGTTGGCCCGTGAGGAGGGCAAGACCCTGCCGGAAGCGATCGGTGAAGTGACCCGCGCCGGCAACATTTTCAAGTTCTTCGCCGGTGAGTGCCTGCGTCTGTCCGGTGACTACGTGCCGTCGGTACGCCCGGGCGTCAACGTTGAAGTCACTCGCGAAGCACTGGGCGTGGTCGGTCTGATCACCCCGTGGAACTTCCCGATCGCCATCCCGGCATGGAAAATTGCTCCGGCCCTGGCCTACGGCAACTGCGTAGTGCTCAAGCCTGCCGATCTGGTGCCGGGCTGCGCCTGGGCGCTGGCGGAAATCATCTCCCGCGCAGGTTTCCCGGCCGGTGTGTTCAACCTGGTGATGGGCAGCGGTCGCGTGGTTGGCGAGGCGTTGGTCAACAGCCCGAAAGTCGACGGCATCAGCTTCACCGGTTCGGTGGGCGTTGGTCGTCAGATCGCCGTGAACTGCGTTTCGCGCCAGGCCAAAGTGCAACTGGAAATGGGCGGCAAGAACCCGCAAATCATTCTCGACGACGCCGACCTCAAGCAAGCGGTCGAGCTGTCGGTGCAGAGCGCGTTCTACTCCACCGGCCAGCGTTGCACAGCGTCGAGCCGCTTGATCGTGACTGCCGGGATCCACGACAAATTCGTCGAAGCCATGGCCGAGCGCATGAAGTCGATCAAGGTCGGCCACGCGCTGAAGGCCGGCACCGACATCGGTCCGGTGGTCTCCCAGGCGCAGCTTGAGCAGGACATGAAGTACATCGACATCGGCCAGTCCGAAGGTGCGCGTCTGGTCAGCGGCGGTGGTGTGGTGACATGCGACACCGAGGGCTACTTCCTCGCGCCGACCCTGTTCGCCGACAGTGAAGCGTCAATGCGTATCAGCCGCGAAGAGATCTTCGGCCCAGTGGCCAACATCGTTCGCGTGGCCGATTACGAAACCGCGCTGGCGATGGCCAACGACACCGAATTCGGCTTGTCGGCCGGCATCGCGACCACTTCGCTGAAGTACGCCAACCACTTCAAGCGCCACTCCCAGGCCGGGATGGTGATGGTCAACCTGCCGACCGCCGGTGTGGATTACCACGTCCCGTTCGGTGGCCGTAAAGGCTCGTCCTACGGCTCGCGTGAGCAGGGCCGCTATGCACAAGAGTTCTACACGGTCGTGAAGACTGCCTACATTGGTTCCTGATACACGCAATACCTGTGGGAGCTGGCTTGCCAGCGATTCGGGCAACGCGGTGCTTCAGGCACGCCGCGCTGATGCCATCGCTGGCAAGCCAGCTCCCACAAAGACCAAAGAATGTTTTACCCGCATAAAAATAATCAGTGGGAGTACATCTGCATGCAATCCTCCAAGCCGACTCATGTCCGCTATTTGATCCTGCTCATGCTGTTTCTGGTGACCACGATCAATTACGCCGACCGTGCCACGATCGCCATTGCCGGCTCCAGCCTGCAAAAGGACCTTGGCATTGACGCCGTTACCCTCGGCTACATCTTCTCCGCATTCGGTTGGGCCTACGTCGCCGGGCAAATTCCCGGTGGCTGGCTGCTCGATCGCTTCGGCTCGAAAAAAGTCTATGCCCTGAGCATTTTCACCTGGTCGCTGTTCACCGTGCTGCAAGGCTTCGTCGGTGAATTCGGCATGTCCACGGCAGTGGTTGCGCTGTTCATGCTGCGTTTCCTTGTGGGCCTGGCCGAAGCGCCATCGTTCCCCGGCAATGCGCGCATCGTGGCGGCGTGGTTCCCGACCGCTGAACGCGGCACCGCTTCGGCGATCTTCAACTCGGCGCAATACTTTGCCACCGTGTTGTTCGCGCCGCTGATGGGCTGGATCGTCTACAGCTTCGGCTGGGAGCACGTGTTCATCGTCATGGGGATTCTGGGCATCATCTTCTCGCTGGTGTGGCTGAAGGTTATCCACAGCCCGCGCCAACACCCGATGGCCAACGAAGCTGAAGTCAACTTCATCGCTGACAACGGCGGCATGGTCGACATGGACCAGAACAAAGGCAAAAAAGCCGATGGGCCGAAGTGGGACTACATCCGTCAGTTGCTGACCAACCGCATGATGCTTGGCGTGTATCTGGGCCAGTACTGCATCAACGGCATCACCTACTTCTTCCTGACCTGGTTCCCGGTGTATCTGGTGCAAGAGCGTGGCATGACCATTCTCAAGGCCGGTTTCATCGCTTCGTTGCCGGCGATCTGCGGCTTTATCGGCGGTGTGCTCGGCGGGGTGATTTCCGATTACCTGCTGCGCAAGGGCCACTCGCTGACTTTCGCCCGCAAGGCGCCGATCATCGCTGGTCTGCTGGTGTCTAGCAGCATCGTTGCGTGCAACTATGTTGACGTGGAATGGATGGTCGTGGGCTTCATGGCGCTGGCATTCTTTGGCAAAGGCGTGGGTGCACTGGGCTGGGCGGTGGTTTCCGACACTTCGCCGAAACAGATCGCCGGTCTGAGCGGTGGCCTGTTCAACACCTTCGGCAACATCGCTTCGATCACCACGCCGATCGTGATTGGCTACATCATCAGCTCCACCGGTTCGTTCAAATGGGCGCTGGTGTTTGTCGGTGCCAACGCACTGGTCGCGGTGTTCAGCTACCTGGTGATCGTCGGCCCGATCAAGCGTGTGGTCTTGAAAGAGCCGCCAGCCAAGGGCGGTAATGAAGCCACCGGCAATTTGTCTCAAGCGCATTCCTGAGGAGCGGCGTCATGCAGTTGATTGAACATTCCGACTCGCCGCGCTACATCCGCCTGCACGAGCGGGACAACGTTGTAGTGATGGTCAACGATCAGGGCGTACCGGCCGGTACCGAGTTCGCCGACGGCCTGGTTACGCTGGATTTCGTACCGCAGAGCCACAAGGTCACCCTGGAGGATATTCCCGAAGGCGGCCCGGTGATTCGTTACGGGCAGATCATTGGTTACGCGTTGCAGCCAATCCGTCGCGGCAGTTGGGTCAAGGAAGATCAACTGCGCATGCCGACCGCGCCGCCGCTGGACAGCTTGCCGCTGTCCACCGACGTGCCGGCCGCGCAGGCACCGCTGGAAGGTTTCACGTTCGAGGGTTATCGCAACGCCGACGGCACCGTCGGCACGCGCAACATTCTCGGCATCACCACCACCGTGCAGTGCGTCACCGGCGTGCTCGATCATGCGGTCAAGCGCATCAAGGAAGAGCTGCTGCCGAAGTACCCGCACGTTGATGACGTGGTGGCACTGACCCACAGTTATGGCTGCGGTGTGGCGATTACCGCCACCGATGCCTACATCCCGATTCGTACCGTGCGCAATCTGGCGCGCAACCCGAACCTGGGGGGCGAGGCGCTGGTAATCAGTCTGGGCTGCGAGAAATTGCAGGCCGCGCAGGTGATGCACGAAGACGATGCCTCGGTGGATCTCAGCGATCCTTGGCTGTACCGCTTGCAGGATTCCAGCCACGGCTTTACCGAAATGATCGAGCAGATCATGGAACTGGCCGAAGTGCGTTTGAAGAAACTCGACCAGCGCCGCCGCGAAACGGTGCCGGCGTCCGAGCTGATTCTCGGTATGCAGTGCGGCGGCAGCGACGCGTTCTCCGGCATCACCGCCAACCCGGCGCTGGGTTATGCCTCGGACTTGCTATTGCGTGCGGGGGCGACGGTGATGTTTTCCGAAGTCACCGAAGTGCGCGATGCGATCTACCTGCTGACCTCGCGGGCGCAGACGCAAACTGTTGCCGAAGAGCTGGTACGCGAGATGGACTGGTACGACCGTTACCTGGCCAAGGGCGAAGCCGATCGCAGCGCCAACACCACGCCGGGCAACAAGAAAGGCGGGTTGTCGAACATTGTCGAGAAGTCGCTGGGCTCGATCGTCAAGTCCGGCAGCAGCGCGATCAACGGCGTGCTCGGACCAGGCGAGCGTTTCAAGCAGAAGGGGCTGATTTTCTGCGCGACGCCAGCCAGCGATTTTGTCTGCGGTACGTTGCAACTGGCGGCGGGGATGAACCTGCACGTGTTCACCACTGGGCGCGGTACGCCTTATGGGCTGGCCATGGCGCCGGTGGTCAAGGTATCGACGCGGACTGAACTGGCACAGCGCTGGCCGGACCTGATTGACATCGATGCCGGGCGCATTGCAACCGGGCGCGCGACCATCGAGGAGCTGGGCTGGGAGTTGTTTCACTATTACCTGGATGTTGCCAGTGGCAAGCAACAGACCTGGGCGGAGAAACACAAGCTGCATAACGACATCACCTTGTTCAACCCGGCGCCGATTACCTGAGACCGCGTCATCGTTCTTCGCGAGCAGGCTCGCTCCCACAGGGAAATGCATTGCAAATGTGGGAGCTAGCCTGCTCGCGAAAGCGATCTGCCAGACGCCGAAGGACTTGCGGTGCCTGTGATCGTTCCCACGCAGAGCATGGGAACGATCAGGGCGAAAGTGGCTTATCATTAGCCCCCTATCGACGCTCACCCAAGGCTCCCCGGCATGCTGGCAATCTTTCTTGAAACTCTGAACATCACCGCGCCGGTGTTTGCCATGCTGTTTCTCGGTGTGCTGCTCAAGCGCATCGACTGGATCAACGACAACTTCATCCACACCGCCTCGTCGCTGGTGTTCAACGTGACCATGCCGGCGCTGCTGTTCCTCGGCATCCTTCACGCGGATCTGCACGCCGCGCTGCAACCTTCGCTCCTCATCTACTTTTCCCTCGCCACCCTGGTGAGTTTCGCCGTGGCCTGGGGCTGGGCAATTTTCAAGTGTCCGCGTGAAGATCGCGGCATCTACACCCAGGGCGCGTTTCGCGGCAACAACGGCGTGATCGGCCTGGCGCTTGCCGCGAGCATGTACGGTGATTACGGCATTTCGCTCGGGGCGATTCTCGCGGCGCTGGTGATCCTGTTCTACAACACGCTGTCGACCATTGTGCTGGCCGTATACAGCCCGGTGATCAAGTCCGATCCGTGGAGCATCTGCAAAAGCGTGTTCAGCAACCCGCTGATCATCAGCGTGATTGCGGCGGCGCCGTTCGCCTATTTCAAGATCGGTTTGCCGGGTTGGCTGGAAACCTCCGGCCAGTATCTGGCGCAGACCACTTTGCCGTTGGCACTGATTTGTATCGGTGGCACGCTGTCACTGGCGGCGTTGCGCAAGAGCGGCAAGATGGCGCTCAGTTCCAGCCTGGTGAAAATGGTCGGTCTGCCGTTACTGGCAACCGTCGGGGCGTGGTTGTGGGGCTTTCGCGGGGCGGAGTTGGGGATTCTCTTTCTCTACTTTGGCAGCCCGACGGCGGCGGCAAGTTTCGTCATGGCCCGGGCGGCACAGGGCAATCATGAGCTGGCGGCGGCGATCATTGTGCTGACCACGTTGATGGCGGCGATTACCACCAACGTCGGGATCTTTGTGTTGCAGTGGGGTGGGTGGATCTGATCAAGGATTTGCGGTGTCTGGCAGGGCCTCTTCGCGAGCAGGCTCGCTCCCACAGGGAACGCATTGCAAATGTGGGAGCGAGCCTGCTCGCGAAGGCGGTCACTGCGGTTTCTGGTAGCTGTCGATCACTTCCTGCGCCGCGCGAAACGCATCGATCGCCGCCGGCACGCCGGCATACACCGCGCAATGCAGCAGGGCTTCGCGAATCTCCTCCACCGTGCAGCCATTGTTCAACGCGCCGCGTACGTGGCCCTTCAACTCTTGCGGACACTTCAACGCGGTCAGCGCGGCGAGGGTAATCAGGCTGCGGGTTTTCAGCGACAGACCTTCGCGGTTCCACACCCCGCCCCAGGCGTGTTCATTGACGAAATCCTGCAACGGCTGGGTGAACTCGGTGGCGTTGCCCAAGGCGCGATCAACGAAGGCATCGCCCATGACCTGACGACGGATTTCAACCCCGGACTGCTTCGACTCGTTCATGGCACATCTCTTTTGTGGTGTTGGCGACGCCAGGCGCGGATCGACGTGAACAGCAGAAACGTCAGCAGCGCCGGCAGGACATAAAACAGCATCAAGCGCTCGAGTCTGCCGGCCAGCGGCATGCCGGTGGTGAACGACACCACATGCAGCCCGTAGACCAGATACAAACCAAGCAGCAGCAAGCCTTCGGCCCGGGTCACGCGGTAGCCGGAATAGAACACCGGCAGGCACAGCGCCGCGACGCCGAGCATCACCGGCAAGTCGAAATCCAGCGCATTCGGGGAAACGGAAAGCGGCGTCGGTGCGAGTAGGGCGGTCAGCCCGAGCACCCCGAGCAGGTTGAACAGGTTGGCGCCGATCACGTTGCCCACGGCAATGTCGCGCTGCCCGCGCAACGCAGCGATCAGCGAAGTCGCCAGTTCGGGTAGCGAAGTGCCGACCGCGACCACGGTCAGACCGATGACCCGTTCCGACAGGCCCAAGTCGGTGGCCACGACCACGGCGGCGCCAAGCAGCAGACGCCCGGCGAACACCAGCATGGTCAGGCCAGCGAGAATCATCAGCCCACTGATCAGCCAGGATTGCTGCGTCTCGGTGGGTGGTTCTGTATGCGGTCGCGTCGAGTGGCGCGACTGGCGAAACAGCAAGCCGAGGTACAACGCCAAAGCGCCGAGCAGCAGAACGCCGTCGAAACGCCCGAGGTCTTTATTCCAGGCGAGGATGAATACCAGCAGGCTGGCGCCGATCATCAGCGGGATGTCCAGGCGCACCAGTTGCCGCGACACGCGCAGCGGGATGATCAGTGCCGACAGGCCAAGGGTTACAAGGATGTTGAAGATGCCGCTGCCGACCACGCTGCCGACGGCGATGTCGGGGTTGTCGGACAGCGCCGCTTGCAGGCTCACCGCCATTTGCGGGGCGCTGCTCCCGAGAGCGACGATGGTCAGGCCAATGATCAGCGGGCGCACATGCAGACGCTCGGCCAGACGCACGGCGGCGCGCACCATCAGCTCGGCGCCGATGAGCAAAAGACACAGGCCACTGAGCAATTCGATGACGTTGATCAGCGGCAGATCAGCTAGTCCGAAAATGGTCGGCGCTCCATCAGTCGAGGGCCTGCACGCGTACCCGGGCGGTGCCGCTGCGCAGCATGCCGATTTCGTCGGCGGCCTCGCGTGACAGATCGATCAATCGGCCACGGGTGTGCGGGCCCCGGTCGTTGATGCGGACCACGACCGATTCGTCGTTTTTCAGGTTGGTGACCTTCACCCGCGTGCCGAATGGCAACTGGCGGTGGGCGGCGGTCAGGGAATGCTGGTTGAACGCTTCGCCGCTGGCAGTGCGTTTACCGTGATGTTTGGCTCCGTAATAGGAGGCGACGCCGGTCTGGTCGTAGCCGTGCGGGTCGATGGTGTCGGTGCTGGCGCAACCGGCCAGCAGGGAGAGCAGGGCGCTGCTCAGCAACAGACGCTTCATTCAAAGGTATCCCGGATCAAATGTAGGAGTGACCTGTGGCGAGGGGATTTATCCCCGTTGGACTGCGCAGCAGTCCCAAAACTGAGAACTCGGTTTATCTGGTGCAAATCAAGCTCAGCAATTGGGGCCGCTTCGCGGCCCAACGGGGATAAATCCCCCGCCACAGGTCCCTTCCACAGGGGATGGAGCCAGGCTTTGGATCTGGCTCCATTGGTGGTCAGCCTTCGAGCTTGCTTTTCAGCAGTTCGTTCACCTGCTGCGGGTTGGCCTTGCCTTTGGAGGCTTTCATGGCCTGGCCGACGAAGAAACCGAACATCTTGCCGCGTTTGGCTTCGTCTGCCGCGCGGTACTGTTCGACCTGTTCGGCGTTGGCCGCGAGCATTTCATCGAGCACGGCCGAGATCGCGCCCGTGTCGGTGACTTGCTTGAGGCCGCGCTTTTCGATGATCTCGTCAGCACTGCCTTCGCCGTTGGCCATCGCTTCGAACACCACCTTGGCGATCTTGCCGGAGATGGTGTTGTCCTTGATGCGCTGCAGCATGCCGCCCAGTTGCTCGGCGGACACCGGCGAATCCTCGATGTCCAGGCCCTGCTTGTTGAGCAGGCTGCCCAACTCGACCATCACCCAGTTCGCCGCCAGTTTCGCATCGCCACCGATGGCCGCGACTTTCTCGAAGTAGTCCGCCTGCTCACGGCTGGTGGCGAGCACGTTGGCGTCGTAGGCCGACAGACCGAACTGGCTCTGGAAGCGTTCGCGTTTTTGCGGTGGCAGTTCCGGCAGCGTCGCGCGCACTTCACCGAGAAACGACTCTTCGATGACCACCGGCAGCAGGTCCGGATCGGGGAAGTAACGGTAGTCGTTGGCTTCCTCTTTCGAACGCATCGGACGGGTTTCGTCCTTGTTCGGGTCGTACAGGCGAGTCTGCTGGATGACCTTGCCGCCGTCTTCGATCAGCTCGATCTGACGCTGGATCTCGGAGTTGATCGCTTTCTCGATGAAACGGAACGAGTTGACGTTCTTGATCTCGCAGCGGGTACCGAACTCGACCTGGCCTTTCGGGCGGACCGAGACGTTGCAGTCGCAACGCAGCGAACCCTCGGCCATGTTGCCGTCGCAGATGCCCAGGTAACGCACCAGCGCGTGGATCGCCTTGACGTAAGCCACGGCTTCCTTGGCGCTGCGCATGTCCGGCTCGGAAACGATTTCCAGCAGCGGCGTGCCGGCACGGTTCAGGTCGATGCCGGTGGCACCGTTGAATTCTTCGTGCAGGCTCTTGCCGGCATCTTCTTCCAGGTGCGCGCGGGTAATGCCGACGCGTTTGACCGTGCCGTCTTCCAGGGCGATGTCCAGGTGGCCTTTGCCAACGATCGGCAATTCCATCTGGCTGATCTGATAGCCCTTCGGCAGATCCGGGTAGAAGTAGTTCTTGCGGGCGAACACGTTGTGCTGGCCGATCTCGGCGTCAATCGCCAGACCGAACATCACCGCCATGCGCACCGCTTCCTGGTTGAGCACCGGCAGCACGCCGGGCATGCCCAGGTCGATCAGGCTGGCCTGGGTGTTCGGCTCGGAACCGAAGGTGGTGGAACTACCGGAAAAGATTTTCGACCTGGTGGTGAGCTGAGTGTGAATCTCCAGCCCGATCACGACTTCCCATTGCATGTGTGTCTCCTCAGAAGCCGGTTGGGGTGCGGGTGTGCCAGTCAGTGTTGAGCTGATACTGGTGCGCAACGTTGAGCAAACGGCCTTCCTGGAAGTACGGCGCGAGCAACTGCACGCCCACCGGTAGACCGTCGACAAAACCGGCCGGCATCGACAGGCCCGGCAGGCCCGCGAGGTTGGCGGTGATGGTGTAGACGTCTTCCAGATAGGCAGCGACCGGGTCGCTGTTCTTCGCGCCGAGTTTCCACGCCGGGTTCGGCGTGGTCGGGCCGAGGATGATGTCGACTTCATTAAAGGCAGCCATGAAATCGTTCTTCACCAGACGACGAATCTTCTGCGCTTTCAGGTAGTAGGCATCGTAGTAACCGGCGGACAGCGCGTAGGCACCGACCATGATCCGGCGCTGCACTTCCGCGCCGAAGCCTTCGCCACGGGAGCGCTTGTACAGGTCGATGAGGTTTTCCGGGTTCTCGCAGCGATGGCCGAAACGCACGCCGTCGAAACGCGACAGGTTGGAAGACGCTTCTGCCGGGGCGATCACGTAGTAGGCCGGAATGGCGTGCTGCATGTTCGGCAGGCTGATTTCCTTGATCACCGCACCGAGCTTCTGCAACTGCTGGATGCTGTTCTGGATCAGCTCGGCAATGCGCGGGTCGAGGCCAGCGCTGAAGTATTCCTTCGGCACGCCGATGCGCAGGCCTTGCAGCGACTCGCCGAGGCTGGCGGAGTAATCCGGGACTGGCTCATCGATGCTGGTGGAGTCGTTCGGGTCGAAGCCGGCCATGCCTTGCAGGAGGATCGCGCAGTCTTCGGCGGTGCGCGCCAATGGGCCGCCCTGATCGAGGCTGGACGCGTAGGCAATCATGCCCCAGCGCGAAACGCGACCGTAGGTCGGCTTCAGGCCGGTGAGGTTGGTGAACGCCGCCGGCTGACGGATCGAACCGCCGGTGTCAGTGGCCGTGGCCGCTGGCAAAAGACGAGCGGCAACCGCCGCCGCCGAGCCACCGGACGAACCGCCTGGCACGTGTTCCAGGTTCCACGGGTTTTTCACGGCGCCGTACCAGCTCGACTCGTTGGCCGAACCCATGGCGAATTCGTCCATGTTGGTCTTGCCCAGGGTCACGGCGCCGGCAGCGGCCAGTTTCGCGACTACGGTGGCGTCGTAGGGAGCCTTGAAGTTGTCGAGCATCTTCGAGCCGCAGCTGGTGCGGATGCCCTGGGTGCAGAACAGATCCTTGTGGGCGATCGGCGCGCCGAGCAGGGCGCCGCTCTCACCGTTGGCCCGGCGTGCATCGGCGGCTTTCGCCTGCTCGATGGCCAGATCCTCGGTGAGGCTGATGAAACTGTTGAGCTGCGGATCAAGCTGGGTAATACGCGCCAGCAGGACTTTGGTCAGCTCTTCGGAGGAAAACTTTTTATCGGCGAGACCGCGGGCGATCTCGGCCAGAGTCATTTGATGCATTGCAGGCTCTTTCCCTTTAGTCGATGACTTTCGGAACCAGATACAGGCCGTTTTCGACCGCTGGTGCGATGGACTGGTAGGCCTCGCGATTATTCGTCTCGGTTACCACGTCGGCGCGCAGGCGCTGACTGGCTTCCAAAGGGTGGGCCAGCGGCTCGATACCGTCGGTATCAACGGCCTGCATTTCGTCGACCAGCCCGAGAATGCTGTTGAGGGCGGAAGTAATGTGCGGAAGATCGGCATCGTTGAGGCCAAGGCAGGCCAGATGCGCGATTTTTTCCACGTCGGAGCGTTCTAGCGCCATCGGGATTCTCCAGTGGAAAACAGAACGGACGGCGTCCGTGTGTTAGATTGTCGGAACACTACCGCACTTCTACGGTCATAAGGCCGCGATTGTGGGGCTTGGTGCACAGAAAAGCGGCCAATTTAACATATTGGCGCCTTGCCCAAAATCCCTGTCGTTGTTAGAGTTTGCCGCACTTTTTTACCCACGCGTTGCCTAGGGTCCCTTTCCCATGTTCAAGAAACTGCGTGGCATGTTTTCCAGCGATCTTTCCATTGACCTGGGCACTGCCAACACCCTTATTTACGTGCGCGAGCGCGGTATCGTCCTGAATGAGCCATCGGTTGTGGCCATTCGGACACACGGTAACCAGAAAAGTGTCGTCGCTGTCGGCACCGAGGCCAAGCGCATGCTTGGCCGTACGCCGGGCAACATTGCTGCCATTCGTCCGATGAAGGACGGCGTGATCGCCGACTTCAGCGTCTGCGAAAAGATGCTGCAGTACTTTATCAACAAGGTTCACGAAAACAGTTTCCTGCAGCCCAGCCCACGAGTGCTGATCTGCGTTCCATGCAAGTCCACCCAGGTTGAGCGTCGTGCCATCCGTGAATCGGCCCTTGGCGCCGGTGCCCGTGAAGTGTTCCTGATCGAAGAGCCGATGGCTGCTGCGATCGGTGCCGGTCTGCCGGTTGAAGAAGCGCGCGGTTCGATGGTCGTGGACATCGGTGGTGGTACCACCGAAATCGCCCTGATCTCCCTGAACGGTGTGGTTTACGCCGAATCCGTACGTGTCGGCGGCGACCGTTTCGACGAAGCGATCATCACTTATGTGCGCCGCAACTACGGCAGCCTGATCGGTGAATCCACCGCTGAGCGCATCAAGCAGGAAATCGGTACCGCCTACCCGGGCGGCGAAGTGCGCGAAGTCGATGTTCGCGGTCGCAACCTGGCCGAAGGCGTTCCACGCGCATTCACCCTGAACTCCAACGAAGTGCTCGAGGCTCTGCAAGAGTCGCTGGCAACCATCGTTCAGGCGGTGAAAAGCGCGCTGGAGCAATCGCCGCCGGAACTGGCCTCCGACATCGCCGAGCGTGGCCTGGTGCTGACCGGTGGTGGCGCGCTGCTGCGTGACCTCGACAAGTTGCTGGCCCAGGAAACCGGTCTGCCGGTGATCGTTGCCGAAGACCCGCTGACTTGCGTTGCTCGCGGCGGTGGCCGTGCGCTGGAAATGATGGATAAGCACACCATGGATCTGCTTTCGAGCGAATAAGCTTCGAATGCAATACGTGGGTGAACGCACAGGCAGCACTTTGCAGTGCTGCCTGTTGGCGTTTATCTTCTGTCAGTCTTCATCCAGGCCGGTTTGATGCCGTATGAATAAACAGAACATTTGCCTGGGAGGAGCGGCTTATTAAACCGCTTTTCACCAAAGGCCCTTCGTTGGGCGTGCGCCTGTTGGTGCTGGCCGTGCTCGCGGTCGCACTGATGGTGGTCGATGCACGTTTCGACCTGCTCAAACCCGCGCGCAAGCAAGCGTCGCTGGTGCTCATGGATGCCTACTGGATTACGGACCTGCCCGGCCGCTTGTGGGAAGGGGTCGCCAGTCAGTTCGGCAGCCGCACCGAGCTCGTCGCCGAAAACGAAAAACTCAAGACCGAAAACCTGCTGTTGCAGGGACGCATGCAAAAGCTCGCGGCCCTGACCGAGCAGAACGTTCGGCTGCGCGAGTTGCTCAACTCCTCCGCACTGGTCAATGAAAAGGTCGAAGTGGCCGAGCTGATCGGCATGGACCCCAACCCCTTCACCCATCGCATCATCATCAACAAAGGTGAGCGCGACGGCGTGGTGCTCGGCCAACCGGTGCTCGATGCCCGCGGGTTGATGGGCCAGGTGGTTGAATTGATGCCGTACACCTCGCGTGTCCTGCTGCTGACCGACACCACCCACAGCATTCCTGTACAGGTGAACCGTAACGGTCTGCGCGCGATTGCCAGTGGCACCGGCAACCCGGAGCGCCTGGAATTGCGTCATGTCGCCGACACGGCGGACATCAAGGAAGGCGATCTGCTGGTCAGCTCCGGCCTCGGCCAGCGATTCCCGGCCGGTTATCCGGTGGCGACGGTAAAAGAGGTCATCCACGATTCCGGCCAACCGTTCGCTATCGTCCGCGCCGTGCCCACAGCCGCCCTGAACCGCAGTCGCTACCTGCTGCTGGTGTTCAGCGACAGCCGCACTGCCGAGGAACGCGCCAATGACGCGGCCCAAGCCCAAGAACAGCTCGATGCCCACGGCGGTGGCCCGATGTTGCCGGCCAGCGTGCCGAAACCGTTGATCATGCCTGCCACGCCATCGACCGCTACCGCAGCGCCGGCCACTGAAGCCGCATCGCCTGCCGCCACGCCAGCCAAGCCCGCCGCGAGCAAGCCGCCCGCTGCCGCTCCGGCCGCTGCCAAACCACCGGCCACCAGCAAACCACCGGCGAAACCGCCAGCGACTACCGGGGGACGAGAATAATGGTCGGCGCGAAAAAATCCGGAAACGGCTGGATGATCTGGCTGACGTTCTTCGTCGGCATCCTGCTCAGCGTTTCACCGTTGCCGATCTTCATGGAAATCCTTCGCCCGCTGTGGCTGGCCTTGCTCGTGACGTTTTGGGCGCTGTACATGCCGCACACGGTCGGCATGGTGACGGCGTTCTGTCTGGGACTGGCCGAAGATGTCCTGCAGGGCGACCTGCTCGGGCAGAACGCGCTGATCCTGACCCTGATTACCTTCCTTGTATTGTCGTTGCAGCAGCGCCTGCGCATGTTCCCGATGTGGCAGCAGTGCCTGGTGATCCTGGTGATCTTCGGCCTCGCACAATTGGCGCAACTGTGGCTCAGCGCTCTGACCGGCAACCGTCAGCCAACCCTGGCGCTGGTCTTGCCGGCGCTGGTCAGTGCCTTGCTCTGGCCGTGGGTCAGCTTCGCCCTGCGCGGGATGTGCCGACGCTACAGAATCTATTGAGCCGGTGAAGCAGGGCACTGAACAGGGAGATGTTTTGATGACACTGCTTTACCTCGCCTCCGGCTCACCGCGTCGCCGTGAATTGCTCACGCAGATCGGCGTGCGCTTTTCCGCCATCAGTGCAGACATCGACGAAACCCCGCTTCCTGAAGAATCCCCTTCGGCCTATGTCGAGCGCCTCGCGCGTGGCAAGGCTGAGGCCGGGCGCCGCTCGGTCGTCTCTGGCCAGCCGTTCTGCGTGCTTGGCGCCGACACCGCTGTGGTGCTCGACGGCAAAATACTTGGCAAACCGGTGGACGAAGCCGACGCATGCGCCATGCTGATGATGTTGTCCGGCAACGAACACGAAGTGCTGACCGCCATCGCCGTGCTTGAAGGTGAGCGCTGCGAGTCGCGGGTGGTGCGCAGCCGCGTGCGTTTCCGCACCATCAGTCGCGAAGAGGCCGGCGCCTACTGGGCCAGTGGCGAACCGCGCGACAAGGCCGGCGGCTATGGCATTCAGGGCCTGGGCGCGGTGTTTGTCGCCGGGCTCGAAGGCAGCTATTCGGCGGTGGTCGGCCTGCCGCTGTGCGAAACCTGCGAGGCGTTGGGCCATTTCGGCATACCCTGTTGGCAAAACCTGAACACGCCCTGAGCGTCGTACGAATCCAGATGCGGCCACTATCGTGAACATGCCTGAACGAGATCCTGCCATGAGTGAAGAGATTCTGATCAACATCACGCCGATGGAGTCGCGCGTGGCGGTGGTCGAAAACGGTGTGCTGCAAGAAGTCCACGTTGAGCGCACGCAGAAACGCGGGATCGTCGGCAACATCTATAAAGGCAAGATCGTGCGCGTTCTGCCGGGCATGCAGGCAGCATTTGTCGACATTGGCCTCGATCGCGCGGCTTTCATTCATGCCGCCGAAATTTCCCTGCGTGAAGGCCCGGCCGTGGAAAGCATCAGTTCGCTGGTGCACGAGGGCCAGAGCCTGGTGGTACAAGTCACCAAGGATCCGATCGGCTCCAAAGGCGCACGTCTGACCACGCAACTGTCGATCCCTTCGCGTTATCTGGTGTACATGCCGCGCACTGCCCACGTTGGCATTTCCCTGAAGATCGAAGACGAAGCCGAGCGCGAGCGTCTCAAGCAGGTGGTCAGTGATTGCGTGGCCAAAGAAGGCATCAAGGAGGCCGGCGGCTTCATTCTGCGCACAGCCGCTGAAGGCGCGGGCGCTGATGAAATCCTCATGGACATCCGTTACCTGCGGCGCCTCTGGGACCAGATCAACGAGCAGATCAAGACCATCGCCGCGCCCAGCGTGATCTATGAAGACCTCGGCCTGGCCCTGCGCACCCTGCGGGATCTGGTCAATCCGAAGATCGAGAAGATCCGCATCGATTCCCGAGAGACCTTCCAGAAAACCACGCAATTCGTTGCCGAACTGATGCCGGAAATCGCCGATCGTCTGGAACACTATCCGGGTGAGCGACCGATCTTCGACCTCTACGGTGTCGAAGACGAAATCCAGCGTGCGCTGGAGCGCAAGGTGCCGCTCAAGTCCGGCGGCTACCTGGTGATCGATCCGGCGGAAGCCATGACCACCATCGACGTCAACACCGGGGCGTTCGTCGGCCATCGCAATCTCGAAGAAACCATTTTCAAGACCAATCTCGAAGCGGCCACGGCGATTGCCCGGCAAATGCGCCTGCGCAACCTCGGCGGGATCATCATCATCGACTTCATCGACATGGAAGATGAGGAGCATCAGCGGCAGGTCCTGCGCACTCTGGAGAAACAGCTGGAGCGCGATCACGCCAAGACCAACATCATCGGCATCACCGAGTTGGGCCTGGTGCAGATGACCCGCAAGCGCACCCGTGAAAGTCTTGAACAGGTGCTGTGCGAGCCGTGCAGCAGTTGTCAGGGACGCGGCAAACTGAAGACTGCCGAAACCATCTGTTACGAGATCTTCCGCGAGATCCTGCGCGAGGCCCGGGCCTATCAAGCCGAGGGTTATCGGGTACTGGCCAACCAGAAAGTGGTGGATCGCCTGCTTGACGAAGAATCCGGTAACGTCGCCGAGCTTGAAGGCTTTATCGGCCGCACCATACGCTTCCAGGTGGAAACCATGTATTCCCAGGAACAATATGACGTGGTGCTGCTCTGAAGCCCTGCATCACCCTTCATTCAACGCGGCTGGCCTCAGCTTTTCGCAGTATTTTTGCCATGGGAGCCAACTGACATGGAACGTCTGACACGCATATTGGCCGCACTCACCCGTTGGGGGCTGGGCCTGTGCGCGTTGGTTCTGGTGTTGATGGCTTTGTACGTCAGCCTCGGCCGCGAGCTGACGCCACTGGTGGCCGAATACCGCGCCGACATCGAAGACAAGGCCAGCGCCGCCCTCGGCATGTCTTTGCAGATCGGTGAGTTGGAAGGCAACTGGAGCGGTTTCGCGCCGATCCTGCTGGCCCATGACGTGATGATCGGCGACGGTGCCAACGCGCTGCGCCTCGACCGCGTGCGGGTGGTGCCGGATATGTGGGGCAGCGTGCTCGCCCGCGAAGTGCGCCTCGCGCATATCGAACTCAACGGTTTGAAGATCAGCCTCAAGGAAGCTGAAGACGGCACTTGGGCGCTGGAAGGGCTGCCGGTGCAGAAGGATCAACCGTTCGATGCGGTGCAACTGTTCCAGCGCTCGCAGATGATCAGGCAATTGTCGGTGCTCGACAGCCAGGTGACCCTGCAACCGCTCGACCACCCGCCCATGACGCTCACCTATGTCGGTCTGAATCTGCGTACCGGCGCCAGCCGCCAGCGTCTCGACGCGCGTCTGACGCTGCCCGATGGCCAGCCAGTGGCGCTGAGCCTGAAGACCCAATTGCGTCCTGATCAATGGCAGAACAGCGCCATCGAGGGTTATGCCAGCCTGCCGCAGAGCGACTGGGCGAAATGGCTGCCCGAGCGCCTGACCCAGCAATGGAATTTTTCCGAGATCAAGGCCGGCGGCGAACTCTGGGTCGATTGGGCCGAAGGCGCATTGCAAAGCGCCGCGTTGCGCCTGAATGCGCCGCAAGTGACCGGTGCCTACGCCGAGCGCAAGCCGATCCAGATCAACAATCTGGCGCTCAACGCCTATTACCGCAACACCGCCGAGGGCGCGAAGGTCACTCTTGATTCGCTGGCGATGAGTTTTGGCGAAACCCGCTGGGAATCCCGCGTGCAGGTACAGCAGACCCGGGCCAGCGCCAAGGCGGAAGAGCTCTGGCACTTGCAGGCCGATCGCCTCGATCTGACCCCGATCACGCCGCTGATCAATGCGCTGGGGCCGCTGCCGCAGAGTTTCGCCACGGTGGTCGAGCGTTTGAAGGTCACCGGCGGACTGCGCAATGTCCTGCTGGACTTCCGTCCGACCGCCACCGACGGCAACAAATTCGGCTTTGCCGCCAACCTCGACAACGTCGGTTTCGATGCCTATCACGGCGCTCCGGCGGCGCGAAATGTCAGCGGCAGCCTCAGTGGCAACCTCGACGGCGGCGAATTGCGCCTCGACAGCAAGGATTTCGTCCTGCACCTCGATCCGATTTTCGCCAAGCCATGGCAATACCTGCAGGCCAATGCGCGGCTGACCTGGAAACTCGACAAGGATGGCTTCACCCTGATTGCGCCGTACCTGAAGGTGCTGGGCGAGGAGGGCAAGATTGCCGGCGACTTCCTCATCCGCCTGCACTTCGACCATAGCCAGGAAGACTACATGGACCTGCGCGTCGGTCTGGTCGACGGCGACGGCCGCTACACTGCGAAATACCTGCCGGCGGTGTTGAGCCCGGCGCTCGATGAATGGTTGCGCACGGCAATCCTCAAAGGCGCGGTGGATCAGGGTTTCTTCCAGTATCAGGGCTCGCTGAGCAAGAATGCCGGCGAGGCTGATCGCAGTATCAGCCTGTTCTTCAAGGTACATGATGCCGAATTGGCCTTTCAGCCGGGCTGGCCGCACGTGAGCAAGGTCAGCGGCGATGTGTTCATCGAAGACAGCGGCGTGCGCATCTGGGCCAGCAAAGGCCAGTTGCTCGATACCCAAGTCAGCGATGTCTTCGTCAATATTCCTCACGTACCGGCCGGGCAGAACAGCCATCTGTTGCTCGATGGCGCGTTTGCCGGTGGCCTGGGCGATGGCTTGAAGATTCTTCAGGACGCGCCGATCGGCACTGGCGAAACCTTCGCCGGTTGGGAAGGCGCTGGTGATCTGAACGGCAAGCTCAAACTGGATATTCCGTTGGCCAAGGGCGAACAGCCGAAAATCCTCGTTGATTTCAAGACCGCCAATGCTCGGCTGAAACTGGCTGAGCCGAAACTGGAACTGAGCCAGCTCAAGGGCGATTTCCGCTTCGACAGTAACAAAGGCCTCAGCGGCCAGAACATCTCTGCACGGGCCTTCGACAAACCGGTCACTGCGCAGATCTTCGCCGATGGCAGCGCCAACCAGATCAAGACCCGGGTGGCGGCGTCGGGGCAGGTCGAAGTGAAAAAGCTCACCGACTGGCTGGGCGTGACCCAGCCGTTGCCGGTGTCCGGGACGATTCCGTATCAGTTGCAGCTGAATCTTTCCGGGGCCGACAGCCAGTTGCTGGTCAGCTCCAGCCTCAAAGGCGTGGCGGTGGATCTGCCGGCGCCCTTCGGCATGGCCGCCGATGTCGGGCGGGACACGGTGTTCCGCATGACCTTGCAAGGGCAGGAGCGGCGGTACTGGGTCAATTACGATCAACTGGCCAATTTCACCTTTGCCGCGCCGCCGAGCAATTTCGCCGATGGCCGTGGCGAACTGTTTCTCGGCACGGGCGAAGCGGTGCTGCCGGGTGCCAAAGGCCTGCGCATTCGTGGTGTGCTGTCGGAGCTTGACGTGGCGCCGTGGCAGGAACTGGCGAATAAATACGCCGGGCAGGATCCGGGCGGCAGTGCCAAGCAATTGCTCAGCAGCGCTGACATCAAGGTCGGCAAATTGACCGCGCTCGGCACCACACTGGATCAGGCCTCGGTGCAGATCAATCGCAAGCCCGGCGCATGGAATCTGGCCCTCGACAGCCAGCAGGCCAAGGGCACGGCCAGCCTGCCGGACGCCAAGGGCGTGCCGATCGCGGTGAATCTGCAATACGTGAAACTGCCGGCGCCGGACCCGGCGGTGCAGGCCGACGAGAATGCGCCCGATCCATTGGCGTCGGTCGATCCGACGAAAATCCCGGCCCTGGATATCACCCTCAACCAGTTGTTCCTGGGGCCCGATCTGGTCGGTGGCTGGTCGCTGAAAGTGCGACCGACCCCCAAAGGCATCGCCCTGAACAATCTCGACATGGGCCTCAAGGGCATCCTGCTGCAAGGCAATGGCGGCTGGGAAGGCACGCCGGGTGCGACCAGCAGTTGGTACAAGGGGCGGATCGGTGGCAAGAATCTGGCTGACGTGCTCAAGGGCTGGGGCTTTGCGCCGAGCGTCACCAGTGAAGAATTCCACATGGATGTCGATGGACGTTGGCCAGGCTCGCCGGCGTGGCTGGCGACCAAGCGCTTCTCCGGCACCCTTGACGCCTCGCTGAACAAGGGCCAGTTCGTTGAAGTGGAGGGCGGCGCGCAGGCGCTGCGGGTGTTCGGCCTGCTCAACTTCAACTCAATCGGCCGGCGCCTGCGTCTGGACTTCTCCGACCTGTTCGGCAAGGGCTTGAGCTACGATCGGGTCAAAGGCCTGCTGGTGGCGAACAATGGCGTCTACGTCACCCGAGAGCCGATTCGCCTGACCGGGCCTTCAAGCAATCTGGAATTGGACGGCACGCTGGATCTGGTCGACGACAAGGTCGATGCGAAATTGCTGGTGACACTGCCGGTGACCAACAACCTGCCGATCGCCGCGCTGCTCGTCGGCGCACCGGCGGTCGGCGGCGCGCTGTTCCTCATCGACAAGCTGATCGGTGACCGCGTCGCGCGCTTCGCCAGCGTCAAGTACACCGTCAAAGGCCCATGGAAAGAGCCGAAAATCACCTTCGACAAGCCTTTTTGAGCGGCCCGGCCTTGAAGCGATGGAGTAGCATGGCCAAATACCTCTTTGGGAGTTCGCCATGTCTTTAGCGGTGATTCAAATGGTCAGCCAGAGCGACGTGCCGGCCAATCTGGCCCAGGCCCGACGCCTGCTTGAACAGGCTGCCGCCAGCGGAGCGAAACTCGCGGTGCTGCCGGAAAACTTCGCCGCCATGGGCCGTCGTGATGTCGCCGATATCGGTCGCGCCGAGGCCTTGGGCGAAGGGCCGATCCTGCCTTGGTTGAAACAGGTCGCCCGCGACCTCACCTTATGGATAGTCGCCGGCACATTGCCGTTGCCACCATTGGGTCAACCCACGGCCAAAGCCAATGCCTGCTCGTTGTTGATCAACGATCACGGCGAGATTGTCGCGCGCTATGACAAGCTGCATCTGTTCGATGTCGATGTCGCCGACAATCGCGGCCGGTACCGTGAATCAGATGACTATGCTTATGGCGGTAATGTAGTGGTGGCGGACACGCCGGTGGGGCGCGTTGGTCTGAGCGTGTGTTACGACTTGCGCTTCCCGGAGCTGTACAGCGAATTGCGTGCCGCCGGTGCCGAGTTGATTACCGCACCGTCGGCCTTTACTGCCGTGACCGGCGCCGCGCATTGGGATGTACTGATCCGCGCGCGGGCCATCGAAACACAGTGTTATATCTTGGCGGCGGCACAGGGCGGCAGCCATCCGGGGCCACGCGAGACTTTCGGGCATGCGGCGATTGTCGACCCGTGGGGGCGTGTGCTGGCCCAGCAGGATCAAGGCGAGGCGGTGTTGCTGGCCGCCCGCGACAGCGATGAACAAGCGTCCATCCGGGCGCGCATGCCGGTGACGCGTCATCGGCGGTTTTTCTCGCAGGGCGCCCAGCGGCCTGCTTCAGAACACGAATTTAAGGCGTAAACCTATGAGCGAGTTGTTGTCCTCAGTCAGTGATCACCTGTTGGCACCCGGCGGTGTCACGATCGAGAGCCTGCAAGGCGTACTCGGCGATCTGGCCGGGCCGGGCATCGATGCCGCCGACCTGTATTTCCAGGGCCAGATTTCCGAGTCATGGGCGCTGGAAGACGGCATCGTCAAGGAAGGCAGCTTCAATCTCGACCAAGGTGTCGGCGTGCGTGCGCAGTCCGGTGAGAAAACCGGTTTTGCCTACAGCAACGCGATCACCCTCGAAGCCCTCGGTGCAGCGGCCCGCGCCGCGCGTTCGGTCTCACGTGCCGGGCAGAACGGCACCGTGCAGGCATTCACCAGCCAGGACGTCGCGCAACTGTACGCGCCCGATAACCCGCTGGAAGTGCTCAGCCGCGCGGAAAAAGTCGAGTTGCTCAAACGCATCGACGTCGCCACCCGCGCACTCGATCCACGGATTCAGCAGGTCAGCGTGAGCATGGCCGGGGTTTGGGAGCGGATTCTGGTCGCGTCCACCGACGGTGGCTTGGCCGCCGACGTGCGACCGCTGGTGCGCTTCAACGTTAGCGTTATCGTCGAACAGAATGGCCGTCGCGAACGCGGCGGGCACGGCGGCGGTGGGCGTACCGATTACCGCTACTTCCTCGCCGAAGACCGCGCCATGGGTTATGCCCGCGAAGCGCTGCGCCAGGCGCTGGTGAATCTGGAAGCGATTCCGGCGCCGGCCGGTACCTTGCCGGTGGTGCTGGGTTCCGGCTGGTCCGGCGTGCTGCTGCACGAAGCGGTCGGTCACGGTCTGGAAGGCGATTTCAACCGCAAGGGCAGCTCGGCCTACAGCGGGCGCATGGGTGAAATGGTTGCCTCCAAACTTTGCACCATCGTCGATGACGGCACCTTGAGCGGCCGTCGCGGTTCGCTGAGCGTCGATGACGAAGGCACGCCCACCGAGTGCACTACGCTGATCGAAAACGGCGTACTCAAGGGCTACATGCAAGACAAGCTCAACGCGCGGCTAATGGGCGTGGCGCGCACCGGTAACGGTCGCCGCGAATCCTACGCGCACCTGCCGATGCCACGGATGACCAACACCTACATGCTCGGTGGCGAAAGTGATCCAGCGGAAATCATCGCTTCGGTGAAGAAGGGCATCTACTGCGCCAACCTCGGCGGCGGTCAGGTCGATATCACCAGCGGCAAGTTCGTATTCTCCACCAGCGAGGCCTATTTGATCGAGGACGGCAAGATCACCGCACCGGTCAAAGGCGCGACGTTGATCGGCAACGGTCCCGAGGCGATGAGCCGGGTGTCGATGGTCGGTAACGATCTGGCGCTGGACAGCGGTGTGGGTACGTGTGGCAAGGATGGGCAGTCGGTGCCGGTGGGTGTCGGCCAGCCAACGCTGAAAATCGATGCGATTACCGTGGGTGGCACGGGCGCATAAGAGAGGCGGGGCTTTCGGGTGGCGCGCAGGACGGCCACCCGGTGGCGATTATCAACGCAGGCCGCGTTGAGTCTCGTCCAGCTCCCGAATGTATTTGAAGATCTTGCGGCTCGAAGCAGGTGGTTTGTTTTGCGCAACCTCATGCTGGGCCTGACGGATCAGGGAACGCAATTGCTGGCGATCGGCGTCCGGGTACTCGATGACGAATTTCTCCAGCACGGCGTCATCGCCCGCGATCAGGCGGTCACGCCAGCGTTCCAGATTATGGAAACGCTCGTTGTACTGGCGAGTGGAGGCATCGAGTTGATCGAGCAGAGTCAGAATCGCGTCAGTGTCCTGGTCGCGCATCAGTTTGCCGATGAACTGCAAATGCCGTTTACGCGCGATGTTCGCGGTGTGCTTGGGCGCATCGGCCAGTGCCCGGCGCAAAGCGTCGGTCAACGGCAGTTTGGCGACCAGATCAGGCTTGAGTGTGGTCAGGCGCTCGCCGAGGTCAACCAGCGCATGCAACTCGCGTTTGACCTGAGATTTGCTTTTTTCTCCCGTATCGAGGGAGTCGTCGTAAGAATCAACCATGGTGGCAGTCCGCAAAGAAACGCCGCCATGATAACCAGTCGGGGGCCGCTTGTCCGGCCCGGTCGCTCGATGACCCCAGCCGAAAGCAGAATTTGAGTGGAGATGAGCATGAGTGCAGTTCAAAGCGTCGGCCCGCAGGCATTGCCGGCACTGCAAGAACAGGTCGAGCAGATCATCGCCGAAGCCAAGCGCCAGGGCGCCAGCGCCTGTGAAGTCGCGGTGTCGCTGGAGCAGGGGCTGTCGACCTCGGTGCGTCAGCGCGAGGTCGAAACCGTTGAATTCAATCGTGATCAGGGTTTTGGCATCACCCTGTACGTCGGCCAGCGCAAGGGCTCGGCCAGCACCTCGGCCACCGGGCCAGAGGCGATTCGTGAAACCGTCGCAGCAGCACTGGCCATCGCCAAGCACACTTCCGAAGATGAAGCCTCGGGCCTCGCCGACGCCGCATTGATGGCCAGGGATGTGCAGGATTTCGACCTGTTTCACGAGTGGGACATCACCCCGGAGCAAGCTATCGAGAAGGCGTTGCTCTGTGAGGCAGCGGCGTTTGACGCCGATGCGCGGATCAAGAACGCCGACGGCACCACCCTCAGCACCCATCAGGGCTGCCGGGTTTATGGCAACAGCCATGGTTTCATCGGCGGTTACGCATCGACCCGGCACAGCCTGAGTTGCGTGATGATCGCTGAAGCCGAAGGCCAGATGCAGCGCGATTACTGGTATGACGTCAATCGCCAGGGCAGTCTGCTCGCCGATCCGGTGAGCATCGGCCAGCGTGCCGCGCAACGGGCAGCGAGCCGTCTGGGCGCGCGTCCGGTACCGACTTGCGAGGTGCCGGTGCTGTTTTCCGCTGAGCTTGCGGGAGGTCTTTTCGGCAGCTTCCTCTCGGCCGTGTCGGGCGGCAGCCTGTATCGCAAATCGTCGTTTCTCGAGGGCACGCTGGGGCAGAAGTTGTTCCCGGATTGGCTGACCATCGATGAGCGTCCGCATCTGATGCGTGCCATGGGCAGTGCTTCCTACGACGGTGATGGCTTGGCGACCTACGCAAAACCGTTCGTCGAAAAAGGCGAGTTGGTCTCCTACATCCTCGGCACCTACTCCGGGCGCAAACTGGGCATGCCGAGCACCGCCAACGCAGGCGGGGTGCACAACCTGTTCGTCACCCATGGCGACGAGGATCAGGCAGCGCTGCTGAAGCGCATGGGCCGAGGTCTGCTGGTCACCGAGTTGATGGGCCATGGTCTGAACATGGTCACCGGCGACTATTCGCGTGGCGCGGCGGGCTTCTGGGTGGAGAACGGCGAGATCCAGTTCGCTGTGCAGGAAGTGACCATCGCCGGCAACATGCGCGACATGTTCAAGCAGATTGTCGCGGTGGGTAATGATCTGGAGCTGCGCAGCAACATCCGCACCGGCTCGGTGTTGATCGAGCGGATGACTGTCGCCGGCAGCTAACCCCGGCCGTTACACAAAAAAGGCGCGCCACCTCATCGGGTGGTGCGCCTTTTTCATGATTGCATAAATCCCCTGTGGGAGCGGGCTTGCTCGCGAATGCGGTCTTTCAGGCAGAACATCTCCGGCTGGACACACCGCATTCGCGAGCAAGCCCGCTCCCACGGATTGCGTGCATGTCTGCTTGTGTTGGTTCTCATTATCATCTAATAATGAATCTCATCTCCGAACGAGTCCCGGATCATGAGTTCTGCCTTGCACGAGCAGCCCTACCTCGAAAGCTGGCGCTGGATGAGCCGCCAGATCCGTTGCGCGCTGGATCCCGACGAACCGCGCCTGATCGAACACTACCTCGCCGAAGGGCGCTATCTGTCCTGTTGCACAGCCACTTCGCCCTGGACTGTCGCCGAAACGTCTTTTCGTCTGCTGCTCGACACTGCCACCGATGTCGCGTTGCCGTGGCATTGGCGCAGCCTCTGTGTCGATCAAGCCTGGCGTCCCTTGCGTGAAATGGAACGCCTGTCGCTATGCCAATGCCGCTTGCGGCGCTGGCAACGCTACACCTGGCAGCTCGCCACTTGCGAGTTGCGACCGTCGATTCCTCTCATTGATTTGCTGCAAGGACATTCGCATGACCAAGACACGTATTGAACGCGACAGCATGGGCGAACTGCAGGTGCCGGTCGATGCGCTCTATGGCGCGCAGACCCAGCGCGCCGTGGACAACTTCCCGATCAGCGGAAAACCGATGCCGACGCAGTTCATTCGCGCATTGATCCTCGCCAAAGCCGCCGCCGCCCGCGCCAATGTCGAGCTGAACCAGATCAGCGCGGCCCAGGGCAAAGCCATCAGTGATGCCGCGCAGGGTCTGCTCGAAGGTGATTTCATGCAGCACTTCCCGGTGGACATCTTCCAGACCGGGTCTGGCACCAGCTCGAACATGAACGCCAACGAAGTGATTGCCACGCTGGCCAGCCGCATGCTCGATGAACCGGTCAACGCCAACGATCACGTCAATTGCGGGCAAAGCAGCAACGACATCATCCCGACCACCATCCACGTCAGCGCCGCGCTAGTGCTGCATGAACAACTGCTGCCGGCGCTGTTGCATCTGGTCCAGGTCATCGAGCGCAAGGCCGAGCAGGTGCATCACCACGTCAAAACCGGGCGCACCCATCTGATGGACGCGATGCCGGTACGCATGAGCCAAGTGCTCAACGGCTGGGCGCAGCAGCTCAAGGCCAACATTGCGCATCTGCAGGATTTGCTGCCGAGTCTGCAAGCACTGGCGCAGGGCGGCACGGCGGTGGGTACCGGGATCAATGCGCATCCGGAATACGCCGCTCGATTCAGTCGGCACCTGAGCCAACTGACCGACGTGCAATTCACTCCGGGCAAAAATCTGTTCGCGTTGATTGGCTCGCAGGACACCGCCGTCGCCGTCTCCGGGCAGCTCAAGGCCACCGCAGTATCACTGATGAAAATCGCCAACGACCTGCGCTGGATGAACTCAGGTCCCTTGGCCGGTCTCGGCGAAATTGAACTCGAAGCGCTGCAACCGGGGTCGTCGATCATGCCCGGCAAAGTCAACCCGGTGATCCCGGAAGCCACCGCGATGGTCGCTGCGCAAGTGATCGGCAACGACTCGGTGATCACCGTCGCCGGTCAATCCGGCAATTTCGAACTGAACGTGATGCTGCCGATCATCGCGCAGAACCTGCTGAGCAGCATCGAACTGCTGGCCAACTCCAGTCGCCTGCTCGCCGACAAGGCAATCGCTACTTTCAAGGTCAACGAATCGCGCCTGCAAGAAGCGTTGTCGCGCAACCCGATTCTGGTCACCGCGCTCAACCCCATCATCGGTTATCAGAAAGCCGCTGAAATCGCCAAGCAGGCCTACAAGGAAGGCCGCGCGGTGATCGACGTCGCTCTGGAACACACCGACCTGTCGCGCAGCCAACTGGCAGAGTTGCTCAACCCCGAGAAACTCACCGCCGGCGGCGTGTAAACCCCGCAACCGCTTTGGAGGCTCACCATGGAGCACTGGAAACGCACGATCGAACGGGCCAATCGCTGTTTCATGCTGGGCGAGCTGATCGACGCCCGTGAGGCTTACCTGCAAGCGCTGGCCCTGGCGCAAGTGTTGTTCGAACGCTGGGCGGATGCCGACGAAGCGGTGGCGGCCTGCGTCGTCTCTCACCACAACCTCGCCGACCTGCATCTGCGCCTGAATCAACCGGAGGAGAGCGCCGAATACCTCTGCGCCATCCACCAACGCCTGTTGCAGACCATGCAGGACGAACGGCTGCGTCCGGCCCTGCGTGAATCGGCATTGCGCCAGAGCAGCAAGACTTACGTCGAACTGCTGAATTTCATCGGCGAGCACGGCGAATACCCGCGCACCCAGCGCCTGCTGCATCCGGACACCGGCAATGCTCGCCGCGCCTCAAATTCTCATCAGTATGGAGTCCATTGAAATGGCTTTTACCTTGCCTGCCTTGCCTTACGCCTACGATGCCCTCGAGCCGCACATCGATGCGCAGACCATGGAGATCCATTACACCAAGCATCACCAGACCTACATCAACAACCTCAACGCCGCCGTAGAAGGGACCGAGTTTGCTGAATGGCCGGTGGAAAAACTCGTCGCCAGCGTCCAGCAGCTGCCGGAAAAACTTCGCGCGGCGGTGATCAATCAGGGCGGCGGCCACGCCAACCATTCGCTGTTCTGGGAAGTGATGGTGCCCAACGGTGGCGGCAAGCCCAACGGCGCTCTGGCCAAGGCCATCGACGAGCAACTGGGCGGACTCGACAGTTTCAAGGAAGCCTTCACCAAGGCCGCGCTGACCCGTTTCGGCAGCGGTTGGGCGTGGCTGAGCGTCACCCCGGAGAAAAAACTGATCGTAGAAAGCAGCGGCAACCAGGACAGCCCGTTGATGAACGGCAATACCCCAATCCTCGGTCTCGACGTCTGGGAGCACGCCTACTACTTGCGCTACCAGAACCGTCGCCCGGAATACATCAGCGCGTTCTACAACGTGATCAACTGGCCGGAAGTTGCTGCGCGCTATCAGGCCGCGCTGGTTTAAGCCTTCCATAAAAACAATCAGGGCTGAGTATGGGCACGGAAACACTGGCGATTGGCAGCGGGCGCATGTTTCGTTACGCGGTGGGTTCACTGTTGCTGTTGGCGGGGATGACTTTACTGGTCGCCCACGGTTTGCAATGGCTGAATCTGGAACCGAGGCTGTTGCGCGCCTTGCAGGGCGGTGCCATCTGCGCATTGGGTACGGCGCTTGGCGCGGTGCCAGTGCTGGTGATCCGGCGCATGCCGCAGGCACTCAGCGACACCTTGCTGGGATTTGGTGCCGGGGTGATGCTGGCGGCGACCGCATTTTCGTTGATCGTGCCGGGGATTGCTGCGGCCGAAAGTCTTGGTCTGACGCCGTGGGCTGCCAGTGGCCTGATCTGTTTCGGCATCCTGCTCGGCGCGTTTGGCCTGTATCTGGTAGATCGCAGGGTTTCCGGTGCCTCGCCGGAGATGCTCGTCGGCACGCTCGACCATCCGGTGATTCCACCGCGAATCTGGCTGTTCGTGTTCGCCATCATTGCGCACAACATTCCCGAAGGTATGGCGGTCGGCGTATCTGCCGGCGGCGGCATGCCGGACGCCGACAGCCTGGCGATGGGCATCGCTCTGCAGGATGTGCCGGAAGGACTGGTGATTGCTTTGGTGCTGGCCGGGGCAGGAATGTCACGGGTCAGGGCGTTTCTGATCGGCGCGGCGTCGGGGTTGGTTGAGCCGGTGTTTGCGCTGTTGTGTGCGTGGCTAGTGAGTCTGGCTCAGGTACTGTTGCCGCTGGGACTGGCACTGGCGGCCGGGGCGATGTTGCTGGTAGTGACCCACGAAGTGATCCCGGAGTCGCGCCGTCACGGACATGACAAACTGGCGAGTCTTGGCTTGTTGATCGGGTTTTGTCTGATGATGGTGATGGATACGGCGTTGGGTTGAAAGAAGATCAAAAGGTCGCAGCCTGCGGCAGCTACCACCCTGGAATGCGTTTCCTGTAGGAGCTCCGCAGGCTGCGATCTTTTGACTTTGGCTATCAGCCACCTTCGTCGAAGTAGTTGTTGATCAACGCTACCAGCGCATCCATGGCTTCCTGCTCTTGATGCCCTTCAGTACTCAAATAAATTTTGGTGCCCTTGCCCGCCGCGAGCATCATCATTGCCATGATGCTCTTGCCGTCGACAGTCGTTTCAGGTGTGCGTCCCACTCGGATCGTGCAGTCTGGATACTGACCCGCCACGCCGACAAATTTGGCCGATGCCCGGGCATGCAGACCCAGTTTATTGATGATTTCGATTTCACGAGCAGGCATCGCGGTGTGGATCCTTTAGGTGAGGTCGCGGTGGCGAACCTGGACGTTCTTCAGGGTTTTCTGCAGGGCCTGACCCAAACGTTCGGTCAGGTAGACGGAGCGGTGGTGCCCGCCGGTGCAGCCGATGGCAATGGTCACGTAGGCGCGGTTGCTGGCGGCAAAACGTGGCAGCCACTTGTTCAGGTAGGCGTAGATGTCCTGATACATTTCTTCGACATCCGGCTGCTGCGCCAGGTACTCGGCCACCGGTGCATCAAGGCCCGATTGCGCGCGCAGCTCCGGTTTCCAGTACGGATTGGGCAGGCAGCGCACATCGAAGACCAGATCGGCATCGACCGGCATGCCGCGCTTGAAGCCAAATGATTCAACCAGAAACGCCGTGCCGGGCTCAGGCTGATTCAACAGACGCAACTTCAGGGTATCGCGCAGTTGATACAGATTCAGGCTGGTGGTGTTGATTTTCAGGTCAGCCAGATCGGCGATCGGGCCGAGCAGGGCGGTTTCATCGTGAATCGCCTCGGCCAGCGAGCGATTGGCGTTGCTCAGCGGGTGACGACGACGGGTCTCGGAAAAACGCTTGAGCAGGGTTTCTTCATCGGCGTCCAGGTACAGCACATCGCACTTGATATGCTTGGCACGCACGTCTTCGAGCAACTCAGGGAAGCGTGACAGATGGCTGGGCAGGTTGCGCGCATCGATCGACACGGCGACCAGCGGCTGCGCCAGTTCCGTGTGAATCAGCGCCCGCTCGGCCAGTTCCGGCAGCAAACCGGCCGGCAGATTGTCGATGCAGTAGTAGCCGTTGTCCTCAAGGACATTCAGGGCGGTACTTTTGCCCGAGCCCGAACGGCCACTGACGATGATCAAGCGCATGATTAGTGCCCGTTCTGCTCGTCCAGCACAACCTGGTACAAGGCTTCGTTGCTCGCGGCGCTGCGCAGTTTTTCGCGCACTTCCTTGCGGTCGAGCATGCTGGCGATCTGGCGCAGCAACTCCAGATGCGCATCAGTCGCGGCCTCCGGGACCAGCAGCACGAAGAGCAGGTCGACCGGGGCGCCGTCGATGGCGTCGAAATCGATCGGGGCTTCCAGGTGCAGCAGGGCGCTGACTGGCGCCGTGCAGCCCTTGAGGCGGCAATGGGGAATGGCGATGCCGTTGCCGAAACCGGTGGAACCGAGTTTTTCACGGGCGATCAGCGCCTCGAAGACATCCTGCATCGCCAGATCCGGCACTTCGCGGTGGATCAGGTTGGCAATCTGTTCGAGGGCTTTTTTCTTGCTGCCGCCCGGCGCGTTCACTTGGGAACGGCCGGGGGTCAGGATGGTTTCAAGTCGGATCATGGGATAGGGGTGTTAACGACCGGTTGCGCCCTGGAGGAGGCTCTGGGTCTTTTCCTTATGCTTTTTGAGTTGGCGATCCAGCTTGTCGGTGAGTGAGTCGATCGCAGCGTACATGTCAGTATCTTCTGCGTTGGCGACCACTTCGCTGCCGGGGATATGCAAGGTGGCTTCGATCTTCTGCTTCAGCTTTTCGACGCACATCGTGACTTGCACGTTGGTGATCTTGTCGAAATGTCGCTCCAGTCGTTGGAGTTTTTCCTCGATGTAGGAACGCAGAGGTTGGGTCACTTCCAGTTGGTGTCCACTGATGTTGACTTGCATACAGCTTCTCCTTCGTTGCCAGTGCATAAAGCGGCAGGCCGAAAAGCCTGCCACTGGAACGCTGTAACGTGGCTTACATCAACCGCTTGCGTTCGCTCGAAGGCGCGATTCCGAGGGATTCGCGGTACTTGGCGACGGTGCGGCGAGCCACCTGAATGCCTTGTGCCTCCAGTAAACCAGCGATCTTGCTGTCACTCAACGGCTTTTTCTGATTTTCCGCGGCGACCAGTTTCTTGATGATCGCGCGGATCGCTGTGGACGAGCATTCGCCGCCTTCGGAGGTGCTGACGTGGCTGGAGAAAAAGTATTTCAGCTCATAAATACCGCGCGGGGTATGCATGAATTTTTGCGTGGTTACCCGGGAAATCGTTGATTCGTGCATGCCGACCGCTTCGGCGATGTCATGCAATACCAGCGGCTTCATCGCTTCGTCGCCGTATTCGAGGAAGCCGCGCTGATGTTCGACGATCTGCGTGGCCACTTTCATCAGGGTTTCGTTACGGCTTTGCAGGCTCTTGATGAACCAGCGGGCTTCCTGCAACTGATTGCGCATGAAAGTGTTGTCGGCGCTGGTGTCGGCACGCTTCACAAACCCGGCGTACTGGGCGTTGACGCGCAGACGTGGCACCGATTCCTGGTTCAGCTCGACCAGCCAGCGCTCGTTGTCCTTGCGCACGATCACATCGGGAATAACGTATTCGGCTTCGGTCGATTCGATCTGTGAGCCCGGACGCGGATTGAGGCTCTGCACCAGCTCGATGACCTGGCGCAACTCGTCTTCCTTGAGCTTCATGCGGCGCATCAACTGGCTGTAATCGCGGCTGCCGAGCAAGTCGATGTAATCGGTAACCAGACGCTTGGCTTCGCTCAGCCACGGCGTCTTGGCTGGCAGTTGGCGCAGTTGCAGAAGCAGGCATTCGCCGAGGTTGCGTGCGCCGATCCCGGCGGGTTCGAATTGCTGGATGCGATGCAGGACGGCTTCGATTTCATCGAGCTCGATGTCCAGTTCCGGATCGAATGCTTCGAGAATCTCTTCGAGCGTTTCGTCCAGGTAGCCCTGATTGTTGATGCAGTCGATCAGGGTCACGGCGATCAGGCGATCGGTGTCGGACATCGGTGCCAGGTTCAGTTGCCAGAGCAGATGGCTCTGCAGACTCTCCCCGGCGGACGTGCGGGTGGTGAAATCCCATTCGTCGTCATCGCTGCTGGGCAGGCTGCTGGCGCTGGTCTGGTAGACGTCTTCCCAGGCGGTATCCACCGGCAATTCGTTGGGGATGCGCTCGTTCCACTCGCCATCCTCGAGGTTGTCCACCGTTGGGGCGGTTTCCTGATAGGAGGGTTCCTGAATCTCGGCGGGCTTCTGTTCGGCGTTGTCGGCCAGAGGATCGGCGTTGTCGAAGTCGTCGCCTTCTTCCTGGCGCTCGAGCATCGGATTGGATTCCAGAGCCTCCTGGATCTCCTGTTGCAGGTCCAGGGTCGACAATTGGAGCAGACGGATGGCCTGTTGCAGCTGCGGCGTCATCGTCAGCTGCTGGCCCATTCTCAAGACTAGCGATGGTTTCATGGCAGGGGCTTAACACCTTATTCGCCGGCGCTTTGCGCCATCCACTACAGGGCGCCGAAGCGCCAAACTTAAGCAAATTATATGCCTGAAACTGAAGTGTTTGCCTAGAGCGCTGTAACAATTAAAGCGGATAAATGCGCCTTGAATCGATACAGCGCTGTCGCGCTTACAGGCGGAACTCGTGACCCAGATACACTTCCTTGACCAGATCGTTGGCCAGGATGGTCTCGGCATCGCCTTCAGCGATCAATTGACCGTCGTTGACGATGTAAGCGGTTTCGCAGATATCCAGTGTCTCGCGGACGTTGTGGTCGGTGATCAGCACACCGATGCCCTTGGCCTTGAGGTGGTGAATGATCTGCTTGATGTCGCCCACCGAGATCGGGTCGACACCGGCGAACGGTTCGTCGAGCAGGATGAATTTCGGCGCAGTCGCCAACGCACGAGCGATTTCCACCCGGCGACGCTCACCACCGGAAAGGCTCATGCCAAGGTTGTCGCGGATGTGGCTGATGTGGAATTCCTGCAGCAGGCTTTCCAGCTCCTTGCGACGACCGGCCTTGTCCAGCTCCGGACGCGTCTCAAGAATCGCCATGATGTTGTCGGCAACCGACAGTTTGCGGAAGATCGACGCTTCTTGCGGCAAATAGCCGATACCGGCCTTGGCGCGGCCGTGCATTGGCTGGTGGCTGACGTCCAGGTCATCGATCAGCACACGGCCCTGATCCGCCTGCACCAGGCCGACGATCATGTAGAAGCACGTGGTCTTGCCGGCGCCGTTCGGGCCGAGCAAGCCGACGATCTGCCCGCTGTCGATCGACAGGCTGACGTCACGCACGACCTGGCGGCTTTTATAGGCCTTGGCCAGGTGCTGAGCTTTCAGAGTTGCCATTACTGGGATTTCTCTTCGGTTTTCTTCTTCGGCTGGATCACCATGTCGATGCGCGGACGCGATTCGGTGACCTTGCTGCCCGTGGCGCGACCGGCGCTGGCCAGTTTCTTCACGGTGTCGTAGACGATTTTTTCGCCTTGGGTGACGTTGTTATCCTTGTCGATAACCTTGGCCTTGTCGATCAGCACCACCCGGTTCTGCTGGGCGTGGTATTGAATCGTCACGCCGTAGCCCTTGACCGGATTGGCGTCGCCCTGGGTCTGCAGCTGCTCGAAGTAAGCCAGGTTGCCCACCGAGGTCACCACGTCGATGTCGCCATTGGGCGCGCGCGTCATGGTCACGGTGTTGCCTTTAACGATCATCGAACCCTGGGTAATGATCACGTCACCTTTATAGGTGGCGATGCCATTCTTGTCGTCCAGTTGGGCGTCGTCGGCCTGAATGCGGATAGGCTGCTGCTGATCGTTCGGCAGGGACCAGGCGCTCGCGCTTCCCAGTGCTGCGCCCAGACTGAGCAAAATAGGGAGGGTTTTAACGAGCCTCATACTGTCCTCTTACGTTCGATTGCAGGTGTATCCTGCTGTCCTTCAGGTACGCTTTCATTCCGACGCCAGTCGATACGCCACCAGCGCCCTCGATTCTAACGGGTTGCGCAGTCTGCGCATATTCCTGCTGCGGGAACACGGTCATGCGCGTGCTGGTGATCAGGGTGCCGCGCTTTTTCTCATCGGTGCGCTGCACGCGGACCGAATCGATCAATTCCACTTCGGTACCGCCCGAGTTCACTTCGCCGCGTTCGCTGGTCACGTGCCAGGGGAAGTCGGTGCCGCGATACATGTTCAAGTCAGGCTTGGTCACCAGGGTGACATCGGTCGCCTTGACGTGCTCGGCCTTGTCGGAGGTCATTTCGTACTGCACCTTGCCGTCGGGCAGATACTGAATGGTGTGCGTGTTGGTCGCGTACCAGTCGATCGGATTCTCGGCAGCCGAAACCGGTGGCTTGTCGAGGAAGCGTTCAGGGCTGATGTTCCAATAGCCGACCGCAGCGAAAATCGCCGCGATGCAGCCGAACAGCAGGAAGTTGCGAAACTTTTTGCTAAACATGGTCAGGCTCACAGGTACGCGGCGTTGGCCGCTTCGAGGCGGCCCTGGGCGCGCAGGATCAATTCGCAGAATTCGCGGGCGGCACCTTCGCCGCCACGGGCGCGGGTAACGCCGTGGGCGTGTTCGCGGACGAAATCGGCAGCGTTGGCCACCGCCATGCCCAGCCCTACACGGCGGATCACCGGCAAGTCTGGCAGATCGTCACCGAGGTAGGCGACTTCTTCATAGCTTAGGCCCAGTTGTGCGAGCAGGCCGTCGAGCACCACCAGTTTGTCTTCACGCCCCTGAAACAGGTGCGGGATGCCGAGGTTTTTCGCGCGACGCTCGACCACTGGAGTCTTGCGACCACTGATGATCGCGGTTTGTACGCCGGCATTCATTAGCATCTTGATGCCCTGGCCGTCGAGGGTGTTGAAGGTCTTGAACTCGCTGCCGTCTTCAAGAAAGTACAGGCGGCCGTCGGTGAGCACACCGTCGACATCGAAAACTGCCAGTTTGATCGCTTTGCCGCGTTGCAGCAGATCGTTGCTCATTACATGACTCCTGCGCGCAGCAGATCGGAGAGGTTGAAGGCGCCGATCGGGCGATCCTCCTCGTCGACGACTACCAGGGCGTTGATTCGATGGTCTTCCATGATTTTCAGGGCTTCGGCGGCGAGCATGTCGGGCCGGGCGGTCTTGCCGTGGGCGGTCATCACCTGGTCGATGGTGGCGCTGCGGATGTCGATGGCGCGATCCAGGGTGCGGCGCAAATCACCGTCAGTGAAGATCCCGGCGAGCTTGCCGTCGGCTTCAAGGATAGCGGTCATGCCCAGGCCTTTGCGGGTCATTTCCATCAGTGCGTCCTTGAGCAGGGTGCCGCGTTGTACCTGCGGCAGCTCTTGCCCGGCGTGCATGACGTTTTCCACTTTCAGCAGCAGGCGACGGCCAAGGGCGCCGCCCGGATGCGAGAACGCGAAATCTTCAGCAGTGAAACCACGAGCTTCCAGCAGCGCCACGGCCAGGGCATCGCCCATGACCAGCGCTGCAGTAGTAGAAGAAGTCGGTGCCAGATTCAACGGGCAGGCTTCGTGCTCGACATGCACATTGAGATTGACCTCGGCAGCCTTCGCCAAGGGCGACTGCGGGTTGCCGGTGACGCTGATCAGTTGAATGCCCAAGCGCTTGATCAGCGGCAGCAGCGTCACGATTTCATTGGTCGAACCAGAGTTCGACAGGGCCAGAATCACGTCGTCGCGGGTAATCATGCCCATGTCGCCATGGCTGGCTTCGGCCGGATGCACGAAAAACGCCGGAGTGCCGGTGCTGGCCAGGGTGGCGGCGATCTTGTTGCCGATGTGCCCGGATTTGCCCATGCCGACCACGACCACACGGCCCTTGCTGGCCAGAATCATCTCGCAAGCGCGTACGAAATCGGCGTCGATATGGGCCATCAAGCCTTGGACGGCTTCCACTTCGAGGCGGATGGTGCGTTGTGCCGATTGAATCAGGTCGCGGGTTTTGCTCATGTCAGAATCGTATGGGCCGATGAAAAGGCGGCGATTATAGCGGTTATGTGGCAAAGCCTCACGCAAGTTCGACGTGCTTTGTCATTACTGGTTACCAAAACCCTCTGAAACTCGCTCAGGCCCTCTTCAGTCGGCGATCTTGGCCGGGTTCTCGCTTGGGCGCTCAGCCTTTGCAGTGATATAGTTCGCCGCCAGTTCGGCCTGCCCGGGATGCAGGTGTTTCCGAGGAAAGTCTGGCATCCCAGTGAGAGGCTGCATCGCAAGGAGTTTAGATGAGTGCCGATAACGCCTACGCGGTCGAGTTGAAGGGAGTCTCCTTCAAGCGCGGTGCGCGGAGCATTTTCAATAACGTCGATATCCGCATCCCGCGCGGCAAGGTCACCGGCATCATGGGGCCTTCCGGCTGCGGCAAGACCACGCTGTTGCGCCTGATGGGCGCGCAGTTGCGGCCGTCCAGCGGCGAAGTCTGGGTCAACGGGCAGAACCTGCCGAAGCTGTCGCGCAGTGATCTGTTCGATGCGCGCAAGCACATGGGCGTGCTGTTTCAGAGCGGTGCGCTGTTCACCGACCTCGATGTGTTCGAGAACGTGGCCTTTCCGCTGCGGGTGCACACCCAGCTGCCGGAAGACATGATCCGCGACATCGTCCTGCTCAAACTGCAGGCCGTGGGGCTGCGTGGCGCCATCGAGCTGATGCCGGACGAACTGTCCGGCGGCATGAAGCGCCGCGTGGCGCTGGCCCGGGCGATAGCCCTCGATCCGCAGATTCTCATGTACGACGAGCCCTTCGTGGGCCAGGACCCGATCGCCATGGGGGTGCTGGTGCGCCTGATCCGTCTGCTCAACGATGCGTTGGGCATTACCAGTATCGTGGTGTCTCACGATCTGGCGGAAACCGCGAGCATTGCCGACTACATCTATGTAGTGGGCGATGGTCAGGTGCTGGGGCAGGGCACGCCGGATGAGCTGATGAATTCGGATGAGCCGCGTATCCGCCAGTTCATGACCGGCGATCCCGATGGCCCGGTGCCGTATCACTTTCCAGCGACGGATTACCGCGCAGATCTTCTGGGGAAGCGCTGATGCGCAGAATTTCATTGATGGAACGCGTGCGTCGGTTCGGCGAATCGGCGATCGACGCGGTCGCGGTGTTTGGTCGAGCGACCCTGTTCCTGTTTCATGCCCTGCTGGGCCGTGGCGGTATCAGCGGTGGTTTCGGCCTGTTGATCAAGCAGCTGCATTCGGTCGGCGTCATGTCGCTGGTGATCATTGTGGTCTCGGGCATTTTCATCGGCATGGTCCTCGCGCTGCAGGGCTTCAGCATTCTTTCCAGCTATGGTTCAGAGCAGGCGGTGGGGCAGATGGTCGCCCTGACGTTGCTGCGTGAACTCGGGCCGGTGGTTACGGCATTGCTGTTTGCCGGTCGCGCCGGTTCGGCCCTGACCGCCGAGATCGGCAACATGAAATCCACCGAGCAGCTGTCCAGCCTGGAAATGATCGGTGTCGATCCGCTCAAGTACATCATCGCCCCGCGCCTGTGGGCCGGCTTCATTTCCCTGCCGGTGCTGGCGATGATCTTCAGCGTCGTCGGCATCTGGGGTGGTTCGTGGGTCGCGGTCGACTGGCTGGGTGTCTACGAAGGCTCGTACTGGGCGAACATGCAGAACAGCGTGACCTTCACCAGTGACGTGCTCAATGGCGTGATCAAAAGTGTCGTTTTCGCCTTCGTCGTGACCTGGATCGCCGTATTTCAAGGCTATGACTGTGAACCCACTTCCGAGGGAATCAGTCGTGCCACCACCAAGACCGTGGTGTTTGCCTCGCTGGCAGTGCTCGGCCTGGACTTTATTCTGACCGCTTTGATGTTTGGAGATTTCTGATGCAAAACCGCACCCTGGAAATCGGTGTCGGCCTGTTCCTGCTGGCAGGGATCCTGGCTTTGCTGCTGCTCGCCTTGCGCGTCAGTGGCCTGTCTCCGACTTCGTCTACCGATACTTACAAGCTGTATGCGTATTTCGACAATATCGCCGGTCTGACGGTCAGAGCCAAAGTGACCATGGCCGGTGTGACCATCGGTAAGGTCACTGCTATCGATCTGGATCGCGACAGCTTCACCGGTCGGGTCACGCTGCAAGTGGATAAAAAGGTCGACAACCTGCCGGTCGACTCGACAGCGTCTATCCTCACCGCGGGTCTGCTGGGCGAGAAATACATCGGTATCAGCGTCGGCGGTGAAGACACCCAGTTGAAAGACGGTGGAACCATCCATGACACGCAGTCGTCACTGGTACTGGAAGACCTGATCGGTAAATTCCTGCTCAATACCGTTAGCAAAGACGCCAAATGAGGAGCTTTTGAATGATCTCTATCTTGCGACGTGGCCTGTTGGTGTTGCTCGCGGCCCTGCCGTTGATGGCTAACGCCGCACCGGGGCAATCGGCTCATGACCTGATTCAGGACACCACGAACCGGATGCTTGCCGATTTGCAGGCCAATAAAGAAAAGTACAAGCAGGATCCGCAGGATTTCTATGCGGCGCTCAACAGCATTGTCGGGCCGGTGGTGGATGCCGAGGGCATCTCCAAGAGCATCATGACCGTGAAGTATTCGCGCAAGGCCACGCCTGAGCAGATGCAACGCTTTCAGGAAAACTTCAAGCGCGGCCTGTTCCAGTTCTACGGCAACGCGCTGCTGGAATACAACAACCAGGGCATCACGGTTGACCCTGCCAAGGACGAATCTGGCGACCGCACCAGCGTCAACATGACCGTCAAGGGCAGCAACGGCGCGATCTATCCGGTGCAGTACACCCTTGAGAAGATCGGTGGCGAGTGGAAACTGCGCAACGTGATCATCAACGGCATCAACATCGGCAAGCTGTTCCGTGATCAGTTCGCCGACGCCATGCAGCGCAATGGCAACGATCTGGACAAGACCATCGATGGCTGGGCCGGTGAAGTGGCCAAGGCCAAGCAGGAAACCGACAAAGCCGCCGCGAAGCCAGCGCAATGAGTGAGGCGGCAGTTCGCATGAGTGATGTCGACGAGCTGGTGCTCAGCGGCGTGCTGGATTACCGCACCGGGCCCGACCTGCGCAAGGAAGGGCAGGCGCTGATCAAATCGAGCAAGGCATCGGCGCTGGTCATCGATTGTTCGGCGGTGCAGAAGTCCAGCAGCGTCGGCCTGTCATTGCTGCTGTGCTTCATGCGCGATGCGCAGGCGGCCGGCAAGGCCGTCAGCATTCGCGCGATGCCCGAAGACATGCGCGAAATCGCTCAGGTCAGTGAACTGACCGAGCTGTTGGCGCATCCCTGAACCGACATCTATAAAGAAGCCCCCCGTCAGAGTCCTGCGTTGCGGGGTTCGCAGGCGCGGGGCTTTTTTGTATGATGTCCGACCCGTGCGCACAGGGCGCCGATTGAGGTTGAGCATGCAGGCCGTAGAAGTGAAGAGCTTCCTTGAAGGAAAGCTGCCAGGAACGCTGGTAGAAGTTGAAGGCGAAGGCTGCAACTTCCAGCTGAACGTGATTAGCGATGAACTGGCGGCGTTGAGCCCGGTGAAGCGTCAGCAGCAGGTCTATGCCCATTTGAACCCATGGATCACCGATGGCAGCATCCATGCGGTCACTATGAAATTTTTCAGCCGCGCGGCCTGGGCCGAGCGCACCTGAGCCCTAGGGCGTCGAGATACTAATGGATAAATTGATTATTACCGGTGGCGCTCGTCTTGATGGCGAGATCCGCATTTCCGGCGCGAAGAACTCCGCCCTGCCGATTCTGGCCGCGACCTTGCTGTGCGATGGCCCGGTCACCGTTGGCAACCTGCCGCACCTGCACGACATCACCACCATGATCGAGCTGTTCGGGCGCATGGGCATTGAGCCGGTGATCGACGAGAAGCTCAGCGTCGAAATCGACCCGCGCACCATCAAGACCCTGATCGCCCCGTACGAACTGGTGAAAACCATGCGTGCGTCGATTCTGGTACTAGGCCCTATGGTTGCCCGTTTCGGTGAAGCCGAAGTCGCACTGCCTGGCGGTTGCGCCATCGGTTCGCGTCCGGTTGACCTGCACATCCGCGGTCTGGAAGCCATGGGCGCGGTCATCGACGTCGAAGGCGGCTACATCAAGGCCAAGGCGCCTGAAGGCGGCCTGCGCGGCGCACACTTCTTCTTCGACACCGTCAGCGTGACCGGTACCGAAAACATCATGATGGCCGCTGCTCTGGCCAAGGGCCGCAGCGTGTTGCAGAACGCCGCGCGCGAGCCTGAAGTAGTCGACCTGGCGAACTTCCTCAACGCCATGGGCGCCAAGGTTTCCGGCGCCGGCACCGACACCATCACCATCGATGGCGTCGAGCGTCTGGGTTCGGCTTTCTACAAGGTCATGCCTGACCGTATCGAAACCGGCACCTACCTGGTCGCTGCTGCCGTCACCGGTGGCCGCGTCAAGGTCAAGGACACCGATCCGACCATTCTCGAAGCAGTGCTGGAAAAGCTGCGTGAAGCCGGCGCGGAAATCACCTGCGGTGAAGACTGGATCGAGCTGAACATGCACGGCAAGCGGCCGAAAGCGGTCAACGTGCGCACCGCGCCGTACCCGGCGTTCCCGACCGACATGCAGGCCCAGTTCATCTCGCTGAATGCCATTGCCGAAGGCACCGGTGCGGTGATCGAGACGATCTTCGAAAACCGTTTCATGCACGTGTACGAGCTGCACCGCATGGGCGCGCATATCCAGGTTGAAGGCAACACTGCGATCGTCACCGGCATCGAGAAGCTCAAGGGCGCGCCAGTCATGGCCACCGACCTGCGCGCATCGGCCAGCCTGGTGATCTCGGCGCTGGTTGCCGAAGGCGACACGCTGATCGACCGCATCTACCACATCGACCGTGGTTACGAGTGCATCGAAGAAAAACTGCAAATGCTGGGTGCCAAGATCCGTCGGGTTCCGGGCTGATCGCTGCATCGGGACACAGGGACGTGTCCGTTGAATTCGTTTCGAGTCGAGGGTGTACGCACCCTCGATGTGTGTCCGGCGCCGATTGCGACCGGGCATGAGTACCTTGATAAGGACTGACGTTTCCCATGTTGACCATCGCACTGTCCAAGGGCCGCATCCTTGACGACACCCTGCCGCTTCTCGCTGAAGCGGGCATCGTGCCGACCGAGAATCCGGACAAGAGCCGCAAGCTGATCATTCCCACGACCCAGGACGACGTGCGTCTGCTGATCGTGCGTGCCACCGACGTGCCGACCTATGTCGAGCATGGCGCGGCCGACCTCGGCGTCGCCGGTAAGGACGTGCTGATGGAATACAGCGGCCAGGGCCTGTACGAGCCGCTGGACCTGCAGATCGCCCAGTGCAAGCTGATGACCGCCGGCAAGATCGGCGCCGCCGAGCCCAAGGGCCGTCTGCGCGTGGCGACCAAGTTCGTCAACGTTGCCAAGCGTTATTATGCCGAGCAGGGCCGTCAGGTCGACATCATCAAGCTGTACGGCTCGATGGAACTGGCGCCGCTGATCGGGCTGGCCGACAAGATCATCGACGTGGTCGACACCGGCAATACCCTGCGCGCCAACGGCCTGGAGCCACAAGAATTGATCGCCACGATCAGCTCGCGTCTGGTGGTCAACAAGGCTTCAATGAAAATGCAGCACGCTCGTATCCAGGCGTTGATCGACACCCTGCGCAACGCAGTGGAATCGCGACACCGCGGCTGATCTACCAGCGCGGCCCGAGGCCGCGCCGTCTATCCGCCTCATAGCCAGAATTCTCAGGTGCCCAAGCGGATCGAATGCTAGTTTCGGGCGCCTGAGTTTTTGCCAATTCCTATGAGGCTCTCGCTATGACCGCAACCACTGCAATTCGCCGACTCAACGCTGCTGACCCGGATTTCGCGCATCATCTGGATCATCTGCTGAGCTGGGAAAGTGTGTCTGACGACTCGGTCAATCAGCGCGTGCTGGACATCATCAAGGCTGTGCGCGAGCGCGGTGACGCGGCGCTGGTCGAGTTCACCCAGAAGTTCGACGGCCTCGATGTCGCCTCGATGGCCGACCTGATCCTGCCGCGCGAGCGCCTCGAATTGGCCCTGACCCGCATCACCGTGCCGCAACGCGAGGCCCTGGAAAAAGCCGCCGCGCGGGTACGCAGCTATCACGAAAAACAGAAGCAGGACTCCTGGAGCTACACCGAAGCTGACGGCACGGTGCTCGGCCAGAAAGTCACGCCACTGGATCGCGCAGGCCTGTACGTGCCGGGCGGCAAGGCCTCCTATCCGTCGTCGGTATTGATGAACGCGATTCCGGCCAAGGTGGCCGGCGTGACCGAAGTGGTCATGGTCGTGCCGACCCCGCGCGGTGAAATCAACGAGCTGGTGCTGGCCGCTGCCTGCATCGCCGGTGTCGACCGGGTGTTCACCATCGGCGGCGCGCAAGCAGTTGCCGCCCTGGCTTACGGCACCGAAAGCGTGCCGCGTGTCGACAAGGTTGTCGGCCCGGGCAACATCTATGTCGCCACGGCCAAGCGTCATGTGTTCGGCCAGGTCGGCATCGACATGATCGCTGGCCCTTCGGAAATTCTTGTGGTCTGCGACGGCCAGACCGATCCGGACTGGATTGCCATGGACCTGTTCTCCCAGGCCGAGCACGACGAAGACGCGCAAGCGATTCTGGTCAGCCCCGACGCCGAGTTCCTCGACAAGGTGGCCGCGAGCATCGATAAATTGCTGCCGACCATGGACCGCGCGACCATCATCGAAACTTCGATCAATGGCCGTGGTGCGCTGATTCAGGTGAGCGACATGGCCCAAGCCATCGAAGTCGCCAACCGCATTGCCCCGGAACACCTGGAATTGTCGGTCGCCGATCCACAAGCCTGGCTGCCGCAGATCCGCCACGCCGGTGCGATCTTCATGGGCCGCCACACTTCCGAAGCGTTGGGCGATTACTGTGCCGGCCCGAACCACGTATTGCCGACTTCGGGCACCGCGCGCTTCTCCTCGCCGCTGGGCGTCTACGACTTCCAGAAACGCTCATCGATCATCTTCTGCTCCGAGGCCGGCGCTTCCGAGCTGGGTAAAACTGCATCGGTACTGGCCCGTGGCGAATCACTGAGCGCCCACGCGCGCAGCGCCGAATACCGCATCAAAGACCAAGACTTTCTGAAAGGGCAGGGGAACTGAGCGATGAGTAAATTCTGGAGCCCGTTCGTCAAGGATCTGGTGCCCTACGTGCCGGGCGAACAGCCGAAGCTGACCAAGCTGGTCAAGCTCAATACCAACGAAAATCCGTACGGCCCATCGCCAAAAGCACTGGCTGCGATGCAGGCCGAGCTCAACGACAACCTGCGCCTGTACCCGGATCCGAACAGTGATCTGCTGAAAAACGCCGTGGCCGAATACTACGGCGTGCAGACCAGTCAGGTTTTCCTTGGCAACGGTTCGGACGAAGTGCTCGCGCACATCTTTCACGGCTTGCTGCAACACGATCAGCCGCTGCTGTTTCCGGACATCAGCTACAGCTTTTATCCGGTCTACTGCGGCCTGTACGGCATTGAATTTGATGCGGTGCCGCTGGACGCGCAATTCCAGATCAACCCGGCCGACTACGCCAAACCGAACGGCGGGATCATTTTCCCCAACCCGAACGCCCCGACCGGGTGCCTGCTGGCGCTGGACGCGGTCGAGCAAATCCTCAAGGCCAGCCCGGATTCGGTGATAGTCGTGGATGAGGCTTACATCGACTTTGGCGGCGAGACGGCGATCAGTCTGGTGGATCGCTACCCGAACCTGCTGGTGACGCAGACGCTGTCCAAGTCACGCTCGCTGGCCGGCCTGCGTGTCGGTCTGGCGGTAGGGCACCCGGATCTGATCGAGGCGCTGGAGCGGATCAAGAACAGCTTCAACTCCTATCCACTGGATCGTCTGGCGATTGTCGGCGCGGCGGCGGCGTTTGCAGATCGCGAGTATTTCGACAAGACCTGTCGTCAGGTGATCGAGAGCCGCGAATGGGTGGTGGCGCAGTTGCAGGCAAAAGGCTTTGAAGTGCTGCCGTCGGCGGCCAACTTCATCTTCGCTCGCCACCCGAAGCATGATGCGGCGGGCCTGGCGGCCAAGCTGCGCGAGCAGGGCGTGATCGTGCGGCACTTCAAGCAGGAGCGGATTGCGCAGTTCCTGCGGATATCGGTGGGTACGCCGGAGCAGAATCAGGCGTTGATCGACGGCCTTGGCGACCTCTAAAAGCAAAAGCCCCTCACCCTAGCCCTCTCCCAGAGGGAGAGGGGACTGAATGGGGAATATTGCAGAATTTCACCGACCTGAATTTGGTTTACCGAATCCATAATCGACTCGGTCTTTCAGGTCGATGTATCCCGCAAGACAACTCGGTCGGCTCCCTCTCCCTCTGGGAGAGGGCTGGGGTGAGGGTGTGCTTTTATTCGTGATGCGGCTCGCCCAAGAAAGTCAGCGAACTGAACAACCCACGACTATCCACATCAGCGCTGCCCTTCACCGGCACTTCAACCTGCGCCGCAATCACATTCAACCCTTCATTACGCACCAGCACCTGCGCACGTCCATCCTTGTCAGTTTCGGTGCTCAACGTGTTCGGTGCGCTGCGGTAATCGCCAAACAACTTCACCCCCACCGCCGGTTTGCCATCGAGCAATACGCGCACCGGCAGCGAATTCCCCGGTCCGACCGTCAGCGGATCAATCTCGGGCACAATCAGCAACTTGATCTGATCGAGCTTCGGCAACTTCGCCCCCGGCTGATAGATCGCCAGGCTGTACTTGAACGTCTGCGTGGCCTCGGTGGCGCCGGGTACTTTGCTGCGTCCTTCGTTGACCCACTTCTTGTCCGCCGTCTGCGACCACATGCCATTGTTCAGCGCCACGGCCATCACCGCAGGCGACTTCAGCGGTTTCAAGCGTGCGTGATCGGTGAGCCGCTCAACGCTGACCGGAATCATCTTGCCGCCGGCGTCATAAGCCCAGGCGCCGCAGATCTTCCGCGCCTTGAACGCGTTGTCTTCTGCGCCATGGCCGTAGACCACTTCGATGTTGCCGCGTCGTTCTTCTGTCCACAGGCCATGGGCCGATACCTGACCAGTGAACAGCGCAGCGATGAGCAGAAGGGATTTGCCGTAGTGCATGGTGACGTCCTTTTACAGGTTGAGTGTCAGGCTGACGGTGAAATTGCGTGGCTCGCCGGGGTTGACCCAGTAGTTGCTGTAGGAGCGCTCGTAGTATTTCTCGTCGAATATGTTGTTCAGGTTCAGGCCGACGGTGACGTTGTCGCTGGCCTTGTAGTGCGCGAGCAAGTCGACGGTCTTGTAGGCCGGCAATTCGAAGTCGCTGCCGGATTCGCCCGAACGATCACCGACGTAGGTGAACGCTGCACCGACGTCTGAACCGCGCAGTCGGCCATCCTGAAATTCATAAACACCCAGCAGACTGCCGCTGCGTTTGGCCACGCCGAGGATGCGGCTGCCGGTAGGAATGGTCGCGTCGCCCTTGGTCACCTCGGCGTCGATGTAGGCGAAGGCGCCGATGACCCGCACTGCGTCGGTCACCTGGCCGCTCACTTGCCAATCGAAACCCTGACTGCGCGCCTTGCCCATGGCGCGGCTGGTGTCGGTGCCCGGATCGAGGGCGAGAACGTTCTCCTTGTCGATGTGGAAGAAGGCGAGGGTGCTGCTCACGCGCTCATCGAACAGCTCGTTCTTGATCCCCAGTTCGTAACCGACGCCTTCTTCGGGGTCGAAGGATTTGCCGGAAGCATCCAGGCCGTTGTTCGGTTTGAACGAGGTCGAGGCGTTGGCGAACAGGCCGGTGTTTGGCGTGAGCTGATAGAGCAGGCCGGCGCGTTGGGTCAGCGCGTCGTGGCGTTGCTGGCTTCTGGCGTTGCGGCTGTGATCGTCGATGCGCTGATCGAAATGCTCGAAGCGCGCGCCGAGCATGCCGCGCAGCTTGTCGGTGAAGATGATCTGGTCCTGCAGATTCAGCGCATGACTTTCGACGTGTTCGAAAAAGTCGGTGCCCGAGCGTGCGCCGTTGGGTTTCGGCTGGCCGTAGACCGGCTTATAGATGTCGATGGCGTAGGGGCCGCCAGCAATGGTGGTGACGCGTTCGTCCTTGCGGTAATTCTCGTACTCGGTGCCGATCAGCAACTCATGCTGCCACGCACCGAGGTCGAACAGACCGCGCAGTTCCAGTTGGGTGATGCTGTCGTGCCAACTCGTGTCGCGTTCGCGCAAGCGGCGGTTGACCGTATGGCCGTCGGCGTTCAGCGGTCGTGCTTCGGAAGCGTCGCCCCAGAGCTTGCCTTCCTTGTAGTGACTGGCCAGACGCAGTTTCCAGCTGTCGTTCAGATGGTGCTCAAGGGTGGCCTGGAGCAGGTTGTTGTGGTTGTCGATGTTGCCGTCGTTGGGTTCGCCCAAGAACGTCGAACGGGATACGCCGCTCCACTTGTTGTTCGGCGCCACCACGCCACGATCGAACGTCGAGTTGTGACGGACGATTTCGCTTTCCACCAGCAGCGAGGTGTTCGGGTTCAACTGCCAACTGAACGAAGGCGCGACGAATACCCGCTGGCTGTCGACGTGGTCGCGAAAGCTGTTGTTGTCTTCTACGGCGAGGTTGATACGCGAGAGCACATTGCCCTGTTCATCGAGGGGCGTATTGACGTCCAGCGCGGTGCGATAACGGTCCCAACTGCCGGCGCTGGTCTGCAATGTAGCGAATGCTTCAGGCTGCGGCTTCTTGGTGACGATGTTTACCGTGCCGCCGGGATCGCCCCGGCCGTACAGACTGGCGGCCGGACCTTTGAGCACTTCGATGCGCTCGATGTTGGCCGCATCCGGCGTGCTCGGGTAACCGCGATTGGCGCTGAAGCCGTCCTTGTAGAACTCGGACGTGGTGAAGCCGCGCACGCTGTATTCGTACAGGGTCAGGCCGCCGAAGTTGTTCTGCTTCGATACGCCGCCGGCAAAATCCAGCGCGCGCTCGACGCTGCTGCTGCCCAGGTCCGAGAGCACACTGGCCGGGACTACGCTGATGGCTTGTGGGATATCGCGAATCGCCGTGTCGGTTTTGGTCGCACTGGCCGAGCGAGTCGCGCGATAACCGCTGACCGGGCCGGTCGGGGATTCGTAGTCGGAGGTGACGCTGATGGCTTCCAGCTCAACGGGCTGCGGCTCATCGGCGAAGGCGGGATCGCAGAGCAAACCCAGAGTCAGGCCCAACAGCGAGGCCTTTTTGCGAGACGACATGTTATGTTGTTCCAATTGCTAGAATTGAAACAATATAACATGCCTGTTGAGAATGTCTGTTATTCGCGCCACTGGCGCGAAAACATTTTTACTCTTCTTTTTCTTTCATCGGTGCCGGTGGTGGACGCAGGCCGATTTCAGCGGTCAGCTTCAGCTCCTTGCCGTTGCGCATGACCTGAATCGTCACCTTGTCGGTCGGTTTGATCCGCGCCACCTGGTTCATCGAGCGGCGACCATCTCCGGCGGGCTCGCCATCGATGCTCAGAATCACATCGCCCAGTTGCAGGCCGGCTTTCTGCGCCGGGCCGTCACGGAAAATTCCGGCAACGACAATCCCCGGGCGCCCGGACAAGCCAAACGACTCGGCCAGTTCCTGCGTCAGCGGCTGCACTTCAATGCCCAGCCAGCCGCGAATCACCTGACCGTGCTCGATGATCGACTTCATCACTTCCATCGCCAGTTTCACCGGGATGGCAAAACCGATGCCCTGCGAGCCGCCGGATTTGGAAAAGATCGCCGTGTTGATACCGGTGAGGTTGCCGTTGGCGTCGACCAGCGCACCGCCGGAGTTGCCCGGGTTGATCGCCGCATCGGTCTGGATGAAGTCTTCGTAGTTGTTCAGGCCCAGCTGATTGCGGCCGGTGGCGCTGATGATGCCCATGGTCACGGTCTGGCCGACGCCGAACGGGTTGCCGATGGCCAGCGCCACGTCGCCGATGCGAATGCTGTCGGAGCGGCCGACGGTGATTGCCGGGAGGTTTTTCAGGTCGATTTTCAGGACCGCAAGGTCAGTCTCAGGATCGCTGCCAATCACCCGCGCGAGTGTTTCGCGGCCATCCTTCAGCGCCACGACGATCTGGTCGGCGCCGCTGGTGACGTGGTTGTTGGTGAGGATGTAGCCTTCCGGGCTCATGATCACCCCGGAACCGAGGCTCGATTCCATGCGCTTCTGTTTCGGCGAGTTGTCACCGAAGAAGCGGCGGAACTGTGGATCCTCGAACAAGGGATGCGCCGGTTTGTTGATGACCTTGGTGGTGTACAGGTTGACCACCGACGGCGCGGCGATGCTTACCGCGTCGGCATAGGACACCGGGCCCTGTTGCACGATCGTTGTCTGTGGCGCCTGTTGCAGATTGACATCGAGGCTCGGCAGCCCGACCCACTCGGGGTAACGCTGAATAATCAACAGAGCGATAAGCACACCGGCCAACAGCGGCCAGCCGAAAAAACGCAGCGCCTTGAGCATTAAGCACGTTCCTGGAAAGGTTGCAGGCGAGGTCAGACCGCCCATAATGTCGCGCATTATACGAGGCCGCGCGTGCCTCTGAACGGGATATTTAGGAGTCTTTCATGGCCGTTGCCCTCAGCACCCTCGTCGAAGAAGCCGACCGTTACCTGGCCAGTGCGAAAATCGCCGATTATTGCCCCAACGGTTTGCAGGTCGAAGGCCGCCCGCAGGTGATGCGTATCGTCAGTGGCGTCACCGCCAGCCAGGCGTTGCTTGATGCCGCCGTCGAAGCCGAGGCCGACCTGATCCTGGTCCATCACGGTTATTTCTGGAAAGGCGAAAACCCCTGCGTCACTGGCATGAAACAGCGCCGCTTGAAGACCTTGCTCAAGCACGACATCAGTCTGCTCGCCTATCACCTGCCGCTGGATCTGCACCCGGACGTCGGCAACAACGTGCAACTGGCGCGTCAGCTCGACATCACTGTCGAAGGTCCGCTGGATCCGAGCAACCCGAAAGTCGTCGGGCTGGTGGGTTCGCTGAATGAGCCAATGACCGCACGGGATTTCGCGCGCAAGGTGCAGGAGGTCATGGGCCGCGAGCCGCTGTTGATCGAAGGCAGCGGCATGATCCGTCGCGTCGGCTGGTGCACCGGTGGTGGCCAGGGTTATATCGATCAGGGCGTGGCGGCGGGTGTCGATCTGTTCATCAGCGGCGAGGCCTCCGAGCAGACTTTCCACAGCGCGCGGGAAAACGACATCAGCTTCATCGCCGCCGGCCATCACGCCACCGAACGCTATGGCGTGCAGGCGCTGGGTGAGTATCTGGCGAAGCGTTTTGCCCTGGAGCACATCTTCATCGATTGCCCGAATCCGATCTGAGGTTAAACATCTCTCCAATGTGGGAGGGGGCTTGCTCCCGAAAACGGTGTGTCATTCGACGATGATTTCGAATGACACAACGCTTTCGGGAGCAAGCCCCCTCCCACAGGAAAAGCAGCTGTTCGGCCGAACTGCCAGGCATATTCATATACCCTTTCGATCTAGTTGGCGTCCTGATTAGAAGAGGTCGCTGTGCTAGGATTCCCCGCTCGAACACGGCCCGCTGGCCGTTCATAAGAAAGCTTTCGTGAGTAGCCATGGTCGACAAACTGACGCATCTGAAACAGCTGGAGGCGGAAAGCATCCACATCATCCGCGAGGTGGCCGCCGAGTTCGACAACCCGGTGATGCTGTACTCCATCGGTAAAGACTCCGCCGTGATGCTGCACCTGGCACGCAAGGCGTTCTTCCCGGGCAAACTGCCGTTTCCGGTGATGCACGTCGACACCCGCTGGAAATTCCAGGAGATGTACAAGTTCCGCGACAAAATGGTCGAAGAACTGGGCCTGGATCTCATCACCCATATCAACCCCGATGGCGTGGCGCAGAACATCAACCCGTTCACCCACGGCAGCGCCAAGCACACCGACATCATGAAAACCGAAGGCCTGAAACAGGCACTCGACAAGCATGGTTTCGACGCAGCCTTCGGCGGCGCCCGTCGCGATGAAGAGAAATCCCGCGCCAAAGAGCGCGTGTACTCGTTCCGCGACAGCAAGCACCGCTGGGACCCGAAAAACCAGCGCCCCGAGCTGTGGAACGTCTACAACGGCAAGGTCAACAAGGGCGAATCCATCCGTGTGTTCCCGTTGTCGAACTGGACCGAGCTGGACATCTGGCAGTACATCTACCTCGAAGGCATCCCGATCGTGCCGCTGTATTTTGCTGCCGAACGCGAAGTGATCGAGAAGAACGGCACGCTGATCATGATCGACGACGAGCGCATCCTCGAGCACCTGTCCGATGAAGACAAAGCGCGCATCGTGAAAAAGAAAGTGCGGTTCCGCACCCTTGGCTGCTACCCGTTGACAGGCGCGGTGGAGTCCGAGGCCGAAAGCCTCACGGACATCATTCAGGAAATGCTCCTGACGCGAACTTCCGAGCGCCAGGGCCGGGTCATCGACCACGATGGCGCAGGCTCGATGGAAGACAAAAAACGTCAAGGTTACTTTTAAGCTTCGAGTTACAAGCGGCAAGCTGCAAGTTAAAGGCGGTATGAGTAGCTTTGCAGTTTGGCGCTTGCAGCCGGTTGCTGCGGGCCGGAATCGGATGACTCGTAATGGATTTCGAGAGACTGGTTGTATGGCAGCGAAGCAAATGTCTGGCGGTGAGGATTTTCAAAGAGTTTGCGCGGTGCGGGGATTTTGGATTCAAGGATCAGATCACCCGTTCTGCACTTTCAGTGCCTTCCAATATCGCTGAAGGCATGGAGCGTCGGAGTTGCAAAGAAAAGGTTCATTTTCTTTGGATTGCGAAAGCTTCTTGTGGAGAGCTGCGCACCCAGATCCTGATAGGCCGAGATATCGCTTACATCGCAGAACCACTGGCTGAAAATTGGATTATGGAGACCCGAGAGCTTTCTAGGATGCTGGTTGGGTTGATCAACAAAATTTCTGACTAGCTGTACGCCGACAAGCTTGCCGCTTGAAGCTTACAGCTTGGAGCTTGAATGCAATGAGCCATGCTTCTGATTTGATCAGCGAGGACATCCTCGCCTACCTGGGCCAGCACGAACGTAAAGAGCTGCTGCGCTTTTTGACCTGCGGTAACGTCGATGACGGCAAGAGCACCCTGATCGGGCGCCTGCTGCACGACTCGAAAATGATCTACGAAGATCACCTCGAGGCGATCACCCGCGATTCGAAAAAATCCGGCACCACCGGTGACGACATCGACCTGGCGTTGCTGGTCGACGGCCTGCAGGCCGAGCGTGAGCAGGGCATCACCATTGATGTGGCTTACCGCTATTTCTCCACCGCCAAGCGCAAATTCATCATCGCCGACACCCCCGGCCATGAGCAGTACACCCGCAACATGGCCACCGGTGCGTCCACCTGTGACCTGGCGATCATTCTGGTCGACGCTCGTTACGGCGTGCAGACCCAGACCCGTCGTCACAGCTTCATCGCTTCGCTGTTGGGAATCAAACACATCGTTGTCGCCATCAACAAGATGGACTTGAAGGACTTCGACGAGGGCGTGTTCGAGTCGATCAAGGCTGACTACCTGAAGTTCGCCGAAGGCTTGAAGATGAAGCCGACCAGCATGCACTTCGTGCCGATGTCTGCCCTCAAGGGCGACAACGTGGTGAACAAGTCCGAGCGCTCGCCGTGGTACACCGGCCAGTCGCTGATGGAAATCCTCGAGACTGTGGAAGTGGCGGGCGATCGCAACTTCACCGATCTGCGTTTCCCGGTGCAGTACGTCAACCGTCCGAACCTGAACTTCCGTGGTTTCGCCGGCACGCTGGCCAGCGGCATCGTGCACAAGGGCGACGAAGTCGTGGTGCTGCCGTCGGGCAAGAGCAGCCGGGTGAAGTCCATCGTCACTTTCGAAGGTGAGCTGGAACACGCAGGTCCAGGCCAGGCCGTAACGCTGACCATGGAAGACGAAATCGACATCTCCCGCGGCGACCTGCTGGTGCATGCCGACAATGTGCCGCCGGTCACCGACAGCTTCGAAGCGATGCTGGTGTGGATGGCTGAAGAGCCGATGCTGCCGGGCAAGAAATACGACATCAAACGCGCCACCAGTTACGTGCCGGGCTCGATTGCCAGTATCGTCAACAAGGTCGATGTGAACACCTTGGAAGAAGGCCCGGCGAGCGCGTTGCAGCTCAACGAAATCGGCAAGGTGAAGATCGCCCTTGACGCGCCGATCGCCCTCGACGGTTACGACAGCAACCGCACCACCGGCGCATTCATCGTCATCGATCGCCTGACCAACGGCACCGTGGGCGCCGGCATGATCGTCGCTCAGCCTGTAACGCATGGCACCGCCACCCACCACGGCAAACTGGCCCACGTGGCGACCGAGGAACGTGCCCAGCGCTTCGGCCAGCAACCGGCTACCGTGCTGTTCAGCGGTCTGTCGGGCGCGGGCAAAAGCACTCTGGCATACGCGGTCGAGCGCAAGCTGTTCGACATGGGCCGCGCGGTGTTTGTGCTCGATGGCCAGAACCTGCGTCACGATCTGAACAAAGGTCTGCCACAGGATCGCGCCGGGCGCACCGAGAACTGGCGTCGTGCTGCGCATGTCGCGCGTCAGTTCAACGAAGCAGGGCTGCTGACCCTGGCCGCGTTCGTTGCGCCAAGTGCCGAAGGGCGCGAGCAGGCCAAGGAACTGATCGGCAAGGATCGCTTGGTGACGGTCTACGTGCAGGCCTCGCCGACCGTGTGCGCCGAACGTGATCCGCAAGGTCTGTACGCCGCTGGCGGCGACAACATCCCGGGCGAATCCTTCCCGTACGACGTGCCGCTGAATGCCGATCTGGTAATCGACACGCAGTCGCTGAGCCTGGAAGAAAGCGTCAAGCAAGTGCTGGAGCTGTTGCGTCAGCGTGGCGCGATCTAAGGCAGAAGCAGCGGCAAGCTTTTAGCTGCAAGCGGAAAGAAAAAGCCCGTCGATGAGTGATCATCGGCGGGCTTTTTATTTCAGAGCGCTGCAATTAAAACTGTGGGAGCGAGCCTGCTCGCGAAAGCTTTATCTCATTCAACATCTTTGCAAGCTGATCCACCGCTTTCGCGAGCAGGCTCGCTCCCACAGGGGGTTATCGGTGACCTGGATATTCGCGGTGCATCTGCTCCAGCAACGCATCCTTGTCCAGCCACAGCTGGTTGATCCAGCCCTGAAACTGCAAGCGGTACTCGCCGTCCTGGTCGTAGTTCTTGCCGATGAAGGCCGGCGGAATTTTGATTTCTTCAAAGTGCACCACCACATCGCGCACATTGCCGCAGAGCAAGTCCCAGAACCCCGGACGCCCGGCCGGGTAATGAATCGTCACGTTGACGATCGACTCCAGCTGTTCGCCCATCGCGTCGAGCACAAAGGCGATCCCGCCGGCCTTGGGCTTGAGCAGGTATTTGAACGGCGATTGCTGCTGCGCATGCTTGCCTTCGGTGAAGCGTGTGCCTTCAACGAAGTTGAAAATTCCCACTGGGTTATGGCGGAATTTCGCACAGGTCTTACGGGTGGTTTCCAGGTCCTTGCCTTTCTTCTCCGGGTGTTTTTCCAGATACGCCTTGGAGTAGCGCTTCATGAACGGAAAGCCCAGCGCCCACCAGGCCAGACCGATTACCGGAACCCAGATCAGCTCCTGCTTGAGGAAGAACTTCAGCGGTTGAATCTTGCGGTTGAGCACGTATTGGAGCACCAGGATATCCACCCAGCTCTGGTGGTTGCTGGTGATCAGGTACGAGTGCTGATAGTCGAGACCTTGCAGGCCGCTGAGGTGCCAGCGGGTACGACGGACAAGATTCATCCAGCCCTTGTTGTTGCTGATCCACGCCTCGTGGGTGTGGCTCATCAGCCAACCGGCAATGCGCTGGGTAAAGGCAAACGGCAGGGCCTTGACGAGCGCCACGCAGAACAGGAACGAGCAGAGCAGAATCGTGTTGAGCGCCAACAGCAGCGAGGCGATCACGCCGCGCACGGGTGCGGGTAGAAAATCCAGCATTTACACATCCATAGGTCGGTTGGCGGCTTGAATCGCGGTGAGCGCGATGGTGTAGACGATGTCATCGACCTGCGCGCCGCGCGGCAGGTCGTTCACCGGTTTGCGCAGGCCTTGCAGCATCGGCCCGAGGCTGACGCAATCGGCGCTGCGTTGTACGGCTTTGTACGTGGTGTTGCCGGTGTTCAGATCGGGGAATACAAACACTGTGGCTCGCCCGGCGACCTGACTGTTCGGCGCCAGTTGCCGGGCGACGTCGGCGTTGGCGGCGGCGTCGTATTGCAGCGGGCCGTCGATCAAGAGCGAGTGCTGTTGTTCGTGGGCGAGCAGGGTGGCTTCGCGGACTTTTTCGACTTCCTCGCCAGTCGCCGATTCGCCGCTGGAATAGCTGATCATCGCCACCCGTGGGTTGATGCCGAATGCGGCCGCCGAGTCGGCGCTTTGCAGGGCGATTTCGGCCAGTTCGGCAGCGCTTGGGTGCGGGTTCATCACGCAGTCGCCGTAGACCAGCACTTCTTCCGGGAACAGCATGAAGAATACCGACGACACCAGCGTGCAGCCTGGCGCGGTCTTGATCAGTTGCAAGGCCGGGCGGATGGTATTGGCGGTGGTATTGATCACACCCGAGACCAAGCCGTCGACCTCGTCCAGCGCAAGCATCATGGTGCCGATCACCACGGTGTCTTCCAGTTGCTGCTCGGCCATTGGTGCATTGAGACTTTTGCTTTTGCGCAGGGCGACCATCGGTTCGACGTAACGCTCACGGATATGGTCCGGGTCGAGAATTTCCAGACCCGGCGGCAGCACGATCCCTTGAGCGCGGGCGACCGCTTCGACGTCTGCAGGTTTGGCCAGCAGCACGCAACGGGCGATCCCGCGCTCCTGGCAGATCGCCGCCGCTTGCACGGTGAACGGCTCGCTGCCTTCAGGCAGGACGATGCGCTTGTTCGCCGCCTGCGCGCGCTGGATCAATTGATAGCGGAACACTGCCGGCGACAGGCGCATCTCTCGAGGCGTGCCGCAGCGCTGATGCAGCCAGTTGGCGTCGAGGTGGCTGGCGACGAAATCGGTGATGATCTCCGCGCGCTCGCGGTCATCGATGGGGATTTCCTTGTTCAGGCCATTGAGCACATTAGCGGTGTCGTACGAGCCGGTGCTTACCGACAACACCGGCAGACCGGCCTGCAACGCGCCTCGGCACAAGTCCATGATGCGCGGGTCGGGCAGGGTGTCGCTGGTCAGCAGCAGGCCCGCCAGCGGCACGCCGTTGATCGCTGCGAGGCTGACGGCGAGGATGATGTCGTCGCGATCGCCCGGCGTCACCACCAGCACACCGGGCTTGAGCAGCTCGACGGTGTTGCGCATGGTCCGTGCGCAAATGATGATGTTGCTCATGCGCCGGGTTTCGTAGTCGCCCGCGTTGAGCACTTGCGCGCCCATCAGGTCGGCGACGTCACGCGTGCGCGGCGCGTTAAGTTCTGGCTGGAACGGGATGCAGCCGAGCAAGCGGAAATCGCCACTGCGCAACAACGGCGAATGCTCCTTCAGACGCGTGGCGAAGGCCTCCATGCTCTCGTCGGTCTTGACCTTGTTGAGGATCACGCCAAGGACTTTCGGATCTTTGGGGCCACCGAACAATTGCGCCTGCAACTCGACTCGACCGGACAATTCGGCGAGCACTTCGTTTTCCGGCGCCGAGACCAGAATCACCTCGGCATCGAGGCTTTTGGCCAAGTGCAGATTGACCCGCGCGGCGTAACTGGCGCTACGGGTCGGCACCATGCCTTCGACCACCAGCACGTCTTTGCCGATGGCCGCTTGCTGATACAAGGCGATGATTTCTTCGAGCAGTTCGTCGAGCTGACCGTCGCCGAGCATGCGCTCGACGTGCGCCAGCCCCAACGGCTGCGGCGGCTTCAGGCCGTGGGTGCGCGCCACCAGTTCGGTGGATCGCTCAGGGCCAGTGTCGCCCGGATGTGGCTGGGCGATCGGTTTGAAGAAGCCGACTTTCAGCCCGGCGCGTTCAAGCGTGCGCACCAGCCCGAGGCTGATGGAGGTCAGACCCACGCCAAAATCGGTGGGGGCGATAAAAAAAGTTTGCATGGGAATTCTCTATGCAAGGGTGTCAGCCTATGTCTGGCCGACTACCGAAATTCAGTCGCCAAGGTTAGCGCTAACCGAGCCTTGTGCACACCAACCGCAGGCAAAGGGTTGACCTGTTTTTTCAATACGTTGCGCCGGATCCAGGACCCAGGCGCGGGTTTGCCACGGCGGCTGATGGCGCAGGTGCTGGGTGTGACCACAGGAAAGCTCGACCACCCAATGGCCGTCTTCGTCCTGATGGAAGCCGGTGATGGTCGAAACCCGTTTGTCCGGGTTGTGGTCGCTTTCACGCGATTGCTTCGCTAAACTTGGCCTTTCTATATTCTTATGCAAAAGGTCTCGCCCCATGCTGATCGCCGCCAATAAGGCTGTCTCCATCGACTATACCCTGACCAACGACGCTGGTGAGGTCATCGACAGCTCCGCCGGCGGCGCTCCGCTGGTTTACCTGCAAGGCGCAGGCAACATCATCCCGGGCCTGGAAAAAGCCCTGGAAGGCAAAGCCGTCGGTGACGAGCTGAAAGTAGCCGTTGAGCCGGAAGATGCTTACGGCGAATACGCCGCCGAGCTGGTCAGCACCCTGAGCCGCAGCATGTTCGAAGGCGTTGACGAGCTGGAAGTCGGCATGCAGTTCCACGCTTCGGCGCCGGACGGCCAGATGCAGATCGTCACCATCCGTGATCTGGACGGCGACGACGTCACCGTTGATGGCAACCACCCTCTGGCCGGTCAGCGCCTGAACTTCGAAGTGAAGATCGTTGATATCCGTGACGCCAGCCAGGAAGAAATCGCTCATGGTCACGTCCATGGCGAAGGTGGCCATCACCACTGATTTTCTGCGCTAAGCTTCGAGTACTGGAGAGGCGCCTGTGGGCGCCTTTTTAGTCCGCGGCTGTCCTTGGTGGCCTCGCCAAGTGGCTGTTTCGAGTAGAACACGAGAATCCTGGAGTTCGGCATGAGTGCTTTTCACGACCTTAAGTTGACAGCCCTGGATGGTCAGGAGCTACCGCTGGCGCCGTTCAAGGGCCAAGTCGTGCTGGTGGTCAACGTGGCCTCCAAATGCGGCTTGACCCCCCAGTACGCGGCACTGGAAAACCTCTACCAGCAATATAAAGAGAAGGGCTTCACCGTGCTGGGCTTGCCTTGCAATCAGTTTGCCGGCCAGGAACCGGGCTCGGAGAAAGAAATCCAGGAGTTTTGCAGCCTCAACTATGGCGTGACCTTTCCGTTGTCGAGCAAGCTCGAAGTCAACGGCCACGAACGGCATCAGTTGTATCGCTTGCTGGCGGGCGAAGGCGCCGAGTTTCCCGGCGACATCACCTGGAACTTCGAAAAGTTTCTGCTCGGCAAGGACGGCCGGGTACTGGCGCGGTTCTCGCCGCGCACGGCGCCGGATGATCCGACAGTGATTGCCGCGATCGAAAAAGCCTTAGCCTGAATCAGAAAATCGCAGCGTTGAGCTGCGATTTTTTTACCTGACTTTTGACCCTTAATCATTCTGATCAATAGTGCTGTCACGGGGATGGCCTGCCGGATATTATCGCCGTCATATCGATCAATGTCCGTCGCCAACGTTTTCGTGGAGCCTCTCGATGCCCGTTCAAGCCCTGTTCAAACCGTTCCACCTCGGTGCCCTCGAACTGCCGACCCGCGTGGTCATGGCGCCAATGACCCGCTCGTTCTCCCCGGGCGGCGTGCCTAATTCCAAAGTCATCGAGTACTACCGTCGCCGTGCGGCCGCTGGGGTTGGCTTGATCATCACCGAAGGCACCACGGTCGGCCATATCGCTGCCAACGGTTATCCGAATGTGCCGCAATTTTTCGGTGACGCGCCGCTGGCCGGCTGGAAAAAAGTTGTCGACGCCGTGCACGCCGAGGGCGGCAAGATCGTCCCGCAACTGTGGCATGTCGGCAGCGTACGTCGCCTCGGCACCGAGCCGGACGCCAGCGTGCCGGGCTACGGTCCGTCGGAGAAACTCAAGGACGGCCAGGTCGTGGTTCATGGCATGACCAAGCAGGACATCCAGGACGTGATTGCCGCGTTCGCCCAAGCTGCCAAAGACGCGCAAGGCATCGGCATGGATGGCGTGGAAATCCACGGCGCTCACGGCTATCTGATCGACCAGTTCTTCTGGGAAGGCAGCAATCAGCGCACCGATGAATACGGTGGCAGCCTGGCCAACCGTTCGCGTTTTGCCATCGAATTGATTAAAGCAGTGCGCGCGGCGGTCGGTGAGGGTTTCCCGATCATCTTCCGCTTCTCGCAATGGAAACAGCAGGATTACACCGCGCGTCTGGTGCAAACCCCCGAAGCGCTGGGCGATTTTCTCAAGCCGCTGTCTGACGCCGGCGTGGACATTTTCCACTGCTCGACCCGCCGCTTCTGGGAGCCGGAATTCGACGGTTCCGACCTGAACCTTGCTGGCTGGACGCGCAAGCTGACCGGCAAGCCGACCATCACCGTCGGCAGCGTCGGCCTGGACGGCGAGTTCCTGCAGTTCATGGTCAACACCGACAAGGTCGCGCAACCGGCCAGCCTGGAGAATCTGCTGGAGCGTCTGAACAAAGAAGAGTTCGACCTGGTAGCAGTGGGCCGCGCGTTGCTGGTCGATCCGGATTGGGCGCAGAAAGTCCGTGACGGGCGTGAACAGGATATTCTGCCGTTTAGTCGTGAGGCGTTGATGACGCTGGTTTAAGCGGCGCCATTTCGAACCATTCGCGAGCAGGCTCACTCCCACCTTCGACCGCATTCCATCTGAAAGAATGCAGTACCCATGTGGGAGCGAGCCTGCTCGCGAAAGCTGTTTCTATGTCGCCGAAAATCTAAGGTTGTGCCTGAGCCCCAGTCACCACCAGCTCCCCCACACAAGCCCCACGCAAATACCCCTCGAACTGCTCGATAATTGCCCCCCAGCCCTGGCGACTGCCATGCTGCCTTGCATTCAGCCGCACGCAGCGCAACCGCTCATCCTCCTCCAGCAACCATGCCGCCGCTTCGCAGAACGCCTGCTCATCGCCGGGCATGGCTGACACGCCGTTGTAGCCGTGGCGAATATGCTGCGCCGCCGCTGCCTGATCATAGGCAACAACGCCGAGTCCCGAAGCCAGGGCTTCCAGCACCACATTGCCGAAGGTCTCGGTGAGGCTGGGAAATACGAACAGATCCCCTGAGGCGTAGTGCGCTGCCAGCGCTTCCCCGCGCTGTGCTCCGCAGAAAATCGCCTCCGGCATCTCTTTTTCCAGCGTTGAACGTTGCGGGCCATCTCCGACCACAATCAGCTTCAGATGGCGCTGTGGATAAGTTTCCCGCAGGGTGTCAAAGCAGCGTTTGAGCAGCCCCAGATTCTTCTCCGGGGCGAGCCTTCCTACGTGGATAACCGCGATATCCGTATCAGAGAGCCCCCATTGCTCACGCAACGCGCTCTGACGTTTGCTCGGATGAAACAACTGGCTGTCCACACCCCGCGACAATAACGCCAGCCGCTCGAAATGCCGCCGCTCCAGCTCCAGGCGCTGACTGACGCTCGGCACTAGAGTCATTGCCGAACGATTGTGAAACCAGCGCAAGTAATGGGTCAGCATCCGCGTCAGCAGGCCGAGGCCGTACTGGCTGGTGTATTGCTGGAAGTTGGTGTGAAAACCGCTCACCACCGCAATCCCCAGGCGCCGTGCCGCACGCAGTGCCGACAACCCGAGCGGCCCTTCCGTGGCGATGTACAGCACATCCGGACGTTGGCGTTTCCAGCGCCGCAGCAGCTTATGCATCGACGATTGGCCCCACTGCAACCCCGGATAGCCCGGCAACGGCCATCCGCGACACAGCAACAGTGCATCGTCTGTGCTGCGTTGCGGATCGCCGGCCTGGCGCGGACGCACCAGCTCCACCTGATGCCCACGTGCGCGCAGACCCTCGCACAAGTGGCCAAGGGTATTGGCCACGCCGTTGATTTCCGGAGGGAAGGTTTCGCTAATGAGGGTGATATGCAGAGCTGTCGTCATGGCCTCAGTGTCGGCTGAGGCCATGTCGACGTTGTGACGTTCGGATGATGGATTTGTGACGCGGTCAGTGTTGAATCACCAGATTCTCGGCACCGCGCTCGCGCACCCAGAACAGCGTAGCCCCGGCCACCGCCGCTGGCATCATCAGGATATTGACCACCGGAATCAGCAGCACCAGATAAACGATCCCGCCAAAACTCATGCTCTGCCAGCGCTTCTGCCGCAACCAGGCGAGCATCTCGTTCCAGCCGAGTTTGTGGTTGTCCGCCGGGTAGTCGATGTACTGGATGGCCATCATCCACACACCGAACAGCAGCCATAACGGCGCGGCGACAATATTCACCACCGGGATGAAGGAGAGGATGAACAGGCCGATGGCGCGCGGCAAGAAGTAGCCGAGCTTGCGCATTTCCCGGGCGAGGGTGCGCGGGATCATCGCGATCAGTTCGCCCCAGCTGAACGCCGGGAAATCATCGGTGCCGCGCACCACCACTTCGACTTTTTCCGCGAGGAAGCCGTTGAACGGTGCGGCAATAATGTTGGCGAGCATGGTGAAGGTGAAAAACACCATCAAGGCCACGAGGACCACGAACAGCGGCCAGAGGATATAGCTTAGGAAACTCAGCCATTCAGGCAACGACGGCATCAGTGTGTCGACCCACAGGCTGAACTGGTGGCCGGCCAGATAGATCAATCCGACGAACAGCACCAGGTTGATCGCCAGCGGCAACAACACGAACAGGCGCAGGCCAGGGCTCAGGACCAATTTGAGGCCTTCGCGCAGGTATTGCGGGCCTGACAGAACAGGGGCGGGCATAAGGTGCTCCGAAGCAAGGGAAAACGCGCCGACGTTACCGGCTTTGCCCCAGCGGCGAAAGCGCGGCAGAGCAATCGACATTCACTGTAACAAAGAGGTCTATGTCGTCAGCGTCTCGGCATAGAGACCACCTATGAGCTGGATTGTTAAACCGTATTTCCTTAATCTTGCCCCCCTCGATACGCTGCACCCAACTTTTTACAGGACTGTCGAGTTCAAGCCTTCCCCAAGGTGTCCACAGTCCTTTTTTATTCCGCCGGCCGTCCGGCGTCCGCGCCAGATTTTTCATGGCCGGCCAACAGGAGCAGATTCATGTCTGAAGTCCGTCATTCGCGAGTGATCATTCTCGGTTCCGGCCCTGCCGGTTACAGCGCTGCGGTCTACGCGGCCCGCGCCAACCTCAAGCCACTGCTGATCACCGGCATGCAGGCCGGCGGTCAACTGACCACCACCACCGAAGTCGACAACTGGCCGGGTGATGTGCACGGCCTGACCGGGCCGGTGCTGATGGAGCGCATGCGCGAGCACGCCGAGCGTTTTGAAACCGAGATCGTCTTCGACCACATCAACGCCGTGGACTTCGCTGCCAAGCCGTACACCCTGACCGGTGACAGCGCCGTCTATACCTGCGATGCACTGATCATCGCCACCGGTGCCAGCGCCCGTTACCTGGGCCTGCCTTCGGAAGAAGCGTTCATGGGTAAAGGTGTTTCGGCCTGCGCGACCTGCGACGGTTTCTTCTACCGCAACAAGCCGGTCGCCGTGGTTGGCGGTGGCAACACTGCTGTCGAAGAAGCGCTGTACCTGGCTAACATCGCCAGCACCGTGACTCTGATCCACCGCCGCGAAACCTTCCGCGCCGAGAAGATCCTGATCGACAAGCTCAACGCCCGCGTGGCTGAAGGCAAGATCATCCTCAAGTTGAACGCCAACCTGGACGAAGTCCTCGGCGACAACATGGGCGTCACCGGTGCACGCCTGCGCAACAACGATGGCAGCTTCGACGAGATCAAAGTCGACGGCGTGTTCATCGCCATCGGCCACACCCCGAACACTTCCCTGTTCGAAGGCCAGTTGACCCTGAAAGACGGTTACCTGGTGGTGCAGGGCGGCCGTGAAGGCAACGCGACGGCCACCAGCGTAGAAGGCATTTTCGCTGCCGGTGACGTGGCTGACCACGTTTACCGTCAGGCCATCACCTCGGCCGGCGCCGGTTGCATGGCGGCACTGGACACCGAGCGTTACCTGGACGGTCTGCAGAACGCCACGTTCTAAGACCGCAGGGCACAAAAAAACCGGCCAGAGATTGGCCGGTTTTTTGTGCCCGAGATTCGCAGCCGCCACGCATCCAGTATGGGAGCGAGCCTGCTCGCGAAAGCGGGGTATCAGTCGACATCAACGTTGAATGTCAGTCCGTCTTTGCGAGCAGGCTCGCTCCCACAGTGGGTAGGTGTGGCTATTGGGGTCAGCGGCGGTTCAGCGGTTGTGCGCTGAATTTAACCCCCGTCAGGCCGTGCTTGATCAACGCGCGGATATTGCCGTGATCGCTGCCTTCAGGGGTCGCCAGCACCGAGCGGTAATGCTCGCCAAACGCCAGTAGCGCTTCTTCATCGCTCAAGCCTTCGAGCAGGGCCAGCCCCAGGGTCTTGCAGGAGCCTTCGTTCTGCCCGGCAGCGTTTTCCACGCCGCCGTTGTTGAACGCTTGCGGCTGGTAGTCGTAACCGGCGGCGATGAACGCCAGGGTGTCGGCGAAAGCATGCTCGCCGCTCTTGAGGCTGGTGCGCAGGGTGTTCAGATCAGTCATTGGGTTTTCCTTTGGCAAACGCTGCTTGCTGCTCGGCGCTGGCTTCTTGCTGGTATTGGGCCTTCCACTCGGCGTAGGGCATGCCATACACCACTTCCCGGGCATCATCGAGGCTGACCTCGATCTGGCGTTGGTCGGCCTCGGCCTTGTACCACTTGGACAGGCAGTTGCGGCAGAACCCGGCGAGGTTCATCAGGTCGATGTTCTGCACGTCCTTGCGGCTGTCGAGGTGAGCGACCAGTCGGCGGAAGGCGGCGGCTTCGAGTTCCAGGCGTTGTTGCTCGGTCATAAGGGTCTCTTCGAGACAGCTTCAAGCGGCAAGCTACAAGCTGCAAGATTGAATTTTGGGGGCGTTAGATTAACGCTTACGGCTTGAAGCTTGAAGCTTGAAGCTTGAAGCTAGCTAGCGGCTCGCCGCGAGAGTAATCGATACCGACTCGGCGAAGCGCAGCGCGTGCGGCTTGTCGACCTCGACTTCGGCGTACAGCACCGATGCATTGGTCATCACCAGATCGAGCAATTCTTGCGTCAGGCGTTCGAGCAGCGCGAAGCGGTTGCCTTCGACATGCGCGATGATCGCTTTGGTGATGGTGCGGTAATTGAGCGCGTGGTCGATGTCGTTGTCACGCACGGCTTCTTGCGCCGCGTACAGGATGGTCAGGTTGATCAGCACGTCCTGCTTGTTGAGGATTTCATCCTCGTTGATGCCGATAAACGTGCGCAAGCGCAGATCCTTGACCCGGATGCGCGCCATTCCCGGTTGAAGTTGTGGCATTGATTTGCTCCGTCCAGTCTATTGCAGGCGTTCTGGTGGATATTACTCGACTCGCAGCCGAAGCGGGACGGCCTATTTGACGTGCCGGCCGCCGTTGAGGGTCAGGGTTGTGCCGGTGACATAAGGATTGTCGAGCAGATAGCGCAGGCTTTGATAGATCACCTCGCTGCCGGGTTCGATGCCCAGCGCGGATCTGGCCAGCGCCTTGGCACGGTAAGCGGCGTCATCGTCGGGGTTGAACAACAGCAGCGCCGGAGCAATGCCATTGACCTTGATGGCGGGCGCAAAGCGCGCGGCGAACGACAGGGTAAGGCTGTCGAGCCCCGCCTTGCTGGCGCAATAACCGATGTGCTTGCTGCTGCCCTTGCGGGTGACGTCGTCGCTGATGTGAACGATGTCGGCTGGCGCCGAACGCTGCAGCAACTCAGCGCAGTGCAAGTTGATCAAGTAGGGCGCGAGCAGGTGGATACTGAACATGCGGTTGAAGGCTTCAGCTTCGCTGCCCGGAGTTTCCGCCAGCCATTCAGAAGCGTTGTGCACGATCGCGCGCAAACTGTCGGTGTGGGCTTTAAGTGCATCGATAAAAGCCAGAATCCCGGCCTCGCTGGAAAAGTCCGCGTACAGACCTGTCGCGCCCAGATCGCGCAATTGCTGCACGCCGGGGCGTTCGGTTCGGTACGTGAAGATGACTCGATGGCCATCTTCGAGCAAGCGCTGCGCACAGTGCAGGCCGACCCGCTGACCGGCGCCGGTGATGAGGATCGGGGCTGCGGAATCTGGCATGGGCGGCTCGCTTCGCGGTTGAAGCGAAAACTATAACAGGCTCGCCGCCCGCTGGAGATCAGCGATTCTGCGCCGACGGTGTAGCCGCCAGTGGCCGCGTCGGTGGGCTGTTCAACCAGTTCGCCAGCAGCCGCGTCGATAAGGGGATGAAAAAATACACCATCAGCGGTGTCAGGCACGCCGTGCCGATCAATATCCGCGGCAACAGGCTCAACTCAGCCAGCAGCGGGCCGAGGATAAAGTTGAAAATAAGCGACACCGGGAAAAACGCCAGCCAGATCGCCACGGCTTGCTTCCAACGCGGTGGGCGTTGCCCGGCCGCACCGAACCAGCCTTCAATGCCACTGACCCGATGTTCTTTGGGATGCTCGAACAGATCGCTGCCACGGTTCAGCCAGGCTGTGCGCGATGCCGAGTACTCCCACGCATGCAGCGTCTGCTCATCGACAAAGCGGAAAATGATCTGGAATTCGTTGTCGCCTGGCGGCGGCGCAAGCACGCCGGAGCCCAAATAGCCGGGGAAGTCGGTTGCCAATTGTTCGCCTTCGCGCAGCCAGGCGATCAGATCGTGATAACGGCCATCGGCGACGCGACGCGCTACCATCAGCGTGACGGGGGAAGTAGACATTTTGTATCTCCGTATTTCGAGTGCGGCGCTCCGGGTAAGAGTCTCGCCTGACGCGGGCCGGGGTAGAGGCCTGCGCTTTGTAACAAGCAAGGATTATTCCTGATTTTGTCGATTAAACCAGCCACATTCGTCGTAGATCATTGCTTGGACGTTTGCGCCCCATCATGTTTAGATTGGGATCCAATTCACCGACATGGAAGTTGACCGCAGATGCCTGTAATCACGGACACTCGCCCGGCTTCGACAGCCCCCGGCGCGCTCGATCGCGAAGAGCTGTTTCCCATCCGCGAGGTGGCGCGGTTGACCGGTGTCAACCCGGTGACCTTGCGTGCCTGGGAACGCCGCTACGGATTGATCCAGCCGACCCGCACCGAAAGCGGGCATCGTCTGTATTCAATGAACGACATTGAGCGCGTTCGCAGCATTGTCGACTGGATCGATCGTGGCGTGGCGGTAAGTAAAGTCGGCAAGATTCTGGCGAAGACTGAACCTGCGAAGGTTCTCGCGAATTTTATTCCCGATGACCATGTGCAGGCCGATTACAAGCAATGGCAGGAGCAGATTCAGCAGGCGGTGAGTGCGTTCGACGACCAGCAACTGGATCGTGTCTACGGGCAGATTTTTTCGTCGTACACGCTGCCGGTTGTGTTCGAAGCCATCATCCTGCCGTTGTGGCGGCAACTGCTTCAGCGCCAGGACGCGTTCGGGCAGACCAGCGAATGGTTGTTTTTCGATGGTTTTCTCAGGGCGCGCGTATTGCAGCGCATCGTCATGCTGCGCGGCGCGCAACCGCGTCGAATCATCGTCAGTGCACTCGCCGGGCAGTGTCGTGAACTTGAGTTACTGGTGGCAGCGCTGTTTCTCAGCGGCAACGATTCCGGTGTACGGGTGCTGACCACCGGCCAACCCTTCGACGAGCTGACCCTGGTTTGTGAAAAGGTCAAACCTGCGGCGCTTGTGCTGTTTTCCAATCATGCCCCGGGGCCGGAACTGCCGCGACGCCTGAATCGTCTGGCGATGAGCCTCGACTGCCAATTGATGCTGGCCGGCGATGCCTCGGATTTGGCTGAGGACAGCCTGGCCGGCTCATCGGTGGCCTGTCTTGGTAACGAGGGCGCGACCATGCGTCAGCGCATGAAGCAATTCATGGCAGGCAAACTGGATACCTGAAACTCAGGCGTGCAGGGCGGGGTGAGTCAGGCGATGTTGTTGCAGGATGAACTGGCGCAGGCGCTCGGTTTCGTCGGCATCGGTCTGGCTCAGTTCGTAAGCGAAGAAACCTTGCTCGGTTTCCCGTTCGAAATGGCCGCGCAGGGATATCCGCTCATAACCGGAAGGGCTGAACCACAGGGCGAAATGCTTTGGTGGCTTGGTCTTGTTGCGCACTTCCAGCAACACGCCTTTATGAGATACCTCGTGCACCCAGAGAGTGCCGGGCTGACCTTTGGCATTTTCCAGTGCCACCGGCTCTTCAAGCACCAGGCGCCAAGGGCGCACCATTGGGCCGTCTTCGTAAATGCTCGGCACACCGAGACGCAGATGCAGCGCGTGAAACTCGTCTTCCACCAGATGCAGCGGAAAAGTCATCTGCTGATTTTCGAAATTGGCCTGGATCGTCACTTGTTCATGAGCAGCCAGACGTGTCAGCAGATCACGGATTTGCGAACCGCCATTAACCAGCAGACTCGACGTCGCATCCCGCACATTCAATTGCGGGTTGTGCTGCATGGTCTGGATGAAATCCAGCTCGTCCTGGGTGAGGAGGGCGTCGCGCTGCATGGTTAACTCGTAGTGAATAGTTACAAAGTCATTGGTGATTGTAGTTAATGACCATCAGTTCGCGGTTTTGTTTGCGCCGTTCGTCGCTTTGAGTGCTGCCAACTCGCTTTGCAGCGCCGCCACTTGTGCTTCCAGCTGCGCAACCCGCTGCTGCGCCTTGACCTGAACCGTCACATCCTTCTGCACACCGATGAAATAGGTCTGTCCGTCATCGGCATTTTTTATCGTCGACAATGACAATTCGTTCCAGAACGGCGTGCCATCCTTGCGATAGTTGCGCAGTATTTCCCGGCAGCGACCGCCTTCACGCAATGTCTCGCGAATCAGCTGCAGGCTTGGTTGATCACGGTCTCCAGCCTGCAAAAAACGACAGTCCTGGTAGAGAATCTCCTCACTGCTGTAACCGGTCATGCGCTCAAAGGCAGGGTTGACGTAAATAAGGATGTTGTCCTGCTCGCCTTCCTTTTCAGCGACCACGATTCCGTCATTCGACGCATTGATCACCATTTGCAGCAGGCTGGCGTTGATCATCCGAGAATCCCTTCCGTTGTGTCAGTGGCAGGCATTCTAGAAGAAAGCCGCGGACTGTCTATAGGCCAGCACCTTCCATTGAGAGCGAATCGCAACATCGCAGCGTGGGCTGTTACTATCGCGGCTCTTTTTTTCAGTTCCAGGATCAGATTGATGAAAGTCGCCATCCTCTCAGGTTCCGTCTACGGCACCGCCGAAGAAGTCGCCCGCCACGCCCAGAACCTGCTGAAAGCCGCCGGCTTTGCGACTTTCTACAACTCCCGCGCCACATTGGCCGATATTCAGGCGTTCGGCCCGGAGGCCCTTCTCGCTGTGACTTCGACCACGGGCATGGGCGAGCTGCCGGACAACTTGCAACCTTTGTATTCAGCTTTGCGCGATCAGTTGCCAGCTACCTTGCGCGGCCTGCCCGGCGCGGTGATCGCGCTCGGTGATGCCAGCTACGGCGACACCTTCTGCGGCGGCGGTGAACAGCTGCGAGAATTGTTTGCCGAACTGAGCGTGAACGAGGTGCAGGAAATGTTGCGCATCGACGCCAGCGAAAGCGTCACTCCGGAAACCGATGCCGAGCCGTGGCTGGCGCAACTGATCGACGCGCTCAAGGGCTGATCGCCCAGAGATGTCGCTGCACCTGGACAAGCGTCGTTGCGTTGGAAGTGGTTCAGGCTGTTTGCGCGACTGACTCGTTCAGTCATCAAGCTGGCTGCCAATGCAACTACGCGATGCCTTGCGCCTGACTAGACTGCTGACACGAGCAGAACAAGAAGAACGCAGAGGTGCATACAGTGAGCGTAGCCCCCGTCCAATCGTCGCCGAATGTCAAAGACCAGGTCAGCGCTGCCGAGTGGCAGACCCGCGTCGATCTTGCCGCCTGTTACCGTCTGGTCGCGCTGCACGGCTGGGACGATCTGATCTTCACACATATCTCCGCCAAGGTGCCCGGCACCGAAGATTTCCTGATCAATCCGTTCGGGCTGATGTTCCACGAGATCACCGCCTCAAGCCTGGTGAAAGTCGATCAGGCTGGCAACAAACTCATGGACAGTCCCTACGAAATAAACCCCGCTGGTTACACCATCCACAGTGCCGTTCACGAAGTCCGCCACGATGTAGTTTGCGTGCTGCATACACACACCGCGTCAGGCGTCGCCGTTTCGGCGCAAAAGCAGGGGGTGTTGCCGATCAGTCAGCAATCACTGTTCGTGTTGTCGAGCCTGGCTTATCACGCGTACGAGGGTGTGGCGCTGAATCATGAAGAAAAGGCGCGCCTGCAAGCCGATCTCGGCGACAACAATTTCCTCATGCTGCACAACCACGGTCTGCTGACCTGTGGCGGTACCATTGCCGATACCTTTCTGATGATGTTCACCTTCCAGCGTGCCTGCGACATTCAAGTCATGGCGCAAACCGGCGGGACGGAACTGATCGCCATCGAACCGCAGATCCTCGCCGGCGCCAAGGCAATGATTGCCGGCGTCACCAAGAGCGCTCAAGGCATGGGCGGCGCACTGGCGTGGCCGGCGCTGCTGCGCAAACTCGATCTCCAGGATCCGGGGTATAAATTCTAATGCCACTCGCCGAGATTCCCCTGTGTATCTGGCGCAAGCGCAGCCGGACCTTTGTTTTTCGTGGCCAGACGATCCATTACTGGGTGGCGGGACAGGGTGAGCCGCTGTTGTTGATTCACGGTTTTCCCACCGCCAGTTGGGATTGGCACTACCTGTGGCAGCCGTTGGCACAGCGTTACCAGGTGATCGCCTGCGACATGCTTGGCTTCGGCGATTCGGCAAAACCGCGCGGTCACACCTACAGCCTGCTGGAACAGGCCGATCTGCAACAGGCGCTGCTCGCCCATCTACAGATTGAACAAGCGGTGCACCTTCTTGCCCACGATTATGGCGACAGCGTCGCTCAGGAATTGCTCGCGCGGCACTACGAAAAACACCTCGACGTTGCCAGTTGTGTGTTTCTCAATGGTGGTCTGTTTCCGGAAACCCATCGTCCGCTGCTGATGCAGAAACTGCTGCTCAGCCCGATTGGCTGGCTGCTTGGTCGCGCATTCAGTCGTGAGGCGTTGGTCAAAGGTTTCCGGCAGATCTTCGGCCCGCAGACCCAGCCGACTGAAAGCGAACTGGATGATTACTGGAGCCTGGTCGAGAGCAACCACGGCCCGCGCATTCTGCACAAACTGATCACCTACATTCCCGAACGCCGGGTGCAGCGCGAGCGCTGGGTGGCGGCCATGCAGCGTGGCGACGTTCCTCTACGGGTCATTGACGGCGCAGTCGATCCGATCTCCGGCGTGCACATGGTCGAGCGTTATCGCGAACTGATCCCTGATCCGGACACCGTGCTGTTGCCGGGCATCGGCCACTACCCGCAGACCGAGGCGCCGGTGCAGGTGCTCAAGCACTATCTGGCGTTTCGTGATCGTCTGGTATTGCCTCCGCGCAAAGTGGCGTACTCCTGATTCCACCGGGAGCACTCGCTCTCGGCGCTATACAGTCTCGACCATCCCCCTACCTTATCGCGCACCATTCAGCCTCAGCCGTGTTCGTTGTGAGCCAAAGCGTCGTGCCTGACACTCGGGAGCATTAACCCTTGGCCTGCTGGAGTTGCTGCGATGAATGAACCCGTGCGTTTCGAAGATAAAGTCGTGATTGTCACCGGCGCTGGTGGCGGCCTCGGTCGTGCGCATGCGCTGCTGTTCGCCAGGCAGGGTGCCAAGGTGCTGGTCAACGATCTCGGCGGCTCGACGCAGGGTGAGGGCGCCAATGCCTCGGCCGCCGACCGCGTGGTGGCGGAAATTCGCGAGGCTGGTGGCATTGCCGAAGCCAACCATGACTCGGTCACCGACGGCGATAAATTGGTGCAGAACGCTCTCGATGCTTTCGGCCGCGTCGACGTCGTGGTCAACAACGCCGGGATCCTGCGCGACAAATCGTTTCACAAGATGGACGACGCCGACTGGGATCTGGTCTATCGCGTCCACGTCGAAGGCGCCTATAAGGTTACCCGCGCTGCCTGGCCGCATCTGCGCGAACAAAACTACGGCCGGGTGATTTTCACTGCATCGACTTCGGGCATTTACGGCAACTTCGGCCAGTCCAACTACGGCATGGCCAAACTCGGGCTGTACGGGCTGACCCGAACGCTGGCGATCGAGGGCCGCAAGAACAACATTCTGGTCAACGCCATCGCCCCGACCGGCGGCACGCGCATGACCGAGGGCCTGATCCCGCCACAGGTATTCGAGCAACTGAAGCCGGAACTGGTCAGCCCGCTGGTGGTGTATCTGGGCAGCGAGCAATGTCAGGAAACGTCTGGCCTGTTCGAGGTCGGCGGCGGCTGGATGGGCAAGGTGCGCTGGGAGCGCAGCCTCGGTGCCGGCTTCGATCCGCGCGAAGGGTTCTCGCCAGAGGATGTGGCGACGCACTGGCAGCAGATTTGCGATTTCGAAGGCGCGGCGCACCCCAAGGACAATATCGAAGCGTTGAAGGAAATGATGGCGAATTTGCAGAAGTATTCGATTTAAGCCTTCCCTCCGGTCACAGGGCTGCTGGGCCCTGATTCCCGCTCCCATGCGCATCGCACAAGAAATCGCCCATAAAAAAGGCCGCTGCAAACGCAGCGGCCAAGGTAAGACGTTGGATCAAGGAGCTACAAATCAACGTCAGTGAACAGCGGGGCGATAAATCGAAGATCGATTCATCCGAAATCGGTAGCCAATCGCTTGCGCTTTCAGCGTAGCGGGCTTCGTGTTTTCCAGCGTGTGCCGGGAAAGCGCGCTCAGGATAAGGGCTTGCGCCTGTAGGAAAAATACCGATTCCAGACATGCACTGTTACGGGGCGCGCAACAGTAGCGTGGGCATGCATGGCACTGATGATGTGCCATCCAGCCAGTCCATGAACCACTCCAGGCCCCGCCGTACATGGCCATTCATCCTTTCGAGCGACAACGCAAATACCTCCTTGGTGCGCTTATCGACCGCTTCACCCGGCAGTAGGGTGGGGCCTTCTGTCACTCACCGGGGAAGACGCATGACAAAAACAACAATGCGCGCCATCTTCACACCGCAGGCGCTGGCCGCTGCGGTGGCTCTGGGTTGCTGCGCCCAGGCGCACGCGGTCGCCTTCAACATCGGCGAAATCGAAGGCACCTTCGACTCGTCACTTTCGGTCGGCGCGAGCTGGGGCCTGCGCGATGCCGACAATTCGCTGGTCGGCACGGTCAATGGCGGCAGCGGACAATCGTCCACCGGTGATGACGGGCGCCTGAATTTCAAGAAGGGCGAAACCTTCTCGAAGATCTTCAAGGGCATCCACGACCTCGAATTGAAGTACGGCGACACCGGCGTGTTCGTGCGGGGCAAATACTGGTACGACTTCGAACTCAAGGACGAAGACCGCGAGTTCAAACAGATCAGCGACAGCGGCCGCAAGGAGGGCGCCAAGTCTTCCGGCGCGCAGATCCTCGATGCCTTCGTCTATCACAACTACGCCATCGCCGATCTGCCGGGCACCGTGCGGGCCGGCAAGCAGGTGGTGAGCTGGGGCGAAAGTACCTTCATCGGCAACTCGATCAACAGCATCAACCCGGTCGACGTCTCGGCATTCCGCCGTCCCGGTGCCGAGATCAAGGAAGGTCTGATTCCGGTGAACATGCTGTTCGGTTCGCAGAGCCTGACCGACAAACTTTCGGTTGAAGGTTTCTACCAACTGGAGTGGGACCAGACCGTTCTCGACAACTGCGGCACCTTCTTTGGCGTCGACGTGGCAGCGGACGGCTGCAACAACGGTTACACGGTCGGCAGTCCGGCGGTGGCGCCGCTGGTGCCGCTGACCACCGCGTTTGGCCAAGGCATTCAGGTCACCCGCGAAGGCGTTGTCATTCCCCGTGGCGGTGATCGTGATGCGCGCGATTCCGGGCAGTGGGGCACGGCGCTGCGCTGGCTCGGCGAAGACACCGAATACGGCCTCTACTTCATGAACTACCACAGCCGTACGCCGACGGTCGGCACCACCACGGCGGGGCTGTCGACGCTGGCGGCGTTGCCAGGTCTGGTCGGCATTGCCAACGGCCTTGCGCCTGGCAGCGGCGCGGGGCTGGCGCAAAGTGTGATGCTCGGGCGCGGTCAGTATTACCTCGAATACCCGGAAGACATTCGCCTGTACGGCGCGAGTTTCTCCACCACTCTGCCCACCGGCACCGCGTGGACCGGCGAGATCAGCTATCGGCCGAACGCACCGGTGCAGGTCAACACCAACGATCTGACCCTGGCATTGGTCAACCCGATTGCCGGCGGTACCGCATCGCCACTTGCGACTTCGCCGGGTGCCGACAACAAAGGCTACCGGCGCAAGGAAGTCACCCAGATCCAGAGCACCCTCACGCATTTCTTCGATCAGGTGCTGGGCGCCGAACGCTTGACCGTGGTCGGCGAAGCGGCGGTGGTACATGTCGGTGGTCTGGAGTCACGCAGTGAGCTGCGTTATGGCCGAGATTCGGTGTACGGCCAGTACGGGTTCGGCGGCGACACCGACGGCTTCGTCACCTCGACTTCGTGGGGCTATCGCGCCCGGGCGATTCTCGATTACGCGAACGTCATCGGCGGGATCAACCTCAAGCCCAACCTGTCGTGGTCGCACGACGTTGCCGGTTACGGCCCCAACGGTCTGTTCAACGAAGGTGCGAAAGCCATCAGCTTCGGCGTCGATGCCGACTACCGCAACACCTACACCGCAAGCCTGAGTTACACCGACTTTTTCGGTGGCGACTACAACGTCCTCGAAGACCGTGACTTCGTGGCCCTGAGCTTCGGCGTGAACTTCTGATCTGCCCGAGAAGGATGACTGCAATGCGCAAAACGATTCTGCAATGTGGCGTGCTGGCCTTGAGTCTGCTGGCCGCCAACGTGATGGCGGCGGTGTCGCCGGATGAAGCGAACAAACTCGGCACCAGCCTGACCCCGCTCGGTGCCGAGAAGGCCGGCAATGCTGACGGTTCGATTCCGGCCTGGACCGGCGGTATCCCGAAAAACGCCGGCGCGGTAGACAGCAAAGGCTTCCTCGCCGACCCGTTTGCCAACGAAAAACCGCTGTTCACCATCACTGCCGCCAACGTCGAGCAGTACAAGAGCAAGCTGTCCGATGGCCAGGTGGCGATGTTCAAACGCTACCCGGAAACCTACAAAATCCCGGTCTACCCGACCCACCGCACTGTGGGCGCGCCGGCGGAAATCTACGAGTCGGCCAAGCGCAGCGCGCTCAACGTCAACGCGATCAATGACGGCAACGGCCTGGCCAATTTCACCGGCAATCGCTACTACGCGTTCCCGATTCCGAAGAATGGCGTCGAGGTGCTGTGGAACCACATCACCCGTTATCACGGCGGCAACCTGCGGCGGATCATCACCCAGGTCACGCCGCAGACCAACGGCAGCTATACGCCGATCCGCTTCGAAGAAGAGATCGCCGTGCCGCAACTGATGAAGGACATCGACCCGGAAAAAGCCGCCAACGTGCTGACCTTCTTCAAGCAATCGGTGACTGCCCCGGCGCGGTTGGCCGGTAACGTACTGCTGGTGCACGAAACTCTCGATCAGGTGAAGGAACCGCGTCTGGCGTGGATCTACAACGCCGGTCAACGCCGCGTACGTCGGGCGCCGCAAGTGGCCTATGACGGCCCGGGTACCGCGGCTGACGGCCTGCGCACTTCCGACAACTTCGACATGTTCTCCGGCGCGCCGGATCGCTACGACTGGAAACTGGTCGGCAAGAAGGAAATGTACATTCCCTACAACAGCTACAAACTCGACTCGCCGAAGCTCAAGTACGACGACATCGTCAAGGCCGGGCACATCAATCAGGACCTGACCCGTTACGAACTGCACCGCGTCTGGGAAGTGATCGGCACGGTGAAACCGAACGAGCGGCACATCTACGCCAAACGCCACATGTACATCGACGAGGACAGCTGGCAAGTGGCACTGGCCGATCACTACGACGGTCGCGGGCAACTGTGGCGCGTCGCCGAAGGCCACGCTCAGTATTACTACGATCACCAGGCTCAGGCCTACACGCTGGAAGCGCTCTACGACATCATTGCCGGCCGTTACATTGCTCTGGGCATGAAGAACGAAGAGAAGCACAGCTTCGAATTCGGCTTCGAAGCAAAGGCTGCCGATTACACGCCATCGGCCCTGCGCGCCGAAGGCGTACGCTGACGATTGGGCGCCACCGCTGGACAAAAGGCGACCACACGGTCGCCTTTTTTATGGTCATCAATCAGCGTGCTGAATACTCGTCAACAAGGGCGCGGGAGAGGGCTAGGGTGAGCGCACAACGATAAGAAGGCTCACCCGATGACCGCCATGACCGCGTGCCTGGATCGACCCGGATTTCTGCCCAGGCTTTCTTCACATCATCAGCCTCGCAATCGCCTGAGCGAACCGTTGCTGGCATCAAGCGCGCGGGTCAGGCTGTTATGTGCCCCCGCAGGCAGCGGCAAAACCGCACTGCTGACCGAATGCCTTCTGCAGGTGCGCTCAGATTGCGAGGCCATTTGGCTGCCGCTGGCAGGAGCAGCGTTCAGCCCCGAGGAATTCTGCCTGCGTCTGGCGCGGGCGCTCGGACTGGTCGAAGGTCTCGACATACCGCAACTGATGACGGAGCTGGCGCATTGGTCAAGGCCGACTTCGCTGTTTATCGACGACTACTGTCGTCAGCCAAATCCGCCTCTGGATGCTCTGCTGGATCGCTTGCTGGCGGTCAGCAGCCCGATGCTCACATGGTGGCTCAGCACTCGCCGCCGGCCGCAGTGCAACTGGCCGCGGCTGTTGCTCGATGACGAACTCTACGAGTCCGAGCCCGCCAGTCTGGCGCTGACTCACGATGAGGTTGTATCGGTGTTGCGCCATTTGCCGCCAGATCAGGCGGACCGTGTCGCCGCTCGTATCCTTGAGCGTACCGGCGGCTGGTGCGCAGGCGCGCGCATGGCGATTTTGCAAAAGTGCGACTGGTCGCAGAACCCGCAGCCGCAGCAGCGGGTCGACACGTTGCTCGACTATCTGCAGCACGAACTCTTCAACCACCTGACGCCGGAGCAGGACGAGGCGTGGCGTGTTCTGGCTCACCTGCCACGGTTCAACGCGCCGTTATGCGAGCATTTGTTCGGCCCCGGCGAAGGCGCGCAATTGCTGCACGATCTGCAAGTGCTGGGCTGTTTTATCGAGCCATGGCAGGACTCCGCTGACTGGCTACAGGTCTTCCCCCCGCTGTCGCGAATCATGCAAGCCTCGCTTTGGCCGTGCGCGCGTTCCTGGCACCGGCGCGCCTGTCAGTGGTTTACCGCGACGCAGGATTGGCGAGCAGCGTTCGAGCAAGCGTTATTGGCCGAGGAATACGAAACCGCCGTAAGCCTGTTGCAGCATCTGAGCTTTGAGGACTTGTTCGAAGACCAGACCGTCGTCCTGCTGTTGCGCTTGCATGAGCAACAGAGTCAGGAGCTGACCTTGATGACTGCGCAGTTGATCGGGCTGGTCACCGGGGCTTTGTTGTTCGCCGGCCGATTCGAACAGGCCGGGGAATGCCTGGCCCATCTTGCGCGCTTCATGCCGCAGCCGACAGCGCATCTGCAACAGCAGTTGCTGGCGCGTTGGCAAGCGCAACAGGGCTGGCTCAGTCATCTGCAAGGGCAGATGGAGCCGGCGCGCGCCTGCTTTCAGGAGGCGCTTGCGGCGCTGGCGGATGATGCCTGGCAGGCCCGTTTGATGTGTCTGTCGGGGCTGACCCAGCAGGCGTTACTGTGCGGTGAGCTGGATCAGGCCCATGCCCTGAACCGCGAAGCGCTGTGCCTGGCGCGTGCTCACGGCTCATTGCTGTTCGAAGGGTTGCTTGAGCTTGACCACGCGCAATGGCTCGAGCAGCGCGGGGCGCCCCTGCGTGCAGAGAATCTGCTGGTGGACATCGAGCACCTGCTGCGCCAGCGCATCATGGTGCCCACGCCGCTGCTCGGCCGGATTGCCCTGCGCCGCGGACGGCTGGCGCTGTGCATGGGCCTTGAGGCGCAGGCCGCGGAGCTGTTCAGCCGCGGCCTTGAGGATTGCTCGCGCAGTGCTGACAAACGGGTCTTGTATGGCTACCTGGGGCAGGCGCAACTGGCCGGTAATCGCGGCGATTATGCCTGCGCTTTCGAACGCCTGCGCGAAGCGGAGAGGGTCATGCAACAGCGGCAGATTCCCGATACGGTTTATCGCGGCGTCGTGCTGCAGGTCAGTAGCCAGTTCTGGTTGCAGCAGGGCCGGCCGCAACTGGTGCAGGAGGCGCTGGGCCGGCTGTTACGGCATTACTGTGGACCTTCTGCGCTGCAGGCGCCTCCCGCGACGTTTGAGCTGATTATCCGCATTGAATACCTGCTCGCCTGTGCGCATGCACAATTGAATCGATCCGAAAATTGTCTGCCAACGATTGAGCGATTATTACGTCACGCCCATGCCAAAGGCATGCTGACGGCGGAAACGGAGTTACTGCTGGCCTGCGCCGAGTTGGCCGAATCGAGCGGTGACACGGCAGCGGCACAGCAAGCTTTCCAGCGCGCCGGGATGCTGGTGGAGCGCTGCCGGTTACAGCAGGCCCTGCGGGAATGGGAATTGCGCCGAGGCAATGCCGGCCAAATGTCCGGGGCGCAAGTTCCGCCTTTGCATTCCGAGCCGGGCGACCCTGCGCCGGGGCTGAGTCGGCGTGAACGCGAAGTGCTGATGCTTATTGCTCAAGGCGCTTCGAATCAGCAAGTTGCCGAGAAGCTCTTTATTTCATTACATACCGTCAAGACTCACGCAAGGCGTATCAATGGCAAGTTGGGTGTGGAGCGTAGAACCCAGGCTGTGGCGAAAGCCAAGGTAATGGGGCTAATTGTTTAGTGGGCTGTACAGATTAATAAAAGTTAGTTTGTTTCCGTTCGTTGTGCATGTTTTGTAAATTGTTTGATCTTTTGGTCGGTGGAAAAAGAATTTACCTTGCTGGCTATCTGCAGTGGCTGCAATCGCAGCTCTGGATAGTTATAAAACAAGGACAAGTTGTGAGTAAATTGTTTAAAAGCCTGATGCGCCATTCGCTCGGAGAGCAAGTTACATGGGCTGAAGAGTGGGAAAAGGCAAGTCAGGCAAAATCCAGACTTTTTGCAATCATCGATGCAGTGCCGACCGTGGCAGATACAGTGCGGAATTTGCTTGAGAGTGAGTTGGCACGGCTGCGCAAGAATATTGATATCGATAAGGTGTACATCAATACAGACCCTGCTTTTCCGGCTGATGAAAATCGACCGTCGGGCACGCTTTGGGAAGTGACTCTTTATTGCCTGGATAACAATGTCAGCCCGCTCTACATTGACGGCAGCGATGGAGTTTTCCTTCTCCCGGATACGTTTGGCGAGCAGTTCAAGGTCAAAACCCTCGATACGCTGATTGTCGAAGATCTGATTGCGGCAGTGTCTGCCGGACTGCCAACAGCGCTGCGCAGCGACATCGGAAAGTTCTGGGCGGCTTCGGTGCAATCCGCTCGTCCCGGCGCTGAGCCGTCGTCCAACAAGCAGGCATTCATCGAGGCCTACGCGTCGGTCACGAGTGCAGAGCTTTCGCTATCGGTCATGGCCAATAATTTTGACGCCAGTCTGGGTGAGAGATTCGCTTATCTTCTCGACGGCATGGGCCGCGGGACATTTGAAGTCAACCTCCGGCCTGTGCCGGATTATCTCCAGTCGTTGCAACCCTGCTTCGTTCTTGACAATGCCGAGCGTCCGGAAGCGGAAATGCCGCTGGTCAATGAGTCAACCAGCTATCTCCTGCATACGCCGGAAAACGGCTTTGAGCTATTTGAGAAAAACAGCGAATTGCACGAACATCTGCAAGGCCGACTCTCTGTGCCCGGCGACCAGATCCGATATCTGAAAGCCGGTCAGAGCGCTCATCGGTTCTGCGCAGAGGCACATCTCAAGGGCCAGCTTGACAGCGTGTCGGCATTGGTCGATGGCCGTGAGCAACTGGATACTACGCTGACCTCTGCGCTGCAGGAAAACCAGCAAATGCATGTCCTGCGCTATGGCATCAATACCCGCTTCTTCCTGCTTTGGCGCGCGTTGAAACGTACCGAATGGCCAAACTGGCTGGTGGCCGCCAGCAGTGACGTCCAAGAGCGATATACCGAACTCGAGGACTCCAGGGATCAATACCAGGCTGATTATTCAACTGCGTTCGATGCATGCTTTTCGTTCAAAGACTATGTTTTGCGTACCTTCGCTGGATGGGCCGGGCGGGTCCTCGGCGAACAGCTGGATCCAGAGGCGATCAGCGTCCATAGCTCTTACACTCTGCGCATTGCCGGTCGCACTATTGAGCAGGAAGATACCCGGACGCTGACAGAGTTTATTGTGTTCGGCCTGCATGACAATGATCACAAAGCCACCCTCACTATTACCGGCGCGCCCAATGGAAGCCGGTTCACGGCCGAAGCACTTGAGCAGTGGCTGGCGCACCGCAACGTTCGGTTGGAATATGCACAGGACCTCGCTTCAACACCTTCTGTCGACTATCAGGAGGCCTATCGTAACTATCTGTTCAGCCAGATGGAGTTTGCGGTTTTTGTTGCCCGGCACTCTGGGCGGCTGGATTCCACCGATGCGGAAATTATCCAGCGGGTCATGGCCAGTGATTCCTCGGTGACTATCCAGGGATTGAAAATCAGATTACATGGACCGGCGTTGAAAGATGTCCTGATGATCTCGGCCGGAGGATACGCACCGTCGCTGATGTTCATCAAAACCCCTGCAGGTGATTTCGAACTGCACAAGTTTTCCAATATTTACGCGGCGAACCGCTGGTTGGAGACGGCGCTGACGTCAAATCGTGAATACGCGGCGTTGTTGATCCACCCAGACTACCTGAACGGTGCGGGTGTTTTGCGCGTCAATGCTCTCTCACAGCTGGAATATAGCTATACGCTGGATGGTCAACCGGTCGAGCTGCATCTAGACTCTGAAGCCCCGTTGGCAGACTACGTGAATGTCGCCTACCGCGCTGAAGTGGCGCTGCATAAAGCCATTGCACCGGCAGCTTATCGGGCGATTGGTTTCGAAGGCCGCAAGCGCTACGCCGGTTTGACCACCGAGCTCAAGGCGCTGTCCACAGTGGATGCGCGGGACAACGGATTCCCGACGTTCGAGCAATTCACCTATGACGCCGTTAAAGCACAAATAGAAGAAATCCTGCGTTCTCGCGGGACTGACGTTGCGGTCAATCCCGACCATATTTTTGTGCAGACCGAAGATTATCGTAAGAGTGTGACCGACGTCTTGCTCGAGGGGCTCGCCTTTGAAGCGGTGCATCCGGCTTACGAAACAAAATTCAGCCCAAAATACTATCTGGTGAATGGGCATCCCAATATTGAAAAACTGGATATCCGCGACCTTTCTTCGCTGTCGAAAACATTCCGCCCCGGTGACCGATATGCCGCAATGCTGAAGGAACAGTATCTGGACAAGGCTCACCCGGATTACGCATTCAAACGTGCGGTGCACGCTCGAAAAATTCGTTGTGAAATGAACTGCAACGCGTTTTCCGACTTTTTTAACGGCAGATTGTCGTCTGAGACTTTTGCAGCGGTGCAGCGCGTCATTGATAGTCTGAAGGAAAGTGGTGGGTATCAGTCGATCGTTAATGACAACTTTGAGGGTGATGAGGGACTTTACAAGTTAAACGTTGGTAAGCTGGGTTTGGCAGCAACCTGGGACCGCACGGTGGGTGGCGTTTATATATTTCGTCTGAAACTGCTATCCGGTTTCCATGATTTGCTCTACACGCCCGACGCGCCAGATCTTGTCAGCTTCCGGCCGATCGCAGAGTTCATTCCTTCGATTCGTTTCCGATATGGTCCGTTCAGAGAGTATTACAGTGGGCGGATAATGCTGGTTGACAAGCAGGTGGTTGAAAGTTATTTCGATGACCTGGTTGCCACCCTTGATACCAGACCGGTCCTCCGCACGCAAAATCGCGCAAAGCTTCCTGATCTGTTTACTTTCCATGACGAGCGTGTACGCCGAGTACTCAGTGACATAGACGAACGCACCACCAGTCTCAATGAAGTAATCGCCAGCCTGATTTATGACAACCTGTTGAAGGCCGCAAACATTGTCAGCCTCGTGGTGCCACCGATAGGTACGGTGGTCGTCGCCGTTCAAATGATGAAGAGCATCTACGATGCATCACAGTCGCACCGACGCGGGGATTATTCCGCTGCGCTGGGACATGTACGCGATGTATTGACCGGATTGCTGACATTAGGCAAGGCTGCGGCGGCGGGCGCACCCGCAAAACAACTTACCCGGGTGCAGCGCTCGTTTCTCGACATGTTTGAAGACGCTCGGACGGTCGCCGAACTCGTTACGTATTACACCGGCCATGAAGACCCCCAGGATGAGCTGATCGGCTTCTTCAAGTCACTGATGGAAGATGCTGGCGCCGCATTGAGCAAGACCACAGTGCGCTGAGCCGTTTCGAGTGCTCATAGTCCGGACCTATCCTTCATAACCCATCCGCCAACTCACGGCCCGCGTCGCAGCCAACAACCGCTGCGCCGCCGGGCCGTTTTCGTCGGCGTGGAACAGCGAGGTCGGGCCGACGATGGTCAGTACCGCGGCGATCTGCCCGACCGCGTTGAACACTGGCGCAGAAAGCGCATCCACACCCGGCATCAACAAACCGTGCACATGATGCAGACCGCGTTCGCGGATCTGTTCGCACAGCGCTGCATAGGCTGTTTCGTCCTTGAGCGGATGCTCGGCGACTGCGATTTCCTGCTCGCGCAATTCATCGGTTTCCCGGTGCGGCAGGTAAGCGCTGAACACCAGCCCGGTAGACGAGCTGAGCAGCGGCAGCACCGAACCCAATTGCGTCACCACCGTCACTGCGCGCACCGCCGGTTCGATATGCACCACAGTTGCGCCCTGATTGCCCCACACCGCGAGAAAGCAGGTTTCGTTGAGTTCGTCGCGCAACTCGGACAGCGGCAGGGCAGCGACCTTCAGCACGTCCATGCTGTTGAGTGCGGCCAGGCCCACCCGCAGCGCTTCGCGACCGAGGCCGTAATGGTTGGTGGCGGCGTTCTGTTCGGCAAATCCCGAAGCAATCAACGCTTGCAGATAGCGATGCACCTTGCTCGCCGGCATCTGCACGTGTTCGGCCAGACGCGACAGCGAAGTCGACGGTGACAACTCGGCCAAAGCCTTGAGGATGTCGGTGCCGACCTCGGCGGAGCGGACTTTCTGTTTGCCGTTGCTGTCGCTGGTTTTTTCCATGGGGCTGGCGGTTCCGGTTCGAATGGGCGTCTTTATAGCTTGACGCTGGATAGCGAGCAAATTACGTTATGCGTAATCAGATTACGATAATAACAACCCCGGCGTGCCGAGACCTCTGAGCCAGAGCGATGGGCCATTGCCGACTCCCTGTTCAGGAGGCTCCATGAACCTCGATTCAACCGCTCAGGCTTTGGCGTATCAGTCCGGGTTCGGCAACGAATTCAGCTCTGAAGCGTTGCCCGGCGCGCTGCCCGTTGGCCAGAACTCCCCGCAAAAAGCCCCGTATGGCCTCTACACCGAATTGTTCTCCGGCACCGCGTTCACCATGCCGCGCAGCGAAGCGCGACGCACCTGGATGTACCGGATTCAGCCATCGGCCAATCACCCGGCGTTCGTCAAACTGGAACGGCAACTGGCGGGCGGGCCATTGGGTGAAGTAACCCCTAATCGCCTGCGCTGGAATCCACTGGAGCTGCCGACCGAACCGACGGATTTCGTCGATGGCCTGGTCAGTATGGCCGCCAACGCCGGGGCTGAGAAACCGTCCGGCATCAGCATCTACAACTACACAGCCAACCGTTCGATGGAGCGTGTGTTCTTCAACGCCGACGGTGAAATGCTGCTGGTGCCGCAACTCGGCCGACTGCGCATCGCCACCGAACTGGGCGTGCTTGAAGTGGCACCGCTGGAAATCGTCGTGTTGCCGCGCGGTCTGAAATTCCGCGTTGAACTGCTTGATCCGCAGGCGCGCGGTTACCTCGCCGAGAACCATGGCGCGCCGCTGCGCTTGCCGGATCTGGGACCGATCGGAAGCAACGGTCTGGCCAATCCCCGGGATTTCCTCACCCCGGTCGCCGCCTACGAAAACCTCCAGCAACCGACCACCCTGGTGCAGAAATTCCTTGGCCAGTTGTGGGCCACCGAACTCAATCACTCACCGCTGAATGTGGTCGCCTGGCACGGCAACAACGTGCCGTACAAATACGACCTGCGCCGTTTCAACACCATCGGCACGGTGAGTTTCGATCATCCCGATCCGTCGATCTTCACCGTGCTGACCTCGCCGACCAGCGTGCACGGTCTGGCCAACCTCGATTTCGTGATCTTCCCGCCACGCTGGATGGTCGCCGAAAACACCTTCCGGCCACCTTGGTTCCACCGCAACCTGATGAACGAATTCATGGGCCTGATCCAGGGCGAATACGACGCCAAGGCCGAAGGCTTCGTGCCCGGTGGCGCTTCGCTGCACAGCTGCATGAGCGCCCATGGCCCCGACGGCGAGACCTGCACCAGGGCGATCAACGCCGAGCTTGCACCTGCAAAAATCGATAACACCATGGCCTTCATGTTCGAGACCAGCCAGGTGCTGCGCCCAAGCCGTTTCGCCCTCGACTGCCCTCAATTGCAATCCAGTTATGACGCTTGCTGGGCCTCGCTGCCCGCCACGTTCGACCCGACCCGGAGATAACCCATGACACACAATTCCATTACCCGCAGCTGGGTCGCTTCGGCCAACGGTCACAGTGATTTCCCCTTGCAGAACCTGCCGCTGGGCGTGTTCAGCGTGAACGGTTCGACGCCTCGCGCAGGCGTGGCGATCGGCGAGCACATCTTCGATTTGCAAGTCGCGCTTGAGGCCGGTCTGTTCGACGGCGTTGCACGCAGTGCCGTGGAAGCCATGCACGGCGGGCAATTGAACGCGTTCTTCGCACTCGGCCGTGAAGCGCGGGTGGCCCTGCGCGAACGCCTGTTCGAACTGTTCAGTGAAGGCAGCACCCTGCGGGGCAACATCGAAGCGCAAGGTGCGACAGTGCTGCCACTGGCTGCCGATTGCCAAATGCACTTGCCGGCGCGTATCAGCGATTACACCGACTTCTACGTCGGCATTGAGCACGCGCAGAACGTCGGCAAATTGTTCCGCCCGGATAACCCGCTGCTGCCGAACTACAAGCACGTGCCGATCGGTTACCACGGCCGCGCATCCACGGTGCGAGCCTCCGGCACCGACGTGCGCCGGCCGAAAGGCCAGACGCTGCCGGCCGGCCAGACCGAACCGGTATTCGGCCCCTGCGCGCGTCTGGATTACGAACTGGAGCTGGGTATCTGGATCGGCCCGGGCAACGAGATGGGCGAGCCGATTGCCATCGCTGACGCCGCCGAGCACATCGCCGGTTTCTGCCTGCTCAACGACTGGTCGGCGCGGGATATCCAGGCTTGGGAATACCAGCCGCTCGGGCCGTTTCTGTCGAAAAGCTTCATCACCAGCGTCTCGCCGTGGGTGGTGACGGCCGAAGCGCTCGAGCCATTCCGCACGGCGCAACCTGCGCGCCCCGAAGGTGATCCGCAGCCGCTGCCGTATCTGCTCGACAAGCGTGATCAGGACGGCGGCGCCTTCGATATCGAGTTGGAAGTGCTGCTGCGCACCGAAGCCATGCGCGAGCAGAATCTACCCGCCCATCGCCTGACCCTCAGCAACACCCGTTATATGTACTGGACTGTGGCGCAAATGGTCGCGCATCACAGCGTCAACGGCTGTCAGTTGCAGGCGGGTGACCTGTTCGGTTCGGGCACTTTGTCCGGCCCGGAAAACGGCCAGTTTGGGAGCTTGCTGGAGATCACTGAGGGCGGTAAGAAACCGATCGAACTGGCGTCCGGCGAAGTGCGCAAGTTCCTCGAGGACGGTGACGAAATCATCTTGCGCGCCCGCTGCGCCCGCGAAGGATTTGCTTCGATCGGCTTCGGCGAATGTCGCGGCACCGTGATCGCTGCACGCTGACGGGAGCGTCTCATGGATCTCTTTACCTATTACCGTTCCACCTCGTCGTACCGGGTGCGCATTGCGCTGGCATTGAAAGGGCTCGATTACCAGGCGCTGCCGGTCAACCTGATCGCACCGTCGGGTGGTGAACATCGGCAAGCGGCGTATCTGGCGCTCAATCCGCAGGGTCGGGTGCCGACATTGCGCACCGATGACGGCGCGCTGCTGATTCAGTCGCCGGCGATCATCGAGTATCTGGAGGAACGTTATCCACAGGTGCCGTTGCTGCCGGATGATCTTGTCGCGCGTGCGCAGGTGCGAGCTGTCGCGGCGGTGATCGGCTGCGATGTGCATCCGCTGCACAACGTCAGCGTGCTCAATCGCCTGCGCCAGTCGGGGCAGGATGAGGCGCAGGTGGTGGAGTGGATCAGCCACTGGATCAGCCAAGGTCTGGCGACGGTGGAGCAGTTGATCGGCGACAGCGGTTTCTGTTTTGGCGAATGGCCGTGTGTGGCGGATGTGTATCTGATTGCGCAGTTGTATGCCGCAGAGCGGTTCAACGTCAGCGTGGAGGCTTATCCAAAGATTTGCCGCGTGGCTGCATTGGCGGCTGAACATCCGGCGTTCATCAAGGCGCATCCTGCCAACCAGCCAGACACCCCTAAATGAGCGTTCCCACGCTCTGCGTGGGAATGCATCTCGTGACGCTCTGCGTCACATTGGACGCAGAGCGTCCGGGGCGGCATTCCCACGCGGAGCGTGGGAACGATCAAACAAAAACAGGTACCTTGCGATGCATAACCAGATTGCCAGCTTCCGCGCGGCGCTCGACGCCCGGCCTGTGTCCCGCTATCAATGGGTGCTTCTGATCCTGCTGGCGTTGTTGCTGGTCACCGATGGCTATGACGCCCAGGTGCTCGGTTATGTGGTGCCCGCGCTGGCTCAGGACTGGGGTCTGGAAAAGTCTGCGTTCGGCCCGGTGTTCAGCGCCAACCTGCTCGGCCTCACCCTCGGGTCTCTCGCGGTTACGCCACTGGCTGACCGTTTCGGTGTGCGGCGAATTCTGCTCGCCTGCGTGCTGATCTACGCCACGCTGACGGTGCTGATGGTGTTCGCCGATTCGCTCAACACGCTGATGATCGCGCGATTCATCTGCGGCATCGGCATGGGCGGCGCAATGCCCAGCGCGATGGCCTTGATGTCGGAATATTCGCCACCGCGTCTGCGCACCTTGATGGTGACGCTGGCTGCCTGTGGGTTCTCGTTCGGTGGGGCGGCGGGCGGTTTTGTCGCGGCCGGTTTTATCGATCAGTTCGGTTGGCAGGCAGTGTTCCTCGCGGGCGGCGTGACGCCGTTGCTGCTGTTCCCGTTTCTCTGGTGGATGCTCCCGGAATCGCTGCCACGTTTGCTGCGTGATGCACCGCCGTATGCTCGGCTGCGCAAGGTCACCGCGCGGATGTTGCCGGACTGGCAGCCACCAGTGGCAAGCGTCGAGCAGAACGCGCGCGAGCAGGGCAGCAAACTGACGGTGGTCGAGTTGTTTCGCAACGGCTATGCGCGGCCGACCCTACTGATCTGGGCGACGTTTTTTGTCAGCCTGATTCTGTTGTATTTCATGATCAGCTGGCTGCCCACGCTGCTGCTGGAAAGCGGATTGAAACTCAACGAAGCCAACCTGGTGACGTCGATGTTCCTGTTCGCCGGGACCCTGGGCGCGATTTGCATGGCCTGGTTCGCCGACCGGTTGCAACGCAAGGTGCGCCTGTTGTCCGGCGTACTGGCAGGGGCGGCGCTGTGCACGATTCTGCTCGGGCTCAACCACGACGATCCGCGTTTTCTGGTGGCCTGTGTGTTTGCTGCCGGGTTCTGCATCATTGGCGGGCAACTGACGCTGAATGCCTTTGCCAGCAATTTCTACCCGGCTCATGTGCGCGCCACCGGTACCGGTTGGGCATTGGGCGTAGGCCGATTCGGTTCGATCCTCGGGCCGCTGTTCGGCAGTCTGCTGCTGGCGATGCACATTCCGGTGGAGCAGATTTTCTTCTTCTGCGCGATCCCGGCGGTGATTGCCGCGCTGCTGATCATTCAGGTGCGCTCGCCGACTGATGCCTCCCGAGCCACCGTGGGAGCGAGCCTGCTCGCGAAGAACGATAACGTGGTTTGACCGGAGACCGAGGTGCCTGCTTCGCGAGCAGGCTCGCTCCCACACAGGTTTGTGTGGGCTCAAGGATGGGGACAAGCCTGCGGAAGGTGGTCAATGCACGACGGAGTTGGGCGGCAGATGACCGAGGCGTTCGGTCAGGCGCAGGCGCTGGATCGGATCTTCGCTGAGCAACAGCGCGTGCTCCAGATCGAAGCGTTCAGCGTTCGGACAATCCAGCCGTTGATACAAACTGGCGCGAGCCATGTAATCGGCAGCCTTCGCGCCACCCAGTTCGAGCACTCGTTCCGCGTCGATCAGCGCGGCGATGTGATCGTCGTGGGTCAGATGCAATTGGCGCAGGTTGCGCGACAGGCGCTGGAGCATCTGCACTGGCGTCGCGGTGAGCAGATGCTCGGCGCTGAGCTGCATGTTCGGTCCGTATTGACGTTGCAACAGCTCGCGACAGTCGTTGGGATACAAGCGTCGACCTCCGCAAGGGTCGAGCAAGTGGTCGGCGCCGGGTACCCGCAACAGGAAATGCCCGGGGAAGTTGACCCCGACCAAAGGAATCTCGAGGCCATGCGCCAGTTCCAGTGCGATCAACGCCAATGCCAACGGCTGACCCCGCTGGGTGTGTAACACACGATGCAGCAGCGCTGCCTGTGGACGCAGCGGCAGGAAATCATCCTGGGCGAAGCCGAGATCGACCATGCGCCGCAACAGCGGTTGCGCCAGTTCGCTGACCGGCAGCATCGGCAGGCCGTAGCTGACGCGTAATTGCAGATCCTTGAAGGTACGCAACCATGTCTCGGGCTCGAGAGTTTTGTCGTGCTCGGCACTTATCCACAGCGCAGCTTCCAGCAGGGCTGGCGGTGAACGATGCAGGCATTCGAAAAAGCGTTGGCGCGCACTCATCTGAATCTCCCTCCAATGCCTCGTTTTAGCCCCGTCCGGGTTGTTCGTCCAGTACCGGGCGCGTTGAGCGCAAGTTATCGCGGCGTAACATTGTCCGCTCGGCGGCTCATGCCGGTGTGCGCCAGCAATTTTCAGGGGCAAGCCTATACTGGCGTTCTACAAGAAGTGATTCGGGAGCCTGTCGATGTTCGCTCTCATGCAAAGCACTCGCCTGGAATCGCTGCACCTTAGCGTCGACCCGGTCACCGGGTTGAAGGCGGTCATTGCCATTCATGACAGCCACCTGGGGCCAGCCCTGGGCGGCTGCCGTTACCTTGCCTATCCCAACGACGAAGCTGCGGTCGAGGATGCCATTCGCCTGGCGCAAAACATGAGCTACAAAGCGGCGCTCGCCGGCCTCGCGCAGGGCGGCGGGGTGGCGGTGATCGTGCGCCCGGTCCATGTCGAGAATCGCGCCGCGTTGTTCGAGGCTTTCGGTCGTTGCATCGAGCAACTCGACGGCCGCTACATCACCGCCATCGACAGCGGTACTTCAGTGGCCGACATGGACTGCATCGCCCAGCAGACCCGGCATGTCACCAGCACCACCTCGGCAGGCGACCCGGCACCGCACGCGGCCATGGGCGTGTTCACCGGCATTCGCGCCACGGCGATGGCGCGTCTGGGCAGCGACAACCTCGAAGGTTTGCGCATTGCCATTCAGGGGCTTGGCAATGTCGGTTACGCGCTCGCGGAGCAGCTGCACGCGGCAGGCGCCGAATTACTGGTCAGTGACATTGATCACGGCAAGGTGCAACTGGCAATGGAACAGCTCAACGCGCACCCGATCGCTAACGATGCATTGCTCAGCACGCCGTGCGACATTCTCGCGCCTTGCGGTTTGGGCGGGGTGCTTAATAGTCACAGCGTTTCACAGCTACGTTGTTCAGCAGTGGCCGGTTCGGCGAACAATCAACTTTCCCATCTGGATGTGGCGGATCAGCTGGAACGGCGCGGCATTCTTTATGCGCCGGATTATGTGATCAATGCCGGTGGGCTGATCTACGTTTCGCTGAAACATCGCGGTGAGGAATTGCCGACCATCACGGCGCATCTGTCGAAAATCAGTTCGCGGTTGACCGAAGTTTTTGCCCACGCGCAGGCGGAAAAGCGTTCGCCGGCGCGGGTGGCGGATGAGTTGGCGGAGAAGGTTTTGTATCGCTGAAAGCAAAAGATCGCAGCCTTCGGCAGCTCCTCCACTCGGAATGTAGGAGCTGCCGAAGGCTGCGATCTTTTTAATTACTTCGGCGCTTTCGCTGCTTTGGCTGGCTTCGTCGGCGTCTCATCAGGTTCTGTCGCTTCAGCTTTTTCGACAGGCTCGGCCGGCGCATTGATCAGCTCCGACAGCGCATCGGGCTGGCTCTTGAATGCTCGGGCGAACACATCACGATTCTTCGCCATGTAGATTCCGGCTTCTTCCACTTGCTGTTCAGTCAAGGACGGAACGGCTTTTTGCAAAACATCGGCCAGATATTCGGCCAGTTCGAGCATTTTGTCATGACGATCAGCTTCGGCTTTATCCATGAACAAGCGCTCCAGATCTCGGCTGCTGCGGTATACCACTTCGACGGCCATTCACCACCTCACATGCCTTCACATTAAGTTGTCTTGACGACTACTGTATCCATATACAGCGAAAAGGATAAGCGAATCCCTGCGCCATGGGTAGTGGCTTTTCAATGTAGACCGGATTTGGCGTTTGTCAGTGAGCCGTGGCGTTACTGTTCGCGAGCAGGCTCGCTCCCACGGGGATTGTGCAAAGCCGCGAGCCTGCGACCAAACGCCACGGCGCGGGATTTGCGGCGGATCGCCATGATGCGTGGCCCTGAACCTGCATGAAAACCGTTGCAACAAGGCGCGCGCGCAAAACCGTCACGTGCGATACGCATCATCCGCCCGAAACGGGCTAAGGAAACTCATCGTGAAAATAAACTGGGCCGAGAAACTGCGGCGTAACGTGCATCAACTGGCCGAGTCCCTGGGCAACCTGTTCGTCGAAACCTTCCACTATCTGGCGCTGTTCGCCATTGGTGCGGTGACGGCGTGGGCGGCGGTGATGGAGTTTCTCGGGATGCTCGAAGTCGGGCACATCAAGATCGATGACATTCTGTTGCTGTTCATCTATCTGGAACTGGGCGCGATGGTCGGGATTTATTTCAAGACCAACCACATGCCGGTGCGCTTCCTGATCTACGTGGCGATCACTGCACTGACGCGCTTGCTGATCTCCAACGTCTCGCACCACAACCCGCCGGACATGGGCATCATCTACCTGTGCGGCGGCATTCTGCTGCTGGCGTTTGCGATCCTGGTGGTGCGTTACGCTTCGTCGCAATTCCCTTCGGTGAAGATCGAGAACCCGCAGCGCAAGCTCGGCACGGGCTCCAGCGAACATCCTGAAGTGGAGAAGGGCGAGCTCTAAAGGCCCGCCGCCTGGCCGGGCTGGCCCTTGACGCGTGGCGGTGGCGGGGTCAGTCCGGCGCCGCTGGTCATGGCTTCGAGAATCGACATGGCGCTGTGGCCCTGTTCGATGGCGATGCCGAACTGGATGCTTTGCACCAGCCGTTTCAAACGCTCGGGATCGTTGCGCTGTTCGGCACTGATCATGCGCTTGGCCACGATGCGGCCGGCGTTGGAAAGCGTCAGCATGATGCTGCCGTCCAGGCCCTGAATGCTCAGATTGATCTGATAGTCCGGCGCGAAGGCATCGGTAATGATTTGAAATGGGTTGTCCATGATGCGTCACCGCCTGATTGAACGTGCAGTTGTTGACCGGCCATGATCCGATTTGGTTCGCAACACCAGACCACTGGCATCTCGTTCGCTGAGGTTTGCAATGTCCGTTTGCCTCAAGGGTGACGTAGCAAGGGGCATGCCGGAAAAATTGTCGAACAATAAACACGGCGAAAAAAACGGCGAGCCTCGGGGCTCGCCGTTTTTTGTGGCGCGTTTTCAGGGCAGGAATGAGCCGATGATCGCTGACAGTGCAATCAGGCCGATCAGCATTCGACCCAGTTCACCGCCAAGCCGCCCCGTGAAGTTTCCTTGTATTTGTCATGCATGTCGGCGCCGGTGTCGCGCATGGTGCGAATCACCCGGTCGAGGGAAATAAAGTGATTGCCGTCGCCGCGCAGGGCCATTTGCGTGGCGTTGATCGCCTTCACCGCCGCGATGGCATTGCGCTCGATGCACGGCACTTGCACCAGGCCACCGACCGGATCGCAGGTCAGGCCGAGGTTGTGTTCCAGGCCGATTTCGGCAGCGTTTTCCAGTTGCTCCGGCGTCGCGCCGAGCACGTCGGCCAGGCCGGCGGCAGCCATTGCGCAAGCCGAGCCAACTTCGCCTTGGCAACCGACCTCGGCGCCGGAGATCGATGCATTTTTCTTGCACAGAATGCCGACGGCAGCTGCACCGAGAAAGAACGCGACGACGTCATCATCAGACGCATCCGGATTGAATTTCATGTAGTAGTGCAGAACGGCCGGAATGATCCCGGCGGCGCCATTGGTCGGCGCGGTGACCATGCGCCCGCCAGCGGCATTTTCTTCGTTGACGGCGAGGGCGAACAGGTTGACCCATTCCATCGCCGACAGGGTCGAACTGATCACGTTCGGTTTGCCGATTTCCAACAGGCTGCGGTGCAGTTTCGCCGCGCGACGCGGTACTTTCAGACCGCCGGGCAGGATGCCTTCGTGGCGCAAACCTTGTTCGACGCACTCGCGCATCACCGACCAGATGTGCAACAGGCCCTGACGGATCTCGGTGTCGCTGCGCCAGGCGCGCTCGTTGGCCAGCATGAGTTCGGAAACGCGCAGATTGTGCTGTTTGCACAAAGCGAGCAGCTCGGCGGCGCTGGAAAAATCGTAGGGCAACACCACGTCGCTGGCGGGCGCCACACCGGATTCGGCTTCAGCCGCTTCGACGATGAAACCGCCGCCCACCGAATAATAGGTTTGCGCAAACAGCTCGGCGCTTTCGCCGAATGCAGTCAGCGACATGGCGTTAGGGTGGTAGGGCAGGCTTTCGTCGAGCAGCAGCAGATCGCTGTGCCAGTCAAAAGCAATTGAACGTCGACCGGCGAGGGACAGTTGTCCGGTTTCGCGCAGTTGTTGAATGCGTGGATCGATGGTCGAAGGATCGACGCTGTCCGGCCACTCGCCCATCAGGCCCATGACCGTTGCACGGTCAGTGGCGTGACCAACGCCGGTGGCCGAGAGCGAACCGTACAGGCGGATCTGCACACGTCGCACATCATTGAGCAGATGCTGATCGATCAGAGCTTGGGCAAAGGTCGCGGCTGCACGCATCGGACCGACGGTATGGGAACTGGACGGGCCGATGCCCACTTTGAATAGATCGAAAACACTGATAGCCATGCTAAACCCTTACAAGCAATGGAGTAGGAATCGCTGCCATTTTTTGTCGGACGAGCGCAATGTCGGCGATACTGCCTGCCTCGCTTCGAGGTGACCAACGAAACCTCCTAAGACAGCCTTTAGCAGGACTAAACAATGAGTCGTCAATTGCATGCCCAGACCTATGTCTGGCTGCAGGTGTTTGCCTGTGCCGCGCGGCACCTGTCGTTCACCCGTTGTGCCGAAGAGCTGCACATCACCCCGGGCGCGGTCAGCCAGCAGATTCGCCAATTGGAAGAACGCTTGGGCTTTCGCCTGTTTCATCGGCGCGCGCGGGGCGTTGAGTTGAGTGCGCAGGGGCAGCGGCTGGCGATGACCGTCAACGAAGCCTATGGCAGCATCGATGCGGAACTGCGCCGGCTGGACGCGGGGATGATCAGCGGGACGCTGCGGTTGCGGTCGATCCCGTCGTTTCTCGGCCAGTGGCTGACCCCACGCCTGCCGCGCTTGCAGCAACGTTTTCCGGATATCCAGCTGCGCCTGGTGGCCGAGGACAGCAGCGTGCCGTTGCACGAGGGCGATTTTGATCTGGCCATCGACCTCAACGATGGCAGCTACCCGGGATTGTTATCCACAGCCTTGCTCGACGAACAGATTTTCCCCGTGTGCGCGCCGAGCCTGCTGCGCGGCCGCCCGCCGCTGCACGGGCCGGCGGATCTGGTGCATTTCCCGCTGCTGCACGACATCACCGCCTGGCGTGGCAGTTACGAATACGCGGAATGGGAATTCTATTTGAATGCGATCGGCTTCGAAGGTGCCGATGTACGACGCGGCCACACGTTCAATCGCAATCACCTGACCATCGAAGCGGCGATTGCCGGCATGGGCGTGGCGATTGCCCGGCGCACGTTGCTCAACGATGAGCTGGAGCGCGGCACGTTGATCGTGCCGTTCGGCCTGTCGGTGCCCAATCACAAGCGTTACGTGCTGCTGTATGCGCCGGGGGCGTTGAGCCATCCGGGCGTGCGCGCTGTGCATGACTGGCTGGTGGAGGAGGCGGGAATTTTCCGCAGTCTGCACCCGCTGAATGACGGGCAATTGTGAACAGATTTTGCCAATGGGCGAGGCGACCCAACTCCCGACCTTAACAGCGCCTCGCTCGGTTGTCCGGCTTTTTTTGCGAATGAATATTTTTCTTTTTTCAGGGGTTGAAATGTTCGCCGCTCGGGCCGATTGTTGTAACCAGGAGGTCAGGAAATTCACTTCAAGGCCTCCAGCGAGCTAGCTGAAATAAGGGATGAACTATGCAAATCCAAGTCAACAGCGATAACCATATTCAAAGCAGTAAGCGACTGGAGGAGTGGGTACGTACAACTATTGAGAGCACGCTCGACCGTTATGAAGAAGACCTGACCCGTGTCGAAGTCCACCTCAGCGACGAGAACGGCGAGAAACCAGGTCCCCATGACTTGCGCTGCCAACTGGAAGCGCGGCCAAAAGGCCACCAACCGATTTCCGTGACCCACAAAGCCGATTCGCTGGAACAGGCGATCGACGGTGCTGCCGAGAAACTCGAGCACAAACTGGATCATCTGTTCGGCAAACTGCGAGGTAAACCACGCGCCGCTGTAGTGCCATTTAGCGGCAAAGCCAACGACAAGCTGTTGGCGGAAGAATTCGACGAGAACGAACAGGCAGCGATCAACAGTTGATGCGCTGATTTCACAAGTGACTAAGGAGAACGGGCCTGCTGATGCAGGCCCGTTTTTTTTCGCATGGGGAGAAGGCTTCAGAGTCTGTTCAGAACGCCACCGAAGTCTGCACATAAACCGTCCGCGGCTCCCCCACGTACTTGCCCTTGTTGTTGTCATCGAACGAGCGTGTGAAGTACTGCGTGTTGAAAATGTTCTTCACGCCCACCGCCACGTTCAGATCGGAAAGCTGCGGTCCGAAGTCATACCCGGCGCGGCTGCCGAACAGCATGTAGCCGGGAATCTTGCCGGTGCTGCCATCGGCGCTTTCCTTCGAAGTGTTGGCGTTGTCGGCAAATTGGTCGCTCTGGAAGCTGCTGTCCAGATTCAGCTTCCATGGCCCTTCGGTATAACCGACGCCAATCGTGCCTTTGTGTTTGGAGGAAAACGGCACGCGGTTGCCTTTGTTCGGACCATCCTCGCGAATAGTTGCGTCGACATAGGCATAACTGGCGTAGACATCGAAACCGGCCAGCGCCGGGCTCAAGTCGTCGAGCGCGTAATTGACGCTGGTCTCGATGCCCTGATGGCGGGTTTCGCCGCGCGCGATCACCGAATCGTTGGTCTGGTTGCTTTCGTACTGGTTGTCGAAGTTGATCAGAAATGCGCCGATCTCCGCGCGCAGGGCACCGTTGTCGTAGCGCGTGCCGAGTTCCCAGGTGCGGGCCTTTTCCGGTTTCACTTCGCCGCTGCTCACGCGATTGGGCATCTGGCTGTATTGCACGCTGCCGAACGAGCCTTCGGTATTGGCGTACACGTTCCAGCTGTCGGTCAGGTGATAGAGCACGTTCAGCGCCGGCAGCGCGGTGTTGTAGTCGCCCTTGTATTTGACGTTGGTCAGGTTGTTGGTCTGTTGCGACTCGATCATCTCGTAGCGCACGCCCGGGGTGATGGTCCATTTGCCGATATCGATACGGTCATCGACGAAGAATGCGTTGGCCTCGGTACCACCGCGAGTGTCGCGGTCGTTGCGGCTGCTGGTGGTCGGGTATTCGTTGGCGCTGATCGGCGTGCGATAGCGCAGTTCGTGGCCGGCCTCGTTGATGTAGCGGTAACCGACGCCGACTTCGTGGCTGCTCGGACCAAGATCGAAGCCTTGGGCGAAACGGGTTTCCAGACCACGCACCCAGTACTCGCGCGGCGATAGCGACAGGAATGTGCCCTGATCCAGATAACCGCTGCGCAGGGTTTTGGTGAAGAAGGTGTTGGCGGTGAACTCGCGGCGGTCTTCCTGATAGCGATAGCCGACGTTGAACATAGTCCGGCGGCCCCAGAACTGGTCTTTCGGCCGCGTCGACTGATACGGATCGGCATCGTAATCGGCGACGTTGAGACCGCCGGGCATGTCGGCCTTGCCTTCGTAATACTGGGCCATGGCGTTGAAGCTGTTGGCGTCGTCGAGCTGGTATTTGCCCTTGAGAATCAGGTCGTCGATCTCGGTATCGCTGTGTTCACGCCAGTCACCGCCACGGGTGCCGGAGTACAACAGCGCACCACCGAGGCCGTTGGCGTTGGTGCCGCCGGCCAGCAGATTGGCGCTGGTCTTGAAACCGTCGTGGCTCGACGATGGGCTGGTTTCAGTCTGGAAACCACCTTTGACTGTTGGCTCGTCGGGAATCGCCCGGGTCACAAAGTTGACCACGCCGCCGACGTTCTGCGGGCCGTAACGCACCGCGCCGCCGCCACGCACCACGTCCACGGCATCCATGTTGCCCATGCTGATCGGCGCGAACGACAACTGCGGCTGACCATAGGGCGCGAAAGGCACCGGGATGCCGTCCATCAATACGGTCGAGCGTGCGGCCAGGCGCGGATTCAAACCACGAATGCCGAAATTCAGTGCCATGTCATGGCTACCGGTGCCGTTGTTCTCCGGCGCATTCACACCGGGGATGCGGTTAAGTACGTCGCGGGCCTGGGTCGCGCCCTGCCGTTCGAACTCTTCGCGGCGGATCACATCACGCGCGCCGGGGTGTTCGAAGACATTGATCTGCGCCGCGTCGCCGAGCCAGTCGCCGACCACGGTCGAGGTGCCCAGCTCCAGCGCCGCGTCAGCCAGCGGTTGCAGGCTGAAGGCGTTGTCACCCTCGGCTCGGGCTTGCAGGCCGGTGCCTTCGAGCAAGGCATCGAGGCCTTGTTGCGCGGTGTAGTTGCCTTCCAGACCACGGCTCTGCACACCGCTGGTGACTTGCGAGCCAAAGGAAATCAGCACGCCGGCTTCACGGCCAAACTGGTTGAGCGCGGTTTCCAGTGGCGCCGGGGCGATGTGATAAACCTTGGCCTCGGCGCCCAACGCGGCGGGCAGGGCGGTGAAGCTGAGGCTAGCGCCGAGCAGAAGATTGCGCAGGCTGCGGGCCAGTGGTGTAAGGCGGGTGGGCTGCATGTGGATGATCCTGAGAAGGTGGAATCAAGGGGGCTTTCCTTCTCTGTCACGCCAGATCTGAAAAACGGCTCATGGTTGTGGCGTTTTTTTACACCCGCGCTTCGACGCTCACCCAATAACGGGTAAAGCGCTTCACTCTGACCGGCAGACTGATCTGCAACAGGTCGAGAATCCGCTCGCTGTCATCCAGCGGATACGTCCCGGAAATCAGCAGATCGGCAACCTGGCTGTCACACCGCAGTTGCCCGCGCCGGTAGCGGCCAAGCTCTTCGAGGAAATCGCCGAGGCGCATATGCGCGGCGACCAGCATGCCGTCAGTCCAGGCGCCGCTGTTGGCGTCCAGCGGCCTGGATTCGCTGACGGAGCTGGCAGTGAAACTCAACTGCCGCGCGACCGGCAGTAGCACGGGCGCGCGCTGGTTGGCGGTGAGTTCGACTCGTCCTTCGAACAGCGCGATCTGCGTGCGTTCGGCAAACTGCCGCACATTGAGGCGCGCTCCTTGGGTTTTCAGTACGCCGTGCGCCGTGCGTATTTCGAACGGACTCGCAGCGCTCAGCAGCATTTCGCCGTCGAGCAGACGAATCAACCGCTGCGCACCATCCACATCAACCGAGCTGGCGGTATTGAGCTGCAACGAATCGGCGCCACTCAGGGCAATCTTGCGCCGCTGTCCGACCGGCGTGCGGTAATCGGCGAGCAGCGACGGCAGCGGCGTGTGCTCGCGCAGGCCCCACGTCGCCGCTGAGCCGGCACCGAGAATCAGCAACAGTTTCAGCGCCTGACGGCGACTGCTCGACTTCGGCCCGTTCAGCGCAGCGTGGGCCAACGGCGAGGAAACACCACGCAGACGCTGATTGACCCGCTGCATGTGTTCCCACGCCCGGCGGTGTTCGCTGTGTGCGTCCAGCCACTGTTGCCAGGCTTGTTGCTGGCGCGGGGTGAGCGTGCCCTGCTGCATTTCCAGCTGCCAGTGCACCGCCTGTTCGGCGACCTGCGCGGAAAATTCCGGCACACGATTCATAACGCGAAATAGCAGCGCATGGCCGCTTTGTTCAAATGGCGTTTGACCGTGGCCACGGAAATACCCAGTTCGGCGGCGATCTGTGGATAAGTCAGACCATCGACCTGAGCGAGCAGGAAAGCGTGTTTGACCTGGCGCGGCAAACCGTCGAGCAGCTCATCGAGTTCGACCAGTGTCTGCAGGATGATCGCTTTGTGCTCTTCCGACGGCGCGACCATTTCCGGCATCTGCGCCAGGGTTTCGAGGTAGGCGCGTTCCAGATCCTGGCGCCGGTAATGATTGAACAGCACGCGCTTGGCCAGCGTGGTGAGAAAGGCGCGCGGTTCGATGATCACCGGTGGCTCGCGGGCGGTCAGCACCTTGATGAACGTGTCCTGGGCCAGATCCGCCGCGCTGTCCGGACAGCCGAGCTTGCGCCGCAGCCAGCCGGTGAGCCAACTGTGATGGGCGTTGTAGAGCGATTCGACGGGATGGGCGGGCGGCAACGAAATCACTCCGGACGCAAAACCTGCGTAGAGAACGTACGTTAGAGAACAAGAACGGTTCGCATTGTAGGGGTTGGCGACCGTGTCCGGCAATCAGATGCTTTTGCGTATGAGAATATTTATCATTAATATTGCTCGCCTGTAGATTCGGCTTGTTGGCCGAATGTTTTTCGTTTCAGGGTCGAAACATGAAAGGCAAACTCGTAACCCTTCCCATGTCCTATCGTCTGGCCGTCACTTCGCGAGTGCTGGCGGCGATTTTCGGCGGCTATCTGGTGGCGGCGCTGGCCAGTGTCACCCTGACGTTGTGGCTGCCGCTGAACCGCGCCGAAGCGGTGGTCACTGGCATGACCGTGTCCTTTCTGGTCTATCTGGTCGCGGTGCTCTGGTGTTTCGCCTGCCGCAGCGCATGGTCGGCATGGGTCGGCCTGTTGGTGCCGAGCGTGATCCTCGCCACCATTTCCGGTGCCGCGCGCGGTCTGGGGCTGGCATGAAAGAAGGTTTCCGCCAGGCAATGGCGTGGCTGCACACCTGGGCCGGGCTAGTGTTCGGCTGGTTGTTGTTCGCGATTTTCCTGACGGGAACACTCGCCTACTTCAAAGACGAAATCAGCCACTGGATGCAGCCGGAAATTGTGGCGCATCCACTCGATGCCGAAGCGAGCCTGACGCTCGCGCAAAACTATCTGCAGCAACACGCCGCCGGTGCCTCGCGCTGGCTGATCGATTTGCCCGATGCTCGCGATCCCGGTCTGACCGTGCGCTGGCAGCAGGCTTCGGGCAAACCCGGCGAGCGCGGCCGCTTCGAATCCCGGACCCTCGATGCTCAGACCGGAGCCGAAGTACAGGGCCGCGAAAGCATGGGCGGCGAGTTCTTCTACCGCTTTCACTTCCAGTTGCAGATGCCTTATCCGTGGGGCCGCTGGCTGGCGACCTTCGCTGCGATGGTGATGTTCGTCGCGTTGATCAGCGGCATCATCACCCACAAGAAAATCTTCAAGGACTTCTTTACCTTCCGCCCGCGCAAGGGCCAGCGTTCCTGGCTCGACGGGCATAACGCGGTGGGTGTGCTGGTGCTGCCGTTTCACTTGATGATCACCTACAGCAGCCTGGTGATTTTCATGTCGATGGTCATGCCAGCCAGCATCGTCGCCTCTTACGGCAGCGACGTGCGCAAGTTCTACGACGAGGTCTTTCCCGCCTCGAAGACGCCCGAGCGCGCCGCTATTGCCGCGCCGTTGAGCGCCATGGCGCCGTTGCTGGCGAAGGCCAGCGAGCAATGGTCGGGCGGCCACACGGCGCGCCTGTCGGTGAGCAATCCGGGCGATACCAGCGCCACGGTGGTGCTGTCCCGCGCGGGCGATCGGGTGGTGCATGATTTCGGCCGGGCGGTGACCTTCAACGGCGTCACCGGGCAGCTTCTGAGCAGCACCCCCGATCAGCCCATGGCGATGGCGGTGGGTGGCGCGTTTTACGGTTTGCACATGGGCCATTTCGCCGGGCCGCTGTTGCGCTGGCTGTATTTCCTTTGCGGACTGGCCGCCACGGCAATGATCGGCACCGGACTGGTGATCTGGCTCGGCAAGCGGCAGCTCAAGCACGCTAAAAGTGCGGCGATGCCGTTCGAATTGCGTCTGGTCGAAGTGCTGAATATCGCCAGTATGGCCGGGCTGGTATGGGCGGTGGCGGTGTTCTTTTTGGCCAATCGACTGCTGCCGGTGAGTCTGGGAGGGCGGGCCGATTGGGAAGTGAACGCGTTCTTCATAGTCTGGGGCCTGAGCGTGGTGCACGCGGTATTGCGTCCGGGACGCAAGGCGTGGATCGAACAGCTGACGCTCGGCGCCGCGTTGTTTATCGCGGTGCCGCTGATCAATGCGCTGACCACACCGTGGAATCTTGGCGCCAGCCTGATGCAGCGCGACTGGGCACTGGCCGGATTTGATCTGACTTGTCTGGCAACGGGGCTTTTTCTTGGCTGGGCTGCGCGCAAGATGCAGCGTACGGGCAACCACGCCAGCGTTCGCCAAGTAGGTTCTTCGCCTCGCTCGATCACTGTCGAACAGGGTGCCAACTGATGCTGCTGGCCCTGTTGCTCACCTATGCCGGCTTCACCGCGTTGTGCCTGTCGATGCCACGTCATCACGCCGAATTGCTCGGCGCCAAACCGTCGACGCGCCGCCGTCAGGGTCTGGCGTTGGCGGGATGGCTGTTGCTGGCGCTTTCGCTGTGGGCAGCGGTCGCGGCCAGTGGCTGGAGTTTCGGTCTGGTCGACTGGTTCGCGGTGCTGATGCTCAGCGCTTTGGCATTGGTGCTGTTGCTGCCGTATCGCCCGCGTCTGGCCATGGCCCTGGCCGGGTTGAGCCTGCTGGCGAGCCCGGTCGCCGCCTGGGCGCTGTGCTGAAGTGCTGATCGGTCTGCCGCCGGAATCGCGCGACGATGAAGCGCGTGGCGCGCGTGCGCATTTTCTCCAGGTGTTTCTGTCCCAGCGTGCGCAAATGGAGGCGCTGGTGAACCGGCGCGTCGGTTGTCGGGCGACGGCGGCGGATCTGGTCCAGGATCTGTTTTTGCGCTTCTGGCGCCGGCCGCTGATCCAGGTTGAAGAGCTCAGCACTTATCTGCTGCGCTGCGCCGGCAATATCGCCATCGATCATTTGCGCAGTGAAGGCACGCGCACGCGGGTCAACGAAGGCTGGCAGCCGGACGAACCCGACAGCCATGGCAGCGAACCCCAGGCTGCGCTGGAGGCCGGCAATGATCTGCGTCACGTCGAAGCAGCATTGCGCGCCTTGCCCGAGCGTACCCGGCAGATCTTTCTGCTCAATCGCATTCATGGGCGCAAGTACGCCGAGATCGCCAAGGCCATGGGCCTGTCCCAAAGTGCCGTGGAAAAACATATGATGCGCGCCCTCGAGGCCTGCAAGGCCAGCCTGCGCGACCCCGCGCCACGCCTGCCAGGGAAAGTACCGTGAAGCCATCAGACCCGATCACGCCGACACCGGCCCAGGAGCAGGCCGCGCTGGCTTGGCTGAGCCTGCTGCATGACCGCCCGAGCACTGGCGATCAACTGACCTTCAGCCAATGGCTGCGCGCCGACCCCGCCCATGCCGAAGCGTATGCGCAGGCGCAGGTGATCTGGGAACTCAGCGAAGCCCCGGCGCGCATGTTGGCCGAGGAAGATGCGCTCGCGCTGCATGGCTATCTGCAGGCAATGGACGCCCCGCGTCGCTCGCCGACGTGGCGTTGGTCAGGCGCGCTGGCGCTGGCCGCGTGTCTACTGTTGATGGTCAGCCTCGGCACGGGGTGGCAGGCGCAGCGCTGGCTCGACGATCTGCGCGCCGATCATGTCTCCACGCCTGGCGAAATTCGCACGGTGACACTGGCCGATCAGTCGCAAGTGACACTGGATGCCGATAGTGCGATTGCTGTGGATTTCAGCCGCGGTCAGCGCCGTGTGCAATTGATTCGTGGCGCTGCTTTCTTCAGCGTCACTCACACCGGCGATCCGTTTGTGGTGGCGGCGGAGCAGGGCGCGGCGCGGGTGCTGGGCACCCAGTTTGAAGTACGCCGACAACCCCACGGTGCGCAGGTGACGGTGTTGTCCGGACGTGTCGCGGTCACGGCGGACGAGCATGGCCAACAACAGATTCTCACGGCCGGCCAGCAAGTTGCCTACGCCGACGGCACGGCGGAAAAAATGCATGCCGTGGACAGTGAAGCGCAACTGGCCTGGCGTCAGGGCTGGCTGACTTACTACAGGACCGCGCTGGCCGATGTCGTTGAGGATCTGCGTCGGTATTACCCGGGGCGGATTGTGCTGCTCAACGATGAGCTGGCGGCGCGCAAGGTCAGCGGCAGCTTTCCGAGCAAGGACCCGCAGGCGGTGCTCAATTCGTTGCAGGGGGTGTTGGGATTTGAGCAGCATCGGGTGTTGGGGCAACTGATTATTCTGCGCTGAGGCTGCCGGCCTCTTCGCGAGCAGGCTCGCTCCCACAGGGAACGCATTCCAAAGGTGGGAGCGAGCCTGCTCGCGAAGGCGTCACTCCAGGCAACAAATCCTCCAAAAAATATTTTCAATTTAAAGGTGAGGTAACCCCGAGCGCCATCCGTGTAGTGACTGAAACTGCGAGCCATTCGCATCCGTTGCGGTTCTACACAGGTCATTGAGCAATGAAGTCCAGGGCAAAATCCGGTTCGGTCAAACAGTGGTTAAGCGTGTCGGCGTTGAGTTTTTCCGCGTTGGCATTGCTGCCGATGAGTGTGGCGCTGGCCGCTGAAACGGTGAGCAATCAGGCGCAACAGCAATTCAATTTTGCCCTAGCCGCCAAACCGTTGCCCCAGGCCCTGAGTGACTTCAGCCGTGTGACCGGGCAGAGCGTGGTCTACACCGACGAAGCGCCGTACGGCCTCGATGCTCCGGCAGTCAACGGCCGGATGAGTGCCGAGCAGGCCTTGCAACGGTTGCTCGGCAACTCCGGCCTGCGCTTTCGCCGCACCGACAGTCATACCTTGGCGCTGGAACCGATGCCGACCGCAGGCGCGCTCAATCTCGGCGCCACCACCATCACGTCCACGCGCGACGAATCGCTGAGTTATCAGCCGCCGGAAACCAGTTCGGTGATGCGCTCATCGGCGTCGCTGCAAGAGATTCCGCAGACGGTCAATGTCATCCCGGCGCAGGTCATTCGCGATCAGGCGCCGCGCAATCTCGACGACGCGCTGGCCAATGTCAGTGGCATCACCCAGGGCAACACCTTGGGCAGTACCCAGGACTCGGTGATGACTCGCGGTTTCGGTGACAATCGCAACGGCTCGATCATGCGCGACGGCATGCCGCTGGTGCAGGGCCGCGGCATGAACGCGACCGTGGATCGCGTCGAAGTGCTCAAGGGCCCGGCCTCGTTGCTTTACGGGATTCAGGACCCGGGCGGCGTGGTCAACCTGGTCAGCAAGAAGCCCGAACTGACCCAGTACAACGCCGTGACGGTTCGCGGTTCGACCTACGGTGACGGCAAGAACGGCAGCGGCGGCGCCTTCGACAGCACCGGCGCGCTGGGTGATTCCGGCTTCGCCTATCGCATGGTCGTCGATCATGAAGACGAAGATTACTGGCGCAACTTCGGCACCCATCGCGAGACGCTGATCGCACCGTCGCTGGCCTGGTACGGCGAGCGCACCAAGCTGCTGTTCGCCTACGAGCACCGCGAATTTCTCACCCCGTTCGACCGTGGCACCTTGATCGATCCGCGCACCAATCATCCGCTGGATATCTCGCGCAAGGAGCGTCTCGACGAGCCGTTCAACGACATGGAAGGGCGCTCGGATCTCTACCATTTCGAAGCCGACCATGAACTCAACGACGACTGGAAAGCCCACTTCGGCTACAGCTGGAATCGCGAGACCTACGACGCCAGCCAGGTGCGCGTGACTGCTATCGACACCAAAAAAGGCACACTGACGCGGAGCATGGACGGCACGCAAAACGCGATCAGCACCGATCGTTTCACCACCGCCAGCCTCGAAGGCAAAGTGAATGTGCTGGGCATGCAGCACGATCTGGTGTTCGGTGTTGATGATGAATACCGCAAGATCTACCGCGAGGATCTGATCCGGCAGAAAAGCCTGAGCACCTTCAGCTATCTCAACCCGGTCTATGGTCGCGAAGTGATGGGCACTACGGTGAGTGCGCCCGACAGCGCGCAGACCGACAAACTGCGCAGCGACTCGCTGTTCCTGCAGGACTCGATTCACCTCAACGAGCAGTGGATTCTGGTCGCTGGCGGACGTTTTCAGGAGTACGACCAATACGCCGGCAAAGGCGTGCCGTTCAAGGCCAATACCGACAGCAATGGGCAGAAGTGGGTGCCGCGTGCCGGTCTTGTGTACCGCTACACCGATGCCTTGTCGTTCTACGGCAGCTACACCGAATCGTTCAAGCCCAACTCGACCATCGCCCCGCTGAGCGGCAGCAGTACCGTGCTCGACGGCAGCATTGCGCCGGAAGAAGCCAAGTCGTGGGAGCTGGGCGCGCGGCTGGATATGCCGGGCAGCATCACCGGCAATATCGCGTTGTTCGACATCAAGAAACGCAACGTGCTGGTGGCCAATTCCGAAGGCCCTACCACGATCTACAGCGCGGCAGGCGAGGTGCGTTCACGCGGTCTGGAAGTGGATCTGAGCGGGCAACTCAGCGAGCACTGGAACCTGATCGGCAGCTATGCCTACACCGATGCCGAAGTCACCGAAGACCCGGAATACAAAGGCAAGCGCCTGCAAAACGTAGCGAAGAACTCCGGCTCGCTGTCGGCGGTGTATGACTTCGGCAATGTGTTTGGCGGCGACCAACTGCGTGTCGGTGCCGGTGCGCGGTACGTCGGCGAGCGTGCCGGCAACGCGGTGAACGATTTCGATCTGCCGAGCTACACCGTGGCGGATGCGTTTGCCACTTACGACACCACGGTTGAAGGGCAGAAGGTCAAGTTTCAGTTGAACGTGAAGAATCTGTTCGACCGCACCTATTACACCTCGTCGGCGAGCCGCTTCTTTGTGTCGATGGGGGATTCGCGGCAGGTTTCCTTGTCCAGCACCCTGGAGTTCTGATCCAAAACCGCATCAACGCTCTTCGCGAGCAGGCTCGCTCCCACAGGAGACTGCATTTCAAGGTGGGAGCGAGCCTGCTCGCGAAGGGGCCATCACTGTCGAAAAGGTACGAGTTTCTAACGCAAAAACGCCTGCCGATACTCGCCCGGCGTCCCACCCAAAACCTGCCTGAACCGATTAGTGAAATGGCTGGCACTGGCAAACCCGCACGCCAGTGCAATCTCCCCCAAGGGCAGCGCCGTGCCGCGCAACAATTCCCGTGCCCGGCTCAAGCGCCGCGCCAGCACATATTGATGCGGCGGCAGGCCGAAGCTCAGGCGAAACATCCGCGCAAAGTGATATTCCGACAGTGCACACAGCCCGGCCAGTTGCCCGAGGCTGATCGGCTCAGCCAACTGATTGTCGATGAACTCCACCAGTTGCCGACGCTGATGCGGCGCCAGTCCGCCCTTCAGGCGCAAGCCCTGACGCGCACCGACCTGGCTGAGCAGGGTGTGGCTGATCAATTCGTGGGCGAGGCTGCTGGTCAGCAAGCGTTCGGCTGGCTCTTCCCAGTTCAGGCTCAACAATCGGCGAAAGCGCTGGGCCTGCTCCGGATCTTCGAGAAAGGTCTGTTCGCGCAACTGCATCTCGCGCGGCTCGCGATCGAGCAACGTCACGCAACCGAGGGCGAATTGTTCGGCGCTGAAATACAGGTGCGCCAGACGGATGTCGCCATTGATCACCCAGCCCGATTCATGCTCGGCCGGCAGAATGCACAGTTTGTCCGGCCCGCCCTTGCGGCCCGGCTGGCCACGGCGAAATGTACCAGTGCCGCCGGCGATATAGCAGGACAAGGTGTGATGACTCGGCGCTTCATATTCCTGGGCGTCGTGGTGATTGGTCCACAAAGCCGCAGACAAGCCGTCGCCGAGCTCGGCGCTGTGCACCAGACGTGCATTCGGCGAGCGGTTGAGGGCTTGAAAGACTTGCAGGGTATCGATGGCGGCCATGTGCGGTTCTCTTCAACGCCTTCGCATCCTACTCCGTAGACGTGGCGCTGCCAGCCAGTTGGCAGACAAAAGCGCAAGATTCTGCAAGCGCCGAAGGATGGCCAAGGCAGACACTCAAGGCCTGTTTAAGGAGTGTCTGCCATGAACCTGTCGTTGTACCTGCTGACCGTGCTGATTTGGGGAACCACCTGGATCGCCTTGAAATGGCAATTGGGCGTGGTCGAAATTCCTGTGTCGATCGTTTATCGCTTCGGCCTGGCTGCATTGGTGTTGTTTGCGTTGCTGCTGCTCAGCCGACGTCTGCAACCGATGAATCGGCGTGGGCACCTCATCTGCGTCTTGCAGGGCCTGTGCCTGTTCTGCATCAACTTCATGTGCTTTCTGACCGCCAGTCAGTGGATTCCCAGCGGGCTTGTGGCGGTGGTGTTTTCCACGGCAACGCTGTGGAACGCGCTGAATGCGCGGGTGTTCTTCGGTCAGCGCATCGCGCGAAATGTGTTGATGGGCGGTGCGCTCGGCCTGTTCGGGTTGGGGCTGTTGTTCTGGCCGGAGCTGGCGGGGCATGAGGCCACTCCGCAAACCTTGCTCGGTCTTGGTCTGGCGCTGTGCGGAACCTTGTGTTTTTCAGCCGGCAATATGCTCTCCAGTCTGCAACAGAAAGCAGGGTTGAGGCCGTTGACCACCAATGCCTGGGGCATGGCCTACGGCGCGGCGATGTTGTCGGTGTGGTGTCTGCTCAAAGGCATTCCTTTCGACATGGATTGGTCGCCGCGTTACGTCGGCGCGTTGCTGTATCTGGTGCTTCCCGGCTCGGTGATCGGCTTTACCGCCTACCTGACGCTGGTCGGGCGCATGGGGCCGGAGCGTGCGGCTTATTGCACGGTACTGTTCCCCGTGGTGGCGTTGAACGTGTCGGCGTTTGCCGAAGGTTATCAATGGACCGCGCCAGCGCTCGCCGGATTGGTGTTGGTGATGCTGGGCAACGTGCTGGTGTTTCGTAAACCGAAACCACTGTTGTCCGCCGGGCAGGGAAAGTTGGCTTGATAAAACGAGCGCTGCTGTTCAGCGCTCGACTTTCAAGGTGATGTAGATCATTACCGGGAAGATAAAGTCGACAATGTGTCGTGCCCAGTCCTTGGCGTTCCATGATTGCGAAGTGTCCATGTCGAACCATTCAACACCGACAGTTTGCAGGCACACGTAATAAATGAAGATGGCGACCAATATGCCCATGATCGAAAACTTCTTGGCTTCATGAAACGCTGCAGCCGAAGCATCAATGTAGCGATATAACTGGTAGGTACCGATCAGACAGAGCACCGTGTAAGTGACTTCCATGGTGATGATGAACCAGTAGATCCGGTGGTGGATCATGGGCGAGTCAATGGCCCGGTACATGATGTTTCCGCTGGCGTTAGTGGTGTCCATACTCAGGATGTGCGCCACATAAGTGTAATTGGATTCGTAGTCGGTGAAGTTATGAATCATCACCAGCAAGCCGAAGAAGCTTATATAAGCCATCAAGATGACTTTGCTGTAACGGATGAGTTTGTCGGTGGTCAGGGTGTTCACGGTATAAGCTCTCCATGGCAATTAATCAATAAGTTGATAAGTTGCGAGAGCTTATATGGCTGTTACTTGGTCTGGCTTTTTTGTTCGGTTGCAAGTTATGTAAGGTGAAGGCCGGCGCAACGTTGCGCCGGCCCTTTTTTTCAGCCGCGCCAGGCCTGCGGATTGACCAGATCCTGCGGCCGTTCGCCGAGCAGGGCGCTGCGCAGGTTGGCCAGTGCGCGGTTGGCCATGGCTTCGCGGGTCTCGGTGGTCGCCGAGCCGATGTGCGGCAGGGTCACGGCGTTTTTCAATTGGAACAGCGGCGATTCGGCCAGTGGTTCTTTCTCGTAGACGTCGAGCCCGGCACCACGGATGCGGTTGTTTTGCAGGGCTTCGATCAGCGCCGGCTCGTCAACGACCGGGCCGCGCGAAATGTTGACCAGGATGGCGCTCGGCTTCATCAGCGTCAGCTCGCGATGGCTGATCAGGTGGCGGGTCTTGTCGCTCAGCGGTACCACCAGGCAGACGAAATCGGCTTCGGCGAGTAGCTCATCAAGGCCGCGGTACTGCGCGCCGAGTTCCTGTTCCAGTTCGGTCTTGCGGCTGTTGCCGCTGTAGAGGATCGGCATGTTGAAGCCGAAGCGCCCGCGCCGGGCGACGGCGGCGCCGATGTTGCCCATGCCGACGATGCCGAGGGTCTTGCCGTGCACATCCGTGCCGAACAGCGGGGTGCCGACGCTGGCCTGCCATTGGCCGGCCTTGGTCCAGGCGTCGAGTTCGGCGACGCGGCGGGCGCTGCTCATGATCAGGGCGAAAGCGAGGTCGGCGGTGCTTTCGGTGAGCACGTCGGGGGTGTTGGTGAGCATGATCCCGCGTTCGTTGAAATAGTCGAGGTCGTAGTTGTCGTAGCCGACCGAGACGCTGGAGACCACTTCGAGTTTTGTTGCGCTTTCCAGTTGTGCGCGGCCGAGTTTGCGGCCGACGCCGATGAGGCCGTGGGCGTGGGGCAGGGCTTCGTTGAACTGGGCGTTGATGTCACCGGCCTTGGGGTTGGGGACGATGACGTCGAATTCTTGTTGCAGGCGTTCGATCATGGGCGGGGTGATGCGGCTGAAGGCCAGGACTGTTTTTTTCATTGGGCTTGGACTCGTCGGGGCTTGATTGCAAGCACGCTAACATTTTCTTGTTCGGGTTGTCTTGGCGGCCTCTGGGCCGACCATGCCTTGGGTTGTCCGGTGTGAATATCCGAAGGTTTCAGTGCGGCGGCTGGCGGTTTCGCCTGACGGCGACTTACTTTTTTACAAGCGCCTAAAAAAGTAAGCAAAAAACGCTAGCTCCTACGTTCGGCCCTCGCAGGCTCGGGTTCCTTCGCTCCGGGACTGATCCGGGCGCAGCGGCTCCGGTTTGCTTCGCTGCACCTCCTTCCGCTGTGTCTGGCTGCGCCAGACGGTCGCTGCGCTCCCACGCCCGGATCAGTCCCTCCACTCAGCCTTCCGACGTCGCCGGTGGATCAAGATCAAAAGCACTCGAGCTTGCGCTCATTGTTGAGTGGGGCGGCTTCGCCGCGGGCAGCTGCGCTGCTTTGCCTTTGCTTTTGTAGGAGCGAGCCTGCTCGCGAAAGCGGCCTGCCAGCCGACCTGTTTCTCACTGAACGCACCCGATCAAACTGTGGGAGCTGGCTTGCCAGCGAAGGCGGCCTGCCAGCCGACCTGTTTCTCGCTGATGTACACGATCCAAACTGTAGATACTCTGTTCACGGCCAACCTCTCTCTGCCAGATTCACCCCGTCCCTGTGGCAGCTGGCTTGCCAGCGAAGGCGGTCTGACAGCCGGCTCATATCTTGCTGGATATACACGATCCAGAATTGTGGGAGCGAGCCTGCTCGCGAAAGCAGTTTATCTGACACCCGAATGTTGAATGTGCCGAAGCCTTCGCGAGCAGGCTCGCTCCCTCAGAGGCTTAATTGTGTGTCGGGGATTGGTCGATTTCGTAATTATCCAGTACCCGATTCACCGCCAGTTCCGCCAGCACGATCACCTGCTGGATGGCCAGTATGGTGTGCCGCTGTGGGCTGTCGACGTGGGCGGCGATGTCGCTGCTCATGATGCTCGCCGAGGCGAGGGATTCGCAGGCGTGGGCCAGCAGGCTTTCGTTGTCCTGGTCCGGGGCGACCTGGAACATGGTGCTGGGTTTGTGGTTTTGCTGGGCGCTGGCGGGCGGTTTGAGGTAGTGATCCAGCGCACGCTCGGCGGCGTCGTGGAGTTTCGTTGAGTCGGGGGATTGGTAGGGTGAGGTGCTTTCGGACTCGGGGGGATTGGGTGTGGGTTTGAACATGGTGAAACTCCATTCTGGAAGTGGAGTTCGCCACTGACTGCGACCAAGCAATCGGGTGGCGAACCGTACGCGGGTTGGTCGACCAGGGAATGGAAACCCGGCAGGGACGAGGCCCTCCCACGCACAGCTCGCCATTAAGCATGCTTGAAAATGTGCGCCATTCTAAACCCGGACGACCAAGTCCGGTCGCTGATTCGTCAGCAACCGCCAAATCCTAGCCAGCGCTCTTCCGACGGACAACCTGCAAAACCTGTCGGAAACTTCCTTGAAAACACCGCGATGTAGGAGCTGTCGTAGGCTGCGACTTTTTGATTTTTAAACAGCAAGATCAAAAGATCGCAGCCTCGTTGCACTCGTCAGCTCCTACACGAAACCTGCAAGTGTTTAAAACTCAGGTCGCAACGCGGACGCCTGCCAAACTCCCGGTCAGTTCATACGCGACCAATTCCGCCTGATGCGCCGCCAATATCTCCGGCAACGATCCGCGCAAATATTCCACCCAGGTTTTTATCTTCGCATCCAGGTACTGCCGTGACGGGTAGATCGCGTAGAGGTTGAGTTCCTGTGAGCGGTAGTTCGGCATGACCCGCACCAGGGTGCCGTTGCGCAGGCCTTCGATAGCGGCGTAGACCGGCAGCACACCGACGCCCATGCCGCTGGTGATGGCGGTTTTCATGGCGTCGGCAGAGTTCACCAGGAACGGTGAGCTGTTGATGGTGACCGTTTCCTGGCCGTCCGGGCCGTCGAAGGCCCATTTCTCCAGCGGGATCACCGGGCTGACCAGGCGCAGGCAGGCGTGGTTGAGCAGGTCGCTGGGTTTCTGCGCGGCGCCGTTGGCTTTTACGTAGGCCGGCGAGGCGCAGACGATGCTGTAGGTGATGCCCAGGCGCTGCGAGACGAAACCGGAGTCGGGCAGTTCGCTGGCCAGCACGATGGACACGTCGTAGCCCTCGTCGAGCAGGTCCGGCACGCGGTTGGCCAGGGTCAGGTCGAAGGTCACGTCGGGGTGGGTCTTGCGGTAGCGGGCGATGGCGTCGATGACGAAGTGCTGACCAATGCCGGTCATGGTGTGCACTTTCAACTGCCCGGCCGGGCGCGCGTGGGCGTCGCTGGCTTCCGCTTCGGCTTCTTCGACGTAGGCCAGAATTTGTTCGCAGCGCAGCAGGTAGCGTTTGCCGGCCTCGGTCAGGGCGATGCGCCGGGTGGTGCGATTGAGCAGACGCGTTTGCAGATGGGCTTCGAGGTTGGAGACCGCGCGCGAGACGTTGGCAGTGGTGGTGTCGAGTTGCACGGCGGCGGCGGTGAAACTGCCCGCTTCGGCAACACAACTGAAGGCGCGCATGTTTTGCAAAGTGTCCATGGGGTGCTCTCAAGGGAGATGGCAAATTGTGACACGAAGTTTCAGGGGCTGAGACCCCCGACCAAGGGATTATCTCGTTAACCGTAACAAAGATTCACAGAAATCCCAGCTTATCGCCGCAGAGGCAGCTCCATAGAATTGCGCCGATCCTGTGCCGGCGCTGCCGAAGGCTGCGGTCTTTTGATTTTGTTTTAAGGGAAGCAAGATCAAAAAATCGCAGCCTGCGGCAGCTCCTACACGGTCTTCGATCTATCCCTCTCTCAGGAATTCGCAGCTGTGCCGCGTCGCATCAACAGAGCGCTTTTGCCGCTCAGTGTTCTGGCTTTAACCCTGGCTCTCGGCGGCTGCATCTCTACCCAAGGCATTGCCCCTCACGGCGAGGCACTCGCGGCCGATTCACTGGCCACCGACGCTGCCATTGCCGAGGCCGCCAAAGACGCCCACTGGCCCAGCGCCCAATGGTGGCAGGCGTTTGGTGACGCGCAACTTGATCGCTGGATCGACCTCGCCGTGCAAGGCAGCCCGAGCATGGCCATGGCCGCTGCGCGGGTGCGTCAGGCCAAGGCCATGGCCGGTGTTGCCGAAGCGGCTGAGGCGTTGCAGATCAATGGCGAATCGACCCTCAAGCGCCACAACTGGCCGACCGATCAGTTCTACGGCCCCGGCGATCTGGCCAACACCACCACATGGGACAACAACGCCGCGCTCGGCTTCAGTTACGCCCTCGACCTCTGGGGCCGCGAGCGCAATGCCAGTGAGCGGGCGGTTGATCTGGCGCATGTGAGCGTGGCCGAGGCGCGACTGGCACAGCTGGAACTGCAGAACAACATCGTCCGCGCCTACATCGAACTGTCGCTGCATTACGCCCAGCGCGACATCGTCGCGGCGACGCTCCAGCAGCAACAGCAGATTCTCGATCTGGCGCAGAAGCGCTTGAACGGCGGGATCGGCACGCACTTCGAAGTCAGCCAGGCCGAAACGCCACTGCCGGAGACCCATCGCCAACTCGATGCGCTGGACGAGGAAATCGCCCTGAGCCGCAACCAGATCGCCGCGCTCGCCGGTAAAGGTCCGGGGGCGGGCGCGCAATTGCAGCGCCCGACATTGTCCCTCGGTGCTGCGCTGAAACTGCCATCGGCATTGCCCGCCGACTTGCTCGGCCAGCGGCCCGATGTGGTCGCCAGTCGCTGGCAAGTGGCGGCGCAGGCGCGTGGCATCGATGCCGCCCATGGCGGCTTTTATCCTAATGTCGATCTGGTCGGCAGCCTCGGCTATATGGCCACTGGCGGCGGGGCGCTGGAGTTTCTGACCGGCAAGAAACTCAACTACAACGTCGGCCCGGCGATCTCGTTGCCGATCTTCGACGGCGGCCGCCTGCGTGGCGAATTGGGCGAGGCGGCGGCCGGTTATGACGTCGCCGTGGCGCACTACAACCAGACCCTGATCAACGCACTGAAGAACATTTCCGATCAGTTGATCCGCCGCGAGTCGATGGACAAGCAGCAGGAATTCGCTGCCGAATCCGTGGCCGCAGCGCAGAAGACTTACGACATCGCGATGATCGCCTACCAACGCGGCCTCACCGATTACCTCAACGTGCTGAATGCGCAGACGTTGCTGTTCAAACAGCAGCAAGTGCAGCAGCAGGTGCAGGCCGCGCGCTTGAGTGCGCATGCCGAGCTGGTGACTGCCTTGGGGGGCGGCCTCGGTGCCGGTGATGACGTGCCGACAGCCGAGCAGACCCAAGCCCCGAAAACCCCGGCGCTGCTGCGTTGAACTCTAAATCTCTACTGGGAATTTCCTCCTTTGGAGTTGACCCCAAACCCTGTGGCGAGGGGATTTATCCCCGTTCGGCGGCGCAGCCGTCGCAAAGCCAGTGCACGCGGTGTGACTGTGGGAATCGGGTCGTAGTTTTTGGGGCCGCTTCGCAGCCCAACGGGGATAAATCCCCTCACCACAGGTTTTGCAGTGACCACAGAAAACTCTTCAGTTCTCGAACATTGAGCAGGATTTAATGACTCCCTTGCCCGCACCGTTGCGCTGGCTCCACTCCCTGGAATGGCGTCGCGGTTTTTTCGACTGGGCACGCAGCGATGGCGTGACCTGGGTGTATATCTTCAAGGTGTTGCTCGCCGCGTTTCTAACGCTGTGGCTGGCGATGCGGCTGGAGTTGCCGCAACCGCGTACGGCGATGATCACGGTGTTCATCGTCATGCAGCCGCAGAGCGGACAGGTGTTCGCCAAGAGTTTTTATCGCTTGCTCGGCACGCTGGCCGGGTCGGCGATGATGGTCACGCTGATCGCTTTGTTCGCGCAAAACACGGAGCTGTTTCTCGGCTCGCTGGCGATCTGGGTCGGCATCTGCTCGGCCGGTGCCGCGCGCTGCCGCAACTTTCGCGCGTATGGGTTTGTGCTCGCCGGTTACACCGCCGCGATGGTCGGTCTGCCGGCACTGGCGCATCCCGACGGCGCCTTCATGGCCGCGGTATGGCGGGTGCTGGAGATCTCGCTGGGGATTCTCTGTTCGACGCTGATCAGCGCGGCGATTCTGCCGCAGACCGCCAGTGCGGCGATGCGCAACGCCTTGTATCAGCGCTTCGGCGTGTTCGCCCTGTTCGTCACCGACGGCTTGCGCGAGCGCAGCAAAGCCGAGGCGTTCGAAGCCAGCAACGTGCGCTTCATTGCCGAAGCCGTCGGCCTGGAAGGCTTGCGCAGCGTGACCGTGTTCGAAGACCCGCACATGCGCCGGCGCAACGGTCGGCTGAGTCGTTTGAACAGCGAGTTCATGGGCATCACCACGCGCTTCAATGCCTTGCATCAGTTGCTTGAGCGCCTGCGCGGCAATGGCGAAGAGCACGTCGTGGCAGCGATCAAACCGGGTCTGCAGGACCTCGCCGAAGTGCTCGACGGCTTCAGCGGGCGTGCTCTGACCAGCCCTGATGCAGCCCGTTTGGCGACCGCGTTGGCCACCTACAAGGAAGGTCTGCCGGCACGTGTCCGAACGCTGCGCGGGATCTTTCAGGACACTGCTCCGAGCGAAGCCGAACAACTGGATTTCCACACCGCCTACGAATTGCTCTACCGCTTCGTCGATGACCTGCACAGCTATGCGCAGACCCATGCGTCCCTGGCCGAGCACCGCCACGAACGCGAGCGCTGGGACGAGCCCTTCACTCCGCAAACCAACTGGTGGGCGGCAGCCGCGTCGGGGATTCGTGCCTCGTTCATCCTGATCGTGTTGGGCAGTTATTGGGTCGCCACTGCATGGCCGAGCGGCGCGACCATGACCCTGATCGCCGCCGCTACCGTCGGCCTTTCCGCTGCCACACCGAACCCCAAGCGCATGGCTTTTCAAATGGCCTGCGGGACTTTTCTCGGCGCACTGATCGGCTTCGTCGAGATGTTTTTCATCTTCCCGTGGATCGACGGTTTTCCCTTGCTCTGCGTGATGCTCGCACCGGTCATCGTGCTCGGTTCGTTTCTCGCCTCGCGGCCGCAATACGCCGGTGTCGGCCTCGGTTTGTTGATCTTTTTCAGCACCGGTTCAGTGCCGGACAACCTGACCATCTACAACCCCTACACCTTCATCAACGACTACATCGCCATGGTCATGGGCATGCTGGTGTGTGCGGCGGCGGGGGCGATCATTCTGCCGCCGAACAGTCGCTGGCTGTGGCAGCGCCTGGAGCAGGATCTGCGCGGGCAAGTGGTCTATGCGATCAGCGGCAAACTCAAGGGCCTGGCCTCGCGTTTCGAGAGCCGCACCCGCGATCTGCTGCATCAGGCCTATGGCCTCGCTGCAGGGCAGCCGAAGGTACAAAAGAGTCTGTTGCGCTGGATGTTCGTGGTGCTCGAAGTCGGCCACGCGATCATCGAGTTGCGCAAGGAACAGGCGATCCTGCCGGTGCACCCGGCGTATGCCGAATCGCAGCCGTGGCGCCAGGCGATCCGTGTGATGGGACGGGCGCTGGTGCGCCTGTTCCTGCAACCGAACGCGAGCAATCTGCAGCGCGCACTGGTCGCTGTCGACCATGCGATCAGCCGCGTCGCCGCCACCGATGAACCGTTCGCGCCACACTTCGATACCTCCGCGTTGCGCCGGGTGAAGAGCTATCTGCACTTCATCCGCACTTCACTGCTCGATCCGCAATCACCGCTCGCCGAATTCGCTCCCGCCCGGCCCGAAGGACTCACCCATGCCTCGTGAAATCGCCTTCCATGGCGTGTACATGCCGACCATGACCCTGATGTTTTTTGTCGCTGCGGGATTGGCCTGGGCGCTGGACCGCTTCCTCTCGGGGTTCGACCTGTACCGTTTTTTCTGGCACCCGGCGCTGCTGCGTCTGAGCCTGTTTACCTGTCTGTTCGGCGCCATGGCGCTGACTGTCTACCGTTGAGAACATCTTGATGAAAAAGTTTTTCAGCCTGCTCGCGACCCTGCTGGTGCTGGCCCTGGCGCTGTGGATCGGCCGCACGTTGTGGGAGCATTACATGAACACGCCGTGGACCCGCGATGGCCGCGTGCGCGCCGACATCATCAACGTCGCCGCCGACGTCACCGGCGAAGTGGTCGAGGTGCCGGTGCGTGATAACCAGCTGGTGAAGAAGGGCGACCTGCTGATGCGCATCGATCCCGAGCACTACCGCATCGCGGTCAAGCAGGCGCAGTCACTCGTGGCTTCGCGCAAGTCGACCTGGGAGATGCGCAAGGTCAACGCCCATCGCCGCGCCGACCTCGACAATCTGGTGATCTCCAAGGAAAACCGCGACGACGCCAGTAACATCGCCGACGCCGCGCTGGCCGATTACAAACACGCCCAGGCGCAACTGGAAGCCGCCGAACTGAACCTGAAACGCACCGAAGTGCGCGCTGCGGTGGATGGCTACGTGACCAACCTCAACGTGCATCGCGGTGATTACGCACGCATCGGCGAGGCGAAGATGGCCGTGGTCGACATGAACTCGTTCTGGGTCTACGGCTTCTTCGAAGAAACCAAACTGCCCCATGTGAAGGTCGGCGATAAAGCCGACATGCAGTTGATGAGCGGCGAAGTGCTCAAGGGCCATGTCGAAAGCATTTCCCGCGGCATCTACGACCGCGACAACCCGGAAAGCCGCGAGCTGATTGCGGATGTGAATCCGACGTTCAACTGGGTGCGGTTGGCTCAGCGCGTGCCCGTAAGGATTCACATTGATGAGGTGCCGGCGGGGGTGTTGCTGGCGGCGGGGATTACTTGCACGGTGGTGGTGAAGCAGGACCTGGCAGACAATTGATCGACCGAGTCGCCCCTGAACCGGGCGACGCGCGAAGATCCTTGCATTTACTGAGTGATGTCGTAGCGATACACACAACCCACAGGGTTTTCTAGATTGAGGTTCAGGGCAAAAATCAGTTTGCCTGGGGTCTGCTGATAATGAAGTCTGGGGAGAGTCTCTGTGGGCTCCTGTCTGTGAATGTAGCTGTGCCCACCGTAAAAACCACTGGCGTAGCTGCCGTCAGCCGACGTCACGCAGCCAATGTAATTGTCCTTTTCGTCTCCACCGCAGAACACGAGATTATTATCGAAAGCGATGTGGTCTGCCCAGTTGACTGGTCTTTCACGACCAATATCGATATGGAGTGGCAGGATAATTGGACGGCTTCGATTGATCTCGAGATCTGGTTTACCTGTTTCGTCGAAGGCGAGCAACAGGCCATATCGGTTGCTGAAGGCGTTCGACTTGTTCTGGTAGCCGGATGCCGTAAATTTATTACTGACTCGCTGTTTTACAGTATTGAATTCGGTACCACTGTAGTTTTCCCGGAACACCAGATATCCGCGTCTTTCCTCGGGGCCGAAATCCTCGTTGAGGCTGCCGTCTGGATTCAACATCACGATGAGACCCTCCGGATTCACGTCGGGGTCAGACTTTTCATAGCCTGCAAATAGCAAGCGCCCGTCTTCGATCTCGCGACCGTCGCTGAATGAGGTAACTGCGGCCCGATGAATGCCCTCGATTACAACGCAGCCGTTTGTGCCGAATGCCTCAACGGGCTTGCCCTGTGCGTCAAACTTGTACAGGAGCGCCTTGTACACGTTCTTCTCGGACGCGTCACCGGCGTGATAATTCACGCCAACAATGACGCTGCCATCGATTGTCGTGAACACGAACCTTGGCCCTTGTACCGCGCGCCATTGTTCATTGGGGTGTTTGATGATGACTTTGCCTTCGTCGCCGAAGTCATCAACTATTTTGCCCTCATGATCAAGGCAAAGAATCACGGGCCATACCTCGCCCTCCTTGCCATTGGTTGTGCTGCCCGCCATGAACAGTCGCTTATTGGCATCTTTGGCATCTTTGGCATCTTTGGCATCTTTGGCACTTGTGGCAATCGGCCCGCCAAAAGCCTTTTCATCGAGACAGAACGTGCCCATGACCCGCCCTTCGAGACCGAAGTTTGCGTCTACGTCACCCAATACTGTCAGTTTCGAAATGAAATAGTTTTTTTCGTCGAAAGTACTGGTGACTATCAGCGATTTATCATCCAGCAGGAGCGACCCAGTCAGGGGGCGAGACTTCGCCGGGTCATCGCGGAATATTTCGTCCAGTCGAAGTTTGCCCTGGCCACTTCCCCAGGACGCGTCGATTGTTGCTTTAATTATGCTGGGTAGTTCTAAATCTGAGGTAGTCATACACGTCCCTGCGCCGGTTGTTTTGAGGTCGGTTTTCTCGCCGGGCTATGACAAGGTCTCAACCAGTCGCTAACCGGGCCTGACCCACATTAGGCTTTCGTCCATGGGTTGCCCACTGTCAACTCTGACAGGTCTGGATACCGCTGGTCGCATTGCGCTTTCGGCGGAGGGGGCAGTTGAGTATCAGAGCTTTGCGCGCAATCCGAAGCGCTTCATCAACGTCGATTCAAGCAAACCCTTCGGCAACAACGCCGCCAGCAACGGCAACGCCCGACTGCCGTTGCCGATGCGAACCAGCCGTGGCGGCTTGCTCTGCCGCACCGCTTTCAACAGCTCGGCAGCAAACTCACTGGCCGGAGTGGGTTTGTCCTGCGATGCCTTGGCCCGTGCCCGAATGCCTTCACGCAACGGAAACCACGGCGATTGCTCGTTGATCAACTGCTCGGCTTCATGCCCGGCGTTCTTCGCGAAGCTTGATTCGATCGCGCCGGGCTGAACCTCCATCACGCGGATGCCGAACGGTGCCAGTTCCATGCGCAAGGCATCGCTCAAGGCATGTACCGCCGCTTTCGACGCGCAGTAGGCGCCGGCAAACGGCGTGACCAAAACACCCGACACACTGCCGATATTCACCACCAGCCCCTTGGCCTGACGCAGCAGCGGAAACAACGCGCGGGTGACGCCGACAATCGAAAATACGTTGGTTTCGAACTGCCGTTGCATGGCCGTCACGCCGCCGTCGAGCAGCGGCCCCATGGCGCCATAACCGGCATTGTTGATCAATACGTCGAGGCCGCCATGTTGCTGGCCCAGACGTTCGGCGAGTTGTTCCAGCGCGACGCCATCGTTGACGTCCAGCTGAATCGCGGTGAAACCGGCGGCGCTGAGCGCGCTGACGTCTTCAGCCCTGCGCGCACTGGCCCAGACTTCGTATCCGGCCGCTTTGAAAGCATCGGCGAGGGCGCGGCCGATGCCGCTGGAACAACCGGTGATCAACGCAACGGGCATGGCGCATTCCTTATGCAAAAAATCGGGGAAGGGGATCAGTCGGAGAAACTACCCTGCAAATGCTCGGCGCGAAACTCCAGCGTTTGCGGGCGATAGCCGGGGCGCAGCGGCGGCAGCGGCAGGCAGTCTTCCCAAGTCGCGCCGGCCTGCAGTTCGCCGGGGCCGCGATAGCGTGGGGCGGTGTATTGGTTGTCGGCCAGATTGACCGTATCGCCCGGCGCGTATGCGGCGATGCGCCAGCGCAGTTCGGTCAGCGGCACATTGTTGCCGTTGTTCATTTTCAATTGGAGGGGGCGGTCGGCCGGACATTGTTCGGGGGCATAGGCAATGCGCAGTTCCAGGCGCGCCAGTTGCTTGATCTCGCGGTTGTCCAGCCACACCACCCACATCGCCATAAAGCCCAGGCCGATGGCTGCGGCCACCGACACCGGCAAGGCCTTGGCCGGATAGCGCAACAGCAGGATCAGCCAGGTGATGACCAGCAGGATGCCAATGAACATGCGCGAGTGCTCCATGGAGGATTGAAGTCCATCCTACCGAACGCCTCGCACGATAGGTATTGGTGAGAAGCGCCAGCCTACCGTCGGTCGGGACTGTAATTTCTGACAGTGGCCACGGGGGCTTGCGCTTGCTCAGATGGGCAGATGCTTACACGGACGTTGACTGATCATGGGTATCCACAGCAAAACGCCGACGCTTGCCGTGAACGATCCGCGCGGTCTGGCCGTCCTCACAGTCAATTACTGGCGCACCGATGCATCGTTGGCAAGCGAGCCCCGGATCGAGCGAACGCTGCGCGACGTTGCCGGGCGTGCGGTCAGACAATGGGATGCTCGACTCTGGGCGCTGCAAGCGATTGATCCGCAAACGCCTGCCTCTCTGTCATCGGTGTACTCCCTGGACGACAGCGTACTGCGCTCGGACAGCACTGATGCAGGCATTCAGGTCCGGTTGCCGGGTTTGGCGGGTGAGACGCTGTTCAGTTGGGACAGCCGTGGCGCACGTCGCGAGGACCAGTACGATAACTTGCTGCGCCCGGTTGCCGTGTTCGAACAGGGCACTGGCCTGCCCCGGCGGTGCACCGAGCGTTTTGCCTATGGCGTCCCCGGGGCGGGCGACGCGTGGCGCAATCAGCTCGGTCAATTGATCCGACATGACGATCCGGCCGGCAGCGTGCTGTTTGAGCAATTCGCAATCACTGGCCAGTGCAGCGAAAGCATTCGCCAATTCACGCTTGAGTCAGCGGCCCCGGATTGGCCGCAGGGCTTGGGTGATCGGCAGAAACTGCTCGAATCCGCAGCCGGGGCAACCACGCAGTGGCGCTATGGCCCGCTCGGAACCGTGCTCGAACAGTTCGATGCTGCTGGCAACCGGCAGGTGTTCGCACTGACACTCGACGGGCGGTTAGGCGGGGTGGGTCTGAGGCTGAGGTTTCAGACCCAGGACTATCCCGTCGTCAGCGATATTCGCTACAACGCCGACGGCCAGGTCATTCGGGAACTGGCCGGCAACGGCGTTTCGACCACGCTGAGCTACCGTCCCGAGGACGGCCGTCTGCTCACCCGCCATGCTCAGGATCAATACGGCAAAGTCTGGCAACGCCTACTGTATGCCTATGACGCGATGGGCAATGTACTGAGCATCGAAGACCAGGCATTGTCCGTGCGCTGGTTCGCCAACCAGCGCATCGAGCCAGTCAGTCGCTACCGCTATGACAGTCTTTACCAACTGATCCATGCGACTGGCTGGGAGGCCGGCGCCGCTGGTGGCGGGCCGATCGCTGTCGGTAACTACAGCCAAAGCTATCGCTATGACGCCGGGGGAAATTTGCTTGAGCTGACTCACACTGGCCAACAGAGTCCAGGTCATCAACTGCAGGCCGCGCGCCACAGTAATCGTTGCCTGCCGTGGCGCGACGGTAAGCCGCCCTCTGAGGCAGAGATCGCTGAAGCTTTCGATCCGCGGGGTAATTTGTTGTTGCTGGATCAAGGACGCCCGTTGCAGTGGAATCTGCGTAATCAGCTGGACTCGGTCGTGGTCGTGCAACGCGAATCAGGCGCCGATGATCGCGAAAGCTATCTCTACGACGGCGGCGGTCAACGTGTCCGTAAAACGAGGTCAGCCCAGACCAACGCGCGCAATCTGTTCGCCGATATACGCTATCTGCCCGCGCTGGAGTTGCGCATGGACACCGGCACTGCGCGGAGCTTGCAGGTGGTCAGCGTGCAGACCGGACTCAACAGCGTTCGCGTTCTGCACTGGGAAAGCCCGCCACCGACGGGCACCAACGATATCTACCGATACAGTTTCAGTGATCATCTGGGGTCGCTCAGTCTTGAGATGGACGCAGATGCGCGACTGATCAGCCGTGAATATTTCTATCCGTTCGGTGCGACGGCGTGGGCCGATGAGCCCGACGTCAGTTACAAGACCGCGCGCTATTCGGGAAAGGAACGTGATGCCACGGGGCTTTACTCCTTTGGGTTTCGCTATTACGTGCCGTGGCTGCAACGCTGGTTGAATACCGATCCTGGCGGGGCGATCGACGGCCATAATCGCTATCGCGCGATGCGCAATAACCCAATGACTTACACGGACAGCGACGGGCGCAAGCCCGACAAGCATGCTCCCGATCGGGTGTACCACGATCTTGCCGACAAGAAACTGGTCAATCCCGTGCAAGCCGCCGGCATGCAGCCCGTGCGCCGTTACTTCGAGAATGACCCCAATCCCGACGTTCAGGCCTACCGCCGCGAAATACCGGTAGCGCTGGCAGAGCTGGGAGCCCGGGACAACTCCGTGCTCAACACCCATCAGGCACATGTCATTGCCGCCGCCCGGACGCACACCGCACCCCCGTCGGGGGCCGTGCTGTACCACTCCGGTGAATTCGTTTCTTCGACAATGAATCGGGTGTTGGGGGAGGAGACCACCAGCCGGATCATGGGACCCATGTCCGTTGCGTTCAACAGCCCTGTTGAAGAACCGCAAGTACTTGCAGCCAGGCGCGGTGCCGTGGCCAAAAGCTTCCAGATCGGCGGAAATCTGCTGATGCACGCCGCCCACCCCGCCGTTCAGTTGGTTGGCTCTGTAAGTGTGGCAATGGGCAATGCCATGCAGGTTTCCGAGGCTCAGACGCGGATCCAGTACAAAATGCTCAGCACACCCGTCCCCGTACCTCCAGCCGTTTCCCCGAACAGCCCAGCGGTCGACTTGCGCTCCTTCAATCGATCGACCCCGCGCCGGTCATTGTTTCCGGAACCGACCGCAACCCGCACACCGTTGGCGCAGCAGCTGTTTGCCGCGGCGTTTACTCAAGATCCCGTGGCGGTGGCACAGGGGATGGAAGGCGAGTCGCTCGAGGAAGATCCAGCATTGGCGAGACGCCGTAATTCAGTTTTCGGCTAGGCGAAAAAAAGCCCCCGCCCAGCCCGCTGCGGATAGGGAACGCAACGGGCTGGACGAGGGCTTCTCGTTTTAGCGAGCGATCACTGCGCGATGGTTTTCACCGACACGCCGCGTTCGATCGGGGTGGAGCGACCGTAGATATCTTCGAAACGCTCGATATCGTCTTCACCCAAGTACGAACCCGACTGCACTTCGATGATTTCCAGCGGGATCTTGCCCGGGTTGCGCAGGCGGTGCACCGAGGCGATCGGGATGTAGGTCGACTGGTTTTCGGTGAGCAGGAACACGTTCTCGTCGCAGGTCACTTCGGCGGTGCCGCTGACCACGATCCAGTGTTCGGCGCGGTGGTGGTGCATCTGCAGCGACAGGCACGCGCCCGGCTTGACCGAGATGTGCTTGACCTGGAAACGCCCGCCCATGTCCACCGAGTCGTACGAGCCCCACGGACGATAGACTTCGCAGTGATTCTGGGTTTCGCTGCGGCCCTGCTCGTTGAGCGTGTTGACCATCTGCTTGACGCCTTGGACCTTGTCCTTGTGGGCAATCATCATCGCGTCTTTGGTTTCGACCACAACGATGTTTTCCAGACCGATCACCGAGACCAGTTTGCCGTTGCCGTGGATCATGCAGTTCTTGCTGTCCTGAATCACCACGTCGCCTTTGCTGACGTTGCCGTTGGCGTCTTTCTCGTTGACTTCCCACAGCGACGACCAGCAGCCGACATCGCTCCAGCCGGCGGTCAGCGGCACCACGCAGGCGCGCTGGGTTTTTTCCATCACCGAGTAGTCGATGGAGTTGTCTGGGCAGCAGGCGAAGGTGGCTTCGTCGAAGGTGACGCTGTCGGCGTCCTGCTGGCTGCGCTCGAGGGTCAGCAGGCAGGTGTCGTAGATGTCCGGATCGTGCTTTTTCAGTTCTTCGAGGAAGCGGCTGGCGCGGAACAGGAACATGCCGCTGTTCCAGTAGTAACCGCCGGATTCGACATACTCGGTGGCGCGCTTGACGTCCGGTTTTTCGACGAAGTGCGAGACGCGGCTGACGCCTTCGGGCAGCAGCGAATCAGCGGTGGATTTGATGTAGCCATAACCGGTTTCCGGTTTGGTTGCCGGCACGCCGAACAGGACCATTTCACCGTTTTCCGCCGCGACGGTGGCCAGAGCCAAGGCGCGCTGCAGGGCTTTTTGGTCTTCCAGCACGTGGTCGGCCGGCAGCACCAGCATCAGTTCGTCGCGACCTTCATTGACCAGCATCATCGCGGTCAGCGCGACGGCCGGCGACGTGTTGCGGCCAAACGGTTCCATCAGGATGCGCTGGCATTCCAGATTGCGTGCGGCCAGTTGCTCGTTGACGATGAAGCGGTGTTCCTTGTTGCAGACCACGATCGGCGTGTCCATGCCTTCGAACACCAGGCGCTCGAGGGTTTGCTGGAACAGGGTGTGTTCGCCGGTCAGGGCGAGGAATTGCTTGGGGAATTGCTTACGCGAAAGAGGCCACAGACGCGAACCGCTACCACCTGACAAGATCACCGGAATCATAATGTTTACTCCATAAAATGCAGTTGAGAGCTGCAAGCTGCAAGTGGTGAGTTAGAAGCACTTCACTTGCAGCTTGAAGCTAGTAGCTGATAGCTCGAGCGATTAGCGAGTCGACACCGGGCGTTTCACCCAGACTGGCGACAGGTTGCTGCCGTTGCCGGTGACGTACAGCACCGCTGCCTCACCACGCTCCAGGGCGACCGGTTTCACGTCGCCGACTTTCTTGTCGCCTTCGTACAGCGCCAGGCTGACTTTCACCGGGTTGATTTCACGTTCGCCACGGCCCTTGGCTGCCACGTTCGGCACCACCTCGGTCTTGCCATCGGCAGTCTTCAAGGTCAGTGGCTTGTCGCTGAGGTTCTGCACGCGAACCAGGGATTTCTGCTTGTTCTTGAACGGCGGCTCTTCGATCAGTTGTGGCGCGCCGGACGCGTTGTTGACCAGGGTGTAGTAGTGGTCGCCGGCGAGTTTCACCGGCAGGGTCTGGCTGCCGACTTTGGCGCTGTAGTCGCCGCCTGGCATGAAGCTGAAATCGCTGCTGGCCAGTGGCGCGATGTCGCTCAGGTTGGTGCTGCCGACAGTCGCGCTGACTTCAGCGTTGCTGGCGTTGTAGACACGCACGAAGGTCGAGCCTTTCGGTGCGGTCGGGCCGTACAGCGCGGCGTCGCCGCCGGCGAAGGCCGGGACGGAAAGTACGCTGAGGCCAGCAACCAGTGCGAAGCTTTTAGCGAGACGACGAGGAGTAGTAGTGAAAGTCATGGTGTACCTCTCTTTCAGTTTTGCGCCCGATCGGGCGTCTCGGATTTAGTGTTGATGGCTACGTTTTGTTGGCGGGCGCCGGCTTGTTTAAGCTCTGCGACCCACTGCGGGTCGGCGTCGCCGATTTCGTTGTTCACAGGCAGATATCGTTCAGGAAACTCCCAGATCAGCACTTGTGGCGGGCTGTTCTTGAAGTCATCGCTTTTCAGGTAGCTGAGCATCGGCAGAATCGGGCCATGGCCGTCTTCGGCGTAGTTGACGACGTCGCTGTGCAGCGCTTGTTTGAGCGCACCGACGAAGTTCCAGTTGGGGTTGGCGCTGTAGCTGGTGCCGATCAGCGCGACCGGTACTTCGCTGTTGGCGAACAGCGCGTCGTCACCGGCAGGTTGCTCGGCGGCAACGGTGTTGCGTTTGAGCAGTGGCTCAGGCGCCGGCATCATGTTTTCGAACAGCGGATCGAGTGGCAGGAACAGACGCAGATCGCCCTTGTGCGTAACCTTCTCCGCTGGCGTGGTGACGAAGCGCTGGGGCTCGCCGCTCAGCGGGAATTTCTCGGCAATGGTTTTCGCCAGCGTGTTGGCGGCGATCTCGGCGCCTTCCGGCGTCCAGTGGGTGTCGGTGCGCAGGAACACTTGCTGACCGTTCTGCTTGGCCTGTTGCAGCGGGCCGAGCAGGTCAGGGGCGAGGATCTTGTCGGCCGCAACACGTGCGTGGAAATCCTGATACAGGTTCTGGTGAATGCTCGAAGGCTTCACTTCATCCAGATGCTCCGGATACAGACGCACCTTGGCCGGCACGATCGCCATCACCAGTTTCACGCCTTTCTCTTTCAGGGTCTGGCGCACGCCTTCGACCAGCGCGTAGTTGCCTTGCAGGTTCTGTTGTTCGTTGACGATCGGGTTGAATTCCTCATCGCTGTACAACCACTGGTCGCGGCCGAGCACGACGCCCGGACGACCTTCGTTGAACAGTTTGAAATCCAGCGCGGCCCAGAGGTTGGTGCCCAGACGCTTGATCGGGAATTCATCGTCGTAGTGGGTTTCCACCGCTTTGGTCCAGCGGCCATTGAGCACCGTCGCGTCGGCGTTGGTGCTGAAGCCGAAGAAGCTGCGAATCGACCACAGGCCCAGGACCAACAGCGTCACCAGGAACAGGGCGATGTAGAAGATGCGTAATGAGCGGGTCATGTCAGATCCCTCAGAACTGGAAGTAAAGGAACGGCGAGAAGCTTTGCGCCGAGAGTTTGAGAATCGAGGCGATGAACAGCAGCAGGATCAGCCCGCGCATCACGTAGCGCGACCAGTCAGCGGTCCAGTAGGCCGGTTGCACCTGGGCTTCGACGCCGACGGTGAAGCCAGGTTCATGGATGCTCGCTGGATTTTCACCAGGCGCTGCCTTGATCATTCCCGGGGTCGCAGTGGCAGGGCCATCGGCCTTGACGTTGACTTCCGGTTTGGTCTTGGCGGGCGGCTGATTGGTGTACAGATCACGCAGGCCGAAGAACGCCAGGGTCACGTAAGCCACCACCAGGGTCGCCACTTGCAGACCGGTCAGGCTGGCCTGATTGAGTTCCGACAGCGACCAGTCGCCGAAGCTGAACATTGCACCGTACATGCGACCGGCAACGTGCAGGTTCTCGGCACGGAAGATCACCCAGCCCATCACCACCAGCAGGAAGGTCAGTGCCCAGCGGATCGGGTTGAGGCTGCGCGGCGAGGTGTTCAGGCCGAGCATTTTTTCGATCGCCAGCCACATGCCGTGCCAGGCGCCCCAGATGATGTAAGTGATGTTCGCGCCGTGCCACAGACCGCCGAGCAGCATGGTCAGGAACAGGTTGCGATAGGTCATCAGCGTGCCTTTACGATTACCGCCGAGGGTGATGTAGAGATAGTCACGCAGCCAGGTCGACAGGCTGATGTGCCAGCGGCGCCAGAACTCGGTGATCGACTGGCTGATGTACGGCTGCTTGAAGTTTTCCATGAAGCGGAAACCCATCATCAAGCCCAGACCGATGGCCATGTCGCTGTAACCGGAGAAGTCGAAGTACAGCTGCGCGGTGTACGCCAGCGCACCGAGCCAGGCATCGCCCGTGGTCGGGTTCTGCAGGGCGAAGCAATGGTCGGCGACCACGGCGAGGGTGTCGGCGATGAAGACCTTCTTGATGAAACCCTGCATGAACCGCGTGCAGCCCTCGGAGAACTTGTCGAGGGTGTGCGTCCGGTTGTTGAACTGATCAGCGAGGTCACGGAAACGCAGAACCGGGCCGGCAATCAGGTGCGGGAAGATCGCCACGAATGCTGCGAAGTCGATCAGGTTGCGCGTCGCCGGCGTGTCGCCACGGTACACGTCGATGATGTAGCTGATCGATTCGAAGATGTAGAACGAAATACCGATCGGCAGCAGCACGTGGGTCAGGATGAACGGTTCAAGACCGAACGAAGTCATGATCGCGTTGATGCTGTCGACGCCGAAGTTGGCGTATTTGAAGTAGCCGAGGATGCACAGGTCCACCGCCACGCCGAGCAACAGCCAGCGCTGCGCCGGTTTGGTTCGTACACCGGCGGCACCGACTTTCAGGCCGATCCAGTAGTTCCACAGCGTGACGCCGGCGAACAGTGCGAGGAAGTCCACTCGCCACCAGGCGTAGAACACGTAGCTGGCGATCAGCAGCAGCAGGTTGCGATAGCGTTGCCCGCTCAGGTAGTACAAGCCGAGAAAGATCGGCAAGAACAGAAACAGGAACACGTTGGATGAAAATACCATCCCGATCTCTCCATGTTTGAACCAACAGTCAAGGGCCAAAGCCCCCCCAAACCCCCCGTGGTAGTGGAGGGGTGAAACAGTCCTGCGATCGTTCCCACGCTCTGCGTGGGAATGCCTCAATGGACGCTCTGCGTCCGCTTCGGCATGGGACGCGGAGCGTCCCGGGCTGCATTCCCACGCGGAGCGTGGGAACGATCAGCCATCAGTGTTTTCAGGAACCCTTGTTGCCCTTTTCATGCGACGGGTCGTAGACCTTGGTCAGGTCGCCGCCAAGACGGAAGGTCTTGAACGGTTGCATGTCGCGCTTCTTCTCGATCACATCCGGCGCACAGGTGTAGAGCGTGCAGAACGGTTCGAGCCAGGCGAATTTCATGTCCTCTTTCAGGTCGGTCATGTCCTGCTTTTTGCCGTTCTTTTCTTCGAACTCGTCAGGGTCCTTGACGCCGGCCAACACGCGGTCACCGAGACGCTTCAGTGCGCCATTGTTTTCCTGACGCAGATCGACACCGTTGACCTGGGCGAAACTGGCGATCATTGCCAGCGGCGGCAGGGCGTAGTTGTGATAGGCGAGGGCGCGTTGCTGGCGCTTGAGTTCGTTGGGCAGGAAACCATCGGCATCGACTTGATTGACGCCGACCTTGTATTCCTTGACGGCCCAGTCGAACAGGTCGCGGCGGTTGGTGGCGACGGCGGTGGCCATCACCGACCAGGCGGCCCAGTACGAGTGGTTGTTGGTTTTTTCCAGCGGCAGGTTGTCCCAGTCGCTGACCACCTGATCGGCCATTTTGCTGAACCAGGCTTCGATCAACTGCGCTTCCTGCTGGTGCTGGGCCAGTGGGTGCGAGTCGGAGAACTTCAGGCGAATGTACGACGAGGCCATGCTGCCCAGCGCCCATTTGCGCATCGACTTGCCGGTGTGGTTGAAGTCTTTCGACATCAACGCGTCAGCCTTGGCCCACGCGGTCAGCCAGTTGAGCGTGCATTCGAGCTGCTCCGGGCGACCGTCGCGCATGAACTGCATAACCCGCTTGGCGGTGCCGCGTTCCAGCGTGGTGATGTCTTTGATAGTGTCGCGAAAGGCTTTTTCCGACTGCACGTTCAGCGTCGCGCGGGCCTTGTCCGAACCTTCGTATTTGCTGCGAAATTGCAGCGGACCGGTGTACGGCGCTGGCATCGCGTCGCAGCCGTCGCTCTTGTCACCGGTCTTGAATTTATCCACCGGGGCGAAGTAGCCCTGCGGTGGACGCAATGGCGCGGCGGCCTGAGTCGCCCCGGCGAACATCGCCAGGCTCAGGAGGGTCGGTGCCAACAGGGTTTTCAGTTTCGGATTTCGCATAGCAGACCTCATTGCCCGAGCTGCGCGGTTTGTTGACCGACGCCCGGGAATACGTTGCGTTTGCAGATTTTCGCTTCGACTTTTTGTGGCGCGGCGCCAGGTCCGGCTTCAGGACCCTGGACTTCAACGGCCAGCAGGTTTTGCGAGGCCCAGTCTTCGTCCGTGCGCAGCTCAAAGGCGAAACGACCGTCGGTGTCGGAGGTTTCCGGTTTCTCGATCTTGATGTCCTCGTGGCGACCGTTCATGTACCAGAGGGTGGCTTGCAGGGTTTTCACCGAGGTGTCGGCGAAGCGGATGTCGACCTGATGGTTGGCGTTTTGCAGGTTCAGGTTCTTGCTGTTGACCAGCAGTTCTTGCTTGCTGCCTGGCTTCAGCGTGGCACTGGCGGACATCTGCGCGTCTTTGCCTTCGCAACCGTTGTCGAGCAGGGCCATCATCTGGCGATAGATGGTTTCCTGGTCGAGGCGATACAGCGGCGAGAATTCCCAGATGAGAATCTTCGGCGGGGTCTTCTGGAATTCTTCGCTGCCCAGGTACTGCAGCATCGAACCTTCGAAACCGCCGCCGGGGAAGGCCACGTTGAGAATGTCGGCGCCGATGGCTTCTTCGAGGAAACCGGCGAAGTTGTAGTTCTTGCCGCTGTGCGACGTACCGACCAGGGTGATCTGCGGATTGCCGGAATCGCCGAACAGGTCGCCGTCGCCGGCCTCGCCTTTCGGCTCGGTGGTGAACTGGTCCATGTACTGGATCGCGTAGCTGGTGCCGCACAGCTGCCCGGCCATGTTGTGCAGGGTGCCGGTCTTGCCCATGCGCCCGGACTTCTTGGTCTCGAATTCACGCTTGGGAATGTCGGCGAAGGCCGGGATCTGCTTGACCTTTTCGGCGACGATTTTCGCCGTGCGCTGGGCACCGTAAGGCGTCCAGTGCTGGTCGCCACGGAAGTAGAAGTCGTGGGCGGGCAGGGTGTCCGGCAGCGATTCGTTGGTCAGCGGCGACAGGTCCGGCACCACGTAACCCATCTTGGCGAAACGGCCGAGCATGGTCTTGTAGTTGCCCAGGGCTTTCTCGTAATCGAACGCGGCTTTTTCCTGCGGGTTGAGCTTGTTGCGGTTCACCAGGCCACGGGTCGGCTGGTAGACGATCACCAGCTCAACGCCTTTGCTCTTGAACGCATCGTGCAACTGTTGCAAGCGCTTGTAGCCGGCTGGTGTGGTGTTGAACTCGGTGCGCAGGTCTTCCTGGGTACGGAACAGCCAGTCGCCTTGGGCCTGTACCAGGGTGGTGAAGTTCTGCTGATAACGCGTGGTGTAGTTCTTCGCGTCATGGGCCGCCGGGCACAGGTTGCAGCACGGCTCGGCGGTGAACTTCGGTGGCGTGACGCTTGCGCCTTCAGCGTCGGCGCGAGCGTTGCCGGCAGCGAGAATGCCGAGGGTCAGGGCCGAGAGGCTGAGCAGTTTGATCATGTGTGGGTGCATAAAAATTATCCTCAGTCCTGCAATTCGGTCTGGCGTTCGACAGGGTCGATCAGCACGGCTTTCTGCTGGCGCACCAACAGATCGAGAATTTCATCCTGGCGCTCGCCGAGGATGCCGTTGAAGCTGATCCCGCTGGACTTGGTCGGCGCCAGCATCGACACGCGATACAGCTCGACACTCAGCGGCGAGTCGATCGACAGCGGGCCGCTGCCGTTGGCTGCCAGCTCGCCGCCGACGACGATCAGCGAGACCTGCGCGTCGAACGGGTCGAGCTTGATGTCACGGTCGGTGTCGGTCAGGTCCTTGATGTGGCCGTAGATACCGGTCAGGCCGTTGGTCATGGCAACGTTTTCGTAGAGGCGGATGTTCACGCTGTTACGAATACGAATGCCGTGACGGGTATTGCTGATGACCTTGTTGCCCCACAGCAGGTTGTCGGCGGACTCGTAGAGCGTGATGCCGTCGGTGTGGTTCTTGTAGATCTCGTTGTAGGCAATGATGTTGTTGACGCTGTTACGGTCGATCACCAGGCCCGACAACTTGTTGTCGAAACTCTTATTGTTGAAGATGAAGCTGTCGTTGACCTCACGGGAAATGATGATCCCGTGCTTCTTCTTCGTGCCGTGAACGGTGTTCTCGGCAATGATCAGACGGTGCGAGCGGTCATGCGGGTCGATGCCGTAGACGATGTTGTCTTTGTAGGTGCTGCCCTTGACCACAAAGTCGCGGGTTTCGTAGCAGTAGAAGCCGTACCACATGTCCGAGAACTCGGAGCCGACGATCCAGCCGGTCGGTTCCGGGCGCTTGAGGACCTTGGCCATGTTCGGCGTGTACTGGGAAATACTCACCCCGTAGGACTTACTGTTGGCGTAACCGAAACTGGCCATCTTGCTGTTGACGATGTAGGTCTCGGTGCCGCCCCAGGAGAGCAGGAACGGACGGAATTCCTTCGGCGAACGGAAGGTCGCCGGGCCGTTTTCCTTCTCGCGCCAGCCGGTGACTTTGGTGTCACGCACGAACAGTTTGCCATCATTGACCAGGAACGAACCGGCCTCTTGGGACAGGCGCAGTTCCTGGGTCTGACCGTCGATTTCGAGGATACCTTTCTCGCCGACCACGATCGGCAATTTGGCCAGGTACACGCCCGGGGACGTCTCGCTGAAATACTGCTTGGGCAGTTTTTTCGCCAGATCCTTGAGGTTCATGTAGCCGTCGTCGATGAAGATCGCCTGCGGGATGCCGTGCTGACGCACCACCCATTCGGCCATCTTGTTATCGCCGCCGATGAAGTCCTTCAGAGCGTTTTCCTGCATCATCCGGCGCACGCTGATCTTGCCCGGCTTGCTGCGCACGATCTTCGCCGCAGCGGCTTCGGCGGTGAAGCCGGAGAGGTCGGGCAGTGTCGGCTTGGCCAGTTTCAGCGCGTCGGTCGGCGCGCTGCTGACGGTGTAGGTCTTGGCCTGTTGCAGTTCTTTGGCCACGTTCGCAGGTTTCGCCGGTTCAACATTGGCGAAGGCGCTGGCGCTGGCCAGCAGCATCGCGCCGGCCAGCAGGCTGAGTGAGCCTGTTCTGGTGCTGATCATGTCGGGCACTCCCTTGGCGGTTTGCATCAGAAGCGCCAGATCACGTCAATGAATGCGCGGTGCATGTAGGAATCAACCTGGCTGCCATAGGCATCGCCCGGTTTGAACACACCGCCACGGAAACGCACCAGTGCCGAAGGCTCGTCGATCGACTGGCTCAACGCCGCCGGCAACAGGCCTTGCTTGAAGTACTTGGTGACGACCAGGTCCATTTCCTGACCCAGGTCCTTGTTGCCATCTTCAAGCGGCAAGGATGTGCTGGAGAGGATTGCGCCGGTGACGTCGTCGGTGTTGTTTTCCACCGCGTTGATGCCGTTGCTGCCGACCGGCTTGTTGCCGTCGACACGCCAGAACTTGTGGTAGATCAGGCTGGCGTCGTACTCGTCGTTGACCATCCAGGAACCGAACAGGGTGGCGGTCTGCATGTTGTTCATTTCGCCACGGAACGCTTCGCCGAAACGGTGCACGCGCGAGCGGGTACCGGTGTAGTTGGAGCGGTTGCTCTCCAGACCGTTCTGTTCGTAATCGGCACTGGCGCGGGCGTAGGCACCGCCGACTTGCCACTGCGGATTGAGGCGCAGACGCACGCCGACATCGGCTGCCCAGCCGCTGATGTCATCGCTGCGCTTGGCTTGTGTCGGGCGCGTGCCGTCGGCGTTCAGCGCATTGACCGTGTCGCGGTCGCCGCTCATGCCGGTGATGCTGCCCCAGTAGTTGACGGTGTTGGTGTTGCGCCAGTTGTAGGCGTCGCTGTCGGCAGTCAGGCCGATCCAGCTGATGTCGCCGTTCTCGGTCTTGTCCAGCGAGTCGCGCGGGACGCCCGGCTCGGCGTAATCGAGTTTGCCGTCATCGTGAGTATGGTGGCCGCGAATGCCGACCCACTGCCCCGGTGTCCACTGGTAAGCGGCGTCGGCGTAGGCGTGCAGGCGATCCTTGTCTTTCGGCGCCAACTCTTTCAAGTCGGTGCGGTATTCGCTGAAGCGCTCGGCGACACCGGCGTTGGCCCGCAGCAGGGTGGTGTCGAAGGTCCAGTTCAGCGCTTCGATGTTGGTGTCGCGCCATTGGCCGTCGTCATTGCGCAGACGCTGACGACCGAACTTGAGGATCTCGCCAGGGTAGGGCGTGAAGCCGCTGTAGCCGACCCAGAATTCGCGCATCGCCAGATAGTTTTTCTTGGTTTCACGATCGCCGCTGTCGGTGGTCTGTTCGCCGTCCGATTGCTGCAGGGTGTCGGTCTCGATGATGTCGGTCGAGGTCACCGCCTGACCCATCGCATAAGCGCTCCACGCGCCGCTTTCGCCGTAGATCCACGGGCGCAGGTCGAGGCCCACGCCGTTGACGTCGCCGCCGCCGGCAGTGCCGAGGTCGCGGTCGTCTTCGGACTGGCCGGTAAGTTTCACTTCCAGACCGAAGTTCTTGCTTTCAGTCATCGCAGCCAGTGTCGGGCAAGACCAGAGCAGCGCGAAGGTGAGGCCAATACCGGCCTTCACGAATGGGTTCAGCTTCATAGTTTTTCCTCGCCGTCTTCTTCTTGCAGGGCGTGCAGTTGCAGCGTGTTCGAGTTCAGGGCGCCACGGCTGGCCTGTTCCTGTTGCAACAGGCGGCGGGCTTCGGGCAGGCGCTCGGGCGGCAGTTGCGCCTCGAGGGTCGCTGCCAGTTCATCGGCTTGCGGGGTGTTCTGGGCCTTGGCCAATTGGCTGAACACGTAGGCGTTCAGCGGGTCGGGCTTGGTGCCCTTGCCTTGCGAGAACAGCTGGGCGATGGCGAAGTCGGCACTGTTCTGGCCATTGCGCGCAGCGGTCAGCAGGTGGTCGAGAGCCTTCTGTGGATAGACCTTGCCCAGGTAGCCACGGCGGTAGATCTGGCCGAGGTAGTAATCGGCGGCGACTTCGCGGCCAACGGCTTTCTGGAAGTGTTCCTCGGCAACTTTCGCGTCAGCCGGAACCAGTTTTCCTTCGTAGTAGACCTTGCCCAGCAGCAGTTCGGCGCGCGGCTGGTCGGCGGCGCGGCCGTTGTCCAGGTACTTCATCATCTGGTCGACGTCGCCCAGTTCGGGGAAGTCGTAAAGCAATTGCGCGAGGGTGACCCACGACGCCGGGTAGCCCGGAGCGATCGGCTCGAGCAACGACTGCGCGGTTTTTTCGTCGGTCTTGCCCAGGGTCGAGTCGGCCAGCACGCGGGCCACGGAGTCGACACGCTGCGCAGTGACGGTGCCACGGCTGTAACCGGCCTGCATCTGCTTGATCAGCTCGGCCTGTTGCTCCGGCTGGCCACGTTTCTGGTAGACGGTGGCCAGTTCGACGTAGCAGATGTCGGTGGTGTTGAGCGCGGCCTTGCAGATCTTTTCCACGTCATCCAGGTGCTGGTCGTAGGTGCCCTGGGTGCGATACAGCAGCACCTGCGCCAGACCCGCTTCCGGGTAACCGGATTTGCGCCACTGATCGATCTGCTGCTGGGCGTTGATATTGGGGAAGCTGTGCGGGTATTGCAGATACAGCATCGCCAGTGGGATCAACGTATTGCCTTCGCCATTGGCGGCGGCTTTTTTCAGCAGGGTTTCGGCTTCGTGATGCTCGGCTTCGGTGGACCCGGGCTTGGCCACCAGCAGGCGACCGAGACGTGCCTGGGCACGCGGCGACACGCTGGCCGCTGCGCGGTAAGTCGCTTCGGCCTGTTTCATCTGCGCCGGGTCGCGGCTGTCGACCTGGATATCGGCCAGGCCGACTTGCGCCTCGCTGTAACCCAGATCGGCCAGTTGCTGGTAATTCTGCGCAGCGGTGGCGGTGTCGCCACGCTTGAGCGCTTCGTTGGCCAGACGCTGGTCGGGCAGCCCGGCGCAACCGGCTAGAGAAACTGCTAGTGCCAGCGAGCACACCATCAATCCCATGTGGGAGCGAGCCTGCTCGCGAAGCAGTCGACTCGGTACTTCAGACAAACCGCGCTGGCCCTTTCGCGAGCAGGCTCGCTCCCACAGGGTCGGCGGTGTGTTCAAGTTATGCGTAGTCACAGGCATGTCCTCGACTTAAAGACCGGCAGCCATGGCTTTGTCGATCAGCCAGTTCAGGTTCGGGCCACGGTCGCTGTTCACTTCCACCGGGCGGCCGGCCAGGCTGCTGTCGAGCGGCTCGTCTGGCTGGATCTGTACGCGGATGTCGGAGGACAGGTCGGCGCTCTTCAGGCTGGTGCTGCTGACGATCTTGCCGGTGCGGGTCTTGTCTTCGCCGGCGATCTGGAAGCTCACCGGAGTACCCGGGCGGACGTCGCCGAACTGGCGATAGGAGAAGCGTGCTTCAACGTTGGCCTGGGTGTTGCGCGGCACCAGTTGGAAGATCACGTCGCCCTTGCTCGCGTACTGACCGTCAGCCACCAGTTGCTGGGCCACGGTGCAATCGCACGGCGAGGTCAGGGTGCCGGTCATTTGCTTGCCGAACAGTTCTTCAACCTTGGCCGGGGCCAGTTGGTCTTCGGCCAGATGGCCCTTGAGTACGTCGAGCATGCTGGTGCTGAAGGTCGCCAGTGGGGCGCCTTTGGCGGCAACGCCGTCGGACTTGACCAAGCTCTGCACGGTCCCGTCACGCGGCATGGTGATGTTCATCCCCGGCACGCTGACCAGACCGGCCTGGGCGTGGCTGACGAAGTACATGCCGTACACCGACTTGAAGATGAAACCGGCAGCGACCAGGCCAACGGCGAAAATACCGGCGCTGAAGGTCACGGCTTTCAGACGGCCGAACGGGGTCATGCCGGTGTCGTTGGTCTTGTTCTTGCGCGCCTTGGTGAAGTTGTCGCGCTGCAGGGTCGCCAGCACTTCGCCGATGCTGACGATGTCGCCGGCCAGGTGCGAAGTGATCAGGTGGCGCAGGGTGGAAATGTCCTGCGGCTCGAGGTTCTGGAACTGGCAGCCGGCGCGGCCGGTGGCGCGATCGAAGGAACGCACCTGCAGTTCAACGTCCATGGCCAGGCCGAGGTTGTCGATGACAAATTGCAGACGCGCCTTGTACACCTCGCCGATGGTCAGCGGCATCTGCCCGGCGTTGAACGCCAGACCGCCAGCCGACAGATCGAGGACGCGCGCTTCGAGTGGCGTCCGGTCAGGGCCGAAGAAACGCAGCTTGGCCGGGATTTTCACGCGAGCGTGCTGGCGCTGGGCTTCGGATTCATGCACTACGTTGACGTTGACGGCGGTATTCATAGGGGCGATTTCCTTGTTAATTCAATAGGAGCGGGTCAGACCATCATCAGCAGCACGGCGACAAAAATGCTGCCGGCGGAGAAGGTCATGGTCCGAGACGACCAGGTGTTGAACCAACGTTGAAAGCTGGCGAGATCACGGGTCAGGGATGTGGGCTGGCGAGTCCAGGATTGTTGGTCGAGGCGGAAGAACACGTAGATCTTCACCAGGGCGCCAACGATCTGGTTGTAATACAGAATCGCCGGGTAAGCAGGGCCGATGCGGTGACCGGAACACGACAGCAACAGCGTCAGGATCAGGCGGGTGATACCGATCCACAGCAGGTACACGAGGATGAACGCGGTGCCGTACTTGAAGCTGGCGATCAGTGCGACGGTCAGGCCGAGCAGCGAAGTCCACATCGACACGCGCTGGTCGAACAGCACCACCGAGGTGAACACGCCGAGGCGGCGGATACCCAGACCCAGTGCGCGGGAGTTCTGGCGCAGGTTGTTGCCGTACCAGCGGAACATCAGCTTGCGGCTGGCCTTGATGAAGCTCTTTTCCGGCGGGTGCTCAACGGTATTGATCTCGGCGTCCGGCACGTAGAAGGTGTCGTAACCCAGGCGCATCAGGCTGAACCAGCTCGACTTGTCGTCGCCGGTCAGGAATTTGAAGCGGCCCAGACGCCAGTGTTGCAGCGAGTCGCTTTCAACGTCGGCGATGAATTCCGGATTGGTGACTACGGAAGCTTTGAACACCGACATCCGCCCGGTCATGGTCAGCACGCGCTTGGACAGGGCCATCGAGCACATGTTGATGTGGCGCTGGGCGAAACGCAGCTTGTGCCATTCGCTCATGATGTAGCCGCCGCGCACTTCGCAGAACTCGTTGGTGGTCAGGCCGCCGACATTGCCGAACAGCTGGAACCACGGCACGGTCTTGCGCACGACGCCTTCGCCGAGCACGGTGTCGCCGTCGATCACCGCGACCACGGCACGGTCGTCCGGCAGGTGACGGGAGATCGCGCGGAAACCGAAGGCCAGGCCATCGCGCTTGCCGGTACCGGGAATGCGCACGAAGTCGAGCTTGACCCGCTCCGGCGGATTCATCCGCGCCCACAGCGCCTTGACCAGCAACTCGTCGGACATTTCCACGATCGAGCAGACAATGGTGGTCGGCAGTTCGCAATCGATGGCTTCACGGATCACCGAGCTGTAGACCTGCGCGGTGGTCAGCGCGTCAATACGAAAGCTGGTGACCATCAGAAACACATGCGACGGGTCGGCCGCTTTGCCCAACTTGCGTACTTTGCGACGCAGGTGCGGGTAAACGATGTAGAGAAAAATCATGCCGCGCACAAAGTGCGTTGCACCCATCGAGTAGCGCCAGATACCCACGGCGCCAATCAGGAAAATGAAGTCCTTCGACTCGGAGTCGAATGTGGACGTGGGCAGCATCAAGGCCAGGCCCATCAGCAGACTGAGATAAAAAAGCCAGCCGGCTGATTGCAGAAAAAAATGTTTGAGCTTGGTCATAACCGTCATCCGAAGGTAAGGGAAGCTGCAAGTTGCAAGCTTCAAGCTGCAAGCCAATCGCGTTGACTTGCAGCTCGACGCTTGTCGCTTGGGGCTGCGTTACCAGCAAATACCTTCGGTGCGGCTACCGGCGCTGGTGGACTTGGACATGAAGCCCACCAGGTCGATGACTTGCTTGCCTTGCGGCGCTTCCTGGGCCAGCGAACGGAACTTCTCGTCGCGGTTGCCGAGGATGATCACGTCGGAGTTGTCGATCACCGAGTCGAAGTCGGAGTTGAGCAGGGACGACACGTGCGGAATCTTCGATTCGATGTAGTCCTTGTTCGCACCGTGGACACGGGCGTATTCGACGTTGCTGTCGTAGATGCTCAGGTCGTAACCCTTGCCGATCAGCATTTCCGCCAGTTCGACCAGCGGGCTTTCGCGCAGGTCGTCGGTGCCGGCCTTGAAGCTCAGACCGAGCAGGGCGACTTTGCGTTTTTCATGGCTTTCGACGATATCGAAGGCGTTCTGCACTTGCGATTCGTTACTGCGCATCAGCGAGTTGAGCAGCGGCGCTTCGACGTCCAGGGAACCAGCGCGGTAGGTCAGCGCGCGCACGTCTTTCGGCAGGCACGAGCCGCCGAAGGCGAAGCCCGGGCGCATGTAGTACTGGGACAGGTTCAGGGTCTTGTCCTGGCAAACCACGTCCATCACTTCACGGCCATCGACGCCCACGGCTTTGGCGATGTTGCCGATCTCGTTGGCGAAGGTCACTTTGGTCGCGTGCCAGACGTTGCAGGTGTACTTGATCATCTCGGCAACGGCGATGTCCTTGCGGATGATCGGTGCGTCGAGTTCTTCGTACAGCGATTGCAGAACGTCGCCCGACGCGGTGTCGAACTCGCCGATGACAGTCATTGGCGGGTGATCATAGTCAGCGATGGCGGTGGATTCACGCAGGAATTCAGGGTTGACCGCAACGCCGAAATCGACGCCGGCCTTTTTGCCCGAGCAGTCTTCCAGAATCGGAATCACCACGTTGGCCACAGTGCCTGGCAGCACGGTGCTGCGCACGACGATGGTGTGACGGGTGGTTTTTTCGCGCAGGACATAACCAATCTCGCGGCACACCGCCTCGATGTAGTTCAGTTCCAGATCGCCGTTCTTTTTGCTTGGCGTGCCGACGCAGATCATCGACAGGTCGGTATCACGAATCGCCTCGGCGAAGTTGGTCGTGCCGCGCAGACGACCGGTCTGAATACCCTGTTGCAGAAGTTCACCCAGGCCCGGTTCAACGATTGGCGATCGGCCGTCGTTAATCATGTCGATCTTGTCTTTGGCAACATCGACGCCAACTACGTCATGGCCACGTGCAGACAGGCAACCGGCACATACTGCGCCAACGTAACCCAAACCAAATATGCTGATGCGCATCGCAATTACCTCTGTATATATCAGGCCTTAGAAGGCCGGAGTTAATGGTGTTCAGCGGTCACTAGTGCACTCGGAAGTGCGGCTTACAGGCGCCACAATGCCGTGTGCAGGCATACAAAGTTCCGAGTGTCTAATAAGTGCACTCAAGATGTGCGCAACTAGGCCTTGTTGTTATGACTTGCCCTGTTATGCAGCCGATCTTCCGTGCAGGAAGACTCTAGTGCAGTCGTGTAGCCTGCTCGACGTCCGGTAGGGAGCCGGTAAATCAAGCAGTTAGGTGCTCAGGCGAGCACGTTTATAGGGGCGCGGCCTTGGCCTTTGTAGGGGATATTAATGGTGCGTATCTCCTGTCCTTCGATTGTTTTGAGACTCGTTAGTCACTCAGGCAAGTTGCTGTGACAACTTGGTTACATGGCTATCTGCTCTGCGTAAGTTATCTCGTACAAACTCGCCGAGAATCGTTACCGGTGGTATGAGCAACGCATTTGGACATAGTTCCAGCCCACTCATCGTGCCAGCCGAAATTTTTTGAAATATTGGTGGAGATGGCACTGGGTGCAATTTGATAGCACTAACGATTTCGTCCTTTAGTTGTCGGGGCGAAACCGGGGCCGATAGTTTTGTGCCACTACGGGTAAAAAATTTAGGTGCCACTACTGAAAAAAAACTTCAGCGTCGAGTGAAACTAAAATTAGAAAATGGAGTGTTGTTTTATTGGCGCCATGAATTTGGCGATATGTCGCGGGGGGATTTTGACTTCGGGCGGACTGCACGACTCCCGACTAAAAGAGTCGTGCAAAGGGCATGCTTTATTCCGGGGCGTGATCGCGCAAAAACACAAGATTGTCGGGTTTCGATTGCTCGGCGCTGTAGCGATAACCCTGCACATCGAATTGCTTGAGCTGAGCCGGGTCGTTGATGCGTTCCTGGATCACAAATCGGCTCATCAGACCGCGCGCTTTCTTCGCGTAGAAACTGATGATCTTATACTGGCCGTTCTTCTGATCCTTGAACTCGGTATTGATGATCCGCGCCTTCAACGCGCTGCGCTTGACCGCAGAAAAGTATTCGTTGGATGCAAGGTTGAGCAGTACGTCATCGCCTTGCTCGGCCAGCGCTTCATTCAGCCACTCGCTGATGCGCGTGCCCCAGAACGCATACAGATCCTTGCCGCGGCCGTTGGCCAGTTTGGTGCCCATCTCCAGGCGATAGGGTTGCATCAGGTCCAGCGGCCGCAGCAGGCCATAAAGGCCGGAGAGCATGCGCAGGTGCTTTTGCGCGTAATCGAATTGCGCTTCGCTGAAGGACTGCGCGTCGAGACCGGTGTACACATCGCCTTTGAATGCGAGCAGCGCCTGCTTGGCGTTCTCTGGTGTGAAGGCTGGCGTCCAGCTGCCGAATCGCGCGGCATTGAGGCCACCGATCTTGTCGGACACGTGCATCAACTCGCTGATCTGCGCCGGACTCAACTCGCGCAACTGCTGGATCAGTTCCTGGGAATGGTCGAGGTACTGCGGCTGGGTAAAGCGCTGGGTCGCCGGCGGTGTTTCGTAGTCGAGGGTCTTGGCGGGGGAAATCACCATCAGCATGAAGTCGTCTCCTTTAATCGTGGGGGCGATTCTAGGGGGTTGTCCTTGTTGACTCCAGCTATCAAGCCCATAGGTGATCGACGGCTTAACTCAGACCCCTTGTGGGAGCGAGCCTGCTCGCGAATGCGGATTCACATGATCGTTCCCACGCTCCGCGTGGGAATGCAGCCCGTGACGCTCTGCGTCACAGTCGTCGGACGCGGAGCGTCCGGGGAGGCGTTACCACGCAGAGCGTGGGAACGATCCACAGGGTATAGGTGTGGCTGCGGGGAACAGGACAGGATCAGCTATAGTGCCGCGCGGGTTTTGTTATGGAGACATCCCTTTGCGCATTGTTCTTTTATTCACCGCGTGGCTGCTGAGCTTCGCGGCCGTCGCGGCACCCGGTGATGCTGCGACGCTGGATCGCACGACCTGGCCGGAGCAGCTTAGCAATCCGACCCTGTTCGACGTCGCTTCGCGGGCGGAAATCCTTATGTTCGCTCGAGGCCTGCTTGGCACCGAATCCATCGACGAGGCGGCGCTGGCCCAGCGCCTGGGTCTGCGCACGGTCAATATCGATGCGGTCAATCAGCTGCGTCAGCGTCTCTGGCAGCGCTTGCTCGCCAACTACAACTACGCCCAGCAAAGCTGCGATCAGGACGCCTCGTTCTGTTTCCTCGTCGAAGACCTGCCTACCCTGCGCGAACAGGCGGCCAAGTTCGTGGTCAGCGACGACAGTTATTACACCAAATGGGCCGAGCCGAGCCGGATCTTCCATTTGCAGTACCTCGACGAGTTGATGCGCAAGGCCGCGCTGTCACCGCAAACGAGTAATGAATTCGATCGTTTTGGCGACTACGAGCGCAACGGCGACGAGATGCATGACCGGCTGTTTTTGCTGACCTTCGACAGCGCCGCCAACGTGCAACCGGACAACACCGACTGGCTGACCGAGTACCTGCGCAAATCGAATCTGAGCGGGACATTCTTTGTGCTGGGCAAGGATATTCAGGCGCGACTCGCCGGCCGTTCGGTCAGCAGCCTGCAGGCGAGTTTCTCCCGGCAGTGCGTTGGCGTGCAGGGCTGGGAGTTCCGCTCCCATAGCCATTGGCAGGACTGGCAGGATTCGGTACGGCGCAGCGCCGACCTGGTGAAAAACAAACTGCCGGAAAACTATGTGCCGCTATTCCGTCCGCCGGATGGCCAGCGCCGCAGTGACGCACAAGGTTTCTTCAATAGCCAGGGCCTGCAAGTGGCGCTGTGGGACATTGATGCTCAGGACGGCGCCGGCAAGCTCAAGGGCCCGGCGAGCGCGCAGCGAGTGTTGACCCTGATGCTGCTGTGGCGTCATGGAGTGATCAATTTCAACCTGAAACAGGATGCGGTGAAGACGTCCGTGCCGTGGCTGATCACGCAGACTGCGCAGAGCGGCATCGGCTGGGAAGACTGTCAGGACGCGTTTCGTTGAGAAACGACAAAAAGCCCGGAAACATTGGGCTTGGGGTGATTTTCAGGAGGAATTCGATGCAGGCGGACTTCCGACTTTAGCGGGGTACGGGGAGTCCGCCAAGGGCTTTTCGTCACTCTGCAAAATAAACTTAAAAAAACCGTCAAAGTGCTTTTTTATGTCATCGGTTTTGGAGTATTACGAAGACAGACCGCCGAAACCTGCAACACAGGTGGCGTCTTCCCAGACTCCTATTGTGTGCAGTTCATCCAGGCCCTCGTGGATGAATTCGGCAGTCACCTCGAGGCGCAGCACTGTCACGGTATTGCGTCGAATGGCTCCCACAAAGGTGACCGAGTATGGATGATCACGGACGCAGCCCTTCCTCCAACCAGCCAATCCTGTATGTACTCGATACCAACGTATTGATTCACGATCCAAATGCCCTGCTGAATTTCGAAGAACACCACGTCGCCATCCCGATGACCGTGCTGGAAGAGCTGGACAAGCTCAAGAGCGGCCATCACAGCGTGGCCGCCGAATGTCGCCAGGCGATCCGTCTGATCGACAAGACCCTGGGCGATGCGTCCCCCGAAGACGTCGAACTGGGCGTGCCGATCCAGCGTGGCAAGGGCGGGCCGAAGGGCTTGCTGTCAATTCTGATGAGCAAGCAGGCCGAGTCGAACCTGATTCTGCCCGAGCACCTGAACGACAACAAAATCATCAACCAACTGATTGATCTGCACACCCGCGATCCGCAGAAACCGGTGGTGCTGGTCACCAAAGATATCAACATGCGCCTCAAGGCGCGCGCCTGTGGCATCGACGCCGAGGACTACAGCACCGACCAGTTGGTCGATGACGTGTCGCTGCTGCCCAACGGCTACCACAACATGACCGGCTCCTTCTGGGACCGCGTGAGCAAGGTCGAAACCCGTCAGGACCACGGCCGCACCTGGCATCAGGTGCAACTGATCGACAACCTGCCGGCCGTGCACATCAACGAGTTCATCATAGACGAGCAGGGCTTTGTCGGCTGGATCAAGGAAATCCAGGAAGACCGCCTGCTGATCCTCGACCTGCATCAGGAACCGCTGCTGCATCAGGAGGCGTGGGGCCTGAAACCGCGCGACATCTATCAGAGTCTGGCGCTTTACGCGCTGCTTGATCCGGACATCCATCTGGTCAACCTCTCCGGCGCCGCCGGTTCCGGTAAAACCATTCTGGCGCTGGCTGCTGCGATCGAGCAGACCATGGTCAGCAAGCGCTATCGCCGCATCATCGCCACCCGCAGCGTGCAGGGCCTGGACCAGGAAATCGGTTTCCTGCCCGGCACCGAAGCGGAAAAAATGGAGCCTTGGCTGGGCGCCATCACCGACAACCTCGAAGCCTTGCACATGGATGACGAAAACACCCATGGCAGCGTCGATTACATCCTCAGCAAAGTGCCGTTGCAGTTCAAATCGCTCAACTACATTCGCGGTCGAAGCTTCCAGCAGAGCCTGATCCTGATCGACGAATGCCAGAACCTCACGCCGCACCAGATGAAAACCATCATCACCCGTGCCGGCGCCGGTTCCAAAGTGGTGTGCCTGGGCAACCTGGCGCAGATCGACACCCCGTACCTGTCCGCGACCAGCTCCGGGCTGACCTACCTGACCGAACGCTTCAAGGACTTCCCCAACGGTGTACACATCACCCTGCAAGGCGTGCCTCGCTCGATCCTGGCCGAATACGCCGAATCGCATCTCTAAAGAGGAGCAGCTATAAGCTTCAAGCCGCAAGCTACGAGTGGTCCGAGTGAACTTCACTTGCCGCTTGAAGCTTGCGGCTTTCGGCTGTTTAAATGCGAGCTTTCCTGACGCCTGCCTACCGCGCTTTAACTTGCCGCTTGTAGCTTGCCGCTCGCAGCTGCCTCAAGGAGGCCCTCGTGCTGACTCATCTCGATTCCCAAGGTCGCGCCAACATGGTCGACGTCACTGAAAAAGCCGTGACGTTCCGTGAAGCGACCGCGCAAGCGCTGGTGCGCATGCTCCCTGAAACCCTGCAGATGATCGTCAGCGGCGGTCATCCCAAGGGTGATGTGTTCGCTGTCGCGCGCATTGCCGGGATTCAAGCGGCGAAGAAAACCAGCGATCTGATTCCCCTGTGCCACCCGCTGATGCTCACTGGCGTCAAAGTCGAACTCAGCGCCGAAGGCGAAGATAGCGTGCGCATCGTCGCCCGCTGCAAGCTGTCCGGGCAGACCGGCGTCGAAATGGAAGCGCTGACCGCCGCCAGCGTCGCCGCTCTGACCATTTACGACATGTGCAAAGCCGTGGATCGTGGCATGACCATCGAAAGCGTGCGTCTGCTGGAAAAGGTCGGCGGCAAAAGCGGCCACTTCCAGGCGGAGCAGCCATGAAACTGACCGTGAAGTTTTTTGCTCGTTACCGTGAAGCGCTGGGCGTGGATTCGGTGAAGGTTGAAGGCGATTTCGCGACCGTCGATGACGTTCGCAAGCTGTTGGCGCAACGTGATGGCGCCGAGGTGTTGAGCGAGCAGAACCTGATGTGCGCGCGCAACGAAGACCTCTGCCAGCTCGACGAGCCAGTGGCCGATGGCGACGAAGTGGCGTTTTTCCCCACCGTGACAGGAGGCTGAACATGGCGATTCGCGTGCAGGCCACGCCGTTCGATCCGGGCGCTGAAGTCAACGCCATGCACGCGGCCAACGTCGGCGTCGGTGCGGTGGTGAGTTTTGTCGGTTACGTACGCGACTTCAACGACGGGCTCGACGTGGCCGGGATGTTTCTCGAGCACTATCCGGGCATGACCGAAAAAGCCCTCGGCAAGATCGCTGTCGAAGCCGAGCAGCGCTGGCCGCTGCTCAAGCTGGAAGTGCTGCACCGCATTGGCGCGCTGGAGCCGGGCGAACCGATCGTCTTCGTCGGCGCCGCCAGCGCCCATCGCCAGGCCGCATTCGACGCCTGCGCCTTCGTCATGGACTACCTGAAAACCCGCGCGCCGTTCTGGAAGAAAGAAAACACCAGTGATGGCCCGCGTTGGGTTGAGGGGCGGGACAGTGATTATGCGGCTGCGGATCGCTGGAAAAAATAATCCCTGCATCGCTCATTAGTCAGTCTTCGCGAGCAGGCTCGCTCCCACAGTTGAAATGCGTTCCCCTGTGGGAGCGAGCCTGCTCGCGAAGGCGTCATCTGCAATACCGAAAACCCTCCCCTCTCTACCCGATTGACGATTTGTACCTGAGAGTCCAGTATGGATTTCCAAGTACAAAAATGCTTCTGTCTTGCAGCTATCAGCTATCAGCTATCAGCTATCAGCTATCAGCTTGCCGCTTGTAGCTGCTCTTCTTCGCCAAACCTACAACAACCCGCGAGAGAACGAACATGAAGAAATTCCCCCTCATCACCGGTCTGGCCCTCAGCCTGTTGGCCTCCGCTAGCGTATTCGCCGCCGAGAAAACCCTGCGCATCGGCATCGAAGCGGCCTATCCGCCATTCGCGTCGAAAACCGACAAGGGTGAAATCGTCGGTTTCGACTACGACATCGGCAACGCCCTGTGCGCGCAGATGAAGGTCAAATGCGTGTGGGTTGAAGGTGAGTTCGACGGGCTGATTCCTTCGCTGAAAGTGAAGAAGATCGACATGGCGCTGTCGTCGATGACCATCAACGAAGATCGCAAGAAGTCGGTGGATTTCAGCCACAAGTACTACTTCACCTCCTCGCGTCTGGTCATGAAGGAGGGCGCCACGGTGGATGACCAGTACGCCAGCCTCAAGGGCAAGAACGTCGGCGTGCAGCGCGCGACCACCACCGATCGTTACGCCACCGAGGTGTTCGAACCCAAGGGCATCAACGTCAAGCGCTACAGCAACAACGAAGAAATCTACATGGACCTGGCAGCGGGGCGCCTCGATGCGATTTTCGCCGACACCATTCCGCTCAATGACTTTCTGTCGATGCCGCGTGGCAAGGGCTATGCGTTTGTCGGGCCGGAGTTGAAGGATCCGAATTACGTCGGTGAAGGCGCGGGTATTGCCGTGCGCAAGGGCAATGCCGAACTGGTCAGCCAGTTGAACAGCGCCATCGACGGGATTCGCGCGAATGGCGAGTATCAGAAGATTTCCGATAAGTATTTCAAAGCTGATATCTACGGCGATTGATCAAGCGCTTTCGCGAGCAGGCTCGCTCCCACAGGGGTAACGCATTCCAAATGTGGGAGCGAGCCTGCTCGCGAAGAGGCCAGCGCTAGCGAAGCAAATCTTCAGCCTTTCAATTCCTTCAAATGCTTGTACACCGTCGCCCGTCCCATGTTCAGCACATTGGCCACATAGTTCGAGGCGCTCTTGCCCTTGAACGCGCCCTCGGCGTGCAGCGCCAGCACCAGTTCGCGTTTGTGATCACGGGTCAGCAGGTTCAGGCTCAGCTGCCGCTCGCGCAACCAGGCGTGGAGGAAGGTGTTGATGCGTTCCTGCCAGTCATCACGGAACAGCGAGTCCGGCTGAGGAATCAGTTTGCTCGGTGACAGGAACAGGTCCAGCGCCGCTTTGGCGTTCTCGAACAGGGAGATATTCAGATTGATGCACAGCACTGCCAGCGGACGACTCTCGCTGTCGCGCAGCACGGTGCTCAGGCTGCGAATTTTCTGACCGTCCCAGTTAAGCTTTTCGTACGGGCCGATGTTTCTGTCGCTGACATCCTCGCTGAGCATGTCTTCCAACGACGAGTCGTCGCCGATCTCGCGCTTGGACAGGTTGTTGGCGATGTAGTCGACCTTCTGCGTGCGCAGGTCGTGCAGCACCACCTCCGCGTGGGGAAAGAACAGCGTGGCGATGGCGTCGGCGATGGCGCGGAAGTTATCCAGCGCCGGATCGAATTCGGGGGCAGTCATGACAGTGGAGCTCCAGGCAGCGTCAGCGCCCCTTGTGCCGGGGCGCTGCGAGTGTGCCGCAATCTTTTGGGCGAGTCGATGCGATCAAGCCAGTCGGGCCGGGGAGAGCATGGCGCTGTCCAGACCGAATTCATGCAGGTGCTCGGGAAGCGGCTCGCCGCGCACCAGCGCCGCACTGGCCTGGCCCATCGCCGGCGACGTCTGGATGCCGTAACCGCCCTGCGCGGCAACCCAGAAAAGCCCCGGCACCTGCGGATCGAAACCGCTGAGCAGGTCACCGTCGGCAACGAAACTGCGCAAGCCCGCCCAGATGCGCGTCGGCCGGCGGATGGTCAGCGTGGTGGCTTCTTCGATCTGATAAATACCCATGGCGATGTCGAGTTCTTCCGCCTGCACATCGTGCGGTTCGACCGGATCGGCGTTGGCCGGCGAGCCGAGGAACATGCCCGCGTCGGGCTTCATGTAGAAGGATTCGTCGAGGCTGACTAGCATCGGCCAATGGTGAGTGTCCACGCCTTCCGGGCCGGCAAAGATAAACGCCGCACGACGTTTCGGTTGCAGACCCAGCGGCTGCGCGCCAGCGAAAACGCCGACTCTGTCGGCCCAGGCACCAGCGGCATTGATGATGACCGGTGCGCTGAAAGACTCGCCATTGCTCTGCACGTGCCACAGGCCATCGGCATCGCGGCGCAGGCCAAGCACTTCGCAATCAGTGTGGATTTCGCCGTGATTGCGGCGGATACCGCGCAGGTAGCCCTGATGCAGCGCATCGGTGTCGATGTCGCAGGCCGAAGGATCGTAGATCGCGCCGTGGACTTTTTCCCGGCGCAGGATCGGCAGCCGCGCGCAGGCTTCATCGGCGCTGAGCAGTTGCATCTGCGGCACGGTGGCTTTGGCGCTGAGGTATTGGTTGTTCAGTTCGGCGGGATCACCGATGAAGTCGACGGTCATTTCGCCGCGCGGGGTCAGCAGCGGATGCTCGCAGAAGCCGCTTGGAGGGCTGTCGAAAAACGCGCGGCTGGCCTGCGTCAGTGCGCGGACCTGTGCGGTGCCGTAGGCGGCGGTGTACAGCGCGGCGGAGCGACCGGTGGAGTGATAGCCGGGATGGGTTTCACGCTCGAGCACGATCACTTTGCCGTGCGGCGCCAGCCAGAACCCGGTAGAAGCGCCGGCAATCCCGCCGCCGATGATGATGAAATCTGCGTGGCTCATGTAGGTCTCCAGTGGGTACGCAATATCAAGGCGTACGCTAGTCCCTTGTGGGAGCGAGCCTGCTCGCGAAGCGGTGTATCAGTCGACATCTTCGGTGAATGTCAGACCGCATTCGCGAGCAGGCTCGCTCCCACAGGGGATTTTTGGCGTTAGTGGGTTAAGTGATAAACCGCATTGGCGAGGGCAATGTCTTCCAGGCCCAAGCCGATTGAACGGAAGAACACGTGACGGTCGTAACCCGGGCGCTGCACTTTTTCGCTGAGCAAGTCGGCGAGGTCGCCGACAATCGAACCCTTGCTCCAGCCATGCTGTTCGGCGGCAATCAGCATCTCACCAGCCGAACCCGGCGTGGTCAGACGATAGTCGCAGAATACCTGCATGTCGTTGAGGCTTTGCGGCGGTACTTCATGGGCGCGCGGGGCGTTGGTGCTGATCGAGGTGATCAGCGCCGGTTTGCTTAACGTTGCAGGATCAATCACCGGCCCGGCCGACGAGGTGCAGAGCATGATCACCTCCGCGTCGGCAATGGCGGACTCGCGGCTGTCGGAAATCTTCACTTGCGGCGCGATGGTCCTCAATACGGCCTGTGTCTCAGGATCTTCCGGCAGCGACGGCGAGTACACGCTGATGCTTTGCCAGTCGCGCAAGGTTTTGACGTAATGCAGATGCGCCTGAGCAACTTTCCCGCTGCCGATGATCGCCAGTCGTTGGGCATTCAACGGGGCGAGGGCGTCGACCGCCACTGCCGTGGTCGCGGCGGTACGCGCGGTGGTCAGTTCGCTGGCGTCACAGAGCAGCAGCGGCTGGCCGGTTTTCATCGACATCAACAAAGTCCACGCCGTCACCAGCGCACCCTGCTCGCGCACGATGTACGGCGAGGTCTTCACTCCGTAGACACCATCCTCTGCCAGCACGCCCAAATAGTTGATGAAGTCGCCAGCACCCTGCGGGAACTCGACCACTTGCTGTGCCGGCTGCACGGCGTTACCGGCCGCCAGATCGCGGAACAGCTTGCGCAGGATCTGCGGCACATCGATACGCGCCAGCAGATCTCGGGCCCGGACTTGATCGATGACGTAAGGCGTACCAGACATTTTTGTGCTCCAGATCTGAACTTATTTTTCCATTATGGACATTTAGTTTATCTGGGCAACCTTCAGGCGTAAAAAAAGCGCAGTCCGTTTCCGGCTGCGCTTTTTCATTTCGTTGCGCTTACTGCGGGCGCTTGCGCTCAACCGCGCGCAACAGATGCGTCGGCGGCGTTTCGCAACTGATCTTGCGACCGAGTTTTTCTTCGATGGACGGCAACTGATAGGAGTCGTCTTCGCCGGCAAAGCTGATCGACACACCGTCAGCGCCGGCGCGACCGGTACGGCCGATGCGGTGCACGTAGTCGTCCGGGACTTCCGGCAGGGTGAAGTTGATCACGTGGCTGATGCCGTCGATGTGGATGCCGCGACCGGCGACATCAGTGGCCACCAGCACGCGGATCTTGCCTTCGCGGAAACCTTCCAGGGTCTTGATGCGCTTGTGCTGCGGCACGTCGCCAGACAGTTGCGCGGCATTGATGCCGTCGCGCACCAGGCGCTCTTCGATACGGCGCACTTCGTCCTTGCGGTTGGCAAACACGATCACCCGCTCCCAACCGTTATCGTTGACCAGGTTGTAGAGCAGTTTGTATTTGTCGGCAGCGGCCACGGCGTAGATGTGCTGCTCGACGTTCTCGTTGGCGACGTTGGTGATTTCGATTTCGACGATGGCCGGATCGGTGGTCCATTGCTTGGCCAGATTCATCACGTCTTCGGTAAAGGTCGCCGAGAACAGCAAAGTCTGGCGTTCGGACTTCGGTGGGGTCTGGCGAATGATCTGCCGGACTTGCGGGATGAAGCCCATGTCGAGCATGCGGTCGGCTTCGTCCAGCACCATCACTTCGACCATGTCCAGGTGCACGTCGCCACGCTGGTTGAAATCGAGCAAGCGGCCCGGGGTCGCCACGAGAATGTCGCAGTGGCGCGCTTCGAGGTGCTTGAGCTGTTTGTCGAAATCCATGCCACCGACGAACGTCATCACGTTGAGGCCGGTGTACTTGGTCAGGTCAGCGGCGTCCTTGGCGATCTGCACCACCAGCTCGCGGGTCGGCGCGATGATCAGCGCACGCGGTTCGCCCATGTAGCGCTCTTTCGGTGGCGGCGTCTGCAGCAACTGGGTAATGATCGAGATCAGGAATGCGGCAGTCTTGCCGGTGCCGGTCTGCGCGCGGCCAATGGCGTCTTTGCCGGCGAGGGTGAAGCCCAGCACCTGCGCCTGGATCGGCGTGCAGTACGGAAAGCCCAAGTCCTGGATGGCGTGCATCAGCTCGGGGGCAAGTTTGAAATCGTGAAAGCGGGTTTTGCCCTCCTGTGGCTCGACGACGAAGTCTTCGAGTTTCCACGGAATGACCGGTGCCTTGGGCTTCGGTTCGCGACGCGGTCTGGCCGGTTTCGGCGCTTCGCTGCGCACAGGCTCTGCAGCGATTGGTGCGGCCGCAGCAGGTTTTTCTTCTGGCTTCGGTGTCGCTACGGGAGCGGGGCGGTCGTCCTGCGGGGCATCGCTGCGATGACCGGGGGCGTGCGACGGCGCACTGGGAACTGGCGCGAGCTGCTCAGCCTCGCTTTTACCGAACATTTTCTTGAGTGCTTTGAGCACGGTCATCTCATCAGTTGGTTAAGGAATGTACGCCGGCCAGTGTAATGCAAGAATCGGGCGCGGCGTAGTAGGAGGGATCAATGGGCGGACATCACACGCCAATCAGCGCAGGCGTTCGCTCAGCCAGACGCCGATGTCGCGAATCTCTTCAGGTAACACTTCGTGCTCCATTGGGTATTCCTGCCATGTCACGGTGACACCATGCTTCTTCAAATGCTCATAAGCGCTGCGGCCCATCGAGTTTTGCACCACGTTATCGAACTGGCCATGCAGCGACAGCACCGGAATGCGCTGCTGACTGGCGGACAATTCCAGTTCATCGCTGAAAGTCGGTGCGTAAGTCGACAGCGCCAGCACCCCACCCAACGGTCCCTGCCATTTCAGAAAAGCGGTGTGCAGTACCACCGCGCCGCCTTGCGAAAACCCGGCAAGAAAAATCCGCGAGGCGTCTATTCCGCTGGCGCGCTCGTTTTCGATCAGTTCGACGATGCGATCCGCCGAGGCTTCCAGTTCGTCGCGATCGATCGCTCGGGCCGGACTCATGGCCTTGATGTCGTACCAGCTGGGCATGGCATATCCGCCATTTATCGTCACAGGACGGGTCGGTGCCTGCGGCAGCACAAAGCGTGTGCTCAACAGACTTTCCTGCAACGCCTCGGCTACCGGCAGGAAGTCATAGCGGTCGGCGCCGAGGCCGTGCAGCCAGATCACGCAGGCGTCTGCGGGCTTAACAGGCTGAAGAATCAAGGGCTCGGTCATGTCTGCTCCAAAAATGTGCGGGCGCTCTCATTGAGTGCGTGATTGAAGTGCGCGCCCGGTTGATCCGTTAACAAGATGTCGCAAGGTTACAAGTTTAGCTATTGACGTGTCGCGCAATCACTTTGGCAAGCAGTGTGGTACGGCCTTTGCTATGGAGGATTGCGTACGAAGCGTCCTACGCGTGGCGGTAACACTATCAGTCTACGTCGCGCGATGGGACAGCAACGAATCCGGTGATGGATGTTCGCCAATGGCCGCTACGGGCTTAGCGAACGTGAAAGGGCCACAGCCCGTTCGGCCGATTGGTGAGAAGTGAGTGATCCATGATGTGGATTCTCTCCTACTAGACTCATAGCGAAGGTCCTACGTCGGTTGACCCCAAAAAAAGCCAACACGGGTCAGCAACGCCTCAAAAGGGTGCGACAGGGCTCAAGCTCCGACACAACAAGAGCAAAACTGGAGGTTTGAATGAAGATGTTGAAATCCACTCTGGCAGTCGTGACTGCAGCAGCAGTACTCGGCGTCAGCGGGTTCGCTCAGGCGGGTGCAACCCTGGATGCGGTACAGAAAAAAGGTTTCGTGCAGTGTGGCGTGAGCGACGGTCTGCCGGGCTTCTCGGTACCGGATGCGACCGGCAAGATCCTCGGCATCGATGCCGACGTCTGCCGCGCTGTGGCCGCTGCTGTTTTCGGCGACGCCAACAAGGTCAAGTTCAGCCAGTTGAACGCCAAGGAGCGCTTCACCGCGCTGCAATCCGGCGAGATCGACATCCTGTCGCGCAACACCACCATGACCAGCTCCCGTGACGCGGGCATGGGCCTGAAATTCCCGGGCTTCATCACCTACTACGACGGCATCGGCTTCCTGGTAAACAACAAGCTGGGCGTGAAAAGTGCCAAAGAGCTCGACGGCGCGACCATCTGCATCCAGGCCGGAACCACCACCGAGTTGAACGTTTCCGACTACTTCCGTGGCAACGGTCTGAAATACACCCCGATCACTTTCGACACCTCCGATGAAAGCGCCAAGTCGCTGGAATCCGGTCGTTGCGACGTGCTGACTTCCGATAAGTCCCAGCTGTTCGCCCAGCGCAGCAAGCTGGCTTCGCCGAAGGACTACGTGGTGCTGCCGGAAACCATCTCCAAAGAACCACTGGGTCCGGTCGTGCGTAACGGCGACGACGAGTGGCTGGCCATCGTACGTTGGGTCGGCTACGCGCTGCTCAACGCCGAAGAAGCCGGCATCACTTCGAAGAACGTCGAAGCGGAAGCCAAGTCGACCAAGAACCCGGACGTGGCCCGTATGCTCGGCGCTGACGGCGAGTACGGCAAAGACCTGAAACTGCCGAAAGACTGGGTTGTGCAGATCGTCAAGCAAGTCGGCAACTACGGTGAAATCTTCGAGAAAAACCTCGGCAAGAGCACTCCGCTGGAAATCGACCGTGGCCTGAACGCCCTGTGGAACAACGGCGGCATTCAGTACGCACCACCAGTGCGCTAATGGTTCTATCGCCCGGCGGGCCAACCGCCGGGTGATGTTCTGGTTCCATTTCTTCCGGGGCACTTCATGCAAAATTCTATCGGCGCACCAAAGCAGAGGTTCAGCCTCAGCGATCCACGAGTGCGTGCGTGGCTATTCCAGATCATCACCGTTGTGGCGGTGGTCTCGCTTGGCTGGTACCTGTTCGACAATACCCAAACCAACCTTCAGCACCGGGGCATCACTTCCGGTTTCAGCTTTCTGGAGCGCAGTGCCGGGTTCGGCATCGCTCAACACCTGATCGACTACACCGAAGCGGACAGCTACGCGCGGGTGTTTGTCATCGGCCTGCTCAACACCCTGTTGGTGACTTTTATCGGCGTGATCCTGGCGACGATCCTCGGTTTCATCGTCGGCGTGGCGCGGCTGTCGCAGAACTGGATCATCGCCAAACTGGCGACGGTGTATGTGGAAGTATTCCGCAACATTCCGCCGCTGCTGCAGATCCTGTTCTGGTACTTCGCGGTGTTCCTGACCATGCCGGGGCCGCGCAACAGCCACAACTTTGGCGACACCTTCTTCGTCAGCAGCCGTGGCCTGAACATGCCGGCCGCACTCGCCGCTGACGGCTTCTGGGCCTTCGTGATCAGCATCGTGCTGGCGATCGTCGGCATCGTGCTGATGTGCCGCTGGGCCAACAAGCGCTTCGAAGAAACCGGCGTACCGTTTCACAAGTTCTGGACCGGCCTTGCGATTCTGTTGGTGATCCCGACCCTGTGCGCGCTGATTTTCGGTGCTCCGCTGCACTGGGAAAAGCCCGAGCTCAAGGGCTTCAACTTTGTCGGCGGCTGGGTGCTGATCCCGGAACTGCTGGCGTTGACCCTGGCACTCACTGTGTACACCGCAGCGTTCATCGCTGAGATCGTGCGTTCCGGGATCAAGTCGGTCAGCCACGGCCAGACCGAAGCGGCGCGTTCGCTTGGCCTGCGCAACGGCCCGACCCTGCGCAAGGTGATCATCCCGCAAGCCCTGCGCGTGATCATTCCGCCGCTGACCAGCCAATACCTCAACCTGGCGAAAAACTCCTCGCTGGCCGCCGGTATCGGTTACCCGGAAATGGTTTCGCTGTTCGCCGGCACCGTGCTCAACCAGACCGGGCAGGCCATCGAAGTGATTGCCATCACCATGAGCGTGTACCTGGCGATCAGTATCAGCATTTCCCTGCTGATGAACTGGTACAACAAGCGCATTGCGCTGATCGAGCGGTAAGGAAAAGCGCATGAGTACTCATACTTTCAAACCCGACATGCCTCCACCCAACAGCAGCATCGGTGTGGTGGCGTGGATGCGCGCGAACATGTTCTCCAGCTGGCTCAACACCCTGCTGACGCTGTTCGCGTTTTACCTGATCTACCTGGTCGTGCCACCGATCCTGAGTTGGGCGATTGTCGATGCCAACTGGGTCGGCACCACCCGCGCCGACTGCACCAAGGAAGGCGCCTGCTGGGTGTTCATTCAGCAGCGTTTCGGCCAGTTCATGTACGGCTACTACCCGACCGAGCTGCGCTGGCGCGTGGACCTGACCGTGTGGCTGGCGGTCATTGGCGCAGCACCGCTGTTCATCTCGCGCATGCCGCGTAAAGCGGTGTACGGCCTGAGCTTCCTGGTGGTGTACCCGATCATCGCCTTCACCTTGCTGCATGGCGGTTTCGGTCTGACCACCGTGCCGACCAGCCAGTGGGGCGGCCTGATGCTGACCCTGGTGATCGCCACCGTCGGCATCGCCGGAGCATTGCCGCTGGGCATCGTGCTGGCGCTGGGGCGGCGTTCGAACATGCCGGCGATTCGTGTGGTCTGCGTGACCTTCATCGAGTTCTGGCGCGGCGTGCCGTTGATCACGGTGTTGTTCATGTCCTCGGTGATGCTGCCGCTGTTCCTGCCCGAAGGCATGAACTTCGACAAGCTGCTGCGGGCGCTGATCGGGGTGATCCTGTTCCAGTCGGCCTACGTCGCCGAAGTGGTGCGCGGTGGCCTGCAGGCGATCCCCAAAGGGCAGTACGAAGCGGCTGCCGCGATGGGCCTCGGTTACTGGCGTTCGATGGGCCTGGTGATTCTGCCTCAAGCGCTGAAGCTGGTGATCCCGGGCATCGTCAACACGTTCATTGCGCTGTTCAAGGACACCAGCCTGGTGATCATCATCGGTCTGTTCGACCTGCTCAACAGCGTCAAGCAAGCTGCTGCCGACCCGAAATGGCTGGGCATGGCTACCGAAGGCTATGTGTTCGCCGCCCTGGTGTTCTGGATTTTCTGTTTTGGTATGTCGCGCTATTCCATGCATCTGGAACGCAAGCTCGACACTGGCCACAAGCGTTAGGAGTTCTCTGTAAATGAGCGAAGCAATCAAAAAGCCTGTGGGTCCGGAAGGCATCATCCAGATGCAGGGCGTGAACAAGTGGTACGGCCAGTTTCACGTACTCAAGGACATCAACCTCAACGTCAAACAGGGCGAGCGCATCGTCCTGTGTGGCCCGTCGGGCTCCGGTAAATCCACCACGATTCGTTGCCTGAATCGTCTGGAAGAGCACCAGCAGGGCCGCATCGTCGTCGATGGCGTGGAACTGACCAACGACCTCAAGCAGATCGAAGCGATCCGCCGCGAAGTCGGCATGGTGTTTCAGCACTTCAATCTGTTCCCGCACCTGACCATTCTGCAGAACTGCACCCTGGCGCCGATGTGGGTGCGCAAGATGCCCAAGCGCAAGGCCGAAGAAATTGCCATGCACTACCTGGAACGCGTACGCATTCCGGAGCAGGCGCACAAATACCCGGGGCAACTGTCCGGCGGTCAGCAACAGCGTGTGGCGATTGCCCGCGCCCTGTGCATGAAGCCGAAAATCATGCTGTTCGACGAACCGACTTCAGCACTCGATCCGGAGATGGTGAAGGAAGTGCTCGACACCATGATCGGTCTGGCCGAAGACGGCATGACCATGCTCTGCGTGACCCACGAAATGGGCTTCGCCCGCACCGTGGCCAATCGCGTGATCTTCATGGACAAGGGCGAAATCGTTGAGCAGGCGGCGCCGAATGACTTCTTCGACAATCCGCAGAATGACCGGACCAAGTTGTTCTTGAGTCAGATTTTGCATTGATCGAAGCCTCGCAGTGAGATAAACCCGGGCTGAGTTCCCGGGTTTATTTTTTTCTGATTTTCTCAGGACACCGGTGCCGTCTCCTGCTCCGGGAAGCGCGCGGTCAGCAGCCGCCGCAAGTCAGTGCCTTCGTTCATCGCCTGTATTTCGGCGAGCAGATGAGGGTGACGATCCAGCAGGCGCATAAGATTGAACAAGGGTTGAGGCGGTGGAAGCTCGCCGCGTTCGTAGCGGGAAAAAGCGTTGTGCCCTCCACCCGATAGCAATTTGACTGCCTCTTTTTGGGTGAGATGTAATTTACGGCGGATGCGTTTCATCTCGGCGCCCATCACTTGTAAGCACTCTTCGAGCAATTTATCGCCGGCGTCGCAATAGCGTTCGGCGCTGTCAGTGTTGTTATCAAAAATGATCTCACCGCAGGCTTTGCATTCCCATCCTGCAATGTCGTGCACCCGACGTGAGACGTTTTTGTAGTCGACAGTCATACTGCGACGTTCGAAATGCTGCATCGCATCTTGGGTGCCACAGCTCATGCATTGCCGTGTATTCATAGGTTCTTCTCCTTGAAAGAGATCACGGGAGGACCGCCGTTGGGGCAGTAGGTGATTTTTATGTACAGCTCCACGTCGTAAAGTCCAATGTGGTAAACGTCCTGCCAGTCTCGGTGATTGGTGTAGCAAGTCATGGACTTGTAGAACATCCGGCGCTCCAGCAAGCAGATAGCCTGCTGCATTCGTTTCAGGTTTAACCCCATGCGTTTGCCCGAGCTCATCGCAGTTCCTGTAAAAGCTTTCGCGCCCAGCCTGATGACCTCTTGTTTCACCGCTCCCAAATCGTAATGGGGTGTGTTCTTTTCCATAAGAAGCCAAAACCCTGCCCCTGAAATTACCCTTAAAGGGTAATTTTGACCAATCGAAAATGCCGCTCCATGTGTCTCCGATTGACCCTAGGTGGTTGCCGTCCTACATGGGTCTGACTAACATGTCGGAAAATTCATCCTATGATTGGATGAAAAGGCGAGGCTCATGTCTGAAATTTCCCCTTTGATCAAGCGATCCCTGGTCGATCAGGCGCTGGAACAGCTACGCCAGCGCATCAACAGCGGTGCGTGGCAGGTCGGCGAGCGCTTGCCTACCGAGCCGGAGCTGTGTGCCGAACTGGGCATCAGCCGCAATACCGTGCGTGAGGCGATGCGTGTTCTGGCGTTCTCCGGGCTGATTGAAATTCGTCAGGGCGACGGCAGTTATCTTCGTGCGGTGGTCGATCCGCTGGATACGCTGAAAGCGTTGTCCCGCTGTTCGTTGGAGCAGGCCCGGGAGACCCGACACATCCTTGAGGTCGAGGCCATCGGCCTGGCAGCATTGCGCCGTACCGATGAGGATCTGGCGGCGCTACGCGAAGCGCTCGGCACCAGCGGCAGCCACTATCACGGTGATCTCGACACTTACATCGCCTGCGATCTGGTGTTTCATCGGCGATTGGTCGATGCCGCGCACAACCCGACCCTCAGCGAGCTATATCGCTATTTCTCCAGCATCGTCGGCGCGCAATTGCGCCAGACCTTGAATATTTCCCCGCGCCGTCAGGACGTGTTCGACCTGCACATCGACTTGCTCGATGCGGTCGAACAACGCGACCCGGAGCGGGCCAAAGCCTTGTCGAGGCAGTTGATCAATGAACCTTGAAACCGAGAAAACCATGTCCCGCACTGAGTTATCCACAGCGTCGAAACGTTCGCCCGAGCTGGAGGAGTTGCTGATCGATGCCGAGGCTGATGACGAGCAGGTCCAGCAAAGCCATCCGTTGGTAAAACGCCCCTGGCTGTTGCTGCTCGGGCTGATTCTGGTGGCGCTCAACCTGCGCCCGGCGTTGTCGAGCATGGCGCCATTGCTCAGCGAGGTCTCCAGAAGTCTCGGGCTGTCTGCAGCGCAGGCGGGATTGCTGACCACGTTGCCGGTGCTGTGCCTGGGCTTGTTTGCGCCGCTGGCGCCGATTCTGGCGCGGCGTTTCGGTGCTGAGCGGGTAGTGCTGGGGATTCTGCTGACACTGGCCGGCGGGATCATCTTGCGCAGCAATTTCGGCGAGATCGGCCTGTTCGCCGGCAGCGTTCTTGGCGGCGCCAGCATTGGCATTGTTGGCGTTTTGCTGCCGGGTATCGTCAAACGCGACTTCGCCAAACACGCCGGGACCATGACCGGGGTCTACACCATGGCCCTGTGCCTGGGCGCGGCGATGGCGGCGGGTTCGACCGTGCCGCTGAGTGAACACTTTGGTAACAGCTGGGCCATGGGCTTGGGGTTCTGGGTGATTCCGGCATTGGTGGCGGCGGTTTTCTGGCTGCCACAAGTCGGCTCCAGACATGGCGCACACAACGTCGCCTATCGCGTGCGCGGGTTGCTTCGTGATCCGCTGGCCTGGCAGGTGACCTTGTACATGGGCCTGCAATCGTCGCTGGCCTACATTGTGTTTGGCTGGTTGCCATCGATCCTCATCGGGCGCGGGCTGACCCCGACCCAAGCCGGATTGGTGTTGTCCGGTTCGGTGATCATTCAACTGGCCAGTTCGCTGGCTGCGCCGTGGCTGGCGACCCGTGGCAAGGATCAGCGTCTGGCGATCGTCGTGGTCATGGCGTTGACCCTGGCCGGGCTGTTCGGCTGCCTGTATGCACCGATCGAAGGTCTGTGGGGCTGGGCGATTCTGCTCGGGCTGGGGCAGGGCGGCACGTTCAGCCTGGCCCTGACCCTGATCGTGCTGCGCTCGCGCGATTCCCATGTCGCGGCGAACCTGTCGAGCATGTCGCAGGGCTTTGGCTACACCCTGGCGTCCATGGGGCCGTTCGCCGTGGGCGTAGTGCATGACTGGACCGGCGGCTGGAATGCCGTCGGCTGGATTTTCGGCATCATTGGCACCGGCGCGATCATTGCCGGCCTCGGTGCCGGGCGCGCGTTGTATGTGCAGGTGCAAAGCGAAAAGATCTGAATGCACTGGGTGCAAATGTAGGAGTGAGCCTGCTCGCGAAAGCGGTGTTTCGGTCAACATAGATGTTGAATGTTGAATTGCCTTCGCGAGCAGGCTCGCTCCCACAAGGGTTTTGCGTATTGCCGATAGTGTTTCTGCGCGCGGCAGATTATCGTGCTGGCAATCTGTACCTATTTCTTTGGAGACTGCCTTGAGCGAAGCCCACAGCGCCCTGATCACTCGCTTCTACCAAGCCTTTCAGCGCCTCGACGCCGAAGCCATGGCCGCCTGCTACACCGATGACGTGGTCTTCAGTGATCCGGCCTTCGGTGAACTGCGCGGGCGCGATGCCGGCGACATGTGGCGCATGCTCACCACCCGTGCCAAGGATTTTTCCCTGACTTTTGATAATGTCCGTGCCGACGAGCGCACGGGCGGCGCGCATTGGGTGGCGACTTACCTGTTCAGCCAGACCGGCAACATCGTCATCAACGATATCCAGGCGCGCTTCGTGTTCCGTGACGGCAAGATCTGTGAGCATCACGACCACTTCGATCTGTGGCGCTGGTCGCGGCAGGCGCTCGGTTTCAAAGGCCTGCTGCTGGGGTGGACGCCGCTGGTGCGCAACGCCGTACGTGCCCAGGCGCGCAAGGGACTGAAGGCATTTCAGGCCGGGCGCTGATAAGATCGCCGCCTGTTTTCCTACACGTTCAGATCACCCAAGTGACCAGTCTTAGCGAACAATCCGTCGATGCTGCCGAGCCAGTGAGCAAATCCTGGTTCGTCTACCTCGTGCGTGCCGCCAATGGCTCGTTGTACTGCGGAATCAGCGACGACCCCGTTCGGCGTTTCGCCAAGCACCAGAGCGGCAAAGGCGCGCGGTTCTTTCTTTCCAGCCCGGCGATGGCGCTGGTCTACACCGAACTGTGCCGCGACAAAAGTGATGCTTTGCGCCAGGAACGGCTGATCAAAAAGCTCAAGAAGAGCGCCAAGGAATGTCTTGTCGCGTCTTATCAATCTGACTGATTGGTTCCCATCAGGCAGATCGGTAGGCCTGTCCGGCAATGCGCGTTAAGCTGCGGATTCACTTTTCCAGCGGCGGAGCCGAGCATGTCCGAGTTGATTCTGCACCATTACCCGACCTCTCCCTTTGCCGAGAAGGCCCGCCTGCTGCTGGGCTTCAAAGGCCTGTCCTGGCGTTCGGTGCATATTTCCCCGGTGATGCCGAAACCGGATCTGACCGCGTTGACCGGTGGCTACCGCAAGACCCCTGTGTTGCAGATCGGTGCTGACATCTATTGCGACACCGCACTGATCGCTCGACGCCTGGAACAGCAAAAAGCCCTGCCGGCGTTCTTCCCCGAAGGCCAGGAAATGACCAGCGCCAGTTTTGCGGCGTGGGCTGATTCGGTGGTGTTCCAGCACGCGGTGAGCCTGGTGTTCCAGCCAGAATCAGTGGCAGTGCGTTTCGGCAAATTGCCGCCGGAAGCGATCAAGGCTTTTCTGGCCGACCGTGCCGGTCTGTTCAGCGGTGGCAGCGCCACGCGTCTGTCCGCCGAGCAGGCCAAACATCAATGGCCAACGATCATGGCGCGGCTGGAACAACAGTTGCAGCGCGAGCAGGGCGATTTCCTCTTCGGCGAACCGTCGATTGCCGACTTCGCCCTGGCGCATCCGCTGTGGTTTCTCAAGGCGACCCACGTGACGGCGCCGCTGGTGGATGACTATCCTGGGGTTGCGGCGTGGCTGGGTCGAGTGTTGGGATTCGGCCATGGCGCAGCGAGCGAGATGTCTTCCGTCGAGGCACTGGAAGTCGCGCGTAACGCGACGCCAGCGGCATTGCCCGATGAGCAGTTCGTTGATCCGAATGGCTTCAAGGCGGGCCAGCAAGTGGCGATTGCCGCTATCGACTACGGCGTTGATCCGGTGGTCGGGGAGTTGCTGTTTGCTGGCAGTGAAGAGCTGATCATTCGCCGCGAAGACGAACGTGGCGGCGTGGTGCATGTGCACTTCCCGCGCTTTGGGTTCCGTATCGAAGCGCGCTGATTTATCGAGTCAGTTGCAAAACCTGTGGGAGCGAGCCTGCTCGCGAAGACGATGGATCATTCAACATTGTCGTTGGCTGATGCAGCGCTTTCGCGAGCAGGCTCGCTCCCACAGTGGATTATTTCAGGGCAGCGAGGATTTCTTCCGGATCAAACCCGCGAATCAACGTGCCGTTCACATCGATCAGCGGAATTCCGCGTCCACCCAATGCCTCATACGCCATGCGCGCATCGGCATCCTTCTCTATATCAAACTCTTTGAAAGGAATCCCCTTGCTGTCGAGAAAGCGTTTGGTCTGCTTGCAGTAGCCGCACCAGTCGGTGGCGTAGAGCACGACATTGGCCTGCGCGCGCGTCTGCTCCGAGACCATTTGCGCGGGATTGAACAGCCGCTCGATCTTGCCCCAGTTCTGGTAGACCACGACCACCAGCAGCACCAGGGCAACTTTTTTCAGCACATTGCCGAGCATCAGTTACGCCGCTTCAACTGATCGGTCAGCGAAGTCGGCAGGCCCTTGATGATCAAGGTGCCGTTCTCTTCGTCGTACTCGATCTTCGAACCCAGCAGGTGCGCTTCGAAGCTGATCGACAGGCCTTCGGCGCGGCCGGTGAAACGGCGGAATTGGTTGAGGGTGCGCTTGTCTGCCGGAATCTCTGGCGACAGGCCGTAATCCTTGTTGCGGATGTGATCGTAGAAAGCTTTCGGACGTTCTTCGTCGATCAGCTCCGACAATTCTTCCAGGCCCATCGGTTCGCCGAGTTTGGCCTGGCTGCTGGCATAGTCGACCAGGGTCTTGGTTTTTTCGCGGGCCGAGTCTTCCGGCAGATCTTCGCTCTCGACAAAGTCGCTGAAGGCCTTGAGCAGGGTGCGCGTCTCGCCGGGGCCGTCGACCCCTTCCTGGCAGCCGATGAAGTCGCGGAAGTATTCCGAGACCTTCTTGCCATTCTTGCCCTTGATGAACGAAATGTACTGCTTGGATTGTTTGTTGTTCTGCCACTCGGAGACGTTGATCCGCGCTGCCAGATGCAACTGGCCCAGATCGAGATGGCGCGACGGCGTTACGTCGAGCTCGTCGGTTACTGCCACGCCTTCGCTGTGGTGCAGCAGGGCGATCGCCAGGTAATCGGTCATGCCTTGTTGATAGTGGGCGAACAGCACATGGCCGCCCACCGACAGGTTGGATTCTTCCATCAGCTTCTGCAGATGCTCGACCGCCACTTTACTGAATGCGGTGAAGTCACGGCCGCCTTCCATGTACTCCTTCAGCCAGCCGCTGAAGGGGAACGCGCCGGATTCCGGGTGGAACAGGCCCCAGGCTTTGCCCTGTTTGGCGTTGTAGCTTTCATTGAGGTCGGCGAGCATGTTTTCGATGGCTGCGGACTCGGCCAGTTCAGAGTCACGAGCGTGCAGAACTGCAGGCGTGCCGTCGGGTTTTTTGTCGATCAGGTGGACGATGCAATGACGGATCGGCATGGGCTTCTCGGCTGTTGGAAGGGAGGAGGGCAGGCTCCCCCGAAAAAGCGCTCAGTGTACCGCAACCACTGGTTTTGGCGGGGGGCGAAGGGCAAAACCGGGGCAAGAGGCCGGCCTTATGCGGTTTTTTACCGATTTAGCGCAATAAAGCTGACCAAATGGGTAGCTAGAGGCGGATATTTCCTTGTCGCTGTGCTAGTTTTGCCCGGTCTTGCGCGAAGTCACTGCGTTAAGCGTGCATTCAGCATTTGTCAGGTCGAACCAAACCCTGATTTCGGCATCTATAACCCGACTCGTCGTGGTTATCGCCGAGGGTGCCAGATCCAGAAGATCGGGCTCGATGGCTGACACTGCACTCTGCAATCCATATGAATTTGATAGGGAAGGAACACTACATGGCTCTTACTAAAGACCAACTGATCGCCGACATCGCTGAAGCTATCGACGCGCCGAAAACCACCGCGCGTAACGCTCTGGACCAACTGGGCCAAATCGTTGCCGATCAGCTGGAAAACGGCGGCGAAATCACCTTGCCAGGTATCGGCAAGCTGAAAGTGACCGAGCGTCCTGCCCGCACTGGCCGTAACCCTTCGACTGGCGCTGCCATCGAAATCCCTGCAAAGAAAGTGATCAAGCTGGTTGTGGCCAAAGGCCTGACCGACGCTGTGAACAAGTAAGACGCAGCGATAAAAAAAACCGTGCTTCGGAGTGATCCGGGGCACGGTTTTTTTGTGTCTGTGATTTGCTGGCTGAATTGCAGGGCCAGTGTGGGAGCGAGCCTGCTCGCGAAAGCGGTGGGTCAGTCGATAATGAATCTGACTGACACGCCGCCTTCGCGAGCAGGCTCGCTCCCACAGGGAATCTACAGCGCCTTAGCGCACCCAGCGCTCACGCCGCCAGATCTGCTGCTCGGACTTGGTCTGGAATGTCCAGGCGACAAAGCGGCTCTGCTTCTGCCCCTGCGACATCTCCACGACTTGGCTTTCCAGCACGCCGGCCTTCTTCAGTGCCGTCTCGATGGCCGGCAGGTTCGAAGCTTTCGACACCAGCGTGCTGAACCACAACACCTTGTGCTGGAAGTTCGCGCTTTCGGCGATCAGCTGCGTCACAAACCGCGCTTCACCGCCTTCACACCACAGCTCGGCCGATTGTCCGCCGAAGTTCAACACCGGCAGCTTGCGTTTCGGATCAGCCTTGCCCAGAGCACGCCACTTGCGCTCGCTGCCCTTGGTCGCCTCTTCCATGGAGGCGTGGAACGGCGGGTTGCACATGGTCAGGTCGAAACGCTCGCCCGGCTCCAGCAAGCCAATGAGGATGTGCTTGCGGTTTTCCTGCTGGCGCAGTTGGATCACCTTGCTCAGATCGTTGGACTGAACGATGGCTCGAGCCGCCGCCACGGCTGTCGGGTCGATCTCCGAGCCGAGGAAGTGCCAGCGATATTCGCTGTTGCCGATCAGCGGATAAACGCAGTTGGCGCCCATGCCGATGTCCAGCACATTGACGATCGCGCCGCGCGGCACCTTACCGTCGTTCATGCTCGCCAGCAGATCCGCGAGGAAATGCACGTAATCGGCACGCCCCGGAACCGGAGGGCAGAGGTAGTCCGCCGGAATGTCCCAATGTTGAATGCCATAGAACGCCTTGAGCAGCGCCCGGTTGAACACGCGCACCGCGTCGGGGCTGGCGAAGTCGATGCTTTCCTTGCCGTACGGGTTGGTGATCACGTATTTGGCCAGTTCCGGCATGGTCTTGATCAGCGCCGGGAAGTCGTAACGACCCTGATGGCGATTGCGCGGATGCAGGCTGGCCTTCTCGCGCGGCTCGACGGCTTTGCTCGGGGACGCGGCGTCAGGCTTCTTGCGCGCAGGTTTGGGTGTGCGGGGGGCGGTCATGGGCGTGGTCGATTCGGGTATGGCTGAAAGTGGCGGGCATTGTCCCACATCTGAGGGCAACACCGTTCAAACTGTAGGAGTAAGCCTGCTCGCGAAGGCAGTTTCACATCCGGCAGATTTGTCGGCTGACACAGCGCTTTCGCGAGCAGGCTCGCTCGCGCAGGGGACTCGAGGTTTTGCAGGAATAAAAAAGGGAGGCCATTGTTGGCCTCCCTTTTTCACTGCGATCTGCCGTTACAGACTGGCGATCCGCGCATGCTGCTCGGCCAGTTTGCCCAGGGCCTGTTCGGCCTCGGCCAGTTTGGCGCGTTCCTTCTCGATGACTTCGGCCGGGGCCTTGTCGACGAAACCTGCGTTGGACAGTTTGCCGCCAACCCGCTGGACTTCACCCTGCAAACGCAGGATTTCCTTGTCCAGACGTGCCAGTTCGGCACCCTTGTCGATCAGGCCGGCCATTGGCACCAGCACTTCCATCTCGCCCACCAGTGCGGTGGCGGACAGCGGTGCCTCTTCGCCTGCCGCCAGAACAGTGATCGATTCCAGACGCGCCAGCTTCTTCAGCAGCGCTTCGTTCTCGGTCAGCCGGCGCTGGTCGTCAGCGCTGACGTTCTTCAGGAAGATCGGCAGTGGTTTGCCCGGGCCGATGTTCATCTCGCCACGAATGTTGCGCGTGCCGAGCATCAGTTCCTTGAGCCATTCGATGTCGTTTTCCGCCGCCGGATCGATGCGCTCTTCATTGGCCACCGGCCAAGGCTGCAGCATGATCGTCTTGCCCTGAATGCCGGCCAGCGGCGCAATGCGCTGCCAGATTTCTTCAGTGATGAACGGCATGAACGGATGCGCCAGTCGCAGCGCCACTTCCAGTACGCGCACCAGTGTACGGCGAGTGCCACGCTGACGTTCTACGGGCGCGTTCTCGTCCCACAGCACTGGCTTGGACAATTCCAGATACCAGTCGCAGTACTGGTTCCAGATGAACTCGTACAACGCTTGCGCGGCGAGGTCGAAACGGAATTGATCCAGTTGACGGGTCACTTCGGCTTCGGTGCGTTGCAGCTGCGAGATGATCCAGCGATCAGCCAGCGACAGCTCGTAGGCTTCGCCGTTCTGGCCGCAGTCTTCGCCCTTGTCCAGAACGTAACGTGCGGCGTTCCAGATCTTGTTGCAGAAGTTGCGATAGCCTTCGACGCGACCCATGTCGAACTTGATGTCGCGACCGGTCGAGGCCAGCGAGCAGAAGGTAAAGCGCAGGGCGTCGGTGCCGTAGCTTTCGATGCCATTGGCGAATTCTTCGCGGGTGGCTTTCTCGATCTTCTTCGCCAGTTTCGGTTGCATCAGGCCCGAGGTGCGCTTCTGCACCAGGGTTTCCAGGTCGATGCCGTCGATGATGTCCAGCGGGTCAAGGACGTTGCCCTTGGACTTGGACATCTTCTGGCCCTGGCCGTCGCGTACCAGACCGTGTACGTACACAGTCTTGAACGGAACCTGCGGCGTGCCGTCTTCGTTCTTCATCAGGTGCATGGTCATCATGATCATCCGGGCAACCCAGAAGAAAATGATGTCGAAACCGGTGACCAGCACGTCGGTGGAGTGGAATTTCTTCAGGAACTCGGTCTGCTCAGGCCAGCCCAGAGTAGAGAACGTCCATAGGCCGGAACTGAACCAGGTGTCGAGTACGTCATTGTCCTGTTGCAGCGCAACGTCCGGGCCGAGGTTGTGCTTGGCACGCACTTCGGCTTCGTCGCGACCGACGTAGACTTTGCCTGACTCGTCGTACCAGGCCGGAATCCGGTGGCCCCACCACAGCTGACGGCTGATGCACCAGTCCTGGATGTCGCGCATCCACGAGAAGTACATGTTTTCGTACTGCTTGGGCACGAACTGGATGCGGCCGTCTTCAACAGCGGCGATAGCAGGCTCGGCCAGTGGCTTGGTCGACACGTACCACTGGTCGGTCAGCCACGGCTCGATAACCGTGCCGGAGCGATCGCCTTTTGGCGTTTTCAGGTTGTGATCGTTGACGCTCACCAGCAGGCCGGCAGCGTCGAACGCGGCGACGATCTGCTTGCGCGCTTCGAAACGCTCCAGCCCGGCGAACTCGGCCGGAATCTTGCCGTCAATGCTCTCGTTCAGCGTGCCGTCGAGGTTGAATACCTGTGCAGCAGGCAGCACGTTGGCGTTCTTGTCGAAGATGTTCAGCAGCGGCAGGTTGTGGCGCTTGCCGACTTCGTAGTCGTTGAAATCGTGGGCCGGGGTGATTTTCACGCAGCCGGTGCCGAATTCAGGGTCGCAGTAATCGTCGGCGATGATCGGGATGCGGCGGCCAACCAGTGGCAGCTCGACGAATTTGCCGATCAGGGCTTTGTAGCGCTCGTCGTTCGGGTTAACCGCGACGGCGGAGTCGCCGAGCATGGTTTCCGGACGGGTGGTGGCGACGATCAGGAAGTCATTGCCCTCGGCGGTTTTCACGCCGTCAGCCAATGGGTATTTCAGGTTCCACAGGAAGCCTTTCTCTTCGTGGTTTTCCACTTCGAGGTCGGAAATCGCCGTGTGCAGTTTGGTGTCCCAGTTGACCAGACGCTTGCCGCGATAGATCAGGCCGTCTTCATGCAGACGCACGAAGGCTTCCTTGACCGCTTCCGAGAGACCGTCGTCCATGGTGAAGCGCTCGCGGCTCCAGTCGACGGACGAGCCGAGGCGGCGGATCTGCCGGCTGATGTTGCCACCGGACTGATCTTTCCATTCCCAGACTTTCTCAAGGAATTTTTCCCGGCCCAGATCGTGACGATTCTGGCCCTGGGCTTCGAGTTGGCGCTCCACGAGCATCTGCGTAGCGATCCCGGCGTGGTCGGTGCCCGGCTGCCATAGCGTATCGCGACCCTGCATGCGGCGGAAACGGATCAGGGCGTCCATGATCGCGTTGTTGAAGCCATGCCCCATGTGCAGGCTGCCGGTGACGTTCGGCGGCGGGATCATGATGGTGTAGGACTCGCCCGCGCCTTGCGGGGCGAAGTAGTTCTCGGACTCCCAGGTCTTGTACCAGGAAGTTTCAATGGCGTGCGGCTGGTAGGTCTTATCCATGCGCGGCGGGACCCTATTGGCATTTATTCAGGAAAAGCCGGGAAGTATAGCCGTGGGGACAGCCACAAGCCACAAGCTGCAAGCTTCAAGAGGAGCGCGGCGGATTTGCTTTGGCTTTGGCTTGCAGCTTAAAGCTTGCCGCTTGCAGCTGCGGCGAGCAGCCGCTCCATCCGCGCATCGAGGCGGCGTTTGATTTCGGTTTCGATGTGCGGGGCGAAGTCGTCGATCACGTCTTGCATGATCAATTGCGCGGCGGCGCGCAGTTCGCTGTCCAGGTGCAGCAGGGCGTCCGGTCCTTTGGCGACCGGTGCGGCAGTCTGGGCAGCCGGGGCTGGGGCGGGCGCTGGTGATGGTTCGACCGCCGCCGGCTGGTTGCCGACGGAATCGAACAGCATCGGAATCTGTTCCTGTTCGCTGTCATCGACCGTATCGGTCAACAGCGGTGGTTGCAGGTTGTCATCGCCGAGCAACTGACGGATCGATTCGAGATCGTCCAGCAGGTGAGCGGACTTCTGTTGCGGTTTCGGAGTGTCCATTGGAATGCTCAGAGTCGCTGTAAACGGTGGTCTTGCAGAGAATAGCCCTGTTCGCGGTAGAAACGGAAACTCTCCCGCGCCGCCGCTCGGATGGTCGGATCTTCCACCACTACTTCCGCCACGCGGGCGAATTTGCTGGCGAAGGCCGGGACTTTCAGGTCGAGATTGACCAGCAGATCCTGGTGCTCACCGCAGTCTTGCCCGAGTCCCAGCACGATCAACCCGCCCGGTTCGCTGTCGGCAGGGCCGTGGGGCACGAAGCTTTCGCCCTTGAATGCCCACAGACGCGCATCGAGATCATCACGCTGGGCCGCATCGCTGCAATGCAGGTAAATGCGGTGGCCCATGCGCCAGGCTTTCTCGGTGAGCTTGCAGGCAAAGTCCAGGCGTGCAGAAGGATCGGCGCTGGGCAGGATATAGAAGTCGACTTTGGTCATTGCGGTTCCAAGGCGGCAAGCGGCGTCACCCGAAAGTGACGCCGCCTTTCAGCAGTTTCAGGCTTTGGCGCGATCCAGCAGGTACTGGGTCAGCAGGGGTACCGGACGGCCAGTGGCGCCTTTGTCCTTGCCGCCGCTGGTCCACGCGGTGCCGGCAATGTCCAGATGCGCCCAGTTGAGGTTCTTGGTGAAGCGCGACAGGAAGCAGGCGGCGGTGATGGTGCCGGCCTTCGGCCCGCCAATGTTGGCGATGTCGGCGAACGGGCTGTCCAGTTGCTCCTGGTACTCGTCGAACAGCGGCAGTTGCCAGGCACGATCGTCGGCAGCCTTGCCGGCGCTGAGCAACTGATCGATCAGTTCGTCGTTGTTGCCCAGCAGACCGGAAGTATGAGCGCCCAAGGCCACCACGCAAGCACCGGTCAGGGTGGCGATGTCGATCACCGCTTGCGGCTTGAAGCGCTCGGCGTAGGTCAGCGCATCGCACAGCACCAGACGGCCTTCGGCATCGGTATTGAGGATTTCCACGGTCTGGCCGCTCATGGTGGTGACGATGTCGCCCGGACGCGACGCGTTGCCGCTTGGCATGTTTTCGGCGCAGGCGAGGATGCACACCAGATTGATCGGCAGTTTCAGCTCAAGTACCGCACGCAGCGTACCGAACACGCTGGCCGCGCCGCCCATGTCGTACTTCATTTCGTCCATGCCGGCCCCCGGCTTCAGGCTGATGCCGCCGGTGTCGAAGGTAATGCCCTTGCCGACCAGTGCGAACGGCTTCTCGGATTTCTTGCCGCCGTTGTATTGCATGACGATCAGCCGCGGTGGCTGGGCGCTGCCCTGGCCCACGGCGTAGAACGAGCCCATGCCGAGGGATTTGATCTTCTTCTCGTCGAGCACTTCGACTTTCAGATCCTTGAACTCTTTGCCCAGATTCTTCGCCTGTTCGCCCAGGAAAGTCGGGTGGCAGATGTTCGGCGGCAGGTTGCCCAGATCGCGGGTGAAGGCCATGCCGTTGGCGATTGCGGTGGCGTGGTTCACAGCGCGCTGCACTTCGGCCTGCGCAGCCTTGATCGTCAGCAGGGTGATTTTCTTCAGGGCGCGCGGTTCGGCCTTCTGGCTCTTGAACTGGTCAAAGGTGTAGCCGCCGTCGACCAGGGTTTCTGCCAGCAGGCGGGTCTTGCCGTAGCTGTCGCGGCCTTTGACGATAACTTCGTCGAGCGCCAGTACGGCATCGCCGCCGCCCAGACCTTTGAGAGTGTTGAGGATGCCGGCAACGATTTTGCGGAACGGACGATCGCCCAGTTCCTCGTCCTTGCCCACGCCGACCAGCAAAACGCGCTCGGCTTTCAGGTTCGGCAGGCTGTGCAGCAGCAGGCTTTGACCGACCTTGCCGGCCAGGTCGCCACGCTTGAGCACGGCGCTGATCGCGCCGCCGCTCGACTCGTCGACCAGTCTGGCGGCGACACCGAGTTTTCGGCCTTCGCCGACGGCAACCACCAGGGTGGCGGTTTTCAACGTTTCTGGGCTAACGCTTTTTACAACCAGTTCCATGTCCGGATCCCTGAATGAATGGTCAACACGCAGGCGTTCGACGTTGTCCGCAATCGCCTGCTTATAAAGAGAAGAGGCGCAGGCCGAAGCCTGCGACAAGGGCCGCAGTTTGAACCTCGCTCCCCGCGCCTGACAACCCTCGAGCAAAGGATTACAGAGATGGATGAGTGTGCGCAGTGACAGGCGCACCCAATCACAGGATAATGCCGCATCTTTTTTCGACCGCTCTGCATGGCGGGCCGGTCGATGTGTTTGCTTGTTTGGCCGCCTTAGCCTGACAACCCTGGAGTGTCTGGTTTGATCGTCTTCCGTTATCTGTCCCGCGAAGTCCTGTTGACCCTCAGCGCCGTAAGTGCCGTGCTGCTGGTCATCATCATGAGCGGTCGCTTCATCAAATACCTGGCACAGGCTGCGGCCGGTCAGCTCGATCCGGGCTCGCTGTTCCTGATCATGGGCTTTCGTCTGCCGGGTTTCCTGCAACTGATTCTGCCGCTGGGTCTGTTCCTCGGGATCCTGCTGGCCTACGGTCGCCTGTACCTCGAAAGCGAAATGACCGTGCTTTCGGCCACCGGCATGAGCCAGCAGAAGCTGTTTCGCATGACCCTGTTTCCGGCAACGCTGGTGGCACTGGTGGTGGCTTGGTTGAGCCTCGGCCTGGCTCCGCAGGGCGCCAACCAGTTTCAGTTGCTGTTGAACAAGCAGGACGCGCTGACCGAGTTCGATACCCTCGAACCGGGCCGCTTCCAGGCATTGCGTGACGGTACTCGGGTGACCTACACCGAAACCCTGAGCGACGACCGCGTCAATCTCGGCAGTGTGTTCATCTCGCAGAAGAACCTCGGTGCCGATAAAAAGGACCGCGGGATTTCCGTGCTGGTGGCCGAGTCCGGCCGTCAGGAAATCCGCCCCGACGGCAATCGTTACCTGATCCTCGACAACGGTTACCGCTATGACGGCAGCCCCGGGCAGGCCGATTACCGCGCCATTCATTACGAAACCTACGGCGTGCTGCTGCCCAAGCCGGACGTCAGCGAAGAAGTCACCGATCGTGACGCGATGCCGACCTCGTCCCTGTGGGGCAGTGATGACATCCGTTCGAGAACCGAACTGCAATGGCGCATGTCCCTGCCACTGTTGGTGTTCATCGTGACCCTAATGGCGGTGCCGCTGTCGCGGGTGAATCCGCGTCAGGGGCGTTTCCTCAAGCTGCTGCCGGCGATTCTTCTTTATATGGCTTACCTGACCATCCTGATTGCCGCCCGCGGCGCCCTTGAAAAAGGCAAGATCCCGCCGGCCCTCGGCCTGTGGTGGGTGCATGCGATCTTCCTGGTCATCGGTCTCGGCCTGCTGTATTGGGAGCCGATGCGCTTGAAACTGGCCAGCCGTCGCAGCGCTGCGCTGGAGGTGGCCCGTGGTTAAACTCGACCGCTACATCGGCAGCAGCGTATTCATGGCGATCATCGCCGTGCTGGCGATCATCCTCGGCCTGGCAACGCTTTTCGCCTTCATCGATGAAATGGGCGATGTCAGCGACACCTATACACTGGTCGACGTGCTCGGTTTTGTCTTGCTGACCGCACCGCGCCGGCTCTATGAAATGCTGCCGATGGCCGCATTGATCGGCTGCCTGATCGGCCTCGGGAGCCTGGCCAGCAGCAGTGAGCTGACCGTGATGCGCGCTGCTGGCGTGTCGATCGGCCGTATCGTCTGGGCTGTAATGAAGCCAATGCTGGTGCTGATGCTCGCTGGCGTGCTGATCGGCGAATACGTCGCCCCGGCCACCGAAAGCATGGCCCAGGCCAATCGCTCGCTGGCCCAGGGCAGCGGCGATGCGCAAAGCGCCAAGCACGGGATGTGGCACCGTCAGGGTGAAGAATTCATCCACATCAACGCGGTTCAACCGAACGGTCTGTTGTACGGCGTGACGCGTTATCACTTCGACAAGGAGCGCCATCTGCTCAGCTCCAGCTTCGCCAAGAAGGCCGAGTTTGACGGCACCAAGTGGCAGCTTACCGACGTTGCCACCACGCTGTTCAAGGAGCGCAGTACTGAAGTCGTCAATACCCCGAGCGAGGAGTGGGACGTGGCGTTGAGCCCGCAACTGCTCAGTACCGTGGTCATGGCGCCGGAATCGCTGTCGATCAGCGGTCTGTGGGGCTACATCCACTATCTGGCCGAGCAAGGCCTGAGCAATGGCCGTTACTGGCTGGCATTTTGGGTCAAGGTGTTGCAGCCGCTGGTGACCGCCGCGCTGGTGCTGATGGCGATCTCGTTCATCTTCGGCCCGCTGCGTTCGGTGACCCTCGGTCAGCGTGTGTTCACCGGCGTGCTGGTGGGCTTCACCTTCCGTATCGTTCAGGATTTGCTGGGGCCATCGAGTCTGGTGTTCGGATTCTCGCCGCTGTTTGCGGTGCTGGTGCCCGCCGCAGTCTGTGCATTGGCGGGCGTCTGGCTGCTCAGACGCGCGGGCTGATGAACAAGCTTTCATTCAGCGCTTGAACCCTGAAAACGCCTCGGTCGCCAGACCGGGGCGTTTTTGCATGCCATCCGGGTGACAGGCGAACGTGACGCTTGCGCCGTGTATCAGGTACAATTCCCGGCTATTTTTCGGCGGGCCAAGCCTGCAGCCTTTTTGAGTGTTGATCCGTGAGTGATTTGAGTCATATCCGCAATTTCTCCATCATCGCCCACATTGACCATGGCAAGTCGACGCTGGCTGACCGTTTCATCCAGATGTGCGGCGGCCTGGCCGAGCGTGAAATGGAAGCCCAGGTACTGGATTCCATGGATCTTGAGCGTGAACGCGGGATCACCATCAAGGCCCATAGCGTTACCCTCTATTACAAAGCCAAAGATGGCATCACCTACCAGCTGAACTTCATCGACACCCCGGGCCACGTTGACTTCACCTACGAAGTCAGCCGTTCCCTGGCCGCGTGTGAAGGCGCCTTGCTGGTGGTCGATGCGGGGCAGGGCGTAGAAGCCCAGTCCGTGGCCAACTGCTACACCGCCATCGAGCAGGGCCTGGAGGTCATGCCGGTGCTGAACAAGATCGACCTGCCTCAGGCCGAGCCGGATCGCGTCAAGGACGAGATCGAGAAGATCATCGGCATCGACGCTACCGACGCCGTCACCTGCAGCGCCAAGACCGGCCTGGGTGTCGACGAAGTGCTCGAGCGTCTGGTACACACCATCCCTGCGCCGACCGGCAACATCGAAGATCCGCTGCAAGCGTTGATCATCGACTCCTGGTTCGACAACTACCTGGGCGTTGTTTCCCTGGTACGCGTGCGCCACGGCCGTGTGAAGAAGGGCGACAAGATTCTGGTCAAGTCCACCGGCAAGGTGCACCTGGTCGACAGCGTCGGCGTGTTCAACCCGAAACACACCGCCACCGTTGATCTGAAGGCCGGCGAAGTGGGCTTCATCATCGCCAGCATCAAGGACATTCACGGTGCGCCGGTCGGTGACACCCTGACCCTGAGCTCCACGCCAGACGTTCCGGTGCTGCCGGGCTTCAAACGCATTCAGCCACAGGTTTACGCCGGTCTGTTCCCGGTCAGCTCCGACGACTTCGAGGATTTCCGCGAAGCGCTGCAGAAGCTGACCCTGAACGACTCGTCGCTGCAGTACACCCCGGAAAGCTCCGACGCCCTGGGCTTCGGCTTCCGTTGCGGCTTCCTCGGCATGCTGCACATGGAAATCATCCAGGAGCGCCTCGAGCGCGAATACGACCTGGACCTGATCACCACCGCGCCGACGGTAATTTTCGAGCTGGTGCTGAAAACCGGTGAAACGATTTATGTCGACAACCCGTCGAAGCTTCCGGACGTGTCGGCGATCGAGGACATGCGCGAGCCAATCGTGCGCGCCAATATCCTCGTACCGCAGGAACACCTGGGCAACGTCATCACCCTGTGCATCGAGAAACGCGGCGTACAGGTCGACATGCTGTTCCTCGGCAATCAGGTGCAAGTGACCTACGACCTGCCGATGAACGAAGTGGTTCTGGACTTCTTCGACCGTCTCAAATCCACCAGCCGCGGCTATGCTTCGCTGGACTACCATTTCGATCGTTACCAATCGGCTAATCTGGTGAAACTGGACGTGCTGATCAACGGCGACAAGGTCGATGCCCTGGCATTGATCGTGCACCGTGACAATTCGCACTTCAAAGGTCGCCAGTTGACCGAGAAGATGAAAGAACTGATTCCTCGTCAGATGTTCGACGTGGCGATTCAGGCCGCCATTGGTGGTCAGATCGTGGCCCGGACAACCGTCAAGGCGCTCAGAAAGAACGTATTGGCCAAATGCTACGGCGGTGACGTCAGTCGTAAGAAGAAGCTGCTCGAGAAGCAGAAGGCCGGTAAGAAACGCATGAAACAGGTCGGCAACGTGGAAATTCCACAGGAAGCCTTCCTCGCCGTGCTCAGGTTGGAATAATCAGGTCCTATGTCGCTAAATTTCCCGCTGTTGCTGGTCATCGCCGTGTTCGTCTGCGGCCTGTTGGCGTTGCTCGATCTGCTGTTCCTGGCGCCGCGTCGGCGGGCTGCCATTGCCTCTTATCAAGGCAGTGTCAGCCAGCCCGAGCCTGTGGTGGTCGAGAAGCTGAACAAAGAGCCGCTGCTGGTCGAATACGGCAAGTCGTTCTTTCCGGTGCTGTTCATCGTTCTGGTCCTGCGTTCGTTCCTGGTGGAGCCGTTCCAGATTCCGTCCGGCTCGATGAAACCGACCCTGGACGTCGGCGACTTCATTCTGGTGAACAAGTTTTCCTACGGCATCCGTCTGCCGGTGATCGACAAGAAGATCATCGAAGTCGGTGACCCGCAGCGCGGCGATGTCATGGTGTTCCGCTACCCGAGCGACCCGAACGTCAACTACATCAAGCGTGTGGTCGGCCTGCCGGGTGACACGGTGCGTTACACCGCCGACAAGCGTCTGTTCGTCAACGGCGAATCGATTGCCGAGAAGATGGTCGGTGCCGAAGCGGGTTCGCTGGGCAGCGCGGAGCTCTATCAGGAAAAACTCGGCGCAGCCGAGCACCTGATCCGCAAGGAAATGAGCCGCTACCGCGCGACCCCGGATCGTTCGTGGACAGTGCCTGCCGGGCACTACTTCATGATGGGCGACAACCGCGACAACTCGAACGACAGCCGCTACTGGGATGATCCGAACATTCCCAAGGACCTGCTGGGCATGGTTCCCGACAAGAATATTGTCGGCAAGGCCTTCGCGGTCTGGATGAGCTGGCCGGAGCCGAAACTCAGCCACCTGCCGAATTTCTCGCGGGTCGGCCTGATCAAGTAATCAAACACGGCGCTGTTGACCACAGCGCCGAATGCATTTCTGGAGCCGGCACAATCGGCTTCGCAATCGCCAGGATTTATTTTTTGAACACAGCGTTAATTGTCCCAGGCCTGCGCCGTACCCCGGCGATGGCAGTGGAAACCAGCCACGAACTCAGCGTGGGTAAACCGTGAGCGTTTCTCTAAGCCGTCTCGAGCGCCAGCTCGGTTACACCTTCAAGGACCAGGAGCTGATGCTGCTGGCCCTCACGCACCGCAGTTTTGCCGGGCGCAACAACGAGCGTCTGGAATTCCTCGGTGATGCCATCCTCAACTTCGTCGCTGGCGAGGCGCTGTTCGATCGCTTCCCGTTGGCCCGCGAAGGCCAGTTGTCGCGTTTGCGCGCGCGCCTGGTGAAAGGTGAGACCCTGGCCGTACTGGCTCGCGGTTTCGACCTCGGTGATTATCTGCGTCTGGGTTCGGGTGAACTGAAGAGCGGTGGTTTCCGCCGTGAATCGATTCTCGCCGATGCCCTCGAAGCCCTGATCGGTGCGATCTACCTCGATGCCGGCATGGACGTCGCCCGCGAGCGCGTGCTGGCGTGGCTGGCCGGCGAATTCGAAGGCCTGACCCTGGTCGACACCAACAAGGATCCGAAAACCCGCTTGCAGGAACACCTGCAATCGCGCGGTTGCGAACTGCCACGCTACGAAGTGGTGGATATCCAGGGCGAACCGCATTGCCGTACCTTCTTCGTCGAATGCGAAGTGGTCTTACTGAATGAAAAAAGCCGAGGTCAGGGTGTGAGCCGTCGTATTGCCGAACAGGTAGCGGCCGCCGCAGCACTGATTGCCCTGGGCGTGGAGAATGGCAATGACTGATACAAACGCAACTCGCTGTGGCTACGTTGCCATCGTCGGCCGTCCCAACGTCGGCAAGTCGACGCTGCTCAACCACATCCTCGGCCAGAAGCTCGCGATCACCTCGCGCAAGCCGCAGACCACCCGCCACAACATGCTCGGGATCAAGACCGAGGGCGACGTGCAGGCGATCTACGTCGACACCCCGGGCATGCACAAGGGTGGCGAAAAGGCCCTGAACCGCTACATGAACAAGACCGCTTCGGCGGCGTTGAAAGACGTCGACGTGGTGATCTTCGTCGTCGACCGTACCAAGTGGACCGACGAAGACCAGATGGTGCTCGAACGTGTGCAATATGTGACCGGTCCGCTGATCGTCGCGCTGAACAAGACCGATCGCATCGAAGACAAGGCCGAGTTGATGCCGCACCTGAGCTGGTTGCAGGAACAGCTGCCGAACGCGCAGATCATCCCCATTTCCGCGCAGCACGGGCATAACCTCGAAGCGCTGGAAAAAGTTATCGCCGATCACTTGCCGGAGAATGATCACTTCTTCCCGGAAGACCAGATCACCGACCGCAGCAGCCGTTTCCTTGCCGCCGAACTGGTGCGCGAGAAAATCATGCGCCAGATGGGTGCCGAGCTGCCGTACCAGATCACCGTCGAGATCGAAGAGTTCAAGCAGCAGGGCAAGACGTTGCACATCCACGCGTTGATTCTCGTCGAGCGTGACGGTCAGAAGAAAATCATCATTGGCGACAAGGGCGAGCGCATCAAGCGCATCGGCACCGAAGCGCGCAAGGACATGGAGCTGCTGTTCGACTCCAAGATCATGCTCAACCTGTGGGTCAAGGTGAAGGGCGGCTGGTCCGATGACGAGCGCGCGCTGCGTTCGCTGGGTTATGGCGATCTGTAAGTAGCGATCTCGAAAACACCGCTACTCACTGTGGGAGCGAGCCTGCTCGCGAAGAGGATGTAACATTCAGCATTGATGTTGACTGTCACTCCGCTTTCGCGAGCAGGCTCGCTCCCACAGTGGTTTTGGGTTGTATGTAAAACCGCGTTTCTTCATCGAGAACTCAATGTCGCAAAACCCGCCTCCCGCCCAGCCCGCCTATGTCCTGCATTCGCGTGCCTATCGCGAAACCAGCGCATTGGTCGATTTCCTTACGCCGCAAGGTCGGCTGCGGGCAGTGTTGCGCAGTGCGCGGGGCAAGGCTGGAACATTGGCGCGGCCGTTCGTGGCGCTGGAGGTCGAGTTCCGTGGCAAGGGTGAGCTGAAGAATGTCGGGCGCATGGAAAGCTCCGGCACCTCGGCCTGGCTCAACGGCGAGGCGCTGTTCAGTGGTCTGTATCTCAACGAACTGTTGATTCGCCTGCTGCCTGCCGAGGATCCGCATCCTGCAGTATTTGATCATTACGCCGCGACCTTGCTGGCGCTGGCCGAAGGTCGACCGCTGGAGCCTTTGTTGCGCTCCTTCGAATGGCGATTGCTGGATGATCTCGGCTACGGCTTCTCCATGAACACCGATATGCACGGTGAGCCTGTGGCACCTGACGGTCTCTATCGCCTGCAAGTCGATGCCGGTCTCGAACGGGTGTATCTGCTGCAGCCGGGCCTGTTCAACGGTACCGAACTGCTGGCCATGGCCGAAGCCGACTGGTCGGCGCCCGGTGCGCTGTCGGCGGCCAAGCGTCTGATGCGCCAGGCGCTGGCAGTGCATTTGGGCGGGCGTCCGCTTGTCAGTCGCGAGCTGTTTCGCAAGCCCTGATATGCTGTGCGCCGAATCTCTCAATCCAGGAGCGCATCCGTGACCAGCAGCAATCGCATTCTTCTCGGCGTGAACATCGACCACGTCGCCACCCTGCGTCTGGCCCGTGGCACGCGCTATCCGGATCCGGTCAAAGCGGCGCTGGATGCAGAAGAGGCGGGCGCCGATGGCATCACCGTGCACCTGCGTGAAGACCGTCGGCACATCCAGGAGCGTGACGTGCTGCTGCTCAAAGATGTGCTGCAAACCCGCATGAACTTCGAAATGGGCGTCACCGAAGAAATGATGGCGTTCGCCGAGCGCATTCGCCCGGCGCATATCTGCCTGGTTCCGGAGACCCGTCAGGAGCTGACCACCGAAGGCGGTCTGGATGTGGCGGGGCAGGAAGAGCGCATCAGGGCTGCGGTCGAGCGGTTGTCGAAAATCGGTAGCGAAGTGTCACTGTTCATCGACGCCGACGAGCGCCAGATCGCCGCCTCCAAGCGCGTCGGTGCGCCGGCCATCGAGCTGCACACCGGGCGTTACGCCGATGCCGAAACCCCGACTGAAGTGGCAGAAGAGCTCAAGCGCGTCGCTGATGGCGTGGCATTTGGGCTGGCGCAGGGTCTGATCGTCAATGCCGGGCATGGCCTGCATTACCACAACGTTGAAGCTGTGGCGGCGATCAAAGGCATCAACGAACTGAACATTGGCCATGCGCTGGTGGCGCATGCGTTGTTCGTGGGCTTCAAATCTGCTGTGTCGGAAATGAAGGCGCTGATTCTGGCGGCGGCCAAGCACTGAGCAGCTACACAAAACCCCTGTGGGAGCGAGCCTGCTCGCGAAAACGATGTATCAGTCAAAGATAATGTCGACTGACACGACGCTTTCGCGAGCAGGCTCGCTCCCACAGTTGGATTTGAGGTGTGGGTTAAAGCGGGGCGGGTTCTTGCGCGGGTTTTGACTTGTCGATCGCCGGCACATGCAGGTTGCCCTCGGCCACCTGATCGCCTTCGAGCTGCGGCTGGGTTACCCAGGTCAGGATGTCGTAGTAGCGCCGGATGTTCGCTACGAAATGCACCGGTTCGCCACCCCGGGCGTAGCCGTAACGGGTCTTGCTGTACCACTGTTTCTGCGACAGGCGCGGCAGGATTTTTTTCACGTCCAGCCACTTGTCCGGATTCAAGCCTTCCTTCGCCGCCAGTTTGCGCGCGTCGTCCAGATGGCCGCTGCCGACGTTGTACGCCGCCAAGGCAAACCATGTGCGGTCCGGTTCCTGGATCGAATCGTCCAGCTGATCCTTCATATAGGCCAGGTACTTGGCGCCGCCCATGATGCTCTGCTTGGGATCGAGGCGGTTTGACACACCCATCGCCTGCGCGGTGTTCTGAGTCAGCATCATCAAGCCGCGCACGCCGGTTTTTGACGTCACTGCGGGCTGCCACAGCGATTCCTGATAACCGATGGCAGCCAGCAGGCGCCAATCGACTTTCTCTTTCTTCGCGTAATTCTTGAAGTGCTGTTCGTATTTCGGCAGGCGCTGCTGCAAATGCTGGGCGAAGGTGGTGGCGCCCATATAGCCGAGGACATCAACGTGGCCGTAGTAGCGGTCTTTCAGGCGTTGCAGGGTGCCGTTTTTCTGCACCTTGTCCAGATAGGCGTTGATTTCATTGAGCAGGCTGTTGTCCTCGCCCGGGCCAACCGCCCAACTCTGACTGCGCGCGTCACCGAGATCAAAGGCGACGCGGATGTTGGTGAAGTACACCTGGTTCATCGCCACTTCGTTGGAGTCGACCAACGTCAGGTCAATCTGGCCCTCATCGACCATGCGCAGGAGATCGACCACTTCAACCGCGTCGGATTCTTCGTATTCGATGCCGGGATATTTCTGTTTCAGCCCGGCCAGTTGCTCGGCGTGGGTGCTGCCCTTGAGCACGGTGATCTTCTTGCCGACCAGATCCGCCGGATCGGTTGGCCGCGACTGGCCGTTGCGGTAGATGATCTGCGGGGTGACTTCAAGGTAGGAATGGGAGAACCGCACCTGCTTCTTGCGTTCATCGCTGCTGACCAGACCGGCCGCCGCGAGCACCGGGCCGTTCGGCTTGCCGACCTGATTGAACAGGTCATCGAGATTGTCCGCGGTCTCGATCTTCAGCTCGACACCCAAATCGTCGGCGAAACGCTTCACCAGCTCGTATTCGAAGCCGGTTTCACCGCTGCGATCCTGAAAGTAGGTGGCGGGGCTGTTACGGGTAACCACCCGCAGCACACCGTCCTCCTTTACGCGCTCGAGTGTGTTGGGTTTATCAACACAGCCACCGAGCATCAGGAAGAGTCCGGTTGCGATCAGCCATTTGGCGTATCGCGGACGCAAAGCCGTTGGGAAAAACATCTGCGCAGTATACGCAAACGGCCACGGGCGCCATATCTCGACAGCGTAGGACTAGTCTGCTAGCGATCACAAATCCGAACGAAATCCCTTGAATACGGGCCTTCAGGGCATTTTGTTACAGTAAAAATAAGCCGCGCTGAAACGCTCGATTTACCTGACCCCGAAGGCAGAAACACAGATTGCTACCCGAGTGCAACCGTGCGTAGCGTTTCGGGTGATGTTGAGGTCGGTTTAGGCTAGAATGCACGGCCTCAAAGCACACCCCTTCCCGAGGCTGTCCCGAAGATGTTGATCCTGCGCGGCGCTCCTGCCCTTTCTGCCTTTCGCCACAGCAAACTCCTTGAGCAACTGAGCCAGAAGGTTCCAGCTGTCAGTGGCCTGTATGCTGAATTCGCTCACTTCGCCGAAGTCACCGGCGTCCTGACCGGCGACGAACAGCAGGTGCTAGCGCGCCTTCTGAAGTACGGCCCAAGTGTTCCGGTTCAAGAGCCGACCGGCCGTCTGTTTCTGGTGTTGCCGCGTTTCGGCACCATCTCGCCGTGGTCGAGCAAGGCCAGCGACATCGCCCGCAACTGCGGCCTGAGCAAGATCCAGCGCCTGGAACGCGGTATCGCCTTCTATGTTGCAGGGCAGTTCAGCGAAGCCGAAGCCCAACTGATTTCGGACGCCCTGCATGACCGCATGACCCAGATCGTGCTGGCCAACCTCGAGCAGGCCGCCGGTCTGTTCAGCCACGCCGAGCCAAAGCCGCTGACTGCAATCGACATCCTCGGTGGCGGTCGCGCCGCGCTGGAGAAGGCCAACACCGAGCTGGGCCTGGCCCTGGCTGAAGACGAGATCGACTATCTGGTCAACGCCTTCAATGGTCTCAAGCGCAACCCGCACGACATCGAACTGATGATGTTCGCCCAGGCCAACTCCGAGCACTGCCGCCACAAGATCTTCAACGCCAGTTGGGACATTGACGGCCAGAGCCAGGAAAAAAGCCTGTTCGGCATGATCAAGAACACCTATCAGATGCACAGCGAAGGCGTGTTGTCCGCTTATAAGGACAACGCTTCGGTGATCGTCGGCAACGTTGCCGGCCGCTTCTTCCCGAACCCTGAAACCCGCCAGTACGGCGCGGTGCAGGAGCCGGTGCACATCCTGATGAAGGTTGAAACCCACAACCACCCGACCGCGATTGCTCCGTTCCCGGGTGCATCGACCGGTTCCGGCGGTGAGATTCGTGACGAAGGTGCAACCGGGCGCGGCGCCAAGCCCAAGGCCGGCCTCACCGGTTTCACTGTATCGAACCTGCAGATCCCGGGCTTCGAACAGCCGTGGGAAGTGCCGTACGGCAAGCCTGAGCGCATCGTCACCGCGCTGGACATCATGATCGAAGGCCCGCTCGGCGGCGCTGCGTTCAACAACGAATTCGGTCGTCCGGCGCTGACCGGCTACTTCCGTACCTTCGAACAATCGATTACCACTCCGCACGGTGACGAAGTGCGTGGTTACCACAAGCCGATCATGCTCGCTGGCGGCATGGGCAACATCCGTGAAGAACACGTCAAGAAAGGCGAGATCGTTGTTGGTTCGAAGCTGATCGTGCTCGGCGGCCCGGCGATGTTGATCGGTCTGGGCGGCGGCGCGGCTTCGTCGATGGCCACCGGCACCAGTTCGGCGGATCTGGATTTTGCTTCCGTGCAACGTGAAAACCCGGAAATGGAGCGTCGTTGCCAGGAAGTCATCGACCGTTGCTGGCAACTGGGTGACAAGAACCCGATCAGCTTCATCCACGACGTCGGCGCAGGCGGTCTGTCCAACGCCTTCCCGGAACTGGTCAACGACGGCGACCGTGGTGGCCGTTTCGAACTGCGCAACATTCCCAACGACGAGCCGGGCATGGCCCCGCACGAAATCTGGTCCAACGAATCCCAGGAACGTTACGTTCTCGCGGTCGGCCCGGCTGATTTCGAGCGTTTCAAGGCGATCTGCGAACGCGAGCGTTGCCCGTTTGCCGTAGTCGGTGAAGCCACTGCCGAGCCGCAGCTGACCGTGACCGACAGCCACTTCGGCAACAACCCGGTGGACATGCCCCTGGAAGTGTTGCTGGGCAAAGCGCCGCGCATGCACCGTTCGGTGGTTCGCGAAGCTGAATTGGGCGATGACTTCGATCCGTCGAACCTCGACATCACCGAGTCCATCGAACGCGTTCTGCATCACCCGGCCGTGGCAAGCAAGAGCTTCTTGATCACCATCGGCGACCGCACCATCACTGGCCTCGTCGCCCGTGACCAGATGGTCGGCCCATGGCAGGTGCCGGTGGCTGACGTTGCCGTCACCGCCACCAGTTTCGACGTCTACACCGGTGAAGCCATGGCGATGGGCGAGCGTACACCGCTGGCTCTGCTGGACGCGCCGGCATCGGGCCGCATGGCCATCGGCGAAACCATCACCAACATTGCCGCCTCGCGTATCAACAAGCTCTCCGACATCAAACTGTCGGCGAACTGGATGTCCGCTGCCGGCCACCCGGGCGAAGACGCGCGTCTGTACGACACCGTAAAAGCGGTCGGCATGGAACTGTGCCCTGAGCTGGGCATCACCATTCCGGTGGGCAAGGACTCGATGTCCATGGCCACGCGCTGGAACGATAACGGCGAAGACAAGACCGTCACCTCGCCGATGTCGCTGATCGTGACCGGTTTCGCGCCAGTGGCTGACATCCGTCAGACCCTGACTCCGGAACTGCGCATGGACAAGGGCACCACCGACCTGATCCTGATCGACCTCGGTCGCGGGCAGAACCGCATGGGTGCTTCGATCCTTGCGCAGGTCCACGGCAAACTCGGCCAGCATGCGCCGGATGTCGATGACGCCGAAGACCTGAAAGCTTTCTTCGCGGTGATCCAGGGCCTCAACGCCGACGGTCACCTGCTGGCCTACCACGACCGTTCCGATGGTGGTCTGCTGACCTCCGTGGTGGAAATGGCCTTCGCCGGCCACTGCGGTCTGAGCCTGAACCTGGACAGCGTTGCCGAATCCGCTTCGGAAATCGCCGCGATCCTGTTCAACGAAGAACTCGGTGTGGTGATCCAGGTTCGCCAGGACGCCACCCCGGACATTCTCGCGCAATTCAGCGCCGCCGGTCTGGGCGACTGCGTGTCGGTGATCGGTCAGCCGATCAACAATGGCCAGATCAACATCACCTTCAACGGTGACACCGTGTTCGAAGGCCAGCGTCGTCTGCTGCAACGTCAGTGGGCCGAGACCAGCTACCAGATCCAGCGTCTGCGCGACAACGCCGACTGCGCCGAGCAGGAATTCGACGCGCTGCTGGAAGAAGACAACCCGGGCCTGAGCGTCAAGCTCAGCTACGACGTCAACCAGGACATCGCCGCGCCTTACATCAAGAAAGGCATCCGCCCACAGGTTGCCGTGCTGCGTGAGCAGGGCGTCAACGGTCAGGTGGAAATGGCCGCCGCTTTCGACCGCGCCGGTTTCAGCGCGATCGACGTGCACATGAGCGATATCCTCGCCGGCCGTGTCGATCTCAACGAGTTCAAAGGCCTGGTGGCCTGCGGTGGTTTCTCCTACGGCGACGTCCTCGGCGCCGGTGAAGGCTGGGCCAAGTCGGCGCTGTTCAACAGCCGCGCCCGCGATGCGTTCCAGGGCTTCTTCGAGCGTAACGACAGCTTCACCCTCGGGGTGTGCAACGGTTGCCAGATGATGTCCAACCTGCACGAGCTGATTCCGGGCAGCGAGTTCTGGCCGCACTTCGTGCGCAACCGCTCCGAGCAGTTCGAAGCGCGTGTGGCGATGGTGCAGATCCAGGAGTCGAACTCGATCTTCCTGCAGGGCATGGCCGGTTCGCGCATGCCGATCGCTATCGCGCACGGTGAAGGTCACGCCGAGTTCGCCAGCGAAGAAGCACTGCTCGAGGCCGATCTGTCCGGTTGCGTGGCGATGCGTTTCGTCGACAACCATGGCAAGGTCACCGAAGCCTATCCGGCCAACCCGAACGGCTCGCCGCGCGGGATCACCGGTCTCACCAGCCGTGACGGCCGTGTGACGATCATGATGCCGCACCCTGAGCGGGTATTCCGCGCGGTGCAGAACTCGTGGCGTTCGGAAGACTGGAACGAAGATGCACCATGGATGCGTATGTTCCGTAATGCGCGCGTCTGGGTTAATTAAGGCCTGTGTACAAGCTTGCGTTTTTCGTTCCCGACAGCCATGTCGAGGTGGTCAAGGGCGCTGTGTTCGCTGCCGGTGGTGGGCGGATCGGTGACTATGACCATTGTGCCTGGCAGGTGCCTGGCCTGGGCCAGTTTCGACCGTTGGACGGCAGTCAGCCGTTTATCGGTCAGGCGGGGCAGGTTGAGCGGGTTGAGGAATGGAAGGTTGAGCTTGTCGTTGCGGATGAGTTAATTGTGGCTGTTGTGGCGGCGTTGAAGCTCAGTCATCCGTATGAGACGCCGGCTTATGAGGTGTGGCGGCTGGAGGATTTCTGATCTTCTTTGCTGCTTGAACGTGAAACCCGCAGATGAGGGATTGTCTGTGGGTTTTTTGTTGGCCTTGGTTTTATTTTGATTTGGGTGAATATCCGTTTTTGCGGTGCTGCGGCTGGCGGTTTCGCCTGACGGCGACTTACTTTTTTACAAGCCCCCCCGTGTCAGCCTACCTGTCACCTCTGTTGATTGACTCAACCATTCATGGGGGCGAAGGTGTCTAGCAATGCCGAAGCGTTATGACGATGACTTCAGAGACTGGGCTGTTCTTCAAATGATGCCGCCCTTAAACCGTTCCGTAGCAGAGCTCGCCGTTGCAATCGGCGTCACCCCACAGTCACTGCGAAACTGGAGGCAAATGGCTAGAGATAAAGGATTGATTGTTCCTGGGAATAATAAAACCAGCAATCAGTGGTCCAGCGCCGACAAATTCAACGCCGTTCTGGAAACCGCGCCGTTGAGCGAGGTAGAGCTTTCACAATATTGCCGAATCAAGGGCATTTATCCTGAGCAGATTCAGCAATGGCGCCAAGCTTGCCAGAATGCCAACACTGCGATGGAGCCTCAGCCCAACAAAAAACCGACCACCGAGCAAATACGGATAAAGGAGCTGGAGCGACAACTGCTTCGATCCGATGCTGATTGCAAGGAGGCGGTCGCTTTACTGGAACTCAGAAAAAAAGCCAATGCGATCTGGGGCAAGGACAAGGAAGGCTGATCAGCGCCCCTGATCGTGTGCAGGCTTTGGGCCTGATCGCTGAGGCAGTAGCAAGTGGTGCTCGTCGGTTTCGTGCATGCAAAGAGATCGGGCTGTGTTTGCGGACGGTTCAGCGTTGGCGACACTGCGAAGCCGACAAGCGCCAGATCATCAAGCGCGAAGCACCGTCCAACAAACTCAGCGTCGCAGAGCGTCAGGCTGTTTTGGATGCTGCTAATCAACCTGGCTACGCGAGTCTGACACCGCACCAGATTGTCCCGAAGTTAGCTGACGAAGGTATCTATCTGGCATCGGAATCAACATTCTATCGGGTGCTGAAAGAGGCAAATCAGAATAGCCGTCGAGGCCGAGCCAAAGCTCCGAAGCGCCGAGCTTTGACCACACATTGTGCTGATGCCCCAAATCGAGTTTGGTGTTGGGATATCACGTGGTTACCCACCACCGTTAAAGGTCGCTTTTACTACTGGTACATGGTCAAAGACATCTATAGCCGCAAATTAGTGACCAACGAAGTACACGAATCCGAACGCGCAGAACATGCATGCGTACTGCTTGAAAAAGGATGCTTGCGAGAGCGTACGGCGGGTCGTCCGCTGGTACTGCACTCGGACAACGGTCACGTAATGAGAGGCTCGCTTCTTCGAGAAAGCATGATTGCATTGGGCGTCGAACCGTCGTTCAGCCGACCCCGAGTAAGCAATGACAACGCCTATGCCGAAGCGCTTTTTCGTACGGCCAAGTATTGCCCGCTGTGGCCCGAGCGGCCCTTCGACAACCTCACGGAAGCACGACTCTGGGTGCAGAAATTCGTTGAGTGGTACAACGACGAGCATCGTCATAGCGCCTTGAAATACGTGACGCCCAATGAGCGTCACGAAGGCAAGGCACCTGCGTTACTGCAGGCACGGGAGAATCTTTACAAGGCAGCCAAAGCAACTAACCCTAGCCGTTGGAGCGGCGAAGTACGTAATTGGAAACTCGCAAACGCTGTTTACCTGAATCCAGAGCGCCCTGAAACAAGGGCGTAATAGACTCCTAAAACAGCCGTGAAGCGACAGATACGTTGACACGCACCGAAGCGCCAAAAAAAGTAAGCAAAAAACGCTAGCTCCTGCGTTCGGCCCTCGCAGGCTCGGGTTCCTTCGCTGCGGGATCGATCCGGGCGCAGCGGCTACGGTTTGCTGCGCTGCACCTCCTTCCGCTGTGTTCGACTTCGTCGAACGGTCGCTGCGCTCCCACGCCTGGATCAATCCCTCCACTCAGCCTTCCGACGTCGCCAGTGGATCAAGATCAAGAGCACTCGAGCTTGCGCTCATTGTTGAGTGGGGCGGCTTTGCCGCGGGCAGCTTCGCTGCTTTGCTTTTCTGTGGGAGCGAGCCTGCTCGCGAAGGCGGCCTGACAGCCGACCCGTTTCTCGCTGAATGCTTGCGATCAAACTGTGGGAGCGGGCTTGCTCGCGAAGGCGGCCTGGCAGCCGACCTGTTTCTCGCTGAATGCTTGCGATCAAACTGTGGGAGCGAGCCTGCTCGCGAAGGCGGCCTGACAGCCGACCCGTTTCTCGCTGAATGCTTGCGATCAAACTGTGGGAGCGGGCTTGCTCGCGAAGGCGGCCTGACAGCCGACCCGTTTCTCGCTGAATGCTTGCGATCAAACTGTGGGAGCGGGCTTGCTCGCGAAGGCGGCCTGACAGCCGACCCGTTTCTCGCTGAATGCTTGCGATCAAACTGTGGGAGCGGGCTTGCTCGCGACGGCGGCCTGACAGCCGACCCGTTTCTCGCTGAATGCACCCGATCACAATTGTAGGAGTGAGCCTGCTCGCGTTGAGGCCCATCCAGGCGCCCGAGAATTGGCGATTGTTTAAATCCGGTAACCAATAACCCGAACCTTCCCACAAGGTTTTCAGGTTGTCCGTCGGACGTGCGATCTCTAGTCTTTTCCCGTCGCTGCGAATCAGCGATCGGGAGTGAGATCCCCGGATAGCTTGCAACTGGCGCCAGCACCACGATAATTGGCGCCAGCTCAATCTGCTGCCTGCTTTATGGCGGCTGTGTGCGGGCAGACTTCGGTCTGGCCGGTTGTCTGCTCCGGTGGATCTCACCTCGCACATAGCTGCCACCTATTCGCCGCGTGAGATCCGGCGATCGATGGCTGCCCATCAGCATCAGCAGGAGAAGCATTTCGGATAAGATCGTCCCCGACCCACCCCTCGAACCCACCACCCCCCTCGAACCCACCACCCCCCTCGAACAAACCATCCGCGCCGACGACCTTGCGAAAAACCGCGAAGCGATCAAGCGCGCTCTGGATTTTTACCTGTGCCCACAGCCGAGCAAGGCGTGCCCGCCCAGCACCATGTTCCTCATCCAGCCCGACGTCGACACCGAGACCCTGCTGGCCCACGCCTGTGAATCCCTCGCTTCAGCCAACACCCTGGCCAGTGATTTCGCCGATCAGCTGGGGCGACCGCAACGCCATACCGCGCTGGCGATTCAGCAGATCATCATGCTTGCCGAGCTGGCGGTGAACCGTGCGCTGGATCGGGTTGATCCTCGCGCCTGAAAAGCAGGCATCATCCAGGCGATAAATGGCGCGCGGCTTTGAGCTCGGCATTCAACGCCGGATTCCAAGCCAAAAAACCACCGGGCCATCAAGCTCGGTGGTTCCATAATGTGCAATCGCCCTGGCGTCACTTCACCTGGGTCAGCGGCACATCTGCTGCAAGCATATCGATCAGTGTTTGCAGGTATTTGAATAGCTGGTCTTTTTTCCCCCAGCGATCAATGAACAACAAGCCTTGGTCATTGACTTGAATCGGCGTGACAACGATCTCGTCAGTCCTGGACTTATGCACCACGCTGGCGCTGCGGGTGTCTGCGTTCTCGATCAGGAAGTGCCCGCGTTGGGTCAGTCTGCTACGACTGACCGATGGCGTCGCGACAGGCTTTTTCCTCCCGGGGACGGCCACTTCCATCAGAAAGTCGCAGTTCACGGCCCTTACGATGTCGCGCTTGCCGCTGACAAATTCCCATGTGCCGCGGTGAATGTCTCTGGCCAGTTCGGGCGCTGTGTCGCGTACGTGCAGGCTGACGGCTGAAAGAGTATCGGCCAGACCTGGCACTCCCAGATTGTAATTGGTGTGCGCACTGCCGATGAGGGCCAGCCATTTATGCGGTCCGTTTGCCAGTTGATCAGCATTGATCACCTCGGTAGCGAAATAGCTGAACATCTCGTTTCGCGAAATATCCTCGTCATAGATGCCCTTGAGGTGGTAAGAGGCTGTGCAATCGAGGGCCCTGATGCGAATTTTGTATTTGGCCGCCGCCTGGAAGACCGCGGTGTACGTATCGTTGCCTTTATAAGTGGGCATGTGTCCTTGATCCTGAGCACGCAGATACGCTTTCAGCCTGTCCGGCATGAGCTGGTCTTGCAGAAAAATATCCAGATCGGCCTGGTGCAGGTCGGTGAGCAGGTGCTCCACATACAACGTGTCATACCCCGCTTCCTTGATTGCTTTCATGTGCTTTATCAGCAGCGCTTTGCTTGCCACATCGCCGTGGGCTTCGCCGATCAGCAGATTTAAATCCCCGTCGCGCAACTGCTGCAAAAAAGCTTCGAATGTGCAGTCGGAGGTGAGCACCGGCAGGATTGGCGCGTCTGGAGGGTCGAAATCGGTAAAAGCGTTTCTGGCTGTTGTCTCCAGACGATTGCGCTGGGCGAGGAAAGCGTCGTAGGCCTTTCTTTCACGAGGTACTGTTGGGGCGTAGTGCGAATCCAGGGATTTGGGTTGAGGCAACATGTCGGCGATGGCGTCGCGCAACGGCGCGGCAATGTCGAAGTCACTGAAGTGATCAACAGCGGCGGGAGTGGCTGCGGGCCTGGACACTGGCCGGGGCGCCTTGTACGTGCTCGGCATTTGCACGAGAAAATCACCTTGCGCTTTCGCCTCTCCGACGGTGGCACCGAGCGCATCCCTGCTTACGCGTGCGGGTTGATACAAGTCGACATCTTCGACACGCACAGCAACGGCGTCATGCAGGTCGGCCAGCCCCGGAGTCTTGTCGAAGGTGCACATGCGTGACTGTTCGGTGAGGACGATCCAGCGTTCCTGCGGCGCATCGGCGATATCGGCAGCCAGGGCCTTGTGCGAGTAGAAATTCCTGATGCTGTTACTGCGGGGCGTCAATGGCGAAATTCTTGACAACACCATGGCGTGCTCCAGTTCATAACTGGTAGAGGCATCCAGCGCACTGATTTTAAAGCCCTTTTCCCGCGCCGTGCGTACCAGCCCCAGATAGGAGAAGGCGGCGTCCTTCCCATGCCCTAGTGCCGCATCCATGGTTTCAAGATGTTTTTTGATATTTTTCCAGCTTCGACCTTTGTTCATTTTTTCCAGCTTGGGATGGAAAACATCGCCCGCCAGATATTCCACATAGAGACGCTTGAAGCCACTGGCAGCGAGCGCGTCCAGATTATCGATCAGCAGTTGTTTACTGGCGATCGAACCGGGTTGGGCGCCGATGACCAGATTTTTCCCCTTGCACGCATCGCTGGTGATCAGCTGTGCAAATGTGCTGTCGGCGGCAACGTCAGCGACCTGAGCGCGAGCGGGCAATGGCGCGAGTTCAGCGAAATGTCGGATGGCGTCTTTGGTGAGTGTTTGCACTTGCTCCAGGTAGGCTGTGCGTGTCTTGGAAAGTTTCTCGACAGTCTGGGCAAGCATTGAATGTGGCCGCGCCATGAAAGCCACGCTGTCTTTGAGGGCCTCACTTCTGGACTCCGGATCCATTACTTTTTTGACGTTGTCCCAATGTTCGGGCGCGACACCATAATCTTTATGCGGCCCCGGCGTTTCTGGAACAGCGTCATATTTTGGCGCGCCGCCGGCCACACCGCTGCGCACCATCATGCCGTCCGCGTTGCGCACGGTGAGGATGCCAGTCGATACCAGCTCCGGGCTGCCGGGCACAGTGGTGTACAACAAGTAACGGCCGAGCGCGTCGGGTTGGTGACTGGCCCAGTAGAGCTTCCCCCTGAACATCACCGTACCCATGTCATCCCGCTGCGGTGTGGCTGCAACCCGGTCAATCAGCGTAACTGTCTGTTGCTGCTCTATGCTGGCGGCCCTGGCGGTCTGGCGCAGCGGTCGGTTGAGCGGTTTGAGTGAGCGCAGAGTTGGACGCAGGTCGGTCAGCACTGCGCCGGCACTGTTGAACATATAACCGAGCAGGTGCATGAATGCTTCGCCCTGTTCACCTTGGCGATACGCGTGCAGCGCCAGCATGGCGTCCTTGAACGCCAGCAACAGTCCCGTGCTCAGACTCAACAAAGGAAAAGGCGCGGTCGCGATGGCGGTAACCCATTCGAGGCAAGTCCAGAGCACGCCGCTGATCATCTGTGCCCGGCTGGTGGTGGTGGCGTGGACATCATCGATCTTGCGTTGCAGCTTCATGTCATACAGGACATTGCGCAGGTCCTTGACTGGATCTATCGACGTCGTCGGGTCATAGCGGGCTGGACCTGGCGTGGTTCGGTTGATCTCCTGTGGCAGGTCCTTTTTGGCCGTTTCCAGAAACGTACGGACCCGCTTCTGAGCCTGGACCCCGACCCTGACTGTCAGATATTCGATCAGCCCATCGGTATGCTTGAGCAGGTAATTGAATAGCCGCGCTTCGCGAAAAGCGACACCGTCGGGGGCATCCGGGGTGTAGAGCAGCGCCGGCTGTTTGTCGTGGCTGAACAACCAGGTATCGATGACCCATTCACCGTCAATCATCAGCCGGTGGATCGGATAGCGAGTGCGCGTTGGCGGCGAAGTGTCGTCCATGCTGGCGATGCTCCGCTCCAGCCATTGCCGATCGCTGGAGCTGATATGCCCCTGCAGTTGGCATTCCAGGGCAGCGCTTTTCATTTGCCGCTGAGTAATGGCCATGATGGTGTTGCGCCGGAGCACATAGCCTTTGCTGGCTGGACTCTGCAGTTCGGCTTTGACTTTGTCGGTATAGCGTTTGCCAATCCAGACCCCGGTGACCGAGCGCGCGACATTCTGCGCAGTGAGGCTGCTGACATCGATCCCCTCCGGCCCCTTGAAGCGCGCCGATCGGGAAAATTTTGCATCGAGGAAACCGATCCCGTCGGCATAGCCGTCACGATACAGCTCGGTGTAGGTCAGCGGCTTGGGGGTCAACGCCGGAATGACCGACATCGGTAAGTAGGCCCAGACGGTGTCCGGGTCGACATCATTGTCCGGGCGTTTAAGCAAGCGGTTCAGGCTGATCTTTGCGTGCTTGTGCACGAAAGCATCGAAGGCCGGAAAGCGGCTGCCGGATAACGGATGCTTGGCAAATGCGCGCAAGGTGTTCTCGGCGCCTTCGGTCAGGGTCGTCAGTTGTCTGCGGTGGGCGGCGGTGGTCTGGCGATACCATAGCGGCGTGTTGAAGTCGTAGTCATCGATTCGCGCCGACAGCACGTGCTCAGCCATTGCGTGCAGGCAATCGAGATGGCTGCCACAGTGCTCGAAAGTGACCTTTTTGTATTCCTTGGCCTCAGGCTTGAAGCTCAGCGCGGACAGTACCTTGCGCATACTCGGACGAAAGCGCATTGGCGCGCGATTGAGCAGGTAGCCAGCCATGCTCTCGGGGTCATTGAGGCTCTTCGCCCAGTCGAGCACGTGGGTCTGGCATTCGATTTCGCTGTCGAAAGCCTGGAACTGCCGGTCGCGTGGCGCTTGTGGAGTGCACAGCAATACGCGTTTCACGGCGCCAGTGGCGCTGGACTCGCGCAGTACCCACAGATCCTGCAATTGTGCACCGTGCAAGGACAGTGTTGCGGCCTGCAAGTGAAGGTCACTGGCGTTGCGCAGTCGCTGGATCATTTGTACGTCGCTGTCGAGCAGATGCCCCTGCAACATGGCGCTGTAGGCCAGGGCGACGATCCTTTGGTCGAGCATATGCTCGATGGCTGGTCGGACGGTGCGTCGGGCATGCATGTCGCGCTGCAACTGAGCGAAGTCGACGCGAGGCTGCAAGTCGATTGCCTGCTCGACCAGCCAGGCGGGCGTCAGGTCGGCGAATTCCGGCGGCAGGGGCGCATGGTCATACCTGAGCGTGGTGTGCCTTAGGAATTCCGAGCCCGGCAATTCATCGCCGGTGTGCGGGCCTCGCAGCGACAGGTCGAGCAGGCTGCGCTGATGAACATAGACGCCGAATCCAGGCACGCGCCGATCAGTGCTGATCTGCAGTTTATCGATGTCCAGATCGTCGATTTCCAGGTCATCGCTCAGACGCTGCAGCCATTGTTCGCGAGCGAGCGCCGTCAGGCTGACCAGCGGCCCCATCAGGTCGAGCAGTTTCTGTCGCGCCTGTTGATAGTTGCCGACATGCTCTGCCAGCTCGGCCTGCCGGGTGGCACTGGCGCTGCGAAACCAGTCCGGTGCGCTGTTACGCAAATGCCGTTCGAACAGCGTCTGGGCACGCAATTCGAGGCGCGGGGTGAGCTCCGGTAGCGCAACGGCGATGGCACGGTCGAGGGCGGCGAGCAATTGCGCCGGGTCCTGTTGAGAATTGTCGACGAAGCTCAACGCCCGTTCGATGTCTTGCGTGCGTTTATCGGCGAGGGTGTCACAGGCGCGCTCGAACAGCGGCTGACTGTCGATCAAAGACAGTTGCAACGGCCAGATGCCGGCTGCGCTCAAGTCGTGATAACGCACGGGCAGCATTTGTTGGAATTCCTCGCGGCTGGCGGGGTGTTGCAGGTAGTGCAACAGCCGGGCATCCAGATCTTCCAGCGAGTCGAAGGCTTCTATACCTCGCGAAGGAGTGAACAACAGCACGTCGCCGACGTTTTGTGTGGTGACCAGACCATCGAGCGTCGGGCTGCTTTTTTCAGTCACCACAAAAGCGCCGGCGAGTTCGACGGTTTGCCCCTGGTAGCTGAATTGCACAGCGTAGGCTGCCGGTCGCAGGGCCGGGCCCAGGGTGGGTTTTTCCAGCAGCGCGCCGGCGTCGGGGTGCAGCAGGCGATCTTTTACAGCCTGCCGCGCCTCGTGCTCGAGCGCGGTGAACCCTGCATCGTAGGTCAGAAAAGACTTTGCGGATTTTCCGTCGATCTGGTCACGCAGATCCATGTCCAGCAATGTCGTATCGAGGGTGTTTTTCAGGCCCGCCACCAGGGCCTTGCCACTACTGCTCTGCAGATCGCTGTCTGCCAGGGCCTGATACAGCGCACGGCTGCGCCGCACAAACTGTTCGCGATGGCTCTTGAGCAAGCCGTTGATGCGGTTCAGATAGCCTTGTTCGGTCGTGGTTTTCTGCTCTGGCAACAGCGCGTTTTCGAGATTGAAAAAGTGATGCCCGATCTGATTGAGATCGCTTCTGATCTCATCGAACGTCGGGGCGGTGGATGTGCTCATGGGCACGCTCTCCATGCGTGTGGGATGAACACCGAGCATGCCGAGAGTGCGCGAGAGGAGGGTGGTAGATATGTATTGGTTTGCCGGCGGAAAAATAGCCCGCCGTGCGTGTCGCGCTTTGTCGCACGGCGGGCCACAGGCCGATGCTTTGAACTTTGGAAGCGAGCCTGCTCGCGTCGAGGCCCGCCAATCACCGCCGGTTCAAACCTGCGCGTTGATTTCCCGGCGACTGACCAACCCTTCGATCGCTGCGCTCAAACTCGCTGCTCTGTCGCCCACGAGCAAATGCCAGACCCCGCCGTCCAAGTGGCTGACGCCCATACATCCCAGCGCTTTCAACTGCGCCTCCGACAACGCCTTGCCATCGGCCAGTTGCAGGCGAATCCGGGTCATCGCGATGCAATCGAGTTGCAGCACATTGTCGCTGCCGCCCACGGCATTCAGCCATTGCTGCGCCTCGTTGCTGGTGAGCGCAACGGTCTTCGGCTCATCGGCGACCACTGCGGTTTCCACCAAAGCCATACGGCCCAGCGCTGGCATCGCCAGGCGGATTTCATCAGCGATGCTATCGGCCAGCGGCCCGACCACCACCTGCAAGCTGCCACCCTTGCCTGGGCGCACCACGGCCATTGCGCCCAGCGCTTTCAGTTCGGCATCCGAGGCCTTGTTGCGGTCGACCATTTCCAGGCGCAGTCGCGTTGTGCAGGCGCCGACCGTGAGCAGATTCTCTGCGCCGCCCAGTGCCTTTATGTAGGCACTGGCGCGTTCGGTTTCCGAAAGCACGGCCTTTTCTGCCGTGGCCACGTCTTCGCGCCCCGGCGTCTTCAAGTTGAAGCGGCGGATACAGAAGTCGAACACCAGGTAATAGATGGCCGCGTAGGCCAGCCCGACCGGCACCACCAACCAGCCATTGGTCGACTCGCCCCAGCCGAGAATCATGTCGATGAAGCCACCGGAAAAGGTAAAGCCCAGATGAATGTTCAGGCCGTTGGTGATTGCCATCGACAGCCCGGTCAGCAGCGCATGCAGCAGGAACAGCAACGGCGCGAGAAACATGAAGGCGAATTCGATTGGCTCGGTCACGCCGGTGAGAAACGAGGTCAGCGCCATCGACAGGAAGATCCCGCCCATCACCTTGCGTCGCTCCGGCAAGGCGTTGCGGTACATCGCCAGACATGCAGCGGGCAGGCCGAAGATCATCATCGGGAACATGCCGGTCATGAACTGGCCGCCCTTGGGATCGCCGGCAAAGTAGCGCGACAGATCGCCGGTCACCAGCGCGCCAGTGGTTGGATCGGTGAAGTTGCCGAAAACGAACCACGCCATATTGTTGAGGATGTGGTGCAGGCCGGTGACGATCAGCAGGCGGTTGAATACGCCGAAAACGAAGGCGCCGAGGCTGCCGCTTTCCATCATCAGCGCGCCGAACGCGTTGATACCGTGCTGGATCGGCGGCCAGATATAGCCGAACAGCACGCCCAGACCCACCGCCGCGAACCCGGTGACAATCGGCACAAAACGCCGGCCACCGAAGAACGCCAGATACTCCGGCAACTTGATGTCCTTGAAGCGGTTGTACAGCGCGCCGGCCATCAGGCCGCTGACGATCCCGGCGAGCATGCCCATGTTGATGGTCGAGTCGAGCACCTTGAGCGTGGAGATCATCACCAGATAACCGATCACCCCGGCGAGGCCGGCGGTGCCGTTGTTGTCCTTGGCGAAACCGACGGCGATGCCGATGGCAAAGATCATCGCCAGGTTGGCGAAGATCACTAGCCCGGCATCGTGAATGATCGCGATGTTCAACAGGTCCGTGTCGCCCAGGCGCAGCAGCAGGCCGGCAATCGGCAGGATCGCGATCGGCAGCATCAGCGCGCGGCCCAGGCGTTGCAGGCCTTCGATGAAGAGTTGGTACATGGCGTTTGTCCTTGTTGTTTTTGTTAGCGCAGAGGCCAATGTTGATGACAGGCGTGGCGAACGGCGGCGGCGCTGGAGAGCTTGAGCAGGTCGCGGCTCAGGCGCTGACATTCGGCTTCGTGCAACTGGCGCACACGGTCCTTGATTTCACCGATCTGCACCGGGCTCACCGACAGTTCGGTGACGCCGATGCCGATCAACACTGGCGTCGCCAGCGGGTCGGAGGCGAGGGCGCCGCAGACACCGACCCAGCGCTTATGCACCGCCGCGCCTTCGCAGGTCATGGCGATCAGACGCAGCAACGCCGGGTGCAGGGCATCGACCCGCGCGGCCAGCCCGGCGTGATCGCGGTCCATGGCCAAGGTGTATTGCGACAGATCGTTGGTACCGATCGAGAGGAAGTCGGCGTGTTCGGCCAGTTGTTCGGCTTGCAGCGCGGCGGCGGGGACTTCGATCATCACGCCGATCTCCGGGCGCTCGGCAATGCGCAGTTCAAGCCGCAGTGCATCGACGCGCTGGCGGATGTGCAGCAGTTCGTCGACCTCGGTGACCATCGGCAACAGAATCCGGCAACGCGACAACGGCTTGACCTGCAACAGCGCGCGCAGTTGCTGATCGAGAATTTCCGGCCGCGCCTGCGCCAGTCGAATGCCGCGCAGACCGAGCACCGGGTTGGCTTCGGGCGGCAGTGGCAGGTAGTCGAGTTGCTTGTCGCCACCGACGTCGATGGTGCGGATGATCACCGGCTTGTCGCCCATGGCATCGATCACCGCTTGATACGCGCTGCGCTGTTCTTCGACGTCCGGTGCCGTCTGGCGATCGACGAAGAGAAACTCGGTGCGCAACAGGCCGACGCCATCGGCACCGTTGACAAAAGCGTCTGCCGCTTCGTTGCTTGAGGCGACATTGGCGACCACTTCGATGTGCACGCCATTGCGGGTTTCTGCAGGTAGATGGGCTTTGGCCTGTTGGCTGTCGCGACGCTGCCGACGCTCGATTTGTGCCTGTTGCACTTCGCTCAGGCGCTCGGCGTTTGGCGTCAATTCGAGGCGCCCGCCGTCAGCGTCGAGCACCACGGCCTGATCTTGCGGTTGCTCAAGCAATTGCGCGCCCAAAGCGACGATGCACGGCAGACCTTTGCCGCGCGCCAGAATCGCTACGTGCGAGGTCGCGCCGCCCTCGGCCATGCACAACCCGGCGACGCCTTGCGCGCTGAGTTGCAGCAGATCCGATGGCGTCAGTTCATGGGCGGCAACAATGGCGCCGGCCGGCACCTGGTATCCCCAGGCCTCGCCAAGCAGAGCGCGCAGGACGCGTTGCTTGAGGTCGCGCAAATCGTTGGCGCGTTCGGCCAGCAGCGGACTGCCGGTGCCTTGCAGCATGTCGCACTGGGTGTCGATCGACTGACTCCAGGCATGGGTCGCTGCGGTGCCTTGTTCGATAAATTGCTGGGCGGAGTCGAGCAGGGCCGGGTCTTCGAGCAGCGCCATGTGTGCGGCGAAGATCGCTTCTTCGTCGGTGTTCTGGTGCTTTTTCGCCTGAGCGAGGGTGGCGGCGATTTCGCTGCGCACCGCGTTCAACGCCGTTTCAAGAGTCTGCTGCTGTTGCAGCGGATCGTGATGGCCCGCATCCGCCGGCAGAGTGATCGCGTTCAAGCGAAACAACGGCCCGGCGACCAGCCCCGGCGCCGCGCAAACACCGTGCAACACGCCAGCCTCGGCCGGGCGTTTCAGCGCCGCAGTGCTGACCGGCGCTTGCGCGTGATGATCGTCCGGCAGCGCCGTGGCCAATGCGCTGAGCAGCGCTTGCAATGCGGCATCGGCGTCCGGCCCCTGACAACTGACCTGCACTTCATCCTGCTCACCAATGGCCAGCCCCATCAAACCGATCAGGCTGTTGCACGGCGCCGATTTGCCGTTGAAGTGCAGCTGTGAATGGCTGCTGAAACCCTGCGCGGTTTGGCGGATCAGCGCAGCGGGACGCGCATGCAAGCCGCCGCGATGAGCGACGCGCGCCTGACCACGAGCCTCGGGCCCACTGGTTATATCGGTATTCGCCGCCACCACATTACGCGCGATGATGTGCAGCAACGGCTCGCCGACTTTCACCGCTTTGAGGGTGATCGGCCGCACCTGAAAATCCGCGCTGTTGGTCAGTATCAGCAGGCTGACCAGGCTTTTGCAGTGCTGGCCGACCTTGTCCAGGTCATAACGCAGCAGCGGCTGACCGAGGCTGACGCGATCGCCTTCCTTGACCAGCATGGCGAAACCTTCGCCGTTCAATTCAACGGTGTCGAGGCCCAGGTGCAGGAGGATTTCCGCACCGTTGTCAGCGCGCACGGTCACTGCGTGGCTGCTGCGCGCAACGTGGATGACCACGCCGGCGCAGGGCGCATACAGCGTGTCGTTGAGCGGGTCGATGGCGATGCCGTCGCCCATCGCGCCACTGGCGAACACCGCGTCCGGGACGTTGGCGAGCGTCAGCACGGGACCGCTGAGCGGGGCGCTGAGGGTCAGCTCTTTATTGTTGTCGGGCATGGCTGGGTCTCATCAGTAATTTCGCTGATCCTTGTAGGAGCTGCCGAAGGCTGCGATCTTTTGATCTTGTTTTTTGTGAATCAAAATCAAAAGATCGCAGCCTTCGGCAGCTCCTACATAGAGTTAGGTCCTTTCGCCGCTATCAATGCGTGCGGGTCACTTTGCTGAGGTGGCGCGGCTGATCCGGGTCCATGCCTCGGGCCACGGCCAGGCCCGCGGCCATCACGTAGAAACTCTGGATCGCCAGAATCGGATCGAGGGCCGGGTGTTCGGCGCGGGTCAGGGTCAGGTCGCGTTCGCTGATGTCATCCGGCGCGGCGAGCAAGACCCGGGCGCCGCGCTGGCGCATTTCCGCCGCCAGACTCAGCAGGCCGGCCTGCTCGGCGCCGCGTGGGGCGAACACCAGCAGCGGATAGTGTTCGTCGATCAGTGCCATCGGGCCGTGACGGACTTCGGCGCTGCTGAATGCTTCGGCCTGAATCGCCGAGGTTTCCTTGAACTTCAGCGCCGCTTCCTGAGCAATGGCGAAACCGGCGCCACGGCCAATCACCATCAGGCGCTCGCAATCGCGCAGGGCTTCGATGGCCACGCTCCAGTCCTGTTTCGCTGCTTCACGCAGGCCCTCTGGCAGGGCGTTGTGGGCTTGCAGCAGTTCGCTGTCCTCTTTCCAGTGCGCTATCAAACGCGCGCTGGCGCTGAGGGTGGCGATAAAACTCTTGGTCGCGGCGACGCTGCTTTCCGTGCCGGCGAGCAGTGGCAGGCTGAATTCACAGGCCGCCTCCAGTGGCGAATCGGCGGCATTGACCATCGACACGCTCAGCGCGCCACGCTTGCGCAACAGGCGCAGGCTGTTGACCAGATCCGGGCTCTGTCCCGACTGTGAAAACGCAAAGGCAACCTGACCGCTGACTTTCAGTGGCGCCTGCTGCATGGTCACCACCGACATCGGCAATGAGGCCACCGGCACGCCCAGTTGCTGCATGGTCAGGTAGGCGAAGTAACTCGCCGCGTGGTCGGAGCTGCCACGGGCGACGGTCATCGCCACTTGCGGTGGCTGCCGGCGCAGGCGCCCGGCGATCTCGATCATCGGCGCGTCGAGTTGTTGCAGTTGGGCTTGCACAGCCTCGAACGAGGACAGCGCCTCTTCAAGCATTTTTGAAGTCAATGTCTTCTCCTTCGACCATGACGGCGGTCAGTGTGAGTGAGCGATCGAGCCGCACGCAGTCGGCCCAGGCGCCGGGGGCAAGGCGCCCGCGTTCGGTAATGCCGAGGTAGTCGGCGGGAAATTGCGACAGACGCTGCGAGGCTTCGGCGATCGGCAAACCGATCTTCACCAGATTGCGCAGGGCCTGATCCATGGTCAGGGTGCTGCCGGCCAGCGTGCCGTCGGGCAGACGCACGCCCCCCAGGCATTTGGTCACGGTGTGGCTGCCGAGCTTGTATTCACCGTCGGGCATGCCGGCGGCGGCGGTCGAATCGGTGACGCAGTACAAGCACGGGATCGAACGCAGGGCCACGCGAATCGCGCCGGGATGCACGTGCAGCAGATCGGGAATCAGCTCGGCGTATTTGGCGTGGGCCAGCGCCGCGCCGACGATGCCTGGCTCGCGGTGATGCAGTGGGCTCATGGCGTTATAGAGATGAGTGAAACTGCTGGCGCCGGCAGCCAGCGCCGCGACGCCTTCCTCGTAACTGCCGAGGGTGTGGCCGATCTGCATGCGGATGCCACGGCTGCTCAGCTCGCGAATCAACCCATCGTGACCGGCGATTTCCGGGGCAATGGTGATGACGCGGATCGGCGCCAGTGCAAGATATTCTTCGACTTCGGCCATCAATGCGGTGTGGGCGAAGTTCGGTTGAGCGCCGAGTTTTCCCGGGTTGATGTAAGGGCCCTCAAGGTGCACGCCAAGAACACGCGCGGCGCCTTTCGGACGCTGTTCGCAGAATTCTCCTACCTCTTTCAGGACATTTGCGATCTCCGCGCTCGGCGCAGTCATGGTCGTGGCCAACAGCGAGGTGGTGCCGAAACGCACATGGGTTTTGCTGATGGTTTCGAAGGCCTCGGCGCCTTCCATAATGTCTTTGCCGCCGCCGCCGTGCACATGCAGGTCGATGAAACCCGGCAGCAGATAGGGCAGGTCGTTGTCGGCCGGATCGCAGGGCTCGCCTTCGATTGCCACGACTTTGCCGTGGGCGTGGATCAGCCGGCCGCGAATCCAGCCGCTGGCGGTGAGGATGTTGTCTTCGGACATTTTCGTTCTCGCTTGGGGCCGCTCTCAGCGGCGCAGCTCTGCCACAAAGTCGTAGTAGTCGTTGCGGCAATAGGTGTCGGTGACTTCGATCGGCGTGTTGTCTTCCAGATAACCGACGCGGGTCATCAGCAGCATGGCGGTGCCGGGGGCGATGCCGACCAGTGCGGCGAACTCGTCCGAGGCATTGATCGCCTGGATGTGCTGCAAGGCGCGGACGATCGGTTTGCCGATGCCGTCGAGGTATTCGTAAAGCGAATCGCCCACCGCTTGCGGCTTGGGCATGATCGACGCGGGCAGGGTGCTCATCTCGATCGCCATAACCGTGTCATCGGCTTTGCGCAGGCGCTTCATGCGCGCCACCTTGTCGTTAGGCGACAGGCCGAGGCGGATAAGTTCTTCGTGAGTCGGCAGGGTGATTTCACGCTCCAGCCATTTCGAGCTCGGCACAAAACCTTTCAGGCGCAGCATTTCGCTGAAACCGGAAAGACGCGACAGCGGTTGTTCCAGGCGGGGGGTGATGAACGTGCCCGAGCCTTGCAGGCGGCGGATCAGGCCTTGCTCCAGCAGGACTTCCAGCGCCTTGCGTGCGGTGACCCGGGAGATGCCGAGCTGGTCGCTGAGGTTGCGCTCGGACGGCATCGCCTGTTCGGCCTTCCACTGCCCGGCATGAATCGCCGCTTCCAGATTGCGCGCCAGTTGCAAGTACAGCGGCGTCGGCTGGGAATCGTCGGGACGTAGGGTCTGGAGGTCGTTCATGTAGGTCGTTTCCGTCGCGAGTATTGGATTGTTGTGGCTCGCTTGTGCGACGGAAATTAATACCACTTGAATACCATGTCAACGCATGCAAACGGCCTGTAACCCGCGAGTATCGGGGGTCTAGGGAGCGGTGGTTTTAAGTGGTATTAGCGATGATCGTTGAAAAGCAAAAAATCGCAGCCTGCGGCAGCTCCTACAGTGGGAAGTGGTATCACCCCGTAGGTGCTGCCGCAGGCTGCGATCTTTTGATTTATTTTTTTGCGGGTGACCAGTGGTCAGGGATTAAGGACGAATCTCGATCATTGTGCCGTCCGGCACCAGGTTCCACACTTCACGCATGTCGACGTTGCGCATGGCGATGCAGCCATCGGTCCAGTCGAGGGTGTGGAACAACTGCTCCGGGTTGTCTGCCGAGTCCGGGGTACCGTGGATCATGATCATACCGCCAGGCTCGACACCTTCACGGCGAGCGCGGGCGGCATCACTGATGTTCGGGTAGGAGATATGCATCGACAGGTTGAATTTGTCGCTGGTCTTGCGCCAGTCGATCCAATAGAAACCTTCGGGTGTGCGTTTGTCGCCCTCGATCAGTTTCGGGCCTTTCTTCGCGCCCTTGCCCAAGGAAATGCGATAGGTCTTCAGCGGCTTGCCGTCGGCAATCAGCTGCAGTTGATGGGCTGATTTGAGTACCAGGACTTTTTCGATCAGTGGAGTATTGGACGGCGTCACGGTGGTCACGAATGACGCTTGCGAAACGCTGACGAACGACAGGCACAACAGGGCAAGCAACCAGCGCATTGAAACAATTCCCCAAGAATGACGCAGACACAGAGTGATAGATGCAGGTGTGGTTATCGGCAGGGTGCCGTGAAGCTCAAGTGATCGCCGGCTGCACCAATGGCGGAATCGACTCCGAACGCACCGGGTAAACCTCGCTGCGCCGGTCGGCGAAGAAGCATTCCAGAGTACGCCCGACCGTGCGGAAAGCCAGCTCGTCCCAGGGAATGTCGGCTTCTTCGAACAGCTGCACCTCAAGGCTTTCCGGACCGGCCGCGTACTGCAGATCGGCCAGTTCGGCGCGGAAGAACACATGCACCTGGCTGATGTGCGGCACGTCGATCAGCGTGTAGATGCTCAGGTTGCGCACCCGCGCGCAGGCTTCTTCGGCAGTTTCGCGAATGGCGGCCTGTTCGATGGTCTCGCCGTTTTCCATGAAACCGGCGGGCAGCGTCCAGTAACCGAGGCGCGGCTCGATGGCGCGGCGGCAGAGCAGCACTTTCGTCCCCCAGGTCGGCACGCAACCGGCGACGATATTGGGGTTTTGATAGTGAATAGTCTGACAGCGGTCGCAGACAAATCGCAGCCGCGAGTCGCCTTCGGGAATGCGCTGGGTGACCGGGTTACCGCAGTGGCTGCAAAAATTCATGCTCGGGTTCCTGAATGCTGCGCCTATCTTGGCGTGCAGCGGGGCCGGTCGGCAAGTTGTCGTTTCGCGACACGACGGGTTTCGGGGGCTTGGGCGCTCGCTTTGATTGGTGCATGATGCGGAGCAAGGCACCGATCGAGAACACTCATGCTGGACGAGCTACTGCATAGGGTAAGCAACCACACACCGCGCACGCTGGAGACCGACGCACGTTTCCCCGAAGCCGCCGTGCTGGTGCCGATCACCCGCAGTGACGAACCGGAACTGGTCCTGACCCTGCGCGCCAGCGGGCTTTCGACCCATGGCGGCGAAGTTGCCTTCCCCGGAGGGCGCCGCGACCCGGAAGATCCGGACCTCATATTCACCGCGCTGCGCGAAGCCGAGGAAGAGATCGGCCTGCCACCGGGCCTGGTTGAAGTCATCGGCCCGCTGAGTCCGCTGATCTCCCTGCACGGCATCAAGGTAACGCCGTATGTCGGAGTGATTCCCGACTTTGTCGAATACCAGCCCAATGATGCCGAGATCGCCGCCGTTTTCAGCGTGCCGCTGGAATTCTTCCGCAAAGATCCCCGCGAGCATACCCACCGCATCGACTATCAGGGCCGCAGTTGGTACGTGCCGAGCTATCGCTTCGGCGAGTACAAGATCTGGGGCCTGACGGCGATCATGATCGTCGAGTTGATCAACCTGCTCTATGACGCCAAAATCAGCCTGCACAGACCGCCGAAAAGCTTTATCGATACCTGAGCCGTCGTTCGAACGGCCGTGAGCCCCGAGGAAAACAAGATGAAATACAGCCTGGGCGACGCCCGTGTCGAAACCCATCCACAGAGTTGGGTCGCGCCCAATGCCGTGCTGGTGGGCAAGGTTCGCCTGGAAGAGGGCGCCAACGTCTGGTTCAACGCCGTATTGCGCGGCGACAACGAACTGATCCTCATCGGCAAGAACAGCAACGTGCAGGACGGTACGGTGATGCACACCGACATGGGTTATCCACTGACCATCGGTACCGGCGTGACCATCGGCCACAACGCGATGCTCCACGGCTGCACGGTCGGCGATTACAGCCTGATCGGCATCAACGCGGTGATTCTCAACGGCGCGAAGATCGGCAAGAACTGCATCATCGGCGCCAATTCGCTGATCGGCGAAGGCAAGGAAATTCCCGACGGTTCGCTGGTGATGGGCTCGCCGGGCAAAGTCGTACGTGAACTGACCGAGGCGCAAAAGAAGATGCTCGAAGCCAGCGCCGCGCACTATGTGCATAACTCGCAGCGTTACGCCCGCGATCTGGTCGAGCAGGAACAATGACGACTGTTGAACGACCCGTCGCCTCGCCGTGCGTGAATATTTGCGCGCTGGATGAGGATGATGTCTGCACCGGGTGCCAGCGCACAGTCGCCGAGATCACCCGCTGGGGCCGCATGAACAATGACGAGCGCCGGGTGGTGCTGGGGTTGTGTCATGAACGGGCGAAGGCGAGTGGATTGGTCTGGATGATTCCCGCGAAGTCAGGCGTCTGAACCACCGCTTTTGCGAGCAGGCTCGCTCCCACCTTGAAAATGCGTTCCACTGTGGGAGCGAGCCTGCTCGCGAAGACGTCGGTCCTGTCACCGCACCTATTGGCGCAATACCAGCGCTCAAGTAACCTGTGCGCCACATTTACAGGCCGCCCCCATGATCTTCCTCATCGCCTACATCAGCAGCGTCGTGCTGATCAACTTCGCCTTTTCCACCGCACCGCACCTGGACATCATCTGGTCCGCATGGGGCGGCCTGGTGTTCGTGCTGCGCGACATGGTGCAAACGCGCTTCGGTCATGGCGCGATCGTGGCGATGCTGGCGGCACTGGTGCTTTCCTACATCACCTCTGACCCTTCCATCGCACTGGCCAGTGCCACGGCGTTCGCAGTCTCCGAATGTATCGACTGGCTGGTATTCAGCATCACCAAGCGGCCGTTGCGCGACCGTCTGTGGATCAGTTCGGCGCTGAGCATTCCGCTGGATACCTTCATCTTTTTCGGCATGATCGACGCCTTGACGCCGCCGGTGATCATCACCGCGCTGGCCTCCAAGTTCGCTGGTGTCACCGCCGTCTGGCTGATCATGGCCTGGCGTGATCGCAAACAGGCTGTCGCCAGCTGAAGCCAAACCCTCGGGTTCATGTAAAATGCCGCGCTTTCTCCCCATGGAAAGCGCACTTGCGTGGCTTTCCTCGATGATCCGCTTCCTTTGAGGACCTGAGATGACCCGTATCGGAACTCCATTGTCGCCAACCGCGACCCGCGTATTGCTGTGTGGCTGTGGTGAGTTGGGCAAGGAAGTGGTAATCGAACTGCAGCGCCTGGGCGTTGAAGTGATTGCCGTCGACCGCTACGCCAACGCGCCGGCCATGCAAGTCGCCCATCGCAGCCACGTGATCAACATGCTCGACGGCGCTGCTCTGCGTGCAGTGATCGAAGCCGAGAAGCCGCACTTCATCGTGCCGGAAATCGAAGCCATCGCCACCGCCACGCTGGTCGAGCTGGAAGCCGAAGGCTTCACCGTGATCCCGACCGCGCGTGCGGCGCAGCTGACCATGAACCGCGAAGGCATCCGTCGTCTGGCTGCCGAAGAGCTGGACTTGCCGACCTCGCCGTACCACTTCGCCGACACCTTCGAGGACTACAGCAAAGCCGTTCAGGACCTGGGTTTCCCTTGCGTGGTCAAGCCGGTGATGAGTTCGTCGGGCAAGGGCCAGAGCCTGCTGCGCAGCGCCGACGACGTGCAGAAAGCCTGGGATTACGCGCAAGAGGGCGGTCGCGCCGGTAAAGGTCGGGTGATCATCGAAGGCTTCATCGACTTTGACTACGAAATCACCCTGCTGACCGTGCGCCACATTGGCGGCACCACGTTCTGCGCACCGGTCGGCCACCGTCAGGAGAAAGGCGACTATCAGGAATCCTGGCAGCCGCAGGCCATGAGTCCGATTGCTCTGGCTGAATCCGAACGCGTTGCCAAAGCAGTCACTGAAGCGCTGGGTGGCCGTGGTCTGTTCGGCGTCGAGCTGTTCATCAAGGGCGATCAGGTGTGGTTCAGCGAAGTCTCGCCACGGCCGCATGACACCGGTCTGGTGACGCTGATTTCCCAGGACCTGTCGCAATTCGCTCTGCACGCCCGCGCCATTCTTGGCCTGCCGGTACCGTTGATTCGTCAGTTTGGTCCATCGGCGTCGGCGGTGATTCTGGTCGAAGGCCAGTCGACCCAGACTGCGTTCGCCAATCTGGGTGCTGCGCTGAGCGAGCCGGATACCGCGCTGCGCCTGTTCGGCAAGCCGGAAGTGAACGGTCAGCGCCGCATGGGCGTGGCGCTGGCGCGTGATGAGTCGATCGAGGCTGCTCGCGCCAAGGCGACTCGTGCGTCGCAGGCGGTTGTTGTCGAGCTGTAAACCGGGTCGCGGCAGCTATTCGCGAGCAGGCTCGCTCCCACATGGGATTGGGTGAACACAGAATTTGTGACCAATCCCAAAACCCTGTGGGAGCGGGCTTGCCCGCGATAGCGATCTGTCAGGCAACCTGATTCAGATCGTTATTGCGCGTTTCCTTCAAACAGAGCACCGCAATCAGACTCAACACCGCCGCCGCCGACACATACCCGCCGACATAGCTCAACCCACCCATCGCCACCAGTTTCTGCGCAAAGAACGGCGCCGCCGAGGCTCCGACGATCCCGCCGAGGTTGTACGCCGCCGAAGCGCCGGTGTAACGCACATGCGTCGGAAACAGCTCAGGCAACAGCGCGCCCATCGGTGCGAATGTCACGCCCATCAAAAACAGCTCGATGCACAGAAACAGCGCCACGCCCCAGGTCGAACCCTGCGTCAGCAATGGTTCCATGAGAAATCCGGACAGAATTGCCAGCACGCCACCGATGATCAGCACCGGTTTGCGCCCGTAACGGTCGCTGGCCCAAGCGGATAATGGCGTCGCTGCGGCCATGAACAACACGGCAAAGCACAGCAGGCCGAGGAACGTTTCGCGGCTGTAACCCAGCGTGGATACGCCATAGCTCAGGGAAAACACCGTCGAGATATAGAACAGCGCATAGCAGACCACCATCGCCGCCGCACCGAGCAGGGTCGGCGCCCAGTATTGGCTGAACAACTCGACCAGCGGCACTTTGACCCGCTCCTGACGGGCGATCGCATTGGCGAACACTGGCGTTTCATGCAATTTGAGGCGCACATACAGGCCGACCATCACCAGCGCCGCGCTGAGCAGAAACGGAATGCGCCAGCCCCAGCTGCGGAACTGTTCGTCATCCAGGGTCATGGCGAGGGTCAGGAACAGCCCGTTGGCGGCAAGAAAACCAATCGATGGCCCGAGCTGCGGGAACATGCCGAACCACGCGCGTTTGCCCTTCGGCGCGTTTTCCGTGGCCAGCAGCGCCGCGCCGCCCCATTCACCGCCAAGGCCCAGGCCCTGACCGAAACGCAGCACGCATAGGAGAATCGGCGCCCAGGCACCAATGCTGTCGTAGCCAGGTAATACGCCAATCAAGGTGGTGCACACGCCCATCAACAGCAGCGAGGCGACCAGCGTCGACTTTCGACCGATGCGGTCGCCGAAGTGGCCAAACAGCGCCGAGCCCAGTGGTCGGGCGAGGAAGGCAATGCCGAAAGTGAGAAAAGCGGAAAGCATCTGCGCCGTGCCGGAGGTCTGCGGAAAGAACACCGGCCCGATCACCAGCGCCGCAGCAGTGGCGTAAACGTAGAAGTCGTAGAACTCGATGGCGGTGCCGATGAAGCTTGCCGTGGCCACGCGGGTGGCGGAATTGGTCGGCTGGGCAGGCGCGGTTTCGCTGTAAGCGGTATGGGTCGTCATGCGGTGATCCCTGACAGTCATGAGCTCCAGTGGAGCGAATTATTATGGTCGAACACCCAGGGATGTGGGGTAGGGCGCGAGCGCTGTTTCGAGTAGGAACAGTCGTCGGTTTGCAGCGGAAACAGTCCGGATCCGGGCAGTGCCGGGTAGGCACAGGGATCGACGGCGCTTGGGTAAGCGCCTCGATTATAGGAAGGGGGCTAACGATCAAACAAGCGCAAAAGATCGCAGAGTAGGAGCTGCCGAAGGCTGCGATCTTTGATCTTTTGATCTTTTGATCTTTTATCTGGCGGGCACCAAAGCAGGAGCAGAAGATGTATGCCAGATCAGCACCTTGCTCACCCGGTTCTCCTCGGTCTCGAGGATTTCCAGTCGATAACGCCCGATCTTCAGGCACACCGCGCTTTCCGGAATAGTTTCCAGCGCTTCGGTGACCAGGCCGTTGAGCGTCTTCGGCCCGTCGCTTGGCAGGTGCCAGCCCAGGCACTTGTTCAGGTCGCGGATCGACGCGGCGCCATCAATCACCATACGCCCGTCGGCCTGGGGATGGATGTGCGGGTTGTCGAGGCTGTGCTCGCTTTCGAATTCGCCGACGATCTCTTCGAGAATGTCTTCAAGGGTGACGATGCCCAGCACTTCACCGTACTCGTCCACTACCATGCCGAGGCGGCGTTGCTGCTTGTGGAAGTTCAACAGCTGCAGTTGCAGCGGCGTGCTTTCCGGGACGAAGTAGGGCTCGTAGCTGGCGGCCAGCAGTGCCTCGCGGGTTAATCCACCGTTGCTGAGCAAATGACCGATCTGACGGGTGTTGAGCACCGCTTCGACCTGATTGATGTCGCTGTGAAACACCGGCAGACGCGTGCGCTTGTTCTCGCGCAGTTGCTCGATGATCTCTTCGATCGAATCGTCGAGGTTAATGCCGTCGACGTCACTGCGCGGCACCAGAATGTCGTTGACCGTGATGTTGTCCAGCGCATGAATGCCCGACACCGGGTGGGTGCGGACCGGATGGTCGTGATCCTCATCATGATCGGCCGGCAACTCGTCCTCGCTCTGTTGCACCACCTGAGCCTTGCGCGTGAACGGGGTCATCAACAAAGCGCTGACCCGGCTGAACAGCCACGCGAACGGGTAGACGATTTTCATCGGCACGGTCAGCAGGGCATTGCCGAACGCCAGCACGGCATCCGGATAGCGCCGAGCCACGGTGCGCGGGAAATAATCGGCGAACACCAACAGGATGCCAGCGGCGCCCAGGCACGCCGCCCATGGGCCGTTTTCTTCGCAGAGAAAAATCGCCAGCAGCGTCGCGATGATCACCGCGAGAGCGCGACACAGGGTGTTGCAGAGGATCAGGCTGTCGACCGGGAAGCTCAGCTTCGCCAGCGGTTTATCGCTGGCGCGCGAGGCGATACGTTGCGCAAGCAGGTGCTGCTGCGCGATTTCGACGGCGGTAAACAGCCCTGACCATAAAATCAGCAGGACAAATACCGCGAGCATCGGCCCTATGGGCAAACCGTCCATTTATGCCGCCCGTCAGATGTGCAGAATGTATTCACGAACCAGTTTGCTGCCGAAGTACGCCAGCATCAGCAGGCAGAAACCGGCGAGGGTCCAGCGAATCGCCTTGTGGCCGCGCCAGCCCAGACGGTTGCGGCCCCACAACAGCACGCTGAAGACGATCCATGCCAGACAGGCCAGCAAGGTCTTGTGCACCAGATGCTGAGCAAACAGGTTCTCGACGAACAGCCAGCCGGAAATCAGCGACAGCGACAGCAGCGTCCAGCCGGCCCAGAGAAAGCCGAACAGCAGGCTTTCCATGGTTTGCAGGGGCGGGAAGTTCTTGATCAGCCCGGACGGGTGCTTGTGCTTGAGCTGATGGTCCTGAACCAGCAGCAGCAATGCCTGAAACACGGCGATGGTGAACATGCCGTAGGCGAGGATCGACAATAGAATGTGGGCGAGGATGCCCGGCTCTTCGTCGATGATCTGCACCGTGCCGGTCGGCGCGAACTGCGCCAGCAATACCGTGATCGCGCCCAGCGGGAACAGCAGCACCAGCAGGTTTTCCACCGGGATCCGTGAACAGGCGAGCAGGGTCAGGGCGATTACTGCGGCGGCGATCAGGCTCGAGGCGCTGAAGAAGTCCAGGCCGAGGCCGATCGGGGTCAACAGATGCGTGAGCAGGCTGGCGCCGTGGGCGAGCACGGCGAACACGCCGAGGCTGACCAGCAGGCGCTTGTTCGCCTTGGCGCCGGTGGCCAGGCGGGTGCTTTGATAGACGGTCGCAGCGGCATAGAGCAGGGCGGCGGCGAGGGTGGTCAGCAAACTGGGTGACAAGGGGAGCATAAATCCTGTTAGGCGAGCCCGAAAGGCGCTGAGTTTGGCATAGAACCGCCACGGCACGAAAGACTCCGCAAGCTGACGGCGAGGTGTCCGCCGGCCGCAGTCTTCGCTATAATCCGCGACCTGCCCACGCCGCAGGCTCGCCGAGCACATGTTGATTCCGGTCTGGGCCGCCATTATCCCGGTTCGTACAGGGCCTGAAAGGATCGCGCAATGTTTGAAAACTTAACCGACCGTCTCTCGCAGACGCTGCGCCATGTCACCGGCAAGGCGAAGCTGACCGAGGACAATATCAAAGACACCCTGCGTGAAGTGCGCATGGCGTTGCTCGAAGCTGACGTCGCACTGCCGGTGGTCAAGGACTTCGTCAATTCGGTCAAGGAGCGCGCTGTCGGCACCGAGGTGTCGCGCAGCCTGACGCCGGGCCAGGCGTTCGTGAAGATCGTCCAGGCCGAACTCGAAAGCCTGATGGGCGCGGCCAACGAAGACCTCAACCTGAGTGCCGTTCCGCCAGCCGTGATTCTGATGGCCGGTCTGCAGGGCGCGGGTAAAACCACCACCGCCGGCAAACTGGCGCGCTTTCTTAAAGAGCGCAAGAAGAAGTCGGTCATGGTCGTCTCGGCGGACATCTACCGTCCGGCGGCGATCAAGCAGCTGGAAACCCTGGCCAACGACATCGGCGTGACGTTCTTCCCGTCCGACCTGAGCCAGAAGCCGGTCGACATCGCCAATGCGGCTATTAAAGAAGCCAAACTGAAATTCATCGACGTGGTCATCGTCGATACCGCCGGTCGTCTGCACATCGACGAAGAGATGATGGGCGAGATCAAGGCGCTGCACGCCGCGATCAACCCGGTCGAAACCCTGTTCGTGGTCGACGCCATGACCGGTCAGGACGCCGCCAACACGGCCAAGGCCTTCGGCGATGCGCTGCCGCTGACCGGTGTGATCCTGACCAAGGTCGACGGCGACGCCCGTGGCGGTGCCGCGCTGTCGGTGCGCGCCATCACCGGCAAGCCGATCAAGTTCATCGGTATGGGCGAGAAGAGCGAAGCGCTCGATCCGTTCCACCCTGAGCGTATCGCCTCGCGAATCCTCGGCATGGGCGACGTGCTCAGCCTGATCGAACAAGCTGAAGCGACGCTGGACAAGGACAAAGCCGACAAACTGGCCAAGAAGCTGAAGAAAGGCAAGGGCTTCGACCTCGAAGACTTCCGCGATCAGCTGCAACAGATGAAGAACATGGGCGGCCTCGGCGGGCTCATGGACAAACTGCCGAGCATCGGCGGCGTCAACCTGTCGCAGATGGGCAATGCCCAGAACGCCGCAGAGAAGCAGTTCAAGCAGATGGAAGCCATCATCAATTCCATGACCCCGGCCGAGCGCCGCGACCCTGAGCTGATCAGCGGTTCGCGCAAGCGCCGGATCGCCATGGGTTCCGGCACGCAGGTGCAGGACATCGGCCGCTTGATCAAGCAGCACAAGCAGATGCAGAAGATGATGAAGAAATTCACCGCCAAGGGCGGTATGGCAAAAATGATGCGCGGCATGGGCGGTATGTTGCCCGGCGGCGGCATGCCGAAAATGTAAAGACTTCGCCGGTCGTCGCACCGGCGCAGACCCTGCAATGACGCAGGATCAACAGCAAACCCGCACTCGGCGGGAGCTGACTGGCCGTTTTTATCGACGGCTCTCTATGCAAATCTGCACGGCATGCCATGGGCGCCGGAAAAAGTCATTTGCAAAAGTCCGGATATTCCTTAGAATATGCGGCCTTTCGGGCACCCATGCCCGCTGTGCATTTAGATTTGCAGCACCGACTACAGGAACGATGTTCACATGCTAACAATCCGTCTTGCCCTTGGCGGCTCCAAAAAGCGCCCGTTTTACCACCTGACCGTAACCGACTCGCGTAACCCGCGTGACGGCTCCCACAAAGAACAGGTTGGTTTCTTCAACCCTGTTGCCCGTGGTCAGGAAATCCGTCTGTCCGTGAACCAAGAGCGCGTTGCCTACTGGCTGAGCGTTGGTGCACAACCTTCTGAGCGCGTTGCTCAGTTGTTGAAGGAATCTGCCAAGGCTGCGGCCTGAGCAATATGAACGCGACGCCAGCCCCTGCCGATGATTTGATCGTTATTGGCAAAATTTATTCTGTTCATGGCGTTCGCGGCGAAGTGAAGGTTTATTCCTTTACTGATCCGACTGAAAACCTGTTGCAGTACAAAACCTGGACGCTCAAGCGCGAAGGCAATGTCAAACAGGTCGAGCTGGTCAGTGGGCGCGGGAGCGACAAGTTCCTGGTCGCCAAGCTCAAGGGTCTCGATGATCGTGAAGAAGCTCGTCTTCTGGCCGGTTATGAGATCTGCGTGCCGCGCAACCTGTTCGCTGAATTGACCGAAGGCGAGTACTACTGGTACCAGCTGGAAGGTCTGAAGGTCATCGACACCCTTGGGCAACTGCTCGGGAAAATCGATCATCTTCTGGAAACCGGCGCCAATGATGTAATGGTCGTCAAGCCTTGCGCTGGCAGCCTGGATGATCGCGAACGCCTGTTGCCCTATACGGAGCAATGCGTGTTGGCCGTCGACCTGGAAGCGGGCGAGATGAAGGTGGATTGGGACGCGGACTTCTGAACGTGGCTAACTTGCGCGTAGAAGTGATCAGTTTGTTTCCCGAGATGTTTTCCGCCATTGGCGATTACGGCATCACCAGTCGTGCGGTCAAACAGGGGCTCTTGCAGCTGACCTGTTGGAATCCGCGAGATTACACGACGGATCGGCATCACACTGTGGACGATCGCCCGTTTGGCGGTGGTCCGGGCATGGTGATGAAGATCAAGCCCCTGGAAGATGCGCTGGCTCAGGCCAAGGCAGCAGCCGGGGAGGCGGCGAAGGTGATTTACCTGTCCCCCCAAGGCCGTCAACTGACTCAGTCGGCGGTACGCGAGCTGGCACAATCGGATGCATTGATCCTGATTGCCGGCCGCTACGAAGGCATTGACGAGCGCTTTATTGAGGCTCATGTCGATGAAGAGTGGTCGATTGGCGACTATGTACTGTCTGGCGGCGAGCTGCCGGCCATGGTCCTGATCGATGCGGTTACACGACTGCTGCCTGGAGCTTTAGGGCATGCGGATTCCGCTGAGGAAGATTCCTTTACGGATGGTCTGCTGGATTGCCCGCACTACACCCGACCGGAGGTGTATGCGGATCAGCGTGTTCCCGACGTGTTGCTGAGTGGCAATCACGCGCATATCCGGCGTTGGCGTTTACAGCAGTCCCTTGGTCGGACCTATGAACGACGCGCCGATCTTCTGGAAAGCCGCTCGCTTTCTGGAGAAGAGAAGAAGCTGCTCGAGGAATACATCCGCGAGCGGGACGATAGTTAACAACGTATCGATGGTAGATCGAACGATTTACCTTAGGAGCACAGCATGACCAACAAAATCATCCTTGCACTCGAAGCAGAGCAGATGACCAAAGAAATCCCTACCTTCGCCCCAGGCGACACTATTGTCGTTCAGGTGAAAGTGAAGGAAGGCGATCGTTCCCGTCTGCAAGCGTTCGAAGGCGTTGTAATCGCCAAGCGTAACCGCGGCGTGAACAGTGCGTTCACCGTTCGTAAAATCTCCAACGGTGTTGGCGTAGAACGTACTTTCCAGACCTACTCCCCGCAGATCGACAGCATGGCTGTTAAACGTCGCGGTGACGTACGTAAAGCCAAGCTGTACTACCTGCGCGACCTGTCGGGTAAAGCAGCACGCATCAAGGAAAAACTGGCTTAAGCCCAGCTTCCGATGCAGAAAAAAGCAGCCTACGGGCTGCTTTTTTGTTGCCTGCGATTTACCGGATCCATCTTAAATGCCTCGTTCATTGGAGCTGCCTGTTTCTTGATCTGGCCGGCTATGAAAGACTGACGCCCCTTTTCTGTCCAATTGCACGCAGCGCGAAAAAGCCCTGCCCTGAGCATCCATGTCTGCTATCGACCACCCGCTGATTGATCAATTTCTCGACGCTTTGTGGCTGGAAAAAGGTCTCTCCGATAATACTCGCGACGCCTATCGCAGCGACCTCGCGCTGTTCAACGGCTGGTTGCAGGAGAAAAATCTCGAGCTGATCAATGCCGGCCGCGAATTGATCCTCGATCATCTGGCGTGGCGCCTGGAGCAAAACTACAAGCCGCGCTCCACCGCGAGATTTCTCTCCGGGGTGCGTGGCTTTTATCGCTATCTGTTGCGGGAAAAACTGATCAGCGTCGACCCGACGTTGCGCGTCGACATGCCGCAACTGGGTCGGCCGTTGCCCAAGTCGCTGTCGGAAGCCGATGTCGAAGCGCTGCTCAAGGCGCCGGATCTGAGTGACGCCATCGGCCAGCGTGACCGCGCGATGCTGGAAGTCCTGTATGCCTGTGGCCTGCGCGTGACCGAACTCATCAGCCTGACGCTGGAGCAGGTCAACCTGCGCCAGGGTGTCCTGCGGGTGATGGGCAAGGGCAGCAAGGAACGACTGGTACCGATGGGCGAGGAGGCGATTGTCTGGGTCGAGCGTTATATGCGCGATGGTCGTAGCGAATTGCTCGGTGGCCGCCCCAGCGATGTGCTGTTTCCCAGCCAGCGCGGCGAGCAGATGACCCGGCAGACGTTCTGGCATCGCATCAAACACCAGGCCAGGGTCGCCGGGATCAGCAAGTCGCTGTCGCCGCACACCTTGCGCCACGCGTTCGCTACGCACCTGCTCAACCACGGCGCGGACCTGCGCGTGGTGCAGATGTTGCTCGGGCACAGCGACCTGTCTACGACGCAGATCTATACCCATGTCGCCCGCGCCCGCTTGCAGGACTTGCATGCCAAACACCACCCACGCGGCTGACACATCCCATAATGTTGAAACACTGACCTGTGCCGAGGGGATTTATCCCCGTTCGGCTGCGCAGCAGTCGCAAACCCGGCTGGCTCGATTTGACTGAAAGATCGCGGTGGATGGTTTAGGGCTGCTTCGCAAAACATCGGGGATAAATCCCCTCGCCACAATAATGTGTGTCAGCCACATGTGGTTGTGGGTCAGTTGTACAAGCATGAAGATGTGTCAGTTGCACATGAGTGTGTGGCGACAGGCGCATTCGGCCCTCGCGGCCTTATGTGTTAGGCTTTGCCGGTTTGCACGATGGACGGTTATGACCCGGTGTTTCGCACGGGCGTTCTGATCGTTCCATACGCCCGCCCTCAGGAGTACTCATGCGTCTGACCCAGATTTTCGCTGCCGCCGCCATTGCGTTGGTAAGCACCTTTGCCGTCGCCGATGACGCGGCCGACAAAGCCATTCGTCAAAGCCTGGAAAAACTCGAACTGGAGGTTCCGGTCGAAAGCATTAGTGCCAGCCCGCTGCCTGGCATGTACGAAGTCAAACTCAAAGGCAGCCGCGTGCTGTACGCCAGCGCCGATGGCCAGTACATCGTGCAGGGCAACCTGTATCAGCTCGCGAATGGCAAACCGGTCAACCTGACCGAAAAGACCGAACGCCTGGGCATTTCCAAACTGATCAATGCCATCCCGGTGGCCGAAACCGTGGTCTACCCGGCCGTGGGCGAGACCAAATCGCACATCACCGTGTTCACCGACACCACCTGCCCGTACTGCCACAAACTGCACGCTGAAGTGCCCGAGCTGAACAAGCGCGGCATCGAAGTGCGCTACGTGGCGTTCCCGCGCCAGGGCCTGAATTCCCCGGGTGACGAACAGCTGCAAGCGGTGTGGTGCTCCAAGGACAAGAAAGCTGCCATGGACAAAATGGTCGATGGCAAGGAAATCAAAGCCGCCAAGTGCGAGAACCCGGTTTCCAAGCAATTCGCCCTCGGTCAGTCGATCGGCGTGAACGGTACACCGGCCATCGTTTTGGCCGACGGCCAGGTCATTCCGGGCTACCAGCCTGCGCCACAAGTCGCCAAACTGGCGCTGGGCGCGAAGTAATTCGCATCGTCACGGGCAACCGTTGACGATCGTGGTCCGGCGGCAACAGCGCCGGGCCATCAACAGAGAGCCGCGAGCACGCGGTTGTTTTCCGGCCGACCCTGTGTCGGCCGTTTCATGGGGAGTTCACAGTGAATCCGGTCAAAGTAGGCATCTGTGGGTTAGGGACCGTCGGTGGCGGTACCTTCAACGTACTTCAGCGCAACGCCGAGGAAATTGCTCGTCGTGCCGGGCGTGGAATCGAAGTGGCACAAATTGCCACGCGCACGCCAAAGCCTCAGTTCCAGACGACCGGTATTGCGATTACCAACGATGTCTTCGAAGTGGCCACGAACCCTGAGATCGACATCGTCATAGAGCTGATGGGCGGCTACACCGTTGCCCGCGAGCTGGTACTCAAGGCCATCGAGAATGGCAAGCATGTGGTCACCGCGAACAAGGCCCTGATAGCCGTTCACGGTAATGAGATTTTCGCCAAGGCACGCGAGAAAGGCGTGATCGTGGCGTTCGAAGCAGCGGTGGCCGGTGGCATTCCGGTGATCAAGGCGATCCGCGAAGGCCTGTCCGCCAACCGCATCAACTGGGTGGCGGGCATCATCAACGGCACCGGCAACTTCATCCTCACCGAAATGCGTGAGAAGGGCCGTACGTTCGAAGACGTGCTCGCCGAAGCGCAGGCGCTGGGTTATGCCGAAGCCGATCCGACCTTCGACGTTGAAGGTATCGATGCCGCACACAAGCTGACCATTCTGGCGTCGATTGCCTTCGGCATTCCGCTGCAATTCGACAAGGCTTACACCGAGGGCATCACCAAACTGACCACTGCCGACGTCAACTACGCCGAAGCGCTGGGCTATCGCATCAAGCACCTCGGTGTGGCGCGCAGCACTGACGCCGGCATCGAGTTGCGCGTGCACCCGACGCTGATTCCGGCCGATCGCCTGATCGCCAACGTCAACGGCGTGATGAACGCAGTGATGGTCAACGGCGACGCCGCCGGTTCGACGCTGTTCTATGGTGCCGGCGCTGGCATGGAGCCGACCGCTTCCTCGGTGATCGCCGATCTGGTCGACGTGGTTCGCGCGATGACTTCCGACCCGGAAAACCGTGTGCCGCACCTGGCCTTCCAGCCGGACTCGCTGTCGGCGCATCCGATCCTGCCGATCGAAGCCTGCGAAAGCGCTTACTACCTGCGCATTCACGCCAAGGATCATCCGGGCGTACTGGCTCAGGTGGCGAGCATCCTGTCGGAGCGCGGCATCAATATCGAATCGATCATGCAGAAGGAAGTCGAAGAGCATGACGGCCTCGTGCCGATGATCCTGCTGACCCACCGCGTGGTCGAGCAGCGTATCAACGATGCGATCACCGCGCTGGAAGCACTGGCTGGCGTCGATGGCCCGGTTGTACGGATCCGTGTCGAACATTTGAACTAAAAGCAGCGGCAAGCGGCAAGTTACAAGCGGCAAGACGAAGCGGTTCGGCTTTGACTTGCAGCTTGCAGCTTGAGGCTTGCAGCTCAAACCAAAGGTTTGCCCCTATGCGTTATATCAGTACTCGCGGCCAGGCCCCGGCCCTTAATTTCGAAGAGGTCCTGCTGGCTGGTCTGGCGACCGACGGCGGTCTGTACGTCCCGGAAAATCTGCCACGTTTCACTCAGGAAGAGATCGCTTCCTGGGCTGGTCTGCCTTATCACGAACTGGCGTTCCGGGTGATGCGCCCGTTTGTCACCGGCTGCATTCCGGATGCCGATTTCAAGAAGATTCTCGAAGAAACCTACGGTGTGTTCGCCCACAGCGCCGTGGCGCCACTGCGTCAGTTGAACGGTAATGAATGGGTGCTTGAGCTGTTCCACGGCCCGACCCTGGCGTTCAAGGACTTCGCCCTGCAACTGCTCGGTCGCCTGCTCGATTACGTGCTGGAAAAGCGCGGCGAGCGCGTGGTGATTGTCGGTGCCACCTCCGGTGATACCGGTTCGGCGGCCATCGAAGGCTGCAAGCATTGCGAAAACGTCGACATCTTCATCCTTCACCCGCACCAGCGTGTGTCGGAAGTACAGCGTCGGCAAATGACGACGATCTTCGGCGAGAACATCCACAACATCGCCATCGAAGGCAACTTCGACGACTGCCAGGAAATGGTCAAGAACAGCTTTGCCGATCAGAGCTTCCTCAAAGGCACGCGTCTGGTGGCGGTGAACTCTATCAATTGGGCGCGGATCATGGCCCAGATCGTTTACTACTTCCATGCCGCGCTGCAGTTGGGCGGTCCGGCGCGCTCGGTGTCGTTCTCGGTGCCGACCGGCAACTTCGGCGACATCTTCGCCGGTTACCTGGCGCGCAACATGGGCCTGCCGATCAACCAGTTGATCGTGGCGACCAATCGCAACGACATCCTGCACCGCTTCATGAGCGGCAATCAGTACGTCAAGGAAACCCTGCACGCAACGCTGTCGCCGTCGATGGACATCATGGTCTCGTCGAACTTCGAGCGTCTGCTGTTCGACCTGCACGGTCGCAACGGTGCGGCGATTGCCGGTTTGATGGACTCGTTCAAAAAGGATGGCAGCTTCAGCGTGGAACAAGAGCGCTGGACCGAAGCGCGCAAGCTGTTCGACTCGCTGGCGGTGGACGATGCGCAGACCTGCGAAACCATCGCCGACGTCTACGAGCAGAGCGGTGAAGTCCTTGATCCGCACACTGCCATCGGCGTGAAGGCTGCGCGCGAGTGCCGTCGCAGTCTGGACATTCCGATGGTGATTCTGGGCACTGCCCATCCGGTCAAGTTTCCCGAGGCAGTGGAGAAAGCGGGTGTAGGAAAAGCGCTCGAACTACCTGCACATCTTTCTGATTTGTTTGAGCGAAACGAGCGCTGCACCGTGCTGCCAAACGACCTGAAAGCCGTGCAAGCCTTTGTCAGTCAGCACGGCAACCGCGGCAAGCCACTCTAAGCCAGTAAAAGCTGTCACATTTTGAAGCCCGTCTCCTGACGGGCTTTTTTGTTTCTGCTGCCACACTGCTCGGGTTTTCACCCACGAAGGACGGGTGAGTCGATCACGAAGGAAATGGCAATGCTGTTTTACAGAGGTTTGAAACCGGCACTGGGCTGGTTGTTTTTGTTGGCGGTGCTGGGATGGATGCACAGCGGCGTGGCGGCGCAGATGGCACTCGATCAGGCCAATGCGGCGGTCAACGTGGCGGCTGTCGAGCTGGATGCGCAAGAGCGGCAGTGGATCCGCGACAACCCCAGAGTGACGGTGGCATCGGTGCAATATCCGCTGTACCTGTTTCAGGACGAACACGGCCAATGGAGCGGCCTGAACAACGATGTGCTCAAGCGCGTCAGTGCAATGACGGGCCTGCAATTCGAGCATCAGGAGTCGTTCTCCACCGATCATATGCTTGAACGTCTGCAAAGCGGGGTCGCGGACATCAGTACGACATTGGCCATGAGTGATGATCGCAAGGCGTTTCTGGATTTCAGTCATGCTTTTGGAGGGGCAGGCTGGGTTTTTGTCGGACATGCCAACACCCCAAGGGTGGAGTCTTTCGAACAGCTGGCCAAGCGCGTTGTGGTGTTACCCGCCCGCCATGCCCTGGAGGACGTGATTCGGCGCGATTACCCGTCGATTCAAATCCGTTCGGTGAAGACCTACGCCGAAGCGCGAGCGTTGGTGGAAAGCGGTGAAGCCTATGCGACCATCGAAAACGAAATCGGCGCGCAGCTTTATCCGTTGGGCATGCTCAAGGTCGGCGGACTGGTAGAAGGCAAGTGGGAAGCCGATCATCTGGCTGTGCGAAAAGGCATGCCGCAGCTGCTGAGTATTCTCAACAAGGCGCTGGAAGCTTTCCCGGCTGCCGAGTTGCGGGCGATCCGTCTCAAATGGCTCGAAGGCATCTCGCCGCCACCGGTGCCGTCCCTCTGGGAGCGGCTGGTCGAGTGGGCATGCTGGGCGATGGGGGTGATCGGTGTGTTCGGAATATTGTCGTTGGTATGGAACAGACGCCTGGCGGCGGTGATCAAGTTGCGCTGTGAAGCGGAAAAGGAGCTGGGTGATCAACTGGCCTTTCAGCATGCTCTGATCGATTCCATGCCAGACCCTGTATTCGTACGCGATTTGCAGGGGCGTCTGATCATCTGCAACCGCAGTTACGAAGAAGCGCTGTCGGTGCGCCTGGATCAGATGCAGGGGCGTTTGCTGATCGAGGTTGACGCATTTCCCGAAGCCACCGCGCGGATGCTGCACGACGAATTCATCGCGCAGCTGCAGACCCGCAAATCGCGCTTCAGCAAGCGCCAGTTGCTATTCAATGGCGGACCTCGAGAGGTCTATCAGTGGACCGTGCCTTTTTACAGCGGCGACGGCAAGTTGCGCGGCTTGTTGGGCGGCTGGACCGACATCACCCAGCGCCGGACCGAGAGCGGCTGCCGATGTCTGCAATAAAGAAGGGAAATGTCCTGCAAGACGCGACTACTTTTCTGATGGGAGGCTTAAGACGCCTGCCCTAGAGTGAACGACAACTGCGGTGAGAGTCCGCGATGATCGCTCCAGAGGTCGCCCATGCGCTCGCTTAAAGTTCTGATTCTTGAACCCAACCCGTTCCAACTGATGGCATTGCATCAAATGCTCAATGCCATCGGCATCTACGACGTCTTGACCGCGCCTTCGCTTTCGTCAGCCTTGTGTTCTCTGGGGCACCGCGGTGCGGTAGATATTGCCATTTGCGATCCGCAACTCAAGGGTGGCGATGGCCTGGCCCTGATTCACCATTTGGCCGCCCACCATGAGGCGCGCGCGCTGATTCTGCTGGGGTCTGTCGCGCAGAGCCTGTTGAGTGATCTGGAACCGGTGCTCCGCCAGCAACGTCTGCGTCTGCTGGGGCGTCTGCAGACGCCGGTCTCGGCAGTGTTGATGAGGGGGCTGCTGGACAGCTATCTGATCACACCACAGGAACTCGTCGAGGTCTGAAACCGGCGGTTATTTTTCTGTCATCTTCGCCGTGCATGCTCTGTCAGACGCAGGCCCATGAGATTGGGGCGCGACAGGCAGAACTTTCTTCTCGGGCCGGTGGTCATTTAATGTGAACACGCCCCAGGCACTGTGTTTTCGGACTATTGAGTGGAGATCGAGATGGAAAGTATCAGTCTATTGCTCGGTGAGGCTCTGAGCCCGTATCAGGTGACGCTGACCCCTCGCGGCAGCCATGGTGAATGTCTGGTGACGCTGAAGAACAGCAGCGGCGCCATTGTGGTGGAACGCGAATTCAATCAGGCCCAGTTGAGCGACAAGCGCTTGCTGACCGACGTGGTGGACGGCCTGCACCGTGACGTGATGATCGCCGAAGGGCGGCTGGAACCCTGCGTCATTGCGGCGTTGCGCAATGCAGCTCTGGACAAGCGTCCGGCCCTGTAAAGATGAAATATTTTTTGTGGGAACCTTCCTGCATCCCTGTCAGTCAGACCCCATAACAGCAGGATCAAGCATTGTGCTCCGGTGCTTGTCGCTTGCTGCTACGGGTCTCGAAGCAGACCCCGTTTAACCCCGAGTCGTCTCCCCACTTCTCGGGGTTTCTTTTGCCCGGCGTTTGCGCAGTGCGCGGCTTGTTGCTCGAAAAACCGAAGCGCCCGGCGGTGCTCAGATGGCCCCGTCTTCACGCAGCCGAGTGATTTGCGCCGCGTCGTAGCCCAGATCGCCAAGCACCTGAGCATTGTGTTCGCCCAACTGCGGCCCGACCCATTCGGACGACCCCGGCGTTTCCGACAACTTCGGCACGATGCCGGGCATTTTGAAATTCTTGCCGTCCGGCAGCTTGGCATGCAGGAACATTTCCCGCGCCAGGTATTGCGGATCGTTGAACATGTCCTCGGCGCTGAAGATCCGGCTGACCGGTACGTCGGCCTGGTTGAGCAAGTCGAGAACAGTCTGCAGCGGTAGGGAATTGACCCAGCGATCGATCACGCCATACAACTCGTCGCGACGACCGTCGCGGCCGTCATTACTGGCCAGCACCGGGTCGTTGGCCAGATCTTCACGGCCAATCACGAGCATGAAGCGTTTGAAGATCGCATCGCCATTGGCACCGATCTGCACATGCTTGCCGTCGGCGCTGGTGTGGATCGAAGAGGGCGTGATGCCTGGCATGATGTTGCCGCTGCGCTCGCGGATGAAACCGAAGACGTCGAACTCCGGCACCATGCTTTCCATCATCGCGAAAATGGCTTCGTAGAGCGCAACGTCGACTACTTGGCCCAGTCCGCCGTTGACCTCGCGATGACGCAGCGCCATCAATGCACCGATCACGCCCCACAGCGCGGCAATCGAATCGCCGATGGAGATCCCGGTGCGCACCGGTGGCCGGTCTTCGAAGCCGGTGATGTAACGCAGACCGCCCATGGATTCGCCGACCGCGCCAAAACCTGGCTGGTCTTTCATCGGCCCGGTCTGACCGAAACCGGACAGACGCACCATCACCAGTTTCGGATTCAGTGCGTGCAGGGTCTCCCAGCTCAGGCCGAGTTTTTCCAGTACGCCGGGTCGGAAGTTTTCGATAAGGATGTCGGCTTCACTGAGCAGCTTTTTCAGGATCGCCAAACCGTCAGGGTGTTTGAGATTGAGGGTCAGCGACTTCTTGTTGCGCGCCTGGACAAACCACCACAACGAGGTGCCTTCGTACAACTTGCGCCACTTGCGCAGGGGATCGCCGCCGTCCGGCGATTCGATCTTGATCACTTCGGCGCCGAATTCGCCGCAAATGCGCGAGGCAAACGGCCCGGCGATCAGCGTACCCAATTCAATGACTTTCAGACCCGAGAGCGGTTTGCTGGTGAACGGCATGCGAAATCCTGTAGGACAAGGCTGAACGGATACAGGGTTTTAACATAGCCGGCTGTCAGACGCCGCAGCTCGATCGCCATCAATTCGATGATTGCCTGTGGCATCGGTTAGACTTGCCGACTTTCCTCGTATCAAGAAGCCCGTTCATGGCCCAGCCGTCCACTACCTACAAATTCGAACTGAACCTCACCGACCTCGACCGCAGCGTCTACGAAAGCGTCAAGCAGACCATCGCCCGTCATCCTTCGGAGACCGAAGAACGCATGACCGTGCGGCTGCTGGCCTACGCGCTCTGGTACAACGAGCAGCTGTCGTTCGGCCGTGGTCTGTCAGACGTGGATGAACCGGCCTTGTGGGAAAAGAGCCTGGACGACCGTGTCCTGCACTGGATCGAAGTCGGCCAGCCGGATGCCGATCGCCTGACCTGGTGCTCGCGCCGCACCGAACGCACCAGTCTGCTGGCCTACGGCAGCCTGCGTGTCTGGGAAACCAAGGTGATCCCGGCGATCAAGAATCTGAAAAACGTCAACATCGCCGCCGTTCCGCAGGAAGTGCTGGAGACCCTGGCCAAGGACATGCCCCGCGTCATCAAGTGGGACGTGATGATCAGCGAAGGCACGATCTTCGTCACCGACGACCGCGGTCAGCACGAAGTCCAGTTGCAATGGCTGCAAGGTGAGCGCGGCTGAGGTCGCGACACCGCTGATATTTTCCCACGAATCAAAGAGAAGCCTCCCTCGCCCCATGCGTATCGAACCTCGTCAACTGCCTGCCACGCTGCCTTTCCTCGGTGATCTGCCGCCACTGCTGACCCGCCTGTACGCGGCGCGGGGCGTGCAGTCGGAGGCGGAGCTGGACAAAAGTCTGGCGCGCTTGATCCCGTTCCAGCAGCTCAAAGGCATCGATGCGGCGGTTGACCTGCTGGTGACGGCATTGGAGCAACGCCAGCGCATTTTGATCGTCGGCGACTTCGATGCGGACGGCGCCACCGCCAGCACCGTCGGTGTGCTCGGCCTGCGCCTGCTGGGCGCTGCGCATGTCGATTATCTGGTGCCGAACCGTTTCGAATACGGCTATGGCCTGACGCCGGAAATCGTCGAAGTCGCGCTGACCCGTGAACCGCAACTATTGATCACCGTCGATAACGGCATCTCCAGCGTCGAAGGCGTCGCGGCGGCCAAGCGCGCCGGACTGAAGGTTTTGATCACCGACCACCACTTGCCCGGCGATGAACTGCCGCAGGCCGATGCGCTGGTCAATCCGAACCAGCCGGGCTGCGAGTTTCCGAGCAAAGCGCTGGCCGGCGTCGGGGTGATTTTTTATGTGTTGATGGCCTTGCGCGCACGCCTGCGCAGCCTTGGCTGGTACGAGAGCAAACCGCAACCGAACATCGGCGAACTGCTCGATCTCGTGGCGCTGGGCAGCGTCGCCGACGTGGTGCCGCTGGATGCCAACAACCGCATTCTTGTGCATCAAGGGCTGGAGCGGATTCGTGCCGGCCGGGCGCGGCCGGGGATCAAGGCGATCCTCGAAGTCGCCAAGCGAGAGGCTGCGCGGATCACTTCCACCGACCTGGGTTTTATTGTCGGCCCTCGCCTGAACGCCGCCGGGCGTCTGGACGACATGAGCCTGGGCATCGAATGCCTGCTCACCGCCGACGCCAATCTGGCGCGGGAAATGGCTGCGCAACTGGACGGCATGAACCAGGATCGCAAATCCATCGAGCAGGGCATGCAACGTGAAGCGCTGGCGCAGCTCAAGGATCTGCCGGTCGAGTCGATGCCGTTCGGTCTGTGCCTGTTCGATCCGGAGTGGCACCAGGGTGTGATCGGCATTCTTGCTTCGCGTATGAAAGAGCGCTATTTCCGCCCGACCATTGCTTTCGCCGATGCCGGTGACGGCTTGCTCAAGGGCTCCGGACGCTCGGTGCAGGGCTTCCATATTCGCGATGCGCTGAGCGTGGTCGCGGCGCAGCATCCGAACCTGATCGCCAAGTACGGTGGCCACGCGATGGCCGCAGGTCTGACCTTGGCGCAGGAGAATTTTCCCTTGTTCGCCGAGGCATTTGACGCTGAAGTACGTAGGCAACTTCGCGAAGAAGACCTCACCGGGCGCATGTTGTCGGACGGCACGCTGGCCGTCGAAGAGTTTCACCTCGAACTGGCCCGCGCCTTGCGTCACGCCGGGCCATGGGGGCAGCATTTCCCCGAGCCGCTGTTTCATGGCGTGTTCCAGTTGGTCGAGCAGCGCGTGGTTGGCGAACGGCATTTGAAAGTGGTGCTGAAAAGCGAATGCGGCTCGGTGAAGCTCGATGGCATCGCGTTTGGCATTGATCGCGATGTATGGCCGAACCCGACGATTCAATGGGTGGAACTGGCTTACAAGCTCGACGTTAACGAGTTTCGCGGCAACGAGACTGTGCAGCTGATGATTGCTCATATCGAACCGCGTTAAGCCATTCGCGAGCAGGCTCGCTCCCACAATACGGTGCAGTCTTGTGGGAGCGAGCCTGCGCGCGAAAGTGTCCTTTCACACACTGAATTACTCTGAACCCTCCGTCATTCCCGGTTGTCGACTAGGCTCTAAGCACTGCTTGATTGGCCTTGTGACGTCTTGTCGAATTTTTGCCCGCGGGGGCGGGTGTCGCACCCTTTTTCTGTCACTCGTCGACTTTTCAAACAGAACCCTGGAGCCTGCCCACTGATTCGAGAGGTGCCCCATGAGTCTGCTGCTTGAACCCTTTACCCTGCGCCAACTGACCCTGCCCAACCGCATCGCCGTGTCGCCGATGTGCCAGTACTCCAGCGTCGACGGCCTGGCCAACGACTGGCACCTGGTGCACCTGGGCAGCCGCGCGGTGGGCGGTGCCGGTCTGGTGTTTACCGAAGCTACGGCGGTTACCGCCGACGGGCGCATCACCGCCGAAGACCTTGGCCTGTGGAACGACGAACAGATCGCCCCGCTGCAACGCATCACTCGCTTCATCACCGCGCAGGGCGCCGTCGCGGGTATTCAACTGGCGCACGCCGGGCGCAAGGCCAGCACTCACCGGCCGTGGATCGGCAAGCATGGCAGCGTCAAACCCGAAGATGGCGGCTGGACCCCGGTCGGACCATCGCCGATTGCCTTCGATCCGCAGCACACCCAACCGAAGCAGCTGGATGAGGGGCAGATCGCCGAGGTGATCCAGGCCTTTGTCGATGCGGCCAAACGCGCGCTGACGGCGGGGTTCTGCGTGGTCGAGGTGCATGCCGCGCACGGCTATCTGCTGCATCAGTTTCTTTCGCCGCTGAGCAATCAACGCCGCGATCAGTACGGTGGTTCGTTCGAGAATCGCATCCGCCTGGTGCTGCAAGTCACTGAAGCGGTGAGGGCGGTGTGGCCGGAGGAATTGCCGGTGTTTGTCCGCGTCTCGGCAACCGATTGGGTTGAAGACGGCTGGAATCCGGATGAGACCGTGGAGCTGGCGCGTCGCCTGCACACGCTGGGCGCCGATCTCATTGACGTGTCTTCAGGAGGGACAGCTGCAAACGCGGAAATTCCGGTTGGACCCGGATATCAGACGCGCTTTGCCGAACGGGTACGCAAAGAGTCAGGCATCGCCACCGGCACTGTCGGCATGATTACCGAGCCTGCCCAGGCCGAGCACATTCTGCGTACCTGTCAGGCCGATATCATTTTCCTTGCCCGCGAACTGCTGCGTGATCCGTACTGGCCGCTGCATGCCGACGATGATCTGGGCGGGCGCAAAGCGGTGTGGCCGGCGCAGTACCAGCGCGCGACCCATCGGGATCAGCCCATTCATGAGTCGGATTTGCGCGATTGATTGAAGGTTGAAAAGCAAAAGCCCCGAGCCGGAGATGGTCGGGGCTTTTTTATTCGGCAGAAGTTTGCGTTTTCCAGGCGGGCCTTTTCGCGAGCAGGCTCGCCCCCACAGTAGGAATGCGGACTCCTGTGGGAGCGAGCCTGCTCGCCAATGACGCCAGAACCGCCGCCTTAGAACCTCAAGGGTATTTGCGCTTGTCCGGCGCCGGCGGGAAGTACTGGTACAACCAGGTCTCGCTCAACGTGCGGTCATTGGTGCGAATGAACAGGCGCAATTCCACTGGCTCTACGCTGTCATTGGTCGGGTACCAGTCGAACAGGATCCGATAACCCTTGATGTCATCCAGCACCAGCACGCTGAAGTCCTGCACCTTGCCGTTGGAACAGGTAATCACCGGCTCGATCCCGGTGCCCTGCGGCAGGCGCTCGAGGCCGCCGCCGGTGAAGTCCACGGCAAAACGGCGCGCCCAGACTGGCGGGTAGTGTTCACCCGGCGCCCAACCCTCGGTGAAGCCGCCCATGCCCGAACGCGTCGCGTGCACTCGCGCCAGTGGCGTGCCGACCGGTGGCAGCGCGCTCCAGTACAGCTTGTACCCGTAGTTCAGCGAATCACCGGCAGCCACGGGTTTCTTCGGCGTCCAGAACGCGACGATGTTATCCAGCGTCTCGCCGGTCGTAGGAATTTCCAGCAGGTCGATCGAGCCTTCGCCCCACGCGGTAGTCGGTTCGACCCACAGGCTCGGGCGCTTGCTGTACCAGTCGACCGTGTCCTGATAATTGGCGAATTCGTGGTCGGTCTGCACCAGTCCGAAACCCTTCGGGTCCTTGTCGGCAAATGCGTTGAATTGCAGCGTCGCCGGGTTGTTCAACGGACGGCAGATCCACTCGCCATTGCCGCGCCACATGGCCAGACGGTCGGAGTCGTGAATCTGCGGGTGAATGGTGTCGCACATGCGCCGTTCGTGGGTGCCGCAGCTGAACATGCTGGTCATTGGCGCCACGCCGAGTTGTTCGATGGTGGTACGAGCATTGATGTGCGCGTCGATTTCCATGACCACGCGCTCGGCCTGGCAATCGATGTCGAAGCGATAGGCGCCGGTCGCGCTCGGCGAGTCGAGCAGGGCGTAGACCACAAAACGCGTGGCGTTCTTGTCAGGCGTCTCGAACCAGAACTTGGTGAAGTCGGGAAACTCTTCGCGCTTCTTCGCGTAGGTATCAATGGTCAGGCCGCGCGCGGAGAGGCCATATTGGCCAGTAGCATCGACCGCACGGAAATAGCTGGCGCCGAGAAACGACACCACATCATGCCGATCCAGCTCCGGCGCCTTGAACAGTTTGAAGCCGGCAAAACCCAGATCGCCCTTGAGCTGCTGGGTGTCGACCGAAGTGTTCTCATAATTGAACAGCGCCGGGCGGAAATGCACCTCGCGCGCCATGCGCGTCTTCGGATCAACGCTGTACATGCGCACCGGCTGACGGAAACCCATGCCGACATGGAAGAACTGCACGTCCAGCTGACCTTTATTTTCCTTCCACAACGAATGCTCGCCGTCGTAGCGGATCGCGTTGAAATTCTGCGGAGTCATGGTTGCCAGGGTTGGCGGCAACACCTGTTTCGTATCCTGATAGGCTTTGCCGGCGAGCTGCTTGGCCTGGCGCTTCAACGATTCGAAATCAAAGGCCTGAGCCTCGCCATCGGCGGCGCCGCCATTGGCTGCCCAGGCGCGGGCGGCTAGCAGGCCCGACGCGGAAAGACCGGTATAGGCCGCAATGGCCATGGACGCTTTGAGCAAATTCCTGCGGTGCATAAATACAACCTGTCGTGTGCAATCCAGCGCCGTTCCTGGCACCTGTCGGATCGGAAATTACGGTTCGGTCATGCCTTCGGCCAAACGCAACGGACTATAAACAGATGCCCGCTAGCTTAATCGGTTCGATTGTCGGGCAAAAAGGCTTGTTTGCGTTGCGTCATCTGGCAATGAAACAAGACATGTCTGTAATTTTTCTGACAGGGCTCTCTGATTTAGAGGGCATATCTGCTTTTTTCGATTAATTACTCTAAAAACCACTTTTCAACGCCGATTTAATTCCTATTCTATGGGCAAGACCGGATACAAGCCTTCGTGCCGGCGGGGCACACGACGCTGCTCGAAGAGGCAGGGCGATGTGAGGTTCAGCAGTTTCTTGACTCAATAGAGAAGGACATCGTCCATGGCAAAAATACAGGGCATCACCGAAATGTTGGGCATCTTCCCTTGCTTGGTCGGCGGGCGCAGAAGACGCCGTCTCAATTCCGAAGAATTGAAGCTGGTGGAACGTTATCGAGAGCTATCGGAAAGCGACCGGATCGCCATGCGCTATCTGGTGGATGCGATGCGGAGTGTTTCGCGGTTTTAGCGCTGAAGCAGGCACCTTGAAAGCCATCTGGCGTTGAAGGTGGACAGATAAATTAACCTGACCTGTGGCGAGGGAGTCTGCTCCCTTGCCACAGTTTTTTGGCAGCAACTGGATGATGCCGTAGGAAATGGGAGTTTTTCAGGAAGGTCGTATCTGTAGGAAATGCCTGTTTTTGTGCAGGCATCAGCGTGACCACCCCTACCCGGTGTTTTTTCCGTTATCTGTTTGATCTTACGCATCGCTGCAGATGCCCGGCCCTTGGTTTCAGGGCTTAAGAGATTGTTACGAATAACGGAGAATTCGAATGAAAGTGTCCCTAAAGCAGATTAATGGCCCTTGGGATCAGGGCTGGGTGCTGGACAAACACATGGTAAGTAGTACCTTTCTCGGCAACGATGATCGCGGGCACCCATGTTTCGATAATCAGCGTACCGAGATAGGTGAGGCGACCTACCAGCTCAAGTACCAGAAGGATTGGAACCAGGTCGGCCCACTTGCTCAAGCGGTAGCGACAAATGTTTTTCCAAAACTGGATCAGGTAGGTTTCGTGGTGCCTATGCCTGCTTCAAAGATTCGTCAGCGACAACCTGTTACTGAGGTCGCTCTGGCGTTAGGACGAATTATCGGGCGGCCGGTTTTCTCGGATTTGCTTCGGAAAGCGAACACAGGGAAGTCGCTCAAGGATTTGCATTCCAAAGCCGACAAGGTAGCCGCGATTGGAGACAGTTTCAGCGTCAATGATGAAATCACCACCGATGGGCGCTGGAATGTTTTGGTTGTAGATGATTTGTTTGATAGCGGCGCGTCGATGGACGCGGCCTGCGCTGTTTTGCGTAAATATCCGAAGGTGGGGAAAATTTACGTCGCAGCGCTAACCTGGAAGTGAACTCAATGACGACTGTATTTATTGCCGGCTCTATCAATATCAAGAACCTTGATCCCAAGGTAAAGGAGCGCATCAGTAATATCGTGGCGTCCGAGTTTGAGGTGGTAGTGGGTGATGCGGGTGGCGCAGACACCTCGATTCAGGAGTACCTACTGAGCCTCGAAGGATCCAGAACAACGGTCTTTTGCAGCGGTTCGGTACCGAGGAACAATCTTGGGCGGTGGCCCGCCAGGACCGTGGTCTCAAAACATTCCAAGGGATCGAGAGCCTTTTTCACCGAAAAAGACCTGGTCATGGCCGAAGCGGCTGATTACGGGCTAATGATATGGGATGCCAAGAGTACCGGTACGCTCAGCAACGTTATTGAACTGTTGTCGAGAAAAAAGAAGTCGCTGGTATTCGTCAACAAGGAAAAGCAGTTCAAAGTGGTCGGGGACGTCAGTCAGCTCGAGGAGTTGATTGCAGTCATGTCCGATCACGCCAGGCAAAAAGCCAACGAAAAAATCCGTTTGTTTGATCGTATTTCCTTACTGAAACATGATCAGGCGGAGCTTTCCTTCTAATGATTGTTCTTGGCTTTCTGACCCTCGGCAGCCTGTCTGTGAGGGCTCAAATAGGGCGTTGAGCCAAACCGAGTTCTTCGCGAACAGGCTCTCTCTCACAGAGAAGTGCCGATCGTAGGTAGTTGTTGACCTCAGTGCCTGAACATCACATGCCGAACCGTGGTGTAGTCCTCCAGCCCGAACATCGACATATCCTTGCCGTACCCGGACATTTTCTGACCTCCATGTGGCATTTCGCTGACGAGCATGAAGTGCGTGTTGACCCAGGTGCAGCCGTACTGCAGCCGCGCTGACAGGCGATGCGAACGCCCTGTGTCGGCGGTCCAGATGGAGGAGGCGAGGCCGTAGTCGGAGTCGTTGGCCCACTCAAGCGCTTGTGCTTCATCGGTAAATTTGGTCACCGAAACCACTGGACCGAACACTTCACGGCGGACGATTTCGTCATCCTGCTGCGCGTCGGCCAGCACCGTGGGTTCAAAGAAGAACCCATTGCCTTCGACAGCCCTGCCGCCGGTGATCAACCGGATGTGCGGCTGCGCCACGGCGCGCTCGACGAAAGCGGCGACGCGGTCGCGGTGTTGTGCGGTGATCAGCGGGCCCATCTCGGTGGAGGGATCATCCTGCACGCCGTATTTGATCGTGCTGACCGCCGCGCCGAGCTTTTCGACGAACATGTCGTAGATGCCTTGCTGCGCGTAGATCCGGCACGCAGCGGTGCAATCCTGACCGGCGTTGTAGAAGCCGAAGGTACGTATACCTTCCACCGCCGCGTCGATATCGGCATCGTCAAAGATGATTACCGGCGCCTTGCCGCCGAGTTCCATGTGCATGCGTTTAACGCTATCGGCGGTGCTGGAAATGATGTTGGCGCCGGTGGCGATCGAACCGGTCAGGGAAACCATGCGCACTTTCGGATGATTCACCAGTGGACTGCCCACCGTAGGACCGCGACCGAATACCAGATTGAGCACGCCGGCCGGGAAGATTTCCGACGCCAGTTCGGCCAGACGCAACGCGGTCAGCGGAGTTTGTTCCGACGGTTTGAGCACCACCGTATTACCGGCAGCCAACGCCGGAGCGATTTTCCAGGCGACCATCATCAGCGGGTAGTTCCACGGTGCGATGGAGGCGATTACACCAACCGGATCGCGGCGAATCATCGAGGTATGCCCGGGCAAGTATTCGCCAGCGGCCGAACCGCCCATGCAACGACTGGCGCCGGCGAAGAAGCGGAACACGTCGGCAATCGCCGGAATCTCGTCGTTGAGCGCGGCGCTGTAGGGTTTGCCGCAGTTGTCGGATTCCAGTTTCGCCAGTTCCTCGCCATGGGCTTCGATGGCGTCGGCGAGTTTGAGCAGCAGCAGCGAGCGGTCTTTCGGAACAGTTTGTGACCACTCGGCGAAGGCGTTGTCGGCGGCACGCACGGCGGCATCGACCTGGGCTTCGCTGGCTTCGTTGATCTCCACCAGTATTTCGCCCCGCGCAGGATTGAGCACCGGCTGCGCCGGGCCTTCGCCGTCGACCAGTTGGCCGTTGATCAAGAGTCTGGTTTGCATGGGTTTGTCCTCTTTACAGCAACTGTTGTTTTCCTGAATAAACCGGGACCCTGTGGGAGCGAGCCTGCTCGCGAAAGCGCTGTGTCAGTCGACATCAACGTTGGATGTGCCGGCCACTTCGCGAGCGGGCTCGCTCCCACAAGGGAAAACGGTGTCTGTCAGATATTTATTTCCCGCCACTCCCCGCCACGCTCTCGCCCCCTCGCGTCAAGTAATACGCGCCGAGAATCGGCAACATCGTCACGATCATCACCAGCATCGCCACGACATTGGTCACCGGCACATCCCGTGGGCGGCTCAACTGATTGAGCAGCCACAACGGCAACGTGCGTTCATGCCCGGCGGTGAATGTGGTGACGATGATTTCATCGAACGACAACGCAAACGCCAGCATGCCACCCGCGAGCAACGCCGAACCGAGGTTCGGCAGGATGATGTAGCGGAAGGTCTGCCAGCCGTCGGCGCCGAGATCCATCGACGCTTCGATCAAACTGTGTGAAGTGCGGCGCAGGCGAGCGATAACGTTGTTGTAGACGATCACCACGCAGAAGGTCGCATGGCCGACGATGATGGTGAACATCCCCGGCTCGATGCCCAGCGACTTGAACGTCGCCAGCAAGGCGATCCCGGTGATGATCCCCGGCAACGCGATCGGCAAAATCAGCATCAGCGATATGCCTTGCTTGCCGAAGAAATCGCGCCGGTACAACGCGGCCGAGGCGAGTGTGCCGAGCACCATGGCGATCAACGTGGCGATGGCTGCGATCTGCAATGACAGCTTGATGGCTTCCAGTACATCCGGCCGGGAAAACGCCACGCTGAACCAGTGCAGCGTGAAGCCCTTCGGCGGAAAACTGAACGCCGCGTCTTCTGTGTTGAAGGCATAGAGGAAGATGATCAGGATCGGGAAATGCAAAAACACCAGCCCGCCCCAGGCTGCGACTCGCAAACCTGTAGAAGCATGCCCTTGGGATGAAGATTCAGAGCGCATCGAAGGCCCCCAGACGTTTGACGATGGCCAGGTAAATCGCAATCAGCACGATCGGCACCAGCGTAAACGCCGCCGCCATTGGCATATTGCCAATCGCCCCTTGCTGCGCGTACACCATGCTGCCAATGAAGTAGCCCGGCGGGCCGACCAGTTGCGGCACGATGAAGTCGCCCAGGGTCAGCGAAAAAGTGAAGATCGAACCCGCCGCAATTCCCGGAATCGACAAAGGCAAGATCACTTGCATAAAGGTCTGACGCGGTTTGGCGCCAAGGTCTGCGGAGGCCTGCAACAGCGACGGCGGCAAACGCTCCAGCGAGGCCTGGATTGGCAGGATCATGAACGGCAGCCAGATGTAGACGAACACCATGAACCGCCCCAGATGCGAGGTCGACAAGGTGCTGCCACCAACTCCGGGAATCCCCAGAACCATCTGCAACAGCGGCTCCAGACCCAGGTGCTGAACGAACCATTGCGCCACGCCGCCCTTGGCCAGCAGCAGCGTCCACGCGTAAGCCTTGACGATGTAACTGGCCCACATCGGCAGCATCACCGCGATGTAGAAAAACGCCTTGGTCTTGCCCGTGGTATAGCGCGCCATGTAGTAGGCGATCGGAAATGCAACGATGGCGCTGGCGATCGAGACGACGATGGCCATGCTCAGCGTGCGCAGGATGATGTCAAAGTTCGACGGCTGGAACAGCGCGGCAAAATTGGCCAGCGTCAGGTCCGGCGTGACCGCCATGGTGAAGTCGTCGAAGGTGTAGAAACCCTGCCACAACAGCATCAGCAACGAGCCCAGATAGATCGCCCCGAACCACAGCAGCGGCGGCACCAGCAACATCGACAGGTACAGGTTGGGCTTGCGATAGAGCAGGTTGGACAACCTGCGCAGCGGTGGCGAAGAAGTCATCGCGAGGGCGCTCATGTCACACCTCGCTCGCCACGTTGTCATGCAGTTCAACCATCGCTTGCCGCGCCCAGCGCGCACTCAGTCGCTGCCCCGTCTGATGTTGCGCGCTGTTGTCGAGCCATTGATTGTTGGCGTGGCTGATGCTCAGGTTCTGGCCGTTTTCCAGCTTCAGTTCATAGCGCGTGGCGCTGCCCTGATACTGGATGTCGTGGAGCAGGCCGCTGACTTCGACTTCATCACCGGCGAGCGGGCCGTCGGCGAAACGCACGTGTTCCGGGCGGATCGAAAACGCTTGCGAATGACCGCTGATGTGCAGCGCCAGATCGCCACGGATCACGTTCGATGTGCCGACGAATTCAGCGACGAAAGTGGTGGTCGGCTTCATGTACAAATTGCGCGGCGTGTCGACCTGTTCGATGCGGCCGTTGTTGAACACGGCGACGCGATCGGACATCGACAGCGCTTCGGTCTGATCATGGGTGACGAAGATGAAAGTGATGCCGAGCTGGCGTTGCAGTTTCTTCAGTTCGCTTTGCATCTGTTCGCGCAGTTTCAGATCCAGCGCACCGAGCGGCTCATCGAGCAACAGCACGCGCGGGCGATTGACCAGAGCGCGGGCGAGGGCGACTCGCTGGCGCTGGCCACCGGACAACTGCACCGGTTTTCGCGCACCGTAACCGCCGAGGGCGACCATGTCCAAGGCTTCTTCAGCACGTTTTTGACGCTCGTTTTTACCGACACCCTTGACCTTCAAACCGTAGGCGACGTTATCGAGCACGTTCATGTGCGGGAACAGCGCGTAGTCTTGAAACACTGTGTTTACGTCACGTTGATACGGCGGCAAACCGGCCGTTTCGGCGCCGTGGATGCGGATCGATCCGGCGCTCGGTTGCTCGAAACCGGCGATCAGGCGCAGGCAAGTGGTTTTGCCCGAGCCCGAGGGGCCGAGCATGGAAAAGAACTCGCCGTCCTCGATGTCGATGGAAATCCGGTCAACGGCCTTCACCTCACCGAACTGCCGAGACACGTTGGTGAACTGGACTGCAAGTGGCATGGTGTGGTGCTCCCCAAAGGCGAGGGCTGTCGCGCCTGCTCGGCCTGACTGCTGGAAAACCTGAATCTTGAAGAGCTTCGCGAGCAGGCTCGCTCCCACAGGAGGAATACAATCCAATGTGGGAGCGAGCCTGCTCGCGAAGAGACTTTAACGGCCGCCCATGATCGCGATGTAATCCTGCGTCCAGCGGCTATACGGCACGAACTTGCCGCCCTCAGCCTGCGGGGTTTTCCAGAAAGCGATCTTGTCGAACTGATCAAAACCATTGGTCTTGCAGCCCTCAGCGCCAAGCAGCTCGCTTCCCTTGCACGCCGCTGGCACCGCCGGCAACGAACCGAACCACGCCGCCACATCACCCTGGACTTTCGGCTTCAGCGACCAGTCCATCCACTTGTACGCGCAGTTCGGGTGCTTGGCCTCGGTGTGCAACATGGTGGTGTCGGCCCAGCCGGTGGCGCCTTCTTTGGGGATAGTCGAGGCAATCGGCTGTTTCTCGTTGATCAGGCCGTTGACCTGATACGGCCAGGCGCTCGATGCGACCACGCCTTCGTTTTTGAAATCGCTCATCTGCACCGTCGTGTCATGCCAGTAGCGGTGGATCAGCGGCTGCTGCGCGCGCAACAGATCGAGCACGGCTTTGTACTGCGCTTCGGTGAGCTGATACGGATCGTCGATGCCCAGCTCCGGCTGGGCGGTCTTCAGATACAACGCTGCGTCGGCGATATAGATCGGCCCGTCATACGCCTGCACACGACCCTTGTTCGGCTTGCCGTCGGGAAAATTCTGCGCGTCGAACAGCACGTTCCAACTGGTCGGCGGTGTCTTGAACACGTTGGTGTTGTACATCAACACGTTCGGACCCCACTGGTATGGAGTGCCGTAAGTCTGGCTGTTGACCACGTACCACGGCGCATCCTTGAGGCGCGGGTCGAGGGTGCTCCAGCTCGGGATCAACGCGGTATTGATCGGTTGCACACGCTTGCCGGCGATCAACCGCAGCGACGCATCGCCGGACGCAGTGACCAGGTCATACCCGCCCTTGGCCATCAGGCTGACCATTTCATCGGAGGTCGCCGCTGTCTTGACGTTGACCTTGCAGCCGGTTTCCTTCTCGAAACCGCTGACCCAGTCGTAGGCCTTGTCGCTCTCGCCACGTTCGATGTAACCCGGCCACGCCACGATATCCAGCTGACCTTCGCCAGCGCCGATAGCCTTCAACGGCTCGGCGGCCTGCAAACTGGCGCTGGCCAGGATGGCCGTGGTGATTGCACTAAGCAGTGCGGTCTTGTGCACAAACATGGTTGATCCCTCTTTTTCATATTATGGTCGGGGCAGTTGTGAACGCGGTGCAGCATGCCGTTGGCGGCTTGTTATCAGCGTAGTCAGAAGGCCGAAGCGGGGCGGGCGATCTCGATTACGGCGGCGGATATTGTTTCGCCCGGCTGAAGTGTAGATGGGTTTTTCCAAGGTCAGCTGCGCACTTCAATCCAGAGCGCGAGCAACATCTCGAAGCACACTCGCGGCGCGGGTTGGGGCACTTTCGAACTAGGCTGAGGGCCTTAGATCCGGATAACCCTTGTTTGGAGACGGAACATGAACACCCGTGGATTGCTCGATCAACTGCTCAAGTCCGGGCAGGAAATGCTGCAGAACAAGGCCGGCGGCGCTTCCAACAAGTCGGCTGCCGGCGGACTTGGCGGCTTGCTCGGTGGCTCGTCAGGCTCCAGCGGCCTCGGCGGCCTGCTCTCCGGCGCGGGTGGCGGCGCATTGGCCGCAGGCGCGATGGGCCTGCTGCTCGGCAATAAAAAGGTCCGCAAGGTCGGCGGCAAAGTCGCCCTCTACGGCGGCCTCGCCGCGCTGGGCGTACTGGCTTACAAGGCCTACGGCAACTACAACGCCCAAAAAGGCAGCGCACCCCAACGCGAACCGCAAACCCTCGACCGCTTGCCACCCGCTCAAGTCGAGCAGCACAGCCAGGCAATCCTCAAAGCCTTGGTCGCCGCCGCCAAAGCCGACGGCCACATCGACGAGCGCGAGCGCGAACTGATCGAAGGCGAATTCACAAAGCTCGACAACGATCAGGAACTGCAACACTGGCTCCACGCCGAACTCAACAAACCCCTCGACCCCACCGACGTCGCCCGCGCGGCGAGTACGCCGGAAATGGCGGCGGAGATGTACATCGCCAGTGTGATGCTGGTGGATGAGGAGAATTTTATGGAGAAGAGCTATCTGGATGAACTGGCACGGCAGTTGAAACTGGAGCCGGAATTGAAGGTGGAGTTGGAGAGGCAGGTACGGTTGGCGGGGGGGTGAAGTTCTGGGGGGAAATCGCAGCGTTGAGTTGCGATTTTCCTGTGTCGTTGAATTGGGGCTTAAACGGAGGCCGAAGTTTGTAATTCCCTTCTGAATCGGGTTCGATTGTAAATTACGAGGTGACCAATTTGTGGGGGGGGTTGTTTGGATCCTAGCGAGAGAGCGATTACATCTATATAAAACGCAGCGCTATAAGTGAGATGCAATGGCGGCTCGGATGTACCGTTAACAGCCTTTTAAATTGTTGGCTTTATGGGGGCGTAGACCATTATTTGGCTTTCACGCCTCGATCATGAATTCTTCAATTTTTTCAATAAATGCACTTTTGCTTTTAGTTCTGAACTCGCCTAAAAAAATTTCGGAGCCTCTGATGGGTTCGCCTCTTTTGTCATATTGGATCGTTAGCATATCAATGACAAAATCTCCGCTGGGGTCCCCTTCAGGCTCGACTCTAGTGTCAAAGCAATGCCCGGTGCTTCGGCGAACTCCTCCAATCAGTACCGAGCTGGAAAACCAGTCGATGGTCTCCGGTGTTAGCTCAACCTCGAACAGATTGTTGATTGTTATAGTCCAGCCGCTTGGCACTCGGATTGGCTGGAGGTGGTATTTGAGTTTCTTTCTCATTTGGTTGTTTTGGATCTCTACGCCTAGGAGCGCTCCGATCTACGCTGCTGACAGTTTCGAGATTGCGCATCGGAAATAAAACAATACGCCGCAAAGTATAGTTTTTTTCATTTCAATTTGTAGTCAAATTTTTCGTCTAATCCTAGAGAAATGTCTTGGGCTTTTGTTCTTTCGAATATAGATATTATTTTCTTATAGGTTTCGCCCATGCTTTCTTCGGAATGTTTTGAGTTTTTCCATATGATTACAGTGGGACGCTGAATGTCTGTGCTGAGCAGGTCCCACAAAGCGTTTAGGTTGTTTCCGAAGTTTTGTGTTACGGAAAAGGCTGAAGCTATCCGCTTATGGAAATCCCGCTCCGTTAAAATTGATAAGCCATCAAGTTCAATAATCATTAGGTGTTCTTTCGCTTTGGTTGGCCTGTCATTTCACGCTCCGTGACATAATGTTGCTGATGTCGACGTCTGCTTCGTACGAAGTTAGGCCATGCGCGGAAATTATCGCCAAATTTTTGTTTTGTTCGCTTTTTTATTCAATCTAGTGGGTAATCGCAAGTCCAAGGAGGAGTGAACAGTTCTGGGTCGATGTGGTTCTTCTCCAGAAAAGCATTGATTTCATCCTCTGTATCCATTGTTTGGAGTTTTGTAATTGTGGTGTCGTTAGCACCAATACTATCCCTAGTTTCCAGTATGTGGATTGATAAAGTGAATTCAATAAAGACATATTTGAAGTCTTTTGAATCCTCTAAAAAGCTGTAATAGCGTTCTCCGGGATGTCTGTCGTCAAAGTTTAGGTGGTATACAGCGTAAATGGCGGCCCACTTTCGAAGCGAACTATCATGCGATGGCAGTTCTTGCGCAATTTCTGTGTAGGATTTTGCTTCCAGTCCCCACCATACTTTTCTAGGTATTATTTTTTGAGAGCTCATTTTTGACCTTCAAATTGGTTTGGCCAGTAGATGCGTATTACTTCACCTTTTACTGGGTGAAGCTGTAAGTGTGGGTTCGCGCCATGGGGGTCACTTGGGTCATGATTTGCCATCGTGACTTTCCTTGTTTGAATATCTGAAACAGGAGTGTCATCCCAATGGTAATATTTTTCAGGGTCTTTGACTTTTCTAAAATGCGTCTTAGCCGTTGCTGAGTTGAATTCTTCAGCGTTTCTATAGCCTTGTCCGACATATTTGCCCAAGAACAATTCTTCAGCTTCCGCTCTGCTATTAACGGTAACAGAAGTAGCACCTCTATCCAGTGCTTCTGAGGCTCGTTTTACTGAGCTATTTGACCAAGGAATTTCTGGTGCTGACGATTCATTGGTATCGACTTTTGCATTTTTAGTGGGTTCCGTTGAATTTCCTTTTCCATCCCCATCTGGCGGACATCCATTCAACCCCAACGGATCCACCCACCCCGTAGGGTTAGGCACGTACTGGTAGCTATTCAACCCACCCGCAAGCTTGATCGGATCCGGCGTCAAGAACCGTCCAGTCCCTGGATTGTAGTAGCGGTGGCGGTTGTAATGTAACCCTGTCTCGGCGTCGAAATACTGACCTTGGAAGCGCAGCGGGTTATCGATTTCGCTGACGTCCAGCGCTGCTAGGTTGCCATAGGCACGGTACTTCGCCGACCACATGATTTCGCCGCTGTAGTCGGTCAGTTCCTGCGGTGTGCCGAGGTGGTCGAGTTGGTAGTAGAACGGGGCCGCTTTTAGCGGGCCTTCGCCGTCGAGCATTGCCAGCGGGCGGAAAGTGCCCGGTTCGTAGATGTAGCTGCGGTAGCGGTTCTCGGCGCTTTCAGCGATGAGGCGTTCGCCTTGCCATAGAAATTCAGTGGTATGGCCGTCGACGGTTTTCTCGATGCGGCGGCCAAAGGCGTCGTATTTGTAGCTTGCGGTGCTGCCACCCGGCAGGCTGACGCCGATCAGGCGGTGCTGGCAGTCGTAGCGGTACTCGGTGACGAGCTTTTGGCCGGTGCCACGGCGTTCGCGGATCAAGTTGCCGTAGGCGTCGTAATCGTAATGGCGGTCGCCTTGCATCAGTAGGCGGTTGCCTTTGACGTTTGCGAGGTTCGCAACGGGCAGGTCATTTTGTCCGAGGAGGTTGCCTGCCGGGTCGTGAGCGAAGCTCTCTGGCATGGCGCCGCGTACGCTGATCAGGCGATCCAGTGGATCGTAGTGATAGCTGCGGTTGCCTTTGCGGCTGTCGTTAATGCCGGCGAGATTCCCGTTGGCATCGTAGTTATAACGACGCTGGAACAGGTGTTTTTCCCGCTGGCTGACGCTATGCGCTTGCAGTCGGCCCTGTTCATCGTATTGGTATTGGCTGAGTAACAAACCTTGCTGACGCTGCTGCTCGCGACCGGCATTGAACTGGTGGCTAGTCAGGCGAGAGCCGTTGAGGTCGATGCTGCTCAGCCGTCCACCGGACAAATGACGGTAATCGAGCGTGCAGCCATCGGGCAGACGGCAGTGGCTGAGCTGACCGACGTTGTCGTGTTCGTAGCGCAAGGTTCCCCAGACTTGGTGTTCCTCGATGAGCGGTCTTGCAGGTCGTATTTTTTGTAGGCGAGCGGCCAATGGTCGTCGTAAGCGCTTTTATAAGCCGGTCCAAAACGTCGTAGTGCAAATGAATATCTTCGAAATTATTAAACGTTATCACTAGCGGGCGGCCAAACTTATCGCATTGGCATTCGGTAGCGAACTCCCTGCTAGTGTTGTCTAACTATTTTTTGATAATAGTCGTTGATGTTATATTTTTTGCGCGTACGGAAATGGGCGGCGCAAATTTGTTTTGTTAGATTTTTTTGAATGGGTATGTATCGCCGGAAATTACCATTGATTTACCTTCTATATGGATGTCTTTTATATTGTTTATAACTAGCTTTAGATTTTCTGAGTTTGGGAATAAATAGTAAAATAGTTCGAAGTATAAGTAGTCTTTGATTAAGTGGGTCGCTAGATTTTCATGGTTTTCCAAAAGCTCGCTGAATGTCGGATAATTGATTTTTGCAAGCGCTGGGATGTCCGCATATCCCTGCTCTGCATCGTCAATCCTGCACTCGGAGATGAATGTATCGGCATAGATCATGAATTCTTCTGGAAAATCGCAGGGGTTGATTATGAGTTCATATGCCTGCGTATCGAGTATGGCAGCCTCGCCAAACCCGAGGCTTCTATAAGTTACGATGTTTGGGTTGACTAAGTTGCCAGAGGATTTAAATATCATGGTGTGGCTCCTGGTGGTATTAACGTGATTGTCCCGTCTTTTCTAAGTGTTATTGAGCCTGACGCTCGGTACTGTTCGCCAGCTCTTTGATCCTGTCCGGATCGAGTTCCAGAGCGTTGGAAGAATTCTTCAGGAGATTTTATTTCTTCAATATTTTGGGTTTTGTTTCCGGGTGTGATTCTGGTTTGTTCAAGCGAAAGAAAGCCTTCCTTGCCCTCGAACTTTTTTTCCAGTCCTTTAACTAGTTTCCCGGCCTTATTCGCGTTTATGTCTCCAAATCCTACATCAAGGTCGCTACCAATATGATTATCACCCCTGACCCTGCTACCACCGATAACGACTGAGGTCCCCTTTTTGTAAGACTCTTCAAGGATTATCTGGGCCTGTTCCTTTGGCAGGCCAGGGAGATGCTCTTGTAAGAATGCAGCTTGTGCCTCAGGCCCTGAAGTCCTCAGGACTGTCTTCTCTGGATATTTATTGAAGACAGATTTTTCGCTCCATTTAGGAGGTTCTGGGCACTGTCCTAGCTTGCAGCTTAAACCCAACGGATCCACCCACCCCGTAGGGTTAGGCACGTACTGGTAGCTATTCAACCCACCCGCAAGCTTGATCGGATCCGGCGTCAAGAACCGTCCAGTTCCCGGATTGTAGTAGCGGTGGCGGTTGTAATGTAAGCCTGTCTCGGCGTCGAAATACTACCCTTGAAAACGCAGCGGATTATCGATTTCGCTGACGTCCAGCGCCGCGAGGTTGCCGTACGCTCGGTACCTCGCGGACCACATGATCTCGCCGCTGTAGTCGGTCAGTTCCTGCGGGGTGCCGAGGTGGTCGAGTTGGTAGCAGAAGGGGGCCGCTTTTAAGGGGCCTTCGCCGTCGAGCATTGCCAACGGGCGGAAGCTGCCTGGTTCGTAGATGTAGCTGCGGTAGCGGTTCTTGGCGCTTTCAGCGATGAGGCGTTCGCCTTGCCAGAGAAATTCAGTGGTGTGGCCGTCGACGGTTTTCTCGATGCGGCGGCCGAAGGCGTCGTATTTGTAGGATGCGATGCTGCCTCCCGGCAGGCTGTCGCCGATCAGGCGATGCTGGCAGTCATAGCGGTATTCGGTGACGAGCTTCTGGCCGGTGCCACGGCGTTCACGAATCAGGTTGCCATAGGCGTCGTAATCGTAGTGGCGATCGCCTTGCATGAGCAGGCGATTGCCTTTGACGTTGGCGAGGTTGGCTGCGGGCTGGTCGTTTTGTCCGAGGAGGTTGCCTGCCGGGTCGTGAGCGAAGCTCTCTGGCATAGCGCCGCGCACGCTGATCAGGCGATCCAGCGGATCGTAGTGATAGCTGCGGTTGCCTTTGCGGCTGTCGTTAATGCCGGCGAGATTCCCGTTGGCATCGTAGTTGTAGCGACGCTGGAACAGGTGTTTGTCCCGTTGGCTAACGCTGTGCGCTTGCAGGCGGCCCTGTTCATCGTTGGTATTGGCTGAGCAGCAAGCCTTGCTGCCGCTCTTGCTCGCGACCGGCGTTGAATTGGTGAGACGTGAGGCGTGAACCTTGAGGCCGATGCTAGTCAGGTGACCGCCAGCTGGCGGTTATACAGTTTTCATTTGATCTGCGTGAATGATTTAGTTTGTATCCCTAAATTCGAAGGGGTTGAAGCCTCTCCGAAGCCAAAGCTTCTGTAGGTAACAGTGTTGAGGTTGGTTTTGTTTTTGATGAAAAATAGCATGCGTAGTTTATTAATGATTGGCTCGTTGTTTTCAATTTTCGCGCATGTATTGCTCTATTTTCTCAATATATTTTTTTTTGCATGTTGTTCGGAATATTTCCAAGGTTTTGGCAGAGTCGCCGATTGGTTCGCCTTTTCGATCGTATTTAATTGTAAGAAACTCTACCACGAACTCGCCCTTTGGGTCTCCCTCAGGTTCTACTCTAGAATCGAAGCAATAGCCTGTGCTTTGTCTTGCACCACCTAATAAAACAGAACTGCTAAACCAGTGCGCGGTTTCCGGTGTTAGTTCTATTTCGTACAAATTATTTATGGTTATTGTCCAGTCGCTAGGCACTCGGAGTGGCTGTAGTTCGAATTCTAGTTTTTTCATTTTGCTTTACCCATGTATTTTTTCACTTGCTGTGGTGATGCCGGAAAGCTGTGGATCACAGGCTTATTTCCTCCATCAGTTAGTTCAATTCTTATCCAGTTTGTAAGTTGTCCCTCGTTGTAGCCCACAGGGTGTTCGGATCTGTAAAACATGAATCGAGTGCCACCGTGGTCGAATACGTTTCCATCTTTTATCGCCCCATATGCAGCTTGTTTTTCGAATCCTTTAACATTGTTTGCGATGTCGGGCAGATAAGAAGCTTCAGGTTGACCACCACGTGATCCATTACCCAAACTCAATTCTCTGGCTTGGTCGGCAGATTTCGCATTCAGATGTTTCGTTTTATGGAAACCTCCTGGCCTCTGCGCGTTATAGACGTCGGATCTTAACTCTTTCCGCGTCTGGTAATCGCTAGTATCAACGCGCTTGGGAGGGCAGTTATTGCTGCTCAACCCCAACGGATCCACCCACCCCGTAGGATTAGGCACGTACTGGTAGCTATTCAACCCACCCGCAAGCTTGATCGGATCGGGCGTCAAGAACCGTCCAGTCCCCGGATTGTAGTAGCGGTGGCGGTTGTAATGTAACCCTGTCTCGGCGTCGTAATACTGACCCTGGAAGCGTAACGGGTTATCGATTTCGCTCACATCCAGCGCCGCGAGGTTGCCGTAGGCGCGGTATTTTGCCGACCACATGATTTCGCCGCTGTAGTCGGTGAGTTCCTGCGGGGTGCCGAGGTGGTCGAGTTGGTAGTAGAAGGGGGCCGCTTTTAAGGGGCCTTCGCCGTCGAGCATTGCCAACGGGCGGAAGCTGCCTGGTTCGTAGATGTAGCTGCGGTAGCGGTTCTTGGCGCTTTCAGCGATGAGGCGTTCGCCTTGCCAGAGAAATTCAGTGGTGTGGCCGTCGACGGTTTTCTCGATGCGGCGGCCGAAGGCGTCGTATTTGTAGGATGCGATGCTGCCTCCCGGCAGGCTGACGCCGATCAGGCGATGCTGGCAGTCATAGCGGTATTCGGTGACGAGCTTCTGGCCGGTGCCACGGCGTTCACGAATCAGGTTGCCATAGGCGTCGTAATCGTAGTGGCGGTCGCCTTGCATGAGCAGGCGATTGCCTTTGACGTTGGCGAGGTTGGCTGCGGGCAGGTCATTTTGTCCGAGGAGATTGCCTGCGGGGTCGTGAGCGAAGCTCTCAGGTATGGCGCCGCGTACGCTGATCAGGCGATCCAGTGGATCGTAGTGATAGCTGCGGTTGCCTTTGCGGCTGTCGTTAATGCCGGCGAGGTTGCCGTTGGCATCGTAGTTGTAGCGACGCTGGAACAGGTGCTTGTCCCGCTGGCTGACGCTGTGCGCTTGCAGGCGGCCCTGTTCATCGTATTGGTATTGGCTGAGCAGTAAGCCTTGTTGGCGTTGTTGCTCGCGACCAGCGTTGAACTGGTGGCTGGTCAGGCGTGAGCCGTTGAGGTCGATGCTGCTCAGGCGTCCACCGGACAAATAACGGTAATCGAGCACGCAGCCGTCCGGCAGACGGCAGTGGCTGAGTTGGCCGACGCTGTCGTATTCGTAGCGCAAGGTGCCCCAGACTTGGTGTTCCTCGATGAGTTGGTCTGCAAGTCATATTTATAGGCGAAAGGCTAACGACCGTCGTCGACGCTGGCTAGTCAACGCGAGCTCGTCGATCCATTAAATTTTTACTTTATTCAATGTATGGTCTAACGCTTTTTCAAGATCGCCCCAGGTTTTTGCCGTTTCGGTGTATATAGGCGATGCCCAATTTTGATTTGCGATTAATGAGATTCTGAAGGCGCCGTGTTCACTGAATTCGGGATACCAACCAATGTCTATTGTTTGCTCGTGCGGGAGTAGCGCTTGCAAAAGGTCCTCCCTTAATTCATCTGTAATGAGCGAAATATCCGATCCGACTAGGCTGGATATTTCGTCAAAAGTTATCTTGCCACCAAGTTTTTTTATGTTTTCAAGATTCATAAATCATTTCTTCTTTTTCGTTAGTTTTCTAAACGATTCTTCTGATATTGGATGTCCATGTATTGTGTTTGCACTTAACTCCACTCGCATGTACTGAGTTTCTTTTCCGTCATTGGCGCCTATGGTTTTTCCCATGTCAATTACTTTCCATGGTTTTCCGTTGTTAACATCTTGACCATTTGCAAACGCGTGCCGCTCTAACGCTTCAATGTCCGTGCCGGGTAGATATTTAGCTGCACCTCCATTAGCGGTCGATTTTACAACAGATGGCCAAGGAGCCTTAGGCGCCACATGTTTATTGCCATGATTTGTCCATTGAACGTCGGGAGGAGGCGGGGCTCCATCGCTTACCCTGGCTTTTCCTTCAGATATTTCAGCGCTTTGCCCCGGAACGCATTTATCTCCGCCTGGACAAGTATTCAACCCTAGGGGATCCACCCACCCCGTAGGATTAGGCACGTACTGGTAGCTATTCAACCCACCCGCAAGCTTGATCGGATCCGGGGTCAAAAACCGTCCAGTCCCCGGATTGTAGTAGCGGTGGCGGTTGTAATGTAAGCCTGTCTCGGCGTCGTAATACTGACCCTGGAAGCGTAACGGGTTATCGATTTCGCTCACATCCAGCGCTGCGAGATTGCCATAGGCGCGGTACTTCGCCGACCACATGATTTCGCCGCTGTAGTCGGTGAGTTCCTGCGGCGTGCCGAGGTGGTCGAGTTGATAGTAGAACGGGGCAGCCTTTAGTGGGCCTTCGCCGTCGAGCATTGCCAACAGGCGGAAACTGCCCGGTTCGTAGATGTAGCTGCGATAACGATTTTCTGCGCTTTCGGCGATGAGGCGTTCGCCTTGCCACAGAAACTCGGTGGTGTAACCGTCGACTGACTTTTCAGTGCGGCGGCCAAAGGCGTCGTATTTATAGGACGCGGTGCTGCCACCCGGCAGGCTGACGCCGATCAGGCGGTGCTGGCAGTCGTAGCGGTACTCGGTGACGAGCTTCTGGCCGGTACCGCGACGCTCTCGGATCAGGTTGCCGTAAGCGTCGTAGTCGTAGTGGCGGTCGCCTTGCATCAGCAGGCGATTGCCTTTGACGTTGGCGAGGTTGGCTGCGGGCAGGTCATTTTGTCCAAGGAGGTTGCCTGCCGGGTCGTGAGCGAAGCTCTCTGGCATGGCGCCGCGTACGCTTATCAGTCGGTCGAGTGGATCGTAGTGATAGCTGCGGTTGCCTTTGCGGCTGTCGTCGATGCCGGCGAGGTTGCCGTTGGCATCGTAGTTGTAGCGACGCTGGAACAGGTGTTTGTCCCGTTGGCTCACGCTATGCGCTTGCAGGCGGCCCTGTTCATCGTATTGGTATTGGCTGAGTAACAGACCTTGCTGGCGCTGTTGTTCGCGACCGGCACTGAACTGGTGACTGGTAAGGCGCGAACCGTTCAGGTCAATGCTGCTCAGGCGTCCACCGGACAAATGACGGTAATCAAGTTTGCTGCCATCAGGAAGGCGGCAGTGCTTGAGCTGGCCAACGCTGTCGTATTCGTAGCGCAGAGTGCCCCAGCCTTGGTGTTCTTCGATGAGTCGGTCTTGCAGATCGTATTTATAGGCGAGCGGCCAGTGGCCGTCGTCGACGTTAACGAGGCGACCAAGTGCGTCGTAGCTGTAGTGAATCTCCTCACCATCGGGTAGCGTTTTTACAAGCAAGCGACCTGCGGCATCACGCAGGTATTCGGTGACCAGTTCACTACCGTCGTCACCGAACTCCGTTTTCTTCAGCAGTTGGCCGTTGAGGTCGTACTCGTAGGCAGTCCGACGACCATCGAAGCCGGTTTCCTGTTGAATCAGGCCGTTGGCGTAGTAATCAAGGTGATAGTGCTCGCCGCGCTCGTTTTCAATTTCAGTGAGCAACAGGCGCGAGTTGTCGTAGCGGTAGCGCAGTTGGCTGCCGTCGGGATTGATGCGGCGGCTGACGAGGTGGAGATTATCGGCGTATTCGTAGCGGGTGATACGGCCAAGTTCGTCGCGTTCAGCAGTGACATTGCCGTAGGCGTTGTAGCTGAATGCGCGAGTGGCGCCGCCGGGCAGCGTAACTTGGGCAAGGCGATTGGCAGCATCCCATTGGTAATGAGTGATCGCGCCGGACTCTTCCTGGCGAGTGATCTGCCTGCCTAGTGCATCGTAACGGTACTTGCGCTGACCGCCGTCCGGAAGGCGTTCTTCAAGCAGTTGACCGAGATTGTTCCAACCGAGTCGAAGCTGAAGTGATAGAACGATGGTCGCTTGCTAGCCTGCGAGAACCAGCTCGGATGGATCGTCAGAAAAAGATGGCCGCGCGCGATAGGCTGTTGGTGATGGCGGGACGCTGCTCACTCGGGAGAGTGAAAACAGTGGAGCGGTTTTCCTGAACGGTTGAGACTTGGATAAGGTTGTTGTAGTTTTTTTCAGGTTTTTTTTGTATTTGAGGTGTTTGATGACTGACTCGTTTGAAGATTTTAGTAAGTTTATAAGTTATGTGTTACGTCACAAACCCGAGTCGATTGGGTTGCTGCTGGATGTCGAGGGGTGGGCAAATGTAGATGAGTTAATAAAAGGTTCAGAGAGGGTTGGGAAGTTATTATGCTATGAAGTTATAAGTAATGTTGTCTTTCATAGTGATAAAAAGCGTTTTGAGATATCCAGCGATGGAGCTTATATTCGAGCAATTCAGGGGCATTCGTCAGAATCGGTGAACCGCAACTACCCTGAAATTCAACCTCCGGATTTTTTGTATCACGGAACGGCTATACGTTTCCTTGATTCTATTTTGAAAAACGGTCTAATACCCGGGGCTAGGCATCATGTTCATTTAACACAAAGTGAAACGTTAGCATGCGATATCGGACGTCGTTACGGTAAATCTGTGGTTTTACGCATTGATAGTCACGAAATGTTTGTAAAAGGGTTCAAATTTTTTAAAGCTGAAAATGATGTTTGGTTAACAAGCTTCGTGCCTCCGCAATTTATTTATTCGCTTGCAGATGCCTAGTTTGCTCATTCTTCCTCCCAAGTAGAATGAGTTTGAATGGCTTCACTCAACCACTCTTTGAAATTCTCATAAGTTCCATGAAGCTCCCAGCCTTCTGAAGCGTAGGCGTGGATTATGAGGACTTCCGGGTTTCCGGATTCATCACGGCCATCGAAGCAGGCTATGTCATCGTTTGCGTTGAACCTCGCAAAGGGGATTAGCTCCCTCTGTGGGTAAAGTTTTTTTAAGGTGTGGTACCAGTAATTTACATCCCCCTCTTCAAAAACAATGAACCACCAAGGTTCAATATCTATGGCAGGTGTTAGGTTGATTGTTTCAATGAAGTCACTTGGATAAGAAAAATGACTTCGGCCTGTGATTTCTAAATAGTTATTCATTCTTTGCCGCTCAATTTTGGTAGTTCGTGAGATCCGTAAGGAGTTTCCTTTCCGAAACGTTTTGGCGACTGCTTTCCAACTCTTAATTCGATCGCCTGGCCCCACGTATCTGGTTTTTTTCCCTTAACAGCAAAGCGTTGTTGTTCTGGCTCAGTTACTGGATCGTTATATCCGCGCTCTCTGGCTTCTACTTTTATACCGGCTTCGCGTGCGGCACGGACCCGGGTGTTATCCATGCTGGTGAGATGGCCGTCCGGCATTCGGACCACATCAATGGGATCACCTTGCCAACCTTTTTCTCTCATGCTCGCGACTAAATTGTCATAGGTGTAATTGTTTCCTGCTCTGTCGACCTTGTTATATGAGACAGAGGTTTGGGAAAATCTTACCTCATTTGGGTCAATGGATCGCACTTTTGGGCACTGCGCAACATTACAGCTTAAGCCTAACGGGTCCACCCACCCCGTAGGGTTAGGCACGTACTGGTAGCTATTCAACCCACCCGCAAGCTTGATCGGATCCGGCGTCAAAAACCGTCCAGTCCCCGGATTGTAGTAGCGGTGGCGGTTGTAATGTAACCCTGTCTCGGCGTCGAAATACTGACCTTGGAAGCGCAGCGGGTTATCGATTTCGCTGACGTCCAGTGCCGCGAGGTTGCCATAGGCGCGGTACTTCGCCGACCACATGATCTCACCGCTGTAATCGGTCAGTTCCTGCGGCGTGCCGAGGTGGTCGAGTTGGTAATAGAACGGGGCCGCTTTTAGCGGGCCTTCGCCGTCGAGCATTGCCAACGGGCGGAAGGTGCCCGGTTCGTAGATGTAACTGCGGTAGCGGTTCTCGGCGCTTTCAGCGATGAGTCGTTCGCCTTGCCACAGAAACTCGGTGGTGTGACCGTCGACTGACTTTTCAATGCGGCGGCCAAAGGCGTCGTATTTGTAGGTTGCTGTGCTGCCGCCCGGCAGGCTGACGCCGATCAGGCGGTGTTGGCAATCGTAGCGGTATTCGGTGACGAGCTTTTGTCCGGTGCCGCGACTTTCACGGATCAGGTTGCCGTAGGCGTCGTAGTCATAGTGGCGGTCGCCTTGCATCAACAGGCGATTGCCTTTGACGTTGGCGAGATTCGCAACGGGCAGGTCATTTTGTCCGAGCAGGTTGCCCGCCGGGTCGTGGGCGAAGCTCTCTGGCATGGCGCCGCGCACGCTGATCAGGCGATCCAGCGGGTCGTAGTGATAGCTGCGGTTGCCTTTGCGGCTGTCGTCGATTCCGGCGAGATTGCCGTTGGCGTCGTAGTTGTAGCGACGCTGGAACAGGTGCTTGTCCCGTTGGCTGACGCTGTGCGCTTGCAGACGTCCCTGTTCATCGTATTGGTATTGGCTAAGCAGCAGACCTTGTTGGCGCTGTTGCTCTCGACCGGCGTTGAACTGATGAGAGGTCAGGCGAGAACCGTTGAGGTCGATGCTGCTGAGTTGCCCGCCAGGCTGGTGGCGGTAATCGAGTTTGCTGCCATCGGGCAAACGGCAGTGCTTGAGCTGGCCAACGCTGTCGTATTCGTAGCGCAGAGTGCCCCAGCCTTGGTGCTCCTCGATAAGTCGGTCTTGCAGATCGTATTTATAGGCGAGCGGCCAATTGCCGTCGTCAACGTTAGCGAGGCGGCCAAGCGCGTCGTAGCTGTAGTGAATCTCTTCGCCGTCGGGTAGCGTTTTTACGAGCAAACGACCTGCGGCGTCACGCTGATATTCGGTGACCAGTTCGCTGCCGTCGTCGCCGAACTCGGTTTTCTTCAGCAGTTGGCCGTTGAGGTCGTACTCGTAGGCAGTCCGACGACCATCGAAGCCGGTTTCCTGTTGAATCAGGCCGTTGGCGTAGTAATCAAGGTGATAGTGCTCGCCGCGCTCGTTTTCAATTTCAGTGAGCAACAGGCGCGAGTTGTCGTAGCGGTAGCGCAGTTGGCTGCCGTCGGGATTGATGCGGCGGCTGACGAGGTGGAGATTATCGGCGTATTCGTAGCGGGTGATACGGCCAAGTTCGTCGCGTTCAGCAGTGACATTGCCGTAGGCGTTGTAGCTGAATGCGCGAGTGGCGCCGCCGGGCAGCGTAACTTGGGCAAGGCGATTGGCAGCATCCCATTGGTAATGAGTGATCGCGCCGGACTCTTCCTGGCGAGTGATCTGCCTGCCTAGTGCATCGTAACGGTACTTGCGCTGACCGCCGTCCGGAAGGCGTTCTTCAAGCAGTTGACCGAGATTGTTCCAACCGAGTTGATGACGGCTGCCGTCCGGGTGACGGATTTCCAACAGACGACCCTGCGGGTCATAGCTGTAATGGGTGGCATTGCCGTCCGGGTCAATCTGCGCAGTGACATCACCCTGTCGGTTGCGTTGATACTTCCAACTGGCTTTGCCGCGACGAACGTCGCTGACGAAGCCGTTGATATATTCGTAAGTTGTAGCTTCGTCTTCTGGGGGGATGACAGCGGTCATCAGTCCGTTGTCGTCGTAGCGGTATTCGGTAACGGCGCCCAATGGGTCCTTTTCCGCGATCAATTGACCCTTGTCGTTATAGGCTTTTTGATGCTCGGCACCATCGGGATCAATTTTGCTGATCAGTCGCGCCTGATCATCGTGGGTGTAGACCTCTTCGCTACCATCGGCGTTGGTAACGGTAACGCTGCCTTTGTCGTCCCAGGCGTATTGCGCTTCCATCTGGGAAAAGTTGGCCCAGTGACGAGTGCAGCGAGACAGTTTGCCTTTGTTTTCCCATTCCCAATAGAACGCCGCGCCGCCTGCCAATTGCCGCTCGAGAATGACGTGCTGCTCGTTGTAGCGATAACGCTCGGCTTCGCCCGCCGCGTTTTTCGCCTCGATCAGGCGATGCTGCGTGTCGTAGCTGTAAGTGACCAGCGTCTGCACCGTGTTCCACGCGGCCTCAAGATTGTCCGCTGGGAGGAACTGTTGATAGTCGACGGCGATGATGTGCTTGCGATCGTAGCGCAGGAGCAGGGCGCGGCCGGCACCGTTGTCGAGACGTTTGATGCGCCCATGGATGTCGCGAGTAACGTGCAAGCGGTTGCCATAGCTATCGCTGATGGCGATCAGGGTCGCGCCTTTGCTGTCGAAGCGGAAGTGATAGAACGATGGTCGCTTGCCAGCCTGCGCGAGAATCAGCTCGGATGGATCGTCACCGAGAAAAATGGCCGCGTGCGACAGGCTGTTGGTGATGGTGGGACGCTGCTCGCTTGGGAGTGGGAAGGGCGTCGAGCGATTTTCATGGTCGGTCCATATGATTTCATCGCCATCGATCTCAAGGCGATGAGCCAAGGCATGGCTCCAGCCATAACCCAGACCGCAATCAATTTCCACTGCGCTGGTTCTGTACAGGCGCGTCCATTCAAACGGCAACAGACCATTGAGTTGACCATCAGTCAGTGTCAGCAGTTCTTCACCGGTGACCATCGACACCGGGCATTTGTCGGTGCTTGTTTTGTCAACAGGCTCTGCACTTTTATCGGCCGGTGTTTTTGCCTGTTTGGACACATCGTCAGCTAATTTGCCCTCCGCAAGTCTGGCGTTTCTCTTGCCATCAAAACGCAACTCGGAAATCCCGTTCCTGACCTTCGCCGTCACCCCTCGGGCCGCCACTGCGGTGTACTTGGCGACATACTCCATAAAGCCGTTGATGATCTTGAACACCGACTTCACGAAGCCGATCACAGCCTTGATGACAAGCTCTCCGTACTTCTTGAGTCGGGCCGCAAGGTAGATGACGCCGGTACCTTCTGCCGCGATGGTCAATACCACGCCGATCACGATGTCGATCGCAATGCCAACGACAATTGCCGTGGTCATCTTCGCTACATCGCCCGCCATCTTCATCGGCGGCAAGCCCGCGAGCCAGATCACCGCACTGCGCACCAGCAAAAACAAAGCCGCTTCGTCACTGGCCAGCAACATGGCCTTTTTCATGATGTCCGGCGAGCTTTTGGCGACTTTGATCAGCTCGTCTGCGCCAGCGCCGAGATCTTTCGCAAACTTTCCTGGGTCCTGGAGGATATCGAGCACAAGGCTGATGCCGTCCCACACACCCTTGATGGCCTCCCAGCCACCTTCAAGAATGCCGTTGCCGATGGCCATGGCTGTGCCGGAGGTCGAAAGATTCGACCATTGCGGTTTGAAGCCCGCCCATTCCTTGCGCAGGAAACCTTCAAGGTCCGCAGTCACGCCGCTGTAAGAACTGAAGAGGGCGTCGATCTGCGCCGGGGTCACTTCGTTATGGACGCGAATTGTGTAGAACTTGCCGGGCACACCGCCGGTCCATGCGGCTTTGCCTTGCGCGTCGAGTTTGACCTTGCTGACAGCACCACCGTCCACGGCCACGATTTCGACTTCGATATCGCCGACGGGAATGTCGTAAACCGATTCGAATTTGCTCTCGATCAGCAACGGACCCTTGAGCGGACATTGAGCCACGTTCGAGGTGAAGTTACCGTCGGTCATGCTCACCGTTTTACTGGTGTTGCCCGCCCTGATGACACGCTCCATGCCCAACAAGGACGGCATGTCCGCGGCACGGCTACCCTTGTCGAGAGCCTGTGCGTACCAGGTTTTTGTTTGTTCCTGATACAGCTTCAGACTGTCCTTGAAGGTGTTCAGTTGGTTGTCAACAAAGGCAACGCGATCCATCAGCCTTGCTCCAGAATCAGGTGGTTTATCAATGCTTCTTTAAGATTTTGCGGCGCATCCGGGCGGCGCACGAAGCGGGTGATTTTCAGCTTCAAATTGTTCTCGGGCCACGCGGTGTAGAGGTCCGGGCGGTCTTCTTCCAGCCATTGCATCAGGTTGCTGACCAGCGTCGCCGGATTGTCCTTGCTCAACCCTTCCAACAACCCCTTCGGCACCTCCCACCACGGCCAGTCCCGCACCTTCGGCACCACCCGCGTGCCCACTTCCAGCGCCTGCCCATTGATCAGATACCGCTCAAACACCGGCAGCACTTCTCCAGCCTTTTCCCCAAGCCCCCGCAAAATCGGATAGATATGCCGCCCATCCCAAAACCGGAAAAACACCTCGGTGCCATCCGGCATTTTTACCTGCGTCAGGCTGCGCAGATGTTCGAACACTTCGTTCGGTTCTGAACGCGACACCGCCAGCCAGCCCCAGTCCAGCGCGTCGGTTTCGGCGATCCATGGCAGGAAGGCGGAGTTGGCTTTGAGTTCGGTGAGGTAGGGCATCACCGGTTGCCAGGTGGAGTAGGGCGTGCCGCCCCAGATCGGGATGAGCTGGGCGGTGGGTTCGGTGAGGTATAGGGTTTTCAGCGCATCGGCGTCGCTGGCGGCGCTGATGATCAGGTACAGGCGCTCGCCGCTTTGCAGCGGCTGTTGCGCCAGCCAGTCCTTGGGGGTGATTCGTTCAGATGGCACAGGCACCTGCCTTGCATTTTTCGCATTCTTCGCAGAACGGCGCGTTACGTTTGAGGGTGTTGATCTGCGCCGGGGTCAGGACTTGGCCAGCCTTGTCTGCATCCGCCTGTTTCAACACGCCGGGCATCAACGGCGCAGCACCAGTCCCACTGCCCGGGCTGCCGCCGGAGTTCATGTTGATCACCGGCCCGCTCATGGTTACGCCGCCGGCATCGATCTTGATGAAGCTGCCGCCGCCGACCAGCGTGAGTTCCGCACCAGCTTCCATCACCACTTTCATGCCGCTGCTCAGGTGGATTTCCTGGCCTGCGTCGATGAACTGGCCCGTGCCGATCTTGATGTGCTGATTCACACCGACGGTGAGGTGGTCGTTGGCGCGGGCTTCGACTTTGCGGTCGGCGTAGACGGTGTGGTGTTCTTCGGCCTTGAATTCGCTGTAGCTGTTTTGCTCGACGGTGTCGTGGCGTTCGTTGCCGACGCGGATTTTCTGGTCATGCTCGATGTTTTCGTCCCAGTCGCGCTGGGCGTGCAGGTAGATCTGTTCCTGGCCTTTTTTGTCTTCGATGCGCAGCTCGTTGTAGCCGCCACCACCCATCGAACTCAGGGTCTTGAAGGTGCTGCGGGTCTTGTTCGCCGGCAGTGGATAGGGGACGGTGTTTTCCTTGTGGTACAGGCAGCCGCTGATCAGTGGCTGATCGGGGTCGCCTTCAAGGAACGTGACGAGCACTTCCATGCCGATGCGCGGGATGGCGATGCCGCCGTACTGGGCGCCGGCCCAGGCGCTGGAGACGCGCAGCCAGCAGCTGGTCTTGTCGTCGGCCTGGCCTTCGCGGTCCCAGTGGAACTGGACTTTGACGCGGCCGTATTCGTCGCAGTGGATTTCTTCGCCTTTCGGGCCGGTGACCACCGCGCTCTGGCTGCCGAGGATGCGCGGTTTCGGGTGGCGCAGGGGCGGGCGGTTGGGCACGTCCCACGGCGTGGCCTGGAAGCGGTTGCGGTAGCCCTGGTGGAAATCGTCTTTCAATGCCGTGGTGTCGCTGGTCACCGACTCCTCGAGCACCTGCGGCTGCTTGCCTTCGTGCAGGACTTCGGTGAGCAGCCAGAGGTCGTTCCATTTGGCTTTCGGGTGTTCGGTCAGGGCGAGGAAATGGCCGCTGACCAGCAGTGGCTGATCACTCTTGCCTTCGGCCAATTGGAAGTCGCTGCGATGGCGTTCGAGGGCGCGGTTGGCCAGGTGCTTGCCGCGCTCGCGGTCGATGAAACGGCCCGGGTAATCGTAGTCTTCGAGGTCGGGCAGGGCGTCGCCACGGTTTTCGCTTTCCAGGGTCAGGCGCGGTTTTTCGAAGTCGTAGTCGCGGCGGGTGGTGCGGCTGGTGCGGGTTTCCAGGCGCAGGTCGAAACGCTTGATCACCGGGTTGCTGGCGACCATGCCGGAGTCTTGCTGATAGGGCACAGGCTTGAGTTTCGGGAACACCGTCTGGTCGTCGCCGAACACCAACTTGTGCGCGTTGGCGCTGTGCTGGAAGTGGAAGTGAATGCCTTCTTCCTCGCACAGGCGCTGGATGAAGTGCAGATCCGACTCATCGTATTGCACGCAGTAGATGCGCTCGGGATAGATCGAGCCGGTCTTGAATTCGTAGGCGTTGCTTTGGATACCGTGCTCTTCCAGCACCATGCCGATGATTTTCGGCACGCTGAGGTTCTGGAAGATGCGCTGGTTGATGCGGTGCGCGAGATACGCCAGTTGCGGACGCAAGGTCACCGAATAACGGGTCAAGCGCTTGCCGGAATCGCCTTGCGCGGCGCGGTAGATCTGGCCATGGATGCCGCTGCCGTCAGGCGACAGCTGCAGAAAGGCCGGTTTGTGCAGCAGGGTTTCGAGGTCCAGCGACGGCTGCTCACTGACCAGTTCCACCTCGAAGACAAAAGGCTGGCTGATGGCTTCCCGGCCGGTGAGAGTAAACACCTGAAAGTCGGCGGAAAGCCCTTCGATGGTCAGGGCAAAGTGGGTTTCATTGGCCGGCGCGAACATCCCTTGTTCCTCGTGCTGTACAGCGGCGCTCGTCGACGACCGCAAAAATGCGGCTCAACGTACGCGAAATTCTGGAGGGGCGTAAACAACATCGACCAGCAGAGCTGGCCGATGCGTGTAACGGTCAGCCGTAATTAAACGACTGGAGCACGCCAGTCATCGGAACCCGAAGTACCGGATACTTCGTGGGTCCAGGTGATTTTGCGGTAGGTGAACTGCACTTCTTCCAGGTGGGTGAAGTGCGCGTTGCCTGGATCCTGGCAGTTGTGCATTTTGTTGTTGATGGCGACGATGATCGCGTCTTCCAGTTTGGTGGTGTAGTAGTGCTCTTGGGTGCCTTGAGCCGAAGTGCGGTACCACTGGATAACGATTTCGCTCATGCGCTCGCCGGAAGTCAGTGCTGCTTGCAGCAGTGGCGAAGCCTTGTCGTAGACCTTGGTGATCACAACTGGCTTGTGAACGCGCTGACCGGTTGGCTGACCGGATTGCGGGTCACGCGGGATGATCACGTCGTGGGTGAAAGCCTGAACCATGACCTGGTCTTCGTGGCCTTCCTGGTAGGTGTTGCCAACGGAGTCGGCGGTGAAAGCGCCGGCAGTGATCAGGCCTTGTTTTTCGCCGGTAACCGACATGTACGCTGGTGTTGCCATGGGGTGCTCTCCTTGCGGATAAAGTTAGGGTGCCCGGAGGCGAAATCGCCCGGTGGGTGACTGAGTGTTATCAAGGAGCGTGCCAGGTTTTGCGCGGTGCCCGGACGGCGGGGGCGCCACGTTGGTTGGTGACCATTCGGGGCGATTTTCAGCGGAAAAGTCGGGAGAAAGTGCGCAAGAAGTTGCGCAGTACTGCGCAACTTCTTGCGCACTTGGCTGCAGGCCTTGCGCCGCTTGAGCTGCAGAGGATTTAGGCCCTGAAATATTACGGGCTACTGCGCAACTTCTTGCGCAGTTGGGGATTTGCCGGGACCGAAGTGTTGGCTTCGCGAGCAGGCTCGCTCCCACAGGGATTCATGTGTTGCCTGGGAGCTGAGTTCATGCGCAAAACCTGTGGGAGCGAGCCTGCTGGCGAAGGCGTCCGTTCAGGCAAATCGTTAGCGACTGATATGCCGCTATCGTGAGCAGGCTCGCTCTCATCAAAAAAACAACCTATTGATTTAAATGGGAAAAATCATGCCGCTTTCACCAGTTCCATCCCCAATTTCCGGGCCTTGTGCAGCAAGGCTCGGAACTGGCGTTCCTGGCTTCTGCTTTCATACGCCTCAATCCCTTGTTCAACGTATGCCTGTCCCTTGGTCAACATGGCATAGATCATTCGCGCGAGCTGGTGGGCTGTTGCCTTGATCGCGCAACTGGTATCCATACGAGACAGGCGTGCCCGGTGACTGGCGCCGATAAAACCCTTTTCATTTCGAGCGTTCGACGCCGCTTGCTTAGGGGCTTGAGCCGCTCGATTGACGCGACCTTGCCAAAGGTCACGGGTATTGTCATTTACGGGGCCTGCGACGGATTATTTCACCGAAACCGTTCATCGGAATCATGTCACAACCTGTCAACTCTGACAGTAGTCAGCTGATCTTCAGCTGGACTCTAATCCTTGTCATCGGTTTGCCCTTACGAGTCAATGCCAAGGAGTGAATGACATGTCTACCGCAAACTCTGCTGCGTCGCCTTTTGCACTCTACCCGGCTCAACTGCTGGGAGCGAAATCAGGGGTTATCATTAACCCACCTCCAGACCCGGGCGTGCCTGCAGTAGGAGCACCCTTGAGCCTGTTCCTTCCAACGGTGAACCAGAATACCAAAAACACCGAGGGGGCGGCGAGGCTCATGATCGATCCCATTCCGAACGGCCCGGACACGGTGGCTGTGCGTCTGTTTGTGAATGGCATCGAGGATGCTGTGAAGAACATTCTGCCGGGCGAAGAAAACGACATTATCTATTTCGACCTGTTCATGAACTCGCTATACGATGGCGTAAATCCGATTCACTACGTTGCTGAGGATGCGGCCGGCCACTGTGCGGAGTCCCGTCCTTTATGGGTGGTGTACTCTTCCACCCTTCCGGGGGGAAACGATGTGCCGGGCAGTGGCGATCATCCGTACTTGATCCTCACGCTGCCCTCACCGGGCGACTGGTTCGATAAAGACGATTTTCCTTTTTATCTCGTTGTGTCCTACCCCAATACAAAACCCTATGACGTGATCACTTTGATACTCAATGGCAAACCGTTCGAGTTCACGGTGCAGCCTGGCGAGGAAACTGGTGATTACGTCATCGAGGTCACTGCGCTAATGATCGCGCAGGCCGGCAACAGGCCGGACTTCAGCTTTGTTTTCACGGTGCGCGATCAATTGGGTAACTTTACCCATCAGCGCAGGCGCTCAGCGCCGAGGCTGGCGAACGTCGATATCAATCGTACGACGGTGCCTGCACCTGATTTGATCGAGAAGGTTGGCGATCCCAGCGATGAGGCGGATCTGGTGCACCTGGAAAAGCTGGAGAGCTTCCTGCATTTCCTCATCCCTATTTTTACCCCGGTGTATCAGGTCGGGGACAGGGTCGTTTCGAATTACACCTGCATGCCAGTCAGTGGTCCAGCCGTGACCTTCAGTAGTGAAGCAGACGTGAGTCGGATTCCTTCTACCCTCGATTTGCCTGTACCGGCCGCAAAGGTGTTGGTGACGGGGTTGATCAGCGCGAAATACAAAGTGATCAGGAATGGCCAGGTTTTCGCGGTCTCGCGAACAACGCAGGCGACTGTTGTCAGCCCGGATTTTATCGATCCCGCCATCAAAGCGATCATTGACGAAGACAATTACCCTGTTCCCAAAAATGGCAGCACGGTTTATCCCGACATTAGAGTGGACGGTTATTGCACCGCGAATCTGAGTGTCGAAATTTTCGATGGAGCCACCAGCTACGGAACGGTAAAAGGTGATGCAAAAGGATATTGGTTCAGGGATATAAGCGGGTTGGCAGTCGGTCTGCACAATATTCGCGTCGTTGCGGTCTACGATCCGAGCCGATCCGTTTCTCATCCATTCTCGGTTCGGGTTCTCGCGCCGCCTGTCATCACGCAAGTGACCCGCGCAAATGGCACACACGTTCCACCGGGAGGGTCGGCGGCGTCATTAGAGTGGCTGACATTCAGCGGAACCTGTGGATCCTTGCCCTATAATCGTTCGGTGCGTTTGGGCACGCATCCCGGGCACGGGGGGTACGGAATCAACATTTCGCCAAACGTCACCACTTGGATACAACAAATAGCGTACCTTGGCCCAGGTCACTTCCACCATGCTCTTTATGATCGGTGGCTTGGCATTACCGAAAAGGGGCCGATATCCAATTATTGGGCCATTGTCTGGGGATGATTGACGACGAGATGTACGCATCTTATCTGTATCCCTCGAGGCGCCCGATGACGCGATCGGGCGTTTTAGCTTCTGTGTAACCGTTCAGGCCGCCTTCGCGGGGCTTGTCCGCGAAGGCGTCTTCAGTCGCGCTAATGCCCCAATGTACCTTTCACGGTCCGTTTCTTCCAAATCATCACTGGCACCTTCCCCGGAGATAGCACAAAGGCCCACCACAGGGGCCATACCGGCTGTTTTGCCGGGGAGAAGAAGTGGGGCGCAACCCTTTTTAGATACAGTCCTGCCCTCGGCTATACTCCGCAGCATTTGAAATGCCCCACCCCGAGGACTGACTGTGAAGAACTGGACGTTGCGCCAACGCATTTTGGCGAGCTTTGCGGTGATTATCGCCATCATGCTGTTGATGGTGGTGCTGTCCTACTCGCGGTTGCTGAAGATCGAGGCCAGTGAGAACAGCGTGCGCGACGATGCCATCCCCGGCGTCTATTACAGCTCGATGATTCGCGGCGCATGGGTCGACAGTTATTTGCAGACCCAAAAACTGCTCGGCCTCAAGGAAGGCCAGGGCGTTTCCAGTGAAGACGCTGCCGACTACAAGGCGTTCGAGGCGCGTCTGCAAGAACATATGGCCAGCTATCGCAAGACCATGGCCACCGATGAAGACCGTTCCGAATTCGCCCTGTTCGAGAAGTACCACGATACCTACATGCAGATTCAGGATGCCGTGCTGGACCTGCACAAGCGCAATCTGGAAGCCGATGCCATCAAGCTGTTCAACGAGAAGCTGACCCCGGCGTGGTACACCGGACGCATGAAGCTCAACGACATCATTGGCGAGAACAAAGTTGTTGCCGATACCGCCATGGCCAACATCGACGACGCGGTGGCAACGGCCAAAGTCAGCATGGTCATTTCCCTGCTGGTTGCGGTGCTGGCCGCCGGCCTCTGCGGTCTGCTGTTGATGCGCGCAATCATGGCGCCGATGAATCGCATCGTGACCATCCTCGACATCATGCGCACCGGCGATCTGAGTTCGCGCCTGAACCTTGATCGCAAGGACGAGTTCGGCGCGGTCGAAACCGGCTTCAACGACATGATGACCGAGCTGACGTCGCTGGTATCCCAGGCCCAGCGCTCCTCGGTGCAGGTGACCACCTCGGTGACCGAGATCGCCGCCACGTCCAAGCAGCAACAAGCCACCGCCACCGAAACCGCAGCGACCACCACCGAAATCGGCGCAACCTCTCGCGAAATCGCCGCGACCTCGCGGGATCTGGTGCGCACCATGACCGAAGTGTCCACCGCTGCCGATCAGGCCTCGGTGCTCGCCGGCTCCGGCCAGCAAGGCCTGGCGCGCATGGAAGACACCATGCACTCGGTCATGGGCGCGGCGGATCTGGTCAACGCCAAACTGGCGATCCTCAACGAGAAGGCCGGCAACATCAATCAGGTGGTGGTGACCATCGTCAAGGTGGCCGACCAGACCAACCTGCTGTCGCTCAACGCAGCGATCGAAGCCGAGAAGGCCGGCGAGTACGGTCGCGGTTTTGCCGTGGTCGCCACCGAAGTCCGGCGTCTGGCCGATCAGACCGCCGTGGCCACTTACGACATCGAACAGATGGTTCGCGAGATCCAGTCGGCGGTGTCGGCCGGGGTGATGGGCATGGACAAGTTTTCCGAAGAAGTACGCCGGGGCATGTCGGAAGTGCAGCAGGTCGGCGAGCAGTTGTCGCAGATCATCCATCAAGTGCAAGCGCTGGCGCCTCGGGTGTTGATGGTCAACGAGGGCATGCAGGCCCAGGCCACCGGCGCCGAGCAGATCAACCATGCGCTGGTGCAGTTGGGCGATGCCAGCAGCCAGACCGTCGAATCGCTGCGTCAGGCCAGTTTCGCCATCGACGAACTGAGCCAGGTGGCCGTCGGCCTGCGCAGCGGCGTTTCGCGATTCAAAGTCTGATGAGCGAAATCATCGCCAAACGTGGCGCTGCGCCAGTGGCGAAGCAAGCGCTGTTTCTGCTGTTTCGCATCGGCAGCGAACGCTACGCCCTGCGTGCCACCGAAGTGGCCGAAGTGCTGCCGCGCCTGCCGCTGAAACCGATTGCCCGGGCACCGCATTGGGTGGCCGGGGTGTTCGCCTATCGCGGGGCGGTGGTGCCGGTGATTGATCTCAGCGCGCTGACGTTTGGGCAGCCCGCCGAGGCGCGGACCAGCACGCGCCTGGTGCTGGTCAATTATCAGCCGGATCCAGCGCAAGCAGCGCAATGGCTCGGGCTGATTCTCGAGCAGGCCACCGACACGCTGCGCTGCCATTCGCAAGATTTCCAGCCTTACGGCCTCGACAACCGCGAGGCGCCGTACCTCGGTCCGGTGCGCGAAGATGCGCAGGGATTGCTGCAATGGGTGCGGGTCAATGACTTGCTCGATGACGCCGTGCGCAGTGTGCTGTTCCCCGACCCGCCGCGTGATCCGGCGCAGTTAGAGGCGCAGCCATGAGTGGTGATCAGCGCTTTTTCGATTTTCTCAAAGAACGCATTGGCCTTGATGTCGCGTCGGTGGGCGCGGCGATCATCGAGCGTGCCGTACGCCAGCGCACCACGTTGTCCCAGGCTGCCCATGCCGACGAATATTGGCAGCTGTTGCAAGGCTCGCGGGATGAACAGCAGGCGCTGATCGAAGCGGTGATCGTCCCGGAGACGTGGTTTTTCCGCTACCCGGAATCCTTCGCGACGCTGGGCAAACTGGCGCGAGGTCGGCTTAAAGAACTCAATAATATGCGCGCGCTGCGCATCCTCAGCCTGCCGTGCTCTACCGGCGAAGAACCCTACTCGATTGCCATGGCCTTGCTTGATGCCGGATTGCAGCCGCATCAATTCAAGGTCGACGGCATGGACATCAGTCCGCTGTCGGTGGAAAAGGCGCGGCGTGCGTTGTATGGCAGGAATTCGTTTCGCGGTCAGGATCTGGAATTCCGCGAACGACACTTTTTTGCCGAGCAGGACGGCCACCGGGTCAACGAATACGTTCGCGAACAGGTGCGCTGGCAAGTCGGCAATGTCCTCGATCCGACGCTGTTGGCGAGCGAGCCTGCCTTCGATTTCGTGTTCTGCCGCAACCTGCTGATCTACTTCGACCAGCCGACGCAAAAGCAGGTGTTCGAAGTGCTCAAGCGCCTGACTCATGTCGACGGCGTGCTGTTTATCGGCCCGGCGGAGGGCAGTCTGCTCGGGCGTTTGGGCATGCGTTCGATCGGCATCCCGCAGTCGTTCGCTTTCAGCCGTCACAGCGAGCCGCACCCCGAACCGTTGCCAACGCCCAAACCAGTCGCCGTGCCGGTCAGCCAACCACTGCGCAGCGCGGCGTCGCCAGCGCCAGTGCGCAATCGGCCGTTCGCTGCCGTGACGCCTTTGCCGGTGACGAAAAAAACTGCCAATCCCGACGCCGCGACATTGTTGGCGCAGATTGCCGCACTGGCCAACGAAGGCAAAAGCGCCGAGGCCCGTGCCGCATGCGAAGACTATCTGCGCAGCCATGAACCGGTGGCGCAGGTGTTCTATTGGCTCGGCCTGCTCAGCGATGTCGCCGGCCTGAGCCTCGAGGCCCAGAGTTTCTATCGCAAGGCCTTGTACCTCGAACCGCAACATCCCGAAGCGCTGATGCACCTGGCCGCGTTGCTGCAGGCTCAGGGCGACACGGCGGGTGCCCGACGATTGCAGGAGCGCGCCGCCCGCAGCGGGCGCACCGCCGACAGTGAGCGTAAACGATGAGCGCGTCCGACACCTTGAACGTTACCCACGAAGACGCCCGCGCCATCGACGATTGCTGGAACCGCATCGGCATTCATGGCGACAAGTCCTGCCCGCTGCTGGAAGAGCACATCCATTGCCGCAACTGCTCGGTATATTCCGCCGCAGCCACGCGCCTGCTCGACCGCTATTCGTTGCAGCAGGACCAGCGCGAAGCGGTGGTCAGCAAAGTCGAAACCGATGTCAAAACCCGCTCGCTGCTGATGTTCCGCCTCGGCGAGGAATGGCTCGGCCTGGCCACGCGCACGCTTGTCGAAGTTGCGCCGTTGCAGGTGATACATTCGCTGCCGCACCAGCGCTCGCGGGCCTTGCTCGGCGTGGCCAATGTCCGTGGCGCGCTGGTCGCGTGCCTGTCGCTGGTGGAACTGCTCGACCTCGGCGCCAGCGTCGCGCCGGCGGGCGGCGGGCGAGTCATGCCGCGCATGCTGATCATCGCCGCCCATGGCGGGCCGGTAGTGGTGCCGGTGGATGAAGTTGACGGTATTCATGCCATCGACGAACGCATCCTCGATGCCGCATCGCAGTCCGGTGCGCAAGCCAGTGCCAAATACACCCGTGGCGTTCTGCAATATCGCGGTCGCAGCCTGCGCTGGCTGGACGAAGAACAGCTGTTGTCCGCCGTGACCCGGAGCCTGACATGACCCCCGAGCAAATGCGCGATGCCTCCCTGCTCGAGCTGTTCAGCCTCGAAGCCGAGGCCCAGACCCAAGTGCTCAGCGCCGGGCTGCTGGCGCTGGAGCGCAATCCGACCCAGGCCGATCAGTTGGAGTCGTGCATGCGCGCGGCGCACTCGCTCAAAGGTGCGGCGCGCATTGTTGGTATCGACAGCGGCGTCAGCGTCGCCCACGTCATGGAAGATTGCCTGGTCAGCGCCCAGGAAGGGCGTTTGTTGCTGCGTCCCGAGCACATCGACGCGTTGTTGCAGGGCACCGACCTGCTGATGCGCATCGCCACGCCGGCCAACGCGCCGCGACCTGCGGACATTGAGGCCTACGTGACGCTGATGGGGCGTTTGCTCGATCCGTCGGCGCCAGCCGCTGTGGTTGCCACGCCGCCGATGGCCGAGTTGCAGATCGAGCCCGCGCCAACAGCGACAGCGCCGATCATGGACGAGCCCGCCGAGCCGACCCCGCGTAAAAACAAACGCACCACCGAGGGCGGCGAGCGCGTCTTGCGCGTCACCGCCGAGCGCCTGAACAGCCTGCTCGATCTATCGAGCAAATCGCTGGTGGAAACCCAGCGTCTCAAGCCGCATCTGGCGACCATGCAGCGTCTCAAGCGCATGCAGAACAACGGTCTGCGCGCGCTGGAAAATCTCAATGTGCACCTGAAGGAGCATGCGCTGAGCCTGGAAGCGCTCGAGTCGCTGGAAGATGCGCGACGTTTGCTCGCCGAGTCGCAGCAACTACTCAGCGAGAAAAACGCCGAACTCGACGAATTCGCCTGGCACGCCAGTCAGCGCGCGCAAGTGCTCTATGACACCGCGCTGGCCTGTCGCATGCGCCCGTTCGCCGATGTGTTGAGCGGGCAGGCGCGCATGGTTCGCGACCTCGGGCGCAGCCTTGGCAAACAAGTGCGCCTGGAGATCGAAGGCGAGAAAACCCAGGTCGACCGCGATGTGCTGGAAAAGCTCGAAGCACCGCTGACTCATCTGCTGCGCAACGCCGTTGATCACGGCATCGAAACCCCGGAACAACGCCTGCTCAAGGGCAAGCCGGAAGAGGGCCTGATCCGCCTGCGCGCCTCCCATCAAGCCGGTTTGCTGGTGCTGGAATTGAGCGATGACGGCAATGGCGTCGATCTGGAAAAAGTCCGCCGCAGCATCGTCGAACGGCAGTTATCCCCAGCCGAAACCGCAGCGCAATTGAGCGACGAAGAACTGCTGACGTTCTTGTTTCTGCCGGGATTCAGCCTGCGCGACAAGGTTACCGAAGTGTCCGGGCGTGGCGTTGGCCTGGACGCTGTTCAGCACATGGTCCGCCAATTGCGTGGGGCTGTGGTGCTGGAGCAGACGGCGAGCGAGGGCAGCCGTTTCCATCTGGAGGTGCCGTTGACGCTTTCGGTGGTGCGCAGTCTGGTGGTGGAAGTCGGTGAAGAGGCCTATGCGTTCCCGCTGGCGCACATCGAACGCATGTGCGATCTGGCTCCCGAAGACATCGTGCAGGTCGAGGGGCGTCAGCATTTCTGGCATGAAGGCCAGCACGTCGGGCTGGTCGCGGCCAGCCAGTTGCTCAATCGCCCGGCCAGTCAGAATGATGGCGCTACCCTGAAAGTCGTGGTGATCCGCGAGCGCGAGGCGATTTACGGGGTGGCGGTCGAGCGCTTCGTGGGTGAGCGCACGCTGGTGGTGTTGCCGCTGGACGAGCGTCTGGGCAAGGTTCAGGACATCTCCGCCGGGGCCTTGCTCGATGACGGCTCGGTGGTGCTGATCGTCGATGTCGAAGACATGCTGCGTTCGGTGGACAAACTGCTCAATACCGGGCGTCTGGAGCGCATTGCCCGCCACGGCAATCAAGCTGCCGAAGCGGCGCGCAAACGAGTCTTGGTGGTCGACGATTCGCTGACCGTGCGCGAGCTGCAACGCAAACTGCTGCTAAATCGTGGCTATGACGTCGCGGTGGCAGTGGACGGCATGGATGGCTGGAATGCGCTGCGTTCGGAGAACTTCGATCTGCTGATCACCGACATCGACATGCCGCGCATGGACGGCATCGAGCTGGTCACCCTGCTGCGCCGCGACAACCGTCTGCAATCGCTGCCGGTGATGGTCGTATCGTACAAGGATCGCGAAGAAGACCGCCGCCGTGGACTGGATGCCGGCGCCGACTATTATCTAGCCAAAGCCAGTTTTCATGACGACGCCCTGCTCGATGCAGTGGTCGAGCTCATCGGAGGAGCGCGGGCATGAGGATCGCAATCGTCAACGACATGCCCCTGGCGGTGGAGGCCCTGCGCCGAGCGCTGGCGTTCGAGCCGGCGCATCAGGTGATCTGGGTCGCCAGCAACGGCGCCGAGGCGGTGCAACGCTGCGCCGAGTGCACACCAGACCTGATTCTGATGGATCTGATCATGCCGATCATGGACGGCGTCGAAGCCACGCGGCGGATCATGGCCGAGACGCCGTGCGCGATTGTCATCGTCACCGTGGATCGTCAACAGAACGTGCACCGCGTGTTCGAGGCCATGGGTCACGGCGCACTGGACGTGGTCGACACGCCAGCGATCGGCGCCGGCAATGCCCAGGAAGCGGCGGCGCCGTTGTTGCGCAAGATCCTCAACATCGGCTGGCTGATCGGCGACAAGGCGCCACGTGCGCGCCCGGCGCCGAGTTCGCCGCGCAGTTCGCCGTCACGTCAGCGGCTGGTGGCGATCGGTTCGTCTGCAGGTGGGCCAGCGGCGCTGGAAGTGTTGCTCAAAGGCCTGCCGAAGGATTTTTCCGCCGCGATCGTGCTGGTGCAGCATGTCGATCAGGTGTTCGCCGCCGGCATGGCCGAATGGCTGGCCAGTGCCAGCGGCCTCGATGTGCGTCTGGCCCGTGAAGGCGAGCCGCCGCAAAGTGGCGCGGTGCTGCTGGCCGGGACCAATCACCATATTCGCCTGTTGAAAAACGGCACGCTGGCCTACACCGCCGAACCGGTCAACGAGATCTATCGCCCCTCGATCGACGTGTTTTTCGAGAGTGTCGCCAGTTACTGGAACGGTGACGCCGTCGGGGTTTTATTGACCGGGATGGGGCGCGATGGCGCGCAAGGGCTTAAGCTCATGCGCCAGCAGGGTTATTTGACCATTGCGCAGGATCAGCACAGCAGTGCGGTGTACGGCATGCCCAAGGCTGCCGCGGCGATCGATGCCGCGGTGGAAATCCGTCCGCTGGAAAAGATAGCGCCACGATTGCTGGAGATTTTCCCCAAATGAACAGGTTGATCGGCAATCCAGGCTCCCGCAGTACTCAGGTGACCGCTCATGAATGATTTACAGATCGACGACATTAAAACCGACGAGAACGCTGCCATGGTGTTGTTGGTGGATGATCAGGCGATGATCGGCGAAGCGGTGCGCCGTGGGCTGTCGAATCAGGAAAACATCGACTTCCACTTCTGCTCCGACCCGCAGCAGGCCATCGCCCAGGCGGTGCGGATCAAGCCGACGGTGATCCTCCAGGACCTGGTGATGCCCGGCCTCGATGGCCTGAGCCTGGTGCGCGAATACCGCAATCACCCGGCGACCAAGGACATCCCGATCATCGTCCTCTCGACCAAGGAAGACCCGCTGATCAAGAGCGCGGCGTTTTCCGCGGGCGCCAACGATTATCTGGTGAAACTGCCGGATACCATCGAACTGGTCGCGCGGATCCGCTACCACTCGCGTTCCTACATGACATTGCTCCAGCGCGACGCGGCGTACCGAGCGTTGCGGGTCAGCCAGCAGCAATTGCTCGACACCAATCTGGTGCTGCAACGGCTGATGAACTCCGATGGCCTGACCGGGCTGTCTAACCGCCGTCACTTCGACGAGTACCTGGAACTGGAGTGGCGCCGTTCGCTGCGCGATCAGACGCAGCTGTCATTGCTGATGATCGACGTCGATTACTTCAAGTCGTACAACGACAGTTTCGGCCACGTGGAAGGCGATGAAGCGTTGCGCAAGGTTGCTGCAGCCATCCGTGACGCCAGCGCGCGACCGTCGGATCTGCCGGCGCGTTATGGCGGCGAGGAGTTTGTGCTGGTGCTGCCGAACACCTCGCCGGGCGGCGCGCGGCTGTTGGCCGAGAAGCTGCGCCAGACTGTGGCGGCGTTGAAGATTCCCCATAACACGCCGACCGAAGGCTCCAGTCTGACCATCAGCATTGGTCTGGCGACCATGGTGCCCCAGGCGGGCAGTGATTGCCGGCTGCTGATTTCGGCGGCGGATCGCGGGTTGTATCTGGCCAAGAACAATGGGCGCAATCAGGTCGGGATCGAATAACTTTCCTGACGATGCAATCCACCTGTGGGAGCGAGCCTGCTCGCGAAAGCGGTTGTGCACTCGACATTGCCGGCGGCTGGCAGGTCGCCTTCGCGAGCAGGCTCGCTCCCACAGGAGATCGCGTCAGGTCAGTGTCGGGTGAATCACCCCCCACACCCGCCAGACGGGCTGCCGCGACAGCCTGTTTACGTTATACTCGCCGGCTTTCAAAAGTTCGCCAACGAGTGCTGCCCGTCATGGAAATCAACCCGATCCTGAACACCATCAAGGACCTGTCCGAGCGCTCCGAAACTATTCGGGGGTATCTTTGACTACGATCAAAAGCATGAGCGTCTGACCGAGGTCAATCGCGAGCTTGAAGATCCGAGTGTCTGGAACAAACCTGAATACGCCCAGGAGCTGGGCCGCGAGCGTGCCGCGCTGGCGCAGATCGTCGACACCCTCGACGAACTGAACGGCGGTCTGGCCGATTGCCGCGACCTGCTGGACATGGCCGTCGAAGAAAACGACGAAGGCGCAGTGGGCGATGTCGTCGCCGAGCTGGCCCGTCTCGAGGAAAATCTGGCCAAGCTGGAATTCCGCCGCATGTTCAGCCATGAAATGGACCCGAACAACGCCTACCTGGACATCCAGGCCGGTTCCGGTGGTACCGAAGCGCAGGACTGGGCCAACATCCTGCTGCGCATGTACCTGCGCTGGGCTGACAAACGCGGTTTCGACGCGACCATCATGGAACTGTCCGCCGGTGAAGTCGCCGGGATCAAGGGCGCGACCGTGCACATCAAGGGCGAATACGCCTTTGGCTGGCTGCGTACCGAGATCGGCGTGCACCGTCTGGTGCGCAAGAGCCCGTTCGACTCCGGCAACCGTCGTCACACCTCGTTCTCCGCGGTTTTCGTCTCGCCAGAGATCGATGACAAGGTGGAAATCGAAATCAACCCGGCAGACCTGCGGATCGACACCTATCGTTCTTCCGGTGCCGGTGGTCAGCACGTAAACACCACCGACTCGGCCGTACGTATCACCCACGTACCGACCAACACCGTGGTCAGCTGCCAGAACGAGCGTTCCCAGCACGCCAACAAGGACACCGCGATGAAAATGCTGCGGGCCAAGTTGTACGAGCAGGAAATGCAGAAGCGCAACGCCGCCTCGCAAGCGCTGGAAGACACCAAGTCGGACATCGGCTGGGGTCACCAGATTCGCTCTTACGTGCTCGATGCGTCGCGGATCAAGGATCTGCGTACCAACATCGAACGCAGCGATTGCGACAAGGTGCTCGACGGCGACATCGACGAGTATCTGGAAGCCAGCCTGAAATCCGGCCTGTAACACCCTCTGTGGGAGCGGGCTCGCCCGCGATCCCCAGCCGAAGGCTGGGGGCAACGAACCTGATGGAATACTTAAAGACATGAGCGACCTACAACTCGACCCGCAAGCCCTGCAACAGGAAGAAAACTCCCTGATCGCCCTGCGCAAGGAAAAGCTTGCTGCCGAGCGCGCCAAGGGCAATGCCTTCCCGAACGACTTCCGCCGCGACAACTACTGCGATGCCTTGCAGAAACAGTACGCGGACAAGACCAAGGAAGAGCTGGCAGAGGCTGCAATCCCGGTCAAGGTTGCCGGTCGCATCATGCTCAACCGTGGCTCGTTCATGGTGATCCAGGACATGACCGGGCGCATTCAGGTCTACATCAACCGCAAGACGCTGTCGGAAGAAACCCTGGCCGCGGTGAAAACCTGGGACATGGGCGACATCATTGCCGCCGAAGGCACCCTGGCGCGTTCCGGCAAGGGCGACCTGTACGTTGAAATGACCAACGTGCGCCTGCTGACCAAGTCGCTGCGTCCGCTGCCGGACAAGCACCACGGCCTGACCGACACCGAACAGCGCTACCGCCAGCGCTACGTTGACCTGATCGTCAACGAAGACGTGCGCCAGACCTTCCGCGTGCGTTCGCAAGTGATCGCGCACATCCGCAGCTTCCTGATGAAGCGCGACTTCCTCGAAGTCGAAACGCCGATGTTGCAGACCATTCCTGGCGGCGCTGCGGCCAAGCCGTTCGAAACCCACCACAACGCGCTGGACCTGCCGATGTTCCTGCGTATCGCCCCTGAGCTGTATCTGAAGCGTCTGGTGGTTGGCGGTTTCGAAAAGGTGTTCGAGATCAACCGCAACTTCCGCAACGAAGGCGTTTCGACTCGCCACAACCCTGAATTCACCATGTTGGAGTTCTATCAGGCGTACGCCGATTACGAAGACAACATGGACCTGACCGAAGAACTGTTCCGCGAGCTGGCGCAACTGGTGCTGGGCAGCACCGACGTGCCGTACGGCGACAAAGTGTTCCACTTCGGCGAGCCATTCGTGCGTCTGTCGGTGTTCGACTCGATCCTCAAGTACAACCCTGAGTTGACTGCCGATGATCTGAACGACATCGACAAGGCTCGCGCCATCGCCAAGAAGGCCGGCGCCAAGGTGCTGGGCTTCGAAGGTCTGGGCAAATTGCAGGTGATGATTTTCGAAGAGCTGGTCGAGCACAAGCTGGAGCAGCCGCACTTCATCACTCAGTACCCGTTCGAAGTGTCGCCGCTGGCCCGTCGCAACGACGAGAACCCGAACGTCACCGACCGCTTCGAGCTGTTCATCGGTGGTCGTGAAATCGCCAACGCCTACTCCGAGTTGAACGACGCCGAAGACCAGGCCGAACGCTTCATGGCGCAGGTGGCCGACAAGGACGCCGGTGACGACGAAGCCATGCACTACGACGCCGACTTCGTCCGTGCGCTGGAGTACGGCATGCCGCCAACCGCCGGCGAAGGTATCGGCATCGATCGTCTGGTGATGTTGCTGACCAACTCGCCGTCGATCCGCGATGTGATTCTGTTCCCGCACATGCGACCGCAAGCGTAAACGTTTCAGTTAAAAAGCCGCCTAAAACAGGCGGCTTTTTATTGCCTGTCTGGTACAAATGTATCAATTGGTTAATTTGGCATTAGTAGAGGAAGTGCTGTCGTGATGGGTGCATTAGCTCAAGAAGGTGCAGCGGGTATCGCCACTGCGGTCGCTGAAAGTGTTCAGTACCAGGGCCGCAAGGCCAGCCGACAGGGCAGTGAGCAGCGTCGCCAGGACATTCTCGACGCCGCGATGCGCATTGTCGTGCGCGACGGCGTGCGTGCCGTGCGCCATCGTGCGGTCGCGGCGGAGGCCGGCGTGCCGCTGTCGGCGACCACGTATTACTTCAAGGACATCGATGACCTGCTCACCGATACCTTCGCCCAATACGTTGAACGCAGCGCGGCGTACATGGCCAAGTTGTGGATCAATAACGAAGGCCTGTTGCGCGAGATGGTGGTCAGCGCCGACGGCAGTCCGGAGTCGCGCTCACAACTGGCCGATGACATTGCGCGATTGATGGCCGATTACGTGCATCGGCAACTGATCAACCGCCGCGAGCACCTGATGGCCGAACAGGCGTTCCGCCAGGAAGCGCTGCTCAACCCGCGTCTGGCGATTCTGGTGCGCTCCCATCAGCAGATTCTGTTGCAGGGCACTTGCCAGTTGTTCCAAGTACTGGGCTCGCGTGAACCGCAGCAGGATGCCAAGGTGTTGACGGCGATTATCGGGCGGATGGAATATCAGGGCCTGCTCAACGACGCCGAGCCATTGGCCGAAGAGGACATGCTCGGAATTCTGACGCGGTATATGCACCTGGTGCTGGCATCGGTCTAGCATTCGACGCTAAACCCTGTGGGAGCGAGCCTGCTCGCGAAAGCGCTCTGATATTCAACATCTGCGTTGTCTGACACAGTGCATTCGCGAGCAGGCTCGCTCCCACAAAGGCCTCAGCGCCTATGATTGGCTACGTCACGTTTTCTACAGGAGTTTCGGGTGGACGATTACCAGCAGACGATACGCATGTTGTCCGATCGCATTGTGCTGGCGCAGACGCCGATCCGCGTGCTCGATGCGGTCAAGTGGGACGACAATGTGCGCAAGGGCTTCCTCAAGGCCAAGGGCAAGGAAATGCCGGCGGTGGATCGCGACTACTACCTCAACCGCCCGCTGTCGTTCGATTCGAGCCAGGTCAAACTGGAATTCCAGAACATCGAGCGCGACATCACCCGCCAGCTCGGCCAGTTCAACCCGGTCGGGCAGATCATGCGCCGCATGTGCAAGGAATACCGCATGGTGGTGCGCATGCTCGAAGCGCGCGGCACCGAGGACTTCGGGCTGATCTCGCAGGAGCTGTACGGCGCGGCGTCCGATGCTTTCCATGCCGGTGACCCGACCCTCGCCGACCTCGGCCTGATGATGTCCGACTACCTGAATAACATCGACGGACGTGGCGACCTCAAGGACGAGCCGAAAATCCTTACCGCGAAAGACGCGGTACACCTGCTGCAGACCCGCCTGAACAAGGTGTTCGGCGAGGCCGAAGAAACCATTCGCGTGTTCGAGTCCGACGGTATCGTCGCCGACGCCGCAGCGGGCGCCGACTACATCAAGATTCGCACCGACGCGCTGTTCAACGACCGCGACGTGCGCGCCCTGGAAGTCCACGAAGGCCTGGTGCATGTCGGCACCACGCTCAACGGTCTGAACCAGCCGATCTGCACGTTCCTGTCCAAAGGCCCGCCCTCGTCGACGGTGACCCAGGAAGGCCTGGCGATCCTGATGGAAATTATCACCTTCGCTTCTTACCCGAGTCGCCTGCGCAAACTGACCAACCGCACCCGTGCGATTCATATGGTCGAGGAGGGCGCCGACTTTTTGCAGATCTACGAATTCTTCCGTGAGCAAGGTTTCGAAATGGCCGAAAGCTACGGCAATGCCAGCCGGGTGTTCCGTGGATCGACGCCGACCGGTCTGCCATTCACCAAAGACTTGTCCTACCTCAAGGGCTTCATCATGGTTTACAACTACATTCAGTTGGCCGTGCGCAAAGGCAAGCTCGAGCAGATTCCGCTGTTGTTCTGTGGCAAGACCACCCTGGAAGACATGCGTACCCTGCGCCAACTGGTGGATGAGGGGCTAGTGGTGCCGCCGAAGTATCTGCCGGATCAGTTCCGTGACTTGAATGCGTTGTCGGCGTGGATGTGTTTCTCCAACTTCCTCAACCATTTGAGCCTGGACCGGATTGAGGCGGACTACTCCAATATCCTTTAACCCCAACCCGTATATCCCCTGTGGGAGCGGGCTTGCTCGCGAAAGCGGTCTGACATTCAAAAAAGGTGTCGACTGACACACCGCCTTCGCGAGCAAGCCCGCTCCCACATTTGATCTGCGTTGGTCTCACGTTTTTGCGAGGTTTCACCGGATGAGAATCCTCGGCATCCTTTGCCTGCTCTTGAACCTTGGCGGTTGCAGTTCGCTGCTGTTCTACCCTGAACCGGGCCAGATCTTCACCCCGGACAAAGCCAAACTCGAATACCGCACCGTCACGCTGGTCACCGCGGATGGCTTGAAACTCAACGCCTGGTGGCTGCCGGCCAAACCTGGGGTCGAGGTCAAAGGCACGGTCCTGCATCTGCACGGCAACGGCGGCAATCTGCCGATGCATCTGGGCGGCAGCTGGTGGTTGCCGAAGAACGGCTATCAGGTCTTGTTGGTCGACTATCGCGGCTACGGTTTGTCCGAGGGCAAGCCGAGCCTGCCGGCGATCTATCAGGACATCGACGCGGCGTTCGCCTGGCTCGACAACGCGCCCGAGGTCAAAGGCAAACCGCTGGTGCTGCTCGGGCAGAGTCTGGGCGGCGCGATGTCGGTGCATTGGCTGGCGCAGCATCCCGAGCGACAAAAACAACTCAAGGCCCTGGTGCTGGATGGCGTGCCGGCCAGTTATCGCAGTGTCGGCCAATTCGCCCTCAGCACTTCGTGGCTGACCTGGCCATTGCAAGTGCCGCTGTCGTGGCTGGTGCCGGACGGCGACAGCGCGATCAACTCGATGGCGCAGCTGACGGGCGTGCCCAAGCTGATTTTCCACAGCATCGACGATCCGCTGGTGCCGATGGCCAACGGCATTCGCCTGTATCAGGCAGCGCCGCCGCCGCGCGTGTTGCAGCTGACCCGTGGCGGTCATGTGCAGACCTTCGGCGATCCGGTGTGGCGGCAGGTCATGCTGCGCTATCTCGACGATCCGGAACACTTCGACGGCCTGCGCCGCCTCGGCGAAATCCCCAACTATCCGCCGCCCCCGAATTCTGCAGATGAGAACCCGCAATGACTGAAGAACGTAATGCCATCCCGCTGATCATCACCGGTATCTGCAGCATCCTCGGCACCGTCGGGGCGCTGTGGTACTACGGCTACCTGCACTTTGCCAAGCCGGAGGATGCGCTGCTGCTCAATGAATTCACCATGCTCAAGACCGTGCCCGGCGAAGACTACAAAGTCTCGCTGACCCCCGCGCCGCAAGTGGCGCAGTGCATTGATGGCGTGCTGGTGTTGTTTGATACCGAGCAGAAAGGGTTGACCGGGGTGTTGGTCAATGCGCAGAAGAAAGCGGTGCGTTGCATGGGTGAAGAGACCCCGCAGAAGCTTGAGCAGTAACCCCATCAAATGTGGGAGCGAGCCTGCTCGCGAATACGGTTTCACCTTCAACATTGATGTGTATGACACTCCGCTTTCGCGAGCAGGCTCGCTCCCACAAGGAATTTCTGGTCGCGCATGAAAAAGCCCCGCCTGATCAAGTCAGGCGGGGCTTTTGCGTTACCAGGTGAAGCTTAGTTCGAGCTCACCGAAGAACGCGGTGCTACTGGCTGGTTGTCGTTGGAAATGGTCACTTCCACACGACGGTTCATCGCACGGCCCGAGACGCTGCCGTTATCCGCTACCGGGTATTCCTTGCCATAACCCTGAGCGACGATGCGCGATGGATCGACGCCCATCTTGATCAGAGCCATCTGCACGGAAGTCGCGCGGCGCTCGGACAGCGACTGGTTGTAGCTCGCGGTACCGGTGCTGTCGGTGTAACCCTCGACGATCACTTTGCGATCCGGGTTTTCCTGGAGGAATTGCGCCAGTTTGTTGATGTTCACCAGACCGCTGGATTTCAGATCAGCCTTGTTGGTGGCGAACAGCACGTCACCGAAAGTAACCAGCGTGCCGCGATCGGTCTGCTTGGCATTGAGGCTGTCCTGCAGCTGTTTGATCTGCTGGTCACGGGCATCCAGGCGAGCCTGAGCTCGTTGGGCTGCGGCGTTTTTCAGGTTGTTTTCAGCGGTGCGCAGAGCGATGGTCTGCTTGGCCACTTCCACACGCTGGTTGGTCAGGTAAGCCAGTTGGTCAACCTTGGCGGCGTCTTCTTTATCCAGATAAGCCTTGTCGGCCTTGTCCAGGTAATCGCTGGCGTCTTTGGTTTCCAGTGCTGCGACTTTGCTGGCCTGTGGGTTGGCCTGCAGGCCGGCATAGTTGGTGCGCGCCTGTTCCAGGTTCGGGTTAGGCGGGGTGGAGCAGGCAGCCAGGGCAACGCTTGCGGCCAGAAGAGCGGGAATCATCAGTTGCTTACGCATAATTTGTCGTCCTTTCTATCGGTAAGAGTTTCAGCTTTGCGGTCGGGATGCGCGCTTACTGCACGGTGCGCTGGCTTTCCTGACGCAGTTCCTGAACACCTTTCTGGGAATCCTTCACAGCCTGTTCGGCCTTGGCGGCCTGAGCCTTGCGTTCAGCGACGCGAGCGTCCCACTCGGCCTGTTCGGACAGGCGACGGGCTTCGTCATACTTCTTGTCGTGCATGGCGATTTCAGCTTGTTTCAGTTTGTCCTGAGCCTGCTTCATTTCCACCGCGGCGAACTCGGTACCGCCAGCGCTGACGGCGCTGTTTACGGCCGATTGGGTCACGGCGTACTGCTCGGTCGGTGGGTTACCGGCGCAACCGGCCAGTACGAAGCTGGTGCCGATGGCCAGAGCGGCCAGTTTCAGACCGCGCAGGTGGGAAAACGAGGTTTGGGTTTTCATGGTCTTCAACTCCATTAGGCATCTCCTGAAAATACAACTGAATCCATCCTGGCAGAGGAGCCGAAAGCATCGCTTGTTGACGCGAATTGAAACGCTCGTTCCAGGCGTGGTTACCTGTTCCGACCGGCGGCATTTTTGAAAAGTTCAGAAAAGATGGCCTATCGCCAAAAATTAAATTGACCGTTTGGACAAGGCTCTGGGACGGGAACTTTGGCGATTTGAAGCGGTACGCGCGGGTGAGTTTTAAGGTGATATCAGGGATGATCAGCACCCTGTGGGAGCTGGCTTGCCAGCGATGAGGCCATCATGCTCAGCACATCTTTGACTGAACTGCCGCCATCGCGGGCAAGCCCGCCCCCACATTTTTCTCGGTGTCAGGAATCAGTGCTTCTGTTTGTTCTCAGTCGAGGACAAATCATGCAAATGCCGTCGCGACAACGCCAGAAAACGCGGCGTCGGGCCGACATCCTCGTACAGCGGATCACCTTCTTCATCCGTCGCCACCACCGTCGAACCCTTCACATACGGCAGGCTCGCTTCGAACTCCTCAAGCGCAGCGCCGATCAGTTCGCCGAGCAGTTCTTCGGGATGGCGCTTGGGATACATCTCGGCAATCGCCGCCAGCCTGGCGGCGGATTCCACATCCAGATGAATCGTGTAGCCAGTATCGGTCAGGCGACCTTTGGCGTTTTCTTCCCAATGCTGGGCGAGTTCACGAATTTTCATGATGACCTCATTTAGCGGCTGCGGATGGCAGGCCTGGGTGAATGGCCGGCAGCGCCGGCAGCGGGCCGTCGTACGGCTTACTGTTGAGACTGGCTTTCGCGCGCAAGGTTTAACTCGATTCGTCGCCTGCTTGTAAGAAGCGGCGCAGAGCGGCACTCTCTGGCAAAGCATTCATTTCTGCGCTGTCCCCGATTACCGCTGGAGAACTGCTGATGACCGATATTGATGCACGCTTGCGCGAAGACGTTCACCTGCTCGGAGAGCTGTTGGGCAACACCATTCGAGACCAGTACGGCGAGGCGTTCCTCGACAAGATCGAGCAGATCCGCAAGGGTGCCAAGGCCGACCGGCGCGGTTCGATGGACGCCGAACTGAGCGCCAGCCTCAATCAATTGAGCGAAGACGAATTGCTCCCGGTCGCCCGGGCCTTCAACCAGTTTCTCAACCTGGCCAATATTGCCGAGCAATATCAGTTGATCCATCGCCGCGAGGAGTCACAACCGGCGCCGTTCGAATCGCGGGTATTGCCGGAACTGCTCGCGCGCCTGCGCAGCGAAGGCCACAGCGCCGAATCTCTGGCCCGGCAACTGGCGCGCCTGGAAATCGAACTGGTGCTGACCGCGCACCCGACCGAAGTGGCGCGACGCACGTTGATCCAGAAGTACGACGCGATCGCCGCGCAACTGGCCGCGCAGGATCATCGCGACCTGACGAGCGCCGAGCGCGAGCAGATCCAGACCAGGTTGCAGCGCTTGATCGCCGAAGCCTGGCACACCGAAGAAATTCGCCGCACCCGCCCGACGCCGGTCGATGAAGCCAAATGGGGCTTTGCGGTGATCGAGCATTCTTTGTGGCAGGCGATCCCCAACCATATGCGCAAGGCCGATCAGGCGCTGTTCGCCGCCACGGGCCTGCGCTTGCCGCTGGAAGCCGCGCCGATCCGCTTCGCCTCATGGATGGGCGGCGACCGTGACGGCAACCCCAATGTCACCGCCGCCGTCACTCGCGAAGTCTTGCTGCTGGCGCGCTGGATGGCCGCTGATTTGTATCTGCGCGATGTCGATCACCTTGCTGCCGAATTGTCGATGCAGCAGGCCAGCGACGCGCTGAAGGCCAAGGCCGGCGACAGCGCCGAACCCTATCGCGCGGTGCTCAAGCAATTGCGCGAACGTCTGCGTGCGACGCGCAATTGGGCGCACGCTGCATTGACCGCGCCGACCCCGGCGCCCGCCGATGTGCTGCACGACAATCGCGACCTGCTTGAGCCTTTGCAGCTGTGTTTCAACTCGCTGCACGAGTGCGGCATGGGCGTTATCGCTGACGGGCCGTTGCTCGATTGCCTGCGCCGCGCGGTGACGTTCGGCCTGTTTCTGGTGCGCCTCGATGTGCGTCAGGATTCGACCCGGCACAGCTCGGCAATGACCGAAATCACCGATTACCTCGGCCTCGGCCGCTATGAGGAATGGGACGAAGAACGGCGCATCAATTTCCTCACCGAAGAATTGAGCAACCGCCGTCCGCTGCTGCCCGCGCATTTCAAACCGTCGGCCGACACCGCTGAAGTGCTCAATACCTGCAAGGAAATCGCCGCCGCACCCGCTGCATCGCTGGGTTCTTACGTGATCTCCATGGCTGGCGCCGCCTCTGATGTGCTCGCGGTGCAACTGCTGCTCAAAGAGTCTGGTGTCCTGCGGCCAATGCGCGTGGTGCCGCTGTTCGAAACCCTCGCCGACCTCGACAACGCCGGACCGGTGATGGAGCGTCTGCTGTTGTTGCCGGGCTATCGCGCGCGCCTGCACGGCCCGCAGGAAGTGATGATCGGCTATTCCGACTCGGCCAAGGATGCCGGCACCACTGCTGCGGCTTGGGCGCAATATCGCGCGCAGGAACGCCTGGTGGAAATCTGCCGCGAACAGCAAGTCGAACTGCTGCTGTTCCACGGTCGCGGCGGTACCGTTGGCCGTGGCGGCGGTCCGGCGCACGCGGCAATTCTGTCGCAACCGCCGGGTTCGGTGGCGGGGCGTTTCCGTACCACCGAGCAGGGCGAAATGATTCGTTTCAAATTCGGCCTGCCGGACATCGCCGAGCAAAACCTCAATCTGTATCTGGCCGCCGTGCTCGAGGCGACCTTGTTGCCGCCACCGCCGCCGACGCCTGAATGGCGGCATCTGATGGACGAATTGGCGGCGGACGGTGTCAGCGCTTACCGCCAGGTCGTGCGGGAAAATCCGCAATTCGTTGAGTACTTCCGTCAGTCGACCCCGGAGCAGGAATTGGGACGTCTGCCTCTGGGCAGTCGCCCGGCCAAGCGCCGCGCCGGCGGTATCGAAAGCCTGCGGGCGATCCCGTGGATTTTCGGCTGGACCCAGACGCGGCTGATGCTGCCGGCCTGGCTGGGCTGGGAGACCGCACTGAGCAAGGCGCTCGAGCGCGGCGAGGGCGAATTGCTTGGGCAGATGCGCGAACAGTGGCCGTTCTTCCGCACCCGCATCGACATGCTGGAAATGGTGCTGGCCAAGGCCGACGCGGATATCGCGCAGTCCTACGATGAACGTTTGGTCGAGGCGAACCTGCTGCCGTTGGGCGCGCAGTTACGCGACCTATTGTCGCAGGCCTGCTCCGTGGTGCTTGGTCTGACCGGGCAGTCGCAGCTGCTGGCGCACAGCCCGGACACCCTCGAATTCATCCGCCTGCGCAACACCTACCTCGACCCGCTGCATCTATTGCAGGCCGAACTGTTGGCGCGTTCGCGGCAGCAGGAAGTCGAGCAGGGCAGCCCGGTGGAACAGGCGCTGCTGGTGTCTGTGGCGGGGATTGCCGCCGGATTGCGCAATACCGGCTAAGGTTGCTGAGCAGTTCAGGCGGCATTCGCGATGAGAGTCGGATGTCGCCACCCTTGGCGTAGGAAAGTGCCGCGAGGCGACAGTTAATGTTGGGGTTGCGACTTGGGTTACCGCGTCGCAAGGTCACGGCGGGCGTCGGTTTCTCCGACTTTTGGCGTCTTGTGTGGGCGCAGCCTGCTGTGTATCTTGATCAGCCTTTGGCCGTTTGTGCGGCCACGACCCGTATTTTCAGGATCCGCCGGTTACGAGCGAATCCTTTGTTTTGTAAAGCTTTTATATAAAAAATTGAGGAGCACATCGATGCGCGTCATTCTGCTGGGAGCTCCCGGGGCCGGTAAAGGTACTCAGGCAAAGTTCATCACCGAGAAATTCGGCATTCCGCAAATCTCCACCGGCGACATGCTGCGTGCGGCGGTCAAGGCTGGCACTCCACTGGGCGTGCAAGCCAAGAGCATCATGGATGCCGGCGGCCTGGTGTCGGATGACCTGATCATCGCGCTGGTCAAGGACCGCATCGCTCAACCTGATTGCGCCAACGGTTTCCTGTTCGACGGCTTCCCGCGCACGATTCCGCAGGCTGAAGCACTGGTCACTGCCGGTGTCGAGCTGGACGCAGTGGTGGAAATCGCTGTTGAAGACGAAGAAATCGTCCAGCGCATCGCCGGTCGTCGTGTTCACGAAGCCAGCGGCCGCGTGTACCACATCGTCTACAACCCGCCGAAACTGGCTGGCAAGGACGACATCACCGGCGAAGAACTGGTGCAGCGCAAGGACGACACTGAAGAAACCGTGCGTCATCGCCTGTCGGTCTACCATTCGCAGACCAAGCCGCTGGTGGAGTTCTATCAGAACCTTTCCGCCAAGAACGGCGGCAAGCCCAAGTACAGCCACATTCCGGGCGTGGGTTCGGTCGATGCAATCACCGCCAAGGTGCTGGCCGCGCTGAGCTGAAAAGTCTGATCGGCTGCATCATCCACGGCCCGCTTGCGGGCCGTAGTTGTTTATACTGACGCACTTTTTTCCCCACCCCTGTTTTGGAAACATCGATGAGCACCTTGCTGGCCCTGGACACCGCGACTGAAGCTTGCTCCGTTGCCTTGCTGCATGACGGCAAGGTCACGAGCCATTACGAGGTGATCCCGCGTTTGCACGCGCAGAAGCTGCTGCCGATGATTCAGCAATTGCTCGCCGATGCCGGCACCACGCTGCAAGCGGTCGACGCGATTGCCTTCGGCCGTGGCCCGGGCGCGTTTACCGGTGTGCGCATTGCCATTGGTGTCGTGCAGGGTTTGGCCTTTGCGCTGGATCGACCGGTGTTGCCAGTGTCCAACCTTGCCGTGCTGGCGCAGCGTGCCTTTCGTGAGCATGGCGTAAGCCAGGTCGCGGCCGCCATCGATGCCCGGATGGATGAAGTGTATTGGGGCTGCTACCGCGAGACGGCGGGGGAGATGCGCCTGGTCGGCGCCGAAGCGGTGCTGCCGCCGGAGGTGGCTGCGCTACCGGCCGATGCCGACGGCGGCTGGTTCGGTGCCGGAACCGGTTGGGGCTACGCCGAGCGCATTGCCGTCAATCTGAGCGGCTCCGATGCGGGCATGCTGCCCCACGCCGAAGACTTGCTGACGCTCGCGCGTTTCGCCTGGGAACGCGGCGAGGCGATCCCGGCGGACGACGCACAGCCCGTCTACCTGCGCGATAAAGTCGCCACCCCCAAAGCCCGCTGACAGACACTTTCTCCTGTGGGAGCGAGCCTGCTCGCGAAGGCTTCTGGTCAGTCAATGCATATGTTGAATGTGCTGGACTCGTCGGGAGCGGGCCCGCTCCCACAGGTTCATTGGTCACATACAAATATCGCCAATCGTCAGTTTCTTCCCCCTCCCTTAAAACCTTTTGCGCTTTCTGTGTTCTAGTTATCACTCGGCGGTTTGCTAAGTCGGTCAAGTGCCGCTAAATTGCCATCATCGATACCGAGCATGACATTATGCGTATAGACGGCGTTTCCACTCAGTCCTACCCCATCAAGCGCAAGCCGCGTAAAGGCAATGCGGCGCTGGATGAATCCGTCGACATCATCGACGGCGAGCTGGAATTCCCGAGCGAAGAGCAGATGGCCGCCCGTGCAGCCCAAGCCACCGCGCAACGCCTGAGCAACCTGCCTGCCCGCCAACAAGACATGATCTACCACCGCGCGATGAAGAAAAGCGTAGCCATGGCCCTGGCCAGCTACCTGAGCACAGCCGGTTTTGTTGATTGGGATGCGGACGTGCTGGGCCTCGATCTGTATATCTGAATATCTGATGAATTTGCCTTACTACCTCGGATGCCCGTCCTGGAGCGAAAATGCCTGGCGCGAGTATCTGTATCCGGTAGACGCAAAAACCTCCGACTTTCTCGCTCTCTACTGCCAGGTGTTCAACGCCGTCGAAGGCAACACCACCTTCTACGCCAGCCCATCGCCAGCCACTGTGCAGCGCTGGGCCGAGATCATGCCGGCGCACTTTCGCTTCACTGCCAAATTCCCCGGCGACATCAGCCACAGTGGCGACTTGCGCGAGCAACTGACCGCTGCCGAAACCTTCCTGCAATTACTCAAGCCGTTAGGCGAACGTGTTTCGCCGCTGTGGCTGCAACTGTCGAAAAGCTTCACGCCGCAGCGTCTGCCGGAACTGGCGGCATTTATCGATGCGCTGGATTGCCCGCTCGCGGTCGAGGTGCGCAATGAACGGTTCTTCGCCAAGGGCGAGAGCGAGCGTCTGCTCAATCGTCTGTTGCTGGATCGCGGTGTCGAGCGCATCTGTCTCGACCCGCGCGCGCTGTTCAGTTGCCTGTCGACCGAGTCCTCGGTGATCCACGCACAATCGAAAAAGCCGCGTGTACCGACGCGTCCCGCGGCGTTTACCCAGTTTCCGCAGGTGCGCTTCATCGGCCATCCCGAACTTGAGGCCAACGATGCGTTTCTCATGCCGTGGGTGGCGAAGATTGCTGAATGGATCGAAGAGGGGCGCACGCCTTACATCTTCCTGCACACCGCCGACAACCTGTTGGCAGCGAAACTCGCGCAACGTTTTCACGCCCAGCTGGTGCAACGTTTGCCTGGCTTGCCCACGCTGCCTGAGCTATACAGAGAACCCGCCGTCGAGCAGCTTGGCTTGCTCTGAGGCGGTTTTTTTCTGCCCGGGAGCTCGTCGATGAACGTCGAAGTCAGTCAACAGCAACTCCTCAAAGCCCAAGCCTTCAAGGCCCTGCATGATCGCCAGGGAATCTTCGTCATCCCCAATCCGTGGGACGCCGGCTCGGCGAAAATGCTCGCCAGTCTCGGCTATCAGGCCTTGGCCACCACCAGCGCCGGTTACGCGTTTTCCCAGGGCAAGGCTGATGGCGCGTTGAGTCTCGACGAGACCCTGGCCAATGTCCGGGCGATTGTCGCAGCGACGGATCTGCCGGTGGCGGTGGACCTGGAAAACGGCTTTGCCGATGATCCGCACGAGTCTGCGCAGAGTCTTCTGCGCGCCGCCGAAGCGGGCGCGGTGGGCGGGTCGATCGAAGACGCGACAGGGCGCCCGGACGCACCGATCTATTGCTTCGAACACGCCGTGGCGCGGATTGAAGCCGCTGTCGCGGCGGTGCGCACGCTGCCGTTTCCCTTCATCCTCACCGCTCGAGCGGAAAACTACCTGCACGGCAACCATGACCTCGACGACACCGTTCGCCGTTTGCAGGCATTTGCCGAAGCGGGTGCCGACGTCCTCTATGCACCGGGTTTGCGCAGCGCCGAGGAAGTACGCGCAGTGGTGCAAGCGGTGGCGCCAAAACCGGTCAATGTGTTGATGTCTGGCGGTTTGAAACTGACCGTGCAGCAACTTGAGGAAATGGGCGTACGCCGCATCAGCACCGGCTCGGCACTGGCGCTGGCGGCGTTCGGCGAGTTCTTCCGCGCGGCTGAAGAAATCCAGCAATCCGGCACCTTTGGCTTCACGTCACAGTCGATGCCGTACGCCAGGGCCAATCAATTCTTCAAGGACTGAGCATGGGACGTTGGCTGTTCTGGGGGCTGTTGCTCGCGATGGGTGGTGCAGCGGTAAGTGTCTGGCGCGGCTGGCTGGAGGTGCCGCCACAGTGGAACCCGTGGGCGCCATTGGACATAAAAAACGCGCCCAACTGGCTGACCGGTTACAAACTCATACGCCTGCGCAGTGATCCTGAATTGTGCGCACAGGCATTGAGCAGCTCGGATTTGCGCTACAGCCGTCAGGCCGACAGTCCCGGGGCCAAGTGTCCGCTGATCGGCGCTCTGCGGGTGCAGGGCGGTGAAGTGGCACTGAGCAGCAGTTTCATCGCCAGTTGCCCGCTGGCGGTGGCCTACGCGATGTTTGAACACCACACCCTGCAACCGGCGGCGCAATCGGTTTACCGCCAGAAGATCGCGCGGGTCGATCACTTGGGCAGCTTTGCCTGTCGCAATGTCTACAACCGTGAGAACGGTGCGCTCAGTCGACACGCCAGTGCCGACGCGCTGGACATCGCCGGTTTCCGCCTGGCTGACGGACGCACGATCAGCGTGCTCAGGGATTGGCCGAAGCAAAATCAGGACGCGGAGTTTCTGCGTCAGCTGCGTGACGGCGCCTGTGAGTCATTCAGTGTGGTGTTGAGCCCGGATTACAACGCCGCTCATCGCAATCACTTTCATGTCGATGTCGGGCGCTGGAGCGTGTGTCGCTGAGAATCAGGCGGCGAGGCGCAGGTTCTGCAATACGATCGGGCGCGCCCAGCCGTTATCGAAGTCCAGAGCTTTCTGTTGTTCGACGATTTCTTCCGGCGGGAACGGCGGATAAGGCTTTTGCAGCAAGTCCAGGTCGAACTCGGCGATCGGCAGATACAGTGGACGTTTCTGCGGAGCAGGGCCTGGCTCCGGCAGTGGCTGGCCATTGTTGATCACAATCGGGCGTACCCAGCTGCTGTCGAAATCCTGTTGCTCTTGCTGAGCCTTGAGTTCTTCCGGCGGGAACGGAGGGAACGGCTTGTCCAGCAGCTCCATTTCAAACTCGGCGATCGGCAGGAACAGTGGCTCTGGCGGGCGAACCTGGGTTTCGACCACGTCGCACTCACGCTGGCTGACGATGTGCGCGTGCAACTCGCTGCCAACGGTCGGTTCTTCCGGGCTGCTCAGGTCAACCGGTGGAAACGTGCCGCAGGCCGGCACCACTTCACTCGTCTGTTCGGCCAGGGCCTGGGCAAAGAAATCCTGCCACAGGTGACTGACGCCGCTCAGTGCTTGAGTGTTATGACGGCTGAAGTCGCCGTGGGGCGAAACGTAGCCAATCGATGTGGGAAGAATGCCTGACATTTTTTTCGGTTGACGCTCAGCTCTGGCAAAATGCGCGTTGAATGGTTTATCGGCGGTTTTTGTCGATCCTTAACTTTTTTGAGCGTTTTTTCATGATCGAGTCACCCGCGGCCTGCCGCATCCATGTCCGGGCCCTCGCCCCAGCGTTTCAAACGCAAGCCGCACACTGGGCCGAACGTCTCGGCCTGCCGCTCGGCGAGGCGGACGGCGAGTTCGCCTTGCAGGTCGGCGAGCAGGGCTTGCAGTTGCAGCAGCTCGGCCCGGATGCCCCGGGCCCGGTGCGGGTCGATTTTGTCGAGGGCGGCGCGGCGCATCGTCGTTTGTATGGCGGCGGCAGCGGGCAGATGATCGCTAAAGCGGTCGGCATCGCCCAAGGCGTGCGCCCGCGGGTGCTGGATGCCACGGCAGGCCTGGGCAAGGACGCGTTTGTGTTGGCCAGTCTCGGTTGTGAAATGAGCCTGATCGAGCGTCAGCCGCTGATCGGCGCACTGCTTGAGGACGGCCTGGCCCGAGCGGCAGAAGATTTCGATGTAGCGCCAATCGTTGCGCGGATGAAGTTGCTCAAGGGCAATTCCATCGAAGTGATGCGCAGTTGGGAAGGGGAGCCGCCGCAGGTGATCTACCTCGACCCGATGTTCCCGCATCGTGAGAAAACCGCGCTGGTGAAAAAGGAAATGCGCCTGTTCCGCCCGCTGGTCGGCGATGACCCGGATGCCCCTGCTTTGCTTGAAGCCGCGCTGGCGTTGGCCACGCACCGGGTGGTGGTCAAGCGACCGCGCAAGGCACCCTGCATCGAAGGGCCGAAACCGAGCCATGCGCTGGATGGCAAATCGAGCCGGTATGACATTTATCCGAAGAAAGCGCTGAAGCCTTAGGGGCAGCTGCAAGCTTCGAGCTGCAAGTTACAAGTGAAAGCCAAAGCCAAAGCCAAAGCGAGGTTGCCTTTGCTTTTGCTTTTGCTTTTGCTTGCAGCTTGAGGCTTGCCGCTCGAAGCTGCTTATCTCCGATATGCCCGCATAAACAACCCCACCACCTCGCGCACATGCCGCTCCGCTGCCTCTCCGGTCAGCGGCTCGCCGCAGCCGTACAACAAACGAAAATTTCCCGCGCCTTTGATCAGGCAGAAGAAGTGCTCGGCGGCGTTGCGTGGCTGATCGATGCTCAGCGCGCCGGTTGCATGGATTTTCGCCAGGAGACCTTCCATGCCGTTGACCACGCGCTCTGGGCCGGCCTCGAAGAAGATCAGCGACAGCTTCGGGTCCTGACTGCCCAGCGCCATGATCAAACGATGCAGGTTTACCGATTCATCGCTATTGATCAGTTGGTGGAAGCCTCGGGCAATGTTCAGCAATACATTTTCCACCGCGATGCCGTCCGGCAATTCGAAGAACAGCGGCGGTAATTGTTCCTCGCATTTCGCGACGACAGCAGCGGAGAACAGCGTCTCCTTGTCGTTGAAATGACTGTAGACCGTCAGCTTCGACACGCCGGCCTCGCTAGCCACCGCGTCCATGCTGGTGTTGGCGTAGCCATGGCAGAGAAACAGGGTTTTTGCCGCATCCAGGATCGCCTGGCGCTTGGCCAGATCCTTGGGACGACCCGGACCGTTTGGAGCTGAAAGATTGTTCGACATTCTTCGCTTTTAATACTGGACTGGTGAGTTTGCTATTAATACCATACCCGCCAGTATAAATATTCCAAGCCTCATTCGCGAAAGGTCCGTCACCATGTTCCGCCATGCGTTGTCCTTTGCCGTGCCAGTCAGTCTGGCGTTCCTGTTATCGGCGTGCGGTCAGGAAGAGGTGACCAAAGTCACCGTGCGACCGGCCATGGTGGTACAGCCCGAGCCTTCGGCGCAGGCGATGGAAAGTTATCCGGGCGAGGTGCGAGCCCGTTATGAGCCTGATCTGGCGTTCCGCATCGGCGGCAAAGTCAGCCGACGACTGGTCGACGAAGGCCAGCGCGTCAAGGCCGATCAGCCATTGGCCGAACTCGATCCGCAGGATGTGCGCCTGCAACTGGAAGCCACCCGCGCGCAGGTTGCTGCCGCCGAGGCCAATCTGAACCTGGTGCGCGCTGAGCGCGATCGCTACAAAACCCTGATGGAGCGGCAGATGGTCAGCCGCTCGGCCTACGACAATGCGGAAAATCTATATCGCTCCGGCGAAGCGCGCCTTAAACAAATCAAAGCCGAATTCAACGTTTCGACCAACCAGGCCAGTTACGCGGTGCTGCGTGCGCCACAGGACGGTGTGGTGGCCAAGCGTTCGGTCGAAGTCGGCCAAGTGGTCGCTGCCGGGCAAACCGTGTTCACCCTCGCCACCGATGGTGAGCGCGAAGTATTGATCAGTCTGCCGGAGCAAGGCTTCGGCCGCTTCAAGGTTGGTCAGCCGGTTACCGTGGAGTTGTGGGCACAGCAGAATCAACGGTTCGCCGGGCAGATCCGCGAGTTGTCGCCGTCCGCCGACCCGCGTTCACGCACTTTTGCCGCGCGCATCTCGTTCACCAGCGGCAAAGTCCCGGCCGAATTGGGGCAAAGCGCCCGGGTGTTCGTGCAGTCGGCCGACAGTGTCTCGTTGTCCATACCGCTTTCCGCGCTGACCGCTGAAAACGGCGCGACCTACGTCTGGGTAGTCAACGGCAACAACATGTTGAAGAAAACCCCGGTGCGGGTCGGTCCGTTCGGCGAGAAAAGCGTGGCGGTGCTCGAAGGCCTGAATGCCAGCGACTGGGTTGTAGCTGCCGGCGTTCACGTCTTGCTCGACGGCCAGCAGGTGCGACCAGTGGATCGCTCCAACCGTGTGGTCAATCTGGCGAACAAGGAGTAAGCCCCGATGCGCTTCAACCTCTCCGAATGGGCGTTGCGTAATCGCCAGATCGTACTGTTCCTGATGCTTTTGCTCGCCGTTGTCGGCGCGTTGTCCTACACCAAACTCGGCCAGAGTGAAGACCCGCCGTTCACCTTCAAGGCGATGGTCATTCAGACCCGCTGGCCCGGTGCGACCGCGCAGGAGGTCTCGCGCCAGGTCACCGAACGCATCGAAAAAAAGCTGATGGAAACCGGCGAGTACGAACGCATCATGTCGTTCTCTCGCCCCGGTGAATCCCAGGTCACTTTCATTGCTCGCGATTCGATGCACTCCAAGGACATCCCCGACCTCTGGTATCAGTTGCGCAAGAAGGTCGGCGATATCCGCCAGACCTTGCCGCCGGGAATCCAGGGGCCGTTCTTCAACGACGAGTTCGGCACCACCTTCGGCAATATCTATGCGCTCACCGGCGATGGTTTTGACTACGCCGTGCTCAAGGATTACGCCGACCGCATCCAGATCCAGCTGCAGCGGGTCAAGGACGTTGGCAAGGTCGAACTGCTCGGCCTGCAGGACGAGAAAATCTGGGTCGAGCTGTCCAACGTCAAACTCGCCACCCTCGGCTTGCCGCTGGCGGCGGTGCAGCAGGCGCTGGAGGAACAGAACGCGGTGTCCACGGCGGGGTTCTTCGAGACCGGCAGCGAGCGCTTGCAGTTACGCGTTTCGGGGAATTTTCAGACAGTCGATGAGATAAAAAGCTTTCCGATCCGCGTCGCCGACCGCACCTTCCGCATCTCCGATATCGCCGATGTGCGTCGCGGTTTCAGCGATCCACCGGCGCCGCGCATGCGTTTCATGGGCGACGATGCGATCGGTCTGGCCGTGGCAATGAAGGACGGCGGCGACATTCTGGTGCTAGGCAAAGCGCTGGAAGGCGAGTTCTCGCGGATCCAGAAAAACCTCCCGGCCGGCATGCAGCTGCGCAAGGTGTCCGACCAGCCGGCAGCGGTCAAAACCGGCGTCGGCGAGTTCGTTCAGGTGTTGGTTGAGGCGCTGGCGATCGTCTTGCTGGTGAGTTTCTTCTCCCTCGGCGTGCGCACCGGCATGGTCGTCGCGCTAACCATTCCGCTGGTGCTGGCGATGACCTTCGCCTGCATGTATTACCTCGGGATCGGCCTGCACAAGATTTCCCTCGGTGCGCTGGTGCTTGCGCTGGGTTTGCTGGTGGACGACGCGATCATCGCCGTGGAAATGATGGCGATCAAAATGGAGCAGGGCTTCGACCGCATTCGCGCGGCGAGTTATGCCTGGACCAGCACCGCATTCCCGATGCTCACCGGCACGTTGATCACCGCCGCCGGTTTCCTGCCGATTGCCACTGCGCAGTCCGGCACCGGCGAATATACCCGCTCGATTTTCCAGGTGGTGACCATTGCCTTGCTCGCGTCGTGGGTCGCGGCGGTGATGTTCGTGCCGTATCTGGGGGAAAAACTCCTGCCGGATCTGGCGAAAATTCACGCGGCAAAACACGGTACTGGCGATGGTCAGCCTGATCCGTATGCCACGCCGTTCTATCAGCGCGTGCGGCGTTTGGTGGAGTGGTGTGTGGCCCATCGCAAGACGGTGATCGTGCTCACCGTCGGCCTGTTTATCGCCTCGGTTATGTTGTTCCGCTTCGTCCCGCAGCAGTTCTTTCCGGCTTCGAACCGGCTGGAGTTGATGATCGACCTGAAATTGGCCGAAGGTGTTTCGCTGGCCAATACCACCAGCGAAGTCAAACGCCTCGAAGCGCTGCTCAAGGAGCACGCCGGCATCGACAATTACGTGGCCTATGTCGGCACCGGTTCGCCACGCTTTTATCTGCCGCTGGATCAGCAACTGCCGGCGGCGAGTTTTGCCCAGTTTGTGGTGTTGGCAAAAACCATCGAAGAGCGTGAAGCGCTGCGCAGCTGGTTGATCGAAACTCTCAACGAACAGTTCCCGGCCCTGCGTTCGCGGGTCACTCGTTTGGAAAACGGCCCGCCGGTTGGCTATCCGGTGCAGTTCCGCGTCACTGGCGAGCACATTGAAGAAGTCCGTGCGTTGGCGCGCAAAGTCGCAGCGAAGGTTCGCGAGAATCCGCATGTGGTCAACGTGCATCTGGACTGGGAGGAGCCGAGCAAAGTTGTTTATCTGAACATCGATCAGGATCGCGCTCGCGCGCTTGGCGTAAGCACGGCCAATCTGGCGAAATTCCTGCAGAGTTCACTGGTCGGCTCGACGGTCAGCCAATACCGCGAAGACAACGAATTGATCGAGATTCTGCTGCGCGGCACCGTGCATGAACGTACTGAGTTGTCGCTATTGCCGAGTCTCGCGGTGCCGACGGATAACGGTCGCAGCGTGGCGTTGTCGCAGATTGCTACGCTGGAATATGGCTTCGAAGAAGGCATCATCTGGCACCGCAACCGCCTGCCGAACGTGACGGTCCGGGCGGACATTTATGGCAAGGAGCAGCCAGCGACGCTGGTCAAGCAGATCATGCCGACGCTGGACCCGATTCGCGCTGAATTGCCCGATGGTTATCTGCTGGATGTCGGCGGCACGGTGGAGGATTCCGAGCGCGGGCAGAAGTCGGTGAACGCCGGGGTGCCGATGTTCATCGTCGTGGTGCTGACCTTGCTGATGGTGCAGCTGCGCAGTTTCTCGCGTACGGCGATGGTGTTTCTCACCGCGCCGTTGGGCTTGATCGGGGTGACCCTGTTTCTGATGGTGTTCAGGCAGCCGTTCGGGTTCGTGGCGATGCTCGGGACGATCGCGCTGTCCGGGATGATCATGCGCAATTCGGTGATTCTGGTCGATCAGATCGAGCAGGATATTGCATCGGGGCTCAGGCCCTGGCAGGCGATTATCGAGGCTACGGTGCGGCGGTTCCGGCCGATTGTGTTGACGGCGCTGGCGGCGGTGCTGGCGATGATTCCGCTGTCGCGCAGTGTGTTTTTCGGGCCGATGGCGGTGGCGATCATGGGTGGGTTGATTGTGGCGACGGCGCTGACGCTGCTGTTTTTGCCGGCGTTGTATGCGGCCTGGTTCAGGGTTCGTCGGGAGGCTTGATCCTTGGCGGCCTTCGGGCCGACCAGGCTGTTGGGGTTTTGCGCGAATATCCGTTGCTGCGGTAGCGGCTGCTGGCGGTTTCGCCTGACGGCGACTTACTTTTTTACAAGCGCCAAAAAAAGTAAGCAAAAAACGCTAGCTCCTACGTTCGGCCCTCGCAGGCTCGGGTCCCTTCGCTCCGGGACTGATCCGGGCGCAGCGGCTACGGTTTGCTTCGCTGCACCTCCTTCCGCTGTGTCTGGCTGCGCCAGACGGTCGCTGCGCTCCCACGCCCGGATCAATCCCTCCACTCAGCCTTCCGACGTCGCCGGTGGATCAAGATCAAGAGCACTCGAGCTTGCGCTCATTGTTGAGTGGTGCGGCTTCGCCGCGGGCAGCTGCGCTGCTTGCTTTTCTGTGGGAGCGAGCCTGCTCGCGAAGGCGGTCTGACAGGCAATTCATTTCAAATCGCCAATTCGCGCTGTCTTCCTACAGTTTTTTCAGAATCCTCCGATCTTGAGGCGCTGGCCGTCGAATGCTGTACTCCGGGTTCTGTTTTCCGAGTCCTTGAGTCTGTCCGATGAAGAAACCACCGCCATTAGCCGGCAGAACGGATCCTGTTTTCGACCTGTTGGCCCGCTCGCCCCACAAGCAACGACTAGCGGATTATCTGGCGCTTCTCAAGCCGCTGGATGACCAGGGGCGCTATCTGCCATTCGAGGCGTTGCGCTATCGCTGGGCGGGAGGGTTGGACGCGAATCTTTGTTGGGCGTTGGTGAAAAAGGCGCGGGCGGCCCAGTACATTCATTTGTTGCCGTTGGGCGAGCCGGTGCAGTGGGGCAAATACGTGCCGACGCCGTTGGCGCAGAAAACCTTGTCTGTGGTGGATCGTTACGCCAGTACGGCCGCGCTGGATTACATGACCAGTCAGATCGGCGAGCGGGCGCATTTCTGTTGTCTGCTCAATGACTTGATCGAAGACGAGGCCATCGCCAGTAGCCAGTTGGAGGGTGCGGCGACCACGACTCGTGTTGCCAAGGACATGCTCAAGCATCAGCGCCAGCCGCGGACGCCGGATGAGCGCATGGTCATGGGTAATTATCGAATGATGAATTTCGCTTGGGAAAAGCGTTATGAACCTCTGAGCATTGAGCTGATTGCAGAGATCCATCGAGTGGGTGTGGAGGGGATCGATGACGAGCAGTATTCCCCCGGATTGTTCCGGACCAATGATGAGGTGGTTGTTCAGGATGGTTCAGGCAACACCGTGCACCGACCACCTCCTGCTGCAGGATTGGTTGCGCGGTTGGCGAGGCTGTCCGCCTGGCTCAACCGGCCCGCTGCCTCGATTCTGGACAAAAATTATCTGCATCCACTGATCAAGGCCGTGACGCTGCATTTCGCCATGGGTTATGAACATCCATTTCGCGACGGTAACGGGCGGGTCGCGAGAGCCTTGTTTTACTGGTTCATGTTCAAACATGAGTTCGCGGCGTTTCGCTACATTGCGATCAGTCTGCTGCTGCGCAATGCACCGGTGAAATACGGACGCTCCTACCTACACACCGAGGCGGATGAGCTGGATCTGACTTATTTCATCGAGTTTCAATGCGCGGTAATTTTGCGAGCCGTGGTCGGTTTTACAACTGTGTACCGCAAGAGTCTGGCTGATACTCAGGACTTTGAGCGCTGGCTGACGAGCTCTGGCGTAATTGCCCAACTGACGGAACGGCAGCGCGCGTTGTATCAAGTGGCTAAAAGCGGGGAGGCGAAGGAGTTTACGGCGAGCAATGTCGCGGAAAATTTTTCCTGCTCGGGTAGCGAGGCGGCGTCGATTCTAGAAGGGCTGGAGCAGTTGCAGATATTCGTCAAAAGAACGTTGGGCAGGGAGACGGTGTTCTTTTTGCGGGGGCTTTTAGGAGGAGAAGAACATCGGGGCGAATTAATTCGCCCCGGTGTGATGACGTCCTAAAGCGTACCAAACACCTTCTTCGCCAGACTCGTCGCAGCAGCGGCCGGGTTCTGACGTATCGTCTCTTCCTGTTTGCCGATCATCTCGAACAAACCATTGAGTGCCTGTTCAGTAACGTAGCTCTCAACGTTCGCGCTCTTCGCATCGACTACGCCGAAGGCCGCAGCTTGACCTGCAAAAGCGTTGTATTTCTGCGCGACGCCGACCTTGTCGGTGGCTTGTTTGACGATGGGCAGGAATTTCGCGCGGATCTGTTCGCGGCTGGATTTGTTCAGGTACTGGGTAGCGGAATCGTTGCCGCCGCTGAGGATGCCTTTGGCGTCGGCGACGCTCATTTTCTTCACTGCATCGACGAGGATTGGCTGGGCCTGGGTCACGGCGGATTCGGCGGCTTTGTTCATCGCGGTTTCCAGTTCTTCGACCTGGGCGCCCATGCCGAAGGCTTTCATCTTGCTCGCGGCTTTGCCGAGTTTGCCCGGCAGTTCGATTTTCACTTCGGGGTTATTGCTGAAGCCGCCCGGGGTGCCGAGTTGCTTCACGGCGATCTGTGCGCCTTGGGTCAGGGCGTCCTTTAGGCCGCCGGTGGCGTCTTGCTGGGACAGGTCGTTGAGCGACAGTGCCAAGGCGTTGGCGGAGATCAGCAGGCCGGCGCAGGCGGCGGCGAAGCGAAGGGTAGGGCGGCGCATGGCGGCTTCCTTGTGGCGAAAGTGGATTAACGAACGGCGTCGACGCGGATTTTCAGCGGCTGCGTGTCGTTGCCGTCGAGTTGCACGGCGTGGTTTTCGGTGGTGATGAACATCAGCTCGCCGTTGACTTCAATGCGTGCGCTGATCGAGTAGCGGTGGCCGGATTTGACCTGCGCCGGATCGTAGCTCAAATGAAACGGCAGCGGCACCTGTCCTTTGATTGGGCCTTTCTGTTGGTCGAGGACGACGGCTGGCGCATCGGCCAGCGACACATCCTGCAGGCTCACGCTCAAAGTCGCGCTCGGGGGCAGGGCGATGCGTTGCAGGTAGAAGACTTCGCCGTCGAGGCTGGCCTTGCCGGCAGGGGTGGTTGATTGGCAGGCGCTGAGGAGGGTGGCGGCGGCGAGGGTCAGCAGTTTTTTCATGGGTGAATCTCCTTTCAATGTGGGAGCGAGCCTGCTCGCGAAAGCGCTGGGTCAGTCAAACTAAATCTCGACTGACATTCCGTCTTCGCGAGCAGGCTCGCTCCCACAGGGGTAAGACATCAAGCCTCAGGCTGTGGCATGACCTGATCCGCCGCATCTTCACTGCGGTGCAGCGCGACCTGGCGGATCGACAGGCGAATCTCCGCCGGCAGGACGCGTTTGGCCGCGCCTTCGGCCAGCTCGCCGAGCAGTTCGTGGTAGCTGAGCTTGCCGGCTTCGTCGCGGCGCAGGACGTCGAGGTCGAGCAGGGTCTGGATGAAGTGGCGGAACAGGCTCTTGTCAAAGAACTCTGGAGCGTTCAAACCGTGGAGGATCGACAGGCGCTGGGCCATGACCGTGCACAGGTCTTCCAGCTCTTCGGCGCTGATGCTGTTCTGGCCGCTGTTGAGCAGCAGGGACACGGTCATATAGAACCGCTGCAAGGTCTGCGCGATGCTTTTCGACAGCAACGTCAGCAGCACGAAATGCCGCGAACTCGGCGCCGGACGCAGATACAGATCTTTCTCGAACCGCAACAAACCCTGCTCGACGAACGCTTCCAGCCACTGATCGATCACTGCGTCGAGCTCATCCAGGCTCCAGCGGATGAACAGCTCCGATTGCAGGTACGGATACAGCGCGCGGGTATAGCGCAGGATCTGCTCGCGGCTCATGCGCGAGGTGCTCTGGAAGAAACTCGCGAGCAACGAGGGCAGGGCGAAAATGTGCAGGACGTTGTTGCGGTAGTAAGTCATCAGGACGGCGTTCTGCTCGTCCAGATACAGAATCTTGCCCAGCGCATCGTTCTGCTCGGCGAGCAGATCCATGTCCTTTACATGCTCGATCAGCGCACGGCCATCGCCTTCCGGCAAGGTCGTGTGCGGCGAATACGGGACTTTGCGCAGCAATGCCAGATACAGATCCAGCACCCGCGCCATGGCCCGATCGTCCAGGGCCAGACGCGTGGTCGACAGCAGGGCCAGCGCCACCAGATTCACTGGATTGATTGCCGCCGCTTCGTTCAGATGCCGGGCGACTTTTTCGCCGAGGCGGTTGGTGGTTTCGTTGAGCCACGCCGGTTTGAACTGCGGGCCGAGCTCCTGCTGGCGCCAGTCCGGTTGCTCGGCGTCGAGGAATTCCGCGAGTTTGATCGGCTCGCCGAAGTTCACCGCGACCTGACCGAAACGCTGCTTGAGCGCGCCGATCACTTTGAAAATGTCGAAAATCGACTCTTTTTTCTTGCTCGCCCCACGCAGTTCGCCGAGGTAGGTGCGGCCTTCGAGCACGCGCTCGTAACCGATGTACACCGGCACGAACACGACCGGCATCCGCGACGAACGCAGGAAACTGCGCAGGGTGATCGCGAGCATCCCGGTCTTCGGTTGCAGCATGCGCCCGGTGCGCGAGCGCCCGCCCTCGACGAAATATTCGACCGGGAAACCTTTGGTGAACAGGGTGTGCAGGTATTCGTTGAACACCGAGGTGTACAGCGGATTGCCCTTGAAGGTGCGGCGCATGAAGAACGCCCCGCCACGCCGCAGCAGGCTGCCGATTACCGGCATGTTGAGGTTGATCCCGGCGGCGATGTGCGGCGGGGTCAGGCCATTGCGGAACAGCAGATAGGAAAGCAGCAGGTAGTCGATGTGGCTGCGATGGCACGGTACGTAGATCACTTCGTGACCCTGCGCGACATTCTGCACGCCCTCGATGTGGTTGACCTTGATGCCGTCGTAGATCTTGTTCCAGAACCAGCTCAGCACCACTTCGAGAAAACGGATCGCGGTGTAGGTGTAGTCCGAGGCGATCTCGTTGCCATAGCGCAGGGCCTGGGCCTTGGCTTTTTCCGGGGAGATTTTTTCGCGCTCGGCCTCGTCAAGGATCGCCTGTTTGACCAGTGGCTGGTTGAGCAGGCCTTTGACCAGATTGCGCCGGTGAGAAATGTCCGGACCGATCACCGCAGCTTTCAGGTTGCGGAAGTGCACGCGCAGGATGCGCTGGGCCATGCGCACGGTGCGCTCGTGGCCCTTGTTGTGATCGATCAGTTCGCGCAGGTGGATGGGGGCGGAAAACTGCACGCGGGTTTTACGCCCGAGGACGATGATGCTCAGCAGTCGGCGCAGACGACCGGTGACCGCCCAGCTGTCAGCGAACAACAGTTTCCACGGGCTGTTTTCGCTGTCTGGCGACTGGCCCCAGAACACGCTGACCGGAATGATTTGCGCGTCTTCGGCAGCGTTCTGCGTCAGCGCGCTGACCAGACGGGTGAGGGTCGGCGGCGCGCCGCGTTTGTCTTGGCGACCGAGCCAGTCCGGGTCCGGCGTCAGGTAGAAAAACGCCGCCGGCTCTATAAGCGAACCCACCGACACCGCCAGCACCGGGCGCGGCAGGCCGGCCTTGGTGCATTCGGTGTCGACCACCGCCAGATCGGTCAGCGATGGGTTTTGCAGGACGTAGAACACCGGACGACTGCGGTCGAGGTTAAGAGTGAACGACGACTGATTGATGGTCTCGGAGCGAACCCAGAGATACAACAGGCGGCGCAGGGTGCCAAACACAAGACGGCGGAACGGGGAACGGGTCATACGGCTTCTGCGTGAGTGAATAAAACCGAGCAGGCGCTCGGGCGGTCGATAGTGTGACGGATTCGCTGAAAATCGGCAAAAAAGCGCCGAAGTAATCTCCTGTTGAGAGTTTCTTCACCTGTCATATACTCGGCGCTCTGTTGCCGGTGCCCTGTTATGGACGTCGGACGCAGGCTGACGTTCCTCGAAGGCTTTCCTGCGAAAAGCCTGTTCAATAATAAAAAAGGATTATGAACCGATGGCAACACGCGAAACCGGCAACGTGAAGTGGTTCAACGACGCCAAAGGCTACGGCTTTATCCAGCGCGAAGACGGGGTGGACGTGTTCGTGCACTACCGCGCGATACGCGGCGAAGGGCACCGCTCGCTGACCGAAGGTCAACAGGTCGAGTACGCGGTGATTACCGGCGAGAAGGGATTGCAGGCTGAGGATGTTGTAGGCCTGTAACAGCAGCTTCAAGTTTCAAGCTGCAAGCCACAAGCTATAAGCAGTTGCGCTTGAGGCTTGCAGCTTGCAGCTCGTAACTTGCAGCTGCTTTTAAGCCGTTTTCCAGGTGATTTCTTCTTCTCCGTCTTCGCTGATGCGAATCCAGCGATCAGCCGTTTCTTCACCTTCTTCTTCGACCCACGTCCCCGGTGCACAACGCACTTCGACGTTCAGCGCGGCGAAGGCTGCACGGGCGCAGGCGATGTCGTCGTCCCATGGGGTCTGGTCGCTTTCCAGGTACAGGCTGTTCCACTTGCCCACGGCTTTCGGCAGCCAGGTCACCGGCACGTTGCCGGCCTTGCATTTGTACGTCTGACCTTTCTGCACCCAGTCGCTGCACGGGCCCAGCGCTTGGCTGAGCCAGGCGGCGATGGCCTTGTGGTCGACGTCGGCGTCTTTCAGGTAAATCTCGATGTCCGGTTGGCGCATGGATGTCCTCACTGCGGGTCTGAAAAATCCATTCGCGGATTTAGCCGGCCCCGGGCCTGTGCCCGAGACCAAAAGTTATTGAAGAACGAAATAATCGTAGCGCATCGACACGGTGGTCTCGAACGGCTCGGCCTGTTCGATCACTGCCGCACGACGCTCGGCACTGGCACGCCAGCCGTGAGGCGTCATCGCCAACAGGTTGGCGCGGTCCTCGGGCTTGTCCAGAGTCAGCTTGAATTCCAGGGTTTCGCTGTGCGCCAAGGCCATGCCTGCCGGCACCAGAGCCAGGTGCTTGTCGTCGGTGTACTCGCGCACTTCGTCGTACAGGCGTTCGCGCAATTCCATCAGATGGCCACGGGTCGGGCCGACTTTCATCAGCCCGCCGCCGACGCTAAGCAGACGCTTGGCTTCCTCCCAGTCCAGCGGACTGAAGACGCTGGCGAGAAACTGGCAACTGCCTGACGCCAATGGCACGCGGGCCATGCTGGCGATCAACCAGGTGATCGCCGGATTGCGTTTGCAGGCGCGCTTGACCGCTTCGCGGGAGATATCCAGCGCATAGCCGTCAGCGGTCGGCAAAGCCTCGGCGATTTGCGCGGTGTAGTAGCCCTCGCCACAACCGATGTCGACCCAGCGCTCTGGCGCATAGCTCGCCGCCAGTTCAGCCAGACGCTTGGCCACTGGCGCGTAATGCCCGGCGTTGAGGAAATCACGCCGCGCCTCGACCATCGCTTGATTGTCGCCCGGGTCGCGGCTGTTCTTGTGCTGCACCGGCAACAGGTTCAAATAACCCTGACGCGCACGGTCAAACCGATGCCCGGCGGGGCAGACCACGCCGTTGTCCACCGCATTGAGCGGCTCACTGCAGATCGGGCAAGCAAGCATCAGGCGAGCAACTTGATCATTGTCTGGTAGTAGATCTCGGTCAGTACGTCGAGATCCGCCGCCAGCACGCGCTCATTGACCTGGTGGATGGTCGCGTTGACCGGGCCCAGTTCAACCACCTGCGTGCCCATGGTCGCGATGAAACGGCCATCGGAGGTGCCGCCGCTGGTCGACGCCTTGGTCTCGCGACCGGTGATGTCCTTGATGCTCGACGATACCGCGTCGAGCAGCGCGCCCGGTTCGGTGAGGAACGGCAGGCCGGACAGTGCCCAGTCGATGTGCCAGTCCAGATCGTGCTTGTCGAGAATATCGGCCACACGCTTCTGCAGGCCTTCGACGGTCGATTCGGTGGAGAAGCGGAAGTTGAACACCGCCACCAGATCACCGGGGATCACGTTGGTCGCACCGGTGCCGGAATTGAGGTTAGAGATCTGGAAACTGGTCGGCGGGAAGAAGTCGTTGCCGTGGTCCCAGTGCTCGGCGGCAAGTTCGGCCAGCGCCGGAGCGGCGAGGTGGATCGGGTTCTTCGCCAGATGCGGGTAGGCCACGTGGCCCTGCACACCTTTGACCGTGAGCTTGGCACCGAGGGAGCCGCGACGGCCGTTTTTCACCACATCGCCGACCAGCGTGGTACTCGACGGTTCGCCAACGATGCACCAGTCCAGACGCTCGTTGCGCGCGACCAGACGCTCGACCACAGCCTTGGTGCCGTGATGCGCCGGGCCTTCTTCGTCGCTGGTGATCAGGAAAGCGACCTTGCCTTTATGGTTCGGGTAATCGGCAACAAAGCGTTCAGCGGCGACGGTCATCGATGCCAGGCTGCCTTTCATGTCCGCCGCGCCACGGCCGCAGAGCATGCCGTGTTCGTCGATCATGGCGTTGAACGGATCGATCTGCCATGCGGTCACCGGACCGGTCGGCACCACGTCGGTGTGGCCGGCGAAGCACAGCACCGGGCCGTCGTTGTTGCCATGAGTGGCCCAGAAGTTATCCACATCTTCGATGCGCATCGGCTCCAGGGTAAAACCGGCATCGCCCAGGCGCTGCATCATCTGCTTCTGGCAGTCAGCGTCGACCGGGGTCACGGAAGGACGGCGGATCAGGTCGATGGCCAGTTGAAGGGTCGGCGATAGGTCGGCGTGGGCCGTCATGGAAAACTCCGGATCATGAATTTGAGCGAGGGCCAATGTGGGAGCAAGCTTGCTCGCGAAAGCGGTGTATCAGGCAACATAAGGGTTGAATGTTACAAAGCCTTCGCGAGCAAGCTCGCTCCCACAGGGATAGGAGAGCGCCCGCAAAATGGCGGTTATCTTAAAGCAAAACGGCGACCATTGGCCGCCGTTTAGTGCTGCGTTGCGGATTTAGACGACCGGTGCCGGCTCAGCCTTGGCCGCAGGTTTGGGCAGCGACGACAGGAAGGCCATGATCAGCGCCGCCAGGTATGGCAACGACTGCACCAGCAACATGGTCACCCAGAAGCGCATGTCATTGCTCGGAATGCCCTGCACCAGGAAGATCCCCAGCGCCGCGCCCCACAGCAACAGCATGATGAACAGCTCTTCGCGAGCCTCGCTGATCGCCACCCAGAAACCGTGGTTGTCGGCGTTTTTCGGCGTGCGGAAAAACGGAATGCTGCTGGTGAAGAAACCGTACAGCACCGCTTTGGCGATGGTGTGCGACAACGCCAGGCCGGCCAGTGCTGCGCAGAACGCATCCTTCAGATTCACACCGACGGCGCGACGGTAGAGGAAGATGATCTTGCCAACCTTGAACACGAACAGCGCCAGCGGCGGGATCGCGAAAATCAGCAACGGCGGATCGACCCGTTGCGGCACGATGATCATCGCCGCCGACCACAGTAACGCGCCGACGGTGAAGAAGATGTTCATGCCATCAGCGACCCACGGCAGCCAACCGGCGAGGAAGTGATAACGCTGGCCGCGGGTCAGCTCGGTATCCTTGCCGCGCAGCAGGCTGCGGGTGTGGCGCTTGATGATCTGGATCGCGCCATAGGCCCAGCGGAAACGCTGTTTCTTGAAGTCGATGAAGGTATCCGGCATCAGGCCCTTGCCGTAGCTGTCGTGGTAATACGCCGCCGACAGGCCTTTCTCGAACACGCGCAGACCCAGTTCGGCGTCTTCACAGATGCACCAGTCAGCCCAGCCCAACTCTTCCAGCACCGAGCGGCGGGTCATGGTCATGGTGCCGTGCTGAATGATCGCGTCACGGTCGTTGCGGGTGACCATGCCGATGTGGAAGAAGCCTTTGTATTCGGCGTAGCACAGCTTTTTGAAGGTGCTTTCGTTCTGATCGCGATAATCCTGCGGCGACTGCACCACGGCGATTTTCGGATCGGCGAAGTGCGGCACCATGTGCTTGAGCCAGTTCGGATGCACGCAGTAATCGGAGTCGATCACGGCAATGACTTCGGCATCCTTGGCGGTGTGCGGAATCAGGTAATTCAGCGCGCCGCCCTTGAAACCGGCCAGCGGCGAAACGTGGAAGAACTTGAAGCGCGGGCCGAGGGTTGCGCAGTAATCGCGCACCGGTTCCCACACCGCCGGGTCCTTGGTGTTGTTGTCGATGATCAGGACTTCGAAGTCGGGATAATCGAGTGCGGCAAGGGCGTCGAGGGTCTGTTTGACCATCTCTGGCGGCTCGTTGTAGCAGGGCACGTGGATCGACACTTTCGGTCGATAATCGGAATCGCCCAGCACTGGCAGGAATTCCCGACGGCGCTTGTGAATCCACACCGCTTCGGCCAGTTCATGGGCCTCGGTGAGCAGCACGATGAAGACCCCGAGCGCACCGAGCGCCAAGAGGAATCCGACCGTGAGGCTGAACCACGTGCTGTATTGCTGGCTGTAGTCGTAGCCGATGTACACCAGCACCGAACCGCAGAGGAACGCGATAAAGGTCAGAAACGTGCGACCGCGCTGGCGCAGCGCCGAGCCGTCGATCATCAGCAGGGTCAGCGACAGCAACGCCAGCACCACCGAGCCGATGGCCAGTACGCGCCATTGCGGAATCGCCACCACCGGGCCTTCGAAATTGAATTTCTGCTGGCGCGCGGCGTTGAACACGCCCCAGTAGGCGCCGACCGAACCTTCATCGCTGGCCTTCCACGGTTGGTCGAACGCTTCGATCACGAAGTAGTTGAAGCCTTGGCGATTGAGCTTGTTAACCAGCGTGCGCAGATAAATTGCCTGATCCGCCGGCGAGGCATCGGCGCCACCGCGCATGCGACCGTTGCTCGGCCAGCCGACCTCGGAGAGCAGCAGCGGTTTTTTCGGAAACAGTTTCTTCAGATCGCGGGCGCGGTCGAAGACGAACTGGCCAGCCTTGTCGACCGGAATGAATTCCCAGTAGGGCAGGACGTGGGCGGCGATCAGGTCAACGTGCTTGGCCAGTTGCGGATATTTCTCCCAGATGTGCCATTGCTCGGAGGTGGTCACCGGTACTTTGACCGCAGCGCGCACCCGATCCAGCAGAACGATCAAGGCCTCAGGGGTGATCTCTTCGCGAAACAGCGCTTCGTTGCCGACCACCACGCGCACGACGCTGCGCGAGGTGTTGGCCAGTTCGATGGCTCTGGTGATTTCCCGTTCGTTGCGTTCCTGATCCGGGCTGATCCAGATACCGAGGGTGACACGCAGGCCGAATTCCTCCGCCAGTTTCGGGATGTCTCCCAGCGAACCGTCGACCGAATAGATCCGGATGTTGTCGGTCAGCTTGCTCATGATTTCCAGGTCACGGCGCATTTCATCGTCAGACGGATACTGATCCTTCTGAGGGAATTGCCCCTGCTGGAATGGCGAATACGAGAAGCCGGAGATTTGCTGCGGCCAGTTCGGCGCCGTGACCGGGCGATTGACCAGCGCCCAGAAACCGGTGAACAAGGCAGCGATGGCCAGCACCACCACCAGGTTGAGTCCAAATTTACGCGATGACATAGCTGTTTCGGGTTCCAAAGGCTGTGGAACGAAGGATCGGTCGGATAGATGCCCGAGGGGCGCGCATCCTACACCGGCAGTTAACCAGTCGTACAACTGACGGGAAAATGCCTGACATTGGGCAGCCGTCTCTGACTTAAGTTCTTACACTTGTCGCTTGCAGCTTAAAACTTGTCCCTGCGTGGCCCTATAATGCGCGCCGGTTTTTGGGGTAATGGTCATGAGTACAGAAGATCCGCGGTTTGCAGGCATCGCCCGTTTGTATGGCATCGAGGGCCTGGAACGCCTGCGCGCCGCCCATGTGGCAATCGTCGGCGTCGGCGGCGTCGGTTCCTGGGCGGCGGAAGCCATGGCCCGTTGCGGGGTTGGCGAGATCTCGCTGTTCGACCTCGACGACGTCTGCGTCAGCAATGCCAACCGCCAGTTGCACGCCTTGGACAGCACTGTCGGCAAACCCAAGGTCGAGGTGATGGCCGAGCGTCTGCGCGGGATCAACCCTGATTGCACGGTGCACGCGGTGGCCGATTTCGTTACCCGCGACACCATGACCGAATACATCACGCCGAACATCGACTGCGTGATCGACTGCATCGATGCGGTGAACGCCAAAGCGGCGCTGATCGCCTGGTGCAAACGCCGCAAGATCCAGATCATTACCACCGGCGGCGCCGGCGGGCAGATTGATCCGACGCTGATTCAGGTTTGTGATCTGAACCGCACCTTTAACGACCCGCTGGCTTCGAAAGTGCGCTCAACCTTGCGCCGGGACTACGGCTTTTCCCGCACCGTGACCCGCCACTACAGCGTGCCGTGTGTGTTTTCCACGGAACAGCTGCGCTACCCCAAACCGGACGGCAGCATTTGCCTGCAGAAGAGTTTTGTCGGCGACGGCGTGAAGCTCGACTGCGCCGGCGGGTTTGGCGCGGTAATGATGGTCACGGCGACGTTTGGCATGGTCGCGGCGACCAAGGCTGTGGACAAGATTGTGGCGGGGGTGCGGCGCCCCGCTGACCGAGTAAAACCTCAGGCTTGATGTTGGGGCTGCTGGCCTCTTCGCGAGCAGGCTCGCTCCTACAGGGGAATTCATTTCAAATTGTAGGAGTGAGCCTGCTCGCGAAGGCGATTAGCGCGCCAACTCATTTATCCGCTGGAGCACCGCATTCAAGCCATTACTGCGCGAAGGCGACAGCTGCCGCGACAAGCCCAACTGATTGAACCACTCCGGCAAATCCACCTGCTGCAACTCCGCCGCCGACAACCCGTTGACCCGCAACAGCAACAACGCCACCAATCCGCGAATCATCCGCGCATCGCTGCTCGCCTTGAACTGCCAATGACCGTCGCGCAAATCACCGACCAGCCACACCTGGCTCTCACAACCATGCACCCGATTGGCCTCGCACTTTTCAGTGTCATCCAACGCCGGCAAGCGATCGCCAAACTGCATCAGCAGCCGCGCCCGCTGTTCCCAGCCAGCCGCGTTCTGAAAGATCTGCAGCGCCTCAGCCGCTTCCACCGGCAGGCTCATCGCAACATCTCCAGCGCCTGATCCAGCGCCTCGAAAAAGCGCTCCAGATCTTCCGAATCGTTATACAGCGCCAGCGACACGCGAATCGCGCCGGCCAGTTCGAAGCTCTTCATCAGCGGCATGGCGCAGTGATGCCCCGCACGCACGGCAATGCCTTGTTCGGTCAGCAAGTGCGCAAGATCGGCGTTGTGCACGCCTTCGACGACAAAACTGGCCAGCGCCAATTGCGGCTTGCCGAGCAGGCGAATGCCATTGCGTGCGGCGAGGCCGTGCAGCAGATAGTCGTGCAGTGCCGCTTCGTGGGCAGATACGGCGTCCTGATCCAGACCGGCCAAGTAGTCGAGGGTTGCTCCGAGGCCGATGACGCTGGCGATCGGCGGTGTGCCCGCCTCGAACCCCAAAGGCGCCGGCCGGAAGCGCGAATCCTGATAGTTGGCGTCGAGCACCATCTCGCCGCCGAACTGCCAATGCTGCAATCGCTCCAGCGCAGCGTTGCGCCCGAACAGCACGCCCAGACCATCCGGGCCGTAGAGCTTGTGGCTGGAAAACACATAGAAGTCGCAACCCAGCGCCTGCACATCATGCCGGCCGTGCACCACACCTTGCGCGCCATCGACTACCGTGAGCGCGTTCTGCGCCTTGGCCATGCCGAGCAAAGCGGTCAATGGCTGCCAGGCGCCAAGCACGTTGGACAACTGGCTGACCGCCAACAAACGTGTGCGCGGGCCGATCAGATGCACGGCAGCGGCGAGGTCGATCAGGCCGTCGGCATCCAGCGGCAGGATCACCAGTTTCAGCTGACGGCGTTGCGCCAGTTGCTGCCACGGCAGCAGGTTGGCGTGATGCTCCAGAGCGCTGATGACAATCTCATCGCCCGGCTGAAACAGAGGCTCCAGACCATAAGCCAGCATATTCAGCGCGCTGGTGGCACCATGCGTGAAGATGATTTGCCCGCTGTCACCGGCATTCAGCCATTGGCCAACCTTGCGCCGACTGTCTTCGAACGCTTGTGTCGCGTGGGCACCGGGCAGGTGTTGCGCACGATGTACATTGGCCGCGCCGTTGGCGTAGTAATGCGTCAGTGCGTCAAGTAGGGCTTGTGGTTTTTGCGTGGTGGCGGCGCTGTCCAGATAGGTCTGGTCTTGCCGTTGCAGAGCGGCGATGGCCGGGAAATCGGCGCGCCAGGGGGAGGGAATCATCATGAGTTCAGCCCTGTGAAATTGGGCGGGGTGTACGCCAAACCTTGTGGGAGCGAGCTTGCTCGCGAAGGCGTTCTTGAATACGCCAAAAGCTTCGCGAGCAGGCTCGCTCCCACAGGCCTACAGCGCTTAGTTGTGAGCGTGCAGCGCTTCGTTCAGTTCGATCGCCGATTTGTGGGTTTTGCACTCCACAGCACCGGTTTCCGAATTGCGACGGAACAGCAGGTCAGTCTGACCGGCCAATTCACGCGCCTTCACCACCTTGACCAGATTGTTGTTTTCGTCGAGCAGCGCAACCTTGGTGCCAGCGGTCACGTACAGGCCCGATTCCACAGTGTTGCGGTCGCCCAGCGGAATGCCGATACCGGCGTTGGCGCCGATCAGGCAGCCTTCGCCGACCTTGATCACGATGTTGCCGCCGCCCGACAGGGTGCCCATGGTCGAGCAACCGCCGCCCAGGTCCGAACCCTTGCCGACGAAGACGCCAGCGGAAACGCGGCCTTCGATCATGCCCGGGCCTTCGGTGCCGGCGTTGAAGTTGATGAAACCTTCATGCATGACGGTGGTGCCTTCGCCGACATAAGCGCCCAGACGCAGACGTGCCGCATCAGCGATACGCACGCCGGCCGGTACTACGTAGTCGGTCATTTTCGGGAACTTGTCCACCGAGAACACTTCCAGCAGCTCGCCGCGCAGGCGTGCTTCGAGTTGCATTTCCGCCAGTTCGCTCAGGTCGATCGCGCCCTGGCTGGTCCACGCCACGTTCGGCAGCAGCGGGAAGATACCGGCCAGGCTGACGCCGTGCGGCTTGACCAGACGGTGCGACAGCAGATGCAGCTTGAGGTAGGCCTCAGGCGTGGAGGTCAGTTGCGCGTCTTCGGCCAGCAAAGTGGCGACCAGCGGCTTGTGGCTTTCGGCCAGGCGGGTCAGGAGCTTGCCTTGCACGGCGTCGATGCCTTTCACGGCTTCTGCCAGTTGCGCAGCCTGGGCGGTGGTGAAGGTGATGGCCTGGTTGCCTTCGCTGTAACCGAGGATCGGTGCAACAGCCGCGACCAGTTCGGCCGAAGGATTGAGCAGTGGCTGTGCGTAGAAAACTTCCAGCCATGCGCCTTGACGGTTCTGGGTGCCGACACCAAAGGCGATGCTGAACAGGGAATTGGACATGTGAATACCTCTACAAAGAGTGACGGGCTGCTTACTTCAGAGCGGCCGCGTAGATGTCTGGCTTGAAGCCAATCAGGGTTCGGTCACCGAGATCGAGCACCGGGCGCTTGATCATCGAGGGTTGTGCGAGCATCAGTTCGATGGCTTTCGACTGGTCGAGATCGGCTTTGCGTTCGTCGTCGAGTTTGCGAAAGGTCGTGCCGGCGCGGTTCAACACGGTTTGCCAGCCGTGCTCGTCGCACCATTGGCTCAGGTGCTCACGGTCAATGCCGGCGGTCTTGTAATCGTGAAAGTCATAGCTGACAGCGTGTTCATCAAGCCAGGTGCGCGCCTTTTTCATGGTGTCGCAGGCTTTGATGCCGAAAAGGTGCAACGTTTTACTTGAAACGGCCAAGGAATCGCCCCCTTTACAGGTGCTGGGAAAAAATGGTGACGGATTATGCCATGACCGGACGGTTTCGTCGGCCACGGTTGTCGTAACGCTGTAAAACCTGTGGGAGCGAGCTTGCTCGCGAACGGGGCCTGTCAGTCAACTTCTGTGCTGAATGACACACTGCATTCGCGAGCAAGCTCGCTCCCACATTTAGTCCGGAGTCCAAGCGTGCGACGTATGTGCAACGGTCAGCCACAGCCTAAGGCGCTAATATGGCAGTTCAACGCTGTCGATCGCCTGAGATTCTGGTTTTATGCAAACTGCCTACACCGTCCTCATCCTGCTGATGCTGGTCAGCCTCTCGCGCCTGGTCGGGCGGGTCATCCCGCTGCCGTTGCCGCTGGTGCAAATCGCCGCCGGTGCCTTGCTCGCCTGGCCGACTTTGGGCCTGCACGTCGCCCTCGATCCCGAGTTGTTCCTGTTTCTGTTCCTGCCGCCGCTGCTGTTTTCCGATGGCTGGCGCATGCCCAAACGCGCACTCTGGCAACTGCGCGGGCCGATCCTGACCCTGGCCGTCGGCCTTGTTCTGTTCACCGTGATCGGCGCCGGTTATTTCATTCATTGGCTGTTGCCGGCGATTCCGTTACCGGTGGCCTTTGCTTTGGCAGCGGTTTTGTCGCCGACCGACGCCGTCGCAGTTTCGGCGATTTCGCAGAACCGCTTGCCGACGCCGCTGATGCACATGCTGCAAGGCGAGGCGCTGATGAATGACGCCTCGGGCCTGGTGACCTTCAAGTTCGCCCTCGCTGCGGCGGTCACAGGCGTGTTCTCACTGACCAATGCCAGCCTGACGTTCGTCGCGGTGGCGCTGGGTGGTCTGGCGGTCGGCGTGGCGTTGAGCTGGCTGGTCGGGCGCCTGCGCGCGTGGATGATCGCCCGGGGCTGGGACGATCCGGCCACTCACGTGGTGTTCATGTTGCTGCTGCCGTTCGCCGCTTATGTACTGGCCGAACGTTTGGGCGCCTCGGGCATTCTTTCCGCTGTGGCAGCGGGGATGATGCAGAGCTGGCTCGATCTTTTGCCACGCCAGACCAGCACGCGACTGCTTAATCGCAGCGTTTGGGCGCTGCTCGAATTTGCGTTCAATGGCTTGATCTTCCTGCTGCTTGGCCTGCAATTGCCAGACATCATCAAGGCGGTGGTCAGCCATGAGCCGACGCTGTGGCCAACGCTGTTCTATCGCTGCCTCGATGTACTGGCGATTTTCGTCGCGCTGGTGCTGCTGCGCTTCATCTGGGTGCAGAGCATCTGGCGCTTGTCGGTGTTGCTGCGCCGAGTGCGCGGCAAGGGCGAGCTGACGCAAGTGCCGACGGCGCGTTCATGCTGGTTGCTGACGGTGGGCGGTGTGCGCGGCGCGGTGACGCTGGCGGGCGTGATGTCGGTGCCGATGCTGATCGGCGCCGAGGCTTTTCCTGAACGCGACTTGCTGATTTTCATTGCTGCCGGGGTGATTCTGCTGTCGCTGGTCTCGGCCTGTATCGCGCTGCCCTTGCTGCTGCGCGGCATCGACAAAAGTCCCGACGACAAGCGTCGTCAGGAAGTGCGCGACGCCTGGCGCAAGACTGCCGAAGCGGCGATTCACTCGCTGGAAAGCGAAGAAGTGGTCCCACAGGATGCCGCTCAAGCGGCGCTGGCGGCGGAACTCAAGGCGCGGATCATGTCCGAATATCGCCATCAACTTGATGTGTTCAACGATTCCGCCGAAGCCCAGGCGCTGGCATTCCAGATGGATCTGCTTGAACGGCGTTTGCGCTTGAAAGCACTGCGCGCGCAGCGTCTTGAGCTTTATAGTCTGAGCCGTCAGCACCAGATCGGTGATGACGTGTTGCGAGAAGTGCTCGGGGAACTGGATTTGAGCGAGGCCAATCTGGGGCAGGTCAAATAATCGCTTGAGCGCTTGCAGCAGTGGCTGCCGCAAGCGCTCCGCAATCACTTCTGGCGGGTGATGAAATCACGAATCCGTTCGGCGGCTTCAACGCACTCAGCCAGCGGCGCGACCAACGCCATGCGTACCCGGCCGGCCCCCGGGTTGACGCCATCGACATCGCGAGACAGGTACGAGCCCGGCACAACGGTCACATGCTCCTGCTCGAACAGATCACGGCAGAACGCCGCGTCATCGCCTTTTACATTCGGCCACAGATAGAAGCTGCCATCCGGGCGCTGCACGTCCAGCACCGGGCTGAGAATGTTCAACACTGCATCAAATTTCTCGCGATACAGCGCACGGTTGGCGCGCACGTGCACTTCGTCATTCCACGCGGCGACGCTGGCCAGTTGGGTTTGCACAGGCATCGCGCAGCCGTGGTAAGTGCGATAGAGCAAGAAACCCTTGAGGATGTCGGCATCGCCGGCAACGAAGCCTGAACGCAGACCCGGCAGGTTGGAGCGCTTGGACAGACTGTGGAAGACCACGCAGCGCTTGAAGTCATTGCGGCCCAGTTCGACGCAGGCGCTGAGCAGGCCCGGCGGTGGGGTTTGCTCGTCGAAGTACAGTTCGCTGTAACACTCGTCGGCGGCAATCACGAAGTCGTACTGATCAGCCAGGGCGATCAGCTTCTTCAGGGTCTCGACCGGAATCAGTGCGCCGGTCGGATTGCCCGGCGAGCACAGGAACAGAATCTGGCAGCGCTGCCAGATCTGCGGCGCTACTGCGTCGAAGTCCGGGTTGAAGCCGTTTTCATCCAGGCACGGCAGGTAATGCGGCTTGGCCCCGGCGAGGAACGCCGCACCTTCGTAGATCTGATAGAACGGGTTGGGGCTGACCACCAGCGCATCGTCGCCACGATTGACCACGGTCTGGGTGAAGGCGAACAGCGCTTCACGGGTGCCGTTGACCGGCAGCACATTGCGCGCCGGATCGATCCAGCCGTTCGGCACACCGAAGCGCCGCTCGCACCAGCCGGCGATGGCTTCGCGCAGAGCCGGAATGCCGAGAGTGGTCGGGTACACGGCCATCTGATCCAGATTATTCGCCAGCGCTTCGGCGACAAAACTCGGCGAACGGTGTTTCGGCTCGCCGATCGACAGGGCGATCGGGCGTTTGTCCGGGTTCGGCGTAACGCTGCCGAGCAGGGCGCGGAGCTTTTCGAACGGGTACGGCTGGAGCTGGTTCAGAGCGTTGTTCATGGGGGCCTCTTTTAAATGCTCAAGAGCTTTCTGTGGCGAGGGGATTTATCCCCGTTGGGCTGCGCAGCGGCCGCAAAACCATTCACTGCGGTTCAACTGAATGTCCGCATACACAGGTTTCACGACTGCTTCGCAGCCGAACGGGGATAAATCCCCTCGCCACAGGGGATTGTATGTACCGGAGGAAAGCATGGGCTGCATTCACAGGGATAAACGGGTGATTCAGATACTGATCCGCGAAAGTTTGATATCCGGTTCCTGATTGACGCTCAGCTGTTCGACGATCGCATCCTGCAAGCGGCTGCACAGCAGCGGATCGGACAGCGGCTGATTGTGCGCGTCGGTGATGAAAAACACGTCTTCCACGCGCTCGCCCAGAGTCGCAATCTTGGCGTTCTGCAGCGACAGGTCGAACTCGAGGAAAATTCCCCCGACCCGCGCCAGCAGGCCCGGCCGGTCGGGCGCGGTCAGCTCCAGCACGGTTACCGGACGCTGAGCATCGTTGTGAATGGTGACCTGCGGCGCAAAGGCAAAATGCTTGAGCTGGCGCGGCACGCGGCGCTGGATGATCGTCGGGTAATCGTCCGGGTTGCGCAGAGCTTCGGTCAGACCTTCGCGGATCTGCTTGATCCGCGCCGGGTTGTCGCCGATCGATTCGCCTTCGTTGTCGAGCACGATGTAGGTGTCGAGAGTGAACTGGCTGCTCGAGGTGATGACCCGGGCGTCGTGAATGTTCAGGTTGAGCTGGTCCATCGCCGCCACGGTCACGGCGAAGAAGTCGTGCTGGTCCGGCGCATAAATGAAGATCTGCGTGCCGCCCTCGAACTCGCGCTGGGTGGTTTCCTTGATCAGCACCAGCGGCCCGCCATCCACCGGTTGCTGCAGGATCGCATCGCTGTGCCAGGCTACATCGCCGGCGGTATGACGCAGAAAATAGTCATCGCCCAGTTGCGCCCACAGCTGCTCGACATCGTCCGGGTCGGTACCGCCGCGCACGAGGATGTCCAGCGCTGCGCTTTGCGTCTGGCGGATCTGTTCTTCGCGATCCACCGGGTTTTCCAGGCCACGGCGCAGGGCACGTTTGGTTTCGGTGTAGAGCTGGCGCAGCAGGCTGGCGCGCCATGAATTCCACAGCGTCGGATTGGTCGCGTTGATATCCGCGACGGTCAGCACGTACAGATAGTCGAGACGGGTTTCATCGCCGACTGCCAGGGCAAAGTCGTGGATCACCTGCGGATCGGACAGATCCTTGCGCTGGGCGGTGGTCGACATCACCAGGTGGTTCTGCACCAGCCAGACGATCAGACGGCTGTCCCACACTGGCAACTGATGGCGCTGGCAGAACGCTTCGGCATCGACTGCGCCGATCTCCGAGTGATCGCCGTGCCGGCCCTTGCCGATGTCGTGGTACAGGCCGGCCATGTAGATCAGTTCAGGCTTGGGCAGTTTGGCCATGAGCTTGGCGGCCAGCGGAAATTTCTCCGAGACCTGGGTGTACTGCAGTTTGCGCAGGTGTTTGATCAGGTTCAGCGTGTGCGCATCGACGGTATAAATGTGGAACAGGTCGTGCTGCATCTGCCCGACGATAAAGCCGAACTCCGGCAGATAGCGCCCGAGAATGCCGTAACGGTTCATCCGCCGCAGATTGCGATGGATGCCGATCTTGCACTTGAACAGCTCGATGAACAGGCTGGTGTTGCGGATATCGTTGCGGAAGTTGTCATCGATCAGATGACGATGTTCGCGCAGCAGACGAATGGTGTCGGCGCGCACGCCTTTGATTTCCGGCTGCTGGGCCATCAGCACGAAAATCTCCAGCATGGCGAACGGCGTGCGGCGGAACACGTTGTCATTGCGCGCTTCGATGTAACCGTCATGCAACTGGAAGCGCGAATTGATCGGTTGCGGCGGTGCTTCGTCTTCCGGGGCGAGGATGACTTCCTCGAAGTGCTGGATGATCAGATCGCTCAGTTGGGCGATGCTCATCACCGTGCGGAAATACTGCTGCATGAAGTTTTCGACCGCCTGTTTGGCGTCGTCTCCTTCAAAGCCGAGCAGGCCGGCAATGGTGCGTTGATGATCGAACAGCAAGCGGTCTTCGGAGCGGCCGGCGAGCATGTGCAGGGCGTAGCGCACTTTCCACAGGAATTCCTGGGAGGAGGCGAGCAGGGCGTTTTCGCTTTCGACCAGAAAGCCTTCGCCAGCGAGGGCGCGCAGGTTCAGGGTGCCGTACTGACGGCGGGCGACCCAGAGGATCGTCTGAATATCGCGCAGGCCACCGGGCGAGCCTTTAACGTTCGGTTCGAGGTTGTACTCGGTGTCGTTGTATTTGTGGTGACGTGCTTTCTGTTCCGCACGCTTGGCCAGGAAGAACTCCTTGGCCGGCCACATGTGCGCGGTGCTGGTGACGTCGAGCATGCGCTGGCGCAGACGCTCGGGGCCGCAGATGGTGCGGCTTTCCATCAGGTTGGTGACCACAGTCAGGTCGGCGCGGGCCTCTTCTGCGCATTCGTCGACCGAGCGCACGCTCTGGCCGACTTCCAGACCGATGTCCCACAACAGCGTCAGAAAGCGCTCGATGGAATCGCGGAAAACTTCATGGTCAGCGCTGTCGAGCAGGATCAGCAGATCAATGTCGGAGTAAGGGTGCAGCTCGCCGCGACCGTAGCCGCCCACTGCCACCAGAGCGATGTCGGCGTCTTCGCTCCAGTTGAACTGCTCCCAGGCTTTTTGCAGGATGTTGTCGACAAACCAGGCGCGGTCCTCGATCAGGCGGCGGATGTCGCGGCCATTGCGAAAACGCGTGTCGAGGACCTCGCGGGCCTGGCGGATCGCCTTCTTGAACGCCGCGATGGGGCTCGCTTTGAGGGCCAGTTCTGCCTGGAACTGGCCGCGGTCGAAGAGTTCGGGATCCACCTGCGGCATCGATTGGCTTTCCTTCTGTAGGCTGGGAACGTTCTGGGTGTCAGGCCGAGATGCGCGGGATGGTGTCATCGCTGCGCAAGGTGAAGATCTCGTAGCCGGTGTCGGTCACCAGCAGCGTGTGTTCCCACTGGGCCGAAAGCTTGCGGTCCTTGGTGATTGCGGTCCAGCCGTCGCCGAGTACCTTGGTGTCAGCCTTGCCCTGGTTGATCATCGGCTCGATGGTGAAGGTCATGCCAGCCTTCAGTTCCATGCCGGTGCCGGCGCGGCCGTAGTGCAGGATCTGCGGTTCTTCGTGGAAGACCTTGCCGATGCCGTGGCCGCAGAACTCGCGCACCACCGAGAAGCCGTTCTTTTCCGCGTGCTTCTGGATCACTTCACCGATATCGCCGAGGCGGCAGCCGGGTTTGACGATCTCGATCGCCTTGTACATGCATTCCTGGGTGATCTGCGACAGGCGCTCGGCCCATACCGGCACTTCACCGACGTGGAACATGCGGCTGGTGTCGCCGTGGTAGCCGTCCTTGATCACCGTGACGTCGATGTTCAGCGTGTCGCCGTTTTTCAGCGGCTTGTCATTCGGGATGCCGTGGCAGACCACATGGTTGATCGAGGTGCAGATCGACTTCGGATAGCCTTTGTAGTTGAGCGGGGCAGGGATGGCCTGCTGCACATTGACGATGTAGTCATGGCAGATCTGGTTGAGGTGATCAGTGGTCACGCCCGGTTTGACATGTTCGGCAATCATTTCCAGCACATCGGCGGCCAGTTTACCGGCGACACGCATGCCAGCGATGTCCTCGGGGGTTTTGAGGTTGACGGTCATACAGGCTCTCTCTGCGCTCGGCGGCGCTTACGGATACGAATTGGGTGGCAAGCGTACATTTTGCGACCCTGAAAATCGCGATTCTACCAGACGGGAGGCGCAAATCCGCGCCTGCATGTCCGGCTTCTATCTATACAATGGTGCGCATCGAGCCGATTCCAAGGGGGCTGCGCCCATGTCCCTGGTGCGAATACAGATTCCGGGTTCCGTTTCTGCGCACCCTGTGGTATAAAATGCGCCGCTTTCCGGGGATGCCCCGAAAAGCTTAAATCCACACACGTGTCGACACGATGACCTGGGTGCCTTGGGCTTTATGCCTCTGGTTGGTCATTGGGATACGTGGAGGCCAAACCCGACTTATCAAGGAACTATCATGTCCCAAGTCAACATGCGCGATATGCTGAAGGCCGGTGTGCACTTCGGTCACCAAACCCGTTACTGGAATCCGAAAATGGGCAAGTACATTTTCGGCGCGCGTAACAAGATTCACATCATCAACCTTGAAAAAACCCTGCCAATGTTCAACGAAGCTCTGACTTTCGTAGAACGTCTGGCCCAGGGCAAAAACAAGATTCTGTTCGTCGGCACCAAGCGTTCCGCTGGCAAGATCGTTGCTGAAGAAGCAGCACGTTGCGGTTCGCCGTACGTCGATCACCGCTGGTTGGGCGGCATGCTGACCAACTTCAAGACCATTCGTGCTTCCATCAAGCGTCTGCGTGACCTTGAAGTTCAAGCCGAAGACGGTACTTTCGCCAAGCTGACCAAGAAAGAAGCGCTGATGCGCTCCCGTGATCTTGAGAAGCTGGATCGTTCGCTGGGCGGCATCAAGGACATGGGTGGTCTGCCGGACGCACTGTTCGTGATCGACGTTGACCACGAGCGCATCGCGATCACCGAAGCCAACAAGCTGGGCATCCCGGTCATCGGCGTTGTCGATACCAACAGCAGCCCGGAAGGCGTTGACTACATCATCCCAGGCAACGATGACGCCATTCGCGCTATCCAGCTGTACATGGGTTCGATGGCTGACGCAGTTATCCGCGGTCGCAACAATGTTGCTGGCGGTACTGTTGAATTCGCAGCTGAAGAAACTCAGGCTGCAGCTGAGTAATCGACGCCCCTGGCGTTGACTCAGTAAGCAAAAAGGGGGCTTGGCCCCCTTTTTGCCACCTCGAAAACCATTTGTCGGCGCCCGCGTCTGTATTTGTCATGTGCGGCAGCCAACATGGGTGGTTCGGGAAGAATTGAACGCCCGTTCGATCGGGTGGAATGGTTGAAAACCTATCCAAGAGGAATTTGAAAATGGCAGCAATTACTGCAGCGTTGGTCAAAGAACTGCGCGAGCGTACCGGCGAAGGCATGATGGATTGCAAGAAAGCCCTGGAAAAGGCTGACGGCGACATCGAAAAAGCCATTGATGACATGCGTGCTTCGGGCGCCATCAAGGCTGCGAAAAAAGCTGGCAACGTTGCCGCTGAAGGCGCAATCGCCATCAAATCGAATGACAAGGCAGCCGTGCTGCTGGAAGTCAACTCGCAGACCGACTTCCTGGCTCTGCAAGACGACTTCAAGAACTTCGTTGCTGCCAGCGTAGAAAAAGCTTTCGACGAAAAACTGACCGACGCAGCTCCGCTGATCGCCGCTCAGGAATCGGCTCGTGAAGCTCTGGTTGCCAAAGTCGGCGAGAACGTCAACATCCGTCGTCTGGTACGCGTAGAGGGTGACGTTGTCGGCACTTACCTGCACGGTAACAAGATCGGTGTTGCTGTTGTCCTGAAAGGCGGTGACGTCGAGCTGGCCAAAGACATCGCTATGCACGTTGCTGCAAGCAACCCTGAGTTCCTGCTGCCTTCGCAAGTCTCCGACGAAGCGATCGAGCGCGAGAAGGCTGTGTTCCTGCAGCTGAACGAAGAAAAGATCAAAGGCAAGCCAGAAAACATTGTTGAGAACATGGTCAAAGGCCGTATCAGCAAGTTCCTGGCAGAAGCGAGCCTGGTCGAGCAGGCGTTCGTCAAGAACCCTGAAGTCAAGGTTGGCGAGCTGGCCAAGAAAGCCGGCGCAGAAATCGTTTCCTTCACTTACTTCAAAGTAGGCGAAGGCATCGAGAAGCCGGTCGACAACTTCGCTGAAGAAGTTGCTGCCCAGCTGGCTGCCGCCAAGCAATAAGACGGTTTTTCAACTGTCGCCCGAAAGAGGCTGCCCGCTAACGCGCGCAGCCTCTTTTCAGATGGGGTACCAATTTTTTATTTGGTTTCCACCCGGAACTGACTTACAAAGCCATGTTCCGATGGCGCTGCAGCAGCGCCAAGCTAGAGTGAACGCCAGCTGTAAACAGCTCGCAAAGAATTTTTAAATACGCCGCAGGAGAGATTCGCAATGGCTCAGCAGGGCAGTGGTTATCAGGCTCGCTATAAACGCATTCTACTCAAGCTTAGCGGCGAGGCCCTGATGGGCTCGGAAGAGTTCGGGATCGATCCGAAGGTGCTGGATCGCATGGCACTGGAAGTCGGCCAACTGGTCGGCATCGGCGTTCAGGTCGGTCTGGTGATCGGCGGTGGCAACCTGTTTCGCGGTGAAGCCCTGAGCAAAGCCGGTATGGATCGGGTAACAGGCGACCACATGGGCATGCTGGCCACTGTGATGAACGCTCTGGCCATGCGCGATGCGCTGGAACGTGCCAATATCTCGGCCATCGTCATGTCGGCCATTTCCATGGTCGGTGTGACCGATCACTACGATCGCCGCAAAGCCATGCGCCACCTGAACTCCAAAGACGTCGTGATCTTCGCGGCCGGTACCGGTAATCCGTTCTTCACCACGGATTCGGCAGCCTGCCTGCGTGCAATCGAAATCGACGCCGACGTTGTGCTCAAGGCCACCAAGGTTGATGGCGTCTACACCGCAGACCCGTTCAAAGACCCGCATGCCGAGAAGTTCGATCATCTGACTTATGATGAAGTACTGGATCGCAAGCTGGGCGTAATGGATCTGACTGCTATCTGCCTGTGCCGCGATCACAAGATGCCGCTGCGCGTATTCAACATGAACAAGCCCGGCGCCCTGCTGAACATTGTGCACGGCGGCGCTGAAGGGACTTTGATCGAGGAAGGCCAACAATGATCAACGAAATCAAGAAAGACGCCCAAGCGCGTATGCAGAAATCCCTGGAATCTCTGAGCCACGCGTTCGGCCAGATTCGTACCGGCAAGGCTCACCCGAGCATCCTCGGCAGCGTCATGGTGCCTTACTACGGTACTGACACTCCGCTGAGCGGCGTTGCCAACGTCACCGTGAAGGATTCGCGCACCCTGCAGGTCGTGGCCTTCGAGCGCAACATGCTCGCTGCCGTCGACAAGGCAATCCAGAGCGCCGGTCTGAACCTCAACCCGACCAATCTGGGCGAGTTGCTGTTGATCCCGATGCCTGCCCTTACCGAAGAAACGCGCAAAGGCTTCACCAAGCAGGCCCGTAGCGCAGCGGAAGACGCGCGCGTTGCTGTGCGCAACATCCGTCGTGATGCCTTGGGCGAGCTGAAGAAACTGGTCAAGGACAAGGAAATCAGTGAAGACGAAGAACGTCGTGCCATCGCTGATATCGACAAGCTGACCAAAGAATCCGAGGCCCAGATCACCAAGGCCACGGACGAGAAAGAAAAAGACCTGATGGCCGTATAAGGGTCGAGCTTTAAATGGACAAGACCAAGCAGTCTGCGCCGTCCGCGGTGCCGCGCCATGTCGCGATCATCATGGATGGCAACAATCGCTGGGCGAAAAAGCGCTTTATGCCGGGTGTCGCCGGGCATAAAGCGGGCGTGGATGCTGTGCGGGCGGTGATCGAGGTGTGCGCTGAGGCCAAGGTCGAAGTCCTGACCCTGTTCGCTTTTTCCAGTGAAAACTGGCAGCGCCCGGCCGATGAAGTCAGCGCCTTGATGGATCTGTTTTTCAAGGCCTTGCGTCGTGAGGCCAAGCGCCTCAACGACAACAACATCAGCCTGCGCATCATTGGCGATCGCTCGCGCTTCCACCCTGAGCTTCAGGCGGCGATGCGCGAGGCCGAGGCCATGACCGTCGGTGCCAACCGCTTTGTCCTGCAGATCGCCGCCAACTATGGCGGTCAGTGGGATATCGCGCAGGCCGCGCAGCGTCTGGCGCGTGAAGTCCAGGCCGGGCACTTGCGCCCGGAGGACATCACCCCGGATCTGCTGCAGACCTGTCTGGCCACCGGCGACCTGCCGTTGCCTGACCTGTGCATCCGCACCGGTGGCGAGCATCGCATCAGCAACTTCCTGCTGTGGCAGCTGGCCTACGCCGAGCTGTACTTCTCCGACCTGTTCTGGCCGGACTTCAAACACGAAGCCATGCGCACCGCGCTGGCCGATTTCGCTTCGCGCCAGCGTCGCTTCGGTAAAACGAGCGAACAGGTCGAAGCTGGAGCCCGGGTTTAATGCTTAAACAACGAATCATCACTGCACTGATCCTGCTGCCGATTGCCCTGTGCGGGTTTTTCCTGCTCAAAGGTGCCGGCTTCGCGCTGTTCATTGGCCTGGTGGTGAGCCTCGGTGCCTGGGAATGGGCGCGTCTGGCCGGCTTCACCGCGCAATCGTTCCGCGTCGGCTTTGCGGCTGTGGTCGCATTGATGCTGTTCGTCATGTATGTGCTGCCAGGCCTTGCGCCTTGGGTGCTCGGTGCATCGGTGATCTGGTGGGCGATTGCAACTTATCTGGTGCTGACCTATCCACGCTCGAGTGCGCACTGGTCCACTGCGGCGACCAAGCTGCTGATTGGCCTGCTGATCCTGCTGCCTGCGTGGCAGGGGCTGGTGCAGATCAAACAGTACCCGCTGGGTAACTGGTTGATCATGGCGGTGATGGTGCTGGTCTGGGGCGCGGACATCGGTGCTTATTTCTCCGGGCGCAAGTTCGGCAAGCGCAAGCTGGCGCCGCACGTCAGTCCGGGCAAGAGCTGGGAAGGCGTTTACGGTGGTCTGGCGCTGAGTCTGGTGATTACCGCGATCGTCGGGCTGGTACGCGACTGGACCGTGGCCGAGCTGCTCAAAGGCCTGATCGGCGCTGCAGTGATCGTCTTTATTTCCGTGGTCGGTGACCTTACCGAAAGCATGTTCAAGCGCCAGTCCGGCATCAAGGACAGCAGTAATCTGCTGCCCGGCCATGGTGGCGTGCTGGACCGCATCGACAGCCTGACCGCAGCCATTCCGGTGTTCGCCGTATTGCTCTGGATGGCCGCACCGTGAGTCGTCCCCAGCAGATTACCGTGTTGGGTGCGACCGGTTCGATCGGTCTGAGCACTCTGGATGTGATTGCCCGTCATCCTGAGCGTTATCAGGTTTTTGCATTGAGTGGTTTCTCGCGCCTCAGTGAGTTGTTCGCGTTGTGCGTGCGCCATGTGCCGCAATTTGCCGTGGTGCCTGAAGTGACCGCCGCGCGCGGTTTGCAGGATGACCTACGTGCAGCCGGTTTGCCGACTCGCGTTCTCGTAGGCGAGGAGGGCCTGTGTCAGGTTGCCTCCGCGCCTGAAGTCGACGCGGTCATGGCGGCCATTGTCGGTGCGGCGGGTTTGCGTCCGACACTGGCTGCGGTCGAGGCGGGCAAGAAGATCCTGCTGGCCAACAAGGAAGCGCTGGTGATGTCCGGTGCTCTGTTCATGCAGGCCGTGCGCAAAAGCGGCTCGGTGCTGCTGCCGATCGACAGCGAACACAATGCGATTTTTCAGTGCATGCCAGCGGATTTTGCGCGCGGCTTGAGCTCGGTGGGTGTGCGGCGGATATTGCTCACAGCCTCTGGCGGTCCTTTCCGGCAGACGCCGATGGTCGAACTGGCAGATGTTTCGCCTGAACAGGCTTGCGCGCATCCGAACTGGTCCATGGGGCGCAAGATCTCCGTGGATTCGGCAAGCATGATGAACAAGGGCCTTGAGTTGATCGAAGCCTGCTGGTTGTTCGATGCCAAACCGGCTCAGGTCGAAGTGGTGATTCATCCGCAAAGCGTGATTCACTCTCTGGTCGATTACGTCGATGGCTCGGTCCTGGCGCAGTTGGGTAACCCGGATATGCGCACACCCATTGCCAACGCATTGGCCTGGCCGGAGCGTATCGATTCCGGCGTACCGCCATTGGATCTGTTTGCCATTGCGCGACTGGATTTCGAGGCGCCTGATGAAAGCCGCTTCCCCTGCCTTCGTTTGGCTCGTCAGGCGGCCGAAGCCGGTGATAGCGCGCCGGCGATGCTCAACGCGGCCAATGAAGTGGCCGTGGCGGCGTTTCTCGACGGACGGGTTCGCTACCTGGAAATCGCGAGTATCATCGAGGAGGTCTTGAACCTGGAGCCGGTGGTAGCGCTGAACGACCTCGACGCCGTGTTTACGGCGGACGCGAAAGCGCGAGTGCTGGCCGAGCATTGGTTGAGTCGGCACGGCCGATAGTTTCTTGTAACGCAACGGCGACACGCGACACTGAACAGGATTGCGGAGAAAGTAGATGAGCGCGCTCTATATGATTGCCGGCACCCTGATCGCCCTGGGTGTGCTGGTCACCTTTCACGAATTCGGCCACTTCTGGGTCGCGCGCCGCTGTGGCGTGAAGGTTCTGCGGTTCTCCGTGGGCTTCGGCATGCCACTGCTGCGCTGGCACGACAAGCAAGGCACCGAGTTCGTGGTCGCCGCGATTCCGCTGGGCGGCTACGTCAAAATGCTCGACGAGCGCGAAGGCGAAGTGCCGGTTGATCAACTCGATCAGTCGTTCAATCGCAAATCAGTACGTCAGCGCATCGCCATTGTCGCCGCCGGCCCGATTGCCAACTTCCTTCTGGCGTTAGTGTTCTTCTGGGTCTTGGCGATGCTCGGCAGCGAGCAGGTACGCCCGGTCATCGGCGCGGTCGAATCAGGCAGCATTGCCGCCAAGGCTGGTCTGAACGCCGGTCAGGAGATCGTCTCGATCGATGGCGAGCCAACGTCGGGCTGGGCTGCGGTCAATCTGCAGCTGGTGCGTCGTCTCGGTGAGAGCGGCGCCATTCAATTGCTGGTGCGCGAGCAAGGTTCGACCGCCGAGTCACCGCGCACGCTGGCACTGGATAACTGGCTCAAAGGTGCCGACGAGCCGGATCCGATCCGCTCGCTGGGTATCCGTCCCTGGCGTCCGGCCTTGCCACCGGTGCTTGCCGAGCTCGATCCGAAAGGCCCGGCCCAGGCGGCGGGGCTGAAAACCGGCGATCGCTTGCTGGCGCTTGATGGCCAGCCGCTGGAGGACTGGCAGCAAGTGGTCGATACCGTTCGTACGCGTCCTGATACCAAAATCATGCTGCGCGTCGAGCGCGACAGTGCTCAAATCGACGTCCCTGTGACCCTGGCCGCGCGCGGCGAAAGCAAATCGCCAAGCGGTTATCTGGGGGCTGGCGTCAAAGCCATCGACTGGCCGCCGGAAATGATCCGCGAGGTCAGTTATGGGCCTCTGGCCGCGATTGGCGAGGGCGCCCGGCGCACTTGGACCATGAGCATTCTGACGCTGGATTCGCTGAAGAAAATGCTGTTCGGCGAGCTCTCGGTAAAAAACTTGAGTGGACCGATAACCATTGCTAAAGTGGCGGGCGCTTCTGCCCAGTCGGGCGTCGCTGATTTCCTGAATTTCCTTGCTTATCTGAGTATTAGCCTGGGCGTTCTGAATTTGCTGCCCATTCCTGTACTGGATGGGGGGCATTTGTTGTTTTATCTGATCGAGTGGGTGCGTGGTCGCCCCTTGTCGGATCGGGTGCAAGGTTGGGGGATACAGATCGGTATCAGTTTGGTGGTCGGGGTGATGTTGCTTGCTCTGGTCAACGATCTGGGTCGACTGTAACGCTTCGCTGAATTGCGAATCTGCCGCATTTTGCGGCAGTTTGTTTATTGCCAGTTGGAATAAGAAAGGACTTCATGAAACGTCTGCTGCTAACTGCGGTTCTCACCGTATTGATGATCGCCGAAGTTCACGCCGAGTCCTTCACTATCTCTGATATTCGCGTCAATGGCCTCCAGCGGGTCTCCGCGGGTAGCGTCTTTGGTGCCTTGCCGTTGAACGTCGGCGAGCAGGCGGATGATCGTCGCCTGGTGGAATCCACTCGTGCGTTGTTCAAAACCGGTTTCTTTCAAGATATCCAGCTGGGCCGCGAAGGCAACGTTCTGGTCATCACCGTGGTCGAGCGTCCATCGGTCGCCAGTATCGAGATCGAAGGCAACAAGGCGATCTCTACTGAGGACCTGATGAAGGGCCTCAAGCAATCCGGTCTGGCCGAAGGCGAAATCTTCCAGCGCGCCACCCTCGAGGGTGTGCGTAACGAACTGCAGCGTCAGTACGTTGCCCAGGGTCGTTACTCCGCTACCGTCGACACCGAAGTGGTTTCGCAGCCGCGTAACCGCGTGGGTCTGAAGGTGAAGATCAACGAAGGTACCGTTGCCGCCATCCAGCACATCAACGTGGTAGGCAATACGGTTTTCCCTGAGGAAGACCTGACTGACCTGTTCGAACTGAAAACCACCAACTGGCTGTCGTTCTTCAAGAACGATGACAAATATGCCCGTGAAAAACTCTCCGGTGACCTGGAGCGTCTGCGTTCCTACTATCTGGACCGCGGCTACATCAACATGGACATCGCTTCGACCCAGGTGTCGATTACCCCTGACAAGAAGCACGTCTACATCACCGTGAACGTTACCGAGGGTGAGAAGTACACCGTTCGTGACGTCAAGCTCAGCGGCGACCTGAAAGTCCCTGAAGACCAGGTAAAGTCGCTGTTGCTCGTGCAGAAGGGCCAGGTGTTCTCGCGCAAGCTGATGACCACCACTTCCGAGCTGATCACCCGTCGCCTGGGTAACGAGGGCTACACCTTCGCCAACGTCAACGGCGTGCCTCAGCCCCATGACGACGACCACACTGTGGACATCCTCTTCGCTGTCGATCCGGGCAAGCGTGCCTACGTCAACCGCATCAACTTCCGTGGCAACACCAAGTCCGAAGACGAAGTGCTGCGTCGTGAAATGCGTCAGATGGAAGGCGGCTGGGCTTCGACCTACCTGATCGACCAGTCCAAGACCCGTCTGGAGCGTCTGGGCTTCTTCAAGGAGGTCAACGTTGAAACCCCGGCCGTGCCAGGTGTCGACGACCAGGTTGATGTGAACTACGCCGTTGAAGAACAGGCTTCCGGTTCGATCACCGCGAGCGTTGGTTTTGCACAGAGCGCCGGTCTGATCCTCGGTGGCTCGATCACCCAGAACAACTTCCTCGGTACCGGTAACCGCGTCAGCATCGGTCTGACCCGCAGCGAATACCAGAGCCGCTACAACTTCGGCTATGTGGACCCGTACTGGACCGCTGATGGCGTGAGCCTGGGTTACAACGCGTTCTATCGCACCACTGACTACGATGAGCTCGATGCCGATATCTCGAGCTACGCCGTCGACAGCCTGGGCGCTGGCGTCAACGTTGGCTACCCGATCAGCGAAACATCGCGTCTGACCTTCGGTCTGTCTGCTCAGCAGGACAAGATCAACACCGGTCGCTATACCGTTGACGAGATTTTCGATTTCGTCGACAAGGAAGGCGACAACTACCTGAACTTCAAGGCCTCGGCCGGTTGGTCCGAGTCGACCCTGAACAAAGGCGTGTTGCCGACCCGTGGTCGTTCCCAGAGCCTGACCCTGGAAACCACCATTCCGGGCAGCGACCTGTCGTTCTTCAAACTTGACTACCGTGGTCAGCTGTTCCAGCCGATCACCGAAAACTACACCCTGCGCCTGCACTCCGAACTCGGTTATGGCGACGGTTACGGTTCGACCGATGGTCTGCCGTTCTATGAAAACTACTATGCGGGTGGCTTCAACTCCGTACGTGGCTTCAAGGACAGCACGCTGGGTCCGCGCAGTACACCGAGCCGCGGTGCAGATGTAACGGGTAATACGGGGACTCTTCGTGACCCGGATCAGGATCCGCTGCCATTCGGTGGTAACGTGTTGATTCAAGGTGGCGTTGAAGTGTTGTTCCCGCTGCCGTTCGTGAAAGATCAGCGTTCGCTGCGGACCTCGGTGTTCTGGGACGTGGGTAACGTATTCGATTCCAAGTGCGACAAGACGACCAACGCTAGCGCGGGTTCTACGTCCAGCACTCAGTGCAACGACATCAGCCTGAGCAACATGGCCAGCTCCGTAGGTGTGGGCGTGACCTGGGTCACCGCACTGGGACCGTTGAGCTTCGCCCTGGCGATGCCGGTCAAGAAACCGGATGACGCTGAAACTCAAGTGTTCCAATTCTCCCTCGGCCAGACGTTCTAAGCGTCTGACCCAAGACAACGACAATGGATTTTGTAGGAGTGCATCGTGCGTAAGTTGACTCAATTGGTTCTCCTGGCCTCCGTACTGGTGGCGGGCCCGGCGTTCGCCGACATGAAAATTGCCGTGCTGAACTATCAGATGGCACTGTTGGAATCCGACGCGGCCAAGAAGTACGCGGTGGATGCCGAGAAGAAGTTCGGCCCGCAACTGACCAAGCTGAAAACCCTGGAAAGCAGCGCCAAAGGCATTCAGGACCGTCTGATGGCCGGTGGCGACAAGATGCAGCAGGGCGAGCGTGAGCGTCTGGAGCTGGAATTCAAGCAAAAGGCCCGTGACTTCCAGTTCCAGTCCAAGGAACTGAACGAAGCCAAGGCCGTGGCTGACCGTGAAATGCTCAAGCAGCTGAAGCCGAAGCTGGACAGCGCTGTGGAAGAAGTCATCAAGAAGGGTGGTTTTGACCTGGTGTTCGAGCGTGGCGCAGTCATCGATGTCAAACCTCAGTACGACATCACGCGCCAGGTTATCGAGCGCATGAATCAGCTGAAGTAACCCATGACCGTGACTATCAGGCTCGGCCAGTTGGCCGAGCACCTCGGCGCCACCCTGCGTGGCGACCCCGAGAGGCAAATTACTGGGCTAGCCACTTTGCAAGAGGCTGGCCCAGCTCAGTTGAGCTTTCTGGCAAATCCCCAATACCGAAAATACCTGGCCGGTTCGCAGGCGGCAGCGTTGCTGCTCAAAGAGGCTGATGCCGAAGGTTTTTCCGGTAACGCACTGGTGGTGCCAGACCCTTATCTGGCCTACGCGCGTATTTCGCACCTGTTCGATCCAAAGCCGAAGGCTGCTACGGGTATTCATCCGACAGCGGTGATCGCGGCAGATGCGGTGGTTGATCCGAGTGCAAGCATCGGCCCGTTCGTGGTGATCGAAGCCGGCGCGCGCGTTGCTGCACAGGTGACGCTGGGCGCGCATTGCGTGGTCGGCGCCCGCAGCGAGATCGGTGAAGGCGGCTGGCTGGCTCCGCGCGTGACGCTGTATCACGATGTGCGCATCGGCAAGCGTGTGGTTATTCAGTCCGGCGCAGTGATCGGCGGTGAGGGCTTCGGCTTCGCCAACGAAAAAGGCGTATGGCAGAAAATCGCCCAGATCGGTGGCGTCACCATCGGCGACGATGTCGAGATTGGCGTAAACACCGCCATCGACCGCGGCGCCCTGGCCGATACCGTGATTGGCAACGGCGTGAAGCTCGACAACCAGATTCAGATCGCACACAACGTCCAGGTCGGTGATCACACCGCCATGGCTGCGTGTGTCGGCATTTCCGGCAGCACCAAAATCGGCAAGCACTGCATGCTCGCCGGCGGTGTCGGTCTGGTCGGCCACATTGATATCTGCGACAACGTTTTCCTCACCGGAATGACCATGGTGACCCACTCGATTACCGAGCCGGGCGCCTATTCTTCCGGCACAGCCATGCAACCGGCGGCCGAATGGCGCAAAAGCGCGGCCCGTATCCGTCAGCTCGATGACATCGCGCGGCGGTTGAAACAGCTGGAAAAGCGCGTAGGGGAAGTGACCCCTGACGGCAATGCTTCATCTGATGGCTGATACCATTTCCATATCAAGTGTGCACAGCCTCTAGACTGACTCCTTGATTTGCTAGAGGAGTGCGCGTCAGTCGCGCTCCCAATCTTTACATAGGCTTTCCCCTGAATGATGGACATCAACGAGATTCGCGAATACCTGCCTCACCGTTACCCGTTCCTGCTGGTGGACCGGGTGGTGGAACTGGACACTGAAGGCAAGCGAATTCGCGCCTACAAGAATGTCAGCATCAATGAACCGTTCTTCAATGGTCACTTCCCTGCGCATCCAATCATGCCGGGCGTGCTGATCATCGAAGCGATGGCTCAGGCTGCCGGGATCCTCGGTTTCAAGATGCTCGACGTCAAACCGGCTGACGGCACCCTGTATTACTTCGTCGGTTCCGACAAGCTGCGCTTCCGCCAGCCAGTCAAGCCGGGCGACCAGTTGATCCTTGAAGCGACCTTCATCAGCTGCAAGCGCAAGATTTGGAAGTTCGAGTGCCAGGCTTCGGTGGACGGCAAGCCGGTCTGCTCGGCAGAAATCATCTGTGCGGAACAGAAAGTATGAGTTTGATTGACCCTCGTGCAATCATCGATCCGTCCGCCATTCTGGCTGACGGCGTCGAGGTCGGCCCGTGGTCGATCATCGGCGCAGGTGTGGAAATCGGCGAGGGTACCGTGATCGGGCCGCACGTGATCCTCAAGGGGCCGACCCGCATTGGTAAGCACAATCGCATCTACCAGTTTTCCTCGGTAGGCGAAGACACCCCGGATCTGAAATACAAAGGTGAGGAAACTCGCCTGGTGATCGGTGACCACAACGTCATCCGCGAAGGCGTGACCATCCACCGTGGCACCGTGCAGGACCGTTCGGAAACCACCCTGGGTGATCACAACCTGATCATGGCCTATGCCCACATCGGCCATGACAGCGTCATCGGCAACCACTGCATTCTGGTCAACAACACTGCGTTGGCCGGGCATGTACACGTTGACGACTGGGCAATCCTCTCCGGTTTTACCCTGGTGCATCAGTACTGCCACATCGGCGCGCACAGCTTTTCGGGCATGGGCACGGCGATCGGCAAGGACGTTCCGGCGTTCGTCACCGTATTCGGCAACCCGGCCGAAGCGCGCAGCATGAACTTCGAAGGCATGCGCCGTCGCGGTTTCAGCGAAGACGCGATCCACGCCTTGCGCCGTGCCTACAAGACAGTCTACCGCCAAGGCCTGACGGTCGAGCAGGCGCTGGCCGAACTGGCCGAGCCGTCTGCGCAGTTCCCCGAAGTCGCCGTGTTCCGCGATTCGATCCAGGCGTCGACTCGCGGCATCACCCGCTGATCATGGCCAGTCTGCGTATTGCGCTGGTGGCGGGTGAGGCTTCCGGTGACATTCTCGGCGCTGGCCTCATGCGCGCACTCAAGGCACAGCACCCGGCGGTCGAGTTCATCGGCGTCGGCGGTCCGCTGATGCAGGCCGAAGGCCTGACTTCGTACTTTCCCATGGAGCGCCTGTCGGTCATGGGCCTGGTCGAGGTTCTCGGTCGCCTGCGTGAGTTGCTCAAGCGCCGCAAGGACTTGATTGCCACGCTGATCGCCGCGAAGCCGGACGTGTTCATCGGCATCGATGCGCCGGATTTCAACCTCAATATCGAACTCAAGCTGCGTCAGGCCGGGATCAAGACCGTGCATTACGTCAGCCCGTCGGTGTGGGCGTGGCGGCAAAAGCGCGTGCTGAAGATCCGCGAAGGCTGTGATCTGATGCTGACCCTGTTGCCGTTCGAAGCGAAGTTCTACGAAGAGAAGGGCGTGCCGGTGCGTTTCGTTGGTCACACTTTGGCCGATACGATTCCGCTCGAGGCTGACCGAGCTGCCGCGCGCGCCGAGCTGGGTTTGCCTGACGGACCATTGGTGGCGCTGATGCCGGGCAGCCGTGGCGGTGAGGTCAGTCGTCTCGGCGCGCTGTTCCTTGATACTGCCGAACGCCTGCGCGGCATGCGTCCGGGCGTACGCTTTGTGATTCCCTGTGCCAATCCTGAACGTCGCGTGCAACTCGAAACGCTACTGGTCGGCCGCGATCTGCCGGTGACATTGCTCGATGGTCAGTCTCATCTGGCCCTCGCCGCGTGTGACGCCGTGTTGATCGCCTCCGGCACTGCTACCCTTGAAGCGCTGCTGTACAAGCGGCCAATGGTAGTGGCGTATCGGTTAGCGCCGCTGACATTCTGGATTCTCAAACGTATGGTCAAGAGCCCTTACGTGTCGCTGCCCAACTTGCTCGCCCAGCGCTTGCTGGTGCCAGAGTTGTTGCAGGATGATGCGACTGTCGACGCGTTGGCGCAGACCCTGTCGCCATTGATCGAAGGCGGTGAGGAACAGACCCGCGGCTTTGACGAGATCCACCGCACGCTGCGGCGCGATGCTTCCAATCAGGCGGCGCAAGCGGTCCTTGACCTGATCGGCAAACCACAATGAGCAAGACAACCATGCAGATGGGCCTGGATTTCACGCTGGTCGCCGAAGTCGAAGAACTGGTCGCCGGTGTCGATGAAGTCGGTCGTGGCCCGTTGTGCGGCGCGGTGGTAACGGCGGCGGTGATCCTTGATCCGAACCGGCCGATCCTCGGTCTCGATGATTCGAAGAAACTCACTGAAGCCAAGCGCGAAAAGCTTTATGACGAGATCTGCGAAAAGGCGCTGAGCTGGTGCATCGCCCGCGCCGAAGTGGAAGAAATCGACGATCTGAATATCCTCCACGCGACCATGCTGGCCATGCAGCGCGCGGTCGCCGGTCTGCACATTCAGCCGAAGCTGGCGATGATCGACGGCAACCGCTGCCCGCATTTGCCGATGCGCGCCGAGGCGGTGATTCAAGGTGACGGCAAGGTACCGGCGATCGCTGCGGCGTCGATTCTGGCCAAGGTCAGCCGTGACCGCGAGATGGCGGCATTCGAATTGATCTACCCGGGCTACGGCATCGGCGGCCACAAAGGCTACCCGACGCCCGTTCATCTGGAAGCACTGGCGCGGCTCGGCCCGACGCCGATTCACCGCCGCTCGTTCGCCCCGGTACGCCTGGCTTACGAGGCGCGGGAAAGCCTGACGCAGGTTTAGGCCCAAGGCTGATGTTTTAACCAAGGCCCGGTACAATCCGGGCCTCGTTGTCTCTACGTAACTGGACAGGATCACTATGCCGGCTTCATTCGTTCATCTACGCCTGCACACTGAATACTCCCTGGTCGACGGGCTGGTGCGGATCAAGCCGCTGGTCAAGGCGCTGACCGCCATGAACATGCCGGCGGTCGCTGTCACCGATCAGAACAACATGTGTTCCCTGGTCAAGTTCTACAAAAACGCCATGGGTGCCGGGATCAAGCCGATCTGCGGCGCCGACCTGTGGCTGGCGAACAAGGACCCGGATGCGCCGCTCAGCCGCCTCAGCCTGCTGGTGATGAACGCTCAGGGTTATCGCAATCTCACCGAACTGATCTCGCGCGGCTTCATCGAAGGCCAGCGCAACGGCATGGTCATCGTCGAGCGCGAGTGGGTGGCCGAGGCCAACGAAGGTTTGATCATGCTGTCCGCCGCCAAAGAAGGCGAGATCGGCATGGCCATGATCGGCGGCAACCCGGCGGAAGCCGAAGCGCTGGCGCGCGAGTGGATGGCAGTGTTCCCGGATCGTTTCTATCTGGAAATCCAGCGCACCAACCGCCCCAACGATGAAGAGCAACTGCACGGCGCCGTGGCCCTGGCCGACAAGCTCGGCGCGCCGCTGGTGGCGACCAACGATGTGCGCTTCATCAAGCAGGAAGACTTCGCCGCCCACGAAACCCGCGTGTGCATCGGTGAAGGCCGCGCCCTCGATGATCCGCGTCGTTCGAAGAATTACAGCGATCAGCAATACCTGAAAAGCGCCGAGGAAATGCTCGAGCTGTTCAGCGATATTCCCGACGCCATCGAAAACACCGTCGAGATCGCCAAGCGCTGCAACATCGAAGTGAAGCTGGGCACGCACTTCCTGCCCAACTTCCCGATTCCTGATGGCATGACCATCGACGAATATTTCCGCAAGGTGTCTTTCGAAGGTCTCGAAGAGCGCCTGGCAGTGCTGCTGCCCAAAGACACCACCGAAGACTACGAAGCCAAGCGCCAGGTCTACGTCGACCGCTTGAATTTCGAGCTGGATATCATCATCCAGATGGGCTTCCCCGGTTACTTCCTGATCGTGATGGACTTTATCCAGTGGGCCAAGAACAACGGCGTACCGGTAGGTCCGGGCCGTGGGTCGGGTGCCGGTTCGCTGGTGGCTTACGTACAGAAGATCACCGACCTCGACCCGCTGGAATATGACCTGCTGTTCGAACGGTTCCTCAACCCGGAACGGGTCTCGATGCCCGACTTCGACGTCGACTTCTGCATGGACGGCCGTGACCGCGTGATCGACTACGTGGCCGAGAAATACGGGCGCAACGCGGTGAGCCAGATCATCACCTTCGGTTCCATGGCCGCCAAGGCTGTGGTCCGTGACGTGGCGCGGGTGCAGGGCAAGTCCTACGGCCTGGCGGATCGTCTGTCGAAGATGATTCCGTTCGAAGTCGGCATGACCCTGGAAAAAGCCTACGAGCAGGAAGAAATCCTGCGTGACTTCATCAAGGTCGATGAAGAAGCGGCGGAAATCTGGGAGATGGCGCGCAAGCTCGAGGGCGTGGTGCGTAACGTCGGTAAACACGCCGGTGGCGTGGTGATCGCACCGACCAAGCTGACCGACTTCTCGCCGATCTACTGCGACGAGGCCGGCGACGGTCTGGTGACCCAGTTCGACAAGGATGACGTTGAAGCGGCCGGTCTGGTGAAGTTCGACTTCCTCGGCCTGCGCACGCTGACGATCATCGACTGGGCACTGAAAACCATCAACCGCGACCGCGCCAAGGTCAACGAGCCGCCGCTGGATATCGCTTTTATTCCGCTGGACGACAAACCGACCTACCAGTTGCTGCAAAAAGCTGAAACCACGGCGGTGTTCCAGCTTGAATCCCGCGGCATGAAAGAACTGATCAAAAAGCTCAAGCCCGACTGCCTGGAAGACTTGATCGCACTGGTGGCCCTGTTCCGTCCGGGCCCGCTGCAATCGGGCATGGTGGACGACTTCATCAACCGTAAGCACGGACGCGCCGAGCTGGCGTATCCGCATTCGGATTACCAGTACGACGGCCTCAAGCCGGTACTGGCGCCGACTTACGGCATCATCCTGTATCAGGAACAGGTGATGCAGATTGCCCAGGTCATGGCCGGTTACACCCTCGGCGGTGCGGACATGCTGCGTCGAGCGATGGGTAAGAAAAAGCCCGAAGAAATGGCCAAGCAGCGCGGCGGTTTCATTGAGGGTTGCGCGACCAACGGCATCGACGCGGATCTTGCCGGTAACATTTTCGACCTGGTGGAAAAATTCGCCGGTTACGGCTTCAACAAATCCCACTCCGCCGCTTATGGTCTGGTGTCGTACCAGACCGCCTGGCTGAAAGCGCACTACCCGGCGCCGTTCATGGCCGCGGTACTCTCGGCGGATATGCACAACACCGACAAGGTCGTGACCTTGATCGAAGAAGTGCGGACGATGAAGCTGCGCCTCGACGCGCCGGACGTGAACACTTCGGAGTTCAAGTTCACGGTGAACGACGACGGCCGCATCGTTTACGGCCTCGGCGCGATCAAGGGCGTCGGTGAAGGTCCGGTGGAAGCGATCACCGAAGCGCGTCAGGCCGGCCCGTTCAAGGATCTGTTCGACTTCTGCGCGCGGGTCGACCTCAAGCGCATCAACAAGCGCACCCTTGACGGTCTGATCCGCAGCGGTGCGCTGGATCGCCTCGGCCCGTATTTCCACGACGAACAAAAGGCCTATCAGGCCAACATCGACCGTAACCGCGCCGTGCTGCTGGCGGCGATGGAAGAAGCGATCAAGGCTGCCGAGCAGACCGCGCGGACCCACGACTCCGGCCACGCCGACCTGTTTGGCGGCTTGTTCGTCGAAGAAGATGCCGATGTTTACGCGTCCCATCGCAAGGCCAAGGAGCTGACCCTCAAGGAGCGTCTCAAGGGTGAAAAAGACACCTTGGGCCTGTACCTGACCGGTCACCCGATCGACGAGTACGAGGGCGAGATCCGCCGTTTCGCCCGCCAGCGCATCATCGACCTGAAGCCGGCGCGTGATACGCAAACCGTAGCGGGGATGATCATTGCCCTGCGGGTGATGAAGAACAAGAAGGGCGACAAGATGGGTTTCATCACCCTCGACGACCGTTCCGGACGGATCGAGGCGTCGCTGTTTGCCGATGCGTTCCATTCGGCGCAGTCGCTGCTGCAGACTGACGCCATGGTGGTGGTCGAGGGCGAGGTCAGCAACGACGACTTCTCCGGCGGCCTGCGCCTGCGGGTCAAGCGGGTAATGAGCATGGAGGATGCGCGAACCAATCTGGCCGAAAGCCTGCGCCTGAAGCTGCACACCCAGGATCTCAAAGGCGATCAGCTACGCTGGTTGGGCGAACTGCTCAAGCGTCATCGCGGCGCGTGCCCGGTGACCATGGAGTACACCAGCCCGGATGCGAAGACCTTGCTGCAGTTTGGCGAGAGCTGGCGGATCGACCCGGCGGATGCGTTGATTCAAGCCCTGCGTGACCAGTTCGGGCGTGACAACGTCTTCCTCCAATACCGTTGACCGGCAGGTGCCATCATAGCGCTTGCCCGCAACCTGAATTTTTTAATCTCGACCTCAGCGCGCCTCTCCCTTAAGGTAGGGCGCGAATAGACAACCGGCCGGCCCAAGCTCACTTGGGACACGACCCAAGACGGACGCCTATGAACCCGAATTTTCTAGATTTCGAACAGCCGATCGCCGACCTGCAAGCCAAGATCGAAGAGTTGCGCTTGGTCGGTAATGACAATTCGCTGAATATCGGCGATGAGATCTCCCGCCTGCAGGACAAGAGCAAGACGCTGACCGAAGACATCTTCGGCAAGCTGACCAGCTGGCAGATCGCACGCCTGGCGCGTCACCCGAAACGCCCGTACACCCTCGATTACATCGAGCACATCTTCACCGAGTTCGACGAACTGCACGGCGACCGTCATTTCTCCGATGACGCTGCCATTGTTGGCGGTATCGCCCGTCTGGAAGACCAGCCGGTGATGATCATCGGTCACCAGAAGGGCCGTGAAGTGCGTGAGAAAGTCCGCCGCAACTTCGGCATGCCGCGTCCGGAAGGCTACCGCAAGGCCTGCCGTCTGATGGAGATGGCCGAGCGCTTCAAGATGCCGATCCTGACCTTCATCGACACCCCGGGTGCCTACCCTGGCATCGACGCTGAAGAGCGCAACCAGAGCGAAGCGATTGCCTGGAACCTGCGTGTGATGGCGCGCCTGAAGACCCCGATCATTGCCACCGTGATCGGTGAAGGTGGTTCCGGCGGCGCACTGGCCATCGGCGTTTGCGATCAACTGAACATGCTGCAATATTCGACGTATGCGGTGATCTCGCCGGAAGGTTGCGCTTCGATTCTGTGGAAAACTGCAGAAAAGGCCCCGGATGCCGCTGAAGCAATGGGCATCACCGCTGAGCGTTTGAAAGGCCTGGGTATCGTCGACAAAGTGATCAGCGAGCCACTGGGCGGCGCCCATCGTGATCCGGCTGCTGCCGCCGCTTCGATCCGCGCCGAGCTGAGCTCGCAACTGGCGATGCTCAAGCAGTTCGATAACGAAGCGCTGCTCAAGCGCCGTTACGATCGCCTGATGAGCTACGGTCTCTAATCGAGCGCCGATTTGGCTGACGATGCAAGACACTGTGGGAGCGAGCTTGCTCGCGAAGGCGTTATAACAGACGACGAAATTGTTGAATGTTAATCAGCTTTCGCGAGCAAGCTCGCTCCCACACTTGGTTTCCGGCGAGGGTAAAGACATGGGTGAACGCTCGATTGATTTGCCATCCCGTCTTCTGCTGAACCTTGAGCCTTGGCGCAATGCCGCTCACTGGCGCATCGCCTTCTCCGGTGGCCTCGATTCCACCGTCCTCCTGCATCTGCTCGCCACTCTGGCGAACACCGAATCTCTTCCTGCGCTTAGCGCCATTCATATCCACCACGGCCTTCAGGCTGCGGCCGATGCGTGGCCGCAACACTGCCAGGCCGTTTGCGATGCGCTGGCCATTCCCTTGCAAGTAGAGCGGGTCACCGTGAAGGGCGGGGCGAGCCTGGAGCGGGCGGCGCGGGATGCGCGTTACGCGGTGTTCAGTTCGCTGACGCAGAGTAATGACGTGCTGCTGACCGGCCAACACCGCGACGACCAAGCGGAAACCCTGCTGTTTCGGCTGTTGCGTGGTGCCGGTGTCCGCGGGCTCGGCGCGATGCCGCGCCAGCGTCCGGTGGGGCAGGGCACGCTGGTCCGACCGTTGCTGGACGTCAGCCGCGCCGAGCTGGAAGGTTATGCACAGGCACATCAGTTGCGCTGGATCGAAGATCCGTCGAATCAGGATCGGCAGTTTTCGCGCAACTACCTGCGCCATCAAGTCATGCCGGTGCTGATCGAGCGTTGGCCGCAAGCGCAGGCGAGCATGGCGCGCTCGGCTGCGCATCTGCGTGAGGCGCAAGGCTTGCTCGATGAGTTGGCACAGATTGATCTCGCAGAAGCCGAAACGACCCATGAATTTGCTTGGCTGGGCGTACCATCGCTTGCGCTGGCGCCTTTGGCGGCGTTGTCTGACGCCCGTCAACGCAATGCCCTCAGCCACTGGCTCGAACCATTGACCCGTCTGCCAGATGCTGACCATTGGTCGGGTTGGATCAACCTGCGCGATGCCACCACCGACGCCTCACCGATGTGGCGTCTGGCCGATGGCGAGTTGCACCGCAGCGCCGGTCGCGTCTGGTGGCTCAGCGGCCATTGGTTGCGCATGCCTGTGATCGGCGCCGACTGGCCGACCCCGACTTCAGCGCTGCGTTTGCCCGATAACGGACGCGTCATGATCCGCGGGCATGCTCCAACCGGGCCGTTGCGTATTGCCTATCGGCAGGGCGGCGAGGTCATGCAACTGGCCGAGCGCGGCAGCCGTGATCTCAAGCGTCTGCTCAACGAGCGCGCGGTGCCGGCCTTCGTGCGTGGCAGATTGCCGCTGCTGTTTCGTGGCGAACAATTGCTTGCGGTGGCGAACCTGTCGGGTCTTGCTGGACAGATGGACGAAGGCTGGACATTGCATTGGCAGCCAACAGACGAAGATCAAGGTTTGAGCTGAAAGGAGCATTCCGGTAGACTACGCTCCCTTCTTGATACAACTTCTGTGGATTCGCCTGAATTGCAGGAGTTGCCGATTACCAAGCAGTCTTTGCTGGGCGATTCCAAAAAATGTGTAGCGAGCAACGTACCGGTGTTTCATCTGCCGGTCTGTCACAACGCGGCGGTTTTTTCGAAAGGTGCACTGTGATTAATGCAGGTGATCGGAGGCTTCGGCCTTCCTTCGCTTTCCCCGGCGGCTCGTTCCGCTTTAACGCAGACTTCTAGGGTTTTTCATGACGCGCTACATATTCGTCACGGGCGGTGTTGTTTCTTCATTGGGGAAAGGCATTGCCTCGGCTTCATTGGCGGCTATCCTGGAGGCGCGGGGGCTTAAGGTCACCATGCTGAAGCTGGATCCGTACATCAACGTCGATCCAGGCACCATGAGTCCGTTCCAGCACGGTGAAGTGTTCGTCACCCACGACGGCGCCGAGACCGACCTGGATCTGGGGCACTACGAGCGGTTCATCCGCACGACCATGACCCAGAACAACAACTTCACCACCGGCCGTGTCTACGAGCACGTGCTGCGCAAAGAGCGCCGTGGCGACTATCTGGGTGCAACCATCCAGGTCATCCCGCACATCACCGACGAAATCAAGCGCCGCATCATCAAGGGTGCTGGTGACGCTGACGTGGCGATGGTCGAGATCGGTGGCACCGTCGGTGACATCGAGTCGCAACCGTTCCTCGAAGCCATCCGTCAGCTGCGATTCGAAGTCGGCGCCAAGCGCGCAATGCTGATGCACCTGACGCTGGTCCCGTACATCGCCACCGCTGGCGAAACCAAGACCAAACCGACCCAGCACTCCGTCAAGGAACTGCGTTCGATCGGCCTGCAGCCAGACGTGCTGGTGTGCCGTTCCGATCACCCGATCGACGTGTCCTCGCGTCGCAAGATCGCGCAATTCACCAACGTTGAAGAGCGTGCGGTGATCGCCCTCGAAGACGCCGATACCATCTACAAGATCCCGGGCATCCTTCACTCGCAGGGTCTGGACGATTTCGTCGTCGAGCGTTTCGGTCTGCAATGCGGCAGCGCCGACCTGTCCGAGTGGGACGCAGTGGTCGATGCCAAGCTGAACCCGGAACACGAAGTGACCATCGCCATGGTCGGCAAGTACATGGAACTGCTCGACGCCTACAAGTCGCTGATCGAAGCGATGAGCCATGCCGGCATAAGCAACCGCACCAAGGTAAACCTGCGCTACATCGATTCCGAAGACATCGAGAACCAGGGCACTGCGCTGCTCGAAGGTGTCGATGCGATTCTGGTGCCGGGCGGCTTCGGTCTGCGTGGCGTGGAAGGCAAGATCACTGCCGTTCAGTACGCTCGCGAAAACAAGGTTCCGTACCTCGGTATCTGCCTGGGCATGCAAGTGGCAGTCATCGAATTCGCCCGTAACGTTCTGGGCTGGAAAGACGCCAACTCCACCGAGTTCGATCGTGCCAGCGGCCACCCGGTTGTCGGCCTGATCACCGAGTGGGAAGACGCCACCGGCGCCGTTGAAGTGCGTACCGAAGCGTCCGATCTGGGCGGCACCATGCGCCTCGGCGCCCAGGATTGCCTGCTTGAGCCGGGCTCGAAAGTGCACGATTGCTACGGCAAGGATGTGATCGTCGAGCGTCACCGTCACCGTTACGAAGTGAACAACAACCTGCTGCCGCAGATCATCGAAGCCGGCCTGAAAATCTCCGGTCGTTCCGCCGATGCTGCGCTGGTAGAAGTGGTTGAAGCGCCGGATCATCCATGGTTCGTCGCCTGCCAGTTCCACCCAGAGTTCACCTCGACCCCGCGCGACGGTCATCCGCTGTTCAGCGGTTTCGTCAAAGCCGCGTTGGCTCAACATCAAAAGAAGGCTTAACCCGATGGCACAGAAGATCATCCGCGTCGGCGACATCGAGATTGCCAACGACAAACCCATGGTGCTGTTCGGCGGCATGAACGTGCTGGAAAGCCGTGACATGGCCATGCAGGTTTGCGAAGAGTACGTGAAGGTCACCGAAAAACTCGGTATCCCATACGTGTTCAAGGCCAGCTTCGACAAGGCCAACCGGTCTTCTGTGACCTCGTATCGCGGCCCTGGCCTGGAAGAGGGCATGCGCATCTTCCAGGACATCAAGCAAGCCTTTGGCGTGCCGATCATCACCGACGTCCACGAGCCGGACCAGGCTGCGGTCGTCGCTGAAGTCTGCGACATCATTCAGCTGCCGGCCTTCCTGTCGCGCCAGACCGATCTGGTCGTGGCGATGGCCAAGACCAACGCCGTGATCAACATCAAGAAAGCCCAGTTCCTCGCGCCTCAGGAAATGAAACACATCCTGAACAAATGCGTCGAAGCGGGTAACGATCAACTGATCCTCTGCGAGCGCGGTTCGAGCTTCGGCTACAACAACCTCGTGGTCGACATGCTCGGCTTCGGCATCATGAAGCAGTTCGAATACCCGGTGTTCTTCGACGTGACCCACTCGCTGCAAATGCCCGGTGGTCGTTCCGACTCCGCTGGCGGTCGCCGCGCGCAGGTCACCGATCTGGCCAAGGCGGGCATGAGCCAGTCGCTGGCGGGTCTGTTCCTCGAAGCGCATCCGGATCCGGACAACGCCAAATGCGACGGCCCTTGCGCCTTGCGTCTGGACAAACTGGAGCCATTCCTGGCCCAGCTCAAAGCTCTGGACGAACTGGTGAAGAGTTTTCCGACGGTAGAAACCGCGTAACGCTCGATTCTCCGGTAAAGTACCGCACGATTTGTCGCTCATGCCCTCGGGCGTGAGCGTTGTCGTCTGCAAGTCTGCCCGCTGTACTTCGCTTGCCGACGATAAAGATTTCCTCTAGCTGCGTCGTTTTCGTCAACTTTGGAGTGTTTACAACAATGGCAAAAATCGTCGACATCAAAGGTCGTGAAGTTCTCGACTCCCGTGGCAATCCCACCGTGGAAGCGGACGTGCTTCTCGACAACGGCATCATCGGCAGCGCCTGCGCGCCGTCCGGTGCATCCACTGGCTCGCGTGAAGCGCTCGAGCTGCGTGATGGCGACAAGAGCCGTTACCTGGGCAAGGGCGTGCTCAAGGCGGTAGCCAACATCAACGGTCCGATCCGCGATCTGCTGCTGGGCACCGACCCGAGCGACCAGAAAGCGCTGGATCAGGCGATGATCAAGCTCGACGGTACCGAAAACAAAGCGACCCTGGGCGCCAACGCCATCCTCGCGGTGTCCCTGGCTGCGGCCAAGGCGGCTGCACAGGATCAGGACCTGCCACTCTACGCGCACATCGCCAACCTCAACGGCACCCCGGGCGTGTACTCGATGCCGGTACCGATGATGAACATCATCAACGGTGGCGAGCACGCCGATAACAACGTCGACATCCAGGAATTCATGGTCCAGCCAGTTGGCGCCAAGTCTTTCTCGGAAGGTCTGCGCATGGGCACCGAGATTTTCCATCACCTGAAAGCCGTGCTGAAGGCCCGTGGCCTGAGCACCGCCGTTGGCGACGAAGGCGGTTTCGCACCGAACCTGGCGTCCAACGAAGACGCGCTGAAAGTGATCTCCGAGGCTGTTGCCAACGCCGGTTACAAGCTGGGCACCGACGTGACCCTGGCGCTGGACTGCGCCGCGAGCGAGTTCTACGAAGACGGCAAGTACAACCTGTCCGGTGAAGGCCAGGTGTTCACTGCTGAAGGTTTCGCCGACTACCTCAAAGGCCTGACCGAGCGTTACCCGATTATCTCCATCGAAGACGGTCTGGACGAGTCCGACTGGGCTGGCTGGAAAGTCCTCACCGACAAGATCGGCGAGAAGACTCAGCTGGTGGGCGACGACCTGTTCGTGACCAACACCAAGATCCTGAAAGAAGGTATCGATAAAAAGATCGCCAACTCGATCCTGATCAAGTTCAACCAGATCGGCACCCTGACCGAAACCCTGGAAGCCATCCAGATGGCCAAGGCTGCGGGCTACACTGCCGTGATCTCGCACCGCTCCGGCGAAACCGAAGATTCGACCATTGCCGACCTGGCTGTGGGCACCTCGGCTGGCCAGATCAAGACCGGTTCGCTGTGCCGCTCCGACCGCGTTTCCAAGTACAACCAACTGCTGCGTATCGAAGAGCAGTTGAACGGCAAGGCCAAGTACAACGGCCGCGCCGAGTTCCGCGGTTAAGCGCAACCTGATCAAAGGACACCGGATTGTGTCGGAAAAGTCGTGACAGCGATGGATTTGCCACTAATCTGATGCCTTAAGCACAAGCCTGGATCTTTCCAGGCTTCGTGCTATCAGATGCTGCAACATGATGCGTGGCTGTCTTTTTTCACTGGATACCTGATATTCGATGCGCAGTCCTTACTGGTTGTTTCTTGTTTTGCTCTTGCTGCTGGCCGGTCTGCAGTACCGCCTGTGGGTGGGCAATGGCAGTCTGGCGCAGGTCGCCGAGCTGAAACAGCAGATCGCCGAGCAACATGCCGAAAACGAAGGCCTGCTGGAGCGCAACCGGGTGATGGACGCTGAAGTCAGCGAGCTGAAGAAAGGCATGGAGACCGTTGAAGAGCGGGCTCGTCACGAACTGGGCATGGTCAAGGACGGCGAAACCCTTTACCAGTTGGCCCAATGATCGATTCCCTGCCGGCCTTCTGGGCCGTGATTCCTGCCGCGGGCGTCGGTGCCCGAATGGCCGCGGACCGTCCCAAGCAATATCTGCAACTGGGCGGGCGCACAATTCTCGAACACAGCCTCGGCTGTTTCCTCGATCACCCGAGCCTCAAGGGGCTGGTGGTCAGTCTTGCTGTCGATGATCCCTATTGGCCGAATCTGGCATGCGTAAACGATCCGCGCATTCAGCGGGTTGATGGCGGCGCGGAGCGTTCCGCTTCGGTGCTCAATGCCTTGCTGCATCTGCATGCGCAAGGTGCCGACGATGACGATTGGGTGCTGGTGCACGATGCGGCCCGGCCGAATCTTAGTCGCGACGATCTCGACAAGTTGCTTGCCGAACTGGCGGATGACCCGGTCGGTGGTCTGTTGGCGGTGCCCGCTCGCGACACGCTCAAACGCGTTGATAAGAACGGGCGTGTGGTCGAAACCGTGGATCGCAGCGTGATCTGGCAGGCTTACACGCCGCAGATGTTCCGCCTCGGCGCGTTGCATCAGGCGTTGGCCGACAGTCTGGTTGCGGATGTCGTGATCACCGATGAAGCTTCGGCGATGGAATGGGCCGGTCTGGCGCCGCGTCTGATCGAAGGGCGCGCGGATAACCTCAAGGTGACCCGACCGGAAGATCTGGAATGGTTGCGCCAGCGGTGGGCTAACCGCCGCTGATTGCTGTGGCGTCCATTGCGCCGCCTTCGCGAGCAAGCTCGCTCCCACATTTGATTTGCGCCTGACACCAGATTTGCAGTCACTGCACGTCCACTGTGGGAGCGAGCCTGCTCGCGAAAGCGGTCGCACGGGGAATCAATAACTCAAAGCTTGTACTCCGGCCTTTCAGCCAATCCCACCTTCAAAAAATCCACCAACTTGCGCACCTTCGGCGACAAATGCCGCTGCTGCGGATACAGCGCCCACACCGCCGTATTCGGCGGCTGATGCGCCTCCAGCAAGGAAATCAGCGCGCCACTGTGCAAATGTTCGAGCACGTAATAATCCGGCAACTGACACAACCCGACACCCTGAAGCGCCGCATCCAGCACCGCCTGCCCACTGTTGCAGCGCCAGTTTCCTTGCACTCGCTGGGAAAACTCCCCCCGTTCTGTTCCAATTGCCAGATATCCGAACTGCCAATCAGGCAATTGTGCCGACTCAATTCCGACAAACTGTGTGGGCGCCCATACCGTTCCAGGTAGGAAGGCGACGCGCACAGATACATTCTTCGTGGCGCCAGACGTGTCGCGACCAAGCGCGAATCTTGTAACCGTCCCAGACGGATCGCCAGATCCAGCCCTTCATGCACCAGATCCAGCTGGCGATTGCTCAGCTCTATATCAATGCGCAACTGCGGGTACAGTCCCATGAACCGCGTCACCAGCGGCACGATAAACCGTTCGCCATAGGCCACCGCACAGGTCATGCGCAGCATGCCTTTCGGTTCGCTGGACAGATCGCCCACCGCGCGCAAGGCTTCTTCGCGACCATCCTGCAAACGTTGGCAATGTTGCAAAAACGTCTGCCCGGCTTCGGTCAGCGTCACCCGCCGGGTGCTGCGATAGAGCAGGCGCGTCTGCAAACGCTCTTCGAGTCGTACGATTTGTCGACTGATGTGCGAGGACGAGATCCCAAGACGCTCGGCAGCGGCGGTGAATTGGTTGCATTCGGCGACGGCAACGAACTCGTCGATGCCTTCCCAGCGGTTTTCCGACACTTGGATTATCCCCGTATGGCAATAATGTTTTGCTTTGGCTCGGATTATTCCTCAGGGCGCGCTGAACTACACTGTCTGTCTGCTTTTTTATTTATTGGATTCATTGGAGAGTCAGCATGATCAAGTCGCGCGCCGCCGTTGCCTTCGAGGCCAAGAAGCCGCTGGAAATCGTAGAAGTCGATGTCGCCATGCCGAAGGCTGGTGAAGTGTTGCTGCGCGTGGTCGCTTCCGGGGTATGCCACACCGATGCCTATACGTTGTCCGGTGCTGACCCGGAAGGCATCTTCCCGTCGATCCTCGGCCACGAAGGCGGGGCCATCGTTGAAGCGATCGGTGAGGGCGTGACCTCGGTTGCCGTCGGTGATCATGTCATTCCGCTGTACACCCCGGAATGCGGCCAGTGCAAATTCTGCAAGTCGGGCAAGACCAACCTCTGCCAGGCGATTCGCGCCACCCAAGGCAAGGGCCTGATGCCGGACGGCACTTCGCGCTTTTCCTACAAGGGCGAAACGATTTTCCACTACATGGGCACATCGACGTTTTCGGAGTACACCGTACTGCCGGAAATTTCCGTAGCGAAGATCTCCAAGGACGCGCCGCTGGAAAAGGTCTGCCTGCTCGGTTGCGGAGTGACTACCGGTATCGGCGCCGTGCTCAACACCGCCAAGGTCAAACCGGGTGACACCGTGGCCATCTTCGGTCTCGGCGGTATCGGCTTGTCGGCCGTGATCGGCGCGGTGAAAGCCAAGGCTGCGCGCATCATCGCCATCGACATCAATCCGGCCAAGTTCGAGATCGCCAAACAACTCGGTGCCACCGATTGCGTGAACCCGAAAGACTTTGATCGTCCGATCCAGGAAGTGATCGTCGACATGACCGATGGCGGCGTCGACTTCTCCTTCGAGTGCATCGGCAATGTGCAACTGATGCGCGCCGCGCTTGAGTGCTGCCACAAAGGCTGGGGCGAGTCGGTCATCATCGGTGTCGCCGGTGCCGGTCAGGAAATCGCTACCCGTCCGTTCCAGTTGGTCACCGGTCGCGTCTGGCGCGGTTCGGCGTTCGGCGGCGTGCGTGGCCGTACTGAATTGCCGAGCTACGTCGACATGGCCCAGAGCGGCGAAATTCCGCTGGATACCTTCATCACCCACACCATGGGCCTGGAAGATATCAACAAGGCGTTCGACCTGATGCACGAAGGCAAGAGCATCCGCACAGTCATACATTTCTAACAGCAGCCCCGAGCTGCAAGCTTCAAGCTGCAAGTAAAGGTGTTCGTGCTTTTTCTTGAAGCTTGCGGCTTGCGGCTTGCAGCTAGGGAGAATCCCTTGAATCTGGAAAACATTTCCTGTCAGAAGAGTTTCGGTGGCTGGAACAAGCGCTATCGCCATCGTTCCGAAGTGCTTGATTGCGACATGGTCTTTGCCGTGTACCTGCCACCACAGGCGGAGCAGGGCGGCAAGCTGCCGGTGTTGTACTGGTTGTCCGGGCTGACCTGCACCGATGAGAATTTCATGCAGAAGGCCGGTGCGATGCGCATGGCTGCCGAGCTCGGTCTGATTATCGTCGCCCCGGATACCAGTCCGCGTGGCCCGGATGTTCCGGACGATGCGGACAAGGCCTGGGACTTCGGTCTCGGTGCGGGGTTTTATCTGAACGCCACCCAGGAACCGTGGGCGCGGCACTATCAGATGCATGACTATGTCGTGAAGGAACTGCCTGCACTGGTCGAAGCGCATTTCCCCGCATCCGACAAGCGCAGCATCAGCGGCCACTCCATGGGCGGCCACGGCGCGTTGGTCTGCGCGCTGCGCAATCCGGGTCGTTATCAATCAGTGTCGGCGTTCTCGCCGATTACCCATCCGATCGATTGCCCGTGGGGCCAGAAGGCCTTTTCCAACTATTTGGGCGAAGACCGTTCGAAGTGGAAGGAGTGGGACGCCTGTGTGCTGATTGCGGAGGCGACGGAGAAGTTGCCGTTGCTGGTCGATCAAGGTGATCGTGACGATTTCCTCGCCACGCAACTGAAACCCGAAGCCTTGCAACACGCCGCAAAACAAGCGGGGCATCCGCTGGAGCTGCGCCTGCAACCGGGCTACGACCACAGCTATTTCTTCATCTCAAGCTTCATTGACGACCACTTGCAGCATCACGCGCGCGCTCTGCGCGGTTAATGCAGGTAGAATCACGCCCTGACAAAAATCGGGGCGTTTTTTTATGCGTATTGGCCACGGCTACGATGTGCACCGTTTCGCTGAAGGCGATTTCATTACTCTGGGCGGCGTGCAGATTGCACACGGCTTCGGGCTGCTCGCTCATTCCGACGGTGACGTCCTGCTGCACGCCTTGAGCGACGCCTTGCTCGGCGCGGCGGCGCTGGGTGATATCGGCAAACACTTTCCGGACACCGACCCGCAATTCAAGGGCGCCGACAGCCGTGTGCTGTTGCGTCATGTGGTCAGTCTGATCCACGCCAAGGGCTGGAGAGTCGGCAACGTCGACAACACCATCGTTGCCCAGGCGCCAAAAATGGCGCCGCATATCGAATCGATGCGCGCGCTGATCGCGGCGGATCTTCAAGTTGAGTTGGATCAAGTGAACGTCAAAGCTACCACCACCGAAAAGCTTGGCTTTGTCGGTCGCGAAGAAGGCATCGCCGTGCACTCCGTTGCCTTGTTGCTGCGCGCATGAATGAACTGCAATTGCTCGGCCCGCGGGCCTATGGCGAAGCGCTTGGTACCGCAGTACTGAAAGCCATTGCCGAAGATTTTCAGGTCGATGAAGTGCTGGATATCCCGTTCAGCGGTGACGGCGAACACCTGTGGATCTGGGTCGAAAAACGCGGTCTGAATACCGAAGAAGCGGCCCGTCGAATCGCCAAGGCGGCGGGTATGCCGTTGCGCACCGTCAGCTATGCCGGCCTGAAAGACCGTCAGGCCCTGACACGACAGTGGTTCAGCGTGCAACTGCCGGGCAAGGCCGATCCGGATCTGTCGGCGGCGGAAAACGACACGCTGAAGATCCTCAAGACCACGCGCCACAAGCGCAAGCTGCAACGCGGTGCGCATTCGGCCAACGGTTTCACGTTGCGCCTGACGCAATTCGATGGCGACAAAGACGCGATCGAACAGCGTTTGCAGTTGATCGCCAAACAAGGCATTCCCAATTATTTCGGCGCCCAGCGCTTTGGCCATGACGGCGGCAACGTCGTCGACGCGCGTTCGTGGGCGGCGCGCAAGGCTTTGCCGGAACAGCGCAATGTGCGCTCGCGCCTGCTGTCGACGGCGCGCAGCTTTCTGTTCAACCAGGTGCTGGCGGCGCGCGTCGCCGATGGCACCTGGAACACCGCGCTGGTTGGCGATCTGCTGGCCTTCACCGACAGCCGCAGTTTTTTTCCGGCCGGTGAAGCCGAATGCAGCGACCCGCGTCTGGCAATTCTCGACCTGCACCCGACCGGTCCGCAGTGGGGCGAAGGTGACTCGCCGGCTGCTGGTGCTGTCCATGCTCTGGAGCAGGCGATCGCCGCCCGCGAAGCGGAGCTGCGCGACTGGTTGATCCACGCCGGCATGAGCCATGAACGTCGCATCCTGCGGCTGCCCATTGGCGGGTTGACGTGGCATTATCCCCAACCTGACATTCTGCAACTGGAATTCGTCCTCCCGGCCGGATGCTTCGCCACCGTATTGGTGCGCGAGCTCGTTGATCTGGTGCCGGTGGGGCAGACGGACAGCCCATGCGTATTCTGATTTCTAACGACGATGGGGTCACCGCGCCCGGTCTCGCCGCGCTTTATGCTGCGCTGGCGGATTACACCGAATGCGTGGTTATCGCCCCGGAGCAGGACAAAAGCGGCGCCAGCAGTTCGCTGACGCTCGACCGTCCGCTGCACCCGCAATACTTGGCCAACGGCTTTATCAGCCTCAACGGCACGCCGACCGATTGCATTCACCTGGGCCTTAACGGCTTGCTTGAACGCGAAGCGGACATGGTGGTTTCCGGCATTAATCTGGGCGCCAATCTTGGTGACGACGTGCTGTATTCCGGAACCGTGGCGGCTGCGCTGGAAGGACGATTTCTCCAGCGCCCTTCGTTTGCCTTTTCACTGGTCTCGCGTCAGGTGGACAACCTGCCGACAGCGGCCTACTTTGCGCGCAAACTGGTCGAGGCCCATGCCGGGCTCGATCTGCCACCGCGCACGGTACTCAACGTGAACATCCCCAATTTGCCCATCGATCACATCCGTGGCATTCAGTTGACCCGCCTCGGCCACCGCGCTCGCGCGGCAGCCCCGATGAAAGTGGTCGATCCGCGTGGCAAGGCCGGTTACTGGATTGCCGCTGCCGGCGACGCGGAAGATGGCGGCCCGGGCACCGACTTTCATGCCGTGATGCAGGGCTATGTGTCCATCACGCCATTGCAGCTCGATCGCACTTTCAATGATGCCTTCAGAAGCCTGGATGGCTGGCTGGGAGGGCTGAGCTGATGCGTGAACATGACGACCGCCTGCGCAGCGGCATTGGCATGACCTCTCAGCGCACGCGCGAACGATTGATCCAGCGCCTATATGAAGAAGGCGTGTCGAACGCCAAAGTGCTGGAAGTGATCCGCCGCACCCCGCGTCACCTGTTTGTTGACGAGGCGCTGGCGCACCGCGCTTATGAAGACACCGCGCTGCCGATCGGCAACAACCAGACCATTTCCCAGCCTTACATGGTGGCGCGCATGAGCGAGCTGCTGCTGGAGGCCGGCCCGCTGGATAAAGTGCTGGAGATCGGCACTGGCTCCGGCTACCAGACGGCGGTGTTGTCGCAATTGGTTGAGCGGGTGTTTTCCGTCGAGCGCATCAAGGTGCTGCAGGATCGCGCCAAGGAGCGTCTGGTCGAGTTGAACCTGCGTAACGTGGTGTTTCGCTGGGGCGATGGCTGGGAAGGCTGGCCGGCGCTGGCGCCCTACAACGGCATCATCGTTACCGCCGTGGCGACCGATGTGCCACAGGCCTTGCTTGATCAATTGGCTCCTGGTGGACGCATGGTGATTCCAGTCGGCTCCGGTGAAGTGCAGCAACTGATGCTGATCGTGCGCGAAGAACATGGCTTTTCCCGACACGTTTTGGGCGCTGTACGTTTCGTGCCTTTGCTCAACGGGCCACTGGCCTGAGCATTTGTAAACAGGCGCTGAATTCCTTTCAACGGCGCCGGTCTTACACCGGCAGCCAGGTTTTAAACGCAGCGTATTTGCCACTGGCAAACGTGTGCGCCCGGTGATTTCGCTTCATTAAAGGTAAAGCCGGTTCGGCCCGTTATACTTGCGACACCTCATGCCGCAGTGCGGCATTCAGAATTTTCAGCCACCACAAAAGGGAGCGGCGGGTGAGTCTCACAGTCATTGCGCAGCGTATGGGTAACACGAGCTTTCAGCGCCTGGTGACTGGCCTTGTCTTGAGCACCTTGCTGGTCGGTTGCTCCAGCACCAAATCGAGCAACGTGCGGGTTGTCGATCGCAACAATGCGGTGGCACAACGTCCTACCGTAACCACCGGGCAGTATGTAGTCCGTCCTGGCGATACCTTGTTTTCGATCGCCTTTCGTTACGGCTGGGACTACAAAACCCTCGCCGCGCGGAACAACATTCCTACGCCGTATACGATCCATCCGGGTCAGACAATTCGCTTCGACGGGCGCAGCGGTTCAACGCCGACAGCGGTGGTGAGCAACGCCAGTTCTTCACCTTCTTCGTCGAGTAAAACCACGGTAATCCGGCGCCAGGCGAATGGCACCACAACCACTACAACCACCGGTTCCAAAGGGGTTGTACCGTCCGTCGCGAGCAAACCTGCGCCCGCGCCACTGCCTCCGGCAGGCCCGGCCCCGACCGGCTGGGGATGGCCATCTAATGGCGTTCTGATTGGAAAATTCTCTTCAAACGGTAGTTTGAATAAAGGAATTGATATCGCCGGAGATTTGGGACAGCCTGTTTTAGCTGCGTCTGATGGGACGGTCGTATACGCCGGGAGTGGCTTAAGGGGCTACGGCGAATTGGTCATCATCAAACACAGCGAAACCTACGTCAGTGCTTACGGACATAACCGCAGGCTGTTGGTTCGGGAGGGGCAGCAGGTCAAGGTCGGACAGACAATTGCCGAAATGGGGTCAACGGGTACAGACCGGGTGAAACTGCATTTTGAGATTCGCCGCCAAGGTAAACCTGTGGATCCGCTGCAGTTCCTGCCAAGACGTTGATTTGAAGGCCAGCCTGTTCCGTCGCGTAGAGGGGACAGGCTCCAGCGTTGCCAAGGATAAAGGCGTCGCTTGAGCTTGGGGTCGAACTCACCAAAGGACTATAACAATGGCTCTCAGTAAAGAAGTGCCGGAGTTTGACATCGACGATGAGGTTCTCCTTATGGAGACCGGCATCGATTCGGATTCGATGTTGAATGATGAAGGGGCTGCTCCACCTTCCGTTCGTTCCAAATCCAGACACTCCGCCACACTCAAACAACATAAATACATCGACTACACTCGGGCACTTGATGCCACGCAGCTGTATCTCAACGAAATCGGCTTTTCCCCTCTGCTGTCCCCGGAAGAAGAAGTTCATTTTGCGCGCTTGTCGCAAAGTGGCGATCCGGCCGGGCGCAAGCGCATGATCGAAAGTAACCTGCGGCTGGTGGTCAAGATCGCCCGGCGTTACGTCAATCGGGGGCTGTCGCTGCTGGATCTGATTGAAGAGGGCAACCTCGGCCTGATCCGCGCGGTGGAAAAGTTCGATCCCGAGCGCGGCTTCCGCTTCTCAACCTACGCCACCTGGTGGATCCGTCAGACCATCGAACGCGCGATCATGAATCAGACCCGGACCATCCGGCTGCCGATTCATGTGGTCAAGGAGCTCAACGTGTATCTGCGGGCCGCACGCGAGCTGACGCAAAAACTCGATCACGAACCTTCACCCGAAGAAATCGCCAACCTGCTGGAAAAACCGGTGGGCGAGGTCAAGCGCATGCTCGGCCTGAACGAACGGGTTTCTTCGGTCGACGTCTCGCTGGGTCCGGATTCGGATAAAACCCTGCTGGACACCCTCACTGATGATCGTCCAACGGATCCGTGCGAACTGCTGCAGGATGACGACCTGTCGCAGAGCATCGATCAATGGCTGTCGGAACTGACCGACAAGCAGCGCGAGGTGGTGATCCGCCGCTTTGGCCTGCGCGGCCACGAAAGCAGCACGCTTGAGGACGTAGGCCTGGAGATCGGTCTGACCCGCGAGCGGGTACGGCAGATCCAGGTGGAGGGCCTAAAGCGCCTTCGCGAGATCCTGGAGAAGAATGGCCTGTCGAGCGAGTCGCTGTTTCAGTAAGCGCCTGATCGACCGCCCGCAAAAATCCCCGGCTGATTTGATCAGTCGGGGCTTTTTGTTTATGCCTGTCTCGTGCATCGGGGCGGGCAGGCGAGGTGCCAGACGAGCGGTCAGCATTTTCTGAGTTTGTAGTCTCGCGCTGTAAGCCTTTGCTTACTGTGTCGTAAGTGTTCGCTATTTTTACACTTCGGCGGAAGGCGATTGCACTCGTTGCCTAACGGTAACTTTCTGATTTTGCAGAAAATTTTTCAATTGTTATGCCTTTATGTCAGCGTAGTCATGCACCTGAGCCTGATTGCTCCGCTGCGGAAACTCTCTAATATCAGGGCTGTGTCGACGGACAGACACGCCCTTCACGGAAGAGGGGAACGGACATCGCAGGACGCGATTCATCAGGACGATGAAAAAGGAATACAGGGAATAGGGAAAAAATGTGGGCGGGTCATACCGCCCCTTTTTTCGTCTGCAGAAAAGTACAACCTGCAAAAAGCAAAAAGGCCCGCAAGGGGCCTTTTCAGTCGACGCGAGGCAGATCAGCGTTCGAGTTCAGCAATTTTACCGGTCTTGCCATCCCACTCTTCAGCGCCCGGCAACGGATCTTTCTTCTCTGTAATATTCGGCCAGACATCCGCCAATTCGGCATTGAGCTCGATGAAGTTTTCCATGCCACTTGGGATCTCGTCTTCCGAGAAGATCGCCACAGCCGGGCATTCTGGTTCACACAACGCGCAGTCGATGCACTCGTCCGGGTGAATCACCAGGAAGTTCGGGCCTTCGTAAAAGCAGTCCACCGGACAGACTTCTACGCAGTCGGTGTACTTGCACTTGATGCAGTTGTCGGTGACGACGAAGGTCATTTCTAATTTTCTCCTCAGGCGGCGGCAGCGTTGCCCCTTCACGGTTGGGGTCGCCAGGTTCGGGAGCGATACCTGCTGACCAGGCTATGAGCCAGCAGCATCCCGAACCGCGCGAGATTCTAACAGCTTGAAGCGATTTGCGTTATATCCGCTTCTTCAGTGCTTATATCCGGTTCTTCAGTGCATAGAGCATTTCCAGCGCACGGCGTGGCGTCATATCGTCCAGATCCACTTTCGCCAATTCGTCGAGTACCGGATGCGGCAGCGAGGCGAACATATCGCTTTGCTGCGGTGTCGACGGTTTGCCCTTGGCCGCCGGTTTCGGCGCCTCGTGGGGCAGGGCAGTGTCTTCCAGGCGACTCAGATGCTCACGCGCGCGCAGGATCACTTCGCTCGGCACACCCGCCAGTTGCGCCACTGCCAGGCCGTAGCTCTGGCTGGCCGGCCCAGGCAGAACGTGGTGCAGAAACACGATGCGTTCGTTGTGCTCGGTAGCGTTCAGGTGCACGTTGGCTACCAGAGGTTCGGCTTCCGGCAGCACGGTCAGTTCAAAATAGTGCGTGGCGAACAAGGTGTAGGCGCGCAGGTGAGCCAAGCGCTCGGCCGCCGCCCACGCCAGCGACAGACCGTCAAAGGTGCTGGTGCCGCGCCCGACTTCGTCCATCAGCACCAGACTGCGCTCGGTAGCGTTATGCAGGATATTGGCGGTTTCGCTCATCTCGACCATGAAGGTCGAACGACCGCCGGCCAGATCATCGCTTGAACCGATACGGGTGAAGATGCGGTCAACCAGCGACAACTCACAACTGGCGGCCGGCACGAAGCTACCGATATGCGCCAGCAGCACGATCAAAGCGGTTTGCCGCATGTAGGTGGATTTACCGCCCATGTTTGGCCCGGTGATCACCAACATGCGCGTGTTATCGTCCAAGCTCAAATCGTTGGCCACGAACGGCGTGGTCAGCACTTGCTCGACCACCGGGTGACGCCCCTGAGTGATGCGCATGCACGGCTCGCTGACGAAACGCGGGCAGTTCAGGTCAAGATTCAGCGCGCGCTCGGCAAGGTTGCTCAGCACGTCCAGCTCGGCCAGTGCGCTGGCAGTGTCCTGCAGCGGTGGCAGTTGGCTGATCAAGTCTTCGAGCAGCGCTTCGTAAAGCATCTTTTCCCGAGCCAGCGCGCGACTCTTGGCCGACAGTGCTTTGTCTTCGAACTCTTTCAGCTCGGGCGTGATAAACCGCTCGGCGCCCTTCAGCGTCTGCCGGCGGATGTAGTCCGCTGGCGCCGATTCAGCCTGCTTGCTCGGCAATTCGATGAAATAGCCATGGATGCGGTTGTAGCCGACTTTCAGATTGGCCAGACCGGTACGTGCTTTTTCGCGGGCTTCGAGATCGATAAGGAACTGGCCGGCGTTTTCGCTCAGTGATTGCAGTTCGTCGAGTTGGCTGTCGTAACCGGTTTTCAAAACGCCGCCGTCACGGATCACCGCCGGCGGGTTATCGATAATGGCTTTTGCCAGCAGCGCCGCCAGTTCCGGGTAGGTGCTGGTGGTGGCCGCCAGATGCTGCAGGTGCGGCGCTTCCAGATCGGTCATCGCCACTTGCAGTTCTGGCAGCGCGCCGAGGGCGTCACGCAGACGCGCAAGGTCACGCGGTCGCGCATTGCGCAGACCGATCCGCGCCAGGATCCGTTCGATGTCGCCGATTTCCTTGAGCTGCGGTTGCAGCTTTTCGAAGCGATAACCGTCGAGCAGGCAACGGATTGAGGTCTGGCGGGCCAGCAGCACGGTGAGATCGCGCAGCGGCCGGTTCAGCCAACGAGTCAGCAATCGGCTGCCCATGGCGGTCTGGCAGCGATCGACCACCGATTGCAGGGTGTTGTCGCGGCCACCGGCCAGGTTGGTGTCCAACTCGAGATTGCGCCGGCTGGCGCCGTCGAGCACCACGGTGTCATCGAGACGTTCGTGACGCAGGCTGCGCAAGTGAGGCAGGGCGGTGCGCTGGGTTTCCTTGGCGTAGGCCAACAGGCAACCGGCAGCGCCAATGGCCAGGGTCAGGTTTTCGCAGCCGAAGCCTTTCAGGTCTTGGGTGGAAAACTGCTGGCAGAGACTTTTCAACGCAGAGTCACGCTCGAAGTCCCACGGCGCACGACGACGCACGCCACGGCGTTTTTCCGCCGGCAGGTCTTTCGGCCAGTCATCCGGGATCAGTAGCTCAACCGGATTCACGCGCTCCAGCTCGGCCAGCAGGTTTTCCCAGCCTTTGATTTCGAGCACAGTGAAGTTGCCGCTGGTGATGTCCAGCACCGCCAGACCAAAAAGACGCTCGTCGCCCAGCACTGCAGCAATAAGGTTATCGCGACGCTCATCGAGCAGCGCTTCATCGCTGACCGTCCCCGGCGTGATGATCCGCACCACTTGGCGTTCAACCGGGCCTTTGCTGGTGGCCGGGTCGCCGACCTGCTCGCAAATCACCACCGACTCGCCGAGCTTGACCAGTTTCGCCAGGTAACCTTCCGCCGCGTGGTAAGGAATCCCACACATCGGAATCGCCTGACCCGCCGACTGCCCGCGCGCGGTGAGGGTGATGTCCAGCAACTTGGCGGCTTTCTTCGCATCTTCGTAGAAGATTTCGTAGAAATCGCCCATGCGATAGAACATCAGCTGATCTGGGTGCTGATTCTTCAGGCGCCAGTATTGCTGCATCATCGGGGTGTGGCTTGAAAGGTCGGTCATACGCGGGGTTCAGCTCTACCTGTCTATTTGACAATTCACATTCGTCTAATACTACAAGGATTTGCGGACTAATTCTCGGTTGCACCCACTGTACTCTGTGCGCAAAAAGCCAGCTTGGCTTCAGTCTGTGTGAGAAAACCAGGCGCGTTTTGGCCGCGAGCTATCCGAAATAGGAGGCGGACGGAGGCCTGATATCACTCACTCGATTGACCTAGTTGTTTAGTTCTGCTATTAGCAACCAAAATGTGGCCAAGATGGTCGCTGCTACTGCGATGGAGAGTAGGCGTTGAAGAAGGCAGCATTGGATAAGGATCGATCGCGTCACCGTGCAGGAGTAGCGCGGTGGATGAATGAGCAGGATCGTAAGTTTCGTGTGTATGGTGCTGTAAGCATTTCAACCTCAGGACGTGCGCATAATAGCGGCCGACGAGCTAAGATTACCGCTCCGCCGATAATATCCATCTATGATTTTAGTGCCCAGCGTTCGGACGCATTTAAGCGTACCATGCAGTTTCTTACAGATATTAAGAAGTATTACAGAAGCAAAAACTGCTTCGTCGATTTTAGTGATACTGTAACTGTCACTGCTGCTGCGATTGTTGTGGTTTATGCGGCGATAGAGCAGGCCGGTATTGGTCGAAAGGGTAAGGCAGAGATAATTTGGTCTAAGTCGGATAGAGTAAACCGGCAGTTGCGGCTTAGTAACTTGTCCAGATTGATTCGAGGGCACAAGATATCTTATGCACTCGATAGCGTTAGTCATATGCCAATAGTTTCAAGTGTTGGCGGTGAAATGAGCGATAATGTCGTAGATTTCATACAAAACAGAATCTACACAGACATGAGTGCCAAAATCGAGCATAGATATGGTGATGCTGTTTCAGAGACAATCAATAATGTTGGGTCTCATGCTTATCCGTTAAGTAATGATGATGAGAAAAAGTGGTGGTTGATATGCCATACCATGGGGAAAAAACTCTATTTGGCGATTTATGATACCGGGGTCGGTATTCCGAAAACCGTTATAGAAAGACGATGGTTTATGGAAGCTTTCAAATTCACATATCCTCAAGCATTCAAGGAAATGCTGGCTGAAAACCCCGGAAAAGAAGCTCATCTTCTTACTAGAATCATACCTGCGCGGATCAGCGATCATGAACTGATCGGAATGTCCATGAAAGGGGATGTTTCAGGGACGAAAAAAGAAAAACGTGGCCAAGGTAGCAAGAGTATTTTAGCATTGGTTGAGGAAACGTCTGGAGGCCTCCTCTGGGTGTTTAGTAATAACGGTGTTTATAGGTTCGACCAGGCTCTAAAAAAACCGGAAATCTATTCTTTGCCTATGTCGTTTCCTGGAACGTTAGTTCAGTGGAATATTGAGTTGCCATAATTATGTTTACAATCAACGTAGTCAAAGATTTCAGCAAAAAACCTTATGGCCGTTATCCAAACGAGGGTGATTGTGGGCAGACATTTCGACGTGAAAAGCTTGTCCCTGCGTTAAGGGATCATCATAAAGTGCATGTTGTACTGGATGGGTATAATAGATATGGTCGGTCTTTTCTAGATGAGGCTTTTGGAGGTCTCATTCGTGAGGAGAATTTCAAATGGTCAGAACTCAAGGAGCGGTTAACTTATAGTCATTCGCAAGTCAAAAGTATCGAGTTGTTGATTGAGGAAAGACTTGAAGCTGCCAGGAAGGCATGTGAATGAATTTCGATAATGTACCAGCGCAGATGATTGCTCTAGTCTTTGGCTGGTCTTTTACAGTCTTTTTGCAGCATCGCTCCAATCATAGAGCAGAATCGCTAAAGCGAAAAGATAAAGTCATAGACAAGCTCGAAGCTCTAGCTGGTTGGGTGGAGTCGGAAATAAAGAAGGATAATTTCTCATCTGCGAATACAGAAATCACTTACTCTGGAATGATTTCGCAAATTGAAGTTAGAATCGCGCAGCTCAATTATCATGTTGGGAAGAATATTTTTGATGGCTCAAAGCTCGCGATATTGAGGGATATCGAAATTCACTCTAAGGCGTCTTTTAATGCTGATACGCCCTATAAGATAAGGGAGGCGGTTTCTGATATTGTTGAGAATATTGAAGTTTGCTGTGATGCTGAGTATTTTTCAAGAAAAGGCGTACGTGCAAGATTTAAGAGGGGCACACTTTTACTTAATGAGTATGTGCGAACTTTCAAAGGTGGGTTGTTAGTTTTAACTATCATTCTGCTCTGTCTCGCCATCTACCAGTTCTGGCATAAATATTTGTCCCACCCGGTGGGAACGTGTGTTTATGGCGAGCAATGTCATTTAGCTCCTGGGCTTATCGCTCCTCCCAATAATTCACCTATCAAATTTCTTGAGAAGCAGAAAAAATCTCTATCGAGTGAGTCTCCATTGTAATACCTGATCATTATGTGACAGATTTCTTCGGCATCGTAGGAGGTAGGCCGATGTTAAGTTTGCGCAGGCGGAGGTAGCGCTGCGTCATCTTGGCGTCCGTATGTCCACCGAGTTTCTGTGCGTCGTTGCCCTGGTCGTCGGTATCAGAAAGCGACTTGGCGCGCAGGTCGTGCAGACTCGCATCTTCGACGCCGGCCTTCTTGCAACTGATCGCGAAAGCATCTTTCACCGAGCTGTAGTGCACCGGCTTACCCCCGCGCGGAGAGCAGAACAGCGTGAGCCCACGAATCTTCCGAGGCAACGCTTTCACCCGGGCGATCAGATCCTCCAGATCGGGAGTCATTTGCACCAGTAGCCTGGCGTTCGTCTTCTCTTGCTTGAAGGCGATACCCTCCGGGCTGATATCAGCCAGGCGAATGGCCAAGACGTCACCAATGCGCTGACCGGTCAGGTAGCACATTTCGTAGATGACTCGCATGTTGTCGCTGGAGTTGGCGCAGATCGCTTGGAACTCACCGTGGGTGATGTAGCGATCGCGCTTGTGTTCCAGGTGGCGTCGGACGCCTATGCATGGATTAGAGTCGACGATCTGCTGCTCCAGCGCGTAGGTGAAGACGGCGCGCAACACCGAGATAACTCTGTTCGACATGTTTGGCGTATCCGCCATGTGCATCTTGAGCGCGACGACGTGCCGCTGCAGGACTTCCCGAGGTTCGAAGTCAGCGAAGGTTTCCTTAAGGCGGTCACATGCGGCCTCGTACTGCTTGAGGGTGTTGGGCTTGAGGGGCGGCTTCGTTCTTGTGCGCATATGCTCGAGAGCATCGTCGATCAGCTTGGGCATCCCACCTTGGCTGCCCTTGTCCAATAGCTTTGCGTACTCGGCCAGCGATGCTTGAAAGTCGGTGCCCAGACGCAACCACTTCCCCTTGCGTACCAGGTAATAAGCACCATGCTTTTGGTACATGCACGCCGGCAGGTGCCGGTCCTTCTTGCGCGGACGCATTGATTTTCACCTCAACCCAGCCGAAGCTCCGGCCCCTTCCTTGATTGAATACCACCCAGCCGCCCAATGACAACTTGGCGCAGCACTTTCGGGTGACCGTCACCTCCTACCGCGAATCCGTATCGTTCGGCGGTCAGCCACTTTATTTGTGCCCCTGGCTTTTTGTAGCCGGTCAGGTCGGCAACTTCCTCTGCTGTCAGAAACATACCTACCTCCTTTAATTGTGACGCTGCGTCACGTCTGAACTTCGTGTCGCGACACGTTTTCGTTATTTGTGGATTGTGTCGCGACTTCATCCCAGTCCCAGCTCAACTTCGGATCTGTTGGCGGGATAGTCTCGAGCGTTTTCAGATTCAGTAGCGTGAAGTGCCCATCCATCCAGCCGCCGGTGTCGATGTGGTAGACATTGCCGAGGATCGCGGGACGTCGAACTGGCGTGTGCCCAACAACGACCGCGCGCACGCTCTTGATGCCCTCGCGTTTTTCGCTGGTGATTCGCTGGCGTGACCATTGGCACATCGCTTCTACCTGTTGCCACCCTGCGCTTTTCACGCGATCGCGAAGTGTGGTCCAGTCGTCGAATGGAATATCGGCGTGCACAATACCGATCAGTCCGTCTGGTGTTTCCACCTCGATCAACAGCGGTAAGTCGGCCAGCAGTTCCGCATAGCAGGACAGCTCTACGCTGGATCGTGCATACAGCCACGCGCCACCGTTGATCAGGTGCATGTCCTTCATTCGACCTTCGGGATCTGTGCGGTAGGCATCCACCACCATCTGCTCATGGTTGCCGCGCACGGCGTGGAACCATGGTTTTGCCAGCCAGGTGTCGACCTCTGCAGACTCTGGCCCGCGGTCGACCAGATCGCCAACGCTGAAAAGTCGGTCGGCGGTAGGGTCGAAGTCCACAGCATCCAGCGCTTTCTGCAACCGTGTGAAGTGTCCGTGTACGTCGCCAACGGCGAAGTCTCGGCCGGTGGTGTTGATTCCAAAACTCTGCAATCCGCTCATGCGCGGCCTCCTGCAATGGCTGCCAGCTCTGCCACTAGCGCATCGGTGCGCCCGTAAAACTTGCCGGCGTCCTCGTTCACGAAGCGCTCGATCACGCTGGCCACCGCCGAAGTGTTGGAAAGCCCGCGCAGATCCGTGTCCGCTGTTGGCGCGTCTGTCGAGGGGGCGTGTACGAAGGCGCCGGCCTTGATCTGCAACGTGCGCACCGGCCGCACAGCCTTTTCTTTGCTCGTCCAGTTTGTATCCGGTGTGCACCAGGGCAGCATGTGGAGACACCATGCGCTGCCTGCGGATGACTTTTGCGTGCTCGACCAGTATTCGCGCAATGCGAATGCCTGAGCTGGCCCGCCCGCACCATCGGCAGGCCAGTGCTTGCCCCACGGCTCGAGCTGCAGCAGGTTGGCTCGCATCACCTGCAGCTCCTCGATAGCCGGGATGTGCCAGCCCCGGTGACCACGGATCGACATGGTCAGCACCTTCTGTGCGATTGTGCTCCCGGCCTCGGCCATGGCTCGGGTGTTGGCCAAGCCGTCGTGGTAGGACTTGCTGCCTCGAACATTCAATCGCGGGCCTGACCGATCCCACCACTGGGCGGGCTGCTCGAACTCCCGGCCAGCATCAATGAGAGCGTGCTCAGCGCCACCAAAGAACAGGCGTCCAGCGAAGAAGCCGCCGGCGAATGGCTGGCCGATTGCGGGCAGTGCCGCTGGGGAAATTGCCAGATGCTTGGTCATTTACCCTCTCCCGATTCACCTACCGCGCGCAGCTTGAGCGAGATCCCGCAGGCGCCAGCCAACTTGGCCAGCTCGCTGACTGTGGTGCTGGGCTCTTGAAGGGCCTGGCCGAAACGAACGAGGCGGGCGCCCAGGCTTGCAAACTCGTTGCCCCCGGTGACGCTCTCACGGTCGCGTTCCAGGAAACTGTTCGGACTGTTCATAGATTGAACCTCTCATCCTGTGGGAGCGGAGTGGCCACCGAAAGCCCTTTCTCAGTCACTGAACTGGCCTGAGACGCCCGGCCTGTCTCTCGCTCGGCAGTTCCGTTCTGTGGGAGCGAACTATCCGGCAGGCAGCTGATGCCGGTGTTGTTCAAAATCCAGCAGGTAACGCCGCGTGCGCTGTCGTGCTGGACGCTGATGACTTGCTCGCTGGCGCTAGCTTGGCCGGCAATCAGCAGCAGGGCGGCGATGATCATTGCTCGCATGGGGTGCTCTCCATCAGATTGCCGGCCGAGTACCCGAATACTTCTGCTTCGGTGCCCAGGGCTTTTTTACGGAAAGGCAAGTGTTCGAGCAGGGCTTTCGCTTCGCTCAGACTCGGCAGCTTGAACACGACCGTGAGGAAGGCCGGCTCGGCGTTGACCATCCGGACGCGATCATCGATGTGCATCAGCTGTTGATCCTTCGGGATGCCTGCCTGAATGCGTTGGTGAATTTCCTCACGGTGCACGGCGACCGACTCCGGCGCGGATATACCGATGCGCGCCTGCTGGCCTGTGATGCCCAAAACAGTGACGCTGACGTCATTGCCAATACGGATCGTCTCGCCAGATCGGCGGGTAAGAATCAACATGGTCCTGCTCCTTTGGGTTGGGAGAAGCTTTCTCAAGGCCGAGCGAATCCCGGCCGCGGTGTTGGCTTTCGCGAAAATCAGGTTGGGTTAAGCGGTGAGGGCAACCTCGATGCGGCGCACGGCCACGCGGGTCTCAATGCGGCGCTCGCCAATGCCTCGACGAACACGAAGCGCCGGGTCTTCAGCCATCGAGGCGTGTACAGCCAGGATCATGACCAGAACAGCTGCCGGTGAGATCAGCCCGCGCTTGAAAGCCTCGGCCACCAGAGCAGCACGCCGGGTTACGCCCAGCTTCGTGGTCAGCGCCAGCAAGCGTTTATCGATGGTGTCCGGAGCAACCCCAAGATCACGCGCCACTTCCTTCGAGGTGTGGCCGGCTGCAACGGCCAGTAGGCATTCCAGTTCGCGAGGTGCGGCACCACGTCCGAGAAATCCTGTGAAACCGTGAGCGGTGATGGTTTGGGTGATCATTAGGTAAGCTCCATGCAATGCTGCGATGGAGCAAATATGAGATATCCCCTATTTTAAGTCAAGGGGTATGCTCATATTATCTATGATTGGTTAGTCCGAGGGGGAAAAAAACCGGCCGAAGCCGGTCAGATTTATGACCAATTACCTAGAGGATCACGGAGTACCAGAACGCTTTGCCCAAGATAACGAGCTTGTTTTCGATGAGTTCCTCAAAGGTATATTCCTCATCTGGGTGCTCCGCCTGGTTGTAACTGCGTAGGCGAATTCCGCCCTGTCGAAGCCGATACAAGACCTTCACCCTCAAATGGCCGTCGTGATCTATGGCGTAAATCTTCCCATCAACCACATCTGTGCTAGCCATGTTGATCGCTACCGTGCTCCCGTCGGGCATAACCGGTTCCATGCTATTTCCAAGCACAGCGACACAGACAGCATCTTCGGTATGTATGCCTTGCCGCTGGAGGATCTGCCGGTCAAAGCGAAGCTTGTGATCCGTCACCATTACTATTTTGAAATGGTGTTTGTTTGTTTCTTCTGGAACCTCGCGCAAGAAGGGAAGGTAGATTTCGGATTCATGCAAGGGCGTTTCATGATCCCAGATGTTGAACGGACCTACAGCCTTGGCATTACTAGGGGTAGGGCGATCAATGATCGCAAAGTCGGCGGTCATTTCGCCGAGGCCGGCTTCGAGCCAGATAGCGCTCACACCACAAGCACGTGCAATGCTGGCCGTATGTGACGAGCCTTGCGACTTTCCTCTTTCAAGATTGGAGATCGAGGTCTGATCGATCCCAACGAGACGAGCGAGCTCTGACTGAGTGAGCCCGGCGTGCTTTCTTGCTGCTCTGATTCTTTGGCTGTAATTCATTTCCATATCTTCAAGGGATTTCCCCTACGGTTGCAAATGAGTATTCCCATGCTATACGCTAGGGGAAAGCTCATAAAAGGTATCCGTAATGGGAACAATCATAGAGGAGTTGGTGGGTTACTTCGGCACCCAGCAGAAGACCGCTACTGCCCTGAATATTGACCAAACCACAGTCTCAGGCTGGGTGAGGGGCAAACATTCGATTTCTCCGAAAATTGCAGCCCGTATTGAATCTGTCACCAAGGGGGTTTTTCGCCGTTGTTCGTTGTGCCCTGACTTTCCTTGGGAATCAGAGGTTGAGGCTGAGAATCCGCCGACCTTGAGCGCAAATGTACAGCTCATCTCGCCCGGGGTTCAGTCCACCCTTCCTGCTGGTAATTCATCCAGTAGTCCAGAGAAAGTATCGCCATGACTTCTCAAACCATCGAGCGTCGCATTCACTGGAAATTGAACGGCGAGCCCAAAGTTTTTGCATGCGCAAACAGCGATCCGCGCAATGCGCGGCCCCTCATTTTTCGTGAAATTTCATTAATTGCGACGAGTTCAATTGAAAAGGCGACAAATCCCCCTTTGCGCAGATTTTTAATCGTTAAAGCGGTCCCCTGCCTTCGCACTGTTTAGGCATGAGTTGCAATTTTTGGAGATGTGATATGCGCGCTCGAACAACTATTCCGCCCGCCCGACCCGGGTAGGTGACAGCCCTCTCAGGGGAGGGGGGTAGCATTAATTTTGCGTCGTGGATGATAGGGAAACCTAAACGCCAGGCACAAAAAAGCCCGACCTAAGTCGAGCCTTCAAGTCGGCACCCGCGCCAACGGGTGTCTCGGTATCACTTTGCTTCAGGAAAACCAAAATGAAATCAGAAAATAGCACCAACCCACCGCCGCCGCAAGATTTGCGTACAGCTCATGTCGGGTTTTGCGATACCCCGATCGACAACCGCGGCATTCAACTGCTGAACGTTTCACCTGGTGCGAACGCCGAGGACGCCTTGCAAACCGCAAAGGTCTTGTCGTCTGGCCTTGGTCAGATCTGCCGCCACATGCATGACTCCCTGAACATGGGCGAACTTGCTTACTGCGACGGCATGGCAGCGCTCGGGTTCCTCGCCGAGACGGTCAGCGCGTTGGTCTGGTCTGTCCAGAAGGGCGCGGCAACCGCAGGGGAGGCTCTTCAATGAAAGCTCAAATCCTTACGCTTGAGCATGAGCACTGCGTGAACGGAAATCATGCGGTTTTAGCAGCCGTTGGTGGGGTTCCGGTAGTTGACTCTCTCGACGCAGCGAGCAGCTATTTGGAGTCGGTTTGCGCCGGCTTGCGGTCGCTCATGAATGTCTCGGAGTGCACGCACGAAGCGACTCTCGTTTATCTGGCAGCTGACGCGGCGCTGGCGCTCGTCTATGCATCTCACGCCGGAATCGAGGCCGCGCAGGGCCAAGGCGGTGCAGCATGAACGAGCAAAAGCAGATTGCTCAGGACGCGATTTTCCAGATCGCTTGCGCTATGGAGCAAATTGACTGGCTGCGCGGGGTTCTTTACGTGCTTCGAGATCAGCTTGATCGCCGCAATGACCACCAATATTCCAAGGTGGCGGACTTGGCGCTGTACAACGCGGATGACTGGCACAACCAGCTCGACTGCGAGGTCAAGACGCTGGAAGAACGCACTGAAAAAGCGTTCGCGAAAAGCGCGCTCGCTCCACTCATTGATCACTTGGTTCCGTCCCGAGTGTCACTGGAGTCATTCGCCAAGGGCCGCCAGCGAGATGTAGCGCGTCTGCTTGGCGTCTCTCCGACGACCATCAGTAAGGCGTTAGGCCTCAAGCGAAAAGTCTTTGTCACCACGAACGCGGATGGCAGTGCGACCGCCATTGAGGAGTGCCTCTTCCCGCGCGGGCATTCCGCCGGAGGCGTTCAATGAACCTGACCCCCTTCAATTTCAGCGGCGCTGAGATCCGCGTGATCACCGATGCCCAGGGTGAGCCATGGTTTGTCGCCAAGGATGTCGCCGATCTGCTTGAGTATTCCAACCCTCATGAGGCTGTCCGCACTCATTGCAAGGGAGTGAGGGAAATCCTCATCCCTTCCGCAGGCGGCGACCAGATGACGAAAATCATGCCTGAGCGGGATGTTTACCGACTGATCATGCGTTCGAAGATGCCAGCGGCGGAGGCCTTCGAAGAGTGGGTGGTGGGCGAGGTGCTGCCGAGCGTCCGCAAGACCGGTGGCTACCAGCGAAAATTGAGCCCGGCCGAGCAACTGCTCGCCAACGCCCAGCTGCTGGTGGACATGGAGCGCCGCCAAGATCAGACCGAGCAGGCGGTGGCGGGTATTGAAAACCGTGTAGCCCAGGTCGAGCAGGTCCGTTACCTCGACTCAAGGCCTGCCGGCTTCGAATCCATGACGACCATCCGCGAGCGCATCAACTTGCGCCATGGCATCCCGCCGTGGGTGGTCAACGCCGTGATGCGCGATATCCCGGGCGCGCCGCTGCCGTTCGCCATGGTGCGCAGTGCTCACGCCGACGACGGCGCCCAGCCATACGCGATCTGGCCAACAGCCGACATCACCCGTCGCTTCGACCGGTTCGTTGCCGAGTGCACTTTCGTCACGGCCGAGCGAGCCACCCATCCAGACATTCAGCAAGGCCGGTTCAAGCTGCGCCAGAGGACTTCCGCATGAGTAAAGTTATCGATTTTCCCAAGCCCGCGCAGGCCGAAACAATCGATCAGAAGTACTTCGAAAAATTCGCCGACGCCGCTCTGCTGCTGAAATGCTTCGAAAGCGTGAAAGACGCCACTGAGTTTGTCGAGGAGGGCGGAAAGATCGAAGAAGGGGACGATGTATACGTCGGCCTGATCGAAGCTTACTGGGCGCTCAAGGTTCTCTTCGAGCGCAGGACAGGTGCCGACGCATTGGCTGTTTCGAACGAGCACTGGGAGGTCGCGAGTAAATCACTGTTGGCTGGCGCGGAAATGCCGCCAACGCTCATCCCTACGGGTAGATCGCTGACCTCGCCATTGCCGCCCGAGTACTTCGACGAACATAGCGACTTGGCATTGGCCTGCACTGCTTTCAATTCGAGCGACCAGATAAGGCTCGGGACGAGCGCCACAATTGCAGCTTCCAACGCGGCGATTTCAGCCACCGTAGCAGTGGAGGCGATCAACGCGACTACCGTGCTTCGCCTTCTGGTCCTGCGTCTGTCTGGCGGCTCAATGGAAACCATGGCAGCCCATATCGGCCGCAAGCCAGGGGAGACGCTGCAATGAACCGCCTCCCGCAAACGACAACCGCCGAGAAAGGCCCCGTATCGGTGATCGCCGGCCCTTGGCCGAGCTACAGCCAATTCAAGGGACTGCCAGAGCGCGATCGCTGGGTGATGTACGGATCGGCGAAAGCGCTCCGCCAAGCGCTGGAAGATCAGGGACTGGTGATGGCTGAGACCTACGACGCCTTCATTCGTCGCGTTACGGGGGAGTTGGATCTATGAGCATCCAATCCATGGTGTGGGCGCTGGAACAGCAGGAGATCAAAGACTCCACATGCCGGCACGTCCTGCTCTGCCTGGCCAACTACGCAGGCAGCGATGGGCGTGGAGCCTTCCCTTCCGCCCTGACCCTGGCGGTCGATACCGGTCTCTCCGAACGCACGGTGCGTTACAAGCTGGATGCATTGGAGTCTGCTGGCTTGATTCGCCGTGGCAACCAGTCAATCGCGGCCGCATACATCGACCGCCACGACCGTCGCCCGGTGGTGTATGACCTCATCGAAAAACGGGGTGCACCAGATGCACCCCGCTCCGAACGGGGTGCAGATGAAGACGCGACGGGGTGCAGCTCAGAACAGAACGGGGTGCAAATGACGACAGAACGGGGTGCAGCAGCTGCACCCAATACGTCATCTATCCGTCATCTATCCGTTAATAAACCAAAAGAAGGCGCAGACAAGTCTGCTGGGTCTCGAGGGAAGACTGGCAAGTTCGATCCGCTCACTGCCAAACCGGCGAACGCTTCCGAAAAAGCGTGGGCGGACTTCTGCGAAATGCGGAAGGCCAAACGGGCGCCTCTGACACTCCGTGCCTGCGAGCTGATCGCCAAGAAGCTGGCCAACCATCCCGAGCCGGACGCCGTGCTGGATAAGTCCACCACTAGCAGCTGGTCGGACATCTATCCCGAGTCGGTTCTGCCAGGCGCTGGCGCGAAGGGAGGGAAGCCTTCGACTTTCACCAACCTGCCGCAACACGAAGCAAACGCTTATCCGGAGGTGCCACATGGCCAAACCAATTTCTAAGTTCAGCCGCGTGCCGGATGTTCGCTTCTTCGAGGCGCAGTGCCCGGTGCATGGCACGGTCGACGGCGCCGAGGTCGAGCAGTTCGACGGGTCCTATCTGGTGCGCGCTTGCCGCCGGTGCCAGTGGGAGGCGATGAACACCGCCGACAAACGCAGCGAAGCTCACACCGAGGCGCTGGCCCGCCGTAAAGCAGCGACGCTGAACGAGCTGCTGATCGGGTCGGGCATTACGCCGCGGTTCGCGGAGTGCACGCTGGAGAACTTCACCACCGGTGCAGTGCTGGAAAAGATCCGTGCCTTGTCGACCTGCCAGTCGTACGTTGATCAATTCGAAGAGAACTACCGCGCCGGCCGCTCGCTGATCCTGGCCGGCAATGTCGGTACAGGGAAGACGCACTTGGCCAGTGGCATGGCGCAGCACGTCATCCGGAAGTTCAGCGCCACGGCGTTGATCGTCTCGGCTGCAGAGATCATCCGCATCGCCAAGGGCGCGATGGTGCGCGGTGCTGACTACACCGAGCGCGACGTGATCAACGAACTGGCGACTTTGGACCTGCTGGTGATCGACGAGATCGGCGCGCAGAAGGGGAGCGAATACGAGCTGGGCTTGCTGCACGAAATCATCGATCGCCGGTATCAGCTTGTCCTGCCCACTGTGGCGGTGTCCAACCTGCCGGCCAGCGCTCTCGGCCAGTTCATCGGCGACCGCGCACTCGATCGCCTGCGTCAGAACGGTGGTCAGGCCGTCGGCTTCAGCTGGTCTTCGATGAGGGCAACCGCATGAGTGAATATCGCGAACTGTTCAGCGATGAGGCTGAACACGCTCTGCTGGGGGCGATGCTGCTGGATGGGGAGCTGTTCGACGCCATCACCAGCCAGGTATCGGCGGCGGACTTTCACGATCCGGAGAATGCCGCCCTGTTCCAGATGATGATTGGCTGCCATGCCACTGGAAGCCCGGTTGACCCGGTAACGCTGCACGACTTCGCCGAGTACCTGCCGAGCGGCACTCGCACATTGACCTACGCCGCCGAGCTGGCGCGCAACACGCCCAGCACCGCCAACTGGAAGGCATATGCCAAGGTTGTGACCGAGCGGGCCGTGCTGCGCCGCTTGGTGGACACCGCCGACGCGGTGCGGGAGTTGGCAACCGAGAATCGGCCCGTCGCCGAAATCATCGCCAGCGCACAGCAGGCAATGGCGGATCTGCGAGACCTGCAGACCGGTGAGCCTGACTACAAGCGCTTGGATGACGTAATCCAGCGCAACATCGACGTTATCGACTCCAAATTCAATGGGCGCTTGGAGTCTGGGCTTTCAACTGGGCTGGTCGATCTCGACAAGCTGATCCGCGGCTTGCGGAAGAAAACCGTCACCATCGTGGCCGGGCTGCCGGGGAGCGGCAAAACCACGCTTGGGTTACAGATCGCCCAGCACATCGCGTGCAGCGGCGCGGGTGTAGGCATGGTGTTCTCCCTGGAAATGCCCGAGGAAGAGCTGGGGAACCGTGTGTTGGCGTCAATAGGCGGGATCGATCTCCGCAAACTTGATGACGGCCAGCTGCAGGACGACGACTGGCCGCGGCTGACCTCGGCGGTGAGCAAGATCACGGGTAAGCCGCTGTTCATCAGTGACAAGTCCGGGCTGACGGTGGCGCGCATTCGCAGCATCGCGCGCCAGGTGCAACGCACGCACGGCCTTGATGTGGTGGTGATCGATTACATCGGCCTGATCGGTTCGGACGGCAAGGCGTTCAACCGCACCTCGGAACTGGGGAAGATCTCGACCGGCATCGTGAACATCGCCAAGGAGCTGGAAGTGCCGGTGATTCTGCTGGCGCAACTCAACCGCGACTCGACCAAGCGCCCGGGCAAGAAGCCGATCGCCTCGGATCTGCGCGACTCCGGACAGATCGAGGCGGACGCCCACTGCATCATCCTCGTACATCGCGACATAGATTCGGAGGAAGGCCAGAACGGCGTCACCGAGCTGATCATGCCCAAGTGCAGGCACGCGCCGGTCGGTTCATGTCTCGTTCAGCAGCAGGGCCAGTACGCCCGCTTCGTCAACTTCGCCGGCAACCGTGAGCCGAGCAACGAGGAGGTCGAAATGGGCCGCTCGTTCGCCAGTCAGTACAGGGGGAAAAAAGCATGATTTCCGAAGTGCAAAAGCTGTTTCGCCGGTTGACCGGTGATAGATCGCTCGAACCGGGCCACGTCGCCATTCACTTGCCCAAGACCGCTGGCGCGCCAACTGACGAAACAATGAAAGTGGAGGTTGAACAACCCCCATCGCTGGAGCACGGAAGGGCATACATCCTCCCGAAAGGTGCGGTGGTGGTGAAGGCCCCCGAGTATCTGGAAGCTGAATTAATCGCAGCGTCTATCCGTGACTTTCCAGATGATTGGGCCTGGGCGCGGAAGGGGTACGACATCCTGCATGTGCCGAGCGGTTTCCGGCTCTGGGTCGCGAACGAGGACTATGGCCTTGCCGAGGTGCATGAAAACAACGGCAAGACGGACTTCTCGAAAGCAGAACAGCAAATCATTTGGCCCGCGGTCAAGGACTGGCTGGGCCACCGGAAAACTGTTTTCACTGGGCGCCCGCCAAAGGCGACCATCATCGGCCGGGATTCCACCTACTGCTGTTTTGCCAAAGGCAGGCCATGGATGGGCATTGGCAGTTCGCCGGCGGCAGCGTATCGAGCGTGGAACCTCGCGCTTTCCGCCCAAGCCCGGAAAAACATGAATACCAACGAATATCTGAAAGTCTGGAGTGCCACGCTATGAACAACGTAACGGCGGCGCTGCCGCGCAAAAGCCTGACCCCAGTCGAGTGCCAGTTCCTGAAACAGGGCAATCGCCTGCTGCTGGAAAAGACCAATGGCCGAATCGGCTCGGCGGCTTTCATGGACATCATTGCCGACTGGCACGCGTCCCGCGCCAACCTGGGCTTCGAGGACTTCGCCCGGCGCTGGATTATTGAAGGCAACGCAAAAAACAAGATCGCCAACAAGCTGCTGCGGGAGCTGTTCGGCATGGATGAGCCAAACCCGAGGAAGGCAGCATGAAAAAACGAACGTACGCAGACAAGCCATTGGGTGACACTGAATACTTACTGGAGCAGTGGGGCTGGTGGCGCATGGATGGAATGGGTGTGCCCCGGTACGTGTCACCGCTGTACGCGCTGATCCGTGACAACAACGTGACCGAGGGCGGCGTGAAGAATTATTGCGTCACGGATGACACGGCCTTGGTGGTTGATCGCGCGGTGGCGAAGTTGGCTCAGCGTGATGAACAGATGGGTAATTTCATCTGGCTGTACTTCGGCGCGAAGTGGACGATGGTCAGGGTTGGCGAGTCGGCGAGGATGTCCGAACGCTCAGCGCGGGAGGTGATCAAGGCCGGTGTTGCGTGGATTGATTGCGCGATCGAGGAAATTCGCCTCGCAGCGTAAAAAATTCTTTCCTGCCGGATAAACACCTGTTTTCATGGCACCGTGTTCAGCTTTTCAAGCGCGACACAACAGAGAAAGCCCGGCCATTGCGTCGGGCTTTTTCGTTTCAGGAAGGTGTTGTAGTCTTGTCGTGGCCACTTGGCATCAATTGCAAGGATTCGCTCATGAAAAGAAACAACGCGCTGGCCAAAGAAATACTCGAAGTTATATCCACCGAAGATAACGGAGGTGGAGGGCTTTATCGCAGCGAGATTCTCGGCGTTTTCGCTGAGAAATATGACCACCAAGGAAATGGCCTTGAACCAGCAGTGAGTTATCACCTGCACCTTCTTGAAACGGCAGGTTTCGTGAAGGTCACGCGCGTTGATCATGACGACGACAACTTTGAGATGACCTGGGCTGGCCACGATTTTATTGAAGCCAACTAGCCGGCGATTAGCACCAGCCCTCTGTACCCTTTTCAAGCCTCGGCATCCGCCGGGGCTTTTTCGTTTCTGGAGTATCGGATGGACCCTACTGACCTCGGCCCAGGCACAGCTACCTGGCTGGGCGGTACCGGAACCGTATTGCTGGGCGCCTTCCTCTGGTTGCGCAAGTTCCTCTCGAAGGATGCTGCAGACCGAGCGATGGACAACGCCGATATCGGCACCGTCCGCCGCCTCAACGAACTCCTCGACTCAGAGCGCACCGCCCGGAAGGAAGCGGAGGCCCGTGCCGATCAGTTCGCCAAAGAGCGCAACGAGCTCGCCGCTGCGGTAGGTCGGATGGAGGGCAAGATTGAAGCCCTCACCAGTCACGTCGCACAGCTCACCGCAACGGTAACCTCGCAGAGCGAAGAAATCGCCCGTCTGCGTACCAAGCTGGGAGGCATCAACTGATGGACAGATGCGCAATGGAGTTCATTGCTCGCCGCTGGTGGCGCCGGGCTGAGATCTGGGTGATCGCCGCGCTGCTGCTCGCCGGCGGCCTGATCCTCGGTTACCAGGCTGGCGTGTGGTCAGCCAGCAGTGAGCAGACGAAGCAACTCGCCGAAGTGCGCCGCGCTTATGACGCTGCATTGGGTAAGCGTGACGTCCGGCTGAATAGCCTTGCCGAGAAGACACAAGACGCCGCAGTAAAGGTGCAAGAGGCATCGAACTCAGCAGTCCAGGCAGCCGACACGGCGAGCAAGGCAGCGGAGAAGGTCAACGAAGCCGTCGAGCGGCAAACACCATAGGTCGCGACACGTTTCGCGAGGGTGCAAATTGTGTCGCTACACGTAGGAATGTGGTTAGGCAGATCCGCGGCAGTCATGAATCACAGTACATCCGGTAGAGCTTTGTTAGTTCGCGCCTGTAAGCCTTTTCGTTGTACCTACGATGCAGCTTGTTGATTACCGATAGGACATCGGCGGCGACCATTACCGGATCGCGGTCGGATCTTCCCGCCCATTCACGGGCTGCTTGCACTACTTGATGTGCATCGACTTCACCGGCCATCTGCCGCGTCCTACTGCATGAATAGACAGACACCATAGACCAAGTAGAGCGTGAGGACGACGGGCCGCTCGAGTTGATCGAGACGCATGAGGCTACTTTGGCGAACGCATCCCCTTGGCACCATCTGTACAAGACGAAGCGCTGGTATCGATTGCGCTGGCACCAGCTGCAGGCAGAGCCAACCTGTCGCATGTGCCGAGCAATGGACGTTGTCGAAGCGGCCAACACCGTCGACCATGTCAAACCTCACAAGGGTGATGAGAGTCTGTTCTTTGATGCGTCGAATCTCCAGAGCCTGTGCAAGCCCTGTCATGACAGCGCCAAGCAGAGGCAGGAGAGGACCGGCATCCTGCCAGGGCACGACGTGGCAGGCATCCCAGTCGATCCGAATCATCACTGGAACCGCGATTGAGCGAATCCATGACGGGATCGGCTGAAGCACGTCAGTGCCCCTAGGGGGAGGTCAAAATATGAGGTTTTTCGCCACATAGGACCGCCCTCGACCCTCTTCTTCATCTCTAACCCGGAAAACGCCGCCAAAACACAACGCGGCACGATTGAGAAAACCTATGACAGCCAAGCGCACCCGCTCCGATAGCGCGACATCGGCGGTTGCTGCTATGCAGGCCGCAGCCGCCGGGCCGCTGAAGCCACCCAGTTTCGTAAACATCCGCAAAGCCGACAAGCCGTTTTGGGATTCCATTGTGCGCGCGCGCACGCGAGAGAGCTGGACCGATTCCGACCTGGTCCTAGCCGGCAACCTTGCCAGATGTCTGTCTGACATCGAGCGCCTGCAGAAAGAGATCGATATCGAGGGTGATGTTCTGACCAATGATCGCGGTACTCAGGTGATCAATCCCAAGCATAACCTTCTGGAGACTTTGAGCCGTCGCGCTGTGGCGTTGAGCCGGACACTGCAAGTGCATGCCCAAGCGACCCAAGGCGAGTCGCGCGACCAAGGCAAGAAGGCGACCAAGCAACGAGCAGCCGAGAAGGTGCTGGCGAATCAGGACGACGACGATCTGATCCCGAGAGCGATGCACTGATGGCGGCCCGGCGCAGAACGCGCGGTGAGAAAGTCATCGCGTTCATCGAGAAATATTGTCGTGTCCCGGAAGGCAAGCACGTTGGACAGTCGCTGGTGCTGGATGACTTCCAAAAGGATTTCATCCTGGCCATCTATGACAACCCGGCCGGCACCAGCACGGCGTATTTAAGCATCGCCCGAAAGAACGGAAAGACCGGCCTGATCGCCGGGATTCTTCTGGCCCATTTGGTTGGCCCCGAGGCAGTGCTCAATACGCAGATCGTCTCCGGCGCAATGAGCCGAGATCAAGCTGGGGTCGTGTTCAAGCTAGCTGTAAAGATGATCCAGTTGAACCCGGATCTGAAAGAAATCATCCACATCGTCCCGAGTAGCAAACAACTGATCGGGCTTCCGCTCAATGTTGAGTTCCGTGCGCTTGCGGCGGAGGGCAAGACAGCTCACGGGCTGTCGCCAGTGCTGGCGATCCTTGATGAGGTAGGCCAGGTTCGAGGTCCCCAGAGCGATTTCATCGACGCGATAACAACCGCTCAGGGCGCTCACGATTCGCCACTGCTGATCGCAATCAGTACGCAGGCCGCGCAAGACAGCGACTTGTTCAGCATCTGGCTCGACGACGCCGAGCGCTCGCAAGATCCGCACATTGTCAGTCACGTTTATCAGGCGCCGAAGGACTGCAAGCTCACCGACAGGGAAGCGTGGCGCGCGGCCAACCCGGCTTTGGGAACGTTCCGCTCCCTGGAAGATTTGCAGAAACAGGCCGACAGGGCGAACCGAATGCCGGCGTCCGAGAACACTTTCCGCAACCTCTGCCTGAACCAGCGAGTGTCGACGGTTTCTGTTTTTGTTTCCAAAGGGGTGTGGGAGTCATGCGGAGGCGACCCGGATTCACCGGACGGCCTTGATCTCTACGGCGGCCTGGACCTGTCATTCAGGACCGACCTTACCGCGCTTGTCCTGATCGGTAAGCGCGACGGGGACTGGTGTGCGTGGGCGTTTTTCTGGACTCCGGAAGTTGGTTTGGCGGATCGCGCGAAACGCGACCGGGCGGCGTACGAGGTTTGGGCCCGAGAAGGATTGCTGATCACTACGCCGGGCGCCACGGTCGACTACGCGTTTGTTGCTGCAGACATCGCGCGAATCCTTGGCGAGCTGGGCGGCGACTTGGTGTCGCTCGCTTTCGACCGGTACCGCATCGACCTTTTCAAACGGGACGCTGAGGCGCAGGGCGTGTCGTTGCCGTTGGTCGAGTACGGCCAAGGCTTCAAGGATATGGCCCCGGCAATTGACGCGCTGGAGTCAGAGCTGCTGAACGGCCGGGTCCGGCACGGCATGCACCCAGTGCTGACGATGTGCGCGGCCAACGCGGTGATTCAGAAAGATCCGGCTGGCGGCCGCAAGTTCGCAAAGGACAAAGCTACCGGGCGCATCGACGGAATGTCAGCGCTCGCGATGGCGTTCGGCGCCACCCTGGGCGCTCCTCAAGAGAGCAAGGGCAGCATCGACGATTACCTCCAAAACGGATTTTCCGGACTTCTATAGGTTCAATATGGCGTCTCGCTGGTACAACCCAATGAGCTGGAGTTTCTTTGGCTTCAACGATCCCAAGACGGGCGAATACGTTGAGGTTCAGACAGACATCGGCGGCCAGACACGTTCTGGAGCAGTGATCACCCCCAAGAAAGCCATGGCAATCCCCATTGTCTGGTCCTGCATCAAGATCCTCAGTGAGACGGTTTCAGGGCTGCCGTTGAAGTTGTTCGAGGATCAGCCCGCCGGGCGAATTCTTGTGAAGGAAAACAAGCGTGCGTTACGGATTTTGGCCAAGCCAAACCCGTACATGACGATGCTGAACTTCATCAAGGCAGCCGTGGTGAACATGGCCCTGCGTGGCAACGGCTATGCGCTGATCGAGCGCGCTGACAATGGCGACTTCATCGGCCTGGTGCCGGTCGGCGCGGATGCCGTGGAAATCGATACCGAGGACGATCTGCTCTACTGGGTGACCCTCAACGGCAAGCGCTTCCCTGTCTCGCCTCAGAACATGCTGCATTTCAAGTTGTTCAGCGCTGACGGAATCTGCGGCCTTTCACCGGTTGAATTTCACAAGGAAGCCATGGGCCTGGCCAAGGCGGCACAGGATTGGTCAGCCCGCTTTATGCGAAAGGGCGGCTTCACCGGCGGCTACGTCATTTACGAGAACTTCCTCACATCTGAGCAGCGCGACCAGGTGCTGAACAAATTTCCGAAGATCCGCGACGGAGACGTGGAGGACATCGGGAAAATGGGGTTGCTCGAAGGCGGCCCGACCATCGTGCCTGCTGGTATGACCCAGAAGGACAGCCAGTTCATCGAGTCCCAGCAGTTCCAAGAAGAAGCGCTCGCCGGCATCTGGGGCGTTCCACTTTACCTGGCCAACCGCGCAGGCAAGACCTCAATCATGGGATCGAACCTGGAGCAACAAACCAGCGGCTTCATCACGTTCGGCTTGAGCCCCTACATCAAGGCTATCGAAGACGAGATCAACGACAAGCTGTTCGCAGGAACTGCCTTATTCGTCGAGTTCGTTGTCGAGGGGCTGCTGCGCGCAGATAGCGCGGGCCGGGCCACTTACTACAAGGGCGCCCTCGGCGGCTCCGGCGGCTCTGGCTGGATGACCATCAACGAGGTCCGCCGTAAAGAAAACCTTCCTCCGCTGGCTGGCGAAGAATACGACCGGGTCACCCGGTGGGAGATGCAGACCAATGTTCAGCAAGATTGAAGTGCCCTTTGAAGTAAAGGCCAGTGATGACGCCGGTAACTTCGAGGGATATGCAGCGGTGTTCAACAATGTTGACCTGGGTGATGACGTCATCCTCCCGGGCGCATTCACCAAGGTAAAGACCACTCGCGGCGGCCGTCTGAAGCTGGCGCTGTTTCACGACCTCACTCGACTGGTGGGTTCCGCAGACTTTACCCAAGACAGCCACGGGCTTTACATCAAAGGCAAAGTCAACTTGGCAGTGAGCTATGCCCGCGATGCTTACGAGCTGATGAAAGAGGGCACGCTCGACAGTATGTCGATCGGCTTCAACACGATCCTGGCGGCATACGAAGAGCGGGAAGGCCGGACCATCCGCATCATCAAGCAGGCAGAACTCTGGGAAGCATCTTTAGTGCCTTTCGGGATGAACCCAGAGGCGCAAGTCACCGACGTTAAGTCGGACATCAGAATTTTTGAGAAGGCCCTGCGCGATCGCATGGGCCTTTCTCAGAAGGAGGCGGCAGCAGTCGCCTCGCTCGGCTACTCCGCAGTGCACCGTGATGGTGGAACTGAGGCCACGGCGATCGTGGAAGGGCTGAAATCACTCTCCACCACTTTTGACAATTTTTTTAAGGTGTCGCCATGACCGATCCAATCCAAGAAGTAAAAGCCACGCTCGAAACTCAGTTGAAGGACGGCTTCACTGGTTTGCAGAAAAAGTACGACGCTGTTGCCGATGAACTGCAAAAGGGCAACACCGTCACCAGCGCGATGAAGGCTCAGATCGAAACCCAGAAGGGCGAAATCGAACGTGTCATCGAGCAGGTCCAGAAGCTGGAAGAAAAGGGCATCAAGCTGCGCAGCCAGCCCGGCGAGGCCAAGAGCTTCATCGACCTGGTCAAAAACGACGATGCTTATAAATCGTTGCAGGCGAAGAGCGTTTCCCTGGCCGATATCGAAGTGACCAAATCCGACATGGCCAGCATGAAGGAAATGAAGGTCACCAGCGCCGGCATCGTTGCGCCGAACTATGACCCGGTCATTCAGCCTGGAATCCGCCAGGAGCTGCGCATCCGCGATCTGTTAACCACCGTTCCGGTGTCCGGCCAGAACTACACCTACTTCAAAGAAAACCTGCACACCCGCGGCGCCGCACCAGTGGCGGAAGGTGGCCTGAAGCCAACCAGCAATGTGACCTTCACGACCCAGACCGACCGGGTCAAAAAGATCGCCGTCTGGATGCCCGTGACCGACGAGGCGCTGGACGATGTTCCTCAGCTGATGGCCTACCTGCAGGAGCTTCTGCGCTACGACCTCAAGCTCGAGGAAGAGCGTCAGATCCTGAAGGGCGACGGCACCGGCGAGAACCTGAACGGCCTGATGACCCAGGCCACCGTGTACAACGCGGAGCTGACCAAAGCTGGCGATACCGCCATCGATCTGGTACGCCGGGCGATCTACCAGGTTCGCAAGCAATCGATGCTGTCCGCAGACGGCATTGTGATGACCGAGCTCGATTGGATGAACATTGAGCTGCAGAAGGATGGCGAGAACCGCTATCTGTTCGCGAACCTGCAAGGGTTGGTCACCCCGGTTCTGTGGGGGCGCCCGGTAGTTACCTCCGACAGTGTCGATGAGGGTGATGCCGACACCGGTGGCGAGTTCCTGGTGGCGAACTTCGCTCGCTCGTCGGTGCTGTTCGATCGCATGTCGTTCCTGTTCAAGATGGGCCTGATCAACGATCAGTTCATCAAGAACGAACGCGCGCTGCTGGTTGAAGAGCGCCTCGGCCTGGGCGTGCGCCGTCGTGAAGGTTTGGTCAAAGGCCGCTTCACCGTCGCGGCCTAACACCCGCAGCGTTCGATGGCCGGCCTTTGTGCCGGCCTTTTCGTTTCAGGAGGCAAGATGAAAATCAAAGCATTGTGGGGATTCGCCGGTAACGCGACGTTGCTGGGTGCCGACTCGAGTTCGGTGAGGGCTGGCCAAGTGTTCGACGAAGTCGATGATGAATACGGCCATACCCTGATTGGCAAGGGGCTGGCGGAGGAAGTCGACGGTGATGGCAAAACGAAGACTTCCGCGCCCAAGCAATCGAAGGCAACGGCCCCGAAAGAGAACAAGTAAATGATCGATCTGGCACGCGTGAAGCTCCACCTGCGAGTAGACGGCGACGACGAGGATTCGCTCATCACCGGTTACCTCGAGGCCGCAAAGGCGCACGTGGCCATGCACTGTGATCGCGAGCTCGTCGAATCGGCGCCGACCGGTCCTGAGCAAATGGCGTTCACCCCGGACGTCGAGCAGGCGGTACTGCTGCTCGTTGGGCACTGGTACGCCAACCGCGAGGCCGTGGTGATCGGCACTATCTCATCGGCTGTTCCGCTGGCCGTTGACCGACTTCTCTGGCCAAGGAAGCGTTTCTGATGAGAGCAGGCCCGATGCGTCACCGGTGCGCCATCCATAAAGAGGTGCGCACCCCGAACGGTTCCGGCGGCTTCAAAGTCGTCTGGACTGAAGTTGGAAAAGTGTGGGCTGAGATAACCATTCCGACCGGGCGAATTGCGCCGGTGGCCGAGCAGCTGAAGGCTGTGGTCACCGCCGAGATCCGCGTCCGGCCAAGGGCCGATGCCGTCGCAGGAAATCGCATCGTGCACACGGCGAAAGGAATCACCACCACCTACCTGATCGGCGCCGCGCTGATCGACAACGAGCACAGCATGCTCCGGCTGCTCTGCTCAAACGTTCCCAATCCTTGAGGGTGAATTTATGAAAGTTATTGCACTGGGCGCCTTGTCGGGCGCCACTGGCGATCGGGAAAAAGGCGAAGAGTTCGTGGTCGACGCCAAGCTCGGCGCCGACCTCATTCAGCGCGGGCTGGTGACGCCAGTGACCGAGGCTGCTCCGGCAGATAAACCGGCCAAGGCCAAGGAGTAAACCATGGCCGCCCGACGGTCGCGCATGTCCGGCGATTTCAAGTTGCGCAAAACCTTGCGGAACATCCACGCCACGATGGATAACGAGCTGGTCGGCGTGATGCGGGAAGGTGCCGACCAGATCCTGGCAACGATGAGGCAACTCATCCCGAAGGACACCGGCGCCGCTGCCGCTGCATTGAGGGTGTTCGTCTCCAAGAGCGGCCTGAACGCCGAGATCGGCATCCGGGGCAAGCGTGACACCCAGCGCTTCTTCTACCTCCGCTTCTTGGAGTACGGGACGAAGGGGTACAGCGGCACGCTATACCGTCGAGCAGACAGTAATGCCGTGGGCGGTGAGCACACCAACAACCGCGACAAGTCCAAGCTGTCCGGCCGACGCAACGCATTGCGCGCCCGCGACACGAAGAACAAGTCCGACGGCTCCACTTTCTACGGCAAGTACCCGGACATTCCAGCCCGGCCGGCTCATCCATGGTTGCGACCAGCCAAGGACGTGAACCGCGAATTCGTGCTGGCCAACATCCGCGCCGCGGTATCCAGGACGCTGCGCAAAGCCAGCATGGGAGCGGGCAATGAGTGATCCGTCTGTTGCTCTGCAGGAAGCGGTATTCGCCAGGCTTGAAGCTGAAGTTTCATGCCCGGTCTACGACGGTGCGCCGATGGACACCGACATGCCGTATGTCTCGATCGATCGCGAGATCTCGACCAACACTTCCCCGATCGCGGGCCGCAAGCGCGAGCAACGACTGATCTACCTATCGGTCTGGTCAGACGCGCATGGCCAGGCCGAGGTGAAGCGCATCATCGGCGAGGTCGTTGCAGCACTGGACGAGCGCCGCCTGCCTTTGGCTGTTGGCCGGGCAGTATCGGTCAGGGTTGAGCAAGCAGATGCGCAGCGTGACGCCGACGGCGTTACGTACCAAGGATCAATCACGGTCCGCGTCATCACCACCCATTAAACCCAACACCGGCCGCACCGCGGCTTTATCCAATGTGCCTTTGGAGGATTCCCCATGGCCGATGACAACCTCAACACAGCCGCCGGCTGCCGATTCTCGCTGGGCACCAAGTCCGGCGCCACGACCGAAACGGATTACAAAGCTGACACCTACGTCGAAGTGGGCGAGATCGAAGACCTCGGCGAGTTCGGCGACACCTTCAGCTCGGTGACCTTCACCTCGCTGCGCGACGGTCGGGTGCGCAAGTACAAGGGCACCGCGGACGCCGGCGACATGACCCTGACCGTAGGTCTCGACAATGGCGACGCTGGCCAGGCTGCGCTGAAAGTCGCGCACAAGGACCGCAGCAAGGGCGATTACAACATCAAGATCACCCTGAACGACGGCGACCCCGATGCAACGCCAGCCGTGTTGCCAACCACCTTCTACATGCGTGGCAAGGTCATGAACAACACCGTCGCCGCTGGCGCCGCTGACAACGTGGTTCGCCGCAACGTCACGATCGGCATCAACTCCGACATCCTCGAAATCCTCCCGGCGGCCGTTGCGCCGTAACCTGAGGGGCTTCGGCCCCGCTTTCCAAGGATCTGACGCATGAGCAAAACCCTCTACGGTACCGTTGAAGTCGAGCTGGATGGTGAGACCTACACACTGAAACCCACGCTTGAGGCCGTTCGCGTGATCGAGGCGCACTTCGGCGGTCTGCGCGGCGCGTCCCAGGCAATCAACGCGCTGAGCGTCGACGGGTGCGCGGTGATCATCGCCGGCGGCGCTGGCTTGAAGGGCAAGGACGCTGAGGCTGTCGCCGAACAGGTCTGGCAGGCCGGCGTTCTGGAAGTGTCAGTCCAGCTCAACGCTTACCTGGTGGCGCTGTACAACCCGCGCGGTACCGCTCCGGGAAAGACGAAGCCGGGGGCGGCGTAAGTGCTGTCGAGGATGGCAGCTACGTCGACCGGCTGTATGCCGTAGCCACGGGCTGGCTCGGCTGGCCGCCGGATCTGGCGTGGCGCACGCCCATGCCGGAGCTGTTCCTGGCCATGGACGCCAAACTTGAATGGACGCAAATGACCAACCCCTTCGGCGGCAAGCCTGGCGGGAAGAAGGAAAAGCCGAAGCCCTCGACCGTTGCGGCGAAGTTGCGCCAGTTGCTGACGGGGCGGCAGGCTGCATGATTTGGTATCAAGAGCTTATTTGATAGGCTATCGGTTTGAATGGAGGCAAACCTGATGCAAGTTCTGATTGTCTTGTTGCTCTTGGTCATAGCCGTTGCTTTGGCGCCGGGCTTTTTCCTTGGACTTGCCGCACTGGTGTTGTCTGCTGGCAACGTAGTTCTGTTTTCGCTGACTTCGGTCGTGATCATTCTGGTGGTCGTCTACGTTTGGCAAAGGCGCTCGAGCGATCCAGCCAGACTACAGGCGAAGGAGGAACGCCGGATCCGAAAGATCACTGATGCAGCCAACAGGAAGAATTCCAATCAGCGATGACTTCCGAACTAATTACTAGATAGAACCCGCGACGGCGGGTTTTTTATTGCCTGGAGAAAAGCATGGCAGATACCGACGTACACGGGATGCTTGTTCGCATTGAGGCCACCACGGCGCAGTTGCGTCAGGAGATGGCTCGGGCGGATTCAACCGTCGGTCAGTCTGCTGGCAAAATCGACAAGAGTTTGGGGCGTATCGATACAGCATTTGATCGCGCGGGAGAGAGCGCCCAAGGCGCAGCGGGCGTGATCAAGAACGCCTTGGCAATCGCGGTAGGTGCCGCGTCGGTTGGCAAAATCATTGAAACTGCTGACTCCTTCAGCCAGATGTCCGATCGGATCGGCATGGCAACCGGCAGCGTCAATGAATACAACCTGGTACAGGATCGCCTTCTCGAAACGGCCAAGCGTACCTATCGGCCATTGGCTGAAGCCCAAGAGCTGTACATCCGAACGTCAGATAGCCTGAAGTCGATGGGTTATAGCACCAGCCAAGCGCTGGACGTGATGGACAGCTTCAGTTTCCTTTTGGTAACGAACTCTGCATCGGCGGACAAAGCCAGCTCGGCAATTGATGCATATTCGAAAGCGCTTCAGACCGGCAAGGTGGAGGCTGATGGGTGGCAAGCAATCCTCGCCGCTATGCCGACCGTGGTCGATACGATTGCTAAGTCTACCGGGAAGACAGCAGAAGAGATTCGCAGTTTGGGTGCCCAAGGTAAGCTGGCACTCGACATCCTCACCGAGGGATTGCAGAAATCGGCTCACGCCAACGGCTTGCTGGCTGACAGCATGGGCGTCGCTGTGCGCGATGCAATGCAGAACCTCAATAACGCGTTTTCGGTGTACGTGGGCCGGCTGAACGAGACCACTGATGGCACTGGAGTACTGGCCAAAGGTATCGGCGCGCTTGGGGATAATTTCGAAGTTCTCGCGGACATCGCTGGTGTTGTAGCTGTCGGTGCTCTGGCGGGTTATCTACGTCAACTCGCTGGATCTGCAGCAGCCTCAATTTCTGCGACCAAGGCTGCCGTTGCTGATGCGGTAGCGCGCAAGGCCCAAGCAGCCGCTGTTCTGCTTGCGGCCCAAGCCGACCAACAAAAAGCACAAACTTCCGTTTTTCTTGCAGAGAAAGAGGCAATTGCCGCGAGGGGCACAGCCGTGCAAGCGCAGATGTCGCTGCAGCTCGCCGAAGCAAGAATGGTGGAAACCCGGGCAACCAATGCTGTAGCCGCAGCTCAAGTTGCCGCAAGTCGTGCCTCTCTCGGTGTAATGGGAGTCCTTGGTGGACCTGCGGGTATCGCGGTGTTGGCGATTGGAGCCGCCACTGCGTTTCTCACGCTGCGCGACAACACGAGCGTACTCGAGAAGAAGCTTGGTGATCTCGGCGATCCCATTGATAAGCTGGTTGAGAGGTTCAACAAGCTCAACAGGGCAACGCAGTCTGTCACGCTCAGGGAGTTGAAAGCGTCCATCGAGGAAGCCGAGGGCGACCTGACTACGGCTGCCGGATCAATTGCTTTTGAGTTTCAGAGCAGTCTGACAAATGCCGGTCTCGCTGGCGCTTCCGGCTTCATGGGGGGGATCGCTCCGCTACCTGCCGAGTTTCAGTCGGCAATGGACATCATCAAAAAGGCATCGAGTGATCAGTCTGCTGGAATGGTTGTCGACTGGAAGGCTGTAGCTGAACAGGTCCGAGAAATTCCCGGTGTGACTGCCGAGATGGTCGACGCTTTGGAAGAAAGCGGCGGTGCAGCAGCGGAAAAGGCCGCGCTGATTGCGCAATTGAAAACCGCACTGGCTGAGCTCACCGGCGAGACAGACGCTAATACTCGAGCGGAGCGTGAAAATGCTGCGGCCCGGGCTGGCGCAAACGAGGCCGGGCAAAAGTATCTTGATCAGTTGCTTAAGCAGCTGGCGTCGGCTCAGGACAAGACCAGTCTGGAAGCGGCAAATCGGTATATCGCCGAGAACAGTCTGCTTACAAAGGAAATGGTCGTTGCAATTCGCTCAGCTGCAGCGGCGAAGGACGCCCAGAAAGCATCTGATGATGCGGCCGCCAAAGCCGCGCGGAAGAACGCTACCGAGAGCACCTCTGCCGCCAAGCAGCAGCTCAAATCGTTCGATACTGCCGAGGAAGGCTACAAGCGCCAAATTGAGCTGATTAACACCACCGGTGACAAGCAGAAGGACGCCACCGAGGTTCAGAAGCTTTCGTTCGAACTTCAGGAAGGAAAGCTGGGCAAGCTCAGCGAGGCGCAGAAGAAAAAGCTGATGGGCATGGCGGCAGAGCTGGATGCTCTGAACAAGCTGAAGAAGGCCAACGAGGACGACCTGAAGCTGACCGCGTTCAAGAACGCGCAGGGGCTGACAACTCGTACGTCAAAGGACGGCTACGAACAGGAACTCGCCGGCGCCGGCATGGGCGACAAGGCGCGTGATCGAATGCGCGCCGACCTGGCAATGCGCCAAAAGTATGCGGCTGATGTCAACGAATTGGTAAAGCAGCGCAACAGTGGGGAAATCACCCCTCAGCTGTACAAGGATGAAACGGCGGTGTTGCAGGCCGAGTACGACAAACGATTGCAGTATCAGCAGGACTTCTACGCGGCCACCGATGAGCAGCAAGCCAATTGGATGAATGGCGTCAACGAGGCATGGGCGAACTACGCTGACGCGGCCAGGGACTACTCGCAGATCGCTGCCGATGTGACCTCGACCGCACTGAACAGTGGGACCAGTGAGCTGGGCACCTTCTTCGCTGACGTGGCGAGCGGTGCGGAAGACGCCGGCGATGCGCTGGGGGATATGGTCGGCAACTTCGCGAAGTCGATGCTGAAGGCGCTGGGTGACATGGCGGCGCAGTGGCTAATCTACCAGGGCGTGCAAATGCTTGTCGGTAAAACCACGCAGGCGAGTGCCGCAGGCATGCTCGGCGCGAACGCTGCGGCCATGTCGTTGCAGGCAGGTCTGAATGCTTACGCCGCGACAGCCGCAATCCCGATCATCGGTCCGGCCGCTGCGCCGGCGGCGATGGCTACGGCTCTGACAGTAACGGGTCCGCTTGCTTCCGCCGTTGGCATGACCGCCATGGCTGGCGCTGGCTTCATGGAGGGCGGCTACACCGGTGACGGTCGTCGAGATGAGATCGCCGGCCCGGTTCACCGTGGCGAATACGTGTTCAACGCAGACGCGACAGCGCGTATTGGAGTGGGCACCCTGGAAGCGTTGAGCAACGGGAAGGCCGCTTTGGTCGGGCAATCCGGCTCGAGCGCCGGTAGTGGCTCGCCCGCGTCGGCGCCTGCGCCCATCATTTTCAACGCGCCAGTGACCGTTCAGGCTCAGCCAGGCATGAGCAATCAGGAAGCACAGGCGCAGGGCGATTCGATTGGTGCTGCGCTTGAGGCTCGGATGGGGCAGTTTCTTGATCGGGAGATGCGCCAAGGCGGGCGACTCTGGAGGCGAGGTTGATGGCCGAGGAATTTATCTACGATGTCGAGGTGGGCGCCGATGGCGACGTCTCCCAGCGGACTTGGGAAAACGAGTTTGGCGACGGTTACGTGCAGGCCGGCGGCATCGGCATCAACACGAAAAGCCAGGTCTGGAATCTCACGCACACCGGCTCAATGGAACAGGGGGAAGAGCTGCCGCTGATCTGGGCTTTCCTCGATCGGCATGAAGGCTACAAGTCGTTCCTCTGGACGCCACCTGGTGGCGTCCGTGGGCGGTACCGGTGCAACGGATACAAACCCCGCTCTGTTGGCCCCGGACTATTCACTCTCACTTTCGCCTTCAAGCAGGTCTACACCCCCTGACTGAAAGCAATGACTGACCCCGCCCCGTGCGGGGTTTGTTGTTTCTGGAGTCCCATGAATTACAACGCCGATATTCAAAAGCTCGAACCGGGCAACCAGATCCGGCTGTTCGAGCTCGACGCTACACGCCTGGGCGCCAATCTCTGGCGGTTCCACGGCCATGCACAGGAAGGCGACATTGTCTGGCAGGGGCAGCTTTACTCGCCGCTCCAAATCACGGCCAAAGGTTTCGACATTCGCGGCGACGGGCGCCCCGCGGCGCCGACGTTGCAAATCGCCAACGAGCTTGGCGGCGTGCGCGGCGCGATCACTGCCCTGTGCTTGCAATTCCGCGACCTCGCCGGCGCGAAGTTCACGGTCATCGAAACCTTCCGCCATTACCTGGACGCGGCCAACTTCCCCGACGGCAACCCCACCGCAAGCAATCAGAGCCGGAAAAACATCTGGTACATCGAGCAGAAGACCGAGGAGACGTTCGACTCTCTGACTTTCTCGATGTCCAGTCCTACCGACATGGAAGGGCAGATGTTGCCGTCCCAGCAGATCACCAAGCTTTGCCGGTGGGCGTGCCGTGGTGGTTACCGCGGTGAGGCCTGCGCGTACATGGGGGCTGCGATGTTCACCAAGAAAAACGAACCCACCGACAACCCCGCGCTCGACCAGTGCGGCGGGTGGTGGAGCAGCTGCAAGCTGCGTGGCAACACGCGTCGCTTCGGCGGTTCCATGGGTGCAAGCCTTATCGCAAGTTCGAGGTAACCAATGCGCATCAATCAAAAGCTGCAGGAAGAAATCCGCGCCCATGCGGAGCGCGCTTACCCGGGCGAAGCGTGCGGGCTGCTGGTGAAGACCGCGACCGGCCGCCAGTACGTGCCGTGCACGAATCGCGCGAAGTCGGAGCGAGAAAACTTTCAGATCGACGAGCGCGACCAGGCCGCCGCCGAGGACCTGGGCGAGGTGTTGGCGATCATCCATAGCCACCCTGACAAGGCACCCACGCCGAGCATGGCGGACCGGGTCAGTTGCGAGCTTCACGAACTGCCGTGGGGCATCGTCGGCTGGCCGGGCGGCGAGTTCGAATGGTTCAAGCCGTCGGGCTTCGAAGCGCCGTTGCTGGGCCGCGATTTCTCTCATGGCGTGCTGGATTGCTGGGGCGCCTGCCGCGACTGGTACGCGCGCGAGGGCGGGCTGCAGCTTCCGAATTTCGAACGCCACGACCATTGGTGGGAAGACGAGAACGGGCCGAGCCTGTACGAGGACAACTTCAAGTCCGCGGGCTTTTACGAAGTTGAAGAGGCGCGGCGCGGCGACATGCTGGTGCTACAGGTGCCGACGATCGGGCGACCGTGCTTCCACCCGAATCATGCCGCCATTTACCTCGGCGACAACCCGCACTTTGCCAGCGAGCGAGCACCGGCGCTCGGCGGGTCAGGCCCATTCATTTACCATCACATGCCTGGCCGGCTCGCCAGCCGAGAGGTTTACGGCTGGTCGATGGCCAACCGGGTAAAACTGATCCTGCGACACAGAGACTACCGACCATGACCATGACGACCATCAAACTTGGCGGCGTTCTGGGCAAGCGCTTCGGTCGCGAGTACCGGCTGGATCTCTTCGGGTTCCGGGACGCGATGAGCGCGCTCTGCCAGATGAAGCCGGGCTTCGAGAAGTTCCTGCGCACCGCCGAGGAGCGGGGGCTGGTGTTCGCCGTGTTCCTCGATGAGCGGAACATCGGTGAAGAGGAGTTGGACTTGCGCGGCGCTGGCGCCAAAGTGATCCGCATCATGCCGATCATTCAAGGCAGCAAGTCGGCCGGGGTGTTCCAGACCATCCTCGGTGTGGCGCTGATCGTGGCCGGCCTGTTCACCGGCGGCACTACTTCGGCACTTGGCATGGGGCTGCTAGCCACCGGTGCTGCGGTTGGCCTGGGTGGAGTGGTGCAGATGCTTTCGCCGACCACCAAAGCCAACACCGCCGACAAGAACGAAGACGGCAACAATCCAAGCTATGGCTTCGGCTCGGCGGTGACCACGATCGCCCAGGGGAATCCTTATCCGCTGCTCTACGGCGAGCGTGAAATCGGCGGCGCCGTAGAGTCCGGGGGGATCTACACCCAGGACAACGTCTGAATCATCAGGAACAACCAACCCGCTTCGGCGGGTTTTTGCATTTTTGGAGAAGCGCATGAGCGCAGTTGCGAAGAAGCGGAGAGCCGTCAGCGGGGCAAAGGGCGGTCAGTCCAAGCCAAAGCAGCCAAGCATTGCGTCCAATAGCGTTCCGTCGCTTGCCACCGCCCGGCTGGTCTACATCTGGAGCTGGGGCCCGATTGTTGGGCCGGTCGACGGCCTGCGCTCTGTGCGGCTGGACGGGACGCCTATCCAGGCGCAAGACGGCACGAACAACTATCCGGGTGTGAAGTGGCAGTTCCGCTCAGGCGAGCTTCACCAAGAGCGCTTGGCCGGTGTGACCGAATCCAGCAATGAAATCGCCGTAGGTCAGGAACTGCGCACCTCGACGCCTTGGTTGTACACCATCAACAACTCCATGATCGATGCTGCGCGCGTGCGCCTGAGCTGGCCAACGCTTCAATCTCAGGACGCCAGCGGCAACATCAATGGTGTGCGAATCGACTATGCCGTCGATGTATCTACCGACAACGGTCCGTACGTGACGGTGCTCACCTCGTTTGTCGATCGCAAAAACGTCACCAAGTACGAGCGCTCCCACCGGATCGAGCTGCCGGCCGGCAACCGGTGGACGCTCCGGGCTCGCCGCCTGACTCCAGAGGCCAACAGTTCTCTGGTGCAGGACAGCATGTTCATCGAGGCGGTTGCCGAGCTGGTGGACAGCGACCAGGAATACCCGCTCACGTCCGTCGGCTGCATTGAGTACGACGCCCAGCAGTTCGGCGGCGATATCGCAAAAATCGCCGTACTGATGCGCGGCCGCATCGTGCGTGTGCCTGCGAACTATGATCCGGTCACGCGTACTTACGCCACCGCCGGCACTGGCACAAGTGGCGGTATCTGGGACGGGACCTTCAAAGAGGCCTACACCAACAACCCGGCCTGGGTTTTCTACGACCTGGTGCTGCATCCGTATTACGGGCTCGGCGAGCGCATTGACGCGACGATGGTAGATCGCTGGTCGCTGTACCGGATCGCCCAGTACTGCGATCAGATGGTGCCGGACGGGAAGGGTGGGCAGGAGCCGCGTTTCACCTGCAACCTGTATTTCCAAAAGCAGGCCGAAGCGTACGCAGTGCTGCAGGACTTGGCTTCGATCTTCCACGGCATGGCGTACTGGGACGGCAGTCAGATCGTCGTCAATGCGGATATGCCGGGCGACCCCGTTTTCAGCTACAGCCCGTCGCAGATCCTCAATAACGGTGCCATCAAGTACGACGGCACCCGCTGGCGCGATCGGCACACAACCGCGATGGTGTCGTGGGACAACCCGGCGCAGGGCTTCGAGACTGACAAGGAGCCGGTATTCGATAACGAAGCGATGAGCGAGCTTGGCTCAGTTCGCGAACTCAGCGTGGACGCGTTCGGGTGCACGTCTCTTGGACAGGCGCAACGCGCGGGCCAATGGGCGCTGGTGACTGAGCAGCTGCAGACTCGCGGCGGGACGTTCCGCGTGGGTCTTGATGGTGGTATTCCCAAGCCCGGCCAAATCATTTCCGTTGGCGATCCGATGCTGGCGGGGCGGGCAAATGGCGGCCGGGTATCTTCGGCGGCCGGCCGCGTCATCACCCTCGATCGCGATGTGACGATCCCGACCGGCGCCAGACTCTTCGTCAACTTGCCCAGCGGCAAGTCCGAGGCCAGGGTGATCAGCTCTGTTAATGGCCGGGCCGTCACCGTGGCCGCCAATTACAGCGAAGTGCCAGAGCCTGAGTGTGGCTGGGTGATCGACTTCGACGACCTCAAGGTCATGCAGTTTTACGTCCGCAACGTCACTCGCCCTGAGTGGCACCAGTACCAGCTTGAGGTCATCCAGCATGAGCCGAGCAAATTCCCGTTCATCGACAACGGCGCTGTCGTGGACACCCGCCCAATCAGCGGCATTCCGATCGGGACGCAAGAGGCGCCGGCGCGAGTGCTGATCAGTCAAAACGTGGTGGTGGAGCAGGGCATTGCTGTTACCAGCATGAGCATCGCATGGGATGCTGCTCCAGGCGCAGTCGCCTATGACGTCGAGTGGCGCTGGGGCGCACGTGAGTGGATCAAGATCCCGCGCACCGGCGAGCTGATGGTCGACGTTCGCGGGATCTATTCCGGCCAATACCTGGCGCGTGTTCGTGCCGTCAGTGCCATGAATGTCTCGTCGGTGCCGACCAACTCGGTGCTGACGGACCTGCTGGGCAAAACCGGCTTGCCGCCGGCAGTTGCGTTCCTGCGTACCGTCAGCAAGGTCTACGGTATCGGCCTTGAGTGGGGGTTTCCACCTGGTGCGGAAGATACTCAGCGCACCGAGATTTGGAACAGCAAGACCAACGACCTCGCCGCTGCTGTGAAGTTGGCAGACTTTGCCTACCCACAGGCAAACCACGAAATGCAGAACGTCGTCCCCGGTACCAGCCTGTTTTTCTGGGCGCGTCTGGTCGACCGAACCGGCAACGTTGGTCCGTGGTTTCCAGCGGTGAACGGGGTCAATGGGCAGGTGAGTATTGACCAGGCCGAGTACGAGCAGTACTTCCTCGGCAAGATCCAGGAGTCCGCGCTCGGCCAGAAATTGCTGGAGGAAATCGGGAAGATCTCGGGTGATGGGGAGGGCTCGGTCAACGACCGGATCGAACAGGCCAAGCAGGAACTGGAAGAGCTGATCGGTGAAATTACCGATGCCATGGTTTATGACCCGGCGAGGCCGTATGGCAAAGGTGAAGTGGTTAGGCTTGATGGTCGCCTGTTTTCGGCGATCAAGGCTGTACCGGCCGGCACGGCACCACCGAACCCAGAGTTCTGGTATGACATGGGGACGATTGCTGAGACCACCAATGCTTTGGCCTTGCAGGTTCAGCAACACAGCACACAGATCGAAACCCTCGATGGCAAGGTCTCGGCGCAGGCATCGACGATGCAAGCGCTGCAGGCTGCCTGGCGTGAAGATGATGGAACCGGTGCAATGGCCGATGCGCTTCACGGCTGGAAAAACACAGCCAGTATCGTGACCAATGACAAGGTGAGGGCGGAGGAAAACCGAGCGTCTGCTACCAGAATCACGACGCTTGATGCGGCCGTGGAAACCAACGCTGCCAATGTCACTTCTCTGGCGACGGCTGTAGCGACCGACAAGGAAGCGACAGCCCAGAAAATCGACACCTTGACCGCCAAAACCAGCGATGCCACAGCGAAAGCCGAGACTGCCAGCACCGTTGTTGCTGGCTTGAACGGTAAGGTTTCGGCGCTGACAACGATCAAGACATCCACCACGGTGGGCGGAAGAACCGTCATGGCTGGCTTGGCCATTGGCGTAGATGGTGAGCAGCAGGAGTCGCAGATCCTCGCGTTCGCGCAGCGCTTTGCGATTCTGGATGAGGTCAGCGGGCAGATGATCGCGCCGTTCGTGGTTCAGGGCGGCCAGGTATTCATGAATACGGCAATCATCAGCCAGGCCTTCATCAAGGAGTTGGTGCTCGGCATGACGCTGCGGTCAGCAGCGCTGAACAATCAGGGCCTGCCGCTTCTGGAGATCAACATTCCGGCAGGGACGTTCACGCTACGTGGTCAGTCCGACAGCGGCTATACGCTGCTCAACAACAACGGTATCTACGTCTACGACCTCAACTACATCGAGCGCGCAGCGCTCGGGAAGATGACGTAATGGATTACTACGGCGCGAGGACGAAGGACGCCATGGGAAGGGTGACGCTGGAGTCATCGACGATGACCGTTCGATCAGTCGTGACAAAACAGGTCACCGTTCCTCCGATCACCAGCGACTTCACCAGCTTTATCAGCATGCCGGAGATCACCGCGAAGTCGTTCGTCTGCGTAACTTTGCCCAATCCGACCAATGAATTCGCGGCCTTGCCTGCCGTTTTCTGGTCGACGGGGCAGTTAAGGGTGCGGCGTGGGCCGGGGGTGGTACTCAACGTTTTCATCCTGACATACCAATAGGAGCGAGCATGGACTACGGGTTCCGGTCGCGAAACGGGTCGAACTTTTTTCAGATCGATAGCGAAAACAAGGTTTTGAACGTCGCGGCATCAGGTAACTACGCAATAGGTAAAACACCCGCTTCGCCGACAACGATCACTACTGCCGTCATCACGTATTCGTCGCCGATCACCACCGCCGAAGCGCCACATGTTTTCCTCAACCCGACCAATCACGGCATGTACCACACGCTGATTCACTCGGGTGGCCCGGGGAACTGGACGGGGTTTGCCTTCAAGCTTCACTTGATGGCGCCGTTCAACAGCACGGACTGCAGCGGTAAGTGGCTGGTTGCGACTTTCCGCTCGACCTCGCCCCCGAATGAATATGATTTGCGGCTGCGCAACGCAGCCAATGAGCAAATCTTCGTGGGAGCGGACAACCTTCTGGTCCTGACAGGATTCCCGATCAACGAGGGCTGGTCGCTGGACAACAGGGGAGGCGAAGTGTCGGGCATCTACTGGAGTGGGTGCCAGATGCCGTGGACCGGGTCCTACGAGGATTATTTTCTCGCCTCCACTTTGCTGGGCGGGAAGATCAATAACGGCAACACAATCCTCGAGACTCCCTGCGGCTTTCATGCGGGTGTGCGCTCAACACTCAACGGTTATGTGGGGGCGATGGTCAGTTCCGAGGGTGGCACTGCCAAGAACGGCAGGACCACGTTTGCCGCCAGGCCGATGCGCGCGCTTTAAACCAACACACAGCCCGCCGATGAGCGGGTTTTTTTTCGACCAAAAAAGGACACACCATGCCTTGGCTCCGAGGGGGAACAGTCGCCGTCACCAGCGGATCAACGACTGTCGTAGGGACGAACGCCGATTTTGTGGCCAATGCTCGGGTGGGCGACGCGTTCGTCGGGCCTGATGGACTCAATTATGAGATCGGCAACATCGCCAGTCCGACCCAGCTATCGATCATCCCCGCATATAAAGGCGCTACCGTAAGCGGATCTGCGTACGCGATCATGCCGGTGCAGGGCTATCCGAAACTACTGGCCGACGCTTTCAACGGTTTGAAGAATCAGTTCGGAGGTGTGTTGGCTGTCTTGGGCGAAGACCCAACCCTTGCTGGTGTCCGCGCCTCATTGGGGCTGACAAATACGGATGGCCTGGCGGAGGGGGCGACCAACAAGTATTTCACCGATGCCCGTGTTCGCTTGGCTGCCTTGACCGGGCTTTCCATTCCCGGCACCCCGGCTGCGATTGCGGCTGCTGACACAGTCCTTACTGCGTTGGGCAAGCTGCAGTCTCAGGCAACATCGAAGGCGGCGAAGGGCGCGAACAGCGACATCACTTCTATCACTGGCCTGACCACCCCTCTCGCGCGCGAGCAGGGCGGGATAGGTGGCGCGTTCGGTTTCATCGAAGGCCTGACGCTCGTCTGGTCTTCAGGCACAAGCATCGCTATCCGCGCGGGCAGTGCATACGTCCCGTCCGTAGGAAAGGTGGTCACCTACCCCGGCGCCAATATCACTCCGAGAGGGGTGGTAGAAGTGAATTCCTTTGTGCATCTTTATCTGACGGATGCTGGAACCATTGACCAATCGCTAGACGCCCCAGTGCGCTATTACAACCAGGCCTTTCAAAAGACCGGTGATAACACTCGCAGATACATCGGCTCCATTCTGATAAATACAAATGCCCTGGGGGCTTACCAGTTTGTACACCGTCCGCTGGATGGTTCGATGATGTACACAGTGGCAAACCCGCAGGGAGCCCCCTTCCGACTGCTGAGTGCTGGAACCTCAATTGCCGCATTCACCATTCGGCCGATAGCGCCAGTCACTGCTCATACGCTGGAAGGCGCCTGGCAGAACGTTGGCACTGCTGCGGTTCAGTTCACGCCCTCGGATGCAGGAACGAACATCAACACGGGCTGGATGGTATTCGTTGGGCCAAACACGATTTTCAACGGCCGATGCCCAATCGCTAGCGACGGCACGATTACCTACAAGGGAACCGGTGGCGGGAACGCCAATTGTTATGGCCTTGGTTACTACTTTGACAGGTGAAATATGCCCTACGCGATTACTGCAACAGGCTGGCGGGCCATCAATCCCGATATGGATTTGATGGTTGGCGAGACTTACGTCGACGAGATTCCGCAGGAGCTGATTGACGCGATCGTTGCGCAAGATTTTTTGCGTGAAACATCCGCCATGCTCAACTCACGCACCCGTCTGGCAACCGCGCAAATATCCGCACTGCAAAGCCGGATCGATGCGATCAACGATGCCATCGAGGGCGATTACGCGCTCCCGGAAGAAGTCGAAGAAAAACCGGTGCGGGTATCAGCGCTCGCCGAATGGAAGAAGTACCGAGTTCTGCTCGGGCGCGTGACCGGTCTTCCGGTCTGGCCAACGCAGCCGGCATGGCCTGAACAGCCGGAGCCATACAACGAAGAGACAACTGTGGCGCGCGCCGCGCCTTCAATCTGACATCGTCACGGAATCCCGCCCGCCATCTAGCGGGTATTTTTTTGCTTGGAGAAAGCCATGCCGATCACCCAGCAGCAGCTGCTGCAGATCCTCCCGAACGCCCGCACCCAAGCGGGCGTTTTTGTTTCCGCGCTGAACACTGCCATGCAGCATTACCAGATCGTCGGCCCGAAGCGCGCCGCCGCGTTCCTCGCACAAATAGGGCACGAGTCGGGTCAGTTGCGCTACGTCCGTGAGATCTGGGGGCCGACCGCTGCCCAGCGCGGTTACGAGGGGCGCGAAGACCTGGGCAACACCGTGGCGGGCGACGGCCGGAAGTATTGCGGACGCGGCTTGGTCCAGATCACCGGCCGGGCGAACTACGCCAAGTGCGGCGCGGCGCTGGGCCTTGACCTGATCAATCACCCCGAGCTGCTCGAGCTGCCTCAGCATGCCGCGATGTCGGCGGCTTGGTTCTGGAAACAGAAGGGCCTGAACGATTTGGCCGACCGGGACGAGTTCAACACTATCACTCGGCGGATAAACGGCGGCCTGAACGGCTTGGCGGATCGGCTGGTGCTGTGGGAGAAGGCGCGGGCGGTGCTGGCGTGACCGTGCCGTGGCGGTTGATCGGCGTGGTGCTGCTGGTGCTGGCCGGCTTCGGCAGCGCCTGGCAGTTCCAGGACTGGCGCTACGGCCGGCAGCTCGCGGAGCAAGCCAGGTTGCATGCCGAGACGCTGAACCAGCTCGCAACCGCCGGCGCCGAGGCGCAGAAGGTGGAGCAAGACAAGAGTCTGGCGCTCGAGCAGAAGCTGGCAGCCAGTGAGCAAACCCATTACAGGAAAATGACCGATGCCCATCGTGACCAAGATCGCCTGCGCGATCGCCTTGCCACTGCTGATCTGCGGTTGTCAGTCCTCATCGATGCGGATTCAGCCGGTGGCTGTGACATGCCAAAAGCCACCGGCCCCCGCGGCGTGGATCATGCAGCCGTACGCGCCCGACTTGACCCAGCGCATGCTCAAAGAATTATCGCCATCACCGACACCGGCGACCGCGGATTGATCGCGCTGCAAGCGTGCCAGGCGTACATCAAGGAGTTGAGCCAGAACTAGCCAACTATCATGTTCTTAAACGACTCAGTCAAAAGCAGTGGCACCACTGGAGTTGCCACCGTGACTGCGTCGGAAATTCCGCCTAAAACATTGAGTATTTTTGAGCCGATAGTGGTTTCGCTGATGGCTGACCTATATTCGCTATCAAAAGCACTATGACCAAGCAGCGCGTCAATAGATGAAGTTATCGGTATTTCCCCACCGAGACGGTACTCTTCCAGTGCGATGATGACTTTTCTGAGGGATCTAGCGAGGTACTCCCTTACTTTTTGTTCCAGCTCCCCAGATAAAACTTCCGCTATCAACTCATTAAGAGTCTTGATGAAGTCTTGAATCTGTGTGTCGGCTAACTTGTTCGGAGTTTTGAATTCAAGGAGGTCCGCAGCCGACGTCAAATGATCGATTGCCGTAGGGCTGACATGCGCAATGAAGGTCTCAAATTGTCCGTTCATTTCCTGATGGAGGAAGCCTGTATCAAGAGCCGTCTTCCACGTCTGCGATGCTCTCGCTTGCCTAGGGAAGAGCTCATTAACCAGCAGGAATGCCTCTTCGGACAAGTTCATCACCTTTGCTAGCCGCTCATGCATCAAGGCCATGCTGGTCCCGGAATCAAGTATTTTGCTCCAAGCTTGCCGAGCGGTGATCGTCCTACTGAGACCTTGAGCCTCGATTAAAACATCAAGGAGGCGCGCTGCCGGGTTTCCATTTTCCATAAAATTTCCGAGATGGATTGAGTGGCTTAAGCTGTCTAAAACTAGCTCACTCCATCCCGATTTTACTAGGGGAAAATCAACCCAAATGACAGAAGAGTTTTAGACAAAGAAATGCCGAAAGCCACGGAGTACGTGGCCTATGCACTACTCCAGCCCATACTGCTGCATCATCGGAGTGTGGGAGGACAGGTCAGAAATTGCTTTATTCATCAGTGACTTGGTTTTACCGAAAAAAAATGACGAGGCCAAAACGGGGTGTATGGCATCAAAAAATGGCCGAGTGGCTTGCCAGTGATGCCGCCCATCGTGGTATCAGTGGAGCGAGTATGAAGTCTTTTTGAGGTGCATGCAGCAACACGCCGCTGTCTCACGCGGCATTTCATCTAATGGTTGATCTCTAATCAAGAAATGAGCGGTTTGAGGCGGGCGAGAGGATCAATAGCTGCGCGATGCTCTAAGATCAAGTCTGAGCTGACAGCTGCGGTGGGGGGCTGCAATGGAAGACAACCAGGCCCGACATGGGACGAGCCTGGTTTTTATCGGCAGTGACTGGGTCTGGCCTTGGGGCTGGCAGGAACAATCGGTTTTCCGAACTCAAGCCGTTGCTTTGACGCTCGTGTTCAACTGCCGTGAACGGTGCCATTGCAAAACTTTGCGGCCCATTTTCAATCCGTAATCTTCGACGGTTTTGTTGACGCCATAGCAGAAGAGGAAGAGAACGGTCACGGTCGCCATTTTCAGGTAATTTTCCTGCATGCCCATGCTCTTCAAGGCCATTTCAATATATGTCCAGAACCAGTTATGGAACAGATATACCGAATAGGTCAATGTGGAAAGCAGCCGAATGAACGGGCCGTCAGTCAGATGACGGCGCAGTAGCCAGAAAAGCGAAAATGCCATCACGGCGAACAACCCGTAGTTCAGCTCTTTCCAGTCAGGTACGATCGTGACGGCTTTAAGAAAGAATGAATACATGATGATGGCAATAGTAAGAAGGCAAACGTTGTTGTTTGCTCGACGATGTTCAATCAAGTAGATACATACGCCAATGAAAAGAAAAGGCGCGTAAACGGTGAAATATCCATACGCCAATCCCGGTGCACTTGGGAAAGCCGGCAAGAAGTGCAACGCCAGAGTAATAAGAATGAACACGGCCGGCAGGTAGTTCTGGTGGCGCATCAAGCCGCAGGCCTTGAGTACAACCATCAGCGCATAAAAAGTCACTTCTATTCTCAATGTCCACTCTACGCTACCAATGACCGGCCGAGTGCCGAAATAGTCACCCAGCAAGAGTAGCCGAGGAATCCAGTCGGAAATATCGGCAAAGGGCAGACCCAGAACATATCTGTTCAATACAGCTTCCAATACAACCGCGAACATGAACAGCGGGTATATACGGAATATCCGTTTGATGATGAACTCGGTACTGGTTTCCGACTGCAGCACATGGGAAATGATATAGCCGGAAGTCAAAAAGAATATGATGATTCCCGCAGCGCCTCCATAGCAAATCTGGTACGCGATATTGGCGAGCAGTCTGATAGAAGCATGTTGGGAGGTGTCTCCCATGGTAATAATGAGCGGCACGATAAATTTGTGGCCCACCAAAACACTGATAAATGCCAGAATCCTTGTGTAGTCTAGGAAAACGATCCGATCCATCTTGGTTTTATACATAACTGATCCAGTAAGCGCTGCGAGGGTCACGCCTGATGTCATGGCTAGGGAGCGCTCTGACGTTGGCATTGAGCCGTTATATTTGCGGTCGCACACGATATCACGTGCCGCTAGGTCGCTCTACAAATCCTCGCCAAGAATGACGTGGGATATGCGGATAATATGCAAATCAGCATTTGTCTTTGAGTAAAACTTCAAGCACTATGCGCGTTATGCAAAAACGCAACGTTTCCTCCGTCTTAAGAGCACTGCTCGACCAGCACGGGATCTCCCCCACGGAGCTCCACCGTCGCACCGGCGTGCCTCAATCAACGCTCTCGCGGATTCTCAGCGGGAAGATTGTCGATCCTTCGGATAAACACATCTCGAAGATCGCCGATTACTTCAATGTCAGTACCGATCAGTTGCGCGGGCGTGTGGATGTCGTATCGACCGCGAGCGGCGCCCGCGCAGATGTGCACGCGGAACTCAAGGACATCATGCTGTGGGACGACGACACCCCCGTCGAGGATGACGAAGTGTCCGTGCCTTTTCTACGCGAGGTCGAATTGGCAGCTGGATCAGGAAGATTCGTCATCGAAGAGAGCGAACGCTCCAGCCTGCGCTTCGGCAAGCGCAGCCTGCGCCACAACGGCGTGCAGTTCGACCAGGCCAAATGCGTAACGGTGCGCGGCAACAGCATGTTACCGGTCCTGCGCGATGGTGCGACTGTCGGCGTCAACGCCGGCAAGTGCGGTATCGGCGACATCATCGATGGCGACCTGTATGCGATCAATCACAACGGCCAGTTGCGCGTGAAACAACTTTATCGCCTGCCCACCGGCATTCGCCTGCGCAGCTTCAATCGCGACGAGCATCCGGACGAGGACTACAGCTTCCAGGAAATCCAGGAAGAGCAGATCGTCATCCTCGGTCACGTCTTCTGGTGGGGCATGTACGCCCGCTAACTCTCGTTCATCCAACTGAAACCTGCCCCTCGGCAGGTTTTTTTTCGCCTGCAGAAATCTCCCCACCCCTTGGCCCGCTTGGGTTTCATGCGCAAGCGCAAATTTAATGCATAAATAAATGCATTTACGCATTGACTGTATATGCATCCATGCATATTCTTGCTACCAAGCCGCTCGATAAAGCGGCTGGCAAGACAAGCTCTTTAGTTTCACAAGAACAGGCAGCGATGAACCGGCCTCAACGGTTCAGAGGGTTGGCAACTGACCCGGGTGTGCAGCGTAAAGCACCAGAAGCAGTTATCCGGCGGGCAGGGACCGCGGTCGGAAAAACAATCTGAATGGACTCGTACCGCGCCAGTAGCGCCGAAAAGTCAGCTCCCTTCTCGAATACAGGATTGGAAGGAAGGCGAAGGAGCGCATTACTGAAAAGCCCGGCGTGCAAGCGCCGGGCTTTTTGGAATGCCTACCGGGCAGAAACTGAAACGCCGGGATGCCGGCACTCAATAAGGATGATGAGCATGAAGAAATACGCACGTGTTGTCGCTGGCAAAGTAGACAACATTTTTGAAACCGCGAACCCGATCACCGATGAGTTTCCGGCGGATCAAGTCTGGGTGGATGTCAGCGCATTGCCCAAGATCGATTATTCCTGGAACGCGGTGAACACCGACGGCGTCTGGACATTTACTGATAGCGATATGTGGGGGCAACCGTCCATGTTGGCTATTCAAATGCGTAACGAAAGAATGACTCGTTTCGACAAAGTCAACTTCACCCTGGCATCGTCGGCACTGGTGCAAAAAGTCGAGCTGGGGCTGGCAACACCTGCTGAAGAGGCCGCACTGCTGGCCTACAAGCAGTTCTTCATCGCGATGAGCCAAGTCAACAAACAGCCGGGCTATCCACTGAGCGTCATTTGGCCTGAAGTGCCATAAGCGACATTTGACGCATCCGCAATATTGAAATGCGCAGTGCATTACCGAAAAGCCTGGCCTTGTTGCCGGGCTTTTAAATACCTGCCAGTTGCACGGCGATATTCCTGCCAAAGAGTAAATGAGGAAGACCCAATGAGTCTTTATGCATTGGTTGAATACAACCGAGTTGTCCAGTTGAAAGAAAGTGAAGTGATTCTTGAACCACCCGCTTCGCCAACCTCGGTTTGGGTTGATGTAACCGGCAGTACGGATATTCGGGTGGGTTGGAGCGCAACCTTCAATGGGGTCTGGACCTTCTCTGCACCGACCGAAGAAGAGCTGCGAAACGAAGCCGAACAGCAGAAGTGGCAATTGCTGAATGGGGCCGCCAACTGGTTACTGATGAACTCGCTGCAGTTCAAAGCCGACGTCGGCGTCGCCACCAGCGACGACCAGGCTCGGCTGTTGGCCCACAAGCAATACTGCATCGCCCTCAGCGACATCGATCAGCAGTCTGGTTATCCGGCGAACATCGCGTGGCCAGTCGCACCTTACTGATTCCAACTCGAGTAATCGATCGGCGGGACCGCATTGCTGAAAAGCCTGGCGCAAGGCCGGGCTTTTTGGAATGCCTGCCTGAAGAGACATTATTTGAACTCGATTCCCATCTATCACCCACTGCCCACGGAGGCGTGACATGACAAACGAGCAACAAGCGTTGGCGGACATGCCGATCTGGCTGGTCATCCTCCTCGCCGTCGTCGGCGGGGTGTCCGGCGAAATGTGGCGCGCCGACAAGGAGGGCGCCCGCGGCTGGTCACTGGTACGCCGTCTGGCCCTGCGCTCCGGTGCCTGCATGATCTGCGGCGTGTCGGCAATCATGCTGCTGTATGCCGCCGGCATGTCGATCTGGGCCGCTGGTGCGTTTGGCTGCCTGACCGCCATGGCCGGCGCCGACGTCGCCATCGGCCTTTACGAACGCTGGGCGGCCAAGCGCATCGGCGTCTGCGAAGTACCGCCGCGCGACCAGCCTTAACCCTGAATATTTTCCGTGCCGCCATGTTGGCGGCAGGGCTGCGCGTGGACGAATGAAAAGGAGGTCATGTATGCCCACACCGATCCAGCAGCCGTCGCAACTGTTTACAGCCATCGCGACGACACTGCGCAACACCGCCGGTCTCAACCTCAATGTCGGCGGTCCCGATGACTTCACAGCGGCGGGCGATCAGGCCTGGATACTGATCGACTTTGACCGAAACGCGTCCGGCGTGCGCGCCGCAGATGGGCGTATCGCTCATGTAATGACGTTGTCACTGCAAGTCGTGCCGGCGCTTTCTGCGACCGCATTTACGGCATGCGACCTGATCGCTGTGCTGAAAAACCTGATCACCGACAACCGCTGGGGATTGCCCGGCGATCAATGCGATCTGCCCACGAATATCGATGGATTGCCCTCGTTGCTCATTCGCGGCGATCAGCCATACAAAGCCTGGACCCTGACCTTCGAGCAGACCCTCTACCTCGGTCCGACCCTGCTCGATGATCCGCTGGGCGTGCCCAAATTTGCCCGCACCTGGGAGGTCAGCAATATCGACGATCCCGAGCAATACACCGCGCTGGAGGGTTGACCGATGTTCGACGCATTACTGCGTATGCAGCTCGGCCCGATCATTGAGCGTCTGGCGGAAATGGAAGCGGAAATCGAAGACCTGCATCGCCGTGCCGAGAGTTTCTGTCGTATTGGTATCTGTCAATCGGTCGATGCGGCTAGCAACACTTGCCAGGTCAGCCATGGCGGATTGCTCACGCCGGCGATCAAGTTTTTCAACCCCAGCGCCGGTGCGCAAAGCGAATCGCGAATCCCGACGGTGGGCGAGCAGTGCCTGCTGTTCAACTATGGCAGCGGTGAAAGCGGTGCGCAGAGTGTGGCGTTGTTCGGTTTGAACAGTGACCGTTTCCCAGCGGCCTCGACCGTACCGACGCTGACCCGTCGGGTGCATGTCGACGGCAGCGAAAGCGGTTACGACGATGCCACTCACACCTTGCACTGGCAAAACGGCCCGGCCGCGTTCAACGGTTCTCGCGAGTCGCTCCAGTTCAGCATCGGCCCGGCGCGACTGGCCATGACTCCGCAGTTGATCACCCTGCAACTGGGCGCCGTCGGCCTGAGCATCGACGCCTCGGGCGTGCATTTCAGCGGCCCTTTGGTCGACCACCAGGGCCGCGTCATCAGCCCCTGAATCGAGAGTTTTCCATGATCGGAATCGATAGAGACAGCGGGGCCACGGTCGACGACTGGCTGCAGTTTGTGCAGCGCGCGACCCGGGCCCTGACCACGCCGCTGGGCACCCGGCAAAAACGCCCTTTGTATGGATCGCTGATCCCCACGCTGCTCGGGCAGAACCTCGGTGACGACGTTCTGCTTCTGGCGCAGAGCCACGCCGCGCAAGCGTTCTACAACCCGCAAAACGGTATGGATGATTTTCAGCCGCAAGTGATTGTTGCCAGTCGCCACGGCGACGGCCTGCTGCTGCGATTTGCCGGCACCTGGAAAAACCGCCAACAAACTTTCGAGGTGGCGACATGAGCATGCTTATCCCGGGCCAGAATCAGCTGGCCGAACCCGCGCTGATCACAGTCGAAGCGTTTGAAGATCTGCTCGCCGAGTTCAAGACTTTCGTCATCGAATACGTGGGTGCTCGTTCGCCGACCAGCGCCGAAAAACTCAAGACCAGTCTGGAAAACGAAAGCGAATTGCTCACCCTCGCGCTGGAAGCGTTCTGCGTGCGCCTGCAAACCCATGAGCGTAAATACAATGCGCGCATCAAGCAGATGCTGGCGTGGTGGGCGACCGGCAGCAATCTGGATGCGCGGCTGGCGGACATGGGCTTGGAGCGGCAATTGCTCGATCCCGGCGACCCGGCGGCATTTCCGCCGGTGCCGGCGATTTATGAAAGTGATGACGACGCTCGGCTGCGTTATTACCTGGCACCTCATGCACCGGCGGCGGGTTCGCGGATGCAGTATCGCCGTGAGGTATTCACCCTCGGCGAGCGGCCCACGGTGCAGGTCGAGTCCACTGATTCCGGCGTGGTAAACGTCACCTACACCTTCGATCCCGACGGCCTCGCCGCGCAGGTCAAGGATGGCAATGGGCGGCGCACTGCGCCGGGCGAGGTGCAGGTCACCGTGCTTTCGCGAGAAGGCGATGGCACACCTTCCGAAGCATTGCTCGACGGCGTCCGTCAGCATTTCGCCCGACCGGATGTGCGCCCGGAAACCGACCTCGTCACCGTCAAGGCTGCCGAGATCCAGCGCTACAAAATCCGCGTCGTCGCCAAGATCAATTCCGGTCCCGATTCGGGCCTGACCAAGGTCGCCGCGCAAGCGCAATTGCAGGCTTACGCCGACAGTTGTCATCGCCTGGAAGGTCGGGTCGATCCGAGCTGGATCGACTACACGTTGCACAGCGCCGGCGCCGTGCAACTGCAGATTCTCGAACCGCTGGCGCCGATCGTGACGACCGCGTTTCAGGCGCCGTATTGCACCGCGGTCGAAATCGAGGTGCTGACGCTATGAGTGAAAAAACTCAGCGGCCAACCTTGCTTCCGGCTAACAGCTCGGCACTGGAACGCGGACTGGATCTGGGCTTCGGTGCCTTGCTCGATCGCATCGCACCGCCGTTCCCCGAACTGATGAACCCCAGCGAAACGCCGGTGGCCTTCCTGCCTTATCTGGCTGCCGATCGTGGCGTCGCCGAATGGAGTACCGATGCGCCGGAAGCGGAAAAGCGCCTGACCGTCGAACTGGCCTGGCCCACTGCACGCCAGGCCGGCACTCGAAAAGCGCTGGAAAACGCCGCCAAAGGTTTGCAATTAAGACCCGAGATCCGCGCCTGGTACGAACAGACACCGCCCGGCGTGCCGTACAGCTTTTCCGTACGAGCCTTCAGCGACCAACCCTACAGCGAAGAAATCGATGCACGTCTCGACCGCCGTCTGGCCGATGCGAAAAGCGAGAGGGACGTTCTCTCCGTATCGGTGGGTTTGAGCGCATTCGGCAGTCACGTCATCGGTGCTGCGACGTTCTGCGGCGAGCTGACTACGGTTTATCCGGTGTTCACCGAAGGCCTTGAAACCTCTGGCGAGGCGTTCATGGCCGCGGCTTTGTACACCGTCGAAACATCCACTATTTATCCTCAGGGGGCCTGAATGGCTGACTATTACACCCTGCTCACCAACGCAGGGATTGCCTACGAAACGGCGTGCAAGGCCGCAGGTACGCCGATCAAGCTGACGCAGATTTCCGTCGGCGACGGCAACGGCGCGGTCTACAACCCGGCCGCCACCGCGACCGCACTGAAACGCGAAGTCTGGCGCGGGCCACTCAATGCACTGTTCCAGGATGAGAAAAACCCGAGCTGGCTGCTCGCCGAAGTGACCATTCCGCCGGATGTTGGCGGCTGGTATGTGCGGGAAGCGGGGCTGTGGACTGACACCGGGATTCTTTACGCCATCGTCAAATATCCGGAGTCGTTCAAACCGGTGCTGGCGACGTCGGGCTCGGGTAAAGAGTTTTACATTCGCTCGATTTTCGAGACCAGTAATGCGTCGCTGGTGACGTTGTTGATCGATGACACGGTGGTTAAAGCGACGCGTGCCTGGGTCATGAATTATCTGGCTGAAGAACTCGGCAAACTTGATGGCAAGCAGTCGGTGCGCGTTGCGGCGACTGGCAATGTCGTGATGAACAGCGCACAGCAGATTGATGGTGTTGCCGTGGTTGCCGGCGATCGCGTGCTGTTGCCGAGCCAGACGCTGGCCAAGGACAACGGCCTGTGGATCGTTGCCAATGGCGACTGGGTGCGGGCCACTGATGCCAACACCAGCGCCAAGGTCACCCCGGGCCTGACGGTTATGGTGGAGGAGGGCGTAGCGAATGGCGATTCGCTGTGGCACCTGACCACCAACGCACCGATTACCCTTGGCACGACCGCGCTGCAATTCAAGATGCTCGCCGGGCGAACCGGGATTGCTGCGGGGACTTACAAGAGTTTGACGGTTGATGAATATGGTCGCGCGACTGCGGGTGCAAACCCGGAGACGCTGGCCGGATTTGGGATCAAGGATTCGTACACCAAAGCTGAAGTTGAAGCGCTGATCGCCAAGGCTTCGGCGTTGCCAGTGGGATCGATTGTGGCGTTTCCGGTTGATGCGCCGCCGCCGGGTTTTCTGGAGCTGGATAACAGCGTCAAGAGCAGCGCGACTTACCCGGACTTGAGCGCCTATTTGGGTGGCAAGTTCAATAAGGGTGATGAGGGGGTTGGCAACTTTCGGTTGCCTGAGGCGCGCGGGGAGTTTTTGCGCGGTTGGGATCATGGGCGGGGGGTGGATGCCGGGCGTGGCCTTGGCAGCTGGCAGGCCGACGACAACAAATCGCACGCTCATACGGTCACCCGCATGCAGGCGTTCGCTAATGCGTCCGGCAGCAATCCCAGTGCCGTAGTGGTAGACAACGGCAATACGGCCGTAATGACCAATTTCGCGGCAGGCTTCAATAGTTCTGGTGGCGCAGAGGCACGCCCCCGCAACATCGCCGTCATGTGGTGCATCAAAGCCTGGAACGCCCCGGTCAATCAGGGAACTATCGATGTCGCTGCGTTGGCAAAGGAGGTCGAACGGTTGAAGTCAGCCGTTCCGGTGGGAGCTGTTCTTGCTTTTCCGGTAGGGATCGTTGCTCCTGGATATCTGGAGCTCGACGGCAGTGTCCAGAGCATTGCGACTTACCCTGACCTGGCCGCTTATCTTGGTACAAAATTCAACAAAGGCGACGAAGGCGCAGGCAATTTCCGGCTGCCGGATTCGCGTGGTGAATTCTTGCGTGGTTGGGATCATGGCCGCGGGGCGGATCCGGCACGCGCAATTGGCAGTTATCAGCTCGGCACTTTAACGGCGTTCGACAGTAATACCCCCGGAGGTGCCTCGGTCGACACCCTACGTTGTAGTCCTGCCCAGGCTCAAGCCGATGTTTACCGCTCGACTGATTATCCCGGCGTCGGAATAACCTATACCGCATCTGACCTTAGTGTGGGCGAATACCCTGTCGAGGGCGGTGTTACACGGCCACGCAATCTCGCCGTCATGTGGTGCATCAAAGCCTGGAACGCGCCGATCAATCAGGGAAGTATTGATATCGCCGATTTAGCCGCTTTGGCTCAACAAGCGACTGAAATCAAGCGTGGCACCGCTCAAATTGCCACTCAAGAACTGACGGATACCGGAGCTAACGACACAACAACCGTCACGCCCAAAAAACTTCGCTGGGGCTTTCAAATCCTCAAAGCCATTAATGGCTACATCATCTTCCCCTCATGGCTGGGAGGTCTGATCATCCAGTGGGGAAGAGTTTCAGGAAATGGCGGTACGGATATCGCAACGGCCTTCCCTATCGCTTTCCCAAATGCCATGTACAGCCTCAACGCTACGTTGAACTACACGCCAGGTTCTGCGGTGAACGGGTATGTGGACGTGGGTGTTTCAAATCTGAATGCATTTTATGGAAAACATACGTTTCCCGGGGTCACTGTATTCCATTGGATCGCGGTGGGTAGTTAAGGAGAGATCATGAAATACGCACTGTTTGACGAAAATGCGAACTTACAGACCTGTCTGATCGAGGGAGTGCATAAGATCCCCACGTCAGCAGTAAAAATTGACCAGGATTTGTTTATCAGGTTGACGCAAGAAACCGATGGTATCTGGCGTCGAGTGGGCGAAGAAATAGTGAAAGAGGCGTTCCCGGAAGCGGCTGCGGACTATGCGAAGTCGGTCGCCGCCGAGCGCTACGAGCGAGAAAACTCCGTCGTGTCAGTGGAGGGGCTTCGCATCTCGACCTCCCGCGAAAGCGCGGCTCTGATCTATGGCGCTGCTCTCTCGGCGATCCTTGATCCTGATTATCGTTGCAACTTCAAATCGCTCGATGGATTCGTGGAAATTGATGCCCTAGAGATTCTAGCGATCGCCAAAGCCGTCAGGGCTCACGTCCAAGCTTGTTTCGACCGAGAACTCGAACTGCTTAAATTCATTGAAGCTGGTACTTACTTGAACGATATGCTCAAGGAAGGTTGGCCGTATTTTAAGCCGCAGACATCAAGTCCTCTTACTTACTAACCGCCCCGAATCCTGGGGCGTTTTCTTATCACCGTCAAAACACCCAACACCCGCCAAAGCCCCTCCCTCCCGAGGGGCTTTCCCGTTTATGGAGAAACGAAAAATGGCAACCCGCCAAACCTACACCGTGCTCGTCCCATTCCCCACCGGCGGTGGGCACTGGTCGAGCGTTGGTCAAGAACTCGATCTGCTCGACGTCGAGGCCAGCGCCTTGCACTTTGCCGGTCGACTTGAACCGAAAACCCCTATCCCCCAGGCCAAAAAGGCCGCTGCCAAGAAGGCTGACTGAACATGGCTGAGGTTCTGAACTTCGAGCACAACGGCATTACCGTCAATGCCACTGAATCCCCCGAGGCCATGGGTGGCCTGGGTGACAACGTCATCGGTCTGGTCGGCACCGCGCCGAAAGCCGATCCACTGATTCCGCGTAACGCGGCGTTCCGCATCAACAGCTTTACCACTCACGCGCTGCTCGACCCGACCGGGTCGGAAGAGGGCACGCTGTATCACGCGGTTTACCAGATCCTCAAAGTGGTCAAGGTGCCGGTGTACGTAGTCATCGTCGAGGCAGGCGCGACGCCGGCCGACACGGTCAACAATGTGATTGGCGGTGTCGAGCCGGCCACTGGCCGCAAGCTGGGTCTGGCGGCGCTGGGCAGTGTCCCGGAAGACCTGACCATCATCGGTGCGCCGGGCTTTACCGGCAGCAAAGCGGTGGCCGGTGAGTTCGCCGCGTTCGGCAAGCGCATCAAGGCCCGTGTGGTGCTGGACGGCAAGGATGTCTCGGTGGCCGATCAGGTGCTGTACAGCCAGGAACTCGGCGGCGCCGAGCTCGGTTTCGACCGTTGCCTGGTGGTGCACAACATGCCCGCCGTGTATTCGAAAGCGGCGAAGAAAAACGTCTTCCTGTCGCCGTCCAGTCTGGCGATTGCCGCGCTGGCCAAGGTCAAGCAGTGGGAGAGCCCGGGCAACCAGGTGACCTACGCCGAAGACGTCTCGCGCGTCGTCGAATACAACATTCTCGACACTTCCACCGAAGGCGATCTGCTCAACCGTTACGGCGTCAGCTACTACGCCCGCACCGTGCTTGGCGGCTTCTCGCTGCTGGGTAACCGCTCGGTCACCGGCAAGTTCATCAGCTACGTCGGCCTCGAAGACGCGATCAGCCGCAAGCTGGTCAAGGCCGGCCAGAAAGCCATGGCCAAGAACCTCACCAAATCCTTCATGGATCAGGAGGTCAAGCGCATCAACGACTGGCTGCAGACCCTGGTTGCCGACGAAACCATTCCCGGCGGCAGCGTCTATCTGCACCCGGAACTCAACAGCGTCGAGAAGTACAAGAACGGCACCTGGTACGTGGTCATCGACTACGGCCGCTACGCGCCGAACGAACACATGGTTTATCAACTCAACGCCCGCGATGAAATCATCGAGCAGTTCCTGGAGGACGTTCTCTAATGTTTACCAACCGCGTAAGACAGGCCATCGCGGCCACCCTGCAAGGCCTGCCGTTGTCGGCGACCGTTGAGGAATTCACCCCGCCGAAAATCGAATTCGACATGGAAGAGATGCGCGGCGGGCGCTTCATCGTCGAAGAAATGGCCAAGGGCGGCAAAGCGCTCGGCGCCAAGCTGACCCTGCAAGGCCTCGGCGCCGAAGTGCTGCTGGCGCTGGGCGTGAAGCTGGGCGACGACATCCTGCTGAACGTGCGCGAAGCCGGTCAGGATCAGGACGGCAACACCTGGTTTACCTATCACACCGTGGGTGGTCAGCTGAAATCCCTTGAAGAGACCGCAGTGAAAATGGGCGAAAAACCCAAGACCAATCTGGAGCTGTCCTGCCGCACCTACAACCGTTTGGAAAACGGCGTGCCGGTGATCGACATCGACGTGCGCACCCAGAAGTTCGTGCTCAACGGCGTCGACATCCTCGGTGATGCGCGACGTGCGGTGCTGATGCCGTAACCCGGCAGCGCACACCACACACACACAAAACCTGTGGGAGCGGGCTTGCCCGCGATAGCGGTGGGTCAATCAACTCAATGTTGGAAGTGCCGACCTCATCGCGGGCAAGCCCGCTCCCACAAGGGATTTCAATAATTCCCAAAGAATCACCAAGGAATTCATACATGTCGTGGATGCCACCCCAACATGAGCTGCTGTCGCCGATCACTGGCGACGACGGTTCGCAAATCGAAACCCTGCAGCTCAAACCGCTGTTCTACGCCGCACAGAAAGAAGCGCTGGAGCGCGCCGGCGATGACGAGGACGAGCAGTTTTTTGAACTGGCACTGCTCGCCACCGGCCTGTCGGTCAAGGAGCTCGACCAGCTCAAGCGCCCGGATTACGTGAGTATTGCGCAGTACGTCCATGAGATGTCGACCCGGCCGAGTGCGTACTTTCTTGACCAGGTCGAAGACGCGGAGAAATCCGACGATCCCGATCAAGTGCAATTGCTGCAACCGCTGGCCGTCACCGGCCGTACCGTGACCTCGCTGAGCCTGGAAATGCCTGCACTGCGCGCCACCAAAGTGATGAAGAAACTGAAAACGGCGAAGGAACGCGCCGAATTCATCACTGCCCACTGCACCGGCCTGATGATCCCCGATCTGGCCCAGCTGACCGTCCCCGACTGGACGCAATTGCAGGTGCGCATTGATGATTTTTTAAACCAGCCGGCGGCCTACTTTCGGAACGCGACATCGAAGTAATCCTCGATATCGTCCCGCTCATTTACTTGGTAAGTGAGGCGGAGATTCTGGAATGGGACGTCGAGAAGGCGTTGCGCCGCTACGACATAGCGATCACTCGCCTTGGCGTGAAACAGGAGTAGAGCGGCAATGGCAGTGAATCAATTTGCGCTAACGAATGCTGACGACAGCAAGGGCCTCGCGCTGGCCAATATCAGCCTGAGCGCAGCGGCGTTGGGAGCAGCACCCGGACCACTTCTCGCCACAGACCAGACGGGCGGCCTGCATCAGGCGTTACTGACGGCCAGCGGCAAGATCAGTCTGCTCACTACGGCGATAGACGCGTTGAACGTGACGCTCGCGGCGCTACGTTCTTTGTCACTGACGTCCAGTACTGGAGCGAAGGGCGACTCATCCGGCGCGCGCAAAACCGAGGAAAAACCCTCAACGAATGCTGAGCTTCCAGCAACCCGGAAGTCGGCGCTGGCAATGGATACGGCGGCGGCCGCGCTGAGCAGCGTCGCCGCAATTTCGCGCAAAGATGGCAAGGACGTCGCCCAGTCCAGCCTGATCATGGCCAGCGCCCCGCTAGTAGCGGCGGGTGGCACTACCGGGGTGGATCTGGTCAATGTCGCAAGCGTGGCAGCCAAAGCAGGGCTTGGCAGCCAATACGCCAATGCTTCTGACAAAAAGCTCGAGTTGCTGACCTTTGCCAACGACGTGGCGATCACGGCGGCGGCCTTCAAGCTCCCGGCGATGGAAGTGGCCGAAATGACCAAGGTCTGGCGGACCTCGATGAAGCTTACGCGGGACGAGGCCGTTGATCTGGCAGACGCGGTCAACCACCTCGGCAAGCTGCCTGGGGATGTGCAGTCAGCCGACATCGGTGCAGTCCTGCAACAGTCGGGTGAGTCAGCAGTAGCCGCCGGCCTGCAACCGGAAAAGGCAGCGGCGCTGTCGGCAGCACTGCTGAACGCTGGCACGAAAAAGGATGATGCCGGCGTTGCGCTGAAAAACATTTCCGATGCGTTGGCTAAAGGCGACCAGGCCTCCGCGGCTGAAGCGGCCGCCTGGCAACAATTGAAGCTTGATCCCAAAGCTGTTGCGCAAGCCTTGCGCGATACCGGCAACCAAGGCTCGCAACAAGGCGCTGTGCTGACGGTGCTGGCTGCGCTGAACGCCAAACCCGTCGAACAACGTACGGCATTGGCCCGCACGCTATTTGCCGACAGTGGCAATGCCGCGCTCGCGCTTTCGCAGAACCTGGCACAGGTCAACGAAGCGTTTTTCCAGGTAACCGATAAACGCCAATATGCGACCTCGGCCCTGGGCGACAACGCCTCGGTGAAAGCGTCCGCGCTGGCGCTCGCCAATACTCAACAAGGGCAGTTGAACATCAAGAATGCGCGAGAGGAGCGCTTGTCGGTCGCCAAAGGCAACGCATTGGCACCCGACATCGAGAAACCGGGCGATACGCATTCGACCGATAAGTTGAGTGAGCTGGCCGAAACCTATCCGAAAACCACCGGTGCCGTTTTGACGGCGGCTGAGTGGGCTAAACCAGTGTTCGACTTCGTTCTCGAATCGGTTGCCGATCAACTCAAGGAGCGTTTAGGCAAAGGCATTGTCGATAAAGCCGCCAGCCGTATTCCTGATCGCTGGAAACCGGCTGGATCAGCGGGTGCCGCTGTGAACTCGCTTACTCAGGGGGCGGGGCCCGTCATTGCCAATCGGGCTTCCAGCGCCAGCAACGGGTTGAAGATATTCGAACAGGCAGCATGGCCCAGTGCTCCGCGCCTGGGCGTTGCGGCCGCTGAAATTCGCCCCGTGTCACGAATCATGCCTTGGCCGGTGAAGGCGGCAATCGGCGCCGCCGATGTCGTCGAAGGCGTAGCCAGCGGTGACAAGCGCAAAATGGCGACAGGCCTGGGTGCCGCTGGCGGTGGCTGGGCCGGTGCGGCCGCCGGTTCCGCCATAGGTGCATCGATAGGCAGCATCGGGTTGGCGCCGGGCATGGTGGTAGGCGGCCTCATTGGTGGGCTCATCGGTGGTTGGCTCGGCTCGGAAGGAGGCAGTTGGCTGGGAGAGAAACTGGTTGCGCCAACACCGGACAAGCTCGCTGCGCCCGAGCAGGTCAGTAAAGAACTGACGACTGCTCAGCCTGCAGCGCAGCCGCTGACGTATGCACCGACTGTGCAGGTCTACTGCAGCGATCCCGGCAGCTCGGACAAGATCGGTCTGTTGGTCGCGCAACATCTACAAAACCAATTCATGCAAATCACCCCGTTGATGACCAACAACCCTCTTGCCACGCGCCGCGATGCAGCCCTGACCGATGGAGTCGCCTGATGAAACAACAAATGGCACTGGGCAGTTTCATCTTCGGCCTGTCGCGCAACTTTGCGTACCACCAGTTACTGCGCAAGTCTGATGGCGGCTGGACCGAGATACAGATCCTCACCAGCAAACCCAAGTCCAGCCAGACCGGACAAAAACCGGAAACCCTGACCATCACCGGCAAGTCGATGTACGCCGTAGCCATGGATCGGCTCGATGAGTTGCGTGCGCTACAGGCTCTGCGTACCCCGCTGCCGTTGATCGACGGGATTGGTCGCAATTGGGGTCTGTGGCGGATCAGTAGCGTTCAGGAAACCCAGACCCAGATCATCGATGACGGCACGGCGATGGTGGTCGATTGGGTCATTGAATTGGCGGAGTTCAACAATGCGTAAGGCACGAAGCGTGGCCGGTGACTCGGTGAATCTGCTGCTCTTTCGGGAAACGGGGCGCAGTGATGACACCGCTGAAGAGGCGCTATGGAAACTCAACCCGACCTTGGCCGAGCACGGGTCGATTCTGCCCGCTGGCGTCTGGGTCGAGCTGCCGGAACTGGACGTGAAACCTGCGGTGGTCAAAGCAGCGACGGCCTGGGATTAAGGAGGGGGCATGGCACTGGGATTTACGCCGGCGGTGAATATCTACGGGGCCAACGCGGCCCTGCTCAATCAGCGTCTGATCAGTTGGGAGCACATTGATGCCGCCGGTTTCGAGTCCGATCAGCTGACGCTGACCATCGATCTGGAGGGCCTTGAAGGGCTGCCGAGTCTGGGCGGAAAAATTGGTCTGCAAGTCGGTTATCGGGAAACCGCAATGATCGATAAAGGCCAGTTCAAAGTGACGCGTCTGACGCCGACACTGTTCCCGTTTCGCCTCACACTGGTGGCCACTGCGGCGCCGTTCAGCAAGGATGATGAAACCGGCTTCAAGCAGCGCCGCACCGTCAGTCATGGGCCGACGACGCTGGGCGGGTTATTTCGCAAGCTGGTAGAACCCCACGGCTTTTCGCCACGGGTCGCGCCTGAAGTTTCGTTGATCCGCATCGAGCACATCGACCAGTCCAACGAGACCGACATGGGTTTTGTCACGCGTCTGGCGAAAAAGTACAACGTCGTGGCCAAGCCTTACGGCGACGTGTATGTGCTGGCGCGGCCCGGGCAGACCAAGTCGTTGTCGGGGCAGATTCTGCCGGACGTGGCCCTGTCGGTTACGCACAACAATCGCCCCGGCGATCACGCATTCATCAGCGCCACGCTGGAAGAATCGGCCCGCGAGCAGGCCAAGGGCTGCAAGACCTGTTTCTGGGATGCGGCGGCCGGGGTGTTGCGTTGGGTCGAGACGGGCGTTGCGCCGTTCAAGACCGTGCGCCAGAAGCAGCCCAGCGAAGCGGATGCCATCGCGGTAGGCGAGGGCGAAGTACGCAAGATGCTGCGCCAAAAGTACAAGGTGAAGATCACCTGCCCGGGCGATCCGCGCCTGGCGGCCGAAGGTCTGCTGTTGCTCGATGCGAGCTGGCCGGACTTCATGCGCGGACGCTGGTCGATCGACAAGGTTACCGCCAGCGGCAGTCGCGAGAACAGCTATCGCTGCCTGATTGATGCGTCGTGCCTGGATCCCAAGGCTGAACAGTAATCCTGAACCGAATGCATATTCCTGTGGGAGCGAGCCTGCTCGCGAAAGGGAAGTCAGCTTCAGCATCGATGTGACTGATCGACCGCTTTCGCGAGCAGGCTCGCTCCCACAGGGACTGCGGCGTTCACTGTAATTTCTCTTACTTCGGAACACCCCCATGAAGATCACCCCGATCCTCACGCAACTGCGTGGGCAATGCCCTGGGCTTGCCAATCATATTTCGGTGGGCCTCGATCTGGCGCTGCTGCAAGGCAACCCGGATCTGCCAACACCTTCGGCCCACGTGCTGCCAATCGCCGATCTGGCCAGCAACAGCACCACCCAAAACCTCGTCACCCAACCGATCCGCGAGCGCTTCGAAATCGTCCTGGTGCTTGACGCGACCGACGCGACAAAAGCGCTGGATCTGTTGCACGACCTGCGCGCCGAACTGTGGCGCGCGCTGGTGGGGTTCAAGCCCGATGCCGACTACAGAGCCATCGTCTACGACGGCGGTGAACTCGCGTCGATCAACAGCAGCCGCGTGTTCTATCGGCTGCGTTTTTATGCCGAGTTCCAGCTCGGCCGCAATCTGCCAAGTCAGCCTGCGGAGAGTTGGCACGAGCGCGAACTGGACGCTTTGTCGTCCTTTACCGGGATGACGGTGCGGGTCGATGCGATCGATCCGGCTGACCCCAATCTGCAACGCCCGGGCCCGGATGGCCGGGTGGAAATGACTTTCTCTGGAGACGTAACCCCATGAGCAACCGCATCACCGTAGTGCCGGCCGCTGGCCGTGTCGTACCTGACCCGGAGGCGGGCGACTTGCTACCTGCCGAAGGCCGTGAAGTGCTGGACAGCGCCTGGTGGCGCCGGCGTCTGGCCGACGGCGATATCACACTCAAAACCGCAAAAGCGGCTAAACCACAGGGAGCCAAATAATGGCGATCGGATTCAGCAACATCCCGGCGGACATTCGTGTGCCGCTGTTCTATGCCGAAATGGACAACTCGGCCGCCAACAGCGCGACCTCGGCCATGCGCCGTTTGATCGTCGCGCAGGTCAACGACAATATTGCCCCGACTGAAGTCGGCAAACTGGTGCTGGTTTCCAGCGTGGCGCTGGCGAAAAGCATCGGCGGCCAGGGCTCGATGCTCGCCTCGATGTACGAGACCTTCCGTAAGGCCGACCCGATCGGCGAGATCTGGTGCCTGCCGCTGCACAACACTGAAGGAGCAATCGCCAAGGGTGTGCTGACTCTGACCGGCACCGCGACCCAGGCGGGCATGCTCAACCTGTATGTCGGCGGCGTACGTGTGCAAGCCACCGTGGTCAATGGCGCCACCGCCGCGCAAGCGGCCACTGCACTGGCGCAGAAAATCAACGCCACTGCCGACCTGCCGGTCAGCGCAGCCGCTGCTGAAGGTATTGTCACCCTGAACGCCAAATGGACCGGCGACAGCGGCAATGACATCAGCCTGCAATTCAATCGCCTGGGCAAGAGCAACGGCGAAGAAACTCCGGCTGGCCTGACCAGTGCAATCACCGCCATGACCGGCGGCGCCGGTGTACCGGATCAGATCGCCGCCGTCGCGGCACTGGGCGACGAGCCTTTCGAATTCATCGCCTTGCCGTGGTCCGATCTGGCCACCCTCAACACCTGGCAAGCGATCATGGATGACAGCAGCGGGCGCTGGTCGTGGGCCAAGCAACTGTTCGGTCACGTCTACAGCGCCAAACGCGGCACGGTCGGCACGCTGGTCGCCGCAGGCCAGGCGCGCAACGATCAGCACATGACCATCCAGGCGCTGGAACCGGGCGTACCGCAACCGTTCTGGGTACAAGCGGCGGCACTGGCAGCGCGCACGGCGGTGTTCATCTCCGCCGACGCCAGCCGCCCGACACAAAGCGGCAGCCTGCCGGGCGTTGATCCGGCGCCGGCAAGCGAGCGCTTCACCCTGACCGAGCGTCAGTCGCTGCTCAACTACGGCATCGCCACTGCTTACTACGAAGGCGGTTACGTGCGCATCCAGCGTTCGATCACCACCTACCAGAAGAACGCTTACGGTCAGGCCGACAACTCCTATCTGGACAGCGAAACCATGCACCAGTCGGCGTTCATCGTGCGTCGTCTGCAAAGTGTGATCACCAGCAAGTACGGCCGCCACAAACTGGCCTCCGACGGCACCCGTTTCGGCGCCGGCCAACCGATCGTCACGCCAGCGACCATTCGCGGCGAGCTGATTGCGCAGTACGCCAAGCTTGAGCTGGAAGGTCATGTGGAGAACGCCGAGCTGTTCGCCGAGCACCTGATCGTCGAGCGCGACGTGCAGGACCCGAGCCGCGTGAACGTGCTGTTCCCACCGGATTACATCAATGGCCTGCGCGTGTTCGCGCTGCTCAACCAGTTCCGTCTGCAGTACGACGACGCGGCCTGATCGGCGCCGTCGTCGCTAAGCATTCAGCCCACCTCGCGTGGGCTTTTTTATTCAAGGGAGTAACACCATGGGTCAACTGATTGCAGGCACCTGCTACGTCAAGGTCGACGGCGCACAACTGACCATCAGTGGCGGCTGCGAAGCCCCGCTGATGGCCGTCAAACGTGAAACCGTCGTGCCCGGTTTCTACAAGGAAACCGACATCGCGCCGTCGTTCAAAGTGACCGCGCTGCACACCGCCGACTTCCCGCTGAAGAAGCTGATCGAAGGCACCGATATCACCGTCACCTGCGAATTCAGCAACGGCAAAGTCTACGTGCTGGCCGGCGCCTATCTGGTCGAGGAGCCAGTCTCCAAGGGCGACGACGCCACCATCGAACTGAAATTCGAAGGCATCAAGGGGACCTGGCAATGAGCGGCGCCGTGAAGCTTCAAGTAGCAATCGAAGCCCACGGCGAGCCTCTGACCGAACTCGTCCTGCGCCGTCCGACGGTGCAGGAAGTGCGAGCGATCAAGGCGCTGCCGTACAAGATCGACAAGAGCGAAGAAGTCAGCCTCGACATGGACGTGGCGGCCAAATACATCGCCGTGTGCGCCGGCATTCCGCCGTCGTCGGTCAACCAGTTGGATCTGGCTGACCTCAACACGCTGAGCTGGGCCGTTGCGAGTTTTTTCATGAGTGCGGCGTCGGCGCCATCACCGACCTGATCGCCGTCGCCTATGACCTGGCCTGGTTCTGGAAGGTTGACCCCGAACAGATGATGGCCAGGCCACTGGATGTGCTCCGCGAATCGCTGGAGCACGCGCAACGGATCAATGCGATGCAGCAGGTGCAGTGATGGCAGACGAAGAGAAGAAAACCCCGAAACCGGTGCTGATCACCGGCATCGATGAACTCTCGCCCAAACTGGGCGCCCTGCGCATGAAGGTTGAGAGTTTTAAAAACAATCTCGAGCAGACCGGCCTCGGCAAACTGGACATCAGTGGTCTGTTCAAGGGCGGCAGCGTGATCACACCGTTCGTGGAAGGGATCAAGTCGGCGGCGGCGTTCCAGGGCAAATTGAGCGAAGTCAGCGATACGGCGAAAACCGTCGAGCTGCCCGCCGCGCCGAAAGTCGCGGCGCAGAACATGAATGTGTTCAGCGCTTCGATGGAAAAGGTTTCGGCTTCGGTCGACGCCGCGCTGGTGCCGGCCGTCGGGGCTTTGGTGGTTGGTCTGGAACCGGTGCTGACTCAGGTCGGCAGCCTGCTCGCTGACAATCCGCAACTGGTCGAAGGCCTGGCGGCGGGGGCGATTGCCTTCTCCGCCATGCAAACCGCGGTCACCGGTATGACCCAGGTGATGGACGTCATGAGCATGGTGCTCAAGACCAACCCGATCATGTTGATCGCCATGGGCATTGCCGTGGCGGCCGGTTTGATCGTTGCCAACTGGACACCGATCAGCGCGTTCTTCACCGGGATGTGGGAAGGCGTGAAAAACGCCGGCGCGAGTGCGATGGCGACGTTGCGCTCGATACTCGACTGGCGACCGCTCGCGGCACTGGCTGCACTGTGGCAACCGGTAACGGGATTTTTCTCGGCTATCTGGGACAAGGTCATGGCCGTGACGGCGCCAGTGATCGACTTCTTCAAGTCGGTTTTCGCGTGGTCGCCTGCCGGCATGATCATCGAAAACTGGGGGCCGCTGACCGGCCTGTTCTCGGCGATCTGGGAATTGCTCAAGGCCTTGAGTGTGCCGGTGATGGCGTTTCTCAGAAACCTGTTCGATTTCTCGCCGATGCAGATGATTACCGATGCGTGGGGTAGTGTCGTGACGTTCTTCGAACCGATGTTCAGCGGTCTGCGAAAAGTCGCGCTACCGGCGAAAGAGTTCCTCGTGTCGCTGTTCGATTTCTCGCCGATGCAGATGATTACCGACGCGTGGGGTGGTGTCGTCACGTTCTTCGAACCGATGTTCACGACGCTGCAATCGGCGGTGCAAAGCACCCGGGACATCGTGCGGACGCTGTTCGATTTTTTCCCGATGGAAATGCTGACCAGTGCCTGGGGTGGGATTGTCGGGTTTTTCGAACCGATCTGGATGGCGCTGCAAACATCTGTGCAGCGGGTCAGAGGCTTTTTCACCAGCCTGTTCGAGTGGTCGCCGCTGGAGCAGATTGCCCAGTATTGGCAGCCAATCGGTGAGGTCTTTTCGGCGATCTGGGGCGTTGTATTGGCACTGTCCGCGCCGGTCGTGGACTTTCTGCACGGCCTGTTCGAATGGAAGCCTTTGGATCAGATCATCGAGAGTTGGGGACCGATCACCGAGTGGTTCGGCGAGTTGTGGCAAAAGCTGCAAACCGTCATCGCGCCGATCAAGGAATTGTTCGAGGGTGGCTTCGCCGGACTGATCGCCAAGGTCACCGGCAAGGTTGAAACTCTCACTGAAGCACAACGCCAGACCAATGCCGAAGGCAAAGGCGAACTGGCGCCGGCGTTCTTCGCTGCCAACCCGGCGCCTGTTGGCAATGGCACACTGCAAAGCGGTTCGTTGCCGCAAACCTCCAGCGCGCTGATCCAGCAAAGCGCTGCCAACAACCGCACGCAACTTGAAGGCGGGCTGACCGTGCGCTTCGAAAATGCGCCGGCCGGCCTGCGCACCGAACAACCGCAAACCAATCAACCTGGCCTGGCCGTGTCTTCACGCATCGGCTATCGCTCACTGTCGATGGGAGGTTCCCAATGAACGGGCGTGACCGTTTGTTGCCGGCATCCTTTCGCGGTGTCGGTTTCTGGATCGACCAGGCGAAAACCCCGGTCGGTCGCAAAGGGCAGTTGCATGAATACCCGCAACGCGACCTGCCGTTTTTCGAGGACCTCGGCCAGCAGGCCAAGACCCACGATCTGACGGCGTTCATCATCGGCCCCGATTGCCTGGAGCAGCGCGACAAGCTGCTCAAAGCGCTGGAGCAGGGCCGTGGCGAACTGGTGCATCCGTGGCTCGGACGTCTGCAGGTCAAGGTCGGTGAATGCGACATGACCCACACCCGCCAGGACGGTGGGCTAGTGACATTCGCGCTGAAGTTCTATCCCGACCAACCCCTGCCGTTTCCGACCGCCACGGTCAGTACGCAGAAAGTGCTGCTGGCCAAGGCCGACGGTCTGCTGGGTTCGGCGGTGGCGCGTTTCGAACAGGCGATGACGTTGATCAAGGCAGCGCGGATCGGCATCACCAACCTGCGCAACAGCCTCACCGGGGTTTACGAGGTGATCAAGGAGCAACTGAAACCTTTGATCGAGCAGTACCGCCAGATCACTGAACTGGTCAAAGCCGTGAAGGAATTGCCCAAGGAAGTGTCGGCGGAATTCAAGGGTTTGCTCGGTGATATCAAGGAGCTGAAAGCGTTCGCCAAGGAAGGCTACCGTGGCGTGATTGCCGACGTGTCGCAGCAGCTCGAAGCGATTCGCAAGGCTGATGCGCCGAAGATCACCACGGGCAAGGACACCAATGCCGCAGCGCAGGCCATGGCCGATCTGGTGCAGGACACGATACTGGTCAAAGTCGCGCAGTGGGTCGCGTCGATGCCGGTGGCGAGCACGCCGGTAAAACTGGCGTCGACACCGTCGGTGGCTCAACAGTCGACGTCGCCGGTCAGCCGTCAGGAAGTCCCTGTCAGCGATGACATGCAAGCCCTGCGCGCTGCGGTAACTGCCGCCATTGATCCAATGCTGGCGAAAGCCGGACCTGCGCACTTCCAGGCCATCAACGATGTAAAGGAAGCGCTGGTGGCTCATCTCAAAGCGGTGGCGTCCTCCGGCGTGCGGCAAGTCAGCAAATCGTTTCAGGAGAGCTTTCCGGCAGTGGTCGTGGCCTACAAGCAGTTCGGCGACGCCACGCGAGTCGAAGAGGTGACTCAGCGCAACGCGATCACCCATCCGGGTTTCTCGCCCAACGATGTAAAAGTCTCGCGGGAGTGACGTCATGAGCGAGATGGACAATCACGTCACGCTGACGGTCAACGACATGGAATACGGCGGCTGGAAAAGCGTCGAAATCACCGCCGATCTGGAGCGTCAGTTCCGCACTTTCAAGCTCGACATTACCTGGCAGTGGCCGGGTCAGACCGTAGATCAAAGGATCAAACCCGGCGACCCCTGCGAAGTGAAAATCGGCAAGGACCTGGTGCTCACTGGTTACGTGTTCAAAGCACCGATCCGCTATGACGGGCGGCAGATCAGCCTGACCATCGAAGGCAGTTCCAAGACCCAGGATCTGGTCGATTGCGCCGCCCGCAACCTGCCCAGCCAATGGCAGCAACAACCCTTGCTGACTATCGTCCGCGATCTGGCGAGCGAATATGGGCTGTCAGTGGTCAACGAGATCAGCGAAACCACACGCCTGACCAAACACACCATCGTGCCGGGTGAAACGGCATTCCAGTCGATCGACCGATTGCTCTCGCTGCTGCGGGTGTTTTCCACCGACAACGAGCTGGGCCAGTTGGTGTTGGCCAAACCCGGCAGCGGTGGCCGCGCCAGCGATGCGCTGGAGCTGGGCAAGAACATCCTGTCGGCCAATGCGCCGATGGATTTCAGCCAGGTGTTCTCCGAGTACCGGGTAATCGGCCAGCAAAAAGGCTCGGATGCAAAAAGCGGCGCGGCGGTCAGCGAAGTCGAGTCGACGGCGGCCGATCTGAGCTTCAAACGGCGGCGCACCACGGTGATCAACGAAGGCACGCAACTGACCTTTGAGTTGGCGCAGCAGCGTGCCCAATGGGAAAGCGCGACCCGCATGGGCCGCGCACAGACCACCACCTATCAGGTGCAGGGTTGGCGGCAGAGCAATGGCGATTTGTGGCGCCATAACACGCTGGTGAAGGTCAAGGATCCGGTGCTGGATTTCGATGGCGACATGCTGATTTCCAAGGTCACCTATTCGTTGTCGGCGCAGGGTTCGGTGACCACGCTGCAAGTGGCCCCGCCGCATACGTTTGATCCTGATCCGACACCCCCGAAGCAATCCCAGGCCTGACGCAGGATCCTGCTGGCGACAATGGCCCCTGTGGGAGCGGGCTTGCCCGCGATAGCGGTCGTGACAACAAATACATTTTTTCCCTGACACACCGCCATCGCGGGCAAGCCCGCTCCCACAGGGTTTGTGTCGACAAAGTCTAAGGAAACCCATGAGCCTACTGACACGCCTGCTGGCGCGCGGCACTGTCGTGCTCGCCAATTCGGCATCCAAGCTGCAATCGCTGCAAATGCGCCTCACCGCCGGTGAAGTCAACGACGACCTCGAACACTTCGAACCCTACGGTTTCACCAGCCATCCGTTGGCTGGCGCCGAAGGGGTCGTCACCTTCATCGGCGGCGACCGTTCCCATGCTATCGCCTTGGTCATCGCCGACCGCCGCTATCGCCTGCAAGCACTCGCTGCCGGTGAAGTGGCGATCTACACCGACGAGGGCGACAAAATTCATTTCAAGCGCGGACGGATCATCGACATCGAAACCGCCACGCTGAACATCCGCGCCAGTAGCGCGGTGAACTTCGACACGCCGGTGATAAACCAGACCGGCAAGATCGTTTCCACCGGTGATCAACTGGCTGGCGGCATCAGCCAGATCAAACACGTGCATGTTGGCGTGCAGGCCGGTAACGGTCAGACCGGCGCGCCGGCAGGAGGCCAGTGATGTTCATCAGCCAGAACCTCAACGCCGCGCTGACCCGTGCCGTGCTCATCAGTCTGTTCACCTGGCGTCGCGCCGCTGATGACGACGCCCTCGATGACGAAGAACGCTTCGGCTGGTGGGGCGACAGTTTTCCCACGGTTGCCGACGATCGCATCGGCTCGCGGCTGTGGCTGCTGCGCCGGGTCAAGCTGACCCGGCAGACGCAAATGGACGCCGAGTTCTATGCCCGCGAAGCCCTGCAGTGGCTGCTCGACGACGGTCACTGCAGGGCGATCGACATCATCAGCGAACGCCTCGATGCCCAGCGCCTGAACCTGCGCACGGTCCTGACCCTGGCCGACGGTGAACGTCTGGACATCAACCCCGATAACAGTTGGCAGGTGATCTATGCCGTTTGAAACCCCTTCGCTGCCGGTGCTGATCAAGCGCACCCAAAGCGACCTGGCCGGCGATTCGCTGCGCCAGTCCGATGCGCAAGTGCTGGCCCGCACCCTCGGCGGCGCCGCTTATGGCCTGTACGGTTATCTCGACTGGATTGCCCAACAGATCCTGCCCGACAAGGCCGATGAATCGACACTGGAACGCATCGCCGCGTTGCGCCTGAACCAACCGCGCAAAGCTGCACAAGTGGCCACCGGCAGCGTCAGTTTTACTGCAACACCTGGCGCGGTGCTCGACGTTGACACTCTGCTGCAAGCGAACGATGGGCGCACCTACAAAGTCATCGCCGCGCGCACCACGGTCAATGGCAGCAACACCACCACGATTGCGGCGCTGGAGGCCGGTAGCCTGGGCAATGCCGACGCCGGTCTGACGCTGACCCCGGTGCAACCGATTGCCGGGATTGTCGGCAACAGCTTCGTGGTGCTGGCGCCGGGCCTCAGCGGTGGCGTGGCCCGCGAAAGCCTCGAGTCGCTGCGCTCGCGGGTGATTCGTTCCTATCGGGTGATTCCCCATGGCGGTTCGGCCAGTGACTACGAGACGTGGGCACTGGAAGTGCCGGGCGTGACCCGTGCGTGGTGCCGTGGCGGCGATGGCGGCATGGGCATTGTCAGCCTGTTCATCATGCGCGATGACGATACGCAGCCGATTCCCGGGGCTGAGCAATTAGCCGAGGTTCAGGCCTATATAGAACCATTGCGTCCGGTGACCGCCGAAGTGCATGTGCTGGCTCCGGAGCAGGTCCCGGTCACCTATAAAATACGCTTGAGTCCTGATACCAGCGCCGTGCGGGCCGCGGTGCAAGCGCAACTGCATGACTTGCACAACCGCGAGGCCGGTCTGGGCGACACCTTGCTGCAAAGTCATATTCGCGAAGCGATCAGTAGCGCCACCGGCGAGTATGACCACCAACTGATCGCGCCCGTTGGCAATGTCGTGCCGACCGAGAACCAGTTGCTGACCTTCGGGGGTTGCATATGGGAGGCATAAGAACTGCGGTGCAATATCAGGCCCAGTTACGCAACTTGCTGCCCAGTGGTCCGGCCTGGGATCCGGAACGAGTGCCTGAACTGGACGCAGTGCTCGTGAGTATTTCCCTGGAGCTGTCGCGTCTGGACGCCCGCGCCGTTGACCTGCAAAACGAAATGGATCCTGCCGGCGTCAGCGAGTTGGTACCCGATTGGGAGCGGGTCATGAATTTGCCTGATCCGTGCCTTGGACAGAAGCCGTTGTTCGACGACCGTCGTCTGGCGGTGCGCCGGCGCCTGCTCGCAGTCGGTAGCCAGACCATAGGCTACTTCGTCGAAATCGCCAGAACCCAAGGCTATCCCAACGCCAGCGTGACTGAGTTAAGAGCACCACGAATGGGGCGCTCACGTTTCGGTAAAGGGCACTTTGGCAGTTGGCAGGCGCAGTTCATGTGGACGCTCAATACCGGTGGTCGGCAATTCATCGGCCGCCGTTTCGGCGCCAGTTATTGGGGTGAGCGCTTTGGTGTAAATCCCGGTAGCGCCCTGGAGTGCCTTATCCATCGCAGTGCACCTGCGCATACCCGTGTGCACATCAATTATGACTAGAGGTTAAAAAGTATGGATTACCCGAAAAACACCCCCGGTGTCGGGCTGGTGAATGGACAGTTTGTGGACGAGAACCCGGTCGCAGGAACACCTGGGTCTTTGATCCCGGCAACTTGGGGCAATGCGGTTACCCAAGAGATCCTGAACGTGATCAAAGCGGCGGGGATGGAGCCCGAGGAAGATGTTTCAACGCAGTTGCTGCAAGCCATCCAGAGTTTTGCCGCTCATGACTTCAAGAACTCGGTGCGGGTAGCGACCACGGGAACAATTGCCCTCAGCGGTTTGCAGAACATCGACGGTGTACAACTGGCCGTGGCAGATCGAGTGCTGGTGAAAGACCAGGCCAATGCATCGCAAAACGGTGTTTACGTGGTGGCTGCCGGCTCATGGGCGCGCGCCGTGGATGCCGCGCAGGACTATCAAGTGACCAGCAGCTTTGTCATTGCGACCGATGAAGGTGTGGTGAACAGGTCCCGCCTTTGGCAACTGACCACACCAGGTCCGATCAAGGTCGGCACCACTGCGCTGACGTTTGAATTACTGGCGGGGTACACCGGAGTAGCCTCTGGCGAATACCGCAAGGTCATGGTCAATGCACGGGGGCAAGTCACAGCCGGCTCCAATCCGACAACCCTTGATGGCTACGGCATAGTGGATGCGTACACGAAAGTAGCTGCCAACAGCGCATTTGTGAAACAGGGCGGTGGCGCCGGGCAACTTGGCAACACGGTATCCATTGGCTGGGACGGCAAGAACATCTTGATCCAAGTGGACGCTACCAGTTTTGGCAACCTGTGGTGTTCGGCCAACTTTGACCCCGGGACCAAGGCCAACGTCGCGGACGTGTACAGCAAGAGTGCGACGAATGGCTTGCTGGACGCCAAAATCGCTTCGGATACATGTTCTGTGGCCGGTTTCGCAGGTGGGAACTCCGCTTCTCCTTATATGCGAAACAAGAACAGCAACGAAGTCGTGATGCTGGCGAAAAGTGCCTCGACACTTGCGGGCTATGGCATCACGGATGGGATGACGCGTGCCGAGATTACCGGCCAGGTCAGTGCTCGGGTGCTCAGTGACGGCATTACTTGGGCAGGGTTTGCCAGTAATGATCCGAATCAGCCCTATATGCGGCGTACTTCCGATAACGGCGTCTATCTTTTGCAGCCTCGTCTGGGGTTCACACCGGTTCGCCAGGGCGGAGGAAACTTCCAGTCGAACAATACGGTAATGATCGGCTGGGCGGCCGACGGTACGTCTCTGCGAGCACAAGTCGATGCAACTGATTTGGGCAGCATCTGGACCGACGGCATCGGTAATGCCAAAGCGGTCGCTGCGCAATCAACCGCCGAAGCAGGAGTGGTCGGTTCTTATGCGTTGTTAGTCGTTGGCGGAGGAGGCGCTACAGGGCCGGGCGCACTTGCTGCCGGCGTCAACTGCCGGTTCACGGCCACCGACGGTTCTGCCTGGGGCGGCGCACCTGCCGGCACTTGGCGAATCATGGGGGCAATCCGAAATGCCGACGGTGCCAGCCCTGACTCAACTGTTCTATGCCTGAGGGTTTATTGAAATGATGACAATTCTGAGTGCGCGTCAGCCCTGCTGGAACGACGTGGAACATACCTCGTTGAACCTGTTGGTAACTTTCGAAGAGACCAGAGAATCATTGGGTGAAGTACCTTTTACGGCTTCGCCGAACGATCCGGAGAGTCACGGTCGAGAATTGTTTGAACGGGCAGCTGCTCTGGAATACGGCGACATTGCCGAACCCGACGAAGAACAACTGAAAGATGCAATGCGTATGAAATCTTCCGCGCTCTCGGCGCTGGCTTCATCGACGATCGCAAAGTTGCAGGGTGACTTGAGCACTCTGCAGGACTCCGAGGCGCTGGGCATGGCCACAGATGAGGAAATCACGCAGTTGCCATTGACTCAGGCACAACTTGATCTCTGGAGAAAGTACCGGGTACTGCTTTCAAGAGTCGAAAGCCAGCCCGCTTTTCCTCGCGCGGTCGATTGGCCACCGCAGCCTGATTGAATGTTTGGTGCATGAGCCGAGTACATGGCCCTTAGAATGCTGCACAGCATTTTTGCTACTTGCAGAGCGGTCGCAAGACCGGGCCGGCTGCGTGCACTCTCGGCGTCGAATGAATAACAGCCGGAGACTAAAAATGGATTATCCAAAGAGTGTGCCCAATATCGGACTGGTCAATGGCAGGTTCGTGGATGAAAACCTTGCAAGCGGAGCGCCGGGCTCGCTGATTCCTGCTGTGTGGGGTAATGGCGTAACGCAGGAAATTCTGAGTGTTGTGCAGGCGGCAGGTCTAACGCCGGACGAGACGACCAATGATCAATTGCTGGGCGCACTTCGCAGTCCGGCGCTGTTTTTGACTGCTGCCCAGTTTGATAAAGGTCGGTCAGTGGCCACTGCGGAGTTTGTTCAGCGTGCGTTGGGCAATTACGCAAGTGCACGGGGAATATCCGCCGCAACGCAACTATCGATCGCTGATATCGGCTGCTCGATCGGAATGGGCGGGACCGCTACCTATACCGTTACCCTGCCTGACGTCGCCTCGGTACCTGATGGTGCGAGCATTGGCCTGCACTGCCGCAACAGCGCACCGGTCACGGTTGCGAGTAAGTCCGGTGCACAGATCAGCCCCCAAGGCGCCTATCTGACCTCGATTGTGATGAACAGCGGGGAGAGCGCCAACTTTGTCAAAGAGAGCGGCATCTGGACTGTTTACGGTACCGCCAGTTTGAAATATGCCGCGCTGTTTTCCGGAATGGTCAGCAATCCCGGGTATCAAAAACACGCCAGTGGCAACATCGATCAGTGGGGCACGGGGATATCGAACGCCGAGGGGGATGTCTACGTGACATTTCCGATGACGTTTCCCAAGGCATATTTCTCGCTGGTGGCGACACATACGGGGGGCGATGCGGCGATGGTTGCGGTAACGGCGTACAGCGCAAAGGGCTGCACACTGAGAATTCGCAATGCTGCTGGTCAAGTCAGCGCCGGTTGGTCGGTGAATTATTTTGCAAAGGGCTACTGAATGAACCCCTTCACCGTTTTATTCAGCGCCAGCACCAAGGGCGCGTATGTGCCGGGTATCAATTCGACGGATATTCCCGATGACGTAATCGAGATTCCTCAGGGCTACTGGATCTCATTACTGCAACAGTTGGCGGTTACGCCAAAAATGATTGGCGTGAGCGAGGCTAACGGCTACCCGATTCTGGTCGATCCACCGCCACCCTCGCCGGATGCAGCCGCTGACACCGAGCGCGCCTGGCGCACGGCCCAGCTGGCCGCCACTGACGGTTTGGTGGCGCGTGACCGGGACGAACTTGAGGACGGCGGCGGTACCACGCTGACTACCGAGCAATACACACAATTGCAAGTCTATCGTCGTGAGTTGCGTGACTGGCCGCAGGGATCATTTTTTCCGTTCAGCGAGTATCGGCCGTTGGCTCCGGGGTGGTTGGCTGCTGCAATCTGAAGCAGCTTGATCAAGGCTCTATTGCCTGAAAACTTCAGAAAGAAATGGCTGACAGGCATCAGCCGTCAACCATGATTCAATCGGGGCAACATCCAGGGAGGATCAAGCATCATGCAATTAACTGAAAAACATCTTATCGACATCATGCCCAACGCCCGCTCCCAAGCGGGCGTTTTTGTTTCGGCACTCAACGCCGCCATGGCCAGGCAGCGCATCGATACGCCCAAGCGTATCGCCGCGTTTCTGGCACAGGTCGGTCACGAGTCGGGCCAATTGCGTTACGTGCGCGAACTGGGCAACAACCAGTACCTGAGCAAATACGACACCGGCACCCTGGCGCTGCGTCTGGGCAATACGCCCGAGGCGGATGGCGACGGGCAAAAGTACCGAGGGCGTGGGCTCATTCAAATCACCGGTCGCGCCAACTATCGCCAGTGTAGCCTCGGCTTGTTTGGCGATGAGCGTCTGTTGGCATTGCCCGAGTTGCTTGAACAACCGCAGTGGGCGGCCGAATCGGCGGCGTGGTTCTGGGCGCAGAAGAGCCTGAATGAGTTGGCCGACGCGGACCAGTTCAACACCATCACCCGGCGTATCAACGGTGGGTTGAACGGTTTGCAGGATCGTCTGGAAATCTGGGGGCGGGCGAGGGCGGTACTATGTCCGGCTCCTGGCGGGTGATTGGTCTGTTGTTGCTGGTGGCCGGAGCTTTCGTCGCGGCGTGGCAGTTTCAGGACTGGCGCTACGGGCGGCAATTGGCCGAACAGGCGCGGTTAAACGCCGAGACGCAGAATCAACTCACTCAGACCGCCTTGAGCGCGCAGCAGGCCGAGCAGGATAAACGCCTGGCCCTGGAGCAACGGCTCGCGGCGAGTGAACAAACCCATTATCGAGCGCTGAGCGATGCCCAACGTGATCAGGATCGCCTGCGCGATCGCCTTGCTACTGCCGATGTGCGGCTGTCAGTCCTTCTCGACGCCGGCGACGTTGCCCACGGCTGCGCGGTGCCAGCCACCGCCGGCACCGGCGGCGTGGATTCTGCAACCGTACGCGCCCGACTTGACCCGGCGCATGCTCAACGAATTATCGCCATCACCGACACCGGGGACCGTGGATTGATCGCTTTGCAGGCTTGTCAGGCCTACGTCAGAGCGTTGGCGCCCGAACATTTTGAATGATTCTGTGTATTGAAAGCGCGTCCGGCTCGTGTACGGTGAAGGCATTCCACACGATCCGGAGCTCGCCGTGAAAGAGACCACCCAACTGGCCGCAGAACTGGGCCGACGTCTGCAAATGCTCAATGCCCACGTTACTACCGCCGAGTCCTGCACAGGCGGCGGGATTGCCGAAGCGATCACGCGGATTCCGGGCAGTTCGGCCTGGTTTGAAGCGGGTTACGTGACATATTCCAATCGACAGAAAACCCGGCAGTTGACTGTGCCGGGCGATTTGTTCGAGACGGTGGGCGCGGTCAGTCGTGAAGTGGTCGAGGCGATGGTGCGCGGTGCGCAGCAGCACAGCCTGGCGCATTTTGCCGTGGCGGTCAGCGGTGTTGCCGGTCCCGACGGCGGCACGCCGAACAAGCCGGTGGGTACGGTGTGGCTGGCCTGGGGCGTGGGCGATGCGATTTACAGCGAGGTTCAATACTTCCCTGGCAACCGCGACGAAGTCCGCCGACAAACGGTGAAGGCCGCGCTGGAGGGGCTTGTGCGACTAGCGGCACGAGAAATCGAAAATCAGGGGTAGGCGATCTTCGAACGCTGTGGAATAATACTGGCTACTTATACAGGTGTTGGCCGTCAGGCCTTATTGATTACGTGAGGACTTTAATGGACGACAACAAGAAGAAAGCCTTGGCTGCGGCCCTGGGTCAGATCGAACGTCAATTCGGCAAGGGTGCCGTAATGCGTATGGGCGATCAAGACCGTCAGGCGATCCCATCCATCTCTACTGGCTCTCTGGGTCTGGACATTGCACTCGGCATCGGCGGCCTGCCAAAAGGTCGTATCGTTGAAATCTACGGTCCTGAATCCTCCGGTAAAACCACACTGACACTGTCGGTCATCGCCCAGGCGCAGAAAGCTGGCGCGACCTGCGCATTCGTCGACGCCGAACACGCTCTCGATCCAGAGTACGCCGGCAAGCTGGGCGTCAACGTTGATGACCTGCTGGTTTCCCAGCCGGACACCGGCGAACAGGCCCTGGAAATCACCGACATGCTGGTGCGCTCCAACGCTGTTGACGTGATCATCGTCGACTCCGTGGCCGCATTGGTACCGAAGGCTGAAATCGAAGGTGAAATGGGCGACATGCACGTCGGCCTCCAAGCCCGTCTGATGTCTCAGGCGCTGCGTAAAATCACCGGTAACATCAAGAATGCCAACTGCCTGGTCATCTTCATCAACCAGATCCGAATGAAAATCGGCGTGATGTTCGGCAGCCCGGAAACCACTACTGGTGGTAACGCGCTGAAGTTCTACGCCTCGGTTCGTCTCGACATCCGCCGTACCGGCGCGGTGAAAGAAGGTGACGAAGTGGTCGGCAGCGAAACCCGCGTCAAGGTTGTGAAGAACAAGGTGGCTTCGCCGTTCCGTCAGGCCGAGTTCCAGATTCTTTACGGCAAAGGCATCTACCTCAATGGCGAGATGATCGACCTGGGCGTGCTGCACGGTTTCGTCGAGAAGTCCGGCGCATGGTATGCCTACGAAGGCACCAAGATCGGTCAGGGCAAGGCCAACTCGGCCAAGTTCCTGGCAGACAACCCGGAAATCGCCGCGAAGCTCGAGAAGCAACTGCGTGACAAGCTGCTGGCCCCAGTGGCAGACGTCAAGGCTTTGGCCTCCCGGGACAAGCTCGATAACATGGCCGAGGCCGATGTCGACGTTTGAGTCGTTGAATGACACTTGTACTCGATACTCTCGTCGCGGTGCGGCGAACCGCCATGGACCTGCTCGCACGTCGCGAGCATGGTCGAGTCGAGTTGACGCGTAAGCTGCGTCAGCGCGGCGCCGAGGCGGAGCTGATCGAAACAGCCCTCGACCGTTTGACGGAAGAGGGTCTGCTTTCCGAAGCCCGTTACCTTGAAAGTTTTGTCTCCTACCGCGCCCGTTCCGGCTATGGCCCATTGCGAATTCGTGAGGAGCTCAGCCAGCGCGGTTTGCAACGCACCGATATTGAAATTGCCCTGCGCGAAAGCGGTATCAACTGGCAGGCGCAGCTTCAGGATACGTGGCAACGCAAGTTCTCCGGGCATTTACCGATTGATGCGAAAGAACGGGCCAGGCAAGGCCGGTTTCTGGCGTATCGGGGGTTTTCGATGGAGATGATCAACCGCTTGTTCAGCGGTCGAGGGATGGACGATTAGACCGATTCAACAAAAAAGGCCCGCTATTTTTTAGAAAATAGCGGGCCTTTTTTTTGCCTTCAAATTACGTTGAAAGGCTCGCGTGAGCGTTGTGCTGCGGGCGGTTTTGAGTCGGCCCAGTTTTCCGCCAGGTTGATGAAGTCCACCAATTCCCTCAGCCGACCATGAGTGCGGCCATTGAAGGCAAACGCCAATCGCGCCAAGTGGCTGAACTGCGCATCGTCTTGTTCTTCACCGCTGTAGGCGTGTTGATGAAACCCGTCGCTCAGGCACAGATCAGCAAATTCCTCCTGCATCTGCGCCAGTGCCTGGTCGCTGAGCTTATGGTTCATGCGAATCACAAATTGGCGCTTGAGCCAGCGGCTTGAGTGGAAGTTGCTGTAGAACTGATCGATTTGTTCTACCGCTTCTTCAACGCTGTAAACCAGTCGCATCAGCTTCATATCGGTCGGCAGGATATAGCGATTTTCTTCCAGCTGATTGCGGATGAAGTCCAGCGCACCTTGCCAGAAGGTGCCGCCCGGAACATCCAGCAACACCACCGGCACCAACGGGCTTTTGCCAGTCTGAATCAGCGTCAGCACTTCCAGCGCTTCATCAAGGGTGCCAAAGCCGCCCGGGCACAGCACCAGCGCATCAGCCTCTTTGACGAAGAACAGTTTGCGGGTGAAGAAAAAGTGGAAGGGCAACAGCTTGTCAGTGCCATCCACGGTCGGGTTGGCGTGCTGTTCGAAGGGCAGAGTGATATTGAAGCCCAGGCTGTGGTCACGTCCGGCCCCTTCGTGGGCGGCGGCCATGATGCCGCCGCCAGCGCCGGTGATGACCATCATGTCTGCCTGCGTCAGCGCTGCGCCGAGCTCACGGGCCATTGCATACAGAGGATGTTCCACTGGCGTACGTGCCGAGCCGAACACGGTGACCTTGCGCCGGCCCTTGAACTGTTCGAGCACACGGAACGCCTGCTCCAGTTCACGCAGGGCTTGCAGAGTGATCTTGGCGTTCCAGCGGTTATGGTCTTCCTGAGCCATGCGCAGCACGGTGAGAATCATGTCGCGGTAGATAGGGATGTTCGGGCTGTTGGGGGAAACATGGTTGAGTTGTGCTTCGACCTCGCGGATGAGGTCGCCGCTTTCCTGAAAATGACGGCTCAAGAGGTCATTCGGTTGATAAGGCATTCAACGTCTCCTTCTGTACAGGGCGGCTAGCCCTGACAACCAGCGTCCGGGCCGCACTGCAAAAACACACAGGGCCGGCAGTTCCATTTCTGCCGTTAACGAATGATCGGGAATACTCTCAATCTAGACCCTCGCACGCATTCGCGCTGACTTGAACAGTGCGCTGTAACGTTTCGCCTGGCAACCGCTTACTGATTCGCGCCAAAGCCTCGCCGCTCGTCTGAACGTGTCGCAAAGGGCCATCACTCTGATTTACTCAACTACAGATGTCGCAAGACAACCTTGCGTTAGCGCAAGGCAGGCAATTCAAGGATTCGTGGTGGCAAGGAGGCGGGATGCATGGCCAGAGTGGTTCTGGAGATCGATACGCAGCTGTATCGGATGTTGCAAGAGTCGGCCAAGACCAATCAATTGAGTCTCGAGGAGGAGTGCTGCCGACGATTGGCGGGCGGCGAGCGCCGCTCGCGCTATTTGCAGGCTCTGGTGGCGGAATTGCGCGCCGAGGATGAACAGCGGCGCGCTAATGCTTCGCGCTGATTACTTCTTCTTCGCCGGCGCGGCTTTCGGGCAATCGGATTCCTGATAGCTGGCCGAACCGATGGCTTTGTTGGTTTTCACTTCGGTGAAGTCGTAACGCATGATCGCGCCCTTGGCCATCAGCTTGCGGTACGACGGGTTGTTGCAGACCGACGCGCCCAATTGGAAATACACAGCCTTGGGATCGGCGCGCATCTTGTCGGCGTGGCTCTTTTGCACGCTCAGATGGTTGATCAGTTGCGTGCCTTCGACGGTGTAGCCTTGATCAAGAATGTCTTCATTGATCGCCCGTGGCGTGCCGACGCTGCTTTGGGCGGCGACGTTGCGCAGCTCTCGGTTCAGATTCTGCTCACTCAGGGACGCAGCCTGAGCGGTAAAGGACGACGCCAGCAGAATGGCAGCGGTAGGAACGATAAGGCGCAGCATGAAACTCTCCTGATTCGGTGACTGGTGGTTCGACCCGTCACGGGGCGGTGCGTTCAGTGGCGGCGAATTATAGGGGAGCCGGTCTGGACGGTACAGGCTTGTGGCCGTCGCTCTGGTAAACTGCCGGCCTTTATTGCCCTGCCGAGTGTCGTTCGTGTCGAGTTTCCCAGTCTGCCGGTGTTGCCCGTGATGAACCATGCGCCCAACGCCGTGGCCCGCCTGCGCGATCAGCGCGAGGACGAAGGCATCAAGCCGATTCAGGCGCGCGGCTTTCGCTCCGAGCGTTGCCGCGATTGCCGGGTCATCATCAGTCATTGTCTGTGCGCCTGGCGGCCAAGCGTCGACACCCGTTCTGGCGTGTGTCTGATCATGACCGGCAAGGAAGTGTTCAAGCCAAGCAACACCGGTTGGCTGATTGCCGATGTGGTGCGCGACAACCATGCGTTCATCTGGTCACGCACCGAGCCCGACCCGCAAATGCTTGCGCTGCTCAACGATCCGCAATGGCAGCCATATCTGGTGTTTCCGGGTGAATATGTCGAGCCGTCGCGGGTAACCAACACGGTGAGTGTCGATAGCAGCAAGCGCCCGCTGTTCATTCTGCTCGATGCGACCTGGACTGAAGCGCGGAAGATTTTCCGCAAGAGTCCGTATTTCGACCGCTTACCGATCCTCAGCCTGCTGCCGGACAAACTCTCGCGTTACCGTTTGCGCCGTTCGACCCGCAGCGAGCACCTGTGCACCGCCGAAGTCGCAGCGTTGTGCCTGGAACTGGCCGGTGACAGCGATGCCGCTTCGGCGCTGGACGCTTATTTCGATGTGTTCAGCCAGCATTACCTTGGTGCGAAACAGCAACTGGACCTGAACGAATCGACCCCCGCTCACGCCGAGCTGCTGCCTTATATACGAAAGCCGCAGCCGGAGTTGGCCTGATAGTGGCCCATACTGTCGCTAGCGCTGGCCATGTTGCTTGACCACCCCGGCTGCGCTGGGCATGCTTGGCGCCGATTAGGGTGCGGCCAAGGTTTGAAACGCCGTGTTTGTTGCTGATTGGCGTTGAACGTGCCCCTGTGGATGTCGCCGGAATGTGGCATCTTGAGTTGCTTTGGTCTGACCGGAATGCACTGGCGGGCCATCAAAAACAGGATCATTTGAAAAATGGCCACATACGACATCCTGATTGCCGATGATCACCCCCTGTTTCGCAGCGCCCTCCACCAGGCAGTGACGCTGGGCCTTGGCCCGGACGTGCGGTTGGTGGAGGTGGCGAGCATTGCCGAACTGGAAGCGCGCCTGGCCGAAAAGGCTGACTGGGATCTGGTCCTGCTGGACCTGAACATGCCCGGCGCCTACGGTTTTTCCGGCTTGGTGCTGCTGCGCGGGCAGTACCCGCAGATTCCGGTGGTGATGGTCTCGGCCCAGGAAGAAGCCTCGGTGATGGTCAAATCCCGCGAGTTCGGCGCCAGTGGCTTCATTCCAAAATCCAGCGATCTGAGCGTGATTCAGGAAGCGGTGCGCAAGGTGCTTGATGGCGATGTGTTCTGGCCGCCGCAAGCCTTCGAAGCGGTGAGCGTGTCCGATGAGGCGAAAGCCGCCAGTGATGGCCTCGCCAGCCTGACGCCGCAACAGTTCCGCGTGCTGACCATGGTCTGCGAAGGTCTGCTGAACAAACAGATCGCTTATGAGCTGAGCGTGTCGGAAGCGACCATCAAGGCCCACGTCACGGCGATCTTTCGCAAATTGAATGTGCGCACTCGGACACAAGCGGCTTTACTGCTGCAACAACTTGAGTCAATTCCGAGCCAGTGATGGCTGGCGGTTTCACGCTTTTTTGACTTTCGTTGATCTAGCTTCCCCACTCCTTTTTGGCTGGTTTCTTTCTTATGTCTCCTTTCAAGGGCCAGACCGGCCTGAAACGCATTCTCAACGCTTCCGGCTATTCGCTCGACGGCCTGCGCGCCGCCTTCACCGGCGAAGCGGCGTTCCGTCAATTGGTGCTGCTCAACGTGGTGCTGATTCCGCTGACATTCTTCCTCAATGTCAGCCGTGTCGAGCAGGCGGTGTTGATTGCTGTTTGCTTGCTCGCTCTGATTGTCGAGCTGCTCAATTCAGCGGTGGAAGCGGCCATCGACCGCATCTCGCTGGAACTGCACCCGCTGTCGAAGAACGCCAAGGACATGGGCAGCGCTGCGCAGTTCGTGGCGTTGAGCATGATTGGCCTGGTGTGGGCGGTGATTCTGCTTTAAGCAATGGTCGGCAAGACGATCTCGTCGCTGCGCTGCACCCCGGCGGTGAAGGCGCGGCACAGCTCAAGGAATTCGCGCATGGCCGAGGTCTGGTACTTCTGTTTATGCCAGATGAAATAGAACTGCCGGGCCAGATCCAGGTCCGGCGTCTCCACCGGCACCAGACTGCCGCGCCGGAAGGCATCGCGCAGCGCCAGCCGCGAAATGCAGCCAATTCCCAGCCCTGATTCCACTGCGCGCTTGATCGCTTCGGTATGTTCCAGCTCCAGCCGAATGTTCAGCGCGCTGCGATGGTGACGCATGGCCTGATCGAAGGTCAGCCGCGTGCCAGAGCCCTGTTCCCGCAGAATCCATGCCTCGTGGGTCAGTTCTTCCATCGTCGCGCTGCCGCGTTTGGCCAGCGGATGTTGCGGCGCACAGAACACCACCAGCTCATCCTCGACCCAGCTCTGCACTTCGATGTCGGGGTGGCTGCAATCGCCTTCAATCAGACCCAGATCAATTTCGTAATGCGCGACTTGCTGCACGATATTGGCAGTGTTCTGCACGTGCAGCTTGACCTGACTTTCCGGGTGCCGCTGCATGAAGCTGCCGATCAGCAGGGTGGCCAGATAGTTGCCAATGGTCAGCGTCGCCCCCACTGATAAAGAGCCGAAACCGGATTTGCCATTGAGCAGGTCTTCGATTTCCTTGGCCTGATCGAGCAGGGCCACCGCTTGCGGCAACAGTTGTTTGCCAAGGGCGTTGAGGCTCAGGCGTTTGCCGGCGCGGTCGAACAGCTGGCAGCTGGACTGGCGCTCGAGCTCGGTGATCGAAGTGCTGGCCGCCGATTGCGAGAGGTTGAGCAGACCCGCAGCACGGGATACGCTTTCCTGCTGGGCGACGGCGACGAAGACTTGCAGTTGACGGAGAGTAAATCGCATATCGATATAACCGATAACCCTTATCTTAATAATCCAGTTAACAGATATTGTCGTCGCTATTAGAATGCGATGCAATTGCGCACGTTAAGCCTCATTGAGCCGCGCAGACCAATCTCCAGGAGTCAAACGTACATGAGCAACATGAACCACGAGCGTGTCCTCAGTGTTCATCACTGGAACGACACTCTGTTCAGCTTCAAGTGCACCCGCGATCCGGGCCTGCGCTTCGAGAACGGTCAGTTCGTGATGATCGGCCTGCAACAGCCCAACGGCCGCCCGCTTATGCGCGCTTACTCGATCGCCAGCCCGAACTGGGAAGAGCATCTCGAATTCTTCAGCATCAAGGTTCAGGACGGTCCGCTGACCTCCCAGCTGCAGCATTTGAAGGAAGGCGACGAGATCATCATCTCGAAAAAGCCTACCGGTACGCTGGTTCTCGATGACCTGAACCCGGGCAAGCACCTGTACCTGCTGAGCACCGGCACCGGTCTGGCGCCGTTCATGAGCGTCATTCAGGACCCGGAAACCTACGAGCGCTTTGAAAAAGTGATCCTGGTCCACGGTGTGCGTTACGTCAACGAAGTCGCCTACCGCGAATTCATCACCGAGCACCTGCCGCAGAACGAGTTCTTCGGCGAAGCGCTGCGTGACAAGCTGATCTACTACCCGACCGTGACCCGCGAGCCGTTCGAAAATCAGGGCCGTCTCACCGACCTGATGCGCAGCGGCAAGCTGTTCAGCGACATCGGTCTGCCACCGATCAACCCGCAGGACGACCGTGCGATGATCTGCGGCAGCCCAAGCATGCTCGACGAGACCAGCGAAGTGCTCGACAGCTTCGGGCTGAAGATCTCGGCGCGGATGCGCGAGCCGGGTGATTACCTGATCGAGCGTGCGTTCGTCGAAAAATAACACCCCTTTGTAGGAGTGAGCCTGCTCGCGATAGGGCCGTGTCAGTCGAAATCCATCTTGACTGATCCACCGCAATCGCGAGCAGGCTCACTCCTACAGAAAAGCAAAAAGCCCGCGTTGCCTGAGAGGCAGCGCGGGCTTTTTCGTTTCCGGGGTCTACGCTGAGGCCGGGATGACTTCCAGCACGCGGATCTGTTCGGGCGTCGGGTAATGCCAGCGCACGTCCAGATCCCAGAACTGTGCGCCATATTCACGCTCCGGCGTCGGTGTCTGATACGCCGGACGCGGATCCTGAGCCAGGCACTGTTCAATCAGTTCAACCAATGGCTCGCCGAGGCGCTGAGCGTGTGTGTGCGCCTGTTTCAGCGCCGAATCCGCCCATTGCACGTCGATCAGCTGCGGCGCGGCGCTGGCGATGTCGTTGGTCGCCGCCGGGATGATGTCGGCATACGGCACGTACGGTTTGATATCCAGCACCGGCGTGCCGTCGAGCAGATCGATCCCGGAAATAAACAGGCGATTGGCCTCGACCTTGTCCAGCTTCACCACTGATTGCCCGATGCCGTTCGGTCGGTGTGTGGCGCGGGTGGCGAACACGCCCATCGACTTGTTGCCGCCCAGTCGCGGCGGGCGCACCTTCAGGCGCGGCTTGTCTTCCAGGGCCTGATGGAACAGGAACAACAGCCACACGTGACTGACCTGCTCCAGCCCCTGCACCGCGTCACCCTGATCGAACGGCGCCACCAGCTCCAGCACGCCACGGGCGGCCGGGGCCAGTTGTGGCTGGCGGGGAATGGCGAACTTCTCCTTGAAACAGGAGCGCACGAAGCCGATCGGGGACACGCTGTAAGTCATGGTTTGCATTCGAAGCGGGGTAGGGCGGGCATGATAACCCGGCTCGCTTCAAGTCTGGTGGTGACAGGGCTTCCGCTATCGCGAGCAGGCTCGCTCCCACAGTGGATCTATGTCGTGCACAAATCCTGTGGGAGCGAGCCTGCTCGCGAAGGCCGCACCGCCGATCTACAAACTGAACCCACCATCCAGCGGAATGATATTCCCGGTCATATAAGCCCCCGCCGTACTCGCCAGGCTGATCGCCAGCGCCGCCATCTCTTCCTCGCGCCCCCAGCGCTTCATCGGAATCAGCGCAGTATCCTCAGCAAATGCCTGCTCATCGTTACCAATATGCTGGGTCATCTTGCTCGGAAAGCGACCCGGCGCAATCACGTTGACGTTGATGTGCTGGCTCACCAGTTCCCGCGCCAGAATTCGCGACAACTGATGCAGGGCGGCCTTGCTCGGCCCATAGGCATACGCCTGCTCGCCAAACGAAGAAATCCCCGCCACCGAACCGATATTGATGATCCGCGCCGGATTCGCCGCCGAGCCAGCCTTGCGCAGCAACGGCAGAAACTGCTGGATGCAACTGAAGACCGAGGTCACGTTGAGCTGCATGACCTTCTGCCAGCCCTTGACCGGATAACTCTCCAGCGGCGCGCCCCACGTGGTGCCGGCATTGTTCACCAGAATGTCCAGATGAATGATCTGCTCGCCCAGACGCGCGGCCAATTCCCGCACGCCTTCTTCGGTCGCCAGATTCGCCGCCACGCCGTGACAAATGCCCAACGCGCCAAGTTCTTCAGCGGTTTGCTGGCAGGCTTCAACATCGCGCGAGCACACATAGACATGGGCGCCGGCCTCGACGAACGCCTTCGCGATCATCTTGCCGATACCGCGAGTGCCGCCAGTCACCAGAGCGGTGCGGCCTTGCAGGGAAAAGTAGGGATGCATGGCGAGTCCTGAAGAGTAGGGATCAGTACACCCTAGTCGTCAGCCGCGAAAAGCGGAGCCACTATTTTCGGAGGGAATGAGGGGCCATGCGGCCAGCTTCGAGCTGCAAGCTACAAGCGGCAAGTCAAACACCGTGCCCGGCCTTGCAGCTTGCAGCTTGCAGCTGTTTTCAGGCTCTCACGCGCAGCGTGAGCCCTTTGAGGAAATTACGCAGCAACTGGTCGCCACACGGGCGATAGTTGGTGTGGCCGACCTTGCGGAACAGCGCGCTCAGTTCAGGCTTGGATACCGGAAACTCGGCAGCCTTGAGGATCGCGTGCATGTCGTCTTCTTTCAGTTCGAAGGCCACGCGCAGTTTTTTCAGGATAATGTTGTTGGTCACCGGCACTTCGATCGGCTGTGGCGGACGGCTTTCGTCCTTGCCACGCTTGAAGATCACCAGCCCGTCGAGGAAGTGCGCGATGACTTCGTCCGGGCAGCGTACGAAGCCTTCTTCGTCTTCTTCTTTCTTGTCGAGCCAGGTGATGACATCGGCGAGCGTGACGTCCATGCCGCCCAGTTTGATGATCTCGACAACTTTCTTGTCGCTGATGTCGAGCATGTAGCGCACGCTGCGCAGTACGTCGTTATGAACCATGTCGGTATTCCTGATACGTGTGGGCAGCGCTCGCGGGCGCTGCCGGAATGTGGGGCGGCAGGGGAAGTCTTAAAACTTCTCTTTGCCGGACAGGTAGCGCCATTGGCCGAGCGGGACCTTGCCGATCGACACGCCGCCGATGCGGATGCGGCGGATGCCGATGACCTTCAGGCCAACCGCTTCGCAGAACTGCGCAATAATTCCCGGCTGCGGGTTTTTCATGGCGAAGCGCAGTCGGTTTTCGTTCTGCCAACTGGCCTTGACCGGCGGCAGCTCCTTGCCCTTGTGGGTCAGGCCATGCTGCAAACGGTTGAGGCCGTGGGCAGCCATCTCACCTTCGACTTCGACGATGTACTCCTGCTCGATCTTCGCAGCGTCGGCGGTGAGCTTGCGCAGGATTTTCCAGTCCTGGGTGAACACCAGCAGGCCGCTGGCCTTGGGCTGCAGGTCGGCGCTGGCGGTCAGGCGCAGGAAATGCCCGCGCAACGGACGCTTGCCATAGCGATGCTCTTCGCTGAGGGTTTCGGCGCTGAGCGATTGCATGGCGCTGTCGACATCCATGCCAGGCGGCGCGTTGAGCAGGATGGTCACCGGCTCCGGCGCGGTGGCCTTGGCGTCCTTGTCGAGCTCGACCTTTTGCTCGCCGACCTTGAATTGCGGCTCATCGATGACTTCGCCGTCCACGGTGACCCAGCCGCCCTCGATGAACAGCTCGGCCTCCCGGCGGGAGCAACCGACCAGTTCGATGAGGCGTTTGGACAGGCGAATCGGGTCAGTCATGACAGGGCCGTAACAAAAAAGGGGTGGGCATTGTACCTGTGTGGAAGCGGTTAAGCCCGGTTCCATTTGCTGGATGGTCGCTTTGCCTGTGGGAGCTGGCTTGCCAGCGATGGCATCGCCTTGGCATTTGTCGGTCACCGCGGCGTCTGCATCGCTGGCAAGCCAGCTCCCACAGGGTTCTATGTGGTGTCAGGCATGGTTCGCGCGCTGCTGGTTTTGCCGCAAGCGCATATGCAGCAGCGGATACGGCTGGCCCATGCCATCGACCTCGGAGCGGCCGATCACTTCAAATCCCTGCTTTTCATAAAAACCCAAGGCTTGCGGATTTTGTTCGTTGACGTCGAGTTCATCGGCGTTGAGCCGTTCGATCGCATATCGGAGCAACTGCTTGCCCAAGCCTTGACCACGGTGATCAGGATCGATGAACAGCATTTCAATCTTGCCCGCCGCCACACCGGCAAAGCCAGTGATGCGCTGCTGGCGGTCCTTGGTGCAGATCAGCATGACCGCATCGAGATAGCGAGTGAGCACCAGATTGCGCAGCAGCTCTATGTAGCTGTCCGGCAGGAATTGATGAGTAGCACGGACCGAGGCCTCCCAGACCCGGGTCAGTTCTTCGTAATCGCTGATTTTCGGTGTGTGAATGACCGAATGCTGACGCATGTGCGTGTGCCTCTTGTGCGGTTCAAGGGAGTCCGTCCCCCGCTAAACGATAGCCGCAAAAAAGCCCCGTATCTTGTAAAAAAGAGCGGGGCTTCTGGATACAGCGCTATTCCCCTGTGGGAGCGAGCCTGCTCGCGAAAGCATTGTGTCAGGCAATATTTGCAGCGACTGACCCAGCGCATTCGCGAGCAGGCTCGCTCCCACAGGTATTTTGCGGTGCTTAGATCTGCTCAGCCCACAGGTCGTATTCGTCGGCGTCAGTCACCTTGCACCAGACCTTGTCACCCGGCTTCAGGTTGCTGCCGTTATCGATAAACACGTTGCCATCGATCTCAGGCGCGTCGAAGAAGCAACGGCCCACCGCGCCTTGTTCATCAACCTCGTCCACCAGCACTTCAATCTCACGACCGATGCGCATTTGCAGGCGTGCCGAGCTGATCGCCTGCTGGTGCGCCATGAAGCGCTCCCAACGATCCTGCTTGACGTCGTCCGGCACCACTTCCAGATCCAGATCATTCGCTGGCGCGCCGTCAACCGGCGAGTACTGGAAGCAGCCGACGCGGTCGAGCTGGGCTTCGGTCAGCCAGTTGAGCAGGTACTGGAAGTCTTCTTCGGTTTCGCCCGGGAAGCCGACGATGAAGGTCGAACGGATGATCAGGTCCGGGCAGATTTCGCGCCAGTTCTTGATGCGTGCCAGGGTCTTGTCTTCGAACGCCGGGCGTTTCATCGACTTCAGGACTTTCGGGCTGGCGTGCTGGAACGGGATGTCCAGGTACGGCAGGATTTTGCCGGCGGCCATCAGCGGAATCAGCTCGTCGACGTGCGGGTACGGATAAACGTAGTGCAAGCGGACCCAGACGCCCAAGGTGCTCAACGCTTCGCAAAGCTCGGTCATACGGGTTTTCACTGGCGCGCCGTTCCAGAAGCCGGTGCGGTATTTCACATCAACGCCGTAAGCGCTGGTGTCTTGCGAGATCACCAACAGCTCTTTGACGCCGGATTTGACCAGGCGCTGGGCTTCGTCGAGCACATCGCCAACCGGACGGCTGACCAGTTTGCCGCGCATCGACGGGATGATGCAGAACGAGCAGCTGTGGTTGCAGCCTTCGGAAATCTTCAGGTACGCGTAGTGGCGCGGGGTCAGCTTGATGCCTTGCGGCGGCACCAGGTCGATCAGCGGGTTGTGATCCTGACGCGGCGGCACCACTTCGTGCACGGCGTTGACCACTTGCTCGTACTGCTGCGGACCGGTCACGGCCAGCACGCTCGGGTGTACGTCGCGGATGTTGCCTTCTTCCACGCCCATGCAACCGGTGACGATGACCTTGCCGTTTTCCTTGATCGCTTCGCCGATCACTTCCAGCGACTCGGCCTTGGCCGAATCGATGAAGCCGCAGGTGTTGACCACCACCACGTCGGCGTCCTGATAGGTGGACACCACGTCATAGCCTTCCATGCGCAGCTGGGTCAGGATGCGCTCGGAGTCGACCAGTGCTTTCGGGCAACCCAGAGATACAAAGCCAACCTTTGGATTGGCCGGCGCAGGAGTGGTGGACATGTCTAACCTCGGTGTTTTGTGACGTCGCTGGCCACGCGCGGCAGCTGACGGATGGGCGCTTGAGATGCGCCTCTGATCAAAAAGTGCGCAATTCTAGCGGCGGGCAACGCACTTGACCAGCTTTATACGGGGAAATACGACGAGTGCTGCGCTATGCTTCGCGCCGTTGAGCTTTACCGATTTCGTGCAGTCAATCATTGGTCTGTAACAACAGGTAAAACAGCGCATGCTGCAACTCAAAGCATAGTGCTTCCTTCAAAGAAGCCGGTATCGAGATCAGGAGTGTTGGATGGGTCAGGCAAGTAGTCATGCGGCGGGCGCCGAGGGTTCGGCGAGCAGACCGCTGAGCATGCTGGTCGCGGCGGTCGGGGTGGTTTATGGCGACATCGGCACGAGCCCGTTGTACACCCTCAAGGAAGTGTTTTCCGGCGGATACGGTGTGCCGGTCAATCACGACGGCGTGCTGGGCATTCTGTCGTTGATCTTCTGGTCGCTGATCTGGGTGGTCTCGATCAAATACATGATGTTCGTCCTGCGCGCCGACAACCAGGGCGAAGGCGGCATCATGGCCCTCACCGCGCTGGCACGGCGGGCAGCGGCGGGGCGCAAGCGTCTGCGCACGCTGTTGGTGGTGTGCGGGCTGATCGGCGCGGCGCTGTTCTACGGCGACAGCATGATCACCCCGGCCATTTCGGTGCTGTCGGCGATCGAAGGCCTGGGCCTGGCGTTTGACGGCATCGATCACTGGGTGGTGCCGCTGTCGCTGGTAGTGCTGGTCGCGCTGTTTCTGATCCAGCGCCACGGTACCGCGCGGATCGGCATTCTGTTCGGGCCGATCATGGTCACCTGGTTCCTCGTCCTCGGCGCGCTCGGTGTGTACGGCATCAGCCACACCCCGGAAGTGCTGCACGCGCTGAACCCGATGTGGGCGGTGAATTTTTTCGTCGTGCACCCGGGCATGGGCGTAGCGATCCTCGGCGCGGTAGTGCTGGCGCTGACCGGCGCCGAAGCGCTGTACGCCGACATGGGCCACTTCGGTCGCAAGCCGATCGCCCGCGCCTGGTTCCTGCTGGTGCTGCCGGCGCTGGTGCTCAACTACTTCGGCCAGGGCGCATTGCTGCTGGACAACCCGGACGCGGCGCGTAACCCGTTCTATCTGCTGGCGCCGAGCTGGGCGCTGATTCCGCTGGTCGGCCTTTCGACCCTGGCCACGGTGATCGCCTCGCAAGCGGTGATTTCCGGCGCGTTCTCCCTGACCCGTCAGGCGATCCAGCTCGGTTACATCCCGCGCATGTACATCCAGCACACCTCCAGCGACGAGCAGGGGCAGATCTACATCGGCGCGGTGAACTGGGCGCTGATGGTCGGCGTGGTGCTGCTGGTGATCGGCTTCGAATCCTCCGGCGCACTGGCCTCGGCCTACGGCGTGGCGGTGACCGGGACCATGCTGATGACCACCATTCTGGTGTCAGCGGTCATGCTGCTGCTGTGGAAATGGCCACCGATCCTCGCGGTGCCGGTGCTGCTTGGCTTCCTGCTGGTGGATGGCCTGTACTTCGCCGCCAACGTGCCGAAGATCGTTCAAGGCGGCGCGTTCCCGGTGATCGCCGGTATCGCCCTGTTCGTGCTGATGACCACCTGGAAGCGCGGCAAACAACTGCTGGTCGAACGCCTCGACGAAGGCGCGCTGCCGCTGCCGATCTTCATCAGCAGCATCCGCGTGCAACCACCGCATCGCGTGCAGGGCACCGCCGTGTTCCTCACCGCTCGTTCCGACGCCGTGCCGCATGCGCTGTTGCACAACCTTTTGCACAATCAGGTGCTGCATGAGCAAGTGGTGCTGCTGACGGTGGTTTACGAAGACATCCCGCGCGTACCGCCATCGCGGCGCTTCGAAGTCGAAGCCCATGGTGAAGGCTTCTTCCGGGTGATCCTGCACTTTGGCTTCACCGACGAGCCGGACGTGCCGCAAGCGCTGAAGCTGTGTCATCTGGATGATCTGGACTTCAGCCCGATGCGCACGACCTACTTCCTCAGCCGTGAAACGGTGATTGCCTCGAAACTTGAGGGCATGGCGCGTTGGCGTGAAGCGCTGTTCGCGTTCATGTTGAAGAATGCCAATGGGAACTTGCGGTTCTTCAATCTGCCGCTGAACCGGGTGATTGAGTTGGGGACGCAGGTGGAGATGTAAGCCTCGCCTCAACTGAAAAAGCCCCCATCGGCCTTGTGGCTGGCGGGGGCTTTTTTGTGCCTGCACATAAACTTCAAACCCACGCAAATCCCCCTGTGGGAGCGAGCTTGCTCGCGAAGGTTGAGTGACAGGAGAAGCATTCTTCGGCTGACCCACCGCATTCGCGAGCAAGCTCGCTCCCACAAGGGTTCTGTGGTGTTAGTGGCTTTCAGGCAATTCTTCTTCGGATTCGGTCTTTGTGCGAGCAGGTCGTGGCATCAACGCCTGAATCACATCATCAATCAACGCTTTGCCCATCACCGTCAGGTAATGCGCAGCCCAGGCATGGCGGTCGGTGTCTCTGATGAAGGCAGCATCCCCGGCGAAGGATTTGGCGAGGGATAGCAGGTCGGAGGATTGCGACAAGGCATCGATGATCGGGATGCCGGCGCGGACGTTGAAGAACGCTTGATCCGAGTTGTAGAGGAAAGGGGTGAAGCCGATGGTTTTAACGCTTGCGAGTCCGTGCAGATCAGGTTCGGTCATCGTGTTACTCCTTAGTTCGAAGCGCCGCGACTTTCGTTACCACGCGAAAGGGAGGCAACTGTACGCAGGGTGGTAAACCGGGAACCAAGGAAACCGGCACGCTCGAAAGCGTCCCACGCACAGCCGCCATAACTCGAGGAGCGGGCTGTTGCGATGGTTTCTCCGGGTTACCACACCCGATCGCTGAATGGGTCAGCGACGTCCGGAGAGTATCCCGTCGAAAAACAGCGCAATAGAGCGGCAAAGCGCCCGAATACGAGATTCGGAGTTTGCCTACAAGGTCTGTGGGCGTCATCTGATATTGCGAGACCAGACGTAAACGAAACTAAACGTTGCTGGCGGTTACGTGGGTATTTGTTCGGTAGATGAATGAGTGTGGAGTTGACGATTCGATAATGCCAATTAAGCAGGTGTCCACGTTTTATGGAATGTGGACACTTGGCGTTTTTGGCTTCCTGAAGAGTCAAGAGATTTGCGAGCCTTGGCACAAAACTGTTGAATCCAGCGCAATTCCCCTGTGGGAGCGAGCTTGCTCGCGAAGGCGTAGTGTCAGTCGGCGAATGTGTTAACTGACCTGCCGCTTTCGCGAGCAAGCTCGCTCCCACAGGAATTGATGCTGTTCTTGAAAAATGTAAAAAGCCCCCGTCATCGCGAGATGGCGGGGGCTTTTTGTGGGCGTGGCTCAGATCACTCTTCGGCGACCGAGTCCTTGCTCTGACGTTTCTGGATCAAGTCCACCAAGCGCTTGGCCAGCGCCGGGTAGTTCTCGTCGAAGTGATGGCCACCGGGCAGTTTCACCGGCTCACCCACTGCAGTCTTGTCGGTGCAGCCACTCTCATCGGTTTCTTCTTCACCGTAGATGCACACCACCTTGGCCGCTGGCAGCTTGGCCATTTCCGGCCCGGTGGCGGCTTCTTTGCCGGCGTTACCCAGCCAGCCTTCAACTTCGATTTCGAAGCTGCCGGTGCGGGCGAAGGCGAGCAGGATGATCGCGTCGACACGCTGTTGCTCGTTCTCCGGCAGGCGGTTGTAGATGGCTGGCAGGACGTCAGCACCGAACGAGTAACCGGTGAGGATGAAGCGTTTGGTGCCCCATTTCTGCCGGTAGTGCTGCATCAGTTCGGTGAGGTCGAGTGCGCTTTGCTCCGGGCTCTTGTGCTGCCAGTAGTAGCGCAGGGTGTCGATGCCGACCACCGGGTAGCCGATCTTGGCCATTTCCCCGGCCACGTCGCGGTCGAGGTCGCGCCAGCCGCCGTCGCCGGAGAGGAACAGCGTCACCGTGTCGTTGGCCTGACCCGCCGGCACTTCCACAACCGGGATCGCCAGGCCGCCGTTGGCCTTGTCGCCGCCGACGAGGATTTTGCGCAGTTCGTTGTTCAGCACTTGCGGCAGGTTGATGTCGTAGTCGCTGATGCTGGTTTCGGCGTTCGGCTGATCACGCACGAAGCCTGCGCTGGCATCGTCCGGGTTGTCGTTCCACGCCACCAGCCAGTGGCCGTGGGCGGCGGATTTCGGCAACAGGTGGGTGCAGCCGGGTTTTTCCAGAGCCAAGTCGACGGAGATGGCCTGGGCCTTATCGTCTTTCTGCTCCGCTAGCCAGCGCCACGCCAGCACAGCGCCTGGGCCGATGCCGCTGACCAGGGTGGCCGGGCCATTCAGTTCGCGCAGGCCTGATTGCAGGGCGCGGCTTTGCAGCAGGCAGTCCTTGGGCAGAATCACCTGGACGATCTGCGCCGAGGCGCTGCGGCTGAGGGTGGTCAGTTGTTTCTCGGAGAGCTTCTGTTCGTCGGTGACGGCCACCAGCACCTGAGCCTTCGGCTTGCTGCCCGGGATCACGCGCGTCATGGTCGTGCCGTCGGCCGGTTTGAGTTGTTCGACGGTCGGTTCCGGTGCCGGGCGTTTGAGGTACCAGTAACCGCCGCCGGCAATCACGGCCAGCACCAGCAGGGCGGCCAGGATGTACTTCAGGGAGCGTTGAATCATCAGCGTTTCACCAATCCAGTCAAGCCGCCCGCGATCAGGGCAGCAGTGTCGGCCAGCGCCACGAGCGGATCGAGTCCGGCGGGCACGGCCATATAACGGGGTTCCCAGTCAGGCTGGAACTTGTCTTTGAAACGGCGCAAGCCTTGGAAGTTGTACAGCTGCTCACCACGGCGGAAAACCATCGAGCCCAGGCGCTGGGTCAGCGGTGCGCCGCGCCGGGGTTGCAACCCCGACAATGGCACCATGCCCAGGCTGAAGCGCGCGTATCCGTGACTCTTATAGTGTTGAATCAGGCCGACCATCATGAATTCCATGGTCAGCTTCGGCGCTTCCGGGTGCGCGCGCATCAGATCGAGACTGGCCAGATCGTGGCTGTAGGTCTCGAGCAGATTGGCGAACGCCACCGGGCGGCCTTCGAAGCGAATCACCGCAATGCGGAAATGCTTCAGGTAATCGTCGCTGAAGCGGCCGAGGGAGAAACCTTTCTCGCGCACGTTCTTGCCGGTCAGCCAGGCATCGGAAATCACTTTCAGCTCATCCATCGGCGCCTGGCCCGGCTCATGGATTTCCAGCGACAGACCATCGCGGGTGCCGCGGTTCCAGGTGTAGCGCAGGTCCTTCATCTCCTTGCCCTTGGCTTCGAGATCAAAGCGCTGCAGATCGACCCGGGCCTCTTCGCCGAGCTTGATCGCCGTCAGGCCGATGTCCATGTAGTACGGCAGGTTCTCCGCGCGCACTTGATAGAACACGGGTCGCGTGTGATGGATGTCGCAGAGGTCGCGGAACTGCCAGATCATTTCCGCGCGCTGCTGGCTCGGCCCGATCGGGTCGTACAGCGCCACCAGACTGCGGCCACGGCGGGCGTACATCAGGAACGCCTCATCGTTGGGATGAAACAGCAACGCCTTGTCCCCGGTCAGCGCGAGGCCGCCGTCGGGTTGCGACGAGGCCATGAGGATTTTTGCCGCGCGGTCGAGTTCGTCCGGCGTCGGCAAATGAATCACCGGGCGCGCGGTGCGCAGCAGCCAGGTCAGCGAGATGATCACCAGCAACACCGCCGCACCGAGCAGCGAGCGCAGACCGCGCGGCGCGTCAGCGTCGAGGGTGAACTGCCACCACAGTTGATGGCTGTAGGGCACGTCCTGATAGGCGAACAGCAGCAACCAGGCCGAAGCGCCCAGCACGCATAGACTGGCGACCAGATACAGCGGCGAAAACGGCAGTTCGGTCAAACGGCTCGGGCGATAGAAGGAGCGGCGGAACACGCCGAGCAGCGCGGCCGTCAACGTCATCAACGTGGCTTCTTCCCAGTCGAAGCCTTTGAGCAGCGAGAGCAGGGCACCGACCAGCAGCAGAATGGTGGTCAGCATCCACGCCGCCGACAGACGCCGGCGCAGGCCTTGGGCGAGCAACAGGCACAGCACGCCAATCAGGCTGGCGCCGAAGTGCGAGGCGTCGACCAGGCGATGCGGGATCAGAAAACCGATGTGCTCCAGGCGCGTGTCGATCTCCGGGGTCGCGCCGGAAAACAGCAACACCACGCCCGACAGAAACACCAGCACCGCCAGAATCGGCGCGGCCAGACCGGACGCGGCGCGCATGGTCTGGGTCTGAAACAGGCGCTGGCCTTCGTTGATCAGCAGCAATACGCAAGCGACCAGCAGCGGCAGCACTACGTAGATCAGGCGATACAGCAGTAGGGCAGCGGCCAGCGGCGCGGCGCCAAGCTTGTCGGCAAACGCCGCGAGCAGAATCGCTTCGAACACGCCAACGCCGCCCGGTACATGGCTGAGTACACCGGCGGCCAGCGCCAGCAGATACACCAGCAGGAACGGCGCAAACGGCGGCGCTTCCGGCAGCAATAAATACAGAGCGGTGGCGGCAGCCGCGACATCGAGAGCGGTGATCACCAGTTGCAGCAATGTCAGGCGCCGACCCGGCAGGCGCAATGTGCGCCGACCGGCGCGGACCAGCAGATTGTCGGGGTAGGGCTGTTCCGGCAGACGACGGCGATAGATGCCGATTGCCAGCACAGCACCGACGATCAATACGGCAGCGGCGACAGAACCGAGCAAGACTTCGGACAATCCCAAGGCCTGCGAGGCGGCCGGCAGGTTACTCAAGGTCGCCAGCGCGGCCAGCGGCGGCAAGGCGCAGCCCAGCGAGAGGCTGGCGAACAAGGTCATGTGCGCGACTTCCGACGCACCGACGCCCAATCGCGCATATAAACGATAGCGAACCGAGCCACCGGAGAGCAGCGACAGGCCGATCGCATTGCCGATCGCAAAAGCGGTGAAGCCGCCGAGCGCGAGCATGCGCGGCGGCAGTTTTACACCGGCGTAGCGGCTGGCCGACCATTCATAGCCGAGCAGGATGATGAAACCGACCACCGTCGCGCCAATGGCGCCGAGCAGGGCCGGTTTCGGTACATCGAGAATCGAGTCATGCAGCGCATCGAGATCAAGCTCGGCGAGCAGATGGCGGCAGGCAATCAGGGCAATGGCAAACAGCAGCAACGTGACGGCCAGACCGATCGGCTGACGGTATTTGCTTAACCGATCCAGCCAGCGCAAACGCTCGGGTTTGATCGGTTGTTCTGCTGTAACGGTGTCTTGTGGATCAGACGAGTTGGCGCGCATCAATCACCTCTTGGATTGTGCGCGACAGGATGGAGGTATCCAGCCAAGTTACCAATCCCTGTAGAAAAAAATAATCACAAAATACTACGCCTCTCGTCGGGCATCGGCGAGGGCAGTTCCTGGATTGCAGAAGGTCTGTCTGCGACTCAAGCATAGTCGCAACTCAGCGTTTCCGATGATCCCCAGCGGTTCACTGCACAGTGACAGATCATTGTTGCGAAAGGACTTTTTCAACAGATACAAAAAAGGCCACTCTTTCGAGTAGCCTTTTTTGATGTTTGGTTGCGGGAGCCGGATTTGAACCGACGACCTTCGGGTTATGAGCCCGACGAGCTACCAGACTGCTCCATCCCGCGTCTGTGTGGCGGCATTCTACAGGCGAACGGCGAGGTGTCAACCGCTAATCCTGGAATGGGTCAAATAACTGCGAAATCGCGGCAAACGGTCGCAGGTAATGTGTAAGTTTCGGAAATGCAACGAATTGCCGTTTTGCTTGCGATTGAGCGGGGCGCTCATTTGCAAAACAGACGCGCACAAAAAAGGCCACTCTTTCGAGTAGCCTTTTCTGATGTTTGGTTGCGGGAGCCGGATTTGAACCGACGACCTTCGGGTTATGAGCCCGACGAGCTACCAGACTGCTCCATCCCGCGTCTGTGTGGCGGCATTCTACAGAGGTTCGCGCGTGTGTCAACCGTCGATCTGGATAAATCTGTTGAGGTTCAAGTGCTTAGCGTATGTTAGCGGCGGTTGGCCGGCGCACAGGGCAGGTGGCGCAAGGCTTTCAGCTCTATTGCATCTTGATTTGTGATTGAAAAAATAAATTCAGCGGAAATCTCCTACGGTCGGAAAAGAACATTCAACCACTGGTGCTATATACAGGTGTGAGTGAGATACTGCCGCTCCGGCTTGCCACGTTGTCTTTTTCCGACATGACCCAGCGAAAAATCATCCACATTGACTGTGACTGTTTCTACGCCGCCATCGAGATGCGCGATGATCCTCGTTTGGCCGGCAAGCCGTTAGCGGTGGGTGGTTCGGCGGATCGACGCGGGGTGATCGCCACCTGCAACTATGAAGCTCGCGCCTATGGTGTTCGCTCGGCGATGGCCTCCGGGCATGCGTTGAAGCTGTGCCCGGACCTGACCATCGTCAAGCCGCGCATGGAGGCTTATCGCGAAGCGTCGAAGGAAATTCATACGATCTTTGCCGACTACACCGACCTGATCGAGCCGCTTTCGCTGGACGAGGCCTACCTCGACGTCTCCGACAGCGCGCATTTCGGCGGCAGCGCCACGCGCATCGCCCAGGACATTCGCCGCCGCGTCTCCAATCAACTGCACATCACCGTTTCCGCAGGCGTCGCGCCAAACAAGTTTCTGGCGAAGATCGCCAGCGACTGGAAAAAACCCAACGGTTTATTCGTGATCACCCCGAATCAGGTCGAGGATTTCGTCAGCGGTCTGCCGGTGAGCAAGCTGCACGGCGTCGGCAAGGTTACCGCCGACAAGCTCGGCAAGCTTGGCATCGTTGACTGTCAGCACCTGCGCGAGTGGGGGAGGCTGGCGTTGGTGCGCGAATTTGGCAGTTTCGGCGAGCGCTTGTGGAATCTGGCCCGTGGGATCGATGACCGTCTGGTGCACAACGACAGTCGGCGTCAGTCGATCAGTGTGGAAAACACCTACGATGTTGATCTTCCGGATTTGCGCGCCTGCCTCGACAAATTGCCCGAGCTGCTCGATACCTTGCAAACCCGCATGTCGCGGATCGACAGCAGTTATCGACCGGGCAAGCCGTTCGTCAAAGTCAAATTTCATGATTTCACCCAGACCACACTGGAACAGGCCGGGGCAGGGCGCGATTTGGGCAGTTATCAATTATTGCTGACGCAGGCGTTCAATCGCGGCGGCAAACCGGTGCGGTTGTTGGGCGTGGGGGTGAGGCTGGAGGATTTGCGCGGCGGGTTTGAGCAGATGGAGTTGTTTGAGCGGTAGATTCGCGGCGCCTGGCAGGGCGTCTTCGCGAGCAGGCTCGCTCCCACATTGGATCTGCGTCGTTCACAAATCCCTTGTGGGAGCGAGCCTGCTCGCGAAGTTTCTAAGCTTTAATTCGGTCCCGGATCAGCCACTAAACGCCCGGCATCCTTGGTCAACGCCTTGAGAAACTCAGCCTGCAATTCAGGATCATTGCGGGTCAGTTCGATCAGGCTCTGTTCCAGTTCGCTGGCTTCTTCTTCCAGGCCCAGCTCCGACAGGCGTTTGACCCGGTGAACCCACTGGCTCACTTCGTCATCTTCCAGGTCGTCATAAATCAGCCCGTGCGCCTCAATCAACTTGCCGCGCAGGTGGCCGCTGAGCATCAGCGTCGAGTCGGTATGCACATCGTCCTTGGCGTCTTCGACACTGATCTGCAAGCGGCCGATATGGTTGAGGTCATGTTCGGCAAACGGACTGTCGAGCAGGTTCAAGCGCAACACGCCGTTGCGGTCGGTGGTCATGTCGAATGTTTGCTTGCCGGCCTTGACCTGCACCGGCCGCTCGCTCCATGGCAGGCTCGAATACTCCGTGCGCTTGTCGCGCTGGACTTCATCGATGCCGGCGAGGTTCTGCTGTGCGCGACCGTTGGACTGCACGTTCATGAACGGGTTGAGCCCGGCGAAACCGTAGCTCAGCCAATCCCGGGTGACGCTGTCCGGCAGATTGCCGAGTGCGAACACGTTGACCACGTTCGCACCGACACCACCGACCACGGCCACCGCGCCCAGCGGAATCTCATAGACTTCGCGCCAGGGTTGATAAGGCGTGTAGCGGTCGTAACGGCGGGTGACCTCGAACTCGGTGACTTCGAAAGTCTTCTGCTCGTTGATCTTCACGCGTCGTTGCGGCAGCTCGAGCACTTTCGGCTCGCCTACATCGATCTGCAGGCTGTGGTTGAGCAACTTTCGCTCGACCCGCTCTTCGTGCTCGCTGCGTTGCGACATGTGATTGGCGCAGCCGCTGACCAGCAGGGCGCCGCACAGGGCGGCGCCACCGAGGCCTAAGGTGTTTCGCTTGAACATGACGTCTCTATCTGGTTTCAGCGGCGGATTCGGGCCTGAAGGAAGGACACAACATCGGCCACCGGCAGCGCTTGCGCCTCTGCTTCGGAACGACTCTTGTATTCCAGGTTGCCTTCGGCGAGGCCGCGGTCGCTGACCACGATCCGGTGTGGAATGCCGATCAGCTCCATGTCCGCGAACTTGATGCCCGGGCTGGTTTTCTTGTCGCGATCGTCCAGCAGCACTTCGAAGCCGGCCGCCGTCAATTCGGCATACAGCTTGTCGGTGGCTTCGCGCACCTGCTCGGTTTCATAGCGCAGCGGTACCAGCGCGATCTGGAATGGCGCCAGGGTGTCGCTCCAGATGATGCCGTTGGCGTCGTTGTTCTGCTCGATGGCAGCAGCCACCACGCGCGATACGCCAATGCCGTAGCAACCCATTTCCAGAGTCACCGGCTTGCCGTTCTCGCCCAGCACTTCGCACTTCATCGCCTTGCTGTACTTGTTGCCCAGCTGGAAGATGTGGCCGACTTCGATGCCGCGCTTGATTTCCAGTGTGCCTTTGCCGTCCGGGCTTGGGTCGCCGGCGACGACGTTGCGCAGGTCGGCAACGGTCGGAACCGGCAGATCACGCTCCCAGTTCACGCCGAAGTAGTGCTTGTCATCGATGTTCGCGCCGATGCCGAAGTCGCTCATCATCGCCACCGAGCGGTCGATGATGATCGGCAGTGGCAGGTTCAGCGGGCCGAGCGAGCCGGCGCCGGCGCCAATCGCGTCACGCAGTTCGGCATCGGACGCCATGACCAGCGGGCTGGCCACGCCAGGCTGGTTGGCAGCCTTGATTTCGTTCAGTTCGTGGTCGCCACGAATCACCAGCGCGATCAGCTTGCCTTCTTCTTCGGCGTGGACGATCAGGGTCTTGATGGTCTTTTCAATCGGCAGATTGAATTTTTCCACCAGCGCCGCGATGGTCTTGGTGTCCGGCGTGTCGACCAGACGCAGTTCTTCGGTTGGCGCAGGGCGTGAGGTTTCCCGTGGCACCGCTTCGGCTTTTTCGATGTTAGCCGCGTAGTCGGAACCGTTGCTGAAGACGATATCGTCTTCGCCGGACTCGGCCAGCACGTGGAATTCGTGGGAGCCGGCACCACCGATCGAACCGTTGTCAGCTTCCACCGGGCGGAATTTCAGGCCCAGACGCGTGAAGATGTTGCAGTAGGCTTCATGCATGCGGTCATAAGTGATCTGCAGCGACGCCTGATCAGCATGGAAGGAGTAGGCGTCCTTCATGATGAATTCGCGGCCGCGCATCAAACCGAAGCGCGGGCGGATTTCGTCGCGGAATTTGGTCTGGATCTGGTACAGGTTGATTGGCAGCTGTTTGTAGCTGCTCAACTCGTTGCGCATCAGATCGGTGATCACTTCTTCGTGGGTCGGGCCCGCGCAGAAATCACGACCGTGGCGGTCTTTGATGCGCAGCAGCTCAGGGCCGTATTCGTCCCAGCGCCCCGATTCCTGCCACAGCTCGGCCGGTTGGGTGCTCGGCATCAACACTTCCAGAGAACCGGCAGCGTTCATCTCTTCGCGAACGATGGCTTCGACCTTGCGCATGACTCGCAGGCCCATCGGCAGCCAGGTGTAGAGGCCCGAGGCAAGCTTGCGGATCATGCCGGCGCGCAGCATCAGCTGGTGGCTGATCACGACCGCGTCGGAAGGCGTTTCTTTCTGTGTGGCGAGCAAAAATTGACTGGTGCGCATGGTTGGCCGTTGTCGGTTGCTATGACTGGAAATGACGCAGCAGTGTACCGGCGAGTTTTGCTGACGTACAGAAGTGTGGCCGGCGGAAGGCGCCAGCGGCGGGATTCCTCCCGCCATTGGCGAAGCGTCCTACGATTCTTCGGTGGCCGGCGTCGGTGCAGGCTCGGGCGTCGGTGTTTGTCCTTCGCGGCGGCGTTCCTGGAACCAGTGCAGCGCGATCAGTAGCAGCGTCGGCACGCCGAGCAGCGCGGTGATGAGGAAGAAGCTGTGATAGCCGAACTTCTCGACCAGCACGCCGGAATAGCCGCCCATCAAGCGCGGCAGCAACAGCATGATCGAGCTGAGCAGGGCATATTGCGTTGCGGAAAACTTCAGGTTGGTCAGGCTCGACAGGTAGGCAACGAACGCCGACGTCGCCAGGCCCGAGCTGAAGTTATCGAGGGAAATGGTCACCACCAGCATTTGCAGGTTCGGGCCCATGTCCGCGAGCATGACGAACAGCAGGTTGGTCGCCGCCGAAGCCACGCCACCGATAAACAGGATCGGCAGAATGCCGAAACGCACGATCAACAGCCCGCCCATGCCAGCGCCGACGAGGGTCATGATCAGGCCGAAGATCTTGCTGACACTGGCGATCTGATCCTTGGTGAAACCCTGGTCGATATAGAACACGTTGGCCATCACGCCCATGACTGTGTCCGACATCCGATAGGTGGCGATCAGGCCCAGCAGCAACAGCGCCTGCCAGCGATAGCGCAGGATGAAGTCATTGACTGGCGTCAGCACCGGTGCCAGTCCGCGCCGGCCCATGGCCGACAGACACATCCCGGTGAGCAGGGTATAGAGAATGGCGCGCAGGAAAGCACGGTCTTCGAGCAGCAGATCGAGCGGGCTCATGTCACCGAACAGCACGCCGGCAAAATCGGTGTTGTACAACTGGGTAAACATCGCTGGTACCGACACCAGCAATATGATCAGCACGAACACCGACATCAATTGATGCATGAACGTATAGCGCCCGGCCTGCAACTGCGTGCGCAGTGGCACGGGCGGCTCACGCATGAACAGCGTGGTCAGCAATGCGGGGACCATCAATGCGCCGAACAGCACATAGGTACCGGTCCATGCTGCGTGCTTATAGTTGAAGCCGGTGGAGCCGAAACCTTCGGCAAAGAACAGCGCGCCGGCAGTGGCAAGCAGGGCGGCGACGCGGTAACCGGACATGTAGCTGGCGGCGAGGGCGGCCTGGCGGCTGTCATCGGCGATTTCCAGGCGATAGGCATCGACCGCGATATCTTGCGTAGCAGAGGCAAAAGCGACGACGACGGCAATGGCGATCAGCCAGGACAAATGCTTCTGCGGATCACAGAAACCCATGCCGATCAGGCCGAGAATCACCAGTGCCTGGGAGAGCACCAGCCAGGAACGGCGGCGGCCGAGCTTGCCCAGCAAAGGCAGGCGCCATTGGTCGAGCAGGGGCGACCAGACCCATTTGAACGCATACGCCAGGCCGATCAGGCTGGCATAGCCGATGGTTTCACGGGCCACGCCCGCTTCGCGCAGCCATACGGAGAGCGTCGAGAACACCAGCATGTACGGCAGGCCGGCGGCAAAACCGAGCAACAACAGCACGAGCGTCGAAGGACTGGCATAGGCGGCGAGCGCGGCGCGCCAGGTTTTACGGGGCATGGGCTGAAGTCTGCCTCAAAATTGCGAAAACAAAGCGCGCACTCTAACCGCTGTGCTCTACCGGACGCCAGCCATGGCGCCGAATATCCACACGATTGTTCTGGACGGTGATGCCTTCCATGCGCAATCGCGCACGTTGTTCATCACCGGAGGGGCTGCCGACCGGCAGACTGATGCGTCCGCCGGCGCCGAGTACGCGGTGCCAAGGCAGCTTGGTGTCGCCGGGCAACTGACTCAAAGTCCGTCCGACCCAGCGCGCGGCGCGGCCCAGTCCGGCGAGTTCGGCCAACTGTCCATAACTGACAACTTTGCCTTCGGGCACTAGAGCGAGCGTCGAGTAGAGTGCCGTGCGTCGGATTTGCGCATCGTTTTCGACGCTGTCGAGCGGGTCTTTCACGTACGCGGCTCCTGAGCATTGGCGTGACGATGGCGACAAGGGTAAACGCTCGCGGTCCAGTTGAGAAATGAACTCAATTGAAATAGTCCGGTCAGTCCTTGTCATGGGCAAAATCCTACGGATAATGCCGACCTTTTTCGCCAACTCTGAGCCCCCGATCTGCTTATGTTTCCCAGAACCCTGTTGTGCCTTGCTGTTTTCAGCGCGTCCACGCCCCTGCTTGCCGACACCGTCTGGTTGAAAAACGGCGACAAGCTGAGCGGCACCATCACGGTATTCGACGGCGGCAAGCTGTTGATCCAGACCAAATACGCCGGTGCGGTGGCGATTGACTGGAAAGAGGTCAAGACCCTCGACAGCGATCAGCATCTGTTGGTGAAACAGGATGCCTATGCCGGCGAAGTGTCGAAGTCACTGACGGCGGCCGACGATGGCAAGGTCACCCTGGCCAACGGCGAGGCGCCAAAGACGGTCGAGCTGGCGAGCATTCAGCAGATTCTCAAGCCCAAGCCGATCGTCACCGACCTGGTGTGGAAGGGCAATGTCGATCTGGCCCTGGATTACCAGCGCGCCGAAAAGGACACCGACGATTACGACGTTGCGTTCAAGACGTCGGCGCGGCATGGTCGCTGGCGGCATACCGCCGAGGGTGAATACAACCGCGAAGTGCAGGATGCGGAAACCACCACCAACAACTGGCGCGCCGAATATTCCCTCGACCGCTTCCTCACCGATCAGTGGTTCTGGCAGGGCCGTCTGAACTACAAGCGTGATCACATTGAAGAGCTGGCGCGCCAGCGTGTCGTTGGTACCGGTCCGGGTTACCAGTTCTGGGACGACGAGCTCGGCGCGTTCTCGCTGGGTTCGTTGCTCAACCGCACCGACTACGAATATCGCGATGGCAGCAAGGACAACTTCTATTCCGTCGCGATGAAGTGGGACTACAACCGCTACCTGATCGGCAAGAAGGTCGAATTCTTCACCAATGGCGAAGTCGGCAAGCCGCTTTCGGGGGTTGCTGATTACGCGCTGGATGCCGAGCTGGGCCTGCGCTACAAGGTCACCGACTGGGCATCGCTCAACCTCAAGGCCGAGCGCGACATCATCAGCGGCACCAACGATGCGGATCTGAACAAGACCCGTTATACCGCTGGGTTTGGTGTGGCCTGGTAAAGGCACAAACAAAAAATCGCAGCCTTTCGGGTTGCGATTTTTTTTGCCTGAAAAAACAGGCGCCCACAAAAAAGCCCCGCTTTTAAGGGCGGGGCTCTTTTCTAAAGAAGCTACAAGTTAGATAACTTGTACTTCTTCAGCTTGCATGCCTTTCTGACCGCGGGTAGCGATGAAAGAAACCTGTTGGCCTTCTTTCAGGCTTTTGAAGCCGTCGGATTGGATAGCTTTGAAGTGAACGAACAGGTCGTCACCGGATTGTGGAGTGATGAAGCCGAAGCCTTTTTCATCGTTGAACCACTTAACGGTACCGGTTTGGCGATTAGACATGGTGTAACTCCTTGAACAAAGATAACTGCGACTCAGGAAGAACCCTGGCCGAGACTGAGTGCAAAGAGCAGGAAAAATTCTTGTAGATGGTTGGATCGAAATTCAACATATCGTGTAGAGATTCTCAGTGACACAAGCAACACAGTGACGCCACCTTAACCCTTTTTCCGGAACGTGCCAATGTTTCTTGCAAAGGATTCTGTGTTTTAGGGATCGGCGGTGCGACGGTTCGTCGCCACATCGCGTAAATACGGGGTGTTCGCCGAGAATTGCGTTGCGCACTTTGAACGAGACGACGCGCCCGGTAAGATGCCGGACAGAATTTTTCCACCTCGCTATTCAGGACAAACCCGCCATGAGCATCAAATCGGACAAGTGGATTCGCCGCATGGCGCAGGAACACGGCATGATCGAACCGTTCGTCGAGCGCCAGATGCGCGGCAGCGACGACAGCCGGGTGATTTCCTACGGCGTGTCGAGCTACGGCTACGACGTGCGTTGCACCAACCACTTCAAGGTGTTCACCAACATCAACTCGGCCATCGTCGACCCGAAGAACTTCGACGCCGGCAGCTTCGTCGACATCCACAGCGACGTTTGCATCATTCCGCCGAACTCCTTCGCCCTGGCCAGCACCGTCGAGTACTTCCGCATTCCGCGCAACGTGCTGACCATCTGCCTGGGTAAAAGCACCTACGCGCGCTGCGGCATCATCGTCAACGTCACTCCGCTCGAGCCTGAGTGGGAAGGCCACGTGACGCTGGAGTTCTCCAACACCACCAACCTGCCGGCGAAAATCTACGCCAACGAAGGTGTGGCGCAGATGCTCTTCCTCGAATCCGATGAAGAGTGTGAAGTTTCCTACAAGGATCGTGGCGGCAAATATCAGGGCCAGCGTGGCGTAACCTTGCCGCGTACCTGATCGACCATCCGACGGATGTCGGGAATTCTTTGGCGGGCAGACACTCTATGGGGTGTACTGCCCGTTTTTGTTACACACGAATTCGGGCCTTCACTGAGGAGTGCCCTATGAAGATCGACCCGCGAATCAGCGCTGAACTGGCAAGGCTTGAGCCCAATCAGATAGGCGTTCTGGCCTGGTCGCTATTGGCGAATCCGTCTTTGAGCCTGTCCGGCGTGCCCGGCCAGCCCGATCCCGATACTCCCAACGAACAACCGACCGAACCAGGCGAGCCTACGCTGCCGGACGAACCGCCTCCGGCGCCTGTCGCCTGATCCATTGACATGAATATGGCCCGTCAGTCTGATCGATTTGCGATCTAGCTGACGGGCCATATTTCGTTGTCGCCGATCACGAAGACCTTGCAGCTATCGTCGCGCTCGACCTCATAGCCGCCGGTAAACGCACCGAAGGCCGGCATCAGGCTGATGCGCTCCCCCAACCTGAAGCAGACCAGGCGCAAGCTCTGCCGACCTCTTCCGTGCAATCGATAAACCGGATGCACGTGGCCCGCGAGCACGTGCCGCTCGGGGTGCGCATCGGGCTCATGCTGCAGGGCGAATGGCCCGAGCAATAGCGGCTCGGGCACCACGCGGATATTCAACGAGGCCGGTGGGTCACCTGCGCGTTTATCGTGGTTGCCGCGAATCAGCGTCATCGGCAGATCCGCGTGCCGTGCTCGCCACTCTGCCAGCGCATTGAGTGTGGTTGGGACATGTGAGCCAGGCCCATGCAGGAAATCGCCCAGGAAGATCAACTGGCGACACGGCAACCGCGCCAGCAACGCGTCAATCGCCTCGATGTTGCTCGCGGTCGTGCCATGTGGCACTGGCTGGCCGAGGCTGCGATAGGCCGCCGCTTTGCCGAAATGCACGTCGGCTATCAGCAGTGCCTCCTGCGCTGGCCAGTAAAGAGCTTTCTCCGGCAGTAACCACAACTCTTCGCCGGCCAAGCGCACCGGGTACGCGCTCACGATGATTTACCGTGGTCAGCGGTTTTTTCCAGGTCACCGACCATTCTTCTGATCCTGTCAGCCAGTTTTTCCGAACTCATGCTTTCGCGCATCCGCTCCACCAGCAGCGGAAAGCCTAGTGGTGTAGGACGTTTAACCTGATGCACGTCCAGTTTCATTTGATTGATGCGCTCCAATGTCTGTTCCAAACGGCGAATATCCAGTTCTTCGCGAAGGACCTCTTCCCCGGCCTGGGCCAGCAGCAGGTTGTCGGCGTCGTATTGTTTGAATACCTGGAAAAACAAGCCACTCGACGCCTGCACCTGGCGGGTACTCTTCGGTGCGCCCGGATACCCGGCGAACACCAGCCCGGCGATGCGCGCAATTTCGCGGAAGCGGCGCAACGCCAGTTCACCGGCATTGAGGCTGGCCAGCACGTCCAGCAACAGGTCATCGGCGTTGAACAGGTGCGCGTCGAGATGCGCGGCCCAATCCACCGGCGTGGCGCTGAGCAATTCCAGGCCGTAATCGTTGACCGCGATCGAGAAGGTCACCGGTTGGCGCTGACTGACGCGCCATGCCAGTAAGCTCGCCAGTCCCAGATGCACCTGACGCCCGGCGAACGGATAAAGGAAAAGATGCCAGCCTTCGCGGGATTTCAGCACTTCGGCGAGCAGATTCTCGCTGGTGGGCAAGCCGGACCAGCGTATCTGCGTCTCCAGCAGCGGCCGCAACGCGTGCATTTCCGGGCCGTTGAATTGCCCCTGAGCAGCGGCGCTGAAGCGCGCCACCACCGCTTCGGCCAATTCGTTGGATAACGGCATGCGTCCGCCATTCCAACGTGGCACAGCGGCTTTTTTTGCGGTGCTGCGTTTGACGTAGGCGGTCATGTTTTCCACCCGCACCAGCTCGAGCAAGCGGCCGGCGAAGAGGAAACCGTCGCCAGGTTTCAGTCGCGCGATAAAGCCCTCCTCGACGCTGCCCAGTTGTTTGCCACCGCCGCCCTTGCTCCAGAATTTCAGGTTGATGCTCGCGTCGCTGACAATGGTGCCGATGCTCATGCGATGGCGCCGCGCCAGTCGCGCATCCGGCACACGCCAGACGCCGTGTTCGTCCGGTTCGACCCGGCGGTAATCCGGATAAGCTGTAAGAGACATCCCGCCATGGCGTACGAACGCCAGCGCCCAGGCCCAGTCCGCCGCTGTCAGGTCACGATAAGCCCAGGCACCGCGGACTTCTTCGTACAAGTCTTCAGGAATAAAGCCACCGCCGAGGGCCATGCTGACCAAATGCTGGACCAGTACATCCAGCGGCTTGTGCGGTGACAGGCGCGGCTCGATGCGCCGTTGCTCGACGGCGTCGCGTGCGGCGACCGCCTCGATCAGTTCCAGGCTGTGGGTCGGCACCAGCGTTACCCGCGAGGTGCGCCCCGGCGCGTGGCCGGAACGCCCGGCACGTTGCATCAACCGCGCTACGCCTTTCGCCGAGCCGATCTGCAGCACGCGCTCGACCGGCAAGAAATCCACGCCCAAGTCCAGGCTTGAGGTACACACCACCGCTTTCAGTTGACCATTCTTCAATGCCTGCTCGACCCAGTCGCGGGTGTCGCGTGACAGTGAGCTGTGGTGCAACGCAATCAGCCCGGCCCAGTCCGGCCGCGCTTCCAGCAGTGCCTGATACCAGATTTCCGATTGCGCGCGAGTGTTGGTAAACACCAGGCTGCTGGCGCAGTCATCGAGTTCGGCCACCACTTGCGGCAGCATCTTCAGACCGATGTGGCCGGCCCAGGGAAAACGCTCGATGGCCGGTGGGAGCAGGGTGTCGACCTTCAGCGTTTTTTCGCTTTGCCCCTGAACGCTGACGCCGCCGCCCTGTGGGATCAGCACTTGCTCTGCGTGGGATTGATTACCGAGGGTGGCGGACACGCCCCAAACGATCAGTTCCGGCTGCCAATGACGCAGCCGGGCGAGGGCCAGTTGCAGTTGCACGCCGCGTTTGTTGCCGAGCAACTCGTGCCATTCATCGACGACGATCATGCGCAGGCTCGACAGCGCCGTGCGCGCATCGGCGCGGGCCAGGAGCAGGGTCAGGCTTTCCGGGGTGGTGATCAGCGTTGTCGGCAAGCGCCGCCCCTGACGGGCGCGTTCGCTACTGCTGGTGTCGCCGGTGCGCAGGCCGATGGTCCATGGAATCTGCAAATCATCGACCGGGCTTTGCAGTGCGCGGGCAGTGTCGGCGGCGAGGGCGCGCATCGGCGTAATCCACAGCACTGTCAGCGGTTCGGCCGGCGGTTTGCGTTTGCTCGGTGTAGCCACGGGCGGATGCAGGCGGGCGAAGCGGTTGAGAGCAGCAAACCACACCGCGTAGGTTTTGCCGGCGCCGGTGCTGGCGTGGAGCAATCCGGATTCGCCGCTTTTCACCGCCGCCCACACCTGTTTCTGAAAGGCAAACGGCTTCCAGTCGCGAGCGCTGAACCAGGTTTTTGCAAAGTCGGGGGATTTCGCCATGCCGGCTGCGTGCGCTCTGGAGGTGTTGTTTCAGAGACAGCGAAGCGGGGGGACAAGTTTAACTTTGTCGGTCGGTGGATTCCCCCTGTGGGAGCGAGCCTGCTCGCGAATGCGATGTCACATTCAACATTGATGTTGACTGATAAACCGCTTTCGCGAGCAGGCTCGCTCCCACACAGGGTTGGGTGCCAACTTATTTAAGATTGCCGCTGAGGAACTGCTTCAGCCGTTCGCTTTTCGGGTTGCCCAGCACTTCTTCCGGCGCGCCTTCTTCCTCCACCAGACCCTGATGCAGAAACAGCACCTGATTCGACACCTTGCGCGCAAAACTCATTTCGTGAGTGACCATGATCATCGTCCGGCCTTCTTCGGCCAGACCCTGAATCACTTTTAACACTTCGCCAACGAGTTCCGGATCGAGCGCCGAAGTCGGTTCGTCGAACAGCATCACCTCCGGCTCCATCGCCAGTGCCCGGGCGATCGCCACGCGCTGTTGCTGGCCGCCGGAGAGAAACGCCGGATATTGATCGGCAACCCGCGCCGGCAAACCGACCTTGTCCAGATAACGCCGGGCGCGATCGTCGGCCTCCTGTTTGCTGCAGCCCAGCACCCGGCGCGGGGCCATGGTGATGTTTTCCAGCACGGTCATGTGGCTCCACAGGTTGAAATGCTGGAACACCATCGCCAGCCGCGTGCGCAGGCGTTGCAGTTCATCGGCGTCGGCGACGTGCATGCCGTGGCGGTCGGTGACCATGCGGATCGATTGGCCATCAAGGCTCATGGCGCCATCATTGGGCTGTTCGAGAAAATTGATGCAGCGCAAAAAGGTGCTTTTGCCCGAGCCACTGGCACCGATCAGGCTGATCACGTCGCCGGTCTTGGCCTTGAGCGAAACGCCTTTGAGCACCTGATGATCGCCATAGCTTTTATGCAGGCCTTCAACGGTCAGTTTGTACATGGACGAGCATCCTCAAGGCGAAAGTAGGTAGCCGCTGCGATAGGCTTCGGCGCCCGCGACGTGGGCGATGACCATGCCGGCAGTGGCCATGCGCCGCAGCGAGCGCGCGTACAGCAGGCCGGCGGCAGTGCAATGAACAGGGGTGACCTTGTCGTGGATCGGGTCGATGATTTCGGCGATCTGCTGCCCGGCCTGCAGGTATTGGCCGGGGGTGGCGCAGTACACCAGCAGGCCGCCGACGGGCGTGGTCACCGGTTCGACACCGGCCAGCGGCGTGGCCGGGTACGGCAGCGGCGGTTGCGGTTTGGTCTCGCCGACGATGGCGTCGAATTGGATCAGGTAATCGATCAGCGCCTGACAGTCGCGGCTGGCCAGCGGGTGATTGACGTCGCCCTGGCCGCGCAACTCGACGGTCACCGAGAAACTGCCCAGCGGAATCTCGAACTGCTCGCCGAAGCGCTCGCGCAATTGCCACCAGAGCAGGGTGAAGCATTCATCGAATGACTGGCCGCCGGAATCGGTAGCGAGCAGGCTGGCCTGCGCTTCGATATAGCGCGCCAGCGGCTCGACCTGCGGCCACGCCTCGGGCGTGGTGTAGAGGTGCACCACCGATTCGAAGTCGCAGTGCAAGTCCAGCACCATGTCTGCATCGCAGGCCAGGCGTTGCAGGGTCAGGCGCTGGGATTGCAGTTGCGTGGTCGGCGTCTGGCGGGCGAGGGCGCTGCGCAGGCTGGCGCGGATCAGTTCGAGGTTGTGCTGCGCATCATCATTGAGTTGGCCTTCGATGGCGTTGCCGATTTCCTCGCTGAGGTCGACGAACCAGCGATTGAAGTTCTGCCCGCTCTCCAGTTCGTAACGGCCCAGCGGCACGTCCATCAGCACCTGTTCGAGGCCGACCGGGTTGGCCACCGGCACGAGGACGATTTCGCTGCGCAGGCGGCCGGCGGCTTCCAGCTCGGCCAGGCGCTGCTTGAGGTGCCAGGCGACCAGCATGCCCGGCAGTTCATCGGCGTGCAGCGACGCCTGAATGTAAACCTTGCCCTTGGCCTGCTGTGGGCCGAAGTGGAAGCTGTGAATCTGCCGTGCGGTCCCCGGCAGCGGGGCCAGCAAGTCATGGATCTGGTGGCGCATTGTTATCTCTTTATTTTTGAAGCCAGTGCTAGTGAGTCGGCCCGAGGAAGGCCAGCCAGCGGCGTTCGGCGAGGCGGAACAGGCCGACCAGCGCAAACGTAATGGTCAGATAGATCAGCGCGGCGATGCCGAATGACTGGAAGGTCAGGAAGGTCGCCGAGTTGGCATCCCGCGCGACTTTCAGGATATCGGGAATGGTCGCGGTGAACGCCACGGTGGTCGAGTGCAGCATCAGGATCACTTCGTTGCTGTAGTAAGGCAACGAGCGGCGCAGTGCCGACGGCATGATCACGTAGGCGTACAACTTCCAGCCGGTCAGGCCATAAGCCTTGGCCGCTTCGACTTCGCCGTGGTTCATGCTGCGAATCGCCCCGGCGAAAATCTCCGTGGTGTACGCGCAGGTATTGAGCGCGAAAGCGAGGATCGTGCAGTTCATCGCGTCGCGAAAGAAACTGTCGAGGATCGGCTGTTCGCGCACGGCGGCGAGGCTGTAGATGCCCGTGTAGCAGATCAGCAACTGGATATACAGCGGCGTGCCACGGAACAGGTAGGTGTAGAACTGCACCGGCCAGCGAATGTAGAAGTGCGGCGAAACCCGCGCGATCGACAGCGGAATCGAGACGATGAAGCCGATGCAGATCGAGGCGGTCAGCAGCCACATCGTCATCGCCAGCCCGGTGATGTTCTGGCCGTCGGTATAAAGGAAGGCTTTCCAGTATTCCTGCAGGAGTTCGATCATCGTACGGCCTCCCGGGCACCGGCGGCGTAGCGGCGTTCGAGCCAGCGCAGGATGAAGTTCGAAGCACTGGTGATCAGCAAATAGATCAAGGCGGCAAGGACCAGAAAGTAGAACAGTTGATAGGTGCTTTTACCGGCGTCCTGCGCTGCCTTGACCAGATCGGCGAGGCCAATGATCGACACCAGCGCGGTGGCCTTGAGCATGACCATCCAGTTGTTGCCGATGCCTGGCAAGGCAAAACGCATCATTTGCGGAAACACCACGAAGCGAAAACGCTGGCCACGTTTGAGGCCATACGCGGTGGCGGCTTCGACTTGGCCACGCGGCACCGCGAGGATCGCGCCACGGAAGGTCTCGGTGAAATAAGCGCCATAAATGAAGCCCAGCGTCAGCACGCCGGCACTGAACGGGTCGATTTCGATGTATTCCCATTCCATGTAGTCGGTCAGCGACGTCAACCAGGTTTGCAGGCTGTAGAAGATCAAGAGCATCAGCACCAGATCCGGCACGCCGCGAATCAGCGTGGTGTAGAGCTGTGCGGGCAGGCGCAGCAGTTTGACTTTCGACAGTTTGGCACTGGCGCCGAGCAGGCCGAGCAACACGGCGACCAGCAGCGACATCGCCGATAATTTGATGGTCATCCAGGTGCCTTGCAGCAGCAACGGGCCGAAGCCCTGCAGACTGAAGGAGGCCAGCCCCAGATTTTGCAGAAGGGTTTCAAACATAAATCAGCAACCTGAACGGATGGAAAAGGCGCCCATCGAGGATGGGCGCCGGGGCATTATTTGCCGCTGTACAGATTCAGATCGCCAAAGTGTTTCTTTTGAATTTCGGCGTATTTGCCGTCGTCGTGTAACGCTTTGATACCTTTATCCAAAAGTGCTTTCAGCTCAGTGTTACCTTTCTTGATACCGACAGCCGTTTTGGCTGGCAGCAACTCGCTGTCGACCGGCTGGCTGATTTCATACTCGGCGCCTTTTGGCGACTTCAGAAAACCCAATTCGGCTTGCAGCATGTCCTGGATACCGGCGTCGAGACGACCGGAAGTCAGGTCGGAATACACCTGATCCTGGTTCTGATAGGCCTGGGTTTTCACGCCGGCCTTGTCCAGTACGGCTTTGGCGTAGGCTTCCTGAATGGTGCCTTGCTCATAGCCAACGGTTTTGCCCTTGAGCGAAGCGACATCGGCGGTGATGCCGGAGCCTTTCTTGAACACGTAAGCGGTCGGGCCGGAAAACAGTTCGCTGGAGAAGTCGATGACTTTCTCGCGGGCCGGGGTCACGGTCATCGACGAGATCACACCGTCGAACTTGTTGGCCTTGAGGCCCGGAATCATGCCGTCGAAATCGCTTTCGACCCACTTGCACTTGACCTTCAGTTCGGCGCAGATCGCGTTGCCCAGGTCGATATCGAACCCGACCAGGCTGCCGTCGGCCGCTTTCGACTCGAACGGTGCGTACGAAGGGTCAACGCCAAAGCGCAGCTCTTTGTATTCCTTGGCCAGCGCGGAGCCGGCGGAAATGCACAACGCCAGTGCAGAAAGGGTCAGCAATGCTTTTTTCATTATTCAATCCCTAAGAACCAATATGAGCGCTTGTGGCGCAGAATTATTGTTACTGCAACGCTTACGACCTGTAGAAAGTAGCAATTTCCGAACCAGAGTGCCGAACAGGTGTTTTAAAAGGTCGAGTGCAGAGAGGCAAGGGTAGTTGAATGCACGGAAACGGGCATTGCTGTTTGCATGCACTGTTTTGGATCAAACGCGTAGCTCGGAGCAGTTGAAACTGTGGCGAGGGGCTTTATCCCGATCGGCTGCGCAGCAGGCGCAAAAACCTGAGTGCACGATTTCAGGGGGAAATTGCTGGGGGCCGCTGCGCCGCCCAGCGGGGATAAATCCCCTCGCCACAGGGTTCTGCGATGTGTCGAGAATGAATCAGGCGAGCAAGTCTTGCAGGGTAGCGAGACTGTCCGCTTCTTCGACGGTCTTGTCCTTGCGCCAGCGCAGCATGCGCGGAAAACGCACGGCGATGCCGCTCTTGTGCCGGCGCGACAGGGCGATGCCTTCGAAGCCGAGTTCAAAGACCAGACTCGGCTTCACACTGCTCACCGGGCCGAATTTTTCCACCGTGGTTTTGCGCACGATGCTGTCGACCTGGCGCATCTCTTCATCGGTCAGCCCCGAATACGCCTTGGCGAACGGCACCAGCGAGCGCTGGCTGGATTCCGGCGGGCCGTCCCACACGGCGAAGGTGTAATCGCTGTACAGACTGGCGCGGCGGCCGTGTCCACGCTGGGCATAAATCAACACGGCATCGACGCTGAACGGGTCGACCTTCCACTTCCACCACACGCCCATGTCCTTGGTGCGGCCGACGCCATATAGCGAATCGCGGGCCTTGAGCATCATGCCTTCAACGCCGAGTTTGCGTGACGCTTCGCGCTGGCGGCCAAGGTCGAGCCAGTCTTCGCCGGTCAATACCGGCGAGGGCAGCAGCACCGGGCTGTTGCAGCGCGCGATCACTTCCTCGAGTTGCGCCCGGCGCTTGACCTGCGGCTGGTTGCGCCAGTCTTCGCCCTGCCATTCCAGCAGGTCGTAGGCGAGCACCACCACCGGCACTTCTTCGAGAATCTTCTTGTCGAGCGTCTTGCGACCGATGCGTTGTTGCAGCAGGGCGAACGGTTGCACGGCCGGCGGCTCATCGGATTGCGGATCGAAGGCATCTTCGGTGGTTGGATGGGTGCTCTTCCACACGACGATTTCGCCGTCGATCACCGTGCCGTCGGGCAAGCCGTGCACCAGCACATCGAATTCAGGGAAGCGCTCGGTCACCAGTTCCTCGCCGCGCGACCACACCCACAGCTTGCCGTCGCGTTTGACCACTTGCGCACGGATGCCGTCCCACTTCCACTCCACCTGCCAGTCGCTGGCCGGGCCGAGCAATGCTTCGAATTCCTCCACCGGTTGCGCCAAGGCATGGGCGAGAAAAAACGGGTAGGGCTGACCGCCGCGCTGGGCATGTTCGTCGGCGGATTCCGGGGCGATGAGTTTCAGGTAACTGGCGGCGTTGGGACGGTTCGACAGATCGGTGTAACCGACCAGACGCTGGGCCACGCGCTTGCTGTCGAGGCCGGCCATCGACGCCAGAGCGCGGGTGACCAGCAACTTCGACACGCCGACGCGGAAACTCCCTGTGATCAGCTTGATGCACAGCATCAGGCTCGGCCGATCCAGTTGCGCCCACAACATTGGCAATTGCCGCGCCAGATATTCCGGGGTTTCACCGCGCAGTGGCAGCAGCTTGTCTTCGATCCATTCGGCAAGACCGGCCTCGGAGCTGTGCGAATTTTCCGGCAGCACCAAAGAAATGGTCTCAGCCAGATCGCCGACGGCCTGATAGCTTTCTTCGAACAACCACGGCTCCAGTCCCGAAACTTCGACCGCCAACTCTCGGAGGATGCGCACCGGTACCAGTTGTCGCGGCCGGCCACCGGAGAGGAAATACACCGCCCATGCGGCATCTTGTGGCGCGGCCTGCGCGAAGTACGCCTGCATCGCCGCCAGTTTGGCGTTGCTCGACGTGGTGGCGTCGAGTTCGGCATATAACTCGGCGAAGGCTTTCATGGGGAGGTCTCGGCGACGGTGGGTTCGGTGGCGATGTTGTCGTCTTCGTCATCGCCGTATTCGGTGGTGAAGCCTTGTGCATCGAGGCCCTGTTCGCGCAAATGGCGCACGAGCACACCGATCGAGCCGTGGGTGACCATCACCCGTTCCGCGCCGGTCTGGTTGATCGCCCACAGCAGACCGGGCCAATCGGCGTGGTCGGAAAGGACGAAACCGCGATCGACGCCGCGCCGCCGCCGGGTTCCGCGCAGGCGCATCCAGCCGCTGGCAAAGGCATCGCTGAACTCGCCGAAACGGCGCATCCAGGTACTGCCGCCCGCTGACGGCGGCGCAATGACCAGCGCCTGACGCATGATCGGATCGCTTTTCTTCACGTCGCCGGCGTAGATCGTCGGTGGCAGGTACACGCCGGCATCGCGATAGACCCGGTTCAACGGCTCGACCGCGCCGTGGCTGAGAATCGGCCCGAGGGTTTCGTCGATGCCATGGAGAATCCGCTGGGCCTTGCCGAAGGAATAGCAGAACAGCACGCTGGCCTTGCCGGCGGCGATGTTGGCCGCCCACCACTGATTGATCTCGGCGAAGATCTGCGCCTGCGGCTGCCAGCGATAGATCGGCAGGCCGAAGGTCGATTCCGTGATGAAGGTGTGGCAGCGCACCGGTTCGAATGGGGTGCAGGTGCCGTCCGGCTCGACCTTGTAATCCCCCGATGCAACCCAGACCTCGCCACCGTATTCCAGCCGCACCTGTGCCGAACCGAGGACATGCCCGGCCGGGTGAAAACTCAAGGTCACGCCGTGGTGGGTCAGGCGTTGGCCGTAGTCGAGGGTTTGCAACTGGATGTCCTGACCCAGACGCGCGCGCAGAATCCCGGCGCTGGCGCTGCTCGACAGGTAGTGCTGATTACCGGTGCGCGCGTGATCGCCATGGGCATGGGTGATCACCGAACGCTCGACCGGCCGCCACGGATCGATATAGAAATCCCCGGCGGGGCAGTAGAGACCTTCAGGTCGGGCAATAACAAGATCCATGTCGTGACCGGAATGGGGGGCTTGTTAACTATGAGGCGGGCGTGAAGCTGGAAGTTCGATCGGCTTTAAGGGGGATGCAAAGCCAATGTGGGAGCGAGCCTGCTCGCGAAAGCGGTTTACCAGACACATCAATTCTGACTGTGCCGCCGTCTTCGCGAGCAGGCTCGCTCCCACAGGGGGAACTGCGTTTACTTGCCGGGGGTGAGGGTCAAGCGGGCCTTGCCATACACCCGGTCAAAGTTCTGCGGCTGCATCGGCAAGCCGATGTACTGACCTTTCAGCCACGCATCGATCCCGTTCAGGTAGTTCGGACTCAGTGGATTGCCCGACTGCCCCGTACCGTTCTGCGCCATCAGCGGTTCGCTCTGGCCGAAGTCGACGATAAAGCGCATCGACGGCGCGCGCGTGGTGACGAAGTCCTGGCCCCAGGCAAACGCCGAGCCGTTCAGCGTGGTGTGATCGCCACCAGCCGCCAGCGGCCCGCGCACAGTCTGACCGTTGCTGTTTTTCCACGCATAGCTGTGCAGTTTGCCCCACTGCCAGGCGCGGTGATCGCCGCCCAACTGACTGTCGCCAGCCGTAATCGCCGCAGCGAGGCTACGGGCGAGAATCACCGCTTTGTCTTCCTTCTGCGGCGTGCGCAGGTCATCCCAGAACGGACTGTCCTCACGTCCCAAGAGATGATCGGCCTGCGCCGCGTAGGACAGGTCGCCATTGGCGACAAAGGCCTTCCACGCCGGGCTCGACTCAGGCCCCAGTTCGTCGAGGAAGGTCTGCTTCATGCTTTCCTGCAAAAACAGCTCGTAGATTGCCGCATCCGCCGAGGTCGGGCTGAGCTTGCCGTCGAACGCCATCAAGCGTGTGAAGGCTTCGTGAGCCTTGCTGCGTTCGGCGTCCGGCAGGGCGTCGATCGCCTGTTTCAGCGGTTGCTTCATCCCCGGTGCTTCGAAGACTTTTTTCAGCTTGGTGGCGAAAGTGGTGGTCTGGTCGTACTGCATGGCGATCACGCTGCGGCTGTCGTGCTTGCCGCTGCCAGCCATTTCCGCCAAGCGTTCGCCGCGCTCCGGTGCCGCCCAGGATTTCGACAACTGCATGCCGTAGCCGTCGGGGATGACGCGCTGGTTGGCGGTGCCGAGCCAGCCTTGTGCCGGGTCCTGATCGTAGGGGTGCAGCATCGGGTCGGCGTAACCGTCCCAGTCGTAGCGACCGTCCCAGCCCGGCGAGGGCAGCAGGCCTTCGCCTTCGCGACGGTTGGGGAAGCGCCCGGTGACTTGCCAGCCAATATTGCTTGCGTCGGCGAATACCAGATTGAGGGTGATGGCGCGGATTTCGCGGCTGGCGTCCGAGGCGCGCTCGACGTTCTGCGCGCGGGTGAGATCGAAAAAGGCATCCAGGGTTTTGTCGTCGGTGAAGCTTGGCGTCTGCAGGGCGAGGCCGAAACCGCTGCCTTGCGCCGCTGCCTGGGCACTGTTGAGCAGCGCGCCGTGGCGGGTTTCGTAAACGGCTTCGCGAATCGGTCGCTCGCCTTTGACGAAGTAGGTTTCGTTGCGCACACCCAGCGGCTGCCATTTGCCGTTGACTTCATAAGTGAGGCTGCTGCCCTGACGGCGGATTTTCTCGAGGAACAGATCCTGGTTATCGCCGAGCACGCTGGTCATGCTCCACGCCACTTTGCCGTTGAAGCCGCCGAGCACCATCGGCAGACCGGCAACCGTGACGCCGGCCGCCTGATATTTCGGCGCGCGGATCTGCACGAAACTCCACAGCGACGGTGCGGCCAGCGGCCCGTGCGCATCGCTGGCCAGCAGGCTCTTGCCGCTGCGGCTGCGTTGCGGGGCGATCGCCCAATTGTTCGCAGTCGGCGTGGCGAGCAGGTTCAGCGCCGACAGTTGCTGGCTGGCGTTGCTCAATTCCGTCAGCCCCGGAATCTGCCCGTTGAGCTTGAGGCCTTGCAGCTTATCGGCTTCAGCCACTGGCAGGTTTTCATCGGGTGCTGACGGGCTCAGCCAGGCGAGTTTGTCAGTGGTCACGGTTTGCGCGAGCACCAGCGACTGGATTTCCTCCGGCAGGTTGGCTGACTGGCTGAAATTCAGCAGGGCGAAAATCAACGCCGAATCTTCCGGTTTCCAGTATTCGGGCTTGTAACCGCTGGCGGCGAGATCGCCCGGCAACTTGTCGGCGTAGCGGAACAGGTAGGCGTTGACGCCCCGTGCATAGACCTCGAAGAAGCGCTTGAGCCGTGGCGACGAGGCCTTGTACAGCTCGCCGGCGCTTTTCTTCAGATTGACCGCGCGCATGTAGCGATCGGCATCGAGCATCGACGCGCCGGACATTTCCGCTAACCGGCCCTGAGCCAACAGGCGCAGGGTGACCATCTGGTTGATGCGGTCGCTGGCGTGGACATAGCCGAGGCTGAACAGCGCGTCATGGAAGCTGTTGCTTTCGATCAACGGCATGCCCATCGCATTGCGCCGCACCGACACGTTCTGCGCCAGGCCCTTGAGCGGTTGCACGCCGGAGGTCGGCGGCAGGCTGTCCTGGGCGTTCCAGGTCTGGCAACCGGACAGGCCGAGGACACCGGCCACTGCTGCGGCAACGCCGAACCGGGGAAGAAAATGTGTAAGGGCTGGCGAGGCCATGGCGAAGCTCCTGCGGGGTATAAGGCTGGGGGCGCAATAAAGCCGCTACGTTAGTGACGGCGCGAGGGCCGCGCAAGCGGGGCGAGCGGTTATTTGTGCAGTTGTCGGCTGATCGGTCAGGGCTGTGGCGGTTGCTTGTGGGAAAGCCCTGATGTTGAACTACGGAACAAGTCCCAAGACCTGTCAGGAGAAAGATCGCTATGCAGCTTCAAAGCAACACTGCGCTGATCATCATTGACCAGCAGAAAGGCATCCTGCATCCACGTCTGGGGCGGCGGAATAATCCTCAGGCCGAAGAGCGAATGCTTGCGTTGCTGGCGCATTGGCGCCGGAGCGGGCGCCCGGTGATTCACGTGCAGCACTTGTCGCGCTCACCTGATTCGGTGTTCTGGCCGGAGCAGGACGGAGTGGAGTTTCAACCGCGCTTTGCGCCGCAGGAGGGTGAATGGCTGATTCAGAAACAGGTGCCGGATGCGTTTTGCGCCAGTGGGTTGGAAGCTCAGTTGCGTGAGGCTGGGATCGGGCAATTGATCATCGTCGGTGTCGCGACCAATAACTCGGTTGAATCAACGGCGCGCACCGCAGGCAATCTGGGGTTCGACACGTGGGTGGCGGAGGATGCGTGCTTTACCTTCGACAAGGCCGATTATTTCGGCACACCGCGAACAGCGGAAGAGGTGCACGGGATGTCGCTGGGGAATCTGCATGGGGAATATGCGACGGTGGTCAGTAGTGTGCAGGTTTTGGCGGCAGGCTGAAGTTTTGTAGTGGAGGCGCCGCCGCCTTCGCGAGCAGGCTCGCTCCCACAGTGACCATATTTCTTCAGATGAAACGCGATCCCTGTGGGAGCGAGCCTGCTCGCGAAAGCGGTGTGTCAGGCGAAGAAGACCTTCGCCAGTGACATCAAGCGCCGTGGCACTTCTTGAATTTCTTGCCGTTGCCGCATGGGCAAGGGTCGTTGCGGCCGACGTCTTTCAGGGCGTTGCGCACCGGTTCCTGGTGGGCGTGGCCGCAGTTCGGGCCGTGGACATGGCCATGGTCGTGATCGTGATGGTGGTCATGATCGTGGTTGCAGTCAGGGCCATGGACATGGGGTTGCTGGGTCATCGAGGTCACTCCGGAGTTAGATCGGCGGGGATTATCACGCCATTGCGCTCAAGGTGCACGTAGTGGGCGATGAATAAACCTGTTTCCATTTCCCCCTGCAATCGATACGGAATCTGCTGACCAGGATTTTTCAGCAACTTCACCACCTGTTTGATCTTCGGCCACAGGTTGGTGCGGATCGGCACTTTGAGGTAAGCGCTGCGCTTTGGCCCGACGGTAAACCAGTGCTCATGCTCGCCTTCGGTGAGCAGCATGTCGGCCAGGTGAATCCGGTATTCGAGGCCGCGCACGGTCAGGTCGCTGTCGTTGGGATTGTCGACGCGAAAGTGCAGGATGAATTTCTGCTCAAGCAGCTTGGCCCGCACCACCTCGACTTTCACCAGATGCACGGCAGGCTCGACGCTGTCATCGCTGAACCACGAGGCACAGCCGCCGAGGTTTACGATCAGCATCAACAGCAGACAATGTAATGTGCGCCGGCGACCAAGCATGGTGTTACTCCCTTTGGTGCCAGTCTAGACCTAAAAAGATCGCAGCCTCCGGCGGCTCCTACAGAGTGAACGCAAATCCTGTGTAGGAACTGCCGAAGGCTGCGATTTTTTGATCTTCAGCTCAAGCGCCGAAATAACCCGCACAACACTTCTTGAACTTCTGCCCGCTGCCGCAAGGGCATCCGTCATTGCGTCCCAGCTTCATCTGCACCGTGGGATCGATGAAATACCAGCGCCCGGCGTTCTGCACGAATGAAGAGCGCTCGCGATGGCTGTGCTCGCCCTGGCTGTCGTGCCAGCGCGCGGTGAAAGTCACAAACGCGTGTTCCGGCTGGCCGCCGAACACTTCCGAGCTCTCGACCTCAAGGCCAAGCCAGGTGCTTTGGGCACTCCAGTCGCTGATCGATTGCCTGTTCAATCCCGCTTGCTGGGCGGGCAGGGTAGTCGCCACCAGATAGTCGATCAGCCCCAGCACATAAGCGCTGTAGCGCGAGCGCATCAAGGCTTCGGCACACGGTGCCGGGTGGCCGTCATGATATGGGCCGCAGCAGGCGTCCAGCAGATTGCCGCTGCCGCAAGGGCAAATGGCTGTACTCATTGCATTACCACCAGTATTTCCCGAAGTTTTCCGGATTGGCCCAGAAGCGTGAATTGAGCCAGTCGGGCACTTGTTTGTAGTCAAGCAGATCGTAGGTGAACAGGGTCAGCACCTGCTCTTCGCGCTGGAAGCGCTCGCTGGCCTGCAGGGCCAGCGAATAGAAATCGGTTTCCTGCCAGCCGCTGGCTGCCAGATCCGCCAGCACCGCGATGCGGCTGGCGTTGAGATTGCGGATGCCGCCCAACAGATTCAGGCCATCGCGCTTGGGCAAATGTTCCAGGCAATCGACTACCAGCGCCAGCTCGAAGCGTTGCGCGGCCAGCTCAGCCGGCAGTGCGCCGGGTGCGGCATGGGCGACCACGGTGCCGGGGTGCGCGTCCTTGAAAGCGCTCAACGCGGGAAATTCGCTGGCGCCGATCAGCAGCAGACGGGCCGGGGCGTAGCGATCCAGCAAAGCGGCCAACGCTTGTTGTGGCGTGCGCGAAGAAATGGCGGCGTTCATCGAAGCTCCTCAGTCAGACCGCCAAGACTAGCCTGCCAGACCGCGTCGGCAAAGCTCCCGGTGGCGGCGGTTTTCGCCAAAAGAGGCAAACCCCTGTGAACACGGTCGCAAACAGCGGTGGCCTATTGCTGGCGGAGATTAAAACTCCGGTCTTTACTCCCTGAATCGGTTTCAAGCCGATCCCTCAGGAGAAAACTAGATGAGCATAGTTCGGACAGCATTACCCTTGGTTCTGCTAACCAGTGTGTTGACTGGTTGTGCAGGTTTGCAGAAAACCGACTGGCCGACCTGTGCGGCGGTCGGTGGTGTGGTCGGTGCCGGTCTCGGCGCGACTGAAAGCGCTTCGTGGGCCGGCTACGGTGCGCTGCTGGTCGGCGGCACGGCAGCGGCCTATTGCTGGGTGCACGGCGATGGCGATGAAGACGGCGATGGTGTGCCGGACAGTCGTGACAAGTGCCCAGGCACGCCAAAAGGCGTGCAGGTCGATGCTGACGGTTGCCCGCCGCCGACGCCTGCGCCAGTGGTCGAAGAAGCGGTAGTGGTCAAGGAAGAAACCATCGTCATTCGTGATGTGCATTTCGAGTTCGACAAAGCCACGCTGACCGGCCCTGACAAGCAAGTGCTGGACAAGGTCGCCGATCGCCTGAAACAGGAGTCCTCTACCGCGCAACTGACCGTGACCGGTCACACCGACAGTGTCGGCAGCGATGCCTACAACAAGAAACTGTCGGATCGGCGTGCGCACTCGGTGGTGGAATACCTGATCCAGCAGGGCGTGCCGCGTGCCAGCTTCGTTTCGGTGTCGGGCCTTGGTGAAAGCCAGCCTGTCGCTGACAACAAGTCGGCCGATGGTCGTGCACAGAACCGTCGCACCGAAATCAAAATCGTCCGCTAGCCCCTCTCGCATCCGCGGCTTGTGCAGTCGCGGATGCGGGTCTTTACTCCTGTGTAACCGGTATGGGCCGGTACACAGGAGCGTTCACAAATGCGTGTTTTCTCAAGGTCCGTCATGCCGGTGCTGCTGCTTGGCAGCTTGCTCACCGGTTGTGCCACTCACAGCGATGGCACCGCCCCCCTCAATCAACGTACGTGGCCGATCTGCAGCCTGCTTGGCGGCCTGGTCGGCGGCGGTCTTGGCGCCATTGAAAGTGCCGGCTGGGCCGGCGGCGGCGCGGCATTGGGTATCGTCACCGGCGGGCTGATCTGTTACGCCCAGGATGGCGACGAGGACAGCGACGGCGTGTTTGACCGCCGCGACCGTTGCCCGGACACGCCGGAAAATACCGAAGTCGATCATCGCGGTTGTCCGCGGCCGCAGTATCCAGTCGCAGGGAAACCGGTCGAACCGGCGCCGCAAACCGAAGTGATCACCTTGAGTGACGCCGGCAATGTGCTGTTCGATTTCGACAAGTCTGATCTGACTCCAGCGGCAAAAGCCCAGCTCGATACCTTGATGGACAAGCTGCGCAATGCCGATGTGGTCAGCATCAAAGTCATCGGGCACACCGACAGCAAAGGCTCCGACGCCTATAACCAGGCATTGTCGGAACGCCGTGCGAGCATTGTTGCGGCGTACCTGCTGAGCCAGGGCCTGGCGCCGAACAAACTCACCAGCGAAGGTCGGGGCGAGAGTGAACCGGTGGCCGACAACGCGAGCGATGAAGGCCGCGCGGAAAATCGCCGGGTCGAGCTGCACATCAATCGGTAGGAAACCTCTGTGGTGCGCAGGCTAGAGCTGCCGGGTCGAAATTGTCGGCCCGGCAGCCATTTCCTCGGCGTTTGCACAAATTTCATTTTTCCCTCTGGCTTATCCCCCGCAGAAGCCGGTACTGTGCGTGCAAAGAATAATTCGCAACACGGGGGAGCGTATGAAGGTGTTCTGGGGGCTGGGGCGTTTGCTGACCCTGCTGTTCTGCTGCGTGGTACTGGCCAATCAGTTGGTGCCGTTTGTTCATCCGCTGCATCTGCTGGTCAATCTGGCCGGTGCTCTGTTGTTGCTGATTCATTTACTCGAAGTGCTGCTGTGCAACCGCAGCCTCAAGGGCCGTCCGCACCCTTGGCGTGATCGTGGTCGCATCCTGTTGTTCGGCGTTTTCCACCTGCAAACCATCCCGGCCCCGGCCGCTCCGGAGGCTTCTTCCCATGCGTAAACTTTGCCTGCTCGCTGCATTCATCAGTCCACTGGCCTGCGCCCAGGTGGTCAATGTGCAAAGCAATTCGCTGATGCGTTTGCCCAACACCACCAGCACGCTGCAACTGGAGAAGCTGGAAGTCGCCGATTACGGCACCTTGCTGATCCCGTCCAACGTGACTGAGTTGAACATCGATGAACTACGCCTCGGCCACGAAGCGCGCATCGCCATCGTTCCGGCTGAACAAGCGCTGGAAGTGAAGGTCAAGCGCGCTGAATTGAGCGAGGGCAGCCAGATCACCGCACGCGGCGCCCCCGGCACTTATGAAAAAGCGGCCCGGGCCGGGCGCAATCTGAATCTGCAATTCCAGGCCCTGAGCGCGCCGCAACTGACGGTCGATGCCCGTGGCGGCAGGGGCGCGCCGGGTTTCGTCGGCCTCGACGGCGGCAACGGCGAAGATCCGGGCTGCACCTATGGCTCGGCCGGCCACGGTGCCGATGGCAGTGACGGCAGCGATGGCCAGCCAGGCGCGCCGGGTGCGCTGGTGCGCCTCGCCGTACCACGGGATTTTCCGGTCGAGCTGATCAAAGTCAACGTGGCTGGCGGTGCCGGCGGCCCGGCGGGTGTCGGTGGGAAAGCAGGGAAGGGCGGCAAATCCAAGGGCTGCCTGGTGTACCGCGCAGATGGCGGCAAGAACGGCAAGGCCGGCGTGGATGGCCAGCCGGGGCCGGAGGGAGCGGCGGGTTCGGTTACCGTGCAACGGCTCTAAAACTGCGACCCACTCTCTGATCAATAAAATGCTTTGGTGAGTGAAGATCTTTGGTGAGTGAAATTATGTGGCGAGGGGATTTATCCCCGCTGGGTCGCGAAGCGGCCCCGCTCTAAAAATCAAAAGCGGGACTGCTACGCAGCCCAGCGGGGATAAATCCCCTCGCCACAACTGTGTTCACAGCAGAAAAATAGTGCGATTCAGAGCATCGGTCTCGCCGCCGCCACCGCCACCAGCACCAAGCCGACCAGCAGATTAAGCCCCACCACCCGACGAATCCGCCCCAGCACTGCCGCACCCGCCGGCCAATCCTTCGCCTCAACCGCCGTGCGTAACTCCGGTAGCATCAACCCCTGAATGCGGATGAACAGCGCCGTCATCACCACATACAAACCGATCATCACCTGCACATACTTCGGCGCGGTCTCGAAGCCGACCTGCTGCAGATGCAACATGCCCACGCCGCTGATCGGCAACAGGATCACCGCGACCCAGACCCAACGGAAAAAACCTTGAAACACTTCCACCCACAGGGTCAGGCGAGCGGGGCCGTCCAGCGCCTTCACAGCCGCAGGGCGCAAGACCATCCAGGCGAAAAACATGCCGCCGACCCACACCAGAGCGGCAAGGACATGCAGGGGGTAAACGAGGCTAAAAGGTGTCATTGGGTCACTCCGTTCTGCGCGGGATCGATTAGCGGGGTATGATAGCCGCCGAACCAAACTACTGAAAATTTATCCAGCGTTTTTGCGCCCGACACTCAATGATCAGCACTGAACTCAAAACCACGATCCAGGGCGCCTATTCGCGTTTTCTAGAGGCCAAGAGCCTCAAGCCGCGTTACGGCCAGCGCCTGATGATCGCCGAAATCGCCAAGGTCCTCGGGGATATCGATACCGACGATGAAGGCCGGCGCAGTGGCGACCCCGCGATTGTCGCGGTGGAAGCCGGCACCGGTACCGGCAAGACGGTGGCGTACAGCCTGGCGGCGATTCCTACGGCGAAACTGGCCGGCAAGCGTCTGGTGATAGCCACCGCGACCGTCGCCCTGCAAGAGCAGATCGTCTACAAGGATCTGCCCGACCTGATGCGCAACAGCGGGCTGAATTTCAGTTTCGCCCTGGCCAAGGGCCGTGGCCGCTACATGTGCCTGTCCAAGCTCGACATGCTGTTGCAGGAAGGCCACGCGCAAACCGCCACCGCGCAACTGTTCGAGGAAGAAGGCTTCAAGATCGAAGTCGACGAGGCCAGTCAGAAGCTGTTCACCAGCATGATCGAAAAGCTCGCCGGCAATAAATGGGACGGCGACCGCGACAGCTGGCCGAACGCGCTGGAAGACGCCGACTGGGCGCGCCTGACCACCGATCACAGCCAGTGCACCAACCGTCATTGCCCGAACTTCGGCCAGTGCGCCTTCTACAAAGCTCGCGAAGGCATGGGCAAGGTTGACGTGATCGTCACCAACCACGACATGGTCCTGGCGGATCTGGCGTTGGGCGGCGGCGCCGTGCTGCCGGACCCGCGCGACACCATTTACGTGTTCGACGAAGGTCACCATTTGCCGGACAAGGCCATCGGCCACTTCGCTCATTACACGCGCCTGCGCTCCACCGCCGACTGGCTGGAAACCACCGCCAAGAACCTGACCAAATTGCTCGCGCAGCATCCGTTGCCGGGTGATCTCGGCAAGCTGATCGAGCAGGTGCCCGAGCTGGCGCGGGAGATCAAGACCCAGCAGCAGTTCATGTTCACCGCCTGCGAGCAGATCGCCGATTTCAAACCCGGCGAAGACGTCGAAGGCCGCGAACGTCCGCGACATCGCTTTGTCGGCGGGGTGATTCCCGAGGACATGCGCGAGATGGGCATCGAGCTGAAAAAAGGCTATTCGCGCCTTAACGATCTGTTCCAGCGCCTGACCGACCTGCTCAAGGAAGGCATGGACGGTGAGGTCAATATCGGCATCGCCAGCAATCAGGCCGAAGAATGGTATCCGCTGTTCGGCAGCCTGTTGTCCCGTGCTTCCGGCAATTGGGAACTGTGGACCGCGTTCACCGCCGAAGACCCGGAAGACAGCCCGCCGATGGCGCGCTGGCTGACCCTGGCCGAAAGCGGCTCGCTGTTCGACATCGAGGTCAACGCCAGCCCGATTCTGGCGGCGGAAACCTTGCGTCGCAGTTTATGGAATGTCGCTTACGGCTGCCTGGTGACCTCGGCGACGCTGACGGCGCTGGGCACTTTCGACCGTTTCCGCATGCGCGCCGGTCTGCCGAAAAAGGCTGTCACGGCGGTGGTGCCGAGCCCGTTCCACCATGCCGATGCCGGCGTGCTGCGCGTGCCGGACCTGAAGGCCGACCCGCGCGATGCCGCCGCCCACACGGCGGCGATCATTCGCGAGCTGCCCGATCTGGTCGAAGGGTCGCGCGGCACGCTGGTGCTGTTCTCCTCGCGTAAGCAAATGCAGGACGTGTTCGACGGTCTCGACCGCGACTGGCGCAAGCAAGTGTTCATTCAAGGCAACCTGTCGAAACAGGAAACCCTGAACAAGCACAAGGCGCGAGTCGATGGCGGTGATTCCAGCGTGCTGTTCGGGCTGGCCAGTTTCGCCGAGGGGGTCGATTTGCCGGGTGCCTACTGCGAGCACGTGGTGATCGCCAAGATTCCGTTTTCGGTGCCCGACGATCCGGTCGAAGCCGCCTTGTCGGAGTGGATCGAGGCGCGTGGCGGCAATCCGTTCATGGAAATCTCTGTGCCCGATGCCTCGCTGAAACTGGTTCAGGCCTGCGGCCGTCTGCTGCGTACCGAAGAAGACCGCGGCACCATCACTTTGCTCGACCGGCGTCTGGTCACTCAGCGCTACGGCAAGGCGATCCTCAATGCGTTGCCGCCTTTCCGTCGTGAAATATCCTGAGACTCGGGTGGGCCGATTGGCCCACCGCGTTGTCTATCTCTCTGCCACCGCTGTTCCACTGGCCTTGACTGGTCGTTAGGGAGAACTCCGTTCTTATGATCCGCCGTTCGTTGCCCGCTGTTTTCGCCTTGATCTTTGCCGCGCCGCTGCTGGCCGCGCCCGCCGGTCAGCAGACGCTGTTCAACTTCGTACGCCCGGCCGACGTGGTCAAGGTCGCCACGGAAAACGCCGACCTGCCCCAGGCCAATGCCGAACAGACCGCAGAAGGCGAAGTGCTGCGCCGGGTGACGTTCAACCCGGTCGCGCGGCCGACCTTGCGCCTGACTCCGCAGACCGGCGCTTGGGACTGGTCGCAGTCCGGCATGATGACTCTGCGACTGCAGAGTGCGATGAACTGGGCGGTGACGGTTTATGTGCAGATCCAGAGCAACGATGGCCGCACTCTGGTCAGCCGCGTCGATCTGCCGGCCGGCCCCGCGCAGACCTTGCTGGTGCCGCTGGTGGCTTCGACGCCGCTGAGCCAGGGCATGAAAGCCGGGCCGCCGATGCCGATGACCGTCGATGGCCAACGCATTCTGCTGGCCAGCAGCACGGGCGAGATCGATCGCAGTCAGGTGGTTTCAGTGAGTCTGTCGATGGATCAGCCGAAAGTTGCGCAGAGCCTGTTGCTCGAGCGGTTCGGCGTGCAGGACGGCGAATCGGTGACGAAGGCGGTGTACGGCAATCTGGTCGACGCTTACGGGCAATCGACCCGCAGCAAATGGCCGGAAAAAGTCAGCAGCGACGAGCAACTGAAAAACGCCGCCAGCAAAGAGCAGCAACAACTGAACAGTTGGCTGGCCGAGCGCGAAAAGTCCTCGCTGGACAAGTTCGGCGGCTGGAACAAAGGCCCGGCGTTCAAGGCCAGCGGTTTTTTTCGCACGGAAAAACGTGACGGCCGCTGGTATCTGGTGACCCCTGAAGGCCACCCGTTCTATTCGCTCGGCGTCAACACCGTCAGCCCGCAAGTCAACCAGACCTACGTCGCTGGTCGTGAGTACATGTTCGAATCGTTGCCGAAGAACGACGACCCGCTGGCCGCGCATTTCGGCGAGGGCGACAACCGTGGCGGCAACGGTGCCGATCAGGGCCGTGGCTACGGCAACGGCCGCTGGTACGACTTCTATGGCGCCAATCTGCAACGCCTGTACGGCGAACCGTGCAAGGCGGACAGCGACAACAAGGCCGGGATTGCCGAAGCGGCGAAGGCGGGCGCGGCTGAGGCCGGCTCGGTGCAGGCTGCTGAGACTGCAACGGTGCCTGCCGAGCCAAAATCCGGTATTGCCGAAGCGGCGCAGACCGATGCGGTGCAAGCGTCCAGCGAGGAAACCGCCCCGTGCAAAGCCACTATTGAAGAAGAACGCTGGACCCGCCATACCCTCGATCGGCTGCAAGCCTGGGGCTTCAACACGGTGGGCAACTGGAGCGCGCCGTCGCTGGCGGATGCTGAGCGCGTGCCGTACACCTTGCCGCTGTCGATCGTCGGCGATTACGCCAGTATCAGTACGGGCAGCGATTGGTGGGGCGGGATGCCGGATCCGTTCGATCCGCGTTTCGCCATGGCCACCGAGCGCGCCGTGGCCATTGCCGCCCGCGATCACCGTGATGATCCTTGGCTGATCGGTTATTACGCCGACAACGAACTGGCCTGGGCCGGCCCTGGCGACGATCCGAAGGCTCGTTACGCGTTGGCCTACGGCACGTTGAAAATGACCACCGACGTGCCGGCCAAGCGCGCCTTTCTCAAGCAATTGCGCGACAAGTACCGCAATCAGGCCGGGCTGTCCAAGGCCTGGGGCATCGAGTTGCCGGCATGGGAATTGATGGAAGACCCTGGCTTCGTGCCGCCGCTGCCAAACCCGGAGCATCCGGAGATCGAAGCGGATTTCAAATACTTCCAGAAGGTCTTCGCCGATACCTATTTCAAGACCATTTCCGATTCGCTGAAATGGCACGCGCCGAACCAGATGCTGCTTGGCGGCCGCTTCGCTATCAGCACGCCTGAGGCCGTGGCGTCCTGCGCGCAGTATTGCGATGTGTTGAGCTTCAACCTGTACACGCTCAAGCCGCAGGACGGCTACGACTTCGCCGCGCTGGCAGCGCTGGACAAACCGCTGCTGATCACCGAATTCAACTTCGGCTCAGCTGACCGGGGCCCGTTCTGGGGCGGCGTGACGCAACTCGCCAAGGAAGAAGATCGCGGCCCGGCCTATGCCAACTTCCTCAAACAGGCGCTGAGCGAACCGTCGATTGTCGGCGTGCACTGGTTCCAGTATCTCGACCAACCGGTGACCGGGCGTTTGCTCGACGGCGAGAACGGCCATTTCGGTCTGGTCGGGGTGACCGATCTGCCTTATCAGGGTTTTGTCGAGGCAGTGCGCAAAAGCAATCTGCAGGCGCTCGAGCAACTGGGCAAGGAGGCGCAGAAAACCCCGGCGGCGGAAGTTGAAGGCGGGCGCAAGGCCGAGGCTGGCAAAGCGCCGGGGGCTGCACAGGCGGGTGGGCATTCGGGGAATGGTCACTAGGTTTCAGATCGCGTTATCGTTCTTCGCGAGCAGGCTCGCTCCCACAGGGGAACTGCGCTGCTGTTGAGATCCACTGTGGGAGCGAGCCTGCTCGCGAAGGGATCACCATAAATTGCCGATCAACCGTCTGGCCCGCGCCTGTTCCCAAATCCCTCAAGGGCTGGAACAATGCGGGCCACTTTGTAGAGCGTTTTCGCGGGGGAGTTGCGGGTGCAGATTCAGGGACATTACGAGCTTCAATTCGAAGCGGTGCGCGAGGCTTTCGCCGCACTGTTCGACGATCCCCAGGAACGCGGCGCAGCCCTGTGCATCAAGGTCGGTGGAGAAACCGTTCTCGACCTCTGGTCCGGTGCTGCCGACAAGGACGGCGCCGAAGCCTGGCACAGCGACACCATCGCCAACCTGTTCTCATGCACCAAGACCTTTACCGCCGTTACCGCGCTGCAACTGGTGGCCGAAGGCAAGTTGCAACTCGACGCCCCGGTTGCCCGCTACTGGCCGGAGTTCGCCGCCGCCGGCAAAGAATTCGTCACCCTGCGCCAATTGCTCTGCCATCAGGCCGGCCTGCCGGCCCTGCGCGAACTGCTCGCCCCTGAAGCCCTGTACGACTGGCAAACCATGGTCGACGCCCTTGCGGCCGAAGCCCCATGGTGGACGCCCGGCACCGGTCACGGTTATGCCGCGATCACCTACGGCTGGCTGGTCGGCGAATTGCTGCGCCGCGCCGACGGTCGTGGGCCGGGCGAGTCGATCGTCGCTCGGGTCGCTAAGCCGTTGGGCCTGGATTTCCATGTGGGCCTGGCCGACGAAGAGTTTCATCGCGTGGCGCACATCGCCCGTGGCAAGGGCAACGCCGGCGACGCTGCGGCTCAGCGCCTGCTGCAAGTGACCATGCGCGAACCGACGGCCATGACCACCCGCGCTTTCACCAATCCGCCGTCCGTGCTGACCAGCACCAACAAGCCGGAATGGCGACGCATGCAGCAACCGGCGGCCAACGGCCACGGCAACGCGCGCAGTCTCGCCGGGTTCTATGCCGGCCTGCTCGATGGCAGCCTGCTCGAGAGCGAGATGCTCGAAGAGCTGACCCGCGAGCACAGCCTCGGCGACGACAAGACTTTGCTCACCCGCACTCGCTTCGGCCTCGGCTGCATGCTCGATCAACCGGACGTGCCCAACGCCACCTACGGCCTCGGCCCGCGCGCGTTCGGCCATCCGGGAGCGGGCGGCTCGATCGGTTTTGCTGATCCTGAGCACGATGTGGCTTTCGGTTTCGTGACAAATACCCTGGGGCCTTACGTTTTGATGGATCCGCGCGCGCAAAAGCTGGCGCGGGTGCTTGCCACTTGTCTGTAAAGCTTCAACAAAGGTTCCAGGGTCGGAACCTCGAAGGGATTTTCGTTTCAAAACGGCTGTTTATCCGGGCGAAAGTGCTCTGATTTTTCATTACTTCATTTTGTGGATTTTCAATGTCATCTAAAAAGACCCTCGCCCTGGCCCTGTGTGTAGCGATCACCGGTTGCGCACAGAACCCGAAAAACGATGCAGACGGCGGCAGTTGGTGGCCGTTCGGTTCTTCTGACAAAGTCGCGGCCAAAGATCCGGCACCGGCTCCGGCTCCTTTGAAACCAGCGGCGACTGCGCCAGTGGCCAAGGCTGAGAGCAGCAACCCGTGGTACTGGCCGTTCGGTTCCAGCGATGAAGCGGTCAAGGCTGATCTGAAGGCCGAGGTCAAACCTGAAGCCAAACCGGTCGAAGTGGCCAAAGCCGAGGCGCAGTCCAATGGCAAATGGTGGTGGCCGTTCGGCGGCAAGGATCAGCCAACTGCCAAAGCGGTGCCTATGCCGGATCCGAAGGTCACTCAAGCCTGGCTCGACGACTACGAGCCGCGTCTGCGTGAAGCGGTGAAAGACAGCAATCTGCAACTCGAGCGTCGCGATAACGTACTGGTGGTGACGGCGCCGGTCGAAGGCTCGTTCAACCCGGACCGCCCGGCGATGCTGCTGCCGGTCACGCTTGGCCCGTTCACTCGCGTAGCGAAAATCCTTGAAGCCGACCCGAAAACTGCGGTGCTGGTGCTCGGTCACAGTGACACCAGCGGTGCGGCGCCGGCCAACATCAAGCTGAGCCAGGAACGTGCACAATCGGTTGCAGCGATCTTCCGCCTCAGCGGCTTGCAGCGCGACCGTCTGATGCTGCGCGGCATGGGTTCCGAAGCGCCGCGTGCGGCCAACGACAGCGTTGAAGGTCGCGCCTTGAACCGTCGTGTCGAACTGCTGGTGACGCCGCAAAACACCATGGTTGCACTGCTGAGCAAATACAACATGCCGGCGCCGAAGCCGGTGACGATGGTTGCTGCGCAAGATGTCAAGCCAGTGGCCAAACCCGCCACCCCAGCGCCTGCTGCCAAGAAAGCTGCTGCCCCGGCGGCGAAAAAAGCGCCAGCCAAAAAAGCTGCCGCCAAGGCTCCAGCGAAAAAGGCGCCGGCCAAGACTCCGGCGAAAAAGACTGCGCCAGCCAAAGCCGCCGCGACTGACAAGAAAGTCGCCGCAGCCGACGCCGCCAAGAAGTGATCCGCTAACGAAAAGGAATCCGCCATGACCCAGGCTCTGGCCGATATGCGTCGCGACTACACCCGTGACGGTTTGACCGAGGCGCAAGCCCCGGCCGAGCCGTTTGCGCTGTTTCACCAGTGGTTCGCCGATGCGGTGAAAACCGAGCAGGCGCCGGTCGAAGCCAACGCCATGACCTTGGCCACGGTCGATGCCGACGGTCGACCGCATTGCCGCATTCTGTTGCTCAAGGGCCTGGACGAGCAGGGCTTCACCTTCTTCACCAACTACGACAGCGCCAAGGGCCAGCATCTGGCGGCCAATCCGTTTGCCGCCATGACTTTCTTCTGGCCAACACTGGAGCGCCAGGTGCGCATCGAAGGGCGGGTGGTGAAGGTTACGCCGCAGGAGTCCGATGCTTATTATCAAGTGCGGCCGCTGGGCAGTCGCCTCGGCGCCTGGGCCTCGCCGCAGAGCCGGGTCATCAACGGCCGTGGCGAGCTGGAAGATTTGCTCAAGGCCACGGAGCAGCGCTTCAGTGACAGCCAGCCGCACTGCCCGGAACATTGGGGTGGTTACCGCTTGTTGCCCGAGCGCATCGAGTTCTGGCAGGGCCGTCCGAGCCGCCTGCACGATCGCCTGAACTACCGCCTCCAGGGCACCGAGTGGATTCTGGAACGACTGGCACCCTGAGCAGTCTACCGAGCGAGATAAACGCGGATGGCGCAGGATCGCTGATTTGACGCTACCTTGAGTGGACGCTCGCGGGCATCTGTACCAGGCCTGAATGGAAGCCAATTTTATCCGGATGGTGTCGTGACAGGCGCCAGGCCACGGGGTTTAATGAACACATGTTCTTTTGGAGTTGATGCTATGCGTAAGTCTGTTCTGCTGGTTGCTTCCTTTTCGACGATGGCGATGTTGCTGACCGGCTGCCAATCGAGCCTCACCGGCGACTCCTACTCCCGTGACGAAGCGCGTCGTGTACAGACGATTCGCATGGGCACCATCGAATCCCTGCGACCGGTAAAAATCGAAGGCACCAAGACCCCGATCGGCGGCGCAGCAGGCGCAGTGGTCGGCGGCGTCGGCGGTAGCGCCATCGGCGGCGGCAAGGGCAGCATTGTCGCTGCAGTCATCGGCGCAGTGGCCGGCGGCCTGCTTGGCTCGGCCACCGAAGAAGGCCTGACCCGCACCCAGGGCGTGGAAATCACCGTCCGCGAAGACGACGGCAGCATGCGCGCCTATGTGCAGCAGGTTCAGGAGAATGAAGTATTCCGCGTTGGCGAGCGGGTACGGATTTCCACCGTTGGCGGAACCAGCCGCGTTTCGCACTAAGCGAGAAGCCGGGTAAAAGAAAACCCCGATCAGGTGACTGGTCGGGGTTTTTCTTTGCTTGAATTGCTCATTCAGTATGTGACGCAGGTGCCCATGAAGTATTCGAGGCCCTTTGGAAAACTGACGTTGAGCAGGTTTTCCAATGCGGTTACCTGATCCTGAGTCAACAACAGCTCGCCGGGTTCCACCTCATCCAAGGGCTTGGATTCAATGAGCTGAGCCACTTTTTCATTTATTTCGCTGCCTGTGATATCCAGCTCGAATTGCAAGGAGTCATCTTGGACTTCGTCAGTAAAGAATCCGGTAATCGAAAGAAAGCGCATGAAGAACTCATCCCGGTTATTTAACTGTAATCGAACGAAATCTGGTAGTCGCAGGTATTGAGTGTGATTTGATGTTGAAAGTACGGCTGAATGCTAGTTACCCACTTTTCGATGACGTTGAAGCCGCCATTATTGATGTTGCCTTCCACCGGAATACTCAGAGCATTCAAAACTGATTCATCGTCCCCCAGATCTTTTGACGATTCCTCGCCCTGAATTTCTAGGGTTGCTGTGTCGTACCACTCCAGCCTCAATACCAGACCCATTTTTTCCTCGCAGATACTTTGATGTTGTCTTCACATTGCTCGCTTACGGCTAATCGGGGCCGTTACATGTCAGTTGAAAGTAATAGCGTGAATCTGCGATTGATATCTGCATCAGTTTTTCAAAGGCTTGAACTTGTTTCTGATTCAAATCGTAGCCTTCCCACCCTTGCTGCTTGGTCGTCCAACCCATAATCGACTTAATGTGCTCTGCATGCTCTTTGGGTATTTCGGTTACCGATACTTGGTCATCAGTCTGCTTATCAAAAGCTTCTATCAAAAATCTCAAGGCTCAACGCTCCGTTTTTTTCCTTTCTTCGAGTTTTTATTCTTTTTTGTAGACGTGGGCTCACCAGTCGCTGGATCGAATTCCCCGATGTGGTTTCCCCGAGGATCATATTTTTCAATCGTTCCGTGCATGGAGTCCCATTCAAGAATATGCCCTTTGGCGGTTTTCCATCTTTTGCGTTTTGAACCACCGCCTTGGACTACTGTTTTACGGCCGACGATTCTGGCATCGGGAAAAGCCGGCAGTATGTCAGGCGGCGGATGATATTCGTGATCCCCAGCGCGAGTACTGATGACGATGTAGACCGGTTTAATACTAGATCCGGCCGGAAATACCAAAATAAAGTCTTTGTACTCCGGCGGATAAACCGGATTCACCAGTATCCCGTCCGCCGCTTTCGTCGGTGGATAGACCCAGATATGCGGTGCCTGCGGGGCAGCCTCCAGCGCTGGAATGCCGAGAATGTCCGAGCCATCCACCGCCGGGGTCCAGAGCAGTTCGACGCCTTCACCCAGATCCGCAACGAACCGGTCGCCGCGTGCAGTGAATTGCACGACATCGACCATTTCCCAATCGCGGTTCTTGCCGGTGTAGAAACCGTAACCCTTGAGCGTGCCATCGGCCTGTTGCTCGACGCGCAGGCGCACGCGGGTTCGGGCTTGTTTGAGTGTGCTTAGTTGCTCATCGGTGTAGAGCGCGCTGTCGCCCAGGGTGGATGGCATCAAAAGCGCAACCAGGCCCACCAAAGGCGCAGCCGCTGCGCTCGATACGAGCGCCGGCAGCGCTTCAAAAGCCGAGCCTGCCAGGGCCAGACTGCCGAACCCGACCGGGATGGCGTTGGCGCTGATTTTCTTGAGAGGAACGCCGCTTGGGTCGGCTTCGCGAGCGCCGAGCAGAATCAGCTCGCCGTAATCCTTCAGGCTGTCGGTCGGCACCATGCCGGAAGGATTGCTGTAATCAATGATCGCATCCGGCAACTTGCAGGACTTGGCGAATACACAGCCGGCACGCACGGCTTCAGGTTTTCGCCGCCACTTCACGGCTGCGCTCGAACGCCTCCTGCCGCGCCAGCATCGCGTCGTAAGCGTTTTGCCCGGCTTCGCGCTCGGCCAGTTCGGCGGCCGTCATATACCGCCAGGTAACGTGATGTCCGTCGCCCTGCGGTGGGTTTTGCACCCGGGGAATGTCCTTGTTCCGCGCCACTGATCGTCCCTTCGTTCATCATCTACAGCCCCTCGGAAAGGGGCTGCACGACGTTATCGAAGCGGGGAAAGTGTGGCTGTAGGACGGGTCGCTAATGACGTGGGGATTGTTCGCTGCGTAACTGTGAGGCGGTAAATTTGCGGCGAGGGGTCAAGCTCCCTCGCCACAAGGATTATTGCGGTTGTGAATTCTTGCGACTCGCCGCCGCCGTCACCGCATAACCAATCACCGCCGCGAGGATCGAGCCGGTGAGGATGCCCATGCGATCCATGCCGGCGTAATCACTCACGCCGGGTTCGAAGGCCAGCGAGCCGACGAACAGGCTCATGGTGAAGCCGATGCCGCAGAGAATTGCCACGCCGAGGACCTGGCCCCAGTTGGCGCCTTGGGGCAGGGCGGCGATGCCGATCTTGACCGCCAGCCAGGTCAGGCCGAACACGCCGACGGTCTTGCCCAGCAGCAGGCCGATGGCGATGCCCATCGGTACGTCGTGGGTGAAGCTTTCGACGGTGACGCCGCTCAGCGACAGGCCGGCGTTGGCGAAGGCGAACAGCGGCAGGATGCCGTAGGCGACCCAGGGGTGCAGCGCGTGTTCGAGGGTCAGCAGCGGCGACGACTCGGCGTTTTTCGTGCGCAGGGGAATGCAGAAAGCCAGGGTCACGCCGGCCAGTGTCGCGTGGACACCGCTCTTGAGCACGCAGACCCAGAGGATCAGGCCGATGATCATGTAAGGGCCGAGTTTGACCACGCCGAGCCGGTTCATCGCCACCAGCGCGGCAATGCACGCAGCCGCCAGGCCAAGGGACAGGGTCGAGAGTTCGCCGGAATAGAAGATTGCGATGATGACGATGGCGCCGAGGTCATCGATGATCGCCAGGGTCATCAGGAACAGTTTCAGCGACACCGGCACGCGTTTGCCGAGCAGGGCCAATACGCCGAGGGCGAAGGCAATGTCGGTGGCGGTCGGAATGGCCCAGCCACTCAGGGCGGCGGGGTTGTCGCGGTTGAGGAACCAGTAGATCAGCGCTGGCACCAGCATGCCGCCGATCGCTGCTGCGCCGGGCAGGACGATCTGCGAGGGCTTGGACAACTGGCCGTCGAGCACTTCGCGTTTCACTTCCAGGCCGATCAGCAGAAAGAACATCGCCATCAGGCCGTCATTGATCCACAGCAGCAGGGGTTTGGCGATTTTCAACGCGCCGATCTGCGCCACCACTGGAGTGTCGAGCAGGCCGGTGTACAGCCACGACAGCGGTGAGTTGTTGATGATCAGCGCGAGAACGGCTGCGGCGATCAATAGCAGACCGCTGGCGGCTTCCAACTGAAAGAAACGCGTGAAAGTGCTACGCAGAGGCAAGGTCGCTCTCCATCGAATCGTGAAAAAGGTGAAACACCCTAACCCGTACCGTTAGTTGTTAAAACAAAAGTTATATTCTTTTTTGTTATATGTCGTTACAGGCTGTCTGGTTCGGGCAGCACTGAGCCTAGCAGTTGCCTGACACATTGAGACTCAGCTGTATCTTTGCCGCCTGCGGGATTTTTCCTAAGCTTGTGACAGACCTTTTCAGAAGACCGATCTTCTGGCTGATTCAACGAGAACCGAAACCATGAGCGACAACCGACAGTGGGCCCGCGAAGCCATCCGCATCATTGAGGCGGACTTCCAGCGCAGCGCCGACACCCACCTGATCCCCTTGCCGCTGCCAGGTTTTGCCGGCATCGAATTGTATTTCAAGGACGAGTCCAGCCACCCGACCGGCAGCCTCAAGCATCGCCTGGCCCGTTCGCTGTTCCTTTACGCGCTGTGCAACGGCTGGCTCAAGCCCGGCGCGCCGGTGATCGAGGCATCCAGCGGCTCGACGGCGATCTCCGAAGCGTATTTCGCGCGCATGCTCGGTTTGCCATTTATCGCGGTGATGCCCGCGACCACCTCGAAAGAGAAGATTGCCCAGATTGCCTTTTACGGCGGGCAGAGCCATCTGGTGCAGGATCCGACGCAGATCTACGCCGAATCCGAGCGCCTGGCCCGCGAGCATGGCGGTCACTTTATCGACCAGTTCACTTACGCCGAACGTGCCACCGACTGGCGAGCGAACAACAACATCGCCGAGTCGATCTTCCAGCAGATGCGCTACGAAAAACACCCTGAGCCGACCTGGCTGATTTCCAGCCCCGGCACCGGCGGCACCACCGCGACCCTCGGCCGTTACGTGCGTTATCGCCAGCACTGCACCCGCGTGTTGTGTGCCGATGCCGAACGGTCGGTGTTCTTCGATTTCTACCAGACGGGAGATGCCAGCCTGCGCCTGGAATGCGGCTCACGCATCGAAGGCATTGGCCGGCCTCGGGTCGAGGCGTCGTTCCTGCCCAAGGTGATCGATGCGATGGTCAAGGTGCCGGACGCCTTGTCGCTGGCGGCCATGCATTATCTGGCGCAGCGTTTGGGGCGGCATGTCGGCGGGTCGAGCGGGACCAATCTGATCGGTGCGCTGATGGCGGCGCAGCAGATGAAAGCGGCGGGGCAGTCGGGATCGATCGTGGCGATCCTGTGCGATGGCGGCGAGCGTTATGCCGACACTTATTACGACCAGGAATGGTTGAAAGCGCAGGGTTACGAACTGGGTGAGTTGATCGCAGCGGTGGCGGCGAGTGCCGAGCGCGGGGAGGTGCTGCCGACCTCGGTGCTGCGCGCCAACATCTGACACACCCCAATCAAATGTGGGAGCGGGCTTGCTCGCGAAGGCGGTGTGTCAGGCGATAAACGAATCGACTGAAACGACGCTTTCGCGAGCAAGCCCGCTCCCACAGGGGGTGTGTTGTGTCAGCTAATGCTGATTAGTCAGTGAGACCGAGGATATCCCGCGCCACCGCCTCGGCAATGCGAATCCCGTCGACACCCGCCGAGAGAATTCCGCCGGCGTAGCCCGCGCCTTCACCGGCCGGGAACAGGCCTTTGACGTTCATGCTCTGCAGCGACTCGTTGCGGGTGATGCGCAGCGGCGACGAAGTGCGCGTCTCGATTCCCGTCAGCACCGCGTCGTGCAGCGAATAACCGCGAATCTGCTTCTCGAACGCCGGCAAGGCTTCACGGATCGCCTCAATGGCAAAGTCCGGCAGCGCCAGCGCCAGATCGCCCAGCGCGACGCCCGGCTTGTACGAAGGCTCGACTTCGCCCAGCTCGGTCGACGGCTTGCCGTTGATGAAGTCGCCAACCAGTTGCGCCGGGGCCTTGTAGTCGCTGCCGCCAAGGATGAACGCGTGGGACTCGAGGCGCTCCTGCAACTCGATACCGGCGAGCGGGCCGCCCGGAAAGTCGACTTCCGGGGTGATGCCGACGACGATGCCGGAGTTGGCATTACGCTCGTTACGCGAGTACTGGCTCATGCCATTGGTGACAACGCGATTCGGTTCCGACGTCGCCGCGACCACAGTGCCGCCCGGGCACATGCAGAAGCTGTACACCGAACGGCCGTTCTTGGCGTGGTGCACCAGTTTGTAATCGGCAGCGCCAAGTTTCGGGTGGCCGGCGTATTTGCCCAGACGCGCGCGGTCGATCAGCGATTGAGGGTGCTCGATGCGGAAACCCACCGAGAACGGCTTGGCTTCCATGAACACGCCACGGCTGTGGAGCATGCGGAAGGTGTCGCGGGCGCTGTGGCCGAGGGCCAGGACCACGTGTCTGGAATGCAGGGTTTCGCCGCTGGCCAGCTGCACGCCGACCAGTTGGCCGTTTTCGATCAGCACGTCGCTGACGCGCTCCTGGAAGCGCACTTCACCGCCCAGTTCGCGGATCTGCTCGCGCATGTTTTCGACCATACCGGTCAGGCGGAACGTACCGATGTGCGGCTTGCTGACGTAGAGGATTTCCTCCGGCGCGCCGGCCTTGACGAACTCGTGCAGGACTTTGCGGCCGAGGAACTTCGGGTCCTTGATCTGGCTGTACAGCTTGCCGTCGGAGAACGTACCCGCGCCACCCTCGCCGAACTGCACGTTGGACTCGGGGTTGAGCACGCTTTTGCGCCAAAGGCCCCAGGTGTCCTTGGTGCGCTGACGGACTTCGGTGCCGCGCTCGAGAATGATCGGTTTGAAGCCCATCTGCGCCAGCAGCAGGCCGGCGAAGATACCGCACGGGCCGAAACCGACGACGATCGGCCGCTGGCCGAGATCGCTCGGTGCCTGGCCGACGAATTTGTAGCTGACATCCGGCGCCACGTTGACGTTACGGTCGTCGGCGAACTTGCCCAACACCCGGGCCTCGTCGCGTACGTTGAGGTCGATGGTGTAGATGAAGCACAGTTCGGAGGACTTTTTGCGCGCGTCATAGCTGCGCTTGAACAAGGTGAAATCGAGCAGATCATCGCTGGCGATGCCCAGACGCTGCACGATGGCGGCGCGCAGGTCTTCTTCGGGATGGTCGATTGGCAGCTTGAGTTCAGTGATTCGTAACATGGCGGGGATCCGGATTCGCGGGGCGCACAACTGCGCCAAGGCGTTTGAAGGCGGCGATTATAAGCCGCCGCGAGCGGATCCGTGGGGGAAAAACGATCAGTCGTTGCGTGCGCCGCCGAAATAGCCGCAGCCGCGTTGCACCTGACCGTCGATACGCAACTCGGCGCTCATGTGCTGCACGCTGCCGGTGCTGCTGTCGACGCAGCGCTGTGGCGCGACCCACAATTCAATGCGCTGGTTGTTGGCTTCGCTGCTGAGATTGAAGCGGCCGTCGCCCAGTTGTTCTTCCACATACGGCACGGCCAGCGGCGGCTGGCCGTCGCGCTCGATGACCATGCCTTTGCCGCTGACCTTGACGTTCCACTCCGGGGCATGGCCGGCGGCGCGCAGGATCAGCAGTTTGAAATTCGGATCATCGCAGGCCGTGCCCGAGCGTTCTACACGATACAACTGGACAAGGTCGAGACGGTCGCCGGAGACCTTGCCGCGCACATCGGCAAACAGCTTGCCCTGCTCGTCGGCCAGGGTGGCGGCCTCTTGCAGGACGCTGGTGCCGCCGATGTCGTTGACCACCAGTTGCCGCTGATCCTGGCACGGCTGGAACACCAGTTTGCCGTCGGCGGCGGTCAGTTGCCCCTGCATGCGCGTTTGCCCGGCATGGGACACACTTTGCCGCTGACCGTCGAACAACTGGCAGGCGGCAAACAACGGCAGCAGGGCAACGAGGACGATCGAACGGGCAACACGCATCTTTGGCTCTCCAGACAAGTGCTGCCACGTTACGCAGCCTGACCGTTCATCACAAGGGCCTTAACCCACGTGAAATGTCTGACCGGTTTGCAGGCCTTCGACACTTTTCGCGTAGGCCAATGCCACTTCCGCTGCAGGAACCGACTTGAAGCCACGGAAGTAGGGCGCGTATTTGCCCAGGGCTTCGGTCAGCACGGTCGGGCTCACCGAGTTCACCCGCAGGCCACGCGGCAGCTCGATGGCGGCGGCGCGGACGAAGCTGTCGAGCGCGCCGTTGACCAGCGCTGCCGAGGCGCCGCTGCGAATCGGGTCGTGGCTGAGCACGCCGGTGGTGAAGGTGAACGAGGCGCCGTCATTGGCGAACTCGCGGCCGATCAGCAGCAGATTGACCTGGCCCATCAGCTTGTCTTTCAGGCCGAGGGCGAAGCTGTCCCCAGTCATCTCGTCCAGCGCTGCAAACGTCACGTTGCCCGCCGCGCAGATCAACGCATCGAACTTACCGGTCTGTTCGAACAGCTTGCGGATCGACGCGCTGTCGCTGATATCCACTTGCAAGTCACCGCTGTTGCGGCCGATACGAATGACCTCGTGGCGTTGCGACAATTCTTTGTCCACCGCCGAACCGATGGTGCCGCCGGCGCCTATCAACAGAATCTTCATCGAGCTGTACCCCAATTGAGTGAATGAGGTTTCAGTGTAGGGTGGTTTTTTCCGCGGATAAGCGCACTAATAGGCAACCTTTGGTTTTCAAATGGAAACAATCCATGAGCGAAATGGATGACCTTGCTGCGTTTGCCGTGCTGATCGAGGCCGGCAGTTTTACCTTGGCCGCGCAACAGTTGGGCTGCAGCAAGGGCCAGTTGTCCAAGCGCATCAGCCAGCTCGAAGCCCAATTCAGTGTGGTCTTGCTACAACGCACGACTCGGCGCTTGAGCCTGACGGCGGCGGGGGCGGCGCTGCTGCCGCAGGCTCAGGCGCTGGTGGCTCAAGTCGAACGCGCGCGGCAGGCGTTGGCACGTTTGAAGGACGACATGGCCGGCCCCGTACGCATGACGGTTCCGGTTTCGCTCGGCGAGACCTTCTTCGATGGCTTGTTGCTGGAGTTTTCCGGGCAATACCCGGAGGTGCAGATCGAGTTGGAGCTGAACAACAGCTATCGCGATCTGGCCCGCGATGGCTTTGATCTGGCGATTCGAGCCGAAGTGGCCAATGACGATCGGCTGGTGGCCAGACCTTTGTTGGCGTGGCACGAAATGACCTGCGCCAGCCCGGCTTACCTCAAGCGTTTTGGCGAACCGCAAACGCCGCTGGACCTGGCCGTGCATCGCTGCTTGCTTAACAGCCATTACAGCGGGCGCGAAGAATGGCTTTATCACCAGCAGCACGAACTGCTGCGGGTGCGGGTCTCAGGCCCGTTCGCCAGCAACCATTACAATCTGCTGAAAAAAGCCGCGCTGTCCGATGCCGGCATCGCCCGTTTGCCGTCGTATCTGCTGCAAACCGAATTGGCTGACGGCCGCTTGCGCTGGCTGCTGCGCGATTACCAGACACGACGGATGCCGATGTATCTGGTGCACCCGTATCAGGGGGGATTGCCGAAACGCACGCAGGTGTTGGCGGATTATTTGATGGGCTGGTTCAAGCGCAGTGGCGAGGCGCTGGATCGGCTGCAGCGCTGATGTGATTTCCCTGTGGGAGCGAGCCTGCTCGCGAATGCGTCAGTATCAGTCGATACCGATGTTGAATGACACACCGCTTTCGCGAGCAGGCTCGCTCCAACAGGTGGATCTTATTTTGCGAAACGGCGGGCAAACAGGTGATCGATCGACAATTTGCCCGGCCCGGTCGCCATCAGGTACAGCAACACCGCCGCCCAGGTGCCGTGGGTCGGGTAGGCATCCGGGTAGACGAACAGTTGGATAGTCAGGGTCATGCCGAGCAGTGCCAGCGCCGAAAACCGCGTCGCCAGGCCGAGCAGGATCAGCAGCGGAAACACATGCTCGGCAAACGCCGCCAGATGCGCGGCAATTTCCGGCGACAGCAGCGGCAGGTGGTACTCGCTTTGAAACAGCGGAATCGTCGAGTCCGCCAATCGCGGCCAGCCCAGTTCAAAATTGCCGTCAATCAAATCGATGGCGAGTCCTTCGACCTTGGTTTGCCCGGATTTCCAGAACACCGCAGCAATGGAAAAACGCGCGATGAAGGCAATCAGGCTGTGCGGGATTTTTTCGAACAGCGCGATGACGCGCAGGATCAAAGCGTTCATGGCAACTCCTTGTAATTGAGCTGGGTGATCGCGTTATGCGCAATCAGTAAGGCGAGGGTTTGGGCGAGATCGAACGGCGGGCTGTTCCCTGCCGCCGCGAGCAGTGGCGAGCCCTGTAGCAGATGATGAAGGAACACGCTCGCACCCGGCTCAAGCGCAAACACCTCAACGTCGAGACCATTGCGCAGCACCAGAGCGTGCTGGCCCTGGTTCAGGCCGATTCCCGCCAGACCTTGCTCCTGCTGGTGCGCGGCCCAGATCGCGACAACGGCGTAGGCTGAGTCGAGCAGGTGCAGAGAGGGATGCAGTTCGAAACACAGTTCACTCAGCGACTGCGGATCGGTCAGCGCGGCGCTGACTTGCTCCGGCCGGATCGGCTGCGCATCGGCGGCGTGGTAGGCGAGGGTGCGCAAGTGCTCGAGTCGCGCAACATCGGCCACATAGGGCACACCGGCGATGGGTTCGAATTGCCCGATGAAATCGGCGAAGTCTTCGCCGTAGCGGCTCATCAACGGACTTTGCGGCGGCTGACCGCGTACGAAAATCGCCGCCATGGCGCGGAAGAATTCCTCACCGACCAACTGCTGCACCACCGGGTAGCTATCGGCCAGCGCATTGATCAGCGAACTCTGCACGTTGTTGCGGTACACCGCGAAACGTCGCGACGGATCAGCGCCATTGCGGCTGCACAGGCCCTTGGGATACGGCAGTTGCACATTGAGCAGGGCGGCGGCGAAGTCCGCTTGCGTACTCATGCCGCACGCTCCGCGCGGCGCAACAGCTTTTCGGCTTGCTGCGCTTCGGCGAGCAATACGTCAAAGGCCGGCACGTGATTATCACGTTCAATCAGCGTCGCTATCGGGCCAGTCCGTTGCAGCACCAGGCGGTACAGATTCCAGACGGCCTGATCAATCGGCGCGCCGTGATCGTCGATCAGCAAACGATCGCCGAGGTTGTCACAATCTTCAGCGAAGCCGGCCAGATGAATCTCGCCGACCGCGTGCAATGGCAGTGCGTCGAGGTAGGCGAGCGGATCACGCTGATGATTGATGCACGACACGTAGACGTTGTTGACGTCGAGCAACAAGCCACAGCCGCTGCGGCGGATCACTTCGGCGATGAACACGGGCTCGTCGATCGTCGAATGCTCAAACGCCAGATAGGTCGCCGGGTTTTCCAGCAGCATCGGACGTTTGAGCGTGTTCTGCACTTGGTCGATGTGCGCACAGACGCGATTGAGCGTCGGCGTGTCATAGGCCAGTGGCAGCAGATCATTGAGGAACACCGGGCCGTGGCTCGACCACGCCAGATGTTCGGAAAAGGCTTGCGGTTGATAGCGCTCGATCAGCTCGGCGAGGCGTTTGAGGTGCTGGCCGTCCAGCGGGCCTTCGCCACCGATCGACAGGCCCACGCCGTGCAATGACAGCGGGTACTGTTGGCGAATCAGACCGAGAAAATGATGAAAAGGGCCGCCGGCTACCATGTAGTTTTCGGCGTGGACCTCGAAGAAACCGAGGTCCGGTACGGAGCCGAGCACTTCGAGGAAGTGCCCGGTCTTGAGCCCCAGCCCGGCGCGGGCAGGGAGCTCGGTGCGAGCTGCCTGAGTGCGCGGCAGGGACGGTTCGTGATGACTGAACATGGGCGTCACTCAGGCAGGCCGTGGATCAGGACTTGGCTTTGAAGGCTTCGAGCTGACCGAAACCGGTCGGCGAGGTTTTGCTTTCAGTGGTGGCGCAGGTGCCTTTCGGAACGAGCTTCCAGGCGTTGGCCTGATAGTCCATTTTCGCCGTGCCGGCGCAGGTAGTCCCGGCACCTGCGGCGCAATCGTTCTTACCCTTCATGGCCACGCCGAAGCATTTTTCCATGTTGGCATCGGCGGCCTGGGCGGTGGAGACAGTGGCGATGCTCAGAGCGGAACCGAGGGCCAGAACCAGGGCGGTAGCGGACAGGGTACGGGTAGTCGCAGTCATGATGTTTCTCCAGTTTTTTATCAGGGTTTCTGCAAGCGGTTTGCGCTTGCTTGTCCCTCTAGAGAACGGGTGGGGGGATGCGTTACAGGCGGGGCGAGAAATTTATGAAAAATTTCGGATTCAGCTGTATCCCTGTGGGAGCGAGCCTGCTCGCGAAGGCGGTGTGTCAGGCACCCATAATGTTGAATGACAGAGCGCTTCGCGAGCAGGCTCGCTCCCACAGGGTTACCTTGGTGGTGCTCAGGAAACAAAAAACGGCCCGAAGGCCGTTTTTTTGTGCAGCGATAACACTCAACCGCCGAGGTACGCCTCGCGTACCTTCGGATCGGTCAGCAGCGCTTCACCGGTGCCTTGCATGACCACGCGGCCGTTCTCCAGAACGTAGGCGCGGTCAGCGATTTTCAGCGCCTGGTTGGCGTTCTGCTCGACCAGGAACACCGTCACACCGTCCTTGCGCAGCTGTTCGATGATGTCGAAGATCTGCTGGATGATGATCGGCGCCAGACCCAGCGATGGCTCGTCGAGCAGCAGCAGCTTGGGCTTGCTCATCAGCGCACGGCCGATGGCGAGCATTTGCTGTTCGCCGCCGGACATGGTGCCGCCGCGCTGGTTGAAGCGTTCTTTCAGGCGTGGGAAAAGTCCGAGAACCTTGTCCATCTGTTCCTGATAGTCGCCCTTGTCGGTGAAAAATCCGCCCATCGACAGGTTTTCTTCCACGGTCAGACGGGCGAACACCCGACGCCCTTCCGGGACCACGGCGATGCTCTTGCGCATGATCTGCGACGAGTCCTGTCCGACCAGTTCCTCACCCATGTAACGGATGCTGCCGCTGTGCGCCTGCGGCGAACCGCACAGCGTCATCAGCAGCGTGGATTTGCCGGCACCGTTGGCGCCGATCAGCGTCACGATCTCGCCCTGACGGACTTCGACGTTGACGCTGTGCAGGGCCTGGATCTTGCCGTAGAAGGTGGAAACGTTTTCGAACTGCAGCATTTACGCTTCCCCCAGGTAGGCTTTGATCACTTCAGGATTGTCGCGGATCTGTTCCGGCGTGCCGTCGGCCAGCGGCGTGCCCTGATTGATCACGACGATGTGATCGGAAATGCTCATGACCAGTTTCATGTCGTGTTCGATCAGCAGCACGGTGACGTTGTGCTCTTCGCGCAACACACCGATCAACGCCTTGAGGTCTTCGGTTTCCTTCGGGTTCAGGCCGGCGGCCGGTTCGTCGAGCATGAGAATCCGCGGGCGGGTCATCATGCAGCGGGCGATTTCCAGACGCCGTTGCTGGCCGTAGGCGAGGGTGCCGGCGGTGCGGTTGGCGAACTCTTTGAGGTTGACCTTTTCCAGCCAGTACTCGGCAAATTCCATCGCCTCGCGCTCGCTTTTGCGGAACGCCGGGGTCTTGAACAGGCCGGACAGGAAGTTGGTGTTCAAGTGACGGTGCTGGGCGATCAACAGGTTCTCGACCGCAGTCATGTCCTTGAACAAACGCACGTTCTGGAAGGTCCGCACCACGCCTTTGAGGGCGATCTTGTGGCCCGGCAGGCCCTGGATCGGCTCGCCGTCGAGCAGGATGCTGCCGCCGGTAGGCTGATAGAAGCCGGTCAGGCAGTTGAACACGGTGGTCTTGCCGGCGCCGTTCGGGCCGATCAGTGCAACCACCTGCTTTTCCTTGACGGTCAGCGCCACGCCGTTGACCGCGAGCAAGCCGCCGAAGCGCATGCTCAGATTTTCGACTTTAAGGATCTCGCGGCTCATTTGCGCAACTCCATGTGTGGGCGTTGCATCGGCAGCAGACCTTGTGGACGCCAGATCATCATCAGCACCATCAGCGCACCGAACATCAACATGCGGTACTCGCTGAACTCACGCATCATTTCCGGCAACAGGATCATCACGATCGCCGCCAGAATCACACCCAATTGCGAGCCCATGCCACCCAATACGACGATGGCAAGGATGATCGCCGACTCGATGAAGGTGAACGACTCGGGCGTCACCAGGCCCTGACGCGCGGCGAAGAAGCTGCCGGCGAAACCGGCGAACGCAGCGCCCAGGGTGAAGGCGGAGAGCTTGATCACGGTCGGGTTCAGGCCCAACGCGCGGCAGGCGATTTCGTCTTCACGCAGTGCTTCCCACGCACGGCCGATCGGCATGCGCAGCAGACGGTTGATCACGAACAGCGCGGCCAGTGCGAGCAACAGCGCAACCAGGTAAAGGAAGATCACCTTGTTGATCGAGTTGTATTGCAGGCCGAAATACTCGTGGAACGTCTGCAGGCCTTCGGCGGCTTTGCGCTCGAAGGTCAGGCCGAAGAACGTCGGTTTCTCGATGTTGCTGATGCCGTTCGGGCCACCGGTGATGTCGGTCAGGTTACGCAGGAACAGACGGATGATCTCGCCGAAACCCAAGGTCACGATCGCCAGATAGTCGCCGCGCAGACGCAACACCGGGAAGCCCAGCAGGAAGCCGAACGTCGCCGCCATCAGGCCGGCAATCGGCAGGCAGATCCAGAAGCTCAAGCCGTAGTAATGCGACAGCAGCGCGTAGCTGTAGGCGCCGACGGCGTAGAAACCGACGTAACCCAGGTCAAGCAGACCGGCCAGACCGACGACGATGTTCAGGCCCAGGCCGAGCATCACGTAGATCAGGATCAGCGTTGCGATATCCACCGCGCCACGGGAGCCGAAGAACGGCCAGACCAGGGCGATCAGAATCAGCGCAATGATGAAATAGCGCTGGGTGGTTGGCAGGGTCAGGAAGTTGCTGGCCTTGGCCGGGATCAGCGGCATGCCCGGCGAGGAGCGCCAGGCCTTGCTGATCTGCTGGTTGAACAGCACGCGCAGGAACATCAGCACCGAGCAGATCGCGATGGTCGCGAGTACCGCAGGGCTGGTGTTGTGCACTTCCAGATTGATGCCGACGATGGTCAGTTTCAGACCGAGTACCGGGTAGGCCACCGCCCACACCAGCAAGGCACTGAACAGTGCCTGTTTAAGATTCCTAGTCATACTTTCTCAACCTCCGGACGGCCCAGAATGCCGGTCGGACGGAACAACAGCACCAGAACCAGCAGGCCGAACGCAACGACGTCCTTGTACTGGTCGCCGAAGATATCGGCACCGAACGCTTCCGCTACACCGAGCACCAACCCGCCGAGCATGGCCCCGGGGATGCTGCCGATGCCGCCCAGTACCGCAGCGGTGAAGGCCTTGAGGCCGACGAGGAAACCGGCGTTGGGGTTGATCACGCCGTATTGCATGCTCAGCAGCACTGCGGCAACGGCGGCCAGCGCAGCACCGATGACGAAGGTCAGGGCGATGATGTTGTTGGTGTTGATGCCGAGCAGGTTGGCCATCTTGATGTCCTCGGCACAGGCGCGGCAGGCGCGGCCCAGACGGGAACGGGAGATGAACAGGGTCAGGCCGAGCATGGCGATCAGGGTCACCACGAACACCACGATCTGCATGTAGGAAATCAGCACTTCTTGTGCGCCACCCGGACCGAAGGCGAAGTTGCCCGGGATCAGGTTGGGGATAGCTTTGTCCTTGGAGTCTTGCGCCAGCAGAACGGTGTTCTGCAGGAAGATCGACATACCGATGGCAGAAATCAGCGGGATCAGACGGTTGCTTCCGCGCAGGGGGCGGTAGGCGATCCGTTCGATGCTGTAACCGTAGGAACTGGTGACGACGATGCTGGCGATGAACGCCGCGGTCATCAACAGCGGGACACTGTCGAGTCCCATCATGGTCAGCCCGGCGATGGCGATGAAGGCCACGTAGGAACCGATCATGTATACCTCGCCGTGGGCGAAGTTGATCATTCCAATGATGCCGTAGACCATCGTGTAGCCGATGGCGATCAGGGCATACATGCTGCCAACGTTGAGGCCGTTAACCAGCTGTTGGAAGAAGTGATAGAGGTCAGGCATTACAGCGCTCCTAAAAACCTGTACGCATTTCACTGGTGGAGTCATTTTCCCGCCCGGCCCCGTGGATCTCTATCCACTTCGAATCCGGGTTTTGCCAGCGAACCGCTGATGACGGTTTTGAGATTTTCAGGTGGGCCGACTGGCGGATCACGCCAGCGCGGCCCATACATTCGCAAAACAAAGCCCACGGCACGCCGTGGGCTTTATTGGCAGTCAGTCGGGCAAGGCCTTACTGAGGCGAAACTTCGGTTTTAGGTTTGCCGTTGTGCCACTCGTACACGACAAATTTGAAGTCCTTCAAGTCGCCCTTGTCGTCGAAGCTCAGGTCGCCGGTCGGGGTCTTGAACGAACCGGCGTGGATGGCTTCAGCCACTTTGGTAGCGTCTTCGGACTTGGCCGCCTTGATGCCTTCGGCAATCACGGTCACTGCCGAGTAGGACGGGAACACGAACGGACCGCTCGGATCTTCCTTCTTGGCTTTGAACGCGTCAGCCAGGGCAACGTTGGCCGGATCCTGGTCGAACGATTTCGGCAGGGTCACCAGCAGGCCTTCGGACGCATCCTTGGCGATCTGGGTGATCGAGTCGTTACCCACGCCTTCCGGACCCATGAAGCGGGCTTTCAGGCCTTTTTCCTGAGCCTGACGCAGAATCAGACCCAGCTCCGGGTGGTAGCCGCCGTAGTAGACGAAGTCGACGCCGGCTTGCTTGAGCTTGGCGATGATGGCGGAGAAGTCTTTATCGCCGGCGTTGACGCCTTCGAAGACGGCAACCTTGGTGCCTTTCTTCTCGAGGGTCGATTTCACGGCGGTGGCGATGCCTTCACCGTACTGCTGTTTGTCGTGCAGCACGCCAACCACTTTCGGTTTCACGTGATCGGCGATGTAGTTGCCGGCGGCAGGGCCTTGGGCGCTGTCGAGACCGATGGTGCGGAAGATCATTTTGTAGCCACGGGCGGTGATGTCCGGGCTGGTGGCAGCCGGGGTGATCATGATCACGCCTTCGTCTTCGTAGATGTCCGAAGCTGGCTGGGTGGAGCTGGAGCACAGGTGACCGACCACGAACTTGACGCCGTCGTTGACGACCTTGTTCGCTACCGCTACCGCTTGTTTTGGATCGCAGGCATCGTCGTATTCAACGGCTTCGAGTTTCTTGCCGTCGACGCCGCCCTTGGCGTTGATCTGCTCGATGGCCATTTTCGCGCCACTGAACTGCATGTCGCCGTACTGGGCTACTGGACCGGTTTTAGGACCGGCGATACCGATTTTGATGGTGTCAGCTGCGAACGAATGGCTGGCAACCCCGGCCAGAACCATAGCGGCAAACAGTTTGGAAATCTGCTTAGTAGCCTTAGTCATAGTGCTCCACTCTTACTGTTGTATTTTTTAGAGTTCTGGCGCCGTAGCAGCAGAACCGGGTCAGATATCTTTGCGATACCCTCCGGAAAATGCCCCGGCAACTGTACCGGTACAGTGTAGAGCGCCGCTTGATCAACTGGGAAGCGGGCGCCACGGGGCAAAACTTGGGGGTGTCGCATTTTTGAATGAAAGAGACAGAATTGCGGCGGGGCAATCGGGGGCATATATCCCAAAAGGCAGCATTCCCTGGCGTTCCTGCTCTTTTCGTTCGGTGCAGCGATTTGCAACCGGGTTTTTCTGCCGGACCACCGACGTTATCATTCGCGTCGATTTCTTTTCCGGACAGCTCCCATGAATCAAGAACCTAGCACCCTCTATGCCAAGCTGCTTGGTGAAACGGCATCTATTACCTGGAAAGAGCTGGAGCCGTTCTTCGCCAAGGGTGCCCTATTGTGGGTCGACCCTGACCTGGATTTGATCGCCGCCGCCGAGGCCGTGGCCTCGGATGAAGGCGAGAAAGTCGCGGCCTGGCTGGCCGACGACAAGGTCGCCAAGCTGTCTGAAACGCGGGCACTGGATATTTTCGAACGTGATCCGCAGCTGTGGGCCGTGGTGGTTTCGCCGTGGATTCTGATCCAGGAAAGGGCGGCCGTGTAATTGCCCGCACTCTTTTGGTGCCTCGATTGCCGCACCGCAAGTGTGTAGCGGAGTAGCGTGATGGCACCTTGCCGTGGAGAAATGCCACGCCTCACGGTGACGTAAACGTAACGGGAACAGTTTATGGAGCGGCCTGAGGGTCGCTTAATTGTTTCTGGATGTTGGGAGGCCTGAGATTTTCGGCGAATTAGCCGGCCCCTTCGCGAGCAAGCTCGCTCCCACAGGGCAATGTATTCCAAATGTGGGAGCGAGCTTGCTCGCGAAGGGGGCTACTCGGTGCTGGATCAGACCGAGAACGTCTTCCCGGTATGGTTATTCAGCGAAATCACCTTGGTCTTGCCAATCCGGTGGCGGTAGATCTCGCGCAGGTACTTGATCGACTTCTTCACGCAATCACGCGACAGGCGAATGTCATTGATCGAGACGAACTTGTCCTTGTCGTTGATCAACTCACGGTATTTCTTTTCGTACATCGGTTTGATCGCGTACCAGTTGGTATCGAGAATCTTCGCCGGGTTTTCGAACTCATTGAGCAGGTCGTCGATCCGCTCTTCGTCGAAGTCTTCCTGAATGATGAAGTCGAGAATCGAGTTATCCAGCGTCTCGTCGAAACGGTACGGATTCTTCGCGAAGCAGCGCTTGATGAACGCCACGATCAGCGTGAGGAAGTCGTCCGACAGGCACGGGCTCTTGGCTATCAGGGTGGTCAGCGACAGGTTGGCCGAAGCGCCGATAACCAGCGCGTAGCGCTTGAGCGTGGTGTTGGGGAACAGGCTGTTGAGGTGGGTCTTCAACCGGTTCAGGTCCATGTACGACAGTTTGTAGTCTTTCGGCAGCGAGACGATCGAGACCACCGACGAGCAATTCTTGAAGAAGTGCAGGTCGTGCAGCGCGGCGGCGTCGTAGCCGGAATTCTTGTACTGCTCCAGCGAAGCGCGATAACGCTTGGATTCGATCGGCAGCAGGCTGATGCCTTCGATGGCCTGAGTGACCTTGTTGAAGTGCGGCAGGTCGATCGAACGGAAGAACAGGTCGTCGATGTTCAGGCGCTGCGGCTCTTTGTCGAAGACCTTGAACTTGTCGCTGCTCGGCGGCGGGGTTTCCGGGACTACCGATTCGGCGTAGGCAATCGCCACCGGCCCGGCCAGACTCATGAACAGGTCGTTGGCGTCCAGGCGGATGGTTTCGCCGATGTCGATGCCGGCACGGCGGAAGTAGTTCTGGTCGTAGTCGGTGGTGACTGCCTGCGCCGTCAGAATATTGAAGATCTGCTGCGAGATGTACTGGTTGGCGTGCTTCTCCATGGCATTGACATCAATGTTCTGGATATTGCCGTCATCGCTTTCTTCGGCGTAACGCATGATGTCGTTGGAGATCAGCATCATCGCATTCCACGGGCGGATACGCCCCATCACGCTGGCTTCGCTGCTGTCTTCGTTGGCGAAGTTGTAGGAGAAATCCCATTCCTCCGACAGGTATTTGCACAGCAGGCGCCCGGCGTTGATGTGCAGCGCCTCGGACATTTCGCTGCGGTGGTCGGAAATGTTCGGCAGCACGCAGATGCCGCTGGTGAAGATCGGCTCGAACACAAACGAATGACCGCTCTTGCCGTCATGCTCGTCCATCGGCTTGGTGTCGAAGGTCTTGTTCATGTACGAGTGCTGCTGGGCCAGACCGAACTCCGAGGCCATGCCCGAACCGGTACCGCCGCCGGCACTGAAGATCGAGAAATACAGGCGCGACTGGTTGGCCTTGATCCCGCAGCTGTCGATCAGGTACGAGTGGATCATTTTCCAGTCGGGGCTGGAGAAGCGCTGGGTGTCTTTGTTGAGGATGATCTTCGCTAGGTACTGGCCGAGGATCGGCGCATTACCGGCGCCACCGGCGTGGACTTCGGACAAGTCCATGATCTTCATTTTGCTGTAGTCGCGCAGGAAGCCGCTTTTCTCGCCCTTACGCGAGAAACGGATGCGCCCGGCGATGTCCTTGTCGAGGTCGCCAAGCATCACCAGCGGTTCGACCAGAAACACCGGTTTGGTCGATTTGCTGGTGCCGATGCGCAGGTTGTTCTTGATCCACTGCGCCGGGCTGTAGCCCTTGTCGGCCAGACGCCGGTCGGTCGGGCGGTCTTCGTTGTTGAATTCGTTGAGGTAGAACTTGCGCGCGTTGTACACCAGCTCCGCCACGTCGAGGGCGATGTTGGAGCCGCAGCGACCGAGGCCGATCAGGCACACCGAGGGAAATTCCTGATCGTTGTGCTGCTCGTTGTCGCCTTCCTGATGCGCCGGGCGCGGGAACACCGAATCGCGCAGGCCGTCGAGGTTATCGAGGATGCGGTCAGTGTTGGTTTCGGTGAAGTACAGATATTGCTGCGTCGACAGCGGACGCGAAGGCGGCGTCGGTCTGGATAATGACGCGCTGTTCGCGGCGGGGCTCAGGGTCAGATCGGCTGTTGCACTGGCGGGGTTGTTTTTAGAGGTCATGGTGCGCCATTTACCTGGACTGGGTTGGCCCGCCGAACAGTGCCGGCGAACCTCACGGAATAAGATCTCGCGTCTTGTGTGCGCGAATACGGCCCGGGCGTCGTAGTGCTGGCTCGTCTGATCGCCGGGCGGAATCCTTTCCTGATCGTTGATGAATCGGCCATGATTCGGTGATCTTTAATTGAAAAGAGGCGAAATGATGTCAACGCTACCTTCGTTGGGGTTTGCCGGAATCGGCCTGATGGGCCTGCCCATGTGCCGGCGTCTGCTGGCCGCGGGTTATCCGCTGACGGTGTGGAACCGCAACCCGGACAAGTGTGCACCGCTGGTTGCGGCCGGCGCCCGCCAGGTATCGAGCCCTGCCGAACTGTGCGCACACGCCGACATCGTCATGCTGTGTCTGGCCGACACTGCCGTGGTGCGTGAAGTGGTGTTTGGCGCTGGCGGTGTTGCCGAAGGTGCGAAAAACGGCCAGCTATTGGTGGATTTCTCCAGTCTTGAACCGACCGCGACTCGCGAGATGGCCGCAGCGCTGGCCGAGGAAAGCGGCATGGGCTGGCTTGACTCCCCGGTGTCCGGCGGTGTGGTCGGCGCCGAGGCTGGCAGTCTGGCGATCATGGTCGGTGGTGCAGCGGCAGATCTTGAGCGCGTGCGCCGGGTGCTGCTCAGCCTCGGTCAGCGCGTCACGCATATGGGCGGCGTCGGTGCCGGCCAGGTGACCAAGGCCTGTAACCAGATGATCGTCGCGTGCAATGCACTGGTGATTGCCGAAGTGGTGGCGCTGGCCGAGCAGGCGGGGGTCGATGCCAGTCTGATCGCCGAGGCGCTGGCCGGTGGCTTTGCCGATTCCAAGCCCTTGCAAATCCTTGCCCCGCAAATGGCCGAGAGCCGTTTCGAACCGATCAAGTGGCACGTGCGCACGCTGCTCAAGGATCTCGACACGGCGGTGAAATTTTCCCGCGAGCAGGGCTCGGCGACGCCAATCAGCGGATTGGCCGCACAATTGATGCGCCTGCATGGGGCGCAAGGCTTTTTAGCGAAGGATCCAGCGACGCTGGTGCAAATGTATCGCGCGCCAGACTCAACGGATTGACCCCGAGGACGGGTTTGCGCTGGTTGATTTCATCGAGCACCGCGCGTAATTCGTCCAGCGGCACCGGGCGGCTGAGCAGATAACCCTGAATGAAATCGCAGCCCGAACGCTCGAGAAACTCGTATTGCTCCAGGCTCTCGACGCCCTCGGTGACCACCTGCAAATGCAGGGTGTGAGCCATGACGATGATCGCCTGGACGATCTCCATGTCCGCCGTGGCGGTGGGGATGTCGAGGATGAACGAGCGGTCGATTTTCAGGGTGTTCAGCGGCAGACGCTTGAGGTAGGCCAGCGACGAATAGCCGGTGCCGAAATCATCGATCGACAGCGACACACCGAGGGCGCGGATCTGCCGCAGCAGCACCAAAGTGTCGGCGATATTGCCCATCAAGGCGTTTTCGGTGACCTCCAGTTCCAGGCGTTCCGGGGCAACGCCCGCCGTGTGCAAGGCGTGCTCAATCTCCTCGGCCAGCTCTTCGCGCGCCAGATTCAGCGGCGAGCAGTTCCAGGCGATTTTCAATTCGGCACAACCATGCCGCGACAGCTCGCCGAGATCCTTGCAGGCGCGGCGCAGCACCCAGTTGTCCAGTTCGGCAATCAAACCGTTATTCTCGGCGATACCGATGAAGCGATCCGGTGTAAGCAAACCGTGAACCGGATGCTGCCAGCGAATCAGGGCTTCAAGCTTGGTCACGCGCCCGGTTTTCACTTCGAAGATCGGCTGGTAGTAGAGCATCAGCGCGTGGTCTTGCCGCAGCGCACTGCGCAGTTCTTCTTCCAGTTGCAGCTCGAAACTGGCGCGGGTCTTCAGGCTGGAATTGAAGAAGTGCAGACCGTTGCGCCCGGCGCCTTTGGATTGGTACAAGGCCAGGTCGGCGTGTTTGAGCAGCTCTTCGCAAGTGGTGCCGTCTTCGGGAAACAGGCTGATGCCGATGCTGGTGGTCATCACCATGCGCCGGCCGGCCAGTTCGATCGGCTCCTTCATCTTGTGCATGATGCGCTGGGCCATGCCGCGCGCCTCTTCGCGGTCGCGCAGGCTGATGAGGATGCAGAATTCGTCGCCGCCAAAACGCGCGACCACGTCTTCATGGCTGCGCACCGAGCTCTTGATGTGTTGGGCGATGACTTTGAGCAGCGCGTCACCGGCGTCATGGCCGAGGCTGTCGTTGATGCGCTTGAAGTGGTCGATGTCGAGAAACATCACCGCGAGCATGCCGCCCTCGCTGGTTTTCTGGCTGAGTTTTTCGGCGAACATCTGGTTGAAACCACGGCGGTTGATCAGGTTGGTCAGCGCGTCGTAATTGGCCGCTTGCTGCAAAGACATGCGCGCCTGATCGAGTTGGCTGAGCAAGGCGTTGACCCGGCGCAGGTCGTTTTCCTTGTTCTGCAGCTTTTTGTCGGCGAGGGCGGCGCTGATCGCACTGCCGAGGATCAACAGGATGATCAGCGCCACGGTCAGGCCCAGTTGCAAATGCCCGGTTTCACTGCCGCTCGCTGCCAAGGCACCTTCGGGAAGCACCAGATCCAGCGCAGCCATGCCGGTGAAGTGCATGCTGATGATGCCGGCGCCGAGAATCAGCGCCGCGCTGTACTTGAGCAATTGATGCGCGACCCCGCTGCCTTCGCTCAAATAGCGGGCTACCCACAGCGCAGTGAAACTGGCGCCGATGGCAATCAGCACCGACAGCGCGAACAGCCCTGGCTGATAGTAGGCGGTGGCGCTCGACTTCATCGCTGCCATGCCGACGTAATGCATGCCCGCGATGCCCAAACCGATGACACATGCGGTCTTGAGGCAATGCAACGCGCTCGGCTGCACCTCACTGAGGGTATGCATGGCCAGCCACGAGGCGAGCAGGGCGATCAGTAACGACAAGAGGGTGATGCCGAGGTCGTACTGAATATCGATGGGGGTCTGGAAGGCCAGCATGCCGACGAAGTGCATGGCCCAGATGCCGCCGGCCAGGCAGGTCGCGCCGATCCAGCGCCAGATTCGCCGCGACCCCGGGTCTTCGGCATGCACCAGGCGCTCTGCCATGTCCAGGGTGGCGAAGCTCGCCGCGCAGGCGACCAGATAGGCCACCATCACCAGCAAAGGGTTGTGGCTGCAATCGAGGAGAATCTGCCCGCTCGCCGGCAGCTCGGCAACAAACTGCAAACCAAGCCACTCCATAGCATGCCCCGTCTCGGATTCATCTGGCCCTTGCGTCAATCAACGCAGGCGAATGAAAGCAGTATAGAGGCGGTTTTCCGGCTGCAAGCCGTAGTGGCACATTGGTGGTAATGATTTTGCCATTAGCCTCATAGCGATTCGCGCTAAGGCTCAGGCAATGCGCTCCAGCGGCAGATCGTTCCAGTGTGGCGGCAAGGGTGGCAGGCCGTGGGCGGCGCGGGCCTTGTCGCAGTCGGGGTTGTGCTCGCCGTTCTCCCAAGACGCCTCGAACTCGCGGCAGGTGCTCGAACGTTTGTCATAGATCGTGCACGCCACAGCGCTGCCGACCTCACCCGCCAATGACGTGCAACGCGTCGGTTTGCGGTCGGTGCCGATCATTGCCACTCGGCTTGGAGTGATCTGCGCAACCAGTTCATCGGGCACCGTCCCGCCAGCGGATGAGCACTCACCCCAGAAAAAAGACACACGAAAATGGGAACAGCAGGCACCGCAATTCAGACACGGACTGGCTTCGGACATGGGCGGGGGTATCAAAGGGATTGATCGGAAGATCCGGACGGATCCGGCGGCCATTCTAGGCTTTGCGATGGCGTTGGGAAGGGGGGCACGAAACTATTTTTTTGTCGCCGGATTTTGCCGCGAAAGCCCCGTATGGCGGGGGATTCCAGAGTTATCAAGGGCTTACGTTTCGTTACAGTGCGATGGGTCGATATCAGGCTGACGAATGATGACAGACAGCCCCCGCGCGGCTGACTAGATTGCAGGTTCCGGGCTCGACGCGCTGGCAGTGAAGCCCTCATAACAATAAAGAGACGGACCCATGCAGAACTCGACCCAAGCGGCGAATGCCTGGCGCATTCTGTTCCTGCTGTTCCTCGCCAACCTGTTCAATTTCTTCGACCGCACCATCCCGGCGATCATCATCGAACCGATCCGCATGGAATGGCATCTCAGCGACTTTCAGCTGGGCATCATCGGCACCGCGTTCACCATCGTCTACGCCGTTGCCGGTCTGCCGCTGGGGCGCATGGCCGACACCGGTTCACGTAGCAAACTGATGGGCTGGGGCCTGGCGACCTGGAGTGCGCTGACTGCGGTCAACGGTATGGTCGGCAGTTTCTGGAGCTTTTTGATCGTGCGCATGGGCATCGGCATCGGCGAAGCCAGTTACGCACCAGCGGCCAACTCGCTTATCGGCGATCTGTTTCCGGCACACCGTCGCGCGCGGGCGATGGGTATTTTCATGCTCGGCCTGCCGCTGGGGCTGCTGCTGGCGTTCTTCACCATCGGCGCGATGGTCAAGGCCTTTGACAGCTGGCGCGCGCCGTTCTTCATCGCTGCCGTGCCGGGGCTGATCCTCGCGGTGTTCATGTTCTTCATCAAAGAGCCGAAACGCGGCGCAGCTGAAACCGTGCAGGTCTCGCAGGAGAAAGTCGATAAACCGATCCGCCGCGTCCTCGCCGTGCCGACCTTCCTGTGGCTGGTGATGGCCGGGCTGTGCTTCAACTTCGCGACCTATGCCTGCAACTCGTTTCTGGTGCCGATGCTGCAGCGCTATTTCCTCATGCCGTTGCAGGAGGCGGCGGTGGCCACCGGCGTGATCGTCGGCGTCACCGGACTGGTCGGGCTGACCCTCGGCGGCTGGATTGCCGACAAGATTCATCAGCGTTTCGCCAGTGGGCGGCTGTTGTTCGCCGCGTTCAGCCTGATCATTTCAACCCTGTGCACGGCGTGGGCGCTGCATGCCGGGCGCATCGAGATTGGCGTGTTCGTCGCGGTGTTCAGTGTCGGCTGGCTGTTCGCCTACAACTTCTACACCTGCGTGTACACGGCGATTCAGGACGTGGTCGAACCGCGCCTGCGGGCGACGGCGATGGCGTTGTTCTTCGCCGGTCTGTATCTGCTCGGCGGCGGGTTGGGGCCAGTGGTCGTGGGTGGGCTGTCGGATCACTTCGCGCACACGGCGATGCTGTCGGCAGGAGCTGAACAGATGACCGAAGCGTTCAAGGCCGTCGGCCTGCATGACGCGATGTACCTGATCCCGGTGGCGCTGTTTTTGACCATGGTCTTTCTGTTTCTGGCATCGCGGTGTTTTGTCCGGGATGCGCAGCGGATGAAGGAGGGATTGGTGGCGGTGGTTGAGCCAGAAATTTCTGCGGCGACTGCTTGACCGTTTTCGCGAGCAGGCTCGCTCTCACAGTTTGAAATGCATTTCATTGTGGGAGCGAGCCTGCTCGCGAAGGGGCCATCTGCATCACCTGACAAATAACAGGCAAATAAAAAGGCCCGCATCACTGCGGGCCTCTTGGTTTTCAGCGGTGGAGCGGGGCGGTTAACCCGCTACCAGCACCCGAATCGCTTCCAGGCGCAACGCCGCTTTGTCGAGCATCGCCAGACCTTGCTCACGCTGAGTGCGCAACGCCTCCAGTTCGCTGTCGCGCACCGTCGGGTTGACCGCTTGCAAAGCGGTCAGGCGCGCCAGTTCTTCATCGGTGTCGGCAGCCAGACGACGGCGCGCTTCGGCCACACGCTCGGCGTGCCGCGGGGCGATCTTTTCTTCGCCGGCGTTGATCCGTGGCGTCAATTGATCACGCTGGGCCTGGATGAACTTGTTGGCGCTGGCCCGTGGAACGCTTTCCAGCTGGTCGTTGAGGGTTTCGAAGGACACCCGTGGCGACAGGTCGTTGCCGTTGGCATCGAGCAGGCAGCGCAGCGCCGCCGGCGGCAGGTAGCGACCCAGTTGCAGCGAGCGCGGTGCGACCACTTCGCTGACGTAGAGCAATTCGAGCAACACGGTGCCCGGTTTCAACGCCTTGTTCTTGATCAGCGCGACGGCGGTGTTGCCCATCGAACCGGACAGCACCAGGTCCATGCCGCCCTGCACCATCGGGTGTTCCCAGGTGATGAACTGCATGTCTTCGCGCGACAGCGCCTGATTGCGGTCGTAAGTGATGGTCACGCCTTCGTCGTCGCCCAGCGGGAAACTGGCGTCGAGCATCTTCTCGCTCGGCTTGAGGATCAGGGCGTTTTCCGAGTGGTCTTCGCTGTCGATGCCGAACGCGTCGAACAGGGTTTCCATGTAGATCGGCAGGGCGAACTGGTCGTCCTGCTCGAGGATCGCCTCGACCAGCGCTTCACCTTCGCCAGCGCCGCCGGAATTCAATTCCAGCAGACGGTCGCGGCCGGTGTGCAGCTCGGCTTCGAGACGCTCACGCTCGGCGCGTGCTTCGTCGATCAGCGCTTGCCACTCGCCGTCATCGGCTTCTTCGAGCAGCGGCAGCAGGCGCGGGCCGAACTGGTGCTGCAAGGCGTTGCCGGTCGGGCAGGTGTTGAGGAAGGCGTTGAGCGCCTCGTGGTACCACTGGAACAGGCGCTGTTGCGGGCTGGTTTCCAGGTACGGCACGTGCAGTTCGATGATGTGTTTCTGGCCGATCCGGTCGAGACGACCGATGCGCTGCTCGAGCAGGTCCGGGTGCGACGGCAGATCGAACAGCACCAAGTGGTGAGCGAACTGGAAGTTGCGACCTTCACTGCCGATTTCCGAACAGATCAGCACCTGCGCGCCGAATTCTTCGTCGGCGAAGTAGGCGGCGGCGCGGTCACGCTCGAGGATGTTCATGCCTTCGTGGAACACCGTGGCCGGGATGCCGGAACGCACGCGCAACGCGTCTTCCAGGTCCATCGCGGTTTCGGCGTGGGCGCAGATCACCAGCACTTTGGTGCGCTTGAGCATTTTCAACTGATCGATCAGCCACTCGACGCGCGGGTCGAATTTCCACCAGCGCTCTTCTTCGCTGGCGTCCGGCTGGGCCTGGAAGCTGACTTCCGGGTACAGCTCGGCGTGTTCGCCCAGCGGCAGTTCGAGGTATTCGTCGGGGCACGGCAGCGGGTACGGGTGTAGTTTGCGCTCCGGGAAACCCTGCACGGCGGCGCGGGTGTTGCGGAACAGCACGCGGCCGGTGCCGTGGCGATCGAGCAGCTCACGCACGAGGCGGGCGCTGGCTTCAGTATCGCCATCGTTGACGGCGGTGAGCAGGGCTTCGCCTTCGTTGCCGAGGAAACCGTGAATGGTCTTGTGCGCCTCGGCGGAGAGACGGCCCTTGTCGAGCAGTTCCTGCACCGCTTCGGCGACCGGACGGTAGTTGTCGCTCTCGGCGCGGAACGCGGCCAGGTCGTGAAAACGGTTCGGGTCGAGCAGGCGCAGACGGGCGAAGTGGCTGTCCTGACCGAGTTGTTCCGGGGTGGCGGTGAGTAGCAGCACGCCGGGGATGACTTCGGCCAGTTGCTCGACCAGGGAATATTCCGCGCTGGCTTTTTCTTCATGCCAGACCAGGTGGTGCGCTTCGTCGACCACCAGCAGGTCCCAACCGGCAGCGAACAAGGCGTCCTGTGCCTTCTCGTCGTCGACCAGCCACTCCAGCGCGACCAGCGCCAGTTGCGTGTCTTCGAACGGGTTGGTGGCATCGCTTTCGATGAAGCGTTCTTCGTCGAACAGCGCGACCTGCAGGTTGAAGCGGCGGCGCATCTCCACCAGCCACTGATGCTGGAGGTTTTCCGGAACCAGAATCAGCACGCGGTTGGCGCGGCCCGAAAGCAGTTGGCGATGGATGACCAGACCGGCTTCGATGGTTTTACCCAGTCCCACTTCGTCCGCCAGCAATACCCGTGGGGCGATACGGTCGGCGACTTCGCGGGCGATGTGCAACTGGTGTGCGATCGGCTGCGCGCGCACGCCGCCCAGGCCCCAGAGCGAGGACTGCAACTGGCGGCTGGTGTGTTCAAGGGTGTTGTAGCGCAGGGAGAACCACGACAGCGGGTCGATCTGCCCGGCGAACAGGCGGTCGCTGGCCAGACGGAACTGAATGAAGTTAGACAGCTGGGTTTCCGGCAGGGTGACCACTTCGTTCTGCCCGTTGAGGCCGTGATAGACCATCAGCCCGTCGACATCATCGACCTGCTGCACGGTCATCTTCCAGCCTTCGAAATGGGTGATGGAGTCGCCCGGCGAGAACCGCACGCGGGTCAGGGGCGCATTCCGTAGCGCGTACTGGCGGGTTTCGCCAGTGGCCGGGTAAAGCACGGTCAGCAAGCGGCCGTCCTGTGCCAGAACGGTGCCTAAACCAAGCTCTGCTTCGCTGTCACTGATCCAGCGTTGCCCCGGTTGATACTGCTGCGCCATGCTGCCTGACTCCCACCTTGAAAAAGCGGGCTATCTTAACGGAATGCGACCCTGAGGGCCAAAGGAATAGGAGCAGCGGCAAGCTTTTAGCTTCGAGCTGCAAGCTGAAGCCGAGGCGTCATGTGTCGCTTTTTTCAAGCGGCAGGGCACCAGTCAGTGTCTACCGGGTCACAAGTTTGCGACAGGCGGCTCAAGGCACCTGCACGCCAGCCGATAGCCTGCAGACAGGAGACCTTTATATGTTGCCACCGATGCTCCCCTTGAGCGCCGTGCCGATCACTTCCCAGCAGGATCCGATCCGCCAGCGGCCGGACATCCCGCCAGTGGTGCCGGTGCAGGAAAGCTCCAACGAAAGCACGATCGATCTGCAGAAACGTGATCCGGAAGAGGATCGCCTGCTGGCGCGCGAAGAGCAGCGTCGCCAACAGGAGCGTGATCGTCGGCGTCGCGAGGCGGATGAGGATCCTGAAGAGCATTTGGCCGTGCCGGGCACTGAGCTGAACGCTGACAACACCGTACCGGTGGTGCCGTTGATAGACGATCAGCCGCGTCAGGGCTTGTGGGTCGATATCGAGATTTGACCGGTGACTGGTCAGCGTCTGCGCCACGCGGCATGATTGGCGCAATCCTGCCGGTGACGGCAGCTCTGATCTCTTTTGCGACGTGCCGGACGCCATGAGCCAAGACGACAAACTGATCGACCTCAGCACTGAACGCGCCAAGCGTGTGCATGACCTCAACGAGAAACGCTTGAACGAAGTGCGCAACGCCTTCGAGCAGGCGATGCCGTTGGGAAAAACCAAGAAAAAGTCGAAGAACAAGCCGAAAAAGCGTTGATCTCCCACTGCATTGGTTGATGCAGGTCAGTTATTTCCCCTCCTTTATTTCTCAACGTTGCGGATATTGATCCTGGTCAATATGTGCGCCTGTGTGTTTGTTAATTTGAATCCATCGCAGCAAAGCAGGGCCAGGAGGCCAGTCATGTTTTTCGATAACGTGGTGTTTGCCGGGGTTCTTACGGTGGGGCTCATGGTGCTGTTTTTTGCAGGGTTTGGATTTTTTATCTGGAAGGATGCGCATAAACGGCGCAAGTGAGTTCTTCTGGATTTGATGGGCACGCAAGGCATTTTGGGGCGACTTCGGTTGCCCCTTTTTTGGCCGTGGCGGCCTGTGGGCCGACCAGGCTGTTTGGGGTTTGGGTGAATATCCGTTGCTTCGGGAGTGGCTGCTGGCGGTTTCGCCCTTACGGCGAGTCACCTTTTTCAAACGCCAAAAAGGTAACCCAAAAGGCTAGCTTCTACGTTCGGCCCTCGCAGGCTCGGGTTCCTTCGCTGCGGGACTGATCCGGGCGCAGCGGCTCCGGTTTGCTTCGCTGCACCTCCTTCCGCTGTGTACGACTGCGTCGTACGGTCGCTGCGCTCCCACGCCCGGATCAATCCCTCCACTCAGCCTTCCGACGTCGCCGGTGGATCAAGATCAAGAGCACTCGAGCTTGCGCTCATTGTTGAGTGGGGCGGCTTTGCCGCGGGCTGCTGCGCTGCTTTGCTTTTGCTTTTGTGGGAGCGACCTGCTCGCGAAGGCGGCCTGATAGCCGACCTGTTCTGGAGTGGTACGAGATACAAGGAGCTGCCGAAGGCTGCGATCTTTTGATCTGGCATTTGCGTTGGCTTTTGATCTTTTTGCCCCTTCGGCAGGCTTCGTTACGGGATCGGTCGACGTCTTGAAGAGTGAAACGCTGTAAAAGCGAAACCATAAGCAGCCGTTACGGTAGCAACGGATATGCTCCCAATCCCCAATAACAAAAAAGGCGTGATCCTCACGAATCACGCCTTTTCCAATCAACAGCTAACGATCAACTACCCAACGCCTTCGAAGCCAGCCAGAACAACCCGGCCGACAGCGCCACGGTCGCCGGCAAGGTCAGTACCCAGGCCAGCAGAATAGTCTTCACCGTGCCACCCTGCAGGCCGCTTTTATTGGCAACCATGGTCCCGGCCACACCCGAAGACAGCACGTGAGTGGTCGACACCGGCAGGCTGAAAATGTTGGCCATGCCGATCAGGCTGGCTGTGGTGATCTGTGCCGACATGCCCTGCGAATAAGTCATGCCTTGCTTGCCGATCTTCTCGCCAATGGTCAGCACCACACGCTTCCAGCCGACCATGGTGCCCAGGCCCAGTGCCAGGGCAACCGCCAGAATCACCCAGAACGGCGCGTATTCGGTGGTGGTGGTCAGGTCTTTGCGCAGCTTGTCGAGGTCAGCCTTTTCACGGGCTTCCAGGCCTGGCAGCTTGCCGACTTTCTTCGCTGTGTCGTCCAGGCAGAGCAGGTAGCGACGCACTTCGATGCGGCTGTCCGATGACAGCGAATGGTAGTCCGCTACACCTTTGAGGGTGTGCAGCAGGGCGGTGATGGTCGGTTCGGTCTGCTGCGGGTTGCAGCGGAATTTCTCCGGCAGGTCGCCTTCCACGCTCTTGCCCAGTGCCAGGAACTCGCCCAGCGAATCGGCGTTGCGCTGGTAGAACTGGCTCAGGTGCAGGGTCGCGTCGCGGGTGCGTTCGATCTGGTAGGTGGTGCTGTTCAGGTCGAGCACGAACTGCGCCGGGACGATGCCGATCAGCACCAGCATGATCAGGCCGATGCCCTTCTGACCGTCGTTGGAACCGTGCACGAAGCTCACGGCCATGGCCGAGATCACCAGGACCAGACGGTTCCAGAACGGTGGGTGCTTTTTGTCGTCGATCTTGCGGCGCTGTTCCGGCGTCTTGTGCATCTTCGACAGCGGGCGCCACCATTTCAGGCCGATCAGCACCAGTGCGGCGATGAGGAAGCCGGCCATCGGCGAGAACACCAGCGAGGCGCCGATGTCGATCGCTTTCTGCCAGTTCACGCCATCTCTCAACGGGATGTCGTTGATCAGCGCGTTGGCCAGGCCGACACCGAGGATCGAGCCGATCAGGGTGTGCGAGCTGGAAGCCGGGATACCGAAGTACCAGGTGCCCAAATTCCAGGCGATGGCCGCGGCGAGCAACGAGAACACCATCGCCAGGCCATGGCCGGTGTTCACATTGATCAGCAGCTCAACCGGCAGCAAGTGGACGATGGCATACGCCACGCCAACGCCGCCCAGCAGCACGCCGAGGAAATTGAACACACCGGAAAAGAACACCGCCAGGTGTGGCGGCATGGCTTTGGTGTAGATAACAGTGGCTACCGCGTTAGCGGTGTCATGAAATCCATTGATGAACTCGAAGGCGAGGACAAACGTCAGGGCGAGCAAGAGGCTCACAAGCACCCAAGCATCCAGTCCGCTGAATAAATCGATCATGAAGGTTTTCTGACCCGGTCGTAAGGGGGCGCGATTATGCCAGAAAAGACAGGAAATCGATGCCCCGTCTGCTCATTGGTCACAGGCATCTGCGATCTAATTTGTTGCAGGGCGTGAAAACCAAGCGCTGCGCAGGGTTTTTCAACTAATTGATTTTAATGAAGAAATTGGATTTTTAAGGCAAATTTTCCGACGCCGCATAGTCTCAAACGTTTGTCTGAAATATCTCTGAAACCTGTGGGACGCTCGTTCACAAGCCGCAAAACAGTGATGCAGCCGCTGCCCGCGGATAGCGGGCGCGCGAGGTGTCGTCTTGCCACCGCGCTGTGGCCGAGGTGGACGCCGACTATCGAATGCTCAACCGCCGTGGCTCATGGCTCTTCGGCTTTGAGTTCCTTTTCGATCTTTTCGATTTCCTGCTTGAACACCTGATCCTGAACGGTTGGGCGCTTGCGCCATGCCTTGCGTTCCGGTTCCGGCTGAGCGGCGTAGGTGGTGACTTCCCCGCCGTAAACTTCCTTGTAACGTTGTTCCTGGCGCTCTAGTTCCGCGCGCAGTTCGTCTTTTGTCACGGTGCTACCTGTATGAGTTGAATTGAATATCCGGTGAAACACACTGCAACGAGTCAATTGCGCGCCCCCGCCAGTCATCCACAGCCCGATCAGGCGCGGAGACATTGAAGAGGCAATCAAGACTTCCGTGTTACAGGCGGCTACGGCACCAGATAAAAACTGACGCAGCATCAGTTTCCTGTTTCAGCGAGCGCTGGCGTTGCATGTGTGATGGGCGCCGGGCGCTGGCCGGAGCTGAGACGAAGGACCTCGTTTCAGCAAGTCGCAGGCTTTTGATTAAAGCGCCGCGATTAGGGTGCATTATAGCGGCCGATTCGGGAATGACTATCTTTGCCAAGTTAAAAACGGTTCTGAATGTGTGATGGTTTTGTTGCTGGCAACTTTTGCCGCTAGTTAAGTGTAAAGACAGCGTTATAGAACAGGCGTTCTGTTTTTGGCGCCATTAACTGGAACAACTAAGTTGCGAGCAGAATCGCTAAAGCGGCCTCAAGGATGAAGAGGAGGGCAGGGGTCTGGATTGCGATTATCGGTCGGCGGTTCGATAATCGCCCAATGTTGGCGCCCCGGTGCTTGTGCATCGCGCGGCGAGCCGTTTGACTAGGCATCGATGCGTGCCGGACAAGGACAAGAAATGAACGATCAAATGCGCAACTCTTTCACGTCGGTGGCGCCGCCCATCGTCGCCTCGCCGGCCAAGCGCATTCAGGCGCTGACCGGTGATCCGGATTTCATGACCTCGCTGGCCCGTGGTCTGGCGGTGGTGCAGGCGTTTCAGGAGCGTAAACGCCACCTGACCATCGCGCAGATCAGTCATCGCACGGAAATTCCCCGCGCCGCCGTGCGCCGTTGCCTGCACACGCTGATCAAGCTCGGCTACGCCACCACCGACGGGCGCACCTATTCGCTGCTGCCGAAAGTGCTGACCCTCGGCCACGCCTATCTGTCCTCGACGCCGCTGGCGGTCTCGGCCCAGCCGTATCTGGACCGTATGAGCGAGCAATTGCACGAAGCCTGCAACATGGCGACGCTGGAGGGCGATGACATTCTCTATATCGCGCGTTCGGCGACCACTCAGCGATTGATCTCGGTCGACCTTTCCGTCGGTGGGCGGTTGCCGGCGTATTGCACGTCGATGGGGCGGATTCTGCTAGCGGCACTGGATGACACCTCCCTGGGCGAATACCTCGACCACGCTGAACTCGTGGCCAAGACCAGCCGCACCATTCATACCCCCGACGCTTTGCTCGAATGTTTGCAGCAGGTGCGTCAACAGGGCTGGTGCATTGTCGATCAGGAACTGGAACAGGGCCTGCGCTCGATCGCCGTGCCGGTGTACGACGCCTCGGGGCAAGTGGTCGCCGCGCTGAATGTCAGCACCCACGCCGGGCGAGTCAGCCGCGCGGAACTGGAGCAGCGCTTCTTGCCCGGCCTGCTCAGCGCCAGTCGCGACCTCAGTGCGCAGTTGTTCGCCTGAGGAAGCTGTTCGATAAACGCACAGTGTTGCGTTTATCGAATTGACGCTAAAACCCTCGGATCATTAATGTCGCGGCAGCGTCATCCGGCGCTGATGTGAATGAGCTCGCCGGACTGTCGACCCCATAATAATGACAAGAGGCAACTCACCATGCGCTCGCTCCCCGACTGTCCGTATCCCACCCGTTGTTGCCGGGTTCACCGCAACGCCTGATAACAACCTTCTATTCTTGTGACCGTGCCTTCCTTTGGCCGGCCGCCGTTCGACTGCGTTTTTTGCGTGGAATAAAAATAATGAACCAGCCTCAGTCCGCTGTGGGTAACTGCCTCGATGTGCAGACCTTTATCAACGCCCAACCGATCTCGCGCTATCAGTGGCGAGTGGTGATCCTGTGTTTCCTGATCGTATTTCTCGACGGCCTCGACACCGCCGCCATGGGCTTCATCGCCCCGGCGCTGTCGCAAGACTGGGGCATTGATCGCGCCAGCCTCGGCCCGGTGATGAGTGCCGCGCTGATCGGCATGGTCTTCGGCGCGCTCGGCTCCGGCCCGTTGGCTGACCGCTTCGGGCGAAAAGTCGTACTCGTCGGTGCGGTGATTCTGTTCGGCGGCTTCAGCCTGGCCTCGGCTTACAGCACCAACGTCGAACAACTGCTGGTGTTGCGCTTCCTCACCGGCCTCGGTCTCGGCGCGGGCATGCCCAACGCCACGACGCTGCTCTCGGAATACACCCCGGAGCGCAAGAAGTCGCTGCTGGTGACCAGCATGTTCTGCGGCTTCAACCTCGGCATGGCCGGCGGCGGTTTCATCTCGGCAAAACTGATCCCGGCCTTCGGCTGGCACGCGTTGCTGATGATCGGCGGGATCCTGCCATTGATCCTCGCGGTAGTGCTGCTGTTCTGGCTGCCGGAATCGGCGCGCTACCTGGTGGTGCGCAACCGAGGCACCGACAAAGTACGCAAGACCCTCGCGCCGATCGACCCGGTTGCCGTCGCCCAGGCGTCGAGCTTCAGCGTGCCGGAACAGAAAACCGTGAAGGCGCGCAATGTCTTCGCGGTGATTTTCTCCGGCACTTACAGCACCGGCACGCTGCTGTTGTGGCTGACCTATTTCATGGGCCTGGTGATCGTATACCTGCTGACCAGTTGGCTGCCGACGCTGATGCGCGACAGCGGTGCGAGCATGGAACAGGCCGCGTTCATCGGCGCGTTGTTCCAGTTTGGCGGCGTGTTGAGCGCGGTCGGGGTGGGCTGGGCGATGGACCGCTTCAATCCGCACAAGGTCATCGGCATTTTCTACCTGCTGGCCGGGGTGTTTGCCTACGCGGTAGGGCAAAGCCTGGGCAACATCACCTTGCTGGCGACGCTGGTGCTGGTGGCAGGCATGTGCGTCAACGGCGCGCAATCGGCGATGCCGTCATTGGCCGCGCGCTTCTACCCGACGCAAGGACGCGCGACCGGGGTGTCGTGGATGCTCGGCATCGGCCGCTTCGGCGCGATCCTCGGCGCGTGGATGGGCGCAACCTTGCTCGGCCTGGGCTGGAATTTCGAGCAGGTGCTGACCGCGCTGGTGATCCCGGCGGGGTTGGCGACGGCGGCGGTGTTGATCAAGGGCATGGTCAGTCATGCGGATGCGACCTGAATCGGGCGCAGATCGTTATTGAACAGGCTGGCCCCTTCGCGAGCAGGCTCGCTCCCACATTCTGGAATGCATTCCAAGGTGGGAGCGAGCCTGCTCGCGAAGCTTTTGATCTGATTGTTAGCTGAACAACAATCCGTTCGATAAACGAACACTCAGTCGATTATCGGATTGTTTGGCGATTTTCCCGAGCTTAATCTTCAGTGACTCCGGCGCTGAACCTCGCGCCTTTTTATCACTGGCGATTCCTTACAAGAACAGGAGCCCGCTCCATGGCTGAGATCCTTTCGCTGCACGACGCGGTGAAGCAATTCGTCAACGACGGCGATACCGTCGCCCTCGAAGGCTTCACGCACCTGATCCCTACAGCAGCGGGTCATGAAATCATTCGTCAAGGCAAGAAAGATCTGACGCTGGTGCGGATGACGCCTGACCTGATCTACGACCAACTGATCGGCGCCGGTTGCGCGCGCAAACTGATTTTCTCCTGGGGCGGCAACCCGGGCGTGGGCTCTCTGCACCGTCTGCGTGACGCGGTCGAGAAACAATGGCCGCATCCGCTGGAAATCGAAGAGCACAGCCACGCCGACCTCGCCAACGCCTACGTTGCCGGCGCGTCCGGCCTGCCGTTCGCGGTGCTGCGTGCCTACGCCGGCTCCGACCTGCCGAAGGTCAATCCGCTGATCAAAACCGTGACCTGTCCGTTCACCGGCGAAGTGCTGGCGGCAGTGCCATCGGTACGCCCGGACGTCACCGTGATTCACGCGCAGAAAGCCGACCGCAAGGGCAACGTGTTGCTCTGGGGCATTCTCGGTGTGCAGAAAGAAGCCGCGCTGGCCGCCAAACGCTGCATCGTCACCGTGGAAGAAATCGTCGACGACCTCAACGCACCGATGAACGCTTGCGTACTGCCGACCTGGGCCTTGAGTGCGGTCTGTCACGTGCCGGGCGGCGCGCATCCGTCCTACGCCCACGGTTACACCGAGCGTGACAATCGTTTCTATCAGGCGTGGGACCCGATCGCTCGCGACCGTGAGACGTTTACCGCGTGGATCAACGAATACATCCATGGCTGCGCTGACTTCAGCGAATTCCAGGCCAAATTGGCCGCTGCTTCGGAGGCCAAGTAATGACTTACACCACCAATGAAATGATGACCGTCGCGGCGGCCCGGCGCCTGAAGAACGGCTCGGTATGCTTCGTCGGCATCGGCCTGCCCTCGAAAGCCGCCAACCTTGCGCGCCTGACATCATCGCCGGACGTAGTGCTGATTTACGAATCCGGCCCGATTGGCGCCAAGCCGAGCGTACTGCCGCTGTCCATCGGTGACGGCGAGTTGGCCGAGACCGCCGACACCGTGGTGCCGACCGGTGAGATTTTTCGCTACTGGCTGCAGGGCGGGCGCATCGACGTCGGTTTTCTCGGCGCCGCGCAGGTCGACCGTTTCGGCAACATCAACACCACCGTGGTCGGCGACTACCACGCGCCAAAAGTGCGTCTGCCGGGTGCCGGTGGCGCGCCGGAGATCGCCGGTTCGGCGAAAAGCGTGTTGATCATCCTTAAACAGTCGGCGCGGTCGTTTGTCGACAAACTCGATTTCATCACCTCGGTCGGTCATGGCGAGGGTGGCGATTCGCGTAAACGTCTGGGCCTGCCGGGCGCCGGGCCGGTGGGCATCATCACCGACCTGTGCATCATGGAACCGGAGGAGGGCACCCACGAATTCGTGGTCACTGCGCTGCATCCGGGCGTGACCCGCGAGCAAGTGGTCGCCGCCACCGGTTGGGCGATTCGTTTTGCCGACTCCGTTGCAACCACCGCTGAGCCGACCGAAGTCGAGCTGACCGCACTGCGTGATCTTGAAGCGCGCACCGCTGCCGCCCACGGTCAGGCGCCGGGAGAAGCATGATGCGTGACGTGTATATCTGCGATGCGATTCGCACCCCTATTGGCCGTTTCGGCGGCGCACTGTCCGCCGTGCGCGCCGATGACCTCGCCGCCGTGCCGATCAAAGCCTTGATGGAGCGCAATCCATCGGTGGACTGGAAGGCGGTCGATGAGGTGTTCCTCGGCTGCGCCAATCAGGCCGGCGAAGACAACCGCAACGTTGCGCGCATGGCATTGCTGCTCGCCGGCCTGCCGGACAGTGTGCCCGGCGTGACGCTCAATCGCCTCTGCGCCTCGGGCATGGACGCGATCGGCACCGCATTCCGCGCCATCGCCAGTGGCGAGATGGAGCTGGCGATTGCCGGTGGCGTCGAATCGATGTCCCGCGCGCCGTTCGTGATGGGCAAGGCCGACGCGGCGTTTTCGCGCAATATGAAACTGGAAGACACCACCATCGGCTGGCGTTTCATCAACCCGCTGATGAAGGCGCAGTACGGCGTCGATGCCATGCCGCAGACCGCTGATAACGTCGCCGACGACTACAAGGTTTCGCGCGCAGATCAGGACGCCTTTGCCTTGCGCAGTCAGCAACGTACCGCCGCCGCTCAAGCCGCCGGATACTTCGCTGAAGAAATCGTCGAAGTGCGCATCGCCCACAAAAAAGGCGAAACCGTGGTCAGCGAGGACGAACATCCGCGCGCCGACACCACCATTGAAGCGCTGGCCAAACTGAAACCGGTCAACGGCGCGGACAAAACCATTACTGCCGGCAATGCCTCCGGGGTCAACGATGGTGCTGCTGCGCTGATTCTGGCGTCAGCCGAAGCGGTGAAAAAACACGGCCTGACCGCCCGCGCAAAAGTGCTCGGCATGGCCAGCGCCGGTGTCGCGCCACGGGTGATGGGCATCGGCCCGGTGCCAGCGGTGCGCAAACTGACCGAGCGCCTCGGCGTCGCCGTCAGCGATTTCGACGTGATCGAGCTCAACGAAGCGTTTGCCAGCCAGGGCCTCGCGGTATTGCGCGAGTTGGGCCTGGACGACGATGCGCCGCAGGTCAACCCGAATGGCGGCGCGATTGCTCTCGGTCACCCATTGGGCATGAGCGGTGCGCGGCTGGTGCTGACTGCCCTGCATCATCTGGAAAAGACTGGCGGCAAGAAAGGTCTGGCGACCATGTGCGTCGGTGTTGGCCAGGGTCTGGCCCTGGCCATCGAACGTGTCTGACGCGCTGCGGCACTTACAAGAACTGAGGAAAGCGAAATGACTGACAAGCCTGGTTACCGTCGCCCACAGACAGGCACTCAGCCTGACTACCTGCACCCGACGTATCAATCCACCAACCTGCGCTCGCCGTCCAAGCCTTTGGTGTACCTGCCCCATTCACTTTCGGAAATCACCGGGCCGACCATCGGTGCCGAACACGTTGCCGAGAAGGACAATGACCTCACCGCACAGCACGACGGCGAGCCGTTGGGCGAGCGCATCATCATTCACGGCCGCGTGCTCGACGAAGACGGCCTGCCGGTGCCGGGGATTCTGGTGGAGATCTGGCAGGCCAACGCCGCCGGCCGCTACAACCATGCCCGCGACCTGCACGACGCGCCGCTGGACCCGAACTTTACCGGCACCGGCCGCACCGTCACCGATGCCGATGGCTGGTACCAGTTCCAGACCATCAAGCCCGGCGCCTATCCGTGGGGCAACCACCACAACGCCTGGCGCCCGGCGCATATCCATTTTTCCCTGTTCGGGCCGAGCATCCTTACGCGTCTGGTCACGCAAATGTACTTCCCCGGTGATCCGCTGCTGGCGTACGACCCGATCTACAACTGCGTGCCGGACACTTCGGCCAAGGAACGCTTGATCGCCAGTTTCGATCTGGAAAAAACCATTCCGTCCTACGCCCTCGGTTACCGCTGGGACATCGTGCTGCGCGGCCGTGAAGCCACGCCGATGGAGAAATAAGATGACGCTCTATGCGACCACGTCCCACACCGTCGGGCCGTATTACCACATCGGCCTGACCTGGCTGAACCGCGAAACCCTGGCCAACGAACTGACCCTCGGCGAGCGCGTGGCGATCACCGGCCAGGTGGTGGACGGCAATGGCGATGTCGTCAACGACGCCATGCTCGAAGTCTGGCAGGCCAACGCCGCCGGCAAGTACGACCACCCGGAAGACCATCAGGACAAGCCGCTGGATCCGAATTTCGAAGGTTTCGGTCGGGTGCCAGTGGACGCCGAAGGGCGCTTCCGTTTCACCACGATCAAACCCGGCACCGTGCCCGGCCTGAAAGGCTCGACTCAGGCGCCGCATCTGGTGGTATTGGTGTTCGCCCGAGGGTTGGTGAAGCACCTGCTGACGCGGATTTATTTCGAGGGTGACCCGGCGAACGTTGCTGATCCGTTGCTCGAGTGTGTGCCGGCGGAGCGTCGTCAGACATTGCTGGCCAAGGCGGATGCATCCGGCGTTTACCAGTGGAATGTAGTTCTGCAGGGCACCGATGCCGAGACGGTGTTCTTCGATTATTGAGAGAACACCCCAAATCCCCTGCAGGACAGATTCCCTGTGGTGAGGGGATTTATCCCCGCTGGGCTGCGAAGCAGCCCCAAAAACCAGTCGGCGGGGTATTCAGATGAACCGCGTGTATCTGATTTGCGAGTGCTTCGCACTCGAGCGGGGATAAATCCCCTCGCCACAAAGCTGATCCAAGCGCGGGTGACGATCCGATGTGGAACGGGACTGTTGCAAAGTATGTCTAGACTGTGACTGTCCCTATCGAGTGAAAAAACAATGACAACGCCCACCTCCCATTACACCGGTGAAGAGCGCAGCAAGCGCATCTTCGCCATCGTCGGCGCTTCGTCCGGCAACCTCGTCGAATGGTTCGACTTCTACGTCTACGCCTTCTGCGCTATCTATTTCGCCCCGGCGTTCTTCCCCTCCGATAACCCGACGGTGCAACTGGTCAACACCGCTGGCGTGTTCGCTGCCGGGTTCCTGATGCGTCCGATTGGTGGCTGGATTTTCGGCCGCGTCGCTGACAAGCACGGGCGCAAGAATTCGATGCTCATCTCGATTCTGATGATGTGCTTCGGCTCGCTGTTGATTGCCTGCTTGCCAACGTACAAGGACATCGGTGTCTGGGCGCCAGTGCTGTTGCTGTTCGCGCGTTTGCTGCAAGGTCTGTCGGTCGGCGGCGAATACGGCACCACCGCGACTTACATGAGCGAAGTTGCGCTCAAGGGTCAGCGCGGTTTCTTCGCCTCGTTCCAGTACGTCACGTTGATTGGCGGGCAACTGCTGGCGGTGTCGCTGGTGGTGGTGCTGCAACAGTTCCTCACTGAAGAAGATCTGCGTGCCTACGGCTGGCGGATTCCGTTTGTGGTCGGTGCGGTGGCGGCGCTGATTTCGCTGTTCCTGCGTCGTTCGCTGAAGGAAACCACCAACGAGGAAACCCGCGCGCACAAGGACGCCGGCAGCATCACCGCGCTGTTCCGCGATCACAAAGCGGCGTTCATCACTGTGCTCGGCTACACCGCTGGCGGATCGCTGATTTTCTATACCTTCACCACCTACATGCAGAAATACCTGGTGAACACCGCCGGCATGCACGCCAAGACCGCCAGCTACATCATGACTGGCGCGCTGTTCCTGTATATGTGCATGCAGCCGTTGTTCGGCATGCTCGCCGACAAGATCGGCCGACGTAACTCGATGCTCTGGTTCGGCGCCCTCGGCACGCTGTTCACCGTGCCGATCCTGCTCAGCCTGAAAAGCATCAGCAGTCCGTTCCTCGCCTTTGTACTGATCACTCTGGCGCTGGCGATCGTCAGTTTCTACACCTCGATCAGTGGTCTGGTGAAAGCCGAGATGTTCCCGCCTGAAGTCCGCGCGCTGGGTGTCGGCCTGGCCTACGCAGTGGCGAATGCGATCTTCGGTGGCTCGGCAGAGTTTGTTGCCCTGAGCCTCAAGGCCGGCGGCATGGAAAACGCCTTCTACTGGTACGTCACGGCGATGATGGCGGTGGCCTTCCTGTTCAGCCTGCGTTTGCCCAAGCAGGCGAAGTATCTGCACCACGATCTGTAAACCCATGTGCGCGGGCTGCGAGGCCCGCGCCGGCAAGGACTGTTTATGACTCAGCGACCGGGCAATCAATTGTTCGATGCCTATTTCACCGCCCGCGATATGCGCGAAGTGTTCTGCGATCAGGGCCGCGTACAGGCGATGCTCGATTTCGAAGCGGCGCTGGCCCGGGCCGAAGCGCGGGTCGGGCTGATTCCTTCATCGGCGGTGGCACCGATTGCCGCAGCGTGCGAGGCGGGCCTGTACGACTTTGCGGTGCTGGGTGAGGCGATCGCCACGGCCGGCAATTCGGCGATTCCACTGGTCAAGGCCTTGGGCAAGCAGATCGCCTCGACCGATGCCGAAGCCGAGCGCTATGTGCATCTGGGTGCGACCAGTCAGGACGTGATGGATTCCGGGCTCATCCTGCAATTGCGCCAGGCGCTGGCGCTGATCGAAAAGCAACTGGCGCAACTGGCCGACTCGCTCGCCACTCAGGCACAACGTTTCGCCACTACGCCACTGGCCGGGCGCACCTGGCTGCAACACGCCACGCCCGTGACCCTCGGGATGAAAATTGCTGGATGGCTGGGCGCCGTCACGCGCAGCCGTCAGCGTCTGCAACAACTGAAACCGCGTCTGCTGGTGCTGCAATTCGGTGGCGCCTCCGGCACGCTCGCGGCGCTGGGTGAACAGGCGTTGCCGATCGCCAAAGCATTGGCCGAAGAGCTGCAACTGACCCTGCCCGAGCAACCGTGGCACACCCAGCGTGATCGCATCGTCGAATTCGGCGCTGTGCTTGGCTTGATCGCCGGCAGCCTCGGCAAATTCGGCCGCGACATCAGCCTGTTGATGCAGACCGAAGCAGCGGAGGTTTTTGAGCCTGCGGCACCGGGCAAGGGCGGTTCGTCGACCATGCCGCACAAACGCAATCCGGTCGGCGCGGCGGTGCTGATCGGCGCGGCCACGCGGGTGCCGGGGCTGGTGTCGACGCTGTTCAGCGCGATGCCGCAGGAGCACGAACGCAGCCTCGGTTTGTGGCATGCCGAATGGGAAACGCTGCCGGAAATCTGCTGCCTGGTGTCCGGTTCGCTGCAACAGGCGCGTTTGCTGGCCGATGGGCTGGAGGTCGATGCGGCGCGCATGGCCCGCAACCTCGAATTGACCCAAGGCCTGGTGCTGGCCGAAGCGGTGAGCATCGTCCTCGCCCAACGCGTCGGCCGCGACACCGCGCATCACTTGCTCGAACAATGCTGCAAACGCGCCGTGGCCGAGCAACACCATTTGCGTGCGGTGCTCGCTGACGAGCCGCAAGTCACCGCCGAACTCAGTGGCGCTGAACTCGATGATCTTCTGAACCCCGCGCATTACCTTGGCCAGGCGCAAGTCTGGGTCGAGCGCGCGGTGGCTGAACACAACGCTTTGACTGTCTGAAGGAGAGGGCTGTGGCTTTCGTTCAACTCGCCGATGGCGAACTGCATTATCAAATAGAAGGCCCGGCCGCTGCGCCGGTGCTGGTGCTGTCCAACTCGCTGGGCACCGACCTGCACATGTGGGACGCGCAAATGCCGGCGTTCGCCGAGCATTTCCGCGTGCTGCGTTTCGACACGCGCGGCCATGGGCAATCGCTGGTCACCGAAAGGCCGTACAGCATCGAACAACTCGGTCGCGACGTGCTCGGTCTGCTCGATGCGCTGCATATCGAGCGCGCGCATTTCTGCGGGTTGTCGATGGGCGGGCTGATCGGTCAGTGGCTGGGGATCAATGCCGGGCATCGTCTGCACAAACTGATCGTGTGCAACACAGCGGCGAAAATCGGCGATCCGTCGGTATGGAATCCGCGCATCGAAACCGTACTGCGCGACGGCCCGGCGGCGATGGTCGCACTGCGTGATGCCTCGATTGCGCGCTGGTTCACCCCGGACTTTTCCGCAGCGCATCCCGAGGCGGCGAAGAAGATTACCGACATGCTTGCCGCAACCAATCCACAAGGTTATGCGGCCAACTGCGCGGCCGTGCGCGACGCCGATTTCCGTGAACAACTGGCTTCGATCAACGTGCCGTTGCTGGTGATTGCCGGCAGCGAAGATGCGGTAACTCCGCCGTCCGGCGGGCACTTCATTCGCGACCACGTGCGCGGTGCCGAGTACGCCGAGTTCCATGCGGCGCATTTGTCCAACGTGCAGGCCGGTGCCGCTTTCAGCGACCGTGTGCTGGCGTTTTTGCAGGCTCAGTGAGGAAGAATTTGTGGACGAGAAACAACGTTACGACGAAGGCATGCAAGTCCGCCGCGCGGTGCTGGGCGATGCCCACGTCGATCGCAGCCTGACCACGCTGACTGAGTTCAACTCGGAATTCCAGGAGATGATCACCCGCCACGCCTGGGGCGATATCTGGACCCGCCCGGGCCTGCCCCGGCACACCCGCAGCCTGATCACCATCGCCATGCTGATCGGTATGAACCGCGAGGGCGAACTGAAACTGCACCTGCGCGCAGCGGCCAACAACGGCGTGAGCCGTGCCGAGATCAAGGAAGTGATCATGCAGAGCGCAATCTACTGCGGCATCCCGGCGGCGAATGCGACGTTTCATCTGGCGGAATCGGTGTGGGATGAGCTAGGAGTCGAATCCCGGGATTGATGGCGCCCGAAATTACGCCTTCGCGAGCAAGCTCGCTCCCACATTGGAGTTGTGTCGATCACAAAACAAATGTGGGAGCGAGCTTGCTCGCGAAGACCATTTCATATTCGACAGAGATGTCGACAGAAGCTGCGCTTTCACGAGCAGGCTCGCTCCCACAGTGGGGCATGTGTGGTTAGAGAAGGCTGATCGGGTAGCTGACGATCAACCGGTTCTCGTCGAACTCGTTGTTGCTGAAGTCGCGGCGCATGGTCGAGTTGCGCCATCTGACGTTCAAATCCTTCAACGTGCCGCTCTGCACCGTGTAACCCAGTTCCGACTCGCGACCCCATTCCTTGCCGTCGGTGATCGTCCCGGTGTGCACGTTGTCGCCGCTGATGTAGCGGTTCATCAGGGTCAGGCCGGGGATGCCCATGGCGGCGAAGTTGTAGTCGTGGCGCAACTGCCAGGAGCGTTCCTGAGCGTTGTCATAACTGGCGTTGTAGCTGTCGTTGGCCAGCGTCCCGCCACTGGTGCCGTTGACGCGCATCCAGGCGCTGTCGCCGGTGAGTTTCTGCAGGCCGAGGTAGAACGTGTTGCCGCCATACTTGGCCGAAAACATCCCGTACCAGGTCTTGTTGTCCAGATCGCCGGCGCGAGCGCTGCCATCTTCCTTGCCGTAGAAAAAGCCGAGGTTGGCGCCCAGCGTCCAGTCGCCGAGCGGCTGGCTGTGCAGCACGTTGAGGTACTGCTGGCTGTAGATGTCCTTGAGTTGCGCGTTCCACAAGCCGATCTGCGTGCGCTTGTCGTTGAACAGGTATTCGCCGCCCTGGAAGTTGAAGCGATCTGAGGTGAACGCGGCTTTGCCGGTCATCGACATGTCGCTCATGCTGCTGTCGTCGCGCGGGCTGTTGGCGCGGAACTGGCCGCCATAGAGGGTCAGGCCGGCGATTTCCTTCGAGGTGATCTGGCCGCCACGGAAGGTTTGCGGCAGCGAGCGACCGTCGTCCGAACGCAGAATCGGCAGCACCGGCATCCACTCACCGACCTTGACTTCGGTCCGCGAAAGCTTGGCCTTGAAGGCGACGTTGGTGCGGCCAAAGTTGTCCGCCGGGCGACCGTCATGGTCCAGCGGCAACAACTGCGTGCCGCCCGTGCCTTTACCGCCATCGAGCTTGACCGAATACAGCCCGAGCACGTCCATGCCGAAGCCGACCGTGCCTTGGGTGAAACCGGATTTGGCGTCGAGGATGAAACTCTGCGTCCACTCTTCAGCTTTGCCTTGGGTCTTGGTCGGGTTGGTGAAGTTGCGGTTGATATAGAAGTTGCGCAGGTTCAGGTTGACCTTGGCGCCCTCGACGAAACCGCTTTCTTCGGCGCTGGCTGGCAGGGCCAGACCGGCGATAGTCAGGGCGATCACAGCGGGCAATGCGTAGGGCACAGGGAAAACTGTCATGGACTTGGGTCTCTCTTGTTTTTTTAGGGCGAACGGCTGCGCTGGCGCGGCGTTGGCGGCGCAGGCAACGTGATGCAGGTCTGAGATGAAACCGTGGCGGTCAGCCGGGCGGGGCAGGGCGCTGGAGCATGGTGTCGAACCTTGTTGTTATTGGTTTTCTGGTTCGAATGGTGAAGCGCCTGGAGGTTCGGGTTCAATTGCTGAAAGCGGGTTTTGGGCGGTTATCGAACGCAAGATTCAGCCGGTTTTTGGGTGAATGTGAGGGCCTCATCGCTGGCAAGCCAGCTCCCACAGATTTTTGCATCGCTCACAAATTTGGGTACACCACAGAACATTGTGGGAGCTGGCTTACCAGCGATGAGGCCAGACAAGACAACGTAGTTTTATGGCAGGCAACAAAAAGCCCACCAGTCGGTGGGCTTTTTGTTTCACTCGATGATGATCAGAACAGCTTCATCTTCGGCGCTTCTTCTTTCAGCGGTTCGTTCTGCGCAGTTTGCGCATTCCAGCCACCGCCCAATGCCTTGTACAGGTTGACCGCGCTGTTCAGCTGCGCGAGGCGGTCGGTGATCAGCGCTTGTTGCGCGCTGAACAGCTGACGCTGGGCATCGAGGAAGGTCAGGTTGCTGTCGACGCCGATGCGATAGCGACGTTCGGCCAGGCGGTAGTAATCCTGGTTGGCCTGAACGAAGTCACGTTGCGCCTGCAGCTGCTCGGTATAGGTCTGGCGGGCGGCGAGGCCGTCGGCGACTTCCTGGAAGGCGGTCTGGATCGACTTCTCGTAGTTCGCCACGCCAATGTCCTTCTGGATCTTGGCGTAGTCGAGGCTGGCGCGCAGGCTGCCGGCGTTGAAGATCGGCAGGTTGATCTGCGGCTGGAACAGCCACGTCCCCGAACCACCCTTGAACAGGCCGGACAGATCCGGGCTCAGGCTGCCCGCGTTGGCGGTCAGGCTGATGCTCGGGAAGAACGCTGCACGCGCCGCGCCGATGTTGGCGTTGGCCGCCTTCAGGTTGTACTCGGCTTGCAGAATGTCCGGGCGGCGTTGCAGCAGATCCGAAGGCAGACCGGCCGGCACGTCGCTGAGCAGGTCATCGGACAGCGGTTTGGCCGCTTGCAGGTTGGCCGGGATACCGGTGCCAAGCAGCAGGGTCAGGCTGTTTTCGTCCTGCGCGACCTGGCGGGTATAGCGCGCCAGCTGTGCCCGGGCGTTTTCCACGGAAGTGCGCGACTGCGCCAGATCCAACGCCGAGGCCACACCGACTTCGTTGCTGCGGCTGGTCAGCTTGTAGCTTTCTTCGAAGGCACCCAGGGTGTCCTGCGTCAGCTTGAGCAGTTCCTTGTCCGCCTGCCAGGTCAGGTAGGCATTGGCGACGTTGGCGACCAGACTGATCTGCGTACTGCGGCGTGCTTCTTCAGTAGCGAAGTATTGTTGCAGCGCTTGCTCGCTCAGGCTGCGCACCCGACCGAACAGATCGAGTTCGTAGGCGCTGACGCCGACGGTCGCCGAGTAGGAGCTGGTGATCCCCGACTCGCCGGTCTGCGAGGCACGGGCCGGCAGACGCTGGCGGCTGCCGGCGGCATTGGCCGACACTGCCGGGAACAGGTCGGCGCGCTGGATGCGGTACTGCGCCGCGTAAGCGTCGATGTTCAGCGCCGCGACACGCAGGTCGCGGTTGTTTTCCAGGGCGACCTGGATCAGCTGTTGCAGGGCCGGGTCATGGAAAAACTGCTTCCAGCCCTGTTCGGCAGCGGCTTGCGCCGGAGCCTGGGCCGGCGAGTACGCCGGCCCCTGCGGGTACTGGCCTGCGACCGGAGCCTCAGGCTGCTGATAGTCAGGTATCAGCGAGCAACCGCTCAGCACGAAGGCGGCGACTGCGATGGAGAGTAGCGACTTGCTCATTGGCCAGCCTCTTTAGGAGTTTCAGTAGTCTCATCCGCGTCGGTCTTTTTGCGCTGACCGATGGACGACACAGTAACGAAGAACAGTGGGACCCAGAAGATCGCCAGGATCGTGGCCGTGAGCATACCGCCAATCACGCCGGTACCGATCGCATGTTGACTGCCTGAACCGGCGCCGGTGGAAATCGCCAGCGGCACAACACCGAGGACGAAGGCCAGCGAGGTCATGATGATCGGGCGCAGACGCATGCGGCAGGCTTCGATTGCCGCTTCACGCAGGGTGCGTCCCTGTTCATGCAGTTCCTTGGCGAATTCGACAATCAGAATGGCGTTTTTAGCCGCCAGACCGATGGTCGTCAACAAGCCCACCTGGAAGTACACGTCGTTGGACAGACCGCGCAGGCTGGTGGCCATCAGTGCACCGATGATCCCCAGCGGTACCACGAGCATGACAGCGATCGGAATCGACCAGCTCTCATACAGCGCCGCCAGACACAGGAACACCATCAGCAGCGACAGGGCGTACAGCGCTGGCGCTTGCGAGCCGGACAGACGTTCCTCGTAGGACAGACCGGTCCAGGAGATACCGACACCGGACGGCAGCTTCTTGGCAATCGCTTCGACTTCAGCCATCGCCTCACCGGTGGAGTAACCCGGCGCCGGAGCCCCGAGGACCTCGACCGCTTCCACACCGTTATAGCGCGCCAGTTTCGGCGAACCGTAGACCCACTCGCCCTTGGCAAATGCCGAGAACGGAACCATGGTGCCTTCGGCGTTACGCACGTACCACTTCTTCAAGTCTTCCGGGCTCATGCGCGAGTCCGGCTGGCCCTGCACGTAGACTTTCTTCACCCGACCACGGTCGATGAAGTCGTTGACGTAGCTACTGCCCAGCGCGATCGACAGGGTGTTGTTGATGTCGCTGATGGTGATGCCGAGGGCACTGGCCTTCTCGTCGTCGATTTCCAGTTGGAACTGCGGTTCATCGTTCAGGCCGTTCGGACGCACCTGGGTCAGCACCTTGCTTTGCGCCGCCATGCCGAGGAACTGGTTGCGCGCTTCCATCAGTTTTTCGTGGCCGATACCGGCACGGTCCTGCAGGAACACGTCGAAACCGGTGGCGTTACCCAATTCCAGAACCGCTGGCGGGGCGAAGGCAAACACCATCGCGTCGCGGAAGCTGAAGAAGTGTTGCTGGGCACGCGCAGCGAGGTTGAACACGCTGTTGTCCGCGTTACGTTCGCCCCACGGCTTGAGCATGATGAACGCCATACCCGAGCTCTGACCACGGCCGGCGAAGTTGAAGCCGGTCACGGTAAACACCGAAGCCACCGCGTCCGCCTCACCGCCGTCCTTGTTCGGACGCAGCAGGTACTCACGCATTTCATCCACCACCACCTGCGTACGCTGGGCACTGGAACCGGCCGGGGTCTGCACCTGAGCGAACAGTACGCCCTGGTCTTCTTCCGGGAGGAATGCGGTCGGGATGCGGGTGAACAGCCAGATCATGCCGACGACGATCAGCAGGTACGCCAGCAGGTACGGCGCCTTGCGGGTCAGCATGTTGCCGACGCCACGCTCGTAGCTGCGTACGCCACGGTCGAAGTTGCGGTTGAACCAGCCGAAGAAACCTTTCTTCGGAGTTCCGTGCTCGCCTTTCGGAATCGGCTTGAGCATGGTTGCGCACAGCGCAGGGGTGAAGATCAGGGCAACCAGTACCGACAGGGCCATGGCCGACACGATGGTGATCGAGAACTGCTTGTAGATCACACCGGTGGAGCCGCTGAAGAACGCCATCGGCAGCAGTACCGCGGAGAGCACGAGGGCGATACCGACCAGTGCACCCTGGATCTGGCCCATGGATTTCTTCGTCGCTTCTTTCGGTGACAAGCCTTCTTCGCTCATCACCCGCTCGACGTTTTCCACCACGACGATGGCGTCGTCCACCAGCAGACCGATGGCCAGCACCATGCCGAACATGGTCAGGGTGTTGATGCTGAAACCGGCGGCGGCGAGGATGCCGAATGTACCGAGCAGTACCACCGGCACGGTCATCGTGGTGATGACGGTGGCGCGGAAGTTCTGCAGGAACAGGAACATCACCAGGAACACCAGCGCGATCGCTTCGACCAGGGTGTGCACCACGCCTTTGATCGACTCGGTCACCACCGGGGTGGTGTCATACGGGAACACCACTTCCATGCCTTGCGGGAAGAACGGCTTGAGGCTGTCGATGGTGTTGCGCAGCGCTTTGGCCGTATCGAGGGCGTTGGCGCCGTTGGCCAGTTTCACCGCCAGACCGGACGCCGGGCTGCCGTTGAACTGGGCGCTGATCGCGTAGTTCTCACCGCCGAGGCCGACTTCAGCCACGTCTTTGAGGCGCACCTGCGAGCCGTCCTTGTTGACCTTGAGCAGAATTTCCTTGAACTGCTCGGCGGTCTGCAGACGGGTCTTGCCGATGATCGTCGCGTTCAGTTGCTGGCCCTGCACGGCAGGCAAGCCACCGAGCTGACCGGACGACACCTGGACGTTCTGCGCAGCAATGGCGTTTTTCACGTCGACCGGGGTCAGGTTGAAGTTGTTCAACTTGGCCGGGTCGAGCCAGATCCGCATCGCGTACTGCGCACCGAAGACCTGGAAGTCACCGACGCCAGCGGTCCGCGAGATCGGGTCCTGCATGTTCGACACGATGTAGTTGGACAGGTCGTCCTTGGTCATGCTGCCGTCACGCGACACCACGCCGATCACCAGCAGGAAGTTCTTCACTGCCTTGGTCACGCGGATACCCTGTTGCTGCACTTCCTGCGGCAGCAGCGGGGTGGCCAGGTTCAGCTTGTTCTGGACCTGGACCTGCGCGGTGTCGGAGTTGGTGCCTTGCTCGAAGGTTGCGGTGATGGTCATGCTGCCGTCGGAGTTACTTTCCGAAGATACATAACGCAGGTTGTCGATACCGTTGAGCTGTTGCTCGATGACCTGCACCACGGTGTCCTGCACGGTTTGTGCGGACGCACCCGGGTAGGTCACCTGGATCGCAATGGCCGGTGGCGCAATGCTCGGGTATTGGTTGATCGGCAATTTCAGGATCGAAAGTGCCCCGACCAGCATGATCACCAGGGCGATTACCCAGGCGAAAATCGGACGGTCGATGAAGAATTTTGACATGGGTTACTCCCCTTTGCCGCCGGCGGCTTTGTCAGCTGCCTGTGCGGGGGCCGGGTTCTTGGTGCCGACGTTAGTCGCCTCGGTCGCTTTGACCTCGACGCCCGGTTTGACGTACTGCAGCCCTTCGGTGATCAGACGATCGCCGGCTTTCAGGCCGTCTTCGATCAGCCACTGGCTGCCGACGGTGCGGCTGGCCTTGAGCTGACGCAGCTCGACTTTGTTGTCGGCGCCGACGACCAATGCGGTCGGGGTGCCTTTGAGGTCGCGGGTCACGCCTTGTTGCGGCGCAAGGATCGCTGCGCTGTTGACGCCGGCCTGCAGTTGGGCGTGAACGAACATGCCTGGCAGCAGGGTGTGATCCGGGTTCGGGAACACCGCGCGCAGGGTCACCGAGCCAGTGGTCTGGTCAACCGAGACTTCGGAGAATTCCAGCTTGCCGTCGAGCTTGTACTGGCTGCCGTCTTCCAGGGTCAGCTTGACCGCAGCGGCGTTGTCGCCAGCCTTCTGCAGACGGCCGCTTTCCAGTTCGCGGCGAAGTTCCAGCAGTTCCACCGACGACTGGGTCACGTCGACGTAGATCGGGTCGAGCTGCTGAATCACTGCCATTGCATCGGCCTGGCCATTGCTGACCAGTGCGCCTTCGGTGACCGAAGAGCGGCCGATACGGCCAGAGATCGGCGCGTAGACCTTGGTGTAACGCACGTTGATCTGCGCAGTCTGCAGCGACGCTTCCGATTGCAGGCGGTTGGCCAGCGCGGTGTCGTATTCCTGACGGCTCACCGCTTGCTCATCGACCAGCTGCTTGTAGCGGTCGGAGATCGACTTGGTCGAACGCAGGTTGGCTTCGGCGCTTTTCAAGGTCGCTTCGTAGACCGACGGATCGATCTGATACAGCTGCTGGCCGGCTTTGACGTCGGCGCCTTCCTTGAACAAACGCTTGAGGATGATGCCGTTGACCTGCGGGCGAACTTCAGCGATGCGGAACGCACTGGTGCGGCCCGGCAGCTCGGAGGTGAGGGTAAAGGCTTGTGGTTGCAGGGTGACGACGCCGACCTGAGGAGGCGGAGCGGCAGGGGCCGCTTCTTCCTTTTTACATCCGCTGAGCAGCGATGCCAGGGCGACGGCAGTGACCAGAGCGGTAACAGCTGGCTTGAATTGCATGAAGATCCTCGGGTCAGGCGCGCAAGAAGCGCACAAGAAGTGTGAAAGAGTAAAAATCGGGCACCGGGTGGATAAGTAGCTTGCTAAGTAATATACTTACGTTCATGGTTGTTTGTAAACACCTGCGCCGCGTACCCACCCTGATACAAAAGTCGTCGCAAGGTTTGAAATTGTAGGCCGGGGAGTCGATTCACGAGAGATCGCCCCCTCTTTATTCAGCGGATATTCAGCCATCCCTGAAACATCCTGTTTGAGGTTTTACTGCCATGGTCCGTCGTACCAAAGAGGAAGCTCAGGAAACCCGCAGCCAGATTCTGGAAGCGGCCGAGAAAGCCTTCTATGAAAGGGGGGTTGCCCGCACCACCCTGGCGGACATCGCGACCCTCGCCGGCGTGACGCGTGGCGCCATCTACTGGCATTTCAGCAACAAGGCCGACCTGGTCCAGGCCATGCTCGACAGCCTGCACGAACCGCTGGATGAACTGGCCAAGGCCAGCGAAAGCGAGGACGAACCGGACCCGCTGGGCTGCATGCGCCAGTTGCTGATTCATTTGTTTCATCAAGTTGCACTGGACCCGAAAACCCGGCGCATCAACGAAATTCTGTTTCATAAGTGCGAGTTCACCGATGAAATGTGCGATCTGCGCCAGCAGCGCCGGACGGCCAGTCTCGATTGCAACTTGCGCATCGGCCTGACCCTGCGTAATGCGGTGAATCGCGGCCAGTTGCCGGAAGATCTCGACACTGCCCGCGCGGCGATCAGCATTCATGCCTACATCGACGGCCTGCTGTACGGCTGGCTGCTGGCCCCGGACAGCTTCGAACTGCACGCCGAGGCTGAACGCTGGGTCGACACCGGGCTGGACATGCTGCGCCTGAGCCCAAGCCTGCGCAAATGAAACAAAATGCGCAATTGCCCAGGGAGATGTCAATCAGCCGCCATGGCTGATGATCGCGGCGGGGAGTTTAAACGTAGCCAGCCGCGGATTTTGTAGGGAAATTGTGTCGCTGTTGTGAAACGTTGTTCGCTGGCTCTTACCCTGCGCCAACAGCAAAAAGCCCCGGACTTTCACAAGTCCGGGGCTTTCTCGTTTCTGCGCTACAGCGTGATTACAAGGTCGGATAGTCGATATAGCCGACCGGACCCTTGCCGTAGAAAGTCTCCGGATGTGGCTCGTTCAACGGCGCATCGGCCTGCAAACGTGCCGGCAGATCCGGGTTGGCAATGAACGGCACGCCGAACGCGACCGCGTCTGCCTTGCCACTGGCCAGCCACTCGTTGGCGCTTTCCTTGGTGAACTTCTCGTTGGCAATGTATGGGCCGCCGAACGCTTCTTTCAGTTGCGGGCCGAGGCTGTCCGCGCCTTCTTTTTCGCGCGAGCAGATGAACGCGATGCCACGCTTGCCCAGTTCACGGGCGACGTAGGTGAAGGTTTCGGCGAGGTTGTCATCGCCCATATCGTGGGAATCGGCACGCGGTGCCAAGTGCACACCAACGCGACCAGCGCCCCAGACTTCGATCGCGGCGTCGGTCACTTCCAGCAGCAGGCGCGCACGGTTTTCCAGCGAGCCGCCGTACTGGTCGGTGCGCTGGTTGGTGCTGCTTTGCAGGAACTGGTCGAGCAGGTAGCCGTTGGCGCCGTGGATTTCCACGCCGTCGAAACCGGCGGCTTTGGCATTCTCGGCGCCAGTGCGGTAGGCGTCGACGATGTCGGCGATTTCAGCGGTTTCCAGGGCGCGTGGGGTTGGATAGTCGGCCAGTGGACGCACCAGGCTGACGTGGCCCTTTGGCTGGATGGCGCTTGGCGCGACCGGTGCTTCACCGTTCAGGTACGAAGGGTGAGAGATGCGGCCAACGTGCCACAGTTGCAGGAAGATCTTGCCGCCAGCGCCGTGAATCGCCTTGGTCACGTTGGCCCAGCCACGCACTTGATCGTTGGACCAGATGCCCGGGGTGTCCGGGTAGCCGACGCCCATCGGCGTTACCGACGTGGCTTCGCTGAGGATCAGGCCGGCCGAGGCGCGTTGTACGTAGTATTCGGCCATCAGCGCGTTCGGCACACGGCCTTCGTCGGCGCGGCAGCGGGTCAGCGGGGCCATGATGATGCGGTTGTTCAGCTCGATGTCGCCAAGTTTGATCGGGTCGAAAATAGTCGCCATGTCTAGAAGCCTCTCTTTAATGAAGGAAGTTGATCAGTTGGAAGCAGGCGCCAGCTCGGCATTGCCGTTCTGGCGGAAAGTAATCAAGGTCACCAGCAGGGCCAGTACAGCCAGCGCGGCGGCAGCCAGCGGCACGCTGGTCAGGCCGTAGCCGTGGGCGATAACGCTGCCGCCAACCCAGGCGCCGAGGGCGTTGCCGACGTTGAAGGCGCCGATGTTCAGGGTCGAAACCAGGTTCGGTGCAGCCTTGCCAAAGGTCACCACGTTGACTTGCAGCGCCGGCACAGCGGCGAAACACGCGGTGGCCCAGAGGAACAGGGTGATCTCGGTCGGGATCAGCGCAACGCTCGTCCAGCTCAGTACCGTGGAAACCACGGCCATGGCGATAAACACGCCGATCAGCGTGGCGGCCATGCCTTTGTCGGCAAGTTTGCCGCCGATGATGTTGCCGACCGTCAGGCCCAGACCGATGAGCATCAGCGTCCAGGTCACGCCACGCGGCGACACGCCGGTGACTTCGCCAAGCAGCGGCGCGACATAGGTGAACAGGGTGAACACCGAGGCGGCGAACAGCGCGGTCATGCTCAGCGACAGCCAGATGCCGGCGCCTTTGAGCGCGGCGAGTTCGGCGCGCATGTCGAGTTTTTCTTCGTCACGCTTGGCCGGCAGGAACCGGATCAGGCCGATCAGCGCGATCACACCGATGACGGTCACCGCCCAGAAGGTCGAACGCCAGCCGGCTTCCTGACCCAGCGCCGTGCCCAGTGGTACGCCCAAAACATTGGCCAGGGTCAGACCGGTGAACATCAACGCGACCGCCGAGGCACGTTTGTTTGGCGCGACCAGATTGGCCGCCACCACCGAGCCGATGCCGAAGAATGCACCGTGGCACAGCGCGGTGACCACTCGGGCAAACATCAGCACGTTGTAGTCGCTGGCGATGGCGCAGAGCAGGTTGCCGACAATAAAGATGCCCATCAACGCCACCAGCGCGGCCTTGCGCGGCAGTTTCGCGGTGGCCAGCGCCATGAATGGTGCACCGATGGCCACGCCCAGGGCGTAACCGGTGACCAGCCAGCCAGCGCCGGGAATCGACACACCGAGGTCCGCCGCCACGTCGGGCAGCAGGCCCATGATGACGAACTCGGTGGTGCCGATGGCGAAGGCGCTCAGGGCGAGAATGAGGAGCGAAAGGGGCATGCAGGTTTCCTTGTCGGCTGGCTGACGTTAAGGGTCAGAGCTCTTTACTGAGGGTGCTGAGAAACGCCTGGATGACGTCCTCGTTACGTTTGAAAAAATGCCACTGCCCGGCCTTCTGGCTGCTGATCAGCCCGGCGCGTTGCAGGGTCGCCAGGTGCGCCGACACGGTCGATTGCGACAGGCCGCAACGCTGATCGATCTGCCCGGCGCAAATACCGTATTCATGGTTGTGCAACTGCTCGGGGAATTCGCCTTTCGGGTCTTTCAGCCAGTTGAGGATGTCTCGCCGTACTGGGTGCGCCAGGGCTTTTATTATTTCGTCGAGGTCGAGGTTCATGGCTTGGGCTCGTGGTGGCAGTGGCGATATATCGCGATGGAGCGAACTTTAAATCGTTGGATCGCGATATACCAATATGAAAATGGTCTGACGAGCGAATAAATCGCTATATCGGGTTATAACGATATGGGCGTGTCGGATGACCGGACGCGGTGCTAAGCTGCGCCCATGAACTATCTCGCGCACTTGCATCTCGGCGGCCAGCGCCCCGGTCAGTTACTCGGCAGCCTGTATGGCGACTTCGTCAAAGGTCGGCTGCAAGGCCAATTCGACCCGGAAGTGGAGGCGGCGATCGCGCTGCATCGGCGCATCGATGTGTTCACTGATCGGCATCCCTTGGTCGACATCGCTTTGGGCCGCTTTACCGAAACGCGGCGGCGTTACGCCGGAATCGTCCTCGATGTGTTTTTCGATCACTGCCTGGCGCGAGACTGGCCGCTGTATGCCGACCGACCGCTGGAGCAGTTCACCGCAGACGTCTATCAGGTGCTGTCCCGCGAACGACAGTTGCCGGAACGGCTGGCAAAGATCGCCCCGCACATGGTCGCCAACGACTGGCTGGGCTCGTATCGCGAATTCGAGGTGCTGGAACAGGTGTTGCGCGGGATCTCGCGACGGCTGACCAGACCCGAGGAATTGGCCGGGGCGATGGCGGAGTTGCGACGCTTGTATGAACCGTTGAGTGAAGATTTCAGCCTGTTTTACCCGCAACTGCAGGATTTTGCAGTGCAATCACATACAACCTGAATTCCTGTGGGAGCTGGCTTGCCAGCGATAGCTTCGGCACATTCAACTTTGATGTTGATTGATCGACCGCTTTCGCGGGCAAGCCCGCTCCCACAGGGGGCCAAGGTGATTTTGGCATTTGTGTTTCAGGCAGCGATTGCCGGGCGCATGGGCGATTGTCGGGTTTCCGGAATCGATCCAAACAACACCTTCTGCACCGCCTGCTGCGCTTCGAACGCCAGCGCGGCACGTTCGCGGCCCTGGCATTCAATCGGCTTGAGCAGATGCACTTCGACGTCGCCGCAGTCATGGCTGAACAGGCGCATCAGGTGCGAGAGTAGGTCATCGTCACCAATGAACGGTGCGAGCGTGTCGATTTCGCCGTCACGCAGATAACGGATCGCCACCGGTTGCAGCATCACCTCCGAATCGATCGCCGCCGACAGCAGTCGGCCATGAAAAGTGCGCAGCGAACGGCCATCGGTGGTGGTACCTTCGGGGAACATCAGCAGCGCATGTTCGGTTTGCAGATGGCGGGTCATCTGCTTGCGGATCAACTGGCTGTCGCCCGACCCACGGCGGATGAACAGGCTGCCGGCCTTGGCCGCGAGCCAGCCGGCCACCGGCCAGGTGCGCACCTCGGCCTTGGACAGAAACGACAGCGGCGTGAGCATGCCCAGCAGCGGAATGTCGGTCCACGAGATGTGATTGCTGACCCACAGCATCGGCTGTTTTGGCAGCTCGCCATGGACGCTCACGCGAAACGGCAGGGCATTGCTCAGCCGCGCCATGAAGAAGCGCGACCAGCGCTGGCGCCGCTCCATCGAATGGGCCAGACCGAGGCGTTCGAACACGCCGAAAACGCTGGCCATGGTCAGCCCCAGCGTCACCACCAGCAGCACTCGCGCGATTCGCGCGTACACCCGCAACCGGCTCATTACACGGCCGCCTTGAAGTGCTTGGCGTAGCGCGGGCAGAGTTCGTCGCGCTTGAGCAGGATGAACACGTCGGCGACCTGGAAGTCTTCGTCCCAGCACGGCTCGCCGCAGATCTTCGCACCGAGGCGCATGTAGGCCTTGAGCAGCGGCGGCATTTCGGCGATGACGTTGGACGGGATATCCAGCGTCGGCAGCGGATTTTTCGGCTCGGCGCGCAGATGTTCGGTGCACAGGTAACGCTCGCGCAGACGCTGCATGATCGCGTGGGCCTGAATGCCGCCGTCCTGCATCGGGATGCTCGCGCAACCCATCAGGTAGCTGTAGCCGCCCTGATTGAGCACTTCGGCCAATTCACCCCAGAGCACGGCGATGGTGCCGCCGTTGCGGTACGCCGGATCGACGCAGGTGCGGCCGATTTCCAGGATCGGGCCTTGCAGATGCGCCAGGCCATGCAGGCTGAATTCCTCTTCACTGTAGAACTTGCCGAGGCTGCTGGCGGCGGTGTGATCGAGCAGACGCGTGGTCGCTACCAGACGCCCGGTGTTCAGATCACGCACGCCGATGTGGCTGCAGTGAACATCATAATCATCCATGTCCAGACCCAGTTCCGCGCCTTTCAGTTTGGCGTTGAATTCGCCACTGAAGACGGCGAAGCGCAGGGCCTGGGCTTGCTGCAAGGCTTGTGCGCCGATCAGGCGTTCGGCTTGCAGGCGGCGTTCATTGCCGGTGTCGCTGATGCGGGCGATTTGCGTCATGTGAATCTCCGTACGGGCCTTTAACCCGTCGTGGGTTGCAGCCGATCGACTTTCTTTATGCAGCCGTGTTGTGCAAAGTCAGGCTATGTAGCCCCGGTGTCATCGCCATGAACGTTCGGTGATGCTTATATGACAGCCCACAAGGAGGCGCCCATGCCTTGGACAGATCTGCTGCACCGCCGTGAACGCTTGCCCGCCGTTGCCGATCTGGCCGAGGGCTTTGCGACGCTGTTGCAGACGCTGGGCAACGTCACGCCGTTCGAATTGGCGGTGGCCGGCGGGCGGCGGATGGCCACGCCGGGGCTGGCGTTTCTGGTTGGTTATCAGGCGGCGCTGCGCATGTTGTGGCCGAGCGCGCCGCTGAGCCTCGGTGCCTTGTGCGCAACCGAACAGCGCAGCCTGCGCCCGGCCGATATGCACACGCGGCTGAGGGATTTGCGCCTGAGCGGACGCAAGGATTTCGTCACCGCCGGCGATGCCGCCGACTGGCTGCTGGTGGCGGCACGTAGTGAGGAGCCGGGCGAAACACCGCGCCTGAGTCTGGCGGTGGTGTATCCCGGCGAGCCCGGCGTGAAGGTGGAAAAACTACCGGCGTTGCCGCTGATGCCGGACATCAGCCACGGCCGCCTGCACCTCGACGGCGCCCTGTGCGAGCTGCTCGCTGGCGATGGCTGGGACGCCTACGTCAAACCGTTTCGCAGTCTTGAGGATGTCTACGTGCTCAGCGCCATGACCGCGTGGCTGTACGGCATCGGCCAGGACAGCAATTGGCCGCAGGCCCTGCAATTGCGTTTGCTGGCGCTGCTGGCCGGGTGCGCCGAGGCCAGCCGGCAAGCGCCGAGCAATCCGGCCGGACATGTGCTGTTGGGTGGGTTGTTTGCGCAGTTTGAATCCCTCAAGACCGAGGTAGATCAGGCGTTGTTGCAGGGTAATCCTGCGTGTGCGGCGATGTGGCAGCGTGATCAAGGCGTGATGCAGTTGGCTGCAGGGGCCCGGGCCAAGCGCTTGGCCAAGGCTCTTGCGTTGGCCTGACTGGCCTCATCGCGGGCAAGCCCGCTCCCACAGGTTTTAAAGGTGTTCATGAAATGTGCGTTCACTTGGGACCCCTGTGGGAGCTGGCTTGCCAGCGATGGCAATTTCATGGACGACCAACATCTAAAATTTGTCATGAGCTCCGACTAGGCTCAGCAGGTTCATTCCCAGAGCCTCAACCATGTTCAAAGGCCTGTCCCTGTTCCTGCTGCTGATCAGCCTCACCGCCCACGCCGAACAATGGCCCGGCGAGCAATGGCCGACCGCCCCGCAGATCGCCGGCCCGGCCGTCGATGCGCTGGAAGCCTACGCCTTCGCGCCCCGCAACGACGCCACCCGCGAAGGCATCCGCACCGACGCCTTGCTGATCATCCGCGACGGCCAGATTCTCTACGAACGCTACGCCGCTCCGACCACTGCACAGACTCCGCACCTGACCTGGTCAATCAGCAAAAGCCTGCTGGCCACGCTCCTCGGCGTGGCATACGGCGAAGGCCTGTTCAAGCTCGACGATCCGGCGCTGAAGTTCTACCCGGCGCTGGACAAACACCCGGCGATCACCCTCGGCCATCTGCTCAACTGGGCCTCCGGTCTGGATTGGCAGGAGGACTACGAATACGCGCCGCTGAAATCCTCGGTGGTGGCAATGCTCTACACCCGCGGCCATCGCGACATGGCCGCGTTCGCCGCCGCACACGACAGTTACGCCCCAGCGGGTCAGGCTTTTCGTTATTCCAGCGGTGACAGCAATCTGCTCGCCGCCGCCCTGAAAAGCATGGTCGGCCCGCAGCGTTATGCCGATTATCCGTGGACAGCATTGTTCGAGCCGTTAGGCATTCGGCATGCCGTTTGGGAAAGCGATGCCAGCGGCACTTTCGTCGCCTCGTCCTATGCCTATCTCACCGCGCGGGATCTGGCGCGGGTGGGCCTGCTGATGGCGCGCGGCGGGCGCTGGAACGATCGGCAGTTACTGCCCGAGGATTGGGTGGCATTCAATCTCAAGCCCTTTGCCGGCTACAAGGCGCAGCAGGACGAAGCCGTGCCCGGCGGCCATTGGTGGCTCAATCGGCCAGTCGATGGCGCACCATCACCATGGCCCGACGCCCCACCCGACACCTTCGCCGCCCTCGGCCATTGGGGCCAGGCGTTGTACGTGATGCCCAGTGAAAAGCTGGTGATCGTGCGTTACGGCGATGATCGTGATGGCAGCTATAAGCACAACGAATTGCTCAAACGCGTCTTGCAGGCGGTGCGGCCATGAAGCGCTTTCTATTGTTGCTGCTGATCGTGCTGCTCGGCTGGGGTTGGTATGAACGGGAGAATCTCTGGGCGTTCCCGGACATCATCAGCGCCTACACCGCCAAGGAATATTGCTCGTGCCGGTATGTGATGAACAACGATGCCGGGTATTGCCGTGGTTATGTAAAGCAATGGCTGCCAACCAGCGGTTTTACCGATGATGTTTCCAGCAAAACCATCACCGTCAGCGGTATGGGCCGCAGTAACAGCGCGCAATGGCTGAGCGAACGCCAGGGCTGTCGCCTGAATCCTTGAATTATCTGGTCTCCCCTGTGGGAGCGAGCCTGCTCGCGAAATCGTCGCAAGCCGCAATACATGCTGTGCGGCGAGCATTGCATTCGCGAGCAGGCTCGTTCCCACAGGGCTTGCAATAACTTGGCGGGCGGTTAAGGTTCGTGCAGGTTTATCGCCCCCACGAGTGTTCAATGTTCAACCGCTCCCTCTATACAACCTTCGCCAGTCTGCTGTTGACCGCCGCGGCACTGCCGGCCCAGGCCAATTGGTATCTGGACGGCGAGTCGTCGCGGCTGTCGTTCGTCAGCACCAAGAACGCCAGCGTGTCGGAAGTGCAGCGCTTTCTGGTGCTGCACGGCAAGGTCGATCCCAACGGTCGTGCCGAGGTCGAAGTCGAGCTCGAATCGATCAACAGCGGTATTCCGCTGCGCGATGAGCGCATGCGCAAGGAGCTGTTCCAGATCGAGCAGTTTCCCGCAGCGACCATCACCACCCAGATCGACCTGCGCCCGATCAACGATCTGGCCTCCGGCGCGCAGCTGGAATTGCGCCTGCCGCTGACCGTCAGCCTGCACGGCAAGCAGCACGAATACCCGGCCGAGTTGCTCGCCACGCGTCTGGATGATCGGCGCTTTCAAGTGGTCACGCTGGAGCCGCTGGTGATCAATGCCGAGGATTTCGATCTGGCGCCGGGTCTGGAAAGCCTGCGCAAACTCGCCGATCTCTCGGCCATCAGTCTGTCGGTGCCGGTGGGTGCGGTGCTGATTTTCACGGCGCGCTGACATGCGCGGTGCGGTGTTCCCCTGGCGTGACGGCAACCGTTTCGAACTGTTGATCGACGGCCCGCAGTTCTTTCCGCGCATGCTCGAGCACATTGCCGGGGCAAAAGAGCAAATCGAACTGGAGCTGTATCTGGTCGAGGCCGGTGCCTGCGCCGAAGCCATCGTGCAGGCACTGGTCGCGGCGGCCGAGCGCGGCGTGCGCGTGCGTTGCCTGTTCGATGATTACGGCAGCCTCGCGTTCACGCTGCATCTGCGCCAGCGCCTGACGCAGGCCGGGGTCGAGCTGCGTTTCTACAATCGCCTGAGCTGGCGGCGCTGGGTCGGCAATTTCTATCGTGATCACCGCAAGTTGCTGCTGGTCGATCAATGCCTGGCAGTGGTAGGCGGCACGGGTGTGACCGATGAATTCTGGACGCCCGGTCATGATGTCAGCGAGTGGCACGAAGTCATGGTCGAGATCAGCGGCCCGTTGGTGATCGATTGGCAATTGCTGTTTGACCGGCAGTGGATCGCCAACCGTTACCGCCGCGCCTGGCGCCCAGCCGCGCATTTCGGTCTGCCGCGCCTGCCGCGTGTGCCGGACAAGGGCGAGGGCATGGGCCGCGTGGCTTACGCCGACGCCCGACAGCACCGCGACATTCTGCAGTCACTGTTCCGCGCCTTGAACAGCGGCCAGCAACGCATCTGGATGGCTACGCCGTACTTTCTGCCAACCTGGCAAATCCGCCGCTCGCTGCGCAAGGCCGCTGCACGCGGCGTCGATGTACGGCTGCTGCTGACCGGGCCGCGCACCGATCACCCTTCAGTGCGCTACGCCGGGCATCGCTATTATCCGCGCCTGCTCAAGGCTGGCGTGCAGATCTTCGAATACCAGCCGTGCTTCCTGCACCTGAAAATGGTTCTGGTGGACGAATGGGTAAGCATCGGTTCGTGCAACTTCGATCACTGGAATCTGCGTTTCAATCTGGAGGCGAATCTGGAAGCGCTGGACCCGGCGCTGACGGCAGCGGTGGAGGCGAGCTTTGTGAAGGATTTCGGCTTGAGTCAGCTGGTGAGTCTGGAGGAATGGCAGCGCCGACCGTTGTGGCGGCGGGTCAAGCAGCGCGTGTGGGGCTGGGTGGATCGGTTGGTGGTGAATATTCTAGATAGACGCGGATAACCACGATTTTGAATACACCCTGAATCCAAGGTGGGAGCGAGCCTGCTCGCGAAAGCGGTGTGTCAGTCAGCAATTGTTTAGCTGAATGACCGCTTTCGCGAGCAGGCTCGCTCCCACAGGGGGTTTGCGGTGTTGTTGCGGTTACAGCAATTCAAAACTCTGCTGCGTCACCGCCTGCGAGTCCAGGCCGATCTGTACGTTGAACTTGCCAGGCTCGGCGGCGTATTTGAGCTGGGCGTTGTAAAACTTCAGGTCTTCCTCGGTGATGGTGAAGTGCACGACTTTCTGTTCGCCGGCCTTGAGCATGATCTTCTGGAAGTTCTTCAGTTCTTTCACCGGACGGATCATCGAGCCGGTGACGTCCTGGATGTACAGCTGCACCACGGTTTCGCCGTCACGCTTGCCGGTGTTCTTGACCATGACGCTGGCGTCGAGCTTGCCGCTGGCGTTCAGGGTGGTCGATGACAGCGCCATATCGCTCAGGGCGAAGGTGGTGTAGCTCAGGCCATAGCCGAACGGGAACAGCGGACCGGTGGTGTCATCGAAATACTGCGAGGTGTAGTTGCCCGGTTTGCCCGGTGTGAACGGCCGGCCAATGCTCAGGTGGTTGTAGTAGGTCGGGATCTGGCCCACGGAACGCGGGAAGGTCACCGGCAGTTTGCCCGACGGGTTGTAGTCGCCGAACAGCACGTCGGCGATGGCGTTGCCGCCCTCGGTGCCGCTGAACCAGGTTTCCAGAATCGCGTCGGCCGACTGGTTCTCTTCGAGAATCGTCAGCGGGCGGCCGTTCATCAACACCAGCACCAGCGGTTTGCCAGTGGCTTTGAGCGCGCGGATCAATTCGCGCTGGGTTTCCGGGATGTTCAGGTCAGTGCGGCTCGAGGATTCGTGGGACATGCCACGGGACTCGCCGACAGCCGCGACGATCACGTCAGCATCCTTCGCCGCTTTCACCGCTTCGTCGATCAGCACGTTCGCCGGGCGCGGGTCATCGACCACTTCCGGGGCATCGAAGTTGAGGAAGTTCAGGTAGTCGAGGACCTTCTTGTCGTCCGTGATGTTGGCGCCACGGGCATAGATCAGGTTGGCCTTGTCGCCGATCACCGAACGCATGCCATCGAACAAAGTGACCGATTGCGCTGGACGTCCGGCGGCGGCCCAACTGCCCATCATGTCGATCGGCGCTTTTGCCAATGGACCGACCAGCGCGATTTTCGCGTCTTTCTTCAGCGGCAGGGTTTCGTTCTGATTCTTCAGCAGCACCAGACTGCGCCGCGCCACTTCGCGGGCCTCGGCGCGGTGCAGGCGGCTATCGGCGTAGGTGTCGACCGGGTCGTCTTCGGCCTTGCCGATGCGCAGGTACGGGTCCTTGAACAAGCCCATGTCGTACTTGGCCGCGAGCACTTCGCGCACGGCGTTATCGATGTCTTTCTGTTCGATCTCGCCAGACTTGAGCAGCCCCGGCAGCTCTTTGCCGTAGAGGGTGTCGTTCATGCTCATGTCGATGCCGGCCTTGATCGCCAGCTTCGCCGCTTCGCGACCGTCGCGGGCGACGCCGTGCTTGATCAGTTCGAAGATCGCACCGTGATCGCTGACCGCCAGGCCTTTGAAGCCCCAGTCCTTGCGCAGCAGATCATTCATCAGCCAGGTGTTGGCCGTGGCCGGAATGCCGTTGATCGAATTCAACGCCACCATCACACCGCCAGCGCCGGCATCGATCGCGGCGCGGTAGGGCGGCAGGTAATCCTGGTACATCTTCACCGGGCTCATGTCGACGGTGTTGTAGTCGCGACCGCCCTCGACCGCGCCGTACAGCGCGAAGTGCTTGACGCTGGCCATGATGCTATCGGCGGCGCTCGGGGTCTCGCCCTGATAGGCCTTGACCATGACTTTGGCGATGCGCGAGGTCAGGTAGGTGTCTTCGCCAAAACCTTCGGAGCTGCGGCCCCAGCGCGGGTCACGGGAGATGTCGACCATCGGCGCGAAAGTGATGTCGAGGCTGTCGGCGGCGGCCTCTTTAGCCGCAACGCGACCGGACTGGCCGATGGCATCCATGTCCCAGCTCGATGCGAGGGCCAGTGGAATCGGGAAAATCGTACGGTGACCATGGATCACGTCGTACGCGAAAAACATCGGAATCTTCAGGCGACTGCGCATGGCCGCGTCCTGCATCGGACGGTTTTCCGGGCGGGTGATCGAGTTGAACGTGCCGCCGATGTTGCCGGCGGCGATTTCCTTGCGGATCAGCTCACGGGGCATTTCCGGGCCGATGCTGATCAGGCGCAACTGGCCGATCTTCTCGTCGAGGGTCATTTGTTTCATCAGGTTGCTGATGAAAGCGTCCTTGTTTTCCAAAGGTACCGGGGTCGTGGCGGCCAGTACCTGATGACTGGCCAGGCTGACGAACAGACCCAGCAAACACAGCTTCTTCATGAATTTTTTCTCAAGGGCCCAAACGGTGATGCAACACCGGCCAGCCAAAATATAGGGAGCGACTATTGTTGTTCGGGTGCCGGCGCAAAATTCTGAGCCGGAAAACCGCAGCCGACAGCGGCAACGTGAACGCGAAGGGCACTTTTTAGCCGATTAACCCGTCGCATGCCAGTGGCGGCGCCGATTATGCCCCAACCGCTGGCCGGGAATGCCCAGCGCTCGGTTTTTAAATCCAATGTGTCATGGAGCATCACTGCAATGAATATCAGCCCAACCTACCGTTCACGGCTACAAGTCGCCACGTTGCTGGTGTGCGCCACGCTGTTGACCGCGTGCGGCATCAACAATATCCCGACCCTTGATGAACAGGCGAAAGCCGCCTGGGGCCAGGTGCAGAACCAGTACCAGCGCCGCGCCGACCTGATTCCCAATCTGGTGGAAACCGTGAAGGGCTATGCGGCCCACGAACAGGAAACCCTGACTGCTGTGATTGAGGCGCGAGCCAAGGCCACCTCGATTCAGGTCGATGCCAGCACCCTCGACAATCCCGAGAAGCTCAAGCAGTTCCAGCAGGCGCAGGATCAACTGACCGGCGCATTGAGCCGCTTGATGGTGGTCTCCGAGCGCTACCCGGATCTGAAGGCCAACCAGAACTTCCTCGCTCTGCAATCGCAACTTGAAGGCACGGAAAACCGCATTGCCGTGGCGCGTCGCGATTTCATTCTGGCGGTGCAGAAGTACAACACCGAGATCCGCACCTTCCCCGGTCGCCTGTGGCACAGCGTGATGTACAGCGATCTGCCGATGCGCGAGACCTTCGAAGCCACCACGCCCGGCGCGGAGAAGGCCCCGGAAGTGAAATTCTGATTCGAGGTTGCCCATGCGTGTGTTGAAACTGGGCCTGGTGCTGATGCTCTGGCTGTTCGCCGTCAGCGCCCGGGCCGAATTGACGTTTCCGCCGCTGAGCGGGCGCGTGGTCGATCAGGCGCAAATGCTCGAGCCATCGATTCGCGCGCAACTGAGCCAGCAATTGCAGGCGCACGAGCAGGCCACCGGCGAGCAATTGGTGGTGGTCACGCTGCCGGATCTGCAGGGCACCACCATCGAGGATTTCGGCGTTCAGCTCGGTCGGCACTGGGGCATCGGTCAGAAGGACAAGAACAACGGCGCCTTGCTGATCGTCGCCCGTGACGAGCGCAAACTGCGCATCGAAGTCGGCTATGGCCTGGAAGATCGCCTGACCGATGCGCAGTCGTCGGTGATCATTCATCAGGTCATCACCCCGGCGTTCAAGGCCGGCAACTTCAGCAAAGGCATCAGCGATGGCGTTGCGGCGATGCTGGTGGTGCTTGGTGGCAATCCGCTCGATGAGCCGTCGACCGTGTACGAATCCAGCGGCGACCCGGCGGATGATTTCATCTCGCGGCATCCGGCGCTGTTCATGTTTCTGGTGATGTTGTTCATCCTGACGGTGTTTGTCTGCCAGATGCTCGGTATCCTGCCTGCCGGCCGGGGCGGCTCCGGAGGAGGGGGCGGTTTCGGCGGTGGCGGCGGCTTTGGTAGCGGAGGCGGTGGCTTCAGCGGTGGCGGGGGCAGTTTCGGCGGCGGCGGTTCGTCCGGCGGCTGGTGAGATCAAAAGAATAATGAGCAGGCACTTTTCGACATGGCATTACTGACTGAACACGAACAACGCAAAGTCGCCGAGGCCATCGCCCGGGTCGAACGCGACACCGACGCCGAACTGGTCACGGTGCTCGCTGCCCGCGCCGATGACTACGCGTACATCCCGCTGCTCTGGGCCAGCCTGCTGGCGCTGGTGTTGCCGGGCATCGTCCACTACCTCACCGGCTGGCTGACCCTGCGCAGCCTGCTGCTGGTGCAATGGGGCATGTTCATCGTCCTGTGCCTGCTGTTTCGTCTGCCGAAGATCACCACCCATCTGGTGCCGCGCCGTGTGCGCCACTGGCGCGCCTCCAACCTGGCGCGGCGGCAGTTTCTCGAACAGAACCTGCACCACACCGTGGGCAGCACCGGCGTGCTGATTTTTGTCTGCGAGGCTGAGCGTTATGTGGAGATTCTGGTGGACGACGGGATTTCCAAACGGCTGGATAACAGCAATTGGGACGCGATTGTCGCGGCGTTTACCGAACAGGTCAGGCAGGGGCGCACGCTTGAAGGGTTTGTCACGTGTGTGGAGGCGTGTGGCGAGTTGTTGAAGGTGCACGTGCCGGTGACGCAGGTGAGGAACGAGTTGCCGAATCGGTTGGTGGTGTTGGGCTGAAGCAGTCGCGCATATTTGGCCTGTGTGGCGAGGGGATTTATCCCCGATCGGCTGCGTAGCAGTCGCAACACCTGCGCGCGTGGTTTGACGGGCCGAACACAGAGGGCCGCTTCGCGCCCCATCGGGGATAAATCCCCTCGCCACAAAGGTCGGTGTCATGGATTTTGCCGTTGGGTAAATAAGAGGATGTCCCCAACCCCCATCCCCCCTAAAATACCCGCCATTCCCGATTCCGCCCGTCCGAGGCCGCTTGTCCATGTCCGTTTCCGCTTCTTCCGCGCCGTCCGCCAAACCGGCCGCCGATCACCACGCCCAGTTCATCGAGCTGCTGCAAACCAGCCTCGGCGACAACGGTTTCATCAAACTGGTGCTGGCCAAGTACGTCGGTGAAGAGGCAGATCTGCAGCGGGTCATCATCAAACCGGTAACGGTCAAGGCGCAGCCGTGTCTGTCCTTCGTTTATCGCTACAAGACCCGCGACATCACCAAGAACCTGCCGCTTGACGAGGGCGTGGCGCTGATTGCCGCTCTGCTACCGACCTCGTTCAAAAATGCGCATTTACTGGCGCTGACCGACGAAGCACAGCTGGAATACAGCAAAAAGGGCAAGAGTTCGCTGTTCAAGAGCAAACCTCAGCAATTGCGCGAAGCGCCGTCCGCCGAGCACAACCGCGAGAAAAACCGCTTTCTCGAACTGAGCCGCCCGTTCCTCAAGGACCTCGGCGTGACCAATGCGCAACACGAGCTGATCCCGGCGATGTCGCGCAAGTGGAAGCAAATCAACAAGTTCATCGAAGTGTTCAGCCATGCCCTGACCTCGTCGCCGCTGGCGCTGGACAAACCGGTGCGGGTCGCCGATTTCGGTTCGGGCAAGGGCTACCTGACGTTCGCCATTCACGACTACCTGCGCAACACGCTGAAGGCCGAGGGCGAAGTCACCGGCGTCGAGCTGCGCGAAGAAATGGTCAACCTGTGCAACACCGCAGCGGCCAAGCTCGAGCATCCGGGGCTGGTGTTCAAGTGCGGTGACGTGCGCACCGTGGCGCCGAGCGAACTGGACGTGATGATCGCCCTGCATGCCTGCGACATCGCCACCGATTACGCGATCCACACCGGCATCCGCTCGGGAGCGTCGATCATCATGTGCTCGCCGTGCTGCCACAAACAGATCCGCCTGCAGATCCAGAGCCCGGCGCTGCTCAAGCCGATGCTGCAATACGGCTTGCACCTTGGCCAACAGGCGGAAATGGTCACCGATAGCTTGCGCGCGTTGTTCCTCGAAGCCTGTGGTTACGAGACCAAGGTGTTTGAATTCATCTCGCTGGAACACACCAACAAGAACAAGATGATTCTGGCGGTGAAACGCGCCGAGCCCGTTAATCCAGCGCAGTTGTTGGCGAAGATCGCAGAGCTCAAGGCCTTCTACCACATCAGCGAACACTGCCTGGAAAGCCTGCTGCGCGCTGACGGCTATATGCCTTAACAGGCAGCTGCAAGCTTCAAGCGGCAAGCTGCAAGCTGCAAGTTGAAGCATGACGCTGGTGTGCCTGATTTGGGTGATCTTGTTTTTTCTTGAGCTTGAAGCTTGCAGCTTGCAGCTCAATTTGGGTCTACCTTGAATACTCCCAGTCATTTCCCCGAGGAGTATTCCCATGGCCGCGAAAAAGATTCTGATGCTGGTCGGCGATTACGTCGAAGACTACGAAGTGATGGTGCCGTTCCAGGCCTTGCAGATGGTCGGCCACACGGTCCACGCCGTGTGCCCGGACAAGTCCGCCGGCAGCACCGTGCGCACGGCGATTCATGATTTTGAAGGTGATCAGACCTACAGCGAAAAACCCGGTCATCTGTTCGCCCTCAATTTCGATTTCGCCAAGGCCAGCGAAGCCGATTACGACGCGCTGCTGATTCCCGGCGGTCGTGCGCCGGAATACCTGCGGCTGAACGACAAAGTCCTCGAACTGGTGCGCGCGTTCGACAACGCCGGCAAGCCCATCGCAGCGGTCTGCCATGGTGCGCAACTGCTCGCGGCAGCGGGGGTGCTTGAGGGGCGTGAATGCAGCGCGTATCCGGCCTGCGCCCCGGAAGTACGTCTGGCGGGCGGCACCTACATCGACATTCCGGTGACCGACGGCCATGTTCAGGGAAATTTCGCCACCGCTCCGGCGTGGCCGGCGCATCCTAAATGGCTGGCCGGTTTCCTCGGTCTGCTCGGTACGAAAATCACCTTGTAGTCGAGGCAGGCGACAGATCGCAGACGCTGGTCTTTACTCTGAAGCGCGAAATCTCTCAATCGCCCCCAGGAGAAACAGACATGTCCGGATGGTACGAAGTGAGCAAAAGCAGCAACGGCCAGTTCAGGTTCGTGTTGAAAGCGGCGAACGCCGAAACGATTCTGACCAGTGAGCTGTATAGCACCCGCGCCGGTGCCGACGGTGGTATCGCATCGGTTCAGACCAACAGCCCGCTGGCTGAGCGTTACGAAAAAAAAGCGACGAAGGATGGTCACCCGTATTTCAACCTGAAGGCAGCCAATCACCAGATCATCGGCAGCAGCGAGTCGTATTCATCGGATGGCGCGTGTGACAAGGGCATCGCCAGCGTGAAGGCCAACGGCCCGACGAAAACCATCAAGGACAAGACCCTGCCTGTCCTCTGAAATCCGACATCAACCTGTGGGAGCGAGCCTGCTCGCGAAAGCGGTGTTCCAGTCACCTTTTGTATTGGCTGACAGGCCGTCTTCGCGAGCAGGCTCGCTCCCACAGGTGACCGCATTCCAATGAGGGAGCGAGCCTGCTCGCGAAGGCGTCAGCCCGGCCAATATCAAACCTCAACCGGTACCGACAATTTCGGATCACCCAGCGCATGACTCTTGGCATCAAAGAACCGCAACTCAACCCCGGTGCCTTCAAACACCTTGGCGTAGTGACGCTTCTGATGCTGGATGAACGCGGCACTGCGCGGGTAGATCGAGATCGCCACGCACTTCGGTCTGGCGAGGCGCAACGCCCGCACCAGGTGCGCATCCTGCTCGCCCAGCGCGTGGCCGAAGATGCACAGGCTGTTATCGTGGGCCAGTAACTGCTCGTAGCAGAACGACAGATAATCCGAGCTGCGGATGGTCTTCAGCTTGTCCGCACTTGGCCCTTCGGTGACGAACAGTGGCACATCATCCAGCGTCTTGATCGTGTTGTTGATGGCGAAGCTGCCGAGCAGGGTGCCTTCGGTCGAGGTCAGTTTGCGTGCGGTGCCGTCCTGATTGCGCACCAGATGCAGACCACCGTGCAGGTACAGCAGACGCGGTTTGTCGGTGGCGCTCTGGCTCAGATCGAAACTCGCGTCCGCGCCATTGAACAGGTCGTCGATGGCTTCGCCCGGGTGTTGCAGCGCCCAATGGTTGAGCAAGTCGTAGTTGGTGGTGAACACCGTGCGGTAGCGTGCCAGTTCAGCATTGAGCACCGCCAGAGTCGAAGGCTGGACCAGCCGCCACGGGATGTGCACCGCGTGCACGGTGTTGATCAGTGCTTCCTTGATCGCGTAATAGCGATTGCGCGGCGCCGCCGAGCTCACCGCCAGCGCCTTGTTGACCCGGCTGGTGGTTTTCAAGGCGCCCAGCACTTGCTCGAAGCTGCGGGTTTGCAGCGCATCGAACACCGCCAGTTCCGATGGGCTCAGCGGTTTCTCTTCGACCGTACGGGCGTTTTCGAACAGCGAGTCGTAGCCGAAGTCATCCCATACCGCGCGACTGGCGCCGTTGCCCACCAGCAAACCGCTGAAAGCGGTCGTGGCGCGCAGGGCACTCCAGTCTTCGAGGGTGGCATCGACATTGAGAAAATCGGTCATTGCTTGGGCGATCTCAAAACAAAGGGCAGATGGACGGCGACTTTATCACGAGCGGACATTGAGCCAGATCAACATTGCTTGTGACCGATCGGTCGATCCTGTGTGAATCCGCCGAATCGAGGCAGTCGATCCGGCTCCAGTCAGGAGACATACGATGAGCAGCACCTTCTTCATTCCGGCGGTCAACATCATGGGCAGCGGCTGCCTCGACGAAGCCATGCTTGCCATCCGCAATTACGGTTTTCACAAGGCATTGATCGTCACCGACGCCGGGCTGGCCAAGGCCGGCGTCGCCGCGATGATCGCCGAGAAACTGGCGATGCAGGACATCGATTCGGTGATCTTCGACGGTGCCAAACCCAACCCGAGCACAGCCAATGTCGAATCAGGTCTGGGGCTGTTGAAGGAAAGCCGTTGCGATTTCATTGTGTCGCTGGGCGGCGGCTCGCCGCACGATTGCGCCAAGGGCATTGCCCTGTGCGCGACCAATGGCGGGCGGATCGGCGATTACGAAGGTGTCGACCGTTCGAGCAAGCCGCAACTGCCGCTGGTTGCGATCAATACCACCGCCGGTACTGCCAGCGAGATGACGCGCTTCTGCATCATCACCGACGAATCGCGCCACGTGAAAATGGCCATCGTCGACCGCAACGTCACGCCGCTGCTGTCGGTCAACGACCCTGAATTGATGGTCGCCATGCCCAAAGGCCTGACCGCCGCCACCGGCATGGACGCGCTGACCCACGCCATCGAAGCCTATGTCTCGACCGCCGCCAATCCGATCACCGACGCCTGCGCTTTGAAGGCCATGAGCCTGATCAGCAGCAACCTGCGCCTGGCCGTGCGCGACGGCAGCGACCTGGCGGCGCGGGAGAACATGGCTTACGCGCAGTTCCTCGCCGGCATGGCGTTCAACAACGCCTCGCTTGGATTTGTCCACGCCATGGCGCATCAACTCGGCGGTTACTACGACTTGCCTCACGGCGTCTGTAACGCCGTGCTGTTGCCGCATGTGCAGAGTTTCAATGCGCAGGTCTGTGCTGATCGCCTGCGGGACGTCGCCCACGCCATGGGCGCGGACATTCGCGGTTACAGCGCGGAAGAGGGCGCCCAAGCGGCGATCAATGCCATTCGCAGTCTGGCCAAAGATGTCGAGATTCCCGGCGGACTGCGCGAGTTGGGCGCCAAGCTCAGCGACATCCCGGTGCTCGCCGCCAACGCCTTGAAGGACGCCTGCGGACTGACCAATCCGCGGGCGGCGGATCAGCGCCAGATCGAAGAGATTTTTCGCAATGCGTTTTGAATGAAAGCGCGCAGGCGAGCGAAGTCGAACAGTCCTTCGCTTGCTTCTGCGACCACGGCAAATGTCCGCACACGGCCCCAATCTGAAACCTGGCCGGCGATGTTGTGGACAGCGGATATCCGGTATTGCCCGACCGCCAGGGAGGGTGCAGCCGGGGTTTGCCATTTCCGGTCGCTTTCGACCGCTGCTCTGGCAATCTCCAGGCCAGTGTCCAGATCGAAAATACTGACGAAACCCTCGGCTCGCGTGACATCTCCTGAAAACATCAGCGGCGTATCGACCTGCGCGCCCTCAATCGGTTCGACAACGCCCGGGACGTCGATCTCGGGCCGCAGTCGCACCTCGTATTCGCGCACGTCACTCCATGCAGACGTGATGCGCCTTGCGCGGCTGGATGCCGATGGAAATCCGGATCCGGCTTTCGGCGAAGGCGGATATCTCAGCGGCCAGTTCGGCACAGGCTCGCTCACGCAAGGCGGGCCGTTGATCGTTGATGCGCTCGGACGGTTCTGGATGTGCGGTGTGATTGGCGTGGTCAAAGACAAGACGCTTGAATACCAGCAAGTCATCGCCCGGTTTCTGTCCGATGGCTCGCCGGACATTGATTTCGGCGGCGACAGGAATGGCTACCGGATTGTGCCCATGCGAATTCCGGCACTCTTTGGGGCCACGCAGGGGCAACTGCTGCTGGCCAAATCCGATCCGCAGCTTGCGCAGCCGGACAGGCTGCTGTTCGTGACCGCGCAAAAGGGCAGTGGCCTGTTGACGCGGTTCAATCTCGATGGCTCGGACGATTTATCGTTCGCCAGCAACGGTTGGCTGCCCCTGTCGCTGCCAGGCGTGGCCATTTCGTTGTCCGGGATCATCCAGCTCGACGATGGACTGATTTTGCTGCATGGCAAAACCGAAATCACCAATCAGGGGCTGGTCATGGCATTCGACCACAACGGGAAAGTTGCAGAAGCGTTCGGCGACAAGGGCGTACTGCTATTGAACCTTCAGCGCGATGGCCACCCGCTCGAAAGCCGCGTGGAGCAGATCATTGAGCAAACGGCAGAGCGCTTGCTGCTGCTCGGTTCGGCGGTCGAGTCAACGGAAGGCACGAAACTGCAACATGCGTTCATCAGTGGTATCAACCATACCGGTGAGCTGGACGAAACGTTCAATAGCAAAAATCCTGTGATCACCCCAGCGACACAGCTACTGGATCTCAGGCAATGGACGGCAGGGTTTGCGCTGGACGACATCGCCGGCAAACGGATCGTTGCAGTCGGCCAGACCTCGGGCAGCGCACGGGGCTTGTTGACGGGAGGCTTTCTGGTCGATGGTGCAGTGGATGATTCGTTTGATGTCGAGGGCTCGAGAGACGTTTCGTGGTCAGCCATCGACGCTTGCCTGCAAGGCTCTTCAGTCCTGGTATTGGGGCGCAGGGACGACAGCGCACAATTGGTCCGCTTGTTGACCGCGGCTGTCGCATAACGGCGCAAGACCATCGGACATCGAGCAGGCAGAGGTAAAACCGGGCTATCCTGCCGGCTCGGATGAACCTCTGCCTTCGAGCCCAGCATGCTGCAAAAAAGCCTGATCCGCCGTCTCGACCTGATCACTCTGCAACTGTTCGTCGCCGTCCACGAAGAGGGCACCCTGACCCGTGCGGCTGCGCGCGAAGCCATTGCGGTTTCGGCGGCGAGCAAGCGGCTGATGGAGTTAGAGGAGGCGTTGGGCATCGCTTTGTTCGTGCGCCAGGCCAAAGGCATGGTCCTTACGCCGGCCGGTGAAACCCTGCTGCACCACGCGCGGCAGATGCTCTTCAATGTGGAAAAGATGGGCCTGGAACTGGGCGAGCACAGCCACGGTGTGCGTGGTTACGTGCGCATGCTGGCCAATCTTTCGGCGATCATTCAGTTTCTGCCCGAAGACTTGCGCGACTTCTCCGCGCGGCATCCCCAGGTCAAGACCGACCTTGAAGAGCGGCCCAGCGCCGGGGTGATTCAGGGCGTGCTCGACGGCGTTGCGGACCTCGGCATCTGCTCCGACGACAGCGACACCAAAGGTCTGCACAGCGCGTTGTATCGCCAGGACAAACTGGTGGTGGTGATGCTCCCGGAGCATCCGTTGGCTGCGCGTGAATCGGTGGCCTTCGATGAAACCCTCGACAGCGACTACGTTGGTTTGCACGCGGCCAGTTCGATCAACATGCGTACCCATGCAGCGGCGCGGCAGGCGGGCAAAGTCCTGCGCATCCGAATTCATGTGCCGGGATTCGATGCGGTGTGCCGGATGGTCCAGGCGAACATGGGCATCGGCATTCTGCCGCAGCGAGCCTATGAGTTGTTTGGTCAGGCACTGGGCTTGCGTGCGGTGCCGCTGACCGATGCGTGGGCGGATCGCGCGCTGATTGTGGTGGTGCGCGATGAGGCGGGGTTGTCACCGGTGAGCCGGATGTTGTTTGAGCATTTGCGTGAGCAGGGCGCCTGAATCTCTATTGAATGGGCCGGCCTCTTCGCGGGCAAGCCCGCTCCCACAGTTTCCAGCGTGTATGCAAATTGTGCGGCTGACTTTGAACCCTGTGGGAGCGGGCTTGCCCGCGAAGGCGGCTTCGAATTCACCACATCGCTCAAGCATTCGCATTTCGCGAACGCCCATTGCCGAGTGACGGCTGGATTCGCTGACGATCGTTCCTCTAGCCTTGGCGACATATTCCAAGAACAAGAGGTACCCCGCGATGACTGCCCCTTTGAGTGCAATCAAAGTGATCGAGATCGGCACCCTGATCGCCGCGCCGTTTGCCGCGCGCATGCTTGCCGAGTTCGGCGCCGAGGTGATCAAGATCGAAGCCATGGGTCAGGGCGACCCGCTGCGCAAATGGCGCAAGCTGCACGAAGGCACATCGCTGTGGTGGTACCTGCAATCGCGCAACAAGAAATCCCTGGCGCTCAATCTGAAATCCGCTGAAGGCATCGAGCTGGTCAAGCAACTGGCCGGTGATGCAGACGTAATCATCGAAAACCTGCGCCCCGGTGCGCTGGAAAAGCTCGGTCTGGGTTGGGACGTGCTGCATGCGCTGAATCCGAACCTGACCCTGGTGCGTATCTCTGGCTACGGCCAGACCGGCCCGTACCGCGACCGGCCCGGTTTCGGTGCGATTGGCGAGGCCATGGGCGGCATTCGCTACACCACCGGCAATCCCGATTCGCCACCAGCTCGGGTCGGCGTCAGCCTCGGCGATTCGCTGGCCTCGCTGCACGCAGTGATCGGCGCGCTGATGTCGCTGTTGCGGGTCAAGACCGGGCAGGGCGGCGGGCAGATCGTTGACGTATCGCTGGCCGAGAGCGTGTTCAACGTCATGGAAAGCCTGGTACCGGAATACGACATGCTCGGCCATGTGCGCGAACGCAGCGGCGGCGCCTTGCCGGGCATCGCGCCCTCCAATACCTACCTCACCGCCGACGGTGCCTACGTGGTGATCGCTGGTAACAGCGACCCGATCTACAAGCGCCTGATGCACACCATTGGCCGCGCTGATCTGGCCGACGCAGAAGAATTCGCCCACAACGACGGCCGCGCGGCCAAGAGCGGCTTGCTCGATGCAGCCATTACGCACTGGACCAGCAGCCTGCCGATCAACGAAGTCCTGGCTGCTCTCGAAGCTGCCGAAGTGCCGGCCGGGCGCATCTACTCGGTGGCTGACATCGTCGCCGATCCGCACTATCAGGCGCGGGACATGTTGCTCAATGCCGAGTTGCCCGGTGGCGCAACGGTGAAGATGCCCGGCATCGTTCCCAAACTCTCGGAAACCCCCGGCGGGGTGAACTGGTCGGGGCCGAAGCTGGGCCAGCACACCGACGATATTCTCGCCAATCTTGGCCTGACTGAACTCGACATCGAACGCCTGAAAGGCCAAGGGGTGGTGCAATGATCACTGACTATTCGCAAACCCTGATCGTCCAGGAAGTCTCGCCGCGCGATGGTTTACAGATCGAGCCGACATGGGTGGAAACCGCTGACAAGATCGCCCTGATCAACCAACTGTCGCAGGCCGGATTCAGCCGCATCGAAGCCGGCTCGTTCGTCTCGCCCAAAGCCATTCCGGCCCTGCGTGACGGCGAGCAAGTGTTCAACGGCATTCAGCGTCAGCCAGGGGTGATTTACGTGGCGTTGATCCCCAACCTCAAAGGCGCGCAACGGGCACTGGCGGCGAATGCCGATGAGTTGAATCTGGTGATGTCCGCCAGCCAGACCCACAACCTGGCCAATATGCGCATGCGTTGCGAGGAGTCGCTGGCCGCGTTCGCTGACATCGTTGCGTTTGTCAGCGGCTCGGGTGTGCGCCTCAACGGCAGCATCGCCACCACGTTCGGTTGCCCGTTCGAAGGCAAGATTGACGAGGACCGCGTGCTGCACATCGTCGACGCCTATCAGGAACTCGGCATTCAGGGCATCAGCCTCGCCGACACTACCGGCATGGCCAATCCGCGTCAGGTCGATCGTCTGGTGCGGCGCGTTTTGCAGCGGGTTTCGCCGGCCGATCTGACCCTGCATTTCCACAACACTCGCGGCCTTGGGCTGTGCAATGTGCTGGCCGCTTACGAGGCCGGTGCACGGCGCTTCGATGCGGCGTTGGGTGGCCTCGGTGGCTGTCCGTTTGCGCCGGGTGCGTCGGGCAACATCTGCACTGAAGATCTGGTGAATCTGTGCGAAGAAGTCGGCATTCCCACCGGGATCGATTTGCCGCTGCTGCTGGAACTCTCGCGCGGCTTGCCGGCGCTGTTAGGCCACGACGTCCCCGGCCAACTGGTCAAGGCCGGGCGCAACTGCGATCTGCATCCGATCCCCACCTGAGACACACCAGTACCCCTGTGGGAGCGGGCTTGCCCGCGATGACGGCAGCAAATTCAACGAAAGCGTTAGCTGAACTGACGCCATCGCTGGCAAGCCAGCTCCCACACAAAAGCGCTCCACAGTGAGCGTCATCACCAGACAACAAAAACAATCGGACGCCCATCGGTAGTCCGCCTGGAGAAAAACCTATGAGCCTCAATGTAATGGAGGCGGGCGTGAATCCGTCCGTCGATCACGACGCCGAAAAAGCCCTGATCAGCAAAGTCGCCTGGCGCCTGATGCCGCTGATCATGGTCTGCTACCTGTTCGCCTTTTTCGATCGCATCAACATCAGCTTCGCCAAATTCCAGCTGCAGACCGACCTGAGCCTGAGCGATACCGCGTATGGCTTGGGCGCCGGGCTGTTCGTGGTCGGTTACGTGCTGTTCGAAGTGCCGAGCAACATGATGCTGTACAAGGTCGGCGCGCGGCGCTGGATCGCGCGGATCATGATGTCGTGGGGCGTGGCGACGGCGGCGATGGTCTTCGTCAACAGTGAGTGGCAGTTCTATGCGCTGCGCTTCGTGATCGGCGCGATGGAAGCCGGGTTTGCGCCGGGCGTGCTGTATTACCTGACCCTGTGGTTTCCTCAGCACTTCCGTGGCCGGATCACGTCGATGCTGTTTCTCGCCTCGGCGTTTGCCGGACTGGTCGGCGCGCCGTTCTCGGGGCTGGTGCTGCAACACCTCGACGGCGTGTTGCAGATGCGCGGCTGGCACTGGTTGTTCCTGCTCGGTGGTGTGCCGTGTATCGCCCTCGGTTTTCTCGTGCTGACCCAACTCAAGGACCGCATCGAGGATGCGCACTGGCTGACGGCTGACGAGAAGAAATTGCTCTCCAGCCGCATCGCCCATCACGAGCCACACAAGAGCGGCGGCTCATTGCTCGCGGCGCTGAAAATTCCCGGTTTCCTGACGTTGGGTTTGATCTACTTCCTGATTCAGGTCGCGTCCTACGGCCTGAATTTCTGGGCACCGCAATTGATCCGCAGCGCCGGCACCGAAAGCCCGGTGATGATCGGCCTGCTGACCGCCATTCCGTACATCTGCGGGGCGATCAGCATGGTGGTGATCGGGCGCTTGTCAGACGCCACCGGTGAACGGCGCAAGTTCGTCGCCGGGCTGGTGATCGTCGGTGCGATCGGCTTTTTCAGCGCAGGGATCTTCGCCAGCCACACGACCTTCCTGATCGTCGCGCTCGGCCTGCTCGGTGCGGGCATCATCGCTTCGATTCCGAGCTTCTGGACACTGCCACCGAAGCTGCTGGCGGGCGCCGGTGCCGGCGCGGCAGGCGGGATCGCGGTGATCAATACCTTGGGTCAGTTCGGCGGGATCGTCAGCCCGGTCATGGTCGGGCGCATCAAGGACCTCACCGGCAGCACCACCCCGGCGCTGTACGTCATCGGCGTCGCCGCGCTGATCGCGGCAGCGTTGCTGCTGTGGGGCTTGCCGCAGAAGTTGCGTACGCTCGACAAGTATTGAGATTGGCTGCGTCGGCGATGACGCCTTCGCGAGCAGGCTCGCTCCCACATTTGCAATGCGGATTTCCTGTGGGAGCGAGCCTGCTCGCGAATTCCGACTTCAGACACATGAGAGGATTCGCTGGCCAGATCTGTTGAATCCTCCGATGCAGAAAGGGATAGTGCGCGCCTGGAAATATCTTCAAGGAGCAGGAAGTGACAATGAAGTCCATATGGATCAGCGCTGCCGCGCTCTGCGGGTGGTTGATGGCTGGGCAGGCGTGGGCAGATTGCACGCCGCCTGCGGTCAGTGGCGAAGCGGACTTTTCTTTGTGCAAGGACTGGCCGGCTTATCCGTCGCTGACGATTACCGCGCTATCGACGTTCGTGCCCGATCCCGTCTATGGCCAGGACGGCAGGGTGGGTTCATACGATCTGGCTCTGGCCGTCACTACCGCTGGCAGCCCTAAGCCGCTGGCGACCTATCATCAGCGGTCGGCGTTTCTCTCCGATGCCATCGCGCTGGAGAGTCTGGAGCTGGATACGGCGCGTTATAAACTCACGTCCGACCTCCGTGCCTTCGGCGTACGCGCCCATTTCAAAGGCTCGTCGCGCGTCAATCCGCTGGATGAAACCCTGCTGTCGCTCTACGTGAAAGAGGGCGACAAACTGCGCCCGGTGCTGGATCGTTTGGTCGTCTACAGCTTCAGTGGCGAATGGGATGGCAATTGTGCCGGAGAGCGCTCGGAGACGGTGCGTACGCTTGAGATGGGCAAAACCAGTTCCCATGGTTACGCCGATATCATTGTCCGCTCGGTCACTACGGGCCTGGTCGGTGAGGGGCCACCCGACACCTGCGAGTCGAAAACTACCCACGAAAAGCCGGTGCTGACCACGTTGCGCTATGACGGCAAAACCTACGTTTTGCCGCAAGGTTTCAAGGGCATGTGACTGGTGTTACTGATACGAATACTTCAAGGATGAATCATGAATCTGCATCTCCGAATCTATATCGCCCTCGGCTTGTTCGCGCTTACGGCTGAGGTCCATGCCGCTTGCGAAGTAAAAAAATTCGACGGCCATACTCTCTCGCGCTGCAAAATCTGGCCTGCGTTCAACACTCAATCAATTGCAGCGAAGGCCACCTTCGTTCCCGATTCCGCGGGTGCTCAAGACGGCGTGTTCGATCTGGCACTGTCAGTAATCAACGCCACGACGGGAAACACAGTCGCCAGTTATGCCAAACCCGGCGCTTACAACTCCGATGCGATCAGCTTCGATGATCTGATCATCGATACGGCGCGTTACCGCTTGGCGGCGGATGTCCGTGCGTTCGGGCTGCGATCGACGTTCATGAGCCACGGTTCCAGAGCGAATCCGTACTCCAAAACCGACCTGGCTTTGTATGTTCGCGAAGGCAATCGCTTACGCCCAGTGCTGGAAGGCCTGGTGGTGCGCAAGGATTTCGGTGAGGGTACCGGGGAGTGCGATACGCGAGACACACGCATTCGCAGGACTGTCGAAATCGGCTCATCCAGCCACAACGGGTTTGCGGATCTGATCGTCAGTTCCAGCGGTTCGTTGATGGAGTCTTTCACTTCGGGCAAACAATGCGCTTCGAAAACCACCAACCTGAAGAACACCCAGGTCACCCTGATCTACGACGGCCAGCAATATGTCGTTCCCGAAGACCTCAGAGGTTACTGATTCGATGCTTACCGGTCTTAACCACCTGACCCTGGCCGTCCGCGATCTGCAGCGCAGTCTGGCGTTCTATCGCGATGTGCTGCAATTGGACGTTGAAGCGACGTGGGATAACGGCGCCTATTTGTCACTGCCCGGACTGTGGTTGTGCTTGTCAGAAGATCCTCAGCGCAGTGGGGAGCCGGGCGCGGACTATACCCATTACGCTTTGAGCGTGAGCGCGGCAGACTTCACTTCACTGGTTGAGACGTTGAAATCGGCTCAGGTGCCGCAGTGGCGAGACAACCGTAGCGAGGGCGCGTCGTTCTACTTTCTCGACCCCGACGGGCACAAGCTGGAAGCCCATGTCGGCGATTTGCAATCGCGGCTGGCTGCGTGTCGGCAGAAACCGTACCCCGGCATGCGTTTTAACGACGCGCAGTGATCGGGCGCAGTCGGCTGATATAGACTGGCCGCCACGTGTTCTGGCGCTCGCAGGTTTTCCATGACTCCATCATTGCTGTTGGCCGTTCTGGCTTCGGGTTTCATCTACGGGATCACCCCCGGGCCGGGCGTGCTGGCGGTGTTCGGCATTGGCGCGGCCCATGGGCGGCGGGCCGGGGCGGGGTTTCTGTGTGGGCATCTGCTCGGCGACGTGATCTGGTGCAGTACCGCGCTGGTGGCAATCGTCGGCGCCCGTGAGATCGGTAGCACCGCGTTCGATGTACTCGGCGTGCTCAGCGCGTTGTACCTGTTCTGGCTCGGCTGGCGTGCGGTGCGTGCCCAACGCCGTAGCGGCGACGAGGCGCAAGGCGCGGCGCGGCAGCCGTTCTGGCACGGCATCGTCTTCGGCCTGACCAATCCCAAGGCCTACCCGGTGGCGGTGGCGACCTTTACGGCGCTGCTGTCGAGCCGCGCCGAACTGCTCAACTGGTCGATGCTGCCGGCGCTGATCGCCCTGAGCTTTATCGGCGGTGCGCTGGCTTACGCTATCCTCATCGGCGTGGTCGGCGCACAGCGAGTGCGCATGGTGTATCAACGTCACGAATTGCTGATCACCCGTTTGTGCGGCGTGATGTTTATCGGTTTTGCCATTAACGCACTGGTGCACGCGCTGCCGGGTTTGATGCCCGACAAGGGCTGATGCTGAGCAAATAGTGACTGAACCGTTCGTCGCGCCTGCGGCAGTTTTTTTAAACCTTTGACCGTAAAAGCCTTCCTAACTGAGGCGGACAATTGTCCGCCGCGACTATTTGAGCAGCGGGCGAATCACGGCCCGCTTGAATTTCTCACGAAGGAGGGCGCGACCATGAGCCGGATGGCCACCCGTTTACGTAACGCCAGTTTTGCAACCCTGCTGGGCCTGTGCGCCAGCACGGCGTTTGCCCAGTCGCCAGCCGAATTCATCAACGATGCCTCCGCCAAAGGCATGGCCGACATCGAAGCCAGCCGTCAGGCCCATGGCAAGACCGAATCGAAAGAGGTCAAGGATTACACTATCGTTGTCATCAACGACCGCACCACGGCCAACCAGCATCTGGCGAAAATCGCCAAGAAACTCGACCTGCCGGTGGCCCCCCGCGAAGAGCTCGCCGACAAGGCCAAAGAGCTGATGCCGGAAGTGAAGGACGGCGCGACGTTTGATCAGGCCTACGCCGCGAGCCAGGTCAAAGCGACTGAAGAGGCCATCAGCCAGATCGAGCAGCAGGCGCAAACCACCGACGTGCCGGAAATCAAAGCGTTTGCCGATGAGACCTTGCCGAAACTGCAAAGCCATCTGGAGAAAGCTCGAGCGTTGCAGGCCAGTCGTTAACTTCGCCTTATTGTTGTAGTGCGAGCGAGACCTTCAGTTGAAATGCGGTGCTTGCCCTGTGGGAGCGAGCCTGCTCGCGAAAGCGGTGTCTCAGTCAATGATGTGTTGACTGACCCTCCGTTTTCGCGAGCAGGCTCGCTCCCACAGTTGTGGTTACGCACTGGATTTGCTCAGCACTCATTCAAATCCTGCTTTGGCTTGCTCTTGTCGCCAAGCCCTTCAAGATCGAACACCTGATTTTCACCCAATGCTCGGTAGTGCTGGCGCAGCGCCTCCAATTGCTGCAAATCCAGCGCCTCCAGCCCGAGCATTGCGTTCTGCGCCTCCTTGTTCACCCGCAACAGCTCATCGAGCTTCAAATGCAGAATGTCGGTATCGCGGTTCTGCGTGTTCTGAATCAGGAACACCATCAGGAACGTGATGATCGTCGTCGATGTATTGATGATCAGCTGCCAAGTGTCGTTGTAACCAAAAATCGGCCCGCTCAAACCCCACAACCCGATCAGGATCAACGCCCCCATGAACGTCTTCGGGCTACCGGCCCACAGGGCAAGTTTTTGGGCAATTTTTGCGAATTTCATGATGGGAGTCCTTGTTTTGGGAGCTTGAAATTCAGACATCAGCGTTGCGCTGAAAATTCTGTTTACAAGTTTCGGTGCAGGACTTTGGTAGGGAAGGCGTGCCGCACGGATCGCTGTATTGTGTCGGCAGTTGCCAGAACACCCTCGACAGGAGAACGCAATGAGCTGGTCTGCCAAGCAATACGTCGCTTTCGAAGATGAACGCACCCGCCCGGCCCGTGATCTGCTGGCGGCAACACTCACGGCACAGCCGCGGGCGGTGATGGATATTGGTTGCGGGCCGGGCAATTCCACCGAGTTGCTGGTGCAGCGTTTTCCCGAGGCTGGGGTCAGTGGCTTGGACAGTTCGGCGGACATGATCGCCGCCGCGCGCAAGCGCTTGCCTGATGTGCTGTTCGAGGTGGCCGAGATCGACAAGTGGACTGATCAAGGCCCGTTCGATGTGATTTTCGCCAACGCGGTTTTGCAATGGGTGCCTGATCACGCTTCGTTGCTGCCAGCCTTGGCGAGCAAGCTTTCAGATGGTGGCAGCCTGGCGATTCAGATGCCGGACAACCTCAACGAACCGTCCCACCGTTTGATGCGTGAAGTCGCCGCCAATGGGCCGTGGGCGAGCAAGCTCGCAGACGCTGCCGGGCAGCGTACCGACATGGCCAGTGCCAGTGAGTATTTTTCAATCCTGCGGCCGCACTGCGCGCGGGTCGATGTGTGGCGCACCACCTATCACCACCAACTTCGCGATGGTGCGGCGGGGGTGGTGGAGTGGTTCAAGGGTAGCGGGTTGATTCCATTCCTGAGCCCATTGACCGAGGAGGAGCGGGCGCAGTATCTGCAGCGGTATCTGGCGGAGGTTGCCAAGGCTTATCCGGCCTTGGCTGACGGCTCGGTGCTGCTGCCGTTTCCACGGCTGTTTATTGTTGCGACTCGCTGAATCACGCCGCTAACTTTCTTGAGTTCGCCACGTTATCTCAGGTCGGCGCATCTCTTGAACACAACTCGGTCAGTTCCTCAAGGCCGAGGAATATATCGAGCAGACTCTCGCTGCGCTCGCCAACTGGAAGAAAGTATTAACTCGATTGAATGTCCCGCACAAAGCCGGGGAGCCGATCTTCAATGTACTGGCGAGGCTGCATCTGGATTTCGAGGAAGCAAGCTGCAGACGGGTGGGCAGCATTGTTCGTTCTGATAGATGTTGACGCTGACATTTCAAATCCCAGCCGCTAAAAAGCGACCAGCAAGGCAATTCCAACACGCCGTGACAACTGCCCAATAAAAAGCCCGGCGCGTGCCAGGCTCTACTTTACTCTCTCAGCACCGTCACGCTTGCTTCTCACGTGCCGCCAGCATCACTTCAATCTGCTTTTTGGTAGCTTCGGTCAGCACTTCGCTGTAAACACGCTTTTTCTTCTCCGATTTAGCATTTCGGATGAAGTCTGCGAACGGACTGGTGGATTCCTTTTCGGATCCGAATTTCATGTGATTGCTCCGTCTGTGATCCTCTGAATTGGTCTGCGCTGGTAACCAGATCTCAAATCCCACGCACAAAAAAACCGGCCATCAAGACCGGTTTTTTCCATTCCTGCATCCCGCGTCAGACGACACAACGCGAGATCAATATTCGGTGGAGCGGGTAGAGGGAATCGAACCCTCATCTAAAGCTTGGGAAGCTTTCGTTCTACCACTAAACTATACCCGCTCAGAGCGGCTGACTTTGTACCAGACTCGGCCACGGATTTGAAGTTTTCTTTTCTCTGCGAGGGCCTTGCCACGCAGAAATCGGTCGATCGCGAGCAAGGGCTGCGCCGGTGCAACAGGCACTTCAAGCTCGCAGCCTTGCCCGCGATGACGCTGTTTCAAATGGCCAGGGCATGGTGATCCTGCATAAACGAGTAGCGCGTTCGGCTGGCTTGCGGCGCAGGTTTCAGGAAGCCGAGCAGAGCGTTCTGGCTGTCGCGGCAGGCGGCTTTGTGCTCCATGTCGAGGAAGTGCCCGGTGGCTTGCAGGGTAGTGAAGCTGCTTTGCGCTACGTGATTGCCAAACAGGCGTGCGTCTTCAGCGGCGGTGTATTCGTCCCATTCACCGTTCAGGAACAGCACCGGCACGTTGATCTTTTTCGCCGCATTCAGATAGCACTGCCGATCGCTGTGCAGGACGTCGTTGATGTGAAAGTGCATCTGCCCGTATTCATGCTCGGCGAGGCTGCTGACGTGGCGATAGTTGAAGCGTTTGAACAGCGACGGCAGGTGTTTGCCAATCGTGTTGTTGACCAGATGGCCGACCCTGTCGCCGTCGCGGCTGCCGAGGTAATCGACGCCGCGCTCAAGGTAATCGAGCATGTGCGCATTGATCACCGGCGAGAATGAGCTGATCACGGCTTTTTCGATGCGCCGGGGCTGCTGGGCGAGGGCGACCAATGTTGCCGCACCGCCCCAGGAGAACGACAGCACGTGCTCGGCAGCGAAGTGGTCGATCAGCTCCAGCAGAATCTGCCCTTCGACTTCCTTCGTAAGATGTTTCTCATGCCGGTTGTGGGCTTTTGAGCGGCCCGCGTAGGGCTGGTCATAGCAGACCACGTTGAATTGCGGGTGCAGGTTTTTCACGGTCTGTGCAAACGACGCAGTCGTGGCCATCGAGCCGTTGACCAGAATGATGGTCTTTTCTGCGGCGTCTGCGCGATAGAACTCCGTGTAAACCCGATACTGACCCTGTATATCCAGCACAGCGATTTCTGGCCTCATGTCATAAGACTCCTGGCAAGCAAGCGGGTATGCGCGCAATCGAGATTGCACGAGCTTTGTGACAGGTAGGCATACGCCTGGAATTTGCTGGCCCATGTCGATCCGTTACGGCAGGTCGACGGGTGTTGTTATTGGCGGGCAGATTGCCGGCTGAGGCGCAGCCCTTGAGGGCAGACGACCGACAAAAAGTTTCTTGGAAGTATGTGGTGACTCATCGGTCACATTTCGGCCGACGTCCTGATTCAAGCAGGGGACTCAGGATCACGCAAGTGCCGTCGGCGAATTGTTCGACAACTTCGGCTGAGCGGTCGGCGGCTTAGAACAAATGAATCTCTTCGGTGCGCAAAGCGCGGTACTCGCCCGGTTTTAGCGCGTGATCGAGCGCCAGTTCACCCACGGATTCGCGGTGCAGGCGCAAGACTTTGTTGTTGAAAAACCCAAACATGCGCTTGACCTGATGGTAGCGGCCTTCAACGATGCTCAGCCGCGCCGAGCGTGGGCCGAGCAGCTCAAGCTGCGCCGGTAGCGTGGTCAGATCTTCGAAAGCGAAGTAGATGCCCTCGGCAAATTTCAACGCGTAGCTCGCGTCAATGTCCTGCTCGGTTTCGACGTAATAGACCTTCGGCAGTTTGGTTTGCGGCTGCGTCAGGCGCCGCGACCAGGCGCCATCGTTGGTGATCAGCATCAGCCCGGTGGTGTTGAAATCCAGACGTCCGGCGATGTGCAGGTCGTCCTTGTGCGGTTCATCGAGCAGGTCGAGCACGGTCGCATGCTGCGGATCACGGGTGGCGCTGACGCAGCCCGGCGGTTTGTGCAGCATGAAATAGCGCGTCGGTTTGCCACTTTGCAGCACCTCATCGTCGACTTCGACCCGACTGAATTCCTGCACGTCACTGTGCGGGTCGCTGACGACTTTCCCGTCAATCCGCACGCGCTTTTCTACCAGCAACAGGCGAACCTGCTGACGGTTGTAGCGAGGCAGATTGCTGAGGAAACGGTCGACGCGCATGGTCAGAATTCAACGGACAAAGGGCCGCGCATCTTACGGGATCGGCCGCCGGCCTGCTTGCAGTTGCGCTTCGACCTGCGCGCAACGCGGGCACAGGCAGGCTTGATTGCGCAACTCGACCGGCAGCGCTTCGAGCACCGCCGGGTCGATGGTTACGCCGTAACACCAGCATTCGCGGTCGGCGGTGCGTGGGTCCGCGAGGCTGCAGTCGTTGCGGGCGCCGCAGGCCGGGCAGTGGTCGGGTTTGACGTCGTTATCAGGCATAGGTCGAGTGCGGCATTTCCATGCAGGTGCGGTTGCGCCCGGTTTGCTTGGCGCGGTACATCGCATGATCGGCCCGCGACAGCAGAGTGTGCAAGGTGTCATCGCGTTGCACGGTGGTGGCGCCGATGCTCACGGTCAGATGCAGGCTGTGGCCATCGTAGGCATATTCGTGTTGCTCGACGTGTTGACGGATTTTCTCGGCGATTTTCTGCCCGGTCTCGCCGTCGGTATCTTTCAACAGAACGATAAACTCTTCACCGCCCCAGCGGCAGACGATGTCGGCGTGACGCAGGCAACTTTGCAGGTCACGGGCGAAACCGATCAACACCTGATCGCCGGCCATGTGGCCGTAGGTGTCGTTCAACGCTTTGAAGTGGTCGAGGTCGAGCAACAACGCGGTCAGCGGCCTGGTTTCTCGTTGGGCCTCGTGCAGCGCTTGCGCGGCGAGGATGTCGAAACCGCGTCGGTTCGGCAGTTCAGTGAGACTGTCGAGGGTGGCGTGCGCCTGAATCTTCGCCTGGAAGCGCTTGATGACCCGATTGAGCAGCGCCAGCACGATCAACGTCACCAGCAGGCAGATCAGCAGATTGAGATACAGCGACTGGCGGATCTCGCTCAGCGCGCCATCCTCGCGTTTATCGACGAACAGGTACCAGTTCAACTCGGGGATAAACCGCACGTTGAGAAAATGCCCTTGGCCCTGAGTGGAATATTCGTAGCTGCCGCTGTGCGGCTTGGGCAACTGGCTGACCAGACTTTTCATGCTCTCCAGTTCGCCAAGACTCTGGCCGATGTGCGCGCCTTCCGGGCCACCCTCGGCACCGGTCAATACGAGCCGGCCGAAGGTATCGACGAAGTACACGCTGCGTTGATAGCGCTGTTGATACTTGTCGATCAGCTTGATCACCGCATCCACGGTGAGGCCCACGCCCGCTGCACCGATGAAGCGGTTGTGGTAGTCGTAGACCTTGTAGTTGATGAAGAACGTCAGGTTGTCCTTATTCGCCAGATCCGGGTCGACGTTGATCTCGTACGGGTCCTGCATGTCGCGCACGCGGAAGTACCAGGTGTCGCGCGGTTCATCGACTTTGACCTGCTTGAGCACGCCTTTGGCGTGGTAGTAGGTGAGCGTGGCATTGGAAACGAAGAACGCCGTGTAGGCGCCGTAATGGGTCATGACCTCGTCGAGATAGCGGGTCATCTGCTCGGGATTCTGCTCGCCGTTAACCACCCAGTCGCGCATGAACGTGTCACGGGACATCATCGAGGAAATCAGGATCGGCCGGACCAGATCTTTCTGGATTTCCGAATAGACCGTGTCGGAGGTCAGTGGCAGTTCAGTGTTGACGATGTTGTCGCGGATCGACTCGCGGGAGGCGAAGTAGCTCAACAGTGACGTGGCGAGAAAGCCGGCGCCGAGCAGGGCGACCAGGGTGAGCACCAGGGAACGTTGCGAGTACAAGGGAGAACGAAGCGGCATGGCAGATCCGTTGGCAGTGGCCCGATGGGATGCATTCTAGTGGGATGGTCGGGAAAACACTGCGGGATTTGTGCCTGAAATGGCGGGGGATATGACGTAGCGGTGTGTCAGGGAAATCGCAGCCCCTCACCCCAGCCCTCTCCCGGGGGAGAGGGAGCTGGATTGTGGGTGATGGAAAATCTGTGATCGACTCGGTATCAGCCAATGGCAACCGATGGACAATCGCCTCACCCTGGCCCTCTCCTGGGGGGGAGAGGGCCAGGGTGAGGCGAGCTTTCGGATCAGCCCCGGGATGCCAGATACGCCCGCCATCCCCCCAAATGACTGATATCCACCGCACCCTCCAACCCATACGGCTCACAGATAAACCCGCTCTCCCAGCGCCCATCCGCCAGTTGCACCTTGCCCAAACCCAGCGGCGCCGGAATCCCGGTCAGAAACGAGCCCAGCTCACTGCTCGGCAATTCCCACACCTCCACGGCAATCGCCACGCCGGCGTCCTTGACCCGTACCATGCCCGGCCGCAATGGCGGGCCGCCGGCGAGGGCGTGCAGTCGATAGTCCGGCGAACTGAACGTGGTTTCCAGCAAGCGCCCGCCACGCTGGGTCAGTTGCCAGTTCAGTGCCAGCCCTTGCAAGTGCGCACCACAGACCACCAATCGTGCACGGTCATTGCGCGCAGCGTTCGCCGGAGCTGGCAGGGCGCTGTCCTGCTGGCGCTGCAAGGCATCGGCCACGCTCAACAGATATTGATCGGTAAACACCCGCCCGAACAGCGTTACGCCCCACGGCAAACCGTTGCTCATGAACGCGGTCGGCACGGCGACGGCGGCGTAGTCGAGCAGGTTCATGAAGTTGGTGTAATAGCCGAGTTCGGAATTGCGCAGCACCGGCTCGGCCGCAAGCTCGGCCAACGTCACTGGACGGCCGATGGTCGGCGTCAGTACGCAGTCGAGATTTTCCAGGGCCTCGTCGCAGAGGGCCTTCAGCGCCTGCAATCGATATTGCGCGCGGAAGGTCTGCACGCCAGTCACTGCCGGAGCCTTGGCCAGCACCGCACGGATCACTGGCAGCACCGCTTCGGGATTCTGCTCCATCAGCTCACCGGCGACGCTGTAACGCTCGGCGACCCAAGGCCCGTCGTAAAGCAACCGCGCTGCTTCGAGAAATGGCGACAGGTCCAGTTCGACCGCTTCGCCACCCAGAGCCTTGAGCCGTTCGATGGCCGCTGCGAACAGTTGCGGCCCTTCGTTGCAGCCGAAAAATTCAAGGTCCTGCGCCCGTGGCACGCCGAAGCGAAACGGCCGTACCGCGCCGAATGCCGAGCCGTCGTTCCATGCCGGGTTGCGTCGGCTGTATTCATCGCGAGGATCATGTTTGGCTGTCAACGCCAACAACTGACTGGCCTCGCGAGCAGTGGCGGTGAAGGTGGTTACGCAATCCAGCGTGCGGCACGCCGGCAGCACGCCAGCGGTGGAAATCAGGCCCTTGCTCGCCTTCAAGCCCACCAGATTATTCAGCGCCGCCGGCACGCGCCCGGAACCGGCGGTGTCAGTGCCCAAGGCAAAACTCGCCACACCCAGTGCTACCGCCAGTGATGAACCCGCGCTGGAACCGCCGGACGGATACTCCGCCAGCACACTGTTCGGGCACGCACCATAAGGCGAGCGGCTGCCATTGAGGCCGGTGGCAAACTGATCGAGATTGGTCTTGCCCAGCGGTATCGCGCCCAGCGCCAACAGTTGCTCGACGATGGTCGCCGACTGTTGCGGCACATAGGCAAACGCCGGGCACGCGGCGGTGGTGGGAATGCCGGCCAGATCGATGTTGTCCTTGATCGCGAACGGCACGCCATACAGCGGCGAACTGTCGAGGTCACGACCGTCGAGGGCGGCCAGATACGGCTCCAGTTCATCGACGCTGAGCAGGTGGATGAACAGGTGATAGTCGGGATTCAGCGCAGCGGCTTTTTCGCGCAATTGCAGCAGCAGTTGGCGCGGTGTGGTGTCGCCATTGCGATAGGCCTGGCGCAGTGCATCGAGTTGCAGATTCATCGGTTGATCCTTTTCAGAAATGGCTTCAGTCGAGTTCCAGCACCACCACCCGTTGTCCGGCGCGCACCGCCGAACCGGGCTGCACGCGGATCTCTCGCACCACGCCGGCCAGCGGTGCGAGCACAGGGATTTCCATCTTCATCGACTCGAGAATCACCAGCACATCGCCCGCCGCGACACGCTGGCCGGCCTCGACCTGCACCTGCCAGAGGTTGCCGGCGATGTGGCTGTCGACGCTGTGTTCACCGCTCTGCAGCGGTGCTTCTTCGCTGGCGTCAGGCACGGCTTCTTCGCTGTCGAAATGCGCCTGGCCGCTGGCGATCCAGCGCTCGCGTTCAGCCTTGAACGCGCCCTGTTGCTGCGCACGGAAAGCGCTGATGCCCGCGGCTTCCTGACTGAGAAATGCCTGATAGTCGGCGAGGTTGAGCTGGCTGTGTTCGATGTTCAGATCAAAGCGCCCAAGGGGGAAATCGCGGCGGATGCGCAGCAGTTCTTCGGCGCTGACCGGGTAGAAGCGGATCTGATCGAAGAAGCGCAGCAGCCACGGTTTGCCGTCGAACGCGGCGACTTCGCGATAGCGATTCCACATCTGCAGAGTGCGCCCGACAAACTGATAACCGCCCGGGCCTTCCATGCCGTACACGCACAGGTAGGCGCCGCCGATGCCCACCGAATTCTCGGCGGTCCAGGTGCGTGCCGGGTTGTACTTGGTGGTCACCAGACGATGACGCGGGTCGAGCGGCGTGGCCACCGGCGCGCCGAGGTAAACGTCGCCAAGGCCCATCACCAGATAGCTCGCATCGAACACCGTGCGCTGCACTTCGTCGAGATTCGGCAGGTCGTTGATGCGCCGGATGAACTCCAGATTGCTTGGGCACCACGGCGCGTCCCTGCGCACGGTGGTCATGTATTTCTCGATCGCCAACTGGCAGGCCGGGTCGTCCCACGACAGCGGCAGATGCACGATGCGCGATGGCACCTGCAAATCCTTGGCGGCGCACACCGCGTCCCATTCGCCAGCGATGATGCCGAGCAGATCGGCCAGCGGCAGTCGCTCCGGCTGGTAGTGGATTTGCAGCGAGCGGATGCCCGGGGTTAGGTCGATCACGCCGTGCAGGGCTTGGCTTTGCAGCGCTTGCATCAGCGCGTGGGCGCGAAAGCGCAGGACCAGATCGAGCTCCGGCGCGCCGATTTCCAGCAGTAAATGAGTGTCGCCAGAAACCCGGCCGACAAGCCGCCGATCACCTTGACCCAACTCAAGAACCACAGGCGACACAATCCCTTGTGGGAGCTGGCTTGCCAGCGATGAAGTTGATGCGGTGTCAAATCGGGCGCCATCGCTGGCAAGCCAGCTCCCACAGGGTGCATCCCATTTCAGGGCGAGATCGCGGGCGGTGCCGAGGTCGACGGCGATGAACTGAATTTTATCGCCCGCCTTGAGCTGCCCCAGTTGCCACAGATCCGCCTCGATCACCGTCACCGGGCAGACAAATCCGCCCAGACTCGGGCCATCCGGGCCGAGGATCACCGGCATGTCCCCGGTGAAATCCACCGCACCAATCGCATACGGATTGTCATGGATGTTCGACGGGTGCAGACCCGCTTCACCGCCATCCTCACGCGCCCACTCAGGCTTCGGCCCGATCAGGCGCACGCCGGTGCGGCTGGAGTTGAAATGCACTTCCCACTGGGTCGCGAAGAATGTGGCGATGTAGTTTTCGCTGAAGTACTCCGGCGCGCCGTGCGGGCCGTAGATCACCCGGATCTGGCGCACGCTCGGCAGCGCAGTGATGAGCTGTTCGGCCAGTTGCTGGCCGGCGCTGCGCTCGGTCAATGCCGGCAGATGCAAGACATCACCGGCCCTCAATGCGCGACCGCCATGCCCGCCAAACTGGCCGAGGGTGAAGGTACTTTTGCTGCCCAGATAATCCGGCACCTGCACGCCGCCGCGCAGGCACAGATAACTGCGCGCGCCGGCGCCGCTGATGCTGCCCAGCTGCAACGTCGCGCCGGCCGGGATCAGCAGCGCGGTGTTCATCGGCACCGGTTCAGCGTCTAGCGTCAGGGCAATCGGTGCGCCAGTGACTGCGACGACGGCATCACAATTAAAACGCAGGATCGGCCCGCTCATGGTGATTTCCAGCGCGGCCGCGCCTTGTTCATTGCCGAGCAGACGATTGCCCAGACGCAGCGCTCGGCTGTCCATCGGCCCCGACGGAGGCACGCCGACGGCCCAGTAACCGAGGCGTCCGGGATAGTCCTGCACGCTGGTCTGCGTGCCGGCGCTGAGCACCTCGAAGGTATTGGCGTGATACAGCAGATTTTCCAGGCAACGGGTCCACGGCTGGCCGCTGGCGAATGGAGTATCGAGCAGAATCTGGCGCAGGTAATCGCGGTTGGTTTCCACGCCATATAGCAGGCTATCGCCCAATGCCTGATTGAGTTCGGCGCGAGCCTGTTCGCGACTCGGCGCCCACGCGATGAGCTTGGCGATCATCGGATCGAAATACGGCGGGATTTCCACGCCGGCCTCGACCCAGGTGTCGATGCGCAACTCAACGCCGTTGGCGGGCGCAAATTGCACAGCGGTCAGCAGGCCCGGGCTTGGCTGGAAATCACGCCCCGGATCTTCCGCGTACAGACGTGCCTGAATCGCATGGCCCTGCGGTTCCAGGCCTTGATACAACTCGCGCAGCGGTGGCAGATCACCGGCGGCCAGCTCGATCATCCAGCGCACCAGGTCCACATCCCACACCTGTTCAGTGACGCCGTGCTCGACCTGCAGCCGCGTGTTCACTTCAAGGAAATAAAAACGCTGAGCCTCGCTGTCGAAGACGAATTCGACGGTGCCGGCGCTGCGGTAATTCACCGCTCGCGCCAGTTTGATCGCCGCCGCGCACAGCTCATCGGCCATGCCTTCGGGCAGGCTCGGCGCCGGGGTTTCTTCGAGGACTTTCTGGTTGCGCCGCTGCACCGAGCAGTCGCGCACGCCGAGAGCGATGACTTCACCGCAGCCGTCGCCGAACACCTGCACTTCCAGATGCCGCGCGCGTTCGATGTACTTCTCGATGAACACCCCAGCGTCGCTGAAGTTGTTCTGGCCGAGGCGTTTCACCGCTTCGAATGATTCGCTCAATTCATTGGCGCTGCGGCACACGCGCATGCCGATGCCACCACCGCCAGCGGTGCTTTTCAGCATTACCGGGTAGCCGACCTGTTCGGCGGCGCTCAGCGCGCAATCGAGGCTGTCGAGCAGGTCGGTGCCTTCGAGCATGGGTACGCCGTGCTGTTTGGCCAACGCGCGAGCAGTGTGCTTGAGGCCGAATACCCGCAATTGCTCCGGCGTCGGTCCGATGAAGGCGATGCCCTGCGCTTCGCAGGCTTCGGCGAACGCTGCGTTCTCGGAGAGAAATCCGTAGCCGGGATGAATGGCGGTGGCGCCGCTTTGTTTGGCGATCGTGAGGATTTTGTCGACGGCCAGATAGGTCGCGGACGCCGCGCCTTCGCCCAGGCTGTACGCTTCAGCGGCCTGTGAGATGTGCAGGCTGGCGGCATCGGCTTCTGAGTACACGGCGACACCTTTGGCCTTCAGCACGTCAATCGTGCGCAGGATGCGACAGGCGATCGCGCCACGGTTGGCGATAAGGATTTTTTCGAACATGGCATAACCCCTGAAGGGGAAGCGGGCCGTCCCGCTGTTTTTCGACAGACATCCGGGCCGTCCCGGATGGAAAAAACACACTTCACTCAAACCCACCGCAAACTCCCTGTGGGAGCGAGCCTGCTCGCGAAGGCGGTGGATCAGCCACATCAATGCTGAATGACACGGCGCATTCGCGAGCAGGCTCGCTCCCACAGGGTTCAGGGTTGTCTGGTGGATTTCAGGCACTGCCCGGAACGCGCCTGGCACAGTGCAAAAAGCCAACGGCGTAAACGGCTGATGGTCAGTTCCATACCAGCAACTCCGCCGGAGTCGGGTTGTAGGCATTGCACGGGTTGTTCAACTGCGGACAGTTGGAAATCAGCACGATGACGTCCATCTCCGCGCGCAAATCAACGTACTTGCCCGGCGCCGAAATACCGTCCTCGAAGGTCAGCCCGCCATCCGCCGTTACTGGCACGTTCATGAAGAAATTGATGTTCGGCCCGATGTCGCTCTTGCTCAATCGGCCGTCGTGGGCGCAGGCGCGCAGGTAGTTGTCGCGGCAGCTGTGCATGTAGCGTTTTTCCAGGGCGTAGCGCACGGTGTTGCTCTCTTGCGCGCAGGCGCCGCCGAGGGTGTCGTGGCGCCCGCAGGTGTCGGCAACGATGGTCAGCATCGGCTGGCCGAGGTTGGAATACAGCACGCTGCCGGTGCTCAGGTAGACGCTGTTCTGCCGGCGCAAGGTGCGTTGCACGTCGTAGCGTTCCTTGGGGTTGGCGAGGCTGTAGAACAAGGTGTCGACCGCCTGATTGCCTTCCAGATCAAGGATGCGCAGGGTCTGCCCGGCCTTGACCTCCATCAGCCAGGGCTCGCCGGCGGGAATGGTCGCGCGGTAGATCGCGCTGTCGGCTTGCTTGTGCGAAGTGGCGATTGCGAGTGACATGGCAGCGATCCTCAGGCGAACAAACGGTCGGTGTTGATGAAGCCGCGCTCGTTTTCCGGGCGCGAAATGCGGCAATGTTCGGCGACGCTGGCGTCGGCGTTCATCCAGCTCAGCTTCAAGGGTTTCGGGGCGTATTCGGGGGACGGGTCCATCGGATGTTGCAGGGCGGTGAGCACCACCAAAGTGTCCATCGGCGCGTATAACTCGATGTAGTCGCCGGCCTTCGAATTGCCCTCGACGAAGTGGAAACGCCCGGCCTCATCGACGTTCACGCGGCTGAACAGATTGAGGGTCATCAGCAGGTCGGACAGGCCCAGGCCCCACTTGCCGAGTTCCACCAGCAAGTTGTCGGTGCCGTTGCGAAAGAAGCCGTTGCGCAATTCCTGATAGCGGCCCTGGCCGTATTTTTCGGCGACCTCTTGCGCGCACAGCACGCCGCCGAGGCTGTCGCTCCAGCCGCAGGTGTCGGCACTGATCGCGGCGAGTACGCGGCCCATGTCCGAGTACAGGCAGTGGCCGGCGGTGAGCTTGGCGGTGTGCTGGCATTTGAGGCTGTCGGGCAGGTTCAGCCGCTCGGTTTTTTCGTTGGCATTGAGCAAGGTCAGGCTGACATTGGCGCCGCCGCGCAGGTCGGTCAGACGCAGCAATTGGCCGCGCTTGAGCACGAACGAACGGTGGCCGCCGCCCGGCAGCAGTTCTTCAGCGAAGGGTGGGAAGAGTTGGATTGAATCAGTCATTGGAGCAGTCCTCTCAAGCAGTGCGAAGGGTGCCCGCCAGCGGTAGCGGCAGGGCCTCGACGGCGGCGCGCTGGGCGCGGCGGTCGCTGTTCAACGGGATGTCGTAGGTGATGCGTGCGCCGTAGGCGCCGGGGGCGTGCGGGTCGAGGCGCACCTTGTCGAACACCAGCAGACGCGTGCCGAGGCTGAAGCCTTCCGACAGGTCGTGGGTGACCATGAACACCGTCAGTTGCGTCTCGCGCCACAGCTCCAGCAGCAGCGCGTGCATGTCTTTGCGGATGCCCGGATCCAGCGCGCCGAAGGGCTCGTCGAGCAGCAACACGCGCGGCTTCATGATCAGCGCCTGAGCGATGGCCAAGCGTTGCTGCATGCCGCCGGACAGCTGTGCCGGGTACTTGTCCAGCGCATGGCCGAGGCCGACTTTTGTCAGCAGGGCTGCAGCCTGTTCGCGGGCCTCGCGTTTGGCGCTGCCAAACAGCCGGCCGAGCAAGGGCGCGCGCGGCAATTCGAGACCAAGGGCGACGTTGTCGAGCACGCTCAGGTGCGGGAACACCGAGTAGCGTTGGAAGACCACGCCACGGCTGGCATCCGGCTCGCTGGCCAAGGGCTGGCCGTCGAGCAGAATCTCCCCGCGACTGGCGCTTTCCTGGCCGAGCAGCAGGCGCAGGAAGGTCGATTTGCCGCAACCGGAGGCGCCGACCAAGGTGCAGAACTCGCCTTCGCTGACGCTCAGGTTCAAGCCTTCCAGCACCACTTGATCGGCGTACTGCTGCCAGACGTTTTTTACTGTGATGAAGCTCATTTTGCCGCTCCCTCGTACCAAGGGAAAGCGCGCTGGGTCAGCTGTTTCAAGCCCCAGTCCATCAGCCAGGCGAGCAGGGTGATCCACACCACGTAGGGCAGGATCACATCCATCGCCAGGTAGCGCCGCACCAGAAAGATCCGGTAGCCGAGGCCATCGGTGGAGGCGATCGCTTCGGCGGCAATCAGGAACAGCCACGCCGAACCGAGCATCAAGCGCAGCGAGATCAGCAAGCGCGGCAACAGCTGCGGCAAGACCACGCGCAGCATCAGCGTCCAGGTCGAGGCGCCGAGGGTCTGCGCCTTGATCAGCAGTTCGACTGGAATGTCACGGGCACGCTGTTCCAGATCCCGGGCCAGCGCTGGCGTGATGCCGATGACGATCAGCATGACCTTCGACAACTCGCCCAGGCCGAAGACGATGAACAGAATCGGCAGGATCGCCAGCGGCGGCACCATCGACAGCACCGTCAGCAACGGCGACAACGGCGCGCCGAACAGCGGCAGGGTGCCCGCCGCAATACCGAGGCAAAGACCCGCCAGCGCCGCGATGCCGAGGCCGATGGCCAAACGGCGCAGACTCGACGCAGTGTCTTGCCACAGCAGGTATTCACCGGTGCGGCTGTCGGCGTTGAAGGCCAGGCGTTTTACCGCGTCGCTCATCTGCACGGCGCTGGGCAGCAGTTTGTCGTTGGGGTTGTCCGCCAGGCGCTCGGCCGAGCCTGTGAAGTAGGCGAACAGGACAAGCGCGAACGGCAGGATCACCAGCAACAAGCGACTCGGGCGATCGGGGTGGCGATTGATCAGGCGCATGGCCAAATCCTCTGTGGCTTACAGCTTGGCGTCGGCGGCCATCTGCACGTAGGTCGGATCGAAACGCAGCTTGAGATTGGCGGTGTCGCCGCTGGTCACGCCGTTGGCGAAGGACATGCCGACCGCGCTGGGGTCCTTCGCGCCTTCGCCGAGCAGGCCGTGCTCGAAGGAGAACTCAGCGACCTTGCGCATGGTGTCCGGCAGTTGTTTGCTGGTGGCGAAATTCAGCGCTTCGCTCGGCGTGGCGAACAGCTTTGTGGTGTCCAGTTGCGCCTGGAAGCCTGCGAGATCGGTGCCAGAGGCCTTGGCCATGTGTTCCAGTGCGGCTTTGCTCGCGGCATTTTTCGCGTTCATCAAAGCGACCACTTCGAACCACGCCCCGGTCAGCGCTTTGCCCAGTGCCGGGTTGTCTTTGAGCGTGGCGCTGTTGACCACCATCATGTCCATGATCTCGCCGGGAATCTGGCTGGAATTGAACACTTCGGTGACGCCGGGTTTGGCCTTGATATCCGAGAGCATCGGGTTCCAGGTGGTCACGGCGTTGACTTCGTCGGTGTTGAACGCGGCGGCAATGTCGGCGTCGGAGGTGTTGACCACTTTCAGGTCTTTCTCGGTCAGGTCCACCGAGTCCAGCGCGCGAGCCAGCAGGTAATGCGAGACCGACAGCTCGACCAGATTGACGTCCATGCCTTTCAGATCGGCGACTTTTTTACCTTCGCCTTTGAGCACGATGCCGTCGTTGCCATTGGAGAAATCGCTGACGATCAACGCGGTGCTGTCAACGCCGCCGGCAGCGGGAATGGTCAGCGCATCCATGTTGGTCATGGTGCAGCCGTCGAACTGGCCGGCGGTGTACTGGTTGATCGATTCGACGTAGTCGTTGAGCTGCACGACGTCGATCTTGATCCCGTATTTCTTCGCCCATTTGTCGACGATGCCCTGGCTGCCGGCGTATTCCCATGGCATCCAGCCGGCGTAGATCGTCCAGCACACGCTGAAGTGGTCTTTCTGGGCGGCGGAAGATTGCGTGCTGATGAGCGCGGCGAAGGCGGCGGCGAGCAGGGCGGGGAAACGTAGTCGGATCATTGCGGATTCTCCAGTTGATCGAGGGCGGACAGGAAGGCAACGCGGCACCGCGAACGGTGGCTTGTCTCCCGGGCTTTTGTCCCGCCGTGTAACCTCAACTGGAGGTCGCCAACTCTCGGACCAGCCACTCGCGCTTGCGAGCCGGAACCCTAGTCAGCCATTGCAAATTGTGGTGCCGCGAACCTGTGATGACTCCTGCACAGGTTTGCTAAAGCGAGAGACGTGCCAAGTCGCGCCGAGGCCTCTGCGGCGGGGATCTGCTGGATTGCCGAGGGAAGCGGGGGGAGCTATAGCGCATCGTGGTGGTGCGCGGTTGCACCGTCATGCAGCGCGTTTACGCTTCACGGGTCGCTGATTTTGCGGATAAACAAGATTTCATAATCACTTGTTTCAACTTGTTGCAGGAACGCACCAGATTCTGAAATCGCTGTCTGATTCTTCGACAGTCACGCAATTGCTGACGGTCGCCTGCCAGCGTCGCTGGTGTGGCCAACCCGCGGTCCAGGAGGCCGCCATGTATCGCCGAATCGTACTGCTTGCCGTGATGCTTTTTTCCCTTGGCGGATGCGTTCCTTATTCCTATGGAGACAGCTACTACAGGTCAGAGGTCTACACATCACCCGCACCGGCCTATTACAGCGGTGGCGGCTCCTATTACCGCAGCGGCGGCACTTATTACACTCAGCCGCGCTACTACCAGCCAGCGCCGCGGTACTACCAGCAACCGCGTTATTACCAGGCGCCGCGTTACTATCAACCGGCCCCGCGTTATTACGAAAGCCGTCGCTGGCACGGCAACGATCGCGGACGCTGGGACGGCCACCGTCGCGGCGGTTGGGACAACGACCACCGGGGTCGCGGCAACTATGACCGTCACAGCGGTCGCCGTGACTACAACGGCCGTGGCAACCGCTGGTAAATCACCGCAACGAACAAGCGGCGCATCAAGCGCCGCTTTTTTTTGCCTGTCGAAAACGTGTTCCGTGGGCCGTCTCCCAAGGCAATCCCGGAAGCGTCCTACAGTTTCATTTCGTGGTGTTTGTTAGCGTTCGTGGATGCCGAACGAGGCGAGCAATCCTCAGCTCGATAGCGGCGAAAAATGGACGTTCAGCGCTATGAAGCTACTGGTTATTCATCAAAATTTTCCCGGTCAGTTCCGTCATGTGGTGCTGGCAGCACTGGACCGCGGTGATGAGGTCGTGGCGATAGGCCGGGACACGGCACCGGGCGTCGACGGTGTGAACACCCATCGCTATCGAGCGACCAGCCGAGCGCCCGGCAATATTCACCCCTATCTGATCCGATACGAACAAGCGGTAATTGATGGGCAGAAGGTCTTCGAAATTCTGAGCAGGCTGAAGCGTTCGGGTTATCAGCCAGATGTCATTCTTGCTCATCCCGGATGGGGAGAAACGCTGTTCGCCAAGGACGTCTATCCCGATACGCCGCTGATTCACTATTGCGAGTATTACTATCGAGCGCAGGGCGCCGATTGCGGGTTCGACCCTGAATTCCGCCGAGCCACAAGGGAGTCGTCACGGCTGCGAGTGCTCAACTCGCTGCATCTGTTGAATCTTGAACACTGTGATGCCGCGATTGCGCCTACGCAGTGGCAGCGCAGCCTGTTTCCGGCTGCTTACCAGTCGGCAATCCGGGTAGTTCACGAAGGTGTGATTCAACGTTCTGACCTGGCGAAAGTCGCGGCAGTCAGATTGCCCAATGGAATCGAGTTCAAAGCCGGACAGCCGATCGTCACCTATGTCGCCAGAAACCTCGAGCCTTATCGCGGCTTTCACAGTTTCATGCGAGCGATCCCGCTTATTCAGGCCGAGTGCCCCGATGCGCAGATCATCATGGTTGGCGGTGATGGTGTCAGTTACGGGAGTAAGCCGGTCGGGTATCCGGATTGGCGCAGCAGGATGGAGGCAGAGGTCAGTTTCGATCACTCCAGCGTGCATTTCACAGGGAAACTTCCTTACCAGACTTACCGCGCGGTTCTCGCATGTTCCAAAGTCCATGTTTATTTGACGTATCCGTTTGTCTTGTCGTGGTCGTTACTGGAGGCGATGGCGTCCGGTTGTGTGGTTGTTGCGTCGGATACGGCTCCGGTAAGGGAAGTCATTGTCGATGGGGCTAATGGCATGTTGGTGGATTTCTTCGACCATCAAGGAATTGCCAGCAGTGTAAGCAAGGTTTTGCAGTCGGCAGGTGAGTACGATGGTCTTGCCAGCGCCGCGAAGTTGACGGCAGGTCGGTTCAGTGTGGAATCGGGCGTGAGCCAATACTTTGAGGTTTTTGCAAACGCGATATCCGGACATAACGACATACCAACCGTTCCGCAGTTTGAGCGGGAGGTTTGAAATGTCCAGGAAGTCGCGTAAGCAGGCGATCAGGTGGTTTAAAAGGTTATTGAAGTATGGATTGTTCTTTTATGTCTGTTATTGCGTAGCGGGATTTTATATTCGCCAAGAACAATCCGCGGCGTCGGCGGCTATTCACCAGGCAGACGAGAAAGCTTGTCAGAACAAACTGGCGAGCATGCAGCAAGTGCCGATATTGGGCGGCGCCTATGTGGATAAGACGCTGGTCCCGGAGTTTTACGTTGGCATGCCGGAAATGGTGAACAAGAAAGCTTGCCTGGCCATTGCTCTGAAGGGGCTTTTCTGGTGGACCGGGACGGGACTGCACCGGCACCAGAATCAGCGCCTGGGACCGATCCCCGAAAGCTGGCGGCTCTATAAATTGAATGCCGGGCTTTTTACCAGAAAAGAAACTACCGAGCCCCATGAACGGGGTTATCGGCACGTCAACTGGCCGGATGAGTTGATTGTGAAACTAAAGAATTATCCGGGGCTGGAGATTTGGCTGGATGCACCTCCGCCGCATTTCAAGAATGAAGACTCGGTTAGAACGTTTGTCATTACTGGCTGGCCGCGGCGAGATGGAACCCCTCGGTTGATCAACTGTGACGGCTTGATTCGCCCGGCGTCGGAGGAAAAACTGACTGACGAGAAACTGGCAAGGTTCAGCAGAGCTGAATTGGAAAATCTTGATTTCGGCAAACTGAATTTCTTCTGCAATATCAATCTGGATAACTTCGACTTTTCCGGGGGGCACGGTAGCGTAGGACTCGGATTAGCGTCATTACGCGAAGCACCTGAGATGCTCAAATATCTCAGTGACTATCTTTCACGCTCTGTTATTACAAGGAAGTAACAATGAGTTATTTATTCAGCGATATGGAAAAATCAGAGATTATCAACGCAGCCAATATTTGCAAAGGAATGAGGCTGCGCTCAAAACAGCTTCAGTACGATGCACTGAAATTAGCAGGGGCAAGCTGCGCCCCCCTGTACCAAAAGCTGTTCGATATTATTGGCGAAAAAATTTCTGAGGTTTTCGCTGTCGATAATGAGGCTGGAGAGGTGCTGAAAAACGCCAGACTCTGGCTTGCCGTGGCCATTGATGCCAACGGTGGAAACGGTGCCTACTCGGCCCTGATTCGTGGTTACACCTCACGTCAGGGTGAACTCAGACTGAATACGATTTTCAGTGAAGACCTGATGCAGCTTTCATCCAACCAGGTTGCCGTCAACTTCATCAATACCCTGATCAACGGATCCCTTGCCGGTCAACTGGCGCCATGGACGGTTCCGTCAATCAGCCAGATCGCTGAAATCGACGCCAGCGCGATTGGCGAGGCGCTGTTCAAGGAGGTTTGCGGGGAGGACGATACCGCCGTGAAACGCAATGCCGGCTGGTCTGGAACAGTCGGATTCAGCCTGTTGGGCGGTAAACCTCCCTATGAAACGTGGAGACTGATCTCTGCGGGCGACCCGGATGCGGAAGATGGCGGCCCACCCACCCATCCAGGCAAAACCCAACCGGCTCGACGACTATAAAAACATTCTCTTCGCCATCGACGCCTACAGCGTCGGCCTGCGAGCGGCGATCAGCAATTTCGGCATCAATCCACTGCAAAGTCTGCTATCGGTCGTACCCGAGCAAATCAACATCGCGCTGGCCAGTGGCAGTGTGAATCCGCTGATTCAGCATGTAGTCAAAGGCACGCCTGTTGCCGCCGTGGTCGAGCTGATCTTGCGCTACGGCCAGAACGAATTTTTCGACATGTTCAAGCGCACTTACGACGGCGATTCTGCTGCCACACCCACCACCAACGAAACCTTCGCCAGCAACGCTTACGCATTCTTTTCGGCATTTTCCCCAGAGCAGTCGCAAAGCATCGTCACCCGGACAATAGGCGAGTTCGGCAATGCCAATGCATGGGCGAAACTGGCAGGCGAGGCGACGCCGCTCGGTCTGGCGTTGCGCAACTCTTTGCAGCAACTCAGTGAAGTCGTAATAGAGCGAGCCGACGCTTATCCCGACCGCAACCTTGAACTTTACGATCCGCACACTGGCGAAGGCGTCATCACCGCGCCGTGGCTGGCGGATCGAGCGCAAATGCTGGCGCGGTTGATTGCCCGAACCCAGGGCTCGTTTGGCGAACACTCGCTGCAGCAGTTTTCCTACTCCGATCTCGCCTCAGGCAAACAGGCGCCGATGACCACAGGTGTGTTGAACCCGCTGGCCCTGTTCGGTGATGACGGCGGGCGATCTTTCGCTGGTGGCGCCAATGCCGATCATCTGTATGGCGGCGTGGGCAATGACTCGATCCATGGGATGGCCGGTCGCGATGTCATTGAAGGTGGTCGCGGCAATGACTCGCTGAGCGGAGGTGACGGCAATGATGTGTTGTACGGGATGGCCGGTGATGATGTGCTGATCGGAGGAAGGGGTAACGATTCTCTGATCGGGGGCGAAGGCAACGACCGTTATGAATTCTCCAGCGGCGATGGCCTCGACGAGATTCTTGAGGCCAATGCCGATGGGCAACTGTGGATCAACGGCGCGCCGATTCCCCAACTCAAACGCCACGCGCCTCTGAGCAATATCTTGTCTACCGAGGATCGGTCCATCAGCCTGACGCTTGTTGAAAGCACCCTCAACATCAAATACGGCGAGGGCGATCTGGTGGTGATCAAAAACTTCCAGCCCGGGATGCTTGGCATCCGCCTCCCTGAATACGAGGGGCAGCCGCTCACTGCTGCGGATTTGACGCTTCAGGGCGACTGGAAAGCCAAAGACACAGATCCAACTGTCCCCGGCGATCAGCCCTCCTTTGATGAACTGGGCAACGTGGTGCTGCTGCCCCAGGTAAAACAGCGCAACAAGGCCGACGTACTTTACGGTTCCGCCGCAGACGACGTCATTCTCGGCTTGGGTGGTTCTGATCGATTGTTCGGCAAGGCTGGAGACGATCGATTATTCGGCGACAAGCAGACGACAATCGAAAAGGCCCTGGTTGAGGGTGATGCCATGGGCAAGGCAAGTCGCGGAGACTGGCTCGACGGCGGGCAAGGTGACGATTTGCTTATCGGTACGGCATCGCGAGATGTTCTGCTCGGTGGCAATGACCGGGATACCCTGATCGGCGGTGCTGGCGATGATGTGTTATCCGGGGACGAAACCACCGGTGCGCTGGAACAAGGTTGGGCGGTCAAGCGCGCTGCCGTCACGATTGCTCGCGGTGTGACCAGTCACCGAGCGGTCTATTCAAACGCCTCGATAAACAGCGCGCCCGAGGGCGCTGACGACGTGCTGTACGGGCAGGGCGGCAAGGATATTATCAACGGCGGCTGGGGGGAGGACCTGCTTGACGGCGGAGCTGACGACGATTTTCTCAAAGGCGATCAAGGTAACGACACCCTGGCCGGTGGCAGCGGCAACGACGTAATGCTCGGCGACAACCTCGATTGGGGCGGTGGTCTACCCAGCAAACACCATGGCAACGATATGCTGGACGGCGGCAGTGGTGATGATTCACTCGGCGGTAACGGTGGCAGCGACGCTTTGTATGGTGGCCCTGGCAACGACATCTTGCAGGGTGATGACGGCGTACTGGACGGCGTCGAAGGCGATGCCGCGCATTTTTTTGGCGATGATCTGCTGGACGGTGGCCCCGGCGATGACAAGCTCTGGGGCGGCGGTGGCGATGATTTGCTCTTCGGCGGCGAAGGCAATGATGATCTGATTGGCGATAGCCCCGAGCATCCGGTTCGTTATCACGGTAACGACTTTCTTGATGGCGGTGCGGGGGATGACACCCTGCGAGGCATGGGCGGCGCGGATACGCTGCTGGGTGGGGCGGGAGCTGATTTCCTCGATGGTGACGTGTCTGACCTGCAGCCGGGCGGCATCAATGATGATTTGCTTCAGGGCGGTGAAGGAAACGATACGTTACAGGGTGGTTTCGGTGCGGACACGCTGTACGGCGGCGCGGGTGACGACATCCTGGCCGGCGATTACGAAAACAGCGCTGAGGCCGAGCACAATGCCGATTATCTGGACGGTGGTTCAGGCAACGACACGCTGCTCGGAGGCGGTGGCAACGACACCTTGCTGGGCGGGGAAGGGACGGACTACCTGCGCGGCGATTCTGGCGATAACGTGTTTGATGGCGGTCCCGGTCACGACGTGTTGGATGGGCTGGAGGGTGCTGACATCTACTATTTCGGCACTGGCGACGGGCTGGATGTTGTCAACGACTCGGGTGGCCGCAACGTTGTCAGGTTCGGCGCAGGTTTCTCCGCGCAAAGTCTGAAAGCCGACGTTATCGAAGCTGCCGTCGGTACGGTGTTGCGACTGGCCAATGGCACGGGCGATGCGATACTCATCAAGAATCACCAGATGTGGAAGGATTCCACATTCAGTTTCAACGACGGCGTGGTACTTGATTACGCAGATGTCCTGCGCAAAACATTGCCGCCGATAGAGGTGCCCGAATCACCCGTATCGGAAGTTGTAACCGCCACAGGAACCCAGGAAGGCAAAGTTGAGGATCCGGTTAAGCCAGACGATGTAACCGCTGCGGCGCAAGCCCCGGTGGCATCTGTTCAAACGGTCAACTGGACCGATCAACTCCTCGCGCAACTCAAGTCAAAACGCTCTGCCCGCAAACTCGCCACAGGTTTTACCTTGAACGACCAAGGCGTCTGGGTTCGCAGTCATATCTCCACCAGCGCCACCGGCTACACCACTCACACCGAACTGAACGATGACAGCATCGGGGCCGGGGCACTGTCTGAAACGCCGCCATGGATGAAGGCTGATGCCGGGCAAGCCGTGATCAGTGAGAGGCAGTCGAAGACCACAACCCGTGTCGAACATAAACCGGTGAAAGCGGAGGGAGCAATGCCTTCCTCAAGCCAGGCACCTCGCTATTATCGATCCGGCTCGGCCAACGGGTTTTCATTCAATACGGGCGACGTATTGGTTGAAGACCGACAGCAATCCGGCGCGCTTGAAGGCTGGTACGTCTATCCGGCGGCAAGCTTCAGTTCGGGTGCAACAGTGCCCAAGGCGTTTCGCTGGGATGTCACGACTGAAACGATCAAACGCAAAATCGTCCATGGCAACGATGCCGGCGGGCGAGTCAACGTCGAAGTGGAAAACGTTTTCCACGGCGGCGCGGGAGACGATCTGATCGTCGCTTATGCAGGCTCCCCACTTGACTACGGCACTGTCGGTGACAGAACACCGGGCGCGTTTTTATCCGCAGGTGCAGGTGACGATACCTTGCTGGGCTCCGAGGGCGCCGACTATCTGCTCAGCGGCTCGGGTGATGACTGGCTCTACGGCGAAGACGGCGCCGACACCTACATCGTGCAAGCGCATGCCGGAGCGACAACCACGATTGCGGACGTGCTCAACCCTGTTTTCCACCGAGCAGAAATTGGCGTAGCGGGGTGGAAAGACGAATACGGATTGATCGATCAGGACACGGTCGTTCTTCCAGCAGGCGCGCAGCGCGATGTACTGCAATTGAGCTGGGGTGCTGCGCTGATAGAGACCACCCATGTCGAGCTGGAGCCCAACCCGAGTCGCGGGGCTTACCGCAACCCGCCGAGAGCGAAAATGCTTCATCCGACACTCGATATCCAATGGGGCGGGACGCAAAAAGTCCGCATCGTCTTGCCCCACAACGGTGAACTTGAGGGCGCCGGTATTGAGCTCGTAAAGTTCGCCGATGGGTCGGTCGCAAGTTTGAAGCAGCTCCTGGAATCAAGTCAGCTGGGACCCGCGCCCGAGACTTTTCATACGGGTGTCATCGTCAACCATCCCACCCGTTCAACTTCCTTGCGAGACGGACGAGCACTTCCATTAGTCGGCGGTCGTGGCAATGACACGATAACCGGGGCGGGAGAGATCCGAGGTATGCAGGGGGATGATGTGCTCACGGGCAGCCCCGGTGATGATCTGCTGCTGGGTGGGCCGGGTGATGACACGCTGGCGGGCGGCGCTGGAAGTGATCTCTACCGATACGATGGCCTCGGTCGAGACGTGATCATCAATAACGGAGGCGGCCGGGACGGGATCGATTTTTCCGAACGCAGGTTGACGATCGACAACTTGAAGTTTCACCGTGAGCGCGATGATCTGGTGATCGTGGTGGATTACGGCATGGCGCCGAAAATCCGGGTTTCCAATCACTTTGCCGCAGGTGAAAGCGCTATTGGCTTCATAAGGGTCAGCGAAGGAACAGCGACTCAAGACTACACCGCAACGCAAATTGCCGAACGTCTGCATCCTCTCCCGCCACTGAGGGACGTCGAGGATATTTTGATAAAGGGCGACGATGAAGCGCAGCGGGCATTGAAGGAAATCATTGGGTTCTACGAACTGAACGTCTGAGTTGCCAAACGACCGATTGAGCCAGCCCGCGACGCAAACCAGTTGCCATCGCGGGCCACGAGTCAGCTCAATACTGAGTCAGATCCGCCAACGGATGCCGCCCCTCCCAGGCTTTATGAAAGTGCGCCTCGACCACCGCATCCGGCACGTTATTGATATCCGGCCAATGCCAGTGTGGCTTCTGATCCTTGTCGATCAACCGCGCGCGCACGCCTTCGCTGAATTCCGGGTGGCGACAGCAATTGAGGCTCAGGGTGTATTCCATCTGGAATACTTCGGCCAGCGACATGTGCCGCGCGCGGCTGATCTGTTCCCAGACCAGATGCGCGGTCAGCGGCGAGCCCTCGGTCATGGTTTTCGCCGCGCGGGCAATCAACGGATCGCTGCTGTCGCGGTGCAGGCTGATGGCTTTCCACGCACAGGCAACGTCGCTGACATCGAGCAGTTCGTCGATCTGCTGACGACGCGGCAGCCACTGCGCTTCGGGCATTTGCTCAAGTGCCTCCTGCTGCAAAGCCTTGAGCAGGCTGTTGAGCTGCATGGCGGTCTGTTCCTGCCAGTTCAATTGCAACAAGCCTTCGATCAATTGCGGTTGCTGTTCGTCGAGCAGGAAGCGGTCGGCCAGATCCAGATCCAGCGCATCACGGCCGTTGATATGCGCGCCGGTCAGACCGAGAAACAAGCCGAGCTTGCCCGGCAACCGCGCAAGAAACCAGCTGGCGCCAACGTCCGGATACAGACCAATGGTGATTTCCGGCATCGCCAGACGGCTGCTCGGCGTGACGATCCGCGTGCTGGCGCCCTGCAACAGGCCCATGCCGCCGCCAAGCACGTAACCGTGACCCCAGCAGATCAGCGGCTTCGGATAGGTATGCAGGCTGTAATCAAGGCGATATTCCGCGCTGAAAAATTGCGCGGCCAACGGAGGGACTTCGCCGGGGTGAGCGCGGCAGGCTTCGACCAGGCTGCGCACTTCGCCACCGGCGCAGAAGGCTTTGGCGCCGTTACCGCGCAGCAGCACGCAGACGACTTGCGGGTCATTGGCCCAGGCGTTCAATTTGTCGCTGAGGGCGTTGATCATCGGCAGGGACAGGGCATTCAGCGATTTTTCGGCATCCAGGCTGGCGATGCCGATGCGGGCGCCGTCGGTGCCGGTAAGTTCTTCGAAGTGCAGATTCATCGTGACCTCGATCAGGAATTTGAACGATCAGTATGATCGTTGCGTGGGAAAGTGCCGGATCTGCGTCAGATCAATTGACAAGCGTGGTCGGCTTTCCTAGGGTTCGCCCCATTGTTTTTGCCGGATATGACCATGACTGCTGACGACCGTATCAAACTCGAACCGAGCTGGAAGGAGGCACTGCGTGCTGAGTTCGACCAGCCTTATATGGCAGAGTTGCGCAGCTTTCTGCAGCAGGAGCGGGCGGCCGGCAAGGAGATCTACCCGCCCGGGCCGTTGATTTTCAATGCGCTGAACTCCACGCCCCTGGACAAGGTGAAAGTGGTGATCCTCGGTCAGGATCCGTATCACGGCCCGGGCCAGGCCCACGGTCTGTGCTTCTCGGTGCAACCGGGCGTGCCGGCGCCGCCATCGTTGGTCAACATCTATAAAGAGCTGAAGCGCGACCTCAATATTGACATTCCCAACCATGGCTACCTGCAGAGCTGGGCCGATCAGGGCGTGCTGCTGCTCAACACCACCATGACCGTCGAGCGCGCCAACGCCAACGCGCACAAGGACAAGGGCTGGCAACACTTCACCGACCGCATCATTGAAGTGGTCAGCGAAAAGCAGCCGCATCTGGTATTCATGCTTTGGGGCGCCCATGCGCAGAGCAAGCAGAAGCTGATCGACGCGACCAAGCATCTGGTGCTGACCTCGGTGCATCCATCGCCGTTGTCGGCCTATCGCGGATTTTTGGGTTGTGGCCACTTCAGCCGGACCAACAAGTTTCTCGAACAGAATGGCGAAACGCCGATTGACTGGCGCTTGCCACCAATTTGATGTCTCGACCGGGTTGGCCCTTCGCGAGCAGGCTCGCTCCCACAGGAATTGTGTGCAATCCACAAACCCCCGGTGGGAGCGAGCCTGCTCGCGAAAAGGGCAACTCGGTTTTCAGTCTTACGCGGGATGACGGTTCCAGTACCTGAACAACGGCTCCGCCAGAAACAGCACAAACAACAGCCGCATCACCTGCATCGCCGTTACCAGTGGCACCGACAATTGCAGGGTCTCCGCCGTCAAGCTCATCTCGGCAATCCCGCCGGGCATCATCCCAAGGGTCAGCGAACGCAAATCCAGATGGGTCAGCGTACTCAAGCCCAACGCGGCCAGTGACGCGATCAACATGGTCAGTGCCGTGCCGATCAAAGTCCGGCCCATGAAGGATGGGGCGTGGCGGAAGAACTGGCGATTGAAGTGACAGCCCAGACCGCTGCCGATCAGCCATTGGCCGATCTGACTGCCGCCATTGGGCAAACCGATGTGCAAATCCCACGTAATGCTCACCGCCGCACTGACCAGCAACGGCCCGAACAGCCATGGATTGGGTTGGCGCAAACGCTGCCAGAGCCAGGCGAGCAGGGCGCCCGCTGGGAAAAGAATCGCCAGCCAGCGCCAATCGACGCTGCCGGCGTGAGAAATCGGCGTGCCGTCACCGAGCAGATACTTGAACGCCGCCGGCACGCACAACACCACCACCAGTACCCGCAGACTCTGCCCGGCCGCAACATGGCTGAGCCGGGCGCCATTGCGCGCGCCGAGGTTGACCATCTCCCCGGAACCACCGGGCATGCTGGAGAAAAATGCGGTAGCGCGATCCTCGCCGGTGCGGCGCATCAGCCACACCCCGACCACCGCCGACAGGCTAGTGACCAGCGCACCGAAGAAGATCAGACCGAAATGACTGAGCACCTGCTCCATCACCAGCGGGGTGAAGTGCAGGCCGATACCGATGCCGACGATCCACTGGCCGCACTTGCGGCCGCCAGGGATTTCCGCCAGTTGCCACGGGGTCAGGCAGCGCACGAGGATGATCGCCAGCAGCGACCCGACCATCCACGGCAGCGGCCAGCCGATCTGGCTGGCGATGAAACCGCCAAGCAGACCGACCAGCGGGGTGCCCCACCAGGCTTTCAGGGACGAGCGATCAGACATCGGCGATGGCGCGACGAGCGACCGCGCGTTTGCGCCAGATGCGAATCAGCGGGAACACCAGCATCAGCGCCGTCAGCACCCAGACACCGAAAGTGATCGGGCTCGACCAGAGGATTTCCAGCGCACCGTTGGAGATCGACAGCGCGCGACGCAGGTTCTGCTCCATCAGACCGCCGAGGATGAAGCCCAGCAATACTGGCGACAACGGGAAGTCCAGCTTGCGCAGGATGTAGCCGAAGATGCCGATGCCGACCATCAGGAACAGGTCGAAAGTGGTGGCATGAACGGCGTAGACGCCAATCCCGGTGATGATCGCGATGACCGGCACCAGTGCCCAGTTCGGCACGGCGAGGATGCGCGTGAAGATACGGATCATCGGGATATTGAGGATCACCAGCATGATGTTGGCGATGAACAACGACGCGATCAGGCCCCAGACGATGTCCGGTTGTTGCTGGAACAGCAGCGGGCCTGGGGTGATGTTGTACAGCGACAGCGCGCCGATCATCACCGCCGTGGTGCCCGAACCCGGTACGCCCAGTGTCAGCATCGGCACCAGCGCGCCGCAGGCCGAAGCACCGATCGCCGTTTCCGGTGCAGCCAGGCCACGGGCGTCGCCCTGGCCGAACTTGCCGCTGGCCCCGGCGATGCGCTTCTCGGTCATGTAGGCCACGGCACTGGCCAGTGTCGCGCCCGCACCCGGCAACACGCCCATGATGAAACCGAGCAGGCCGCAACGAATGTTCACCACGAACACCGAAGCCGCTTCCTTGAAGTTGAACATCATGCGCCCGGTCGCTTTTACCGCTTCCTGGCCGCGATGGGTTTTTTCCAGCAGCAGGAGGATTTCGCTGATCGAGAACAGACCCAGCACCAGCACCACGAATTGAATGCCGTCGGTCAGGTGAATGTTGTCGCCGGTAAAACGGTACACGCCGCTGTTGGCGTCGATGCCGACGCTGGACAGGAACAGGCCGATCAACGCCGCAATAAAGGTCTTCAACGGTCGATCACCGGCCATGCCGCCGAGACAGACGATCGCAAACACCATCAACACGAAGTATTCCGCAGGTCCAAAGGCAATCGCCCACTTCGCCAGCAGCGGCGCAAACAAGACCATGCCGCAGGTGGCGATGAACGCGCCGATGAACGAACTCCACGCCGACAGGGACAACGCGACACCGGCCATGCCTTGGCGGGCCATCGGGTAGCCGTCGAGGGTGGTCATTACGGTGGAAGCTTCGCCGGGAATGTTCAGCAGAATCGAGCTGATCCGCCCGCCATATTCGCAGCCCAGATACACCGCCGCGAGCAGGATAAGCGCCGACTCCGGCGGCAAACCGAGTGCGAACGCAATCGGGATCAGCAGCGCCACGCCGTTGATCGGGCCGAGGCCCGGCAGCAGGCCGACGACGGTGCCGATCAAGGTGCCGGTCAGCGCCGTGACCAGGTTGTACGGGCTCAGCGCGACGCCGAAGCCTTGACCCAAATAACCGAGGGTATCCATATCAGTTCTCCAGCACGTCGAGCAGGCCAAGGGGCAGCGGGACTTCCATCACCCGATCGAACAACAGGTACAGACCAATGGCCATTAGCGTGGTGACGACGATGCTCGGCACCCAGCGGCCGCCGTACAGGCGCGCCATCGGAATGCCGATCACGATGCTGCTGAGGATGAAACCCAGTGGTTCGAACAGGCCGGCGAACACCAGCAACAGCGCGACGCAGATAGCAATCTTGGTCAGGGTTTCGCGGTCCAGCGGCGGCTCGTCTTCACTGTGTTTGATCGGCGCCGGACGGAACACCATGTACAGCAGCGCCAGCCCCATCAGTCCAAGCATCAGCAGCGGAAAGGCGCGCGGGCCGACCGGTTCGTAGGAAAAAGCCGCCTGGTACGGCCACGCCATCAGTGCCAGGCCGGCACACACCAGCAGCAACACCGAGGCGAATATGCGTTGAATAAGCATGAGAACTCCTGTGCCGCGCCCCCGAAGCGGGGAGCGCGGCCACTAGACAGAGACGATCACTGGATCAGGCCGAACTCTTTGGCCAGCACTTTGTAGTCGGCGACCTGCTTTTTCACGTAGGTGTCGAGTTCCGGGCCGGTCATGGCGAACGGGAACAGCTCACGCTGATCGCGCAGCTTGGCGAACTCGTCGGAAGCGAGCAGTTTGTCGAACGCGTCTTTCCACCAGGCGTAGTCTTCGTCGCTGACTTTCGGCCCGAGGTAGAAGCCCCGCACCACCGGCCAGACGATGTCGTAGCCTTGCTCGCGAGCGGTCGGGATGTCCTTCATTTCCGGCTCGTCCAGACGTTTGTCGGCGAATACCGCGAGCAGGCGCATGTCACCGCTCTGGATGTGCGGCATGGAGTCGGAGATGTCGGTACTGCCGACCTGAATGTGGCCACCGAGCAGGGCCGTGGCGATTTCACCGCCGCCTTCGAGTGCCACGTAACGCAGCTCGCGCGGGTTGATCCCGGCAGCCTTGGCGATCAGTGCGGTTTGCATCCAGTCCTGACTGCCGACGGTGCCGCCGGAGCCGATGACTACCGAGCCTGGATCTTTCTTCAGGGCTTGAACGAGATCGTCCAGAGTCTTGTAGGGCGAATCGCTTTTCACTGCGATGGCGCCGTAGCTGGTGCCAACCGCCGCGAGCCAGCGCACGTTGGTTTCATCAAAGCGACCGAACTTGCCCTGCGCCAGGTTCAACAGCGAACCGCTCGACCATGCGACCAGCGTGCCGGCATCCGCCGGACGTTGCGCGACCACCGCGTTGTACGCCACCGCGCCGACACCGCCGGGCATGTAGGTGACGCGCATCGGCTTGCTCAGCAGCTTCTGGTTGACCAGGGCGCTCTGCACCAGTTTGCAGGTCAGGTCGAAACCGCCGCCGGGGGAGGCAGGAGCGATGCATTCCGGGCGTTTCGGCTCGGCCATGAGTTGGCCGGCGAACAGCATCGCGCCAGCGGCGAGAGCGACTTTACGCAGTGATACGTTCATTTGAGTCTCCAGAGGAGTTGTTGTTATGGATGGACTGAATGATCAACGGGCAACGCTAAAGCTTAGCGGCAGGCGCAGTTTTCTCGCGGCGGGAGCGCAAGCATTGAAACAACGGAGGGGAAACAGGACCGCGGTGAGAAACCGACAGTGCAATTCTGGAATCGAGCAAGGCGAGCAGGCATTACAGCCTTGGTGCGCATGGAAGGCATGCTGGGGTACTCCGTTATTGTTCTTATGGGTCGAAAACGCTTCATGGCGTTTTTCGTTGCGCTGTGTGGCAGCAGCGCGACAGTCGAAACTGTCCGTGAGCCGACTCTAACCGGCTAACCTTTCAGCAACCTTTCAGTTGTCTTTCACGGTTTTCGGGCTTCACAGCGGCGGTTGCGGCTGTAAACTCCGCGGCAAAGCGCGGCGTCGGCCAACCCTGAACGAGGTACAAATCCATGCGTGTCCTGCTCGTCGAAGACCATTTGCAACTGGCCGAAAGCGTGGCTCAGGCGCTCAAGAGCACCGGTCTGACGGTGGACGTGTTGCACGATGGCGTGGCCGCCGACCTGGCATTGAGCAGTGAGGAATACGCCGTGGCGATTCTCGATGTCGGCCTGCCGCGCATGGACGGTTTCGAGGTGCTCGCGCGGCTGCGCGCTCGCGGCAAGAACCTGCCAGTGTTGATGCTGACCGCGCGCAGCGATGTGAAAGATCGCGTGCATGGCCTCAACCTTGGCGCTGACGATTACCTGGCCAAACCGTTCGAACTCACCGAGCTGGAGGCACGGGTCAAAGCCCTGTTGCGCCGCAGTGTCCTCGGCGGCGAGCGTCAGCAGCGCTGTGGCGTACTGGCTTACGACCTCGATACGCGTCGCTTCACCCTCGGCGAAGAACTGCTGACCCTGACCTCGCGCGAGCAAGCCGTTCTCGAAGCATTGATTGCGCGGCCGGGGCGAGTGATGAGCAAAGAACAACTGGCCGCGCAGGTGTTCGGCCTCGACGAAGAAGCCAGCCCCGACGCCATCGAAATCTACGTGCACCGCTTGCGCAAGAAACTCGATGGCCAGCCCGTGGCCATCGTCACCTTCCGTGGCCTCGGCTATCTGCTGGAAAGCCGCGATGCATAAGCCCAGCAGCCTGCGCTGGCGCTTGCTGTGGAACCTGGGATGGTTGTTGGTGGTGCTGATGCTCGCCAGTGGCTTGAGTGCTTACTGGAACGGTCGCGAAGCTGCCGACACCGCCTATGACCGCACGCTGCTGGCCTCGGCACGGACTATTGCGGCGGGATTGTCGCAGCGCGATGGCAGCCTCAGCGCCGACGTGCCTTATGTGGCGCTGGATACCTTCGCCTATGACAGCGCCGGGCGCATCTATTACCAGGTCAACGACATTCACCAGAAGCTGATTTCCGGCTACGAAAATCTGCCCGGACCGCCGCCCGGCACGCCACGCACCGACAGCTATCCGGCGCTGGCACGTTTTTATAACGCGAAGTACAACGGCCAGAACGTACGCGTGGTCAGCCTGCTCAAAGCCGTGAGCGAGCCGAACATGAACGGCATGGCGGAAATCCGCGTGGCCGAAACCGACGAAGCGCGGGTCAGCATGGCGCGCAGTCTGGCGGCGGATACTCTGCTGCGTCTGGGCATGCTGGCCGTGGGCGCGTTGTTGCTGGTGTGGTTCGCGGTGAGTGCGGCGCTGCGCCCGCTGGAACGCTTGCGCACCGCAGTGGAAGAGCGCCAGCCCGACGATTTGCGGCCACTGCCGCTGGTGGAAGTGCAGCATGAACTCGGGCCATTGGTGCGCGCACTCAACCATTTCACCGAGCGCCTGCGCGGCCAGTTCGAACGGCAGGCGCAGTTCATCGCCGATGCCGCTCACGAATTGCGCACACCGCTGGCGGCACTGAAGGCGCGGCTGGAACTGGGCCTGCGCTCGAACGAGCCGGAAACCTGGCGCACCACCCTCGAATCGTCGGCACAGAGCACCGATCGCCTGACGCACCTGGCTAATCAGCTGCTGTCGCTGGCCCGCGTCGAAAACGGTGCACGGGCGATTGCCGAGGGCGGCGCGCAGTTGCTCGATCTGAGTCAGTTGGCCCGTGAACTGGGCATGGCCATGGCGCCGTTGGCGCACAAGCGTGGCGTAGCGTTGGCATTGGAGGCGGACGAGCCAGTGTGGTTGCGTGGCGAACCGACCCTGCTCAATGAACTGCTGAGCAATCTGGTCGACAACGCGCTGGCGCATACGCCGCCGGGCGGCAATGTGATTTTGCGGGTCACGGCGCCGGCGGTGCTTGAGGTTGAGGACGACGGGCCGGGGATTCCGCTGCACGAGCGTGATCGGGTGTTCGAGCGATTTTACCGGCGTAATCAGCAGGTCGCCGGTTCAGGCCTGGGACTGGCGATTGTCGGCGAGATCTGCCGTGCGCATCTGGCGCAGATTACCCTGCATGATGGCGAGCAGGCGGGGTTGAAGGTGCGAGTCAGCTTTATTGCCGGGTAGTACTTTTGTGGCGAGGGGATTTATCCCCGCTCGGCTGCGCAGCAGTCGCAGTTCAGCGATCGCAATCTGTCTGGAAAAAACCGGGTCGCAGAGTTCAGGGTCGCTTCGCAACCCAACGGGGATAAATCCCCTCACCACAGGTCAGTAGAACATCGACCGCGATTCTTCCAGATCCGCGCAAAATTGCTTGTTCTCCGGATCAATCCCCAGCTTTCTGAACGCCGGCACACTCAGCGGATCAATCCGCGCAAAGGGATGGTCGGTGCCCTTGCGGCAATACAGGTTCGCCACTTGCACCACGTCCACGTAATCGATGCGGGCCGAGTCGCGTTCGAAATCCTCATAGAGCAACGGCAGTTGCACCAGACGCTCGGGAAACTCCCAGACCCGCAGCAACTTCTCGCCCAGCACTGGATGAATCTGCTCGATCACATGGGTGAGGCTGACTGCATCCGAGAGTAATTCGTTGTGGTCTTCGGCGTAGGTCAGAATCGGCAACACGCCAATCTGATGCACCAGCCCGCCAAGTGCTGCTTGATCAGGCTTGAGCTGGGTGTGACGGCGGCACAGTGCATAGCTGACGCCGGCGATCTCCAGGCTGCTGCGCCAGACTTCGCGCATCTTCTGCTCAACCACTTCGGAGCGGGCGTTGAAGATCTGCTCCATGACCAACCCGATCGCCAGGTTGCTGCTGTAGTTGATGCCCAAACGGGTAATGGCGGTGTGCAGGTCGGTGACTTCCTGCGCGGCGCGCAGCAGCGGACTGTTCACCACTTTGATCAGGCGCGCCGACAGCGCGGCGTCGCGGCCGATGACTTTGCTCAGATCGCTGACGCTGATTTCCGGATCCTCGGCGGCCTTGCGAATTTGCAGGGCCACTTCCGGCAACGTTGGCAGAACCAGGTCATCGTTATCGATGGCCGCAACCAAATCCTGTTGGACCTTTTCCGCCAGTTCGCTCATTTGGACTCTCTAGGGTCTTGCAACAATGCTGCGATCAGCGCTGGATTTCGCGGTCGCGATCCAGTTCGTAAGGCAGGTCGAGCACGTGCAACGCGGGGCCTTCGAGGGCGCCCAGACGCAAATCACCGGCTTCGGCAGCTTCGGCCTGCAACACGGCCAGGAGTTCAATGTTTCCCTCGGCATTGGCGGCCAGCACCACTTCGCCGATCGAACTGTTGTGGCTGGGTGCGAACAGTTGAGTGGCGGGCTCTGGCAATTCAGCCGCGTCGAGGCGCAAGCGGTACAGACGACGCTTGAGCTTGCCCAGGTACTGCATGCGCGCAACGATTTCCTGACCGGTGTAGCAGCCCTTCTTGAAACTCACGCCGCCGACCGCCTGCAGATTGAGCATCTGCGGGATGAACAATTCGCGAGTGGAAGGCATGACCTGACCGATACCGGCGCGGATCTGGCCCAGCAACCATTGATTCAGCCCGGCCTCAGGCAGGGTGGCCGACAGTTGGCTTTGCACGCTTTGCGCCTGAGCGGCAGGCACCCAGAGTTCGGCACGGTTGGGCGAGACGCGAATGGCAATCAGGCTTTCATTGCGCACAACGCTGTCGGTTTCGGCGGGCAGTGCCAGACCGAGGCTCGTCAGGGCTGCGTCGCCATGCGCCAGACCGAAGCGCCCCCAGGCGGCGCTTTCATCGGTCAGTTTCGATTTGGAGAACACCGCGTACTTTTTCAGGTCGGCCAGTTGCGGCTCGAGCAGCTCGCTGGCCATCGCCATCACCACACCGTCGCCTTCCAGCAGGATGCGAAAGCTCGACTGCATCCGGCCTTTTTGCGTGCAGCGGGCGCCAAGGCTGGCGCGGGTATCACTCAGGTAATTGATATTGCAGGTCAACTGGCCTTGCAGGAACTTTCCGGCGTCCGCACCGCGAACCGCGAGTACGCCTTCATGAGACAGGGTGCAGAAAAAAGCAGAATCGGCCATGGGTCATCGCAGGGTAAATAGACTGGGGCACATCATAAGGGGGCAGGGTTGAAATGGGTAGTTGATAAAGGATCAGGAGTGCCCGACCAAAGCCGACTGTGCGGCCCGCGTCGGGCCTGTATACTGCCCGGCAAATTCGAGGAGGGCTCCATGGTCGAACAAGTTGAACTGAATCGCCTCTTTTGGCACAGCCGTCGCGGCATGCTTGAGCTTGACGTGCTGCTGGTGCCGTTCGTGCAGGAGGTTTACGCGACGTTGAATCAAGTGGATCGCGATCTGTACGTGCGTTTGCTGACCTGTGAGGATCAGGACATGTTCGGCTGGTTCATGGAGCGCAGCGAGTCGGAAGATCCCGAGCTGCAACGCATGGTCCGGATGATTCTGGATCGTGTCCAGCCCAAGTAACACGTTCGAATGCCGCTGGCATGCCTCACGGCAGTTGCTGGCGGCGTATCTGTTGGCCCAGGCGTTCGCCATGGGCTCGTTGCTTCTGCTGTCGATTTCACTCTGGGCCAGTATGGCTGGGGTTTTCGGCTGTTTTTTGCATGGCTTCTGGGTGATTCCGCGGCAGATTCTGCTGAGTCATCCGCAAGCATTCTGCGGATTACGGCGCGACGGCGATGGCTGGCAGGTCTGGAATCAGGCTGATGGCTGGCAAGCAGTGCAATTGCGCCCGGACAGTCTGGCGCTGCCATTGATCGTGGTGCTGCGCTTTCGCCTGCGCGGAGAGTGGCGGGTCAGGTCGATCTGCGTGCCGCGTGACTCGCAGGCGGCGGATCTGCACCGACGCCTGCGAGTGCGGCTCAAGTTCAGCCGGCGTAGGTGGGCGGCACCAGAATAGTGTCGAGCGCTTCGGGCAGCATATCCGGATAGTCGAGGGTGTAATGCAGCCCGCGGCTTTCCTTGCGTTCCATGGCTGAGCTGATCATCAATTCGGCAACTTGTGCCAGGTTGCGCAGCTCGATCAGGTCACGGCTGACTTTATAGTTGCTGTAAAACTCATCGATCTCATCCAGCAACAGACGCACCCGGTGCTGCGCCCGTTGCAGACGCTTGTTGGTGCGCACGATGCCGACGTAGTCCCACATGAATCGGCGCAGCTCGTCCCAGTTGTGCGCGATGATCACATCTTCATCCGAGTCGGTGACCTGGCTGGCGTCCCAGACGGGCAGGGCGCTCGGCGCCGCGATATCATCCAGCTGCGCGAGAATGTCCGCCGCCGCCGAACGGGCGTAAACGAAGCATTCCAATAGCGAGTTGCTGGCCATGCGATTGGCGCCGTGCAGGCCGGTAAAACTGGTTTCGCCGATGGCGTAGAGGCCGGGCACATCGGTGCGCCCATGCTGATCAACCATCACGCCGCCACAGGTGTAGTGCGCCGCAGGGACTACCGGGATCGGTTGTCTGGTGATGTCGATGCCGAAGCCCAGGCAGCGCTCATAAACAGTCGGGAAGTGGCTTTTCACGAACGCTTCGGGCTTGTGACTGATGTCGAGATACACGCAGTCGACACCCAGACGCTTCATTTCATGGTCAATGGCCCGCGCGACAATGTCACGAGGCGCCAGCTCGGCGCGTTTATCGAAGCGATACATGAAGCGCTCGCCATTGGGCAGCTTCAGATGCGCGCCTTCGCCACGCAGGGCTTCGGTGATCAGGAAGCTTTTGGCTTGCGGGTGATACAGGCAGGTCGGATGGAACTGATTAAATTCCAGGTTCGCCACCCGGCAGCCGGAGCGCCAGGCCATGGCGATGCCGTCACCGCAGGCGCCGTCAGGGTTGCTCGTATAAAGATAGACCTTGGCCGCGCCGCCCGACGCCAGAATCACGAAACGTGCGCCGTAGGTATCGACTTCCCCGGTGGCACGATTCAGTACGTAGGCGCCGAGACAACGATCGCCTTCCATGCCCAAGCGGCGTTCGGTGATCAGATCGATGGCAACGCGCTGTTCCAGCAGTTCGATGTTCGCGCGCTCTTTGGCCTGGGCCAGCAAGGTCTTGAAGATCGCAGCGCCGGTGGCGTCGGCAGCATGGATGATCCGCCGATGGCTGTGGCCGCCTTCGCGGGTCAGGTGAAATTCGAAACCACCGTCTTCAGTGCCGGACTGTTCGTCGCGGGTGAACGGCACGCCCTGGTCGATGAGCCATTGGATGGCTTCGCGGCTGTGCTCGACGGTAAAACGTACGGCGTCTTCATGGCACAAGCCGCCGCCCGCATTGAGGGTGTCGTCGACATGGGATTCGACAGTGTCGGTATCGTCGAGCACTGCGGCCACGCCACCCTGGGCCCAGAAGGTCGAACCGTTGGCGAGATCGCCTTTGCTCAATACGGCAATGCGCAGATGACCGGGCAAGGTCAACGCGAGACTCAAACCGGCAGCACCGCTGCCAATTACCAGAACATCGTGTTGGAACTGTTGGCTCATTTCAGGATTCCGCTCAAAGCGACCCGGGTCGGGGTTGGCGCAAGACAGCTGGATCGGCGAGTCAAGACAGCCACACAGCCCACTAGTATATAGAGGGGTTGGGCGGCACAATAGCCGGGCCCAGATGGCATTGTGAGACTACTGCGCGGTGAAAAGGGCTGTGCTTCGTCGGAAGATTTTTTTCACAGGTGTGGGAAAAGACACCTGTATCGGCGCTGAAACAGACTTTTCCGCCCACGGTTGCGCAATCTCAGGTGGGTACGGCTATAAATAATTGGAACTTTTGCCAAAGGGCCAAGATCAATAGACGGTGCCAGAAACCACGGACAGTGTCGGCTTCAGTGCGGAATCTGCGTTTGGATTCCTGCCGGCGAAACCGATAACAAGATTATTCGCGCAGCCGGTTTATCCCGCGCTGCGTTTTTCGTGCGTGCCAAATCAGAGCTCGCAGGAAACTTGCTTGGAGGGGGAGAACTTTTGCGAAAAGCCCGAGTCTATGTTTGCAAGTCTGGTCGTTTAGTAATGCAAGTCTCCTCCGGGCTTATCGAGGAGTGTTCATGCTAACCCAGGAAGAGGATCAGCAGCTGGTCGAACGCGTTCAGCGTGGCGACAAGCGAGCTTTCGATCTGCTGGTGCTGAAATATCAGCATAAAATTCTCGGGTTGATCGTGCGTTTTGTGCACGACACCCATGAAGCCCAGGACGTTGCTCAGGAAGCCTTTATCAAGGCGTATCGGGCACTTGGAAATTTCCGCGGTGACAGTGCGTTTTATACGTGGCTGTATCGTATTGCCATTAACACGGCAAAGAACTACCTGGTTTCCCGCGGCCGTAGGCCGCCGGATAGCGATGTAAGTTCAGAGGATGCGGAGTTCTACGATGGCGATCACGGCCTCAAGGATCTCGAATCACCGGAACGCGCATTGCTGCGGGATGAGATCGAAGGCACTGTCCATCGAACCATTCAGCAACTGCCAGAGGATTTGCGTACGGCTTTAACTTTACGTGAATTCGATGGTCTGAGTTACGAGGACATTGCGAGCGTCATGCAGTGTCCGGTGGGTACCGTGCGCTCCCGGATTTTCCGCGCTCGGGAGGCCATCGACAAAGCCCTGCAACCGTTGTTGCAGGAAAACTGAGACAGCGGCGACAGCCAAGAGAGGAACGCCATGAGTCGTGAAGCCCTGCAGGAATCGCTGTCCGCAGTGATGGATAACGAAGCGGACGAACTGGAATTGCGTCGAGTGCTCAGCGCACTGGATGATGTTGATACCCGTGAGACCTGGGCTCGTTACCAGATCGCTCGGGCAGCCATGCACAAGGATCTGCTGCTTCCGCGTCTGGATATCGCTGCGGCAGTATCTGCTGCGCTGGAAGACGAAACAGCTCCGGCCAAAGTATCCCGCAGCCCATGGCGTAACCTGGGTCGCCTCGCTGTTGCCGCTTCGGTAACCGTGGCCGTCCTGGCCGGTGTTCGCCTGTACAACCAGGACGAAATCGCTGGTGTTGAGCTGGCCCAGCAGTCGAATCAGCCCACTCTGGCCACTCCACAGGTCAAGGGGCCGGCAGTTCTGGCGGGTTACAGCGAAAGTTCGGAAGCGACTGGCCCGATGGCCAATGGCGTCCTGCAAGGTCAGCCAGGCTGGCATGATCAGCGTCTGCCAGGCTACCTGCGCCAGCACGCTCAGCAGGCTGCACTCAAGGGAACTGAAAGCGCGCTGCCATACGCACGTGCCGCAAGCCTGGAAAACCGTTAAGGAGGATCATGCGCGCCATCCCTCTACTTTCGCTTCTGCTCAGTGGCTGGTTCATTGTTCCAGCCCACGCTGACGAGGCCCAGGACTGGTTGACCCGTCTGGGCCAGGCCGAGCAGCAGCAAAGCTTCCACGGTACTTTCGTTTACGAGCGCAACGGCAGTTTTTCCACGCACAACATCTGGCATCGCGTCCAGAATGGCCAGGTCCGCGAGCGGTTATTGCAGCTCGACGGCTCGGCTCAGGAAGTCGTGCGCATTGATGGGCGTACTCAATGCGTCAGCGGCACCCTGATTGCGGGATTGGGTGATTCACCCAACGCTGCCGCCCGTGCGCTGGATCCCAAACAGCTGAAGAATTGGTATGACCTTGCCGTCATTGGCAAGTCGCGTGTGGCCGGTCGCGATGCCGTGATCGTGTCACTCACGCCTCGTGATCAGCACCGCTACGGTTTCGAGCTGCATCTGGACAAGAAGACGGGGCTGCCGCTCAAGTCATTGCTGTTGAACGACAAAGGGCAGTTGCTTGAGCGTTTCCAGTTCACCAGCCTCGACACTGATGAGATCCCGTCGGACAAGGACTTGTTGGCAGACGCCGATTGCAAGCCGATCAACATCGCAAGCGACAAGGCTTCTGCAGCCAAGACCGTGCAAAACTGGCGTTCGGACTGGCTGCCGCCAGGCTTTGAGCTGACCAGCAGCAGTTCGCACAAAGATGCGCAAACCAAGACCCAAGTCAGCAGCCTGATGTATGACGATGGTCTGGCGCGTTTCTCGGTGTTCCTTGAACCGTTGAATGGCGCAACGGTCACTGACACCCGCACTCAGTTGGGCCCCACCGTCGCGGTATCCCGTCGCCTGACCACGCCGCAAGGCGAAATGATGGTCACGGTTGTCGGCGAAATCCCGATTGGCACCGCCGAACGAATCGCTCTATCGATGCGTAACAACGATGGCGCTGCGACCAGCAAGCAGTGAGCTGATTTCAGTCATTTCCACTTCGTCGTCGAGACGTCGAAATGTTTGCTGAGCATTTTCATTTGCAAAACCCCTGAAAATTTTTTATAGGTCAGAGCCTCACGGCTCTGGCCTTGTTTGTTGTTCCCGGAACAAAAATGCCGGTCTGTGGTTTCCGGTGTTCCTTTGCTCCATATCGCTTAACCCTGCTCGTCGTAACGGGAGCTGTATGTCGATACCAAGTTTAAAGTCTTACCTTTCCATCTTCGCCACCGTGCTGTTGCTCGGTCAGGCGGTGCCTGCTGCGCAAGCGGCCGATCTGCCTGATTTCACCCAGTTGGTCGAACAAGCGTCGCCCGCGGTGGTGAACATCAGTACCACGCAGAAACTGCCGGACCGTCGCGTGAATCAGCAGATGCCGGATCTGGAAGGCCTGCCACCGATGCTGCGCGAATTCTTCGAGCGCGGCATGCCGCCTCAGCAGCGCTCGCCGCGTGGCGACGGCCGCCAGCGTGAAGCGCAATCGCTGGGTTCAGGATTCATCATTTCGCCGGATGGCTACATCCTTACCAACAACCACGTGATCGCCGATGCCGACGAAATCCTCGTCCGTCTGGCTGACCGCAGTGAGATGAAAGCCAAGCTGGTCGGCACCGATCCACGTTCGGACGTGGCCTTGCTGAAAATCGAAGGCAAGGATCTGCCGGTGCTCAAGCTCGGCAAATCCCAGGACCTGAAGGCCGGCCAGTGGGTCGTCGCGATCGGTTCGCCATTTGGCTTCGACCACACTGTGACCCAAGGCATCGTCAGCGCCGTGGGCCGCAGCCTGCCGAACGAAAACTATGTACCGTTCATTCAGACCGACGTGCCGATCAACCCGGGCAACTCCGGTGGTCCGCTATTCAACCTGAACGGTGAAGTGGTCGGCATCAACTCGCAGATCTACACCCGCTCCGGTGGTTTCATGGGCGTGTCGTTCGCCATCCCGATCGACGTGGCGATGGACGTTTCCAATCAGCTCAAAAGCGGTGGCAAAGTCAGCCGCGGCTGGCTGGGCGTGGTCATTCAGGAAGTGAACAAGGATCTGGCCGAGTCGTTCGGTCTGGACAAGCCGGCCGGCGCCCTCGTTGCACAGATTCAGGATGACGGCCCCGCGGCCAAGGGCGGCCTGCAGGTTGGCGACGTGATCCTGAGCATGAACGGTCAGCCGATCGTCATGTCCGCAGACCTGCCGCATCTGGTCGGTGCGTTGAAGGCTGGCGCCAAAGCCAATCTGGAAGTGATTCGTGAAGGCAAGCGCAAAAACGTCGAGTTGACCGTCGGCGCAATCCCGGACGAAGACAAAGAGCTGGACGCGTTGCCGAAATCCGGCGCTGAAAGCAGCAGCAATCGTCTCGGCGTTGCAGTCGGCGAATTGACCGCCGAGCAGAAGAAAACCTACGACCTCAAAGGCGGTGTGGTGATCAAGGAAGTGCAGGACGGTCCTGCGGCCCTGATCGGTCTCCAACCGGGTGACGTGATCACCCACCTGAACAACCAGGCCATCGGCTCGGCCAAGGAGTTCACCGACATCGCCAAGGCGTTGCCGAAGAACCGTTCGGTGTCGATGCGCGTGCTGCGTCAGGGCCGTGCCAGCTTCATCACCTTCAAACTGGCTGAATAAACCAGCTACAAGGTAAAAAGAAACCGCCTCGAAAGAGGCGGTTTTTTTGTGTCTGCAGCTTCTACCTTGCGGGGAAACTCAGCCCATCATGTCCTTGACCATGCGCTCCTGCTCCATCAGCTCGCGCTGACGGGCGTCGATGCGCGAGGACAGCGGGAAGTTGTTGCCGGCCTTGCGCTTGGCGAAGTCCAGTTGCTGAATGGCCTGGCGGTAATCGCCGACCAGCGCAAAGTACTCAGCGCGCGCCTGATGCAGGCCAATGATGTTGCCCGACAGGCCGCGAGTTTCGGCAACCTGATACCAGACGTCCGGATCATCCGGGCGGGTCTTGAGCAAACTGTCTAGCGCCTTCTCGGCATCGGCGGCGCGATTCTGTTTCAGCAGCAGATCGACGCGCACCTGATTCAGCGGGTAATTGCCGGGGTATTGAGTGAGCATGCGATCGACCCGCGATTGCGCATCCGGCAGGCGATTGTTGGTGATGTCCAGATCGACCTGAGCGAGGTTGTAAATGATTTCGTTCGGCGACTTGGCCAATAGCTGCTTGAGGTTCTCGCGGGCTTCGTTGAGCTGGCCGCCCTTGATTTGCGCGATGGCCAAGCCGTAACGCGCCACATCGTTTTTCGGATTCTCATCGAGCAGGGCGCGGAAACGCTTGGCGCCCAGTCCCGGGGTTTCCTCGTAAATCAACTGCACGCGTGCACGAATCAACTGATAACGCATGCTGTCTTCAATGCCGCCCGGTTTCGCCTGCTCGGCGCGGTTGCGAGTGTCAGCGATACGCGATTCGGTGACCGGGTGAGTCAGGAGGAATTCCGGCGGCTTGGCGTCGAAGCGATACTGGCGCATCAGGCGTTCGAACATGGTCGGCATCGAACGCGGGTCGTAGCCGGCCTTTTCCAGGTTGAGGATGCCGATGCGGTCCGCTTCCTGTTCGTTCTGCCGCGAGAAGCGCCGTTGTTCCTGCAACGCCGCAGCCTGGGTGCCAGCGATGGTGGCGATGCCGGCATCACCGCCGCCGGCCGCCGCGATGACAATGCCGGCCAGCAACGCGGCCATCATCGGCACCTGCATTCTTTGTGACGCTTCGACGCCGCGAGCAAAGTGACGTTGCGACAAGTGCGCCAGTTCGTGAGCGAGCACCGAGGCGTATTCACCTTCGGTTTGCGCATTGAGGAACAGACCACCGTTGACCCCAACCACGCCGCCAGGTGCGGCGAAGGCGTTGAGTTGCGGACTATTGATCAGAATGAATTCCAGGCGTCGGTCGGAGACCTGGCTGGTCTCCACCAGCTTGTAGACGCTGGATTCGACGTAATCCTTGAGCTGCGGATCGTTGAGCTGGGACACCTGACTGCGCAGCATGGCCAGCCAGGCACGGCCGAGCTGGTATTCCTGTTGCGGCGAGACAATGGCAGAACTGGCGTCGCCGAGTGACGGCAGATCGTCGGCAAAGCCTGGTGAGGCGAGCAGGCAAGCGAGCGTCAGCAGGGTAGGGCGCAAAAAAGTCATGCACAAAGCCTTGGAGGACAAAGACCTTACTGTAGCCGGACACCGAAGCCGCGACCAGATATTCTAGGCAGCTCGACAACCCGAACCGGAGTGACGCAATGACTGACGCTGTAGCCCATGACGTGGAACTGGACGCCAGTGGCCTGAACTGTCCGTTGCCGTTGCTCAAGGCGAAAATGGAACTCAATAAACTGCAGAGCGGCGCCGTGCTCAAGGTCATCGCCACGGATGCCGGTTCGCAGCGGGACTTCCGCACCTTTGCCAAACTGGCCGGTCATGCACTGTTGCGTGAAGAGGACGAGGCTGGCGTCTACCGTTACTGGTTGAAAAAAGCCTGAAGCGACCGCGTTAACAATCGAAGGGATTATTGATGTTCAAAGTGTTACGCGACTGGATTCAGCGCTACTTCTCCGATGAAGAAGCCGTGGTGCTGGCAGTGCTGCTGATTCTTGCCTTCACCGCCGTACTCACCCTCGGCGGCATGCTCGCCCCGGTGCTGGCCGGCATGGTGCTGGCGTATCTGATGCAAGGCCTGGTGGTGACGCTTGAGCGGCTGCGTGTACCCGGTGGCGTGGCGGTCGGCCTTGTCTTTGCGCTGTTCATGGGCGCGCTGATGCTGTTTATCGTCGTGGTGCTGCCATTGCTCTGGCATCAGTTGATCACGCTGTTCAACGAACTGCCGGGCATGCTCGCCAAGTGGCAATCGCTGCTGCTTCTGTTGCCCGAGCGCTATCCGCATCTGGTGTCTGACGAGCAAGTCCTGCAAGCGATCGAAGCGGCGCGGGGCGAGATTGGCAAGTTCGGTCAGTGGGCACTGACCTTTTCGCTGTCGAGTTTGCCGCTGCTGGTGAACATCATGATCTACCTGGTGCTGGTGCCGATTCTGGTGTTCTTCTTCCTCAAGGATCGGGCGATGATCGGCGAGTGGGTGCGCGGTTATCTGCCTCGCGAGCGCGCGCTGATCACCCGCGTCGCCCAGGAAATGAACCGGCAGATCGCCAATTACATTCGTGGCAAAGGCATCGAGATCGTCATTTGCGGCGGCGTGACCTACATCGCCTTCATCGCGCTGGGCCTGAACTATGCGGCGCTGCTAGCGTTGCTGGTCGGCTTGTCGGTGGTGGTGCCGTATGTCGGTGCGGTGGTGGTGACCGTGCCGGTGCTGCTGATTGCACTGTTCCAGTGGGGCTGGAGCGATCAGTTCATTTATCTGATGGCGGTCTACGGAATCATTCAGACGCTGGATGGCAACGTACTGGTGCCGTTGCTGTTTTCGGAAGCAGTGAATCTGCATCCGGTGGCAATCATCTGCGCGGTGCTGTTGTTTGGCGGGTTGTGGGGATTCTGGGGCGTGTTTTTTGCGATCCCGCTGGCGACGCTGTTCAAGGCTGTGCTGGATGCGTGGCCGCGCAAGGAGCCGGTGGTGGCGCCGTTGCTTTAAAAGCAAAGATCGTCCGATCGCGGCCCGAGCCTTCGGTAGCTCCTACATTTGGAATGCTTTCCCCCTGTAGGAGCTGCCGAAGGCTGCGATCTTTTGATCTTAGGCTTTGTTCAGGGCCTCAGCCGCCGCCAGCACGGCATCAACATGCCCCGGCACTTTCACGCCACGCCATTCCTGACGCAGGACACCGTCCTTATCAATCAGGAACGTGCTGCGATCAACGCCCAGGTATTCCTTGCCGTACAGCTTCTTCAGTTTGATCACGTCGAACAATTGGCAAACCGCTTCGTCCTTGTCACTGATCAGTTCAAAGGGGAATTCATGTTTGCCTTTGAAGTTTTCGTGCGATTTCAAACTGTCACGGGAAATGCCAAAGACTTCAGTGTTGGCAGCCTTGAACGCCGCATATTGATCGCGAAAGCCCTGACCCTGAGTGGTGCAGCCCGGGGTGCTGTCCTTCGGGTAGAAATAGATCACCACTTGCTTGCCCTTGAGTCCGGACAGGCTGACGGTCTGCCCGCTGGTCGCAGGCGCGGTGAAATCCGCAACCGGTTGGTCGATGACAACGGCCATGAAAGCTTCCTTACATTGGGTTTTGTGGGCGCCAAGGCTCGATCAGCGCATCCAGGTTCATCGCGTCGGCGAAGTCGAGGAACTGATCGCGCAGCCAACTGATCTGGGTACCGGCCGGCAGGGTTACGGTGAACGTGGCGTTGAGCATGGTGCCGCCGGTCTGTGGCGCCTGATAGGTATCGCAGGTGAGGTTTTCCAGTTCGACGTTGTGGTCCATGAAGAACTGGCACAGCTCATTGATGATGTCCGGGCGATACGCCGAGCTGACGTAAGCCACGTAAGGCAGCGCCTGTGGGCGATTTTCCAGAGCCGCGCTGCGTACCACGTTGACAGTGAACGCATGACGCTTGGCCAGCAATGGCAGGCTGCCTTCGAGGCGCGCGAGGGCGTCCCAGCTGCCGGAAATTTCCAGCACCAGGGCACTGCACTCGCCGTGACGGGTCAGGCGAGAGGTGACGACGGCGCAGCGGTTTTCATGGCTGGCGCGGCACAGGACGTTGGTCAGCTCCATGGGGTTGGCGCCGAGGGCACTGATGACAAGGAATTGTTCGCGAACTGTGGGGGTGGACATGCAGCATTCCTAAAGCGATGAGCGGTCGGTAGGTTGACGGGCGTTGGTGGCCGGGAGTGCCTGTTCTGGCGGTCCGTATAAAGAGACCCGGCCGGCGCTCGCGGCTCGCTCCACTGTGCGGGAGCGCGTCGATGCGACGCAGGAACGGGCCCTGGGAGGCCGAAAAGGGAGGCTGAAACCCGGCGTACAAGCTGATCTGTACCGATCAAAGTCTGAAGGGTAGCGAAAAGCGGCGCCAAGGGGAATGGCGGCGGCGCAGTACTTCGCTTGTGCAAGCATCTTGGCGCCAGTACCATTACCGCTCTCTTTTTCCGGCAGGAGCGGTTTCATGATTGCGGGCAGTATGGTGGCACTGGTCACTCCCATGGATGCACAAGGGCGTCTTGACTGGGACAGCCTCAGCAAACTCGTGGACTTCCACCTCAAGAACGGCACCCATGCCATTGTCGCCGTCGGTACAACCGGCGAGTCGGCCACCCTTGATGTAGAAGAGCACATCGCCGTCATCAAAGCCGTGGTCAAACAGGTTGCCGGGCGCATTCCGGTCATCGCCGGCACCGGCGCCAATTCGACCCGCGAAGCCGTCGAGCTGACCCGCAACGCCAAGGCCGCCGGCGCCGATGCCTGCCTGCTGGTGGTTCCTTATTACAACAAGCCGACCCAGGAAGGCCTGTACCAGCACTTCAAACACATCGCTGAAGCCGTCGACATTCCGCAGATTCTCTACAACGTTCCCGGCCGCACCTCCTGCGACATGCAGGCCGAGACCGTGATTCGCCTGTCCACCGTGCCGAACATCATCGGCATCAAGGAAGCCACCGGCGACCTCAAGCGCGCCAAAGCGATCATCGATGGCGTGAGCAAGGATTTCATCGTGCTGTCCGGCGACGATCCGACCGCTGTCGAGCTGATCCTGCTGGGCGGCAAAGGCAACATTTCGGTCACCGCCAACGTCGCGCCGCGCGAAATGGCTGACCTGTGCGAGGCCGCGCTCAAGGGCGACGCCGATACCGCACGGGCAATCAACGAAAAACTGATGCCGCTGCACAAGGACCTGTTCATCGAAGCCAACCCGATTCCGGTGAAGTGGGCTTTGGTCGAAATGGGCCTGATGCACGAAGGCATCCGCCTGCCACTGACCTGGCTGAGCACCCCTTGTCATGAAACGCTGCGCACGGCCCTGCGCCAGTGCAGCGTCCTGGTTTAATTGAGGAAGTACAACGCATGAAGCGAATGGCCGGACTTTCCGCACTTGCCTTGATTATCTCCAGCACCAGTGGCTGCGGATGGGTCTGGGGGCCGGAAGGTTATTTCCGCGACCGTGGAAGCGATTACCTGCAAGCGCAACAGACTGCACCGATGCAATTGCCACCGGATGTAAGCACTGCCAAGCGTCTCGATCCGCTGTTGCCGATCCCGCGCAACGTGGCCGATGACACCGCGACGGGCGAATACGTTGTTCCGCGTCCTCAACCGCTGTCGGCGGTTGCCGATGCCACTGATTATTCGCTGCAGAAGAGCGGTGATACGCGTTGGGTCGTGGCCCAGCATCCACCGGCCGAAGTCTGGCCAGTGGCGCTGCAGTTCTTCCAGGACAACGGTTTCCGTCTGGATGAACAGCGTCCGCAGACCGGTGAATTCACCACCACCTGGCAGCACTCCGACGAGCTGTCCGCGTCGATGGCCAAGCGCCTGAGTGCGGCCGGTATCGCCAGCGACAGCGAAACCCGCGTGCGCGTGCGCATCGAGCCGGGCGTGCAGCGCAACACCAGTGAAATCTACGTGGTCAGCGCCGAGCGTCCTGCCGGCAGCACGGCGGACGTGGCTTTCACCAACCGTTCGGTCAACACTGGCCTGGACGCTGCGCTGGTCGACGACATGCTCGCGAGCATGAGCCGCACCTCCGAGAAGGGCGGTTCGGTGTCGATGCTGGCCTCGCGTGATTTCGACGCGCCAAGCCGCGTCAGCCTCAGCGAAGACGGTAGCGGCAACCCGGTGTTGAACGTCGGTACCGATCTGGACCGCGCCTGGTCGAGCGTCGGCCGTGCGCTGGAACAGGGCGAATGGCGCGTTGAAGACATCAACCGCAGCCTGGGCCTGTACTACATCAACCTGGCCGAAAAAGCCGAGAAGAAAGACGACAAGCCTGGCTTCCTCAGCAGTCTGTTCGGCAGCGCGCCGAGCAAGGAAGAAGTCGAAGCCCGCGCCGAGCGTTATCAGGTTCGCCTGAGCAAGGTGGGCGAGAACATCCAGGTCACCGTCGAAAAGAACATCAACACCGTCGCACCGGCCGATGTCGCGCGTAAAGTGTTGAGCGTGATTCAGGACAACCTGGGCTGATCCGATATGCGTTTTGCCGTTCTCGGCAGCGGTAGCCAAGGGAACGGCACGCTGATCGCCAGCGCTGATACGTATGTGCTGGCGGATTGTGGTTTTTCCCTGCGGGAAACCGAAAGACGCCTGTTGCGCCTGGGTGTGCACCCAGCGCAACTGAGCGCGATACTTGTGACCCACGAACATGCCGACCACGTGCATGGCGTGGGTTTGCTGTCTCGGCGCTACAATCTGCCGGTCTACCTCAGTCGCGGCACGTTGCGCGGGATGCGCAAACCGCTTGAACCCGCAGGCTTTCTGGCCGGCGGCGAACAATTGCAGATCGGCGCACTGAACGTCGGGGTCATTGCCGTGGCCCATGACGCGCAGGAGCCGACCCAGTATGTCTTCAGCGATCAGGAACAGCGGCGCTTCGGCCTGCTGACCGACCTGGGATCGTTCTGCGAGCGGGTGCTGGATGGCTATCGGGACCTCGATGCATTGATGATCGAGTCCAACCATTGCCGCGACATGTTGGCCCGAGGTCATTACCCGTACTTTCTCAAGCAGCGGGTGGGCGGCGAACGCGGACATCTGAACAACCATCAGGCGGCATTCCTGGTGGCCGAGTTGGGTTGGCAGGGTTTGCAACACCTGGTCCTGGCCCATCTGAGCAGCAAGAACAACCTGCCGCAGCTGGCCCGGCAATGTTTTGTCGACACCCTCGGGTGCGACCCGGACTGGCTGCAACTGGCCGATCAAGATTCAGGGCTCGACTGGCGCCACATCGCCTAGCCCACCTACTTAGCAAGCGGAGCCCATCATGGAAAAACGTGAAGAACTCTACCGCGGCAAAGCCAAATCGGTTTACAAGACCGACGACGCTGACCGCTTGATCCTGCTGTTTCGCAACGACACCTCGGCGTTCGACGGCAAGCGCATCGAACAGCTCGATCGCAAAGGTATGGTGAACAACAAGTTCAACGCCTTCATCATGCAGAAGCTCGAAGCGGCCGGCGTGCCGACCCAGTTCGACAAACTGCTGGGCGACAACGAATGCCTGGTGAAGAAGCTCGACATGATCCCGGTGGAATGCGTCGTGCGTAACTACGCCGCTGGCAGCCTGGTCAAGCGTCTGGGCGTCGAAGAGGGCATGAAGCTCAACCCGTACACCTTTGAACTGTTCTTGAAGGACGACGCCAAGGGCGACCCGTTCATCAACGAATCCCACGTCGTGGCATTCGGTTGGGGCACCGCCGAGCAACTGGCGCGCATGAAAGAACTGTCGCTCAAGGTCAACGAAGTCCTGAGCAAACTGTTCGACGACGCCGGCCTGCTGCTGGTCGACTTCAAGCTTGAGTTCGGCGTGTTCAGCGACGGCTCCATCGTCCTCGGCGACGAGTTCAGCCCGGACGGCTGCCGTCTGTGGGACAAGGACACCAAGAAGAAGATGGACAAGGACCGCTTCCGCCAGGGCCTCGGTGACGTCATCGAAGCCTACGAAGAAGTCGCCGCTCGTCTGGGCGTACCGCTTTAATCGACGCAAGCATCTGATAGCACGGAAAAAATTTCGTTTGGGGGGTTCGCAACCAACGAAAGTGTTGTTATGATGCGCGCCGTTGGAGAGATGCCAGAGTGGCCGAATGGGACGGATTCGAAATCCGTTGTACCTTCACCGGTACCTAGGGTTCGAATCCCTATCTCTCCGCCATTATTGAACAAGACGAAGCCCCCGTAATCATTGCTGATTACGGGGGCTTTTTCGTTTCTGGCGTTTTGTTCGTTGCGCTTTTCGGGTACAACCTGCCGACTGCATAAAAGGAACAGCTCGATGAGTGAAGTTCAGCCGTTGGCGGGTGATGACGACATTAGGCCGCAGGCCGTGAGTCTGCGCGAGGCGTTCTGGTTCTGGTTGAAGCTGGGCTTTATCAGTTTCGGCGGGCCGGCCGGGCAGATTTCGATCATGCACCAGGAGTTGGTCGAGCGGCGGCGCTGGATTTCCGAGCGGCGTTTTCTGCATGCCTTGAACTACTGCATGTTGCTGCCGGGGCCGGAGGCGCAGCAGTTGGCAACTTACATTGGTTGGCTGATGCATCGAAGCTGGGGCGGCATTGTAGCCGGGGCGTTGTTCGTGTTGCCTTCGCTGTTCATCCTGATGTTCCTGTCGTGGCTGTACATCGCCTTCGGTGAAGTGCCGGTGGTGGCCGGGCTGTTTTACGGGATCAAGCCTGCGGTGACGGCCATCGTGGTGCAGGCGGCGCATCGCATTGGTTCGCGGGCGCTGAAGAACAATTGGCTGTGGGCGATTGCGGCAGCGTCGTTTACCGCGATCTTTGCGTTCAATGTGCCGTTCCCGCTGATCGTGCTGGGCGCGGCGGTGATTGGCTATTTTGGCGGACGCTTGGCACCGGAGAAATTCAGGGCCGGCGGGCATAGCGCGGCGAAGAAGTCTTTCGGCGCGGCGTTGATCGACGACGACACGCCAACTCCGGCGCATGCCCGTTTCAGCTGGACGAAACTGGCCATGCTCGCCGTGATTGGCGCCGCGCTTTGGGCATTGCCGATGGGCGTATTGACCGCGCTATTCGGCTGGCAGGGCACGTTGACGCAAATGAGCTGGTTCTTCACCAAAGCTGCGCTGCTTACCTTTGGCGGAGCTTATGCGGTGTTGCCCTATGTCTATCAAGGTGCGGTCGGCCACTACGGCTGGCTGACGCCGACGCAGATGATCGACGGTCTGGCGCTGGGCGAAACCACGCCCGGGCCGCTGATCATGGTGGTGGCGTTTGTCGGTTTTGTCGGGGCTTATGTGTCGCAGGTGTTCGGCGCCGATCAGGTATTTCTCGCCGGAGCGGTCGCCGCTGCGCTGGTGACGTGGTTCACCTTTTTGCCTTCATTCCTGTTCATCCTCGCCGGCGGCCCGCTGGTGGAGTCGACGCACGACGAACTCAAATTCACTGCGCCGCTGACCGCGGTCACCGCTGCGGTGGTAGGGGTGATTCTCAATCTGGCGTGTTTCTTCGGTTATCACGTGCTCTGGCCGCAGGGCTTCAGCGCCAGCCTGGACTGGCCGTCGGCGTTGATTGCGATTGCCGCGGCCATTGCGCTGTTTCGCTTCAAGCGCGGGGTGATTGAGGTGCTGCTGGGGTGTGCGCTGATCGGGTTGGTGGTGCATTTGCTGCGTTGATTCATGCGGTCAGGCCCAGCCAGCCGTGGAAACCGACGTAAAGCCCAACCGCGATAATCAGAACGCCAGACACATACGGCGCCCTCCGCGCCAATGTGCCCAACCACGGCCAACGATTGGACGCCTGTCTGGCGCCAATCGCCGCCGCAGCTCCCACGGTCACCAGAGTGATCGCCAAGCCGATGCTGAAACACAACACCAGCATGCCGCCCAGCGCGACCTCTTTGACTTGCAAACACAGCAGCAGAACGGTGATCGCGGCGGGGCAGGGGATCAAACCGCCGGTCAAACCGAATACAACAATCTGCCCCGTTGTCACTTCGCGATGGCTAAAGCGCTTGCGAATATCCTCGGCATGCGCGCGCTCATGGGCGTCCTGATAACCTTCAACTGCCAGCGCCAGACCTTCCGATTCGGTGTGACCATGGTGATGCTTGTGATCATGACCGTCATGATGATCATGCCCATGAGCAACGTTGAACATCCGCTCACCCCGCCAGGTCCGCCACAACATCCATAGCGCAATCGCAATGATCAACGCCGCAGACGCCAGCTGAAAGTACGGCTCGGTGGTCTGCGCATCCAGCCCGGCGCCCAGGTACATTCCGCCGATCGCCACCAGCCAGACCACCGCCGTGTGCGACAACGTCGCGGCCAGGCCCAACAGCACGGCCTGTTTGACCGAGCCACGAATGGCGACGATGAACGCCGCCATCATTGTTTTCGAATGGCCCGGTTCCAGGCCATGCAAAGCGCCGAGCAGAACCGCACTGGGGAAATACAGCCAGGCGTTGGCCCCGCCTTGTTGCAGCAGTTGAGCAAAATCGGGCATGTCGGAACCTAGAGGTATTTGGTGATTTGTTTGAACGCTTCCAGCGGTGCGCGCTCGCCGTTGCCTAGTGCCGAGACGGTGTCTTCCAGGCAATGGTCGATGTGATCCTGAATCAACGTGCGCTTGGCCTGGCAGATGGCTTTTTCAACCGCGTGCAGTTGCTGGGCGATGTCCACGCACTCGCGGCCTTCTTCGATCATCGTGATGATGCCGCGCAAATGACCGTCCGCACGCTTGAGGCGTTTGATGATTGCTTCGTGGCTTTGGTGAACATGAGCATGCCCGTGTTCGTGTGTGTGCTTACTCATTTTTTGCACCTCGAAGCAGATCTGAACGTGCGCCAATGCTATCCCCCCTGGGGGGATACTAACAAGCCCTGAAACAGCGCGTCGTGAACCCGTTGCTGTGTGATTAGTTCCGCTCAATTCAAAGCGAGCAGCGCAAGCGGCACACGGCCGTTTCGCTTGATCCCGCGGTTCAGACCATTTGTCCTGTCACTTCAAATTTTTTGAAATTTCCGCGAAGACAATGCTTCACAAAAGGGTAGGCAGGCTTTTAACCCACGACTTGCCACGCTTATCCGACTGAGGAGATTTGTCATGTTTCTACATAACAAGCGACTTCAATACACCGTTCGTGTCGCCCAGCCCAATCCGGGACTGGCCAATCTGTTGCTCGAGCAGTTTGGCGGCGCACAAGGTGAACTGGCGGCGGCTTCGCGCTATTTCACTCAAGCGCTGGCCGAGGACGATCCGGGACGCAAAGACCTGCTGATGGACATTGCCACTGAAGAACTCAGCCACCTGGAAATCATCGGCTCGATCATCGTCATGCTCAACAAGGGTGCCAAAGGCCGGATGGCCGAAGGTGTCGAGCAGGAGGGTGAGCTGTATCGCTCTTTGAATGGCAATGGCAATGACTCGCACATCACCAGCCTGCTCTATGGTGCCGGTTCGCCGTTGACCAACTCGGCCGGTGTGCCTTGGACGGCGGCATACATCGATACGATCGGCGAGCCCACCGCCGACATGCGCTCCAACATCGCTGCAGAAGCGCGGGCGAAGATTGTTTACGAGCGCTTGATGAACGTGACCGATGACCCCGGCGTGAAAGAGGCGCTGGGCTTTCTGATGACCCGCGAGATCGCCCACCAGTTGTCGTTCGAAAAAGCCCTGCATTCGATTCAGCCCAACTTCCCGCAAGGCAAGCTGCCCGGCATGCCTGAGTTCACCAACGTCTACTTCAACATGTCGCAAGGCACCGAAAGCATGCGCGGGCCGTGGAATCAGGGCGACGATTGGGAGTTTGTCGAAAGCCCAACGCCGGCAGTCGACGGCGGTGATGGCCTGGCCACCGTGCAACTGGATAGCGCCGACGAAGCGCTGCTGGAAAACATGAAGATGCGCACCATGTCCGATCCCAACAGCGAGCCGGTTACCGGTGCAGATCTGGGCTCCGGCGCGCAGGCTAAACCAGGCTTGTAAGGCACGTGGGGCGCGCCGGACATCAGGCGGCGCGCCTCGGTTGATCACTGTGAAATCATCAAGAAGAGGATTCGACAATGGCTACTCCACAGGAAAACCTGCTCGACTGGCTGCGTGATGCCCATGCCATGGAGCAACAGGCCGAGCAGATGCTCAAGGCGCAATCCAAGCGCCTGGAGCATTACCCGCAGCTCAAGGCACGCATCGACCAGCACATCGAAGAAACCCTCGGCCAGCAGAAACTCATCGACGAATGCCTGCAACGTCTGGGCGGTGATTCGTCAACGATCAAGGACTTGGGCGGCAAATTGATGGCGTTCGGTCAGGCGGTTGGCGGCTCCTTGATGAGCGACGAAGTGATCAAGGGCGCCATGGCCGGCTACGTTTTCGAGAACATGGAGGTTGCCAGCTACACCGTGCTGATCGCAGCGGCGAAAGCAGCGGGGGACACGCAGACGCAGAAGGCCTGCGAACAGATTCTGCCGCAGGAAGTGGCCATGGCTGAATGGCTGCTCAAGCATTTGCCGCAACTGACTGACGCGTTTCTCGAGCGCTCGGCGGATCCGGACAAGGAAGCCAAGAAGTAACCCTGCTCACCGGCGTCCGCCTGCCGAGCGGGCGGACGCGGTATCAAGCTACGGCGCGACTTCCAGCGGTTTGCGCTCGATTGCCACGGGCTGCAAATGACCCAAGCGGTCGAGGTGATAGCGCTGAAGATCCCGCGCCAGAATCAGTCGGCCGTTATACAGCGCCGCCGCTTCGCTGCGCACATCTTCGATCGACGGACTCAGCGCCGGGTTGGCCTGATAGCGTGCGCTGAAGTGCGTCAGCACCAGATTGCGCACCCCTGCGGCCTCGGCAAAACCGGCGATCGCAGCGGCGCTGCTGTGGCCGTAACTGGCACGAGCGCGGTCGATTGCTGCCTGCACGAATGTCGCCTCATGCACCAGCACGTCCGCCGATTGCGCCACTTCTGCCAGGAGTGCCGGGCGATCGTTATCGCCGCAAACGATGATGCGCCGATCAGGTCGCGCGCTCAGCAGATAGTCGCGTGCGTGCAGCATCCGCCCGTCAACCTCCACGTTTTGACCATGGGCCAACTGACCCCACAGCGGGCCGCGTTCGATGCCCTCGGCGTCGAGGCGCCGCACGTCGAGACGCGGCTCCGGGTCGGATTCGGTAAACACATAACCGTGACACGGCACACGGTGCGACAACTCGACGGTCTGCACTTGGACGTTAACGTTGCGCCATTCGGTGAGCGTTTCCACCGCGTGCAGGTTGATCTCGAAGGGCAGATGCGATTGCGTCACCTCAAGACTCATTCTCAGCCACGGATGCAGCGCCGCCGGCAGAATAATGTCCAGCGGCCGCGAGCGTCCGGACATGCCGGTGCTCGCCAGCAGACCCGGCAAGCCCAGGCAGTGATCGGCGTGCACATGAGTGATGAAAATCGCTCGCAATTCACTCAGTGACAGCGGTGTGCGCAGCACTTGGTGCTGAGTGCCTTCACCGCAGTCGATCAGGTACCAGCCCTTGCCGGCAGATGCGATCAGTGCCGTGGCGCTGACATTGCGCTGGCGGGTCGGCACGCCGGCAGACGTGCCCAGAAACAACAAATCCACGGTGGTTCTCCCTGGCGGTTCGGATTTGACTATGCAGACTGCCAGACGCGGTAACCGCGTGCAGTGCTCGGTGTGCTTTCGACACTCAGCGACGCGATTCGGATCCATCGATATTGTGCGGCAACTCATCGGACACCCGTGCTGTCGGCGCCCGGCCTTGGCACTCTTCTCGCTGGTAATGGTCACAGCGAAACGCAATGAGCTTAGCGGAGGTTAGCTTGCCTAAAAAATCCAGACCGATCGTCGACCGCGCCGACGCAGCGGTCCTTTCGCAGGAACGCAAAGATGTGTTCTTCGCGGCGGTGCAGGTCAGCCGCATGGCCATGATCGTTACCGACCCTGCGCAGCCCGACGATCCCATCATTTTCGCCAATAACGCGTTTCTTGAACTCAGCGGCTACGAGCTGGAAGAAGTGCTCGGGCGCAACTGCCGATTTCTGCAAGGCGAGCAGACTGATCGCGCCGTGTTGCAACAGGTCAAGCAAGCGCTGAAACATCACCACGAAACCTGCGTGGAGGTACTCAACTATCGCAAGGACGGCTCGTCGTTCTGGAACGAGCTGTTTATCGCACCGCTATTCAACGATCGCGGGCAACTGGTGTATTTCTTCGCCTCGCAAATGGACGTCAGCCGCCGCCGTGACGCCGAGGACGGTTTGCGTTACAGCGAAAACATGGAAGCACTGGGGCAGTTGACCGGTGGCATTGCCCACGATTTCAACAATCTGTTGCAAGTGATGATCGGCTACATCGAACTGATCCAGCACACCGCCAAGCGGCCGAGCATCGATCCGCAGCGTATCGTGGTAGGCGCCGGCCACGCCCGTGCAGCGGCGGAAAAAGCCCGTCTGCTGACCCAACATTTGCTGGCCTTTTCCCGGCGGCAACGGCTCGAAGGCCGGGTAATCAATCTCAATTCCATGCTTGAGCGGTCAACGTTGCCGTCGCTGGAATCTGCTGCTCTGGAGCCGCAGTTCGACCTCGCCGAGGACCTGTGGAATTGCCGGCTCGACCCGGCGCAGGCCGAGATGGCGCTGAACCATCTGCTGTCCAATGCGCGCGACGCGCTGAGTCAGCAGCGCCAGCCGATGATCACTGTGCAGACCCGCAATGTCATGGTGCCGGACGCAACGGATCCGCACCAGGCCGGATTGGCCGAGGGACGTTACGTGTGCATCGCAATCGCCGACAACGGTGTGGGCATTGCTGCCGACGATCTTGATAAGGTCATGGAACCGTTCTACACCACCAAAGAGGAGGGCAGCGGCGCCGGCCTCGGGCTGTCGATGGTCTATGGCTTCGTCAAGCAGTCCGGCGGCGTGGTCAAAATCGAATCGACGCCGGAACTCGGCACCACGGTGCGCCTGTTCTTTGCGGCCGACGACAGTCTGCCGACGGCGTTGGAATCGTCGCCCGATGCCGAAAAGCTCAAAGGCACCGAGCGCATTCTGATCGTCGAGGACCGTCCGGAGGTTGCTGAGCTGGCCCGTCTGGTCCTGTCCGAACACGGTTACCGCACCGACATCGCTGCAGATGCGCGCGAGGCGTTGGCAGTACTGCAGGGCGGTGATTATGACTTGGCGTTTACCGATCTGGTCATGCCCGGCGAGATGAACGGGCTGGCCTTGGCACGGGAAATCAGCCAGCGCTATCCGGCCATGAAAATTTTGCTCACAACCGGCTATTGCGCGGACGAGTCGACGCCCAATGAGCTGGCGGACAATGAATTCGAATTGATCGCCAAGCCTTACGCGCCCTTGGATCTGTTGCGCAAGCTGCGCTCGATGCTTGGCTGAAAAAACGAACTGACAGCGCGCGTTCGGCGTCCATCCTAAAGACCGCATTGAGCAACCAGTGAGGGGATCGATCCCCGAGGAGATGTTGGCCATGAGCGATTATCCGATGGACGAAACCGATTCCGATCACCGCAACCGCCAGTTCGGCCAGGCGCTGGGGCTGGATGCTGACGAAGTGGAGCTTTGGGTCAGCGCGATTGAGGAAGACGGCAGCGGCATGGGCTACGTCGTGCACTTTTCCAGCGAGACGCCGGTGGATGTGCTGGCCAAGGTGCAAGGGCTGGGCGAAGACCTGATGATCAATATCGGGCCGATTGACTGAGCGTCAGGGAGGGCGATCCATGCAGGACCAACCAGTCGTGGTGATTTGCGGCGCCAGTGCCGGCGTCGGGCGTGCGGTGGCTCACCGGTTTGCCGCCGGCGGCTACCGCATCGGCTTGCTGGCGCGGGATCCGGCGGGACTGGCCGCTACGCAGGAAGAGCTGCAATCGTATGGCGTCCAGGTGGAAACGGTCAGCGTTGATGTCGCCGATGCGCTGGCTGTGCAGGAGGCCGCGCAGCAACTGGAAGCCAACCTCGGGCCGCTGGCAGTGTGGGTCAACGCAGCGATGGTTACGGTGCTTTCGCCGATAGAACAGTTGTCCGCCGCCGAGATCGAGCGCGTCACTCAAGTGACCTATCTGGGCACCGTTCACGGTACCTTGGCAGCATTGTCGTTGATGCGTCCACGCAACAAAGGATTGATCATCCAGGTCGGCTCGGCGCTGGCCTATCGCGCCATTCCATTGCAGGCCGCCTATTGCGGGGCAAAGTTCGCTGTACGCGGTTTTACTGATTCATTGCGCTGTGAGTTACTGCATGAGCGTAGCCGTATCCGCGTATGCATGGTGCAATTGCCGGCGATCAATACGCCGCAGTTCGACTGGGCGCGTAACAAACTGCCCAAGCGCCCGCAACCGGTGCCACCGATCCACGACCCCGACGTGGCAGCGCGGGCGATTTTCAGTGTGGTCAGGCATCCACCTCGCGAGCTGTGGCTCGGAGGATCGACGATCAAAGCGATTATTGGCCAATCGGTCATGCCGGGTTTGCTCGACCGTCTGATGGCGCGCGCCGCCTGGTCCGGCCAGCAAACTGACGAGCCTGAGGACAACGAGCACCCCGACAACCTGTTCGAGGCGCAGCCGGGATTGCATCAGACCCGTGGCCGCTTCGTCGGCCGATCAAAGGACGCGGCGCTGGCCTTGACCTCGACACAAGTGCTGGCAGTGTCTGCGCTGATCGCCGGCCTCGTGGGCGTGGTGCTTCTACAGCTCTGAGGGTCGCCAGCGAAACCAGCGATAGCCGAAGCCGGCCAGGGCCAGATTGCCTCGGTCCGGCGCGGCATATTTCCGGTCTGCGAGGATCGGTTCATAGTCTTGCAAAACGATATCGAGCGTGTCGTCGAGACTCACCGGTTTATCGCTGAGATTGCACAACATCACTGTGCACGACTGCGCCCGGTGCACGATGGCGAATACTGCAGGATGACCGCTCTCGAGTATTTGCCATTGGCCTTCACCGACTTCAGCAAGGTTCGCGCGCGCTCGCAGGATGCGTCGGCAACGACTCAGCAACGAGCGGTCATCCGCTTGCTGCGCGGCGACGTTCAGCTGCGCAAAAGCAAACGGCCCATGGTTGACCACCGGTGCGGCCAGCCTGGCTGACGCGGCGGTTGAAAACCCGGCGTTGCGCTCGGCTGACCACTGCATCGGTGTACGCACCGAGAGTCTTTCCGGACGACGCAAATCATCGCCCATGCCGATTTCTTCGCCGTAACGCAGAATCGGCGTACCGGGCAGCGACGCCAGCAGTGCCTGGGCCAGGGCCTGATGACCGACATCCCCGCGCAGCATCGGCGCCAGGCGACGTCGGATCCCGCGTCCATATACGCGCATGTGCGGATCCGGCGCGAACACTTCCATGACTTCCTTGCGCTCGCGCTCGGTCAAACGTTCCAGATCCAGCTCATCATGGTTGCGCAGCCACACGGCGTAACTGGCGCCATCGGGCGGTGTCGGGCGCCGGTGCAGCGCACGGATCAGCGGCTCGGCCTGACCGCGAGCCAAGGCCAGGAACAGGTGATTATTGACCCAGAAATCCAGTGCCAGGGTCAGGCGATTGCCGTCACCGAAGTAATGAACGAAGCGCTCCGGCTCGACATCGACTTCGCCCATCAGCACGCACTCGGGATTGATCCGCCGCGCCAGCGTCGACAAGCGCTCCAGCAGCCAGACTCCTTGTTCCTCGTAGCCGCCACCGGCCTGTTCCACCGCGTGGGACGCTGCGTCCAGGCGAAAACCGGCCACACCCAGGTCAAGCCAATAACCCATGATCTGCTCGATTTCCTCGACCACCGCCGGATTGGCCAGATTCAGGTCAGGTTCATGGCGATAGAACAAATGGCGGTAAAACTGCCCGGCCTGTTCGTCCCACTGCCAGATGCTGTCCTCCACCGACGGGAAAATAGGCTGGTTGCCATCGTCCACTGGCTGATCCGACCAGATGTAGTAATCACGATAGCGACTATGACGATCACGCCGTGCTTGAACAAACCACGGGTGCTGATTGCTGGTGTGTTGCAATACCAGTTCCAGCACTACGCGTATGCCGCGCTTGCCCGCCTCCCTGAGCAACAGGCGCCAATCGTCTTCGGTGCCGAAGCGCGGCTCGAGCTGTCGATGGTCGCTGATGTCATACCCGGCATCGCGAAATGCCGAAGCGAAAATCGGTAACAGCCACAGTGTGCCGACACCCAGTGCCTGCAGGTAGTCGAGTCGGTCGATGACTCCGCGCAAGTCACCGCAGCCGTCGCCGTTGCTGTCGAGGAACAGCGATGGATCAATCTGATAGATCAGGGTTTTGCGATACCAGTCGGCGCTCATGATCAGCCCTCGGCCGGGCGCAGGATCAGCGCTTGTTCCGCTGCCAGCGTTCCGTTGAAAGGCTGGTTTGCGGGAACGGTGTCACTGGCGACGTCGACCTGCCAATGGCCGGTCATTGGAAAGCTGTGTTCGCGCTGGTCGAAATTGATGCAGACAATCCGTTCGTCTCCCGCGCAGTGACGCCGATACGCCAGCACTTGCGGGTGTGACGGCAATCCCTGCCAGTCGCCAAGACGCAACGCTTCACTCTTGCGGCGGCAATCGAGCAATTGGCGATACAACGTGAGCGTTGATTCGGCTGAGGCTTGTTGCACCTGCACCGCCAGTTCAGCAGCGTCGGGCGGAAAGGGCAGCCACGGCGCAGACCCGCTCCAGCCGTGTGGCGGATCGGCAGCCCAGGGAATCGGCCCGCGACTGCCATCGCGGCCACCGGGGTCCACGCGGGTCTGCGCATCGACCACGGTATCTTCCAGAGCCAGCTCATCACCTTGAAAAATGAACGGCGTGCCGCGCAGAGTCAGCAGCATCACAGCGGCCGCCCGCGCCCTGCGCAGAGAACCACCGTAACGACTGCGGATGCGTCGGTTGTCGTGGTTGGATAAAGCCCAGGTCGGCCACGCTGACTGAGCGCCGAGGAGGCTTTCCACGTCGCGAATGCACAGGCGAAATACCACCGGATCCCAGGGCGCATCCAGTGGCGGAAAATTGAAGGACATATGCAGTTCATCGCAGGCGCCGTAGTAGGCGGCTACCTGAGCGGTGGAACGGATGTTCACCTCGCCGATCAGTACGCGGTCGCCAGGGTAGCCATCGACCAGACGGCGCAACCCACGCAGCACTTCATGGCTGTAGGGCTGGTCATTGATCTGCACCATGGTTTCGCCGGCCAGGCAGCGCGGATCATCGGCGAATGTCGGATCCTTGCCGACGCAATGCACCACATCGATCCGGAAGCCATCGACGCCGCGATCGAGCCAGAACCGCAGCACCTCGTGCATGGCCTGCACGACTTCGGGGTTATGCCAGTTCAGGTCCGGCTGTTGCGGCAAGAAGAAGTGCAAATAGTATTGCTGGCTGCCCTCGTCCCAGCTCCAGGCACTGCCGCCATCGATGGAGGCGCGCCAGTTATTCGGTTGATCTCGCCAGATGTACCAGTCGCGCTTGCGACTGTCGCGGCTGGCTCGGGATTCGATGAACCAAGGGTGCTGATCGGAAGTGTGATTGGGCACGAAATCCATGAGCACCTTGATGCCACGGTTGTGCGCTTGTGAGATCAGATTGTCGAGATCGGCGAGATGGCCGAACAGCGGATCGATGTCGGTGTAATCGCAAATGTCATAGCCGGCATCGACCATCGGCGAGCGGTACACCGGCGACAGCCACAGCGCATCGATGCCCAGAGCCTTGAGGTAATCGAGCCGAGCGATGAGGCCGGGCAGATCACCAATGCCGTCACCATTGGTGTCGGCGAAGGAGCGCGGGTAGACCTGATAGATGACTGCGTGTTTCCACCAGGGCGATGTCGACATGGTTTCTCCTTGTACCGTGCTTGCGGAATCGATCTAGGGCTTGGGCGGCGTCAGTGCGCCGGCGGAGGGCTTGAGTTTTTCCTGCAGATCCCGAGCGGTTCTGGCCTGTTTTTCAATGCCCGGCAAGGCGGACTGGGCGAAAGCCTTGAGCTGCGGACTTTGCGATGACATCGCTTCTTTCTTGAACAGCATCAGTTTTTGCTCGAGGGTTTCGGCCTGGCTGTCGATGTAGATGCGGTCGAAGGCGTCGTCCCTTGATTCAAGGCGTAGCTGCTTGGCTTTGGATGCCATCGAAGGTTCGGTGGGAACTGCCATATGCTGGCTTTGCCCCAGTTGTCGGATTTGCTTATCGAAACGCTCATGCTCGGCGATCATTTGCCGGGCAAACGCTTTGACCTCGGGCAGGGTGGCCTTTTCCAGTGCTATGCGCGAACTGTTGTGCTGGAACAGGCTTTGCTGTGCCGCCTCTTCGATGAAGGCATCAATAGTGTCCGCATGGCTGGGCTGGACGATTACAGCCAGCAGTGCAAGGCAGATCGCGGCGAGTGATTTCATGGCGCGTAAACTCCGCAGCATCAATGGAGGGTGGCGGCCCGGGCCCGACTCATGGTTGCTGATAGTGGCCGGGGATATTGTCGCCTTCGTCGGGCTTGGTGCGTTTCTGCACCTGGACGTCGCTCAGTGAAGCAGCCTTCAATTCGGGGAAAGCGGTCTTGACCAGGGTTTCAGCGAGACCGGGGTCGAGAGTGTCGCCATCGTGGATCAGCGTGCGGCTTTGCGGCTGGTTGTCGACGATGAAACTGATGAGGTAGCGGTGCTCATGGGACATGGCTGGAATCCTTGAGTGCATGGCAGCAAACATTGCAGTACATGCACCTTTGATGAACACCGCTGACGAGCATTCAAATAAACGCTTTGAACGGCGACAGACGGTGCCGCTTCGCCGATGAAAAGGGTCTCGCTCAAATTTCCTTGATTGGCGTCTCGCCCTGTACGGCTTTGATCAGGTTGATCACGTGCAGGCAATCGGCCTTGTTCACATACGACTCGCCGCTGGCCACCGTCTCGTGGTTGCGCGCGCGCAGACGCCAGCGCCATTGCCCTTTGCCAGTGCTCGGGGTGCCGCGGGTTTGTCGTAGATTTCGAAATACATGGGTTCGCTCCCTGCGATTGATAGGCGCGCCAACCTCTGTGGCGCATCGACGCAAGCCTAGCGCAGCGGTTTTTTTTGGCTATCGCGGATTTGTTTCCAATCGTTCGCGGATGTTTCTGCGAAAGCCGCCGCATAAACGTTTATGGACGGCATCCCCAAGGCCTTTCTACACTGCCGCTATTCCGGGAGCAGGGGCAATGGATGAATCGCAATGAACTACGCAAGGCCGACATCAACCTGATGGTGGTGTTCGAGACCCTGATGCTCGAACGCAACGTGACCCGCGCGGCGGAGAAGCTGTTCCTCGGCCAGCCGACCATCAGCTCGGCGCTCAACCGTTTGCGCACGATGCTTAACGACCCGCTGTTCATCCGCGTCGGCCATCGCATGGAACCGACGGCCCGCGCCGAAGATATCTACCGCCATCTGAAACCGGCACTGGATTCACTGTCGGCGGCTTTGAGCCTGACCCGCGATTTCGACCCCGCCACCAGCACCATGACCTTTCGCATCGGCCTTTCCGATGACGTCGAATTCGGCCTGCTGCCGCCGCTGTTGCGCGCGCTGCGCCAAGAGGCACCGAACGTTGTGTTCGTCGTACAGCATGTCGATTACTGGCGCATTCCCGACCTTCTTGCGGCTGGCGACATCACCGTCGGCATCAGCCAGACCCGTGGCCTGCCCGCCAACGCCAAACGCAAACTGCTGCGCCATATTCAGCCGAGCATCCTGCGCGCCGATGCCTCTGATACACCGCTGACCCTCGACGAATATTGCGCTCGCCCGCATGTGCTGGTGTCGCACACGGCCAATGTCAGTGGCTATGCTGATGAGTGGCTGGCGGAGTTGGGGCGCACGCGGCAGGTGGTGTTGTCGGTGCCCCAGTACAGCGCACTGCCGGCGTTACTGGCCGGCACTGATCTGATTGCCAGTCTGCCGGATTACACCGCCGCGGCGATGGCGGCGTCCGGGTCGCTGTTCAAGGAGCCGTTCCCATTCAAAACGCCGACGCTGGACCTGTCGATGGTCTGGCTCAGCCACGTCGACAGCGACCCGGCCGAACGCTGGCTGCGCTCGCGGCTGGAAGCGTTCATGAGTGAACGACCAACTGAGCACCACGATCCCTTGTAGGCGCTGCCGAAGGCTCGGGCCCGATCGGACGATCTTTTGATCTTGATTGTGAAAAACACAAAATCAAAAGCGCAGCCTCGTTTCACTCGACAGCTCCTGCAGGTAATGCATTGAGCCGACTGTGGTATACGTACGCCCCCGCATCCGCCGACTGGAGATCCGCAATGCCACACCTGCACGTGGAATACACCGCCAACCTGACGCAGTTGAATGCTGACATCGCCCTGATCCGGCTCAACAACACGCTGGTCGGTTCCGGACAGTTTGGTGCCGAGTTCGATATCAAGAGCCGCGCGATCAAGGTGGAGAACTTCAAGGTCGGCACGGCCCTCGGCGAGCGCGCCTTCGTCCATGTGAAACTGGCATTGCTCAGCGGGCGCTCGGCGGAGATCAAAAAGCAGCTCTCGCAAAGCCTGCTGGCGGTGTTGCAGGAACTGTGTGAATGGCCGGCCGGGCTCCAAGTTCAACTGTGCGTCGAACTGCTCGACATCGATCGCGAGTCCTACAGCAAGGCCGCGATCGGCATCTGAGGCTCAGACGCTTTCCAGCTCGCTGCACACCTGAATCACCTGCTCGCGCAGCCAGAGGTTGGCGCTGTCCTGATCGGCGTTCTGGCTCCACTGCATGTCGAGAGTGAAACCCGGCAAGCCATTCGGCGCCTCGCAGTGATTGAACACTGCATCGTTGGTCAGCAAACGCTGGATACGCCGGGGCAGGGTGAGGATGAAATCGGTGCCGGTAATCATTTTCAACGCGGCGCTGTAGCTGTTCGAGCGCGCGACGATCTGGCGTTTCTGCGCCTGCCGCGCCAGCCAGCCGTCGACCATGTTGGTGCTCGAAGTCCACGGCGTCGGGAATACATGCCGACGCTCGGTGAATGCTTGCAGGCTCAAGCGCGGTTCCAGTGGCGTTGCACGCTTGTCGAAGACGCAGACCAAGTCATCTTCGAGCAGCATCCGGGATTTCAGATCCGCATGCTGGCGATGAAAGTGCGGGCCGAAACTGATCACCAGATCGAGGCTGCCGTCGCGCAGCTCATCGGCCGGTACGTCGGTTTCGAACTTGTGCATGTTGACCATCACCGGCAAGTCGTCGAAATCGAAGCGCTTCAACAGACGCGGCAGGATCAATTGCTCGAAATATTCCGGCGCGCAGATGTTGAAGGTCACCGCTTGCCGGCTCGGGTCGAAGGCCGGGGCCCCGGCGTGGCAGAGGTTGATGCTTTCGAGGATCTTCTGCACATGGCCATACATGCTGCAGGCCTTGTAGGTCGGGCGCATGCCGGTGCGGGTATTGATGAACAACTCGTCTTCGAAACTGGTGCGCAGTTTCTTCAGGCAATAACTGACGGTGGACTGACTGACAAACAGCGTTTCCGAGACATCGGTGACGCTGCTCTGCTCGTACACGGCGACAAATACCATCAAATCCTGCATGTCGAGCTTGCGAAGCAAATTACTGTTCAGCATGAGTTCCGTCTCGCTGTGCCCTTGCGCAGAATTCGCGCAAACGTGTGCGTATGATCCTAACGGAACGATGGTGCCAGTAGAAACCCTTGTAGGGCATTTCACGGATACATGTGGGACAGAAACTTTTAGCAACACGACGTTGCCAATCCCGTGCGGGAAAGATGGCCAGAGGCCTCTAGTCCGGGCCAGGCAAGTGGCGCGCGTAGTGGCGTGGGTCGAAGCGCATCGCCATCAGCAGCATGATCACCATCACCGCCGTCAGCGCCCACCACGCGCCTTCGAAATTGCCCAGCCGATCGCGGATCAGCCCTGCCAACAGCGGCGAAAGTCCGGCGATCAGATAGCCGATCCCCTGCACGAACGCGGTCAGGCCTCCGGCGCGCTGCGGCTCGTCGCAGTGATCCAGCGCGACGATCAGGCTCATTGGAAACAGGCCGCCAATCCCCAGCCCCAACAAACACGGCCACAGCAGTACCAGATGCGCCGGGGCGAGTATCATCCCGCAGAAACCGCCGATGATCAGCATCAGCAAAAACGCCAGTATCCCGCGTCGATCATGGCTGCGATTGGCGATCGCCGGCACTGCCAAGCCGGAAATGACCTCCATCGCCGTAAGAAAACCCAACAGCAACCCGGCGGTTTGTTCGCTCCAGCCTTTTTCCACGTAGTACGGGGCGAGCCAGGCGAGGACGCAGGTGTAGGACGCCGTACCGAGGCCAAAGAAAATCGCCAGCAACCAGGCGCGGCGGCGCGTGATGAAAGACTCCCGCTGGGTCACCCTTGATACGGTTTGCGCCGGCTGCAAGCACCAGACCAGCAACGCGATCAATGCCAGCGCGGCCCAGATGGCCAGCCCCACACGCCAACTGCCGGCCTGCGCCAGCACCAGTGGCGCGAACGAGGCGGCAATCGCGGCGCCGCCCATGATCGACGTGACGTAGACGCCCATGCATAACGCCACGTTGTCAGGGAAGCGCGACTTGATCAGCACCGGCATCAACGCCTGGATCAACGCGATGCCAATACCGACCACTATTGCGCTGACGATCAGTTCAAAGGCCGAATCGATAAACAGCCGCGACAGCGTCGCCAGCCCGATGATCAGTAATGACAGCAAAATAGTGCGCTGTTCGCCCAGGCGCTCGCTGATGCTCAGGCCGAAGAACATCGCCAGTCCCATGGCCATGACCGGCAGCATCGTTAACAGAGAGGCAAGAGTAAAGCTCAACGGGATATCGCCACGGATGGCCGAAAGCAGCGGCCCGATGGCTGCCATTGAGGGGCGCAGGTTGAGTGCGACGAGGACGATTGCCAGCATCAGCCAGACAGCAGGGCGGGTTTGATTCATCAGCGGATCTTCGATTGCAGAGGCTGGTGATTAAGCGTGGCGACGCGCGCATCGGCAAATCAGAAAATCCCGGGCCAGACCTAAAAACTCGATAACACCGCACTCCTGCAAGGAAATTGTGAACGGCGAGAAACTGAATAAAACCTGAACCATTCTCAAATACGCGCAAACTTTCATCTCGGTACTCGAAAGCAACTAATCATTAGCATCTTTTTCACGAAAAATTGATCCATGCCTGCCTAAAGTTTGTCATGCCTCGGTGAATGAATTTTTCACAATTGACGAGGCTCTTCTTTCAGGAACTGTCACTCATCATGTTGAAGTTAAAAGCCGTGCGCCCGGAATGGGTGACGTTGTTCGCCAGCGCCTTTTTGTTGCTCGGTTTCAATCTGGTGCTTTGGCAACATCTGTTCGAGATCACCGCCGCCGATGGCAAGGGCATCGCCATGCGCGTGGCGTTCGGCGTGATGATCTTTGCCGCGTTCAATATCGTGCTGACGTTATTCGCTTTCCGGCCACTGCTTAAACCACTGTTGACCCTGTTGTTTTTAGTCAGCGCCGGCGTGGCTTATTTCATGAGCCAATATGGCGTGATGATCGATGCCGGCATGTTGCGTAACTTTGCCGAAACCAATGCGACGGAAGTGCGTGATCTGCTCTCGTTGAAGTTATTCGCTTATATTCTCTTGCTGGGTGTTTTGCCGTGTTTGTTGTTGTGGAAAGTACCGGTCAATTATCGGCGCTGGCATCGTGAATTGTTCAGCAAAGTTATCGTCAGTGTCGCCTCTGCGGCAGTGATCGGTGTTGTCGCATTGGCCAACTACCAAGGCTTGTCGTCGCTGTTTCGCAATCATCACGAAATTCGCCTGATGCTGGTGCCGAGCAATTACATCGGCGCATCCATTGGTTACCTGCAGGAGCAAGTGGTTTCGGCGCAGCAGCCGTTTATCAAGATTGGCGAAGATGCCCAGCGCAATCCCGACTTGCAGTTCCAGCCACGCAAATCGCTGACGGTGCTGGTGGTGGGGGAAAGTGCGCGGGCGCAGAACTTCGGCATTCTCGGTTACGACCGAGACACCACGCCGCAGCTGAACAAGGAGGCCGGGCTGATCGCCTTTACCGATGTGCATTCCTGCGGCACGGAAACTGCGGTTTCGGTGCCATGCATGTTCTCCAACATGGGCCGCAAGGATTACAACGCCAGCAAAGCCAAGAACGAAGAAGGTTTGCTCGATGTGCTCAAGCGGGCCGGCATTGATGTGATCTGGCGCGATAACCAGTCCGGCTGCAAGGGCACTTGCGACCGCGTCACGGTGCAGGATGTCAGCAAGTTGCAGGATCCGGCGCTCTGCGCCAACAGCGAATGCCGTGATGAAATACTTCTGCAGGGCCTGCAAGGTTTCATCGATCATCTGGACAAGGACACCGTGCTGGTTCTGCACCAGATGGGCAGTCACGGCCCGGATTACTTCAAGCGTTATCCCAAGGAGTACGAACACTTCACTCCGGTCTGTGAAAGTAACGCACTGAACAATTGCAGCCGCGAAAGTATCGTCAACGGTTACGACAACACACTGGTGTACACCGACCATGTGCTGGCGAGCCTGATCGATGTGTTGCGCATTAATCAGGACAAAGTCGACACCGCCATGCTTTATCTGTCCGATCACGGCGAATCGCTGGGCGAGTACAACCTGTTTCTGCACGGCACGCCGTACATGTTGGCGCCTGAGCAACAAAAGCATGTAGCGATGCTGGCGTGGTTCTCCGACAGTTATCAGAAGGCTTACTCGGTCGACACACACTGTTTGCAAATGAGCCGGGACAAACCACTGAGTCAGGACAACCTGTTCCACTCGATGCTCGGTCTGCTGGAGGTGCGCAGCAGCGTTTATCAACCTGCCTTGGACATGTTTGCCGGCTGTCGTGGTGCGGTGATCGACGGCGTGTTGGCCAAGGAGTGAAGCGTTTGCGGCCCGTCGCGTCGATGCGACAGGCCTTTCTGTTTCTGCTGTCAGACTATTCTTGCTGACAGGCAAGACATTTCCTTACAGCTCTTGCCCTGCAAAGGCGCGTAAATCGTCGGTGGCGATATATACTGCGCGCCATTCTTCAAGGGAGAGCCGTGTGGCTATCGATATTCACTGGATTCGCGACAACGAAAGCCTCGCGCAGTTTTGCGCCGAGTGGCAGCAGCTGCCGTTCGTTGCCCTCGACACCGAATTCATGCGGGTCGACACCTTCTACCCGATTGCCGGCCTGTTACAGATCGGCGACGGCAAGCGCGCCTACCTGATCGATCCGCTGACCATCAACGCCTGGCAACCGCTGGCCGCGCTGCTGGAGAACCCGGCGGTGCTGAAAGTCCTGCACGCCTGCAGCGAAGACCTCGAAGTGCTGCTGCGCCTGACCGGCAGCCTGCCGGCGCCATTGTTTGACACGCAACTGGCCGCCGCTTATCTGAATCTCGGTTTCTCGATGGGCTACTCGCGTCTGGTGCAGGAGGTGCTCGGCATCGACCTGCCCAAGGGCGAAACCCGCTCCGACTGGTTGCAGCGTCCGCTGTCCGAAACCCAGATCAGCTATGCCGCCGAAGATGCCGTGCATCTGGCCGAGGTGTTCGTCGAGTTACGCCCCAAGCTGTCCGACGACAAGTTCGCCTGGGTGCTGGAAGATGGCGCCGAACTCGTCGCCAACCTGCGCCGCGAGACCGATCCGTACGAGGTCTATCGCGAGGCGAAACTGGCGTGGAAGCTGTCCCGCGCGCAACTCGCTGTGCTGCGTGAACTGTGCGCCTGGCGCGAAAAAGAAGCCCGTGCCCGCGACTTGCCGCGCAACCGCATTGTTCGTGAACACTCGCTGTGGCCCTTGGCCCGCACGCAGCCGGATAACCTCGCGGCGCTAGGCAAGATCGAAGACATGCACCCGCGTACCGTACGTCAGGACGGGCAGTTTCTGCTTGATCTGATCAAGCGCTCTGGCAGTGTGAGCCCTGATCAATGGCCGCCGGCAGTGCCGGAGCCGTTGCCGATCGAAGCCGCTGCGCTGATCAAACAACTGCGCGCACTGGGCCAGGCTGAGGCCGAACGCCTGGGTATTGCGCCGGAACTGATGCTGCGCAAGAAAACCCTCGAAGCCCTGGTCAAAAGCGGCTTTCCCGAGGGGCCTTACCAATTGCCCGATTCGTTGCGTGGCTGGCGCCGCGAATTGCTCGGCCAGAAGCTGCTCGACAGCCTGGCCACCGCCGGAGAACAGCCTTGAAACGTATTTGCTCCATCTACCAAAGCTCCAAGCGCAGCGGCATGTATCTTTACGTGCTCAAGAGCGATGCGCTCGAGCGCGTGCCGGATGCGCTGATGACGGCTTTCGGCAAAGCGAAGCATTCGTTCGATCTGGTGCTGTCGCCCGAGCGCAAACTGGCCAGCGAAGATATTACCGTGGTCCTGGAAAACCTCGACAAGCAGGGCTATCACCTGCAGATGCCACCGGCCGAGGACGAATACATCGAGCACCTGCCCGAAGAGTTGCTGCGACGCAACGACCCGGTCTGACCCGCGAGGCCCTGTCCTGGGCCTCGGTTAACCCTGGAACTGTTTTTACCGCGATGGCCGGCCCCAACCCGGCGGCCGTCTGCACGGTTTGCGAAAGGTTTGAAGATGCGCGTTCTGATTGCCGAACACGACCACGCGATATACGCCCGCCTGCTGCGTCAGGCACTGCCCGAGCTTGAAGTCCTGACCAGCGGCGACTCCGCCGAACTGGCGCGTCAGGCCGCCGATTGCCCGGTGTGGCTGGGCCAGCCGGATCTGCTGGCGACCCTGCTGCGCCAAGGGCATCAACCGCAATGGCTGCAATCGACCTGGGCCGGCATCACGCCGCTGCTCGCCGACGGCCTGCGCCGCGATTATCGCCTGACCCGCGCCGTGGGGATTTTCGGTCAGGTCATGGCCGAATACGTGCTGACCTACATCCTTGGCCACGAACGCGAAGTGCTCGCGCGGCTGGTCAGTCAGGTCGAGCGCAAGTGGGACAACCGCAGCGGCCAGAGTCTGGTCGGGCGCAAGGTGCTGATCGTCGGCACCGGTGACATTGGCCAAAGTGTCGCGCAATTTCTGCTGCCGTTCGGCGTCGAGCTGCACGGCATCGCCAGCACCGCGCGGGAACAGGCGCCATTCGTCGAAGTCGGCGCGCTGGCCGATCTGCCACGGTTGGTGGGCGAGGTGGACTACGTGGTCAATCTGCTACCGAACACCGAACACACCCACGATATCTACGACGCGGCGCTGTTCAAGCAATTCAAACCGACCGGGTTGTTCATCAACGCTGGACGCGGTGTCGCGGTGGTTGATGCCGATCTGGTTGAGGCTTTGAAAGAAGGGCATCTGGCCGGCGCGGTGATCGACGTCTGCCGCCAGGAACCACTGCCGCAACGCCACCCCTTCTGGACCGCGTGGGGCTTGCTGCTCACCGGACACAGCTCGGCACCGACATCGCCGGCGTTGATGGTGGATTTGTTTGTGCAGAACCTGAAAGCGTATGAGGCGGGTGAAGCGTTGCGTGGCGAGGTGGATTTCACCCGCGGTTACTGACTCTCCACCGACTTCACTGTGGGAGCGAGCCCGCTCGCGAAGAGGGCGTGTCAGTCGACAACAGCGTGTCTGACACAGCGCTTTCGCGAGCAGGCTCGCTCCCACATTGGTTTCAAAGTGCAGCCACCAGTTTGCTCAGCGGGCGGCGCTGGCGCTGACAAGCGGATTTACCGGCAGTCGCCAGCGCTTGGCCCTTGCGTCCGCTGGCACTAGACTGGCGGCCTTTTCACCACCTTGATGTTGATGCTTGAGCCATGGCCGCCATAGTCGAACCGTTCTGGAAACGCAAAACCCTCGATCAACTCGATCACGAGGAATGGGAATCGCTGTGTGACGGCTGCGGTCTGTGCTGCCTGCAAAAGCTTGAGGACGAAGAAGACAACAGCGTCTATTACACGCGCATCGCCTGCAAACTGCTGGATCTGAAAACCTGCCAGTGCAGCGATTATCCGAACCGGATCAAGTTTGTCCCGGACTGCATTCAGCTAACGCCGGGTCAGGCGGAAGAATTCAAATGGCTGCCGCCGACCTGTGGTTATCGTCTGGTCAGCGAGGGCAAGGATCTGCCGTTATGGCATCACCTGGTGTGTGGCGACCGCGATGCGGTGCACCATGAGCGGATTTCCCAATCCGGGCGCATGCTCGCTGAAGGCAGCGTGCCGGAGGATGACTGGGAAGATCATCTGATCTTTCGCGCGGGCTGAAATTTTCTCGCTTCAGGTATATCGCAATCGCTGGCAAGCCAGCTCCCACAGTTTTTTCTGTGGGAGCTGGCTTGCCAGCGAAGAGGCCATCAGCGGCGCTGAAAATCCCGGATCAGACGCCGGCCTTCGGCGAGGTCAGCGAATCGTTGCCGGTCACAGTGGCTGTTTCAGTAGCCACTTCGGCATTGGTCTTCAGCTTGCTCAGTTCTTCCCCGGCGCGTTCGATTTTCGCCCGCACGTTGCTCATGTCCTGACGGCCTTTTTCCAGCAGGCTTTTCGCCGAGCAGTGCCCGGTAATGCCACGGGCCACGGCCATGCCGCCGAGCGCCACTTGAATCAGGCCGAACACGCCGCCCCGGCGCAGGCCCTTGCCGACCATCAACACGCCGCCGGTCAACGAGCCGACGCGCTCCCATCCATGCACATTTTTGTGCGCAGGCGACTGGAACGGGGTGGATTCGATGCGTTCTACGCGTTTGAGCTCGCTCATGATCTATCTCCAGGCAGGGTGCGATTGATAGATAAGCTGACTGCCACGGCGGTCAGCTTGTTCCATCGAATGTGCGACGGTTCAGCGGAATTTCGGCCCGGAGCGGGTATTCAGCCCTTTGGCCATGCGGTCGTAGAGCACGACATTGACGGTGGCGGCGAGGTTCATGCAGCCGGTGGTCGGGATGTACACGACGTCTTCGCACCAGTCGCGAATCTCTTTATCCAGCGAGCCGTCTTCCGGGCCGAAGATGTACAGCGCGCGGTCGGGGTGGGTGTATTCCGGCAGCGGCCGGGCGCCTTCGACCAGCTCCACCGCCACGGGCACGCAGTTGAGCGGGAGAATTTTTTTCAGGTCGTCGATGCCGATCAGCGGGATGTCGTAGTGCACGCGCTTGGTGTCGGTGACGAAATCGGCGGCGCGTTCATAACGCTTGCCGGTGTAGAACACCGACGCCACGCCGTAACACCCTGCGGCGCGCATCACCGAGCCGACGTTCTCCGGTGATTTGGGGTTATACAAACCAATGCAGCTGTACCGTTTGTCTGCCACGAGCGGGGTGCCTTCGGGAAAAAGAGCGGGATTATACGGGGATTGGGCGGTTGTGGTCAGATCATGGATTGGCGGTGCCCGAACGGCCGCCTTCGCGAGCAAGCTCGCTCCCACAGTGGTTTTGTGCATGACACCGATCCAGTGTGGGAGCGAGCTTGCTCGGGAAGGGGCCAGTCAGGCCAATGAAGAACTTTAATCTTCTTTTTTCATGAGACCGGCCAGAGCGGCAAACGGGTTATGCGTGGCCTTGGCGATTTTCGGTGTGCTCAGCGAGCCGTCGCCGAAATACTGCTGATCGGTGTAACGCGAGTGTTCGTTGTCATGGCAGTACAGGCACAACAGCTCCCAGTTCGACCCGTCCTGCGGGTTGTTGTCGTGGTTGTGGTCGCGGTGGTGCACGGTCAGTTCGCTCAGGCGCTTGCCGGAAAACTCACGAGCGCAGCGGCCGCAGACGTGCGGGTACTTCTTCAGGGCCTTGTCGCGGTAGCCCATTTCCTTGTCGCGCTGGTTGTCGGCGAGGATGCGGTCCAGCTTCGACGTGTTGGTGGGGGTGGACGAACTCATGGGTTCACCTTTGCAGAAAGACTGATGACGGTTATGCGCAGAGTTTAGCTCAGCCCTTGAGCTTCTCGGCAATCCAGATCGTGTGGCGGGTGCCCTTGTTGCCGTGGGCGAAGACCTGGACTTCTTCGGCCTTGAAACCGGCCTTCTTCAATTTCTCGGAAAACTGCCGATCGGCGCTGGCCGACCACACGGCGAGCACGCCTTTGGGACGCAGCGCCTTGGCGCAGGCATTCAGGCCAGCGGCGGAATACAGCCAGCTGTTGGCCTTCTGAGTCAGGCCTTCAGGGCCGTTGTCGACGTCGAGCATGATTGCGTCGAAACCGTTCGGCTCGCTTTGCAGCACGTTGGCCACGTCTTCCTGGCGGATCACTGTGCGCGGGTCGAGCAATGGCCGGCCGGATTTCTCCCCGAGCGGGCCGCGATTCCACTCGACCACGCCGGGCACCAGTTCGGCAACCACCACTTCGGCGGATTTACCCAGATGCTTGAGTGCCGAGGCGAGGGTGAAGCCCATGCCCAGGCCCCCGATCAACACCCGCGAATGCGGCCGGCCGGCGACCTTGCGGCAGGGAATCTCGGCCAGTGCATCTTCGGAACCGTGCATGCGCGTATTCATCAACTGCCCGCCATCGCCGCCCTGAATCTTGATGACGAAGTCCTCGCCATACTCGAACAGGCACAGGGCACCGCCGTTTTCAGGGATCGGGGTGGTGTCGAGCAGAACGAAACGTTTCATGGAAATCTCTACAAGGGGGAAGGCAAGCAGGCGCGTTGGGAGTAGCCTGAGCACAGACTAAGGCCAAACGGAGCCCTTGATGAAGCGCACCATTCTAACGGTCATTACCCTGGCCGCGCTCGCGATTACTGCAGTGCAGGCCCAGCAGAGCGTTCCGGTCAGCCCGATGCCGCAACCCGGCACGCCCGGTACTGCAACGCCGACGCCGTACCCGCAGATCACTCCGATCACTCTGCCCAAGTCGGGCGCCGGCAGCGGCAGCCCGCCGCTGGTACCGATCGAAATGCCCAGCCCGCCGAGCAAGGATCAACCGGTGCCGGGCATCGAGCCGAACGGCAACAAGGTCAAATCTCCCGGCGGTTAAACCTGTTGCGCAGCGAGTTGGCCGTCGGCCATGCGCAGGCGTTTGGACAGCGAGACAGCGAGGGCGCGGATGATCTTCGCGGCGATTTTCGGCGCGTCGTTGAGCATTTTTTCCAGCGAGTCCTTGCCCAGATTGAGCAACTGACAATTGCTCGCCGCGATACACGTGGCCGAACGGCGCTCGCCATCGAGCACGGCCATTTCACCGAAGGCGCGGCCGCTGCGCAGGGTGGCCATGGTGATCACGTGGCCGTCGGCGCCGGTTTTCTGCACGGCGACCTGGCCGGTGTGGATGATGCACATGAAACTGCCGGCATCGCCCTCGCGAAAAATCGCCTCGCCCTCAGCCACGGTGCTGATGCTGAAGTAACCGGAAGCGGCCGCAAAGTCGGCCAGCTGCAATTGATCGAACAGGCCACAGTCCATCAGCCAGTCGCGGATTTCGTTGTTCAGAAAGGTCGGTTCGGACATGTCGATGCGGTCTTTTTGTTTTCACATTTCAAGGCGATACACGGATCCCGTAGGAATGGGCTTTTGTGGCGAGGGGATTTATCCCCGCTCGGCTGCGCAGCAGTCGCAAGTCCTGCCAACTCGGTGCTTCAGAAATACTGAGTTTGCAGGTTTTGGGGCCGCTTCGCAGCCCAACGGGGATAAATCCCCTCGCCACAAGGGTCTGCTGTTAAGACCCAAGCCACCCACAGAGTTCCTCAGGCAATCTGCAAAACCTTGAACACAAATGCATATTCGAGCGCTACGTCACGTAATCCCTGATAGCGCCCGCTCATGCCGCCATGCCCGGCGCCCAGTTCGGTCTTGAGCAGCAGCAAGTTGTCGTCGGTCTTGGTCGCGCGTAATTTCGCTACCCACTTGGCTGCTTCCCAATACTGCACGCGGCTGTCGTTGTAGCCGGCGATCACCAGCAGCGGCGGATAAGCCTGCGCCGCGACATTTTCGTACGGCGCGTAAGCCTTGATCCGATCATAGACGTCCGGTTCTTCCGGATTGCCCCATTCGTCGTATTCAGTGACGGTCAACGGCAGCTCAGGGTCGAGCATGGTGTTGAGCACGTCGACGAACGGCACTTCGGCAATCGCCACGCCGAACAGATCCGGGCGTTGATTGAGCACCGCGCCGATCAGCAAACCACCGGCGCTGCCGCCGCTGATCGCCAGTTTCTCCGCCGTGGTGATGCCGTTGAGGATCAGAAACTCGGCGCAGGCGATAAAGTCGCTGAAGGTGTTGTGTTTGTGTTCCTGCCTGCCGGCGCGATACCAGGCTTCGCCCAGTTCACCGCCACCGCGAACGTGAGCGATGGCAAAGGCCATGCCGCGCTCGAGCAGGCTCAGGCGCGCGTGGGAGAACCACGGATCGAGACTCGACCCGTAGGCGCCGTAACCGTACAGATACAGCGGCACCGGTTTGCCGACCATCTCGCGCTTCATCACCAGACTGATCGGCACCTGCGTGCCATCCGGGGCGGTGGCCCACAGGCGCTGACTGACATAGGCGTCGGCATCGAACGGGCCGAGCACCGGGGTTTGCTTGAGCACCGTTTGCTCGCCGCTGGCGAGAATCAACTGGCGCACCTGGGCCGGACGATTCAACGCTTCGTAACGCAGACGAATGCGATCGCTCTCGAATTCCAGGCTGTTTTGCACATGGAGGCTATAGGCCGCATCGGGCAACTGCACGCGATACGGCGCCAAGCTCTGCGGGTGGACCTCAATGATCGGCAGGCCACCTTCGCGCAGGCTCAAGGTCATTGCCTCTGCGTTGAGGCTGACGCCGTCGAGCATCACTTCGTCGTTGTGCGGGATCAGGCTCTGCCACTCGGCTTCGCTCGGCGGTACGCCGGTGTCCGCAGCCTGATACAGGGCGAAATTGATGCCGTCGCGGTTGGTGCGAATAAACCAGGTCCAGACGCCATCAAGCAGGCCGTGGTCGACGTCGTATTCGTGATCCTCCACCCGTGGCGCCAGGCAGTTGAACGGCAGGTGCGGTTGGTTGGCGTCCAGCGCCCACACTTCGCTGGTGGTCTTGCTGCCCAGTGACAGCAGCAATTGCTGTTCGGAGCTGGCGCGGTAGCAATGCAGGAAGAACCGCCCGTCCGGCTCGTGGAAGACTTCTTCAGCGGCAGTGCCATCGAGGCGATAGCGGAACAGTTTATGCGGGCGATGGGTGTCGTCGAGCACGCCGAAGAATAGGGTCAGGCTGTCGTTGGCCCAGGTCATGCTGCCGTCGCAGTCCTCGAATTCCAGTTCGCTGACCTTGTCGTTGGACAGCTCTTTGACGAACAGCGTGTAGACCTCGTCGCCCGAGGTATCGACGCTGTAGGCCAGGCGCTGGTGATCAGGACTGATGCTGAAAGCACCGAGCGAGAAGAAGCCGCCATTGGCCAGCGCATTCGGGTCGAGCAACAGTTGCTCGCGGCTTTCATCGAGGGTCAGGCTGTCGTCCGCCGGGCGCGGGCAGCGGTAGTGCCGGGCATATTCGTCACCGGCGGTGGTGCGCGTGTAATACAGATACGGGCCCCAAGGCGAGGGCAGGGACAGGTCGGTTTCGAGGATCCGGCCCTTGATCTCGTTGAACAGGCTTTCGCGCAGCTCGGTCTGATCGGCGGTTTGCGCTTCCTGATAAGCGTTTTCAGCCTTGAGGTAGTCGAGCACCGCGTCGGTGTCGCGCTCCTGCAGCCAGGCATACGGGTCGGCGCCGGGCGCCCGCTGGGCAATTGGGGCAGTCATGACATTGGCGGATTCGGGCATGGAAGGCTCTCGGACAATATTCGGATAAAGGTTTCGCGTATTTTGAAACCGCCGCAGAGCCCTGTGGGAGCGAGCTTGCTCGCGAAGGCGTCCTGGCAGATGACTTTTGCTGCAATGACACACCGCATTCGCGAGCAAGCTCGCTCCCACAGGGATAACAGTGGTCGTCTGGTATTGGGACAAGCCGCATGGGCGAAAAGTCGTTACTATAAGCGCCAATTTGCCTGCCTTGCCATGGACACCATGACCGAGAACGACTATCTGATCGCCTGGGGCCTTTACGCCTTTGCCGCCGTGGGCTGCCTGCTGGTATGGATGCGCCTGACCACCTGGATGTGGCGCTGGCTGCGCGAGCCGCTGCGTGTGCTGATGGCGGTGTTGCTGTTCAGCCCGACCATCGTCGATCCGGTGAAAGCCAAAGTTGCACCGGCCATCGCCATCACCGCCCTGGACATGCTGTTCAAGGTCGGCAACAACGCCTGGCGCGCGGTTTCCGATCTTTTCATGTACGGCATGATCGCCTTCGGGGTGTATCTGGTTTTCGTCTTGATCCGCCTGCCAATCGAGCGCGCCTCGACAGCGCGGCGTGAACGCGCCGAGGCCGCCAAGGCCGCCGCCCGTGCCGAAGAGCGCGACGATGATCAACCGTTCGGCGGCGCCGGTGATGACCGCTACGGTCGCCCGCCAGTGCCGAACAATCCGCAGCGCATGCGGGTCGAGCCGCGTCTGTAACCCGAGAGTCCGCACATGTGTGAATTACTGGGCATGAGTGCCAACGTGCCGACTGACATCGTGTTCAGCTTCACCGGCCTGATGCAGCGCGGCGGCCGCACCGGACCGCACCGCGACGGCTGGGGCATTGCCTTCTACGAAGGGCGCGGCTTGCGTCTGTTTCAGGATCCGGCGGCGAGCAGCGAGTCGGAAGTGGCCAACCTGGTGCAGCGCTATCCCATCAAGAGCGAAGTGGTCATCGGCCACATCCGCCAGGCCAACGTCGGCAAGGTCTGCCTGTCCAACACCCACCCGTTCGTCCGCGAACTGTGGGGGCGCAATTGGTGTTTCGCGCACAACGGCCAGCTCGCTGACTTCACCCCGATCAAGAGTTTCTACCGCCCGGTCGGCGATACCGACAGCGAAGCGGCATTCTGCGACCTGCTCAACCGGGTACGCGCAGCCTTCCCAGAGCCGGTCGATATCGAAGTGCTGCTGCCGGATCTGGTCGAGGCTTGCGCTGAATATCGCAGTAAGGGCGTGTTCAATTGCCTGCTCAGCGACGGCGACTGGCTGTTCTGTTACTGCTCGACCAAACTCGCCCAGATCACCCGCCGCGCACCATTCGGCCCGGCGCGGCTCAAGGATGTCGATGTGATTGTCGACTTCCAGGCCGAAACCACGCCCAACGACGTGGTCACCGTAATCGCTACCGAGCCTTTGACCGAAAATGAAACCTGGACCCGCTACGAACCGGGCCAATGGAGCCTGTGGCGACGCGGCGAATGCGTCAGCCAGGGCAAGACCGAATAAGGATTTGCACCCATGTTGCTCAGTTATCTACGGCTGGTGTTGTTTGCGGCGGGCCTGTTGATCGGTGTCCAGGTGCCGGGATTCATCAACGATTACGCCCAGCGTGTCGAAGCGCATCTGATCGAAGCGCAGACCAGTCTACGTGGCTTTCAGGGCACGGCCGATCAGTTTTTCAAAGGCGACATGCAGGCGCTGGTCGCGCATTACCGTGCCAGCGAAGACCCGATTTTCCGCAGCGATGCCGACAGCCTGAACACCTTGCTTACCCGCCAGGTCGCGCTGGATAAACAATTCCAGGCGATGCAAGGGCCGTGGTACGTGCGTTTCCTGCAAGTGGTGCTGGCGGCTGATCCGGATATTCGCAAGGAAACCTGGAACGGCTACAGCTACCAGATTCTGCTGACGCCCGAGGCGATGATCTGGGGCATGAGCGGCGCGTTGCTGCTGTCGTTCGGCATCGAATGCCTGTTCCGCCTGATCGACTGGGTAGTGCTCGGCGGCCGGCGTCTACGTCAGAGCCGGCCGATCGAAGATCGCGACGTGCGCGGTTTGTAAAACCTGCTCAATCCCCTCTGGCAACAGAGGCTTTATGGCATGGGGGATTCTGTGGCGAGTGGGCTCTGTGGTGAATGGGCTCTGTGGTGAATGAGTTCTGTGGTGAGTGGGTTCTGTGGTGAGTGGGTTCTGTGGCGAGGGGATTTATCCCCGTTGGGCTGCGCAGCAGCCCCAAAACCTGCAAATGCGGTACCTCTGAAAGACCGCGTTGGCCGCAATCACGACTACTGCGCAGCCGAGCGGGGATAAATCCCCTCGCCACTAATCATCCAGTGAGGGTGATGCAGTCCTTGCCGACCTTGTGCGCATATCCTGCCAGGACCTGCTGACACAACGTCACAATCTCCTCGACCCACTCAACCCCGACCCGCCACGACACCACCACCGGCAGATTCGCTGGTCGCTGCTCGATGTCGAGCAAGATCAATTCGCCGCGCGCCAGCTCTTCGGCCACCAGCACCGGCGGCAGCGCGCCGATACCAAAGCCGTCACGCAATAACCGGGTGATCGCCGACACCGAATTTACACAATTCAAGCGGGGCGCCAGCACGCCGTTGGCCTGCATCAGCGCGACGATATCCTGATGCGGCCATGAGTTTTTCGAGTAGGTGATGATCCGCTCCTGCGCCAGTTCGGCGAGGTCGGCGTAGTCGCGGTTGTAGATCGAATTGCTGGCGACGATCCAGCCCAGCGGATGGCTGGCCAGTTCCAGGCTGCGCACGCTTTCATGCCGGACCAGATCGGTTTGCAGTACCAGATCGACAAAGCCTTTTTGCAGCTGATCGCAGAGGTTCAGCGCAGTATCGGCGACCAATTCGATTTCCACGTGCGGATACAGATCGGTCATCTGCGCCACCAGAGGGCTCAGCCAGGTATGGATCACCGTGTCCATCACGCCAATACGCACCCGCCCGACCTTGCTCGAACGGGTCTCGATCGATTGTTTCAGCGCCGCCATGGTGTCGAGCATCTGCTCGGCATACTCAAGCACTTTCAGGCCTTCCGGGGTCAGGCTGACGCCGCGTGAATCGCGCAGAAACAGCTTCACGCCCAGTTCGCCTTCGAGCACCGCAATGCGGCTGGAAATCGACGCTTGGGTGGTGAACAGCTTGTCGGCGGTCAGGCGAAAACTCTTCAGGCGCGCGACCCAGACAAAGGTCTCGAGAAACTTCAGATTCATGGGCAAGGCTCGAGTGACAAATTTTTCTTATGCCTAAGGCGGGTTTTTATTCGTTGGACGGCGCAGGGCAGGGCGACGAAAAATCGGCGCATCCGGTTCCCACGATAGGCGTCGTCGGAGCTTCGAACAAGACCAATAAAAGCCCTGCGGAGATTTGCCATGAGTGCTCCCGACACCCTTCCTTTATCCAAGTCTGCGGCGCGCCCCGGGCCGTTCGACTGGTATCGCAACATCAACCAGCAGGAGCGCCGCACGTTCTGGAGCTGCAAGATCGGCTACGGTCTGGACGGCATGGACACGCAGATGCTCAGCTTCGTTGTGCCGACGCTGATCGCGATGTGGGGCATCACCACGGGCGAAGCGGGGCTGATTCACACCAGCACCCTGATCGCTTCGGCGATTGGTGGTTGGGTCGCCGGAATTCTCTCCGACCGCATCGGCCGCGTGCGCACCCTGCAACTGACGGTGCTGTGGTTCGCCTTCTTCACCTTCCTCTGCGGCTTCGCGCAAAACTACGAACAGCTGCTGATCGCCCGCACCCTGATGGGCTTCGGTTTCGGCGGCGAATGGACCGCCGGCGCGGTGTTGATCGGTGAAGTGATCCGCGCCAGGGATCGCGGCAAAGCGGTGGGCATGGTGCAATCCGGCTGGGCGCTGGGCTGGGGCCTGACGGCGATTCTGTATGCGCTGCTGTTTTCGCTGTTGCCGCCGGAAGACGCTTGGCGGGCGCTATTCATCCTCGGCATCGTGCCAGCGATATTCGTGATCTTTGTTCGCCGTCTGGTGAAAGATCCGGAAATCTATCGCCAAGCCAAAGCTGCGCAAACCCCGGAAAACCCGGCGAAGTTCTACGAGATCTTCGCCCCTGGCATGCTCTTCACCACGTTTCGTGCTTCCTTGCTGACCACCGGTGCGCTGGGCGGTTACTACGCAATCACTTCCTGGCTGCCAACCTTTCTCAAGAATGAACGCGGACTCAGCGTGCTCGGCACCGGTGGTTATCTGGCGATGGTGATCGTCGGTTCCTACGTCGGTTACGTGATCAGCGCTTATCTGACCGACCTGCTCGGGCGGAAAAAGAATTTCATTTTGTTCGCAGTCGGCTCGTTCACCATCGTTCTGCTCTACACGCAGATGCCGGTCAGCAATGGCGTGATGCTGTGGCTGGGCTTTCCGCTGGGCTTCTTCGCCTCGGGGATTTTCAGCGGCATGGGTGCGTTTCTCACCGAACTGTTCCCTACGCGGATTCGCGGCTCGGGCCAGGGTTTCTGCTACAACATCGGCCGCGCGCTGGCGGCGTTGTTCCCGCTGTTGATCGGCCTGCTCAGCCAGAAAGTCCCGCTGAGCATGGGCATCGGCGCCTTCGCAGCGGTGTCCTACGGTGTGGTGATTCTGGCGGCGCTGAGCCTGCCGGAAACCCGTGGCAAACAACTCGACGCGCAGTAACTGATACCCTGCGCAGAAGTCTCCTACAGATAAAAAGACCAGCAGCTACAGGAGTGTTCACCGTGAGCCGCCTGCTATTGAATTGCGACATTGGCGAGAGCTTCGGCAGCTGGACCATGGGTCTGGACGCCGAGGTCATGCCCTTCATCGATTGCGCCAACGTTGCCTGTGGTTTCCATGCCGGCGACCCGAGCATCATGCGCAAAACCGTGGCGCTGGCCCTCGAGCACGGCGTGCAGATCGGCGCGCATCCGGCCTATCAGGATCTGGTCGGATTCGGCCGGCGCTCTATGGCCTGTTCCGCGCAGGAGCTGCAAGACATCCTGCATTACCAGATCGGTGCCCTCGATGGCATCTGCAAGGCGCAGGGCGGGCGGGTCAGCTACGTCAAACCCCACGGCGCGATGTACAACGACATGATGGCCAACCCGGCGCAGTTGCGCGCGGTGGTACAGGCCGTGGCCGCGTATGACCGCAACCTGCCACTGATGTTGATGGCCACTCGTGACAACGCTGCCGCGCAGCAAATCGGTGATGAATACGGGGTAACGTTGTGGTTCGAAGCTTTTGCCGATCGCGCCTACGACAGCGCGGGTCGATTGGTCTCGCGGCAATTGCCGGGCGCGGTGCATCACGAGGCCGAAAAGATCATCGGGCAAGCACTGACCATCGCCGCTGGCGGTGAGCTCACCGCCAGCGATGGCAGCGCCTTTGTCCTGCATGCCAATACCTTGTGCGTACACGGCGACAACGCCAGTTCGGTGGCCGCCGTGCAGCGCATTCGTCAGGCCTTGCAGCCGTCGAGTGCGTCATGAATCCACGGATTGAAGTGGTGGCGCTCGATTGCCTGATGCTGCGTCTGTTCGATGACATCGCTGAAGCCAACATGCCGTGGATGCTTGCCGCCAGCGAGCGTTTGCGCACGGCGTTTGGTGCACAGTTGATCGATCTGGTGCCGTCCTATACCACGTTGATGGTGCATTACGATCTGACCCTGTTGAATCCGGCGCAGGCGCGTGAATTGATCGCCGAAGCGCTGGTCGATCTGTCGCCGAATACGCGAAGCGGTGGGCAGTGTCACGTCTTGCCAGTCTGGTACGACTTGAGTGTCGGCCCGGAACTGAGTCTGTTGGCCGAACGTAGCGGCCTCGCGGTGGAGGAGGTGATACGTCGCCACAGCGCACGGGAATATCAGGTGTTTGCCCTTGGCTTTGCGCCGGGTTTTGCCTTCATGGGGCTGGTCGAGGAAATGCTCGCCGCGCCACGGCTCAACACACCGCGCAAGAAAGTCGCCGCCGGCAGCGTCGGTATCGCCGAGCGGCAGACGGCGGCATATCCGGTGGTCTCGCCCGGTGGCTGGAACCTGATCGGCCGCACTCCGGCAAAACTCTTCGATCGCCATCGCGACGGCTACAGCCTGATGCAACCGGGCGACACGGTGCGCTTCGAAGCCGTCGACCACGCCGAATTCATACGCTTGGGCGGCGACGACACCCCACTGGAGGCGCTGGTATGAGTCGATTGACGATCGAAGCCAGCACACCGCTGTGCCTGTTGCAGGATGCCGGGCGGTTTGGCGTGCGACATCTGGGCGTGACCCAGGGTGGCGCGGCGGACTGGTGTTCGATGAGCTGGGCCAATTGGCTGCTCAGCAATAAGGTGGATGCAGCAGTGGTTGAAATCACCCTCGGCGGCTTTGCCGTGGTGGCTGAGGAGGATTGCTTGCTCGCATTGGCTGGCGCCGATCTCGGCGCGCAGATCGATGGACAGCCACTGGCGCCGTGGCGCAGTTTCCGTTTGACCAAAGGGCAGACATTGCGGTTTACCCAGCCCTTGCTCGGCGCCCGGGCTTATCTGGCCGCTCCCGGTGGGTTCACTGCGCCTAAGGTGCTGGGCAGCAGTGCCACGGTGGTGCGTGAAGAACTTGGCGGGCTTGATGGCATGGGTCTACCGCTCGCCAAAGGGGAGGTGCTCGGTTACAGCGGCGAAGCGTTGGCAGTACGGGAAATGCCTTCGGCGCTGCGGCCGGATTTCAAAATGCACGCGCCTTTGGATTTGGTGCTCGGCGCACAGATCGGCCAGTTCAGCGGGCAGAGCCTGTTCGATGTGTTCAACAGCACCTGGACCATCGACAGTCGCGCCGACCGCATGGGCATCCGCCTGCTCGGCGCGGCGTTGCAATATCAGGGCGCGCCGATGATTTCCGAGGGCATTCCCTTGGGCGCTGTGCAGGTACCGCCGGACGGGCAGCCGATTGTGTTGCTCAACGATCGGCAGACCATTGGCGGCTATCCGCGCCTGGGTGCGTTGACGCCGCTGGCACTGGCGCAATTGGCGCAGTGCCTGCCGGGAGCGAAGGTGAGATTGAGACCAGTGGTGCAGGACGTTGCGCACCGCGAGCATGTCGAGTATTTGCAGCGCTTTAAAGATCGCTAAAAGCTTCGCGAGCAGGCTCGCTCACATAGGTAAAAGCATTCCAAGGTGGGAGCGAGCCTGCTCGCGAAGGCGTTCGTCGGGTTAACGATTATTTGGAAAGAAACCGCATCCCTTCTTCAAGCCCGCGCAGCGTCAGCGGATACATCTGATCCTCGATCAGATCGCGCACGATGTTGGTCGACGAGGTATAGCCCCACGTGTCCTTCGGATACGGATTGATCCAGATGAGCTTCTTGTATTTTTCCATGAAGCGCTGCATCCAGACGTAACCCGGCTCTTCGTTCCAGTGCTCGACGCTGCCGCCAGCCTGGGTGATTTCGTAGGGCGCCATCGCGGCGTCACCGATAAAGATCACTTTGTAGTCGGCGCCGTACTTGTGCAGCAGATCCTGAGTCGAAGTGCGTTCGGAAGTGCGGCGCATGTTGTTCTTCCACACTGATTCATAAATGAAGTTGTGAAAGTAGAAGTACTCCAGGTGCTTGAACTCGGTCTTGCAGGCCGAGAACAATTCCTCGCAGATCTTCACGTGCGCATCCATGGATCCGCCGATGTCGAACAACAGCAACAGCTTCACCGTGTTGCGCCGTTCCGGGCGCATCTGGATATTCAGCAGGCCGGCATCCTTGGCGGTGTGGTCGATAGTGCCATCGATATCGAGTTCTTCCGCCGCACCCTGGCGGGCGAACTTGCGCAATCGACGCAGCGCGACCTTGATGTTGCGCGTGCCCAGCTCCACCGAGTCGTCGAGGTTCTTGTACTCGCGCTGATCCCAGACTTTCACAGCTTTGCCCTGACGCTTGCCGGCATCGCCAACGCGGATGCCTTCCGGGTTGAAACCGCCAGAGCCGAACGGGCTGGTGCCGCCGGTGCCGATCCATTTGTTGCCGCCGGCGTGGCGTTCTTTCTGCTCTTCCAGACGCTTCTTGAATTCCTCGATGAGCTTGTCCAGCCCACCGAGGGACTGGATCTGTGCGCGCTCTTCGTCGCTCAGCGAACGCTCGAATTCCTTGCGCAGCCAGTCCTCGGGAATCAGCGCCTGCAAGTGGTCGTCGAGCTTTTCCAAGCCATTGAAGTAGGCGCCGAACGCGCGGTCGAACTTGTCGAAATGGCGTTCGTCCTTCACCAGAATCGCCCGCGACAAGTAATAGAACTCGTCCATGTCGGCGAAGGTCACGCGCTGTTTCAACGCGTTGATCAGGTCCAGCAGCTCGCGCACCGACACTGGCACCTTGGCAGCACGCATTTCGTTGAACAGGTTGAGCAACATGGCAGCAGCCTCTTAGCGGGTGCCGCGCCGGCTCATGAACGCCAGGCGCTCAAGCAGTTGCACGTCCTGTTCGTTTTTCACCAGTGCGCCAGCCAGTGGCGGAATGGCTTTGGTCGGATCGCGCTCGCGCAGCACCGCTTCGCCGATATTGTCGGCCATCAGCAGTTTCAGCCAGTCGACCAGCTCGGACGTCGAAGGCTTTTTCTTCAGGCCCGGTACCTTGCGCACGTCGAAAAACACGTCGAGCGCTTCGCTGACCAGATCTTTCTTGATATCCGGGTAGTGCACGTCGACGATTTTCTGCAGGGTAGTGCGATCAGGGAAGGCGATGTAGTGAAAGAAGCAACGGCGCAGAAAGGCGTCCGGCAGCTCCTTTTCGTTGTTGGAGGTAATGATGATGATCGGGCGTTTCTTGGCCTTGACGGTCTCGTCGATTTCGTAAACGTAGAACTCCATCTTGTCGAGTTCTTGCAACAGGTCGTTGGGGAACTCGATGTCGGCCTTGTCGATTTCGTCGATCAGCAGAATCACCCGCTCCTCGGCCTCGAAGGCTTCCCAGAGCTTGCCTTTCTTCAGGTAGTTGCGCACGTCGTGGACTTTTTCATTGCCCAGCTGCGAGTCGCGCAAACGGCTGACCGCGTCGTATTCGTACAGACCCTGATGGGCCTTGGTAGTGGATTTGATGTGCCAGGTGATCAGCTTGGCACCGAACGACTCGGCCAGTTGCTCGGCGAGCATGGTCTTGCCGGTGCCCGGCTCACCCTTGACCAGCAGCGGCCGCTCCAGGGTGATGGCGGCGTTGACCGCCAGCTTCAGGTCATCGGTGGCGACGTAAGCCTGGGTGCCTTCGAACTTCATCTGCAAATCCTCGAACAGTAACGCCGACCTGACGGGCAGGGCGGGGGCGAAAAAATCGGATGCCCGACTATAACGCGCACGCCGGTCGACTGTGAACGCAGACGGCTTATTCAGTCTCTGAATGGGGCGTCACATGTTGACTCAGTCTCGGCGGATGGCCGAATATTTTGTCAACCGCAAAACTTAACCCTCATCCGGCTTCGGCCGTTCGTACCGCGCATTGAATGCCTGGATGAAGCCATTGCGCAAAATCTGCAAAAACGCTTCGAAGGCGTTGACGTTCTGCTGGTGAACATTGCCGCTGAGTTCGACGCGGGTGGCGAACTGGTTTTTGTTCTGGTTCTTCAGCACGGTCTCGGTGCCGCCGACCAGTGCTTCCCAGATTGAGCGGAACAGGCCTTTGTTCTTGTTTTCGACGTCTTGCTGCCAGTTGAATACATCGACGTCGCGCAGCAGGGGTTTGATGTAGCCGGTGAGTCGGGCTTTCTCTGCCTTGGCTTCGATGACCACATCGCCGTGGCCAGCATTGAAGTCGAATTTGCCGTAGGCCGAGGCAAAGTCGTTCATGCGTTTGAGCTCGATGTCGCGGGCGCGCAGGCGGAATTCGAAGTCTTCGAAGTTGCTCAGCGGATCGAAGGTTGCGGTGGTTTCCAGCGGAGCGTGGCCGAGTAGCAGCGCCTTGCCCTCGAAACGGGCGTCGCGCTTGCCTTCCTTGTCCACCACGTTGGTCAGGTTATAAATGCTGGCGTTGACGTTGCTGGCATTCATGTTCACCGGCGGCTTGGAATTGAAGTTGCGGAAAGTGATGCGACCGTCGTTGATCTGCACCTCATCGAGGGTGATCGGCAGCAGCTTGCCCAATTGCTCACGCCAGTCGGTGCCCTGACCGGTCTGCGAGTTCTGTTTGTTTGGGCCGCCGTCGACAAAGTTGATTTCCGGATGGAGGAATTGCACCTGCGCGACCACGGCATGGTCGTACCACAGTGAATGCCAGCTCACCGACAGGTCGATCAATGGCGCATCGACAAACGGCACCGGGACCTTGCCGTCGACTTTGACGATTTTCAGGCCGTTGATTTTGTACGCGCCGCGCCACAGCGCGAGATCAACATCGGTGATCTGGCCACGGTAATCGCCCATGTCCGCGAGCTTGTCATTGAGGTAGTCGCGTACCAGATAGGGCAGGGCGAAATGCAGGGCGACCAGCAGCACCACGACACCCGCCAGGGTCCAGAGCGGCCAGCTGTAACGACGCTTCATGAGAGTGTTCCTTGAACAGTGTTCCTTGATGAGGTTGCTTGACGGTGCAAAGCGATTGACTGCGCGCGTTCGCAGACGTTCGCCCCGACTGGACTGTGACCGGCAACAGGCTTACCTTGAAAGGCTGAATTCAACGCTGCATAAGGACCCAGCCATGAGCCGTATCTACGCTGACAACGCCCATTCCATCGGTAATACACCGCTGGTCCAGATCAACCGCATCGCGCCGCGCGGGGTCACCATCCTGGCCAAGATCGAGGGGCGCAACCCCGGTTATTCGGTCAAATGCCGGATTGGCGCCAACATGATCTGGGACGCCGAAAGCAGCGGCAAACTCAAGCCAGGCATGACCATTGTCGAGCCGACTTCGGGTAATACCGGTATTGGCCTGGCTTTCGTCGCTGCCGCGCGCGGCTACAAACTGATGCTGACCATGCCAGCGTCGATGAGCATCGAGCGCCGCAAGGTCCTCAAAGCCCTGGGTGCGGAGCTGGTATTGACCGAGCCGGCCAAGGGCATGAAGGGCGCCATCGAGAAAGCCGCGGAAATCGTCTCCAGTGATGCCGAGAAATATTTCATGCCGGCGCAATTCGATAACCCGGCCAACCCGGCGATTCACGAAAAGACCACCGGTCCTGAGATCTGGAACGACACCGACGGCGCCGTGGATGTGCTGGTGGCTGGGGTCGGCACCGGCGGAACCATTACCGGCGTGTCGCGGTATATCAAGAACACCGCCGGCAAACCGATTCTGTCGGTTGCCGTCGAGCCGGCGTCTTCGCCCGTCATCACGCAAGCGTTGGCCGGTGACGAGATCAAGCCCAGCCCGCACAAGATTCAGGGTATCGGTGCCGGTTTTGTGCCGAAAAACCTTGATCTGTCGATGGTCGATCGCGTCGAGCAGGTGACGGACGAAGAGTCCAAGGCCATGGCTTTGCGCCTGATGCAAGAAGAAGGAATTTTGTGCGGCATCTCCTGCGGTGCCGCCATGGCGGTGGCGGTGCGTCTGGCGGAGAAACCAGAGATGCAAGGCAAAACCATCGTCGTGGTGCTGCCGGATTCGGGTGAGCGTTATCTGTCGAGCATGTTGTTCAGTGACTTGTTCACCGAGCAGGAGAACCAGCAGTAATCCGGTTGATTCAGGTCAGCCGAGGTTCAGGCGCTGCATGTTAATAAAGGCTTTGTTGCGCAATGCTTAACATTGAATCTTGCGTCAGGCGGGTTTTTCCCGGAGCCGGTAGTGTTTATCATGGCCGGCTGCCATGCCGGGAAAAGGGCATTGCGCAGCGTTGTCTTTATCCAAGGAGTCGTTGATGACCGTTTCTTTTGCCGCCAAGGCGTTTGTGCTGTTGCTTTTCCTGGGCAGCACGCTCTATGTGCATTTGCGCGGCAAGGCGCGTTTGCCGGTATTGCGCCAGTTCGTCAACCACTCGGCGCTGTTCGCCCCGTACAACGCTTTGATGTACCTGTTCTCCGCAGTGCCGTCCAGACCGTATCTGGATCGCAGCAAGTTTCCGGAACTGGATGTGCTGCGCGATAACTGGGAAACCATCCGCGACGAAGCCATGCATCTGTTTGACGAGGGCTATATTCGCGCCGCCGAAAAGAACAACGACGCCGGTTTTGGCTCGTTCTTCAAGAAGGGCTGGAAGCGCTTCTATCTGAAGTGGTACGACAAACCGCTGCCATCAGCCGAAGCCCTGTGCCCGAAAACCGTGGCACTGGTCAGCGCCATACCGAACGTCAAGGGCGCGATGTTCGCGCTGCTGCCGGGCGGCAGCCACCTCAACCCGCACCGCGACCCGTTCGCCGGCTCCCTGCGTTATCACCTCGGTCTGTCGACACCCAACTCTGACGATTGCCGGATCTTCGTCGACGGTCAGGTTTACGCCTGGCGCGACGGCGATGACGTGATGTTCGACGAGACTTACGTGCACTGGGTCAAGAATGAAACCGATCAGACTCGCGTCATTCTGTTCTGTGACATCGAACGCCCGCTGAGCAACCGCTTGATGACCCGGATCAACCGCTTCATCAGCGGCTGGCTGGGGCGCGCCACCGCGCCGCAGAACCTTGATGATGAGCGCGTCGGCGGGATCAACCAGGCCTATGCCTGGAGCAAGAACTTCAGCGACCGTTTCAGCGGCGTGGTCAAACAGTGGAAACGCCGCCATCCGAAGGCCTACAGGGTAATGCGCCCGGTGCTGGCGGTGCTGGTGCTGACATTGCTGGGGTATTGGTTGTTCGGTTAACGTTTGGCCAGAATTAAAAAAACCGCTCCGTAGGAGCGGTTTTCACAATCGGCCAGCGGCAAGCACTGAGGGCTCATCTTCGATGCCGGTGATCAGCAGTTGTAAGAGACGCCGTTGATTAGCGGTCAATTCATGATCAGCCAATCTTCTGGTTTTCAGCGATCTGACCAGTGCTTCGGGAGGTCTCTGTTTCGCTTTTTTCATGTCGCCTCCCGGTTTGATCAGTAATTGATTGGCTTTCACAGTACTGGATTCTCCAAGGTTTTGACAAGGCGGCCTTCGATGTCGAAGCTGAACCCCAGCTTCTGATAAACGGGTATCGCCCCGTCCAGAGGCTCTTGTATTTCGATAACATCGCAGCCAACGAAATGCGCGTATTGCTCAATTACCATCATCGCTAGTAGTCCTATCCGATTTTTCAAAGGATGTGTTCCGCCAGGGCGTCCTTCCAATCTCACAACTCGTAATCTTCGTCGACTATTGTTCGGGTTCGCAAAACACAGGCCGCAGAGCTGCCCGTCGAACCAGATAGAGATGTCCAATGCGCGTGGTTCACGTGATTTCCACGCGATGACTTCTTGCCAGAAAAAGCAGGGTTCTTCCCATGTTTCAAAAGCATTCAGCGCATGCCTGTTTATCGGTTCGAACCGAATCAGAGATAAATCCATAATCGAAGCGTCGGCCGCCTTGAGTTGGCCCTGTAAGCCGCCAATCTGCGAAGCGGCCCGCTTCCTCGCCTCCGACCGATAAACCTGATACCGCAAATACGTCCGTTCCCTTGGCATATGATCTCTTGCATTCCGTGTCTCCTGACAATCCATTGCCACCGCCATTTACCCTAATCACCCGACGCCAGACTGTCGCTACCGGCCCTTTGCCCAAGTCATTGCAATCTGTGTCGCGAGCTGGTTATAGTCAGCTCGCCCGAGCCGCCCGGCTCGCGCTTTCATTTTTTCAATGTGGATCTGTATCCATGCCTGCATCCCTCATCAGCGCGGTAGTCGATTCAGCGGTCAACGCTGCCGTCGTGCCGTGCGGGAATCAGCAGCCTGTGCAGATCAGTCATTACCCTCCACCTGTCAGTAGCACGCCGGTGTGCGCAGTCGTTTCGCCGCCGGGCGTTGGTGTGCGGGGTTGATCGGCAGTTTCTGCTGACCCCTGCGCCCGCCAGAACAACCTACTGAATTTCAGCTTCGGCTGAGTTGGCTTCTTGCCTGACTACAGGTGGTATTCATGTGTGTCCTTTCGAAACAATCCGCGCTCGCGGCGACGTCCACGAGCCTGTTCGTTCTGCTGTGGAGCAGCGGGGCGATTTTCTCCAAATGGGGCCTCGTCCATGCTTCGCCCTTTGCCTTTCTGCTGATTCGCTTCGCCATCGCCCTGTGCGGGCTGGTCTTGCTGGCGCCGCTGCTGAGATTGAGGCTCCCCAAGGGTGGCAAGCCGATGCTGTTCGCGATCGCCACGGGACTGGTGTTGCTCGGGGCCTATCAGATCTTTTATCTGCTGGCGCTCGATTGCAAAGTCACGCCGGGGGTGATGGCCACGCTGATGGGCGTTCAGCCGATCCTCACCGTGGTCTTGATGGAACGGCAGCGTTCGGCGAGCCGCCTGTTCGGCCTGGCGCTGGGTCTGGCCGGGCTGATCATGGTGGTTTACCAGGGCATCGGTCTGGCCGGAATGTCCTGGGCCGGCATGCTGTTCGGTTTGCTGGCGCTGGCGAGCATGACGCTCGGTTCGATCATGCAAAAACGCATCACCGACAACCCGCTCGGTACGCTGCCAGTGCAGTACTTGGCCGGCCTGTTGCTGTGCGCGATCTTCGTACCGTTCCAGCCGTTTCACTTCGAGCACAGCGCAGGCTTCATCGTCCCGGTGTCATGGATGGGCCTGGTGGTGTCGGTGCTGGCGACGCTGTTGCTGTATCGACTGATCGCGCGGGGCAATCTGGTGAACGTCACCAGCCTGTTCTATCTGGTGCCGGCGGTGACGGCGGTGATGGATTACCTGATTTTCGGCAATCGGCTGGCGGCGTTGAGCGTTTTGGGAATGCTGCTGATTATTGTTGGATTGGTATTTGTGTTCCGTAAAACCGGATAGCCGATAGGCAGGTGGCGCTTGTTGCGCCGCCTTTCGCGAGCAGGCTCGCTCCCACATTGGAATGTATTTTTCTGTGGGAGCGAGCCTGCTCGCGAATATCTGCGGCAGAAAATCTAACGGACTGACATCTTTGCAGGCTTCACCACCGCCGGCTTCAACACCAGCCACAACGCCGCCGCAATCAGCACCCCGCCGTAAATGTGCGCCATCGACAACGGCTCATCCAGCAACAACGCCCCCCACAACACGCCGAACGGCGGGATCATGAAGGTCACGGTCATCGATTTCACCGGGCCGATCGAGCTGAGCAGGCGGAAATAGATGATGTAGGCAAACGCCGTGCAACCCAGACCCAGGCCGAGCAGCGACAGCCAGACCTGCCAGCCCCCCCAGCTGACCGGCGGCGCAGTGATGGTGCTGTAGGCGAACAACGGCAGCAAAAACAACGTCGCCCCGAGCATGCTGCCCAGTGCCGACAAACGGCTGTCCAGCCCGCCGGCCTGATCCAGCCAGCGCCGCGCGAGGAATCCGGCAAAGCCGTAGCAAGTGGTCGCCAGCAGGCAGGCGACCGCGCCCATCAGCAGTTGCAGATCGAAGGCTACGGGACCGGCGCGCGTCAGCACACCGACGCCGAACAGACCGAGGAACACACCGCTGAGCTTGGCCGCCGTGAGCTTTTCGCTGAAGAACAAACCGCCAATCAACACGCCCATCAGCGGCGTCGTGGCGTTGAAGATCGCCGAATAGCCCGCCGGCAATACCTGGGCGGCAACCGAATACAGCGTCGCCGGAATCCCCGAGTTGATCACGCCAAGCAGCATCACGGTTTTCAGCTTGCCCTTGAAGTCCCAGTTGATGCGCATCAGCCCGAGTATCACCAGCAGCCCGGCAGCCGCGATCGACACCCGAAAGAACCCGGTCGGGATCGTGCCGATCACCGGGGCAATGATGCGCATGAACAGAAAACTCGCGCCCCAGATAGCGGCCAGCGACAACATACGGAAAATATCGACAGGGCTCACGGCGGGCTCCTTCCTTGATCGGGACGAGAGTGTTGCCGAGCGTCCGGATCATGGCAACCGCTATTCGGGCTTTTAATTCTGCCTTGGGATTTACCTGCGCGAGAAACCCCGTCAACGGTCAACCCCGTATCGGTTTTGGCAGAAATTGCGCTTTTCCTGCGAGCGCTTCCGTGACTAAGCTCAGACCAACCGAACTCCCGCCGAGGTTTCATTTATGTCGCAGCAATGGCCAGCCACCGAGATCGCCCGGATGATCCTCGCCGGCTTCGACGATTACCGCGAGCATTTCCGCCGGATCACCGATGGCGCGCGCGAGCGCTTCGAACAGGCGCGCTGGCAGGAGGCGCAGGCCGCGTCGGCGACGCGGATCAGTCTGTATGAGGAAAAGGTTGGCGAAACCGTCGCTCGCCTGCGCGAGTATTTCGACGAAGAAACCCTGATGAACGTCAGCTGCTGGCCGCTGGTGAAAAGCGCCTACATCAGTGTGATCGACCTGCGCTTTGACGATGAGCTGTCCGAAACCTGGTACAACTCGATTTTCTGCGGGCTGTTCAGCCACGACTTGATCAGCGACGGCTGCATGTTCATCCACACCACGCGCCCGAGCCTGCGCCGTGCCCGCGCCGCGCAAACCCGCACGTACAAGCCGCAGGGCCAGTTGTCCGCCATGCTCGCCAGTATCTTCGCCGACTACCGCTTCAGCGAGGATTACGCCGATTTGCCCGGCGACCTGCTGCGACTCGAAGCGCAACTGCGTGAGAACCTGCCGGACTGGGTGTGCAAGGACCCGGAGCTAAGCGTCGAACTGTTTTCCTCGGTGCTCTATCGCAACAAGGGCGCGTATCTGGTCGGGCGCATCTACACCCGCGACGAGCAATGGCCACTGGTGATTCCGCTGCTGCACCGCGAAGGGCGGGGCATTCAGATCGACGCGTTGATTACCGACGAAGCCGATGTGTCGATCATCTTCTCTTTCACCCGTTCGTATTTCATGGTCGACGTGCCGGTGCCGGCGGAGTTCATCGGTTTTCTGCGGCGCATTCTGCCGGGCAAGCACATCGCCGAGCTGTACACCTCGATCGGCTTTTACAAACATGGCAAATCCGAGTTCTACCGTGCGCTGATCAATCATCTGGCCAACACTGACGACCAGTTCATCATGGCCCCGGGCGTGCGCGGCATGGTCATGAGCGTGTTTACCCTGCCGGGTTTCAATACTGTGTTCAAAATCATCAAGGACCGCTTTTCGCCGTCGAAAAACGTCGACCGCGCCACGGTGATCGAGAAGTATCGCCTGGTGAAAGGCGTTGATCGGGTCGGGCGCATGGCCGATACCCAGGAGTTTGCCGATTTTCGTTTTCCGCTGAGCAAATTCGATCCGGCGTGTCTGGAGGAATTGCTTGAGGTGGCGCCGTCTACGGTTTCGGTTGAAGGCGAAACCGTGCTGATCCGCCACTGCTGGACCGAACGCCGGATGACCCCGCTCAACCTTTATCTGGAAAATGCCAACGACGCCCAGGTACGTGAAGCGCTGGAAGATTACGGTCTGGCGATCAAGCAATTGGCGGCGGCAAATATCTTTCCCGGCGACATGCTGCTGAAAAACTTCGGCGTCACCCGTCACGGGCGAGTGGTCTTCTACGACTACGACGAAATCTGCTTCCTGACCGAAGCCAACTTCCGCCACATCCCGGCACCACGCACACCGGAGGACGAGATGGCCTCTGAGCCGTGGTACTCGATCGGCCCGCTTGACGTGTTTCCCGAAGAATTTCCGCCGTTCCTGTTTGCCGATTCGGGCCAGCGGAAATTGTTCGATCAATTGCATGGCGAGTTGTACAACGCCGATTACTGGAAGGGCTTGCAGGAGGCGATTCGGGCGGGGAAGGTGATTGACGTCTTCCCATATCGGCGCAAAGGGCCGCGATAACGAATGACAGCAGCTGCAAGCGGCAAGCTACAAGCTGCAAGTTCCCCGATCGTTCCCATGCTCCGCGTGGGAATGCCTCACCGGACGCTCCGCGTCCACTTCTGGGACGCGGAGCGTCCCCGGCTGCGTTCCCACGCTGAGCGTGGGAACGATCACAACAAGGAGCAGCTGCAAGCGGCAAGCTACAAGCTGCAAGTTAAAAGCCTCAGTGACTTGCGGCTTGTAGCTTGGCGCTTGCAGCTGCTTTTCTGCGACAATCCGCCCCCTGCATAAACAGACGACCGAATTGCCTACCCGATGACCGACGAATCGCCCTCCATCGACAAACTGCTGAAAAACCTCGATCACGCCATGCTCGCTGACCGTCACCGGCTGCGGCGGCAGTTGCTTGAGCTGCGCAAGAAACCCGACGAGGCCAAACTGGCGCAGTGGATAGCGCGGATGCAGGCGTCCTGTGATCAGGTGGCGGCGCGCCGTGCGAGCCTGCCGGTGATTCGTTACGACGACAATTTGCCGATTGCGGCCAAGCGCGACGAGATCAAAAAGGCCCTGGAGCAACATCAGGTGCTGATCATCGCCGGGGAAACTGGCTCGGGTAAAACCACTCAGCTGCCGAAGATCTGTCTGGAAATCGGTCGCGGTCAGCACGGTCTGATCGGCCACACCCAGCCGCGTCGGATCGCCGCGCGCAGCGTCGCCAGCCGCGTTGCCGAAGAACTCGGCACGCCCCTCGGTGCGCTGGTCGGCTATCAGGTGCGGTTTGAAGATCAAAGCGATTCCAACACCCTGATCAAACTGATGACCGACGGCATTCTGCTGGCGGAAACTCAGAACGATCGTTATCTGGAACGCTACGACACGATCATCGTCGACGAAGCCCACGAACGCAGCCTCAATATCGACTTCCTCCTCGGCTACCTGAAAACACTGCTGCCGCGTCGCCCGGATCTGAAAGTCATCATCACCTCGGCGACCATCGATCTGGAGCGCTTCTCCAAGCATTTCGATGATGCGCCGATTGTCGAAGTGTCCGGTCGCACGTTCCCGGTGGAAACCTGGTATCGGCCGTTGACGCTGGAGCAGGACGAAGAGGGCAACCGGGTCGAGGACGACCTCACGGTCGATCAGGCGATCCTCGCCACCCTCGACGAAATCGCCGCCTACGAGCGCAGCGAACGCCGCAGTCCGGGTGATGTGCTGGTGTTCCTGCCCGGTGAGCGCGAGATTCGCGACGCCGCCGATATGCTGCGCAAGGCCCAGCTCAAGCACACCGAAATCCTGCCGCTGTACGCGCGCCTGTCGCCGGCTGAACAGCAGCGGATTTTCCAGTCGCACCCGGGCCGCCGCGTCGTGCTGGCGACCAACGTCGCCGAAACCTCGCTGACCGTGCCGGGCATTCGCTACGTGATCGACAGCGGCACTGCGCGCATCAGCCGTTACAGCTATCGGGCCAAGGTCCAACGCTTGCCGATCGAAGCGATTTCCCAGGCCAGCGCCAATCAACGTAAAGGTCGTTGCGGGCGGGTTGAGCCGGGCATCTGCGTGCGGTTGTACAGCGAAGAGGATTTCCTCGGTCGTCCAGAATTTACCGACCCGGAAATTCTGCGTACCAACCTCGCCGCCGTTATTTTGCAGATGCTCCATCTGCGTCTCGGCGAAATTACTGCGTTTCCGTTTATCGAGCCGCCGGACGGCAAGGCGATCAGTGACGGTTTCAACCTGCTGCAAGAGCTTTCCGCAGTCGATCGCAACAGTCAGCTGACGCCACTCGGTCGCCAGTTGGCGCGCTTGCCGGTCGACCCGCGCATGGGCCGCATGCTCCTCGAAGCGGCCAAGCTCGGTAGTCTGCAGGAAGTGCTGATCGTCGCCAGCGCCATGTCGATTCAGGACCCGCGCGAGCGTCCGCCGGAGCGTCAGCAAGCGGCGGATCAGGCCCACGCGCAATGGAAGGATCCGGATTCCGACTTCGCCGGGCTGGTCAATCTGTGGCGTGGTTTTGAAGAGCAACGCCAGGCGCTGACCGCCAGTCCGCTGCGCAATTGGTGCCGGAAGAATTTCCTCAACTATTTGCGTCTGCGCGAGTGGCGTGATTCGCATCGTCAGTTGAGCCTGATCTGCCGCGACATGCAGCTGAGCCTGAACAAGGAGCCGGCGGATTATCCGAAGCTGCACAAAGCGGTGCTGGTTGGCTTGCTCAGCCAGATCGGTCAGAAAACCGAAGACGGCGATTACCTCGGCGCGCGGCAGCGGCGCTTCTGGATTCACCCATCGTCGGGCATCGGCAAGAAGCGCCCGCAGTGGCTGATGACCGCAGAGCTGGTGGAAACCACCAAGCTTTACGCGCGCATGGTCGCCAAGATCGACGCCGACTGGATCGAACCGCTGGCCGGGCACCTGATCAAGAAGAATCACTTCGAGCCGCATTGGGAGAAGAAGCGCGGCCAGGTCGTCGCCTACGAGCAGATCACCCTGTTCGGCCTGATCGTCGTCGGTCGTCGTCCGGTGCATTATGGCCCGGTCGATCCGGTGGTATCCCGTGAGCTGTTTATCCGCGAAGGCCTGGTGCGCGGTGAGATTCAGTCGCGAGCCAAATGCCTGAGCGCCAATCAGAAACTGCTCGAGCAGCTCGACGAACTGGAGGCCAAGGCGCGCCGGCGCGACATTCTCGCCGACGAAGAAACCTTGTACGCCTTCTACGATGCGCGTCTGCCGGCGGAGATCCACCAGACCGCGACCTTCGACAGTTGGTACAAGGTCAACAGCCAGAAAGACCCGCAACTACTGATCATGCGCGAAGAAGACGTGTTGGCCCGCGAGGCCAGTGAAGTCACCGCCCGTGATTACCCGGACACGTTGCACATTGGCGATCTGGAACTGGCGCTGACCTACCATTTCGAACCCAATCACCCGCGCGACGGCGTGACCTTGCGCGTGCCGGCGCCGCTGCTGCCGATGCTGCCGCCGGAGCGTCTGGAATGGCTGGTGCCGGGCTTGATTGAGGCCAAATGCATAGCCCTGGTGCGCAACCTGCCGAAAGCCCTGCGCAAGAACTTCGTGCCAGTGCCGGACTTCATCAAGGCCGCGTTGCAGCGCATGACTTTCGCCGAAGGTTCGCTGCCGCAAGCGCTCGGTCGCGAGCTGCTGCGCATGACCGGCGCGCGGGTCAGCGATGAAGCGTGGGCGGAAGCGGCGCAGCAGGTAGAGAGCCATCTGCGCATGAACCTGGAAATCGTCGATGGCCAGGGCAAGTTCCTCGGCGAAGGCCGCGATTTGGCTGAGTTGACCGCACGCTTCGCCGAAGCCAGCCAGGCCGCGCTGGCGGTGCCGCAGAGTGCGAAAAGTCAGCAGCCGGTCGAGGCAAAAGTCTTCGCGCCGGTAGCAGAAAAGACCCAGCAGAAGATCGCCGGGCTGTCGATGACGGTGTACCCGGCGCTGGTGGAAGAGGGCGGCACGGTCAAGGAGGGGCGTTTCTCCACCCCGGCCGAAGCCGAATTCCAGCACCGTCGCGCCTTGCAGCGCTTGCTGATGCAGCAACTGGCCGAGCCGGCGAAATTCCTGCGGGGCAAGTTGCCCGGGCAGACTGAACTGGGCCTGCTGTACCGCGAACTGGGCCGCGTCGATGCGCTGGTCGAAGACATTCTGTTGGCCAGCCTCGACAGCTGCATTCTCGAAGGCGAAGACCCGTTGCCCCGGGATGGCGCCGGATTGGCGGCATTGGCCGAGCGCAAACGCGGCGACTGGACCGAGCACGCGGAGCGCGTCGCGCGGCTGACGCTGGAAATCCTCAAGATCTGGCACGGTTTGCAAAAGCGCTTCAAGGGCAAGATCGATCTTGCCCAAGCAGTGGCGTTGAACGACATCAAGCAGCAGATCGGCAATCTGGTCTATCCGGGTTTCGTTCGCGAAACGCCGATGCAGTGGCTCAAGGAGTTGCCGCGATATCTGAAAGCGGTCGAGCAGCGTTTCGAGAAACTTGGCGCACAGGTGCAGAAAGATCGGGTCTGGAGCGGCGAACTTGCTGGCCTGTGGGCGCAATATCAGGCCCGCGCGGCCAAGCATGCGCAGGAAGGCAAGCGTGATCCACAGCTGGAGTTGTACCGCTGGTGGCTGGAGGAATACCGCGTGTCGCTGTTCGCCCAGCAGTTGGGCACCAAAGTGCCGATTTCGGACAAGCGCCTGAGCAAACAGTGGAGCCAGGTCGAGCCTTGACCTGCAGCCATACACAATCCCCCTGTGGAAGTGGTCTTTGTGGCGAGGGGATTTATCCCCGTTGGGTGGCGAAGCCGCCCCAAAATCTACGCCTCGGTTCATCAGATACCGAGCGTGGTGGGTTAGCGACTGCTTCGCAGTCGAACGGGGATAAATCCCCTCGCCACAGAGTTGAGTTCATGGAGTGAATGGCAGTTGTGCTTGAGAACGGCGCCAAAACCTCGGGTTTATGGCAAACTTCGCCACCATAACCCGCCGTTTCGCGACCCAGAGCCTTCGCCGTGTCGCGCTGCGGAATAAAACGATGCCAGGTTTGCGTCCCCCGGATGGGAATAGACCCTTTGCGTGTTGGTACGACGGTTCCAGCACTTTCTGCCTGAACAGATTAGAGAAACGACCATGCATAACGTCGTCATCAGCGGCACCGGCCTGTACACACCGGCCAACAGCATCTCCAACGAAGAGCTGGTGCAGTCTTTCAATACCTATGTCGCCCAGTTCAACGCCGATAACGCCGAGGCCATTGCCAGCGGCGAAGTCCAGGCCCTGACCGAATCCAGCGCTGCGTTCATCGAAAAAGCCTCGGGCATCAAGAGTCGCTTTGTCATGGACAAGGACGGCATTCTCGATCCGCTGCGCATGGCCCCGCGCCTGCCCGAGCGTTCCAATGATGAATGGTCGGTGCTCTGCCAAATGGCTGTCGGCGCTGCCGAACAAGCCCTGCAACGTGCCGGCAAAACCGCCGCCGATATCGACGGTGTGATCGTTGCTTGCTCCAACCTGCAACGTGCCTACCCGGCCATCGCCATCGAAGTCCAGGAAGCACTGGGCATTCAGGGTTTCGGCTTCGACATGAACGTGGCGTGTTCTTCGGCCACTTTCGGCATCCAGGCCGCCGCCAACAGCGTGCAACTGGGCCAGGCGCGGGCGATTTTGATGGTCAATCCGGAAGTCTGCACCGGGCACCTGAACTTCCGTGATCGCGACAGCCATTTCATCTTCGGCGATGCCGCGACTGCGGTGATCATCGAGCGCGCGGATCTGGCGACCTCCGAGTTTCAGTTCGACGTGGTCAGCACCAAACTGCTGACCAAGTTCTCCAACAACATCCGCAACAACTTCGGCTTCCTCAACCGCGCGGCAGAAGAGGGCATCGGTGCCCGCGACAAGCTGTTCGTACAGGAAGGCCGCAAGGTGTTCAAGGATGTCTGCCCGATGGTCGCCGAGCTGATTGGCGAGCACCTGGAAGAGAACCAGCTCAACGTTGGCGACGTGAAGCGTTTCTGGCTGCACCAAGCCAACCTGAGCATGAACCACCTGATCGTGCGCAAGCTGCTCGGCCGCGAAGCCACTGAAGAAGAAGCGCCGGTGATTCTCGACAGCTACGCCAACACCAGCTCGGCCGGTTCGGTCATCGCCTTTCACAAATATCAGGATGATCTGGCCTCAGGATCGCTGGCGGTACTCAGTTCGTTCGGCGCCGGTTACTCGATTGGTAGCGTGTTGCTGCGCAAACGCTGAAACAGGTTAATTTCCCCTTAATCGCGTCGATCTTTCCTACATTCGAAGCGGCTGAAACGCTGTAATTTTTCGGACATCGCGGCAGGTGAGTACCTGCCGCGTTCATTTTCGAAGTCCGGACAAGGGGATTGATGGATGGCGGCTGACGACAACCAACTGCTCACGCGCCTTCTGGCGGGGGAGCAAAAGGCTTTCAAGGAACTGGTCACCACGTATCAGAGCGCGATGCGCGCCGTGGCTTACGCGATTGTCGGCCAGCGTCATGTCGAAGAAGTGGTGCAGGATGCCTGGCTGTCGGTGGTGCGCCATCTGGCCAGTTTCGAAGGCCGCTCCAGCCTCAAGACCTGGTTGCTGACCATCACCGCCAATTCGGCCAAGAGCCGCTACAAGCTCAATCGCCGGGAAGTCCTGCTCGACGACCTGCCATCGCCCCACGGCACCATCGGTGACGATCGCTTCGCTTCCAGCGATGGTCACTGGCTGGTCGCGCCGTTCGCCTGGCACCAGGACACCCCCGAAGCGCTGCTCACCGAAAACGAACTGCGCGAATGCCTCGAACACACCTTGCTGAGTTTGTCCGAGTTGCAGAGCAGTGTCCTGCTGTTGCGCGAACGCCAGGGCCTGGAGCTGGAAGATATCTGTAATCTTCTGGAGATCTCGCTCTCCAATGTCCGCGTGCTGCTGCACCGGGCACGCTTGAAGGTTTTTGCGACCGTGGAACATTTTGAGGAGACAGGAGAATGCTGACCTGCAAGGAGCAAGTGGCACGATCCAGCGATTATCTCGATGGCCGACTGAGCTTTCGCGAGACGCTGATGGTGCGTCATCACCTGTTGTTCTGCCCCAACTGCCGGCTCTTCATGCGGCAGATGCGCGTGATGCAGGCAACCCTGAAGGCGATGCCGGAAAAACCGGAAGAGGGAGTGGATGCTTTGGCTGAACGCCTGGCGGCGCAGAGGCGCGACGACAGTCCTTGAAAGAGTCAGCCCGGGACAGCGTCAGCGAACGGATGATGGGGATCGCTGGCATTGCACCGGGCTGCAGGACATCAGCTTCGAACGACAAGTCGCAAGGGGAGCGGTGACTTGCAGCTTGTCGCTCGAAGCTTGTAGCTGTTTTCTTAGAACTTCGCTTCAGCGTCCAGCTGCAGGGTGTTGGCGTCGGCATCGCGCTGGCCACGGCTGGCGAAGTCGGCCTTGGTCAGGAAGTACGTGGCGCCGACGGCGAAGTTCTTGTCGATGTCGTAACCGACCTTGAACTTGTGCCCGCGCGAACCGGTGGTGCCGTTGGCGAAGTCGGAGTCGGTGAAGGCGCCGACCACGGCGTTGCGCTGCACGTCGCGATAGTTGTAGTCGAGGTTGAAACCGAACACTTTCGACTTGGCACCGAGCAACCATGCAGTGTCCTGATCGGTCACGGCATCGTTGTTCTTCACGTACTGGCCGTAGAACGACAGTGGCATTGGCAGGCCGCCGATGTCGATCTGGCTGAACCCTTCATACAGACGGAATTCGTTGTTCGCCGAGTTGCCGTTGACCGCCAGGGCGCACGGCGTTGAGGTGCCGGTGCAGCGGCTGTCTTCGTCGTTCTGGTAGGCGTAGACGCTGCCGCCCAAGGTCATTTTCAGGTTGTCGGTGATGTTGAAGCGGCTGCCCAACTGGCCAGCGGTCAGGCGCAGGTCGTGGCGGAATTGCACGCCGTCGCCGTCAACGTTGTCCTTGAGGTTGTAGTTACCCAGGCTGCCGAACAGTTCGGCGCTACCGCCCAGTGGATACTTGTAGGTAACGGCCAGACCTTCCGGGTTGATGTCGCTGTCCCAGATCACGTCGCCCATGCTGACCCACGGTTGCAGCATCTTGCCGCCGATCACGTGCAGGTTCTTGATCTGATCCGGGTGGTAGTCGATGTAGCCGAGGTCGAGCCAGATCTGCTTCTTGTCGAAGTAGTTGTCCTGATCCTGGTTGGTCGAGCGCGCGTCGTCGCCACCGCCAGTGGCGATACGGATGCCGGTGTCGACTTGCGGGTTGATCTCGGTGTAGGCGCCCAGACGCGCACGGATGCGCTGGCGATCCTTGTCGCGGCCGCCGTTGTTCGGCTCGCCGTCGATCTTGATGGTTTCCTGACGGATACGTACGTCGCCCTTGAACTGGGTCTTGGCCGCCCAGGCCAGTTTCTGGTCGAACAGGCTCTGTTCGTTGGTCTTCTTCGCGACCGCCGCCACTTGTTCGTTGGTTTCCTGCTGCGCCTGTTGGGCGATTTGCTGAGCCTTCTGATCCTTGGCCAGTTCTGTTTGCAGCTCGATGTACTGCGCCTGGGAAATCGACCCGTTGGCCTTGAGCATGTCGAGCAGTTTGGCGTCGACTGCAGCACTGGCCGGAACGCTCATGGCCAGCAACAAGCCGCCGCACAGGGCCGCTGCAGTTTTCGTGGAAGCAAGACGCATAGCAATCTCCGAAGATGAAGGGGATGGCTGAACCATCCTGGGCACAACCGGCTGAAGGCCGGAAAACTGTGTCCGGGTTAGAACCCGGCGCTCTAAAAACAGGCGCCAGTATCGCGATGGTTTATGACAGAGCGGTGGCACAGTGATGGCAGGTTGATGACGATGCGTATCGAGCGTGAACTATCGACCTAGAGCGCTGTCGGCCGATTGAGCGTGTGCAACCGGGCCGCGATCAGCGATACTCGCCGGGCTTTGTCGCCAAGCTGTGGAGTGCCAGTGAATGCCGTTGCAACGCCTGCAAGACCTGTCAGAAATCGCCCCGGCCACTTGGGATGCGCTGGTCCCGGACAACCAGCCGTTCCTGCGTCACGCCTTCCTCAGTGCGCTGGAGGACAGCGGCAGTGTCGGCCCGCATTCAGGCTGGCAGCCCGAGCATTTACTGCACATCGAAGATGATCGACTGATCGCCGCGCTGCCCAGTTACCGCAAATGGCACTCCTACGGCGAGTACGTCTTCGATCATGGGTGGGCCGACGCCTGCGCCCGTGCCGGCATCGATTACTACCCCAAACTGTTGACCGCCGTGCCGTTCAGTCCGGTCAGCGGGCCGCGCTTGCTGGCGGCAAAAGTGGAGGACGGTTTCGAGTTGCTGAAAAGCCTGCCGGGCTATTTACAGATCGAAGAGCTCTCCAGCGCGCACATCAACTTCACCGATCCGTTTACCGACGCGGCGATGGCGGAACAGCCGGGCTGGCTGCAGCGCATCGGCTGTCAGTATCACTGGCAGAACCGTGGTTACCGCGACTTTCAGGATTTCCTCGACGCCCTCAGCTCACGCAAGCGCAAACAGATGCGCAAGGAACGCGAGCAAGTGGCGGGGCAGGGCTTTGAGTTCGAGTGGTTGCAGGGGCGTGAGCTGGACGAGGCACAGTGGGACTTTGTTTACGCCTGCTATGCCAATACTTACGCGGTGCGGCGGCAGGCGCCGTATCTGACGCGGGAGTTCTTCAGTCTGCTGGCTGAACGCATGCCCGAAGCGATTCGCGTGGTCCTGGCCAAACAGGGTTCACGGCCGGTGGCGATGGCGTTCAGTCTGGTCGGTGGTGACAGTTTCTACGGACGGTATTGGGGCTGCCTGGCCGAGTTTGATCGGCTGCATTTCGAAACGTGTTTTTATCAGGGCATGGATTACGCGATTGCCCATGGCATCCAGCGTTTCGATGCCGGGGCGCAGGGCGAGCACAAGTTGATTCGCGGCTTTGAACCGGTGATCACCCATTCCTGGCACTACCTGCGCCATCCGGGGTTGAAAGCGGCGGTAAAGGATTTTCTCCAGCAAGAGCGTGCCGGGGTTCTGGCCTATGCCGAAGAGGCCCGGACAGCGTTGCCTTATCGCCAAACCTAGTTCCAGATCCCCTGTGGGAGCGAGCCTGCTCGCGAAGGCGGTGTGTCAGTTAACGCTGATCGTTCCCACGCTCTGCGTGGGAATGCCTCAAGGGACGCTCCGCGTCCAGTGACGCGGAGCGTCACGGGCTGCATTCCCACGCAGAGCGTGGGAACGATCGTGGAAAGCGGGTAACTCAATCGATGCCGACAAAGCCTCCGGTCTGGTGCGCCCACAACCGCGCATACAAGCCGCGATGGGCGAGCAGTTCGGCGTGGGTGCCGCTTTCGGCGATCTTGCCGTTCTCCAGCACCACCAGGCGGTCCATGCGCGCGATGGTCGAGAGGCGGTGGGCGATGGCGATCACGGTTTTGCCCTGCATCAAGGTCTCGAGGCTTTCCTGAATCGCCGCTTCGACTTCCGAATCCAGCGCCGAGGTGGCTTCGTCCATGATCAGGATCGGCGCGTCCTTGAGCAGCACCCGCGCAATCGCGATGCGCTGGCGCTGACCGCCGGACAGTTTCACCCCGCGCTCGCCGACATGCGCATCGAAACCGGTACGGCCTTCAGCGTCGGACAGCAGCGGGATGAACTCATCGGCGCGAGCCTTGTGCACCGCCTCCCACAGTTCGGCGTCGGTGGCGTCGGGTTTGCCGTAGAGCAAGTTGTCGCGGATCGAGCGATGCAGCAGCGAGGTGTCCTGAGTGATCATGCCGATCCGTGCGCGCAGGCTTTCCTGGCCGACTTCGGCGATGTTCTGCCCATCGATCAGGATGCGTCCGCCCTCGACGTCGTACAGGCGCAGGAGAAGGTTGACCAGAGTCGATTTGCCGGCGCCGGACGGGCCGATCAAACCGATTTTTTCCCCCGGTTTGATGTTCAGGTTGAGGTCGCCGATGATCCCGCGCTTCTTCCCGTAGTGAAAATCCACGTGCTCGAAACGCACTTCGCCCGAGGCCACGGCCAGCGGTTTGGCCTGCTCGCGGTCGGTGACGCTGACCGGTTGCGAAATCGTCCGCAGACCGTCCTGCACCATGCCGATGTTTTCGAAGATCCCAGTGACCACCCACATGATCCAGCCGGACATGTTGACGATGCGAATCACCAGGCCGGTGGCCAGGGCAATCGCGCCGACGGTGATCAGCGACTGCGTCCACAGCCACAAGGCAAGCGCCGTGGTGCCGACGATCAGCAGGCCGTTCATGGTGGTGATCGCCACGTCCATGCTGGTCACCACGCGACCGGCCATTTGCGCTTTGACGGTCTGTTCTTCGATCGCTTCCTTGGCGTAGTGCTGTTCGAAGTTGGTGTGGGCGAACAGTTTCAGCGTGGCGATATTGGTGTAGCCGTCGACGATGCGCCCCATCAGTTTCGAGCGTGCGTCAGAAGCCTCTACCGAGCGCTCTTTCACACGCGGCACGAAGTAATACAGCGCGCCGATGTAAGCGACGATCCAGGTCAGCAACGGGATCATCAGGCGCCAGTCGGCTTCGGCGAACAGCACCAGCGAGCTGATCGCGTAGATCACCACGTGCCACAGCGCATCGACCGCTTGCACGGCGGAGTCGCGCAGCGAGTTGCCGGTCTGCATGATGCGCTGGGCGATGCGCCCCGCGAAGTCGTTCTGGAAGAAGTTCAGGCTCTGCTTGAGCACGTAACTGTGGTTCTGCCAGCGGATCATGCTGGTCATGCCGGGGCTCAGGGTCTGATGCACCAGCAGGTCGTGCAGGGCAAAGAAGATCGGTCGCAGCACCAGAGCGACCACCAGCATCCAGGTCAATTCGAGGGCGTGGTCGCTGAAGAAATTCGGGTTGGGCGTGCCTTGCGCCAGATCGATGATGCGGCTCAGGTAGCTGAACAGCGCTACTTCGATCAACGAGGCAAACAGGCCGATGACGAGCAGGGCAGCGAAACTCGGCCAGACCTGCTTCAGGTAATAGACATAGAAGGGCCAGACGCGGTCCGGCGGGGACGCCGTCGGGGCGTCGCGGAAGATATCGATCAGTTGTTCGAAACGGCGATAGAGCATCAGATAACCGCCCGGAATCCGGGCTCTCCTTTTATCAGTGCGAGCGGCGCAGGCTCAGCCCCACGCCGCTCGATATGCCCGGCGAAACTCAGTCGATGCGCTTGGCCGACTTGATGATCACAGGGTCGACAGGCACGTTCTGCATGCCTTGTTTGGTGGTGGTCGGCGAGTTGACGATGATGTCCACGACATCCATGCCCTTGACCACTTTGGCGAACACCGCGTAACCGGCGTCACGACCCGGATCGAGGAAGGCGTTGTCGGCAACGTTGATGAAGAACTGGCTGGTCGCCGAATCAGGGTTGGAAGTACGCGCCATCGACAGGGTACCGCGAACGTTGTGCAGGCCATTGCTGGCTTCGTTCTTGATCGGCGCCTTGGTCTCTTTCTGTTGCATTTGCTGGGTGAAGCCGCCGCCCTGAGCCATGAAGCCCGGGATCACGCGGTGGAAAATGGTGTTGTTGTAGAAGCCGCTGTCGACGTATTCAAGGAAGTTCTTCGTGCTGATCGGTGCCTTGACCGGGTCCAGTTCGATTTCGATCTGGCCGTTGGTGGTGTCCAGCAGCACGTGGGGCGCCTTGGCCGGGGTAGCAGCCATCAGGTTGGCGGCAAACAGTACGGAGCCGGCGGCGAGGGCGAGTTTTTTCAGCATGGGTCAGTGATCCTGAGAGTAAAGGTCGGCTGTGGCGAGAAAATCCAGCAGCGTGTGATTGAAGCGTTCGGGTTGATCGAGCGGGGTGGCATGGCGCGAGTCGTCAATGACCACCAGCCGCGCATCCGGCAGCAGTTTTACATAGGTTTCTTTTAACGCCACCGGTGTGTAGTCACGGTCGGCGCTGATGACGAGCGTTGGACAGGACACCCGGGAAAGTCGTTCCTGAACGCCCCAGCCCACGATTGCATCGAAGCTGGCGAGATAAGCACGTTTGTCGTTTTTTGCCCAGCGTTCGGCCATTTTCCGTCGCAGATCCGCCTGTTCTGGCTTGGGGAAGAGTTTGCTGCCGAGGGCTTTGCCGATGGTTTCCAGGCTGAGCAGACGCATCAGGCTCCAGCGTTTGAACCACTGCCAATAATCATCGCGGCTGCGCAATTTGACCTGTGGCGCGCTGTTGACGATGGTCAGGCTCTTGAGCGCTTGTGGCTGATCGACAGCCAGTTGAAAACCGATCATCCCGCCCATCGACAGCCCGACGTAGTGCACCGGGCCAAGGCGCAGGTGTTCGATCAAGGCCAGCAGGTCAGCGCTGAATGCGGCGATGCTGTAGCGCTCGCGGGGTTTGTCCGAGCGCCCGTGGCCGCGAATGTCCGGGACGATCACCCGGTAGTGCGCAGCTAGCGCCGGGATCTGCATTTCCCAGTCCAGGGTGCTCGAGCCGAGCCCGTGAACCAGCAGCAACGGCGCACCGTGGCCATATTCCTCGTAGTGCAGGTTGCAACCTTCGTGCTCGAAATACGCCATCGGTGAACTCCGTGTCAGGCTTGTTCTGGTGCGGCAAACGGTGCGTCCAGCGGCAAGGTGTCGAAGGTGCGCAACAATTCGATTAGGATTTGTGTGGCCGGGCCCAGGGGCTTGTCCTTGTTCGAATACAGATAGAAGCTCGAATTGCGGCTGCCGCCCCGATCCAACGGTAGCAGCTTGAGCGAGCCATCCTTGAGTTCGCGGTCGATCATGTGTCGCGGCAGCCAGGCAAAGCCCAGGCCGCAGCTGACGAAGGTCGCGGCGGTGGCGAGGCTGCCGACGGTCCAGCGCTGCTCGGCGCCGAGCCAGCCGACATCGCGCGGCTGCTGGCGGCCGGAGTCGCGGATCACCACTTGCATCTGGGTTTCCAGATCCTGAAAGCTCAGCTCGCGGTTGAGCCGGTGCAGCGGGTGGTCAGGATGGGCAACGGCGACGAACTCGACATCGCTCAACTCCGCACCCAGGTAGCCGGGAATGCTCAGGCCGGTGATGGCCAGATCCGCCACGCCTTCGAGCAGCACCTCCTCGACCCCCGACAACACTTCCTCGCGCAGACGCACGCGGCAGCCGCGACTCTGCGGCATGAAGGCGGTCAGGGCGCGGACGATCCGCGCGCTCGGGTAGGCCGCATCGACCACCAGCCGCACTTCCGCTTCCCAGCCTTGCTCCATGTGATGCGCGAGGTCTTCGAGTTGGCTGGCCTGTTTGACCAGTTGCCGGGAACGGCGCAGCAATACGCCGCCGGCCTCGGTGAGCACGGCTTTGCGCCCGTCGATGCGCAGCAACGGCACGCCGAGCTGATCCTGCATGCGGGCGACGGTGTAGCTCACCGATGATTGCGAACGGTGCAGGGCCTCGGCGGCCTGGGCGAATCCGCCGTGGTCGACCACGGCCTGCAACGTTCGCCATTGATCAAGGGTCACGCGGGGCGCTTTCATCAATAGCTCCTCTTGTCCTAAGCTGGCCGTCCCTCATGGAGACTGCCGAATGAAAAAATTCTGTTGTGTGGTGCTGGCGCTGCTGCCGCTGACCGCGTTTGCCTATCCGATTGATGTGCAGAAAGATCTCAACGGCATGAAGATCGACTTCGAGACGTTCGATACCGACAACGACATCGGCTCGATCCGCGTGGCCAACTACGGTGATGTCGACGCGACCTGCCGTGCGGTGTTCAGCAACGGCCCGGAAGCACCACGCACGCGCAGCATCGATGTGCCGGCCGGCAAGCATAAAAACGCCACGGCCAAGTTCACCCGCGAGATCATCAAGCTGCGCATCAAACTGACCTGCACCCCGAAATAAGCTCGGTCTTCTGAACACCGTGGATCCATTGTGGGAGCGAGCCTGCTCGCGAAGACGGAGTGTCATCCAGAGATGATGTGACTGACATTCCGCTTTCGCGAGCAGGCTCGCTCCCGCATGGGTATGTGGGTTTAGCTTATAAACGAATTTATCGATGGGTTACAGCGGATATTTGCGCTTTTTCATCGATTCGACTCTGTTTAACCTTCACTCCATCGACTTACAACATATTCGGATGGAGGCTACACACCATGTCCCGCGTTCTGATCATCGAAAGCAGTGCCCGCCAGCAAGACTCGGTTTCCCGTCAATTGACCCAGACCTTCATCGCTCAGTGGAAAGCCGCGCACCCTGCCGATCAGATCACCGTGCGTGACCTCGCCGCGAACCCGGTGCCGCATCTGGACGCCAACTTGCTGGGTGGCTGGATGAAGCCTGCCGAACAGCGCAATGCCAGCGAACAGGCGTCCCTGGACCGCTCCAACCAATTGACTGATGAGCTGCTTGCCGCCGACGTGCTGGTGCTGGCGGCACCGATGTACAACTTTGCGATCCCGAGCACGCTCAAGGCCTGGCTTGACCATGTGCTGCGCGCCGGGGTGACCTTCAAATACACCGAGACTGGCCCGCAAGGTCTGCTCAGCGGCAAGCGTGCCTTTGTCCTGACCGCTCGCGGCGGTGTGTATGCCGGTGGTCCTGCGGATCATCAGGAACCGTACCTGCGTCAGGTCATGGGTTTCATCGGCATCAACGACGTGACCTTTATCCATGCCGAGGGCATGAACCTGGGCGGTGACTTCCAGGAAAAGGGCCTGAATCAGGCCAACGCCAAATTGTCTCAGGTTGCTTGATCGGTTAATCGCCAGATAATCGCTGGATGGTCTAGTGACCTGGCGCAACCCCTTCAAGGTTCCACGCGCATCGAACCTCCCTTTGCACTTTTGCTCCTGAGTGCTGTAGCCCGATTGAACGCTTTAGCGAGATCGGGCTTTTTTTTGTCTGCGATTTTTCTGAACACTGCACATCCGAATTTCACATAAGTCCCTGTGGGAGCGGGCTTGCCCGCGATGGCGGAGTGTCAGTCGACAAATACTTGCCTGACACTCCCTCATCGCGGGCAAGCCCGCTCCCACAGGGATTTGTGTTGTTCGAGGGTTCGCGGTCTGGCGCAAAACCCGCTATCGTCGCCGCCATTCGATTTTCGAGGCGAACATGGGCTATCTACTTTTTGTCACGCTGATCCAGGCGTTTTCCTTCAGTCTGATCGGCGAATACCTGGCCGGGCATGTCGACAGTTACTTCGCGGTGCTGGTGCGTGTGGTGCTGGCGGGGCTGGTGTTCATTCCGTTGACGCGCTGGCGCTCGGTGGAGCCGGCGTTCATGCGTGGCATGTTGCTGATCGGCGCGTTGCAGTTCGGTGTGACTTACGTCTGCCTGTACTTGAGCTTCCGCGTGCTGACGGTGCCGGAGGTGTTGCTGTTCACCATTCTTACGCCGCTGCATGTGACGTTGATCGAAGACGCGCTGAACCGCCGCTTCAATCCGTGGGCATTGGTTGCCGCGCTGGTCGCTGTGGGCGGTGCGGCGGTGATTCGTTTCGACAGCATCAGTCCGGACTTCTTCATGGGCTTCCTGCTGCTGCAACTGGCCAACTTCACCTACGCCGCCGGGCAAGTGTTGTACAAGCATCTGGTGGCGAAGCATCCGAGCGATCTGCCGCATTACCGGCGCTTCGGTTATTTCTACCTGGGCGCACTGGCGGTGGTGCTGCCGGCGTTCCTGTTGTTCGGCAAGTCGAACTTCCTGCCGGAAGCGCCGCTGCAATGGGCGGTGTTGCTGTTCCTCGGTTTGGTGTCGACGGCGTTGGGCCTGTATTGGTGGAACAAAGGCGCGTGCATGGTCAACGGCGGCACGCTGGCGGTGATGAACAACCTGCATGTGCCGGTGGGGCTGCTGTTGAATCTGCTGATCTGGAATCAGCATGAGGAACTGGGGCGGTTGTTCCTCGGCGGGGGTGTGATTCTGGCAGCGGTGTGGATCAGCAGACTGGGCGTACGAAAAAAACCGGTCACTGCATAACCCCTGTGGGAGCGAGCCTGCTCGCGAAGGCGTTGGGTCAGATAAGTATGGATCGACTGACACATTGCATTCGCGAGCAGGCTCGCTCCCACATTGGATCTTTGGGTTACATCAGGTGTTTTTCCGGCTGCGGAATACTCGCCGAGCCCAACACCGCTGGCAGCAACCCTGCACGCAAATCCCCACCACTCGGCTGCTGATACAAGCTCAAGCCAAACTCCGGCAACACCGCCAGCAGGTAATCAAAAATATCCCCCTGAATCCGCTCGTAATCGGCCCACACGGTGGTTCGGGTGAAGCAGTAGATTTCCAGCGGAATGCCCTGCGCGGTGGTCTGCATCTGCCGGACCATGCAAGTCATGTTCGGCTGAATCTCCGGATGGCTCTTCAGATACGCCAGTGCGTAGGCGCGGAAGGTGCCGATGTTGGTCATGCGGCGGCGGTTGGCCGACATGGCTGCGACATTGCCCTGGGCTTCGTTCCAGGCCTTGAGCTCGGCTTTCTTTCGGCCCATGTAGTCGGTCAGCAGGTGCACCTGCGAGAGCTTTTCTTCCTCGTCGTCGCGGATGAAGCGCACGCCGCTGGCATCGATGAACAGGCTGCGTTTGATCCGCCGACCGCCCGATTGCTGCATGCCACGCCAGTTCTTGAACGACTCGACATCAGCCGCCAGGTCGGGATCGAGACGATCGTCTTGTCGAAGTTCTGCACCTTGACCGTGTGCAGCGTGATGTCGACCACGTCGCCATCGGCGCCGACTTGCGGCATCTCGATCCAGTCGCCGACGCGCAGCATGTCGTTGCTGGTCAGCTGCACGCTGGCGACGAATGACAACAGCGTGTCCTTGTAGACCAACAGAATCACCGCCGACATCGCACCCAGACCGGACAATAGCAACAGCGGCGAGCGGTCGATCAGGGTGGCGACGATAATGATCGCGCCGAACACGTACAAGACCATTTTCGTCAACTGCACATAGCCTTTGATCGAGCGGGTGCGAGCGTGTTCGGTGCGTGCGTAGATGTCGAGCAGGGCGTTGAGCAGGGCGCTGACCGCCAGCAGCAGGAACAGGATGGTGAAGGCCAGGGCGACGTTGCCGAGAAAATTCATCGCGTTTTTGCTCAGCTCCGGCACCAGGTGCAGGCCGAACTGGATCACCAGCGACGGCGTCATCTGCGCCAGCCGTTGAAACACCTTGTTGTGGCGAAAATCGTTGATCCAGTGCAGCGCCGGTTGGCGGCCGAGCATGCGGCTGGCGTGCAGGATCAGATAACGGGCCACTCGTCCGAGCACCAGCGCGATGACCAGCAGCACCAACAGCGCCAGTCCCGATTGCAGAAGTGGGTGCTCTTCGAGCGTGCCCCAGAGGCCTTGGGCTTTGAGCCAGAGCTGTTTGATATCCATGAGCGAAACGTTTCTTCTGTAAGACGCGAGGGCCGATTAGAGCATTTAAAACGCTGTGTATTGCAGCGAGTGACAAATCGGGCAACAAAAAAACCACTGATTGTCGCCGTTTGCACAAAGAAACTCGGCCTGAGCGCTCGAAACCGGTAACCTATGCAGCTGTTTTTTTGCATATCTTCGAGGTAGCACCCGTGTTTTCCCAATTCGCCCTGCACGAACGCCTGCTCAAAGCCGTGGCCGAGCTGAAATTTGTCGAGCCAACGCCAGTGCAAGCCGCGGCCATCCCGCTGGCGCTCCAAGGGCGTGATCTGCGGGTGACGGCGCAAACCGGTAGCGGCAAAACCGCCGCTTTCGTCCTGCCGATTCTCAATCGCCTGATCGGCCCGGCGAAGATCCGCGTCAGCATCAAGACGCTGATCCTGCTGCCAACCCGTGAACTGGCCCAGCAGACTTTGAAGGAAGTCGAACGCTTCTCGCAGTTCACTTTCATCAAGTCCGGCCTGATCACTGGCGGCGAAGACTTCAAAGTCCAGGCCGCCATGTTGCGCAAAGTGCCGGACATCCTCATCGGCACCCCGGGGCGGATGATCGAGCAACTCAATGCCGGCAACCTCGACCTGAAAGAAGTCGAAGTGCTGGTGCTCGACGAAGCCGACCGCATGCTCGACATGGGTTTCGCCGAAGACGTGCAGCGTCTGGTCGATGAGTGCCCGAACCGTCAGCAGACCATGCTGTTCTCCGCCACCACCGGCGGTTCCGGCCTGCGCGAGATGATCGCCAAGGTCCTGAACAACCCGGAGCACCTGCAGCTCAACGCGGTCAGCCAGCTCAACTCGACGACTCGTCAGCAAATCATCACCGCCGACCACAATCAGCACAAAGAGCAGATTGTGAACTGGCTGCTGGCCAACGAGACCTACCAGAAGGCCATCGTCTTCACCAACACCCGCGCCATGGCCGACCGCATTTACGGCCGCCTCGTGGCCCAGGAATACAAGGCGTTCGTGCTGCACGGCGAGAAAGACCAGAAGGATCGCAAACTGGCGATCGATCGTTTGAAGCAGGGCGGCGTGAAGATCCTCGTCGCCACTGACGTTGCGGCCCGTGGTCTGGACGTCGACGGTCTGGATCTGGTGATCAACTTCGACATGCCACGCAGCGGCGACGAATACGTGCACCGCATCGGTCGTACCGGCCGTGCCGGCAACGATGGTCTGGCGATCTCGCTGATCTGCCACGGCGACTGGAACCTGATGTCGAGCATCGAGCGCTACCTGAAGCAAAGCTTCGAGCGCCGCACGATCAAAGAAGTCAAAGGCACCTACGGCGGGCCGAAAAAGGTCAAGGCCTCGGGCAAAGCCGTCGGCGTGAAAAAGAAAAAGACCGATGCCAAGGGCGACAAAAAGAAAACCGCCGCCAAGACGCCGACCAAGCGCAAGAGCGTCAACCGGCCGAAGCCGGATTCCCTGGTCAGCAGCGACGGCATGGCCCCGCTCAAGCGCCGCAAGCCAGCCGAGCCTGCGGCTGAGTAGGTTTTAGCAGCACACATAAAAAACCGGACATTGTCCGGTTTTTTTTCGTCCTCAACTGTCGGCCTTCTTCTCCGCCGACCCTAGTTCCTTCAAACGCTGATCGATCAGCTGGCACTTGTCCGGCAGATCGGCGCTGGCCGTGCCCAGATCCATTTTCTGCAACTCGGCGTTGATCTCCTTGGCCTTTTCCGGATTCTGCTCGGTGAGCTTGGAGACTTCCTTGGCCAGTTGTTCGCGTTTGATCGTCGCCTCTTCCGGCGTGCAAGCCCAGACGGGCAGGGCGCAGGCAAGGGTGGCGGCGAGGGACAGCTTGATCAGGGTTTTCATGGGCAGGCCTCAGTTCCGGTTAAGGCGGGTTAACCGGTTGAGGGCTGAAGCCTGTTAAAAGTTCAGAAACTGTGGATGCAGCGTTGCGCTCAATCGGCATGACAGCAGCCCGACTTCGTCGCACCGTTATACCGATCATGATGCCGCACCCATTCCATGATCTCGTCTTCATTCCTGCCTTTGGGCGTCAGATCGAGGTAGTGGTAAGCGCCAACCAGCATGTCCAGACCGCGCGCGTATGTTGAGTAAGTGTGGAAAATCTCGCCTTTGTCGTTGCGATAAAACACGCTCAGCCCCGGCATTTCTTCCTCGGCGCTCTGGGTTTTTTCGTAGTTGTAGGTAGCCTTGCCCTCGGCGACGTCTTCAGCCCGGGCGCAGACGCCGAAGTCGTAATTGAAATCGCAGCCTTCTGACGAGACCCAGTCAAATTTCCAGCCCATCCGTTGTTTGAATGCCTGAAACTCGTCGAACGGCGCGTGGGAAACGGCGACTACGGCGACGTCGTGATGGGCCAGGTGCTGGTTGGCGCCGTCAATGTGGTCACTGAGGAACGAGCAGCCCTGGCAGCCTTGCTCCCAGCCTTTGGCGAACATGAAATGGTAGATGATCAACTGGCTGTTGTTGCCAAACAGGTCGTTGAGCTTGAGCTCGCCGTTCGGCCCTTGAAAATGATAGACCTTGTCGACCTTCACCCACGGCAAGGCGCGGCGCTCGGCGCTGAGGCGATCGCGTTCCCGGGTGAAGGCTTTTTCGTGGGCCAGATGCTGCTCGCGGGCGGCGAGCCATTCTTCGCGTGATACCACCGGATGGTTTGCAACGTTCATGACGATGTCTCCTGCGGATTGAACCGGCTGTTTCAGCCTAGTCGTTCAACGTGCGAGGTAATCGACAGCCGCCGGTCGGTCGAGGCCTGAAATACTGCTGAACGGCTGCGCAGCGCTTCGGTCACAACCTTGAACGCGGCACAAAATCACCCGCACCGGAGGTTGGATCAGGATGACGACTTATAACTGGGATTTGATTGAACGTTTGCTGCATGAAGTGCAGAACAGCGCTGGCCACAGCTTCGCACCCCGCGCTTATGCCGAAGATTATGCGGCTGAGAAAGCCAGCGCCGGCGAGCCGATCGACAATCTCGATCACTTGAAAACCCTGGCCTGTGATTATGAAAAGCTCTTGCTGGAGCGCGGATTCATCGAGCCGCGGCCGGATCATGAGGGCAGCACCGGCAATAACTTCATTCTGACGCCGCGTGGCTCCAGCCTGTTGAGCCTGATCGACAGCAGCATCCCCGGCAACGATCATCCGCGTCAGGTGCTGGATGAGCAGGAGGATGCGCTGGATGAAACGACCTTTGATGAAGTCGCCTCAAAGGCTCAAATCGCCTGAACCAGCGAAGTCCGCCGTGTGGGAGCGAGCCTGCTCGCGAATACGGTCTGTCAGTGACATTTGATCTGTCTGATATTCCGCCTTCGCGAGCAGGCTCGCTCCCACAATGGGCCATTGGTTTATTCAAGGTTTCTGCGCGGCCTTCAGGCACTTGAGGTCATTGAAGTCCTTACGCACTCCCTCGATTTTCTTCAACAAACGCTCACGCTGTTGCGGCGTGCTCTCGGCCATCAAGTCGACAAACAGCGATCGCGCTTGAGCTTCGGTGTTGGCGTAGGCCTTGCGGTAATCCGCTGTCCATAACCGCTCGCGGTTGACCAGAAGCGTCTCGATGCGTTGTGGGAATTCCGCGCTTTTGCGTTGCGCAACCGCGGCGCTGAACTGTTGCTGCCAATGCGCGCGGTTGGCGATCCATTGGGTGTTCTGGTCGCCCAAGGCGTTGGTCCAGGCCACAACGCGTTGTTTCTGCGTGTCGCTGAGCGGGCCCAGCCAATCGTTCAGGCGTTTTTCCATGCGCTCGCCGCGTTCCTTGATCTGCTGCGCTAACGGCGGTTTCACGTATTCCTGCTGACGTTTGCGCAAATCCTTGGCAAACGCGTCGTTCATTTCCGCCACCTGTTTATCGTCCAGACCTTGCAGCAGCTCAATGGCCGAAGGGGTGATTTCCCGGGCGGTTTCGGCAATGGCCTGCTTGGCTTCGGCGGTGCGCTCCTGCAGGGCGGCGTCGGTGACCTGATTGCTTTCGACCATGGCCTGCAATCGGTCCAGCCAGTCCAGGTAACCGGGTAACTGCGTAGTGCAGTGCCAGCTCAGGTGTTCCTTGAGCCGTTCGTTGAACCAGTCTTTCTGCTCGCCGTTCATGTCCACGTAATCGCTCAGCGACCACGGGATAATCACGTCGAGGTTGCGGTAGGCCAGGCCCACGCGGCTGCAAGCGCCAAGGGCGAGGGTGAAGATCAGCAGGGCGGCAATCTGTTTGAACCAGCGAGACATGGGCAAATCCTTGCGAGAGCCTGGCGTCGGAAATCTTATTCTTATGTGATGCAGGATGCGCGCGGCAGTTCAGCCGATCAATAGAACGTGCGTACAGCCTTGAGGGTGACGAGGCCGTCGCACTCGCTGTTGTGCCCGGAATAGGCCGAGCAATCGCTGCCGCTGAGGCTGGAATTGCTGTAGATCAAATCAAGATCGACGCCCATGAATGGCCTCGACAGCTTCACTGACCAATCGGTGAAACTGCTGATATACCCGCCGTCCACCGCCACCGGCGTATTCAATTGGTGCGTGGTGTATTTCATGCTCACGCCGATGCCGAACGGCTGATTGCCAGTGAGGTCGGCAAACAAGGTGTTGTTCTGTTTATCCGGATCGTTGCTCAGGGCAATGCCAAAGCGACTGCCGAGCAGGGTCAGGCCACCAAACAGCTCCTGGCTGTCGAGGGTGTCCACGCGGGGATAGCTGTAATGGATCATCCCGACTTCATAGCCGAGCACCTGATCGAACGGCTGCTTGAAGCCGACATAGGAATCGATCTCGAGGTTCTTGCCCGGGCTGATGCCCATGCTCGGCGCGTACTGGCCGAAATACACGCCGCTGTCGTGACTCAGGTCGAGGCCACCGTGGAACGAGCCGACCGCCGCCGGTTTCACCAGGCCCTGGGCCATGCTGCGGCTGGGCGTAGTGCCGAGCTTGAGATCGAAGTCACCCAGTTCACCCTGAAAAACCTGCGCGTGCGCGGTCGCGCCTGACAGCAGGCTGACGAACAATAAACAGGGAAATGGGCGCATGCGTCACTCCATGAACCGCGAGCGCAGGGCAAAGGCCTGCTGAAACGCTTGATCTAGACGCGTGCAAGGATACCGACGAATGCCCGGCATTGATGGCCGTTCGTCGATTTTCGGGAATTTTTGTTTAAAGCGAAGGGGTGTTGCACGGTGCCAGTCCAGGCGCTTCGAAGCTCAAAGCGCCTCTGGACGGGGTGAAACCGGTATTACTTCTTGCCCAGGCTGATCTGCTTGGACGGGCCGAATGTCTGACCGCTGACGCCTTTGGCAATTTGCTGGATCTCGCCGCCGGACTTGAGGAATGCTGCGATCTGATCGTTGATCGATTCGCTGGTTTCAACGGCTGGAGCTGGCTTTGCTTTGCTGGTGGATGCTTTTACACGCATGGCGGCCATTAACCTTTAGAAAAGTAACTCGGCCAGGCATCGTACAGGAATAACTTGACAATAGCTTGGTAAATATCCCCCGGATTAACCAACCGTAACGCTGCATTATTACCGGCCGCTCACTCGTAATAAGCAGCTAACCTGCTGTTTTAAATAAGAACATTTAATTGAAGTGAGGCCAATCAGCGCAGCAGTGATGCGTCGGACCGGACTGACGAGCGGCACCCCGTAGGGCAGTGATCAAGCAAAATCAACAGGTTGACGCAGATTTTCCGCTGCGAGGATCTGTCGCCCGACGTTGGCGGCAAAAACGGGTAGAATGCCGCCCACGTATTGAGGGTTTCGGAAATGGCTTTAGTCGGGCGTTACAACAGTTTGCAAGTGGTTAAACACACTAACTTCGGTTTATATCTGGACGGCGGCGCCGACGGCGAAATTCTTTTGCCCAACCGTTATATCCCCAAAGATATTCCCAGCGAAGATGAAGACTGGCTCAACGTATTCATCTATCTGGACAGCGAAGACAAACTTCTCGCCACCACGGAAAAACCCAAAGTTCAGGTCGGCGAATTTGCCAGCCTGAAAGTGGTTGAAGTCAACAGCATCGGCGTGTTCCTCGACTGGGGCTTGCCGAAGGATCTGTTGCTGCCGTACTCGGAAGAAAAGCGCCAGATGACCGCTGGCGAATACTGCGTGGTGCACGTCTATCTCGACAAACACACGCGCCGCATCACCGCCACCGCGCGCCTCGATCGTTATCTGGACAAAACCCCGGCTACTTACAGCCCGGGCCAGGAAGTTGATCTGCTGGTAGCCGAAGCCACCGACATGGGCTTCAAGGCGATCATCAACAACAAGCACTGGGGCCTGATTCACAAGAATGAAATCTTCAAGTTCATGCGTTCGGGCATGCGCGAGAAAGGCTTCATCAAGGAAGTGCGCGCCGACGGCAAGATCAGCCTGAGCCTGCAACCGGTTGGCCAGGAAGCGGCCAGCAGCCTGAGTTCGAAGATTCTCGGCAAGTTGCGCGAAAACGACGGCACCCTGGCGGTCAGTGACAAGAGCGATCCGGCATTGATCAGCAGCCTGTTCGGCGTCAGCAAGGGCAACTTCAAGAAAGCCATCGGCTCGCTGTACAAGGAAGGCAAGATCGTCATCCACGCCGATCGCATTGAACTAACCTGAGCCTTGAGTGGCCCATGTTGCAGGCCACACAAGAGGTTGGATCGATGAAAAAGGCGCTGATCGCTTACGTCGCATCGCTGCTGACGTTTCTCCTGCTCGATGGCATCTGGCTCGGGCTGCTGATGGCGCCGACCTATCGCGAACTGCTCGGTTCGCTGATGCTGGAAAAACCGCTGCTGTTGCCCGCAGCGGTTTTTTATTGCCTGTACGTGATTGGCTGCGTGGTGTTTGTCGTGTTGCCGGCGCTGAGCTGGCAGCGAGCGGCGAAGCTGGGCGGGCTGTTGGGGCTGGTGGCGTACGGCACTTATGACCTGACCAATTGGGCGACCTTGCGCGACTGGTCGGTGCAGGTGAGTTTGATGGATTGGGCGTGGGGGATAGTGGCGACTGCAGTTGCTTGCACGGTAGGTTATTTGGTGGCGAAGCGGTTTGCGTGAGCTGATCTTTCAGTTGCGTTGCCAATGCTGGCCTCTTCGCGAGCAGGCTCGCTCCCACAATGAATTCCCGTCGTTCACAAATTCCACTTCCACCACAAATCCCCTGTGGGAGCGGGCTTGCCCGCGAATGACGGCGCAGCCGTCAACCATTCAGCGCTGACGCCACTGACCAAATAAAGGTCTTTTCCAGACGGCTTTTTCCGCGCATCTGATTGATAATCCCCGACACTGTTTTCTGACCATTGGATGGCCTGCCATGTTGTGTGTGTTCGAGGTGTTGCGGTGAGTGCCGAGCGGCGCAATGCCGACGGTTTTGCCCTGCAAGTGATGATCGGCCTGTGCCTGATCTGGGGTGTGCAGCAAGTCCTGATCAAGTGGGCGGCAACGGACATCGCGCCAGTGATGCAAGCGGCGGGGCGCTCGGGGATTTCTGCGTTACTGGTCGGTTTGCTGATCTGCTGGAAGGGCGGTTGGGATCAGGTCGGCAGCACCTGGCGCGGCGGCTTGCTGGCCGGTGCGCTGTTTGGTCTGGAATTCCTGTTCATCGCCGAAGGCCTGCAACTGACCACCGCCGCGCACATGTCGGTGTTCCTCTATACCGCACCGATCTTCACTGCACTCGGCGTGCATTTCCTGCTGGCCAGCGAGCGTTTGCGCCCGTTGCAATGGCTGGGGATTCTGCTGGCGTTCATCGGCATCGCGATTGCCTTCGCCGGCGGTGTGTCGTGGGACAACCTTGATCGGCGCATGCTGCTGGGCGATGCCTTCGGCGTATTGGCCGGCGCCTGTTGGGGCGCGACCACCGTGGTGGTACGGGCCTCGCGACTGTCGGAAGCGCCGGTGACATTGACCCTGTTTTATCAGCTTATGGTCGGTTTCATCGGTCTGCTGTTGATCGCGTTGTTCAGCGGCCAGATCACCCACGTCAGCCTGACTACCGTGGCGGTGGCCAGTGTGCTGTTCCAAGGGCTGGTGGTGTCGTTCTTCAGCTACCTGGTGTGGTTCTGGCTGCTGCGCCGTTATCTGGCGGCGAACCTTGCGGTGTTCTCGTTCATGACGCCGTTGTTCGGCGTGACCTTCGGCGTACTCCTGCTGGGTGAAGCGTTGAGCGTGAACTTCGTCATCGGCGCCGTGCTGGTGCTGCTCGGCATCACTTTCGTCAGCGCCGAACAGTGGCTGCGTCGGCGTTTGCGCAAGGCGCTGGGCCAGTAGCCTTGGCCTGCATCGCCAGCGCGCCGGCCAACAACAGGCCGGCGCCGGCGATCAGCAGCGCTGGCTGCAAACCGCCGCTGAAATGGCTGCTCAGCGCCGCCAGCAACGGGCCGCTCAGCTGGCCGACGGCGAAGCACGCCGTGAGCATCCCGGCGTTGCGCTGAGTGGCGTGGGGCGCCAGCTCTCGCGAACGCTGCATGACCAGTTGCATGCAGGCCAGAAACGGCGTGCCGCAGAGGATTACTCCCAACGCCAGGCCGAGGCCGCTGCCCAGCAGACAGGCAAATACTCCGGCCGCTTGCAGCCACAGCGTCGCCATCAGCCAATGTCGAGTGGTTTCGGGATCATGCCGACGCAGACTCACCAGACACACGCCGATCGCCGCGCCCAGGCCAAAGCACGGCCAGAACAGATCCGCCTGCCACTGGCCGTGAAACTGCGCGTTGGCCATCTGCGACAGGAACGTTGCCGGAATGATGTAGCCGATGCCGTACAGCGCATACACCAGCGCCAGCTGGCCGATGCCTCGGTTCGCTGAAGTCGCCGGGGCGATCGTCGTCTTCATTACCGTTGCGGGCTGCGGCAACAACCGCCATACGCCGAGCATCATCAGCAACGCGGCGGCCGCATAAATCAGCCACAGGGTTGCCGATGTCTGCTGCAAACGGTGTGAGATCAGCGCCAGCAGCCCTGTGAGAAAAATCCCCAGACCCGGTCCGGCAAAAACCAGAGCACCCCAGCGCGGACGACCCGCGGCCGCCGCCAGCGGCTGACTGAGTGAAGTGATCATCACCAGCACCCAGGCACTTGCCACGCCGGTGCCAAAACGCAACAGCAAGTGCGACCAGAAACCGTTGGCCCAGAACGAAGCCAGGGTCAGCAGCACGCACAGCCACAGCCCGCCATGCAATCGTCGCTGCACCTGCTGCGACCGCTGGGCGAACATCGCATCCACCGCACCCAGCAGATAGCCGAGGTAGTTGGCCGCCGCGATCAGACCGGCAGCGGTCAGGTCGATCTGCCCTTCGCTGAGCAGATGCGGCATTTGCGGCGTCAGGGCGAAGCGGCCGATGCCCATGGCCAGCATCAGGGCAACAAAGCAAGCAGACAAGCGAATCAGCGGCGACATGGTCGGGCTTCCTTCAAGGATCAATGACCGGCAGGCTAGGATCGATTGACTTTCTTTAAAATTGAATAATAGTGAGTAACTTGTTCTGTTCAGGAGAAAGCAGGTGGAATTCAGCCAACTGCGGATATTTCAGGCGGTCGCCGAGGAAGGTTCGATCACCCGCGCCGCCGAGCGTCTGCATCGCGTGCCATCGAATCTGTCGACGCGCCTGAAACAGCTCGAGGAGCAACTGGGTGTCGAACTGTTCGTCCGCGAACGGCAGCGCTTGCAGTTGTCGCCGGCCGGCAAGGTCCTGCTCGACTACACCGGCAAGCTCTTCGCTCTGCGCGATCAGGCCAGTGCGGCGGTGATGGGCGGGCAACCGGCCGGTGACTTCGTGCTGGGCACCATGTACAGCACGGCGGCGATCCATCTGCCGGCGTTGCTGGCGCGCTATCACAAGCAGTACCCGATGGTGAATTTGCAGGTGCAATCGGCGCCGACCGGGGAATTGCTCGAAGGGTTGCTCACCGGCCGCCTCGACGCGGCGTTGGTCGACGGACCGCTGGAACTGGCCGGGCTCGATGGCGTGCCGCTGTGCGAGGAGCGGCTGGTGCTGATCACTGAAATCGATCATCCACCGGTACGCAGCGCGCGGGACGTGGAAGGGCGTGCGGTGTTCACCTTTCGCCAGGGCTGTTCCTATCGCATGCGCCTGGAAGCGTGGTTCTCTCATTACCATGCGGCGATGGGCCGGCCGATGGAGATCGAGTCATATCAGGGCATGCTCGCCTGTGTGATCGCCGGCAGTGGTGTGGCGTTGATGGCCGAGTCGATGCTCGCCAGTTTGCCGGGTCGAGAGAGCGTTGCGGTGCATCCGTTGGCCGAGCCGTTCGCGGGTGCGACAACATGGCTCATGTGGCGCAAGGGTATGGCCGGGGCCAACCTGAATGCCTGGATCGACGTGCAGCAAGCGGTCTATCCCGTGGCTTTGCATGAAGTGCGTGAAACAGCGTGAACCAATCGCAACAGTTTCTGTTCAATTCAGTAACAGATCATTGCGGATTTGGCCGAGCATTGCGTAGGACTTCGGACTATTATCAGTGCGAAGCGGCCTCAGAATTCCGGCCGCTCAGCACCACCCTGAAGGGGGCATGACGATGAAAGAGAAAATCCAGAACTGGCTGCACGATTTGGGAGTTGCCCTCGGTTTGATCGAACCGCCTCTGCAACCGGTACCGATTCGCACGGACGACGAACAGCGTCGGCGCCAGCCACGTCGGCGTTAATAGCTCCGATCAGAGAATTCAAGATCGCAGCCGTCGACAGTTTCTACAGTTTGTAGAAGCTGCCGGAGGCTGCGATCTTTTGCTTTTCGCCAAGCGAAAAAAACGGGTGTGGCCTCCGACGCCACACCCGCTGAAGAAAACATCAAGTCGTTACAGCCGATTCACACCGCCGTTGCCACGGTCGCCGGGCTTGGCGAGAACAGGCTGACCAGTACAAAGCTCACCAGACTGACACCCAGGCTGTAATAGATCGGCGTGTTCGCGTCCATGCCGTCCTTGACCATGAACACCAGCGCCGTGATAAAGCCCAGCGTCATCGCGCTGATCGCCCCGGCGGTAGTCGCACGCTTCCAGAAAATCGCGCCCATCAGCGGAATCAGCATGCCGCCGACCAAGAGGTTGTAAGCCAGGGTCAGGGCGCTGATCACGTCGTTGACGACCAGAGCAATCCCCAACACCGCGATCCCTGTCAGCAGCGTAAACAGACGGCTGACCGCGACGTTGGACTGTTTGCCGCCGCGCAGTTTCGGCAGCAGGTCTTCGGTCAGGGTGGTGGACGCGGCGAGCAGGCCGGCGCTGGCGGTGGACATCATCGCCGCCAGTGCGGCAGCGATCACCAGGCCACGGATGCCGTCAGGCAGCGAGACTTTGACGATGGCGGCAAAGGCGTTGTTGACGTTGTCCAGATCCGGAATCAGCACATGCGCAGCCATGCCGATCGAGGCGCAGACCAGACCGTAGATAATGCAGTAGATCCCCGCTGAAGTGCCGGCGTACTTGGCGACTTTCTCGCTTTTGGCAGTGAACACCCGCTGCCAGATGTCCTGGCCGATCAGGATGCCGAAGAAGTAGATCATGAAGTAGGTGATGATCGTGTCCCAGCCGATGCTGGTGAAGTTGAAGCTGGCCGCCGGCAGCTGCGCGACCAGTTGATCCCAGCCACCGACGCGGTACAGGCAGATCGGCAACAGCAGGAACATCAGGCCGACGGTCTGGATACCGAACTGGACGATGTCAGTCAGGGTCAGCGACCACATGCCGCCGATCGTTGAATAAATCACCACGATACCGCCGCCCAGCAGTACGGAGATCCAGAAGGGCAGACCGAACAACACTTGCAGCACAGTGCCGATCGCCAGAATCGAGGTCACGCCGATCATCAGCGCGTAAGCGAGCATGATCGTCGCACTGGCGGTGCGTGCCATCGGGTTGTAGCGCTTCTCCAGGACCTGGGTAACGGTGAATACCTTGAGCTTCAGCAAGGGCTTGGCGAGGAACAGGTTCAGCGCGACGATGCCGCAGCCCAGTGCCGCGCAGAGCCAGAAGCCGGAGATGCCATGCACGTAACCCAGACGGACCGTACCGACGGTGGACGCGCCACCGAGGACGGTTGCTGCCATGGTGCCCATGTACAGCGACGGCCCCAGGTTACGCCCGGCCACCAGATAGTCTTCGTGGGTCTTGGCCTTGCGCATGCCGTAGTAGCCGAGAATCAGCATCGCAGCGGCATAAATGAGTACGACGAATAAATCCAAAGCCATGATGGCGTGTCTCCGATTGTCTTTTTTATGGTGAGGCAAATGGGTTCTGCAGGGCTTTCCTGTGGGAGCGAGCCTGCTCGCGAAGGCGGTCTGTCAGTCACACCAATGTTGGATGTGCTGAAGTCTTCGCGAGCAGGCTCGCTCCCACAGGGTCTTGTGTTTAATCAGGCGGCCTGACGCAGTTGAGGTTTTATGGCGGCTTCACTGCGCACATCGCTCGGCCCAAACACTTCCCGAGGCTCGGGAAACAAGCGCAGCAGCGTCAGATACACCACCGACGCCAGGCCCAATGTCACCGGCAAGCTGATGTCGATGCCACCGGCCAGTTCGCCCAGCGGGCCGACGAACTGCCCCGGCAGGTTGACGAAGCACAGGCCGACCAGCGCACTCGGAATCCACGCCCCCAGACCGCGCCAGTTCCAGCCGTGGTTGAACCAGTAGCGTCCGCCCTGTTCGCCGCGGGTGAACACTTGCAGGTCGTCCGGGCAGTAGAAGCCGCGCCGCACCAGCAGGCCAATGATCATGATCACCATCCACGGGGTGGTGCAGGTGATGATCAGCACGGCGAAGGTCGACACGCTTTGCACCAGGTTCGCCGCAAACCGGCCGATGAAGATGAAGGCGATCGACAGCACGCCGATCAGCAAGGTCGCCTTGACCCGGGACAGCACGCGCGGGAACACGCTCGACATGTCCAGGCCGGTGCCATACAGCGACGTGGTGCCGGTGGACATGCCACCGATCACCGCAATCAGGCACACCGGCAGGAAGAACCAGCTCGGCGACACGGCCAGCAAGCCGCCGACATAGTTGTTCGCGGCGATGTAGTCCGGCGCCTTGATCGCGACGATGGTGGCGGTGGCGAGGCCGAACAGGAATGGAATCAACGTTGCCAGTTGCGCGGCGATCACCGCCAGCATGATTCGGCCTTTCGGCGTTTCACGCGGGATGTAGCGCGACCAGTCGCCGAGGAACGCACCGAAGGAAATCGGGTTGCTCATCGCCACCAGTGCCGCGCCGATGAATGCCGCCCAGAACCCGGCCTGACCCAGCGCCACGCTGCCGGCGTACTGGCTGTCGAAAGCAGGGGCGAAGGCGAAGATGCCGAGCAGGAACAACAGGCTTGCGGCCCACACGGCGATGCGGTTGACCCACAGCATGATGCGGAAACCGTAGATGCACACGGTCAGCACCAGCAGCGCGAACAGACCGTAGGCCAGGCCCAGGGTCAGGTCGGTTTCCGGCAGATCGACCAGGCGTTTGGCGCCGCCGACCAGCGCATCACCCGAGCTCCACACTGACAGTGAGAAGAACGCGATCGCGGTCAACAACGACAGGAACGAACCGACGATCCGCCCGTGCACGCCGAAGTGCGCACCGGAAGACACGGCGTTGTTGGTGCCGTTGAGCGGACCGAACAGGCCCATCGGCGCGAGGATCAGCGCACCGACCACCACGCCCAGAACGATTGCCCAGACACCGGCCTGAAACGACAGGCCGAACAGCACCGGGAAACTACCGAGCACAGCGGTGGCAAACGTATTGGCGCCGCCGAAGATCAAGCGAAACAAGTCGCTGGGTCGGGCGTCGCGCTCATGATCCGGGATCTGTTCGACCCCGTTTGTTTCGATGCTGCTAGGGCTTTTTTCGTTGTTGTTATTCATGATCTGCTCCGATCATCAGGCGCGCTCATCGTGCGTGAGCGTCACCATTGGCTAAGGGGGTGGCAGCCCTTCCGGCATTGCGGACAAATGTTCGTGACAGGCCAGCCATAGGCCTTGTTGTTCTAGGCTCGACGCTTGTTTTCTGAAAACAATCGTCTCGCGCTCCTGGCTGAAGTGTTGCTCCCCTTGCATGCGCAGCTCGGTGGCCACGTCATGGATGAAAACCGCCACGTCACCCTGCAGGCTGACAAAGGCGTTGCTCGAGGTGCACGACAGCACCTCGAAACCCTCCTCGGCACGCCAGCGGTCCCACAATGCCTGATAGGCATCGCGCGACAGCAGCGGCTGGTCGAGGGTGTAGAAAACGAAGCTGGCATCGGTGCTGAATGCGCCGAAGTAGGCTTCGCGATCGTTACGGGCAAACGCGGCGACCAACTCGGCGGCCGCGTGCAGAACCTGATCACGTGCGTGCATGACCCGATCCTCAGCGATGAACCACGCCAGGCAGTACGCAGAGCATTTCGTACAGCAGGTTGGCGGCCAGCAGCGAGGTGTTGCCGGTGGTGTCGTAAGCGGGCGAGACTTCTACCAGATCGCAGCCGATCAGGTCGAGGCCCTGACAGCCACGGACGATTTCGATCGCCTGAATGGTGGTCAGGCCGCCGATTTCCGGGGTGCCGGTGCCGGGCGCCCAGGCCGGGTCGATGCCGTCGATGTCGAAACTCAGATACACCGGACCGCCGCCGACTTTCTCGCGTACTTCAGCCATCAGCGGCGCCAGCGATTTATGCCAGCACTCTTCGGCCTGGACCACGCGGAAGCCCTGATCGCGGCTCCAGTTGAAATCGTCGGCGGTGTAACCCTGGGCACGCAAACCGATCTGCACCACGCGATCGCAATCGAGCAGACCTTCTTCGACGGCACGACGGAACGTGGTGCCGTGGGCGATCTTCTCGCCGAACATGTGATCGTTGACGTCAGCGTGGGCATCGATGTGCACCAGGCCTACCTTGCCGTGCTTCTTATGAATCGCGCGCAGGATCGGCAGGGTGATGGTGTGGTCGCCACCCAGGGTCATCGGGATGACGTTGTGCTCGAGAATATTGTCGTAGGCCTCTTCGATGATGCGCACGGCGTCGAGCAGGTTGAAGGTGTTGATCGCCACGTCACCAATGTCGGCAACCGACAGCGAGTCGAACGGCGCGGCGCCGGTGGCCATGTTGTACGGGCGGATCATCACCGATTCGGTGCGGATGTCGCGCGGCCCGAAGCGTGTGCCGGGGCGCAGCGAAGTGCCGATGTCCAGCGGCACGCCCACAAAGGCAGCGTCGAGGCCGGCAGCGGTCGGTACATGGGGAAGTCGGAGCATGGTGGCGATGCCGCCGAAGCGCGGCATTTCGTTGCCGCCCAGTGGTTGGTGAAGAATCTTGTCCACGGGTAGGGCCTCATCGTCTTTGTTTTATTTATGCCGGCGCGCCGTTGAGCACAGGTTCGGACGCCGCTGTGGGGCCGATGATGCGAAATGTAGTGGCGGGGAAGAATCGCTACGGGCAAAAACTTAGTTCAGATTTTTCTAAACTAATGCCAAGGCCCGGGATAGACTCCGCCTCAGGTGTTGACCCCCTGTGGCGAGGGGATTTATCCCCGAAGGGTGGCGAAGCCGCCCCAATTCCTGCGGCTCGGTTCATCAGGCACCCCGCGTGCATCGAATTACGACTGCTTCGCAGCCGGTCGGGGATGAATCCCCTCACCACAAAGTCATCAGTGTTCGACAGATGTTTGGAGAGCCGCATGGCCAACGCTTTACCCGACCTGAAACTCCTGCGCATCTTCGTCAGCGTCGTGCGTCATCAGGGTTTTGCCAATGCGCAGCAGGAACTCAACCTGTCGACCTCGGCGATCAGCACCTACATGAGCCAGCTCGAAGCCGCGCTCGGTCTGGTGCTGTGCCATCGCGGGCGCGGTGGCTTCAGCTTGACCAGCAAGGGCGAGCTGTTCCATCAGGAAACCCTGCGCCTGCTCGCCGAGCTTGAAGGCTTCGAGCAATACGCCGCCGCGCTCAAGGGCGAACTGCGCGGCACGCTCAACCTCGGGGTGATCGATTCCACGGTCAGCGACAAGGCTCTGCCGTTTGCCGAAGCCATCGGCGCCTACAGTCAGGAACACCCGGCGGTGCATTTGCACCTGTCGGTGATGAGCCCTTATGAGTTGCAACTCGGCGTGCAGGACAATCGCCTCGATCTGGCGATCGGTGCGTTTTCTACGCGCATGAGCGGTCTGGTCTACATGCCGCTGTACCGCGAGCAGCACTGGCTGTATTGCAGCAGTCGCCATCCATTGTTCAACGAGCGGCGCATCCCCGAGCAGGTCATCACTCAGCAACGGATGGTCGGGCGCGGTTACTGGAGTCAGGCGGAACTGGCCCGGCATGGTTTCAAACACAGCGCCGCCACCGTGGAAAGCATGGAGGCGCAGCTGATTCTGGTGCTCTCCGGCGCCTACATCGGTTATCTGCCGGAACACTACGCTCAGGCCTGGGCCGACAACGGCGATTTGCGTGTTCTGCTGCCGGCGACCTTCGGTTATCAGGCACCGTTTTCGATGATCATGCGCAGGGGCCGCAGTCGCGAACCATTGATCCAGACCTTCCGCGATTTGCTCAAAGCGCAACTCAATCAGGCTTGAGAAAAAATGTCCCGACCACAATGCCCGCGCTGCCTGCGCCCCCAATCCCATTGCCTGTGCCCGCTGATCCCTCGCCTCGACAGCCGCACGCGGGTATTGCTGCTGCAGCATCCGAGCGAGGTCAGTCACGCGCTCAATACCGCGCGTCTGGCGGCGCTGGGGCTGAGCAATGCCGAGCTGATTGTCGGCGAGGTATTCGAGGATTTGCCGAAACTGTTGAACCAGCCGGGCTATCAGGCGCGGCTGTTGTTTCCGGCTGAGGATGCGCAGCCGTTGCCGGCTTACGCGGCGAATGATCAGCCAATGTTGCTGGTCGTCCCGGACGGCACCTGGCGCAAGGCGCGCAAGATGCTGCACCTCAATCCGCTGCTGGCAGCACTGCCACGGGTGACCCTGGCCGAGGGTGGCGTGTCGCGTTATCGCTTGCGCAAGGCACCGGGGCCGGGGGCGCTATCGACGATCGAGGCGATCGTCCAGGCGCTGGAAACCCTCGAAGCGCCGACGACGTTTGCGCCGTTGCTCAAGCCGTTTGAAGCGCTGATCGAAGGGCAGATTGCGGCGATGGGGGAGGAGGTTTTTCAGCGTAACCATGGCGACAGATGACCATTGTCTGTGCGGGCCTCTTCGCGAGCGGGCTCGCTCCCACAGGGGAACGCATTCCAATTGTGGGAGCGAGCCTGCTCGCGAAAGCGCCAGATCAATCACCGCAATTCAAAGATCACTAGCGCTCGCGCATCGCCTCGGTCCGCGCTTTCAACACCGGTTTAAGCAAGTAATCCAAGACGCTTTTCTCACCGGTGATAATGTCTACTGTCGCCACCATCCCTGGGATGATCAGCAGCGGTTTCACATCGCCGCCCAGGTGATTCTTGTCGGTGCGCACCTGAATCAGATAGAAGCTGTTGCCCTTGTCATCGGTGATCGTATCGGCGCCGATCAGCTCGAGCTTGGCGCTCAGCCCGCCGTAAATTGTGTAATCGTAGGCACTGAACTTGACCATGGCTTTCTGGCCCGGATGCAGGAACGCGACGTCTTGCGGGCGGACCTTGGCTTCGATCAGCAGGTTGTCTTCCAGCGGCACGATTTCGACCATGTCGCTGCCCGGCTGGACCACGCCGCCGATGGTGTTGACCTTCATCTGCTTGATCACGCCACGCACCGGCGACGTCACCGTAGTGCGACTGACGCGGTCGTCGATGGCGATGCTCGAAGCGGTGATTTTTGACAGGTCGGTGCGTTTCTCATTCAGCTCTTTGGCCGCTTCCGAACGGAAGGTCTGCTCGGATTCGTCGATCTTGCTGCGGATCTCGGCAATGGCCGATTCGGCGCGGGGAATCGCCAGCGTGGTGGCGTTGAGCGAACCACGAATTTCCACGGCACTGCGTCTGAGGCGGAGGATTTCCACCGGTGACACAGCGCCGGTTTTCACCAGCGGTTCGGACATGTTCATCTCTTGTTGCAGCAACGCGAGGCTGGAGCTGAACTGGCCTTGCTTGGAGCGAAACTCCGCCAGTTCCTGGGTTTTCTGCCGCAATTGTTCGCTGAGGGTGCGTTGCTCGCTGGCCAGGCGCCGTTGACGTTGCTCGTACAACGAGCGCTCGTCCTCGGCGACTTGCGGGGCCTTGGCAATCACTTCAGCGGAGAGCTTGAAGGGACGTCCCTCGGCCTCCGCTGACAGCCGTTCGACCTGCGCGGTCAGCGCGTAACGGTCGGCCTCGCTTTCGCCCTTGTTCGAGCGAAAACGTGTGTCATCCAGACGCAGCAGGGTGTCACCCTTGCCGACCATCTGGCCTTCGCGAACGAAAATCTCGGTGACGATGCCGCCCTCAAGGTTCTGGATCACCTGAACCTTGCTTGACGGAATCGCCTTGCCTTCGCCCATGGTGACTTCTTCGAGCACGGCAAATTTGGCCCAGACCAGGGCGGCGATCAGCAGCGCTGCCGCCAGCCACACGGTGATACGCGATTTGCGCGGCGAATCCTGCAATGCTGCGCCAGCGGTTTCCGGCATGAACTCGGCTTCGGCACTTTTGCCGAAGCTGTCGAAGTAACCGCGCTTGTTGCTATCGGAGGAAGCAGGCATGGCGTAACTCCTAGACCGCCGCCGAGCCGACACGGCCCTTGCGCAGTGCATCGATGACCGCTTCTTTCGGGCCGTCAGCGACGACCCGGCCGTTGTCCAGCACCAGCAACCGGTCTACCAGGCTCAGCATCGAGGTGCGGTGGGTGACCAGCAGCAGGGTTTTGCCTTGCACCCAGCCATGCAGTTTCTGCCGCAGCGCATCTTCACTGCTGTTGTCCATGGCGCTGGTGGGTTCGTCGAGCAGCATGATCGGCGGATCAAGCAGTAGCGCGCGCGCCAGCAACACCGCCTGGCGTTGGCCGCCGGAAAGCAGTTGCCCGCGTTCGCCCACCGGTCGGTCGAAGCCTTGCGGGTGTTGTCGGGCCAGTTCGGTGACGCCAGTCAGTTCGGCGACTTCCAGCATGCGTGAATCGCTGATGTAACGCGCGCCCAGGGTCAGGTTGTCGCGCAGGCTGCCGGCCAGCAGCGGCAGGTCGTGGGCGACATATCCGATCTGCTGGCGCAGGTCAGCCACGTCCAGTTGGCGCAGGTCGAGGCCGTCTAGCAGCAGCTGGCCTTGCTCCGCTTCGTAGAAGCCCATGACCAGCCGCGCCAACGTGCTTTTGCCCGAGCCGCTGCGGCCGATGATGCCGACCCGCTCGCCGGCTTTCAGGCTGAAGCTGACCTCGCTCAGCGCTGGCGCATTCTGGCCGTTGTAGTGGAACGTCACGCCGTTGACGTCGAGTGCGCCTTGCAGTTGCGTGCGTTCCAGCGGCCGTTGTTTGCCGTCGCGTTCCTGCGGCAGTGCCATCAGCGCATCTGTGCTTTTCATGGTCAGTTGCGCTTGCTGGTAGCGGGTGATCAGCCCGGCGATCTGGCCGAGCGGGGCGAGCACGCGGCTGCCGAGCATGTAGGTGGCGACCAGCGCGCCGACACTGAGGTTGCCGGCGATGATGCTGTAGACCCCGGCAACAATCGTCGCCATCCCGGAAAACTGCTGGATGAACAGGGTGCCGTTGGTGGCCAGGGCCGACAGGTTGCGCGCGTGGCTGTCGAGGCGGGTGAGGGCGCCGTGGGTGCTTTCCCATTTGTGCTGGCGCTCGCTTTCGGCGCCGCACGCCTTGAGGGTTTCCAGACCGCCGAGGGTTTCGATCAGCACCGCCTGACGCTCGGCGCCGAGGCTCAGGCTTTTCTGCACGGTGTCACGCAGGCGCACCTGAATCGCCATGGCGAAGATGATGGTGATCGGAAACGCCAGCAGTGGAATCACCACCAGCCAACCGCCAAGCAGGCCGATCACTACCAGCATCAACACCACGAAGGGCAAGTCGATCAGGCTGGTCAGGGTCACGGCGGTGAGAAATTCACGCAGGCCCTGGAAGTCGTGAATGCTCTGGGCAAAGCCGCCGATGGTCGCCGGCCGCGCCTTCATCGACATGCCGGTGATGCGCTCGAACAACGTTGCCGAGAGGATCACATCGGTTTTCTTGCCGGCGGTGTCGAGCAGATGCGCACGCACCACGCGCAGCACCAGTTCAAAACCGGTGCCGATCAGCAAACCGATCGACAGCACCCACAGCGTCGAGGTCGCCTGATTGGGCACCACGCGATCGTAGGTCTGCATGACGAACAGCGGCACCATCAGGCCGAGCAGGTTGATCAGAAAACTGGCGAGAATCGCATCGCTGTACAGCCATTTCGACAGTTTGAGAGTGTCGCGAAACCACGCGTTTACCCGTGGCACCAGCGGCGCGCGCAGGTCTTCGAGTTCGTGGCGCGGACGGGCGAACAAGGCCTGGCCGCTGTAGTGTTCGCTGAGTTCTTCGCGGCTGACCCATTGCTCGCCGCCGTCGGCTTCGCTGGGCAGCAGCAGGGCTTTGCCATCCTCGCCGAAGCGCCGCAGCACGGCAGTGCGGCCGTCGTTGAGCAGCAGCAGGATCGGCAGGTTCAGCGGTGAAATGTCTTTCAGGTCACGGCGCAACAACCGCGCCTGTAATCCGGCCCGCGCTGCTGCACGGGGCAGCAGATCGAGGCTCAGGCGTTGTTTGTTCAGGGGCAGCCCGGCACTCAGGCTGGCACGACTGACCGTGGCGCCATGCAGTTTGCAGAGGATCAGCAGACCGTCGAGTAACGGATCGTCGAAGCTCAGGCGCGGATCGACCCCGGTGGCGCCGGGTTCCATGCTGGTCATAGTGATTGCCTCTGTTGAACGGGCTCGGTTATCGGATCGTTCCCACGCTCACGCTTGGGAAAGCCTCTAGGGACGCTCTGCGTCCAGTGACGCGGAGCGTCACGGGCTGCATTCCCACGCAGAGCGTGGGAACGATCAGAGATCGCAGCCTTCGGCAGGTCCCGGAGGGGCTATTTCAACTCGGGCAGGCGCGCCTGGTTTTTCACTTCGGTCGTGGCAATCGCATCAGCCGGCAGCACCACGCGTTGCTTGCTCAGCAACTGGCCCATGTTCGCCAGCACGCGGTACATCGAGTATTCCTCGGTGTAGCGGATTTCGGTGTAGCGACGGTTGGCGTTGTACAGCTCGTTTTCGCTGTCGAGCAGGTCGAGCAGGGTGCGTTGGCCGAGGCCGAACTGGTCCTGATAAGCGGCGCGTACGCGTTTGGTGGTTTCGGCATATTCGCGAGCGGTAGGCGTCTGCTTCTTGGCGTTTTCCATGGCGTTCCAGGCCAGACGAATGTTCTCGTTGAGCTGACGCAGCGCGTTGTTGCGAATGTCCATCGCCTGGTTGATGTCGTGGGCATTGGCCGCCAGGCGTGCCTTGTCGCTGCCGCCACGGAACAGGTTGTAGTTCATCACTACACCGACACGCCATTCGTTGTCGTGGCCTTCATCGCCCTGCACGTTGTTGTTGGCGCCGACTGCCGCTTCCGCATCAAAGCGTGGATAGAACGGCGACTTGGCCACTTCGTACTGGCTCTCGGCGGACTGCACGTCAGCCTGGGCCGATTTCAGGTACGGGTTGTTGTCGACCATGCTCTGCTGCGCTTCACGCAGATCCGGCGGCAGTTCGCCACGGGTGGAGGCCGGGGTTTCCAGCTCATCGGGCATGCGTCCGACCACGCTATAGAAATTCGATTCGGCGTCGGCCAGATCGACTTCGGCGGTGTCGAGGTTGTTCTGCGCCAGCGCACGACGGGCGACCGATTGATCGGAGTCGGCGGTGCTGCCGATGCCGCGCTCGGTGCGCAGGCCGATCTGGTCGTTGACGCGCAAGTGCGCCTGCAGGTTGTTTTTGGCCAGCGTCACCAGTTCACGCCGCTTGAGCACTTCGAGGTAGACCTCGATGGTGCGCAGGGCCAGATCCTGTGCGGTGCCTTGCGCGTAGTAGGCGCGCGAATTGGACACGCCCTTGGTGCGCTCGACCTCGTTGGCGGTGTTGAAGCCGTCGAAGATCATCTGCCGCAAACGCAGCTCCGACTGGGTGTAATTGAGGATTTCGGTGTTGTGATTACCGAAGGCGCGGGTGTTGGTGTTGTCGCTGTAGCCGCGCCCGTAGGCAGCGTTCAAATCGACCGACGGATAGAACCCGCCCTTGGCCACTTTCACCTGCTCATCCGCAGACAGGCGGGCGTCCACGCGCGAAGCGAGTTCCGGGTGAGTGGCGATGGTGCTTTGAATCGCCTCGGTGAGGTTCATCGCCTGGGCTTGGGAAGTACAAGCCATGGCCAGCAAAACCGCGCTGCAGAGGGGGGTTAAAACGCGCATGGGTGCATCTCCCTGGATCTCAATGTTGTGTTACCGTCGCCAATTATTTGACGTAATTTTAGGGTGTAAGCGTTTCACTCTTGTAACAACAGAGCTAAGAACATCCTAGAGCGTAGCTAAGAAAAAATTTTCATAAGGCTTATGCCAAAAAAAACTTATGCGGTTTTTCAAAAGCAGCACATTGTTCAGCTCGAAAGCCTTTGTTTTATGCGCTTTAGGGAGCTCGAAAAGGCTTGAGGAAAGTTCCATCCACTTTGCGAGACACTGCGAAGTACTGCTGAAGGGGAGGGACGCGTAACGGCGAATGAGCGACAGATTTTTGTCACTCGGGTGATTCACCACTGTTACGTAGCGCTAGTGGGTCGATGGATTGAACAGGGTTGGCAAGTGCTTGATAGCGCTGACAATTCGTTTCAAACCAAGCCTGCGAAACGAACTGTCGAGGGTGCGAGCGTCGCCCCCGGCAACCCGATTGAGCCATGGGCTGCTTCGCGAACCTGTGCCGACGGTGGTCGGCAGCGGAGGATTTCACATGGCAACGCTCATCGGTACGGTCACAAAAGTCATTGGTCAGGTGTTCGCCCAGACGGGCGACGGCATCAAACGCCCGCTGTTCGAAGGCGATCGTTTGTACGCCGGCGATCAACTGATCACTGGCGCGGAGGGCGCGGTGGCGGTGAAACTGCAAAACGGCGAGGAATTGACCCTCGGCCGCGGCAGCAGCATCACCATGACCGGCCAACTGCTGGCCGACCAGGCGGTGCCGGTGAACGTCGACGAAGCGCAGACCCCGAGCCAGGCACAACTGACCGATGTCGAGCAGATCCAGCAAGCCATCGCCGCCGGTGAAGACCCGAGCAAGACCGCCGAAGCCACCGCTGCCGGCCCCAACGCACCCACCGGCAATACCGGTGAACTGGGCGGCGGACACAGCTTCGTTCTGTTGACCGAAGTCGGCGGCCGAGTTGATCCGATCATCGGTTTCCCCACCGCCGGCTTCAACGGCATTCCCGAATTTCCCGAGTATCGTCGCGACGCGGACATCGACAATGGCGACGACACCCCGGCGCCAATCGTGGTGCCACCGCCACCGGTGAACAATCCGGTTATCCTCAACGGCCTGGACGCGGCGGGCGGCGAGCTGAACCTCAATGAAGCCAATCTGCCTGACGGTACAGCGGCCAATCCAGGCGCGCTGACGCAAAGTGGCAGCTTCACGGTCTCGGCAGCGGATGGTTTGAACAGCCTGAGCATCGGCGGCATCAACGTGATTGTTGGCGGCGTGCCGATCGGCTTTCCCCAGTCGATCACCACGCAACTGGGCAACACCCTGACCATCACCGGTTACAACGCGGCGACCGGCACGGTCAGCTACAGCTACACCCTCAACGGCAACGAAACCCACGCGGCCGGCGACGGCGTGAACAATCTCAGCGAACAGTTCACCGTGATCGCCACCGACAGTAATGGCGACAGCGCCACTGGCACGCTGGACGTGAACATCACCGACGACGTGCCAAAAGCGTTTGACGACGCCAACGGCATTGCCTCGGAAACCTTGCTGACCCTGTCTGGCAACGTCCTCACCAATGACATCCAGGGTGCCGACCGCGTGCCCACCGGACCGGTCACGCCCGGCACATTCACTGGCACTTTCGGTACGTTGGTCCTCAATGCCGACGGCACCTACACCTACACGCTGAACACCAGCGATGCCGATTTCAAAAACCTGCACGGCGGTGGCAACGGCACCGAAACCTTCGCCTACACAATCACCGATGCCGACGGCGATACCAGCACTGCCAATCTGGTTCTGCAGATTCACAACAACGACGATCCAGTAATCATCGACGGCCTGAACGTCGCCGGTGGCGAGCTGACGGTTTATGAGAAAAATCTCAGCGACGGCAGCGCACCGGATGCTGGCGCGCTGACGCAAAACGGCACCTTCACCATCACCGCTCTCGACGGCGTGACCACGCTGACCGTCGGTGGAATTGCCGTGGTGACCAATGGCGTGGCCGCAGGCTTCCCGCAATCGATCACCACGCCGCTCGGCAGCACGCTGACCATCACCGGTTTCAACGCTGCAACCGGCGTGGTCAGTTACAGCTACACCCTGGCCGACAACGAGGCGCATGCGAACGCCAACGGCGCGAACAGTCTGCCTGAGCAGTTCGCGGTCACGGTTGTGGATGACAACGGCACCACCGCCACTGGCACGCTGGACGTCAACATCGTCGATGACCTGCCGAAAGCCAACGATGACAGCAACGGCACCGCGTCCGAATCCCAACTGACTCTGACCGGCAATGTCCTGACCAACGACGTGCAAGGCGCCGACCGTGTGCCAACAGGTCCAGTCACGCCGGGCACTTTCACTGGCACTTTCGGTACGTTGGTCCTCAATGCCGACGGCACCTACACCTACACGCTGAACACCAGCGATGCCGATTTCAAAAACCTGCACGGCGGTGGCAACGGCACCGAAACCTTCGCCTACACGATCACCGATGCCGACGGCGATACCAGCACTGCCAATCTGGTTCTGCAGATTCACAACAACGACGATCCAGTAATCATCGACGGCCTGAACGTCGCCGGTGGCGAGCTGACGGTTTATGAGAAAAATCTCAGCGACGGCAGCGCACCGGATGCTGGCGCGCTGACGCAAAACGGCACCTTCACCATCACCGCTCTCGACGGCGTGACCACGCTGACCGTCGGTGGAATTGCCGTGGTGACCAATGGCGTGGCCGCAGGCTTCCCGCAATCGATCACCACATCACTGGGCAGCACGCTGACGATTACTGGCTTCAACGCGGCAACCGGCGTGCTCAGTTACAGCTACACCCTGGCCGACAACGAGGCGCATGCGAACGCCAACGGCGCGAACAGTCTGCCTGAGCAGTTCGCGGTCACGGTTGTGGATGACAACGGCACCACCGCCACTGGCACGCTGGACGTCAACATCGTCGATGACCTGCCGAAAGCCAACGATGACAGCAACGGCACCGCGTCCGAATCCCAACTGACTCTGACCGGCAATGTCCTGACCAACGACGTGCAAGGCGCCGACCGTGTGCCAACAGGTCCAGTCACGCCGGGCACTTTCACTGGTACTTTCGGTACGTTGGTCCTCAATGCCGACGGCACCTACACCTACACGCTGAACACCAGCGATGCCGATTTCAAAAACCTGCACGGCGGTGGCAACGGCACCGAAACCTTCGCCTACACGATCACCGATGCCGACGGCGATACCAGCACTGCCAATCTGGTTTTGCAGATTCACAACAACGATGATCCGGTGCTGCTCAATGGTCTCGACGTCAACGGTGGCGAACTCACGGTCTACGAAAAAAATCTCAGCGACGGCACCAGCCCCAACACGCCCGCGCTGACCCAGAACGGCACTTTCACCGTCAGCGCTCTCGATGGTCTGCAGACCCTCACAGTCGGCGGCATCGCCGTGATCACCAATGGCGTGGCCGCAGGTTTCCCGCAATCAATCGTCACCCCGCTGGGCAGCACCTTGACCATCAGCGGTTATGACCCTGCAACCGGCGTGGTCAGCTACAGCTACACCCTGGCCGACAACGAAGCCCACCCGACTGCCAACGGCGCCAACAGCCTCACCGAGAACTTCGATGTGGTCGCGACCGACACAGATGGCAGCACCGCCAGCGGCCAGATCAACGTCAATATCGTCGATGATTTGCCGACTGCGCATGCGGACGCGGCTTCGGTGGCGGAGGGCGGCACCGTCAGTGGCAATGTGCTGGATAACGATATCGGCGGTGCGGATGGCCCGGCGGTCACCGGTGCCGTGGTCGGCGTGCGCGCTGGTGCCGACACTTCGACCTCGGCCATCGGCGGGCTCAATTCGCAGATCAACGGCGCCTACGGTTACCTCACGCTTGACGCTAACGGCAACGCCGTTTATCACAGCAACCCCAACGTGGTGAACGGCCCGGGCGCGGTGGATGTGTTCACCTACACCGTGCGCGATGCCGACGGTGACGAAAGCACCACGACCATCACCATCGATGTCTACAACAGCTGCCTGAAAGCCGTCAGCGACAGCGATGTCACCGTTTACGAAAAAGCCCTCGACCTGAACAAGGACGGCCAGGATCTGGCAGCGGGCAGTGTGGTCGGCAGCGATCCGAATAGCACTGGCGAAACCGCGTCCGGCACGCTGGTCGGTTCGGTCACCGGCGCGGTTGGTGCGATCAGTTATGCGCTGGTCAGCAGCGCCACCGGCAATTACGGGCAGATCGTCCTCAACGCCAATGGCACTTACACCTACACGCTCACTTCGCCAGCGACCACCACGCCGCACGCTGACGACGGCGCCAACAGCCTGAGCGAAACCTTCACCTATCAGGCGACCGACTCTCTCGGCAACGTCGTCACCAGCACAATCGTTGTGAACATCGTCGATGACGTGCCGAAAGCGCTGAATGACAGCAACGCGACCAACGCAACGGAAGAGCAGTTGACCCTGACCGGCAACGTTCTCGATAACGATGTGCAAGGCGCCGACCGCGTCGCCGTTGGGCCGGTCACCGCCGGTACGTTCACCGGCACTTACGGCACGCTGGTGCTCAATGCCAACGGCACTTACACCTACACGCTGGACGCCAATGACGCCGACTTCAAAAACCTTCACGGTGGCGGCAACGGCACTGAAACCTTTGCCTACACCATCACCGATGCCGACGGCGACACCAGCACCGCCAACCTGGTGCTGAACGTCCATAACAACGACGATCCGGTGTGCCTCGACGGCCTCGATGTGAAGGGCGGCGAACTGACGGTTTACGAGAAAAACCTCAGCGACGGCAGCAACCCCAATACTGCAGCCCTGACCCAGAGCGGCAGCTTCACCGTGACCGCCCTCGATGGCCTGCAAACCCTGACCGTCGGCGGCATTGCCGTGATCAGCAATGGCGCCGCCGCCGGTTTGCCGCAATCGGTGGTCTCGCCGCTGGGCAGCACCTTTACCATCACCGGTTACGACCCGGCCACCGGCATGGTCAGTTACAGCTACACCTTGGTCGACAACGAAGCCCATCCGAACGCCAACGGTGCCAACAGCCTCAGCGAGAGCTTCGACGTGGTTGCCACTGATACCGATGGCAGTACCGCCAGCGGTCAGATCAACGTCACCATCGTCGACGATCTGCCGACTGCCAACGCCGATACCGGCTCGGTAGCGGAGGGCGGTACGGTCAATGTCAGTGTGCTCGGCAATGACAGCAGCGGCGCCGATGGTGCCGCAACGGTGGTCGGCGTGCGCGCGGGCAGTAACACCGCGACGTCGGCCAGCGGCGGGCTCAACAGCAACATCAACGGCAACTACGGCTATCTGACCCTCGACGCGGCGGGCAACGCGGTTTACCACAGCAACCCGAACTCGGTGAGCCCGCCGGGCGCGACCGACACGTTCACCTACACCATCCGTGACAGCGATGGCGACGAAAGCACCACAACGCTGACCATCAATGTCGCCGACAGCAAGTTGGTCGCCTCGGTCGATCGGGACGTCACCGTCTACGAAAAAGCCCTGGATTTGAGCAAGGATGGCGCCGATCTGGCTCCCGGCACAGTCACCGGCAGCGAGCCGGGCAATACCGGCGAAACCGCCAGCGGCACGCTGGTCGGTTCGGTCAGTGGTGGCAGCGGCGCGATCACGTACACCCTGGTCGGCAACGCCACCGGCAGCTACGGGCAACTGCAGCTCAACGCTGACGGCACCTACACCTACACGCTGACTTCAGCGCCGAAAACCGCACCGAATGCCAACGACGGGCCGAACACCCTCAGCGAAACGTTCACCTACCAAGCCACCGATGCGCTGGGCAACAGCACCACCAGCACCCTCGTGGTCAACATCGTCGACGACGTGCCGAAAGCCGTTGCCTCGGATCGTTCGGTCACTGCGGTGGAGATCGATTCCAACGTGCTCATCGTCCTCGACATCTCCGGCAGCATGGCCGATGCCTCTGGCGTGCCCGGCCTGTCGCGGCTGGCACTGGCCAAACAAGCCATCGGTGCGTTGCTCGACAAGTACGATGATCTGGGCGATGTGAAAGTGCAGTTGGTGACGTTCAGCAGCAATGCCGCCGATCGCACCACCGTGTGGGTCGATGTCGCCACCGCCAAGACCCTGCTCGCCGGCCTCAACGCCGGCGGCGGCACCAACTACGACGCCGCCGTGGCGGTGATGCAGACCGCGTTCAACACCTCGGGCAAACTCACCGGGGCGCAAAACGTCGGCTACTTCTTCTCTGACGGCAAGCCCAACGAGGGCGACATCGGCACGGCTGACGAAGCCGCGCTGAAAAACTTCCTCGACGCCAACAACATCAAGAACTACGCCATTGGTCTGGGCAGTGGCGTGAGCAACGCCAACCTCGATCCCCTGGCCTACGACGGCATCAACCACACTAATACCAATGCGGTGGTAGTCACCGATCTCAATCAGCTCAACTCGGTGCTGTCCGGCACCGTGCAGGGCGCGCCGGTTACCGGCTCGTTGCTGGGCGAGGGCGGTTCGTTCGGCGCCGATGGCGGTTTCATCAAGTCGATCGTGGTCGACGGCACCACCTACACCTACGACCCGAAAGCCCTCAGCGGCCAGGGCTCGTTGACCGCGAGCGGCGGCGCCAACCACGGCACCTTCAACACGGCCAACAACAGTGTCAGCATCGCCACCAACAACAGCGGCACGCTGGTGGTCAACCTCGATACCGGCGAATACAGCTACACCTCGCAGAAAACCACCGCCGTGGTCATCACCGAAAACATCGGCTTCACCGTCAGCGACAACGACGGCGATCTGGCCAGCTCAACGTTGACCGTGAAAGTGATTCCCAACGCGCCACCGGTGGCGATGGACGATCACGTCATCACCAACGTGCTCTCGGGCAACATCGTGGTGCCGGGTGAGCTGCTGCTGGCCAATGACAGCGATCCGAACGGCGATGCGCTCAACGCCACACCCACCAGTTTCAACACCGGTTGGGCGTCGAAAGCGGCAGACTTCACCGGCACCGGTCTGATCGGCTTCACCGGGCAGAGCAACAGCGCCGCCAACCAGAACCTCGCCAACGTGCGCAGCGCCTTCAGCGCCAATGCCGCGACCATGACCGCCGTGCTGGTAGTCAGCGGTTACCTCGGCGCTGTCAGCAACAGCAATGCCAATGACGAGGACCGCATCACCGTCAATCTGCGCCAGGGCGAAACTCTCAATCTGGATCACAACCTCGCTGCCGGGCAGATCGGCATGGAGTACTCGCTCAACGGAGGGAGCTGGATCGCGCTGGCGGACGGGCAAACGCTTACCGCATCGGCCGATGGCGTCTATCAGATCCACATCACCAACATCGCCAACGCCACGGGTAACGGCAACCCGAACGCGGCGGAAAACTACCAACTGACCATGACCCTCAACTACGCCGGGGCGCACGACATCACGCCGGATTACCACGGCACTTACACCGCCAACGACAACCACGGCGGCAGTGACACGGCCAACGTCAGCATCAGCTATCAGGACGGCCACACCCTGACCGGCACCGCTGGCGACGATGTGCTGGTGGCGGGTAGCGGCAACAACGTGATCAACGCCGGCGACGGCAATGACGTGCTCACTGCAGGCTCCGGCAACAACGAAATGCACGGCGGCGCCGGCAACGATTTGCTCTACAGCGGCGCGGGCAATGACTTGCTCGACGGCGGCACTGGCAGCGATACCGCCAGCTATGCCCACGCCACAGCCGCCGTCACCGTCAACCTCGGCCTGCTCGGTGCGCAGAACACCTTGGGCGCCGGTACTGACACGCTGACTGGCATCGAAAATCTGCTCGGCTCGAACTTCAACGACAGCCTCACCGGCGACGGCAACAACAACGTGATCAACGGTGGCCTCGGCAACGACTTCCTCAATGGCGGCGCTGGCGATGACTTGCTGATCGGTGGCATGGGCAACAACACGCTGACGGGCGGGGCAGGGGCTGACACCTTCCAGTGGCTCAAGGGCAACAGCGGCCACGACCTGATCACCGACTTCACCCCCGGCACCGACAAGCTCGACCTGTCGCAACTGCTGCAAGGCGAAAACGCCAGCACCGCGTCTCTGGACGACTATCTGCACTTCACCGTCAGCGGCAGCGGCGCCTCGGTGATGACCAGCATCGACGTCAGCGCCATGGCCGGCGGCACGCCGAACCAGACCATCGACCTGGCCGGCGTCAACCTCGCCAGCCATTACGGCGTGACACCAGGGGCGGGCGGCATGATTGCCAGCGGCCACGACACGGCGACGATCATCAGCGGCATGCTCAATGATCATTCGTTGAAGGTGGATACGGTTTGACCTGAGGTCTGAAAAGACAAAACCCGCCGCCCCGGTTGATTCGGGACGGCGGGTTTTGTCTGTCTGTACAGATGTGTTGGCTGTGAGTCCGCCTTCGCGGGCAAGCCCGCTCCCACAGGGTTCTTCAGTGGATGCAGAATATGTGTCCGACCAGGATCAATTTTGGGAGCGAGCTTGCTCGCGAAGAGGCCGGGTTGATCACCAAGTAACTCAGCAGACCAACATCACCCCGGCAACTCCAGATTATCCAGCACCCGACTCACTGCCAGTTCGCCAAGCATGATCAACTGGGAGGTATCAAGTTTTACGCAACGTCTTCTGCCGCAAAATATAGACCGTCACCAGCACCGCACTGGTCAGCATGAACCCACGCGCCCAAACCAGCGGCACCAGATAGCAGGAGAACAGAATGCTCACCCACATCAGGCCGATCGCGTAGACCTTGGCCTTGAGCGGAATGCCGTTGCCGTCGAGATAATCGCGGATCCATGGCCCGAGTCGTGGGTGCTCGACCAGCCAGCGATAGAAGCGCGGAGAGCTGCGCGCGAAGCAGGCCGCGGCGAGCAGGAGGAAGGGGGTGGTGGGCAGAACCGGCAGGAAGATGCCGATCACCCCCAATGCGACGCTGAGCCAGCCGATGGCCAGCAGCACGTAGCGCAACATCAGGGGGCGGTTGCCTATGGGGTTGTCCATAGGCCGGGTCTTAGTGGTGGCGTGGCTTGAGGATCGCCGGTTTTTCGTCGGGCGCCTGGCATAGCAGGTACAGCGCGGTCAGGGCTTCCGGGATCTGCACGATCATGTCGTCCATCAGATTGGCGTCCTTGGCGATGTCTTCGAACTCCGGTTGTTCGTCGAACAGGCCGGAACCGACCATGATCGGCAGGAGCATTTCGCTGACTTCTTCTTCGGCGGTTTCGAACCATGCCGCTTCGCGCAGGAACACACCTTCCATGAAGCCGATGCACCAGCCGCGCAGTTCGGAATCGTCCGGCTCTTCGCCCAGATCCAGTTCGCACGGCAGTTCGAATTCTTCATCCGAGGCCAGTTGGCGAGCGATGTGCGCTTTGAGGCCGATCAGCGTGGCTTCGATTTCGGCACGCTGGGCTTCGTCGCTGTAGTGCGGCTCTTCGGCAAACAGCGCGTCGATCCACTCGCGCTCCGGAACGTCTTCCGAGCAGATCGACAGCGCGGTCAGGTAACCGTGGGCGGCGACGTAATCCAGCGCCTCGTCGTGCAGCTCGTCGGCGTCGAGGAAGACTTGCAGGCGGGTCAGTTGCTCAGCGAAGGACATTACGGGGCTACCTTGGGGAATAAACAATGCGGGAATTCTAGGCCTTCTTGCGCGCTCTAGCCAGCCGCTTGGCAGATTCGCCGCAATTGCAGGGCGGCATAGCGAACCCTGTGGGAGCGAGCCTGCTCGCGAAGACGGTGTGTCAGGCACTGTTGCATTGACTGACCAATTGCTTTCGCGAGCAGGCTCGCTCCCACAGGCTTTTGTGTGCGGCAGGTTTATCAGGTGTCTTCTCAGCGGCACCCTCTGCGGCGAAGGCCTCGGGTATACTGCCGCGTTTTGCGATCCCTGCCGGCGCTGCGCTGGTCATGCAATGTGTTCTTACGTTTTGTTTAAGCAGCCGAGGCTGCTCTGAACCAGCCTGAGCAGGGATGTATCGGTAGATTTTTGGAGTTTTTATGCTCGAACAGGCTCAACGCGTCCTCAAGGACATCTTCGGCTACGACAGTTTCCGTGGCCGTCAGGGTTCGATCATTGAGCGCGTGGCCAGCGGCGGTGATGCGCTGGTGCTGATGCCTACCGGTGGCGGCAAGTCGTTGTGCTTTCAGGTGCCGGCGCTATTGCGCGAAGGCCTGGCCGTGGTGGTGTCGCCGTTGATCGCGCTAATGGACGATCAGGTCGCCACCCTTGAAGAACTCGGCGTGGCCGCGGCTGCGCTGAACTCCACGCTGAGCGCCGAGCAACAACGCGACCTCGCCGTGCGGATCAAGCGCGGCGAAGTGAAGATGCTCTATCTGGCGCCCGAGCGCTTGGTGCAGCCGCGCATGCTGGCGTTTCTGCAAAGCCTGGAAATCGCTTTGTTCGCCATCGACGAAGCGCATTGCGTGTCGCAATGGGGCCACGACTTCCGCCGCGAATACCTGCAACTCGGCCAACTGGCAGAGCTGTTCCCGAACGTTCCGCGCATTGCCCTCACCGCGACCGCCGACAAGCGCACCCGTGAAGAAATCGTCGATCGCCTGCACCTGCAGAATGCCGAGCGCTTTCTGTCGAGCTTCGACCGTCCGAATATTTTCTACCGCATCGTCCCGAAGGAGCAGCCGCGCAAGCAGTTACTGGCCTTCCTCGCCGAACGGCGCAGCGACGCCGGCATCGTTTATTGCCTGTCGCGCAAGAAAGTTGAAGAAGTCGCGGCGTTCCTCAGTGAGCAAGGCTTCCCGGCGCTGCCGTATCACGCCGGTCTGCCCAACGATCTGCGCGCCTATCACCAGAAGCGCTTCCTCAACGAGGAAGGCCTGATCATGGTTGCCACGGTGGCGTTCGGCATGGGCATCGACAAGCCTAACGTGCGCTTTGTCGCGCATTTGGATCTGCCGAAATCCCTTGAGGCGTATTACCAGGAAACCGGGCGCGGCGGTCGTGACGGTCTGCCGGCGGATGCGTGGATGGCCTACGGTCTGCAAGACGTGGTGATGCTCAAGCAGATGCTGCAGAACTCCGAAGGCGACGAACGGCACAAACGTCTGGAGCAGCACAAGCTCGACGCCATGCTCTCGCTTTGCGAAGAAACCCGCTGCCGCCGGCAGGCGTTGCTGGCCTATTTCGATGAAGACATGCCAGAGCCGTGCGGGCACTGCGACAACTGTGTCGACGGCGTGCAGACCTGGGACGCCACCGAGCCTGCGCGTCAGGCCTTGTCGGCGATTTTCCGCACCGGTCAGCGTTACGGCGTTGGTCATCTGGTCGACGTATTGCTGGGCAAGGACAACGAAAAGGTGCGCAGCTTCGGCCATCAGCATTTGTCGGTGTTTGGCGTTGGCAAGGCGCTGAGCGAGAGCGAGTGGCGCTCGCTGTTCCGTCAGTTGGTGGCGCGTGGGTTGGCCGACGTCGATCACGAGGGGTATGGCGGTCTGCGCTTGAATGACAGTTGCCGGCCTTTGCTCAAGGGCGAAGTGAAGCTGGAGCTGCGCCGCGACCTGAAACCGCAAGTCACCGCCAAAACCGGCAGCAAGAGCCAGGCCAGCCAACTGGTGCGCGGCGAAGAACGCGAACAGTGGGAAGCCTTGCGCGCATTACGACGCAAGCTCGCCGAAGAACACGGCGTGCCGCCGTACGTCATCTTCCCCGACTCGACGCTGTTGGAAATGCTCCGCAGCCAACCGACCTCGCTGGCGGAAATGGCCCGGGTCAGCGGCGTCGGTGCGCGCAAGCTGGAGCGCTATGGTGAAGCCTTCCTGGAAGTGCTCGGCGGCGAGGCGGAGGCGCCGAAGGTGGTCGCCGATGTCCGTCACGAGCTGATCACCCTGGCCCGCGCCGGGATGACCCCGCTGCAGATCGCCGGGCAGTTGCAATGCTCGGAGAAGAACGTCTACGCCATGCTCGCCGAAGCCATCGGCAAGCAGCAATTGTCGCTGGAGCAGGCGCTGGACTTGCCAGAAGAGCTGATGGGTGAAGTACAGGATGCTTTTCTCGATGGTGAGGGCGAGCTGCCGTCGGTCGCTGAAGTGGCTGAGCTGTTTGCCGGGCGTGTGCCGGAAGGCGTGCTGTATTGCGTGCGGGCGGCTTTGCAGTCTGAATTCGAGATGTGAAACGACGTATGCGCCAAGCCCCGTGCAGTTGTAACGATTCAGTACAGAGCGACTCTTGCCTATAACTGCCGCCCATGCTTAGCTGACTAATAATTAGATTTTCCGTATTTTCAGTCTAACCGTGAGTGTTTTATGCCGTTAACCGATCAACATCGCTTTGGTATGCAACTGGCCCAGATGTCTCGTGGCTGGCGTGCCGAACTGGATCGTCGTCTCGCCGGGCTGGGCCTGTCGCAGGCGCGCTGGCTGGTGCTGCTGCATCTGGCGCGTTTTGAAGAGGCGCCGACCCAACGCGAACTGGCGCAGAGTGTCGGCGTCGAAGGCCCGACCCTGGCGCGCTTGCTTGATAGTCTGGAGAACCAGGGACTGGTGCAACGCCAGTCCGTAATGGAAGACCGCCGGGCGAAAAAAATCGTGCTCTGCGCACCTGCCTTGCCCTTGATCGAACAAATCGAAACCATTGCCACGCAGCTGCGCCACGAATTGTTCGAAGGCGTCGACGAGGCGGATTTGAAGGTGTGCATGCGCGTACACGGGCACATTCTGGCCAACCTGGAAAAATCTTGAGGCACATCCCGGCGGTGATTTTTTGAGAGATCGCGCTAAGCCGACTATAAGAACTACTGGGCAATATCGTGTTCGTACCGGATGTGCGAACGCATAGAAACCGGTTTTGCTTATTTAAGGGATGCTCATGCTCGCAAGTCGGCACGTGCTGCGCGGGGGCGCCAAATGGCTGCTGCTCGCTGGCGTATTCAGCTATTCGACCTGGTCGATGGCGTTGGGGTTGGGCGAAATCACTGTTCACTCAGCCCTCAATCAGCCGTTCAAGGCCGACATCGCGTTGGTCGATGTCGGCACGTTGACGCAAAACGATCTCTCGGCCAGCCTGGCTTCGGCGGATGAATTCGGCCGGGCGGGCGTCGAGCGGGTGTTCTTTCTCAATGACCTCAAGTTCACCCCGATCCTGCGCGGCAGCCGCCAGATGATCCGGGTGACGTCCGGCAAACCGGTCAACGAACCTTTCCTGAATTTCCTCGTGCAGCTCGATCAGCCCAATGGCCGTCTGCTGCGCGAGTACACGGTGCTGATTGATCCGCCGGGTTCGCCGGGCATCGTGCCCGCCACCGACGAGCCGGATCCGCGTCCGCAATCCTCTGAATTTCCAACCGTCGAACCGGTTTCCGCACCGCCCCAGGCTGCCCAAGGCAAACGCACTGCGGCGCCTGTGCCGCCAACACCGGCGGTACCTGCCAACGATGCGCAGGCCGAGCAATTGGCGGCCAGTGTGCTGCTCACCCAGCAACTGCAAAAGACCCTCGACGAACAGAACCTCAGGCTGCAAGAGCAGCAAGTGCAGATAGCTGACGGCAAGAAGCAGGTCGAAGAGTTGCAAACCCGTCTGGCCGAAGTGCAGAAAGCGCCGCCACCACCCGTGGTCGCGCCGGCTCCGTCCGCTGTTTCGGCTCCGGTCGAGGCGACAGACGACGGCTTGAACTGGCCTCTGCTCGGCGGACTGATAGTGCTGCTGGGCGTGTTGGCAGCGTTGCTCATACGCCGCCGGCAGCACCGTTCGACAGCTGATGGCACGCCGCTGCCGCTCTTGCCGGTAGGCGCCGAAGAAGACGACGACGAGCCCGAGCTTCAACAATCTGTCGGTGCGCACGCGGCCGCTGATCATCGCGACGAACCCGGTGCCGGCGACTTGCTTGAGGCTGTGGGCATCTATCTGGCCTACGGTCGACTCAGCGAAGCCGCCGGGCTGCTGCGCGATGCTTTGCACAAGGAGCCCGAGCGCACCGATCTCGGTTTGCAGCTTTTGGAAGTCCTGGGGCGCCAGGGTGACAGCGGCGCTTTTGACCAGCAGGAAACCCGCCTGCGTGCGCTTGGCGTTGATGAGCGCGAACTGATTGAAACCCGCGCTCGCCATCCAAAACTGGCAGGCGCCGCACCGGCGGCATTTGCAGCAACGCCAATCGCCCCCGAACTGCCAGTGGCCACGGCAGCCGCAGTGGCCGCGCCGCTCGCATCGTCGCCCAGCGCTCTCGAAGATGATTTCGAATTGAATCTGGGCGAGCTGTCGATGGATTCAAATTGGGATCTGAACGACAGCCGCAGCGATCGCGCCGCAGCGCCGATCGATGATCCGGCACTGGGAACCAGTTTGTCAGTGGACGCCGATTTCGAATTGCCACAGGCTGAATCTGCCGAAGAAGCCGAACTTGAATGGATCCCCGAACCCGACGCCCAGCCCCTCGACGATGACTTTCTCAATGAGTTCGGCGATCCTGAGCCGTCGCTGGTGCTCGAACCTCTGGATCTGCCATTACCCGAGTCCACTGAGGTCGACACCGAGGCCGCCGGCAAGCTCGAGCAGGCACAAACCTGCATCGACGACGGTGACATCGACAGTGCGATCGCACTGCTCAACGAATTGCTCAGGGAAGGGGATGAGCCGTTGAAGCAGACGGCAAGGACGTTGTTGGCGGGGATTCGCTGAGCGCCAAAGGATTTCGGGTTCACCCGAGACCGCCTTCGCGAGCAGGCTCGCTCCCACAATGGAATGCGCTCTACCCTGTGGGAGCGAGCCTGCTCGCGAAGGCGTCAGAACGTCTGCCCCAGATTCAGATAAACCGCCTGTTCGTCCGCATCATTCAAGCCATACGTGAAATTCAACGGCCCCAGCGGCGTGTCGAAGCCGATAAACACGCTCGCGGCGTTGATGTAGCCGCTGTCGAATTCGTTGTCGTTGTTCCACGCTCGACCACGTTCCAGTGAGGCGCCGGCGTACAGCGGAAAGTCCAGCGGTAAATATGAGCGCGGCGTCAGGCGCCGGTAATACACAGCGCGCATCAGGCTGACGTTCTGTCCGGACAGCGCATCCTCACGGAACCCCGACAACTGCCGCGCGCCGCCGAGCAGGAAGCTCGAAGTCACCACATTGGCATCGTCCAGCGTGCGGCCGTAGCGTCCGCCCAGAATCAGGGTGTCGGGCCCGTGGCTCATCGCCTTGTCGAATTTCGCTTCCCATTGGCGATAGCGATTGTCTGAACCCAGGCCCGGCTCGAACTGGGCGAACGTCAGGCTGACGTCTTTGCCCTCGTGCGGAAAATAGACGTTGTCCAGTGAGTCGTAGGAATACTTCACGGTATAGAAGCCTTCGTTGAAACTCTCGCTCGGCAGATCCTGATCGCCAATGCGCACGTCCGCCTTGCCCCAGGCCTGGCCGACGCCGAGCCGGACTTCACCGTTGTTGCCGATCTGCCGGCCAAGGTTGAGGCCGAAGCCGTACCGCTCGACGCGATACTGGGCGATCGGATCGTTATCCAGCACCGAGTCAACGTTCTGCGCCTCGAACGACGCATAGGGCGCGACGAAGTAACGCGAGCCGACGTCCAGCGGCTGATAAAACTCGCTGTACAGTTCCTGCTTGTCGCCGATCTGCGCGCGGGTCAGCCATTCCGCGCCGAGGCGGTTGATGCCGTTGACGCGATAACTGGCGCCGAGGTTGAAAGCACTGTCGCCGCGCATGTCGTCCGACAGATTCAAGCCGACGCGCAAATAATCGGTGCCGCTGCGCTTGCCGCTGGCACTGATGACCAAGGTGTGATCGTGGCCTTTGTGCACCACGCGGTAGCGCACTTGATCGAAGTAATCGAGGCCGTACAGCGTGCCCATGTCCGAATGCAGGCGGCCCAGGTCGAGCGGCGCGCCGATCGGCTGGCGGATGTAATAGCGAATCACGTCATCGTCGACTTTCGAATCGTTTTCGACGCGGATGGCGGTAATGATCGGCGTTCGCTGTCCCGGTTGGCGGGCGGCGTTGAGCTCGGCGTCCTGGGTTTCGGTCGGCTTGAGTTGCGCCAGACGCGCATCGAGGATCCGCGTGGCGCGATAACCGGCATCGATCATCTCCTGCGCTTTGCCGAAATCAGTCACGCCGAACGCAGCCAGCGCAGGCTGAATCAGCACGTCATCGGCGTGCAGACTCGCCAGTTGTTCTTCGGAGTTGCGCCGGGTCATCAGGGTGATCGACTGATTGAGCACATCCACCACGGTGGTCAACTGCTTGCGATTGCGCAGCGGCGTGCCGATGTCGACGACGATGGCGATGTCGACGCCCATTTCCCGCGCGACATCCAGTGGAATGTTGTCGGTCATGCCGCCGTCCACCAGCAGGCGCCCATCGAGTTCGACCGGGGCGAACACTGCGGGGATCGACATGCTCGCGCGGATCACTTGCGGCAGGTGGCCCTTGCGAAACACCACTTTTTCGCCATTGGCGATGTCGGTGGTCACCGCGCGAAACGGGATCGGCAGTTTCTCGAAGTCGCGGGTGTCGCTGGTGTGGGCCAACAGGCTTTCCAGCAACAGCGCGAGATTCTGGCCCTGGATCACCCCTAACGGCAGGCCGAGACTGCCGTCGTCGCGAAAGCTCAGTTTCTGTTTGACCAGAAAATCGCGGTCGTCCTGCTTGCGTCGAAATGGCACGTCCTCACGCGGCGGTGCGTCGGACAGTGCAGCCTGCCAGTCGATGCTCAGGGCGAGCTTTTCCAATTCGTCAATCTTGTAGCCCGAAGCGTACAACCCACCGACCACCGCGCCCATGCTGGTGCCGGCAATCGCATCGATCTTGATGCCTTGTTCTTCCAGCGCCTTGAGCACGCCGATGTGTGCCAGCCCGCGCGCGGCACCACCGGACAGCACCAGGCCGACTTTCGGTCGTGGCGCTTCGCTGGCGTGAACCAGCAGGGGAAGGAAACCAAGTAACAGGCAAAACAGCAAACGGCGCATGGTGAGTCTCGGGGCAAGCGGTAAAGCCGGCTATTATAGCGGCGCCCTCTGTCTCAGGAGTTTCAGCGATCATGACCGTCGCCAAAGCCGAAGTTGTCATCACTTACTGCACCCAATGCCAGTGGCTGCTGCGCGCCGCATGGCTGGCCCAGGAGCTGCTCAGCACCTTCGCTGATGACCTGGGCAAAGTGTCATTGGTGCCGGGCACCGGCGGGGTGTTTCACATCACCTGTGCAGGCGTGCAGATCTGGGAGCGCAAGGCTGACGGTGGTTTCCCCGAGGCCAAGGTATTGAAGCAGCGAGTGCGCGATCAGATCGATCCGGACCGCGACCTCGGTCACAACGACCGCACTCAGTGAGAGGCGGCCTCGGCGGCGACGGTTTTCTTGTCGCCGCCGCCTGACATCCGCGCCGACACCACGATCGCGATGATGATCAGCGCGCCACCGATGAGCATGCGCAGGGTCGGGGTTTCGCTGAACAGCAGCCAGGCGAGGGTGATGCCGTAAACCGGCTCCATGGCGAACACCACCGCCGCCGTGCGCGCCTTGATCACCGCCAGACTGGCGACGAACAGGCTGTGCGCCACGCCCGTGCAGAACACCCCGAGCAGGGCGATCCACAACCAGTCCAGCGCTCGCACCTGACTCAACTGCGGCGCCGCCACCGGCAACAGACACAACGCCACGACGACGTTCTGGCACAAAGCCGCCTGCACCGCCGGGATGCGTCCGGAACTGGCGCGGTTGGTCAGCGACAGCAAGGAAAACAGCAGGCCGGACAACACTGCCCAAAGCAAGCCGACGGTCGCGCCGCTGGCCAGATCGAACGCCGGGGTCACCAGCACCAGACCGATGCTGACCAATACCACCAGGACGATTTCATTGGCGCGGATGCGTTCGCGGAAGATCAGTCCTTCGAGAATCACCGTGAACGCCGGGAAACTGGCAAAGCCCAACGTGGCGATGGCCACCCCGGCGATCTTCACCGATACGAAAAAACTCACCCAGTGGCCGGCCAGCAACACGCCGCTCAGCGCCAGACGCCGCCAGTCCACTGCCTGCAGCTTTTGCCAGCCGCTCTGACTGGCGAATCGCGCAAAGAAGGCCAGGGCAAGCACGGCGAAGGCCGCGCGGCCGAAAACGATGACCGCCGGTGATGCGGCAGCAAGTTTGCCGAACACACCGGTCAGGCCGAACATCAAAGCGCCGATATGCAGGGCGCCGAGGGCGGTACGCGGAGTCATTGCAATCCTTATCCAGACACGATTCGATTGTTGATCGTTCCCACGCAGGAGTGTGGGAACGATCATCGGGGCAGAACCAATTGCGCGCCAGTCTAAAGCGCTGTCGCCGCCGCGTCTGTCATCCGGCTCCTCAATTGGTGAACGATTTGCGCTGTCACACGACTGACTCACGCTTGTCACGGTCGATTAACCGGGTGGGCGCAAGCTGGCGAAAACATCGCAGAGGGTTGCCCATGACCAGCGCCGAGCTCGCCAGACCCAGTCGCAAACAACGGGTGCGAACCCTGTGGATTTCCGATGTGCATCTGGGCACGCGGGATTGCCAGGCCGAGCACTTGTCGCAATTTCTCAAGGGCTATCACGCCGACAAGGTCTATCTGGTCGGTGACATCATCGATGGCTGGAAACTGCGCAGCGGCATGTACTGGCCGCAAGCGCACACCAACGTCATCCGCCGCCTGCTGACCATGAGCAAGCGCGGCACCGAGGTGATTTACGTCACCGGCAATCATGATGAATTCCTGCGGCGCTATTCGAAGCTGATTCTGGGCAATATCCAGTTGGTCGACGAGGCGGTACACGTCACGGCGGACGGCCGGCATTTGCTGGTGATCCACGGCGATCAGTTCGATGTGATCACCCGCTATCACCGCTGGCTGGCGTTTCTTGGCGACTCGGCCTATGAATTCACCCTGACCCTCAACCGCTGGCTCAATCACTGGCGCGCCCGTTATGGCTACGGTTACTGGTCGCTGTCGGCGTACCTGAAACACAAGGTCAAGACCGCCGTCAGTTTCATCAGCGACTTTGAAGAAGCCATCGCCCACGAATGTGTGAAGCGCGAATTGCATGGTGTGGTCTGCGGGCACATTCACCATGCCGAGATTCGCAAGGTCGGCGAGGTGGATTACCTCAATTGCGGCGACTGGGTCGAATCGTGCACCGCGTTGATCGAGCATTGGGACGGCACGATCGAGTTGTATCGATTGGCGGATGCCCAGGCGCGGGAGGCGGAGCTCAGGGCTGCCAAAATTGCCGAAATCGCCTGAGCGAAAGAGAACCCTGTGGGAGCGAGCCTGCTCGCGAAGGCGTAGTGTCAGACAAAACTTATGTGCCTGATACAGCGCTTTCGCGAGCAGGCTCGCTCCCACATGTGTTTTCAGGCCGGGCTGTGTTCTTGCATCGCAGCCTTGTAAATCGAGTTCTTCGGCTGCGCAAACAGCCTTTCCATCATTGGCTCGAAGAAACTCAGCGGCAGCGTGTCGTACGCCGGATCAAACGCTGCCGCGTCGTATTTGGCGCAGAACTCGGCAGTCGCCTGGAACTGCGGATGATCCTTGAATTGCTCGCGCAAATGCCGGTCCATGCCCAGGTGATGAAAGAAGTAATAGCCCTGAAAGATGCCGTGCTTCTCCACCATCCACAGATTTTCCGCACTCACGAACGGCTTGAGAATCGCCGCGGCGATGTCCGGATGGTTGTAGGAGCCGAGGGTGTCACCAATGTCATGCAACAGCGCGCAGACCACGTATTCCTCGTCACGCCCGTCGCGAAAGGCGCGGGTCGCGGTTTGCAACGAGTGGGTCAGGCGATCCACCGGGAAACCCCCGAAGTCGCCTTCAAGCAGCTTCAAATGCGCGAGGAGCCGCGATGGCAGCTGTCTGGCATAGGCATTGAAATCGGCGGCGATAATCGCCCAGTCTTCCTCGGTGCCGTCCTTCATATGGGTGAAGCGAGCATGGGCATTCATTGGCAGATCCTCATTCAGAACGCCACGCGACCGAGAATCATGTCGCGGTACATGACGAAATCGCCGAACAGGCTGTACAGCGGATGCTGAAACGTCGCCGGGCGGTTTTTCTCGAAAAAGAAATGGCCGATCCAGGCAAAGCTGTAACCGGCCAGCGGCAAGGCCAGCAACAGCAGCCAGGCGCCCTTGGCGATGCTCAGGGCGAGAATGAAGATGACCAGAGAAGTGCCGATGAAATGCAGACGACGGCAGGTACTGTTGCTGTGCTCGGCGAGGTAATAAGGGTAGAACTCGGCGAAGCTGTTGAACTGCTTGATGTTTTCCACGACCGCGTTCTCTGTGGTGATTGTTCTGGCGACAAGTTGTGCGTCGGGTAGCTTATTTGAGTCTAGAGTGATCATTGGCGTGGGCCAGTGACAATCGGCGCCACTTTAGTATCCTTCGCAAATAGGGCGGTTATCTGCAGCCCGTCATGTAAAAGAATAACAACCATGAGCGAACGAACGACTTCTGCAAGCTGGGCGATGGGGATTGTCAAAGCACTGGAGATGGACGGCCTGGATTGCCGGGTTCTGTTCAAGCAACTGGGGCTGGATTTCAGCGCGCTCGAAGATCCGGATGCGCGTTTCCCGCAGGACTCCATGACCCGGCTCTGGCAGCGCGCGGTGGAGGTTTCCGGCAACCCGGCGATCGGCCTGAACATGGGCAAAGTGGTGCGCCCGGCCTCGTTTCACGTCGCCGGTTACGCGCTGATGTCGAGCAATACCCTGGCTGAAGGCTTCCAGCGCCTGGTGCGCTATCAGCGCATCATCGCCGAAAGCGCTGACCTGAGTTTTCGCCGGCTCGATGAAGGTTACGCGTTGATCCTGACTGTGCACGGCGATCATCTGCCGCCGACCCGGCAAAGTGCCGAAGCGTCGCTGGCCTGCGCACTGGCGCTGTGCGGCTGGCTGACCGGGCGTCCATTGCACCCGGTCAAAGTGTTGGTTCAGGGCGATCAACCAGCCAACCTGCAACCTTATAAAGAAGCCTTCCATGCACCGCTGGTGTTCAACGCGCCTTACGACGCGTTGATCTTCGAACGTGCCGATATGGAGGCGCCGCTGCCCACCGCCAACGAAGCCATGGCGCTGTTGCATGACCGTTTTGCCGGGGAATATCTGGCGCGGTTTTCCGAAAGTCGCGTGACGCACCGGGCACGCCAAGTGTTGTGTCGTTTGCTGCCCCAGGGCGAGCCCAAGCGCGACACCGTGGCTCAAACGTTGCATCTCTCCCAGCGCACTCTACAGCGGCGCTTACAGGAGGAAGGCACCAGTTTTCAGCAGTTGCTCGACGACACCCGGCGCGAACTCGCCGAACAATATCTGGCGCAACCGAGCATGACCTTGCTGGAAATCGCTTACTTGCTGGGCTTTGCCGACCCGAGCAACTTCTTCCGCGCCTTCCGCCGCTGGTTTGACACCACGCCCGGTGAATACCGCTTGCGCCTGACGCAAGTGCCAGACGCGGTCAATGACGCCAGAACGCCGGAATACACAGCACAAACACCGTAATGATCTCCAATCGGCCGAGCAGCATGCCGAACGACAGAATCCACTTCGCCGCATCCGGCAGCGTCGCGAAGTTGCCGGCCGGGCCGATGGTTTCGCCCAGACCCGGGCCGACGCCGGACACGGTACTGGCGGCGCCGGTCAGCGCGGTCATCCAGTCGACCCCGAGCAGCGACAGCAGCAGGGCGATCACGCAGATGGTGATGGCGAAGAAAAACGAGAAGGTCAGGATCGAACGGACAATTTCTTCGTCGAGGCGGTGACCGTTGTACTTCTGCTTGATCACCGCGCGCGGGTGGATCAGCTGATTGAGGTTGGCCTTGAGCAGGATGTAGGCGACCTGGAAACGGAAAATCTTGATCCCGCCCGCCGTCGAACCTGAGCAGCCGCCGACAAAGCCCAGATAGAAAAACAGCATCAGCGAGAAGTTGCCCCACAGGCTGTAGTCACCGAGGGCGAAGCCGGTGGTGGTGACCACCGAGGTCACGTTCAGCGCCACATGCCGCAGCGCTTCCAGCCAATGCAGCTTGGTGGTCCACCAGTACCAGGTGCCGAGCACCAGCCAGGTCACCAGCAGCATTGCCAGCAAACCCTGCACCTGTTGATCCCTGATCAACGCACGGCGGTTGCCGCGCAGCGTCGCCACGTACAGGGTGAACGGCAGGCTGCCGAGGATCATGATGACGATCGCCACCCAGTGCACCGCCGGTTGCGTCCACTTGGCCAGCGACTGGTCGGAGGTCGAGAAACCACCGGTGGAAATCGCCGACATCGCGTGGTTGATCGCATCGAACGGGCTCATTCCGGCCCACCAGAACGCCAGACTGCCGAGAATGGTGATGCCGACGTAGGCCGCCACAATCAACCGCGCCACCATGTGCGAACGCGGCATGACCTTCTCCGAGCGGTCCGAGGATTCGGTCTGGAACAGGCGCATGCCACCGATGCGCAGCAGCGGCAGAATCGCCACCGCCATGCCGATGAAGCCGATGCCGCCGATCCAGTGCAGCAGCGACCGCCACATCAGAATCCCCGGCGACATGTTGTCCAGGCCGTTGAGCACGGTGGAGCCGGTGGCGGTGATGCCGGACATGCTTTCGAAGAACGAGTCGGTGTAGCTGATGTGCTGGGTCAGCAGAAACGGCAGCGCGGCGAAAATGCACACCACCAGCCAGCTGCTGACTGTCAGCAGATACATGTCGCGCGGGCGCAGGTGAATGTGTTCCGGTCTGCCGGGTATCACCAGAGCGAGGCCGGCGACGAAGGTGATCATGCTCGCCCAGAGGAACGACGGCAGGTCGCTGGTGCGCTCGAAAATCACCAGCGTGGCCATCGGCACGACCATGGCCACAGCCAGGGTTATCAGGAAGATGCCGATGATAAAACCAATGATCCGTAAGGTCGGCAACGCCATGAAATCCGCTCGGGCTGGTGGGAGAAGGGCGCCATTCTACCTGTGGGGCAAGGCATGTAAACCGGCAGGCGCTGCGCAGATGAAGCTAGAATAGCCGCACATTTTTCAAAGGAGGTGGCCGATGCAGGCTCTCGACGCGTTGCTCAACCGTGTTTCCGTTCCCCGCCTGGTCGAACCGGCCCCCACTGCCGAGCAGCGCGAAGCCCTGTTCGGCGCGGCCTTGCGTGCCCCGGATCACGGACACTTGCAGCCGTACCGCTTTTTGACCGTCGAAGGCGCAGCGCGTGAGCAAATGGGCGAGTTGCTGGCCGAGGCGGCCCGCCAGCAGAGCGGCGAAGTCACCGAAGCGATGATCGACAAGGCCCGCAACGGCCCACTGCGCGCGCCGCTGGTGGTTGTGGTCATCGCGAAATTGCAGGAACACGTGAAATACCCGAAGGCCGAGCAGTTGCTCACGGCGGGGTGCGCGGCTCACGGGATTCTGCTGGCGGCGTATGCGCAGGGGATTGGCGCGGTGTGGCGCACCGGGGATCTGGCGTACTCGAAGCATGTGGCCGAAGGCCTGGGGCTGGTGGAAGGCGAGGAGGTGATCGCGTTCCTCTATCTCGGCACGCCGCAGAAAGAGCCGCGCGTGGCGGAGAAGGTTGATCTGGCTGAGTTCGTCAGCGCCTGGCCCGGTAAAGCCTGACCCCGATTTCAAACTGTGGGAGCGGGTCTGCTCGCGAAGACGCAGTGTCAGTGGTCATATTGGTTGACTGACACACCGCTTTCGCGAGCAGGCTCGCTCCCACAGTTTTTGCTTCAGGGCTGGACCACGACTCCCGGTATCAGCGGCAATTCCAGACTCGCCACAAAGCCGCCCTGCGGATGATTGGCCAGCGTTAGCGTGCCGCCATGCCGTTCCGCCGCGCGTTTGGCAATCGCCAGCCCCAGGCCATGCCCGGCAGCGGTCTGCCCCGGCGCCCGGTAGAACGGCTCGCCCAACTGACTCAGATGTTCGGTCTGCACTCCCGGCCCATGGTCGCGCACGCTGATGACAATTCGCTCACCCTGCCGCGCAGCCTGCAATTCGATCGGCTGATCGCTCGGGTTGAAGCGTTGGGCGTTGCGCAGCAGATTATCTACCGCGCGTTCGATCATCGTCGGCCAGCCTTTGAGATTCAGCTGCGGCTCGGCTTGCAGACGTACGGTCTGCTCGGGGGAGCTGAGCTGCGCATCCTTTTGCAGCGCGGCGAGCAACGCATTCAGGTCCACTTCTTCAGCGCTGGCGTTGTCGGCATCGACTCGCGCCAGCACCAGAATCTCACTGATCAAGGCCTCCAGCCGGTCGCATTCGCGGGTCAGCCGTGGCCACAGTTTTTCGCGCTCTTGCGGGTTGGCGCGCTCAGCCAAGGCCAACGCGATGCGCAGGCGCGCCAGGGGCGAACGCAATTCATGGGAGACATCCCGCAGCAACTGCCGCTGACTGCCGATCAGGCTTTGCAGGCGCGCGCCCATGCGGTTGAAATCGGTGGCGAGCACGCCGAATTCGTCACGGCGGTTGGCCAGTTTCGCCAGGCTGTTCTGCTGATAAGTGGTCTGCCCCAGATCATGCACCGCGCCGCGCAAGCGACTCAGTGGGCGAGTGATGGAAAAGGTCACGAGCAAACTGAACAGGGTCAGCACCACCAGCGCAATACCCAGCGCACTCAGCGGCCAGAGCAGGCTTTCGCGGTGCCAGGCGTCGAGTTCCGGGTGTGGGATGCGGTAGATGAACAGGTAGGTGTCACCGGTTTTTTCACTGGTGATCTCGTCGGTCAGACGCCGCCATGGTAGCCGGCGGTCATCGTTGTTCTGCCGCGCTTCGAATGCTGCGGCGCGGCGCGGGAAGGTGCCACGCACCACCGGATCGCCGGTTTCGTTAAGCACCTGAACGTCGATGTGATACTGGCGTTTGCGTTGTTCGAGGATGTCCTGGGCGGCTTCCTCGCCTTGGGTTTCGTAAGTCTGCGTCCATTCTGCGGCCAGTGTGTTGAGGCCGGGATGGCGGCTGAGAATCCATGCGTCCTGATTGAGCATGTGCCCGAGCAGGATCGACAGCCCTGCTACCAGAGCGATGGCCAGCCAGAAGCTCGCAAGAATCCGCCAGAACAGTGAACGCACAGAAATTCCTCGAAGATCACACCGTTCAAATGTGGGAGCGAGCCTGCTCGCGAAGGCGTAGTGTCAGTCAATCCATCCCTGGCTGATACACCGCCTTCGCGAGCAGGCTTGCTCCCACATTCGATTTGAATGGAACAGGCCCGACGATGTGAGTCGTCGGGCCCAGGGTCAAGCCATTATTGCGCCTTTTGCGCCTGCTGCGCTTTCCAGGCCTTGAACTCGGCCCATTCGGCGCGGCGTTCGGCGCGTTTCTTCTGGATCTCGTCGAACTGCTTCTGTTGCTCGGGCTTAAGCAGTGCACGGACATCGGACTCGGCTTTCTTGTGGTTGGCCGCGATCTCGTCCTTCATGGCTTTCTGGTCGGCCGGCGAGAGTTTTTCCAGGTACTTGTCGACCACCTGCTTACGCTCGTGCATCTGCTCGCCCATGATCTTGCGAATCTGCTCGCGCTGTTCGCGGGTCAGGTCGAGCTGGCTGTACGGGCCTTTGCCGTGCATGCCGCCGTGCATCTGACCACCGTGGCGCGGGCCATCCAGTGGACCACCCAGCGGACCGCCATCCTGCGGCATGGCCATGGCCACGGTTGGCAGAGCGGCAGCGAACATCAGAGCGATAAGAGTCTTGCGCATGGTGTATCTCCTTGTCTCGTTCCCGGTACGTTCCGGATGAGTTCAGATTACGCAGATCAAGGTCAGCGGCGGTCAGCGCAGCGTAAAGCTTCGGTAAAGACGCTTCGTGCCCGGCCTTACACATATTCAGTGCAGGTGATGCTGAAGGCTGCGATCTTTTGGATAATGCACGGGCCGAGGCTGTGATCACTCCTTTAAACGACATTGTCGCTCAGCGAAAGAACAACGGCTGCGTGCCTTAACAAAGCGAATACCGAGCTTCCCTATGACTAATAAAACGTTTACCAGGCAACTCGGCCCATGGCTGATGGCAGCTTTATCGGTCAATGCGATTTTTTTGGCTTTCCTGATTTTTGATCATGGTTCGCAGGGGCACGATATGAAGATGATCAAAACTAAAGAACCGTTGCTGATCGAGGGCCCAATCGGCGACGAAAATTACTACGTGCTGCCGCAGGGTACTACGCTATATCACGATAAAAGCTTTCCTGAAGGGCATGATCGTTATGTGGTGTATCTCAATCATAAGGGTACGATTGCCCACGAAGAAGTACCGATGAAGCCTGAGTACGGCGGTTCTTTCATTGATCCGCTCTGGCTGGCAAATGTTGATGCGAATACTTTGCAAGAAATATTCAAGCGTTTCCCACTTTCCAAAAAAGACATTGCCGCTGCCATTAAGGCCAACGAGATAACCAAGGACGATTTGGCCGACATTATTCGTTCGATGCCCGATTAACCACTGCAAAGCCACCGATGGCTGCATTCCCATACAGAGCGTGGAAAAGATCAGATCCCCTCTGGAGTGAGGCTGCTCGCGATGGCACAAGAGTGTGTTGACTGACACACCGCCATCGCGAGTAGGCTCACTCCTACACGGCGCAGGTCTTATAAGCTGTAGTAGTAACCACGGCTACGCAGCGCGACGATGCGTGGGCGGCCGTCGGGGTGGGGGCCGATTTTTTTGCGCAGGTTGCTGACGTGCATGTCGAGGCTGCGGTCGTACAGGGTCAGCTTGCGGCCGAGGGCCAGTTGCGCCAGTTCTTGTTTGTCCAGCGGCTCGCCGGGTTGCTTGAGCAGGGCTTCGAGCAGGCGGCTTTCAGAGACGGTCAGGGTCAGTTCTTTTTCGTCGATGCTGACCACGCCGCGCACCGGGCTGAAACTTAGATCACCCAGCTCAAGTTGCGTCGATACGGCGGCGGGATGGCTGCGCCGCAACACGGCGCGCAGGCGCGCGGTCAGTTCGCGGGGGTCGCAGGGTTTGGCCAGGTAATCGTCGGCGCCCAGTTCGAGGCCGAGGATGCGGTCCAGCGGTTCGCCACGCGCTGACAGCATCAGCACCGGCAGGTCGGCGTGGTCGTTGCGCAGTTGCTTGAGCAGTTCCAGACCGCTGCCGTCGGGCAGCATCACGTCCAGCACTACCGCCGCCGGGGCGGTTTCGGCCAACGCCTTGCGCGCGCTCTGGCCGTCGTGGCAGGCGCGTACCTGGAAGCCTTCCTGGCTCAACCAGCTACTCAGGAGTTCGCACAACTCCTGGTCATCATCAATCAGTAACAGCTCGCTCATGACTCACTCAATTTAGCCATTGCCGACGTTTTCGGCTTGCACCACTGGCAAAGATACCGCAGAGCAGCGCCAATAGCGCTACCCCGGCGCCAGTGACGAACCACTGCTGTTGATCGGTCAGCAAACGCGGCAACGGGCTGGCCTGGGCTTCCTTGAGTTGCAGCTTCAGACGCTGGTTCTCCTGGCGCAGCCGGGCGAGCTGGGCGCTTTCGCGGGTGTTGTCGGCATTCTGCAGTTGTTTGTTCAGTTCTTCGCGCTGCTGTTCACTGGCCTTGAGCCGCTGTTGCAGCTCGGTGATCTGGCTGCCGGCGCTCAATGACAATGGCGTGGAGCTGCCGCCTTCGGTGGTTTCCTCACCATGGGCGGGCGCCATGATCGACAACGTGAGCAACATCAGACACAACGGACCCTTGCGCATCGCGACACCTGTTTCCAAATGGATATTGGGCAGGTTGTCGGCAGGCAAACGAGAATAATGAGCGATTGAGATGGGTGAGAAGCGAGAAGGTTCAGTGCGCAGGACGTGATGTTAGTGGCTGACAAATAATTCGTGGCTGATGAATATTCTGTGGCGAGGGGATTTAGCGAAACGTCGCACCGCCCCGTTGGGCTGCGTAGCAGTCCTGAAATGGGAGCATGCGGTGTGTCAGACACACCGCGTTGGATGGGTATTGGGGCGGCTTCGCCACCCAGCGGGGATGAATCCCCTCGCCACATAAAACCCGTCGGCATTTCAATAGCGGGATTACGGCAGGACTTGCTTGAACGGCTTGACGATCACATTGGCGTAAACGCCAGCGGCGATGTACGGATCGGCATCGGCCCAGGCCTGTGCGGCGCTGAGGGAGTCGAACTCGGCGACGATCAGGCTGCCGGTGAAACCCGCTGCGCCCGGATCATTGCTGTCGACGGCCGGGTGCGGGCCGGCCAGCACGATGCGGCCTTCGCCCTTGAGCGCTTGCAGGCGTTCCAGATGTGCCGGACGCACGGACAGGCGGGCTTCGAGCGAGTTGGCAACGTCGGTGGCAATGATGGCGTAGAGCATGTCAGTCCTCGGTTTTTGGCGTTGTGGTATCGGTGTCATGCAGGTGGCGCGACAGGTAGATGCCCTGTACAACCAGGAACAGCACGGTCATGCCCAGGCTGCCGAATACCTTGAAATCAACCCAGATGCTCTGGAAGGTGAAGGCAACGAACAGGTTGGCGGCGCCGCAGAACAGGAAGAACGCGATCCAGGCGATGTTCAGGCGCGTCCAGACCGGGTCCGGCAGGGTCAGCGCGTGGCCCATGATGCGTTTGATCAGCAGGCGGTCACCGATGAAGTGGCTGCCGATGAAGGCCGCAGCGAACAGCCAGTTGACCACCGGCGCCTTCCATTTCAGGAAGGTTTCGCTGTGGAAGGCCAGCGTCAGGCTGCCGAATACCAGGCAGGCAATCAGCGTCAGCCACTGGCTCTTTTCCAGCTTGCGCTGCTTGATGAACAGCGCGCCGTACACCACCAGGGAGCTGATGATCAGCATCGCCGTGGCGCTGTAGATACCGCCTACGGTCACTTGCTGGCCAGCAATGTCGACGACCCGTGGATCAAGTTTGTAAACGATGAAGAACAGCAGAAGCGGGATGAAATCGATGAATTGTTTCACAGTGAGAGCCAGAAGCTGGATGTGGCGGCATAATAACAAACATATGGGCGCGCGATAGCGCCAGCTGATTTGAGGTTACAACTCCCCGTGAATGTTGATTTGCACTGCCACAGCACGGCCTCCGACGGCGCACTGGCGCCCGCGGTTCTGGTTGCGCGTGCGTTCGAAAATGGCGTGCGAGTCCTGGCGTTGACCGACCACGACACCCTTGAGGGGCTCGCCGAGGCGCGTACTGCCGCCACCGAGTTGGGCATGCAACTGGTCAACGGCGTCGAATTGTCCTGCACCTGGGGCGGGGCGACCATTCATGTGCTGGGCTACGGTTTCGACGTCAACGCCGCGCCGTTGGTCGAAGCAATCGCCAAATTGCACGATGGCCGCTGGCTGCGGTCGGAAGAAATAAGCCGCAAGCTCGCCCTCAAGGGCATGCCCGGTGCCCTCGACGGCGCCCGGCAGATCCAGCAGGAGCTGGGTGACAGCGGCAACGCGCCGGCCCGGCCGCATTTCGCCGACTGGATGGTGCGTGAAGGTTATGTAAAGGATCGCGCCGAGGCGTTTCGCAAATGGCTCGGCGCCGGCAAGCTCGGCGACGTCAAGCTGCACTGGCCGACCCTGGAAGACACCGTCGGCACCCTGCGCGCCGCCGGTGCCTGGGTCAGCCTGGCGCATCCCTGGCACTACGATTTCACCCGTAGCAAGCGCCGAAAGCTGATTGCCGACTATATTCAAGCAGGCGGGCATGCTATCGAGGTGGTCAATGGCCATCAGCCCGCAGAGCAGGTGGGCAGCCTGGCGATCCTTGCCCGTGAGTTCGGTCTGCTGGTCAGCGCCGGCAGTGACTTCCATGGCCCTGGCGGCTGGTCCGAGATCGGCCAGTACCGGCCGGTTCCCGAGGACCTTCCACCCCTGTGGTGTCGGTTCAAACATGACACAGATATTGCCGCCGTCTGAACAGGTAGAGAACGTGAGTCAATTTTTCCAGATACATCCGGAAAACCCGCAAGCGCGCCTGATCAAACAGGCGGTCGAGATCATCCGCAAGGGCGGGGTGGTGATTTATCCCACGGACTCGTCCTACGCCATCGGTTGCCAGATCGGCGACAAGACCGCCATCGAGCGCGTGCGACGTCTGCGTCAGCTCGATGAAAAACACAACTTCGCGCTGATCTGCAGCGACCTGTCGCAGCTGGGCAATTACGCCAAGATCGACACCGGCACCTTCCGCATTCTCAAGGCGCACCTGCCAGGGCCGTACACCTTTATTCTCAATGCCACCCGCGAAGTGCCGCGCCTGTTGCTGCATCCGAAGAAGCGCACCATCGGCCTGCGCGTGCCCAGCCATCCGATCGCTTTGGCCCTGCTGGCCGAACTCGGCGAGCCGCTGATGAGCGTGACGCTGATCATGCCCGGCGACGAAGACCCACTCAGCGATCCCTACGAAATGCGCCAGTTGCTTGAGCATCAGGTCGATCTGATCATCGACGGCGGCTTTGGCGGTATCAAGGCCTCGACGGTGATTGACCTGACCGGCGACGACCCGGAAGTGGTCCGCGTCGGTTGCGGCGATCCGACGCCGTTCATGGTCGAGGCCTGAATGTCCGCAGTGGAAACCGTGGTCGATCCCCAGGCCGGCGCCCAGCAGGAACTGCCGTTCGCGATGGTCTATGGCCAAGCGGTCATGGAAATGCCGCTGGACTTGTACATCCCGCCGGATGCGCTGGAAGTCTTTCTTGAAGCCTTCGAAGGTCCGCTCGACCTGCTGCTGTACCTGATCCGCAAACAGAACATCAATATTCTCGACATCCCGGTGGCGGAAATCACCCGCCAGTACATGGGCTACGTCGAGTTGATGCAATCGGTGCGTCTGGAGCTGGCCGCCGAGTATCTGGTGATGGCGGCGATGCTCGCCGAGATCAAATCGCGCATGCTTCTGCCGCGCGCCGAAACCGTCGAAGACGAAGAAGACGACCCGCGCGCTGAACTGATCCGCCGCTTGCAGGAATACGAGCGCTTCAAGGCCGCTGCCGAAGGCATCGACGGTCTGAGTCGGGTCGGTCGCGATGTGATCGTGCCCAAGCTCGACGCACCGGAAGCGCGGGCGCGCAAGCTGTTGCCCGACGTCGCGCTGGAAGAGATTCTGATGTGCATGGCCGAAGTCCTGCGCCGTGGCGACATGTTCGAAAGCCACCAGGTCAGCCGTGAAGCGCTGTCCACCCGCGAGCGCATGAGTGATGTGCTGGAACGGCTCAAGGGCGGCGGCTTCGTGCCGTTTGTCGAGCTGTTCACCGCCGAAGAAGGCCGCCTCGGTGTGGTGGTGACCTTTATGGCGATCCTTGAACTGGTCAAGGAATCCTTGGTCGAGCTGGTGCAGAATGAGCCGTTCGCTGCGATCCACGTGCGAGCCCGAGCCGAATAACGAGTCCCTGTATGAACCTGACTGAACCCCGCGAGCTGGCGCCCCTGCTTGAAGCCTTTCTGTTGGCCTCGGGAAAGCCGCAATCCCTTGAGCGCCTGTTTGAACTGTTCGAAGAAGGCGAGCGGCCGGAGCCGGCGGTCTTCAAGAAAGCCCTGACCCTGCTCGGCAAGTCCTGCGAGGGCCGCGCCTTTGAGCTCAAGGAAGTCTCGTCGGGCTATCGCTTGCAGATCCGCGAGAAGTTCTCGCCGTGGGTCGGCCGTCTCTGGGAAGAGCGCCCGCAGCGCTATTCCCGCGCCTTGCTGGAAACCATCGCGTTGATCGCCTATCGCCAGCCGATCACCCGCGGCGAAATCGAAGATGTGCGGGGCGTGGCGGTCAACAGCAACATCGTCAAGACCTTGCTCGAGCGTGAGTGGATTCGCGTCGTCGGCTATCGCGACGTGCCGGGCAAACCGGCGATGTTCGCCACGACCAAGGCGTTTCTCGACCACTTCAACCTGAAGAACCTCGAAGACCTGCCGCCGCTGGCCGAACTGCGCGAGATGGAAGCCGAACCGGTGCTCGACTTCGACGACGTGCCGGTGCCGCAGAGTCTGCAGGAACTGGCCGACGCCAGCGCCGAGCCGGAGGAGGAGAAGGAGGAAACCAGTTTCCATTCCCTGCTGCTGGAGCTGGACAGCATGGAGGAGGGGATCAAGACCGACTTCGACGACTTGCTGCGTGATGCGGTGGATGGCGAAGCGCCGGTCTCTGAGCCTGAGATCACTGAGCCGGTTGTTGAAGGCGAAGTTGAACTTGAAGGCGCGCTCGACGCGGAACCGGAAGAAGATATTCTCGGTGTCGCCGAGGCTCGCGAGAAACTGTTGGCCGCCGTTGCCGCGCTTGAACAGCCAGAACCGGAACTCAGCGAAGAAGAAGCCGAAGCCCGCGCACTGGCTGAGGCAATCGAAGCCGAACGGCGCGAGTTCGAAGAATGACGCCTATCGAGAAACCAATGTAGACCCTTGTGGGAGCGAGCCTGCTCGCGAAGGCGGTGTGTCAGATACATCAATGCTGGATGACACTGCGCCTTCGCGAGCAGGCTCGCTCCCACAGGGTGAAACGTCGTTCTGGAGATTGCGATGAGCTCAACCAAAGACCCCTGCATCAGCCTCTGCAAATTTTCCGACGACATCTGCCTCGGTTGCGGTCGCAGCAAGCGCGAGATCAAAGCCTGGAAAAAACTCGACAAGGACGATAAACGCACGGTGCTGGCCGAAGCCGCGCTGCGCCTGATCAAACTCGGTGGTGCCGGTCGGCGGAAAAAGAAATAACCGGCCATCGATCAGCTAGTCTCTGATGCGCGATGGCGCACATCCGCGTATGATTCGCGACCCTTCGCCGATCCCTTCGGCCGAACACCAGTTTCCAATGCTTCAGGCGCCGCCTGAACAGACCACACCGGGAGGTGCCCAGATGAGTGACATCAATCAGAAAGACGACCAGGAAATCGGCCCAGCAGGCGAAAAGTTGCAGAAGGTCCTCGCCCGTATCGGCGTCGGCTCGCGCCGTGACGTCGAAGCCTGGATCAGCCAGGGCCGGATCAAGGTCAATGGCAAAGACGCCACCCTCGGCCTGCGCGTCGACATGCACGACGCCATTACCATCGATGGCAAGGTGATCAAACGCGAAGAGGCCGCCGAATCGGTGCGCCGCGTGATCATGTACAACAAGCCCGACGGCGAGATCTGCACCCGTGACGACCCGGAAGGCCGTCCAACCGTGTTCGACAAGCTGCCGCGTCCGAAAGAAGGCCGCTGGATCAACATCGGCCGTCTCGACATCAACACCACCGGTCTGCTGATGTTCACCACTGACGGTGAACTGGCCAACCGTTTGATGCACCCGTCCTACGAGATGGACCGCGAGTACGCCGTGCGTGTACGCGGTGAAGTCGATGACGAGATGATCGAACGCCTGAAGGCCGGCGTGGTGCTGGAAGACGGTCCGGCGCGTTTTACCGATATTCAACAGGCGCCGGGCGGTGAAGGCTTCAACCACTGGTACCACTGCGTGGTCATGGAAGGGCGCAACCGTGAAGTGCGTCGTCTGTGGGAATCGCAGGGTCTGGTGGTCAGCCGTCTGAAGCGTGTGCGTTTCGGTCCGGTGTTCCTCAACTCCGATCTGCCGATGGGCCGCTGGCGCGAAATGAGCCAGTACGAAGTCGACGTGCTCAGCGCCGAAGTCGGCCTGACCCCGGTGGCAATGCCGCAGCTGAACGCCAAGAGCAAGGACAAGCTCGAACGCATGCAGCGTAAATCGTCGCGGCCGATGGCCAAGACCGAGCGCGTACGCACCCTGCGTCCAGCCGCTGGCGCACCGACCGGGCCACGCCCGGGCCGCGAGCCGCAGATTGAAGGCGAGCGTCCTGGCCGCAAACCGGTTGCCCGTGATGGCGAGCGTGCACCGCGTCCGGCCAATGGTCGTACCGAGCGTGGCGAACGCGGCGCGCCTGCCGGTCGCGGTACGCCAGTAGCGGATCGTCCAGCCGACAACACCAACAAGCGCCCGGCCAAACCGGCGCCGAAGCGTCCAGGGATCAAACTGGTCGACGGCGACAAGCCCTCGGGCAAACGCCGCGGCGCACCGGCCGGTTCCGGTCAGCGCCCGGGTTTCGGTCGCAAGAAGCCTGAGTGAGGCAGCTGTGAGTTTCTAGCGGCAAGCTGCAAGTTGAAGCGGAAACGCCAACCGTAGGGTTGGCGTTTTTTTTCGTCTGGCGAAACTCATGTAGCGTCTGACAAGGCGCTTTCGCGAGCAGGCTCGCTCCCACAGAGGATTTGTACGCCGCAGATCCAATGTGGGAGCGAGCCTGCTCGCGAAGGGGCCAGTCGCTTAGAACATGAATCGTCCGTCGCAAACCGGCTTGTCATCCAGCGCCAACACCCCGCCGGAAAAGATCAGGTCCAGGTGATGGCTGCCCTTGGGGGGCGGTGAGACGTGAAAAACCTGGTTGAGGGTTTTTTAATAGACTTCTTGTTCTGTTTTTCAGGGTGGGTTTTCTTACTTGAAAACAAAAAACAGGCCTGCGAAATGTTTAGCAAGCTAGCGACCGTCAATTTGTAGGCGTCCTACGGAAATTTCTGATTCGGAAAATATTCGTTACGCCTTGTAAAGATAACCTGACGATATTGGCCCGCCAACGCGGTGATTTCCGGTCTCGCCCTCCGTTGTAAGGAAAAGCTTCCGTAACCCGACGGAGCGTGCGCCACGCAAGGCTCTGGCGCGCTTGTTTCCAGCCTCCAGTCAGGGTGTGATGCGCCCCATGCCTGTCGTGCAGGCGAATAACAAGAAGGAGGCGCAATGAACGCCGCGACTGATTTCCACTTCTCCCCGTGGGACGGTTTTCTCCTCGTCCCCGCCGATGGCCTGCAAAGGCCTGACTCACATTTTGCAGCCGCTCGAGACTGTCGAGGCGGACACACGCAATCCCGGCAACCGACACGCTGATCAGGCGGGTCTGGCAGCAGGGGGTTAGCGGTGTACAATGCGCCGCGTTTTAACTGTGACCCTCTGCGTAATCGCAAAAATCTCGAGGCTATCCGCCTTGTTCACTCCGCCGCGCCACAAGCGTGCCGGGTTCGATTTCGTCACAGATAAAAACAAACAGGTGACGCATGACCGTTGTAAATGAGCTGAACTCCTGGTGCCTGCGCTGGGGTTTGATCGGGGCTGCCTGAAATCGCAACCTTGCAGCAACGTCTACTGAACATCATCAAACCTTGCGTGAGACCTTTTTCATGAGTGGACAACCCTCGCAATCAGGCGAGCTTAAACGCGGCCTGAAAAATCGCCATATTCAACTGATCGCCCTCGGTGGCGCGATCGGTACCGGATTGTTCCTCGGTTCTGCCGGGGTACTGAAATCCGCCGGCCCGTCGATGATCCTCGGCTACGCCATCTGCGGCTTCATCGCCTTCATGATCATGCGCCAGCTCGGCGAAATGATCGTCGAAGAGCCGGTGGCCGGTTCCTTCAGCCACTTTGCCCACAAATACTGGGGCGGTTTCGCCGGTTTCCTCTCGGGCTGGAACTGCTGGATTCTGTACATTCTGGTGGGCATGTCCGAGCTGACGGCGGTTGGCAAGTACATCCATTACTGGGCGCCGGACATCCCGACCTGGGTCTCCGCTGCTGCATTCTTCGTGCTGATCAACGCGATCAACCTGGCCAACGTCAAAGTCTTCGGTGAAGCCGAATTCTGGTTTGCGATCATTAAGGTTGTGGCCATCGTTGGCATGATCGCGCTGGGCAGCTACCTGCTGGTCAGCGGCCACGGCGGCCCGCAGGCGTCGGTGAGCAACCTGTGGTCCCACGGCGGTTTCTTTCCCAACGGGGTGAGCGGTCTGGTGATGGCCATGGCGATCATCATGTTCTCCTTCGGCGGTCTGGAAATGCTCGGTTTCACCGCCGCTGAAGCCGACAAGCCGAAAACCGTGATCCCGAAAGCGATCAATCAGGTGATCTACCGCATCCTGATTTTCTACATTGGCGCACTGGTGATCCTGCTGTCGCTGACTCCTTGGGATAGCCTGCTGGAAACTCTCAATGCGTCGGGCGATTCCTACAGCGGCAGTCCGTTCGTGCAGGTGTTCTCGATGCTCGGCAGCAATACCGCCGCGCACATCCTCAACTTCGTCGTGCTGACCGCTGCGCTGTCGGTGTACAACAGTGGCACCTACTGCAATAGCCGCATGCTGCTGGGCATGGCCGAGCAGGGCGATGCACCGAAAGGCCTGGCGAAGATCGACAAGCGCGGCGTGCCGGTGCGTTCGATTCTGGCGTCGGCGGCAGTGACGCTGGTTGCCGTGTTGCTCAACTATCTGATCCCGCAACACGCGCTGGAACTGCTGATGTCGCTGGTGGTTGCGACGCTGGTGATCAACTGGGCGATGATCAGCTACTCGCACTTCAAGTTCCGCCAGCACATGAACCAGACCAAGCAGACGCCGCTGTTCAAGGCGCTGTGGTATCCGTACGGCAACTTCGTCTGCCTGGCGTTCGTGGTGTTCATCCTCGGCGTGATGCTGCTGATCCCGGGGATCCAGATCTCGGTGTATGCGATTCCGGTGTGGGTGGTGTTCATGTGGGTCTGCTACCTGATCAAGAACAAGCGCAGTGTGCAGCCGGTGGTGGCTGCAACGGCGAAATAACCGCGCAAGCAGACACGACAAACCCGGCCAGAGTGCCGGGTTTGTTGTTTTGAAATGGAAAAATCTGGCATCACACCGAACCCTGTGGGAGCGAGCCTGCTCGCGAAAGCGGTCCATCAGAAACATCTGCATCGACTGACACACCGCCTTCGCGAGCAGGCTCGCTCCCACAGAGGTTGAGTGAATCAGGTTATCCTGCACCCTCTGATTACGGACGCTTTTCCATGCTGGTGATTTCCAACAATGTGCATCTGCCGGATGCCGAGATCGAATTGACCGCCATCCGCGCGCAAGGCGCCGGTGGGCAGAACGTCAACAAGGTCTCCAGCGCCATGCACTTGCGCTTCGACATTCCCAACTCGTCGCTGCCGGAGTTCTACAAGGAACGCCTGCTGGCGCTGCGTGACAGTCGTATCACCAGCGACGGCGTGCTGATCATCAAGGCGCAGCAATATCGCACCCAGGAAGCCAATCGCGCCGATGCGCTGGAGCGGCTGGTCGAGCTGATTCTCAGCGCCACCAAAGTCGAAAAGAAACGCCGCCCCACCAAACCGACCCTCGGCTCGAAGAAGCGTCGGCTGGAGTCGAAAACCAAGCGCGGTAGCATCAAGGCCGGGCGCGGCAAGGTGGACTTTTAAGCCTCGCGGTATCTCGCCGTGTGCTTGTACAGATAGACACTCAGACCGAGTCCACTCAACGCAGCGAAGGCCGCGAACAGAAAGATCGACGCAAAGCCGAACCCCGCCGCAATCGCCCCGGCCAGCGGTCCGGTGATACCCAGCGACAAATCAATGAACAAAGAATAGGCACCGACCGCCGCGCCACGGCTGGAGGCCGGGACCAGATTCACTGCCTCCACGCCCAGCGCCGGGAACACCAGCGAGAAACCGAAGCCGCTCAGCGCTGCACCGGCCAGCGCCCAATGCGCATCCGGAGCGATCCACAGCAACAACAAACCCAAGGTTTCCACCGACAGGCAGGCAATCGCCACGCGGAAGCCGCCGAGGCGGTTGATCAGGTTGCCGAACAGCAGCCGCGCGCCGATGAAGCTGGCGCCGAACAGGCTCAGGCACAGCACGGCGTTGTCCCAGTGCTGAGTCGCGTAATACAGGGTAATGAAAGTGGCGATGGTGCCAAAACCGATCGAACCCAGCGCGAGCCCGCAACCATGCGGGAAGACTTTGCCGAGCACGTGCATGAACGGCAGGCGTTCACCGGCAACAATCGGTGCCGCAGTTTTCGGCCATGCCAGCGCCAGACCGAGCAAAGCGAGGAGGATGATGCTCACGCCCATGCTCCACAAACCCAGCCGGCTCACCAGCCAGACACCGAACGGCGCGCCGATCGCCAGGGCGCCGTAACTGGCGATGCCGTTCCAGGAAATCACTTTCGCCGTATTTGCCGCGCCGACGCGACCGATGCCCCAGCCAATCGAGCCGGAACCGACCAGGCTTTCCGCGCTGCCCAGCACCAGGCGGCCGATCAACAGGCTGATCAGGCTCAGCAGCGGCAGGTTCGGTGTCCACGCCGAGATCAGCATGAACACACCACTCAAACCGCAACCAGCGAGGCCGATCATCACCGCGCGTTTGCTGCCCTGGTTGTCGATGATCTTGCCGGCGTCCGGGCGGCTGAGCAGGGTGGCGAGGTATTGCACGCTGATCACCAGCCCGGCGATCACTGCGCCGAAACCGAGGTCGCTGTGGACGTAGCCCGGCAACACGGCGAGCGGGATGCCGATGTTCAGGTAACCGATGAAGGTGAAGAGGACGATGGAAACTACTTGCAGCGTAACCGCCAGCGGACGCTGGGGCTCGGATATAGACGACATGGGTAACGATCCACGGGAGCAGCCGATTAGATAGGCTGCTCATGATACCGGCGTGAACCGCTCAAGGGCGGGGAAAAGTAAAACTATTTGCCGGGCGGCGCGTTCAGGATTTCGCCGGAGCGACCAGTTGCGTGGTGACGAGGGCGGCGAGGGCATTTTCTTCGCTGCCGAAACGCTCGAGCAGGGCGGCCTGTTTCTCGGGTGAGAGGCGATTCCAGATCTCGATCATTTTCTCGGTGGCGCCGATCAGCACGGCAGCTTGGCTTTCGGAGAATTCGTCGGTCATGGCGGGCTCGGGTTTCAGGCAGTGTGGAAAGCGCATGTTAGCGCTTTCCACACGGTCTGTACGGCGGGTCTTACTCTTCGCTGTCGGCTTTGCGGCTGTCAGCGGCTTCTTGCGGCTCGGGCTTTTCGGCGCCGGCGTGTTGCGGGGTCGTCTGCTCAGGTACGTGCAGGCTTGGGAAGGGGAGATTGGGAATCTCGTGCATGGTTGCGCTCCTCGCTAAGTCTGTTGATAGATCAGGTGCTCCGCGCTTTACAAAGCCTGCGCAGGATACAGCAGGAAAAATGACAATCAGACTTTTAATTCAAATTAATGCGACAGATGGCCGCAGGGAGGGGAGGCGACCACAAAAACCAAATGTGGGAGTGGACTTTTGTGGCGAGGGGATTTATCCCCGATGGGCTGCGAAGCGGCCCCAACCCTGCGTTCGCGGAATGTCTGACACTCCGCGATCAACGGTTTACGACTGCTGCGCAGCCGGTCGGGGATAAATCCCCTCACCACAGGGCTCGCTCCCACAGGGTTTTGTGTTGCAGTAACTATTTGCAAGCGCTGGCGATGGCGTCAGCCAGCAAGGCGAGGCGGGTGGCGTCGATGCCGGCGACGTTGGCCCGGCCCGAGCTGACCATGTACACGCTGTGCCGCTCGCGCAGGGTTTTCACCTGTTCCGGCGACAGGCCGGTGTAGGAGAACATCCCGCGTTGCACGCCAATGTGCGCAAAACGCTCGCGCAAACCGTGGGGCTCCAGCGCTTCGACCAGACCGCTGCGCAGCTGCGCGATCCGCAAGCGCATGGCTTCCACTTCATCGGCCCAGCGCGCTTTCAGCTCTGGATCGGCAAGGATGGTCGCGACCACCGTAGCACCGTGATCCGGCGGCGTCGACCACAGGTTGCGGGCGATATTGGCCAGTTGACTGCGGATGTCGATGAGCTTGTCGGCGCTGGTCGCGCAGACGATCAGCGCACCGGTGCGGTCGCGGTACAGGCCGAAGTTCTTCGAGCAGGAACTGGTGATCAGCAGTTCCGGCACTTGCGCCGCGAACAACCGGGTCGACCACGCATCCTGCTCCAGACCATCACCAAAACCCTGATAAGCGAAGTCGATCAGCGGCAGTAGGTCGCGGTTGCGCACCACTTCCAGCACACGCTTCCAGTCGTCATGGCTGAGGTCGAAACCGGTCGGGTTGTGGCAGCACGCGTGCAACAGCACTACGTCGCCCTTCGGCACTTCCCTGAGCACAGCGAGCATGGCTTCGACATCGAGGCGGTTGTCGCTGCCGACGTACGGGTAGTGGCTGACCTTGACCTTGGCGGCGGCGAAGATGGTTTCGTGGATCGGCCAGGTCGGGTTGCTCAACCACACGCCTTTGCCCGGCAGGCATTGCGCGATGAAGTCTGCTGCCAGCCGCAAGGCACCGGTGCCGCCCGGGGTCTGGGTGGCGCCGGCGCGTTGTTCGGTGAGCAGTTGTGAGTCGGCGCCGAGCACCAGCTCATTGATGACCTTGCCGAACAGCGGGTTGCCATGGCCACCGATGTAGGTCTTGGTGTCCTGGCTTTCGACCAGTCGCGCTTCGGCGATTTTCACCGCCTCCGGGATCGGCGTCAGGCCCTGGGCATCCTTGTAGACGCCAACGCCGAGGTCGAATTTGCGCGGATTGGCATCCTGCGCATAGGCCTCCATCAAACCGAGAATCGGGTCGCCGGGAACCCGGCCGATGGCGTCGAAGTGCATTACTTGCGTCCTTCTGCGGTCTTGGCCACTTCGTCAGTGCGCGCGGCCATGATGAAGTCGTTGCGGTGCAGGCCTTTGATCGAGTGGCTCCACCAGGTCACGGTGACTTTGCCCCATTCGGTCAGCAGGCCCGGGTGGTGACCTTCGGCCTCGGAGATCTCGCCCACTGCGTTGGTGAACGCCAGCGCATGTTTGAAGTTCTTGAACAGGAAAACTTTCTCCAGCTGCATGATGCCGTCGCGTACTTCGATGTTCCAGTCAGGGATCTGCTTGATCAGGATCGGCAGTTCTTCATCGCTGACTTGTGGCGCATCGGCGCGGCAGGCTTCGCAGTGGGCTTGGTTCAAAGTCGACATGGTGTATTCCTGAAAACGAGTGTGTTTTTTCATTAAAGCGCGTGTGCCGTCAATGCCGTCACGCTAAAGCAAAGTGACAGCGACGGACAGACGCAATTGTCAGCAAAAGTCGCGGTTCAGGCGGCTTTGGGTTTCGGCGGAAATTTCGGCGCGTGCAAGCCCAACTGCATGCCCTGACGAACCATGGCCATGATGTCTTCATGGGCCACGTCGAACAGGCGCTTGAGGTTCGGCAGGACAAAGTACAGCGGTTGCAGGATGTCGATGCGATACGGCGTGCGCATCGCTTCCAGCGGATCGAAGCGTTGATGCTCAGGCTCGTCCGACAGGCAGTAAACGGTTTCTTTGGGCGAGGACAGAATCCCGCCGCCGTAGATGCGCTTGCCCTGCGGGGTGTCGACCAGACCGAATTCGATGGTCATCCAGTACAGCCGCGCCAGATAAACGCGCTCTTCTTTGGTCGCTTGCAGGCCGAGCTTGCCGTAGGTGTGGGTGAATTCGGCGAAGTAAGGGTTGGTCAGCAGCGGGCAGTGGCCGAAGATTTCGTGAAAGATGTCCGGCTCTTGCAGATAGTCGAGTTCTTCGCGAGTACGAATGAACGTCGCAACGGGAAACTGCTTGCTGGCGAGCAATTCGAAAAAAGTCTGGAAGGGGATGAGCGCCGGTACCCGGGCAACCTGCCAGCCAGTGGTCTCGCCGAGGACTTTATTGATCTCGGCCAGTTGCGGGATGCGGTCGTGGGGCAGACCGAGTTTTTCGATACCGTCCAGGTATTCCTGGCACGCGCGACCTTCAATCACCTTCAACTGGCGAGTGATCAGCGTGTTCCACACCGCATGTTCTTCGGCGGGGTAGTCGATAAAACCTTGCGCATCGGGCTCGCGAGCCACGTATTGCGTCTGCTTCATGCTGCTCTCCTGCTAGGAAATTCGTTTTTGTTATGTCCAGCGATGGCTAAAGGAATACCCCAGAGTGCGAAGGCGCGCAGCATGTTGAGCCGTGAGTGGGTAGGAAAATTCGACTGATTTCGTAAAGTTATCGTTACGCTTGGTCGGGTAATGCGCGTTTGCCGTGATTGGCGGGTTTGAAACGGGTCGGGACTGTCACATAATCTTGACAACTATCTGCGTGCCTCGACAGAAAACTCTGCCTCGGGCGCGCCACAAAACCCTGTGGGAGCGAGCCTGCTCGCGAAAGCGGTCGGTCTGACACATCGATGTTGAATGTGCTGGCGCCTTCGCGAGCAGGCTCGCTCCCACAAGGACATGTGTTTACCTCTCAAACCTGTCGGGCCTTTTTCTATGCGCATCAAAGTCCACTGCCAGAACCGCATCGGCATCCTGCGCGATATTCTCAATCTGCTGGTGGCGTACGGGATCAACGTTGCCCGCGGTGAAGTTGGCGGTGAGCATGGCAACGCGATCTACCTGCACTGCCCGAACCTGATCAACATCCAGTTCCAGGCATTGCGGCCGAAATTCGAGGCAATCGGCGGGGTGTTCGGTGTCAAGCGCGTCGGGCTGATGCCCAGCGAGCGCCGGCATATGGAATTGAATGCGCTGCTCGGCGCGCTGGAATTTCCGGTGCTGTCGATCGACATGGGCGGCTCGATCGTCGCGGCCAACCGCGCGGCAGCGCAATTGCTCGGCGTGCGCGTCGATGAGGTACCGGGGATTCCGCTGTCGCGCTACGCCGAGGATTTCGATTTGCCGGAACTGGTGCGCGCCAACAAATCGCGAATCAACGGCATGCGGGTCAAGGTCAAGGGCGACATCTTTCTTGCCGACATCGCGCCGCTGCAATCGGAGCACGATGACAGCGAGGCCATGGCCGGCGCCGTATTGACGCTGCACCGCGCCGACCGCGTCGGCGAGCGGATCTACAATGTGCGCAAGCAAGAGCTGCGCGGCTTCGACAGTATTTTCCAAAGCTCGAAAGTCATGGCCGCCGTGGTCCGCGAAGCGCGACGCATGGCGCCGCTGGATGCGCCGCTATTAATAGAAGGCGAAACCGGCACCGGCAAGGAACTGCTCGCGCGCGCCTGTCACCTTGCCAGTCCGCGCGGACAGTCACCGTTGATGGCGCTCAACTGCGCCGGGTTGCCGGAATCGATGGCCGAGACCGAATTGTTCGGCTACGGCCCCGGTGCCTTCGAAGGGGCGCGTGCCGAAGGCAAGCTTGGTCTGCTGGAACTGACCGCGGGCGGCACGCTGTTTCTCGATGGCGTCGGCGAGATGAGTCCGCGTTTGCAAGTCAAATTGCTGCGCTTTCTTCAGGACGGCTGCTTCCGTCGCGTCGGCAGTGATGAGGAGGTGTATCTCGACGTGCGGGTGATCTGCGCGACCCAGGTGGACTTGTCTGAACTGTGCGCGCGAGGTGAGTTTCGCCAGGATCTCTATCACCGCTTGAACGTGCTGTCGCTGCACATTCCGCCGTTGCGCGAATGCCTCGACGGTCTGACGCCGCTGGTTGAACACTTCCTCGATCAGGCCAGTCGGCAGATCGGCTGTCCGCTGCCGAAACTGGCCCCGGCGGCGATGGATCGCCTCAGCCATTACCACTGGCCGGGCAACGTGCGGCAATTGGAGAACGTGCTGTTCCAGGCGGTTTCGTTGTGCGACGGCGGTAAGGTCAAGGCCGAACATATCCGCCTGCCGGATTATGGCGTGCGTCAGCCGCTTGGCGATTTTTCCCTGGATGGACATCTGGATGAGATTGTCGGGCGTTTCGAGAAAGCGGTGCTGGAGCGGTTGTATTCCGAGCACCCGAGCAGCCGGCAGTTGGGCAAGCGGCTGGGTGTTTCGCACACCACGATTGCCAACAAGCTGCGTGAGTATGAGGTGGGCAAAACCTCCGAAAGCTAAATAGAGCCTTTGTGGCGAGGGGATTTATCCCCGATGGGCGGCGAAGCCGCCCCGCTTTTCCTTCCCAGCGACCTCATTTGCAGGCTTGGCGACTGCTGCGCAGCCGAACGGGGATAAATCCCCTCGCCACAGGATCGCCATCCACCCGCTGAACTGAGGATTGCCACCAACCGGCATGACACCGCCGGTTTTTCGTCTTCGAAACATTTCAAATTCCCCTCCGATTCCCTCAAGTCCCTTGTTTACCGGGCCTTTGCCCGCCAATAAAAAGTTGGTCTGCAAATTGCTTATGGCTGAGCAGTACAGCGGTGGGCGGCAAACGTCCGGCATGCAGAGGAAACACTGTGGACAAGTACCTTTATGTGGCAATGACCGGCGCCAGCCAGAACGCACTGGCGCAACGGGCGCATGCCAACAACCTGGCAAACATTTCCACCAACGGCTTCCAGCGCGACCTCGAGCAGGCGCGTTCGATGCCGGTATTCGGTGACAGCTTTCCGGCGCGTGCGTTTGCCATGAGCGAACGGCCCGCCACCGATTTCACCCCGGGCTCGCTGGTGCAGACCGGCCGCGACCTCGACGTCGCGGTGTCAGGCAACGGTTTCATCGCCGTGCAGAACCCCAACGGTGGCGAAAGCTACGTGCGCACTGGCAGCCTGAACATCGACGCCCTCGGTGTACTGCGTGCCGGCAATGGCATGCCAGTAATCGGCAACGGCGGCCCGATCGCCGTGCCGCCCGAGCAGCAGGTCGAAGTCGGCGAAGACGGCACCATCAGTATTCGCGCAATGGGCGAAGGTCCGCGCGTGATGGCCGAAGTCGACCGGATCAAGCTGGTCAACCCGGACATCAAGAACATGAACAAAGGTCTCGACGGTTCGATTTACACCAAGGACGGCCAGCCGGCGCAAGCCGACGCCAACGTCAAACTGGTCTCGGGTTTCCTCGAGTCGAGCAACGTCAATGCCGTGGAAGAAATGACTTCGGTGCTGGCCCTGGCCAAGCAGTTCGAGTTGCACGTCAAGATGATGAACACCGCCAAAGACGACGACCAGGCCATGGCTCGGGTCTTGCAGATCAGCTAATTATCAGAACGTCGCGCCGTAAAACAGGCGCACGAGGAGAATCGAATGCTTCCGGCTCTATGGGTTGCCAAAACCGGTCTGTCCGCCCAGGACACCAACCTGACCACCATTTCCAACAACCTGGCGAACGTTTCGACCACGGGTTTCAAACGTGACCGTGCCGAGTTCCAGGACCTGCTCTATCAGATCAAGCGTCAGCCAGGTGCCCAGTCGACCCAGGACAGCGAACTGCCGTCGGGTCTGCAAGTGGGTACCGGTGTGCGCATCGTCGGCACGCAGAAAAACTTCACCGCCGGCAGCCTGCAAACCACCGAGCAGCCGCTGGACATGGCCATCGACGGTCGCGGTTTCTTCCAGATCCTGCAGCCGGACGGCACCACGTCCTACACCCGTGACGGTACTTTCCACCTCGACTCCAATGGCCAGATCGTCAATGCCAGCGGTTTCGCTCTGGAACCGGCGATCATCATCCCGAACGATGCGCAGACCTTCACTGTCGGCCGCGACGGTACCGTGTCGATCACCATCGCCGGCAACCCGGCCTCGCAAGTGATCGGCAACCTGCAGACCGCCGACTTCATCAACCCGGCCGGCCTGCAAGCCGTGGGCAACAACCTGTTCCTGGAAACCGCGGCTTCCGGCGCGCCTCAGATCGGCACCCCGGGCCTGAACGGTTTCGGTACCACGCTGCAGAACACCCTGGAAACGTCCAACGTCAGCACCGTTGAAGAGATGGTCAACATGATCACCACTCAACGCGCCTACGAGATGAACTCCAAGGTGATCTCCACCGCCGACCAGATGCTCTCGTTCGTAACGCAGAATCTGTAATCCAGTCTTTGGGGCGGCCCGAGGTCGCCAGCAACACCGTGAGGTAGGGTCATGAAGCGCTTTGTATCTGTTCTGGCATTGAGTGGGGTCGTCTCGCTCGCGGGCTGCGTCGCCCCGACGCCCAGGCCCAACGACCCTTACTACGCTCCGGTGTTGCCGCGCACGCCGTTGCCGGCGGCCGCCAACAACGGCTCGATCTATCAGGCCGGCTTCGAGCAGAACCTGTACAGCGACCGCAAGGCGTTCCGGGTCGGTGACATCATCACCATCACCCTGAACGAGCGCACCCAGGCGAGCAAAAATGCCAACTCGCAGATGGACAAGAACAGCGACAACAAGATCGGGCTGACTTCGTTGTTCGGCTCCAGCCTGACCACCAACAACCCGATCGGTAGCAACGACCTGAGCCTCAACGCCGGCTACAGCGCCGACCGTTCGACCAAGGGCGACGCCAAGTCGGGGCAGAGCAACAGCCTGACCGGCTCGATCACCGTGACCGTGGCCGACGTGCTGCCCAACGGCATCATTGCCGTGCGTGGCGAGAAGTGGCTGACGCTCAATACCGGTGACGAGCTGGTGCGCATCGCCGGCATGGTCCGCGCCGATGACATCGCGACCGACAACACTGTGTCGTCGACCCGTGTCGCCGATGCGCGCATCACCTATTCGGGTACCGGCGCGTTTGCCGACACGAGTCAGCCAGGCTGGTTCGACCGCTTCTTCCTCAGCCCGCTGTTCCCTTTCTAGGTGGCTACGTTGAATCTGAAAAGCCTCATGCTGGCCGCGTTGTTGTTGCCGGTTGCCTTCACTGCACATGCCGAGCGGCTGAAAGACATCGCCAGCATTTCCGGCGTGCGCTCCAACCAGTTGATCGGTTACGGCCTGGTGGTCGGGCTTAACGGTACCGGCGACCAGACGACGCAGACCCCGTTCACCCTGCAGACTTTCAACAACATGCTCTCGCAGTTCGGCATCAAGGTGCCGCCGGGGTCGGGCAACGTGCAGTTGAAGAACGTCGCGGCGGTGTCGGTGAGTGCTGATCTGCCAGCGTTTGCGAAACCGGGTCAGCAGGTCGACATCACCGTTTCGTCGATCGGTAACTCCAAGAGCCTGCGCGGCGGCACTTTGTTGCTGACGCCACTCAAGGGTATCGACGGCAACGTCTATGCAATCGCTCAGGGCAACCTCGTGGTTGGCGGTTTCGACGCTGAAGGCCGTGACGGTTCGAAGATTACCGTCAACGTTCCGTCGGCCGGGCGCATCCCTGGCGGTGCCTCGGTTGAGCGTTCGGTGCCGAGCGGTTTCAACCAGGGCAACAGCCTGACGCTGAACCTCAACCGCTCCGACTTCACCACCGCCAAGCGCATCGTCGACAAGATCAACGACATGCTCGGCCCTGGCGTCGCACAAGCCATTGATGGCGGTTCGATCCGTGTGACTGCACCGCTCGATCCGAGCCAGCGTGTCGACTACCTGTCGATCCTGGAAAACCTTGAAGTCGATCCGGGCCAGGCCGTCGCCAAAGTCATCATCAACTCGCGCACCGGCACCATCGTCATCGGCCAGAACGTGAAAGTGTCGCCGGCCGCTGTCACCCACGGCAGCCTGACCGTGACCATCACCGAAGACCCGATCGTCAGCCAGCCGGGGCCTCTGTCCAACGGCCAGACTGCCGTCGTGCCGCGCTCACGAGTGAATGCCGAACAGGAAGCCAAACCGATGTTCAAGTTCGGCCCGGGCACCACCCTCGACGAGATCGTCCGTGCGGTGAACCAGGTCGGCGCGGCACCGGGTGACCTGATGGCAATTCTTGAAGCTCTGAAGCAGGCCGGCGCTTTGCAAGCCGACCTGATCGTGATCTGAGGCCGGCCCCCATGGATATGCGCAAAAGCGGTCTGGTCAGCAGCAGCGATTCGGGGTCCTACTCGGACCTCAATCGTCTGAATCAGCTCAAGGTCGGCGACAAGAACAGCGATGAAAACATGCGCAAGGTGGCGCAGGAATTCGAGTCGCTGTTCCTCGGCGAAATGCTCAAGTCGATGCGTTCGGCCACCGAAGCGCTCGGCCAGGACAACCCGCTGAACACGCCGGCCGCCAAGCAGTATCAGGAAATGTACGACCAGCAACTGGCGGTTTCCATGTCGCGGGAGGGCGGTGGTATCGGCCTGGCCGACGTGCTGATCCGGCAGATGTCGAAGAACAAACCGATGGCTCCGGGTGAGGCTGCCGCTGCGTCCGCCGCCAAGCAGCAGGAAGCGCTGGCCAAGGCCGCCGCCGTGCCGACGCCGATTGCCGCCGGGACCGTCGCCACCGGTCCGCTGTCCCGCGTCAACGGCGAGCGTCCGTTGTGGGCATCGCGCTCGGTGCATGCGCCGAACAACATCGACATTTCCCATCGCAACGACATGGCGCTGATCAATCAGCGGCGTCTGGCGCTGCCGCCGAAACTGGCCGATCGCTTGCTCGCCGGCCTGGTGCCGTCGGCGCCGAGCGTGGCCACTGCGACCACTGCAGCAGCGGCGACCAACGCCTTGCCGCAACGGGCTGCGACCACCGCCGTCAGCGGTTCCGGCGCGTTGTACAACGGCGACTGGCTGGCCCGTGCCGAAGAGCAGAAAGCTGCCGGCGGGCAGATGCAGGTCTACGGCCGCGCTATGGCGCAGATTCCGCTGGCACCGGCGAAGAAGGCCTTCAGTTCGGCCGACGAATTCGTCAACACCATGCTGCCGATGGCCAAGGAAGCTGCCGACCGCATCGGCGTCGATCCGCGTTATCTGGTGGCGCAAGCGGCACTGGAAACCGGTTGGGGCAAGTCGGTCATGCGCGCTCAGGATGGCAGCAGCAGCCACAACCTGTTCGGCATCAAGGCGAGCAGCAACTGGAAGGGCGATTCGGCCCGCGCGATCACCAGCGAGTTCCGCAATGGTGCGATGGTCAAGGAGACGGCCGAGTTCCGTTCCTACGCCTCGTACAAGGACAGCTTCCACGATCTGGTGACGTTGCTGCAGAGCAACAATCGCTATCAAGAAGTGCTGAAGTCGGCCGATAACCCAGAACAGTTTGTACGCGAGTTGCAGAAGGCCGGTTACGCCACCGACCCGAACTACGCGACGAAGATTTCGCAGATTGCCAAGCAGATGAACAGTTTTGAAAACTACGCTGCGGCGGGTGTCTCCACCACGCCTTTATAAGGCACCAGGTAATAAGGTCTGAACCATGAGTTTGCTCAATATCGGGATGTCGGGACTGTCGGCCAGCCAGTCCTCTCTGGCTACGACAGGCAACAACATTGCCAACGTCGACACCGCCGGTTATTCACGTCAGCAAACCGTGCAGGGCACCAAGTCCTCGCAGCAGTACGGCAGCGTTTTCATCGGCACGGGCACGACCCTGGCCGACGTGCGCCGGGTGTACAACTCGTACCTGGAATCGCAGCTGCACACCGCGACTTCGCTGGACAGCGAATCGGCCGCGTTCCTCAAGCAGGCGACGCCGCTGGACGCCATGCTGTCGGACACCAACACCGGCCTGACCGGTGTGCTGCAGAAATTCTTCACCTCAATGCAGGGCGTATCGACGTCGGCCACCGATGACACTTCGCGTCAGTCGGTGCTGACCGGTGCGCAGGCGCTGACCAGCCGTTTCAATACCTTGGCCAAGCAGCTCAACGATCAGAACACCACGATCAACGGCAGCCTCGGCGACATGACCGCCCAGGTGAACAAGCTCGCCACGGCGATCGCCAATCTCAACCAGAAGATCGGCGAAATCTCCACCAGTGGCGGGGCGCCGAACGACCTGCTCGACAGCCGTAACGAAGCCGTGCGTCAGCTCTCCGAACTGACCGGTGCCCAGGTCGTCGAGCGCGGCACCAGCTTCGACATCTATGTCGGCAGCGGCCAGCCGCTGGTCATCGGCAACACCACCAACAGCCTGAGCATGGTCGCGAGCAAGACCGACCCGTCGCGCATGTCGATCCAGATGGATCGCGGTTCGAGCACCATCGACATCACTTCGGTGATCAGCGGTGGCGAAATCGGCGGTCTGCTGACTTATCGCAAGGAAGTCCTCGACCCGTCGCTCAACGAGCTCGGTCGCGTCGCTCTGGTGATTGCCGATCAGATCAACAGCCAGCAAGCCCAGGGCATCGACAAGAACGGTGACTTCGGCGCGGCGATTTTCAACAACATCAACAGTGCCGCCCTGATCAGTCAGCGCAGCATTGCGAAGGATGGCAACAGCGCCGGTTCGGGCAACCTCGATGTGACCATCAAGGACACCGGCAAGCTGACCACCAGCGATTATCAGGTGACCTTCACCAGTGCCACCGATTACACCGTCAAACGTTCCGACGGCACCGATCTGGGCGCATTCAGCACCACGACCAATCCGCCGCCAGTGATCGACGGTTTCACCCTGGCCTTGAATGGCGGCGCGCTGAGCGCGGGTGACTCGTTCAAAATCACGCCGACCCGCAACGCGGCGGCGAGCATTCAGACGGTCTTGACCGATCCGAAGAAAATCGCTGCGGCCGGTCCGCTCACCGGCGTCGCCAGCGCCAACGGTCTGGGCACTTACACCCAGCCGACGCTCAGCGACAAGATCGACATCTACAACCCGACCGCCCAGGCTGACATGCAGGCGGCGCTGAAGAATTCGACGCCGGTCAAACTGGTGTTCGGCGCAGCCAGCGGCGGCAGCCAATCGTACAATCTGGTCGACGCCAAGGGCGCGACCATCGGCACCGGCACCATCGTGCCCGGCCAGTCGAACACGCTGAACCTGAAAGTCGGCATCGTCGACGCCAGCGGCAACCCGGTGATGGACACTACGGTCACGCCGAACGTGCAGAAGACCTTCACCGTGCAGACCACCGTGGGCGGCACGCCGAAATCCGGCGAGACCTTCACCATGAACCTGACCGGCGCGGCGTCTTCGGACAACCGCAACGCCCAGGCACTGGTCGCATTGCAAACCAAACAGACCGTGGACACCGGTTCGGCTAGCAAGGGCATCAGCCTGACCGACGCCTATAACACCCTGGTGACCAACGTCGGTACCAAGACCGCCCAAGGCAAGTCCGACAGCGCCGCGACCACGGCGATTCTGGAGAACGCCAAGGGTGCCCGCGATTCGCTTTCCGGGGTCAACCTGGACGAAGAAACCGGCAACCTGGTCAAGTACCAGCAGTACTACACAGCGTCTTCGCAGATCATCAAAGCTGCGCAGGAAACTTTCGCCACGCTGATCAACAGCCTTTAAGGAGTCGTAATTCATGCGCATTTCCACCGCCCAGTATTACGGAACGCAAGCTTCGGATTATCAGCGTAACTTCAACAAGGCTGTCGCCACCGCGAGCGAGGCGAGCAGCCTGCAACGCATCAACACTGCCGCCGATGATCCGATCGGTGCCGGGCGTCTGCTGCAGCTGGGCCAGCAGGCAGCGATGCTCGATCAGTACAAGACCAACGTCAACACCACCAAAAGTGCGTTGAACGTGCAGGAGTCCACGCTGGATTCGATCACCACGGCGTTGGCACGGGCCAAGGAACTTGCGCTGGCCGCGAACAACGGCACGATCACCGACAAGGACCGCCAGGCTTACGCCTCGGAGATGGGCGAGATCCAGCAACAAGTGCTGGGCCTGATGAACGCCAAGGATGCCAACGGCAACTACCTGTTCTCCGGTTCGAAAACCGATACCGCACCGTACTCGAAGAATTCTGACGGCACGTTCAGCTACAACGGTGACCAGACCACTATTGATCTGGGCATCGGCGACGGCATGACCGTGGGTACCAACACCACTGGTTGGGATGCGTTTCAGCAGACCATCAACACCGGCCGCACCAACACCAAAATGACTGCACCAGCCGTGGATGACGGCCGTGTCGTGCTGTCCAACGGCACCGTCGGCACTGCCGCTACCTACGACGCCAAGTTCACTGCCGGGCAGCCGTACACCATCGATTTCGTCAGCAGCACCCAGCTGAAGATCACCGATGCTTTGGGCAACGACGTGACCGCCGAGGCCAGCCAAAATGGCCTGATCAGCAACAGCAGCGGCGCCAATCAGACCGTCAGTTTCCGCGGCGTCGACCTCAAGCTGAACGTCAACCTGAAGGCCGGCGATACCAATCCGGACGCCGTTATCGCAGGGCACAGCTTCCAGCTGTCGGCCTCGCCGGACTCGTTCACCACCACGCGTAATCCGGGTAACCCGTCGACCAGCGTGATCACTGGTTCGACCATCACCGATCAGGCAGCCTACACCGCAGCTTTCCCGCAGGGCGGCGCGGTGCTCAAGTTCACCAGCGCCACCGATTTCGATCTGTATGCCGCGCCAGTGACCGCCGACAGCAAGCCGGTTTCCTCGGGCACGGTGGCCGGCGGTAACGCCACCGCTGCCGGTGTGACCTTCGCGCTGGGCAACACGCCGGCTGCAGGTGACCAGTTCTCGATCCAGCCGAACAATCACCAGACCCAGAACGTGCTCGACACCCTGGGCCAGATGATCACCGCGCTGAACACGCCGGTTGACGGCGACCCGGTTGCCAAGCAGAAATTGCAGGGCGCAATGGAGGCGGGCCTCGGCAACATCGACGCTGCCGCCAATCAGATCGGCACCGCAGTCACCACCATTGGTGCGCGCGGCCAGGCCCTGGACATGCAGGCCATCACCAACGACAGCCTGACCACGGCGAACAGCACGACCCAGGGTTCGATCCGTGATTCCGATCCGGCAGAAGTCATGACCCGTCTGACCCTGCAACAGACCATGCTGCAAGCCGCGCAACTGGCGTTCAGCAAGATCAGTCAGTTGGGTCTGTTCAACAAGATCTGATGATTGGCGGGCGCGAGCGCGCCCGCCAACGTTGTGCCTCTGTTAATGATTTTTTGCGGTATCAAGGGCTCGTTTTTGCGAGCGGGCTCGTACCGCCTGTGAGCCCGCCGTGAATTCACTTCCTCTCGTCAGCATTGCCATCCCTGCGTTCAATCCGCGCTTTTTCGAGCGCACGCTGAACAGTGCCGTCAGCCAGACTTACAGCAATCTCGACATCGTCGTGTGCGATGACAGTCGTGGTGACGAGATCAAGGACATCGTCAGCCTGGTCATGGAGCAAACCGGGGCCCAGGTGCGCTACGTTCGCAATCCACAGACGCTGGGGCTGGTGGGCAACCTGAAAGCCTGCCTCGAACAGGCGCGCGGCGAGTTCATCAAATTCCTGTGTGACGATGACCTGCTGTATTCGGCCTGTATCGAACAGCAAGCCCATGAGTTACAGCGCGAAGAAGTCAGTCTGGTGATCGCTCAGCGGCTGCTGTGGGACGCCAGCGACATCATTCTGCCGGCCCGTTTGGAAAACAGCTCGCTATCACCTGTGAGCGCCTTGCTCAAAGGCGACGATGTGCTGAGCATTTTCGAAAAATTCCCGGTCAATGTCCTCGGCGGTTTCAGCAGTGCGTTGTTCCGGCGTGCCGATGTCGCCGAACTGTTGCCCGCTCTGACTGAAGCAGGTGCATGCTTCGTCGCGACCCTGGATTTTGCCTTGTACGTGTGTCTGTTGCGGCGCGGCAACATGGTGACGTCGAACAATGTCCTGAGCGCCGAGCGACTTTACCCTGAGCGCCTGAGCGCGCAGCAACCGATGAAGGATGCTGCCGAGGTTGAACGCGAGTGGCTTTCGCAAATGCTCAAAGTACGCAGCGGCGAGTCGGCGCCCGCCAAGGGCTGGGTTCGCTACGTGCAACTGACCAGGGCCGACGAGTCGCCTCGCGTTTGGGAAGAACTGCCGCTTAGCCGTACCCTTGGTACCAAGCAAAGCCGCCAGGAACTGGGCGTGGGTGTCGACAGCTTCAGTTTCGGCGAGCTCTATGCGCAGTGGCTGGCGTGTCGGGTGCTGACCGATACGCAGCGCCAATGGCTGCCGGAAACCCTTGCTGGCTGGCCGCAGCAGCCGAGGATCGTGCCGATCATCATCGATGCACAGGGTAGCCGCGACGGTCTCGAGCGCACCCTGCAAGCGCTCGCTGCACAGGACTACCCACCGGAGCTGGTGCTGGTACTGTCCGTAGCCTGTACAGAAGCAGTGTTGCAGGATCGGGTGTTCCACATGCCGTTGCAGGATGACGGTCTGGAGCAGATCAATGCGCTGTTGCCGCAACTCGAAGGCGCCGACTGGTTCTATCTGTTGCAACCGGGAGATCGCCCTGTGGCACCGGCGTTGCTGGTGATGGCCGATCGCATCGCGCATTCGCGGTCGCTGACGTGTCTGTACAGTGATGAAGGCAGCGTGCGCGACGGCGAATCGGCGGAACCGGCGTTCAAACCGGACTTCAATCTCGACCTCATGCGCAGTTATCCGTACGTCGGCCGAGCGCTGGCATTCCAGCGCGAACGCTTCCTCGTCCTCGGTGGATTTGCGCCAACGTTCGCCGAACTGGCGCCACACGACATGCTCTGGCGGATGGTCGAAAGCGATGGCCTGCAGGTTGTCGGTCATATCGCCGAGGTATTGCTGGAGTCGAAATTCGACCTGTCGCAATGGCTCACCGAGCCTGGCGTAGTGGAGCAAAGTCCGCGAATTCTCGAGGCGCACCTGCAGCGCCTCGGCATTGCTCATGAAATCCGCCAGAACGGGCTGCTCAATCGTGTCGACTACCGTCACGCGCAGCGCCCTCTGGTGTCGGTGATCATCGTCACTCAGGACCAGACTGCCGCCTTGCAGCGTTGTGTCGAAACGCTGCTGGAGAAAACCGCCTACACCGAGTACGAATTGCTCCTGGTCGACAACGGCAGCGAAAGCGCCGAAGCGCTGGCCTGGCTGGACGGCATGGCGCAGTTGGGCAGCGACCGGATTCGCGTGCTGCGGTATGCGCAAAAGGGCGATGCCGCCGCTGTGCACAACTTCGCCGCGCGCCAGGCGCGCGGTGAGTACGTGCTGATGCTTAACGCCTTTGCGGTAATCACCCAGGCCGACTGGCTCGATGAGCTGCTCAATCATGCACAACGCCCTGAAGTCGGGGTGGTGGGCGCCAAGCTGTTCAACCCGGACGGTGGCGTGCTGCACGCCGGTCTCATCCTGGGGCTGAATGGGCCGGCGGGACTGCCGTTCTACGGCCAGCCGATGCAGTCGGACGGGTATATGCACCGACTGCAAGCTGTGCATGATCTGAGCGCGGTCGGTGGCGACTGCCTGATGATTCGCAAATCGGTATTCGAAGCGGCCGGCGGTCTTGATGAGCAGGATTTCAAGCAAACGCTCAGTGTCGTGGATCTGTGCCTGCGCATTGGCCGCGACGGTTATCTGGTGGTGATGAACCCGCACGCCGTGCTGGCGGTGGGTACGCAGCCGGTTATCGCGGCGACGGAGCAAGAGCAAGCGCAGCACGCCGAGGAGAAGGACACCTTCTATCAACGCTGGCTGCCACTGGTTGCGCGCGACCCGGCCTATAACGTCAACCTGACGTTGCAGGGCGTTGGCGCCAGCAACTTCAGCCTTGAACCGGGCCTGCGTACTGGCTGGAGCGCGTTCTCCAAGGCGCAACTGCCGAACGTGCTCGCGGTTCCGATCAACGCTTCAGCCATCGGTCACTATCGCATGAGCCAGCCGATGATCGAACTGGAAGCGGCCAACCGCGTGGAAGGGCGCATCTGTTACGGCTTGCCGTCGATCATCGATATCCAGCGGCAGGCGCCCGATGTGATTGTCCTGCAGGGGCGCTACTCAGAGCACGCCATTGATGAGATCCCGCCGCTGAAGAAGTTCTTCAATGCCCGACGGATTTTCGAACTCGACGACTATGTCATCGACGTTCCCCATCGCAATGCACATATCCGCAACATGCCGGGCAAGTCGGACATGGAGCGAATGGTGCGCCGAGCGATCGGCCTGTGCGATCGCGTGGTCGTTTCAACCGCGCCGCTGGCCAACGCGCTGTCGGACATGCACCACGACATACGCGTGGTGCCGAACATGTTGGCTCAGGACTTGTGGGGACACCTGCGCAGCCAGCGTCGCACCTCGAAAAAGCCCCGTGTCGGCTGGGGGGGCGGGACCAGTCACCACGGCGATCTGGCCGTGATCGCCGACGTGGTGCGTGAATTGGCCAACGAAGTCGACTGGGTGTTCTTCGGCATGTGCCCGGATGATTTGCTGCCGTACATGCATGAGTTTCACGGAGTGATCCCGCTGGATGTCTATCCGGCAAAACTGGCCAGCCTGAACCTCGATCTGGCGCTGGCACCGCTGGAGTTCCACATCTTCAACGACTGCAAGAGCAATCTGCGGCTGCTCGAGTATGGCGCCTGCGGTTTTCCGGTGGTCTGCACCGATACCGAGGCCTATCGCGGCTACTTGCCGTGCACGCGGGTCAAGACCAACACGACCGATGAGTGGCTGCAAGCGATCCGCATGCATCTGGCTGATCCGGATGCCAGCTATCGCATGGGCGATGAATTGCGTGAAGTGGTGCTGCGAGACTATGTTCTGCGCGGCGATAACTTGCGCCATTGGGAGTATGGCTGGCTGGCGGATTGAATTGCCCGCAAGGCTTCATTGAAAGGCGATCTCTCGGATCGCCTTTTTCACAGGTTCATTGATTTGTTTGAGTCGATCAGCGAGGGAATGCGCTCCGGACAGGCAACGCCCGCACTGACAGATCCGGTTTCAACAACCACGCAAGGAAGATGTAATGACAATTGTGAATGGAACGAGTGAAGCGGATGTTCTGCTGGGCACCGACAGCAATGACCAACTCTATGGACTGGAGTCGGATGATGTCCTGCTGGCAAGTACGGGATCGGATGAGCTTGATGGCGGTGACGGCTTCGACACCGCGATTTACTACGCAATACCCTCTGGAATCAACGTCGAACTGGCCGATGGTGCGACCACCGTCACCGGCCCCGAAGGCAAGCTCGATACGCTGATATCCGTTGAGAAGATCGTCGGCACCTTTTCCAACGATACGTTCAGCAGTTCGGTAGCCGGCGTGACGCTGGAAGGCAGCAGCGGTGACGATGTCTACATCGTCAGCGCCGAAGACGTGACCATCGTCGAGGAAGACTGGGGTGGCTATGACGAACTGCGCACCAGCCTCAACAGCATCAAGATGGCTGGCTTCGTCGAGAAGCTGACCTTCACGGGTACCGGTGATTTCAAGGCTTACGGCAGCGACACCGACAACGAGATCATCGCGGGTGCCGGTAACGACTGGCTGTGGGGTGGTGATGGTGCCGATCATTTCTTCGGGGGAGACGGTTACGACACCGTCAGCTACAGCGACAGCCTTGAAGGGGTGCGAGTCGAAGACTTCGCCAACTACGACGGCCTGACCATCGCCTATGGCGATATGTTCACCGGCATCGAGGCGCTTCAGGGCTCGGGCTTCGATGATGTGATTTATCGTCACAAGGACTCGATGAGTATCGATGGTGCGCAGGGCTACGACACTGTGAATTACCGCTACGCCTTCGACGTAGCCAATGTCGTGATCGGCAATGGCAGCAACCTCGCTGGTGACACACTGCTCAACGTGGAAGAGGTTATCGGTACCTCAGGCGCCGATCGTTTTGTCGTCAATGCCAGTGGTGTGAAGGTGGCTGGCGGTATCGGTGATGACGTTTATACGATCAACAGCACCGGTGTGACTGTCGAAGAAGACGACAGCTTCATGGGCGGTACCGATCATGTGTACACCAGCCTCTCCGAGTTGAAGCTGAGTGCGTTCGTTGAGCGGTTGACCTATACCGGCAGCAGCGATTTCACCGGCTACGGCAATGACGAGAACAATACGATCATTTCCGGGGCCGGGAACGATGTGCTGCTGGGCGGTGCGGGGGCCGATAACTTTGAAGGTGGCGCCGGTATCGACATCGTCAGCTATGACGACAGCGCTGAAGGCTTGAGCGCTTCGCTGAATTGGGGGGTGCAGAGCGGTATCGCCTTCCATGACGTCTACATCGACATCGAAGGCCTGCGCGGCAGCCAGTTCAATGATGTTCTGGAAGGTGAGTGGGGCGACAACGTCCTTGAAGGCGGTGGTGGTGACGACCAGATTCAGGGTGGCGATGGCAACGATCACATCTACGGCGGTCTGGCGTCCGGTCTCGATGCAGCCGGGCAGTCCGACACCTTGTTCGGTGGCTCGGGCGATGACGTCATCATAGCTGCGCGCGATGGTCTGTTTACCTGGGTCAGTGGCGATGAAGGCAATGACAACATTACCCTCGGGCGAGGCGTGGCCTATGGTGGGCAGGGCAACGACGTGTTGATCTTCAACGGCGCCGGCCCGTCGGGCCTGGGCGGCAGCGGGTTTGGCGAGCAGGGCGATGATACCTATGTGGTGGACACGTCTGCCTTGGTGACCATCAAGGATGAAGGGCTGGATGCCAACGACACGCTGATTCTGAACACGATCGCTGACGCCAGTCAGTTGAGCGTGACCCGTGTGGGCGATGACATTTATCTGCACAGTGCCAATGATGATAGCAGTGGCGTGCCGGACAACGGTGTGCGGCTGGTGGACTGGTATGCGGGGTTTGCGACCATCGAGCATGTTCAGACGGCCGATGGTCAGATGTATGAGCTGCCGGTGGGTGGTGACGGGTTTGCGCTGTTCGGGTAGTTTTTGCGCATCGTTGAAGTAAGGGATGGGTCTTTGGATTCATCCCTTTTTTGTTTTTGGGCTTGGCGACCTTTGGGCCGACCAGACTCTCGGGGTTTGGGTGAATATCCGTTTCTGCGGGTGTTGCTGTAAGAGCGAAACCGCCAGCGGCAGCACCCGCAATAACGGATAGGCCCCCAATCAAAATCTCATCCCCGTTCCCCACCTCCTCGACTCTGAGCTGGCGCGTTTCCTGCAAGTCCCCCTCAAATCGCCATAAAACGAGCGCTTGCGGTCATTGCACTCGCGCCCGGAACGGCAAAAGGTGTCGCCGCAAGGTCCGCAACGCTCAACGAAGCCATGCGCAGCCCGGTGAAGAACAAGAGGGGAGACGATGAAGGCAGTAATTTTGGCGGGTGGCCTCGGCACGCGGATCAGTGAAGAGTCGCACCTCAAGCCCAAGCCGATGATCGAGATCGGCGGCAAGCCAATTCTCTGGCACATCATGAAGCAGTATTCCGCCCATGGAATCCACGACTTCGTCATCTGCCTGGGCTACAAGGGCTATGCGATCAAGGACTTCTTCGCCAACTATTTCCTGCACACCTCCGACGTGACCTTCAACATGCGCGAGAACCGCATGGAGGTGCACCAGAATTACAGCGAGCCGTGGAGCGTCACGCTGGTCGACACCGGCGAAGAAACCATGACCGGTGGCCGGCTCTTGCGCACTGCGCCTTATCTCAAGGACGAGAAAGCCTTTTGTTTTACCTACGGCGACGGCGTCTCGGATATCGATATCGGCGCTCTGATCCGTTTTCATGAAGCGCACGGCAAGCTCGCGACCGTTACGGCCGTGCAGCCTCCAGGCCGTTACGGTGCGTTGCAACGCACCGGCCACCAAGTCATGGGCTTTACCGAGAAGCCGCGAGGTGACGGCGGCTGGATCAATGGCGGTTTTTTCGTCCTGTCACCGCAGGTGCTACCTTACATCGCCGGCGATGCGACCAGCTGGGAAGCCGAGCCGTTGATGCAACTGGCTGAGTTGGAACAGCTGCATGCCTACGAACATTCGGGCTTCTGGCAGCCGATGGACACCCTGCGTGACAAGAACCATCTCGAAGCGCTGTGGCAGAGCGGGGAGGCCCCATGGAAGCAATGGGCCTGAGTGCGGATTTCTGGCGTGGCAAACGCGTTCTCGTTACCGGGCACACCGGTTTCAAAGGCAGCTGGCTGACCCTGTGGCTGCAAAGCCTTGGTGCGCAAGTCAGCGGTTTTTCTTTGGATCCGTCCACCGAGCCGAGCCTGTTCCAACTGGCGCGTGTACACGAGGGCATCAACGATCAACGCGGCGATCTGCGTGACCTCGGCGCCTTGCTGGAAATCATCGCCGAGACCGAGCCGGAAATAGTCCTGCATCTGGCGGCCCAGCCTCTGGTGCGCGAGGGCTATCGCGATCCACTCGGCACCTATTCAAGCAATGTCATGGGTACGCTGAACCTGCTCGAAGCGATTCGTCAGGTCGGCGGCGTGCGCGCCTGTGTGCTGGTGACCACCGACAAGGTCTACGCCAACAAGGAATGGCTGTGGCCGTACCGCGAAGACGAAGCCCTCGGTGGCCACGATCCTTACAGCAGCAGCAAGGCCTGCTGCGAATTGCTCGCGCAGTCCTACGCCGCGTCGTTCTTCCCGGCGGACAAACATGCCGAACACGGTCTGGCCTTGGCTACCGCACGCGCCGGCAATGTGCTGGGCGGCGGCGACTTCGCCCCGGAACGTCTGATTCCCGACGTATTGAAAGCCTGGACCGCCGACGAGCCAGTGACCCTGCGCTACCCGCAGGCCGTGCGCCCTTGGCAGCACGCGCTGGAGCCGCTGGCCGGATATCTGCAACTGGCCGCCGCCCTCTACGAAGAGGGCCCGGAATACGCCGGTGCGTGGAACTTCGGCCCTGGTGAGGCCGACATGTGCAGCGTCGGTGAGGTGGTCGAACTGCTTGCCAACCGCTGGCCGCAGGCCCGTGGTCTGCGCATCGAACCGAGTGAGCTGCACGAAGCCGGTCTGCTGCGTCTGGACAGCAGCCGCGCGCGGCAGGGGCTTGGATGGAAGCCGCGCTGGACGCTGGAACAATGCCTGACGCAGACCCTCGGCTGGCATCTGGCGTGGCAACACGGCGATGACATGCGCGCCGTTACCTTGAACCAATTGAATCTGTACAGAGAGCGTTCATGAGCGATTACACCCTGCAGAAAACGCCATTGGAGGGCCTGTACCTCATTGAGCAGAAAGTCTTCTGCGATGAGCGCGGGCGGTTCGCCCGGCTGTTCTGCCAGAGTCGTCTGACCGTCCAGGGACGTCCTTTTGCGATCCGCCAGATCAATCATTCGCGCACGTTGGGCCAAGGTAGCGTACGCGGTCTGCATTTTCAGAAAGCCGGTTATGCCGAATCCAAGCTGATCACTTGTGTGCGCGGCGCGGTCTGGGATGTGGCGGTCGACCTGCGGCCGCAATCGCCAACGTATTTGCAGTGGCATGCGCAAGAACTGCGCGCCGATGATGGCCTCAGTTTTTTGATTCCTGCCGGTTTTGCCCACGGCTTCCAGTCACTGACCGATGAATCGGAAGTGCTGTACCTCACCGATGCCGATTACGCACCGGAGCATGAAGCGGGTTTGTCGGCCATTGATCCGGCACTCGCGATCTCATGGCCGCTGCCCGTCAAGAATTTGTCAGCCAAGGATTCCAGGCATCCGCTGCTCGACAAACAGTTTCAGGGAGTCGAGCTTTGACGGCGACCACCACCACTGTGCTGGTCACTGGCGCCACCGGCTTCGTCGGTCGCCACTTGGTCGGCGCTTTGCTTTCCAAAGGCTGCAAAGTGCGTGCGGTTGCGCGCACCCTCGACTCTGCTCGCAGTTTGCCGTGGTTCGCGCAGGTGGAATTTGTCGCCGCCGATCTGCATGCGCCAGACCTTGATGTCGAGCGCTTGGTTGATGGCGTGGATGTCGTCGCGCATCTGGCCTGGAGCGGCTTGCCTAACTATCAGGCGCTGTTTCATTTCGAACGCAACCTGCCGGCCGATTACGCGTTTCTCAAGCGTGCGGTCGTGGCAGGGGTGAGCCAGGTGCTGGTCACCGGGACTTGCTTTGAATACGGCTTGCAAAGCGGCCGGTTGGCCGAGTCGGTCTTGCCCCAGCCTTGCACGCCTTACGGTCTGGCCAAGCACACCTTGCGCCTGTTCCTTGAAGCATTGCAGCGCGAGCAGGCGTTCACCCTGCAATGGGCGCGGTTGTTTTACCTTTATGGCGAAGGGCAGAACAGCAACAGCCTGCTGGCCAGCCTCGACCGCGCCATCGATGGCGGTGAGGCGCAGTTCAATATGTCGATGGGCGACCAGCTGCGTGATTATCTGCAGATTACCGAGGCGGCCGCGCAATTGGCTTCGTTGATCGGCCGGCCTGATGTCGACGGCGTCACCAACTGCTGCAGCGGCCAGCCGATTTCCGTACGCGCGCTGGTTGAACAGCGTGTCCGCGAACGCCAGTCAACGATCAAGTTGAACCTGGGCCATTACGGTTATTCCGCCCATGAGCCCATGGCGTTCTGGGGTGATGCTCAGCGAATCTCGCAACTGAAGGGGCAAGAACATGCTGCATGAGCTTTATCGCGCGACCGGACTGCCGGTATTGCAGAACCGCACGTTTTCCAGCGCCGAAGAGGCGCGGGCCTCAGGGGCGGCAGACATTGTTCTGGTACAGGACAGCCAAACCGGGTTGATCTTCAACCAGGCCTTCGATGCCGACAAGCTGAGCTATGACGCCGACTATCAGAACGAACAGGCGCACTCGGTGCAGTTTCAGGCGCACCTCAATGCCGTCGAAGCGATCCTCGCCCGGCACTTCAAGGGCCAGACCCTGATTGAGGTCGGCTGCGGCAAAGGTTATTTCCTTGAGATGCTGCGGGGCAAAGATTACGCCATTACCGGGATCGACCCTTCGTATGAAGGTGACAATCCTGACGTGATCAAGGCACCGTTCACCCGCGAGCTGGGGTTGGCAGCGGATGCGATTGTGTTGCGCCATGTGTTGGAGCACATCAGCGATCCGTTGGCATTTCTCGCGCAAATGGCTGCAGCCAATCAGGGCGGGCAGATTTATATCGAAGTGCCGTGCTTTGACTGGATCGTCGAACACAATGCCTGGTTCGACGTGTTCTATGAGCACGTCAATTACTTCCGTCTCGCCGACTTGCGCGCAATGTTCGGCACCGTGCTCGAGGCCGGGTATCTGTTCGGTGGCCAATATCTGTACATCGTTGCCGATCTCTCGACGCTGCAACGGGCGCCGGTCGAGACGCCGTCGTTGCTGACGCTGTCGACCACCTTCACCGCCAGTCTTGATCGCGCCGTGCAGATCATTCAATCCGCGCCGGCACAGGGCTCGGCCATCTGGGGCGCTTCGTCCAAGGGCGTGATTTATTCATTGGCCTTGCAGCGCGCCGGTGTGGCGGTAGATCGCGTCGTTGACATCAACCCGGCCAAGCAGGGCCGTTACTTGCCCCTCAGTGGCGTGCGAGTGTCCTCGCCGCAAGAGGCCATGGATGCTCTGCCTGCAGGCGCCCATCTGTTTGTGATGAATTCCAACTACCTCGAAGAAATCAAGCGGATGACTGGCGCACGCTACGTCTATCACGCCGTCGACAGCGCTTCGTTTCAGTGACCCTTGAGATTATTAAGATGACCGAAAACAACATCCATAAAGCCTTCGAAGCCGAATGCCAACAAGAGATCGCGCGCCAGGGTGATGATCAGAAAGTGGTAGCACTGGCCCGGGATTTCTTCAACGAATCGGCCCGCCATAAATACAGCTACCACTTCTCCTGGATGGGCCGTCCGATCATCCAGTTGCCGCAAGACATGATGGCGATGCAGGAGATCATCTGGCAGGTCAAACCGGACCTGGTCATCGAATGCGGCATCGCTCACGGCGGTTCGATCATCTATTACGCCTCGCTGTTGGAGCTGCAGGGCCACGGCGAAGTGCTGGGCATCGACCTCGACATTCGCCCGCACAACCGTGAGGCCATCGAAAGCCACCCGATGGCCAAGCGCATCCAGATGATCGAAGGTTCGAGTATCGACGAGGCGACCGCGCAGAAAGTCCGTGCGATTGCCGAGGGCAAGAAAGTGATTCTGGTCCTCGATTCCAACCATACCCACGACCACGTACTCGAGGAGCTGCGCTTGTACGCGCCGCTGGTTTCGGTGGGCAGCTACTGCGTGGTGATGGACACCGTGGTTGAAGACATGCCGGCGGACTTTTTTCCGGATCGCCCGTGGGGTCATGGCGATAACCCGAAAACCGCCGTGTGGAAATACCTGGAAGAGAACAAGGATTTCGAGATCGATCGGCAGATGCAGAACAAACTGCTGATCACCGTGGCGCCGGACGGTTATCTGCGCCGCGTTCGTTAATTCGCAACATTACCCAGCGTTGTTTCGGCGAGTCGCCGGTTGTGGAGAGAAGTTATGCAAGGCAAGTACAGTTCTGAACTGACGCTACCGCTCAACGAGTTGTTGACGGTGGTGCTGATTACTCACAATCGGCCGGCGTTCCTGCGCCGTGCGGTGAAGTATTACAGCAGCTTGCCCTGCCGAATCATGGTGCTCGATTCCACGCCGGAACGTCCGGAAGGCGATTTTTCCGCCGTCGATTATCATCATGTACCGCAATTCGCCTACTGGGGGATGCAGGCCAAACTGGCCTATGGCGTCGAGCAACTGAGCACGCCATACATGGTGCTGGCGGCGGATGACGATTTCATCGTGTTCGATTCGCTCTGCGAGTCTGTCGGCTTTCTTCAGGCCAATCGTGACTATGGCATGTGCCACGGCTATTGCCTGATGTACCTGGCGAAGGCCGATGGCGTGAACTACTACCGCCGCGACAAGAAGGTTCAGGAAGACTATTCGTCCGAGCGGGCGCAGGACCGCGTCATTGACTACATGAGTCAGTACATCCCGCCGTTTTATGCGGTGACCCGTACTGACCTGATGAAAACCTGGCACTCGTCATTGCCGCCGGGGACCAATTTCCAATGGCAGGAAATCGGGCATGTGTATTTCCTGCTGGCGAGCGCCAAGGCACGGATCCTGCCGATTCCCTATGTGGTACGCGAGATCAACTACGGCGTTTCCGAACACAATACCGACGTGTATCACTCGTTGACCTATGTTGATGGCAAGTCGGTCGCCGAACGAGAGGCGTTTGCCGAATTCCTCGTCTCGCTGCCGACCGGTATCCAGAACCTCGATGCCGGGCAGGCCAAGGCATTTGTTCTGGAGAGCTTTGCGGCGATGGCCGAGAGTCTGGCGGTCCGCCGGGCGCTGACTGCCGAGTTGATTTTCGAGTCGACCTGGAATCAGCAATTGCGGCGGCCTGATCGGCGTTTCGGCCCACTGCAGTACGTTGAGATGCCGTTCTACAACCAGGCGTTTTTCGACCTTCTGGAACAGTTTGAATTCATGATGCACACCCTGCCGGCGGGTCGCCTTCAGTTGGAGGGGCTGGAAGGCAGATGGACGCGTCAGGCGCATCTGCTCCAGGCGCGCAATAACGATACGCCGGAGAGCGTGGTCGACCGGTTGTGGCAGGCGCATGATCTGAATGCGTTCAACCAGGTGGTTGCCAAGCGTCTGGCTGCGCAGCTGCAAGTGCTCGGTGACGAGACGGCGGCGCAAGCCATGCATGAATGGGTCGCCCGCCTCGAGGCGCTGACGGTCGACGATCATCTGGTCACGTTCGACAAGATGCAATCGGGACGTTTGTTGCACTGGCTGGCTGCACGTGCGCCTGCCATCGAGCAGCTCGAGTCGATCAGCCAACACGTGGCTGCCGAAGGTGGTGGTCAGCAGTTCGGTATCTTCCTGCTTGATCTGGACAACGACATCGACAAGTTGCAGGTGTCGCTCGACAGCCTGGTCGAGGGGTACTGCAAAGCGTTCAGGATTGTCGTGTTCACCACTGGTGAAGCGCCGGCAGCGACCACTGCGCAGAACACCCTGCACTTTGTCCGTGTCACGCCCGGCAATCTCGTCGACAAACTCAACCAGAGCGCTCAGCAGTCGCCAAGCGACTGGTTGATGTTGGCTCAGGCCGGTGATGAGTTCACCGCTAGCGGCCTGTTGCGCGCCAGCCTTGAACTGATGGGTGCCGAGAGTGTGCGTGCGGTCGCCACCGATGAAATCCAGCGCAAGGAAAACGGCGCACTGGTCGACGTATTCCGCCCCGGTTTCAACCTGGATCTGCTGCAAAGCGTGCCGTCGCTGATGGCGCGGCATTGGTTGATCCGTCGCCAGGTGCTGCTTGACGCTGGCGGTTATCAGGCCGACTTCAGCAAGGCGCTGGAATTCGATCTGTTGCTGCGCATCATCGAACAGGGCGGACTTGACGGTCTCGCGCATCTCGACGAGCCGCTGCTGATCACCGAGCAGGCGCCTCTGGAAGAAAACGCCCACGAGCGTCAGGCGTTGCTGCGTCACTTGGGCAATCGCGGCTACAAGGCCAAAGTCACTTCGGCGGCGCCGGGCACTTGGCAGATCGATTATCGCCACACTGAGCAGCCACTGGTTTCGATCATTGTGCCGGTCATCGATGATTTGCCAGCGCTGCGCCGCTGCCTTGAAGGCGTGCTGCTCAAAACCCGATACAGCCGCTACGAAGTGCTGTTGGCAGCCAACGGCAAGCAGTCGGCAGCGGTCAACGACTGGCTGGGAACGCTGCGCCACGCCAAGGTCAACGTGTTGCGTGCCGACCAGCCGCTGAGCGAAGTCGCGTTGTACAACGCCGCCAGCGAACAGGCGCAGGGTGAATACCTGGTGCTGCTGGCCGCGGACAGCGAAGTGGTCAATCCGAACTGGATCGATTCGCTGCTCAACCATGCCCAGCGTCCTGAAGTCGGCATCGTCGGCGCCAAACTCGTCGATCGCGATGGCAAAGTCGCCAATGCCGGTCTGATTCTTGGTCTGAACGAAGGCGTGGGTTCGCCTTTCATCGGCGAGCAACACAAGGCCGAGGGCTACATGCAGCGGCTGGTTGTCGAGCAGAATTATTCGGCCGTCTCCAGGGTTTGCCTGATGGTTGGCAAAGAGCTGTTCGATGCCCTTGGCGGCCTCGACGAAGCGACCTTCGCTGACGGCTATGCCGATGTCGATCTGTGCCTGAAGGCCGGTCAGGCCGGTTACCTTACCGTGTGGACGCCACTGGTGCAGGTGCTGCACACCGGCGAGCTGCCACAGGCGCCAGCGGCATTGGCGGCATTGCGTGAAAAATGGCCCGACGCCTTTGCCCAGGATGCGGCGTACAACGCCAACCTGGCCTTGAGCGGCAAAGGTTTCACTCTGGGCGAAAACGCCTCGATCAATTGGGCGCAGTTGCTCGCCTGAGCAGGCCGGACAGGAACCACAACATGTTCAACGGACAATCGATCTTCATCTCTGGCGGCACCGGCTCGTTCGGTCGCAACTTCATTCGCCGCTTGCTGGAGCAATACCAGCCCAAGCGCGTGGTGGTGTTCTCCCGCGACGAGCTCAAGCAATACGAAATGCAGCAGACGTTCAATGCACCGTGCATGCGTTATTTCATCGGTGACGTGCGTGACGCCGAGCGCTTGCGCCAGGCGATGCGCGGCATCGATTATGTCGTCCATGCTGCGGCGTTGAAGCAGGTGCCGGCGGCGGAATACAACCCGACCGAATGCATCCGCACCAACGTCAATGGCGCGGAGAACATCATCGCCGCCGCCATCGACAACGGTGTGAAAAAAGTCGTGGCGCTGTCCACCGACAAGGCGGCCAGCCCGATCAATCTGTACGGCGCGACCAAGCTGCTTTCGGACAAATTGTTCGTCGCCGCCAACAACATTGCCGGCGAGCAGCAGACCCGTTTCGCCGTGGTGCGCTACGGCAACGTCGCTGGCTCGCGCGGCTCGGTGGTGCCGTTCTTCAGCAAGCTGATCGCTGACGGCGCGCAAGAATTGCCGATCACCGACGAGCGCATGACCCGATTCTGGATCACCCTTGATCATGGCGTGCAGTTCGTCCTCGATAGCTTCGCTCGCATGCACGGCGGCGAAGTGTTCGTGCCGAAGATCCCGTCGATCCGCATCGTTGATCTGGCGCGCGGCATGGCCGAGCATCTGCCGCACAAGAACGTCGGCATTCGTCCCGGTGAGAAGCTGCACGAACTGATGGTGCCGCTGGACGATGCGCGGATGACCCTTGAGTTTGACGACCATTACACGATTCAGCCGTCGATTCGTTTTACCAGCGTCGACGTCGATTTCGCCGTCGATAAACTCGGTGAACGTGGCCGTGCCGTGGACGAGGATTTCGAGTATCGCTCGGATACCAACCCGCATTTCCTTTCAGTGGGGCAGATCGCCGATCTGCACGCGAAGCTGTCGGTATGATTCCTTACGGTCGGCAGAGCCTCGATCAGGCAGACATCGATGCGGTGGTCGAGGTGTTGCAATCGGACTGGCTGACCCAGGGGCCGACCATCGAACGCTTCGAACAGGCGATGGCCGCGCGTTGCCAGGCCGATTTCGCCGTGGCGGTGTGCAACGCCACCGCGGCGCTGCACATTGCTTGTCTGGCCGCTGATCTGGGGCCGGGCGATCGCTTGTGGACCTCGCCGAATACGTTTCTGGCTTCGGCCAACTGCGGGCGCTATTGCGGCGCAGAGGTTGATTTCGTCGACATCGATCCATTGACCTGGAACCTCGACGCCTTTGCCCTTGAAGCGAAGCTCGAACAGGCCGAGCGCGACGGCACGTTGCCCAAAGTCCTCGTCGCCGTCGCGTTCTCCGGGCAGAGCTGCGATATGCGGCGCATCGCCGAACTGGCGGAGCGCTACCACTTCACCGTGATCGAAGACGCCTCGCACGCGGTGGGCGCCAGCTACGCCGGGCGCCCGGTCGGTTGTGGCGAATTTGCGGCAATGACGGTGTTCAGTTTTCACCCGGTGAAGATCATCACCAGCGCCGAGGGCGGCATGATCCTGACCAATCGCCCGGCGCTGGCCGAACGTCTGCGACGCCTGCGCAGCCACGGCATGACCCGCGATCCCGAGCACATGACCGAGCCGAGCCACGGGGCGTGGTATTACCAGCAAGTCGAGCTGGGCTTCAATTACCGGATCACCGATCTGCAAGCGGCGCTGGGACTGTCACAGCTGGGCAAACTGGATGAGTTTGTCGCCCGGCGCCGTGAACTGGCGGCGCGCTATGATCGCTTGCTGGCGTATTTGCCGGTGACGTTGCCGAGCCCGCAGGAAGAGGCGGAGTCGGCCTGGCACTTGTATGTGATTCGCTTGCAGACCGAGCGCATCAGCCTCAGTCATCGTCAGGTCTTCGAAGGTTTGCGCGCCGCCGGTATTGGCGTGAATCTGCACTACATTCCCGTGCACTTGCAGCCTTACTATCAGGGTCTGGGGTTTGCAGAGGGCGATTTTCCCGAGGCTGAACGCTATTACGCTCAAGCCATCAGCTTGCCGCTGTACCCCTTGCTGAGCGATGAGCAGCAGGATCATGTAGTCGAGCAACTGCGCCGACTGACCGAACGATGACCGCTGCGGCGGTAGACGAGACTGTGTATGCGCGATCTGAGCGAGCAGGAAAGGTTCTGGCAGGGTGAATTCGGCAACCAGTACGTTGAGCGCAACGTCGGCCAGGCGCTGGTGGCGGGCAACCTTGGCTTTTTCGCCAAAGCGCTGAGCCGCGCGGGGCGCGTCGACAGTCTGCTGGAGCTGGGTACTAACGCCGGCAACAATTTGCAGGCATTGCGTCAGTTATTGCCGCGTTGCGAACTGTTCGGTGTCGAGATCAACGAAAGCGCGTGCGCGCAGGCGCAGGCGCTGGACATCGCGCAAATCTGGCACGGCTCGTTGTTCGATTTTCCTGTCGAGCGCCGCTACGATCTGACATTGAGCAAAGGCGTGCTGATCCATCTGGCTCCCGAGCTGTTGCCGCGCGCCTATGCGCAGATGTACGAGCTGAGCCAGCGCTACATCCTGATCGCCGAGTACTACAATCCGGCGCCGATGGAAATTGCTTACCGCGGTAACAGCGGCAAGCTGTTCAAGCGCGATTTTGCCGGGGAAATGCTTGATCGCTATGCCGATTTGCAACTGCTCGACTATGGCTTCGTCTATCACCGTGATCGGCAATTTCCGGCCGATGACATCACCTGGTTCCTGTTGGAAAAACGCCCTTGAGCAACGTCGCAATCATCCCTGCCCGTGGCGGCAGCAAGCGTATCCCGCGCAAGAATCTCTTGCCGTTCGTGGGCGTGCCGATGATTGTCCGCTCGATCCGCACAGCGCTGGAATCAGGTTTGTTCGAGCAGGTCGTGGTCAGCACCGACGATGCCGAAATTGCCGACATCGCGAGGGCGCACGGTGCGCAGGTACCGTTCATGCGCCCGGCCGATCTGGCCGATGATTTCACCGGCACTGCGGCGGTCATCGTGCACGCACTGCAGCAGTTGCCGTCCTTCGATTTCGCTTGCTGCATTTACGCCACTGCGCCGCTGTTGCAGGCACGTTATCTGCGTCAGGGTTTGGAGTTGCTGGAGCAGCATCCGCATCGATCATTTGCGTTCTCGGTCTGCGATTTCGCGTTTCCGGTACAGCGGGCACTGACAGTCGACGGGGACGGCGCCTTGACGGCGTTGTATCCCGAGTTTCGCAATACTCGTTCGCAGGACTTGCCCGAGGCGTTTCAGGACGCCGGGCAGTTTTATTGGGGGCGCAGCGAGGCGTGGTTGCGCGGTGATGTGCTGTATTCGCCAGCCAGCCTGCCGGTGATCCTGCCGCGTCATCTGGTCCAGGACATCGACACTCCCGAGGACTGGCAACGCGCCGAATACCTGTACGCCGCGCTCAAGGCCGGCGGAGAGCTGCAATGAGGGTGCTGATTCGTGCCGACGCTTCGCCGACCATTGGCAGCGGCCATATCGCCCGCTGTCTGACATTGGCGCGGGTGTTGCGCGGGCAGGGCAGTCATGTCGCATTTGCCTGTCGGCGTTTGCCGGGGCATCGACTCGACGCCCTGAATGCCGAGGGCTTCGAGACCTTCGCGCTGCCCGAGCGCTATCGTGACGAAGACCCGCTGCAGGCCATCGAATCGATGTTGCCGTGGCAGTTCGATATTGATGCACTGGGCCTGCTGCTGGACGGGCGGGCACCGTTCGACTGGATCATCGTCGACCATTATGGCCTCGATCATCACTGGCAAACCGCTGCCCGGCGCTGGGCGCATCGAATCGCCGCCGTGGATGATCTGGCCACGCGGCGCTACAGCGTCGATCTGCTGCTCAATCAGAACCTGTCCGGTCTTAGCGAAAACTACGCGCCGCTGCTGCCGCCAGGCTGTCGCACCTTGCTCGGCCCGCGCTACGCCATGTTGCGCGATGAATTCAACTGCGAAGCGATCGAGATCAAGCCGCAGGCGCGGCGCGTGCTGGTCAATTTCGGCGGTTTCGACGCGGCGAGGCAGACTCATCACGCGATGTTGGCGTTGGCGGATTTCACTGAGTTGCAGGTGGACTTCGTCGCTGGCGCCGACAACCCGGCGTGGACGCAGATGCAAGCGTTGGCCGAGACGCGATCGAACTGGCGCCTGCACAGTTTCGTCAGCGATTTCCATCAGCGCATGACTGAAGCCGACCTGTTCATCGGCGCTGGCGGCGGCACGAGTTGGGAGCGCGCTGCGCTGGGTTTGCCGACCCTCTGCATCGCCGTGGCGAACAATCAGCAGGCCAACGGCGAAGTCATGGCCGCTGCCGGTGCGCATGTGTTCATGGGGGCTCGCGAGCAGGTCAGCGTCGAGCAGTTGCGTGATGCGGTCGGATTCGTCGTGAACAATCATTTTCTACGCCGCAGCCTCGCCGAGCGCTCGCGGCAACTGGTCGATGGCCGCGGTGCTGAGCGTGTGGCGGCGGCGCTGGCCGGTGCGGTGCTGAAACTGCGCCCGGCGACGCTGGACGATGCGCAGTTGCTGTTCGATGGGCGTAATGCAGAAGCGGTACGGCGCTGGTCGCTGGAAACCGGCGTGATCGATTGGGCGCAGCATCTGAACTGGTTGACGGCCAGTTTGCGCAACCCTCAGCGGCTGCTGTTGATTGCCGAGGCGGACGACGGCCCGGTCGGGGTGCTGCGCTACGACTTGCGCGGGTTCGATGCCGAAGTGTCGATCTATTTGCTGGAGGGGCGTTTCGGCCTCGGTTGGGGCAGGGCAGTGCTCAGTCGTGGCGAAGCATTTGTCGCTGCGCACTGGCCGCAATTGACGCGCATCACTGCGCGGGTCGTGCCCGCCAATCAGTCCTCATTGAAAGTCTTTCGCGACGCCGGGTTCACCCAGGAAACCTGTGCGTTCAGCCGTGTTTTGAAGGATCACCCGCATGCCTAGTTTCAAGATTGGCCACCACACCATCGGTGCCGATGCGCCGCCGTTCATCATTGCCGAAATGAGCGGCAACCATAACCAGTCCCTCGACGTCGCCCTGCAAATCGTTGAGGCGGCAGCCAAGGCCGGGGCGCATGCCTTGAAGCTGCAAACCTACACTGCCGAGACCATGACCCTGGATCTGGCTGAAGGCGAATTCTTCATCAAGGATCCGGGCAGTCTGTGGGCCGGCACGTCGCTCTACGATCTCTACGAAAAAGCTCACACACCGTGGGAGTGGCACGCGCCGATTTTTGCTCGGGCCAAGGCGTTGGGGATGCTCGCGTTCTCGACACCGTTCGATGACAGCGCGGTGGATTTTCTCGAAAGCCTTGAAGTGCCGGCGTACAAGATTGCCAGTTTTGAAAACACCGATCTGCCGTTGATCCGTCGAGTGGCAGCGACCGGCAAACCGCTGATCATCTCCACCGGCATGGCCAGCATCGCCGAACTGGATGAAACCGTGCGTGCCGCACGCGAGGCCGGGTGCAAGGATCTGGTGTTGCTCAAGTGCACCAGCACCTATCCGGCCACGCCCCTCAACAGCAACGTGCGCACGATCCCGCATCTGCGCGAGCTGTTTGGTTGCGAGGTGGGGCTGTCGGATCATTCGATGGGTGTGGGCGTGTCGGTGGCAGCGGTGGCGCTGGGCGCGACCGTGGTGGAAAAGCACTTCACCCTCGACCGTTCGGCCGGCGGTGTTGACGCGAGTTTTTCTCTGGAACCGGCGGAGCTGGCCAGTCTGGTCGTCGAAACCGAGCGTGCCTGGCAGGCGATGGGACATGTTCAGTACGGCCCGACCGAGGCCGAGCGCAAGTCGCTGGTCTATCGCCGCTCGCTGTATGTCACTGCTGACATGGCTGCCGGTGAAGCCTTTACCGGGGATAATCTGCGCGCGATTCGCCCAGGTCTCGGTCTGCCGCCCAAGCACACCGAAGCCGTCCTCGGACGCCGTGCGCGCACCGCGATCAAGCGCGGTACGCCGCTGAATTGGTCGCTGGTCGAATAGGCCAATCTGCCATCGATTCGGCAAAATAGCGTGACCTGCGAGTCATAACGCGCATCTTCACTGTATTGTATTGACCGGGGAGATGGCGCCTGGCCCGTTTTGCGGTTCCAGTGATAGCCCTTTGCGCTTCCCGTGGCTGCCCGTTGTGGCGGCCGTTTTCTGTTTGTCGGCGCCCCTCGAATCCTTGCGAGCGGTGGTTTTGGGCTGTTTTTTATTGGGAAGCCGTAATGATTGGCATAAAAAGCATTGCGAGCTACGTTCCTGTAGCCGGCGTGGACAATTACGCACAAGGTGCAAAATTCGAGAAGGATGAAGAATTCATCCTTGGCAAGATCGGTTCGGCGTTCCTGCCGCGCAAAGACGCTGAGCAGGAAACCTCCGACCTGTGCGTGGAAGCGGCCAATGCGCTGTTTGCCAGCAACCCTGAACTGAAGCGTGAATCGATCGATGCGCTGATTGTCGTCACCCAGAATGGTGACGAAGAAGGTCTGCCGCACACCGCTGCCATCGTTCAGGACAAACTGGGCCTGCCGACCAACGTCGCGGCGTTCGACATTTCCCTGGGCTGCTCCGGTTACGTCTACGGCATCTACGCGATCAAAGGCTTCATGGAAGCCGCCGGCCTGAAGAACGGCCTGCTGATCACTGCTGACCCGTACTCGAAAATCGTTGACCCGGAAGACCGCAACACCACCATGCTGTTTGGCGATGCCGCCACGGCAACGTGGATGGGCGAACACCCGACCTGGGCACTGGGCAAGGCCAAGTTCGGCACCGACGGTTCCGGCGCACCGCACTTGAAAGTGAGCAACGGCGTGTTCTTCATGAACGGTCGTCAGGTGTTCAACTTCGCATTGCTGAAAGTCCCGGCACACTTGCACGAGTTGCTCGACGATTCCAATCTCAAGGCCGATGACATCGACGCATTCTGCATCCACCAGGGCAGCGCGGCGATTGTCGACGCCGTGGCGCGACGCTTCGAAGGCGAGCCGGAGAAGTTCATCAAGGACATGGTCGAAACCGGCAACACCGTGTCGTCGAGCATTCCGCTGCTGCTGGAAAAACACGTGCTTGATTCCGACTGGCAGCGCGTTGCACTGAGCGGTTTTGGTGTCGGTCTGTCGTGGGGCTCGGCGATCATCTATCGTCCGTAAGCTGCTGCAAAAACCACTGATACAAAAATAGCGTTCAAGGTTAACCTTGAACGCTATTTTTTTGCCCGAGAAGGAGCGCGAGGCGCCATGAGCGAGTTTTTCCAAGCCAATGCCGAGGTGTTGCAACGGCGCTGGCCGGCGCTGTTCGAGCGATTGATGGCTGAAGACAGCGCGTCCGTACAGGCCGAACTCGTGCAAGGGCTGGGCTCGACGCTGAGCGTTGACGGCATTCAGTTGACCAGTCGCCATGATCGTCTGTACGAGGCGCAGGTTCAGGCGGCAAGCCTGCCGGAAAAACCGCAACTCCATGTCTATGGCACCGGCCTGGGCGACTTGCCCGGCGTGCTTCTTGAACGTGCGGGGCTCGAGCGCCTCTACGTGCACATTCTCAATGGCGCGCTGTTCGCACTGGTGCTGCAACTGCTCGATCAGCGCCAGTGGCTGCAGGATCCCCGTGTCGAACTGTTTTACGCGGGTGATCACCCGGACTTCTTCACGCCGTTCTTTGCCTTGCCCGCCGAGATGCTGCTGGCCGATGACTTCAACGCGAAGATCCGCGACCGGCTGATCAATGAAGTGCACCTGACGTTCAACAATCGTGATTTCGATCCGCAGTCGCCAGAAATCCAGCAACGCTTGCAGGAATGTCTGCCGGTGTTGCTTGGCGATGACGATGTCGCGCAGCTGTTCGGCAGTTGCGCTGGACGTGAAATCTACGTAATCGCCACCGGACCGACGCTGGAGCAGCATTTCGAACGTCTGGCGGCGATTCGTCAGCTTGCTGAGCGGCCGTTGTTCATCTGTGTTGATACCGCTTATCGACCGTTGCGCGAACATGGCATCGTGCCTGATCTGGTGGTTAGCATCGATCAGCGCATCGGCTTTCGGCATCTGCCCTTTCAGACGTCTGACGGCATTACGCTGGTGTACCTGCCGATGAGCGACCCGCAGGTATTGAAGGCATGGAAGGGCAAGCGCTATGGCGGCTATTCGGCCAGCCCGATCTATGCCGAGCTGCAAAAACAGTATCCACGCGGCGAGCTGCACGTCGGCGGCAGCGTGATTCATCCGGCGGTGGATCTCGCGGTAAAAATGGGCGCGAGCCGAATCACTCTGTTTGGCGCTGACTTCGCTTTCCCGATGAACAAGACCCACGCCGGTTGGGACGACGGTGATCTGGGCCCGCCGCTGGCCCAGGCGAGGCACTGGGTGCGCGATGGCCACGGTCAGCGCGTCAGTACTCAGCTGAATTTTCGCGGATATCTGTGTGTGCTTGAGCGTTATATCGCCGCGCATCCAAAGGTCGAATTTCTCAACAGCAGCCGCGCCGGTGCATTGATTGCCGGGACCGCTTTCAATCCGGAGTTCGTGCAATGAGTGCGCTGAGTCAATGTCAGGATCAGTGTCGTCAGTGTGCCGCGTTGTTTCGCCTTGGGCGTGACGTTGAGGCGGCACTGACGATGGTCGATGTATTCGAACAGGCCCAGCAATGTCTGGCGTCTGCCTCAGTGGGTATCCAGCAGGCGTGGGCACAGGTGCTCACGCAAATGCTCGACTGTCAGGAGCGCCAGAACTGGTTGGGCCTGGCTGACTATATGGAATACGAACTGGTCGAATTGCTGGAAAGTGCCAGGCGCTGAACCGCTGCGCAGCACTGGCCCGCGGCTTTGCGTTACAGGCGGTTTTATGACGTCATTTTTTCGCGCTGGATGTGCTGCTAAGTCTTTGTTTTCTCGGGGGTGGCGTGGTGATGGCAAAATTTTTTCAAAAAGCCCTCAAGCAACCTGCAATCCCGACGATAACTATTACGAAGGTTCTCTAGGCCATACCCGGCGGTTGCCAGGGCCGGAAGCCGCAGTACCCAACCAACGAGGAATTCGTCATGGCTTTAACAGTAAACACCAACACCACATCGTTGAACGTTCAGAAAAACCTGAACCGCGCTTCCGACGCTCTGTCCACTTCGATGCAGCGCCTGTCTTCCGGCCTGAAAATCAACAGCGCCAAAGACGACGCCGCTGGCCTGCAGATCTCCAACCGTATGTCTTCGCAGATCCGCGGTAACACCCAGGCCATCCAGAACGCCAACGACGGTATCTCCGTTGCCCAGACCGCTGAAGGCGCTCTGCAAGCTACTACCGACATCCTGCAGCGTATGCGTGAACTGGCTGTTAAAGCCCGTAACGGTACCAACGGCACTGCTGACCAGACCGCTACCAACGCTGAATTCGCTCAGATGTCCGACGAGATCACCCGTATCTCGGCTTCGACCAACCTGAACGGCAAAAACCTGCTGGACGGTTCGGCTGGCACTGTGACCCTGCAAGTGGGCGCAAACACCGGTTCGGCTAACCACATCGACCTGGTACTGAGCTCCAAGTTCGACGCCGTCAGCCTGTCGGTTGGCAGCGGCACTGTTGTACTGACTGGCGCCACCCCTTCTGACGCTGCCGTCGCCATCGACAGCGCGATCACTGCAATCGACGCAGCTATCGCTAACATCGGTGCAACCCGTGCCAGCCTGGGTGCTTCGCAAAACCGTCTGACCAGCACCATCCAGAACCTGCAGAACATCACTGAAAACACTACCGCTGCTCAGGGTCGTGTACAGGACACCGACTTCGCCGCTGAAACTGCTAACCTGACCAAGCAGCAGACTCTGCAGCAAGCTTCGACCTCCGTACTGGCTCAAGCCAACCAACTGCCTTCCGCTGTACTGAAGCTGCTTCAGTAATTTCGGAATGAGTTTAAGCGGGGGAGTGCGCTTGTCGTGCTCTCTCGCTTTTTTACGTTAAGAGGTGATGGGCATGGACATGAGCGTAAAGCTTAACGTGTCTTATCCGGCTCCCAAGCCAGTGACACCGGTTGCTGACAAACCGTCAGAGCTGCCCAAAGTCCAAAAGACTGAAGCGCCGGTCGCTGCCAAGGATCAGGATGCGGACGGCGCCAAGTTGAAACTGGCGGTGCAAGAGATCGAAAAGTTCGTCCAGTCGATCAAGCGTAATCTGGAGTTCTCGATCGACGAGCATTCCGGCAAGGTCATCGTCAAGGTGATCGCGAGCGAGACGGGTGAAGTCGTTCGACAGATTCCTTCCGCCGAAGCCCTCAAACTGGCCGACAGCCTCGCCAATGCAAGTCATGTATTGTTCGACGCCAAAGTCTGATAAATGGCATGAATAGTGTTTGTTCGTTCTCAGGACGCGTGTAACGGTCAAAAGAATGGCAGCAATCTGAAGGGAGATGCACATGGCAAGTCCAATTCTACCGGGTTCCGGACTGGGTTCCGGCCTGGACATCGGCGCGATCGTGACCGCGCTGGTCAACGCCGACAAGTCTGCCAAGCAGACGCAGATCGATACTGCAACCAAAACCAACAGCCTGAAGATTTCCGGTGTCGGTTCGCTGAAAAGTGCACTGGCTGCGTATCAGAAAGCGATGGGCGATCTGAACAAAGCTTCGAGTCCGGCGTTTGCCGGTTTTACCGCAACGTCTGACACCCCATCGGTTGTCGGTGCTACCTCGGATAAAACCGCCGTACCGGGTACTTACAGCGTCGTCGTGAAAAACCTGGCCACCGGCTCGAAAGTTGCCAGTGCCGCCTTTGCCGGCGGGGCCGCCAGTGCCATTCCGAGTGGTACTCTGAAAATCAGTCAGAATGGCATTGATTACAATGTCGCGATTCCGGCCAATGCCACCTTGCAGTCCACGCGCGATGCGATCAACACCGCGCAGTCCAGCAATGGCATTTCCGCGAACATCGTGACTGACAGTACCGGCGCCTCGCGTCTGGTACTGAGCTCCAACAAGACGGGCGCCGGCATGGACCTGCAGGTCAGCGGTATCGCCGGCCTCGAAATCGATGGCACCCAGAAGATGGGTGACAGTCCTGCGGCAGGGGCATCCGGTGCGGTCGGTGATGTGGCCAAGGACGCTAGCCTGACCATCGACGGACTGGCCGTTACCAGCAAGACCAATACCGTGACCGGTGCGATCAGCGGCATGACGCTTAACCTGACTGCTGCCAGTCCGTTGGTCAATGGCGTCGCAACGCCAGCGACCGTTTCGGTTGCGACCAATACCGCCGGCATCCAGACATCGCTGCAATCGTTCATCGATTCCTATAACACCCTTAAGAAAACCATCGACACCTTGTCCAAGGCAACGCCGGATGCCGATGGCAATTTGACCGTTTCGGCGGCGTTCACCGGTGACGCTCTGCCGCGTTCGTTGATGGCGGACGTGCGTGCTCAGTTGACAGATCCAGGGGCGGGCGGAGCGGGGCAATTGTCCGTGCTCTCGCAGATGGGTGTCTTGACTGACAGTAAAACCGGTTTGCTGACGCTCGATACCGCAGTATTCAACAAGCGTATGGAAATCCCTGGCATGGCTGGCCAGGTTCAACAACTGTTCAGCGGCACCGATTCCAAGAATGGTCTGTTGGCGCGTATGACTGCGGCGGTTGATCCGTACGTCAAGACTGGTGGGCTGCTCGATCAGCGCAGTTCCAACCTGACTAATCTGACATCGAGCCTGCAAAAGCAGCAGGCGGCGCTGGATCTGCGCGTGGCCAACCTGACGACGACATTGACCGCCAAGTACAATGCCATGGACTTGCTGGTAGGGCAGATGAAGGCAACGGCGAGCAACATCACGTCGTTCTTCAGCTCGCTGAACGCTCAGCAGTCCGCGAAGTAACAGTCAGTAACGACAAAAACCCGGCTACGCTTTATCAGCGTGCGCCGGGTTTTTGTCTTTTGATCTAAAGTTTTCGGACCGGTTGGCGATACACTGGTTATACGAGTCAACGTGGCAATGAGGTAGAACATGAACCCGATGTTAGCCCTTCGGCAGTACCAGAAAGTCGGCGCCCATGCGCAGACGTCCGAAGCGAGCCCGCACCGTTTGGTGCAAATGTTGATGGAAGGTGGCCTGGCCCGGATTGCGCAGGCCAAAGGCGCCATCGAACGCAAGGACATTCCCGGCAAGTGCACGGCGATCAGCAAGGCCATCGGCATCGTCAGTGGCCTGCGTGAAGGCCTCGATCTTGAGAACAACGCCGAGGCGCTGGCCGATCTGGATGGCCTGTACATCTACATGATGAAGCGTCTTGCCGAGGCGAACATCAGCAGCGACCCACGTGTGCTCGATGAAGTCGCCGGCCTGCTGACAACGGTCAAAGAAGGTTGGGACGCCATCGCGCCCGTGCCGGCTCCGCAGTTCTGAAGGAGATCACCATGAGTCTTGTATTGCAGCGAATAGCCGATACCCGTGAAGCGTTGGTCGGAGCATTGGCCGAACGAAACTGGGAAGCCATTGGTGAGTTGGACCTGGCTTGCCGTTCCTGCATGGAAGACGTCATGGCGGAAGCTTCGCTGGACGAAGTGGCACTGCGCGACAACCTTGAGGAGCTGCTATTCGTCTACAAAGAGCTTCTCGAGGTAGCAATGGGCGAGCGGCAGGCGATAGCCAACGAGATGTCGCAGATCACCCAAGCGCAAAAGGCTGCAAAGGTTTACCATCTGTTTGGTTGATTAACCGTCAGTTAAACCAGAGATGTGCGCCATAAATTTGACTGTGCACGGTTTTTTGACTTAACTAGTGGCTATTATCAGGTTTAGGGCGTCTACAGGCACATGGTGTCCTGCAAGCGTCTCGCTTGCCTTATTTTTCGGGCATTGAGTTGACTAGGGAAGTTGCTATTGCATGTGGCGTGAAACCAAAATTCTGCTGATCGATGACGATAGCGTCCGCCGCCGCGACCTGGCGGTGATTCTGAATTTTCTTGGCGAAGAAAATTTACCCTGCGGCAGCCATGACTGGCAGCAGGCAGTCGGCTCTTTGTCGTCTAGTCGTGAGGTCATTTGCGTATTGATCGGGACGGTCAATGCTCCTGGCGCGCTTTTGGGCTTGCTAAAGACACTCGGAACCTGGGATGAGTTCCTTCCGGTTTTGTTAATGGGCGATAATTCTTCCGTTGATTTGCCTGAAGACCAGCGTCGCCGCGTGCTGTCGACCTTGGAAATGCCGCCCAGCTACAGCAAATTGCTCGATTCGCTGCACCGCGCCCAGGTCTATCGCGAAATGTACGACCAGGCCCGTGAACGCGGCCGTCATCGCGAACCCAATCTTTTCCGCAGCCTCGTCGGCACCAGCCGTGCGATTCAGCACGTGCGGCAGATGATGCAGCAGGTCGCCGACACTGACGCCAGCGTGCTGATCCTCGGCGAGTCCGGCACCGGCAAGGAAGTGGTCGCGCGCAACCTTCACTATCACTCCAAACGTCGCGACGCGCCGTTCGTGCCAGTCAACTGCGGGGCGATCCCGGCAGAGCTGCTCGAAAGCGAACTGTTCGGCCACGAGAAGGGCGCCTTCACCGGCGCGATCACCAGCCGTGCCGGGCGCTTTGAACTGGCCAACGGCGGCACGCTGTTCCTCGACGAAATCGGCGATATGCCGCTGCCGATGCAGGTCAAGCTGCTGCGCGTATTGCAAGAGCGTACCTTCGAGCGCGTAGGCAGCAACAAGACCCAAAGCGTCGACGTGCGCATCATTGCCGCAACGCACAAGAATCTCGAAAGCATGATCGAGATCGGCTCGTTCCGCGAAGACCTCTATTATCGCCTGAACGTGTTCCCGATCGAGATGGCACCGCTGCGTGAGCGCGTCGAGGACATCCCGCTGCTGATGAACGAATTGATCTCGCGCATGGAACACGAGAAGCGCGGTTCGATCCGTTTCAACTCAGCGGCGATCATGTCGCTGTGCCGTCACGGCTGGCCGGGCAACGTCCGCGAGCTGGCCAACCTCGTCGAGCGCATGGCGATCATGCATCCGTACGGCGTGATCGGCGTGGTCGAGTTGCCGAAGAAATTCCGCTACGTCGACGACGAAGACGAGCAGATGGTCGACAGCCTGCGCAGCGATCTGGAAGAGCGCGTGGCGATCAACGGCCATACGCCTGACTTCAGCGCCAACGCACTATTGCCGCCGGAAGGCCTCGACCTCAAGGACTACCTCGGTGGCTTGGAGCAGGGCCTGATTCAGCAGGCGCTGGACGACGCCAATGGCATTGTGGCTCGTGCCGCTGAGCGTCTGCGTATTCGCCGCACGACCCTGGTCGAGAAGATGCGCAAGTACGGCATGAGCCGGGCTGGAGGAGACGAACAGGCGGATGATTGACGCCTGTTTTTCAAGCGCTTCATTTATAAGCGGTTTTTTTTAGGCACGGGTATTGCTATAGCCCTCGCAACGTTCCGTTTCACTGACGGTCAGCCAAGCGAGAGAGCCCAATGCCCCAAGCCGCCCAGATCTCTTCTGCCTCCAATATCGTGGGGCAACCCTCGTCCGTAGAGCAGGCAAGTCGTCAGGGACTTGAGCAGGCCTTCCAGCTGTTCAACCAGATGTCGAGTCAGCTGACTGACTCATACAGCCTGCTCGAAGCGCGGGTCACCGAACTCAAGGGTGAACTGGCCGTGGTCAGCGCCCAGCGCATGCAGGAACTGGCGGAAAAAGAGCGCCTGGCCAATCGCTTGCAAAACCTCCTCGACCTGTTGCCCGGCGGCGTCATCGTCATCGACGGCCACGGTCTGGTGCGCGAGGCCAACCCGGCCGCCATCGACTTGCTCGGCTCGCCACTCGAAGGCGAGCTATGGCGCCATGTGATTGCACGCTGCTTCGCTCCCCGTGAAGACGACGGTCATGAAATTTCCCTGAAAAATGGTCGACGCCTGTCGATTGCCACCCGCTCGCTGGACGCCGAGCCGGGGCAGTTGGTGCTGCTCAACGACTTGACTGAAACCCGTCATCTGCAAGATCAACTGGCACGGCACGAGCGCTTGTCTTCGCTGGGCCGCATGGTCGCGTCTCTGGCTCATCAGATTCGTACGCCGCTGTCCGCCGCGTTGCTCTACGCCAGTCATTTGACTGAGCAGCAATTGCCGGTGGAAACCCAGCAGCGCTTCGCCGGCCGCCTGAAGGAGCGTCTGCACGAACTCGAACATCAAGTGCGCGACATGCTGGTGTTCGCTCGCGGTGAATTGCCGCTGACCGACCGCCTCACCCCTGATGCCTTGATGCAATCGCTGCAGGCTGCGGCGCTGACCCACGTGCAGGATCTGCCAATCCGCTGGCAGTGCGACAGCCATGCCGGTGAGCTGCTGTGCAACCGCGACACACTGGTCGGGGCATTACTGAATCTGATTGAAAACGCCATTCAGGCGAGCGCCGGCGAGGCGCGCCTGAAAGTGCATTGCTACACCAGAGGCAATACGCTGCGTCTGTGTGTCAGCGACAACGGCAGCGGTATTGAGCCGACAGTTTTGGCGCGCCTTGGCGAGCCTTTTTTTACTACCAAAGTCACCGGGACCGGCCTTGGCCTGACCGTGGTCAAAGCAGTGGCTCGCGCGCATCAGGGAGAATTGACCCTGCGCTCGCGAGTCGGGCGCGGCACCTGCGCGCAGGTTAGCCTGCCACTGTTTTCCGCTGCACAAGGAGTTGAATAAACGTCATGGGCATCAAGGTGTTGCTGGTCGAGGATGACCGTTCGTTGCGCGAGGCGCTGGCCGATACGCTGCTGCTCGCCGGCCACGACTATCACGCCGTCGGCAGCGCCGAAGAAGCACTGACGACTGTCGCGCAGCAAGCTTTCAGCCTGGTGGTCAGCGACGTCAACATGCCAGGCATGGACGGACATCAATTGCTCGCCCTGCTGCGCGCGCGCCACCCGCAGTTGCCGGTGCTGCTGATGACTGCCCACGGCGCGGTCGAACGTGCGGTCGATGCCATGCGCCAGGGTGCAGCGGATTATCTGGTCAAGCCGTTCGAGCCCAAAGCGCTGCTCGATCTGGTGGCGCGGCATGCCTTGGGCAGCATTGACGCTGGCGAAGCGGAAGGCCCCGTCGCCGTTGAACCGGCGAGTGCGCAACTGCTTGAGCTGGCCGCACGGGTCGCGCGCAGTGACTCGACTGTGTTGATCTCCGGCGAGTCCGGTACCGGTAAGGAAGTGCTGGCGCGCTACATTCACCAGCAATCGCGGCGGGCCAGTCAGCCCTTTATTGCGATCAACTGCGCGGCGATTCCCGACAACATGCTCGAAGCGACGCTGTTCGGTCATGAGAAAGGTTCGTTCACCGGTGCTATCGCCTCGCAGGCCGGCAAGTTCGAGCAGGCGGACGGCGGCACCATTCTGCTCGACGAAATTTCCGAAATGCCGCTGGGCCTGCAAGCCAAGTTGTTACGTGTTCTGCAAGAGCGCGAAGTCGAGCGCGTGGGCGCCCGCAAGCCGATCAGTCTGGATATTCGCGTGGTCGCCACGACCAACCGCGATCTGGCCGGTGAAGTGGCGGCGGGGCGTTTTCGCGAAGACCTGTTTTACCGCTTGTCGGTTTTCCCCCTGGCGTGGCGTCCACTTCGCGAGCGCACTGCCGATATCCTGCCGCTGGCGGAAAAGTTGTTGGCCAAACACGTCAATAAAATGAAGCACGCCGCAGCGAAGCTATCGCCCGAAGCGCAAGCCTGCCTGACCGCATATCCGTGGCCGGGCAATGTGCGTGAACTGGACAACGCCATTCAGCGTGCGTTGATTCTGCAGCAGGGCGGTTTGATTCAGCCGCAGGATTTTTGCCTGAGCGGTGCGGTGACATTTGCGCCGTCGCCGGTCGCGGCACCGGTGATCCGCGAGGTAGAAATCGAGGCGGATTCTTCCGGCGCCCTGGGCGATGACCTGCGCCGCCGGGAGTTTCAGATGATCATCGACACCCTGCGCGCCGAGCGTGGCCGGCGCAAGGAAGCTGCCGAAAAACTCGGCATCAGCCCGCGTACCCTGCGCTACAAACTGGCGCAAATGCGCGACGCCGGGATGGACGTCGAAGGCTATCTGTTCGCCACCTGATTGATGCTGCAAAACATCCAGATGCTTTTCTCAGAAGGGTGCCCATGAGCTGGCACCCTTGTTGCTAATACCTGTGTACCCGCCGAGTGAGTGTCAAAAAATTGCGGGCCGCCCAAGAGAGTAGACCATGAGCCAAGGTATTGAATTTAATCGGTTGATGATGGACATGCAGGCCATGAAAGTGGATGCCATGTCTGCGCGTAAATCGACTGCCGCTGTCCCTGAAATCGCGGGCAGCAGCTTTTCCGACATGCTCGGTCAGGCGATCAATAAAGTCAGCGATACCCAACAGGCGTCGACTCAACTGGCCAATGCGTTCGAGATCGGCAAGAGCGGCGTCGACCTGACTGACGTCATGATTGCGTCGCAAAAAGCCAGCGTGTCGTTCCAGGCTCTGACCCAGGTGCGCAACAAACTGGTCCAGGCTTACCAAGACATCATGCAGATGCCGGTTTAAGGGCGAAATAAGTCATGGCAGAAGCAGTCGCTGATAACGTTCCGGCCAAGGCCACCCCGATCGACGGCAAACCGCCGCTGTTCGGCCTGTCCTTTCTGGAAAACCTTTCCCAGATGACCGTGCTGCGTCAGGTCGGCCTGTTGGTCGGTCTGGCTGCGAGCGTGGCGATTGGCTTTGCCGTGGTGCTGTGGTCGCAGCAGCCGGATTACCGTCCACTGTACGGCAGCCTTGCCGGCATGGACGCCAAGCAGGTCATGGAAACCCTGGCCGCCGCTGACATTCCTTACAACGTAGAACCCAATTCCGGCGCCTTGCTCGTCAAGGCCGACGACCTGTCCCGGGCGCGGATGAAACTCGCTGCCGCTGGTGTCACTCCCAGCGACGGCAACATCGGTTTCGAAATTCTCGACAAGGAACAGGGTCTGGGCACCAGCCAGTTCATGGAAGCGACCCGTTATCGTCGCGGCCTCGAAGGTGAATTGGCGCGCACTATCTCCAGCCTGAACAACGTCAAGGGTGCGCGCGTGCACCTGGCGATTCCGAAGAGTTCGGTGTTCGTCCGTGACGAGCGCAAGCCGAGCGCTTCGGTATTGGTCGAGCTGTACAGCGGGCGTTCGCTGGAACCGGGTCAGGTGGTGGCGATCATCAATCTGGTAGCTACTTCCGTGCCAGAGTTGAGCAAATCGCAGATCACCGTCGTCGATCAGAAGGGCAACCTGCTCTCCGATCAGGCCGAAAATTCTGAAATGACCATGGCCGGCAAGCAGTTCGATTACAGCCGTCGCATGGAAAGCATGCTCACCCAGCGCGTGCACAACATTCTGCAACCGGTACTGGGCAACGATCGCTACAAGGCTGAAGTCTCCGCCGACATCGATTTCAGTGCCGTCGAATCGACCGCCGAGCAGTTCAACCCGGACCAACCGGCGTTGCGCAGCGAGCAGTCGGTCAACGAACAACGCACCGCGAGCAATGGCCCGCAAGGTGTGCCGGGTGCCCTGAGCAACCAGCCACCATCGCCGGCCTCGGCGCCGCAGACCACCGGCGGCACCGCCGCACCGGCCGGTATGATCCAGCCGGGCCAGCCACTGGTTGACGCCAACGGCCAGCAGATCATGGACCCGGCCACTGGCCAGCCGATGCTCGCACCGTACCCGGCAGACAAGCGTCAACAATCGACGAAGAACTTCGAACTCGACCGTTCGATCAGCCACACCAAGCAGCAGCAGGGCCGTCTCAGTCGCCTGTCGGTGTCGGTGGTGGTCGATGATCAGGTCAAGGTCAACCCGGCCAACGGCGAAACCAGCCGCGCGCCGTGGACTGCCGACGAATTGGCGCGCTTCACTCGTCTGGTGCAGGACGCCGTCGGTTTCGATGCCAGTCGTGGCGACAGCGTCAGCGTGATCAACATGCCGTTCTCTGCCGAACGCGGCGAGGTGATTGCCGATATTCCGTTCTACTCCCAGCCATGGTTCTGGGACATCGTCAAACAAGTGCTGGGTGTGCTGTTCATCCTCGTACTGGTGTTTGGTGTGCTGCGTCCGGTGCTCAACAACATCACCGGCGGTGGCAAAGGCAAGGAGCTGGCCGGTCTGGGCAGCGACGTGGAACTTGGTGGCATGGGCGGCCTGGACGGCGATCTGGCCAACGACCGCGTGAGCCTCGGTGGTCCGCAGAGCATTCTGTTGCCGAGCCCGAGCGAGGGTTATGACGCGCAGCTGAATGCAATCAAGAGTCTGGTAGCTGAAGACCCGGGTCGCGTGGCTCAGGTCGTAAAAGAGTGGATTAACGCAGATGAGTGATAACCGAGCCGCCGCCGTCAAACTGACCAAGGTCGACAAAGCCGCGATTCTGCTGCTGTCCCTGGGTTCGACCGATGCTGCGCAAGTGCTGCGCCACATGGGCCCCAAAGAGGTTCAGCGCGTCGGCGTGGCCATGGCGCAGATGGGCAACGTCCATCGCGAACAGGTCGAGCAGGTGATGAGCGAGTTCGTCGACATCGTCGGCGATCAGACCAGCCTCGGCGTCGGCTCTGATGACTACGTGCGCAAGATGCTCACCCAGGCCCTGGGCGAAGACAAGGCCAACGGCCTGATCGACCGCATCCTGCTCGGTGGCAACACCAGCGGCCTCGACAGCCTGAAATGGATGGAGCCGCGCGCCGTCGCCGACGTGATCCGCTACGAACACCCGCAGATCCAGGCAATCGTGGTCGCGTACCTCGACCCGGATCAGGCCGGTGAAGTGCTCGGCAACTTCGACCACAAAGTGCGTCTGGACATCATTCTGCGCGTCTCGTCGTTGAACACCGTGCAACCGGCCGCCTTGAAAGAACTCAACCAGATTCTCGAGAAGCAGTTCTCCGGCAACTCGAACGCCTCGCGCACCACCCTGGGTGGCATCAAGCGTGCGGCCGACATCATGAACTTCCTCGACAGCTCGATCGAAGGCCAGCTCATGGACTCGATCCGCGAAGTCGACGAAGACCTGTCCGGTCAGATCGAAGACCTCATGTTCGTGTTCAACAACCTTGCCGACGTCGACGACCGTGGCATCCAGGCGCTGTTGCGCGAAGTGTCTTCGGACGTGCTGGTACTGGCCCTCAAGGGTTCGGACGAAGGCGTCAAGGAAAAGATCTTCAAGAACATGTCCAAGCGTGCCGCCGAACTGTTGCGCGACGACCTCGAGGCCAAAGGCCCGGTGCGCGTCAGCGATGTCGAGACCGCCCAGAAGGAAATCCTCACCATTGCCCGTCGTATGGCCGAAGCCGGCGAGATCGTGCTCGGTGGCAAGGGCGGCGAGGAAATGATCTAAGCCCATGGATAAGCCTGACGAGTCTGTGACGGATCTGATCCGCGCCCGCGATGTTCGTGGTTTCGAATCCTGGGCGCTGCCCAGCTTCGACCCGCCGAAGCCGGAACCCGAGCCTGAGCCGGAACCCGAACCGCCGGAAATGGAAGAAGTGCCGCTGGAAGAAGTCCAGCCACTGACCCTGGAAGAACTCGAAAGCATCCGTCAGGAGGCTTACAACGAGGGCTTCGCCATCGGCGAAAAGGAAGGTTTTCACAGCACCACGCTGAAGGTTCGCCAGGAAGCAGAAGCCGCGCTGGCGGCGAAAATCGCCAGCCTTGAGCTGCTGATGGCCAACCTGTTCGAACCGATCGCCGAGCAAGACACCCAGATTGAAAAGTCGCTGGTCGATCTCGTGCAACACATCACCAAGCAGGTGATCAAGCGCGAACTGGCCATCGATTCAACGCAGATCGAACACGTCATGCGCGATGCCCTCAAGCTATTGCCGCTGGGCGTGGAAAACGTGCGTCTGTACGTCAATCCGCAGGATTTCGCTCAGGTCAAAGCCCTGCGCGAACGCCACGAAGAAACCTGGCGCATCGTCGAAGACGAGTCGCTGTTGCCGGGTGGCTGCCGGGTTGAAACCGAGCACAGCCGCATCGACGCCAGTGTCGAATCGCGGGTGACCCAGGTCATGGCCAAACTGTTCGACCAGTTGCACGAGCAGGCCCTGCACCCGGCAGCGCCTGACTTGAGTCTGGATATTCCCGAAGACACCCTAGCGGCTGTCGACTCTGACGAGCCGCGCGCGGACGCCAGCGATGCGCCTTGAACGCACCAGTTTCGCCAAGCGCCTGAGCACCTACGCCGAGGCCACCGAGATTGCCGGCGCGCCGATCCTTGAAGGTCGGCTGCTGCGCATGGTCGGCCTGACCCTCGAAGCCGAAGGCCTGCGCGCCGCCATGGGCACCCGCTGCATGGTGATCAATGACGACAGCTATCACCCGTCCCAGGTGGAAGCGGAAGTCATGGGTTTTTCCGGCAGCAAAGTCTTTCTGATGCCGGTCGGCAGCGTCGCTGGGATTGCCCCGGGCGCCCGCGTGGTGCCGCTGGCTGATACCGGTCGCCTGCCGATGGGCATGAGCATGCTTGGTCGTGTTCTCGACGGCGCCGGCCGCGCGCTGGACGGCAAGGGTGGCATGAAGGCCGAAGACTGGGTGCCGATGGACGGCCCGACGATCAACCCGCTCAACCGTGACCCGATCAGCGTGCCGCTGGACGTCGGCATCCGTTGCATCAACGGTTTGCTGACCGTCGGCCGTGGCCAGCGTCTGGGGCTGTTCGCCGGTACCGGTGTCGGTAAATCGGTGCTGTTGGGCATGATGACCCGCTTCACCGAAGCCGACATCATCGTCGTCGGCCTGATCGGTGAGCGTGGTCGCGAAGTTAAGGAATTCATCGAGCACATCCTCGGTGAAGAAGGCCTGAAGCGCTCGGTAGTGGTTGCCTCGCCGGCGGACGATGCGCCGCTGATGCGTATGCGCGCGGCGATGTATTGCACGCGCATCGCCGAATATTTCCGCGACAAGGGCAAGAACGTTCTGCTGCTGATGGACTCGCTGACCCGTTTTGCCCAGGCGCAGCGGGAAATCGCTCTGGCCATCGGCGAACCGCCGGCGACCAAGGGTTATCCGCCATCGGTGTTCGCCAAACTGCCGAAACTGGTGGAGCGCGCCGGTAACGCGGAGAAGGGCGGTGGTTCGATCACGGCGTTCTACACCGTGCTGTCCGAAGGCGATGACCAGCAGGACCCGATTGCCGACTCGGCGCGGGGCGTGCTCGACGGCCACATCGTGCTGTCGCGGCGCCTGGCCGAGGAAGGCCACTATCCGGCGATCGACATCGAAGCCTCGATCAGCCGGGTCATGCCGGCAGTAGTTTCGCCGGATCACATGCAGCGCGCGCAGTACTTCAAGCAGTTGTGGTCACGCTATCAGCAGAGCCGCGATCTGATCAGCGTCGGCGCCTACGTGGCCGGCGGCGATCGCGAGACCGATCTGGCGATTTCCCTGCAACCGCAACTGGTCAGGTATCAGCGCCAGGGCCTCAACGACAAAATCACCATGGGTGAAAGCCAGGCCTACCTGGAAACCCTGTTCGCCCCAGCGGCGGGCGTGTAACCGGCCATGGCCGTCAGCCGCGCCGCGCGCCTGGCACCCGTGGTGGACATGGCCGAAAAGGCCGAGAAAGCCGCCGTGCAGCGCCTCGCCTACTTTCAGGGCCAGGTCAAAGTTGCCGAAAGCAAACTGGCCGACCTCAATGCCTTTCGTCTGGATTACTCGCAGCAATGGATCGTCCGCGGCAGCACCGGAGTGACCGGCCAATGGCTGCTGGGGTTTCAGGGCTTTCTGGCGCAACTCGACACCGCCGTTGATCAACAACGGCAGAGCCTGGTCTGGCACCAGAACAATCTCGACAAGGCCCGTGACGAGTGGCAACAGGCCTTTGCCCGCGTCGAGGGTTTGCGCAAACTGGTGCAGCGCTATCGTGACGAAGCGCAACGCCTGGAAGACAAGCGCGAGCAGAAGCTGCTCGATGAACTGTCGCAGCGGTTGCCACGGCGTGATGCCTTCTAAACCTCACCGCCAAACCCCTGTGGGAGTGAGCCTGCTCGCGAAAGCGCCGTGTCAGTCAATCCTGTATTCAACTGACAGAATGCCTTCGCGAGCAGGCTCGCTCCCACACTTGTTCCACCGTTGCGCCTTGCCCCAACCCTATCCAGCTGCTAAACCTTGTACAGGTTCGTCAATGACAAGGAAGCCAGTCAATGTCAGTTGTTACAGAAGTTTCACCGGATGGTCACAAGCTCACGATCGCGGTCAAAGGCCGGTTCGATTTCGGTCGCCATCAGGAATTTCGCGAGTCGTATGAGCGGCTCGACAAGAAACCCGAATCCATCGTGGTCGATCTCAAAGAGGCCACTTACCTCGACAGCTCGGCGCTGGGCATGCTGCTCCTGCTACGTGATCACGCCGGTGGCGACGAGTCGGATATCCGTGTCGTCAACAGCAGTTCCGATGTGAAGAAAATCCTCGCGATTTCCAACTTCGACAAACTCTTCGACATCAGTTGACGCCCATGCAGGCGCAAGAGCCGCTGACCATTCTTATCGCCGAAGACAGCGCCGCCGACCGGCTGCTGCTGTCGACCATCGTTCGCCGTCAGGGCCATCAGGTGCTGACGGCGGCCAATGGTGCCGACGCGGTCGAAACGTTCAAGGAGCAGCAGCCCGATCTGGTGTTGATGGACGCGCTGATGCCGGTGATGGACGGCTTCGAAGCGGCGCGGCAGATCAAGGCGCTGGCGGGTGAAGCGCTGGTGCCGATCATCTTCCTCACCTCGCTGACCGAGAGTGAGGCGCTGGCCCGTTGTCTCGAGGCCGGCGGCGACGACTTTCTGGCGAAGCCATACAACCAGGTGATCCTTGCCGCCAAAATCAAGGCGATGGATCGCTTGCGTCGTCTGCAGGCGACCGTTCTGCAACAGCGCGATCTCATCGCCAGGCATCACGACTATCTGCTCAACGAACAGCGCGTAGCCAAAGCGGTGTTCGACAAGGTCGCCCATTCCGGCTGCCTGAGTGCGCCGAACATCCGATACCTGCAATCGCCTTACGCGCTGTTCAATGGTGATTTGTTGCTCGCGGCGTACACGCCGGCCGGTGACATGCACGTCATGCTCGGCGATTTCACCGGCCATGGCCTGCCGGCAGCGGTGGGGGCGATGCCGCTGGCCGAAGTGTTCTACGGCATGACCGCCAAGGGCTACGGTCTGACCGAAACCCTGCGCGAGATGAACGCCAAGCTCAAGCGCATCCTGCCGGTGGACATGTTCTGCTGCGCCACGTTGCTCTGTCTGAGTTTCCAGAGCCGTTCGGTGGAGGTGTGGAACGGCGGCATGCCCGACGGTTACCTGCACCGCATGGCCAGCGGCGAGCGTGTGCCTTTGCCGGCGCGGCATTTGCCCCTGGGGATTCTCAGCGCGCAGGCCTTCGATGACCGTACGGATGTGTATCCGATGGCCGTGGATGACCGGGTGTTTCTGCTGTCGGACGGGGTGATCGATACCTGCGACACCAATGACCAGTTGTTCGGCGTCGAACGCTTGCAGCAGGTCTTTGCTGCCAACCGTGAACCGGATCGGCTGTTCGAGGACATCGAACAGGCGCTGCGCGATTTTCGCGGACAGGCCCGTGATGACGTAAGCATGGTTGAGGTCAGCCTGCTCGTGTCAATGCAGGTCCACGGCGCGGCGCCGGTGTATTCCGACAGCGGCCAGTCGTGCCCGCTGGACTGGTCGGCGAGTTTCGAGTTTCGCGGCGCCACGCTCAGGCGCTTCAATCCGTTGCCGTTTCTTTTGCAACTGCTGCTCGAAGTACATGGCCTGCGTCCGCAAAGCGGGGCGTTGTACAGCGTGCTCGCCGAGTTGTATTCCAATGCGCTGGAGCATGGCGTGCTGGGGCTCGACTCCAGTCTCAAGCGCGATGCGACAGGGTTTGCCCAGTACTATGAAATGCGCGCGGCGCGGCTGGAAGCGCTGCAAGACGGTTTCGTGCGGGTGCATCTGCAGGTCCAGCCGCAGGGCGAGGGCGGGCGCCTGGTGATCCGCGTCGAGGACAGCGGCAAAGGTTTTGATGTGGCGCGGATCATGGAGCGGCCGCTGGATAACGTCCGCTTGTCGGGACGCGGTATCAGCCTCATCCGGCAACTGGGGCGCAACGCCAGCTGGTCGGACCAAGGTCGTAGTGCCAGCGTGGAGTTTTTCTGGGAGATTGAGGCATAATCCGCCCATTCTTGATCAAGGAGTGAGCAAGTGACAAACCCACATGTAGATCGCGAAGTCCTCGATACTTTGCGCGAGGTGATGGAGGACGGCTATACGGAATTGCTGGAGACTTTTCTGGCAGATTCGCAAAGCCGCCTGCACGAGTTGCAGGACAGCACCAGCGTCAAAGTGCTTTCCGATGTAGCGCATAGCTTCAAGGGCAGCGCCAGCAACATGGGCGCGGTTCGACTGGCCGAGTTGTGCCAGGACCTGGAGTCGAACGCCAAGGACAAAAGTCCGGAAGCGCTCGCTCAACTGGTGGCCGATATCCATTCCGAATTCGCCGAAGTACGCCCGTTGTACGAAAGCGAAAAGCACCACGCCCACATCCACTGAAGCTGCCGTCCGGCGCTTTTCGCAAGTGTCTGGCCAAACTGGCCCGGCACTTGCAGTCATCTTGCTCAACTGTACCTACGATCCCAGTGCAGCGGAGACCGTGTCATGCCTGCGACCCCCAACATTCTTCTTCAGACCGCCGCTCAGGCCAAGGCGCAAGCCGCCTCTGCCAAATCGTCGGCAATGGCCGCAGACGCCGGGGACAAGGCTTCCAGCTTCGCCAAAGTGTTTGCCGATCAAGCGCCGGCCAAGCCTGCCGTCAGCGCTGACAATTCAGTCAAACCGGCACGCGATAAGGTCGCTGATAGCAGCGCCAAAAAGGATATCGGCAAAGACCAGTCTGCCGCGCCCGAGCCAGCGGTTGCCGATAGCGGCAAAGCGTTGCCTGCCGATAAAGCGGCGGCGAGCGACGACGCGACTGCCACCGTCGATGACACCGCTGAAACCGCACAGACTCCTGTGGCCGATGCCGCGCCTGTAGACCCTGCGCTTGATCCGGCCTTGGCGCAAGTCGTCCAGCCATTGGTGGCAACGCCTGTGGTGCAGGCCCCGGTAGTCGCAACGCCAGCCCAGCCGGAAGCTGAAACGCCTGCCTTGGTCGCCTTGCCGGGCATGGTCAAAGATCCGGCGGCCACCGACAGCGATTTCGATCCTTCTGCTGATCCGCTCGATTCGCTGCCGGCCGTGCGCATGGCGATGGAGCAGGGCGGGCATATTTCTGCCGCCAGCCAGGCGCAACCGAAAGCCACGCCTGCTCAAGCTCAGGCTGACGGCGAATTGACCGCCGCGCAGAACTTCGCTGCCGGCATGGCCAGCATGCTCGATGTGCAAGCCGACAAGGACAGCACCAGTCAGGGCGGCGAAAAAGCCTTCAGCGGGTTGATCGATGATGGTCTGAAGGATTTGAAATCCGCCACCAGCGACACCCGTGTCGATGACTTCGCCAACCGTCTGGCGGCACTGACCCAGGCCGCTACGCCGAAAACCGCGAACGCGCTGCCGGTGAATCAGCCGATCGCCATGCACCAGAGCGGCTGGACCGAAGAAGTGGTCAACCGCGTCATGTACCTGTCCAGCGTCAACCTGAAGGCCGCCGACATTCAGTTGCAGCCGGCGGAGCTGGGGCGTCTGGATATCCGCGTGAACATGGTTCCCGATCAGCAGACCCAGGTCACCTTCATGAGCGCGCACCCGAGCGTGCGCGAAGCGCTCGACAGCCAGATGCATCGCCTGCGCGACATGTTCAACCAGCAGGGCATGGGCCAGGTCGACGTCAATGTCGCCGACCAGAACCGTGGCTGGCAGGGCCACCAAGGGCAGGAGCAGGCGCAGCAGGGCCAGAGTGGCCGGACCAGCGCTGCGGGTGGTCGCCTTGATTCGGTGGATGAAGAATTGGCACCGGTTACTGCCGCTGAAGTGGCGGCGCAGACCACCAGCGTCATCGGCACCAGCGCGGTCGATTATTACGCCTGACGCAACGCAATACCCAATGTGGGAGCGAGCCTGCTCGCGAATACGGTGTGACATTCAACCTATATGTTGACTGACACATTGCTTTCGCGAGCAGGCTCGCTCCCACGTTTGTTCATGGCGCCGTTCAGATGACGCGCCGACATTTCTGGCATAACACTTGCTCTTGCCTTGCCGTGCGACTGTGAAACCCCCGATTAGTGACGGATTATTGGCATGGCGAAGAGCGAAGCTGCAGCAGTAAAAGACCCCGCAACCAAAGGCAAACTCAAGCTGATCATCGTGATCGTGCTGGCGTTGCTGGTGGCCATTGGTGCATCCGTCGGGGCGACCTGGTTCTTCATGCACGGCGCGCAGAGCAAGCCTGCCGAGGCCGCTGAAGCTGCGCCGGTCGGCAAGCAGGCGGCGATTTTCGAGCCGATGGCGCCGGCCTTCGTTGCCAACTACAACCAGAACGGCCGCCAGCGCTACATGCAGGTGAGCATCACCATGCTGGCGCGTAATCAGGCCGATCTGGACGCGCTCAAAGTGCACATGCCGGTTATCCGCAACAACCTGGTAATGCTCTTCTCCGGTCAGGATTTCGCCACGCTGGCGACCCCGGTCGGGCAGGAGATGTTGCGCCAGAAGGCCACCGCCAGCGTCCAGGAAGTGGCGCAGAAAGAACTGGGCAAAGTGGTCATCGAACAGTTGCTTTTCACTAATTTCGTACTGCAGTAGGAACACGACATGGCCGTGCAGGATCTGCTGTCCCAGGATGAAATCGATGCGCTGTTGCATGGCGTCGATGATGGTCTGGTACAGACCGATAATGCTGCCGAACCCGGCAGTGTCAAAAGCTACGACCTGACCAGCCAGGATCGCATCGTCCGTGGACGCATGCCGACGCTGGAAATGATCAACGAGCGTTTCGCCCGCTACACCCGCATCAGCATGTTCAACATGCTGCGCCGCTCGGCGGACGTGGCTGTCGGTGGCGTGCAGGTGATGAAGTTCGGCGAATACGTGCACTCGCTGTACGTGCCGACCAGCCTCAACCTGGTCAAGATCAAACCGCTGCGCGGCACCGCGCTGTTCATCCTCGACGCCAAGCTGGTGTTCAAGCTGGTGGACAACTTCTTCGGCGGCGACGGCCGTCACGCCAAGATCGAAGGGCGTGAATTCACCCCGACCGAACTGCGCGTAGTGCGCATGGTGCTCGAGCAGGCTTTCGTCGATCTGAAAGAAGCCTGGCAGGCGATCATGGAAGTCAACTTCGAGTACATCAACTCGGAAGTGAACCCGGCCATGGCCAACATCGTCGGCCCGAGCGAAGCGATTGTGGTCTCCACCTTCCATATCGAACTCGATGGCGGCGGCGGCGATCTGCACGTGACCATGCCGTACTCGATGATCGAGCCGGTGCGCGAGATGCTCGACGCCGGTTTCCAGTCCGACCTCGACGATCAGGACGAGCGCTGGGTCAACGCGCTGCGCCAGGACGTGCTCGATGTCGACGTGCCCATCGGTGCCACCGTGGCCCGCCGCCAGTTGAAGCTGCGCGACATCCTGCACATGCAACCGGGCGATGTGATCCCGGTCGAGATGCCGGAAGACATGATCATGCGCGCCAACGGCGTGCCGGCCTTCAAGGTCAAGATGGGCTCGCACAAAGGCAACCTCGCGTTGCAAGTGATCGAGCCGATCGAGCGTCGCTGAGGCGGCGCCTTTCACCCCCGTATTTAACCGAATTGTTGCCCGCCGAGGACACATGATGAACGACGATATGAACGCGCAGGACGATCAGGCACTGGCCGATGAATGGGCTGCGGCCCTGGAAGAAACCGGTGATGCCGGCCAGGCTGACATCGATGCACTGCTGGCCGCCGACGCCGGTACTTCCAGCTCCAACCGTCTGCCGATGGAAGAGTTTGGCAGCGTGCCGAAGAACAATGATCCGGTGACCCTCGACGGTCCGAATCTGGACGTGATCCTCGACATCCCGGTGTCGATCTCGATGGAAGTCGGCAGCACCGACATCAATATCCGCAACCTGCTGCAACTCAACCAGGGTTCGGTGATCGAGCTTGATCGGCTGGCCGGTGAGCCGCTCGACGTGCTGGTCAACGGCACCCTGATCGCTCACGGCGAAGTAGTGGTAGTCAACGAGAAGTTCGGCATACGCCTGACTGACGTGATCAGCCCAAGCGAACGCATCAAGAAGCTGCGCTGAGTGAAGAGGTTTCTCTGGGTTCTGCTGGCATGGCCGTTGAGCGTGCTGGCTGCCGAGCCGAGCGCAACCACGGCTGCGCCGGCCGCCACCGCGCCGATGGTCAACAGCGGCGTGGCCGGTCAGTTGACGCAACTGGTGTTCGGCTTGCTGCTGGTGCTGGGCCTGATCTTCTTCCTCGCCTGGCTGTTGCGCCGGGTGCAGCAGGCAGGTCCGGCGGGCAAGGGCCAGGTGATCGAGCTGATCGGTTCGCGCGCGCTCGGTCCGCGTGACCGTTTGCTGCTGGTGCAGGTCGGCAACGAGCAGATTCTGCTCGGCTTGAGCCCCGGCACCATCACCGCGCTGCATGTGCTCAAGGAACCGGTCGACGTGCCTGCGACCAGTGAAAAAGCGACCCCGGAGTTTGCTCAGCATCTGCTGAAGATTCTCGGCAAGGACCAAAAGGATACGAAGTAATGGGTGCGCTCCGCATCGTCTTGACGCTGGTCCTGTTGCTGGCCGCGCCGCTGGCGTTGGCCGCCGATCCGTTGTCGATCCCGGCGATCACGCTGGGCACCAACGCCGACGGCGCGCAGGAATATTCGGTCAGTCTGCAGATCCTGCTGATCATGACCGCGCTGAGCTTTATTCCGGCGGCGGTCATCCTGATGACCAGCTTCACGCGAATCATCATCGTCTTCTCGATCCTGCGTCAGGCCCTCGGCCTGCAACAGACGCCGTCGAACCAGATCCTCACCGGCATGGCCCTGTTCCTGACGCTGTTCATCATGGCGCCGGTCTTCGACCGGGTGAACAAGGACGCGCTGCAACCGTATCTGGCTGAAACCCTGACCGCCCAGCAAGCGGTGGAAAAGGCCCAGGTGCCGATCAAGGACTTCATGCTTGCGCAGACGCGCAGCAGTGATCTGGAGCTGTTCATGCGCCTGTCCAAGCGCACCGACATCGCCACCCCGGATCAGGCGCCGCTGACCATTCTGGTGCCGGCGTTCGTCACCTCCGAACTCAAAACCGCGTTCCAGATCGGCTTCATGATCTTCATCCCGTTCCTGATCATCGACCTCGTTGTGGCGAGCGTGCTGATGGCCATGGGTATGATGATGCTCTCGCCGCTGATCATCTCGCTGCCGTTCAAGATCATGCTGTTCGTGCTGGTCGATGGCTGGGCGCTGATTATCGGTACTCTGGCCAGCAGTTTTGGAGGTGTGTCGCCATGACGCCGGAAGTCGCGGTCGATATCTTTCGTGAAGCGCTGTGGCTGACCACCATGATGGTCGCCATCCTGGTGGTGCCGAGCCTTCTGGTCGGCCTGCTGGTGTCGATGTTCCAGGCCGCCACGCAGATCAACGAACAGACCCTGAGCTTCCTGCCGCGTCTGCTGGTGATGCTGGTGACCTTGATCATCGGCGGTCCGTGGATCGTGCAGACGTTCATGGAATACATCATCCAGTTGTACAAAAACATTCCGATGGTCATCGGCTAAGCCATGCAATCGCTGCTTCAGCTGACCGACACCCAGATCAGCACCTGGGTGGCGTCGTTCATGTTGCCGCTGTTTCGCGTCGCCTCGATGCTGATGGTCATGCCGATTTTCGGGACCACCCTGATTCCACGGCGCGTGCGCCTGTACTTTGCTGTGGCGATTACCGTGGTGATCACGCCGGCGTTGCCACCGATGCCGGCCGTCAGCCCGCTGGATCTCAGCGGCCTGCTGCTGATTGCCGAGCAGATTCTGGTCGGCGCGGTTTTGGGCTTTTCCCTGCAATTGTTCTTTCAGGCATTTGCCGTGGCCGGGCAGATCGTCGCGATCCAGATGGGCATGGGCTTCGCCTCGATGATCGACCCCACCAACGGCGTTTCGGTGGCGGTGATCGGGCAGTTCTTCACCATGCTGGTGACGCTGTTGTTTCTGTCGATGAACGGCCATCTGGTGGTCTTCGAAGTCCTCACCGAGAGTTTCACCACGCTGCCGGTCGGCGGCGGTCTGATGACCGCGCATTACTGGGAGCTGGCCGGCAAGCTCGGCTGGGTGCTCGGCGCCGCGTTGCTGCTGGTATTGCCGGCGGTGACTGCGCTGCTGGTGGTCAACATCGCTTTCGGCGTAATGACGCGGGCCGCGCCGCAATTGAACATCTTCTCGATCGGTTTTCCGCTGACCCTGGTGCTAGGCCTGTTCATTGTCTGGGTCGGGCTGGCGGATATTCTCAATCAGTATCAGCCGCTGGCCAGCGAGGCCCTGCAGTTGCTACGCGAACTGGCACGGGCGCGCTGAGTCATGGCAGAGAGCGAAAGCGGTCAGGACAAAACAGAAGACCCCACGGAGAAACGCAAAAAGGACTCCCGTGAGAAGGGCGAGATTGCCCGCTCCAAAGAGCTCAACACTCTGGCCGTGATGATGGCCGGTGCCTCTGCGCTGCTGATCTTCGGCGGCATGCTCGCGCAAGAACTGATGGACGTGATGCGCTTGAACTTCACCCTGTCCCGCGAAGTGGTGATGGACCAGGGCGCCATGGGCCGGTTTTTGCTGGAGTCGGGCCTGATCGCGCTGCTGGCGATTCAGCCGGTGATGATCACCCTGTTGCTCGCCGCCATCATCGGGCCGATCTCTCTCGGTGGCTGGCTGTTTGCCGCAAGCTCCCTGGCGCCCAAGTTCAGCCGCATGAACCCGGCCGCCGGCCTCAAGCGCATGTTCTCCTTCAAGGCCGTAGTCGAACTGCTAAAGGCACTGGCCAAGTTTCTGATTACGTTGGGCGTGGCGTTGCTGGTGTTGTCCGCCGACGTCGATGACCTCTTGCGCATCGCCCACGAACCACTGGACATGGCGATCATCCACAGTGTTTTGCTGGTGGGCTGGAGCACGCTGTGGCTGGCCTGCGGCCTGATCATCATCGCCGCCGTCGACGTGCCGGTGCAGCTCTGGGAAGCGCACAAGAAACTGCTGATGACCAAGCAGGAAGTGCGCGACGAGCACAAGGACCAGGAAGGTCGCCCTGAGGTCAAGCAACGCATCCGCCAGACCCAGCGGGAAATGTCCCAGCGCCGCATGATGGCGGCGATTCCCGAAGCCGACGTGGTCATTACCAACCCGACCCACTACGCCGTCGCGCTCAAATACGACTCGGAGAAGGGCGGCGCACCGGTACTGCTGGCCAAGGGCAGCGACTTCATCGCCCTGAAAATCCGCGAGATTGCCGTGGCCAACAACGTGATGCTGCTCGAGTCGCCTGCGTTGGCGCGCTCGATTTATTACTCAACTGAGCTTGAGCAGGAAATTCCTGGCGGGCTGTATCTGGCAGTGGCGCAGGTGCTGGCCTACGTCTACCAGATCCGCCAGCACCAGGCAGGCAAGGGCAAGCGGCCGGATCCGTTGAAGGATGATTTGCCGATTCCGCCGGATTTGCGGCGCGATTCCTGACGTTGTTGTGCAGCCGTTGGGTATTGAGCACCTGATCGTCTCACCGCGTACACAGCCGAAAACGAAGAACCCGCCGCCCCGATTTAACGGGGCAGCGGTTGTTTATGCCTGCACATATGCGGGTCGGCTCCTGCAGCGGTCATTGCGGCGGGGGGGTTATTGATCGTGCCTACGCTCTGCGTGGCAGTGCCGTTGGTCTGGAAAGGCCTTGAACCTGTCAACTCTGACAGAAGACGGGGAGCTGTCCATAGCAGCGAAATAGTGGGCGGACATTTTCCGTAACCTGGAGAGCACGATCATGGTAGAGCGTATTTACCGAAAACTTGAGGGCATGGGGCTGAAGTTTGTTTCAGGACGACTTGAACAGAATACACAGGAGCGGACCATCGGTTACACCGTCACTTTCGACATGGATCTGGACTTCACCCATTTCAAGCAGATGGCCAATCAATATATCCCGAACTATCTCGACAGCCGCGCCAACGCGATCAGGCCTGAGCTGGATGGTTTGGCTGGCCACAATTCCTACAACCTGTTGGCAGAGGTGGAAAATATCGGTGGCAATCAGGCGTTGTTCGCACTCTTCACCTCCCCCAAAAATTACAACGATCAATGGGCGACCGGTCCTAAACGGTGAGTGCGTTATGGCAAACCGCAGTTTGTGCAGGACGGGCAAAAGCTACGCGTGACTGCACGCAGAGACTTCAGATCGCTGGATGACACTGCTCAGATCAAACTCGGTGAGTTGCCGGTCATTCAGTTTCATTGGGAGCTCAATCTGCTGCAAAGTGATCTGGCGGCTCCGGGAGTCACTGCGCCAGTGACCAAGGTCGTGTTGATGTACATGAATGAGGACTTCGTTGAAGTCGAAGGTGAGCAGCTTTTTCGGGGAACACTCTACATTGACCGCAATCGGCTCGGCTTCGGCAATATTGCGCCCGATCAGATCCTGGCCGCGCAATAACCTGCGTTAAAAAACGCCGTCCCGGTTGCGCGGTGCGGCGGTTTTTATGCCTGCAAACATGGCTTGGCTGTAAGGCTGCTTAGATCGACAATGGCAGCCACCGCCAAGGCGCACAATCCGACGGAGTAGCCGATCAGGCAAGGTCTACTCTTAATGAGACTGTGAGTACAGTGTCCTCCTTGAGTTCTTTCAGCCACTGCACCGGGGCCGCCACCGACAACCCATCCGGCGCATCGTTGGGCTCTCCTGACCTCACGTCAGTGCTGACCGGATTGCCATTCTTGTCGATGCCGCTACAGGTAACCCAGACTGGCTGCCCTGGCTTGAACGACGTCCATTGCTGCGCGAGGATCAGCGCACCTGCCGGTAGTTGTTGGACGTTCAATTCCTTGCTGACGCTGCCTGCGATGTTCGGCGTCGGCAAACGCGAGTCCTCATCGGCGATTTTTTTAACGTCAAACTTTACCACCGGAGATTCCCCGGCTGGCACTCCAGCACGAATCAATTTCCACTGAAACTCGATCGACTTCCCATGCCATGCCGCCAGATAGGTGGCGCGCAATAAAGTCTTTGCGACCCCTCCCACAAAATCCACCGGCTCAAGTGGCGGTGCACCCACCGGCGCATTCACCTGGACGAACTGAGCCTTATCGCCTTGCTGTGCTGTGAAATCTTTGATCTGCAGCCACACTCCGTTCGGATAAGCCAAGACATCGATCGGGCTCACAGCGGGTGGCGCCAGGGTTGGCGGTGGCTGAACTGGCCGAGGTTTCAAGTGCACATCGATAGCTAATGGCAGCGAACGTGCCGATCCGTTAGTCAGATAATCGACAACGTAATAGAAGAACTGGAACGCGGGGGAATCACCCTCTTGTTCGAACACTGATCTGGGAATCGGGATATCTATACTGGGTGGAACGGGTGGAAGTGGCGAAGTGGTCTCCGGCACCAGTTGGTGCTTGAACAGGTAGCCTTCGCAGATCACATGGATTCGGTCGTACCAATTAGCTTTGTTATAGCTAACGGTCAAAAAAAACTTGTCCGCTTCGTCGGGACCGACACTGGTGTGGCTGGCCTTGAGTCTCAGCACTGGCGGCGTGCCACCTGGCGGAAAGCTATGGTAGAGCAGCTTCAGTTCCGGGGTTAGCACCTCCTCTTGGGAGCTGCGCTTGATACCAAAGCTAACCCTGTTGAGACCTGAATGGAAACGTCCGGCTGGCATCAATAAAGATGTGTCTTTTGATTCTTCTTTCTCTTTGATAGTCGTGTTAGCTACCAGGTCATCATTGAGATAAAGCCTGACCACATCGCCTTTTTGCTGATTGAGATAGGCAAGCATGATCATTTCGAATCCGTTCTCATCCATTCCGTCTTCAATGGATACGCCGCCATGGTAGTTCTCATGGGCGGGTTGCAAAACAATCATCTCAGGCGCATAGGGCTGGGACAGCCGGACGGTTTTAGGTTCACGCTTGCATTCCATGATGAATCTCCAAGCTACGTTGCGGGTTGGCTTGCAGATATGTAGTTCCAGAAAAGTCTTTTAGTCACCTGTCAAACCTGACAGGTAGGAGCGTGTTTCCGACGAGTGGCTGTTGGAGCGGCAGTCCGATAATTACGCCGAAGCCAGGGGCGGGGGTGTGTAGCGCATGGAATCGTTGTGGAGATTGAACCGATACCGGAGCGTCGGTCGGTCAAACGAATTTTGGATGTGTGGGGCTACCATTCGTCGGATTCACCTGCCTACCTGTAATTTCTGACAGTAGCCAAATCTCCCGTTCGGGAGTGTAAATGCCTGTACCGCACCCACGCTGATCAGGACGCTCGCCCATGGCTAATCAGACCTCGAATTCCCCGGATACCCGTAACGCTGGTACTCCGGTGTTCTTTCCAAAGCGCACCTATACGATCACTTCAAAAAAGTATGGTGAGCCGACGTTCACCAATGCGCCCTATACCATTGCACCGGGTGGGCGGCTCAAGGATATTGAATTGCTCCTGACTACCGGCAATACGCCAGTTGCCGGTGGTCATGTCAGTCTGATGATTCCGGACGACTTCAAATACGCCGATGGTCTCAGTGGCAAGCGTGACTTCGTCACCGACGCTGGCGGTAGAGTCAGCATCAGCGGGGTAAAAGGCACGCCTGTGCCCGGTCCCTACACCTTGATCGCTTCCAGTGGTGCTAAGACCGCCAAGGCAGATGTGACGGTTACTGCCTTGGGGCCGGTCGGCAGCATCCCGGTCGGAAAGAACCCGTGGAACATCGCCGTCAGTCCGGATGGCGCCCGCGCATATGTTTGCAATAGTTATGGCGAATCGGTGTCGGTGATTGATACGGCAACGAATCGGGTCATGGCCGAGATCCCGACTGGGAAAGCGAAGGGGGTCGGTTTTAGTCCAGACAGCAAACGCGCTTATGTAAGTGGTGCTGAAGACACCGTCTTGGTGATTGATACGGCGACGAATAAGGTTCTACAGACCGTTGCGGTCGGAATGCGGCCGAGCGGCGTCGCGGTCAGCCCGGATGGTAGCCGCGCTTATGTTTGCAATGAGGCTGATAAAACTGTCTCTGTGATAGATACGGCGACGAATGGAGTCCTGACAACCATACCGGTCGGTGGGCAACCGCACGATGTCGCTTTCAACCCGGACGGTACCCTAGCCTATATCACTTGTGGGGGTTCGCTGTCGGTATGGTTGATTGATACGGTGACATATCAAGTCCAGCAGGGCATCGAATTCGACTACCGAAGTTATTACGTCGCTATCAGTCTGGACGGTACCCGCGTTTTTGTCAGTCAAGATCAAAGCGAAAAAGTCTGGGTATTTAACGCGGCGATAGATCAGGTACTGGCGCAAATCGAGGTCCCGCGGAATCCAGGAGGCCTCGCTCTCAGTCCAGACGGTAGCGTCATCTATGTCTGCAGCGGTGTTGGCAAGGTGGTCTCGGTGATTGATACGGAGACGTATCAAGTCCGCAGAAACATCCCTGTCGGCGAATTTCCGCTCGGGATCGCCGTTAGTAAGGATGGCAGCCTGGCTTATGTTACCCAATTCAGTGATAACACGGTCTCGGTGATTGAGCTTCAGGTTTGAACGTTATTATCAGCAACCAATGCAGCCCAAGACGCTAAGCGTCACTATCCGAACCGACGCCGAGCGTTTTTAGGCATTCCCGCGGGAGCGTTGGAATGCCTTAACGGAGCGCGCTACCGTGGCAACTCCAGATTATCCAGCACCCGATTCACCGCCAATTCTCCGAGCATGATCAGCTGTGCAATCCCCATCAGCGTCCGGCGCTGGGATGGTTTCACCAGCCCGGCGAATTCCTGGGCGATGGTTTTGGCCGAGGCGAGGGTTTCGCAGGCGTTGGCCAGCAGGTCTTCGTTTTTGGTGTCGGCGGTGACGGCGTACATGGCGCGGGAGCTGAAGGGTGGCGGGGTGGAGCCGGGTGGGCAGAGGTAGTGGTCGAGGGCGCGGTCGGCGGCTTGGTGGAGTTTTTTTGAATCGAGGGATTCGTAGGGGGAGGTGGGGTCGGTTTCGGGTGGGTTGGGTGTTGGTTTGATCATGGCGAAGCTCCTTTGAAGTGGAGCCGCTACAACCTGTCGCTAAACAGGAAGGGTGGCGGCTGTACGCGGGTTAGCGAACCGGTCAAAGGCACCCGGCAGACCCGAAGGTCTCCCGCATACAGCCACCATGACGAAATCGCGAAAATACAGATCCGCAACGAAGCCTGGAACGCTGATGCACCTTTGACATGAGTTCGAGTCGCTAAACCCGATCGCTGATTCGTCAGCGACCGGACCACAATAGAACCCGACCCCAAAGCGCACAAGCCGGCGGATTCTGGCTTGGCTGTAGGCAAAGGCGCAAGGATTTGTAGCCTCGAAGGCGTGTCTGGAGGTGTCTTTTAAACACCTGAGTTTAAAAGGCGATTTGCGCTGACTTCAGTGACTTCTCCGCGAGCAAGATCGCTCCCACATTTGGAATGCGTTTCCCTGTGGGAGCGAGCTTGCTCGCGAAAGGGCCATCCCGGTCAGCAGAAACCTCGATGAAGTCCCGCTGCCCAAGTTGCTGGTTAAATAAATTCGCCCCCTTTTCTCGATTATTACTCCATCTTTGCGATACAGAGTGCGATGTAGGAGCCAGGCTGGGAACCAGTTGACGCAGGAATAAAGGTACCCATTCCGGAGCCCGAGGTTTGCACCCACGTGAAACCGGTCTGGGTTGGAAGTCCAGGATACGTTATATACCATCCCGGAAAATAACGACGTTCTGAGTGGTTTCCCGCGACCAGCACTCTGAACTTCACGTTGAGCTGATTAACGTCGGTACTATTAGGTGGAAAGGGGCTACCACCAACACTTCTCATCCAAGCTTGGGCGGCGGTGTGGCTGAGATTAGTGCCACCATATAGAACTTTTCGTACATTACTTGCGTTCACAAGAATATCTCGAGACTGTCCCGAAGCATCCGATACGGTAATGGTGGCTGCCCCGTTCGCTACAGAGCGAATCGTGCCCGAGCTGTCTACAGACACAATACCAGGGGCGCTTGATGCATAGGTATATGGCGCTTTCCCCCCAGTAGCTGGACGTGTCACGGCTGTATTTGGCAAATCCGTACCGGTTAGCTCCCATCCAACCGCTGCAAGATCGACGGTGTAATTCAGTCCAGACAAACTGACGGGCGAAGTGTCTACTGAGAGGGCGGACACCGCAGTTAGATTCCTTTCCGCTGATACTTGGCCACTACCATAAAGTGCCTTGGCCTTATAGCTATGATTTCCCTCGGCCAAGTCGTTATCTTGATGGCTCCAAACGCCCGCGTCGCTAACCGTCGCTTTGCCTATCGAGACAGTGTCATCAATAATCTCGACTTCCAGACGAGGTGTGGCAGTGCCGCTCAGTTTGATAGTGGTATCTGATGTGAATCCATTGTTTGGTATTTCCACTCCTCCGGAGTCCTTAGCCGAATCAATGGCAGGCGTCAGCGCGTCCGAAAGAGTAAAAATCCTCTCGGCAGAGATCTGCCCCGTGCCGTAGTCTGCTTTCGCGGTAAATGTCCGAGTTCCGACGCCCGACAATGTGGTTTCGTAAGTCCATTCGCCATCGGCATTGACCGGCCATTTTCCTTTTGAGGTACTTCCCTCGAAAACCTCGACTCGCTGCCGTGGTGTCGCAGTACCGGTCAGCTTCACTTGAGGATCGACGGTGCCACCGTTATGCAGGATTTCCTTGTTCAGGGAATCCGTTACCGAGGTGATTTCCGGTTTCAGGTCAATTGGGGCAGTGTCGGTTACGGTAGCTTTGGCTGTGTTGGAGCTCCCCACCAGATCACTATTAGGCCTGCGCAGTTCGTAAGTCACGGTAACGCTACTGCCCGCGAAAACCTTGTCGTAGGGCACTTCAAGGAACAAGGTTTTCTTGGAGCCAAAAGGATCCGCTTCAACTTTTCCGGGGACAGTCACCACTACGTCGGTGGGCTGGCCTGTGTTTTTAGCGGTGTAGGTTGCGAGCACTTCATCGCCCGCCACAAAGCGGTTGTCCGCCGTCAGAACCACCACCAATAACGGATTACCGGCCAGTTTTTCCAGATCGATGATGCTCGCGTCGTCTCCCGGGAAGTCTTCCAGTCGTTCCAGCAGAATCGGCATCGGCAGCAGAATGCCATCCAGATCCTCATCCACCGTCTGCACCGGCGACCACGGCGCATCGGTATCCGGGCCGTTGCCGATCTGGTCGGTGACGGAAAAGACAAAATCCAGCTTTTTATCCTCGCGTTTAGCCTTGTCCAGAAAGGCGCGGGTAATGGTGAAGCAAATAGTGATGGGCGTTTCGGAGCCGGGATTCGGTGGCTGCGGTGCCTGATTCGGATTGACCCTGGGCTTGGGTTCCAGCAGTTCGCCGTTGCACTTGAGGGTGATGACGTCATACGCCCGGCAATACGGGTAGGCCACGCACACTTCGGCGCTGACGAAGTCCGGGCCGACGCCGTTCTTGATCACATCGGGCAGCAGCAACTTGAGTTCGGAGTGGCCACCGGGGTCGGTCAGGCGATCCTTCAGGCCAGGGCGGATGCGGTTATAGAGGATTTCCAGCATTGGTTCAGAGGTGCCGATATTGCTGCTGCCACGTTTGACGGTGTAGTACAGCTTGTTGACCTTGTCCGGATGCAGGCGACCCTTGGGAATGCGCAATGTGGTGCGCACGTCCGGATCCTCAATGGTCTTGCTGTCCAGTGCGGCTGGTTCATTCTCAAGCCAAAGCTCCATGATATCGCCGCGATCCATGGTGCCCTTCAACGGTGGGTCGACCAGGACATAGGCGCCTTCACCGTCGGTGACCAGATCATAGTTCACCAAAGACAAGCCGATATGTGCACCTACCACGGGCTTGGTCTGGCCGTTGACCATTGGCGGGAGAAGGACGAGGACGGTGTTGTCCGGTGGGGTTGAGGTGGTCATGGATGAGGCTCCTGCGCGGTGGGAATGGGCAGGGGTTATCAGAGCGCTTAATTGAACATTGCGCACCTGTCAGATCTGACAGGTGCCGATGGGTTTCTGACGAATGGTCGGGTTGAGCGATGGAGCAATGAGGCGCGCCATCAAGGTTGATGGGGGGTATGTGGCACGAAGATGTGTTGCCTGGTAGTCAGCTTTCGCGAGCAGGCTCGCTCCCACAGGTTCAGCGTGTAGACACCGGTTTGTGATCGACACCGATCCCCTGTGGGAGCGAGCCTGCTCGCGAAGACGTCAGCAGCGATAGCGCTTTATTCAGTGTTTGTTACTGCGGCAACTCCAGATTATCCATCACCCGATTCACCGCCAGTTCCCCCAGCATGATCAACTGAGCAATCCCCAACAGCGTCCTGCGCTGCGACGCCGGTATCAGATGAGCAAAGTCATGGGCGATGGTTCTGGCTGAAGCGAGTGTTTCGCTGGCATCGGCTAGCAGTTCCTCGTTTTTGAAGTCTGCGGTAACGGCGTACATCCGGCGGGTTTTACGTGGCGGTGGGGTCGAGCCGGGTGGACAGAGATAGTGATCGAGGGCGCGCTCGGCGGCGTCGTTGAGTTTTTTTGAATCGAGGGATTCGTAGGGGGAGGTGGGGTCGGTTTCGGGCGGGTTGGGTGTTGGTTTGATCATGGTGAAGCTCCTAGAGTCAATGAAGCCGATACCTTTCGCTGCGATACGAAAAGGAGGTGGCAGCTATACGCGGGTCGCAGACCGGGACTCTAGAACCGGCAGACCCGAAGGTCTCCCACGTACAGCCGCCATAAAAAGCGGGTGTTGTGCGTCCAGAGATCGACGGGCTGCGAGACCCGATCGCTGATTCGTCAGCGACCGGACCACGATAGAACCCGACCCCAAGGTGCACAAGCCGGCGGATTCTGGCTTGGCTGTAGGCAATGGCGCAAGGATTTGTAGCCTTGAGACCGTGTCTGCAGGTGTCTTTTAAACAGCTTCGTTTAAATCTAAGAATTGCGCCGGACCTGATGGCCTCTTCGCGAGCAGGCTCGCTCCCACAGGGATCTTCAGTGGTTGCAGGTTTTGTGCCCGACACGGACCAAATGTGGGAGCGGGCTTGCTCGCGAAGGGGCCGGCCCGGTCAGCAGAAAATCTTCAATCAAATACCTCTGTATCAATGAATGGCAAAAGTTGGAAAGCTTCTTGCAGTAGCCGCCCTGCGCCCGTTCTGGGCGTCAAAAGTTTGCTTTAAAGGAACGGGGAAAACCGGTGGATCGCACTCAGTTATTCAATACAGCACGCACCAACGTTGCCGATCTCAGTCGAGGCAATCTGGGCGTGCCGTTGCTGCTGCTGGTCATGCTGGCGATGATGATGTTGCCGGTGCCGCCGTTCCTGCTCGACGTCTTCTTTACCTTCAACATTGCCCTGTCGATCGTCGTCCTGCTGGTCTGCGTGTATGCGCTGCGGCCGCTGGATTTCGCCGTGTTCCCTACCATTCTGCTGGTGGCGACGCTGTTGCGGCTGGCCTTGAACGTGGCCTCGACGCGAGTGGTCATGCTCCACGGTCAGGATGGCCACGCCGCCGCCGGTAAGGTGATTCAGGCCTTCGGTGAGGTGGTGATCGGCGGTAACTACGTGGTCGGTATCGTGGTCTTCGCGATCCTCATGATCATCAACTTTGTCGTGGTGACCAAGGGTGCCGGGCGGATTTCCGAGGTGAGCGCGCGTTTCACCCTCGATGCGATGCCCGGCAAACAAATGGCGATCGACGCCGACCTCAACGCCGGCCTGATCGATCAAGCCCAGGCCAAGGCGCGCCGCCAGGAAGTCGCGCAAGAGGCCGAGTTCTACGGTTCGATGGACGGTGCCAGCAAGTTCGTCCGCGGTGACGCCATCGCCGGTCTGCTGATTCTGTTCATCAACCTCATCGGCGGCATGGCCGTCGGTATCTTCCAGCACGGCATGAGCTTCGGCGATGCCGGCAAGGTTTACGCTTTGTTGACTATCGGTGACGGTTTGGTGGCGCAATTGCCATCACTGTTGTTATCGACAGCGGCGGCGATCATGGTGACCCGTGCCTCCGGCTCGGAAGACATGGGCAAACAGATCAACCGCCAGATGTTCGCCTCGCCGAAAGCGCTGGCCGTGGCGGCTGGTTTGATGGCGGTGATGGGCCTGGTGCCGGGCATGCCGCACTTCTCCTTCCTGAGCATGGCGGCGCTGGCTGCGGGCGGCGCGTACCTGTTCTGGAAGAAGCAGAACGTCGCCAAGGTCGTGGCGCTGGAAGAGGTCAAGCGTCAGCAGGAACTGCTGCCGTCGCCGGCACGGGCCATGGAAACCAAAGAGCTGGGCTGGGACGACGTCACGCCGATCGACATGATCGGCCTCGAAGTCGGCTATCGCCTGATTCCGCTGGTGGACCGCAATCAGGGTGGGCAATTGCTCGCGCGGATCAAGGGCGTGCGCAAGAAGCTCTCGCAGGATCTGGGCTTCCTGATGCCGACCGTGCACATCCGCGACAACCTCGATCTGGCGCCGAGCGCGTATCGCCTGACCCTGATGGGGGTGATTCTGGCCGAGGCCGAAATCTACCCGGATCGCGAACTGGCGATCAACCCGGGCCAGGTCTACGGCTCGCTCAACGGAATCAACGCCAAAGATCCGGCTTTTGGCCTGGAGGCGGTGTGGATCGAAATCAGCCAGCGCGCCCAGGCGCAATCGCTCGGCTATACCGTGGTCGACGCCAGCACCGTGGTTGCCACGCACTTGAACCAGATTCTCTACAAGCACTCCAGTGAGCTGATCGGCCACGAGGAAGTGCAGCAACTCATGCAATTGCTGGCCAAGAGCTCGCCGAAACTGGCGGAAGAGCTGGTGCCGGGTGTGGTTTCGTTGTCGCAGTTGCTCAAGGTCCTGCAAGCGCTGCTCGCCGAGCACGTGCCGGTGCGTGACATTCGCAGCATCGCCGAAGCGATCGCGAACAACGCCGCCAAGAGTCAAGATACCGCCGCTCTGGTCGCGGCTGTGCGGGTCGGCGTATCCCGCGCAATCGTCCAAAGCATTGTAGGCACTGAGTCCGAGCTGCCTGTGATCACATTGGAACCAAGGTTGGAACAGATATTGCTCAATAGTCTGCAGAAGGCAGGACAAGGCTCGGAAGAGGGCGTTCTGCTGGAGCCGAGCATGGCCGAGAAGCTGCAACGTTCGTTGATCGAAGCGGCCCAGCGGCAGGAAATGCAAGGCCAACCGGTGATCCTGCTGGTAGCAGGCCCGATTCGCGCGATGCTCTCGCGCTTTGGCCGCCTCGCAGTCCCAGGGCTGCACGTGCTGGCCTACCAGGAAGTACCGGACAACAAGCAAGTGACCATCGTTGCGACAGTAGGGCCCAACGGCTGAGGTAGTGGTTTATGCAAGTTAAGCGTTTTTTCGCCGCCGATATGCGTCAGGCCATGAAGCTGGTTCGCGATGAGCTGGGCGCTGATGCCGCCATCATCGGCAACCGCCGCATTGCCGGCGGCGTCGAGTTGACGGCGGCTCTGGATTACAAATTGTCGGCGCTGGCGCCACGGGTTCCGAACATGGAACTCGAAGACGAGCTGCGCAAGACCCAGTCGCGCATCGTCACCGCCCAGGCCGAACTGAGCCTGCGTGGCGAAGCCGACGGCAACACCAATCAGCAGTTGTTCGCCGGGCTGCCATTGACCGCAGGCCTGCCGCTGACCGCTGCCGAGCCGCTGAGCGAGCCGACCTATGCTGCACCGACGCGTCCGGCCGCAGCACCTGCGCAAGCTTCGGCGGGTGTCGATCCGCGTGCGCTGGATTCGATGCGTTTTGAATTGAACAGCCTGCGCGAGCTGATGGAAGTGCAGCTCGGCACCCTGGCCTGGAATCAGCTGCAAGGCAGCCGTCCGGCCCAGGCCAATCTGTATCGCCGTCTGCAGCGCATTGGCCTGTCCGGCCCGCTGTCGCGCGATCTGCTGGCACTGATCACCGATATCGAAGAACCCCGTCAGGCCTGGCGCATGCTGCTGGCGCACCTGGCGCGGATGATCGCCGTACCGGAAGTCGAGCCGCTGGAAGAGGGCGGTGTGATTGCCATGGTCGGCCCCGCCGGCATGGGCAAGACCACCACGCTGGCCAAGCTCGCTGCGCGTTATGTGCTCAAGTACGGCGCGCAGAATGTTGCGCTGGTCAGTATGGACAGCTTCCGCATCGGCGCGCAGGAACAATTGAAAACCCTCGGGCGCATCCTCAACGTGCCGGTAACGCACGTCGATCCGGGTCAGTCGCTGGTGCAGGCATTGGATCCACTGCTACGCAAACGCGTGGTTTTGATCGATACTGCCGGCCTGCAAGCCAGTGATCCGGCGTTGCGCATGCAGCTTGAGAGCCTGGCCGGGCGTGGCATTCGCTCGAAAAATTATCTGGTCCTGGCAACCACCAGCCAGAAACAGGTTCTAACCGCCGCTTATCACAGTTACAAGCGTTGCGGGCTGGCCGGCTGCATCCTGACTAAACTGGATGAAACGGCCAGTCTCGGCGAAGTGTTGAGCCTGGCGATCAGTCATGAATTGCCGGTCGCGTACCTGACCGATGGCCCACGGATTCCGGATGATTTGCATCTGCCGCGTCGTCATCAGCTGGTCAGCCGCGCCGTCAGCGTGCAAATGCAGGAAGAACCCAGCGAAGAAGCCATGGCTGACATGTTCGCTGATATCTATCACAGCCCGACCAAGCAGGTTGGCTGAGGTAATCATGAACAGTTTTTGTACCTACATCGATGGTCTGCCACGCATTGTTCCGATCAGGAACGCGCAGCCAGTAATGTGGCCTCCGTCTATGCAAGACAAGGTAAAGAAATAACATGGGCAGCATGCATCCCGTACAGGTGATCGCGGTGACCGGCGGCAAAGGTGGCGTCGGCAAGACTAACGTGTCAGTGAACTTGTCGCTGGCGCTGGCAGAGCTTGGCCGTCGGGTCATGCTGCTGGACGCCGACCTCGGCCTGGCGAACGTCGACGTTCTGCTGGGGCTGACACCCAAGCGCACACTGGCCGACGTCATCGAAGGCCGTTGCGAACTGCGCGACGTGCTGTTGCAGGGCCCGGGCGGGATTCGCATCGTGCCGGCGGCCTCCGGCACGCAGAGCATGGTGCACCTGAGTCCTGCGCAGCACGCCGGCCTGATCCAGGCGTTCAGCGACATCGGCGACAATCTCGACGTGCTGGTGATCGACACCGCTGCGGGCATTGGTGACTCGGTAGTCAGTTTCGTGCGCGCCGCCCAGGAAGTCTTGCTGGTGGTCTGCGACGAGCCGACTTCGATCACCGACGCTTACGCGCTGATCAAGTTGCTCAATCGCGACTACGGCATGAACCGCTTCCGCGTGCTGGCCAACATGGCGCAGAGCCCGCAGGAAGGGCGCAACCTGTTCGCCAAGTTGACCAAGGTCACGGATCGCTTTCTCGACGTCGCCCTACAATACGTCGGCGCCGTGCCGTACGACGAAAGCGTGCGCAAGGCAGTGCAGAAGCAGCGCGCCGTCTACGAAGCCTTTCCCCGTTCCAAGTGCGCGCTGGCCTTCAAGGCCATCGCCCAGAAGGTCGACACCTGGCCGCTGCCGGCCAACCCGCGCGGGCATCTGGAATTTTTCGTCGAGCGTCTCGTGCAGCAAACCGCAGGGCCTGTGATATGACCGCCAGTGGCATGAATCTTTATAAAAAGTCGGCGCGTGACGCGCAATACGAATTGATCGAGCGCTACGCGCCACTGGTCAAGCGCATTGCCTATCACTTGCTGGCACGCCTGCCGGCCAGCGTGCAGGTCGAAGACCTGATCCAGGCCGGGATGATCGGTTTGCTCGAAGTCTCGACCAAATACGACGCCAGCAAAGGCGCCAGTTTCGAAACGTACGCGGGCATTCGAATCCGCGGCGCGATGCTCGATGAAGTGCGCAAAGGGGACTGGGCGCCACGCTCGGTTCACCGTAATACCAGGATGGTCAGCGACGCGATTCGCTCGATTGAAGCTAAAACCGGCCGTGACGCTAAAGATCACGAGGTTGCGGCCGAACTCCAATTGAGTCTCGACGATTACTACGGGATTCTGAATGACACCTTGGGCAGCCGCCTGTTCAGTTTCGACGACCTGTTGCAGGACGGCGAACACGAAGGGCTGCACGAGGATGGCGCGAGTGCTCATATGGAGCCGTCACGCGATCTGGAAGATGAACGCTTCCAGTCGGCGCTGGCGGACGCGATTGCCAATTTGCCGGAGCGTGAGCGACTGGTGTTGGCGCTGTACTACGACGAAGAGCTGAACCTCAAGGAAATCGGTGAAGTCCTTGGCGTCAGTGAATCGCGGGTCAGCCAGTTACACAGCCAGTGCGCGGCCCGTCTGCGGGGGCGTTTGGGGGAGTGGCGAGCGCGCTGAAGGCAGTGTGGGGACACTGCGAAACGAGGCTGGTGCGGTGATGAACGGCGCCGGTCTCGATCCGTTGTGCTCCAGACAAACTTCGAGTGCTATGCCGATTGATTGAAGTGGCGCGTCCAGGTGCTGGGCGCGTTTAAGACTGCTTGGAGGTCGAATTGAACAAAGACATGAAAATCCTCATCGTTGATGACTTCTCAACGATGCGGCGGATCATCAAGAACCTGCTGCGCGATCTTGGGTTCACCAACACCGTCGAGGCCGACGATGGCGTCACCGCCATTCCGGTGCTCAACAGCGGCAGCATCGACTTTCTGGTAACGGACTGGAACATGCCGGGCATGACCGGTATCGACCTGCTGCGTCACGTGCGCGCCGATGAAAAACTCAAGCACCTCCCGGTGTTGATGGTGACTGCTGAAGCCAAGCGCGAGCAGATCATCGAGGCCGCTCAGGCCGGTGTGAACGGTTACGTAGTCAAACCTTTCACGGCTCAAGCGTTGAAAGACAAAATCGAGAAGATTTTCGAACGCATCGGCTGATGAATGCGCGGGGGAGCTATGGAGCATAACGAATCATCACAGGGCGATTTCGAATCGACCCTGAAAAAACACGCAGTCGAACTGGTCGAGAGCCTTGAAAAAGGCAAGTTCGGCGACGCGGTGCAACTGATCCATGAGCTCAATCAGACCCGTGACCGCGGCCTGTATCAGGAAGTGGGCAAGCTCACACGTGAACTGCACAGTGCGATCGTCAATTTCCAGATCGATCCGCACATGCCGCAGGCTGAGGAAGTGTCGCAAATCACCGACGCCACCGAACGCCTGGGCTATGTGGTCAAGCTGACGGAAGCCGCGGCCAACCGCACCATGGATCTGGTGGAAAGCGCCACGCCGGTGGTCAACAGTCTCGCTGATGAAGCGCAGACCTTGAGCGCCGATTGGGGCCGCTTCATGCGTCGCGAGGTCGGGGCTGAAGAGTTCCGCGAACTGGCGCGCCGGGTCGACGGTTTTCTGTCACGCAGCAGCACGGACAACCGTGCGGTGTCGAGCAACCTCAACGACATCCTGCTGGCTCAGGATTACCAGGACCTCACAGGTCAAGTGATCAAGCGTGTGACCCAACTGGTCACCGAAGTCGAAAGCAATCTGCTCAAACTCGTGCTCATGGCCAGTCAGGTCGACCGCTTTGCGGGCATCGAACATGACCGCGCCGCAATGCTTGCTGAAAAAGATCCACAAAAACATCTCTCGCAGGGTGAAGGTCCGCAGATTCATGCCGATAAACGAGAAGACGTTGTGTCCGGTCAGGACGATGTGGACGATTTGTTATCCAGCCTTGGATTCTAGAGTTTCGGAATTCGGGTTTTTTGGGTTTTTAGACCTGTAGGAGCACCCCATTAATGAGCTTCGGCGCCGATGAAGAGATCCTTCAGGATTTCCTGGTTGAGGCCGGCGAGATTCTTGAGCAACTGTCCGAACAACTGGTCGAGCTGGAAAGCCGCCCGGATGATGCAGATCTGCTCAATGCAATTTTTCGCGGTTTCCACACTGTAAAAGGGGGCGCCGGCTTCCTTCAGCTCAATGAGCTGGTGGAGTGCTGTCACATCGCCGAAAACGTGTTCGACATCCTGCGCAAGGGTGAGCGTCGCGTTGATGCAGAACTGATGGACGTGGTGCTCGAAGCACTGGACGCGGTGAACAGCATGTTCAGCGAAGTCCGTGAACGTGCACCGATCACCGCCGCGACGCCGGAACTGCTGGCCGCGCTGGCGCGTCTGGCCGAGCCGCAATCGGCGGATGAAGCCGTGGCCGCACCGGTAGAAGTGGTGGAAGAGCCGGTCGCCGAAAGCGCATCGGACGACATTACCGATAACGAATTCGAACAACTGCTGGACTCGCTGAATGCCGTCAAGGCTCAGGCCGAGGCCCCGGCCGCTGTTGTTGCTCCGGCGCAGGTTGCCGACACGGCCGCCAGCGATGAAATCACCGACGCCGAATTTGAATCGCTGCTCGATCAACTGCACGGCAAAGGCCAGTTCGCTGTCGATGCGGTCGCTCCGGCGCCCGCAGCAGCGGCTCCGGCCGCACCTGCTGCGGGCGACAGCTCGGACATCACCGACGACGAATTCGAAGCCTTGCTCGATCAGTTGCACGGCAAGGGCAACTTCGCCGTTGACGCGCTGGAATCGGCCATTGCTTCGGCGCCGGCAGCCCCTGCTGCACCGGCAGCCGCTGCGGCCGGCAGCGACCTGATCAGCGATCACGAATTCGAATCGCTGCTCGACGAATTGCACGGCAAAGGCAAGTTTGACGCCAGCGCTGCGACTGGCGGCTCTGCCTCGAGCGTCGCCACGCCAGCGGCGAAAGCTCCGGCTACCGCTGCTGCGCCGAAACCTGCGGCCAAGCCTGAGCCGAAAGCCGAGGCACCGAAACCGGCCGCCGCTGCTGCACCGGCTGCGGCTCGCGCTCCTGCGACACCGCCCGCGGAGAAACCGGCCAGCGAAGCGGAAACCACCGTACGCGTCGACACCGCGCGGCTCGACGAGATCATGAACATGGTCGGCGAGCTGGTGCTGGTGCGTAACCGTCTGGTGCGCCTGGGCCTCAACAGCGGCGACGAAGCCATGTCCAAGGCCGTGTCGAACCTCGACGTGGTCACCGCTGACCTGCAGACCGCCGTGATGAAGACGCGGATGCAGCCGATCAAGAAGGTCTTCGGGCGCTTCCCGCGTCTGGTTCGCGACCTTGCACGTCAGCTCAAGAAAGAGATCAACCTGGAACTGGTGGGTGAAGAAACCGACCTCGACAAAAACCTTGTCGAGGCTCTGGCCGACCCGCTGGTCCACTTGGTGCGCAACGCCGTCGACCACGGCATCGAGTCGCCGGAAGAACGCGAAGCATCGGGCAAGGCCCGTGGCGGTCGCGTGGTGCTGGCGGCCGAGCAGGAAGGCGACCATATCCTGCTGTCGATCTCCGACGACGGCAAAGGCATGGACCCGAACGTGCTGCGCGCCATTGCGGTAAAACGCGGCGTGATGGACAAGGACGCGGCCGATCGCCTGAGCGATACCGAGTGCTACAACCTGATCTTCGCCCCGGGTTTCTCGACCAAGACCGAGATCTCCGACGTGTCCGGCCGTGGTGTCGGCATGGACGTGGTGAAGACCAAGATTTCCCAGCTCAACGGTTCGATCAACATCTACTCGACCAAGGGCCAGGGCTCGAAGATCGTCATCAAGGTGCCGCTGACCCTGGCGATCATGCCGACGCTGATGGTCATGCTTGGCAATCAGGCGTTCGCGTTCCCGCTGGTCAACGTCAACGAAATCTTCCACCTCGACCTGTCGACCACCAACGTCGTCGACGGTCAGGAAGTGGTGATCGTGCGCGACAAAGCGCTGCCATTGTTCTACCTCAAGCGCTGGCTGGTCAGCTCCGCCGCTCACGAAGAGCAGCGCGAAGGCCATGTAGTGATTCTTTCGGTGGGCACTCAGCGGATCGGCTTCGTCGTCGATCAACTGGTCGGCCAGGAAGAAGTGGTCATCAAGCCATTGGGCAAAATGCTTCAGGGAACTCCGGGCATGTCCGGCGCCACCATCACCGGTGACGGCCGCATTGCGCTGATTCTCGATGTTCCAAGCATGCTCAAGCGTTACGCCACGAAGCGTATTTGAATCCGGGGCGGCGGCGCGATGACGCGCTGCTGCACCTAATGGAGTGTTTATGGCAGTCAAAGTCCTGGTGGTGGACGATTCGGGGTTTTTCCGCCGCCGCGTCTCGGAAATTCTTTCGTCGGATCCGAGCATCCAGGTGGTCGGCACGGCCACCAACGGTAAAGAGGCGATCGATCAGGCCATGGCCCTCAAGCCTGACGTGATCACCATGGACTACGAGATGCCGATGATGGACGGCATCACGGCGGTGCGGCACATCATGCAGCGCTGCCCGACCCCGGTGTTGATGTTCTCCTCGCTGACTCACGAAGGCGCACGGGTAACCCTCGATGCGCTGGACGCCGGTGCGGTGGATTTCCTGCCGAAGAATTTCGAAGACATCTCGCGCAACCCCGAGAAGGTCAAGCAACTGCTGTGCGAGAAAGTCCACAGCATCTCGCGCAGTAACCGTCGTTTCAGTGCCTACAGCGCGCCGGCTCCCGCCGCTGCGCCAGCGCCGACGCCTGCTCCGGCAGCGTCGAGCTACGGCAGCCACACGAGCCACAGCAGCGCTGTCCCGGCACGTCCGGCGCCAACGCCTGCCCGTGCCTCCGCTGCCAGCGCTTCGTCGCCAGCACCGAAACGCAAAGCCTACAAACTGGTGGCCATCGGCACATCGACTGGCGGCCCGGTTGCGCTGCAACGTGTACTGACGCAATTGCCGGCGAACTTCCCGGCGCCGATTGTGCTGATCCAGCACATGCCGGCGGCGTTCACCAAAGCGTTTGCCGAACGTCTCGACAAACTCTGCCGCATCAGCGTCAAGGAAGCCGAGGATGGCGACATCCTGCGTCCGGGCTTGGCGCTGCTGGCGCCGGGTGGCAAGCAGATGATGATCGACGGCCGTGGCGCGGTGAAGATTTTGCCGGGTGACGAACGTCTGAATTACAAGCCGTGCGTGGACATCACGTTCGGTTCGGCGGCGAAATCCTACGGCGACAAAGTTCTGGCAGTCGTGCTGACCGGCATGGGCGCCGACGGCCGCGAGGGCGCGCGTCTGCTCAAGCAGGGCGGCAGTTCGGTGTGGGCGCAGGACGAAGCAAGCTGCGTGATCTACGGCATGCCGATGGCCATCGTCAAAGCCGATCTGGCTGATGCGGTGTACGGTCTGGACGACATCGGCAAGCACATCGTCGAGGCGTGTATCTGATGGATGTTCTCAGCCTTATCGGCCTCATCATGGCGTTCGTCGCCATCATCGGCGGCAACTACCTTGAAGGCGGCCACCTCGGCGCGCTGGCCAACGGCCCGGCAGCGCTGATCGTGCTGGGCGGCACGGTCGGTGCTGCGCTGCTGCAATCGCCGATGAGTGCGTTCAAGCGCGCCATGCAGATTCTCGCGTGGATCTTCTTTCCGCCGCGTGTCGACCTCGCCGGTGGCATCGACCGCGTGGTCAATTGGAGCCTGACGGCGCGCAAGGAAGGCCTGCTCGGCCTCGAAGGCGTGGCCGACGCCGAACCCGACAGCTATTCGCGCAAGGGCCTGCAACTGCTGGTCGACGGCGCCGAGCCGGAAGCCATTCGCAGCATTCTCGAAGTGGATTTCTACACTCAGGAATCCCGCGATATCGAAGCGGCCAAAGTGTTCGAAAGCATGGGCGGCTACGCGCCGACCATTGGCATCATCGGTGCGGTGATGGGCCTGATTCACGTGATGGGCAACCTCGCTGATCCGTCGCAACTGGGTAACGGCATTGCCGTGGCGTTCGTCGCGACCATCTATGGCGTGGCCAGTGCCAACCTGATCCTTTTACCGGTCGCGGCCAAGCTCAAGTCCATCGCGTTGCGGCAGTCGCGTTATCGCGAGATGTTGCTGGAAGGAATCCTGTCGATCGCCGAAGGTGAAAACCCTCGTTCCATTGAGTTGAAGCTGCAAGGCTTCATGGACTAAGGGAATAACCTCATGGCTCGTCGTCGCCACCAGGAAGAACACGTCAATCACGAGCGCTGGCTCGTGTCCTACGCGGATTTCATCACTTTGCTGTTCGCGTTTTTCGTGGTGATGTACTCGATCTCGTCGATCAATGAAGGCAAATACAAAGTCATTTCCGAAGCGCTGATCGGCGTGTTTACTGACTCCGACCGCTCGCTCAAACCGATTCCGATCGGCGACGAACGACCGAAAACCGTGACCCCGGCCAAGCCGCTGGTCAAGGATGCCGAGCAGGTCGACGCCGGTATATCCGGTGCCAGCGATCCGCTGAAGAGCATCGCCGATGACATCAGCGCCGCGTTCGGTGACTTGATCAGCTCCAATCAGATGACCGTGCGCGGTAACGAGTTGTGGGTCGAAATCGAACTCAATTCCAGCCTGTTGTTTGGCAGTGGCGACGCCATGCCGAGCGACATCGCGTTCAACATCATCGACAAGGTCGCGGCGATCCTCAAACCGTTCGACAACCCGATCCACGTCGAAGGTTTCACCGACGATCAACCGATCCGCACCGCGCAGTACCCGACCAACTGGGAACTGTCCTCGGCGCGCTCGGCGAGCATCGTGCGCATGCTCGCCATGCAAGGCGTGAATCCTGGGCGACTGGCGTCGGTGGGCTACGGCGAATTCCAGCCAGTGGCCAACAACGCCACGGTCGAAGGCCGGGCGAAGAACCGTCGTGTGGTGCTGGTGGTGTCGCGCAATCTTGATGTGCGCCGCAGCCTGACGGGCACCGGAACCGCCAATGCGCAACCGGACGCGGCGTTGAAGCGCGCTGGCACACAAACTGCACCGACCCCGGTCAAGACGCCGGGACGCGAGAGTGCCGTCAATTCTCCGTCGCCCGCATTAACACGCTGAAGCATGTCTCGGTCAATCAATCTGGCCGGGAGGAACGAACTGAATGAGAGTCTGGGCAGTCGCCAATCAAAAGGGTGGTGTCGGTAAAACCACATCCTCCATCGCTCTAGCCGGGTTGCTGGCCGAGGCGGGCAAGCGCGTGGTTGTGGTCGATCTCGACCCGCACGGCTCGATGACCAGCTATTTCGGCTATGACCCCGACAGCCTGGAACACAGCAACTACGACCTGTTTCTGCACAAGGGCAGCGTGCCGCAAGGCCTGCCGGGGCAGCTGCTGTTGTCGACCAGCGACGAACGCATTTCCCTGCTGCCATCGAGCACCGCACTGGCCACCCTTGAGCGGCAGTCGCCGGGGCAGAGTGGCTTGGGTCTGGTGATCGCCAAGAGTCTGGCGCAACTGTGGCAGGACTTCGATTACGCGATCATCGACAGCCCGCCGTTGCTCGGCGTGCTGATGGTCAACGCCCTCGCGGCGAGCCAGCAATTGGTGATCCCGGTGCAGACCGAGCACTTGGCCGTGAAAGGTCTGGAGCGCATGGTCAACACCCTGGCGATGATCAATCGCTCGCGCAAACAGCCGTTGCCGTTCAGCATCGTGCCGACCCTGTTCGACCGCCGCACGCAGGCGTCGATGGGCACCTTGCGCGTGCTGCGTGACAAATTCCCCGAAGACATCTGGCACGGCTACATCCCGGTCGATACTCGTCTGCGCGACGCCAGCCGAGCGGGCGTCACGCCTTCGCAATTCGACGGCAAGAGCCGTGGCGTGCTGGCCTACCGCGCGCTGCTCAAGCACCTGCTCGCGCAGCAACTTGTTCCGCAGGTGGCCTGAGATGATTTCGATCTGCTTGCCCGAACCCTGTGGGAGCGAGCCTGCTCGCGAAGCAGACAACGCGGTTTCCCTGTCAGGCGCTGATCACCGATGAACCGCCCAGTGAAACTCACGTCACGTCCGCAACGGGCCTTGCAGTCCTATCTGGAAGACCTGCTGCTCGACCTGCCCGAGGACTTGCCGCCGTCGGTCGAAGCGCTGCCGCCAATCGTCGAACCGGCGCAGCCTGAAGCGGTGGAAAGCACCGAGGCCATGGACGAGTTCCAGGCCGCCGTGCTGGAAGAGCAGGCCCGCGACGCGCAGAAATCTACCGGCCCGGTCGCCGCGCCCGCTGTTGCCCCCGTGGCCAAAGCACCAGTCGCGCTGATTGATGAACCGCGCGCGCCGCTGTCGACCTTGGCGCCGCTGCTGCAAACACAATTATTGACCGTGCCGGAACCCGAACCGGAGCCAGAACCCGCGCCGCAGATTGCTGAGCCGCAGGTGCTGGTTCCGCCGCTGGTCGAGGTGCACCTGCCGCCGAACAACCCGCCGCCACCGGTCGAGCCCGATGGCCGTCCGGCCTGGGCTGCCGAAGCCTTCGAATGCTTGCTGTTCGATGTCGCCGGGCTGACCCTGGCGGTGCCGCTGGTGTGCCTCGGCTCGATCTATTCGCTGGCCGGCCACGAGCTGACGCCGCTGTTTGGTCAGCCGGAGTGGTTCCTCGGGATTCTGCCGAGCCAGGCCGGAAATCTGAAAGTTTTGGACACGGCGCGTTGGGTCATGCCGGATCGTTACCGCGATGACTTCCGGCAGGGCCTGCAGTACGTGATTTCGGTGCAAGGTTACGAGTGGGGGCTGGCGGTGCATCAGGTCAGCCGCTCGTTGCGCCTGGACCCGAATGAAATCAAATGGAGAAGTCACCGGGGTCAGCGGCCATGGCTCGCCGGCACCGTGATCGAGCACATGTGTGCATTGCTTGACGTGTCCGCGCTGGCCGAGTTGATCGCCAGCGGCGGGGCAAAGCATTTGAGCGGCAACAAGCCGCTACATAAACCGACATAGCAGCCGACATAACAATCAGGCGATGGCATTTTTCAACGCCACCACACAGAACACACACCGCCCAGGGCGGTTTTTTCGAGGGGTCAGGGTATGAGTAGTCAGGCGTCGAATGCAAAAGGTTCTGAAGATCCGATCCTGCAATGGGTGACCTTCAAACTGGATAACGAAACCTACGGCATCAACGTGATGCGCGTGCAGGAAGTGCTGCGCTACACCGAGATCGCCCCGGTGCCGGGTGCACCGAGCTACGTGCTGGGCATCATCAACCTGCGCGGTAACGTGGTCACCGTGATCGACACCCGTCAGCGCTTCGGCCTGCACAGCGGCGAGATCAGCGACAACACCCGTATCGTCATCATCGAAGCCGACAAGCAAGTCGTCGGCATCATGGTCGACAGCGTTGCCGAAGTGGTTTACCTGCGTCAGTCGGAAATCGAAACCGCACCAAACGTCGGTAACGAAGAATCGGCCAAGTTCATTCAGGGCGTGTGCAACAAGAACAACGAGCTGCTGATTCTGGTCGAGCTGGACAAGATGATGAGCGAAGAAGAATGGTCGGAACTGGAGAGCATCTGATTTGATTCTCGAGGTTGCGGTAATTGTTCTGTTCCTGTTCTGGGCCGGCACGCTGGCGATGTTCGTCTCGTACATCAAGGCGCAGCGAGTAATCGCTGCACAGCAGGCCCAGGGTGATGCGCTGCGTGATCAGCGCATCAAGGAGCTGGCCAAACGCGTCGACGACTACCAGAACGGCAACGTGCGCATGGGCGAAGCCCTGCACGAATTGCGCGCGGTGGTGAGCCCGTTGCCGGACAAGATCGTTGCACTGGAACAACGCGACCCGTCGAGCCTGTCATTCGCCCAGGCGGCGAAACTGGTAGGCATGGGCGCCAGCGTCGATGAACTGACTCAGTCGTGCGGCTTGACCCAGGCTGAGGCGGAGTTGATGCGCAAGTTGCACAAGGGCAGCTAGAAGCTTCAAGCTTTCAGCGGCAAGCAAGATCAAAAGCGCTATTCGCGAGCAGGCTCGCTCCCACATTTGATCACGGTCGAATGTGGGAGCGAGCCTGCTCGCGAAGGCGTCTTTGAAACCTCAATAGTCATCCCCGCGTGCGGTGATGTCCTTCTCGACCATCGGCGCGTTCGGGTCCTGTCCCTCGGGGAATTTGCCCTTCAGATTCCACGCAAACGCGATGATCTCGGCGATGGTGCGATAGAGCTCTTCGGGGATGCTGTCGCCCAGTTCCATCCGCGCGAGCAGGCGCACCAGTTCGGCGTTTTCGTAGATCGGCACTTCGTAATCGCGGGCGATGCGCAGGATTTCTTCGGCCAGTTCATCGTCGCCCTTGGCGGTGAGGGTCGGGGCGTGGTTGCCGTCGTATTTGAGGGCGATGGCCTGGCGTGGGGCAGTGGAATCGTTCATGCGGTTTCGTCGACCCAGCGATGTTCGAGGCGGGTTTGGTTGCCTTGCGGCGGCGTGCCGTGGTGGCAGTCGAGGTCGCCGACGTTGAGCCCGGAATCGAGCAAACGCTGACGTAATGCGAACAGATTGTTTTCAATCAGATCAGCCGTGTACGGCCGCTCGGCCCACAGCTGGCTGGACAAGCTGCCGGCGATCAATTGCGCCTGAATTTGCATGGGCCCGAGCGGTTCCAGATCGAAGGCCAGGTCGACGCGCCACAGTTGCTGTTTGGCTTCGCGCTCATCGCGGCGTTCGTGCGGCTGCGGTTCGCGCTCCGGCGCTTCTTCACGCTGGAATTTGACCTGCAACGGCACGATGTCCTGCAGGTTGCGCATGGGGATTTCCAGCTGCCAGGTGCTGAGCAGGCGGCCATCGTCGGTGACGCCGGTCTGTTCCAGACTCGACAATTGATGGCTCTGCAGACGCGACACTGCGGCGGCGGCAAGACGCAGCAGCTGTTCGAGATCGCCTTCGCCTTCAAGATTCGCCAGCAGCCGTTCAGGTAGCGGGAAGCTGCTCGGCACCGGTTTGGCACTGACCTGGCCGAGGGTGCCGAGGGCGTTCCGCACGAAACTCGGCAAGGCTTGTGCCAGCGTGTTGGCGGCGATGATCGCGTTGAAATTGGTGTTGCTCGGCAGTCCCGGCGTCAGTTGTGCGATCAGCTTGAGCAGGTCTGCCTTCATGTCCGGGGCGAGGCTCGGGTTTTGTCCGCCGAGCAATTTTGCCTCGAGGAACGCGCCGCTATTCGCCAAGGCCAGCGCCACGCCTTTGGCTGTGCTCATTTGCTGCACGTCCGGCAGGCTCGCGAGTAGCTTGTCGACCACTGCGCGCAGATCGGCCGAGGTCTGATCGCTGGCCGGCGGCAGGTTTTGCAGCACTTTCAGCAAGCCATCCAGCGAGCCCTGGCGACTTTGCTGGCCGAGCAATTGCTGACTGACCGCCAGTTGCTCCTGACGGCTGCTCAGCGGCACGAATTTGAGGGTTTGCGCGTCCTGCACCTGCGCCGACAACAAGGTGCCGATGCGCAGCGGTTGCGGGCTGTCGACGCTCAAAGTGCTGCCGCTCAAGGCGGTATTGAGCAAAGTGACCATCGAGCGAAATACCGCCGCTTGCCCCGGCGTCTGCGGCAGGGCTTGCGAGGTCACGACTTTGCCTTGCAGCAGGGTGCCGGCGGGCAATTGCGCGGTATCGATGCGGGTCAGGGTAGCGACGCTGCTGGCGATTGCTTGCTGTACGGTGATCGCCAGATTGCCGGCCGACGGCTGAGTGATCGCCAGATTGGTGCCCTGTGCCAACGGTAGATTGCTGCTGGCCTGCACGGTGGTCTGACGGCCGCTGTCGAGGGTGACTTTCAACAGCAATTCAAAGGTCTGATCGGCCTGCTTGAGCGACAACACCTCGGCCTTGGCGCTTTGCCCGGCACCGATCAAACCCTCGACCGGCGTCAGCAGCTTGAGCAGCTCACCCATTTGCGGGCGAGCGCTCGCCGGCACGGTCGGAGGGAGCGGGAGGATGTTCATTTCGCCTGTCATACGCGGACACAACCTGAGGAAATTGCACTCTTGAGAGTAAGGCACGGCATGTATAATGCCGCGCGTCGTGCGCTTCGTTCAAAAAACCTGGCAATTGTTTGATCCAGCTCGTCAGATCGAGCGATCAAAGCATCTATGCTGCCTCTCTTTAACGGCCGTTCCAGAGCCGACTTGAACCGTATAAGGCCCGTGATCCCTTGACCAGTCCTGTCCTGCAAACCATTGCCCTGGCGTGTGAACGCGATCTGCGGCTGCTTTTCGAAAACCTCGAATTGCGCCTGGCCAGTGGCGACATGGTGCAGATCAGCGGCCCCAACGGCAGCGGCAAGACCAGTCTTTTACGTCTGCTCGCCGGTTTGATGCAACCCACCGATGGCCAGGTGCTGCTCAATGGTCAACCACTGACCGAGCAACGCGGCGAACTGGCGCGCAATCTGTTGTGGATCGGCCACGCCGCCGGGATCAAGGATCTGCTCACCCCCGAAGAAAACCTGTCGTGGCTCTGCGCCCTGCATCATCCCGCCGAACGCGAGGCGATCTGGCAGGCGCTGGCAGCGGTAGGATTGCGCGGTTTCGAAGACGTTCCCTGCCACAGCCTCTCCGCCGGCCAACAGCGCCGTGTGGCGCTAGCGCGGTTGTATCTGGACAGCCCGCCGTTGTGGATTCTCGACGAACCTTTCACCGCGCTGGACAAGCAGGGCGTTGCGCAACTGGAAGCGCATCTGGCCGGCCACTGCGAACGCGGCGGTCTGGTGGTGCTGACCACCCACCACACCCTGAGCCGTATGCCGGCCGGTTATCGCGACATCGATCTGGGGAAATGGGCGGTATGAGTGTCTTCGGCCTGCTGCTTGCCCGTGAATCCCGACTGCTGTTTCGCCGCCCGGCGGAGCTGGCCAATCCGCTGATTTTCTTCGCCATCGTCATTGCCCTTTTCCCGCTGGCCGTCGGCCCGGAAACTCAAGTCTTGCAAAACCTGTCCCCGGGGTTAGTCTGGGTGGCGGCGTTGTTGTCGGTCCTGCTGTCGCTGGACGGATTGTTTCGCAGTGACTTTGAAGACGGCTCGCTGGAACAGTGGGTCCTTTCGTCGCATCCGCTGCCGCTTCTGGTCCTGGCCAAGGTGCTGGCACACTGGCTGTTCTCCGGTCTGGCACTGGTGTTGCTGTCGCCGTTGCTGGCGTTGATGCTCGGTTTGCCGGCTGCGTGTCTGCCGGTGCTGCTGCTGTCGTTGCTGCTCGGCACGCCAGTGTTGAGCCTGCTCGGTGCAGTCGGCGCGGCGCTGACGGTCGGTCTGAAGCGCGGCGGCCTGTTGCTGGCGCTGCTGATTCTGCCGTTGTACATCCCGGTGTTGATCCTTGGCAGCGGCGCATTGCAAGCGGCGCTGCAGGGCATGCCGGCGACGGGATACCTGTTGTGGATGGCCAGCCTCACAGCACTGGCGATCACCCTGACACCCTTTGCAATAGCCGCTGGCCTGAAGATCAGCGTCGGCGAATAATAATGAGGCCTGGTCAAAAAATTGACCACTTCTATCAGAAGAAAGGCATGACCCTCTGCCAGCTCGCGATGATGAGCGGCAACCGTGATGGAAACAGTATGAACTGGACCTGGTTTCACAAGCTCGGCTCGCCCAAGTGGTTCTATGGCATCAGCGGCAAGTTCCTGCCGTGGTTGAGCATCGCAGCGTTGCTGCTGATCGGCATTGGTGTGGTCTGGGGCCTGGCGTTCGCGCCGCCGGATTACCAGCAAGGCAACAGTTTTCGCATCATTTATATCCACGTACCTGCGGCGATGCTCGCTCAATCGATCTACGTGATGCTCGCGGTGTGCGGCGTGGTCGGGCTGGTGTGGAAGATGAAACTCGCCGACGTGGCTCTGCAATGCGCCGCACCGATCGGTGCGTGGATGACCGCCGTGGCGCTGGTCACCGGGGCCATCTGGGGCAAACCGACCTGGGGCTCGTGGTGGGTTTGGGATGCACGCCTGACTTCGATGCTGATTCTGCTGTTTCTGTATTTCGGCGTGATCGCGCTGGGCAATGCCATCAGCAATCGTGACAGTGCCGCCAAGGCCTGCGCGGTGCTGGCCATTGTTGGCGTGATCAACATTCCGATCATCAAATACTCGGTGGAGTGGTGGAACACCCTGCACCAGGGCGCGACGTTCACACTTACGGAAAAACCGGCAATGCCGGCGGAGATGTGGCTGCCGCTGCTGCTGACAGTGCTGGGTTTCTACTGCTTTTTCGGCGCTGTGCTGTTGCTGCGCATGCGCCTTGAAGTGCTCAAGCGCGAAGCCCGCGCCAGTTGGGTGAAAGCCGAAGTGCAGCAGAATCTGGAGGCGGCGCGATGAGTTTTGCTTCATTCGGCGATTTTCTCGCCATGGGCCATCACGGCCTGTATGTCTGGTCGGCCTATGGCATCTGCCTGGCGGTGCTGGCCCTCAACGTAGTGGCGCCGATTGCGGCGCGCAAGCGTTATCTGCAACAAGAGGCGCGTCGTCTGCGCCGGGAGAACGGCCAGTGAATGCGCTGCGCAAAAAACGTCTGATCATCATTCTGGCGATTCTGGTCGGAGTGGGCGCTGCTGTCGGCCTGGCCCTGAGCGCACTGCAGGAAAACATCAATCTGTTTTACACACCGACGCAGATCGCCAACGGCGAAGCGCCGCAGGACACGCGCATCCGCGCCGGCGGCATGGTCGAGGCGGGTTCGCTGCAGCGCTCCAAGGACTCGCTGGACGTCAAATTCGTCGTCACCGATTTCAACAAATCCGTGACCATCGCCTATCGCGGCATCCTCCCGGATCTGTTCCGCGAAGGGCAGGGCATCGTCGCCCTCGGCAAGCTCAATGCCGATGGCGTGGTGGTCGCTGATGAAGTGCTGGCCAAGCACGACGAGAAGTACATGCCGCCGGAAGTGACCAAAGCGCTGAAGGACAGCGGTCAATCCGCACCGACGCCTGTGAAGGAGGGTTGATCGATGGCTGCCGCACTGTTTATTCCTGAGCTGGGCCATCTGGCGATGATCCTTGCGCTGTGTTTTGCACTGGTTCAAGCGGTGGTGCCGATGCTCGGCGCATGGCGCGGCGACCGCTTGTGGATGAGCCTGGCGCAGCCGGCTGCGTGGGGCCAGTTTGCTTTTCTGCTGTTTGCCTTTGGCTGCCTGACCTACGCGTTCATGACTGATGATTTCTCGGTCGGCTACGTGGCGATGAACTCCAACAGCGCGCTGCCGTGGTACTACAAATTCAGCGCGGTATGGGGTGCTCACGAAGGTTCGCTGCTGCTGTGGGCGTTGATCCTCGGCGGCTGGACTTTCGCTGTGTCGGTGTTCTCCCGGCAGTTGCCGCAAGTCATGCTCGCTCGGGTCCTGGCGGTGATGGGCATGATCAGCACCGGTTTCCTGCTGTTCCTGATTCTTACCTCGAACCCGTTCTCGCGGATTCTGCCGCAGATCCCGGCGGACGGTCGCGACCTCAACCCGTTGCTGCAGGACATCGGCCTGATCGTGCATCCACCGATGCTGTACATGGGTTATGTCGGTTTTTCTGTGGCGTTCGCATTTGCCATCGCCGCGCTGCTCGGTGGTCGTCTCGATGCGGCATGGGCGCGCTGGTCGCGGCCGTGGACCATCGTCGCCTGGGCGTTTCTCGGCATCGGCATCACCCTCGGTTCGTGGTGGGCGTATTACGAACTCGGCTGGGGCGGCTGGTGGTTCTGGGACCCGGTGGAAAACGCCTCGTTCATGCCATGGCTGGTCGGCACCGCGTTGATTCACTCGCTGGCGGTCACCGAAAAGCGTGGCGTGTTCAAGAGCTGGACGGTGTTGCTGGCGATCGCCGCGTTCTCGTTGAGCCTGCTCGGCACCTTCCTCGTACGCTCGGGCGTGCTGACGTCGGTGCACGCGTTTGCCTCGGACCCCGAGCGCGGCGTGTTCATTCTGATTTTCCTGCTGTTTGTGGTGGGCGGTTCGCTGACGCTGTTCGCACTGCGCGCGCCGGTGGTGAAAAGTCAGGTCGGTTTCAATCTGTGGTCGCGTGAAACCTTGCTGCTGGGCAACAACCTGGTGCTGGTCGTCGCTGCATCGATGATCCTGCTTGGCACCTTGTATCCGCTGATTCTTGATGCCATCAGCGGCGCCAAACTGTCGGTCGGCCCGCCATACTTCAATGCGTTGTTCATTCCATTGATGGCGTTGCTGATGCTGGTCATGGCGGTCGGCGTGATCGTGCGCTGGAAGGACACGCCAGTGAAATGGCTGGCGAGCATGCTCACTCCGGTGCTGCTTGGCAGCGTCGCATTGGCCGTGGTGGCCGGCGTGGCTTACGGCGATTTCAACTGGGCGGTGATCGCGACGTTCCTGCTGGCGGCATGGGTGTTGCTCGCCGGCGTGCGCGATCTGTTCGACAAGACTCGCCACAAAGGCCTGATCAAAGGTTTGCCGACGCTGACCCGCAGTTATTGGGGCATGCAGATCGCCCACCTCGGCATCGCCGTGTGCGCGCTGGGCGTGGTGTTGTCGAGCCAGAACAGTGCCGAACGCGACCTGCGTCTGGCACCGGGCGAGTCGATGGATCTGGCCGGTTATCAGTTCGTCTTCGAAGGCGCCAAGCATTTCGAGGGACCGAACTTTACCTCGGACAAAGGCACCATCCGCGTCATTCGTGACGGCAAGGAAATCAGCGTGCTGCACCCGGAAAAACGTCTGTACACCGTGCAGAACTCGGTGATGACCGAAGCCGGCATCGATGCCGGTTTCACCCGCGATCTCTACGTCGCTCTCGGCGAGCCGCTGGATAACGGCGCCTGGGCCGTGCGCGTACACGTCAAACCGTTTGTGCGCTGGATCTGGTTCGGCGGCTTGCTCACCGGATTGGGTGGTTTGCTGGCGGCGCTGGATCGGCGTTATCGGGTCAAGGTGAAAAGCAAAGTGCGCGAAGCGCTGGGCATGACGGGAGCGGCGGCATGAGGCGTTGGTTGATGTTGTTGCCGCTGGCGATATTTCTGCTGGTGGCGGTGTTTCTTTATCGAGGGCTGTATCTGGATCCGGCGGAGCTGCCGTCGGCGATGATCGACAAGCCGTTCCCGGAGTTTTCCCTGCCGAGTGTGCAGGGTGACAAGACGCTGACCAAGGCCGACATTCTCGGCAAACCGGCGCTGGTCAATGTCTGGGGCACCTGGTGCATCTCCTGCCGGGTCGAGCACCCGGTGCTGAACAAACTTGCCGAGCGCGGCGTGGTGATCTACGGCATCAACTACAAGGACACCAATGCCGACGCCTTGAAGTGGCTGGCCGAGTTCCACAATCCGTACGCGCTGGATATCCGTGATGACGAAGGGTCGCTGGGCCTCAACCTCGGTGTCTACGGCGCGCCGGAAACCTTCTTCATCGACGCCAAAGGCATCATCCGCGACAAGTTCGTCGGGGTGATCGACGAGCAGGTCTGGCGCGAAAAACTCGCGGCCAAGTATCAGGCGCTGGTCGATGAGGCCAAGCCATGAAGCGTTTTCTCGCAGCAGTGGTGTTGGGCTTGAGCCTGGCCGGTGTCGCCCACGCGGCCATCGACACCTACGAATTTGCCAAAGAGGGCGACCGCGAGCGTTTCCGCGAACTGACCAAGGAACTGCGTTGCCCCAAATGCCAGAACCAGGACATTGCCGACTCCAACGCGCCGATCGCCGCCGACCTGCGCAAGGAGATTTTCCGCATGCTCGGCGAGGGCAAGGACAATCAGCAGATCATCGACTTCATGGTCGATCGCTACGGTGATTTCGTCCGCTACAAACCGGCGCTCAATGCCAAAACCGCGCTGCTGTGGTTCGGCCCGGCCGGGCTGCTGCTCGGTGGTTTCGTGGTGATCGCGCTGATCGTGCGCAGGCGTCGCGGGCAACGCGCCGAAACGCCGTCATCGCTGTCTGCCGAAGAACGTCAGCGCCTCGACCAACTGTTGGATAAAAACCAAGAATGATTGATTTCTGGCTCGCCGCAGGGCTGTTGCTTCTGGTCGCCCTGAGTTTTCTGCTGATCCCGGTGCTGCGCGAACGCCGTGCCCAGCGGGAAGAAGATCGCACCGCGTTGAACGTCGCGCTGTACCAGGAACGGGTGGCCGAGCTGCAAGCGCAGCAAGCCGAGGGCGTGCTCGACGCCGCGCAACTGGACAGCGGCCGCGCGGAAGCTGCGCGTGAACTGCTCGCCGACACCGAAGGCGCCGCCGCGCCGCGTGTCTCGCGCCTGGGCAAGCCGTTGCCGCTGCTGGCCGCCGTGCTGGTACCGGTGCTGGGTCTCGGTCTGTACCTGCATTTCGGCGCCGCCGACAAGGTCGAACTGACCCGCGAATTCGCTCAGGCACCACAGTCGATGGATGAGATGACCCAGCGTCTGGAACGTGCGGTGGCCGCACAACCGGATTCCGCTGAAGGTCTGTATTTCCTCGGCCGTACCTACATGGCTCAGGATCGCCCGGCAGACGCGGCGAAGATGTTCGAACGCGCCGCCAACCTCGCCGGCCGCCAGCCGGAGCTGCTCGGCCAGTGGGCGCAGGCGCAGTATTTTGCTGACGGTAAAAAGTGGTCGGAGAAGATTCAGAAACTGACCGACGAAGCGCTGAAGGCTGATCCGAAAGAAGTCACCAGCCTCGGTCTGCTCGGCATCGCCGCGTTCGAAGGCGAGCGTTATCAGGAGGCCATCGACTACTGGAATCGCCTGCTCGCGCAACTGCCGCCGGATGACAACTCTCGCGTTGCGCTGCAAGGCGGCATCGAGCGTGCCGCCGAACGCCTGAAAGCCAGCGGCGGCAAAGTTGCCCAGGCAGCGGCGCCGAAAGCTGCGTTGCTGACGGTCAGCGTAGATCTGGCCAGCGAACTCAAAGGCAAGGTGCAGCCGGGCGACAGCGTGTTCATCTTCGCCCGCGCCACTTCAGGCCCACCCGCGCCGCTGGCGGCCAAACGCCTGACCGTCGCCGACCTGCCGGTGACCGTCGAACTGGGCGACGCCGACGCGATGATGCCGCAGTTGAAACTGTCCAACTTCCCTGAAGTCCAACTGGTGGCGCGCATCTCACGGGCCGGTCAACCGACCTCCGGAGAGTGGATCGGTCGCAGTGGCCCACTGGCCAGCAGCACCACCGCGCCACAAAAACTGACTATCGACAGCCCGGACAAATAACCGGATCCAACAGGAAAGCACCGCCATGCACACCATCGCCCGAATTACAGTCCTCACACTGGCCCTGGGCTTGAGTGCATGTGCGGTACAACGCCCGGAACCGACCACCAGCCTGCCACCGATCCCGCCCTCGCAACCGAGCCCGACCCCGTCGACCTCGCCGACCCCCGGCAAAAGCATCCCGGCCAAACCCGCCAAGCCGGTGCCACGCACCTCCGCCAGCTTCGCGCCGCCACCGGGCGGCAACAGCCACTGGGACCAGAAACTCGGCGTCTACGTCCTCGACGACCAGACCAACACCTTCTACCGCCAGCGCACCTACTACCGCTGGAACAACGGCTGGAGCCGCTCGGTCAGCCCCAACGGCCCGTGGGAAGACACCAACATCCACGGCGTCCCGCCGGGGTTGGGGAAGAAGTTCGGGCAGTGATGAGAAACGGCGATCCTGGGATCGCCGTTTTTTTTGCGTCTGATTTTCAGAGAATCGCATAGTTACCTAACGCCTTTACCGACTCGACCAATCCTTGCCGTTGGAGAAAGCCAAGATATTTGTCCACCTCCACAGTGGGCGTTTTCAATTGCCGTCGCTGGCTCTGAGCCGCAGCGACGACGGCCATCAGGAAATCTCTTAAAGGGGCCGGATATAAAACGCATGCATCGTATACAGCAGTGAAAGAGGAATGCCTCACTCGTACCCTGTCCTTAGCGCCTGTGCCTGCTCCGCGAGAAGCATCATTGCCTGCTCGCTGGCGGTGTCTCGCCGGGTTTTATATTCCATCAGATCTGCAAAACGCACACGTCGGTGCTTGCCTGTTTTGTGGTAGGAAATCTCACCGTTCTCCAGCAGTTTGATCATGTGCGGACGTGAGACGTTGAGCAGATCGGCAGCTTCCTGCGTGGTCAGCTCCGCGTGGATCGGTACCACCTTCACAGCGTTGCCCTGCGCCAGCGCCGCGAGGATATCGCTCAGCAAGCGTAATGCCGATGTTGGCAGCTCCACGCTGTGGGCTTCGTTCTGTTCATCAAAAATCTGGATTCGCTGAGTTTCAAAAGCGGTTGTGAGGAAGGCGCTCAGGGCACGCTGGCCTTCAATCGCGGCTTTGACCTCTCGTTCGACAGGCAGATTGATGGCAGATGGAGTAGCGGTGGTCATAAGACTGTTCCGGCATTGTAAGGAAGATCTGCGGACGTTATTCGAATCAAACGAAATTCGCAATAAACGAAACTGGTGCAGGAATACTCTGTAAAACAACCACCCATCACTCCGCCCCATTCTGCGCTTGAGTAAAGATAACTCTAGAGTTACTTTTAATGGGCCAAGCCAAGGAGGCGGTTGGTGCAGAGCAGGCTATTGATGAAGGAGCTGGAGGAGGCGGGCTGGACGCTGGATCGGGTTGCCGGCAGTCATCACATCTTCACTCATCGTTACAACCCGAACACGATTGCCGTCCCGCATCCGAAAAAGGATTTACCGCTGGGGACAGTCAAAAGCATTCGGCGGCGCGCGGGGTTATTCAGCCCGCCAACCCGTCATGAAGGAGATCCGTAATGCAATATCCCATCTGCATCGAGTGGGGTGACGAGAACACTGCCATCGGCATTCAGATCCCCGATATTCCCGGCGCAGTCACTGCCGGGGACAGCTTTGAGGAGGCCTACAACGCGGCCGTGGAAGTGGCTCACCTTATGCTGCAGGAAATCGCGGCGGCCGGTCAGGCGATTCCGATGCCGACCTCGGCAGCGGCGCATCGCAATCATCCGGATTTTGCCGAGATGGGCTGGGGCATGCTGGAGCTGGATATCTCGCCGTACCTGGGCAAGACCGAAAAGGTCAACGTTACGCTGCCCGGCTATGTCATTCAGCGTATTGATCGCTATGTACGCGAGCACAACGTCAAAAGCCGCTCCTCGTTTCTGGCGGATGCGGCGATGGAGAAACTGGTTCGGTATTGAAGGTACGTCCAATTGCGGGAGCGAGCCTGCTCGCGAAGCTTTTGACGCCCTTAAGCCGTGGCCAATGAAGCGCGTCGTGAAACACTCAAAAACCGCACCAACGCCAACAACGGAAAGATGCTGCCGACAATCACGATCCACAACCAGCCGCCATGCTCGTACACCGCGCTGGCCACGGAGGAGCCGAAGGCGCCGCCGATGAAGATGCTGGTCATGTACAGCGCGTTCAAACGACCACGACTTTTCGCGTCCAGCGAGTACACCGCGCGTTGGCCCAGGACCATGTTCATCTGTACGCAGAAGTCCAGCACCACGCCGGTCACGGCCAGGCCGATAACGCTGTAGGCCGGGTGGATGAAGGCGGGCAGGAAGCTCAGGCTGGCAAACAGCATGGCCAGCAGCGAGGCGATGCGTGTGTGACCGGCATCGGCGAGGCGGCCGCTGATTGGCGCGGCGATGGCACCGATGGCGCCCACCAGAGCGAAGATTGCGATTTCGCTTTGCGACAGGCCATGGTTACGTGCCAGTTCCAGTGGCACGGCGGTCCAGAACAGGCTGAACGTGGCGAACATGCAGCCCTGATAAAACGCTCGCTGACGCAGCACCGCTTGCTGGCGCAACAGCGTCCACAGCGAGCCGATCAGTTGGCCGTATGTAGCGCTGTGATCCGGCTGGCGCTTGGGCACGGTCAGCGCCAGCACTACGCTGATCGCTGCCATCAACGCTGCGGCGATCATGAACATGGCGCGCCAGCCGAAGTGGTCGGCGACCACACTCGACACCGGTCGCGCCAACAGAATACCCAGCAGCAAACCGCCCATGATCCCACCCACCACGCGACCACGGGACTCTTCCGGCGCCAGATGCGCGGCCAGCGGAATCAGGATCTGCACCGACACCGAGCTGAAGCCGACCAGCAACGAGATCAGCAAAAACACGTTGGGTTGCTCGGTAAACGCTGCGCCCAGGAGACTGGCAATCGCGACCAGCGTGGTGATGATCATCAGCCGCCGGTTTTCCAGCAGATCCCCCAGCGGCACCAGAAAGAACAGGCCCAACGCATAGCCGATCTGCGTCAGCGAAACGATGAAACTGGCCATGGTGTCGGAGAGGCCGATGTCCGGCGCGATGAGACCGATGATCGGTTGTGCGTAGTAGATGTTGGCAACGATGGCGCCGCAGCAGAACGCGAACAGCAAGACCATGCCTCGGGTCATTGCGTGAGGAGTGGTGGTCATAGGGAATCTCGGGTCGGGCACAGGAAAGGGCTGAGGCTAATGGACAATGTGGACTGGCAGAAGACGTTTTCGGATGATAACTGTTATTACGCAGTGTAATGACCGGTATTGCCGTGCAACAAAAAGGCGACCTTGGTGGGTCGCCTTTTGATTTTTCAGGTCAAGCCTTACTGCCCGCTATAAATCTGATCGAAAACCCCACCATCATTAAAGTGAGTCTTCTGCACCGTGCGCCAGTCACCAAACGTCTTCTCCACCGAAAGGAAGTCGACTTTCGGGAAACGGTCGGTGTACTTCGCCAGCACCGCCGGGTCACGCGGGCGCAGGTAGTTGGCCGCCGCAATTTCCTGGCCTTCCGGCGACCACAGGTACTTCAGATACTCGTCAGCCGCAGCGCGCGAGCCTTTTTTGTCGACGACTTTGTCGACCACCGAAACCGGCGGCTCGGCTTCGGCGGAGACGCTTGGGTAGATGACTTCGAATTGATCGCGGCCGAACTCGCGAGCGATCATTTCCGCTTCGTTTTCAAAGGTCACCAGCACGTCGCCGATCTGGTTGGTCATGAACGTGGTGGTAGCGGCGCGGCCACCGGTGTCGAGTACCGGCGCCTGCTTGAACAGCTTGCCGACGAAGTCCTTGGCCTTGTTCTCGTCACCACCGTTTTTCAGCACATAGCCCCAGGCTGACAGGTAGGTGTAGCGGCCGTTACCCGAGGTTTTCGGGTTCGGCACAATCACCTGTACGCCGTCCTTGAGCAAGTCCGGCCAGTCTTTCAGCGCTTTCGGGTTGCCCTTGCGGACGATGAACACCGTCGCCGAGGTAAACGGCGCGCTGTTGTTCGGCAGGCGCGTGACCCAATTGTCGGGGACCAGTTTGCCGTTGTCGGCAAGGGCGTTGATGTCGGTGGCCATGTTCATGGTAATAACGTCAGCCGGCAGGCCGTCGATTACCGAGCGCGCCTGCTTGCTCGAGCCGCCGAAGGACATCTGCACGGTGATGTTTTCCTTGTGCTCGGCCTGCCAGTGCTTCTGGAACGCAGTGTTGTAGTCCTTGTAGAAATCGCGCATCACGTCGTAGGAAACGTTAAGCAGCGTCGGTGCCGCCTGAGCGATGTTGGCCAAGGCCAGGCCGGCGGCGAGAAGTGAGGCGCCAAAGAGTTTTTTCACTGCGCATTCCTTGTTCTGTGGGGGTGTTGTATCAAATGAGGCCATTTGCCAGCGACTATAGCGGGCCTCGCATAGTCGCTTAAAGATTAAAAAGCTCTGTGCTTATTCCACTTTCTTGAACAGCTGACTGCCGCAGCGCGAACAGAACGCTGCGCTCTGTTCATGGTTCTTTTTCTGGCAGCCCGGGCAGTCATGTTGCAGCTGTTCGCCGCGCATGGCGTTGGCCAGCTCTGCGGTAAAGATCCCCGTGGGCACGGCGATGATCGAGTAACCGGTGATCATCACCAGCGAGGAAATCACCTGGCCCAGCGGCGTCTTCGGCACGATGTCGCCGAAGCCGACAGTGGTCAAGGTCACGATTGCCCAATAAATGCCCTTGGGAATACTGGTGAAGCCATGCTCCGGGCCTTCGATCACGTACATCAGCGTGCCGAACACCGTCACCAGGGTGCACACGCTGACCAGAAACACGACGATTTTCTGCTTGCTGCCACGCAGCGCCGACATCAGATAGTTGGCTTGTTTGAGATACGGGCTGAGCTTGAGCACGCGGAAAATCCGCAGCATCCGAATGATGCGGATGATCAGCAGATACTGCGCATCGCTGTAATACAGCGCGAGGATGCCCGGCACGATCGCCAGCAGATCCACCAGCCCGTAGAAGCTGAAGGCATAGCGCAACGGCTTGGGCGAGCAGTACAGACGCAGGATGTATTCGCCGAGGAAGATCGCCGTGAAGCCCCACTCGATATAGGCCAGAACGTCGGCGTAATTGCGGTGAATGCTGTCGATACTGTCGAGCATCACGATCACCAGACTGGCGAGGATGATCAACAGCAGGATGCCGTCGAAGCGACGCCCGGCCGGGGTGTCGCTCTGGAAAATCATGACGTAAAGCCGTTCGCGCCAATTGTTGCTGCTGTCCATGGATAACGCCTGAATCGAAGATCAGCGCAGCCTAGGGTGATTCTCCTCGTGAGCGCAAGGCTCATGCGCCAGCGACGCTTTGCCAAGCATCTGAATGCCGACGCGGATCAGCCAGCAGGCGAGGATGAACGGTGCGGTGAGCGTCGCCAATCCAAGGGCAGCAAACAGCGGTGTCACCAGCAGCGCCAGGACAATGGCGAGCAGCGGCAGCCACGGATTTTGTCGCTGAGCGCTGAAGGCGAGGGCGGCGAGTACGGCGTTGTAGCCACCGAGCCCGAGCAGTGCGGCGGACGTCTCGTGGTGCAGCAGACTCGAGCCCAGGCCGATCGCCGAAGCCAGCAGTGCCCAGCAGAACGCGCGACGATCGGCAAGCAGCAAACCGCTGGCAATCAACGCCCCGGCCAGAGGATGGTCGAGAAACATCACCTGGCCAAATCCGCGCAGTTCAGCGGCCAGCAGATTTGTCGTGTTCAGGTCGGCCGATGCCATCGGCGTGGACGGTTCGGCGAACACCAGCAGCACCCAGCTGAGCGCCACGAACGGCGAGGTATACGCCGGTATGGCGCGACTGCGGTACACGTGTTTGAGCCATTGCTGAGTGAGCATCGCGCTCAAGCCGCCCGCTGCAAGAATCAACGGCGGCAGCAGTGGCGACCAAGGGAAATACAGGCTCAGCAGCAGACCGAGCAGCACGCCGTTGTAGCTGAACAGACCAGCTTGGCGATCGGCCTTGGCGTAGTTGCGCCGCTGCGCGGTGAGCAGACCGGCAACGCCACCGAGCAGCGCCCCGGCGAACAGCACCGGCGCGGTCAGCAGAATCGCCAACAGACACAGCAGGCCGCACAGCGGATGACGCTGAAAGAAAATCTGACTGAAACCGTTGAGCAAAGCCTCGGCCCAGTCGGGGCAGTGGGTGTTGAAGTGATTGGCAGGCATGTTGAGAAAATCTGGGCAGTTGGAACATCAAAAGGTCTTGCAAGTGGCTGTAGCGAGGGGATTTATCCCCGTTGGGCTGCGAAGCAGTCGTCGCTTTTAAGGGTGTGACGGTTTCCACAGAGAAACCGCATTCTCCGATGGGGGGCCGCTTCGCAGCCCAACGGGGATAAATCCCCTCGCCACAAACTTATGCACCCACTTTTAGGGTGGGTTAAATCAACGTCTCGATGCGCAGCGAATTGGTCGACCCCGGCTGCCCGAACGGCACGCCAGCGGTAATCAGCAGCGTGTCGCCACGCTCGGCCATGCCTTGCGCCTGAGCAATCTCCAGTGCCGTCGAGCAGACTTCGTCGACCTGACGCAGGCGATCGTTGACCACCGAATGAATGCCCCACGCCACGCTCAAGCGCCGCGCGGTTTGCAGGTTCGGCGTCAGATTGAGGATCGGTGCTTTCGGCCGTTCCCGCGATGCGCGCAACGTCGAGGCGCCGGACTCGCTGTAATTGACCAGCACCGCCACCGGCAGCACGTTGCTGATCCGGCGGATCGCACAGCTGATCGCATCGGAAACCGTCGCCTCGGCTTTCGGTCGACTGACGTCGAGCTGGGTCTGATAATCCGGGCCGTTCTCAACCTGACGGATGATCTTGCTCATCATCTGCACGGCTTCCAGCGGGTACTCACCGGACGCGGTCTCCGCCGAGAGCATCACGGCATCGGCGCCTTCGGCCACGGCGTTGGCGACGTCAGTCACCTCGGCACGGGTCGGGGCAGGGGAGAAACGCATCGACTCGAGCATCTGCGTCGCCACCACCACCGGTTTGCCCAGCGCACGGCAGGTGGTGATGATGTTTTTCTGAATCTGCGGCACGCTTTCCGCCGGCACTTCCACACCAAGATCACCGCGAGCGACCATGATGGCGTCGCTCAACTCAGCAATCTCACGCAATTGCTCGACCGCCGAAGGCTTTTCGATTTTCGCCATCAGAAAGGCTTTGTCGCCGATCAATGCGCGGGCTTCGACAATGTCCTGCGGGCGCTGCACGAACGACAGCGCGACCCAATCCACCCCCAGTTCCAGACCGAAGCTCAAATCGCGGCGATCCTTGGCGGTCAGCGGGCTGAGGTCGAGCACCGCTTGCGGCACGTTCACACCTTTGCGATCAGACAGTTCGCCGCCGTTGAGCACGGTGGTGTCGATTGCATCGGCGTACTTGGTGACCACGCGCAGACGCAGCTTGCCGTCGTCGAGCAGCAGATCCATGCCCGCTTCCAGCGCGGCAATGATCTCCGGATGCGGCAGGTTGACCCGGCGCTCATCGCCCGCTGTCGTATCGAGATCGAGGCGGAACGCCTGACCGCGATGCAACTGCACCTTGCCGTCAGCGAACTTGCCGACGCGCAGTTTCGGCCCCTGCAAGTCCATCAGAATGCCCAGCGGGTAGTTGAGCTGGCGCTCGACTTCGCGGATCCACTGATAGCGCTTGGCGTGGTCGGCGTGATCACCATGGCTGAAATTCAGGCGGAAGATGTTGACCCCGGCCTCGACCAGCTCGCGGATGTCGTCGATACCATCGACGGCGGGGCCGAGGGTGGCGAGGATTTTGACCTTTTTATCAGGCGTCATGATTTGCAGTTCTCAAGGATCAGAATGGCGCGGAAGTCGTTGACGTTAGTGCGGGTCGGCTCGGTGACGATCAGCGCATCGAGCGCCTGGAAGTAGCCGTAGCCGTTGTTGTTATCCAGCTCGTCGCTGGCGCTCAGACCCAGTGCGGCGGCGCGGGCGTAGCTGTCCGGGGTCATGATCGCGCCGGCGTTGTCTTCCGAGCCGTCGATGCCATCGGTGTCGCCGGCCAGCGCATAGACGCCGGGCTGGCCCTTGAGGCTGTCGGTCAGGCTGAGGAGGAATTCGGCGTTACGCCCGCCACGGCCATTGCCGCGCACGGTTACCGTGGTTTCACCGCCGGAGAGAATCACGCAGGGCGCCGCCAGCGGCTGGCCGTGATTGATGATCTGCCGGGCAATGCCGGCGTGGACTTTCGCCACTTCACGGGACTCGCCTTCGAGGTCGCCGAGAATCAAGGTGCTGAAACCGGCCTGCCGGCATTTCACCGCAGCCGCGTCGAGCGATTGCTGCGGGCGGGCGATCAACTGGAAATGACTGCGCGCCAGACTCGGATCGCCGGGTTTGACGGTTTCCGATTCCGGACTTTGCAGCCAGGTGCGCACGGAGGCGGGAATGTCGATGCCATAGCGCTTGATGATCGCCAGGGCTTCGGCCGAAGTGCTCGGGTCGGCCACGGTCGGGCCGGAGGCAATGACGGTGGCGAGGTCGCCCGGTACATCGGAAATCGCGTAGGTGTAGACCGTCGCCGGCCAGCATGCCTTGCCGAGGCGGCCGCCCTTGATCGCCGAGAGGTGCTTGCGCACGCAGTTCATCTCGCCGATGGTCGCGCCGGATTTCAGCAGCGCTTTGTTGATCGACTGCTTGTCGGCGAGGGTGATGCCTTCAGCTGGCAGGGCGAGCAGGGCAGAGCCGCCGCCGGAGAGCAGGAAGATCACGCGGTCGTCTTCAGTCAGGTTGCTGACCAGCTCCAGCACGCGTTTGGCCACGGCCAGACCGGCCGCATCCGGCACCGGGTGTGCGGCTTCGACCACTTCGATTTTTTCGCACGGAGCGCCGTGGCCGTAGCGGGTCACCACCAGGCCGGTGACTTCACCCTCCCAGCAACGCTCGACCACCTGCGCCATGGCGGCAGCGGCTTTGCCGGCACCGATGACGATTACCCGACCACTGCGGTCGGCAGGCAAATGGGCTTCAAGGACATGGTTCGGATGGGCCGCGTCGATGGCTGTGGCAAACAGCTCGCGCAGCAGTTGTTGCGGATCGACCGACATGGCGGGCTCCCGGAATTCTTGTTATTCGAAAGGGCGGTAGAGATCCCTGTGGGAGCGAGCTTGCTCGCGAAAGCGATGGATCAGTCAATATCCATGTCGACTGATACTCCCTCTTCGCGAGCAAGCTCGCTCCCACAGGTTTAAGCGGTGGGGCAGTGACTTATTTGTTGTCGCGAATCGAGAAATTGGCCATGTGCTCAAGGCCCTTGATCAGCGCCGAGTGGTCCCAGTTGCTGCCGCCGATGGCCGCGCAGGTGCTGAACACTTGCTGGGCATTGGCGGTGTTCGGCAGGTTGATGTTCAGCTCCTTGGCGCCTTGCAGGGCCAGGTTCAGGTCCTTCTGGTGCAGGCTGATGCGGAAGCCCGGGTCAAAGGTGCCCTTGATCATGCGCTCGCCGTGCACTTCGAGAATCTTCGAAGAAGCGAAACCGCCCATCAGCGCTTCACGCACCTTGGCCGGATCGGCACCGTTTTTCGAGGCGAACAGCAGGGCTTCGGCAACGGCCTGGATGTTCAGCGCCACGATGATCTGGTTCGCCACTTTGGCGGTCTGGCCGTCGCCATTACCGCCGACCAGGGTGATGTTCTTGCCCATGGCCTGGAACAGCGGCAGGGCGCGTTCGAAGGCATCGGCGTCGCCACCGACCATGATGCTCAGGGTCGCGGCCTTGGCGCCGACTTCACCGCCGGACACTGGCGCGTCGAGGTACTGCGCGCCTTTTTCGTTGATCTTGGCGGCGAAGGCTTTGGTCGCGGTCGGCGAAATCGAGCTCATGTCGATGACCACTTTGCCTTTACCGATACCGGCCGCAACACCGTCAGCGCGAAACAGCACGTCGTCGACTTGCGGGGTGTCCGGAACCATGACGATGATGAATTCGGCTTCCTGCGCTACTTCACGCGGGTTGGCCAGGGCGACGGCGCCAGCGGCGACCAGATCGGCCGGGGCCGCGTCGTGGTGTTGCGACAGGAACAGGCTGTGACCGGCTTTCTGCAGGTTCGCCGCCATTGGGTGGCCCATGATGCCGGTGCCGATGAATCCGATTTTAGCCATGAGAAAATCCTCTTGTTTTTGTCGTGCCCCCAACCCATGGCTGGTGAGCTTTTGTGGCGAGGGGATTTATCCCCGTTGGGCAGCGCAGCTGCCCCAGATTTTTTGCAATGCGTGGTCAATCAGATTGCGTTGTGTGATTTCAACCAACCCAGGCCCGCTTCGGTGGTGGTCAGCGGTTTGTACTCGCAACCAACCCAACCCTGATAACCGATGCGATCAAGGTGTTCGAACAGGAAGCGGTAGTTGATCTCACCGGTGCCCGGCTCGTTACGCCCCGGGTTGTCCGCGAGCTGCACATGGTTGATCTCGCCCAGGTGCGATTGCAGGGTGCGGGCCAGATCGCCTTCCATGATTTGCATGTGGTAGATGTCGTATTGCAGGAACAGATTGGCGCTGCCGACCTGCTCGCGAATCGACAGGGCTTGCGCCGTGTTGTTCAGGTAGAAACCGGGAATGTCGCGGGTGTTGATCGCTTCCATCACCAGTTTGATGCCCACCGCTTGCAGCTTGTCGGCGGCGTATTTGAGGTTGGCGACGAAGGTCTTTTCCACGGTGGCATCGTCAACGCCTTGCGGGCGGATACCGGCCAGGCAGTTGACCTGGGTGTTGCCCAGCACTTGTGCGTAGGCAATTGCCAGATCGACCCCGGCGCGGAATTCTTCAACACGATCCGGCAGGCACGCGATACCGCGCTCGCCCTTGGCCCAGTCACCGGCCGGCAGGTTGAACAGCACTTGGGTCAGCCCGTTGGCCTCGAGTTTTGCCTTGATTTCAGCCGAGCTGAAGTCGTACGGGAACAGGTATTCCACGCCACTGAAACCGGCCTTGGCGGCGGCGTCGAAACGGGCAAGGAAATCCTGTTCGGTGAACAGCATGGACAGGTTGGCTGCGAAACGCGGCATGGTGGTCTCCCGTAAATCTTGTGAGGATCCCCTGGGGGAGCGAGCTGTGGCGAGGGGATTTATCCCCGTTCGGCTGCGAAGCAGTCGTAAACCATTGTATGCGGTGTACCTGATACGCCGCGGTTTCAGGTTTTGAGGCCGCTTCGCGCCCTAACGGGGATAAATCCCCTCACCACACAGGCTCGCTCCCGCAGGGAGAGCAGTCAGCAGTTAATCCAACATCGAAATCGCCGTCGGCGCGTCATTGCCGACCAGTGCCAGGTCTTCGAACTCGTTGACCGCGTTGATCTCGGTACCCATGGAGATGTTGGTCACACGCTCCAGAATGATCTCGACGATCACCGGCACCTTGAACTCTTCGATCATCTGTTCGGCCTTGCGCAGCGCAGGGGCGATTTCCGACGGTTCGAACACACGCAGCGCCTTGCAGCCGAGGCCTTCGGCGACTGCGATGTGGTCAACCCCGTAACCGTTGAGTTCCGGCGCGTTGAGGTTATCGAAGGACAGCTGTACGCAGTAGTCCATTTCGAACCCGCGCTGGGCCTGACGGATCAGGCCCAGGTACGAGTTGTTCACCACGACGTGGATGTAAGGCAGTTTGAACTGAGCGCCGACCGCCAGTTCTTCGATCATGAACTGAAAATCATAGTCCCCCGACAGGGCCACGACTTTGCGGTTCGGATCGGCCTTCACCACGCCCAGCGCCGCCGGAATGGTCCAGCCCAACGGGCCGGCCTGACCGCAGTTGATCCAGTGACGCGGCTTGTAGACGTGCAGGAACTGCGCGCCGGCAATTTGCGACAGACCAATGGTGCTGACGTAGCAGGTGTCCTTGCCGAACACCTGGTTCATTTCTTCGTAAACGCGCTGCGGCTTGACCGGCACGTTGTCGAAGTGAGTCTTGCGATGCAGGCTGGCCTTGCGCTGCTGGCAATCCTGCAGCCAGGCGCTGCGGTTCTTCAGCTTGCCGGCGGCTTGCCATTCACGGGCGACTTCGATGAACACGGTCAGCGCTGCCGCGGCGTCGGAAACGATGCCCAGATCCGGGGTGAATACGCGACCGATCTGCGTGCCTTCGATGTCGACGTGAATGAACTTGCGACCTTCGGTGTACACGTCAACCGAACCGGTGTGACGGTTGGCCCAACGGTTACCGATGCCCAGCACTACGTCGGATTTCAACATCGTCGCGTTGCCGTAACGGTGCGAAGTCTGCAGGCCAACCATGCCGACCATCAACGGGTGATCGTCAGGGATGGTGCCCCAGCCCATCAGGGTCGGGATAACCGGGATGCCGGTCAGCTCGGCGAACTCGACCAGCAGGTCGCTGGCATCGGCGTTGATGATGCCACCACCGGCGACCAGCAATGGACGCTCGGCCTGATCCAGCAGGGCCAGAGCCTTCTCGACCTGCACGCGGGTCGCGGTCGGTTTGGCCAGTGGCAGCGGTTGGTAAGCGTCGATGTCGAATTCGATCTCGGCCATCTGCACGTCGAACGGCAGGTCGATCAGCACCGGGCCTGGGCGACCGGAGCGCATTTCATAAAAGGCTTTCTGGAACGCGTAAGGCACCTGGCCCGGCTCCAGAACGGTGGTCGCCCACTTGGTCACTGGCTTGACGATGCTGGTGATGTCGACAGCCTGGAAGTCTTCCTTGTGCATACGGGCGCGGGGTGCCTGGCCGGTGATGCAGAGGATTGGAATCGAGTCGGCCGAGGCGCTGTAGAGCCCGGTGACCATGTCGGTGCCGGCCGGGCCGGACGTGCCGATGCACACGCCGATGTTGCCGGCCTTGGTGCGGGTGTAGCCCTCGGCCATGTGCGAGGCGCCTTCAACGTGGCGAGCAAGGACGTGATCGATGCCACCGACCTTCTGCAAGGCGGAGTACAGCGGGTTGATCGCTGCGCCCGGGATGCCAAAAGCGGTATCAACCCCTTCGCGGCGCATCACCAGAACGGCGGCTTCGATTGCTCTCATTTTGCTCATGGTTTTGTGCCTCTTTACGTTTTGTAATTGTATACAAGTGGCTTTGCGCAGAGTGTATTCACGGCGGACGGCGCAGGTCAATCCATTTTCTCAAGCGCCTGTTTCATTCGTCGGAAGCCCGAAGTGCTGTGGCTTTTCGTCGCATGTGGCGCTTTTCGAGAATTATTGTATACAAAAAAATAACTCATTGTGTTCTATTTGTGGCATCGGCCTGCGGCACAAACGCGCAGTCCCACGACTTTCCCTATAACAAAATGAGGACGGCACCATGAGCGCTTTAACCTTGAAAGTCGCAGTCAACCTGGTCAGCGAAGCCATCAACGCAGGACGCGGCATCAACGCCGCACCGCTGACCATCGCGGTACTCGACGCCGGTGGTCACTTGATTGCCCTGCAACGCGAAGACGGCGCGAGCCTGCTGCGCCCCGACATCGCCATTGGCAAAGCCTGGGGCGCCATCGCCCTGGGTAAGGGTTCGCGCCTGCTCGCCCAGGACGCCCAACAACGCCCGGCGTTTTTTTCTTCGTTGAACAGCATGGGGCAGGGCAGCGTTGTGCCGGCACCGGGTGGTGTGCTGATTCGCAACCAGGCCGGTGAAGTGCTGGGCGCGATCGGGATCAGTGGGGATTTGTCGGATGTCGATGAGCAGGTGGCGATAAGAGCGGTGGAGGCGCTGGATTTGCGGGCGGATGGTGGGGTGGCTGTTTGAACGTCAGTGTCTGAATAACCGCTTTCGCGAGCAGGCTCGCTCCCACATTGAGTTTGGGTTGGACACAAAATGTTCGAGTGTTCGAAAGCCCCTGTGGGAGCGAGCCTGCTCGCGAATACGATCTGCGCTACACATCTTGCTAAAAGTCTGACGCTCTCTTCGCCATCTCCACGGCTAGCCTTCTCATGATCAACATATGAAAAGGCAACGGAATGCCGGGTTTATCTGCTTCACATCGCTTGCGCATCGGACGCTATTCAGAACACAACCGCATTTACCTTCTGACCGCCAATACAGCCGGGAGAGAACCCGTATTCAGCGATTTCTTCCTTGGCAGAATGCTTGTAAGCCAATTCCGGGCAGCTGAGGAAACGGGATTGGCCAATTCTCTGGCTTGGGTCGTAATGCCAGATCATTTTCACTGGCTGATTGAATTGAAGAGTGGCTCGCTCGGCGAATTGATGCAGCGAACCAAATCCCTCAGCACCAAAGCGGTAAAGCTTTCTACGGGTCGAAAGACCAGCCTTTGGCAATCTGGTTTCCATGACCGGGCACTGCGTAAAGACGAGAATCTGGTGACGATGGCTCGGTATGTCATTGCCAACCCATTGCGGGCAGGGCTGGTCAAAAGCCTTGGCGACTATCCGTTGTGGGATTCGATCTGGTTATGAGTTGAGGTCTGCGGTGCGGCTATTCGCGAGCAGGCTCGCTCCCACAGGAGAATGCATTCCAAATGTGGGAGCGAGCCTGCTCGCGAAGCGGTTCCCCCGATCTCAGTGATCCGGCTCACACCCCTTCAACACCAACCGAATGATCGTCTGCGCCGCCGCTTCATAATCGGCTTCATCGAGTTTGTCTTTCCCGGTGACTGCAGAAATCTGCCAGTCGAAGTCGGCGTAGGTCTGGGTCGCGGCCCAGATGCTGAACATCAGGTGGTTGGGGTCGATCGGGGCGATCTGGCCGCGGTCGATCCAGCTCTGGATGCAGGCGATGTTGTGCTTGGCCTGGGCGTTGAGCTGCTCGACCAGGTCGGCGCTCAGGTGCGGGGCGCCGTGCATGATTTCACTGGCGAACACTTTGGAGGCGTAGGGCAGGTCGCGGGAGATGCGGATTTTGGAGCGGATGTAGCCGCTCAGCACCTCGCTCGGCACGCCGTCCGGGTTGAACGGGGTCGAGGCCTGCAAAATCGGCTCGATGATGCTTTCCAGCACCTCGCGGTAGAGGTTTTCCTTGGATTTGAAGTAGTAGTAGACGTTGGGCTTGGGCAATCCCGCCTTGGCGGCGATGTCGCTGGTTTTGGTCGCCGCGAAGCCCTTGTCGGCAAACTCTTCGCTGGCGGCGCGCAGGATCAGTTCTTTGTTACGCTCGCGGATTGTGCTCATAAACCCGGTGGTTCCTTGCCTGTTCTGGCGGTGGCGCATGGTAGCACCGGCCTTGAGCGGCGCTCAACAATGCAGCCTGTGGCCGGCGGTCGCGTTATGCTTGGCAACATTCATACACAGAAGGAAACAGGATTCATGGCAGGAAGCAGTTTGCTGGTGCTGGTCGACGACATTGCCACCGTGCTGGATGACGTGGCGTTGATGAGCAAAATGGCCGCGAAGAAGACCGCCGGGGTACTCGGTGACGATCTGGCGCTCAATGCCCAGCAGGTTTCGGGCGTGCGCGCCGAGCGGGAAATTCCCGTGGTCTGGGCGGTGGCCAAGGGCTCGTTCGTCAACAAGCTGATCCTCGTGCCGTCGGCGCTGGCGATCAGCGCCTTCGTACCATGGCTGGTAACGCCGCTGTTGATGGTCGGCGGTGCGTATTTGTGCTTCGAGGGTTTCGAGAAACTCGCGCACAAGTTCCTGCACAGCAAAGAGCAAGACGAAGCCGGGCATGCGCAGCTGACCGAAGCCGTCGCCGACCCGGCCACCGATCTGGTGGCGTACGAGAAGGACAAGATCAAAGGCGCGATCCGCACAGACTTTATCCTTTCGGCAGAAATCATCGCCATCACCCTCGGCACCGTGGCAGATGCCTCGCTGACTCAGCAAGTGGTGGTCATGTCTGGTATCGCCATCGTCATGACCGTCGGCGTTTACGGTTTGGTGGCGGGTATCGTCAAGCTCGACGATCTGGGCCTGTGGCTGACGCAGAAACCCGGGCAGATGGCGAAAAAGATCGGCGGCGGCATTCTCAGCGCCGCGCCGTACATGATGAAAACCCTATCGGTGGTCGGCACGGCGGCGATGTTCCTGGTTGGCGGCGGCATCCTGACCCATGGCGTGCCGGTGCTGCATCACTGGATCGAAGGTGTCGGCGCGGCAGCAGGGAGCGCCGGGTTCGCCGTGCCGATGTTGCTCAATGGTGTTGCGGGGATTATTGCCGGGGCTGTGGTGTTGGCCGTGGTGACTGCCGTGGGCAAGCTCTGGCACGCAATCAAAGGCTGAACATGAAACCCACATTCTGATTTGTGTTGAGCCACAAAAAAGGGCCATTCGACTTGCATCGAATGGCCCTTTTTGTACCCGCCGAGATTACTCGGCAATCTGCAACTTGCGCGCTTCGGTGTAAACGTAACGCACTTTCTCGTACTCGAACGGCGAGTTCATCTGGCCGTAGCGGAAGCTGGTCTGATAGCGCTTGTCGATCGCACGCAAGGCCCAGACTTCCGGATGATTCGAGCTGACTTCGGCGACATTGAGGAAGTTGATCGCGGTGTCGGCGGTGTAGTCCACGGCCAGACCTGCAGTGTCGCGGATATTCGACGGGCCGAAGATCGGCAGTACGAAGTAGGCGCCGCCGGGTACGCCATAGAAGCCCAGCGTCTGACCGAAGTCTTCGTTCTGGCGTGGCAGGCCCATGGCGGTGGCCGGGTCCCACAGGCCGGCGATGCCGATGGTGGTGTTGAGCAGCAGGCGCGCAGTGGTTTCCATCGAGCGCTGGCCCTTGAACTGCAACAGGCTGTTGACCAGGTTCGGCACGTCGCCAATGTTGTTGAAGAAGTTGCTCACCCCGGTACGCACAAAGCTTGGCGTGATGTAGCGGTAACCGTCGACCACCGGCAGGAACACCCACTGGTCGAAGCGGTAGTTGAAGTGGTAGACCCGGCGGTTCCACGACTCCAGCGGGTCATACACGTTCAGCGCGTTGAGCGTCGAGCGCTCGAATTCACGCTGGTCCAGGCCCGGGTTGAACTTGAGTTTGGTCAGCGGTTCCTTGAAGCCGTCGCTGTCGACCACCACCGGTGCGTCGGCTTTACTGTTGTCGGCCTGGGCCACGCCTGCACAGAGGAACGCTGCAATCAGCAGGAGATATTTAGCCACGGAAGAACTCCAGCATGGCGTCGCTGTTGACGCGGTAGTTAAGGTTGCCGCAGTGGCCGCCCAGTGGGTAAACGGTCAGGCGATCACCGAAGGTTTTACGCAGGAAGCCCAGGTCGCCAGGGCCGAGGATGACGTCGTCGGCGTTGTGCATGACGGCGATTTTCGGGCTGTCGTGCAGGTAATCCTTGAGCGCATACAGGCTGACCTGATCGATCAGTTGCAGCAGGCTGCCGCCGTCGGTGCGCGCGCGCCACATCGGAATCACCTGCTCGGTGATGTAGCAGTCGAAATCGCATTGCAGCGCACGCTTGAGGAACGGCGTAAGGCTGGTGCCTTCAGTGATCGGAAATTTCGGCGGGGTGATCAGGCCGCGACGGTTGACCAAGTCCGAGGTGTAGGCAATGTCGGCTGCCGAGAAGCGGAACGACGTACCGATAAGCATGGCCATCTGTTCGTTGGTCAGGTGCTGTTTTGACTGCTGGAAGTCATACAACAGCGCATCGTTGAGGTCGATGTAGCCTTTCTGCTGGAAGTAGCGGGTCAGTTTGGCCAGTACCAGTTCATAGAACGTGGTGCTGTTGTTAATGCCCTTGACCTCGGTCTGTACCAGCTTGTCGAGGTTGGTCACCGAGGTATAGAGGTTGACCGGCGGGTTCAGCAACAGGACTTTCTTGAAATTGAAGCTGCGGCGGGTCTCGTCCAGATGCGCGACGAACGCAGCATCGAGGGCGCCGAGGCTGTAACCGGTCAGGTAGTACTCGGTGACCGGCAGCTTCGGGTTTTGCGCCCGCACGGCCTGCATCACCCGGTACATGTCTTCGGCGTCTTCCTTGGTCACGCCCGGGGTGGCGAAACGCGAGGCGGCGCTGATGAAGTCGAAGCTGGTCGGCGACGACAACTGCACGACGTGGTAGCCGGCCTTGTAATACAACTTCTTCAGATATTCGTTGAGCGTGCTGTCAAAGCGCGCGCCGGTGCCGGCGATCAGGAAGATCAGCGGCGCCGGCTTGTCCTGGGTGGCGATGCGGTAGGTGAGTTTTTTGACTGCCCAGAAATTGTCCGGCAGCTGGAACTCGCGCTCCGGACGCAGGGTGAGGCTGCGATCCGATTGAGTGATGTCATCGTCCAGCGGCAATTCCGGACGCAGGTCCGGTGGCGTCGTGGCGATCGTCGCCTCGAACGGGTTGGTCAGCGGGTAGCCATAGCTGGCGGCGTCGATATCCACCGCCAGCGCGGACGCACTCAAAATTAGGCCGCTGAACAGCGCGGCGAAGCGCAAGGAACGGAGCATGACTAGATCCCTTAGAGGAAGGTGCCGATTGAAGTTCGCAGGCTATGACCACCGGCCGTGCGCCAAAGTGCCATGCTGCGGCACCAAACAGGCGGAATTCGGGGTAATAGTAGCTGGACGATACACGTTGCGAGGGCTTGCTGAACAGTTAACAGTTGTTAGTGCTTGCGAATGCCGGTCGGCAGATTAAGCTGGCCGCCGATTTCCGCAGATTGGAGTGCTCCATGTCCCGCCGCTTGCCCGTGATTGTGCTGCTCTTTTTGTTGCCTTTATGGCTGGCCGCCAGTTATGCCGCGCGCTATGGCTTCATGGAAGACGGGCAGTGGGTGGGCATCTGTGTCGACGAGGCCAGCCGCTGGGAATGCGTAGTGCGCTCGAACCTCGGGCTGATGATTCATTTCAAGGTGTTGGGCTGGGCGGCGGTGGGCGCGGCGGTATTGGCGTTTGTCGTGCCGGGACGGGCAGGGTGGTGGCTGGCGGTGCTGGCGCTGGTGTTCGGCCTGCCGGCATTGGCGTTGTACAACACGACGTTGGCGGTGTTTGCGGTGGTGATTGCCGGGTTGCGTCTGGTCCGCGAGTCCCGCAGCGCCTGACAGTCAGTCATCGCGGGCAAGCCCGCTCCCACAGGTATTGAGGTGAACACAACATTTGTGTGCAGCAGAAATCCTGTGGGAGCTGGCTTGCCAGCGATGGCGATTTCGAAGGCGCTGAAATCAGGCCTTGCGAACCCGCAGGCATCGCCACAACGCCACCACCATCAAGCCGCTCACCAGCGCCCAACCCCACGCCTGCTGGTTCTGCAAACCTTCCTGATACAACTGCGGCGCAATCCCCGCGCCGACGATAAACGTCAGCAACGCAATCTCCCGACGCGGCACGCTCACCGGGCGGCACAGGTAAACCAACGCGGGCAGCGCGAACGCCATGCTGGCGAAACTGCGATAGCGCGGATCGAAGACCATTTCCAGCATCATCACCGCCGCAGCAAAACCGGCCGCCGCGACCAGCCAGCCGGCGCGCCGCTCGAGGAAATCGAATGCTCGCGCGCGCCAACCGGTACGTGCGCTTAACGTCAGCGCGGCATGCGCGAGCACCAACAGATTCAACCCGGTCAGCAAGGCGACCCACAGCCATTCACCGGCAAATCGTGTGGTCAATCGAGCCAGATCGCCCCAAGCGGCAATCGAGCACGCCGCGACAGCGCCCAGCAGTGGCAGCACAAGCGCCGAGCGTATGGTGCGCACGCGCCCACCAACCACTAACGTGCCGAGGAAAATCACGGCGCCAACCGCCAGCCACTCTTTCCAGTACGGCACATTGCTCACCGGCCCGGCGAGCACGCCCTTGTCCTGGCGATCGGCATCGAACAGCCCCCAATAACCGCCGACCGCGCCTTCACTGCCGCGCTTCCACGGTTGATCGAAGGCTTCGATCAGGTTGTAGCGCCAGCCTTCCTGCTCGGCCATCGCCACAAATCCACGAATGAATTTCGCCTCGTTGACCCGGCTCGGTACGGCTGTTTCACGCTGACGGCCTTCGCTCGGCCAGCCGGTTTCGCCAATCATCACGTCTTTGGGCGCGAATTTGTTGCCGAACACCTGGCGCACATCTGCCACATGCCGCAGCGCGACGTCGATGTTTGATGGATCATCTTCCCAGTACGGCAGCAAGTGAATGGTCAGGAAATCCACGGCCGGGGCGATTTCCGGGTGCTTGAGCCAGAATTCCCAGACATCGGCGTAGGTCACCGGCTGCTTGACCTGGCTTTTGACCTTGTTGATCAGCCGTGCCAGTTGGGCGCCGGTAACCTCTTTACGCAGCAGTGCTTCGTTGCCGACGATCACCGCCGTAACAACGTCGGGGTTGGCGTTGGCGGATTTGATCAGCAGCTCGACTTCCTGCTCGGTATCCACGGGATTGCTGTTGACCCAGGCGCCGATCATCAACTTCAGACCGTGCTTGCGCGCCAGATCGGGCAGGGCGTCGAGGCCGGTCATCGAGTAGGTGCGGATGCATTCAAAGCGCGTCGCCAGCAGCGCGAGGTCGGCGTCCATACGCTCTGGGCGCAATTTGAACGGCACGTCGAACGGCGACAGGTCCTTGTCGAACGGTGTGTACGAGGCGCATTGCAGCTTGTGCGTCGGCGTTGCAGCGTCGGGCAGGATCACCGGTTGGCCGAGGCCGTACCAAAAACCACCAAGGGCCAGGAGCCCGAGCAGGCAGGCGAACAGATAGGGCAAAAAAGGAAATCGGGACGTCGCGGACATGGTCAGGCCGAGTGGCTGCAAAGCGACGCATGTTACCTGCATTTATAGAAGGGCAGGTGGCTCGCAGGCGTTGTACATGCAAAGTTCGGGCGGATTGCCTGGCGTCAATTAATCTCGCTTGATTAATGGCTTTCTGATGTCGTTTCTCGGTGTCTTGAGGTCGCTGACAGAGCAGGTCGCCGGCCGCTTGAGGTTGATGATCAAACCATCAGTACCCTTTTTGAAAAATCGGCTGATGTTCGGTGTGTGAGGTCCGGCGTGATGGGGGCGCTGTGCACCATAACAATACGTTGACGATGCCCGGCATCCGTCGGGCGCAGCATTTCGGGGAAGTAAACGATGAAGATGCGACGACTTTTAGGCGCAGGTGCCGCTCTGGTGCTTGCGATGAGTTCAACTTTCGCCAACGCTGAAAAACAGACCCTGAACATCGGTTACGTTGACGGCTGGTCCGACAGCGTCGCGACCACCCACGTGGCAGCCGAGGTGATCAAACAGAAACTCGGTTACGACGTGAAACTGCAAGCCGTCGCCACCGGGATCATGTGGCAGGGCGTGGCCACCGGCAAACTCGACGCCATGCTCTCGGCCTGGCTGCCGGTGACCCACGGCGATTACTGGACGAAAAACAAGGATCAGGTCGTCGATTACGGCCCGAACTTCAAGGACGCGAAAATCGGCCTGATCGTGCCGGAGTACGTCAAAGCCAAGTCGATCGAAGACCTGAAAACCGACGACAGCTTCAAAAACCGCATCGTCGGTATCGATGCCGGTTCAGGCGTAATGCTCAAGACCGATCAGGCGATCAAGGATTATGGTCTGGACAAGTACAGCCTCAAGGCCAGTTCCGGCGCCGGCATGATTGCCGAGCTGACCCGCGCCGAGAAGAAAAACGAATCCATCGCCGTCACCGGTTGGGTGCCGCACTGGATGTTCGCCAAGTGGAAACTGCGCTTCCTCGACGACCCCAAAGGCGTGTATGGCGAGGCTGAAACCGTCAACAGCATCGGCAGCAAAGGCCTCGAAGCCAAGGCGCCGGAAGTGGCCAAGTTCCTGAAAAACTTCCAGTGGGCGTCGAAAGACGAAATCGGCGAGGTCATGCTGGCGATTCAGGACGGCGCCAAGCCTGATGCAGCGGCCAAGGACTGGGTGGCCAAACACCCGGATCGTGTAGCTGACTGGACCAAATAACCGCAATTAGCTTCGGATCACCGCAAACCCTGTGGGAGCGGGCTTGCCCGCGATAGCGGTCTGTCAGTTGACTGATCAGTTGACTGAAACGACGCCATCGCTGGCAAGCCAGCTCCCACAGGTTTTTGTGTTTGCTTGAAAATGGCGAATACATCATGGCCATCTACTACTAAGGTCGTCTGGAACCTCTCTCGCAGCCGCATACATTAGCTACGTTCCAACAATAATCTGTGCTGCGAGGATAAAAACAATGAACGACAGCATTTACCTCTCGATTCAAAACAGTCCCCGATTCAAGGAGCTGGTTCAGAAAAGGGAACGATTCGCCTGGATTCTCTCGGCAATCATGCTTGGGCTGTACTCCGCATTCATTCTGCTGATCGCATACGGGCCGCATGTGCTCGGGGCGAAGCTCAGTCCTGAATCGTCAATCACCTGGGGCATCCCGATCGGTGTCGGCCTGATCATTTCGGCCTTCGTCCTGACCGGCATCTACGTGCGCCGCGCCAATGGCGAGTTCGACGACCTGAACAATGCGATTCTCAAGGAGGCTCAGCAATGATCCGGCGTCTACTGGCTCTTCTGAGCATTGCGGCATTCGCACCTGGCGCCTGGGCGGCTGACGCCCTGACCGGTGCGGTGGCCAAGCAACCGCTGAACATCCCGGCGATCCTGATGTTCGTGGCCTTCGTTGGCGCGACGCTGTACATCACCTACTGGGCCTCGAAGAAAAACAACTCGGCCGCCGACTATTACGCGGCGGGCGGCAAGATCACCGGTTTCCAGAACGGTCTGGCGATTGCCGGTGACTACATGTCGGCGGCGTCCTTCCTGGGGATCTCCGCGCTGGTGTTCACCTCCGGCTACGACGGCCTGATCTACTCGATCGGCTTCCTCGTCGGCTGGCCGATCATTCTGTTCCTGATCGCCGAGCGCCTGCGTAACCTGGGTAAATACACCTTTGCCGACGTGGCGTCCTACCGCCTTGGGCAAACCCAGATTCGCACGCTGTCGGCCTGCGGTTCGCTGGTGGTGGTGGCGTTCTACCTGATCGCGCAAATGGTCGGTGCCGGCAAGCTGATCCAGCTGCTGTTCGGCCTCGATTACCACGTTGCGGTGATTCTGGTCGGTGTGCTGATGTGCATGTACGTGCTGTTCGGCGGTATGCTCGCGACCACTTGGGTGCAGATCATCAAGGCCGTGCTGCTGCTGTCCGGTGCCTCGTTCATGGCACTGATGGTAATGAAGCACGTGGGCTTTGACTTCAACACGCTGTTCTCCGAAGCGATCAAGGTGCACGCCAAGGGCGAAGCGATCATGAGCCCGGGCGGGCTGGTCAAGGATCCGATCTCGGCATTCTCGCTGGGTCTGGCGCTGATGTTCGGTACCGCTGGCCTGCCGCACATTCTGATGCGCTTCTTCACCGTGAGTGACGCAAAAGAAGCGCGCAAGAGCGTGCTGTACGCTACCGGCTTCATTGGCTACTTCTACATCCTGACCTTCATCATCGGCTTCGGCGCGATCCTGCTGGTCAGCACCAACCCGGCCTTCAAGGATGCAGCGGGCGCCTTGCTCGGCGGCAACAACATGGCGGCGGTGCACCTGGCCAACGCGGTCGGCGGCAGCATCTTCCTCGGCTTTATCTCGGCGGTAGCGTTCGCGACCATTCTGGCAGTGGTAGCCGGTCTGACCCTGGCCGGTGCTTCGGCGGTCTCGCACGACCTGTACGCCAGTGTGATCAAGAAGGGCAAGGCCAACGAGAAGGATGAGATTCGCGTGTCGAAGATCACCACCATCGCCCTGGCGGTGCTGGCGATTGGTCTGGGCATTCTGTTCGAAAGCCAGAACATTGCGTTCATGGTCGGCCTGGCGTTCTCCATCGCGGCGAGCTGCAACTTCCCTGTGCTGCTGCTTTCGATGTACTGGAAGAAGCTGACCACCCGTGGCGCGATGATTGGCGGCTGGCTGGGTCTGATCAGTGCCGTGGGCCTGATGATCCTCGGCCCGACCATCTGGGTGCAGATTCTGCATCACGAGAAGGCGATCTTCCCTTACGAGTATCCGGCGCTGTTCTCGATGATCATTGCCTTTATCGGGATCTGGTTCTTCTCGATCACTGACAAGTCGGCGGCTGCGGATAACGAGCGGGCGCTGTTCTTCCCGCAGTTTGTGCGTTCGCAGACCGGGTTGGGGGCGAGTGGGGCGGTTTCGCACTAAGAGATGAAATGTGAGCTGCAAGCTTCATGCTTCAAGCTGCAAGAAAACGCCCTGGTTGAGAGATTGGGGCGTTTTTTTTGTGGGCGGTTATCGGTGGATCTGGTGTGAATATCCGTTGCTGCGGTAACGGCTTTTTACGGTTTCGCCCTTACGGCGACTCACTTTTTTTACAAACGCCTAAAAAAAGTAAGCAAAAAAACGCTTGCTCCTGCGTTCGGCCCTCGCAGGCTCGGGTTCCTTCGCTGCGGGAGCGGCTACGGTTTGCTTCGCTGCACCTCCTTCCGCTGTGTCTGGCTGCGCCAGACGGTCGCTGCGCTCCCACGCCCGGATCAATCCCTCCACTCAGCCTTCCGACGTCGCCGGTGGATCAAGATCAAGAGCACTCGAGCTTGCGCTCATTGTTGAGTGGTGCGGCTTCGCCGCGGGCGACTGCGCTGCTTTGCTTTTCTGTGGGAGCGAGCTTGCTCGCGAAGGCGGCCTGTCAGCCGACCTGTTTTTTGAGGGTGTACCCAATCCAATTGTAGGAGCTGTCGAAGGCTGCGATCTTTTGATCTGGCTTTTGCTCTTGCTCTTGCTTTTGCTCTGGCTCTTGATCTTTTGCCCCTTCGGCAGGGTTCGTTACGGGATCGATCCGGGGGTGGGAGCGCAGCGACCGTACGATGCAGTCGTACACAGCGAGTGTAGGTGCAGCGAAGCCAACCGTAGCCGCTGCGCCCGGATCGGTCCCGTAACGAAGGAACCCCGAGCCTCAGCGAGCGGGCCGTACGCCGGGGCAAAGCCTTTTGGGTTACCTTTTCGGCGTTTGGAAAAGGTAACTCGCTGTAAGAGCGAAACCATAAGAAGCCGTTACCGCAGCAACGGATATGCTCCCAATCCGATGAACACCAACAGAAACAAAAACGGCCTCTATATAAGAGGCCGTTCCTGACACACCACTAAACCATCACAAAAAAAGAAAAACCCTTATTTGCGATCTTCCAGCTTGGTGATGTCACGCGACTCGTAACCGGTGTACAGCTGGCGCGGACGGCCAATCTTGTACGGGCTCGAGAGCATTTCCTTCCAGTGCGAAATCCAGCCGACAGTACGTGCCAGGGCGAAAATCACCGTGAACATGCTGGTTGGAATGCCGATCGCCTTGAGGATGATCCCCGAGTAGAAGTCGACGTTCGGGTACAGCGAGCGCTCGATGAAGTACGGGTCGGTCAACGCGATCTCTTCCAGGCGCATGGCCAGTTCGAGTTGCGGATCGTTGTTGATGCCCAGTTCCTTCAACACTTCGTCGCAGGTCTGCTTCATGACAGTCGCGCGAGGGTCGCGGTTCTTGTAGACGCGGTGACCGAAGCCCATCAACTTGAACGGATCGTTCTTGTCCTTGGCCTTGGCGATGAACTTGTCGATGTTCGACACATCGCCAATCTCGTCGAGCATGGTCAGCACGGCTTCGTTCGCACCGCCGTGGGCAGGGCCCCACAGTGCGGCGATACCGGCGGCGATACAGGCGAACGGGTTGGCACCCGAAGAACCGGCCAGACGCACGGTGGAGGTCGAAGCGTTCTGCTCGTGGTCGGCGTGGAGGATGAAGATCCGGTCCATGGCCTTGGCGAGTACCGGGCTGATCGGTTTGATCTCGCACGGGGTGTTGAACATCATGTGCAGGAAGTTTTCCGCGTACGTCAGGTCGTTGCGCGGGTACATCATGGGTTGGCCCATGGAGTACTTGTAGACCATCGCTGCCAGGGTCGGCATCTTCGCAACCAGACGGATCGCGGAGATTTCGCGATGCTGCGGGTTATTGATGTCCAGGGAGTCGTGGTAGAAGGCCGAGAGGGCGCCGACTACACCGCACATGACGGCCATCGGGTGGGCGTCGCGACGGAAACCGTTGAAGAAGGTTTTCAGCTGCTCGTGAACCATGGTGTGGTTTTTCACGGTGCTGACGAACTGGGCCTTCTGTTCTGCGGTCGGCAATTCGCCGTTGAGCAGCAGGTAGCAGGTTTCCAGGTAGTCCGACTTTTCAGCCAGCTGTTCGATCGGGTAGCCGCGGTGCAACAGAATGCCGTTGTCGCCGTCGATATAGGTAATTTTCGATTCGCACGAAGCGGTCGACATGAAACCCGGGTCGAAAGTGAAGCGGCCCGTGGCCGTCAGGCCCCGAACATCGATTACATCGGGACCAACGGTGCCGGTTAAAATGGGCAGCTCGACGGGGGCTGCGCCCTCGATGATCAACTGCGCTTTTTTGTCAGCCATGTGGCCTCCTATTTATGCTTGAACCATCAGACAGACCCCCCACGCAGGGCCCGCACCACTATAGTGAGATAAATTCGAATGTCAATTTGCCTAAAGTCTTGCTCCAGAAGGCTTTAAGCCGACTTTTTCCTCGAAATTGCCTGCCATTTACGCCTTTTATGCAACTTGTGCAATCCGCTATTGGGGGTAGGTGAACGCGTTGTCATTAGTAGCCTAACTGTCTATACTCGGCCACCGACCGCCAAGGGCTTTTGGGCTTGCTTTCATTGGGGGTCGCATCCCTGGGTGGTGGTTACCTGACCAGTGCACTCCCCAACAACTTTGCCCTGATTGTTAGGGGCTCTTCAGTGTGAAAAAAAAGCCGTGAAAAGCCAACGACCTGTAAACCTAGACCTAAGGACCATCAAACTCCCAGTCACTGCTTACACGTCCATTCTTCACCGTATCTCCGGTGTCATCCTCTTCGTGTGCCTTGCCATCATGCTTTACGCATTGGACAAGTCGCTGAGCTCCGAGGAAGGCTTCGGTCAGGTGAAAGCGTGTCTGACCAGTCCGCTAGCCAAGCTAGTGATTTGGGGCATCCTGTCCGCTCTGCTGTATCACCTGGTAGCCGGTGTGCGCCACTTGATCATGGACATGGGCATCGGTGAGACGCTGGAAGGCGGCAAGCTGGGCTCGAAAATCGTTATCGCCGTTTCCGTGGTGGTAATCGTTCTGGCAGGAGTCTGGATATGGTAACTAACGTCACTAACCTGTCGCGTTCGGGCCTCTATGACTGGATGGCACAGCGTGTGTCTGCGGTCGTTCTCGCGGCTTACTTCATCTTTCTGATCGGATACATCGTCGCCAATCCTGGCCTCGAGTATGCCCAGTGGCATGAACTGTTCGCTCACAACGGAATGCGTATTTTCAGCCTGCTGGCCCTTGTTGCTCTGGGCGCTCACGCCTGGGTCGGCATGTGGACCATCGCGACCGACTACCTGACGCCAATGGCGTTCGGCAAGTCCGCAACGGCGATACGTTTCCTTTTCCAGGCAGTATGCGGCGTTGCGATGTTCGCTTACTTCGTCTGGGGTGTGCAGATTCTCTGGGGTATCTGATTCATGGCTAACATTCCAACGATTTCTTTCGACGCCATCATTATTGGTGGTGGCGGTGCCGGCATGCGCGCTGCGCTGCAGCTGGCACAGGGCGGCCACAAGACTGCGGTGATCACCAAGGTTTTCCCGACCCGCTCGCACACTGTATCCGCACAGGGTGGCATCACCTGCGCCATCGCTTCTGCCGACCCGAACGATGACTGGCGCTGGCACATGTACGATACCGTCAAGGGTTCCGACTACATCGGTGACCAGGACGCTATCGAATACATGTGTCAGGAAGGCCCGGCCGCTGTTTTCGAGCTGGACCACATGGGTCTGCCGTTCTCGCGTACCGAGCAAGGCCGCATCTATCAGCGTCCGTTCGGTGGCCAGTCCAAGGACTACGGCAAGGGCGGTCAGGCTGCACGTACCTGCGCTGCATCCGACCGTACCGGTCACGCGCTGCTGCACACGCTTTATCAGGGCAACCTGAAAGCCGGCACCACGTTCCTCAACGAGTACTACGCTGTTGATCTGGTGAAAAACCAGGAAGGCGAATTCGTCGGTGTGATCGCGATTTGCATCGAAACCGGTGAAACCTCCTACATCCGTGCCAAGGCCACCGTTCTGGCCACTGGCGGTGCAGGCCGTATCTACGCGTCCACCACCAACGCCCTGATCAACACCGGTGACGGCGTCGGCATGGCTCTGCGTGCTGGCGTGCCGGTACAAGACATCGAAATGTGGCAGTTCCACCCGACCGGCATCGCCGGCGCCGGTGTACTGGTTACCGAAGGTTGCCGTGGTGAAGGTGGTTACCTGATCAACAAGCACGGCGAGCGTTTCATGGAGCGTTATGCTCCGAACGCCAAAGACCTTGCCGGCCGTGACGTGGTTGCCCGTTCGATGGTCAAGGAAATCATCGCCGGTAACGGTTGCGGTCCGAATGGCGACCACGTGATGCTCAAACTCGACCACCTGGGCGAGGAAGTGCTGCACAGCCGTCTGCCAGGCATCTGCGAACTGTCGAAGACTTTCGCCCACGTTGACCCGGTCGTTGCTCCGGTTCCGGTTGTGCCGACCTGCCACTACATGATGGGCGGCGTTGCCACCAACATTCATGGCCAGGCGATCACCCAGAACGCCGAAGGTCAGGACCAGATCATTCCTGGTCTGTTCGCGGTAGGCGAAGTGGCTTGCGTATCGGTTCACGGTGCGAACCGTCTGGGCGGCAACTCGCTGCTCGACCTGGTGGTATTCGGTCGCGCTGCCGGCCTGCACCTGGAAAAGGCGTTGACCGATGGCATCGAATACGACGACGCTACCGAGTCCGACATCGAAGCTGCACTGTCGCGTCTGAACGCGCTGAACAACCGTACCGACGGTGAAGACGTCGCCACCCTGCGTCGCGAGCTGCAAAGCTGCATGCAGAACTACTTCGGTGTATTCCGTACCGGCGAATACATGCAGAAGGGCATCGCTCAGCTGGCCGATCTGCGCAAGCGTATCGCCAACGTGAAGATCAACGATAAGTCGCAGGCGTTCAACACTGCACGTATCGAAGCGCTGGAATTGCAAAACCTGCTGGAAGTGGCTGAAGCTACCGCCATCGCGGCCGAAGTACGTAAAGAGTCCCGCGGCGCTCACGCCCGTGAAGACTTCGAAGACCGTGATGACGAAAACTGGCTGTGCCACACCCTGTACTTCCCGGGTGACAAGCGCGTCACCAAGCGTGCCGTGAACTTCTCGCCGAAGACTGTTCCGACTTTCGAACCTAAAGTCCGGACTTATTAAGGGTGACCGCCATGTTGCAAGTCAGTGTTTATCGCTACAACCCTGATCAGGACGCTGCGCCGTTCATGCAGGATTTCCAGGTCGATACCGGTGGTAAAGACCTGATGGTGCTGGACGTGCTGGCCCTGATCAAAGAGCAGGACGAAGGTTTCTCCTATCGTCGCTCCTGCCGTGAAGGCGTCTGCGGCTCCGACGGCATGAACATCAACGGCAAGAACGGTCTGGCCTGCATCACGCCGCTGTCTGCCGTTGTAAAAGGCAACAAGCTGATCGTTCGTCCGCTGCCAGGTTTGCCGGTTATCCGTGACCTGGTCGTCGATATGAGCATCTTCTACAAGCAATACGAGAAGGTGAAGCCTTACCTGCAGAACGACACGCCGGCTCCGGCCATCGAGCGTCTGCAGTCGCCAGAAGAGCGTGAAAAGCTCGACGGTCTGTACGAGTGCATCCTGTGCGCCTGCTGCTCGACCTCTTGCCCGTCCTTCTGGTGGAACCCGGACAAGTTCCTGGGTCCAGCTGCACTGCTGCAAGCCTACCGCTTCCTGGCAGACAGCCGCGACACCAAGACCAGCGAACGTCTGGCTTCGCTTGACGACCCGTTCAGCGTTTTCCGCTGCCGGGGCATCATGAACTGCGTCAACGTATGTCCGAAAGGCCTGAACCCGACTAAGGCCATCGGTCACATCCGTAACATGCTGCTTTCGAGCGGCGTGTGATTCAGCTGCTGTAACCGTTGCACCGTAGAGGCTGTGGCGCGGGCTTCAACCCGCGTCATGGCTATAACCAGAGCAGTAGCCATAAGCTGCAGCTCTTCTTTTGAAGAAATGAGACAAGCAGGGGCATCCGGGCTGGTACCCGGACTATCAGTGTGATCCTAGGTGGCTTGTTTTAGTCGCTGCATTCGGACTTCTGCAAGTTTGCTCGGTGTCGACACCGATGGTGTTCCCCTAACCGAGGGTGACCAAGCATGCAAGAAAGCGTGATGCAGCGCATGTGGAACAGCGCCTACCTTTCAGGTGGAAACGCTGCCTATGTGGAAGAGCTTTATGAGCTCTACCTGCACGACCCTAACGCTGTGCCAGAAGAGTGGCGCACCTACTTTCAGAAGTTGCCAGCCGACGGCAACTCTGCCACTGATGTTTCGCACTCGACGATTCGCGATCATTTCGTGCTGCTGGCAAAGAACCAGCGCCGCGCCCAACCGGTTTCCGCCGGCAGCGTGAGCAGTGAGCACGAGAAGAAGCAAGTTGAAGTGCTGCGATTGATCCAGGCCTACCGTATGCGTGGCCACCAGGCAGCCCAGCTTGACCCGCTGGGACTGTGGCAGCGTCCTGCACCTGCAGACCTGTCGATCAATCATTACGGCTTGACCAATGCCGATCTTGATACGACCTTCCGTGCCGGCGACCTGTTCATCGGCAAAGAGGAAGCGAGCCTACGCGAAATTCACGAAGCGTTGCAGCAGACATATTGCCGCACCATCGGCGCTGAATTCACGCACATCACCGATTCCGAGCAGCGCCAGTGGTTCCAGCAGCGTCTGGAAAGCGTGCGTGGCCGTCCGACGTACTCCGCCGACATCAAGAGCCACCTGCTTGAGCGCGTGACTGCCGGTGAAGGCCTGGAAAAATACCTGGGCACCAAATACCCGGGCACCAAGCGTTTCGGTCTGGAAGGCGGCGAAAGCCTGATTCCGATGCTCGACGAACTGATCCAGCGTTCCGGCTCGTACGGCACCAAGGAAGTCGTCATCGGCATGGCCCACCGTGGCCGTCTGAACGTGCTGGTCAACACCTTCGGCAAGAACCCGCGCGAGCTGTTCGACGAGTTCGAAGGCAAGAAGAAGGTCGAGCTCGGTTCCGGTGACGTCAAATATCACCAGGGCTTCTCGTCCAACGTGATGACCACCGGCGGTGAAGTTCACCTGGCCATGGCGTTCAACCCATCCCACCTGGAAATCGTTTCCCCGGTGGTCGAGGGTTCGGTGCGCGCCCGTCAGGACCGTCGCAACGACCTGACCGGTGAGAAGGTACTGCCGATCTCCATCCACGGTGACGCGGCATTCGCCGGTCAGGGCGTGGTCATGGAAACCTTCCAGATGTCGCAGACCCGCGGTTTCAAGACCGGCGGTACCGTGCACATCGTGATCAACAACCAGGTTGGTTTCACCATCAGCAACCCGCTGGACTCGCGTTCCACCGAGTACGCCACCGACGTTGCGAAGATGATCCAGGCGCCGATCCTCCATGTGAATGGTGATGATCCGGAAGCCGTGCTGTTCGTGACCCAGCTGGCCATCGACTACCGCATGCAGTTCAAGCGTGACGTGGTGATCGATCTGGTCTGCTACCGTCGTCGCGGCCACAACGAGGCCGACGAGCCAAGCGGCACCCAGCCTCTGATGTATCAGCAGATCACCAAGCAGCGCACCACCCGCGAGCTGTACGCTGAACGCCTGACCCAGGCCGGTGTGCTCGACGCTGAACGTGTCCAGGCCAAGGTCGACGAATACCGCAACGCGCTGGACAACGGTCTGCACGTGGTGAAATCGCTGGTCAAAGAGCCGAACAAAGAGCTGTTCGTCGACTGGCGTCCGTATCTGGGCCACGCCTGGACCGCGCGTCACGACACGCGCTTCGATCTGAAGACCTTGCAAGAGCTGTCCGCCAAGCTGCTGGAAATTCCGGAAGGCTTCGTGGTCCAGCGTCAGGTCGCGAAGATCTACGAAGACCGTCAGAAGATGCAAGCCGGCGGCCTGCCGATCAACTGGGGTTACGCCGAAACCATGGCGTACGCGACCCTGGCGTTCGAAGGTCACCCGATTCGCATGACCGGTCAGGACATCGGCCGCGGTACGTTCTCGCACCGTCATGCTGTGCTGCACAACCAGAAAGACGCGGGCACCTACATTCCGCTGCAGAACCTGTACGACGGTCAGCCTCGCTTCGACCTGTACGACTCGTTCCTCTCGGAAGAAGCGGTACTGGCATTCGAATACGGTTACTCGACCACCACGCCAAATGCGCTGGTGATCTGGGAAGCCCAGTTCGGCGACTTCGCCAACGGTGCACAGGTCGTGATCGACCAGTTCATCACCAGCGGCGAGCACAAGTGGGGCCGTCTCTGCGGTCTGACCATGTTGCTGCCACACGGTTACGAAGGCCAGGGCCCTGAGCACAGTTCGGCACGTCTTGAGCGCTACCTGCAGCTGTGCGCCGAGCACAACATTCAGGTGTGCATGCCGACCACGCCGGCACAGATCTACCACTTGCTGCGTCGTCAGGTGATCCGTCCGCTGCGCAAGCCGCTGGTCGTGCTGACGCCGAAGTCGCTGCTGCGCCACAAGCTGGCCATCTCGACGCTGGAAGATCTGGCCGAAGGTTCGTTCCAGACCGTGATCCCGGAAATCGACGCTCTGGACCCGAAAAAGGTCGAGCGCGTGGTTCTGTGCAGCGGCAAGGTCTACTACGACCTGCTGGAAAAACGCCGTGCCGAAGGCCGCGAAGATATTGCCATCGTGCGTATCGAGCAGCTGTATCCGTTCCCTGAGGACGACTTGAAAGAAGTCCTGGCTCCGTACACCAACGTCAAACATGCCGTTTGGTGTCAGGAAGAGCCGATGAACCAGGGTGCCTGGTACTGCAGCCAGCATCACTTGCGTCGCAGCATCGCCAACCTCGACAAGACTCTCGTACTTGAGTACGCGGGCCGTGAGGCTTCGGCTGCACCAGCTTGTGGTTATGCATCGATGCACGCCGAGCAGCAGGAAAAACTGCTGCAAGACGCTTTCACTGTTTAACGCCTTCGCGCTGACTGAAACCGAATTTTAAGGACCCACAGATAATGGCTATCGAAATCAAAGCCCCGTCATTCCCGGAATCGGTTGCCGATGGCACCGTTGCCACCTGGCACAAGAAACCAGGTGAGGCCGTCAAGCGTGACGATCTGATCGTCGACATCGAAACCGACAAAGTCGTGCTCGAAGTGTTGGCTGAAGCGGACGGCGTGCTGGGCGCAATCGTTGCCGAAGAAGGCGCTACCGTTCTGTCGAACCAGGTTCTGGGCTCGATCGAAGAGGGCGGCGCTGCTGCCGCTGCTCCAGCCGCCGCTGCTGCTCCGGTTGCTGCTGCCGCTGACGCTCCGGCTGCCGACGGCGAAGATGATCCGATCGCAGCACCAGCTGCACGCAAGCTGGCTGAAGAGAACGGCATCAACATCGCTTCCGTTGCCGGCACCGGCAAGGGTGGTCGTGTGACCAAGGAAGACGTGGTTGCAGCTGTTGCTGCGAAGAAAGCCGCTCCGGCTGCCGCGCCTGCCAAGGCTGCTGCTCCTTCGGCCGCCGCTCCGGTGTTCGCCGCTGGCGACCGTATCGAGAAGCGCGTACCGATGACTCGCGTACGTGCCACCGTGGCCAAGCGTCTGGTTGAAGCCCAGTCGAACATGGCGATGCTGACCACGTTCAACGAAGTCGACATGACTGAAGTCATGGCGCTGCGTTCGAAATACAAGGACCTGTTCGAGAAGTCCCACAACGGCGTACGCCTGGGCTTCATGTCGTTCTTCGTGAAAGCGGCCACCGAAGCGCTGAAACGCTTCCCGGCTGTCAACGCGTCGATCGACGGCGGCGACATCGTTTACCACGGCTATGCGGACATCGGCGTTGCCGTTTCCAGCGACCGTGGCCTGGTGGTACCGGTTCTGCGTAACGCCGAACTGATGAGCCTGGCTGAAATCGAAGGCGGCATCGCAACATTTGGCAAGAAAGCCCGTGACGGCAAACTGTCGATGGACGAGATGACCGGTGGTACCTTCACCATCACCAACGGTGGTACCTTCGGGTCGATGATGTCGACACCAATCGTCAACCCGCCGCAGGCAGCGATTCTGGGCATGCACAACATCATCCAGCGTCCGATGGCCATCAACGGTCAGGTCGTGATCCGTCCGATGATGTACCTGGCACTGTCCTACGATCACCGCCTGATCGATGGCAAAGAAGCTGTGACCTTCCTGGTGACCATCAAGAACCTGCTGGAAGATCCGGCTCGTCTGTTGCTGGATATCTAAAAAGCAGCTGCAAGCTTTCAGCTACAAGCCTCAAGCTCAAGACGAGCGGTTAGGCTTGCAGCTCGAAGCTTGCGGCTTGTAGCTTTATTGCTAAAGAGGATTTTTTGAATGTCGCAGAAATTTGACGTAGTAGTGATCGGTGCCGGCCCTGGTGGCTACGTAGCGGCCATCAAGGCTGCTCAGTTGGGCCTGACCACTGCCTGCATCGAGAAATACACCGACGCAGAGGGCAAGCAAGCCCTGGGCGGTACCTGCCTGAACGTGGGCTGCATTCCTTCCAAGGCGCTGCTCGACAGCTCGTGGAAATACAAGGAAGCCAAAGAGAGCTTCAACGTTCACGGCATCTCGACCGGCGAAGTCAAAATGGACGTCGCTGCGATGGTTGGCCGCAAGGCTGGCATCGTCAAGAACCTGACCGGCGGCGTTGCCACCCTGTTCAAGGCCAACGGCGTTACTTCGATCCAAGGCCACGGCAAGCTGCTGGCCGGCAAGAAAGTCGAAGTCACCAAGCCGGACGGTTCGGTTGAAGTCATCGAAGCGGAAAACGTCATCCTCGCGCCAGGTTCGCGTCCGATCGACATTCCACCAGCTCCGGTTGACCAGAAAGTCATCGTCGATTCGACTGGCGCGCTGGAATTCCAGTCCGTTCCTAAACGTCTGGGCGTGATCGGCGCTGGCGTGATCGGTCTGGAGCTGGGTTCGGTATGGTCGCGTCTGGGTGCAGAAGTGACTGTTCTCGAAGCGCTGGACACTTTCCTGATGGCAGCGGACACCGCTGTTTCCAAGGAAGCGCTGAAAACCCTGACCAAACAGGGTCTGGATATCAAGCTGGGCGCGCGCGTTACCGGTTCGAAAGTCAACGGCGAAGAAGTCGTCGTCAACTACACCGATGCCAACGGCGAACAGACCATCACTTTCGACAAGCTGATCGTAGCCGTTGGTCGCCGTCCGGTGACCACTGATCTGCTGTCTGCCGACTGCGGCGTGGAAATCGACGAGCGCGGTTTCATCGCGGTCGATGACCATTGCGTCACAGCTGTACCGGGCGTCTTCGCCATCGGTGACGTGGTTCGCGGCATGATGCTGGCCCACAAGGCTTCGGAAGAAGGCATCATGGTTGTCGAGCGCATCAAGGGCCACAAGGCTCAGATGAACTATGATTTGATCCCTTCGGTTATTTATACTCACCCGGAAATCGCGTGGGTTGGCAAAACCGAGCAGGCGCTGAAGGCCGAAGGCGTTGAAGTCAACGTCGGCACCTTCCCGTTCGCCGCTTCCGGCCGTGCCATGGCTGCCAACGATACCGGTGGTTTCGTCAAGGTCATCGCCGATGCCAAGACCGACCGCGTATTGGGCGTGCACGTGATTGGCCCGAGCGCTGCAGAACTGGTTCAGCAGGGCGCGATCGGTATGGAATTCGGCACCAGCGCTGAAGACCTGGGCATGATGGTTTTCTCCCATCCGACCCTGTCCGAAGCCTTGCACGAAGCTGCTCTGGCAGTGAATGGCGGCGCCATTCACATTGCCAACCGCAAGAAGCGTTGAGGGCTTTGTGAAAACGTAGCGAGCGAAGGAAAGACAAGGCAAAAACAGGCGAGAAAGCGGAGTTGACGTCAGTCAATGAGCATTTGGAGCCTGTTTTTAACGCAGTATTTCCGAGCGCAGCAGTTTTCACATGCCCGAAAGAGACAATAAGAAACCACGGCGGTAGCGGCCCGTCGTGAGCCTTGCGAGCAAGACTCACCGCGGAATGTCCGCCGGACGCAGTCTTGCGTAGCCCAGCTACGCAAGCAGCAGTCACAGGTGGCGCGGCACTCAAACGAGCGCAGCGCCGAATGCGCAGTACCTAACGAAGACGGTAAAAAGCATGAATCTTCACGAGTATCAGGGTAAGCAGCTGTTCGCTGAATACGGCCTGCCAGTTTCCACTGGTTACGCAGTAGACACCCCGGAAGCAGCAGCAGAAGCTTGCGACAAGATCGGCGGCAACGAGTGGGTCGTCAAAGCCCAGGTTCACGCCGGTGGTCGCGGTAAAGCGGGCGGCGTAAAGCTGGTTCGCAGCAAAGAAGACGCCAAAGCCTTCGCACAGCAGTGGCTGGGCAAGCGTCTGGTGACTTACCAGACTGACGCCAATGGCCAGCCAGTCACCAAGATCCTGGTTGAATCGTGCACTGATATCGCTAAAGAGCTGTACCTGGGCGCTGTCGTTGACCGTTCGAGCCGTCGCATCGTGTTCATGGCGTCCACCGAAGGTGGCGTGGACATCGAGAAAATCGCTCACGACACTCCAGAAAAAATTCTCAAGGCCACTATCGATCCACTGGTTGGCGCTCAGCCATCCCAGGGTCGCGAGCTGGCATTCCAGCTGGGTCTGGAAGGCAAGCAGGTCACTCAGTTCGCCAAGATCTTCGTAGGTCTGGCCAAGCTGTTCAAAGACCACGACCTGGCTCTGCTGGAAGTGAACCCGCTGGTGATCAAGGCTGACGGCGATCTGCACTGCCTGGACGCGAAGATCAACATCGACGCCAACGCCATGTACCGTCAGCCTAAGCTGAAGGCTTTCCACGATCCGTCGCAGGACGATCCGCGCGAAGCGCACGCTGCCAAGTTCGAACTGAACTACGTAGCCCTGGAAGGCAACATCGGCTGCATGGTCAACGGTGCCGGTCTGGCCATGGGTACCATGGACATCGTCAACCTGCATGGCGGCAAGCCAGCCAACTTCCTCGACGTAGGTGGTGGCGCTACCAAGGAACGCGTTACTGAAGCGTTCAAGATCATCCTGTCCGACCAGAACGTCGCGGCAGTACTGGTCAACATCTTCGGCGGCATCGTTCGCTGCGACATGATTGCCGAAGGCATCATCGGCGCCGTGAAAGAAGTCGGCGTGAAAATCCCGGTTGTTGTTCGCCTTGAAGGCAACAACGCTGAGCTGGGCGCTAAAGTACTGGCAGAAAGCGGTTTGAACATCATCGCTGCTACCAGCCTGACCGACGCTGCTCAACAAGTTGTCAAAGCTGCGGAGGGCAAATAATGAGCGTCCTGATCAATAAAGACACCAAAGTTATCTGCCAGGGTATTACCGGTTCGCAAGGTAGTTTCCACACCCAGCAAGCCATCGAATACGGCACCAAGATGGTTGGTGGCGTAACTCCAGGCAAGGGCGGCACCGAGCACCTGGGTCTGCCAGTGTTCAACACCGTAAAAGACGCAGTAGCTGCCACTGGCGCTACCGCCAGCGTGATCTACGTTCCGGCTCCGTTCTGCAAGGACTCGATCCTGGAAGCGGCATTCGGCGGCATCAAGCTGATCGTCTGCATCACCGAAGGCATTCCTACCCTGGACATGCTGGACGCCAAAGTTAAGTGCGACGAGCTGGGCGTAGTCCTGATCGGCCCTAACTGCCCAGGCGTGATCACCCCAGGCGAATGCAAGATCGGCATCATGCCAGGTCACATTCACTTGCCAGGCAAGGTCGGTATCGTTTCGCGTTCCGGCACCCTGACCTATGAAGCTGTGAAGCAGACCACTGACGCCGGTTTCGGTCAGTCGACTTGCGTCGGCATCGGCGGTGACCCGATCCCGGGTTCGAACTTCATCGACATCCTGAAGCTGTTCCAGGAAGACCCGAAGACCGAAGCGATCGTGATGATCGGCGAGATCGGCGGTTCGGCTGAAGAAGAAGCGGCTGCCTACATCAAGGCTAACGTGACCAAACCTGTTGTTTCCTACATCGCTGGTGTGACTGCTCCTCCGGGCAAGCGCATGGGCCATGCTGGCGCAATCATCTCTGGCGGCAAAGGCACTGCAGACGAGAAATTCGCTGCGCTGCAAGACGCAGGCGTAAAAACCGTGCGTTCGCTGGCAGACATCGGCAAGGCCCTGGCCGAGCTGACTGGCTGGGAAGTGAAGAAGTAAGCTTCGGCTGACTTTTTGTTCCAGCAACAAAGGCCACCTTCGGGTGGCCTTTGTCGTTTAAGGGCAGCTTCAAGCTTCAAGCGGCTAGCTGCAAGATAAAAGCTTGCAGCTTGAAACTTGTAGCTTGCAGCTGCTTTTCTTATGTAAACGCGACACGGAAACGTCGCGTATCGGATAGTTCGCCCTCCAACAGTGCGTTTGTCAGGCAAATTCGTTAGGCTGGCAGCCATTTTTGCGTCCGCCGCCCACAAGGCAGCCACGCGCTTTAAGGGTCAGTCCCATACGGATCGACAGCATTTCCCTAATCCAACAGGGCAATCCCCCTCTAAATTCCGATTTCAGTAGTGTGGTATTACCTTAATGAAAGTTTTGAAAGGTCAGGACATCCTGGCACTTGGTTTTATGACGTTTGCCCTGTTTGTCGGGGCCGGTAACATCATTTTCCCGCCGATCGTCGGCTTGCAGGCCGGACCTCACGTCTGGATGGCCGCGCTGGGCTTTCTGATCACTGCCGTAGGTTTGCCGGTAGTGACCGTGGTGGCGTTGGCCAAGGTCGGCGGCGCGATGGATGCGTTGAGCAGCCCGATCGGCAAGATCGCTGGCGGTATCCTCGCGGCGGCGTGCTATCTGGCCGTGGGGCCGCTGTTCGCCACGCCGCGCACCGCGACCGTATCCTTCGAAGTGGGTCTGGCGCCGTTGACCGGCGAAAGCCCGCTGGCGCTGTTCCTCTACAGCTCGGTGTACTTCCTGCTGGTGTTCTTCATTTCGCTCTACCCTGGGCGTTTGCTGGATACCGTTGGCCGCTTCCTCGCGCCGCTGAAAATCATCGCGCTGGCAGTGTTGGGTATCGCTGCATTTGCCTTGCCGGCAGGTGACATCGGTCACGGCACGCCGGAATACGTCGCCGCGCCATTTTCGCAAGGGTTCATTAATGGTTATCTGACCATGGATACCCTCGGGGCACTGGTGTTCGGCATTGTTATCGTTAACGCGATCCGCTCCCGTGGCGTCGAGTCGCCGGCGCTGATCACCCGTTACGCGATCATCGCCGGGCTGATTGCCGGCGTGGGTCTGGCACTGGTCTACGTCAGCCTGTTCCGCCTCGGTTCCGGCAGCCATGAGGTCGCGGTCGGCGCCACCAACGGCGCGGCGGTGTTGCATGCCTACGTGCAGCACACCTTCGGTTCGCTGGGCAGCGGTTTCCTTGCGGTGCTGATCTCGCTGGCGTGTCTGGTCACGGCGGTCGGCCTGACCTGTGCCTGCGCTGAATACTTCAGCCGTGTGCTGCCACTGTCCTACAAGACGCTGGTGATCATCCTCGCGGCGTTCTCGCTGCTGGTCTCCAACTTGGGTCTGACCAAACTGATCGCCTTTTCGATTCCGGTACTCACCGCGATCTACCCGCCGTGCATCGTTCTGGTGGCGCTGAGCTTCTGCAAGGATTTCTGGCATGAGCACGGGCGCATTCTTGGCCCGGTGATGCTGGTGTCGTTCCTGTTCGGCACCATCGATGCTCTGAAAGGCGCTGGTCTGGCCGACCGGATGCCAACTCAGCTCAGCCACTTGCCGCTGAGCGAGCAGGGGCTGGCGTGGCTGGTGCCGTGCGTGATGACCCTGGTGGTCGCCGTGGTCTGCGATCGCCTGCTGGGCAAGCGCAGCGAAGTCACTGCGTAACGTGGTTTGACCCGCCACAAGTGGGTCGGGCCCGGTTAAACAGAAATGCCCCGTATCAATCGATACGGGGCATTTTTTATGCGCGTGAGGCAGTGTCTTTTTTGCTGAGCTAACGTCGAAGGGTTGCTTAGCTTTTATGTAGGAGTGAGCCTGCTCGCGATAGCGGTTTGTCGGTCACGTCACTATTGAATGAAAAACCGCTATCGCGAGCAGGCTCACTCCTACAGGTGTACAGCGTCTACATCTCACAAGGAATTGCATGTCGTTCATCCAAGCCAATCTGATCCACTTGCTCGCCGCCGTCTGGTTTGTCGTCTGCTGGGGCGGTTACACCCGTTATGCCACCTGGAAGGCTCGCGACACAGCGTGTCTGGCCAGCGTGTTGCACCTGTACCGCGAAGACTGGATGCGCCGCATGCTGCTGCGTGACAACCGCATTGCCGACGCCAGCGTGATCGGCAATCTGGAGCGCAACGCCTCGTTTTTCGCGTCCAGCACGCTGATCATCCTTGCCGGTATTCTCACCGTGCTCGGTGCGTCCGACCGAGCCGTGTCGTTGTTGGCGGATATTCCGATGGTGCAGCAGGCGTCGCAAGGCATGTCGGAGATCAAGTTGCTGTGCCTGGCAATGGTGTTCGTCTATGCGTTCTTCACTTTCAGCTGGTGCATGCGCCAATACAACTTCGCGGCGATTCTGGTCGGTTCAGCGCCGATGATCGGCGAGCGCCAAGTGACCGAGCAGGAACGCAAGGCCTTCGCTTCACGGGCGGCGCGGGTGATTTCGATGGCGGCCAACCAGTTCAACTTCGGCCTGCGTTCTTATTACTTCGGCATGAGCATGTTGGCGTGGTTCGTCAGCCCATGGCTGTTCATGATCATGAGCGCCGGTGTCGTGGTGGTTTTGTACCGCCGCGAGTTTCATTCCGACGTTCTCGATGTCATGGTCTATACCCCTACAGAGGCGCCCGTCCCTGAGGCAAACAAAGAGGCTGTTTGATGAGTATTCCGTTCTGGTGTGTGTTTATCAGTGCTTTATTGATCTACGTGGCGCGCATGCCGGTGGCCAGGGCCATGAAAGAGCAGGGCGGTTATGACAATCACTTGCCCCGGCAGCAACAGGCGCAGTTGACCGGCTTCGGCGCCAGGGCGCTGGCGGCCCATCAGAACAGCATCGAAGCGTTCATCCTGTTCGCCGTCGGTGTGCTGATGGCGCACACCACGCAAACCGCGGGTTGGCTGATCGATGCGCTGGCGATCATCTTTGTGATCTCGCGGATCTGCTACCTGTGGTTCTATCTGGCCGACCTGCCGAAGTTGCGTAGCCTGATGTGGCTAGTTGGATTTGTGTGTTCGTTGTTACTGATGATTAGTCCGACTTTTAGAACCGTGTTGCTCTAAACGGTAAATCGCAGGCAAAAGAAAACCCGCACTTGGCGGGTTTTCTTTTCACACCAGAAAGCTTATTGCTTTTTGGCGGCTTCGTCTTGAGCAGCGGCGTTCGATTCAGCCTGAGCTTTGGCAGCTTCAGCGTTTTCTTTTGCTGCGTCGTTCACTTTATCCTGAGCTTTGTTCATGTCTTGCTGAGCTTGCTCAGCATGTTGGTTGGCATCTTGAGCTTTGTCCTCGGATTTTTTATCGCAGGCAGCGAGACCGAGGGAAGCGGTCAACATCAAGGCAATAGCTAAAGTCTTACGCATGGGGTGTATCTCCTTATGGAAAATAACTACTGGCCTTAAGAACTCGGCGCTACGGGTTAAGTTCCTCAATTGTTTCAGATATATAAGTTTGTTTTATCACGGAACTTTTGCCGCTTTTCTCACTACTGGCACAAGGCCCAAACGCGAGTAATTATCACATGGCCGAAAACCCCGTCTTTGAGCGCGCGACGCGCTTTTTATCGGCATTGCGCCACTGTCAGGTCTTGGGTCTGCAAGTGCACAGTGCGTCCAGCGAAGGGCTGACGGTGATCCTGCCGTACAGCGAAAAAATCGTCGGCAATCCCGAAACCGGCGTCATCCATGGCGGCGCCATCACTTCGCTGATGGACACCGCTTGCGGTATGTCGACCCTGTGCGTGCTGCCAGAGTTCGAAGTCTGCCCGACTCTTGATCTGCGCATCGACTACATGCACGCCGCCGAACCGCACAAAGCGGTGTATGGCTTCGCCCAGTGCTACCGCGTTACCACCGACGTGATTTTTGCCCGGGGTTTTGCCTACCAGGACGATCCCGAGCAACCGATTGCCCACGTCGTCGGCACATTCATGCGCATGGGCATCGGTCTGAAGGGCAGCAAGGGTTTCGCGGGCGCGATCAAGGGAGCGAGCCAATGAGCAACGATATCAGGGAGCAGCTGCAACAGGCCCACGCGCAGGGCGATTACGCGCCGCTGCTGGCATTGATCCCTTACGCCGGGCTGATCGGTATCGAGTGCTCGCGAGTCGGCGATGAGTTGCTGTTCAAGCTGCCGGCGAACAAGGACAACATTGGTAACCCTTTATTGCCGGCGATCCACGGCGGGGTGATTGCCGGCTTCATGGAGCTGGCCGCAGCCCTGCATTTGCTGATATTTATCGGCACGCCGGGTGTGCCGAAGATCATCGATTTTTCCCTCGATTACCTGCGCGCCGGGCAGTTTCGCGACACCTGGGCCAGGTGCCAGGTCTGCCGTCAGGGCCGGCGCGTGGCCAACGTTGCGGTCACGGCGTGGCAGAGTACCGAGGCCGAACCGATCGCCACCGCCCGTGCGCACTTCAAAATTGATGAGCCCTTGAAATCCTGAACAGCGCCCCCAACTCAGATGACAACCCGCCGCAGACCATTCGGGTCGCGGCCAATGCCATCTGATTGGAGTTTGATGACCATGAGTGTGGAAACTCAAAAGGAAACCCTGGGCTTCCAGACCGAGGTAAAGCAGCTGCTGCACCTCATGATCCATTCGCTGTATTCGAATAAGGAAATTTTCCTTCGCGAATTGATCTCGAACGCCTCTGACGCTGTCGACAAGCTGCGCTTCGAAGCCCTGGCCAAGCCTGAGTTGCTCGAAGGTGGCGCTGACCTGAAAATCCGTGTGAGCTTCGACAAGGACGCCAAGACCGTCACCCTCGAAGACAACGGTATCGGCATGAACCGTGACGATGTGATCACCCACCTGGGGACCATCGCCAAATCTGGCACCGCCGACTTCATGAAAAACCTGTCCGGCGATCAGAAGAAAGATTCGCACCTCATCGGCCAGTTCGGTGTCGGCTTCTATTCGGCCTTCATCGTCGCCGACAAGGTTGACGTTTACAGCCGTCGCGCCGGCACTGCCGCCAGCGAAGGCGTGCACTGGTCGTCGAAAGGCGAGGGCGAGTTCGAAGTCGCCACCATCGACAAGCCAGAGCGCGGCACCCGCATCGTCCTGCACCTGAAGTCCGGTGAAGACGAATTCGCGGATGGCTGGCGTCTGCGCAACATCATCAAGAAGTATTCCGACCACATCGCTTTGCCGATCGAACTGCCGAAGGAAGTCACTCCGGCCGAAGGCGAAGAGGCTCCCGCCGTTGAATGGGAAACCGTCAACCGCGCCAGCGCCCTGTGGACCCGTCCGCGCACTGAGGTGAAGGACGAGGAATACCAGGAGTTCTACAAACACATCGCTCACGATTTCGAAAATCCGCTGTCGTGGAGCCACAACAAGGTTGAAGGCAAGCTTGAGTACAGCTCGCTGCTGTACGTGCCGGCCCGCGCGCCGTTCGACCTGTACCAGCGTGAAGCGCCGAAAGGCCTTAAGCTGTACGTGCAGCGTGTGTTTGTCATGGATCAGGCCGAGTCGTTCCTGCCGCTGTACCTGCGCTTCATCAAAGGCGTGGTCGATTCCAACGACCTGTCGCTGAACGTGTCGCGTGAAATCCTGCAGAAAGACCCGATCATCGATTCGATGAAAACCGCGCTGACCAAGCGCGTTCTGGACATGCTGGAAAAACTGGCGAAGAACGAGCCAGAGCAATACAAAGGCTTCTGGAAAAACTTCGGTCAGGTCATGAAAGAAGGCCCGGCAGAAGACTTCGCCAACAAGGAGAAAATCGCTGGTCTGCTGCGTTTCGCATCGACCCAGGGCGACGACGGTGAGCAGGTTGTCGGTCTGGCTGACTACCTGGCCCGCGCCAAGGAAGGTCAGGACAAGATCTACTACCTCACCGGCGAAACCTACGCGCAGGTCAAGAACAGCCCGCACCTGGAAGTCTTCCGCAAGAAAGGCATCGAAGTGCTGCTGCTGACCGATCGTATCGACGAGTGGCTGATGAGCTACCTCAGCGAATTCGACGGCAAGACTTTTGTCGACGTGGCGCGCGGTGACCTCGATCTGGGCAACCTGGACTCGGAAGAGGACAAGAAAGCTGCGGAAGAAGTCGCCAAGTCCAAAGAAGGCTTGGTCGAGCGTCTGAAAACTGCGCTGGGCGATTCCGTCGCTGAAGTTCGCGTGTCGCATCGTCTGACCGATTCGCCGGCCATTCTGGCCATCGGCGAACAGGACCTGGGCCTGCAAATGCGCCAGATCCTCGAGGCCAGCGGGCAGAAAGTCCCGGATTCGAAGCCGATCTTCGAATTCAACCCGAGCCACCCGCTGATCGAGAAACTCGATGGCGAGCAGAGCGAAGAGCGGTTTGGCGACCTGTCGCACATCCTCTTCGATCAGGCCGCTCTGGCGGCAGGCGACAGCTTGAAGGATCCGGCCGCATATGTGCGCCGTCTGAACAAGCTGCTGGTTGAACTGTCGGTTTGATCACGTTGTAGGAAAAACCCGCTTCGGCGGGTTTTTTCGTTCTGGTGTTTACTCAATCAGGAGTCAGAAATGAGCCAAGTCACTGTACGTTCCGTGGTCTATCAGATTGACGGCCAGGCCTATGAAGGTCGCCTTGCCTTCGACGCTGAGCATAAGGGCGCGCGCCCGGGTTTGCTGATGGCGCCGAACTGGATGGGCGTCAGCGCCGGTGCCGAAGACATCGCCAAAGCGGTGGCGGCCGAGGGTTACGTAGTGTTGATCGCGGATGTCTATGGCCAGACCGTACGTCCGCAGAATGCAGACGAGGCGCTGGCAGCAATGATGCCGCTCAAGGACGATCGCGCGCTGCTGCGCAAGCGTCTGCAGGTGGCTTTCGAGCAATTGCAGAGCCAGGGCGAAGCGGCGGTTGATACGTCGAAACTGGCGGTGTTCGGTTTCTGCTTCGGTGGTTGCTGTGCGCTGGATCTGGCCCGCACGGGCGCGCCGGTAAAAGCGGCGGTGTCGTTCCACGGCACGCTGGATTCGCCGAATCCGGCGGATGCGCAGAACATCAAGGGCTCGGTGCTGGTGCTGCACGGCGCATCCGATCCGTTGGTGCCGAAGGAGCAACTGCCGGCGTTTGAAGAGGAAATGAACGCGGCGAAGGTCGACTGGCAGTTGCTCAGCTACGGCGGTGCGGTGCATTCGTTTACTGATCCGCACGCCAACGTACCGGGCAAGATGATGTACGACGAAAAGACCGCCAAGCGCGCGTTCAAGTCGATGCATGATTTGCTGGATGAAGTGTTCAAGGGCTGATTGCCCTCAGATCAAAAGATCGCAGCCTTCGGCAGCTCCTACGTAAGTCCGGTGTAGGAGCTGCCGAAGGCTGCGATCTTTTGTTTTTAACGGCCTGGCGGTAATTCGATCCGCTCGACTTCCCCCGGCACCGTCGGCCAATCCTTGGCTGCCCATTTGCGCCGTGCCTCATCAATCGCCCCCGGATCACTGGCAACAAAATTCCAGTTGATCCGCCTCGGACCGTCCAGCGCCGCGCCGCCGAACACCACCGCGTGCACATCGCTTTCGGCAAACAGGCTCATCTCTTCGCCGGCTGGCAATACCACCAGCGCATGCGGCTCGATCGCCTCGCCATTCAACTGCGCATCACCGCTCAACACGTACACCGCGCGTTCTTCATGCTCGGTGGGAATCAGCAGGGTGGTAGCAGTCTGCATCTTCACTTCGGCATACAGCGTCGGAGAAAGCACCGGTACCGGCGATTCCAGGCAAAAACCTGACCCGGCAATCATGCGAATCTGCACGCCGAGGTTATCGCTGACCGGCAACGTCGCTGCCGGATGATGGCTGTAATGCCCCGGGCCCTGTTCGTGTTCTTTGGGGGAGGCCAGCCAGACTTGCAGGCCGTGCAGGGTGAAGGTCTCGGCGAGCAGCGGCGCAGGCGTACGCTCGACGTGGGCGATGGCGCTGCCAGCGGTCATCCAGCTGACATCGCCGGCAGCGACCACTTGATCAGAACCCAGACTGTCCTTGTGCTGCAATTGCCCTTCGAACAGATAGGTAAGCGTCGACAGACCAATGTGCGGATGTTGTCGGATATCCATGCCTTTACCGGTCAGATAAATCGTCTCGAGCATGTGGTCGAAAAACACGAAAGGCCCAACGTTGCGGCATTTGGCTGACGGCAGCGGGCGCAGAATCGGCTGGCCTTCGACGTCTTCGGCGCGGGGGCGGATGATCAGGAGTGGCGTGTCCATGGTGCATTCCAGGCTGAGCGGGTGATGCCAGAAGCATAACCCGCCGCTGGCATCGGGAGGATTATTGGCTATCGAAGCCTTGTGGCGCGTGAGTTTCGATGCTGACTTCGCTGGTGGTCATCAATTTGTGAATCGGGCAGCGATCGGCCACACGCAGCAGTTCCTCGCGCTGGGCGTCAGTCAGCACGCCTTTGAGCGTCAGGCTGACATGCAGGGCGTATTTGCCTTTCTGTTCCTGGCTGTTGTCGCGCTTCACTTCGACGCCCACGCCGGTCAGCGGGATGTCTTTTTTCTTCGCGTACATCTTCAGGGTCAGCGCTTTGCAGGCGCCGAGGGCGGCGTCGAAGTAGTCGTGTGGTTCTGGCGCGGTGCCTTCACCACCGGCGGTTTTCGGTACGTCAGCAAACAATTCGTGGTCGTCGATCTGGACGGTGTGACGAAAACCTTCGGCAGAGACAGTATTGACGGTGACAGTCATGGAAACCTCACAGGCGGCAGGAAAAATCGTTCGATCAAAACAGACCTTGCAGTTATAGAGCATTCCCGGCAGTTGGCGTTGCGCTTTTCGGCAGGGATGAACCCTTGTGGTGCGGACGCGGTCTAGGCTATGCCCATCTGCCGGAGATTACTTGTGTCCTTGTCTCGTCTGAGTCTTGCCTGCCTGCTGCTGTTCGCTGGCAGCGCCGGCGCCCGCGAATACACCTACAGCGACGCGCACCTGCATTACGTGGATTTTTTCCAGGAAAGCGCCGGCATGCAGAAATTGCTCACGGCCATGAAAGAAAATTCCATTGAGCACGTGATGATTTCCGGCATTCCCGTGGCGAAGAAATGGCATGAAGACGAACCCAAGCGCCCGCGTTATTACGCCGGCGATGACGCCGATGCCTATTGGTACAGCGCCACCGATGTGATCATTGCCGACGCGGTGCAAAAACTCGCGCCAGAGCAACGCCAGTACTTTCATCCGTTCCTGTCCGGCTTCAATCCCAATGACAAGAATTCCGCCGCGCACATCCAGCGCATGCTCGAGCTGTATCCGGGTCTGTGGCAGGGCATCGGCGAGGTGTTTACCCGACACGACGATCTGACCGCGCTGACCGCCGGCGACACGCCGCGGGCCAATAATGAGGCAATGACCAAGATCTATCACCTCGCCGCGGAAAATGATCTGCCGGTGATGCTGCATTCCAACATCACTTCAAAGCGTGAGAAAAATCCGCTGTACCTGAAGGAAGTCGAAGAGCCGCTGCGCAATCATCCGCACACGCGGTTCATCTGGGCGCACGCTGGCACCAGCGCCGAGATTCATCGGCATCAAACGCAATTACCGTTTTTGTTGCCAACCCTGACGCGCATGCTTGAGGCTTATCCGAATCTGTTTATCGACCTGTCGTGGAGCATGCTCACGCCGTACTTGCTGGACGAGCAGGGCAAGCCGCGCGCGCAATGGCTGGCGCTGGTGGAGAAATACCCCGAGCGCTTCATGCTTGGCTCTGACGTGGTAGGACGATTCAACAAGCTCGGTGAGGAAATGCACAGCTACAAACCATTTCTCGATGCGCTGCCAGAGGCGATTGCGCGAAAGGTAGCAAGGGACAACTTCCTGGCAATATTGCCGCGCAATACAAGCAAACCCGCCGACTCGCGCTGAAACGACAAAGCCATGGGTTCGAACTAGCCGCTCGTCTGCCTATCGCCTTTTCGTCTTACGCAAATTCAGGGCAATGCCGATACCTTCTAAAGCAACCCGCTGCAGGCTGATGCAGCGCTTTTGGAAGGAGCCAGAGTGATGAATATCCGTAGTCTCAATATTGCCCCGCGCGCCGGTTTCGGTTTCGGCCTGCTGGCCTTGATGGTGTTTGCCCTTGGCGCGTTCGCCTTGCTGCAAATGTCGAACATGCGCGCACAGTCCGATGAAGTCGACAACAACTGGCTGCCAAGCGTGATGGCCGTCGGTGAGATGAGTCAGGACATGCTGCGTCTGCGCGCACTGACCATGCGCCTGTTGCTCAATCGTGATCCCAGGGCACTGGAGCAGAACGTCGCCAAGCTCAGCGAACTGCGCAGTGGCTTGAGCGAGGCGCAGCAGCGCTATGACGTGTTGATCGCCTTGCCGGAGGAGCGTGCGCTGTTCGATCGCTTCAAGGTTGCCGAGCACAAGTACCTGGAGTTGCAGGCGCAAGTCCTACAGCTATCGGCACAAAATCGGGTCGCTGAGGCCTCGGCAATTCTTAATGATCAGATGAGCCCGCTGGCCGACGAGATCGCGGTCACTCTGCGCGATCTGGTCGAGATGAATAAACACAATGCCAACCTGGCCACCGAGGCGGCACGCTTGGTGTTCAACCAATCGCGGGTATGGGTTGGGGTGATGATCGCCATGGCCGCGCTGATCACCATTGGCCTGGCATTGCTGCTGACGCGCAGCATCGTCGTGCCGTTGTCGCAATCGCTCAGCGTGGCCGAGGTGGTGGCCGGCGGGGATTTGACCGGTGACATTCATATCGCTGGCAAAGACGAGCCGGCGCGCCTGCTGCAAGCGCTGAAAAGCATGCAGCACAACTTGCGCGACACGATCCGGCGCATTTCCGAGTCGTCGACTCAGTTGGCCTCGGCCGCCGAAGAGCTCAGCAGCGTCACCGAAGACGCCACTCGCGGCCTGCATCAGCAGAGCCAGGAAATCGAACAGGCCGCCACCGCAGTCAACCAGATGACAGCAGCGGTGGAAGAGGTGGCGAACAATGCCGTGGCTACGTCCGAAGCCTCCCGTGAGTCCGACCGCATCGCCCGCCAGGGGCGTGAGCAGGTGCAGCAGACGGTGACGTCGATCGAGTTTCTTGCCGGCGACGTCACCAACAACGCAGCGCAGGTCGAGGCGCTGGCGCAAAAGGTTCATGGCATCAGCAAAGTGCTGGACGTGATTCGCTCGATTGCCGAGCAGACCAATCTGCTCGCCCTCAACGCCGCGATCGAAGCGGCACGGGCCGGTGATGCCGGGCGTGGCTTTGCAGTAGTGGCAGATGAAGTGCGGGCGCTGGCGCATCGCACCCAGCAGTCGACCCAGGAAATCGAGCAGATGATCGGCGGAATTCAGCAGGGCACCGATTCAGCGGTCAGTTCGATGCAGCAGAGCAACTCACGGGCGCGCTCGACCCTCGAGCTGGCGAAGAGCGCAGGCTCGGCCCTGGAGGAAATCGCCTCGGCGTTTACCTTGATCAACGAGCGCAACCTGGTGATCGCCAGTGCCTCGGAAGAGCAGGCGGCGGTGGCACGGGAGGTGGATCGCAATCTGATGAACATTCGCGATCTGGCGATGCAGACATCGGCGGGGGCCAATCAGACCAGTGCGGCGAGTCAGGAGTTGTCGAAGTTGGCGGTGGATCTGAACGGGATGGTGGCGCGGTTTTCTGTCTGACCGCGCAATCCATTGCAATTAAAACCTGTGGGAGCGAGCCTGCTCGCGAAAGCGCAGTGTCAGCCAATGAAAAGGTTGGCTGAGCAGACGCCTTCGCGAGCAGGCTCGCTCCCACGGGTATTGTTGTGTTTGCGTAAACTGCGGGCAATAAAAAGCCCCGCATTCGCGGGGCTCTTTGCTGTTGCGGTCGATCAGCTGCCTTTGACAGTCTTGCCGTTGACCGTGCCGTCCTGGAGCATGATGTTGTACTCCTTGCCGTCGGTCTCGACCTGTTGCAGGCGCACCAGCAGGTAATCCCAGTCCTTGGCGAACCATAGCACGGTGATGCGCTTGCTTTGTGTCGGGTCGCGCACGCGTTCGACCTTGATCGCGTCGATCTGGCCGGCCTTGGTGTCGACCTTTTCCGAACCCAGCACGCGGAAGTCGTAGGTATCGACTTCGCCATCATCAACCACCTGATAGCTCATGCTTTTCTTGCCGGCGGCAACGTCATGCTGCAGCGCCAGTTGGTAGGTCGACTTGTCGACCATGCCACGGTTCAGCGGGATCTTCACCGCGTCGCCACGGTCGGTACCGGTGACCAGCTTGTTGGCCCAGTCGAAGTCCAGATCAGCTTTTTTTGCTTTGCCCAGACCACCGCGTTCGAAGTGGTAGGACTGCGGCAGTAGCGTGTCCTTGTCCAGCTTCAGGGTGCTTTCTTCGGTCAGGCTGGCGATCATCATCGAGGCCTTGAAGCTGAGTTTCCAGACGCCGTTGGCTTCTTTGGTCAGGCTGCGTTCGGCAGTGCCGCTCATGGGCAGCTGCTTCCAGTCGGCGGTGTAGCTGGCGGAGAACGGTTGAAGGTCCGCTGCCTGCGCGAAGGGCAGGGCGAGCAGAGCGCAAGCGAAGAGCAGGGCGCGACGCATAATATCTCCTAGTTTCGAATCAAGTGGCCGCTGGCGGCGAGTAGCTGGCCGTCGAGTAAAGCACCTTGGTCACCGAGTGTCAGCCTGCCTTCGGCAAACCAGCGTACTGCCATCGGGTAGATCAGGTGTTCCTGAGCGTGGACTCGTTGCGCCAGACTCTGCGGCGTGTCGTGCAACTCTACCGGTAATACTGCCTGTACGACCAGTGGTCCGCCATCGAGTTCCTCGGTGACGAAGTGCACGGAGCAGCCATGTTCCGTATCGCCGGCCTCCAGCGCACGCTGATGAGTGTGTAACCCTTTGTATTTGGGCAGCAGCGACGGGTGGATGTTGAGCAGGCGACCCTGGTAGTGGCGCACGAAATCAGCGCTGAGAATGCGCATGAAGCCGGCCAGTACCACGAGTTGGGGGTTGAATTGGTCGATCAGTTCGATCAGCGCGGCATCGAAGGCCTCGCGGCCCTCGAATGTCTTGTGATCCAGCGAGCGGGTGGCGATACCCGCGTCGCGGGCGCGTTGCAGGCCGTAGGCGTCGGCGCGGTTGGAAATCACCGCAGCGATGCGGACCGGGCTGTCGCCGGTCCGCGTGCTGTCGATCAGAGCCTGCAAGTTACTGCCGGTGCCGGACAACAGCACCACGACATCACAGGGCTTTGGCATCAGTGGGCCTTGAGGTTCTTCAGCTCGACCTGCGCAGCGCCTTCGGCGGCCACGGCGATCTGACCGATGACCCAAGGCTGCTCGCCAGCGTCACGCAGGGTGTTCAGGGCCACTTCAACGTGCTCCTGAGCTACACAGATGACCATGCCGACGCCGCAGTTCAGCACGCGGTGCATCTCGGTTTCATCAACGTTGCCTTTCTCTTGCAGCCAGTCGAACACGGCCGGGCGAGTCCAGCTGGCCACATCAACCACCGCCTGAGCGCCTTTTGGCAACACGCGCGGGATGTTGTCGAGCAGGCCGCCACCGGTGATGTGGGCCATGGCTTTGACCGCGCCAGTGTCCTTGATCAGCTTGAGCAGCGGCTTGACGTAGATGCGGGTCGGGGCCATCAGCAGGTCGGTCAGCGGGTTGCCGTCGAGCTGGGTGTTCTCAATGTCGGCACCGGAGACTTCGATGATCTTGCGGATCAGCGAGTAGCCGTTGGAGTGCGGGCCGGACGATGGCAGGGCGATCAGGGCGTCACCGGTGGCGACTTTCGAGCCGTCGATGATTTCCGCTTTTTCCACGACGCCGACGCAGAAGCCGGCCAGGTCGTAGTCTTCGCCTTCGTACATGCCTGGCATTTCAGCGGTTTCGCCGCCAACCAGCGAGCAACCCGACAGTTCGCAGCCAGCGCCGATGCCGGTAACCACTTGGGCAGCGGTGTCGACATTCAGTTTGCCGGTGGCGTAGTAGTCGAGGAAGAACAGCGGCTCAGCGCCGCACACCACCAGATCGTTGACGCACATGGCGACCAGGTCGATGCCGATGCTGTCGTGCTTGTTCAGGTTCAGCGCCAGACGCAGCTTGGTGCCGACGCCGTCGGTACCCGAGACCAGCACTGGCTGCTTGTAGCCGGCCGGGATTTCGCAGAGGGCGCCGAAACCGCCCAGGCCGCCCATGACTTCCGGGCGCGCAGTGCGCTTGGCGACGCTCTTGATGCGTTCGACCAATGCTTCACCGGCGTCGATGTCTACACCGGCGTCCTTGTAGCTCAGGGAGGGTTGCTTGCTCATGATCCAGGCCTTTAGGGGAGGGGATTCAGGGGGTAACGACCGAGTTCAGCGGGAACGTCGAACTCGATGGGCGATCGCCTCACGCGAGTTTCGAGGGGCCCGGCTGTTGCCGGTCTGCGAAGGCGCGCGATTTTATCAGGCTTGAGGGGCAGCGGCCATCCTCGCACCGACGGGCAGGGCCATATCGGCGGAAATTTTTTGCAATCGCAGGATATGACTGCCTGTATAAGGTGTGGCGATTAACCGTCTATCGTTAGGACTGTGCAAAAACTTACCGCCACCGTGTGAATGTTTTGCCAGAGCAGGGGGTCACAGCCTTGCTCAAACGGTTCACGCGGCGTGTTCCAGCCGCTCCTGTCGACGGGAATTTTCCATGCGTTTTTGTAAATTGTTATTTGTGGGCTGCCTGACACTGGTCAGCCTGGCGAGTCATGCCGAAAACCTCAAAGGCCTGTATCAGGTGCGTCAGCCGGTCAGCGGCCAGGCGCCGGAAGAGCGCGATCGCGCCACGCAGGCGGCGCTCGATACCCTGGTGCTGCGCCTGACCGGCGACCCGAAAGCCGCGCAGAACCCGGGGCTGGCACCGATTCGCAAGGATCCGCAGCAAATCATCAGTCAGTTCGGTTTCGACGCGGGGCCACCGGAAGTGCTGAAAGTCGACTTCGACCCGGCAACCACCGAGCAGGCCTTGCGCCGGGCCGGATTGCCGGTGTGGGGCGCCAGTCGGCCGTCGATGCTCAGCTGGTGGCTGAACGATTCAACCGAAGGTGCAAGTCTGGTCGGCGACGGTCAGGCCGCGGCCGCAACCTTGCGCACGGCCGCGCAACATCGCGGGTTGCCCCTGCGTTTGCCGCTGGCCGATCTCAGCGAGCAACTGGTGGCCACCGCGCCGGCGCTGGAAAGCGCTGACCCCGCGCCCCTGCGCAGTGCTTCGGACCGCTACAACGCTGACGCCCTGTTGGCCGTGCATGCCCGGGAAGAGGGCGGGCAGTGGCAGGCGAAGTGGCGCTTGTGGCTCGGTGATCAGAAAGAGGCCGGCAGCGTGCAGGGCGCCGATCAGGCCGCCGTTGCCGATGCGGTGATGCTGGCAGTGGCCGAGCGTCTGGCGCCGCGATTTGTCGCCAAGCCCGGCGCATCGGGTCAGCAGATTCTGGAAGTGCAGGGCATGAATCTGGAGCATTATGCGGCGCTGCTGCGGTTACTCGAACCGTTCGGCGTGCGTCTGCAAAGCGTGCAGGGTGATCGCATCATCTACCGGGTCAATGGCAGCGCCGATCAGTTGCGCGCGCAATTGTCGCTGGCGAAGTTGCAGGAGCTGCCTGCCGAAGCACCGGCTCCAGTGGCGCCGGCGCAGCCTGCCGTCGAGGGCGCGCCTGCGATTGCAGCGCCAACCCCGGCAGCGGCGGCACCGTCGTTGCGGTTTCGCTGGTAAGTCTTTCCTTATATAGAAGCATCAGGAGTGGTAAATGGCCGATACGCGGCGTTGGTTCTGGCTCGGTGGGGTGGTCCTGCTTTGCGCGTTTGTGTGGTTGCTGCACCCGATCCTCACGCCGTTTCTGGTCGCGTTGTTGCTGGCTTATCTGTTCGATCCGCTGGTGGATCGTCTGGAACGGCTCGGCTTGTCGCGAACCTGGGGGGTGATCGCCGTGTTTGCTCTGTTCACCTTGATCGTCACCGCGTTGATGCTGGTGCTGGTGCCGATGCTCGCCAAGCAGTTGCTGCGTTTGTACGAGTTGGCGCCGCAGATGCTCGACTGGTTGCAGCACACCGCTGTGCCGTGGGCGCAAGCGAAGCTCGGCTTGTCGGACGGCTTCTGGAAGTTCGACAAGGTCAAGGCTGCCATCAGCGAGCACATGGGCCAGACCACCGACATTGTTGGCGTGGTGCTGAGTCAGGCGACGGCCTCGAGCCTGGCACTGATCGGCTGGCTGGCAAATCTGGTGCTGATCCCGGTGGTGAGCTTTTACCTGCTGCGCGATTGGGACGTGATGATGGGCAAGATCCGCAGCCTGCTGCCACGTGATCGCGAAGAGCGCGTGGTTGCGCTGGCGGGCGAGTGCCACGAAGTGCTCGGCGCGTTCGTGCGCGGGCAGTTGCTGGTGATGGTTGCGCTGGGGGTGATTTACGCCGCCGGCCTGATGATCGTCGGTCTGGAGTTGGGGCTGTTGATCGGGCTGATTGCCGGGCTTGCGGCGATCGTGCCGTACATGGGTTTTGTCATCGGCATTGGCGCCGCGCTGATCGCCGGGTTGTTCCAGTTTGGTGGCGATCTCTACCCGATGGTCGGGATTGTCGCGGTATTCATGGTCGGACAGGCGCTGGAGGGCATGGTGCTGACGCCGTTGCTGGTGGGCGATCGTATCGGTCTGCATCCGGTGGCGGTGATTTTCGCGATTCTGGCGGGCGGCGAATTGTTCGGTTTCACCGGCGTGCTGCTGGCGCTGCCGGTGGCGGCGGTGATCATGGTGCTGGTGCGGCATGTCCACGACTTGTACAAGGATTCCGAGATCTACAGCGGCGTCGACGAACCCGAGCTGTAACGGCGCGGGCGGCCCGGCGCTTGGCCGGGCTGGCCCATGTCGTGCGGGCGAGGGCGCCAGAGAATCTGTCACAAAACCGCTGCGGTAACGCAAACCTTTGATTTTGCTTGGAGTCTGTCGCATTGTGCGCTCAGCCTCACGGGTATAAACTTCGCAAACTTTACACAGAGGCCACTAACGGTTCCTTTGAACTGTTCAGTCAGCATGAAACCGATTCAGCTGCCCCTAGGTGTGCGTCTGCGTGACGACGCCACCTTCATCAACTACTACCCAGGCGCCAATGCCGCTGCACTCGGCTATGTCGAGCGTCTGTGCGAAGCCGACGCCGGGTGGACGGAGAGCCTGATCTATCTGTGGGGCAAGCACGGCGTCGGGCGCACGCATCTGTTGCAGGCGGCGTGCCTGCGCTTCGAGCAGATGGGTGAACCGGCGGTGTATCTGCCGCTGGCCGAGTTGATGGACCGCGGCGTGGAAATCCTCGACAACCTTGAACAGTACGAACTGGTTTGCCTGGATGACTTGCAGGTGATTGCCGGCAAGGCTGACTGGGAAGAGGCGATGTTCCATCTGTTCAACCGACTGCGTGACAGCGGTCGGCGCTTGCTCATCGCTGCGTCCACTTCGCCTCGCGAATTACCAGTGAAGCTGGCTGACCTGAAATCGCGCCTGACCCTGGCGCTGATCTTCCAGATGCGCCCACTCTCCGATGAAGACAAATTGCGTGCGCTGCAATTGCGCGCCTCGCGTCGTGGTCTGCACCTGACCGATGAAGTCGGGCACTTCATTCTCACTCGCGGCACGCGCAGCATGAGCGCGCTGTTCGATCTGCTTGAGCAGCTTGATCAGGCATCCCTGCAAGCGCAACGCAAGCTGACCATTCCCTTCCTCAAGGAAACTTTGGGCTGGTAGTAGTGGGCTTTTGCCAGCTTTCAGGCGCCAGAAAACCCGCGTACCTGCGGCGTTTCACCGGCCAAACGAGTTAAGCGCTTAGATGTAAACGCGAAACCGGGAAGTCACATAAAGTTCGATTGAATTTGCAAATGAGGACGATAGCGGGCATAGTCTCGGCTTCTTTACAACTATCAGCCACGGTCGTGCCCATGCTAAAGCGCTTCGCACCCCTCGTGCCTCTCGCACTCGTTACCCTGTTATTCGGTTGTGCTGCTCATTCTCCGGTTCAAGAGCCGCCGCAACAGGTCAAGAATTCTGCTACCGCCCAGTCTTCCGTTATTTACCAGGAAGAGCTGGACACCGAAAAAGAACTCAACCAGTTCAACGGCAGCAAGCCTTATCAGCTTCCTGTACTGGCTGACAGCATCCTCGAGCGCGGCATGTCCCTGATCGGTACCCGTTACCGTTTCGGCGGTACCTCTGAAGCCGGCTTCGATTGCAGCGGTTTCATCGGTTACCTGTTCCGCGAAGAGGCGGGCATGAACCTGCCGCGCTCCACTCGTGAAATGATCAACGTCGATGCGCCGCTGGTTTCGCGCAGCAACCTTGAGCCGGGTGATCTGCTGTTCTTCGCCACCAATGGTCGTCGCGGTCGTGTCAGTCACGCCGGGATCTACCTGGGTGACAACCAGTTCATTCACTCCAGCAGTCGTCGCAGTGGCGGTGTTCGCATCGACAGCCTGGGTGACAGCTACTGGAGCAAGACTTTCATCGAAGCCAAGCGTGCACTCGCCATGGCGCCGACCGTGGTCACCGCTCGCAAGTAACCCCGATGTCGCTGCGTTCGCGGCGACAAAACGGCCCGGCGACGGAGTAGACGTAAACTTTACAAGGTGAAGTTAAAGTCTTACTTGAAGTTTGCCGCGTAGCCGCTAGAATCCTGAATCTATATTGATGGCAAACCGCCTGCGTGATGACGCAGGCGGTTTTGTTTCTGTCCATTCGGCAGAGAAAGCCGCAGCCAGATCAGGATGTTCTGCTTATGACGATGTCGGCCCGCCTCACCTTGATTCTTTGCGCCGCGCTGCTCAGCGCCTGCGCCAGCCGTACACCGCCGCCAGCCCCCGTGGTTCGCGCGCCAATCGTGTTCGCACCTACCCAGACTTTTTCCCCTGTTGCTGAAGACGTGCTGTTCCGTGCCTTGGGCCTGGTCGGTACGCCTTATCGCTGGGGCGGCAACACGCCGGATTCCGGTTTTGATTGCAGTGGCCTGATCGGTTTCGTCTACCGCGACGCGGCGGGCATCTCGCTGCCGCGCTCGACCCGCGAAATGATCGTCATGCAGGCGCCGAATGTGGGCAAGGAAGGCTTGCAGACCGGCGACCTGATCTTCTTCGCCACCAATGGCGGCTCGCAGGTCAGCCATGCGGGGATTTACGTGGGTGAGGGGCGCTTCGTGCATGCGCCTGCCACGGGCGGCACGGTCAAACTCGACAGCCTGTCGAAGGCTTATTGGCAGAAGGCGTATCTGAGCGCCAAGCGGGTGTTGCAGCCGGGACAGTTGGCGCATAACCCATAGTTCGAATGCATAACGAAATGTGGGAGCGAGCCTGCTCGCGAAGGCGGAGTGTCAGTCGACCATGATTTGACTGATAAACCGCTTTCGCGAGCAGGCTCGCTCCCGCATTTTTTGCGTCGCGCTTAGCTTATTTGCTGGCCGAAACGCGCCACACTTTGTTCCCGACATCATCCGCCACCAGCAAGCCACCTTGCTGATCGATGACCACGCCCACTGGGCGGCCCAGCGCGTTCTCATCCTTGTCGAGGAAACCGGTCAGCACATCTACCGGTTGCCCGGTCGGTTTGCCGCCAGTGAACGGCACGAAAATCACCTTGTAGCCGCTGTGCGGTTTGCGATTCCACGAGCCGTGCTGGCCAATGAACGCGCCTTCCTTGAATTGCGCCGGTAAGCGGTTGCCCTCGGCGAAGGTCAGGCCCAACGAAGCGGTGTGCGGACCGACCGCGTAATCCGGAGCGATGGCCTTGGCCACCAGATCAGGATTCTGCGGTTTGACCCGCACATCGACGTGCTGGCCGTAGTAGCTGAACGGCCAGCCATAGAAGCCGCCGTCCTTGACCGAGGTGATGTAGTCCGGCACCAGATCGCTGCCGATTTCGTCACGCTCGTTGACCGCTGTCCACAGCGCGCCGCTGGTGGGTTCCCAGGCGAGGCCGTTGGGATTGCGGATGCCCGAGGCGAAGATGCGGTGATTGCCGGTCGCACGATCCACTTCCCAAATCGCCGCACGGCCTTCTTCCTGATCCAGACCGTTTTCGCCGACGTTACTGTTCGAGCCGACGGTGACGTACAACTTGCTGCCGTCCTTGCTGGCGATGACGTTCTTGGTCCAGTGGTGATTCAGCGTGCCGCCGGGCAAGTCGACGACTTTGATCGGTTGGGTCTTGATCTCGGTGGCACCCGGCTCGTAGTTGAAGCGCAGCAGGCGATCGGTGTCGGCTACGTACAGATCGTTGCCGACCAGCGTCATGCCGAATGGCGAATTGAGGTTCTGCAGAAACACCGTGCGGGTTTCGGCGACGCCATCGTGGTCGGCGTCACGCAGCAGGGTGATGCGGTTCGGGCTCGGCACCCCAGCGCCGGCCTTGCCCATGACTTTCTTCATTACCCAGCCGCGAATGCCTTTGCTGTCGTCAGGCTTGGGCGGCGCGTTGGTTTCCGCCACCAGCACATCGCCGTTGGGCAGCACATAGAGCCAGCGCGGGTGATCGAGGCCTTCGGCAAACGCCGCGACCTGGGTGCCGGCCGCTGCGGTCGGTTTCGTGCCTTGTGGCCAGCCCACCGCCGGGGCGATGTTGACTGTCGGGATCAGCGTCTTGTTCGGTTCGGGCAGTTTCGGCGACGGGCCGGTGCCGTCGGAGACTTGCAGGCTGGAGGTTTCACCGCAGGCGGCGAGCCCGCCAGCGACGGCGATGATAAGAGCGAGTTGGGCCTTGCGCATTGCTGATCTTCCCTATGAATGCATTCCTAAACATAGAGGAGGGCGCAGGCCCGATGGTTCAACTGCTCAGCCGCGGGCTTCCTTGAACAGCATGGCGATGCCCGGATGATAATTGCCCGTGTCGCTGTGCAATTTGCGGTAGGCGTAGGGGAAATACCAGGCTACCGCGCAGGTGTGCTCCTTTTGCAGGTCGTCGACCATGTCCTGCAGTTCTTCGGGGCTGGCGCTGTGCTGGGCTTTTTGCGGAGCGACGAAAAGGCAGCCGAGCTTGAGATCGCTGGCGTAGCTGATGCGTTTGGCATCAACGGTGATGTCGAGCAGCGCCTGGGTCAGGTTGAGGTTGTTGACCCGTGGCCAGCGTTGCGTGGCTTGAATGAACGCGCGGTCTTCGGCGCCGGCAATCAGCAGGTCGGCGCGGGCATTGCGTTCGCCTTCTTCGTTCTGTTTGCGCGTGGCGGTGTCGTTCAGCGTGACCATTTCCGCCATCCACGCCGCTGCCGCGAGCAGGCCCAGATTGGCTTTCTCGTCGTGCCAATACGGCGTGTCGTTGTCGCCGCGAACGGTGTTGTAGCGATCGATACAGTCAAACCAGCGTTCCAGCACCGGGCGCAGGAATTCCAGGCGCGGGTTGCTGATGATCATGCCTTGCATCGTCGTCATCCTTATTGTTGTAGTGGGCTTTTTGGAAAAAAGCATGGCTCTTTGATATCACTTGTCACAGTCTGGCACAAGATTGCCGCTGCACAATTGATCAGCGGCAGCTATTTGCGCGCAATGCGCCTCTTCAATTGACGCTCCACCCCCAACCCTCTAACCTTCGCCGCTTGTTTCAGGTGCTCTGTGGCCCCGCGTCGACAGAGTGAAACAGGGAAGCCGGTGAGGGTGGTCTTCAAGCGAAGCCACGACGATCCCGGCGCTGCCCCCGCAACGGTAAATGAGTGAAAACTGCGCCTTGAGCCACTGCCTCGAAAGAAGCGGGAAGGCGCGCAGTCCGGCCGATGCCGCTCATGAGCCCGGAGACCGGCCTGATCCATCTCAGCGGCATCACGGTGGGCGATGCCAGGCTTTTTGCCGTCTATTCTTGTGCCTGCCCGCCGTTATCCAGCCTCAACGGAGAGCTCCCCATGACTGATTCCCCCGAGCGTGACGAACGCCATCTGGCGCGCATGCAGCGCAAGAAAGCCGTGATCGACGAACGCATCGCCAACTCGCCCGACGAGTGCGGCCTGGTGCTGGTGCTGACCGGCAATGGCAAAGGCAAGAGCAGCTCAGCGTTCGGCATGCTCGCCCGCGCCATGGGCCACGGCATGCAATGCGGCGTGGTTCAGTTCATCAAGGGCCGCAACAGCACCGGCGAAGAATTGTTCTTCCGCCGCTTCCCCGAGCAGGTGCGTTTCCACCTCATGGGCGAAGGCTTCACCTGGGAAACCCAGGATCGCCAACGTGACATCGCCGCGGCGACCGCCGCTTGGGAAGTCTCGCGGGAATTGTTGCGCGACCCTTCGATCGGTCTGGTGGTGCTCGACGAATTGAACATTGCCCTCAAGCACGGCTACCTTGATCTCGATCAGGTGCTCAGCGATTTGCAGGCGCGCCCGCCGATGCAACACGTGGTCGTTACCGGTCGCGGCGCCAAGCCGGAAATGATCGAGATGGGCGACACGGTCACCGAGATGGGCATGCTCAAGCACGCCTTCCAGGCCGGGATCAAAGCGCAGAAAGGCGTCGAACTTTGAAGCAACCACGTCACTGTCCGGCGGTGTTGATTGCCGCGCCGGCCTCCGGTCAGGGCAAGACCACCGTCACCGCCGCACTCGCCCGTTTGCATCGCAACCAAGGGCGCAAGGTGCGCGTGTTCAAGTGCGGGCCGGACTTTCTCGACCCGATGATCCTCGAGCGCGCCAGCGGTGCGCCGGTGTATCAACTGGACATGTGGATGGTCGGCGAGCAGGAAAGTCGCCGTTTGTTGTGGGAAGCTGCCGCCGAGGCCGAGCTGATTCTGATCGAGGGCGTGATGGGCCTGTTCGACGGCACGCCATCCAGCGCTGATCTGGCGCGCCACTTCGGTGTGCCGGTGCTCGGTGTGATCGACGGCACCGCCATGGCGCAGACGTTTGGTGCCTTGGCGCTGGGCCTGGCGAAGTATCAGCCGGACTTGCCGTTCGCTGGCGTGCTGGCCAACCGCGTCGGCACCTTGCGCCATGCGCAATTGCTCGAAGGCAGCCTCACCGAAGGTCTGCGCTGGTACGGCGCACTGTCCCGCGAGACCGGCATCGAATTGCCGAGCCGCCACCTCGGCCTGGTCCAGGCCAGCGAATTGAATGATCTGGATCTGCGTCTCGACGCGGCCGCCGATGCGCTGGCCAGCAGTTGCCAAGTCGCGCTGCCACCGGCGGTCGAATTCGCCGCGCCTGATGTCATCGAAGCCGAGCCTCTATTAAAAGGTGTGCGCATCGCCGTCGCCCGCGATGAAGCGTTTGCCTTCACCTATGGCGCCAGCCTCGATTTGCTGCGGGCGATGGGCGCCGAGCTGCACTTTTTCTCGCCGATCCGCGACACGCAATTGCCCGACGCGGACAGCCTGTATTTGCCGGGCGGCTATCCAGAGCTGCATCACGTCGCGCTGGCGCAGAACACCTCGATGCTTGCAGCCATCCGCGCGCATCACGCAGCGGGCAAGCCGTTGCTCGCTGAATGTGGCGGGATGCTTTATTTGCTTGATTCGCTGACTGACGTGGAAGGCACTCGTGCTGAGCAGGTCGGTTTGTTGAAAGGTGATGCGGTGATGCAGAAGCGTCTGGCGGCATTGGCGTTGCAGGCGGTTGAGTTGCCGGAAGGTTCTTTGCGAGGGCACACGTATCACCATTCGCTGACCACCACCGAGCTGACGCCGATTGCCCGGGGGTTGAGCCCCAATGGCGGGCGCGGCGCTGAGGCGGTTTATCGCGAGGGGCGGATGACAGCTTCCTATGTGCACTTTTATTTTCCGTCGAATCCGACTGCGATTGCTGCATTGTTTGCGCCAGACCGTGAGGCCGCCTTCGCGAGCAGGCTCGCTCCCACAATGGATCACCTGAACCCTGTGGGAGCGAGCCTGCTCGCGAAAGGCCCATGACCGACAACACATTCTCCGCAGCCGAACGCGCAGCGGTCTACAAGGCCATCGCCGAACGCCGCGACATGCGCCACTTCACCGGTGGCAGCGTCGAGCCGCAGCTGCTGCGACGTTTATTGGAAGCCGCCCACCAGGCCCCAAGCGTCGGCCTGATGCAGCCCTGGCGCTTCATCCGCATCAGCGATGGTGCCTTGCGCGGGCAGATCCGCGATCTGGTGGAAGAAGAGCGCATCCGCACCGCCGAAGCCCTTGGCGAGCGCAGCGATGAGTTCATGCAGCTCAAGGTCGAAGGCATCAACGACTGCGCTGAGGTGCTGGTCGCGGCGCTGATGGACGATCGCGAAAAACACATTTTCGGTCGGCGCACGTTGCCGGAAATGGACATGGCTTCGCTGTCCTGCGCGATCCAGAATCTGTGGCTGGCCTCCCGCGCTGAAGGTCTGGGCATGGGCTGGGTCTCGCTGTTCGAGCCGCAAGCCTTGGCGGATTTGCTCAAGTTGCCGACCGGTGCCAAGCCGCTGGCGGTGTTGTGTCTGGGCCCGGTCAAGGAATTCTATCCGGCCCCGATGCTGGTGCTCGAAGGCTGGGCGCAGGCGCGGCCGCTGAACGAGTTGCTGTACGAAAATTATTGGGGAGTGAGTCAATGAGTGTGGCGTTGCTGAGTGTCGCCGCGGTAGCGCTGGATGCGCTACTCGGTGAACCGAAACGCTGGCATCCGCTGGTGGCGTTCGGCAATTTGGCCGGGCGCATCGAGCTACGCTTCAACGCCGGCGGCCGTGGCTGGCGCAGCCATGGTGTGACCGCATGGGTGCTCGCGGTGCTGCCGCTGACCTTGCTCGCCACGGCTTTTTCCTGGGCACCGTATGTGGGCTGGATCGTCGAGATTCTCGCGCTGTATTGCGCCCTCGGCATGCGCAGCCTCGGCGAACATGTTGCGCCGGTCGCGGCGGCGTTGCGCGCCGATGATCTGGACGAGGCGCGCAAGCGTGTTGGCTATCTGGTCAGCCGCCAGACCGATGAACTGGACAGCAACGCTGTGGCCCGCGCCGCCACCGAATCGGTATTGGAGAACGGCAGCGATGCGGTGTTTGCCGCGCTGTTCTGGTTTGTCGTCGCCGGTGCGCCGGGCGTGGTCCTGTATCGCCTGAGCAATACCCTCGATGCGATGTGGGGTTATCGCAACGAACGCTTCGAACGTTTCGGCTGGGCCGCGGCGAAAATCGACGACGTGTTGAACTACATTCCTGCGCGTCTGGTGGCATTGACCTACGCGCTGCTCAGCAAAACCCGACTCGCACTGAAGTGCTGGCGCACCCAGGCGCCAAAGTGGGACAGCCCCAACGCCGGCCCGGTGATGGCAGCTGGTGCCGGTGCGCTGGGCGTCGAGTTGGGTGGCCCGGCGATCTATCACGGCGTACTGCATGAGCGCCCGCAACTGGGCGAAGGTGCGCCGGCCGATGCCGAATCCATCGACCGTGGCTGGCAATTGGTCCAGCGCGGCGTATGGTTGTGGCTGCTGATGCTTTGCCTGGGGGCGGAATTTTATGCTTGAGCACGGTGGCCGGCTGCGCAAGGCTGCACTCGATTACGGGATTGCCGAAGCCGACTGGCTTGACCTGTCCAGCGGCCTCGCGCCCTGGCCGTTCCCGATTCCGGAGATTCCGCTGCGCGCCTGGGCGCGCTTGCCGGAAACCGACGACGGTCTGGAACAGGCGGCCTGCGATTATTACGGCGCCGCGCAGGTGCTACCGGTCGCCGGCTCGCAAATGGCCATCCAGCTGCTGCCGCGTTTGCGCCGGGCTGGAAAGGTCGGCGTGTTGTCGCCGTGCTATGCCGAGCATGCCGAAGCCTGGCGGCGCAGCGGTTACATCGTCCGTGAAGTGCTCGAGCAGGAAGTCGAGTTCTTTCTCGACAGTCTCGATGTGCTGGTGGTGGTCAATCCGAATAACCCGACCGGCCTGAGCCTGACCCCGGCGCGCCTGCTCGACTGGCATGCGCGGCTGGCGCAACGCGGCGGCTGGCTGGTGGTCGATGAAGCGTTCATGGACAACACGCCGCAACTGAGCCTGGCGCCCTATGCCCATCAGGTCGGGCTGGTGGTGTTGCGTTCGTTCGGCAAGTTTTTCGGCCTGGCCGGGGTGCGCCTCGGTTTCGTTCTGGCCGAGCGCAAGTTGCTCAAACTGCTCGCCGAACAGGTCGGGCCGTGGGCGGTGAGCGGGCCGACGCGGGTGCTCGGTACGGCGTGTCTGCAAGACACCGAGGGTCACACCCGTCAGCGGATTCGCAGCGATGCAGCGAGCGGACGGCTGGTGGCGCTGCTGACCCGTTGCGGTTTTGCACCGCAGGGTGGCTGCGCGCTGTTTCAGTGGCTGATCACCGAGCACGCCGAAGCGCTGCACGAATTCCTCGCCCGGCGCGGCATCCTCCTGCGCCTGTTCAGCCACAACAGCAGTGTGCGTTTCGGCCTGCCTGCCGATGCCGCGCAAGCGCTGCGTCTCGAACAGGCTTTGCAAGCTTTCACCAAGGACAATCCATGACCACTCTGATGGTGCAAGGCACCACGTCCGATGCCGGCAAAAGCACTTTGGTGACCGCGTTGTGCCGCTGGGCCACCCGCCAGGGCGTGGCGGTGGTGCCGTTCAAACCGCAGAACATGGCGCTCAACAGCGCAGTGACCGCTGACGGCGGCGAGATCGGCCGCGCGCAGGCAGTACAGGCGCAAGCGGCCGGTCTCGAGCCGCACACCGACATGAACCCGGTGCTGCTCAAGCCCAACAGCGACACCGGCGCGCAAGTGATCATTCATGGCCGCGCGGTGACGACGATGAACGCCGTTGCCTATCACGATTACAAAACCATCGCGATGCAAGCGGTGCTCGCTTCCCATGCGCGGCTCACTGCGGCGTATCCGCTGGTCATGGTCGAAGGCGCCGGTTCGCCGGCCGAGATCAATCTGCGCGCCGGCGATATTGCCAACATGGGCTTTGCCGAGGCGGTGGATTGCCCGGTGTTGCTGATCGCCGACATCAATCGCGGCGGCGTGTTTGCGCATCTGGTCGGCACGCTGGAATTGCTTTCGCCGAGTGAGCAGGCGCGGGTCAAAGGCTTCATCATCAACCGTTTTCGCGGCGATATTGCCTTGCTGCAACCGGGCCTCGACTGGCTGGAGCAGCGCACCGGCAAACCGGTGGTTGGCGTGTTGCCCTACGTGATGGACCTGCACCTTGAGGCCGAAGACGGTATCGACCAACGCCAGACCGATAAGGCCGAGCAGGTGTTGAAAGTGGTGGTGCCGGTGCTGCCGCGCATCAGCAATCACACCGACTTCGACCCGCTGCGTCTGCATCCGCAGGTGGATCTGCAGTTTGTCGGCCCGGGGCAGGCGATTCCTGCCGCCGATCTGATCATCCTGCCAGGCTCGAAAAGCGTGCGCAGCGATCTGGCTTATCTGCGCGCCAACGGTTGGGACGCAGCAATCAATCGGCATCTGCGCTACGGCGGCAAGGTGCTGGGGATTTGCGGCGGTCTGCAGATGCTCGGCGAGCAGGTGCACGACCCGCTTGGGCTGGAAGGCGCTGCCGGCTCCAGTGCCGGCCTGGGTCTGCTGGCGTTCGAAACGCAACTTGAAGCCGACAAGCAACTGCGCAACGTGCGCGGGCGGCTGGCGCTGGAAAACACCGCAGTCAGCGGTTATGAAATCCATGCTGGCGTAACCACCGGGCCGGCGCTGGAAAACCCCGCGGTGCATCTGGACGACGGTCGTTGCGATGGTGCGCAAAGTGCCGATGGCCAGGTGTTCGGCACCTATCTGCACGGCTTGTTCGAATCCCCCGAGGCGAGCGCGGCGTTGCTGCGCTGGGCGGGCTTGAGTGATGTGCAAGAGGTCGATTACCACGGCTTGCGCGAGCGTGATATCGAGCGACTGGCTGATCTGGTGGAGAAGCATCTGGACACCGGGCTGTTACGTCAGCTCTGCGGGATTTGAGTTGTCTGGGCTGGTCTCTTCGCGAGCAGGCTCGCTCTCACAGGGAACTGCGATCAACTGTGGGAGCGAGCCTGCTCGCGAAGGGGCCGGTTGTCTCACCACACATTTTTGGATGAACCCATGCTCCAACTGATCCTCGGCGGCGCCCGCTCCGGCAAGAGTCGTCTGGCGGAAAAACTCGCCAGCGACAGCCATCTCGCGGTGACCTACATCGCTACCAGCCAGCCGCTGGACGGCGAAATGAACCAGCGCGTCGCCCATCACCGCGCGCGCCGCCCGGCTGAATGGGCGTTGATCGAAGAGCCGCTGGAACTGGCCCGCGTGCTGCGCGAATCCGCCGGCGCCGAGCGCTGCCTGCTGGTCGATTGCCTGACCCTGTGGCTGACCAATCTGCTGATGCTCGACGACGCCGAACGTCTCGCCGCCGAGCGGGAAGCCTTGCTCGATTGCCTGGCGTCGTTGCCGGGTGAAATCATTTTTGTCAGCAACGAGACCGGAATGGGTGTCGTGCCGCTGGGCGAATTGACCCGCCGCTATGTCGATGAAGCCGGTTGGCTGCATCAAGCTCTGGCCGAGTGTTGTCAGCGCGTTGTCCTGACCGTCGCCGGCCTGCCCCTGACTTTGAAAGGACCTGCGTTATGAGCCCGACCTGGTGGCTGAACCCGTGCAAAACAGTGAATGCCGAGATGGTTGCGCAAGCGACCGAGCGCCAGCAGCAGTTGACTAAACCGGCCGGTTCGCTGGGACGCCTTGAATCGGTGGCCGTGCGACTGGCCGGTCTGCAAGGTCAGCTCAAGCCAACGCTGGATCAAGTCTGGATCACGATTTTCGCTGGCGACCATGGCGTGGTAGCCGAAGGCGTATCGGCTTATCCGCAGGAAGTCACCGGACAAATGCTGCTCAACTTTGTCAGCGGCGGCGCGGCGATTAGCGTGCTGGCGCGTCAGCTCGGCGCGCAGCTGGAAGTGGTCGATCTGGGCACGGTGAATCCGACGCTGAATCTGCCCGGCGTGCGCCATCTGAACATTGGCGCGGGAACGGCGAACTTCGCTCAGGGTGCAGCGATGACTCAGGCGCAGGGCGAACTGGCCCTGCAGGCCGGTCGCGACAGCGTGTTGCGCGCGAAAGCCGCCGGCACGCAGTTATTCATCGGCGGCGAAATGGGCATCGGCAACACCACTGCAGCCAGTGCGCTGGCCTGTGCCTTGCTCGATTGCCCGGTGGCGCACCTGACCGGGCCCGGTACCGGGCTGAATGCCGCTGGCGTCAGCCACAAGGCGCAAGTGATCGAACGCGCGCTGGCCCTGCATGCCGCACAGCGTGGCGACGCCTTGCAGACGCTGTTCAAGGTCGGCGGTTTCGAGATTGCCGCGTTGGTCGGCGCTTATCTGGCCTGCGCGCAGGACGGCATCGCGGTGCTGGTCGACGGATTTATCTGTACCGTCGCCGCGCTGGTCGCAGTGCGCTTGAATCCGGCCTGTCGTGAATGGCTGTTGTTCGGCCATCGCGGTGCCGAGCCGGGCCATCGCCACGTGCTGGAAACCTTGAGCGCCGAACCGTTGCTGGAACTCGGCCTGCGCCTGGGCGAGGGCAGTGGCGCGGCGTTGGCGGTGCCGTTGTTGCGTCTGGCCTGTGACCTGCACGGGCAAATGGCGACGTTCGCCGAAGCAGCCGTGGCGGATCGCCCGGCATGAGCCTGCGCCTGGACCTGTTGCGCCACGGCGAAACGGAACTCGGCGGCGGCCTGCGCGGCAGCCTCGACGATGCGCTGACCGCTAATGGCTGGACGCAGATGCGTACGGCGGTGGTCGACGGCGGGCCGTGGGATCGTATCGTCAGTTCGCCATTGCAGCGCTGCGCGCGCTTCGCTGCTGAACTCGGCGAGCAACTGAACCTGTCCGTGCATCTGGACAAGGATCTGCAAGAGCTGCATTTCGGCGCGTGGGAAGGGCAGAGCGCGGCGGCGTTGATGGAGACGGATGCCGAAGCGCTGGGGCTGTTCTGGGCTGATCCCTATGGATTTACGCCACCGCAGGGTGAGCCGGTCGGCGATTTTTCAGCGCGGGTGTTGGCGGCGGTTGCGCGGTTGCATGCGGCTTACGCCGGCGAGCGGATTCTGCTGGTCAGCCACGGCGGTGTGATGCGCTTGTTGCTGGCGCAGGCGCGAGGGCTGCCGCGCGAACAATTGCTCAATGTCGAAGTCGGCCACGGCGCGCTGTTTGCGCTGACGGTCGAGGCCGATGGCGCGCTCAAGGAAGGTCACTGAGATGTTGCCGCTGTGGATCGCCTTGCAGTTTCTCAGCAGCCTGCCGATTCGCCTGCCGGGCATGCCCAAGCCGCAACAGCTTGGCCGTTCGCTGCTGTTTTATCCGCTGGTGGGATTGCTGTTCGGGCTGATCCTCTACGCGTTGAATCTGCTGCTTGCCGGCGCGCCGATGTTGCTGCATGCGGCGCTGTTGTTGACCCTGTGGGTGTTGCTCAGCGGGGCGCTGCATCTCGATGGCTTGGCGGACAGCGCCGATGCCTGGCTCGGTGGCTTCGGTGATCGCGAGCGCACGCTGACGATCATGAAAGATCCCCGCAGCGGGCCGATTGCGGTGGTCACGCTGGTGCTGGTGTTGTTGCTCAAATTTGCCGCGCTGCTGGCACTGATCGAACAAGGGCATACCCTGGCGCTGATTACCGTGCCGGTACTGGGGCGAGCGGCGCTGTTGGGGTTGTTTCTGACTACGCCGTATGTGCGTGCGGGTGGCTTGGGCCAGGCACTGGCCGATCATCTGCCGCGCAGAGCGGGGTGGTGGGTGCTGGGGTTGAGTGCGCTGGGCTGCGTGTTTATCGCGGGTATCGGCGCGGTGCTGATTTCGCTGGTCGGGTTTGTCTGGCTGCGGCGGTTGATGATGCGGAGGCTGGGCGGGACTACCGGGGATACGGCGGGGGCGTTGCTGGAATTGCTGGAGATGGGGGTGGTGGTTGGGTTGGCCCTCGTCTGAAAGATTTGGGTTGGTAATGCCGGCCTTATCGCGAGCAGGCTCACTCCTACAGTTGGAATGCGTACTCCTTGTAGGAGTGAGCCTGCTCGCGATAGCGATCGGTCAGGCGCCACAAATGCGTGGATAAACTCATCTGTAACTTGATTTAACACACTCGCGGGTATATACACGCATCATGCTTCCTTCTCAGTGTTTGTGCACCAACCTGCGTCGCGCCGCGCGTGGCGTCAGCAGGCATTACGACGGCGCTCTCGACGGCTTCGGGATCAACGTTGCCCAGTATTCTCTGCTGTGCAATCTGCAGCGGCTGGAGCAGCCGAGTATTTCCGAACTGGCCGAGGCCATGGGCCTGGATCGCAGCACTCTCGGGCGCAATCTACGTGTGCTGGAGGGTGAAGGTCTGGTGGCGCTGGCCGAAGGCGAGGACATGCGCAACCGTATCATCCGGCTCACCGAAACCGGCGTGCAGCGCCTGGCAGCAGCATTGCCGGCGTGGGAAGCGGCGCAACAGCGGCTGATCGACCGTCTCGGTGCCGAGAAACGCGAAACTTTGCTCAAACTGCTCGACGAACTGGCCTGACGCCGGTTTTTTCGCGCTCAAGCGGGTATATACCCGCGACTGGAGAATAACAATGACAACGATGTGGCGGACGTGCGGTTGGGTGTTACTGGGGAGTGCGCTGATCCTGGCGTTGTCATTGGGCGTGCGCCACGGGTTCGGTCTGTTCCTGTCGCCGATGAGCGCACAGTTCGGCTGGGGCCGCGAAGTGTTCGCCTTCGCCATCGCCCTGCAAAACCTCATCTGGGGCCTGGCGCAGCCATTCACCGGTGCGCTGGCTGACCGCTTCGGTGCAGCGAAAGTGGTGCTGGTCGGCGGCATGCTTTACGCGCTGGGTCTGGTGTGCATGGGCCTGTCCGACTCGGCGATGACTTTGTCGCTGAGCGCCGGCCTGTTGATCGGCATTGGTTTGTCCGGTACGTCGTTCTCGGTGATCCTCGGCGTGGTCGGTCGCGCTGTCCCGGCCGACAAACGCAGCATGGGCATGGGTATTGCCAGCGCTGCCGGTTCGTTCGGCCAGTTCGCCATGTTGCCGGGCACGCTCGGTTTGATCGGCTGGCTCGGCTGGTCCGCCGCATTGCTGGTGCTGGGTCTGTTGGTGGCGATGATTGTGCCGCTGGTAAGCATGCTAAAAGACAAGCCGCTGCCGGTGCTTGGCCACGAACAATCCCTTGGCGAAGCGCTACGTGAAGCCTGCTCGCACTCCGGTTTCTGGCTGCTGGCGTTCGGCTTTTTTGTCTGCGGTTTTCAGGTGGTGTTCATCGGTGTGCACTTGCCAGCGTATCTGGTCGATCAGCATCTGCCCGCCAGTGTCGGCACTACGGTGCTGGCGTTGATCGGATTGTTCAATATCTTCGGCACTTACACCGCCGGCTGGCTCGGTGGCCGCATGTCCAAACCGCGTCTGTTGACTGCGCTGTATCTGTTGCGCGCAGTGGTGATCGTGCTGTTCCTGTGGTTGCCGGTGACCACCACCACAGCGTATCTGTTCGGCATGGCCATGGGTTTTCTGTGGCTGTCGACGGTGCCGTTGACCAACGGTACGGTGGCGACCTTGTTCGGCGTGCGCAATTTGTCCATGCTCGGCGGCATCGTCTTCCTGTTCCATCAGCTCGGCTCCTTCCTTGGCGGCTGGCTGGGCGGAGTGGTGTATGACCGAACCGGGAGTTATGACTTGATCTGGCAAGTGGCGGTTCTCTTGAGCCTGCTCGCGGCGGCGCTGAACTGGCCGGTGCGCGAGCGTCCGGTGGCGCGCCTGCAAGCCGCTGCGAGCGCAGCATGAGCCGGATCTGCGCGCGATTCGCCGTCACCGCAGTCGCTGCAGCGCTATTGGCGCTGGTGTGGTGGGGCTGGCAGCGCGGCGGTCTGGCGCTGATGCAGTTGGGCATGAGCATTTGCTAGATCGCAGCGTGGCGAGTAACGTCAAAGCCTGATGACTGCCCAAGGAAGTTCGATATGTTGATGCGCTGGTGTGCTGTTCCCGCGTTGCTGATGGCGTTGACTGGCCTGGCCCAGGCTGCCGACTGTCCTGAGCTGCTGCAAGGCTCGCTGCCGAAGCTGCGCGCCAAGGAATCCATCGATCTGTGCAAGCAGTACGCCGACAAGCCGCTGGTAGTGGTCAATACCGCCAGCTTCTGCGGTTTCGCCCCGCAGTTCGAAGGCCTTGAGGCGCTGAACAAGCGCTACAAGGCGCAAGGGCTGGAGATGCTCGGCGTGCCGTCCAATGACTTCAAGCAGGAGTCCAAGGACAGCGCGGAAACCGCCAAGGTCTGTTACGCCAACTATGGCGTGACCTTCAACATGACCGAGCCGCAGAAAGTTCGCGGCGACGACGCCACACATCTGTTCCAGGTGCTGGCCGCGCAGAGCAATGCGCCGAAGTGGAATTTCTACAAGTACGTGGTGGACCGGCAAGGCAAGGTCGTGGCGAGTTTTTCCAGCTTGACCAAACCGGATGACCCCGAGTTTATCGCCGCGATCGAAAAGGCCATTGCCTCCGAACCGCTGACTCACTGACTCATGCTTTACCCTGTGGGAGCGAGCCTGCTCGCGAAGCGGTGTGTCAGCCAGCAAATCTACATCTGACATACCGCCTTCGCGAGCAGGCTCGCTCCCACAAGGGTGATTTAGTCGTTCCAGTGAAAAGTTGCAGGCAAGAAAAAGCCCCGCCTCTGTAAAGAGAGCGGGGCTTTTTAGTGGGCGAGGGGTTAGCCTCGCCATCGAGCATCAGAAGCGGTAAGTCGCGCCGACACCGAAGCCGTTCGCCGAGTTTTCATACTTGGCATCGTAGGTCTGGCCACGGGCATTTTCGTTGCGGATGTTGACCGACTCTTCTTTCAGGTACGAGTACGCGACGTCGATGGTCAGGTCGTCGGTCGGGCTCCAGCCGGCGCCGATACTGAAGATGGTGCGGTCGCCAGTCGGGATACGCGGCGAGCGGTCTTCATTGTTGGTCGGAGACTGATCGAAGGTCAGACCGGTACGCAGTACCCATTCCTTGTTCAACTGGTACGAGGTACCCACGGCGTAGGCCCAGGAGTCATGCCAGTTCTGGTCTTCGTTGATCGAACCGAACTGACCGGCCAGCAGAGGCTGCACGCCGGAGTTCTTCACGGTGATCTTGTCCAGTTGGCTCCAGCGAGTCCAGGTGGTACCGGCGTAGACGTTCCAGCGATCATTGATCGCCTGGGTGACCGAGAAGTCCACGGATTCCGGTGTGGTGATCTTCAGCGAAGCGTCGTACTTCTGGTTGGCGCCGACACCCACGAGCGCCAGCGCGCCGTAGTTGACCTTGGTGTTGCCTTCGAGCTTGTAGTCGACCTTGGAGTGATAGGTCAGGCCCAGGCGGGTAGTGTCAGTGGCCTGGACCAGCAATCCGACGTTGTAGCCCAGCGCGGTGTCGTCACCCTTGATCTTGACCTTGCCATCCGGCAGTGCCTGGGTGATCGACAGGTTGGATTCCAGCGCGCCGTCGATGCGGTTGATAGTCGGGCCGAAACCGATCGACACCTTGTCGTTGAAGGCGTAGCTGACGGTTGGCTGGAAGGTGATGACTTGTACTTCGGACTTGCTGCCGAAGTAACGGCCGGCGAAGCCGTTTTCGTAATCCGTGATCAGACCGAACGGCACGTACACACCGAGACCGAATGCCCAGTGATCATCAATCGGTTTTACATAGAAGCCCATAGGTACAGCGGTGAAGGGCACCATGTCGCCTTTGTTGCTGCCGCCATTCGGGCTGGAGCTGGCGTTGCTGATATCGGTGTGTGCGTCGACAACGGCGACGCCACCGGTGACCTGTTCGCGCTTGATGCGCGCCATGCCGGCCGGGTTGCCATAAACAGTGCTTGCGTCGTCGGCAGAAGAAGATCGCCCGGCAAAACCAGTCCCCATGCCACTGATGCTTTGTTCGTTGAGGGCAAAACCTGCCGCGAAGATTTGTGTAGAGGCAAGGGTAACGGCGAGGCTAAGGGTGGTTTTGAGCATGACTTTTTTCATTATTAGAACTCCTGGTGATCACCGGGGCGAAAATTACCAACATTTTCGTCCCAGCGCTATAGCCTGTATGCCTTGAGTTAGAGCGGTTTTGTAGGACAATCCGACCAAAATGGCGGCCTGATGCGAGAACTTGTGAAACCGCCTGGTCAGCAAGCGACCTGATTCAGCGGTGAAACACAGGTTTGCCAGGCATAGGTGAAGTCGCGCAGGCGACCTTGCGGTTGAAAGGTCTGGCGCCAGATGCGCGCCATGCCGAGCAGGTCGGTCGGAGCGGGGAGGGTGGGGTTTTGTTCTTCCACCAGTAGCCAGGCGATGGCCGTGGCGTAACGCAGGTTGACGGTCAGTTCCAGATGCGGGCCGCTGAGGAACGCATGCTGACTGGCCAAGCCGCGCACCAGGCTGGCGCGCTCCGGATCGAGCGCCAGATAATCGTCCCAGAGTGCCTGATGGCGATGCTCGGCGATCCGGTAGAGGCCATGGCCACGGCGGTCATGCAGGGCAGACCCGAGGGCGGACTGGCTGGCAGCGATACCCAGCAGCAGGGATTCGGCGGTTGCGCAGTGGCGTCCCAGATAGATCAATGTGGGACGGATCACATAGCGGCACAGTTCGCTGGCAGCGATACCCATAACACCCTCGGTTCTTGTTGTTGAGGGCGAGTCCTGAAGGGCTTTGGCAGCTGTGGATCGACTCAGGCTCGCCGCAAGCGGGTCACGCCGCTTGAGTTGAAGTGTAGTGTCATATTCAGCGTGTAAAGGACTGTTTTTAAAATATTTCCGCCATGGCTTTCCCGGCGTTAGATCGGAACCTGCTTAGAAGCGCAGCGTTAACAGTGAAATATCAGGCAATAAAAAGCCCCGCTTTTCAGCAGGGCTTTGCTTTTGCAGCCTGTCCGGCTTTCAGGCAACCAGTGCCTGCCGGGTACGCTCGATCACGGCCTGCAGCGGTTCGGCGCTGGAGTATTGATCGGGGTACAGACGCTCGCTGTGACGAGCGATGCCGTGTTCATTGACCACGGTGAAGCTGAAGCAGCCTTTGCGAGCGGCCATGATCAGGCAGTTCATTGGAGCAAAAGCGTTGGTTAGGGTGCGAATGGCATCCTGAGTCTGGATTTGAGTAGACATAGTTATTAGGTGTTCCTACAAATGACACGGATAAGAACCGTGCAACGTTAAAACGTTCCAGTAACGTTGATCACCATTGATCGAACGAAGAACCCGACTGGAACAAAGCAGCCAGTTTGAAGCGCTGATAAGTGAGCGCGCTTGGGCTGGCAGGTAGGTACTTAGGAGGACAGGCATCACAGCGAGGGCAAAGGTTCTGGGCCCGGGGTGAAGATCCTGATCAATTTGCAGGTTGGTTCGGTCAGAGTAAGTGTTCTTCGCAACGCCCTTTGCTTTCATTCAAAGGCAGCGTCGTCGCAAGATTTACCTGGAAACCATCGAGGGGTCGTTCCCGCTTTTTTCGGCAGTAGCTTCTTGTTTGGAAGTTGACCGTGGGGAGATGTTCGACCGGAATTGACTTTCAGCTTGGTACTAACGCCGCGGATAGTAACGGATCCGTTCGAGCGAAGCAAACCCCACGACCAAAAAAAGGATCACAGGGAAAGGTCGTGTCGCACCGTCCGTCGGCGTGCATGCTTTTCGCAGAGCCTTTCGGTCGCTCGCAGCTGCGCAAAATGACCCGAAAAAGCGCACGCATATAACCGGCTCACAGGTACTTGTGCACATTAGTTGCGCAGAGCGTAACGCAACTGTCACATCGATCCTGACTCCAGTCGCTGCCTGTATCAAAAGTTTAAGTCAATGAAAAATATCGTCTTTTTTTGTTGGTGAAAAAATCGTCAGTTTGACTGCGAGCCCCATTCCATAAGGCTTTGCGAGGATCAGAGAGCGGTTGTCCACTGACTTATCCACAGCTTCTGTGGATTGTCCCTAGCGCTTGCTCTAGGACGGGCGTGCCGGGTTTTTTTCGACTTTACCTGTAAGAAAAAGAGAGTAAAGTGGCGCGCCTTCCGATCTGTCCCGCAGTGCTTTATGAAGTTTCGCTCAGTATCAGACTCTGTTACCTCCAATCCGACCTCCGTGACCGCTCCCAAGCGTTTTTCCGTACGTGTGGCTGAGTGGCTGCTCGATGCGCCGCGTCTGAGTGACAGTCCCAGCGCCAAACACCTCGCTGGCCGTCTGCTCAAGCAACCGGCCCGTGAAGGTGTGGTCGCTGCACAGAGCCGTCTCGGCCAATTGATTTGCCGGGAGTGCGGCAATGCCCGTGACCGCCGTATCGGTCAGGAGTTGCTGCGTCAGGCCGCCCGTGCCGGTGACCGTCGCGCGCAGCAGGAACTCGGTCTGATCGAAGACTGAGCTGTCCAAGCCCAGACACCTTGGTTAACCTTCAGGCTTTATCCGATTGGCAGGAGTCGCTATGGCTATGGACTTGACCAGCATATTGCTTGGTCTTGCGGCAGCAGGGGTGCCGCTGCTGGCGCTGGCCTGGCAACTGCAACGCCGTGCCAGCAACGCCCAGGCCGATCTGGCCTTGCTCGAAGAGCGCCTGGCCATGGCGCAACTGGCCCAGGACGGCCTCACCGCGCAGCTTGAAGCCAGCCGCGATGAAATCGCCGATCTTGGCCAGGCCAACGCCGCCAAACAGGCAGACCTCGCCGCGCTGCGCCGCGAAGTCGAATTGCTGCAGATCGAACGCGATGACGCCCGCGACGCCTCTCACGCCTGGAACCTCGAACGCGCCAACAAGGATGCTGAGTTACGCCGCCTCGACGCCCACGCTGCCTCGCTGAGTGCCGAACTGCGAGAGCAACAGGAAAGCCATCAACAACGTCTCAACGACCTGCAAGGCTCACGCGATGAACTGCGCGCGCAATTCGCCGAGCTGGCCGGCAAGATCTTCGATGAACGTGAGCAGCGCTTTGCCGAAACCAGCCAGCAGCGGCTCGGGCAGTTGCTTGATCCGTTGAAAGAACGCATCCAGTCCTTTGAAAAGCGCGTTGAAGAAAGCTATCAGGCCGAAGCCCGCGAGCGCTTCTCGCTGGCCAAGGAGCTGGAGCGTTTGCAGGCGTTGAACCTGCGTCTGAGCGACGAAGCCACCAATCTGACTCGCGCGCTCAAGGGCCAGAAAACCCAGGGCAATTGGGGCGAACTGATCCTCGAGCGCGTTCTTGAGCACGCGGGTCTGGAGAAGGGCCGCGAGTATCAGACTCAGGTCAATCTCAAAGGCCCCGACGGTGAGCGCTTCCAGCCCGATGTGATCATTTATCTGCCCGGCGACAAGCAGGTGGTAGTCGACTCGAAAGTCAGCCTCACGGCCTATCAACAATATGTTGCGGCTGATGACGACACGTTGGGGCAGATCGCGATCAAGCAGCACGTGTTGTCGCTGCGCAATCATGTCAAAGGTCTGGCCGGCAAGGATTACAAGCGTCTGGAAGGCTTGCACAGCCTCGATTTCGTTTTGCTGTTCGTACCGATCGAAGCAGCGTTTTCTGCGGCATTGCAGGCTGAGCCGTCGCTGTTTCAGGACGCTTTTGACCGCAATATCGTGATTGTCAGCCCGACCACGCTGTTGGCTACGTTGCGGGTGATCGACAGTCTGTGGAAGCAGGAACGGCAGAGCCAGAACGCCCGGGAAATCGCCGAGCGCGCGGGTTGGCTGTATGACAAGTTCGTGCTGTTTATTCAGGATCTGGACGAAGTGGGCAATCGTCTGCAGCAACTGGACAAGGCTTACAGCTCGGCGCGTAACAAGCTGACAGAGGGGCGCGGTAATCTGGTCAGCCGCAGTGAGCAGTTGAAGTTGCTCGGTGCGCGGGCGAGCAAGAGCTTGCCGGCGGATTTGCTGGAGCGGGCGATGACGGACGTTGATGGGTTGGTTGAGTTGCCTGAGTAAAAGCTTTGTTTGGCTGATTGGGGGCATATCCGTTGCTGCGGTGATGCGGCTGGCGGTTTCGCCCTTACGGCGACTCACTTTTTTTACAAACCCCCCCGTGTCAGCCTACCTGTCACCTCTGTTGATTGACTCAACCATTCATGGGGGCGAAGGTGTCTAGCAATGCCGAAGCGTTATGACGATGACTTCAGAGACTGGGCTGTTCTTCAAATGATGCCGCCCTTAAACCGTTCCGTAGCAGAGCTCGCCGTTGCAATCGGCGTCACCCCACAGTCACTGCGAAACTGGAGGCAAATGGCTAGAGATAAAGGATTGATTGTTCCTGGGAATAATAAAACCAGCAATCAGTGGTCCAGCGCCGACAAATTCAACGCCGTTCTGGAAACCGCGCCGTTGAGCGAGGTAGAGCTTTCACAATATTGCCGAATCAAGGGCATTTATCCTGAGCAGATTCAGCAATGGCGCCAAGCTTGCCAGAATGCCAACACTGCGATGGAGCCTCAGCCCAACAAAAAACCGACCACCGAGCAAATACGGATAAAGGAGCTGGAGCGACAACTGCTTCGATCCGATGCTGATTGCAAGGAGGCGGTCGCTTTACTGGAACTCAGAAAAAAAGCCAATGCGATCTGGGGCAAGGACAAGGAAGGCTGATCAGCGCCCCTGATCGTGTGCAGGCTTTGGGCCTGATCGCTGAGGCAGTAGCAAGTGGTGCTCGTCGGTTTCGTGCATGCAAAGAGATCGGGCTGTGTTTGCGGACGGTTCAGCGTTGGCGACACTGCGAAGCCGACAAGCGCCAGATCATCAAGCGCGAAGCACCGTCCAACAAACTCAGCGTCGCAGAGCGTCAGGCTGTTTTGGATGCTGCTAATCAACCTGGCTACGCGAGTCTGACACCGCACCAGATTGTCCCGAAGTTAGCTGACGAAGGTATCTATCTGGCATCGGAATCAACATTCTATCGGGTGCTGAAAGAGGCAAATCAGAATAGCCGTCGAGGCCGAGCCAAAGCTCCGAAGCGCCGAGCTTTGACCACACATTGTGCTGATGCCCCAAATCGAGTTTGGTGTTGGGATATCACGTGGTTACCCACCACCGTTAAAGGTCGCTTTTACTACTGGTACATGGTCAAAGACATCTATAGCCGCAAATTAGTGACCAACGAAGTACACGAATCCGAACGCGCAGAACATGCATGCGTACTGCTTGAAAAAGGATGCTTGCGAGAGCGTACGGCGGGTCGTCCGCTGGTACTGCACTCGGACAACGGTCACGTAATGAGAGGCTCGCTTCTTCGAGAAAGCATGATTGCATTGGGCGTCGAACCGTCGTTCAGCCGACCCCGAGTAAGCAATGACAACGCCTATGCCGAAGCGCTTTTTCGTACGGCCAAGTATTGCCCGCTGTGGCCCGAGCGGCCCTTCGACAACCTCACGGAAGCACGACTCTGGGTGCAGAAATTCGTTGAGTGGTACAACGACGAGCATCGTCATAGCGCCTTGAAATACGTGACGCCCAATGAGCGTCACGAAGGCAAGGCACCTGCGTTACTGCAGGCACGGGAGAATCTTTACAAGGCAGCCAAAGCAACTAACCCTAGCCGTTGGAGCGGCGAAGTACGTAATTGGAAACTCGCAAACGCTGTTTACCTGAATCCAGAGCGCCCTGAAACAAGGGCGTAATAGACTCCTAAAACAGCCGTGAAGCGACAGATACGTTGACACGCACCGAAACGCCTAAAAAAAGTAAGCAAAAAAACGCTTGCTCCTACGTTCGGCCCTCGCAAGCTCGGGTCCCTTCGCTCCGGGATCGATCCGGGCGCAGCGGCTCCGGTTTGCTTCGCTGCACCTCCTTCCGCTGTGTCTGGCTGCGCCAGACGGTCGCTGCGCTCCCACCCCCGGATCAATCCCTCCACTCAGCCTTCCGACGTCGCCGGTGGATCAAAAGCAAGATCAAAAGCACTCGAGCTAACGCTCATTGTTGAGTGGGGCGGCTTCGCCGCGGGCAGCTTCGCTGCTTTGCTTTTGCTTTTGTTGTGGGAGCGAGCTTGCTCGCGAAAGCGGCCTGACAGCCGACCTGTTCCTTGCGGTTGTACCCAAATCCAAATGTGGGAGCGAGCTTGCTCGCGAAGGCGGCCTGACAGCCGACCTGTTCCTTGCGGTTGTACCCAATCCCAAATGTGGGAGCGGGCTTGCTCGCGAAAGCGGCCTGACAGCCGACCTGTTCCTTGCGGTTGTACCCAATCCCAAATGTGGGAGCGAGCTTGCTCGCGAAGGCGGCCTGACAGCCGACCTGTTCCTTGCGGTTGTACCCAATCCCAAATGTGGGAGCGGGCTTGCTCGCGAAGGCGGCCTGACAGCCGACCTGTTCCTTGCGGTTGTACCCAATCCCAAATGTGGGAGCGGGCTTGCTCGCGAAAGCGGCCTGACAGCCGACCTGTTCCTTGCGGTTGTACCCAATCCCAAATGTGGGAGCGGGCTTGCTCGCGAAAGCGGCCTGACAGCCGACCTGTTACTTGCGGTTGTACCCAATCCCAAATGTGGGAGCGGGCTTGCTCGCGAAGGCGGCCTGACAGCCGACCTGTTCCTTGCGGTTGTACCCAATCCCAAATGTGGGAGCGGGCTTGCTCGCGAAAGCGGCCTGACAGCCGACCTGTTCCTTGCGGTTGTACCCAATCCCAAATGTGGGAGCGGACTTGCTCGCGAAAGCGGCCTGACAGCCGACCTGTTACTTGCGGTTGTACCCAATCCCAAATGTGGGAGCGGGCTTGCTCGCGAAAGCGGCCTGACAGCCGACCTGTTACTTGCGGTTGTACTCAAATCCAAATGTGGGAGCGAGCCTGCTCGCGAAGGCGGCCTGACAGCCGACCTGTTCCTTGCGGTTGTACCCAATCCCAAATGTGGGAGCGGGCTTGCTCGCGAAAGCGGCCTGACAGCCGACCTGTTCCTTGCGGTTGTACCCAACCAAATGTGGGAGCGGGCTTGCTCGCGAAAGCAGCCTGACAGCCGACCTGTTACTTGCGGTTGTACCCAATCCCAAATGTGGGAGCGGGCTTGCTCGCGAAAGCGGCCTGACAGCCGACCTGTTACTTGCGGTTGTACTCAAATCCAAATGTGGGAGCGAGCCTGCTCGCGATAACGTCTGCAAGGTCACCTTCTACAGCGGCAAATACCGACTCAAAAGCGCCCGCAACGCCGCCGGCTTCACCGGTTTGGCCAGGTAATCCAGGCCCGCCGCATGCACTTGCGCGACGGTCTCCGTGCGTCCATCCGCGCTGATGACCACGCCGGGCACCGGTTCGCCCAGGCGCGTGCGCAACCACGCCATCAGCTCTGTGCCGGTATCGCCGTGGTCGAGGTGATAGTCGACCAGCGCCAGTTGCGGCCGCACACCTTCATTCAATATCGCTGCGCATTCTTCGCGATTGCGCGCTGTCCACACCTGGCAGCCCCAGCGGCTCAACAGACTGTTCATGCCGATCAAAATGCTGTCTTCGTTATCGATGCACAGTACCTGCGCGCCGCTGAGCAGTTTGCCGTTCAGTTCCACCGTGGCGCTAACTGGAGGCGTTTGCGCGCGGGCGATCGGCACCGTCACGCTGAACACACTGCCGCGCCCCGGCCATGAACGCACGCGCAAGGTATGCCCGAGCACGCGGCACAGGCCGTCGGCGATCGCCAGACCCAGGCCCAGGCCTTTCTCGGCGCGGGTCTGGTGGCTGTCGAGGCGTTTGAATTCCTCGAAGATCACTTGCTGCTTGTCTTCCGGAATGCCCGGTCCGCGATCCCAGACTTCCAGACATAACTCACCACCGCGTCGACGCACGCCCAGCAGCACCGGACCTTTGGCGTAGCGGAAAGCGTTGGTGAGGAAGTTCTGCAGAATTCGCCGCAGCAGTTTGATGTCGCTGTCGATGCGCAACTGACTGCCACGCACCCGGAACGTGAGCTTTTGCTCTTGCGCCAGCGCCTTGAATTCCGCGCCGAGGGTGTCGAACAGTTCGTTGACGGCAAAGGCCTTGCGATCCGGGTTGATCTTGCCGTTTTCCAGGCGCGAGATGTCCAGCAAATCGCTGATCAGGTCTTCCGCCGAACGCAGTGAGCTGTCGAGGTGGTGCACCAGCTGCTGCGCCTCTGGGCTCAGACCTTCGTTCTGGTGGGAGAGGGCAGCGGAGAAAAGCCGTGCGGCATTAAGCGGCTGCATCAAGTCGTGGCTGACGGCGGCGAGGAAGCGGGTTTTCGACTGGTTCGCCGCCTCGGCGTTGCCCTTGGCTTCGGTGAGCGCGACGTTGAGTTGCGACAGTTCCTGGGTGCGCTCGCTGACCCGTTGTTCCAGCCCTTCGTTGGCCTCGGTCAGTGCCTGTTCGGCTTCGCGGAACGCGGTAATGTCGGTGAAACTCATGACGAAGCCGCCGCCGGGCATCGGGTTGCCGATCAGCTCGATCACCCGGCCATTGGGGAACAGCCGCTCGGAGGTATGCGCGCGGCCCTGACGCATCCAGTGCAAGCGTCGTGCAACGTGCACTTCCGCTTCGCCGGGGCCGCACAAACCGCGTTCGGCGTTGTAGCGAATGATGTCGGCGATCGGGCGGCCGACGCTGATCAGGCCGTCGGGGTAGTTGAACAACTCCAGATAACGGCGGTTCCACGCCACCAGTTTCAGCGACTGGTCGACCACGCTGATGCCCTGGGTGATGTTCTCTATCGCGCCTTGCAGCAGCGCACGGTTGAATTGCAGCACTTCCGAGGCTTCGTCAGCGATACGGACTACGTCCTCCAACTGCATTTCCCGACCTTCGATGGCAGCCTTTACTACGGCGCGTGTCGAAGAAGCGCCAAGGACACCAGCCAGCAAACGTTCGGTATGGGCGATCCATTCACTGTCGGCGTTCTGGTTGGGGTTGAAACCCTTGCCCTGGCGGTAGGCGAAACGAATGAAGCTCTGCCGCGCGCGTTCTTCGCCAACGAAACGCGCCGCCAGTTGCAGCAGGTCGTCGATCTGCACTGCCAGCATCGAGCGTCCGTTCGGACGGGCGCTGATTTCCTGACCGATGAAACGCCCGGCCTGCCAGTGCTCGGAGACTCGCGTGCGCGACAGCACCGAGACCCAGGCGAACACGGTGAAGTTACCGGCCAGCGACAGCACCACGCCCTGGGTCAACGGCGTGATCGGCAGGTTCAGCGGATTGCTGTGCAGCCACGCCAGGCCCGGAAAACTCGCCAGCGACCAGCCGAGACTGTGCGCGGCAATCGGCAACACCAGTGTGTAGAACCAGAGGAAAGTGCCGGTGGCGAGACCGGCGAACACGCCGCGGCGGTTGGCTTGTTTCCAGTACAGCGCGCCGAGCATCGCCGGCGCCAGTTGCGTTACCGCCGCAAAGGCGATCTGGCCGATGGTCGCCAGGCTCGCGGTCGAGCCGAGCAAGCGATAACTGACGTAGGCCAGCAGCAGAATCACCACGATGCTCACCCGGCGCACCGAGAGCATCCACTGGCGGAACACTTCGAACGGGCGCTCGGCGTTGTTGCGACGCAACAGCCACGGCAACAGCATGTCGTTGGAAACCATGGTCGACAGCGCGACGCTGGCGACAATCACCATGCCGGTCGCTGCCGAGGCACCACCGATGAACGCCAGCATCGCCAGCGCCGGATGGGCCTGGGCCAGCGGCAGGCTGATCACGAACGAGTCGGGCAGCACGTGACTGGGCAGCATCATCTGACCGGCCAGGGCGATCGGGACTACAAACAATGCGGCCAAAGCCAGATAGGCGGGGAACACCCATTTCGCCAGACGCAGATCCTGCGGGTCGATGTTTTCCACTACGGTGACGTGAAATTGCCGGGGCAGACAGATGATCGCCATCATCGCCACGCCGGTCTGCACCACCATCGACGGCCAATTAATCGTTTCCTTCCAGTACGCCTCAAGGCGCGGGGCGAGCATTGCCTGATTGAACAGGTCATCGAAACCGTCATACAGGCCGTACGTGACGAAGGCGCCGACGGCGAGAAAGGCGAACAGCTTGACCAGCGATTCGAACGCGATCGCCAGCACCATGCCACGGTGGTGTTCGGTGGCATCGAGGTTGCGCGTGCCGAAAACGATGGTGAACAACGCCAGCACCAGCGACACGATCAGCGCCGTGTCCTGAGCGCGGGTGCCCATGGCATCGGCGCCGGCGCCAATCAACAGGTTCACGCCGAGGACAATGCCTTTAAGTTGCAGGGCAATATAGGGCAAGACGCCGACCAGACAAATCAGCGCCACCACCACCGCCAGCGATTGCGATTTGCCGTAGCGCGCGGCGATGAAGTCGGCGATGGAGGTGATGTTCTCCTGTTTGCTGATCATCACCATTTTTTGCAGGACCCACGGCGCGCCGACCAGCAGCAAAATCGGCCCGAGGTAGATCGGCAGGAATGACCACAGTTGTTCCGCCGCCTGACCGACCGCGCCGAAAAACGTCCAGCTGGTGCAGTAAACCGCCAGCGACAGGCTGTATACCCAGGCACGCACCCGCGGCGGCAACGGTGTGCTGCGACGGTCGCCGTAGAAGGCGATGGCGAACATGATGGCCATGTAGGCCAGGGCAACGACGGCGATCAGCCCGGTGGACAACGACATGCAGCACTCCCGACAAAAGACTCCCCGGCACTCCTGCCCGGGCGGACAGTCTCGCACGGGCGCGGCGGTTAGTCAGTGTCGACCAAGGTCGTGGCGTGGCGGGGTGTCGCAGGCGGGGTACCGGGTGGTTTTTGTGGTGACCGGGCGGGCCTCTTCGCGAGCAGGCTCGCTCCCACAGTTGGAATGCATTCCCTTGTGGGAGCGAGCCTGCTCGCGAAGGCGTCAGTCCGGCCGCAATGCAATATCGATCAACCGATGCAACTCATCCACCTCCAGCGCCGCCGCCGAAAACAGAATCCGGAACACCACCGGCGCCACCACCAGATTGATCAAGCGATCGACACTCGGCGTTTTCTCATGCGGATAGCGATCGACAATGGTCTGCAACTGCGCACCGATGATCGTCACGCAATAGCCAGGCGTCGCACTCGCCTGCACGTCACGCATCATGTTGCGCCCGACCTCCGAGCTCATCTCGTCCAGATATTGCTCGGCCCACGCACGGATATCGCCGCGCAGGCTGCCCGTCTCTGCCGGTTCGCTGTCGGGACGCATGCGGGCGAGGGCGACGTCGGCGAGCAATGCCGCCAGATCGCCCCAGCGCCGATAGATCGTCGACGGCGTAACCCCCGCGCGGGCGGCGATTTGCGGAACGGTCACGGTGGAACGCTCCTGTTCTTGCAACAGCGCATTGACCGCCGAATGAATCGACTGCTGCACCCGGGCACTGCGGCCACCGGGGCGTAAACCTTCTTTAATAGCCATGCGGCAGACCTTAACACAAAGAATTTGCTTTAAGCGCTGGGCGGTAGCACACTGCGCAAAAGCAAAAAATTAGCTTTTGCGGAGTGTGCCCATGACCAGCCCCTTGAATAGTGTCGCTTCCCACCGGTCGAGCCTGTGGTTTCTGGCGATCACCTTACTCAGTTTTCTCGCCGCTTCCACCGCGCCGACGCCGTTGTATCACTTGTATCAGGATCAACTGCATTTCTCGGCAGCGATGTTGACGCTGATCTTCGCCGTTTACGCTTTCAGTCTGTTGGCAGCGTTGCTGACGGTCGGTTCGCTTTCTGACCATCTCGGACGCAAACCGGTGATCTTCGCCGCCGTGTTGCTCAATTCGCTGGCCATGTTGCTGTTCATCTATGCCGATAGCGTGGCTTGGTTGATCAGCGCACGGGTGTTGCAGGGTTTTGCCACCGGCATGGCCACTGCCGTATTGAGCGCAACGCTGCTCGACACCGACCGTCAGCAGGGGCCGCTGATCAACAGTGTTGCGCCGTTACTGGGGATGGCGCTGGGCGGTTTGGGTTGTGGCTTGCTGGCAGAATTCGCGCCGGCGCCGTTGCAGTTGACTTACTGGTTACTGTTGGCGCTGTTCGTGTTGCAAGGCGTGTATGTCTGGCGCCTGCCGGAAAGTGTTTCGCGGCAAGGCGGGGCATTGGCCTCGTTGCGGCCGACCCTGCACGTGCCGGTGCAAGCGCGTTCAATGTTGTGGCGCGTGCTGCCACTCAACACCGCAACCTGGGCGCTCGGTGGTTTCTACGCCTCGCTGGCGCCGTCATTGGTGCGCACCGCGACGGGCTCCACTTCTAATCTGATCGGTGGCGCTACGGTAGCGGCGCTCACCGTGACCGGCGCATTGATGATCTTCATGATGCGCAATCGCCCGGCCGCTCAGGCGCTGCGGCTGGGGGCAAGTCTGCTGCCGGTCGGGCTGATCCTGATTCTGCTCGGCGTGCATGGCGCCAGTCTGCCGCTGTTTTTCTTCGGCACACTGGTCGCCGGTTGCGGCTTTGGTTCGGGTTTCCTCGGTGCGGTGCGCAGTCTGGTGCCGCTGGCTTTGCCGCATGAACGAGCCGGGTTAATGTCGGCTTATTACGTGCTCAGTTACTTGGCGTTCTGTTTGCCGGCGCTGCTGGCCGGTTATCTGGCGCGCAACTTTGGACTGCTGGCGACCACCTACGGTTACGGTACTGTCTTGATTGTGCTGGCCGTGGCTGCGCTGCTGCTCAGCCTGCGTCCGCAGGCGGGCAGAGTTTGCAGCGCTTCTTGAACGCGTGTAGGTGTTTATCTATAAAACAGATAACAGTTAGAGATATTACCCGTTATATAGATATTCGATTCGGATCTACCATGGGCTCAACCTCACCAGAGGACAGGAGTTCATGATGATTTGCCCCAACAGCGTCACCCCCGGCTACAAACCTTTCAGTCAGCTTCAGCATCCGCGTGAAGTGATCCGCCAATTCACCCCGAACTGGTTCGCCGCGACCATGGGTACCGGTGTGCTGGCGCTGGCCTTGGCGCAATTGCCACTGGCGATACCCGGATTGCGCGCCGTGGCTGAAGGGCTGTGGTTGTTCAACATTTTGTTATTCACGCTGTTTACTGTTGCTTACGCTGCGCGCTGGATTTTGTTCTTTGACGAGGCGCGGCGGATTTTCGGCCATTCCACCGTATCGATGTTTTTCGGCACCATTCCCATGGGCCTGGCGACGATCATCAACGGCTTTCTGTTGTTCGGGCTGCCGCGCTGGGGCGACGGTGTCATCCACCTCGTTGAAGTGTTGTGGTGGATCGATGTAGCGATGTCGCTGGCCTGCGGTGTGCTGATTCCGTACATGATGTTTACCCGCCAGGAACACAGCATCGATCAGATGACGGCGGTCTGGTTGCTGCCGGTGGTGGCGGCGGAAGTGGCAGCAGCCAGTGGCGGTTTGCTCGCCCCGCATCTGACTGACGCCCATGCGCAACTCATCGTACTGACCACCAGCTATGTGCTTTGGGCCTTTTCCCTGCCGGTGGCGTTCAGCATTCTGACCATCCTGTTGTTGCGCATGGCCTTGCACAAACTGCCCCACGAAAACATGGCCGCGTCGAGCTGGCTGGCCCTCGGTCCGATCGGCACCGGTGCGCTGGGCATGCTGCTGTTGGGCGGTGAGGCGCCAGCGATTTTTGCCGTGAATGGCCTGCCCGGCGTCGGTGAAATCGCTTCGGGCTTGGGGCTGGTGGCAGGGATCACCCTGTGGGGCTTCGGTCTGTGGTGGATGTTGATGGCGCTGTTGATCACTGTGCGTTATCTGCGTGACGGCATCCCCTTCAACCTTGGCTGGTGGGGCTTCACTTTTCCATTGGGCGTTTATTCGCTGGCAACGCTGAAACTGGCGAGCATTCTCGGTCTGACGTTTTTCAGCGTGTTCGGAACCGCGCTGGTGATCCTGCTCGCAGCGATGTGGCTGATTGTCGGCAAGCGCACCGTGCAGGGCGCGTGGCGTGGCGAGCTGTTTGTCTCGCCGTGTATTGCAGGTTTGAAGAAATAATCTGCAAAGTTTAGGTAAGGTGTGGCCTGGATCGCGGTGCGGCATTCCAATAACAAGCACCCAGGCCTCTCTACCTAACATCAGGAAACACGGAAGATGAGTCACCCCTCACAGTTCAACCTGTTGCGCACCCGGCGCTTTTTGCCCTTCTTTATTACCCAGTCGCTCGGCGCGTTCAACGACAATGTGTTCAAGCAGTCGTTGATCCTTGCCATCCTCTATCGGCTCACCATCGAGGGCGACCGCTCGATCTGGGTCAACCTTTGCGCGCTGCTGTTTATCCTGCCGTTTTTCCTGTTCTCGGCGCTGGCGGGGCAGTTCGGGGAAAAATTCGCCAAGGACGCGCTGATCCGTCTGATCAAACTCGCGGAAATCGCGATCATGGCCGTAGGATCGATCGGCTTCCTCTTCGATCACCTGTCGCTGATGCTGGTGGCGCTGTTTGCCATGGGCACGCACTCGGCGCTGTTCGGCCCGGTGAAGTATTCGATCCTGCCGCAGGCCTTGCGCGACGATGAACTGGTCGGCGGCAACGGTCTGGTGGAAATGGGCACGTTTCTGGCGATTCTCGCCGGCACCATCGGCGCCGGGATCATGATGTCGACCGAGCACTACGCGCCGGTAGTCTCCGCAGCGATCATCGGCATTGCCGTGCTGGGTTATCTGGCCAGCCGCAGCATTCCGCGCGCGGCGGCCTCGTCGCCGGAGATGCGTCTGAACTGGAACATTTTCAGTCAATCCTGGGCGACCCTGAAACTCGGTCTGGGCCAGACGCCAGCGGTGTCACGCTCGATTGTCGGTAACTCGTGGTTCTGGTTTGTCGGGGCGATTTACCTGACGCAGATCCCGGCCTACGCCAAGGAATGGATGCACGGTGACGAAACCGTGGTCACGCTGATCCTGACCGTGTTCTCGGTGGGCATCGCGCTGGGTTCGATGCTCTGCGAGAAGCTCTCGGGGCGCAAAGTCGAGATCGGACTGGTGCCCTTTGGCTCGTTTGGCCTGACCGTGTTCGGCCTGTTGCTGTGGTGGCATTCCGGTGGGATCCCGGACAGCGTCACCGGCCATAGCTGGGTTGCCGTGTTGGGCTTCGTGCACACCTGGGCGGTGTTGATCGACATCCTTGGCCTCGGCATTTTCGGTGGCTTCTACATTGTGCCGCTGTACGCGCTGATTCAGTCGCGCACGGCTGAAAACGAACGGGCGCGGGTGATTGCCGCCAACAACATTCTCAACGCGCTGTTTATGGTGGTGTCGGCGATTGTTTCGATCGTCTTGTTGAGCGTCGCCAAACTGTCGATCCCGCAACTGTTCCTGGTGGTGTCGCTGCTGAACATCGGCGTCAACGCTTACATCTTCAAGATCGTTCCGGAATTCAGCATGCGCTTCATGATCTGGCTGCTCAGCCATTCCATGTACCGCGTCGAACACCGCAACCTTGAAGCGATCCCGGACGAAGGCGCGGCGCTGCTGGTGTGCAACCACGTGTCGTTTGTTGACGCCTTGCTCATCGGCGGTGCCGTGCGTAGGCCAATTCGCTTTGTCATGTACTACAAGATCTACAACCTGCCGGTATTGAACTTTATCTTCCGCACGGCGGGCGCGATTCCTATCGCCGGACGCCAGGAAGATATCCAGATCTACGAAAAAGCCTTCGCCCGCATCGCTCAGTATCTGAAGGACGGCGAACTGGTGTGCATTTTCCCGGAAGGCAAACTGACCGCCGATGGCGAGATCAACGAGTTTCGCGGCGGCGTGACGCGGATTCTCGAGGAGACCCCGGTGCCGGTGATTCCGCTGGCGCTGCAAGGATTGTGGGGGAGTTTCTTCAGTCGCGATCCGAACAAGGGCTTGTTCCATCGCTTGTGGTCGCGGGTGACGCTGGTGGCGGGGCCGGCGATTACCGAAGGGACCGAGCCGGCGAAATTGCAGGTGTTGGTGGGGGAATTGCGCGGGGCTGTCAGATAGTCGGTGTATCAAAAGGCCCCTTCGCGAGCAGGCTCGCTCCCACAGTTGACCCTGTTCCAATGGCGGAGCGCGGTTAATGTGGGAGCGAGCCTGCTCGCGATAGCGGTAGTGGCCTAAGCGCTGACTTTAAGGCCTATCAAACCCGTGACGATCAACGCCACACTGACCAGCCGAATCAACGCCATCGATTCACCAAACAAAATGATCCCGGCGATCACCGTGCCCACGGCACCAACACCGGTCCAGATCGCATACGCCGTGCCCAGCGGCAATTCCTTCATCGCCAGACCGAGCAAACCAAGGCTGATGGCCATGGCGGCAACGGTCAGGGCGGTGGGGAGCGGGCGGGTGAAGCCGTCGGTGTATTTCAGGCCGACGGCCCAGCCGACTTCGAACAGGCCGGCGCAAAACAGAATGATCCAGGACATGCACAACCTCCATCGATTGACGGGGTCGTCCCCAGATTAATGACTCGATCGAGCCGCAGGGTCGTCCCCGCGTTGCGCAATATAGTGACGAGCATTAACCCGAGGATCAAGTTTTCAGCTCAGTCGGCAGCGCGTTGCGCGAGGTTGTCGCGGTCTTCCTTTTCGCTCATGCGCCGGAAGTACGTCGACAGCAGCGCCCCGGAAATGTTGTGCCAGACGCTGAACAACGCGCTCGGCACCGCCGCCAGTGGCGAGAAGTGCGCACTGGCCAATGCCGCGCCCAGTCCCGAATTCTGCATGCCGACTTCCAGTGCCAGCGACTTGCGCTGAGCCAGCGGCAGACCGAACAGGCGCCCGGTGAAGTAGCCAAGCAGATAGCCGAAGCTGTTGTGCAGCATCACCACGGCCATGATCAGCAGGCCGGACTCGGCGATTTTCGCCTGACTCGCCGCGACCACGGCGGTGACGATAATCACGATGCTGACCACCGACACCAGCGGCAACACATCCACCGCATGCCGCACCTTGTCGCCGAGCAAACGCTGCGCGACCACGCCGAGAACGATCGGCAGCAGCACCACTTGCAGGATTGACCAGAACAGCTCCATGAACGATACCGGCAACCACGCCGAGGCCAGCAGCCAGATCAGTGCCGGGGTCAGCAGCGGAGCGAGGAGGGTGGTGACGGCGGCAATCGCCACGGAAAGTGCCAGATCACCGCGCGCCAGCCAGGTCATCACGTTTGACGAGGTGCCGCTCGGGCAGCAGCCGACCAGAATCACCCCGACGGCGATTTCCGGCGGCAGGTGGAACACCTGGCAGAGTAACCAGGCCACACCGGGCATGATCACGAAATGAGCAATCACGCCCAGCGCCACCCGCCCCGGATGGCGAGCAACGGCGGCGAAATCGTCGAGTTTGAGGGTCAGGCCCATGCCGAACATCACCAGACCCAGCAGCGGTACGATCGCGCTTTTCAGACCGATGAACCACACCGGTTGCAGGAAGGCGATGACGGCGAAGATCAGAACCCAGTAAGCGAAGGTATTGCCGACAAAGCGGCTGAGTGCAGCCAGTGCGCGCATGGCTTGATCCTTGTTATTAGTTACGTCTTAAAACATTGTGGGAGCGAGCCTGCTCGCGAAAGCGGTGAGCCAGACACATTAATGTTGACTGGCACACCGCATTCGCGAGCAGGCTCGCTCCCACAGGTTAGATACTCGTCAGAGTCAGATCCCCTGCGGAATCTCTTCCCCACCCAACGCTTCAACCAGCGCCGGCAGGAAATCGCCGAAGGTCAGCATCATCAGCGTGAAGCTGGCATCCAGTTGGCCCAGGGCTTCGTCGCCGCCGTCCTGTTCCGCCTGATCCTGCAACAGATCCTCGAACTTCAGGCGCTTGACGGTCATCTTGTCGTCGAGCATGAACGACAGTTTGTCCTGCCAGGCCAGCGACAGCTGAGTGACGACTTTGCCGGTGCTCAGGTGCAGCTGGATTTCCTCGCTGGTCAGGTCCTGGCGCTTGCAGCGGACGATGCCGCCGTCTTCGTGGGTGTCGCGCAGTTCACACTCATCCAGCACATAAAAATCGTCGGCGGCTTTCTGTGTGGTGACCCACTCGGTCATCACCGCAGTCGGTGCCATTTTCACGGTCAATGGGCGCACGGGCAGGGTGCCGATCACTTCGCGCAGGGTCGACAGCAGGTCTTCGGCGCGTTTCGGGCTGGCCGAGTTGACCAGGATCAGGCCCTGTTTCGGCGCGATGGCGGCGAAGGTCGACGAACGACGAATGAACGCGCGCGGCAGGAACGCCTGGATGATTTCATCCTTGATCTGATCGCGCTCCTTCTTATAGACCTTGCGCATCTGCTCGGCTTCGATCTCTTCGACCTTTTCCTTGACGGCGTCACGCACGACGCTGCCCGGCAGAATACGTTCTTCCTTGCGCGCAGAGATCAGCAGGAAATCGCCGCTGACGTGCACCAGCGGCGCATCTTCGCCCTTGCCGAACGGTGCGACGAAACCGTAAGTGGTCAGCTCCTGGCTTGCACACGGCCGCGCCAGTTTGGTCGCCAGTGCAGTTTCCAGCGCCTCGGCATCGACAGGCAGGTCTTGGGTCAGGCGATAGATCAGCAGGTTCTTGAACCACATGGGGCGAGTCACTCCTTTATACAAAGGGGGGCATTATTGTCTTCGCCGGGGCATAGGCCAACCCTTCTCTAAGCCTTTGGAAGGCCTCGGAAAATTATTTAAAAAAGTGCTTGCCAGAGGTTGGGGTGCTCCGTAGAATGCGCGCCACACCGAAGCGAAGGGTGATTAGCTCAGCTGGGAGAGCGTCTGCCTTACAAGCAGAATGTCGGCGGTTCGATCCCGTCATCACCCACCATTCGTTTCTAGTGTTTAGCGCAGCGGTAGTTCAGTCGGTTAGAATACCGGCCTGTCACGCCGGGGGTCGCGGGTTCGAGTCCCGTCCGCTGCGCCATATTCGGTAACCTGGACCACTGAACGCCAGGTCACCACGGAAAAAACCCGCTGAGGCGGGTTTTTTTCTGTCTCAAGGTTGTACCCGCGGGATGTGTCGTTTCACCGGTTTTCAGATTGTTTTGAAAAAATATTCAATTAAATCAACACGTTACGAAAACTTGTGGCATAATGCGCCCCGTAACGAAGCGAAGGGTGATTAGCTCAGCTGGGAGAGCGTCTGCCTTACAAGCAGAATGTCGGCGGTTCGATCCCGTCATCACCCACCATTCGTTTCAAGCGTTTCGCGCAGCGGTAGTTCAGTCGGTTAGAATACCGGCCTGTCACGCCGGGGGTCGCGGGTTCGAGTCCCGTCCGCTGCGCCATATTCGGTATCTGGAACTGAACGCCAGACACCAACGGAAAGCCCGCCTTGTGCGGGCTTTTTGCTGTCTGCGATTTATAAATCGTCGCGCTACTGCGCCGCATTGCGGGCATGCCGATAATCGCTCACCGCCTCATACACCGTCCTGCGCAAGCGATTGATCCCGCCAATCGGCCGATGCGCCTCGATGCCGAACCACGGATTGAACGACAGGTTGTCGCATTGCACATTTAGCGCCGGCGTATCGAAGTCCTGCGCGGGCAGGGTGATCCGCGCCACGGTTTCAAACGGTGCATCCTGCTCACGCCACTCAATGCTGGTGTCCTCGATCGGCATGTACTTGTTCGCGTCCTGGCGCTGGATCTGCAGGGCGAAGCACGCCGGCACCCGATCCGTCGACAACTGCTGATTCAGTGCGCTGCGCAGGAAATTCGGCAAGTCGTGATTCTGTTTGGGCAGCGTATACGCCGGGCAACGCTCCGGATCCGGCACGACGCGGAACTTGGCATTGGCCTCACCGAATTTGTAAGGCGATACCGAGAAGTAGGTCGTCGCGGTCGGGCTGTCCGGCGGTGCTGACAGGGTTGCCAGCGCAATGAATAGATGACGGACCTGCCAAGTGCGCGGATCCCATGTCGGAAAAAACGCCATGACCTTCTTGCCATCAGCCTGCGCCGCCACATTCTGACGGTACTCGGCGACATCGCTGACAAAGAAATTCGGATGGCTGAACATCACGAAATCCTGTTCATGCTGCTCCTGGCGATTGCCGAGCAGTTGCGTGCCTTGAACCTCAAGCAACTTGATTGCCATCCCGCGCGCGTCGCGAATGCTGTCGAATTGCGGATAGGCATTGCCGTTGGACAACCGGATCAGCGCCTGCCAGGTTTTGCCCGGTTCGCTGAACACACCCTGTCGCAGCGATTGCGCCAGTTCCGGTAACACCTGCACTTGCGCCTTCACGCAGCCATGCGCTTTGGCGTGGGCATCGCGCAGATAGCGCGTGCTTTCGCGGTGCTGGTCGACGATGCGCACTGCGGTTTGAATGATGTCCTGGGTCATCGCCGCTTCGCCCGCTGGAATCTGTTCCTGCGCCGACACCGGCCCGCGATGCTGCCAGGCAAACCACGCGGTGGCGATGGCCCAGCCGAGCAGGGTTATGATCAGCAGGATCAGTAGCGTCTTGCCAAGCAAGCGTCCCAGCCAAAGCCAGAAACGCGCGAGTGGCGGCAGTTCCTTTTTGAATGTCGGCATGATCATGGCAACTGCGCCTCCAGTGGTCCGCCCAATACTTTCAGGTATTCGAGCAACGCCCAGCGCTCCTCGGGTTGCAGGAACCGGCCGATCACTCCATTGCCGCGAGTGCCAGCGCGAAATTCGTGGCCGCTGTTGCGGTTGCCGCTGATGCGCGTGTCGAACAGAAAACCGTTGGCGAAAGCCTCGGTGCGATAGCCGAGATGGCGCGGGTCGTATTCGACCGTGCCTTTATAGAAGGTCGTCGCACGCTCGTCCTGCGGTGACAGCAACTGATAAATGCTCGGCACCGAGCCGTTGTGCAGAAACGGCGCAGTCGCCCACACGCCCGCCAGCGGCCGGGCTTTGTAAGCGACTTTTTCGCGCACCCCGATCGGCAGGCCGAAACCATCCATGCGCGGTTTTTCTTCCGGCGTGATCTTCGCTTCTTGATAGGCACGGTTTTCCACGAACGCGGTGACGTAAGCCAGGCCCTTGGCCACCGACAATTGGCTCAGATCAAGCGGCGCTTTAGGTACGGGGTGCAGTCTGACGTCCATCTTTTCCAGCTCTTTGACCTCCCATTGCAGGGCGGTGAGGTCGAAACGGTGGCTGGCGATGTTGTTGGCCGCGTTCGGATCTGTGCCGATCATCTCCAAGGGAATCATGTGCAAGTGCTGCACCCAGCGTTCGCCTTCCTGCGATTTGCGCGGGACATGGCAGCCGACGCAGTTTTCCGCGAACAGCGCGCGGCCTTTGGCGGCCAGCGGCTTGTCGATCGCACCGAACAGATCTTCCGGCCAGGTTGGCGGCTTGAGTTGTTGCAAGGTTTCTTCGATGGCATGCAGATCGCGCACGCGCACGCTGGAGGGGTAGCGCTCAGCGCCTTGCAGCGGCTGACCGTTGGCGTCGAAGAAATTCAGCGTGGCACCGACGCCGAGCGCCTCGCCGATATTGCGCGCCATTGGCTGCTGGGCCGAGCCGTTCCACTGCACCCAGTCGAACGTCCACATGTCCCACAGTTGCGGATAATCCACCGGGGCATCGGCCACTCGATAGTTGGCAGGGGAAATCGCATCGCCGAAGGTGGCGTTGGCAATCCGGCCGAACGCATCGGTGCGCCCCGGGCCTTCCTCGGTCGGATAGAGGCCGCGATGCGTGTCGTTCCAGGCCACTTTGACGAAGGTGTTCAGCGACGTCTTGAGCTCGCTGCGCAACCGTTCGCGGCGCGCTTCGTAATCATCTCCGAGCACCTGACGGGCGAAGCGCTCGAATTTCCATGGGTTGTAGTAAGTCGAGGCGAGACTGGCGACCAGGGCCTGTCCGAAGCTGCCACCGCGCAACGTAGGAACGCTGGAAGGCAATACATGTTGCGCGGCACCGCCATCGATACGCACGGCCTGGCCTTTGAAGCGCAACTCGCCGGTGTGGCAAGCGGCGCAGGTGATGTCCAGATAGTGCTCGGAGGCGTTGCCGGGATTCTGGTGCCGGGCAAAACCGACGGGGAGGTTGCCAGGGTTGTTCGCGCTCGCTTTCTGCTGCGGGTCGACCAGGAAGCCGAAGCGGGCGAGATATTCAGGGGAGGCGAAGCGCTGATCGGAGAAGGGCAACTCCAATGCCTGGAACCACTCGTAACGCAGGCCTTTGACCTGCGTGCCCTGCGGCGTGAAGTAGTAAGTCTGGCGTTGCGCTTCGCTCCACTGATCCAGGTAGCGCACCTGCTGGGGCGGGGTGTGGAAGGGCAGTTTCGGGTTGGCGACGTAATAGACGATCACTGCAAGGGCGATTACCGCCAGCACGATCACCACAGCGAGAACGCGGGATAAGAGGCGCAAGTTGAACATCCTTGTCGAATTGTTGCGCTGTTATGCCTGAGCTGTGCGGACTGGGCAAGTGGCCATTACGCCAGATGTTGAGCCGTGAGCCGATAAGCCTTGTCGTCCACGGATGACAGAAGCTTCATCCAGCCGCTGCCCAAATGCGTTTTAATCCCTGAACTTATCGGAAGATTCCTGCTCTCATGCCGGTAGCCATTGGTCGTGGCGGCCTGATAAGCTCGCGGCTTTACTCGATTGCCCATTCGGCGCATGAACAAGGAAATAGCATGAAACAGCATCGGTTGGCGGCGGCGGTAGCCCTGGTTAGCCTGGTACTCGCGGGTTGTGACTCGCAGACCAGCGTAGAGCTGAAAACCCCGGCGCAAAAAGCTTCCTACGGCATCGGCCTGAACATGGGCAAAAGCCTTGCCCAGGAAGGCATGGATGATCTGGACTCCAAAGCGGTAGCCCAGGGCATCGAAGATGCCGTTGGCAAGAAAGAACAGAAGCTGAAAGATGAAGAACTGGTCGAAGCCTTCGCCTCGCTGCAAAAGCGTGCTGAAGAGCGCATGGCCAAGATGAGCGAAGAGTCGGCAGCCGCCGGCAAGAAATTCCTCGAAGAAAATGGCAAGAAAGCCGGTGTAACCACCACCGCTTCGGGCCTGCAGTACGAAGTAGTGAAGAAAGCCGATGGCCCACAGCCTAAGCCGACCGACGTCGTCACTGTTCACTACACCGGCAAGCTGACCAACGGCACCGTGTTCGACAGCTCCGTCGAGCGCGGCAGCCCGATCGATTTGCCAGTCAGTGGCGTGATCCCGGGTTGGGTTGAAGGTCTGCAACTGATGCACGTTGGCGAGAAGTACAAACTGTACATCCCTAGCGATCTGGCTTACGGCGCTCAGTCGCCAAGCCCGGCAATCCCGGCCAACTCGGTTCTGGTTTTCGACCTGGAACTGCTGGCCATCAAGGATCCAGCCAAAGAAGACGCCGCTGCCAAGTAACACGCAACGGCTCGAAAACAACGCCTCGCTTATGCGGGGCGTTGTTGCATCTGCAGGTCAGGGAAGGTAAACAGAGCGAACTGACGCCGTTCAACACAGTCATAGCTTTGAGGCTGCCCGCACTAGACGCCCTGAGCCGCCAAGTCAATGAAATATTGGGCTTTTTTATGTGAGTAAAAAACGCCCGATCTAAGCGCAGCCCTTATGAAACGGGGCTCTCAGCGCTGAAAAGTAGCTCTGTTCACAAGGTTATCCACAATTTGTGTGGATAACATTTCAACGGGAAGAATAGATGAAAGCTCCATGGAATTTCGCTCGATTCCTGCCGTTGGCCGGTCGCCTGCTGGCCCGTGGACGCCTGCCGACCCTATTGTTTGCCGTGGCCAGCAAAGGCGCCGCGCAAGGCAATCGTCTGGGCAAACTCAAGGATGACCTGCGCTTGCTGCAGTCGCTGTGCCTGGCCTACTGGCGTGGCGAGTACCGCGCGATCAGTGCCAAATCGCTGATTTCGGTGGTGGCGGGCCTGATGTATTTCCTCAGCCCGGTGGATGCCATTCCGGATTTCATTCCCATGTTCGGCATGCTCGATGACATCGCGGTCCTCGCCTGGCTGATGAAAACCCTCGATGACGAGCTCAACGCCTTCCGCCTGTGGCGCAAGCGTCAGCAACCCGAGAAGCTGGCGGTGGTTGAACGCCTCCCTGATACCCCTGAACAATTGCAGCTGCAAGGCCCGAAAAAGCCCTGACTGACCAAGACTGCCTACAGATAGATACCACTCGCGACCTTAGCCGCTGTTAGGATTACACTTCTAGGGAAAAGTGCCGACTCGCTAAGTGGTGTTGTCCTACGGGGTAGTCATGGATATTCAGATAATTGCACGCGATGGCGAACCCGAATACGCGGTTCTGCCGTGGGCTCAATATCAGGCTCTACTGAAAGCAGCAGGGATCAACGCAATACCGGCGCCGCAGCCAGCAGCGCCGCTCGCCGCCTCGCCGGAGCCGATTCTTCCGGCTCTGGATCAATTACGCAGTTTGCGCGAAGGGAAGGGCATCGCCATCGAGGCGCTGGCCCGCACGGTAGGCATCAGCCCGTCTTATCTGGCCATGATCGAAAGTGGTGAGCGTCAGCCCGACGCCGCGATTCGCCGCAGCCTGGCCTGGGAACTGACGGTGCCAGGTTGGAGGGATGAATCGTGAGCGTACGCATCAGCCGTCAACATTGGGACGGATTGCTGGGGGAACTGGATCAGGCGCGCCGTCAGCGCCATCTTCTGACTTATCGAGCTCTGCTCGAGCGTTTGCAGCTGCCGACTCCGGCGATGCAGACGCTTACGGCTGCGCTTGAGCATCTGGCCGCACTGGATGCCAAAGCCGAACAGCCGTTGCGCAGTTCGCTGGTCATCAGTCAGGGCGCGAGTCGTTTGCCGCGTACCGGGTTCTTTGAATGTGTCGAGCGTCTGGGGCGCTTTTCCGGGCCGTCGGACGGCGTTGCAGCGGCGTCCTGGCATGCGTCCGAAGTGGTCCGCGTCTTCGAATACGAATACCCTGAATCGGCGGAGGCCTGAGTGTTTCTGCGCCTCAAGGCGCGAGCCGGTTACTGGCTGGCGCGCAGGCTGTTTCATTGGTCGTGGTTCGTCCGCCAGCCGCGTGGCTGGCGCTGGCTCGAAGGCCGGTTTGCGCGCATGGCCAACCTCGGCGATGTCGGTGCGCAAAGCTTTTATGGGCACATTCTGACTTTTCGCGGCGTCGGGCTAGGCGCGCATGAAGAAGGCGTGCGTTTACTACGCCTGGCGGCGCTGGCTGGCGACGGCAAAGCGGCGTATCAAGTCGGCGTCATTTGCCTTGCAGGTACCCCGAGCAAGGCGTCGGATCCCGCTGAAGCCGCTCGTTGGTGGAGCATGGCCGCCAGGGCCGGGCATCCGTTGGCCGAGCTGAAGCTGCAACAGCTGAAGGCTGGTGATTCAACGTAGTAATTCCATATATGTCTTCTAAGTAAACGCGGCGTGAGGTTTTCCTCGCGCCGCGTTTACGTTTCTGCCTGCACGTTTTTCGCTTGAAGCTCGATTGCAGATTAGTCCTACATCCTTTGCCTACTCGCCTGACTTCTTTCCTTTCTGATCCCCCGCACAGTTCCCGCGACTAATTTCTTGCGCGAGGGACCGCTCATGCTTCAGCCCGTTTTTCAGCCCACCATGTTTGCTCGCGTGTGTTGATGGAAGCCATCGCGCGCATCGAGCAGGAACTCGACAGCTTTCCGCAAACCCTCAGCCTCTACCGCAAACAGCTTGATCACTGGCTGAGTCGCAGGGCCGATCAAGTCAGCGAGGCAGCAGACCTGCCGTCGCTGGTGGGCATGGAGCGGATCATTCGCTTTGGTGATCGCAGCTCGGCGGTCAGCAGCAGCGACGACGAATTTTCCTCCAGTGTCGTTCAATGCCCGCAGGGCGGGCTGATGCAGATCGAGAGCAAGTTCGAATCGGTCTACGACATCCCGCTGGGCAACATCAAAGTCGATGTGGTCGACGTGACGGGCGGCAAGACCACTCTGGTCACCCTTGATCAGCAGGGCAGGGGTGAATTCAGAGGCGAACCGGGCAAGTTCTACCGCGTGCATGTTCATGGCGCAGTCACCTCCGATCAAATCGCCGAGCTGTTCGAATCCTATGACGGTTTGATCGGCGAACTTGAACGCTGGCTGCGTAGCGAGTGGCGAGGTTTCAAGCCGCAGTGGTCACAGTCGGTGGCAACCGCAGCCAGCAACGGCATGCTCGCCGGCAGTTGGGCGGCCATCGAGGGGGTATGGGACAGCCTCGGTCTGCTCTCGGAAATTCTTCAGGATCCCGGCAAGTTTGCCGAGCGTCTGGGCAGTGGCGCGGCTGACCTGATCAAGCTGGCGCAGACCGCGCCGGATCTCATGGAAAAGCTGCAGTTGCTGATCAGTGACGAAGCGGCGATGTGCTTGCTGCTGAGGTCGGCAAGCCTGTGGCTGGACATGCTGCCGCCCAGCGAGATTGCCGGCAAGTCTGCTGAAGTGGCGTCGATGATGATCGTGCAACTGATCATCGATGTACTGATCAGCGTGGTGCTGACGTTTATCGGAGCGGGGGCGGGAATCGTTTATCTGACGCTGCGTCTGGCTGACCGCGCAACGCAGCTGTTCAACGTCGCCAAGCGTCTGGTCAAGGCGCTGTTCAGCATCGTCAACGCCTTTATTGAATACGTCGACCGCTACAAAGCCGTTGCCGCGCGGGGTATCGCCGCCGGGGTGAAAAAGGGTCGGATGCAATTGCGCTGGGATGCCAAGCGCAACGCCATGTTGAAGAAAGACGAACAGCACGACGACGTCCCCGATCAAGCGAAAAACCCCAACGGCGATGCCGCCGATTGCGTGCCCAAAACCTGTACCAATGGCTGCCCGGTGTCGATGGTCACCGGCGAAGAACTGCTGACCCTGACCGACGCGGTGCTCGACGGCGTGCTGCCCTTCGAGTTCACCCGCTTGTACCGCAGCAGCGCGGTCGAGATCGACATCGGCCTGGGTTTCGGCTGGAGCCATACGCTGGCCCATCGGCTGACCTTCGACGGCGATGGCGTGATCTGGATCGATCATGAGAACCGCCGAACCCGCTTTCCCTTGCCCAATGTCGCGCGTCCGGCGATTCACAACAGCCTGTCGCGGGCGGCGATCTTTCTCGGTGATGAGCCGGAAGAACTGATTCTGGCGTTGGCCGGTGACAGCGCACGGTTTTACCACTTTCGCGCCGGCCGGCTGACCGCAATCAGCGATGTCTTCGGTAATCGTCTGACCCTGCAACGCGATCGCTCCGACCGCATTCAGCGTCTGGACAATGGCGCCGGCCGCTCATTGCTGTTGCGTTATGACCGCACGCAACTGGTGGCGGTCGATTACCAAGTTTTAGTTCAGGGCGAGTGGACCACCGAGCAGAACCTCGCCACCTACAGCTTCGATGCGCGACAACGCCTGCTGATCGCGACCAACGCGGTGGGCGACAGCGAACGCTACGACTACGACGACCACCACGTCATCCTCCAGCGCCAGTTGACCGGCGGCGCGAGCTTCTTCTGGGAGTGGCAGCGCGAGGGCAAAGCGGCGCGCTGCGTGAGGCACTGGGCGTCGTTCTCGCAGATGAACACCCGTTACGTCTGGAACGATGACGACGCCAGCGTGACCGTGCATTACGTCGACGGCACCGAAGAAGTCTACGTCCACGACGAGCGCGCACGGCTGGTGCGCCAGGTTGCGGCCGATGGCGGCGAGCAGCTCAAGGCCTATGACCAGCAGGGGCGCTTGATCGCCGAGCAGGATGCATTGGGCGCGGTCACCGAATATCGCTACGACGAAGTCGGACGGCTGATCGCGCTGATTCCACCGGACGATGCACCAACGTCCTACGAGTACCGCAACGGTTTTCTCTACAAGCGTTGCCGTGGTGATGCGGTGTGGATCTACCGGCGCAACGCTGAAGGCGCCGTTACCGAAGCGGTCGATCCCGACGGCCAGGTCACGCATTACTACTACAACCTGCGCGGGCAATTGCTGTCGCTGCGTTATCCGGACAGCAGCCGCCACCGCTGGGTGTGGAACGAGCTCGGCCAGCTCATCGAAGAAACCCTGCCCGATGGCGGCGTGCGGCGCTTTTCCTACGATGCGCTGGGCCGGCGGATTACCACTCAGGACGAATTTGGTGTTGTCAGCCGTCAGCAGTGGGACGCGGCTGGCCGACTGATCCTGACGACTTCTCCTACGGGCAGCACGCGCGCCTACAGCTACGGCGCCTACGGCCAGATCACCGCCGAACGCGATGAACTGGGGCGCATCACCCGTTACGAATATGACGACGACCTGCATTTGGTCTCGCGGCGGATCAACCCCGACGGCACCCGCGTGCAGTATCGCTATGACCATGCGCGGCTGTTGCTGACCGAGATTGAAAACGAATCGGGCGAAAAATACCGACTGGATTACACGCCGACCGGATTGATCCGACAGGAAACCGGGTTTGATGGGCGGCGCACGGCTTACGTCTACGACCTCAATGGTCATTTGCTGGAAAAGACCGAGTTCGGCGAGCAGGGTTTATCGCTGGTCACCCGGTACGAGCGCGACGCGGCTGGACGTTTGCTGGTCAAGACCCTGCCCGATGGCGCCAAGATCCGCTATGACTACGACCGCCTCGGTCGGTTGATCGGTGTCGATGACGGGCAAAACCATCCGCTGGCCTTCGAGTACGATCGTCAGGATCGGCTGATCACCGAGCATCAGGGCTGGGGCACCTTGCGCTACGCCTATGACGCCTGCAGCCAGCTCAAGCGGATGCGCCTGCCGGACAACAGCAAGCTCGACTATCACTACGCCAAGGGCGGTGCGCTGTCAGCCATCGACCTCAACGGTACGCCGCTGACCCGGCATGTGTATCAGTCGGGTCGCGAACAGCAACGCCAGCAAGGTCTGCTGCTCAGCGAATATTCCTACGACGATCAGGGCCGCTTGCTCGCCCACGCTGTAGGTCATCGCCACGCCTCGCTGTACCGCCGCGATTATGCCTACAGCGCCAACGGCAATCTCGAGCACATCGCCGACAGCCGCCACGGCCAGCGCACCTACGGCTACGACGCCCTCGACCGGTTGATCCGCGTACGTCACTCGCGCGACGAACTGCCCGAATCCTTCGCCCACGACCCGACCGGCAACCTGCTGATGCAGGACCGCCCCGGTCCCGCCCAGATCAAAGGCAATCGCCTGCTGATGCAGGGCGACCGCCATTACGACTACGACGCCTTCGGCAACCTGATCCGCGAACGCCGTGGCCACGGCCAGACCCTGGTCACCGAATACCGCTACGACTGCCAGCACCGCCTGATCGGCCTGACCCGCCCCGACGGCCAGACCGCCACTTATCACTACGACGCCTTCGGCCGGCGCATCCGCAAAACCGTCGACGGCGCCGTCACCGAATTCTTCTGGCAAGGCGACCAGCTCGTCGCCGAAAGCAGCGCCACGCAATACCGCAGCTTCCTTTACGAACCCGGCACCTTCCGCCCACTCGCGATGCTCGACGGCAAAGGCCCGAAAAAGGCCTGCCCGTTCTACTACCAACTCGACCACCTCGGCACCCCGCAGGAACTCACCGACTACAGCGGCGAAATCGTCTGGTCCGCGCAATACGACGCCTACGGCAAAGTCGCCGCCGTCACCCTCGCTGGCGAGGATTACCTCGATCAACCACTGCGCTTTCAGGGGCAGTACTTCGACATTGAAAGCGGCCTGCACTACAACCGCCATCGTTATTACGACCCGAGATTGGGGCGGTATCTGACCCCGGATCCGGTGAAGCTCGCGGGTGGGTTGAATCAGTACCAGTACGTGCCGAATCCGACGGGGTGGGTGGATCCGTTGGGGTTGAGTTGCATTTGTCCACCGTCAGCGCCGCGACGTCCGATGCGATACGAGGCTGGTCGCGTGGTCGTCGAAGAGGGGGCGCCGCCACTGCCGAAAATGACGGCGCAGGAGCGTAGGGCGAGAATTGATGAGGTCGCTGAGGAGAACGCTAAGCGTCGGGTGCATGAATATGAAGATCTTTATGACATGCACACTATAAAAAAACATAGCTCAGAAATTTCTGATCCAGCGCTTAGGCAGCGCGGCATTAATGGCGCAGACCCTCACACCGGAATTGTCCCAATACGTGCCAGAGGAAATCTAAGCTCGCAGTTCCACAACTGGCGGATGCATCTGAGCGCGTTGAATAAAGCGATGACGAGAGATAAACATGGCCAGATAATACATACCGGCTTTGACCATAATAATAATCCAATAGTGAGGTTGGAGCTGCCTGGGGCCGGTCGCGGGTATAGGCCAAACAGGCGGGATGCTCAGAACCCAATTTTAAATGAGAACCTAAATTGGTTTGAGGTTAAGTTTGATGATGTAAACACTCAAAGGCCATTTACTGGATTTCCTTCGGAGGTGAGATGATGTTGAAAAACCCTTACATTAATAAAAAATTTGAACCTGGTTTAAGTTGGTTTGTTGGTGTGCTTGATGTTTATGATCGCGAAGAAACAAAAGGCGTGGAGCTTGCCGCTTATAATCCAAATGATGCGCGTGACAGAGAGGTATTGATCAGAAAATATTGTCTGAATCTTCCCTATCTTTCATATAGGCATAAGCTGGCTTTAATTGAAAATCTTGCAGAAAAACTTAGGGATCCTAATTATGAATTCCAACTTCTTTTTGAGATCGACCCGTATGAGGCTGCAAGTTGGCCTCGGGAAGAATGGGATTCCCTAGAAAACCCCCGGGGTTTCTTTCAAGAGCTCTACAGGTTGGCGGTGGAGGTCTGGGAGCAGGATCTTACGAGAGCATCTGAGGAGGATCGATCGACATGGTAGAAATGGGGGTGTCTCGACATTTAACCATCATGTAAAACTATTGCTTCGTCCCAAGGCATAGTGTTCAGCTTTCGATAACATGCACACTGAACCCCGAAACATTCTTCGCATGATGCTTAGCCTGCGAAGCCATCTCCGCTAGCTGGCTGGCATCAAGCGTTGCGCAAGCTTCAGGTCGCAAATGCACCACTCCGATCGATAACGACAACAGCTCAAACTCCTGCCGCACGCCTTGGCGATTGGGTGCAACGAAGCAGCCGGCTTCCAGATGTTCGGGCCGGTAGAACCGGCGGCATTGACTTTGGAAGTCGTCGAGCAGTTGGTTGAGGCGTTTGCGCCAGTCTTCGGGGCCGAGGACGAGGAGGAAGTCGTCGCCGCCGATGTGGCCGACGAAGTCGCGGGTCGGGTCGATGCGTTCGTTGAGGCATTGGGCGAGGCAGAGCAAGACTTCGTCGCCGCGACCGTAGCCGTAGATGTCGTTGAAGGGTTTGAAGCTGTCGATGTCGACGTAGCAGATGATTGACTCGCGGGCCTGTTGCAGCAGGCGGGTGAGGCATTGCTGGATCGGTACGTTGCCCGGGAGCAGGGTGAGGGGATTGGCGTAGCGTGCCTGCTGGATTTTCAGTTCGGTGATCAGTTTCAGCACGTCGATGACCCGGCCGAGGCCAAGGTATCCGCCGTTGAGGGTGATGATGAAATCTTCTTCGATGCGCTGGCGGGCGCGGCTGGTGATCAGGCGGCTGACTTGCTGCAGTGACTGGCTGATTTCCACGGCGAGGAAGTCATCGTTCATCAGGCGGCTGATCGGTTTGCGCGCGAATAGATCGGTGGCAAACGGTTTGAGCAGTGCGTCCGACAGCGAGTGGCGATGGACGATGCCGCAGGGCTGGCCTTGTTCGTCGAGCACCGCGAGCGAATTGAGGTTGGCCTGGCGGCGAAATGCTTCCAGCACGGTGGCGGTAGGTGTATCACGTTGCACGGCGGGCTGGTCGTTGAGCAGGGCGCTGAGGTCGCTGCCTTCGTCATTCAGCGCGACAGCGCTGCTATCGTGTTTGGGCATCAAGGCGCGAGCGTCGCGGGATGGATGTTCCTGAGGGCGGCCGAGCAGGTAGCCCTGCACCAGGTCGACGCCCATTTCAGTCAGCACCGCGAGTTCTTCCGGTAGCTCGATGCCCTCGGCAATGACTTGCGCACGCGAGGCTTTGGCGATTTGCAGAATCGAACCGACAAACTCTCGTTTCAACGCATCCTGATGAATGCCATCGATGAAGTGCCGGTCGATCTTCACGTAATCCGGACGCAATTCCGACCACAGGCGCAGGCTCGAATACCCCGCGCCCAGATCGTCGAGCGCAATGGAAAAACCCATCGCCCGGTAGTGATGCAGGGCGGTTTGCAGCAACTGGAAGTCATCGATCGGGGTCTGCTCGGTGAGCTCGATGACCACTTGGCTCGGCGCAATGCCCAAGTCCTGCAGCAGTTGCAACGTACGCCCGGGTTGGTGCGCGGCTTCGAGCAAGGATTCTGGAGACACGTTAAGGAACAGCTTGCCCGGCAGTTGCTGCTCATTGAACCGGCGGCAGGCGCTTTGCCGGCAGGCGATCTCCAGTTCGCTCAATCGGCCAGCCTGTCGCGCCACGGCGAACAGGGCAATCGGCGAGTGAAGAGGGCTGTTGGACGGGCCACGGGTCAGGGCTTCGTAACCGAGAATGCGGCGTTCGGAAAGACAGATGATCGGCTGGAACAGGCTGTGTAAACCGCTTTGAGTCAGGATCGAGCTCAAGGCGCTCAGCTGTTCGGTCGTGGTCATGGCAGTCTCTGGCGATAAAAAAAGGACCGGGAGCGCTTGCTCCCGGTCCTTTATTGCACGACAGAATGATGACTGTTTGATGACGATCCGGGGATCGTCAGCACTAAATTGCCATCACTTACTTCTTGGCCACCTGATTGCTCAGTTTCAGGTAATCCAGCAGGACGCGCCCGGTTTCGCTCAGGTAGGCATCGTCTTCCGGTTTGACCTTGTCCGGCTCGGCAGCGGCCAGTGCGTCTTCGTCTTCTTTCTTCAGCTCTTTGAGCGGTTCTTCGCCTTTGGCCTTGCGACGGATGTTCTCCATCGCCAGTTGCTTGGCGTCGATGTCGGCGTGCTGGGCACGACGATCGGCTTCGTTGAGGCTGACGGTTTTTTCTTCCATCAGTTTCTGCGCCAGGGCCAGCTTGTCGCGGATGAACACGAACTCGGCATCCTTGTTGGTGCGCGAGTCATGTTCGGACTTCAACTGGGCGAGGAACGGCTTGAACGGATCGGCTGCTGGTTTGATCGCCGCGCGGATGGTGTCCCACGGCATGGCTTCCGGCAGGGCGCTTTCACCGATTTCCTTGGTGTCGATCAGCGACGGGTAGTCGATGTCCGGCAGCACGCCCTGATGCTGGGTGCTCTGCCCGGAGACACGATAGAACTTGGCCAGGGTCAGTTTCAGTTCGCCATGGTTCAGCGGCTGAATAGTCTGCACGGTGCCTTTGCCGAAGGTCTGACCACCGATGATCAGCGCGCGGTGGTAGTCCTGCATGGCGCCGGCGAAGATTTCCGAAGCCGAGGCGGACAGGCGGTTGACCAGCAGCGCCATCGGGCCTTTGTAGAACGCGCCCGGGTTTTCATCTTCCAGCACGTCGACACGGCCATCGGCATTACGCACCAGCACGGTCGGGCCCTTATCGATGAACAGGCTGGTCAGCTCGGTGGCTTCCTGCAAAGAGCCGCCGCCATTATTGCGCAGGTCGATGACCACGCCGTCGACTTTGTCCTTCTGCAGCTCGGTCAGCAGCTTCTTGACGTCGCGGGTGGTGCTCTTGTAATCCGGATCGCCGGCACGGAAGGCCTTGAAGTCGAGGTAGAAGGCCGGGATCTCGATCACGCCGAGTTTGTAGTCCTTGCCGTCCTGTTTCAGGCTGAGAATCGACTTTTTCACGGCCTGGTCTTCGAGCTTCACCGCTTCACGGGTGATCGGCACGATCTTGGTGGTCTGGTCGTTCGGCGCATTGCTCGCCGGAATGACTTCCAGACGCACCACGGTGCCTTTCGGACCGCGAATCAGTTTGACCACTTCGTCCAGACGCCAGCCGACCACGTCGACCATTTCCTTGTTGCCTTGGGCAACGCCGATGATCTTGTCGGCCGGGGCGACTTGCTTGGTCTTGTCAGCCGGGCCTGCTGGCACCAGACGCACGACTTTCACTTGATCGTTGTCGCTCTGCAACACGGCGCCGATACCTTCGAGGGACAGGCTCATGTTGATGTCGAAGTTTTCCGCGTTATCTGGCGACAGATAATTGGTGTGCGGGTCATAGGACATGGCAAAGGTATTGATGTACGCCTGGAAGATATCCTCGGCACGGGTCTGGTCCAGACGTGCCAACTGATTCTTGTAGCGCTTGGTCAGTGTTTCCTGGATCTGCTTCGGCTCTTTGCCGGCGATCTTCTGGCGCAGCACTTCGTCCTTGACGCGTTTGCGCCACAGGTCGTCGAGTTCTGCGGTGGACTTGAGCCAAGGCGCGTCCTTGCGGTCGATCAGCAAGGTCTCCCTGGTGTTGAAGTCCATCTTGTCCACGCCTTTGTTCAGCTCGGCGAGGGCGAAGTCCAGACGCGCTTTGACGCGGTCCAGATAGCGCTTGTAGATGGTGAACCCGGCGTTGAGGTCGCCGCTCTTGAGGAAGTCGTCGAACTGCGTCTTCCACTTGTCGAATTCGGCGATGTCGCTGGCCATGAAATAGCTGCGCGACGGGTCGAGCAGCTTGATGTAGCTGTCGTAGATGATCACCGAGCGCGCATCGTCGAGCGGCGGCTTGCTGTAGTGGTGACGCTTGAGCAACTCGACGACGTTCAGACTGGCGATGACTTCATCGCGATCAGGCTGCAACTTGTCCCAGCTGTTGGCTGCGAATGTGGTGCCCGACACCGGCAACAGACCGATACCGATGAAAAGAGCGAGGGCGGTGCTGGGGAGCAGATGCTTCATGCTGATTCGACGCGGGGACAATTGATAACGCATATTAGGCCGTCTTTGAAGTCGCCGGTTCTTTGAGAGCCGGTCGCATAATGCAAAAAGCCCGGCGCTACAGCTTCGGGCTCAGTCCAGACTCACTATGGAGGCAGTGTGAAGGCATTGCAAGGCGTTGAAGGTCAAGTGGCATGGCTTGAAGAGCCGAGTCCTACATGTGATGTAGGACAAGTACGCATCCGTGTAGCGGCCGCGGGCCTCAATCGCGCCGATTTATTACAGAAGGCAGGGCTTTATCCGCCGCCGCCAGGCGCCAGCCCAGTGCTCGGTCTTGAGTGTTCCGGCGTGATCAGCGAGGTCGGCGCGGGCTCGTCCTGGCAAGTCGGCGATCGGGTTTGCGCCCTGCTGGCCGGGGGCGGCATGGCTGAAGAGGTGGTCGTCGACGGACGGCACGTGCTGCCGGTGCCGGAGGGCGTTTCGCTGATCGAGGCGGCGGCATTGCCCGAGGTGTACGCCACCGTCTGGCTGAATGTGTTTCAACTTGCAGCGCTGAAACCCGGTGAGAAAATTCTCCTGCACGCCGGCGCAAGTGGAATCGGTTCAGCCGCCATTCAGCTGTGTAAAGCCTTCGGTAACCCGTGCTGGGTCAGCGTCGGTTCCGCCGAGCGCCTGGCTTACTGCGAAGCGCTGGGTGCCCAGGGCGGCGTGGTGCGTACCGATGATCTGGAGAGCCTGCGCGACTTCGGGCCGTTCGATGTGATCCTCGATCCGGTGGGTGGCGATTATTCGGCGCTCAATCTCAGGCTGATGGCGCTGGACGGCCGTTGGGTGTTGATCGGTTTGATGGGCGGGCGCGAGGCGAAGCTGGATCTGGCGCAGGTGCTCGGCAAGCGCGTGCAGTTGCTCGGTTCGACTTTGCGCAGCCGCAGTGATCAGTTCAAAGCGGATCTGCTGAGTGACTTGGGCCAGCATGTGTGGCCACTGTTTGCCGAGGGCCGCTTGCGTCCGCAACTGGCCAAAGCGTTTGCAGTGAAGGATGCTGAAGCGGCATTTGCCGAACTGGCGAGCAATACGGTGGCGGGGAAGTTGGTGTTGGTGATTGACGACAGTCTTAGCTGACACAACAGGTTCCTGTACAAGTGAGCCTGCTCGCGATTGCGGCGTGTCAGCCAACATCAATGTTGACTGGAACACCGCCATCGCGAGCAGGCTCACTCCTACATTAAATCTTCGTCATTTCCAGAGGTGGATCGGCCAGCCGGCCTTTTCTGCGTGCTCGAGCAGCACCGGATCCGGGTTGACCACGTGCGGGAAATCGACCTTCAGCAGCAGCGGCAGATCATTGCGTGAGTCGGAATAGAAACTCGCGCCTTCGAGGTTTTCTTCTTCGGCATCCAGCCATTCCAGCAAGCGGGTGATCTTGCCTTCGCGGTAAGTCAGGGTACCTACGGTGTTGCCGCTGTACACGCCATGGCCGACTTCCAGTTCGATGGCCAATATCTCGTCGATGCCCAGACGATCGGCGATCGGGCGAACCAGGTGCGCACCGGATGCCGAGATCACCAGAATCCGGTCGCCGGCCTTGCGGTGGGCGGCGATGGTTTTGGTCGCGTCGCTGAAGATGATCGGCTCAATGAAATCTTCCACCCACGGGCCAACCAAGTGCTCGATTTCCTCAGGGGTGCGGCCTATCAATGGTTCGAGACTGAAGGCCATATAGTCTTCCATCGCCAGATGTCCGCGGCCGTAGGCATCCATCAGTTCTTTGTCGCGCTGCATGAACGACTCGCCATCGACCCAGCCGAGGCGGACCATCTGCTCACTCCATAGCGAGGAGCAGTCGCCGTGGATCAACGTTTCGTCCAGATCAAAAATTGCCAAAGCCATCGGGTTCTCTCCGAGAACAGCTGCAAGCTACGAGCTAATAGCTGCAAGAATTAAAATCAGGTGCACCGCAGTCTACAACTTGAAGCTTGTAGCTCGAAGCTTGCAGCTGCTTTTAAGCAACTTCGCACAAGGCCGTCGGATCGATGGAAAGTGCCAAACGCTGTCCGTCGGGATGCAGATCGGCGGCGGAGCGGTTGAGCACATCGACCACCAGTTCCACGCCGCGCGCTTCGACGCGATAGCGAATGACGTTGCCAAGCAGGCTGTGGCTGCGAATCTGCGCGTCGAGTTCGCCGTTCAAGCTCAGTTCGATGGCTTCCGGGCGGATGGCGATGCGATGGTTGATCGGTCGTTGCAGCAGCTTCGACGCGTCCTCGGCGTCGAGCAAGTTGTAGTTGCCGATGAAGCCGGCGGCGAACACGTCGACTGGCGCGGTATAGAGGGTTTCGGCATCGCCGCTCTGGACGATCTTTCCCTGATTCATCAGGAAAATCCGGTCCGACATGGTCAGCGCTTCTTCCTGATCGTGGGTGACGAAGATCGTGGTCAGGCCGAGTTCGCGCTGGATCTGACGGACCTGTTCGCGCAAGTGCTTGCGAATCCGTGCATCGAGTGCCGAGAGCGGCTCATCCAGCAGCAACAAGCGCGGGCGGGTTACCAGTGAGCGGGCGAGGGCGACGCGCTGGCACTGACCACCGGACAGTTGATGCGGATAGCGGCCGGCGAAGTCGTGCAGTTCAACCAGTTTCAACACTTCAGAGACGCGCTTGTGGCTGTCATCGGCGTTGACCTTTTGCATGCGCAGGCCGAAGGCGACGTTCTGTTCGACGGTCATGTTGGGGAATAACGCGTAGCTTTGAAAGACCATACCGATGCCACGTTTCTGTGGGCTCAACGGCACGAGGTCGACACCGTCGAGGAGGATCTTGCCGCCATCCACCGGGGTCAGCCCGGCGATGCAACGGAGCAAGGTCGACTTGCCGCACCCGGACGGGCCGAGCAGGGTGACGAACTCGCCTTTGTTGATTTCGCAATCGATGTCGCTGAACACCGTAGTGCCAGCGTAACTTTTCTGCAGGTGTTGGACGCTGACGTAGCTCATTCGCTTTTGTCCTTGTTCAAGATGTTGGCGATCCAGGTCAGGACCAGCACGAAGAAGAAATACGAAATGACCAGCGCACTGGTGAAGTGACCGCTGCTGTTGCGCATGTTGTTCAGATAGACCTGCAGGGTTTCGTAGCGCGTGCCGACGAGGATGTTGGCGAACACGAACTCACCGAACAGGAACGAGAACGACAGCAGCAGCGCCACCATCAGGCCCTTGCGCAGATTCGGCAGCACCACCAGAAACGCCGCTTGAAAAGTGCTGGCGCCAAGCAGTTGCGCGGCGTCCATCAGGTCGCGCAGGTTGATCGCTTGCAGGTTGTTGGTGATCGCGCGGTACATGAACGGCAGCGCCACGGTGAAGTAGCAGCCGATCAGAATCCATGGTGTGCCGACCATCGCCATCGGCCCGGAACCGTAGAGCTGCAACAGCCCCACCGAGGACACCACCGGCGGTACCGCGAAGGGCAGCAAGATGAGGATGTTCATCAGCGCATCGAGCTTTGGAAAGTAGTAATGCACGACAAACAGCAACGGCAAGATCAGCACCACCGACAGCACCAGCGCGCCAACACAGACGATCAGCGACTGGCCGAAGGCGTGGAGAAAACGCGGATCGCTCCACAGCTCTATGTACCACTTGAAGGTGAAGCCGCTGGGCAGAATCGTCGCCGACCAGCTGCTGGCGATCGAATAGACCAGCGTGCCCAGCAGCGGCAACAGCAAAATGGCGAACAGCAGATAGACCACGACGCGGTGGTAGAGGCCGGCCGGGCCGGATTCAGCGCGAGACATGGTAGCTCCTCTTCAACAGCAATTGATGCACGACGGTGACAATGGTCATCAGCGCCACGAGCACCACGGCCAGGGCGCTGGCCAGGTTCGGATCAAGGGAGATGTCGCCGGAGACCATCGCCGCAATACGGATCGGCAGAACGTTGAAATTCCCGGTGGTCAGGGCGTAAACCGTGGCGTAGGCACCGAGGGCGTTGGCCAGCAGGATCACGAACGTGCCGAGCAACGCCGGGGTCAGCACCGGCAGGCCGATGTGCCGCCAGAACTGCCAGCCGTTGGCGCCGAGCAGTGCGGCGGACTCGCGCCAGTCTTCACGCAGGGCGTCGAAAGCCGGATAGAGCAACAGCACGCCGAGGGGAATCTGGAAGTAGGTGTAGAGGATGATCAGACCGGTTTTCGAATACAGGTTGAAGTCCTGAATGATCCCCGACTGCTTGAGCATGATGGTAATGCTGCCGTTGAAACCGAGCAGGATGATGAAGGCGAACGCCAGCGGCACGCCGGCAAAATTGCTGGTCATGTTGGCGAAGGCATTCACGAAGTTGCGCAGCTTCGAATCGACGCGGCGTAGTGAATACGCACCCAGCACGGCGATGATGATGCCGAATACGCTCGACCAGAAACTGATCTCCAGGCTGTACTGGATTGCCTGCCGATAGAACTTGGAACCGAAGATCTTGCTGAAGTTGGCCAGGCCCCAGCCGGATTCTTCCGATTGCAGGCTGTTGATCATCACCCACACCAGCGGGGCGATTTCGAAGACGATAAAGAACAGCGCGAAGGGCACCAGACACAGCGCCGCGAGCCATTTGCCGCGATTCATGGCATTCACTTGAGCAGCTCCCGGCACACAGGTTTGTCGTGGGGCACGCCGAGCAGCTCGCAAACTGTGCCGCAGAGCTCGGTCTGCTTCGGTGTGACATCAGGGTTGAGGCTGAACGCCTCGCCGAGGACGAATAGCGGCACCTGACGTTCTTCCGCCAGCAGGCCGTTGTGCGAGCGATCGTTGTTCATGCCGTGGTCGGCGGTCACCATTACCTGATAGCCAGCGTCGAGCCAGCTTTGCAGATAGTCGGCGAGAATGACGTCAGCCGAGCGCGCGCTGTTGCGGTACTGCGAGCTGTCAAGGCCGTGCTTGTGCCCGGCATCATCGATGTTCATCGGGTGGATCAGGAGGAAATCCGGCGCGTGGCGCAGGCGCAGGCTTTCAGCGTCGGCGAACAGGTGCGAGTCCGGGTAATGATCGTTCCAATAGAAGTGGCCGTGCTGGATCGGCAATGACGGATCGTCGGTGTGGCGGTCGCGCGCCGCCACGAACGGTGAGCGGTTGTACAACTCGCTGACCCAGTGATACGCCGCAGCGGCGGTTTTCAGTCCGGCATCGCGGGCGTAATGATAGATGCTGCGCTGGCTGGACAAGCGCGAGACATTGTTGTGGACGATGCCGCTGTCGATCGGCGGCACGCCGGTGAGAATGCATTCGTAAAGCGGTCGGGACAGGGCCGGCAATTCGCACTCCAGCTGATAGAGCGCCGCGCGTCCTGCGCCAACATAAGCCTGCAGATGCCCCATGGCGTGACACGCAACCTCGTAGTTGAGGCCATCGAGTACGACAAGGATGACGGTGTGCTTCATAGGGGCAAAAACTCCGCGAAATTCAGATATTCCGAAATCAACTCAATCCCTTGTGGGAGCGAGCTTGCTCGCGAAGGCGTCAGATCAGCCAACATCAATGTTGAATGAATAACCGCATTCGCGAGCAAGCTCGCTCCCACAGGGATCTTTGTCGGATCAAGCAGTGGGTCAAGCCATCACTTCATTTCTACGATGACTTCTTCGTTCCACTGCTGTGGCAGGGCTTTGGAGGTCTTTTCCCATGCGTCGACGTCCTTGACCGGCGTGACGCCCTTGTACTGCTCGTTGGGCAGCAGCTTGGCTTTTACGTCTTCCGGCAGTTGCAGGTGTTCGGCGCGGATCGGCCGGGCGTTGCCTCGGGCGAGGTTGGTCTGGCCGGCGTCGCTGAAGATGTATTCGCGGGTCAGCTTGGCGGCGTTGGGGTTTTTTGCGTACTTGTTGATGATCGTGGTGTAGCCGGAAATCACCGAGCCGTCAGACGGAATCAGCACTACGTAATCATCCGGGTTGGCCATCTTGGCTTTGTAGCTCAGGCCATTGAAGTCCCAGACCACGCCTACTTCGATCTCGCCTTTTTCCATGGTGGCGATCGTTGGGTTGGCCATCGACAGACGACCCTGTTTGGCGAGGTCGGCGAACAACAGCAGGGCAGGCTTGATGTTTTTCTCGTCACCACCGTTGGCCAGTGCGGCAGCGAGGACACCGTTGGCGGCCTGGGCAGCAGTGCTCACGTCGCCGATGGAGACTTTGTATTTGCCGGTTTTCAGGTCAGCCCATTTGGTCGGCACGTCGGAGCCGTTCAGCAGCTTCTTGTTGACGATGAAGGCGATGGTGCCGGTGTAGGCCAGTGCCCAGTTGCCGTCCTTGTCCTTGGCCCAGTCCGGAATCTGATCCCAAGTGCTTGGCTTGTAGGGTTGCACCACGCCTTGCTTGACCGCGATCGGGCCGAAGGCAGCACCGACGTCGCCGATGTCAGCGGTGGCATTGTCTTTTTCAGCGGCGAACTTGGCGATTTCCTGGGCCGAGCTCATGTCGGTGTCGATGTGCTTCAAGCCATAATTCGCAGCCAGGTCATCCCAGGTGCCTTTCCAGTTGGCCCAGTTGTCCGGCATGCCGACGCTGTTGACGGCGCCTTCCGCCTTCGCAGCGGCTTCGAGGGTTTTCAGATCGGTGTCGGCCGCCATGGCGGCGCTGCACATAGCAATGGTCGAGCCTAACAGTGTTGCCAGGAAAAGCTGTTTCATTCCGAAGCTCCTTGGTCGTGTTCAACGCTGCGATTGCGGTTGGTGTTGGTCTAGGTCAGCAATACCTGAGCCAATTTAGGTCGGCTGGATGACATTTTGATGTCGATGGCCTCTTGGCTGATCTTTTATCAACCATTGTCAGGAAGGTGCCAGATCAGCGTAGACCAAACCCAAAGGCCCGTAGGGCAGGGGACTTGGCCGATGTATTGCAAGCCGTGAAAGCGACCGTTCGGTAGTTTTGTCATCTGTCGGTCATCTGCACTGCCTAGGCTTGCAATATACGAAGGCGCTTTGATCGGCGTTCGGATTTGCCCCGAAACAGTGCTGGTCTAGTCCAGATAGGTAACGTTGATGCGCGATGAGGCAACGAAAGCGGTGACAGCGATTGGCCAGGTGCTGCAGGAGCAAATCGATCATGGTTTGCTGGCGGCCGGGAGCAAGTTGCCCGCTGAACGCAAACTCAGCGAGTTATTCGGGACGACGCGGATCACTGTGCGTGAAGCGCTATTGCAGCTTGAGGCGCAGGGGCAGATTTATCGCGAGGAGCGGCGTGGCTGGTTCGTGTCGCCGCCGCGTTTGGCTTATAACCTGATGCAGCGCAGTCACTTTCACGCGATGGTCAGTGCGCAGGGGCGTGAGCCGTCGACCGAGGTGATTTCGGCGCGTTTGCAACCGGCTTCGGCGGCGGTGTGTGCATGGTTGCAGCTGCCGGCGTTGTCGAGCGTGATTCAGATTTGCCGCTCGCGGCGCATTGATGGGCGGCTGGTGCTGTACGTGGAGCACTATCTGAATCCGCAGTTTTTTCCGGGGATCCTCGAGTTCGATTTGAATCAGTCGATCACCGAGCTGTATGCGCGGCATTACGATTTGCACTATGGGCGGGTGCGGTTCGAGATGGTGCCGACGGCATTGTCGGTGGATGCAGCGGCGGCGTTACGGGTGTCGGTGGGGAGCCCGGGGTTGCGGATTGCGCGGGTCAATTATGATCAGCATGGGCGGTTGATTGATTGTGATCTGGAGTTTTGGCGGCATGATGCGATTCACGTTGGGGTTGATGTGGTTTGACCTTGGCGGCCTTCGCTGCACCTGCACTCGCTGTGTACGACTGCGTCGTACGGTACTCGAGCTTGCGCTCATCGATGGAGGAGCTGCCGAAGGCTCGGGCCGGGATCGGACGATCTTTTGATTTTGCTGTTCTGTGGGAGCGAGCCTGCTCGCGAAAGCGCCCCCACAGTCACCCCTCTCTACTTGCCCACCGCCGCATTCCCATACAAATAATCCGTCGCCAACGACGCTAATGTCCTCACTCCAACCACCAACGCCGATTCATCCACAAAGAACCCCGGATTGTGATTCGGCGCAGCCTTGCTCATGTCCTGATCTCTCGGAGTCACTCCGAGAAACACAAACAATCCCGGCGCCTCTTTGGCAAAGAACGAAAAGTCTTCCGCCCCACCCACCAGCGGTCCCTGCACCACATCGTCCTTGGCCGCCCACTTCAACGTCGGCAGCATTTTCTCAGTCAATGCCGGGTTGTTAATCGTCGGGTCGTATTTTTCGATGATGGTGACATCAGCTTTGGCGCCGCCGCTCTCGGCGATTTTCTCGATGGTCTGGCGTACATCGCTGTGCAGTTTCTGGCGGATGCCGTAGTCGTAGGAACGGATGGTGCCGGTCATGTCGACGGATTCGGGGATGATGTTGTAGCGGGTGCCGCCGTTGATGGTGCCGATGCTGACCACTGACGGGTAAGAGGAAATGTCGGTGCGGCGGCTGACCACGGTTTGCAGGCCGACGATGGTTTGCGCGCCGACGGTGATCGGATCGATGCCGTCCCAAGGGCGGCCGGCATGGGTTTGTTTGCCGTGGATCTTGATGCGCAGGTCGTCGGAGCTGGCCAGGGTCGGGCCGGGGCGGTAGGCGATCTGGCCGGCGGGGACGCCGGCCCAGACGTGCAGGCCGAACACCGCGTCGGGTTTCGGCGCTTTCATCACGCCTTCTTCGACCATCATCTTCGCGCCCCAGGTATTTTTGCCATCGGGAATGAAATCGCTCGGGCCTTCTTCGGCGGGCTGAAAGTAGAACACTACGGTGCCGGGCAGGGTGTCGCGCATGCCCGTCAGAATTTTCGCTGCGCTGAGTAGGATCGCGGTGTGGGCGTCGTGGCCGCAGGCGTGCATGACGTCGACTTCCTTGTCGAGATACGTGCCTTTGGCTTTTGAAGCGAACGGCAGGTCGGAGACTTCCTTGACCGGCAGCGCGTCCATGTCGGCGCGCAGGGCCACGGTCGGGCCGGGCAGGGCGCCTTTGAGAATGGCGACAACGCCGGTGCGGGCGACGCCGGTTTTCACTTCCAGGCCCATGGCTTGCAGCTGTTTGGCGACCAGTTCAGCGGTGCGTTTTTCAGTGTTGCCAAGTTCTGGATGAGCGTGCAGGTCGCGGCGGGTTTCCAGCAGCTCCGGCTCGAGCTTCTGCGCCTGCTCGGCGATCTGTGTGCGGGCGCTGTCCATCGTCGCGGCGCTGGCGTGGCTGGCGACCAGGGTGAGCAAAAGGGTCTGGGCAATGCGCGTCAGTTGCATGGGCTTCTCCTTGATTATTGTTGTTGGCTTCCTTGCCTGTGACTGCATCCGCGCGCTTGAGTGCTATTCCTTCGGTTGACCGCCGCCGGCAGTAATCACCTGCACACTCATCCGCGGCGTCGCCAGATCCAGCCCCGCCTCATCCAGTTGCCGCTTCAACGCCAAGTTGAACGCCCGGGAAACCTCCCACTGCTTGATCGGCGCAGTCTTGAACCGTGCGCGCAAAATCGCGCTGCCGGACTCGAAACTTTCCACACCCTGAATCTCCAGTGGCGACCAGATGTTGCGGCGTTGCAGCGGATCGCTGCGCATCTTCTGGCCGACGTCGCGCATCAGTTTGATCGCATCGTCGATTTCCATGTTGTACGGCACGGCGACGCGGAAGATGGCGTAGCCGAATTCCCGCGAGTAGTTCTTGATGCTTTTGATTTCGCTGAACGGAATGGTGTGGACGATGCCGTCGATGTCGCGCAGCCGCACGGTGCGGATGGTCAGACCTTCGACGGTGCCGAGGTGGCCGCCGACGTCTACGTAATCGTCAATGGCCAGCGAGTCTTCGATGATGATGAACAGGCCGGTGATCAGGTCAGCGACCAGCGATTGCGCGCCGAAGCCGATGGCCAGACCGATCACACCGGCACCGGCCAGCAGTGGCGTGACGTTCATGCCCATGTTCGCCAGCGCGACGATCAGCGCGATGATGAAAATCGCCACGAACAGCACGTTGCGGATCAGCGGCATCATCGTCTGCGCGCGGGCGTTGGCCAAACCCTTGCGCGAGCGGGTGAGGGCGTGGTGCACGGCGGTGTCGGCGAGGATCCAGATCAGCCACGAGAAAATCAGCGTGCCGATCAGGCTGAACAGTTTGACGCTGATGTCATGGCCATCGCCTTCGGCGAACGCGATCAGCGAATGGCCCCAGACGCGCAGGCCCAGTTCGATGAAGATCAGCCACACCAGCAAATGCGTCAGGGTGTAGAAGAAGTTTTTCAGGCGCTCCGAGTACAGCGCATGGCGTTTCGGCCCGCGTTGCGGTTTCAGCGAATGGCGGCGCACCAGGCCGTTGATGACCATGCACAACACCAGCAGCACCGTGCAGATCAGCGACTGCCGCAGCGCGGTACTGGTATCGCCGGCAGAGACAAATGTGGCGAACAGCGAGATGCCGACCAGCACCAGTGCCGGCACGTACCAGAACGTGCCGAGGATCTCGATGGTGTCGCTGAGGGCGCGGCGGGTCAGGCGGCGTGACAGCGGTTGGTTGCGGATCAGGTGCGCGATCGGTCGGCGGAATCGCAGAATGAACAGGCCGGTCGACAGTGCCGCGAGGACATTGGCGGTGGTTGCGGCGGTGTGGGCCAGATGCACGCCGAGGCTCTCGACCAGACGCGGATCGCTCAGCGCTTCACCGAATGCGGCGAAGCTGCCGATCAGCCACAGCGGCCGAAACGCCTGATGACGCAGGATGTACAACGCGCGATGGCGGTGCGGGCCGTCGAGTAGGGAGAAAGCAATCACGCAGATCGCCGAGAAACAGGTGCCGACCACCAAGGCATAAGCCAGCACCATCGCCAGGCTTTTGCCCAGCGACGACGGCAGCGCGTAGCTCATGTACACCGTCATCACCAGGGCAATCAGCCACGGCCCGAGCTTGCGCAGGGCAAAGCGCAGCATGTCGAGGGCCTTGGGGTGTTGCGGCAGTTCTTCGGTGAGGCCAAAGCGCATGCGCACGCGGTGGCCAAGCCAGATCAGCGCGGCGGCGAGCAGGCTCCAGACCATCAGAATCACGGCGAAGCCGAAGATGATCGGCAGCCATTCGTTGGCCGGGAGCAGCTTGCTGGTGAGTTCGTCCTTGGCCAGATCGAATTCGTTGGACCAGCGAGTGATCGGGCTGTCGGCGCCGGAAAACTGTTTTTCGAAGTTGGCGAGGGTGCCGCCGATCAGGCCCAGCACGCCTTCTTCCGGGGTGGCCTGCGCTTTTTTCGTGGCGTCGCGCAGCTTCTTCAGATCACTGAGCAGCTGCGCGCGTTGCTTGTCGTTTTCCAGCGACTTGATCACTTCGTCCAGCGACTGGCCGAGGGGTTCCACGGCTTCAGGCTGCGGTTTGGAAGTGTTGAGCAGGCCGGGCAGACCGACTGCCTGGGCGGGCGCCAGCGGCAGCAGCGTCATCAGGCAGACTAGCAGCAGACCGGGCAAAGCAAAAAGACGAGCAAACACCAGGGGACGACCTCGGGATAGGCGGATGCGCTGGAGTGTACGAGGCCCTCTGGCGCAATGCGAGCCGGGGGCGGTCATTCGTTGAGTTTGGCGAGGATCTTGTAGACCACCGTGGCGAGGATCATCAGCATGCCGATCCACATGGCCAACACCCCGGCGTTCTTGTCACGGAAGTTGAAGCCGATGGCGAGCAGGATCATCCCGCTGAGGATGGGAATGAGCATGGCATGGAAGGACGACATCGAGATCATGAAGACTGCCTTGTCTGTGGGGATGCTTGCAGTCTAGGCGGGTTTTCGAGGCAGGGTGTGATGTGGCTCAGGAATGCATCTGGCCAGAGAGGATTCTGCTGGCTGCACAGGCGCTTTCGTGAGCAGGCTCGCTCCACAGGTGAATGGCATTCCATTGTGGGAGCGAGCCTGCTCGCGAAGCTTGTCAGCCGTTACGGCAATTCACGACTGGCATAAAACGCGCTGAGCACTTTGACCAGATGCGCCAGATCATGGCTGCCGCACAGCTCGCGGATCGAGTGCATGGCGAAGGTCGGCAGGCCGATGTCGACGGTGCGCACGCCCAAGTGACTGGCGGTGATCGGGCCGATGGTCGAGCCGCAGCCCATGTCGCTGCGCACCACGAAACTTTGCACCGGGACTTCTTCGGCCATGCACAAATGGCGGAAGAAACCGGCGGTTTCGCTGTTGGTGGCGTAGCGCTGGTTGCTGTTGACCTTGATCACCGGGCCGGCATTGAGTTTCGGGCCGTGGTTGGCGTCGTGCTTTTCCGCGTAGTTGGGGTGCACGCCGTGGGCGTTATCGGCCGACACGAGCAGGGATTTCTGAATGGTGCGGACGAACTCGTCACCTTCCGGCAGTAGGCGCCGCAGGGTCTGTTCTAGCATCGGTCCGTCGGCACCGCATGCCGAGCAGGAGCCGACTTCTTCGTGGTCATTACAGACCAGCACGCAGGTTTCGTCGGTCTCGGCGGTGAGCAACGCTTGCAGGCCGGCGTAGCACGACAGCAGGTTGTCGAGGCGTGCGCCGGCGATGAAATCACCGTTCAAACCGATCACCGCAGCGCTTTGCGTATCGTAGAAGCTCAGCTCGTAATCCAGCACCACGTCGGCATTCAAGCCGTGCTCGCGGGCCAGTTGATCGGTGAGCACGGCGCGGAAATCGACGCGCTCGTCGCCGGCGAACTGGGCGAGGATCGGCGGCAGTTCGGTCTGCGCATTGATCGCCCAGCCCTGATTGGCTTCACGGTTGAGGTGAATGGCCAGGTTGGGAATGATCGCGATCGGTGCCTTGAAGTCGATCAACTGGCTCTCGACCTTGCCGTCACGGCGGAAGGTCACGCGGCCGGCCAGCGACAGATCGCGGTCGAACCACGGCGCCAGCAGCGCGCCGCCGTAGACTTCGACGCCCAGTTGCCAGAAGCCTTGGCGCTGCAGTTCCGGCTGCGGCTTGACCCGCAGGCATGGGCTGTCGGTATGGGCGCCGACCAGGCGGATACCGTCGTGCAGGGGCGAGTTGCGGCCCATTTTGATCGCGACGATCGAGGAGTCGTTGCGGGTGACGTAATAGCGGCCGTTGGCCTCGGTGGACCATGGCTCACGCTCGTCGAGGCGCACATAACCGGCGGCCTCCAGACGCTGAACAAGGCTGGCGGTGGCGTGGAACGGGGTAGGGGAGGCCTTGAGGAAATCGATCAGGCCCTGGTTCAACTCTGCGCGCATAAGAAACTCCAGACAGCAATGGACGGGAGTTTAACGTATTGGCCGAACAATTGAATCCGAACGGATCCCCTGTGGGAGCGAGCCTGCTTGCGAAGGCGATTGATCAGTCAACATCGATGCTGAATGTGAAACCGCTTTCGCGAGCAGGCTCGCTCCCACATGGGGCCGGTGCTGGCTGTCAGAACGGGGCCGGGCACTCGAAGCGCAGGCGTTCGCCGGTTTGCGGATGAGTGAAGCTGAGCATGCTGGCGTGCAGGCACAGACGTGGCCAGGCTGCCAGCGCCTGTTCATGGGCATAGAGCCCGTCGCCGAGCAGCGGGTGGCCGATCGACAACATGTGCACGCGCAGTTGATGCGAGCGGCCGGTGATGGGCGTCAACTCAACCCGGCACCAATCGCCGCAACGTTCCAGCACCTTCCAGAAGGTCAGCGCATGCTTGCCGAGTTCGTGATCGACCACGTGCCGGGGCTTGGTCGGTGGGTCGTAGCGCAGGGGCAGATCGATGCTGCCGCTGTCCAGTTCCGGCTGACCCCAGGCCAAAGCGGTGTAGGCCTTTTCGGTTTCGCGGTCATGAAACTGCCGCGACAGCTCACGATGGGTGTCGGCATCCCGGGCCAGCAGGATGATGCCGGAGGTTTCCCAGTCCAGACGATGGACGATGCGCGCTTCCGGGTAGCCGTTTTCCTGCAGGCGGGTGATCAGGCAGTCCTTGTTGTCGTCAGCGCGACCGGGCACCGAGAGCAGCAGGGTCGGTTTGTCGACCACCAGTACGGCGGCGTCCTGATGGATGATGCGGATGTTGGACAGCGGCATTAAAACAGCCTCGTAACAAATGCCAACGGCGGTTCAGGACCATTCCACTGGGGAATGGCCCTGAACCGCCGTCATACCTGCCGGATCGACTCAGCGATCGGGCAGGGTGATGTTGAGTTCCAGAATCGAGCAACTGCCCTGGCTTTCCAGTGCAACATGTACGTCATCGTTGCCGATGTTGACGTACTTGCGGATCACGTCGACCAGTTCCTTCTGCAAGGCTGGCAGGTAATCCGGCGTGCTGCGCTGGCCGCGCTCATGCGCCACGATGATCTGTAGACGCTCTTTCGCTACCGAGGCGGTACTTGGCTTTTTGTTGGCACGAAAGAAGTCAAAAAGGTTCATTACCTACCTCCAAACAGGCGCTCGAAGAATCCCTTCTTCTCGACATCGAGGAATCGGTGGGCTTTTTCTTTGCCCAGCAGGCGGTCGACGGTATCGCTGTAAGCCTGACCGGCATCGCTCTGGTCGTCGAGAATCACCGGCACGCCCTGGTTGGAAGCCTTGAGCACCGCCTGGGATTCCGGGATGACGCCGAGCAAGGTTACCGAAAGGATTTCCTTGACGTCTTCAACGCCGAGCATCTCGCCCTTTTCAACACGCTCCGGGTGGTAGCGGGTGATCAGCAGGTGTTCCTTGATCGGGTCTTCGCCACGTTCGGCACGGCGCGATTTGCTCGCCAGCAGGCCGAGCATGCGGTCCGAGTCACGTACCGAGGAGACTTCCGGGTTGGTCACGACGATCGCTTCGTCAGCGAAGTACATGGCCAGGTGCGCACCTTTCTCGATGCCCGCCGGGGAATCGCAGACGACGAACTCGAATTGTTCCTTGAGCTCCATCAGGACTTTTTCCACGCCTTCGACGGTCAGCGCGTCTTTGTCGCGGGTCTGGCTGGCCGCCAGTACGTAGAGGTTTTCCAGGCGCTTGTCTTTGATCAGTGCCTGTTGCAGGTTGGCTTCGCCGTTGACCACATTGACGAAGTCATACACCACGCGGCGCTCGCAACCCATGATCAGGTCAAGGTTACGCAAGCCCACGTCGAAGTCGACGATCACTGTTTTGTGGCCGCGCAGAGCGAGGCCGGTACCGATAGCGGCGCTGGTGGTGGTCTTACCCACACCACCCTTGCCGGATGTAACCACGAGAATCTTGGCCAAGGTGTTTCACCCCTAAGGAAGAAGGACTGTTCAGCCCCTGAAAAACATCTCTTGAAAACTACTGCAGTCGGACAGCCTTGGCTGGAATTTGGCTTTGGGCCTTTTTCCTACTTCGTTTGAGCCGTTTTCGCTACGTTTTAGAGATGCTTGGAAAATGCGGCAGTATCCGTTAAAGCCGAATGATGTTCAACACGTCGCCTGACAGGCTGACCTGGACGCCCGAGCCCCACATCGGATCACGACGCAAATCCTCGGAGACCTTGTAATGACCGGCGATGGAGATCAGTTCAGCGCTCAATTGCTGACAGAAAATCCGTGCCTTGGTGTCACCTTTGACGCCGGCCAGTGCTCGGCCGCGCATCGGGCCGTATACATGGATGTTGCCATCGGCGAGAAGTTCCGCCCCCGGACTGACCGATGAGACCACTACCAGATCGCCACCCTGGGCATATATCTGTTGGCCACCACGTACTGGCGTGGTGATTACGCGGGTCGGTTTGACCGTCGGCTCAGGTGGCTTTTCCGGCTTCTTTTTGACTTCGGCTTCCGGCGTCTCCAGCGGGCGCTCGCGGGCACCCGAGGGCGGTAGCACGGGGATGTCGATGGCGATGGCAGCGGCGATGTCTTCGATGCGGCTGGCACGAATGGCCAGGGTACGCAGGCCGTGCTGGCGGCAGACGCGCATCAGCCCCGGCAGGTCAACCGCGCCCTGGTTCGGCGGCAGTTTGTCGAGTGCCAGAACCAGCGGTGCATTGCTGAAAAAATTCGGCGCCTGGGCGACTTTGGCGGCCAATTGCCGATCGAGGCTTTCGAGGTCGTTACGGGCCAGTTCCAGCACAGTGATGGCCAGCATGCTGCCCTTGAGCTGGAATACGGGATCTTGGTCTAACGGGTCGGTTTGGCTCATGTCGGCATACAACGGCTTGTCACTAAAAGTGCCGAGACTTATAACGAGAACGCCCGCGAGCCGCAAGCCGGGTCGAACGATGTAGAATGCGCGGCCACTGTATTTACGGAAGCTTTAATGGATCGCCCGCGTTTTCGAAAAGCATATCTTGCTCCGCGCTTCTGGCCGCTCTGGTGCGGCCTGGGGCTTTTGTGGCTGATCGTGCAGCTGCCGTATCCGGCGCTGTTGACCATCGGTCGAGTTTTGGGCGCGTTGATGTATCGCGTCGCCAGCGACCGGCGAACCATCGCCCGGCGCAATCTGGAATTGTGCTTCCCGGAAAAATCCGCCGCCGAGCGCAAACGCCTGCTCAAGGAAAACTTCGCCTCTACTGGCATTGCCTTTTTTGAAATGGCGATGAGCTGGTGGTGGTCGCGCGAGCGTCTGGCGAAACTGGCCCACGTCGAAGGCCTTGAACATCTGCAAAAAGCCCAGCGCGAAGGCAAAGGCGTGATCCTCATGGCCGCGCATTTCACCACGCTGGAAATCGGCGCGGCGCTGCTCGGCCAGCAGCACACCATCGATGGCATGTACCGCGAGCATAAAAATCCGTTGTTCGACTTCGTTCAGCGCCGTGGCCGTGAGCGGCACAATCTCGATTCGCTGGCGGTGGAACGCGACGATGTGCGCGGCATGCTCAAGCTGCTGCGCTCGGGCCGGGCGATCTGGTATGCGCCGGATCAGGATTACGGCGCCAAGCAGAGCATCTTCGTGCCGCTGTTCGGCATTCAGGCCGCCACTGTCACTGCGACGACCAAGTTCGCGCGCCTGGGTAAAGCCTTGGTGGTGCCGTTCACGCAGGAACGTCTGGCCGACGGCAGTGGTTATCGCCTGGTGATCCATCCGCCGCTGGATGACTTCCCCGGCGAGAGCGAGGAGGCCGATTGCATCCGCATCAATCAGTGGGTCGAGAGCGCTTTGCGTGCCTGCCCCGAGCAATACCTGTGGGCGCATCGGCGCTTCAAGAGTCGCCCGCCGGGTGAGCCGAAACTTTATCCCAAGCGTCGTTGATTAGCCGATCTGACAAGCACCGTGGAGTGTTGCGATGAGTCCTGCTGAACCGGTCACAGGTTTGATTCTTTCCGGCGGCGGGGCTCGGGCGGCTTATCAGGTCGGGGTGCTGGCGGCGATTGCCGAGTTGCTGCCGATCGGCGCGGACAATCCGTTTCCGGTGATCGTCGGCACCTCGGCCGGGGCGATCAATGCGGTCAGCCTGGCCAGTGGCGCTACGGACTTTCGCGCCGCCATCGAACGCCTGACCCAGTTCTGGCAGGGCTTTCGCAGCCACCGCGTGCTGCGCAGCGACTGGCCGGGCGTGATCCATCAAGCCAGCCGCTTCGTCAGCCACAGCCTGCTCGGCCTCGGTCGGCAGATGCCGGTGGCGCTGCTCAACAGTTCGCCGCTGCGCGAACTGCTCGAGGAAAAACTGCACCTGCCCGGCATCGCCGAATCCATCGCGCGCAAGCAATTGCATGCGGTGGCGGTGACCGCGTTCGGCTACGAATCGGGGCAAGCGGTGACGTTCTATCAGGGCGGCGGTACCATCGACGCCTGGCTGCGGCACCGCCGCATTGGCGTGCCGACGCAATTGTCGGTCGATCATCTGTTGGCCAGTTCAGCGATTCCGCTGTTGTTCGCGCCGGTGAAAATCGGCGAGGAATATTTCGGTGACGGCGCAGTACGCCAGTCGGCGCCGATCAGCCCGGCGCTGCATCTGGGTGCCAGTCGCGTGCTGGTGGTGGGCGTCAGCGGCAACCCGCGCGGCGTCGATCCGCAGCAGCCGCTGGAGCGCGCCTACAGCGGCCAGCAACCGACGCTGGCGCAGATCGGCGGGCACATGCTCAACAGCACGTTTATCGACAGTCTGGAGAGCGATATCGAGTTGCTGCAGCGTCTGAATCAGTTCAGTCATTTGCTCCCGGCCGGCACACCTACTCGTGCGCTGGGTGTGGCGCCGGTGGAGGTGCTTGTGATTGCGCCAAGTCAGCCGATCGACGAAATCGCCGCGCGGCATCGCCAGGAACTGCCAGCAGCGTTGCGCCTGTTTCTGCGCGGTCCGGGGGCGACGAAGACGAGCGGGGCGGGGGTGCTCAGTTACCTGCTGTTCGAGGCGGGGTATTGCAGCGAGTTGATTGATCTGGGGCGCAGGGATGCGTTGGCCAAGCGCGAGGAGCTTTGCCGGTTTTTGCGGATATCTGAAGCGGTGGCTCCTGCCTGAAATCTGCGGTGAGGCCTTCGCGAGCAGGCTCGCTCCCACATTGGAACTCGGTCTAAATGTGGAAGCGAGCCTGCTCGCGAAGCTTTTAGGGTCAGAAGTGGAACTTGACCAGGAAGCTTGTGGTGCTCTGATCGGTCTTGAAGTACTGGCTGTCCTTGATCCCGTACTTGTCCGACCAGTAGTCGTACTCGACACCGACATACAACTGCTTCTCGCCGAAATTCAGCGCCTTGCCCAGGTCGTATTTGACCTGCGGATTGAAGTGCAGGTTGGCGTGGTAGTCGCCCTTGGAATTGGAGTCGTTGTCGACCACCCAATCCATGAAGCCGTCGATGAGGATGTTCGATTTGCCCACCGGGATGGTGTAGGACCAGACCGGGGTGATCTGCCAGACGTTGTCACCGGCGCGTGCGCCCTGGGTGTGACGCTGATAGAAGTTCAGCTGGAAGTAGTCGAAGCCAGGAATCGCCAGGTCGAAGCCCGGACCGATCAGGTACGCCTCGGTATCGCCTTCACCGAACTCGTAGGTCATCGCCAACAGCACATCAGTCACCGGGCCGAAGGCCAGTTTCTGATCGAAGATCTTGCCGAACGACAGGCGCGGGCTGAGCTCGCCGTAGTAGGTGTTGGAGCCGACGCCGCCATCATCCTTGCCGTTGTAGAAGATCTTGTCGATGAACAGGAAGTTGTCCCCATACTTCCAGGCATCGGCGTGCTCGAAGGTCACGGTCTGCTGAATGCGCGGGTTGACCTGGAAGTCCTTGCCATACAGGTAGGTCAGGCTGTTGTTCTGCCACTGCAGCAGGCCTTCGGCCATCGCCTGGCCGCCGGCGAACATCGATCCGGCCAGCATCAGGCTGGTGCACATACGTTTCATTCGGTTGCTCCCAAAGTAGGTGTTCCACGTTATTTTTTTAAGATCGGCGCTCTGATGTGGCGCCTTTTTTCGTACCGCAAATTTCATCCGATCGGTCAGCTTTCAATGCTGGTAGCAAAAGCTGCGCCAAGGCTTTCGAAAAACCAAAAAACGCCCGTTCGGCTGTTGAGAAACAGTCGACGAGCGTGTTTTTCGGAATGCCTCAGGGCTGACCGCGGCCGGGATAAGTTGGCTTTTCGGTCAGAAATTGAATCCGGGCTTTTTTTTAGAGCGAATTCGGAAGGCGGCGGAGAATACTGACTCCACGGCCAAGGCTCAAGTGCCCCGCAACAGAGCACCGACGGCAGGTATGGCGCACGGTTGCGGGCCATCTCAGAAGTGCACCTTCAGCAGCAGGCTGGCGGTGTTCTGGTTGGTATCGAAGGAGTGGCTGTTTTCAATGCCGTATTTGTTCTTCCAGTAGCTGTACTCGGTGCCGACGTACACCTGCTTCTGGCTCCAGCCCATGGCTTTGCCGAGGTCATATTTGATCTGCGGATTGATGTGCAGGTTGGCGTGGTAGGTGCCGCGCGAGTTCTCGTCGTTGTCGACGACCCAGTCGAGGTAGCCGTCGATCAGCACATCGGAATTGCCCAGCGGGAAGCTGTAGGACCACGCGGGGGTGATTTGCCAGACGCCATCACCGGGGCGCGGGCCTTCGGTCTGGCGACGGAAAATGTTCAGGGTGACGTAATTGAAACCGGGCACTTTCAGATCGAAACCGGGACCGATCAGGTAAGCCTCGCTTTCGCCTTCGCCGTACTCGTAGGTCATTGCCAGCAGCACATCCTTGATCGGGCCGAACTCGATCTTGCGGTCGAGGATCTTGCCGAAGGACAGGCGCGGGGTGAATTCGCCGTAGAAGGTGTGAGGGCCTTTGTTCGGATCTTCCTTGCCGTTGTAGAAGATCTTGTCGACGAACAGAAAGTTGTCGCCGTACTTCCATTTGTCGGCGTGCTCGAAGGTCACCGTCTGCTGATACGACGGGTTGATCGCGAAATTCTTGCCGTACAGATAGCTGAGGCTGTTGCTCTGCCACAGCAGCAGATCGCCGGCCATGGCCTGACTCGCGGCCAGCAGGCCGCCACTCAACAGAACGTTGCTTTGCGTGCGGATCATCTGTTGCTCCCTCTTGTTTTTATTGTTTGAGGCACAAGCAGTTGCGTAGTCCCTGTGGGAGCGAGCCTGCTCGCGAAGCGGTTGTGTCAGTCACCATCAATGTTGAATGACACAGCGCTTTCGCGAGCAGGCTCGCTCCCACAGGTGGTGTGGTGGTTTCAATCAGTGCGCATGGCAATCGTTGATTGCTGCGCGCTCCTTGCCGCCGAGGATGTTGAACAGCAGGTTCAGGGTCAGCGCGCTGAGAGTGGCCATGGCGATGCCGCTGTGGGTGATCGGGCTCATCCACAGCGGCAGGTGGGCGAAGAATTCCGGACGCACCACCGGGATCAGGCCCATGCCGATGCTCACCGCGACCAGCAACTGGTTGCGGCGGTCACCGATGTCAGCTTCCTGGAGGATCTTGATCCCAGTCGCGGCGACCATGCCGAACATCGCAATCGCCGCACCGCCCAGCACCGCCGGGGGAATCGACGCCACCAGAAACGCCGCTTTCGGCAGCAGGCTGAGGACGATCAGCAGACCACCGGCAACGATGGTCACCGAGCGGCAACGCACGCCGGTCATCTGCACCAGGCCGATGTTCTGCGCGAACGAGGAGTGAGTGAAGGTGTTGAAGAAACCGGCAAAGAACGACGCGCCGGCATCGCACAGCAAGCCGCGACGGAGCATGCGCGGGCAGACTTCCTGGCCGGTGATCTTGCCCAGCGCGAGGAACATCCCGGTGGACTCGACGAAGATGATCACCACCACCAGACACATCGACAGAATCGGCGCGAGCTCGAACTTGGGCATGCCGAAATGCAGCGGGGTGACGAACTGAATCCACGGTGCGCTGGCCATGCCGCTGAGGTCGACCATGCCGATCACGCCGCACAATACATAGCCCAGGCACATGCCGATCAGCACGGAAATGTTGACCCAGAATCCGCGCATGAAGCGGTGAACCAAGAGGATGGTGGCCAGCACCAGCGCGGCGATGGCCAGATAAATCGGCGATCCGAATTGCGCGGCGTCGACCCCGCCACCGGCCCAGTTCACGGCCACGGGGAATAGCGATAAACCAATCGAGGTGATGACCGTGCCGGTGACCAGCGGCGGGAAGAAACGCACGACCTTGGACATGAACGGTGCGATCAGCATGCCGAAGAAACCGGCGGCGATCGTCGCGCCGAAGATGCCTTGCAGGCCGATGCCGGGCATGCCCGCCATGGCGACCATGCTGCCGACCGCAGCGAAACTGGCGCCCATCATCACCGGCATGCGGATGCCCATCGGGCCAATGCCGAGCGACTGCACGATAGTGGCGATGCCGGCGACGAGCAGGTCGGCGTTGATCAGGAAGGCGATTTCTTCACGACTCAGGCCAGCGGCCTGTCCGATGATCAGCGGCACCGCGATGGCACCGCCGTACATCAGCAGAACATGTTGCAGACCGACCAGGATCAGTTGCAAAAGGGGCAAACGCTGAATGGCGGGTGCGTCGGGGATGCGCGCTTTGGACAGCTCGGACATGCAACACCTCGGATCTTTTTTATTCTTGTGATTAACAGCTGCCGGGTTGCTTGCAGCTGTTTCTTTGCATCAGGCAGACCGCGGAGCGGCCATTCGCGGGCAAGCCCGCTCCCACACAGGCTATGCAAAACCCTGTGGGAGCTGGCTTGCCAGCGATGCTTTTAACGATTAATTGGTCTGCGCTCCCTGGGCAATCCAGGCACCAATCAGGTCACGTTCCTGCTGGGTCATCTGGGTGATGTTGCCCAGTGGCATGATCTGTGTGGTGATGGCTTGCGCCTGAATGCGCGCGGCGTTCTGGCGGATCTGCTCGGGGGTATCGAACATCACACCGGCCGGGGCTGCGCTGAACAACGGGCTGGTCGGCTTGGACGAATGGCACACCGTGCAACGCTCTTGAATCACGTTGTGCACTTTGTCGAAACCGGGGCCGGCATTCGAGGCTTGCGCAGGTGCCGCCGCAGGGGCTGCGGGTGCCGCAGGTTGCGCCGCTTCGGCCGGTTTCGCGCCACCGCCCAATGCCGTCTCCGGCAGCGGTTGGTACTCGATTTTCGCCGGTGCCTTGGCCACTTCAGGTGCGTTCGACATCGGCATCGGACCGGTGACGTAGGCCAGACAGATCATGCCCACCGCTGCCACTGGCAGGGTCCAGGCAAACTTGTGGCTGTCGTGACGGGTGTTGAAGTAGTGACGCACCAATACCGCCAACACCGCGATCCCGGCCAGGATCAACCAGTTGTACTGGCTGCCGTAAGTGCTCGGGAAGTGGTTGCTGATCATGATGAACAGCACTGGCAGGGTGAAATAGTTGTTGTGTCGCGAACGCAGCAGACCCTTGGCCGGCAGCGCCGGATCCGGCGTGCGGTTCTCGGCGATCGCCGCCACCAGTGCGCGTTGCGCCGGCATGATGATGCGGAACACGTTGCCGACCATGATGGTGCCGATGATCGCGCCGACGTGCAGGTACGCACCACGCCCGCTGAACACTTTGCTGAAGCCATAGGCCGCGGCGATGATCAGGACGAACAGGATGAAGCCGAGCAGGGCGGGTTTCTTGCCCAGGGCCGAATCGCAGAGGAAGTCGTAGACGAACCAGCCGACGATCAGCGAGCCGATACCGATGGCCACACCTTCAGGACCGCTGAGGCCGCTGCCGGGTGCGACGAGGTAGAGCACGGGGTTGGAGTAGAACACCACGCACAGCAGCGCGATCCCCGACATCCAGGTGAAGTAGGCTTCCCACTTGAACCAGTGCAGGTTGTCCGGCATGGACGGTGGGGCCAGTTTGTATTTTTCCAGGTGGTAGATGCCGCCGCCGTGGATCGCCCACAGATCACCGGCCAGACCGGTTTTCGGGTTGACGCGGTTGAGGTTGTTCTCCAGCCAGACGAAGTAGAACGACGCGCCGATCCAGGCCACGCCAGTGATCATGTGAACCCAGCGCACGCTCAGGTTCAGCCATTCCAACAGATGTGCTTCCACAGTCTTTACCTCTCGCCCGTCACTCTTGTTGTCGAGTGATCGGACCTTCTCTTATTGGTGGGGGGCGAGGATCAACCGCTCATCCTCTTTGAAAAAATGCTCATCGCAGTTATTGCCTGTGCCACTGCGATCAACCACCAGGAAGTCATCCCGCTTTTCGATCGTCAGCACCGGGTGGTGCCAGACGCCGCGATGGTAATTGATGCCCTGCCTGCCGTTGGTGACGAAGGCGCGGACCAAGCCTGATACAGGTGCATCGCCAACTGGCGCGACCACGATCAGAAAGGGGTTGCCGAGCAGCGGAATGAAAGCCTGGCTGCCCAGCGGATGGCGTTCCAGCATGCAAACGGTCAGCGGCATGTCCTGCGCGTCGGCGCGGAAAATGCTGATGATTGCGTTGTCCTCAGGCGTAGCGGTTTCGACCGTCGCCAGTTTGTGGAAGCGCATGGTCGAACCGTTGTTGATCATGAAGTGATCGCTGCCGTCGGTTTCGATCACGTCACCGAAAGGGGCGAAGGCTTCTTTGGTCAGCGGTTCAATCGTCAATGTGCGCATGCTGTTCTTCTTATCCGGATTCTATGTTGTTAGATCTATCGCCATCGCGGGCAAGCCCGCTCCCACAGTGGACTGTGGCGTTCACAAAACCTGTGGGAGCTGGCTTGCCAGCGATTGGGTTCAACCTTGTTTAGCGACCTTGCCCAATACACGCAGGCGACTCACGCCACCATCCGGGAACACGTTCAGGCGGATGTGGGTGATCGGGCCGAGTGCCTTGATCTGCTCGACGAAGGTGTGTTCGGCGTGCATTTCCAGCTTCTGGCTTGGCAGCAGTTCGCGCCAGAACAGCGACTGGGTTTCGATCTGGCTGTCGGTGCCGCCCTTGACGAACGCGCCCTGGATCGAGCAGGTGTCGGGGTAGTTGCCTTTGAAGTGCAGGGTGTCGACGACGATTTTCTCGATCTCGCCCGGATGACCCAGCGCGACGATCACCCAGTCATTGCCCGGCGTGCGACGACGCGCGGTTTCCCAGCCGTCGCCCATGTTGATGCCACGGCCCGGGTTGAGGATGTTGTTCATGCGGCCGAAGTGTTCGTCGGAGCAGGCGAGGGCGCGGCCACCGTTAAGGGCTGCGGCCAGATCGACTTGCTCGTTGTCGCCCACAGCGGACCAGTCGCGGAACGGAATGCCGTACACGCGCAGACGGGCAACACCGCCGTCCGGGTAGATGTTGAAGCGCAGGTGGCTGAACGCTTGGTCGTTGCTGATTTCGTGGTAGTGGTGGCTGTTGCCCTGCAGCTCGACGGCCGACAGTACTTCAGTCCACTGGGTGTTTTCATCCGGCTCGCCCGAGGCCAGGAAGCACGCTTCCAGCGAGGCCGATGGCGGGTAGTTGCCGGTGAAGAATGAAGTGTCGATGTCCACGCCTTTGATCGAGCCCGGTACGCCCAGACGGATCACCGCGCTGTCGTAACCTTCGAAGCGCTTGCGGCGCGACTCCCAGCCGTCCATCCACTTGCCGTTGTCATCGAACACGCCCTCCTTCCATACGGCCGGGGTCGGTTGGAACAGACGATTGGCGTCTGCGAACCAGTCATCGGTGACCGAAATGATCTTGGTGCCCAGGCGGGCGTCGGCCAGGTTGACGTATTTTTCGAAAGGTACGGCGTAAGCTTTCATTCTTCTTGTCTGCCTTTGATAAGTTGGCTGGGGATGCTCGCAGGGCCCTGGGCGTTTGCGCGTTCATTCACGCTCGGGCCAGGCTTGCTAAAGAGTCAGTAAACGGAACAGGGCGATCTTGTTGATCTCCGCCAGCGCGCATTTGAACTCGGCTTCCACCGAATTGTTGATGCGCGTTTCGAACGCCGCGAGGATCTGATGCCGGTTGCTGCCTTTTACCGCCATGATGAAGGGAAACTTGAACTTGGCTTTGTAGGCGTCGTTCAGCTCGGTGAAGCGCTGGAACTCTTCGGCCGTGCATTGGTGAATACCGGCGCCAGCCTGTTCATGGGTGCTGGCTTCGGTCAGTTGGCCCTGGACGGCGGCTTTGCCGGCCAGGTCCGGGTGAGCGTTGATCAGGGCCAGCTGGCTGGCATGATCGGCGCTCAACAGGATATCGCTCATGCGCTGGTGCAGGGTTTCGATCTCGTCGATCGAAGCGTCCGCACCGAGGTCGTAGGCCTTTTCGGCCACCCATGGCGAATGTTCGTAGATGTCGGCGAAGGCTTTGACGAAAGCGTCGCGGCTCAGGGTCGACGGTTGCAGGGTTTGAAAGCGGCTCATTTTGCAGTCCCTTGGTACGGGTGGGTTTCTTGCCAGTGGCGCGCGATGTCGACGCGACGGCTGAACCACACCTGTTCATGACTTTTGGCGTATTCGATAAAGCGCTTGAGCGAAGCGAGGCGACCGGGGCGGCCGATCAGCCGGCAGTGCAGACCGATCGAGAGCATTTTCGGCGCTTCGGCCCCTTCGGCGTAAAGCACATCGAAGGCGTCTTTGAGGTATTCGAAGAAGTCGTCACCCTTGTTGAAACCCTGCACTTGCGTGAAGCGCATGTCGTTGGTGTCGAGGGTGTAGGGGATCACCAGATGCGGCTTGCCGGTGGGGTTGTTCGGTTCCCAGTAGGGCAGGTCGTCGTCGTAGGTGTCGCAGTCGTAGAGGAAACCGCCTTCTTCCATGACCAGCCGACGGGTGTTCGGCCCGGTGCGGCCGGTGTACCAGCCCAGCGGACGTTCGCCGGTCAGTTCGGTGAGGATGCGGATCGCTTCGAGCATGTGCTCGCGTTCCTGCGCTTCATCCATGTACTGATAGTCGATCCAGCGGTAGCCGTGGCTGCAGATTTCGTGGCCGGCATCGACCATCGCGCGGATCACGTCCGGGTGACGTTGGGCGGCCATGGCCACGGCGAAGATGGTCAGCGGAATGTCGAATTCCTTGAACAGTTTCAGAATCCGCCAGACGCCGGCGCGGCTGCCATACTCGTAAAGCGATTCCATGCTCATGTTGCGCGCGCCTTGCAGCGGCTGGGCAGCGACCATTTCGGAGAGAAAGGCTTCGGATTCCTTGTCGCCGTGCAGAATATTGCGCTCGCCACCTTCTTCGTAATTGAGCACGAAGGACAGGGCGATCCGGGCATTGCCCGGCCAGTGTGGGTGAGGAGGGTTACTGCCGTAACCGATCAGGTCGCGTGGGTAGTCAGCGCTCACTGCAGTCTTCCTTCTTGTACGTTGACAGATTGGTGTGGCGGCCTGGCAGGCTGGCGTCACAGCGATGGGCTGATTGTATACAACTTTATTTACATTTTGTAAGCCTGAATTTTCGCATTTTTCACCGGCTGTCATCTTTTGCTGCTAGCGGTTCGAGCCTGCAAGAAACCTGCCTGACCAGTCAGCTAATGAATAGAAGGTTCAATGATCAGGCGCATTGTCTGTAGATTGGCGATAAAGGCCCGGATGGCGGGGGTGAGGCGAAAAATGTCGTTTTTATTGTGTACAATTTTTTTGAAAAGTGTCTTAATCAGTCGCTCGCCGCAGCGTTTCGTGCTCCGAATCGGTGCGGTCTCCTTTTCAACTGACTTCGGGAGGCGCGAGGTCTGACCGCTTGTTGCGGCCAGGCGCGCAGAATCAATGGGACGTTTGACAACACACGTTTTGGACGCTGCACACGGTTGCCCGGGCAGCTCGATCAAGGTCGAGCTGTACCGCGTTGAAGGATCGCAGCTGGAATTGGTCGCCAGTGCGACAACCAACAGCGATGGCCGGGTCGACGCACCGTTGCTGCAAGGCGACGATTATCGCACTGGCGTTTATCAGGTGCAGTTCCACGCCGGCGATTACTACCGCGCCCGCGGTGTGCAACTGCCCGAGCCGGCATTTCTCGACGTGGTGGTGTTGCGTTTCGGCATCTCCGCCGAGCAGGAGCACTATCACGTGCCCCTGCTGATTTCGCCTTACAGCTATTCCACGTATCGGGGCAGCTGACCCCCAAGCAGCTGCCCCCACCGGGAAGCGACTGCGCATATAGCTTCTTTGGTCTTTCGCCCGCCCACACTGCGGGCTTTTTTTATGGCCGCAATGTTCCCTCCAATCCGGCGACCGAGCGCCATGCTCAGCGTTCGCGAATGATGAATACCGAGTCAGGCTTGCCGGCAACCTTCAACACTCCGCCGATCAGCCAGACCACTTTGTTTTGCGCGGCGGCCTCGGTCAGCGCCTTGAAGGCGTCCTGGCCGATTCGCGCGGGTGTGCTCGGTTCGGTCAGTTCATTGCCGGGCACATGAGTGAGGCCTGCCTGGTCGATCGCTCCCAGTTTGAGGAAGAAAATCTGATCGTGGTGGGCCCGTTTGAAAACCAGCGTCGGTATGCGATGTTCATACGTCAGCGGGAATAATTCGTAGCCGCTGTTAACCAGCAAGGAACCGATCAGCCGCCTCAGGTTGAGGTCCGAGGGATAGGTTGAGTAGTGATTCCAGGCCGCTGGAAAACGCTGCGGATCGAAGGTCAGGCGTTGCAGCTCACTGTCGACTTGGGAAGGCATCGGAATCAGTCTTTTTCCGCCAAGGTCAATATCCGGCGCCACGGTCAGCATGCTCATCGGGTCGGCGCGGGTCTGGGCCGGCGTCGTAGACAGCGGCCGGTGCTGCCATTGCTGCAACGCAGCATCAATGTTGAGCAGCCCGGTGCCGGTGATCGTCGGCGAGTGGTCGGCCAGTTCGAATAGTCGTCGGGCCACGGCGCGCGCGGTGGCGTCAGAAAAATCGGGGAATGCACGAGCAACGGATTGGGTGATTGGCGCTTCGAAAAAGTGTTTGCCCGGATGTATTTCACCTGGATCGTTGCCGATTCGAAACGTGGCCACCGGCTGCAAGCCGGGGGCGGTGGCCAGCATGTGTTCGAATGCCTCGAAGTGCGTTGGCGCGAACTCGGGATGAAGCACGAAAAACACCCGGGGCGCGGGGTTTGAGCCAACGGGCACGATGGGATAATGCAACCAGCCGAGCTGCACCGATTCGATCCCGGCAGGCTTGTTCAAATGGCCCCAGGGCAACCAGAAATACGCCGGATGGTGATCCTGGGCGCTGGGTGCTTGCCCTGTAGTCTCCTCAAGCCGTGGCCGTTTGCTCGGGCCGGCGATGGGCTCTTCGGCCTGGGCGACCGGCTGTCGGCTGGATGATGGGGGCTCTGCGGGCTGGGTGCCGGGTGCTTTCTGCCGCCAGAACACGGTTCCCGCGATCTGTTCAAAAAATATCTCCGGTGCCGCATGGCTTGCCGCTGACGCCTGCTGATAGTCGCCGTCCTTGTTTTTGCGCACCATGACTGTTCCGTCAACCGTGGTGACAAAGGTCTGCTTGAGCTTGTTGTAGCGAATGCCATTAGTGGCCATTTGCGGCTTGGTCAGCGTGTTGACGTCCGACGGGGTCAGATAGTCGGGGCTGGCCACGGTAGTCGGAGCGCGCCGGATCGATGGCCTGTCAGGGCGCTGGATGCTCCAGCTCGCCTGGCCTTCGTTGGGAGCCAGGGCGAGGCCGGTGACACCGGGGGCGAAAGTCAGGGGTAAATGGTAGTTGCCGTGCAGATCCTGTTCGACCACGAACCGTCCTTCACTATCGATTTGTGCGTACGTTCGCTGATCCGGACCGGTGAACAGACCACTCTTGTCTGGCACGGCAATCAGCTCGTGAGCGCGCTCCTGTGGCCAGGGGATCGCGTTCCGAGTGGTGCCAATACGATTCGCTGTCGGCGGCAACTCATGAATGACCACCGCAGGCTGGCGATCAACCGCTGCGGAGGTGTCGGCGCCCCGGCTGAGGGGTGGCGGTTGAATGCCCAGCAGCAAGGCATCCGGCATGTGCAGACCGATGGTGTTGCTGCGTGTCGGCGAACCTGAGCCGGAGGCGTCGGGGAGGTTGGTTTTTGTCGTGACAGAAACTTTTTTGGGTGGTTTGGCCATACTGAACTACTCATGAAGTGGATGCGCAGGCGCGCGCAGGCGCCTGGCAAAGCGCAGGGTTGCAAAGGGTGCTGTCGATTAATCGTTTTGCCGTTACGCTACAGGGACATTGAGGGTTGGCGTCGGCAGGAAGATCCCGGACTGATGGCTGCAACGATTGGCCACTTGCAACTCGGATGCTTCAACTCGCGAGTTATCGGCACGCAATACCCAGCCGTGTGCGGCAAAGCTGTAACTCACTGCCGCTGACTCATCGAAGATCCAGCCCGCGTTTCTGACCTTCACCACCTCGCTGGCCAGCGAGGCCAGTGCTGAGGGCAGCGGTCTGGTAGCGTTGGGGGCTTCAAAGAATCGTGCATCAAGGCCATCGCGGTAGACCCGGTCAAACACCAGATCGACTGTATGCACCACTCCGTTCTCAGTGATGACTCGAATCTGATCAATCAAGTCCTCGCTTTCGTACACCGGTAGGTAAACAGTACAGGTGCCGATGGATAGCTGATTGTTCGAGAGTCTGATATCGACGGGCCCGAGTTTTGTGGCATCGAGCTCCCACGTAGAGGAGTGCATCAGGCGCACGGTCGAGCTGGCGAGGGCGCCCGGTGTAGAAAGTCGCAGTGTCATGTTGGCAACGAGGTGTATCAAGTACGTGGAGCCTTCTCCCACCAGGCTTTCCATCGCGGTTTGCACGGTCTGCGCGGTTAGCGTGGCACAGCAGTTGCGATTGCCCATTTCGTACGCCCTGTTTTCCGGCAGGGCATAACTGTAGCGTCGCGAGCGGACTGGCAAGGGCAGCTTCATTTGCCTGATCCAGTCCCTTGGTATGCTGTAATCGGTGAAGGCCGGCAGGACATCGGTTTCATCCGAGAGGCCGGCATTGATGGCGACACCGTCATTGAAAATCAGTACATAACGGTAAAACGGCCGGACAGCCATGGTGCGCAACATTTTTGTCAGGTTGTCTTGTTCGCCTTCATTACGAGCGGCGGCGAAATAATTCAGTTTGATCCGCTTTTCGCCAAAGTGATAAACGAGATGACACCCTGCTGTCAGGTGATAGGACTTGGGTTTGTATGCGAATAAATGCGCCTCGGCCTTTGTCAATTCATCGCTGCTGTAATCAAGATAGATTCTGGTGACGGTCTCAGCGCGCAGCACCGAGTAAAAAGTTGTCATGTTGCTGGAGCGGGGCAAGTAATAGCTCGCTTCCTGCTGATGCCTGATCCAGCACTCTTCGGCGTAAACGATAATGGGTTGTTGTGACTGACCAAGTTTGATCAGTATTTCAGCAAAGTCTGCCGTTTCGTCCTTTGAAAGTTTCTCCGGCAGCTCAAATCTGAAATGGAAACCGTCGCTGGTGATGAAAGTCAGATCCCTATTGATCAGTAGGCGGACGTTGGCTTTTGTTTCGTAGACATCATGAATGGTCAAGATGTTTTTTGATTGTTCATGAAACTCGAACCCCGAAGTGATAACCAGGTCGTTACCCTCGATGTGCCATGAGTCAATAAGCTCTTTTTTCCAGTTCAGTACGATATGGCTTGGCTGTTTGCCATCTTCGAAGATCGAGAAGCGTCCGGCCACATGTGCAATCAAATATTGATCGGCGCCCGTTTCACCGGATGCCTTGGCATTCTTGTGCAGCAGGTAGATCTGATCATCGCCGGCACCCGCTTCGATCACGTCACTACCGCGGGCCTTGATAAGGTTGCTTTGCGCCGTACCGGTCACGACGCTCGCGGCGCCGTTGACGGTTTCAACGTTTTCAATGCCGTCCAGCAAACTGTGCAAGGCATACTTTTTGCCCTGTTCGCTTGATTTGTCGGTCGAAATGATCTGCAGCGTGCCGGCCAGCAGGTCCACGTCATAACCGGTTTTATCGGTGCGGTAATCGGAGTAACGGCCACCGAGCACCAGCGTGTCCTGGCCTGCGCCACCTCGCAGTATCGAATGTTCTGTTGCATCCACATCTTGCTTGAGGAATTCGGCCGCATTGTCGAACACGAACTGGTCGTTTTTCTCGCCACCGGTGAGGTCTTTTTTCCCGGATTTGTAATGAAAGACGTTCGGTTTTTTTTCGACCCCCTTGATTGAGTCTCGACCTTCGGCCAGCAGCCACATAACGCTCTTGTTGTCTGCCGGGGTGCCTAGTTCGGCGCCAGGCGTGTTCTGTGTGACGCCTTCACGGGCATCGATGGTGTCATCCAGGCCGACTATTTCAGGAACATGTACCGATTCCCAGGCGTCGCGTTTCGTCCACCAGTTTCGCTTCCAGACTCTGGTGGGCCGCAGGCGGACTTCGAATTGGCCATTGATGATGGCTTCGGTACTGTCCTTGAGAGGGCCGTCGAGCAATTTTCTCGCCGTCGCCTTCAACTTGATGGAATGCTGCAACAGCGTCTTGGCCTTGATATAACGGTCTTGAACGTGCTGATCGATATCCGCCATGCAGAACGAAAACCAGCCAGTGCGCCAACGCTCATCCAGAGTGAGTTCTATGTAGTCGTCGATATCGTCGACAATGCGCACCGCACCATAGACCTGCGAGCCGATGGCTAGCATTGCACCGGCAGCCAGTCCAACCGGGCCGGCGAAGGAAAAGCCGGCCATCGCCGCGGCGCCGAGAATCACCGTCATGGCGGCGCTGGTAATACTCAGACCGGCGCTGACGTAATGATCCATTGCTTCCTTGCCCGTGGCGTTCTCGGCAGCATTCATGGATCGCACGGCGGTGTAGATATCGAAAGGCAGCGTCAGCGCGCCCCCGAGCAGACCGCCTGAACGGCCCAGCCTGAGGGCCATTCGGGTTCTGGCGAAGTCACGGTAGGCATGTTGCCCGACAGTGAGCATTTGGGTGGCAGCTTTGCTGACGCCAATGTCGACGGCGATCGAGCCAAGTTCCGAAGCGATGCCTGCGCTGTTGATCGCGATCTCTGCGGTGTTCTTTGTCTTGATTGCATCGAAGACTCCGCGCAGCCCCATGAATATCCCGAAGCCTTGAATACCTACGCTGGAGCCGAGTGTTGCGTAGCTTTTGGTCAATGTTTTCCAGCGTGGATGGTGTTGAGGCAGATGCACATGCTGCAGGTCGAGTGCCTGTGCCGCATTGGCGAGTTTCACCAGCTTGCGCCGGTAGTTGCCCGGTTCGTGCTCATCAGTAACGCGACCGCTGAAGAGCACGGGGGCGGTCAAGGGGCGATGACTGGCCATTTCAAACAGCAGGGTTGGCAATAAATAACTGTCACTGCCGGTGGCAGCCTTCATGGCATGTTCGACCTTGTTCAGGTCCAATTGCACGGCATCGATAAAAGAACGCTTCAGCACTCGACTGAAGGTGTTGCGACCACTCAATGGTTTGCCGTCGACGGTCGCTCCCAGACTGTCAAGCGCAACCCGCGTTATCGATATGTCGCCAATTTGCAGAGGGCCGAATATTTCGTCCGCGAACTTCAATTGGTTACGCTTGGAAGGGTGTTCGGGAAAGTCGATCGTTGCAGACGTGCGCTCGTTGCTCTCGAAAAGCATATCCGTGATAACGACCGTGTCGGTAACTTTATGATTGTTTGGTTCTATTGCAGGATCGGTTTGAATCGAGGCGTTTTGTATCAAAGTGGCCATGAGAACTTCCTTGTTCAGGCTGTCGTTTCGAATTGCAGCGGATATTAAGGTGCCTCTTTGAGCGCTGTATATAAAGGGGTTGTTGCGGTGTATTGCTCGTCAATGATTACAGGGTTGGGCGCGCCTTGGTTAATTGTAAACAGCAGCATCCCGACTCGAATCCGTTCAGTCGGGATGAACAGCCATTACTTAATGACTGCTGAGCAGTGATGCCGCGCCGGCGCCGCCAAACAATCCGGCACTGATCCGGTTGAACCAGCTCTGGCCTTTACCGCTGCGCAGATACCGCGCTGCGCCATGGGCGCCCAGGCCGTATGCCAGCTTGCAGCACAGGTCGAGTACCACCCAGGTCGCGATCATGATCAGCAATTGCGGCAGAAAAGGTTGGTTGGCGCTGAGGAACTGCGGCAGAAATGCGGCGAAGAACAGGATGTCCTTCGGATTGCTCGCGCCCAATACGAAGGCACGCCCGAACAGTGTGCGAAAGCGCGGCACCGGTGCGGCGTCAGGGACTTCGGCGCCCGTGGATGGCTGCCGCGATTGTTGCCAGCTTTGCCAGGCGAGATAGAACAGGTACAGCGCGCCGACGATTTTCAGTGCGCTGAACAGCTGCTCAGATGCCAGCAAAAGAGCACCGAGGCCAAGCGCCGAAGCGCTGAGCAGGCAGACCGAGGCAATCACCCCGCCGAGAAACGCCGGGTAAGACCGGCGCAAACCATAATTCAGACTGTTGCTGATCATCAGCAACGACAGCGGCCCCGGGATCAGGATCACCACCAGTGCAGCGCCACTGAACAGCAGCCAGGTTTCCAGACTCATCGTTTTGCTCCTTTGTTGTTATCGAAATGCGCAAAAGCCCCACCCGTGAGGGTGAGGCTGGTTTGAAGCCTGAACCGCGCAGCGCTTACAGGAAGATGAACTTGGCGATGAAGATCGCGCAGAGCACCCACAGGCTGACGGAAATTTCCTTGTACTTGCCGGTGCCGGCCTTCAGCGCCACATACGTGATGAAGCCCAATGCGATGCCGTCGGCAACGGAGAAGGTCAGCGGCATCATGATCGCCGTGACAATCGCCGGAATCGCGTCGGTTGCTTCATCCCATTCGATGTGGGCCATGCCGCCCATCATCAGCATCGCCACGTAGATCAGTGCGCCAGCCGTGGCATAAGCGGGAATCATGCCAGCCAACGGGGCGAAGAACATGGCCGCTATAAATAGCACACCCACGGTGACGGCGGTAAGACCAGTCCGACCACCAGCGGCGACGCCGGCGGCACTTTCCACGTAACTTGTCACGGGAGGCACGCCAACCACGGCGCCGAATACGCTGGATGCGCTGTCGGCCTTCATCGCCCGCGAGAGGTTTTCGATGCGACCGTCAGCCGCGACGAGATTGGCGCGCTGGGCCACGCCCATCAAGGTGCCCGCGGTGTCAAACATGTGCACAAAGAGGAAGGCCAGCACCACGCTGATCATGCTGACGTTGAACACACCGGCGACGTTCATTGCCATCCAGGTCGGCGCCAGGCTCGGCGGCGCGGACATGATGCCCTCGTAGTGCACCAGGTCCAGACCCCAGCCGGCGAGGGTGACGGTGATGATGCTGATGAGGATCGCCCCGAACACGCGGTGGTAACTGAGGATCGCGATCATCAGGAAGCAGATCGCGGCCAGCAGTGGGCCGGGTTCGCGCAGCGAGCCGAGTTTGATCAGCGTCGCCGGGCTGTCGACGACGATCCCGGCAGTCTTCAGACCGATCAGGCCGAGGAACAGACCGACACCGGCGCCCATCGCAAAACGCAGGCTGACCGGAATGCTGTTGAGCAGCCACTCGCGAATCCGCGAAAAGGTCAGGAACATGAACAGCACACCCGAAACAAACACCGCGCCGAGCGCGGTTTCCCAGTTGTAGCCCATGGTGCCGACCACGGTGTAGGTGAAGAAGGCGTTGAGGCCCATGCCCGGTGCCAGGCCGACCGGCCAGTTGGCGTACAGGCCCATCAACAGGCAGCCCAATGCCGCGGCAATACACGTGGCGACAAAGGCCGCACCGTGATCGATACCGGCGTCGGCCATGATGTTCGGGTTGACGAAGATGATGTAAGCCATGGTGATGAAGGTTGTCAGACCGGCAATCAGCTCGGTCTTCACCGTGGTGCCATGCAAGCTGAGTTTGAACAGACGCTCCAGCAGGCCATTGCGTAATGGCGGCGTGAGCTCGAGCGGCGGTGCTTCGGATTTGCGGCTTTCCACAGCGAGTACTCCTCAAGAGTTTTATTGTTATTTCCAGGGCCGGACCCATGAGGGGTGGCAGCGGCCCTTTGAGGCATACGCGAATTTGTTGACCGTGTAGTCAGGAACTCGCACGCAGTGGATTATGCTTTTGTGTACAAATAAAGCAAATATTGTTTTGGGTTTTGTCGCCGATTTTTTTGTTGATAGGGATATATGGCTATCAAGCCATTCGCGAGCAGGCTCGCTCTACCTTTGTAATGCGTTCCCCTGTGGGAGCGTGGCTGCTCGCGAAAGCGCCTGTTGATTCACTCAAGAATTGTCAGACTGCCACCCAAGGCCAGATTCACCGCCAACCAGCCATTCACCGCCGCTTCCCCAGCCTCGGCAAACACCCGCTCGAGCAATTTCACCTGCTCACGGCGCAACGCCTGCTCGAACTTCGCGCCTTCCGCCGTCAGCTCGAGCAGGCGCTTACGTTTGTCCGTCTGTGAAGCGACGCTGTCGACCAGATGCATCTCCTGCAACTGGCGCAGCGGCATGTTCAGCGCCTGTTTGCTCACGCCGAGCAGGGCCAGCAGCTCCTTCACGCTGAGGTTCGGGTAGCGTGCGATGAAAAACACGATGCGCTGATGCACCCGCGAGAGTCCGCGGCGCTCGAGCATTTCATCAGCCTTGGCAGTGAACGCCTGGTAGCCGAAGAAAAACGCTTCCATGGCCTGTTGCTGGCTAGTGGGGTTCTTAAGGTCAAGCATGTTGACGTACTCGCTCAAGCTGTCGTAATTTCAGTCAATCAGTTTGACTCATTTTTCGCATCCCTCGCTACGGTGACCTCCATGGCTTTTTCCGAACGTGTCTCGCGCCTGAAAAGTTCTTTGATCCGAGAAATCCTTGCTGCCGCTCAGCGTCCAGAAGTGATGTCATTCGCCGGCGGCTTGCCTGCCGAAGCGATGTTGCCGAAAGTGGAGTGGGCGGAGTTGCCGTTATCGCTTGGTCAGTACGGCATGAGCGAAGGCGAGCCGGCCTTGCGTGAAGCCTTGGCGGCAGAGGCGAGGGCGCTTGGTCTGGAATGCGAGGCGAGTCAGGTGCTGGTGGTCAGCGGCTCGCAGCAAACCCTGGATCTGGCGGCCAAGCTGTACATCGACAAGGGCACGGAAATTCTGCTGGAGGCGCCAACCTATCTGGCCGCGCTGCAAATCTTCCAGCTGTTCGGCGCCGACTGCCTGACCGTGCCGCAGGAAGCCGACGGTCCCAACCTGGCGCAACTGCGCAACCGTCTGCAACAGCACCGCCCGGCATTTATCTACCTGATCCCGACGTTCCAGAATCCATCCGCCGTACGCTACAGCGAGGCCAAACGCGCAGCCGTCGCCGCGTTGCTCGATGAGTTCGGCGTCACCCTGATTGAAGACGAGCCGTACCGCGAGCTGACCTTCGATGGCGGCAGTGCCAAGCCGATTGCCGCGCGCCTGAAAAAAGCCAGTTGGATCTATACCGGCACCGTCTCGAAAACCTTGCTCCCGGGATTGCGTGTCGGGTACCTCATCGCTAGCCCGGATCTGTTCCCGCACCTGCTCAAGCTCAAGCAATCGGCAGATCTTCACACCAATCGCATCGGCCAGTGGCAGGCGCTGCAATGGATCGGCTCGCAGAAGTATCAACAGCATTTAAGCGAACTGCGTGATTTCTACCGGCAGCGGCGTGATGCGTTTCAGTTGGCGCTGGAAAGCCATTTTGCCGATCTGGCGGAGTGGAACATGCCGCAGGGCGGGCTGTTTTTCTGGCTGACGTTGAAGCAGCCGCTGGATACGCGGTCATTGCTCAACGAGGCGTTGGCCAATGATGTGACGTTCATGCCGGGTGAGCCGTTCTTTCCCGAGCCGGACAAACATCACGGGCATTTGCGCTTGAACTTCAGCCACATTGATCCGGCGCGCCTGGATGAGGGATTGAAGCGGCTGGCGGCAGTGGTGCGGCGGGCGCAGCTGGAGAGAGCGGCCTAGCAAAACGCCGGCCCAAGGGCCGGCGTTGTCAGTGCGGGCCTCTTCGCGAGCCTGCTCGCGAAGGCGGCTAGCGCTCCAACCCATTAACATCAGACTGCAGCAAACCGCTTGTCCAGATAATCAATGATCACCTTGGATTCATACATCCAGGTAGTCTGCCCGTTCTCTTCGATACGCAGGCAAGGCACTTTGATCCGGCCGCCCTGTTCCAGCAACGTCTGGCGATCCTGCTCGTTGTTCTTCGCGTCTTTCAGCGCCACCGGCACATTCAGGCGATGCAGGGCGCGACGGGTCTTAACGCAAAACGGACAGGCGTGAAACTGATACAGCGTCAGATCTTTTGCGGCAGCGTCGACTTGCGCCTGAGCAGCGGCGGGGCGTTTCTTCTTGCCCGGGCGGGTGATGAAGTCGATGAAGATAACCAGTTGGCCGAGGCCGACACGAAGCGCTTTGACGAACACGTTGAAAGCCTCACGGTGCAAATGAAGAAAGGCGCGCAGCTTACCCGATTTTTCATGGGCGAAAAAAAACCGGCGATCAACGCCGGCTGTTTTCTGTTGCGAATTACTTGATGAGGCTGAGGAATTCGCTACGGGTTGCTGCGTTTTCACGGAACTCACCGAGCATCACCGACGTGATCATCGACGAATTCTGCTTTTCCACGCCGCGCATCATCATGCACATGTGCTTGGCTTCGATCACCACGGCCACGCCCAGCGCGCCGGTGACTTGCATTACCGCATCGGCGATCTGGCGACTGAGGTTTTCCTGAATCTGCAGGCGACGGGCGTACATATCGACGATCCGCGCCACTTTCGACAGGCCCAGCACTTTACCGCTCGGGATATAGGCGACATGCGCCTTGCCAATGAACGGCAGCAGGTGGTGTTCGCACAACGAATACAGCTCGATGTCCTTGACCAGCACCATTTCGCTGTTGTCGGAGCTGAACAGGGCACCGTTGGTGACCTCTTCGAGCGTCTGTGCATAACCGCGGCAGAGGTACTGCATGGCTTTGGCGGCACGCTTTGGCGTGTCGAGCAGGCCCTCGCGGGACACGTCCTCGCCCAATTGGCCGAGAATCGCGGTGTAATTCTGTTCCAGGGACATGAAACTACCTGTGGGGATTTTCGCAAAGGGCAAGGGTACGGTGGCGGACACAACCCTGCAAGTTCGGTGTGACGGCTTTATTCGTCGCGACCTTCCATCATCGTCCGTTTCAGCATCACATAAACCGCGCCAGCGCCGCCGTGGCGGGCCTGACAGGAGCAGAAACCGAGTACTTGCGCGTGCTGGCGCAGCCAAGTGTTGACGTGGCTTTTGATCATCGGGCGCTTGCCATCCAGGCGCACAGCCTTGCCGTGAGTCACGCGCACGCAGCGGATTTCGAATTTGGTCGCTTCGGCGAGAAAGGCCCAAAGTGTCTCGCGGGCCTTTTCAACGCTCATGCCGTGCAGGTCGAGGCTGCCTTCGAAGGGGATCTGCCCGACCTTGAGCTTGCGCATCTGGCTTTCTTGCACACCGTCGCGGGACCACATCAGCTCGTCTTCCGGGCCGACGTCGATCACGAACTGGTCGGAAAGACCGTCAATGATGGTGGTGTCGCTGCGCACGGTGGCGGACTGACGCAGCTTGGCGATCTGCGCGCGGTCAGCCTTGGGTTTGCCGGTGTCGGCGCGGTCGTGCTTGATCGGCTTGACGCCCTGGATCGCACTTTTGAACAGAGAAAAATCGTCGTCTTGCATGTCAGCCTCCGCGAAGGGCGGCCAGTTTACCCAAGTCGACACAAAACGGCCCGGCAAAAAGCCAGGCCGTTAGGTCAGTCGTGTTTTTTCATCAGATGCGGGGACATGTTCAGTTCCCGCGATTGCCGTGCGCGACGGCGGCAGCGGCGCCACAGGGCAACGCCGAAGTACAGAAACAGCAAACCGACGGCGAGCATGATTGCCGAGCCCAGCGGTGATGCGTTCAGGTCACCCAGCGCCGGCGGGCGGCCGAGCAGGCTGGCGGCGCCGGCCATCGCCAGCAGCACGCCGAACGTCGCCAGAATGGCCGAAATCGCCGCGCCAAATCGAAAACGCCAGTTGCTTTGGCCTTTGGGCCGCAAACGGCGTGCGTCAAATCCATCGGATAACTTCATTCCGACCTTCCTCAATGGTATCGGCCCTTCGACCGGGAGTTGACCGGGTTGTTCCTGAGGCTATGGCATTTGCGGCAAATCAGCGGATATAGCGGATGAGCGGCGCCAATGCACCGCTCACAAGGGCAGGGTCAGATCAGGTCCTGAGTCTTGGCCAGCGTGGCGAAGTTGTCGGCCATGATCGCCATTTCCGCTTCCTGCACGCGTTCGGCGCTGAGCACGCCGCCCTTGAAGGGCAGATCGCGAGTCGCGCAGGCGTCTTCGACCAGGGTGCAGCGGAAACCGAGGTTCTTCGCCGCGCGCACCGAGGTGCTGACGCTGGAATGGCTCATGAAACCGCAGACGATCAGGTCCAGTGAGCCGAGGTTTTGCAGGCGTTCGAGCAGCTCGGTGCCATGGAATGCGCTCGGCAGCAATTTGCCGATAATGGTTTCATCACCTTGCGGTTCGAGGCCAGGGATGAATTCGCCACGTTCGCCCTGCGGGTCGAACAGGCCACCAACGGTGCCGAGATGACGCACGTGCACGATCGGCCGACCGGCGGCACGGGCTGCGGCAACCACTTGTTTGATGTTCGCGACGGCCGCGTCCATGCCGCTCAGGGCGAGCGGGCCACTGAGGTATTCCTTCTGGGCATCGATGATGACCACGGTGGCATGGCTCAGTGTGGCCGCTGCGTAACCGCGACCGCTGAGTTGAAACATCGTTTTTGGAACGGACATTCTGGGGCTCCTCGGGGTGGGGCTTTTGCGACATTGTCCTCTGGCTGAGCGGTTCTGTGAATCGCTACCATCGTAGGCGCCGTCGTTCTTGGCCTGCAGCCTTGTCAAGTTACACGTTCCGTTCAATGCCTGATGCAAAAAAAAGAAATCTCCTACCGTTGCCGCGCGGTTTTTCCTGCGTCGTCGGCGGGCGTTTTGGCTGCTAGAATCGCCAGTCGTTTTTTTTGGAGTTCTATGCCGTGATCACTTCCCGACTTCGTACCCTGCGCGACCATATCCGTTGGGCCGTCAGCCGCTTCCATGGGGAGGATCTGTTTTTCGGCCATGGCACCGACAACGCCTGGGACGAGGCGCGTCAATTGGTACTGGGCGCTCTGCACCTGCCGTGGGAAATCGCCGACAGCTATCTCGATTGCGCGCTGGAGGACGACGAACTGGTCAACCTGCAGCGCCTGCTCAAGCGCCGCATCGAAGATCGCGTGCCCACCGCTTATCTGCTCGGTGAAGCGTGGTTCTGCGGCATGTCGTTCATTGTCGACCCGCGCGTACTGATCCCGCGTTCACCGATCGGTGAGCTGATCGAAAACCGCTTCGCACCGTGGATCGGTGATGAGCCGGCGCGGATTCTTGACCTGTGCACCGGCTCCGGTTGCATCGGCATCGCCTGCGCCTACGAATTTCAGAACGCCGAAGTGGTGCTCGCGGATCTGTCGTTCGAGGCGTTGGAAGTGGCCAATCAGAACATCGAGCGCCATGGCGTCGATGAGCGTGTCTACACGGTGCAGGGTGATGGCTTCGAGGGCCTGCCGGGGCAGCGTTTCGATGTGATCGTATCGAACCCGCCCTACGTCGACGCGGAAGATTTCGCCGACATGCCGGACGAATATCAGCACGAGCCGGAACTCGGTCTGGCCTGTGGGGATGATGGTCTGAATCTGGTCCGGCGCATGCTCGCCGAAGCCGCAGATCACCTGACCGAGAAAGGTTTGCTGATTGTCGAGGTGGGCAACAGCCAGGTGCACGTCGAGGCGTTGTACCCGGAAGTCGATTTCGCCTGGCTGGATTTCCAGCGCGGCGGGCATGGCGTGTTCATGCTGACAGCCGAGCAGTGCCGCGCGCATCAGGCACTTTTCGCCTCACGCGTCTGACCGGTTAAAAGCTTCGCGAGCAGGCTCGCTCCCACATTGGAATGCATTCCCCTGTGGGAGCGAGCCTGCTCGCGAATGGCCGCGACGCGGTCTCAAGCCATCAACGGTGCGTAGCAATCCAGATCAACAACCCCGCCTGAAACACCGCAAACGCCACCAGGCACGTAATGGTGAAGCGCAGCCCGGCGTCTTCGCGCTTGAACTTGCTGACTTTCTCTTCCTGCTTTTTCAGTTTCACTTCCTGCTCAGCCAGATTCTGCTCAGCCTGCTGCAGCATCTGTGCGGCTTCAAGAATTTCAACGATCTGCAGCTTTTCGTTGTTCCAGTCACCCAGCAGATCACCGACCTGCACCGCCTTGATGCTGCCTTTCAAATGCTGGGCGTCGGCGTAAGCCACATCGAAACCGTGCACGCGCAGGAAATGGTCGCGGCGCAAGCGAGTGTCTTCGTTGAGTGCGTCCTTGTTGTTCAGGTCCATGCCGTCAACGGTGTATCCCGGCCAGCGCTTCTTAGCCCAATTGATGCCTTGCGCGGCCATGAAGCGGCCGATACCGCGATTCAGTGGTTCGATCTGCAAGCCACTGTCGGGACCGAAGCTCACACGTTTGCTCGCGTGGTCGACCCACACATCAAGATGATTCTGCTCTTTGCGCACGCGCTGGTTGGGCAGCTTGATCGCCATGCGCATCAGGCTGCGCTCTTTGCTGTTGCGCTCGGCGTAACCGAATTCGACAAAACGCAACGGCCGGCCGCCGGTGTTGCGGTCGGTCTGCAGTGGCGCCAGGCGAAGCATCTTGTGGTGCTCGGCCTGAACGTCCGCCCACGGCAGTTCGACCGCTGGCGGTGCGTCTTTTTCAGCGCTGGTGTCGGGTGAAGTCTGGGTGTCAGTCATAACGGCGAGATCCTGTCCAAGCCCTGCTTGCCGCCAGACGTTGCGCTGGCGACAAAGGCTTATCGGCCGTTTTCTGTGAGGCTGGAGGGTAAAACGCAGTTAACTTGCACGAATTCCGTCAATAAATTCGATGACAGCAGCGCCGAGTTCGGCGGCCAAGGGCAAATTCGGGTCCTTGTAGGAGGCCAGTTGCCGTTTCATGTCGTTATGGACGATGCGCAGCACATGGTTCATGCCATCGATCACCGTCAGTTGCGCGTCCGGTTTCGCCGCCTTGAGCAGCTTCGCGTCCTCGGTGCCGACCTGAATGTCGTTGCTGCCTTGAACGATCAGTGCCGGCATTCTCAGCTGGGCAAAGGCTTGCGCCGGGTCCTGACGGAACAGCGAAATCAGGTAGGGCTGCACGCTTGGGCGGAAGATCACCTGCAACGGTTGCGGCACGTTGTCATCGGTATGGCCGGCCTTGAGGCTGTCGAGCAGTTCGTTGCTGCGCAGCATCAATGGCGGCGGCAGGCTGCGCGCCAGCTGTTCGCGGATTACCTGATCGACGGGGCGCGCGCTGCCGGACAGCGAGATCACCGCCGCTGCGTCCAGCTTTGGCGCAGCCAGACTGGCAATCAGCGCGCCTTCGCTGTGGCCGAGCAGAATCAGTTTGCCGAAACGCGGATCGGCCTTGAGCTTCTGCCCCCACGCCACCGCGTCTGCTGCATAGCCTTCTACCGACAGATCACGTTCATCGGGAGCGGCCGCCAGACTCGCTGCGACCCCGCGTTTGTCGTAGCGCACGCTGGCAATGTTGTGTTTGGCCAGCACCCACGCCAAGCGCTTGAGGCTGTCATTGCGTCCGCCGTCCGGGTTATTTCCGTCGCGATCGGTAGGACCTGAGCCAGAAATCATCAGAACAATCGGCACCGGGCTGTCGGACTTGGGCAGCAACAACGAACCGAAAAGTTCGCCTTTGCCAGTGTCCAGAGTGATCGGGCGTTGTAGGACTGTCGCCTGGGCAAAGCCGGTAAAGAGGGTAAGACTCAAGATCAGAACTCGCAGCATCATCACGCCATCATTGGTCAAGGTGCCGGTTGGACTCGCCAGCACCACTAAGGTTCGAGGATGAACTACTCGGTTAGCCTGCGTATACTGGCGCGCATCAAGAATTCGGGTTTGATTTCACGGAGCGTCCTGCATGTCCGGCAATACCTACGGCAAGTTGTTCACTGTCACCACCGCTGGCGAGAGCCATGGTCCGGCGTTGGTCGCCATTGTCGACGGCTGCCCGCCGGGTCTGGAGATTTCCCTGGAAGATCTGCAGCGTGACCTCGATCGCCGCAAGCCTGGCACCAGCCGCCACACCACTCAGCGCCAGGAAGCCGATGAAGTCGAAATCCTCTCCGGCGTGTTCGAGGGGCGCACGACCGGTTGCGCGATCGGCCTGCTGATTCGCAACACCGACCAGAAGTCCAAGGACTACTCGGCGATCAAGGACCTGTTCCGCCCGGCTCACGCCGACTACACCTATCACCACAAATACGGCGAGCGCGATTATCGCGGCGGTGGCCGTAGTTCAGCGCGGGAAACCGCCATGCGCGTAGCGGCCGGTGCGATCGCCAAGAAGTACCTTGCGAGTCAGGGCATCGTCATTCGCGGCTACATGAGCCAGCTCGGCCCGATCGAAATTCCGTTCAAGACATGGGATTCGGTCGAAGAGAACGCGTTCTTCAGCCCTGACCCGGACAAGGTCCCGGAACTCGAAGCCTATATGGACCAGTTGCGCCGCGATCAGGACTCGGTCGGGGCGAAGATCACCGTGGTCGCCGAAGGGGTGATGCCGGGTCTTGGCGAGCCGATTTTCGATCGCCTCGACGCCGAACTCGCCCACGCGCTGATGAGCATCAACGCGGTCAAGGGTGTCGAGATCGGCGCCGGTTTCGCCTGTGTCGCCCAGCGCGGCACCGAACATCGCGATGAGCTGACGCCGGAGGGTTTTCTCAGCAACAACGCCGGCGGCATCCTCGGCGGTATCTCGTCCGGCCAGCCAATCGTTGCGCATCTGGCCTTGAAACCGACCTCGAGCATCACCACCCCGGGCCGCTCGATCGACGTGAATGGCAACCCGGTGGACGTGATCACCAAGGGCCGTCACGACCCGTGCGTCGGCATCCGCGCGACGCCGATCGCCGAAGCGATGATGGCCATCGTGCTGATGGATCACCTGCTGCGCCACCGTGGGCAGAACGCCGATGTGCGCGTGAGCACGCCGGTGCTGGGCCAGCTCTGATGGCTGCGCTCAAAGCCGTCGCGGCATAACCGGCGTGGCGGCGCTTCCTTACTGGCGGCTGTCCAGTTTTTATCTGTTCTATTTCGCCTTGCTCGGTTCGACAGCGCCGTTTCTTGCGCTGTACTTCGATCATCTCGGCTTCAGCGCCGCACGCATCGGCGAGCTGGTGGCGATTCCGATGCTGATGCGCTGTGTGGCGCCGAACATCTGGGGCTGGCTCGGCGATTACACTGGCAGGCGTCTGGCCATCGTGCGCTTTGGCGCGGTGTGCACGTTGCTGACCTTTTCGCTGATCTTCGTCAGCCAGACCTACGCCTGGCTGGCGATGGTCATGGCCCTGCATGCGTTCTTCTGGCACGCGGTGCTGCCGCAGTTCGAGGTCATCACCCTCGCGCATCTGCAGGGGCAAACGTCGCGCTACAGCCAGATTCGCCTGTGGGGCTCGATCGGTTTCATCATCACCGTGGTAGTGCTTGGGCGGCTGTTCGAATGGCTGAGTCTGGACATCTACCCGGCTGCGCTGGTGCTGATCATGGCCGGCATCGTTCTCAGCAGTCTGTGGGTGCCGAATGCGCAACCGGCACAAGGCAATCGGCCGGCGGGCGAGGGTTTTCTCAAGCAATTGCGCCATCCCGGCGTGCTGGCGTTTTATGCCTGCGTCGCGCTGATGCAGGTGAGCCACGGGCCGTATTACACCTTTCTGACTTTGCACCTTGAACGCCTCGGTTACAGCCGTGGCGTCATCGGCATGCTCTGGGCCGTGGGGGTGGTGGCGGAAGTGCTGATGTTCATGGCCATGAGTCGCATCCTGGCGCGCTTTTCCCTGCGTCGGGTGCTGCTGGCAAGTTTCCTGCTGGCGGCGTTGCGCTGGGTGCTGCTCGGTTCGTTTGCGGAATTTCTCTGGGTGCTGCTGTTCGCCCAGGTGCTGCATGCAGCGACGTTCGGCAGCTTTCACGCGGCTGCCATCGCATTCGTGCAACGTAGTTTCGGCGCCCGCCAGCAAGGTCAGGGCCAGGCGCTGTATGCGGCACTGGCCGGCACCGGCGGGGCGCTCGGCGCGCTGTATTCCGGTTACAGCTGGAATGCCCTCGGCCCGACACTGACCTTTAGTATTGCCAGTCTCGCAGCGCTTGCCGCTGCCGTTATCATTGCCACACGTATGCAAGAGGACAGGCCATGAGCCTTAGCCGTGAACAGCTCGCCCAGCAGATCGTTGACGCCGGGCGTTTTTTATATGGCCGGGGCTGGTCGCCAGCCACCAGCAGCAATTATTCGACACGCCTGTCGCCAAGCGAAGCGTTGTTGACGGTGTCGGGCAAGCACAAGGGCCAGTTGAGTCTGGATGACGTACTCGCCACCGATCTGTCTGGCAATAGCCTGGAACCGGGCAAGAAACCTTCCGCCGAAACCTTATTGCACACCCAGCTCTACAGCTGGCGCGCGGAAATCGGCGCGGTGCTGCACACTCATTCGGTGAATGCCACGGTGTTGTCGCGCCTGACTCCGCAAGACTTCATCGAGTTCGAAGACTACGAACTGCAAAAAGCCTTCAGCGGCATTTCCACCCACGAATCGCGGGTGCGCGTGCCGATTTTTGACAATGATCAGGACATTGCGCGCCTCGCCGCCAAGGTGCAGCCTTGGCTCGACGCCCATCCCGATTGCGTCGGTTATCTGATTCGCGGCCATGGTCTCTACACCTGGGGCGCGCAGATGAGCGACGCGCTGCGACAGATCGAGGCCTTTGAATTCCTGTTTGAATGCGAGTTGAAAACCCGCAGCGTCATGAACCGCCAAGGCTGAGTTCACCAGAAACAGCCCGTTTGCCTGATGACACGCTGCGCCCGACCGGTCTTGAAGAGCCGGACGGCGCCGCCGCTACCGAGGAATTGCCCATGAGCAGCCTGTCCGTTTATCACGTTTCCAGCCCTGAGATTCCCAACAAGGTGCTGACCCATTTCGAAGACATCGCCTCGACGCTGGCCGAGCAGGGCGTGCGTTTCGACCGCTGGCAAGCCGCCGCGAAGATCCAGCCTGGTGCCACTCAGGAAGAAGTCATCAGTGCTTATAAAGAGCAGATCGACAAGCTGATGACCGAACGCGGCTACATCACCGTCGATGTGATCAGCCTCAACAGTGATCATCCGCAAAAAGCCGAGCTGCGCGCCAAGTTTCTTGAAGAACACCGCCATGGCGAAGACGAAGTACGATTTTTCGTCGCCGGTCGTGGCTTGTTTACCCTGCACATCGACGATTACGTCTATGCCGTGCTCTGTGAAAAGAACGACCTGATCTCGGTTCCGGCCGGTACCAAACACTGGTTCGACATGGGCGAGCATCCGCATTTCGTGGCGATCCGCCTGTTCAATAACCCGGAAGGCTGGGTTGCCAATTTCACCGGCGAAGACATCGCCGGCCGCTTCCCGCGTCTGGAGGACTGAAACCGTGTCGATCAAAGCCATCCTCACCGACATCGAAGGCACCACCAGCGCGGTGAGCTTCGTCTTCGACGTGTTGTTTCCGTACGCCGCCAAACACTTGCCTGATTTCGTGCGCGAGAATGCATCCCGGGCTGACGTAGCGGAACAACTCGATGCCGTGCGCCGGGAGAGCAACGAGGCGCAGGCCGATGTTGAACGGGTTGTTGAAATCCTCTTGAGCTGGATCGCCGAAGACCGCAAGGCCACGCCGCTGAAGGCGTTGCAAGGCATGATCTGGGCGCAGGGCTATGAGGCCGGGCAGTTGAAAGGGCATGTTTATCCAGATGCCGTTGAAGCGCTGCAACGTTGGCATGCGGCCGGTTATCAACTGTTTGTTTACTCGTCCGGCTCGATTCAGGCGCAGAAACTTATTTTCGGTTGCTCGGAGGCGGGGGATCTGACGCCGCTGTTCAGCGGCTATTTCGACACCACATCAGGGCCGAAGCGCGAGGCACAGTCCTACCGCAACATTCAGCAGACGGTCGGTGTTGGAGCCGATGAAATCCTGTTCCTGTCAGACATCGTCGAAGAGCTCGACGCTGCCCAGTCGGCCGGCATGAAGACTTGTGGCCTGGCGCGTGAAGGCGGGGAGTTGGCAGGGCACGTGACGGTTGACAGCTTTACTGGAATCGAACCGGAAGCGTTCTGACCCTACAGTGGACATGTAGGAGGGACCTGCTCGCGAAAGCGGTGTGTCAGTGAAGTAATTTGTATCTGACAACCCCGCATTCGCGAGCAGGCTCGCTCCCACAGTGATACGTGGCAGACATAAACAAACAGGCCGTGGAACGCATGCTCCACGGCCTGTTTTTGTTTGAGCAAATTACAGCGAGTGATAGGTCGGCAGAGCAAAACGCTGCTGGCTCTGCAGCATTGCAATTTGCGGCAGCTCGCTGGCTTGTTCGGCCAGGTCACGGCGGATCGCGCTGATCGCCCAGGACAATTGGTCACCGGCGTGCAGTTGCTGATACGAGAGTGCGCGTTTGAAGACTTTGCCGTCGCTGCTACGCAGAGTGAGCAGGATGCCACCGTCAGGACGTGGGGCAGTGCTGACTTCGTAGTTGGAGAACAGCGATGTAAATTTTTCTTGAATCAGGCTCATGTCATCAGCTCCGTATGTACTTGAATGGCAAGCATGCGGAGGTAGTTGCAGCGTTTGTGCCAGTATTGATGCGAATTAAATTCCTTTAAAATCAAACAGTTAAAATTGTTGCATTTTGCAGGCGTCGTGCAAACTGCATGAATGGCCATCGTGCATCCTGCATTTTGCGTGATTTTTTCCTGACGACGGAACCAAACGCCCGTACCAGAATCAGCGCTCGGCACGGCGGCGCGACGGGATACAAATCATTGCAAAAACCGCGTGTACAGCCCCGCGAGCGCTGACGTACTTTCCCTCTCGACCCCCGACCTCAACAGGGCGGTCTCAGCCATTACCCGATAACAAGAATAGCGATCCACGCGTCAGGGTCGAACGGGGAGCTTTCATGCGTCATGCACCAAGCGACACGATTACCTGGGGCATGATGCTCCGCAAACTGCCGATGATTGCCAAAGCCATCCCGCGGGTGGTGAAAGGCATGAAGGTAGCCAATGTCACGGATCCGACCCAGACGTGTGGCCTCGGCTGGACCTTCGAGCAAGCGACGCTGCGCAATCCGGACGGTGTGGCGTTGCTGCAGGGCGACGTGGCGTTGACTTACACGCAGGTCAACCAATGGGCCAATCGCATCGCGCATTATTTGAGCGAGCAAGGCATCGGCAAGGGCGATGTGGTCGCGGTGTTCATCGAGAACCGTGCGGAATTGCTCGTGACAATCCTGGCGCTGGCCAAGCTCGGCGCGGTCAGTGCGCTGCTCAACACTTCGCTGATGCGCGACACGCTTATCCACAGCATCAATCTGGTTGCGCCTGTGGCCATCGTGGTCGGCGAAGAGTTGACCGCCGCTTATGCCGGCGTGCGTGATCAGGTTTCCATCGCTGCACCGCGGACATGGTTCGTCGCTGATCAGGACACTTACAGCCATCCGGGCATCGCGCCCGAGGGTTACGTGAATCTGATCAGCGCCAGTGCCGACGCCAGCAGCGATAACCCGCCGAGCAGCGCGCAAATCTTCTTCGACGATCCGTGTTTCTACATCTATACCTCGGGCACCACCGGCCTGCCCAAGGCCGGGGTGTTCAAGCATGGACGGTGGATGCGCAGTTCGGCGAGCTTCGGCATGATCGCCCTCGATATGCGCCCGGATGACGTCGTCTACTGCACCTTGCCGCTGTATCACGCCACGGGCCTGTGCGTGTGCTGGGGATCGGCGATCAATGGCGCCTCGGGTTTCGCCATCCGCCGCAAGTTCAGCGCCAGCCAGTTCTGGAATGATGTGCGTCGGTATCGAGCTACCACGATCGGTTACGTCGGCGAATTGTGCCGCTATCTGGTCGAGCAACCAGCGAGCGCCGATGACAGTCGCCACGATGTCAGCAAGATGATCGGCAATGGTTTGCGACCCGGCGCCTGGGCCGAGTTCAAGACGCGTTTTGCCGTCGAGCATATCTGCGAGTTGTATGCCGCGAGCGACGGCAACATCGGCTTCACCAACATTCTCAATTTCGACAATACCGTCGGGTTTTCGCTGATGGCCTGGGAGTTGGTTGCCTACGATCACGACAGTGGTGAGCCGTTGCGCAACGCAGATGGTTTCATGCGCAAGGTCGGCAAGGGCGAACAGGGTCTGCTGCTGGCGCGGATCGACGACAAGGCGCCGCTTGACGGTTACACCGATCCGCAGAAAACCGCCCGCGTCGTACTGCACGATGTGTTCAACAAGGGGGATCGCTTTTTCAACACCGGCGACCTGCTGCGCAACATCGGTTTCGGCCATGCGCAATTTGTCGATCGCCTCGGCGACACTTACCGCTGGAAGGGCGAAAACGTGTCGACCACCGAAGTCGAGAACCTGTTGCTGCAGCACCCGCTGATTTCTGAAGCCGTGGCCTACGGCGTTGAAATCCCCAACACCAACGGTCGTGCAGGCATGGCCGCGATCACTCCCGCCGAATCCTTGGCCACGCTGGATTTCGCCGAACTGCTGAGTTTCGCCCGGCAACGCATGCCGGCCTATGCCGTGCCGTTGTTCCTGCGGGTGAAAGTGAAAATGGAAACCACCGGGACCTTCAAATACCAGAAGACCCGCTTGAAAACGGAAGGCTTTGACCCCGGGCTCACGGGCGATGACCCGATCTTCGCCTGGCTGCCGGGCAGCGAAACCTATGTGCATGTCAGTGAGCAAATCCTCGCTGAAATTCAACAGGGCAAACATCGATATTGAGTGTGGCTATCGGGGCGCTCGGAAAAAACCGAGTGACAGCTACCGTCGCGCTCGGGAAACTGTCGGCTTTCCGATAGACCGAAATGGAGTGCCCCATGTCCGACCAAAGCCGCCAGATGACCCCTGAAGAAGCTGCCGAATTCACCGAGCAGGTTTTCAACAAGGCGCGCGACGGTGATGCCGAGATGCTCGATCGCCTGGTCACCGCCGGGCTGCCGGTGAACCTGAAAAACAGCAAGGGCGACACCTTGTTGATGCTCGCCAGCTACTACGGCCATGTTGATGCGGTGAAGGTCTTGCTCAAACACAAAGCCGATCCGGAAATGCGCAACGGTAACGGCCAGAGCCCGATTGCCGGCGCTGCGTTCAAGGGCGATCTGGCGGTGGTCAAAGCGCTGGTCGAGGCGGGCGCCGAAATTGAAGGTTCTTCCTTCGACGGCCGTACCGCGTTGATGATGGCGGCAATGTTCAACCGCGTTGAAATCGTCGATTACCTGATCGGCCAGGGCGCAGATCCGAAGGCCAAGGACGCCAATGGTGTGACCGCGCTGGATGCGGCGCGGACCATGGGCGCAGTCGATACCACCGCGCAGTTGGAAAAATTGCTGGCGTAAAGTCCACGGACTGTGGCGAAGGGCAGAATGCGCTATCCTTCGCGCCCTGAAAATTCACCTCCGCCACAGGATCCGCCCTCATGAAAGCCGCACTCGTCGAACTCATCAGCAAAATCAGCTCCGGCTGCATGGGCGAGGATGAGATTCTGAAAGTGGCTGACGAAGCCGCTCAGGCCTACGCCGATGCCGATGCTTTTCTGGCAGCCAATCCGGACATCAACTACGACGACACTTTCCCGATTCCGCTGGGTGAGTGGGTAGTGGTCGGCAGCCTGCCGGAAACTGTGCTGTTCCAGGCCGATACCTACGTCGATCTGTTCGCACAAATCGTTGCCTCGTTTGGCCCGGGGGTGGATTTCAATCTCAAGCCCAAGCAACTGGCCAAGACTGAAGCGCTGACCGCACTCAACCGCATTCAGGTGCAGATGAGAAGCCTGAACAAGGAAAACGGCGGTTACACGTTGATGAACTTCAGCCAGTTGCTCGACGATGAACTGCAAATGGTCCTGGTCTACGGCAACGACGTGCCGCGGGTGCTGGAGTTGTGCGCCGAGATCGGCATCGCCGCGGCGCCGGCACTGGAAGCCTTGAAGGTCGCCGTTCACGTCTGAACGCAATAAAAGGGAACCCTGCGCGCGACCGTCTATCCTAAAAGTGCATGCCACTATTCTGGAGCGACACCATGGGTTCCACGTTCAACGGTCTGATTGGCCTGATTATCCTTGCCCTCGACATCTGGGCCATCATCAACGTACTGAAAAGCGGTACCTCAACCGGGATGAAAATCGTCTGGGTGCTGCTGATCATCCTCCTGCCAGTGCTGGGCCTGATCATCTGGGCGATTGCCGGGCCACGGGGCAACGTCCGGATCTGAGCTGATTTTCGATCACACTGTTATCCCTGTGGGAGCGAGCCTGCTCGCGAAGACGTTGTGTCAGTCGCCATCACGGGCAACTGATGCTGCGCTTTCGCGAGCAGGCTTGCTCCCACATTGGTTTGCGCTGGTAAAAAATATGTTGAGGTTCGACCTGTCATCTTCGGCAACGTAGAATGCGCGCCTTTCCCGGGCTATCGTCCCCACTATGGCGCCCGCGCATTTATCGGAGCACTTGACCATGACCGTCACCAAGACCAGTGAGTACCTGGAAACCCTCTACGAAGGCTACGGCCAGCGCTTTCGCATGGAAAAACTGCTGCACGAAGTGCGCACCGAACACCAGCATCTGGTGATCTTCCAGAACCCGCGCATGGGCCGGGTCATGGCGTTGGACGGCGTGATCCAGACCACCGAAGCCGACGAATTCATCTACCACGAAATGCTCACCCACGTGCCGATCCTCGCCCACGGCACCGCCAAGCGCGTGCTGATCATTGGTGGCGGTGACGGCGGCATGCTGCGCGAAGTGACCAAGCACGCTGGCGTCGAGCACATCACCATGGTCGAGATCGATGGCACTGTGGTCGACATGTGTAAGGAGTTCCTGCCGAACCATTCCGCAGGTGCCTACGACGATCCGCGCCTGAACCTGGTGATCGACGACGGCATGCGTTTCGTCGCCACCACCACTGAAAAATTCGACGTGATCATCTCCGACTCCACCGACCCGATCGGCCCGGGCGAAGTGCTGTTCTCGGAGAACTTCTACCAGGCTTGCCACCGTTGCCTGAACGACGGCGGCATCCTCGTTACCCAGAACGGCACGCCGTTCATGCAGATCGACGAAGTCAAAACCACCGCCGGTCGTCTGCGCAGCCTGTTCCCGGACTGGCATTTCTATCAGGCCGCCGTGCCGACCTACATCGGCGGTTCGATGACCTTCGCCTGGGGCTCGACCAACCCGGCCTACCGCAAACTCAGCCGTGAAACCCTGCAACAGCGCTTCATCGGCAGCGGCATCGTCACCCGCTACTACAACCCGGAAATCCACATTGGCGCGTTCGCTTTGCCGCAATACGTGCTGCAAGCGGTCAATAAGCCGAGCAACGACTGATCACCCTGACGTCGCTCTGCAAGGGAACTTTTGTGGCGAGGGGATTTATCCCCGTTGGGATGCGCAGCATCCCTGAACCGGCCTGCGCGGTGTCTCCGTCAAGCCGCAATGGACGGTATTACGACTGCTGCGCAGCCGGACGGGGATAAATCCCCTCGCCACAGAAGTCCGCCCTATCGATCGGATGGTTATTTTCACCGTTGGCGGCTGTAATCCTTTTGAACCAACTATCGCGGAAAAAAGTCGAGATAGAGGTAAGCCCATTTACGGGTTGATTGAGGAGGCACTGATGCAAAAGTGGAAAGTCACTTTCGTGGATGATCACGGCGAAATTGTTGATGAAGTCTTCGAACGTGAGGAATGCCCGTCCGATGATGAAGCCGCACGGCTGATCAAGGAGCGGCTTCTTCCGGTCGCTGCCCAGCTGGATCTGAACGATCTGGAAGGGCGCACCGCCGATGCCGGGGTGAAAAACCTCAAGACCCAGAACGGCATCGAAATCCGCAGCATCACACCCATCTGAACACTTCCTGTCATCTCGAAAACCAGGCCTTGGCAGCGGCGCTCTCTTGGGGCTACTCTGCAAGCGAGATCAGCGAATGGATCGCTAAGGTCTGGTCTTGTCAGCTACATGCTTGTTTCCCGCGCGCAACCACGTTGCCGTAGTACTTAGGCCAAAAGGCCCGGGGCGGGAACACGGAAAGTCTATCCATCAATCGAGGGGGACGATTCATGAGCACAGCCTATCAAGAAGACATCAGCAGCAACGTTCTGCGCCGCATGAAAGAAGGCGGTTTCGATTTTTCCCGGTTCCATCCCATCGAGTTCTACGCGATTTTCCCGGACGAGGAGCGGGCGCGCAGGGCAGCAGGCAAATTTCGCGGTGAATCCATCAATGCCCAGGTCAGTGCGCGCGACGACGGCGCCTGGTCGCTGGAATTGAGCAAAGTGATGTACGCAACCTATGACGACATCGGCGATTTCGAGCAAGGCTTTTCTGCCGTGGTCGAACCGCTGGGCGGCATTATCGAGGGTTGGGGCGTGAAGCAGGAGGTGCGCAATCGTTACCGCCTGAATTGATATTGAGCATTTTGTATCGGGCAACGGCTGACCTTCGGGTCGGCCGTTGTCGTTTCTGGCTTCTGCACATCGCAGTGGCAAAACCCTGAAACAAGAATCCCGGGCAAAAAAAAGCCACCGGAGAGGGTGGCTAAAAGGGAAGACGGGTACGCGATAAAGTCCTGTCGGGACGGGGCTGCCAAGGCAGTGCAGATCAGTTGAGCTGTCTACTTCGCGGCGGCGTGCCGGGGAAGTTCTGCAGCGAATGCGCGGATTATCCGCAGTCGCGGCCGCGCAGTGAAATCAACTCTGACTATGCTGGTGATAGGCGATGCAGTGCGTCGCAATGAAGCGGGGGCAATCGGGCCGGGGCATTTGCCGCACAGGAATGGTGCGCGGTCTGCGGCATAGATCTACAACCGATTGAATTAAAAGCGTTTATGCCGATGGCACGGGCCTTGCGAAGGCCTGTATGTCCGGAGTGACAAGGAGTACGGCATGATCCGCACCTATTTTGATGAGATGTACGATGCCGGCGGCCTGGTCCGCCCGCATTACCGGGAATTTGCCCGCTGGCTGGCCGAGACGCCCGACGAGTTGCTCGCGCAGCGCCGCCGCGAGGCCGATCTGCTGTTCCACCGTGCCGGGATCACCTTTACGCTCTATGGCGACGAGCAAGGCACCGAGCGGCTGATTCCGTTCGATACCATTCCCCGCAGCATCCCCGCCAGTGAATGGCGGATTGTCGAGCGCGGCTGTATTCAGCGGGTCAAGGCGTTGAACATGTTTCTCGCCGACCTCTATCACGAGCAGCGCATCATCAAGGCCGGGATCATTCCCGCCGAACAGGTGCTGGCCAACGAGCAATACCAGTTGGCGATGCAGGGCCTGGATCTGCACCGCGACATCTACTCGCACATCTCCGGCGTCGATCTGGTGCGCGACGGCGATGGCACTTATTACGTCCTCGAGGACAACCTGCGCACACCCAGCGGCGTCAGCTACATGCTCGAAGACCGCAAGATGATGATGCGCCTGTTCCCCGAACTGTTCGCCGCCCAGCGTATTGCCCCGATCGATCACTACCCAAACCTGCTGCTCGACACCCTGAAAAGCTCCAGCCCGATCGACAATCCCAGCGTAGTGGTGCTGACGCCGGGACGCTTCAACAGCGCGTTCTTCGAACATGCGTTTCTGGCGCGGGAGATGGGCGTTGAGCTGGTGGAAGGCGCGGATCTGTTCGTGCGCGACGACAAGGTGTTCATGCGCACCACCGACGGCCCGAAAGCGGTCGACGTGATCTACCGTCGCCTCGATGACGCATTCCTCGATCCGCTGGCATTCAACCCGGATTCGATGCTCGGTGTGCCGGGGCTGCTGTCGTCCTATCGTTCCGGCAACGTGGTGCTGGCCAACGCCATCGGCACCGGGGTGGCGGACGATAAATCGGTGTACCCGTTTGTCACCGACATGATCCGGTTCTACCTCGACGAAGAGCCGATTCTGAAAAACGTGCCGACCTGGCAATGCCGCAACCCCTCCGAGCTGTCCCACGTATTGGCCAATCTTCCCGATCTGGTGGTCAAGGAAACACAGGGCTCCGGCGGTTACGGGATGCTGGTCGGGCCGGCCGCGACGACGGCGGAAATCGATGCCTTTCGTGAGCGCATCAAAGCCAAACCCCATGCCTACATCGCGCAACCGACGCTATCGCTGTCAACTTGTCCGACCTTTGTCGAAAACGGCATCGCGCCACGCCATATCGACCTGCGTCCGTTCGTGCTTTCCGGGCGCGAAACCCGGGTGGTGCCTGGCGGTTTGACCCGGGTCGCGTTGCGTGAAGGCTCCCTGGTGGTGAATTCCTCCCAGGGCGGCGGCACCAAGGACACCTGGGTAGTCGAGGATTGAAGGAAGCTTGCCATGTTAAGTAGAACTGCCTCGGATCTGTACTGGATGTCGCGTTACCTGGAGCGTGCGGAGAATCTCGCGCGCATGCTCGACATCAGTTATTCGCTGTCGCTGATGCCGCAGGACGGGCGCGGCGACGGGCTGCACGAACTCGCCATGCCGTTGCTCATTACCGGCACCCTTGATGATTACCTTGAACGCCACGGTGATCTGCACGCCGAGCGTCTGCTGCATTTCTTTGCGCTGGACGCGGCCAACCCGGCGAGCATTTACAGCTGCCTCGGCTCGGCGCGAGCCAGTGCCCATGCCGTGCGCGGGCGGATCACCGCCGACATGTGGGAAAACATCAACGCCACCTGGCTGGAAATTCGCGGCATCGCCGAACAGGGTCTGAGCCGCTACGGCATGAGCCGTTTCTGCGAATGGATCAAGGAGCGCTCGCACCTGTTCCGTGGCGCGTCCTACGGCACGATCATGCGCAACGACGCGTTTCGTTTTATTCGTCTGGGCACCTTTATCGAGCGCGCGGACAACACGCTGCGCCTGCTCGATGCCCGTTACGAGATGGCTGGTGATCAGGCCGAAGCGGTGAGCGATGGCACCGCGCACGCCTATTACCAGTGGAGTGCGCTGTTGCGCGCCTTGTCATCGTTCGAGGCCTACACCGAAATCTATCGCGACGCGCCCGGCGCCCGGCATGTCGCCGAACTGCTGCTGTTGCGCGCCGATGTGCCGCGTTCGCTGCGTGCCTGTACCGAAGAGATCGACCAGATCCTCGCGCAACTGCCCGGCGCCAACGGCCGACCGGCACAACGCCTGGCGGCGGAAATGGACGCGCGCCTGCGCTACACCGGCATCAACGAAATCCTCGAAGAAGGCCTGCACGCCTGGCTGACCGAATTCATCCCGCTGGTGCGCCAGTTGGGCAACGCCATTCACAGTTCCTACCTGGAGGCTGCATGAGACTTTCCATAAGCCACGAGACCACCTATCACTATGAAGATCAGGTGCGCGCGAGCATCCAGTACCTGCGCCTGACGCCCCACGACAGCGAGCGCCAGCATGTGCTCAGTTGGCAACTCGACCTACCGCGTCCTGTGCGTGCGCAGCTCGATCCGTTCGGCAACATCCTGCATGTGCTGACCATGGACGAGCCCCACGAAGCGATCATCATTGGCGCCCGGGGGCAGGTCGATATCGACGAATTGCGCGAGGCCGAACATGAGAGCCAGTCGGCGCTGCCGTTCCTGCGCTTCACGCGCCTGACCGAAGCCGATGAGGCCTTGCGCGAGTTTGCCGCGAAGAACTGCAAGCAACGGCGTGATCGCACCGCGCTGATCGACTTGATGCACGGTCTGAATCAGCACATGACCTACACGCCCGGCTCGACCGAGGTAGACACCAGCGCCGCCGAAGCTTTCGCCGGGCGCTCCGGCGTCTGTCAGGACCATACGCATGCTTTTCTTGCCTGCGCGCGCAGCCTTGGCGTGCCGTCGCGTTACGTGTCGGGTTATCTGTACAGCGAAGATTGCGAGCATCTGGCCAGTCATGCCTGGGCAGAAGCGTGGCTGGACGACGCGTGGTACAGCTTCGACGTGACCAACCAACTGGCGCGCCCGGAGCGCCACCTGAAGCTGGCGGTGGGTCTGGATTATCTCGATGCCTGCCCGGTACGCGGCATGCGCCGGGGCGGCGGCTGCGAGCAGATGCATGCGAAGGTGTTCGTCTCGCCGACGCCGGTTATTTCCGTGCAGCAACAATAGATTCGGGATACCGCTATCGCTGGCAAGCCAGCTCCCACAGGATGACCGCTGATTCGAACTCTGCGCACACCCTGTGGGAGCTGGCTTGCCAGCGAAGAGGCCAGTAATAACACCCTAAGGCTTACGGCTTAACTTTGCGGCCGGCCATGTGCTTGAGATAGCCCACAAGCATTTCAAGGTCTCCATCCGGCAACACCTGCGCCGAAAACCCGGGCATCTTCGCCTGCGGCCATTGGCGCAAACTCTGCGGATCGCGGATGTAACGCTTCAAGAAATCCGCCCCAAAATACTCGGTCGGGCTATACGGAATATTCAGATCCGGCCCGAACTGCGCATCGCCAGCACCATTCAATCGATGACAGGCCAGGCAGTTTTTCTGAAACAGGGCAAAACCCTTGTTCACCGGATCATCGGCCTTCAAGGCAGGATCGGGCAGCAGGGCAGGGAAGCGTTGGGCCACCGGCGCCAGCAACTTGATGCTGGCGACCTCGAACGGCCACTGTTCGGGGCTGATATTGCCGGCCTGCGGATCGGTCCAGACCAGATAGAACGGCCCGGCGCTGTGCTTGCCGGCAGACAGCGGCGGCCACGGCCGCGCCGGGTCCTCGATTGCGAGCCATGCGCGTGCGCCGTCCTTGTTCAGCAAGGGCGCGGCGGCCAACTCTGCGGCAAAGCCATCCAGCGCCACCGCCTGCAAGTGATCCTCCCGCTTGACCCCCGTCAGCAATGCGGCCAGCGGCACGGCTTGATAGGTCATGTCCTTCTTGTAGGAAACATCATTGTTGATCGTGAGAATTTGCAGCTGAGGATGCTTGAGCAGCTCTTCGGTCTGCCAGGTGCGGCTGTTTGCGCCCAACTGCAGATCCAGTTGTGCGGCGGACAAGGGCAAGCTCAGCAGCAAGGCACCGAGCGCAATGAGCGTTTTCAAATGATCGCCGTCCATGTCGTTGAAGTGCGCAAAGGTTGGCACAACCACGCTGGCCCGGGTAGCGGGCCAGTCACATTTTAGGTGGCGATGTACAGCACGCGACGTTTGAATCAGCCGATGACCTTGGTCAGATTCGGCAAGATCAACAACAGCGTCGTGGCAAAAAGAATGAGTCCCGCTTGACGTACTTTCGGTTGTTTGAACATGGCTTGACCGCCTTTATTGTTATTTCCTGATGCATGCCTGACTGCATATCCATGACGGCACGCGTTGCACTTCCTGTTGAAGAACGCCCGTCTCGGCAAAACCCGACGACGATGGCGTACATGTTCACCTTAGGGCCCACGTCAGTCTTGGCTTAGATCCATTTCATATGGAGAGCTTGAGAAAAGCTTTAAAAAAAGCATGAGGCGTATTGCCAGCTTCTTTGCCGCCCGCTGGCTAGACAACTCGACGACCTGAACCGGTTCACCTCATGCCGGATGACCGTCCGTCTGAGCGTGTGCGTCAAGCGCTTTGAGCAATGTGGTCATTGCTTGCCAGTCGGCGCAGGGCGAAAGTGAAGTGACAATAAATCAGGTTCGAGGACGTCATGACTGAAGCATTGATTTTCGATGCGTTGCGCACCCCGCGTGGCAAAGGCAAGGCCGATGGCGCGCTCCACAGCGTGAAGCCGGTCAACCTGGTGGCGGGTTTGCTGAGTGCTTTACAGGTGCGCACGGCGCTGGATACCAGTCAGGTCGATGATGTCGTCCTCGGCTGCGTCACGCCGATCGGCGATCAAGGTTCCGACATCGCCAAGACGGCGGTGCAAGTAGCCGATTGGGATGTCAGCGTCGCCGGCGTACAGATCAACCGTTTCTGCGCTTCGGGTCTGGAAGCCGTGAATCTTGGCGCTATGAAAGTGCGCTCAGGCTTCGAGGATCTGGTGGTGGTTGGCGGCGTCGAATCGATGTCGAGGGTGCCGATGGGTAGCGATGGCGGCGCCTGGGCGCTGGACCCGCAGACTAACCTGCACAGCCACTTCACCCCGCAAGGCGTCGGCGCCGACCTGATCGCCACCCTCGAAGGCTTCAGTCGCCAGGATGTCGATGACTACGCGCTGCACTCGCAGCAAAAAGCCGCACGAGCGCGGGCCGACGGCTCGTTCAACAAGTCGCTGGTGCCGGTGCAGGATCAGAACGGCATCATCCTGCTTGATCACGATGAGTTCATCCGCGCCGAATCGACTCTCGAAGGCTTGGGCAAACTTAAACCGAGCTTCGAAATGATCGGCCAGATGGGCTTCGACGCCACGGCGTTGCGGGTTTACAGCCACGTCGAGCGTATCAACCATGTGCACACGCCGGGCAACAGTTCAGGCATTGTCGACGGTGCTGCGCTGATGCTCATCGGCTCCGAAGCCAAGGGGCGCGCGCTGGGCCTGCAGCCACGGGCGCGCATCGTCGCCACGGCCGTCACCAGTACCGACCCGACCATCATGCTCACCGGCCCGGCACCGGCGACCCGCAAAGCGCTGGCCAAGGCCGGACTGCGTGTTGAGGACATCGATTTGTTCGAGGTCAACGAAGCGTTCGCCTCGGTGGTATTGAAGTTCATCAAGGACATGGCGGTTGACCCGGACAAGGTCAACGTCAACGGCGGCTCGATCGCCATGGGTCACCCGCTGGGCGCCACCGGTTGCGCGATACTCGGCACCCTGCTTGATGAACTGGAGGCGCGGCATCTGCGCTACGGCCTGGCGACGCTGTGTGTCGGCGGCGGCATGGGCATCGCCACCATCATCGAACGCCTCTGAGCCCCGACTTCAAGGAATCCTGTTATGAGCGAAGCCATTCGTTACGAAAAAGGCCAGGACGGTATCGTCGTGCTGACCATGGACATGCCGGGCCAGAGCGCCAACACCATGAACGCCGTGTACCGCGAGGCCATGGCCGCTTGCGTCGCCCGCTTGCTGGCCGAGAAAGACAGCATTGCCGGAGTGATCATCACTTCGGCGAAGAAGACCTTTTTCGCCGGCGGCGATCTCAACGAGCTGATCAAGGTCGGCAAACCCGAAGCCAAAGCCTTCTACGACATGGTGCTGACCCTCAAGGCGCAATTGCGCAGCCTGGAAACCCTCGGTAAACCGGTGGTCGCGGCGATCAACGGCGCTGCGCTGGGCGGCGGCTGGGAAATCTGTCTGGCCTGTCACCACCGCATTGCTGTTAATGACGCCTCGGTGCAACTCGGTCTTCCGGAAGTGACCCTGGGCCTTTTGCCGGGCGGCGGCGGGGTGGTGCGCATGGTGCGCATGCTCGGCATCGAAAAAGCCCTGCCGTACTTGCTTGAAGGCAAGAAGGTGCGCCCGCAACAGGCGTTGCAGGCCGGGCTGATCGATGAGTTGGCAGCGGATCCAGACGAATTGTTGGCCAAGGCGCGCGCTTGGATTATGGCCAATCCGGCGGCAGTGCAACGCTGGGACGTCAAGGGGTACCAGATTCCTGGCGGCACGCCATCCAACCCGAAAGTGGCGCAGATGCTGGCGATTGCGCCATCGATCCTGCGTGCGAAAACCCAGGGCACCCTGCCGGCGCCGGAGAAGATTCTGTGCGCGGCGGTGGAGGGTGCTCAGGTCGATTTCGACACGGCGCACCTGATTGAAACCCGCTATTTCACAGAATTGACGACCGGGCAGATTTCAAAAAACCTGATTGGTACGTTGTGGTTCCAGCTGAACGAGATCAACGCCGGCGGTTCCAGACCGCAAGGTTTTGCGCCCTATAAAACCCGCAAAGTCGGTGTGCTCGGCGCCGGAATGATGGGCGCAGGCATCGCGTTTGTCAGCGCCTCGGCCGGTATCGACGTCGTTCTCAAGGACATCAACCTTGCCGCTGCCGAGAAGGGCAAAGCGCATTCCGCAGCGCTGCTGGACAAGAAAGTTGCCCGTGGCCAAATGACTGCCGAACAGCGCGAAGCGGTGCTGGCGCGAATCGTTGCGAGCGAAAGCGATGCCGATCTGGCCGGTTGCGATCTGATCATCGAAGCGGTGTTCGAGGATCGCCAACTCAAAGCCAGGGTGTCCGCCGCCGCGCAACAGGTCGTGGGCGGCGAAGCGGTGATTGCGTCCAATACCTCGACGCTGCCGATCACCGGTCTGGCGACAGCGGTGCCCGATCAAAGCAAATTCATCGGCCTGCATTTCTTCAGTCCGGTAGAAAAAATGCCGCTGGTGGAAATCATCAAGGGTGCGCAGACCAGCGACGAAACCCTGGCACGCGGTTTCGATTTCGTCCTGCAAATCAAGAAAACTCCGATCGTGGTCAACGACAGTCGCGGCTTCTTTACCTCGCGGGTGTTCGGCACGTTCACCAACGAAGGCATTGCCATGCTCGGCGAGGGCGTCAGTGCGCCGATGATCGAGACCGAAGCGCGCAAGGCCGGGATGCCGGTCGGGCCTCTGGCAATCTCCGACGAAGTTTCCCTCAGCCTGATGAGCCATATCCGTCAACAGACGGCCAAGGACCTACAGGCTGAAGGGAAACCGCTGATTGAGCACCCGGCCTTTGCCGTGATTGACTTGATGCTCAATGAATTCAAGCGACCGGGTAAAGCTGCCGGAGGCGGTTTTTATGAGTATCCAGCCGGTGCCCAGAAGCATTTATGGCCGGAGCTGAAAACGCGCTTCGAGAAGGCCGACGGACAGATCTCTGCGAAGGATGTGCGTGATCGGCTGTTGTTTGTGCAGGCCATCGAAACCGTGCGCTGTGTGGAGGAGGGTGTGCTGACCTCGACGGCGGATGCCAACGTCGGCTCGATCTTCGGCATCGGTTTCGCCGCGTGGACCGGCGGTGCGCTGCAGTTCATCAACCAGTATGGTCTGAAGGATTTCATCGCCCGCGCGCAGTATCTGGCCGAGCAATACGGCGAGCGCTTTACCCCGCCAGCGCTGTTGCTGGACAAAGCGGCGAAAGGTGAAATGTTCTAGGGCCAGCGAGCATTTCGGGGCTTGCCTTGGCCACGTGTTTCAAGGCAGGCTCTGGGGTGTTCATTATTCCCATCACGTGTCAGGTATTTTTTATGTCGCTGCGCATCTGCATTCTCGAAACCGACATCCTGCGGCCCGAACTGATTGACCAATATCAGGGCTATGGGCAGATGTTCCAGCGCCTGTTCTCGCAGCAACCGATCGCCGCTGAGTTCACTGTATATAACGTGGTGAATGGCGAATACCCAAGCGACGACCAAACCTTCGATGCGTATCTGGTCACCGGTAGCAAGGCTGATTCGTTCGGCACGGATCCGTGGATCCAGACCCTCAAAACCTATCTTTTGAATCGCTACGAACGCGGCGACAAATTGCTCGGCGTGTGCTTCGGCCATCAATTGCTGGCGCTGCTGCTTGGCGGCAAGAGCGAGCGCGCATCCCAGGGTTGGGGCGTCGGCACCCACAACTACAAGCTGGCGGCCAAAGCACCGTGGATGAGCCCGGTGCGCGAAGAGCTGACACTGCTGATCAGCCACCAGGATCAGGTAACCGAACTACCAGAGAATGCGACAGTGATCGCCTCCAGTGATTTCTGCCCGTTCGCGGCATATCACATCAACGACCAAGTGCTGTGCTTTCAGGGCCACCCGGAATTCATTCACGATTACTCGCGCGCATTGCTTGATCTGCGCCAGGAAGCGCTGGGCTCGCAGATCTACAGCAAGGGTGTGGCAAGCCTTGAGCAGGAGCACCACGGCGCTACGGTTGCGGAGTGGATGATGCGCTTCGTGGCGCACAAGCCAGAAGCTGCCTGACAGTTGCAAGATCAAAAGATCGCAGCCTTCGGCAGCTCCTACACTGACATTCTGTAGGCGCTGTCGAAGGCTGCGATCATTTGCTTTCTACAACCAGCCCGACTTCTTGAAACTCGCCCACAAACTCACACACCCCACCGCAATAAACCCCAGCACTGCAAAATAACCGTAGTGCCAGGTCAACTCGGGCATGTTCTGGAAATTCATCCCGTAGATCCCCGCCACCGCTGTCGGGAACGCGAGAATTGCCGCCCACGCTGCAAACTTGCGCTGCACCACGCTCTGCCGTGATGCCTCGAGCAACACGCCAATCTCGATGGTCTGGCTGGCAATGTCCGCCAGCGTGGTCAGGTCTTCCATCTGCCGCGTCACGTGGATCTGCACATCGCGAAAGTACGGGCGCATGTTCTTGTCGATGAACGGGAAGCTGAGCTTTTGCAGCTCTTCGCCGATTTCCACCATCGGTGCCGCGTAGCGACGCAAGCGCACCACATCACGGCGCAAACCGTGCAGCTTCTGGATGTCTCGCTCGTTTAGGGCACTGCACAGCACGTTGCGCTCCAGCTCATCAATCTCGGCGTGGATCGCTTCGCCCACCGGCTGATAATTCTCGATGACGAAATCGAGCAGCGCATACAGGACGAAATCCTCCCCGTGCTCAAGCAACAGCGGGCGCGCTTCACAGCGTTGGCGCACATAGGCATACGACGCGGAATGGCCGTTGCGAGCAGTGATGATGTAACCCCTGCCAGCGAAGATATGCGTTTCGATGAATTGCAAAACGCCGTTTTCGCGGACCGGTGAGTAGGTGACGATAAACAGAGCGTCACCAAAGGTTTCCAGTTTCGGTCGGCTGTGTTTTTCCAGCGCATCTTCGATGGCCAGTTCATGCAGGTTGAACTGGCGTTGCAGGTTGGACAATTCCTGTGCGTCCGGTTCTTCCAGACCGATCCAGACGAAGTGGCCGGGCTTGGCCGCCCACGCAGCACCTTCGTCCAGCGAAATATTGGTGACTTTCTTACCCTCGCTGTACACCGCAGCAGCAACAACTCGACCCATGGTGGTGATTCACTTCTTCTTGGCAGATGGCAGGGGAACAAGGCTTCAGCTTAGCCGTGTCGCTGCTTGAGAGTCAGTGAAACTTCTACAGTTCACCCGGCAAAAGAAAACCCGCACAGGGCGGGTCTTGTTTCACGCGGCTTGCAGTTGCCGATCCATCGATTCGATGCACTCGCGCATCTGCTCGCGGCATCGCTCAATGAGCATGGGCATGTCGTCCATGGTCAATCCGACTGTAGGAATCGCCGGCAAGGAACGTATGAGAACGTTGCCACTGCGCCAGCGATTCAGGCGCATGTGCTTTATATAGCTGCTCACGCACACCGGAACGATTGGCACGCCGGCGGCAATCGCCATCTGGAACGCGCCTTTCTTGAACGGCAACAAATCTTCACCGAGGTTGCGGGTGCCTTCCGGAAACACCCAGATCGAGGTGTCTTCGTTCTGCAAGGTGTGGGTGGTCGTCAGCATCGACTGCCGCGCCTTGTGCGCATTGCCACGGTCGATCAACACATTGCCGGCCAGCCAGAACAACTGGCCGAACAACGGCACCCACTTCAGGCTCTTCTTGCCGATACACACGGTGCGACGAGGGACGACATTGCCGAACACGAACAAATCGTAGTTGGACTGGTGGTTGGCGATGATCACGCAACTGTCGGGCTTGTTCATCAAGCCGTTGACCTCCGACTTGACCCGCAAACGCAAGATACACATCGCCGGCAAAGCGTAGAGGCGGGCGCAGAGTCGACTGTTGTCCGGGTGGAACGGGCGGCACAATCCAAGGATCACACCCAGCACGCCGGCCAAAATAAAGTGCGGGCCCATCAACAACATACGAAGCACGAACAGCATTTTTACAGGCCCACCGGGACAAAAGGTGGCGCAGTGTACGGATGTGCACTGTTTTCGGCAATTGCCGCTATAGAGTCCGGAGATGGCCGATGTTTAAGCGCATGTTTCAGTATTGCCTGTCAGGCGCGTCCTAGAGCTTCCAGTGAATATTCAACGCGGCATGTAAGAAAAAGCCCGACACGCGGATCGGGCTTTTCGCTAGCGCGCAGATCTCGGACGAATCAGCCTAAATGCTGCTGATCCTGGACAATGGCGTCATCGAGGGTTTCCAGCAGCTGCTTGCGCACTTTGAGTTTGGTGTTCTTGTGCGCCAGCATGTTGATCTTCTTCAACTGACGCGCGGCAGCCAGCGCGGCGCCTTGCAATTCTTCGGCAGTGACGACCTTGTCGAGGAAACCTGCGTCAACTGCGCTTTGCGGGTCGAACATCTCGCCGTTGATCACCGAGCGATGGAAAGCCGAACGCCGCAAGCGATCGCGCGCCAACTCGATACCAGCATGGTGCATGGTCATGCCGATCTGCACTTCGTTAAGACCAATACTGAACGGGCCGTCGACGCCAATGCGGTAATCGGCAGACAACAGCAGGAAAGCGCCCTTGGCCACGGCGTGTCCCGGGCAAGCAACGATCACTGGGAACGGGTGAGAGAGCAGGCGGCGCGCCAATGTCGAACCGGCCGTCACCAGCGCAACGGCCTCTTTCGGGCCGGCGGTCATCACCTTCAGATCATAACCACCCGACAGAATCCCCGGCTGCCCGGTAATGATCACCACGGCGCGATCCGCCACCGCCTGATCCAGCGCCGCGTTAAACGCCGCAATCACATCCGGAGAAATCGCGTTGACCTTGCCATTGTTCAGGGTCAGGGTCGCGATACCGTCTTCGAGGTGGTAGGCAATCAACTCGCTCATGACGCTATTCCTTATTAGAAAGATGGGCAGACGTTACCCACCGTCGCAGGCCAGGTAAAGCGCCGTGACTGACCTGCCGGTCACCGTTTTGCGCTTCGGCCAGCGTCGCGCGCGTGTTGCCTGCTATAAAGGAAGCGTGCGGCTTACCCGAGATTGGCGGGTTTGCCATCGCCCGCTTTGGCAGAATGAAGCGTGCTCTCTTAAGCGCATGAAAATTCTGAAAAAAAGTTTGCCATCGCAAAAGCTTTCGACTACATTAGCGCGCCTCGACAGACAGAACATGTCTGCAGAGATACGGTGAAGTGTCCGAGTGGCTTAAGGAGCACGCCTGGAAAGTGTGTATACAGGAAACTGTATCGAGAGTTCGAATCTCTCCTTCACCGCCACATTGAATATCAAAAAACCCGACTTCGAAAGAGGTCGGGTTTTTTGCTTTCTGCGTGTACGAAAATTGCTCGGCCATCATTCGCTGCTCATTGATCGGCTGCGCGCAGGGGTCGAAATCCGGTTTTGTTGGCGTTGAACTATTGTACTGACCAGTTAGAATGGCCGCATTCATGGCTCTGCGTCACTCGCTGCATCAACAAGGGTCGAGATTACATTATTGAGGTAGAGAGTAGTGGAACCGCTATTTGCAGTCGTTGCGACGACAGGATATTTGCTCCTCGTCGAGGTGCATTCCAGAAAAGTTATCCCGCTCGAGAACGAACGCACTGAATACTACGGCGTTTCATGGTTTCCGGGGGGCAAGGATTTTGTGCTCAGCCACTCTGGGCTGGATAACGTAAAGCTGAAGGATATCCAGACCTACGCGACCTCAGAAGTGGGATTTCTTTCGCACGGTAGTTTCCATTCCGAAACCTTTCTCTCGGAACCACACCAGCTGCTCTGCGCATCTGACGGTCGCGTGGTGTGTACCAACACCGGACGTAACGCAATCACTGTGGTCGACCTGGAAAAGCCCGGGCATTTTCAGGAAAAGCGGCTGAGCAACGTTCGCTGGGATCGTCTTTCACTGGAAGAAATCACCGGCGATCATCTCAATTCCGTATTCGAAAAAGATGGTCATCTTTATGTCATCGCTCACGGCCACCATAACGGTTCGTTAATGGCAGTACTGACTTATCCGGCGTTGGAGCTGGTCAGTGTCAAGCCCATTGAGCGACGTACGGGCCTGCACAATGTGTGGGTATCGGACGAAGGGCAGAAAATTGCCTGCCACAGCAATATCGGTGCGCTGATCGATCTGGAAAGCAACGAAGTTCTCTGGGAGTCGGGGAGTCCAATCTATACGCGAGGCCTGGCCGTTTCGTCCGACATCATGCTGGTGGGAGAAAGCCAGATGACCGGACGTGATTTGCGCCGCAGCTCCATGAGCGGTTTGTGGGTTCTGGAACGGGGCACCTATAAAGCACTGGACTACATCTGCCTTGGTCCTTACGGCGCCGTCAACGAAGTCCGCTTGTTGAACGTAAAAGACTATGCTCACCACGGCCATACTTTTCCGTTTGTATCGGAGTTGTTCGAGCGAAGTCTGTTCAACCGTAAGTCTGAAGAGCGTCTGGCTGCTTGCCAGCGTTCGAAAAACATTCAGCAGGAGTGGGCGGGCGTCGAACTCGTCTACGGCGTGCCGAAGACACTCGAAGACGGCGGCAAAGAGGCCATCCTTGGTAACCTGTGTCTGATCAAGAAGATTGAAGACGTTTCGCAAGCACAACGCAGCCTGGCGTTCAGTTATTCGTTGGACACGCCATCTACCGATTCTCACGTTGCGGTGGTGACTTATCAGGGCAGTGGCGGTGACACGGATATGAACGCACTGCTGATACAGCCTATCAATGATGTCGAGGCCGGACTGGTACTTTGGACAAATGATGGCGCGCACTGGAATCCCGAGCCCGATGTGCAGGTGACGGGACTTCCTCATAGCGGTGACGTTCGCGTGGTAGCGAGTGAAGCAGGGCTGGAATTTTATCTGAATGACGAATGGCGTCTTACCGTAGACGCAGCCAGGCTGCCTTTTCTCGAGGGCTCATTGGGTATTCGCTGGATCGGATCGACTATCAGCCGGTTTATCGAATAACGGTCAATCATGATGTCTGGCCCGATCTACGGCTTTTGAACGGCGAGTTGCCGCTCAAGACTAACGTGTTTGAACTCAGACTCTATGCGAGATGAGGAAACGTATGACAAGCGAAAAAAACAGCGTGCCTGAGAATGTCGTTCTGCACCCTACGCAAGTTGCTCCCAGTGATCGGGAGCGTGCCGTGGCGCAGAAGCCTTTTACCATTTGGTTTACCGGATTGAGCGGTTCAGGCAAATCGACGCTGTCGTTCGCGATTGAAAAAAAGCTGATTGAAAGTGGCAAGCCTGCCTTCGTGCTGGATGGCGATAATGTTCGTCACGGACTTTGCAGCGACTTGGGTTTCAGTGCTGAGGATCGCTCCGAAAATATTCGCCGTATCGCTGAAGTAGCGCGTTTGATGAATGACGCGGGCATCACCGTGATGGTGGCATGTATCTCTCCGACCAGAGTGAGCCGTGAAAAAGCCCGATCCATCATTGGCGACGAGCGTTTTCTTGAGGTCTATCTGAACACGCCACTCGATGTATGTGAGCGGCTGGATCCGAAGGGACTTTATCGCAAGGCCCGCGCTGGTCTGATCCCGGAGTTTACGGGGATCAGCGCACCTTACGAAGTGCCTGAATCTCCCGCCTTGGTTTTCGATGCAAGTCAAATGTCAGTCTCGGCCTGCGTAGAGGAAATCGTCTCCAAGGCCAACGGTCTTGGGCGATAGGGCTCCAATTGTCCAATTGGAGCGGATCCTCCGCTCGTCGGAGACCAGGCTTCGTGTACGGCTAGTCCCGGAATGACCGGCTAGTCTCAAAATCCTCGGAGGTCGATATTTTTCAGGCAAAACAGTTTTGCCAGTATCGGCCCGGTTCCGCAGGGGAGAGGCTATGACAGGTCCATATATCGAAGACGATGGCGCTGAGTTTTCCTTCAACAACTGTGTGCGCTGCGGTCAGTCGGAGTATCAGTCGGGGTTTGGCGAGGATCCGGTCAGCACCGGAAAAATCAAATCCACGGCCCCGAAAGGGCCGAAAGCGAAATTCCTGCCCAGGGTCACGGCAAGGGCCAGAAAGTGATTTCATCCCGTACCCCGTCACTGAACGGGGTTTTTTACGTGCGCGGGAGTGCGGATCGGAAATGCCTGGCGGGCGTTGACATTAATGTCGGTTTTTTTTCACAAACTTTTCACGTTGGTCAACGTAGGGTGAAGCCATCCGTTAGAAAGCAAGTCTCCAGCCCGTCTCCCCAGCGGGCTTTTTTTTGTCCGGTATAAAACCTTTTCCCTGTGCGCGGTCCAATCGACGCTGCCGTCTGCGTCTGGACTTTCCTGCGCCGAACACATTAAATCCCGCTCCTTCTCGTCATCCCGTTTATTTGAGGTTTCGTCATGCGTTTAACACTGCCTGCTCTGGTTCTTGGCCTTCTGGTTACTCAAGGTGCGATGGCTGCCGGTGATGGCACCGCGGCGCTGGGCGGTGGCCTGGGTGGCGCGCTGGGTAACGTGGTCGGCCAGAAAATGGGCGGCAGCACCGGCGCCGCCATTGGCGCCGGCGTCGCGGGCGCAGCGGGCAGCGCCGTCGCCGCACGCAAGGGCAGCCGCACCAAGGCAGTGATCGGCGGCGGTGTCGGTGCAGCCGGTGGCTCGGTGATCGGCAACAGCCTGGGCGGCCGCAACGGCGCCACCATCGGCGCGGGTCTGGGCGGTGCGGCCGGCGGCGCAGTTGGCAGCAACCTGGGCAAAGGTCACAAGCGCCACTGAGACTGATTGCCTGTCAGACGAAGCCCGACTCAATGTCGGGCTTTTTCATGGCTGAACGTTTCGTGCGAAATCATCTCCAATCTGCATACGCCCCGCTTGGGCGGACTGTCCCGATTCGGGAACTGCGAGGTTTATATGCGATTGTCATTATCTGCACTGTTTTTTGGCCTGGTCGTGGCGCAGGGCGCGATGGCGGCCGGAGATGGCACCGCTGCCGTAGGCGGTGGTCTCGGCGGTGCGCTGGGTAATGTGGTTGGCGGACAACTTGGCGGCAGCACGGGCGCGGCGGTCGGCGCAGGTGTCGGCGGCGCGGCGGGCAGTGCCGTCGGCGCGAACAAACGCAACCGCACCGAAGCCGCGATTGGCGGCGGTCTGGGCGCAGCAGGCGGCTCGGTTGTCGGCAACAGCCTCGGCGGCTCCACCGGCTCCGCCATCGGCGCGGGCCTGGGCGGCGCAGCAGGCGGCGCGGTAGGTAACAATCTTGGCGACGACGATGGCGGATCTCATTCCGGCGGCCACAAGCACAAGAACAAACACAAAAATAAACATCGCTGATTGATCAACGGAAACCCGGCCTGGCGCCGGGTTTTTCGTGTCTGGCCGTCAGGCAGAGGAACGATTGGCGGCAGGGCTTTTCGAACGTCATACATCCCACACGCTCAAGAGGTGCACCATGACTCCTGAAACCGAAGGCAAAGAAGAGAAGGGCCCGAGTGGATTGCCGTTTATCAATGACCCGGGGAACGAAGATCCGGGCTCGCTGATGGATGATGCGACGGTGCCGTTGAACGATGCGGATGAGGCGGATATGGAGTATGAGGAGGATGGGGATGAGAAGTGAGAATGTTCGTGATGAATGAGATTTTGAATACTGATTTAAAGGGCCTGAGCTATCAGGCCCCCACGTATCTTTGTTCAGTCATTTTCGGTTGAGTCGATAAATACATAGAGGTCATCGGAGGGCGACATTTTTTCGATTCTGCCCGCATCTATATAGGTCTGGAACTCACTCTCAAGAAATTTCATGTCAGTGTATTTTTTATATTTTAAAGGCCTGTCCGTGGCGTACATGTAAAGGCGCCACTCATCAAAACCATCGATCCTGTTATTCGAGCCGTAATCGAAATCCACTGATTCATTGGGAAAATGAATAGCACAGCCTATGCCGTGTAATTCATACTCGACGCCACCATTGACTTCTCCGCAACGTTCTATTTGGCCGCTCCTCCAAAGTCTTAGGATGTTTCGAGTGCCAAATTTTTCTTGTAATAGCGTTGTTCCTTTTTGCACTTTACTAAGAAAGTCTTTGATGAGATCTTCGAGCGTTGTATCGTTATAGTCATTCATCGTCTTCGCTGAGGCTCCAGTCGATCAAACCCAACATTTTCGGCAGACTCAATTACGTCTTCTATCGTTTCAAAATTACTTTTATGTTCTTTTATATTTGTGATCAGTTTCATGATTATTGGCGTTGCTGTTTGTCTCGCAGCCGCTGCACGATGATGCCCATCTAAAATATATAGCGTACCTTCATGCTCAGCCACATGGATGGGGAAGCGAATATTATATCCGCCGCTGCGCATGTTGCTCGCCGTTGCTTCAACCGATTTAGTTGATTTTTTCCCCGAGATTGCGTGCGTTCGCTTCAAAGATCTTGCGTCCACACCGTGGATCAATCCCGGTAGATCCGGCTCCCCCTCATCAACCTTAACCCCATCACTCGCCCCCGGCACCTCACACCCAGGTTTATTCGGCGGCGGGCAGTTGGACGTCAACCCCAACGGATCCACCCACCCCGTCGGATTTGGCACGTACTGGTACTGATTCAACCCACCCGCGAGCTTCACCGGATCCGGCGTCAGATACCGCCCAAGTCTCGGGTCGTAATACCGATGCCGGTTGTAGTGCAGCCCACTTTCAACATCGAAATACTGCCCCTGAAAACGCAGCGGTTGATCCAGATAGTCTTCGCCGGCGAGGGTGACGGCGGCGACTTTGCCGTAGGCGTCGTATTGCGCGGACCAGACGATTTCGCCGCTGTAGTCGGTGAGTTCCTGCGGGGTGCCGAGGTGGTCGAGTTGGTAGTAGAACGGGCAGGCCTTTTTCGGGCCTTTGCCATCCAGCATCGCGAGTGGGCGGAAGGTGCCGGGTTCGTAGAGGAAGCTGCGGTATTGCGTGGCGCTGCTTTCGGCGACGAGCTGGTCGCCTTGCCAGAAGAATTCGGTGACGGCGTCGTCGACGGTTTTGCGGATGCGCCGGCCGAAGGCGTCGTATTGATACGTGGCGGTCTGGCCGTCGGGGCGGGTCAGGCCGATCAGGCGGTGCTGGCAGTCGTAGCGGTATTCGGTGACCAGGGTCTGGCCGTGGCCACGACGTTCGCGGATCAGGTTGCCGAAGGCGTCGTAGTCGTAATGACGGTCGCCCTGCATCAGCAGGCGATTGCCCTTGATCTGCGCAGGACCGGGGCGGTCCTGCATCAGCAGGTTGCCGGCCGGGTCGTGGGCGAAGGATTCGGGCAGTTCGTCGCGTGAGTGACGTACGCGGATCAACCGGTCGAGGGCGTCGTAGCCGTAAGTGCGCTGGCCGTGGCGGCTGTCGGCGATGTGCTCGAGATTGCCGTTGGCGCTGTAGGCATAATCGCGGCGGTACAGCGAGGAATGGCGATGGCCTACGGCGTGGGCGAGCAAGCGGCCCTGGTCGTCGTAGGCATATTCGCTGAGCAGCAGACCTTGCTGACGCTGCTGCTCGCGACCGGATTGATAGACATGGCGTGTGAGCGGCGTGCCGTTGAGGTCGATGGCGCTCAGCGCACCGCCCTTGGCGTAGTGATAGTCGAGCTTGCTGTTGTCCGGCAGGCGCAGACGCTTGAGCTGACCGCAAGCGTCGTAGGCATAACGCAAGGTGCCCCAGCCCTGATGCTCGGTGATCAAGCGGTCCTGACGGTCGTACTCGAAGGCCAGCGGATGGTTCTGGCCGTCATCGACAGCGATCAACGGACCGAGGCGATCGTAGTCGTAGCGAACTTTGCTCCCATCGGGCAGGGTTTTGACGAGTAAACGGCCGGCCCTGTCTCGCTCGTAGCGGGTGACCAGACTGGGACCGAAATCACCAAACTCGGTCTTCTCCAGCAGGTGCCCGTTGAGATCGTAGGCGTAGGCCGTGCGCCGCCCATCAAACCCGGTTTCCTGTCGGATCAATCCGGTCGGCGTGTAATCCAGTCGGTATTTTTCGCCCGATTCGTTTTCAATCTCGGTCAGCAACAGCCGCGCATGGTCATAGCGATACTGCACGCGAGTGCCGTCGGGGTTGATCCGTCGCGAGACCAGGTGCAGGTCGTCGTCATATTCGTAACGGGTGATGCGCCCAAGTTCGTCGCGTTCGGCGGTGATCTGCCCGTAGGCGCCGTAGCTGTAGGCGCGCGTGCTGCCCGTAGGAGAAGTCGTCAGGATCAGTCGGCCGCCGGCGTCCCACTGCTGACGACTGACAACACCAAATTCGTCCTGGGTGGTGATCCGCCGGCCCAGCGCATCGTAGGAAAAGCGCCGCACGCCGCCATCGGGCAGGGTTTCTTCGATGAGCTGACCGAGCTCGTTCCACACCCAGCGGTGGCGGCTGCTGTCCGGGTAGCGCAGCGACAGCAACTGGCCGCGCAGGTTGTAGTAGTAATGCGTGACCTGGCCGTCGGGATCGACCGCTTCGGTGACGGCGCCTTCGGCATTGCGCCGGTAGATCCACACCGCGTCGCCTCGGCAACGCTTGTAGAGAAACCCGTTGCGGTACTCGTAGGACGTTGGCGCATCGTCCGGCGGAATCAGCGCGATCAGCCGTCCGAGTTCGTCGTAGCGGTATTCAGTGATCGCACCCAATGCATCCTGCTCGGCGATCAACCGGCCCTGCTGGTCATAGGCCTTGAGCTGCTCGCCGCCATCCGCCGCGACCTGCCGCACCAACCGCGCACGTTCGTCGTGGACGTAGACCTCTTCGGTGCCGTCGACGTAATGCACAGTCACGCTGGCGTCGTCATCGTTCCAGACGTAACGGGTGTTCATCTGCGAGAACGACGCCCAGTGCCTCACGCAGCGGGCCGCTTTGCCCTCGCGCTGCCATTCCCAGAAAAAGCTCGCGCCGCCGGTCAGCTGGCGCTGGAGGATGACGTGGTGGTCGTCATAGTCGTAGCGCTCGCTGTCGCCGACCGCGTTGGTCGCGACCAGCAGGCGTTGGCGGGCATCGAAGCTGTAGGTGGCGAGGTTTTGTTCGGTGGTCCACTCGCCCTGAGCGAACACCTGATAATCGATCGCTACCAGCTGCGCACGGTCATAACGCAATAGCAGCGCGCGGCCGGCGCCGTTGTCCAGACGCTGGATGCGGTCGGAGCGATCGCGTTGCAGGGTCAGACGATTGCCGTAGACATCGCTGATTGCGGTCAGCCGGCCGGCGCGAAAGTGATAGAACCGCGCGCTGTCGCCGGCCAACGCCAGAATCAGTTCTTCCGGCTCATCGCCGAGAAAGATCGCCGCCCGCGACAGGCTGTTGTGAATCGCCGGACGCGCGACATTGGGCAGGGGAAAGCGGGTGCGGCGGTTCTCGTGGTCGATCCAGGTCACGCCATCGCCATCGAAGGCCAGACGATGCGCGAGCGTATGGCTCCAGCCAAAACCCAGGCCGATGTCGATCTCGACCGCGCTGCTGCGGTACAAACGGGTGAACTCGAACGGAAGCACGCCGTCGAGCACGGCGTCGGTCAGGGTCAGCAGTTCTTCGCCGGTGACCATCGACACCGGGCAGCCGTTGGTACAGGTGTTGGGCACGCAGTCGGCGGCGTCGCCGTTGGGGTTTTTCGCTTGGTCGGGAGCGTCGTCGTGGGGCTCGTGGCGCTCAAGACGGGCCATACCTTGGGATTTTTCCCGCGCGAGTGGCGCCGGATTCGGCACGCTCAACACCACTGTGTCGGCCTGGCGAATGTTCAGCGGAATCGACGGTGTCGGCTTCAGCTCCACCTCGCGCGCATGAAACATCAGCGGCTTCAGCGTGCTCGCGTGCTGCTTGAGCTCCGGCGTCGAAGTGAGCTCAGCCAGACGCAGGGCTGAGGCGGCAAGCCACTCCCGCGCCCGTGGCGACTTGATCTTCGCCAGGACCTTGCTGCTCAAACGCAGCGATACGCCGGCACCGCCTGCCACGCGCATCAACAGAAAACTGATGAGCAACCCGGTGCGAACTTCGGCCACCACCTCGGCGAGGTATTGCGGCGGCAGCATCTTCAGCCAACTGGTGAACGCGGCCAGATGAATGAACAGCAACGGCTCGTCGCTGAGCATCAACAAGGCGTTGGCAATCGCCTCGCTGGACGCCGCCAGCAGCGCCTCAAGTTCGACTTCGCTGAGATATTCCAGAAGCTTTGCGCTGTGCTCCTGCAGATCGGCAAGGAGGGCAAACAGCTGTTGAATGTCATCCCAGACGCCATTCAGGGCTTTTTCCAGGCCACGCCAATCGGCCCGCTGCAAGTGCCCGTAACGATCTAGAAAACCGGCGCTGGAAAACTCCGTCCACTGCGGCTGAAAGCCCGTCCATTCGCCGCGCAGCCAACCTTCAAGCCCGGCAATCACGCCTTCATATGAGGCATACAGGGCGCGGACATGGTCGGTAGAAACATCGGGAAAGAAGGTGATGCGGTAGCGCTGGCTCCGCACGCAATCGGTCACCTCCAGAATCCCGCTCGGGCCGATGGTGTAGCGCAGTGGTTCGCCGAAAGTCAGCACACCGTCGACGTCGCTGAGCAGCGGTTCGAGGCTCACCGGCGTGTCGCCGATCGGCACGAAGCGCGCGGCTTCAAACACATGCACCAGGGTCAGCGGCCCGCTGGTCGGACACATGACCACCGATGAGCTGACAGGTGCGCGCGAGGTGATCGGCGCGCTCAGCTGTACGTCATTGCCAACCTTGAACACCTGCTCGATGTCCAGCGCGGTCCCGGTCCAGAACTTTTCGGCCCAGGCGTCGTAGTTGTTCAGGCACAGGCGGAACTCATCGATCAGCGCTTCGAAATCTGGCTGCTGGGGATTCAGGGCGGCCACCACCAGCAGTCCGATGCTGTTGTTCAGGGCCAGGAGCTGATCGGGTTGAAACATTCGCAGTCGCTCGCGCATATGAAGAAACGGGAGCGCGGACTTTGCAGGGGATCAAAAAGGAAAGAAGTCGGGTAAGTAGGCAGTATCTGTAGGAGGTTTCGCTAAATGCGAAAGGGCGTCGATGGTGTTGCCCGTTGCTCAATGTCCATCCGCCTCGCTATGCTGCTGAACCCATTAATCAGATCCGCGCTGCGGCACGTTGCCTGTCGCCCGGGATGTCTTTGTTAACGGATCCGATGATGAATGCACCGCTGAAGACGTTCGGCCCGATCAAGGCCGTGATTTTCGATATGGACGGTTTGCTGCTCGACACTGAGGGCATTTACACCGAGGTCACCTCGCTGATTGCCGGGCGCTACGGGAAAACCTTCGACTGGAGCGTCAAGCAGAACATCATTGGTCGCGGGGCCAATGACCTGGCCAATTACGTGGTGCAGGCGCTGGAGTTACCGATCAGCCCGGAAGAATTCCTGGAGATTCGCGAGCCGCTGATGCGCGAGCGTTTCCCCAAGGCCCAGGCGATGCCGGGGGCCGAAGCACTGGTGCGTCACCTCAAGGCGCACAACATTCCGATCGCGGTCGGCACCAGTTCGTCGCGCCAGTCGTTCGGGCAGAAAACCACTTTGCACCGCGACTGGTTCGCGTTGTTCGATTTCATCGTCACAGCGGACGATCCGGAAGTCGGCGCGGCCAAACCGGCGCCGGATATTTTCCTCACCGCCGCTCGGCGTCTGGGCGTCGCGCCCAAGGATTGTCTGGTGTTCGAGGATTCGCCGTTTGGGGTCACCGCGGCGAAAGCGGCAGGCATGACCGCAATCGCCATCCCCGACGCGGCGATGGCCGATGAGAAATATGCTCACGCTGACGGCATTATCCGCTCGCTGAAAGACTTCAGGCCAAGCGCATTTGGCCTGCCGACGCTGGAACTGGCCTGACCGCTCAAACAAAAAAGCCGCCCTTCCTATAAAGAAGGGCGGCTTTTTTTGCCGTTCTGTCAGGCGCCGAAGCCACCGTCGATGGTCAGGCTGGCACCGGTGATGTAACCGGCTTCCGGCCCTGCCAGGTAGGCGACGAAGCTGGCGATTTCATCGGCGGTGCCGTAACGACCGACGGCCATCAGCGGGATCAGGCTGTCGGCAAAGTCGCCGTGGGCCGGGTTCATGTCGGTGTCGACCGGGCCAGGTTGCACGTTGTTGATGGTGATGCCCCGAGGGCCGAGATCGCGGGCCAAGCCTTTGGTCAGGCCGACCAGTGCCGATTTGCTCATCGCGTACACGCCGCCACCGCCGAAGGGCATGCGATCGGCGTTGGTGCTGCCGATGTTGATGATCCGCGAGCCTTCGCCCATGTGTTTCGCCGCTTCCTGCGAAGCAATGAACACGCTACGCACGTTGATGGCCAAAGTCTGATCGAAGTCTTCCAGTTTGAAATCTTCCAGCGGCGCGATGGCCAATACGCCGGCGTTATTCACCAGAATGTCCAGCCGGCCAAACGCTTCGACGGTGGCGCTGACGGCGTGGCGAATCGCGCTGGCATCGGCGCTGTCAGCCTTGATCGCCAAGGCTTTGCCGCCGTTGCCGGTAATGCTGTTCTGCAATTCTTCGGCTTTCGCGGTGGAGCTGACGTAGGTGAAAGCGACGGCGGCGCCTTCAGCGGCCAGACGTTTGACGATGGCTGCGCCGATGCCGCGCGAACCGCCTTGAATCAGAGCGACTTTGCCGCTGAGGTGTTGAGTGGTCATGTTCGATCTCCAAGTGTTCAAGGCGGAATGCCTTGGTGTTGGTGCCGAGTATCGGCGTGGCATCGACAACCGGGTAGACCATGATTGCTATAGTCTGTGTAAACCAGAAGTTTATAGTGGCGATCATGGAAACGTTCAGCAGTATCGAATGCTTTGTGCGCAGCGCCGAGGTCGGCAGCTTTGCCGAGGCCGCACGACGCTTGAGCCTGACCCCGGCGGCAGTGGGTAAAAGCGTGGCGAAACTGGAGGCGCGGCTCGGCGTGCGGCTGTTCCAGCGTAGTACACGCAGCCTGACCCTGACCGAAGCGGGGCAGCTGTTTTTAAGTGAAGTCAGCGCCAGCCTGACCACCATCCAGAATGCCGTGGCCAATCTGGCCAGCGCCGGAGGGCAACCGGCCGGTACGCTGAAAGTCAGCATGGGCACGGTATTCGGCCGTCTGTATATCGTGCCGCTGCTCGGTGAGTTCCTGCGGCGCTATCCGGCGATCAACCCGGACTGGCATTTCGATAACCGCCAGGTCGATCTGATCGGGCAGGGCTTTGATGCGGCAATTGGCGGCGGCTTTGAACTGCCCCAAGGCGTGGTTGCGCGCAGGCTCACGCCGGCGCATCGGGTACTTGTGGCATCGGAGGATTATCTGCACAACCATGCGCCGATCAGTCATCCCGATGACCTCAAGCAACATGATGGCATCCTGATCCGCTCACCGCAGACCGGGCGTGTGCGTTCGTGGCAACTTACCCATCGGGATCATCAACACAGTCCGCTGACGTTGCGGGCGCGGATGACCATGAGTGATTCCGAGGCTGCCTGTGCAACGGCGATGCAAGGTCTGGGGATCGCGCTGGTGAGCATGCCGTTTGCGGTTGCGTATCTTCAGGCCGGGACGTTACAGCGGGTGCTGCCGGACTGGTTTGTCGATGACGGCAACATCTCGATCTATTACGCCGAGCACAAATTGTTGCCGGGCAAGACCCGGGCGTTTGTGGATTTTGTAATTGAGCAGTTTGCTGAGCAGGGGTTGGTGCGGCGGTTCAGTGCTATTTGAATAGGGCTTGGGAGCGAGCCGTTTTCATTCGCGAGCAGGCTCGCTCCCACAGGAGAACGCATTCCAAATGTAGGAGTGAGCCTGCTCGCGATAAACGGTAACGCGGTCTATCGAGCAAAGCGCTGCGGCCAGCCAACAATATTCTTCGGCCGTGGCGTGGCATACGTGCGCACCTTGGAGGTCGACAACTTCAAGCGCACCAGCGATTCGGCAATCGTCACCGCCGCTGTCACGCCATCCACCACCGGCACGCCGGTGCGGCGGCGAATCTGTTCATCCAGCCCGGCCATGCCGCCGCAGCCCAGGCAAATCACCTCGGCCTTGTCCTGAGTCACCGCCAGTTCGGCCTGTTGCACGATCGCTTCCAGCGCACGCTGCGGTTCATGTTCCAGCTCCAGAACCGCCAGCCCGCTGGCGCGCACCGAGGCACAGCGATCCCACAGGCCGGACAATTTCAGCCGATCCTCGATCAGCGGCACGGTGCGATCCAGCGTGGTCACCACCGAGTAGGCATGGCCGAGGAACATCGCGGTGCTGGCCGCCGCGTCAGTGATATCCACTACCGGCACGTTGAGCAATTCCTGCAAGCCTTCGCGGCCATGTTCGCCGTAGCCGGCCTGGATCACCGCATCGAACGGTTGATCGTAGGCCATCACCCGGTCCATCACGGCGATGGCGGCGAGGTAGCTTTCGAAATTGCCTTCAATCGATTCGGCGCCGAAGTACGGGGTCAGGCCGACGATTTCGGTACCGGGTGAAGCGACGGCCTGCGCCGAGCGGGCGATGGCGTCGGTGATGGATTCGGTGGTGTTGACGTTGACCACGAGAATACGCATGGAAAATCCTTATTGCGGGCAGTGGTGCGGCCCGAAAACCGGGCCGCGAAGGGATCAGTGGCTGACGTTATCCACAGCGATGCACTCGCCGCTGACGTCGGCGTAATGCGTCTGGCGTTTGGCGACGATCAGGTAAAGCATGCCGGCGATACCGGCACCGATCAGCCAGGAGAACGGCGAAACGCTGTGGAAACCGGGCACCAGCGCCAGGACGATGGCGATCAGCGCTGCAGGAATAAACGCCGCCACCGCGCGGAAATTGATGCCTCCGCTGTAGTAATAAGCGCCGTTGGGGTCTTCGCTGTAGAGTTGCGGCACATTGATCCGGCCTTTGCGGATCAGCCAGTAGTCGACCATGATCACCCCGTACAGCGGGCCGAGCAGGGCGCCGAGGCCCGACAGGAAATACACGATCACCAGCGGGCTGTTGTAGAGGTTCCACGGCAGGATCAGCACGGCGATGGTCGCGCTGATCAGCCCGGCGCGGCGGAAGGTCAGGTACTTCGGCGCCAGGTTGCTGAGGACGAACGCCGGGGCGACGAAGTTGGCCATGATGTTCACTGCGACGGTGACGATCAGAAAAGCCAGGCAGCCGAGCACCAGAAAGAATGTGTTGGGGATCGAGGCGATGATCTCGGTCGGGCTTTCGATGATCCGCCCGTTGATCTGGAACTGCGCGCCGCACAGCAGCACAGTAATCGCTGCGAACACCAGAATGTTCACCGGCAAGCCCCAGAAATTTCCTACCTTGATGGTTTTGCGGCACGGCGAAGAACGGGCGAAGTCGCAGAAGTTGAGGATCAGCGTGCCGTAGATCGCCAGCCACAACGCGCCGCCGGCGAAGATGTTGCGCCACATTTCGCCACCGGTCAGCGGCTCGCGGATCGACCAGGCAATGGTCGCGTTGGCCTGGAAGTACATCCACCCGGCGAGCGCGGCTACGGTGAGCAGAATCACCGGCCCGGCAAACGCCTCGTAGCGGCGTACCATTTCCATGCCGTAGGCAAGAATCGCCAGTTGCACCAGCCAGATCGCCACGAAGCACCCCCAGCCCAGGCTCGACAAGCCGAGTATAGAGTTGTGATCGTATTCGGCGAAGCCCGGATGCACAGCAGTCAGCAAGACGCGGAATACCACCGAGGCGAGGTACGTCTGAATACCGAACCAGGCGATGGCGATAACCGCCCTGATCAGTGCAGGAATTTGCGCACCGTGGATGCCGAAGCTGATCCGGCTGATCACAGGAAACGGTACACCGGTTTTCTGCCCCATGTACCCGGACAGGTTCATGAAGAAATACACCAGCGCCGCGCCGATCCCCAGCGACAACAGAATCTGCCAGCCGCCCAGACCCAGCGCATACAGGCCGATAGCGAACGAGTAGTTGGCGATGTTGTGCACATCGTTCGTCCACAGGGCGAAGATGCTGTACTGGCCCCAGCGCCGGCCTTCGGCTTTGGTCGGCGCCAGATCGCTGTTGTGCAGACGCGGGCTCAGTTGCAGCGGCTCGCTCAGCCCGTCATCGGGCAACGGTTGATCGAGCGTGGAGGAGGGCAGATTCAGCGCGATGTTATTCGAAAGACTTGTACGCATTCCGGCAGGCTCCTGATGTTCCCCCCGCGATGACTGTGCATGAGCGCTCAGGCTCGACAAATCTTCGGCGCGGCGGAAAGACATCACTGGTTACGGGGCATCTGCAGCCTGTACGGGATAGGGCGCTTCAGGCTTGCGGATCGAAAGTGTGTATGTTTCGCAGTTTTGTATACAAAACATGTATGCGATAAAGCCAGATTTGTGCCAGTTGCCAATCTATAAGCGGCAGGGCTCATTTCGAATAGTTATCAATGCGGCATAAGTGGCTGAAAAACAGGCGATATAAATTGATCGATTGGACAGGAATTTTTTTCAGGGGAGGGAATTTGCAGAGGGGCAAGCGGATGGGGATTCTGCTGGGGAGTGTAACTTTTCAGGGCGTCAGAACTGAAAGTGCACACATAAATGGCACCGATGGTGACAACCTTGTGTACACCTTTTATGTGCCTGGCACATATCAATGTGGGAGCGAGCCTGCTCGCGAATGCGGTGGATCAGGCAACTGAAACGTTGACTGGAACCGCGCTTTCGAGAGCAGGCTCGCTCTCACAGATCTTTCTATAAATGGGGGATCAAACCTTGCTCTTGCTGATGATATTCCCCGCATGCAGCCCGCATTCTTTCTGCGTGGCTTCTTCCCACCACCAGCGGCCTTCGCGTTCGTGCTGGTTCGGCAGTACCGGGCGAGTGCAGGGTTCGCAGCCGATGCTGATGAAACCGCGCTCGTGCAGGCTGTTGTAGGGCAGTTCGAGCATGCGGATGTAACCCCAGATCTCCTCGCTGGTCATCTGCGCCAGTGGGTTGAACTTGTACAGGGTGCGTTCCGGCGTCGAGAAGGCCGTGTCGATTTCCAGCACTGCCACAGCGCTGCGGGTGCCCGGGCTCTGGTCGCGGCGCTGGCCGGTGGCCCAGGCTTTGACCTCGGACAACTTGCGCCGCAGCGGTTCGATCTTGCGGATGCCGCAGCATTCGCCGTGGCCATCTCTATAGAAACTGAACAGGCCTTTTTCCTTCACGAACGGTTCGAGTTTCGTGTAGTCCGGCGAGACGATTTCAATATCGATCTTGTAGTGATCGCGCACTTGCTCGATGAAGCGATAGGTCTCCGGATGCAGGCGGCCGGTGTCGAGGCTGAACACTTTGACGTTCTTGTTCAGCTTCCACGCCGTGTCCACCAGCACCACGTCCTCGGCGCCGCTGAAAGATATCCACAAGTCATCGCCGAACTCGGCGAACGCGAGTTTGAGGATGTCCTGGGCGGATTTGTTGGCATAGGTCGTGGCGAGTTCCACGACGTCGAACGTTGGGCTCATCAGGGCGGCTTCCTACAGGTCAATGGCGCTCGGGCGCTCTATAGGGGGCCGATGGTAACAAAAAGCTGCCGGGGCCGGGGCGTCCTCTGCGTTGCGCGCGTCTGGTGCAGACGCTAGAGTTCGGCCTCGCTCGACTCAATAATCACTACAAACGGGAGTGTCTTGTGGAAATTGCTTGCCTGGATCTTGAAGGGGTACTGGTACCGGAAATCTGGATCGCCTTCGCCGAAAAAACCGGAATCGACGCCCTCAAGGCTACCACCCGGGACATTCCCGACTACGACGTATTGATGAAGCAGCGTCTGCGCATCCTCGATGAGCACGGTCTCAAGCTCTCGGACATTCAGGAAGTCATCGCCACGCTGAAACCGCTGGACGGCGCGGCGGAGTTCGTCGACTGGCTGCGCGAGCGTTTCCAGGTGGTGATTCTCTCGGACACTTTTTATGAATTCTCGCAGCCGCTGATGCGCCAACTGGGTTTCCCGACCTTGCTCTGCCATCGCTTGATCACTGACGAAAGCGGTCGGGTGACGGGCTATCAACTGCGTCAGAAAGATCCCAAGCGCCAGTCGGTGCTGGCGTTCAAGAGCCTGTACTACCGGGTGATCGCGGCGGGTGATTCGTACAACGACACGACCATGCTCGGCGAGGCGGATGCGGGGATTCTGTTTCATGCGCCGGACAACGTGATTCGCGAGTTTCCGCAGTTCCCGGCGGTGCATTCGTTTGAAGAGCTGAAGCAGGAGTTCCTCAAAGCCTCTAATAGAGAGTTGAGTTTGTAGTCGTCTGGAAGGACGTCTTCGCGAGCAGGCTCGCTCCCACATTGGAATGCATTTCCCTGTGGGAGCGAGCCTGCTCGCGAAGCTTCTAAGCTTTCAGAGGTTCTGCAGGGTATCGAGCAGGATCCGCACTTTGGTCATCGACTCCTGATACTCCGCCTGCCAGTCCGAATCGGCGACAATCCCGCCGCCGCCCCAGCAGCACACCTGGCCATCCTTGACCAACAGACTGCGAATGGCGATGGAGCTGTCCATCTCGCCGCGCACGTCCAGGTACAGCAACGATCCGCAATACAAACCGCGCCGGGTCGGCTCCAGTTCGTCGATGATCTGCATCGCCCGAATCTTCGGTGCGCCGGTGATCGAGCCGCCGGGGAAGCTGCCGGCGATCAGGTCCAGCGCATCACGATCCGCCGCCAGTTCACCGGTCACGCTGCTGACCAGGTGATGCACATTCGGATAACTCTCCAGACTGAACAACTCCGGCACCCGCACCGAGCCGATGCGGCAGGTGCGCCCGAGGTCGTTGCGCAGCAGGTCGACGATCATCAGGTTTTCCGCGCGGTCCTTGGGGCTGGCCAAGAGTTCGGCGGCGTTGGCCGCGTCTTCGACTGGGGTGACGCCACGGGGGCGGGTGCCTTTGATCGGGCGGGTTTCGACCTGACGCTGGCTGACTCTGACGAAGCGTTCCGGTGACAGGCTCAGCACTGCGCCGCCATCGGGCAGGCTCTGGAAGCCGGAAAACGGCGTCGGGCAGGCTTGGCGCAATGCGCAATAAGCCAGCCACGGATCGCCCTGGCATTCAGCACGAAAGCGTTGCGCGAAGTTGACCTGATAGCAGTCGCCGGCCTGGATGTAATCCTGAATACGCTCGAACGCCTGACGGTAATCCTCGGCCGAGAGATCAGCGGCCATCGGGGCGTTCAGTTTGAAGGGGGCCAGCGCGTCAACTTGAGGCTGAGTGAACAGCGCGACCAATCGCTGCCGTTCACTGTCAGCCAGCGATGGATGAAAGACCAGTTGGCTGGTTTGCCCGTGGTGATCACTGATCAGCGCCCAGTTGTACAGGCCGAAACGCGCATCGGGCAGTTGCAGGTCATCCAGCGCCTGACTCGGCAGGTTTTCCAGATGCCGGCCGAAGTCGTAGCTCAAATAACCGATCAATCCGCCGGCGAACGGCAATTCGTACCCGGCAGGCACCTGCGCGTCGCCCAGGCGGCGAAGGTTGTCACGCAGGCGCTGCAGAAAGTGCGCACCGCTTTCGTCCGGCAACACCGCCAGTTGTTCCAGCGGCCAGGCGCTGAGCACGTCATAACGGCCGCGCTCGGCGCTCGGCCGGCCGCTGTCGAGCAGCACGGCGCCGGGGGCATTGCGGATGGCCGCGAAATAGTCGGCGGGATTGGCACGGTAGGGCAGTGGGTGTACGGAACAGGTCAGCATGGGCGGGGCAGATCGGCCGTAGAGGCGGGGTGGGGATTGTAGTCCTCTGCGGGAATTGCTCCTAGAGGGGATGTCGGCGATTGGCAGATGGGCGGCACGCTTGCGGCTCGTGGTGGCAGGAAGTCCGCCTTCGCGAGCAGGCTCGCTCCCACAGGGGATTGCATTCCAATGTGGGAGCGAGCCTGCTCGCGAAAGCCGCGACTCGATTCTGGATCAGCCCTCGACCGCAGGAATATGCCCAAACATCTCCTGGGTAAACGCCACCCGCTCTTCTACCGATTCCTTAACGCCCCGCGCTTTCAGCTCTTCCAGTCGCGCTTCAACCGCGTGGGTACGCAACGTCAGCCCGCAATCGTTGGCGATCTGGATGTTCAGCCCCGGCCGCGCATTCAGCTCAAGAATCAGCGGGCCTTTCTCCTGATCGAGCACCATGTCCACACCGATGTAACCCAGCCCGCACAGCTCATAGCAGCCGGCGGCGAGTTTCATGAAACCGTCCCAGTAGGGCAGTTGCACGCCATCCACCGCGTTGGTGGTGTCGGGGTGTTTGGTGATGATGTTGTTCAGCCAAGTCCCGCGCAGAGTCAAACCGGTGGCCAGATCGACGCCAACGCCAATGGCGCCCTGGTGCAGGTTGGCCTTGCCACCGGACTGGCGCGTCGGCAAGCGCAACATCGCCATTACCGGGTAACCCATCAGCACGATGATGCGGATGTCCGGCACGCCTTCGTAGCTGATGCTCTTGAAGATCTGGTCCGGGGTCACGCGGTATTCGATCAGCGCGCGGTCGCGGTGGCCACCCAGCGAGTACAGGCCGGTGAGGATGCTCGAGATGTGATGCTCGAGCTCTTCATGGGCGAGAATCTTGCCCGACACCGTGCGATAGCGGCCTTCGAAGCGGTCGGCGATGACGATGATGCCGTCGCCGCCCGCGCCCTGCGCCGGTTTGATCACGAAGTCGTTGCGCCCGCCGATGATCTCGTCGAGCTTGTCGATTTCCTTCTCGGTGGAGATCACCCCGTACAGCTCCGGCACGTGGATGCCGGCGGCGATGGCGCGTTCCTTGGTGAGGATCTTGTCATCGACAATGGGGTACAGGCTGCGCTTGTTGTACTTGAGCACGTAGTCCGCGTTTCGGCGGTTGATGCCCATGATGCCGCGCGCCTCGAGGGCCTTCCAGGTCTTCCAGAAACCGAACATCAGGCGTCAGCCTTCTTCAGGAAGGCCTTGAAACGTACCAGCTCGGTCAGGCGGTAGCCGCGATAGCGACCCATCGCCAGCATGAAGCCGACCAGAATCAGCAGGATCGCCGGGAAGGTGAAGACAAAGTACACCAGCTCCGGCACGGTCATGATCAGGTGCGCCAGGGAGGCGGCGAACAGCGTACCGATGGCGACTTTCAGCGCATGGTTGGCGCCGCGTTCTTCCCAGGTGATCGACAGGCGTTCGATGGTCATGGTCAGAATCACCATCGGGAACAGCGCCACCGACAAGCCACGCTCAAGGCCAAGCTTGTGGCTGAACAGGCTGATCGCCGCGATCAACACCACGACAAAGGTCAGTACCACCGACAGGCGTGGCAGCATCTGCAGTTTCAGATGTTCGAGGTACGAGCGCAGTGACAGGCCCAGCGCGGTGATCACCGTGAACAGCAGAATGCCGAAGCCCAGCTGCGTTTCGCGGAAGGCGAGGGCGATCAGCACCGGGGTGAACGTGCCAAGCGTCTGCAGGCCGATCAGGTTGCGCAGGATCAGGATTACCAGCACGCCGATCGGGATCATCACCATGATCATGAAGGTCTGCTGGGTCTGCAGCGGCAGGCCGTACAGCGAGTAATCGAGGAAGTTGGCGTCGGTGTTTTCGTCGGTCAGCTTGGCCAGACGAATCGCGTTCATCTCGCTGTTGTTCAGGCTGAAAGTCACGTTGGCTTTCTTGCCGCCGTCGACGGTGATCAGGTTTTCGTCACCGGTCCACCACAGCAGGCGGTCGGTTGGCAGGCCTTGTTCACCGGTTTCCGGGTTGAAGTACAGCCAGTCGTTGCCGTTGAAGCTGCGCAGCCACAGTTCGGGAGTCTGGGGCTGATCGGCGACGAGGCGGATGGTGTGGACTTTTTCTACCGGAACGTGGGCAATCGACAGCAGCAGTTCGACGATCTTGGCTTTGTGCGAAGTCGACGGATCGCCGGCCAGCAGCAGCTTGACGTTGTCGTCGTTGACATTGTTGACGCGCTTGATCGCCTCGCCAATAAAGGTTTCGACGTCGGCCGAATGTTGGCGGATCGGTGCGAGCAGGGCTTCGGCGGCGATCTTTTCAGGGCCTTCGATGACCATGCTGTCACGGAAGGTCGGGCCTTTGACCTTGGATTTTTCCGCGGTATAGCGCTTGGTCAGCACCAGGCGGTAATACAACGTCTGGTTGCCCTTGGCGCGGCGGGCCGACCAGGTCACCTTGCGGTTGCCGTCGACGCGGTTGACCGCGACGCCGTAATTATTGGAGATGAAGCTTTCGTTGAGGCTGACGTAATCGCGGCTCAATGGCGGCACGAACATCTGGATCTTCACCGGATCCTTGGTGCTGGCGACGAACTCGACCTTGGCGTCGATGTTCCACAGGTCGTCGGTGGCGTCTTCGGTCACCGGGATGCCGAGCACGAAAATCTGATAGGCCGTAACCGAAACGCCCAGCAGCACCAGCACGGCGATCAGGATTTTCAGGTGAAAGGTAAGAGAACGCATGGAAATTACTCGGCGGTATGAGCGGCGATGGTGCAGGCAGGTTTGCCGGCAGCGTATTTAAGACTGGGGTCGACCAGCGCGTCGAAGCGTTTCAGCGCCTCGGAGCCGATCAAGAGCGGGTATTGGAACGCACTTCGGTCGGTGAGGTTCACTTCGATGCTGCGCAATGCCGAACCCATGCAGATATCCAGCTCGATCACCGGGCGTGCGGTGTACTGCTTGCCTTCTTCCGGATCGTAGTCGCCGGCGCGGCGCTTGATCTTGCTGACCCGCGCCAGCGGCCGTTCGATGGGGTGCGAATGCGCGGCGTCGATCGCCAGGTAGAAACGTACCCAGGATTCACCGTTGCGTTTGAAGCGTTTGATGTCGCGAGCGCTCAGCGAGGCGGTTTTCGCGCCGGTGTCGAGCTTGGCCGCGACTTCGAGATTGATACCGTCAAGCGAAGCGTATTCGTTGAGGCCGTACACGGTTTTTTCCCCCGCGGCGGCGAGGCCGGGCAGGCAAAACAGAGCAAAAAAGGTGGGGAAAGGCTTGAGTCTCATAAATCCTGGTGCGCAGCGTTCCGTTATCGGTTCAGGTGCCCCGCACAACCGTGCGCAAACCCCCGCGTGTGCCTATCAGCTTTTTATGGCAAGCCGTACAAAGACCCGCAAATGCGGGCGGCATTCTAGCACGGTGGTTTTATGGCGCCAGCGCTTGCGCCGCTCCATGGGCGTTGAGCAATTATCCCTGTGGGAGCCCCTGTGGGAGCGAGCTTGCTCGCGAAGGCGGCGTGCCATTCGAAGCAACGTTGACTGACATTCCGCTTTCGCGAGCAAGCTCGCTCCCACACTGGCTGAGTGCTCAGTTGATTGCGGTTATTAGACGATTGTCGACAATACCTATTTATCCTTTGACTGGTGCGGCCTTATTAGCTAGTTTTTGCCGCATTGGATTTGAAGGTGTCGACAATCATGCTGGATCAGCTCGATCCCCCGGTCATCAGTGGCGACGATTCCGAGACGCTGTCGGAAAACGTCTTCCGGCGCATCCAGGCCGCTATCGTCAAAGGCGAGATCGCCCCGGGCAGCAAGATCTCCGAGCCGGAACTGGCGCGCACCTATGGCATCAGTCGCGGGCCGTTGCGCGAGGCGATCCATCGTCTGGAAGGCCAGCGCCTGCTGGTGCGCGTGCCGCATGTTGGGGCGCGGGTGGTTTCGCTTAGCCATGCCGAATTGATCGAGCTCTATGAAATCCGCGAATCCCTCGAAGGCATGGCCTGCCGCCTCGCCGCCGAGCGCATGAGCGTCGAGGAGATCGACGAACTGCGCCGGGTCCTGGAAACCCACGAGCGCGATGCTGCGTTTCAGGCCGGTGTCGGTTATTACCAGCAGGAAGGCGATTTCGACTTTCATTACCGGATCATCCAGGGCAGCGGCAATCGCACGCTGACGCAGATGCTCTGCGGCGAGCTGTATCAACTGGTGCGCATGTACCGCATCCAGTTTTCCACCACGCCGAACCGCCCGCACCAGGCCTTCGCCGAACACCACCGCATTCTCGATGCGATCGCCGACCGCGACGGCGAGCTCGCGGAATTGTTGATGCGCCGCCACATCGGCGCCTCGAAACGCAACATCGCCCGTCACTACGAGGACGGCGCCCACAACCAGACAGCCACTGAACGAGGTGATGCATGACTTCCAACCTGAACACGCCGGGCCAGCGCTTCCGCGATGCGGTCGCCAGCGAGCATCCTTTGCAAGTGGTCGGCGCGATCAACGCCAACCACGCGCTGCTGGCCAAGCGCGCCGGTTTCAAGGCGATCTACCTGTCCGGCGGCGGCGTAGCCGCAGGCTCGCTCGGCGTGCCGGACCTGGGCATCACCGGGCTGGATGACGTGCTCACCGACGTGCGGCGGATTACCGATGTCTGCGACCTGCCGCTGCTGGTGGATGTCGACACCGGTTTCGGCTCGTCGGCCTTCAACGTCGCGCGCACGGTCAAGTCGATGATCAAGTTCGGCGCGGCGGCGATTCACATCGAGGATCAGGTCGGCGCCAAGCGCTGCGGCCATCGCCCCAATAAAGAAATCGTCAGCCAGCAGGAAATGGTCGATCGCATCAAAGCCGCCGTCGATGCGCGCACTGACGACAGCTTTGTGATCATGGCGCGTACCGATGCGCTGGCAGTGGAAGGGCTGGAATCGGCACTCGATCGCGCAGCGGCGTGCATCGAAGCCGGCGCTGACATGATCTTCCCGGAAGCGATTACCGAACTGGACATGTACAAGCTGTTCGCCAATCGTGTGAAAGCACCGATCCTGGCCAACATCACCGAATTCGGCGCAACGCCGCTGTACACCACCGAACAATTGGCCGGCGCCGACGTCTCGCTGGTCCTGTACCCGCTGTCGGCGTTCCGCGCGATGAACAAGGCGGCGGAAAACGTCTACACCGCGATCCGCCGCGATGGCACGCAACAGAATGTCATCGACACCATGCAGACTCGCATGGAGCTCTACGATCGTATCGATTACCACACGTTCGAGCAGAAGCTCGATGCGTTGTTTGCACAGAAAAAAGGCTGAACAAAACCCTGTGGGAGCGAGCCGGCTCGCGAAGACGGACTGACATCCAAGATTGATGTCGACTGATCCAGCGCTTTCGCGAGCAGGCTCGCTCCCACAAGTTTCCCCATACAAATTCAAGAAGATTGGAGAACACAATGGCCGAAGCAAAAGTACTCAGTGGCGCCGGGCTCCGGGGTCAGGTAGCCGGGCAAACCGCATTGTCCACCGTTGGCCAGGCCGGTGCCGGGCTGACCTATCGCGGCTACGACGTGCGTGAACTGGCCGCCGACGCGCAATTTGAAGAAGTCGCCTATCTGCTGCTGTACGGCGAACTGCCGACCAAAGCGCAATTGGCCGACTATCAGACCAAACTGAGCAAGCTGCGCGACCTGCCGCAAGCTTTGAAGGAAGTACTCGAACGCATTCCCGCCGACGCACATCCGATGGACGTCATGCGCACCGGTTGCTCGTTCCTCGGCAACATCGAACCGGAGAACGATTTCTCCGAACAGCGCGACAAGACCGACCGTCTGCTCGCCGCGTTCCCGGCGATCATGTGCTACTGGTATCGCTTCAGCCATGACGGCAAACGCATCGATTGCGTCAGCGACGAGCCGACCATCGGTGGCCACTTCCTGCACTTGCTGCACGGCAAGAAACCGAGCGAATTGCACGTCAAAGTCATGAACGTGTCGCTGATCCTCTACGCCGAACATGAATTCAACGCCTCGACCTTTACCGCGCGTGTTTGCGCTTCGACCTTGTCGGATCTGTATTCGTGCGTGACCGCGGCCATCGGTTCGCTGCGCGGTCCGTTGCATGGCGGCGCCAACGAAGCGGCGATGGAAATGATCGAGCGCTTCGCCTCGCCCCAAGAGGCGATCAAAGGCACCCTCGGCATGCTCGAGCGCAAGGACAAGATCATGGGCTTCGGCCACGCGATCTATAAGGACAGCGACCCGCGCAACGAGGTGATCAAGGGCTGGTCGAAAAAACTTGCGGACGAGGTTGGTGACAAGGTGTTGTTCCCGGTTTCCGAGGCCATCGACAAGACCATGTGGGAGCAGAAGAAACTGTTCCCGAATGCCGACTTCTACCATGCCTCGGCGTACCACTTCATGGGCATCCCGACCAAGCTGTTCACGCCGATCTTCGTCTGCTCGCGCCTGACCGGCTGGGCCGCGCACGTGTTCGAACAACGCGCCAACAACCGCATCATCCGTCCAAGCGCCGAATACACCGGCGTCGAACAGCGCAAGTTCGTGCCAATCGAACGTCGCTAGTGGGTGAGTGTGAAACACGGGTAGCTGGATAAACCGGTAACCAATGTGGGAGCGGGCTTGCTCGCGAATGCGGTGTATCAGTCGACAAATCGGTTGAATGACACCCCGCATTCGCGAGCAAGCCCCCTCCCACAGTTGACCGAGTCCACTTCAGTGCCGGTGTAACGCCCATCACTTGTAATCACCGTGACCCGAGTCCTGACCCGATGAACACAGAATTCCGCAAGAACCTGCCCGGCACGCCGCTGGATTACTTCGACACCCGCGCGGCGGTCGAGGCGATTGCGCCTGGCAGCTACGACACCCTGCCGTACACCTCCCGCGTGCTGGCGGAAAACCTCGTGCGTCGCTGTGACCCGGCCACGCTCACCGATTCGCTCAAGCAACTGATCGAGCGCAAGCGCGATCTTGATTTCCCGTGGTTCCCGGCGCGGGTGGTCTGCCATGACATCCTCGGCCAGACCGCGCTGGTCGACCTCGCTGGCCTGCGCGATGCCATCGCTTTGCAGGGCGGCGACCCGGCGCAGGTCAACCCGGTGGTGCCGACGCAATTGATCGTCGACCACTCGCTGGCCGTCGAGGCGGGCGGTTTCGATGCCCAGGCCTTCGAGAAGAACCGCGCCATCGAAGACCGCCGCAACGAAGACCGTTTCCACTTCATCAACTGGACCAAAAAGGCCTTCAAGAACGTCGACGTGATCCCGCCGGGCAACGGCATCATGCACCAGATCAACCTGGAGAAAATGTCGCCGGTGATTCAGGTGCGCGAAGGCGTGGCGTTCCCGGACACTTGCGTCGGCACCGACAGCCACACGCCGCACGTTGATGCGCTGGGCGTGATCGCCATCGGCGTTGGCGGCCTCGAAGCCGAGAGCGTGATGCTCGGCCGTGCGTCGTGGATGCGTTTGCCGGAAAGCGTTGGCGTCGAACTGACCGGCAAGCTGCAACCGGGCATCACCGCCACCGACATGGTCCTGGCCCTGACCGAATACCTGCGCAAACAGAAAGTCGTCGGTGCCTGGTTGGAGTTCTTCGGCGAAGGTGCAGCAGCGCTGACCCTCGGCGACCGCGCGACCATCTCCAACATGGCCCCGGAATACGGCGCCACGGCGGCGATGTTCTACATCGACCAGCAGACCATCGATTACCTGAAACTGACCGGTCGTGAAGACCAGCAGGTTCAACTGGTCGAGCAGTACGCCAAGCTCACCGGCCTGTGGGCTGACAGCCTGATAGGCGCGCAATACGAGCGCGGGCTGACCTTCGATTTGTCTTCGGTGGTGCGCAACATGGCCGGGCCGAGCAACCCGCACGCCCGCGTCGCGGTGTCCGATCTGGCGGCCAAAGGCATCTCCGGCCAATGGGATGACGTGCCGGGGCAAATGCCCGATGGCGCAGTGATCATCGCCGCTATCACCAGTTGCACCAACACCAGCAACCCACGCAACGTCATCGCCGCTGGCCTGTTGGCGCGCAATGCCAACCAGCTCGGCCTGACGCGCAAGCCGTGGGTCAAATCCTCGCTGGCGCCGGGTTCGAAAACCGTGGCGCTGTACCTCGACGAAGCGGGGCTGACCACTGAGCTGGAACAGCTCGGTTTCGGCGTTGTGGCATTTGCCTGCACCACTTGCAACGGCATGTCCGGCGCCCTCGATCCGGTGATCCAGCAAGAGATCATCGACCGCGATCTGTACGCGACCGCTGTGCTTTCCGGCAACCGCAACTTTGACGGCCGCATTCACCCGTACGCCAAACAGGCATTCCTCGCCTCGCCGCCGCTGGTGGTTGCCTACGCGATCGCCGGGACCATCCGTTTCGACATCGAAAAGGATGTGCTGGGCGTGGTCGATGGTCGGGAAATCCGCCTGAAAGACATCTGGCCGAGCGACGAAGAAATCGATGCGGTGGTGAAGTCGTCGGTCAAGCCTGAGCAGTTCCGTCAGGTCTACATTCCGATGTTCGCCGTGCATGAAGACACCGGGCCGAAAGTCGCGCCGCTGTACGACTGGCGCGAGATGAGCACCTACATCCGCCGTCCGCCGTACTGGGAAGGTGCTCTCGCCGGCGCCCGTCCATTGAAGGGTATGCGCCCGTTGGCGGTGCTGCCGGACAACATCACTACCGATCACCTGTCGCCATCGAACGCGATCATGCTCGACAGCGCCGCCGGCGAATACCTGGCGAAAATGGGCCTGCCGGAAGAGGACTTCAACTCCTACGCCACCCACCGTGGCGATCACCTGACCGCCCAGCGCGCAACGTTCGCCAATCCGAAGCTGTTCAACGAAATGGTCGTGGAAAACGGCAAGGTCAAGCAGGGTTCGCTGGCGCGCGTCGAGCCGGAAGGCCAGGTCATGCGCATGTGGGAAGCGATCGAAACCTACATGCAGCGCAAGCAGCCGCTGATCATCATTGCCGGCGCCGATTACGGTCAGGGTTCCTCCCGTGACTGGGCGGCGAAAGGCGTACGCCTGGCCGGTGTCGAGGCGATTGCCGCTGAAGGGTTCGAGCGTATTCACCGCACCAACCTGGTGGGCATGGGCGTGTTGCCGCTGGAATTCAAACCCGGCACCAATCGCCACACCCTGGCCATCGATGGTAGCGAAACCTACGACGTGATCGGCGAGCGCAAGCCGCGCGCGGATCTGACGCTGGTGATCAACCGCAAGAATGGCGAGCGCGTCGAAGTGCCGGTGACCTGCCGCCTCGATACCGCTGAAGAAGTGTCGATCTACGAGGCCGGCGGCGTGTTGCAGCGCTTCGCACAGGACTTCCTCGAAGAGTCGGCGGTTGCCGTTTAAATCAACTGATGTGGGCATGGGATTTCAAGTCCCATGCTTTCGGTAAGGAGCAATATGGCTCACGCACCACAAATCAAGATCCCCGCCACCTACATGCGCGGCGGCACCAGCAAAGGCGTGTTCTTCAGCCTCACGGATCTGCCCGAAGCCGCGCAGGTTCCAGGCCCGGCCCGCGATGCTTTATTGCTGCGGGTGATCGGCAGCCCCGACCCGTACGACAAGCAGATCGACGGCATGGGCGGCGCGACGTCGAGCACCAGCAAAACCGTGATCCTGTCGAAAAGCACCCGTGCCGATCACGACGTCGACTACCTGTTCGGGCAGGTCTCGATCGACAAGCCGTTCGTGGACTGGAGCGGCAATTGCGGCAACCTCTCGGCCGCGGTCGGTTCGTTCGCCATCAGCAACGGTCTGGTCGACGCCAGCCGCATCCCGGACAACGGTGTTGCGGTGGTGCGCGTGTGGCAGGCCAACATCGGCAAAACGATTATTGCCCACGTGCCGATCACCGATGGCGAAGTGCAGGAAACCGGTGATTTCGAGCTCGACGGCGTGACCTTTCCGGCGGCCGAAGTGCAGGTCGAATTCATGGATCCGGCGGCGGAAGAAGAGGGCGGTGGTGGCTCGATGTTCCCCACCGGCAATCTGGTCGATGAACTCGAGGTTCCGGGTGTCGGCACGTTCAAGGCGACCATGATCAACGCCGGGATCCCGACGATCTTCGTCAACGCCGAAGACATCGGCTACACCGGCACCGAACTCCAGGGCGCGATCAACGGCGATCCAAAAGCGCTGCTGATGTTCGAGACCATTCGCGCCTACGGTGCGTTGCGCATGGGCCTGATCGCCAATCTGGTAGAAGCCGCCAAGCGGCAGCACACGCCGAAAGTCGCATTCGTCGCCAAGCCTGCGGATTACGTGGCGTCGAGTGGTAAAGCGATCGCTGCTGGTGATGTGGACCTGCTGGTGCGCGCGTTGTCGATGGGCAAGCTGCACCACGCAATGATGGGCACGGCCGCAGTGGCGATCGGCACGGCGGCAGCTATTTCCGGGACGTTGGTCAATCTTGCGGCGGGGGGCGTTGAACGCAATGCGGTGCGTTTCGGGCATCCGTCCGGGACGTTGCGCGTGGGCGCTGAGGCGACGCTGGAGAATGGCGAGTGGATGGTGAAAAAAGCCATCATGAGCCGCAGTGCGCGGGTGCTCATGGAAGGTTACGTCCGCGTGCCCGGTGATTGCTTTTAAGCAACAGCAGTATCCTTGTGGGAGCGAGCCTGCTCGCGAAAGCGATGCATCAGACATGCAAATGTTGACTGACACTCAGCCTTCGCGAGCAGGCTCGCTCCCACTGTGGATTGCATTTCAATCATAAGAAATCGTTAGCCCTGAACCGAGGTCCCATCAACGAACCACTTCACGAGTGAATCGAACATGAGCGCCAACGTCGACCTGAACAATCGCCCCGATTACGACGCAGTCCTGCAGGACATCGCCGACTACGTCCTCACCTTCAAGCCCGACTCCGCCGAGGCGCTGGACACCGCGCGCAATTGCCTGATCGACACGCTGGGCTGCGGCTTGCTAGCCCTGCGTTTCCCCGAATGCACGAAACACCTTGGCCCGCTCGTCGAGGGCACGGTTGTACCGTTCGGTGCACGAGTGCCGGGCACCAGTTATCGTCTCGACCCGGTCAAAGCCGCCTGGGACATCGGCTGCATCGTCCGCTGGCTCGACTACAACGACACCTGGCTCGCCGCCGAATGGGGCCATCCGTCGGACAACCTCGGCGCCATCCTCGCCGTTGCCGATCACCTGTCACAGAAACGCGTCGCCAACGGTGAGGCGCCGCTGACGGTCCGCGATGTGCTGGAAGCAATGATCATGGCCCATGAGATCCAAGGCGTGATCGCCCTGGAAAACTCTTTCAACCGGGTAGGACTCGATCACGTCATTTTGGTGAAAGTCGCCTCGACTGCCGTCAGCGCCCGACTGATGGGCGCCAATCGCGAGCAGCTGCTGTCGGCGCTGTCCCATGCCTTCGCCGACGGTCAGGCGCTGCGCACTTATCGCCATGCGCCGAATGCCGGCTCGCGCAAATCGTGGGCGGCGGGGGATGCGGCGAGTCGTGGTGTAAGGCTGACCGACATCGCCATGCGCGGCGAGATGGGCATTCCCGGTGTGTTGAGCGCGAAGCAGTGGGGCTTCTATGAGGTATCGTTCAGCCACACCAACAATGATCTGGCGGTGAAACCCGAGGGCAAGCGTGCCTTCAGCTTTTCCCGGCCGTTCGGCAGTTATGTGATGGAAAACGTGCTGTTCAAGATCAGCTTCCCCGCCGAATTCCATGCGCAGACCGCCTGCGAGGCGGCGGTGACCTTGCACCCGCTGGTGCGCAATCGCCTGCATGAGATCGACCGCATCGTCATTACCACCCATGAATCGGCGATCCGCATCATTTCCAAGGTCGGCCCGCTGGCGAACGCCGCCGACCGCGATCATTGCCTGCAATACATGACCGCCGTGCCGCTGGCTTTCGGCAATCTGATAGCCGAGCACTACGAAGACGACTTCCACAACGCGCACCCGATCATCGATGTGCTGCGCGAAAAAATGGTCATCGTCGAAGAACCGCGCTTCACCCGCGAATACCTTGAGCCCGACAAACGCTCGATTGCCAACGCCGTGCAGGTGTTTTTCAAGGACGGCAGCAGCACCGATAACGTGGTGGTGGAATACCCGATCGGCCATCGCCGCCGCCGCGCCGAGGGCATTCCGTTGCTGGAGGACAAGTTCAAGGCCAACCTGGCCACACGGTTTGCCGGCCAGCGTTGCGCGGAGATTTTTGCGCTGTGCGGGGATCAGGCGCGGCTGGAAGCCATAGCGGTGAATCGATTCATTGATCTATTTGTGATCTGACAGAGCGCGTTATCGTTCTTCGCCAGCAGGCTGGCTCCCACAGGGTTTCGTGATGAACACAGGAATTGTGAACGCCTTCAGCACCTGTAGGAGTGAGCCTGCTCGCGATAGCGGTGGGTCAGACACCATTGATGCTGAATGTGCCACCGCCTTCGCGGGCAAGCCCGCTCCCACAGGTTTTTCAGGCTGGTTGCAATGTTGTATCCACCACGAAACCCTGTGGGAGCGGGCTTGCCCGCGAAGGCGTCAGATCTGGCACCGCAAACCTACTTGAAACGCCGCTCAACGCCTTTTTCCACCAGAATCTTCGCCGAAATCTCTTCCACCGAGAAATGCGTGGAATTGATATGGGGAATGTTCTCGCGGCGGAACAGGTTTTCCACTTCGCGCACTTCGAACTCGCACTGGGCGTAGCTCGAATAACGGCTGTTGGGCTTGCGCTCATTGCGGATCGCGGTGAGGCGGTCGGGGTCGATGGTCAAGCCGAACAGCTTGTGCTGGTGGGCGCGCAGGGCGGTGGGCAGGGTCAGGCGTTCCATGTCGTCTTCGGTCAGCGGATAGTTGGCCGCGCGGATGCCGAACTGCATGGCCATGTACAGACACGTCGGCGTTTTGCCGCATCGCGACACGCCCACTAGTATCAGATCGGCTTTGTCGTAATAGTGGGTGCGCGCGCCGTCATCGTTGTCGAGGGCGAAGTTGACCGCCTCGATGCGCTCCATGTAATTGGAGTTGTGCCCGATGGAATGGGACTTGCCCACGGTATAGGAAGAATGCTCGGTGAGCTCCTGTTCGAGCGGCGCGAGGAAGGTCGAGAAAATGTCGATCATGAAACCATTGGACGTTGCGAGAATCTCACGAATGTCCTGATTGACGATGGTGTCGAAGATGATCGGCCGAAAGCCGTCGGTTTCAGCGGCTTTGTTGATTTGTTGTACCATGGCCCGCGCTTTTTCCACGCTGTCGATGTAAGGCCGCGTGAATTTGCTGAAGGTAATGTTTTCGAACTGCGCCAACAGGCTTTGACCCAGGGTTTCGGCGGTAATGCCGGTGCCATCGGAGATGAAGAAAGCAGATCGTTTCATTTGCACCTTGGGCCTTAAGCTAGTAACGAATCTTGGATATGATAGGCGCGATTTGCCGGCCGCCATTGGCCCGCATTCTCACTTATTTTCCAGGTCCAGGCCATACAACCGGCCAAGGCTCCCCCGGGCCGCCGGTTTCTGAGCTTTTCCAACACAGTTAGTGGAGAGATCACCTTGGTAGAGTACGTAGTTTCCCTCGATAAGCTCGGCAAACACGATGTTGAGCATGTGGGGGGCAAGAACGCATCCCTGGGCGAGATGATCAGTAACCTGGCAGGCGCCGGTGTTTCGGTCCCCGGCGGCTTCGCCACGACGGCTCAGGCCTATCGTGACTTCCTCGAACTGAGCGGCCTGAACGAGCAGATCCACAAGGCCCTCGACGCGCTCGACGTCGACGACGTCAATGCCCTGGCCAAGACCGGCGCGCAGATCCGTCAATGGATCATGGACGCCGAATTCCCTGAAAAGCTCAATACCGAGATCCGCACCGCGTTCGCTGCGCTGTCGGCCGGTAATCCTGATGTGGCCGTGGCCGTGCGGTCTTCCGCCACCGCCGAAGACTTGCCGGACGCGTCCTTCGCCGGTCAGCAGGAAACCTTCCTGAACATCCGTGGCGTGGAAAACGTTATCCGCGCCGCCAAAGAGGTGTTCGCTTCGCTGTTCAACGACCGTGCGATTTCCTACCGCGTGCACCAGGGCTTTGACCACAAACTGGTCGCCCTGTCGGCTGGTGTGCAGCGCATGGTGCGTTCGGAAACCGGCACTGCCGGCGTGATGTTCACCCTCGATACCGAATCGGGTTTCCGTGACGTGGTGTTCATCACCGGCGCTTACGGCCTGGGCGAAACCGTCGTACAAGGCGCGGTCAACCCGGATGAGTTTTACGTACACAAAGGCACGCTGGAAGCCGGTCGTCCGGCCATCCTGCGTCGCAATCTGGGCAGCAAAGCCATCAAGATGATCTACGGCGACGAGGCCAAGGCCGGTCGTTCGGTCAAGACTGTCGATGTCGACAAGGCCGAACGCGCGCGTTTCTGCCTGACCGACGCCGAAGTCAGCGAGCTGGCCAAGCAGGCGATGATCATCGAAAAACACTACGGCTGCCCGATGGACATCGAGTGGGCCAAGGACGGTGACGACGGCAAGCTGTACATCGTGCAAGCGCGTCCGGAAACCGTGAAAAGCCGCACCCAGGCCAACGTCATGGAGCGTTACCTGCTCAAGGAAACCGGCACCGTGCTGGTGGAAGGTCGGGCGATCGGCCAGCGCATCGGCGCCGGTAAAGTACGGATCATCAAAGACGTCTCGGAAATGGACAAAGTCCAGCCGGGCGATGTGCTGGTTTCCGACATGACCGACCCGGACTGGGAACCGGTCATGAAGCGCGCCAGCGCCATTGTCACCAACCGTGGCGGGCGTACCTGCCACGCGGCGATCATCGCCCGCGAGCTGGGCATTCCGGCCGTGGTTGGTTGCGGCAATGCCACCCAGCTGCTGAAGGATGGCCAGGGCGTGACCGTGTCCTGCGCCGAAGGCGACACCGGTTACATCTTCGAAGGCGAACTGGGCTTCGACATCAAGAAGAACTCCGTCGACGCCATGCCGGAGCTGCCGTTCAAGATCATGATGAACGTCGGCAACCCGGATCGCGCCTTCGACTTCGCCCAATTGCCGAACGCCGGCGTCGGTCTGGCGCGTCTGGAATTCATCATCAACCGCATGATCGGCGTGCACCCGAAAGCGCTGTTGAACTACGACGGCCTGCCGCAGGAAATCAAAGACAGCGTCGACAAGCGTATTGCCGGTTACAGCGACCCGGTCGACTTCTATGTCGACAAACTGGTCGAAGGCATCAGCACCCTGGCTGCCGCGTTCACGCCGAAAAAAGTCATCGTGCGTCTGTCGGACTTCAAGTCCAACGAATACGCCAACCTGATCGGCGGCAAGCTCTACGAGCCGGAAGAAGAAAACCCGATGCTGGGCTTCCGTGGCGCTTCGCGTTACATCAGCGAATCGTTCCGCGACTGCTTCGAACTCGAATGCCGCGCGCTGAAACGCGTGCGCAACGAGATGGGCCTGACCAACGTGGAAATCATGGTGCCGTTCGTCCGTACCCTCGGCGAAGCCAGCCAAGTGGTCGATCTGCTCGCCGAAAACGGCTTGAAGCGCGGCGAGAACGGTCTGCGCGTGATCATGATGTGCGAGCTGCCATCCAACGCGATTCTGGCTGAGGAATTCCTCGAATTCTTCGACGGTTTCTCGATTGGCTCCAACGACCTGACCCAACTGACTTTGGGTCTGGACCGTGACTCGGGGATCATCGCGCACCTGTTCGACGAGCGGAATCCGGCGGTGAAGAAGCTGTTGGCCAATGCCATTCAGGCCTGCAACAAGGCCGGCAAGTACATTGGCATCTGCGGTCAGGGTCCTTCCGACCACCCGGATCTGGCCAAGTGGCTGATGGAACAGGGCATCGAAAGCGTGTCGCTGAACCCGGATACCGTGCTGGAAACCTGGTTCTTCCTCGCCGAAGGTCAGGCTTGATCAGTATGTAATTGGCCCGCGCCCCATGTGGGAGCGAGCCTGCTCGCGAAGACGCAGCAACATTCACCCATGGATGTTGGCTGATACACCGCTTTCGCGAGCAGGCTCGCTCCCACATGGGCCGGGCCTTTAGATTGAAGTAGGGCGGGCTCCATCGGATGCCGCCCTTTTTTGTGCAAGAGCATTATGCAAAGCAGCAGCAACCTGTTTCCTGTCGCGCTGATCAGCGCCGAGCGGCGCGGCGATCTGAGCGAAGACGTCTATCGATTGAAACCCGGCAACAGCCCGGACTGGTCCGTGGAGATCGCCGTCACTCGCCTGGGCATGGCCGATGACAAGGCGCCACGCGGCGTGCCGGTGATTCTGTTGCACGGCAGCTTTTCCAATCGGCGCTTCTGGTTTTCCCCCAAAGGCCTCGGGCTCGGCGCGTATCTGACGCGGCTGGGCTTCGACGTGTGGATTCCGGAAATGCGCGGTCACGGCCTGTCCCAGCGCAACGAAGATTATCGGCGCAACCGTGTCGCCGACTACGCCCGTTACGACCTGCCGGCGATTGCCGCGTTCGTGCGTGAGCAGAGCGGGCAGATCCCGCATTGGATCGGCCATTCGCTGGGCGGCATCACCTTGGCAGCAGCGCTCGGTGGCGAATACCTTGGCGAACCGGCCGTGGCCTCGGCGGCGTTTTTCGGCACTCAGGTCAGTCGCACCTATTGGCCGTTGAAAATCCCACCGGTGGAGTGGGGCGGGCGCTTTATTCTCAAGCGTTTCGCGCAGTTGTCCGGCTCACGCCTCAAACGCGGTCCGGAAGACGAGCCGATCGGCCTGGCCATCGAAAGCATGCGCTGGTACGGCTTGTTTGGCCGCTTCGGCGACAAGGACAAGGACTGGTGGGCGGGGCTCGCCGAGGTTCAGGTGCCGGTGCTGGCCGTGACGGCAGCGGGCGATCATCAGGATCCGGCGTGGGCCTGCCGCAAGCTGTTCGAGCAGATCGGCTCCGAGCACAAGCAGTTCATCAATCTCGGCCGCGAGCAGGGCTTCTCGGATAATTTCGGTCATGTCGAAATGCTGGTGAGCAAAGCGGCGCAGGCTGAGGTATGGCCGCTGGTGGCGCGCTGGTTGAACGATCAGCAGGCGCCATTGCTGGCGCAGACGGCGGATCTGGCCGCTGCAGGGTGAGGGGCGTTCCGTTCAGCCTGGCTTGCGGCTAAGATATGACGCATTGTGCGGTTCCGGTCATATTTCGTGACTGTTTAGCGATAACGTTTCAGCCGCGGTTCAGGTTCGCTCAGCGACCATGGCATGGACTAAGGTAAACAGCGACCGCCGGAACTCGTCTCATCAGAATGCGGCATCCCTTGATCGTCTTCCTTGTTACAGGAGTTTTTCGATGGAACATTACCTTACGCCTGATCTGTGCGACGCCTATCCGGAGCTGGTACAGGTGCTGGAACCGATGTTCAGCAATTTCGGCGGCCGGGATTCCTTCGGCGGCGAAATCGTGACCATCAAGTGCTTCGAAGACAATTCGCTGGTCAAGGAACAAGCCGAGCTCAACGGCAAGGGCAAAGTGCTGGTGGTCGACGGTGGCGGCTCGCTGCGCCGCGCACTGCTGGGCGACATGATTGCCGCCAAGGCCGCGCAGAACGGTTGGGAAGGGCTGGTGATCTACGGTTGCATCCGTGACGTCGACGTCATTGCGCAGACCGATCTCGGCGTGCAGGCGCTGGCCAGTCACCCGATGAAAACCGACAAGCGCGGCATCGGCGACCTCAATGTTCCGGTGACCTTCGCCGGCGTGACGTTTCACCCCGGTCAGTACATTTATGCGGACAACAACGGCGTGATTGTTTCGCCGACTCCGCTGAAAATGCCTGAATAAGCTTTTCGACAAGGGATGCGGATGTTCGAGGAAGAAAACGCGCAATGGGGGCTGGTGCATGCCCTGGTGCTGGATGGCAAGGGCGGTGCGCGTTCGATAGCCCGGACTGAGCTCGACGATTTGCAGTTGCAGGCCCATGAAAGCCTGTGGCTGCACTGGGACCGCAGCCATCCGCAGACCCAGACCTGGCTGCGCAAGTCCAGCGGGCTCAATGAATTCACCTGCGATCTGCTGCTGGAAGAAAATACCCGGCCGCGTCTGTTGCCGTTGCCCGACTCCGAGCTGCTGTTGTTTTTGCGCGGGGTCAATCTCAACCCCGGCGCCGAGCCGGAAGACATGGTCTCGGTGCGGATCTTCGCTTCCGCTCAGCGGGTGATTTCCCTGCGTTTGCGTCCGTTGCGCGCCACGGATGAGCTGATGACGCTGCTTGGCGAGGGCAAAGGCCCGAAAACCTCCTCTGAATTGATGCTGTATCTGGCGCAGTTCCTCACCAATAAAGTGCAGGATCTGGTCACGTGTCTCTCGGAAGTGGTCGATGAAGAGGAAGAAAAACTCGATGCCGACGAACGGTATACACCCGAGCATGGCGCCATTTTGCACATCCGCCGTCGGGCAGCCGGGCTGAAGCGTTTTCTTGCGCCGCAGCGGGACATTTTCGGACAACTGACGCGGATAAAACTGCCTTGGTTCGTTGAAGACGACGCCGACTACTGGAACGAATTGAACAACAGCCTGACCCGTTATCTGGAAGAGCTCGAATTGACCCGAGAGCGCGTGGGGCTTGTGCTGGAGGCCGAAGACCGGCGTTTGAGCGTGCACATGAATCGCACCATGTACCGCTTCGGCATCATTACCTGCATCTTTTTGCCGATGAGTTTCATCACCGGTCTGCTGGGTATCAATGTCGGCGGGATTCCGTTCGCCGAGAGCCCGTATGGTTTCCTGATTGCCTGCATGACGGTACTCGCCCTGGCATTCGGCCAGTGGTGGTTGTTCCGTCGATTGCGCTGGGTGTGAACATGGCGCATGTGACCCGAGCAAATCTGCCCGCGTCTTTCACAGACATCACGAGAGGTGCGTATGCACGATCCGTTTGAACAGTCTTTGCGCGACATGCTCAACGCTTCGCCGTCCAGCCGCGACGACGATGCGTGCCTGGGCCGCGTACTCAAAACCGCCAACCGCCAGGTCGGCGCCGGCGATCTGTTCAGCCTGCTGGGCCGCTGGCTGCCCGCGCTGATGATCGCCCTGAACAATGGCTCGGCGCATGTCTCGCCGGTTTCCCGTCTCCGTAAAACCACTGCTCGCACTGCTGATAAGGCTGATTGAATATGGAACTTGATCTCTGGACTCAGAGCCTCGTCACTGCAATGACTGCGTTGTGGACCAAAGTCGCTAATTTCATTCCGAACCTGTTCGGCGCACTGGTTGTGCTGCTGTTGGGTTTCGTCGTGGCCAAACTGCTCGACACCTTGCTTTCCAAATTGCTCGCCAAACTGGGCCTCGATCGCCTGATGGGCGGCACCGGGTTGACCAAGTTGATGTCGCGCGCCGGGCTGCAGGTGCCGATCTCGACACTGATCGGTAAAATCGTTTATTGGTTCGTTCTGCTGATCTTTCTGGTTTCTGCGGCAGAATCCCTTGGCCTTGAGCGAGTTTCAGCTACGCTGGATATGCTGGCGTTGTATCTGCCGAAAGTATTCGGCGCCGCGCTGGTGTTGCTGGTCGGAGTCCTGCTGGCGCAACTGGCCAACGGGCTGGTGCGCGGCGCAGCAGAAGGCGTAGGCCTGGACTACGCTTCCGGGTTGGGGCGGATCGCGCAAGGGCTGGTGATCATCATCAGCATCTCGGTTGCGATCAGCCAGCTCGAGGTCAAGACTGACCTGCTGAACCATGTGATTGTCATCGTATTGATTACCGTTGGTCTGGCAGTTGCGCTGGCCATGGGTTTGGGAAGCCGGGAAATTGCCGGTCAGATTCTTGCGGGAATCTATGTGCGTGAGCTGTATGAGGTTGGGCAACAAGTGCGTGTTGGCGAGGTCGAAGGCCAGATCGAAGAGATCGGCACGGTTAAAACCACATTGCTGACCGATGAGGGTGAGCTAGTCTCTCTTTCCAATCGGATCCTGCTGGAACAGCATGTGAGTAGCCGCTAAACCGGCAAACCCTGCTAATGTATGCCGCCGCAAAATGCCAGCCGAGGCTGGTTGTGGCGGACATTGACCTGACTGTCGGCACGACTTGTTTTGAATAAAGCCCAACCGCTATCCACGCGCTACGACCCCCGCGAGCTCTCTGATGAGGAGTTGGTCGCGCGCTCGCATACCGAGCTGTTTCACGTAACGCGCGCCTACGAAGAGTTGATGCGGCGTTACCAGCGAACATTATTTAACGTCTGCGCGAGATATCTTGGGAACGATCGCGACGCAGACGATGTCTGTCAGGAAGTGATGCTGAAGGTGCTGTACGGCCTGAAGAACTTCGAGGGGAAATCGAAGTTCAAAACCTGGCTTTACAGCATCACTTACAACGAATGCATCACGCAGTATCGGAAGGAACGGCGTAAGCGTCGCTTGATGGACGCTCTCAGTCTGGACCCTCTTGAAGAAGCGTCTGAAGAAAAGGCGCCGAAGCCGGAGGAGAAGGGTGGGCTTGATCGCTGGCTGGTGTATGTGAATCCGATTGACCGCGAAATTCTGGTGCTACGATTTGTCGCAGAGCTGGAGTTTCAGGAGATCGCAGACATCATGCACATGGGTTTGAGTGCGACAAAAATGCGTTACAAACGCGCTCTAGATAAATTGCGTGAGAAATTTGCAGGCATTGCTGAAACTTAGTTCAGCGCAAATATCTCTTACGTGTAGGCAAGTTCTGATAGACTTGCCGCCGAGTTGTCCCCCGGTTTGCGGGACTGCTTCACAATCACCAGATGGGGATTTAACGGATGAAACTGAAAAACACCTTGGGCTTGGCCATTGGTTCTCTGATTGCCGCCACTTCGTTCGGCGCTCTGGCACAAGGCCAAGGCGCAGTTGAAATCGAAGGCTTCGCTAAGAAAGAACAATTCGACAGCGCTCGTAACTTCAAGAACAACGGCAACCTGTTCGGCGGTTCGATCGGTTACTTCCTGACCGACGACGTTGAACTGCGTCTGGGCTACGACGAAGTGCACAACGTACGTGCCGACGATGGCAAGAACGTCAAAGGCGCTAACACCGCTCTGGACGCTCTGTACCACTTCAACAACCCAGGCGACATGATTCGTCCATACGTTTCGGCCGGTTTCTCTGACCAGAGCATCGACCAGAACGGTTCGAACGGTCGTAACCGTTCCACCTTCGCCAACGTTGGCGGCGGTGCCAAGCTGTACTTCACCGAGAACTTCTACGCCCGTGCCGGCGTTGAAGCTCAGTACAACATCGACCAGGGCGACACCGAGTGGGCTCCTAGCGTCGGTATCGGTGTGAACTTCGGTGGCGGCTCCAAGCCAGCTGCTGCTCCAGTTCCAGCACCTGCTGAAGTCTGCTCCGACAGCGACAACGATGGCGTTTGCGACAACGTTGACAAGTGCCCGGACACCCCAGCCAACGTAACCGTTGACGCTGATGGCTGCCCAGCAGTTGCTGAAGTTGTTCGTGTTGAGCTGGACGTGAAATTCGACTTCGACAAGTCGGTAGTCAAGCCAAACAGCTACGGCGACATCAAAAACCTGGCTGACTTCATGAAGCAGTACCCATCCACCACCACTACTGTTGAAGGTCACACTGACTCCGTCGGTCCTGACGCTTACAACCAGAAACTGTCCGAGCGTCGTGCAAACGCCGTTAAGCAAGTTCTGACCAACCAGTACGGTGTTGAATCGTCCCGCGTTCAGTCTGTTGGCTACGGCGAATCCCGCCCAGTTGCTGACAACAAAACTGACGCTGGCCGCGCTGTAAACCGTCGCGTAGAAGCGCAGGTTGAAGCTCAAGCTAAGTAATTAGCTGCCGCTGATGGAAAAGCCCGGCTCAGGCCGGGCTTTTCTTTGTCTGCGATTTGGCTTTGACGCTTAAAGCGCCTGCACGTTGTACGCCGTCCCGGAGCTGCCGAAGGCTGCGATCTTTTGCTCTTGAGTAACAGCCGCCACCGCACCGATCACCAGAATCGCCGGGCTCTTCAATTCAAACGCCAATGCGTCCTCAGCCATCGCAGTCAAATCACTGCGACATTCACGCTGATGCGCCAACGAGGCGTTTTCGATCATCGCCACCGGCGTATCCGCCGCCATCCCTCCGGCCAGCAGCTGATCACGAATCTCGCCCAGCTTGGCCACGCCCATATAGATCACCAGCGTCGTCCCGCCTTGCGCCAGCGCCTGCCAGTTCAACTGGCTGTCATCCTGCGTGTGCGCAGTGACCAGCGTCACCCCGCGCGCCACGCCCCGCAACGTCAGCGGAATATCGCACTGGGTCGCCCCGGCCAGCCCGGCGGTAATGCCATTGACCAGTTCCACTTCAACACCGCGCTCGCGCAACCACTGCGCTTCTTCGCCACCGCGCCCGAAAATGCACGGATCGCCGCCCTTGAGCCGCACCACGCATTTGCCCTGGCGTGCGTAACGCAGCATCAGCCGATGAATGAATGCCTGCGGCGTCGAACGGCAGCCGCCGCGCTTGCCCACCGGGATCACCCGAGCAGCCGGGCAGTGCTCCAGCACCGCGTCGTTGACCAGATCATCGATCATCACCACATCGGCCTCGTGCAATGCGCGCACCGCTTTGAGCGTCAGCAGCTCCGGATCGCCGGGGCCTGCGCCCACCAGCCAGACTTTCGCATTCATGGTGTTGTCCTCGTTAAATGACCGCGACCGGCCGCGCTTCGGCAGCCAGCAGACGCTTGATTTCCGGCACGCAGGAACCGCATTGCGTGCCGCATCGGAGAGTGTTTTTCAGACCTGGCAGATCCAGGCCCTGGCGAATGCCGGCGCAGACTGCGTTGAGGCTGACGTTTTCGCAATTGCACAAGGTCTTGTCGCTCGCAATGGCGCCGACAGCGCCCGGCGGCGCGCTCATCGGCGCGAGCAGCCAGCGCCGCAGTTGTTGGTCGGCGCGGCCCTCCAGCCACAGGCTCTGCAACCAGTGTTGCGCAAGGGTTTCGCCGGCCAGGCGAATCGCGGTGATACGGCCGTTTTCGATGCGCACTCGCTTGCCAATGGCGCGACGCGGATCGTCATAGGCCAGAACCGGGCCATCCAGCAGGGACAGGCACTGGTCGATCTCACCCAGCAGCTGTGGATCCGGCGCCTCGGCGTGTGCAGCGCGTATCAGCAACGCTGGCCGCTCACGACCGACAAGGCTGAGGCTGACGTAGGAAAATGCCTCGCACAGCGGTCGTAGCGTCTCCAAATGCCGTTGAACATCACCCTCGATCAAGGCGAACAGCTGCCACGGCAGGTTGACTGCCTCCAGACGCACGCCGCTGTGTTTGAGTTCTGGTTGTTTCGATAGCGGATCAAACGCCGGCAGGGTCAGGCTGTTAACGCCGCCCTTGAGATAGCGATCGCCCCAGTGCATCGGCAGGAACGCCTGGCCCGGACGCACGCTGTCGTCGCTACCGACCGCAACAATCACCGCGCCACGGCGGCTTTTCAGATTGACCAGATCGCCGGGCTGCAAGCGGTGCCGGCGCATTTCGTCAGGGTGCAGGCTCAGCACGGCTTCGCTGACGTGGCCGAACAATTGCGCGGCGGTGCCGGTGCGGCTCATGCCGTGCCACTGATCACGCAGGCGACCGGTGATCAAGGTCAGCGGGAAGCGCGCGTCGCGTTGTTCCTTGGCGGCGCGATACGGATCGGCAATGAACTGCCCGCGGCCATTGGCTGTAGGAAAAATGCCGTCGCCGTACAAGCGTGGCGTGCCTTGGCGGGTGCCGGTAGGGAAGGGCCATTGCTGCGGACCGATCTCGTCGATCAAGGCATGACTGATCCCGGACAGATCCAGGTCTCGCCCACGGGTCAGCGCTTTGAATTCATCAAACAACTGCGAAGGTTGATCGAAAGCGAACAGGCTCGGCTGTTTGGGGCGCAGGCGTTGCTCCAGACGCTGTGCGAAATCCACCGTGATGGCCCAGTCCGGCCGCGCTTCGCCCGGTGCGACAACCGCTTTGCGCACGTGGGAAATGCGCCGCTCGGAGTTGGTCACCGAGCCTTCCTTCTCGCCCCAACTGGCGGCCGGCAACAGCAGGTCGGCAAACGCAGCGGTTTCGGTGGTTCGAAAGGCTTCCTGCAACACCACAAACGGACAGGCCTCAAGCGCTGCGCGGACTGCGCTTTGATCGGGCATCGACTGTGCCGGATTGGTACAGGCAATCCACAACGCCTTGATCTTGCCGCTTCTCACGCTTTCGAACAGTTCGATGGCGCTCAGGCCCGGCGCCTCGGGCAAGCTCTCCACACCCCAGTACGCCGCCACCTCGGCGCGATGCTCCGGGTTGGCGGCATCGCGGTGACCGGGCAGCAGATTGGACAGACTGCCGGTTTCCCGCCCGCCCATGGCGTTCGGCTGACCGGTAAGTGAGAAAGGTCCTGCACCGGGACGGCCGATTTGCCCGGTGGCCAGGTGCAGATTGATCAGCGCGCTGTTCTTTGCGCTGCCGGCGGTGGACTGATTCAGCCCCATGCACCACAGCGACAGGAAGCTCGGCGCAGTGCCGACCCATTCTGCGCATTGCTGCAGTTGCTCGATGCTGATGCCGCACAGTTGCGCAACCATCTGCGGGGTGTAATCGCGGACCAGGGTTTTGAGTTCGGCGAGGCCTTCGGTGTGCGCCTTGATGAAATCGCGATCGATCCAGTCTTCCCACAGCAGCAGATGCAAAATCCCATGGAACAACGCGACATCTGTGCCCGGAAGAATCGCCAGGTGCAGGTCAGCCAGATCGCAGGTGTCGGTGCGACGCGGGTCAATGACGATGACTTTCATCTGCGGGCGGCGGGATTTGGCTTCTTCCAAACGACGGAAAAGTACCGGATGGGCATAGGCCATGTTACTGCCGACGATCATCACGCAGTCGCTGAGCTCCAGATCTTCGTAACTGCACGGCGGCGCGTCGGCGCCGAGGCTGCGTTTGTAGCCGACCACCGCCGAGGACATGCACAGCCGCGAATTGCTGTCGATGTTGTTGGTGCCGACCAGCGCCCGCGCCAGTTTGTTGAAAGCGTAGTAGTCCTCGGTGAGCAACTGCCCGGAGATGTAGAACGCCACGCTGTCCGGGCCGTGCTCGGCGATGGTTTCGGCAAACATGTTGGCGGCGTGTTCCAGTGCCGTATTCCAGTCGGTGCGGCCGCGCGCCAGGCCTTTGCCCAGGCGCAGTTCCGGGTACAAGGCGCGGGCGGCGAGGTCGCCGGTCAGGTGCAGCGTCGAGCCTTTGCTGCACAGTTTGCCGAAGTTGGCCGGGTGCGCCGGATCGCCGCTGACGCCGAGAATGCGCTCGCCGTCATGCTCGATCAGTACGCCGCAGCCGACCCCGCAGTAACAGCAGGTCGAGGCGGTCGTCTGGCGGTTCATCAGATGGCGTCCCGCAGGGCCAGTTGCACACGACCATTCTCGACCCGCGCCGGATGGTGATGGGCGCAGCCGATGTCCGGCGCCTGGGCTTCGCCGGTTTCGAGGTCGATCTGCCAGTTGTGCAGCGGGCAGGCCACGCGCTTGCCGTAGATCAAGCCTTGCGACAGAGGCCCGCCCTTGTGCGGGCAGCGGTCATCGAGGGCGAAAACCTCGTCGTCGCTTGTACGAAAAATCGCGATGTCACCTTTCGGCCCGGCAATGATCCGCGAACCGAGGGCGTTGATCTCTTCCAGTGCACAGATATCGAGCCAGTTCATGCCGGCACCTCCAGGTTTTTCACGGGGATCACATCGAATTCTTTCTTCAATTGCGGCTGCGCCAGGCGCTCCTTCCACGGGTCCTGTTCGAACGACAAGGAGAATTGCAGGCGCTCGTTCAAGGCCTTGCGCCGCTCGGCGTCTTCAAGCACGTTCTTCTTGATGTGTTCCATGCCGACCCGTTGCAGGTAGTGCACGGTGCGCTCGAGGTAGAAGGCTTCTTCGCGATAGAGCTGCAGGAACGCGCCGTTGTATTCACGGACTTCTTCGGCAGTCTTGAGCTTGACGAAGAACTCGGCGACTTCGGTCTTGATCCCGCCGTTGCCACCGATGTACATCTCCCAGCCGGAGTCGACGCCGATAATTCCTACGTCCTTGATGCCCGCTTCCGAGCAGTTGCGTGGGCAACCGGACACGGCCAGCTTCACTTTGTGCGGCGACCACATGTTGAACAGGTCGTGCTCGAGTTCGATGCCCAGTTGCGTCGAGTTCTGTGTGCCGAAGCGGCAGAACTCGCTGCCGACACAGGTTTTCACCGTGCGGATGGATTTGCCGTAGGCGTGGCCGGACGGCATGTCGAGGTCTTTCCACACGCCGGGCAGATCCTGCTTCTTGATCCCCAGCAAGTCGATGCGCTGACCGCCGGTGACCTTGACCATCGGCACGTTGTACTTGTCGGCCACATCGGCGATCCGCCGCAGTTCCGATGGGTTGGTCACGCCGCCCCACATGCGCGGTACCACCGAATAGGTGCCGTCCTTCTGGATGTTGGCGTGGGCGCGTTCGTTGATCAGACGCGATTGCGGGTCGTCCTTGGCCTCGCCCGGCCAGGTGGAAATCAGGTAGTAGTTGAGCGCCGGGCGACAGGTCGCGCAGCCATTGGGCGTGCGCCAGTTCAGGTAACTCATGGTCTCGGCGATGGTCAGGAGGTGTTCCTGACGGATCGCCTGACGAATCTGCCCGTGGTTGAGGTCGCTGCAACCACAGATGGCTTTTTCGCTTTTCGGTTTGACGTCGGCCGCGCCACCCACGGTATTGATCAGGATCTGCTCGACCAGACCGGCGCAGGAACCGCAGGAACTGGCAGCCTTGGTGTGTTTCTTCACTTCATCGACGCTGAACAGGCCGTGTTCCTGAATAGCCTTGACGATGGTGCCCTTGCACACGCCATTGCAGCCGCAGACTTCGGCGCTGTCGGCCATGATCATGGCTTTGTCCTGGCCCTGATGTCCTACGTCGCCTAAAGCGTTTTCGCCGAACATAAGGTGATCGCGGATCTCGCCTATGGCGTGATTCTCACGAATCTGCCGGAAATACCAACCGCCATCTGCCGTATCGCCGTACAGACAGGCGCCGACCAGCACGTCATCCTTGATCACCAGTTTTTTGTACACGCCGCCGATCGGGTCGGAGAGGGTGATGGTTTCGGTGCCTTCGCCGCCCATGAAATCGCCGGCGGAGAACAGGTCAATGCCGGTGACTTTCAATTTGGTCGAAGTCACGGAGCCTTGATAGCGAGCGAAACCCAGTTGCGCGAGGTGATTCGCGCAGACCTTGGCTTGTTCGAACAGCGGCGCCACCAGACCGTAGGCGATGCCGCGATGGCTGGCGCATTCGCCGATCGCGTAGATGCGCGGGTCGTAGGTTTGCAGGGTGTCGTTGACCAGAATCCCGCGATTGCACGGGATGCCGGCCTTTTCCGCCAGTTCGGTGTTGGGACGGATGCCGGCGGCCATCACCACCAGGTCGGCAGGGATGATGTCGCCGTTCTTGAACTGCACCGAGCCGACCCGGCCATTGCCGGCGTCGTGCAGGGCTTGGGTCTGTTCGCACAGGCGAAAATGCAGGCCACGGGACTCCAGCGCCGATTGCAGAAGCTGGCCGCTGGTCTTGTCCAGTTGCCGCTCCAGCAACCATTCGCCGAGGTGCACCACGGTGACGTGCATGCCGCGCAGCATCAGGCCATTGGCCGCTTCGAGGCCGAGCAGGCCGCCGCCGATGACCACGGCGTGCTTGTGGGTCCTGGCGGTGTCGATCATGGCCTGGGTGTCGGCGATGTCGCGGTAACCGATCACACCCTGCAAGGTGTTGCCGGGAATCGGCAGGATGAACGGGGTCGAGCCGGTGGCGATCAGCAGGCGGTCGTACTCGGCTTCGGTGCCGTCCTCGGCAATCACTCGGCGTTTGACCCGGTCGATCTCCACCACTTTGCGGTTGAGCAGCAGCTTGATGTTGTTTTCCAGGTACCAGTCGAGGTCGTTGAGGACGATCTCTTCAAAAGTCTGCTCACCGGCCAGCACCGGCGACAGCAGGATGCGGTTGTAGTTGGTGTGCGGTTCGGCGCCGAAGACGGTGATGTCGTAGAGCTCGTCGCTCAGCTTGAGCAGTTCTTCCAGGGTACGCACCCCGGCCATGCCATTGCCGATCATCACCAGTTTGAGTTTTTTCATCAGGTTCTCCGGGAGCTGCGGCTGGCCTCTGGTGGGCCGTCGGGCCTTGCTCGACAAATTTTGCGCAAACAAAAAAAGGCGTCCCGCTAGTTGCCTAGCGAGGACGCCTTTGTCCTGGTCCCGTTCTCTCGGGAAGCGCAGCCTTCGTCGTTGAAGGTTGGGCTTTATGTATGGTGAAAAGGGTAATGCAGTGGTTGTGCCAACTTGGGTGGACGCGGATTTATTGGGAATTCGGGTTGTGAGAAAAGGTTTTTTTGCACCGAATCGAGGCGTGTTGCTCGTTCGTGGCGCGTTAATTCTGGGGGTTATGCGGTGTGACGCCGAATGCCTTCGCGAGCAGGCTCGCTCCCACAAGGTATCTGCGAACGAAAAAAATCCCCTGTGGGAGCGAGCCTGCTCGCGAATGGCGCAACTCGGTCTCAGCCATGAAACAACAAAACCAGCAGCACAACATTCCCCAGCAACGCCACCAAAGCCATCGTCCGCCAGACCTTCAACGGCTCCCGCTCCAGTAAAGGCCGGGGCCGCACACTCAAACTTTGCCGCTCACCCTGTTCCAGCACCAGCAGCCACTCTTCAGCGGTTTCAAAGCGTTGCTGCGGATCGGCGGCGACGCCGCGTTCCAGACTTTGCGCCAGCCATTCCGGCAAGTCCGGGCGATAGCGACTGGCACTCACCGGCACGCCGAATCGGGGCCGCTGAAACGCTTCGATCTCGCCATAGGGGAAATGCCCGGTGAGCAGGTAATAGAGAGTGACACCGACAGAATACAAATCCTGTTGTGCACTCGGTGGTTCGCCGCGAAACGCTTCCGGGGCGATGAAACTAGGCGTTCCCGGCAGGGTCGACGGCGCGTCCTCTGACAGTCCCGGGCAGTAAGCCAGACCGAAATCCAGCAGGCGCAGCTCGCCGTCATCACCCAGCAGCAGGTTTTCCGGTTTGATGTCGCGATGCAGAATCTGCCGCCGATGCAACAGCCCGACCGCGCGCAACAGGCGCTCGGCGATGTCCTGCCACTGCGCCAATGGCAACGGGCCGCTGTGTTGAAACACGTCGGCCAGTGTCGTCCCGACGTATTCGCGCATGACGTAGTACAAATGCTGACGCTGAGTGCAGGCATGGATTTGCGGAAAATGCCGGCCGGCCACGCGCTTGAGGAACCATTCTTCCGACAGCAGCGCCTGCCCGGCTTGCGGATCGTCGGCCAGCCGCGCTGGCAAGGTCTTCAACAACCAAAGCTGACCCTGACTATCGAGCACGCGATATAGCAATGATTGCTGGCTCTGGCCGATGATGCCTTGCACCTGCCAGCCTTCAAACGCTTGCCCGGGTTTCAGCGTTGGCGGCAGTGGCCATTGCTGCAATTGCACCAGCGCATCGCCAATGCTCGCTTCGCCCAGCGCATCGACGCGCACCAGCAGGGCACTGGCGTTGTCCCGACTGCCGGCCAGATGCGCGGCGTTGACCAAGGTTTGCGCGGCGCTGTGCAGGTCCGCTTGATCGCGCAGAATCGCCGCGATTGCGGTATCGCCCAAGGTCGACCAGACGCCGTCGCTGAGCAAAACGAAGCTTTCACCCTCACGCAGTTCGCCGTCGAGGAAATCCAGGACCAGATGCTGATCGAGCCCGAGCGCACGTTTGAGCACGTGCTGCATGCCCGGTTGCTCCCAGACGTGATCCTCGCTGATGCGCTGCAAGCGCTCGGCGTGCCAGCGATAAACCCGGCAATCGCCGACGTGGGCGAGGGTGAAGCGCCGACCGCGCATCACTAGCGCGCTGACCGTGGTCAGCAGCGGTTGCCCGCCGCCGTTGGCCTGCAGCCAGCGATTTTGCGCGAGCAGCAGGCGATCCAGCGCCTGGGCCACGCTCCAGGTTTCCGACGTCGCGTAGTAGTCCAGCGCCAGCGCCTGCAAGGTCGAACGCGCGGCGAGGCCGCCATCGGCGCACTGGCTGACGCCGTCGGCGATGGCGAACAGATAACCCTTGCTCACCGCCAGTGCCGGCGCCGGTGTCACCGAACGCAGGGCGTCCTGATTCTCCGCACGCGGGCCGGTGGCGCTGGCTTCGGCGAAGCTCAGTTGCAGAGCCATTGAGGCCTCAGACCCGCGCCGCTGTCACTGCCGCCGAACCCCAGGTGGTTCTCCAGCGACGCTTGACGCCGTGCAGGCCAAACCATGCCAGCACGCCGAGGCTGGCGAACAACCACAGTGCCAGTTGATAGCTGCCGGTGCTTTGCTTGATCGCGCCCATGCCGGCCGCGAGGGCGAAGCCGCCGATACCGCCGGCCATGCCGATCAGCCCGGTCATCACGCCGATCTCCAGACGAAAACGCTGCGGCACCAGTTGGAAAACCGCACCGTTGCCGGCGCCCAAGCCGAGCATGGTGCAGACGAAAAGCGCCAGCGCCGCGTAGGAACTTGGCAGATTGAAGCCCACCGCTGCGATGCAGATGGCAGCGACGGTGTACATCGCCAGCAAAGTGCGGATGCCGCCGAAGCGATCGGCCAGCGCGCCACCCAATGGCCGCATCAGGCTACCGCCGAACACGCAGGCCGCGGTGTAGTAGCCAGCGGTCACCGGGCTCAGACCGTATTGATCGTTGAAGTAACCGGGCAGGGCGCTGGCCAGGCCGATGAAGCCGCCGAAGGTGACGCTGTAGAAAAACATGAACCACCAGCTGTCGCGATCACCGAGGGCCTTGAAGTAGTCGGCCATGGCTTTCGGTTTCGGCCGCTGCGGGGCGTTTTTTGCCAACAGGGCGAACAGCAGCAAAGTCAGCACCAGCGGGATCAGGGCGAAACCGAAAACATTGCTCCAGCCGAACGCAGCGGCAATCACTGGCGCCAGCAGCGCGGCGAATACGGTGCCGGAGTTGCCCGCACCGGCGATGCCCATGGCTTTGCCCTGATGCTCTGGCGGGTACCACTGCGAGGCCAGCGGCAGCGCCACGGCGAACGAGGCGCCGGCCATGCCGAGGAACAGGCCGAGGATCAGCGCCTGTTCATAACTGTGGATACCCAGTTTCCACGCACCGAACAGCGCGCAGATGACGATGACCTGGCCGATCAGCCCGGCGGTCTTTGGCGACAAGCGATCAGCGAGCATGCCCATGGCGAAGCGCAACACCGCGCCGGCGAGAATTGGCGTGGCGACGACCAGGCCGCGTTGCTGGGTGGTCAGGTGCAGGTCGGCGGCAATCTGCACCGCCAGCGGGCCGAGCAGGTACCAGACCATGAAGCTCAGGTCGAAATACAGGAAGGCCGCGAACAGGGTCGGGGTATGGCCGGATTTCCAGAAGCTTGAATTCATCGCGCACCTCGGCTGAAAAGAGTCTCGAAAGGAGTCATGCACAGCAGGTGGAGCGCCTCACGGCCGCACCACCGGCCCCGCTCTGTGGGGCCAAAACGCAAAAACGCCGCTACCTGATTCGCCGAGGGGCGAACGGGGTGAGCGACGTCTTTGTCGTAGGTGGGGCAACCGCCGTTGGTTACCTGTGCGGTTTGCTTAGCGAGATTTGTGCCAACAGTTCGTGACCGAGGTGTCGCCATTCGCGAGCAGGCTCGCTCCCACATTGGAATGTATGCCACCTGTGGGAGCGAGCCTGCTCGCGAAGAGGCCCGCTCTGACAACACAAAGTCTCAGCCCAGCAACTCACTCATGGCAATGATCTGCTCCGCCACCTGAATCAGCTTCTGCTGGCGGCTCATGGCCTGGCGGCGCATCAGGGTGTAGGCCTCTTCTTCGTTGCAGTCCTTCATCTTCATCAGCAAACCCTTGGCCAGTTCGATGCGCTTGCGCTCGGCCAGTTGCTGGTCACGGGCCTGCAATTGCGCGCGCAAAGCCTGGTCACTCTCGAAGCGCGCCATCGCCACGTCGAGAATCGGCTGCAGCCGCTGTGCGTGAATGCCTTCGACGATGTAGGCACTGACCCCGGACTTGATCGCCTGACGCATCACCCCCGGATCATGTTCGTCGGTGAACATCACGATCGGCCGGGGCTGGTCGCGGCTGACCAGTACCACTTGCTCCATGACATCGCGGCTCGGTGACTCGGTATCGATCAGGATCACGTCCGGGCGCACCGTTTCGACGCGCGCCGGCAGGTCGATGGTCAGGCCGGACTCGTCGATTACCTCGAAGCCGGCCTCGGTCAGCGCCGCTTTCAGGCGTCCGACTTTTTTCGCGGTGTCGTTGATCAGCAGAATGCGCAACATGTTCGCGGTCTCCTGTCAGCGCTGGGCGAGAAGCGGGGCGGCGTCGCTCAGGGCATGCAGCTTGAAACTGCGCGCATAGCCCGCCGGATCGCTGCCGTCCCAGACCTTGCCGTCGAGCAATTGGCTGCTGCGCAGGTCTGCGCAGGAAGACGCTACGCCAACAGCGCTCGCTGCCTCGCGATACAAATCCAGGCGCTGAACCTGGCGGGCGACGGCCAGATAATCCGGATCCTCGCGCAACAGACCCCAGCGACGAAACTGGGTCATGAACCACATGCCGTCGGAAAGGTAGGGCAGATTGACCTCGCCATCGCCATGAAAACGCAACGCATGCGGATCCTGCCAGCGATTGCCGAGGCCGTCGGCGTAGTCGCCCATAAAGCGCGGTTCGATGCACGCGGCGGGGGTGTCGAGGTATTCGGTGGCGCTGAGTAATTGCGCGGTACTGCGGCGGTTTTCCGGGCTTTCTTCGATGAAGCGACTGGCCTCAAGAATGGCCATGACCAGCGCCCGCGCGGTGTTGGGATATTGCTCGACGAATTCGCGGGTGCAGCCGAGGACTTTTTCCGGGTGGTCGGGCCAGATGCTCTGGCTGGTCGCCAGGGTGAAGCCGAGGTCCTGCTGCACGGCGCTGGCCGCCCACGGTTCGCCGACGCAAAAGCCGTCGATGCGCCCGGCTTGCAGGTGCGCGACCATTTGCGGCGGCGGCACCACCACGCTGTCGACGTCCTGCAACGGATGAATGCCCTGGCTCGCCAGCCAGTAATACAGCCACATCGCGTGTGTGCCGGTGGGGAAGGTCTGGGCGAAGGTCAGTTTTGCGCGGCTTTGGTGCACATGCCGATCGAGCGCTTCAGGACTGTTCACGCCAGCCTGTTGCAAACCATGGGACAGGTTCAGGCTCTGGCCATTCTGGTTCAGGCCCATCAGCACCGCCATGTCGGTGGGGGCGACGCCGCCGATGCCCAGGTGCACCGCATAAATCAGCCCGTACAGGCTGTGCGCGGCATCCAGTTCGCCGCTGACCAGCTTGTCGCGCAGGTTGGCCCAAGATGCCTGACGCTTGAGGTTCAGAGTCAGGCCGTAGGGCTGGGCGAAGCCCTGAGTGGCGGCGACCACCACCGAGGCGCAGTCGCTCAGCGCCATGAAGCCGAGATTGATCGCGCTTTTTTCCGGCGCATCGCTGCCGTTGACCCAGGCCAGAGGCCCCAAGGACGTTTCGTTCATACGCTACCTCAAAAAAAACGCCGTCCCGGATTCTGCGCAGGCAAAACCGGGGACGACGCCATTGTCCTGGCCTGCGCGCCGTCATTGGTCGGCAGACTGATGAGCAGGGCGGTGCAAGGCATATGCCAGTCGCCTGATTCGCGCAGGCGCCTCGCGCCGGGCGACGATGCCCGGCTATAATCGCCGCCTCTTTTCGCCGCCCGAGTCATTGCCGCCCATGTACACCCTGGCCCGTCAGCTGTTGTTCAAACTTTCCCCGGAAACCTCCCACGATCTGTCGCTGGATCTGATCGGCGCGGGTGGACGTTTGGGCCTCAACGGCTTGTTGTGCAAGGCACCGGCAAAGATGCCGGTGACCGTCATGGGGCTGGAGTTCCCGAACCCGGTGGGGCTTGCGGCAGGCCTGGACAAGAACGGCGCGGCCATCGATGGTTTTGCGCAACTGGGCTTTGGCTTCGTTGAAATCGGCACCGTGACCCCGCGTCCGCAGCCGGGTAACCCGAAACCACGGATCTTCCGCCTGCCGGAAGCCGACGCGATCATCAACCGCATGGGTTTCAACAACCTTGGCGTGGATAATTTGCTGGCGCGGGTCGCTGCGGCAAAATACAAGGGCGTGCTGGGCATCAACATCGGCAAGAATTTCGACACCCCGGTCGAGCGTGCGGTCGACGATTACCTGATCTGCCTGGACAAGGTTTACGCCCACGCCAGCTACGTCACCGTCAACGTCAGCTCGCCAAACACCCCGGGCCTGCGCAGCCTGCAGTTCGGTGATTCGCTCAAGCAATTGCTCGCGGATCTGGCCACGCGCCGCGCTGAACTGGCGCTGCGCCACGGCAAGCATGTGCCGCTGGCAATCAAGATCGCCCCGGACATGACTGACGAAGAAACCGCGCAGGTTGCCCAGGCGTTGATCGAAACAGGCATGGACGCGGTCATTGCGACCAACACCACCCTCAGCCGTGTCGGCGTCGAAGGCATGGAGCATGGTGACGAGGCGGGCGGTCTGTCGGGTGCGCCGGTGCGTGAAAAGAGCACCCATACCGTGAAGGTGCTGGCGGGCGAATTGGCCGGGCGTTTGCCGATCATTGCTGCGGGCGGGATTACCGAGGGCAAGCACGCGGCGGAGAAGATCACGGCCGGTGCAAGCCTGGTGCAGATCTATTCGGGCTTCATCTACAAAGGCCCGGCGCTGATTCGCGAAGCGGTAGACGCCATCGCCGCGCTGCGCTGAGGATTGCGGAGGCCTTGTGGGAGCCTTTGTGGCGAGGGGATTTATCCCCGCTGGGCTGCCCAGCAGCCCCAAACCTTGCACACTGATATGCCAGTTAAATTGAAATTCCGACTTCGCGACTGCTGCGCAGCCGAGCGGGGATAAATCCCCTCGCCACGTGGATCCCGATTAACCTTTTTTGCAGGCAATAAAAAGGGCTCCTCGAAGGAGCCCCTGGGCCGTAGCCCGCCGTCCGGGAAGGACGTGCGTGGTTAATTCAATGCAGATTCAGATTGTCGTGTCGGAATAAATGCCCTGTGTCAGCCGACGGCGTGAAGTTCGTTGAGTCTGTGGATTCCCGCAGTGCCGGTCATACCGTCCCAGTTGTCGCCGCGTCCTTCTCGCCAGCCGTTGATCCAGGCTTGGCGTACCGACGGTAGAGTAAATGGGCAAAGCTCACGGGATTTGCCACCAACGCCATATTGATATCCGCGCAAAAATGCTCTTTCCAACGGATCACGCTTAAGTCTTCTCATAGGGTGTTTCCCTCACTTGTTGACTGTAGTGTCGCGTTGACCTCAATTGAGGTCTGGCAGAAAAAACCTGCCATCGTGCGGCTCGCTGCCGGCGTGGCGAGCCAAGGTGTTGACGCCGTTGCGACGTCAACCTGTGCTCAGTTCTAACCAATGAGTCACACCGAGGGAATGATCGTTTTGTCATAAGCACGTAACGTAAAGGATGCTATGGCGATAAGTAACTGCGTATTTATTCAACGTGCATTGCGCAAACCCCGGTATGATCGGCGCCCCGCTGATCCAGCGGGTCAATCCTTAGTGAGAATGACCCACGTTTGCGCTTGGGTACTATTCGACGAAGGGTCGCTTTCAGTCTTTTTGTTGCACCAACTTTTTTATCTGTCCCGGCATCTAAGCTCTTTTAACCCGAGCAGCGGGGATGGAACGGCACACCTTCGTGCCACGCGGGCGCTCTTTCAGAAAAGCGCCTGATTGAAAACCGGGTCGGCAATGCGTTGCCGGCCCACTAGCCAAAGGCTCTGGAATTACCATGTCCGATCGTTTCGAACTCTTCCTCACTTGCCCCAAAGGCCTTGAAGGCCTGCTCATCGAGGAAGCCGTCGGGCTTGGCCTTGAAGAAGCGCGCGAGCACACCTCTGCCGTGCGTGGCATGGCAACCATGGAAACCGCCTATCGCCTGTGCCTCTGGTCGCGTCTGGCCAACCGTGTGTTGCTGGTGCTCAAGCGTTTCCCGATGAAAGACGCCGAAGACCTCTACCACGGCGTGCTCGACATCGACTGGCAGGATCACATGCTCAGCGACGGCACCCTGGCCGTCGAATTCAGCGGCCACGGCTCGGGCATCGACAACACCCACTTCGGCGCGCTGAAAGTCAAAGACGCCATCGTCGACAAACTGCGCACGCCACAGGGCGATCGTCCATCCATCGACAAACTCAACCCGGACCTGCGCATTCACCTGCGACTGGATCGCGGCGAAGCGATTCTGTCCCTCGACCTGTCCGGCCACAGCCTGCACCAGCGCGGCTACCGCTTGCAGCAGGGCGCGGCGCCGCTGAAGGAAAACCTCGCCGCCGCCATCCTGATCCGTTCCGGCTGGCCGCGCATTGCTGCCGAAGGCGGCGCGCTGGCTGACCCGATGTGCGGTGTCGGTACGTTCTTGGTTGAGGCGGCAATGATCGCCGCCGACATGGCGCCGAACCTGCGTCGCGAGCAGTGGGGCTTTACCGCGTGGCTCGGTCACGTACCGGCGCTGTGGAAAAAACTTCATGAAGAAGCCGTCGAGCGCGCCGCCGCTGGCCTGGCCAAGCCACCGCTGTGGATTCGCGGTTATGAAGCTGACCCTCGTCTTATTCAGCCGGGCCGCAACAACGTCGAACGCGCCGGCCTCAGCGAGTGGATCAAGATCTACCAGGGCGAAGTGGCGACCTTCGAGCCGCGCCCGGATCAAAACCAGAAAGGCCTGGTCATCTGCAATCCGCCGTACGGCGAGCGTCTCGGTGACGAAGCGAGCCTGCTGTATCTCTACCAGAATCTGGGCGAGCGTCTGCGTCAGGCCTGCCTGAACTGGGAAGCGGCGGTGTTCACCGGCGCCCCGGATCTGGGCAAGCGCATGGGCATTCGCAGCCATAAGCAATATTCGTTCTGGAACGGCGCGCTGCCGTGCAAACTGCTGCTGATCAAGGTTCTGCCGGATCAGTTCGTCACTGGCGAACGTCGCACCCCGGAACAGCGCCAGGCCGAGCGCGAGCAAGCGGCTTACGACCAGACCCCGGACGAGCCGCAAGAGCGCAAGTTCAACAAGAACGGCAATCCGATCAAGCCGACGCCAGCCCCGGCGCCAGTGATCGAGCAGCCGCGCTTGAGTGAAGGAGGGCAGATGTTTGCCAATCGCTTGCAGAAAAATCTCAAGGCAATGGGCAAGTGGGTCAAGCGCGAAGGCATCGATTGCTACCGCGTTTACGATGCCGACATGCCGGAATACGCGATGGCCATCGACCTGTACCACGACTGGGTGCACGTTCAGGAATACGCCGCGCCGAAATCCATCGACCCGGAAAAAGCCTCGGCGCGCATGTTCGATGCGCTGGCGGCCATTCCGCAGGCGTTGAACGTCGACAAGAACCGCGTGGTGGTCAAGCGCCGCGAGCGGCAGAGCGGCACCAAGCAGTACGAGCGTCAGGCTGCGCAGGGCAAGTTCGTCGAGGTCAATGAAGGTGGCGTGAAGCTGCTGGTCAACCTCACCGATTACCTCGACACCGGCCTGTTCCTCGATCACCGGCCGATGCGCATGCGCATTCAGAAAGAGGCGGCCGGCAAGCGCTTCCTCAATCTGTTTTGCTACACCGCGACCGCCAGCGTGCACGCGGCCAAGGGCGGCGCGCGCAGCACCACCAGCGTCGACCTGTCGAAAACCTATCTGGACTGGGCGCGACGCAACCTGTCGCTGAACGGCTTCTCGGACAAGAATCGTCTGGAGCAGGGTGATGTGATGGCGTGGCTGGAAAGCAGCCGTGACGAATACGACCTGATCTTCATCGACCCGCCGACGTTCTCCAACTCCAAGCGCATGGAAGGCATCTTCGACGTACAGCGCGATCAGGTGCAGTTGATCGACTTGGCGATGGCGCGGCTGGCACCGGGTGGCGTGCTGTATTTCTCCAACAACTTCCGCAAGTTCCAGTTGGAGGAAAACCTCGCCGAGCGTTATGCGGTCGAGGAAATCAGTGCGCAGACCATTGATCCGGATTTCGCCCGCAATACCAAGATCCACCGCGCCTGGAAAATCACGGCTCGTTGACGCTTTCACTGGTTGGATCCACAGAGCCTTGATTTTTAACGGCTCGGTGGATCCAGCGGTGCTGGCTAAATTAGTGGCTAATAGCTATAACTCACACACCGCCAATGGGGTTTTCCCGTGAATCTGGCGGAGTGAGTCGTGCTTATGCCGTTGCACCCCGTGCGCCCGAAAATCCTCGGTTTCATCAGTGAAGACGTCTCAGCCTGGCTGGTCGCTTTGCTGGTGTTGCTTGCCGGCGGGATTCTCACCGGGCTGCTCGCGTGGGGCACCTTCAACCAGTTTCAGCAACAATCGCGTCAGCGCTTTCAACTGCTGGCCAACGAACGCTACAGCCGTATCGCCGAACGTTTTCAGGACCAGGAGCAACGTCTCGATAGTCTGCGCCGGTTCTTCGCCAACTCCGAATCGGTGTCCCGCGCCGAATTCGACGGCTACTCCCGCCCTTTATTGCTGCGCACCCAAGCCTATACCTATGCCCCGAGAGTCAGTGGTGCCGAACGCGCCGCGTTCGAACAGCAGGTGCGTGACGAAGGCCTGAGCAACTTCACCATTCGCGAGCTCGACGCCAAAGGCGAGCTGCAACTGGCGGCAGCGCGCGACGCATATGTGCCGGTGCTGTACACCCAGACCCAAAGCCGATTGGCGCCACCACTGGGTTATGACTTGCTCGCCCAACCCTTGCGCCGCGAAACCCTGCAACGCGCCGACCAGCTCGGCAGCATGGCGGTGTCGCAACCGATGCATCTTGTCGGGATTGAGCCGTCCTACGCGCGTGGGGTGTTGCTACTGGCGCCGGTCAGTCGCGCCGGAGAATCGCAGCCGTTCGGCTATGTGATGGCGGTGATCAGCATGCGCCAGTTGCTCGCCGACGGTTTGCCCGATGCCCTGCACGATTACCTGTCGGTGCGCATTCTCGACCTGTCGACCCAGGATCAGCACGAGGCGCTGTTCGAATCGAGCAACGAGGCGGTGCCCGGCGATCTGGCGGCGACGCGCTTGCTGCGCATGGCCGACCACGACTATCAGGTCGATATCCTTCCGAGCGAGGCGTTCATGCAGGCCAACCATTCGTCGGTGGGCAGCGTGATCATTCTTGGCGGCTTGCTCAGCGCATTGCTCAGCGCCTTGCTTTACGTGCTGGTCAGCCAGCGCCAGCGCGCGGTGCGCCTGGTCGAGGTGCGCACCCAGGAACTGCACGAGCGTGAGCAGGAACTGCGCGGCACCCACGGCCAGTTGCGCGGTGTATTGAATGCCGCCACCCAGGTCGCGATCATCGCCACCGACCTGCGCGGAGTGATCAACACTTTCAACCCCGGGGCTGAGCAAATGCTCGGCTACAGCAGCGCCGAAGTGGTCGGGCGCATGACCCTGGAAAACCTGCATTTACCTCGCGAGCTGGCGGCGCGTTCCGCCGAGTTGAGCGCACGCTATGGCAAAAGTATTCCGACCTGCCACGCAATGCTGGTCGAGGGCGGCGAAGTCGGCGGCCATGAAGCACGCGAGTGGACGCTGGTGCGCAGCGACGGCAGTCATCTGCCGGTGAACATGCTCGCTACGCCGGTGCTCGACGAACAAGGCCTGTGGGTCGGGCATCTGGCGATCTGCATCGACATCACCGAACGCAAGCGCGTTCACGAAGTACTGGCGGCGCGGGACATTCTGCTAAAGAAGCTCAGCGCCCATGTTCCGGGCGGCATCTATCAGTTCAAGATGGAATTCGACGGGCGTTTCAGCGTGATCTATGCCAGCGACGGCATCCGCGAGATCTACGAGCTGGAGCCGGACGCGCTGCTGTTCGACGCCGAGGCGATCTTCAGCCGCATCCACCCACAGGACGCCATTCGCGTGCGCTCATCGATCCGTGAATCGGCGGAAAATCTCAGCCCGTGGCGCGAGGAGTACCGCGTGCAACTGCCCGAGCGCGGCTTGCGCTGGGTGCGCGGAGAAGCGACGCCGGAGGAACTGCCCGGTGGCGGGGTGCTGTGGCACGGCTACATCTCGGACATTTCCGACCTCAAGCGCGTGGAAGAAGAATTGCGCGCGTTGTCGATCACTGATTCGCTGACCGGCATTCACAACCGTCGCTATTTCCAGGAACGCCTGACCACGGAAATGGCCCGGGTCGAGCGGGGCGGCGGCGAGTTGTCGGTCATCATGCTCGACATCGACCACTTCAAACGCATCAACGACCATTACGGCCACGCCGTCGGCGACCGTGTGCTGCAAGCAGTCTGCGAGCGAATTGGCCATCGTCTGCGTCGCACCGATGTGTTCTGCCGTTTGGGCGGCGAAGAGTTCATGGTGCTGTGCCCGGACATTGACGGCGAGCACGCGTACATGCTGGCGATGGAGTTGTGGGAAGGCCTGCGCAGCGCGCCGGTGGATGTGGTTGGCGTGGTCACCGCCAGTTTCGGCATCGCCAGCTGGCGGCCGGGGGAGGGCGCGGATGCGTTGTTGCTGCGCGCTGACTCAGGGGTTTACGCAGCGAAGCAGAATGGCCGGGATCGGGTTGAGCGGGAGATGAGCTGATTCGAACCTGACACCTGACCCTGTGGGGCAGAGGGGATCTGGCGGTGATTTTCTGTGGGAGCGAGCCTGCTCGCGAAAGCGGTGTGACAGTCACTGAACATGCTGACTGAACTGACGCCTTCGCGAGCAGGCTCGCTCCCACAATTGCATCTGCTGCGCCTACAGCACCGAAGCGGTCTGCGGCAGTTTTGGCTGTTTGTACAGATCCAGCAGCACCTGGTCGAGCACCGACGAGGCGCCGAACGGGGCCTTATCGTTGAGGATCGCCACCACCGCCCAGGTATTGCCGTTCACGTCACGGCTGAAACCGGCGATCGCGCGCACGGTGTTCAGCGTGCCGGTCTTGACGTGGGCTTCGCCGCGCATCGCCGTGGTTTTCAGGCGTTTGCGCATGGTGCCGTCGGTACCGGCAATCGGCAGCGAGCTGATGTACTCGGCGGCGTACGGGCTGTGCCAGGCGGCCTGCAACATGTTGGCCATCTCACGCGCGCTGACCCGCTCGGCCCGCGACAGACCGGAGCCGTTTTCCATCACCAGATGCGGCGCGGTGATGCCTTTCTTCGCCAGCCACTGACGCACCACGCGTTGCGCGGCCCGGGCGTCGTCACCGTCGGCATCGTTGCGGAAACGCTGGCCAAGGCTGAGGAACAGCTGCTGGGCCATGGTGTTGTTACTGTATTTGTTGATGTCGCGGATGATCTCGGCCAGATCCGGCGAGTACGCGCGGGCGAGCAGTTTGGCGCTGCTCGGCGTTGGCGCCAGGCGATCCTTGCCCTGAATGCTGCCACCCAGTTCCTTCCAGATCGCCCGCACGGCGCCGGCGGTGTAGGTCGCGTGGTCGAGCAGCGACAGGTAAGTCTGCGAGCTGCAGCCTTCGCCCAACTGGCCGCCAACGGTCACGGTCACGCTGCCATCGGCCTGCGGCACCGGGTTGTAGCGCACGCCGCCGGTGCATTGCTTGGACGGCAGGGCCTTGACGGTGTTTTCGATACGAATGCTGGCAATCGGCGGCTCCACCGAAATCAACACGCGGCCACCGTCATTGCGCGCGACGAAGCGCAGGGCCTTGAGGTTGACCAGCAGCGAATCGGGCTTGACCAGGAACGGCTTGTTGTCGTCGTTGCCGTCATCGTTGAATTCCGGCAATTGCGGCTGCACGAAGAAGTTGCGGTCGAGGATCAGGTCGCCGGTGATCTGCGTCACGCCGTTGGCGCGCAGGTCGCGCATCAACAGCCAGAGTTTCTCCATGTTCAGCTTCGGGTCACCGCCACCCTTGAGGTAGAGGTTGCCGTTGAGAATGCCGCCGCTCAGGTCGCCGTCGGTGTAGAACTCGGTTTTCCACTGATGGTTGGGGCCGAGCATTTCCAGCGCCGCGTAAGTGGTGACCAGTTTCATCGTCGAGGCCGGGTTGACCGAGACGTCGGCGTTGAACACGGTCGGCGTGCCCGGACCGTCGAGCGGCACCATCACCAGCGACAGCGCAGTGGGCTGCAACTTGCTGGCCTTAAGGGCTTTTTCGACGTTCGGGGTGAGGGAAGTGTTGATGGTGGCAGCGGAGACAGGCAGGGCCAGAGGCAGAAGAAGGCCGGCGAGAAACAGTGGACGCAACGATTTGATCATATGCAATAAAACCCTGCAAAAGAGGGGGAAAAAGACGAGGACATGGATGAAAAGGCCCTCAGTGGTCATGAAAGTGTCGGCATTATGCCCCAAGCTGTAACAGCTTGTGCCGTGTCAGGCCCGGCCAATCGCTTATTTTTTTACAGGCGGTCGGCCGCAGCGGCCAGAGAGTCGGGCAATCGCTGGCTTAAACTGGTAAAGTGCCGGCCGTTATTACTTAAGAGGATTGTTCCAATGGCGACTAACCGTTCCCAGCGTCTGCGCAAAAAACTGTGCGTTGATGAATTTCAAGAGCTGGGTTTCGAACTGAACCTGGACTTCAAAGAAGACTTGTCCGAAGAAGCCATTGACGCTTTCCTCGAAGCATTCATCAAAGAAGCCATGGAAGCCAACGGTCTGGGTTATGTTGGCGGCGACGACTTCGGTCTGGTGTGCCTGCAGAAGCGTGGCTCGGTCAACGAAGAGCAGCGCGCTGCCGTTGAAGCCTGGCTGAAAAACCGCTCCGAGCTGACCAAGTACGAAGTCAGCCCGCTGCTGGACGTGTGGTATCCGGAAAAGCCGATCAACGCGGCCAAGTGATACTGAAAAAACGGCGACCTTAGGGTCGCCGTTTTTTTTCGTGGATCAAAAGATCGCAGCCTCGTTTTATTCGTCAGCTCCTACAGGGGAACGCGATCTCCTGTGGGAGCTGCCGAAGGCTGCGATCTTTGCTTTTAGTCTTTACGCCAATTCAGAATCACCAGCGTCACCACCCCCGCCACAATCCCCCAGAACGCCGAACCAATGGAAAACAGCGTCAACCCCGACGCCGTGACCATAAAGGTGATCAACGCCGCTTCCCGTTCCTTCACCTCGCTCATGGCAATGCTCAAGCCATTGATGATCGAGCCGAACAACGCCAGCGCAGCAATCGACAGCACCAGTTCTTTCGGCAACGCCGCAAACAATGCCGCCAACGTCGCGCCGAACACCCCGGCAATCCCGTAGAACACCCCGCACCACACCGCGGCGGTGTAGCGCTTGTTGCGATCTTCGTGGGCATGCGGGCCGGTGCAGATCGCTGCGCTGATGGCCGCGAGGTTGATGCCGTGGGAGCCGAACGGCGCCAGCAACAGCGAGGCGATGCCGGTGGTAGTGATCAGCGGCGAGGCCGGGACGTTATAGCCATCGGCACGCAGCACGGCGATGCCGGGCATGTTCTGCGAGGTCATCGCCACCACGAACAGCGGAATGCCAATGCTGATGGTCGCCGCCAGGGAAAAATGTGGCGTAGTCCAGACCGGCGTGGCCACTTCCAGATGAAAGGCGCTGAAATCCAGCAGCCCCATCAAGCCCGACAGCGCAGTGCCAATCAGCAGCGCCGCGAGCACGGCATAGCGTGGCGACAGGCGCTTGACCACCAGATAGGTGAAAAACATCCCCAGCACCAGTCCGGTACGGTGTTGCGCGGCGACGAAGATTTCGCTGCCGATCTTGAACAGAATCCCTGCCAGCAGAGCGGCCGCCAAAGAGGCCGGGATTTTTTTCACCAGACGTTCGAAGCTGCCGGTCAGGCCGCAGATCGTCACCAGTACCGCGCAAGTGACATAGGCGCCGATCGCCTCGCCGTAACTGACACCGCCCAGGCTGGTGATCAGCAACGCCGCGCCGGGTGTCGACCAGGCGATGGTGATTGGTGTGCGATAGCGTAGCGACAAGCCGATCGAACACACCGCCATGCCGATTGAAATCGCCCAGATCCACGAGGAAATCTGCCCGCTGCTCAGGCCAGCCGCTTGCCCGGCCTGGAACATCAGCACCAGCGAACTGGTGTAGCCGGTCATCATCGCGATGAAACCGGCGACGATGGCGGAAGGCGAGGTGTCGGCAAGAGGGCGCAGGCGGGCGTGGGTAGCGTCGGTCATGACGGCGGTGTTCCTTATAGCAATGGAGATGTCCGCCACAACACAGAACCTCTGTGGGAGCGAGCCTGCTCGCGAAAGCGGTAGGTCAGTCAACATTCATAGTGAATGTGGAATGGCTTTCGCGAGCAGGCTCGCTCCCACGGGAGGATTGCGGTCATGCAGCGGATTCTGCGATCAAGCCTAAACTCAAACCTGACAAACCGCTGCAATACAGCCGCAGGCGCAAACAGCCGTACAGTCGTGTTGCCACCATTCATTGTGTACAATCGCGCTGTTTTTTACGCGATACTTGCCAGCGACCTACTGTGCCGTATTACAGTCACGGTCTATTCGCCGCAGCTTTCCCGACTCGAGTGCCCATGAACGAACAGTTGCAACCCCTCAAGAAACAACCGCGAGCAGGCAAAGCCGGCCGCAGCGGAACCCAGGACGATATTGTCTACGCGCATATCTTCGAGGCCATCCTCGAACAGCGTCTGGCGCCCGGCACCAAATTGAGCGAAGAAGCGCTGGGGGAAATCTTCGGGGTCAGCCGCACCATCATTCGCCGCGCGCTGTCGCGTCTGGCCCATGAAGGCGTGGTGCTGTTGCGGCCGAACCGTGGCGCCGTCGTCGCCAGCCCGAGTGTTGAGGAAGCGCGTCAGGTGTTTCTCGCCCGGCGTCTGGTCGAGCGGGCGATCACTGAATTGGCGGTGCAACATGCCACTGCCGAGCAGATAGCCGAGCTGCGGCAGATGGTCAACGATGAGCGCGACAGTTTCTCGCGCGGCGATCGCGGCGCCGGTATTCGGCTGTCAGGCGAATTCCACCTGAAGCTGGCGGAGGCGGCGATGAACGCGCCGTTGATCAGCTTCCAGCGCAGCCTGGTGTCGCAGACTTCATTGATCATCGCCCAGTACGAAAGCGGCAACCGCTCGCATTGCTCGTACGATGAACACACGCAGTTGATCGACGCGATCGAGAAACGCGACGGTGAGCTGGCGGTGAACCTGATGATGCATCACATGGATCACATCGACAGCAAGCTCAACCTCGACGAGGAAGGCGCGTCGGATGATCTGCATGCGGTGTTCTCGCATTTGTTGCAGACCAAGAAGCCGGGGCGTCCAGCGGCCAAGCTCTAAGCTGAGACCGAGTCGCGGCTTTCGCGAGCAGGCTCGCTCCCACAGGGCAATGCATTTCAAAGGTGGGAGCGAGCCTGCTCGCGAAGACAACCTGACCGGCAACAAAAATCCCCCGGGGTAAACACCACCGGGGGATTTTTTATGCTCTGGAAAAACTCAGCGCTGATGCACCAGCGCCCCCGCCGCATACGTCTGCGCCACCGTTCGGTCATCCCCCAGCGTCATCAGTACAAACAACGTCTCGGCAATGTTATTGGACTGCTTCAAGCGATAGCTCAGCAGCGGCGTGGCGTTGTAATCCAGCACCAGGAAGTCGGCATCGGAGCCCGGTTGCAGGTTACCGATCTTGTCTTCCAGGCGCAGCGCCCGCGCGCCACCCAGCGTCGCCAGGTACAGCGATTTGAACGGACTCAGGCGCGCGCCTTGCAGTTGCATCACTTTGTACGCTTCGTTCAGCGTCTGCAGCAGCGAGAAACTGGTGCCGCCGCCAACGTCGGTGCCGAGGCCGACGTTGAGCTTGTGTTTTTCCGCCATCGGCAGGTTGAACAGGCCGCTGCCGAGGAACAGGTTCGAGGTCGGGCAGAACGAGATCGCCGAGCCGGTTTCTGCCAGTCGCGCGCATTCTTCGTCACACAAGTGCACGCCGTGGGCAAACACCGAGCGCTCGCCGAGCAATTGGTAGTGATCGTAGACGTCGAGGTAGCCCTTGCGCTCCGGAAACAGCTCTTTGACCCACTCGATTTCCTTGAGGTTTTCGCTGATGTGGGTCTGCATGTACAGATCCGGATATTCCGTGAGCAGTTGCCCGGCGAGGGTCAGTTGTTCCGGGGTGCTGGTGGGGGCGAAGCGCGGCGTCACCGCATAGTGCAAGCGACCCTTGCCGTGCCAGCGCTCGATCAGCGCCTTGCTGTCGACGTAGCTGGATTCGGCGGTATCGACCAGATAATCCGGGGCATTGCGGTCCATCATCACCTTGCCGGCGATCATGCGCAGGTCGAGCTTCTCGGCCGCCTCGAAAAACGAATTCACCGATTGCGGATGCACGCTGCCGAACACCAGCGCCGTGGTGGTGCCGTTGCGCAGCAATTCCTTGATGAAAATATCGGCCACTTCGTCGGCGTGGGCCTTGTCGCCAAACTGGCTTTCGCAGGGGAAGGTGTAGGTGTTCAGCCAGTCGAGCAATTGCTCGCCATAGGAGCCGACCATCCCGGTTTGCGGCAGGTGAATGTGCGTGTCGATGAAGCCCGGAGTGATCAGCGCATCCTGATAATGGTTGATCTCGATATCCGCCGGCAGGGTCGGCAGCAGTTCGCTGGCGTGGCCAAGGGCGCTGATCTTGCCATCGTCGATCACCAGCAGGCCATCCTCGAAATATTCATAGGAGGCTTCGATACCGACTTCGGCAGGGTCGGCAATGCTGTGCAGAATGGCGGCGCGGTAGGCTTTGCGAGTCAAAGGCATGAGGGTTCTCTAATCAGTTTGAGGCTTTGAGTTTGGCGGCCTGACTGCGGCGCGAAGCGGGCAGCAGTCGGGCAATCGGTTCGGCGCGGGCGCTGTGCTGGCCGAAATTGGCGTTGTAGGTGGCGATGATTTCTCCGGCGATGGAGATGGCGATTTCCACAGGCAGTTTGCCTTTGACTTCGCCGATGCCCATCGGGCAGCGCATGCGCTGCACCACGCTCGGGTCGAAACCACGATCGCGCAGGCGATGTTCGAACTTGGCGCGTTTGGTTTTCGAACCGATCAGGCCGAACCAGGTGAAATCGTTGCGCTTGAGAATCGCCGCGGTCAGCTCCAGATCGAGCTGATGATTGTGGGTCATGACGATGCAGTAGCTGCCGGCAGGCAGGTCATCGACTTCATCCACCGGCTCTTCGCTGACGATTTTACGCACGCCGGGGGGGATGTGTTCAGGGAACTCGGCCTCGCGCGAATCGATCCAGCGCACCCGGCAGGGCAGGCTGGCCAGCAGCGGCACGAGGGCGCGACCGACGTGGCCTGCACCGAACACGGCAATCTGCGCCTGGACCTGGCCCATCGGTTCGAACAGCAACACCGTGGCGCCGCCGCAACACTGGCCGAGGCTGGCACCGAGGCTGAAGCGCTCCAGATGGGTGTCCTGCTTACCGCTGGCGAGCATCTCGCGGGCGATCTGCATGGCTTTGAATTCCAGATGCCCGCCACCGATGGTGTCGAACAGGCGGTCGGCGCTGACGACCATTTTCGAGCCGGCGTTGCGTGGCGTCGAACCGAGTTCTTCGATGATCGTCACCAGCACACAGGGCTCGCCCTGATTCTGCAGGTCGGCGAGGGCGTCGATCCAGTTGTACATATGTCACCCCTACAACATCGTTGTCTGTTCGGGCCTATTCGCTGGCTTGCCAGCGAATGGCCGCGCCTCGGTCCTAGAGCGGAGCCAGCTCGGTTTCAGCTTCGACGGCTTTCACCGCTTTGAGCTGGCGCATCTGCTCGCAGCCCCACAACACCCGCTCCGGCGTGGCCGGCGCATCGATTTTCGGCTGATGCTGATAATCACCGAGACTCGCCACCGCGTCCTTGATTGCGCACCAAGCGGCGATGCCGAGCATGAACGGCGGTTCACCGACGGCTTTGGAATGGAACACTGTGTCTTCCGGGTTCTTGCGGTTTTCCACCAGTTTCACCCGCAGATCCAGCGGCATGTCCGCCACCGCCGGGATCTTGTAGCTGGCCGGGCCGTTGGTCATCAGCTTGCCCTTGTTGTTCCAGACCAGCTCTTCCATGGTCAGCCAGCCCATGCCCTGGACGAAACCGCCCTCGACCTGACCGATGTCGATCGACGGGTTCAGCGAGGCGCCGACGTCGTGCAGGATGTCGGTGCGCAGCATCTTGTACTCGCCGGTCAGGGTGTCGACGATCACTTCGCAGCAGGCTGCGCCGAAAGCGAAGTAATAGAACGGACGGCCCCGCGCCTGACTGCGGTCGTAGTAGATTTTCGGGGTCTTGTAGAAGCCAGTGCTCGACAGCGAGACCTGATTGAAATACGCCTGCTGGATCAGCGCTTCGAAGGTCAGGATCTGCTCGCGCACCCGCACGTGGCCGTTGCGGAATTCGACGTCTTCTTCGCTGACCTTGTAGTGCCGCGCGGCAAATTCGACCAGGCGTTGCTTGATCGTCTGAGCTGCGTTCTGCGCGGCCTTGCCGTTCAGGTCGGCGCCGCTGGAGGCTGCGGTCGGCGAGGTGTTCGGCACTTTGTCGGTGTTGGTCGCAGTGATCTGCACACGGTCGATTTCGACCTGAAACACTTCCGCCACGACCTGCGCGACTTTGGTGTTCAGGCCCTGACCCATTTCCGTGCCGCCGTGGTTCAAGTGAATGCTGCCGTCGGTGTAAATATGGATCAGCGCACCAGCCTGATTGAGGAAACTGGCGGTGAAGGAAATACCGAACTTCACCGGAGTCAGCGCCAAGCCTTTTTTCAGGATCGGGCTGTTGGCGTTGTAGCGACGGATCGCTTCGCGGCGCTCGGCATACTGGCTGCTTTCTTCCAGTTCGGCGGTCATCTCTTCGAGCATGTTGTGCTCGACGGTCTGGTAGTAATGGGTGACGTTGCGCTCGGTCTTGCCGTAGTAGTTGGCCTTGCGCACCGCCAGCGGGTCGAGCTTCAAGTGCCGGGCAATCGCATCCATCACTTCTTCGATGGCGACCATGCCTTGCGGGCCACCGAAGCCACGGTAAGCGGTGTTCGACGCGGTGTTGGTCTTGCAGCGGTGGCCGTTGATGGTCGCATCGCCGAGGTAGTAGGAGTTGTCCGAGTGGAACATCGCCCGATCAACGATCGAGGCGGACAAGTCCGGCGAGCAGCCGCAGTTGCCGGCCAGCTCCATGTTGATTCCGTGCAGACGCCCACTGCTGTCGAAGCCGACGTCGTACTCGACGTAGAACGGGTGACGCTTGCCGGTCATCAGCATGTCTTCGACGCGCGGCAGGCGCATCTTGGTCGGCTGGCCGGTGAGGTGCGCGACCACCGCGCACAGGCACGCCGGGCTCGCGGCCTGGGTTTCCTTGCCACCGAAACCACCGCCCATGCGGCGCATGTCGACGACGATCTTGTTCATCGACACGTCGAGCACTTCGGCGACCAGTTTCTGCACTTCGGTCGGGTTCTGCGTCGAGCAGTAGACGATCATGCCGCCGTCTTCGGTGGGCATTACCGAGGAGATTTGTGTCTCCAGATAAAAGTGCTCCTGGCCGCCAATGTGCAGCGTGCCCTGAATGCGGTGTTCGGCCGTGGCCAGTGCAGAGACAGAATCGCCGCGCTGATGGGTGTGGCTGTCGAGCACGAAATGGCGTTTGCGCAGGGCTTCGACGACGTCGAGCACCGGTTCCAGATCTTCGTATTCAATGATCGCCGCCATCGCCGCTTTGCGCGCGGTTTCCAGATCTTTCGCCGCGACCGCCAGCACCGGTTGGCCGACAAACTGCACGTCATCGATGGCCAGCAGCGGATCGCCCGGCATCAGCGGGCCGATGTCTTTCAGGCCCGGCACGTCTTCGTGGGTGATGACAATGCGCACGCCTTCGAAGGCGTAGCACGGCTGCGTGTCGATGCTGATGATTTTCGCGTGGGCGCGGTCTGACAGGCGTGCATAGAGGTGCAACTGATTGGGAAATTCCAGGCGATCATCGATGTACTGCGCTTCACCGGACACATGCTTGGCGGCGCTGTCGTGCTTGACGCTGCGGCCGACACCGGTGGTCAGATCCTGGGCGAACAGTTCGGCCAATTCAGCCTGGGTCTTCTCTACGGCGTGATGGTTAGACATAAGCGGTCACCCGAGTCTCGATGTGCGGTGTTTGCAGTTCGATGAAGTATTTGCGCAGCAGATTCTGCGCGCTGAGCAGGCGATATTCCTTGCTGGCACGGAAGTCCGAGAGCGGCGTGAAATCTTCGGCCAGCGCGGCGCAGGCGCGTTCGATCACGGCGTTGTTGAACGGCGCGCCTCGCAACACGGCTTCGCAGTGCGCAGCGCGTTTCGGAATCGCCGCCATGCCGCCGAAGGCCACGCGCGCGTCGCTGATCACGCCATGTTCCACGCGCAGATTGAAGGCAGCGCAGACGGCGGAGATGTCGTCGTCCAGGCGCTTCGACACTTTATAGGCGCGGAACAACTGCTCGGCGCTGGCGCGCGGGACGATGATTTTTTCGATGAATTCGCTTTCCTGCCGCGCGGTGACGCGGTAGTCGATGAAGTAATCTTCCAGGTTCAAGGTGCGGCGGGTTTCGCCTTTGCACAGCACGATCTGCGCGCCGAGGGCGATCAGCAGCGGTGGCGAGTCACCGATCGGCGAGGCGTTGCCGATGTTGCCGCCGAGGGTGCCCTGGTTGCGGATTTGCAGCGAGGCGAAGCGATGCAGCAATTCGCCGAAGTCCGGATATTCGGCATTCAACGCCTCGTAGCAGTCGGAGAGGGCGGTGGCGGCGCCGATTTCGATGCGGTCTGCGAAGGTTTCGATGCGCTTCATTTCGGCGACGTTGCCGACGTAGATCATCACCGGCAGGGTGCGGTGGAACTGGGTGACTTCCAGCGCCAGATCGGTGCCGCCGGCGAGCAGGCGCGCTTGTGGATAAGCGTCGTAGAGGTCGGCCAGGTCAGCGACGGTCAGCGGCACCAGGCAGCGCTTGTCACCGCTGTTGAGTTCACCAATATCGGTCGGCGCGATAGCCTTGAGGCGGGCGATGGTTTCGGCTTCGCGGGCGTCGAACTGATCCGCAGGCCTGGCGCAGCAGGATTGTTCGGCAGCGGCCAGAATAGGGCGGTAGCCAGTGCAGCGGCAGAGGTTGCCGGCGAGGGCTTCGTGGGCCTTGGCCTGATCCGGCGCATCGCTGTTCTTTTGCAGGGCGAACAGCGACATGACGAAACCGGGGGTGCAGAAGCCGCACTGCGAACCGTGACACTCGACCATGGCTTTCTGCACGCTGTGCAGTTCGCCCTTGTGCTTGAGGTCTTCGACGCTGATCAGTTGCTTGCCGTGCAATGACGAGACGAAAGTCAGGCACGAATTGAGGCTGCGATAACGAATGTGTTCACGTCCCGTGTCATCGGTCTGCAACTCGCCTACTACCACAGTGCAGGCGCCGCAGTCGCCGCTGGCGCAACCTTCTTTGGTGCCGGGCTTGCCCACGTGTTCGCGCAGGTAATTGAGCACAGTCAGATTCGGGTCCAGGGCGTGCTCGCTACGGAGTTCCTGGTTAAGTAAAAACTGGATCACGGAAGGCCTCGCAGACTCATTATTGTTGTTAACCGACGTGAACCGAATTTAGCAGGTCTGACTTTTCGGTCAATGGTTTTCTGACTTAAAGGTCAGGAAAATCCGTTTCGTCGATCAACAGCGTGTCTATTCAGTATTGACCTTCATCGGTCACTGCGCTTTTTTGCGGGATTCGTGCCAAAAACCGCTGAGTGGGCACTCCGCCATGACCGTGCTTATGCGCTACACTGCGCCGCTTGTGCAGATCGATAGAGTTTGAAGGACAACCATGACGTTCAAGGCGCCGGACAGCCTCGCCGAGCAAATCGCTCACCACCTCGCCGAACGCATCATTCGTGGCGAAATGAAGCCGGGAGAGCGCATCCAGGAACAGAAGGTCACGCTGGCGCTCAACGTCAGCCGCGGTTCGGTCCGCGAAGCCTTGCTGATCCTCGAGCGCCGTCACCTGATCGCGATCCTGCCGCGTCGTGGCGCCCACGTCACCGAGCTGACGCCGCACAAGGTGCAGAGCCTGTGCACGCTGATGAGCGAGCTGTACATCCTGCTTGGCAATTCGGTGGCGAATGGCTGGCAAGTGCAGTCGGACATGGCGCCGTTCGTGCAGATCCAGCAGCGCCTGACCGCCAATTACGAACGCGGCGATATCCGCAGCTTCGTCGATGACAGCTTTGCGGTGATGCGCGCCGCCTATCCGTTTGCCAACAATCCGTACCTGCAAGAAACCGTCGAGAACCTCCAGCCGGCGATGAGCCGCGCGTATTTCCTCGCTCTTGAACAGCGCAAGGCGGAAATGAGCGAATTCCTCGAACTGTTCGAACGCTTGCTGGCCGCCGTCCTCGCCCGTGATTTGCCGCAGATCCGCATCGTGCTCACGGCGTATGCCCAGCGCAGCTGCGATCTGGTGGTGTCTGCGCTGACGGTTGCCTGAGCGTGCGGCTAAAGTGCATCAAACTGGCGGGGTTCAAATCCTTCGTCGACCCGACCACGGTGAACTTCCCCAGTAACATGGCGGCGGTCGTCGGGCCGAACGGTTGCGGCAAGTCGAACATCATCGACGCCGTGCGCTGGGTGATGGGTGAAAGTTCGGCGAAGAACCTCCGTGGCGAATCGATGACCGACGTCATCTTCAACGGTTCGACCAGCCGCAAACCGGTGAGCCAGGCGAGCATCGAACTGGTGTTCGACAACTCCGATGGCACGCTGCTCGGCGAATACGCGGCCTATGCGGAAATTTCCATCCGCCGCAAAGTCACCCGCGACAGCCAGACCACTTATTACCTCAACGGCACCAAATGCCGTCGGCGCGACATCACCGATATCTTCCTCGGCACCGGCCTCGGCCCGCGCAGCTACTCGATCATCGAACAGGGGATGATCTCCAAGCTGATCGAATCCAAGCCCGAAGACCTGCGTAACTTCATCGAGGAAGCCGCCGGCATCTCGAAATATAAAGAGCGCCGCCGCGAGACCGAGAACCGCATCCGCCGCACTCACGAGAACCTCGCCCGCCTCACCGACCTGCGCGAGGAGCTGGAGCGCCAGCTCGAACGTCTGCACCGTCAGGCCGAGGCGGCGAAAAAGTATCAGGAACTCAAGGCCGAAGAGCGTCAGCTCAAGGCGCAACTGTCGGCCCTGCGCTGGCAGGATCTTAACGAGCAGGTCGGTCAGCGCGAGTCGATCATCGGCAACCAGGAAGTCAGCTTCGAAGCGCTGGTCGCTGAACAGCGTAACGCTGATGCGGCCATCGAACGCCTGCGCGACGGTCACCACGACCTGTCCGAGCGCTTCAATCTGGTGCAGGGCCGCTTCTATTCGGTCGGCGGCGACATCGCCCGGGTCGAGCAAAGTATCCAGCACGGTCAGCAGCGTCTGCGCCAGTTGCAGGACGATCTGAAAGAAGCCGAGCGCGCGCGTCTGGAAACCGAGTCGCACCTGGGCCACGACCGCACGTTGCTGCTGACCCTTGGCGAAGAGCTCGACATGCTCACGCCAGAACAGGAAGTCACCAGCGCCGCCGCCGAGGAAGCCGCCGCGGCCCTCGAAGAAGCCGAAACCACCATGCACGGTTGGCAGGAGCAGTGGGACGCTTTCAACCTGACCGCTGCCGAACCGCGCCGTCAGGCCGAAGTGCAACAGTCGCGGATCCAGCAGCTGGAAAGCAGCATGGAGCGCCTGGCCGACCGGCAGAAACGTCTCGCCGAAGAGCGCGCGTTGCTTTCCGCCGACCCGGAAGACGCGGCAATCATGGCGCTCAACGAGCAGCTCGCCGAGTCCGAAGCGACTCTGGAAGATTTGCAGACCAGCGAAGAAGCGCAGGTCGAAAAGCTCGAACAACTGCGTCAGGAATTGCAGCAAGCGTTGACCGCGCAGCAGCAGGCGCAGGGCGATCTGCAGCGGCTCAACGGGCGTCTGGCTTCATTGGAAGCTTTGCAGCAGGCCGCGCTCGATCCGGGCACCGGCACCGCCGAATGGTTGAAAGAACACAATCTCGCCGAGCGTCCGCGTCTGGCCGAAGGCCTGAAGGTCGAGGCCGGTTGGGAGCTGGCAGTGGAAACCGTGCTCGGCGCCGATCTGCAAGCGGTGCTGGTCGACGATTTCAGCGGTTTTGATCTGTCCGGTTTCACTCAGGGCGATCTGCGCCTGCTCAGCCCGGCCAGCGATGGCGTGCGGGTGGCGGGCAGTCTGCTGGATAAAGTCGAGGCGCAGATCGATCTGTCGCCGTGGCTTGGCCAGGTCAAACCGGTCGACAGCCTTGAGCAGGCACTGGCCTTGCGCGGTCAGTTGAGTGCAGGCCAGAGCCTGATCAGCCGCGACGGTTACTGGGTCGGTCGGCATTTCCTGCGCGTGCGCCGGGCCAGCGAAGCGGAAAGCGGCATGCTCGCCCGTGGCCAGGAAATCGAAGACCTGCAACTGGAGCGCGAAGAGCGCGAAGCCACGGTCGAGGCCATGGAAACCCGCCTGCAAACCTTGCGCGCGCAACAGCGCCAGCAGGAAAACGGCCGCGAACATCTGCGCCGCTTGCTGCAGGACGAAGCGCGCCAGCAAGGCGAACTGAAAGCACAATTGTCCGCTGGCAAAGCCAAGGCCGAACAGCTGACATTGCGCCGCACCCGTCTCGATGAAGAGCTGGTCGAACTCGGCGAGCAGCGCGAGCTTGAGCACGAGCAGGTCGGCGAAGCGCGCATGCAATTGCAGGAAGCGCTGGATGCCATGGCGCTCGACACCGAGCAGCGCGAGTTGCTGCTGGCCCAGCGCGACAGCCTGCGCGAACGTCTTGATCGCGTGCGTCAGGAAGCGCGGCAGCACAAGGATCACGCCCATCAACTGGCGGTGCGTCTCGGCTCGTTGCGCGCCCAGCATGACTCCACGCGTCAGGCGCTGGAGCGTCTGGAAATGCAGGCCGAACGCCTGACTGAAAAGCGCGAGCAGTTAAGTCTGAATCTGGAGGAGGGCGAGGCGCCGCTGGAAGAGCTGCGTCTGAAACTCGAAGAGTTGCTCGACAAGCGCATGACCGTCGATGAAGAGCTCAAGACCGCGCAGATCGCCTTGGAAGACGCCGATCGTGAATTGCGCGACGCGGAAAAACGCCGCACTCAGGCCGAACAGCAGTCGCAGTTGATTCGCGGCCAGCTCGAACAGCAACGCATGGAATGGCAAGCCCTGACCGTGCGCCGCAAGGCTTTGCAGGATCAATTGCTCGAAGATGGCTACGATCTCAACGGCGTGCTCGCGACATTGACTGCGCAAGCCAGTGAACGCGAAGCCGAAGAAGAACTCGAACGCATTAACGCGCGGATTCAGCGCCTGGGTGCGATCAACCTCGCGGCCATCGACGAATACACGCAACAATCGGAGCGTAAACGTTATCTGGATGCGCAGGACGCCGATCTGGTCGAAGCGCTGGAGACCCTGGAAAACGTCATCCGCAAGATCGACAAGGAGACCCGCAACCGTTTCAAAGATACCTTTGATCAGATCAACGGCGGATTACAGGCACTTTTCCCGAAAGTTTTCGGTGGCGGGCGCGCGTATTTGGAACTGACGGGCGAAGATCTACTCGATACAGGGGTGACGATCATGGCGCAGCCGCCCGGGAAGAAGAACAGCACCATCCATTTGCTCTCCGGCGGCGAAAAAGCCCTGACTGCTCTGGCCCTGGTTTTTGCCATTTTCAAGTTGAACCCGGCGCCGTTCTGCATGCTCGATGAGGTTGACGCGCCACTGGATGACGCTAACGTTGGACGCTACGCACGCCTGGTCAAAGAGATGTCGCAGACCGTGCAGTTCATCTACATCACCCACAACAAGATCGCCATGGAAATGGCCGAGCAGTTGATGGGCGTGACCATGCATGAACCGGGTTGTTCGCGATTGGTGGCGGTGGATGTCGAGGAGGCGATGGCGATGGTGGATGCCTAGCGGCGCAGCTGCAAGTGACAAGCTCCAAGCTGCAAGTGGACGGCTTGTGGCTTGGAGCTTAAAGCTTGTAGCTGCGAAGCCTTTGATCGTGCTAGTTTAATGTCAATTTTTCGTATACGTGGGCAAAACGCCTGTCAGAACATAGAGTTGGCGCCACGTTTTAAAGCGGTTTACGCAGTGTAAACCCCTTATTTTTCAGCATTTTTTATAGAGGCACGGGATTACATGGAAATCGGTCTGCGCGAGTGGCTGATCGTCATCGGCATCATTGTGATAGCCGGTATTCTTTTCGATGGCTGGCGCCGTATGCGCGGCGGCAAGGGAAAGCTGAAATTCCGTCTCGACCGGAGCCTGTCCAATCTGCCGGACGAGGACACCAGCGCCGAGCTGTTGGGCCCGGCCCGCGTCCTGGACACGCACAAAGAGCCGCAACTGGACGAGCACGATCTGCCGTCGGTGAGCATGCCCAACCGCGAAGCCCGCGAGCCGCGTGAATCCGGTTCGAAACGTGGCAAGCGTGGCAGCAACGGCCCGGCGCAGGGCGACCTGAACCTCGACCTTGATCTGGACGGCGGCCCGAGCTTCAGCAGTCGCGATGACGATTTCGCCGAAGACAGCAAGCCTGCAGCGGCCGTGGCGGAAAAAGATCAGCCGCAAGCCGAAGAAGTTCTGGTGATCAGCGTGATCTGCCGCGACCCGGCCGGCTTCAAGGGCCCGGCGCTGCTGCAGAACATTCTCGAAAGCGGCCTGCGTTTCGGCGAGATGGACATTTTCCACCGTCACGAAAGCATGGCTGGCAACGGCGAAGTGCTGTTCTCCATGGCGAATGCGGTCAAGCCGGGTATTTTTGATCTGGACGACATCGACCATTTCAGCACCCCGGCGGTGAGCTTCTTCCTCGGCTTGCCAGGCCCGCGTCATCCGAAGCAGGCCTTCGACGTGATGGTCGCGGCAGCCCGCAAGCTGTCCCAGGAACTGAACGGCGAATTGAAAGACGACCAGCGCAGCGTACTGACCGCGCAGACGATCGAGCACTACCGTCAGCGCATCGTTGAATTCGAGCGCCGCGCTCTGACCCAGAAGCGCTAAGGGCAAGTTCAAAAGATCGCAGCCTTGGGCCTGTAGGAGCTGTCGAGTGCAACGAGGCTGCGATCTTTTGGCCCATCGCCGATAATGGAATAACACTGGAGCAGCCTCGGCTGCTCTTTTGCTTTATGAGAGAACACCCATGACCGCCGCCAAAAACCGCATTCTAGAGCTGCGCGCTGAGCTGGATCAGCACAACTATCGCTATCACGTTCTCGACGAGCCGAGCATTCCCGATGCCGAATACGACCGCTTGTTCCACGAGCTCAAGGCGCTGGAAGCGGCCAACCCGGACCTGATCACCAGCGACTCGCCGACCCAGCGCGTCGGCAGCATGGCGCTGACCGCGTTCACTCAGGTGCGCCACGAAATCCCGATGCTCAGCCTCGGCAACGCCTTCGAAGAATCCGACATGCGCGAGTTCGATCGCCGCGTCAACGAAGGCCTCGACGTGCCAGCTGGCGATCTGTTTGGTGGCGGCGCAGCGGTGGAATACAGCTGCGAGCCGAAGCTCGATGGCCTGGCGGTCAGCCTGCTGTATCAGGACGGTCTGCTGGTGCGCGGCGCCACGCGAGGCGATGGCACCACCGGCGAGGACATCAGCGTCAACGTGCGCACCGTGCGCAACATTCCGCTGAAGCTGCACGGCGAAGGCTGGCCGGCGACGCTGGAAGTGCGCGGTGAAGTGTTCATGTCCAAGGCCGGTTTCGAGCGCCTCAATGCTTCGCAACTGGAAATCGGCGGCAAGACCTTCGCCAACCCGCGCAACGCGGCAGCAGGCAGCCTGCGCCAGCTCGACTCGAAAATCACCGCCAACCGGCCGCTGGAATTCTGTTGCTACGGCATTGGCCAGGTGTCCCACGATATTGCCGACACCCACATCGGCAACCTCAAGCAGTTGCAGAAGTGGGGCATGCCAATCAGTCATGAACTGAAGCTGGCCAAGGGCATCGACGAGTGCCTGGAGTATTACCGCGACATCGGCGCGCGCCGTGACTCGTTGGCCTATGAAATCGACGGTGTGGTGTTCAAGGTCAACAGCATCGCCGACCAGCGTGAACTGGGCTTCCGCGCCCGCGAGCCGCGTTGGGCGATCGCGCACAAATTCCCGGCGATGGAAGAACTCACCGAACTGCTCGACGTGGAATTCCAGGTCGGCCGCACCGGTGCCGTCACTCCGGTGGCGCGTCTGAAACCGGTGAAAGTCGCCGGCGTCACCGTGGCCAACGCCACGTTGCACAACATGGACGAAGTCGCACGTCTGGGCTTGATGATCGGCGACACGGTGATCATTCGCCGCGCCGGCGATGTGATTCCGCAAGTGGTGCAGGTAGTCACCGAGCGTCGTCCTGACAACGCTCGGCCCGTCGCCATTCCTGAAAGCTGCCCGGTGTGCGGCTCCCACGTTGAACGCACGCAACTGGTCAAGCGCAGCAAGGGCAGGGAAACCTTCAGCGAAGGCGCGGTGTATCGCTGCGTCGGCCGACTGGCCTGTGGCGCGCAATTGAAGCAGGCGATCATCCACTTTGTTTCGCGTCGGGCCATGGATATCGAAGGCTTGGGCGACAAGAGCGTCGAGCAACTGGTCGACGAGGGTCTGGTCAGTTCGCCGGCCGATCTCTATGCACTGAAATTCGATGACATTGTCGATCTGGAGGGCTTTGCCGAGGTTTCCAGTAACAAGCTGCTGAAAGCCATTGAGGACAGCAAGCAACCAAGCTTGGCACGTTTCATCTACGCCCTCGGCATTCCCGATGTCGGCGAAGAGACGGCCAAGGTGCTGGCGCGTTCGCTGGGTTCGCTGGAGCGCGTGCAACAGGCCTTGCCGCATGTGCTGACCTACTTGCCGGATGTCGGCCTGGAAGTGGCGCACGAGATACACAGTTTCTTTGAGGATGCGCACAACCAGCAGGTCATCAGCGAATTGCTCGGCCATGGTTTGCAGATTCAGGATCAGGGCGAACTGGGCGCGGAGTTCGCCGCCAGCACCACGCTGGGCGGCTTGCTCGACAAACTGCACATTCCTTTCGTCGGCCCCGGTGGTGCGCAGAAACTCGCCGACCGCTTTGGTTCGCTGCAAGCGGTGATGAACGCTGACTGGCTGGACATGCGCCAGGCATTGCCGGAGAAGCAGGCCAACTCGGTGCGCGAGTTCTTCGCCTTGCCCGAGCATCGGCAACTGGCCGAGCAGGCCGAGCAGCAACTACGCGATTTCGGCATGCATTGGCAGAGCGAGAAGAAAGTTGTCGAAGGTCTGCCACTGTCCGGCGAAACCTGGGTGCTGACCGGCAAGGTCGAACTGATGAGCCGGGATGTGGCCAAGGAGCATCTGGAAAGCCTCGGTGCGAAAGTCGCAGGCTCGGTATCGGCGAAAACCCACTGTGTGGTCGCAGGCCCGGGTGCTGGCTCGAAACTGACCAAGGCCAATGAGCTGGGTGTGAAGGTCATGGACGAAGAAGCGTTTATCGCCTTCCTCAAAACCCACGGCGTCGCTGTCTGAGCGGATGAACTCCTGTGGTGAGGGGTTTATCCCTCTCCGGATGGACACCTGTGGCGAGGGGATTTATCCCTCTCCGGATGGACACCTGTGGCGAGGGGATTTATCCCCGCTGGGTTGCGCAGCGACCCCAAAACCCTGCGACCGATCATTTCATCTGTATCGCGTGTACGGTTTTTTGCGACTGCTGCGCAGTCGAGCGGGGATAAATCCCCTCACCACAATGCTGCTATCACCCGGCTGCGCGGTTATGGGTGGGAACGATGTTGTCTTCAGGATGATCTAGTCTTGGCCAGTCCCAGGGAGAGATCGCCATGCACCGCTTTTTCGAGCAGCTCAGTTCCCGCATCATCGCGCCGTTCGTGGCCGGATCCTCGCGCAACAGCAAAGTCTGGCCGTGCCGTTGCGGCCAGTCGCTGTTCTTTCGCAACAGTCAGTGTCTGGCCTGTAGCGCCTTGCTTGGCTATCAACCCGAACAAAGTCGCCTGACCTCGCTGCAACCGGGGCCGGAAGAGGGCACCTGGACACTCGACGTCGATCCCGACGCCGGTCTGTTCCGTCGCTGCGCCAACCTCGACATGCCCGCCGCGTGCAACTGGCTGCTGAAGGCCGACGATCACGACACCTTGTGCATCGCTTGCAGCCTCAACCGCACCATTCCCGACCTGTCCGTCGCGGAAAACCCCGAACGCTGGCGCAAGGTCGAAATCGCCAAGCGTCGACTGGTCGCGCAACTGATCACCCTCGGCTTGCCGGTCATCGCGAAAACCACGGATGAAGAAACCGGGTTGGCCTTCGACTTCATCGGCGTCGATCTCGAAGGCAACGCGCCGATGACCGGCCACGCCAACGGCCTGATCACCCTCGACATCAAAGAAGCCGACGACGCTCACCGTGAGCAGGTCAGGGCGGCGATGCACGAGCCATATCGCACGCTGCTCGGGCATTTTCGCCATGAGGTCGGCCATTATTACTGGGATCGCCTCATCGCCAACGGCCCCTGGCTTGGCGCATTCCGCACCCTGTTCGGCGACGAGCGCGCCAGTTACGCCGAGGCGCTGGACCGGCATTATCAGCAAGGCGCGCCATTGGACTGGCCGCAGCACTTCGTCAGCGCCTACGCGACCATGCATCCGTGGGAAGACTGGGCAGAAACCTGGGCGCATTACCTGCACATGATGGACGCGGTGGACACGGCGCTCGGCTTTGGCATGAGCGCGCGGGAAATGGACTTCGACTATCAGCCCTTTCCGACCAGCACCCTTTACGACCCGGAGCACCCGGGCGGTACGGCATTCCTGTCGTTCGTCAATGCGTGGATCGAACTGGCCGGCATGCTCAACGAACTGTCGCGCAGCATGGGCCAGCCGGATTTCTACCCGTTCGTACTGCCGGCAGCGGCAATTGCCAAGCTGCACTTCATTCATCTGGTGATCCAGCAGGCTGGCGGTCGTGCAGACGAAGTCCTGGCCCTCTAGGAGCTGCCGCAGGCTGCGATCTTTCGCCGTCTTCGCATGTCCTTGAACCTGTTGGTATTTTTTATCTGCAACCAACGGTTGTAACTTCATCTCAGACAGGTACAATGGCGCGGCTCGCCGACAGGCAAGCGTCGTTATGGTGACCCCATCGGTCCCCCCGCAACGATTACCCGTGAACCTGGTCAGATCCGGAAGGAAGCAGCCACAGCGGGAACATTGTGTGCCGGGGTGTGGCTGGTGGGGGCACCACCTTAACGAACCAAAGGCTGCAAAGAGAACTGCATGGGTTTCGCCCACTGCGGTTTTTTTATGCCTGCGATTTGGCCTTTGGCGGTGATCCGCCATCAGAAACGCGCGGATCAGCAGCGCAGCGTCCCGGTGCCCGTGCGGCTGTCGAAGCCGAACAGTGGCATACTCCCTCGCCTGGCAACGAGAGGTAAGGCAAGTGGCTGAAATTGACGATCTGACCCGAGAGAAACTGCGCGAATGGCAGTTACGTCGTCTGGAAGTCAAAGCGCAGATGCAGGATCAGCCCGAGCGCACCCTGGAGCTGTCGCGAGTGCTCGACCTGATGGACGAAGAGCACGCCGCGATTCTGGCGGCATCTGCCGCTTTCAACGCGGCCCAAGAGAGCGAACAGCCGGATCCGGTGGAGGTACAGTCGACCATCGTTGAGCATGAATCAGCCTTGGCAACCGGCAAATACGATCTGCATCTCCAGGCCACCGCTCAAAGCCCTGAACACCTGCGCAAACTGTTGGAAATGGCGCTCTACGAAGTGCAGGCGCAGATTGACGCAGGCCCGCTGACGACCGGCGCAAATCGACGCGGCATGTCCGGAACCCTGGGCGATTACTCCTTCGAACTGCGGCTCGCCCCCGAGGCTGGCAGTGAGGGATGTTTGCCGCCCGTTCATGAACTGCACGACAAGAATGACCAGGACTGATCTGGTGTTGTATTAAAGCCCAGGCGGCGAGGTTGTATGCACCCGGAACATTTTGACTTGGCCACACCGCTCCTTCTGCCGATCACACATGATGCGTGTACGGCGTTGTTGCAGCCCGACGGCGACGCGACACTGGCCAACCTGAGCGATCCGGAGCTGGCGGCGGTGCTGGTCATCCAGAACCTCGCCCAGGCCACGGAACAGGACTTGAGCGCCAGCGCGGCGGAGAAGATCCTCGCAAGACTCATTGACTGGTCTGTCACCGCTCGGCGCTCCGGCTCGGCGGGACTGCTTGCAGAGGCGCGGCGTCTGTTCGATTCGCGCAAATTGTACTTCGGCCTCAATGCGCTCAAAGGCCTGAACCTGCGGTTTCTCATGACCGATGAAGTCGCTGCGCAGCACTACCTGTTGCCCGATGGGCAATGGGATGTCGACTTCAAGATTCGCCATCAGCAACAGAACAACCCGTTCCGCCAGCAGATGGTCACGCCTCGCGAGCGCGAACACTGGTTGAGCGCGGCGCAGGACAAGCTGCTGCGGACTTTTCGCGCCAACCTCGACGAAGACCTGCATGTGCAGGGTTATGCGGGGATCGGCAAGAGCTACATGCTCAGCGCGCTGATCGAGTGCCTGCGCTCGAAACGCACGCTGGTACTGGCGCGCACCCCGGCGAAACTGGCGACGTTGCGCAAGCACATCGTGCAGGTGCATGACACGGAAATCGGCCAGACCTTTTTCGAATTTGCCCAGGCGCAATTGCTTGGTCCGCGCCTGCATGTGGCCAAGGCCCCGAATCGGCTTCCGAGCAAGCAGGCGCTGGCGCAGGAGCTGAATATGTTCGGCTTTCGCCACCACGACGGACCGGGCACCCTCGAGGTCTGTCTGCGCGTGCTAGAGCTGTACTGCTCCTCAAGAGACCACACGCTGTCCGCCAGGCACTTGCCGCACTTCCAGCAGCCCTTGACCGGCGCAGACTCGCAAGCGCTGCTGGAGTACTCCAGCCGTCTTTGGATGTATCTGCAGGCCAATCCGGCCTGGGCCAGCCAGAGCGGGTTTCAGACATTGTTGATGATCAAACGCGCCAGTCTCGCCGGTTGCCGCGTCCCGCCGCGCTACACCCATGTGATCATCGATGAAAGCCAGGATGTGCCGGCGTCGCTGCTGCAAATCATCGAGCGCGGGCAGCAGGTGCTGATCACCCTCGGCGATGAATATCAGCAGGCCAAGGGCGAGCCGCTCAAGCGCAAGCGTGAAGTTCGCCAGAGCGATATCTGCTATTCGGTGCGCTCGGGGCGCAATGTCGAGCGCCTGGTCAATCCACTGATCTCGCGCCATACGCAGAAGAGCAAAGTGCCGTTCGAAGGTGCCCGTCACGCCGACGTCGATATCGAGTACTACCCGCAAGCCTTCGTGCCACCCGAAGGTTGCGTGGTGCTGACCGCGTCACCGTGGGACACAATGATGTGGGCCATCCACCTGCACGATTCCAGTTGCGCCTTCAGTTTCCCCGACAGGGAAGCGCGGGATGACATCAAGCATTTCATGGCCACCGCCATCGAGCTGTTCCGCCGCGATTTCTATAACGCCGGGTCCAGCGAGAAAGGACCGCATCCGTATTTCAGCGACATGGCTGACTGGCAGCAGGTCCGCGCCGCCAACCAGTTCGATGAAGCCTTTTTGTGGATCGAAGCACAGTTGCAAAACGGCTTCATGATTGCCGACCTGACGCGACTGAGCCAGAAGATCATCGAACCGGGCAAGGCCTGTCTGTTGATGATGGCGGAGCAGGCCGGCGGCATGGAGTTCAGGCGCGTGCTGTTGACGCGGGCGTTGCTCAGTAACGAAAAATTCAAGGACGCCTACGAGTTCGATCAGCGCATCTGTGCCGTGTACATCGCCATTTCCCGCGCCCGAGAGCAGCTTTATCTGCCTTACGACGTGGTCGAGTGGATCGACTTTCACGATTATCAGAAATTCCGCGAATCGCACGGTTATTGACCCGGCCAACCCTGTGGGAGCGAGCCTGTTCGCGACGGCGTCGGCGTGTTCAACAAATGTGTCGCGTGATATACCGCTTTCGCGAGCAGGCTCGCTCCCACATGGGGTTAGGGTGTGGTTGATGAGGTGCCGGTGTAGAGCCGGATTATGTCGTCGATCTCGCCCGACATCTTCATTCGCAGCAACGTGCGCAAAATTCGCTGCACCGGCACCTTCGGGTCGTTCCTCACATAGCAACCGATGTTCTGCTCCTGCAGTACCGCGACCCCTCGCAACTGCTGCTCCGGCAACAGGCGCTGGTTGATCCAGTCCAGCGTCCACTGATTGCTTACCGCGTAGCGGTAGCGTCCGGCGAGGAGCTTTTCCAGCACCTGTTCCTGATTGCGCGCGTCTTCGCGTTGCAATTGGTCGGCGTCGAACAGTGGTTGCAGGGTAGGGTAGCTGTAACCGAGAACGGTGCCGATGGCCTGGCGCGGCAGCTGGGCGGGATTGATCTGCGCCGACTTATCCTTGCGGCTGATCAGCAGGTCGCGCTGGAACCACAGCGGTACGCTCCAGATGTAATCGCCGGACTGATTCGGCAGCCACGACTGTGCGGCATAGCAGCGCACGTCGATGTCGCCGTGCTCCATGGCGCTCTGGACCCGCGCGCGCGGCAGGACGATGAATTGCGCCGGCGCGCCGACCTGGGTCGCCAGGCTGAGCAGGATGTCGTGCAGGATGCCCTGGGTCGGTCTGCCGCCTTGCAGTTGCACCATCGGCATCGCCCAGCTATCCGGCACGGCGAAGCGCAACGGCGCTTGCGCGGCCATCGCGTTGAGGCTGATACCCAGCAATGCCGCCACGGCCCACCGCATAGACGCTCCGGTAATTCCCCATCCCGAGCTGATAAAAGCCTCTGCTGATGCAGCTTAGCCATATTAGACGAGGACACCGGATGCAATTTTGCCCTTGCTCCGCTAGCATTAGCCGCTTCTGCTTCCTTCGCTGCGACGGTTTTCGATGAGTTATCAGGTTCTTGCACGTAAATGGCGTCCGCGCTCGTTCCGCGAAATGGTCGGCCAGACCCATGTGCTCAAGGCTCTGATCAATGCCTTGGACAGCCAACGGCTGCACCACGCCTACCTGTTCACCGGGACGCGCGGGGTCGGCAAGACCACCATCGCGCGGATCATTGCCAAGTGCCTGAACTGCGAGACCGGTATTACCTCCAGCCCCTGCGGCGAATGTTCGGTGTGCCGCGAGATCGATGAAGGCCGGTTTGTCGACCTGATCGAGATCGACGCCGCCAGCCGCACCAAAGTCGAGGACACCCGCGAACTGCTCGATAACGTGCAGTACGCGCCAAGCCGTGGGCGCTTCAAGGTCTACCTGATCGACGAAGTGCACATGCTGTCCAGCCATTCCTTCAATGCGCTGCTGAAAACCCTCGAAGAGCCGCCGCCCTACGTCAAGTTCATCCTGGCGACCACCGATCCGCAGAAACTTCCGGCAACGATTCTTTCGCGTTGCTTGCAGTTCTCCCTGAAGAACATGACGCCCGAGCGTGTGGTCGAGCATTTGACTCACGTGCTGACCGCAGAAAACGTACCGTTCGAAGACGATGCACTGTGGCTGCTCGGCCGCGCGGCTGACGGCTCGATGCGTGACGCCATGAGCCTGACCGATCAGGCCATCGCGTTCGGTGAAGGCAAGGTGCTCGCTACCGACGTGCGCGCGATGCTCGGCACGCTGGATCACGGTCAGGTCTATGACGTGCTGCATGCACTGATCGAAGGCGATGCCAAGGCGCTGCTCGAAGCCGTGCGGCATCTGGCCGAGCAAGGCCCGGACTGGAACGGCGTGCTCTCGGAAATTCTCAACGTGCTGCACCGCGTGGCCATCGCTCAGGCGCTGCCGGAAGGCGTCGACAATGGCCACGGCGACCGTGATCGCGTATTGGCCTTGGCCCAGGCACTGCCGGCCGAAGACGTGCAGTTCTATTACCAGATGGGCCTGATCGGTCGCCGCGATTTGCCGCTGGCGCCGGACCCGCGCGGCGGTTTCGAAATGGTCTTGCTGCGGATGCTCGCGTTCCGCCCGGCGGATACGGCGGACGCGCCGAGGCAAGCGCTAAAGCCAGTGGGGATCAGCCAGGCCACAGTTGATTCCGCAAACTCAGTGGCTGCCGCGCCGAAGCCTGCGCCGGTGGTCGCTGCGGCTGTTGCCCCGGCACCTGCGCCCGCACCGGTAGCGGCGCCGGCTGCCGAGCCAGAACCTGTTGCGCCAGTTGTCGAAGCGCAACCGGAGCCTGAGCCTGAGCCAGTCGCTATCGAAGCCGTGGTCGATCTGCCTTGGAACGACCCGGTTGAGGCCGAGCCCGAGCCGGCGCCGGTACAGCAACCCGCCGTCGAGCCGGTGCTGGAAACCGCCGGCGAGCAGCCTGAACTGCCGCCGATGCCGCTGCCGACTCCCGACAGCGTGGTGCCGGATGCGCCGGAGTGGGCCGCTGCGCCAATTCCCGAGCCGTCCGTCGCTGACGTCGATGCCGCTACGCCAGGCATGGACATGGACGACGAACCGCCGCTGGACGAGGATTACATCGAGCCGGACATGGATTCGGCCTACAGCTACCTCGACGAATTGGCCAGCGAACACGCCGCCGATCCCGAACCTGAACCCGAGCCGGAACCTGCTGCTGCGCCGGCAACCGGTCTGGCCCTGCAATGGCTGGAGCTGTTCCCGAAACTGCCGATTTCCGGCATGACCGGCAGCATCGCCGCCAACTGCACGTTGATTGCGGTCGATGGCGATCATTGGCTGATGCACCTGGATCCGGCCCACAGCGCCCTGTTCAACGCCACGCAACAGCGTCGTCTCAATGAGGCGTTGAACCAGTTCCACGGGCGCACGCTGACGCTGACCATCGAGCTGATCAAGCCCGAGCAGGAAACCCCGGCCCAGGCCGCCTCGCGCCGCCGCGCCAACCGCCAGCGCGAGGCGGAGGAGTCGATCCACGGTGATCCGTTCATCCAGCAGATGGTTCAGCAGTTCGGCGCGGTGGTGCGAAGCGATACTATTGAACCTGTCGACGCCTTGGTCACCCAAGGCTAATAACTGAAGGTGCTCGGCCTCGATGGCCGGGCGCTGTTTTATCCAAGTACGTTTGAGGTGATTCCCATGATGAAAGGTGGCATGGCCGGCCTGATGAAGCAGGCGCAGCAGATGCAGGAAAAAATGGCCAAGATGCAGGAAGAACTGGCCAACGCCGAAGTCACCGGCAAGGCCGGCGGCGACATGGTCACCGTGGTGATGACCGGTCGTCACGACGTGAAAAGCGTGAGCATCGACCCAAGCCTGGTCGAAGGCCTGAGCGAAGACGACAAAGAGATGCTGGAAGCCGTGGTCGCCGCCGCCGTCAACGACGCCGTGCGCAAGATCGAAGCCAACAGCCAGGAAAAAATGGGCAGCATGACCGCCGGCATGAACCTGCCAGCGGGTATGAAACTGCCATTCTGATTCGCCATTTGGCGGCAGATGGGCTACACAAAATGCCAGGCATCGCGCCTGGCATTTTTGTTTCTGCCTGATGGGCATGTGCCTCCAGACTGACGCTTTCGCGAGCAGGCTCGCTCCCACATTTGGAATGCATTCCCCTGTGGGAGCGAGCCTGCTCGCGAATGAACTCACCTCGGCACAACTGAAGAAACATCGAACACACCACCGCTACCAAGGTCTGCTCCCTATACACCGAATTCCCCATTCACAGGAGACGCTGACATGTCCGACCCTCTCACCCTCAACCAACGTTTCGTCCTCGCCTCGCGCCCGACCGGCGCACCGACCCCGGAGAACTTTCGTCTGGAGCGCGAGGCGCTGCCGGATCTGCAGGACGGTCAGGTGTTGCTGAAAACCCTGTACCTGTCGCTCGACCCGTACATGCGCGGACGTATGAGCGACGCACCGTCCTACGCTGCGCCAGTGCAGATCGGCGAAGTCATGACCGGCGGCGCCGTCAGCCGGGTCGAGCAATCCAATCATCCGAAATTTCATGTTGGTGATCTGGTGGTCGGCGCGACTGGCTGGCAGAGCCACAGTATCAGCGACGGTCGCAACATCATGCCGATCCCGGCCGGCCTGCCGAGCCCGTCGATGGCCCTCGGGGTGCTGGGCATGCCAGGCATGACCGCGTACATGGGGCTGATGGACATCGGTCAGCCGAAAGAAGGCGAAACCCTGGTGGTGGCTGCGGCGTCTGGCGCCGTCGGCTCGGTGGTCGGGCAAGTGGCGAAGATCAAAGGCCTGCGCGCGGTCGGCGTAGCCGGTGGGGCCGAGAAGTGCAAATACGTGGTTGAGGAGCTGGGTTTTGATGCCTGCATCGACCACAAGGCCGACGACTTCGCCGAGCAACTGGCCAAGGCCTGCCCCAACGGCATCGACATTTATTATGAGAACGTCGGTGGGCACGTGTTCGACGCGGTCGTGCCGTTGCTCAATCCCAAGGCGCGCATCCCGCTGTGCGGCCTGATCGCCGGCTACAACGCCGCCGAGGCGCCGACTGGCCCGGATCGCCTGCCGATGCTGCAACGCACTCTACTCACCAAGCGTGTGCGTATTCAGGGCTTCATCGTTTTCGACGATTACGGTGATCGTCAGCCGGAATTCATCAGCCACATGGTGCCGTGGGTACGCGACGGCAAGGTCAAGTTCCGCGAGGACGTGGTCGAAGGTCTGGAGCAGGCGCCCGAGGCGTTCATCGGTCTGCTGGAAGGGCGCAACTTCGGCAAACTGGTGGTTCGGGTTGCCCAGGACTGAGGATTTGACGCTGGCCAGAGGCGCGGGTATAAACCGCGTCTCGTTGTTTAGTCGGACTGTGTACCCATGAGCTTCAGCCCTTTGATTCGCCAACTGATCGACGCCTTGCGCACCTTGCCGGGCGTGGGTCAGAAAACCGCTCAGCGCATGGCGTTGCAGTTGCTCGAACGTGATCGCAGCGGCGGCACCCGTCTGGCTCAGGCCTTGAGCCAGGCCATGGAAGGCGTCGGCCATTGCCGCCAGTGCCGCACGCTCACCGAAGATGATCTGTGCCCGCAATGCGCCGACCCGCGCCGCGATGACACGCTGCTCTGCGTGGTCGAAGGGCCGATGGATGTCTATGCGGTGGAGCAGACCGGTTTCCGTGGCCGCTATTTCGTGCTCAAGGGGCATCTGTCGCCGCTGGATGGCCTGGGGCCGGAAGCGATCGGCATTCCGCAATTGATGGCGCGCATTGAAGAGGCGGGAACCTTTACTGAAGTCATCCTCGCCACCAACCCGACGGTCGAAGGCGAGGCGACGGCGCATTACATTGCGCAGTTGTTGCAGAACAAAGGTCTGATCGCTTCGCGGATTGCCCATGGCGTGCCGCTGGGCGGTGAGCTGGAGCTGGTCGATGGCGGCACGCTGGCGCATTCGTTTGCCGGGCGTAAACCGATTTCCCTCTGAATTTGCGGCGTCTGAACTAACGCCTTCGCGAGCAGGCTCGCTCCCACATTGGTTTGTGTCGTTCACAAATCCCCTGTGGGAGCGAGCCTGCTCGCGAATGGCGCGCCGCGCTCCATCTGATTCGCACAATTTCATTGATAACCAAGCAAGCGCTCGGTTAACGTCGGCGAACCCTTCCGTGGAGCTCGCCCATGCCTGCCTTTCAGGAATACTTCGACCCCAGCCACCAATTGGTCCGCGACAGCGTCAGACGTTTCGTCGAACGCGAGATCCTGCCGGACATTGATCAGTGGGAAGAAGCCGAAAGCTTTCCCCGTGAGCTGTACCTCAAGGCCGGTGCCGCAGGCATTCTCGGTATCGGCTATCCCGAAGCGCTTGGCGGCAGCCATGAAGGTGATCTGTTCGCCAAGGTCGCCGCCAGTGAAGAGCTGATGCGCTGCGGCTCTGGCGGCCTGGTGGCGGGGCTGGGCTCGCTGGATATCGGCCTGCCGCCGATCGTCAAGTGGGCGCGGCCAGAAGTTCGCGAGCGGGTCGTTCCCCAAGTGCTCAGCGGCGAGAAGATCAGCGCCCTGGCGGTCACCGAGCCCGGCGGCGGTTCCGACGTCGCCAACCTGCAAACCCGCGCCGTGCGAGACGGCGATTTCTACCGGGTCAGCGGCAGCAAAACCTTTATCACCAGCGGCGTGCGCGCCGATTTCTACACCGTCGCGGTGCGCACCGGTGCGCCGGGGTTCGGCGGTATCAGCCTGTTGCTGATCGAGAAGGGCACGCCGGGTTTCAGCGTCGGTCGGCAATTGAAGAAAATGGGCTGGTGGGCGTCGGATACCGCTGAATTGTTCTTCGACGATTGCCGCGTGCCTGTAGGAAACCTCATTGGCGCAGAGAATATGGGCTTCGCCTGCATCATGGGCAATTTTCAGAGCGAACGGCTGGCGCTGGCATTGATGGCCAACATGACGGCGCAATTGGCGCTGGAGGAGAGCCTGAAGTGGGCGCGCGAGCGTGAGGCATTTGGCAAACCCATCGGCAAGTTTCAGGTGATCAAACATCGCCTCGCCGAAATGGCCACGGCGCTGGAAGTGTCGCGCGAGTTCACGTATCGGCAAGCGGCAAAAATGGCGGCGGGGCAGAGTGTGATCAAGGAAATTTCCATGGCGAAGAACTTCGCCACCGACACGTCTGACCGGATCACCACCGAGGCGGTGCAGATTCTCGGCGGGCTCGGTTATATGCGCGAAAGCCTGGTGGAGCGGCTGTATCGGGATAACCGCATTCTGTCGATTGGCGGCGGGACGCGGGAAGTGATGAACGAAATCATCAGTAAGCAGATGGGGCTCTAAAAGCAAAAGATCGTCCGATGCATGATCGTTCCCACGCTCTGCGTGGGAATGCAGCCCGGGACGCTCCGCGTCCCTATCGCAAGCTGGAACGCAGAGCGTCCCTTGAGGCATTCCCACGCGGAGCGTGGGAACGATCAATCTTTAGATCTTGATTATTTATCAGTCAAAGCAAACTGCGTCAGGCAGAACGTCGGGATGCCCATGTCCTGCAAGCGCTGCGAACCTTGCAGCTCGGGCAGATCAATGATCGCCGCCGCTTCATGCACCCGCGCGCCCATGCGGCGAATCAGGTTGGCCGCTGCAATCAACGTCCCGCCGGTAGCGATCAGGTCATCGAACATCACCACCGAATCGCCTTCACACAGGCTGTCGGCGTGCACTTCCAGAAACGCTTCGCCGTATTCGGTGGCATATCCTTCGGCGAGCACGTCCGCCGGCAGTTTGCCTTGCTTGCGGAACAGCACCAGCGGTTTGTTCAACTGATAGGCCAGTACCGAACCGATCAGAAAACCACGGGCGTCCATGGCGCCGATGTGGGTGAAGTCGGCTTCGACGTAGCGGTGGGCGAAGCTGTCCATCACCAGGCGCAGCGCCGTCGGCGACTGGAACAGCGGGGTGATGTCGCGAAAGATCACACCCGGTTTCGGGAAGTCGATCACGGGGCGGATCAGGGATTTGATGTCGAAGGAGTCGAAGACCATCGGGGGCGTCCTGGCAGGGCTGCAAACGGCGCAGTATACCCGCGGCTGAAACGATTCGCTCAACCGCGGGTCGTGATCAGCCTTCGATCGAACCGCCGGCCAGTGCGCACAGCTGGATCGGGTCGAGAATATGGATCTCCTTGCCCTCGGCGGCAATCAGCTCGTTCTGCTGGAAACGGGTGAACACCCGCGACACGGTTTCCACCGCCAGGCCCAGATAATTGCCGATTTCATTGCGCGACATGCTCAGGCGGAACTGGTTGGCCGAGAAGCCGCGAGCGCGGAAGCGGGCCGACAGGTTGACCAGGAAAGTAGCGATGCGCTCGTCAGCGGTCTTCTTCGACAGCAGCAACATCATTTGCTGATCGTCGCGAATCTCGCGGCTCATCACCCGCATCAACTGGCGGCGCAATTGTGGCAATTGCAGGGCCAGTTCGTCGAGGCGCTCGAAAGGGATTTCGCAGACAGAAGTGGTTTCCAGCGCCTGGGCCGACACCGGGTGTTTCTCGGTGTCCATGCCCGACAGTCCGACCAGTTCACTCGGCAGGTGGAAGCCAGTCAGTTGCTCTTCACCGGCATCGCTCAGGCTGAAAGTCTTCAGGGCGCCGGAGCGAACCGCATAAACGGAATCGAAGATGTCGCCCTGGCGGAACAGGAACTCGCCCTTCTTCAGCGGGCGGCCGCGTTTAACGATTTCGTCCAGCGCGTCCATGTCTTCCAGATTCAGCGAAAGTGGCAGGCAGAGCGGGGCCAGGCTGCAATCCTTGCAATGGGCCTGGTTGTGAGCGCGCAGTTTGACTGGCTCGGACATTTCTTCAATCCTTGTGGGAAAACACACATAAGCCGTAAGGGTAACTCACGCGAGGACATTCAGGCCAGCACGCGGCGGCGTTGTCCCACAGACATAAAGCCGCAGCACCTGCGGCCGATAAACAGCTATCAGCATCCATTCAGGGAAGGCCCCGATGACCGCCATTGGCACGCTAGGCCCCGGTAGCAGCGGCGTTGCTGCCGCGCCGGAGATCAACAATACCGACGCTGCGATCAACCGCGATGACGACTTGTCGAACACGGCAACCCCGACCTTGGTCGAGGGCGTCAAAGTGTCGCTGTCTGGCGCGGCCATCGCCAAATCCGCTGCTGTCGGCGGCGAGAACAGCGACGTCGATAACAGCGGCTTGCCGGAGAACATTCAGCAATTGCTGAAGATGATCCGAAAAATCCAGAAGGAGATCATCGAGAAGAAAGCGCGCATGGCGGCGGTCATGTCCGACAGAACGCTTTCCGCTGAAGAAAAGATCAACAAGCTCGCCGCATTGCGTGGTGCCATCGCCGCGCTCAACAGTGGCCTGATCACCGCCAACCTCGCCTTGTCGAAAGTGATGAACCAGTCGGCGCTGACTCCTGAGCAGAATTTCAAGGTCGGCTCGTTGCTGAACAAACCTTAAATCACTCGGGAAAAACGCTGGCGGTTCTGCTGCTCAAGGTACGCATCGAAGACCATGCATACCGAGCGCACCAGCAATCGGCCCGCCGGCAACACCTCGATGCGCTCGTGCTCGAGTTTGATCAGGCCATCCGCGGCCATGCCTTGCAGTTGCGGCCACAGCGCGCCGAAATAGCCCTGAAAATCGATGTTGAACTGCTGCTCGATTTCAGCGAAATCGAGTTTGAAATTACAGATCAGCTGCTGAATCACCGCGCGGCGCAAGCGATCGTCGGCGTTGCACACCAGGCCGCGACTGGTCGCCAGTTGCGCGCTGGCGAGGCTGTTCTGATAAGCCGTGAGGTCGCTGCTGTTCTGGCAGTACAAATCGCCGATCTGGCTGATCGCCGACACGCCCAGACCAATCAGGTCGCAGTGACCGTGGGTGGTGTAGCCCTGAAAGTTGCGTTGCAGGGTGTGTTCTTCCTGAGCGATCGCCAACTCGTCATCGGGCAGGGCGAAGTGGTCCATGCCGATGTAACGGTAACCGGCAGCGGTCAGTTGCTCGATGGTGCGCTGGAGCATTTCCAGCTTGTGCACCGGGTTCGGCAGTTCGCTGCTGTTGATCCGCCGTTGCGGCATGAAGCGTTCCGGCAGGTGCGCGTAGTTGAATACCGACAGACGATCCGGTTGCAGGCTGATCACTTCCTCGACGGTGCGAGCGAAATTGTCCGGTGTCTGCTTTGGCAGGCCGTAGATCAGATCAATGTTGATCGAGCGAAATTGCAGGGTTCGCGCCGCATCGATCACCGCGCGGGTTTCTTCCAGGCTTTGCAGGCGATTGACCGCGCGCTGCACCGCCGGGTCAAGGTCTTGCAGGCCAATGCTGACCCGGTTGAAACCCAATTCGCGCAACAGGCCCATGGTCGACCAGTCGGCTTCGCGCGGGTCGATTTCGATGCCGTAGTCACCAGAATCGTCATCGAGCAGATTGAAATGCTTGCGCAGGTGCGCCATCAGCTGACGCAATTCATCGTGGCTGAGAAAGGTCGGTGTGCCGCCACCGAAATGCAGCTGCTCGACTTTCTGCGCCGGGTCGAGGTGGCAGGCGATCAACTGGATTTCCTGCTCGAGCCGTTGCAGATACGGCTGCGCACGCCCGCGATCCTTGGTAATGACCTTGTTACAGGCGCAGTAGTAGCAAATGTTCGCGCAGAACGGCACATGCACGTATAGCGACAACGGCCGCTGCGCCTTGCGGCTGTCGCGCAGGGCATGGAACAGGTCGAAAGTGCCGACCTGACCGTGAAATTGCACGGCGGTCGGATATGAGGTGTAGCGTGGCCCCGCCAGATCGTAGCGGCGGATCAGATCAGAGTCCCAACGAATGGCGTCGAGCATGCGGGCATTCCCCCGGATAGGCTGGCAGTGTGGCGAGTCTATCGGGGGGCGGCGATGGGGCTGTTGATTTGCATCAACAGGGGGAGGTGTGTTGATCCTGCGGGCCTCTTCGCGAGCAAGCTCGCTCCCACAGATTTTGTGTACGCCTCAAATCCCCTGTGGGAGCGAGCTTGCTCGCGAAGGCCACGCCGCTGGTTTAATGGCCCATAAGCCAATGCTGATGCGGCCCGGGCAAGGTCCACAAGCCAAACAGAATCACCAGCAAGCCACCCGCCATGCGCACGCTGCGTTTGCGCAAAATGGCCGTGACCCGTTCAGCCGCCAGCCCGGTGGCGAGCAGTACCGGCCAGGTGCCGAGGCCAAAAGCGAGCATGAGCAATGCACTGTCCAGCGCATTGCCCTGGCTCGCGCTCCACAACAGCGTGCTGTAAACCAGTCCGCACGGCAGCCAGCCCCACAGCGCACCGAGCAGCAAGGCGCGCGGCAGGCTGGAAACCGGCAGCAAGCGATTCGCCACCGGTTGAATAAAACGCCACAAGCCACGCCCGAGCGCTTCGATACGGGTCAGCCCGCTCCACCAGCCGGCCAGATACAAACCCATGGCGATCAGCAGTAACCCGGCCAATACGCGCATGAACAGCGCCGCCGGACTGTTGGCGACGGCCCATCCGGCGAGGCCGATGAGCAATCCCGCCGTGGCATAACTGAGAATCCGCCCGAGGTTGTAAGCCAGTAACAGGCGAAAGCGCCGGCTGCGCTGCTCTTTGGGGATCGCCAGGGTCAGCGCGCCCATCAGGCCGCCGCACATGCCCAGACAATGGCCGCCACCGAGCAGACCGAGGATCAGCGCCGAGACCAGCAGAGGCGCCAGTTCAAGCATGGGGTGGCGCCTTGTCGTCCGGTTTGCCGGCGTTGGCTTCGTCCACTGCAGCGGTGTGGTTGGGATCCTGATCGTCAAACAGGATGCTGTGCGCCGGGCCGTCGAGGTCATCGTACTGACCGCTGTCCACCGCCCAGAAGAAGATGTACACGGCGATGGCGACGATGAGCAAGGCAGCGGGAATCATCACGTAGAGAGCTGGCATGGGTAACTCCAGGCTCGCGCGGCTCAGGCCGGCAGCGGGCGGGTTTGGGTCGGGCTGCTGGCGGCCGGCGCGCTCGGCAGGCGAGTCAGGCGCAGGGCGTTGAGCACCACGGTCAGCGAACTGATCGACATGCCGACCGCCGCCCACACCGGAGTGATCCAGCCGAGGGCGGCGAACGGCAACATGAGGCCATTGTACAGCGCCGCCCACAGCAGGTTCTCGATGATTACCCGGCGCGTGCGTCGCGCCAGGGTGAAGGCTTGCACCAAGGCGTCGAGGCGGTTGGACAGCAGCACCGCATCGGCGCTGGTTTTCGCCAGATCGGTAGCCGAGCCCATCGCCACGCTGATGTCGGCCGCCGCCAATACCGGCACATCGTTGACGCCATCACCGAGCATCAGCACCTTGCGCCCTTCCTTGTGCAGTTGTTGCAGCACGTGCAGTTTGTCATCGGGGCGCAAACCGCCACGGGCCTCGTCGATGCCCAGTTCGGCGGCGACACTGGCGACCATCGGCGAACTGTCGCCGGACAACAGCAAGGTGCGCCAGCCCCGCGCTTTGCAGGCCGCGATCAGGGCAGGGGCGTCATCACGCAGGCGATCATCGAGCACCAGCCACGCCAGCGGCCCGTGGCTGTCGGCGAGCAGCAGCCATTGCCCGGCTTCATCGGGCAGCGACGGCAGCGCCGCGCCGCTCAGGGCACAGGCAAATTCGGCCTGACCGATGCGCAAGCGTTGCTCACCGACCACGCCTTCCAGGCCCAGCCCCGGTGTACTGTGCACGTCCTCGGCGGCCAGTGGCGCACGGCCGAACGCCCGGGCGATCGGGTGCTCCGAACGGTTTTCCAGCGCAGCAGCGAGGCTCAGGCATTGCTCACTGTCGAGCGCGCCGAGCGGGCGAATCGAGCGCAGCACCAAGCGGCCTTCAGTGAGCGTGCCGGTCTTGTCGAAGATCACTGTGTCGATCTGGTTCAAGCCTTCCAGCACATGGCCACGGGTCAGCAGCAGCCCGAGTTTGTGCAGGGTGCCGGTGGCGGCGGTGAGGGCGGTCGGCGTCGCCAATGACAGCGCGCACGGGCAGGTCGCCACCAGCATGGCGAGGACGATCCAGAACGCCCGAGAGGAATCCAGTTGCCACCACAGCAGGCCGATCACTGCTGCCGCAATCAGCGACAGCAGGAGGAACCATTGCGCGGCGCGGTCGGCGATTTCCGCCAGACGCGGTTTCTCCGCCTGAGCGCGATCGAGCAGGCGCACGATCGCGGAAAGACGCGTGTCCTGCCCCAGCGCCTGCACTTGCACAGTCAATGCGCCTTCGACGTTGAGTGTCCCCGCAGTAACCGCATCGCCGAGCGTGCGTGGCTGCGGCAGGTATTCGCCGGTCAGCAGCGATTCGTCGATGCTCGACTGGCCGTCGATGATCTTGCCATCGGCCGGCAGAATCGAGCCCGGCTGCACCAGAATCCGCTCGCCTACGCGCAATTCGCTGAGCAGGATGCGTTCGCTCTGACCGTCGCTATCCAGGCGCAGGCACGAGGCCGGCAACAGGTTGACCAGTTGCGCAGTGGCGGCAGCGGTGCGTTCGCGGGCGCGGCGTTCCAGATAACGCCCGGCGAGCAGAAACAGCGCGAACATGCCGACCGCATCGAAGTACAGCTCGCCGACGCCGGTGATCGACGTCCAGATTCCGGCGATATAAGCGCTGCCGATCGCCAGCGATACCGACACGTCCATGGTCAGGTGGCGGGTGCGCAAATCGCGCATCGCGCCTTTGAAGAACGGCGCGCAGCTGTAGAACACGATCGGTGTGGTCAGAAACAGCGCGACCCAGCGCAGGATCGTGTGCAGCTCGGGACTGAGGTCGATGTTGAATTCCGGCCAGGTGGCCATGGTCGCCATCATTGCCTGAAACCACAGCAGACCGGCGACGCCGAGCTGGCGCAGGGCCAGGCGATTCTCGCTGGCCAATTGTTCGCTGGCGCGATCGGCCTGGTACGGGTGGGCGGCGTAACCGATGTGGCGCAGCTCGGCGAGGATCTGGCTCAGCGGCAATTGTGAGTCGGCCCAACGTACGTGCAAGCGGTGGTTGGACAGGTTCAACCGCGCTTCGGCGACGGCGGGCAGGGTGCGCAGGTGTTTCTCGATCAGCCAGCCGCACGCGGCGCAACTGATGCCTTCCATCAACAAGGTGGTTTCAGCGAGGTCGCCTTCGTGGCGGACGAAGGGTTGCTGCACGTCGGCGCGGTCGTACAGCGCCAGTTCATCGCTCAGTTGCACCGGCAGCGCTTCGGGATTGGCCGAGGCTTCGCTGCGATGCTGGTAATAGCTTTCCAGACCACCGGCTACGATGGCTTCGGCCACGGCCTGACAGCCCGGGCAGCAGAACTCGCGGGCCTGCCCGAGGACGACGGCGGTGAAGCGACTGCCGGACGGGACGGGCAGGGCGCAGTGGTAGCAGGGGGGTGGGCTGGTCATGGTGCGCGTTCCGATGATCGTTCCCACGCTCCGCGTGGGAATGCCTCCCCGGACGCTCCGCGTCCGCTTCGGCTGGGACGCGGAGCGTCCCTGGCTGCGTTCCCACGCAGAGCGTGGGAACGATCAGAGTAAAGGCTTATTTTTTCAGGTCTTCCGCACCCTGCAATGGCTCATCGCCCAGCAGCAGCTCCTTGTCATGGCTGACCAGCTCTTCTTCGAACATGCGCCACACGTGCTCATCCTGGCTGCCGAGCAACTCGACAAACCGCCGACCTTCAACCTTGTCACCCAACTGGCCGATGTAGCGCCCGCTCTCGCTTGCGCTGCGGGTCAGCACGATCTTGCGATCCTTCTCCGGCTGGGTCGGCGAGATCAGGTTCAGTTCCAGGGTTTGCGGCTGGCTGTCACCGTTCAAGCGCAGATCGACTTCACCGGTCACGTCATCCAGATGCACCGCCGCACGCAGTTTCAGGGTCTGCGCCAGCAACTCGCGATCCAGTGAACGGTTGATGCCTTTACCCGCTTCGTAATAGTTGTCGTTGACCAAATTGTCCGGGTTGTTCACCGCGATGGTCACCATGGACAGGGTCAAGGCCACCGAGCAGGCGAGGATGGCGATGATGATCCACGGCCAGAGGTGCTTGTACCAGGGACTTGCGGCGTTTGCAGCGGGCATGTTCAAAATTCTCTCAACGGATTTGTGGGCCGATGAATCGGCTCTTGGCTTCAACGTGGACGCTGTCGTCATCGGCGTCCTTGAGGATGAATTTCACCTCGTTGGTGCTCGATGGCAGTTGTTCCGGCGCGCTCGACAACTCGACCGGCATGCTGACGATATCGCCGGCGGCCACCTTGATCTCGCGCTTGCCTTGCAGGCGCAGGTCCGGCAGCCCCTCGGCTTGCAGCAGGTAAGTGTGGTCGCGCTGATCCTTGTTCATGATTTTCAGGCTGTAGACGTTTTCGATCCGGCCTTCAGCGTTTTCGCGGTACAGCACGCGGTCCTTGCTGACATCGAATCCCACCAGCGAGCGCATGAAGAAAGCGGCGACCAACAGGCTGATCATTGCCAGCAGCACCACGGCGTAACCGATCAGGCGCGGACGCAGTTTATGGGTTTTCTGCCCCGAGAGGTTGTGTTCGGTGGTGTAGCTGATCAGCCCGCGCGGGTAATCCATCTTGTCCATGATGCTGTCGCAGGCGTCGATGCACGCAGCGCAGCCGATGCACTCGATCTGCAGGCCATCGCGGATGTCGATGCCGGTCGGGCAGACCTGCACGCACATCGTGCAGTCGATGCAATCGCCCAGCCCCAGCGCCTTGTAGTCGATGCCTTTCTTGCGCGGCCCACGGCTTTCACCACGGCGCGGGTCGTAGGAAACGATCAGTGTGTCCTTGTCGAACATCACGCTCTGGAAGCGCGCATACGGGCACATGTAGATGCACACCTGCTCACGCAACCAACCGGCATTGCCGTACGTGGCGAGGGTGAAAAAACCGACCCAGAAATACGACCAGCCATCGGCCTCGCCGGTGAAGAACTCGATGACCAGGTCGCGGATCGGCGAGAAGTAGCCGACAAAGGTCATGCCGGTGACGAAACCGATCAGCAGCCACAGCGAGTGCTTGGCCAGTTTGCGCAGGAATTTGTTGGCGCTCATCGGCGCCTTGTCGAGCTTGATGCGCTGATTGCGGTCGCCTTCGGTGACCTTTTCACACCACATGAAAATCCACGTCCATACGCTCTGCGGGCAGGTGTAACCGCACCAGACGCGCCCGGCATAGACAGTGATGAAGAACAGGCCGAATGCAGCAATGATCAACAGACCGGAGAGCAGGATGAAATCCTGTGGCCAGAAAGTCGCGCCAAAGATGAAGAACTTGCGCTCCGGCAGGTTCCACCACACCGCCTGATGGCCGCCCCAGTTCAGCCACACCGTGCCGAAATACAGCAGAAACAACGCCGCACCGCCGAGCATCCGCAGATTGCGGAACAGGCCCGTGAAGGCACGGGTGTAGATTTTTTCTCGTGAGGCATAAAGATCGACGCTGTTGTTCGCGTTCTTGCTCGGCGGCGTGACGTCGTGTACCGGAATCTGATTGCTCATCATTGCATCCCACGGCAGTGGAAAAATGCCTCGGTCGATACGTGCCAACCGAAGTCAAAAAGGGCTGTTGCAGTAGCGCGATGATACGCCTGCCGCTCTGGCTCAAGGGTGCGACCTTTGGTCGCGTTGGGTAAAAAATGCAGATGGTGTAGCGATTGCGCGTAAGCCTGACGCAGATCAATTGACTTGTTGAGTATGGACGGTTTTGCCGAAGCGGCTAGTTCATCTTTTCAATCGCATGTTCAAGTCGCAGGCGTTGATTTCGCAAAGTTGAATGATAATCCGACGCTCGTTATCACTGCCATTACAAGTTCTAACAGGTTCCAATGGCGCCGCATGTTGTAAGTCGTCGGGTCTGAAATATATAAACTTGATTGTTGTTGGTGAATGCTTTGAAGTTTTCACTGTATTCGCATAAGTTTTGTTCTCGCGAAAATTCTTTTGCGTATCGACGGTTAACTTAAATGGAATTTAAAGCATGACTTTGAATAATCTAATGAGCCTCTTTATCAGTGCTTGCCTGGTCGCTTCGGCTATTTCCGCTCAGGCTGCTACTGACATGCCGAAACACATGGTATTTGCTTCGGATACTCAGTATCCGTGGACCGACAAGACCGATAGTCGCGAGCCCGAATCGGATTCAGACTTCAAGGAGCGCTCGAAATGGCTGGTTGAAACCCAACTCGCGAGCATTGCCGAATTCAGAAATCAACACGGCTCTCAAGCGCAGGTTCCTTTGATGATCAATGGCGATATAACCGCTTTTGGGCATGGTTGGCAGCGGTCTTATATGAAGGCCACTTTGAACAAGTATTTCGCTGGTGATTATTTGTATGGGCTGGGCAATCACGATTATGAAAATAACGTCGACGATTGCTTTACCAATAGCTGTGCTGCCGGGAGTATCGTCGAGTTCAAGGAGCATCATGAGCGTAAAGTCGATAACTTCGATCTGAAGATAGCCAGCGGCTTTCTGGGCAAGACGTATTCCGGAAGCCTCGCCTATTCGAAAAATATCGGCGATGTGCATATGGTTCAGCTCAACAACGAGCCGACCTACACCGCCCGGATTGCTCATCCATTGAATCCGACGACATTTGAAATCAATGATGCCCTTGACTGGCTCGAGACCGATCTGAGACTGGCCCGAGCGTCGGGTTACGCCATCATCATCAATATGCATAAACCGTTGGACCACAAGGGGAGCTATACGCAACAAAAACGCTTCCGCGATATGGTCAACAAATATCAAGTGACGGCGATCTTTGCTGGCCATTTGCATAAGGATGGCGGTGATGCGTATCAGGAGGGGAACGTGCCTGTTTACCTGAGCGGCAGTACCTCTCAGCAGACCTATCTGACCGCCAGCTTCACCGAGGACCGCAAGCATCTGCAGGTTTATCTGGTGGAAAACAACCAGTGGCGCAATCGGACGTTGATCGACACCACGGCGGTGCATTCAATCTTTGCCCAACGCCCATGAAAAAGGCCCCGCCGATGATCGGGCGGGGTGTCTATCTACCAGTTATTCGCAGCGATCCATGGGTTGATCAGAGGGACGCCGCTGAGCTGGAAGTCGGCAATTTTTCGCCGCTCGGAAACTACATGGGTATCCAGTAGAAACATCAGCAAAGATCCACGCTGCGAGGCGTGATGACGGTGCGCTCGGGTTCGCCCTTGTCAGATCAGTCGACCGCCGCCGAGGCCGTCAAGTCCGCCACCGTTACCGGGGCTGTTCATGGTCTGCTGCGAAACCTCCGGTAACGGCTTGGCAGAGGTTCGTTCGAATCTTGCCCTGTGGGCAGAGCTGGTGTGAGGCTGATTCTGCTGCGTGCGTTGATCATTTTTCGACATTGGTGCTTCATCCTTGAAGTGGACCCGATATGGCTTATCGGGGCCGAAAAAACCTACCGGGCATCGCAGCTCAGGTCCATTGAACAAACGTTTCGAATCATGAATGCCGGCATGAAAAAGGCCCCGCCAATCTCATTGGCGGGGCCTTTTACGCTTCAAGCGCTGGCGTTATTCGGCCTGCGCTTCCGCTGCTTTTTCACCATGTGACAAGCTGTAAACATACGCCGCCAGCAGGTGCACCTTGTCGTTGCCCTGCAGTTGTTCCTGCGCCGGCATCTGGCCCTGACGGCCGTAGCGGATGGTCTGCTGCAGTTGCGCGAAGCTCGAGCCGTAGATGAACGCGCCCGGATGGGTCAGGTCAGGCGCGCCCATGGCCGGCGTTCCTTTGCCGGCAGGGCCGTGGCAAGCCACGCAGTTGGCGGCGAAGAGTTTCTGGCCATTGGCCGGGTCGGCCTTGGCGCCTTCCGGCAGCTTGCGCCCGTCGAGATTGGTCACCACGAAGGCGGCTACGTCAGCCACGCCTTGCTCACCGATCACATCAGCCCACGCCGGCATCACCGCGTGGCGGCCGCCCATGATGGTGGTCTTGATGGTTTCCGGCTCGCCGCCCCAGCGCCAGTCGGCGTCGGTCAGGTTGGGGAAGCCATAGGCGCCCTTGGCGTCGGAACCGTGGCACACCGAGCAGTTGGACGCAAACAGACGGCCACCCATCTTCAGTGCTTGCGGATCCTTGGCGACTTCTTCGATCGGCATCGCCGCGAACTTGGCGAAAATCGGACCGAAGCGAGCGTCGGAACGGGCCATTTCCTTTTCCCACTCGTGGACGCCGGTCCAGCCGGTCTGGCCGTTGGCGAACGCGGTCTGCTTCTCGGTATCCAGATAGTTGTAGCCCGGCAGCAGACCTTTCCAGTTGCCCAGACCGGGGTACAGCACCAGGTAACCCAGAGCGAACACGATGGTGCCGACGAACAGCATGAACCACCATTTCGGCAGTGGGTTGTCGTACTCCTCGATCCCGTCGAAGGAGTGGCCGACCGTCTCGTCCGTCTGTTCGCTGCGCTGGCCCTTGCGGGTCGACAGCAGCAGCCAGGTCAGGGCGAAGATCGTACCGAGACTGAGGACTGTGACGTACAGACTCCAGAATGTAGTCATTCTTTGTTACTCCTAGAAGCTTGCTCGACGTGCTTGATGGCTTCGGGATCATCGGCAAAAGGCAGCATGGTCGCGTCGTCGAATTCCGACTTGCGATTGGGGCTGAACACCCACAAGGCCAGACCAATGAAGGCCACCATCACGACCACGGTGCCCAGGCCTCGAATCATCCCGATATCCATCAGATTCACCGTTTGCTTTTGATGATGGTGCCCAGGCCTTGCAGATAGGCCACCAGCGCGTCCATTTCGGTTTTGCCCTTCACGGCATCCTGTGCACCGGCGATGTCTTCGTCGGTGTACGGCACGCCGAGGGTGCGCAAGACTTCCATTTTTTTCGCGGTTTCCTTGCCGTCGAGCTTGTTTTCCACGAGGAACGGGTAAGCCGGCATTTTCGACTCGGGGACCACGTTGCGCGGGTTGTACAAGTGCGCACGTTGCCAGTCATCGGAGTAACGACCGCCCACGCGGGCCAGGTCCGGCCCGGTACGTTTGGATCCCCACAGGAACGGGTGGTCCCAGACGCTTTCACCGGCAACCGAATAGTGGCCATAGCGTTCGGTTTCAGCGCGGAACGGGCGGATCATCTGCGAGTGGCAGCCGACACAACCGTTGGCGATGTACACGTCGCGGCCTTCCAGTTCCAGCGCCGAGCGGGGCTTCATGCCCTCGACCGGCTTGTTGGTGACGTCCTGGAAGAACAGCGGAACGATTTGGGTCAGGCCACCGACGCTGACGGCGATGACCATGAAGAAGGCCAGCAGGCCAATATTCTTCTCGACAGCTTCATGCTTCATCAGTGAGCTCCAACGACGGCAATCTTGGCGGCGGCTTCGGCTTCAACCGGATCCGACGCGCGAACGGTGCGGTACACGTTGTAAGCCATCAGCAGCATGCCGCTGGCAAAGAAAGCACCGCCCAGCGCACGGACGATGAAGCCCGGGTGGCTGGCCTGCAGCGCTTCGACGAACGAGTAGGTGAGGGTGCCGTCATCGTTGATTGCGCGCCACATCAGACCCTGGGTGATGCCGTTGACCCACATCGAGGCGATGTAGAGCACGGTGCCGATGGTCGCGAGCCAGAAGTGCGCGTTGATCAGCCCGGTGCTGTGCATCTGCGCCCGGCCGAACAGTTTCGGGATCATGTGGTAGATCGCGCCGATCGAGATCATGGCTACCCAACCGAGGGCGCCGGCGTGAACGTGGCCGATGGTCCAGTCGGTGTAGTGCGAGAGCGAGTTGACGGTCTTGATCGCCATCATCGGCCCTTCGAAGGTCGACATGCCGTAGAACGCCAGCGACACCACGAGGAACCGCAGGATCGGGTCGGTGCGCAGCTTATGCCAGGCACCCGACAGGGTCATCATGCCGTTGATCATGCCGCCCCAGCTTGGCGCCAGCAGAATGATCGACATCGCCATGCCCAGCGACTGGGCCCAGTCCGGCAGGGCGGTGTAGTGCAGGTGGTGCGGGCCGGCCCAGATGTACAGGGTGATCAGCGCCCAGAAGTGCACGATCGACAGACGATAGGAATAGATCGGGCGTTCGGCCTGTTTCGGCACGAAGTAGTACATCATCCCGAGGAAACCGGTGGTGAGGAAGAAGCCCACCGCGTTGTGGCCGTACCACCACTGGATCATCGCGTCGGTGGCACCGGAGTAGGCAGAGTACGACTTGAACAGGCTGACCGGCAGCGACATGTGGTTGACGATATGCAGCATCGCGGTGACGACGATGAACGCGCCGTAGAACCAGTTGCCGACGTAGATGTGCTTGGTTTTGCGCTTGGTGATGGTGCCGAAGAACACCAAACCGTAAGTGACCCAGACAATCGCCAGCAGAATCGCGATCGGCCATTCCAGCTCGGCGTATTCCTTGGTGGTGGTGTAACCCAGCGGCAAGGTGATGATGGCGCCGACGATGACCGCTTGCCAGCCCCAGAAGGTGAAGGCAGCGAGGCTGTCGGAAATCAGTCGCGTCTGGCAGGTTCGCTGCACGACATAGTAGGAAGTGGCAAACAGTGCACAACCGCCGAAGGCGAAAATCACCAGGTTTGTGTGCAACGGGCGCAAGCGTCCAAAGCTCGTCCACGGCAGACCGAAGTTCAGTTCCGGCCAGACCAGTTGCGAGGCGATGAAGACACCGAGCCCCATGCCAAGGATCCCCCAGACCACCGTCATGATGGCGAACTGGCGGACTACCTTATAGTTATAAGCAGTCGGACTGATTGCTGTGCTCATTCTAAGGTTCCACGGTTTGGGTATTTTTATAGGGATAAAATCGGCCGCAAGTATGTATAAAGCAGGGGGTCATTGCAACGCGCCATGACCTGGGTCAATGCTTTCCAACGCTGATTCTGCGGCCTTTCCATGCGCCGCGTAGGGTCAAAAATGGCCTCTGACAAAATGTCGCCGTGAGTGAAAAAAACTCCGGTTCCGGATCGCCGTCAACGATGCCCGCTGACAGGTCTTGATCGGGTTTCACAAGGCAATCGGCGTAACAGCCGTTAACTGCCTGCCTTTGCGGCAAATCCATCGGCCGGTTTATCGGACGCATCGCTTGAGAGTCATCGGAAACCGTCACGCACCGGTCCGCTTTCGAACAAGCGTAGACCCGAATCAGGCGAACCGAAAGGTGAGGTGGCAAGGGGTGCGACAATGCGTCGCAAGGGGGCGGGAAACTGCCGCGACGAGAAAGTCGCGGCAGTTATGTGCGCAAGATTTATTTGGCTGTGTCTTCAGTTGCAAGTTTTTCTGTATCCAAACTCCTGCTCAAGCTGTACACATAAGCTGCAAGCAATTGCACTTTATCGTTGCCCAACATCTCGTTCTGCGCTGGCATGTGCCCTTGGCGACCATGGCGAATGGTCTGCTCAAGCTGGGTAAGGCTGGTGCCATAAATGAAGCCGGCCGGATGAGTCAGGTTTGGCGCGCCCATCGCTGCAGTGCCTTGGCCGCTGGCGCCATGACAGGCAACGCAAGTAGTGCTGAACGCCTGCTGCCCGGCTTGCAGATCTGCCTTGCTGTCGGCGGGTAGCGGCAGGCCGGCGAGTTCGTGGCGCACATACGCGGCAACGTTTTTCACCCCGGCCTCACCGAGCACTTCGCCCCAGGCCGGCATCGCCGCCATGCGGCCGCCCATGATGGTGGCCTTGATCGTCTCGGCATCGCCACCCCAGCGCCAGTCGCTGTCGGCGAGATTAGGGAAGCCGAACGCGCCCTTGGCATCCGAGCCATGGCACACCGAGCAATTGGAGGCGAACAGACGACCACCCATTTTCAGCGCCTGTGGATCCTTGGCCACTTCTTCCAGCGGCATCGCCGCGAATTTGGCGAAGATCGGACCGAACCGGGCGTCAGCCTTGTTCATTTCCTTTTCCCATTCGTGCACGCCGGTCCAGCCATCCTCGTAACCGGGCAAGATGCCTTTCCAGTTGCCCAGGCCCGGATACAGAATCAGATAACCCACCGAGAACACCAGCGTGCCGGCGAACAGCATGAACCACCACTGCGGCAGCGGGTTGTCGTATTCCTCGATGCCGTCGAAGCTGTGGCCCATGGTCTGGTCGACGCTGCCCTTGGTCTCGCCCCGGCGGGTGCCGATCAGCAGCCAGGTCAGGCCGATCAGGCTGCCAATGGTCAGTACGCATATCCACGTACTCCAGAAGGTGGTCATGGCCGGGTACTCCTTGTTTCAGGGGCTGAAATTGTTTCGGGTAGTGGTTCGTCGGCGAAGGGCAGCAGCCGTGCTTCGGCGAATTCCGGGGTGCGCTTGCGGTTGAACACCCACAAGGTCAGGCCGACGAAGGCGACGAACACCACGACCGTGCCGAGGCCGCGAATCAGGCCTGCACTCATTTCAATGACCATGACTTACCTCTTGCTCTTGATTGCAGTGCCGAGCACTTGCAGGTAGGAAACGAGGGCGTCCATTTCGGTCTTGCCCTTGAGGCTGGCGACCGCGCCGCTGATGTCGTCATCGGTGTACGGCACGCCGAGGGTGCGCATGGTTTTCAGCTTGGTTTCGGTGTGGCTGCTGTCGACCGCTTGGGTGACCAGCCACGGATAGGCCGGCATCTTCGATTCCGGCACGACGTTGCGCGGGTTGTACAAATGCGCGCGGTGCCAGTCATCCGAGTAGCGCGCACCAACCCGGGCGAGGTCCGGCCCGGTGCGTTTCGAACCCCACAGGAACGGGTGATCCCAGACGCTTTCACCGGCCACCGAGTAGTGCCCGTAGCGTTCGGTTTCGGCGCGGAACGGGCGGATCATCTGCGAATGGCAACCGACGCAGCCTTCGCGGATATAGATGTCGCGGCCTTCCAGTTGCAGCGCGGTGTAGGGCTTCATGCCTTCCACCGGTTTGTTGGTGACGTCCTGGAAGAACAGCGGGACGATCTGGGTCAGGCCGCCGATGCTCACGGCGAACACCATCAGCAGCATCAGCAGGCCGACGTTCTTTTCAATCGTTTCGTGTTTCATGGCGGACTCCTCAGGCCATCTGCGCGGCAGCAACGACATCAGCAGGCTGCGAGGCCCGCACGGTGCGCCAGGTGTTGTAAGCCATCAGCAACATGCCGCTTAAGAAAATCGCCCCGCCGATCAGCCGCACGACAAATCCCGGATGGCTGGCCACCAGGGTTTCGACGAAGGAGTAGGTCAGCGTGCCGTCCTCGTTCACCGCGCGCCACATCAGGCCCTGGGCAATGCCGTTGACCCACATCGAGGCGATGTAGAGCACGGTGCCGATGGTCGCCAACCAGAAATGCGCGTTGATCAGGCCGACGCTGTGCATCTGTGCCTTGCCGAAGATTTTCGGGATCATGTGGTACAGCGCGCCGATCGAAATCATCGCCACCCAGCCGAGGGCGCCGGCGTGAACGTGGCCGATGGTCCAGTCGGTGTAGTGGGAGAGGGCGTTCACAGTCTTGATCGCCATCATCGGCCCTTCGAAGGTCGACATGCCGTAGAACGCCAGCGACACCACGAGGAAGCGCAGGATCGGATCGCTGCGCAACTTATGCCAAGCGCCCGAGAGGGTCATCATGCCGTTGATCATGCCGCCCCAGCTCGGTGCCAGCAGGATCAGCGACATCACCATGCCCAGCGACTGCGCCCAGTCCGGCAGCGCCGTGTAGTGCAAGTGGTGCGGGCCGGCCCAGATGTACAGGGTGATCAAGGCCCAGAAGTGCACGATCGACAGGCGATACGAGTACACCGGACGCTCGGCCTGTTTCGGCACGAAGTAATACATCATGCCGAGGAAGCCGGCGGTGAGGAAAAAGCCCACGGCGTTGTGGCCGTACCACCATTGCACCATTGCGTCGGTGGCACCGGCGTACAGCGAGTAGGACTTGGTGAAACTCACCGGCAACTCAAGGTTGTTGACGATGTGCAGGATCGCCACGGTGATGATGAACCCGCCGAAGAACCAGTTGCCGACATAAATGTGTTTGGTTTTGCGCTGCATGATCGTGCCGAAGAACACGATGGCGTAGGCAACCCAGACGATGGTGATCAGGATGTCGATCGGCCATTCCAGCTCGGCGTATTCCTTGGAGCTGGTGTAACCCAGTGGCAGGCTGATTGCCGCCAGCAGGATCACCAGTTGCCAGCCCCAGAAGCAGAATGCGGCGATTTGCGGCGCGAACAATTGTGTCTGGCAGGTGCGTTGCACCGAATAGAAAGAGCTGGCGAACAGCGCGCAGCCACCGAAGGCGAAGATCACCGCGTTGGTGTGCAGCGGGCGCAGGCGGCCGAAACTGGTCCAGGGCAGATTGAAGTTGAGTTCCGGCCAGACCAATTGCGCCGCGAGAAAAACCCCGAGGCCCATGCCGACGATGCCCCACACCACCGTCATAATGGCGAATTGGCGGACCACCTTGTAGTTGTAGGCGGTACTGATAGAAGTGTTCATGGTTCCCCATCCACGGTTCAGCCGAAGTGAGCGCGCAAACGGCGCGAATCCTTCGCCTGGAGTTATAGGCAGACTAAAAGCGAGGCAAGCATGGACAAACAGCACAAGGCCAGTATTGACGGGGATCAATGGGCGCAGTGTGTGCGCGATCATGGGTGGCTTTGGGATGCCGCTGTTGGTGAGGCTTCGGCGACTTTGATCCTGGCCCACGGGGCGGGGGCGCCGATGGATAGCGACTGGATGAACGACATGGCTGGGCGTCTTGCCGGGCTTGGGGTCAACGTGTTGCGGTTTGAGTTTCCGTATATGGCGCAGCGGCGGGTGGATGGTGTGAAGCGGCCGCCCAATCCTGCGGCGAAACTGTTGGAGTGCTGGCGGGAGGTGTTTGCGCTTGTGCGGCGTCATGTCGCTGGGGTTTTGGCGGTTGGCGGGAAATCGATGGGCGGGCGGATGGCCAGTTTGCTCGCGGATGAGTTGGGGGTGGATGCGCTGGTGTGTCTGGGGTATCCGTTTTATGCGGTGGGGAAGCCGGAGAAGCCGCGGGTTGAGCATTTGGCTTCGTTGCGTACGCGGGCGGTGATTGTGCAGGGGGAGCGGGATGCGCTGGGCAATCGTGAGGCTGTTGCGGCTTACAGCTTGTCTCCGAGTATTGAGGTGTTTTGGTTGGCCTCCGGGGACCATGATTTGAAGCCGCTCAAGGCTTCTGGCTTTACGCATGAACAGCATTTGGCCAGCGCCGCGCAGAAAGTGTCCGAGTTTCTCAAGGGTTGACCGAGATTCTGTTCTCCATGGAGATCGGCTCCCTTTCCCCCTCGCCCCCTTGGGGGAGAGGGTTGGGGTAGCTGTTGATCTTGCTCTTGGGGGCATATCCGTTGCTTCGGGCGCTGCGGCTGGCGGTTTCGCCTGACGGCGACTTACTTTTTTACAAGCGCCTAAAAAAGTAAGCAAAAAACGCTAGCTCCTGCGTTCGGCCCTCGCAGGCTCGGGTCCCTTCGCTGCGGGATCGATCCGGGCGCAGCGGCTACGGTTTGCTTCGCTGCACCTCCTTCCGCTGTGTCTGGCTGCGCCAGACGGTCGCTGCGCTCCCACCCCCGGATCAATCCCTCCACTCAGCCTTCCGACGTCGCCGGTGGATCAAGATCAAGGGCACGCGAGCTTGCGCTCATTGTTGAGTGGGGCGGCTTTGCCGCGGGCAGCTGCGCTGCTTTGCTTTTCTGTGGGAGCTGGCTTGCCAGCGATGGCGGTCTCCCAGTCGACCAATCTCTACCGTTTGGACCAAATCCCTGTGGGAGCTGGCTTGCCAGCGATGGTGGCCTCACAGTCGACCAATCCCTCACTGACGTACTCGGTCCAAATGTGGGAGCGAGCCTGCTCGCGAAAGCGCTCTTCCAGACGACCTCAAACCACCTGACTGTCAGAGGCAATCCCCGCCCTTAAACATCATCAAATACCAACGTTTAAACTACACGATCCGTTACGCCATCCCGGCTACAACTCCTTGCGCCGTTGCCTACGCGTACGCCAGAATCCGCCGGCTTACGCGCCGTGAGGTTGGCTATATCGTTTCTCGGTCACTGACACAAAGCAGTGATCGGGTTTGGTAGCCCGTCTGTGATGGCCGTATGTCTACGCCTTGATGCCGTCCTTTTTTGAGGGCTCGGTTTATATGGTGGTCATGCGTGGGGCTCGTTCGCGGGCGCCGGGTTCCTATTGCAGCCGGTCTACCAACCCGCGTATGGCCGCCACCCTCGTTTGGTAGCGAAGGTGATGGCTCCTTGAATCTGCAATAGGAGTTTCATCATGTTCAAAGTAACCCCCAACCCGCCACCCTCCCACGACCGCGCACTAGACCCGCAAAAAATCCAGGAAGCCACCGACCGCGCCCTCGATTACTACCTCAAACCCGAAGACCTGACAGCCCCGCCAAGTTCGCCGAAATATCGCCCCATCTATGTTGTCGACCCCACGCTGGATGACGAAACCCTGTTGGTCGAGGCCTGCGAGTCGCTTTCATACGCGCATGCCATGGCCGGTAATATCGCCAACTCGATAGGCGGCCCGGAACGCAAACCACTGCTGGCGCTGCAACAGGTGATCATGCTCAACGAACTGTTGGTCAATCGGCTGCTGGACAAGCTGAAGTTGCCTCAATAATTTCATTGGCTGTTATGGCCTCTTCGCGAGCAGGCTCGCTCCCACAGAGGATTGGTGTCTGGCATCTAATCTGTGGTCACCGCAGATCCAGTGTAGGAGTGAGCCTGCTCGCGATGGCGGCTTGCCAAACACCAAAATTTCAGATCAAGAACAAAAAGCCCGGACAGCTTTCGCGGTCCGGGCTTCCAGGATCAAAAGATCGCAGCCTTCGGCGGCTCCTACAGTGACCGAGCAGGAGCTGCCGAAGGCGGCGATCTTTTTGATTTACCGGTAATGGGAAGCCAGCCAGTGATCACAAATGTATCGAACACTTTCTGCCCATCACGTGCGGCTTGCCGAACATCAAGGAATGTCAGCTCATCTCGAACTTTCGGTTTAGCGGGTTTTCGGGCGGGGGTTGTATTCATGCTGGCCGGTATGCGTGACTGAGTAGCGACCGGCAAACGATAGAACCTAGCCTCAGCGAGCACCAGTCGGCTCGTTCTGGCGCAGTTGTAGGCAGTATCTGTTTTGCTTGAGTGAGATCGACGTCGGCATAGAAGGCCTCTTCGCGAGCAGGCTCGCTCCCACAGGGGATTGTCGTCGGACACAAACTGTGGTCCCAAGCAGTTCCAATATGCGAGCGAGCTTGCTCGAGAAAGCGGTCTGCCAAGTACCATCACTTTCAGGCAAGCAACAAAAAACCGGAGGCTCTCGCTTTCCGGGTTTTTTTTGTCGACAGTTCAATCAGCGGTTAAACCGCGCCACCAACGAATACTGCGTGTTGGCCGTCTTCGTCAGTTCTTCACTGAGCAACGCCGAGTTGTGCGCTTGCTCGGACGTCTGATCCGCCAGTTCCGAAATATTGCTGATGTTGCGGCTAATTTCCTCAGCCACGGCACTTTGCTCTTCGGTCGCGGCGGCGATCTGGGTGGTCATGTCGGTAATGTTGGCCACTGCTTCGCTGATGCCGACCAGTGCCTGATCCGCTTCCAGTACCCGCGCCACGCCTTCTTCGGCCTGGCGATGCCCGGCTTCCATGGTTTGCACGGCGCTGGAGGCGGTCTGTTGCAACTTGGCGATCAGGGCATGAATCTGCCCGGTCGATTCGCTGGTGCGTTGTGCCAGTTGGCGGACTTCGTCAGCCACGACCGCAAAACCTCGGCCCATTTCGCCGGCACGTGCAGCCTCGATGGCGGCGTTGAGGGCGAGCAGGTTGGTCTGGTCGGCGATGCCTTTGATCACGTCGACCACGCCGCCGATTTCGTCGCTGTCCTTGGCCAGTTGCGTCACGGTCAGGCCGGTTTCGCCGACGACCACCGACAGGCGCTGAATCGCTTCGCGGGTTTCCCCGGCGATGTCGCGGCCGCGGCCGGTCAGGCGGTTGGCTTCCTGGGTGGCGTCAGCGGTGCGTTGCACGTGGCTGGCGACTTCCTGGGTGGTGGCGGCCATCTGGTTGACGGCGGTGGCGACCTGTTCGGTTTCCACGCGCTGGCGTTCCAGGCCGGTCGAGCTGTTGTGCGCCAGGGCGTCGGACTGCTTGGCCTGATCGGTCAGGTGTTCGGCGGTGTCCTGCAGGCGAGTCAGGCAGGTTTTCAGGCGCGCTTCCTGGCTGAGGATCGACATCTCCAGACGCGCCTGCGCGCCACGGCTGTCGGTGTACATCTGCGCGATCAGCGGGTCGGACGTGGTCTGTTCGGCCAGACGCAGCAGGCGCTTGAGCCCGCGTTGCTGCCATTGCAGGCCCATCAGGCCCAGCGGCACCGACAGCGCGGCGGCGAGGGCAAAGCCCCATTGCGAGTTCAGCGTCGCGCCGATCATGAAGCTCAGCTGGCTGACCAGAATGAACGGCAGCCAATCCTGCAGGATCGGTAGCCATTTGTCCGTCGAAGGAATCGCCGACTTGCCCTGGTTGATGCGTTGGTAAAGCGCTTCGGCGCGGCGGATCTGTTCGGCGGTGGGCTTGACGCGCACCGACTCGTAACCGACCACCTGGCTGCCATCAAACACCGGCGTGACGTAGGCGTTAACCCAATAGTGGTCACCGGATTTGCAGCGATTCTTGACGATGCCCATCCATGGCAAGCCTTGTTTCAATGTGCCCCACATGTGCGAGAACACCGCCGACGGCACGTCAGGGTGACGGACCAGATTGTGCGGCGCCCGGATCAGTTCCTCCCGCGAAAACCCGCTGATTTCAACGAACGCGTCGTTGCAGTAGGTGATCACGCCCTTGGCATCGGTGGTGGAAATCAACCGTTGCTGAGCTGGAAAGGTCCGCTCGCGTTGTGTAATGGGCTGGTTGTTACGCATGGTTTTTCAATCCGCAAGGCTTTGAAAGGTTGTCGGCGCTGACAGGTTTTTATTGAGATTTTTTTTCAGATTCATGTACGCCGTCGCAAAACCGCGCTTGCGTCAACTGGCCAGCATCGGATAGGTGAACAGGCCGAAGTGCAACAGATTCAGGCCGAAATGGGTGGCGATCGCCGCGCCCAGTCCGCCGAAACGATAGGCCAGACCATAGCCGACCCCGGCCAGTCCCGCCAGCAACACCCAGGTCCAGCCGGCGCCGGCATGCACCAGACCAAACAGCAGTGAGGCCGACAGCAGTGCGAGGTTATCGCCGTAGGGCAGGTGTTTAAGGCGACGGCTGAGTCCGCCCTGTATATAACCGCGAAACAGCGCTTCCTCGACCAGCGTCACCAGCAGCAGATTGTTCAGCACCCACAGCCAGGCCTGATCCGGCCACTTCGGCGCCCAGGCGATCACGCCAAGCAACAGCGCGCCGCCGAGGGCGAGAATCGCGCACAACGTAAGGGCGAGGGCGGTGGCATAGACCGTCAGGCGCAACGAACGCCGGGCGACGATCCACGGACAGACCAACAGCAGCCAGAAGCCCACCAACGGTTTGTCGAGGTTGAGGTACATCGCAAACGGCACGGCGTTGTCAGTGAAGCGTTGCGGGTTGATCGCGCGTCCGTTGGCGAAGCCCGGTAACCAGTGCAGCGCAAGTGCCACGGCCAAAACAATGAACAGGCCATGGCCAAGCCAGCGCGCAAACGGTACTTGTTGCTGGCGCACGGCGAACGCGGCGAACAGCAAAAGCCCCACGGAGATCAATGCCAGCCAACCGAGTTGGCCATAGCTCAGGGCCAATCCGTAACCGAGGCCGAGCAGCGCGAGATAAAGCCAGGGCAGCGCCTTCATCGAAAGTCCTTGTGCGAGATTTCTGGGAAGGGGCTTTCTACACGGGCGAGGGAGGTGGGACAAGTGAAGGTGTGGCGACAAACCGGGACAACGTAACGCTGGATAGTCATATACAGAACCCAATGTGGGAGCGGGCTTGCTCGCGAATGGGGTGTCACCGATACAGAACAGGTGACTGACACAGCGCATTCGCGAGCAAGCCCGCTCCCACATTGGATCATTTCAGTCAGAAATCGGTGGGCGTTCGGTATCAGCGCAGGCCCAGTTTCGCCGCCGCGCGCTCGGTAATTTCGGTGCGCAGTTTCAACGAAGGCGCCGCGCGCAACCGTGCTTCATCGACCACCGCAGTCGGCGCCACGTCCGGGCTGCCGGCATTGAACGGCGGGGCCGGGGCATATTCCAGTTGCAACTGCACCAGTTGCGCCGTGTCGGCATCGACCAGTTCCGCCGCCAGCACCAAGGCGAAATCGATGCCAGCGGTGATTCCGCCACCGGTAAACAGATTGCCGTCGCGCACCACCCGATCCTTCACCGCAATCGCCCCCAGCGTCGGCAGCAACTGGTGATACGCCCAATGCGTGGTCGCGCGCTTGCCCTGCAGCAGCCCCGCCGCGCCGAGCACCAGCGAGCCGGTGCACACCGAGGTCACATAACGTGCCTGGGCGGCCTGGCGTTTGATGAAATCCAGCGTCTGCTGATCTTCCATCAGCGGCCCGACGCCACTGCCGCCAGGCACGCAGATCACATCCAGATTCGGGCAATCCTCAAAAGTCGTAGTCGGTTTCAGCAGCAGGCCGGTGCTGGACGTCACTGGCATCAGGTCCTTCCAGATCAGGTGCACCTGCACGCCGGGCAAGGAGGCGAGCACGTCGTAAGGGCCGGTCAGGTCGAGTTGCTGAACCTGCGGGAATAACAGAAAGCCGATCTGCAGCGTCATCGTTCTTGCTCCGTTGAAAGAAGTGGACGACTGCACTGTAGGCGGGTAGGTTCTGGCGCATACGCCAATCACCCCACGAATTACGCCAAATGCCTAAAGCCATTCACGTCCTCGCGTTCGCCAACATGCAGATTCTTGATGTCACCGGACCGCTGCAGGTGTTCGCCTCGGCCAACGATCTGGCCCGCCAGCGCGGTTTGCCGATGCCCTATGCGCCGAGCGTGATCGCCAGTGGCGGCGGGGCGGTGATGTCATCGGCGGGGTTGGCGGTGCTCGCCGAACCCTTGCCACAAACGCCCAGCGACACCTTGATCATCGCCGGCGGCTGGGGCATTTATCCTGCCGCCGAAGACCCGCAATTGGTCGACTGGGTGCGCGAGCACGGCACTCATTGCCGGCGCGTGGCTTCGGTGTGCACCGGGGCCTTTCTGCTCGCGGCCAGCGGCTGGCTCGATGGCCGCCGCGTGGTGACGCACTGGACGCGTTGCGAGCAACTGGCCGCGCAACATCCCAATCTGCACGTGGAAGCCAATCCGATTTTCATCAACGACGGCCCGGTGTGGACGTCCGCCGGGGTCACGGCCGGCATCGATCTGGCGTTGGCCATGGTTGAAGAAGACCTCGGCCGCGATATCGCCCTCGACGTCGCCCGGCACTTGGTCGTTTTCCTGAAACGCCCGGGCGGACAGTCGCAGTTCAGCGTGACGCTGTCGCTGCAGCAACAGGGCAACCGCTTCGATGAACTGCACGCCTGGATCGCCGAAAACCTGACCTGCGACCTCGGCATCCCGACCCTCGCCGAACAGGCCGGCATGAGCGAACGCAGTTTTATCCGCCACTACCGCGCCGACACCGGCCAGACCCCGGCGCGGGCGATCGAATTGATCCGCGTCGAAACCGCCCGGCGATTGCTCAGCGATACCGGTTTGCCGGTGAAACGGATTGCGGCCAACTGCGGATTTGGTAGTGAAGAGACACTGCGGCGCAGTTTTCTGCGAGCGATTGGCGTGACGCCGCAGGCTTATCGGGAGCGGTTTTCGGTCAGCGTTGCAACAGATCCAGTATCGCCTTGAGGGTTTCCTGCGGCGCTTCTTCGGGAATGTTGTGGCCGACACCCGCCAGCACGCGCCGCTCATAAAAGCCGCTGAAATGCTCGGCATCTTCATCAATCAGCGATGGCGGGCCGACGCCATCATCGCCACCGCACAGCGAAATGCTCGGCACGCTGATCACCGGCAGTCTGGCGAGCGCTTCCTCCATCCACTCCAGGGCTGGATCGCCCGGGGCGTATCCGAAGCGATGCCGATAGGAATGAATCACCACGTCGACAAAATCAGGATTATCAAAAGCGCCAGCGGTCAGCGGGAAGCGTTCGTCCTTGCGCGCCCACGTCGGCGACCACAGCCGCCAAAGCAACTGACACAACGCCCGGCGATTCTGCCTAAGGCCCTCGATGCCTCGCGACGTGTGGAAGTAGTACTGATACCAGAGCCGATGCTCGTCTTCCGGCTCCAACGGCTGGTTCGCATGGGCGATGTCCTGCACGAGGTAGCCGTCGCCGCTGACCAGCCCGCGCACCCGCGCCGGAAACAACGCCGCGACAATACACGCCGCCCGACCGCCCCAGTCATACCCGCAAAGCATGGCCTGCTCGATGCCCAGCGCATCCATCAGATCGAGCAAGTCCTGCGCCATCGCAGCTTGCTGACCGGAGCGCAGGGTTTGCGCACTGTTGAACCGGGTCGGCCCGTAACCGCGCAAGTACGGCACGATGACGCGGTAGCCTTGCGCGGCCAGCGCCGGCGCGACTTCGTCGAAGGCGCGCGGGGAATAGGGGAAGCCGTGGAGCAGAATCACTGCGGGGCCGCTGGCAGGGCCATGCTGTTCGTAGGCGATGGTCAGAAAAGGGGTAAGGACTGACTGAATCATGACTGACAACTCCGTGCAAACGTCTTCCAAACCGTAGACCATCGGATAGACTGCGCAGCTCATTCTGTCGACTGGCTTCAAGGACGATACATGTCATTCAAAACGCTGCTTGTTGTGTTGGGACTCGTCGTGATGCTGACCGGTTGCGCATCGCCACCGGCACTGCCGGACACCCCGCAGCGCCGTGAACTGATGGAACGCATGTTTGCCAAGTCGACGATCATGCTGTCCTTCAAGGAGTTGGACGCGCGATCCGCCGCCGTGCCGGGCGAACCGCAACGCCAGCTCAGCGCCGATGAGGCATTGGCCCGACACAAGAAACAAATGAATGTCGACCTGCCGGCGGCGTACTGGGAGCAGCGCCGGGCAAACCTCGCGCAACTTATCGATGCCAGAGCAAAAGGTGAAGCCATCGGTCTGGCGGCATACAAGCAAAAGTACTTCGAGCAACTGTCCCAGGCGCCGACGCCAATGCTCGCGGCGCTGGCCAATGCGCCGAGGATGGACGCGCTGGCAGAGTTTCCATTGGTGCTGCCCAATGATCATCAGCTCAGTTACTTCTACCTGATGACCGTTGCGGATGAAACGTTTTGGGAAATCGAGCAGTTCTACCAGCACATGGCCGATCTGGACGCCCAGTACGGCGTCTGTGCCCTGTACCCGGATTGCTACCGCCCGGACTTCCGCACGGCTAAGCCTTAAGCTCCGCGATCTGATTGAAATATTTCGCCCGATCCGGCGTAAACGTCACCTTCATCTTCGTCCGCGAGCACGTCAGCGCGCGCTCCTGCGCCAGATCAATATCCAGATCCTCGCCGCGCAGACCCTGCCACTGCGCCAGATATTTCAGCGAGCCGTGCTTCTCGTTTTTCTTCAGGCTGCGACTGACGCCGCCCTTCCAGCCGAGCACCGGCAGTTCTCCGGAGAGGCATTTCAATGCGAGGTCGGGAAAGCGTTCGGCGCGCTGGCGGCCGATTTCCCAGCATTTGATCAGGCCTTGGTCGGCGGCTTCCCAGAGCTGGGTGCAGGTCAGCCCGGTGCGAAGGGGAGAGTCGATGCTGCGCTGGATGTGGTGAGGCATTCCGCTTCCTTGAATTCGGGGGTGGCTGGACAGCTCCGCTGTGCCCGTTGCGTTGGATGGTAGGTGCGGATGTAACGGCTGGCAACAAGGTATTTCGGCGTGTAAGCGCACGTTGCGGGAGGCGTTTCAACGTGACGTGAGTGGTTTTTGCAGGTGCGGTTTTTACACAGACTGTCGCCAGACGTAACCGGCGTAAGGGTTTGACAGCGGATACGGGCCTGAACCAGTTATCTGGCATGCAGGCCCGTTGTGGAAAAATACCTGTCGATCAGGGATTGGTCTGACAGGCGCTGGCGAAAAAACGGTCAGCGCTATGGCTGCCAGGAACTCTTCTCGCCACTCAACTTGCGATCAAGGAAACTCGCCGCACTGATCAACGCCAGATGCGTCAGCGCTTGCGGCGTGTTGCCCAGATGCCGGCCATGGCTGTCGAACTCTTCGGCGTACAGCCCAAGCGGGTTGGCGTATCGCAGCAATTGCTCGAACTCCAGATGAGCCTTTTCTACTTGCCCGGCCCGAGCCAGGCATTCGACGTACCAGAACGAACACGCAGCGAACGCGCCTTCGGTGCCGCTGAGGCCATCGATGTTGGCGTCTTCGTTGCGATAGCGATAGACCATGCCGTCGCGCACCAGGGTTTTTTCGATCGCTTCGAGGGTCGACAGCCAGCGCGGATCCTTGGCGCTGACGAAGCGCACCAAAGGCATCAGCAGCATCGAGCCGTCCAGCGCGGTGCCGCCCTTGTACTGGACGAAATGCCCGCGTTCTTCATCCCAGAAGTTGTCCCAGATGTCGGTGTAGATCGCTTGCCGGGTCTGATCCCAACGGGCGAACGGTGCCGGCAGCGAACGCTTGGAGGCCAGACGGATCGCGCGGTCCAGCGCCACCCAGCACATCAGCCGCGAGTGCAGGAAGTGATGGGTCTCACCGCGCATTTCCCAGATGCCGACATCTTCGCTCTGCCAGGTCTCGCAAACCTGATCGACCACCTCGCCGACGTGCCGCCAGCCTTCGTGGGAAATCGCGTCGCCGTACTTGTTGACCAAATACACGGCGTCCATCAGCTCGCCGAAGATGTCGAGCTGGATTTGGTCATAAGCGCCGTTGCCGATGCGCACCGGTTGCGCGCCGCCGTGGCCTGACAGGTGCGCGAGTTCGGTTTCCGGCAATTCCTGCTGACCGTCGATGGCATAGAGGATGTTGAGTTTCATCGGTTTGCCGCAGCAATCGCTGACCCGCCCGCGTAGCCATTGCATGTAATGGTTGGCCTCATCGACGAAGCCCAGGCGCATGAACGCGTAAACGGTGAACGAGGCATCGCGGATCCACGTGTAGCGATAATCCCAATTGCGCTCGCCGCCGGGAGTTTCCGGCAGGCCGAAGGTGGCAGCGGCGAGGATTGCACCGTGCCGGCGTGAGGTCAGCAGTTTCAGGGCGAGGGCGGAGCGGTTGACCATTTCCCGCCAGCGCCCGCGATAGTTGGATTGGCCGATCCAGCCCCGCCAGAATTTCAGGGTGCGCTGCATGCACAGCTCGGCGGCGCCTTCCGTAAAACGCGGGTCGTCGCTGCCGCCGAGCATGAATGCGGCGGTTTCGTTGTGCTCGAGGGTGAACTGCGCGACGGCCGCTTGCGCGTCGATTTGCAGCGCCTGATCCGAGGCAAGGCGTATCGACGGCTGGCCAGCGGCGTGGAACGTCACGTCCTTGGCGCCCATCTCTGCCCGGGTGTCGGCGCGACCGTAGTCGTGGCGCACCGCGCAACGCAGGTTGAACGTCGCCGAGCCGCTGACCACGCGCACCCGGCGCATCAGCAGGGGCAGGGCGTCGACATCATCACCGATGGGCAGCAGATCGGTGATTTCCACCACCGCGTGTTCGCTCAGCCAGCGGGTCTGCAAGACGTTGGTGTCGGGCAGGTAAATCTGTTCGCGGCGCGCATCCGGCAAGTCCGGCGCGAGCTGGAAAATCCCCGCTTCAGGGGTGTCGAGCAGCGAGCAGAAGATCGTCGGGCTGTCGAACTCCGGCCAGCAGAAAAAATCCACGCTGCCCTTGTCGTTGACCAGTGCGGCGCTGCGCATGTCGCCGATGATGCCGTGGGCACCGATGGGACTTTGTTGTTCCACTTCAGGCTCAGCCATTGCCGCGAAACTCCGGATAGAGGCTCATCCCGCCATCGATGAACAGGGTGGTGCCGACGACGTAGTCAGACAGATCGGAAGCGAGGAAAACCACTGCGTTGGCAACGTCCTCGACATCGCCAATACGTCCGTAGGGAATCAGTTCGAGGAGTTTTTCGCCGGCCGCGCCTTCAGTGGCTTCTGTGTTGATGGCCGTGCTGATCGCACCGGGCGCAATGCTGTTGATGCGGATGCGCTGGTGGCTGACTTCCTGGGCGAGGCTCTGCATCAACTGATCGACGCCGCCCTTCGATGCCGCGTAATTGACATGCCCGGCCCACGGAATGCGCTGGTGCACCGAACTCATGTGAATGATCTTGCCCGCCGCGCGCGACACGCCTTCGCGCACACCCTGACGCTGGAAAATCCGCAACGCCGCCCGCGCGCAGAGGAACTGCCCGGTGAGGTTGACGCCGATTACCGTGTTCCAATCGTCGAGCGTCATGTCCACGGCAGCGGCGTCTTTTTGCAGGCCGGAGTTGGCCACCAGAATGTCCAGCGAGCCGAAGGCTTCGACGGTCTTGGCGAACAGTCTTTCGACGTCTTCTTCCTTCGAGACGTCGGCGCCGATGGCGAGGGCCTTGCCGCCTTCGGCGTTGATCTGTGCAGCCAGTTCTTCGGCGGGTTCGGCGCTGCTGTTGTAATTGATCACGACCGCAGCGCCGGCGGCGGCCAGTGCTTTCGCGGCAGCATGGCCGATGCCGGAGCTGGCGCCGGTGACCAGCGCCACCTGATGAGCGAGGGAAATCCGCATGACGATTCGCGCCTTGGTTCAAGAGACTTAAGTAGCTGACTGATGGCAGACGCTGAGAGTTCATTTGCTGGAAGCGGTGATTGCGCTGGCCCCTTCGCGAGCAGGCTCGCTCCCAGCGGGGACTGCATTTCGAATGCGCGAGCGAAGGGGGCTTCACAGACCGCTAACAATTGCGCGCTTCCACGGCATTCAAGGCTATGGCAACTTGGCCGCCCCTGATGAGGCTGCAATCGATGGCAAACCCCTACCGCGAATTGTTCACCGCCCCCGGCGCCCGTGCCTTTGTGCTGGCCGGGATGCTGGCGCGCATGCCGATTTCGATGACCGGCATCGGCCTGATCACCATGCTCGCGCAGTTGAACGGCGGTTATGCGTTGGCGGGTGCGGTGGCGGCGACGTTTGCCTTGGCCACAGCTTTTTGCGCGCCACAGGTATCGCGTCTGGTGGACCGTTACGGGCAGGGGCGGGTGCTGCCGATCGCAGCGCTGACCGGTGGCGGCGGGTTATTGATGTTGCTGCTGTGCACGCGTGTGCAGGCGCCGGACTGGACGTTGTTCGTCTTCGCCGCGCTGGCCGGGTGCATGCCGAGCATGTCGGCGATGGTGCGGGCGCGCTGGACCGAGATCTACCGTGGCCAGCCGCAATTGCAGACGGCGTATGCGTTGGAGTCGGTGCTCGACGAGGTGTGTTTTATCGTCGGGCCACCGCTGTCGGTGGGCTTGTCGGTCGCGGTGTTTCCCGAGGCCGGGCCGCTGGCGGCATTGTTGGCCTTGGCCATTGGCGTGACAGCGTTTGTCGCCCAGCGCAGCACCGAGCCGCCCGTGCACGCGCAGGAGTCGCAGCACCAAGGCTCGATCATTCGCTCGACTGACGTGCAATGGCTGCTGGCGTTGATGCTGGCGATGGGCGTGATTGTCGGGGTCATCGATGTGGTCAGCGTCGCCTTCGCTCAACATCAGGGCCAGCCGGCAGCGGCGAGTATTGTTTTGTCGGTGTATGCCATCGGCTCGTGCCTGGCCGGCATCGCCTTCGGTGCGATGCGCTCGAAACTGCCGTTGCCGCGCCTGTTTCTCTACGGCGGCGTGGCGACGGCAGTGACCACGCTGCCGCTGCTTTTGGCGAGCAACATTCTCGGCTTGTCGATCGCGGTTTTCATCGCCGGGCTGTTCTTTTCGCCGACGCTGATTGTCGCGATGGCGTTGATCGAACGGATCGTGCCGCCGGCCAAACTCACCGAAGGCCTGACCTGGCTGGTGACCGGGCTGAGCATCGGCGTGGCAATCGGCGCTGCGGGTTCCGGCGCGCTGGTGGATACGTTCGGCGCGCGTAGCGGCTTCTGGCTGGCGATTGCGGCGGGGGCGGTGGTGCTGGTTTCAGCGTTTCAAAGTTTCCGTCACTTGAAATGAAATTCCACTGTGGGAGCGAGCCTGCTCGCGAAGGCGGTGTGTCAGTAAATATCTTCATACCTGATACAACGCATTCGCGAGCAGGCTCGCTCCCACAGTTATTTTGCGGTGTTACCAGCCGCGTCCTGAGTCGACCCAGAAGTTGACGGATAGTGAGGTCGACACCGACTCCACCTGATGGAACCAGCCCTCGGGCAGGAACAGCAGATCCCCAGCCTCCAGCGTCACCCGCAAAAACGTCACCTCCCGCGCTGCCGGGAACCGTTCATAGTCCGGCGCGTCCGGGTTGAAATCGCAGCCATCCAGGCCTCCCTTGGGCGCTGTCGACCAGGTGCCCAGCGCTTCGCGGTGATGCGGCGCGGCGAGGGTGAATTTCTTCTGGCCCCAGACCTGGGCGAAGAGATTGTCGGTGTCATCGCGGTGTAACGGCGTCAGCGTGCCCTTGGGGCCGATCCAGATACGTGGCGGGATGAACAGCGACGTGTCGAAGTAGGGCGGGTACTGGATCTGCTCCAGCAACTGCGCCGGCAGGATGTTGTTGCCCATGTACGCCGGCGGCTCGCCGTCCGCGCCTTTGACTTCCGGGCCGTCCAGCGAGGCGATGAACTCGGCCATCGAGGTCGAGCGGAAATCACGCTCGGTGGAAAAGGTCTTCTTCACGTAATCGCCATGGCGGGTGATGCCCTGCAGTTCGGCGAAATGCACCAGCGATTGTTCGCGGCTCAGGCTGAGCAGCGGCCAGTCGTGCAGCGCATTGCTGATCACCAGCGGAATGCCGTTGGGCAGATACCGGGTTTCGAATTCGTGCCGACTCAACCCTTCGCGCGCCCGGCGTTCGACGCTGGTCTGCCGAGGCAGCGCGGCAGTGAGCTTTTCGCTGAAGCGTGGCGGTGTCGGGTAGCGCTTGTTCATGTCGACCTTTTCCACCGTGCCGCCTCCCTGGCGGGCGTGGTCGATGATCTGCGGCAACATCGTCGCCAGGCCCATGTTGCCGCCGATCTTCAGGCGCCCGCTGGCGAACAGTTCCTCGACGTTGACCACGCCGGCCATGATCCCGAGAAAGTCTTTTTGCGCGACTTCGATGGTCACGTTCGGACGCGGGTGACGCCCGACTTCCGTGCGCTGGCTGGTCTTGATGTCATACCAGTACGCCTGCTGCGCGCTGAAAATGAACTGGAAAACCCCCTCGATGCCGACCGCGCCGGCGTTGGCGAACAACTTGCCCAGAATGCTCTGCAGGTCCACGGTGATGCCCTCGCGATTGTTGTTTTTTTCCTGAACAGGCAACGAGCGGCTGGCGGCGGAATTTAGCGGCCGGGCGACTAATTTGTCCGGCGAGTGATCCGTCTTTCTTGCAGACACATTTTTCAAGGAAAGCGCGGTGACCAAGCTGACATTGCTGTGCCTGCCCTATTCGGGCGCCAGCGCCATGGTTTACAGCCGCTGGCGGCGTCAACTGCCGACGTGGCTGCAATTGCAACCGGTGGAACTGCCGGGGCGTGGCGCGCGGTTCGATGAGCCCCTGCAAACCGACATGCGCGCACTGGCGCGGCAACTGGCGCGCGAGCACAAAGCGGGGCTGCAAGGCCCGTATGCGTTGTTCGGGCATAGCCTGGGTGCGTTGCTCGCCTGCGAAATGGCCCATGCCTTTCGCGAGTTGGGTGTGCCGGAGCCGCTGGCGCTATTTGCCTCCGGCACCGCCGCACCGACGATGCGCAGTGATTACGACCGCGGCTTTGCCGAACCGCGCAGTGATGAAGAACTCATCGAACAGCTGCGCACCTTTCAGGGCACCAGCGAAGAAGTCCTCGCCAATAAAGAGCTGATGAGCCTGACCCTACCGGTGCTACGCGCCGATTTCATGATGTGCGGGCGCTTCACGCCTGCCGAGCGGCCCTTGCTCAATTGCCCGGTGCACGTGCTCGGTGGCAAGGAAGACCGCGCCACCACCGAACAGCTGATCGGCTGGAGCAAAGAGACCCTGGGCAGTTTCTCGGTGGACATGATGACCGGCGGGCATTTCTTCATTCATGAGCAAGAAGCGCGGGTCATTCGCACGATCAAGATGCATCTGGAAGTGCATCACCGACGCCTTGCGCAGGCCGTGCAACCGGCGTTCTGAGACGCGACTCATCTATCATTTTCAGGAGGCCAGTCATGGCTGTTGCTCTGGGGTTTTCCGTGCGGCCGTTGCTGCCGCAGCGCGGACGTTTGCCGCTGTTGGTCGAGGCGGGCGATGCCGACACCGATCTGTTGGCGGTATTCGATGAATTGAAGGCCTTGGTCGACGAGCACCTGCTGCGCGACGGTGGTGTGCTATTTCGCGGTTTTCGCCTCGATGGCGCCGAGCAGTTCCGCCAGTTCGCCGCGAGTTTCGGCCATCCGCTGCTGAACTACGAGTTCGGCTCGACGCCGCGCACCAACGTCACTCAAGGCGTGTACACCTCCACCGAATACCCGGCGCACCAGAGCATTCCGCTGCACAACGAGCAGGCCTATTCCCGCGACTGGCCGATGAAGATCTGGTTCTACAGCATGATCGCTGCCAGGTCCGGAGGCGAGACGCCGATTGCCGACAGCCGCGAAGTCTACCGGCGCATCCCCGTGGCGATCCGCGAGCGGTTCGTCAGCAAGGGCCTGATGTACGTGCGCAACTTTGGCAATGGCCTCGATGTCGCTTGGGAAGACGTGTTCAACACCGAAGACCGCGAAGTCGTCGAGGCCTACTGCAAGGCCCACGGCATTGTCTGCGAGTGGAAGGACGACGGTGAGCTGCGCACGCGGCAGACATGTCAGGCGGTGGCGGTGCACCCGGTGACCGGCGACCACGTCTGGTTCAATCAGGCGCACCTGTTTCACATCTCCAACCTGCCAGCGGACGTGCGCGAAAGCCTGCTCGACATCGTTGACGAAGAAGATCTGCCGCGTAATGTCTACTACGGCGACGGCTCGCCGATCGAAGACGAAGTGCTGGCGCAGATTCGTGCGGTGCTCGACGACTGTGCGATCAGTTTCCCCTGGCAGGAGGGCGATGTGCTGATGCTCGACAACATGCTCTCGGCTCACGCGCGCTCACCGTTCGAAGGGCCGCGCAAAGTCATCGTGGCGATGGCCGAGGGGCATTCGCAGGACGCACGCTAAGCACTTCGCAACTGTTCAACTCAATGCCGAAGCCGGTCATGCACCGGCTTCGGCATTTGTCTGTGTGGCCTTTGTACCGTCGGGCCGTGATTGCCCCTGGCGCGCTAAATCGTCGCGCGGGCCATTCGTTCTTGTTGATACGACCGGGTCTCCAGGTCACGCCGCCGATCAGCAAGGACTCCACGCATGAATGCCGCAGACGCACAGAAACTAGCCCGCCGCTTTATCGAATTGCCCCAGGACAAACGCCGTCTGTTCCTCGCCGGCATGGCCCGCGAGGGCATCGATTTTGCGCAGCTTCCAATGACCGCCTGCGACGGCATCGCCGAGCGTGACGGCCTGTCTTACGCGCAGCAGCGCATGTGGTTTCTCTGGCAACTGGAGCCGACCAGCGCAGCCTATAACTTGCCGATGGCGGTGCGTCTGGATGGCGATCTGCAAGTCGAAGCATTGGAGCAAGCCTTCAGCCGTTTGGCGGCGCGCCACGAATGTTTGCGCACCACCTTCGGCCAGGATGGCGAGCGGGCCTTCCAGCGCGTGGCCGAACCAAAGCCACTGAAGTTACCCGTGACTGACCTGAGCGAATTGCCCCAAGCCCAGCGCTGGCCGCTGGCGCAGCAGCACATGATGGCCGAGGCGACCCAGGCCTTCGACCTGCAGAACGGCCCGCTGCTGAGTCTGCGGCTGTTGCGCCTGGCCGCGCAGGAACACGTGCTGCTGCTGACTCTGCACCACATCATCGCCGACGGCTGGTCGATGAACATTCTGATCGACGAATTCATGCGCACTTACGACGCGCTGGTCGCCGGGCGTGAACCGACGCTGGCGCCGTTGACCGTGCATTACCGCGACTACGCACTGTGGCAACGCAGCTGGCTGGAGGCCGGTGAGCGCGAGCGGCAACTGGACTACTGGCGCACGCAACTGGGCGACGAACATCCAGTGCTGGAGTTGCCCACCGATCGGGCCTATCCGGCGCAGTCCAGCCATCAGGGCGCACGCCTAGAAACAGTGATCGACGCTGCCCTGCGCGAAGAGCTGAAAAACCTTGCCCAGCGTCAGGGCGTGACCTTGTTCGTGGTGTTGCTTGCAGCGTTCAAGACCCTGTTGCATCGCTACAGCGGCCAGACCGATATTCGTGTCGGCGGGCTGATCGCCAACCGCACCCGCAGTGAAACCGAGGGCCTGATCGGCTTCTTCGTCAACACGCAGATCCTGCGCAGCGCGGTCACTGCACAAACGCCATTCGCCGAGTTGCTGCAGAGCCTGCGCCAGGCTGCACTGGGTGCTCAGGCCCATCAGGATCTGCCGTTCGACGCCCTGATCGAAGCCCTGCAACCGGCGCGCAGCCAAAGCCACAATCCGCTGTTTCAAGTGATGTTCAACCACCAGCCGCTGGTTACCGATTTGCATCAGGCGCAACTCGCTTCAGGCTTGCGCGTGGGTTATCTGAGCGAAGAGCAACTGGCCGGCAGCGCTCGGCAACACGCGGCCACCAGTGACCTGATGCTCGACACCCGCGAGGAGGGCGAGCAACTGTTTGCAGCCTTCACTTACGCTACGGATATTTTTGATGCCGCAACCATTGCCGCGCTGGCCGGACATTGGCGCAACATTCTCCAGTCGGTGTGCCGTGATCCGCAGCAGTTGATCGGCGAAGTGACGATGCTCGCCAACAGCGAACGGCAAGCGCTGATACAAGCGACTGCACCCGTGCCTCGGTTTACCAGCGTGCAAAGCCTGTTCGAAGCGCAAGTCGCGCGCACTGCGCAAGCCCCGGCGGTGCTGTTGGCCACAGCGCCTGCGCCGACATTCAGCTACGACGAGCTCAACAGCCGCAGCAATCGTCTGGCCCATCAGTTGCGCGCACAGGGTGTCGGCCCGGACGTGCTGGTCGGCGTCGCGCTGGAGCGTTCGCTGGAACTGGCGGTGGCGCTGCTGGCCGTGCTCAAGGCCGGCGGTGCCTATGTGCCGCTGGATCCGCAGACCCCGGTCGAACGCTTGCGCCATGTGCTCGCTGACAGTGGTTTGCAACTGTTGCTCAGTGATCAGCAAAGCCTCGCCAAGCTGCCGCCACTGGATGGCATCGAGTGCCTGTGTCTGGAGCAATTGCCCGACAGCGAGCAGAGCGACAACCTGCCGGTAACGGTCGAGGCTGACAACCTCGCTTACGTGATCTACACCTCTGGCTCCACCGGGCGGCCGAAAGGCGTGGCGGTCAGTCATGGCGCGCTGAGCGAGTTCGTCGCCCGCGCCATCGACTACAGCGATCTGCGCGAAGGCGACCGGGTTCTGCAATTCGCCACCAGCAGCTTCGACGGTTTCGTCGAGCAGTTTTTCCCGCCGCTGTGCCATGGCGCCAGCGTGGTCATGCGCGATGCGCCGTTGTGGGACAGCGCGACGCTGCATCAGGTGATCATCGATCAGGGCATCACTCTGGCCGACCTGCCGGCGGCTTATTGGTATTGGCTGGTGCAGGAATACGCGGCGAAACCGCCGGCCAGTTTCGGCGCGCTGCGGCAGATTCACGTCGGCGGTGAAGCCATGGCGGTGGACGGCTTGCGTCTTTGGAAGCAGGCCGGGCTCGGCCATGTGCGCCTGCTCAATACCTACGGCCCGACCGAGGCCACGGTGGTCTCGACGATTCATGACTGCACCGCGCTGACCGCGCAGGACGTGTCGTGGCGTGGGATGCCGATCGGCAAAGGACTGGCAGCACGGCGTCTGTACGTGCTCGACGATGATCTGAACCTGCTGCCGCAAGGCGCGGTGGGCGAGTTGTACATCGGTGGGCCGGGGCTGGCGCGCGGTTATCACCGTCAGCCGAGCCTCAGCGCTGAGCGGTTCATCGCCGACCCTTTCGCCGATGGCCAGCGCCTGTACCGCACCGGCGATCGTGCGCGGCTGCGCGGCGATGGCGCGCTGGAATATGTCGGCCGGGTCGATCATCAGGTGAAGATTCGTGGCTTTCGCATCGAACTGGGCGAGATCGAATCGCGCCTGCAGCAATGTCCCGGCGTTCGCGAAGCGGTGGTGCTGGCGGTGCCGTTCGCCGGCGGTGCGCAACTGGTCGCCTACGTGGTGACGGAGCCTGCGATGCTTGCCAGTGCGGCGACGCAAACGGCGTTCCGTCAGCAGACCCGCGCGGCGCTGCAAGCCAGCCTGCCGGATTACATGGTGCCGGGGCATCTGCTGTTGCTGGCGAACCTGCCGCTGACACCGAGTGGCAAGCTCGACCGCAAGGCCTTGCCAGCGCCGGATCCGGCGCAGTTGCAGGGCGATTATCGCGCCCCGCAATCGCCGGCCGAACAATGTCTGGCGCAGGTCTGGGCCGAGGTGCTGCACGTGCCGCGTGTGGGCGTGGACGATCACTTTTTTGAACTGGGCGGCCATTCGTTGCTGGCCGCGCAGGTGATCGCCCGGGTCAAGGAGCAGATGGGTGTGGTGCTGCCGCTGCGCAGCCTGTTCGAAAAACCGCGGCTGGCGGATCTCGCTGAAATGCTCGGGCAACTGGCCGAGGCGAGCGGCGACGACGACTGGTCCGACCTGAATCAGTTCATGAATGCTTTGCAAGGAGAAGAAGTATGAGCGGCACGATGGCGGAACGTATTGCGCGAAGATTCGTCGGCCTGCCGCTGGAGCAGCGTCGGCTGTTTCTCGCCAAGCTGCGCGAGGAGGGCAAGGATTTCAGCCTGTTGCCGCTGCCGGTCAGCCGCCACGACTGCGCGCAGATTCCCCTTTCATTCGCCCAGCAGCGCCTGCTGTTTCTCTGGCAACTGGAACCGCACAGCGCCGCGTACAACATGGCCGCTGGCTTGCGTCTGAAAGGCCGGCTGGATGAGTCGGCCCTGAGCCGCTCGTTCGATCATCTGCTGGCGCGCCATGAAGTGTTGCGCACGGTGTTTCACACTGACGGCGATCAAGCGCATCAGCTGATTCTCGAGCAGCAAAGTATTGCGCTGGAACGCTTCGATCTGACTGGCACCGCCGCGCAAGAGCGCGAAGAACTGCTCGCGCAACGCGTGCAAGACGTCACCGCGCAACCGTTCGATCTGCGCCACGGCCCGTTGTTGCGCGCCAGTCTGTTTGCTCTGGCCGACGATGAGTTCGTGCTGGTGGTGAGCATGCATCACATCGTCTCCGATGGCTGGTCGATGGACGTCATGGTCAAGGAATTCGTGCAGTGCTACCAAGCCTTCAGTCTGCAGCGCGAACCGCAATTGCCGGCGCTGCCGTTGCAATACGCCGACTATGCGATCTGGCAGCGGCGCTGGCTGGAGGCCGGCGAGGGCGAGCGCCAGCTCGACTACTGGCGTCAGCAGTTAGGCGACGAACATCCGCTGCTGGAAGTGGCGCCGGACTTTGCCCGACCGCTGACGCAAAGCTTTGAAGGGCAGACCCTGAGTTTCGATTTCGGTGCTGACCTTTCGCAGCAGCTCAACGTCTTCGCGCGCAGCCAGGGCACCAGCCTGTTCATGCTGGTGCTGGCCGGGTTCTCGCTGTTCCTTTCGCGTCTGGCCGGCGAGCGCGACATTCGTGTCGGCGTGCCTAATGCCAACCGTGGCCGCGCCGAAGTCGAGGGGCTGATTGGTTTCTTCGTCAACACTCAAGTGCTGCGTTGCAAGGTCGATGAGCGCGGCAGTTTCGCCGATTTGCTCGCGCAGGTGCGTGAAGCGGCGTTCGGCGCGCAGGCGCATCAGGAATTGCCGTTCGAGCAACTGGTCGACGAATTGGTCGCCGAACGCACCCTGGGCCATAACCCGTTGTTTCAGGCCAAGTTCAACCAGAACGTCGGCATGCAGAAACAGCGCTCGATGGCCTTGCCCGGCCTGACCGTCAGCGAATACCCGCTGGCCAAGGACGGCACGCATTTCGATCTGGCCTTGGACATCACCGACGACGGCGCGCTGATCCACGGCCAGATGACCTACGCCAGCGATCTCTATCGGGCGGAAACGGTCGCCGGTTTTGTGCCGATGTTGCTGGATCTGTTTACCCAGTTGCTCGACTCGCCGCAGGCGCCATTGCACACGGTTGCCACACCACGGCCTGCTGCGCTTGCCAGCCAACGCGAACCGGCGTTGACGGTGTTGCAACATTGGGCGCGTGAAGTGGCGCGGCAGCCGCAGGCGCTGGCCGCTCGGGATCTCAAGCAAACGGTGACTTTCAAGGCGCTGGATCAGGAGGCCAATCGTCTCGCCCATTATTTGCGTGCGCAGGGCGTCAGTGTCGGCGCACCGGTGGCGGTGCTGCTGGAACGTTCGCTGGACTGGCTGACTTGCCTGTTGGCGATTCTCAAGGCTGGCGCGGTGTACATGCCGCTCGACGTCAAGGCGCCAAGCGCGCGCCTGCAACAGATGCTCGGCGCTGCGCAGGCGCGGGCGATGATCGGTGCTGAAGGCGACGCACGGCTCAGCGAAGTGGCGGGTGAGGGCTGTCAGGGTCTGGAGTTTGCACCGGGGCAATGGCAGTCACTGCCGACGTCCGCGCCTGAACTGACGCTGTATGCGCAGTCGCCGGCCTACGTGATTCACACCTCCGGTTCCACCGGGCAACCGAAGGGCGTGCTGGTCAGCCACGGCGCACTGGGCAGTTATGTGCGCGGCGTACTCGAACGTCTGGCGCCGGCGCCGGAGGCGAGCATGGCGCTGGTCTCGACCATCGCCGCCGACCTTGGCTTCACCGTGCTGTTCGGTGCGTTGTGCTCGGGCCGACTGCTGCATGTGCTGCCGGAAGAACTCGGCTTCGACCCGGATCGCTTTGCCGAATACATGGCCCGCCATCGCGTCGGCGTGCTGAAAATCGTCCCCGGACATCTCGCCGCGCTGTTGCAGGCGGCCAAGCCTGCCGACGTGCTGCCGGAACACGCGCTGATCGTCGGCGGCGAAGCCTGTTCGCCGGCGCTGGTCGAGCGCGTGCAGCAACTGAAACCGGGCTGTCGTCTGATCAACCACTATGGCCCGAGCGAAACCACCGTGGGCGTGCTGACCCACGAGGTCGAAGAACTCGCCGCCCAGGCGCGCAGTGTTCCGATCGGCACAGCGCTGGTCGGAGCCCATGTCTATGTGCTCGACGATGTGCTCAACCCGGTAGCTGATCAGGTTGCCGGTGAGTTGTACATCGGCGGCGACAGCGTTGCCCTGGGCTACCTGAATCAGCCGGGGCTCACCGCTGAGCGTTTCCTGCCTGATCCGTTTGGGAACCCCGGCGCGCGGGTGTACCGCAGTGGCGACCGGGTCCGGCGCAATCGCGAGCAGGCGCTGGAATTCATCGGTCGTGCCGACGATCAGGTCAAAGTGCGCGGCTACCGTGTGGAGCCTGCGGAAGTCGCGCGGCTGTTGCTCAGCCTTGATGGCGTCAGCGAAGCCGCCGTGCTCGCGCTGCCAGTGGATGACGATCCGGCGCGCCTGCAACTGCTGGCGTGGTGCGTGCCGGTAGCGGGCGCGAAGGTGCAGGCGCAGAGTCTGCGCGAGCAATTGCAGGCGCGGCTGCCGGATTACCTGGTGCCGGCGCAGTTGCTGTTGCTCGAGCACTTGCCGCTGACCGCCAACGGCAAACTCGACAAGCGTGCCTTGCCAGTGCCCGGCGTGGTCAGCCAGCAGTTCGTCGCGCCGGTCGGTGAGATCGAGGAGAAACTGGCGGCGATCTGGGCCGAAGTGCTCAAGCTCGAACGGGTCGGCAGCAGCGATAACTTCTTTGAACTGGGTGGCGACTCGATCCTCAGCTTGCAGATCATCGCCCGGGCCAAGCGCCAGGGCATCAAGCTCAGCCCCAAGCAGTTGTTCGAAAAACAGACCATCGGCCAACTGGCTGCTGTGGCCAAACTGATCGAAGCCAAACCGGCTGCCGTCGCGGCACCAGTGGCACGAAGTCCGCTGCCGTTGCTGCCGATTCAGGTGCGTTTCTTCGACACGCCGATTGCCGAGCGCCAGCACTGGAACCAGGCGGTGATGTTGCAACCGACCCTGGCGCTGGACGCCGTGCATTTGCGTGAGGCGCTGGCGGCGCTGGTCGAACAGCACGAGACCTTGGCCTTGAGCTTTGTGCAGTCGGGCGATAGCTGGCAGGCGTTGCCGCAGATTCAGCGCGATCCCGAACTGCTCTGGGCACGCGAGCTGGACAGCCTCGACGCTTTGCCGGCACTGGCCGACGCGGCGCAGCGCAGCCTGGACCTGCAACGCGGGCATTTGCTGCGCGCGGTGCTGGTCACTCTGCCGAACGCCGAGCAGCGCTTGTTGCTGGTGATTCATCACCTGGTGGTCGACGGCGTGTCGTGGCGCATTCTGCTCGAAGACTTGCAGCTGGCTTACCAGGCATTGGCGGCGGGGACGGCGCCCATTTTGCCAAGCCAGAGCAGTTCGCTGCACGACTGGGCCGGGCAATTGCACCGTTATGCTCAGAGCGAAACGCTGGCGACCGAAAGCGCTTACTGGCAGCAGACTCTGGCGGCGGATAACTCGGCATTGCCACGGGATTTCGCCGTGGACAGCCAGACCCGCGCCCAGGCCGCTCGCGCCAGTACGCGCCTGAGCCAGACATTGACCGACAAGCTGCTGAAAGTCGCCCCGGCGGCGTACCGCACGCAGATCAACGACCTGTTGCTGACGGCTTTGGCGCGGGTGCTGTGTGACTGGAGCGAGCAGCCGTCGGTGTTGATCCAGCTCGAAGGCCATGGTCGTGAAGACCTGTTCGACGACATCGACCTGAGCCGCACGGTCGGCTGGTTCAGCAGCCTGTTCCCGGTGCGCCTGACCCCGCAGGCGAGTCCCGCTGCGTCGCTGTGTGCGATCAAGGAGCAACTGCGCGCCGTGCCGGGCAAAGGCACCGGTTATGGCGTGCTGCGTTACCTCACGCGTGCTGCCGAGTTGCAGGCGCTGGCGCAACCTCGGGTAACCTTCAATTACCTCGGTCAGTTCGACGGCGCGTTCAGCGCTGAGCAGGGCGCGTTGTTCCTGCCAAGCGCTGACAGCACCGGCGCCAATCAGGATGGGCAAGCGCCGCTGGGCAATTGGCTGAGTGTTGACGGTCAGGTTCTCGGCGGTGAGCTGGAACTGACCTGGACCTTCGGCACCGGCATGTACCGCGCTGAGACCATCGAGGCACTGGCCGAGGCTTATCGCCGCGAGCTGGAACGCCTGATCGAACATTGCTGCGAGAGCGGCGCCGGTGGCGTGACACCCTCGGATTTCAACCTCGCCAACCTGACCCAGGCGCAGCTGTCGGCATTGCCGATGGCGCCGCGTGACATCGTCGATTTGTACCCGCTGTCGCCGATGCAGCAAGGCATTCTGTTCCACAGCCGCAACGAGCCAAACAGCCCGGCCTACATCAATCAGCTGCGCGTCGATGTCGAACAGCTCGACGCCGAGCGCTTCCGCCAGGCCTGGCAGCAGACCCTCGATGCTCACGATATTCTGCGCACGGCGTTCGTCTGGCCGCAGGATGCCGCCGCGCCGGTGCAAGTGGTGCGCAGCCGCGTGCAGATGCCGTGGCAAGTGCAGGACTGGCGCGGTCGCGCTGACCTGGATGCCGCGCTTGATCATCTCGCCGCTGAAGATTTGCAACGTGGCTTCGATCTGCTCGACGCGCCGCTGTTGCGCGTGACGCTGGTGCGCAGCGCTGAACACACCCATCACCTGATTTACACCTGCCATCACATCCTGATGGACGGCTGGAGCACTTCGCAGTTGTTCGGCGAAGTGCTGCAGCGTTACGCCGGCATCGTGCCGAGCGCAGGGCAGGGGCGTTATCGCGATTACATCGAATGGCTCGGCCAGCGTGATCAGCAAGCCAGTCGGCAGTTCTGGTGCGCGGCGCTGGCGGACCTCGAACAGCCGACGCGACTGGCCAGCGCCATGCCGGTCCGGCACGCGGCCAGCGGCTATGCCGATCACGAGCATGTGTTCAGCGAGCCGCTGACCGCCGATCTCAACCGCTTCGCCCGCGAGCAGAAAGTCACGCTCAACACGCTGGTGCAAGCGGCGTGGCTGCTGCTGTTGCAGCGTTATACGGGCCAGGATCACGTGGCGTTCGGCGCGACTGTCGCCGGGCGGCCGACGGATTTGCCGGGTGTCGAGCAGCAGATCGGCCTGTTCATCAACACCTTGCCGGTGGTGGCGGCGCCATCGCCGGAGATCGGCGTCAGCCAATGGCTGCAACAGGTGCAAGACCTCAACCTGGCCTTGCGCGAGCACGAACACACGCCGCTGTATGACATTCAGCGCTGGGCCGGTACGGGCGCCGGGGCGTTGTTCGACAGCATTCTGGTGTTCGAAAACTACCCGATGGCCGAGGCGTTGGCGCAGGGCCCTGAGACGGGCCTGAAGTTCTCGGCAATCCGCCGGCAGGAGCAGACCAACTATCCGCTGACGCTGGTGGCGATCACCGGCCGCGGGCTGAGTCTGGGCATAAGTTACGATCAGGCCAGCTTCGACGCTCAAGCGATCAGTGCATTGAGTGAGCAGTTGCAAGGCCTGCTCGAGCAATTCCTCGCCGACGCCACGCAGCCGCTGGGTGCGCTGCAACTGCTCGCCGAGCCACAACGGCAACAAGTAATTGAGTGGGGCAAGGCGCCGGTTGCCACGCCGGATCAACGCACGGTGCTGGCGCACATCGCTGCGCAGGTGCAACGTCAGCCGCAAGCGAACGCGGTGCTGTTCGTTGAGCAGTCCATCGATTACCAAAGCCTCGATACCCGGGCCAATCGTCTGGCGCACAAGCTGCAAGGCATGGGCGTCGGGCCGGAAGTGCGCGTCGGCGTGTGCATGCGCCGCACGCCGGACATGCTGGTCGGCTTGCTGGCGATCCTCAAGGCCGGTGGCGCCTACGTGCCGCTTGACCCGGATTATCCGCAGGAGCGCTTGCTGCACATGCTCGACGACAGCCGCGCGGCGGTGCTGCTCACCGAGCCGGCGGCGTTGGCGATGCTGCCCGAAACCTTGAGTGCGCAGGTGCTGCTGGTGGACGAGAACGTCGCCAGCGCATGCCCGGCCACTGCGCCTGTGGTGAATATCGCGGCAGACAACCTGGCGTACGTGATCTACACCTCCGGCTCCACGGGAAAGCCGAAAGGCGTAGCCATCAGCCACGGCAATCTGTCGGCGCTGATTCAATGGTCGGCTGGGGTCTATCGCGAAGAACAATTGCGCGGCGTGCTCGCTTCGACGTCGATCTGCTTCGATCTGTCGGTGTGGGAAATCTTCGTCACGCTGGCCTGCGGTGGCTGTCTGGTATTGGCCGACAACGCCCTGGCGCTGGCCGATTTGCCAGCGCGCGATCAGGTTACGCTGATCAATACCGTGCCGTCGGCGATTGCCGCGTTGCAACGGGCGGGACAGATTCCGGCTTCGGTCGGCACGATCAATCTGGCCGGCGAACCGCTCAAGCAGAGTCTGGTCGACAGCCTCTACGCCAGCACTCAGGTGCAGCAGGTCTACGATCTTTACGGGCCGTCGGAGGACACCACTTATTCGACCTTCACCCTGCGCACGCCGCAGGGCCGGGCGAACATTGGCCGGCCACTGGATAACACCGTGGCGTACCTGCTCGACAGTCAGTTGCAGGCGCTGCCCGAGGGCGTGGCGGCCGAGCTGTATCTGGCGGGTGCCGGGGTGACGCGCGGCTATCTGCGTCGTGCCGCGCTGACCGCCGAACGCTTTGTGCCGAATCCTTACGCGAGCAACGGCGAGCGCCTGTACCGCACCGGCGATCTGGTGCGCCAGGGCGACGATGGCAACATCGAGTACATCGGTCGCGCCGACCATCAGGTGAAGATTCGAGGCTTCCGCATCGAACTCAGCGAGATCGAAGCGCGCCTGCTGGAACTCGACGATATTCGCGAGGCGGTGGTATTGGCGCAGGACGGCGCCGCCGGCAAACACCTGCATGCCTACCTCGTCGCGGCGCCGGACAGCGAGCGGTCGACACTGACCGAGCGGGTACGCAATGCGCTGGCCAGTCGCTTGCCGGCGCATATGCTGCCGGGGCATCTGCACCTGATCGCCGCGATCCCGCTGACGCCCAACGGCAAGCTCGATCGCAAGGCGCTGATGGCGTTGGGCGAGAGCCCGACGCAGGAGCAATACCAGGCGCCGCAAAGCGATCTGCAATGGGAGGTGGCGACGATCTGGCAGGAGGTTCTGGAAGTCGAGCGGGTAGGGCTGGCGGACAACTTCTTCCAGCTCGGCGGCCATTCGTTATTGGCGACGCTGGTGGTGACCCGGGTGCAGGAGCGCCTCGGCGACAAGGTGCCGCTCAAGGCGTTGTTCGAAACCGACACGCTCAAGGATTTCTGCGCGCGGATCGAAGCGCTGCGCGTCGAAATGTCGCCCGTTCAGGATGAATTGGCTAAATCACTGGAGGCCCTCAAACGTCTATCCCTCGATGATCTGGAAAAACTGATTTCTTGAGAGGGAAAAACGCGTGCAAGAGTTAATCGAGTCGGTAGGACAACTTTCGGCTAAGCAAAGAAAGGCTCTGGCGGTTCTGCTCAAGCAGAAAGGCGTCAACCTCTTTGACATTGCCCCGGTTTTCAAGCGCACGGCTGAAGAGCCGTTGCTGCTGTCCTACGCTCAGCAGCGCCAGTGGTTCCTCTGGCAGTGGGCACCGCACAGCGCGGCCTACAACATTCCGACGGCCCTGCGCTTGCAGGGGCCGCTGGATGTGCCGGCACTGGAACGCAGCGTCGAGGCGCTGATCGAGCGCCACGAAACCTTGCGCACGGTGTTCTCTCAAGACAGCGCGCAACCCTTGCAAGTGGTCCTGCCCGCAGGACCTTTTACTCTCGATATTCATCACCTGAGCGCTGATCTGGCGAATGACCCGGAGCACTTGATCGAGGCTTTCGTTCAGACCCAGAGCCAGAAGACTTTCGATCTGCAGCACGGCCCGTTGCTGCGTGCCGCGCTGCTGCAGGTCAACCCCGCTGAGCATGTGCTGGTGCTGACCCTGCACCACATCGTTTCCGATGGCTGGTCGCTGCAAGTGATGATCGAGGAACTGGTGCAGCTCTATGCCGGTTTCAACCTCGGTCACGACGCCGGTCTGCCGGCCCTGCCGATTCAATACGCCGATTACGCCTTGTGGCAGCGCCAGTGGATGGAGGCCGGTGAGCAGGAGCGCCAACTGGCCTACTGGCAGGAAAAGCTCGGCGGCGAACAACCGGTGCTGGAACTGCCGCTGGATCGCCCGCGCGCGGTCGATCAAAGCTTTGCCGGCGCCAGCCATAACCTGATTCTCGACACGGCGCTAAGCAATGCCCTCAAGGCCTTTGCCCGGCAGGAAAACGTCACCCTGTTCGTGTTGCTGCTGGCTTCGTTTCAGGCCTTGCTGCATCGCTACAGCGGACAAAGCGATATCCGTGTCGGCGTGCCGGTGGCCAACCGTGGCCGAGTGGAAATCGAGCGGTTGATCGGCTTCTTCGTCAACACCCAGGTGCTCAAGGCGGACATCGACGCAGAGCTGCCGTTTATCGAACTGCTGCGTCAGGTCAAACAGACGGCGCAGGAGGCGCAGGCGCATCAGGATTTGCCCTTCGAGCAACTGGTCGAAGCGCTGGAACCGGGCCGCAGCCTCAGCCACAGTCCGCTGTTCCAGGTGATGTTCAACCACCAGGCCGAGCGCCGTGCGAGCGTCGCCACGCGCCTGAACGGCCTGAACATCGAACCGCTGGAATGGCAGAGCCAGACCGCGCAATTCGACCTGACACTCAACACCACCGAACAGGCCCACGGCATCGAAGCGGTGCTCAAGTACGCCACTGACCTGTTCGACGCCGCGACCATCGAGCGCCTGGCGCAGCACTGGACTGCGCTGCTGCAGGCGATCGTCGCCGAGCCGGCCCAGCGCATCGGCCAATTGTCGATGATCGACGCCGGCCAGCAGCAACAGCTGTTGGCGCAATGGAATCCGGCGCTGGTTGAACAACCGCTGACGCCGTGCATCCAGCAAGCCATCGAGGCTCAGGCCGAGCAGCATGCCGATGCGGTGGCCGTGACCTTCGCAGGACAACACCTGACCTACGCCGAACTCAATCACCGCGCCAACCAGTGGGCGCATACGCTGCTCGAGCACGGCGTCGGCCCGGACGTGCGCGTCGGCGTTGCGGTCGAGCGTTCGCTGGACATGATCGTCGCCATTCTCGCGGTGCTGAAGGCCGGCGGCGCCTATGTGCCGCTGGACCCGAGCTACCCGGATGAGCGCTTGAGCTACATGATCGACGACAGCGGAATTTACTTGCTGTTGACCCAGGGGCATTTGCTCGGGCAATTGCCGCTGCCGCCGGGGCTGATCTGCCTCGATCTGGATCAAACGCCGGAACACGGCATCGCAAGCAACCCGCCATGCCTGACCACGCCGGACAATCTGGCCTACGTCATCTACACCTCCGGTTCCACCGGCAAACCTAAGGGCGCGCTGCTGCCGCACGGCAACGTGATGCGCCTGTTCAGCGCCACCGAGCACTGGTTCGATTTTGGCCCGCAGGACAGCTGGACGCTGTTCCATTCCTACGCGTTCGACTTTTCCGTGTGGGAGATTTTCGGCGCGCTGTTGTACGGCGGCAAACTGGTGGTGGTGCCGCACGATGTCAGCCGTTCGCCGGAAGATTTCTACACGCTGCTGTGCGATGAAAACGTCACGGTGTTGAACCAGACACCTTCGGCATTCAAACCACTGATGCAGGTCGCCTGCGAGTCGAGCCGCAGTAATGCCCTGCGTTACGTGGTGTTCGGCGGCGAGGCTTTGGAAGTACAGAATCTGCGTCCGTGGTTCGAGCGTTTTGGCGACCGCGCGCCGACGCTGATCAACATGTACGGCATCACCGAAACCACCGTGCACGTGACCTACCGGCCATTGTCGCTGGCCGATCTGCAGAGCAATCACAGCAGCCCGATCGGCGCGCCGATTGTCGACCTGTCGTGGTACTTGCTCGACAGTTCGCTCAACCTGGTGTCGCAAGGCTGCATTGGCGAGTTGTACATCGCTGGCGCCGGTCTGGCCCGTGGTTATCTGAATCAGGCTGGCATGAGCGCTACCCGCTTCGTGCCCGACCCGTTCAACCGCAAGGCCGGCCAGCGTCTGTACCGTACCGGCGACCTCGCGCGCCTGCGCGGCGACGGGGTGATCGAGTACATCGGCCGTATCGACCACCAAGTGAAGATCCGTGGTTTCCGTATCGAGCTCGGCGAAATCGAAGCGCAACTGCTCAAGCATCCACAGGTGCGCGAAGCGGTGGTGCTGGCGGTGGACGGCCTCAGCGGCCAGCAACTGGCGACTTGGGTCGTGCCCGTCGAGACTTTGAATGCGGACGAGCAGGGCGCGCTGCGTGATTCGATCAAGCTGCACCTGCGCGAAACCCTGCCGGATTATATGGTCCCGGTCAGTTGGGCGTTCCTCGACCGACTGCCGCTGACCGCCAACGGCAAGCTCGATCGCAAGCAACTGCCGCAGCCGGACGTTGCGCAAGTGCAAGAGGCCTACGCGGCGCCGCGCAGTGAACTGGAGCAGCGTCTGGCGGAGATCTGGCAGGACGTGCTCAAAGTCGAACGGGTCGGGCTTCACGACAACTTTTTCGAGCTGGGCGGCGATTCGATCATTTCGATTCAAGTGGTCAGCCGCGCGCGGCAGGTCGGTATCCGCTTTACGCCCAAGGACATTTTCCAGCACCAGACCGTGCAGCGTCTGGCCACCGTCGCGCAACAAAGCGACGCCGTGCAAACGGAGCAGGGCGAGGTGCTCGGCGATGCGCCGCTGACGCCGATCCAGCAGTATTTCTTCCACAGCGACATCCCGGCGCGGCATCACTGGAACCAGTCGATCCTGCTGACCCCGGCGAAAACCCTGCAAGCCGCGGCGCTGCAACAGGCCCTGGCGCAGGTGCAAAAACAGCATGACGCCTTGCGTCTGCGTTATCGCCAAACCGAGCAGGGCTGGCAGCAAAGCCACGGCGCAGCGGATCAATCACAAGCGTTGTTGCGCACTTTCACGCTGGACGACAGCGTGGCATTACCAGCGCTGTGCCTGGACCTGCAGCGCAGCCTTGATCTGCACAACGGCCCGCTGATCCGCGCGGCGCTGATCGATTTGCCGGACGCCAGTCAGCGACTGTTGCTGGTGATTCATCACCTGGTGGTCGATGGCGTGTCGTGGCGGATCCTGCTCGAAGACCTGCAGAACGCCTATCAGCAGATCAGTGCCGGGCAGAGCGTGAACCTGCCGGCCAAGACCAGCGCATTCAAGGACTGGGGCTTGCGCCTGGAAGAGCATGCGCGCAGTGCGGCACTGAACGGTGAGCTGAGTTACTGGCGCGAGCAGTTGCGAGACGCGCCGCTCGGTTTGCCGCTGGACAATCCACAGGGCCAGTTGAACAACCGCTTCGAACGCAGCGTCGACACGCGGCTGGACGCCGAGCGTACCCGCCAGCTGCTGCAACAGGCCCCGGCGGTCTACCGCACCCAGGTCAACGACCTGCTGCTGACCGCGCTGGCGCGAGTGTTGTGTGAGTGGACTGCAAGCGACAGTGCGTTGGTGCAACTCGAAGGCCATGGCCGCGAAGACCTCTTCGACGACATCGACTTGAGCCGCACCGTGGGCTGGTTCACCAGCATGTTCCCCGTTCGCCTGACGCCACATGCAAGTCTGGAAAGCTCGATCAAAGGCATCAAGGAGCAACTGCGCGCGATCCCCAACAAGGGCATCGGCTATGGCTTGCTGCGTTATCTCGGCACCGCCGACGCACAAGCGGCGCTGCGTGAACTGGCGCAACCGCAGGTGACGTTCAACTACCTCGGCCAGTTCGATAACAACTTCGACGAAGACGCCTTGTGGCGGCCGGCCACCGAGGACAAGGGCGCCGGTCAGGACGCCAACGCGCCGATGGCCAACTGGCTGACCATCGATGGCCGGGTTTATCAGGGCCAGTTGAGCCTGACCTGGACCTACAGCTGCGACGTTTTCGAAGAGGCGACCATTGCCGCTCTGGCCCGCGCCTACGAAGTGGCGCTGAGCGAATTGATCGACCACTGCCTCAGCCATGCGGGCGGCCTCACGCCGTCCGATGTGCCGCTGGCCGGTTTGTCCCAGGCGCATCTGGACAGCCTGCCGATTGCCGCCCAGCGCATCGAGGAGATCTATCCGCTGGCGCCGATGCAGCAGGGCATTCTGTTCCACAGCCTGTACGACGCGGACGCCAGCGCCTACGTCTATCAGATGCTGCTGGACATCGACGGCCTCGACGTTGCGCGGTTTCAGCAAGCCTGGCAGCGCGTGGTCGATCGCCATGAAGTGCTGCGCGCCGGTTTCATCTGGGGCCGCGACGGCCTCGATGCGCCGTTGCAGGTGATCAATCGCCAACTGACCCTGGAAATGCCGGAAATCGATGTGCGCGATGCCGCTGATCTGCCGGCCGTGCTTGAGGCGCGGGCGCAAGCCGACCGTGAACGCGGCTTCGATCTGCAGAATCCACCGCTGCTGCGCCTGTGCCTGCTGCGCACTGCCGACGATCGCCATAGGCTGATTTTCACTTGTCACCACATCCTCATGGATGGCTGGAGCAACTCGCGCATGTTCGGCGAAGTGCTGCAGGATTACGCCGGCCAGCCGGTGCCGAGCGCGCAGGGCCGCTATCGCGATTTTCTGGTCTGGCTGCAGGGCCAGGACAAGGCCGCCGCGCAGGACTTCTGGCGCGGGCAACTGGCCGAACTCGACGAACCGACCCGACTGGCCTCGGCGTGTCATGGACGCACCGTACCGGGGCCGGGCAAACAGATGCATCGTCTGCATTTCGACGAAGCGGTTACCCAGCGTCTGAACAGCTTCTCCCGTCAGCAACAGGTGACCCTCAACAGTCTGGTGCAGGCGGCGTGGCTGCTGGTGTTGCAGCGCTACACCGGGCAGGCCACCGTTGCGTTTGGCGCCACGGTATCCGGGCGTCCGGTGGATTTGCCGGGCATCGAGGAGCAACTGGGTCTGTTCATCAACACCTTGCCGGTGATTGCCAGCCCGCAGGCCAGCCTCAGCGTCGGTGACTGGGTGCGCAGTGTGCAGGACAAGAACCTGTTGCTGCGCGACTACGAGCAGACGCCGTTGCAGGACATTCAACGTCTGGCGGCGTTGAGTGGCGAAGCGTTGTTCGACACCTTGCTGGTGTTCGAGAACTATCCGGTGTCCGATGCGTTGGAGGCCAATCCGGGCGGGCTGGGTTTTTCCGGTCTGGAGCATCGCGAGCAGACCAACTACGGCCTGACCCTGATCGCTGGCGCCAGCGAAGTGCTCAACCTCGATTTCAACTACCTCACCGAGCACTTTGCCGAGCGCAGCGTGCTTGCTCTGGCGGCGCATTTGCGTGAAGTGCTGGAGCAATTTATCGCAGCGCCGCAACGGGCACTTGGCGAGATCGGTCTGCTGCCGCTGGCCGAACGGCAGACGCTGGCGCAGTGGAACGACAATCACGCGGCTTATCCGGCCGAGCGGTTGATCTCGCAGAGCTTTGAAGCACGGGTGGCGGCGCATCCGCAGGCACTGGCGTTGAGTCATGCCGGCGTGGCCCTGAGCTACGGCGAACTGAACCGCCGCGCAAACCAATTGGCCCGGCATCTGGTGACGCTGGGTGTCACCGCCGAAGTGCGCGTCGGCGTGGCGCTGCCGCGTTCGGCGGAACTGGTGATCGCCCTGATGGCGGTGCTCAAGGCCGGCGGCACCTACGTGCCGCTGGACCCGGACTACCCGGCCGACCGCGTGGCCTACATGCTCGATGACAGCCAGGCGAAAGTCCTGCTGACCCAGCAGGCATTGCTGGCGCAACTGCCGTCCAGCGAAGCGCAAGTGGTACTGGTCGAGGCCGGCGGCGAGGCGTTTGCATCGCAGGCGCCGGACAACCTGCCGGCGCGCGCCAACTCGGCCAATCTGGCCTACGTGATCTACACCTCCGGTTCCACCGGCAAACCGAAAGGCTTGGCCATCGCCCATCGCAACGTACAGGCACTGATTCACTGGTCCGCCGAGGTCTACAGCGAGGACGATCTGCAAGGCGTGCTGGCCTCGACGTCGGTGTGCTTCGACCTGTCGGTGTGGGAGATTTTCGTCACCCTGGCGCGCGGCGGGTCCATGGTCATGGCGCGCAATGCCCTCGAGCTGCCGGACTTGCCCGAGCGTGATCAGGTGCGCCTGATCAACACCGTGCCGTCGGCGATTGCCGCGTTGCAACGCATCGGCCAGATCCCGCCGGGCGTGCGCATCATCAATCTGGCCGGCGAGCCGCTCAAGCAGGCGCTGGTCAACACCTTGTACCGCGAAACTTCGGTCGCCCACGTTTACGATCTGTACGGGCCTTCCGAAGACACCACGTATTCGACCTGGACCCGTCGCGAACTCGGTGGCCAGGCCAATATCGGCCGGCCATTGCGCAACACCACTGCGTACCTGCTGGACGAGCAATTGCAGCAAGCGCCGGTCGGCATCGCAGCGGAGCTGTATCTGGCCGGTGAGGGCATCACCCGTGGCTATCTGTTGCGCCCGGGCCTGACCGCCGAGCGTTTCGTGCCGAATCCGTTGGCGAGCAACGGCGAGCGTATGTACCGCACCGGCGACCTGACGCGCTTCATCGATGACGGCCGTATCGAATACGTCGGCCGCATCGACCATCAGGTCAAAGTGCGCGGCTTCCGTATTGAACTGGGCGAAATCGAAGCGCGTCTGCTGGCCCAGGCCAGCGTGCGCGAAGGCGTGGTGCTGGCGGTGAACAGCGTTGGCGGCCAGCAACTGCTGGCTTATGTGGTGCCGACCGAGGCCGATCAAAGCCCCGCGCAACTGGATGAGCTGAGCACTGCGCTGCAAGCCGCGCTCAAGGCGCATCTGCCGGACTACATGGTGCCGGCGCAGTGGCTGTTCCTTGAGCAATTGCCGTTGACACCCAACGGCAAACTCGATCGCAAGGCTTTGCCGGCGCCGGATGCCAGCCAGGCACAACGCGATTACGTGGCGCCGTCGACGCCGCTGGAGCAGCAACTCGCCGAGGTCTGGCAGGACATTCTGAAGATCGAGCAGGTCGGCGTGACCGACAATTTCTTCGCCCTCGGCGGTGATTCGATAATCTCGATCCAGCTGGTCAGCCGCGCGCGGCAGCAGGGCATTTGCTTCACGCCCAAAGACCTGTTCCAGCAGCAGACGGTGCAGAAACTGGCCGCAGTGGTTTCGCTTGAAGACACACAATCCGCCAGCGCCGGCGACTACCCGTTGGCGCAACTGGATCAGGCGCAGCTCGATGCGTTGCCGGTGCCGGCGGAGCTGATCGAAGACGTCTATCCGCTGTCGCCGATGCAGGAGGGCATGCTCTTCCACACCCTGTCGGATAACGGCAGCAGCCTTTACGTGCAACAGGTCAGCCTGCCGATCAAGGGCCTCGACGTTGGGCGTTTCCGCCGGGCCTGGGAATTCATCATTGTGCGTCAGGCGATCCTGCGCACCAGTTTCCATTGGCAGGATGGGCTGGCCAAACCGCTGCAGGTGGTGCATCGCCATGCGCCGCTGCAGATGGAGGTGCTCGATTGGCGTGGGCAGGACTGCAGCGAGGCGGCGATTGCCGAGTTCGCCAGCGCCGATCGCGCGCTGGGCTTCGACTTGTCCGAAGCGCGATTGCAGCGGGTAACCCTGCTGCAGCTGGGCGACGAGCAGTACCAGATGATCTGGACCAGTCACCACATTCTGATGGACGGCTGGAGCAGTTCGCGGTTGTTTGGCGAGGTCTTGCAGTACTACTCCACCGGCGAGGTGACTGGCGAAAACGGCCGCTACCGCGACTTCATCGCCTGGTTGCAGGCGCAGGATCAGGATGCCCAGGAGCTGTTCTGGAAGGCGCGTCTGGCGGTGGTCAACGAACCGACCGCGCTGAGTCAGGCGATGCACCCGCGTCACAGTGCCGACGTTACCGGTCACGATGCGCTCTATTCGAATTGGGACAAGGCGCAGACCGCGCGTCTGCTGGAGTTCTGCCGCGACTTGCGCATCACCCCGAATACGTTGATTCAGGGCGCGTGGCTGCTGCTGTTGCAACGCTACACCGGCCAACAGACGGTGACCTTCGGCGCCACCGTATCGGGGCGTCCGGAAAGCCTGCCGAACGTCGGCAACATGCTCGGCCTGTTCATCAATACCTTACCGATCATTCAGACCCCGCAGGCCGATCAGCGTCTGGCCGACTGGCTGGGGGAAGTGCAGGCCTACAACCTCGACATTCGCGATTACTCCCAGGCACCGCTGGCCGATGTGCAGCGCTGGTCGAACCTCGGTGGTCAGGCGCTGTTCGACAGCATCGTGGTGTTCGAAAACTTCCCGATCGACGAGCGCTTGCAGGAAGAAACCGACACCGAGCTGACCTTCGGCAAATCCATCGGCCACGGCGTGACCAACGTGCCGATGGACCTTGCGGTGATGCTCGGCGACGAGTTGTCGATCGAGTACCTGTACCTGCGCAGCCACTTCAGCGCCGCGGCGGTAGAAGGCATTCGCCTGACCCTGGAAAACACCCTCGCGGCGATGATGGCCGCGCCGTATGAGCGGCTGGGCAACTTGCAGCGTCTGTCCGCCGAGCAATGGCAAGCGGCGCAGGCCTGGAGCGCCGAGCCTTCCCACCGCCACGCGCCGCAGTTGCTGCCGGAGCTGATCAGCCGTCATGCGCAACAGCAACCCGATGCGATCGCGGTGCAATGCGCCGGCGAGAGCCTGAGCTACGCCGAACTTGAGCGGCAGGCCAATCGACTCGCGCAGTGCCTGATCGCCCACGGCGCCGGGCCGGAAGTGGTGATCGGCGTGGCGTTGCCGCGTTCGCTGGAAATGCTGGTGAGCTTCCTCGCCGTGCTCAAGAGCGGTGCGGCGTACGTGCCGCTGGACATCGATTATCCGCCGGAGCGTCTGGCCTACATGATCGAAGATTCACGCATGGCCCTGCTGCTGACGCAAACCAGCCTGCGTGCGACGTTGCCAGCGCCGCGAGGCGTGCTTCGTCTGGAAATCGATCAGCTCGATCGCAGTCTCTACAGTGATGCCGCCCCAGTCTGTGATGTTCACGAGCAGAGCCTGGCCTATCTGGTTTACACCTCCGGGTCCACCGGACGGCCGAAAGGCGTGGCCGTCACCCAGGGCCCCTTAAGCATGCACTGCCAGGCCATCGCCGAACTGTACGAAATGGACGCCAGCAGTTGCGAGTTGCACTTCATGTCGTTCGCTTTCGACGGCGCTCACGAACGCTGGCTGAGTACCTTGTACAGCGGCGGTCGTCTGGTGATTCGCGACGGATGCCTGTGGACCCCGGAGCAGACCTATCAGGCCTTGCACGATTACGGCGTGACCATCGCTTGCTTCCCGCCGGCCTATCTCAAACAACTGGCCGAGTACGCCGCCGCCAGTGGCATCGCACCACCGCCAGTGCGCATCTACTGCTTCGGTGGCGATGCGGTGCCGGAGCAGACCTTCGAACAGGTCAAAGCCGCGTTGCGTCCGCAGTACTTCACCAACGGTTATGGCCCGACCGAAACGGTGGTCACGCCGATGCTCTGGAAAGTCGCCATCAGCGAGCACTGCGAAGCGGCGTATGCGCCGATCGGCCGCGCGGTCGGTGCGCGCTCGCTGTACGTGCTCGACGACGATCTGAATCCGCTGCCGCCGGGTTTTGCCGGGGAGTTGTACATCGGCGGTTACGGCGTCGCTCGCGGTTATTACGGGCGCCCCGACCTGACCGGCGAACGCTTCGTGCCCAACCCGTTTGCGCCCGGCGAGCGCCTGTACCGCAGCGGCGATCTGGTGCGCCGTCGCGCGGACGGCGTGGTCGATTACGTCGGGCGCATCGACCATCAGGTCAAGGTGCGTGGCTTCCGCATCGAGCTGGGCGAAGTCGAGGCCAGCCTGCGTCAGTTGCCGGCGGTCAGCGATGCGCTGGTGATAGCTCGCGACAATGCCTCCGGCAAGCAACTGATCGGCTACGTGGTCACCGCCAGCGGCGAAGACATCGGCGATGAACTCAAGGCCGGGCTGCGTGCTTCGCTGCCGGAATACATGGTGCCGGCGCAGATCGTCTGCCTCAGCGCGTTCCCGGTTACGCCCAACGGCAAACTCGATCGCAAGGCACTGCCGGAGCCGGAGTTCAAAAGCGACGAATATGTTGCCCCGCGCACCGAGCAGGAACGCCTGCTGGCGGAAATCTGGGCGCAGGTGTTGCAGGTGGAGCAGGTCGGTATCAGCGATAACTTCTTTGAACTGGGCGGCGATTCGATCCTCAGCCTGCAAGTGATCTCGCGGGTGCGAAACCATCCGACCCTGCAGATGGAACTGAAGCTGCGCGATCTGATGCGCTATCAAACCATCGCCGGCATCGTCGAGCAGCAAGTGGCGAAGGAGGGCGCCGGGCAAGCGTTGCCGGACCTGACTCAGGTTGCCGCAGAAGGCGCGTTCAATCTGCTGCCGATCCAGGAGTGGTTCTTCGCCGAAGGCATGGCCGAGGCGCATCACTACAACCAGTCGTTGCTGCTCAGTGCACGTCAGCCGCTGGATCTCGATGCCCTGGAACAGGCGCTGGGCTTGATCGAACAACATCACGATTCGCTGCGCCTGCGTTTTTCCAACGACGGCGGGCGCTGGTTGCAGCGCTACAGCACCAGCGCATCCGACGAGGCTGTGCTGTGGCGCCGCGAAGCGCAAAGCAGCGAAGAGGTCGAAGCCTTGGCCAACCTCGCGCAGCGCAGCCTCAAACTCGATGACGGGCCGGTCTGGCGGGTCATGCATGTGGCCTTGCCGGATGGTCAGGCGCGGTTGCTGGTGGTGATTCATCACCTGGTGGTCGACACCGTGTCGTGGCGGATTCTGCTCGACGATCTGAAAGTCGCTTATGAGGCGTGCGTGCAGGGGCTGACGCCGCAGCTGCCGATTCGTACCAGCAGTTACCGTTCGTTTGCCGAAGCGTTGCAGGCGCAGGCGCCGGTGATTGCCGAGCAGGAATTGAACTATTGGCTGGAGCAACTGGATCAACCGGGCGTTGATCTGCCGTGCGACAACCCGCGCGGCAAGAACCTTGTGCGGCAACAGGCGCAGGCACGGCTCAAACTGTCCCGCGAGCACACCGAACAACTGCTCAAACAGGCCCCGGCGGTGTACGGCACGCAGATCAACGACCTGCTGTTGTCAGCGCTCAGCCGCGCGCTGTGCTGCTGGAGCCAGCAACCGTCGGCGCTGATTCTGCTCGAAGGGCACGGGCGCGAAGACCTCTTCGAATCGATCGACCTGAGCCGCAGCCTCGGCTGGTTCACCAGCATGTTCCCGGTGCGTTTGCGCCCGGACGGCGACGACATCGGCCAGTCGATCATCGATGTGCAGGCGCAACTGGCGGGCGTACCGCAGAAGGGCATCGGCTACGGCGTGTTGCGTCATCTGGCCGGGCCGGAAATCTCCGCGCAACTGGCTGCATTGCCGAAGGCACGGGTGACGTTCAATTACCTCGGGCAGTTCGACCAGAGCTTCGATGAACAGGCGTTGCTGGTGCCGGCACTGGAAGAGACCGGCGACAACTACAGCCTCAAGGCGAACCTGGGCAACTGGCTGGAAATCGTCGGCCAGGTCTATGACGGGCAACTGGCGTTGCGCTGCATCTACAGCAGCCAGCGTTACCGCGCCGGCACCATGGATGCGCTGATGAGCGATTACCAGCGCGAGCTTGAAGCGTTGATCGAACATTGCATGGCGCGCGTGGGTTGATCACCCGGTCTTTTGCGCGGGCGCTGCCCAGGCGCGCCCGTCTTATTGCGGATACAAGGATTTTTAACGATGTCGTTACACCCTGATCTGGAAGCTTTCCTCGACCTCGCTCAAGACAGCCAGGACGCCGGCCTGCCGGCCATGCACCAACTGACCCCGAGCGAGGCCCGCGCCATATTCGAACAGACCACCGCGCAACTGCGCTGGCCGGCGCCGCAGGATCTTGAAGTCAGCGAGATTGAGACACTGGCCCGGGATGGCGCGGCGCTGGCGTTACGTTTGTATCGGCCCAACGGCGTTGAATCGCCGCTGCCGGTGCTGGTGTATTTCCACGGTGGCGGATTTGTCGTTGGCAGTCTGGATTCCCACGACGGCGTCTGCCGCGAGTTTTGCCAGCGCACGCCGTGTGCGGTGCTCTCGGTCGGTTATCGGCTGGCGCCAGAGCATCGCTTTCCGACGGCGCTGGAGGATGGCGAGGACGCTTTGGCCTGGCTGGCGGAACAGGCTGCGAGTCTCGGCCTGGATGGTTCGCGCGTTGCGTTTGGCGGCGACAGCGCAGGCGCGACGTTGGCGACGGTGTTGGCCATTCAGGCGGTGCGGCAACCGCACACGGTGGCGATCGCGCCGAAGGCGCAGTTGTTGTGTTATCCGGTGACGGATGCTTCGCGGGTGCATGATTCTCGGCTGTTGTTTGGCGAGGGGTATTTGCTCGAGAACGACACGCTGGAGTGGTTTTATCAGCACTATGCGCGTGGGCCGGAGGATTATCTCGATTGGCGTTTTTCGCCGTTGCTGGCGGAGGATTTGCGTGGGGTGGCGCCGGCCATTGTGCTGCTTGCCGGGTTTGATCCGTTGCTGGATGAGGGGCAGGTTTATGTCGACAGGCTGCGTGGGCAGGGGGTTGAGGTCGAGGTCGAGGTTTGTGCCGGGTTGACTCATGATTTGTTGCGGTTGGGGGCAGTGGTGCCTGGGGTTCTGGAGGTTTATTTGCGGATGGGTGGGGCGCTTGCGCGGGCTTTTGAGGTTGGGTGAATATCCGTTGCTTTGGTAGCGGCTGCTGGCGGTTTCGCCTGACGGCGACTTACTTTTTTACAAGCGCCAAAAAAAGTAAGCAAAAAACGCTAGCTCCTACGTTCGGCCCTCGCAGGCTCGGGTTCCTTCGCTGCGGGATCGATCCGGGCGCAGCGGCTACGGTTTGCTTCGCTGCACCTCCTTCCGCTGTGTTCGACTTCGTCGAACGGTCGCTGCGCTCCCACGCCCGGATCAATCCCTCCACTCAGCCTTCCGATGTCGCCGGTGGATCAAGATCAAGAGCACTCGAGCTTGCGCTCATTGTTGAGTGGTGCGGCTTCGCCGCGGGCAGCTGCGCTGCCTTGCTTTTGCTTTTGTGGGAGCGAGCCTGCTCGCGAAGGCGTCCTGACAGCCGACCGATTTCTCTATGCCCGCACCTGATCCAACTGTAGGAGCCGCCGAAGGCTGCGATCTTTTGATCTGGCTTTTGCTTTGGCTTTTGATCCGGCTCTTGATCTTTTGCCCCTTCGGCAGGCTTCGTTACGGGATCGATCCGGGTGTGGGAGCGCAGCGACCGTACGACGCAGTCGTACACAGCGGAAGGAGGTGCAGCGAAGCAAACCGTAGCCGCTGCGCCTGGATCGGTCCCGTAACGAAGGTACCCCGAGCTTTAGCGAGCGGGCCGTACGCCGGGGCAAAGCCTTTTGGGTTACCTTTTTGGCGTTTGAAAAAGGTGACTCGCTGTAAGAGCGAAACCGCCAGCGGCAACACCCGCAGCAACGGATAAGCTCCCAATCCCCAAAAAACAAAAAAACCCCACATCTCACAATGCGGGGCTCTCTCACAGCTCAAATCAAAAAATCAGAAATCAGCCTTCACCGACATCACAAAATTCCGCGGTTCACCATAGAAGTTACCGAACCCCTCGGTCCCAATGGTCGCGTAATAACGCTTGTCGAACAGGTTGTTGCCGTTCAACGCCACCGACCAGGTGTCATCGATCCGATATCCAATGCGACCGTTCCAGACCGCATAACCCGCGCCATCGACATTGTCCCCGCCCAGTGGCGAAACGCGGTAGGTACCTGTCTGTGCATTGACACCCGCACCAATGGTCACACGGTCCAGCGGTCCGCTCAGGGCGTAATCACCCCAGACGCGCAACAGGTGACGCGGCACGTAGGAGTTGTAGACCGCGCCATCCTGAGTGGCGTCGGCATCCTCCAGCACTTTGGTCTGGGTGTAGGTATAACCGGCCAGCAATTGCAGGCGGTCGATCACTTCACCGCTGACTTCAGCTTCAAAGCCCTGGGCGCGAACCTTGCCCGAGTTGATTTGGCACGAACTGTCTTCGCACCGCAGGTCATCCTGGGCCGCGTCTTTCTGGATGGTGCGGAACAGGTTGAACGTGGTGTTCAGACGACCGTCGTACCACTCACCCTTGATCCCCAGCTCGTAGCTCTGGCCAATCAGCGGCTTGAGCGTGCTGCCGTCGATGGTTTTGTACGAGCCTTGCGGGGTGAAGATGTCGGTGTAGCTGGCGTAGGCGGTCAGGTTGTCGTTGAGGTCGTAGAGCAGGCCGGCAAACGGCGTGACCTGGCCGGATTCGGTGGACTGGGTGTTGACCTCGGTGCCTTCGCCGCGGAAGTACTGCACCGAGTCGGTGTCGGATTTGTACCAGCTGACCCGGCTGCCGAGTACCAGGGTCATCGGGTCGGCGAGTTTCAGGCGGGCGATCGAGTAAGCACCGTATTGCTTGATGTGCATGTCCACCGGGCCGCCACGGGAAGCGTTGGCCAGGTAATAGCTTTCATCCGGCTGCGGGATGTTGTGGTTCGGGTTGAACACGTTCTGGCGCTGTGGCAACGCGGCCACCGCATAGAAGTCGTCCTTGTGTGAACGGCTGGCGTTGGCGCCGACGATCAGTTCGTGCTGCTGGCCGAAGGCGTCGAATTTGCCGTCGACGTAAGCATCGAAACCGTAGTCGCGCTGGTCGTAGTCATAGGTACTGCCGAGCATCAGCGTATTGGTGGCGGTGGCGCCCAATGGCACTGTGCCGCTCGGGAAGGAATATTCCATGTCCTGGGTGTTGCGCGAGTACACACCGGCAACTTTCAGCGACCAGTCATCGTTGAACTGGTGTTTGACGTCGGCGAAGTAGGTGGCGCGTTTGCTGCGCTGGTTGTTCCACGAGGTGTTCAGGCAGGTGGAGCGTTTCAGGTGCAGGTCGGAGCCGTCGGCGTAGCGCGGCAGGCCGCCCCAGCACGGGGTGGCGTCGACGTCTTCATAGGCCATGCCCAGGCCGAGGGTGGTGTCGGGACTGAGGTCGAAGTCCAGGGCGCCGTAGTAGATCTGGTCGCGGCGTTCAGCCACGTCGTAGAAATACTGCCGGGTCTGCTGGGTCACCACGGCGCGGCCACGGACAGTGCCAGCGTCGTTCAGCGGGCCGCCGGTGTCGACCTGGCCGCGGTAGTTGTCCCAGGTCCCGGCCGACAGCGACAGCTGCGTGTGCGGGGTGTCCTGGCCGCGCTTGCGCACGAAGTTGACGCCGCCGGCGGTGCCGCCCGCGCCCTTCATCATGCCGGCCGCGCCGCGGAGGATTTCCACGCGGTCGTAAATGGCCATGTCACTGTTGAAACTGTCCGCCTGCACGTAGCTGCTGCCGATGTCCAGCGGCACGCCGTCGTACTGGTACTGGCCGCTCATGCGGAAACCGCGCGAGTAGAAATACTTGCCGCCCATGGGCGAGTCGTAGACGGTGATGCCCGGGGTCTTCTCCATCACCTGTTCGATGGTGTTGAGGTTCTGGTCATCGAGCATCTTGCGGGTCATCACCGTGACCGACTGCGGCGTTTCCTTCAGCGAATGCACGCCCTTGCCGATGGTCACGCCGCCGGTGGTGTAGGAGTTGCTGCCTTCGGTGGTGGCGCCGAGGCGGTTGGCGTTGACGTTGGTCGGCGCCAGTTCCATTGCGCTGCCGCCAGTGGCCGGGCCGAGCACGGTGACGGTGTTGCCGTCACGCTGATAGCGAATGCCGGTGCCGCTGAGCATGGCCTTGAGCGACTCGTCGTCCTGATAGCGGCCGTTGAGGGCGCTGGAGCGCAGGCCTTGCAGGCTTTCCGGGCTGTAGACGATTTGCAGGCTGGTCTGCTGACCGAGGGTCTGCAGGGCCTGGGCCAGCGGTTGGGCCGGAATGTTCAGGGTCCATTCCTGGGCCTGGACATACGGCGCTGCCGCGAGGGTCAGTGCCAGACCCAGGCCGCTACCGGCCAGGCGTGTGCGGGTCGCGCCGTGCATCAGCAGGGCTCGAGTCAGAGGGCGAAGCATGAAACGGGATGCGGACATGAGGTTAAGACCTTGGCAGGTATAGTTGTTAATGGTTCTTATTCATCTCATTAAGACGAGGAAGCCGCGGCAAACCGGAAAAGTTTTTTCTCCGGCCCGGTCGCGGCTGCCTCGATCAAGCGGTTTGCAGTTCGCTTCTGACCTTGCCGGCCTCCATGCGCACCAGTTGATCGGCGACGTCGAAGTAACGGTCGTCGTGGGAAATCACGATGATGGTTTTGCCCAGACGCTTGAGGTCGGGCAGCAGCTCGGTATAGAAGATCCGCCGGAAGGTCGGGTCCTGATCCGCCGCCCATTCATCGAACACCAGCACCGGCCGCTCTTCGAGCCAGGCGTTGACCAGTGCCAGGCGTTTGCGCTGGCCGGTGGACAGGTCGGTGGTGCTGAAGGCGCCGTCGCGCACGCTGACCTTGTGCGCGATCTCCAGACGTTCGAGGTAGCGGGTGGCATCCTGCGGCACTTCGCGATCACCCTGGATCAAGTCATCGAACAGGTAGTAGTCGGCGAAGATCGTAGTGAAGTTCTGGCGGTAATCGTCGCGGCTGACCGCAGTGATCGGCTTGTCGTTAACGCGAATTTCGCCCTCGGTCGGCGCATACAAACCCAGCAGCAATTTGATCAGCGTGGTTTTGCCGCAGCCGTTCTCACCGACGATGAACACGATGTCGCCCTGTTCGATGCGCAGGTTCACCGGGCCGAGGCGGAACGGTTCGCTGCCTTCCACGGGCGGGAAGGCGTAGCGCACGTTGCGCAGTTCCAGGCTGTTGACGGCGGCCGGCTTGCTGCCCTTATCCTGCAGCAACAGGTGCGGTTCCGGCGAGGAGAACTGTTCACTCAGCTCGGCGATGCGGCGAAAGGCAATCTGCGCGCGGCTGATGATCGGTAGGGTACTGATCAAGTGCTCCAGCGGCCCCTTCATGTACAGCAGCACCAGAACGAAACCGCTCATCACCGCTTTGTCGGCACTCGGCCACAGCGATTGCAGGGCCAGCGCCATGCCGATGACCACGAAGAACAGCATCGAGCCAAACGACTTGGCGATGACGAACGTGTTGATCGATCTGATCTGGGTGTCGCAGATTTTCTCGGCGGTTTTCTGAATGCCGGCGACGAACATGCGCTGGCGACGCGGGCGGTGAATGCGCAGTTCCTTGGCGCCTTCGGCGATCGCGTTGTAATGCTTTTGCAGTTCGTCTTCGGAGTCGCGGGCAGCGCAGAAACCGCGCATGCCCTTGGCCCGCGCAATTGCTTGGATGGTGGTGCCGATGGCGATGGCCACCAGCATCATCAGGAACATCGGCCACGACAGCATGGCCAGATAGCCGAGACAGCCAAGGGTCACGGTCATGGAAATCGCCAACGGTGCAAAGGCGAAGGCGAAGTCGCTGATGGTGTCGACGTCGTGGGTCAGCACCGGAATCAGGCGGTGGCTGCGATAGCGTTCGATCTGGTCGATCGGCGCCGACAGGACTTTCTCCCCCAGCTCTTTGCGCAGTTTGGCGATGATGTGCTGGCCGACATAGTTGGTGCCGATGTCCGACAGGATCGTAGTCAGCAGGGCCAGGGCACAGAGGCCGGCGAAGATCATCACCACGGTACGGGTAAGGCCGTCATCGGAGTGCAGGGCGTTGTTGATGGTCGCCAGCAGCACGGTGACGCTCAGGCCGCCGAGCATGCCGAGCACGATGGACGCCGAGACGATCAGGCGGAAGGGCTTGAGCAGGGCGAACAATTCGTTGATCGCCCCACGCGTAGGCTTGGTCATGGAGGATTCCTGCTTCGATGCGGAGGGAGTGCCGGTACTTAAGGAAAACGAATGGTCGCGGAGTTTCTTTAACCGAGCGCAGGCGTGGCTGCGCTCGTCGAGGGCAGTGTCAGAGGTCGCGCACTACGCGAAAGCCCAGCCAGTCGCCCTTGCTGGTTGGCCAGCTGCTGTTGCGGTTGCCCGAGCGCGAGAAGATCGGCGCCTCGCCCCAATCGTTGCCGCGCATGACTTGGCGTTCGCAGTTTTCCTGGGTCCATGGGCGACCGTCGGCGGGCACGCCGGAGTAGTCCGGGTGATAGCAATCGGCAGTCCATTCGTATACGTTGCCGTGGGCGTCGAACACGCCAAACGCGTTGGCCGGGAAGGTGCCGGCGGGCGAGGTGAAGTTGTAGCCGTCGGCCGCGCCGTAGGTGTTGGCGTGCCTGGAGATCTGGTAATCCTTGCCCTCATCGAACGGAAAGGGGAAAGGCCCGGCGCTGCCACCACGGGCGGCGTATTCGCGGATCGATTCGCTTTGCAGGCGATAGGCGTGGCCGGTCTTTTTCGACAGCCAGTCGATGTAGCCCTGGGCTTCGGCGACGTTCATGCACACCGCTGGATCGCGGGGCGTCTGTTTGAATTCCGGCTTGCCGGCGGTGCAACGACGGCCCGGGCGATCATCGAAGTCATAGGGCTTGTTGCCGGTCTCGCGCACGTAGGCGTCCCATTCGCCCACCAGCACCTGCGAGCGGCTGATAGCGAATGGTTTGCTGAACGTCACCGTGTGCAGCGGGCCTTCGTCGGGTTGGCGGCCGACTTCATCGTCCGGTGTGCCCATGGTGTAGCTGCCGGTCGGCAGCACGACCATTTCCGGGCAGTCCTTGCAGTCCTTGAACACTTTGCCAGCAGCGGGCGCGGTCGCTGCCAGCGCGTTGCCGGGAGTCAGTGCGGCGCAGAGGGCGCTCAGCGCCAGTGCGGGCAGGGCTTTGGAGAGGTGTGACGCGTGAGGCTTTTTCATGGGTCGTCTCTTTGAAAGGAAAACGGCAGTCGAGGGTCAGGCGCGCAGCTTTTTGCCGAGGATGTCCATGAAGCGATCCACTTCGGCTTCGCTGTTGAGCAAGCCCGGCGCGGTGCGAATCACCGGCCCGACGTCGCGGCTGACCGCGTCGCAGATCACCCGGTTTTGCATCAGATAAGCGGCAACTTCGTCACTGTCCTGGCCCTTGATCCGGAAGAAGGTGAAACCGGCGGAGAACTGCGAGTCGAGCGGGGTCACCAATTCGATGTTGCGGTGCTCCTGCAAGCGCTCCTTTAGGTAGCTGTTGAGCTGATGAATGCGTGTCTGCACCTCGGCCTTGCCCAGTTGCAGGTGCAACTTAAAGGCTTCGTCCAGCGCCCAGCGATGCTCGAAGGCGTGGTAGCCGCCCGGGGTCATGATGGTCGAGAAAGCCGTGGCCTCGGAGAAGGTCGGAACGCTGGGGCTGACGTATTTCAGTTCTTCCGTGCGGCTGCAGACGATGCCGGTGCCACGCGGGCCGAACATCCACTTGTGGGTGCCGGCGATGAAAAAGTCGCAGTTCATCTGCGGGAAACTCAGGTCGTCGACGCCGAAACCGTGCACGCCATCGACCACGTAAATCAGCCGATCCTGGTCGTCGCGCTGGCGGTTGTGCTCATCGACCAGCCGCGAAATCTCGCTGATCGGCAGTTTCACGCCGCTCCCGGAATGCACCCAGGTCATGCCCAGCACGCGGGTCTCGGGGCGGATATTACGGTTGATCGTGTCGAGCACCTGATCCAGAGAAATGCTTTGCGGGGTTTCGAACAGGGTGAGTTTGCGCACGCGCGTGCCGTCACGCCGGCTGCGGAAATCGAGAATGTTGCGCGTCGAGTAATGCTCGTGAACCGTGGTGAGGATCTCCTGATCCGCGCGCACCTGCACACTGCCGTAGATCATCGCCAGGCCTTCGGTGGTGCTGCCGGTCAGGGCGATCTGCGCCGGTTTGGCTTGCAGGTACTGGCCGGCCCACTGGCGCGCGTTTTCTTCACGCTTCTCGGTGACGCCAAGATCCCAATCCATCGCCAGCCCCGGATTCAAATCCAGCGCCGCGCGATGGCGTTCGATGGCTTCGCGCACCGGTTTGGGGTGTGAGGTGACGAGGAAATTGGCGAAGTGAATCGCTAGGGGATCCTGATCGAACAACTGACGCAACTGCGCCCATTTATCCCGCGATGCAGCGGCCGGCGCAGCGATTGCCGCCGGCGCAGTCAGGCTGGCGCCCAGGGGCAGGGCGGCGGCGAGCAGGCCGGCGTGTTTCAGAAAAGTGCGACGATCAGTCATGGCCGGGCCACCTCCTGGCGCGACGCCAGTGCCGGTTTCGCGGCTTTTTGTACCTGATCCCAGACGCGCATGAAGTTGCCGCCCCAGAGCTTGGCGATGTCCGCCTCGGAGTAGCCGCGCTGCAGCAGTTCGGCGGTGACGTTGCGGATCTCGCCGACGTTTTCCCAGCCCTTGATGCCGCCGCCATCGTTGAAATCCGAGGCGATGCCGACGTGGTCGATACCGATCTTGCGCACCGTGTAATCGATGGCATCGCCAAAGTCCTTGAGGGTGGCTTTCGGTTCTTCTTCAAGGATTGCGTAGAGGCCGCTGGCGTACTGGCCGAGCTTCTGTTCCGACCAGGCGGTGATGATCGGATCGCCCGGCATCAGCGCCATGGCCAGATTGGGCAGTGGCGGCAGATCGAAGCGCGCACGCAGCGCATTGAGTTTGTCCTGCGTGCCCTGGGTCAGCGGTTTCAGGTATTGCGAGAAAGCGACGACTTGCACCACGCCGCCACTGTTCTTGATCAGTTGCAGCTCTTTGTCGCTGAGGTTGCGCGGGATATCCACCGCCGCCCGGGGCGCCGAGTGCGAGGCCACCAGCGGTGTGCGGCTCAGTTCGGCGACTTGCTCGAGGGCCTTGGTCGACATCTGCGAAACATCGATGATCACGCCCAGATCGTTCAAGCGCTGCACCGCTTGTTTGCCGATGTCCGACAGACCATTGAGGGCATCGGGCGAATCATTGAAAAACGGTAGCGGCCGCGACGAGTCGGCCCAGCTGTTGTTGCCGATGTAACTGAAGCCGAACATGCGCATGCCGCGCCCGGCCCACAGGTCGAGCTTGCTCAGGTCATTGCCCAGCGGGTAGGCGTTGAGCATGCTGATGAAAATCGCAAACTTGCCTTCGCCGTGCAGGCGGCGGAAATCATCCGGCGTGTAGGCGATGCCGGCCTGATTGGGGAAGTCGCGGACGATCCCGGAAATGATCTTGTAGCGCACCTCCTGCTGATTGCGCGCTTCTTCGACAAAACCCTCGGTGGGACGGTGCGGGGCGTTCGGGCCGTTCCACATTTCCGGCCAGCCGAATACCGTCAGCGCCGCGCCGGACAGGCGCCCGCGATTGGCCTTGACCAGGTCGAACTGGCCCGAGCCATCCTTGTCGGCTTCGTGGTCGTGGCTGCCGAAACTCAGCGGCACGGTGATGTGGCTGTCGAACGACAGCAGGCGATCCTGCAACTCGCTCGCCTGTTTCATCACCTTCACCGGGTAGCCGGGGTTGTTCAGGTAATCCCAGGCCAGAAACCCTGCGCCGGCACTGATCGCCAGGGCCAGTGGCAGGCCGATGAATAGAGCCTTTTTCCAACGCGGTTTTGTCATTGCCATCTCATTCAGTTCGCCGTCGAGGTACAGGCGCAGGGGCCTTTGCTATCTGGGAAGAACGAGTGGCTGCAGGGCTAATTTAGGCGCGCGTTACAAATGCCCGGCAGCGGCGCATGGATGTTTTGCCGGCGGCGTAAATTTCCCCGCCGAGCAAACGTTCTAGCTTGGATAAAGCCTGCTTCATGGCTGACACAGGTAGGGCAATGACGATCTCTCGACGCTGGTTCATGGCGGGCATGGCACTTACGGGCGCCGCGCTGCCTGCCGCTTTTTATGCACATCGTGAACTGACCCGCGAGGAGTTTCCGATCACCCCGGGCGAAGCCACGGTCGATCTGGCGGACACCGCCGGGCAGCAGCTGGCGGACAATTTGCGTGGGGTCTGGGACATTCGCTTTACCGGTGCGGCAGCGGGGCTTGATGGTTTGCCAGCGCAAGGCCTGGAGCTGTTTCTCGACATTGCCCATCGTGGGCGCGGCCTGCGTGGTTATCTCGACACCGGGACGAATCTGCGTGCCGAGGGGCCTGCGCGTTATCAAGTGATCGGCGATCTGGCACCGGGCAACGGCGCCGAGATGTATTGGCGCCTGCTGCGCACCGATGCGCCGCTGGCGCCGCCGGTGTATGAATTCAAAGTCAAACTGGATGAGGTCTGGGCGGCGTTCGGCAATGCCGGCAGCGCCACGTTCACCGGGCAAGTGCTGCGTCTGGATCGGCCGTTGGCGTGGCCCGAGCTGGACAATCAGTTCATCGCTATCAAGCGGCGTTTTCCCGAGGCCCGTGAACGCACCGGGCTTAATCCGCAACTGTTGGCCTGGCTGGTGGCGCCCGAACATCGTTTGTTCCATCAGCTCTGGCACGCCACCCGCGACAAGTGGCACAAGCTCTCGGAGAAAAAACGCGAAGCGCTGCGCGGCATCGGCTGGCAGCCCGGGCCGCGTGACAAGGAGCGCGATGCCCGTGGGCCGAGCAAGGATCGCAATGGCTCGGGCGTTGACTTTTTCTTTATGCACCGGCACATGCTCGGCATCGCCCGCTCGATGCAGGATTTGCCTTCCTGGCCGGCGTTCCCGCCGCCGCAGCCTGAGCTGGAACGTGACCGCCAAGGCTTCGCGCGTTATTTCGACAATCACGACGGTAATTCACTGCCGCCAACCTGGCTGGCCGAGGGCGATGACGAGTACACCAAGTGGGTCAGCGACATCAAGGCGGCGGAGACTTTCCAGAGCAATTTCCTGGTCTGGGAATCGCAGTACCGCGACCCGCGTTATTTGTCGAAATTGACCCTTGGCCAGTTCGGTTCCGAAGTGGAACTGGGCCTGCACGACTGGCTGCACATGCGCTGGGCTTCGGTGGCGCGCGATCCGTCCAACGACATTCCGGTGCCGATGGCGCGCGATCAGGCGGATTTCGCTGCGCGCTGGTATGCGCCGGAAAACGACTTTCTCGGTGATCCGTTTTCCTCCCACGTGAACCCGGTGTTCTGGCGCTTTCACGGCTGGATCGATGATCGCCTGGAAGACTGGTTCCGCGCCCATGAACGTTTTCATCCGGGCGAAGTGAGCCGTTTGCAAGTCAACGGCGTGCCGTGGTTTGCGCCGGGACGCTGGGTGGAAGTCGCCGACCCCTGGCTCGGCCCCGACACCCACGGCTGCAGCACCGTGCCCGGCCTGCAGGTCGGGCGCTCGGTGGAGATGGACCCGGAAACCATGAAACTGGCGCTGCGCATCACCTTCGGCGACGAAGACAACATGACCGAGCTGTTCCGCAAAGTCCCACAGCGCCCGTGGTATGCGCGGTATCTGAAGGTCAAGGGCCGACAGCTTTAGATCGGTTCAACGCATACTCAGAATTGATCGCAATCCCTTGTAGGAGCGAGCCTGCTCGCGAAAGCGGTGTGTCATCCAGTGCATCATTGCCTGACACGGCCTCTTCGCGAGCAAGCCCGCTCCCACAGGTGGGCATGGTCGGGCGAAGTTTTTGGCCTGACCCGAATTTCATTGTGGGAGCGGGCTTGCTCGCGAAAGCGGTATGTCATCCAGTGCATCATTGCCTGACACGACCTCTTCGCGAGCAGGCTCGCTCCCGCAGAGTGGGCATGGTCGGGGCGAAGTATTTGGCCTGGCCCGAATTTCATTGTGGGAGCGGGCTTGCTCGCGAATGCGGTGGGTCATCCGTTACATCTTTGCCTGACACGGCCTCTTCGCGACCATGCCCGCTCCCACAGAGTGGGCATGGTCGGAGCGAAGTTTTTGGCCTGACCCGAATTTCATTGTGGGAGCGGGCTTGCTCGCGAAGGCGGTGGGTCATCCGTTACATCTTTGACTGACACGGCCTCTTCGCGAGCAGGCTCGCTCCCACAGGGGGGCATGGTCGGGGCAAAGGTTTTGGCCTGACCCGAATTTCATTGTGGGAGCGGGCTTGCTCGCGAAAGCGGTGGGTCATCCAGTGCATCATTGCCTGACACGGCCTCTTCGCGAGCAAGCCCGCTCCCACAGGGGGGCATGATCGGGGCGAAGGTTTTGGCCTGGCCCGAATTTCATTGCGGGAGCGGGCTTGCTCGCGAAAGCGGTGAGTCATCCAGTGCATCATTGCCTGACACGGCCTCTTCGCGAGCAAGCCCGCTCCCACAGAGGGGCATGGTCGGGGCGAAGGTTTTGGCCTGACACGGATTTCATTGTGGGAGCGGGCTTGCTCGCGAAAGCGGTGGGTCATCCATTACATCTTTGACTGACACGGCCTCTTCGCGAGCAAGCCCTCTCCCACAGGGGGGCATGGTCGGGGCAAAGGTTTTGGCCTGGCCCGAATTTCATTGCGGGAGCGGGCTTGCTCGCGAATGCGCTGGGTCATCCGTTACATCTTTGACTGACACGGCCTCTTCGCGAGCAAGCCCGCTCCCACAGGGGGGCATGGTCGGGGCAAAGGTTTTGGCCTGGCCCGAATTTCATTGTGGGAGCGGGCTTGCTCGCGAATGCGGTGGGTCATCCGTTACATCTTTGACTGACACGGCCTCTTCGCGAGCAAGCCCGCTCCCACAGGGGGGCATGATCGGGGCGAAGGTTTTGGCCTGGCCCGAATTTCATTGTGGGAGCGGGCTTGCTCGCGAATGCGGTGGGTCATCCGTTACATCTTTGACTGACACGGCCTCTTCGCGAGCAGGCTCGCTCCCACAGAGTGGGCATGGTCGGAGCGAAGTATTTGGCCTGGCCCGAATTTCATTGTGGGAGCGAGCTTGCTCATGAAAGCGGTGGGTCATCCGTTACATCTTTGACTGACACGGCCTCTTCGCGAGCAGGCTCGCTCCCACAGAGTGGGCATGGTCGGAGCGAAGTATTTGGCCTGGCCCGAATTTCATTGTGGGAGCGGGCTTGCTCGCGAAGGCGGTGTGTCATCCAGATGCATCAGTGCCTGACACGGCCTCTTCGCGAGCAAGCCCGCTCCCACAGGGGGGCATGGTCGGGCGAAGTTTTTGGCCTGACCCGAATTTCATTGTGGGAGCGGGCTTGCTCGCGAAAGCGGTGAGTCATCCAGTGCATCATTGCCTGACACGGCCTCTTCGCGAGCAAGCCCGCTCCCACAGAGTGGGCATGGTCGGGCGAAGTTTTTGGCCTGACCCGAATTTCATTGTGGGAGCGGGCTTGCTCATGAAAGCGGTGGGTCATCCGTTACATCTTTGACTGATACGGCCTCTTCGCGAGCAAGCCCGCTCCCACAGGGGGGGCATGGTCGGGGCGAAGTATTTGGCCTGGCCCGAATTTCATTGTGGGAGCGGGCTTGCTCGCGAAGGCGTCAGTCCGGTCGACGCATCTCCGTCAGATCTCCTCCCAGCCCCCACCCAACGCTTTGTACAAGGCAATGCTCGCCTGCAATCGCGACAGGCGCAGTTGCACGTTGAGGTCTTGCGCCGCATACAGCGTGCGCTGGGTTTGCAGGACGGTGAGCAGGTCTTCGGCGCCGGCCTGGTAGCGGCTCTGGGCGATGTCGAAGGCGGTTTGTGCCTGGTTCAGTTCTTCGCTTTGCCATTGCCGCTGTTCGTCGAGGCCGCGAATGCTGCTGAGGGCTTTTTCGACGTCGGCGAAGCCGTTGATGATCGCCCCGCGATAGGTCACCAGCAGTTCGTCCTGGCGGGCCTTGGCCTTGTCGCGTTCGGCGCTGAGGCGGCCGTTGTTGAAGATCGGCGCGGTCAGCCCCGAGGACAGGTTGTAGAACGTCGTGCGCAGCAAATCGGCGGCGAGATCAGCGCCGCTGCCGAGGCTTGCCGTCAGGGTGATTTTCGGCAGCATGGCGGCGCGGGCGACGGTGACATCAGCCTGGGCTGCGGCGAGCCTGGCCTCGGCGCTGGCAATGTCCGGACGCCGACTGAGCAAGTCGCTCGGTACGCCGCTAGCGATGTCTGGCCAGTGCAATTGGGCGAAGGATTGCGTGGGCAACGGCAAGGTTTGCACCGGTTGGCCGAGCAGGGCGGCGAGGCTGATCAGTGCTTCGCGCGCCTGTTGATGCACCAGCGGCAGGCGGCGCTGTTGTTCGGCCACCAGGCTTTTCTGCTGGGCCAGTTCCAGCGCGGTGGCGCTGCCGGCGTCGAAACGGGTCTGCACCAGATGCAGGACATTTTGCGCATTGGCCAGATTGAGTCCGGCAATGCGCGCCTGCTCACGCAAGGCCAGGGCCTGGGTGTAACTGTTGGCGACGCCGCTGAGCAAGGTCAGCTCGACGGTGGCGCGGTCGAACTCGCTGGCCTGCACACCGAACACCGCACTGTCGCGGGCGGCACGCTTGCCGCCCCAAAAGTCGATTTCGTAACTGGCGCTGAGCTCGGCATCGTAATAATCCAGCGAGCGATTCTCGGGACTGACATCCAGCTGGCTGTAGCCCTTGCCGTGAATCAGTTTCTGCCGGTTGGCGTTGAGCCCGGCCTTGAGTTCGGGCAGCAGCGGGGCGCCGGCGATGGTTGCGCTGGCCTCGGCCTGTCTGACCCGCGCCACGGCGGCGGCGAGGTCGTAGCTGCCCAGCCGCGCCTGTTCCACCAGCCGCTCCAGCTCGGGGCTGCCGAATTGCGTCCACCATTGCCGATTGCTCTGCAGCGCGCCATGGTTGGCGGCGGACTGCCACGCGCTCGGTGGCTGCACGCCGCTGTCCAGGCGCGGCGCCGGGCTGCTGCAGGCCGCCAGCAACAGGCTGGCGGCGAGAAACGTCAGTCGCACTTTCATAGGTCGATCATTCACTGGTGAGGGCCGTGACCGGGTCGAGCCGGGCAGCTTTGCGGGCCGGCATAAAGCCGAAAATGACGCCGGTGACCAGCGCACAGGCAAACGCACCGACCACCGCCAGCGCCTGAAAGGCAATCGCCACGCCGCTGACCAACAACACGCCGCCGACCACTAGCGCCAGGCCGATGCCGGCAATTCCGCCGATCACCGAGAGCATCAGCGCTTCGGTGAGAAACTGTCGGAGGATGTCGCGCTGACGTGCGCCGGTGGCCATGCGAATACCGATCTCGCGGGTGCGTTCGCGCACGGTCATGAGCATGATGTTCATCACGCCGATACCGCCGACCAGCAGGGAAATCGCCGCAATCGCCCCCAGCATCAGCGACAGCGTGCCCTGCGTGCGCGCTTCGGCCTGGATCATCGCGGCATTGTTGGTCAGCTCGAAATCCTTCTTGCCGTGGTGCCGACGCAACATCGCCTGCTCGATGGCCTGTTCGGCGTCCTTGACCTTGCGCGCGTCCTTGGCGGCAATCACCACGTATTGCGGATTGCGGCTGCCGAACAGGCGCGTGCTCGCCGCCGAATAGGGCACGGCGATGCGGTTGTCGCTGTCGGAATCGCCGGAGCTGGCGCCTTTTTCCGCGAGCACGCCGAGGATCTGGAACGGCACGTTTTCGATGAGGATGTATTGGCCGATCGGGTCGGCGACATCCTTGAGCAATTTGTCGCGGACCTTGGTGCCGATCACCGCGACGGCGGCGGCGCTGTCCTCGTCGGCCTGGGTGAAGTAGCTGCCCTGAATCACCGGCCAGTTGAAAATCTGCGGAAAGTTGGTGTCATTGCCGCCGACGTAACTGCTGTGATCGGCGTTGCCAAAGCGCACCCCGGCGGTCGAGCCGTTGACCGGCATGATCCGTTCCACCTGGGGCAGGGCGGACAGCTCGGCGACGTCGTCGAGAGTGATGATGCCCTCGGGCGTGCGCGGGTTCGGTGCCGAGCCGCTGAGGTAAATGATGTTGGAGCCGAACGCACCCATTTGCGCCATGACCTGGCGCTTGCTGCCTTCGCCAACGGCCAGCATCACCACCACCGAGGCCACGCCAATGACGATGCCCAGCAGCGTCAGCGCCGTGCGAAAGCGGTTGATCCACATCACTCGCCACGCAGCTTGCACGGCGTCGACCACTTCACCTTGCCAGGCGCCGGTCTGGCTGCTGCCGCTGCTCAGGCGCTGGCGCAGATCGACCGCTTGCAGCGCGCCGGGATTGGCCGAAGAGGGCATGGACGCATGCTCGGCGCTGTCACTGATGATCAGACCGTCGCGGATTTCGATGATGCGCTTGGCCCGTTGCGCCACTTCGCGGTCGTGGGTGATGAGGATCACCACATGACCCTGATCGGCCAGTTCGTCGAGCAGGGTCATGACCTCGGCGCCGCTGTGGCTGTCGAGGGCGCCGGTCGGCTCGTCGGCGAGAATGATGTGCCCGCCGTTCATCAGCGCACGGGCAATCGACACCCGCTGTTGCTGGCCGCCGGAAAGCTGATGCGGACGGTTGCCGGTGCGCGTACCGAGGCCGAGCCGCTCCAGTAGCGCAAAAGCGCGGACATGCCGCTCGGCGGCCGGGGTGCCGGCATAGATCGCTGGCATCTCGACGTTTTCCTGGGCCGAGCCGGACGGGATCAGGTGGTAGCCCTGAAAGACAAAACCGAACGCTTCGCGGCGCAGCCAGGCCAGTTCATCGCTGTCCAGCTGCGCGACATTTTCCCCGGCGAACAGATACTCGCCGCTGGTAGGGCGGTCGAGGCAGCCGAGAATGTTCATCAGCGTCGACTTGCCCGAACCGGAGGCGCCGACGATGGCGACGAACTCGCCGGCGTGGATCGACAGATCGATCCCGCGCAGCACTTCCACCAGCGGGCTGTCATCGCCGCCGTAGGCTTTGCGGATCTGCCGCAGGTCGATCAGAGGCGTGTGCATTCAGCCCCCATGACCGCTGGCCGGTGCGCTGAGAATATGTTCGCCCTCGGCCAGACCTTCCAGCACTTGGGTGCGCAGACGATCGTTGATGCCAATGCGCACTTCCCGCGTTTGAATATCGCCGTTGGCGGCGACGATCTGCGCCCGTTGCCACTGCGGACGCGAACCCGGTTGCAGGGCGGCAGTCGGCACGGTCAGGGTGTCCTGCGCCTGTTCGGCAACGAAGAACACCTGGGCGGTCATGTCGGTCATCAGGCTGTGATCGGTATTGTCGACGTCGAGCAGCACGGTATAAAGCACCACCCGTTCGCTGCCACTGCGGCCGCTGGTGGGACTGCCGCCCTGATTCTGTTCGAGCGGACGCGGCGGCACCGGCAGGATCTGCCGCACGGTGCTGCTCCAGCGCCGAGTGCCACCGCTGAGGGTGGTGAAGTAGGCGCTCATGCCGGGTTTGACGTGGCCGATGTCGGCCTCTGAAACCTCGGCCCACACCGTCATCGGCGACAGCCGGGCGATGCGCAGGATCAGCGGGGTCTGTTGTTGCGCGTTGAGGGTCTGGCCTTCCCGCGCACCGACGGCAACCACGGTGCCGCTCATCGGCGCGTAGATGCGCGTGTAACCGAGTTCCGCCTCGTCACTGCGCAGGCTGGCCTGGGCTTGGCGGATCTGCGCCTGGAACATGTCGATGCGCGCCTGGGTTGCGCGGACCTCGGCGCGCGCGGTCTGCACGTCTTCTTCGCGGGTGGCGCCACCGGCGGCGAGTTTCTGCTGGCGCTGGTATTTCTGCTGCGCCAGATCGTGCTGGGCGCGTTGCTCCTGCAGCTGCGCCTTGAGGTTTTCGATGGAAAAGCGCCCGGCATCGAGCTTGGCTTTCTGTGTCGACGGGTCGATTTCCACCAGCAACTGGCCTTCCTTGACCGTATCGCCGGCCTCGACGTGAATCTTCTGAATCTGCCCCGAAGCCTGTGCGCCGACATCTACATAGCGGCGCGGCTGCAAGGTGCCGAGCGCTGTCACGCTGTTTTCGATATCGCCGCGGCTGACCTGCACAGTGGCAACGGCGTCGCGACCGGGTGGCAAGACTTGCCAGGCAGCAACGGCGATCACGGGAATCAGACAGAGGGCGGCGAACAGCGCGCGACGGGCGGGGCGGGGACGATTCATGCAGGGTTCCGGCCAGTGGTTGCGGCCCGTCGCAAGGCACGACAGACACAGGGGCTGTCCTGTAAACGAGGCATGGGCGACCGAATTTAGCCGCAGACACATCGAGTTACCGCGGACCGGCCAGCACTATTTGTCCGGGATATGGAATCAACTCTTTAAATCTATATGAGAATTACTATAAATTACGCACCTCAAGTTGCCACTATCTTGCTACTGCGTGATCCGCAGGTCTGATCAGTGCGCTCAAGGACAGAAACGGCATTGATGCGGTCGGGAGTCATGTTGGAAAACTACTATCGTGAGCTGGTGTGTTTCCTCAACGCCAGACTGGGCAACCGTCAGGTCGCCGAGGATGTGGTGCATGACGCCTATGTACGCGTGCTGGAGCGCTCCAGCGAGGTGCCGATCGAACAACCCCGGGCCTTCCTTTATCGCACCGCGTTGAACCTGGTTATCGACGATCACCGCCGCAATGCCTTGCGCCAGGTCGAATCGCTGGACGTGCTCGACAACGAAGAGCGCTATTTCACCCCGTCCCCCCACGGCAACCTTGATCACGGCCAGCGCCTGGAAATGCTCCAGCGCGCACTGGCCGAGTTGCCGCCGCTGTGCCGCGACAGTTTTCTGCTGCGCAAGATCGAAGGAATGTCCCATCCGGAAATCGCCCAGACCCTCGGCATCTCCCGGGCGCTGGTGGAAAAACACATCGTCAACGCCATGAAACATTGCCGCTTGCGCATCCAGCAATGGGATGGCCAGTGATCCGCGCCGGTTAAATTTCCTTTCATCGTCCTCGTTCCTACTCAACAGACGACCTGCTGACCTGTTTCAGGCCGGTCAGGCCACCCAGGCTTTATTTCCCCGCGTTGAGGGGTTCATCCAGAGGACACTGGAAATGACACAGGCAATTGCATCGCCCATCGTTCACGACCTGATCGGCGTCGGTTTCGGCCCTTCGAACCTGGCACTGGCCATCGCGCTACAGGAACGCGGCCGGATTCAGGGCGAACTGGATGTGCTGTTCCTCGACAAGCAAGCCAATTACAGCTGGCACGGCAACACCTTGTCGACGCAGAGCGAGTTGCAGATTTCCTTCCTCAAGGACCTGGTGACCCTGCGCAATCCGACCAGCCCGTATTCGTTCGTCAATTACCTCAAACATCACGGGCGTCTGGTCGACTTCATCAACCTCGGCACCTTTTATCCATGCCGCATGGAGTACAACGACTACCTGCGCTGGGTGGCCGGGCAGTTCACCGCGCAGAGCCGTTATGGCGAAGAAGTGCAGTTCATCGAGCCGGTTCTGCACAACCAGCAGGTCGAAGCCTTGCGGGTGATTTCCCGTGATGGTGAAGGCCAACAGTTCGTGCGCACCACGCGTTCGGTGGTGGTCAGCGCTGGCGGCACGCCGCGTATTCCGCAGGCGTTCAAAGCGCTGAAGGGCGACCGTCGGGTGTTCCACCATTCGCAGTATCTGTCGCAAATGGCCAGGCAGCCGTGCGTGAACAATCAACCGATGAGCATCGCCATCATCGGAGGCGGGCAGAGCGCGGCGGAAGCCTTTATCGACCTGAATGATTCGTTCCCGTCGGTGCAGGTCGACATGATCCTGCGCGGTTCAGCGTTGAAGCCTGCGGACGACAGCCCGTTCGTCAACGAAGTGTTCTCGCCGGAGTTCACTGATCTGGTGTTCCAGCAGAACAGCGTCGAGCGCGAGCGTCTGGTCAACGAGTACCACAACACCAACTATTCGGTGGTCGACATCGACCTGATCGAACGCATCTACGGCATCTTCTACCGGCAGAAAGTTTCCGGGATTGCCCGCCATGCGTTCCGCACTCTGACCACCGTCGAGAGCGCCACTGCCACGGCAAACGGCATCGAACTGGCCGTGCGCAACAACGCCACCGGTGAAGTCACGGTGCGAATCTATGACGCCGTGGTACTGGCGACCGGTTACGAGCGGCAGATGCACCGCAAGTTGCTCGCGCCGCTGGAGGAATACCTCGGAGAGTTCGAGGTCGATCGCAACTACAAACTGATCACTGACGAGCGCTGCAAGGCCGGCATATATATGCAGGGCTTCTGCCAGGCCAGCCATGGCCTGAGCGATACGCTGCTGTCGGTGCTGCCGATTCGCGCCGATGAAATCGCTGGCTCGCTGTATGAGCATGGCAAACAGCGCGGGCACAGCCGCTCGGTGGCGGAGTTGCTGTTGGCGACTGCCAGCTGAATCTGCATTGCCTGACATACCGCTTTCGCGAGCAGGCTCGCTCCCACAATGGTTCTGTGAACGCAGGCCAAATGTAGGAGTGAGCCTGCTCGCGAAGGGGCCTTTGCCAGCACCGCAAAGCTGAATCCTGAACCCTTCCTGAACACCCCCCACATTCCCCTTGAGCACCACTTCCAGCCGTTTCGCTGCGGGCGTAAGCTGCGCGCGTTTTCATCAATTGCGGAGACCCACAGTGGGTACTTGTTCGAGTGACAGTTGTCGGCCGGTCTCGATCACCGGCAGATTCTCGGCAAGATAACGCGCAGCCTTTCCCTGCCGTTGTCTCGCCGTAACAGCGAGCGGCGGCATCCCGTGCACGGCCAGTCCTGGGTCGTGTCTCGACGTCCTTCTCATCGACGCTGAACCAAGCGTGGTGGCGACCTCAGTCGTCATCGCTGCCTATCGACACGCCTGTTTCTGACCGGCGTGCCACGCCTTGCCGTGCCGGTTTTCCCGGTGCCAGGGCGCGGCGGTACCTGCTCGACGGTTTCCCGGCTGACCACAGGGGACACAGCCATGAAACTCACGCTCAAGGAATTGTTCGCAGGCTTTCTGCGCAGCCGCCACATCGCCCGGCACTTCCGTCGACTCGCGTTGCTGGATTCGATCAATGACACATCGGTCAGCCGTGAAGTGCCGCCGACGCTGGCCAGTACGCTGGTCGCTGCCGCCCATGAAGACAGCGCTGCGATGCTGTCATCGTTGGGCACGCACGGCGAAGGGCTTACCGAGGTCGAGGCCGATGCACTGCGCGCGCAACATGGCCTCAACGAGGTCGAACACGAGCAGCCGCTGTCGTGGTGGACGCATCTGTGGCACTGCTACAAAAATCCGTTCAACCTGCTGCTGACCTTGCTCGCGGTGATCTCCTGGCTGACCGAAGACCTCAAGGCTGCCGTGGTGATTTTCTCCATGGTGGTGCTGTCGACGCTGCTGCGCTTCTGGCAGGAGAGCAAGTCCAATCAGGCGGCCGATGCGCTCAAAGCAATGGTCAGCAACACCGCCACGGTGCTGCGCCGGGATGCGCCACGGCGGGAATTGCCGATCAGGCAACTGGTGCCCGGCGATCTCATCGTGCTCTCGGCCGGCGACATGATTCCCGCCGATTGCCGCGTGCTCAGCGCCAAGGATCTGTTCGTCAGCCAGGCAGCGATGACCGGTGAATCGATGCCGGTGGAAAAATTCACCCGGCAGATCGATCGCGACACGCGTAACCCGCTGGAGCTGGACAACATTCTGTTCATGGGCACCAACGTCGTCTCCGGCAGCGCGATTGCGCTGATTCTCACCACCGGCAACAGCACCTATTTCGGCGCGCTGGCGCAACGCGTAGGCGCGACGGACCGGGCGGTGACCGCGTTCCAGCAGGGCGTCAACAAGGTCAGCTGGCTGCTGATCCGCTTCATGTTCGTCATGGCGCCGCTGGTGCTGTTCATCAACGGTTTCACCAAGGGTGACTGGACCGAAGCGCTGCTGTTCGCGCTGTCGATTGCCGTCGGCCTGACCCCGGAAATGCTGCCAATGATCGTCACCTCGACGCTGGCCAAAGGCGCCGTGTTCCTGTCGCGCAAAAAAGTCATCGTCAAACGCCTCGACGCGATCCAGAACTTCGGCGCCATGGACGTGCTGTGCACCGACAAGACTGGCACCCTGACTCAGGACAAGATCTTTCTGGCGCGTAATGTCGACGTCTGGGGCGAAGACAGCGACGAAGTGCTGGAACTGGCCTACCTCAACAGCTACTACCAGACCGGCCTGAAAAACCTGCTGGATGTTGCGGTGCTTGAACACGTGGAAGTCCATCGCGACCTTAAGGTCGGCAGCGCGTTTCGCAAGGTCGATGAGATCCCGTTCGACTTCAATCGCCGGCGCATGTCGGTGGTTGTGGAGGGCCGCGGTCAGCCCCATCAACTGATCTGCAAAGGCGCGGTGGAAGAAGTGCTGGCGGTGTGCAGCGGCGTGCGTCACGGCGATGTCAATGAAGCGCTGAGCGATGAACTGCTGGCGCGGATTCGCGAGGTCACCGGCGCTTTCAACGCCGAAGGTCTGCGCGTGGTGGCGGTCGCGGCTCGCTCAATGCCAGCAGGTCGCGAAATTTACAGCCTGGCCGATGAACAGGAGCTGACGCTGATCGGTTACGTGGCGTTCCTCGATCCGCCGAAGGAAAGCACCGCGCCAGCGCTCAAGGCCTTGGCCGAGCATGGCGTGGCGGTGAAGGTGCTGACCGGTGACAACGAACTGGTGACGGCGAAAATCTGCCGCGAGGTCGGCCTCGCCCAACAGGGTTTGCTGCTGGGCAATGACATTGAGCGCATGAGCGATGCTGAGCTGGCCATGGCGGTCGAGACGACCAACGTCTTCGCCAGACTCACGCCATCGCACAAAGAGCGCATCGTCGGCATTCTCAAGGGCAACGGCCATGTGGTCGGGTTCATGGGCGATGGCATCAACGACGCGCCCGCACTGCGCACCGCCGACATCGGCATTTCCGTCGACAGCGCGGTGGACATCGCCAAGGAAGCGGCGGACATCATTCTCTTGGAAAAGAGCCTGATGGTGTTGGAGGAGGGCGTGCTCGAAGGGCGGCGCACCTTCGCCAACATGCTCAAGTACATCAAGATGACCGCCAGTTCCAACTTCGGCAACGTGTTCTCGGTGCTGGTTGCCAGCGCGTTCATCCCGTTTCTGCCGATGCTGCCGATGCACCTGCTGGTGCAGAACCTGCTCTACGACATTTCGCAAATCGCCATTCCGTTCGATAACGTCGATGACGAGATGCTCAAACAGCCGCAGCGCTGGCAGCCGGCTGACGTCGGGCGCTTCATGCTGTTCTTCGGCCCGATCAGTTCGATCTTTGACATCACCACGTTCGCCTTGATGTGGTACGTGTTCGACGCCAACACCCCGGATCACCAGACGCTGTTCCAGTCCGGCTGGTTCGTGGTCGGGTTGCTGACCCAGACGCTGATCGTGCACATGATCCGCACGCCGAAAATCCCGTTTCTGCAAAGCCGCGCCGCCATGCCGCTGCTGGTCATGACCGGGGTCATCATGGCGGTCGGGATTTTCCTGCCGATGGGCCCGCTGGCGCATTACTTCAAATTGCAGGCGCTGCCGTCGCTGTATTTCGTGTTTCTGCCGCTGATTCTGTTGGCGTACATGGCGCTCACCCAAGCTGTTAAAGGCTTCTACATCCGCCGGTTCGGCTGGCAATAACCGCCATGGAATGCTTTTCCCTGTGGGAGCGAGCAGGCTCGCTCCCACAGGGAATATTGTCGCGTCTGGGGCGCCGGATGAATGGCCTGCTTTTTAGGAAAAGTCCTACAGAGCTATCCTCGGCGCTTGCGTAGTCTTGCCCTCCCCAAACCTCACCGGGAGAATGACCATGAGCAATAAAGCGTTGCGCATCCTGATCGCCGACCCGCAGCACTTTCATCGCATGAAGATCGAGCGCCTGTTCAACGCGCTCGGCTACTACCGCGTAGCCCCGGTGCAGAATCTCGGCGAATTGTTGACCCTCGTCGACTACGGCTGCGAGCCGTTCGATGTGCTGGTGATCAATGCTGAACTGGCGGCAGGCGCCCTCGATTTGCAGGGCTTTGTGCTCGATAACCAGCAAGTTCGCCACGCTCTGATCTACAACGAACCGTCAGCACCCTTGCAGGACGATGCCGGGTTCGCTCAGGAAAATGTGCAGATCAGTCCGGCGCCACTGCCTAATTCACCACTCGTCGGGCAGGTAATGGCAAGGGTCGAAGCAGGGGAAGAACACCACGCAGCGCCTGACTCACACTGGTTGTTGCGCCATGCCAATGCATAAAAAACCAATCTGCACAACTGTCAGACCTGACAGGTGATTCTTTTGCCCATCCATGTAACAGTGCCGGCGCAGCCACCGACCCCGGAACAGAATGTTGCGATGTCTTCGATCTTGCAGGAGTGTCAATGAAGTCAGCGCTGATCGTCGATGATCATCCAGTTGTGCGCGCGGCCATTCGAATCGTCCTGCAGGCTCAAGGCTTTACCCGGATTCATGAAGCGTCCAGTGGCAATGAAGTCGTGCCGTTGATCTGCGCGCATGATCCGCACCTGGTCGTGCTCGATCTGGGGCTGGGGTCCATGGACGGGCTGGAAGTGCTGACGCGAATCCAGATCAAGGCGCCGACGGCGCGCTGCCGGGTGCTGGTATTCAGCATGCATGAGCCCACGCATTATCAGGAGCGCTGCCTGCGTGCCGGGGCGAGGGGCTACGTGACCAAGAGCAATCAGCTAACGCTGCTGCACGAAGCCATCAAGGCACTGATGTCCGGCCACACCTATTTCTGCGCATTGCCCAATACCAGCGGTCTATACAACGCTGTGCAACGCACTGAAAAGGAGCTGATCGCGCAGCTTTCCGATCGAGAGCTATGTATTTTCGTCAATCTGGCGCTGGGCAAGCCGAACAAGGCCATCGCCCAGGAGATGCACTTGAGTCACAAGACCGTCAGCACCTACAAAACCCGCATGATGGCGAAACTTGGCCTGGGTTCACTGGTGCTCCTGCGTGAGTTCGCCAAGCGCAATCACCTGATCTGAGTGAGCCGACATGAAGCAGGGACTGCGGATTTCATGGCTGTGGCTCGGATTCGTTGCCTCGGTCTGGGCGAATGACCAGCCACAGACGCTGGAGGTGCTGGCCCGTCTCGAACCGGGCAATGTCCAGGTTCGTCTGGATGATGGTGAGCGTCAGTGGCTGCGTGAGCATCCAGTGTTACGCATGGGCATCTCCGGCCCGGATTACCCGCCCTTCGAAATCACCCGCAATCAGCATGAGCTGGAAGGGCTGACAGCCGATTACGCCGATCTGCTGGCACAACTGCTCGGCATCAGGATTGAAGTGCGGCGATTCGCCGATCGGCCCGCACTGATGGCGGCGCTCAAGCGCACTGATGTTGATCTGCTGGGCACCTCGAACAGTTTCGAAGCGGCAGATCCGGACTTCATTCTGTCGCGGCCGTACGCTGAAGATCAGCCGATGCTGGTCACGCGTCACGACGAGAAACTGCCGGCTGATCGTTCAGCCAGGCGCATTGCCATGGTCGAAGATTACCTGCCGCTGGCGCATGTTCAGGCGTTTTACCCCGGCGCTCAGGTGCAGCTATATGCTTCAGCCATGGATGCACTCGGGGCGGTCGCCTTCGGTGCTGACGACGTTTATCTTGGCGATTTCATCAGCGCCAACTATCTGATCAACATCAATTACCGCAATGACCTGCAATTGGCCGGGCCGGCGGGGCTTGACGCCAATCCGTTCGCTTTTGCGTTGTTGCGCAGCGACGTGGTGCTCAAGCGCATCGTCGACAAGGCCCTGCTGGCTGTGCCCATGGAGCGTCGGCATCTGATCGAACAGCGCTGGAGCGCCGGCCTCGCCGAGATGGCCGAACAATCGCGGGTCCAGCTCAGTGCCGCCGAGCAGCAGTGGCTGGATCAGCACCCGGTGGTGCGCGTGGGCGCCGTCGAAGATTTCGCGCCGTTGGCGTTTTTCGATGGCGACGGGCGCTTCAATGGGCTGGCGGCGCAGTTGTTGAACCTGATTGCGCAGCGCAGTGGCCTGCATTTCGAGATCGTGCGTGGCAGCTCACTGAACGATCAGTTCGAGCAACTGCAGGCCGGTGCGCTTGATGTTTTGCCCGTGGTGACGCCGAGCACCGAGCGTGAAGCGCAGCTGCAATTCACCCGCGCCTACTTGAACAATCCGTTCGTGCTGGTCAGCGCGGCGAATGGGCCGCATCCACTGCCTCTCGACGCGTTGGCCGGCAAACGTCTGGCGATCTATCGCGGCCATCCTTTGCGCGATTACCTGTTGCAACGCGTGCCCGGCCTGCGCCTGGTCGAGGTCAGAAGCCCTGCCGAAGGCATGGCGCTGATTGCCAGGGGACAGGTCGACGTGACGGTTAGCTCGCTACTGGTGGCGCGTTTTCTGATCGCCCGGCAGTATCGCGACCGCCTGCGTATCACCGGCACTGTTGGCGACCAGCCGGCGCGCATTGCGCTCGCTACCGCCCCTCGGTCGGCGTTGCTGCACTCGATCCTGAACAAGGCGTTGCTGAGCATCGCGCCGCAGCAAATGGATGAACTGGTCGAGCGCTGGAGCCACGATGTGGTGGTCGAGGACAGCTACTGGCTGCGCCATCGTCAGGAAATTCTGCTGGGTTTCGCCGGCGCAGCGGCCTTGCTGCTCGTGGCGCTACTCTGGATCGGTTGGCAGCGTCGGCAGATTCAGCAGCGTCAGCAATGGTTGTTGCAACTGCAGCAGGCCAAGGACGCGGCCGACGAGGCCAATCGAGCCAAAAGCACCTTTCTGGCGACCATGAGCCACGAGATCCGCACGCCAATGAATGCCCTGATCGGCATGCTCGAACTGGCGCTCAAACGTGCAGAGGAGGGCGCGACCGACCGCTTGGCGATTCAAGTGGCATCCAATGCTGGCCAGCAATTACTGGCGTTGATTGGCGACATTCTCGATATCGCGCGCATCGAGTCGGGGCATTTGTCCCTCGCCCCCGAGCGGGCCAATCTACGCGAGGCGGTGTTTTCGGTATGCCGTGTGTTCGAAGGGCTGGCGCGGCAGAAGCGCTTGGTGTGGCGCATCGAACTTGATCCGTGCGCTGACATTGATGTATCGATCGATCCGACGCGATTCAAACAAGTGCTGTCGAACCTGCTGAGCAATGCGATCAAATTCACCGAGACAGGCGAGGTCAGCTTGCGGCTGCAGATTCTCGCGACATCGGACCAGCAAGTGGAGGTGCAGGTCCTGATCGAAGACAGCGGCATCGGCATCAGTGTCGAAGACCAGAAGCGGCTGTTCAGCCCGTTCGTTCAAGCCGGCAATAGCCCACAAACGGCGCGCAGCGGTTCCGGTCTGGGGCTGGTGATCAGCCGCAACCTCTGCGACATGATGGGCGGCACGTTGCGCCTCGACAGTGACCTGGGGCAAGGCACGCGCGTGGAAATCAACCTGCAATTGCCGCTGCTGCCCGCAACGACGACCACAGCGGCAATGCCCGACGCGGCGCCCGCTACCTGTGCATTGAACGTTTTGGTGGTGGACGACCACCCGGTCAACCGCTTGCTGATGTGCTGGCAACTGAGCGAACTGGGGCATCGCACGGTGGACCTCAGCGATGGCGAACAGGGGCTGGACCGCTGGCGAACCCAGGCCTTCGATGTGGTGATCACCGACTGCAACATGCCGCGACGCAATGGCTATGAACTGGCGCGCAGCATTCGCGCTGAAGAAGCCGTTACGGGACGCGGGCCGTGCCTGATTCTCGGCTTTACTGCCAATGCGCAGATTGAAGAACGCCTGCGCTGTCTGGATGCCGGCATGGACGGCTGCCTGTTCAAACCGATTCGCTTGCATGATCTGGCTGAAGCCTTGAAAGACGCTCGCCGTTGCGAGCCGCACGAAGATCAACAGCCAAGCACCGAGCCAGTCGAGATTGATCTGAGCGCGCTGGAACAGATGGCCGGGGCCGATCACTCGCTGATCGAACGCTTGCGCAAGCAGGTCGGCAAAAGCCTTCGCGACGACCTGCAAGCTCTGGAGCAGTTGCCGATTGCCGACCGCAACGGTTTGCGCGAATTGGCCCACCACATCAAGGGTGGCGCGCAGATGGTCGGGGCCGCGCGGGTTGTTGCGGCGTGTGCGGAACTGGAACGGGCTTGCCGAGACAGTAAACACGCGGGAGTCAAGCGTGCTATCGACAAGTTGCGCGAAGCCATGCGTGGCCTGGCGGACTGTCTCTGAACCAATGCAGTCTCCTGTGGGAGCGAGCCTGCTCGCGAAGAGCGTCCCGCTGAATGAATTGTTCTACTCATGGAACACTCCAGCCGGTTCTAGCCCTCTAGTCGAATATTCGATATGCCCTTAGGCTTAATCCAATGAATCCCCACATTGGAGACCCCATGAAAAACATCATCGGCATCTACACCAGCCCGCGCGGCCATTGGGTCGGCGATGGGTTCCCGGTACGCACGCTGTTTTCCTACGACAACCTGGGCAAGCACATCAGCCCGTTTCTGCTGCTCGATCACGCCGGTCCCGCCGAATTCACCCCGACCACCGAGCAGCGTGGCGTCGGCCAGCACCCGCATCGTGGTTTCGAAACCGTGACCATTGTTTACGACGGCGAAGTGCAGCACCGTGATTCCACTGGCAGTGGCGGCACCATCGGCCCGGGTGACGTGCAGTGGATGACCGCAGCGTCCGGGATCCTCCACGAGGAATTTCACTCGGAAAACTTCGCCAGAACGGGCGGCAAGCTGGAAATGGTCCAGTTATGGGTCAACCTGCCGGCCAAGGATAAAATGGCTGCGCCGGGTTACCAGACCATTCTCGACCGGGATATTCCGAACATCGCGCTCAAGAACGAAGCCGGCAGCCTGCGGCTGATCGCCGGTGAATTCGACGGGCACACCGGACCTTCGCGGACGTTCACGCCGATCGACGTCTGGGATCTGCGCCTCAATGCCGGCAAGCTGCTGACGCTCGATCTGCACGAAGGACGCAACACCGCACTGGTGGTATTGAAAGGCTCGGTGCAGGTCAACGGCGCGGAATCGGTTGGGGTAGGGCAGTTGGCGCTGTTCGAGCGCGACGGTGATCAACTCACTCTCAAGGCCAGCGAGGACGCGGTGGTGTTGCTGCTCAGCGGCGAGCCGATCGACGAGCCGATCGTCGGCCATGGCCCGTTCGTGATGAACACCGAGCAGGAAATCCACCAGGCCTTCGCCGACTTCCAGTCCGGACGCTTTGGCCGGATGCACGCCTAGCGCACAATTGTCCTGTAGGAGCTGCCGAAGGCTGCGATCTTTTGATCTGATCGTTACCACGCTCTGCGTGGGAATGCAGCCGGGGACGCTCCGCGTCCCATAGCCTCAAGATCGCAGCCTTCGGCAGCTCCTACAGAATTTTTCAGGGTTTTCGCGGCGCTGTTCATCCGCTCAAATCAATTGCTCCTACACTGTGCCAATCTGTGCGATCTTCTCGCGATTGGCCTTTGTCGGAGTTGTTTAATGCTGTCTCTGCTGACCGAACATCCGTTGTTTTGCGCGTTGATCCTGATTCTGCTCGATCTTGGCCTGTGGCGGCTGATCAGCTCTCACGGCAGCGAATGGAAACTGCTGGTGCGGGTGCTGATTTTTGCCCTGTTCAGCATCGTTCTGTTCAACGAAGGCCTCAACCCGATGGAACCGGCACCGTGGGCCGACAACGTCCCGCTGCATCTGGCGGCGACCGGGTTGCAGATCGGTTGGTGGCTGTTCGGCGCGCGCACCCTGACGGTGTTGATCGGCGCGGTGATGATGCAGCGCGTCGGCCACACCGGCCGACTGTTGCAGGACTTGCTGGGGGCAGTGATCTTCCTCATCGCCATCATTGCAGCGCTGGCGTACGTGCTCGATCTGCCGGTCAAAGGCGTACTGGCAACCTCCGGCGCGTTGGCGATCATTGTCGGTCTGGCCTTGCAGAGCACCTTGAGCGATGTGTTCTCCGGCATCGTCCTCAACACCACCAAACCCTATCAACTCGATGACTGGATCTCCATCGACGGCACCGAGGGCCGCGTCACCGACATCGACTGGCGCGCCACGCGTCTGCAAACCAGCCAGGGCAGCATGGCCGTGATTCCGAACTCGCTGGCGGCGAAAGCCAAAATCATCAATTTCAGTCGCCCGAGCAATATGTTCGGGGTTTCGGTCAGCGTTCCCGTCAGCCCCCATGCCCGGCCAAGCTCGGTGATCGAGGCACTGGAGCGGGCAATGCAAGGCTGTCGGCAGTTGCTCGACACACCGGCGCCGAGCGTGTCGTTGAAAAGTTCTGCCAGCGGCGGCGCGGAATATGAAATCAGCGGATTTGTTGCCTCGATGGGTGAAAAGCGCGTGGTGCGTAATCAGTTGTTCGACCTCGCTTACCGGCATTTGCAGGCCTCCGGGGTCAATCTACTGTCGAGCAACGAGACCAGCACCGCGCCGCAGTTGTCGCGGCCACGGGCGCTGCTGGAAAGCTCACCGATCTTCTCGACCCTGCGCGAGGAAGAGAAAGACACCTTCAGCCAGAACATGACCCTGCAAACCTTTCGCGCCGGCGAGACGATCCTGGCGGGCGGGGAGGTCAGCGATCATTTGTTCATCATTGAATCCGGCGTGGTTTCGGTGACGCTAAAGCGCCACGGTGCGCCGCTGGAATCGGGACGCATGGGGCCGGGCGAGGTGATCGGCGAGGCCGGCATTCTCTCGGACACCGCGTTGCCGGCGGATTTTTCCGCGAAGACTTTCTGCGCGCTGTATCGCATCGAGAAGTCCTACCTGAAACCGTGCCTGGACGCGCGCCATGACATTCATGATGCGATGCAGGCGTTGCTCGATTTCCGTCTGCACAAGGCGCAGTCGCTGACCGAGGACGCGCCCGTGGTCGCGCCGAAAAGAGGCTTTCTGCAATGGCTGCGTAATCGCGTCTGAGCTGTCGCTTTGTGATTCGATGCAACCTGCGCAGCGCTCTCAGGGTCACAATTTTCATTCCCACCGGGCAGGAGTTGCGGACAATGAAAAACCTGCGGATCGCCACCTTCAACGTCAATGGCATGCGTGCACGGCTGCCAAATCTGCTGGAATGGCTCAAGCGCGAGCAACCGGACATCGTCTGCCTGCAAGAGCTCAAGTCAGTCGACAGCGCATTTCCCGCCGCCGAACTGGAGGCAGCCGGTTACGGCGCGATCTGGCAGGGCCAGGCGTCATGGAATGGTGTGGCGATTCTGGCGCGCGATACGCAGCCGCTGGAGAGTCGACGCGGTTTGCCCGGCGATGCCGATGACACGCACAGCCGCTATATCGAAGCGGCGGTGCACGGCGTGCTGGTCGGTTGCCTGTATCTGCCCAACGGCAACCCGCAGCCGGGGCCGAAATTCGATTACAAACTGGCCTGGTTCGAACGCCTGATCAATTACGCCAAAGACTTGCAGAGCAGCGATCACCCGGTGGTACTCGCCGGTGATTTCAATGTCGTGCCCACCGACATGGATATCTACAACACGCGCTCATGGCTCAAGGACGCCTTGCTGCAACCCGAAAGCCGCGAGTGCTACCAGCGACTGCTGGATCAGGGCTGGACCGACTCCCTGCGCCACGTGTATCCCGAAGAACGCCTTTACACCTTCTGGGATTACTTCCGCAATCATTGGCAAACCAACTCCGGCCTGCGCATCGACCATTTGCTGCTCAACCCGGCATTGAGCCCGTATCTGCACGACGCCGGCGTCGACGCTTGGGTGCGCAACGAACCGCATGCCAGTGACCATGCGCCGACATGGATTCGCATCGGCTCGCGGAAGAAGCGCTGACCGGGTGATTGGCGAAATCAATTGTCGAAAGCTGTGCCTGATCCCGTATACAGGGCAACATCCACGCAGTGTTCTGCGGCCCTATGCATAAGGATCGAGCAATGAGTGTTGCACGGCTGACCAATACCAATCTGTACCTGCAACGTCTGGGTTTCGACACAGTGCCCTCGCCGACGCTGGCTACGTTGCGTCAATTGCAATTGCGCCACACCGGCGTCTTTCCTTTTGAGAATCTGGCGACCATCACCGGGGCACTGGTATTGATCGATCTGCCATCCATTGAAGAGAAAATCCTGCGTGGCGGTCGCGGCGGCTATTGCTACGAACTCAACCACCTGTTCTTCGCGCTGTTGCTGGAATTGGGCTTCGACGCACGGGCGATCAGCGGGCGCGTGGTGATGAATCAGCCGGAAGGCAGTTGGACGGCGCGAACCCATCGTTTGAGTCTGGTGACCATCGACGAAGTGCGTTACATCACCGATGTCGGCTTCGGTGGCATGGTGCCCACCGCGCCGCTGTTGCTCGACAGTGAAGATGAGCAACCCACCCCGCACGAACCCTATTGCATCGAAAAGCTGATCGACGGCTACCTGCTGCGCGCCAAAGTCGCGGGCGAGTGGCGGCCGATGTATCTGTTCGATTTGCAGCGCCAGGAACACATCGACTACACCGTTGGTAACTGGTACGTCTCGACGCATCCCGACTCACCCTTTGCCCAGCGCCTGATGGTCGCGCGCACTGGCGATGGCTGGCGGAAGACGCTGAACAACGGCAGCTTTGCGGTGCATCACATTGGATCGGACAGTGAACGGCGCGACGTGGTGGATGTCGGTGAGCTGATTGGCTTGATGCAGCGAGAGTTCGACCTTCAGGTGCCTGAGTCACCGCGAGTGCGGCAAGCGCTGACTCGGGTCATCGCGCCAGCCTCCATCTAAGGCTTTACATCAGGCTCCAATACGCGACGAATCTCGCCGATGGCCGCCGACAGCTTTCGCTCGAGACTCTTGAGATCGGTGGCGGTGATGCCTTTCTTGAATTGCCCCGACAGGCCCGAATCGTCAGAGCGGTCCAGCTGGCGTGCGCCATCAAGCAAAGCATGGCGAAGGGTGTTGTTGATCACAGTCTGGTAGCCAAAGCCCTCGGCTTCTGCGGCCGTACGCGCCGCTTCGATCACCGCGTCGTCAAGCATGATGGTGATGCGGGTCTTGCCCTTGTTCGGCGCTACTGCGCCGCGTTTACCTGCGGAAAAGTCATATTCGTCTTTCATCGGTCAAGCCTCCTGAAAATACGCGCGCCGTTCGCTGGGTGTGGCGAGACGTGCGGAAATGATTCGAACAACATTGGCTTCGCGGTAGCTGTAAGCAACGGCAAGCACACGACCTTTGGCATCGAGGCCGAGGGTAATCCAGCGTTGCTCGTCATGGTCGTTGTCCTCAAGTGTCAGTGCGCGTTCGTCATGGAAAACCGGTTCGGCTTCGGCGAGGCTGATGCCTTTGTGCTTGAGTTTGTTGGCTGCGTTTTTGCTTTTGTCGTACTGAATCTTGAATGACTTCATTATGCATACTTTATATGTATAAAAAAGAGCGCGACTGTACCGTCGGTCGCCGTGAACATTTCAGCCTAGTGGGCACTGGCGCGGACGCAGCGGGGATGTGTTGCCGGATTTGTTGGGGCAAGAAGCGCAGGCTAGAAGGTTGGATGGCTACCTAACCATTATGTGACTGACAAGTTGTATACAACTCTATGGACATTTGTCCTGAGTATTGAATACAGTGTGCGCATAACAAAAACCAGGGAACCCCCCACCATGAAAACGCCCCATGTTTCACACCAACGGCCCGAGGACGAAAACCTCGGGGTCGGCGCGAATATGGCTTACGGCCTGCAACATGTTCTGACCATGTACGGCGGTATTGTTGCGGTGCCACTGATCATTGGCCAGGCGGCCGGTCTGTCGCCGGCGGACATTGGTCTGTTGATTGCTGCTTCATTGTTTGCGGGGGGGCTGGCGACGTTGCTGCAAACCCTGGGTCTGCCGTTTTTTGGCTGTCAGCTGCCGCTGGTCCAGGGCGTATCGTTCTCCGGCGTGGCGACCATGGTTGCGATCGTCAGCAGCGGCGGGGAGGGCGGTTTCCAATCGGTGCTGGGTGCGGTGATTGCCGCCTCGTTGATCGGCTTGCTGATCACGCCGGTATTCTCACGCATCACCAAGTTCTTTCCGCCGCTGGTCACCGGCATTGTGATCACCACCATCGGCCTGACGCTGATGCCGGTGGCCGCACGCTGGGCGATGGGCGGCAACAGCCACGCGCCGGACTTCGGCAGCATGCAGAACATCGGTCTGGCGGCGGTCACGCTGGTGCTGGTGTTGCTGCTGAGCAAGGTTGGCAGCGCGACCATTTCTCGGCTGTCGATTCTGCTGGCCATGGTCATCGGCACGGTGCTGGCGGTGTTCCTTGGCATGGCGGATTTCTCCAGTGTGACCACCGGCCCCATGTTCGGCTTCCCGACACCGTTCCACTTCGGCATGCCGACCTTCCATTTCGCTGCGATCCTGTCGATGTGCATTGTGGTCATGGTGACGCTGGTGGAAACCTCGGCGGACATCCTCGCCGTGGGCGAGATCATTGACACCAAGGTCGATTCCAAACGCTTGGGCAACGGCCTGCGTGCCGACATGCTGTCGAGCATGTTTGCGCCGATCTTCGGTTCGTTTACGCAAAGTGCTTTCGCGCAAAACGTCGGTCTGGTGGCGGTGACCGGGATCAAGAGCCGTTTCGTGGTGGCCACCGGCGGTCTGTTTCTCGTCGTCCTCGGCCTGCTGCCGTTCATGGGCCGGGTGATTGCCGCCGTGCCGACTTCTGTCCTCGGCGGCGCCGGGATCGTGCTGTTCGGCACCGTGGCGGCGAGCGGCATTCGCACGTTGTCGAAGGTGGACTACCGCAACAACGTCAACCTGATCATCGTGGCCACTTCGATCGGTTTCGGCATGATCCCGATCGCCGCGCCGAACTTCTACGATCACTTCCCGAGCTGGTTCGCGACGATTTTCCATTCGGGCATCAGTTCGTCGGCAATCATGGCGATCCTGCTCAACCTGGCATTCAACCACTTCACGACCGGCAATTCGGATCAACAATCGGTGTTCGCCGCCGCCGAAGAGCGCACCCTGCGTTATCGCGATCTCGCCGCGCTGCGTGAAGGCGATTACTTCAGCGACGGCAAGCTGCATGACTGCGATGGCAAGGAAGTGCCGGTGATCGAGCCGGATGACCACGACCATGGCCATGGCGCGCCAAAGGTGCAGGTGAAAAGCAGCGAACATGTCTGACCGCTGCGTCTGAAACGGAAAAGGCCGATCTGCCCAAACAGATCGGCCTTTTGGTATTTTTCGTGCGCCCACAAAAAAGCCCCTGAACCTTGCGATTCAGGGGCTTTGCTATTTGGCTCCACAACCTGGACTCGAACCAGGGACCCAGTGATTAACAGTCACTTGCTCTACCAACTGAGCTATTGCGGAATTGGTGCGTATGTTACTGATTCAAAAAGAGAAGTCAAGCATCGCCTGGCAACTTTTGCGATTCAGCGGGACGGACGGCACTTTGTCAGCGATTGGCGGTTACCAGAAAGGCCTCAGAGGTCTACCATGGCAGCCCGGAAGTGGTCACACGCGCTGCCGGCCATTCGCCGCAAAGGTACGCGCCATGACTCAAATCACCCGTAACACCGAGGTGCTCGCATGAGCACTGCACAGATCAGCCTGCCCAAAGGTATCGGCCCGCACGCCGAAAAACTTTTCGATGCAATCACCGGGGCAAGCACCGCCGAAGAATTGAACCGCGCTGGCGGCAAGGCTGAAGGTTTCGTCCTTGGTCTTGAAAGCAGCAAGGCCATCAAGAGCCAGGTCGCCGAATCGCTGTATGTGATTTACGACGATGCTGCCACTCAACGCTCGGCCGAGCTGGCTTAACTGCCGAAGGTAATCGTGCCGAGCATCAGCTTGGCATAGACCGCCGTCGCCGCCAGTTGCACCAGCCACAGGGCCAGGCCACCGAGGAATACCCCGGTGGCGACTTGCAGCACCAGGCTCTTTTCACGCTTGGCCGGAGCGCGCGGGATGAAATCATCCAGGTCATCACGGTCGGCGCGCAGGTTGTCGTTTTTCATATGGGTTCTCTTCAAAAATCTCGGGTGTACACAAAACCGGTAGGAGCTGCGGAACGCTGCGATCTTTTGATCTTGATCTTAAAACAAGATCAAAAGATCGCAGCCTCGTTTCACTCGTCAGCTCCTACCGTTCAGAATTGTGTGCAGTCTAGAGTTGCAAGGCGTTTTCTGAGACAAATAAAAACGGGAAGCCGTTCAAGGCTTCCCGTTTTTCATCACGCGGCGAAATCAGATGACCTGAACGATCGCGTCCGTCACAGCCTTGATGTTGCTCTGGTTCAGCGCCGCCACGCAAATGCGACCCGTGTCCAGAGCGTAGATGCCGAACTCGTTACGCAGGCGATGCACTTGTTCAGTGGTCAGGCCGGAGTAGGAGAACATCCCGCGCTGACGACCGACGAAGCTGAAGTCGCGGCCTGGGGCTTTTTCCGCCAGCAGGGCCACCATCTGCTCGCGCATGCCGCGAATGCGCAGGCGCATTTCGGCCAGCTCGGCTTCCCACTGCGCGCGCAGTTCCGGGCTGTTCAGCACCGCAGCAACAATGCTGGCGCCGTGGGTCGGTGGGTTGGAGTAGTTGGTGCGGATCACGCGTTTGACCTGCGACAGCACGCGCGCGCTTTCTTCTTTCGATTCGCTGATGATCGACAGCGCGCCAACGCGTTCGCCGTACAGCGAGAACGACTTGGAGAACGAGCTCGAGACGAAAAAGGTCAGGCCGGATTCAGCGAACAGGCGCACAGCGGCGGCGTCTTCATCGATGCCGTCGCCGAAACCCTGATAAGCCATGTCGAGGAACGGCACGTGACCTTTGGCCTTGACCACTTCCAGCACCTTGTTCCAGTCCGCCGGGGTCAGGTCGACGCCGGTCGGGTTGTGGCAGCAAGCGTGCAGGACAACGATCGAGCCGTCCGGCAGGGCGTTGAGGTCGTCGAGCATGCCGGCACGGTTCACGTCGTGGGTGGCAGCGTCGTAGTAACGGTAGTTCTGCACCGGGAACCCGGCGGTTTCGAACAGTGCACGGTGGTTTTCCCAGCTCGGATCGCTGATCGCCACGACGGCGTTCGGCAGCAGTTGCTTGAGGAAGTCGGCACCGATTTTCAGTGCGCCAGTGCCGCCGACGGCCTGAGTGGTGATGACGCGACCGGCGCTGATCAGCGGCGAGTCGTTGCCGAACAGCAGCTTCTGCACAGCCTGGTCGTAGGCAGCGATGCCATCGATTGGCAGGTAACCGCGCGAAGCGTGTTGCGCGACGCGAATCGTCTCGGCTTCGATCACTGCGCGCAGCAGTGGAATTCGCCCCTCTTCGTTGCAGTAGACGCCCACACCCAGGTTGACCTTGGTGGTCCGGGTATCGGCGTTGAATGCTTCGTTGAGACCCAGGATTGGATCGCGGGGTGCCATTTCGACAGCGGAGAACAGGCTCATTATTACGGCGGCTCTGAATGGAGAGTGGAGGGACGTGTAGCGCTCCAGCCGAATGCACTAGAGCGGTGCACAAACGGGGAGCTAGTATAGAGGCCATCACCGCGCAATGGCGACAGGCGAATCGGCTTTTGCGGTAAGTTTTTCCGATTATTTCTTGACCGTTAGTCGATTGACTTTGTCAGAGTCTTTACCGGATGTAGGACGTTTGCCTTGAAAGCCCGGGCAATCGCCACCACATTAAGCACAATCCAGATTTTTCTTGCGCGACATCGGTCGTTTGCGGTCGTCCTCGCGGTGCTCCGTCTGACTCGGAAATGCCGCGATTCCAGAGGTGTGTATGTCGGAATTCCAGCTAGTCACCCGCTTCGAGCCCGCCGGCGATCAGCCGGAAGCCATTCGCCAGTTGGTAGAAGGCATTGAAGCCGGGCTGGCGCACCAGACACTGCTCGGTGTGACCGGCTCGGGCAAGACTTTCAGCATCGCCAACGTCATCTCCCAGGTACAGCGTCCGACGCTGGTGCTGGCGCCGAACAAGACCCTGGCCGCGCAGTTGTACGGGGAGTTCAAGGCGTTCTTCCCGAACAACGCCGTGGAATATTTCGTTTCCTACTACGACTACTACCAGCCCGAAGCGTATGTGCCGTCGTCCGACACCTTCATCGAGAAGGACGCGTCGATCAACGACCACATCGAGCAGATGCGCCTGTCCGCAACCAAAGCGTTGCTCGAGCGCAAGGACGCGATCATCGTCACCACGGTGTCGTGCATCTACGGTCTGGGCAGTCCTGAAACCTATCTGAAAATGGTCTTGCACGTGGATCGCGGCGACAAGCTCGATCAGCGCGCGCTGCTGCGGCGCTTGGCGGACTTGCAGTACACCCGCAACGACATGGATTTCGCCCGGGCAACGTTCCGCGTGCGCGGCGACGTGATCGACATCTTCCCGGCGGAATCGGATCTGGAAGCGATTCGTATCGAGCTGTTCGATGACGAGGTCGAGAGCATTTCCGCCTTCGATCCGCTGACCGGCGAAGTCATCCGCAAGATGCCGCGCTTCACCTTCTATCCGAAGAGCCACTACGTGACGCCTAGGGAAACCCTGCTCGACGCCATCGAAGGCATCAAGGTCGAATTGCAGGAGCGCCTCGAATACCTGCGCAGCAACAACAAACTGGTGGAAGCCCAGCGTCTGGAACAGCGCACCCGTTTCGATCTGGAGATGATCCTCGAACTGGGTTACTGTAACGGCATCGAAAACTACTCACGTTACCTGTCCGGGCGTCCATCCGGCGCGGCGCCACCCACGCTTTACGACTACTTGCCCGCCGACGCGCTGTTGGTCATCGACGAATCCCACGTCAGCGTGCCGCAGGTCGGTGCGATGTATAAGGGCGACCGTTCGCGCAAGGAAACCCTGGTCGAGTACGGCTTCCGCCTGCCTTCGGCGCTGGATAACCGGCCCATGCGTTTCGACGAGTGGGAAGGGGTCAGCCCGCAGACCATTTTCGTCTCGGCGACGCCCGGCAACTATGAAGCCGAGCACGCCGGGCGCGTGGTCGAACAAGTAGTGCGGCCGACCGGTCTGGTCGACCCACAGGTTGAAGTGCGGCCGGCGCTGACCCAGGTCGATGACTTGCTCTCGGAAATCACCAAACGCGTGGCGATAGAAGAGCGGGTGCTGGTCACCACGCTGACCAAGCGCATGGCCGAAGACCTGACCGATTACCTCGCCGACCACGGCGTGCGCGTGCGTTACCTGCACTCGGACATTGACACCGTCGAGCGCGTCGAGATCATCCGCGACTTGCGCCTCGGCGTGTTCGATGTGCTGGTCGGGATCAACCTGCTGCGTGAAGGCCTCGATATGCCGGAAGTGTCACTTGTGGCGATTCTCGACGCCGACAAGGAAGGCTTCCTGCGCTCCGAGCGCTCGCTGATCCAGACCATCGGTCGCGCTGCGCGTAACCTCAATGGCCGGGCGATTCTCTACGCCGATCGCATGACCGGTTCGATGGAGCGGGCGATTGGCGAGACCGAGCGCCGTCGCGAGAAACAGATCGCCTTCAACCTTGAGAACGGCATCACCCCGAAAGGTGTGATCAAGGACGTCGCCGACATCATGGAAGGCGCCACCGTGCCGGGTTCGCGCAGCAAGAAGCGCAAAGGCATGGCCAAGGCCGCCGAAGAGAACGCCAAGTACGAAGCCGAGTTGCGCTCGCCCAGCGAAATCACCAAACGCATCCGCGCGCTGGAAGAGAAGATGTACCAACTGGCGCGGGATCTGGAATTCGAAGCAGCGGCGCAGATGCGCGATGAGATTGCCAAACTGCGCGAGCGATTGCTTACGGTATAAGGGATCGTTCCTTGTGGGAGCGAGCCTGCTCGGGAATGGCCTTCACACAATCGGAAGGCCTTAGGGTATCTGGCTTAAATACCTGCCCGCTGGAGCGGGGCGGGTGTCGCCTGTTACCATTCGCCGCTTGATTGTTCTGCTCTTCATTTTTTCGAGACAAGCCATGACCACCGTCCGCACTCGCATCGCGCCATCGCCTACCGGGGACCCCCACGTAGGTACCGCTTACATCGCATTGTTCAACTACTGCTTTGCCAAGCAGTATGGCGGTGAGTTCATCCTGCGCATCGAAGACACCGATCAGTTGCGTTCGACCCGCGAGTCCGAACAGCAGATCTTCGACGCCCTGCGCTGGCTCGGCATTGACTGGAGCGAAGGCCCGGACGTCGGCGGCCCGCACGGCCCATATCGGCAGAGCGAGCGCGGCGATATCTATCAGAAGTACTGCCAGCAACTGGTCGACATGGGCCATGCGTTCCCGTGCTTCTGCACGGCTGAAGAACTCGATCAGATGCGCGCCGAGCAAATGGCTCGCGGCGAAACTCCGCGCTACGACGGCCGCGCACTGTTGCTGTCGAAGGAAGAAGTCGCGGCGCGCCTGGCCGCTGGCGAACCGCACGTGATTCGCATGAAGGTGCCGAGCGAAGGCGTCTGCGTGGTGCCGGACATGCTGCGTGGCGACGTCGAGATCCCGTGGGATCGCATGGACATGCAAGTGCTGATGAAGACCGACGGCCTGCCGACGTACTTCCTTGCCAACGTGGTCGACGATCACCTGATGGGCATTACTCATGTCTTGCGTGGCGAGGAATGGCTGCCATCGGCACCGAAACTGATCTTGCTCTACGAATACTTCGGCTGGGAACAACCAGAGCTGTGCTACATGCCGCTGCTGCGTAACCCGGACAAGAGCAAGCTGTCCAAGCGCAAGAACCCGACCTCGGTGACGTTCTACGAGCGCATGGGCTTCATGCCGGAAGCGATGCTCAACTACCTCGGGCGCATGGGCTGGTCGATGCCGGACGAGCGCGAGAAGTTCTCGCTGCAGGAAATGGTCGACAATTTCGACCTCAAGCGGGTGTCCCTCGGCGGGCCGATCTTCGACATCGAGAAGCTGTCGTGGCTCAACGGCCAGTGGCTGCGCGACCTGCCTGTGGAAGAATTCGCTGCGCGGGTGCAGAAGTGGGCGTTCAATCCCGAGTACATGATGAAGATCGCGCCGCACGTGCAGGGCCGGGTTGAAACCTTCAGCCAGGTCGCACCGCTGGCGGGGTTCTTCTTTGCCGGCGGCGTGAATCCGGATGCCAAGCTGTTCGAGTCGAAAAAACTCTCCGGCGATCAGGTTCGTCAGTTGATGCAGTTGATCCTGTGGAAGCTGGAAAGCCTGCGTCAGTGGGAGAAGGACAGCATCACCGCGACGATCCAGGCGGTAGTCGAATCGCTCGAATTGAAACTGCGCGATGCGATGCCGCTGATGTTTGCTGCGATCACCGGGCAGGCGAGTTCGGTGTCGGTGCTCGATGCGATGGAAATCCTCGGCCCGGACCTGACCCGTTTCCGCTTGCGACAGGCGATTGACCTGCTGGGTGGCGTGTCGAAGAAAGAAAACAAAGAGTGGGAAAAGCTCTTGGGCGCCATCGCCTGATTGCTTTTGCTTCTTTGCAGGACTGCCGAAGGCTGCGATCTTTTGATCCTGCCTTCGGCGTTTCTCCCGAATTTACGGGGGAGGGCGGTAAGTGATTGTTATCCCGGCAAAAAATTTTGAAATTTTTCAAAAATAAGTTTGACAGGCTTTCGATACGCCCTTAAGATTCGCCCCGTCCTCAGCGATGAGGGGCTATAGCTCAGCTGGGAGAGCGCTTGCATGGCATGCAAGAGGTCGACGGTTCGATCCCGTCTAGCTCCACCAATTTACACTTCGAGGTCTGGCCACACCGGCCTTGAAGCGATCAACACTCAGCGTTGATCAGTTGTATAGAAGGGTTTGCGTCCCCTTCGTCTAGTGGCCTAGGACACCGCCCTTTCACGGCGGTAACAGGGGTTCGAGTCCCCTAGGGGACGCCAGTTTTACAGAAGTGATGTTGCAAGAGATCACTCCGCCGCGAGGCGAAAAATCCGGGGCTATAGCTCAGCTGGGAGAGCGCCTGCATGGCATGCAGGAGGTCAGCGGTTCGATCCCGCTTAGCTCCACCAATTTTACAGTTCAAGGTCTGGCCACACCGGCCTTGAATCGATCAGCTCTCAGCACTGATCAGTTGTATAGAAGGGTTTGTGTCCCCTTCGTCTAGTGGCCTAGGACACCGCCCTTTCACGGCGGTAACAGGGGTTCGAGTCCCCTAGGGGACGCCACGATTACCCGCTCTGCGGGATTTTATAAGGGTCATTCAATTATTGAATGGCCCTTTTGTTTGTCTGGCGTTTGGCCAATTCTCCATTTTCCTTACACTGTGCTTCAGACCAGCGGTCATATTCATGACTTGCGGAATATTATTATGCGAATAATATTCTAGTCGTAATATTCGGAGGCAACGATGAACGATAAAAAAGCTCAAACCCGCGAACGCATCCTCAAGGCTGCCAGCGCTGCACTGATTCAGCGCGGCCCTGCAGATCCGAGCGTGGGCGAAGTGATGGGCGCAGCCGGCCTGACCGTCGGCGGCTTCTACGCACACTTCGAAAGCAAGGACGCGATGATGCTCGAAGCGTTCAAACAGCTGCTGGGCCGCCGTCGCGACTTGATTGCCGACATGGATGCCGATCTGACCGGCGAAGAGCGTCGCGCCTTGGTGGCTGCGTTTTACCTGTCGCGCAAACACCGTGATTCCAGCGACGCGGCGTGCCCGATTCCGGCTTCGATTGGTGAGCTGGGGCGTTTGCCGGAATCGTTCCGCATCGCGCTGAACGAGCATCTGGAGCTGATGGTCGCGCAACTGGCGGCCAGCCCGGAAGACACCGACAAGGCTCTGGCCGACGTCGCGCTGATGGTGGGCGGTCTGGCGCTGGCAAGAGCGCTGGGCCCGGGAGAGTTATCCGATCGACTGCTGCGCGCTGCCAAGTCGGCGGTGCGTTGACCTGAAGGCAGCAAGCCTGAGGAGAGAGCGATGAACGCGTTGAAGTGGGTTCGTGGCGTTAACGGTACCTTGGGCTGGTTTGCACCGAAACTGGTGGCGAGCAAAATGCGCCTGGCGTTCATGACGCCCCGCGCGCTACCGCTGCGGGATTGGGAGCTGCCGCTGTTGGCCAGCTCCGAACGCATCACGTTGCGCTTCGGCCTGTCGGCGCTGCGCTGGGGCCAAGGCCCTACGGTGCTGCTGATGCATGGTTGGGAAGGGCGGCCAACGCAATTCGCTTCGCTGATCAATGCGCTGGTCGATGCCGGTTATACAGTCGTCGCACTCGACGGCCCGGCCCATGGTCGCTCCCCTGGGCGCGAAGCCAATGTGGTGCTGTTCGCCCGCGCCATGCTTGAAGCCGCTGCCGAATTGCCGCCGCTGCAAGCGGTTATCGGACACTCCATGGGCGGCGCCAGCGCGATGCTCGCCGTGCAATTGGGGTTGCGCACCGAAACCCTGGTCAGCATCGCCGCCCCGTCGCGCATTCTCGGCGTACTGCGCGGATTCGCGCACATGGTCGGCATGCCGCCGCGCGCGCGCTCGGCGTTCATTCGTCAAGTCGAGCAGGACGTCGGCATGCGCGCCGCGACGCTTGACGTTGCCCACTATCAACTGGATATGCCCGGCCTGATCGTGCATGCCGAGGACGACAATTTCGTCTCGGTAAAGGAATCGCAATTGATTCACGAAGCCTGGTTCGACAGTCGCCTGCTGCGCCTGGAAAGCGGCGGCCATCAACGCGTGCTGGCCGACCCTCGAGTGATTGATGGTGTGTTATCACTGCTTGCCGGTCGCAGCCTTCAGGCGCGCCAATCGGCCTGAGCTCCGTTACACTGCCCCGGTTGAATACTTTGACCGGGAGTGGGGCATGGGCTGGGATCGGGCAACGCCGTTTACCATTGATCTGCAAGTAGGCGCCGAAGACATCGACGGGCTCGGGCACGCCAATAACGCGGTGTACGTGACCTGGCTCGAGCGCTGCGCCTGGCGCCATTCGCAGCGCCTCGGCCTGGACCTGGTCGAATACCGGCGGCTGGATCGGGCGATGGCCGTTGTCCGCCACGAAATCGATTACCTGGCCGCCGCCTATGAAGGTGATGAACTGCAACTGGCGACCTGGATCGTCGACTGGGACCAGCGCCTGAAAATGACTCGACATTTCCAACTCAAACGCCCCAGCGACAACGCCACCCTGTTGCGCGCGCAGACCACGTTTGTCTGCATCGAGCTGTCGACCGGCAAGCCCAAGCGCATGCCCGCTGAATTTATCGAAGGCTATGGCCCGGCGATCCATATTGCAGAGGCGATGTAAATCTCACCCGTGGGAGCGAGCCTGCTCGCGAAAGCGTCAGGTCAGTCACGCATGCATGAGCTGACAGACCGTCTTCGCGAGCAGGCTCGCTTCCACAGAGATATGTGTTGTCCTGCGGTTTTCTGCGATATCCAGTAAACTGCCGCACGTTTTTCTCCAAGTAGTGTTTCCCCATGCAAATTGCTCTGGCGCCCATGGAAGGGTTGGTCGACGACATCCTGCGCGACGTGCTGACCCGCGTTGGCGGCATTGATTGGTGCGTGACCGAATTCATTCGGGTCAACGACCAGTTGCTCACACCGGCTTACTTCCACAAATTCGGCCCCGAGCTGCTCAACGGTGCTCGCACCGCGTCCGGTGTGCCGCTGCGCGTGCAATTGCTCGGTTCCGATCCGGTGTGCCTGGCGGAAAACGCCGCGCTGGCCTGCGAGCTTGGCTCGGAAGTGATCGATCTGAACTTCGGCTGCCCGGCCAAGACCGTCAACAAATCCCGCGGCGGCGCCGTGCTGCTCAAGGAGCCGGAGCTGCTCAACCAGATTGTCGAGCACGTCCGTCGCGCCGTGCCGGCGCACATCCCTGTCACGGCAAAAATGCGTCTGGGTTTCGACAGCCCTGACGGCTCGCTGGTCTGCGCCACGGCGCTGGCCGAAGGCGGGGCAGAGCACATCGTCGTGCATGCGCGGACGAAAATGGACGGCTACAAACCGCCTGCTCATTGGGAGTGGATCCCGCGTGTGCAGGACGTGGTCAAGGTGCCGGTGTTTGCCAACGGGGACATCTGGAGCGTCGAAGACTGGCGTCGGTGCCGCGAAATCAGCGGTGTCGAAGACATTATGCTCGGTCGGGGTCTGGTCTCCCGCCCGGATCTCGCTCGGCAGATCGCTGCGGCGCGCGCTGGCGAAGAGGTCGTCGAGATGACCTGGGCCGAGCTGATGCCGCTGATTCAGGACTTTTGGCTGCAGGCCAAGGCGCAAATGACCGCGCGCCAATCGCCCGGTCGCCTCAAGCAATGGCTGGCCATGCTGACGCGCAACTACCCGCAAGCCGTCGAGCTTTTCACCGTTCTGCGCCGCGAAACCGAGCCGGATCAGGTCTCGCGTTTGCTCGGATTGCCGCTCGTCGAGGCCGCATAAAAAATCTCAAAATAATCTCTTGAAATCAAAACAGCGGTCCCTATCTAAGGGTTACGCGATGCCGAATTCGGGTCGCGGAGACACAAAACCTTGCTGATTGTTTTCAGGAGATTTGAATCATGAGTACTGCATTTTCTCTCGCGCCACTGTTCCGTTCCTCGGTAGGTTTCGACCGTTTCAACGACCTGTTCGAAACCGCCCTGCGCAACGAGCCAGGCAGCAGCTACCCACCTTACAACGTCGAAAAACACGGTGATGACCAATACCGTATCGTCGTTGCGGCCGCCGGTTTCCAGGAAGAAGACCTGGACCTGCAAGTCGAGAAGGGTGTGCTGACCATCAGTGGCGGCAAGCGTGACACTGACGAGAGCGTCACGTTCTTGCATCAAGGCATCGCCCAGCGAGCCTTCAAGCTGTCGTTCCGTCTGGCCGATCACATCGAGATCAAGGACGCTGCCCTGCGCAACGGCCTGCTGAGCATCGACCTGCTCCGTGTGATCCCGGAAGAAGCGAAAGCCAAGCGCATCCCGATCAATGGAGCGCAGCAGCCCGTTCTGCAATAACCCCAGGGCAACAAAAAAGGGCGCCAGCGATGGCGCCCTTTTTTGCGTCCGCTATTCGAGCAGTTTCTTCAGATCCTCCAGCGCCACCGGCCGGCTGTGCAAATAGCCCTGATACAAATGGCAGTCCAACCCCTGCAAAAACGCCAACTGCTCCGGCGTCTCCACGCCTTCGGCAATCACTTCCAGCTCGAGGCTGCGGGCCATCGCGACAATTGCGCGAATGATCTCAGCGACATTGGAGTCGGTGGTCGCATCGCGGATAAACGACTGGTCGATTTTCAGCGTGTCGACCGGCAGCCGTTTCAGGTACGTCAGTGATGAATAACCGGTGCCGAAATCGTCCATGGCGAAACTCACGCCGAGCTTTTTCAAGCGGCGCATTTTGCTGATGGTGTCGTCCAGATTCTGAATGACGATGCCTTCGGTAATCTCCAGTTTCAGCAGCGAGCAGGGCAGGCCGTGGCTGGTCATGCTGTGTTCGATGCGTTCGACGAAATCGTTCTGGCGGAACTGCCGCGGGCTGATGTTCACGCACAGGCTGAAGTTGAGCGGGTCGACGAGTTTCAGTGCGATCAATTGTTTGAAGGCGTTGCAGGCTTCATCGAGGATCCACGTGCCGACTTCGAGGATCAGACCGCTGTCTTCCAGCACTTTGATGAATTCAGTAGGCGATTGCGCGCCGAGTTCGGGATGGTTCCAGCGCACCAGGGCTTCGGCGCCAATGATGCGGTTGTCGCGGGCATCGACTTGCGGCTGAAAGTGCACGTTGAACTCGCCGCGTGATAGCGCCAGGCGCAGATCGGTCTCCATGCGCAAGCGTTCGCTGGCCGCTTTCTGCATGGTGTTGTGATACATCTGCGTGGTGTTGCGCCCGGAATCCTTGGCCCGGTACAGGGCGATGTCGGCGCGTTTGAGCAGGTCGGTCGGCGTCGAGCCATGATCGGGAATCAGCGCGACGCCAATGCTCGGCGTCACTTGCAGGCGCTGGCCATCGAGGAACATCGGCTCCGAAAGCAATTCGCGAATGGTGTCGGCCAAGGCACGTACTTGCTCGCTGACCTCACTGCGCGAACCTTCGAGGCCGCTGAGCAACACCACGAATTCATCGCCACCGAGGCGCGCCACCGTGTCTTCCATGCGCACGCTGGCTTCGAGCCGCGCGGTGATGATTTTCAGCACGGTGTCGCCGACCGGGTGGCCGAGGGAATCGTTGATGTGCTTGAAGTGATCGAGGTCGAGAAACAGCAAGGCGCCGCGCAGATTGTGGCGCTTGAGCAGGGCGATCTGCTGACTCAGGCGATCCATCAGCAGCGCGCGGTTGGGCAGGTTGGTCAGCGGGTCGTGGTAGGCCAAGTGACGAATCTGCGCTTCGGCGTTTTTCAACAGGCTGACGTCGCGCGCGGTCAGCAGCAGGCACGCGGTTTCATTGAGGGTGATTGGCTCGACCGAGACCTCGACAGTCAGCAATTCGCCGCGCTTGTTGCGCCCGAGCATCTCCTGATGATGCACGCGGCCCTTGATCTGCAGTTCGGCGAGAAGCGTCGAGCGCTGCTTTTCTTCGGCCCAGATGCCTACTTGGTAAACGGTTTTACCCACCACTTCGTCGGCGCGGTAGCCGGTGAGGCGACAAAAGCCGTCGTTGACCTCTAGATAACGCCCGGTGTCGCGCTCGGTGATGGTGATGGCGTCGGGGCTGGAGTGAAACGCCTTGGCGAATTTTTCTTCGCTGGCCTTAAGCGCCGCTTCCGAGCGCTGTTGCTGGGTGATGTCGCGCAGGGTGGTGACGATGCACGGCTGATCGCCGACGCTGATCTGCCGACTGGAAATCACGCAGGTCAGCGACTGGCCGTCCTTGTGCTGGACGAGAATGGCCACGTTACTCAGGCCTTGTTCGCGAATCACCCGCTCGATGCGTTGCAGGCTTTTCGCCGAGGCGTCCCACAGGCCGATTTCCTCGGCGGTGTGGCCGATCACATCGGCGGCGCTCCAGCCAAAGGTTTGGCTGAAGCTCGAATTGATCTCGATGAACTCCCCGGTTTCCTGGCGCGTCACGCAGATCGGATCGGGGCTGACCTGGAACAGCGTGGCGAATTTTTCTTCCGATGCCACCAGCCGCTGCTCCCGCTCGACCTGATCGGTGATGTCCAGCAGCGTGCCGGCCATGCGCAGCGGCGCGCCGTTGTCGTCGCGGTACAGGCGGGCGCGGCTTTCCAGATAGCGCGAGCTGCCGTCGGGCAATTGCACGCGATAGGTCAGTTGATAATTGCCGGCGGGGCCCTCGCGCAGGCTGCGGTAGGCGTCGCGCATAGTGTCGCGCTCCTCGCCCGGCACGCCTTCGAAAAACTCCTCGAATGATTCATGGAATGGAATCGGCTCCAGCCCGTGCAATTGCGCAGCGCGCGCCGAGCCGTAAAGCATGCCGCTGGGGATGTGCCAGTCCCAGGTGCCAAGTTGTGCTGAATCCAGCGCCAGGTCGAGGCGTTCCTGGCTGTCCTTCAAGGCCAGTTCGGCGGCTTTGCGTTCGGTGGTGTCGAGGAACGTGCTGAGCAGATAGGGCTGGCCCTCGAGCTCGACTTTCTGCGCGCTGAGGATGCCGTCGTGGACTTGGCCGTTGCTGGCGCGGAACTGCACTTCCATGCTGATCAGTTCGCCCTTGGCCTTGGTTTTTTTCACCAGTTCGGCACGTTGCTCGGGATGCACCCACAAGCCCAGTTCCAGGGTGGTGCGGCCGATCGCGCTTTGCACCGGCCAGCCGAACAGGCTTTCGAAATACTGATTGGCCTCGCTGATCAGGCCGTCCTCCTGACGGGTCAGCAGCACCATGTTCGGGCACAGGTGGAAAAGTGTAGCGAAACGTTTCTCCGAGCTGCTCAGGGCCTGCTCGCGCTGGCGTTGGTGGGTGATTTCGCGAATCACCCCGATCATTCGGGGCCGACCGTTCTTGTCCGGCAACAGGCTGCCGCTGATCTCCAGCCAGTGCAGGCTGCCGTCGGGCCAGCGAATGCGGTGATGCATCGCCTGCTCCAACGGGGCGCCGGCGATCACTGCGTGGAACGCGCGCACGGTTTTCGCGCGGTCTTCCGGCGGCAGCAGGTCGAGGTATTCCAGGTCGGCGGGCAACGGCTGCCGTGGATCGAAACCGAACAACGCCTGGGTGCCCCGCGACCAGCTGATCTGGCCGCGCTCGATGTCCCAATACCAGGCACCGAGACGCGCGCCGTTGAGTGCAGCGAGCAGTTGCGGCGCGCTTTCCCAGCTCTGCTCGGAATGGCGCGGATCGACGGCCTGGATTCGCGGCATCGGCGGAGTTCGGTCAACGGATTTCGGCATTGTCAGCGGGCCTTGAGCTGAGTGGCGTTAGGCACAGGAGCGGCTCTATAGAAGTAGCACAAGTCAGGCCGGGATCCCTGGCCGATCGATTTGTGCATCCAGCAGGGCCATGAAGGCTCTAGCTGCATTCGATAGCGTCCGTTCGGTGTGCAAGATATAGCCTAGCTGGCGAGTGAGCTGTATGCCCGGCAATGCGATGCTTGCCACTTGTTCGTCGAGCATGGTGCGCGGCAGCACGCTCCAGGCCAGGCCAATGGAGACCATCATCTTGATGGTTTCCAGATAGTTGGTGCTCATGGCGATGTTCGGCGTGAGGCCTTGGGCTTCGAACAAACGCTGGACGATATGATGAGTAAAGGTGTTGCCGCCGGGGAAAACCGCCGGATGACCGGCAATGTCCGCCAGACTGACGACGCCGTTATTGATCAGCGAGTGCTCCGGGGCGACGACGAAATCCAGCGGGTCGTCCCATACCGGCGTGGCTTTGACCAAGGTGTGTGGCTCTGGCGCGAGGGTGATGACCGCCAGTTCGGCGCGGCCGTGGAGAATTTCCTCGTAGGCCACTTCCGAATCGAGGAACTGAATATCCAGCGCAACCTGTGGGTAGCGGCGGGTGAACTCCCTCAATAGAGGCGGCAAGCGGTGCAGGCCGATGTGGTGACTGGTGGCCAGGGTCAGACGGCCGCTGACTTCACCGGTCAGGTTGGTCAGGGCGCGGCGGGTGTCGTCGAGCACATTGAGAATCTGATAAGCCCGTGGCAGCAGGGCACGACCGGCCTCGGTCAGGCCTACTTCGCGACCCAGTCGGTCGAACAGCCGCACCTTCAATTGCTGCTCAAGCCCGGCGATGCGCTTGCTGATCGCCGGTTGCGTCAGATGAAGGCGTTCGCCAGCGCCGGAAAAACTGCCGGTCTCGGCGATGGCAATAAAAGCGTTGAGGTTAGCCAAGTCCATGTCGCATTCCAGTTGGTTATCCAAAGCATAAAAAATATGAATTTGAGTTATTTAATCTAACCCCATAGGATCGGCCTCACAAGCCAAAGGGTTATTGATAAGCCCAGGGCATAGAAACAAGCTGATGAGGAACCGTCTGATGGCCGGCAAAACGCTCTACGACAAGCTCTGGGATTCGCATTTGGTCAAGCAGCGCGACGATGGCTCGGCGCTGATCTACATCGATCGTCACATCATCCACGAAGTGACTTCGCCGCAAGCCTTCGAAGGCCTGCGCCTGGCCGGGCGCAAGCCTTGGCGCATCGATGCCAACATTGCGACCCCGGACCACAACGTACCGACCACTCCGGAGCGCAAGGGCGGTATCGAAGCCATTGCCGACCAGGTCTCGCGTTTGCAGGTGCAGACCCTCGATGACAATTGCGATGAATACGGCATCGTCGAATTCAAGATGAACGACGTGCGTCAGGGTATCGTTCACGTGATCAGCCCGGAGCAGGGTGCGACCTTGCCGGGCATGACCGTGGTCTGCGGTGACTCGCACACTTCGACCCACGGCGCATTCGGTGCATTGGCCCACGGCATCGGCACCTCCGAGGTCGAGCACGTGCTCGCCACCCAGTGCCTCGTCGCCAAGAAAATGAAAAACATGCTGGTGCGCGTCGAAGGCCAGTTGCCGTTCGGCGTGACCGCCAAGGACATCGTCCTTGCGGTGATCGGCAAGATCGGCACCGCTGGCGGTAATGGCCATGCCATCGAGTTTGCCGGCAGCGCGATCCGCGATCTGTCCGTTGAAGGCCGCATGACCATCTGCAACATGTCCATCGAAGCCGGCGCCCGCGTCGGCCTGGTGGCGGCGGACCAGAAGACCATCGACTACGTCAAAGGTCGTCCATTCGCGCCGAAAGGCGAGCAGTGGGACATGGCCGTCGAAGCCTGGAAAGACCTGGTTTCCGACGCCGATGCCAAGTTCGACACGGTGGTCGAGCTCGACGCTGCGCAAATCAAGCCGCAAGTCAGCTGGGGCACTTCCCCTGAGATGGTTTTGGCTGTTGATCAGAAGGTGCCGGACCCGGCCAGGGAAATGGATCTGGTCAAGCGCGACTCGATCGTCCGTGCCCTGAAATACATGGGTTTGACCGCCAATCAGGCGATCACCGACATTCAGCTCGATCGCGTGTTCATCGGTTCTTGCACCAACTCGCGCATCGAAGACTTGCGCGCCGCTGCGGTGATCGCCAAGGGCCGCAAGGTCGCCTCGACCATCAAGCAGGCGATCGTCGTGCCGGGCTCAGGTCTGGTCAAGGCGCAGGCCGAAGCCGAAGGGCTCGACAAGATTTTCCTCGAGGCCGGTTTCGAATGGCGCGAGCCGGGCTGCTCGATGTGCCTGGCGATGAACCCGGACCGTTTGGAGTCCGGCGAGCATTGCGCCTCGACTTCCAACCGTAACTTCGAAGGCCGTCAGGGCGCCGGTGGCCGTACCCACCTGGTCAGCCCGGCCATGGCGGCGGCAGCAGCGGTGAACGGCCGTTTCATCGATGTTCGTGAATTGATCCAAGGAGCACAGTAAAGATGAAGGCATTTACTCAGCACACGGGTCTTGTCGCGCCTCTGGATCGTGCCAACGTCGATACCGATCAGATCATTCCCAAGCAGTTCTTGAAGTCGATCAAGCGCACCGGCTTCGGTCCGAACCTGTTCGATGAGTGGCGTTATCTGGATGTCGGCCAGCCGTACCAGGACAACTCCAAGCGCCCGTTGAACAAGGATTTCGTCCTCAACGCCGAGCGTTATCAGGGTGCCAGCGTATTGCTCGCCCGCGAGAACTTCGGCTGCGGCTCGAGCCGTGAACACGCGCCGTGGGCGCTGGAAGAGTACGGTTTCCGTAGCATCATCGCGCCGAGTTACGCCGACATCTTCTTCAACAACAGTTTCAAGAACGGCCTGCTGCCGATCATTCTCAGCGATGCAGAAGTTGATGAACTGTTTAAGCAGGTTGAAGCCGAGCCGGGTTATCAATTGCAGATCGACTTGCAAGCGCAGACCGTGACCCGCCCGGATGGCAAGGTCTACAGCTTCGAGATCGACGCGTTCCGCAAGCACTGCCTGCTCAACGGTCTGGACGATATCGGCCTGACCTTGCAGGACGGCGATGCGATTGCGACGTTCGAAGCAAAGCATCGGGTTAGCCAGCCGTGGTTGTTCCGCGACGCCTGATTCGAGATTGATGTAGTCAAGGCGGGCCCCTTCGCGAGCAGGCTCGCTCCCACCTTGGAATGCATTCCCCTGTGGGAGCGAGCCTGCTCGCGAAGACGGCAGCCCAAACAACGTAGATACCAGGATGTGACCATGACCAGCACCGCCCAACACACTCAGGTCGTCCAGAAGCAATTCGGCGATCAGGCCGCCGCTTACCTGAGCAGCGCCGTTCACGCCCAAGGCAGTGAATTCGCACTGCTGCAGGCTGAGCTGACCGGGCAGGGCGGTGCGCGGGTGCTGGATCTGGGTTGTGGCGCCGGTCACGTCAGCTTTCATGTGGCACCGCTGGTCAGGGAAGTGGTGGCTTACGACCTGTCGCAACAAATGCTCGACGTGGTTGCCGGCGCTGCCGTCGATCGCGGCTTGAGCAACATCACTACCGTCAACGGTGCTGCCGAGCGCTTGCCGTTCGCGGATGGCGAGTTCGATTTCGTGTTCAGCCGCTATTCGGCGCATCACTGGAGCGATCTCGGTCTGGCCTTGCGCGAAGTGCGTCGGGTGCTGAAGCCAGGTGGCGTGGCAGCGTTCGTTGATGTGTTGTCACCGGGCAGTCCATTGTTCGACACTTACCTGCAAAGCGTTGAAGTGCTGCGCGACACCAGCCACGTGCGCGACTACTCCGCCGCCGAGTGGCTGCGCCAGGTCAGCGAGGCCGGTCTGCATGTGCGCAGCACCACGCGTCAGCGCCTGCGTCTGGAGTACGGCAGCTGGGTCGAGCGCATGCGCACGCCAGAAGTGATGCGCGCGGCGATCCGCCAGTTGCAGCAGTCGATGGGCAACGAAGTGCGTGAGTATTTTGAGATAGATGCCGACGGCTCGTTCAGTACCGATGTGATCGTACTGATGGCCGAGCGATAAGAATTTTTCCCGGCGCGCCGTTCAGTGGCGTACCGCTTGAAGACACGAGGAAAGCATGAGCAAGCAGATTCTGATTCTCCCGGGTGACGGCATTGGTCCGGAAATCATGGCCGAAGCGGTCAAGGTGCTGGAATTGGCCAATGACAAGTACAGCCTGGGCTTCGAGCTGAGCCACGACGTGATCGGTGGCGCGGCCATCGACAAGCACGGCGTGCCGCTGGCCGACGAAACCCTCGATCGTGCACGGGCTGCCGACGCCGTACTGCTGGGCGCTGTCGGTGGGCCGAAATGGGACACTATCGAGCGTGATATCCGCCCTGAACGCGGTCTGCTGAAAATCCGTGCGCAACTGGGCCTGTTCGGCAACCTGCGCCCGGCGATCCTCTATCCGCAACTGGCCGACGCGTCGAGCCTGAAACCGGAAATCGTTGCCGGTCTGGACATCCTCATTGTCCGTGAGCTGACCGGCGGCATTTACTTCGGCGCGCCGCGTGGCACCCGTACGCTGGACAACGGCGAGCGTCAGTCCTACGACACCCTGCCGTACAGCGAAAGCGAAATCCGCCGCATCGCCCGTGTCGGTTTCGACATGGCCATGGTTCGTAGCAAGAAGCTCTGCTCGGTGGACAAAGCCAATGTGCTGGCATCCAGCCAGTTGTGGCGCGAAGTGGTCGAGCAGGTGGCCAAGGATTACCCGGAAGTCGAACTGAGCCACATGTACGTCGACAACGCCGCCATGCAACTGGTGCGTGCACCCAAGCAGTTCGACGTGATCGTCACCGACAACATGTTCGGCGACATCCTCTCCGACGAAGCGTCGATGCTCACCGGTTCGATCGGCATGCTGCCCTCGGCCTCGCTGGATTCCAACAACAAGGGCATGTACGAGCCGTGCCACGGTTCGGCGCCGGACATCGCTGGCAAAGGTATCGCCAACCCGCTGGCGACGATCCTGTCGGTATCGATGATGCTGCGTTACAGCTTCAATCTGCACGACGCTGCCGATGCCATCGAAAAAGCCGTCAGTGTGGTGCTCGATCAGGGCTTGCGCACCGGCGACATCTACTCGACCGGTTGTACCAAAGTCGGTACGCAGGAAATGGGCGACGCAGTAGTCGCCGCGCTGCGGAATCTGTAATCTCTCGGGCCCGCTGCGAAATTCAATACAAAGCAGCGGCCCACTTTTCAAGAAGGTGTAGTTGCGATGAAACGTGTAGGTCTGATCGGTTGGCGCGGGATGGTCGGTTCCGTGCTCATGCAGCGGATGCTGGAAGAGCAGGATTTCGATCTTATTGAGCCGGTGTTTTTCACCACGTCCAATGTTGGTGGCCAAGGCCCGTCCGTGGGCAAGGACATTGCTCCGCTCAAGGACGCTTACAGCATTGACGAGCTGAAGACCCTCGACGTGATCCTGACCTGCCAGGGCGGCGACTACACCAGCGAAGTATTTCCCAAGCTGCGCGAAGCGGGCTGGCAGGGTTACTGGATCGACGCGGCGTCGAGCCTGCGCATGAACGATGATGCGGTGATCATTCTCGACCCGGTCAACCGTAAGGTCATTGACCAGCAGCTGGACGCGGGCACCAAGAACTACATCGGCGGCAACTGTACCGTCAGCCTGATGCTGATGGGGCTGGGCGGTCTGTTCGAGGCCGGTCTGGTCGAGTGGATGAGCGCCATGACCTATCAGGCGGCCTCCGGTGCCGGCGCGCAGAACATGCGTGAACTGATCAAGCAGATGGGCGCGACCCACGCCGCTGTCGCCGATCAACTGGCTGACCCGGCCAGCGCGATCCTCGACATCGACCGTCGCGTGGCCGACGCCATGCGCAGTGAAGCGTATCCGACCGAAAACTTCGGCGTACCGTTGGCCGGCAGCCTGATCCCGTGGATCGACAAGGAACTGCCGAACGGCCAGAGCCGCGAAGAATGGAAGGCCCAGGCCGAGACCAACAAGATTCTCGGTCGCTTCAAGAGCCCGATTCCGGTCGACGGCATCTGCGTGCGCATCGGCGCCATGCGCTGCCACAGCCAGGCGCTGACCATCAAGCTGAACAAAGACGTACCGATCGCCGATATCGAAGGGCTGATCAGTCAGCACAACCCATGGGTCAAACTGGTGCCGAACAATCGCGAAATCAGCATGCAGGAGCTGAGCCCGACCAAGGTTACCGGCACCCTGAATGTCCCGGTCGGTCGTCTGCGCAAGCTGAACATGGGTTCGCAGTTCGTCGGTGCCTTCACCGTCGGCGACCAGCTGCTGTGGGGCGCGGCCGAACCGCTGCGGCGCATGCTGCGGATCCTGCTGGAGCGTTGATCGCTTGAAGCAATGAACGAGCCCGTGCCTTGGAAAGAGGTGCGGGTTTTTTTATGCGCATTGATCGTTCCCATGCTCCGCGTGGGAATGCATCCCGGGACGCTCTGCGTCCCTTCCAAAGCAGAACGCGGAGCGTCCGTTGAGACATTCCCACGCAGAGCGTGGGAACGATCGGTACGGGCAGAAATTGCCTGTGCGCCACCCACCCGGTAAAGTGCCGCTCCCCCCGTTTTGCCAGAGGTAGTTCCATGACCCAGACTTTCGATATCGCCGTTATCGGCGCCACCGGTACTGTCGGCGAAACCCTCGTACAGATTCTCGAAGAACGCGACTTCCCGGTCGGCAATTTGCACTTGCTGGCCAGTAGTGAATCAGCCGGTAGCTCGGTGCTGTTCCGCAACAAAAACGTCCGCGTGCGCGAGGTCGACGAGTTCGATTTCAGCAAGGTCAGATTGGTGTTCTTCGCCGCGGGCGCTGCGGTGTCGCTGAGCTACGCCGCTCGCGCGCACGCTGCCGGTTGCTCGTTGATCGATCTCTCCGGCGCCTTGCCGGCCGATCAGGCGCCACAGGTGGTGCCGGAGGCCAATGCCGAGATCCTCGCCAGTCTGAAAAGCCCATTCCAGGTCAGCAGCCCAAGCCCGTCGGCCACTACGCTTGCGGTGGTGCTGGCGCCGTTGCTTGATCTGCTCGATCTGCAATACCTCAACGTCACCGCCAATCTGGCCGTTTCCGCCCAAGGTCGCGAGGCGGTCACCGAGCTCGCGCGGCAGACCGCCGAGCTGCTGAACATGCGCCCGCTGGAGCCGACCTTCTTTGATCGGCAGGTGGCTTTCAACCTGCTAGCCCAGGTCGGCACGCCGGATGCACAAGGCCACACGCTGCTGGAAAAACGTCTGGTACGCGAGTTGCGCCAGGTCCTGGCGAAACCTTTATTGAAGATTTCCGCCACTTGCGTTCAAGCCCCGGTGTTTTTTGGCGATAGCTTTAGCGTGACCTTGCAGTCAGGCAGCGCTGTTGACCTGGAAAAGGTCAACGCCGCGCTTGAGGCAGCGCCGGGCATCGAGCTGGTTGATGCCGGCGATTATCCGACCGCGGTTGGCGATGCGGTGGGGCAGGACGTGGTCTACGTCGGCCGCGTGCGCAGTGGCGTCGACGACCCGGCGGAACTAAATCTTTGGCTGACGTCAGATAACGTACGCAAAGGCGCGGCACTCAACGCCGTGCAACTGGCTGAGTTGTTGATAAAAGACCTGCTGTAAAAGATACTTGGCAACAATTTGTCGACTGATTCTAGGTGAGCGCTATGCTTGCCCGAAGCGGGTCAATGACGAGTCACCCTCCGGGACTTTCCGGGGCAGCACAGAAATGATCGCGCGCGGCGACTCTCGTCGTCGCGTGCAATGCCTTACGGCAGCGGTATTCAAAAGCTTCTCGCTGGCCGAGGAACGTTCAAACAAAGGATGAGGCTATGGTTCAAGTTCGCAAACTGGTGTTAGCAATAGCGGCCGCCTCGGCGCTGTCCTCCGGTATGGCGCATGCCCTCGGGCTCGGGGAGCTGACCCTGAAGTCGACCCTGAACCAGCCGTTGGTGGCTGAAATCGAGCTGCTCGACGTCAAGGATCTCACTGCCGCCGAGGTGGTACCGAGCCTGGCTTCACCCGAAGACTTCGCCAAGGCTGGCGTCGACCGCCATGCGTTTCTCAATGATCTGACCTTCACCCCGGTGCTCAACGCCAACGGCAAAAGCGTGTTGCGCGTAACTTCGAGCCAACCGCTGTCGGAACCGATGGTGAAGTTCCTCGTGCAGGTGATGTGGCCCAATGGCCGCCTGTTGCGTGATTACAGCGTGCTGCTCGATCCGTCGAAGTTCTCGCCGCAGACCGCTGACGCTGCCGCGCAACCGGCACCGTCGCAGACCATCTCCGCGCCAACCACTGGCGCCACCCATCGCAATCAATACACCACCACGCCGCGCGACACCTTGTGGGAAATCGCCGCGAAAGCACGCAACGGCGGCTCGGTGCAGCAGACCATGCTGGCGATTCAGGCGCTCAATCCGAATGCCTTTATCGACGGCAACATCAACCGCCTGAAAACCGGCCAGGTGCTGCGTCTGCCGGATCCGGTACAAAGCACGGCGCTGCCGCAGTCGGCAGCCATCGCTGAAGTGGCGGCGCAGAACGAAGCCTGGCGTCAGGGCCGTCGTTACGTGGCCAAGCCTGGCACCGGTCAGCAGCAGTTGGATGCAACCAATCGCGGTCGTGGCAATACCGGTACAGCGGCCAACGCTCAGGACAATCTGAGCCTGGTCTCGGCGGAAAGCGCCAAGCCCGGTGCGAAAGGCCCGGCCGGCGACGCCAAGGCGCTGAGCAATAAACTCGCAATCACCCAGGAAAACCTCGACACGACCCGTCGTGACAACGAGGAACTGAAAAGCCGCATGGCTGATCTGCAGAGCCAGCTCGACAAGCTTCAGAAGCTCATTGAGCTGAAAAACAATCAACTTGCGAAGATGCAAGCCGACGGTGCCGGCGCTGCGCCTGGCGCCAACGGTGCTGTGCCGCCGGTGCCGGCGATCACTGCCGAACTGGCCGCGACACCGCCAGCCACTCCGGCCGACGCCGCAGCGGCTTCACCGACTCCCGAGTCGGCCATCGCGCCACCAGCGGAAACCCCGGTTGAGCCAGTCGTCGAACCGGTGGTTGAAACTACGCCGCCTGCTGCCGCCGATGACGACAAAGCCTTCAATGAACTGCTGACCAATCCGATTCTGCTCGGCCTGATCGGCGGCGGTGCGGTGGTTCTGCTGCTTCTGCTGTTGCTGCTGGCGCGTCGTCGCAAAGCCCAGCAGGAAGCCGAAAAGCACCTGCGCATGGCCCGCGCTCTGGCTGAAGAGCAAGAGTTCTCCGCTGAGCAGGATCTGCCGGAAAGCAGCTTCTCTGGCCTGGAAACCCCAGCGGCCAGCGTCAAACTCAATACGCCAGCTCCAGCACCTGCGCCAACCCCGGCACCCGTCGTTGCTCCGGTGGTGATGGCTGCGCCGATTGCCGCGCCGCTGGTGGCCCCGGCCGGCGAGCGATCGGATGACGTGCTAGACAAAGCGCAGTCGCACATCAACGCCGGTCGCCTGAATCAGGCCGCCGCGCTGCTGGAAGAGGGCGTCAGCCTCGAGCCGGAACGCAGCGATCTGCGCCTGAAACTGATGGAAGTCTACGGCCAGCAGGGCGACCGCGATGCGTTCGTTGCGCAAGAGCGTCAACTGGTGGCTAATGGCGATAACTTCGCCAAGGTCGAAGCACTGAAGAGCCGCTTCCCGGCCATGGCCGTGGTTGCTGCCGGTGGACTGGCGGCTGCCGCCGTCGCTGCCGAGCTGGACGCGCAGTACGTCAAGGAACTGCTGCAAGACGAGCCGCAAGCGCCCGAGACCGCTGCTGACGACCTCGACACCGCGTTCGATTTGAGCCTGGACGACCTCGACAACATCACCCCGGTCGATCCTGCGCCAGCGGTCGAGCCAGAAGCGCCTGTCGAGCTCGACGCGTTTCCGGCCGAAGACGATCTGAGCTTCGCTTCGGTGCTGCAAGAGCAGACCGAGATGAAAGACAATCTCGACGATCTGTCGGACTTCGATCTGGACATGGATCTCGGCGCCGAACCATCACCGGCCACGTTGGCTGAAGATGACTTTCTGCTGGATCTTGATGACGGTGTGAAAGATCTGCCGCCGGTCGAGACGCCGGTAGTTGCTGACGTGCCGCAGGACGATCTGGAGCTGCCAGCCGATTTCGACCTGTCGCTGGCGGATGAAATGGACAGCAACCCAGCTGCTGAGCCGGATGCCTTCGCGGCCGAACTGGACGACGTCAATGCCGAGCTGGATCGCCTGTCGCAAAGCATGGCCGAACCGAGCTTCACCGAAGCGGACGCGGCGATGGGTGACGATCTGGGCGAAGACGATTTCGACTTCCTCGCCGGCACCGACGAAGCTGCGACCAAACTCGATCTGGCCCAGGCCTACATCGACATGGGCGACGCCGACGGTGCCCGTGACATCCTCAACGAAGTGTTGACCGAGGGTGACGAGAAGCAGCGGGGCGAGGCCAAGGAAATGCTTTCCAACCTGGCGTAAGTTCAGCGGTAAACAACAAGCGGCAGCCCGGTGGGGCTGCCGTTTTTGTTTGCGCCGGATTCGGGGGTGTCTGATCGATTGCTTTCGCGAGCAGGCTCGCTCCCACAGGGGGATGCATTGCAAATGTGGGAGCGAGCCTGCTCGCGAAGGCGGCGGTACTGCCGATAGAGAACTCTGGCATCCCCGGCCCACCGCCTTATAATGCCCGCCTTTGCAAAATCAGCAGGCTGTACCACCTTGGCAAACATAGATAACCCGGTCGCCGAAATGGCGCCCGACGGCTTTTACCGCGTCGCGCTGGGCGTTGAGTACAAAGGCTCGCGCTACAGCGGCTGGCAGCGTCAGTTGACCGGTGTGGCGACGGTGCAGGAAGAGCTTGAAAAAGCTCTGTCGAAAGTCGCCAATTCACCGGTTTCCCTGCAATGCGCCGGGCGTACCGACGCCGGCGTGCATGCCTGCGGCCAAGTGGTGCACTTTGACACCCAGGTTGATCGCTCGCTGAAAGCCTGGGTCATGGGCGCCAACATCAATCTGCCTCACGACATCAGCGTCAGTTGGGCCAGGGTCATGCCGGCGCATTTTCATGCGCGCTTCAAGGCCATTGCCCGGCGTTATCGCTATGTGATCTACAACGATCAGATTCGCCCGGCGCACCTCAACGAAGAAATCACCTGGAATCACCGCCCGCTCGACGCCGAGCGCATGGCCGAGGCCGCGCAGTACCTGATCGGTACCCACGACTTCAGCGCGTTCCGGGCTGGTCAGTGCCAGGCCAAGTCGCCGATCAAAAAGATGCATCACCTGCGCGTGACCCGACACGGCAAGATGATCGTGCTCGACATTCGTGCCAATGCCTTCCTGCATCACATGGTGCGCAATATTGCCGGTGTGCTGATGACCATCGGTGCCGGTGAGCGCCCGGTGGAGTGGATGAAAGAAGTGCTGGAGAGTCGCGAGCGTCGCTCCGGCGGGGTGACGGCGCATCCATATGGGCTCTATCTGGTGCAGGTCGAGTACCACGACGAATTCCCGTTACCCGAGCGCTTTATCGGGCCACATTTCCTTACGGGTTTCTCCGAACTTGACGGCTGACGCCCTCGGACGCTTTTGTTACCATCCGGGACGTTTTCGGATTTTGCCTTGAGGTTTTCCTGACATGTCAGCTGTTCGCAGCAAGATCTGCGGCATTACCCGCATCGAAGATGCGCTGGCCGCCGTCGAAGCCGGCGCCGATGCGATTGGTCTGGTGTTTTACGCCAAGAGCCCGCGTGCAGTGAATGTGCAGCAGGCAAGGGCGATCATCAAGGCGTTGCCGCCGTTCGTCACCACCGTGGGGCTGTTCGTCAACGCCAGTCGTTGCGAGCTGGGAGAAATCCTCGATGCGGTGCCGCTTGATCTGCTGCAATTCCATGGGGACGAAAGCGCGGAGGAGTGCGAAGGCTGGCATCGTCCGTACATCAAAGCGCTGCGGGTCAAGGCCGGCGATGACATCGCCGCTGCCTGCGATGCCTTTCCCGGCGCCAGTGGCGTACTGCTCGACACGTATGTCGAAGGGGTGCCTGGCGGAACCGGCGAGGCGTTTGACTGGTCACTGATTCCGCAACACCTGAGCAAGCCGCTGATTCTGGCCGGTGGCCTGACGCCGGAGAACGTTGCTGATGCGGTAGCGCGGGTCAAGCCCTACGCGGTGGATGTCAGCGGCGGGGTAGAAGCGAGCAAAGGCGTCAAGGATCACCACAAGATTCGCGCATTCATCAACGCGGTGCGCGGCAATACATCGTCGATGTGACGGCTGGCAGTCTGCCGCCGTCCATCAATGCACTTGCACAAAGCAAGCGCGGCTGAGGGTTGCTGAATCGTACGCAGGTCATGTTCCGCGCTGACCGCGACTCTTCATCAATCATCGCCACACACATGAATTTAGCTCAAGGGCATACGCGGGGCTGCGAACCAAAGCGTTCGGGCCGCCGGTACTGGAGAAAGAAAGCATGAGCAACTGGTTAGTAGACAAACTGATCCCTTCGATCATGCGCTCGGAGGTCAAGAAGAGCTCGGTGCCTGAAGGTCTTTGGCACAAATGCCCATCCTGCGAGGCGGTGTTGTACCGTCCGGAACTGGAAAAGACCCTGGACGTTTGCCCCAAGTGCAACCATCACATGCGCATCGGCGCACGTGCGCGCATCGACATTTTCCTCGATCCGGAAGGCCGCAACGAACTGGGTGCTGACCTGGAGCCGGTTGACCGTCTGAAATTCCGCGACGGCAAGAAGTACAAGGATCGTCTGGTTGCCGCGCAGAAGCAGACCGGCGAAAAAGACGCGCTGATCTCGGTCAGCGGTACCCTGCTGGGCATGCCGGTGGTGGTTTCGGCGTTCGAATTCAACTTCATGGGCGGTTCCATGGGCGCCATCGTCGGCGAGCGCTTCGTTCGCGCTGCCAACTACGCACTGGAAAACCGCTGCCCGATGATCTGCTTTGCCGCCTCCGGTGGCGCGCGCATGCAGGAAGCGCTGATCTCGCTGATGCAGATGGCCAAGACCTCGGCCGTGCTGGCACGTCTGCGTGAAGAAGGCATTCCGTTCATTTCCGTACTGACCGACCCGGTCTACGGCGGTGTTTCCGCCAGTCTGGCGATGCTTGGCGACGTTATCGTTGGCGAACCGAAGGCTCTGATCGGCTTCGCCGGTCCGCGTGTGATCGAGCAGACCGTGCGCGAAAAACTCCCGGAAGGCTTCCAGCGCAGCGAATTCCTGCTGGAGCACGGCGCCATCGACATGATCATCCACCGTCAGGAACTGCGCCCGCGTCTGGGTAACCTGCTGGCGCAGATGACCGGCAAGCCGACGCCGAAATTCGTCGCCGCGCCGATCGAACCGATCGTGGTGCCGCCGGTGCCTGCCAACGTATGACCCAGCGCACCCTTGGTGAATGGCTCGCCTACCTCGAGCAGTTGCATCCGTCGGCCATCGACATGGGCCTGGAGCGTTCGCAACAGGTAGCGTCCCGCATGGGGCTGGGCCAGCCGGCGCCTCGGGTGATCACGGTCACCGGCACCAACGGCAAGGGTTCGACCTGCGCGTTCGTGGCTTCGTTGCTACGCGCGCAGGGCCTGAGCGTTGGTGTCTACAATTCTCCGCACCTGCTGCGTTACAACGAGCGGGTGCAGCTCAACGGCGTCGAAGCCACTGACGCCCAGCTGTGTGAGGCCTTCGCTGCGGTCGAGGCAGGCCGCGGCGACACTTCCCTGACTTACTTCGAAATGGGCACTCTGGCGGCGTTCTGGCTGTTCCAACAGTCCGCGCTTGACGCTGTGGTGCTTGAAGTCGGGCTGGGCGGGCGTCTGGACACGGTCAATGTGGTTGATGCCGATATCGCGCTGGTCACCAGCATTGGTGTCGATCACGCCGATTATCTGGGCGATACCCGCGAATCCGTAGCCTACGAGAAAGCTGGAATTTTCCGCCAGGGCAAGCCAGCCTTGTGTGGCGATCTGAATCCTCCACAACCACTGCTCGACAAGGCGCGCGAACTGGCTTGCCCGTTTTTCCTGCGTGGTCGCGATTTCGATCTCGGTATCACCGAGCAGCATTGGCAATGGCGCGGCACCGATGCGCAGGGCCAAGTGGTCGAGTTGCGTGACTTGCCGTTGCTCGATCTGCCAATGGAAAACGCCGCGCTGGCGCTGCAAGCCTTTCTGCTGACGGGTTTGCCGTGGAGCGCCGAACAGGTTGTCGCGGCGCTGCAGGCGACGCGCGTGGTCGGGCGCCTTGATCGTCGTTCATTTGAGTGGAATGGCAAGCGCCTGAATCTGTTGCTGGACGTTGGTCACAACCCGCACGCCGCTGAATATCTCGGCCGCCGTCTGGCGGCGCGGCCGCCGGTTGGCAAGCGTTTGGCGGTATTCGGCCTGCTGGCGGACAAGGATCTCGATGGTGTTGTTGGCGAATTGAATGCTAGTGTCGCGCATTGGGCTGTCGCGCCGCTGGATTCGCCGCGCGCGCGTCCCGTGGCTGAACTTGAGGCAGCGCTGCAGAACCTTGGCGCTTCGGTTACGTCTTACGCCAGCGTTGCGGCCGCTCTGGAAGGGCAGTGCGCGGTTGCGACCAGCGACGACGAGATTCTCTTGTTCGGATCATTTTATTGTGTCGCCGAGGCCCTTGAATGGCTGGTCCGGCGCTCCACGGAGGAAGCGGCAAATGGCTTTGCTGGATAAAGCGTACAAGCAGCGCATGGTTGGCGCGTTGGTGCTGGTGGCGCTGGCGGTGATCTTCCTGCCGATGCTGTTTTCCCGTCAGGACGAGCAGCGTCAGGTGATCGTCGAGGCCCCGGCTGCGCCTCAGCCTTCGGCCATGCCGCAAGTGCAAATGGATCCGGTCGCCGTGCCTGAGCCGCAGGCTTTGCCACAGGAGCCGGTGCCAACGGACGAGGAGGTCGCTGAAGAAGCGGTGCCTGCTGCTCCGGCTGCTGCTCCGGCCGCCCCGGCACCGACCATCCCGGCGCAGATTGCGCGCCCGGCAACGCCGCCACCGGTGGCCAAGCCGATTCCGGCGCCGGCCCAGCCGATCACCTCCGCAACCAGCAAACCTGATGCCACGCAGAGCCGCGTCGATGCCAACGGTCTGTCGGTGAGCTGGTCGGTGCAACTGGCCAGCCTGTCGAGCCGCGCCAGCGCCGAAAGCCTGCAGAAGAACCTGCGCAGTCAGGGTTATAACGCCTACATTCGTTCGGCGGATGGCAAGAATCGGGTTTTCGTCGGTCCGCTGATCGAGCGTGCCGAGGCCGATCGTTTGCGTGATCTGCTGAGCCGTCAACAGAACCTCAAGGGCTTCGTTGTCCGTTTTCAGCCTGAACGTGGCTGAAATCTATCACCTCGATTGAAAAGCACTGACAATCGCAGCTTACCGACAGCCATGCGCTCTGCTAAAATGCGCCGCCTTATCCGTCTGTAGGCTGCACTGTGCCATTTACCTGGGTTGACTGGGCGATCGTTGCAATCATCGCCATCTCCGCATTGATCAGTCTGAGCCGCGGCTTCGTAAAAGAAGCGTTATCGCTGCTGACCTGGATCATCGCAGGAGCGGTTGCCTGGATGTTTGGTGGCTCACTGTCCGAGTACCTCGCCGGATACATCGAAACCCCATCGGCTCGCGTGATCGCGGGCTGTGCCATCATGTTTGTCGCCACACTGATCGTGGGCGCAATGATCAATTATCTTATCGGCGAGTTGGTTCGCGTCACCGGGTTGTCCGGGACCGATCGATTCCTTGGCATGGCCTTCGGCGCAGCGCGTGGCGTGTTGCTGGTGGTCGTGGCGGTCGGGCTGTTGAGCCTGGGGCCGGTACAGCAGGACGGGTGGTGGAAAGAATCACAGCTCGTGCCCAAGTTTCTATTGGTCGCCGACTGGTCCAAAAACCTGATACTCGGGTGGAGCAGTCAGTGGCTTGCCAGCGGAATCAGCGTACCCGCTGAGATTCCGTTCAAGGAGCAGCTCTTGCCGACGGCGAAAACGCCTCAGTGAGTGTTGCTCAGTTCAGATCCATTAAGTAGGGGTTGCGTCGCATGTGTGGCATCGTCGGTATCGTCGGTAAGTCGAACGTCAATCAGGCGCTGTATGACGCGCTAACCGTGCTCCAGCACCGCGGCCAGGACGCTGCCGGTATCGTGACCAGCCATGATGGCCGGTTGTTCCTGCGCAAGGATAATGGCCTGGTGCGTGACGTGTTCCAGCAGCGTCACATGCAGCGTCTGGTCGGCCACATGGGTATCGGCCACGTCCGTTACCCGACTGCCGGCAGCTCGACGTCGGCCGAAGCCCAGCCGTTCTACGTCAACTCGCCTTACGGCATCACCTTGGCGCACAACGGTAACCTGACCAACGTTGAACAGTTGGCCAAAGAAATCTACGAATCCGATCTGCGTCACGTCAACACCAGTTCCGACTCGGAAGTGCTGCTCAACGTGTTCGCCCACGAGCTGGCCCAGCGCGGCAAGCTGCAGCCGACCGAAGAAGACGTGTTCGCCGCCGTGACCGACGTGCATAACCGTTGCGTCGGTGGTTACGCCGTTGTGGCGATGGTCACCGGTTACGGCATCGTCGGTTTCCGCGATCCGCACGGTATCCGCCCGATCGTGTTCGGCCAGCGTCACACTGACGAAGGCGTCGAGTACATGATCGCCTCAGAAAGCGTTTCCCTGGACGTGCTCGGTTTCACCCTGATCCGCGACCTCGCGCCGGGCGAAGCGGTGTACATCACCGAAGATGGCAAACTGCACACCCGTCAGTGCGCAACCAACCCGTCGCTGACCCCGTGCATTTTCGAACACGTCTACCTGGCGCGTCCGGACTCGATCATCGACGGCGTGTCGGTGTACAAAGCACGTCTGCGCATGGGCGAGAAGCTTGCCGAGAAGATCCTGCGCGAGCGCCCTGAGCACGACATCGACGTGGTCATCCCGATTCCGGACACCAGCCGTACCGCAGCGCTGGAACTGGCCAATCACCTTGGCGTGAAATTCCGCGAAGGCTTCGTCAAGAACCGTTACATCGGCCGCACCTTCATCATGCCGGGCCAGGCCGCACGCAAGAAGTCGGTACGCCAGAAGCTCAACGCCATCGAGCTGGAATTCCGTGGCAAGAACGTGATGCTGGTCGATGACTCGATCGTGCGCGGCACCACTTGCAAGCAGATCATCCAGATGGCCCGCGAAGCCGGCGCGAAAAACGTCTACTTCTGCTCGGCGGCACCTGCGGTGCGCTTCCCGAACGTCTACGGTATCGACATGCCGAGCGCTCACGAACTGATCGCGCACAACCGTTCGACTCAGGACGTGGCCGATCTGATCGGCGCTGACTGGCTGATCTATCAGGACTTGCCTGACTTGATCGAAGCGGTCGGTGGCGGCAAGATCAAGATCGAGCACTTCGATTGTGCGGTGTTCGACGGCAAGTACGTGACCGGTGACGTCGACGAGGCTTACCTGAACAAGATCGAACAGGCGCGCAACGATGCCTCGAAGGTCAAGACCCAGGCAGTCAGTGCGATCATCGATCTGTACAACAACTGAGTTTCCACCGGCCCTGAGGGGCCGGTTTTGTATCTGATATTTATTGTTCGTGAACAAAGGAGAGCAGCATGAGTCAGGAATGGGATGCCGGTCGGCTGGACAGCGACCTCGAAGGCGTAGCGTTCGATACCCTGGCCGTCCGTGCCGGTCAGCACCGCACGCCGGAAGGCGAACACGGTGACCCGATGTTCTTCACCTCCAGCTACGTGTTCCGCACCGCTGCCGATGCGGCGGCGCGGTTTGCCGGCGAAGTGCCGGGCAACGTTTATTCGCGTTACACCAACCCGACCGTGCGCGCGTTTGAAGAGCGCATCGCCGCGCTGGAAGGTGCGGAGCAGGCCGTCGCCACGGCAACCGGCATGGCTGCGATCATGGCGGTGGTGATGAGCCTGTGCAGTGCGGGCGATCACGTGCTGGTGTCGCGCAGCGTGTTCGGCTCGACCATCAGCCTGTTCGAGAAGTACTTCAAGCGCTTTGGCGTCGAAGTCGATTACGTACCGCTGGCCGATCTGTCGGGGTGGGATGCGGCAATCAAATCCAATACCAAACTGCTCTTTGTCGAATCGCCGTCCAATCCGTTGGCCGAACTGGTGGATATCGCCGCACTGGCAGAAATCGCGCATGCCAAGGGCGCGCAGCTGGTGGTCGACAACTGCTTCTGCACTCCAGCGTTGCAGCAGCCGCTGAAGCTCGGCGCGGACATTGTCGTGCACTCGGCGACCAAGTTCATCGACGGTCAGGGTCGCTGCATGGGCGGCGTTGTCGCCGGTCGCGGTGAACAGATGAAAGAAGTGGTGGGTTTCCTGCGGACCGCCGGGCCGACCCTCAGCCCGTTCAACGCGTGGATCTTCCTCAAAGGCCTTGAGACCCTTAACCTGCGCATGAAAGCTCACTGCGCCAACGCCCAGGCGCTGGCCGAATGGCTGGAGCAGCAGGACGGCATCGAGAAAGTCCATTACGCCGGCCTCAAGAGCCATCCGCAGCACGAGTTGGCCCAGCGCCAGCAGAAGGGCTTCGGTGCGGTGGTCAGCTTCGAGGTCAAGGGCGGCAAAGAAGGCGCCTGGCGCTTTATCGATGCCACACGGTTGATTTCGATCACTGCCAACCTCGGTGACAGCAAAACCACCATCACCCATCCGAGCACCACCTCCCACGGCCGTCTGGCGCCGCAGGAACGTGAAGCGGCAGGCATTCGTGACAGCCTGATCCGCGTCGCGGTCGGTCTGGAAGATGTGGCTGACCTGCAGGCCGACCTGGCGCGCGGTCTGGCGGCGTTGTGATCGAGTTGTCCACACCGGCGGCCAATACCAATGGCCGCGTGGCGCTGGTCACCGGCGCTGCACGCGGGATCGGCCTCGGAATTGCCGCTTGGCTGCTCAGCGAAGGCTGGCAGGTGGTGCTGACCGATCTCGATCGGGCGCGAGGTTCGAAAGTGGCGAAGGTGCTCGGCGAGAACGCCTGGTTCATCGCCATGGACGTCGCAGACGAAAATCAGGTCGCGCTGGGCGTGGCCGAGGTGCTGGGGCAGTTTGGTCGCCTTGATGCACTGGTCTGCAATGCAGCGGTGGCCGATCCGCACAACATCACCCTGGAAAGCCTCGATCTGGCTTATTGGAATCGGGTGCTGGCGGTAAACCTCAGCGGGCCGATGTTGCTGGCCAAGCACTGTGCGCCGTATCTGCGTGCGCACAACGGTTCGATCGTCAACCTGGCCTCGACCCGTGCGCGACAGTCGGAGGCGGACTCTGAGGCGTATGCGGCGAGCAAGGGCGGGCTGCTGGCGCTGACCCATGCGCTGGCAATCAGCCTTGGGCCGGAAATCCGCGTGAACGCAGTCAGTCCGGGCTGGATCGACGCGCGTGATCCCTCGGTGCGTCGCGCCGAACCTTTGGCCGATGCCGATCATGCCCAGCATCCGGCCGGCAGGGTAGGGACGGTCGAGGACGTGGCGGCGATGGTGGCGTGGTTGCTGTCGAGGAATGCCGGGTTTGTCACCGGCCAAGAGTTCGTCGTCGACGGCGGCATGACCAAGAAAATGATTTACGAGCAGTAGCAGCTTCAAGCTTCAAGCGGCAAGCGGCAAGCAGAAGCATGATGGTAGTGTGCCTGCTTTCGCTGATCTTGCTTTTTCTTGAAGCTTGCAGCTTGCAGCTAAAATCTGTTTTTGAAAAAAACTCTAATCCTGCTATTGACTTAGCTTCGCCACCTGCGTAAATTTCGCGGCCTCGGAGATGCAAACGGGTGATTAGCTCAGCTGGGAGAGCGTCTGCCTTACAAGCAGAATGTCGGCGGTTCGATCCCGTCATCACCCACCACTCCCGAGAAGCTTGCGCAAGCAAGAGAGTAGGCTGAAAGTGCCTGCACCGACGCGCAGCGGTAGTTCAGTCGGTTAGAATACCGGCCTGTCACGCCGGGGGTCGCGGGTTCGAGTCCCGTCCGCTGCGCCATATTTTACGAATCAGATTTATCTGATTCGCGATTGCCAGGCACCGAAGCCGGCAATCAAAACGAGTTACTTGAGCGCAAGCTCAAAGCGATACGCAGCGGTAGTTCAGTCGGTTAGAATACCGGCCTGTCACGCCGGGGGTCGCGGGTTCGAGTCCCGTCCGCTGCGCCATATCTGTTTCAAGGACCACTGAACGCCTTGAAGCGCCGAAACCAGTCATCGGCTGAATCGGATCGATAGCAAAGACCCTGGTCGAAAGACCGGGGTTTTTTGTGTCTGAAATTTGGTTATTCCTATTCCTCGCTCCTGAAGCCAATGCAAATTCCTGTGGGAGCGAGCCTGCTCGCGAAAGCGTCTGCACATTCAAAATCTGTATTGCCTGAAAATCGCTTTCGCGAGGAGGCTCAATCCACCATAGGCACGCTCTGTCGTCTCGGCGGATCGGATGCGGTGCCACGTCGCATTGATTTTTTTGATTATTTAGTCAGGTTTTTGTAACTGGTTGTTTGCTGCGGGCGCAGAAACCTTTAAAGTTAACCTTTCGGTCAGCTTTGCACTGTCAACACAGCTCTTTGCTTCGCCAGAAAGAGCTTCTGCACGACTCGAGATCCCCAGTAGATAACCACAAGGGCGGACCTATAACCGCCCAGAGGATGATCCATGTCCAATCGTGAAATATCCCGGCGCTCGTTCCTCCAGGGCGGGCTGGTGGCGGGTGTGAGCGTTACGCTTACGCCGCTCAGCAGTCAGGCGCTGGCTGCCTTGATGGAAAACAGCGTCACCGTGCCGTCCGAGAAATGGCTCGGCAATAACGGCAAGGCGCGTCAACGCAACGATGCGCTTTCCAAGGTCTGTGGCAGCAAGGTCTTCGCCCGCGACATCCGTGCCAAGGACATGCCCGGCTGGCCTGAGCAACAGGGCCACGCGATGCTGCTGAAAACCATCAAGGCTGACCGCATCTACGCCGGCTACGATCTGTCGTGGCTCGGCACTGATCTGCAGCCGGACCGCATCGTTACCGCTGCCGATCTGGACAAGGACGGTATCGTCTTCCCCGAAGAGCACGCGCCTGATCCGTTGCTGCCGGAAGGCAAAGTGCCGATGTTCATCGGTCACCCGGTAGCGATCCTGATCTGGAACGACTTCGAGCGTTTCCGTCAGGCCAAGAATCAACTCAAATTCAATGACAAAGCGATTCGTTACGGCGCCAAAGTGCCGTTCTACGAAGGCGATCCCTACGGCAGCTTCCGCTACGTGCGCGTCGGCGGCGCCACTTCGGCGGACGAAGACGAGTTCGCCAGCCTCAAGGATTCGATTCTGTTCCCGATGCTGAAGAACCGCCGGCCGGTGTGGAATGCATCGCCGAACCTGCATGGCAACCTCACCGAGCGCGGCCTGTTCTACGCCGATCGCATGAAGCAGGAAATCGACACGCCGCCGGATAACTGGCTGGTGTTCGATGAGCGCTACAAGACGCCGTCGATCGAACCGGCCGCCCTCGAGCCGGACAACGGTAACGGCTGGTACGACCCGAAAACCAAAACCCTGCATTTCGTCGTTGCGACGCAGTGCCCGCTGGAGGTTGCGACCGAGACCGCGAAGATGATCGGGCCGTCGCGTTTTGGCCTGGCCAATCTGAACATGCACCCGGGCTATACCGTCGGGTACGGCTCCAAAGACCACAACATTTTTGTCTACTACGCAGCCTTGGCCGCGCTGTACGGCGCCGGCGTGCCGGTGCGTCTGGCCAACGACCGCTACGAGCAATTCCAGAGCGGCATCAAGCGTCACCCGTTCGACATCCGCTACCAGTTGGCCGTGGACAAGACCGACTACACCTTCAAGATCTTCCGCGCGGAAATGAGCGTCGACGGTGGCGGCCGGGTCAACTACAGCCCATCGGTGGCGGCGGTTGGCGCCACGGCTGCGCAGTCGATCTACTACATGCCGCAGAACGACCTGCAGGTCACCGCCTATCATTCGCGCGCAGTCGAAGCGGGTTCGATGCGCGGTTACGGCACCCTGCAGAGCATGGCGGCGACCGAAATGATGGTCGACGAGATCGCCAATCGTCTGGGTGTCGACGCGATCGATTTGCGCCGTCGCAACGCCCTGCGTTCGGGGATGAAAAACACCCAGGGTGCAATCCCGGCCGGTGCACTGCGCCTGCACGAAATTCTCGACAAGGCCTCGGTGCACGAGGTCTGGAAAAACCGCGACGCGATCAAGCAACAGCGTGAAGCGGCAGATCCGGATAACTGGTACGGCATCGGTTTCGCCATCTGCCAGAAAGACTTCGGCACTGGCTCCGAAGCGCCGATGGCCAGCATCGCATTCACCGCAGACGGGCGCATCATTCTGCGCCACATCGGCATCGAAATCGGTACCGGCATGTCCACCTCGCAAGCCCTGGTCGTCGCGGATTTCCTCGGCAGCCCGGCGCACGAGGTGAAAACCGGCGAAACCGAATGGCAGGAAATGCAGCTGATCACCAGCGGCAACCCGTACATCATGAGTCAGGCCGAGCAGGACAATCTGCTGCGCAACCCGCGCTGGGTCGGCAAGCTGGCGTCGGCGTCTTCGGCGACCAACTCCGCCTATTACTTCAGCCATGCGACTCGTGAAGCGGCGCGCGTGCTGTTCAACCATGGTTTGTGGCCGGCGGCACTGGAGATCTGGCGCCAAGGTCCGTACGGCGGCCAGGCCAACCCTTACGTGGTGCGCCGCGAAGATGCGCATTGGGTCGATGGCAAGCTGACCGCCAACGGCATGCAGCCGCTGAGTTTCGAAGAACTGGCCAAGCGCGCCCACGAGCGCGGTCTGGTGACGGGCGCTACGGTGCATGGTTTCAACCGCTGGAGCTGGGCCGAGGCCGAGTACAGTATCGACGGCGTGCGCGAGCGCCTGCCGCTCGACGGTCTGGCGGTGAAATACGGCGATGGCGCGCCGCAAGCGAAGAAAGCGCAGATGAACAGCGCCGGCTTCCATCTGCTCGATCGGCAGAACGTCAACTACCCGGTAGTGCAGTTGAACAACGCTGCCGTGACCTATTACAGCCCGGTCGCGACGCTGGTCGAGTTGAAGGTCAACAAAGGCTCGGCGGAAGTTCAGGTGCTCAACCACCATTCGTGGATCGAGTGCGGTCGTGTGCTGGTTGAAGAGTTGGTCAAGGGCCAGCTCGAAGGCGGTATCGCCATGGGTATTGGCCATGCGCTGATGGAAGAGATGCCGTTGTACGAAGGCGGGCCGGGGGAGGGTGACTGGAACTTCAACCGTTACCGTCTGCCGATGGCGCGTCACGTTGCGGTGTGGAAGCAGACTGCGGAGATCCTGCCGCCGCTGTCGCCGAGCGATCCGTCCAAGGGCATCGCCGAAGTGGTGATGATCCCGATTGTCGGTGCCATCGGTAACGCCGTGGCGCACGCCATCGGTAAACGTGTTCGTGACTTGCCTATTACCGCTGCGCGCATCAAGGAGGCCCTCAATGGCTAACCGTCCGCTTCAACTGACCCTCAATGGTCAATCCGTCGGCCCGGTGGACATCCCTGATGACCTGCCGATGATCGACTATCTGCACGAATACAAAAATCTCACCGGCTCGCGTCTGGGCTGCGGTCAGGGGATCTGCCACGCCTGTGTGGTGATCGTCGACAACCCCGACGGCACCAGCGAAGAAGTGCGCACCTGTATTACCGGTGCGCATTACTTCGAGGGCAAGAAAGTGCGCACGATTGAAGGCCATGCCACTCGCGACGAGCAGGGCCAGGTCACCGAGCTCAATCCGATCCAGCAGCGCTTTGTCGACGAGTTCGCTTTCCAGTGCAGCTACTGCGCGCCAGGCTTCGTCAACGCCGCGACGGTGTTGGTCGAGAAGCTGCAGCGCCAGCCGATCGTCAAAAGTCAGCTGGAACAGGTGATCGAGGACAGCCTCGGCCATCACGTCTGCCGCTGCACTGGCTACGTGCGTTATTACAACGCCACGCGCAACGTGTTGACCGATCTCGGCCTGGTTAAGGAGGGTTGAGCATGAAGCGTTTACTGACCCGCCTGACTTTCGCGGTCGGACTGGCTGCGCCGCTTTTGGCGGCCCACGCCGACGATCAGATCAAGCGCGGCGAATACCTCGCTCGCGCCGCCGACTGCATGGCTTGCCACACCGCACCGGGTGGCGCGCCATATGCCGGCGGCCTGCCGATCGTCTCGCCATTCGGCACGATCTACGGCACCAACATCACCCCGAGCAAAGAGCACGGCATCGGTCTGTACAACGATGACGAGTTCTTCGCTGCGCTGACCGAAGGCAAGCGTCGCGACGGTGCGAATCTGTACCCAGCGATGCCGTACACCTCGTATCACCTGATGCCGCGCGCCGATTCCGATGCGATTCACGCGTATCTGAAAACCGTCGAGCCGATCGAACGCGCCGCACCGGTGACCAGCCTGAGCTTTCCGTTCAATGTGCGTCTGGGCCTGACCGGCTGGAACATGATCTATGGCAAAGACGTCAAGCTGGAACCGGCGGAAGGCAAGAGTGAGACGTGGAAGCGCGGCCAGTACATGGTCGACGTTCTCGGTCACTGCGGCGAATGCCATACGCCACGCGGCCTGCCCGGTGCGATGCAAATGGACAAGCGCATGACCGGCGGCATCCTCAATGGTTATCTGGCGCCGAGCCTGCTGGCTACCGACCTGGCCGAGCGTGGCTGGAATCAGCAGGATCTGAGCACGTTTCTCAAGCACGGCATGAGCGCGCAAGGGACGATGTTCAACGAGATGTTCCCGGTATTTCACAACAGCACTCAAGGTCTGAGCGATGCTGATCTGGCAGCAATGGCGACATTCCTTCTCGGCGAGCAACCGGCGCCGGCCAAAGAACTCGTCGAGGTGCCGCTGGACAAGCTCAGCCCAAGTGCGCAGCGCGGCCGTCAGGAATACCTGAACGTCTGCGCCGGTTGCCACGCGGCTGGCGGTGAAGGCAAGCCGCACATCGCCGTGGCCATGCGCGGCAACACCACGTTGCGTCTGGAAGATCCGCGCAATCTGTTGCGAGTGATCGAGGACGGTATCGGTGAACAGAAGTTCTCCGGGTTCGAGCACATGCAGCCGATGCCGGGGTTTGCTGAAAAGCTCAGTCCTGAGCGACTGACCGATCTGCTCAACTATCTGCGTCAGGGTTGGGGCGGGCAGGGCGCTGAGCTGGCGGTGAGTGAAGTGCAGAAGCTGCAAGCCGACGCGCCGAGCGTCGAGCACAAGGCCCACTGATATGCAGCATCTCGATCTGCAGGTGGTGCGTCGGGCGCTGGAATGGTCGGTGGCCGGGCAGCGCATCTGGCTGTGCACGGTGCTGGCCACCTACGGCTCGGCACCGCGTGCGCCGGGTTCGCTGCTCGCGGTGAATGAAGGCGGGCAGTGGATCGGCTCGCTGTCGGGCGGTTGCGTCGAGGAGGATTTTCTTCAGCGCGTCGCCGAAGGTGCGTTTCTCGAAGCGGTCAGCGTCGTGCGTTATGGCGAAGGCGATGATCCGCGTTCGCGGGTCAGCCTGCCTTGTGGCGGCATTCTCGATGTGTTGGTGGAGAAACTTGACGCCGACTGCGCGGTGCAGGCGCATCTGCGTGAACTGGAGTCGGCGCTGCTGGGGCAGCGTCGTCTGCTTCGCGAAGTCGATCTGGCCAGCGGTGCGCGCGCTCTGTTCGCTGATCGCGAGCAGGGCGCGCGGATCGAGCGTGAGATCGATCGGGTGCGCATCCGTATCGGCGCGGCGCAGCGCTTGTTGCTCGCTGGCTATTCCAGTGTGGCGCAGGCCTGTGCCGAGTTCGCGGTGGGGCTTGGCTTTGAAGTGATTCTCTGCGATCCGCGCGATGAAGTGCTTGAAGGTGTGGTGCTCAATGGCGTGGAGATCCGTCGGCAGTTGCCTTCGGTGTTCATTGCCGACGGTGGCTGCCATCGCGACACGGCAGTGGTGGCGCTGACCCACGATCCGCGTATCGACGATCTGGCGATGATGGAAGCGGTGCGCACCGAGGCGTTTTACATAGGTGTGATGGGATCGCAGCAGACGTCGCATAAGCGCTTCGAGCGCTTGCGCCGCATTGGCGGTCTGGGTGAGGCGGAGCTGGCGCGGATTCATGCCCCGATTGGTCTTAACCTTGGCAGCAAGACGCCGGCGGAAATTGCGCTGGCTGTACTGGCGGATATCCTGCGGATTCGTAGTGGGATCGCCCGGGATCAGCTCTGAGCTTTATGCAGAAATGAAGAGGGCCGCGATTTGCGGCCCTTTTTTACATCCCGAATTTATCGCGCAGTCCGTAATACCAGGCGCCCAGCGCGGCAAACGGTGTGCGCAGCAATTGCCCGCCGGGGAAGGGATAGTGCGGCAGGTCGGCAAAGGCATCGAAGCGCTCGGCCTGACCGCGCAACGCTTCGGCGAGGACCTTGCCCGCCAGGTGAGTGTAGGTGACGCCGTGACCGCTGCAGCCCTGCGAGTAATAGATGTTGTCGCCCAGGCGCCCGACCTGCGGCAAGCGCGACAGGGTCAGCAGGAAGTTGCCGGTCCAGGCGTAGTCGATCTTCACGTCCTTGAGTTGCGGGAACGCCTTGAGCATCTTCGGGCGGATGATCGCTTCGATGTTCGCCGGATCGCGAGCGCCATAAACCACGCCGCCGCCGAAGATCAAGCGCTTGTCGGCGGTGAGGCGGTAGTAGTCGAGGAGATAGTTGCAGTCCTCCACGCAGTAATCCTGCGGCAATAGCGCCTTCGCCAGCTCATCGCCCAGTGGCTCGGTAGTGATCACTTGAGTGCCGCACGGCATTGATTTGGCCGCCAGTTCCGGCACCAGATTACCGAGGTAGGCGTTGCCGGCGACGATGATGAACCTGGCCCTGACCTTGCCCTGCGGTGTATGCACAACCGGATTGGCACCGCGCTCGATGCGCACGGCAGGTGATTGCTCATAGATAGTGCCGCCGAGAGATTCGACTGCCGCCGCTTCGCCAAGCGCCAGGTTTAGCGGATGGATGTGTCCGCCGCTCATATCGAGCATGCCACCGACGTATTGATCGCAACCCACCACTTCACGGATGCGGCGTTGATCCATCAGTTCAAGTTGGGTGTGGCCGAAGCGCTCCCAAAGGCGCTTTTGCGATTCCAGATGCCCCATCTGTTTGGCGGAGAGGGCGGCGAATACACCGCCGTCTTTCAGGTCGCACTGGATGTTGTATCTGGCCACGCGCTCGCGAATGATCCGGCCACCTTCAAAGGCCATTTCACCGAGCAATTGCGCCTGCTTGGGGCCAACGGTGCGTTCGATGACATCGATGTCGCGGCTATAGCTGTTGACGATCTGTCCGCCGTTCCGCCCCGAAGCGCCAAAACCGACCTTGGCCGCTTCCAGCACCGTCACGCGAAAGCCGTTTTCCAGCAGGAACAAGGCAGAGGAAAGCCCGGTATACCCGGCGCCGATCACACAGACGTCCCTCTCCACATCATCCTGCAGCACGGGACGGGGCGGTACGGCATTGGCCGACGCAGCGTAATAAGACTCTGGGTATTGGGTGTTCGCCATCCTGCCGCCTCTGTTTAATATATTTTACGAGTGCGTCGATCCTACCCGAGTTGAAAAACCTCCGCCAGCCACCGGAAAATCTTCGTCGCTGAGGCGAAATTAAATATTTTGCATATTCATAGGGTTAGGTGAAAAAAAGGTGTTGACACCCCTCCGGAATTCCGTAGAATGCCGCCTCACAGCAGGCACGTAGCTCAGTTGGTTAGAGCACCACCTTGACATGGTGGGGGTCGTTGGTTCGAGTCCAATCGCGCCTACCAAACAAAATCCGCTCTGCTGGGCGGTCTGGAAGGGCTCACCGAAAGGTGGGCCCTTTTTTGTTGTCTGCGATTTGCAAAACTTTTGCAAAACCCATTTCAGAAAGCCAGTTGGGCGCCTGCTTCAACGCAGTCGCTCGTCCTGTCGCCCTGTCGTCCTGTCCCTGTGTCACCTTGGGCTGCAGTTAGAAGCAAAGTGGGTATTACGCCTATCGGTGATATCATTGCGCCTCATTTATGGAGGCAAGATGAAAGTTGAACACTGGCGAGGCTGGGAGCCTGAGTGGCTCAAGCTGACCGAACACTATGCAAGCGCTCCGCCGGGACCGGGTGCGTACATCATTTGCGCAGACAGGGAGATTCAGCGCGCAATCGGTGCGGACGAGCATGGCATTTTGACCATTGGCGAATCCGAAAATTTACGCCGCCGTTTGGCCGCATTCGTGCGGTGCGCGAAAAATCCGGGCGCTGCTGGTCATATGGCGGGATGGCGATTCAATTACGCATCCTTCGAGCAGGTTTTCCCTTTGGAGTCGTTGTGGGTGAGCTGGTATCCAACGCCGGACAAGGCGACGGCTTACGCTAAAGAAGGACAGATGCTGGCGCTTTACCTGGCGGAGCACTTCGAGCTTCCACCACTCAACTACAAGTTCAATTGGCCGAAGCTGGAAGCTTGATGATGCGGCGCTTTGGCTTCTGACGCCACAAGGTCAACAACCTTATAAACTGCTGTGTTTTCTGAAACCTGTCAAAGGAATGAATCAGTGACTAACAATCACACTGTTATTTGCCCTCACTGCCTGAATGAGGTGCCATGGGGGGCGCAAGTCTGCCGGGGTTGCCAAGCCGAGGTGAGCTATGGCACGCCACAAGGCGTCGCAATCTTCTTTCTGATCATTTGCGTTGTTGCTGGATGGTGGGGGGCCAAGTTGGTTCATACCTTCATCACCACGAACTCGGCAGTGCTGTGGTTCGTATTCGGGGCGATATTCCTGGCAGCCGGGCTTGCCTCACGAAAGCTTTGCAAGCGACTCTACAGCGGCAAAACGGTTTTCCGCCGCTTCTATCGAAAGTAGTTCGCTGCCGGTATCCAAGCCCAGCCTTGCGCTGGGCTTTGTTTTTTTTCCGCGCACTGAGAGGGAGCGATACAAAGCGCTTTTTTGGTGCGCTTTTTAGCCCTCGTTCATAAAAAATATCCGGATATCCAAAGAGTTACAGAGTTCAATCTCCAACCAGTTATCGAAAAAGCCTTGTTGCAAGTTGGGAATTTAAGTAACATTCGTCCCGCGTTCACCACCACGGTTTATGCATTTTTAAATCCCAAGCTTCCATCAGCTGCTTGGGATTTTTTTTGCCTGCGATTTGGCGTTTGGCATCGGTTCCCCTTCACCCGCGCGCGAAGCGCCGTTATTTCGTCTACTACTGTCAGCTGATTTTCATCTCTTTATAAGGGGGCACTTCGATGCTGAGCCAGTGGATCCTTGCGGCTGTTCATCTATTCGCGTTTGCCTTGGCTTTCTGGGCGGTGCTGACGCGCGGTACAGCGCTCAGCCAGCTCTCGGCGGGCACGGGAGAGGTCAAGCGCGATCTGCTCGCGGATAACCTGTGGGGGCTTTCAGCTTTAACACTGCTTATCACCGGAGCGATGCGTGCGTTTGGTGGTTACGAGAAAGGCTCTGACTATTACCTGCATCAGCCGCTGTTTCATCTGAAGATGACGTTGTTTGTGCTGATCCTGCTGATAGAGCTTGCGCCCATGATCACACTGATCAAATGGCGCATCGCATCATCGCGCGGGGTAGCGCTTGATAGCGGACGTGCGAAATTGTACGCGCGAATCAGTCATGTTGAAGCGCTGCTGCTGATCATGATAATGGTCGCGGCGACAGGCATGGCGCGTGGCGTGATATTCGCTTAGAAGGCGGAATTCTCCGCGCTCTATCGGAAACGTCCGACAGCCAGCTCCAGGAGTGAAAGGTAATATCGGCGCAAGAAAGGAGGAAGGGGCAAGTGAAGGGAGTCAGCATGCTTCAGGCGCCGTGCCCAGCGGGGTGAAATGCGGATGGCTAAACGGCGCGTGAATCTTTAGCCAGTCTTGCGCGACGGCAAAACGACTGGCTACGTGAGGCGGTGTGGCTCAGGGGGTTTGCGGCTTGTCCGGAGCGGTCAGGCCGGCCTGGATGCGTTGGTAAATTTCTTCACGATGCACTGCCACGTTTTTCGGAGCGTTGATGCCGATGCGAACCTGTTGGCCGCTGACTCCGAGGATGGTGATCGTGATGTCATCACCAATGTTTATGCTTTCACCGACTTTGCGGGTGAGTATCAGCATGGTCTTCTCCTTGATTGCTTTGTAGGGCACCTGATTCAGACAGTGCAGAGGTCGGTGGTATCTATAGATTAGTGCGAAGTCTCACGGTTTGGGTGCCTCTTTCTGACGCGCAGATGCGGCATTAATTCCCAGGGCGTAACTATACAGAGGCTGCAATCATCATTCTCGTTGTTTTGCGCCCATTTTGCGGGGCTCGCGAAGTATTTATGAATGATAAGATCGCCGCTTTACGAATTCCGAGGAAAGCGTTGTGCGCAAATTGGTTTGGCTGGTAGCGGCACTGGCATTGGCAGGCTGCGGTGAAGGCAAGAATGTAGATGCGCCGAAGCCTGAGACGAAGGTCGCGGCAACGCCGGCGGCCGCTGCGCCACAGTGGGATCTGGAAGTGCGTGGCGAAACGCCTCAGGCAGTCAGTGACCTGAGCGGCTGGTTGATCGAGCACGCTTTCGTTCCGACGGTCGTCAAGGACGGCAGTGGTAAAACACGAATTCTGATCGGTCCGTTCAATTCTCAGGCTGACGCCGAAGCGCGCAAGGTGCAGGTCGATGCGGCGTTGGTAAAAGCCAAGAAACAGAACATTGAGTCAGTGGTGATTGAGCATCCGCTTACGCCATAAACGAAGCGCCTTCAACGCAGGTTGAACGCCGGACATGAAAAAGGCCTCGAGCATAGCGCTCGAGGCCTTTCTATTTGTGCTGCAATCAACCGCAGGCTTTCAGATTTACCGAGCCGACAAACTCATTGCCTCGTCCCATCACGCACGCCACGCTTTGATTACGCTGACGCTCCCAGTCCTGCACCGGATATGTCTTGTCCCACGCCTCGTACAACTGCCGATCCTGCTTCGATAGGCGCAGTCCGTATTGTTTGCTCATATAAAAATACGTGCGGGCGATCATGCCGCGAATCGAAGGGCGGGGCATGACTTTCTTCGCTTTGAAATCGACCTGCGTCAGGCAGGAACCGTACTGGCCCGATTGTACCGGCAACCAGCCGTAGCTGAAGTTGCTGCGGTCACCGTTGACCTCGCCAATGCTCGGCACCAGGTTGTGCAAATCAGCTTCGGCCTTTTGATACACCGGATCGTAGCGGGTGCAATTCTTGCGTCCGCCTTGTTGCCAGCACTGTCGCTGGTGACCGATCTGCCAGGCCGGCACGATGTGCTCCCATTCGATTCTCGATGCGCGTTTGGCGTTCTTGCGCGGCACATAACCGCAAGCCTTCAGATCGACCTTGTTACCGGTGTACTTGCAGCCGCAATAAAACTCGGTGGACTGCGGTGCGTAAAGTTTCCACGCGGCTTTCTTGGCTTCCGAAAAGGTTCGTGGGGCGCCAGCCTGGGCGCCCATGGCGAAAAACAACAACAGCAAAGCAACACAGCGGACACTCATTGAATCAATCTTCCTTCGGCACAACCCAAAAAATCTGCACGCCACCGTCATCGCGATAAGCGAGGGTAACGTTGTCGTTCTCGTCGATTTCCTCGAGCAAGCGCTCCCAGTCGTCCATTGGCTCATCCGGCAAACGGAAAATCAGTGCGGCTTTGGCTTTTTGTGCGGTGGGGGAATTGATGATTTTCTGAACGCGCATACCCATGCGTTCGTAAGCGTCAGGAGCAGCAGGAGAGGTGGCCACGAGGTTATCCTTATTAAGCTGTACGTGCATACAGTATTTAACTGTAAGCGATTTCGCAACTGCTTAAAATTCAAGAAAATCCTCTGACAGCGTGTTTCCGATTTTGGTGTAGGACTCGGCAAGTTTTTTGTGGGAAAAATGCTTGAACGGTGTAAGCCGGGCACCACCTGCCAAGCTGACAGGTGGTGCGCAATGCCCGATCGAGAACTGATCAGGCGAAGGTCAATCAATACTCCCAGAACATCCGCTGCAGTTCTTTGCTGTCGTTGGTCTTGGTCAACGCGACCATCGCCAGGATGCGGGCTTTTTGCGGGTTCAGGTCGTGAGCGACAACCCAGTCGTATTTATCGTCAGGCTGTTCGGCGTTACGCAGGACAAAGCCGCCGGCGTTGACGTGGGACGAACGAATGATCTGCACGCCATCCTTGCGCAGGGCTTGCAGGGACGGGACCACACGCGAAGACACCGAGCCGTTGCCAGTGCCGGCGTGGATGATCGCCTTGGCACCGGATTGCGCCAACGCCTTGTAGGCGGTATCGCTGACGTTGCCGTAGGAGTAGGCGATTTCTACATCAGGCAGACTCTTGATGTTCTTGATGTCGAATTCCGAATCCATGGTGTGACGCTTGGCCGGCAGGCGGAACCAGTAGGATTTGCCTTCGACGACCATGCCCAGCGGACCCCAGGCGCTTTTGAACGCTTCGGTCTTGATGTTGATCATTTTGCTGACGTCGCGACCGGACTGGATCTCGTCGTTCATGGTCACCAGCACGCCTTTGCCGTGCGCTTCTTTGCTGCTCGCCACGGCGACGGCGTTGTACAGATTAAGCATGCCGTCTGCCGACATGGCAGTGCCCGGACGCATCGAGCCGACGACGATGATTGGCTTGTCGGTCTTTTCAACCAGGTTCAGGAAGTACGCGGTTTCTTCCAGTGTGTCTGTACCGTGGGTAATGACGATACCATCGACGTCCTTGCTGTCTGCCAGCTCGGAAACTCGACGACCCAATTGCAGCAGGTTGTCATTAGTGATGCTTTCCGAAGCGATCTGCATGACTTGCTCGCCACGCACGTTGGCCAGTTTGCTCAGCTCGGGAATGCCGGCGATCAGTTGTTCGATGCCGACCTTGGCCGCTTGATAGGTGGCACTGTTGGCAGCACTTGCCCCGGCGCCGGCGATGGTGCCGCCCGTTGCCAGTACAACGACGTTGGCCAGTTTGGTCTGGGTTTCGACTTCTTTTGCCTGAAGGGCGGTGGGCAGGAGCAGGAGGAGGGCCAATGCGCCCGGAACCAAGGTATTGAAAGCAGATTTCATTATTTTTCTCTCTAGTCGTAGACGGTGCTGATGCAGGTTCATCTAGATGCGCCCCAAGCCGATCTGAATGCTTGAGGTGCAACGAAGGGAGCAGGATTCATACCATGCGTAATGTGCCTGCGGAAAATGTTTAACTCGATGATTTAAATCAACATTTGTCTGGAGTCAGAACATTCTTGCAGACCGTTCCATCCGGTATTCCGAACAACGGACGGATTCGTGTTCGGCTCACCGATGGGCAACCGCTAAACGCCTGCTGAATAGCAAATACCCGCTAAAGAAATGCGCGCCCGGGCCGATGCGTCCTCAAGGAAACCAAATCTTAGGAGTTCACATGTCACTGACGGTCGGTTTTGCCAATCCCGCTGCAGTCACCATCGGCGGTAAAACTGCAGCGACAATCAACACCCTGAACGATGCGACCAATGAGGCATCGGCGCAGGCGCTGGGTACCGAGAAAACCGAAACAAATCAGGTCAGGACCGGCGGCGGGCCTGTGCAGGAAGACAGCAAGGCCGAGAGCGGCGGCAATCAGAGCGTCACGGTCAAGACGTTGCTCAAGCGCATGCAGGAGTTGCAGAAGCAGCTTCAGGAACAGCAACAGCAATTGGCAGCAGCGCAGGCTGCGAGCTATCCAACTCCAGAAGCCAAGTCCCAGGCGATCATGTCCATCCAGGGACAGATCGCGCAGACCAGCGCGGCAATGACCGAAGTCGCGGGCGCGCTGGTCAAGGAAATGTCCAAGGGCGCCAGTGGTGGGCTGGTCAACACCACTGCTTGATCTGTCGATTTGGGCGAGTCAGCGATTCGCCCTACAACAGATGACGATTTGTGATTGTTGACAAATGTCGGCGGGATTCTCATAGTTCGGTCTACGCAAACGTTTGCGCGGCTTGGAAGGGCATTTTCTCCCGGAGCTGTGACGTAGCTTACGTCAGCGCAAACGTTGCTCACAATAATCATAAGATCGGAGTGAACCCATGAAGCTGCCCTTCGCCGCACGTCTTCTTGCTGTCGCTATGCTGGCTGCCACAGCCGCCGCACTACCTGTCTCCTCGGCGTTCGCCGAATCCGCAGAAAAACCCAAAGTCGCGCTGGTCATGAAATCTTTGGCCAACGAATTCTTCCTGACCATGGAAGACGGCGCCAAGGCCTACCAGAAAGAACACTCCGCCGATTTCGATCTGATTTCCAACGGTATCAAAGACGAAACCGACACCGCCGGGCAGACCCGCATCGTCGAACAAATGATCCTGGCCAAGGTGAACGCGCTCGTGATCGCACCTTCAGACTCCAAAGCCATGGTGCCAGTGATCAAGAAGGCCGTAGACGCCGGTATCACGGTGATCAACATTGATAACCAGCTCGATCCTGCCGTGGTCAAAAGCAAAAACATCAACGTCCCGTTCGTAGGTCCGGACAACCGCAAGGGTGCTCGTCTGGTCGGCGAATACCTCGCCAAGCAACTCAAGGCGGGCGACCAGGTCGGCATCATCGAAGGCGTGTCCACCACCACCAACGCGCAGGCACGCACGGCCGGTTTCAAGGACGCGATGGACGCTGCACAGATCAAAGTAGTCTCGCTGCAATCCGGTGACTGGGAAATCGACAAGGGCAACAAGGTTGCCGCTTCGATCCTCAGTGAATACCCGGACGTCAAAGCGCTGCTGGCCGGTAACGACAGCATGGCGGTCGGCGCCGTTTCCGCAGTCCGTGCTGCCGGCAAGGCAGGGCAGGTAAAAGTCGTCGGTTACGACAACATCAATGCGATCAAGCCGATGCTCAAGGACGGCCGCGTGCTGGCGACAGCTGACCAGTTTGCTGCGAAACAAGCAGTGTTCGGCATCGAAACCGCATTGAAGATCATCAAGGGCGAGAAAGTCGACAGCGGTGCCAACGGCGTAATCGAAACACCGGTCGAGCTGGTCACCCAGTAAGTCATCTGGCGACACAACGGCGCTCGTCCGTCCGGGCGAGCGCATGGAGATTTCTATGTCAGTTTCCGCCCCGAACGCTGTCCTCTCGGTCAGCGGTATCGGCAAGACCTATGCGCAACCGGTGCTCACTGGCATCGATCTGACGCTGATGCGCGGTGAAGTACTGGCGCTGACCGGCGAAAATGGTGCCGGCAAAAGTACCCTGTCAAAGATCATTGGTGGTCTGGTCACGCCGACCACCGGCCAGATGCAATTCCACGGCAAGGACTATCGTCCGGGCAGCCGTACCCAGGCTGAAGAGCTTGGCGTGCGCATGGTCATGCAAGAACTCAATCTGTTGCCGACGCTGTCGGTGGCGGAAAACCTGTTTCTGGATAATCTGCCGAGCAGCGCTGGCTGGATCAGTCGCAAGCAGTTGCGCAAGGCGGCGATCGAAGCCATGGCGCAGGTCGGCCTCGATGCGATCGACCCGGACACACTGGTTGGCGAGTTGGGTATCGGTCATCAACAGATGGTCGAAATCGCGCGCAACCTGATTGGCGATTGCCACGTGCTGATCCTTGATGAGCCGACCGCGATGCTCACGGCGCGCGAAGTCGAAATGCTCTTCGAGCAGATCACCCGATTGCAGGCCCGTGGTGTTTCCATCATTTATATTTCCCATCGCCTCGAAGAACTGGCGCGGGTGGCCCAGCGTATTGCTGTGCTGCGTGACGGCAATCTGGTCTGCGTCGAGCCGATGGCCAACTACAACAGCGAGCAACTGGTCACCTTGATGGTCGGTCGCGAATTGGGCGAACACATCGATATGGGGCCGCGCAAGATCGGCGCTCCGGCGTTGACGGTCAAAGGCCTGACGCGTTCGGACAAAGTCCGCGACGTCTCCTTCGAAGTGCGTGCCGGGGAGATTTTCGGCATTTCCGGATTGATCGGGGCAGGGCGCACAGAGTTGCTGCGGCTGATCTTCGGTGCCGATGCCGCCGACAGCGGCACCATCGCGCTCGGCTCGCCGGCCAAAGTCGTGAGTGTTCGCTCGCCTGTCGATGCCGTACGCAATGGCATCGCGTTGATCACCGAGGATCGCAAGGGCGAAGGGCTGCTGCTCAGTCAGTCGATCAGCGCCAATATCGCCTTGGGCAACATGCCGGAAATCTCCAGTGGCGGCTTCGTCAACAACGGCGACGAAATTTCCTTGGCGCAGCGTCAGATCGAGGCCATGCGCATCCGCAGTTCGAGCCCGACGCAATTGGTCTCGGAACTGTCCGGCGGCAATCAGCAGAAGGTCGTGATCGGCCGCTGGCTGGAGCGCGACTGTTCGGTACTGCTGTTCGACGAGCCTACTCGCGGAATCGATGTCGGCGCCAAGTTTGACATCTATGGTCTGCTCGGCGAATTGACCCGGCAGGGCAAGGCGTTGGTGGTGGTGTCCAGTGACTTGCGCGAGTTGATGCTGATCTGTGACCGGATCGGCGTGCTTTCGGCAGGGCGCCTGATCGACACTTTCGAGCGCGACAGCTGGACCCAGGATGATTTGCTTGCCGCCGCATTCGCCGGCTACCAAAAACGTGATGCGTTGCTCAATGAAGCGGCGCCTAGGGATCTCTCATGAAAACTGCATCTCCTGCCAGTAAACGTAGTGGCAATTTCTTCGGCCTGGGTACTTATCTCGGTCTGGCCGGTGCCTTGCTGGCGATGATTGCGCTGTTCTCGGTTCTGAGCAGCCACTTCCTCTCGTACAACACTTTCAGCACCCTGGCCAACCAGATTCCCGACCTGATGGTGCTGGCGGTGGGCATGACCTTTGTGCTGATCATCGGCGGCATCGACCTGTCCGTCGGCTCGGTGCTGGCGCTGGCCGCATCGACCGTCAGCGTGGCGATTCTCGGCTGGGGCTGGAGCGTTCTGCCAGCAGCGCTGCTCGGCATGGCCGTAGCAGCGTTGGCCGGCACCATCACCGGTTCGATCACCGTGGCCTGGCGGATTCCATCGTTCATCGTCTCCCTCGGCGTGCTGGAAATGGCCCGTGGCTTGGCCTATCAGATGACCGGGTCGCGCACTGCTTACATTGGCGATGCGTTTGCCTGGCTGTCGAATCCGATCGCGTTCGGCATTTCCCCGTCGTTCATCATTGCTTTGCTGGTTATCTTTATCGCGCAGGCAGTTTTGACCCGCACTGTTTTCGGCCGCTACCTGATCGGCATCGGTACCAACGAAGAGGCGGTGCGTCTGGCCGGGATCAATCCCAAACCCTACAAGGTTCTGGTGTTCAGCCTGATGGGTTTGCTGGCGGGTATCGCTGCGCTGTTTCAGATTTCGCGTCTGGAAGCGGCTGACCCGAACGCAGGCTCTGGCCTGGAACTGCAAGTGATCGCAGCGGTGGTTATCGGCGGCACCAGCCTGATGGGCGGGCGCGGTTCGGTGATCAGTACGTTCTTCGGCGTGTTGATCATTTCCGTGCTCGCGGCCGGACTCGCGCAGATTGGTGCGACGGAGCCGACCAAGCGGATCATCACCGGTGCGGTAATCGTTATCGCTGTGGTGCTCGACACCTATCGCAGTCAACGCGCCAGTCGCCGGGGCTGAACCATGGCAACGATCAAGGATGTAGCGGCGCTCGCGGGCATTTCCTACACGACTGTGTCGCACGTGGTGAACAATACCCGTCCGGTCAGTCAGGAAGTGCGGCGCAAAGTCGAGGCGGCGATCAAGAGTCTCGACTACGTGCCCAGTGCCGTGGCGCGCTCGCTGAAAGCCAAGACCACCGCGACCATCGGTTTGCTGGTACCGAACAGTCTCAACCCGTACTTCGCCGAATTGGCGCGGGGAATCGAGGATTACTGCGAGCGTAACGGCTACTGCGTGATCCTTTGCAACTCCGACGACAATCCGGACAAGCAACGCAGTTATCTGCGCGTGTTGCTGGAAAAACGCATCGACGGTTTGATCGTAGCCTCCGCTGGTGGTGACAGTGGTCTGGCCGAAGGGCTGGCGGGTGTGAAAACGCCGATGGTCATTGTCGACCGCGGCCTGGAGGGTGTGAATGCCGATCTGGTGCGCATTGACCACGAATACGGCGCTTATCTGGCAACCCGTCACCTGCTCGAGTTGGGGCATCGCGACATCGCCACGATTGGAGGCCCGGCCAGTACCAGCGTGGCGCAAATGCGTCAGGCCGGTTATTGCCGAGCGCTGCAAGAGGCAGGAATAGAAGTGCGCGAAGAGCGCATGCTGGGAAGCGACTTCACCAGCACCGGAGGTTACAACGCCACTGCCCGCTTGCTTGAAAGCAATCCGCCGAGTGCGATTTTTGCTGGCAACGACATGATTGGTATCGGTGTGCTGCGTGCGGCGGCCGAACGTAACGTGCGAGTGCCGGCCGAATTGTCGGTGATCGGCTTCGATGACATTCAGATGAGCCGTTATGTCTATCCGGCGCTGACCACGGTCGGCCAGTCGATCCTGCAATTGGGCGAGATGGCCGCCGAGGTGCTGTTGCGCAGGATTGCTGTGCCGGATTCCGGCACCGATCAACGCATCGTGACCCCGAGCATTGTCCTGCGCGAATCGACCGCGCCGCTGTCCGGCGTGTTCACCGAATATCGCTGAAACCGAATTGATGAGTAGTGATGTATGCCAGCAAATGTAGTGGTAATAGGCAGCCTGAACATGGACCTGGTCACCCGGGCGCCAAGGCTGCCGCGCGGTGGTGAAACGCTGATCGGACATTCCTTTGCCACCGTGTCGGGAGGCAAGGGCGCCAATCAGGCGGTTGCCGCTGCTCGTCTGGGCGCGCAGGTGGCGATGCTCGGTTGCGTCGGAAATGACGACTACGGTGTGCGATTGCGCGATGCCTTGCTCGCCGAGCACATCGACTGCCAGGCTGTCAGTGTCGTCGAGGATTCCAGTGGCGTGGCGCTGATTGTGGTGGATGACCACAGCCAGAACGCCATCGTCATTGTCGCCGGTGCCAACGGCGCAATGACGGAAGCAGTTATTGACCGTTTTGATGCGGTTTTGCAAGCCGCCGATGTGGTGATCTGTCAGCTCGAGATTCCCGATGCGACAGTCGGTCATGCGCTCAAGCGTGCGCGTGAACTGGGTAAAACCGTCATCCTCAACCCGGCCCCGGCCAGCCGTCCTTTGCCGGCAGACTGGTTCGCGGCGATCGACTATCTGATTCCCAACGAGAGCGAAGCGGCCGCATTGAGCGGGATCGCGGTCGACTCGCTGCAGTCGGCAGAAACGGCTGCCACCCAATTGATTGCCATGGGCGCCAGCAAAGTCATCGTCACCTTGGGCGCGCAGGGCTCGTTGTTCGCCGATGGCAAAGGCTTCGAACATTTCCCCGCGCCGACCGTGAAGGCGGTCGATACCACGGCGGCAGGCGACACGTTTGTTGGTGGTTTCGCCGCAGCCCTGGCCGGCGGCAAGTCCGAGGCCGAGTCGATTCGCTGCGGTCAGGTCGCCGCTGCACTGTCGGTTACCCGCGCCGGTGCACAACCGTCGATTCCAACCATGTCCGAAGTACAGGCGTTCAGACCCGCATGAAAAAGACTCCTTTGCTCAACGTCGCGCTGTCGCGACTGATCGCCTCTCTTGGCCACGGTGACATGGTGGTGATTGGCGACGCCGGTTTGCCGGTGCCGCCGGGCGTCGAGTTGATCGATCTGGCGCTGACCCATGGTATCCCTGACTTCGTCAGCACCCTGAAAGTCGTGCTCAGCGAAATGCAGGTAGAAAGCCATGTGCTGGCCAGAGAGATCTTCGATAAGCGGCCCTCCGCGCTGGCCGATCTGGACGCGATGAACGAAGAGGGCGCGCTGGGCCGTAGGGATCTGCTCACCCACGAGCAGTTCAAGGTGCTTAGCCGACAGGCCAGGGCGATCATTCGTACAGGAGAATGTCAGCCGTACTGCAACATCGTTCTGGTCGCCGGGGTTACATTCTGATTTCTGATTTCCGATTTCACCTGCACAAGGAATGCGCCATGCAACGCTATGCTGAGAAACTTCACCAACTGATCCGGAGCCTGCTGCTTTTGTCCGTGATAACTGCGACCGGCGCCCAGGCGGCGGAAAAGATCGACTTGATCATCGATACCGATCCCGGCGCTGACGACGTGGTCGCCTTGCTCTTCGCTCTGGCGTCGCCGGATGAATTGAACATCCGTGCCCTGACCACCGTTGCCGGCAACGTGCGCCTGGACAAGACTTCGCGTAACGCACGGCTGGCTCGCGAATGGGCAGGGCGCGAAGATGTACCGGTTTACGCCGGTGCGCCGAAACCGCTGATGCGTACGCCGATCTACGCCGAGAATATTCATGGCAAGGAAGGCTTGTCGGGCGTGACGGTTCACGAGCCGAAGAAAGGCCTGGCGAAAGGAAATGCGGTCAATTATCTGATCGACACGCTTAAATCCGCCAAGCCGCACAGCATCACCATCGCCATGCTCGGCCCGCAGACCAACCTGGCGCTGGCGTTGATCCAAGAGCCGGAGATCGTTCAGGGCATCAAGGAAGTGGTGATCATGGGCGGGGCGCATTTCAACGGTGGCAACATCACCCCTGTGGCTGAATTCAACCTGTTCGCTGATCCGCAGGCTGCCGAGGTGGTGCTCAAGAGCGGGGTGAAACTCACCTATCTGCCGCTCGATGTGACCCACAAGATTTTGACCAGTGACGCGCGCCTGAAGCAGATTGCCGCGCTGAACAACAATGCCAGCAAGATCGTCGGCGACATTCTCAACGAATACATCAAGGGCGATATGGAGCATTACGGCATTCCCGGTGGCCCGGTGCATGACGCGACTGTTGTGGCGTATCTGCTCAAGCCTGAGCTGTTCACCGGTCGGGCAGTCAACGTCGTGGTGGACAGCCGGGAAGGGCCGACATTTGGTCAGACCATCGTTGACTGGTACGACGGTTTGAAAGCGCCGAAAAATGCATTCTGGGTTGAAAATGGCGACGCGCAGGGTTTCTTCGATTTGCTGACCGAGCGCCTGAAACGCCTTAAATAAGCCCTCTGATCCGCAGGTCACTGCCTGCGGGTTTTCACTGCGTGTGTTCGGCCGCTACGATGCGGTAGCGTTCGAATACCTGGTTGATGAATTGCTGCGCCGCCTCGATTCCCAGCTCCTTGACCAATAGATCAATGCCGATCAGCGCCAGCTCCTCCGTCGTGCCGGGGCTGTAAGAGCTGTGGCCGTCCGCCCATTTGGCTTTGATGTCGGCGTCGATGCTGAGGCTGGTCATGAGAAGGCTCGAAAGGTCAGGATGTCGGTTTTTCGAGTTAACCATTTTGCGCGGTGTTTGGCACTGCGACTTAGGCATGAGCGGGGCGCTATGCGACACTTGGTCTTTTCCGCCTTCCAAGGACCTTGTTGTGCAAATCGATCTGAATAGCCCTGACGGCCTCACGCTCGAAGCAGTGCGCCAATTGCTCGCCTCGGCCAGTGACGACGTACACAACCAGTTGCGCGTGAGCAAAGATGGCATCGCCTATCTGTCCACCGTGACCGGCGGGCAGGATATTGACGGTCTGCGGTTTCGCCTGGAAACCTGGGCAAAGGGCTCGGGCTATGTAGGTAACGTCGCAGCCAGCGATGAAGTCTGGGTGACGCAGATTTTCAACGCCCTCAGGGACAACTGGCCGAACCCGCCGTATGACTACATCGACGTTTATTGAGCGTCGTTAATATTCAGTCACGATTGTTTGCTGAGTCGCCGCGCGCAGCTCAGGCAAACTCGGCATTTTTCCGCGCGTGGGGCAGGCATCGCTTGGGGCGTGAAACCAAACGCCGAGCTGGCGGTCGCACGATCTCTGCTTAAACATTTGAAAACAAGGAGGCTTCATGCCTTTGAAGTTCGCGACACTGGGTGCACTGATGGCTGCGGCGCTATTGGCTGGTTGCAGCACAACCTCCAGCGAGTCGGCAAAGGAACCCGTGGCTGCTGAATCGGGAAACAGCCGCTGCGAAGCATCGGCAGCGCAATTCGCCATCGGCAAGAAGGCATCCCCTGAATTGCTGGATCAGGCACGTGCCAAGGCTGGGGCGCAAAATGCGCGCTTCCTCAAGCCGAACGACATGATCACCCTGGAATACCGCTCCGACCGCCTGAACCTGAACACCGACAACAACCTGGTGGTCACCCGCGTCAACTGCGGCTAAGTCTTTTTTTCAGGCATAAAAAACCCCGTCACCAGGACGGGGTTTTTTTAGTGCGCCGAGAAATTACTCTGGGCGAACTTGTGCAGCTTGCATACCCTTTTGGCCTTTCTCAGCCACGAAGGAAACAGTCTGGCCTTCTTTCAGGCTTTTGAAACCGTCGCTTTCGATAGCTTTGAAGTGTACGAACAGGTCGTCACCGCCACCTTGAGGAGTGATGAAGCCGAAGCCTTTTTCATCGTTGAACCATTTAACGGTGCCGGTTTGGCGATTAGACATGGTGTATCTCCAAGAAACATATATTTTCAGTAGTACTGTGCTGCTCAGGCCAACTGGGCACACCCGGATATCATAGTCGAAATGTTCGCTTTGGGAGCCCCCCGGACGTGCTGTTTGCCAATCAGTCGTGTTTTCTTTACCGCCTGTTTCTGCTGAAAGCCCCGGTTTGAAAGGCTTGCAGCGAAACGTAAAGACGATAAAAAAACCTGTAAAACCTGCATAAATCGTCTGAAAAGCTTCATTTCCAGCACTTTTTTCCGCCTTTCAGCCGACCAGAATGCGCGGTTTTATTATTTTTTCGCCGGAGGATTTGCCTTGCATTTGGCGATCTGGCCGAGGGCTTTCTGTTGCAGTTCAGGAGTCGCCTTGTTGTCCATCAGTGCCTGAATATCGCTGGCCGGATAGGACTTGATGGCGTCGGCACCGCAAGCGCAGTGGGATTTCGCTGCGGCAGCACCGATTTGCTGGGTGGCAGCCTGAGTGCACTGGGCCATGTACTTCTCGCGCTCGCCTTTTGGCCAGTCGGCATGGGCGCTCAGTGGCAACAGCAGAACGACGGGGGCGACGAGGGCGAATAAGCTTTTCAGACGCATGCGAGGATGCTCCTTGTGGGTCAATGTCTTGTTATCTGAGGGCGCGACGGCCGATCAAGTTCAGCACTCTGGCATAAAAACGGACATTTCGCCTTCTGCCAAATCAAGGCGTGGGCGACCGCTCATCTGTGCTAGCATGCCGGGCTCAAGCGTTCTCAGGCTTCGGATGACCTTCAGTCCCGAAGCGGTCGGCGTGCGAATTTTTCGATTTGAATCCCAGTCACTCTGGTTCGGTTTTCCGGTTGGCCGCAAGGCTCCTGCCGCTGTAAGGCAGGCGTTCGTCATTGAATGGCCTGGATCGGATCTTGTACTGGCTCATCCCAACCCACGTGACCTTTGGTAGGGGTCACCACTAGGAGAGGAGGCGCCATGCCAACTATTACTCTTCCCGACGGCAGTCAACGTTCATTCGATCACCCGGTTTCCGTAGCCGAGGTCGCCGCATCCATTGGTGCAGGTCTGGCCAAGGCCACACTCGCCGGCAAGGTCAATGGCCAACTGGTCGACGCCAGCGACATCATCAGCAGCGACGCGACCCTGCAAATCATTACGCCAAAGGATGAAGAGGGGCTGGAGATCATTCGCCACTCTTGCGCGCACCTGGTTGGCCACGCGGTCAAACAGCTGTACCCGACCGCGAAGATGGTCATCGGCCCGGTCATCGACGAAGGCTTTTATTACGACATCGCCTACGAGCGTCCTTTCACGCCGGAAGACATGGCGGCCATCGAACAGCGCATGCAGCAGCTGATCGAGAAAGATTACGATGTCATCAAGAAAGTCACTCCGCGCGCTGAAGTGATCGAAGTGTTCAAGGCTCGCGGTGAAGACTACAAGCTTCGCCTTGTCGAAGACATGCCGAACGAGCAGACCATGGGTCTGTACTATCACGAAGAATATGTCGACATGTGCCGCGGCCCGCACGTGCCGAACACACGCTTTCTGAAATCCTTCAAGCTGACCAAGCTGTCGGGCGCCTACTGGCGCGGCGACGCCAAGAACGAGCAATTGCAGCGCGTTTACGGCACCGCCTGGGCTGACAAGAAGCAGCTGGCGGCGTACATCCAGCGCATCGAAGAAGCCGAGAAGCGCGATCACCGCAAGATCGGCAAGCGCCTGGGCCTGTTCCACACCCAGGAGGAATCCCCGGGCATGGTGTTCTGGCACCCGAACGGCTGGACGCTTTACCAGGTGCTCGAGCAGTACATGCGCAAGATCCAGCGCGACAACGGCTATCTTGAGATCAAGACTCCTCAAGTTGTCGACCGCAGCCTGTGGGAAAAGTCCGGGCACTGGGCCAACTACGCCGACAACATGTTCACCACTCAATCGGAAAACCGCGACTACGCCATCAAGCCGATGAACTGCCCGTGTCACGTGCAGGTGTTCAATCAGGGCCTGAAGAGCTACCGCGAGCTGCCGATGCGTCTGGCCGAGTTCGGTGCGTGCCACCGTAACGAGCCGTCGGGTGCGCTGCACGGCATCATGCGCGTGCGAGCGTTCACTCAGGACGACGCGCACATCTTCTGCACCGAAGAGCAGATGCAGGCCGAGTCCGCTGCGTTCATCAAGCTGACCATGGATGTCTATCGCGATTTCGGCTTTACCGAAGTCGAGATGAAACTGTCCACTCGTCCGGAAAAACGCGTCGGCTCCGATGAACTCTGGGATCGCGCTGAAGCAGCATTGGCTGCAGCCCTTGATTCTGCTGGCCTGCCGTACGATCTGCAGCCGGGCGAGGGTGCCTTCTACGGGCCGAAGATCGAGTTCTCGCTGAAAGATTGTCTCGGTCGCGTCTGGCAGTGTGGTACCTTGCAGCTCGATTTTAACCTGCCTGTCCGTTTGGGCGCTGAATACGTCTCTGAAGACAACAGCCGCAAACACCCTGTGATGTTGCACCGTGCGATCCTCGGTTCGTTCGAGCGTTTCGTCGGGATTCTGATCGAGCACTACGAAGGTGCGTTCCCTGCGTGGCTAGCGCCGACCCAGGCGGTGATCATGAATATCACTGATAAACAGGCAGATTTTGTTGCAGAGGTTGAAAAAACTCTCAACGAAAGCGGATTTCGTGCCAAGTCCGACTTGAGAAATGAAAAGATCGGCTTTAAAATCCGCGAGCATACTTTGCTCAAGGTTCCCTATCTTTTGGTTATCGGAGATAAGGAAGTCGAGATGCAGACTGTCGCTGTGCGTACTCGTGAAGGTGCTGACCTGGGCTCGATGCCCGTCGCCCAGTTCGCTGAGTTTCTCGCGCAAGCGGTTTCCCGGCGTGGTCGCCCAGATTCGGAGTAATTATTATTAAGCGTGAAATGAGACAAGATAAACGAGCTGCACCGAAAGCCCCGATCAACGAGAATATCTCGGCACGCGAGGTTCGGTTAATTGGCGCTGATGGCGAGCAGATTGGCATCGTCTCGATTGATGAAGCGCTTCGTATCGCTGAAGAAGCAAAGCTTGATCTGGTGGAAATTTCCGCAGATGCAGTCCCACCTGTTTGCCGGGTGATGGACTACGGTAAGTCGATCTTCGAAAAGAAGAAGCAGATTGCCGCGGCGAAGAAAAACCAGAAGCAGATTCAGGTTAAAGAAATCAAGTTTCGTCCAGGGACGGAGGAAGGGGATTACCAGGTAAAACTGCGCAACCTGGTACGTTTCCTGAGTGACGGGGACAGGGCCAAGGTATCCTTGCGATTCCGCGGCCGTGAGATGGCCCACCAGGAGCTGGGGATGGAACTCCTCAAGCGGGTTGAACAAGACCTGCTTGAGTACGGTTCGGTCGAACAGCATCCTAAGATGGAAGGACGCCAGCTGATCATGGTCATCGCCCCGAAAAAGAAGAAGTAATCAACAGGGCACGGCAGGCCTTCTGATTATGTTTATCAACTGAATGCGGAGTATCCGAACATGCCAAAAATGAAAACCAAAAGTGGTGCTGCCAAGCGGTTTCTGAAAACTGCTAACGGCATCAAGCACAAGCACGCTTTCAAGAGCCACATCCTGACTAAAATGTCGACCAAGCGTAAGCGTCAACTGCGCGGTAGCAGCTTGCTGCATCCGTCTGACGTGGCAAAAGTCGAGCGCATGCTGCGCCTTCGTTAATTTAGTCAAGAATAGAGGAAGTAACTCATGGCTCGTGTAAAGCGTGGCGTCATTGCCCGTAAGCGTCACAAAAAAATTCTGAAACTTGCTAAAGGCTACTACGGCGCACGCTCCCGCGTATTCCGTGTTGCCAAGCAAGCGGTAATCAAGGCAGGCCAATACGCCTACCGTGACCGTCGTCAGAAAAAACGTCAGTTCCGCGCTCTGTGGATCGCTCGTATTAACGCTGGTGCTCGTGTTAACGGTCTGTCCTACAGCCGTTTCATCGCTGGCCTGAAAAAAGCGTCCATCGAGATCGACCGCAAGGTTCTGGCTGATCTGGCAGTGAACGAAAAAGCGGCGTTTGCTGCGATTGTCGAGAAAGCTAAAGCCACCTTGGCTTAAGTACCCCCGACAGTCACCCGGCCTCACCTCTGTGGGGCCAGGTGTTAAACGTCATAAATAGGGGAAGAGCCTTCAAGCTCTTCCCCTATTTTGTATCTGGAGTCTGTACATGGAAAACCTGGATGCGCTGGTCTCTCAAGCACTAGAGGCTGTGCAAAGCGCTGAAGATATCAATGCCCTGGAGCAAATCCGGGTTCAATACCTTGGCAAGAAGGGCGAATTGACTCAGGTGATGAAGACCCTGGGGAATCTGCCGGCAGAAGAGCGTCCGCAAGTCGGCGCGCTGATCAACGTTGCCAAGGAGCGTGTTACAGGCGTTCTCAATGCGCGCATGGCATTGTTTGAAGAAGCCGAGCTGGCTGCCAAGCTGTCTGCCGAATCCATCGACGTGACATTGCCGGGCCGCGGCCAGACTTCTGGCGGCCTGCATCCGGTCACCCGGACTCTGGAGCGCGTCGAGCAGTTCTTCACCCGCATTGGCTACGGCATCGCCGAAGGCCCTGAGGTCGAGGACGACTATCACAACTTTGAAGCGCTCAACATCCCAGGCCATCACCCGGCCCGGTCGATGCATGACACCTTCTATTTCAATGCCAACATGTTGCTGCGCACACATACCTCGCCGGTACAGGTCCGCACCATGGAATCAAAGCAGCCGCCGATCCGCATCGTCTGCCCAGGCCGCGTGTATCGCAGCGACTCCGATATCACCCACTCGCCGATGTTCCATCAGGTCGAAGGCTTGCTGGTCGATCGCGATATCAATTTTGCCGATCTCAAAGGCACCATCGAAGAATTCCTGCGGGTGTTCTTCGAGAAAGAACTGGCCGTGCGTTTCCGTCCTTCGTATTTCCCGTTCACCGAGCCATCCGCCGAAGTCGATATGGAATGCGTGATGTGCAGCGGCAAAGGCTGCCGCGTCTGCAAACAGACAGGCTGGCTGGAAGTGATGGGCTGCGGCATGGTTCACCCGAACGTGCTGCGCATGTCCGGCATCGACCCGGAGGAGTTCTCCGGCTTTGCCTTCGGCATGGGCGTCGAGCGTCTGGCCATGCTCCGTTACGGCGTGAACGACTTGCGTCTGTTCTTCGACAACGACTTGCGGTTCCTTGCGCAATTTCGCTAGTCGTAACGAATTCTTAGGAGAGCAGGATGAAATTCAGTGAACAATGGCTGCGCGGCTGGGTTAGCCCGCAGGTAGATCGCGATGAGCTGGTTGCTCGTCTGTCGATGGCCGGTCTTGAGGTCGATAGCGTTACGCCGGCCGCCGGTGTATTCAGCGGCGTGGTGGTGGGTGAGGTGCTGAGCACCGAGCAGCATCCTGACGCCGACAAATTGCGCGTGTGCCAGGTCAGCAATGGTACGGAAACTTTCCAGGTCGTGTGCGGAGCGCCAAACGTGCGCCCGGGCCTGAAGATTCCGTTCGCCATGATCGGCGCGGAACTGCCGGGCGACTTCAAGATCAAGAAGGCCAAGCTGCGCGGCGTCGAGTCGAACGGCATGCTGTGCTCGCAAGCCGAGTTGCAAGTCGGTGAAGGCAACGACGGTCTGATGGAGCTGCCGGCCGATGCGCCGGTGGGCGAAGATTTCCGCGTGTATCTGGATCTGGAAGACGCCAGCATCGAGGTTGACCTGACCCCGAACCGTGGCGACTGCCTGTCCCTGGCCGGTCTGGCCCGGGAAGTCGGTGCCCTGTACGCCGTGCCGGTGACTCGCCCTGTAGTGGCTGCGGTTGCAGCGGTACACGACGAAGTGCGTTCGGTCGAGGTGCTGGCGCCCGCAGCCTGCCCACGTTATCTGGGCCGGGTCATCCGTAACGTCGACCTGTCCAAGCCTACGCCGCTGTGGATGGTTGAACGTCTGCGCCGCGCCGACGTGCGCAGCATCGACGCTGCGGTCGACATCACCAACTACGTGATGCTCGAGCTGGGTCAGCCGCTGCACGCTTTCGATCTTGCCGAAATCAATGGCGGCATTCGTGTGCGGATGGCTGAAGAGGGCGAGAAGCTGGTTCTGCTCGATGGTCAGGAAGTCAGCCTGCGTAGCGATACGCTGGTCATCGCCGACCACACTCGTGCACTGGCGATCGCCGGCGTCATGGGTGGCGAGCACAGCGGCGTTTCCGCGACCACGCGCGATGTGTTCCTTGAATCTGCGTTCTTCGATCAGATCGCTGTTGCCGGTAAGGCGCGTTCTTACGGCTTGCACACCGACGCTTCGCATCGCTACGAGCGTGGCGTTGACTGGCAGCTGGCCCGTGAAGCCATGGAGCGCGCCACGGGCCTGCTGCTGGAAATCACTGGTGGCGAAGCTGGTCCGGTTATCGAAACCGTCAGCGAGCAACATCTGCCGTCGATTGCGCCGATCACCCTGCGTGGCCAGCGCATCACTCAGATGCTCGGCATGGAAATGGATTCGGCACAGGTCGAGCGTCTGCTCAGCGCCCTGGGCCTGAACATTGCCGCTGAAGGGGAAGGGCAGTGGCGCGTTGAAGTGCCAAGCCACCGCTTCGATATCAGTCTGGAAGTCGACCTGATCGAAGAGCTGGCTCGTCTGTACGGTTACAACCGTCTGCCGGTTCGCTACCCGCAAGCGCGTCTGGCGCCACAAGCCAAAGCCGAAGCGCGTAGTGATCTGCCTGAGCTGCGTCGTCTGCTGGTTGCTCGTGGTTATCAGGAAGCGATCACTTACAGCTTCATCGATCCTCGTCAGTTCGAGCTGTTCAATCCGGGCGTCGAGCCGCTGTTGCTGGCCAATCCGATCTCCAACGACATGGCGGCCATGCGTTCGTCGCTGTGGCCGGGTCTGGTCAAAGCGCTGCAGCACAACCTCAATCGTCAGCAGGATCGCGTGCGTCTGTTCGAGAGCGGACTGCGTTTCGTGGGTCAGCTTGACGGCTTGAAGCAAGAGCCAATGCTGTCCGGGGTTGTCTGCGGCAGCCGCTTGCCGGAAGGCTGGGCGCAGGGTCGCGATACCGTCGACTTCTTCGACGTCAAGGCTGACGTGGAAGCAGTACTGGGTTTCGCTGGCGCCCTGGATTCGTTCACCTTTGCTCCGGGTAAACACCCGGCGCTGCATCCAGGTCAGACCGCGCGGATAGAGCGTGAGGGTCGTGAAGTGGGCTTCATCGGTGCCATTCACCCTGAGCTCTCGAAAACGCTGGGTCTGGATCGTCCAGTGTTCGTCTTCGAGCTGGTGCTGGCGGAAGTGGCACTCGGTAAAATGCCGAAATTCCACGAGTTGTCGCGCTTTCCTGAAGTGCGTCGTGACCTTGCACTGATCGCACATAAAGACGTCGCGGCCTCGGCTGTGCTGGACGTAATCCGTGAAAATGCAGGCGAATGGCTCACAGAGCTCAGGCTGTTTGACGTATATCAGGGTAAAGGTATTGATCCTGATAGAAAAAGCCTTGCAGTCGGCTTGACCTGGCAGCATCCATCGCGCACTCTTAATGACGATGAGGTGAATTCGACGACGCAAAATATCCTCACCTCGCTCGAACAAAGGTTGAACGCCACGTTAAGGAAGTGACGTATGGGGGCTTTGACGAAAGCTGAGATGGCGGAACGTCTGTATGAAGAGCTGGGCCTGAACAAGCGGGAAGCCAAGGAATTGGTAGAACTGTTTTTCGAGGAAATCAGGCACGCTCTTGAAGACAACGAGCAGGTCAAATTGTCCGGTTTCGGCAATTTTGACCTTCGGGACAAACGCCAGCGGCCAGGCCGCAACCCGAAAACGGGGGAAGAAATCCCGATCACGGCTCGCCGTGTGGTCACCTTTCGTCCAGGGCAGAAGTTGAAGGCCCGAGTTGAGGCTTATGCTGGAACCAAGTCATAACGACGAACTACCCGTCATCCCGGGCAAACGCTACTTCACCATCGGTGAAGTCAGCGAGCTGTGTGCCGTAAAGCCACACGTGCTGCGCTACTGGGAGCAGGAGTTTCCTCAGCTCAACCCCGTCAAACGCCGCGGAAACCGCCGGTATTATCAGCGCCAGGACGTGCTGATGATCCGCCAGATCCGTGCGCTCCTTTACGATCAGGGTTTCACCATCGGGGGCGCACGTCTGCGCCTGTCCGGCGACGAAGCCAAAGACGACACCACCCAGTACAAGCAGATGATCCGGCAGATGATTGCGGAATTGGAAGACGTGCTGGTAGTGCTCAAGAAATAAAAAGCTGCGTTTGAATACTTCCAGTTTTCAAACGCTTGCGATATATTCTTGAGCGTTCTTCGAGGTGAAGAACGCAACGCAACATCAGTCGGGGCGTAGCGCAGTCCGGTAGCGCACTAGCATGGGGTGCTAGGGGTCGAGTGTTCGAATCACTCCGTCCCGACCATTATTCCTGATTATAATCAGACACTTAAGCCGATCAGATGGATCGGCTTTTTTGTGCCTGCGCAAAACCCGCGCAAAACTTGCGCAAAACTACCCGGTGATTTCGCTGATATTCAGATCAGGAATTGCCTCTGACCAGACGATCTCGGCATGGTCCTTCTGGTAGTTCTTCGTCATGGTCTCGCTGGCGTGGCCGGCGATCTTCTGACCGTCCTTCCCGGCTTTCTGATACAGGTGCAGCGACAGCGCTCGCACTTCATGGAAGCCCGGCATTTCCTCTTCCTTCCATCCCTTGTAACAACCTGCCGCCTCCCGGGCCTCTTTGAAGGCTCGCGTCAAATATCGCTCTTCGACCTGAGTCCAGTGGTCCTTCGTCTGCGCCTGCTTCTGCTTTTTGCGATCGGGCCTACGGTGGATCAGGTACGGTGAGACGATGTCATCCCGGCAACGGCTGATCACCGCCTGGAGTTCTTCGGTCACTTTGAACCGGATCCACGCCGCGTCGCTGGCCTTGGCCGTCTTCTGCTGAACCACATACAAAAACCCTTCCCGAACACCATCGAACCGCATATTCAAGATGTCCGTCCGGCGCTGCGCGGTGATCAGTGCCAGGTCGATTGCGTTCTGCAGCCAGAACGGTGACTTCTCCCGAATGGCCTTCAGGCCCTCGACGGTGTGTCGCTTGCGCTGCTTCTTCTCAATTCGATTGATGGTGCTGGCGGCCGGGTTATCCGGGCACAGCCCTTTTGCCGCTGCGTGGTTGAAGATGTCGATCAGCAGCGCGCGGCACTGGTTGGCAGTGCGCGGGGTGAGGGCGTCCAGCATCTCCGCGATCATGCGGATCGTGATCTGATCGATGGCTTTGCCGTCGAACTGTTTCCTGAAACGACGGAAATGCACGGCGTACAAGCCCAGCGTTCCTTTTGCGAGTTCCCTCGGCGGCAGAACGTCGCGTTCGTATGCGTCCAGGAAGCCGGCGAACGATTCCGATGTGCTGCCCATCACGGCGCCGACCAGGTCAGCGCCGCGCATGAACTCCAGATTCAACTGCTTCGCGGCATCGATCGCCTTGATCCGGTCAGACCCGAACTGGAACCACTTACCGTCGGTGGGCCGGCGGTAGCGATAGGTCGAGCGCCGCGAATCGAAATACAGGTTCTGCGGTAGGCTCTTGTTCGCCTTGTTGCGCGGCCGTGGGACCATCATGCAGCTCCTTTCAATACCATCGCGACCAGATCATTGCCGTCTGACCGGCTGAAGGCTGTCCAATCAACGTACCAGAGTTTGCCGATTTGCTCGCCGGGCAACTTGCCGTTTCGGATGTAGTTGCGGATCGCCTGGGGGCAGGGTGGTGTTCCGTTTTCACCCCAGCGCCGGCGCTGGAACTCACTGATCTTGATCAGCTCTTTTTTCATTGGTGATGCTCCATGCCGCGCGTGGCGGCAGAAGGTGGTGATGGGTTAATCCATTTGGTACCAGACGCCGCAATCGACGCCTTCGGATTGCAGCGACTTGTGCATGGCCTGCACGCCGGCATAGCGCCGGTTACCCTGGCCATCAAACGGCGCGCCGAGGTGAAAGGCTCGGGCGTGGTAGGTGCTGGCTGACTGCATCCAGCCATGAAGTCCGGCATCGTGGAGCGTCTTCTCGCGAAGAAGGCCGACGCGCAGATAAACGCGATCGAGGTTCGCGGTACCGCCATCGTCCGGTGCAGCTGCTGCCGCGGCTTTACCGGCTTCAATGGCACGCGCGACTGCTGCCACCACTTCTGGCAACTGTTCTTTTTTCATGGGTACACCTCGCCCGCCGTACACCGGCAGGCTGTTGAGTGGTAGGGGTTATTGCTAGATCAGTTCGGCGGGGACTTTCACCGCGGCGCCGCGCTTGGCGAAGATCACGGCGCGGAACACGGCGATGGTTCGGGTTTCGCCGGGCTGGCGGTTGAACGGGTCGTTTGTCGCGTCGGCCAGCCATTGGTGCCGGTGGCCAGCGTCGACCCAGACGCCGTACTTCGTGATAAGCCGCTCGGCGTCGGGCAGGGCGAAGAGTTGCAACTGACCGGTGCCCGGCTGCTGCTCACCCTCAATCGCGTTGATCGCCCAGTCCAGCGCCGGGCCGGTCAGTTCCTCGGTGCGGACGCTGACCATTCGGTTCATGGCTTCCAGCGCCTGCCAACGCGATAAACCGTCATCAGGTTGTGATGGAGCGGCACCTTGAGCACATGGTCGAAAAACTCACCCTTGCCGGAGATGAAACCAGTTGGCACCTTGGTTCCTCTGGTCCCGAATTCTCGCCAGCATTCTTCGCCGCCGTTCTTGTCCCAGTAGGCGCGCTCGCGTTTTGGAATCTCGTCGTAGGTTTTTTCGAACACGGAGATATCCGGGATATCACAGATCCGGCGCCATGCTGGATTTCGCTTGCACCAGTCGGCGGCATGCTGAGCAGCTTGATCGGCCGAGTAAAATTCTTTGGTGTTTTGTTCGGTCATCACCGCGGCCCCTTGTAGCAGTACACGTAGGAGAACCAGGCGAGGGCGATCATGGCGTCACCCGTTTGAACTCGACGACCCAGACCCACGGGTTGGCGTCCCAGTCGCCGCCGGTCGAGTTCCAGAGGTTGCCGAAAGCCCAGCGTGGCGCGCCCAGGCATTGTTCATGACTGGTTGTCTTGTCCCACATCCAGCCATCGCGCTGCGGGTGATGTTCCTTCGGCGCCGGGCAGTCGCCGACCTCGGTCCAGCCTTTCCCGGAGTGACCGCACTTGCGCCCGTAATCGGTGAAGAAGCAGCCTTCAGCTTGGGCCTGTTCATCACTGATGTCCTGCAACCGCTCGACGCGCAAGTCGGTGATCTCCAGCAGGATGCGGCAGGCCCAGCGCGGCATGTGGATGCTTGGCTTCCACGTCGGTTGCTCTTGCTCATAGGGAGCCAGTCCATCGGCGGCGTACACCAGTTCGCCGTCCTCTCGCGATTGATCAAGGTCATGCATGTCGGCGGGCTGTAGGTACGGGCCTTTCTGAACTTCGAAGTGATCGCAGTACCAGGTCTCGCGCACCCAAAGCCGTTCGCCGATCTGGCCGAACGGGCAAAGCTCATTGGCTGAAAGCGCGACGAACTCCGGCGCGAACTCTTCCAGCCATTTCAGGGCTGACCCTTTGACCGGTCGCCGCGTTACCGTCTTCCGGCCATCCTGAATGGCGCGCACCATCGGCGCCGAGAACAGGATCGGCCGTTCCTTTATTTGAGACATGGGTCGTCCTTGCCGCTATAGCGGCTGACTTTGAAGGGGAGGGGAGGTTTTTTCTTTCAGCCTTTCAATTCCGGAGTTACATTCGTAAATCCTAGGAAAAGGCTGGCCAAAAAAATGGATGCAGAGTCGACAAATCTCGCGATCAAGCGTGCCGAGCAAGTGCTCGATACCGCCTATTTTGGACTTAAGGTTCTCAAAAGTGGCGCTCCATCAGCGCGATCAGCGGGCTTGAGGAACGTCTTGGTATTCGGAAGATCCGTGACATTTGTTATACAAAATCTGCGATCCATTGTTGGTGAGTCCAGATTCAATAGCTGGTACGCACCGTTTCAAGATCAAATGCGTGCCGATCCTCTTATGCGTTATTTCGTCGAGGCCAGAAACAATCTGGAAAAGCAGGGGCGCTTAGATGTTTCTGTATCAGCAACGATCCATAGTCTCAACGGTAATGACTTAGCAAAGTTAGAAAAGCCGCCGTTCGAATCCACATCATTTTTCATGGGTGATCAGAACGGTGGATCTGGATGGGAGATGGACTTGGGTGGTGGTGAATCGATCAAATACTACGTCAGTATCCCCAAATCTGTTGGAGAGGTCCGCCAAGTTTTCCATAGCTTGCCAGAGAATATTCCGCAGGAACTCAGGGATATGAGTACGGATGAGCTTTGCTCCATCTACCTTCAAAAATTATCGAAACTTCTTGCAGCGACCAAGGAAGAATTTCTCATAGGGCCGAAAGAGCGGCCTTACCTCCGGTTGGTCAAATAGCTGTATTACGCTAGAGAGCGGCTGCTTCAGGCATCGCGGCGTAATTACGGCATCGATACCAGATCATGGGCATTCACAACCTTCATGCCGAGCTCGCGGGCAATGTGCACTTCGAGCCGGGCGCCTTTCGAGTTCTCCCAGCCGGGCAGCACCGCGACCTGACCGCAGAGGCCGAGGCGGGTCAGGTCGTAGGCCATGTAGTCGGCCCAGTCAGCACCGTCGACGACGCCGTGCTCTGCCGGGTTTTCGACGACATAGCCCCGGGCGCGCAGATCAGCGGCCATCTTGTTGAAGGCGGGGAAGTTGAAGTCTTCGAAGCCAGTCATCGGCCCGGCCAGGTACAGGCGGTTGGCGCGGTCGGCAGCGAGAGTCACGCCCGGCGACTTGGCCAGCTCGGCGCCACGGTCCAGACCCATTGCGTAGGCTGCATCCTGAAACACCATCAGCTCATCGGAGAAACGTTCGATTTTTCCGACGTACTGCTGGTGCAGACGCTCAATGGCTGCATGGTCGGCTGGGTGATTTCGGTTTTCTGTGGGCATTGGGCGTCCTATGCCGGGGCATGCCCGGGCGGTGGAGGGTGGATTCAGAGTTGTTTGAGAATGCGCCGGCCGATCCAACGGACGACGGTGACCGCCTTGCTGTTGCCGATCGCTTTGTAGCGCGGGCCGTCCGGACAATCCTCGGCGGGCTTTCCGCGCCAAGGGATCAGTGTGTAGTCATCTGGCATTCCCTGGAGCCGTTCACATTCGCGCGGGATCAAGCGCCGCACGGATGCACCGACCTGAGCTGCCGGCATTCCTTGTCCAGCTTTCCCGCCGCCACCACTGAGCGCCCCGGTGATGCTGCCGTCGCCGCTCTCGTACCGCAGCTCCGATCGAGAGTTCTCGGCGAAAGCTGCGACGATGTTCGACCCCAATGCTGAGTCGGTGTTGTCCAGCTGCTTCCCGTAATTGCTCGTTATAGTCTGCGCAACTTCTCGACAATACACAGCGTTCTCTTGCCCGCTGTTTCGACCGAGCGGGTGAGCCAAATCGATATTGACATCAGGGTCCTGAGTGCCGTGAACCACAAGATGGCCTGCTGCCGCTTCATCTGCTCCAATACGCCATCCGCCACCAGGTGATGTGCCGGCGAGAGTTCCAACAGTTTGATGTTCTTCGTGAACAAAGAACGTCTCACTCTCCATGTCGAGTCGGGTGTCCTTCGCTGTGAGCGTTGCAGAACGTTCGACAGATCCGCCTAAGCTGTGGCCACCGAACGCTGGAACGCCGCAGAACACACCAACCGCCGGCCCTTCGTCGCCCTCGCAGTTCGGACAGCCGTACTGCCCTAATGATTCTCCGAAGGTGTATCCGCATCCGCATTGGAGCGCAGGGCCGAAAGGAGCTGATCCGGTAACGTCCTGCCCCTCGCCTCGGCGCGGCGCAGTATCCCGGCGCAGGCCTTCTCGCTCAAGAAGTACCTCGGTGGGATCGAATCCGTCTCGAGCACTTGCGACAACGAACACACGGCGGCGTCGTTGGGCCAGGCCGAAATATTGGGCGTCCAGGATCCGCCACGCGATTGTTCTTTTGGGTCCATACACACAACCAGCGTCCGGCCATTTCTTCCCTGAAGGCTGCAATTCGCAGTCTTCCCCAGCAAGCGCGCCAAGAAAGCATCCGAAGGCGTTGCCTTTGTCGCTGAGGACACCGGGGACGTTTTCCCAGACGATGACGCAGGGCGGCTTTCGCTGACCTGCTCGAACATAGTCAACTGCATCTGCGAGCTCCACGTATTTGATGGTGAGTGCGCCGCGCGGGTCGGTGAGGCCTTCGCGCATCCCGGCGACCGAGAAGGCCTGGCACGGCGTGCCGCCGACGAGGACGTCCGGTGCTGCGATCTTGCCGGCCAGCACCTGGGCGCCGAGCTTGGTCATGTCGCCGAGGTTCGGCGTATTCGGGTAGTGGTGAGCCAGCACCGCGCTGGGGAACGCTTCGATCTCAGCGAACCAGGTCGCCCGCATGCCGAGCGGCTTCCATGCAAGCGTTGCCGCCTCGATGCCGCTGCAGACCGAGCCGTAAGTGATGGGCATAGTGGCGCCTCGCCGGTATATTTGCCGGAAACAAATTGGGGTTTGTGATGATTCTGGATATTCGAAGAAAAGGTCTGATCGGAACGCTGGTAGGGCATGCAACACTTTTAGCCTGCCTCGTCATTGTTTCGACTAGAGCAGATGTTCAAACCAATCAGGTTATTTCGGGATGGCTTCAGGCTGTCGGTTCGGTACTTGCTATTGTCTTCGCGGTAATTGTTGCAAACACGCAGTATTTGCGAGCCGCAGAGGCAAAAAAACTATCGGAGGTAGAGCACTGTACAAAGCTCGTGCTACAAGCTGCGCACCTTTGTGTTGGGATGGAAACCAGCCTTAAGCTTATGAAGGAAAATAACCTTTCGCAGCCAGATTTTGAAAGACACAAAAACCTATTAGAAAGCGCGATGCGCGTATATCACTCATTCAGCGTAGACTTGATTCATAGCGCTGAAATATTCAGCGCATGGTCAACAATTGGTCATTGCTGCGAGGACTTTTTAGCTGATTGTCACAGTAATGACGGCGATCTTCTTATGGTCATGAATCAGCGTCTGACGCATATGGATCGATGTTACGAGAGAGCTGCTGCTGCCGATAAAAAGCTTGAGGCGCTGTGGCGTATTTCGAAAAGTAAAATCCAGCATTAATCGAGAATGTGTTCAGTGCCGGTCGCGGCGAACGCTTCAAGCTCCCGCGACCACTTATCCTTAACGACGATTTTAGGTCGCGACATTTTTACGAAGCGTTCCGACTCTTCCGCAGGCGCTGCGGCGAGATTGATCATGAACGTCGACACCGTCTCCTGCCATTCCTCGAAGCCGTGGCGTTCGCCCAGCACCTGAAGCGCGTCATCCAACGCTTTCGAAACAATCAGCGATCGCTTCTCGGCGCCGATCCGATCGAGCAGCGCCTTTTCCTTGGCTCGCTTGTCCTTCTGCAATTGCGCATTGCTCTTGGCCATGGCCTACCTCTTCAATTCCGCTGGCCGGCAAGTCCAGCCAGGTCTGTCGTTTGCGTTGTTGGGTGCGAAAACGTCTCACGCTGCGACCTTCACCTGATGCCATGCGCCGGCGGCGTAGAACAGCTTCGCGGCTTCGGCTTCATCCATCGAAACTTCATCCGGAATGGCGATCCAGCCCGACGCAGCCAGATGGTTCGGGTTCGCGCTGTTGCGCAGCTCCAGGTAGTAATGCTCGATGGCATCGGTCAGGCGCTCGACCTTGTAGATGCCCTCTGGCGAGATCTCGACCGACTTGATGTACTCGGCGCCGCGCTCGTCTCGACACATGGCGGCGATGTAGATCGTCCAGCGGTAGGAGAAATCGAATATCGCGTTGGCAATCGCCAGACTGCGGATCTGCTTGCAGCTCTTCCAGTTCGCCATGATCTGGCTACCGCTGGGATCAATGTTCACCACCGCGACGTGGTTGGTGCGCAGCAGCGCCCGGCAACTGCGTTCAGCCCGGGCGAAACCGTTGTTGGGTTTGCGTTTCGACTTCATAGCGAGTCCGCCATTTTGCGCAGCGCCTTGCGTTCGGCCGCCGAGATCGGCTTCGGCCGTCGCTTGAGGACCGTTTCAGGGTCTACCCAGTCCCGTCGCGCTGGCCTGGGCTTCATGCGCACCGGCGGCAACTCTTTGAAGGTGCCGCCGGGCCGCGTCCAGAAGTCGGCCATCGCAGCGGAGATCCGTTCTGACTCAGTTTGCTTTTCACGAACTGCGTTGAGGTTGAGACTGATCATGCTGCGATCCCCAGTACCTGGTTCATGCGATCCTCAAGGATCTCGTAGAAGGTTTTCACCCGCTCCGAGAGCTTGCGGATCATTGCTTCGTCGCGGTAGGCGCGCTTGATGAAAAGCGGCATGCCCGGCCAGTAGCAGACGAAGTCGATCCACTCGCGTTCCGACACCCACAAGCCGCCTTGGCATTGGGCGATGTGCTCTTTCGGGATCTCACCGCCGAGGATCACCTCGACCTGTAGCTTAGGAAGCTTGGTTTTGATTTCTGTCAGTCCGTCCTCAAGCACCAGGGAGTCCGGCGAGTAACCGATGCCATGGTTGAGGATGATGCCGACCTGCGTGGTTTTCACTTCTTCGCGATCTTCGTACAGGGTGCGCGCGGCGCCTTCCAGTTCGTGGCCGCGTTCGGTATGGCGGTTGCCCGTGAATGGGTCGGCCAGCTCGCCAGTGATGCGCTCGCCGATCAGGGTGTTCATGTAGGTGAATGCCCCTGCGCCGAATCCAGCTTCACCCTTTCCGTTGACCAGCAGGCTGTCCAACTCCGAGCAGGTGACAATGCCAAGGCGCAAAGCAAGCCACTCAGGCGTACCTTGCTGAATATCCGTGATGATTTGCATGGTTTACTCCTGCGGCCGGCTGGCTGCTTTGGTGATCCGCGCTGAAACTGCATCGAACTCGGATTTGAAGACGTTGGCTGTACACCCGTATTTGGCCGCGAAGTTGTCCTGTAGCACCTGACTGCACCTCTTCAGCAACGCGTCCAGTTGAGCGGCCTGGCCAGCGGTGATGACCGGCTCTTTCGGCGGTTCGGGATTCTTATTGGCGCCTTGGCCGTCATCGTCTTCGCCCGTGGTGGTGAAGTTGAGCAATGCGCCGGCGGTGTAGCGTTTCCCGTAACTGACAGAGCTGGCCACCGCCTGAACGGCGTTTTTATTGCCGCTGACATCCGCAGGGAGAAAGATCGACGTCACCTCTCGATGGCCGGCGCGGTGGCTGAGTACGCCCTCGACCTCAACCCCGCCCTGAGTGCGTGGAATTCGGAACGACAAGCCAAACCCGTGCTTGGCGAGGACGGGTTTGATTTGTTCGTTGATGTCTTCCCACAGCGCGTAGGTGGATTGAACGTTCTTGAACTTGTCGCGGATCGCTCCGCGTTCGCCGATCACCGGCATTTCCTCCTGCATCTGAGCCAGCGCTTCGTCGTACTGCTGTTTCGCCTGCTGCGCCTGGTAGCGTTCGTGCATTGCCATCAAGCGTTCCATCTTGTCGATGTCAGCATCCGGAGACATCGCCACCTGTTGGATGATCGACATGATTGTTGCCGATTCGGTTTGCACGGCCGGGACGCGCTCGACCTTTTCTGTCACTGCCAGATTGCTCATAGCGACCTCAGTAGCTGATTGAAATGGCGGGGATCTTGCGCTGCGCAATCAGGGTGATTGCCTGCTTTGCGCATTCCTTGGTCATGCCGCCTTCAATGAAGGCTTCCAGGGCGGCGCGATTGATCTGCTTTTTGTGTTCCAGATCGGCCTCGCGCGCCTGCTGCTGGCGGAGGATTTCGGCAGCCGCTGCATCGGCGCGGCGGCGCTCGTCAGCACGAGCTTGCTCTGCGGCCTGCTCGGCACGTTGCTCGGCGGCGATGCGATTCGCTTCCGCCTTCTCTGCTGCTAGTCGAGCCTGCTCGGCCTGCTGCTCAAGCTGGAGGCGCTGACGTTCGGCCTGAGCTTCTGCGTCGCGGGCAGCTTGCTCGGCAGCACGCTGTGCGGCGGCAGCTTGATCAAGCAGCTCCTGCTCGCGGCGGGCGGCAGCTTCTCGTTCGGCCTGTGCACGCTGCTCAGCTTCGCGGCGGGTGCGCTCTTCAGCTTCCCGGGCGATCTGTGCGTCCCGATCGCGCTGAGCCTGTGCTTCGGCTTCGGCGCGCAACCGGATCAATTCGGCCTGCTCAGCTTCGTACCGCGCTCGCTCGGTGTGCAGGGTGCGCAGCTTGATCAGCGTCTGGTCTTTCACCTGGGCGGCTTCGGCCAAGAACTCTTCCCAGCTATCGCCGATTTCGAGCAGTTCGAGGTCGGCGATGATGTCAGCCAAGTGGGCGGACGTTGGCGCCGCTTCGAAGATGGCCAGGTCCTTGATCTGTTGGATGGCGTCGACGTGAGCGTCTGTCCGGGCAATCTCGGCCTGCTCCCAGTCCGTCAGCGGCTGGCGAGTGGCGTCCCGCAGCGCGTCCATCTTGTTGACGAAGTCGCGCAACTCGGCCTCGACGACCTTTGGCATTTCCTTCAGGCGTTTGAGGTAATCGCGGCCCGGCTTTTCCACGGCTGTCTTCGACTTGCTGACCTTTGCCGCCAGAGAGGCGATACGCTCGCGGCCCTTGCGAGTGGTCAGGTCTGGAACCTCGGCGGTGACCTCAGCGGCTACCGCGTCGAAGAACTGGCCAAGACCACCGGCGACGTAAATGGCCGGCGCGTTTTCTTCGCTGATGTCGTCGATCTTGATGACTTGCTGTTGTGCGGACACGGGGAATCCTTGCCGCGACGTGCGCAGCGCTTAAAGTTGAAAGTCAGGAGGTGATGCGATCGGCGAGGGCGCTGAGCAGCATCAAGAAGGTAAACGTGCCGATAGCGGAGAACGATCCGCGCCGAATGAGGATGCGGCGCGCCATCTGCCGGCCGGTCATTGGAGGAACCTCGGCTTTGCCTGAGGTGGATCGCAACGCACCAGGCTGTCTTTGGAGGTGCCATAAGCCATCAGGCCGACGAAGAGGGTGAATGCGAGAATCCAGTAGGCGATCTTCATGGCCGAGCCCTCACAGCGATGCGTCCGCCTTTCATGGTCACCGACAGGCGCTGCGGGAGGCTGTCGACCAGATCCTCGCGCTTGCGACCGATCACTTCGTTGAAGGGCAGGCCGAAGCCGAGGATCGCGATGCGGCGCTCGATATCGTCGAGCTGCTCATCGACCAGTGTTTTCACCGGAGGGGTTGTCATGCCGAAACTCCTTTCAGATGCGTGTTGCGCTCGACGAACTTGGCGTCCAGCGCATCCCGATAACGATTGGCGGTGCGGGTGTCGATGATCTCGGCGAACTCCGCCATTTCGATCATGCCCATGACGAAGGTGCGATCCGGCACCGGAGTGCAGGATTTGCGCATCTTCGCGATCTCAAGGCCCAGCCGGGCCAGTGCTACCTGATTGCTCATAGCTCGTTGTCCTCGGCCTGGGCGATCAGCGCGTCATCGACAAGGGGTCGAAGTAGGCCCTCTGCGATTTCGCCAAGCTTGCCCAGTGGGTGATCGCTGGGGCCGAGGAGTTCGGCGGCGGCGACCTTGTCAGCGTGACCTCGTTCGGCGGCGATCAGCAGGTAGCCCAGCGAAGCCGTGGTGACCTCGCAGTCTGCAAGCCGTCCGTTTGCATGCTCATCAACTGCCAGAGCGAACTGGGCCAGCGTAACGCCCTGAGCCGGCCGCATGCGGTGCTGGAACGAGACGTCGCAGCCGAACCGCACCAACTGCTCGACCGAGTTGTACAGCCACTCAGCCCGAGCCAGTTCCTGCGCGCTCTCGCTCACCATCGGAGGCAACTGCGCGTCGTGCATGGCCTGACAAATCTTCAGTGCTGCGTTCATGGTTGCCTCCAGGGTGGCGGGTTAAGGACAGCAGAATTGGCCGCCGCAGTAGAAGCGACCGTCGCCGTCGTGGTTGGGGAGGCCGTACTTATTGCCGCAACCGCAGCAAGCGAACTCGCGCAGCCCCTCGATAAGCTCGACATTGCAAGCAGGGCAGTCGCCTTCGTTCTCGGTAACTTCTTTCTTGCTGACCAACTCGCCGCAGGATGGGCACTTGATCTCGTCGCTCATGGCGACCTCCAGTTTTTTTGGGGTTAGGCGGAACGGGCGGCGAGCATTGCGTCGGCGAGCTCGTAGGACGCAGCTGCGATCTTCTCGTTGCTGATCAGGCCCCATGTGTCTGCGTGAGAGCAGATGCCTTGCATGGCCTCGGTCATCGTTGTTGCCCTCCGTTGATTTCCAATGCCGCCTCATCGAAGCGGCATCAGTAAATCTGTGGTTTTTCTCCGCACCCGCTTACCAGGTCATTCACTCAGTTCGGTCAACACCTCGTCCGCCGTCGCAGTGGGCTGCGCGTTGGCAGGCTTTCGGGCCTGTCGGATCGCCGGTCGCCGGTAGAGGCAAGTGCGGTTTTGTTCATCGGTTTACTGACCTCCCACCGATGGAGCCGGGAGTGACCTAACCGGACTGGCCGGGTAGTCGTTCATGGCGCTGGTTGTTAAAGAGCGGCGGGTCTGTTGAGGCCCTTCGCAGTGGCTGTGTGTCGCTGCGATGAGACAAATATCTCCCATGGAAATATTCATGTCAACTCCAATGGAGATAATAATTTCGCCGGGCGATAAAAAGCCCGCTCACTGGCGGGCTTGGAGGAGAGTTACTTGTTGGCTAAGCTGCTGACTTTTCGAGTCTTTGTATTTGCTTCGCACCTTCGAAGGCGCTGCGAACCATGACGAGATCAAAATCTTTTTTGTCTGCCATGTCTTCCAGCATCAGAATTCGGTCCTTGTAGGTTCTCATCGCTACCGGCTTCAGCTGCTCAATTACAGCGTCCTGAGGCACCACAAGCATCATTGCTGCTTTGTGATCGTGACGGATAAGGGCGTCATGGTCTTTGAGCTGCTCCAGCCTGAACACCTTGGAAGTGGCAGCGTCGAATAGTTGAGCCAATCGATAGTTGCCCGAAAAAGCACAGACGTTGACTGCGATTCGAGAAGAGAAGTAGTCGCACTGCAAGGCCAGTTTAGAGCCGCGAATTGTGACATCAACAGGTACATTGAAGTGCGGCACAAGAGTCTTATCTACGCGCTCCATAGCCTTCTGAACACGCTTCCAATAAGAGGACCTGTCATGGCTGGACTTGATGTCCTCGTTATGAATTAGGCTGAGGCTAGAGCAGAGATCTATCCCTTGGGAAATGATGTCCTCGAGATCGTAACCTATCCCTTCGCGGGCTTTCCCTAGTACGACGCCATGAATTCCAGATGAATAGCCTTGGACGAATCCTTTTTTGGCGTAAACCAACGCCTTCTTGAGAGCAATCTCCATCATTGCTTTCATTCCTGGCGCGGACTCGCCGTACAAGCATTGAAGAGCCTTATCGGTAATCGTAAGGCTGCCAGAAACCTGTCCTTCAACCCCTGCAACCACGCCAATGGTTAAGCGTTCTCCAGATTCAACTATAGGCTCGAGATAGATCGGCGCCCACTGTGCTTCGAAGGCGGGGAAATCTGGAATTCCTTCAATGTTAGGCGCGTGGACGGTCATAATTCAGATCTAAATGTGTTTGACTGAGGCCTAGGCCGCTCTCGAGAAGCTTCGGCATGTGCTGAATTCGGTCAGTGAGAAACTGTACCACGGCATCCATATGTGCGCCTGTAACCTGACACGCAGTTGGCATGCCGTTCAGCGCTTCAGCAGAGATATCGATATCCACAAAACCCAGCGACTCTTCCTTCAGTCTCTGCGCTGTACGTCGAAGCTCGAACTGGCTCAAGTCTTCAGATAGCCGCTTCAAAAGATAGTTCTGTATCTGCCTATGGGCCGTAGTGAGAGGGTCTCTAAGAGCCTCTTCATGATCGATAAGCCATATCTTGCCGTCAGCTCCTAGCAAGATGTTTTTAAGATTTCTATCGGCGTTGGCTATCAGCTCATCAAACACGATTGCAGTTCGTATATGCGTCCACTTTGTAAGCAGATCGTTGACGTCGTCGAGCCTCGCGATTCGTCCAATTGGAGCTGCGCCGCAGTCAAGGCTTGCTACGCAGAGGACATGAGCGGCCGTGATGCCGACAGTTTGACCTTTCGCATAAACCGGAATTGTGAGCGGCACTGGCAAGCCGAGCGCGCGACCAAGAAGAGAGGCCAGCACCTCGGCATATACCAGCCTGGCGGGGATCATTTTTACGTACGCGTTGTAACGCATCTGCCCCTTAAGCTGGACGATGCCGTAAAAAAGAGGATGCTGCCCACAAACGGCCGGATCCTCTACGCGTTTTCCCGTCAAAAACAGGCCGAGCTCAATTTCGCTCGGTACGAGACTTCTTTGGGCGGACATCTTCTTTTGCCTGTTCCTTGTGGCTGTGTTTGCTTAACCCGTGCTCAAGCATTGAGAAGAGATCATCGGAAAAACCGCCTTCCTCGGAAACTTTAAAGGCTGCTGCGGCAATTCCATCAAGACCTTTTGGCAGGGTGCTATATGGTTCGTTTCTTGGGTGGACCATTTCGTCCCTGATGCCAAGTATCTGTTTTGCGTGAGCCTCACTTAGGCCAGTGATTGATGCCTTCGTGGCGATTAGAAACAGCGCCATGATCACTTCACGCGGATCTTTGTGTCTGTCCTTAATCGTGACTTTGGTAAGGGCTTGGGAGCTCTCCTCGCCGATTTTTTCGCCGACATTCGTTGAGTCAGGATTAGAAGTATCGCCAACTGCAGCGGCCATGTCCGCGATCTGGCCAGCAAGCCTCGTGCTGAATTTCGAAATAGGAATATCAAGCAGCTTTGCCATTGCCACAGCCAGCTTCTGAGTCACCGGCCTGTGACCATTCAGGTGACTACCAAGCGTGCCTTGGCTCATCCCGACTTGGTGAGCAATTTCTTCCTGCGTCAGCTTTCTGCCCTTAGGCAGCTTCGCATTATGTTCGGCTAGGGCGGCCTTGAGCGCTGCGCACTCCTGCTTTTCCCAGCTCTCTAGATCGCGTCGTTCTGTGCTCATCTTTCAAGAATATTCCCAATGGCAATACCTCACCATCTCCAATGGAGTTGCATTGTATCTCCCGTGGAGATAACCTGCGCTCAAGTGAATCAATGGAGTTCTGGCTATGGGCCGAATCCCGCTATCTGAATTTGCAGAAACCAACGGACAGACCAAGGCAGCAGTGCTGCTTGGTATGACTCAGGGAGCCCTTAACAAGGCAATCCGTGTGGGTCGGGACGTGTACGTGATTGAACATGAGGACGGTAAGTACACCGCCGAAGAGTTGCGCCCGTTCCCGGTCCAGTCCGCTAAGCGTTCTGCCGCTTAAACATTTATCAGTAACCAAGGAGCCGCACATGCACTTTGATCCAAGCCACATGCACGACAGGCCAACAAAGGTTCGTCTCGACGAAGCTGCTGACGACCTACTCACCGCGATGGCTCGTTTCCAGCGCACCCAGAAAGCTGTCCTTGCTCGAGAAATTCTTGAGCGTGGCCTGAACCAGATGATGGAAGAGCTTAACGCAAAGACCGATGTGGCCTGAAGTCGCCGAGGAGGCCCCGTGCCTGAAACAAAAGAGCTGGAAATCCAGCTGGATGGGAAGGGTGTAAGCGACCTGGAGCTACTGGCCAAGTCCGAAGGAATCACACCTCAACAGCTGGCTGCGCGAATCATCAACACAGCTCTCGACCGAATGACCAGAACATCTCCGAGCCGGAGCAATGTCAGGTCGCTAGGGAGAAAGGGCTAATCAGTCCCCTAGGGACTATTGAGGATCTGCCAATGAGTACCACCAAATCGCGGGCACAAAAAAGCCGGGGCGCAATCCCGGCTCTTTTTACTGCATACAACAAAACGTTCTGGAGCTGATTATGCACAGTTCACACAATACCGGCAATACCCTCAGTGTCGCGACACGTTTTTCTAATTCTGAAAACGTGTCGCGATCCGTTTCTATGTCCAGCTTGGAGCTGGTTCAGTTCATCAATTCAAATCGCGAAGAGAGCGACCCTGTCCTCACTCATAAAAACCTTATGGCCAAAGTGCATCGCGTTTTGGGCGCAGATCAATCGGCTAAATTTTCAGCCGATTACATGGACAGCCGAAGCAGATCCCAAAAATGCTTTGTCTTCCCAAAGCGGGAAGCATGCCTCATCGCTATGTCCTATAGCTATGAGCTCCAGGCCCTCGTTTTCGACCGAATGACGGCACTCGAGGATCGAGAGCGAGCTCGTTCCAATCCATCCAATCCGAAGATCGTCGGCGAGCTGGCAATTCTCGAATGCTTCGATCGCCTGCTCAAGCCAGCGGCGTCGAGCAAGATGATGATGCTTGCCCAGATCGCTGCAAATAACGGGCTCGATGCGAAGTTCCTTCCGGGTTACGCCATAGATGCAGCGTCTGACGCCACTGGCGGCTCTTCGATGCCAACCAAGGCCGTTACCGCTCTGATCAAAGAGCACGCCATCAGCAGCACGGCGCCAGCCTTCAATCGCGCGCTCGCCGAGCATGGCTATCTAAAAACCCTGCAGCGCCGTAACTCCAAAGGCGAAACAGTCGACTTCTGGTCCGTGACTGAAAAGGGCCTCAAGTACGGCAAGAACCTCACCAGCCCTCAATGCCCGCGCGAGACGCAACCTCACTGGTACGTCGATCGCTTCCTTGAGCTTGCCGTGCTTATCGGCAAAGGACGCCCATGATGGCCAGATCCAGAAATATCAAACCGGGGTTCTTCTCGAACGAACACCTGGCTGAAGTAGATTTTGCAACGCGCCTCCTTTTCATTGGCATGTGGACCGAGGCTGATCGGGAAGGGCGCCTTGAAGATCGACCGCGCCGCCTGAAAATGGCTCTGTTCCCGGCTGACAACGTCGACATCGAAAAGATGCTCGCCGACCTGGATCATTTGGGGTTTATCACGCGGTACACAGTTGGATCATTCAAGGCCATCCAGATCGTGAACTGGTCGAAGCACCAGAACCCCCACGTCAAAGAGGCGAAGAGCGTCATCCCTGAAATGCCCAGTGTAGAGGCTTCGGAGGGGGAGCATGGTGCAAGCCCGGTGCAAGCACCAGACAAGAACAGTTCTTTCCCGGCTGATTCCCTCTCTCTTGATTCCGGATTCCTGATTCCTGATTCCCTCTCTCCGTCGCCTGCTCCGGTGGTGACCGAGGACCTGTTCCCGAAGTTCTGGAAGCTCTACCCGCGGAAGGTCGGAAAGGACAAAGCCGAGAAGGCGTGGGCGAAGCTCAAGGTCAATCAGGCGCTGTACGACCTGATGGTTGCAGCTCTGGCCAAGCAGGTGCTGACGCCTGACTGGATCAAGGAGCGGGGCCAGTTCATCCCGCACCCTGCGACGTGGCTCAACGGCAAGCGCTGGCAGGACGAGATCCCTGAGCTCGCCAGCAACGTGCACCCATTCCCGCAATCCCGCCATACCGGCTTCGCCGATCGCGATTACACCTCGGGCCTGAAGATGCGGGAGGACGGCAGCTATGCGCTCTGAGCCAGTCCAAGCCACTCCCGAACTGCCGCCGGGTACTCGCATCCAGCCAGCCGAATGCGAAACCCACGGCGCCTACGAGCAGAAGGTTTATGCCGTGCTGGGCCGCGAGCTCAGAAGCAATTGCCCTGAGTGCAGCCGTATTGCCCGCGAGAAAGCCGACGCGGCCGAGAAGGCCAACAAGGCCATGGAACTGCGCATGTCCCTCGCTCGCAAGCTGGGCGATGCGCTGATTCCAAAACGGTTCACCACTCGCACCTTGGGTAACTACCAGGCCGAGAACGACGGCCAGCGCAAAGCCCTCCGGTTCTGCCAGCACTACGTGCAGATATTCGACGAGATCCTGAAGACCAGTCGCTGCATGGTGATGATCGGCAAGCCCGGTACCGGGAAAACGCACCTCGGCGCCGGCATGGCCAACGAGCTGCTGCACAACACGTCACGCACGGCCGTGTACCGCACTGTCGGCGCAATCCTTCAGGCGATCCGCTCCACGTACGACAAGCACAGCGAACGCAGCGAGGCCGAGATTCTGTCGAGCCTCATCGACCCCGACCTACTGGTGCTGGACGAGGTTGGCGTGAGCAAGGAGCAGCCGAGCGACTTCGAGCTGACCACCCTGTTCGCAATCATCAACGGCCGGTACGAGCAAGAGCGCCCGACGGTGGTGATCTCCAACCTCGAAGCCAGCCAGTTGCCGGCCGCAATGGGTGACCGCTGCGTCGACCGTCTGCGTGAGGGCGGAATGATCGTGGTGCCGTTCGATTGGGAATCGCAACGCGGCAAGGAAGGGTTCTGACATGACCATCGACAAACAAAAACTCCAGAAGCTGCTGTGGGCCGAAGCTGCGTCCTACCGTGCCGACTGCGCAGACTGGAAGCGCAACACCGAGGCGCTGCAGGAATTCCTTGGGGAGAAGACCGTGGAGGAGGTGGCGCTGGATCTGCTGGCTGAGAATGAGCGCTTGCAGTCTGCTGCGAGAACTCTGGGCCACCTCCGCTACACGGACAACGGCGCCGAGCTCTGGAAGCCACCGCTTGGCGAGAAGCCCGACTTCAGCCTGGTGGACCAGCTCAAGGCCGAGAACGAGACGCTGCGTGACGACCTTGAGCAGAACCAATACGACGCCAATGCTTGGCGCAACGGTGAAGAGTCGGTCTGGGTAGAGGTATTTAACAGCGAAGGCGACGATCCATTCATCAGCGCGATCAGCGGCCAGATCACCGTCGAACAGCTGGCTTTGATCCAGGCGGAGATCCTTGAATATCGGGAGGACTACTTCGAAAAGGGATCAGGCCTGTACGTGTTCAGGTGTTCCCACTATCAGGCGCACTACGACAATGTGGGTATGACAGAGCCGGCTCACTGGGAGACTGACTTCGAGTCGTACAGCCCATTTGAATGGGCAGAAGAAGCAGCAGCGATGAGTCAGGCGGTGCAGCCATGAACGAGTTCGCAATCCGCAGCCAGCGCGATATCAGCCGCCTCATGGGCGTCCTGCACGCCACCGACTTCACCAAACCCAAGATCGTGGTCATCAAGGACGAGAAGCGCCCGGACGTCTGCAACCGCAAGATGTGGGCAATGCTCAAGGACGTATCCGAGCAGGTCATCTGGCACGGCAAGAAGCTGACCAGCGAGGACTGGAAGTGCCTTTTCAGTGCCTCGCTGGAGAAGCAGCGCGCAGAGCCAGGCCTCGACGGTGGCTTCGTGGTGATGGCCGTATCGACCCGCAAGCAATCGCAGAAGTGGTTCAGCGATCTGTTCGAGCTGATGCATGCCTTCGGCGCCGAGCATGACGTGCGCTGGACCGAGCAGGACAAGTGGGGAGGGCGGTATTGATGCGCACTGCCCTCAAGGATGTGAAGCAGAAAACCTGCAAGGCCTGCGGCGAGAAGTTCGCGCCGATGTTTAACACCACTCAGGTGGTGTGCAGTCCGAAATGCGCGCTGGCTCACGCGCCGGCGAACAGCGAGAAAGCCCGTAAAGCCATCGGTCAATGCGAGCGCCATGAGATCAAAGTCCGCAAGGAGAAGCTGAAGAGCAGGGCGGATCACTTGCGCGAAGCCCAGGCGGCGGTGAACGAATACGTTCGCACCCGGGATGCGCACCTGCCGTGCATCAGCTGCGACTCGATGCCGAACGACAATGACCTGATGACTGGTAGCCGCTGGGACGCCGGCCACTACCGATCCGTCGGCGCCTGCCCAGAACTGCGCTTCGAGCCGCTGAACATTCACCGCCAGTGCGTGAAGTGCAACCGCAACCTGTCCGGTAACGCGGTCGAGTACCGCATTCGGTTGGTGCAGCGCATCGGCGCCGAAAAAGTGATTTGGTTGGAAGGGCCTCATGAGCCCCGCAAGTACACCGTCGAAGAAATCAAAACCATCAAGGCCGAATACCGGGCCAAGACCCGAGAACTGAAGAGGGCTGCAGCATGATCTATCCAAGCGTTCTGAACGCAGTTGTTTCGGCCCTCGCGGCTGAGGCGATCGACAACACCAGCAAACAGGCATGGCAGAAGCTGTACAACTCTGCTGACGAAGAGGAGGGTGGCGATCTGGCGACACTGGTTCGTTCCCGTGGTGCTGACTCTATTGACCGCACGCAGGTGGACTGCTGGGTGTCCGCCCGGTTGCACAGCGCGCTCGAGCAAAAGCACTGGGACGCGCTGGTGGCGAAGTACAGCACCCACAAAGGGCGCAAGGTGCAGGCCATCTCAGCGTTGCAGACCCTCATCAACACACCGGCCCCGAAGCTGTTCCTGTTCAAGGCGACCACTGCCTGGGCTATCCCGCAGTTAAAGGGTGCGCGGCCGAAGGTGGCCACGTCCGTATCCGTCGAGATCCCGCTCGATGCGCCCGAGTGGCGCCGCGAAGCAGTGGTGAAGGCTGCGCTGGCGGCAGGCCAAGCCAAGGCGAAGAAAGACGAGTCTCGATCGGCCGATATGATCGTGCTGAAGGACAGCTTCTACGACATGAATACCTGGGATAACGACGGCACTCCGGAGTCGACTCGCCGCCGGTGGCGTCAGGATATCGGCAAGGCTGCTGATGACCTGGTAAACGAGGCACTGGCACACGCCGCCGACATTCTCGGAGGCGAAGGTTTGCTGATTGAACAAGCGGCGTGATTGCCTGTTGACATCAGTGAGCGAATGAGCGAAATTAATCCCATCCTGTCATTCCTGCGTGTGTAGGATTGAAGAAAAAGCCCGGCTTCCATGTCGGGCTTTTTGTTAATCAGCAACTCCAAAGGATTGCACAGTTGAACGGATACGAATTTACCGCGGCCCTAGTAAAAAATCTGTGTTGGCCAATAGTTGTAGCCGGAGTGTTTTATGGATTTCGGGTGCAACTGAAAAAGCTGATCGAAAACCTGAAGTCATTCAAAGCTTCGAAGGATGGTGTTGAATGGAGCATGGCTGAGGTCTCGAAAGCTATCCTTCAGGGCGATTCAGGATTTACAAAGGAAAGGTTCAGCGAAGAAAGGAAAAGGCAGCAGGTAGTCGCGAGTGGCGGCGGCGCTGGCGGTTCATTTACGCTGTACGCGAACGGGGTTTTGGTTTGCCGTTCGAAAATTGTATTGGCAGCGGGTTCGTCTACAAAAAGTTTTAGCCTTGCAGTCTCCATGGTGCATGAGATTACAAGTGTCCAATGTGTAGGTGAAGTCGAAGCTCGTGTCACGAGAATGGACCAGACCACAATAACCATCGAATATGCGAGAACTAGTTCTGATAAGACAATAGAGATTATCGCTACTGGTCTTTGATTTTCTCGATGTAGTTGCTCTTCACTTATGATCACAGCCCGGCCTCTGCGCCGGGTTTTTTTGTGCCTTGAATTTACCTGTAGCCAGGACAGCCTTCGGGAAGGCCTGGACGTCGATAGCCGGATAGTGCGACGCACGGACCAACGCCGGCAGCCCGTGCACTCTGACCTCACAATGCTTTCAGGGTGGCGCGAAACAGGAACAGCGAGATCGATGCAAAGGGGCGTCGACGCTGGGATGGTCTTTGGCCGACAGCTCGGAAAGACGAGCGCACCTATTCAGGGCCTCTGCATTCGCAGGGGCTTTTTTATGAGCATCTGAAAATCACGGAGGCATCCATGCCCACTATTCAAGTAGCGGGGCGGGATGTAATCGTCGATGAGCAGGATGCTCATTTGCTCGCCGAGTACGACTGGTCGATCCGACCTTCCGGGTCAACTGAATACGTTCAAAAAGCGCTATTCGAGAACGGTGTCTATGTCGGCTATCGGAGTTTGCATCGGCTTATAACGGGCTGCGAAGGCGGTCGGGTAGTCGATCACAAGAACGGCAACGGGCTGGACAATCGCCGCGAAAATCTGCGCATCTGTACTCAGGCGGAAAACCTGAGGAATCGGAAAATCAACGTTAACAACACGTCTGGATTCAAGGGCGTTTCCTTCGACCCTGGCACCAGAAACAGTAAGCCTTGGCGGTCTCGGATCGTCGCCGATGGTAAGCGGATTAATCTCGGCCGATTTAGCAGCCCAGAAGAGGCTCACGCGGCGTATTGCAAGGCATCCGTTGAGCGTCATGGCGAATTTTCCCGTACAGCGTAATCAACCATTCGGCCGCACTGCCGGCCTTTCGTTTTCGGCTCCCCACACCCATTGCCCCGAGCTGGGAGTGCGTCGGACGCCGGATTTATCAATCTCCCCAAGGGGGAGGCAACCCGGATGCCAAACATGCCTGACAAGCCAGACACATGGGCCAAGATCTGGCTGGCGTTGAGCAATCCGCTCTGGCAGGGCGTGATCATGTCCATCACCGTATCGTTGCTTCGAGTCATGTACGACGCGAAGGAAACCAGTAAGCGCCGCATCGTTTTCGAGGCGCTGATCTGCGGATCGCTGAGCTTGGTCGCGTCCAGCATTATCGAGTGGATGGCCTGGCCTTCCAGTTTGTCGGTCGCTGCCGGTGGCACGATCGGCTTCCTCGGCGTGACAGCCATTCGCGAGCTGGTGACCCGCTTCCTCGGTCGCAAGGCGGATGCCGCATGAAGGCCTTCGCTGCTGCGATCATCATCGCCCTCGTCGGCCTGCTCCTCATTGGGATTCAGCAGTCGCGAGTCGTCGCTCTTCGCGGGGAGGTGGCATTCGAAGCCAGCGAGAAGAAGAAGGCGGTCGACGCCAACCTCGAAAGCCAGGCCACGATCACTACCCTGCGCGCCGAAGCCCAGCGCAACGCCGATTACCAGAAAGACCTGAGCAAGCGGTTACAGGCCAGCCAGGCCAAAGCCAGAAAGGCGGAGAAGAACTTTGAAGAACTCAAACGCAACAGCAAGCCTGTTCGTGATTGGGCTGCTCAGCCTCTGCCTGACGGCCTGCGCGGGAAAGCCGCCAGTGGTAACAAAGACAGCGGCAGTAAGAGTCGAGCCCCCTGAGCTGGTGCCTTGTGAGCGAGTAGCTGATGAAGACCTCGCCGACAACGGCCAGCTGTGGGAGCTGAAGAACCAAGCCATCAACCTGCTCGACACTTGCGCAGATCAGGTAGACGCGCAGATCAAGCGCAGTCAGAGCAAGTAGGTCGCGACACGTTTCGCGAGAGTGCAAATTGTGTCGCGACACTAGTGCATAGGTCCTTTCAAGTTTCTCGCCTCGTTTTCCGCTGAGAGAATTTGCATGCGCACGCGCTCATGCTTTTCATGCAGCTTAAGGTAGTCGGCGCGAACGTCCTTGCTCCTGTCACGATCGTTGGCCAAGAATCGTCGATTGTGCTCGAGCACTCGCAACGTTTCCTCTCGGGTAAGTCCGACCATAACTTCGTTGCCATCCTGATCCTTGCCGAGCATTCGCATCTCATTCATGTAGTTGCGGTCTGAGTCGGTTATGTCGAGGTTGCTCATTAATGTCTCCGCCGTTCAGTGATTCCGATTGCTAGGAATAACCGACGAACCCTAAACATTTCAAGCACTGCCCAAGCGAGGCACCACAGTCTCAAGGAATCCCTATGGCGCTGACAGCAAAACAGCAGCGCTTCGTCGACGAGTACCTGATAGACCTGAATGCCACGCAAGCCGCTATTCGTGCGGGATACAGCGCAAGGACAGCCAGATCCATCAGCAACGAGAACCTGACAAAACCTGACATCCAGGCAGCAATTGAAAAGGGGATGAAAGCGCGGTCGAGCCGGGTAGAGATAACCCAGGACATGGTCCTGAAAGAATTGGCGAAGATCGGCTTCAGCGACATCCGCAAGGTCGTGCGCTGGGGTGAGACGCAGGTCCGCATGGTCGAGGACGAAGAAGGCAATGCGGAGGACATGGTTCCGTATCACGGCCTAGCGCTGATCGACTCGGCTGAGGTGGATGACTCTACGGCAGCAGCCATTGCCGAGGTGTCCCAGAGCCGGGACGGTTTGAAGGTCAAGCTGCACGACAAGAAGGGCGCGCTGGTCGATATCGGCCGCCACCTTGGAATGTTCTCACCGCCTGGCCATGCCGACCTCGACACCGAGCTCAAACGCATCGAGGTCGAGAACAAGCGCCTGCTCAACGAGAAGCTGCGCCGCGAATTGGAAGACCCGAATCAGGGCCTGCCCGAGCCCAAACAAGTAATCATCGGGGTAGAAGATGCAAGCGACCCTGAAGCTGAATAAGCCGCAGTTCGAGTTCATCAGTCACCCCAAGAAGTTTTCAGCGTTCGTCGGCGGCTACCGTAGTGGTAAGACGTTTGTGGGGTGCGTCCGGATGTGCATCAACGCACTGGAGCACCCAGGCATTCCGCAGGGCTACTTCGCGCCGACCTATCCGCAGATCGCGGACATCTTCTACGACACCATGCCGGTGGTGGCCGAGGCATTCGGCCTGTTCGCCGACATCGTACCGAGCAAGAAGCGCGTGTACCTGCGCGACAACCGGGGCCGCTGCCTGTCGACCATTGTCTGCAAGAGCATGGAACACCCGCACCGCATCGTCGGCTTCAACATTGCTCATGCACTGGTCGACGAGATCGACTGCATGGCGATCAAGAAGGCTGACAGCGCCTGGAAGAAGATCATCGCGCGGATGTCCACGGTGTGGCCGACCCGAGCCATGAACACTATCGACGTCACCACGACGCCAGAGGGCTTCAACTGGGTCTATCGCAAGTTCGTCAAGGAGTTGGCCGCTAACCCAAGTCAGCGTCCGCTGTACGGCATCGTGCACGCCTCGACACGGCAGAACGCGAAGAACTTGCCGAAGGACTACATCAAGTCGCTGCGGGAGTCGTACCCGGCCAACCTGGTGGACGCGTACATCGACGGCCTGTTCGTCAACCTGACGTCGGGCAGCGTGTACCCGAACTTCTGCCGCAAGCAGAACCACACCGACGCCACGATTCGCCCGGGCGAGCAGCTGCATATCGGTATGGACTTCAACATCAACCGGATGGCCGCGACGGTGCATGTCATCCGTGACGGCCTGCCGCTACTGCTGGAAGAGGCCACGCACCTGTTCGACACGCCCGCGATGATCGTCGAGCTCAAACGGCGGTATCCGGGCCACAGCATCACGGTTTACCCGGACGCCAGCGGCAAGAACCGCAAGAGCGTCAGCGGCAGCGAGTCAGACCACAGCCTACTCCGCGCCGCCGGCTTCATGGTCATGGTGAACCCATCGAACCCAGCGGTTCGCGATCGGGTACTGGCCGTGAACGCCATGATGCTCAACATCGATCAGAAACGCCGCTACCTGGTGAACACCGACAACTGTCCGGTGAGTACGCAGGTACTCGAGCAGCAGGCCTACGACGAAAAAGGCGAACCCAACAAGGACGGCACTGAAGACCCGGTCGACGCACTCGGCTACTTCATTGTCCAGCGCTTCCCGATTGCGGGCAGCTACACACTCGCGAACGTGAGCGACCAATGAGCGCATTCACTTATCTGAAAGACAGCCTGCAGAACCTGGTCGCAGGACTGGGCACTGCGCGCGACAAGGCATCGCACTCGCACTACGCGCTTCCGGTGATGGACGACCAGCAACTGCTGAACGCCTTCCGTGGATCGTGGACAGCGCAGAAGGGCGTGAGCATCCCGGCCGTTGATGCGTGCCGCAACTGGCGCAACTGGCAGGCCGACAAGGCTCAGATCGAACTGATCGAAGCCGAAGAGGATCGCTTGAACGTCAAGGGCAAGATTCTGGAGGCCCTATTGAAGGCCCGCCTGTTCGGTGGCGCTGCGGTATTCATCGGCACCGGTGAGCGTGACACTGCATCAGAGCTCAAGCCGGATCGAGTCGGGAAGGGCGGAATCAAGTACCTGACGGTGATGACTCGCCGCCAGCTCAGCGCCACAGAGATCGAGCAGGATCCGCAAAGCCCGCGCTTCGGCAAGCCAAAGGCGTACCGGCTGCCGGGTTCGACGGTGGAGATTCACCCGTCCCGGCTGGTGATCTTTGTCGGCGTGCCGCATCCAGACTCTGAGCTTGCCGTAGGCACTGGCTTCGGCTGGGGTGACTCGGTGCTGCTGTCGGCAATGCCGGCTGTGCGTCACTACGACGAGACGGTCGCCAACGTGGTCAGCTTGGTCTACGAGGCCAAGATCGACGTCATCAACATCCCGAACCTGATGTCGAGCATGCAGGACAAGAACTACGAGCGCCTGCTGCTGGAGCGCTTGCGGCTTGCCGCTACGGCCAAGGGCATCAACGGAACGCTGATCCTCGACGGGCAAGAGACGCACAGTTCCAAGTCGGCCAGCTTCGGCACGTTGCCTGATGTCATCGCCGAGACAAGGCTGGGCGTATCCGGTGCATTCGACGTTCCAGGTACCCGCATGTTCGGTCAGTCAACGACCGGTCTGGGTGCCAATGGCGAAGAGAACACCCGCAACTACTACGACAACATCGCTTCACGCCAGAAGCTGGAGATCAAGCCAGCCATGAACGTGCTGGACGAGGGCCTGATCCGCTCCGCGCTCGGCAGCCGCCCGAAAGAGATCCATTACACCTGGGCGCCACTCTGGCAGGCCACAGCGAAAGAGCGGGCCGATATCGGCAAGACCACGGCAGATACGATCAAGGCGCTGAAAGACTCCGGACTGTTCCCTGAGGATGCGCTCTCGACCGCTGCGGTCAACCTTCTGGTCGAGCTGAGCGTTATGCCGGGGCTGGAAGCGGCGATCGAGAAGTTCGGCCGGGAGCTGCCCGATGACGACGATGACGACGCCGATCTGCCGGACACCGCTGCGGATCAGGCGGTGGCGAAGAAAGCGATCACTGACGCCGCTCCTCGCTCGCTGTATGTGTCCCGCAAGGTCATCAACGGCGGCGAGATTATCGAGTGGGCCAAGTCGCAGGGCTTCGAATCAACTGTCCCTGCTGCTGACCTGCACGTCACCGTCGCCTACAGCCGCAACCCGGTGGATTGGATGAAGGTCGGCGAGTCGTGGTCGGGCGATGGCAAGGGTCAGCTCAAGATTGCACCAGGTGGTGCAAGGCTGATCGACAAGTTCGGCGAAGGCGCGGTGGTGCTGCTGTTCAACAGCTCCGAACTGGCTTGGCGGCACGTCTCCATCGTTGAGGCTGGCGCCTCTTGGGACTGGCCGGACTATCAGCCCCACATCACCTTCACCTACGAACCCGGCAGCGTCGATATCGACAAGGTCGAGCCATACCGTGGCGCGATTGAGCTGGGTCCAGAGATCTTCGAGGAGCTCGCCCCATGATCTTCACCGACTCCGTGCCAGTCACGGGAGTGCGGCGCACCGAGGACGGCTATCTGGTGGCCGAGGCCCGAGTCGCGCGCACCGGTATTCAGGATTATCTGGGTACCGAGATCGACCCGGACAACGAACACGGCCTGCGGGATAAGCCAATCGTTCGTGTGTACCGGCCAGAGAGCGCGGTCTTCCACGCTGACGCCATGCACTCGTATGCCTACCGGCCAATGACCAACGGCCACCCGGGCGGGGACGGCGTCAACTCCAAGAACTGGAAAGACGTCGCGATCGGCCAAACCGGTGGCGAGGTTGTCCGCGACGGGCAGTTCGTCAAGGTGCCGCTGGTGCTGATGGACGCCAAGGCGATCGAGGACTACGAGTCCGGCAAGCGCGAGCTGTCCATGGGCTACGGCGCCGAGGTCGTGTTTCAGGATGGCGTTTCCCCCGAGGGCGAGCAGTACGACTGCTTCCTCGGCCCCATGAAAATGAATCACCTCAGCCTTGAGCATCGAGCTCGGGGTGGCGAGCACCTTCGCATCGGTGACCAAAAACCACACACCCCCAAAGGAGGCCATGACATGGCTGATTCACTGCGGAAACTCCTTGTCGATGGCATCTCCATTGATGTCACCGAGCAAGGCGCCCAGGCCATCGAGAAGCTGAACACCAAGCTTGCCGATGCTGCCACCGCCACCAAGACGCTGACCGATGCGCACGCTACGGCGATCGCGCTGAAGGACGGCGAACTGGCCAAGAAAGACGCCGAGATCGACGACCTGAAAGCCAAGCTGCTCAGCGATGCCGATATCGATAAGCGCGTCACCGCCCGCGCTGACCTGATCAGCAAGGCCAAGTCGATCGCCGACGCGGACTACACCGGCAAGACCGACGCTGACATCCGCAAGGCTGTCGTGGTCGCCAAGCTGGGTGATGCGGCCGTGGCCGGCAAGGCTGATGCCTACATCGACGCGCGCTTCGAGATCCTGGTCGAGGACGCTGCCAAGAACCCGGCCAATGACCCGTTCCGGCAGCACATGATCCATCAGGACAGTAAGCCAGGCGAAAACCCGGCTGAAGCCGCCCGCGCGAAGATGCTGGCCGACTTCAACTCCACTCAGCCCGCCAAGTAAGGAGCCATCATGGCCGCTTATCAAACGACTTACCCTGATCGTCCAGCCAAGGGCCTTCATGGCGCCTCGGCGAACGAAGAGATCAAGAACGACATCAGCCGCACCATCGAAAACGCTGCCGGCGTCCGCTTCGGCGAGCCGGTCCAGCGCGGCGCCGGAGACCATGGGGTTGTTCCATTCGCAGCCGGCGGCAAGTTTGTCGGCATCGCAAAGCTGACCCCAGCTGTCCCGGCCGTGAAAGCAGGCTCGACCCTGGTCGACGGCTACCCGCAGTACTTCACCGCGTCCATTCGTGAGCGCGGCCAGATGTACGTGACGGTCAGCACGCCAGTGGTCGATGGCGATCCGGTGTACTACGTGACCGCCACCAACACCTACACCAACGCTGCCGGCACCGGCATTGTTGGCCCGATCCCGAGCGCGTTCTTCGACACCACTGGTGCCGCCGGCGACATCGTGGAAATCTCCCTCAAGAACCGGAGCGCATAACATGCGACAAGCATTCGCAGACGCTCAAGCAGCGTTGCCATTCGTTGTAGCCCAGGGCCGCAACATCGAAACCGCGATCTATGAAGCTCGCTACCCGGAATACAGCTACCGCGACCTGATGCCTGTCGTCACCGAAGGCAATCAATGGGCGATCGGGACCCAGTTCTACAGCATGCAGCTCGCGGGCGAAGCCAAGTTCCTGTCCGGCGCTGCCAATGACATGCCGTTCAACAACGTTTCGTGGGGCGAAGGCTCGCACGACTACGCCATGATCGGCTCCGGCTGGGAGTGGAATCTGGAAGAGGTCAATCAGGCCGCTCTGTATGGCCGCAACCTGAACGACCTGAAAGCCATGTCGGCAAGTCGCTCCACCGAGCGCCTGCTCTACGACATCGCCACCACCGGTAGCACCGAGAAAAACTGGCGTGGCTTTGTCAACCAGTCCAACGTGCAGACCATCACCGCTGCGGCCACCGGCACTGGCAGCTCCACGCTCTTCGTCGACAAGACACCGCAACAGGTTCTGAACGACCTCAACACCTTGCTCAAGGTGGTGCCGCAGGCGTCGAACAACGTAGAGCTGGCCGATACCCTGGCTTTGCCTCTCGAGGTGATGGACTACATATCGACGGTCTTCGTCGGTACCGAAGCGAACAGCCCGACCATCCTGGAGCGCTTCCGCACTTCCAACGTGTACACCGCGCGCACCGGTCGCCCGCTGACCATCCTGACGGCCGACTCGCTGTCGACCGCAGGTGCTGGTGGCGGTGGTCGTATCGCCGCGTACCGTCGCGCTCTGGACGTGATCCGCTTCCACCTGCCAATGCCTCGTATGGTGCTGCCGGTTCACCAGAAGACCATCATGGGCTTCGAGACCGGCATCATCGCGCGTACCGGCGGTGTTGAAGTTCGCCTGCCAGGCGCCATGGCGTACATGGACGGCGTGTCCGAGCCTGCATAAGGGGGTTGTCATGAAAGTGAAAGTCACTAACAGCGGCACCTGTCCGCGCGGCCTCTGGTCCATGGGCGCGATCAAGATGATCGGCATCGGTGCAAGCCGGGAGCTGACCCTGACCGAGGCAGAGCTCGAGCAGGCCAAGAAAATCGATGTCCTCAGTTTTGAGGCTGTCGAGGCTCCGTCCGGCGACGAAAAGGCCGAACTGCTTGCCAAGCTGAAGGCGCTGGGGATTGATGCTGCTGGTAACAGCAAAGTCGAAACCCTGCGCAAGAAGCTGGAAGAGGCCGAGGCCGCTGCCGCTGCCGAAAAGCAGAAGGTCATCGACGAGCTGAAGGCGCTGAACGTTGAGTTCGACGCCGAAGCTAATCTGGAAGCCCTGCAGGCCGCACTGGCCGCCGTCAAGGCGTAACACCCCGCAAAACCGGAGCGCATGACGCTCCACCTATTCGAGATATCCCGATGCCAGACTTTTACGGAACCGTCGCAGCTGCCGACGCCTATCACGCTGCGCGCGCGAATGCCGCGTGGACCGGCGATGACGTGGCGAAGCAGGCTGCGTTGCTCCGGGCATCGGTCTACATCGACGGCCGCTATCGGAAGCTGCTGGCTTCTGATGTGTGGCAGTCATTGTTCCCCGGCGTGAAGACCGAGGGCAGAGGGCAAGCCATGGAGTGGCCGCGCACCGGTGCTGAGGATTACGAGGGGCATGCAATCCCACCCGATCAAGTTCCGGTTGAGGTTGAACAGGCAACCTACGAAGCCGCCCTGCGTGAACTGGTCGAACCGGGCAGCCTGAGCCCTGACTTCGTGGCCGCATCCACAGTGAAGCGCCAGAAGGTAGGTCCGATCGAGGAAGAGTTTTCTGTCGCGGCAGGCGCAGATGGCGCGGCGTCGGTCAGGCCGGTGATCAGCATCATCGACGAGATGATCGCTCCTGTGCTGGTGGCCCGCTACACGCTGCCTGCGGTGTTCGTGGTATGACCCCGGCGCAGATCATCCAGGCCATCGAGGGAATGGAGCCTGCGATGCAGAAGGCCTACCTGGACCAGATCAAGCTGGTGGTAGGCGCGGCAAAGGTGGCTGAAGTTGAGCGGCTGATAGCCGAAGAGGACGAAAACGGGCTGGCAGCGCTGCTGAGCCTGGGCGCGCTGGCGGCTTTCCTCGAGCTGGCTCGAAATGTGTACCTCGCAGGCGCCAAGTTTGAGATCAAGGCGATCGCGGTCCCGAAAGATCTGGGGCGATTTGAATTCGACGTCCGCAAGCCTGAGCCAGAGCAGTGGCTGGTGGAAAAATCCGCCGAGATTCGACGCGACGCTGACGTGAATGTGCGCGAGGCCATTCGGGCCGTTATCGGCTCGCGCAGCCGCGCTGTAGCTACGCCGTCGCTGCAGGTCGAAGTAGGCGCCACGCCGATGACCCGCAGCCCACGGCAGGCTGCGCTCGATTTACTTGGACGAGTAAGCGCGCAAACAGGATCCCGCTCAGGCGGTGTGATTGGCCTACCCGGGAACTACGCGCAATACGTCATCAATGCCCGCCGGCAGTTGCTGAGCGGAAACCCCGACGAGATGCGCAGTTATTTGCAGCGCAAGCGCCGGGATCGCCGCTTCGATGGCATCGTGAATCGCGCCATCAGTGCGGGCAAGCCCGTTGCCCAGGCTGACGTCGACAAGATCGCCGGTCTGTATGCTGATCGGCTGATGAAGACCTACGCCGAGATGCTTTCCAAGGCTGAGGCACTGGAATCCTTCGGTGCCGGCCGTGATCAGGTCTACGAGCAGTTGATTGCTCAGGGTCTTGATCGCGACTCAGTGACAAAGACATGGCGCGATCGGGCCGACAAGAAGGTCCGGCGCACGCATTCGGTGATGGGCGGGCAGGAAGTGCAGAAGGATCAGCCGTTTCAAAGCCCGAACGGCGCCCTGCTTCGTTACCCGGGCGATTCTGCGCTGGGTGCTGGCTGGAGTGAACGCGCGAACTGTCGCTGCTCGGCGATCTACAAGATAAGGCGGAAGTGATGCCAGACATTTATGACCGCGCCAAGGCTACGGCAACCCGCATGCTCGCGCCGCGCAGCAAGGGCGGAAAAGGACTCGAACTGGTCTTGCGCCGCGAGATCATCGGCGAATACGACCCAGACTTGCCGCCTGCACCCATCGAGCTGATCGTGAACGGCTCCGGCTTCCGCGAGGAGTACGACAACCAGTACATCGATGGGACGCTGATTGTTCGCGGCGACGTGAAGCTGCTGGTGTCGCCGGTTCAATTGACTGGTGAAGACATGCCTGCACCGCAGAGCAACGACAAGATCACATTCGACGGCACGGTGTACACGGTGATAGCCGTTGCTCCGTGGAACTTCGCCGGTCTGGCGGTCGGCTTCGAGCTGCAGGTGCGCAAGTAATGGCGAATCACATGACCAGCCGCTACGGCGGCCAGCAGGGAAGTTTTGCTGAAAGCCTGGCGCAATTCGCCGAGCAGGCGAAAGACGCAATCGATGAAGTGTTTCGCGAGGTCGTTGTCGAGCTGGGCACCTCGGTTATACGCCTCTCACCAGTCGACACAGGCCGATTCAAAGGCAACTGGCATCTCTCGATCGACAACATCGAAAGCGTTACCTTCGACGAGGTTGATCCGACTGGTCAGGACGCGATCGCCTCACTGATTGCTTCTGCCAGCGACCTTACGGCGGGGCAGGCGGCGTACATCCTGAATAACCTGCCGTATGCGATTCCACTGGAATATGGGCACTCTGCCAAGGCCCCGGCCGGTATGGTGCAGATAACGCTGGCGCGCTTCCAGCAGATCGTCGAAGAAGCCATCAGGAACAACCAGGTATGAGCCACAACATCATTGCGGCGGCCTTCGAGTCGCGTCTGCTGGCTTGGGCGAAGGCTCGCGCCAAGCCGATCAAGGTTGTAGTCGAGAATGAAACCTACACGCCAGCGACGGGCGAGACGTACCTGCGAGCCTTCACTCTGCCGGCGGTCACGGCCAGCAATACGCTGAGCGGCGATCACCGGGTCTACGCTGGTGTGTTCCAGGTCAACATCGTGACGGCATCCGGCAAGTACCGCACCGAGGCGAGCGGTATTGTTGATGAACTGGCGGCGCTGTTCCCGCTCAATCTGCGTATTCCCCGCGCTGGGCTTGTGGCGCTGGTCATGACGCCGGTTGCGCCCGGGCCGGGAATTCCAGACGGCAACACCTTCACGGTACCGGCTTCGTTCCAATACCGATCCGACACAAACTAATCCGCCCGTTGGGCAAACCCAGAACCCGCCATTCAGCGGGTTTTGTCATTTCTGCACAGAGGAACATTCTCAATGAGCGCCATTCTCCCCAACGGCTCCATTCTCGAAATCGCAGCGACTTTCAGCGCACTGAAGCCTGTAACTGCCATCAGCAACGCGAATCCGGCGGTTGCTACGGCCGCCGCGCACGGCCTTACCGACGGCGACGTTATCGTCGTGAACTCCGGTTGGACCCGCCTGAACGATAAGGTTGCCCGGGTGGCTGATTCCGACACCGGCACTTTCGAGCTGGAAGGCATCAACACCACCAACACTGTCGTGTACACGGCTGGCGCAGGAGTGGGCTCGGTTCGTGCCGCGAGTGGCTGGGCTCAAATCAGCCAGATCACCGACAGTACGAGCTCCGGTGGCGAACAGCAGTTCACGACTTTCGGCTTTCTGGAAGAGTCTGACGATCGCCAATTGCCGACCACCAAGTCTCCGATCAGCATGTCCATTACTGTGGCCGATGATCCGTCGCTGCCATATGTGGCAGTGGTTGAAACCGCAGACGAAGACCGCGCACCTCGCGTGTTGCGCCTGACTCTGCCTAACGCCTCGGTCATCTACTACAACGCGTACGTGTCGATCACGTCGACCCCAACACTGTCCCGCAACAACATCATGACCCGCACCATCACCCTGTCTCTGGCCTCCCGCCCAACTCGTTACGCAGCGGCGGTGTAACCCATGGCCAAGATCAAAATCTCTCAGAGCCCGACCTTCAAGGCGAAGGTCGCTATCCCGCGCGTCGGCGCTGACCCGATCAGTGTTGAGTTCGAGTTCAAGTACATGGATCGGCTGGCCCTGGCCGCGCACTTCGATAAGTGGAACGCGGCGCGCGACGAGCATGCGAAGAAGGTGCAGGAAGACGACATGAGCTGGCAAGAAGCGACCGGCGCCGAAATCGCGCTGCAAGTTGGTCAGCTCAAGGACATCGTCGCGAGCTGGGCTTTCGACGAGAAGCTGTCGGATGAATCTCTGACTGCGCTGGTTACCACCTGCATTGGTGCGCCTCAGGCCGTGCTGGAAGCGTACCAAACTGCCTATCAGCCGGCCCGCTTGGGAAACTGACCGGCGCCGCCCGCGCAATCTATGAGCCGGGGCCATCAGAAGCTGCGCTGGCGGCGTTCGGTTTGACCTTGGCGGACATTCCCGCCGTCGAGTACGAGGTCTGGCCAGACAACTGGCCGGCCTTTCTGCTGTTCGAGGCGATGTCCACGCAGTGGCGCGTAGGCATGGGCGGGGCTACCGGGCTGGACTACAACGCCTTGCCGCCGGTGGCCTCGATGCTGGGCATGAAGCGGCGCGAAATCCCTGAAGTCTTCCACGACATCCGTGTCATGGAAGCAGAAGCCATGCTCGTGATGAGCGAATCGAAATAACGGAGCCCGCATGACTTCTATTGCTGAACTCGGCATCAAGGTCGATTCGACCGATGCTGCGCAGGCGAGCTCCGACCTCGACAAGCTCACGGCTGCTGGCGACCGCGCCGAAAAGGCGGCTGAGCGAGTCGCTAAGGGCACGAAAAAGGCTTCCGCTGCGATAAAAGAGCAGAAAGACGAGCTTGCTGAATTGCTCGGCGAGATTGACCCCACTGTCAAAGCGCTGGGTCGTCTGGATGATCTTGAAACAAAGCTGGCGAAGCAGAAAAAACTGGGCGCGCTCGATGCATCGACGTTCAGCGATTACCAGGCGAAGATTGATCAGTCCCGGGCAAATCTGACCCGTTTTGACGACAGCCTTACCCGCACTGGCAACACCGCCAAGCAGACAGCCGCTGCACTTCGTGGTGTTCCTGCGCAGTTCACTGATATCGCAGTGTCGCTGCAAGGCGGCCAGGCTCCGCTGACCGTGCTGCTCCAACAGGGCGGACAGCTCAAAGATATGTTCGGCGGCATCGGCCCGGCTGCGAAAGCACTGGGCGGTTACGTGCTCGGCCTGATCAACCCGTTTACTGTCGCTGCTGCGGCTGTCGGCGCGCTGACGCTTGCTTATTACAAGGGCAGCCAGGAGGCCGACGAGTACAACAAGGCGATCATCTTCACCGGCAACTCCGCCGGAACAAGCGCTACTCAGTTGGCATCGATGGCGCAGCAGGTGAGCGCAACTGTCGGCACCACTGGCGCGGCTGCTGAGGTGCTGGCCAAGCTCGCGGGCAACGGCAAGATCGCAAGCGGCAGTTTCGAAGAGATCACCGAAGCTGCTCTGCAGATGGAAAAGGCCACCGGCAAGTCTATCGACGAGACGATTGCCGAGTTCGCGAAGATTGCCAAGGACCCCGTCTCTGCTGCCAAGGAGTTGAACGACCAGTACAACTTCCTCACTGCCTCGGTCTACTCGCAGATCGTGGCGCTGAAAGAGCAGGGCGACACAATTGGGGCGGCGAAGCTGCTCACCGACACATACGCCAATACCATCGAAGAGCGCACCGGGCAGGTCACTCAGAACCTCGGCCTGATCGAGAGCGCCTGGAACAAAATCAAGCAAGCAGCCTCTGGCGCGCTGGATGCCGCGAAAGAAATTGGCCGGATTCAAACCTTGGAGCAGCAGGCTGAGGTCATCCGCCAAAGACTCCAGACGAATCAGGGGCGAGGCGGGCGCGCTGCTGCTCTGGGGCTGGAAACGCGGGATGTCGCAAAGGATCGCGGAGAGCTGGCGTTCCTCGAATTACAGATCGACGCGGAAAAGTCCCGTACGAAGTTCATTGGCGACCGGGTAGCCATCGAGCGAGGCGGGATTGACGCTGCGATCAGGCTGAAATCCATCAGTGACTCGAACCTCACCAACGAGGAAAAGCGCAACAAGCTGATTAAGGAGTACAAGCGCGACGTCGAAGCGCTGCGCAAGGCGAACCCGAACGATCCGCTGGTGCAGGAAGCGGTTGTCTCGAAGACGATCCAGAACATCCGCGACAAGAACAAGGATCCGAAAGCCGCGACCTCAGCGGTAAACCTGACCGAGTTCAACGACTCGAAAAACCAGCTCTCGCTGATCCTCGGTGAATATAAAAACGCCCAGAAGGAGCTGGAAGCCGCGCAGAAAGCTGGACTGGTCACGCAGGAAGATTACCTGCTCAAGCGCCAAGCGCTGATCGGCAACGAGCGCGACGAGGTAACCGCCGCTTATCAGGCTGAAATCAGTTCGCTGGAGGCGGCGAAAGCCAAGGCCAGCACCACAGCCGCGCAACGCATTCAGCTCGACCAAAAGATCGCTGATGCCAGGGCCAACATGGTCAAGGCTCAGAAGGAAGCCGACAGTGAGCTCGAAGTCATCGCGACGAACGAGCAGGGCAGGCTCGCCAAGCAGGCTCAGGCGATCAAGGTCTACACCGATGCCCTCGACCAGCAGAACGTCGCCCTGCGGCGCGCTGGCGGCCGTGCAGCGGATGGCGTCGGCCGTGGCGACCGTGAGAACGCCATCAATGGCGAACTGAACGGCATTGCCGATCGAGCCAACCAGCAGCGTCTGGATCTGGCGCGCGACCGGGCCGACAAGGCGCGCAACATGAGCGCCGAGGAGTACCAGTCCAAGCTCGACGCGATCAACAGAAGCGAAACGGACCTGAGCGAAACAGTGCTCAGCAACTACGAGCAGATGTCGGCCGCGCAGAGCGACTGGCGCAACGGGGCAACCTCGGCGTTCAGCAACTATCTGGAGAGCGCGCGCAACATCGCCGGCCAGACCCGCGACCTCTTCACCAATGCCTTTAGTGGCATGGAAGACGCGGTCGTAAACTTCGCAATCACCGGCAAGGGATCGTTTTCGGATTTCACCAAGTCGATCTTGGCGGACATGGCGCGCATCGAGACCCGTCAGGCGAGTTCGGCATTGCTGAGCAGCCTCGTCGGTGCTGCCACCAGTTACTTCACCGGCGGTAGTGGCGGCAATGGGCTGGCGGCTGGGTCTGCGGGCGCGACGTCCTCCAATCTCGGCGCCTCCTCGGCGGGCTATTCCAGCAGCTACTTTCCTCAGGCGCTCGGCGGTGCCTGGTCGTCGGGTGTGCAGATGTTCGCCAATGGCGCTGCGTTCACCAACTCCGTGGTGAGCAAGCCGACAGCGTTCGGGATGGCAGGCGGGCAGACTGGCGTCATGGGCGAGGCGGGGCCTGAGGCAATCATGCCGCTGACCCGCACCGCCGGCGGCCAACTGGGCGTGCGGGCAATCAGCGGCGGCGGAAGTGGTGGCGGCAACGTCTACAACTTCCCCGTCGCAGTGTCGGTACAAACCGCAGGCGCTGGCGGCGCGGCCAGCGCAGAAGACACGACGCAGCTTGGCAAAGGCATTCAGCAAGCAGCGAAAGCCGAAGCTGAAACCGCGATCGCCCGAGCGCTGCAACCCGGCGGATCAATCTGGAAACTCACGAACGGGAGGGGCTGATGGCCATCGAAACATTCACCTGGCCAACCCAGCACGGTGACTCGCCCGAGATTTCCTATCGGGTGCGCACCTCGCAGTTTGGCGGCGGCTACAAACAGGAAGTTGGCGACGGGCCGAACAACAAGGAAGACGCGTACCCGATCACCTACAGCGGCCCTCAAGCCAAGGTGCTGGAGATCATGGCGTTCCTTGATCGGCACGCCGGCGCGAAAGCCTTCCTGTGGACAACTCCCTTGGGCCAGCTTGGCCTGTTCACCTGCAAGAATCCCGTGCCCACTCCGGTGGGTGGCGGCGTTTTCAAACTCACTGCCACGTTCGAGCGTGCATTCCATCCATAAGGGGCAACCATGCCGCTGATCAGTGACATCCAGGTGCTTGAACCTGGCAGCGAAGTGCTGCTCTTTGAATTGGACGGCACGGAGTATGGTGCGGACGTGCTGCGCTTCCACGGGCACTCGATACCGCACACGCCGGCCGAGTTGATTGCCGCCGGCGACGATGGCGACCAGCTGCCGGCGAAGGCGATCTACTGGCAGGGCAACGAGTACAGCGCCTGGCCCATGCAGATCGACGGCATTGAGGCGAACGGCGACGGCACAGCGGTCCGTCCAACTCTGTCCGTGGGCAACGTGAATGGGCGTATCACCGCGCTCTGTCTGGCGTTCGAGGACTTGCTCGAGTTCAAGTTGACGATGCGGCACACGCTCGGCAGCTACCTCGACGCGGCGAACTTCCCAGCCGGCAACCCAACGGCAGACCCAACCCAAGAGACGATCGAGGTCTGGTATATCGACCAGAAAACGAACGAGGACGGCGAAACGGTCAGTTGGGAGTTGGCGAGTCCGGGCGACGTCGGCAATGAGTCGATCGGCCGCCAAGCCACAACCCTTTGCCACTGGTGTCTCACCGGCGGATATCGCGGGCCGAACTGTGGCTACACCGGGCCGTACGTCACGAAGGACGGCGTCATTACCGACAATCCTGAACTCGACCAGTGCGACGCCACGTTGGGCAAGGGCTGCATCCCGCGCTTCGGAGAAGGAAACCCGCTGCCGTTTGGTGGCTTTCCCGCCGTTTCCCTGATCGCAAGGAGCTGACATGCGAAAGCACATCTTGAATGCGATCCAGGCGCACGCGGCCGCCGAGTACCCGAAAGAGTGCTGCGGGCTCCTGCTGGCGATTGGGCGCAAGCAGCAATACTTCCCCTGCATCAACGTCTCGATCGAGCCGAACGAAGAGTTCCGGATCGATCCCGAGCAGTACGCGGCGGCCGAAGACGTGGGCGAAGTGATCGGCGTGGTGCATTCACATCCGGACGCAACCAGCAGGCCTTCACCTCGCGACCTTGCCATGTGCGAAGCGACCGCGATGCCTTGGCATATCCTGAGCTGGCCGGAAGGCGACCTGCGCACCATCGTTCCCACCGGTGAAGTGCCGCTGCTGAAACGCCCGTTCGTACACGGAGCCTGGGACTGCTGGCAGGTCTGCGCCGATTGGTACAAGCGCGAGTGGGGGCTGGAGTTCGAAACCTTCAAGCGCGCCGATGGCTGGTGGGAAAGCAAGGACAGCACCAGTCTGTACGAAGCGAACTACGAAGCCGCCGGATTCTACCGCGTCGACCAGCCGCAGCGCGGTGACATGATCGTGATGGAAGTGGGGCGCACCGTTTACCCGAACCACGCGGGGATCTTCCTCGGCAGTGATCCGGAGTTGCCGGGCGAAGATGCCGAGACGTTCGGCCCCGGCCCTTTCTTGCTGCACCACCTGTACGGCAGACCATCTGAGGTCATTGTCTTTGGTGGGCCGTGGCTCGACCGAACACGCCTGATTCTCAGGCACAAAGATGCACCATCACTGACGCGGAAATCCGCAGGAGAGCGTTATGAGTCAGCCAGATCAATTTTCCCCAGCCATCGCTTGGCGTCGAGGCTTTACCAATCCTAACCGAGAGCCGGTTGTGGTCGATGTTCAGGATGGCCGCGCTGAGTATGTGCTCAGCGGGCCTTATCGCCTAACCGAGGGATCCAAGATCGAGGTCGTCGATGGCAAGGTTCTCTGGACTGGTGGCCGGTCACGACTTAACTGATGTGCTGTAGAACACCCGCGAGCTGGCCATCAGCATGGGCAAAGCCAAACTGTTCAGCAAGGATAAGTGCGTACTGTTTTCCGGCTTGCTTGAACTCTTCATTTAGCTCATCGAAACTCTTCGTGGTCCAAAACGAATAGAGACCATCATCGTTTTTTACGTAGACGCCACCTTCGGCGACCACGCCGGCAAGCATTGCTACGTCCTGATGCTTAGTCATCAATATATAAGGGAACAAAGTACGACTATTACTCACATTGACCTCCAGGTCATAAGCGCGCCGAAATTGGCGCAATCCCAGTCTTTGGGCTTGCAGGCAAAGGACTGGGGAATCCGTTGCGTCAGGACAGCGCTCCATAACTCACAAACAAAATACGCCTTGGTTTTTTCAGGCAATAAACCAGTATCGTGATATAAAGGCCATTACTGATTGATAAGGTTTGAATTCTCAGAGGTGTTTTAATTCTCTGGTGAAGAAACTTTGTAACTCTCTTTAATGTTATCTTCAAGCTTTGGCTTCGGAGGTTGTACGTTTTCAAATTTGATGGTTAAATTTTGCACCCCAAGCTTTTTGTACTGATCGGTTGTTTGGTTTAAAAATAATAATGAAGAGACCAAAAATGCTGCAGTGACCGCCACAGTCCCGTATATCAATGTATATGCTGCTATCGTCCGAACCCTCTGATAGCCTTGCTCGCCATTCTTTACCAAGTCCCATGTCGACTTCAGCAATGGTGCGGCCGCATTTCTGATTTCATCACAGCAAACATATCCTTTGTCATATTCCCCATTGTTGAAATGCATTCTTGACTTGGTGAGACATTGCATCAATATGGCTTCATGACTCGACGGCTCGTTTTCAATGTGTTTTTTATTTAGTCTTAACTGTATGCGCGTAAGATTTTCAATAACTTTTGCATATGTTTCACGCGAGTCTTTGTACCACTCCCTCTTTAATGTGGTTGATTCTTCTTCAGTAAGGTCATCATGTTGAGAATATATATTGTTGTCTTCAATTCTCAGTAATTCTTGCACTGCGGCGGTGTGGATGGATATTTCATCTCTTAATCCATCGACCCAAGCGAGCCTAAATTCTGAAACTTTATTTTCTTTTGCACTTACCAGATTTAAAAATGAGAAAAAGCCTGCTAGTAGTGCTGCGGTAATTACGCCGAATGCCACAAATATGGTTGGCGGTATTGAGAAACCTTCCATGTATAAACTCTCCGTTATTGAGGATCTTTATTGTGGCGCAATGCTACTATTGACGCGCGTAAACGTTCTACTGAGGTTTCATCCACGCTGGATATCCAGACAGCTCGAAATTACAGTGTTGCTTTCCACAGGAGTAGTTTGCATGAAATTGATCGTAGGAGCGCTGGCGGTAGCGCTGTTGGCGGGGTGTGCGACTTCGCCAACGCCTTCCAGTGAAGCTAAGCAGGCGCCGGCCAGTCAGTTGTCGGCCTACCAGTCGAAGCCTTCAGGGGCATACGGGACACTGCAAGTGATCCGCGACTCTGGACAGACCGGAAGCCTTTGTTCAATGGCCGTTTTTATCGATGGCAAGCAAGCCGCCAAGCTCGACCCGGGTCAGAAGGCATCTTTCTATCTGCCGCCTGATTCGGTTTCAGTTGGCGCCGCGTACACCGGCTCTGGCATCTGCTCCCTGGGTGCAGCCCGAGTGGAGCGGGAAGCGATCGTGAAAGACGGCGCTGTCAAGAAATACCGAGTTTTCACCGGGGGCGATGGGCAGATCGACATACTGCCCACGACTCTTTGAACAGACCGCCTCCGGGCGGTTTTTTATTGCCTGGAGAATGGCATGTGCTCAGCAATCACCTACACGCCAATGACGAAAGTCATGTTGTCCGGCTCGCTTGCGAAGAAGTTTTTTCGAAGCAAGCCATTCCTTCTCGACGGCGGATCGACCGTGGAGGTGTTCCGTGCGCTCAATGCGACCATTGATGGGTTCGCCGAGGAAATTAAACGACTGGAGCGCCTTGGACTGAAGTTTGCGATCTTCCGCAATCGCGCAAACATCGGAATGGACGGATTCGATCTCGGCGGTACACGGGAAATCCGCATTGTTCCAGTGATTGGTGGCAGCAAGCGTGCTGGCGGGTTACAGACCATTATCGGCACAGTGATGATCGCCGCAGCCTATGTGCTGTCATTCACTCCGTTTGCAGCCGCGTCGCCGTTTTTATATGCGGCCGGCGCGTCGATGGCGATCGGCGGTGTGATCCAAATGCTCAGCCCCCAAGCGTCTGGCTTGAAGCAGAGCGCCTCCCCCGAAAACTCTCCGTCCTACGCCTTCGGCAGCGCCAAGAACACCACGGCCAGCGGCAACCCGGTACCGATCTGCATCGGCGAACGCCGGTGGGGCGGGATGATCATCTCGGCCTCGATCCTGGCCGAAGACAAAGTGTAATCAGCACAGCAGCACACCGACCGCCCGCGAGGCGGTTTTTTTATGCCTGGAGGAAAGCATGGGCGCAGCAGCACAGATCGATATCCACGGCGAGAAGGGCGGCAGCAGCAAGCCGAAGTCGCCGACCGAGGCCAGCGACAGCCTGCGCTCGACCAACCTGGCAAAGCTGCTTATCGCCGTGGGCGAGGGTGAATTCGACAGCGTCCCGACCGATTACGACATCTACTTGGACAACACACCGATCCGCGATGCCAGCGGCAACTACAACTTCCCGAACGTGAAGTGGGACTGGCGCCCGGGGTCGGTGGATCAGACGTACATTCCCGGCATTCCGTCCGTGGAGAACGAGACGTCGCTGAACATTGAGCTGCGCAGCGATTCGCCGTGGGTTCGATCGATCACCAATACCCAGCTTTCCGCCGTGCGCATGCGCTTGGCCTGGCCGGCGCTGCAACGCTCTGATGACCAGGGCAACGTCGGCGGCTACCGGATCGAGTACGCAATCGATGTGGCCACCGATGGCGGCGCCTATCAGCAGGTGCTGGTGGACGCCGTCGACGGTAAGACCACCACGCGCTACGAGCGCTCCCGCCGCATCGATCTGCCCGACGCCACCAGTGGCTGGCAGATCCGCGTGCGCCGCCTGACGCCGAACCAGAACACCAACAAGATCGCCGACACAATGCTGGTGGCCGGTTACACCGAAGTGATCGACGCCAAGCTGCGCTACCCGAATACCGCGCTGCTCTACATCGAATTCGACGCCGAGCAGTTCACGAACATCCCGGCCGTGACCGTGAAGTGCAAGGCTCGGCGCTGGATGGTGCCGAGCAACTACGATCCGATCCTGCGCACCTACACCGGGACATGGGACGGCTCGATGAAATCGGCCTGGACCAATAACCCGGCGTGGATCACCTACGGCATCTGCACCGAAGACCGCTTCGGTCTGGGCAAGCGCATCAAGCCGTTCATGGTCGATAAGTGGGAACTGTACCGCATCGCTCAATATTGCGATCAACTGGTGCCGAACGGCCTGGGCGGTCAGGAACCGCGCTTTCTCTGCGACATGAACTTGCAAGGCAAGGCTGATGCCTGGTCGCTGCTGCGCGATATCTCGGCGATCTACCGGGGCATGACGTACTGGGCGCAGGGGCAGCTGGTGATGCAGGCGGACATGCCGCGCGCGCAGGACTTCGACTATGTGTTCACCCGCGCCAACGTCATCGACGGCAAGTTCTCCTATGGCAGTGCCTCGGCGAAGACCCGTTACACCCGGGCGCTGGTCAGCTACGACAACCCGGCGAACAATTACGACACCGATGTCATCCCGTTCGCTGACCTGGATCTTCAACGCCGTTACGGCGACCGGCCGACCGAGCTGAGCGCCATTGGCTGCACCCGTGCTTCCGAGGCCCAGCGCCGTGGCAAGTGGGCGATCCTCAGCAACAACCAAGACCGCACCGTTTCATTCAAGACTGGTATGGAGGGCGTGATCCCGCTGCCCGGGCACATCATCCCAGTGGCGGATTCGCTGCTGGCTGGTCGCGAAGTCGGCGGCCGGATCTCGGCGGTGGCGGGGCGGGTGATTACCCTCGATCGCGACACCCAGGCCAAGGCCGGTGATCGACTGATCATCAACCTGCCGGGCGGCCGCGCCGAAGGTCGCACAGTGCAGAGCGTCAACGGCCGCGCCGTGACCGTGACGGTTGCCTACAGCGAACCGCCGGTGGCGCAGTTGCAATGGGCGCTCGACGCCGATGATCTGGCAATCCCGCTGTATCGCGTGCTGCGCACCAAGCGCACCACCGAGGGCGATTACGAAATCAGCGCGCTCCAGTTCGAGCCGAGCAAGTTCGCTTTCATCGACACCGGCGCACGCCTGGAAGAACGCCCGATCAGTGTGATCCCGATCACCGTAGTTCCGGCGCCGGCGAGCGTATCGCTGTCGTCGACTTCATCGGTTGTGCAGGGGATGGCCGTGGCCACCATGACCATCACCTGGCCTGCCGTGGATCGAGCGGTTGGCTATGACGTGGAATGGCGCAAGGACAGTGGCAACTGGATCAAGCTGCAGCGCACCGGGATGACCAACGTGGACGTGGTCGGCATCTACGCCGGTGCCTACGTGGCGCGGGTGCGTGCGGTGAGCGCGTTCGATATCACGTCGCCGTGGCGCAACTCGATCCTGACCAACCTCAGCGGGAAGCAGGGTCTTCCGCCGGCGCTGGCGTTCCTGACCGCAACACCTTTGCTGTTCGGTATCTATCTCAAGTGGGGTTTCCCTGCTGGCGCCGAGGACAGCCAGCGCACGGAGATCTGGTACGGGCCGACGACCGATCTTGAGTCCGCGACCAAGCTGACAGACTTGGCTTATCCGCAGAGTGATTTCTCTATGCTCGGCCTGCGCGCCGGTGTGACCTTCTATTTCTGGGGGCGCATCGTCGACAAGATCGGCAACATCGGTCCGTGGCATCCGATCGGCCTTGGCGTGCAGGGGCAGTCGAGCTCAGAGGCCAGTCCAATTCTCGAGCTGATTAAAGGGCAGATCACTGAAACAGAACTTGGCCAAGACATAGTCGACAAAATCAATCTGATCCCCGGGCTACAGGATCAGATCGACGCGCTCGACGGCCTGAAAGGCTACAACCCTGATGCCCCCTACGAAGAGTACGACCTGGTGGTGCAGGGCAAGCGGATCTATCAAGCCACCGGCCCGGTGCCGCTCAACACGCCGCCGCCGAACCCGCTCTACTGGCTCGACGTTGGGCAGACGGTGGAAACTGCCAATGGCCTCGCCCAGCAGGTCGCGACCAACACCACCGAGATCACCGAACTCGACGGAGTTGTCACGGCGACGGCGACAGCGTTCGAGGCTTTGCGCGCTTCGTCCCGAGACGACGACGGGGAGGGCGAGCTCAATGGCGCGATAGGCGCATGGAAGAGCGCTTCCAGCATTGCTCAGGAACAGAAAGTCCGAGCATCTGAAACCGAAGCATTGGCTCAGAGAACCACAACTCTCGACGCCAAGGTTGGAGATAACGCGGCCAACCTGACAACGCTGGAGCAGGTTGTCGTGACCAATCAGCAGGCGACGGCTCAGCAGATCATTCAGCTGAGCACCACCGTCGGAACGCAGCAAACAGCGATTGAGCAAAACACGTCCATCGTCAATGACGTGAACGGCAAGGTCTCTGCGAGTTGGTCGGTGAAGATGCAGTACAACTCAGGGACGGGTCAGTACATCGCGGCCGGTGTGGGACTGGGTATCGAGAACGGACCAGCCGGATTGCAGAGTCAGTTCCTTGTCAGCGCTGATCGGTTCGCCATCGTCAACACCATTGCCGGCGGCGCCATCGCGGTGCCGTTCGCCGTGCAGGGCGGGCAGGTGTTCATGAACTCGGCGTTCATTCAGGACGGAACGATAACCAACGCCAAGATCGGCAGCTACATCAGTTCCACCAACTACATCGCGGGCCAGCAAGGCTGGATCCTGAACAAAGACGGCACTCTGGAAATAAACGGCATTGTCCCGGGACAGGGCCGCTTGGTGATCAACTCACTGAACGTTTCTGTCTATGACGCCAATAACGTGTTGCGTGTTCGTCTCGGCTATTTGGGGTAATCCATGGCTCTATTCGGCCTTCGTGTGTTCAACGAGAGCGGTCAGCTCGCTATGGACACAAACAGCTCCACCTATCAGGTGATCTGGCAGGGCGTGATCGATTTCAGCGGTAATACGCCCAGCTACACCCTGAACATTCCCGGCTTCAACCCGGCCAATTGCGTGTTCATGATCATCCCGACGAGAGCACAGGATGTGCAGCCTTCGGAGAATGACTCGTCGGGAAACCTTCGATCCTATCCATACGTCACGACGGCGGTCGGTCAGGTTGTGGTGCAGCCGAAAAACCCCTCGTCTACAACCGGCCTGCAATCGAAAGTTGTCTCGAAGGCCTATGCAATAAGGTTTGCCACATGAGCTACGGTTTTCAGAGCATCAACGATAACTCGTTTGTCCAGATCGACTCCGAAGCGCCACGGCTCTGCATGCTCACCAAAGGTTCCTATTCGGGGGTGGCGACCGCGACGGCCACATTTTCACGCGCAGTGACCAGCCAAGACCCGCCGCTAGTGTTCATTCGTCCGGACCAGACCGGCGTAATTCAGGTTCCGTATTCGGTATGGTTCACCGGTGGTCCAGGCAACTGGACTGGCTTTTCGATGAATGCGTCGAAGGTCAACGAGTCGTTGAGCGGTCAGTATTTCGTGGCGGCGTGGGCTTCTATGGGGACAGCCACTTACGGTCTGCGCCTGTGGGATCCAAATGGTGTGCTGTGCTACGACAGCGGCGCGCCGGCAGTGGTCGTGACATTCGCGGCGGGAAACTGGACGTACATCGGCACAGAGCAGCTTAGCGTCGGGCAGCGCTATATATGGGGGATCAACAAGGCGCTGGGTGCAGGCGAATACGTTTCCATCAATCCTTTCACGATGACCTGTCACAACAACTCATCAGGCGGAAGTTGCGCGCTGGGCGTTGATTACGCCAACGGCCGAATCCTGATGTACAGCCTTGCCTCGAACGCCTGGACAGATCAGGGGCATCGGCCCTTCCTCTGCGCAAAATTGCTCGCCTGAGCTCTTCTATTTCTGGAGTTAGTCAATGACCTGGTACAAAACCGGGACGGTTTCTGTCGTCCAAAATTCCAACGCAGTGACCGGCACCGGGACTTCGTTCCTGTCCAACGGGCGCGTAGGTGATGCGTTTCGCGGGCCAGATGGCGGCTGGTACGAGATCACCAACATCGCCAGCGATACCACCATGTCGATCTCGCCAAACTACCAAGGCGCGACCAACGCGGCCGGTGTCTACGCGATCGCTCCGATGCAGGGCTATGTGAAGGAATCGGCGGACGCGCTGCGGGCGCTCGTCAATCAGTTCGGCGGAGTACTGGCAGTGTTGGGCGAGGATCCGACGCTGCCCGGTGTGCGTGAATCCTTGAATCTGACAACTGCGGATGGTCTTGCAGAAGGGGTGACGAACAAGTATTTCACCGAAGCGAGGGTTCGTGCGTCTCTGCTGACAGGGTTTACGCTTCCAGGCGCTGTGTCGGCGGTAGTTTCAACTGACACAATCCTTGCCGCGTTGGCCAAGCTGCAGTTCAGCAAGGCGGGCAAGGGCGCAAACTCTGACATCACCGAATTCACCGGCTTGACAGTGCCGCTCTCTCGGGAACAGGGCGGTATCGGCGGCGCTCAAGGCTTTATCGAAGGTTTGACGATGACATGGTCGTCTGCAACCTCGATCGCAATCGGGGCAGGTAGCGCTTACGTTCCGTCCGTCGGAAAGGTGGTGGCTTATGCCGGCGGAAGCATTACGCCGGCTGGGGCGGCCGGCAGCTTCATCCATCTTTACCTGACTTCTGCCGGCGCCATCGAGCAAAGTTCGACAGCCCCGACTCGCTATTACAACCAAGCCCACCAGAAGACGAGCGATAGTACCCGTCGTTACATCGGCTCACTATTGGTCCGGTCGACCACCGCAAACCAGGTATACAAGTTCGACCACCACCCGGAGCAGGGATACGTTTCCTACAAGCATGCCGATCCACAGACTGTTCCGTTCTTGCTGCTGAGCGCGGCGTCAGGTGTTGCCTCGTTCTCCACCAGATCTTGTACGCCGGTGACAGCGCACACGCTTGAAGGCGCCTGGCAGAACCCCGGCAGCGGTTACGCGCAATTCACTCCCTCAGATGCGGCCACATCGATCACGGCAGGTTGGACAGTCTTTGTTCAGGCGGGGCCCGTCCTGAATGCGCGTTGTGCTATCTCGGCTAGTGACGGTTCAATCACGTATCAGGCCGCCGGCGCAGCAAGAGCGTCTGCGTACTGCATCGGCTACTACTTCGACAGGTGAAATATGCCCTACGCAATTACTGCAACAGGTTGGCGCGCCATCAATCCCGACATGGAGTTGCTAGCAGGCGAAACGTACGTCGATGAGATCCCGCAGGAATTGATTGATGCGATAGCCGCGCAAGAGTTGTTGCGCGTCACGACGGCGGACCTCAATTTCCGGACCCGGCTCGCAACCGCGCAAATTACCGCACTGCAAAGCCGGATCGATGCGATCAACGATGCCATTGACGGCGACTACGCGCTGCCTGAGGAGGTTGATGAAAAGCCGTCGCGAGTTGCGGCGCTTGCCGAATGGAAAAAGTACCGCGTTCTCCTTGGGCGCGTGACCGGTCAGCCGATCTGGCCAACTGAGCCCGCATGGCCCGAGCAACCAGAGCCGTACAACGAAGAGACAACCGTGGCCCGTGCCGCCCCTTCAATCTGATATCGACAAGAAACCGAACCCGCCTTGAGCGGGTATTTTTTTGCCTGGAGAAAAATATGAGTGTCACTGAAAAAGACCGCGACATCCTCGCGCGTACATTGTGGGGAGAGGCTCGCGGGGAGGGGGTCGCCGGGCAGGTTGCCGTGGCATGGACGATCCGTAACCGCGTGTTCGACGGCAAGGAGAAGTCGTGGTGGGGTGAAGGCTATGCCGGCGTCTGCCAGAAACCGTACCAGTTCAGCTGCTGGAACAAGACCGACCCGAACTATCAGTTCCTGATCGGCGTGAAGGAGATCCCGTTCCGCGAGCTGGCCCAGTGCCGGGTCGCCGCTGACCAGGTGATCGACGGCAAGGTGCCGGATCCTACCGGCGGCGCCACCCATTATTACGCCACCAGCATCAAGGCGCCGGCATGGGCGGCGAAGGCCAAGCAGACACTGAAGCTCGGTCACCACATCTTCTTCAAAGATGTGCCCTGAGGCGGATGCCGCTATCCTGTTGCTGATCCCAAAAAAGCAGGAGGCGACATGGAAGGTGTAGAACTGAGCCCGAACATTGAACGCGCTGCAGACAAGCTTCTCGCTGAGATTGCGCGTGCAGATTCGATGATCATCGCAGCCAAGGCAGGCGCCAGGGCTGAGGGATTCGTATATGGCCTGGAGTCGGCGCGCGCCTTAACCGAATCCACCATCGACAAGCTCTACGTGATCTTCGACAACGCGACAGAGAACCGCCTGCGCGCGCTGAGTTCGGCTTAGAACAGGTTGTTTTCTTTAATCGGCTTGATAAGTTCGGGGCCCTGATTGCGGACATTGCCCACGGCTCGGTCAACCTTGAACCATTCGAAAGCCTCGGATGGTTCACCCTCATGCAGCACCATTTGTTCGGCGCGTTCTTTTGGCGTGGCCGGGTCGAGCCATTCGCGGGCAAGCTCTGGCGGCAGAACAACCGGGCGCCGGTCGTGGACATCGACCATGCCGCCGGCGCTATCGGCTGTGATGATCACAAAGCCGTCGTGCTCGCCGGGGCCGTGCTCCTCGTTCGGGTATTGGCCGATCGCTGCGCACAGGATTGGGGATTGGTCCCGGTGCCTGATCAGGTAGGGCTGCTTCTTCGGTTCCCCTTCATCGACCCACTCGAACCAGTTGTTGATCGCGATGATTGCCCGGTGCGGCCAGATCGCGCGGAAGAACGGGCCATGGGCGACTTTCTCCACGCGGGCGTTGATTGGCGCTGCTCGGTCTTTCGCCCAATGCGGGCGCCACCCCCAGCGAACCATGTCGGCGTGCAGGAACTGGCCTTCTTGGTGGAAGAGAGCCAGTTGAGTGGTTGGCGCGGCGTTGTACCGCTCGAAGGGCTGCTCGCCGGTCGAGTTGATGAGCGCGTTCGGCATGCTCAGCGCCGCCACAAAGTCGTGAATTCCGCTGTACTGTGAAAGTCGTCCGCACATTGCCATGCCCTCGGCTGGATCTGATTCAGCGTAGACCCGTCAGGGCTGGCTTCGTCACAAACCTTTTTCGGCGCAGCATTCGCAATGACCTGCGAATTCCTCACGATCTCGAGCTTCTCTGAACAGGCGCTGGTTTTCATTGAACAGATGGTTTCTGTTGTGCTCGACGTCGGCGAATCTTCGCTTTTCGCTCAACAAAGCCCCTTCGGCGTACTGAAGCTTGGCTTTGAGAGCATCTCTCTCCTGCCTGAGTGCATCATTGTCTCTGACCAAGCCTTCGATATTCGCCAAAGCTCGCTCCAGCTTGAGGGTGAGCGCTTCGAATTCGTTCTCGTACATCCTGAGCTGGTGTCGGCAGGTTTCGAGGGGGGTCGGGTTGCCGAGCCAATCGTCGGTGTCTTCTATATAGAGGGGGTCCACGGGCACGCCTTACTGAATACTGTTTGCATATACAGTAATCGAGGCTGTGCCGGCGGGCGAGGGTGGGGCGACGAGCTGTCAGTCGGGCGTCATCAAAACAGCCAAGGTCATTTTGATGAATTCTTCATTCCGATCGAGCGCGGCCAGAGAGCTTCGGACATTTTCGGCGACATCGGCTGATCCGCGCTGCTCTACCCAAAGGGTGAGCTCCATGATGGCGGCTTCAAGGGCAAGTTGGTTTTCGTTGATCTTGGCGAGCAGGGAAGGGAGTAGATCTGAGTTCGGCATTGGGTGTCCTCCATGGAAGAACCCAGAATAGCAGAGGGAGATTTGATCGGCAGAACGCCGTGGAAGGGCAGAGCACTGTAGGAAAATACAGCGCTAAGTTGTTGATTCTTATAGCGGGTAAGGTCAGTTTTTCACCCTGCCAATTCTGGTGGGTTTCCTTTATGCATCAATAGGTTGGGTGGATTTCGGGGTCACCTTGACATGGTGGGGGTCTATTAGACCCGCCACTGGAACGGGCGGGTCAGGTACTGCTAGCGCTTGATGTCGAACAGGTAGCTGGCGATATCTTCAGCGCGCTGTGCAAATCCTTCAATGTCTTCTGCAAAAGCTTTGACGTCGCCAGGACGATAGTCGGTCAACCCCTGAATAATGGCTTGGCGGAAATCGTCAGAGCTGATCTGAATGCCTTGATCGTCGAATGTTGCTTTCAGAGCCCTGTGAAATCGCTGGTCGTCCAACGGGTGGCCGGTGTGCCACGTCTCTGGAGCGAGCCAAGGTTTGAGTGAGTCGGTGAGCTTTTGGATATCCATTGTTTCTCCTTGAGTCAGGCCGAAAATGCCTGTACCCACAATGTGGCTTTTCCAAAAATTAAGGGCAAGCACGGCATGGTTCAAAGTTTTCGCTCCGTGCGCAAAACCACCTCTGTAGGCCGCGTGTATCCGTTTGCATAAGCACAAAAAAACGGATGTTTTGCTAGCCGTAAAACAGGGTGTTATCCTTATAAAACAATTGCTTGCGTGGCTACAGTCCCCAGCATGGGGTGCTAGGGGTCGAGTGTTCGAATCACTCCGTCCCGACCATATTTTTCAATGACTTAGGCCAATGTTCAAAGCATTGGCCTTTTTCATGGGCGTAAGATTTGCGCGACTTCTGGATTCCGATCAAGCCTTCAACTCCAGGATGGCTCCCCTACTGTTGCCAGAAGGCCGGTAGAAAACGCATCGATCAAGGCATCCTTTTCCGCCATGCACGCGCAGCCATGTTGTTTAATACCAAACTCTTGAAAGGAGTCGAGTCATGGACAAGGCGTTCAAACAGCCAATGTTTGTTGTTGGGCTGCCACTTGCAATATGCGGCTTGGTTTTCGGCCTCAATGGTCTTCTTGTCAGCGGAACCTTTGCATATATCGCGCCGGGGCTATTGATACCTGGCTTGGCATTCATGTTGATAGGTTGGCTGCAACGGAATAAGTGATTTATCGGATAGTTAAGTCCCGTCGTAGAGCGGGGTTTTTTTATGTCCGCTCGTCGAGCGGATCGCACTCCGAGTATGCGCATCTTCTCTCACTAGTAAGCGCAGCCCCTTGCGCCACTGACAGGAGAAAATGATGATCGACGACAACAACGGCCCAGAAGCGCCATATCCGGGCCCGGGCGAGCAAACCCCTGACTCTGGCGAGGGTCATGATTCCGGTCTGGAGCAAGCTGAGTCTGAGCCAAAGCAGGGTGCGGACGAGCGACCAGAAGACTGGAATCCGCCACCCGGTAATCCTGGCTCCGATCAAGATGCCCAGACGGGCCACGACAATGGCGGCGCGAAGTAGGGGTCATGAACTCAAACGTTCAGAAAACCCGGCCATTGCGCCGGGTTTATTTATTGCTGTCGTCCTTGGAGTAACAGCGGGAATACAATCGCCGGACAAGACGCGTTCAGTTGAAACTTCCTTCTCAACAAGACGATCTCTTGAGCACCAGCAAACAGGAGATCGGCGATGAAATGTTATCTATGCGGGCTTGAGGTGCGGGCAACGGAAGAAGCTCACGGCGGCGAACTTATCGAATGTGCGGACTGCGGCATTTACAGAATTTCAGGCTTGGTCCTGAAAGAGCTTGAGAACAAGAACATCGACTTTGCAATAATGCGCGACGGTCTGCATCGCCAGCGGCAGGTTGATTCTACAGACGTGGCCGAGATCAATACTGAGACGGTGATCTGGGTTTGAGCGGAACGCCTTCGAATGATTGATGCCAAACGGCGCCGGCGCTGGACGTTTCGATCCAGGCGCCGGCAACTAGCATGTTCACTCGACGATGCAGATCCAGCGGTGGTTGTAGCGGTAAGGCGCACGAGTGAAATGGACGTCTGAGACCATCTTCATGCCGCGCTCTTGAAGCGCTTCGGTCAGTTGTACGAGTGTCTCTGCCTGGATAGTCATTGCTGTCACCTCGTCAGATTTACTGCGTTCATAATTCTTGACCGAGAGATCAGGCGGCTAATTCATTTTTTCTACGGTCATCATTGAGGCTATGTGTTCAGGGGCGTTGCACTTCACTTCGTGCCTGCGATCTCAGCCCATTCAAGTCCGAACCGCCCCAAATACTTCCTCAAGCGATCGGCATCATTGGGCTGCGCCTTGGCCTGCCGGGAAACACCGAACAGCTGTCGACCGGCATCTGACAGACAATCCGCCTGCCGACATACGTCGATAACCGCCTTCAGTTGCAAGCGGTCGAACAAGTCCATGCTCTCGCCATTTCCCGGCAAGTCAGCTGACAATGCAGTGGGTTGCGCCAAGCCCCAGGCATACCGCAATCGATCGATCTCATCGTCCACCTGCGCTTCATCGATACGCCCGCTGTCGGCCAACGTCGCCATCCGCGTAATCGATGCGGACAGTTCGCGAAAGTTGCCCAGCCAGGTTGCTTCGCGTGAGCCGGCGAAGGCCAGGTAGCGTCGGCGCGCTTCGAGATTGAAGCGCACCCGCTGCCCATGCTCGCGAGCATGGCGTTCCAGTTCGAAATCGATATTTGGCTCGATATCCTCGCGGCGCCCGGCCAGGCCGGGCAGGTCGAACGTCCATAGATTGATCCGAGCGTACAGGTCCTCGCGAAACGCGCCTTCGGCGACCCGGCTGCGCAGGTCGCGGTGGGTGCCAGCGATGATCAGGAAATCACTCTCCACTTCCTTGTCCGAGCCCAGCGGGAAGAAGCGTTTCTCTTCGATTGCCTTCAACAGCATTGCTTGTTCGTCTGCGCCGAGCTCGCCGATTTCATCGAGAAACAACATTCCCCCATCGGCAGCGCGCAGCAGGCCTTCGCGAGCGTTTTGCGCACCGGTGAAGGCACCTTTGACGTGACCGAACAGGGTTGACATCGCACCGTCGCCACGCAGGGTGGCGCAGTTCACTTCGACAAAGCGTCCCTGCATCTGATGGCGATTGCGTTTGAGTTCGTAGATGCGTCGGGCCAGGAAGGATTTGCCGGCGCCGGTCGGACCGATCAGCAGCATCGGTGCTTTGGAGCGCACCGCTACGCGTTCGATCTGTTCAATGGAACGGTTAAATGCAGAGTTGCGCGTGGCGATGCCGGACTTGAGAAACTCCAGGCCTTCCAGGCGCTTGCTGGCGAAGCGTGAGGCGATGCGATCATAACGCGACAGGTCGAGATCGATCAGCGCATGCGTACCGCAGGCGGGCTCGTTATCGCTGTTGCGCTTGGCGGGGGAGGTCTGGATCAGGCGGGCCGGCAGATAGCGCGCCTCGGTGAGCAGGAACCAGCAGATTTGTGCGACGTGGGTGCCGGTAGTGATGTGTACGAGGTAATCCTCGGTCTCGGTGTCGAAGTTGTAAGCCGTGGTGAAATCGTGCAGGGCGCCGTAGACCTCCTCGAAATCCCAGGGATTGCGCAGCGCCATCGGATGCAGGCGCACTTCGGTCCCTGGAGATGTCTGCTGAATATCGACAGTAACGCGCTGCGCGAGGCTGACGTCGCGCGCATCGAGGCTGTGAATCAGTTCAAGCCGATGGATCGGCAGATTGGCTTGTTGGCACAGGCCGACTGTGGGACGCCAGTGGCTCCAACGGTTTGCGCCTTTACCGACGCGATCGAGCGTGGCTCCGATAAATCCGATAGCGACCGTGAGTTTTTCAGACATGCTTATCTCAAAAGATAAATAACGATAGACAATGATAATTTCTTTGAGGCGGTTTTGTCGTCGATTGCTCGCCGAGACCGACTCAGAAAATTAATAATTCCTTCTAAATCAAGTGGATGCATTAAATAGTAGGGCGCGACGGCGAAGCTGGCACAGCGGCTGCAACGCTCATGCAAACAAACAGGGACACCGATTTATGAAAGATCAAAGCTACCAGCTCCTCGAAGTCGCCAACGGCAAGCCAATCAAACTGTGGACCGAAGGTGTCCCAGTTGAAAACGAAGCCCGCGCACAGTTGATGAACACGGCAAAAATGCCATTCATCTTCAAGCATCTGGCGGTCATGCCTGACGTGCATTTAGGCAAGGGATCGACCATCGGCAGCGTGATCCCGACAGTTGGCGCGATCATTCCGGCAGCGGTGGGCGTTGACATCGGTTGCGGCATGATCGCTGCGCGTACGTCGCTAACGGCTGCAGATCTGCCAGACAACCTGCATGGATTGCGTACTGCAATCGAACAAGCGGTGCCACATGGCCGCAGTTCCAATCGTTCTGGGCGAGACAAAGGCGCGTGGGACGAGATTCCTCAGCAGGCTGATCAGGCCTGGGCGGGGTTGCAGCCGCGCTTCAAGCTGATCACCGACAAGTATCCGAAATTGGCCAACACCAACAATCGTGGGCATCTGGGGACGCTCGGCAGCGGCAACCACTTCGTCGAAGTGTGCCTGGATGAAGCCAACCGGGTCTGGTTCATGTTGCACAGTGGCTCGCGTGGTGTCGGCAACGCCATCGGCAACCTGTTCATCCAATTGGCCCAAGCCGATATGCGCCAGCACATCGCCAACCTGCCGGACCGTGACCTGGCCTATTTCGAAGAAGGCAGCCGACATTTTGATGACTATGTGGAGGCTGTGGGCTGGGCGCAGGATTTCGCCCGACAGAACCGCGAACTGATGATGCGTGCGGTGATTCAGGCGACGCGGCAGATCATTCGCAAGCCTTTCGAGGTCGCGCTCGAAGCGGTGAACTGCCATCACAACTATGTGCAGAAGGAGCGGCATTTTGGTCAAGACGTACTGATCACACGCAAGGGCGCGGTGTCAGCGAAGAAGGGTGAACTGGGGATTATTCCGGGCTCGATGGGGGCCAAGAGCTTCATCGTTCGCGGGCTGGGCAACGAGGAGTCGTTCAATTCCTGCAGTCATGGCGCCGGGCGCACCATGAGCCGTACCAAGGCAAAAAATACGTTCACCGTCGCCGATCAGATTCGCGCCACTGCCCACGTGGAGTGCCGCAAGGACGAAGCGGTCATCGACGAAATTCCGATGGCCTACAAGGACATCGACAAAGTCATGCACGCCCAGCGTGAGCTGGTCGAAGTGCTGCACACCCTGCGTCAGGTGGTGTGCGTCAAGGGATAGCAACCCGTGCTGGCGAGAACGCCTGCGTGCGAAGTCGCCTGGCTCCGTTACTGGTGCATCGCAGCTGAACTCTAGCGCGAAATCCCGACATTATTCAGAACTCAGTAAAACCTGCGACGGCTGCATCGATACCTCAGGGACACCGTCGCGCCGTACGCATAAGGATTGGCAATGAAAGAAATGATTGAACTGGACGGCGCCATTGGTGGCGGCCAGGTGTTGCGCAGTGCGCTGAGCCTGTCGATGGTGACAGGCCGGGCGTTTCGCATTAAACAGATTCGCGCCAGACGCAGCCGTCCTGGATTGCTGCGTCAGCATCTGACAGCCGTGATGGCGGCGGCCGAGGTTTGTGGTGCACGGATCTGCGGTGCGCATTTGGGCTCGCAGGCCTTGAGCTTCGAACCGGGCGCAATCCGCGCAGGTGATTTCAAGTTCGCCATCGGCACGGCGGGCAGTTGCACGCTGGTTCTGCAGACTTTGCTGCCAGCCCTGATGCTGGCACCGCAGGCCAGTCGAGTGACGATCTCTGGCGGCACGCACAATCCGCTGGCGCCCCCGACTGAATTCCTCTCGCGCAGTTGGCTACCGCTGCTGCGACGCATGGGCGGGGTTGTCGAACTGGACTTGGTGCGTCATGGTTTTGCGCCGGCCGGCGGTGGTGAGGTTGAAGTGCGAGTGCAGCCTTCGAGCCTGATGCGACTGGATCTGTGTGAGCGCGGCGAGGCGCTTTCACAACAGGCTCTGGCGCTGACTGCCGGACTTGCGCCCACTGTCGCTCAACGAGAACTGAGTCAGGTGGCCAAGCGTTTGAACTGGCCATCGGCGGCGCTGCTACCGGTGACGATTGATCCGGAACGCGGCCCGGGCAATGTGTTATTGCTGGAATATGTTTTCGAACATGTCACTGAGGTGTTCAGCGCGTTTGGGCAAGTGTCCTTGCGCGCCGAGAAGGTCGCTGATGCCGCGATCAATCAGGCTGCAGACTGGCTGCGCAGTGATGCGGCGGTCGCGGAGCACCTGGCCGATCAGTTGCTGTTGCCAATGGCGCTGGCCGGCCGCGGATCGTTCACCACGCCACGCATGACGGATCATTTACGCAGCAACATTGAAGTCATTCAGATGTTTTTGCCGGTTCGTTTCGATTGCCGAGAGGAGGGCCGCGATCGCTTGCAGATAGACATTTTACAAACCGATTAGCAGCGTCTTGCGATACGGAAGGCAGTCGCAAAGATTCGCTGAGCGCGCCGCTAGCCTTCAGCCATTAGCACATCCGACCTAATTGCCCCTGTTCCGGCTCGACTTTAAAGTCCTTTCGCTTGGCATCTAATTGCCAGAATTTTTCCGGTATGAAAATCAAAAAGGTCGATCTGCATGAACTCATCAAGGACTATCCCGGTTCTCGCTTTACTCGCAACATTGGCGCTCGCAGTTACTGGATGTCAGACCGTAAAGCCGGGAGAGAGTGATCTCAAGAATCGCGCACAGACCACCATTGGGAAACCTGTAATCAAGGTGTCCAACATCCGCAGCGACTTCAATACAACTTTCTATACCGCTCAAACCGAAAGCGGTGAATATACGTGCGAACTGCCGAGCGGCCCGATGGTTGCCCTGGGTTCCATGGGCATGGGGCTGGGCGCTCAGTGCACCAAGCAATGAATAACCAGTCTCTTCGCCGCTAAAAAAAGAAAGGCCAATGTCGATGACATTGGCCTTTTCTCTATAACGAATACTCGGCGCAGATCAGCTGTTTTTCGAGTTCAGCTTGCGCAGTTCTTCGTAGGTCGCCGACTGCACGAACCAGAAGCCGGAGACGATGCACCAGCCCAGGGTGCCGCCTACGAACATGCCGAGACCCGAAAGAAAGCTCTGGCTCATCATGAACAGAGACACGATCAGGATGACTGCGAGTGCAATGTAGAGAACGATGTTGTTGACGCCGATGACGAAATCTTTCATTTGCATTCCTTGGGTGTATTTTTCTCTGGCCACCCTCTATGGTCGCCAGTGCGCGCATCATATTGATATCACCCTGTGCTGCGCTAGTTTCGACATCGGATTTTCGTTACTAAAAGCGAAACAACTCTTACTGAGCGGGTTTTTTATCTATGTCGCTGGAGTCGCTCGACGTCGCGGCATCCTTCTCTGTCTCATGCGGCTGTGAACCTGCGTTGGCGCCTGACGACTCTTCGCCTTTCTTGTTCGCCTTCTCATCATGGTCGCGAGAGCTTTCTGCATGATTGACACCGGGCAGGGCGGTGGCAGGGGTCGCGGCACCCGCTGTCGTTTCGGCTGCCCAAGCGTGAAGCGGGCCGATCAGGCACAGGCTGGAAAACGACAGGGCGAGCATTTTCTTGTTCATCACATTGGCCTTCTACGCGGTGGGATGTGCTGCGTTGGATAGGCCTCCCGGCCAAAGGTGCGCGGTACTGGACGAGCGGCGAATTCACCTTTGATAAAAAAATCCCGACAGCAGGCAAATTGCTGGCCCCCAGACGCAATGCGCCCCGGCAAAATCGCCTCTTTTTCAAAAGGTTAGGCTGGCAATATGCGGACGATTGTCATCACCGTTGCGGCGTTTTCCCTGGCTTTGATCGCCTCGGGAGTGCAGGCAAGAGAGTTAAGCAAAGGCCATCGCTTTGCCTGTACCTGGGGCTCGGACATTGCTGCCGGTGCGCAGCAATCCAAGCTGTCAGGGGTTTCGCTGTATGGCGCGCGCAAGCAACTGCAGGTTCGCCGCTTCCAGCAGCCGTGGATGCGCATGACCGCGATGGGCATTACCGAGCAGACCTACAACAGCAGTTCGAAGCTCAAACCGGCAGCGGTCAAGCAGACCTATTACGAGCAATGCGTACGCCACGAATTGGCAAGGCGATAAGCGAAAGCCCGACCTGACCAGGTTGGGCTTTTGGGTGCCTGGGCGCTAGTGATGTATTCAGTCGACGATCACACGTTCGTTGTCGTCGTCACTCAAGCATATGGTCAACTGCTGACCATCTTCGGTGAACGCACAATGGGGCAGCGACATTTGCCTGGCGACATAAATGGGCACGCCAATAAATACCGTCAATATGAGAATCGCCGTGGCCGATCTCCCGATCATCGCCCAAAGCGAGGGCGCGCGTTGCTTCCTCAGTCTGGAACGCAAAAACAGGCCGAGTCCCAACAACAACGCGCCGATGAGCATCGCGCTACCGATTTCGTGAGGACTGATGCTGTAGATGCGCTGTTCCGCGTCGTCGGGATAGTTGATCTGCCACCACATGCCGATGGCCAAAGGCATAAGGCCCGCGAGTATGCAGGCATTAATTGCTCCCGGTATGCGCGCCAGCATGGCCAACAACAAAGCTACAGTGGCCGCGACCCATCCACTGGCGAACAGTTGTCCACCGATTCCGCCCATGAAGGTACCGCCGACGTCGATCGGGGTCAGCAGATTCCAGTCATAGAAAGCGCTGTGCAGCAGTAGTGAAAGTACAGCTAGCCAGCAAATCGGGTAGTAAATCCATCGGGCGTTGGGGCGGGTTAACACACTCAGTCCTTTTTGTGGTGTCGGAAGCGGCGCCAGTATGCCAGTACGTCGGTCAGGAGTCGCTAGAGCCTTTGGCCACTGCTGGTCCGGCAACCTTGGGCAGCGGTTTGCTTTGCATCAACGCATCCAGAGCCTTGCGATAACCCTGGCCACCGAGCGCCATGCTGTTGTTGTGCGTCGCTCCGGGCACCATCAGCAGGCGTTTGGGCTGCTCAGCGGCATTGAACAGCTGCTCGCTGAAGCGCGGCGGCACGAAGACATCAGCCAGGCCATGCACCACCAGCAGCGGCATGTGAATGTCGGCAATCTTGTCGATGGAATCGAATTTTTGTGAAAGCAGCCAGCGCACCGGCAGCGAGGTATTCGCTACGGCGGCGGCGACATCAGCCAGAGAAGTGAAGGTTGACTCAATGACCAGACCGCGCACCGGCAGAGGCGTGTGGTTACGCGCGGCGTTCTTTCCGAGCTCAGCGGCCAGATCGATCGCCACTGCGCCACCGAGAGAGTGACCGTAGATCAGGCGTTTGTTCGGATCCGGTTGCAACAGTTGGAAGCGTTCCCACGCAACGCGGGCATCTTCATAAACGCTGCTCTCCGACGGCAGATCGCCCTTGCTCTGGCCAAACCCGCGATAATCGATAGCCAACACCGAATAACCCGCCGCCCGCAGCTGTTCGATGCGAAACAGTTGCCCGGTGAGGTTCCAGCGCACGCCATGCAAATAGAGGATTGCCGGGGCATTGGCACGTTCCGCCGGCCACCACCAGGCATGGATGTTCTGCCCGGCCTTGAAGCTCTTCGGTTGCAGATCGAGTTCCTGAACACTGCCCGGCAGACCGCGATACCAGCCGGCAGTCCCCGGCTCGATGCGAAAAAGCAACTTGCGCTCGGTGTGTTCCAGTACGGCACAACTCGTCGGCACGCCAATAATCAGCGCGGCCATCATGGCGAACGCCAGGCGGCGGCGTCGCAGACGAGTCAGGAAAGACAGGAACATTAATCGTTTCACCACTGCGCAGACAAAGAACGCTTTTTACCAGATGCCTCGGTCTGCGCGGGATTATTTTCGACCGCCGTGAGTGCGCAACGATTACAAGATGCTGCAATCGCTCATGCCACTTGCAGCACGATCTTGCCGATATGATCGCCGCCCTCCATGCGGGCATGGGCCTGAGCCGCGTCAGCCAGCGGATATACTTTATCGATGATCGGCAGGCAGCGCCCGGCGCTGAGGGCAGGCCACACGTGTTCTTGCAGTTGATCGGCGATGGCGGCTTTTTCCGCAGCGGTGCGTGCACGCAGCAATGAACCGGTGACGACGGCGCGTTTGCCAAGGATCGCCAGCAGATCGATGTCATTGGCGCGGGCGCCGCCGAGGAAACCGAGCATGACCAGTCGGCCGTCCATCGCCAGTGCGCTGATGTTGCCGTTCAGATACGAGCCACCCATGATGTCGAGAATCACGTTCACGCCTTGATCTGCGGTCTTCTCGGCAATGACCTTGGCGAAGTCCTCTTCTCGATAGTTGATCGGTTGCCCGTCAAGTTTGCTGATTGCGGCGCATTTTTCAGCGCTGCCTGCGGTGGCGAAGGCCTCGATACCGAATTCGCGACAGAGCATCAGCGCGGTGGTGCCGATGCCGCTCGTGCCGCCGTGAATCAGCACGCGCTGGCCGGCCTTGGCCCCGCCGAGGCCGAACAGGTTGGCCCATACGGTGAAAAAGGTTTCCGGAATCGCGGCGGCCTGAATCCAGTCGACACCGTCCGGCACAGGCAAAGTCTGGCCGGCTGGAACCGCGCAATATTCGGCGTAACCGCCGCCATTGGTCAGTGCGCACACGCGATCGCCGACCGCGAAGCGCGTTACTCCGGGGCCAAGCGCAACCACTTCGCCAGCCACTTCCAGGCCGGGAATCGGGTCCATGCCGGGTTTCATCGGATACTTGCCGGCACGCTGCAGGGCGTCCGGGCGATTGATACCGGCGGCGTGAACGTGGATCAGCACTTGGCCTTCGGCAACGCTTGGCAGAGGCACGCGTCTGGCTTGCAATACTTCCGGGCCGCCGGGTTCGGTGATTTCAATACGGGTCATTTCATTGGGCAGTGACATTGTCGATTCCTGTGAAAAAGGTCGTGTAGATGGGAGCGCTGCGAGCGCGCAATGATTCCCTTCAGTTCGCCGCGCAACGAGTTTGAGTTGCAGCGGGCAGCCAGCGCATGGCTTGCTCCAGCAGCAGGGCAATCACGATCGCGCCGGCGGCGATCACAAACAGCAGCGTATGCTGGCCGCCCGAAGCGTTGAACAGCGCCGAATAGGCAAACCCCGCCAGTGCCTGAAAGGTAGCGAACGACACGGTTGCGCGGCTCCAGGCGATCTGCTGATGGTGATGCGACGGCACCAGCTCATGCACCCGCGCCAACGCCAGCGGTACGATGCCCGGCGGGAACGAGCCGAGGATCACCGCGAGTAACGCCAGCGCCAGAAACGAATCGGAGACGGTTAGCAGACCCAACGCAACCGCTTGCACCACCAACACCAGACGGATGCCAGCGCGGGCGCCAAGCTGGTCGGCCAGAAAACCGTACGTGACCGGTCCGACAATCGCCCCCAGGCCGTACATGACCCAGACCAGTGCGCCGATATGCGCCCCCGCGCTCAGTCCGCGGGCCACGTAATCCACCAGAAACACCATGGCAGGCACCAGCCCGGCAGCCATGAACGCGTATTGAGCGAACAACAGGTAAACGCCCGGCGGTGTCGGCTCATCGGCCAACGTCGTGTGCGCCGCCGCGGTATGCGCGGTATCGGCAGGCCAGCCGAACCAACTCAACGCGGTCAGTAATAACGCCAGCGCGCCCAGCCCCAGCCAGGTTGCCTGCAAACCAAGAGCCAACAGCGGCGGCACTAGGGTTCCGGAACCGGCAATCCCGAGGCCGATGCCAAGGAAGATTGCGCCACTGGCCAAACCTCTGCGAGAAGCCGGAACGTGAGGCAGCACGGTTGCCGCGACCAGCACCATGATCGCCCCACCGGCAATGCCGGACAGCAAGCGCCAACCGAAGAACCAGCTCACCGACAGCGGATAAGCACAGGCAAAAAACGCTGCCGTGACAGCCAGCATCATCAGCCGCAAGGCGTTACGGTTACCCAGTCGATGAGCCATGGGCCGACCGAGGAGGGCACCAATCAAGTAACCGACCAGATTGGCCGCGCCGAGATAGACAACATCGTTGGCCGAAAACCACTGCGCCTGAATCAGCGAAGGGATCAATGGCGTGTAAGCGAAACGCGCCAGGCCAATGCTGACCAGGCTGGCGCAAAGTCCGGCGAAAATCGGCAGCCAGATACCTGAAGAGTTTGAAGTACGCATGATAGCGATCTCACAAGAGGTGTATGGCCCTCAGCTTATCGGCTATCGTTGCTGCGCATATGCAGCGATTAAGCGGCACACTGATGCAGAAATGCTTCTAAGAGGATCAGCATGAATTGGGATGATGCGCGAGTGTTTCTGGCGGTCTGTCGCGAGTCGACATTGCGTGGGGCTGCGCGGGTTCTGGGCGTCGACCAGGCCACGGTCGGACGGCGTGTCACCGCGCTGGAGAAGTCGTTGAGCGCGACGCTGTTTTTGCGCACATCCGATGGTTACGCGCTGACCGCCGTCGGCGAGGCGGCACTCAGAAGTGTGGAGAAAATGGAGCATTCGGCGCTGGAACTGGAGCGGCACATTCATGGGCTGGATGATCGGCTGACCGGTAACGTACGGGTCAGCACCACCGACTCGCTGGCCATCGACTTCATCATCCCTGCGATGGCGCGCCTGCATGACCAACATCCGGATGTGCAGATCCAGTTGGATGCGTCGACGCAGATTCTCAGTCTGGCCAAGCGCGAGGCCGATATCGCCGTACGCAATACCCGGCCGGATAACCCGGATCTCATCGCCCGGCGAATCGCCCGCTGGCCTGTAGGACTTTTCGCTGCGCGGGCCTACGTCGACCGCCATGGCGAACCGCAGCCCGGCAGTGCTTTCGAGGGCCACGATCTGGTGGTGTATCAGCCGTATTTGCAGAGCAAAAAAGACCTCACGCTAGTGTCCGAGCCGTTAAGCCGTGGGCGCATCGTCGCCACGCTCAGTTCCAGCCTTTTGGTGCGTCGCTCCATTGCCGCCGGCCTCGGGGTAGGGGAGATTCCTGTGAACATGGGCGAACGCGACGGCCTGGTCAGACTCTGGCCGGAGCGGACCCGGCCGTTGCCGTATGAAGTGTGGCTGGTCACTCACGCCGACCTGCGTCACACCGCGCGGGTACGGGCGGTCATCGAGCAGATCGTTGAGGCTTTTGCGCTGGAAAACCAATAGTGGATTCAGGATTTTGCCGAGGCTACAACGTCTGACGAAACAGCCTACGTCCGAGGCAGAATGGGCCGGCTTGTCGCCGAGGGCGATGAAATCTATTGTGACTGCAGTTGGATGCAGACCTCGGTCCCGCATCGAAACGAAGAGCCAGGGAAGGCCTCGGTAGCCATAAAGGTGTCGAATTGAAAATCAGGGAAGTGAATCAATATGCAGGCACGGACAGATCGGACGCAGGTCAGAAAAGGCAAACCATGAGCAGCATAAGTCGCGAAGAATTCGATGCCAGGATAGAGACCATCGAAACGAGGATGGACGGCCGCGTGGCAGAAATGCGCGCCGACATTCGCGGGTTCCTGGCTGCTCAGGCAGAGCGGGACAAGGCCCTGCAGGAGCGGGACAAACGTTATGACGTGATGTGGATGGGCGTGCAGAAAATTGCCGACGAATCGCGGGAAGCGATCAGACAGGCATCGACAGTAAAGGCCCATTACTGGGCGGCCACCACCGTGCATTTCCTCGGCGTGGCCTCTTTGCTGGTTGGCGCGCATTTCGCCAATCAGGCGGCGGTGATGACCACGATCCAAACCACCCTGGCAGCGATTCAGATTGGCAAAGAGGTCTCTGCCCCCAAACCAGTTGAACGACCCTCAACGGCGTCGCCGCAATAAAAAACGGCCTTCAGTGGAAGGCCGCTGTGCATCGCGCCAGATCATGGCATTTCTGGCAACTCCTGAGGGCGCAAGTCGAACACCAGAACCTCTGCATCGACGCCGTTGCTCAAGGTAAGCAGCTGTTCTTCACGAACCCGCACGCCGTCGCCTTCCTGCAAGGCTTGGCCGTTGAGTTCGACACTGCCACGCGCAACGTGCACGTACGCGTAACGATTGGCCGGCAATTTCAGCGTGGCACTTTCCTCGCCGTCGAATAACCCGGCATAGACACGCGCATCCTGACGGACTTTCAGAGAGCCGTTGTTGCCGTCCGGCGAGATGATCAGTTGCAGGCGACCGCGTTTTTTCTCCGCGCTGAAGTGTTCCTGTTGATAGCGCGGTTTGGCGCCGCTGACGTCCGGCACAATCCAGATTTGCAGAAAGTGCACGGGCTTGGTGGCCGAGTGGTTGAATTCACTGTGCGCCACGCCGCTGCCGGCGCTCATCAACTGTACATCGCCGGGGCGGATCACCGAACCAGTACCGAGAGTGTCCTTGTGTTCCAGCGCGCCCTCGAGCACGTAGGAGAAAATCTCCATGTCGCGGTGCGGATGCTGGCCAAAACCTTTACCGGCGGCGACCCGGTCGTCGTTGATCACCAGCAGGTCGGAGAAACCCTGTTCACGCGGGTTGCGGTAATTGGCGAAAGAGAAGGTGTGAAACGACTTCAACCAGCCGTGATTGGCGAGGCCGCGATCGGAGGCTTTGCGAAGAGTCAGCATGATGAAATCTCCTGGCGGGACGTGAATTCGTCCGAGTGAGGAGAAGGTTACTGGTTACCCGACAAGGCAATAAGTAGATGGAAATAGAAAGACTGTCCGGTTCAGGTTGACAGTTTTGCGTTATGGTTCACCCATTCGATTATGCTGATCACGCCGGAGTCAGCCTTGATGCCCCGGCTGCAGCGTAAATATTGACCCTTGAAATGTGTGATGCCCTCCATGAAAACCGTGGCAATGGTGCTGTTTCCTGACTTTCTGATGCTCGACATGGCCGGGCCGCTGGAGGTGTTTTCAGTCGCCAACCGTTATCTGAAATCTGATTTGCACTATCAACTGACGACGTTAGGCACGGAGCGCGGCTTGCTGAGGGCTTCCAATGGCGTGCAGGTCCAGGCTGATCTGCACATCGACGAAGCGGCCGAGCGCTATGATCTGTTATTGGTGCCCGGCGGCCCTGGCGCCTACAACCAGAGATTTCCCGAACTGTTCGCCTGGTTGAGAAACGCCGTGCCGCGCGCCGAACGCTACGGTTCGATTTGCACTGGCGCTTTTATCCTCGGCCATGCCTGCCTGCTCGATGGCTATCGCGTCACCACGCACTGGAATTACACCGAGCGCCTGATCAAGGCTTTTCCAAAAACTACGGTGACCACCGACCAGATCTACGTTGAGGATCGCAATCTGATCACGTCGGGGGGCGTGACCGCTGGCATCGATCTGGCGCTGGCGGTGGTGGCCCGGGATCACGGCAAGAAAATCGCCCAGGATGTGGCCAAGGTCTTGTTGGTGGTGATGAAACGCCAGGGTGGGCAGGCGCAATTCAGCCCTTTGATGGCAGCAGTCTCGCCGCAAGAGACGCCTGTCACCCGCGTACAGAATTACGTGCTTGAACACTTGGACGAAGCCTTTACCGTCGAGCGCATGGCCGGACTGGCGAATATGAGCGCACGGCACTTCGCTCGGCTGTTCGCCCGTGACGTCAACATGACTCCAATGGAGTTTCTGCAGAATGCCCGCATCGACTGCGCGCGCAGCCTGCTGGAAACCAGCGATCTGCCCCTGAAGACCATTGCTTATAAAAGTGGCTTCGGCAGCGTTCGGCACATGCGCTCGCTGTTCGCCGAAAAGCTTGGTCTTACACCGTTGCAATACCGGGAACAGTTCAGCTAGAGCGGTTCTGTCCGTCTGGCGCAGCTGGATGTCCGTACCGCGTCGGCTGTGGCGGTTGTATCGTCACGCAAGGGTGCCAAGATGTCTGGCATGACTAATCACAACGACACAAACCACGGTCGGGTGCTGCGTTTTGGCCCCTACACCTTTCATGTGCGCCAACGCTTGGTTCTCGAGGGAGAGCAACCGCTGCGCATGGGCGGGCGCGCCATGGACATTCTGCAGGTACTGCTCAAGCACGCGGGCAGGGTGGTCAGCAAAGAGCAGTTGATTGCTCAGGTCTGGCCGACGTCGATTGTCGAAGAGATCAATCTGCGGGTGCACATTGCGGCGCTGCGCCGTGCACTCGGCGATGGCACCAAGGGCCAGCATTACATCGTTCACGTGGCGCAATGCGGCTACAGTTTTGTCGCCCCGGTGGAGCAGGACCCAAATGATGCGCTGCCCATGCCCGCCGCCGGGCTCAAGCCGCTGCACAATCTTCCGGCTCGACTGACACCCGTCAGTGGTCGCGATGCTTTGGTCGGCAGTCTGGTTCGACAAATGCCGGTGTGCCGCTTGATGACGATTACCGGTGCGCCAGGTGTTGGCAAAACCACGGTGGCACTGCGCGTGGCAGAACTGCTGCTGCAATATTTCCGCGATGGCGCCTGGTGGATCGACCTTGCCAACCTCGAAGATGAAAAATCGCTGCTCGATTACGTGTTGCACGCCCTGAAGATAGACCTTTCCACGCTGACCGGCCGGCACGCCTTGTTGATACTGGACAACTGCGACCACCAGCGCGACAGCTGCGCGGCTCTGGTTGAAACTCTGTTGCACGCGGCTCCTCGCTTGTCGATTCTGGTCACCGGTCGCGAAGCCTTGCATGTCGCGCACGAGACCGTGCATTTCGTGCCGCTGTTGGCGCTCCCCAAGCGCTCGACATTGAACACCGTCGAAGAAGCCTTGGGCTATCCGGCGGTGCAGTTGTTCGTCAATCGGGCGCGAGCGCGGCAGCATGGCTTCAGTTTGCGTGAACAGGATTTGCCGGGTGTACGCGAGATCTGCCGTCAACTGGACGGTCTGCCGCTGGCGATCGAACTCGCCGCAGCGCAGATCGACGCGCTGGGTTTGATCGGTCTACAGGCCCAGGTTGAAAACGGTCTGCAGTTGCTTGGTCAAGGCCGGCGCACGGCGGAACCGCGCCATCAGTCGATGGCGGCTGCCATCGATTGGAGCTTTCAGTACCTGACGGAAACGGAGCAGCGCGTGCTGCTGCGTCTGTCAGTGTTCGGCAGCGGGTTTACCCTGGAAGCTGCAGTGAGCGTGGTCAGCTGTGCGGATCTGGCCGGCTCCAGGTTAACCTCAATCATCGAAGCCCTGGCGCGCAAATCGTTGCTGATTCAGCAACCCATCCAGGCAAAGGTTCGCTATTGGATGCTCAACACCGTGCGCCGCTATGCGCGTGATCAGCTTGAGCGCAGCGACGCGTGGCTTGAACTGGAACGGCGTCATGCGCGCTATCTCAGCCGCACGCGCAATGCGTCAGGCCGGGCATTTCTCGCGCAGGCTGTCGATTAGCCCACGCACCTTGCGCAAGTCCGGGGTGGCGTAGCCTTCGGTAAAGCGCTGGTAGATCGGCGTGAGCAGATCCAGTGCTTCGCGGTGGCGCGATTGGCGGTGCCACAGTTCAGCGAGATCCGTGGCGCTACGCAGTTCCCAGGCCAGCGCGCCCTGGTTTCTGGCAATGTCGAGAGCTTGTTGCAGGGTTTGTTCGGCTTGGGTTGCAGCGGTGTCCGAGCGGGCCGATTCGCGAGCAGGCTCGCTCCCACAGGAATCAGCGCACAACCCGGAATTCGCGCCCGACGACGACCCCTTGTGGGAGCGAGCCTGCTCGCGAAGCGGCGTTTGTGAATGCTTCAACAATGCCGCCGCCCGTGCCCGCAATATTTCCGCCGTACTCCAACCCGCGTCCCCATTGCGTGCTCGCTCGACCATTGCCTCATCGACAAAGCGCTCATCCAGCGTAACCATCACTTCCCGGATCAAACCGCTGCTCTGCGTCGATACCGGCGCGGCATTGTCTGGATCGATCACTTGGGCATACTGCCGCCCCCAGTTATTGAACAGCAGCACCGAATGCTTCTGTGATTGTTCCAACAACAATTGCAACAAGGCGCGGGCGTTGTCGCGGTCACCGTTGTAATGGGCGATCAGGCAACTGGCCAGCGCCAGGGTGTAGCAGATCGAGGTCCCGTGGTTGATCTGCACGGCAATATCCAGCGCCTGCCGTGCGGCGCGCCAAGCCTGCTCGGGCAGACCCTGCAGCCACAGCACTCGTGCCAGTACCGTAAGTGAAGCAACACTCTGGTCGTACTGCACGCCAAAACCATGGGTGAAGCGATTGAGATGGCCGCTGTGGGCCATGCGTTGCAATACCTGCTCGGCATGCACGCGAGCCTGCGGTTGGTCACCGGCATAGTGCAAGGCCAGCACCCGCAAACGATGTGTGCTCAGTGATAGCAGCGGCTCGCCGTGCACGCCGATGCGGTCGAACTGCTCACTTTGCGCCAGTGCCATGCGGTAGTGTCCGCAGCTCAGGTTGACCGCCATGTGCCCCGATATCGCACGCAGTTGCCCGGCCAGATCGCCATGTTCTTCGGCTAATCGGCAGGCGTCGACGAACGCCTGGATGGTTTGTGGCGTGCCGCCCCAGGTGTGATAGCTGGCGCTGCCGAGCGCCAGTTTCAAGGCGATTTGCAGGCGAGGGCAGGGCTGTGAGAGCGAGCCTGCTCGCGAAGTCTCCAGCAGGCTCAGTGCCCGGCGCACATAGCGGCTGTAATCGCGCAGCAACGACAGCTCCTGCCACAACGGTGCCGAAGCGGCAGCCAGTTGTACGCCCAGCTCATCGGGTCCCGGCCCGTTGAGGCTCCAGTCCAGCGCCGCGCGCAAATCCTCCAGACCCCGGGCATAACGCTCCATCCACAGCACGGTGGGGGTGTTATCCCAATCCGCTTGCGCCTGCTGCATCAGTGTCAGGCAGCGCTCGGCGTGGCGTTGGCGGGTTGCGCTGAGCTCGTCGGCCTGTTCGAGTTTTTCCAGTGCGTAATGGCGCGTGGTGTCGAGCAAGCGGTAGAAAACATCTTCGTCGCCCACTTCGACGCTCAGCAGGGATTTGGCCACCAGTTGTGTGACGGCGCTGAACACCGCGCCGGGATCGATCTGCTGGCCGATCACTACTGCTGCTGCCGAGGCGAGGCTGAAGCTGCCACGGAAAATGCCCAGTCGCCGCAGACAGGTTTGCTCGCAGACATTGAGCAGGTTGAAACTCCAGTCCATCGTCGCGCGCAGGGTCAAGTGGCGTTCGGCGCTGCTGTGGTGGCCGGCGGACAGCGGCGGCAGGCCTTCGCGCAATTGTTTGAGCAGTCCGTCCATGCCCAATTCGCTGACCTGTGCGGCAGCCAGTTCCAGCGCCAGCGGAATGCCGTCCAGGCGCTGGCAGATTTCGATCGCTTGCGGCAGTTCGGCGTGCCTCAGTTGAAAGTTTTCCCGGGCAGCCGTGGCGCGTTCGACAAACAATTGCAGCGCAGCAAAGCCCAGCGCCTGGGCCGGGTCCATCGGCGTCGACATGGACGGGCATTCGAGTGACTCCAGACGCTGCACAAACTCGCCCTCAGCGCGCAGGCTCTCGCGGCTGGTGGCGAGGATATGCACCTTGGGCGCCCCGCGCAGAATCTGCTCGCTGAGCGCCGCGATCGCATCAATCAAGTGCTCGCAGTTGTCGATGACCAGCAGCATTTTCCGTTCACGCAGGCCGTCGACCAGACCCGCCTGTGCATCGTCTTCGGAGGCGGACAGATCGAGCAGCGCCGCCAGGTGCGAGCCGATCAGCGCGGGATCGGCGATCGGCGCCAAGTCCACCAGGCGGATGCCGTCGCGATACTGGCCAATCAGCTGTTCGGCGACGCGCAGGGCGACGGTGGTCTTGCCAATGCCGCCAGGGCCGACCAGGGTGATGCAGCGTCGGCGCGGCAGTTGCGCAATCAAGTGATCGACCACCGGCTGGCGGCCGATCATTCGCGTGCGGCGCAGCGGCAGGTTGTGTCTGGCGACGGGCATCGCCGGTTTCTGTTCGATGCTGTCGAGGAGGATGGGGGCGACAAAACTGTAGCCGCGCTGCGCCACGGTGACGATGTAGCGCTGACCGTTCTGTCCGTCGCCCAGCGCCTTGCGCAGCGCCGCCATGTGTACGCGCAGGTTGATGTCTTCAACGACACTGTCTGGCCAGACCCCGGCCATCAGTTGCTGCTTGCTCACCACTTCACCGGCGTGGGCCAGCAAAATCAGGAGGATGTCCATCGCCCGCCGTCCCAGGCGCAAAGGCTGTTGGCCTTCAAGTAGCAGTCGTTGCCCGGGATGAATCCGATAGGGGCCAAAGGCAATGGCCTGATTCGGGGGAAAACTCAACAGCGCGCTCCTGCGGTAATGCGACGGACAGGGCGAACCAGTGCCTGGCACATGCGCAGGCCGTCTGATCCGGGGTGTCCGGGCATAATCCTCAGGTTTTGGCATCAGTGCAACGGGTGGCGTAACGGCAGCAGTCAAAACACAGGCTGCGCGGCGGTGTTTTTCGGTTTGCCCATGACCCGACAGCGCCAGGCGAAGGGATTGATGCCCTCGCTGCGGGTGAACATGTGGCAGAAGTGCGCCTGATCGCAGAAGCCGCATTCCAGGCTGATTTGCGTCAGACTGAGGTCAGTGTGCTGGATCAGCAACTTGGCCCGGGCCAGACGCTGGGCGCGAATCCAGTCCTGTGGGGACAGGCCGGTGCTGCACTTGAACGCCCGGGAGAAATGACTGCGTGACAGTGAACAGGCACGGGCGAGTTCAGCCACTTCGAGACTTTCGCCCAGGCGATCGAGGATCAACTGTTTGATCTGACGTTCGCGCTGCGGACTGAGTCCGCCAGTCGCGTTTTTCCGCGGTTCGCAGGCAGGGGCGAGGGCGACGGTTTGCTGTAGATAAGCCATGGCCAAGGTCCGTGTCGGTGGGGAATACACGGTCGGCGCATTCCCTCAGGTCAAAAAAGCAACGCTGCGCAGAGGTCTTCATTGTTGGGTGAGGGCGTGAGGCTGACGAGTTAATCGTTGTTAATTTCCTTGCTGAGGCTGGAACTCAGCACATCCTTGCAAGTCAGCGCCCGGCGCTTTGCGCGACGATGTCGACCAAGCACGGCCGCCATCGGCCAGGTTCAAGGGGAATGCAATGAAAGTCTTGGTTAAAGCAGCGACGACCGTGGCGGTGATGCTGGCAATGTCTGGCGCGATGGCGCAGGCGCCGCAGGTGGGCACTCAGGCGCCGGGTTATTTCCGTTTGGCGGTGGGCGATTACGAAGTCACGGCATTGTTCGACGGCTACAACGATTTGTCGCCGAAGTTGTTGCAGGGCATGAGCCAGAGCCAGATTCGCGCGCTGCTCGCACGCCGTTCGATTGAAACCCCAGGGGTGCAGACCGCGTTCAATGCGTTCCTGGTCAACACCGGCAAACAGCTGATTCTGGTAGATACCGGCGCCGGGCAGTGCATCGGCGCCACCGCCGGGCAGCTTTCGGCCAACATGCAGGCCGCCGGCTACAAGCCTGAGCAGGTCGACACGATTCTCTTGACGCACCTGCACCTCGATCACGTCTGTGGTCTGGTCGATGCAGAGAAAAAACCGCTGTTTGCCAACGCCACCGTGTACGCGGCCAAGGCCGAGGCCGACTACTGGCTCGATCCGGCAGCGCTGGCCAAGGCTCCCGCCGGCGCCAAAGAGTTTTTCAAAATCGCCCAGGATTCCACCGCGGCCTACGTTGCCGCCGGTCGCTTCAAGACTTTCGCCCCCGGGCAGTCGCCGTTGCCAGGCCTGGTCGAAGCCACCCTCGAAGCCGGGCACACGCCGGGCAGCACCACGTACCGCTTCACCTCGCAGCAGCAGAGCATCGTGTTCATGGGCGATCTGGTGCACAACCTCGCGGTGCAGTTCTTGCACCCGGAAGTCTCGATCAGTTTCGACGTCAACAGTCAGCAAGCGATCAGCAGTCGGCAGGCAGTGTTCCGTGCTGCGGCCGCGAGCAAGACCTGGGTGACGGCCGCGCATTTGCCGTTCCCGGGCATCGGCCACATCACCGCCGAGGGCAAACATTTTCAGTGGGTACCGGTGGAGTACGGTCCGTATAAACGCGCGGCGAAAGTGCCGTTGATCGAGTAAAGTGCCCAGCGCCTGTGGCAAAAAGCGTCTGACACCGATAAGGAAACCACGCCCATGAACCGTAACGATCTGCGCCGCGTCGACATGAACCTGCTGGTGATTTTCGAAGCGCTGATGTTCGAAAAGAACCTGACCCGCGTTGCCGAAAAACTGTTCATGGGCCAGCCGGCGGTCAGTGCTGCGCTGGGGCGCTTGCGTGATCTGTTCGACGATCCGTTGTTGCTGCGCAATGGTCGCGGCATGGAGCCGACGGCGCGGGCGCTGGCGATCCTCAAGGAGCTGCAACCGGCCATGGATGTGATTTCCGGTGCAGTCAGCCGCGCCAAGGAATTCGAACCGGCGAGCAGTTGCGACGTGTTTCGCATCGGTCTGTCGGACGACGCCGAGTTCGGTCTGTTTCCGCCGCTGTTGCGCCAGCTTCAGCAGGAGGCGCCGGGGATTGTCGTGGTGGTGCGCCGCGCCAATTATCTATTGATGCCGGCGCTGTTGGCCTCTGGAGAAATCTCCGTGGGTGTCAGCTACACCACAGATCTGCCGGCCAACGCCAAGCGCAAGAAGCTGCGTAATATTCCCTGCAAAGTCCTGCGCGGCGATGATCGTCCGGGGCCGCTGACCCTCGATGAATATTGCGAGCGTCCGCACGCGATGGTGTCGTTCTCCGGTGACCTGAGTGGCAATATCGACCTCGATCTGGCGAAGATCGGCCGCTGCCGCCGGGTAGTTCTCGGTGTCCCGCAGTTCAGCGGCTTGCGTGCCTTGCTCGCCGGTACCGAGATGATCGCCACCGTGCCGGATTATGCCGCCTGTGCCTTAGTCGAAGGCTGCGCCTTGCGTGCCGAAGACCCGCCATTTCCGATCGATGCCGCGCAGTTGTCGATGGCGTGGAGCGGGGTGCACGACAACGACCCGGCAGAGAAATGGCTGCGCGCGCGGATCAGCCAGTTCATGGCGGCGCCGCTGGATATTCCAGCGCTTTAACTCATCTCGATTACACAAGCAGTTCTCCTGTGGGAGCGGGCTTGCTCGCGAAAGCGGTGTGTCAGGCAATGTGGATGTGGCTGACCTGACGCCTTCGCGAGCAAGCTCACTCCCACATTGTTTTGTGATGGTCAGCAAATGGGATGCGCGCCGCCAATCCCTGTGGGAGCGGGCTTGCTCGCGAAAGCGCTTTGCCAGTCAATGTGGATGTAACCGACCTGACGCCTTCGTGAGCAAGCCCACTCCCACATTGTTTTGTGATGGTCAGCCAATTGAATGCGCGCCGCAGATCCCTGTGGGAGCGAGCTTGCTCGCGAAAGCGGTATGCCAGTCAACATAGATGTGACTGACCTGACGCCTTCGCGAGCAAGCCCACTCCCACATTGTTTCGTGATGGTCTGCTAACTGAATGCGCGCCGCCAATCCCTGTGGGAGCGAGCTTGCTCGCGAAAGCGCTTTGCCAGTCAACATGGATGTGACTGACCTGACGCCTTCGTGAGCAAGCCCACTCCCACATTGTTTTGTGGTTGGCAGCAGAGTGTCCGGTGGTCTGAAACGCAACTAAGCACACCCATCCAATTTCTTCCGCCCCGGCATTGGCATGATTCCCGTCAATGACATTCAAAGGGTCGGGTCATGATTGCTACGAGGGATGAACAGGCGCGCGACATCGGGTTGCTGTTCCTGCGGGTCAGCGGTGGGTTGTTTCTGTTGTGGGTGCACGGCTTGCCCAAGTTGCTCGACTTCACGGCGCAACTGCAACTGATCGAAGACCCGTTCCACCTCGGCGCCCACCTGACTCTGAGCCTGGCGATCTTCGCCGAAGTTCTCTGCCCGCTACTGATCGTCGCCGGTGTGCTGGCGCGATTGGCCTGCTTGCCTATTCTCTTTGTGCTGCTGGTGGCGTTGCTGGTCGTGCATCCGCAATGGAGTGTGGCCGAAGGGCAGTTCGGCTGGTTGCTGTTGATTCTTTTCACCACTGTATTGATCGCCGGGCCCGGACGGCTGGCGATTCCTGTTCGTTTGCCCGGAGTGCTGCGTTATGCCTGAAGTCCTTAATCAACAAGCACCGGGGGCCGATGAGACTGTCACGTTGATCATCAAACACTCGGTCAAGGCCGGTTTCGAATCGGCGTATGAAGCATGGCTGCGCAACATCGTGCGCGTCGCCGGCCAGCGCGCAGGGCATTTGGGTGTGGATGTGGTACGCGGCAAGCGCGGACGTCTGGATTTCTACACGTGCGTATTGCGCTTCAGCTCCACCGAAGCGATGCAGGGCTGGCTGGAATCCTCCGAGCGTCAGGCGCTGGTGGCTGAAGCCGCGCCGATGCTGGCTGACGGTGATCAGACCGAAGTCGCCCCGGTCAACGAATTCTGGTTCTCGCCCCTGGGCGATGCCGCTTCGCCGCCGCCGCGCTGGAAGCAGGCCGTGGTCTCGCTGCTGGTGATTCTGCCGCACACCTTGCTGGTGCCGCTGATCTGGGGCCCTTTGCTGGCGCTGCATCCTTTGCTTTCCAACTACGTGGTCGCCACGTTCCTGATCACCCTGACCATCGTCCTCTCGGTGGTCTACGTGGTGATGCCGCCGGTCACCCGTTTGTTCACCCCGTGGCTGGAAGCCAGCCAGGCCCACGAACACCTCGATTCCCAAGAAACCTCGCCGCGTTGAGCGGGGTTTGCTTCTTTTCACTTTTGCTTGAGGAACTGCGATGAGCGCCGATCTGATTTTATTCAATGGCCAATTTCATACCGTAGACCGGGAAAAACCACTGGCCAGCGCCGTGGCGATCAAGGACGGCCGCTTCGTCGCCGTTGGCAACGACGCCGAGGCCATGGCCCTCAAAGGCAGCGCCACACAAGTGGTCGATATGAAGGGCCGTTGCGTCATTCCTGGTCTCAATGACTCGCACTTGCACCTGATTCGCGGCGGTTTGAACTACAACCTCGAACTGCGCTGGGAAGGCGTGCCGTCGCTCGCCGACGCGCTGCGCATGCTCAAGGATCAGGCCGATCGCACGCCAACCCCGCAATGGGTGCGCGTGGTCGGTGGCTGGAACGAATTCCAGTTCGCCGAAAAGCGCATGCCGACCCTGGAAGAAATCAACCAGGCCGCGCCGGACACCCCGGTGTTCATCCTGCACCTGTATGACCGCGCCTTGCTCAACCGCGCCGCTCTGCGTGTGGCCGGCTACACCCGCGACACGCCGAACCCACCAGGTGGCGAGATCGTGCGCGACAGCAATGGCAACCCGACCGGCATGCTGGTCGCTCGGCCGAACGCGATGATTCTCTACTCGACTCTGGCCAAGGGGCCGAAGCTGCCGCTGGAATATCAGGTCAACTCTACTCGTCAGTTCATGCGCGAACTCAATCGCCTCGGCCTGACCAGTGCGATCGACGCCGGCGGTGGTTTCCAGAATTATCCGGACGATTACCAAGTGATCGAACAATTGGCCAAAGACGACCAGTTGACCGTGCGCATCGCCTACAACCTGTTCACCCAGAAGCCGAAAGAAGAGCTGACCGATTTCCAGAACTGGACCGGCAGCGTCAAGTTGCATCAGGGCGATGACTTCCTGCGCCACAACGGCGCCGGCGAAATGCTGGTGTTCTCCGCCGCCGACTTCGAAGACTTCCTCGAACCGCGTCCGGACCTGCCGCAGACCATGGAACAGGAACTGGAGCCGGTGGTGCGCCACCTGGTCGAGCAGCGCTGGCCGTTCCGTCTGCACGCCACGTACAACGAATCGATCAGCCGCATGCTCGACGTGTTCGAGAAGGTCAACCGCGACATTCCGTTCAACGGTCTGCCGTGGTTCTTCGACCACGCTGAAACCATCACCCCGCAAAACATCGAACGTGTGAAAGCGCTGGGCGGCGGCATTGCGATTCAGGATCGCATGGCGTTCCAGGGCGAATACTTCGTCGATCGCTACGGCAAACAAGCCGCCGAAGCCACGCCACCGATCAAGCGCATGCTCGCCGAAGGTGTGCCGGTTGGTGCAGGCACCGACGCCACGCGCGTGTCCAGTTACAACCCGTGGACCTCGCTGTACTGGATGGTCAGCGGCCGCACCGTTGGCGGTCTGGCCCTGTACGAAGAAGGTCTGCCACGCAGCACCGCGCTGGAACTGTTCACCCACGGCAGCGCCTGGTTCTCCTCGGAGCAGGGCAAGAAGGGTCAGATTCGCGTTGGTCAACTGGCAGACCTCGCGGCACTGAGCGCGGACTTCTTCAGCGTTGAAGAAGAAGCGATCAAGTGGATCGAGTCGGTGATGACCGTGGTCGGCGGCAAGATCGTCTACGCCGCCGGCGATTTCGAAGACCTCGGCCCGCGTTCGATTCCGGTGCTGCCGGACTGGTCGCCCGTGGTCAAGGTGCCGGGCCACTGGCGCCCGAACTCGCCGTTGCAGGCGCAGGTTCACCAGTGCAGCGGGCCTTGCGCCGTGCACACCCACAGCCATGAAAAAGCGCGTATGTCGAATGCGCCGGTCAGCGATTTCGCCGGTTTCTGGGGCGCGTTCGGCTGTTCCTGCTTCGCGTTCTGAGTTTGAAAAAAGCGCCGGTCATCAGGGCCGGCGCTTACCGCAACAACCATCCATCCAGGAGTTTTGCCATGAGCGTTCCTTACAAGCGTCTGAACAAAGATGATGCCGTCGTCCTGCTGGTCGATCACCAGACCGGTCTGATCTCGCTGGTGCAGGATTTCTCGCCGAACGAGTTCAAGAACAACGTGCTGGCACTGGGCGACATCGCCAAGTTCTTCAAGCTGCCGACCATTCTGACCACCAGCTTCGACGCAGGTCCCAACGGCCCGATCGTGCCTGAGCTGCTCGAGCAATTCCCCGACGCGCCGTTCATTCAGCGTCCAGGCCAGATCAACGCTTGGGACAACGAAGACTTCGTCAAAGCGATCAAGGCCACCGGCCGCAAGCAACTGATCATCGCCGGTGTCGTGACCGACGTTTGCGTAGCTTTCCCGACCCTGTCGGCGATCGCTGAAGGCTTCGAAGTGTTCGTCGTGACTGACTCGTCGGGTACCTTCAACACCACCGTGCAACAAGCGGCGTGGGCGCGTATGTCCGCCGCCGGTGCACACCTGATGAACTGGTTCGCTGTGGCCTGCGAGCTGCAAGGCGACTGGCGCAACGACATGGAAGGTCTGGCGCATCTGCTGTCCGAGCGTCTGCCTAACTATCGCAACCTGATCAACAGCTACACCAAGTTCACTGCCAAGTAAGAAAATCGAAAGATCGCAGCCTTCGGCAGCTCCTGCATGGGAACGCATTCTCCCTGTAGGAGCCGCCGAAGGCTGCGATCTTTTGCTGTTAGCGTTTTTGCAACCAACCCAAGAAACCACCTTTTTTCACCGCCACCGGTTTGGCCATCAACGCGAGGCGACTGTTCTGCTGACGCACCGCCTGCAACTTGTTCAAGGCCCGGCCGACTTCGCTGCGCTTGTCCATGCACTCACGGGTCAACTGTTTGTCGAGACGATAAATGATGCTCGACGTCAGTGCTGTGAACGTCGCCTGCGACGGTGTATCGGCAAGAATGCTCTGTTCGCCCATGACTTCGCTCGGCCCCATGCGCCCGGCCTCGGTCTGGCCATTGCCGTCCGGCACCGTCGCGCTGACCACGCCCGTGGCGATCACGAACAGACTGTCCGGCACCTCGTCCAGATCCAGCACCACCTGACCGGCCGTGTACTGCTGCGCGACCATCGACTCAGCCAGGCGATCACGTTCCTCGCTGCTCAGCGAGCGGAAAATCTTCACCTCATCCAGCAACGCACGGGCGCGGCTCGACGGTTCGATCACGCCGTCGGGATGGCGCGAAATACCCGCCGCTTCGAGATGACGGTGGGCGAGGTCGAACAGTTGATTGCGCACTTCGCTCTTCTTGCCCAGCTCAGCGATGAAACCGCTGGCAACGTATTCCGACATGGTTTCGCCGGCTTCTTTGAGTACGGCTTTCGGCGCCGGGCTGAGCAACAGCGAACTGCTGCCCTGCAGAGTGCGATCAAGGGCATCCAATACCCGACGCGGACGAATGTGGTTCGGCACTTTGATACTGATCGAGACACCGTGCATGTTGCTCGGCCGGCTGAGATTGACGATTTTCGCCTTGGCCGCCACCGAGTTCGGTACTACGGCCATGGTGCCGGCGCTGGTCAGCAGGTGCGTGGCGCGCCAGTCGATATCGAAGACCTTGCCTTCGACGCCGTCGATCATCACCAGATCGTCCACCTGATACGGCTTGGTGGTGTTGAGGACGATGCCGGAAAACACATCGGCGAGGGTGCTTTGCAGCGCCAGACCGACCACGATCGCGACCACCCCGGAGGTGGCCAGCAGACCTTTGACCGGCAGCTCCAGCACGTAACCGGCCGCCGCGACAATCGCGACCAGAAACACCAGCGCACCGATGACATCCTGCAGCAAGCGACCGCTGTGACCGATGCGGCGCATCAGCGCCAGGCCGATCACTTCGGTCAGCACCCGTGCTGCGTACAACCACCAGAGAATCCCCAGCGCCGTCGCCCCCAGTTGTGCCACGCGATCATCAGCGAAAAGCGGCGCCTGCAACGGGCTGACACCGGCGTTGATCACCAGCGCGCTGAATGCCAGAAACAGTGCCAGACGCACACCGACTCGCGGCGCGCGATGGCTGAAGGGCGAGAAATGCCAGAGCGCGGCGTCGAGCAGCAACAGCACAGCGCTCCAGGACAGCAGGTGGGCGTAGAAAAGGGTCATGACCGAAGCTCCGCAATGGCTGCAAATGAAAAGATCGCAGCCTGCGACAACTTCTACTTTGGAATGCGTTTTCCTGTAGGAGCTGCCGCAGGCTGCGATCTTTCGCTTTTATGGATTCAGATGAGTCTTCAGTTCAGCCGCCGCTTGACGCACCGCCGCTTTGACTTCCGGAATCTGGCTCAGGGGATTGAGCAGGCCGAAGTCATGAATCATCCCGTTGTAACGCACCGAGGTCACCGGCACGCCGGCCGCATCCAGGTGCCGCGCATAGCCTTCGCCTTCGTCACGCAGCACGTCGAACTCGGCGGTCTGCACCAGCGCAGCGGGCAGGCCCTTGAGCTGTTCGGCGCTGGCGTTGAGTGGCGAGGCATGGATCTGCGCACGCTCGGCCGGGTTGGTTGTGTAGTTGTCCCAGAACCACTGCATCATGCCCTTGGTAAGGAAGTGTCCCTCGGCAAATTGCTGGTAAGAAGCGTCGTCGAATTGCGCATTGGTTACCGGCCACATCAACAGCTGGAAGCGCAGGGCAGGGGTTTTCTGCTCCTTGGCCATCAACGCCACGACCGCCGCCATGTTGCCGCCGACGCTGTTGCCGGCCACTGCCAGACGTTTGCCATCGACACCGATGTCTTTGCCGTGCTCGGCCACCCATTTCGTCGCGGCGTAAGCCTGATTGATCGCGGTCGGGTACTGCGCTTCCGGCGATGGCGTGTAATCGACATACACCGCAACAGCGCCAGAGCCGACCACCAGATCACGGATCAGGCGCTGGTGCGTCGGGAAGTCACCCAGCACCCAGCCGCCACCGTGGAAGAACATGAACACCGGCAACTCGCCCTTGACCTTGGCCGGGCGCACCACTTTCAGGTTGATGGTCTGGCCGTCGACCTTGATCGCCTTGTCGCTGACTTCCACGCCGGACAGATCAACCTTTACCGAAGCTTGGGCACCAGTCAGCACTGCACGGGCGTCCTTCGGGCTCAGTTGCTCCAGCGGACGACCACCGCCAGCGGCGAGGGCATCGAGGAACGCCTGGGTGTTGTGTTCGACGCCAGGACTGCCAGCGGCGAAAGCGCTGCTGACGGACAGGGCGAGGAGGGACGCGGCGAGGGTTTTCTTGATGCTCATGTTCAATTCCATTTTTGAATGTGTGATGTAGGAGCTGCCGAAGGCTGCGATCTGATCGTTCCCACACTCTGCGTGGGAATGCAGCCGGGGACGCTCCGCGTCCCAACGATCAGATGGCTGCCTTCGGCAGCTCCTTGTGTTCTGGGTTGTTTTCAAACCGTGAGCACAGATTAATGGGCTGCTGAAAAGCGAAAAAGCGGCTATAAAGCGTTTAACTGTCCACCAGAGAGTGACAATGAACCCGTTCGAAGACATGCGTATTTTTTGCCAGGTCATGGACTCCGGCAGCTTCACCGCTGCGGCCGATCAGTTGGGCCTGTCCAAGCAGTTCGTCAGCCGCCGTTTGATGCAACTGGAAGAGCGCCTCGGTGTGCGCTTGTTGAATCGCTCTACCCGCCGCCTCGACGTCACCCCGCTGGGGCAGAGCTATTACGAATCGGCGTTGCGCTTGCTCGCAGAAGTGGAGCAGGTCGAGCAGGGCATCGCCGGCGAAACCGCCGAGCCGCGCGGCACGATTCGCCTGAGCGCGCCGCTGTCATTCGCGGTGGCGCATCTGGGTTGTCTGCTGCCGTTGTTCCTGCAGCGTTATCGCGAAGTCACCGTCGAGGTCGATTTAAGCGATCGCCCGGTCGACCTGCTCGGCGAGGGCTACGACCTGGCCCTGCGCATCGGCGTACTGGAGGACTCGACACTGATCGCCCGGGGCATCGCCAGTATCGAGCGGGTCTACTGCGCCAGCCCGGCCTACCTCGCTGAACGCGGCACACCGCTCAAACCCGAAGACCTGCACAGCCATGACTGCCTGCCGTACGGTCACGGACGCTCGGTGCAATGGCGCTTCAACGAAGCGCCGGGCAAACCGGTACTGATCAACGTCGCCGGGCGCATGCGCGTCAACAACGGCGAACTGCTGCGAGATGCAGCGGTGCAGGGGATGGGCATTACCTATCTGCCGACCTTCATCGTCGGTGCGGCGTTGAAGGACGGGCGGCTGGTGCCGGTGCTGGATGACCTGCGCCCGGAGCCGCTGACCCTGTCGGCGGTTTATCCGCAGCATCGCCAGGCTTCGCGGCCGGTGCAGGCGCTGGTGGAGTTTTTGCGTGAGCGGCTTAACCAGAGTCATGTGAATCTTTGATAGTGGTGCCTACTGGGCAAACGGCGTGTTATCGATCGGGCGAACGTCACACCGTTTTTTCCTGCGATGTCTTTATGGATATTCCTGTCGGGTATGCAAAACGCTAATTATCTCGACTCGATCCGTCACCTCATAAATCACTACGTAGTTAGGATGTACAACGATTTCCCAGGTGCCGGGAGATCGACCTTTACGGTAGAGATGGGGATGAACGGAGAGTGAGGTTGTGGATTCTTCGATGGATTTCGAGAGACTCACTGCGGCTGCAAAGTTTCTCTCGCCAATGTATCTGAGGTTGTTCGAAAGATCGGCCTTGGCTTCGGGCCGCCACTCAATCTGCATCGGCCTTTTTTCGCATGGATTCGATCAAGGCATGCATGTCCGCCATCACGTCCTCATGGGGGAGACTCGGATGGGGATCATCTCTGGACGCCTGCACCTTGGCTCGCAACCAGCGATCATGACTGGCAGCCTGCTCGTCGTTTTCAAACCCTGAATCGTCGGGAAAGATTTTGCCGTCCATTGTGCCTCCGGGATCAATGCCTGGCAGTCTATTCGGTACAGGGATTGCTGTCGTCGTTGTCTGGATGAACTGCATCTGGGTCGAGCTCCATGAGTACTTGTAGTTCGTCAAATCCTAGCCTGAGCGCTTCCGACCGCCAACCGACGGAAGATGTAGGAAAACGGTTGGGGTTTCCCGAGTTCCTTCTTTTTTCTGTAGGACTCGCTGAAGAGGACTGCGCAGTGTGATTACAACATTGGAACAACCGCCACCCCGGGTCTGTTCTAGACTCACGCAGCTCAATCACGAGCCTCACCCGGAGTAGCGCCATGGAAGTGCCCACCCCCAAAACCGCGATCGAAAGCAATCGACAGGCGTGGAACGATTCTGCCCGTCATCATCAGGATTCGCCGGACTGGCAGGCAGTGCTCAACGATGTCGCGCAGGAAGAGTTTTGCTGCCTTGATGACACCTTGCGCGGCTTGCTGGACGTCGACGGCAAAGACGTGATTCAACTGGGCTGCAATAACGGTCGCGAGAGCCTGTCGCTGTTTGCGCTGGGTGCGCGCAGTGTGGTCGGCGTCGATCAATCCGCAGCCTTTCTCGCACAGGCCCGCGAGCTGAACAGCCGCTCGCCGCACACTGCCGAATTCGTCGAGAGCGACATCCACCATCTGCCCGCATCGCTGCATAACCGCTTCGACGTAGCCCTGATTACCATTGGTGTACTCAACTGGATGCCTGACATCGGCGAATTCTTCCATCATGTCGCGCAGGTGCTGAAGCCGGGCGGCAAACTGGTGATCTACGAAACCCATCCTTTTCTGGAAATGGTTGATCCGCAGGCTGAAGATCCCTACCGCCTCGCCAGCTCGTACTTCCGTGCCGAGCCGTTTGTGCAGGAAGAACCGATTGTATATGTCGGCAAGGTCGAGCAGCCGGCGGCGAAGTCGTACTGGTTCGTGCATACGCTGGGCGCGATCTTCAGCGGTGCCATTGGAGCGGGGCTGAGCATTTCGGATTTTCAGGAGTATGCGCATTCGAATCGGGAAGAGGTGTATGACTGCTACCTGAACCAGCAGGCGCAGATGCCAATGTGCTTTAGCCTGGTGGCGAGCAAGGCCTGAGAACCTTTTGCGACGGCTTGCCTCTTCGCGAGCAGGCTCGCTCCCACATTGGCTTCGCGTACGGCGACTATCCAGTGTTGGAGCGAGCCTGCTTGTGATGGCGGCCTTGCGACCGCCACATGTCACAAGATCGGATCAAGCCTGCGCCGCTGCACTCACCACTGGCCGTCCCGGTTTGCGCAGCGGGTCCAGGCGTGATCCTTCGTAGCGGGTTTCGCGGAAGAATTTCCAGCGGCCGAACAGGCAGTAAACGTGGGTCACCCGGCCTTGTTCCTGATAGCCCATGCGGATATGCAGTTTCAGCGCCGGGATGTTGTGGGTTTCGCAGACATCGACCACCTTGTTGCAACCTTGCGCCGCCATCGCTTGCCAGAGCGCAACCTGTACGTCCACCGACAGGCTGCTGCCGAAGTAGGCTCGGGTCATCTCGCCGCCGAATTCGAAAAACTCACCGGGTTTGACCGGGAAGGTGCAGCCGTAATAGTGGCGGTCGTGATAGTCGCGAATGCTGCCCCAGATAAAGCCCACGGCGTGGCCATCGGCGTCCAGGTACATGTGCCCGGTGTGGCCCTCGGCAGCCAGTTCGGCCATGGTGCCGACACGGTCGCCGAAGTGTTTGCTGAACGCCACGGCATTCTGCGCGGTGATGTCGACTTTGCGCAGGCCTTCATATGGGCGCAGTTTGTGCGGTGGCACCGGGCTGACCAGGTCGCGCTCCATCCACAGCAGTTCCCAGTGGAAGAACACGTAGCGTTTCCACAACGTACCGACGGTGCGGCCCAGGCCTTTCTGTCTGATGCGATCTTGCACTTTGGTGATGATGCTCATGATGCCCCTCCAGGGTCTTGGCCCGGATGTTGTGGTGAGTGTCGTTACAGCGGTGATTCATTCGAGCGCCGTGGCGCCCTGCGTTTCTTCTCGATTGAGGTCGGCATACGAGACTCGCGCAACGCCTCTCAAACCCTGTTCGAGGACCTCGCTCAAAGACTCGCCGGAGTCGAGATAGGCATCGCCGAAATCGACGCCGAGGCGGGTCGGGTGGGCAACGATTTCCAGCACGCCGTCGCTGGGGACGCTCGCGTTGCGCAGATCCACCGGGGTGCAGACGTAATCGGCGGTGAGCCGTGCCAGATTCTGCAGACGGCCATTAAGCAAACCTTTGAATATGCGCTTGGGCAGCGTGAGGTTGTGCCCAAGGTTGCGCGCCAGCCGGATCGGTACGCCTTGCTCGGCGGCAAACTTCGCGACGACTTCGCCGATCGGCCAGATGTTGTGGACGTGCTGGTGCGAGTCGATATGGCTCGGACGCATGCCGTGATCGACGCAGCGTTGCCATTGCGCCTGCAATTCGGCGCGCACCGCGTCCCGGTCTGCGCGACCCAGCCACAGGCTATGGCGGGGCAGGTTGAGGTCGAACACGCCGTTGCCATCGCAGAACGTTTGCCGCCCCAGGATCGCCTGGCTCAATGGGCGCCCATAGGTCAGGTTGAAGTGCAGGCCGATCCGCCCTTGCAGCGCCGGATGCCGAGCCATGGCGCAGGCAGCTTCGAACGCCGGCATGTTGGCCATGGCCGTGGCCGAGCTGATCAGGCCGGCCTGAAAGGCAGCAAAAATGACCGCGTTTTCATTGGCGCTGAGACCGAAGTCATCAGCGTTGACTATGACTTGGCGAGGCATGGCCGCCCTCCGGAGTGATTGCGACAGGTTGCACCAGCGCTGCAGGTTTTTTGTTTGCGCGCCTGGCACGCCATTGTTGTATGGCGGGCTTGCAGCGATACCAGATGCGCAGCGCCAGCCCCAGCGCCAGCCCACTTGGGCGCCACGAATAGAAACTCCAGCGCCAGTGTTCCAGTTGCCCGGTCATGCGTTCGTGCAGTTGATGGCTGGAGTTTTCCAGGCTGACCCGCGAGGCATCTATCCAGCGCCAGTGCTCATCCAGGCCCCAGCGAATCCATTCCTCCAGTAACACCCGGCCACTGCCCAGGTCGGCGTATTGCGGCAGGAATGCGAGGTTGTAATCGTAGAGCCGGCCCTGTTCGAGCAGGCCCAGGCGATAGCTGATGCAGCGGCCGTTCAGCTCAAGCATCACCACGCGTACCAAGCCTTGGCCGGCGAGGGCGGTGAAGGCGCGTTCGATCCATTGGCGACTGCGCGGCGTGGCGAAAATCCCGACGCCTTCATCGCCTTTCCAGCTCACCGCTTCGACTTCGCTGAGGGTCTGCAATAAAGCACCCATGCTCAGCGCATCCGGGGTGATCCGGCGGATCTGCGCACCGCACGCGGCAATCCGTTTGCGTGCCCGACGCAGTTTGTAGCGCGGGTCGCCGGAGATTTCCTGATGGTCGGCTTCGCTGATCAAATGCACCGGCACCCGGCAACTCAGGCGTCGTTCGGCCGTGGAACTGCGCGCCATCCATGCGGTGACGGCACTTTCTTCACCCGCAGGCTCCGACAATTCATTGAGTTGCAACAGCGCATGGGGCAGGCGCTGGCGAATCAGCACCAGCGCCTCGTGCATGTCCTCGCCGCCGAGCAGCGACAGCAAAGCCAGACGATCAGCCAGCGGATAACCCAAGTGATGCAAGACCCGAAACGGCACGCCGGCGAAGCGCTCGCGGCTGGCTACCAGCGGCAGGCACAGGCGTAGTTCTGCGGCTTCCCAACCGAGCAGAATGTACAGGTGCTGATCCTCGGCCAAAGCCTGTTCGGCCGCGCACAACCAGCCGAGATTGTTGAACGGCGTATGGTCGCTCACGCCCAGGCGCAGCGTTTCATACGCGGTTGCCGGGAAGTCGGCGGCGCACAGGGACGTGCGCCATTCGAATCGCATCACCATAGGTTCAGGCCGCCGTTGCGTTGACAGGTGGACGGGAAGTTTTACCCAGCGCCGCCAGGCGCGAACCGCTGTAGCGGGTTTCGCGATAGAAGCGCCAGCGACCGAACAGCGTGTAGATATTCATGATCCGCTGTTGTTCGGTATAGCTCATGCGCAGGTGCAGCTTGAGCGCCGGTATGTTGGTCGACTCACAGACATCGACCACTTTGCGGCAGCCCTGGGCGGCCATGGCTTCCCACAGGCGCAATTGCAGGTCCACCGACAGCTCCGTCCCCCAGTACGCCCGGGCCAGTTCGCCGCCGAATTCGAAGAACTCACCGGGTTTCACCGGGAACCGGCAGCCGTAGTAATGCCGGTCGAAATAATCGCGCGGCGTGCCCCAGATAAACGCCACGGCATCGCCTTGCTCGTCGACATGCATGTGCCCGGTGTGGCCCTCTTTGGCCAGTTCGGCCATCGTGCCGACACGGTCGCCAAAGTAACGCGCGAAAGCGCTGGCGTTGTCCGCCGTAATCCTGACCACGAGCAGTGGCGGATAGGGTTTGAGGCGGTGCGGCGGCACCGGGCTGACCAGGTCGCGCTCCATCCACAGCAGTTGCTGATGGGAAAAAATGTACAGTTTGCGGATCTTGCCCAAGGTCGCTCGCAGGCCTTTACGACGAATATGTCCGCTGAGTTTTTGCAAAACATCCATGGTCTCTTCTCCTGATGAGGGTGCCATGCGCGGCATCAAGCCCGCGCGGCAGAGCATCGAAGGGCGGCTCATGAAGCGCTCCAGCTCAGGGCAAACAGGGTTTGTCCCGGCAGTTCGAAACGCAGGCGCCCGTTGTCGCAGGCAAACGGTGCGTCGCGGCTGCGATTGTCGGCGCCGAAGTAACGCAGGGCGCCATGGTTCAGCGGGCACCTGGCGCCGCTCAGATCGACGCGTTGCAGGCGCGTCCCTTTGTTCACTCCGAGCAACGTGCGCTGCTCGTCGCCGGCCATCGCCAGCACATCCACCTCGAAGGCGTCGTTGTCCAGTTGCAGCACTTGGCGCAGCCAGTGGCGGGCGATGAATTGCTGGGCCAGACCGACCGGTTTCAGCTCGAAGCGATCCTCGCCCAATATGCGCAACATGCCTTTGGGGTATTGCGGCTCATCGGCGGCCTGAAACCAGTTGAGCATGCTCAGCAAACCGTCCTGCGAGGCGTTGATCACCACCGACGCCCACCACAGCGAGGTGTAGTGGGTTTCCTGATCGTAGGGGCTGAGGCTGGAGCCGCTCGAAAGGTTGGTCTGATCGAGCAGCAAGGCCTTGCGCGGCTGACCATTGGCGTCGAGGCCGACCAGTTCGGCGGCGCGGCGCACGCTGTCGCGGTAGACGCGGGTGGCGAGCAGATCGCGAATCATCCATTCATGCCAGGCCATTGCATCGACCTGATCGGCCGACTCGCTGAGCAGGCGCCGCGCCCAATCGATCCCGCGCTTGTCCGCCGCGTTATCGGCGAATGGGCCGTTGATCAGTCGCGAACTGGCCGGCATGGCGATGCGTACACCGGCGCGGGCGTTCGCCGGGTCGCTGCGCACCTGACGGGCCATGCTGGCGAAAATCGCCTGATATTGCTCATAGCTGGAGTAGTTGAGATTGGGCTCGTCGGCAAAGCCGATGTAATGCGTGCCGTTGCCGCCGAGGGCGCGAGTGCTCGCCAGCCAGGCGTCGAGGCCGCTGTTGCTCTGCACGTCGGCGCGCAGATCGGCCTGACGCTGACTGCCGGCCAGCAGGGTGATGTCGTTGCGGATGCCGAAGCGTTGCTGATAGACCCGGCGAAACGCGTCTTCGAACTGCGGATTCTGCGCCGTGACGTCGACGAAACTGTAATAGCTCGCCGCCGTCGGTTTCAGCGCATCGAGCAGCGCATGGCTGGCTGCGGGCGGCATCACGTAGGGCAGGGCGATGCCCAGATCCGGCGTGCGCCCAAGGACTTTGTCATGCAGTACCAGCCGCACATCTCCAACCTCTTCGCGCAGCGGTTGCAGTTGCTGCGGATTCTGCGCAAACAGATTGGCCGTGCCATCGAGCCAGAACGCCGCTTTGCCGCTGCCTTGCAGCTGCAGACGCCAGACTTGCTCACGCGGGCTGACCGGCAACGCCACCTGATCGAACTGCCAATAGGCGCGATAGGGTTTCAATGCGAGGGACAGCGCCTGGTGGTCGCCGACCCGCTGCGCCTGCAGTGCGGTGACGCCGCCATGGAATTTGCCGGCGAGCACCGCGTGCTCACCGGCCGCGACTTTGAAATACAGCACGTCGCCAATTTTGCTTTCGGCACTGAAATGCACTTTGGCCGGGGCAAACAGGGCGACGGTGCGCGCATCGTGTTCGATGCGGTAGTGGCGGAAGCTGTAGCCAGGAATTTCCAGCCGATAACTCGCCGCGCCGGGCAGCAGCGGCCAGCTCTGACTGCCACGGGTTTCGCTGGCCTTGATCAAGCGTTGGCCGAGCAATTTGCCGCGACCATCGAGCAGGTACAACTGCTCCTCGTTGGCATCCGCTTGCCACGCCGGGGTCCAGCGCACGGTCACGCTGTCGGGCTGATCGGTTTGCAGGAACAGACTGCCGTCCCGAATCTCGCCCCAGCGCATCGACGCCGCCAAAGCGTCCAGCGACAAGCCGAGACCGAACAGCAGGTACCAGCCTTTCATGCCGGCTTCCTCTGCAGCATCGACCACATCGGCAGCACGTCGCGGGGCAGGATGATCAGGGTTTGCCAGAACGGCACGCCGCTCAAACGGCAATACAGCACGAGCATGGCCACGGTGACTGCCAGATAGGCGATCGATGAGGCGGCAGCGGCGCCAACAATGCCGTAGGCCGGAATCAGCACCAGATTCAACGCCAGATTGAGCAGCGCCCCCAACCCCATCAACAACGACACCGTGCCGGGGCGATTCTTGCCCAGCAAGTCCAGGCGCAGAATGCTCGCGTAACACAGACCCAGCAGGCCCGGCAGCAACGCCAGCAGCGCCGGATATGCCGGTTGGTAAGCAGCGCCAAACAGAGTGACGATCAACCATTCGCCGATCACGGCCATGCTCAGGCAGGCGCCGAGCATTACCGTCGCGGTCAGGCGCAGCGCCAGCGGAGTGACCTTGTCCATGCCTTCATCCTGTTGCAGCAGGCGTTTCATCAGCGGTGTGGTCACCGCTTCGGGAACGATCAGCAGCAATTCGGCAGCAGCGCTGGCCATCGCGTAATGGCCCAGCGCGGTGCTGCCGAGCAGGGCGCCGATGAACAGGTAATCGGAGCGCAGAATCACTTGCTGGAACAGCAGATCGGGATGGCTGCGTGCGCTGTAGCGCAGCAGTTCGTTCTGGCTGGCGCGATCCCATTGCAGCTGCAACGGCTGCGCTCGCTTGAGCCAGACCCAACCGGCGAGCACCACCAGACTGATTCCGGCCAGCCAACTGATCAGCGCCGCCTCCAGCGCTGCGCTCTGCCACATCCAGAACAGCGCGACGAACAGCAACAGCGGCGCCAGCGATTCGATCAGGCGCAAGACGTTGAACGCGACCACGCCACCCGAGGCGTTGTGCAGCGTCAGCAGGCCGCTTTTCAACACGGTCAACGGCACCGCCAGCAGCAACAGCCAGGCGAGCAGGCCCAGTTGCATGGTCACGTCCAGTTGCGCGCCGAATTCGCGCACCAGCGCGACCACCAGCAACGTCAGCAAACCGGCAAGCAGACAACCGAACACCAGCACCTGGCTGAGCAGCAAACCCATCGGCCGCTGCTTCGCCGCCTGATAACCGACCGCCGAATTCAATCCGCCGCTGGTGGCGGCGCTGATCAGGTCCGGTAAAGTGCTGAGCAGGGCGAACAAGCCGCGCTCGCTGGGCCCGAGAATCCGCGCAAGCAACACGTTGCGCAGCAAACGCAGGGCGATCATCGCCAGTTTGGTGCCCATGCTCAGCGCCAGGTGCTTGAGGTAGTTGCCTCGGCTCATGGCCGCGCTCCCCGGTAGATCCGCCACGACAGCAATTGCGGATGGCGCGCGGTACGCTGGCTGACGCCAAAACGCGGCAGGTCCAGCGGGTCGCCGTCGCCGCGATAAATCCCGGTGCCGGTGCCCAGCGCAAACGGATAATCGTGATCGGCGACCTGCTGGCGCACGCGCTCATCGTTGTCGCCGTTGGGGTAGCAATACACCGGTAGAGGTCGGTTGCAGCCGTTGTTCAAGGCCTCGCGGCTGCGGCGGATTTCTTCGCTCAGGCGTACATCGTCGAGGCCGGTGAGGATCGCGTGGCTGGCGCCGTGCGGGCCGAACCGCACCAGCCCGGAAGCTTCCATCGCACGCACCTGATGCCAGTCCAGTGCCTGTGGCAGCGAGTCCTTCGGGCATTCGTCGGTGAGCTGTTCCAGTTCCTGCGGGGCCAGGCTTTTCAGCCCTTGCAGGTAATGCAGCAACGCTAGACTGCGGCGCTCGACATCAATGTCATCGAGCAGCACTGGCAGCGGATGTTTGTGCGCATGCAGGCATTCGATCAGGTGCATGCGTGCCTTTTCACCGTGGCTGCCCCAGAGGGTTTCGCCGAGGCTTTCCCACCAGAACCGTTGGCGACTGCCGATGAAATCGGTGGAGAGGAAAATGCTCGCCGGCACTTGATGTTTTTGCAGCAGCGCGAAGGCGTTGACGGCGTTGTCACGCCAGCCATCGTCGAAAGTCAGCGCCACCCGTGGGCGCTCGCTGCGCAGGGCGTTGGGCTGGAGAATTTCCATCAGCGGCACGCAGTCGAAATGCTTGCGCAGCCACACCAGCAAGTGCTCGAACGCTTTCGGTCCGACGCACAGTTCATTGCGGTGCGGCAGGTCGGCGGCGCGGTCGTTGGACAGCACGCGGTGCAGCATCAGAATCACCCCCGCGCCTTGCAACTGCTGACGACCCACGGGCGAGTTGAGATAGAGCCAGCCACTGGTGCTTTTTATCAGTTGTTTGATCGCCATGGCTTCGGTCCTCTTAACGGTTCTGTTCCGGATTCCACTGGGCATACCGCTGGCCGCGCAGGAACTGCCACAGGCCAAGACTCATCCCGGCGAGGGTGACCAGCAGAAACGCGGCGAGGCGGAACGGTTTCGGCAAGCGGTGTTGCCCATCCAGCAGCCCGGCAATCGCCACGCTGTAGCCGAACAATTGCGCGACCAGGCTCAGGCGATAGAAGCCGTGCTCGTCCCACAGCCAGCAATTGCTCAGCAGCAATGGCAGAAGCAGCACCGGCGCGAGGCGGCGGATCAGCTTGTGGCTGATCAACGCCAGGGAATACAGGCCATGCTTGAGCGGATTGAGCAGCTCGCGGCGCTGAGCCAGGCTTTGCAGGCCGCCGACGGTGACGCGCTGCCGGCGGCGAAACTGTTTGTCCGCCTCGTCGACGCCATGGTCGATAACCTGCGCTTCGGGCACGTAGACGATGCGCTTGCCGGCCACCGGTGCGCAGGTACTGATAAAGAAGTCGTCGTTGACTTCGGCCGGTACGTTCTGGAACAACTCGCGGCGCAGGGCGAGCAGGGCGCCGTCGGCCGAGACCATGCAGCCGGTACGGTTCTCGACCCGGCGCAACCAGCCTTCGTAATGCCGATAGAGGCTGTCGCCGACGCTCAAGCCGCCACCGGTGACCGGGATCACCATGTGCCCGGCACAGGCACCGACCTGCGGGTCGCTCAGCGGCGCAAGCAAGTGGCCGAGAGTGTCGCGCGACCATTGGTTATCGGCATCGGTGAACACCAGAATGTCGCCGGTGCTCAGGGCCGCGCCGGCATTCAACGTGGCCGCTTTGCCCTGACGCGGCAGGTCGAGCACGGTGATGCGCGGATCAATCACTTTGTGCGCGCAGGCCACGGTGTCATCGGTAGAGCCGTCGCTGGCAAGAATGATCTGCAACGTCGCCGGTTGATAATCCTGGGCCAGCAGCGTGCGCAACTTGTGCTCGATATGCCGCGCCTCGTTGTGCGCAGCGATGACGATGCTGACGTGCAGCGGCGGTGCCGGCGTATGTCGCCACGCCGGAAACAGCGGCGCGAGGATCGTCAGCAACAGCGGGTAGCCGACGTAGGCGTAGACCGGCAGCAACAGGCACATCCAGAAAATGAACTCAGCCACGGGCAGGCCTCCTTGCGTTCCACTGACACAGACTCAGGATGAAAGCGGCCCCGGCCAGGTGCAGGCGCAGCCAGTGCAGGCCCCACAGTTGCAGGGTCAGAAGCGGATCACGGTGCTTGAGACTCTGGCGAACGCTGAGGATCAGACCGGGAATCACGGTCAGCGCGACCATCACCGCAGCGTGATGAGGAAAACCGTCGAACAACGCGGAAATTGCCAGGAAATCAAGGAGCCAGATCAACAGCGACAGCATCGGGAAGCGCAGCAGGCGCAGACTCATGCCATGGGTGCGCAGCAGTTGCAGGTGGCTGCCCTGACGCCACATTTCTTTGCCCATCCATTCGCGCCAGTTCATTTCGTAACCCCAGTGCAGGGCGACGAGGTCGTTGACCGACAGCAGGCGCGCACCGTGTTTGTGCAAGCGCAGGGTGAATTCCTTGTCTTCGCCAGTGCGCAGGGCCTCGTTGAAACCGCCGACCTTGTCGAACCATTCGCGACGCATCAGCAGATTGGAACTGGGCAGCCAATCGACGCTGTGGCTGACGCGGTGCGACGCTTGCGAAGTGCGGCGCTGCCAGGCCGTGGCGAACCATGGCGCCTCGGCCGGGGTGTGCAGGTCCAGGCCGAACACATCGGCCTGGCCACTGGCTTCGATGTCGAATAACGGCTGCAACCAGGTTTCCGGCATTTCAACGTCGGCGTCGATGAAGGCCAGCCATTCGCCGCTGGCGATCGTCGTGCCGCGATTACGCAGCGCGCCGATCAACAGCCCCGGCAAACTGAGCACGGTTGCGCCGAACTGCCGGGCAATGTGCGGGCCCTGGTCGCTCGAGCCGTTGTCGACCACGATCAGCTCGCACTCGACATTGGCCGCGTGTGCAGCTTTTTGGGCGGCGAGCAGGGTACGGCCAATGTGCCGCGCCTCGTTGTACATCGGAATGACGATGCTGATCCGCTTCATGTCTGCGTCTCCGTAGTCAGTGGCGCCTGCTCGGCCTTGACGCGCAGCACGCTGGTCAGTGCCAGCATGATCCACACGTACTTCTGGTTCGGCGCGCTGAGGAACATCAGGAACAGGGTCAGCGACAGAAAGCTCACCCCCAGGTGGGTCATCATGTCTGCCCGATGTTCATCACCGCGCAGCATCCACGCCGCCCGCGCGCGGATCAGGTTGTACAGACCGAGCCCGAGCATGCCGACGAAAAACAGCCCGGCGGGCACCCCCAGTTCGCTGAAGATTTCCAGATAGGTGTTGTGAGCGCGGCGGTACAGGTCGCCGATCTTGCGGTTGGCGGAAAACGCCTTGGCGTAACCGGTGGTCGCGTAATGCAGCGGAAAAGTGCCGGGGCCGGAGCCGAGCACCGGGTGCTCGCGGATCATCTGGCTGCCGACGACAATGTAGGAAGCACGCCGGCCGAGGGATTCGTCCTGCGCCTTGGAGCCGGCGCTGAGGATGCTCAATGACTGGATCCGCGCCATGTAACCGGCCGGCATGGCGTAGATCGCCAGCGGGATCACGATGGCCGCACCGAGCATGACGAAGCCCAGGTGCCGTGGACGGATGTGGGTCAGTTGTGCGCGGTAGTGCCAGATGCCGATGAGCAGGCTCAACGCCAATACCACCAGCCCGGACCGCGATTCGGTCTTGGTCATGCCACCCAGCAACAACAGGCAGCAAGCGCCCCAGAACAAGCGGTGCAGCAGGTTCGGGCTGCGGATCACCAGCAGCAGTCCGAGAGGAATGGCGAAGGCGATGAGCATGGCGAAGGCGTTGGGGTCTTCGAGCAGGCCGGCGGCGCGCCCCTGATCCTGAAACTTCGCCGAGAACATCGCCATGGCGCAGGTTGCGGTGACGGCAAGGGTCACCAGCCGGGCGAACAGGTCGAGGTTCAGTTCGCGGCCGATCAACAGGGTGATGACAAAAAGTACGAGGCCGACGCTGAGTTCGCGCAGGTGCCCCAGCGACATGCCCATGTCATCGGTATTGAGCAGGCTGAGAAAATACAGAACCATGAAGCCGATCAGGCAATGCCAGAGGTTGCTGCGCAGGCGTTGCGACGGAATCTGATGCAGCGCCAGTTGCAGCATCACGATTACCGCCAGCGAGGCGCCGAGCAACTTGCTCCCCGACACCGAGCTGTCCTTGAAGAAACCTTCGAACGGCACCAGCGCGGCAATGCCGAGCAGGCCCCAGGTCGGCTTGCGGTACAGGACGGTAAAACCGACCAGGCCAATCACCGCTCCCGGAGCCAGATAAGGCCAGGGACTGGCCAGCAAACCCAAGCTGACCAGAGCAAACAGACTGACGATCGAGAGCGGGAAAATCATGCGCGTGTCTCCCGTGCCGTGTGGATGTAGAGCTGCGACCAGCGTTCGGCCAAAGCCTTGAGGTCGTAGCGCTCCTGTTGGGTGCGTCTGGCGTTGTCGCGCAACTGCGCGGCCAGCTTCGGTTCGGCCAGCAAGGTGTCGAGCTGGCGGGCGAGGGCGGCGGTGTCCGTCGGCGCGGCGAGCAGGCCGTTGTGGCGGTCCTGCAAGACATCGGGAATGCCGCCGACCGCGAACGCCACCACCGGCACGCCGGCCTGCATCGCTTCGAGCAGAATCATCGGCGTGCCCTCGGTGCGCGAGCTGATCACCAGCGCATCGAGTTGCTGCCACCAGCCTTGCATCGCCGTCTGGTAGCCCGGCAGGCGAATCCGCTGCTGCAAACCGGCAGCATCGATGCGCGCTTGCAGGGCCTCGCGTTCCGGGCCGTCACCGAGCATCACCGCGTCCAGTTGCGGATGCTGATGACACAACGCGATCAGCGCATCAAGGAACAGATCCGGACCTTTCTCGCTGCTCAACCGACCGACGTAACCGGCCAGCCAGCGTTGCCGATCTGCCACCGGCTGCATCGCCGGTGCTGCTGGCAAACCGTTGGGAATCACCTGCAACTTCTCCGCCCGGACGTTGGCCTTGAGGTGCAGCGTGGCGATGCTTTGCGCCACGCAGACCACCCGTTTCACCGACGCCGTGCGGCACAGTTGCAGGCTCAGCCAGGTGTAGAACTTCTGTTTGCGGCTGCGCGGCGTGAAGCCGTGTTGAGTGATCACCAGCGGCAGGCGCAACAGCGTGGCGCTGACCCAGCCGAACAGCAGCCCTTTGAAGTTGTGGGTGTTGAGCAACGGCTTGTCGCCCCGGCGCTGACGCAAGTGCCGCAACAGCTCGCCCAGCCCGGCACAACCACGGGCGTCCACCCCAGCCTCACGAAAGCGCGCGATCAGTTCCGGCGGTGCGTCGAGGAACAGCACCTGGTGCTGCCCCGGCGTGGCCAGGCAATGATCCAGCAACATCCGCTCGGCCCCGTAGAAGCCGCCGCTGCTGAGCAAATGAATGATCGGCAGGGCGACGATTGGGGTGGACACCGCGTTCAATTGCGCACCCAGTGAACCAGGCTCGGCATGGTCCAGTTCTTGTGCGGATTGCCCGGCTGCGACGTTTCTTCGTTGAGCACCAACAGCACTGGCAGGCCCAGCTCATGGCTGATTTGCGCCGGATGCTTGAAGCGGTGATCGAAGAATTCACGAACGTAGACGAAGGCGATCGCCAGCAGCAGGCCGGTGAACAGCCCGAACGGAATGATCAGCAGCGGTTTCGGGAACGCCGCCTCGGTCGGTTCGAACGGTGGGCTGAGCACCCGGGCGTTGGACAGGTCATCGTTGAGCGAGCGCGTGGTGCTGCTTTCGGCGAAGCGCTGGGCATAGGTCGAAAACGCTGCGTGCAGCGCATCGATCTCGGTGTCCATCTGACGCAGTTTGCTCTGAGTCTGCTGCAGGTCACGGATGCGGCTCTTGAACTCGGCGATACGCGCGGTTTTCTGCTCGATCACCTGCTTGACCACGGCCAGGTCGGCGGTGCGTTCCTGGATGCGGTTGCTCACCACTTTGAGAAACTGCTGACGGGTGCGGGCGATCTGTTCGCGAGTCAACAGCATCGGCTCGCTGCCGGGCTGGAATACCGCCAGATCGTTCATGTAACGGCTGACCTGGCTGGTCAGTTGCTCGCCCATCTGTTTGATTTCCCGATCCTCGAACGCCACGTTGTCGACGGTGGTGGTGAAGGTGTAGGGAAAGGTGTAGTCGTTGAGCTTGCTGCTGCTGGCGGCGGCCAGCGCGGTTTTCAGATACTCGAGCCAACGCTGGCTTTGCAGCAGGCGATCCTGATACAGGTTCAGCGCCTGTTCTTCAGTGTTGATTGCATTGAGACGGAAGGTGATTTCTTCCTTCGGATCCGCCGCGCCAACATTTTCCAGCAGTGCTTGGCGGTTACCTTCCAGGCCATCGAGACGCACTTGGTACTGGTGCTTTTTGGTCTCGTAGAACGACTGCGGCAAATCGATCGATTGCAACGCCTGACGGCTGACCAGATAGTTCTGCAGCAGGGCGCTGACGAACGTCGTGCCTTGGCGCGGATCCGGGAAGCTGTAAGTGATCGAGATCACGTTGGAGCCGGGCAGGGTTTCGATTTTCAGGCTGTCGACGGCTTGCTGGGTCAGGGCGTCGAGGGTGGTGTCACGCACCGGATCGGTTTCCATGCCGAGCCCGTTGCGTAACGGGTTGATCACGTACTCGCGCAGCGGTGTCGAGACATAGCGCTTGAACGGTTCGCCGAGCAATTTGGCGAACACCCCAGGTGGCGGGCTGTATTCACCGTTGTCGCGCAGTTCGCTGATGGTCTGGCGGATCAGCGCTGGCGAGCGGAGGATGTTGCTCTCGGTTTCCATGTCCGCCAGTGACGGTGGAATGAAGGTCGCGTTGTCCACCGTGAGCGACGTGGTGGCGTCGCCCTGAGAGAGTTTTTTCGACTGCACGATGACCTGCGCGGTGATGTCGAAGCTCTGTTTGAGCAGCAGCGGCAGGAGCAGGGCGATGACTGCAAAGGTCAGGAAGACGCGCTTCACCAGTTGCTTGTTGGCGAAGAAAATCCTGAAGAACTCATGCAGGTAGTTTTCCTTTGGGTTCATGTCGGTCACCTGTGAGTTAGTTGTCACTGTCTTTGTTGTCGACGCGGTAGCCGAAGCTGAAACCGACGCCCTGGAACAGCACCACATCAGCCAGTTGGCGGGCGAGTTCGCCGGCGCTGGCCAGTTTGGTTTTTGGCACGTAGAGCATGTCGTCCGGTTGCAGGTAAGCGATTTGCGGGGCATCGCCGGACAGGGCTTTTTCAACGTCGTAGCGCACGGCTTTCACCTGATTGCCGTTGCGCCGCATGATCACCACCGAATCCAGCCGCGCCTTGACGTTGGTGCCGCGCGCCAGGGTCAGCGCCTCGAGCACCGACACCGGCCGGCGGATCGGATACGAGCCCGGTTGTGCGACTTCACCCAGCACGTAGATCTCGTTGCCGGCGGTGGACTTGAGCAGCACGTCCACGGTCATGCGGCCCGGCAGTTGCGCGTACTTTTTGTTGAGGAAGGATTCCAGTTGATTGACGGTCATGCCTTGCAGCGGCACGGCGCCGATTTCCGGAAAACTCGCGTAGCCGTCAGTGCCGACGGTGATCTCGCGGCTCATGCCGGTGGCCGGGTGATTGAGGGCGCTTTTCAGGTTCTGCTCGTTGCTCAGCGGGCTGATGATCTGCACGGTGAGCTGGTTGCGGTTGGGCTGGAACAGCTGTTTGCGCTGATAGACGCGCTGGATTTCCTGGCGTGCTTCTTCGCTGGTCAGCCCGGCGATTTTCACCGAGGTGTTGGCGCCCGGCAGCTCGATGGTGCCGTCGGGCAGCACCAGCTGGTTGCCGTTGAGCTGGCTGGCGGCGGTGAAATTCAGGCCGATCTGGTCGCCCGATTGCACGCGGTAGGCGTCCGAGCCGCTGGTGCTGATATGGAAGATCACGTCCAGCACATCCTGCGGGCGCAGGGTCTGCTCGATCTTCGGCATGTCGGTCGCCTGGGCGTTGGCCGGGGAGGCGGTGAGAATATTCACCGGCATGTTCTGGGTGTCGGAATTGCTGGAGCAGCCCGCAAGCGGCAGCAACAGCAGGACAAGCATTCTGGCGTTCATGGCGTCATCCTTTGCGTTCGCTTACAGGTTTTTGTAAAGCCATTTGGGCATGTAGTACTTGCGCCGGTTGAACACGCTGCCGACCACTTTCGCCCCGGCCTGGGTCAGGCGTTGCACAGCAGCCTGGGCGACTTCCCAGCGGGTGTCTTCGGCGCGCACGACAAACACCACGCCGTCGACCTGAGTGCTGATGACCAGGGTGTCGGCGGCGGAGTACACCGCGTCGCCGTCGATCACCACGAAGCGGTACTGGCTGCCCAACTGGTCGAGCAACGGGCTCAGGCGCTCGGCGGTCAGGTGTTCCAGCGTGCGGATCGGCCGGCCGTTGGGCAGCACATGAAAGGGCAGGCTCGAAACCTGCACCACGCAGTCCTGCAACAGCGGCGGGTTGTCCGGGTTGAACAGCAGGTCGCGCAGGCCGCGCTCCTTGCCGAGGTTCATCTGCTGGGTAAGGTTGTTCGCCGACTGGCTGGCATCGACGAGCAGCACCTGGCCGCTGCTCATCTGTGCCAGTTGACTGGCCAGTGCCACAGCGCTGGTGGTGGTGCCGGCGCCGGGGTTGGCGGCGGTCAGGAACAGAATGCGCAGGTCGAGATCCAGCACGGTCGACGTCAGATTCGATTCGCTGGGGCTGGCGATACTCAGGCTTTTATTGGTTGAACCGTCCATTAGCTTGCTCCGTGGCCGCTGAATACTTTGAAGGGGGTTTTCAACAGAATCTTCAGATCAAGCAGAAGGCTCTGCTCGGCGATGTAGCTGAGGTCCAACTCAACGCGCTGGTCGAAGTCGATGTTGCTGCGTCCGGAGATCTGCCACAGACCGGTCATGCCGGGGTAGATCGCCAGACGCGCGAGGTGATTGTCCTTGTAGCGATAGGCGTTGAACGAGGTCGGGCGAGGGCCGACCAGGCGCATGTCGCCGGTCACCACGTTGATCAGGTTGGGCAGCTCGTCGAGGCTGGTGCGCCGTAGAAAGCTGCCGATGCCGGTGACGCGCGGGTCCTTGTCGATCTTGAAGTCGATGGCGTCCGCGCCGTGCTTGTTCAGGTGGCGCAGCGACTCTTTGAGTTCTTCGGCGTTGCTGACCATGGTGCGGAACTTGAACATGCCGAACTTGCGCCCGCGATAACCGGTGCGTTTCTGCACGAACAGCACCGGCCCCGGGCTGGTGAACTTGATGGCCAGGGCCAGACCCAGCAGCACCGGCGAGATCAGCACGAGAATCGTCAGCGCGCCGAGGCAGGCAACCACGCGATTGGTCCGCGACAGCTGCCATGGGCGGCCGCCATCGCGGCCGCTGAGCCAGCCGCGACCCTGACGATGGATCGCCGCGTCGAGGCGCATGCGATGTTCCGGGTCGACGCGCTTGTCAGGGCGCATCTGTGCAATCGACACACTTCTTTCATGTCCAGTCATGGCGTCCTCCGCATTCAATCAGCCGCAAGCGGCGCACGGGCAGTGGGGTAGTAGTTGCGGAACCAGGCGATGAAGCGGCCCAGTCCTTCATCCAGTTCTATCCGGGGCTGGAATCCGGTGGCCTGGGCCAGATCGCTGGCCTCGGCGCAGGTGTTGAGCACGTCGCCCGGTTGCAGCGGCAGCAGCTCGACGATGGCTTTGCGATCGAGGTGTTTTTCCATGAGCGCGAGGTAGGTTTTCAGTGCGACCGGTTGCTGCCCGCCAATGTTGAACAGGCGCCACGGCGCCATGCTGCTGGCGGGGTCGGGCTGTTCGCGATCCCACTGTGGGTTGGCTTGCGGTGGCTGATCGATGAGGCGGGCGATGCTTTCGATGATGTCGTCGATGTAGGTGAAGTCGCGCTGGTGCTCGCCATAATTGAACAGCTTCAGCGGCTCGCCTTCGCTGATCGCCCGGGCGAACTGGATCGGCGACATGTCCGGCCGGCCCCAAGGCCCGTACACGGTGAAAAAGCGCAGGCCGGTGCAGGGAATGCCGAACAGATGGCTGTAGCTGTGCGCCATCAGCTCGTTGGCTTTTTTGGTCGCGGCGTACAGCGACAGCGGATGATTGACGCCATCCTTGACCGAGTAAGGCGTGTGCTGATTGGCGCCGTAAACCGAACTCGACGAGGCATAAATCAGGTGCTCGACCGGATGGTGGCGGCAGCTCTCTAGAATGTTCAGGAAACCGTTGAGGTTGCTGTCCAGATACGCCCGTGGATTGTCCAGCGAATAACGCACCCCGGCCTGCGCGGCCAGATGGATCACCACTTGTGGCTGCTCGCGGGCAAACAGCGCGTCGATCGCCGAAGCGTGGGCCAGATCCACCGTGGCCAGCGGAAAATCGCCCACCTGCTCGCGCACCCACTGCACGCGGTCGTGCTTGAGCTGCGGGTCGTAGTAGTGGTTGAAATTGTCCAGGCCGACCACCGAATGCCCGTCGCGCAGCAAACGCAGGACGCAATGGGCACCAATGAAACCGGCGGCACCGGTCACCAGAATCTTCATGGCCGCAGCCCTTCAGGGGCGATGTGACGCAGGCCGATGCCGCTGTAATGCAGGCCGGCGGCGGCGACCTGTTCCGGGTTGTAAAGGTTGCGCCCGTCGATGATTACCTTCGAACGCAGCTTCTCGGCGAGCAGCTCGAAATCGACCACACGGAAGTTTTTCCACTCGGTGCAGATCACCAGCGCGTCGGCGTCTTCAAGGGTGTCGTCGCGGGTCGCGCACAAGTGCAGGTCATTGCGATAGCCGTAGATGCGCCGGCACTCGGACATGGCTTCCGGATCGTAGGCGTGCACGCTGGCGCCTTCGGCCCACAACGCGTCCATCAGATAACGGCTCGGGGCTTCGCGCATGTCATCGGTATTCGGTTTAAACGCCAGGCCCCAGACCGCAATGGATTTGCCGGCCAGGCCTTGCGGAAACTGCGCGCGCAATTTGCTGAACAGGATGTGCCGCTGGCTGTCGTTGACGTCGGTGACGCTGCGCAGCAGTTTCAGCGGCATGCCGTTGTGTTCAGCGGTGTGCAGCAGGGCCCGCAGATCCTTGGGAAAGCACGAGCCACCGAAGCCGCAGCCCGGATAAATGAAGTGGTAGCCAATGCGCGGGTCGGAACCGATGCCTTTGCGCACCGCTTCGATGTCGGCGCCGAGCAGCTCGGTGAGGTTGGCCAGTTCGTTCATGAAACTGATGCGGGTGGCGAGCATCGCGTTGGCTGCGTACTTGGTCAGCTCGGCGCTGCGGTTGTCCATGAACATCAGTTTTTCGTGATTGCGGCAGAACGGCGCATACAGCTCACTCATCTGCTCGCGGGCAGCGTCGTCGCGGGTGCCGATGATGATCCGGTCCGGGCGCATGCAGTCGGCGAGGGCGCTGCCTTCCTTGAGAAATTCCGGGTTCGACACTACGCGCACCTGCAGCGCGGTTTTGCCGCGCTGCAGCAACTCGCTGGTGGCCGTCGCCAGAACCTGATCGGCAGTGCCGACCGGCACCGTGGATTTGATGATCAGCGTGCGATCAGCCTCCATCAGGCCGGCAATCTGCCGAGCGACATTGAGCACATGGCTGAGGTCGGCAGAGCCGTCTTCGTCCGCCGGCGTGCCCACAGCGATGAAAATCAGCTCGGCGTGAGTCACCGCATCGCTGGCCTGGGTGCTGAACAACAAGCGCCCGGCCTTGATGTTTTCTTCAAGTGTCGCGGACAGGCCTGGCTCACTGATTGGCGGTACCGCTTGTTGCAGTTGTTTGATCTTGTTCGGATCAATATCAATGCATAAAACCCGATGGCCGACATCGGCAAGTGCAGCGGCTTGTATAAGTCCGACATAGCCAGTGCCAAATACGCTCACGTCCATCTGCGCACCCTCGATAAAACGAAAAAAGAAGTTCGGGAGAAGTTGGTTAAAGGGGTATAGCGCAGGGTTTGAAAAGCGTGTCAGCAAAATGACATGTTGCACGGGTATAACACTTGAGGCGTTTTTGGCGATTGGCCATCAAGTCATTGCTGCGATTGGATTTGTTGTTTTTTTGCAGATTTGTTCAGATTCAATTTAACCGACAGACGGTCTAAGTCCCCGAAATTAAAGGCTTTAAGCGCTCAGGGTGTGTCAGATTTGAGTCACCGTTTTTTTGACGCTTTTCCCGCCTATCAGTCATTTCTTGCGCTTTGATGGCCGGGTGCTAGTGTCAGGTTCTGACCGACAAACCTTTGACATCTGCCCTTTTCCGACCACCGGTATCGCCATGTTCAACTACGCCAAGGAACTGCTCTTAGTTGCCTATCTGTTGCTCTTTTCCGACCATTATCTGGAACGGTTAAATGCTATCGGTTGGGGTTTCAATGCACTTGTTTTTGGCGCGATGTTTTTGGCGCTTACTTTCGCGTTATATCTAAGTGCGTATATACGTCAGGCTCTCGTTCGACATACATTCGCATTAACGATGTTTGCCGCAGCAGTTTTTTTTGATGTTTACACCCGGGTCACCGCGGATTACCTGAGGTACAGCGATTTTGTCTCGCTGGTGTACTCCGGCGGCTTCATTCAGGAAGCCGCGTATCAGTACCGCGATGCGATCCTGCGCGCGGTGCTCAGTGGCTTGTTGCTGTTGTTCGGCATCGGGCTCAAACCGCGTCATGCGCTGTTCATCTCCAACACGTTGCGAGTAGCGGCGCCGGTCATCGGCGTGTTGATGCTCAGCGGATTGCTGTTTTTACGGGCGGGCGAGGGCGCGCGTGGACTGCCGATCATGTACACGCCGCTGGCCTACCTGAATCTGTTTGCCTACGAAGCGCTGCATGACACCGTCGGCCCGCGTGAACCTGTGACGCTCACACGCGCCGCACCTGCCATTGACCACGACATCGTGCTGATCATCGACGAAAGCATTTCCGGCAATTACCTCGATATCAACGCGCCGTTCGGTGTGCACAGCAACCTCAAGCAAGCACCGGCCGGGGTTGATGTCTTCAACTTCGGTTATGCCGCGTCCATTGCCAATTGCAGCGCCGACACCAACGTCACCTTGCGCTACGGCGGCACCCGCGCCGACTACAGACGCATGAACAGCACGTTGCCGTCGATCTGGCAGTACGCGAAAAAGGCCGGGCTCGGCACGGTGTACATCGACGCCCAGCGCACGGCCGGCAATCTGCAGAACCTGATGACCGCTGCCGAGAAAAACGACATCGACAGTTTCGTGCAATTCGACCAGACCAGCGTGCGCGACCGCGATATGGCGGCAGCGGCGAAGCTGATCGAATTGCTCAACGACGATCACGCGGAGCTGATCGTGATCAACAAGGTCGGCGCGCATTTTCCGGTGCATGACAAATACCCGGACGCGTTCATGGCTTACCGGCCAACGCTGCCACGCGGGCAGTTCACCGAAGTCGCCGACACTGGCGAACGCGCCGGTTTCAATGGCCAGCCGGATGACTGGGTGCTGTATCGCAACGCCTACAAGAACACGCTGTTGTGGAACGTTGGCGAATTTTTCGCCCGGGTGTTTGCCCAGGCCAACCTGAACAACGCGCTGCTGATCTACACCTCCGATCATGGTCAGGATCTGCATGAGCGCGGCAACCCGGGCTTGAATACCCACTGCGGCGGCGACCCGGTGGAAGAGGAAGGGCTGGTGCCGCTGGTGGTGATTCAGGGCCGTGGATTGCAGACACCGGACTGGGCGGCGAATTTGCCGACAAACAAGGACCGCTCCAGCCACTACAACATTTTCCCGACGCTGTTGCAGGTGATGGGTTACGACCTGGCGGGGATTGAGGCGGTGTATGGCAAACCGCTGAGCATGCCGACGGCGGATGAGTTCACCTTCAACTACCGCTTCAATGCGCGGCTGGGGGCCAAGCCTGAGTGGAAGCATATCGATCTGGGCAGCATCGTGACGCCTGAGCGGGCGCCGGCGAGTGTGGCTTCGGGGCAGTGAGTTTTTGAATTGTTCGGGCGGGCCTCTTCGCGAACAGGCTCGCTCCCACATTGGAACGCGATCTCCCTATGGGAGCGAGCCTGCTCGCGAAGAGGCCTGCACAGGCAGCGGCACTCTCAGCTGTTGTTCAATGAAACAGATGACCAGCGGACAAATACCGCTCCGGGCCGCTATCCTTGGCCCAGGTTCGATGATCGGGTTTGCTCATGCTTGAGGTTCGCGACGTTTTCAAAAGCTATGCCACGCCCCAGGGTTCGTTGCCGGTACTGCAAGGCGTCGACCTGACGCTGGAGGCCGGCAGCAGCCTCGCGCTGATGGGTGAATCGGGCAGTGGCAAAAGCACGCTGCTGCATCTGGTGGCCGGACTGGACAAGGTCGACAGCGGCAGCATTCGCAGCGGCGGACATCGCCTGGAATCCATGAGCGAAGGGCAACTGGCGAACTGGCGCCGCACGGAAATCGGTCTGGTGTTTCAGCAGTTCAACCTGATCGGCAGTTTGCGCGTGGAAGACAACCTTGCGTTTCAGGCGCGCCTGGCTGGGCGCCATGAGCCGCGGTGGCAGGCGCATCTGGTGCAGCGTCTGGGGCTGGGCGATCTGCTCTCGCGGTATCCCGAACAACTTTCCGGCGGCCAGCAGCAGCGGGTCGCATTGGGCCGAGCATTGGCCTCGCAGCCGAAATTGCTGTTGGCCGATGAACCCACCGGCAGCCTCGATGAAACGACCAGTGATGAAGTGCTGCGGCTGTTGCTGGAATTGCTCGATGACACGCCGACGACCCTGCTGATGGTCACTCACAGCCAGCGCGTCGCGGCGCGATTGGCCCAGCGTGTGGTGTTGTCGAACGGGCGGGTGGCCTGATGATCTGGCGGCAAACCCTGCGTGCGCTGCTCAGCCACTGGCGGCGCCATCCTGTGCAGTTTTTCAGTGTGCTGACCGGGTTGTGGCTGGCCACCAGTCTGCTCACTGGCGTCGAGGCGCTGAACAGTCAGGCCCGCGACAGCTACGCGCGGGCCAGCCAGATGATCGGCGGCGAACCGCAAGCCAGCCTGAGCACACCGAATGGTGCTCCATTTCCCCAGCGTTGGTTTATCGAGTTGCGCCGTCAGGGCTGGCCGGTGTCGCCGGTGTTGCAGGGCCGGCTAACGCTCAAGGGCCACGAAGACCAGCGGATTCAGGTGATGGGCATCGAGCCGGTGTCGTTGCCGGGGGATTCCGCAGTGGCCGGGCAGGCGATGCCGATTGAGCGCATCGTCGAATTTTTCAGCCCGCCGGGCAGCACCTGGATTTCTCCGGACACCCTGCAAATGCTCGGCTTGAGCGAAGGTGATACAGCGCAAACCGCGAACGGCCAGACCCTGCCGCCGCTGCTCGCGCAGAAGGACATGGCGCCGGGCCTGTTACTGGTCGACATCGGCGCCGCGCAACGCCTGCTCGAACAACCTGAGCAATTGTCGCGACTGCTGTTGCCCAAGGATTTTCATCAGGAATTACCAGCGAGTTTCAACGAACGCTTGCAGCTCAAAAGCAGCGGTGAAGAAAACAATCTGGCGCGGCTGACCGAGAGCTTTCACCTCAATCTTGATGCGCTTGGATTTCTGTCGTTTCTGGTCGGCTTGTTCATCGTCCACGCCGCCATCGGCCTCGCTTTGGAACAGCGCCGAGGCTTGCTGCGCACATTGCGTGCTTGCGGCGTCAGTGCGCGAATGCTGATCGCGTGTCTGGTGGTTGAACTAGGTGTGCTGGCGCTGATCGGTGGGTTGTTCGGTGTGATCAGCGGCTACTGGCTGGCCAGTGTTCTGCTGCCGGACGTCGCCGCCAGCCTGCGCGGTCTGTATGGCGCGGAAGTGGCGGGGCAGTTGCGTCTGAGTCCCTGGTGGTGGTTCAGCGGCATCGGTCTGAGCTTGCTCGGCGCATTGCTGGCCGGGGCCAACAGTCTGCTGCGGGCGGCGCGCCTGCCGTTGCTGGCGGTGGCCGATCCGCAGGCGTGGCATCAACAATATTCGCGCTGGTTGCGCCGACAGGGTTGGCTGGCGACGGCACTGCTGGCGATTGCGCTGGCGGCGTTGATCTGGGGCGACAGCCTGAGCAGCGGTTTCGTGCTGATGGCCGGGCTGTTGCTCGGTGCCGCGCTGGCCTTGCCGGTGCTGCTCAGCGCGTTGTTGAACCCGTTGCTGGGGCGCAGTCGTTCGGTGCTCGGCCAGTGGTTTCTCGCCGACTGCCGCCAGCAACTGCCTGCCCTGAGTCTGGCGCTGATGGCGCTGCTGTTGGCGCTCGCCGCCAACATCGGCGCCGGCAGCATGACCGCCGGTTTTCGCCAGACCTTCAACGACTGGCTCGAACAACGCCTGAGCGCCGAGTTGTACATCAACCCGGCCAACCCGGCGCAGGCCCGCGAGATGCACAGTTGGCTCAAGCAGCAGCCGACGGTCACCGCTGTGCTGCCCAACTGGCAGGTTTCGGTGACGCTGCAAGGCTGGCCGGCGGATGTCTACGGCATCATCGACCACCCGCACTATCGCCAGCATTGGCCGTTGCTCGACAGCAGTGGCAGCGATCCGTGGGGGAAACTGGCGACGGATGATGCGGTGATGCTCAGCGAACAACTGGCACGACGGCTGAGAGTGAAGGCGGGCGAGCATCTGCGTATTCCGACGCCGAACGGCACGTGGTCGCCGCGCATCGTCGGCATCTATGCCGACTATGGCAATCCGAAAGGGCACGTGCTGATCAGCAGCGAGCACCTGTTGCGCGGCTGGCCGCAGCTCACGCCGAACCGCTTCAATCTGCGCATCGATCCGCCAAAGATTCCGGCGTTGCTCAACGCCTTGCTGGCGCGCTTTGAGCTGGATGACAACCACATCGTCGATCAGGCCCGGCTCAAGGGCTGGTCGGTGCAAGTCTTCGAACGCACCTTTGCCGCGACGGCAGCCTTGAACAGCCTGACCTTGGCCGTCGCCGGCGTGGCCCTGTTCATCAGTCTGCTGACCCAGAGCCAGAGTCGCCTCAGTCAACTCGCACCGCTGTGGGCGCTGGGCGTGACGCGCAAACAATTGATGCTGCTCAACCTCGGCCAGACCTGGCTGCTCGCCGTATTGACGTTGCTGTTGGCGCTGCCGCTGGGCATCGTCTTGGCGTGGTGCCTGGATGCTGTGATCAACGTGCAGGCGTTCGGCTGGCGCTTGCCGTTGCGGGTGTTTCCGTTGCAGTTGTTGCAACTGATGGGCCTGGCCTTGCTCGCGACTTTACTGGCTTCGGCATGGCCGCTGTATTCGCTGTACCGCACGCAACCGGCGGACTTGCTGAGGACCTTTGCCCATGAGGATTAACAGCATCGTGTTGATGCTGGTGCTGCTGCTCGGTGGCTGCGATCAGCCTGCACCCGAGGAGAAGGGCTTTGCCGGCATGGGCGATCAGGCGCAATCCTTCACCCCGGTGGTGCCCGGTCGGGTGTTCAGTTTTCCCGCCGATCACGGCGCGCATGATGGTTTTCGCATCGAGTGGTGGTACGTCACTGCCAATCTGAAGGATCAGCAAGGCAATGATTTCGGCGTGCAATGGACGCTGTTTCGCAGTGCCCTGAAACCGGTTGCCGAGCAAGCCGGGTGGGGCAATCAAACAATCTGGCTGGGCCATGCGGCGGTTACTTCGCGCTCGGCGCACCACGCCGCCGAGCGCTACGCCCGGGGCGGAGTAAGGCAGGCCGGCGTACGGCTGGCGCCGTTCGAGGCGTGGATCGACGACTGGATGTTTGCCAGCCAGGCGCAGGATCCGTTGCGCGACATGCAACTCAGTGCTCGTGACAAAAATTTCGCTTATCAACTTCGCCTCACCTCAAGCCGCCCGCTGGTGCTGCAGGGCGACCAGGGTTTCAGCCAGAAATCTGAAGAAGGTCAGGCCTCGTATTACTACAGCCAGCCGTTTTTTCAAGCCAGCGGCACGCTGCAGATCGACGGCCAGACCTATACCGTCAGCGGCCCGGCGTGGCTCGATCGCGAGTGGAGCAGTCAGCCGCTGACCGCTAATCAGACCGGCTGGGACTGGTTCTCGCTGCATCTGGACAGCGGCGAACATGTGATGCTCTATCGCATGCGGCAGAAGGACGGCGCACCTTATCTGACCGGCACGTGGATCGCCGCTGACGGGCAGATTCAGACATTGCGCAGCGAGCAGATCAGCCTTGTGCCGCAGGACACGGCCAAGGTGGCTGATCGACCGATGCCGGTGAAATGGTCGATCCGCATTCCTGACAAGCAACTCGATATCAGCGTTGATGCGCTCAATCGCAATGCGTGGATGGATTTGCGTATTCCGTATTGGGAGGGGCCGGTGAAGATTGATGGCAGCCATCCTGGCCAGGGCTATCTGGAAATGACCGGGTATTAACGGTAGGTGCAGTTTGCCTGCGGGAGCGAGCTTGCTCGCGAAGGCTTTTTGTCAGGCGGTGAGGATCTTTGACCGAGTACATATCCATTGCTGCGGTATTGGCGGCTGGCGGTTTCGCCCTTACGGCGACTTACTTTTTTACAAGCGCCTAAAAAAGTAAGCAAAAAACGCTAGCTCCTACGTTCGGCCCTCGCAGGCTCGGGTTCCTTCGCTGCGGGATCGATCCGGGCGCAGCGGCTACGGTTTGCTTCGCTGCACCTCCTTCCGCTGTGTCTGGCTGCGCCAGACGGTCGCTGCGCTCCCACCCCCGGATCAATCCCTCCACTCAGCCTTCCGACGTCGCCGGTGGATCAAGACCAAGAGCAGGCGAGCTGACACTCGACCTCATGGTTGGCGCGATCACTGGAGCTGCCGAAGGCTGCGATCTTTTGTTCTTGCTCTTGCTCTTGCTTTTGTAGGAGTGAGCCTGCTCGCGATAGCTATCCCAAAAACACCGATGAATTACAGCTTAACCCCAATCCCTGTGGGAGCTGGCTTGCCAGCGATGGCGTCAGCAAGGTCACCACTAATCAAACCGCTCGGAACTCTCCCTTCGCCAATACGCTCTACCCAGAAACCCGCCATTTTCGGACTCACCCATGAGCGACGACGTGCAACTCCCAGACCTCAACACCTGGCAACGCCTGTTCGACGATCAGACTCTTTGGCAGCAATCGCCCGACGCTCACTATTTCGATCTGCAGCGCATCGCCGATGACCTGCTCGGCCAAGGCGCGATCGACCTTGAGCAATGGCAATTGCTACGCGCCAAAGCCGACGATCTGCACAAGCAGTCACCCGAGGTCAACGTCGCCCGCGAACTCGACGATCCCGAAGCCTGAGGACTACCGCCGTGAATACAACCGTCAATCAGAACGACAACCCCGACGAACCGCGCCCGGCCGGCGAAACCGAGCGCGACAACGACGCCCTGCGCCCCACCGATCCCAAGCAGCGACAGGACAGCGGCAAAGGCACGCCAAGTGGCGAATCCACGGCGCAAGAGACCGCCGAGCCACATACCCGCGGCCCACAAACCCAAGTCAAGCCCTGAACAGCGTCTATGCTCACCGGCACGCCCGTCGCTGAAGTCGATTCGGCAGCGGGCGTCGCCATTTCATCACAGGGAAAGTAATGCATATGAAGCTCGACGCTCTGGCCAAGGCCATCACCCTCGCAACGCTGCTTTCTGCCACCAGTTTCGGCGCTCTGGCTGCCGACATTCCGTTATCCGCCGCCGTTGAGGCCGATTCCGTTACCACCAAAGTGCTCTCCGTTGACCCGGCCAATCATCAAGTCGTGCTGGAAGGCCCCGAGGGGCGACAAGTCCACGTTCAGCTCAGCGACAAAGCGAAAAACCTCGCCAATCTTAAAGTAGGGGACTTGGTGAAGATCGAGGTGCAGCGATCTGTCGCCGCTTATCTCGATACAGATGTGGATAAAGGTCTGCCAGGCACCACCGAACGCACCGGCGAACTGCGCAAGGCGCCGGGCAGCGACAACCCGGGCGGTGAGGCCTATCGGCAGGTTCAGGTGCAACTGAAAATCAGCAAAATTGATTTGAAGACCAATCAGGTCACCCTCGAAAACCCGTCCGGACAATCGAAGACGCTCGATGTGAAGAAGCCGGAGATTCGAGCCAAATTGAAAGATCTGAAAGTAGGGCAGAGCGTTATTGTCACTTACACCGATATCCTGAAAGTGACTAGTCAGCACGATAGTTGAGTAATCGCTCTACAAGTTGATTGTTCTTGTACAACTTTAGGTATGAGAACAATCATATAAATGTTTTTTGTCGGACAATTCTCGGAGAAAATCGGTAAACACAGTTTTTAACTTTTCATTTCAAAAATTTCATCTTTCTACCTGACGACATATGCATTGGATTGAATTAAAATCCTCCGCGTTCGCCCAGTGTCAGGGCTCTTTACCGGTGCAAGGATTGCCAGGCCGTAACACTGGGCGAACTCCACCACCGTGACAGATGTATGCAAAATCAAAATACAAAAAAGGGCGACTTTGAAGTCGCCCTTTTTTATTGTTTTCGATCATGTCGCAGCTGGCATCCCGGCTTTGGCCTGCTGCCCTTGCAAGCGCTTCAGAGTCTGCTGATACATCTTCGTACGGCGGTGATCCTTGCCGTACGTGCCTGCCGCCGCTACGGTGCCGGCCTGGATGTGATCCAGATAGCGGAAGATTTTCCGCGGCGAGAGAAACCTGACGCCATAGCCCAACCCGACCATTCGATCCTGCAGTGTGTAACCAGGTACCTCCTCATCCATGCAGAAGTGCAAACCCAGCGACTTCATCAGCCGCGCATTCCACAGCGTGCAGAAACTTTTCAGATGGGTTTCTTTATACGGGCGTGGCGGTTTTGAACGCAGGCCAAGATGAACTTTGAGCCGACGAACATGATGTTTGCAGAATCGCGAAGTTAACCGCCAGGTATCTCGCAGCCACCCACGATCAAGTTGCTCAACACAACCCACCGCCGCCATGTCCGCACTTTTCGTGCACTCGCGCATCATCATCGCGAACACTTCCATGTCGTAGACAAAGGTGTCCGTGTGCAGCAGAAACAAATAATCGGTCTCAACTTTCGCCAAGGCCAGATCCAGTGCCTTGCCATGAGCGATGTGCCCCATCTCCTTACCCGGGGACGGCCGCTCGATCAGATTGATCCAGTCCAGCGAACGCAAATAATCGAGGCTGGCATCCGCCGAATCGTTATCCACCACCCACACTGGAATGCCCTGCGCCTGGGCATGCTCGCGCAACAGTTCCAGACACATGCGGGTAATGTCCGGGGTTTTGTAATTGACCAGAACAAGACTGAAGTTGGGATACGGTCGGGTAGGTAGATCAAAGGCTTTCATGTCGGAGGGACTCATCCACGGCTCAAGACGACAGGTCGATGAACCGGGATGCTAGCGAGGAAAGCTTAGGTGAAGCTTAATTTGCCGGTTCAGCCCGGTTTTCTGATGGGCATCGCTGTAGTGGTCAGATAGCGCACGGCAGATTGGTAATTTGTAGTCTCGGCACGCAACGGTATATTTGACCTTTGCCGCACCTCTATAAGGATATTGCCCGTGTCACGTCAGTTTGTGCTTGCCCTTCCTGCCTTGATGCTCTTGGTCGGCTGTGAGGCTGAATCGGGTCCGCTGCCGGCTAGCAAAACCTTGTCGCCCGAAAAAGTGGCCTCCATCGCCGCGACCGTGGAAACGAAATACCCTGATCTCTCGACCGAGCTTCGTGACAAGGTTCTCAATACCGTAGTCCAGTCGATTGACAACATGGTCTTTGTCGAAGGTGGCCAGTTTGATATGGGCGATTTTGGCTGGATTTGTGAATACGATGAAAAAGATGTTTGTACCTGGCCTTGCGGGCAGGAGCCGGAGCAGCTTTGTAATATTAGCAGCGATGGTAATGATGATTTCGTTCATTTCGTTAAGTTGAGCGGTTTTTATTTTTCAAAGTATCAAGTGTCATTGAAAGAGTTTGATCTATTTTTTAACGCCAAAGGGCTGCCGCTTTTCGACTCCGAAAAGCGCAAAAGAGAGGATTTAAAGTTTCGCTATCAACCGGACTTGCCTGCTTTTACCAAAAGTTGGCAAGAAGCGAAGGATTACTGCGTATGGTTGGCTGAGCTCAGCGGGTATCCTATAGATTTACCTACAGAAGCGCAGTGGGAATTCGTGGCTAGAAATGACGGCAAACATATTCTTTTTCCTACCGATACGGGTAGTTTGGATTTTGGAAAGAACTACCCGAATGAAGGAGGGGGACAAACTTTTCCAATCGATCGATTTCCTCCCAATCCGTTGGGAGTTTTTGGATTGGCAGGAAATGCCACTGATTGGGTTAACGATTGGTACGGCGAAGATTATTATCGACACTCTCCAGCGGAGAATCCAAAAGGGCCAGAAACTGGAATCTACAAGGTCAAACGTGGTTCGTATTATCCTGAAGGCCCCATGTCCGCTGCTTCCGTTGTCCGACGCTGGCCTGATAATCCGCAGCAAGATGCCTACTATCCTGGCACTGGCTTCCGATGCTCCGTACAAACTGCTGGAAAACTTTGAGTCTGGTTTTGCGAAGGTGCCACTGGCGCCACTGCTCAATGTTCATTTTGACATTGTCCTACCGGGTTCCCAGCCATTGATCCGGCGCGGACGGCAGCGGCAAGCGGAAGGCATTGCCTTGGCCTCGTTTAATGTCGAGGAGCATCGTTTAGGCACGCGGTGAGCACACTGAAGGACTTGTTATTTTGTAGTCTTGCCGGGCGATGGTATGTTTGTCCTTCAGACGCACCTTATAAGGATATAGCCTGTGTTACGTCAGTTTGTGCTTGCCCTTCCTGCCTTGATGCTCTTGGTCGGCTGTGAAGCTGAATCAGGTCCGCTGCCGGCTAGCAAAACCTTGTCGCCCGAAAAAGTGGCCTCCATCGCAGCGACCGTGGAAACGAAATACCCTGATCTCTCGACCGAGCTTCGTGACAAGGTTCTCAATACCGTAGTCCAGTCGATTGACAACATGGTCTTTGTCGAAGGTGGCCAGTTTGATATGGGCGATTTTGGCTGGATTTGTGAATACGATGAAAAAGAGGTTTGTACCTGGCCTTGCGGGCAGGAGCCGGAGCAGCTTTGTAATATCAGCCGTGACGGTAACGATGACTTTGTGCATCCGGTTAAATTGAGTTCGTATTATATTTCTAAGTATCAAACGACTATTGGCGAATTCGATGTATTTTTTTCTACGCAAGGCAGGGAACTGTTCGACGCCGAATATCGCGAGAGAGCGGATTTAAAGAGCATGTACACTCCCAAGCTGCCAGCGCCGACGAAGCACTGGCAGGAGGCGAAGGATTTTTGTAAGTGGGTTGGCGATTTGAGTGGTTACCCAGTAGATCTTCCGACTGAAGCCCAGTGGGAGTTCGCTGCGCGCAATCGCGGATTGCATATTCTTTTTCCGACGAGCAACGGGAGTCTGAATTTTGGTAAAAACTTTCCCTTTGAAGGGGAAGATGGGACATTTGCGGTGGATCGATTTCCACCAACCCCTCTGGGTATTTTTAACTTGTCCGGGAATGCGACGGACTGGGTAAATGATTGGTATGACAGAGATTATTATAAAAAATCTCCCGTTGATGATCCGCAAGGGCCAAATACCGGAACACAAAAAGTAAGACGGGGTTCCAATTATCCTGAGGCGCCTTTATCAGCTGCACCGATTGTACGGCGCTGGCCCGATAATCCAGACCAGGACGCCTACTATCCTGGAACTGGATTTCGTTGTGCGGTCCAAACGGGCGAACCGCTTAGATGATAATAAAGGACAAAGGCGCTATAGGCGCCTTTGTTCAAGCCAGACCGTCGAAATGGTTACTACGCCTAGCTGCCATAAGAGTTCGCTCTTTGCGCCAAGCTAAACCGGGCATCCATGCAATTGTTCCATAAACTTGCGTCGCTGAATCAATATTAACCGCCAATGTTCCGATGAAACGGTTAAATTGTTGTTGCTCTGCGCCATCTAGTAAAGAGTTTAAGCGGTTCAGGCTGTCCATGGCGTTAACTTTGCTGCCATCCTTAGAGCAGTGTTCCAATACTTCAGTGAAATGCTTCCAGCTGCGCAAATGCGAAAGAAGAAGGACGATTGCTTTTTCTTGAACCTCAGCCCATGACTCTACAAAACTTTCAGTTAATAAGTGAAGCATGGGGCCAATTGTCTCGGGTGGTAGCATCTGCAAGGGTATTATTTTTTTGTTGATGTTAATCGATTGATTAGTCAGTAAATATTTGGCAAGGCGTTGGGCCTCTTGTTTTGTGGCTTCGCGCCTTTTCCACCACAACGACATCTTGATGAATCCACCTTCAAATGCCTCACTCACAGACTGTCCTGGGTTTGTTGCGATTTTAAACAGGCCTGCCGCCATGTATTGAAAAGCTTCTTTAGTTACTGCTAGCTGGTAATGAAAATCTGCCTTTGATAGAGCATTGCAGAAGACGTAGATCAGGTCACCGATCTTCTCGAGGTCGACTGCTGTACCGAAACCACCTCCTGCGCCAGGTCCGAAAACCAGACTCGCTTTGCAATTTATTGCTAAACGGTTATTGGTGATCTCAATCCCAAAATCAAAACTAGCCCCAATACCCAGCGCCGCGTTCCCTTCAGCCTTGATCTCCACCAGGCTCGACCAGTCTGTGCTGCCGCTGTCATTCGCCTGTCCTGCGACGATCTTGCCGACCCCTTGTTTGGTCGAATCAAGCCACTTCAACGTGCCGGTGACGGTGCCGCCGCCTTGTACGCCGGCAAAGGCGTTGCCTTTCAATCCCAGGCTGCCGCCGCGTTTCTTGTCGACGGCCATGTCGGGCGGGCTTAGCAGGGCTGTTGCCCCGGAGGCTTCTACTTCCTTGGGTTTGTATTGGGCTTTGACGCCAGCTTGGCCTTGGGCCGTCGCGCCAGCGAAACACGACAGCTCGACCTTGCCGTCGAGGCGGAAGATGCCGATGTCGCTGACGACTTCTTTGCCTTCGGCGTTGCGGTACGGCATGCGCACCACGTAACCGCCCTGATCCGGAAAGTAACTCTTCAGCGCTATCGAGCCTTCAGCCAGCGAGATGGCGGCGCTGGCTTTGACGCCGACTTCGACGTTGCCTTTGCCGGGCTCCCAGCTGTTGATCCCGGCGCTGGCCGTGGCGGCAAAGCGAAAGGCGTGGGCTTCGGCCGATACGGCGTATTTGGCCGAGTCGGCTTCGTTGGATGTCCACGAGCATTCTTTATGCAGGGCGTTGAGCAGGTTGTCGTCCTTGCTCGTCCAAGAGGTGAACTTGGCCTCGAGGCTGCCCAGCGGGCTGGTCTTGCGGCCATCGCTGACAGCAGTGCGAATGTCCTTGAGCAAATCCTTGGCCAGATTTTTATCCAGCGGTTTGCCACGCATCACCGTGGTTGGCACTTTGACCCGCCAAGTGAATTCTTCTCGCGTGCGTACCGGAATGTAGTGGCGTCGGGTCGGATCGCTGAAGGAGATGTACTCGACGACGGTGATGCCGGTTTTGACCTGCTTGCCTTTTTGCGTTTCGGTGCCTTTGCCTTTGCCGTGCTTGAGATCCGGAGCTGCACCGCTGGCACTCGTAGAGCTGTCGCCAGCTTCGGCTTTGCCTTGCGCGGCGATGCGGGTGCGCAGCGATTGAATCTCGGCGTTCAGTTCAGCGACTTTTTTAGCGCGCAAGCCCTCCCAGTTGGTTTCCAGATAGCTGCCTTCAAAAGCCGGCTGGGGCGTGTAACGCTGATACCAATCGCGGGCCTTCTGCACCGTCGCCAATTGGCCTTGCAGGTCTTCCTTGCGCTCGATGACAGCTTTCGGTTTTGCCACAACCGGAGGCGAGCGCTGCAGCAGCCCGGCTTCTTCAGCCTTGGCGTTCCAGGCATCCTTGACGCAGCGCGTGCAGGTGCAATTGGCTTGCGGATCTTTGGTCTTGGCGCACAGCCTGGCTTCGGTCGCCTTGGCGAGATTCTGGTGCAGCTCGTCCATGAGTTTTTTGACGAGGTCGGATTGCTTCTGCAGCTCTTTCGATTCTTTTTCCGTCAGCACGTAAAAGTGATCGTCGCCGGTGATGTGGATGACGTCGACCAGTTCATCCTGGCATTCGACTGCGCCTTTGACGGCTGTGGTGCTCTTGTTCTCGGCGTGTTTCGGCGGCGGCAAAACCTTGGCTGCCGGCAATTGCAGCGCCCATCCAGGCTTGATGTGGTTGGGGTCGGTGATGATCGGATTCAGCGCTCGTAGATCGGCCACGGAGCATTTGTTGGCGGCGGCAATGCTGCCAAGAGTGTCGCCGCTCTTAACGGTGTAGGTGGTGCTCATTGCTCATCGTCCTTGTGATTCACAGGCTTTCCAGTTGAGTCAGCTTGTCGCCGAGCGCTATGTCGTCACGCGCGAGCAACTCGGTGGCGGGCGGCTGCTTCCAGAATCGGTCGCCACGCTGGATCGCTACGCGAAGCCAGCGCTCCTGATCGGCCATTTGCTCGTATCCCGTATCTTTTGCGGCCAGTAACTGGCGATGAACGAACTCGACGCGGTCATCCGTCGGCAGAACCTCGCGGTAATCGTCCGCGAAGCGCGTGGCGATGACTCTGAGCCGGCCCTGTTCGATCAATGCCTGACGTTCTTCGCCCACGTATAGCCATGCCGGTGGCTGCTTGGCTGTCGGCGGGGTGTGAGGAGGTTTTGCGTAGAAGCGCCAGCCAATCTCGTTACGCCATGCCAGCGCGCTGAACGGCCCCATGAACTGCGCTCTTTCGGTCTCGTCGAGTGCAAGCAGCAACGGTTCGAGCCAGCGCGGATCGAAGAAACGCATCATCTGTTGCGGTTCTTCGTCGGTGCGCACGGTCAACAAGCTCCGCCAGTGTTCCACGCCCTGATCCAGCAAAGCGGAGCCGCTTAACCAGGCGACGCAACCTGCATCAGACTGCTCCAGCAAAGTGCTGACGTAGGGAGCAACGGTTTGCCTCTCCGGATACAGGACGACGTATGGGCCTGCTGGTTGCAAGTCTGCGTAGGGGGTATTGGTGAACAGTGGAAGGCAGCTGGGGCGGTACTGTTCGTCACTCTGGAACAAGTGACTGAGCAGATCCGCATCAAAGCTTCTGTCCAGAATCAGACACATCGCGCCTGTCGTCGTGGACTGTTTGAACGGCGATTCGATGGACTTAATCATGCCGACGCACCGGGTTGGTGGATCGGGCAATGACCGCTCGCATCCAGATGACATGATGGAGTGGGCAGCAAGACGCCCGCCTTCGATTGAGCTTTGAACGAACCGAGCGAAGGTTTCACTACCTGCCCAGCCTTATCTGCATCCGCCTGTTTCAACACGCCGGGCATCAATGGCGCGGCGCCCGTACCAACGCCAGGGCTACCACCGGAATTCATGTTGATCACCGGCCCGCTCAGGGTCACGCCGGCGGCGTCGATCTTGATAAAGCTGCCACCGCCGACCAGCGTGAGTTCGGCGCCGGCTTCCATGACCACTTTCATGCCGCTGCTCAGGTGGATTTCCTGGCCTGCGTCGATGAACTGGCCGGTGCCGATCTTGATGTGCTGGTTGACGCCGACGGTGAGGTGGTCGTTGGCGCGGGTTTCGACTTTGCGGTCGGCGTAGACGGTGTGGTGTTCTTCGGCCTTGAATTCGCTGTAGCTGTTTTGCTCGACGGTGTCGTGGCGTTCGTTGCCGACGCGGATTTTCTGGTCGTGCTCGATGTTTTCGTCCCAGTCGCGCTGGGCGTGCAGGTAAATTTGTTCCTGACCTTTTTTGTCTTCGATGCGCAGTTCGTTGTAGCCGCCACCGCCCATCGAACTCAGGGTCTTGAAGGTGCTGCGGGTCTTGTTTGCCGGCAGTGGATAGGGGACGGTGTTTTCCTTGTGGTACAGGCAGCCGCTGATCAGCGGTTGATCGGGGTCGCCTTCAAGGAACGTGACCAGCACTTCCATGCCGATGCGCGGGATGGCGATGCCGCCGTACTGGGCGCCGGCCCAGGCGCTGGAGGCGCGCAGCCAGCAACTGGTCTTGTCGTCGGCCTGGCCTTCGCGGTCCCAGTGGAACTGGACTTTGACCCGGCCGTATTCGTCGCAGTGGATTTCTTCGCCTTTCGGGCCGGTAACCACCGCGCTCTGGCTGCCGAGGATGCGTGGTTTCGGGTGGCGCAGCGGCGGGCGATTGGGTACGTCCCACGGCGTGGCCTGGAAGCGGTTGCGATAACCCTGATGGAAATCGTCTTTCAATGCCGTGGTGTCGCTGGTCACCGACTCCTCGAGCACTTGCGGCTGCTTGCCTTCATGCAGGACTTCGGTGAGCAGCCAGAGGTCGTTCCACTTGGCTTTCGGGTGTTCGGTCAGGGCGAGGAAATGGCCGCTGACCAGCAGTGGCTGATCACTCTTGCCTTCGGCCAATTGGAAGTCGCTGCGATGACGTTCGAGGGCGCGTTTGGCCAAGTGCTTGCCGCGCTCGCGGTCGATGAAACGGCCCGGGTAATCGTAGTCTTCGAGGTCGGGCAGGGCGTCGCCACGGTTTTCGCTTTCCAGGGTCAGACGCGGTTTTTCGAAATCGTAATCGCGGCGGGTGGTGCGGCTGGTGCGGGTTTCCAAGCGCAGGTCGAAACGCTTGATCACCGGGTTGCTGGCGACCATGCCGGAGTCTTGCTGATAGGGCACTGGGGCCAGTTTCGGGAACACCGTCTGGTCGTCGCCGAAAACGAGCTTGTGCGCGTTGGCGCTGTGCTGGAAGTGGAAGTGAATGCCTTCTTCTTCGCACAGGCGCTGGATGAAATGCAGATCCGACTCGTCGTATTGCACGCAGTAGATGCGTTCGGGATAGATCGAGCCGGTCTTGAATTCGTAGGCGTTGCTTTGGATGCCGTGCTCTTCCAGCACCTGGCCGATGATTTTCGGCACGCTGAGGTTCTGGAAGATGCGCTGGTTGATGCGGTGCGCCAGATACGCCAGTTGTGGGCGCAGCGTCACCGAATAACGCGTCAGACGCTTGCCGGAATCGCCTTGCGCGGCGCGGTAGATCTGCCCATGGATGCCGCTGCCGTCAGGCGACAGCTGCAGAAAGGCCGGTTTGTGCAGCAGGGTTTCAAGGTCCAGCGACGGCTGCTCACTGACCAGCTCCACCTCAAAGACAAAAGGCTGGCTGATGGCTTCCCGGCCTTGCAGGGTGAATACCTGAAAATCAGCGGAAAGCCCTTCGATGGTCAGGGCAAAGTGGGTTTCATTGGCCGGCGCGAACATCCCTTGTTCCTCGTGCTGTACAGCGGCGCTCGTCGACGGCCGCAAAAAAAAGCGGCTCAACGTACGCGAAATTCTGGAGGGGCGTAAACAACATCGACCAGCAGAGCTGGCCGATGCGTGTAACGGTCAGCCGTAATTAAACGACTGGAGCACGCCAGTCATCGGAACCCGAAGTACCGGATACTTCGTGGGTCCAGGTGATTTTGCGGTAGGTGAACTGCACTTCTTCCAGGTGGGTGAAGTGCGCGTTGCCTGGATCCTGGCAGTTGTGCATTTTGTTGTTGATGGCGACGATGATCGCGTCTTCCAGTTTGGTGGTGTAGTAGTGCTCTTGGGTGCCTTGGGCCGAAGTGCGGTACCACTGGATAACGATTTCGCTCATGCGCTCGCCGGAAGTCAGTGCTGCTTGCAGCAGTGGCGAAGCCTTGTCGTAGACCTTGGTGATCACAACTGGCTTGTGCACGCGCTGACCGGTTGGCTGACCGGATTGCGGGTCACGCGGGATGATCACGTCGTGGGTGAAAGCCTGAACCATGACCTGGTCTTCGTGGCCTTCCTGGTAAGTGTTGCCAACGGAGTCGGCGGTGAACGCGCCGGCAGTGATCAGGCCTTGTTTTTCGCCGGTAACCGACATGTACGCTGGTGTTGCCATGGGGTGCTCTCCTTGCGGATAAATTGAGGGTGCCCGGAGGCGAAATCGCCCGGTGGGTGGCTGAGGGTTATCAAGGAGCGTGCCAGGTTTTGCGCGGAGCCCGGGTGGCGGGGGCGTCACGGTAGTCGATGATCACTCGGGGCGATTTTCAGCGGGAAAGTCGGGAGAAAGTCGCAAGAAGTTGCGCAGTACTGCGCAACTTCTTGCGCACTTGGCTGCAGGCCTTGCGCCGCTTGAACTGCAGAGGATTTAGGCCCTGAAATATTACGACCTACTGCGCAACTTCTTGCGCAGTTGGGTATTTGCCGGGACCGAGGTGGTTGCTTCGCGAGCAGGCTCGCTCCCACAGGGGATTTGGCTAGCCGCAATCTTGAGCCCACCACAACACCTGTGGGAGCGAGCTTGCTCGCGAAGGCGTCTGTTCAGGCAAAGCATGGGTGACTGACACACCGCTTTCGCGAGCAAGCTGACTCCTGCAAGGGATCTGTGGTTTGCCCGCAATATTGAACCCACCCCGGAATGTGTGGGAGCGGGCTTGCTCGCGAAGGCGGCGGGTCAGGCAGAGCATGGGGTGACTGACACTCCGCTATCGCGAGCAGGCTCACTCCTACAAGGGAAAACGTCAGGTCAGCTTGATACCCAAAGTTTCGGCACATTCCTCAATCGACCGCCGTTGCGTCTCGGCATACAAGCCCAGCTCATCAATAGTCGAACGCCCCAGCGCCTGTTCGAAAGCCTGTCGATTGGAGTGCTCGCCGTAATGCGCCTGTGCGGCATCCCCCAGGTTCGACTGAAAAATCCCCGCTGCGCTCACCGGTAGGAAATCTTCGTACACCAGCGGCTCCGCTTTCACATAGCCTTCGCGCAATAAATCCTCCAGTGACGATTCGCCAAGTCCGTGCGCCGCGATGCCCTTTTCCGTAGCAAAATAACGAAAGTACGCCAGCCCTTGTTCGCGCATGCCCTCGACGCTGTCAGGAAATTCGGCAAAGTGCTGAGTCATCAGCGCGTTGTAGCGTGCGGCATTGGCTTCATTGGGAAAGTCGCCGAGTTCATCGCGAGCGGCGTTCAATAAACGGTCATACAGCGCGCGACCCTTGGGTGTCAGAGCTGCGCCGCGTTGTTCAATTTCGCCGAACCGCGCGCTGTGGCTGCCACAGGTTTCGGGCTGATCGGTGAAGGCGATCGGCTCTTCCAGCGCTTTGAAGCTGGTCTGGCGCAGCAGGATCGGGCAGTTGCGGCGCGGTGGGCCTTCGATCACCGCTTTCGGTGTGATGCCATGGGCGAGCATCTGTTGCTGCACGGTGTCGATGTCCAGCGTGCGCGGCGTAAGGTGATTGATATGCGGACCTTTGAAGGCAACGACGTCGGCGATCAAACGGTGCTGAGCACTGAGTTTCTGATATTGCGCTGCGGTGACCGTGGCGCTGTGGTGCCAGCGAAAGGTCTCCAGGGCCTGTCGGACGAATTCCGCGGCTTCGGCGTCATTCAGTCCGCCTGCCGTTTCCGCCTGATCAATCAGCCGCAACGCGGAGTCAGTAAAGATCGAACGACGGGCCAACACTGACTCGGCAAACGAACGCAGTTCAGCGTCTTCAATCAGCTCCAGGCGCAGCAACGAGGTGAACACGCGAAATGGGCTGACCTGCAGCGCCTCTTCATGCACCGCGCGAAACGCCGTTGAATGCACCGGTACGCCCGCCGGAGTCAGGTCGTAATAACCCACCGGTTGCATGCCCATCACCGCGAACAAGCGGGCGAGGGTGGCCAGTTCGCTCGCGGTGCCGACGCGGATGGCGCCGTGGCGTTCCATTTCCAGCCGCTCGATTTCGCCGGTGCGATTGAGCTGGCCGGCAATGTCAGGCTGACGCGCCAGCACTTCGCGATTGGTTTTCTCCACCAGTTTCATCAGCGCGCCGTACAGCGGCACCTCTTCTCTGTACATGTCGGACATCGCTCGAGAGAAGCGTTGGCGGATCAGGTCGGGGTTGACGAACGGCTGCACGGTCATGGAAAAAATTCCTGCCACGGTGACGAAATGGATACTGGAAAAGATCGCAGCCTTCGCCCACGCGGGCAAACGAAGAATCCTACGGACTTCATTCTGCCAATGACTGATCCACCAGTTCGATCCAGTGCCTGACCGGCGTGCGCCCGGCGCTCGCCAGATGGCTCTGACAGCCCACATTGGAGGTGACGATCAACTCAGGGCGACCACTTTCCAAGGCGTTAAGTCGTTGGTCACGCAGTTGCCGCGCCAGCACCGGTTGGGTCAGCGAGTAAGTGCCCGCCGAGCCGCAGCACAAATGGCCATCCGGTACCTGCGTGAGGTTGAAGCCAAGTCGAGTCAGCACTGCTTCCACTGCGCCGCCGAGTTTCAGCGCGTGCTGCAACGTGCACGGGCAATGCACGGCGATGCGTCGTTCGCTGGCGGCGCATACTTGTTCCAGCGGTTCCTGTGCGATGACCTGGACCAGGTCCCTTGTCATTTCGCTGATCTGCCGGGCCTTATCGGCATAGTCCGGATCGCCAGCGAGCAAATGCCCGTAATCCTTGATGAACGCGCCACAACCGCTGGCCGTCTGCACGATGACTTCGGCGCCGTTCTGCAAATGAGGCCACCAGGCGTCGATGTTCTGCCGAGCGCGGTCGAGACCTTTGGCCTGAGCGTCGAGGTGATAGTCGAGGGCGCCGCAGCAACCGGCCTCGCTCACCGGGGTGACGCTGATGCCCAGACGATCGAGCACCCGCGCCGTCGCGTCATTGGTGTTCGGCGACAGGCCCGGTTGCACGCAACCTTCGAGCAACAACACTCGGCGCGCATGCCGAGGAGCAGGGCGCGCCCCCATAACAGCCAAGCGTTGCGGCAGTTTGCTTTCCAGCAGGCGCGGCAGCAGTGGCCGAAAGGTCGCGCCTATGCGCAGCAAGCCTTTGAACAACCCGGGATTGGGCGCCAACGCGCGCAAGCCTTCGCGCAGCAAGCGCTGGGCGGCCGGGCGCGGCACCGCGCTGTCGACCACCGCGCGGCCGATGTCGAGCAGGTTGTGATAATCGACGCCGGACGGGCAGGTGGTTTCGCAGTTGCGACACGACAGGCAACGATCCAGATGCAGTTGCGTCTGTTCGGTGGCCGGTGCGCCTTCGAGCACTTGCTTGATCAGATAAATGCGCCCGCGCGGCCCGTCGAGCTCATCGCCGAGCAATTGATACGTCGGGCATGTCGCGTTGCAGAAGCCGCAATGCACGCAGGTGCGCAGGATCTTTTCCGCTTCGCCAGCGCGGGGCAATTGCCGCAATTGCTCGCTGAGGGTGGTTTGCATGGCTAGACCTCCGCGTACATTCGCCCGGGGTTGAACAGCCCTTGCGGGTCGAGTTGCGCCTTGAGTTGCCGGTGGTAGCGCAGCAGGGTTGGCGCCAAGGGTTGAAACGGTGAATCGGTGGCACCGTGGGTAAAGCACGTTGCATGGCCGCCCAAGGAAAGGGCGAGTGCGTGAATCTCAGAGCTTTCGGATTTTACCCAGCGTTGCGCGCCGGCCCAATCGATCAGTTGCTCGCCACGCAGATCGAGCGGGCCGAGATTGTTCGGCAATGACAGGCGCCACAGCGGCAAGCCTTCGTCGAAAAAACTCAGGCGTTGTTCGTTGAGGTCGCGCCAGAAAACCGAGTCCAACGGCTCACCACCGAGGCGTTGATGCGCCGCCGTTACCGAACCTTCGCCGCCCTCCAGGCGCAGATACAAACTCTGCCCATCGTGACACGCGGCGCTGATCGGCAGCGGTTGCTGGCCCCATTCGGCAAGTTTGCTCAATGCCCGAGCGCAGTCGATATCGAGGCGAATGCTCAGGCACTGGCGTGGTTTCGGCAGGACTTTCAGCGATACTTCCGTGAGCACGCCCAGGCAGCCGAAACTGCCGGCCATCAGCCGCGACAGGTCATAACCGGCGACGTTTTTCATCACTTCGCCACCGAAGCGCAGATGCTGACCGAGGCCGGTGATCACCCGCGTGCCGAGAACGAAGTCGCGTACCGAGCCGGACCACGGCCGGCGTGGTCCGGACAGTCCCGTGGCGACCATGCCGCCGACCGTGGCGCTGTCGGCGAAGGACGGCGGTTCGCAGGGCAACATTTGCCCGGCCTCATCCAGCGCCGCAAGCAGCTCGGACAACGGCGTGCCGGCACGTGCGGTGACCACCAGTTCGGTCGGATCGTATTGAACGATGCCGCGATGAGCACGGGTGTCGAGCACTTCGCCGGCCACCTCGCGACAGAGAAACGCCTTGCTGTTGCCGCCCTGAATCTTCAGCGGCGTGGCATTGGCCCGCGCGGCGTTGACCTGATCGAGCAGGGCGTTGGCGGCATCGAAATCAGCCATCAGAATCGCTCCAGCTCGGGGAAGGGCAGTTGCCCGGCGTGAATGTGCATCGCGCCGAATTCGGCGCAGCGATGCAGGGTCGGAATGTTCTTGCCGGGATTGAGCAGGCCCTGCGGATCGAACGCGGCTTTCACCGCATGAAACAGCAGTAACTCGTCGCTGTTGAACTGCGCGCACATCTGATTGATTTTTTCGCGGCCGACCCCGTGCTCGCCGGTGATGCTGCCGCCGACTTTCACGCACAGTTCGAGGATCTTGCCGCCCAGTGCCTCGGCGCGATGCAGCTCCCCCGGCTGGTTGGCATCGAACAGGATCAGCGGATGCATGTTGCCGTCGCCGGCATGGAACACGTTGGCCACGCGCAAGCCATATTCCTCGCCGAGGCTAGCGATACCTTGCAGCACAGCGGGCAAGTCGCGGCGCGGGATGGTGCCGTCCATGCAGTAATAATCCGGCGACAACCGACCAATCGCCGGAAACGCGTTTTTGCGCCCGGCCCAGAAACGCACGCGCTCGGCTTCGTCCTGGGCCTGGCGCACCTCGCTGGCGCCGGCCGCTGTCATCACTTCCCGTACGCGCTGGCAATCGTCGTGCACGTCGGCTTCGACGCCGTCGAGTTCGCACAGCAGAATCGCCTCGGCGTCGACTGGGTAACCGGCGTGGATGAAGTCTTCGGCGGCGCGGATGGCGAGGTTGTCCATCATTTCCAGACCACCCGGAATGATCCCTGCTGCGATGATTTCGGCAACCGCACGGCCGGCCTTTTCCACTGAATCGAAACTGCCGAGCAGGACCTTGGCGACTTGCGGTTTGGGTAATAATTTCACCGTGACTTCGGTGATGATCCCCAGCAGGCCTTCGGAGCCGGTGAACAAGGCGAGCAGGTCAAAACCGGCTGAATCGAGCGCCTCGGAGCCCAGCGTCAGGCGTTCACCCTCGATGGTCAGCACTTCGATTTTCAGCACGTTGTGCACGGTCAGGCCGTACTTGAGGCAATGCACGCCACCAGCGTTTTCCGCGACGTTGCCGCCGATCGAACAGGCGATTTGCGACGACGGATCGGGCGCGTAATACAAGCCGAACGGGGCCGCCGCTTGAGATATGGCGAGATTGCGCACCCCCGGTTGAACCCGCGCGATACGTGCAGCGGGGTCGATGTGCAGGATGTTGTTGAACCGCGCCATGACCAGCATCAGACCTTTTTCCAAAGGCAGGGCGCCGCCGGACAATCCTGTGCCGGCACCCCGCGGGACCACGGGCACGTTGTTCTGATGGCAGAGTTTCAGCAGGGTTTGCACTTGCTCCAGACGCCGGGGCAGGGCGACCAGCATCGGCGTGGTGCGGTAGGCGGAGAGGCCGTCGCATTCGTAGGGTTTGAGTTCATCCTCGCGCCAGAGGATGTCCAGGTCCGGCAGGGCTTGTTGCAGGGCCTTGAGCAATTCGCCCTTGTTCACCTCGGGCAACGGGCCGTCGAGGCGTTCGTCGTAAAGGATGTTCATGGGAAAGCCAACCTTCTGTCTCCGCTGATCGTTCCCACGCTCTGCGTGGGAATGTAGCCCGTGACGCTCTGCGTCACTGGACGCAGAGCGTCCCCTGAGGCATTCCCACGCAGAGCATGGGAACGATCAGTTGCGCCACTTGGGGCGTTGCGAATATCCATGTTCATCGCTGTCGTTCCAGAAATTCCCCGTACAGCCGCGCGGTATTTCCCGGCTGTTCGACCATCGGCATATGCCCGACGTGATCCCACACATCCACTTCGAGATTGGCGATGCCTTTGCTCCACACCGGCACGCTGCTGACGTCGATCAGACGATCCTTGCGCCCCCACAACAACAATGCCGGGCATTTGATCTCGGCCAGTTTCGGCTCCATCGGCGGGCTGGCGCGGAAGTCACGGAAGATTTCTTCAAGCTCGTCACGTTGTTGCTCATAGCGCTGGGCGACGGCGTCGAGCACCGGTTTCGGCACCCATGGCGGCGACTCCATGGTCATCGCGTAGAAGCGCTGAAACTCTTCGCGGGAATTGATCAGGAACGGATTGTGCCCGCGCGCCAGGTGGCGCTCCATGTCGCTCGGCTCCGGTGCGGTGACGCCGGCCGGGTCGATCAAGGCCAGCGAGGCGATGCGCTCGGGATAGGTCGCCGCCAGCCACGCGGCGATATAGCCGCCCATGGAATTGCCGATGACATGGACTTTCTCCACGCCGCAGACATCGAGCAGTTGAATCATGCGTTTGGCCTGAACCGCAATGTCGTAACCGCCGCCAGCCTTGAAGCCAGTCTCACCGTGGCCGGCCAGATCCGGAATGATCACCCGATACTGACGGACGAAGTGCCGGGCGCAGCGCAGCCAGAGGTTTTTGTCGGCGCTGAAGCCGTGCAGCATCAGGATCGCGCTGGACGCCTCGTACGGCCCGCCTTGCCAGGTCGACACGGTCATTTCGGCGATCGGCACTTCGATCTTGTGCAGTTTGTACAACCTGGCCTCGCTGGCCATGGCCAGGTTGTACAGCCAATGGCCGACCGCCGGGTAACTCAACCAGCTCCAGGCCACGAAAACCGCAAGTGCGACAAACAGCAAAAGCATCGACGTCTTCCTTTTACGTGTTCAGGACAAAATATGGTCGGCCGGTTTCAGCGCCCGGGTCAGCAGGTGATAGCTGAAACTGAAGCCGGGAAACATGGCGATCACATGACCGCTCTTGCTCTGGTACCAACTGTGACAGCCGCCGGACTTCCACACCGTGCGCTGCATTTCCCGGTGGATCATTGCAGTGTAGGTACGTTCTGCGTCACGGCGCACTTCGATGCTGCGCAGGCCTTTGGCCCGTACGGTGCGGATGCAGTCAAGGATGTAGTTCATCTGCGATTCGATGATGAACAGCGCCGAGGTGTGGCCAATGCCGGTGTTCGGCCCGGTGACAATGAACAGGTTGGGGAAATCCGGCAGGCTGGTGCCGAGGTAGGCGCGCGGGTATTCGGCCCAGACATCTCTGAGTTGTACCGCGTTTTTGCCGCTGACCGGGTAGGAAATCACCCCATCGGTGGCGTCGTAACCGGTTGACCAGACGATCAGATCAACATCGAGATGCTCGCCGTCCACGGTGTTGATCCCGCTTTCATCGATCGAAGCGATGCCATGCTCGCGGCTGTGCAGTGTGACGTTGGCGCGGCTCAGCGCCGGATAATACGTGCTGGACACCAGCACCCGTTTGCAGCCGATGGTGAAATCCGGGGTGAGTTTCTGTCGCAGCAGCGGATCTGGAACCTGGCGTTTGAGAAAACGCAGCGCATGTTGCTGAACCAGGTGAATCGCCGGTTTCGAGTATTTGAAAGCGATCACCCGGGTTTCGAATTGCCAGTAGATCAGCCAGCGCAGCAGCTTGTAAGCCGGCTTCAAGCCGAGCAGCCAGCGCTGGAAACGGCCGAATTTGCGATCGGCTCGGGGCAGCACCCAATGCGGCGTGCGCTGGAACACATGCAGGTGTTCGACTTGTGGCGCAATCGCCGGGATCACCTGCGCGGCGCTGGCACCACTGCCGACGATCGCCACGCGTTTACCGCGATAGTCGTAGCTGTGATCCCAATTATTTGTGTGAAAAGTCTTGCCTTGAAAGCGATCCATCCCTGGAAAGTGTGGGATGACCGGCTGACTCAACGGCCCGGACGCGTTGATGAGGAATTGGGTTCGGAAAGTACCTTTGGCACGGGTGTGCACCAACCAATGCTTTTCCGCATCGTCCCATTCGACGCGCTCGACATCGGCCCCCAGTTCTACGCGTTCGCGCAAACCGAACTGCTCGATTACCTGTTCGGTATAGCGCTGCAATTCTGCCTGTTCGGCGAACATCTGCGTCCAGCGGTAGGGCGCAAATGACAGCGAATACAGCGGCGACGGCACGTCCACGGCTGCACCGGGATAGGTGTTCTGACACCACGTGCCGCCGAAGAAGTCGCGTCGCTCGAGAATGCGAAAGTCGTCGATCCCGGCCTGGAGCAGGTTGACCGCCGCGCACTGGCCGCCGAAACCGCTGCCAATGATCAACACAGCGTAGGTATGCATGTGCCCCCTTTTTGTAGTTGTTTTTCCATTTCCCCTCTTTCATTTATAGCCAAGTCTGGGCCGCGTGTGCGGCGCTGATGGCGCTCTATTCAGGCCGCTGGCCGGTGATGGCTATTTAACGGTGCCCTGATAGACTCCGAACACACCGTGTCTGGGTGTAACCATGCATCGCGCGGTCGAGGCCCTTATGGGAAATACGCGAGGAAAGGGACTTTCACTGGCCAGGAGGCTGTATACGTCGCGGGTGTTCGGGCTGCTGCTCGGGCTGATGTGTGTCAGTGTGGCGATGCATGCGCTCGATCCGCCGCTGTGGGTGTGGGGTCTGATGCTGTTCAACGGCCTGGTCTGGCCACATCTGGCCTTTCAATGGGCGCGCCGTTCGAGCGTGCCGTTTCGCGCCGAACACCGCAATTTGCTGATCGACGCGTTCATGGGTGGCTTCTGGGTCGCCGCCATGCAGTTCAATCCGCTGCCCAGTGCTACCACGATTTCGATGATGGCAATGAACAACGTCGCCATTGGCGGTGCGCGGTTTCTGCTCGCGGGGTCGGCGGCGCAGCTTTTCGGAATGGGCGTGGGCCTGGTGGTGTTTGCCCCGGCGTTTATCCCGCAAACAACGGCGCTGCAGCTTTACGCCTGTTTGCCATTGCTGTTGCTGTATCCGCTGGCGCTGGGCTGGATCTGCTTTCGTCAGGCCTCGACCCTCGGTCGGCACAAGCGTGAATTATTGGCTTTGAGTCGTACCGACAGCCTCACCGGTCTGCTCAATCACGGCGCGTGGAAGGATCAACTGAACCTCGCGTTCCAGCGCTGCAACCGCCAGCAGCAGGGCGCGGCAATTGCCTTGATCGACATCGATCACTTCAAGGCGATCAACGACACCTACGGCCACGTCGCCGGCGATATTGTCCTGCGCCAGTTGAGCAAACTGCTCAAACAGAATCTGCGCGCCACCGATGTGGCCGGGCGTTACGGCGGGGATGAGTTCTGCGTGATCCTGCCGGAACTGCCGCTGTTCAACGCCGCTCAGGCCATGGAAGCCTTGCGCGAGCGTTTCGCGGTGATGGGCTACGAGCAGAACCCGGCGTTGAAGGTCAGTCTGAGCATTGGCCTGGCCGCGTATGACCCTGGCCATGCCGACGCCACGCGTTGGCTGGATGAGGCCGATCAGGCGTTGTACGAAGCCAAGGCCAGTGGGCGCAATCGGGTGATCTGCAATAGCGACAACAAGCCGAGGCAGGTGGTGCTGGATTCGGTCTGACGAGGGTTGCTGATGCCTGTGGGAGCGAGCCTGCTCGCGAAAGCGCTGGGTCAGTCGGTATCAATATCGTTTGCCACGACGCCTTCGCGAGCAGGCTCGCTCCCACCGGGGTATGTGTTGTCGGTTAGATCAGTGTCGCATCCGCTATAGAGCCTTGCGCCAATGTCGGTTACGGTTGAATCCCTCCGACACGAAACAAGGACTGCTTCATGACGTTCTCATTTCCCCGCTCTCTGCTGGCCGCCAGCCTCGGTCTGTCCCTCGCGCTCTCGGCCGTAAACGCTTTCGCCGAACCGCATAAACAAGTGCTCGCCGATGCCGAGCAGTACCAGCCCGAAGCCCTGAAGTTACTGGAGCGACTGGTCAATATCGACTCCGGTTCCGGTTATGAACCGGGCCTGAAACAGGTCAGCGACATTGCCATCGATGAGCTGAAAAAACTCGGCGCAACCATCGAACTGGTACCCAACACGCCGGAAAAATCCAACCACGTGCTGGCCACGCTCAAAGGCACCGGCAAGGCAAAAATCCTGCTGATGGCGCACATGGACACGGTGTTCAAGGAAGGCTCGGCTGCCGAGCGACCATTCCACATCAAGGACGGCCGTGCCTACGGGCCGGGGGTGATGGACGACAAGGGCGGCATCGTCGCCGGTATCTACGCGCTGAAAGTGCTGAAGAACCTCGATTTCAAAGACTATGCGCAGATCACCTTCCTGCTCGACGCCAGCGAAGAAACCGGCTCGGACGTTGCTACCGACCTGATCAAGAAAACCGCCAAACAGCACGACGTGACCCTCAACCTCGAACCGGGCCGCCCGGCCGATGGCCTGGTGGTGTGGCGCAAGGGCAGTGCGACGGCGCTGGTCGAAGTCAAAGGCAAAGCCGCTCACGCCGGCGTCGCGCCAGAGTTGGGACGGAACGCGGCGATGGAAGCGGCGCACCAGATTCTGCAACTGGGCAAGCTCGGCGACGAGGCGAAGAAGACCACCATCAACTTCACCGTGCTCAAGGCCGGCGATCGCACCAACGTGATTCCGGATCAGGCCACGGCCAAGGCGGATGTGCGCGCGGCAGTGCCGGAGGAATTTGATCGCATCGAGAAGGATCTGGCGCGGGTCTCGCAGGAAAAGTTGATCGCCGATACCGAAGTGAAAACGTCCTTGCAGCGCGGTTTACCGCCGATGCCACAAACGGCCGAGTCGGATCGCCTGATGGCCATGGCCCAGGGAATTTACGGCGAGATTGGCCGCAAGCTGACCGAGGAGGGCAGTGGTGGCGCGGCGGATGCGAGTCTGTCTGCAGGCGTTGGGACGCCGACGCTGGATGGCTTCGGGATCGTTGGCGGCAATATTCACACGCCCGAGGAATACGCCGAAGTGGCGAGCGTGGCGCCGCGGATTTATCTGTTGTCGCGGATGATCATGGAGTTGGCGAAGCCGCGGTGATGAGGTAACTGTCCCGATCTAGCGTTGTAACTTCAGACGCTTTCGCGAGCGGGCTCGCTCCCACAGGGGATCGCATTTCAACTGTGGGAGCGAGCCTGCTCGCGAAGGGGCCGGTGCTGCGTTTGCGTCACTCCTTGACGCTCATATACTCCTTGGCCCAGAGAATGTATTCCTCGGGTTGGGTATAGGTGTGCGTCAATTCGGTCGCGCTCAGATCGGCGGCCTGGGTGAAGATCTGCCGCTGTTCGCGCAGGCTGTCGTAAGTCGCTTTGATCGCAGCGAAGTAGGCGCCGTGGCCGTCGATGGTCACGCGTACACCGAGTTCGGCCAGGCGTTTGTCGTCGCGCAGGGCCGGGTTGCCGTAGGTGACCAGCATCAGCGGCACGGTCAGGTGCTCGGCGATTTGTTCCAGTTGGTCGAAGTCCTGCACGCCGACCATGCAGATACCGTCAGCGCCGGCCGCTTGATATTGGCGGGTACGGCTGATGATTTCCTGGATCGGCAGAATGCCGGCGTTGGTGCGGGCGATGATTGCCATCTCGGTGTCAACCCGGGCTTCCAGCGCGGCGCGGATCTTGCCGACGCCTTCGGCTACGGTGATCAGGTCGGTGGATTTGCGCCCGAATTGCGCGGGCAGCAGGGTGTCTTCGATGGTCAGTGCCGCGACGCCGGCGCGTTCCAGTTCGACGATGGTGCGCATGACGTTAAGGGCGTTGCCGTAGCCGTGGTCGGCGTCGGCGATCACGGGCAATTGGGCAACGCGACCGATGCGCGTGGCCTGTTCGGCGAATTCGCTGAGGGTGATCAGGGCGAAGTCCGGTGCGCCAAGCACCTGCAGGGAGGCCACGGAACCGCCGAGGATACCTACTTCAAAACCCAGGTCAGCGGCGATGCGGGCGGACATCGGGTCGAACACCGAAGCCGTGTGGTAGCAGGTGTCGGAGGCCAGCAGCTGACGGAAATTGCGGCGCAAATCTTGATGGGAAAGCCTGGTCATACGAGTTCCACCAATACATAAGGAATGGAAAGGCTTGAGCAAAGGTGTCAACGCCGAAGAATGAAAAGGCTATCACGCGAATGGGTCAAGAATCATGACGAATTTGCGCGGCAGCACTGGCGGCTGAAAGGTTTAATCTCCCGTGCCGGAAATATCAGGCCGCCACGGCATGTTGCTGTTGATGGGGCAGGAGCACCGCGCGCACCGAATTGCCCGGCTGAAGTTGCAGGCGTTTGGCGGTGAGACGATCAACCACCAGGCTGTTGCCCACCAGTCGACCGTGGGCCGCGGTGATGCGGCAGTTTTCCAGGCGGCGGTTATGAATCAGCCACAGCGGCGCCTGCTCGTCGGGGGTGCCGAGGCTCAGGGTCAGTTCGAGGCTGTCGCGCACCGTGCGGATGCTGCGGATTGGCGCCTCGATGACCGGGCCACCGTCGAAAATGTCGATATAGCCTTTGTGCGCAAAGCCTTCAGCTTGAAGAATTTTCAACGCTGGTTGAGTGTTCGGATGCGTCTGGCCGATCGCCGCCTGCGCCTGTTCGGTGAGCAGGCAGGTGTACAGCGGCTGACGCGGCATCAGTTCGGCGATAAAGGCTTTGTTGCCCAGGCCGGACAAGTGATCGGCGTGGGTGAAATCCATCTGGAAAAAGTGCCGGCCGAGGCTGTCCCAGAACGGCGAGCAACCGTTTTCATCGGCACTGCCGCGCAGTTCGGCGATCATCTTCTCGCCAAACAGGTGCGGAAATTCAGCGACGAACAGCAGACGACCCAGCGACAACAGGCGGCCATTGCTGCCGTTGCGCTGGTCATGGCGCAGGAACAGCGAGCACAGCTCGGATTGGCCGGTCAGTTCGTTATTGAGGAACAACGTCGGAATCTGTCGCTGAATGCCCAGATCTGGCGCCGAACTGACGGTTACGCCGAGCCGGTAGTTGTACCAGGGTTCGCGCAAGCCAACGGCGCCAGCCATCGCGCTGACACCGACCACGCGCTGTTCATCGTCCTCAAGCACAAACAGGTAATCGGCATCGGCCCGTTCCACCTGTTCGGCGAAGGCCCGTTGCGCCCAGCGCACTCGGTGCGCGAGGCGGTCCTCGTTGACCGGGAGGGTAGTAAAACCCGGTCCGGCTTGTTCGACGAGGGTCATCAAGGCAGGCAGGTCGCTGACTTTTACCGGACGGACAATCATGCTCCAACTCCTTGCAGGCACGGCAGGCAAACGCGGCTCACAGTGCGACCAACCGTATCGAACTGCCGTCGCTGACGTTCAGTGCCGCGCAGATGGCAGGCGTCAGTGGCAGCGGTTGGTCGGGCTGATAGTCGAGTTCGGTGACGATCGCTCGGTAGCCATGCAGGGCGTCGTTGCTCAGCAGGTAACGGCCACAGGCGTCAGTCGATGCTTGTTGGCGGACGACGGCGGTCTGGCTGTCAGCGATCGAGCGAATGTTCGCGGTGCGCGCATAGAGGGTCGGGCCGGCGTCGAACAGGTCGATGTAGCTGTTGGTTTCGAAGCCCTCGCGTTCAAGGATATCGAATGCTTCCTGGCCGTCCGGGTGCACGCGGCCAATACAGTCCTGCGCCGCTTGCGGCAGCATCGGCACATAGATCGGGTATTGCGGCATCAGTTCGGCGAGAAACGTGCGGCTCTGCAAACCGCACAGACGCTCCGCTTCGGCGTAGGGCAGGTCGAAGAAATGCTTGCCCAGCGCATCCCAGAATGGCGAATGCCCCTGTTCGTCGCTGTAGCCGACGATCTCGGTGATCACCGCCTCGGAGAACCGCTGCACATGCGCGGCAATGAACAGCAGGCGCGCCCGCGACAGCAGTTCGGAAAACGGCGTGCGCACCAGCGTGGCGTCGATGTGGAAACCGCGCAGCAAGGTATGCCCGCTAAGGTCATGGCACAGCGACAACGCCGGCACGCCGTGCTCGATGTTCAATTCCCTCGAAGCGCTGGTGAAATGGCGGTTGCGCAGGCTGTAGAACGGCTCCTTGAAACCGGCGGTGGCAAGGATTTCCGAGCAGCCGACCAGTTGCTGGCGTTCGAGATCTTCGAGCACGAAGAAATAGTTCTCCGGCCCCTGCGCTGCAGCGGCGCTGTCGAAAGACACGCACGACGCGGCGATTTTCTCGCGCAGGTGTTCGCTGTCATCCGGCAGCGAAGTCACGCCGATCAGGCTCTCGCGAGCCAGGCGCTGTAGCTGGGGCAGATCATTCTGCTCGACTGGGCGTAAGACCAGCATGGATGTACTCCTGTATCAAAAGGTTCGGCCCGTTCGCCGAACCTGACTATCACTGTCGGTTTCCACGCGTTGAATCGGCGGTCGCCTGATTTGTTGTCAGACGCCGCTCTTTTTCTTGTCAGCCTTTGCTCGGATCGGGCAGCGCAGTGCTGGCGCCGAGCTTGTTGAGGAAGAACAGGTACACCAGACCCAGGGCAATCCAGATCAGACCGAGCTTCTGCGCATCGACGCCCATGTTGTACATGATGGCGGCGACGATGATGAAGCCGATCACCGGGCAGAGCAGATGGCGTACAACTCGCCCGGATTTCTGCCGACGCCAGTAATGGTTGATCACCGTCAGGTGCAGCAGCATGAAACCGCTGAGTGCGCCGAAGTTGATCAGCGAGGTAAGAATGTCCACCGCATTGAGGAACAAGTAGCAGATCAGCAGCGACAGCACCGCCACCAGATAAATGCTCAGGTACGGCGTGTTGTGTTTCGGGTGAACCCTGGCCAGCACCTTCGGCAGTTTGCCGTCGCGGGCCATGCCGAACAGCAGACGCGACACCGCAGCCTGCGAGGTGATCGCCACCGCGACGCCCCAGGCCAGTGCTGTCGCCACCGCAGTCAGCGTTGCCAGCCAGCTGCCGGCGGCGATTTCAGCGATTTCGTAGAAGGCGGTGTCGGCGGACTTGAAGCCCATGCCCGCCGCCAGATCGGTGGCAATCCACGTCTGTACCACGAAAATCGTGCCCATCACCGCCAGCGTGATCAGCGCTGCCTTACCGACGCTGCGGCCGGGGTCTTCCTTGATTTCTTCGGCGAGGGTCGAGATCGCATCGAAGCCGAGGAACGACAGCACGGCGATCGACACCGCTTGCATCAGCAGGGCGAAGTTGAAGGTTTCCGGGTGATACAGCGGCGCCATGGTCAGCTCGCCGTTACCGCCACCGTTGTGCAGGGCGTTCCAGGCGTAGAACAGGAAGATGCCCAGCACCACCAGTTGTGCCAGCAGGAACAGGATGTTCATTCGCGCGGTGAAGGTGATGCCGCGCAGGTTGACGAATGTCGCGCTGACCAGGAACGCCAGAATGAAGCCGACCTTGGGGATGTCCGGGTACAGGTGGTTGAGCGCCATCGCCGCATACAGGTACAGCAGCGGTGGAATCAAAAGGTAATCGAGCAGCATCAGCCAGCCAGCGATGAAACCGACGTGTTGGTTAAGGCCGCGTTGCGCGTAGGAATACACCGAGCCTGCTATCGGAAAGGCCTTGGCCATGCTGCCGTAACTCAGCGCGGTGAACAGCATCGCGACCATGCCGATGATGTACGCCAGCGGCACCATCCCCGGTGCTTCGGCGTTGACGTAGCCATACACACCGAACGGGGCGATGGGGATCATGAAAATCATCCCGTACACCACCAGATCGGTCAGCGTCAGGCTACGTTTCAACTCTTGCTTGTAGCCGAATTCTTCAATTTCCATGAAGCGCAACTCCTTGTCAGCCATCGGTCGTTTTAGTTGTTCTATCGGTCCATCATTTACCGCGATTCCTACAGCAAAGGCGCGAGGTAGCCGGCCCAGCGCGATACGGCTTCGGGGCTGCGCAGCAAGTCATTGCGCACCTCGATCAGCACTGCTTCAAGGCCGCGGGCGTCGCCGTGCACCGGCACGGTCATGTCGCCCAAGGGATCAATTCTGTACGGCTGGTTGCCCGCCACCTTCAGCGGGTGCGCTTGCAGCCCGTCGAGCAGACGCTCGGCATAGTCTTTGGCCTGGCCGAACAATACGCCGACTTCCAGTGGTCGCGGCTGGCCGTAATACACCGGGGTGAAGCTGTGAATGCCGACCACCCGCACCGGCCGGCCTTGGGCAATGCGCTCGTCGATCAACGTCTGCAAGCGCGCATGAAACGGTTTGAACAGCGTCTGCCGTCGATACTCGCGCGCCGCTTCGTCCAGATCGCGATTGCCGGGTATCTGGTAGATCTCGCTTTGCAGCGGGATGCTGTCCGGCGCATGGCGCGGTCGGTTGAGGTCGATCAACAGCCGTGAATAATTGGCGCTGAGCAGGGTGGCGCCAAGCTGTTGCGACAACTGTTCAGCCAGTTGCAGCGCGCCGATGTCCCAAGCGATGTGTTCGCGCGCGGCCGCCTCGTCCAGGCCCAGGTTATTCAGGGCTTCGGGGATGTAACGACTGGCGTGCTCGCACACGAGGATCAACGGATTCGTCGAGTCCTCGCGGCTCAGGTTGTAGACCGGTCGGGTGTACAACCCCAGCTCGGCGGGTTCAGTACAGGCGTGCATAGTGCTCACACAGGTCAGCGGGCGAGAGCTGTTCCGTCAGCGCCAGTTCCTCGGTTTTCAGGGCGTAATACGTGTCGAGCAACGGCTTGGGTAGCCATTCATTGAAGGCTGCACTGTCACGCAGGCAATCCAGCGCCTGGGCCAGCGAGGCGGGCAGGGCGACGATGCCCCGGGCCTTGCGTTGCTGGTCGTTGAGTGAATCGGGAATTTCATCGGTGATCGCGTTCAGCGCCAGACGCTGTTCGATGCCCAGCCGCCCGGCGATCAGCAACGCGGCCATGGCCAGATGCGGCGAGGCGGTGGCGTCCATGGCGCGGAATTCCAGGTTGAACTGCTGCGCAGCAGATTTGCCGCCCAGGGTCACGGTCGGGCAGATGCGCAGCGCCGCTTCACGGTTCTGCTGGCCCAGACAGGCGTACGACGCGCTCCAGTGGTGCGGCTGCAATCGCTGGTACGACAGCGGCGTCGGCGCGGTGAACGCGCACAGCGCCGGCAGATAGTGCAGGACGCCGGCAGCCCAGTGCTGGCCGATGCTCGACAGGCCGTTGCTGGTGCCCGCGTCGTACAGCATCGGCTGGCCGGCCAGATCGAGCAGGCTGACGTGCAGGTGCACACCGTTGCACACCGCTTCGGCGGCGATCTTCGGCGCAAAACTCAGATCCAGGCCCATTTGCCGGGTGATTTCCCGGGTGATTTCCCGCACGTTGACCGCGCGATCGGCCGCCGCTACGCCGAGGGTCGGGCGGCAGGTGATTTCGTATTGGTGCTTGCCGTATTCCGGCAGGAACATTTCCGGCTCGACGCCGCCGGCGCGCAGGGCGCTGAGCAGCCAGCCGCCGAACTCGGCGCCTTGACGCTGTGCTTCAAGAGAGAACGCAGCATGTTCGGCTACGCCCGCGTGCAGGTTGAACTCATGTTCGAAGGCGGCGTTGACTTGCAAACCCAGCTCATCGCGATAGCGTTCGATTTCATCGCGCAACAGCGTACGTGGGCAGGCGCCCCAGGCTTGACCGTCGGTCTCGCGAATATCGGCGTGGATGAAATCCAGCACCGGCGCATTGGCGTCGGGGCCGTTGCCGACGGTCACGCGGCTGTCCAGGTCGGGTATCAGCCGCAGGTCGCCATACGCGCCCCAAGGACTGCTCGAGGCGATGATGTCTTGCGGCGTCAACGCACTGTTGGCCGGTACCCAACCGCAACCTGCTGCCTGGTAGTGCTCCAGTTCATCGGTAGGAAACGAGCGGCCACGGGTGATGCCGATCAGGTCGGTTGTCACCAGCGTGGTCATCGGCAAAGGCGTCAGGCGCGGGCTCATGGCTGCATCTCCTGCAAACGGCCGAGCACGGTGTCGGTGTCGGTGATCCAGCAGTAACCCTTGATCGCGTTGAGGCAGGCGTGATGGCGTTCAACTGTGTAAGTGGCGCAGGCATCCTCCACCAGCGTGACCAGATAGCCACGGTCGGCAGCGTCGCGCACGGCCATGTCGACACATTGGTCGGTGACGATGCCAGCGATGATCAGATGACGGGTCTGCAGATTGCGCAGCACGTAATCAATGTTGGTTGAATTGAACACCCCGGAGGAGGTCTTCGGCAGCACGATTTCGTTCTCGGCCGGGGTCAGTTCAGCGATGACCTGCGCTTGCGCGCTGCCCTTGGGCAGGTGCATGTCCGACAGCTTGTGATCCAGCGAGCGGTCGCGACCGTCGGCGGTCAGGCTTTCGATGATGGTGTGCAGTACGTTTTGCCGCGCCTGGCGAAAGGCGCCGAGCAGACGTTGCTGGTTGGGCACCACCTGGCTGCGCGCGCGGTGGAGAAAATATTCGGCCTCCGGCCCGCTCAGGTGCGGGTCGAATTGCGGCTCGAGCCAGGCGCGCTGCATGTCTACCAGCAACAAAGCGGTGTGATCGAACGCAAACGGCAGGTCCCGTGGCGAGCGGTGGGGAAGGCTGAACATCCTTATTTTTCCTCCATCAGGTGAGTCGCAAAGTCATTGCGCAGGGCATCGATGCCTTCCAGGCGATCGGCCGGGTCCGGCACGCGCAAGGTCAGGCAGGCAATCAGCGCCTCGACCTGCGCCAGCGCCGGCACCATGGTGTCGAACGGCGAGGCCGACTCCACCGGCGCGCTGATGATCAAGTCGGCCAATTCGCGCAGCGGCGAGGCGTAGACATCGGTGAACAGCACTACCCGCGCGTTATTGTTCTTCGCCGCCTGCGCAACGCGCAGGGCTTGGGTCTGGTAACGCCGGTAGTCGAACACCAGCACCACGTCCTGGCGTTGCAGATCGTATAAACGATCAGGCAGCAGGGCGTTGTCTTCGAGGGCGAAGCAGCCGGGACGCAGCAGACGCAGGTGGTTGAGCAGGTAATTGGCCATCAGAATGCTGAAACGGCCACCGAAGCAGTACACCTGATGGCGGCTATCGAGCAGCCACTCCACGAGGATGCGCACGTCTTCGGGTTGGGTCAGGGCTTGAGTGTCGACCAGCAAGCGTTGACTGTCGGCCAGATAGTGCGCCCATGCATCGTCCTTGTTCTGCTGCGAACGCGGCTGCAACAGGGTGCGTGGCGAGCGCAGGCGATGGTCCATGTCGCTGAGCAAGGCTTCCTGGAATTCGGCATAACCGCCGAAACCGAGCTTTTTCACCAGACGCACGATGGTCGGGTCGCTCACACCGGCATGTTCGGCGAGCCGCGCCATAGGCCCTAGACCGTTGCGCGGATACTGATCGAGCAGGGCGCGGACGACTTTGCGCTCTGACGGCGTCAAGTCCAGGCCGGGGTCGGTGATCAGGTCTCTGAGAGGGGGCATCCGGGCTCCTGCTGGATGGGGTGTCGAATTCGCTTCACAATCCGTTAAAAGAGTATTTATGTAATGTGCGCTACATGTCTAGCGAATTTTTGTACAGGTTCAGCGAGCACCAAAAGCGTGCAAGGCGCCCGTTTAATAAGGCTTAGGCCGGAGTCGCTCAGTGTTGTAGTCCATTGCCGATGGCGGTGTCAGACATTTCGTATAGACGAGTGAGCGCCTGGCAGGCGGTCACGCTCAGGGCCTCCGGTTTGCGGCACAATGACTAGCGGATCGGCTCTGCCGTCGCTTGTTTCAACTTTCAACCGAGAAACCTGCTTGTGCCAAGTAGCCGTTTGACATTGATTTGCCATGCACGAACCGTCGCACAGAAACTGGCGCGTTTTCCTACGAATGAGCCTGTTGAAGATTTGCCTGAGGTGTCTGACGCGTTCAAGGCGCGGTTCGCCCCGCCACAGCGGTTGATTTGCGGGCCGGAGTTGCGGACTCGGCAAACAGCAGCGTGGTTGGGGGCCGATGCCGAAATCGACCAGAACCTGCGCGATTGCGATTGGGGACACTGGCACGGCCAATCGATCAAGGATTTGCAGGCCAATCACGCCGACGCGTTGCAGGTCTGGCTGGCCGATCCGGAAGCGATGCCCCATGGCGGCGAATCGGTCTCGCAACTGATGCAGCGAGTAGCGACGTGGCTGGACACAATCGCTGCAACGCCGGGGCATGTCGTGGCAATCACTCATCCGTTCGTCATGCGCGCAGCGCTGACGCAGGTGCTGCAAAGCGCGGCGTTCAATGCGATCGACATCGAGCCGCTGGCGACGATCGACCTGCGCTTCAATGGCATCTGGCGCCTACGCTTGCCGGGCATGGCCCTCGAAGAGGAATTCTGATGAAACAGCTGCTGGTCATCGGCATCGGCGCCGGCAATCCTGACTACATCACGATGCAGGCGGTGAAAGCGCTGAACCGGGTCGATGTATTCTTCCTGCTGGATAAAGGCCAGAGCAAGCAGACGCTGATCGATCTGCGCCGCGAGATCTGCGAGCGCTATATTACCGATCACGCTTATCGCTTCGTCGAAGCCAGCAGTCCGGAGCGCGAGCGCGGCGATGTCGACTACACGGCGAGCGTCGATACACTGAACCGCGCCAAGCAACAGACCTTCGAGCGGCTGATCGATGAAGAATTGTCTGACGGCCAGTGCGGCGGTTTCCTGATCTGGGGCGATCCGGCGCTGTACGACAGCACGTTGCGGATTCTTCAGGCGATCCAGTCATCAGGCCGCCGTGAGTTTGAATACGAGGTGATACCGGGGATCACCAGCGTTCAGGCCCTGGCTGCGCAGCACAAAATACCCTTGAACACGATTGGTCGCTCGGTAGAAATCACCACAGGCCGGCGTTTGGCGGCGGGGCAGGTGAGTGAGACGGACAGTCTGGTGGTGATGCTCGATGCCGAAGATTCCTATCAGCAGGTGGCAGATCGGCAGACCGAGATTTTCTGGGGCGCTTACCTGGGCACGCCAGACGAGATACTGATCCGCGGCAGGCTGGCGGATGTGGCCGATGAGATCGAACGGGTGCGCAAAGCGGCGCGGGCGGAGCATGGGTGGATCATGGATACCTATCTGCTGCGCAAGCCTTGAGTGGTTGGCGGCTGAACAAGCGCTTTCGCGAGCAGGCTCGCTCCCACAGAGAAATGCGTTGAAGAATGTGGGAGCGAGCCTGCTCACGAAGGGGCCAGAACATTCACCGCCGATTTGGTACAGGCAAAAAGAAACCCGGTGCAACGCAAATCGCACCGGGTTTTTTGTTGCCAGCCAACAGCGGATGTCGTGGATCCGCCGTCAACCTTGAACTCTGTATCAGGCGCGTTCCAGCGCCAAAGCCACGCCCTGACCGCCGCCGATGCACAGGGTCGCCAGACCTTTTTTCGCATCGCGTTTGAGCATTTCGTGCAGCAATGTCACCAGCACGCGGCAGCCCGATGCGCCGATCGGGTGGCCGAGGGCGATGGCGCCGCCGTTGACGTTGACCTTGGCCAGATCCCATTGCAGGTCCTTGGCCACGGCCAGCGATTGCGCGGCGAACGCTTCGTTGGCCTCGATCAGGTGGAGCTGATCGATGCTCCAGCCGGCCTTGTCCAGGCAGCGGCGGGTGGCCGATACCGGGCCTATGCCCATGATCGCCGGGTCGACGCCAGCATTGGCGTAGGCAGCGATTTTCGCCAGAACCGGCAGGCCCAGCGCTTTGGCTTTCTCGGCACTCATCAGAATCACGGCAGCAGCGCCATCGTTCAGCGATGAGGCGTTGCCAGCGGTGACACTGCCGTCCTTTTTGAACGCGGGGCGCAGTTTCGCCAAGGATTCTGCGGTGGTATCGCCGCGTGGCTGCTCATCGACCTTGAACGCCACCGGATCGCCTTTGCGCTGGGGAATCAGGATCGGCGTGATTTCATCAACGAAGCGCCCGGCCTCGATCGCAGCCGCAGCTTTTTGCTGGGACGCGGCAGCAAAGGCGTCCTGCTGTTCGCGGCTGATCTGGTATTTGTCGACCAGATTTTCTGCGGTGATGCCCATGTGGTAATCGTTGAACGCATCCCACAGGCCATCGCTGATCATGGTGTCGACGATTTGCGCGTGGCCCATGCGCAGACCGGTGCGGGCGCGCGGCATGATGTAGTTGGACAGGCTCATGTTTTCCTGGCCGCCGGCAATGATCACCTCGGCGTCGCCGCAACGGATCGCCTGCGCGCCCAGATGCAGCGCCTTCAGGCCCGAACCGCAGACCTTGTTCAGGGTCATCGCCGGTACCGCGTGGGGCAGACCAGCCTTGATCGCGGCCTGACGTGCCGGGTTCTGCCCGGCACCGGCGGTCAGCACCTGACCCATGATCACTTCATCGACCTGCGCACCGTCGAGGCCGGTCTGCTCGAGCAACTGGCGGATCACCGCCGCGCCCAGATCGACTGCGGATACATTGGCCAGAGAGCCCTGAAAACTGCCGATCGCGGTACGCGTGGCGGCAACAATGACGACGTCTTGCATTTTCGAATTCCTCACTCGGCAGCGAACTGCATTTCCGGTACGTGATCCGGGACGATCAGTTTACCAGCGGTTTTGGCGACGATTTCTTCAACGCTGACGCCAGGCGCGCGTTCCTTGAGGACAAAAGCGCCATTTTCGATTTCCAGATAGGCGAGGTCAGTCAGCACGCGTTTGATGCAACCGGCGCCGGTCAGCGGCAGGCTGCATTTGGCCAGCAGCTTGGACTCACCGTCCTTCGATGCGTGGGTCATGATGACAATGATGTTGTCGGCACCGGCCACCAGATCCATGGCGCCGCCCATGCCCTTGACCAGTTTGCCCGGGATCATCCACGAAGCGATGTTGCCTTCGACGTCCACTTCAAAGGCCCCAAGGACGGTCAGGTCGACATGGCCGCCGCGGATCATCGCGAAGGATTCGGCGGAATTGAAGATCGACGCGCCGATTCGCGCAGTCACGGTTTGTTTGCCGGCGTTGATCATGTCGGCATCGATGGTTTCTTCGGTCGGGAACGGGCCCATGCCGAGCAGGCCGTTTTCCGATTGCAGCATGACTTCCATGCCTTCGGGGATGTAGTTGGCGACCAGGGTCGGAATGCCGATGCCGAGGTTGACGTAGTAGCCGTCCTGCATTTCGCGGGCGACGCGCTGAGCCATTTGTTCGCGGGTGAGTGCCATGTTGTTGTTCTCCGTAGGCCTGAATTATTTGCGGATGGTGCGCTGTTCGATGCGTTTTTCGAACGTGCCGCAAATGACCCGGTCGACGTAGATGCCCGGGGTATGGATTTGCGTCGGGTCGAGTTCGCCGGGTTCGACGATTTCTTCGACTTCGACCACGGTGATCTTGCCGGCGGTGGCGGCCAGCGGGTTGAAGTTCTGCGCGGTGTGGCGGTAAACGACGTTACCGAAATGGTCGGCCTTCCAGCCTTTGACGATGGCGAAGTCGCCGGTGATGGACTCTTCCATCAGGTACTTTCGCCCTTTGAATTCACGCACTTCCTTGCCTTCGGCAACCGGGGTGCCGACGCCTGTGGCAGTGAAGAACGCCGGAATGCCGGCACCGCCCGCGCGCATCTTCTCGGCCAGGGTGCCTTGCGGGGTGAGGATGACTTCGATGTCGCCCTTGAGCAGTTGCTCTTCGAACAGTTTGTTTTCGCCGACGTAAGAGGCGATGACTTTGCTGATTTGGCGGTCGGTTAGCAGCACGCCGAGGCCGAAGCCGTCGACGCCGCAGTTGTTGGAAACCACGGTGAGGTCACGGATGCCCTTGCGCTTGATCTCGGCGATCAGGTTTTCCGGAATGCCGCACAGGCCGAAGCCGCCGGCGATGACGGTCATGCCGTCTTCCAGCCCGGCCATCGCTTCCTCGTAGGAATACACACGCTTGTCGAAACCTGCCATAGGCACCTCTTTTATTATTTGCGGGCGGCTGGCTAGCCGAATGACTGGAGTGTCGCTCCGTGGGATATATTTGTTAAGTTGATTTTTACGGTTGATTGATTGATAAAACTCACCAGTGGCTTAGATGATCGTTCCCATGCTCTGCGTGGGAATGCCTCTAGGGACGCTCTGCGTCCAATGACGCGGAGCGTCACGGGCTGCATTCCCACGCAGGAGCATGGGAACGATCAGTAATCACGACTTGCAGCTTAAAGCTTGACGCTTGCAACTGGAGCAAAGCGACCATGACCATCAAACAGATCCGTGCCTTTCTCGCCGTCGCCCATAGCCTGAGCTTTGCCGTGGCTTGCGAGCGCTTGCACCTGTCGCAATCGGCGCTCAGCCTGACCATCAAAGCGCTGGAAGAGGGCCTGGGCGGTCGGCTGTTCAGCCGCAACACCCGGAATGTCGCGCTGACCCCGGAAGGCGAATCTCTGCTGCCGCTGGCGCGCCGGTTGATTGCCGACTGGGACAACGCCGAAGACGAAATGCGTCAGCGTTTCAGCCTGCAACGGGGGCGCGTGACGCTGGCGGCGATGCCTTCGTTCGCCGGCAATCTGCTGCCGCCGATCCTCAAGACTTTTCGCGCGCGTTATCCAAACGTCAACGTGACGGTCAATGACGTGATCAACGAGCAGGTGCTGGAAATGGTCCGCGATCGCCAGGTCGAGCTTGGCGTGGCGTTCGCGCCGATGCAAAGCACTTCGATGAACTTCACACCGTTGTATGTCGACCGTTTTGTCGCTGTGGTGCCAGCGGATTCAGCGTTGGCCGAGCGCTCTGATATCGACTGGCAAACCCTGCTGCAGGAACCGTTCATTACCCTGCAGCGGCCATCGACGGTGCGGGTCATGCTGGAAGAGCATCTGCAGGCGCGTGGAATGAAATTGCCGGTGGAATTCGAAAGTCACCAATTGGCAACGGTCGGCCGGATGGTGGCCAGCGGGCTCGGAGTCAGCGCGGTGCCGGCGTTGTGTGCGGGGCAAATGTGCGAGCTGGGCGCGCATTGTTTGACTTTGAATGATTCGGTCGAGCGGGCAATTGGTGTGTTGACCGAACCGGGCAATGAGCTGTCGGCGGCGGCGCAGGCCTTGTTCGATATTCTCCAGCAGGAAAACCTGAGTGAACGTCTATTTCCCTGATCTCCCCTGCAATAGAGTTTCAGGCGTCGAGTCGCTGTGCCAGCAACGGCAGCAGCGCTTCGCATGATCCTTCAATCTTCAAATCGAGCAGATCATCCGCGCGGGTCTTGCCCAGGTTGATCGCAATCAGCGGCTTGCCCCGTTCGGCGATGACCCGGCACAGGCGAAACGCCGAATACGCCATCAACGACGACCCCACCACCAGCAACCCCGCTGCATTCTCGGCAGCCGCCATCGCCCGTGCCGCCGTCGGCTGCGCCACGTTTTCGCCGAAAAACACTACATCCGGCTTCATCCGCTCACCTGCGCAATGGGGGCACTGCGGCACCTGAAAGCGCGCTTCAAATGCTGGATCCAGCAAGGTATCGCCATCCGGCGCCTGCATCGCGTCGACGCCTCTCAAATAGGGGTTCTGTGCTTCCATCTGCTGCTGGATCACATCGCGCTGGCTGCGCTGCCCGCAATCCAGACACAGCACACGATCCAGCCTGCCATGCAGTTCGATGACATCGTGGCTACCGGCCTGATCGTGCAGGGTGTCGACATTCTGCGTGATCAACGCGCTGATCCGGCCTCGCTGCTGCAGCGTCGCCAGCGCCTCATGCGCGGCGTTCGGCCGGGCCTGGCGCACGCGCGGCCAGCCGAGCATCGCCCGTGCCCAGTAGCGCCGGCGTGATTCCGGGGCGGCGAGAAACTCCTGATACATCATCGGCTGCCGCCCGCGACGGACGCCGTCGCTGTCGCGGTAGTCCGGAATCCCCGAGGGCGTGCTGATGCCAGCGCCGGTCAATACCAGAAAATTATCCTCGGCCATGGCCTGCAATAGCGTGTCGAAGTGTTCGCGGATCGGGCTGTCGAGCATGCTCAGCACTCCAGAATGGGCAGTGCCCGCAGGTTAGCACGCGATCCGCATCGGTTACTTGCGCGCCTCCAGAATCAGGTTGAACGGTGTCTGCGTGGCGCGACGGAACTGCTTGAAACCAGCCTCGGTGAATACCTTGCGCAAGCGCATTTCCCCGGCTTGTGCACCGAGCCCCAGGCCGACTTCCTGAGACAGCGAATTGGGTGTGCAGATAAATGTCGAGGCGGCGTAGAACAGACGCCCGACCGCGTTGAGATTGTCGTCCAGTTTGTCGTTGGCGAACGGTTCGACCAGCAACACCGTGCCATCGTCTTTCAGCGATGCGTAAGCATGCCGAGCAGCACCGACCGGGTCGCCCATGTCGTGCAGGCAGTCGAAAAAGCAAATCAGGTCGTAGTCGCCACGGGGGTAGTTTTTTGCCGTGCCCTCGAAAAATGTGGCGCGGTCGCCCACACCACCTTCTTCGGCGCGTTGCGTGGCGACCGTGACTGACGGCGCGTGGAAGTCGAAGCCGAAAAACTGCGATTTGGGAAACGCCTGAGCCATGATCACCGTCGAGGCGCCGTGGCCGCAGCCGACGTCGGCAACCTTGGCGCCGCGCTCCAGTCTGGCCACTACACCGTCCAGTGCCGGTAGCCATTCAGCGATCAGATGACCTTTGTAGCCGGGGCGGAAGAAGCGTTCTGTGCCGCTGAACATACAGGGGTGGTGATCGCCCCAGGACAGACCACCATTGCCGCGCATGGCTTTGACCAGTTTGTCTTTGTCATGGAAAAACGACGCCACCACGCCGAGTCCACCGGCGACGTACACGGGGGAATCTTCCACGGCGAGCGCCAGCGCCTGTTCTTCCGGCAAGCGAAACTGACCGTCAAGGTGTTCCATATAGCCCGATGCGGCATGGGCGCTGAGCCATTCGCGCACCAGGCGCGGATTGCAGGTGGTTTTGGCTGCGAGGGCTTCGGGGCTGATCGGTTGGCTGTCGGCCATGGCCCGGTACAGACCGAGCTCTTCGCCAACGATGACATTGGCCAGCATCGCCGCGCCACCCATGTCGTTGACCAGTTTGCCCATGAATTCGTTGAGCTTCGCCTCATTCATCACGTGTGCTCCTGAAACAGGATCACCGTCCGGCGGCGTTGAATGTCGAGGCAGGCGCCACCGGGCGGTGGTCACGGATAGGGGCAGGGCACAGCAGAAGTCCTGCGGCCCCCTCGACTGGGTAATGAATGAGTCTAGACTCCTTTTGCTCAATCAGTGCCCAGCCATCGGGGCGGGAACGGGTGTTGACCATAGAAACTGCGCAGCTGTGTCAGGTCGTGTTCATACCAGCAGCGCAGCCATCGCTGATACTGTGCTTGTGCGAGCGGTCGCAGTAGCGGTCGGAACCAGCCGTCGTGAATGGCTTGAGCGGCCTGCATGCCGCTCATCAACGCCTTGAGCACCCCGTGCGACGAAGCCGGGTCGAGCCGGCTTGCAGCATCACCCACAAGAAAGTACCCATCACCGGCCACAACCTCGCTTATGCGCCAGCTCACATCCGCACCGCGTATCGGGCCCGCCTGCGGTAATGCCTGCAGGTCTGCGGGCAATATTCGCAGGCAAGGATTTATCCCCGGCGTAGCCTCGGCTTCCAGCGTCAGGTGTGTCCAGTGCAGCAACTGTGCCTTGACCTGAGCGATCCAGGTCCAGCCATCAGGGGTAGCCAGCAAATGCGGATGGCTTGCGTAGGGCTCGCAGCGACCCTGCAAATAACCGTAGCGAGCCACCAACGCAGGAGAATCGATTTGTTCCGTCAGGTGCAGTTTACGGCCAAGCCAGCCGGTAGCTCCACTGGCGTCGATCAAATACGAGGCAGAAAGGCAGCCGCTGTCGGTCTCCACACCGATGACTCGGCGCCCATGGGTGAGCACCTGCTGCGCCCGACATGGCTGATACACCTCGACCCCCGTGGACGCCGCTTGCTGCAACAACGCCCTGTCCAATTGCGCGCGGCTGATATGGAAGCCGCGCCATGGGCCATTTGCATCCGTGCCGAAAGCGTTGAAACGCGCCGGGCCGTGCCAGTGCACCCATTGGCCTTCAAAGCGCAGAGTCGACGAGGCACCGAGCAGATCGGCGATGCCGAGCTGTCGCAATAACGGTTCGATCCCCGGATGCAGGCTTTCGCCGGGGCGGAATCGGGGAAACGCGTGCCGTTCGAGCAAAGCCACGCGCAACCCTCGGCGGGCACAACTGATGGCGCTGGCGCAGCCCGCAGGGCCTGCGCCAATCACCACAACATCAAAGTGTTTCATCAGCGATCTGCCAGGCCCCTGCATCCTGTTTCATCAGGATGGTATCGGCGCTGACGAACAACAGGACCTGTCGCTCCACTTCGACGTGACGCAATTTGAAATCATCATCGGCAGTGCTGACAGCCCCGCGCTTGTACATCGAAAAACGCTGCACCCAGCCCTCGAGAACAACGCCGGCTTCCTGCTGGGCCGTATCGAGTTCGTTGTCCGGTTGCTGCACCTCGAGAAACGACAGCAGCGGCCAGGCATTGCGCTGGGCGTTGTCATCGTCAGCGCCAAGCACCTGATAAACCCGATGCATCGAAACGACCCGCCGCTCATACGCGGGTTGTGATGTGCGGCCGGTCAGGCTCAGGGAAAAAAGCCCGTCCAGGGCGACCTGGGTGTAATCGGCGTGGGCATAGGCGTGGTACTGGGCAAACAGGCGATTGTCTTGAACGATGAGTTGCGGACCCGGCTGATCGTCCCAGGCAACGGCACCGTGCTGGTTAATTTCCTGATCGGTCAACGGGATGATGGTGTGCAGACTTGAACGTGGTTCGAAAACGCGCACCGAGTCCGGTGCCACCCCCGGCCAGAAGGAGCCCAGAGCCGCGCAGATTTTCGCATCTTCGGGAAACGGGCTTGCCATCTGATAGCCGGCCAACACATTGATCCATTGCGCATCGGAAGTTTTCTGTCGAATCCAGCCTACTTCCCAGCCCGGACCGAAAACCCCGGCGGCGCCGTCGGGCAGCGAGGAAGGTCGCGAACTCTGAGCGAGCGGCATTTGCGATGACGTGCGCAGGCGCGGTTCAGCCGAAGCGACAATCGCCGTCACCCCTCGATCCTTGTCAGAAAACAACTGATCCTTGAGATTCAGGTTGGCGCAATACCGCACGTTGGAAAGCGCTTCGAGGCGGGCGTGCCAAATGTCGGGATCGGGGAAAAGCGGCTCTTCGCGGACCCAGCGCAGCAGTTTGCGCTGACTGCACAGTGGGTAAAAATCCGGAGGGCCGATAATCGAATAGGCAGCCACCGTCGGCAGCAGGTCGTTGAGGACCGGGCAGTGTGGCCGAACCCATCCGTCAGCTGTCGCGTCTTGGTAGTGCAGGGCCTCATAACCGCCTGCACGCACCAGCGCTTCGACATCGGGGTGGTTGTTCAAATCATTGATGCTGCCGTCTGCGTCAACCTTGTGTCGGCCATGCACCATGCCGCCGGTGTTGGCTGGCATCAGAAACGATAGCGGTCGGCCCTCGAGTCTGGCGGGCTCGACCAGCCGTGCTTTCGGCTCTGGCAGCAGCAGGCCGGTGCCGAAATCCTCCACAGTTGCCCAGGCAGCCAGATCATCGGTCACGACAAAGGGCGGCTGGCTGATCTGCGGTTCCGCCCAGCCGGTGCCACTGTGACGTAAATGGATGTGCCGCAACTTCTCGTTGATCTGATGATTTTCCAGGGTCACCGCCAGTTGCAGGCCCGCCAGGCACTGGTCGCCATCGAACAGCTTGTGCAGCGGCACCCAGAAATCCAGCTCGGGATCGACGTCGGCCTGAAAGTCCATCGGCCCGAAGCGCTGCGCATCACCACGCAATTGCATGGCAATGTACGCGCTGTAGCGCACCGGCATGACCCGGATGCCATGGGCGTCGCCGTCGACAAAGGGCAGGAAGCATCGCTGTCTGGCGTCATACCGGGCAGGCATCGTGCCGACGCGGGCAATGCCGGTGCGCGAAAAGCAAAGATCGGCGTGTCGGCCGTGCACGGTGTCGGCCGCGCAGCGATATTCACTGGCAAAGGCCACTACCGCCAAGGGCGCGCCAGCGGCGGTCAGGCGCAGTTGATCGAGGGTGGGCGGGGCGATGCTGTAGACATAGTTCAGAACGGTTTCGATTTCGCCCTGAGTCGGCAACAGCAGCAGATCCGTTCCGGTTTCGTCGACGGTCACTTGCGGTGATGCCAGCGCGTGATACAGCAAGCTGCGCGAGGGCGCCGCCGCTTCGATTGCGCAGACTCCGTCGGGGTCGAAATCTTCGAATCCGCTCAGGCAGCGATTAACCGTCAGTGGTCGTCGCAGCTCGGCTGCCAGTGGCTCTGCCAACAGATCAAGGCCATGGGCCAACATCAGCGAACGCCAGCCGCCGGGCGCCAGCCGATGACATACCTGGGTGACGGATTCGAGCAGAGTCATGGCTGATCCTCGTTACGGTTCGCGAGCCGTCATCAAACAGCACAGGGCAGACGCCTCGCTACTGTCAGGTCTGACAGTAGCGAGGCGTCTGCGCATGCATAACCATAGGGGGCTTCGCCCGGGCGCAACAGTCGGGAAATTCCGGCGAGGTTGTAGGCAGATGCCTGCTGTTCGGATGGAAACAGCAGGGCGGCAGGAGGGAAATTTAAACAGTGGCTGTCAGCCGTGCAGCGGCAACTTCAGTTCAGCGCACAGCCCGCCGCCTTCACGATTGCTCAACAGCAGCGAGCCACCCAGCGCCATCGCCAATTGCTGGGCGATCGCCAATCCGAGCCCGGTACCGCCGGTGTCGCGATTGCGCGAGTTTTCCACACGGTAGAACGGTTCCAGCACCTGCGCCTGTTCGGCCTCGGCGATGCCCGGGCCGCGATCAAGGACTTTCACCGACAGGCTGTTGCCCTGCGCTTCGACCTGCAATTGCGCGGCGCCGGCGAATTTCAGGGCGTTGTCGGTCAGGTTCACCAGCACCCGACGCAGGGCTTGCGGACGGGTTTCGATTACCGCTTTGCTTTTGCCGCCGAGCTGAACGTCCTTGCCCATGTCCTGATAGTCGAAGACCAGGCTGTCAAGGAACGAGTCGAGATCGGTACGGCGGCTTTCTTCGGTGGCGCCATGAATGCTGCGGGCATACGCCACGCCTTCGCGCACCAGATGCTCGATCTCGCCCAGATCGCTGCTCAGTTTGTCTTTCTCGACCGAGTCGTCCATGAACTCTGCGCGCAATTTCATCCGGGTGATCGGCGTTTGCAGGTCATGGGAAATCGCCGCCAGCAGTTGCATGCGTTCTTTGAGGTAGGCGGCGATGCGCGTCTGCATTGCGTTGAAGGCCCGTGCGGCGTGGACCACTTCGGTCGGCCCTTGCTCGTCGAGTTTGATCGGGTGGGCGTTGGGGTCGAGGGTTTCCACCGCGTTTGCGAGGCGGGTGAGAGGACGGATGGCGATGCGCACCGCGAGCCAGGTGCAGAGGATCAGCAACGCCAGTTGGCCGAGCAGCACCACCGGCAACCAGGGCGACAACGGCACCATCGCCGGACGGATATCGATGGTCACCGGGCTGCCGTCGCTCAGGCGCAAGTGGCCCTGGAAATGTTGTCTCGGACCGCCGGGAACTTCGGTAAACACGATGGGATAAGTGTCGCCGATGGCGGCCGTAATCGAGGCGATCGCGACGGACTTTTCAGCCGAGGTCACCGGCATGCCCGGTTCCCCCTCATTGAGCAGGTAGCCGTAGTTGCGCCGGGCCAGACGCGGCAACCAGGCTTCGCGTTCGGCGGCGGGCAGGCGATCGAGGATCGCCATCGAGGTCGAGACGTCGGTTTCGAGGTTGCCGAGCATGGTGCTTTTCGCGCTCTGGTAACGCTCGTAATACTGCGCGCCGAACGACAGGCCCTGCGCCAGAATCAGCCCGATCAGAAAGATCAGCGACAGGCGCGAGGCGAGGGTACGCGGCCATTGCAGCTTGAGTTTCATGCCGACGCCCCGAGCAGTTCGACCGGCAACGAAAACACATAACCTTCACTGCGCACGGTCTTGATATAGGCCGGCTCGCGGGCATCGTCGAGCAGCCGCTGACGCAAACGACTCACCAGCAGATCAATGGAACGATCGAACAGATCGGCCTCGCGGCCCTGAGTCAGGTTGAGCAGTTGATCGCGGCTGAGCACTCGCTGCGGGTGGTCGAGAAATACCCGCAACAAGCGATATTCGGCGCCACTGAGAGCAACCATGGTGCCGTCACTGTCGAGCAGGTGCCGGGCCGAGGTGTCCAGTTGCCAACGACCGAACGCCAGCAGGCGTCCGGCTTCGGTGACCACCAGGTTCGGCGGCAGCATGCGCGTGCGGCGCAACACAGCGTTGATCCGCGCCAGCAGTTCACGGGCGGCGAAGGGTTTGGTCAGGTAATCGTCGGCGCCCATTTCCAGGCCGATGATGCGGTCGGTCTCATCATTGCGCGCGGTGAGCATCAGCACCGGCGTCGCCTTGTGTTTGCCGACGCGCAATTCGCGGCACAGCTGCAGACCATCGTCGCCGGGCATCATGATGTCGAGCACGATCAGGTCGACGGTATTGGCATCGAGAAAACTGCGCATCTGCCGGCCATCGGCGACGACTGTCGTGCGCAGACCGTTTTTCTTCAGGTAGTTGCCTACCAGTTCACGGATCTCGCGGTCGTCGTCGACGATGAGAATGTGATCGACATGTTCCATCGGTTCAAGCCTCTATAAAAGGGGAATGCCGTGCAGTCTATAGCGCCGTTGACCGCACGCCTGCCTGCCTTTGTATTGCAGTGTATCTGCCGCAACGGCGGATACACACCGACGCAAAATCACGATTTTTTCGGGGTTTTGTATCCCTGTGTATCTACACACTGCATGGATACACAACGAGTGATTCTCGTCCTTTCCTGACACAGACGCGATACCTCGAAGGCCTCAAATAGGCTCCATCGAGGCACACACAGACCGCCTCGGCTCAAACCCACTGAAGCCTTGAGGACTACACCATGAACAACAAATCCGTATTCGCCGCCTGCCTGTTCGCCGCTCTGAACATCTGCACCCTGTCGGCCCACGCCGAAGCTGACGTCAGCCGGCAAACCTACACCTACGGCACGCATCTGGATATCCAGAAAGTGCTGTCGATGACCGAGGACACTTCGGTGACCTGCGGCATCACCGAAGCGCGCATGACCTACCTCGATTCAGCCGGCAAAACCCGCGAGCTGGATTACAGCAAATTCGCTGACGGCTGCAACAACCAGAACTGAGTCACCCCCACTTTTTTTGCAAGGAGTTTTGCCATGAACAACGTCTCGCGCTTTCTGACCGCAGCCGCCTTCGCCTTCACCGGTGCCGCCGCTCACGCCAACAGTGCTGTAGAACAAAGCAGTTGCGCCAGCAGCACCTGTTTCCAGCTGACCACGGTAGCGAAGGAGGGCAGCGATGCCTTGATCGCAGCCGATGGCTCCAGCCGCACGCCGCAAGGCCAGATGGTTGCCGCTGATGGTTCCAGCCGTACACCGCAGGGACAGACGCTTGCCGCTGATGGCTCAAGCCGCACGCCGCAGGGCCAACTGGTCGCGGAGAACGGTGCCAGTCGCACGCCGCAAGGGCAGTTGCTCGACGGCCAGACCGCATGAGCCATGGCGTAAATAAAGCAGGCTAGCGAGGGGCGTTTCCCTCGCTGCCCGGTTGCGCGCCCAGCCCCCATTTCAAGGTGACCCTATGTACCTCATCGCATTTCTCGGCGGTCTTCTCACCGTCCTCAGTCCGTGCATCCTGCCGGTGGTGCCGTTTCTGTTCGCTGGCGCCAACCGTACACGCTCCTCGATCTTGCTGACCCTCGCCGGCATGGCATTGACCTTTGCGCTGATCTCCAGCCTCGCCGTGGTCAGCAGCGAGTGGGTGATCCAGGCCAGCAACACCGGCCGCCACATTGCCTTGTTCGTGATGGCATTGTTCGCCCTGTCGCTGATCTCGGCCCGGGTTGGTGACTGGTTGACCCGGCCCTTTGTCGCGCTGGGCAATCGCCTCGATCAGGACACGCGCAAACGAGCGGGGCCGATGGGCTCGATCATGCTCGGTGTCGCCACTGGCCTGTTGTGGGCGCCTTGTGCCGGGCCGATTCTTGGGGTGATTCTCACCGGCGCGATGCTGCAAGGCGCCAATGCGCAGACCAGCCTGTTGCTGTTGGCTTATGGCGTCGGCAGTGCCTTGTCCTTGGGTACGTTGATTTTCGCCGGGCGCGGTCTGGTCAATCGGCTGAAACCATCGATCCCGTTCAGTGGCTGGTTGCGCCGTGGGGCCGGGGTTGCGGTACTTGCTACGGTCGCGGTGATTTCGACCGGCGCTGACAAAACCCTGCTCGCCAGTACCTCTTCGGAAGGCGTGGCCAGCGTCGAGAAAAACGTTCTGGAGAACGTGCCGAAAGTGGTCGACTACTTTGTCAGCAAGGTCCGCGCCGATTCGATGCTGGACGAAGCCCAGGGCGCGATGCCGTCGCTGTCAGGCGCTGTGCAGTGGCTCAACTCGCCGGAGCTCAGCGCCGAATCCCTGCGCGGTAAAGTGGTGCTGGTCGACTTCTGGACCTACGACTGCATCAACTGCCAGCACACCCTGCCGTACGTCAAAGACTGGGCGAAGAAATACGAGAAGGACGGCCTCGTGGTCATCGGCGTGCATACGCCTGAATACGGCTACGAGCGCATCATCGACAACGTCAAGGAACAGGTGAAAAAGCTCGGCATCACCTACCCGGTAGCGATCGACAACGACTACGCGATCTGGCGCCACTTCGACAATCAATACTGGCCGGCGCATTACCTCATCGACGCCAAGGGCCAGGTGCGTTACAGCCACTTCGGAGAAGGTCGCTATGCCGAGCAGGAGCAGATGATCAAGCAGTTGCTGGAGGAGGCCAGGGCGCCGGCCGCCTGATCAAGGCAACGCAATGGCTCAGAGGTCGCGGACCATGAGCCATTGTGTTTTCTCCCACGCCCGGAAACGCTCCAAAAACTGCCAACCGCGTCTGCCGTAGTAGTCGTGTTTGTCCTGCGTATGCAGATACAGGCGCGCCACCCCGCGTTTTTTCGCCTCTTCGCATATCCCTTCAATCAACCGCTCGGCCAGGCCTTGACCCCGCGCCTCGGGATCCACGAAGACACAGGCCAGCCAGGGTCCGAGATCGGGTCGATCAGCGAGGTCATCCCGCGCCAGTGCCGCACCGCCGAGCAGTCGCTCACCGTCGAGGGCAATCAGGCATGACCAATCGCCATTGCTTTGGCCTTCGGCAAATTCTCGTTGCCATCGAGCCAAAGGTTGATCGGCGTATTCGTAATGAAATTGTTGGTGAATCCACGCCGCATAGCGATCGCTGTGCTGCATGTGTGCGGCGAGCCAATCCAGTTGCAATGCCATCAGTCAGATCCGTTTCAGAGGCGAACCGGCATCAGAAACCAATCCCGCGACGCTGGCAATGCGCAAGGTGTATCAGGTGCTTGACAGATTTGCGCCACTCATCGGCAAAGTGCCCTATTTCTGGGCTCGCCGGACGATTGACAGGGACGCCGGGCAGCCTCGGCGCGATAGTGAGCAAGCACGGTCCGCGTCGCAGCCTGTGCTTTCTCTCTGCCACGGAGCTCGCTGTCATGAGTACCCCGATTGATCTCACTGCCCTGAAGGAACGTCAGAAAGTTGCTTGGGCCAGTGGCGACTACGCCGTGATCGGTACCACCTTGCAAATCGTCGGCGAAAGCCTCGCCGAGGCCTGCGATCTGCGCTGCGATGAGCAAGTGCTGGATGTCGCCGCCGGTAACGGCAACGCAACCCTGGCAGCGGCGCGGCGCGGTTGTGTGGTGACTTCGACCGATTACGTCGCCGCACTGCTGGAGCGTGGTCAGGACCGCGCGCGGGCCGAGCATCTCGAGGTGATTTTTCAGGTAGCCGATGCCGAGGCACTGCCGTTTCCCGACGAGAGCTACGACGCCGTACTGTCCACGTTTGGTGTAATGTTTGCGCCCGATCAGGCGACTGCTGCGAGTGAGCTGGGGCGGGTGTGTCGTCGCGGCGGGCGGATCGGGATGGCGAACTGGACGCCGGAGGGCTTCGTCGGGCAGATGTTCAAAATTCTCGGCCAGCATCTGCCACCGCCTGCGGTTGCCCAGCCACCATCGAACTGGGGCTCGGATGCATGGCTGCACAAGCAGTTCGATGATCGCGATTTTCTTGTTCGGGTCACCCGCAGCCAGTTCAATTTCCGCTATCGCTCGGCGGCGCATTTCATTGACATCTTCCGCCACTGGTACGGGCCGGTGCACAAGGCATTTGCGGTGCTGTCGCCGGAGGCCGGGCAAGCGCTGGAGGAGGATCTGACCGAGTTGCTCAACCGATCGAATCGAGCGGGAGAGACGTCACTGGTGGTGCCGAGTGAGTATCTGGAAGTGGTGATTACCAAGCGCTGACGTTCGATTCGTCAGGCTACGACAATCGAATGTGGGAGCGAGCAAGCCCGCTCCCACAGGATATGTATTTCAGTCCAGGTTCCTATTTTACCTGTGGTCGATCAAACCACTCCAGCGCCGTGCGCCAGATGCAGATCCCCAGGAAATAAGCCGACATCAGCAACCACAAGCCCATCACCAGCGGGTTGATCACTGGGTGATTGAGCACCAGCGAAAGGCTGCATAACAGCCAGATCGCCGTCACCGCGATATTGATTGGCATGAAACGACGCACGCGGAACGGGTGCAGGAACTTCATCCGTGTCACCGTCAGCAATGCCAGACCGATCACGGTGAGAAAGGTGATCCACGGCCCCGGACCAATGATGTACAGGCACAGCGCAACCACGTTCCAGGCCGCCGGGAAACCGACAAAGTAGTTGTCCTTGCTCTTCATGTTGACGTTGCAGAAGCAGAACAGCGACGACACCAGAATTACTGACACCGTCAGCAGCAGGGTGTAGTCGGGCAGGGGAATGTAGCGGTAGATAAACAGTGCCGGGATGAAAACATACGTCAGGTAATCGATAACCAGATCAAGGATCGAACCGTCGAAACTCGGCAGCACCGATTGCACGTTGACCTTGCGCGCCAGTGCGCCGTCGAGGCCGTCGACGATCAGCGCCACGCCCAGCCACATCAGGCAATGGATCGGCTGGTTTTCCAGCAGGGCGAGGGTCGCCAGAAAGGCTGTGACCACGCCGGTCGCGGTAAAACCATGGGCGCCCCATGCTTTAAGCCTGGCGATGTGTACGGTGGATATCACGGGGGCGTTCTCCAGAAAGTGAAGCAAGCCGGGTATCGCCCATCGTCAGAAAGGGCGCCGGCAAACCGGGTCGGGTTGCAGCTATCGACCGGTTTGGCCGGGATAAGGTTCACCACCCTTGAATCTTAGCTGGCTCGCGGAAAATTTCTCGCGCGGCGATTTATCGATTATCGGGCGTCAGCCCAACGGTGCTGGCGCTATGGCCGCGCCGGTCTATTGTTGCCTGACGCAATCGGGCCGGGGCCTTGAGGATGACGTCATGAACACCAGCGATTTGCTCGAACAACTGCTGCGAGGCCAGGCCTCGGCGGGACAACAACGTGGGGCTTCAGCCGGCGACGGCCTGGGCGGATTGCTTGGCGGCCTATTGGGCGGCGGCAGTCAGACCGGAGCGGGCAGCGTGGCTGCTGCGGGTGGCCTCGGCGGCCTGGGTGGTTTGCTCGGCGGCTTGCTCGGCGGTGGCGGGTTGGGAAGCGCTCTTGGTGGCGGTAGCCGAAGTCGTTCCGGCGGCACCAATTACGCCGCACTCGCTTCGCTGGGGATGATGGCCTACCAGGCGTATCAAGCCTGGCAACGCAGCCAGGCCAGCAAGGCACCGCAGGACTTGCCACAAACCGCCGACCTGCTCGCCGGCCCGCAAATCGAAACCCACAGCCACGCAGTACTGCGCGCCTTGATCGCCGCGGCCAAGGCTGACGGGCGCATCGATGAAGCGGAAAAACACCTGATCAGCAGCGAAATCGGCAAACACACCGCCGACCCGCAGTTGCAGCAATGGCTCGACGCCGAAGTCGCCAAGCCGCTGGATCCCAGCGAAGTGGCGCAATCGGCTAATGGTGATCCGGCCGTAGCCGCCGAAATGTATCTTGCCAGCGTCATGCTGGTGGACGACCAACAGGACGCCGAACGCAGTTATCTCGATGAGCTGGCCGCGGCCTTACAGATTGATCCGGATCTGCAGGTCCATCTGGAACAGCAGGCCAAAGGGCAAGCCTGACCCGCTGTAAAAATCCCGGACATCAACAGCCCCGGCCATTCCATCCGTCCGGGGCTTTTTTATGTCGATTGAATTTTTCCGCCGCCGTATCGCTCTTCTGCATAACAGAACCCGTCTGCCATCGGTGTGCTCATGAACAGGAACCTCGACGATTACAACCGCATGCGTGATTTTTCCGCGACGTCGGAACCGGCCGCAGTCAAGCGCTCGGGCCGTAAGTCGGCCAAGGATCATGCGTTGCAGTTCTGCATCCAGAAGCACGACGCTTCGCACCTGCATTACGACTTTCGCCTGGAGCTGGATGGCGCGTTGAAGAGCTGGGCGGTGCCGAAGGGGCCGTCGCTGGATCCCTCGGTCAAGCGTCTGGCCATTCATGTCGAGGATCATCCGCTCGATTATGCGACGTTCGAAGGCAGCATTCCCGAGGGGCATTACGGCGCCGGTGATGTGATCGTCTGGGATCGCGGCGTGTGGATTCCGCTGGAGGATCCGCACAAGGCCTACGCCAAGGGCCGGCTCAAGTTCGAGCTGCAAGGCGAGAAGCTCGGCGGCGTGTGGAATCTGGTGCGCACGCACATGCCGGGCAAGAAGGAACAATGGTTCCTGATCAAGCATCAGGACAACGCCGCGCGACCGCAGGATGACTTCGACGTGCTGGTCGCCGAGCCCGACAGCGTGCTCAGCGAGCGCACGATTGTCGGCAAATCGGCGACTGCTGCCGATAAGGCCAAACCCGTGAAGAAAGCCCCGGCCAAGCCGCGCAAGCAGGCGTCCGGGCAGCTTACCGGCGCACGCAAGGCCAAGTTGCCGGCGCTGATCAAGCCGGAACTGGCTACGTTGGTCGACAGCGCGCCTGAAGGGCAGTGGAGCTACGAGATCAAATTCGACGGCTACCGGATCATGGCGCGGATCGATCACGATGAAGTGCAACTGTTCACCCGCAATGGCCATGACTGGACGCACAAACTGCCGCAGCAGGCCAAGGCACTGGCGGCGCTGGGGCTGGAATCGGCCTGGCTGGACGGCGAAATGGTCGTGGCCAACGAGCAGGGCGTTCCGGACTTTCAGGCGCTGCAGAATGCCTTCGATGCCGGGCGCAGCGGCAACATCGTCTATTACCTGTTCGACGTGCCGTATCTCAATGGCGTCGACCTGCGCGACGTACCGGTCGAAGAACGCCGTGCCGCGCTGAGCACCATCCTCGGCGCGCAGAAAGAATCGTCAACGCTGCGTTTCTCCGAAGCTTTCGAGGAAACCCCGGACGCGCTGCTCAACAGCGCCTGCCAGATGCAGATGGAAGGCCTGATCGGCAAGCGTCTCGGCTCGCCTTACGTGTCGCGGCGCAGCGGCGACTGGATCAAGCTCAAATGCAAGCATCGCCAGGAATTCGTCATCGTCGGCTACACCGATCCGAAAGGTGCGCGCAGTGCTTTCGGTGCCTTGCTGCTCGGCCTGCACGACCGTGACAGCGGCGAGTTGCGTTACGCCGGCAAGGTCGGCACCGGGTTTAACGAAACTACATTGAAAAGCATCCTCGCCCAACTCAAACCGTTGCAAACCAAAAGCGCGGCGGTGGTCAATCCGCCCAGCGGTTTCGAGGCCAAGGGCGTGCACTGGCTCAAACCAAAATTGTTGGCGGAGGTGGCATTCGCCGAAATGACCAAGGACGGTTCGGTGCGCCACGCCGTCTTCCATGGTTTGCGCGATGACAAACCGGCCAAGGACATTACTGAGGAGCGAGCGAAGCCTGTGAAAGCTGCCAAGTCCGAAAAGACCGAAAAAACCGAAAAGACCAAAGCCGCCGACAAGCAGCCGGCAAAGAAAACCGCCGCCAGCGAAAAAGCCGAGACTGCACCGTCGCAATCAGGACTGGCCGGCGGCAAGGTACGCATCACCCACCCCGATCGGGTGATCGACGCCGTCAGCGGCACGACCAAAATGCAACTGGCGCAGTATTACGCCAGCGTCGCCGAATACATCCTGCCGCAACTCAAGGATCGCCCCGTGGCACTGGTGCGTGCGCCGGACGGCATCGCTGGCGAATTGTTCTTTCAGAAGAACGCCGACCGCCTGGCCATTCCCGGCATCACCGCACTGGACAAGGACGTTACCGGCCAGCCGGTAATGATGATCAACAATCCCGAAGCGCTGGTGGGCGCGGTGCAGATGAGCACGGTGGAGCTGCACACCTGGAATGCCACGAAAGTGGATCTGGACAAGCCCGATCGCTTCGTCCTCGACCTCGACCCGGACCCGGCGCTGCCATGGAAAAGCATGGTGGAAGCCACCGCACTGACCCTCACCGTGCTCGATGAGTTGGGCCTCAAAGCCTTCCTGAAAACCAGCGGCGGCAAAGGCATTCACTTGGTGGTGCCATTGACCCGCAAGCATGGCTGGGACGAAGTGAAGGACTTCAGCCACGCCATCGTCAGCCACATGGCCAAGTTGCTGCCGGATCGTATTTCAGCGGTGTCCGGGCCGAAAAACCGCGTCGGGCGGATCTTCATCGATTACCTGCGCAACGGCCTCGGCGCCACCACCATTTGCGCCTACGCCGCACGCGCGCGGGAAGGCATGCCGGTGTCGGTGCCGCTGTACCGAGAGGAAGTCGCTGAAATCAAGGGCGGTAATCACTGGAACATCTACAACGTTCACGAGCGTCTGACCGAGGTCGGCGATGAACCTTGGGCGGACATGAAGAAAACCCGTCAGACCATCACCGCCGAGATGCGCAAGCGCGTCGGCATGAAAAAGTGATCAGGTGTCGCGCAGCAAGTCGTGGGCGTTGAGCAGTTCGAAGGCGATTTGCGGGTGGTTTTCCAGGCCCTTGCGAATCGCCGCCGGGATCGCCGCCCGGGTCTTGCGACACAGACCCGGTAATTCGCCGATCTGAATGGCAATGCCGCGCATGGTGCGTACTTCGTTGAAACCAGGGGCAACGTCGACGCGGATGCCGAGTTGCTCGTACATGCGCTGTTGCAGGCGATTGAGGTCGTCGAGATCTTTGAGTTGTTCCAGGCGCGCGAGGAGGATTTTTTCCTCGGCGCGAGTCAGGCGCAGGATGCGCAGATCCGCGCCGGGCGATTCCAGCAACGGATCGCGCCCGCAGATGCAGGCGCCGGGTGGGCAGGGGGAACGCAAGGGTACGGTCGTCGTCATGGCCTCCATCATAGAGGCCGTCCGACGGTTTTGCCTATGCGCACTCAGCGGCCATCCATCGGCCGCTGCGTCCCTGGTGACTACTGATGCACGCCTTCGTATTGCACCAGGATGGCGTTGGCCAGGTCTTCATCGCTGGCGTTCAAGCCAGGGTTGGCCTGACGCACCTGTTGCAGTACCGACTCAAGATAAACCCCACGAATGGCCCCGCCGCTGGCGACAAACGCAGACACGTCGTCACGGGCCGGAATCACCATTTTGTCATCCTTGAAGGTCGAGTACAGCGACGCGGAAACACCTGCCGATGTGGCGACGTCACCCGCATCGACGCGGGCCAGTGCCGAACCGACCGGCAGGCAAAGCATAAGAGAAGAAATCAGGACTAACTTGCGCATGACGTGTTCCTCCACAAGCGCTAAGCAAAAAGGGAAGGGACTACATTAGCTCAGAGGTGCGCCGTGCACCGGAGTTCCGTAAGCGTCGAAAACGCAGCGGCGAGGAACCGGGCAAAACCGGGAAAGGTCTACCGCTTGCCCGTATTGTTGAGAATCGACCCCATGCTCGTCAGCGTCAGCGACAATGTAGCCCGCCCGGCAGACACGCGAATCGAAGCGCTATTGCTCGGCGGATTCGTCTTCCTGACCTTTGCGCTCGGCATCTCCCCACGCAGCCGTGTCGACTGGCTATTGGAAAATGTCCTGGCGCTGGCGCTGGTATTGACACTGCTCTTGACGCATCGGCGTTTTCGCCTGTCGACACTGTCGCTGGGGATGATCTTCGCGTTCCTGTGCATCCATGAAGTCGGCGCGCATTACACCTATTCCCGCGTGCCCTACGATCAATGGAGCACGCTGTTGACCGGCGTCAGCGTCAACAAAGTCCTGGGCCTGGAGCGCAATCACTATGATCGGTTGGTGCACCTGAGCTATGGATTGCTGCTGGTCTGGCCGATGCGCGAAGTGCTGCTGCGCCTGACACCGTTGCGCGGCGCATGGCTGGCGCTGTTGACCTTGAATGTGGTGCTGGCGACGTCGGCGTTGTACGAATTGATCGAGTGGGTGGGCGGCGCTTATCTGGGCGATGACACCGGCCAGGCTTTCGTCGGTGCGCAGAATGATCCGTGGGATTCGCAGAAGGACATGGCCCTGGCGCTGCTGGGCGCCGGGCTGTCCTTGCTGGTGTTGACGCGCTGGCGTCGCACGCCGCGCTGAGGGATCAGATCACCCCGCAGGCCATGCGATCACCGCCACCGCCCAGTGGCTTGGGCATGTCGGAATGGTTATCGCCGCCGGCGTGAATCATCAGGGCGTGGCCCTTGATCTCTGACAGCTTCTTCAGACGCGGCGCCAGCACCGGATAATTGGCGACACCGTCGGCCGTCACGTACACCGCCGGCAGATCCCCCAAGTGCCCATCGGCGTACGGGCCAAGGTGCTTGCCGGTTTTCGCCGGATCGAAGTGTCCGCCAGCGGCCAGCGCCGCGCCTTTGACACCATCCTTCATGCCCGCTTCGCAACTGCCGTTTTCATGAACATGGAAACCATGAATGCCGGCCGGCAACGATTTCAAGTCCGGGGTGAACAGCAGACCGTACGGCGTCTCGCTGACAGTGATCGAGCCGATCGCCTGCGGCGCACCGTCGGCGCTGACCAGATTGATCGCGACTTTCTCCGTTGCCGCCTGTGCGGTGCCGATTGCCAGGGTGCCGAGCAGACCAAACCACAGTGCGCGTTTCATAAGCGTTTCCTTCAGCTGCATGAATGTTCGAGACGCCGGATTGATAGCCTGCCGCGATTAACCGGCGATGAAGGTGTTATCCAGCGGTGCTGCAAGGTGTGACTGGCCCCTCGATGCAAAAGTTTTGCCGGATTCAAGTCGCCGCTGACATCAGCCGATACGCTCTGTGTCGGCAGTTCCCTGTACATAGGCTTAACTGAAATCCGACAAGCGCAATCCAGCGTGCCCACGGGAGATTCCACGGTGTCGATCAAACTGCGTTTGGTGTTGCTGATTGCGACCAGCCTGCTGACGGCGCTGATCGTGAGTCTGGTCAGTTACGTCGGCAATCTGCGGATGGCCACGGCGGTCGGCGATAACACGGTGAGCATGAGCGCGCTGCGCAATCACATGGAAGCCGACATGATGCACGACGCCCTGCGCGCCGATGTCTATTCGGCGATGCTGGTCGGCCTGGGCAAAAGCACCGGAAGTGCGGCTGAGGTGCGCGATTCGCTCACTGAGCACGCCGGGCATTTTCGTGAAGTGCTGGGTGACAACCTGAAGCTGCCGATCAACCCGCAGTTGCGCACGGCGCTGGAGCAGATCAAGCCGAGCCTCGATACCTACATCAAATCCGCCGAGCAGATCGTCGGCGTGGCACTGGAAAATCCGGATGCCGCGCAACAGCAGCTGGGCACGTTCAACAGCGCCTTTACTCAGCTCGAAGAGCAAATGGCGGCGCTCAGCGAGTTGATCGAAACCAACACCCGGCAAACCAGCGAAGGCACCGAAGCGGCCATTCGCAATGCCAATCTCGCCCTCGGCGTCGTGCTGATCGCCAGTTTGCTGTTGCTGCTGGTTCAGGGCCGCTGGGTGATGCGCAGCATCCTCGGGCCGCTGAAGTCTGCCAGCCGCATCGCCGAGAGCATTGCCCATGGCAATCTCAGCGAGCCGATTGTCGAGCCCGGCGGCAAGGACGAAGCCAGCGTCTTGATCCGTACATTGGCGACCATGCAGCGCGACCTGCGCAACATGATCGACGTGGTTCGACGCAACGCCCACGGTGTCAGCGGCATGAGCGAGCAGCTCAGCCACGGCTGCCATCAGGTCGCCGACAGCAGCCAGCAGCAGAGCGTCGCGGCGGGGACCATGGCGGCCGCCGCCAGCCAGATGACTGCCAGCATCGAAGAAATCACCCGCCACGCTGAACGTGCCCTGAGCATGGCCAATCAGGCCGAAAACCTGGCCAAGGAGGGGGGCGGGGTGATCCACCAGGTGGTCAGCGATATGGACGACATCGCCCGTTCGGCGCAGCAGTCAGCGCAGGTGATCCGCACGCTGGACCAGGAATCCGAGGCGATCTTTAACATCATTCAGGTGATCAAGAGCATCGCCGACCAGACCAATCTGCTGGCACTCAACGCGGCGATCGAGGCGGCGCGGGCGGGTGAGCAGGGCCGTGGCTTTGCCGTGGTCGCCGATGAAGTGCGCAGTCTGGCCGCACGCACCAGCGCCTCGACCCAGGAAATTGCAGCGATGGTTGCGCGCATTCAGAACAGCACGCGCGAGGCGGTCAGCAGCATGGAGGCGGGCGTGGCGCAGGTTGACAAGGGGATGGCGGTGACGGCGGAAGTCGAGCGGGCGATCCGCGAAATCCTTGATGCCACGCTGAGCACCACGCAACTGGTCAATGACATTACGCGCACGATTGGCGAGCAGAGCATGGCCAGTAACGAAATCGCCCATCAGGTGGAGATGATTGCGGGGATGAGCGAGGGCAATAGCCGGGTGATCGGGCAGACGGCGACGACTACCGATGAATTGTCGAATCTGGCGGGGCAGTTGGCGCGGTCGGTGGATCGGTTTCGGTTGTAGCGGTAAGGTCAGTGGATATGTGCAGGCCGGGCTGTCGTTCGCGAGCAAGCTCGCTCCCACATTGGCATGCGTTCTCCTGTGGGAGCGAGCTTGCTCGCGAAGAGGCCAGCCCAGTCAACATCCATTCAGGCCAGATAAATCTCAATCAGAACCTGAACGCCTGTCGCCCAACCAACAACCATTTCCCACCCTGTTTCTGCCAGATCTGAAAATTCTCGATCTCGGTCGGAATCACCTCGGTCCCCTTCAATGCCTGCGCAGAGAAGTGGTGGCGCACCAATGCGGTATCGCCGGACATCGTGATGGTCTGCTTCTGCATCGCCAAAGTCTTGAATGCGCTGCGGCCGGTTTCGATATCGGCGATGAACTCCTGCTTGTCCTGGATCTTGCCGCTGGAGTGGCCGTAGGTCAGGTTCGGCGCGGTTAGAGCGTTCAGTTCGGCGATGTTTTTGTGCAGCATCGCTTGGGTCAGGTGATCAACCGCTTGGGCCACTTCTTTTTCCGCTGGGGCAGGGGCGGCGATGGCGCAGGCACTGAAGGCGCAAAACAGGCCGATGAGAAGGCGGGACTTGGTCATGTTGTTTCCTTGTTGTTATTGAGATCGTGATGACTGGCGTGTAGTTCGTCAGTCATCGTACAACTTAGCAGGTTATTTTCTGCATGAACAACGCGCGTTTGGCACTGATTTATCAAGTTGCGATGCGCATCGCGCAAAAAACTTTGCAGACCAATGCCTGATCGCAGTCATGTTTGCTCGGCGATGGCCGATAAGTCCCTGAGCGGAAAAAGACTTTCAAGTCGGGAACAGACGCCCGAGTTCGCCCTGACGTGATATTCTCCGCGCCAATTTGCTTTGACCTAATTCGGTTGGCCGGCCTTTCGGGCGGGCCGACGGGATCCCTGTCGCTCAAGCAGCTGAAGCCAATAATGATAAGAAGTCAGTTCAGAAGGGACATTAACTGAGGTCGATGCCACATGTCGGCCTTGTGTGCCCACCCGTCAATATTGAAGTGTGCCGATTGCGCGACGCCAGCCTGAGCGTCAGCAAAGCGCAACGCAGACTGATAACAACGACGGGCGGAAGGCGTTTTATCATAGGTGCAACAGATGTTTAAGAAAGTGAACACAGCCTTGCTCGGTCTGGCTTTGGCGATGGGGATGTCGTCCGCCAATGCTGCCGAAGCCAAGAAAGTTGACGTCCTGCTGATCGGCGGCGGCATCATGAGCACCACCCTGGGTGTGTGGATCAATGAGCTGGAACCGAGCTGGTCGATGGAAATGGTCGAGCGCCTCGATGGCGTCGCCCTGGAAAGCTCCAACGGCTGGAACAACGCCGGTACCGGTCACTCGGCCCTAGCCGAGCTGAACTACACCCCGGAAGACGACAAAGGCAACGTGACGATCCCGAAAGCGGTCGAGATCAACGAAGCGTTCCAGGTCTCCCGTCAGTTCTGGGCCTGGCAGGTTCAGCAGGGCGTGCTGAAGAATCCTCGCTCGTTCATCAACACCACACCGCACATGAGCTTCGTGTGGGGCGATGACAACATCAAGTTCCTGAAAAAGCGCTACGAAGCGCTGCAGGCGAGCCCGCTGTTTGCCGGCATGCAGTACTCCGAAGATCCGGCAGTGATCAAGAAGTGGGTACCGCTGATGATGGAAGGGCGCGACCCGAACCAGAAAATCGCGGCCACCTGGAGCCCGCTGGGTACGGACATGAACTTCGGCGAAATCACCCGCCAGTTCGCCGCTCACCTGCAGACCAAGCCTAACTTCGATCTGAAATTGTCGAGCGAAGTCGAAGACATCACCAAGAACGCCGATGGCACTTGGCGTGTCAGCTACAAAAACCTCAAAGACGGTACCAAGACCGAAACCGACGCCAAGTTCGTGTTCATCGGCGCTGGCGGCGGTGCCCTGCACCTGCTGCAGAAGTCGGGCATTCCTGAAGCCAAGGAATACGCAGGCTTCCCGGTTGGTGGCTCGTTCCTGGTGACCGAGAACCCGACGATTGCCGAGCAGCACCTGGCCAAGGCCTACGGTAAAGCTTCGGTTGGCGCGCCACCGATGTCCGTTCCGCACCTGGACACCCGTGTTCTGGATGGCAAGCGCGTCATTCTGTTTGGCCCGTTCGCGACCTTCAGCACCAAGTTCCTCAAGGAAGGTTCGTACTTCGACCTGCTGACCAGCACCACCACCCACAACATCTGGCCAATGACCAAGGTCGGCATCAAGGAATACCCGCTGGTCGAGTACCTTGCCGGTCAGTTGATGCTGTCGGATGAAAACCGTCTGAACGCGCTGAAGGAATACTTCCCGAACGCCAAAGCCGAAGATTGGCGCCTGTGGCAAGCCGGCCAGCGCGTGCAAATCATCAAGCGTGATGAAGCCGCTGGCGGCGTGCTGAAACTGGGCACCGAGATCGTTGCTTCGCAAGACGGCTCGATCGCCGGCCTGCTGGGCGCCTCGCCGGGCGCGTCGACCGCTGCACCGATCATGCTGAGCGTGCTGCAGAAAGTCTTCAAAGACAAAGTCGCATCCCCTGAGTGGCAGACCAAGCTGCACCAGATCGTGCCAAGCTACGGCACCCAGCTGAACAGCGATCCGGCCAAAGTGGCTGCCGAGTGGGCTTACACCGCGAAGATCCTCGAACTGCCGACGCCTCCGGTGATCGGTCAGGTAGCTGCTCCGGCGGCACCTGCGGCTGAAAAAGCCGTAGCACCGAAGGAAAATGCTGCACGTGACATGGCGCTGTAATTAGAACCCTGACACACAAAACCCACTGAACCGGCGACGGTCAGTGGGTTTTTTATTCGGGGTGGATTCAGGCTTTTGCAGAAGCAAGGTAGGCCCCCAGGCGCCGACCCATTTCTTCGCCCAGTGCCTGCAACCCGCTCAGCGGTCGTACCATCACTTCAAACTCGACAATCTTGCCGTGCTCATCAAAGCGAATCATGTCGATGCCCTTGAGTTCCTTGCTGCCGACCCTGGCGCTGAATTCGAGGATCACATTCAGGCCATCCGCTGTCGACAACTCGCGGTGATAGGCGAAATCTTCGAAAACTTCGAACACGGTATTGAGGATCATCGCCACCACTGGCGCGCCGGGGTAGGGCGTATGGGCCATGGGCGAGCGGAACACAGCTTGCGGATCGAGCAATTCAGGCAGGGCTTTGAGGTTGCCGCTGCGGATCATCTGGTGCCAGCGCTCAAGGGACGCGGCGACGTTGGGCTGCAAAACGAGGTCGGGCATGGTCACTCCGGTTTTTATTGTTGTCGGTCGGCAATGACTGTAGATCAACCGGGCAGAAAGCGGATCCTCAAGCTTGAGGCTGAATACCGGTTCATGCGCGAAGCGGATCAGATATGTATCTGATCCGTATTTTTCTGTTTCATCTGCCTCTGTATCCAGTACAGCGACAGGCTCAGAATGCCCCGGCAGTGCGGCCAATCACCCTCCGACCTCATCCCGCAGCGTCCGGTGCACCGCACACTCAGCATCAAGGAGCGCAACATGTACAAGATGGCGATTTTCCTCGGCGGTTTCCTGACCTTGACCATTCTGATTGGCGTGCTGGCGACGATCTCTCCAGTCTGATCCGCGCGCAGCTTTTTCGAACTCTGCCGTTCTCCTGCTTTCAGTTGCAGAACAGGGCCAGCATGCGCCCGTCACTGAAAGTTCGAGGAGTGAAACATGCGTATGACAACCTCGCAGGGACGTTGGGTTCCCGTTGGCTTGATGGTCGCCGCGTTGACCGGTTGCGCGATGAGCAATACCGATTCGCCGGTGCAGACGCCCGGCCAGGCCAAGGCCTCCGACACCGAGATGCTCGAAGTCGGCGCGCAGTGGTTGCAGGACAAACCGCCGATCCGCGCGTTGAACATGTACCTTGATGGCTTTCATTTTTACAACGGCCATCCCGGCGCGCAGATGGAAGCGCACCACTACTGCTCGGCGCTGAACGAGGAAGTCTTCCAGTGCGTGATCTACGACGGCAACACTGCTGAAGCCAAGCTGATGGGCGTCGAATACATCATCAGTCAGCGCCTGTTCACGCAATTGCCGGCGAAGGAAAAAACCTTGTGGCACAGCCACGCCCACGAAGTGACTTCTGGCCAATTGGTTGCGCCGGGCATCCCGCAAGTGGCGGAAACCCGCTTGATGGAAAAACTCGCCAATACCTACGGCAAGACCTGGCACACCTGGCACACCGACCAGGACAAGCAACTCCCGCTGGGCGTGCCGCAGTTGATGATGGGCTTCACCGCTGATGGTCAAGCGGATGCACAAATGGTCCGGCAGCGTGATCAGCGACTGGGCATTGACAGTGCCGAGAAGAAAAAGGCCCGTTCCGAGATCAAACCGGCGCCTGTCGCATCAGGAGCGGATGCGTGGCAGAAGGGCAATGCCGTGCAGCTCAACGACCCGACCGGCCATCAACACGTCATGCCGCGCCCGGCCACCTCTGGCGATGAAAATGCCCGAAGCCGCAGTCAGCCTTAGCCTCTAGCGTTAGCTCATGTGGGAGCGAGCTTGCTCGCGATGGCAATGTGTCAGACACAGATAATTTGCCTGGCCCACCGCTTTCGTGAGCAAGCCCACTCCCACGGAGTTTTTGGTTGTACACAAAAGCCCGACAACCCCACAAACCCCATGTGGGAGCGAGCTTGCTCGCGAAGGCAGTGTGTCAGACACAGCTAAATTACCTGACCCACCGCTTTCGTGAGCAAGCCCACTCCCACAGGGTTTGCTGGTGTACTCCAATGCCCGACAACTCCACAAATCCGATGTGGGAGCGAGCCTGCTCGCGAATGCAGTGTGTCAGACACAGCTAAATCACCTGACCCGCCGCTTTCGTGAGCAAGCCCACTCCCACAGGGTTTTTGGTTGTACACAAAAACCCGACAACCCCACAAATCCCATGTGGGAGCGAGCTTGCTCGCGAATGCAGTGTGTCAGACACAGCTAAATTACCTGACCCACCGCCCTCGTGAGCAAGCCCACTCCCACAGGGTTTGCGGGTGTACTCAAATGCCCGACAACTCCACAAATCCGATGTGCGAGCGAGCCTGCTCGCGAAGGCAGTGTGTCAGACACAGCTAAATCACCTGACCCACCGCCTTCGTGAGCAAGCCCACTCCCCACAGGGTTTTTGGTTGTACACAAAAGCCCGGCAACCCCACAAATCTCATGTGGGAGCGAGCTTGCTCGCGAAGGCAGTGTGTCAGACACAGCTAAATTACCTGACCCACCACTTTCGTGAGCAAGCTCACTCCCACAGGGTTCGAGGTGGTATCCAGATTCCCGCCAACCCCACAAATTCCATGTGGGAGCGAGCCTGCTCGCGAAGGCGTCTGCTTGATCGCCGCATCCTTCAGCGATTCAACACATCCCCCATCCACCACAAATACTCCCCTCGCTCGGAAATCGAGTTATGCCCCGATTCCGGCACCACCTTCAGCGTCGCCACCCCCGCGGGAAAATTCTCGAGCAGCCGCTGCGTGCTGCTGCGACCAATCACTTCGTCATCACTGGCCGCAAGCAGTAACGTCGGCACGCGGATATGCGCCGCATACTTGCCCGATTCGAATCGGTCCTTGAGCAACCAGTTCACCGGCACCCACGGGTATTGCCGTTCGGCGATTTCCGCAAGGCTGTTGAACGGCGTTACCAGAATCAGATTCTGCACCGGTCGCTGACTGGCCAGGCGCACCGCCACGCCCGAGCCGAGACTGCGCCCGATGACTGCAATTTGCGGATGGCTGGCATAGACCTGATCGAACAATGCCAGCGCATCTTCGGCAATCGCCGCTTCCGATGGCGAGCCAGTGCTGCCGCCAAAGCCGCGGTAGTGCAGGAAATACAGCGCATAGTCAGGGAACGCCTCAGTGAATTCCGGCAGATTGCGCGAGACGTCCTCGGCATTGCCACCGAAATAGATCAGCGCCCGCGATCCGCTGCGCTCTCGACTGGTCACCCAGACCTCGGCGTCCGGCATCGACAGTTTCATTCGCGAGTGCGCTGTAACCACGGCGGCAGGCTGGGGGAACCAGATCAGCGAACGCTGAAACAAGAAAAGCGCGGCGCACACCAGCAGGTACACGGCAACGATGAAAACGACGAGTGACATCAGGGTTCGGGACATTCGGCTACTTTTAACGGGGAGAAAGGTTGGCTGTGGCAGTGTAGTTCAGCGACTGCGCCTGACAGCCGGCGCACACACGATGCAACAGATCCGCGCAGCAGGAGGAGCCGCATGCGCCACACTGAGGGTTATTCCCGTCGCCGCCTGCTCACGCTGGCTGCCGAGGCTGCGGCGCTGTTTACCATTGATCGGGCGTTGGCCAGCGGCGTGCCACCAACCTTCACTGCGCCGCATATGGCAGGAGACCAGACCATGCAGACCCGCGTCATCCCTTCCAGCTCCGCCGAAGCACTGCCCGTGGTCGGATTGGGCACGTATCGCGGTTTTGACGTCGCGCCCGGTGATCCGGTGTACAGGCAATTGCCCGCCGTGCTCGATGAGCTGTTCAGGAAGGGCGGCACGCTGATCGACAGCTCACCCATGTACGGCCGCGCCGAGCAAACCACTGGTGAACTGCTGTCGATCCACGAACCGCGCTCGCCGGCGTTTCTAGCCACCAAGGTGTGGACGCGCGGGCGCGAGGAGGGCATCGCGCAGATGGAGCAGTCGTTCAGACTGCTGCAAACCGAGCGCATCGACCTGATGCAGATTCACAACCTGCTCGACTGGCAAACCCACTTGCCGACCCTGCGCGAATGGCAGGAGCAGGGGCGGATTCGCTACATCGGCATCACCCATTACACCTCGTCGGCCTATGACGATGTCGAGGCCGTGCTGAAAGCCGAGAAGCTGGATTTTCTGCAAATCAACTACGCTCTGGATGATCGTGCGGTCGAGAAACGCATCCTGCCACTGTGTCGCGAACGCGGGGTGGCAGTGATTTGTAATCGGCCATTTGGCGGCGGCGATCTACTCGCCCGGCTCAAGGGCAAGCCACTGCCGGCATGGGTTTCGGACGTGCAGGTCAGCAGCTGGGCGCAACTGGCACTGAAATTTCTGCTGGCGCACCCGGCGGTGACCTGTGTGATTCCGGGAACCAGCAATCCGCGCTACATGGCTGACAACGTCAAGGCTGGTTTCGGGCCAGCGTTGACCGATGCGCAGCGGCATCAGTTGATTGCGTTGCTCGGCTGAGCCGGGTCAACTGCGATAGCGCAACGCCTCCAGCAACAACGCAAATGCCGGCGCTGCCTGGCGTCGGCTCGGGTAGTACAGGTGATAACCGGAGAATGCCGGGCACCAGTCCCCAAGCACCTGTATCAGGCGGCCGTCGGCCAGAAATGGCGCAACGACATTTTCCGGGATGTAGCTCAGCCCGAAACCATCCAGCGCGGCGTCGAGCAACGGGTACACGCCATTCAGGGTGACCTGGCCGGAGACGCGAACTTTCAGGCTTTCGCCCTCCTTTTCGAATTCCCAAGCGTACAGTCCGCCATTGGTTGGCAGGCGCAGGTTGTTGCAGGCGTGGTCGGTCAGGTCGCGCGGGGTCTGCGGCGCAGCGCGTCGGGCGAAGTAGGCGGGCGAGCCGACCACGGCCATGCGCATGTCGGGACCGATGCGTGTGGCGATCATCCCCTGCGCGACGTCTTCGCCCAGGCGCACGCCGGCATCGAAGCCCTGGCCGGCGATGTCGACGAAGCCGTAATCGCAGCAGACCTCGACGGCGACGTCCGGGTACTGCGGCAGGAATGTCTGCAACACCGGACGCAGGATCCAGTTCAGCGAGTGGTCGGTGGCGCTGATGCGGATCTTCCCCGCCGGGGTCTCGCGCAGGTTGCTGAGGGCGGCCAGTTCCACCTCGATTTCTTCGAAGCGCGGGCCGATGGTTTGCAGCAGGTGTTCGCCGGCCTCGGTCGGCGACACGCTGCGCGTGGTGCGGGTCAGCAGGCGTAGGCCGAGTCGCGCCTCGAGGCTGCGAATGGTGTGGCTGAGCGCCGATTGCGACACGCCGAGTTTCGCCGCAGCCTTGGTGAAACTGCGCTCACGGGCAACGGCGAGAAAGGCGAGCAGGTCGGTGGCGTTTTCGCGAAGCATTGATGATCATCCTGCATAAGTTTTTTCGGATTCTAGTCGATTATCCAATGAGTGCGATTCGCTAGAGTGGGTGCATTATTTATCCGGAGGAACCGCCATGAACCCGATCGCTGCATCTGCACTGACGCTCTCGCTGCTGGCCGGTGAGGTGCAAGCCACTGAAAACCCACGCGTCACCGTCACGCCAAATGGCTCGCAACCATCGGCCAAAGGGCCGGCTGACTGGTTTACCGGCACGGTGCGCGTGGATGCGCCGTTCAAAGGTACCGACGATGCGCGGGTCAGCGGCGCGACCGTGACGTTCGAGCCGGGTGCGAGGACGGCATGGCATACCCATCCGTTGGGGCAGACGTTGATCGTGACTTCGGGGGCTGGGTTCGTACAGGAATGGGGCCAGCCGGTTCGTGAAATTCGCTCGGGCGATACCGTGTGGATTGCCCCGGGCGCCAAGCATTGGCACGGAGCGGCGCCGACAACGGCGATGAGTCATATCGCGATTGCCGAAGTGCTGGATGGCAAGGCGGTGGACTGGATGGAGCAGGTCAGTGATGAGCAATACCCGCGTTAAGCAAAACACCCTGTAGGCGCTGTCGAGTGCAACGAGGCTGCGATCTTTTGATCTTGCTTTGGAGATCAGAAGATCACAGCCTGCGGCAGTTCCTACAGGGGTGTTTTAACGTCGACGTTTCTTCAGATCATCTCCGGCAACGAATCCAGAATCTTGTCCAGCGTAATCGGATACTCCCGCACCCTTGCGCCGGTGGCGTTGTAGATCGCGTTCGCCACCGCTGCACTCACGCCGCAAATCCCCAATTCACCCACGCCCTTGGCCTTCATCGGCGAAGAAATCGGGTCGGTTTCTTCGAGGAAGATCACTTCCTGATGCGGAATGTCGGCGTGCACCGGCACCTCGTACCCGGCCAGGTCATGGTTGACGAAAAAGCCCAGGCGCTTGTCCACCGCCAGCTCTTCCATCAATGCCGCGCCGACACCCATGGTCATTGCGCCGATCACCTGACTGCGCGCCGACGTCGGGTTGAGAATTCGCCCCGCCGCGCACACCGCGAGCATGCGCCGCACGCGGACTTCGCCAGTGGCGGCATCGACGGCGACTTCGGCGAAATGCGCGCCGAACGTCGACTGTTGATACTTCTCGGCCAGATCGCCGAATTCGATGCTGTCCTCGCCGACCAGCGCGCCGCCTTCAGCCGCATTGCGCAGCGGCAGGGTCTTGCTGCCGACGCGGACCTGGCCATCGACAAACTCAGCCTGATCCGCCGCCAGCCCGAGCTTGGCCGCCACCGCTTCGCGCAGTTTCACGCAGGCGGCGTAGACACCGGCGGTCGAACAGTTGCCGCCGAATTGGCCTCCGGAACCGGACGAAACAGGGAAGTCCGAATCGCCCAGACGCACCACGACATCCTTGAGGCCGACGCCCATCATCTCGGCAGCGGTCTGCGCGATGATCGTATAGCTGCCGGTACCGATGTCGGTCATGTCCGTTTCGACAACGACCTTGCCGTCGCGCTCCAGGCGTACGCGGGCGCCGGACTTGACCAGCAGGTTGTTGCGAAACGCCGCCGCCACGCCCATGCCGATCAGCCAGCGGCCCTCACGGCGTGTGCCCGGCTGCGCCTTGCGCTGATCCCAACCGAATTTCTCGGCGCCGATCTGCAGGCATTTGACCAGTTGACGCTGAGAAAATGGCCGCTCGGTTTTCACCGGGTCGACTTGAGTGTCGTTGACAATGCGGAACAGCACCGGGTCCATCTTCAGCTGTTCGGCCATTTCGTCCATGGCGATTTCCAGCACCATCAGCCCCGGCGCTTCACCCGGTGCGCGCATGGAGTTGCCTTCGGGCAGGTCAAGCGGGGCCAGGCGCATGCTGACGCGGCGGTTTTCGGCGGCGTACAGCAATTGACTGGGTTGCGCGGCGAGTTCGACCTTGCCGTCGGCGAGGTTGCCAGACCAGCCTTCGTGGGCGATGGCGGTCAGCTTGCCATCGGCCGTGGCGCCCATGCGGATGCGCTGAATCGTCGCCGGGCGATGGGTGGTGTTGTTGGCCATTTGCGGGCGGGCGAGGGCGACTTTCACCGGCCGCCCCGCCATGCGCGCGCCGAGAGCGGCGAGAATCACGTCGGCGCGGATGAACAGTTTGCCGCCGAAACCACCGCCGATGTACGGCGAGACCAATCGGACTTTTTCCTTCGGCAGGCCGAGGGTTTTCGCAATGTCACCGACACTCCAGGCGACCATCTGGTTCGAGGTCCACACGGTCAGTTGATCGCCTTTCCATGCGGCCAATGTGGCGTGCGGTTCCATCATCGCGTGGGACTGGTCCGGCGTGGTGTAGGTCTGATCGAACTGCACCGGTGCAGCGGCGAAAGCGTTGTCGAAGTCACCGTGATTGACGTCCGGCAGCTCGTCTTTCGGCTCGACGCCGAGGTCTTTGACGCTGGCCAGATCAAACTTGCCCTCAATGGTTTCGTAATCGACCTTGACCAATTGCGCAGCGGCGCGGGCCTGTTCGAAGGTTTCGGCAACCACCAATGCAACGGCTTGCTGATAGTGCTGCACTTCGGGACCGGCGAGCAGATGCGCGGCGTTGTAATCACCTTTATCGAGCTTGCCGGCATTCTCGGCAGTGACGATGGCGAGTACGCCGGGCGCGGCTTTGGCTTCGTCGAGATGAATGGCTTTGATCCGCCCTTTGGCGATTGCCGAATCGACCATGAAACCGTAGGCCTGATTGGCTGCCGCTTCATGTTGTTCATAGGCGTAAGTGGCCTGGCCGCTGGTTTTCAACGGGCCTTCAATGCGCGCGGTGGGCTGGCCGACGACCTTCAGGCGGTCGATGGGATTGGTGGTGGCGGGCGTGTCGAATTTCATGCGGTTTCCCTCGCTTTCGCCAACACCGAAGCCAGCGTGCGCTCGACCAGTGTCAGTTTGAATTGGTTGTCCTCGGTGGGCGTCGCGCCTTCAAGCAGGCGTTCGCTGACTGCTTTGGCACCCTTGGGCAGCAGCGCTTCAGCGGCTTCGACCCGCCACGGTTTCGGCGCAATGCCGCCCACGGCGACGCGGCCGGTGCCGTCCTTTTGCAGGATCAAACCGACCGAGACCAGAGCAAACGCATAAGACGAGCGATCGCGAACCTTGTGATAAATGTGCGTACCGCCGATCGGTGCCGGCAGGGTCACGGCGGTGATGAACTCGCCGGGCGTCAGGCTGGTTTCGATGTGCGGCGTGTTGCCTGGCAACTGATGGAAATCGGCCATTGGGATGCTGCGGGTGCTGCCGTCAGGCTTTACTGTTTCGATCTGCGCATCCAGCGCGCGCATGGCGATGGCCATGTCGCTCGGGTGGGTGGCGATGCAAGCGTTGCTGACGCCGATGATCCCCAGCTGCCGGGTGACGCCGCCGATCGCCGCGCAACCGCTGCCGGGGTTGCGTTTGTTGCAGGCCTGGTGGGTGTCATAGAAGTACGGGCAGCGGGTGCGTTGCAGCAGGTTGCCGGCGGTGGTCGCCATATTGCGCAGTTGCCCGGAAGCCCCGGCGAGCAGGGCGCGGGAGAGCAGGGCGTAGTCCTTGCGCACCCGCGCGTCGGCGGCCAGATCGGTGTTGCGCACCAGCGCGCCGATGCGCAGCCCTCCCTCGGGTGTAGCTTCGATCTGGTCCAGGCCGAGGTGGTTGATGTCGATCAGGTGCACCGGGGTTTCGATGTCGAGTTTCATCAGGTCGAGCAGGTTGGTGCCGCCGGCGATGAACTTGGCACCCTCGACTTGCGCAGCCTGGGAAGCGGCTGCCGCCGGCGAGTCGGCGCGGCTGTAATTGAAGGCTCTCATGCCGGCACCTCCGCGACTTCAGTGATGGCTTCGATGATGTTCGAGTAAGCGCCGCAGCGGCAGATGTTGCCGCTCATGCGCTCCTGCAGTTCGGCGGCGATCAGCTTCGGCGGCTCGGTCAGGCTCGGGCTGACGTGGCTGGGAATGCCGTCGCGGATTTCCTTGAGCACAGCGACCGCCGAGCAGATCTGCCCCGGCGTGCAGTAGCCGCACTGATAGCCGTCGTGCTTGATGAACGCGGCCTGCATCGGGTGCAGCTTGTCCGGCATGCCGAGGCCTTCGATGGTGGTCACCTCACTGCCCTCGTGCATCACCGCCAGGGTCAGGCAGGAGTTGATCCGCCGACCATCGGCGATCACCGTGCAGGCGCCGCACTGGCCGTGGTCGCAGCCTTTTTTGGTGCCGGTCAGGTGCAGGTGTTCGCGCAGGGCGTCGAGCAGGGTGGTGCGGGTGTCGACTTCGAGGGTTTGTGGTTTGCCGTTGACTTGCAGGGTTACTTGACTCATGGCCGGTTGCTCCAGACTGGCCGCGTAGGCCTTGAGGCTGATAAAGGGGGGCATGGCGAACGCCGTCGCGGTTACGGCGCCGAGGATCATGAAATTGCGTCGGGAAATCGGCATGGTTCGATTCCTTGTCTCTCATCGGGCGGCAGGATTGCAAAAGGCCCAAACGGGCGCGCCGGCATGCATGCCAGTCTCGTAAAAGGAGTGACCGCAGCGGGAGGGAAAAGGTTTTGTCGGATTTGCGCTAAAGAGTTATGTGCTGGGCTCATCAATCTGCAGATCACACAAAAAACCTGTAGGAGTGAGCCTGCTCGCGATAGCGGTGTGTCAGTTGATACTGATTCGACTGACACACCGCTATCGCTGGCAAGCCAGCTCCCACAGGGTTCCGAGTTGTTAATCCAATTGCATTCACAACATCAAAACCTGTGGGAGCTGGCTTGCCAGCGATGAGGCCGACGCGTTCACTCTGAATCTAATGCCCACCTACAACCATCGAGGTAAACGGTGCGACATACGCCTGCAACGTCACCAGCCCGCCGACCAGGATCGCCAGTACGATCGAGTGGAAGAACACGTAACGCAGGATCTCGCCCTCATGCCCGTACCAACGGGTCGCGGTGGAGGCGACGACGATCGACTGCGCATCGACCATCTTGCCCATCACGCCACCGGAACTGTTCGCCGCCGCCATCAGCACCGGACTGATACCCAGTTGTTCCGAGGTCACTCGTTGCAGGCCGCCAAACAGCACGTTCGAAGCGGTGTCCGAGCCGGTCAGCGCCACCCCCAGCCAGCCGAGCAGGGTGCCAAACATGGGGTAGAAAATCCCCGTCGCCGCGAACGCCAGGCCCATGGTCGCATCGAGCCCCGAATAGCGCGTGAGGAAGCCCAGCGCGAGCATCGCCGCAATGGTGATCAACGAAAACCGCACCACCCACAACGTGCGCAGGTATTGCTTGATCAGCTGCGGGATCGAATAACCCATCAGCAAACCGCCGACAATCGCTGCCAACAAGATTCCGCTGCCGGTCGCGGTGAGCCAGGTGAACTTGTAAATCGCTTCCTCGGCTTTCGGCGCCGCGACCACTGGCGGCACCTTCTCGATCTGCAGATGCAGGCTGGTGAAGGTCACCGCCGGGGCGAAGATCGGATTGGCCTCGCGCACCGGTTTGCCCTGCGCATCGACTTTGGCCGACTGCGTGACCGGGTCGATCACCGGGCGCGTGTCGAACATATTCTTGAAGCCCTGCGTGCCCCAGGCAAACACGAATATCGTGAGAATGATCCACGGCATCCACGCGCGCATCACTGCCGGGCGCGCCTGATCGCTGAACGCGGCGCTGGCGGTGACTTTTTCTTCCTCGACCCTGGAGTTGTCGACGCGACCGGACAGCGCCGCCGAAGTGTGGATGGTTGCCGGTTTCCACACCTTGAGGAACAGCGTCAGACAGGCCATGGAAATCAGCGCGGCGATTACGTCCACCAGCATCGGCCCGTGGTAGTTCGAGACGAGGAATTGCGGAATAGCGAAACTCACCCCGGCCACCAGAATCGCCGGCCACACCTCGAGCATCTTGCGCCACCCGGCAAACGCCCAGATCAACCAGAACGGCACCAGCACCGAGAAAAACGGCAGCTGCCGGCCGACCATCATCGACAGTTCCATTTCGTCCAGCCCGGTGACTTTGGCCAGGGTGATGATCGGCGTGCCCAGGGCGCCGAAAGCCACGGGTGCGGTGTTGGCGATCAGCGCCAGGCCCGATGCGGCCAGCGGCGAAAAACCCAGGCCGATCAGGATCGCGCCGGTCACCGCTACTGGCGTACCGAACCCCGCCGCGCCTTCGAAGAACGCACCAAAGCAGAAGGCGATCAGCAGCAGCTGCAAACGCCGGTCATCGGTAATGCGCGCGAGGGAATCCTGCAGCACTTTGAACGAACCGTTCTCGGTGGTCAGGCGATGCAGAAAGATGATGTTGAGGACGATCCAGCCGATCGGCAGCAAACCGTTCGCCGCGCCGAACAGCGCCGCCGAACCGGCCATGCCCGCTGGCATGTCGAAGGCGAAAATCGAGATCAGCAGGGCGGACGCCAGCGCCAGCAACGCCGCCAGATGCGCCTTGACGTGAAAGAACGCCAGCGCCGCGAGCATTACCACCACCGGCACCGCAGCCATCAGCGTGGAAAGCACTGGATTGCCGAACGGGTCATAGATTTGCTGCCAGACCATGGTCCACCTCTGCTTGTTGTTATTGAGGGTGCAGATCCATTGCATGGGGGTAGGTTGCAAGCAGTATAGGTGGCGTTACGCCGCTGTTCGGGCGTAGCGAACGGGCCGACCAACGGTCGATAGTGGCCACTGAATCAACAGGCTTTTGCCCGGTCGTATCTGCGGCTGCGCGCACGGCGTCCTGAAGACGCGGGCAGCGCGGCGATTTCCGTCGTCAAGACCTTGGGTTTAGGGAAGTGTTGAATGAAGCAAGCGACAACCATGCTGCTCACTGTGACTGCCGCCGTATTGCTCAGCGGCTGTATTGCGGATTTTGATGATGACCACCGGCACGGCCGGCATTACGACCGCGATCATGGCCGCAATTACGATCACGACCGACGCTGGGATGACCGCGATGACGACCGCCGCGATGGCCGTCGTTATTACCGTGATCGCGATGACGACTGATTGAATGAAGAGGGCGTTCCCGTTAAAGGAACGCCCTTTGTGCATCAGCCTTCAGTTGAAAAAACGAGCGTTCGCCTGGACGCGGGATCGCGCAGGCACCGAGGCCTCGTGATCGAGCAAATGGGTGGCGAGGATGTCGCTCAGAAAACGGAACTGATCGTTGATGCCGACCACTTCATTGCTGAAGTGGTTGCTGGCGGCGGGCATCAGCAGATCGTCGAAATCCTTGTTGAACACCAGCGTCTGCGCCTTGCGCGGCACGACGTGCTGTTGATAGTAGTTGCTGCCGAACACCGGAAAACTCACGGAGAGGGTGACTTGAGTGTGGGTCATGATGTAAACGCCTCGTTGCGTGTCGGATGTGCCAATCGTGCCGTTCATGAAGGGTGGGCGGAAGGCAATCGTGGCGATGGTGGTTATCGACGACAGTGATGATGAACAGGATCCCCTGTGGGAGCGGGCTTGCTCGCGAAAGCGGTGTGTCAGTCGATACATGTGGTGACTGATGCACCGCTTTCGCGAGCAAGCCCGCTCCCACATTGGTTATCAGCCAAGCAGTCACATGCCTATACTCAAAGCTGCACTTCCCCAAGCCAAAGGACACCACCACCGTGAACCCGCGCGCGCTGGTCGTCGCCGCACTGTTTCTGCTGGCTGGCTGCGCCACCTCGGCCCGGGCACCGGTCAGTGCGCCACAGGCGGTGGTGGTGTCGGCGCAAACCTGGCAGCAGATCGACCGCGAGATCCTCAGCGCCTCGCAGCAGGCCACCGAGCAGGTCAAGCTGTTCGCTCGTGGCTCGATGGAACATTGGCGCACGCGGATCTATCAGCAAACTGAAGAAAATTTCATCCCTTGGTTCAGCAGCTATTGGACTCAGGAATGGCTGTCGATGAAGGTCAGCTGGTACACGATCAGTGCTGGCGGCGAGCAGGACGCTTCGGCGAAACGCCTGGCGGCGTATCTACTTGAGCAATATCAGGAAAAAGTCCTCGCGCCGGTGGCAGTGGAGATTGATCCGGACGTGATCCTGGCTCAGTCCACGGCGTTTTACGCGCAGTTGATGGCGCAGCAGATGCCGCTCATCGCCCAGCGTCATGGCGTGCCGATCGCACAGCTCAACGGACGCTTGCAAAAGGTTCCGGCCATTGCCCTCGGCCCACCGTCGGCACGGGATGCTTCATTGTTCAAAGTCATCAGCACCGAGCCGCTGAACACCCTGCCGGCGTACGCCGCGCTGATCGACAAGATCCACACGGACGGCGGCGCCAAGGGCATTTCCTCCACCGACGCGGCGATGGCGCCGGTGGCCAAGCGCGCCAGCCAGCGCATCGAAGCGGAAATGGCCCCACGCGGCGCCGCCAGTGCGGTGGCGGCGGCCGCCGGGAAACTGGCCGGGGCGATGATTTCCGTCGGTGTGGCCGGCATCCGCGCGATCATCCAGGCCAACGACCGTCCGGACAGCGAAGCACTGATCCGCAGCAGCCTCGGCAATACCTTCGACAAAGCCTGGCTGAAGCTGCTGCAGAACCCGACCACAGGAGTGATGGCGGGCACGTTGCACATCGCCGGGCAGGTCGAGGGCAATTTGAGCGCTGGCGCAGAGCCGTCCGTCGGGCTGGGAGACAATCACGTCGAATGGCGCCCGCCGCAATCGACCAGTCAGCAGATCGAACCCAACCTGCAAGGAGAATGAACATGGCTTACATCGATATCTTCGTGGCGCCGGTGCCTGACGCCAATCATGAGCAATACAAAAAACACTGTGAGATCGCCGCCAGGCTGTTCAAGGAATATGGCGCCGTGGATGTCGTCCAGTGCTGGGGTGACGACGTACCGGAGGGCAAGCTCACGTCGTTCCCGCTAGCGGTCAAACTCAGGGAGGGTGAAACCGTCTCGTCCGGCTGGCTGATCTGGCCAGACAAGGCCACCCGCGACGCGGGTATGGCGAAAATGATGGAAGACCCGCGCATGCAGCCCGACGTCAATCCGATGGGTTTTGATGGCCAACGGATGATTTTTGGTGGCTTCAAGACGCTCTCTGAAACCTGATGGCGGGACGAAAGCCTGTGGCCGCGTGCAAGTGCAGCACGCGCCACAGAGGCTCGTCGACGATTAACCTCGACGCCAGACGCCTTTGCCGCTCAAGCGCGACCGATCATGCGGCCCGGTGAAGTCCTGCTTCGGACCTTTCGGCACCACACCGGTCGGGTTGATCGTCTTGTGGCTGCCATAGTAGTGATGCTTGATGTGCTGGAAATCCACGGTCTCGGCGATTCCCGGCCACTGATACATCTCGCGCAGCCAGTTCGACAGGTTCGGGTAATCGGCAATCCGCCGCAGGTTGCACTTGAAGTGCCCGTGGTACACGGCGTCGAAGCGAATCATCGTGGTGAACAGGCGCACATCCGCTTCGGTCAGGTATTCGCCGCTCAGGTAGCGATTGGCACCCAGCGATTGCTCCAGATGATCCAGTTCGGCGAATACTTCATCGAATGCCTGTTCGTAGGCCTGCTGCGACGTGGCGAACCCGGCACGATAGACACCGTTGTTCACCGCCGGATAGATCCGCTCGTTCAGGGCGTCGATCTCGTTGCGTAGCGGCGCCGGATAGAAGTCCAGGTCATTGCCGGTGAGTCCGTCGAAGGCGCTGTTGAACATGCGGATGATCTCCGCCGATTCATTGCTGACGATGCGCTTGAGCTGCTTGTCCCACAGCACTGGCACCGTCACGCGCCCGGTGTAGTCGGGGGTATCAGCGGTGTAGCGCTGGTGCATGAAATCGAAATCATCGAGTTTGTCGCCGGTCGAACCGAGCGCCTTGTCGAAGGTCCAGCCGTTTTCCAGCATCAGCCAACTGACGACCGAAACGTCGATCAGGCTTTCCAGACCTTTGAGTTTGCGCAGAATCAGCGTACGGTGCGCCCATGGGCAGGCGAGCGAAACATAGAGGTGATAGCGCCCGGCTTCGGCAGCAAAACCGCCTTCACCGCTGGGGCCTGGCTGACCGTCGGCGGTCACCCAGTTGCGGCGTTGCGCTTGTTCGCGCTGGAATGCGCCGTCCTTGCTGCTTTCGTACCACTTGTCCTGCCAGTGGCCGTCGACGAGTAAACCCATGATCAAGACTCCTGAAAACCAATATTCGTTGGAGTCGAGTCTATTCCGATGAGTTCGAACAAAAAGCGCAAAGATCGGGCGCTAATGATCGGTTAGATCGATGTATTTCGCGCTGCCCAATACTGCTCGGCCGTGGCGAAGGCTTGCTCGCGATCTTGACCAAGGCCGCGCAGGGCGAGGGCCATGGTCGCAATCAGGGCCATTTGCGGATAACTGTCGACCACATCGCCGCGCCATAAGGCTTTCAAGTGTTCGATGTCCAGCGAGGCGGGTTTGACGTGGCGCTGCGCTGACAGCTGTGGCCATTCCTCGTCCCAGCTCTGACCACCGGTGGTGCCGTAAAGATGACTGGTGGCATCGGGGTTGATCTCGATTTCACCGCCATCGCCCTTGACCACAATTGCCGTGTCGCCGAGCAAGCCGCTGGCATCGCGATGCACCGCCTGGTAGCCCGGATGGAAAATGCTCTGCAGGCCACAACGTGCACCGAGCGGATTGAGGATTCGCGCCAGCGAGTGAATCGGCGAACGCAGGCCCAGGGTGTTACGCAGGTCGATCATCTTCTGCAATTGCGGCGCCCAGTCCATCAGCGGCATGAAAGCCAGTCCGCCGTTATCCAGCGCCGCGCCGACTTGTTGCCAGGTGCGGCACAGGGGAATGCTCAGTTCCCCCAGTAGTTGTTCGCTGTACAGGCGCCCGCCCGTGTGTGCGCCGCCGCCGTGCATGAAGATGCGCACGCCGTTCAGTGCCAGGCACTTGGCTGCCAGCAGATACCACGGCAGATGGCGTTTTTTGCCGGCATAGGTCGGCCAGTCCAGGTCGACATTCAATGCCGGCGCCTGCAAGCGTTCGCGCAGGGCTTCGGTGAATCCGGCCATTTCCTCGGCGCTTTCTTCCTTGTGCCGCAGCAACATCAGGAAGGCACCGAGTTGCGTATCTTCGACCTTGTCGTCGAGCACCATGCCCATGGCCTCGCGGGCTTCCTCGCGCGTCAGGTCGCGGGCGCCGCGCTTGCCTTTGCCGAGAATGCGCACGAATTGTGCGAACGGGTGCTCGGCAGGCGTTTCGAGGGTCAATGCAGAAAAGTCGTTCATAGGCAATTCGTCGGTTTGGGCAGGCCCGCCAGTTTCGCGGCGAGTTTGGCAGGGGTGCCTTTGAACAGTCGGTTCAGGTGCAGGCTGTTGCCTTTGTCGGCGCCGAGTTTCAATGCGGTGTACTTGATCAGCGGTCGCGTGGCCGGCGAAAGCTGGAACTCGGCATAGAAACTGCGCAGCAGCTCGAGGACTTCCCAGTGTTCGGGCGTCAACTCGATGTCTTCGGCGGCGGCGAGGGCGCTGGCGACATCAGCCGACCAGTCGTTGAGGTCAACGAGAAAGCCGTCCTTGTCCAGTTCGATGGCGCGGGCGCCGACGGTAAGGGAGTTCATAGCCAGCTGTTGACCTTGGCGTGATGAATCGACAGTTCGACGAAGGCCGGGTAGTCGATGGCCTCGGCCCAGTCCGGAATGTCGATCGCACGCGCCTGTGCGTCCTCAACCAATACAAACAGCTTGATGGTTCGCTCTTGCAAAGCAGAAAACGCCACAGTGCCCGGTTGCAGCGCATACACCGCATCGCCGGACAACAACACAGCATCGGCGCTGCCGAGCAGGCGCAGGCAACTGATCAGGCGATCGTCGCCGAACGGAGAATGAGACAACACATGCAAAGTCGACATCAGAGGGTGATCACCTGATCGTAACGGTCAATAAGGGCGGTGATTTGCTCAGCGGCAAGCGGCTGCGCTTCTTCCAGCGACACGTTGCCGAGGCCGCGAGCACTGGCGCTTTGTGCGCAATAAAACAGTTCTTCGACACCAAACATCGGCAGCGCCTGCAGATTGGCGCTGAGGTCTTTCTGCTGCAAGGCCTTGGCGTTCTGTCCGGCGGCCAGTTGCAGCACGCCGTCATCGAGAAACAGTAAACCGATCGGCAGATCGAAGGCGCCACCGGCAAGCACGATGTCCAGCGCTTCCCGTGCGCCGGGGCCAGACCAGGGAGACTGGCGGCTGATGATCAACAGCGATTTGGCCATGTTCACGCGCCTCCGAAACAGATCAGGCGGTCAGCGTCCTGCACGGCATCGTGCAATTGCCCAAGACCGGACAGTTCCCACGGCGCGCTCACTGAAGTCGCTTCTCGCTGGTAACGTTTGGCTTCTTCTTCGTTCAACACACCACGGCGCAACGCGGCGGCGATGCAGACCACGCCGTCGAGTTGCTTTTCGTTGATAAAGGCGCGCCATTGCTTGGGCAAGTCCAGTTCATCCTGCGGCGTCACCACCGCATCGGAGGCGTTGAACACGCCGTCCTGATAGAAAAACAGCCGGACAATCTCATGTCCGCCAGCCAGCGCGGCCTGGGCAAACAGCAGGGCACGGCGCGAGGAGGGCGCATGGGCGGCGGAAAACAGCGCAATGGCGAACTTCATGATGGACTCGATCAGCGAAACTGCGGCCATGATAAAGCTTTATTGCTCGTGCCGCGAAATCTGGTAATACGCGGTTCACTGTGGGAGCGAGCCTGCTCGCGAAAGCGTCGTCTCGTTCGAGATCAGTTTCGGCAATCACACCGCCTTCGCGAGCAGGCTCGCTCCCACGGGAGATTTGCGGCGGCTGGATTACGGGGTGATGCCGTAAAGATCGCAATATTCCATCCAGTCCATCCCCGCCATTTCTGCCACTTCCCGGTGCACTTCCAAGCGTTGCGCCTGATAGTCCTCCGGCGAATCAGCGGTCAGCTGCAACGTCAGCTCCCAGGCAAACAACCCTTGGCTTTCCGCCTCGGCCTCGAATGCCTCATGCAGGCGTTCTTCTCGATACTGTGCCTGGGTTTCGCCCTTGGCCTGAGCCAGCAGCGGGTTGAGGTGATCGAGGGTTTCCCGCAATTCGGGTCGCGCATCGAGAAACAGTTTCAGAGCCTGTTCATGTCGCTGGTCGCTAGGCGCCATGTAATTTCCTTGTGTGGCTGAAGAGCTCAGGGTGCCGCAGCTGCTCGCGCGTGTCGCGCATAAAAACAGTAAAGCAGAACGATTTGCTGCCTTGCAGTGCTACAGTCCGCTTTTTTCTCGATGAGCGAATGCAATGCGAATGCTGATGGTAGCGCTGGCGGCGGCCCTGTTGGCCGGATGTGCCGGTTCGGTGATGAACGAGGCTCGCACCAAGAGCCCGGACAAGGTCCTGACCTCGGACAAGCCGGAGAAAGACGTCGCCCGGTGCGTGCAATTCGCCTGGCAGGACGAAGCGGTGTTTGGCGTCGACGCGGCGGCCTATCTGGAGCCGCGCGAGTCCGGCGGCACTACGGTCTACACGCGTTCGGCAGAGTCGTTTGTCGATGTGCTTACCGAAGCCTCGGGTACGACTTTGAATTACTACGCACAACAGAGTGATTTTGTCGCGATGCGACGGATGGCGGCGATGGCGACCTGCCTCTGACTGTGTGTCGAGGCGGCTGGCGCTTTCGCGAGCCTCGCTCCCACATTGGAATACATTTCGACTTGTGGGAGCGAGCCTGCTCGCGCAAAAGAGCGACACAGTCAATCGATCAGCCGCTTCTGGAAAAAATGCCGCTTGTGCCCCAGCGGATAATCGACAATCTCGCCACATTCGCTGTATCCGACCTTTCTGTAAAACGCCGGCGCCTGGAAAGAAAAGGTGTCGAGCCAAATGCCCACGCAGTTTTTCTCCCTGGCAAAGTCCTCGGCCATGCGCATCAATTTTGTGCCGATACCCTGACCACGACCTTGCTCCGGGACCGCGAGCAATTCGATGAACAACCAGCGGTAGAACGTGTGGCCATACAGGCCGCCGAGGATCTCGTCGTTTTCGTTACGCACCAGCAAGGCAATCGGCTCCCACGTGGATGGCCCGGCCTTGGCAACGTTGTGTGCACGCAAGGGCGCAAGAATCGCTGCGCGCTGTTCTTCGGTAGGGTTCTGCGTCAACTCGATACGCAAGTTCATGCATGACTTCCTTGTGTAATGGAGCGGTCAGCCTACCGCGTCCACACAGGTGCCTCCAACCCTCCGATCAAACAAGCGGAACCGTCAAACCAGCGCTGCGGTCTAGGCTTTTATCGCGTCTTTCCCTGAGCGCGATTGATGAGGACATCCCGTGAATATTTTTGAAGCCCTGCGCGAAAGCCACGAGCGCCAGCGCACTTATGCCAAAGCTCTGATCGCGACCAGCGGCGACAGCCCTGAGCGGGTCGAGGCTTACAAACAACTGAAAGCCGAACTGCAAGCGCACGAAACCGCCGAAGAGCGGCACTTCTACATCCCGTTGATGGAAATTGACGAAGGCGTTGACCTGAGCCGCCACGCCATCGCCGAGCACCATGAAATGGACGAGATGATGGAAGAGCTCGACGAGACCGAGATGTCCAGCCCGGCCTGGCTGGCAACGGCAAAGAAGCTATCGGACAAGGTCCATCACCACCTCGAGGAAGAAGAGCATAAGTTCTTCCAGATGGCCGGCAAGTTGCTCGACGATAAACAGAAAACCCAACTCGCTGGACAGTACGAAAAGGAGTATCAGGCGCAACTGCGTTGATCGGCCTCCAGCCGTTTCGTCAACTTGACGTGTAGGTGTTCAGCTATGCGTTGAGTACGAAGTTTCGTCGAGCACTGTTCATCCATCCAGTGTTTGCAGGATTTCATTCTTCCTTCCGGTAGCGCTGCGACAAAAGCGCCGATGGACAAAAAATCCACCTCCGTTAGCTTGAAGGCCTCTCCTCGGGAAGGAGAGTTCTCAAATCAACGGAGTGAAAAACATGAATCAGGCAACTGCACAAACCCAACTGAAACACGGTCGCGTCATCTCGCCAGCGAGTCGCGGCGCGGTCGCCATCGACCTCGGCTTGCTCGGCGCCTGGCAAGTCAATGAAATGGAAGGTGGCAAGAACTTTCCGGCCATGGAAGCCGGACCGTTTCCGTCACCTTTCGAGACAGACTCCGCCAGCGTCGCGCCGCCGGCCGACGGTTACATTCTCAGCGGCGGCAAGACCGATGCCCGCGATTGCGTCAATTACACCAGCGACGAGATGAGCAAGAAGCTCGGTCGTTCGTTCAGTTGGCCGCTGCTTAATGTCGATCCGGGGCAGATGCTCAAAGTCACTTGGGCCTACACAGCGCCGCACACCACTCGGGGTTATCGCTGGCTGATCACCAATGACAGCTGGGATCCTCAGCAACGCATCACTCGTGCACAACTGGAAACCCAGCCGTTCTTCGAGGATTTCTACCCGCAGGTGCCGTATTACAGCCATGCCGGTGAATTGAAGGCGAAGGTCGATCACCAAGTGCAACTGCCGGCGAACAAGATGGGCCACCACGTCATTGTGCTGATGTGGATCGTTGCCAACACCGGCAACGCGTTCTATCAGGCCTTCGACGTCGACTTCCAGTAACAGCGGCGGCTGAACGAGCCCGGTAGCGCTGCCGGGCTTTTTTTGTCAGCGCAATTGTCCGACCATGGCCGTCCATTCATGAAGACAGGATCAGACGCGATGTCCAACACAGCCGAACGGGTCAACATCGTCGACACTCAGGTGTTGTCCCACGACTGGTATCTGCTGAAGAAAATCACCTTCGATTACCACCGCAACAATGGCGAATGGCAACGTCAGACCCGCGAGGTCTACGACCGCGGTAATGGCGCGGCGATTCTGCTGTTCAACCGCGAAAAGCGCACGGTAGTGCTGACCCGACAGTTCCGCTTGCCAGTCTTCGTCAATGGTCACGATGGATTGCTGATCGAGGTGGCTGCGGGGTTGCTGGAAGGTGCCGCGCCTGAGCAGCGCATTCGTGACGAAGCCGAGGAGGAAACCGGTTACCGCGTGCATGACGTGAAGAAGGTATTCGAGGCGTACATGAGCCCCGGTTCAGTGACCGAGAAGCTGCACTTTTTTGTCGCTGAATACGATGCCGCCTCCAAGGTCAGCGAGGGTGGCGGCCTGGAAGAGGAAACCGAAGAACTGGAAGTGCTCGAGTGGGGATTCGATGAGGCGCTGGCGGCGTTTCAGCGCGGCGAGATCTGCGATGCGAAGACCATCATGTTGTTGCAGTACGCAGCGATGAATAACCTCTTCGTTGCTTGAGTCAGAACAGCTCGCCTGTTTTCCCGAACGTTGACCATTGGCCACCTTCGAGCATCAGTAACCGCTCTTTAGCCTCCAGCCCACCGGCGAAACCCGTCAGCTTTCCCGAAGCACCGATCACTCGATGACACGGCGCAACAATGGAAATCGGATTGCGCCCGTTGGCGGCGCCGACCGCTCGGACCGCCGTCGGATGGCCGATTTGCAGCGCTATCTGGCTGTAGGTGCGTGTCTCGCCAAACGGAATGGTCAGGAGGGCGGCCCAGACTTTTTTCTGGAATTCGCTGCCGACAAACTCCAGTTCCAGGTCGAAGCGATTCCGCGTGCCGGCGAAATACTCATCGAGTTGCCGCGCGGTCTTCATGAGGACCGGATTGTCCGGGGCTTCGCTCATCGGTCCCAGCCTCACCCGGTTCGGTTTGTCGTTTTCCCAGAGGATGGCCGCGAGTCGGCTGCCGTTCGCGACCAGCTTCAACTCACCGACCGGCGAGGGCAGGGTGATGTACGTGCAAGACATGATGGCGACTCCAGAGCTGGGTATTAATGCGGCCCAGCATACTGGCTGAACGGGGAGGCGCAATACGCAAAGCCGACCATACTGCTTGTTGCTCCTGAAGCGTTGCCCTGCGTTTGGCGCAGTCCTCAACAACAAAAAAGAGATCGACTCATGAAGTACGAACCTTTGGCCAGATCGCTCATTGCGACCTCCCTGGCGCTCAGCTGTCTCATGGCTCACGCGGCATCCGTGGCGCCGGTTGCGGCGGAAAACGGCATGGTGGTCACCGCGCAACATCTGGCGACCCACGTGGGTGTCGACGTTTTGAAAAACGGCGGCAATGCCGTGGATGCGGCGGTGGCCGTGGGCTATGCACTGGCGGTGGTTTATCCGGCTGCGGGCAACCTTGGCGGCGGCGGGTTCATGACCATCCAACTGGCAGACGGGCGCAAGACCTTTCTCGATTTCCGTGAGAAAGCCCCGCTGGCAGCGACGGCGAACATGTATCTGGACAAGGACGGTAATGTCGTTCCGGACCTGAGCACGCGCGGTCACCTGGCGGTCGGCGTGCCGGGCACCGTGTCTGGCATGGAGCTGGCCCTGAGCAAATACGGCACCAAGCAGCGCAAGGACATGATTGCCCCGGCGATCAAACTGGCCGAAGACGGTTTCGAGCTGCAGCAGGGCGATGTCGAACTGCTGGAGTACGCCACCGACGTGTTCAAGAAGGACATGCGCGATTCCGGCTCGATCTTCCTCAGCAACGGCGAGCCGATGCAGGTGGGGCAGAAACTGGTGCAGAAGGATCTGGCGAAAACCCTGCGAACGATTTCCGACAAGGGCGCCGACGGCTTCTACAAAGGCTGGGTCGCCGATGCCATCGTCACCTCCAGTCAGGCCAACAAAGGCATCATCACCCAGGCTGACCTCGACAAATACAAAACCCGCGAACTGGCCCCGGTGGAATGCGATTATCGCGGCTATCACGTGGTCTCGGCGCCGCCGCCAAGCTCCGGCGGGGTGGTGATCTGCCAGATCATGAATATTCTCGAAGGCTATCCGATGAAGGACCTGGGCTTCCATTCGGCTCAGGGCGTGCATTACCAGATCGAAGCCATGCGCCATGCCTACGTCGATCGCAACAGCTATCTGGGCGATCCGGATTTCGTGAAAAACCCGATCGAGCATCTGCTGGACAAGAACTACGCGACCAAACTGCGCAACGCCATCCAGCCGCAAAAGGCCGGCATCTCGGCTGAACTCAAGCCCGGCGTCGCGCCTCATGAAGGCAGCAACACCACGCACTATTCGATCGTCGACAAGTGGGGCAATGCCGTTTCGGTGACTTACACCCTCAATGACTGGTTCGGCGCGGGCGTCATGGCGAGCAAGACCGGGGTGATCCTCAACGACGAAATGGACGACTTCACCTCCAAGGTCGGCGTGCCGAACATGTATGGGCTCGTTCAAGGCGAGGCCAACGCTATCGCACCGGGCAAGGCGCCGCTGTCGTCGATGAGTCCGACCATCGTCACCAAGGACGGCAAGGTGGTGATGGTGGTGGGCACGCCGGGTGGCAGCCGGATCATCACCGCAACCTTGCTGACCATGCTCAACGTCATTGACTACGGCATGGGCCTGCAGGAAGCGGTCGACGCGCCGCGCTTCCACCAGCAATGGATGCCGGAAGAAACCAACCTCGAAGACTTCGCCGCCAGCCCGGATACGAAAAAGATCCTGGAAAGCTGGGGCCACAAGTTTGCCGGCCCGCAAGACCCCAACCACATTGCTGCAATTCTGGTGGGAGCGCCGTCGCTGGGAGGCAAACCGGTTGGCAAGAATCGCTTCTACGGCGCCAACGATCCACGGCGTAATACCGGCTTGTCATTGGGTTACTGAGCGGAGTAAAAAGGGGCGGGCTCAGGTCCGCCCCATTCTCAAGGATTGATCAAGGAAGGCTCGACATGACCACCGCATTACTGATCATCGATGTCCAGCAGGCGCTGTGTGCTGGTGAATATCAGTGTTTTGAAATCGACCGTGTGATCGCCACGATAAATGGTCTGAGCCAACGCGCCCGCGATGCCGGCGTTCCGGTGGTGCTGATTCAACACGAAGAAAAGGACGGTCCGTTTGTGCGCGGTGCTGACGGTTGGCAACTGGCCAAAGATCTGCTGACTTCGACAAAAGACCTGAACGTAGACAAAACCACCGGGGACTCTTTCTACCAGACCGATCTCGGCAAGCTGCTGCCCAGCGAAGATTTTGAGCGACTGGTCATCTGCGGCTTGCAGACTGATTACTGCGTCAACGCCACAGTTCGCAGTGCGCATGAGCTGGGCTACGACGTCGTTGTTGCGAGAGATGCGCATTCAACAGTCGACAACGGCACCATGAGCGCCGACGACATCATTGCCCAACACAACAAGGACTTCGCTGCGCTCACCGGTTCCGTAGCGCGAGTCGATGTCAAACCGGCCGCCGACATCACTTTCTAACCGTACACACCCCACCTTGTGGGTTGCCGGGGATCGCGGGTGTAGCGCGAAATCCTGTGGGAGTGGGCTTGCTCACGAAGGCGGCCGGTCAGGCAACTTATCTGTGGCTAACAGACCGCTTTCGCGAGCAGGCTCGCTCCCACATTGGTTTTGTGGGTTGCCGGGGATCGCGGGTGTAGCGCGAAATCCTGTGGGAGTGGGCTTGCTCACGAAGGCGGCAGGTCGGGCGATTTATTTGTGGCTGACAGACCGCTTTCGCGAGCAGGCTCGCTCCCACAGTGAATTTGTGGCTTGCCGGGGGATGGCGGGTGTAGCGCGAAATCCTGTGGGAGTGGGCTTGCTCACGAAGGCGGCAGGTCAGGCGATTTATTTGTGGCTGACATTCCGCTTTCGCGAGCAGGCTCGTTTGTGGGTTGCCGGGGATCGGGGGTGTAGCGCGAAATCCTGTGAGAGTGGGCTTGCTCACGAAGGCGGCCGGTCAGGCAACTTATCTGTGGCTAACAGACCGCTTTCGCGAGCAGGCTCGCTCCCACATTGGTTTTGTGGGTTGCCGGGAATCGGGGTGTAGCGCGAAATCCTGTGGGAGTGGGCTTGCTCACGAAGGCGGCAGGTCAGGCATTTTATCGGTGGCTGACACACCGCCTTCGCGAGCAGGCTCGCTCCCACATTGGTTTTGTGGGTTGCCGGGGATCGCGGGTGTAGCGCGAAATCCTGTGGGAGTGAGCTTGCTCACGAAGGCGGCAGGTCAGGCAATTTATCGGTGGCTGACACACCGCCTTCGCGAGCAGGCTCGCTCCCACATTGGATTTGTGGGTTGCCGGGGATCGCGGGTGTAGCGCGAAATCCTGTGGGAGTGGGCTTGCTCACGAAGGCGGCAGGTCGGGCGATTTATTTGTGGGTGACAGACTGCTTTCGCGAGCAGGCTCGCTCTCACAGTGAATTTGTGGGTTGCCGGGAATCGGGGTGTAGCGCGAAATCCTGTGGGAGTGGGCTTGCTCACGAAGGCGGCAGGTCAGGCATTTTATCGGTGGCTGACACACCGCCTTCGCGAGCAGGCTCGCTCCCACAGTGAATTTGTGGGTTGCCGGGAATCGCGGGTGTAGCGCGAAATCCTGTGGGAGTGGGCTTGCTCACGAAGGCGGCAGGTCGGGCGATTTATTTGTGGCTGACACACCGCCTTCGCGAGCAGGCTCGCTCCCACATTGGTTTTGTGGGTTGCCGGGGATCGCGGGTGTAGCGCGAAATCCTGTGGGAGTGGGCTTGCTCACGAAGGCGGCAGGTCAGGGATTTTATCGGTGGCTGACACACCGCCTTCGCGAGCAGGCTCGCTCCCACATTGGTTTTGTGGGTTGCCGGGGATCGCGGGTGTAGCGCGAAATCCTGTGGGCGTGGGCTTGCTCACGAAGGCGGCAGGTCAGGCATTTTATCGGTGGCTGACACACCGCCTTCGCGAGCAGGCTCGCTCCCACAGTGAATTTGTGGGTTGCCGGGAATCGCGGGTGTAGCGCGAAATCCTGTGGGAGTGGGCTTGCTCACGAAGGCGGCAGGTCGGGCGATTTATTTGTGGGTGACAGACTGCTTTCGCGAGCAGGCTCGCTCTCACAGTGAATTTGTGGGTTGCCGGGGATCGGGGTGTAGCGCGAAATCCTGTGAGAGTGGGCTTGCTCACGAAGGCGGCCGGTCAGGCAACTTATCTGTGGCTAACAGACCGCCTTCGCGAGCAGGCTCGCTCCCACATTGGTTTTGTGGGTTGCCGGGGATCGCGGGTGTAGCGCGAAATCCTGTGGGAGTGAGCTTGCTCACGAAGGCGGCAGGTCAGGCAATTTATCTGTGGCTGACACACCGCTTTCGCGAGCAGGCTCGCTCCCACATTGGTTTTGTAGGTTGCCGGGGATCGCGGGTGTAGCGCGAAATCCTGTGGGAGTGGGCTTGCTCACGAAGGCGGCAGGTCAGGCATTTTATCGGTGGCTGACACACCGCCTTCGCGAGCAGGCTCGCTCCCACATTGGTTTTGTGAGTTGCCGGGGATCGCGGGTGTAGCGCGAAATCCTGTGGGAGTGGGCTTGCTCACGAAGGCGGCAGGTCAGGCATTTTATCGGTGGCTGACACACCGCCTTCGCGAGCAGGCTCGCTCCCACAGTGAATTTGTGGGTTGCCGGGAATCGCGGGTGTAGCGCGAAATCCTGTGGGAGTGGGCTTGCTCACGAAGGCGGCAGGTCGGGCGATTTATTTGTGGGTGACAGACTGCTTTCGCGAGCAGGCTCGCTCTCACAGTGAATTTGTGGGTTGCCGGGAATCGGGGTGTAGCGCGAAATCCTGTGGGAGTGGGCTTGCTCACGAAGGCGGCAGGTCAGGCAATTTATTTGTGGCTGACACACCGCCTTCGCGAGCAGGCTCGCTCCAAGGTGACTGAGTGTTCTACTACAACGGCGATTTACGGCGCCAGCACTGGCATACTCCCCGCCATCCGAAGAATGGAATCTCTCGATGTTCGCTATCTCCCTGCGTAACACCCTGGCGCTGGCAACGCTCGCGCTGGCCTGCAGCACCCACGCCAGCAGTTTCGATTGCACCAGCGCCGATGGCAAAGCCGAAACAGCCATTTGCAACGACCCGTACCTCTCGAGCCTCGACGACAAACTCGCTGAACAATGGCGGACCACGCTGGGCAACGTTGCCGATCCCAAAGCCCTGAAAACCGACCAACGCCAATGGCTGAAAAACCGCAACGCTTGCGGTATCCAGAGCGCGTGTCTGCGTCGTGAATATCTGATGCGCCTCACCGAACTCGAACATGCGGTCAAGCCGTTCAGTTGGGACGCCACTTGGCAATTGATCCCGCCCGGCACCTCAACTTCGGCGACCATCGTTACGCAGCGTCGCGATGCTACGCACATCGCCATCGATATCTCAGCGGGCGAGGGCGCCAATTCCGGTGATCTGACCGGAGTCGCAACGCTCAAGGATGGAACAGCCGTTTACGCCCTGGACGCCTGCAAACTCACCTTCACGCCCATCAATGGCGTACTGAACGTCACGCAAACCGGTGCGGATTCCGACTGCGGCGGTGGCATGGGCGTGTATTACTCCGGTCGCTATATGGCCTCCGAACAACCGCTGACCCTGGATTACGATCTGCTCAGCCTGGGTCTGGCTCGAACACCCGCAGAAGACCAGGTACTGCGTTCGCTGCTCAAGAATGATTACCAGAAGCTGGTAGAGACCTCGGGTTCCTTGCAGGTCGGCGAGGATTCAAAGGATGTACCTGATACACAGGTCGTGGAAATGTGGATGCGCGGTCTCGGCGGCATCGGCATCCTGATGAGCGCGGCCGACGCGCAGGTCTGGCTGATCTTCAAAAGCTACGATGACCAGGGCCAGGAACATCTGCGGTACTACACCAACGTGACGAAGTGGAAGAATCGCCTGCCCGATGTGCTGCAGGGCTGGTACGACCGCATGCAGGAAAATCATTCACCGATTCTGGAAATGGTGCCCTGAACGTCGAGCCGATTCGCCTCACGCAATAACCGCTCGATCTGCGCCAGTTCCCACGTGCTGAGCAGGCTCACCGGGTCTGTGCCATAACGCTGCCACGTGTCCAGCGTCGCTTCATCCCCGGCGCAGTTGCGAGCGAATTCACAGTGATGCAAATGTCCGTCGGCGAAGTCCAGCAGCAGATGCCAACCCTCGATATCAACGGCAATCAGCCCGGACTCGGACATTACCTCGCAGACTTCGAACGCAAGCACGCCCAGCGCCACTTCGCGCAAACGCTGACACACATCCCGGGCGGACAGAAACGCTGACATGCTGCAACTCGATTCAATGGGCAAGTCGGCAAGGATAAGCCCCGCGCCAATCGGTGTCAGCGTTTCACTGGCCCGAGGCCGAACAATTCCGTAACATTCGCCTCCCTCTTTTTCGCGAAAACAGCGGCCGTGCCCGACGGCCGCTCAGTCAGGTAAGCCATGAAACCGATTCGTCTGCGCGCCGATGTCCTCGCCGGACTCACCACCTCGTTTGCCCTGTTGCCCGAATGCATTGCTTTTGCGCTGGTGGCGCATCTCAACCCGCTGATGGGCCTGTACGGCGCGTTCATCATTTGTACGCTGACCGCATTGTTCGGCGGCCGGCCAGGCATGGTTTCCGGTGCGGCGGGTTCGATGGCGGTGGTGATCGTCGCGCTGGTGGTGCAACACGGCGTGCAGTATTTGCTGGCGACGGTGCTGCTCGGCGGTCTGATCATGATGGCGTTCGGGCTGTTGCGCCTGGGCAAACTGGTGCGCATGGTGCCGCATCCGGTGATGCTCGGTTTCGTCAACGGCCTGGCGATCATCATTGCTCTGGCGCAACTGGAGCATTTCAAGAGCGGCGAGCACTGGCTCAGCGGTACGCCGTTGTACCTGATGACCGGGTTGGTACTGCTGACCATGGCCATCGTTTACATCCTGCCGCGCCTGACCAAAGCGGTGCCGCCGGCCCTGGTGGCAATCCTTGGTGTCGGCCTGCTGGTCTACCTGTTCGGCCTGCCGACCCGCACGCTCGGCGACATGGCGCACATTGCCGGCGGTCTGCCGACGTTCGCCATGCCGGACATTCCATGGAGCCTGGAAGCCCTGCGCATCATCGCCCCGTACGCGATTCTGATGGCGATGGTCGGCCTGCTGGAAACCTTACTGACACTGAACCTGACCGACGAAATCACCGAAACCCGTGGCTACCCGGATCGTGAATGTGTGGCGCTCGGCGCGGCGAACATGGTGTCCGGCGCGTTCGGCGGCATGGGTGGTTGCGCAATGATCGGCCAGACCGTGATCAACCTCAGCTCCGGCGGGCGCGGGCGTTTGTCAGGCGTGGTCGCTGGCGTGCTGATCCTGTTGTTCATTTTGTTTCTGTCGCCGCTGATCGAGCGTATTCCGCTGGCCGCGCTGGTAGGCGTGATGTTCGTAGTGTCGCAGCAGACCTTCGCCTGGGCGTCGTTGCGCGTGATCAACAAGGTGCCGGCGCACGATGTGCTGGTGATTATCGCCGTGACCGCCATCACGGTGTTCACCGATCTGGCCACGGCGGTGCTGTGCGGGATCATCATCGCCGCGCTCAACTTTGCCTGGCAGCAGGCGCGCGAACTGTACGCCGATGAACATCTGGAGGCCGATGGCAGCAAACTCTATCGCCTGCACGGCACGCTGTTCTTCGCCTCGACCACGCCGTTTCTCAACCAGTTCGATCCGGCCAACGACCCGGCCAAAGTCACTCTCGACTGCCGACACCTGAGCTTTGTCGATTATTCGGCGATCGCCGCGTTGAAAACCCTGCGTGAACGCTACGCCAAGGCTGGCAAGCATTTACAGGTGTTTCATCTGTCGGAACGCTGCAAGAAATTACTCAAGCGCGCCGGCGTCGATCACGACTGACGCCGCTGGTTTTGCGTCCTTGAGCCAGGTCTTGCCGAGAATCCGCGAGACCTGTTCGGCGGAGTAGGGCTTGGCGAGAAATTCAAAACCTTCGTACCCGCTGCGGGCCAGTTCTTCGCTGTAGCCGGAGGTCAGAATCACCGGCAGATCGGGACGGCGCTGGCGCAGTTCCTTGGCCAACGCGACACCGGTGATGCCCGGCATGACTACGTCGGAAAACACCGCATCGAACGCGCTGGCATCGCTACCGGCCAACTGCAGGGCTTCTTCGGCGTTGGTCGCCCACGCCGTTTCATAGCCCAGATCCTGGAGGATCTGATTGGCGAAACGGCCGACATCGAGATTGTCTTCTACCACCAGCACCCGGCGTTTTTCGCACGCCGCATGCACCTCGCCATCGTCCTTCGTGTCATCCACCTCAGCCTCGTCCGCAGGTACCTCCGGCAGGTACAAGGTGAACTCGGTGCCTTGGCCGAGCACGCTGGAGACATCGACGTTACCTCCGGATTGCTTGGCGAAGCCGAACACCTGCGACAGCCCCAGCCCCGTGCCCTTGCCGACCGCTTTGGTGGTGAAGAACGGCTCGAAAATATGTTCCAGGGTGTATGCGTCGATGCCGGCACCGGTGTCGGCCAGGGCAATCGACACGAAGTGGCCGTTGGAACCGGCGTGGCCGCGAATCGCCGGCAGCGGTTTGTGGCATTCCAGGCGTAGCTTCAATTCACCCTGACCGTCCATGGCGTCGCGGGCGTTCAGGGCGATGTTGATCAACGCGGTTTCAAACTGACTGAGGTCGACACGGATGTAGCAGGGGTGATCCGGGCGCTCGACGCACACGTGTATCTGCGCGCCGGTGACCGATTCGAGCATCTCGCCGATATTGGCCAGACGTTCGCCGGCATCGACCACTTGCGGATTGAGCGGCTGGCGGCGGGCGAAGGCGAGCAGTTGGCTGGTCAGTTTCGAGGCACGCTCGACCGTGTCGGACACCGCACGCATATAGCGCTGGCGGCGTTCTTCGGAGAGGTTGGGCTGGCGCAGAAAGTCCACCGACGAGCGAATGATCGTCAGCAGATTGTTGAAATCATGAGCAACGCCGCCAGTCAGTTGACCGATGGCTTCGAGCTTTTGTGACTGGCGCAACGCCGACTCGGCCTGGGCCAGGCGCAGGCTGCGCTCTTCGACCCGTTGCTCCAGCGTGGCATTGAGTTCAGCCAATGCAAGCAGGCCCTCGCGCACGTTGGCGTCGGCGCGCACTCGCTCGATGTGCGCCCAGCAACGTTCGGTGACTTCGCTGAGCAGCGCCTGTTCGAAGCTCGACCACACACGCGGCACTTTGTCGTGAATGGCCATTAACGCGGTAAGACGACCTTGCTTGATCAGCGGCACGCAAATGGTGGCGGTGATACCTATGCTCTGAAAGGTCGCTGATTCTTCCGGCGGCAATTCGCTGCGGTTGTCGTGGATCACCAAAGGTTGACCCGCGCGCAGAAGACGTACTGCTTTCTCGCCGAAATCGCGCAAACGGTAGTGGCCGACGATGCTCGGCGAACCCGGCGCTGCATAGTCGCCGCGAATGGTGAAACCATCTTCGTCGGCATCCATGTCGGCGTAGGCGCAATTGGACAGACGCAGTTGCTCGACCATCAGCCGCGTGCTTGCCGCCAGGATTGCTTGCGCATCCGTGGCATTGGTCACCGCTTCGCCGATGGCATCGAGGACCGCCAGGCGTCGGTTGAGATAAACGGTCTGGGTGGTCTCGGTGACGGTGTCGATCATGCCGACGACATTGCCGTGGGAATCACGAATCGGGCTATAGCAAAAAGTGAAGAACGCCTGCTCCGGGCCTTTGCCGCGTTCGATCTGCAGAGCAAAGTTTTCGATGTAGGTGGCCTGGCCGGCGTACGCGGCCTCAGCAATCGGGCTGATCTCGTGCCAGGCTTCCTTCCAGATGTCGCTGAAAGGGCGTCCCAACGCGTGCGGCTTGTCGCCGAGAATCGGTACGAAGGCGTCGTTATAGAGAGTGATGAGTTGCGGGCCCCAGACGATCGCCTGAGGGAAATGCGAGGCGAGACTGAGCGAGACAGTGGTCTTGAGTACATCGGGCCAGTTTTCCAACGGGCCGAGGGGCGAATTCGCCCAGTCGTGACGGCGGATCTGCCCGGCCATCTCGCCATTGTCCTGCAACCAGTCTGTCATGGGGTTCGTGCTTTTCCGGGCGTCTGTCTGAGACAAAGACCTTCGCGCAGGGTGTTTGGTTTCAGCACAGCAGGCACTTGTTTGCGCAACAGGATCTCTGGACATGCATGATGGCAGCAAAAATGTGCGCTGGCGAAAGTGGGTGCCCCTTCGCCAGCGGTTATTTCGCGGTTTTTTGAACCACTGCTCAGGCATCGATTGCCGGGAAGTCGATATCGGTGAGCGCGGTGTTGTTCAGGTAGTTGGTCAATGTCTGCACGGCCACCAGGGCAATCACTTCGATGATCTTGCGGTCATCGATACCGGCAGCGCGGGCAGCGGCCAATTGTTCATCGCTCAAGTGGCCACGGGTTTCGGTCAGTTGGCGGGCAAGGGCGGCGTAGGAATTCAGTTCGCCTTGACGGGCCGCGATGATGTCCTCCGCCGACAGCCCGGCCTTGCCGGCAAACACGGTGTGTGCGGACAGGCAATAGTCGCAACCGTTGACCTGCGAAGTGGCGAGGTAAACGGCTTCTTTCTCTTTGCCGCTCAACGAGGTCTTGCCGAGGATGGCCGAGGCTTGCAGGTAAGTGTCGAGGGCGACCGGCGCCTGGGCGAGGGTGGTAAAAACGTTGGGCAGGAAACCAATTTTTTTCTTCACGCCTTCCAGTGCAGGACGGGTGGCATCGGTGGCGGTGTCGAGGCTGATTGCAGGGATGCGGCTCATGGTGATTCTCCGAAATTCCGCAGCGAAGTGCAGCGGCGATGGAGAGATCTTAGGGGCTGCCAATGGCGCTTTGGCGGCAAATCGTCGAGGATATGCGGCAGATCGTCCAGATATGCCTTCGGGAGTCAGCCATGGATCGCCTTTCCACATTACTCAGTCATTTCGGCGTGAACGCCGGCACCTTCCATAGCGGCGCGTTTTGTGGCGTGAGCATTCACGAAGGCGAACCGGTCGGCCATGTGCATGTTCTGCAAGCCGGGGCGTTGCTGCTCAAACCGGGCAACGAGCGGGAGATCCGTCTGGACGAACCGTCACTGATTTTCTTTCCCCGGCCCTTCACTCACCGGATGTCTGCCGACGAAGCCATGGCCAGCCAAGTGGTGTGCGCCTCGCTGACCTTCGACGGCGGTTCGGGCAATGCCCTGGCCGCTGCGTTACCCGACTATCTGGTACTGAAACTCACCGATATTCCGGAATTGCGCAGCACCCTTGACTGGTTGTTCAGCGAGGCCTTCGAGGGCCACTGTGGGCGGGTGGCGGTGATGGATCGCCTGTTCGAATTGCTGGTGATTTTGCTGCTGCGCCATCTGATTGGCAGTCGCGATCAGCAGCCGGGCATGATGGCCGGGCTGGCTGACGCACGTTTATCCCGCGCCTTGAACCTGATTCACGAGCAACCCCACAAACCGTGGAGCGTTGCCGACCTCGCCGCTGCAGCGAACCAGTCCCGCGCCGGTTTCGCCGAGCAGTTTCGCCGCGTGGTCGGGCAGACGCCGGCCGATTACCTGTTGAGCTGGCGCGTCAGCCTCGCGCAGAAACGCCTGCGCGAAGGCCGGCCGATTGCACTGATTGCCGAGGAGGTTGGATACGAAAGTCCGTCGGCGCTGGCCCGGGCGTTTCGGCGCAAGACCGGGCTCAGTCCACGGCAATGGAAAGCCGGACACTGAACATCACCTGGCGAATTTCTTCGCTCCGGCCACGCAAAGAATCACCCCCAGTGTGACGCCGAGCATGCCGACACTGACCTGCTCATGCAGCAATGTCGCCGCCAGTGCCAGACCAAAAAACGGTTGCAGCAGCTGCAGCTGCCCGACCGCGGCGATCCCGCCCTGAGCCAGGCCGCGGTACCAGAACACGAAGCCGATCAGCATGCTGAACAACGACACATATCCCAGGCACAGCCACGCCGACACGCTGATGTTGGCAAACGAGGCGGGCGCCAGCCACAGGCTCAGCAGCGCCATCAGCGGTAATGACAACAGCAGCGCCCAGCAGATCACCTGCCAGCCGCCGAGGCTGCGTGACAGTTTCGCGCCTTCGGCGTAACCAAGGCCGCAGGCCAGGATCGCCGCGAGCATCAGCAAGTCCCCGGTCGGCGAGGCGCTCAGCCCTTGAGACAAGGCGAAGCCCACCACCAGCGCACTGCCCAGTATCGAGAAGATCCAAAACACCGGTCGTGGCCGCTCACCCCCACGCAAGACTCCAAACATCGCCGTGGCCAGCGGTAGCAATCCTACAAACACGATCGAATGCGCCGACGTTACGTGCTGCAATGCCAACGCAGTCAACAGCGGAAAACCCAACACCACGCCCAGCGCCACAATCAACAGCGACAGCCACTGATGACGCGCCGGTCGCCGCTGTTTGAACATCAGCAAAAGCGCCACCGCCAACGCTCCCGCAATGGCTGCTCGCACGACGGTCAGAAATACGGGATCGAATTCCAGCACCGCCAGACGTGTCGCCGGCAGCGAACCGCTGAAAATCAGCACGCCGATAAAACCGTTGATCCAGCCGCTGGTTTTTTCCAGCGTCGGGTTGGCCGCAGTCGATGTTGTGTGCATGTCAGTCGCGCTCAAGAAGTGGCTTGTGTCGCTGTGATCCTAGGGCTGAGAATCAGCACAATCAAAAAATTGTCATGGATACAGCCGACATGCCTCGTTCCCGTTACAAAACTCTGGTAGACCGTTACGCGGCGGACATTCGTGGCGGACGATTGGCGCCGGGTACGCGATTGCCAACGCATCGGCAACTGGCAGCGCAGGAAGGACTGGCGCTGGTGACCGCATCACGGGTCTACGCCGAGCTTGAGGCGATGGGCCTGGTCAGCGGCGAAGCCGGGCGTGGCACTTTTGTCCGGGAAACGTCGCTGGCGCCGGGGCAGGGCATCGATCAAAAGGACGTGGCGGTCGGCATGATCGACCTGAATTTCAACTATCCATCGTTGCCCGGTCAGGCCGAGCTGTTGCGTACTGCGTTGCGTCAACTGGCGTTGTCCGGTGATCTCGAAGCACTGCTGCGTTATCAGCCCCACGCCGGGCGTGCCCACGAGCGCGCCGCGGTCGCGCAACATTTGTCGGCACGCGGCGTGACGGTCGAAGCTGCGCAGGTGCTGATTGTCAACGGCGCTCAGCAGGGCCTGGCGGTAACGCTGATGGCGCTGCTTAAACCCGGCGATGTGATCGCCGCCGATGCGTTGACCTATTCCGGTTTCAAGGTGCTGGTCGACGCGTTGCATCTGGAAGTGCTGGCGATTCCGATGACGCAACAGGGTCCGGACTTGCCGGCACTGGACAGACTCTGTCGCCAGCGTGCAGTGCGCGCCGTGTACTGCATGCCGACGCTGCACAATCCGCTGGGCTGGGTCATGCCATTGGAACAGCGCGAGCAATTGATCGCGATTGCGCGTCGGCACGATCTGACGATCATTGAAGACGCGGCCTACGCGTTTCTGGTCGAGAACCCGCCATGTCCGCTGATTGAACTGGCACCGGAACGGACGTTTTACGTATCGGGGCTGTCGAAAAACATTGCCACCGGATTGCGGGTCGGCTTCGTTGCCGCGCCGTTGCCTCAAGTGCCCGCACTGGAGCGGATCATGCGCGCAACGACGTGGAACACGCCCGGGGTCATGACCGCCATCGCCTGCGGCTGGCTCGATGACGGTACAGTGACACTGCTTGAACAGCAGAAACGCCACGATGCCATGGCCCGACAGGCCTTGGCGGCCGAGTTGCTGAAAGGGCTGCGCTACATCGCTCATCCGGCCTCTTATTTTCTGTGGCTGCCGTTGCCCGAAGATGTGCGTGCCGATCAGATCGTGGTCGAGTTGATGCAGCAGCAGATTTCCGTAACCACCGCCGAGCCGTTTTCGCTGTTGGCCAATACGCCCCATGCGATTCGTCTGGCGCTCGGGTCGGTGGACATGCAGGTGTTGCGTCAGGCGTTGATCACTGTCAGGACGATTGTCGGCGCTTATCTGTAAACTGCGCCCACGCCATGAAAAGCCAGTTTGGACTGTTCAATGAAATTCACCACAACACTGTTTCTCGCTTTGCTCTTCAGCACCAGCGCTCAGGCTGAAGGCGATCCTGAGGCCGGGGCGAAAATCTTTCCGCGTCTGTGCGGCGGTTGCCATCAGGTTGGCGAGTCGGCTCGTCCGGGGTTTGGTCCGCAGTTGAACGGCATCATTGGCCGGGCTGCGGGGACTTCGGCCAATTATGTTTATTCCGATGCGATGAAGAACTCGGGGATTACCTGGGATCGGGCGACGCTCAAGGCGTATCTCGAGGATCCGAAAGGGGTGGTGCCGGGGACACGGATGATTTTCTGGGGGCTGAGTGATGAGGAGAAGCTGGAGAATCTGTTGGCTTATCTGCAGAAGTTCAGTGCTGAATAATTACGGGAACGCGCCGTTCAAGGGCGTTTTGGTAGTTTTGACCGGGTACATATCCATTGCTGCGGTAATGGCGGCTTAGGGTTTCGCCCTTACGGCGACTTACTTTTTTACAAGCGCCGAAAAAAGTAAGCAAAAAACGCTAGCTCCTACGTTCGGCCCTCGCAGGCTCGGGTTCCTTCGCTGCGGGATCGATCCGGGCGCAGCGGCTACGGTTTGCTTCGCTGCACCTCCTTGCGCTGTGTCTGGCTTCGCCAGACGGTCGCTGCGCTCCCACGCCCGGATCAATCCCTCCACTCAGCCTTCCGACGTCGCCGGTGGATCAAGATCAAGAGCAGGCGAGCTGACACTCGGCCTATAGGTGAACGTGGGACTGTAGGAGCTGCCGAAGGCTGCGATCTCTTGCTCTTGCTCTTGCTCTTGTAGGAGTGAGCCTGCTCGCGATAGGTATCTCAAAAACGCTGGTGAATAGCAGGTGTACTCAATCCCTGTGTGAGCTGGCTTGCCAGCGATGGGGCCGGCAAGTCGACCTGTCTACGCCGGTGTCAGTGGGCATGAAACGCAACCTGATTGCGCCCCGCAGCCTTCGCCTGGTACAGCTGCTGATCGGCACGTTTGATCAGGGCCGTGTGGTTGTTGTCTGCCGGATCTGCCAGGCCGAGGCCAATACTCACGGTAACGTTGCCGACGCCGGGAAACTCCGCGTCGGCTACCGCTGCGCGAATCTTTTCAGCGACGACTTCCGGGGTGTCGGGTTGCGCCACTTCCGGCAGCAGTACGGCGAATTCTTCGCCGCCGTAGCGAGCGACGAAATCGGTGCTGCGTACGCTGTTCTGGATCAAGGTCGCCAGTTGTTGCAGGACCTCGTCACCGACCGCGTGGCCGTGGCTGTCATTGATGCGTTTGAAGTAATCGGCATCAATCAGCAGCAGGGCAAACGGGCGTCCAGTGCGCCGGGACAGCAGTGAGTATTCAGTAATTTTTTCGTCAAACCGGCGACGGTTGTAAACGCCGGTCAGGCCGTCGTGGGTGGCCAGGCTCAGCAGCTCGGCATTGGCTTCGGTGAGTGCGGCGGTGCGTTGCGCCACGGTGGCTTCCAGCGAGGCGTTGGCTTCCTGCAGTTCGCGTTCCTTGCCGAGCAGTGATTGCGTCATCGCGTCGATGGACTGGCCGAGCTGGGCAATTTCCAGTACCGGATGCTGGAGCTGGAATTGCGCGCCGGACTGGTTGTTCTGCACCTGTTTGGCCGAGTGCGCGAGTTGTTCGATCGGGCGACTCAGGTACAGCGCCAGGTAATAAGCCACCAGGCCGAAAACGATGGCGGCGAAAACGCCGAGGATCAGCAATTCGTATTGCAGCGTCCGCGCCGGTTGCAGCGCGGTTTCCAGTGGCTGGCGGATGGCGATCGACCACGACAGCGCCGTGCCCGATGGGGTCGGCACGGTGACCATGCTGGTCAGGTAACCGTTGGCCGCCGTCCAGCCCGACAATACCGGGTCGTTGGTCGCCAGCTGTTGGCCCATCAGCGCTTCGGGGTAGAGCACCTTGCCATCGTGGTCGACGATCAGCGCCTGGATATCCGGTGCCGAGTTCTTGTGGGAAAACGTCGCCGACTCGACGATGCGGGTCACCCAGCTCCAGTGCGCGTGTGCGCCCAGCACGCCAATCACCAGACCTTCGGCGTTATGGATCGGTGCGGCGAAATCGATGAAGCGCAGTGGCTCGCCATTGGGCAGGCCCGGCAACAATTTCGCCAGCAACACCGCTTCGTGGGGATCGCCGGTGTACTGGCGGCGCAAGCCGGTCTGGAACCACGGGCGTTTTTGAACTGACTGGCCGACCAGCAAATCGTTGACGGCCTGGCGGACGTTGCCTTCGGCATCGGTGACGCCCATCCACGCGTATTCGGCGCGTGCCTGGGTGCGCAGTTGCATCGATTTGAGAATGGCGGGGTTATCCAGATCACCACGTTCCAGATGCGGAGCGCGACTGAGCAGGTAAACCTCCAGTTGCCGCTCGCGCAGTTGCTCACCCAACAACGTCGCCGCCGAGCGCGCCGTGTTCAGCAAGGCATTGCCGCTGGCCTGCTTCATTTGCTCGGTGGCGATGTGACCGACATAAAAGCCCACACTCAATAGCGTAAGCAGGGACAAACCGCCGAACCACAGGGTGAGATGGCTACGCAGACTGGCTTTGAACATGGGGGGGTGTCTGTCTTGTTAAAGTGGCGCCATGGTATGCGACATCGCCGATGGCCGGCCAGCGAACAAGTTCATGTAAACAAGAACAACATTGATGCTAATGAGCCATCATTTTGGTTAGAATGCGCGCCGCCCGAGAGATGGATCCCGGGCGTTCCCCCATGGAGTTTTACTGTGAAATACCTCAGCAAAGTAGTCGCCGCCGCACTGTTCGGTGTGGTTCTGGCAGGTTGCACCGGCGCCCCGATGAAATCCGCACATTACGACAGCAACCAGTACACCGTGGTTGGCCACAGCGAAGCCTCGGCCACCGGCCTGCTGCTGTTCGGTATCATTCCGATCCGCCAGAACAGCCGATTTGTACGCGCGCAAGACGCGGCGATCAAAGCCAAGGGTGGCGATGCATTGATCAACACCCAAGTGCAGGAAAACTGGTTCTGGGCCTGGGTCCTGACCGGCTACACCACCACCATCTCCGGCGACGTGGTCAAGCTGAAAACCGCGCAATAAGCGTCGGCTGAATGCAAAAAGCCCGGCTGATCAGGCCGGGCTTTTTCATGGGGATTGCGGTACTGCACTTGATTCATGCCACGCGGCGCTCGATCAGACGATCCGAACCACCTTCGGCAACGCGGCGTTCGATCAGACGATCCGAACCACCTTCGGCAACGCGGCGTTCGATCAGACGATCCGAACCACCTTCGGCAACGCGGCGTTCGATCAGACGATCCGCGCCACCTTCGGCCACACGGCGTTCGATCAGACGATCCGAACCACCCTCGGCCACGCGGCGTTCGATCAGACGATCCGAACCACCTTCGGCCACGCGGCGTTCGATCAGACGATCCGCGCCACCCTCGGCCACGCGGCGTTCGATCAGACGATCCGAACCACCTTCGGCCACGCGGCGTTCGATCAGACGATCCGAACCACCCTCAGCCAAACGGCTTTCGATCAACTTGTCCGAGCCGCCTTCAGCGACTAGGGTGTGAGCAGGGGTAGCTGCAAAAGCGTTAACTGCGAAAACCGAGAAAGCGATGCCGAGAAGGGTTTGGCGTTTCATGATCGTGTGCTCCAGAAAGTTGTTTGTTTGTCTGGAGCCGATGTTACGCCGTGCTTTTTTTATGAGAACTTCATTGACGTGATGGTGAACATCGACGCCGATGATGTATTGCCGATACCCTCGCTTCAGAGCGGTTTTGCCCGGATGCATAACTCGCCGCTGGCACGAATCAGCGCCAGATCATGCAGCGCATCGGCGGCCAGACCGCTGCGGACTGTGGTCAGCCATGACGGGCAATTCGGGTCTTGCCGATAGTGGGAGAACTCGGCGTACTGTTGTAACAGGCGCTTTTGCAGTTCATCCAGACGCGGGCGTATCTGTTTCGCCAGGTCCGGGCGCGGTGTATCCGGTGCCGCACCTGCCGCCTGCCATTGTGCGAGCAGACCGTATTGCACCAGTTTGTTGGCCTCCATTTGCGCGGCGATCAACTGTTCGACGTCATCCGGATCGAGTTTGTTTTCGTCTGCCAGGGTTCGCGCATTGGCAATCACCTGCGCCTCACGCGGGCTGTCCTGGATCGGTTTGCCGCTGTCCCATTTGGTCAGCGCAACCAGATCACCGATGTTCAGGCGTTCATTGAGCGTGACCAATAACGGTTTCAATGAATCAGGGGCCGCTGCAGGTGCGGCTGCCTGAGCGCAGGTCGCGAACAGCACGAAAAGGGAGCCGAGCAGAAAATTTGCAACGTTACGCATGAACCTAGCCTCAATAGTACGTGTCGAGAGAATCGCTGATTTACCACAGCCGAACACTGACACAAAGCGATGCCTGGCATTTACACAAATGCAAAACTGACAATCAACGCCGATTGGAAATGTTGATTGCACCGTGCACGCAACTCACCGAAGCTATCGTCAATCAGGCCTGCCGCCGTCGAGATGGACCTCCATTCAATGCAAAGCGCCACCTTCGCCAAGCCGCTCTGGCAAACCTATCTATTGTTTCTCGCGCCGATGGTGCTGTCGAACTTCCTGCAATCGATGTCCGGGACAGTCAACAGCATCTACATCGGTCAAATGCTCGGCACTCAGGCGCTGGCGGCAGTGTCCGGCATGTTTCCCGTGGTGTTCTTTTTCATCGCCCTGGTCATCGGTCTTGGCGCGGGTGCCGGCGTGTTGATCGGTCAGGCGTGGGGCGCGCGGGAAACGCACATGGTCAAAGCGATTGCCGGAGCGACGTTGCTGCTGGGTATGCTGATCGGCCTGGTTGCCGCAGTGCTCGGTACCGTGTTTGCGCGCCAGGCGCTGACGGGGCTGGGCACGCCGGCGGATGTGCTCGACGATGCGGTGGACTATGCCCACGTCATGTTGTGGATTCTGCCGTCACTGCTGGTCTTCGTGCTGTTCACCCAGTTGCTGCGCGGGGTCAGCGATACGCTGTCACCGTTGCTGGCGCTGATCGTCTCCACCGCGGTGGGGCTGGCACTGACGCCGGCGTTGATTCGCGGCTGGCTCGGTTTGCCACCATTGGGCATTCAGAGCGCGGCCTATGCCGGGCTGGCGGGGAATCTGTCGGCAATGGCGTGGCTGGCCTGGCGGCTGATCCGCAAGGGCCATCCGCTGGCGCCGGACCGGGAGTTCTTTGCCGCATTGCGACTGGACCGGGTGATACTCGGCAAGGTTTTGCGTATCGGCCTGCCGACCGGAGTGCAGATGATCGTGCTGTCGCTGTCGGAGCTGGTGATTCTGGCACTGGTCAACCAGCACGGTTCTCAGGCAACAGCGGCCTATGGCGCGGTGACGCAGATCGTCAATTACGTGCAATTCCCGGCGCTGTCGATTGCGATCACCGCATCGATTCTCGGGGCACAGGCGATTGGCGCCGGACATCTGCAACGAATGGGTCCAATCCTGCGCACCGGGTTGTTGATCAACGTGTGCCTGACCGGGGGCTTGATTGTGCTGGGTTATCTTCTGTCGCACTGGCTGCTGGGCTTGTTCCTGACCGAGGACTCGACCCGGGCCATGGCCGAGCACCTCTTGCACATCATGCTCTGGAGCCTGCTGGTATTTGGCTTTCAGGCCATCATCGGCGGGATCATGCGCGCCAGTGGCACGGTGCTGGTGCCGGTGGTCATTTCGATTATCTGCGTGGTCGGCGTGCAGTTGCCTGCGGCGTATTGGCTGGACGGGCACTTCGGTTTGCAGGGCGTCTGGATGGCTTTTCCGATTGCCTATCTGGGAATGCTGATACTGCAGACGCTCTATTACAAACTGGTCTGGAAGCACCAGAAGATCGAGCGCTTGATATAGGTGCTGGCGTGACGGCGGGTTGTTTGCTTAAGTGAACCAAGGCCCTCGACGGCACGCGCCGCCCGGAGAATTCCATGTCGATGCGATTGCTGCTGGTTACCGCGTTGTACCTGTATGCCTCGACCGTCGCTCAAGCCGCCGAATACACTCGCGTCAACACCAGTGCCAGCCAGATCAGCTTCACCTACCAGCAGATGGGCTCGCGAATGTATGGCACCTTCGGCAAGTTCGAGGCAACGCTGGACTTCGACACCGACAACCTTGCCGACGCCCGTACGACTTTGCATATCGATCTCGGCAGCATTGATGCTGGCAGCGAAGACGCCAACGCAGAGCTGGTAAAACCGGCCTGGTTCGACACCGAGAAATTCCCGCTCGCGGTGTTCGAATCCAGCCGTTTCACCCAGGTGGCCGAACACCGTTACCAGATCGCCGGGCAGCTCACACTCAAGGGCATCACTCGAGAGGTCGAGGTGCCGGTGCAGTTGAAACCGGACAACGCCATCGGCATCTTCGACGGTGAGCTGGTGCTCAACCGTGAGGCGTTCGGCCTCGGCGCAGGGGAGTGGGCTGACAGCGTGGTGTCCAGAGACATCAACATCAAATTCAGAGTAGTGGCGCCGCAACAGTGACTGTTCAGTAGTACCGGTCCTGTTCCTTCATCGCCTGAATCTGCCAGAACGTCCGGCCGGAAACCAGCAGGAACAGCAGGGCGAGCGATACGCCGCCGGCCATGATGTAAAAACCTGCGCGATAGCTTTGCAGCTGGCTGGCGATGGCGCTTTTTTCCGGCATCCAGGGCGAGACCAATAGCGCAATCGGTCCATTGACTTCGTACTGGGTGTGTTCGGCGTAGCGTTCGTCGACAAAATCACCTTCATGAAGCTGACCCTGCTCGTCGGCATAGCGATAGTGAATGATCTTGCCGTTCTTGTTCATGAGGATCTCTTCCAACTGCGTGACAGTGCCGTTGGTTTGCGCGCCATTGAAATTCAACAGCGCATACAGAATGCCTTGATGGCGCGCCATCCCGGCGAGGAGCAAGACCACGCAGCAGGCGACAGTGAGCATGACGATTCGGTTGTAAAGATGATCTTTTGCGGCTTCGCGCGGGTAATACATGGCCCGGTCCTTGGTAGTGAAATGAAAGGTGATCGTTACATCGGCCTTCGACAGCGGATCTTTAAACGGTGGTCTACCGCGGCGCGGTATGATGTCGCGGTTCGTCGACGGCTCTGATCATCGGCAACGTTATTTACTGCCGGAGTTTGTCCATGCCACGCATCACCCACTACACCTCCCCATGCCCCGAGAGCGTCAACAGTCAGATCCTGCAAATGGTCGTCGACTACCTGACCGACATCAGTGCGGTGGGACTTGGCCCGAGCAATCTGCTGTACAACGTTTATCAGTACGCGGTCGGTTACGAGGTGCATCTGTACCTCGAGGCGCTGAATGGTCAGAAAGGCACCGAGGTGGAATTGCTGGTGGCCACTGACAATGAAGATCCGGAACAGGTCATCGGCTTTCTGCTGTACCTGCCGGTGCAGGGCGATTGGGAGGCGTGCAGCGTCGCCTACATGGCGGTGCGCGAAGGGCATCGGCGTCAGGGTGTGGCGCGGGCGATGCTCGCGGACATGGTTGGACGCTATCCGCATGCGGAACTGGCCTGCAGCATTGGCAAGGTGCCGTACTTCGAAGCGTTGGGTTTTGAAGTGATCGGCCAGCGCGAGACTCAGGTGCTGATGAGCACGCGGCATTACCGCAGCAACGGCTTGCGCGGCTTTATCGATACCACGCCGATCTACCGCTCGCTGGAAGTGCAGCAGATTCATACCTACCTGCTGCAGAAGAACGGCAAGCGCGCGATGCTCGATGCGGAAAAACAACGCGACCGTCATCTGGATCAGACCAGCCGTCACGTCGAAGAATTTGTCCGTCAGCGCCTGACCTTGCACTGACCCGGCCAATCAAAAGCCCTTGCTGCGCATTGCGCAGCAAGGGCTTTTTTGTGCGTGCAATTTCAACCCAGTTTGACGTTCATGGTGATGCGTGCGGTGAAGACTTTTTTGCCCTCGGTATCATGAATGTCGACATTGACCACCTTGTCGCCATCGCTCTGCCAATCCACGCCTTCAGCGCTGGCCACGGCGGTGACGTCGGTTTTCGCTTTGGCCAGGTATTCCACGGTCATGCCTCTCGGAATCCAGCGCGCGCCGGCCGGGATGGAGACGTCGGTCATCATCCCGCCGGCCAGTTCCGCCGCGTTGCACATTGCGATGGCGTGCACTGTACCGAGGTGATTGGTGATCTCCTTGCGAAACGGCACTTGAACGGTGGCGGCGTTCGGGCGCAATTCGCTGATCAGTGGGTTGATGCTGCTGAAATACGGGGCGAACTGGCAGGCCATCTTGCTGAAAGCGTCCGGACCGACGCTGTTGAACATGCTGAGAGATTGACTCATGGAAGCCTCACGATTTGGTGGTTTAGCAGAATGATGTTCCGTTACAGAATAATGTTCTGTAACGGAACGGTATTCTGTTCACCGCAAATCTGTCAACCTAGGCGCAATTTCCACGGGCAAACTTCGCCTTGTTCAAACCTTTTTCGGACCTCAAGCAGCATGGACACCGTCGATCTATTGGAACGCAGCTACCCCGGCCGCCGCGCCGAGCTCAAACGCGACATCTTTCGCAAGGCCTTGAAGCTGTTCAACGAGCAGGGAATCGAGGCGACCACCATCGAGATGATTCGCGCCGAATGCGACACCAGCGTCGGCGCGATTTACCACCATTTCGGCAACAAGGAAGGATTGGTCGCGGCGCTGTTTTTCACCGCGCTGGAGGATCAGGGGCGTTTGCGTGATGCGTATCTCGACGCGGCCGATAGCACCGAAGCAGGCGTGCAGGCGCTGGTCTTCAGCTATGTCGACTGGGTCGAGCAACAGCCGCAGTGGGCGCGTTTTCAGTATCACGCGCGGTTCGCCGTGACCAAAGGCCCGTTCAAGGAAGAGCTGGCCGAGCGCAACAAGACGCGCAATCTGCGTCTGCGCCAATGGCTTGCGGAATCGGGGCGTGCTGCCGAGCTGCAGAATTTGCCTGCCGAGCTGCTGCCATCACTGATCATCGGGCAGGCGGACAGTTATTGCCGAGCCTGGCTGGCGGGGCGGGTCAAAGGCAGTCCGACGGATTATCGCGAGGTGCTCGCACAAGCGGCGTGGCGCGCGGTTCGCGCTGAAAGCTGAGCCCCCCTGTAGGAGTGAGCCTGCTCGCGATAGCGGTGTGTCAGTTAACCATTTGCTGACTGACACACCGCTATCGCGAGCAGGCTCACTCCTACAGGGGAATTTGATGTGTCAGGTGTTGCGCTGAAAAACCAGGGCTTTCAGGCCGCTTTCCGGGTCGACATCCGGAAATTCCGGCGGATTGTCCAGCCGGTGATCGAAACGCAGGCTCGGCGCTTCCTGGGTCACGCCATCAATGAGAAAGTCCGAACCGAACGAGGGATCGTTCATGCACGCCAGCACCGTGCCTTGCGCGGTCAGCAGTTCCGGCAAGCGGCGCAACACGCGTTGATAGTCCTTGGTCAGCAAAAAACTGCCTTTCTGAAACGACGGCGGGTCGATGATTACCAGATCGTACGGGCCGCTGTTGATCACTTTGCCCCAGGATTTGAACAGGTCGTGACCGAGGAAGCTGACCTTGCCCAAGTCATGGCCGTTCAAACGATGATTGTCGCGACCACGGCTCAGCGCTGCGCGGGACATGTCGAGATTGACCACATGGCTGGCGCCGCCCTCGATTGCCGCCACGGAAAAACCGCAGGTGTAGGCGAACAGGTTCAATACGCGTTTGCCCGCCGCTTGTTCGCGCACCCAGTTGCGCCCGAAACGCATGTCGAGAAACAGCCCGGTGTTCTGCTTGCGGCCCAAGTCGACGCGGTACTGCAAGCCACCCTCGACGATGGTCATTTCCTCGATTTCCTCGCCGATCAGCCATTCGGCCGTGCTCTGCGGCAGGTAACGATGCTGTATCAGCAAAGTGTGCGCACCGGACTGCTGCCATTCCGGCGAGGCGGCAAGGTGCAGCAGTAAATCTCGCAGATCCTGCAGTTGCTCAGGCGCCGGTTCCTTGAACAACGACACCAGCACCACGCCCTGCAACCAGTCCACGGTCAACTGCTCGAGTCCCGGCCAGCAACGCCCGCGCCCGTGGAACAGCCGGCGGGTTTCGCAGTGTGCCGCCCCCAGTGCGGGCAGCAAATGGGCGTGGAGGGTGGCGAGAGCTTCAGGGTTCATGGATCAGGATCGGCCGGACAAAGGGCGCGCATTTTAACCACAAATGAGCATTTTGGACGGAAGCTGCAGCCCGAAAAACAACACCTTGGCGAAATCTCCTGTATCAAAAGTGAATTTCTGCAGGGCGCGCTGCTCATACCTGTTAAGCAGCGGATTCAAAACCGCTATTCGAAAATGTAATTCGGGGGAGTGCTGTTCATGTGCCCTACACCTACGTCGAGCGCGCACCTTCCTGACGGGTTGATTCTGGTTGTCGAGGACGATCCGTTGATTCTGGAGTTCCTTTGCGAAATTCTCCAGGAGGAAGGGTTCAAGGTCGAACCGCAAACCAGCGCCGACGCCGCATCCTTGTATCTGGAAAAACACGCAGCGGATGTAGCGCTGTTGCTGACCGACATCACCATGCCCGGCACGCTTAACGGCGCCGATCTGGCCAACCTGTTCGGCGATCGCTGGCCGGACAAACCGGTGATGGTCATGTCCGGCTATGAAACGCCCGAGACCTCTGGGGTCAAGCACTCGGTGGCGTTCATCAAGAAGCCCTGGGCGATCGGTCAGTTGCTCGATTGTGTGGAAAGTGCGTTCAAATCCAAGGCCCCGCAGCTGCACTGACAAGTGCTACATTGCCGGGCCTGTCTGCCCCGGCCATCTGTCAGAGGATTTGTTCTCTTGTCTGCACAAGCATCGGTTTTTGATCGCGCATTCGCCGCGTTCCTGTTCGATATGGACGGCACCGTCCTCAACTCCATCGCCGCCGCCGAGCGCATCTGGTCAGCGTGGGCGGTGCGCCATGGCGTTGATGTCGAAACATTTTTGCCGACCATCCATGGCGCGCGGGCGATCGACACCATCATCCGCCTGAATCTTCCGGGCGTGGATGCCGAGGAACAAGCGGCGTTTATCACCGCTGCCGAAATCGAAGACGTTGAAGGCATCGTCGAGATCCCGGCTGCGGCGGCGTTTCTCAACGCTCTGCCGAAAAATCGTTGGGCGATGGTGACGTCGGCGCCGCGTGACCTGGCCCTGCGCCGGATGGCGGCGGCGGGGATTCCCGAACCAGCGGTGATGATCACGGCGGAAGATGTGGAGGCCGGCAAGCCTGATCCTTCGGGTTATCTTTTGGCGGCGAAAAAGCTTGGCGTTGAACCGGCGGATTGTCTGATTTTTGAAGATGCCGCGGTTGGCATTCAGGCTGCGGAGGCGGCGGGTGCGGCGTTGATGATCATCACCACCACGCACCAGCATCCGATCGAAACAGCGCATGCGACGTTGGCCAGTTACGATGCGATCAGCGTCAGGGTCGGCGCTGATGGTTTGCTTCGTCTGACGCAAATCTGATCTGCATCAGAAGATGTTGCTCAACCACGTCAACGGTCGGCAGCTCTCTCGCAGATGCAACATCGCAACTACGCTGATCCATGCTTCTGAAATCGCCGCCATGGTCGAGTCCGCACAGGCATCGGCCGTCCGGCGCGAGCCCTTGCCAATCGATGAGGTAAACGCATGAAGATTGATCTGAGTGGGAAATTGGCCATCGTCAGCGGCAGCACCGCCGGTATCGGCCTGGGCATCAGCCAGTCGCTGGCCGAGGCCGGGGCGACGGTGGTGGTGATCGGTCGTGACACGGCCAAGGTCGAACAGGCGCTGGCGAGCATTCGCCAAGCCGTGCCCAGCGCGCAGTTGCGTGGTCTGACCGCCGATCTCGGGACGGCCGAGGGCGCGGAAAAGCTCTTCGCTGCCGAGCCGCGCGCAGACATTCTGGTGAACAACCTGGGCATCTTCAACGACGTCGATTTCTTCGAAACCCCCGACAGCGAGTGGACACGCTTCTATGAGGTCAACGTGATTTCCGGCGTGCGCCTGGCGCGGCATTATGTGCCGGCGATGGTTGAGCAGGGTTGGGGCCGGGTGATCTTCCTGTCGTCCGAATCCGGGGTCGCGACGCCGGCGGACATGCTCAATTACGGCGTGACCAAAAGCGCCAACCTCGCGGTGTCCCACGGCTTGGCCAAGCGTCTGGCTGGCACCGGGGTCACAGTCAATGCGATCCTGCCGGGGCCGACCTTCACCGATGGTCTGCAAGACATGCTCAGAGACGCAGCCGCCGAGTCCGGACGCGACCTGCGCGACGAAGCCGACGCCTTTGTGCGCAAGGCCCGCCCGACCTCGATCATCCAGCGCGTGGCGGATGTGTCGGAGGTGGCGCATCTGGTCACGTACATTGCTTCACCGCTGTCCTCGGCGACCACGGGCGCCGCGTTGCGCGTCGATGGCGGTGTGGTCGACAGCCTGACAATCTGAATTTTCCGAAAGAGAGGTTTTATGCCAACAGCATCTGCAACCATCGACATCCCGGCCTCGGCCGATCAGGTCTGGCAATTGATCGGCGGCTTCAACACGCTGCCGGAGTGGCTGCCGTTGATTACCAACAGTGAACTGAGCGAAGGCGGGCGCGTGCGCACTCTGCAATCCGCTGACGGCGGGGTGATTATCGAACGTCTGCAGACCTTCGATCACGCGGCCAGAACCTACAGCTATTCGATCGAACAGGCACCGTTCCCGGCCAGCGATTACCTGGCGACGATCAAGGTCGAGGCCCAAGGGCAGGGCGCGCGGGTGACGTGGTCGGGACGCTTCAACGCGGTGGGTGTGAGCGATGAGGAAGTGGTGGCGTTGTTCAACGGCATCTACCAGGGCGGTCTCGAAGCCTTGCGGGCGAATTGCCCGACCTGAGACGCAGATCGTTCCCACGCTCCGCGTGGGAATGCAGCCCGGGACGCTCTGCGTCCCATTTCGAAGGCCGGAACGCGGAGCGTCCCTTGAGGCATTCCCACGCGGAGCGTGGGAACGATCGGCGCGAGACGTCAGGCCTGGCTGATCAAACTCTGCCGACAATCCAGCACCAGTTTCGCCCCGCCCAGATCACTGCTGCCGACCTCAAGGCTGAAGCCGTGCAGGCTGACGATCGCCGCGACAATCGACAATCCCAAGCCAAAGCCACTCTGCGGCTGGCCACCCTCAGTGCGATAAAAGCGCTGGAACACCGCCTCTCGTTCAGCCTCGGGAATCCCCGGCCCTGAATCGTGAACCTCGATCCGCGTCTGCCCACCCGCATTGACTCCACGCAACATCACCGTGCCGCCGGGCGGGGTGAATTTGATCGAGTTGCTCAGCAGATTCGCCAGCGCTTCGAACAGCAACGCCCGGTCGCCATTGAGCGGCGGCAGTGTTTCCGGCATGTTTAGCTGAAAGCGCAGGTCGCCTTCTTCGGCCAGTGGCAGATAGAACTCGTGCAATTCTTCCAGCAACTGCGCCGGGTCGAGTTCGACGAAACCTGAACGGCGCTGACGATCTTCCAGTTCGGAAATCCGCAGCAACCCGCGAAAGCGCGCCATCAAGGTGTCCGCTTCGGCCAGGACCAAGTCCAGTTGCGCTGCTTGCTGCGAACCTTCGCCGGCCTGTTGCTGCATGCGATACAACTGCGCGCGCAAGCGGGTCAGGGGAGTGCGCAAATCGTGGGCGATGTTGTCGCAGACGCCTTTGACCTCGTTCATCAAACGTTCGATGCGCTCGAGCATGGCGTTGACGATCGCGGCGAGCATGTCCAGTTCATCGCGGCGATTGGACAACGGCAAGCGGTGCGTCAGGTCGCCGGCGACGATAGCCTGGGCGCTATTCTGGATCGCGCGAATGCGCTGCAACGGTCGACGCCGCAACAGATGCCAACCGGCGATCCCGGGAATAATCGTCAGCGACACGCCCCAGAACAGCGCGTGCAAAATGATCCGGGTGACCGCAAACAGCGAGCCATTGTCACGCAGCAGCACCAGCCAGCGTCCGTCGCGGGTTTGCGTGGCCACCGCATCGCAGCTGTCGCTCGGCAGGGTCGGATCGTCGGAATCGGCGCATTCGGCGAGCATGTGGATCTTGCCATCCAGCGGCAGCCCTTCGGGGATTTGCTGGAGTGCACCGCCCAGGTAAACGCCGTCCGCGCTGAATAGACCGTAGGCATCGATGCCGCGGATATCGAAGGTCATGCTGGCGGCGAGGGCGTCCTCCAGTTGCTCGCCGCGAAAGTGCGAAAACAGGTGCTGACGTTGCATCAACGAATGTTTGGCGAGTTTGTCGAGGTAGCCGGACACCTCGTAGTACATGACCCCCATGAGGATCGCGCTCCACGCCACGAACAGCGAACTGTACAGCGCCAGCAGGCGGCTGCTGGAGGAGCGCCAGCCGTCAGACGGGTTCGGCAATGACATAGCCGGAGCCCCGTACCGTGCGGATCAGCGGAACGTTGCCGGCTGCGTCGATCTTCTTGCGCAGTCGGCCGATGTGCACGTCGATCAGGTTGGTGCCTGGGTCGAAGTGATAACCCCAGACCTCTTCGAAAATCATCATCCGCGAGAGAATCTGGCCGCTGTTGCGCATCAGAAACTCGAGCAGCTTGTATTCAGTCGGCAACAGCGTCAGCACCTGTTCGGCGCGGCGGGCTTCGTGGCTGATCAGGTCCAGTTCCAGGTCGGCGACTTTTAGCGTCGTGGCCTGGGTGGCAACGCTGTTCTGCCGGCGTAGCAACACTTCAACCCGCGCGGCCATTTCATCGGTAGCGAACGGCTTGGTCAGGTAGTCATCGCCACCGGCGCGCAAACCGCGCACGCGCTCATCGACATCGGAGAGGGCGCTGATCATCAGAATTGGCGTCGCCACGCCCATGGTGCGCAGCGTGGTGACAATCGCCAGACCATCCAGCTCGGGCAGCATGCGGTCGAGGGTGATCAGGTCGTAGTTGCCGCTGACGGCGCGGTCGAGGCCTTCGCGGCCATTGTCGACCCAGTCGACGTCCAGCCCGTGGCTGCTCAGTTCGGCAACGATTTCCCGCGCGGTCACGGCGTCGTCTTCGATGGTCAAGATACGAGTCATAGGCAGGCCTGCTGATCGGTTCAAACGGAATGGCAGCATTTTGCCAAGAAATTACCGTGACGCTTTAAATTAACTTTCATCTTCGTCGCCCACAGAAATCAGAACTGATCGGATTTGCCCCTTTGTAGTTAATGCAGAAAACCCGCAGTCGTTAGCGTTTTGTTGCAACTTGCACGGTCTGAGGAAGTTCAAGTTTTATAACTTATTGAAAATTAAGGATTTATAAAAAATACGTATCTGGCACGCTCACTGCAATTCCTCACATGACGAGTTGTAACACCATTTTTCATGCCTGGAGCAGCACAACAATGAATAGATCCCCTGATGGCTATTATTCTGCCGTGGAAGAGTCGAGCAGTGTTTCAGGCGTGTCCTGGGGCGCGATCTTCGCCGGTGCTGCGGCTGCCGCTGCACTGTCGATGATTCTGGTATTGCTCGGTTTCGGCCTGGGCTTTTCGGCTGTTTCACCGTGGGCCGGAGAGGGCGTCAGCGCCAAGGGCCTGGGCATTTCGACGATTGTCTGGCTGGCTGTGACGCAGATTATTGCTTCCGGTATGGGCGGCTACATTGCCGGCCGTCTGCGTGTGAAGTGGGCCAACATGCACGGTGACGAAGTGTATTTCCGCGACACCGCCCATGGTTTCCTCGCTTGGTGTGTCGCCACTTTGGTCACCGCTGTGCTGGTCGTCGGTTCGGTCAGCAGCGTCGTCAGTGGCGGCGTGCAGGCCGGTGCCAACGTCGTTGGCGGTGCTGCCGGTGCGATGAGCCAGGCCGCCGGCTCGGCTGCTGCCAACACTGACAGCGATCAGTACGGTTACTTCGTCGACAGCCTGTTTCGCGATGATCGTCCTGCTGCTGTCAGCGATGATGCCGCACGCGGCACCGTGACCCGCATCTTTGCCCAGAGCCTGGCCAACGGTCAGCTCAGCGCAGAAGACCGTACCTACCTCGCGCAACTGGTGTCGCAACGCACCAACCTGAGCCAGGCCGATGCCGAACGCCGTGTCGACGAGATCTACGCCAACACCCAGAAAGCCATCGCTGACGCCAAACTGAAAGCCCAGCAAGCTGCCGACACCGCCGCCAAAGTCGCTGCCTACACCTCGCTGTGGATGTTTGTAGCGCTGTTGGCCGGTGCGTTCTTCGCCAGCCTCGCAGCTACCTTCGGCGGTCGTCGTCGCGATGCGGTCGAGTACGTTGAAGTCGATACCTACACCACTACCACTCCGGTCCGTTAAAAAGGAGAGTCACCATGCGCTCATTACTGCTGTTCTTCCTCGGCGTACCGATCCCGATCATCATCCTGATCGCCCTGTTCGTGCACTGATCCCTCTGAGGCAGGATGCCTCTGCCGCTTTTACCTTCGGGTAAAAGCGGCTTTTTGCTTTCTGCGGTGCCAAAAGCGAAAATCCCTGCGCAAAGCGGGCGTTCCGCTTTATCACTTTAAGGATGATTCAGTTGGACAAGAAGGAAACCAAACGCCAGGTCGGCGAAATGCTCGATGCCGGTCGCTCGAAAACCGAGACTTTCCAGGCATTCTCCGGTGGTGCGCTGAAAGACAAGGCGCTGGCCTACCTGATCGGCTCACGCCCCGATCCGGATTTGATTGAACGACACGCCGGCAAGATCAAAATCCTTCTCGGACTGATCTATGTTCAGGCGCTGATCGGTCTGGTGGGCGGCTATTTCCTCGGGCTGACTATCAGCACTGGTTTTGCCATCGGACTTGGTTTGTTTGCAGGTGGCGTGCCTTTGCTCTTTGCCTGGGGTTTTTATCGCAACGCAGCTCACGCTTACACGGTGTACGTGGTGCTCTCGATCAGCCAGGTGCCGCGCATGTTCAAGGAATACGGAGATGACCCGACCGGTACGGTGATCGGCGTGGCAATCACGCTGGCGATGATTTTCTACGTCGCGTGGTTGAAGAACCTGCTGTTCCCCGACCTCGGTTTCTTCGGCGCAAAGAAAATCAAAGGCCAGTTCGTCTTCTCCAACTAATCGTTACCATCCCGCCATTTTCACTGGCCTGGATCAATATTTCGCGTGGCGATGTCGCCTACCGTAAATGACCCAGGCCTTTGCTGAGGTATGAGCTACAGTGCTTCTCGCGCACCTTGTTGCGCTGACGAAGTATCCGCGTCGACGTTGACAACACAGCAAAAAAGCGTCGACGAGGCGTAGTGCAGCAAGGAGCTGTCACAACCTCAACTGAATCTTCACGGACGAACACCGTAATGAACTGCCTAGAAAGAACCTTCGATATCCAGCCCTTGGTGCAGGCGGACATGACCGTGCACATCAACGGCCAAGCGGTCAGCGCCGCCATTGGCGAAACTGTCCTCAGCGTCATCCAGTCCCTCGGCGTGCGCCAGATCGCACGCAACGACCACGATCAGATCAGCGGCGCCTATTGCGGCATGGGCGTGTGCCAGTGCTGTCTGGTGAAAATCAACGGTCGCCACAAACGCCGGGCCTGCCAGACCGTGGTGCGCGACGGCATGCAGATTGAGACTCAGGTCAACCGCGTCGTCGCGCAGGAGGTCGTATGAGCCTGCAACCGTTGATCGTCGGCGGCGGGCCGGCGGGGATGGCGGCGGCCATCGAACTGGCGCGCCACGGCGTGCGCAGCACCTTGCTCGAAGAGGCCTCGCGCCTCGGCGGGGTGGTCTATCGCGGGCCGTTGCGTGATGGCGTGCAACTGGATTATCTCGGGCCGCGCTATTCCGAAGCACTGGACAAACTGCATGGTGAATTTCAGCAGCAGTCAGGGCTGATCGACGTTCGCCTCAACCATCGCGTGGTCGGCGCCGAAGGCACCCGCGCAGTGGTGGTGCTCGACGGTGATGAGCAACTGCACGAGATCGCTTATCCGCAACTGCTGCTGGCCGCCGGTTGTCATGAACGCAGCGTGCCGTTTCCCGGCTGGACATTGCCGGGAGTCATCCTGCTCGGCGGCCTGCAACTGCAGATCAAGAGTGGCGTGGTCAAGCCGCAAGGGCCGGTGATCATCGCCGGTACCGGGCCGCTGCTGCCGCTGGTCGCGACCCAATTGCATGCCGCTGGCGTGCGCGTCGCCGGTGTCTACGAGGCTTGCGCGTTCGGCAAGATCGCCCGCGAGAGTCTGGCGCTATTGAACAAACCGCAGCTGTTCCTCGACGGCTTGAGCATGCTCGCTTACCTCAAGTTGCACGGCATCCCGATGAACTACGGTTGGGGGGTGGTCGAAGCCCACGGCGAGGGCGAATTGAAGAGCGTCAGCGTCGCGCCGTATTCGTCGACGTGGGAGGCGGATCTGTCGCGGGTCGAACGCTTCGAAGCGCAGACGTTGGCGGTGGGGTACGGTTTTATTCCGCGCACGCAATTGAGTCAGCAGATGGGTCTTGATCACGGCTTCAGCGACGATGGCTACCTGCGAGCCCACGCCAATATCTGGCAGCAAAGCAGCGTGGCGCATGTGCATCTGGCCGGTGACATGGGCGGGATTCGTGGTGGTGAAGCGGCGATGCTGGCGGGCAAGATCGCCGCCACTTCGATTCTGCTGCAACGTGGCGTACTCGACGCCGGACTGGCCCGCGTTCGCCGCGACCGTTACGCGAGCAAGCTCAGAGCCATCGTGCGCTTCCGCGCAGCGGTGGATCGCTACACCGAGCGCGGCGTCGGCCAGACTGCTTTGCCCGCAGCCGACACGGTGATCTGCCGCTGCGAACATGCGACCCGCGCCGACATCGACTTGGCCCTGGAGCAGGGCGTGCAAGACATCGCCAGCCTGAAAATGCGCACCCGCGTGAGCATGGGCGATTGCCAGGGGCGGATGTGCGTCGGTTATTGCAGTGATCGCCTGCGCCAGGCCACCGGACGTCAGGATGTCGGCTGGCTGCGCCCGCGCTTTCCGATTGATCCAGTGCCGTTTTCCGCGTTTCAGTCCTTCGGCACGGAGGCCGCTTCCCATGAGTAAGTTCTACGACGTGGTCATTGCCGGTGGCGGCGTGATCGGCGCGTCCTGCGCTTACCAATTGTCAAAACGCAAAGACCTCAAGGTGGCGCTGATCGACGCCAAGCGCCCCGGCAACGCGACCCGCGCGTCGGCTGGCGGTTTGTGGGCGATCGGCGAGTCGGTCGGCCTCGGTTGTGGGGTGATCTTTTTTCGCATGATGTCGGCCAATCGCAAGCGCGAAACCCAAGGCGCAGCGGTGGCGGTGGACGCCACTACGCCGCACATTTTGCCGCAGTCGTTTTTCGATTTTGCCTTGCAGTCCAACGCGCTGTACCCGGCGTTGCACCGCGAGCTGAAAGACAACCACGGCATGGATTGCAAGTTCGAGAGAACCGGGCTGAAATTCGTGATTTATGACGACGAGGATCGGCTGTATGCCGAGCACATCGTCGGCTGCATTCCGCATCTGGCCGATCAGGTGCGCTGGCTCGATCAAGCGGCGTTGCGCGCGGCGGAGCCGAGTGTCAGTCATGAGGCTCGCGGGGCGCTGGAGTTTCTTTGTGATCATCAGGTCAGCCCGTTCCGCCTCGCGGATGCCTACATGGAAGGCGCGCGGCAGAACGGCGTCGACATCTTCGTCAACACCAACATCACCGGCGTGCTGCATCACGGCACTCGCGTAACGGGAGTGCAGACGGCGGAGGCGGGGGTGTTCCACTGCAAGACGCTGATCAACGCCGCAGGCGCCTGGGCGGCGGATTTGAGCGAGTGGGCGACGGGTATTCGCATTCCGGTAAAACCGGTGAAAGGCCAGATCCTGCTGACCGAGCGCATGCCGAAGATCCTCAACGGCTGCCTGACCACCAGCGATTGCTACGTGGCGCAAAAGGACAACGGCGAAATCCTCATTGGTAGCACCACCGAAGACAAAGGCTTCGACGTCACCACCACCTACCCGGAAATCGCCGGGCTGGTGCAGGGCGCGGTGCGCTGTCTGCCGGAGCTTGTGGACGTCAATCTGAAACGCACTTGGGCGGGACTGCGTCCGGGCTCACCGGATGAATTGCCGATCCTCGGGCCGATGCGCGGGGTCGAGGGTTATCTGAATGCTTGCGGGCACTTCCGCACCGGCATTCTGACGTCGGCGATTACCGGGGTGTTGCTGGACAAACTGGTGAATGACGAGCCGCTGCCGCTGGATATCACGCCGTTTCTGGCGGATCGGTTTGCAGTTGCAGCCGTCGAGCCAGTGCCCGCGCTGGAACTGGCCTGACCCAGGCAGCATTGATGTTGAATGTGCCGGCCTCTTCGCGGGCAAGCCCGCTCCCACAGGGTTATATGTCGTACACGAAATATCGGTTCGACTCGACCAATGTGGGAGCGGGCTTGCCCGCGATGGCGGCTTGAGCAGCGCCGGATTTTCAGCTGTCGCGCGCTTGCTCTTCCAGTTGATCCGATTCAAACAACTTGGCCAGTTCCGCCCGGGCTTCCTGGGCGGTCTGCAGGACTTTGGCGGCGTCGTCGTAAACGGCGTGTTGCGCCTCCAGCACCTGTTCGTCGTGATGCTTGAAACGTTTGATGCGCGCATCGGCCTGGGCCTGGGTCAGCCCGAGGCCGACCAACGTGCGCCGGCTCATTTCCAGACTTGAATAATAGGTCTCACGAATCGCCTCCGCGCCCACATCAACCAGGCGATGCACGTGCTGACGGTTACGCGCGCGGGCGATGATTTTCATGTGCGGATAGAGCTTGCGCACCACTTCGGCAGTCTTGATGTTGGTCTCCGGATCGTCCGTGGCAATGACGAAATACTCCGCTTCGCCAACCTTTGCCGCGTGAAGGATTTCCGGGCGCATCGGGTCGCCATAGAACACCGGCACACCGCCGAAGCTGCGCGACAGTTCGATGGTTTCCACCGAGGTGTCCAGCGCAACGAACTTGATGTTCTGCGCGCGCAGAATCCGCGCCACGATCTGGCCCATACGGCCCATGCCGGCAATCACCACGCGCGGCGCTTCGGTGTCGATTTCGCGGAATTTCTCCGGCACTTCCACCGGCTGCACTTTCGGGCTGACCAGCCGTGCGCAGATCAACAGCAGCAACGGCGTCAGCGCCATCGACAGGGTGATGGTCAGCACCAGCATGTCGTACAGTCGCGGCTCGAACAGGCCTTGATCGCGACCGATCTTGAATACCACGAAGGCAAACTCACCGCCGGCAGCGAGGACGATGCCGAGGCGGATTGCGCTGATCTTGTTCAATCCTCCCGCCAAGCGCCCGACCACGAACAGCAGCGGCAATTTCAGGCCGATCAGCAGCAGGGTCAGGCCCAACACGGTGATCGGCGCGCTCAACAACAGGCTGAGATTGGCGCCCATGCCGACGCTGATGAAAAACAGCCCGAGCAGCAGGCCTTTGAACGGTTCGATCTGCGCTTCCAGTTCATGGCGATATTCCGAATCCGCCAGCAGCAGGCCGGCGAGAAACGCACCCAACGCCATCGACACGCCGACCAGATCCATCAGCCACGCCGTGCCGATCACCACCAGCAACGCGGTGGCGGTGGACACTTCGGGCAGACCGGTTTTTGCCACCACGCGGAACACCGGACGCAGCAGATATCGCCCGCCGATCACCACCACGGCAATGCCGCCGAGCACCTGCAGGCTGTGCCGAATATCATCGGCGGTGCTGGTGTGGTGATCGACGCCGGCGAGCATCGGCACCAGCGCGATCAATGGAATCGCGGCGATGTCCTGGAACAGCAGAATCGCAAACGCGAGACGCCCGTGGGGGCTGGTCAGTTCCTTGCGTTCGGCAAGGCTCTGCAGGCCAAACGCTGTAGAGGAGAGCGCCAGACCGAGGCCCAGCACGATCGCACTGTTCAGCGGCTGGCCGAACACCGACAGCGCCAGCCCGCCGATCACCGACGCGGTCAGCAGCACCTGCGCCAGGCCGACACCGAACACCGATTTGCGCATCACCCACAAGCGCCGCGGCGACAGCTCGAGGCCGATGATGAACAGCAACAACACCACGCCGAGTTCGGAAATATGCGCAACGCTTTGCGGATTGCCGATCAGTCCCAGCACCGATGGGCCGATGATCACCCCGGCAAACAGATAACCCAGCACAGCGCCCAGTTGCAGGCGTTTGGCCAAAGGCACGGTGAGCACCGCCGCGAACAGAAACACGACAGCGGCTTGCAACAGATTGCCTTCATGGGGCATTGGAACGACTCCTGACTACGGGTACGGCGGGGCGACAAGGATAAGGGTTACGCGGTCTCCAGACCATTCGAGATCCAATGTGGGAGCGAGCCTGCTCGCGAATGCGGTGGGTCAGTCACCTATGCATTGACTGATGCCCCGCATTCGCGAGCAGGCTCGCTCCCACAAGGGCAGCTCTTTCAGGCCTGTAATAATTTGCATCAAATGGTTACATTTATAACCCCTGCGCATCAATTTCCGGAAACGCCATGGCCATCAACTTCGACCTCAACGACCTGCAAGCCTTTCGTGCGGTGGTCGAGCAGGGCAGTTTTCGCAAGGCTGCCGAGACCGTGCGCCTGTCGCAACCGGCGCTGAGCCGGCGCATCGAAAAGCTCGAAGATGCCCTCGGCGTGAAACTGTTCGAGCGCACCACGCGCAAGGTCAGCCTGACCCAGGCCGGGCGCGGCTTCATGCCCAGCGTCGAGCGCTTGCTGGATGATCTCGACATTGCCTTGCTCGGCATCAGCGAAGTCGCCTCGACGCGTCTGGGTCATGTCACCGTCGCCTGCGTGCCGTCGGCGGCGTACTACTTCATGCCCCGCGTGGTCGCGCGCTATCACCAGCAGTTTCCACGGATCAAGGTCAAAGTCCTCGATTCCAGCGCCCACGATGTGTTGAGTGCGGTGGTCAATGGCGAGGCGGATTTCGGTTTGAGTTTTCTCGGCACGCAGGATGCCAAAGTCGAGTTCGAACCGCTTGTGCAGGAGTGCTACGTTGTCGCCTGTCGTCGCGATCATCCGCTGGCCGGGCGCAGCAGCGTCAGCTGGGACGAGTTCTATCAGCAGGATTACATCGCGCTGGACAAGACTTCGGGCAATCGCTTTCTGCTTGATCAGGCCTTGGGCGGGGTAGTGCCGCAGCGGCAGAGCATCTGCGAGACGCGGCATGTGACGACGATGATCGGGCTGGTGGAGGCGGGCTTGGGCGTGGCGGCGGTGCCGTTGATGGCGATGCCTGGGCCGGATCATCCGATCCTGACGCGGGTGCCACTGATTGAGCCGCAGGTGATGCGCAGTGTCGGCATCATCAAGCGCCGGGATCGCACGTTGACCCCGGCGGCACTGGAACTGGAGCGGCTGGTCGTAGAAATGCGCGTCCAGCCGCCAACGCTCAGCGCTTGACCGAATCCAGCCCGGTGGCCTGCACGTCAGCCTGAGCGGCCGGTGCAGCGAGGTAAGCGAGCAGGGCCTTGGCTTCTTGCGGATGCTCGGCCTTGACCGGAATGCCAGCGGCGAAACGCGTCACCGACTGTACCGATTCCGGAATCTTCGCGACGAAGCTCACGCCCGGCACCGGCAGCAATTCACTGACCTGCTGGAAGCCCAACTGATAGTCGCCAGTGGCGACCACCGAGCCGACCGGGATCCTGGCGATCATTTTCGCTTTCGGTTTCAGCTGGTCTTCGATGCCGAGTTTCTTGAACAGCTGCTGCTCGATGTACACGCCGCTGGCGCTGTCGGAGTAGGCCACCGACTGCGCATCAAGCAGGGCTTTCTTCAGACCATCGACATTGCTGATGTCCGGTTTCGCCGCGCCCTCACGCACCACCATGCCGATCCGCGAATCCGCCAGTTCAACGCGGGAGGCCGGGTCGACTTTGCCTTGTTTGATCAGCTCATCGAGGGCGTAGCCGACCATGATCACCACGTCGGCGTGCTCACCGCGCGCCAGACGATTGGGAATTGCTTCCGGCGCCTTGCCCATCGACGGGCCGAGGCTGGTGGTCAGGGTGTTACCGGTGGCGGCAGCGAATTTCGGCCCGAGGATCTTATAAGCGGCAGTGAAGCCACCCGAGGTCATCACGCTGAGTTCTTCGGCCTGGGCCGCGAAGTTGAAAGCGAGACCGGCGAGCAGGGCAGTGACAGTAAAGAGTTTTTTCATGGCGAGTTTTCCTCAGGCCGCGACAGGTTGCAGACGACCACCGGCACGGCGGTACAGATAAAGCGTGGCGCACAGCGCGCACAGGGCACCGATGCTCATCCAGTAACCTGGCGCGGCTTTGTCGCCGGTGTACTGGATCAGGAAAGTCGACATCGCCGGGGTGAAACCGCCGAAGATCGCCGTGGCCAGGCTGTAGGCCAGGGAGAAGCCGGCGACGCGCACTTCCACCGGCATGATTTCGGTCAGCGCCGGAATCATCGCGCCGTTGTACAAGCCGTAGATGAACGACAGCCACAGCAGCGACAGCAGCATGTTGGTGAAGCTCGGCGCCTGCACCAGGAACGACAGCGCCGGATAAGTCGTGGCCAGCGCCAGCAAGGCCATGCCGATCAGTACCGGACGACGGCCGATACGGTCGGACAACGCACCGCCAATCGGCAGCCAGAAGAAGTTCGAAACACCCACCAGCAGCGTCACCAGCAGCGCGTCGGAAGTGCTCAGGTGCAGCACGGTTTTACCGAAGGTCGGCGCGTACACGGTGATCAGGTAGAACGCGGTGGTGGTCAGCGCGACCATCAGCATCCCGCCAAGTACCACGCCCCAGTTCTGGCCGAGGGTGCGGAACACTTCGCGCATGCTCGGACGGTGTTTGCGCGCGGCGAACTCTTCGGTTTCCGCCAGATTACGACGCAGGAAGAAGATGAACGGGACGATCATGCAGCCGACGAAAAACGGAATGCGCCAGCCCCACGCGGCCACGACTTGCGGCTCCATCCACTGGTTCAGACCGTAGCCCAGCGCGGCAGCAACGATGATCGCCACTTGCTGACTGGCCGACTGCCAAGCGGTGAAAAAGCCTTTGCGGCCCGGCGTGGCGATCTCGGACAGATACACCGACACACCACCCAGTTCCGCACCGGCCGAGAAGCCTTGCAGCAGCCGGCCGATCAGCACCAGCGCCGGAGCGAACAGGCCAATGGTTTCGTATCCGGGCACCAGCACAATCAATATCGTGCCGCTGGCCATGATCGACAGGGTGACGATCAGACCTTTGCGACGACCGACATCATCGATGTATGCACCGAGCACAATGGCGCCGAGCGGACGCATCAGGAAGCCTGCGCCAAACACCGCGAACGTCATCATCAGGGAGGCGAACTCGCTGCTCGCCGGGAAGAACACCGCCGCGATCTGCGTGGCGTAGAAGCCGAACAGAAAGAAGTCGAACTGTTCGAGGAAGTTGCCCGAGGTCACCCGGAAGATGGCACCGGCCCGCGAGCCGTTGGTTGGGATTGAGGCTGTCATAGGAAAAGTACTCCACCGCTTTTATGACGTGCGCTACGGAGAAGCGGCGCACGGTTTTTATTGAGGTGGATGGTGGCGCAGATGTAACAATCTGTTAATTGCATTGTTGGCATGGATTGATGCGCGAGGCGGATCAATGCTTTGGTGCTTAGCGCATATGTGGGAGCGTGCGTGCCCGCGAAGGCTTTTTGTCGAGCGATAATTGTTCTGGTTGACCGGGTACATATCCGTTGCTGCGGTAACGGCTGCTTAGGGTTTCGCCCTTACGGCGAGTCACCTTTTCCAAACGCCGAAAAGGTAACCGAAAAGGCTTGCTCCTGCGTTTGGCCCTCGCAGGCTCGGGTTCCTTCGCTGCGGGATCGATCCGGGCGCAGCGGCTCCGGTTTGCTTCGCTGCACCTCCTTGCGCTGTGTCTGGCTGCGCCAGACGGTCGCTGCGCTCCCACGCCCGGATCAATCCCTCCACTCAGCCTTCCGACGTCGCCCGTGGATCAAAAGCACTCGAGCTAACGCACATTGTTGAGTGGGGCGGCTTCGCTGCTTTGCTTTTCTGTGGGAGTGGGCCTCCTCGCGATAGCGGTATCAGGCGAAAATGATGTTTGCCAGTCGAAGGTTATCGCGAGCAGGCTCACTCCTACAGAGATCGGAGCTCCGGTCAAAAAATTTGGTGAAACACCAATCCCTGTGGGAGCTGGCTGGCCAGCGATGGCGGTCTGATGGACGAAGCCCTCTAGTGTCCATCTCTGGCAAAAAACAAGGAATGTTTCCCGCGCCGCACAGTCGGAGTTCAGGTACTACCTATCTGAAAGAGGTTCACCGATGAACAGCAAAACCCTAATCGCCAGCCTGGCCCTTGTTGCGGGCATTGCCGGGATCACGCCCATTGTTCAAGCGGCGCAAACCTCCAGCGACCCCTCTGTGCAATCGCCGACCAGCGATCGCCAGCTGAAGGTCAACGACCGCGCGCCGGAAATGTACCAGCGCGAAGACAAGGCGCTGAAGAACTGGAAAGCCAAAGGTCTGAAAGCACCGATCGAGCAGGCGCAGTGGGTGCAGATCAATGACAAGTACGTGATGGTGATGATCACCAATGGCACGATTGTCGAGATGCAGCCGGTCGAGAAATAGCCTCGGCTTTACAATTGGCCACGGATGGCTGATTGCATTCGAACGCCGTTCCGGTAAAACAGCGGACGTCTGGATGAGGAACAAGGGATTGGACAAGAAACCGCTTTACCGCAAAGTGAATACTCGAACGTGGGGTGTTCGTCGCCACGAATCAGTTGCGCATTATCGCGATCAGCGCAACAGCAAAGCTGCAAGCCGTGACGAAGGCATGCGAAGTTCGATGCACCCAGGCAAACAATACGGGCGAGATTACACGCCGTTGTTTCGCTTCCTGCTGTCTCGGGTTGGCGGTTCTTGGGATGCCATTTTCAGCGAAGCTGTGGCGCGACTGGATCAATCAGCGCCGGTGTTCTGGATGGTTGCCATCCATGAGAAGGATCGCGAAGAAGTCGTGCGACTGGGTGAGTCCAGTTATTTCAACGGGCTTTACGTCGACGAGCAAAATCTCCTGCAACTGGTCAATCCGAAACTGAAGGCGCAGGACATGACGCCGAGCTGCGAGTGTTGTACGCACACGTTCAACGGTGTCGTATTCGGCCAGACCGCGGGCTTTGGCCCGCGCACATCGTCAGTTGTCGACGCAGAAGAACCGCCAGCATGAATCAGAGCAGCTCCCCCTTGTCCCACAAATGCACCAGCTCCCCCGGTGCACGGTCCTCCGGCACCTTCAACACCATTTCCCCGGACTGATAGCGCACCTCAATCTGATAAAAGCGTTGATCACCACGTCCGGATTCGCTGCTGTCCAGCGGCAGGCACCCCTCAAGCACCGAGCAGATTCTTGAACGCTGACTGATGTCGCATTGCGCGAATTCGATTTCCCTCGGGCGGCTCAGGCTGTGAATCGCTGCAACGCCACCCTGGCGAGATACGCGCAAAACGGAATCGTCATCCAGCTCGGGTAGCGTTTTCATACAGTCTCCTCGGATTATTCGATGCCGACCTGTGCCCAGGCTTGCTGCACTGAGCCGGCTGCTTCGGCGCCGAAGCGCTGAGCAGCGTGGTCGATGGTCAATTTTGCAAACGCGTCGAACGTTGCCTCTTGGCTCAAGCGGTTGTCGCATAGTGTGTCGTACCAGATGCGTCCGGCTTTTTCCCAAGCAAAGCCGCCAAATGCTCGGGCTGCCAGGTAAAACGCGCGGTTGGGAATGCCGGAGTTGATGTGTACGCCGCCATTGTCTTCGCTGGTGATGACGAACTTGCGCATATGGTCCGGCTGCGGGTCCTTGCCCAGCAGCGGGTCGTCATACGCCGTGCCGGGGTGCGACATCGAGCGCAGGCCCTTGCCCTGGATCTTAGGCATCAGCAGGTCGGCGCCGATCAACCAGTCGGCCTGCTCGGCGGTTTGACCGAGGGTGTATTGCTTGGTCAAGACACCGAACACGTCTGACAGCGACTCGTTCAACGCGCCGGACTGGTTGGCATAAATCAGCCCGGCTTCGCTTTCGGTGACGCCGTGGGCCAGTTCATGGCCGATGACGTCGAGCGAGCGGGTGAAGCGCTGGAAGATTTCGCCATCGCCGTCACCGAAGACCATCTGCGCACCGTTCCAGAATGCGTTCTCGTAGCCCTGGCCGTAATGCACGCTGCCGATCAGCGCGAAACCTTGATTGTCGATCGAGTCGCGACCGAGCACTTTCCAGAAGAAATCATAGCTGGCGCCCAGCGCATCGTAAGCCTCATCGACCGCCGGATCGCCCGACGCCGGCTGGCCCTCGAGACGCACCGGCATGCCCGGCAAGAGCATTTTGTTCTGCGCATCATGCACGCTGCGCCGGGCCAGGCCAGGCTTGGTCGCCTCCGGCAGAATCGCGCGCGCCGGCGGCTGCGAAGGGCGGCCGGGATTGGGCAGCAGACTGCGCACGTGGTTGAGCGTCTGCATCGCGGCGCTGCGCTGCGGCTCCGAACCGTGAGCAATGATTCGGTTGAGGATGTAGGGCGGGATGAAACTGCGCAGCAATCGAGAGTCGGTCATCAAAGCATCCTTGTCGTCATACGATGTCGATACACATGTGAGCGGTAAGGCGTGTTTTCGGTTCCATGGATTGCCATCGGCAACGGATTCTGCGAAAAACGCCGCCTGCAAATATCTCAACAGAGCCAACGACATGACAGACGAACTGCAAATCATCGACCTGCAACCGGGCGACGGCAAAGCCGCGGTGAAGGGCGCGCTGATTACCACCCAATACACCGGTTGGCTGGAAGACGGCACTGAATTCGACTCGTCCTGGAGCCGGGGCAAACCGTTTCAGTGCGTGATCGGCACTGGGCGCGTGATCAAAGGCTGGGATCAGGGGCTGATGGGCATGCAGGTCGGCGGCAAACGCAAACTGCTGGTACCGGCGCATCTGGGGTACGGCGAGCGGACCATGGGCAAGATTCCGCCGAATTCGAATCTCGTGTTTGAGATTGAGTTGTTGGAGGTTTTGACGCGGGAGGATTGACGTCTGAGGAACGTGCGTCTGGATGAAGCCACCCTCATCCAGACGCTTGCAACTTCGGATGCTCAGGTGAACATCTCAATATCGTCAATTGTGTCCTCAATGATGCCCTGCAACGAGGGCATCCGACGCCTTAAGTTTTCGAGCGCCGGCAAAACGGTTTCGGTATCCAGTCCATGCCGACGAGCCATATGGCCCAGGGCGGTGATGGCAGATGCAGCAATCGCCTCGGTTTCGCTGGAGAGGTGCTGGAAGCAGATCGCCTGAGCCCACACTGCATCTTCTTCGCTCATACCAATCGACACTAAGCCCATTACCACATTTTCGGCGACGCCACTTGCAATGCGAGTCATCGCCGCGTCGCGGGAAATGCATGGATCTTGGTAGATGAGGCTCATCGTCGACGCTAGCCCCTGACGCCGATGAATAAGTCCAGCTCCTTCGGCAATTGCTCTCCGAGTATTTCGCTGATCCGTTGAGTTTGGTCCGCAGTCAGCAGCCATTCTCCGTCGGGACTTAGATTGAGTTCTGGCCAGCCCATTACGGCCAATATCGGACGCTCAGATTTCGAGTGGACCGTCAGCTCGAATTTCAGCGTATCGTCCTCGCTTTCGTCTGGTAAAAAACCACTAATCCATAAATACATATTTTTATTCCTCTTCACTTTGGAGTCCATCGCTCGGGATCGGCAGGATCGATTTGCTCGCCCGTTTCGAGATTAAACTCACCTAGATGTTTGCCTTGCTTGTTATAGAGTTCTATAGCCCCTGTTTTGCTATCCCATTCATAGATTCGACCTTTCTTGTCTTTCCATCTGCTGCGCTTGCCGCCACCACCTTGAACACTGCTTTTGGATTTGATGGGATAGGTATCCGGGAATGCTGGGAGAGTTACGGGAGGCCGGTGATATTTGATGTCACCGCCAAGAGCAGGTCTTGAAAGCACAACGTATAGCGGGCGTACTCCGGAGTCCGCCGGAAAGACCAGAATAAAGTCCTGGTATTCAGGCGGGTAAACCGGATTGACGATGACGTTGTCCGCCTGCTCGGTCGGCGGGAATACCCAAATGTGGGGAACCTGCGGCGCACTTTCCAGCGGCGCAATTGCCGATCCGCGTGACGAGTCTACTGAGGGAGTCCAGAGCAGGGTCGCCCCATTGCCAAAATCTGCGACGTACGAGGCGCCTTGCTTGACGAACTGGACGACGGGAATCATTTCCCAGTCGCTGCGAGTTTGAGTGTTGTATCCGTATCCTTTCAACGTGCCGTCGGGCTGCTGTTCTACATGCAATCGAACCCGAGTCCGAGCCGTCTCAAGCGACTGTAGCTGCTCCTCTGTGTAGAGAGCGCTATCGGCGAGACTCGATGGCCACAGCAGCGCAACCAATCCGAGCAACCCGCCTGCGACGACACCGCCGGTGGCCAGGCTGGTGGTACTTGCGGCGGCAGTGCTAGTGCTCAGACTGCCAGAGCTGCCGAGAGCAGAAGCTCCGATCGACGCTTGCAAACTGGTCGCGCCAATTGCCTTGAGTGCAATATTCCCGGCGGAGTCACGTTCACGCCCCGCTAGCAAGGACAGCGTTCCATAATCCGAAATTTTCCCAACCGGTATAAATCCGGATGGATTGGCATCATTGATGACACCGTTCGGCAGCTTGCAACTTTTCACGAAAACACAGCCGCTTATATTTTGCTGTTCATGTATGACCTGGTGGCCAAGTCGATCTTCATGGGTCTGCTGCCGCGCCAGCATGTCTTCATAAGTGCCTTGTGCGGCCTCGCGCGCAGCAAGTTCGCTGGCAGTCATGTAGCGGCTGGTGATGTGGTGTCCGTCTCCCTCTGGCGGGTTCTGGATCCGGGGAATGTCTTTCTTGCTAGCCATGAGCGTCCTTGTCCGCTGTTAAAGACGAAGTGGACGCTAAAGCGACGAAGGAGTGATGGATGTAGGACGCGTCTGAAAGTGTTGCAGTTGTTAGGACTGCAAAAAGATCAAATCCATGACCAGTCAGGTCAACAAACCGCCTTACCCTACCGCCCAAACCGCTCCCGATAAACCGAAGGCGGTACGCCCACCACACTGCGGAACGCCACACGAAAACTCTCCACTGATCGATAGCCGCAGCACTGGGCGATCTGCTCGGTGTGCTGGTGGGTGCTTTCCAGTAACTCCCGTGCTCGCGCCAGCCGTTCATGTTGCAGCCACGCCTTGGGCGATTGCCCGCTGGCTTCGGTGAAGCGCCGCAAAAACGTGCGCTCGCTCATCGCGGCTTCACTGGCCAGATCGCGGACTTCCAGCGGTTCGTGCAGGCGTTCGCGGGCCCATTGCATGACGCGCGACAGGTCGCTGCGCGGCGTCGCGCTGACCGGGGTGGGGATGAATTGGGCCTGGCCGCCGGTGCGTTGTGGCGACATGACCAGGCGTCTCGCAACAGCGTTGGCGACCTGGGTTCCGAAGTCACGCGTCACGAGGTGCAGGCAGGCGTCGATGCCGGCTGCGCTGCCGGCGGAGGTGATCACCTGACCGGCGTCGACGTAGAGCACGTCCGGATCGACCTCGATCGCCGGGAAGCGTTGCGCCAGTTCACCGGTGTAGCGCCAGTGCGTGGTGGCGCGGCGGCCGTCGAGCAGGCCGCTGGCGGCGAGCACGAACACGCCCGAGCAGATCGACAGCAATCGCGCGCCTCGGTCATGGGCCTGACGCAACGCGTCGATCAGCGCAGGCGGTACCGGGGCGTTGCGGTCGCGCCAGCCCGGAATGACGATGGTCCGCGCTGCGGCGAGCAGTTCCAGGCCACCATCGGCCAGCACCTGAATCCCGCCCATAGCGCGCATCGGGCCTTTATCGACCGCGGCAATCGCGTGTTCGTACCAAGGGAAGTCGAACTCTGGCCGGGCCAGGCCGAAGATCTCGACGGCAATGCCGAACTCGAATGTGCAGAGGCCGTCGTAGGCCAGAATGGCAACCAGATTGGGCTGAGTGGGCATTTGGCGGAAAACTCCCGGTCGGTGTCTTACGCGCCACTGTAGCGGCAACCGCCGTCTCGATAAAGTTCGTTCATCCCCCACAGACAAAGGAGCAACACAGCATGACCAGCCTGGTTCGCGAAATTCCCGCCGCGCCTTCGGCGGTTGCCCTGATGCATTTCAGCAATCGTCTGACCTTCGAAACCGATTGTTCCGACGTGTTCAGTAGCCACGAGGCCGGGGAGGTCGATTTTGTTCTGGTGGATGTGCGCGGCCCGTTGGCGTTCGACCGCGGCCATGTGCCCGGTGCGATCAATATCCCGACCCGCTTGCTCACGGCAGAGCGCTTGGCCGATTACTCGAAAAACACTTTGTTCGTGGTCTATTGCGCCGGGCCGCATTGCAACGGCGCGAACAAGGCTGCGGTGAAATTTGCCGCGTTGGGCTATCCAGTCAAAGAGATGATCGGCGGCGTCACCGGATGGCTGGATGAAGGTTTCAACCTCAACGCGGCGGCGGTCGCCAACACACCCATCGCCTGCGAATGCTGATCTCTCTGTACGCGCAGCCTTCGGCAGCGCCTGCAGGGGAAACGACATTTTTTGCTCTGCAAACAGTCTTGTCCTACAGCCTTCGCACCACCACGGCGCACGCGTTGATCCTCGTCAATGCGTGCGCCGATGTTCTGTAAGTATTTGTCGCTTAAAAACAATTGCCCCCGCGCGCGTCGCCATAGACTGCCGGCCACTTCGGTTTTTGCCGTTAGAACGCCATGACCGAATGCTGAATCGAAAGCTGCCAATAAAAGCCTCCGCACGGGAGTAATAAATGAAAAAGCTAGTGATGTTCGGTGCCCTGGCACTGTCGATGTTGTCCCTGACCGCTGTGGCGGAAGACGCCAAGCCGATCCGCATCGGTATCGAAGCCGGTTACCCGCCATTCTCGATGAAAACCCCTGACGGCAAACTCACTGGTTTTGACGTGGACATCGGCGATGCGCTGTGCGCGCAGATGAAGGTCAAATGCACGTGGGTCGAGCAAGAGTTCGATGGCCTGATCCCGGCACTGAAAGTGAAGAAAATCGATGCGATCCTGTCGTCGATGACCATCACTGACGATCGCAAGAAAAACGTCGATTTCACCATCAAGTACTACCACACCCCGGCGCGCTTCGTGATGAAGGAAGGCTCGGGCGTGAAAGACCCGCTGACCGAACTCAAAGGCAAGAAAGTCGGTGTGCTGCGCGCCAGTACTCACGACCGTTACGTGACCGAAGTGCTGGTTCCGGCCGGGATCGAACTGGTGCGCTACGGCTCGCAGCAGGAAGCCAACCTCGACATGGTTTCCGGACGTATCGACGCGATGCTCGCTGACTCGGTCAACCTCAGCGACGGTTTCCTGAAAACCGACGCCGGCAAAGGCTTCGAATTCGTCGGCCCGACTTATGAAGACGCCAAATACTTCGGCGGCGGTGCTGGCATTGCCGTGCGCAAGGGCGATACCGCGCTGGCTGAGCAGTTCAACAAAGCCATCACCGAAATCCGCGCCAATGGCGAGTACAAGAAAGTCCAGGACAAGTACTTCGACTTTGACGTGTACGGCCATTAATACGCCGTGAAAAAAAGTGGCCCCGTTTGCGCGGTGGCCATTTTTTTATGTTTTCAGTTGTACTGATAGAGATCCATTGTGGGAGCGAGCTTGCTTTCGAATGCGGTTTAACATTCAGCATCTTTAGTGGCTGACACATTGCATTCGCGAGCAAGCCCGCTCCCACAGGGGACCTGTGTGATGCAGATATGAGGAGTCAACAATGCAACGCATCGACCACGTTCTGCCCTGGAGCCATTTGGGCAGTGAGCGCTCGCTCAGCGTGTTCCGTTACGGCGCTGGCAGCCGCAAGGTGTATATCCAGGCCAGCCTGCACGCCGATGAACTGCCGGGCATGCGCACCGCATGGGAACTCAAGCTGCGTTTGAACGAACTGGAGCAGCAGGGCCGTTTGCAGGGCGTTATCGAACTGGTGCCGGTGGCCAATCCGATTGGTCTGGATCAGCATCTGCAAGGCAATCACATGGGCCGCTTCGAACTCGGCAGCGGCAAGAATTTCAACCGCGCATTCGTCGAACTCAGCGCCCCGGTCGCAGCGCTGGTGGGCGAGCGTCTGGGCGCGGATGCCGAGGCCAACGTCGCCCTGATCCGCCAGGCCATGGCTCAGGTCTTCGAAGAATTGCCGGCGCCGGCCTCGCAACTGGAAGCCTTGCACCGCTTGTTGCTGCGCCACGCCTGCGACGCCGACATCACCCTCGATCTGCATTGCGACTTCGACGCTGCGATTCACCTCTACGCGCTGCCGCAACACTGGCCGCAATGGCAGTCTCTGGCGGCGCGACTAAAGGCCGGCGTAGCCTTGCTCTGCGAGGATTCCGGCGGCAGCTCGTTCGATGAATCGTGCTCGACGCCGTGGCTGCGTCTGGCCAAAGCGTTCCCGAACGCGGCGATTCCGGCGGCGAATCTGGCGACGACGCTGGAGCTGGGCAGTATGGGCGACACCCGCGTCGATCAGGCTCAGGCCAACTGCGAAGCGATTCTGGGCTTTCTCGCCGAGCAGGGCTTCATCAGCGGTGAATGGCCGGCGGCGCCTAGCGAATGTTGTGAAGGTTTGCCGTTTGAAGGCACCGAATACCTGTTTGCGCCGCACCACGGCGTGGTCAGTTTCTTGCGCAATGCTGGCGAGTGGGTCGAGCAGGGCGACGCGCTGTTCGAGGTTGTTGACCCGTTGCAGGATCGCGTGACCACCGTGCGCGCCGGCACCAGCGGGGTGCTGTTCGCGATTGATCGCGGGCGCTATACCGAGCCGGGGATCTGGCAGGCGAAAGTGGCGGGGCGGGTGCCGTTTCGTACCGGCAAGCTGACGAACGACTGACAGGTTGCGGTGAAGGTGCGGGCCTCTTCGCGAGCAGGCTCGCTCCCACAGGGGGAACGCATTTTAACGGTGGGAGCGAGCCTGCTCGCGAAAGGGCCATCAGCCACTCCACAAAATTTGGATCCTCAGCCGAGAATGTTAGGCTCCCCGCGAACCCGACACTCTGTGAAGGAAGGCTTTATGTTGAAACTATTCGCCCTGCTGACCCTGCTCGCATCCACCGCCGTCCACGCGCAAACCACCCTGCAATCCGATCTGCCACTCAAGTACCTCGAACAGGTCCACGCCGACGCCGAACCACGTCCGCTGGTGATTTTCCTGCACGGCTACGGCAGTAACGAAGCCGATCTGATCGGCATGAAATTTCAGCTGCCGGCGCAGTACAACTACCTTTCCGTGCGCGCGCCGATGACGTTGGGTGAAGGACGTTACCAGTGGTTTCGCAAGAAGGGCGACGGTGCCTACAACGGCGAGACCGATGATCTGAAGGTCAGCGGTCAGAAGCTGCGCGACTTTATCGCCCAGGCGGCGAGGAAATATCACGCCGCGCCGGACAAGGTTTACCTGATCGGCTTCAGCCAGGGCGCGATGATGAGCTACGAAGTCGGCCTGCGCGCCCCGGCGGCCGTTGGCGGCTTTGCCGCGTTGAGCGGGCGCTTGTTGCCGGTGCTCAAAGCCGAACTCAAGCCTGGCCAACCGCCGCTGCCGCTGAGCATCTTTATCGGCCACGGCACTGCCGATGACCCGGTACCTTACCGCCACGGCACCGAGGCCAATGCGCTATTGCAGAAACTCGATTACAAGCCCGAGTTTCACGCGTATCCGGGCGTCGGCCACAGCATCAGTTCGGCCGAATTGCGCGATCTGAATGGCTGGTTGCAGCGGCTCAATCCTTGACGATGGCTTTGACCAGGGCATCGTGACCTTTCTTGTCGCTGGCGCGGGAAATCACCTGCACCAGCGCCATCTTCGTTCCGGAGCCGGCCAGCAGCGTGGTGTTCAGGGTCTGGCCACCGCCTTGGGTGGCGGTGCTGTCAACCTGGCGCAGGCCGAGACCGGTGCCTTTCTGGGTCAGGCTTTTCTCGCTGAGCTTGTTGAAGTCCGGCAGGGCCTTGCGCTGATCGTCGATGAAACTCGATACGCTGCCGTCGAGAAACTCACCGTCGTTATCCTTGACGTTCTGCCCGGCCGGGATCTGGTTTTCGGCGGCGATGACCACGGTCTTGGAGGTCTGGTTGGTGTACATCGTGCCCTTGGCGCCGCTCGGGCTGGCGGGCAGCGGGTCGGCGACAAAGCCTTTGGGCAGGACGAAGGCAAACTTGCCGTCAAGCAGCGAGACCTTCTCGGTTTTGACTTTTTCCTTGGCGGCGTGTGCGTTGATCGCGGCGAAACCGGCGACGGCCGCCAGCATCAGGACGACGGCTTTTTTGCTCAACAATGACATCTGAATCTCCGGGAAATGGTCGCGCGAGGCGGGCGATCATCCCACGGAGCACACCGGGCGTTCCAGCGCGATTCGTCCGGGCGGTTATTGCGCTTGCGCCTTGGCCACTGGCCGCGCCAGCAGACGCCTGGTCACCCCGAGCATCGCTACCGACACCGCTACGCCTGCCACGAAGCCGCTGAGGCCCATGCTCGGCAGCGTCAAGGCCGACACCAGGCAGAACGCCGAGAACGAATACATGCCGGTCGCCGTTGCGCGCAATAACGCAGCGGTGAAGGCCGGACCGCGAGTTTGTTGCGAGAACACCGCCATCACACTGCCGAGCACCGGGAACACCGCCAGCAGCCCGCTCCAGCGTTCGCCGACAGTGCTGGCGAGCATCGTCACCACCAGTGTCAGCGCCGCGCCGGCAATCATTCGCCAGATCAGTTTGTCCGACTTCGGTGCTGGCCCCTTCAATACCGGCTGCACCTCCGGGAACAGATAAGGCGAAGCGAGCAGTGCCACCGCTGCCGCAATCACCGAGAACGGCAAGGACGCCGGAATGACCGACAACACCGCCGCCAGTACGCCCCAGACCGCCAGTGAAATCGTCAACGCCCATGGCCAATTGGCCCGCTGCGCCACCTGCGCATAGGTGATGCAGAACGCAATCATCGCGAACATTGCCGACAGCGCCGCCACCGCCGATTGCGCGGCAAACTGCGGCCCTTGTTCGATGGCGAGGAAAAACAGAATCGGCCCGACCACCACCGGCAATCCTGACAGCCATCCGGCCACGCTCGGCCCCCAGCGTTTGCCCGCCAGGGAAATCAGCAGGAGAAAACCGGGAATCAGCAGCAGTTTGAGGATCAGCACGCGGGTGTCTCCGTCGGGTCAGAATGAGCCACGTTAGCACTGCCGACTGAAGATTGCTGCTCATGTTCGCAATTTTTGTATACAAAAAATCAGGTGCGAATCCAGCTATGCTTTGCTCATCAGCAGGCAGCGGAGACGATACGGCGATGAACAGAACACCCAAGCTCGTACGTGGTTGTTGTGGCATCGGCTTGTGGGCACTGTTGCTGACGCCGACGTGGGCCAATTGGCAGGACGCAGTGCCAGGGGCGCAAATCATTGGAAGCGGCGATTTCAGCGTGTTCGGCTTCGATGTTTACAGCGCGCGCTTGTGGAGTGCCGCGCGGCCTCTGGCGGACGGCCAGCCGTTTGCCCTGGAGCTGATCTACCGGCGCAAAATCTCGCGAGACGATCTGGTCAGCACCAGCGTCGAAGAAATCAAACGCCTTGCCGGTCCCCGGGTCACTTCTGCGCAATTGGCTGGCTGGCAGACGCAAATGCAGCAATCGTTTGTCGACGTGCAGGCCGGCACGCGGATTACCGGTGTGTATCTGCCGGGGCAGGGCGCGCGGTTTTTTGTCGGCCAGAAGCTTCAGCATGAGATCGAGGATCCGCAGTTTGCCAAGGCGTTTTTTGATATCTGGCTGGACCCGCGTACGCGCAGTCCCGAGTTGCGCGAGCAGTTGCTGGGGGTGAAACGATGAGATCAGAAGATCGCAACCTTCGGCAGCTCCTGCAGGACATCGCATTACCCATGTACGAGCTGCCGAAGGCTGCGATCTTTGCTCTTCAAGGCTGTGGGCGAAACGACTAAGCTGCCGGGCTCCCGTGTTTGTTTCTGGATGTGTGCGTGAAATTCAGTTTGCCCAAAATCGCCACCGCGCCGTTTTGTCCACCGGAAGTCGCCGGTAGCGTCGCGGTCGATCCGACTGCTTCCTTCTTCAAACGTGTGCTGCGCTTCGCCGGCCCCGGTTTGCTGGTGTCGATCGGCTACATGGACCCGGGCAACTGGGCCACCGCGATTGAGGCCGGTTCGCGTTTTGGCTACAGCCTGTTGTTCGTGGTGTTGCTGGCGAGTCTGGCCGGCATGGTGGTGCAGTGCCTGTGCTCGCGGTTGGGCATCGCCACCGGGCGCGATCTGGCGCAGCTGTCCCGTGAGCGCTACAGCACGCCGACCGCGCGTTTGCAGTGGGTCTTGGCGGAAATCTCGATCATCGCCACCGACCTCGCCGAAGTGCTTGGCTGCGCCTTGGCATTTCACCTGCTACTCGGCTGTTCGCTGACCTTCGGCATCGCTTTGACGGCGTTCGACACGCTGCTGGTGCTGGCCCTGCAAAACCGTGGTTTCCGCCGTCTCGAAGCGATCATGCTGGTGCTGGTCGCGACTATCGGCGTGTGTTTTTTCGTTGAGCTGTTGCTGATCAAACCCTACTGGCCAGACGTCGCGATGGGCTTCAAACCGTCGCTGTCGGCTATTGGCGATGCTGCGCCGCTGTATCTGGCCATCGGCATCCTCGGTGCCACGGTGATGCCGCATAACCTTTATCTGCACACCTCGATCGTGCAGACGCGGATGATCGGCAAGGATCTGGCGAGCAAGCAGGACGCGGTGAAACTGGCGCGGATCGACACCATCGGTTCGCTGGCCTTGGCGTTGCTGGTCAACGCGGCGATCCTGATTCTCGCCGCGGCGGCGTTCCACCAGTCCGGACATACCGATGTGGTCGACATTCAGGACGCCTATCACTTGCTCGATCCGCTGGTGGGCGGTGCGCTGGCGAGTGTGTTGTTCGGTGTGGCACTGCTGGCGTCCGGGCAGAGTTCGACGTTCACTGGGACCATCGCCGGGCAGGTGATCATGGAGGGCTATCTGAACCTGCGCATCCCGTGCTGGCAGCGGCGCCTGATCACCCGCGGGCTGGCGCTGATTCCGGCGTTCATTGGCGTCTGGTTGCTCGGTGACGGCGCGATCGGCAAGTTGCTGGTGTTGAGCCAGGTCGTGCTCAGCCTGCAACTGCCGTTTGCCCTGTACCCGTTGATACGCATGACCAACGACCGACAATTGATGGGGCCGTTCGTCAATCGCTGGCCGACGCGGGTGCTGGCGTGGGGGCTGTTTGTGTTGATCAGCGGGGCGAATTGCTGGTTAATCCTGCAGTGGGCGGTTTGATCACTGAGTTGCGGTGACTGGCAGGGCCTCTTCGCGAGCAGGCTCGCTCCCACACGCCGCAAACTGGATGGCCAGCCGACGAGGGGTCATCCGTCAACTTGTTTCGCGGCGGTCGAGCCTATACTGTATATGCACACAGTAAAGAGCCCGTGCCATGCAAATCATCGACAAGCTCAGCATCCTCGCCGACGCCGCCAAGTACGACGCCTCCTGCGCCAGCAGCGGTGCGCCCAAACGCAGCTCCGAGGGCAAGAGCGGGCTAGGTTCGACGGATGGCATGGGCATTTGCCATAGCTACACGCCGGACGGGCGCTGTGTGTCGTTGTTGAAAATCCTGCTGACCAACTTCTGCCTTTACGATTGCCAGTACTGCGTCAATCGCCGTTCCAGTGATGTGCCGCGTGCGCGCTTCACCCCGGAAGAAGTCGTGACGCTGACCATGGATTTCTACCGGCGCAACTGCGTCAGCGGCCTGTTTCTCAGCTCCGGGATCATCCGCTCGGCAGACTACACCATGGAGCAACTGGTGCGCGTCGCCAAGTTGCTGCGTGAAGAGCACGAATTTCGCGGCTACATCCATTTGAAGACCATTCCCGAAGCCGATCCTGCCTTGATCGAAGAAGCCGGGCGTTATGCCGACCGTCTCAGCGTCAACATCGAACTGCCCACCGACGCCAGCCTGCAGACGCTGGCGCCGGAGAAGGACATCACCTCGATCAAGCAAGCGATGAACACCATCTACACCGGCGTGCAAACGGTGTTGAACGAGCCGCGCTCGGCCAAGTTCGCCCCGGCCGGGCAAAGCACGCAATTGATTGTCGGTGCCGATGACACCGATGACAGCACCATCCTGCACAGCGCCCAGTCCCTGTATGGCAACTTCCGTCTGCGCCGGGTTTATTACTCGGCGTTCAGCCCGATCCCCGACAGCCCGAAAAGCGTACCGCTCGCCGCGCCGCCGCTGATGCGCGAGCATCGTTTGTACCAGGCCGATTTCCTCCTGCGCAGCTATGGCTACAGCGCAGATGAATTGCTCAAGGGGCCGGGCAATCTGGCGCTCGACATCGACCCGAAGCTGGCCTGGGCCCTGGAAAATCGCGAAGTGTTCCCGCTGGACCTCAACCGTGCCGACGCGTCATTGATCGCACGCATCCCCGGCATTGGCTTGCGCACCACCGAGCGCCTGGTCGAGCTGCGCCGCCAGCGTCGCATCCGTTACGAAGACGTAGCGCGGATGCGCTGTGTGCTGGCCAAGGCCAAGCCGTTCATCATCACCAGCGACTACCATCCGCAGCAGGCGGAAGTCACCAGCCACATGCTCTACCAGCAATTGCGCGACCGGCCGATGCCGCAGCAGATGGGGTTGTGGGGATGATCAGTCTCGATTGCGACGATCTGTTCGACACATGGCGTCAGCAGGCGCGCTGGTTGCTCAGCCATGAAATCGATCCAAGTCTGGTGAGCTGGGCGGCGGAAGGCGTTGGCGATCTGTTTGCCAGTGATGATCACGTGCCCGAAGGGCAGGGGCCGTTTCAGGCGCGTATTCCCCGTGCGCTGCTCGACACCCTCGAGCAAGCGTCGCGCTATCGCGGTGAACAGCGCTGGAGCCTGTTGTATGAAGTGCTCTGGCGCGTCAGTCACGGCGACCGCACGGCGATGATGGCCGGCGATAAGCTCGGCAGCGAATTGCAGCGCCGTATCAAACAGGTCAGCCGCGAGGCCCATCATCTGCATGCGTTTGTGCGTTTTATCGAGCGGCCGAAGGATCAGCCCGGTCCACAATACGTGGCGTGGCACGAGCCGGCCCATGACATTCTGCACAGCGCCAGCGCGCACTTCATCGGGCGCATGGGCCAGCATCGCTGGTTGATCGCCACGCCGCGTGACGGCGTTTATTACGACGGCGAGCAATTGATTCACGAACGGCAGTGCCCGATCGAATGGCAGCAACTGGCACAGAACGTCGATGACCCTCACGGCGATTTGTGGTTGACCTACTACAGCCACATCTTCAACCCGGCGCGGTTGAACCCGAAAGTCATGCAGGGGCATTTGCCGGTGCGGTTCTGGAAGAACCTGCCGGAGGGTGAGTTGATACCGGGATTGATTACCCAGGCGCGAATGGGCAAGCAACAGAATGGGCAGGCGAGTGGGATTGCCAGTCGAGCCGGAAAGCGGATTGCTTTGAAATAGAAGATCAAAAGATCGCAGCCTTCGGCAGCTCCTACAGAGACCGTGTAGGAGCTGCCGAAGGCTGCGATCTTTTGATTTTTTGATCTTCTGTAGCCCAGCAAAAAGCCCTCCATTCATCACTCAATGGAGGGCTTTCCAACATCAATAACCGTCAATTCAAACTTTGACGATCCAGCCCGCAGGCGCTTCGATGTCGCCGGTCTGCACGCCAGTCAGCTCTTTGTAGAGCTGCTGGGTCACCGGGCCTACCTCGGTTTCGCTATGGAATACATGCAGATGATCGTTGTAGCTGATGCCACCAATCGGGGTGATCACGGCAGCGGTACCGCAGGCACCGGCTTCCTTGAAGTCCGCCAGTTTGTCGATCAGCACGTCGCCTTCAACCACTTCCAGGCCCAGACGCGATTTCGCCAGCTCGATCAGCGACAGGCGGGTGATGCCTGGCAGGACCGATGGCGAGTTCGGGGTGACGAACTTGTTGTCGTGGGTGATCCCGAAGAAGTTGGCCGAACCGACTTCCTCGATCTTGGTGTGGGTCATCGGATCGAGGTAGATCGCGTCGGCGAAGTTGGCTTTCTTGGCTTTCGAGCCCGGCATCAGGCTGGCGGCGTAGTTGCCGCCGACCTTGGCCGCACCGGTGCCTTGTGGGGCCGCGCGGTCGTAGCTGGAGATCTGGAAGTTGTGCGGGGTCAGGCCGCCCTTGAAGTAGGCGCCGACCGGGATGCAAAAGATCGAGAAGATGAACTCGGGTGCGGTGCGTACGCCGATGTTGTCACCAACGCCGATCACGAACGGACGCAGGTACAGCGCGCCGCCGGTGCCGTACGGCGGGATGAAACGCTCGTTGGCGCGAACCACGGCTTTGCAGGCTTCGATGAACTGCTCGGTGTCGACCGTCGGCATCAGCAGACGCGCGCAGCTGCGCTGCATGCGCAGGGCGTTCTGGTCCGGGCGGAACAGGTTGATCGAGCCGTCCTTGCAGCGATAGGCCTTCATGCCTTCGAAGCACTGCTGGCCATAGTGAAGGGCAGTGGAGCCTTCGCTGATGTGCAGGACGTTATCTTCGGTCAGGGTGCCTTTGTCCCACTCGCCATCGCGAAAGTACGACAGATAGCGCTTGTCGGTCTTGATGTAGTCAAAACCCAGCTTGTCCCAATTGATGCTTTCGTTACCCATGACACCCTCTATCACTGAACAACCGCCGAAACGGTTCAAGGCTTCTGACGTTTTTTTGGATGGGCACAACAATACTTCATTCTTGAGCGGTTTCGCAGCTTGTGGCGAGGGGATTTATCCCCGCTGGGCTGCGAAGCGGCCCCTTTGGCTCAGATATCTGACGTTCGGCGGTGGCCGATTTTGCGGTTGCTGGGCAACCCAGCGGGGATAAATCCCCTCGCCACAGCGGCATTCGGCTGCATCTGTCACAGATGCAGCGCATGCCCCAGCGCCCGCAACGCCGCTTCCTGCACCGCTTCGCCCAAGGTCGGGTGCGCATGAATGGTGCCGCCGATGTCTTCCAGCCGCGCGCCCATTTCCAGGCTTTGTGCAAACGCTGTCGACAACTCGGAAACCCCAACGCCCACCGCTTGCCAACCGACAATCACATGATTATCCCGACGAGCAACCACGCGCACGAAGCCGCTTTTCGATTCCAGGGTCATCGCCCGGCCGTTGGCGGCGAACGGGAAACTTGAAACGATGCAGTCCAGCCCGGCAGCCTTGGCTTCGTCCGGGGTCTTGCCGACCACCACCAGTTCCGGGTCGGTAAAGCACACGGCAGCGATGGCGGTGGGGTTGAACTCACGGGTCTTGCCGCTGATCAGCTCGGCAACCATCTCGCCTTGAGCCATGGCGCGGTGCGCGAGCATCGGTTCGCCGCTGACATCGCCAATGGCGTAGACATTATGCATGCTGGTCTGGCAACGGCTGTCGATCCTGATCGCCGAACCGTTCATGTCCAGGTTCAGTGCTTCGAGATTGAAGCCTTGAGTGTTGGGTTTGCGCCCGACGGCGACCAGCACCTGATCGGTTTCCAGGTTCAAGGATTCACCCTCGGGATCGCGCACCTGCAACGTGCCGTCGAAACCCAGAACGCTGTGCTTGAGGTACAGCTTCACGCCCAGTTGCTTCAGCGCTTCATGTACCGGTTGCGTCAGCTCAGCATCGTAGGCGGGAAGGATGCGATCCTGCGCCTCGACCACGCTGACGTCGGCGCCGAGCTTGCGATAGGCAATGCCCAATTCCAGGCCGATGTAACCACCGCCGACCACCACCAGGCGTTTTGGCACGGACGTCGGCGCCAGCGCTTCGGTGGAGGAGATGATCGGCCCGCCAATCGGCAGGATCGGCAGGTTGACGCTGGTCGAACCGGTGGCCAGCACCAGATGCTCGCACTGGATGCGCGTATCGCCGACTTCCACGGTTTTGCCATCGATGATTTTCGCCCAGCCGTTGACAACCTGGACCTTGTTCTTCTTCAGCAGTGCCGCGACGCCAGTGGTCAGGCGATCAACGATGCCGTCCTTCCACTCGACGCTTTTGCTGATATCCAGGGTTGGCGCGGATACGTTGATGCCTAAGGCCGAATGCTGGCTGTGATGCTGCGTCTGGTGAAACTGCTCAGCGACATGAATCAGCGCTTTTGACGGAATGCAGCCGATATTCAGGCAGGTACCGCCCAACGATTGGCCTTCGACCAGAATGGTCGGGATGCCCAGTTGTCCGGCGCGGATCGCGGCGACGTAACCACCAGGGCCGCCGCCGATGATCAGCAGCGTCGTGTTCAGAGATTGCATGCAGGCTTACTCCACAAACAGAGTGGCAGGTTGTTCGAGCAAGCCACGGATGGCCTGGATGAAGAGCGCCGCATCCATGCCATCGACCACGCGGTGATCGAAGGAGCTGGAGAGGTTCATCATCTTGCGGATCACGACTTGGCCTTTGATCACCATTGGCCGCTCGACGATTTTGTTCACGCCGACAATGGCCACTTCCGGCAGATTCAGCACCGGCGTGCTGACAATCCCGCCCAATGCGCCGAGGCTGGTCAGCGTAATGGTCGAACCGGACAGCTCATCGCGGCTGGCCTTGCCATTGCGTGCGGCATTGGCCAAACGCGAAATTTCCGCGGCGCTGTCCCACAGGCTGCGCGCTTCGGCGTGACGCACCACGGGCACCATCAGGCCGACATCGCTTTGCGTGGCGACGCCGACATGCACCGCGCCGAGACGGGTGATGACTTGCGCTTCGTCGTCATAACGGGCGTTCATCTGCGGGAAGTCGCGCAGGGCCACAACCAGTGCACGGACAAGGAACGGCAATAAGGTCAACTTGCCTCGGCTGGCGCCGTGCCTTTCATTGAGATGCGCACGCAGTTCTTCTATCGCGGTAACGTCGATTTCCTCGACGTAGCTGAAATGCGCGGCACGCTGAGTGGCGTCCTGCATGCGCTGAGCGATCTTGCGGCGCATGCCGATCACTTGAATCTGTTCTTCGTCGTTGCGTTGGGCGTAAGCGGCAGCGGCCGGCGCCGAAGCGTTCGACTGACCTTGCGCCAGATAGGTCTCAAGATCCTCATGCAACACGCGACCGGCTGGGCCGCTGCCGCGCACCAGACGCAATTGAATACCCAGATCCAGCGCGTGTTTGCGCACGGCTGGCGAGGCAAGCGGGCGTTCGCCTGGTTCGCGAGCAACCATCGGGCCTTGGCAGGCAGGAGCAGGGGCAGGGCGCGGCGCGGCTGCAACAGGTTTGCTCTCCACGACGGCTTCAACTGTCGGCGCAACAGGCTCTTTCGTAACAACAGGCGCGGCGGACTCTTTAAGGTTGCCTGCACCTTCAACTTCGATGCTGATCAGCACACTGCCGACCGCCATCACTTCACCCGGCTGGCCACCGAGCGCAATTACTTTGCCGTGCACTGGCGAAGGAATATCGACCATCGCCTTGTCGGTCATCACATCCGCCAGCACCTGGTCTTCAACCACCAGATCGCCCACCTTGACGTGCCACTGCGACAGTTCTACTTCTGCGATGCCTTCGCCGATGTCCGGCATCTTGATAACGTGCGTGCCCATTCAGACCTCCATGACCCGTTTCAACGCCGCACCCACTCGGGACGGCCCTGGGAAATACGCCCACTCCTGCGCGTGCGGGTAGGGCGTGTCCCAACCGGTGACGCGTTCGATCGGCGCTTCCAAGTGATGGAAGCAATGCTCTTGCACCAGCGACACCAGTTCGGCGCCGAAACCGCAGGTGCGCGTGGCTTCGTGAACCACCACGCAGCGACCGGTTTTCTTCACCGATTTGACGATGGTGTCCAGATCCAGCGGCCACAGGCTGCGCAGGTCGATGACCTCGGCATCCACGCCTGACTCTTCGGCAGCCACTTGCGACACATAAACGGTGGTGCCGTAAGTCAACACCGTCACATCTTTGCCCGGACGAGTGATCGCGGCGACGTCTAGCGGCACGGTGTAATAGCCATCCGGCACTTGCGCGGCAGGGTGTTTCGACCACGGAGTTACCGGGCGGTCGTGATGGCCATCGAACGGGCCGTTGTACAGGCGTTTCGGCTCGAGGAAGATCACCGGGTCATCGTTTTCGATGGAGGCAATCAACAGGCCTTTGGCGTCATACGGGTTGGACGGCATGACGGTGCGCAGACCGCAGACCTGAGTGAACATCGCCTCGATGCTCTGGCTGTGGGTCTGGCCGCCGTAGATGCCGCCGCCGCACGGCATGCGCAGGGTCATCGGCGCGGTGAACTCACCGGCCGAGCGATAACGCAGGCGTGCCGCTTCGGAAATGATCTGGTCGGAGGCGGGGTAGACGTAGTCGGCGAACTGGATTTCCGCAACCGGACGCAAACCGTAGGCGCCCATGCCGACGGCCACGCCGACGATGCCGCTTTCCGAGATCGGCGCGTCGAACACCCGCGAGGTGCCGTACTTGGTCTGCAGGCCTTCGGTGCAGCGGAACACGCCGCCGAAGTAGCCGACGTCCTGACCGAAGACGACGACGTTGTCATCGCGCTCAAGCATCACATCCATGGCCGAGCGCAGGGCCTGGATCATGGTCATGGTGGTCGTGGTCATGGCGGTTTCCAACTGAATATTGTTGTTGTGATCGTTCATGTCAGATCCCCAACTGCTGACGCTGGCGCTTCAAGTGCTCCGGCATCTCTTTGTAGACGTCTTCGAACATGGTCGCGGCGCTCGGAATCTGGCCGCCGGCGAGGGTGCCGTACTGTTCGGCCTGTTTCTGCGCGGCGATCACTTCGGCTTCGAGTTCGGCGCTAACGGCGGCGTGCTCTTCTTCGGACCAGTGGCCGGCCTTGATCAGGTGCTGTTTCAGGCGCGCAATCGGATCGCCGAGAGGGAAGTGGCTCCAGTCATCGGCAGGGCGGTATTTGGATGGATCATCGGAAGTCGAGTGCGGGCCGGCGCGGTAGGTGACCCATTCGATCATGGTCGGGCCGAGATTGCGCCGGGCGCGTTCGGCAGCCCAGGCGGAAGCGGCGTAGACCGCGTAGAAGTCATTGCCGTCGACACGCAGCGAAGCGATGCCGCAACCGACGCCGCGTCCGGCGAAAGTCGTAGCCTCACCGCCAGCAATGGCCTGGAAGGTGGAAATTGCCCACTGGTTGTTGACGACGTTGAGGATCACCGGCGCGCGGTATACGTGGGCGAAGGTCAGGGCGGTGTGGAAGTCGGATTCGGCGGTGGCGCCGTCACCGATCCACGCCGAGGCGATTTTGGTGTCGCCCTTGATCGCCGAAGCCATGCCCCAGCCGACACCCTGAATGAACTGGGTGGCGAGGTTGCCGGAAATGGTAAAGAAACCAGCGTCCTTGACCGAGTACATGATTGGCAACTGGCGGCCCTTGAGCGGGTCGCGCTCGTTGGACAGCAGTTGGCAGATCAGGTCGACCAGCGGCACATCGCGGGCCATCAGGATGCTTTGCTGGCGGTAGGTCGGGAAGCACATGTCATCAATGTTCAGCGCCAACGCCTGGGCGCTGCCGATGGCTTCTTCGCCGAGGCTCTGCATGTAGAACGACATCTTTTTCTGGCGCTGGGCGACGACCATGCGGTTGTCGTAGATGCGCGTCTTGAGCATCGCGCGCATGCCTTTGCGCAGGATCTCGACCGGCACGTTTTCAGCCCATGGGCCGAGGGCGTTGCCCTGATCGTCGAGCACGCGAATCAGGCCTCGCGCCAGGTCGGCGGTGTCGGCAGGTTCTACATCGATTGGAGGTTTGCGCACCGTACCGGCATCGGTCAGATGCAGGTAGGAAAAGTCGGTTTTACAGCCGGGACGGCCCGAGGGTTCAGGGACGTGCAGGCGCAGCGGTTCATACGCTTGGGTCATGGCTTCTACGCTCGATCTTGTGAATTTCTTGTAGTGAGCTGGCAGTCATTCCTGGGTAGAGGAAATCTTGTCCTACAACAATCATAGGCGCGGCCAAGAAGAATATTTCTCTGTGTTTCGTTGCGCTGGCGACCATTTGCAGATAGAAATTCTGCATAAACATAAAAAACAGGTGGTTTTGTCTCATGCGCAAACTGGACCGTACCGATATCGGCATTCTCAACAGCCTTCAGGAGAACGCGCGCATCACCAACGCCGACCTCGCCCGCTCGGTGAACCTGTCGCCGACGCCATGCTTCAATCGGGTCAAGGCCATGGAAGAATTGGGCCTGATTCGCGAACAGGTCACGCTGCTGGATGCCGATCTGCTGGGGCTGCATGTGAATGTGTTCATTCACGTCAGCCTGGAAAAACAGGTGGAAGAGGCGCTGCAGCATTTCGAGGAAGCGATCTCGGATCGCCCCGAGGTCATGGAGTGCTATCTGATGGCCGGCGATCCGGATTATCTGATCCGCGTGCTGGTGCCGAGCATCCAGTCGCTGGAACGCTTCATGATGGATTTTCTGACCAAGGTGCCGGGGGTGGCGAACATCCGCTCCAGCTTTGCCCTCAAGCAGGTGCGCTACAAAACTGCGCTGCCCTTGCCAGCCAATGGTTTGACGTTAGGCACCTGAGCGGCCCGGCAGGCCTGACGACGGCGGGCCGGCGTATTCCCCAGCGGAATATCCCCCATGAAATCATTGGATTTTTCTTCTGTTCGCTCATGGCGTAGCGTGCCCGTGAAGGACAAGGAGAATCACCATGACTCAACTCGCCATCGATCCCGCCGGCAAATTCGACAACTCCAGAGCCAATGAATACGCCAGGCAAAGCCGGATTGCCCTGGCCGGCTACGATGCCTGTCACGATCTTTCCGCCTGCATGCTGGCCGCCAGCCTCGGCCCGTCGCGTCCGGCAAAAGTGCTGGTGGTGGGCGCAGGTGGCACGGCGCAGGAAATCATCGCCATGGCCGCGCTGGAGCCAAGCTGGAATTTCACTGCAGTCGATCCTTCCGAGCCGATGCTGGATGCCGCCACCCAGCACTTGCGCGCCAATGATTTGCTGCACAGAACCCGAATACATCTCGGCCATGTCGAAGACTTGCCGGCAGACGCGTCCTTCGATGCCGCGACGCTGATCGGCGTCCTGCATCACTTGGCCGGCGACACGGCCAAGCAACAGATCCTGCAATCCATTCACGCCCGGCTCAAACCCGGCGCGCCATTGATCGTCGCCGGCAATCATTACGCTTACGACAGTCAGCCGTTGCTGCTGCAAGCCTGGAGCCAGCGCTGGCGACAGCAGGGCGCCACCGCCGAGGAGGTGCAGGCGAAACTCGGGAAGATTTTGCAGGGCGCTGATCCGCCGCACTCGGAGGCGGCGGTTCAGGCGTTGTTGCATGACGCGGGGTTCGGTGAGGCGACGCGGTTTTTCAGTAGTCTGTTCTGGGGCGCCTGGCTGACATGCAAGCTCAGTTAAGCGACTCGGTTTGTTTAAGCCTCCGTCCAGTCCAGTGCTGCGGTTTCGCGCCACTTCACATCAGTGATGCCGTAGCGCTCGGCCTGGGGTTTGGAAACGACTTTCAACGGCGGTTTGCCCGGTTTTGGAATCGGCGCAATACCGGCGTCACAGCTCGCCCAATGCCAAGCGTCGGCGTTGCGCATACTCTTGGCGCGGATGACGAATGATTTTGGCTGGTCGTGCAGTTTGTATTCGATGACGAAAATATCGGTGCTACGCATGAGTTCCTCCTTACGCTCATACGTAAATGATTTTGTCCGACAAAAAAAATTCAAAGGATTTTCTGATCAGGTGATCAGCGAAACGAAACGCTCTGGAACGCGGTTCTCCAAGGATTCTCAGGAGCCGGAAAACCTTGCCGGCGCAGACACTTCAAGTCTCCCGCAACAGCTTCGCCCGGCAAGTGCCGGGCGAAGCTTTTTTCAGACCCGCAATCAGTAATCCCAGATCGCCGGAATCCAGCGGAACGCATCGCCATTGACCGCCACTCGGCCCACCGATGGGAAGGCCAGATGCGTGGCGACGAACAGTTCGCCGCTGGCGGCGGCTTCCCTGAGCATGCGCACTCGGACTTCCACCGATTTCGCCGGATCGTGTTCGAAACCGTTGTGCCAATCAGGATGATCGAACGCCACCGGGAACAGCGCATCACCGGCGAAGGTCAGGCGCTCGCCGCCGGAGTTGACGTAGACCACGCAGTGGCCAGGCGTATGCCCGCCGGTGAGTTTGGCGACTACGCCGGGAGCAACCTGGCATTCGTCTTCAAAGATCTGCAGCTTGCTTTCATAGTGATCGATGAACGCGTTGGCAGTGCTGCGCAGGACGTCCGGCACAGGCGCGGGCATGTCGGTGTAGGTGAAGTCCGGCGTGGTCCAGAAATTCACTTCGGCGGCGGTGACGTGGATACGCACGTCTTCACGCAGACGACTTTTCACTGAGTCGACCAGCAGGCCGCCGATGTGGTCCATGTGCATGTGGGTGATGACGATATCGGTGATATCAGCGAGGTCCACCCCGGCAGCGGCGAGGCGCTTGGGAAACTGCCCGGCGCGCGGGAAACCGGGGAACTGGCCACCGAGACCGGCGTCGACGAGGATGACTTGCTCGCCGCTGCGCACCACCAGCACGTTGAGCGCCCAGTCGAACGCATCGGGGCCCAGGTACATTTCCTTGAACCAGGCGGCTCGGTCGGCGGGATCGGCGTTGGTCGACATGGTCTGGGTCGGCAACGGCAGCACGCCATCACTGATCACCATCACATCGATGTCGCCCAGGCGCAGAGCGTAGCGCGACGGCACCAGTTCTTCGCTCGGGCTTTGCAGGGCTACCGCGCGGTTGGCGGTGAAGGAATCCAGATGCAGGGTCATGGTGTTCTCCTTGTTCTCAGGGCTAAAACGCAGGGTGAAATCAGGCAACCGGGATCAGCGGGTCGGCGGCCGCGAGGGCAGCGCGACGATCGGCGGCGGGCGGGTAGATCCACACCGTGTTGATTTGCGTCTTCAACTCTTTGGCTTCAGCCTTGACCAGTTTCAACTGACGATCCCAGCCTTCGGTGTACACCGCGCCCCAGGCGCCCAGATCCAGGCAAGTCACGTACTTGGGCTGGCGGTACATTGTCGGGGCAACACCGAGCAGATCGGCGGCGGCGTTGTTGCCGGCATAACGGCCCAGGCTGATCGCATGCTGGCAAGACATCGCGGCGTAGTTGCCGAGGTCGTCAGTGGCGGCGCGAGCGACATCACCGGCGGCAAATACATGATCGATGCCTTGCACCTTGAGGTTGCCGTCGACATGCAGGCGGCCTTGGCCATCGCGTTCGGCGTCGAGTTGTTCAGTGAGCGGGCTGGCGCGGAAACCTACGGTCCAGATCACGGTGTGGCTTTCGATGTGGCGGCCATCGGCGAGGGTGACGCCATTGGCATCCACGGCAGCAACGCTGGCGTCGACGATCCATTCGATACCCAATTCATTGGACGCCTCGATGATCGATGGACGAATACCGTCGCCCATGGTCGCGGCGATGTCCTTGCTGCGATCGACAATGATCACGCGCAGATCTTGATCCTCACCGAGAATCGCGCGCAGGCGCGCCGGCATTTCCGTCGCGGTTTCAATCCCGGTGAAACCACCACCGGCGACCACCACGGTGTTGCGCGCAACGCTGGCCGGTTGGTCGGCGAGGGCGATGAGATGGCGTTCCAGACGCGCCGAGGATTCGATCTGATCGACATCGAACGCATGCTCCTTGAGCCCTGGAACCGGCGGCCGTGCGAGCTGGCTGCCGCTAGCGAGAACCAGCCGGTCGTAGCTCAGTTGACCCGGACGCCCGGCCTCGTCGCGGTAACCGATTTGGCGCGCCTCGGCGTCGATGCTGTCAGCGGTGCCTTTGACGAAACGCACACCCACCGCATCGAACAGCGCGTCGAGCGGCGCGTACATGCTGTGCACATCCGGCTCGTAGAAACGCGGGCGAATGCGCAATTCGGCTTGCGGGGCGAGCAAGGTGATCTCGACATCCTGACGGTCATGCATATCCAGCAAACGCGCAGCGCTCAGCGCACTCCACAGCCCGCCGAACCCCGCACCGATCACCAATAATTGCTGTTTCATAATGTGCTCCCTGACGCTGATGGATGGATGACACCCGAGCCCTACGCGGACTCTGGCGTGACGATCACTGGCCGCCGCAACTGCTTGCCTTACTGCCTGGCGCTCAATCGTTCGCTGTCGAAAGTCATGCTAGGGCGGGGAGGCTGCGGGCGCAGTTGTCCATCGGTGTGCGTGGGGTACGCATGGGTGGAAGAGGGGTATACGAAGGTATGGGGGCAGGTGGGAACATCGGGCCAGGTGTTGTTCGAAACGAACATCGCCGCGCAGGGTGCCAGCACGCCTGCACGGCCGATGCCGTTGTTCAGTCGGTGGGCACTACGTTATCCAACGCTTTGTTGACAGCCAATTCTCCTAGCATGACCACCTGCGCGATGCCCAACAGGGTATTGCGCCGTGAGCCCTCCAGCATCCCGGCGAAATCACCGAGCATCACCGTGGCTGAGGCCAGGGATTCGCAGGCGTTGACCAGCAGCGATTCGGTGTCTGATTCCGGGCTGACCATAAACAGGGTGTTGGGACTGTAGGGCGTGGCGTTGATATTGGTCGGCGCGAGGTAATGGTCGAGCGCGCGCTCGGCGGCGTCATGCAGTTTTTTTGAATGAAAGGATTCGTAAGGCGAAACCGAGTCGGTGACCGGCGGATGGGACGGTGTCTGTGACATCAGCTGAAACTCCGGTGAGAGCCGCTTGAGCGTCTGAGTATGGGAATGCCGCGCCACGGCTGTGGCGCGTCCGCTGGCAGTGAGGGAGCATGCCCCCTCCTGCCTGGGTTGCCGGCTAGCTCGACACGCGTCGGCTGTCGAGCACGCGATTGACGATCAGCTCACTCAACATGATCACCTGCTGCAACATCAGCAGCGATCGACGCTGTGGATGGTCGATCACGCCACCGATTTCACGGGCCATGTCATTGGCGGCGGCCAGCGATTCACAGGCTTCGACGAGCAGCGTTTCCTCGTCCACCGTGGGATCGATGAGAAAGATCCTGCCCGGCTGGCGCTTGGGAATGGTGGTCTTGAGCGTCTGAGGGTCGAGGTAAAAGTTGATGGCACGAGCGGCCGCGTCTTTTATTCGCTGGGGTTCCAGAGCGGGGTCGTACGGGATCGAATCGGCTTCTGGCGGGTTTGGCGTTACTTTGAACATAAATGACTCTCTACCTTGAAGGAATGAAGAGCCGTCACTATCGCTACCAAACGATGGGTGGCGGCCACGCGCGGGTTGGTAGACCGGTCAAGATAGTTAACCCCGGCGCTCACGAATGAGCCCCACGCATGGCCACCATAGAGAGCTGAGCCTCGAAATAGAGGCCGCATATGGGGAAGCCGTACAACTATCAAGAAACGGGCTACCAAACCCGATCACTGTTTCGCAGTGACAGGGAAACGATATAGCCCAACCGATAGCTGTGTAAGCCGGCGGATTCTGAAGTACCGGTAGGCAGCGGCGCAAGGCGTTGTAGGCTTTTTGCAGTAACAGTCGGTGTAATTTAAACGTGATTGCCAAGTCGTGTTTATGCGCTGTACGTGCCTGCTCATCTCACCTTTTCAAAATGTAGGAGACCCAAATCTGGTTTAAGCCGATTTCAAGGCCGTTGCGCCGTGGAAAGAGGAATATGGCCAAAGGGAGGCGTTGATCAAGCGATCGCTTTCGCGAGCAAGCTCGCTCCCACAAAGGTAACTGCGGTGGGTCAGTTTTTTTGAGTTCCGCTAGCCTGGAGCGTACGCAGTGCAACCTCTACCCAGACAACTAACTCGTCCGCCGCAAAAGGTTTACGCAGGCAGGCAACGACATCAGTCGCTCGGGACTTGTCGCAGGGCAAATCGCCCGCGTGCGCCGACACGAAAATCACTGGCATCCTCCAGCCTTGCGCCCGCAGTGCATCCAGCATCTGCGTACCACTCATGCCCGGCATCTGCATATCGGAAATCAGACAATCAGTCTGCGCCGGCCCATCCGATTCAAGGTAATCCGCCGGCGCCGCATAGTCGAGCACTCGATAACCCGACGCTCGCAGCAGGCTGCTCAGCGACGTGCGCATGGCCTCGTCGTCGTCCACTACCGCAATGACATGCGTCTTGTGCATAACGCTCCCGGGCCGGGTGGCCGAGCTGGTGACTCCTGTCGTTCTTGCACCATACGCTGATGGCCAGCGGGCAAAACTATACGTAGGTATAGCGGTTCAGCCATCGCGGCTGAAGCGACTGCGGTAGTCGCGCGGGGAGATCGACAGGTGGCGCTGGAAACAGGCGCGCAGACGTTCTTCATCGCTGAAGCCGCAAAGGCGGGCGATTCGTTCGATTTTATGCCGGGAATTTTCCAGCAGGCGTTTGGCCGCTTCGAGGCGAAACAGCTCCAGCGCTTTCGACGGTGTGCGCCCGGTGCGCGCTTTGTAGACCCGCGTGAAGTTGCGCGGGCTCATCGCGGCTTGCTCGGCGAGGCGCTCCACCGTCAGATTCGGATCGCCGAGGCGCTCCATCAGCCACAGGTGCAGATCATCGAACATCGCAGCGTCCTGCGCCTGCGATTGCAGCAGCGTGCTGTATTGCGCCTGGCCGCCGGGGCGTTTGATGTACACCACCAGTTCCCGCGCGACCTGCAGCGTCACGTCGCGGCCGCAATCGGCCTCGACCAGTGCCAGCGCCAGATCGATCCCGGCGCTGACTCCGGCCGAGGTCCAGACCTTGTCCTGCTGAATGAAAATCGCATCGGCATCCACCTCGATCGCCGGAAAGCGACCGCGCAAAGCGTCGCACATCGCCCAGTGGGTGGCGGCGCGGCGGCCATCGAGCAATCCGGCCTGAGCCAGCAGAAACGCACCACTGCACACCGAAACCACGCGGCGGGCGAGCTGAGCATGGCTGCGCAGCCAGTCGGTGAGTTCGCGGTGCTCGTCGAGGCTCTCGCAAATGTCGGGAGCGCCGGGCACGACCAGGGTGTCCAGCGCGGCGCTCTCGAGCGTGGTTAACGCCTGGGTGTCGATGGCCAGCCCTTCGACGGTCTCGATCAAACCGCCGCTGAGGCTGGCGGTGTGCAGTTGATAACCGGGCTGCCCGCGCTCGGCCATGGCTTTGCTCGCCGCCCAGAACACGGTTTGCGCACCGCTGAGGTCGAGCAGGCTCAGGCGTGGGTAGGCGATGAACACCACGTCGCGCGGAGCCGTTGTAAAAGCGGGATGAGTGGACATCGCGGGCCTGCCTGTTTGCAGCGCTGGCGGCGGGACTGCCTCAGCCTGGCCGATTTTCAGGGGTTTCTGGCCGGTCGGCAATGGCGTCGACTGATAGCCTGATCGCTGACCGCCCGGGGTGTCTGGCTGCGGTCGCCATCCTGAACTAGATTTATTGACCAGCCCGATGCGTGCTGCGATCTCGCCGAGGAGACACGATGACCTTGTGGTCGCATTCCAGCCCTGCGCAAAGTCCCGCTGTGCTCAGCGAGCCGGTGGTGTACGTGGTCGATGACGATGCCTCGATGCGCCAGGCGCTCGACAGCTTGCTGCGCTCGATCGGCCTGCAGGTGCGAACCTTTGACAGCGCCGCGGATTTTCTCGCGCAAGCGCAACGTGAGGTGCCCGGTTGTCTGGTGCTCGACGTGCGTCTGCGCGGCGAAAGCGGCCTGACATTTCAGGAGCAGATGGAGAAAAACGGCCTGCGCATCCCCGTGGTGTTCATGACCGGCCACGGCGACATCGCCATGAGCGTCAAGGCGATGAAGGCCGGTGCGGTGGATTTTCTGGCCAAGCCGTTCCGTGATCAGGACATGCTCGACGCCGTGGCCAGTGCGCTGGCCCGCGACCGCGCGCGGCTCGCCGACGAACATTCCGGCGCCGTCCTGCGTCGGGCTTACGAAACGCTGACCGCACGTGAGCGCGAGGTGCTCGGCTACGTCATTGCCGGGCTGATGAACAAGCAGATTGCCGGGCAACTCAAGCTCAGCGAGGTCACGGTCAAAGTCCATCGCGGCCAGGTCATGCGCAAACTGGGCGCACGTTCAGTGGCCGATCTGGTACGAATCGCTGAGGCGTTGGGCATCGAGCCTGTGCAGCGCGGCCCCTGAGCGTTGCTAACGCAGAACACCCGGTACGGCAGAAAAACCTTGAGCAGTGTCTACGCAGATGGCCAGCAACAAACAGATTTTGTGGGACGACGGCGAGCGGGTGTTGTCCCGCGAGCGCGGTTCGGGCGAGGGCAGCGTGTTGGCGGTGCGTCCGGCGCTCGGTCAGCCGTTGCCGGCGACCCTTGCGCGGCTCGCGCATGAATACAGCCTCAGGGACGATCTCGATTCCGCCTGGGCTTTGCAGCCTACGGCCTTGACGCGCACGGGCACTCGGGTTCGTCTGCTGTTCGACGATCCGGGCGGCGAGCCGTTGTCGCGATTGCTGGTCGCACCCCTGGCTATCGAAACCTGTCTGGGCTTGGCTGCCAATATTGCCAAGGCGCTGGGCCATCTGCATCAGCGCGGCCTGGTGCACAAAGACCTGAAACCGCAGCACATCTTCGTTCATTGCCATGATGGAGCGGCACGGTTGACCGGCTTCGGCCTGGCCTCGCGCGTGCCTCGCGAGCGGCAAGCGCCCACGCCGCCGGAAACCATCGCCGGCACGCTGGCCTACATGGCGCCGGAGCAAACCGGACGGATGAATCGTTCGATCGATTCGCGCAGCGACCTGTATGCCTTTGGCGTGACGCTGTACCAGATGCTCACCGGCTCGCTGCCGTTCAGTGCGAACGATCCGATGGAATGGGTGCATTGCCACATCGCGCGGCTGCCGATGCCAGCCTGCGAACGGGTGGCGACGGTGCCGCCGATGCTCTCGCGGGTGGTGATGAAACTGTTGGCGAAAACTGCCGAGGAACGCTATCAGACCGCGGCCGGCGTCGAGCATGACTTGCGCCGTTGCCTCGACGAGTGGCGACGGGCGCGACAGATCGAGACGTTTACGCTGAACGAGCAGGGCGCCCTCGAGCGTTTGCTGATTCCGGAAAAACTCTACGGCCGCGAACACGACGTGCAAACATTGATCGATGCCTTCGCCAATGTAGTGCAAACAGGTGCGCCGGCGCTGGTGCTGGTCTCGGGTTATTCCGGCATCGGCAAATCGTCGGTGGTCAGCGAACTGCACAAAGTGCTGGTGCCGACCCGTGGCTTGTTCGCCGCCGGCAAGTTCGACCAGTACCAGCGCGACGTACCCTATTCGACATTGGTCCAGGCCTTTCAGGGGCTGGTGCGGACGCTGTTGGGCAAGCGCGCCGACGTGCTGGCGGGCTGGCGCGAAGCACTATTGCAGGCGCTGGAACCGAATGCACGGTTGATCACCGACCTGATTCCCGAGCTCAAATTGATCATCGGCGATCAGCCCGCCGTGCCCGAGCTGGAACCGCAGCAGGCGCAGCAGCGATTTCTAAAGGTTTTGCAGCGCTTCATCGGCGTGTTCGCCCGGGCCGAGCATCCGCTGACGCTGTTCCTTGACGACCTGCAGTGGCTCGACGCGGCCACCCTTGATCTGCTCGAAGACTTGCTGAGCCGTGCCGAAATTGCTCATCTGCTGCTGGTTGGCGCGTATCGCGACAACGAGGTGGATGGCGATCATCCACTCAGCCGTACCCTCAACACGCTGCGTAGCGCTGGCGTGCGGATTGACGAGATTCGCCTCGCCCCCCTGGCCGGCGCGCACATTGAACAACTGATCAGCGAGTCGCTGCGCTGCCCGCCGGCGAGTATCGTCGCGCTGGCGCGGCTGGTGCTGGACAAGACTGCCGGCAATCCGTTTTTCGTCATCCAGTTTCTCCACGCCCTGGCCGAGGAGAAGCTGCTGACATACGAGCCTGCGCGCCAGCGCTGGCGCTGGGATGTGCAGCTGATCAACGGCAAGGGCTACACCGACAACGTCGTCGATTTGATGGTTGGTAAGCTGGCGCGACTGCCGCTGGAGACCCGCCAGGCACTGCAGCAACTGGCTTGCCTGGGCAACGTTGCACGGCTCGACACGCTGGCCACCGTCCTCGATATACCTGTCCCTCGCGTTCACCCCGCGTTGTGGCCAGCGGTGCGGCTGGAGCTGGTCGAGCGTCAGGACGGTGCCTACCGGTTTGTGCATGACCGCATCCATGAAGCGGCGTATTCGCTGATCGCTGAAACCGAACGGGCGCAAATGCACCTGCGCATCGGCCGCTTGCTGGCGCTGCAAACCCAGGGCGAGCGGCGTGAAGAGGCGATCTTCGAGATTGTCGGCCAGCTCAATCGCGGTGCGCATCTGATCAGCCTGCGTGCCGAGCGCGAGCAACTGGCCGAATTCAATCTGCTTGCCGGCCAGCGCGCCAAGGCTTCGACCGCTTACACCTCGGCACTGACTTACTTGGGCGCCGGCGCAGAGCTGCTGGGCGAGCAGGGTTATGACAGTCGGCATGAGCTGGGTTTCGCTTTGGCGCTGAACCGCGCCGAGTGCGAATTTCTCACCGGCCAACTGGCGCTCGCCGACACGCGTCTGGCGACATTGGCCGAGCGCGGCGTGACCACCGTCGAGCGCGCGGCGGTGGCCTGCCTGCAAATGGATGTCTACTTGCTGCTTGATCGCAGCGACCGGGCGGTGGCGGTGTGTCTGGCCTATCTGCGTCAGGTCGGCATCGATTGGTCAGCGCATCCGGGCGATGCTCAGGTGCGTGACGAATATCAGCAGGTCTGGACCAGCCTGCGCGGGCGCAGTATCGAGCGGATGATCGACTTGCCGCTGATGGAGGACCCAGCCGCGCGGGCCACCCTCGATACACTGGGCAAACTCTTCGCGCCGGCGGTGCAGTCGGATCTGAACCTCGCCAGCCTGACCATTTGCAAAGCGGTCAGCCTGAGCCTGCAATACGGCAACTGCGATGCGTCCTGTTTGCTCTATGCCAACTTCGGGCGCATATCGGGGCCGCGATTTGGCGACTATGCCGCCGGCTATCGATTTGGCCGTCTGGGCTGCGATCTGGTTGAGCGACGTGGGCTGACGCGTTACGAGGCGAGCACCTGGTTGTGCTTTTCGATTTTCGTGGTGCGCTGGATGCGACCTGTGCGCGAGTGCCGCGAACTGCTGCGCCGTGCGCTCAACGCGGCCCATCGCAGCGGCGATCTGCCGTATGCGGCGTTTGCCGGCAACAGCCTGATTTCCGATCTGTTGTTCATCGGCGAGCCGCTGGCCGAGGTGCAGGCGCAAGCTGAAGCAGGCCTGGCTTACGCCGAGAAGGTCGGTTTCGGTCTGGTGGCCGATTTCATGCGCTGCCAGTTGGCGCTGATCAAGATGCTGCGCGGGCAGACGCCGACGTTTGGCGGCTTCAACCATGACGGTTTCGATGAAACAGCTGTCGAGGCGCATCTCGCCGCGTCGGCGGATCTGGCGCTGGCGCGCGGCAAATACTGGGTGCGCAAGTTGCAGGCGCGCTACCTGGCGGGGGATTACGCGGCGGCCGCTGAGTGCGCGGCGCAGGCGCAGGGATTGTTGTGGGTGATTTCGGCGTTTTTCGAAGAGGCCGAATATCATTTTTATGCGGCGCTGACTTTGGCCGCTCACGGCGAAACCGACGCCGATGCGCTACAGCGTCTGGGTCAACACCATGCGCAATTGCAAGTGTGGGCGGGTTTGTGCGCGGAAACCTTCGCCAGTCAGGTGGCGCTGGTCGGCGCAGAAATGGCGCGCGTCACCGGGCAGTTGCTCGAAGCCGAATTGCAGTACGAGCAAGCCATTCAATTGGCTCAGGACAATGGTCTGCTCCATATCGAAGCGCTGGCCAACGAACTGGCCGCACGGTTCTACAGCGCTCGCGGTCTGGCCAAGATATCCCGCGTTTACCTGCGCGACGCACGCTACGCCTATCTGCGCTGGGGCGCCGCAGGCAAAGTGCGGGAGCTGGAGCGACGTCACCGTTTTCTGCGTGCCGAAGAGGCGCAGCCGAATCCGACCACCACGCTCATTACGCCTGTTGAACACTTGGACATGGCGACGGTGCTCAAGGTCTCTCAAGCAGTGTCCGGGGAGATCGTCCTGGACCGTTTGATCGAAACGGTGATGCGCACCGCGATCGAACAGGCCGGGGCCGAGCATGGCCTGCTCATTTTGTTGGATGCCGACATTCCCTATGTCGCTGCGCAAACCCGCATCGGCGACGGTGCCACGCAGCTGTGCAACGCGCCGCTGCACGCGGTGGCGCTGGCTGAGTCGGTGCTCTACCAGACGCTGCGCACCGGCGAAAACCTGTGCCTGGACGACGCGGTTGCCGATCCGCTGTTCGCCGCCGATCCATACGTTCAGCAACGAGGCGCGCGCTCGATCCTGTGCCTGGCATTGATGAATCAGGCGCGGGTGGTCGGGGCGCTGTATCTGGAAAACAACCTGTCGGCCGCGGTGTTCAGCCCGGCGCGTCTCGCCGTGTTGCGCCTGGTGGCGTCGCAGGCAGCGATCTCGCTGGACAACGCGCGCCTGTATCGCGACCTCGCCGAGCGAGAAGCGAAAATCCGTCGGCTGGTCGATGCCAACATCATCGGCATCATCGTCTGGAGCGTGGAAGGGGAAATCATCGAGGCCAACGACGCGTTCCTGCGCATGGTCGGTTACACCCGTAACGAGTTGCTTTCGGGCAGTGTCCATTGGCGTGACATGACGCCGCCGGCGATGCGCGCCAACAGCGACGTGGCACTGACAACGGCCATCCGCACCGGTCGCGCCCAGCCATTTGAGAAGGAATACATCCGCAAGGACGGCAGTCGCCTGCCAGTGATTGTCGGTCTGGCCGCCTTCGAAGCAAGTCAGCAGCAGGGCCTGGCCTTCGTCCTGGATATCAGCGAACGCAAGCTCGCCGAAGAGCAAGTGCGCGAAGGCGAGCGGCGGTATCGTCAGGTGCAAACGGAACTGGCCCACGCCAATCGCGTGGCAACCATGGGTCAGTTGGCCGCGTCGATCGCCCACGAAGTCAATCAACCGATCGCCGCCACGGTGACCCATGCCAACGCCGCCCTGCGCTGGCTGGGTGCGCAACCGCCGAACGTTGCCGAGGTGGAGCAGGGCCTGCGGCACATCATTCTCGACGGCAACCGCGCCGCCGACGTACTCGGACGCATCCGCGCGCTGATCCACAAAACCCCGCCGCAGCGTCAGCCTGTCAGCCTCAATCTGCTGATCGAAGAAATGGTCGGTTTCAGCCGGGGTGAAGCGCTCAAACACGGCGCTGAGGTCAGCGTTGAGCTGGCGGCAGATTTGCCTTTCGTAGTGGCGGACCGGGTCGAACTGCAACAGGTGTTGCTCAACCTGATCATCAACAGCCTCGAAGCCATGACGATCATGGCAGCGGGGCAGCGACGTCTGCTGATTCGCAGTGAGGCGCTGGGCGAAAACGTGCAAATCAGCGTGAGCGATGCGGGGCCGGGCTTTGCCTGCGAGCAGCCAGAGCAGGTGTTCACGGCGTTCTACACGACCAAATCCACCGGGCTGGGCATGGGCCTGTCGATTTGCCGCACGATCATTGAAGGACATGGCGGCAAATTGTGGGCCGAGCGCAATGAGCCGAGGGGGGCGCGGGTGGTGTTTGGCTTGCCGTGTTGTGAATGAGGATTGGGCAAGTGTTCATGTTGGTTACACGGCGTCAGGCGTTTAGCAGCAACGCTTTGTCCGGGAAGCGCGCGCAAATGAAATCGACAAACGCACGTACCTTTGGCGCGGCGAGTCGGCGGGACGTGTGTAGCACCCAGAGTTCCGGTTCCACGCCCGTTATCGTGCCCCACTGCGTCAGTTCACCGCGAGTCAGTGAGGCCTGGGCGATGGAGTGGGGCAGCAGCGCCGCGCCGGCTCCGGCGATGGCTGCATCGCGAATCATCAGGAACGAAGAAAGGCGCAGCGTGGGGTTCGGCTGGAGAATCAACTGTCCGTCATCCAGCCGCCACTGAGTCGGCTCGAAACTCGGCATGACGATGGCGGCCACCAGGCCAACCTTGCCCGGCGCTGGCTTGGCCACGTCCGGCGCGGCGACGACGACCAGCCGATCCCTGGCAAAACAGCGCCCGACCAGACTGCTGTCCGGGCTCGGGTTGATCCGGATGGCAACATCGAATTGTTCCTCGACCAGATCAACCCGACGATCTTCGGCAATCACTTCAAGCTCGATCTGCGGGTAAGCCGCGCAGAACTCGGCGCCGATCCGTCCCATCGCCAGTTGCGAAAACAACACCGGGGCGGCGATGCGCAAACGTCCGCGCGGCGTCGATAAACCCTCGCGCGCCGCCGTCAGTGCTTCGGCCACTTCACTCAACGGCGCTTCGGTTCGCGACATCAACAACTCACCCGCTTCGGTCAATTTCAAGCCGCGCGCGCTACGCTCGATCAGACGCACGCCCAGTTGTTCCTCAAGATCGGCGATGCGTCGTGACAGGGTGGCCTTGGAAATGCCACTCGCGCGACTGGCCTTGCCCAAGCCCTCATTGCTGGCAACAAGCAGGAAATCGATCAAGGCATTGAGGTTCATGGCTGTTCCGGATTTGAAACGAAGTGTCTGCATTCTGGTGTCTGTGCGTTATGCCTGCAACAGCCTACCTTCGCCTCATCGGGCTTCGAAACGCGGGCCCGCAACGATAGGAGATTCACCATGAGCATTCTCGTTATTGGCGCCACCGGCACCATCGGCTCACTCGTCACGCAAGGCCTGGCCGAGGCGGGCGCAGAGGTCAAAGCCCTCGTGCGCCAGACCGGCAAACGCGACTTTCCGGCCGGCGTCAGCGAAGTGGTCGGCGACCTCACAGACGTGGCGTCGATGCGCCAGGCCTTGGCGTCGGTGCGCACGCTGTTCCTGCTTAACGCCGTCACCCCCGACGAAGTCACCCAGGCACTGATCACCCTCAACCTGGCCCAAGAGGCGGGCATCGAACGCATCGTCTACCTGTCGGTGATTCACGCCGACACCTTCACCAACGTCCCGCACTTCACCGGCAAATACACCGTAGAACGCATGCTCGAAAGCCTTGACTTGCCCGTTACCATCCTGCGCCCGGCGTACTTCATGCAGAACGAATTGATGGTCCGGCAGACCATTCAGGACTACGGCGTCTACCCGATGCCCATCGGCTCCCAAGGCGTAGCGATGATCGATGCGCGCGATATCGCCGACGTCGCGGTGGCGGAACTGCTGCGCCGCGATCGAGCTGATTCTGCGCAGGAACGTGTCACTCTCGAACTGGTTGGACCGCAGGTTTTGACCGGGGAGTCGGTAGCAAAAATCTGGAGTACCACGCTGGGGCGCGACGTTGCCTACGGTGGCGATGATGTCGCCGCGTTTGAAGCGCAGTTGGCGACCTACGGCCCAGGGTGGCTGGCGTATGACATGCGCCTGATGATGGCGGGGATCCAGCGCTTCGGCATGCAGGCCGGGGCAGCGGCGGTGGAACGGATCGAGGGATTGATCGGGCATCCGCTGCGTCGGTATGAGGATTTCGTGCGGGAGGCGGTAGCCGGGAGTTGATGGCGGGATCTCCTCACCCTGGAATTATTCTCTTCGCAAACTCTAGGTTTCGAAGCCTGGGTGAGGAATGCCGGTGGTGCCGCCGGTTTGATCGATCGCTCAGCCCGCGTCCACCACCACAGCGGGTTCGAGCGGTGTCGCCTGATAGACCAGCAGTTGCCACTGCTCATCGGTTCGCTGCCAGGCGGTAAGCGTGCGATTGTGCAGACGTTTGCACACCCCACCGGAGGTTACGGTGGTGCTCATTTCACCCAAGGCAATCGCCAGCTCTCCGACCCGCGTCACTTTGTCGATCTGCAGATCAAGGGTGTGATAAACGAATTCACGAGAGCGGCATTTCTCCAGATAGCTTTTGAGGTTGTCGATGACGCCGCTGGCGTGAATGTAGGTGAGATCGGGGTGGAACAGGTAACTGAAAATATCCAGGTGCCCACCGAGCATGGCGGCGCAACGCTGTGCCTCGCAGGTTCGGATCAGCAGATCGGTTTGATCGTTAAGCGTCATCTGCCGCTCCCCGCACTGCTGTAACGATGATTTCGATCAGCAACTTCCCGCCAAGATCAACGCCGTAACAAGCGCGCTGAGGCCAGTGCTGCGGGTTGTCGCCAATCCACTGCGCCCAGATTTCATCGACAATGGGTTTGCTGGCCATGTCGGCAAGAAGCACCTGCGCCGAGAGCATGCGCGAGGCGTTGGAGCCGAGTCCTTCGAGGCTGGCGCTCAGGGTAGCGAGGGCCCGGTGGGTCTGGCCGCTGATGTCCAGCGAGGTATCCGCGCTGGTCGCTACGGTGTAAACCAGGTCGGCGTAGGCGCAGGAACGGCTGCGTCCTGCGTGGCCGCTCGGGACGCGTTCAATGGTCTGCATGAGGCTTCATCCTTGTTGAAGTCAGGCAGAAGCCGGCATCGACCAGCTTCTGTCATCCATGATTACACTGGCTGTGTTGCCTCTTCCGCGGCGATGGCGGCCTGCACACTTGGACGCGCTTCGATGCGCGCCACGAACGCAGCCAGTTCCGGCCAGTCGCCGATGTCGATATTGAAGAAAGGAAGCCATTTCAAAACCGTAAACAGGTAGGCATCAGCGAGCCCGAAAGTGCTCAACAGATAATCCTTGTTGACCAGTTCCTTGTTCAGGTAATCCAGGCGCTTGAACAGTTTCTGGCGAAAGATTTCCTTTACCGGCTCCGGAATGTCTGCATTGAACAACGGAGCACTGCCACCGTGGATCTCCGAGGTGATGAAATTGAGCAGTTCCTGCAGGCGAGTGCGTTCCCAGGTACCGTTGGCCGGTGCCAGAGCGTTGCCCGGTACCTGATCGGCCAGGAATTGAATGATGGCCGGCCCTTCAGTCAGCACCAGGCCGTTGTCCAGCACCAGCGCGGCCACATAGCCCTTGGGGTTGATGGCGCGAAAATCACGGCCGTCCGCCGTGGCTTTGGTCTTGTTGTTGACCCGGATCAGTTCAAAGGGCAGGCCCAGCTCACGCAACACAATGTGTGGCGACAGGGAGCAGGTCATTGGCGCAAAGTACAGTTTCATGTGGATCTCCTTGAAGTAAGCAACACGTACCCGAACGCATTGCCCGGCTCACGTCGCAATGGCTGTGAACCGTGTTCCAGACATATTGGTGGCGTGTCATGGATCGGTAAAATTACGATTTTATGCGCTCATCATTAGCTGCTCTTATGTCCACTCAGGCGACTTTCGCTTCAGTACTGCGAACCGTCATCGGAATATCGTTGCCAATACTCGACTTGCGAATTTCATTGAGAAACGCTTGAGCGGAAGGAGTCCGTTCGCCGACCGCCGAGCAGACCAGCCCGAATTCACGGTAAATCGGTCGGGCCAATTCGAAGACCCGCATGCCGCGTCGATCCAGCGGCAATGTCGAGGCAGGAACGATCGAGATGCCCATGCCTTCACTGATCAGCGCAAATGCAGTGGTCCAGTCGCGCACGGTGATCTTGATGTCTCTGAGCGTGAGTCCCTCACGCTCGACCAGCGACTGGCCATTGAGGTGACAGCCACCCGTTGCCAGGATGAAAGGCTCTGTCACCAGATCTTCGAGCGCGACCGTGCTGGCCGAGGACTTGCGCGCCAGATCATGGTTCGCAGGGACTGCCGCTACCCACGAGTCGCGGCCCAATAACAGCGCACCGCGCGAAGGGCAGGGGTTCATCACCACACCAAGGTCGATGCTGCTGTTGGCCAGCCACTGTTCGACTTCTTCATCGGTGCCTTCCAGCGCGACGATTTCGATGCCCGGGTGCAGCCGACTGAAACTTTGCAGCAGCGGTGGCAGCAGGTTGGCGAATACCGAGGGAAAGCTGGCGAGTTTGATTCGCCCCAAGTGACACCCACGTGATGCATCCACCAGATTCTGAATCGATTCGAATTCACTGAGCATGCGCCGCGCGCGGTCAATGATTTGCTGGCCAATGGCCGTTGCAGTGGTCTGGCGTCGATCACGCACAAACACTTTGACCCCGAGTGCTTCCTCCATCTGGGTCAAGGCCTGACTGGCGCCCGACTGGGTGATGCCATAGCGCTCGGCGGCGCGGGAAACATTCTCGGCGTCAGCCACGGCGACCAGCAGTCGCCAATGCATCAGGTTCATCATCTCAGTAGTTCCTCTTATGTTCAGGTAATCGAGATTTAATTTTACGGAGCCTGCGCACCGCCTCAGGATCACGATGAATACACAGTGAGGTGGTGGAAGGTGGGCAAAACTCTGTCAATGGATCTGGTGGTCAGGCCTGCGTCGGCGACGCCCGTGTTACTGAGCGTGGCGTTGAGCTCGTTCATGGTCGCGCTGGACGTCACAGCGCTGAATGTCGCGCTACCCGAGATGGGTCGCGACCTGGCAGCGGGGATGGATCGTCTGCAATGGATTGCCGGTGCCTACACGCTGGTCTTTGCCAGCCTGCTCCTGTCTGCCGGTGCATTGAGCGATCGTTTGGGCGCGAGGCGAGTGTTTGTGTGGGCCTTGGTGATATTCACGGGCGCATCGATAGCGTGTGGATCGGCCAGCAATGTCTTGGCGCTGATTGCGGCGCGTGCCGTGCAAGGCGTCGGAGCGGCATTGATGCTGCCCAGCTCCATGGCGCTGCTGGTCGAGGCCTACCCCGAGCCCGGCGCACGGGCGAGGGCCGTTGCGCTGTGGGGTGGAATCTCGGCGCTGGCGCTGGTGAGCGGACCTTTGTTGGGGGGCTTGCTGGTCGAGCACATCAACTGGCGTGCGATTTTCTACCTCAATGTGCCGTTTTGTATGGTTGCGCTGCTCAGCTGCGCGCTACGCAGCAGGCCCGTTGCCGTCCGGCCACGTTCTATCGACTGGGCAGGGCAGGTGCTTTCGGCCCTGGCGCTGGTGTCGTTGATCTTCGCTTTGATTGAAGGCCCCGTATGGGGCTGGGGACATGCGTGGGTCATGGCTGCACTGCTCACCGCTTTGATGACCGCCGTGGCATTCGTCCATTCGCAGCGAACTCGGCGCGAACCGATGCTGCCCCTGAATCTGTTTGCCTCCAGAACCTTTTCTGCAGCGATCGGCGCCGGATTTCTGCAAACGCTGGCTTACTACGGCAGTCTTTTCGTATTGCCGTTTGCCTTGCAGGGGCAAGGTCGCGCCCCTGTTGAAATCGGCGTGGCGATGATTCCGATGACGCTCGCAACCGGTGTGATGGCCAGCCTTTCCGGACGCCTGTCGAATGCATTGGGTGCCCGCTCAGTCGGTGCTGCTGGCATGTTGTGCGGCGCACTCGGCGCGGCATCGCTGGCACTGTTCGATATGAATGCTGTAAGCCTGGTGCTTGGCGGTTTGTTGATCGGCCTCGGCGGTGCGACCTTGCCGGTGATCGTCGGTGCCTGTCTGGCAAGTGTGCCGAGCGGCAAGGTCGGAATCGGCTCCGGCGTGCTCAATGCGGCCCGCCAGTGTGGCGGAGTGATGGGTATTGCCTTGCTCGGTGCGACGTTCCAGGGCTCGGGACACGCAACCGCTGCGTTGGCAATCATTGCGTTGTCATTTGCGGCGGCGGCCGTGCTGACCGTCATGCGGCTTTACACCGACGAAGTCGATGCTGTGGGTGAATGCTGACCGGCGTGCCGAAGCTTGCCGGTGAGTGTTTCGATGACACAGCGTTGCATTCGCCCGGCCGCACTCGGTTTGAGCGAGCAGGCAAACGCAACGGTATAGCGTGGTTCCTGATTGTGAAAGAGCGAGTCGGCAAGGCGTCTGGACACACTTGCCGATGATGCAGCCAACCGGGAATTCAGCCCCAGCGCCGCACGGTTCCGGTATCCAGTCCCAACAGATCAAGCATGCGCCCAAGCGTATGGTCGACCATGTCCTGGATCGATTGGGGTCTGGCATAGAACGCCGGTACTGGCGGCATCACGGTGCCGCCCATTTCACAAATCTGGGTCATGCTGCGCAGGTGCCCCAGATGTAACGGCGTTTCCCTCACCATTAAAATCAGCGGTCGACGTTCCTTGAGTGTCACGTCGGCGGCACGGCTGAGCAGGGTGCCGGTGATGCCGCTGGAGATCTCCGAAAGGCTTTTGATGGAGCAAGGAGTCACGACCATGCCCAGTGTCTTGAACGAACCGCTGGAAATCGAGGCGCCAATGTCCGCAGGGTCGTGTACGACACTGGCCAGCGCTTTGACGTCCGCCACTTTCATGTCCAGTTCGTGGGCCAATGTGACCTGGGCCGAGCGGGTCATCACCAGATGCGTGGCAATGCCCAGTTCGCGCAACAGCACCAACGTACGCACGCCATAAATCACGCCGCTGGCCCCGCTGATGCCGACGACAATCCGCCGCTCAGGGCTGTTCATGAGAATCTACCGCCTCGTCGAATGTGCTGATCAACGGCGGTTGACCCGGCAGGCCCAACGCGGCCCAGCGTTCGCTGACGCGCGCGTACACCGATGGGCGCAATAACGTGCGCGTCGGGAAGTGGCGTATGTTGCGGTAATCCTTGCAGGCGTTGATCAAGGCCTTGGAACCGAAAAAACGTTTCTCTGGCGGGTTCTGCGCCGGGTCCAGCGGCGAGCCGCGCGTGTTGCGCAGAATATCGATGTCATCGCTGGGAGTTGCACGTGTGGCCATCGCCCAGAGCACTTGGTTCATGTCGGTGGGATCGACATCCTCGTCAACCGCGACGATCCACTTGCTGATATAGGCGCCACCGGGGACCTGGCTGGCGAGTGCCAGGGCCTGTGCAGCGTGACCGGCGTATTTCTGTTCCAGGCTGATCACGATCATGCCGAACGCACCGGCTGCGGCCGGAGGGCAGTACACCCCGTGGATGCCCTGGATGCCGAGTTTGTCGAGATCGCTCCAGATTTTCGCCGAGCGGATCGTCGAAAAAAATGCGCTTTGTTCGTTCGAGGGGAAATCAGCCATCAAGGCATTGGTCAGGATCGGTCGGGTGCGATAGTGCAGGGCAGTGACTTCGATCAGCGGGCAATCGATGTCCTTGTAGCCGTAGTAACCGGTGAACTCGCCGAAAGGGCCTTCTTCGCGGGTCGAACCGGGACGAATCAGGCCTTCAATGACAATCTCGGCAGCCGCAGGAATCAACAAGTCGGAATGTCTGGCCCGTACCACTTCGATAGGCTTGCCTTTGATGCCCCCGGCGAAGTCGTATTCGCTGACGCCCGGTGGCAGGGATTGCGACCCCACGACCATCATCAGCGGGTCGACACCCCAGGCAGCAGCAACGGGCAGCGCCTCGCCCTTGGCCCATGCCTGATGAATGTGACGCAAAGCGTCCTTGCCTGGGGCCAGTGACAGGCCGACCTCGCGGGGGCCTTGGATCATCATTCGATAGGTGCCGACATTCAGGTAACCCGAGGCCTGATCGCGGGTGAACACCGCGTCCGCGGTACCGGCGTAAGCGCCGCCGTCTCGGGGCCAGTGCTTGGGAATCGGCAGCCGGGTGAGGTCGATGTCATGGCCGGTGAGGGTGTTCTGATAGATCGGTGCGGCTTCAGCGCTGACCTCCAGCGGGGCGATGCTGTGCCTGAGCTTGTCTTTGGTGCGCCGGATCAATTCCATCGTTGGCGTATCCGGTGCTTCCTCCAGGGTGATCGCGGTGCGAGCCACGCTTGGGCCGAAAATATTCCACAGGTGGCGTAAGCCCAGCGGCGAGTCCGCCTGGTCGAAGAGCACCGCAGGCGAAGCAGCCTGGCGAGCCAACAAATAAGTGATGGCGCTCATTTCCTCAACCGGATCGACAGCGGGCGAGACAGTCTGCAATTCGCCGATCTTTTCGGCCCGTGCCAGCCAGTCGCGCAGGTCGGCAACCGGTTCAATCAATTCGTTCATGTTGGATATCCGCAAGCACTGAAATGGAAGCGACGGGCAGCATTGCTGCGCCCGTCGCCAGAGGATCAACGTTTGTCGATCGAGTACTTTCCAGGCCCCAGAAGGCAGAGGAAGAGGAAACCGCCGGCAATGCTCACGTTCTTGAAGAAGTGCACGAATAGCGTGTGATGATCGGCCGGGTTGGTGCTGTTCCAGAAAGCATGGCCGATGATGCCGGTGCCAATGGTGTACACCACGAAGATCGCCGCGATCGGCCGGGTCCAGAAGCCGAACAACAGTGCCAGACCACCGAAGAATTCGATGATGGTGGCGACGATGGCGGTGAACTCGGGTATCGGCGCGTTTACCGTTTTCAGATAGCTGACGAAGCTGCCGTGATCGGTGACGTAGGTGAAGCCGAAGTAACCGTAGAGGATCAAAATCATGATCCGGGCCACCAGGATCATTGCGTCGCGTTGGTCGTCGAACAATTGATAGCGTAAGTACATTGCATGGCCTCAGATTGGGTAAGGAAACGTGCTGGCTGACTGCGTGTCGGCGAGCTGAAACGCACGCGCGAATACTTGCGGGTTCACCGCGTTGTCGTGGTTGGGTTCAGCGTCGAAAACCGCGAGAACATTGCCCGCAGCCAGTTTCGCCATGCGGCTGACGGCCTCGCGGGATACTCCCGCCAGGTGCGGCGAGCTGATAACGTTGTCCAGACTTGGCAAACCGCTGCCAGGAGCGGGCGGTTCCGGCAGAAATACATCCAGCGCAGCCCCCCCCAGTCGGTTCTCCCTCAACGCCTCATACAGCGCCTGTTCATCGACGATGCCGCCACGCGCGGTGTTGATCACATACGCGTGGGGTTTCATCAAAGCCAAGCGTTCGGCGGACAACAAGCCAACCGTTTCGGCGGTTTTGGGACAGTGCAGACTGACGTAGTCGGCGCTCGCCAATGCACCTTCCAGGACGGCAACCGGCTCCACGCCGTGGGGCAAGTGCTGCGCGGCGAGATAAGGGTCATACACCCTGACCCGCATCCCCAGTGCCAACAGCAGAGTGGCGACCCGAGCGCCTATTCGGCCGCAACCGATGAGCAATGCTTCACGACCTTCCAGCTCGCTGGGCAGATACTCGTAGCGCTGATGCCAATCGCCATTGCGCACCAGGAGACTCAGCGCCTCGGTGCGTTTGGCCAAGGCCAACATGAATCCCAGCGTATGCTCGGCGACTGCGCGGTGATTGGCGTTGGCGCAAACCATTACCGGAATCGCCGCTTCGGTCATTACCGGGATATCCACCGCATCGAAGCCGACGCCGATCCGTGACACTACCTGCAACCCTGTCGCGCGTTGCAACTCGGCTGGGCCGAATCGGGTCAGTCCGAGGACGACACCGTGTACGGCATCGAAACTTTCCAGCAGTGCCTGAAACTGACTTTGCTCAATCGTATTGGCGAACTCCACCACCTCGATATCGTCGCGCTCGCGCAGCAGGCGCTTCCCTTCATCGCCGAGGATATGAGCAATCAAAACGCGCTTTTTGCTCATGCGACATGCTCCTTCAGTTCATCTTTGGCAAAGAACTCGCCGTCATTGACGCCAATGCGAAACATCACCCGTTGGGCATCGCGGGGCAGTTCGGTGGCGCAGTGCCATACGGAGCGGTTGTCCCAGATCAGCAGATCGTGGGGCTCCCATTGGTAATTGAAGATCCGCTCCGGCGTCAGCGCGAATGCGAAAAGCTGGTCAAGCAATGCCTGACTCTGCTCTGGCGAATAGCCGCTGATGTGCGCTGTGTAACCCGGATTGACGTACAGGCTTTCGCGTCCGGTGCGCGGATGTATGGCAACTGTGGGGTGTGTGCTGGCGGGAAATGTCTGCTCCAGGCGTGTGAAAATCTCTTGGATCGACTCGCCTACGTCGTCTTCCTTGACTTTGTAGGTCCAGCGCACGTCGTGTACGGCTTGTCGATTCCTGACCCGCTCATACAAGTCTCTGGGCAAATCGTCGTACACCGACTGCATATCCACGAACAGGGTATCGCCACCCGCTTCGGGCAATTGCTGTGCGTGCAGCATGGTCAGTGGCAACGGTTCTGCCAGGTAGCTCGAATCGCTGTGCCACATGTTGCCGAGCTTGCGTGCACCGGTTGCGCCACCGCCATTGCGATTGTTGATTACCAGAATGTTCGGGAACGCCGGGTCGTGGTAATTCTTGAGCCTGAACTGCTCCAGTTCGCCGAAACATCCGGCGAATTGCTGATAGCCTTCGCGAGTCAATCGCTGGTTCTTCAGCGCCACCACTTTGCGCTCGTAGACCAGTTCCTGAATGGCACGAATCTCATTCAGGGACGCCGTGTTGATATCGAAATCTGTCACCGCGGTGACAAAGGTGTCGGTCAAATCCATTCGCTTCACGTTAAGTGTCTCCTGCACGACGTCAGTCAAACAGCCAGCGCAGGCTGGTGTTGGTCGGCACCCGGGTTCACTTGTGGCGACACGCTGCTTTTGAGCATCAGGCTCAAGTCGAGGATGTCGGCCGGGTTGTGTGCCGAGGTGACTGACATGCGCAGAGCAGCCTGGCCGCGCGGCACTGTCGGGAAGAACACGACGGAGGTGTAGTGACCCTGCTGCAACAGGTACTCGCCTTTGGCAATGGCCTGCTCTTCGTTGCCAATACGAACGATGCGAATCGGCAGTTCGCTGCCGCTGGTTTCGGTCGGGATCAGGTTGTCGAACAGCGCCATGTTGTTGCGCAGTGACCGTTGCAGTTTGTGCAGTTCAGGCGTGGCATGAATTTCCGCCGAAGCCAGCGCAGCACCGACGGCCGCCATATTGGGAGCGCAGGAGAAGCCGTAGGTCGGCGCATAACGGCGGATCGCGTTCTCGACATGTTGGGTGCCCAGCATCAACAGCCCGCCGGCGGCACCGTAGCCCTTGCCCAGCGATGCGGCCACGATGGTGTTTTCATCCAGACCGTCGAGTTGCGAACGAACGAAGCCCTCGCCGCGCTGCCCGACCACCGAAATCCCGTGGGCGTCGTCCAGATAGACGAACAGCCCGTATTTATCCTGCAGCGCGCGTAATTCGCGAACTGGCGCGGCGCCACCCATCGAATAGGCACCGTCGCCCACATACGCAACCTTACGACCGCTTTTGCACAAGCGTTCCAGGTGATCGAGGTCGTTATGCTCGATGACGATTACGTCAGTCTCTTCGCGCAAGACCGGAATGTGATACTGCAAGGTCACATGAGCAAAGCGGTCGAAGGCGATCAGCGGCTTTTCACCGCCGGTGAACAGGCCGGCAGCCAACAGGGGCAGGGCGCCCATATTGGCAGCGGCGACTGTCGGGAAAACCACTATGCCGTTGACGTCAAACAGTTTGGCCAGGGTTTTTTCCAGGCGTACCAGCGGTTCGGCGGACAGGCGCGTACGGGCGACCGAAAAGTGCGTGGAGGGCGTTTCTTCCATTGAGGCCCTGGCGGCAGCGAGCACTTTGGGGTGCGCATCGAGGTTAAGGTAGCCGCAGCGGGTATAGTCAATCACCTCCTTGCCGCTGGTGGCGATTTCGATACGGCGGTTGTCCAGCACGCGGCAGGACACCCCCATCAGACCTTTTTCATACGCAGCATCGAAATGCGGACGGCTGATTTCAGCCATTCTCGACGCATTGCGCGCTTTTGACCGGGATGTTTTTTCAAGCGCGACGCTGCTTGTTTCAACGGCGTTATTCATGGCGACCTCATCCTTTGAGTGGGTGTTCCCGAAGCCGTAATGGCTCAGGAACGGCGCTAGAATCCACGACCGCTGAAACATTTTGCAAAGGACTTCTCCGCTGTTACCTTATGACAAAATCTCATGAGCATTACGAAGTCTTATGGTTACCCGGATTCCCTCTCTCAATGGATTGAAAGCGTTCGAAGCCGCTGCGCGCCATATGAGCTTTACCAAGGCGGCCGAAGAGCTGAATGTCACGCAGACGGCCATCAGCCATCAGATTCGTCGCCTCGAAGATGAACTCGGAATTCGTTTGTTTCTGAGACTCAAGGACGGCCTGGCGCTGACGACTGAAGGCCACGCCTACCTGCCCGGTATCCGCTCGGCATTTCATGAGTTGCGTTACTCGACTGAAATGCTGCTGGAGTCCACGAATAACAGTGCGTTGACCATCAGTACTCTGGTGTCGCTTGCCTCCAAATGGCTTTTGCCGCGCCTGGCTTCTTTTCAGGATGCATTTCCCAATATCGACGTGCGTGTAACCGCCTCGACGGACCTGGTCGATTTCCGCAAGGGCGGTATCGATGCGGCGATTCGCTATGGCTTCGGTGACTGGAAAGGGCTGCGTGCAGACTGGCTGATGTCGGACGAAATCTTTCCGGTCTGCAGCCCGAAGCTACTGCTCGGCCCGCAGGCCTTGAGGACTCCCGTCGATCTTGCCCATCACAAGTTATTGCAAGTGAGCGGCATGACAAGCAATGACTGGAACATGTGGCTAAGCGCGGCGGGCCAGCCGAAAAAACTGGCCGAGGGTACGCGTTTGACGTTCGATCTGGCGATGATGGCGGTACAGGCCGCCATTGATGGTCTCGGCGTCTGCATTGGACGTTCGACCTACGTCGATGACGACTTGAAGGCCGGAAAGCTGGTCGCGCCATTCAACCTTCGATTGAAATCCGATCTTGGTTTCTATCTGGTGACACCGCTGGAAATTGCCAACTCCAACAAGGTCGTGGCCTTCCGCACATGGCTGATTGATCTGGTGCAAGGCGCAGGCACCGTCAAACCCTGATTTCGCGGCCATCCTTGATAGGCGGTCGGCGATCAGGAAGCGAACACGTTGGCGGCGATGCGCTGCCAGACACCGGTAATTTCGGCTCCGCCAAATCCCTCTTGCAGGCGTAAGCCTGCTCGCGATGACGCCAGCCCATTCGTCACCACATAAACACAAAATACCGAGTTCGTTTAAACGATTACTCCAGACTCAAGCAAACGGCTACAACGCCTTGCGCCATTCCCTACGACTACGCCAGAATCCGCCGGCTTGTGCGTCTGCCGTTCCCTCCGTAACTTGACTCCTGTCACTGCTCATCAGTGATCGGGTCTGCAAGCCCGTCGGAAATCAGTCGCATCGTCCTGCCAAAGGACACTTGTTCGTGTCCGCTCAATGGCGGCTTTGTGCGGGAGACCTTCGGGTCTGCCGGGTTCCTGATTTCCCGGTCTTGCAGACCCGCACACAGCTGCCACCCATCATCTGCAAGTGATGTTGGTAGCTCCAGACCAATAATCAGGAGTTTCACCATGTTCAAAGTCACACCCAATCCCCCAACCAACGACCCCGCATCGCCCTACGAATCCAGCGCCTCGAAAAAGCTTCACGAAGCCGCCGAACGCGCCCTCGATCACTATCTCGGTCCCGCTGAAATCCTGGCCAGCACCACCACCCCGGAACAGATGTTCCTCGCCAATCCGAAATACGACACCGAATCCCTGCTGGCCAATGCCAGCGAATCCCTCGGCTCGGCCACCACCATGCTCTACGACTTCGCCGCGCTGCTCGACAACCCGCGCCGCAAAACCCTGCTGGGCATCGCCCAAGTCGTCATGCTCGGCGAAATCGCGGTAAATCAGGCTTTGGACAAAGTCGAAATAGCCAAATAACCCGCAACGCGACGAGCGCCAAACCTCGTCGCATCCCCCGGTTGTGCCATGACTGGCACACCGCCACGGCTTGCACCACCCGGCCCCGACTGTCACCCTTCGGGCCGTTCTTCAAGGATCAGAACAAGGAATCAAGGATTGAGTGGCTACGTTCCAAACCCGCCGAAAAACTACCGCTACGAACAAGCCAAACCCGTCGACATACACGCCCAGCACTGGGCCGAGTATGAGAAACACGGGAAAGAACCCGCGCGCGAGCCTGAGAAAATAGGCATTGCGTTGAGGATCGGGGTTTTCTTTGATGGCACAGGCAACAATGCGAACAACTCTGCTGCGGGGTTGTTGTGCGGTGCCCAGCATCCGATTGCGCCGGAGGATATACCGGCTAGCTGTATGCCTTACATGAGTGATCCGGATAGTAGTTATGGTAACGATGTAAGCAATGTGAAAAAGCTGAGTAACCTTTACGACGCCATGCCTGAGGCAATAGGAGAGGGTACCCAGAAGAGTGCTTCTCGCGTCGTTTATGTCGAGGGTATCGGAACGCAGTCCGGGGAAGAAGACAGCAAGCTAGGTGCGGGCACTGGTCGGGGAGAAACGGGCGTAGCCAGCAGAGTCGAATCTTCGTTTCCGAGCATTCAACAGGCCATCAGCCGAGCTCTGATCGATAATCCTGGCAGTGAAATTACATCTTTGAAATTTGACGTGTTTGGATTCAGTCGCGGCGCGGCGGCTGCGCGGCATTTTGCCAATGAGGTCGTCCGCACTAGCCGCGGCCCACTTGGCACTGTGCTAAGAAACTTGCCACGAGCTTTCAGTTCAAAATTCAACGATCAATACCAAGGAGACATCGACATAGGCTTCATCGGCTTGTTCGACACCGTCCCGTCGATAGCTGGTTGGTCCAATCTCGGAAATATAAGGAGCCCGATCGCGACCGGCATAAAACTCTATCTCGACCGTCGTTTTTTCACCAATGTCGTTCAACTAACTGCGCGCGATGAATGCAGGGCCAACTTCGCACTTAGTCGCGTCAAAGCTGATCATTTGGAAATTACGCTACCGGGGGTACATTCGGATATCGGCGGAGGCTATCTCGAGAGCGCCCAAGAGTGTGTACTGGTAAGCCCCATGCAAACGCTGGTTGTGTCCTTAAACACCGACGTCAAAGCGACGTCAATATATCGCGATGCACTTGATGCACAAAGCCAATGGCTGGCCAAAGGTTGGCCTAAAGCCATGCTGGAAATAGTGACGCCTGAAGCATCGTTCATCCCTAATGAACCTCGGGATCGGCTCAGTCGTACTCAAAAGCGTGTTTACGCTGCTCTTCAGCTCAAGCGCCCGGTGAGTGGCATGCTGTCCAGAGTGTATATGCGATTGATGCATCGCTTGGCGAAAGAAAAGGGTGCCCGCTTCAATGACATTCCAGATACGCCGGATTTAACGATTCCGGCAGAGCTTCAAGCGTTGTGCGATAGATTTCTGGCTGGGAATTACAGCGTCACAGCGCAGGAAAACGAATTGCTGAAATTAAAGTACATTCACACCTCCGCCAATTGGAACCATCCATTAGGACGAACAGACGGAAGCGGAATAAACGCTGTTTACATCAACGCGCCAACTCAAGATTCCATCCGAGTGCAACATCCACACGTACCTGACTGGACGCTTTGGTAATGAAGATTTTTGTGACCATCTTGTTTGCACTCTTTATCTCTGGCTGCCAGTCCGCTGATCCGCTGTCCGCCGAATCCGACCCCAGATCGAGTGCATGGGAGCTCGCCTTCACCGAACCCTACTACATGAAGGTATGGGTAGAAGACAGCGCCGTTGAAGACATCAACGGCAATTTATTTCGACGCACCGGATCGGGAACCGCAGCAGGCGGTGAACCGGAAACCGGTGAAGAATCCGCTCGAGGCTGGCATGCGGTTGGCGCTGCTGCAAAACCGGTGATTGGTGCCGACTTGCCCAAACGTATTTATGTGCGCTGGCAGTCTATTGCCGAATCACAGACCTATCGGGTGTGGATAGATGTGCCGGAAGAAGCCAGGCAACTGATGGCGGCATCGGTTAATCAACGATGTCCTGAAACTCCGGATGAACAAGCCAGCTATAGCGCCTCCATTTATTTGGGGCTGGCTCCGGGAGGCGTCGTGCAGGTGTTTGTTCGCGATTCCTGTCATCGACCCGTCAAAGTAGCCAAGGCCAAGGCTGAAATTGACCCGTTGGGACCTAGCCAAGGGAAGAACGGAGGGCGCTACGCTTATCCTGTAAGTGAAAAGGCCAAGCGGTATATCGACAAATACGGTATCCCGTACGGTAGTTGGTAACAGGGGTGCCTAGGCATGCAATTGCCACTTTTATCGGAGGCAATTGCAATTCTGCAGATCCACTACCGATGAGTAGCGGCAGGCGGGTTCCCCGGCGGCGACTCCCGCCATCACACCCCCTCAAACCTCAGCCTTCGCCCCAACCTTCACCGCAGCCTTCCGATACGTCAGCAAAACAATCCCGCTCACCACAATCACGCCACCGATGATCTGTCCTCTGCTGAGCATCTGATCCAGCACAATCCAGCCCATCAACAACGTCGCCAATGGCTCAATGTTCATCACCGGGGCGTTGCGCGGCATGTCCAGTCGGGGGACGGAGATGAACAACACAATGAAGCCGGTTCCATAGAGCACCACAAGCGTGGCAAGGGCCAGCCAGCCGGTTGAGGTGGCGGGGAGGTTGAGTCCGCCGGGGAGGGCGCCGGTCAGTCCGGCGAGGTTGACGCTGCTGAACACGATGAAGATGGTCAGCAGGCTGCGCACCGAGCCGCGCACTTGCGACAGTTTGTGGTCGGTGATCCACAGCGCGCAGGCGAAGACGCTGGCGGCGCAGAAGGCGAGCGCGACGCCCAGCAACCATTCCGGGCCGACGCTGGCGCTGTCTGACAGACGTCCGGGGACGTCCAGTACGAACACCAGCCCGACGAGAATCAAGCCCATCAACATCGCGGTGCGCGCGCTTGGTCGTGGGCCGCCCAGCGCCCAGGTCAGCAAGGCGAGCAGGATCGGAAACACGTTGGCCACCAGCAGTGCCAAAGCGACCGGCACTCGTGCGACAGCGGAATACAGACACAGGCTCTGCGCGGTAATCAGCAGGCCCAACAACAGTTGCCAACGCCACGCGCCCGCCGGCAGGCGCAGGCTTTGCCGCTGCCATAGGACGAGAACGGCAAGCACCAGCAGGGTCCCGCCGGAGCGCATCAGAATTGCCAGCAACACGCCCGCGCCATCATCAAAAGCGACCCGTGCCGCGACGTGGTTGCCGGCGAACGCACAACCCATGCACAACAGAATGATCACGGCGAGATAACGGGGGAAGGGCGGCGGCACGGTTGGGGCAAATTCAGGACGGGACATGGGCAGTTCTCAAAAATAATAGCCACTCAGGGTGGCTCAGGTTTTTATTATGTTGTCGTACAACTGTTCGATTTGTACCGTAATCGAGCAGGGGCGGCAAGCTTGAAAGGCTTGATAATCCGCTTATGCATGATGCTGCTTGAGTTTCAGAGGTCGTATAACTTGCTGGCTAAGCTCGAGAGTCGAGTCGAGTCGCCCAGCCATCCTCTCGAGCCTGACCGACCAGAAAATCAACAAAAGCCCGGGTCTTTGCCGGCAACAGCTTCTGGCTGGAAAAGTACAAATAGATCTGTCCCGCATCGACATGCCAACCCGGCAACACCCTCTCCAGCGTGCCGTCCTGCAGATACGGCAGCACATCCGGAACCGCCAACAGCGCAACCCCTAATCCCAAGCGCGCGCACTGACACAGCGCTTGCGGGTCGTTGACCAACAGGCGCGGCGCCAACTCCAGCGGTGCTCGTTGCCCATCGGGCCCTTGCAGCATCCAGCTGCGCACCTTGCCGGTCTGCACCGAGCGCATGGCCAGATGATCCAGCGTCGACAGTTCTTCAATGTGCCGGATGCGCTTGTGTCCCGAGAGATATGCCTTCGATGCCACCAGGATCAGATGCGCCGGCGCGATAGCTCTGGCGACCACACCTTGCGCGAGTTCGATGCCGCCGCCGATGGCCGCATCAAACCCGTCCGCGATGAGATCGACTTGGCGATTGTCGAGGTGCCATTCAGGGGTCACGGCGGGGTATTGCTTGAGAAACTCGGGCATCAGCGGCAGCAGAAAATCCTTGGCGAAGCCCGGTGCCGCACTTAGACGCAAAGTCCCGGAAGGCTCTCCGGCATTGCCGGCCACATCGGCGATCGCCGCCTGAACGCTCTCCAGTCCCGAACCGACGTTGCCCAGAAAGCGCTCTCCCGCCTCCGTCAGTGTGAGTTTGCGCGTGCTGCGCTGGAACAAGCGTACGCCGAGGTTGGCCTCCAACTGCGCGACATTGCGACTGACCGCCGCGGGTGTCAGGCCCAAGCGCCGCGCCGCCGCAGAGAAGCTTCCCGCCTCAGCGCTGCGCACGAATGAGAGCAAATTGCCTAACGTTTCCATCGGCGCACCTTCAACGAATGATTGAAAGTGATTCTAGGTGGCTTCTACTACTGGTGGAAGATCAAAAAGCGTCTCATAGGCTCCTCAACTCCAACCACCCAGAGGCTCGACCATGAACACATCCACGCTTCCACTGACCGGCAAAATCGCCATCGTGACCGGTGGCTCACGCAGCATCGGCGCAGCAATTGCCAAGCGACTCGCGGCAGATGGCGCCACCGTCGCCATCAGCTACAACGCATCGCCAGATCGCGCCGAAGCGGTGGTGCAGGAAATCGTTGCGGCGGGCGGCCAGGCTGTGGCGCTGGCGGCCGATGCGGGCAATCCCGAAGCGGTGCGTGCAGCGATCGCCGAGGTTGCGCAGCGTTTCGGCAAGATCGACATTCTGGTGAACAACGCTGGCATCAGCGTGCTCGGTGCCCCGGAGGACATCGCCTTCGAGGACTTTCAACGCATCCTTGCGGTGAACGTGACCGGCGTCTTCGTCGCCACTCAGCAAGCGCTCAAACACATGGGACAGGGCGGTCGCATCATTCACATCGGCAGCTCGATGGTGCAATACGCTGCGTTCGCTACGGCCTCCGTCTACACCCTGAGCAAAGGTGCGCTGACCGGTTTCAGTCGTGGACTGGTGCGCGATCTTGGGCCGCGCGGCATCACTGTGAACACCGTCCATCCTGGCCCGACCGACAGCGACATGAACCCGGCCGACGGGCCCATTGCGGACTTCCTGCGCCCGAACATCGCCATGGGGCGGTACGGCGAGGGCAAGGATGTTGCCAGTGCGGTGGCGTACCTGGCCAGTGCAGAGGCAGGTTTTGTCACCGGCGCAGAATTAATCGTCGACGGCGGCTTCACAGCGTAAGGAGAGCATCATGACTATCAGCATCATTGGTACTGGTTCCATCGGCGGCGCCATCGCTCGGTTGCTCGTCAACGCAGGCCTGCCGGTCAGTCTGGCCAACAGCCGCGGGCCGCAAAGTCTTGCTGGCTTTGTCAGCGAATTGGGCCCACTCGCACAAGCCGTAACTGCTCGGCAGGCGAGTCAGGCGGACATCGTTTTTCTGGCGGTGAACTGGTCGAAAATCCCCGATGCCGTGCGCGATCTCGGGCCTTGGGACGGGCGCATCGTGATTGATGCCAACAACCCGATCGAGGCGCCACTGTTCAAGCCGTTCGATCTGGGCGGCCAGCCGTCTTCGCAAGTGGTGGCGCAGATGCTGCCCGGTGCGCACGTGGTCAAGGCCTTCAACCATTTGCTCGCGGCTCTGCTGACCGATCCCACCGCCGAGGGCGGCAAGCGTGTGCTGTTTTATTCCGGTGAAGATGCCGCGAGCAAAACCAGGGTTGCAGAGCTGATTACTCAACTGGGTTTTTACGGCATCGACCTGGGCGGTGTGCAGCAGGGAATGCTTGCACAGTTCCCGGGCGGACCGCTGCCAGCCTTGAACCTGGTCAAACATGGTTGACCGCTGAGCCCGGGCAACCGGGCTTCACATACCAATCGAGGATTCAAAAATGTCTGGCTCAGATTCGCGAAATATCAATGACGTGGAAAACTACGACGCCTTGCTGCGGGCCAACCTGCAGCGCGTGTTCAACGAGCGCGATGCACAGAAGCGCATTGCGGCGGTGCAGGAGCTTTTTGCAGACACACCGACGATGTACGAACCGACTGGCATCGTCACCGGGCGGGCGGCGATTTCAGAGGTGGCCGGTGCGTTGCTGGATCAGTTCGGGTCGGACTTCGCTTTTGTTCCCGAGGGGCCGGCGGTTGGGCATCATGGCTTGGGTTACCTGCGCTGGCATGCGGGCCCGAGCGCTGGGCCGGTAGTCGTCAGTGGCGTTGATGTGGCAGAAATCAAAGCGGGAAAGATCGTGCGGTTGTGGGTGTTGCTGGATGCGCCCCAAGGCTGAGCCGCAGGGCAGGGCAGGGCAGGGCAGGGCGGCGAAGCGAATCCCGATGCCGCCTGTCGCAGACTGCCAATCAGATCAAAATCGCGCATTGACATATCGAAGAATCTCGATATCATCGGCGCATGGAACTGATCGAAATCTTCAAAGCCCTCTCGAACCCGACGCGCCTCAAGATCCTTGAAGGCCTGAAGGATCCCGTGAAGAACTTCCCCCCGCAGGATGAGGGTGACGTTCTCGTCGAGGGTGTCTGCGTCAGCAGCATCCAGGAAGGTATCGGCTTGTCGCAGTCGACGGTGTCGAGTTACCTGGCCACGTTGCAGCGGGTGGGGCTGGTTGAAGTGCGACGCATCGGTCAATGGACCTACTACAAACGCAATGAGGCAGCTATCAGCGCGCTTGCAGAGGTCATAGGGAAAGAGCTGTAAATTTTTTTACTCTAGGATATCGAGAATTCTCGATATCCCTCTTTATCGATACGAGGTTTTGCCATGAAAGCGATGATTTTGAAATCCTTCGGCGGTCCTGATTCGTTCGAACTTAGCGACGTTCCAAAACCGGTTCCGCAAGCGGGCCAGGTGCTGGTCCGAGTGCACGCTACTTCCATCAATCCGCTGGATTATCAGGTTCGGCGCGGTGACTATCCCGATCTGGTGCCGCTGCCAGCCATTACCGGTCACGACGTGTCGGGCGTGGTTGAAGCCATCGGGCCGGGCGTCAGCGCTTTCGCGCCGGGCGACGAGGTCTGGTACACCCCGCAGATATTCGACGGGCAGGGCAGTTATGCCGAGTACCACGTCGCAGCCGAAAACATCATCGCCAGAAAGCCTGCCTCGCTGAGCCACCTTGAGGCGGCCAGTCTGAGTCTGGTCGGCGGTACGGTTTGGGAAGCGCTCACCGTGCGGGCCGTGCTTCGCGTTGGCGAAAGCATTCTGATCCATGGCGGCGCCGGCGGGGTCGGCCATGTGGCGATTCAGGTGGCCAAAGCCATGGGCGCCAGAGTGTTCACCACCGTGCGCGAGGCCAACGCCGACTTCGTCCGCAGCCTGGGCGCCGACGTGGTGATCGATTACACCCAAGAGGACTACGTCGAAGCAATCATGCGCGAAACCGCCGGGCATGGCGTTGATGTGGTGTTCGACACCATCGGCGGCGATACCCTGTCTCGCAGTGCCGACGCGCTCGCTCAGCTTGGCCGCGTCGTCTCGATCGTCGACATCGCGCAGCCACAAAACCTCGTTCAGGCCTGGGGCAAGAACGCCAGCTACCACTTCGTCTTCACCCGGCAGAATCGCGGCAAGCTCGATGAACTGAGCGCATTGGTCGATCGCGGTCAGCTGCGGCCACACGTTGGCGCCGTCTATTCGCTCGCCGACATCCCGCTCGCCCACGCCCGCCTGGAGAGCGCCAACAACGGTCTGCTGGGAAAAATCGCCATCGCCGTCGAGCCTTCGCTCATCGTCTGAATCCGCTCACTGATTTTGGAGAAACATCATGGTTTACGAGATCGCTGCGCTGCCCGTTCACCCGCAACAGACTGAGGCCTTCCGACGCGCATTTGCCGAAGTCGAACCGTTGCTCACCCGCGCCAAGGGATATGGCGGCCACTTGCTGGCGCAAGGTATTGAAACCCCCGAGCAATTCAATTTGATCGTGCGCTGGCAGTCACTTGAGGACCACTCGCCGGGGTTTGAAGAAAGCGAGGACCACCAGCGCTTCATGCTGGGGCTGGAGAATTATTTTTCGGCAGAACCGAAGGTCTACCACATTGAGGGTGGTGCTTTTCCGGGTGGCGATTTTGGCGTACCGGACAACGGTGCCAGCTTAGGCATCTGAGGGAGCATGTGGCTGTTCGTCACACGCGGCTGTGGCTGGTCGAGCGTGCTTGTGATGAATTGCCACATTAATTCCGCTTCGGCCTGTTCATGGGGCAGGGGTGGCAGGCAAAATGCGCCGTTTTCCATATGTCTTGTACTGCTGCTCATCCAAGGAAGGCCACTTGAAAGTCACTCTCCACGCTTCCCTGCGCCCTGAAATCTGGCCAGCCGTTGTTTTATTGCTGCTGGCAAGTCTGATCACGACCGGCTGCACGCGCTCCCATTCTCCAAAACCGGTGGAGCGCGATCCTTGTCTGGATGCCGGTCCAGCGCATACAACGGCCTACGCCAAATGCGTGAGCGAGCGGAAAGAGCGCCAAGCTGAAGCGCTCAGAATACTGCTCAGTGATGATCCTGCTGACAATCCGCAACGACAAGTGGCCGTGCCAGGCGACAGCAATTTCCAACCGTCAGATTTTCCTGACGAGCCAATGCCAGCGAGTTTTCGCATGTCTTCCGACTTGAATCTCAAGGATACCCAGGCATTTCCTTACAAGTCTCGCATCAGCTGGAAATACGTGTCGGATCGCTACCTGCCGAGTTCGAAGGAATCCGCGCGGATGATGCAGGTGGACCGCCTGATTAAGGCGGCCGTAACGGCGGATGGGTTCGCAAAGTGGGGGTGCACGGTCACCGGCGGAAAGCGTCAGGTGTGGGTTTTCTACACCCTGGACGACGCGGCCTTTGTCAGCCGTGTGCAGGCAGCTCTGGCGCAGACCGGGCCTTATCCGATTGAATTCAGCAGCCGTAAACAGGCAGATGTCAGTGCTGAGGTGCCGAACACCGAGCAAACTCGACTGACGCCCAAGCAATGCCTGGAGTGAAGACTCTCGACGGATAACCTCTTGAAACGGACTTCTCTCATCGCAAGGAGTCCGTAGCCGTAGTCGCTTCAGAGGCGTTCGTTGCGGGCGCAGCGATCATCTCATGCCGACCGCAACCTCTTCAGCACATCGATTTTCCTCCAACGTTAGCCCAGCGCTTTGGTGGTAGGCTGCATCCCCTCAGCCGTACTTTCTGTACTCCTGAATTGCCCTTTCCGAAATCTGCGCCGGCTCAGCTGCTGGCGTTGATGGATTTCCCCTGCGGACTACAGCCATGCGCCTGCCAGATTTCATTCTCGAAAACCTAGAGCCGATCCTCCAGGCCTGGGAAGATTTCGCCCGCACCATCGAGACACCAGGTGCGGAACTCGATAACGTCGCGCTGCGCGATCACGCCGAGCAGATGTTGCGCGCCATCGTGATCGATCTGCGAACCAAGCAGACCATGAGCGAACAAATCGCCAAAGCCCAGGGCCAGGCGCCGCGCGACGATGAAGAAACGGCTGCGGAAACCCACGCGGTGACGCGGCTGATGGCCGGTTTTACCATCGATCAGATGGTGTCGGAATACCGCGCGCTGCGCACCAGTGTGCTGACCCAATGGCTGCGTGAGGTCAAGGATGGCAAATCGGTGAATGTCGACGACATGACACGCTTTCACGAAGCCATCGATCAGGCGCTGGCCGAGTCGATTGCCAGCTACTCGCGCGCCGTCGAGGCGTCGCGCAACGTGTTTCTGGGGATTCTCGGCCATGACTTGCGCACGCCGCTGGGGGCGATTCTGCTCGGTGCGGATATGTTGCGTCGTACCGAAGCTACCGACCCGCGCACCAGCAAAGTGGCCAGGCAGATCTACGCCAGCGTGCAGCGCGCCAGCCAGATCGTGGGCGACCTGCTGGATCTGACGCGCTGCCAGATGGGGCCGGGGATTCCGGTGAAAAAATCCCTGATCGATCTCAGCCCTGTGTGCGAGCGGGTGATCGAGGAAATCCGCGCCTTTCATCCGCAGGCCAACGTGCGGTTCGATGCGACGGAAGCGGTGATGGGAGCGTTCGATGGCGCCAGGATGGAACAGGTGTTTTCCAACATCATCAGCAATGCGGTGACCCACGGCGATAATCAGTTTCCGGTTACGGTTGCACTGGAAGCGCGGGAGGATTGCGCGGTGTTCACGGTGCACAACGGCGGCGAGCCGATTCCGGAAGATGTGTTGCCGTTCATCTTCAACCCGATGGGGCGCTTCTCGCAGCGCTCCGTGGTTGATCACGGGCCGGTTGCCGGGCTCGGTCTAGGCCTGTTTATCGCTTCGGAAATCGTCGCCTCGCATGCCGGCTCGATCGAGGTCAGCTCTGACCTGGAAGGCGGAACCGTGTTTCGCGTAAAGCTTCCGGTTAATACCGAAAGCCCCGTCACCATCTAGGCCAATCGATGGAGAGCCGGCCCCGGCCCTCCAGCCTGATCACTCCTCCATCACCTCAACCAAACCGCGATCTTCACCGAGGAACCCGCCGCTCTGGTGCTGCCACAGACGCGCATAGGTGCCGTTCTTCTCCAGCAGTTGCACGTGGGTGCCTTGTTCGATGATGCGGCCTTCGTCCATGACGATCAGTCGGTCCATCGCTGCAATGGTCGACAAGCGGTGGGCGATGGCGATCACGGTTTTGCCCTGCATCATTTCATCGAGGCTTTCCTGGATCGCGACTTCAACCTCGGAATCCAGTGCGCTGGTGGCTTCGTCGAGCAACAGGATCGGTGCGTTCTTCAGCATCACCCGGGCGATGGCGATGCGTTGGCGCTGGCCGCCGGAGAGCTTGATTCCGCGCTCGCCGACCAGCGTGTCGTAACCGCTGTGGCCTTGTTTGTCGCTCAACTGGCTGATAAAGCCATCGGCCTGGGCGTTCACTGCCGCGCGATGGATGTCTTCGTCGGTGGCGTCCGGGCGACCGTAGGCAATGTTGTCGCGGATCGAACGGTGCAGCAGCGAGGTGTCCTGGGTGACCATGCCAATCACGCTGCGCAGGCTGTCCTGGGTGACCTCGGCGATGTTCTGCCCATCGATGCGGATCTCGCCGCGATCAACGTCATAGAAGCGCAGCAGCAGGTTGATCAGGGTCGACTTGCCCGCACCGGAGCGGCCGACCAGACCGATTTTCTCGCCGGGACGAATGTGCAGGGTCAAGCCGTCGAGCACTTGGCGTTCGCCGTTGTAGTTGAAGCTGACATTGTCGAAAACCACTTCGCCGCCGGCAGGCTCAAGCACTTTGGCATCCGGCGCGTCCTGGACTTTCGGGCCGCTGGTCAGGGTGGCCATGCCGTCCTGGACGGTGCCGATGTTTTCGAACAGCGAAGTCATCTGCCACATGATCCAGTGCGACATGCCATTGATGCGCAACGCCATGGCGGTGATCGCCGCGACGGCGCCGGTGCCGACTTCGCCCTGATGCCAAAGCCACAACGCATAACCGCCAGCGCCGAGAATCAACGCCACCACCAACGCCTGATTGACGATTTCGAACTGGCTCACCAGACGCATCTGGCGGAAGCCGGTGAGCTTGAAATCTTCCATCGCCGCGCGGGCAAAGTGCGCTTCACGCTTGGAGTGCGAGAACAGTTTGACTGTGGTGATGTTGGTGTAGGCGTCGGCAATCCGCCCGGTCATCGACGAGCGTGCATCGGCCTGTTCCTGGCCGACCTTGCCCAGACGCGGGACGAAATACACCATCGCCAGCCCGAACAGAACGATCCACGCCAGAAACGGCAGCATCAGCTTCAGCGCAAAGCCACCGGCCAGCGCGATGATCGCGATGAAGTACACGCCGATGCCGGGGAGAATTTCGATCAAGGTGAACAGCACCTCGCGCACCGACAACGCAGTCTGCATGACCTTGGTCGTGACCCGGCCGGAGAACTCGTCGGAGAAGAACGACAGACTTTGCCGCAGCATCAACCGGTGAAAGTCCCAGCGCAGGCGCAGCGGCAGATTGATCGCGAGGATCTGGTGCTGAACCATCGTGCGCAGCGCCACCAGACCAATGCTGACTACCAGCACGATGCCGATGCCCCACAACACGCGGCTTTCCTCATCACCGGCGGCGCCGCCGGATTGCCAGGTCGAGAGCAGATCCACCACTTGCCCGAGGAAGGAAAACAACCACGCCTCATAGATCGACACGCTGGCGCTGAGCAGGGCAAAGGCGAGGATGTAACCGCGCGCGCCCCGGGTGCAGGCCCCCAAGAAACGCATCAGACCGACTGGCGGTGGCGGCGCCTCGTCGGGCGGGAAGGGGTCGAGCCTTTCTTCAAACAGGCGAAGCATTGCGGTCTCCGAAGTGATCAGGGTGTGGGGATTCTGCCATCTATCGGCGTTGTTGCGGGTTTCAGCGTCGTGTTGCAGATAAATGCTTGTGCCTTGTCTTGACCGCAGCCAGGCGCAGAAGCTCAACGTAATCGTGCCAAGCGCAACCTTTCGTCGCTGATCAAGACCTGACACGGCACGCTCATCAACCTCTTTGAACTCTCGCGCAAGCTGCTTCGTCATCTTCTATGTGGGGGCTCGAGGCAATGTTGCCGTGTAGCTCCGATTTTCCGTTTTCAAGTCAGAACGCGAGGGGCCACATGAATACTCAAGACAGCAGGGCAGGCTTTGAACCAGGTGATCCGAACAGCAAGCCTGGACAGGGTTTTGAACATTTGAAGGACGACGTCAATGAAGCAATTGGCGGCGCGCGGCAACAGGCTGACGCGCAATTCGGACAGTACCGTGACACCGCGGCCGAACAGATAGAAGCACTGGCCCAAGGCGCAAAGAGCTTCGTCTCGGAGTTGCAGGACAAGGACACGCTGGGCATGTCCGACTACCTGACGGATATGGCGGACTCCATGACCGGGCTGGCGGGCAATCTGCGCGGCAAGAGCGCCGAGCAGTTGCTGCACGATGCCGCCGATCTGGCGCGCAGCAATCCGGGGCTATTCATCGCCGGCAGCATTGCTATCGGTTTCGGACTGTCGCGGTTTCTCAAGGCGGGCACGGCGGCTGCGGCGACGGTCAGCGCCGAACACGATCCGGCGGCAGGCACGACATCGACGCCACCGCCAGCCGATTATGGCGCGCAGCGGCCTTATGAATCGTCAGTGCCGTCATCGGCCCACGCCAATCCGGGACTGGCCACCGGCATCACTCCGACCTCGCCGAGTGACAGCGATCACCCCTCAGATTTTGCCGCGGCTTCCGTACCGCACGCACCCGACGCCAAAGGAGAACTGTGATGAACAGAGATGAATCTGATCTGAGCGGGGCAAGGCCCCTCGGCCAAACGGATGACGCTTCGGTGGTCGGCCTGTTGCGACAACTGTCGCGCGAAGTCCCGGCGTTGTTCACCAAGGAACTGGCGCTGGCCAAAGCCGAACTGCAGAACAGCCTCAGCACGCTCAAAGCTGGCATCGGCGCGGTGGCCGGTGGCGCAATCGTGTTCCTCGCCGGCTTCATCATTCTGCTGATGTCGGCGGTCTATGGCCTGAGCATGTTCATGGCGCCATGGCTGGCCGCGTTGATCGTTGGCGTGGTGGTGATGGTCATTGGTTTCGTCATGCTGCAATCCGGGAAAAAACAATTCGAGCCGTCTCACTTCAAACCTGATCGCACCCTCGACGCCTTGAACAAGGATCAGGAAGCGCTGCGGAGGAAAGTCTCATGAAAAGCGAACTGGATATCGAAGCGGAAAAAAGCCCGGAGCAGATCGAACGCGAAATCGATGCGCAACGCGCGAGCATCGGCAATATCGTCGATCAACTGGAAAGCAAATTCACCCCCGGGCAGATGATCGATCAGGCCTGGGGAATGATGCAGAGCAACGGCTCGACGTTCTTCACCAATCTGGGCACCAGCGTGCGCAATAACCCGGTGCCAGCGGTGCTGACTTCCGTGGGGCTGCTCTGGCTGATGATGGGCCAGAATCGCCCACCCGTGCCGCAACCAACCTATCGCAGCGGTCCGGATCAGGACAAGGCTGGCGAGTGGGCGGACGGTTTGGCCGACGGCATCGACAGTGCTCGCGCGCATCTGCACTCGACCACTGACTCGCTGAAGGGTGGTTATGAGGCACTGAAAGGCAAGGCCAGCCATTTGGGGGAAAACGTCGGTGCAGCGAAGGAAAATCTAAGCCATGCGATGCACGACGCCAGTGATCGACTGTCGCGTAATTCGCAAGTGCTTGGCCAGCAATTCAGCCACATGCTCAAGGAGCAACCGCTGATGGTGGCTGCCGCCGGGGTCGCACTCGGTGCATTGCTCGGCGCGGCGTTGCCGACTACGTCTACTGAACAGCGCTACATGGGCCGCACCAGCGCAGGCATGGTCGACAAGGCCAAGCAGAAAGCTCAGGAAGGGTATGAAGCAGTGCGTGACACGGTAACTCGAACCACTGAACAAACCGAAGTGGAGACCAAGCCGGAAACGGCGCGGCCTTCGTCTTCCGATTTGTCGCAAGGTCTGGGTACTTCCTGACGGTGGGAGATAAGGGAGGCCGCTTATGGGCCTCCCTGTTTTTGTCCTGCGGGTTAAGCTGCTACGTCGTCTGCAGTCCTTTCAAATATTCCACCAGCGTCTGCGCACACGCTTCAATTGCGCCGTCGACCACCAGTTCGAAACCATGGGTATTCTCGGTCGGGATCGCGATGCATCCGGCCTGGGCGCTGATGCCTGAGCTCATCACCGCGCTGGCGTCGGAGGCGAAATCCACCAGCAGGGCGAACTGCGGATCGAAGCCGCAACGCTTTGCTGCGTCGGCCAAGGCCATGACCACGCCGCGCGAGTAATAGCCTTTCTGGTCGCCGGTATCGATGATCGGGTCGACGCTCAATCGCGTTGCGTACTCGCTCATCACCGGGCCGACTTCCACCGCGATTGTGGTGTCGCCGGACAGGTGTGCAGCGGCGTACATTGCGCCGGCGTTGCTTTCTTCCTCGAGGGTGGTGAAGACAAAGTAGGTGTCGTGCGCCAATTCGGTCCGGCTGTGCTTGAGTTGCTCGGCGGCCTGGAGCATGGCGACCACAGGCGCGCGGTCATCGAGAAAATGCGCGGCGGTGGCATCACCTACCCGGAACGGCGTGCGCCAGTGCTGGCTGAGCACAACCCGCGTACCCGGACGCACGCCCATGCCTTGCAGGGTCTGCTGATCATGGCGGGTGATGATGTGCACGTCTTTCCATTCCACCGCGCCGCTCATCACATCCTTGCCCTGCGGCGAGCCTGTGGTGGCGTGCATCGAACCGAACGAGAGAACGCCGGGCAGGGTTTGCGCGTCGCCGAGAATATCCACCGGGCAGGCACCAAAGTTGACCGGATTCGCCCCACCCAACGCCACCACCCGCAACGTGCCGTCCGGCTCGACGCGTTTGACCAGCATGGCGATTTCATCCATGTGGCCCATGATGCGCACAGCGTGCTTGCCGTCCGGATCGGGTTCGCGGCCCTTGAGCAGGCCGATGACATTCCCGGCCCGATCGGTCCAGACCTCGTCGCAATGGCGCCGCAGTTCTTCCAGGCAGATCGCCCGGACCTCATCCTCCTGACCACCGGGCCCGCGTGCCATGAGCAAACGGCTCAATAGTGTTTGGGTGGATTCCTGTGTGTCGCGCGGCGAAGGCGTTTGATTATCCGACATGCATGCTGACCCTCCTTGCATCGGCGGACGTGTATCGACCGCCCACAATTTTAGGGGGCAGATTGGCGGGAAAATTCAGATGGTTTTTTGCCCGCTGATTCATATGCAGACCCACAGGATTTTGGTTGGGATGGAGGTCATTGGCGTGCCCCCGGATCATTGTGGGAGCGAGCTCGCTCGCGAAAGCGGTGATTCAGGTAATGCAGGTGTTGAATGTGCCGGCGCCTTCGCGAGCAAGCCCGCTCCCACAGGGATTGTGTCTGGGATGAAGATTGTTGGTGTGCCCCGGATCATTGTGGGAGCGAGCTTGCTCGCGAAAGCGGTGTGTCAGGCAATGCAGATGTTGAATGTGCTGGCGCCTTCGCGAGCAGGCTCGCTCCCACAGGGATTGTGTCTGGGATGAAGATTGTTGGTGTGCCCCGGATCATTGTGGGAGCGAGCCTGCTCGCGAAAGCGGTGGTTCAGGCGATGGTGATGTTGAATGTGCCGGCGCCTTCGCGGGCAAGCCCGCTCCTACACTGGATATTGTGGGTTGCCGGGATTTGGCACGCGCCGCGAACACCTGTGGGAGCGGGCTTGCTCGCGAATGCGCTGGGTCAGGCGATGAAGATGTTGAATGTGCCGCCGTCTTCGCGAGCAAGCCCGCTCCTACAGGGATTTTGTCTGGGATGGAAATCGTTGGTGTGCCCCGAATCATTGTGGGAGCGAGCTTGCTCGCGAACGCGGTGGTTCAGGCGATGGTGATGTTGAATGTGCCGGCGCCTTCGCGAGCAAGCCCGCTCCCACAGGGATTGTGTCTGGGATGAAGATTGTTGGTGTGCCCCGGATCATTGTGGGAGCGAGCCTGCTCGCGAAAGCGGTGGTTCAGGCGATGCAGATGTTGAATGTACTGACGCCTTCGCGGGCAAGCCCGCTCCCACAGGAATCTTGGTTGGGATGGGGATCGTTGGTGTGCCCCGGATCATTGTGGGAGCGAGCTTGCTCGCGAAAGCGTTGGTTCAGGCAATGCAGATGTTGAATGTGCCGACGCCTTCGCGAGCAGGCTCGCTCCCACAGGGAATTTGTCTGGGATGGAGATCGTTGGTGTGCTCCGGATCATTGTGGGGGGGAGCCTGCTCGCGAAAGCGGTAGTTCAGGCGATGCAGATGTTGAATGTGCTGACGCCTTCGCGAGCAGGCTCGCTCCCACAGGAATCTTGGTTGGGATGGGGATCGTTGGTGTGCCCCGGATCATTGTGGGAGCGAGCTTGCTCGCGAAAGCGGTGTGTCATTCAATGTAGATGTATCTGATCTGGCGCCTTCGCGAGCAAGCCCGCTCCCACAGGGTTTTGAGTTTGATTGAAGAGTTGCGTTTGTCAGCGGTTGTATTTCAGCGCTTCGACAAACGCCGCGAACGCCGCCGAGCCCTGGCGTCTGTTCGGGTAATACAAATGATAGCCCTGGAACGTTGGGCACCAGTCACTCAACACCTCCACCAGTCGCCCATCCGCCAGATAGGGCGCGACCAATTGCTCGGGCACGTACGCTACGCCGATGCCATCTACGGCGGCATTGAGCACATGCATGATGCTGTTGAACACCAGTTGCCCGTCGACCTTCACGCTGAAGTCCTGACCCTTGTGCGCGAATTCCCAGGCATAAATCGCGCCGGCTGGTTGGTGGCGGATGTTGATGCACCTGTGCTCCGTCAACTGGTGGGGCGAGGCGGGCGCCGGATGGCGAGCGAAGTAGTCGGGTGAGGCGACCACCGCCAGGCGCCAGTCCGGGCCGATGCGCACGGCGATCATGTCTTTGCTGATCGATTCGCCTAGTCGAATGCCGGCGTCGAAGCGTTCCTTGACCACGTTGGTGAAACCGTAATCGACATAAAACTCTAACGTGATGTCCGGATAGTCCCGCAAAAACTGCGCAAGCTTCGGCCGGATGCACAACTCGATCTGATCGTCCGTGCAGGAAATCCGGATCGTGCCGCTGGGCTTGTCGCGCAGTTCACCGAGGGCTTCAAGCTCGGCGCTGATCTGCTCGAATAGCGGTGCAATCGAACGCACCAAGCGCTCACCCGCTTCGGTCGGCGAAACGTTGCGCGTGGTGCGGGCGAGCAAGCGAATACCCAGACGCTGCTCCAGCGCGCGAACGGTATGGCTCAGCGCGGAGGGCGTGACGCCGAGGCGAGCGGCGGCTTTGGTGAAGCTTTGCTCCTGCGCCACCGCCAGAAAGGCCTGCAGGTCGTTGACTTTGGCGTTGCTCATTGCTGAATTTTTCTCAAAAGCACATGAAGATTACCGCTACTAATCAAGTTATTCGCAATCCGTCAAGCTTTACAGCCTGAGTAACGAGGCACAAACGCTTCGATCAAATCGTCTCCAAAGCAGGTTTTTCATGACGGCCCAAGTAATTGATAACCCGACAGCCCAATCCATGGGCGCATCCACAACCGGCGAGCAACCGGCGTACTGGAGCGGTGTATTCGCGATGACCTTGTGTGTCTTCGCGCTGATCGCTTCCGAATTCATGCCGGTCAGTCTGCTCACGCCGATGGCCACGGACCTGCACATCAGCGAAGGCCTGGCCGGTTACGGCATCGCTATCTCCGGCGCCTTCGCCGTGCTGACCAGCCTGACGATCGCCAGACTCGCCGGTTCGATGGACCGCAAGACCTTGTTGCTGCTGTTGACGGCACTGATGTGCGCTTCCGGGCTGGTGGTCGGTCTGGCGCCCAACTACACGGTGTACATGATCGGCCGCGCGCTGATCGGCGTGGTGATCGGCGGTTTCTGGTCGATGTCGGCGGCACTGGCCATGCGTCTGGTGCCATCGGCCAGCGTGCCCAAGGCGCTGGCCATTTTTAACAGCGGCAACGCGCTGGCGACCGTCGTGGCGGCGCCGTTGGGCAGTTATCTGGGCAGCGTGATTGGCTGGCGCGGGGCGTTTTTCTGTCTGATACCGGTCGCGCTGATTGCGCTGCTCTGGCAATGGATCAGTTTGCCGGCGCTCCCCGCCGCGCCGCGCAAGGTGAGCGCAGGCAATGTCTTTGCATTGCTGAAAAGCCGCCGGGTGGCATTCGGCATGTTCGGCGCCGGCTTGTTCTTCATGGGGCAGTTTGTGCTGTTCACTTACCTGCGACCGTTTCTGGAAACCGTGACGCGGGTCGACGTTTCAGTGTTGTCGATGATTCTGCTGGTGATTGGCGTGGCGGGATTTATCGGCACCGCGGTCATCGGCTCGGTGCTCAAGGCTGGCCTGTACAGGGTGGTGATCGCCATTGCGCTGCTGATGGCGATGATCGCTGTGGCGCTGATCGGGCTGGGCAGCTCGCTGGTCGCGACGTTCGTGTTGCTGGGCTTGTGGGGATTGATCGCCACGGCGGCGCCGGTAGGCTGGTGGTCGTGGCTGGCGCGCACGCTGCCCGACGATGCCGAAGCGGGCGGTGGGCTGATGGTGGCGGTGGTGCAGTTGTCGATCGCTTCGGGCTCTACCGTCGGTGGTCTGCTGTTCGACGGCAGCGGATATCGGCTGACCTTTTTCGCCAGCGCGGCATTGCTGGTGCTGGCGGCGCTGATGACCTGGTTGACGTCGCGGGAGACGGCCTGAATCAGCTTTCGGTGTTCTCGGCCGACGCCTGCGCCGCTTCGGCTTCCAGCTTCAAACGATCAGCCTTGCAGATGTATTTGGGCTTTTTCGGCGCCAGTTTGGCGTTGGCCTTTTTGGCCTTTTCCTTGAATAACTGCTGCAGCTTCTTTTGGCGATTCATGAGTTTTCGATCAGGGGTGGAGAGGGTGGGAATCCTGACGCAAGGCCGAGTGGTCAGCAAGGGGAAATCCACTAAGCTGAGCACTATGCTCGACTCAAGAGCCCGGCACACTTAAGGAACCGCCCATGAAAAAACTTCGCAGATTGGTTGCCGCGCTGTCCTGCCTCGCGCTGGTGGTTGGCAGCACGACGGCGCTGGCCGACCCCGGCAATGGCAAGGGCCAGGGTGGTCAGGGAGGCCAGGGCAACGGCAAGGGCAAACCGCAGAACATGCAGGATCACGGCAAACAGGGCGGGGGTGGCCAGGGTAATGGCAACAAAGGCGAGCCATCCTCTGGCAATCGCGGCGGTGGTCCGAGCGTTGATCGCGGCAATATTCTCGGCATCATCGGCGGCTATCGCGGCGAATACTGGAATCCGGGGCCGCCGCTGCCGCCGGGTATTCAAAAGAATCTGGCACGGGGCAAACCGCTGCCACCGGGCATCGCCAAGAAGCTGGACGGGCGTCTGCTTGGCCATTTGCCGCACTATGACGGCTACGAATGGCAACAGGTGGGCACCGATCTGATTCTCGTTGCGCTGGCCACCGGGCTGATCTACGAGGTGCTCAACGGCGCGTTCGATTGATTTTTCAAAGGGAGTGGCAGCACGTGCCGCTCTTTTTTGTACCCATAGCTGCATAAAATGCAGCAATGAACTGCATTCAGGCTGGCTTGTTCGTTGAAGGCTGAGCTTTCAGACTGAGCTCAACGGTTAACGAATGAATGGAGATGACCATGGCCAACGCAATCCGCTTCACCGAAACGGGCGCTCCGGACGTCCTGCAATTGCAGAGTGTCAGCGGGCAAACCCCTGGGCCCGGCGAGGTCTGGCTGGAGCAAGCCGCGGTTGGCGTCAATTACCTCGATGTCTCCCAGCGCAAAGGTGCGGTGCCGGTAGCGGTGCCGTCTGGGCTGGGTCTGGAAGGCGCGGGTCGGGTGGCCGCTGTCGGTGTTGGCGTGAGCAATGTCCGCGTCGGTGATCGGGTCGCTTATGCCACTGGCCCGTTGGGCGGTTACGCCTCGGCGCGGCTGTTTCCGGCAGAGCGCTTGGTAAAAATCCCCGATGAGCTGTCGTTCGAAGATGCAGCGGCGGTGCTGTTCAAAGGCATCACCGCGCAGTACCTGCTGAAGGCAACTTACCCGGTCGGGCCCGGCACGACGATGCTGCTTTATGGCGTCGCGGGTGGTCTGGGGGAAATCATGGTGCCGTGGGCCAAACACCTTGGCGCGACGGTGATCGGTGTGGTGTCGAAACAGGCCAGCGTCGACAAGGCGCGCGCTTCGGGCTGCGACGAAGTGCTGGTGTTCGATGCCGAGACACTTGCCGCCGACGTGTTGCGTATCACCGAGGGGCGCAAGGTCGACGTGGTGTATGACCCGATTGGCCGGGTGTCTTTTCAGGCCTCGCTGGACAGCTTGCGCCCACGCGGATTGATGGTCTCGTTCGGCGCGCAGACCGGCGCGCCGGCAGCGGTGGAAATCGCCACGCTGAACGCCAAGGGTTCGCTGTTCCTGACCCGTCCGTCGCTGGCCGCACATACCGCGACAACTGCGGAATATCAGGAACGTGCGCAAGACGTGCTGGCCGCTGTTGCCGCCGGTATCATCACGCCGCAGATCCGCGCGCGCTATGCACTGGCCGACGCGGCACAAGCGCACGCCGATCTCGAATCGGGGCGATCATCAGGGACGATTATTCTAAAACCATGAATCTGGATGTTCTGAGCAACCCGCACAGCGATGAGATCGCTGCCTTCCTGGCCGTCGCCGCGCAGGGCTCGTTTGTCGCGGCGGGGCGCATGCTGCAGCGCCATCCGACCATCGTTTCGAAACGCCTTGCGGCGATGGAAAAACGACTGGGCGTGCGGCTGGTCGAGCGCTCGACGCGACACGTGCGTATCACTGAGGCCGGCCTCCAGCTCGAACAGCGCTTGCGCGCAGCCGTTGAGCTGATGAACGAGGCGCAACAACAAGCGGTGCAGGGCGCCAGCGAAGTGCGCGGCACCTTGCGTCTGGCCTTGCCGGCGGCGATGGGGCGGTTATGGCTGGGGCCGCTGCTGCCGGAATTTCTCAGGGCTCATCCCCACGTTTCGTTGGTCGCCGATTACAGCGAAGGCCTCGTCGACATCATCGAGCAGGGTTTCGACGCGGCCATCCGCATCGGCGAGCTTGACGATAATCGGCTGATCGCAAAAAAGCTCAGCGACCATCGACGGATTCTCTGCGCGTCACCGGGCTACATTGAGGCGCACGGCATGCCGCACACCCCGCAGGACCTGCTGCAACACAATTGCCTGCGCTTCAGCGGGCTGGCGTCGTTCCCGCTGTGGCGTCTGTATCGCGGCAATGAGGTGCAGACCATCACGCCACACGGCAACCTGACCGCCAGCGACAGCGAATCGCTGCTCGCCGCCGCCCGGGCCGACGCCGGCATACTCGGCGCCGGCGACTGGCTGATGAGCCGCGATCTGGCGGCAGGGCGGTTGATCCAGGTACTGCCCGACTGGCATCTGGATTCGGCGGGCGGTGTCTATCTGGTCCGGCCGTCGTCGCGGTTCCCGCCGGCGGCGGTGGTGGCGTTCAAGGAATGGATTGAAGCGAAGTTCGATCCGGCGCCACCGTGGGCGGTTTGACCAAAGCCAGCATCCAGTGGCACCACCATCCCTGTAGGAGTGAGCCTGCTCGCGAAAGCGGAGTGTCAGTCATAGATGATCTGGCTGACCTGACACCTTCGTGAGCAAGCTCACTCTCACAGGTTTCATAGTTCGCTCAGAAAATCCCGAACACCCCAAATCCAATGTGGGAGCGAGCCTGCTCGCGAAGGCGGAGTGTCAGTCATAGATGATCTGGCTGACCTGACACCTTCGTGAGCAAGCTCACTCTCACAAGTTTTGTGGCTTGCCCGCAAATTCCTGAACGCTCGCGAATCCAGTGTAGGAGTGAGCCTGCTTGCGAAAGCGGAGTGTCAGTCATAGATGATCTGGCTGACCTGACGCCTTCGTGAGCAAGCCCACTCCCACAGGTTTCCTGGCTTGCCCGGAAATTCCTGGACGCCCGCAAATCCAGTGTGGGAGCGGGCTTGCTCGCGAAAGCGGAGTGTCAGTCATAGATGATCTGGCTGACCTGACACCTTCGTGAGCAAGCCCACTCCCACAGGTTTCCTGGCTTGCCCGGAAATTCCTGAACGCCCGCAAATCCAGTGTGGGAGCGAGCCTGCTCGCGAAAGCGGAGTGTCAGTCATAGATGATCTGGCTGACCTGACGCCTTCGTGAGCAAGCTCACTCCCACAGGTTTTCTGGCTTGCCCGGAAATTCCTGAACGCCCGTAAATCCAGTGTGGGAGCGGGCTTGCTCGCGAAAGCGGAGTGTCAGTCATAAATGATGTGGCTGACCTGACGCCTTCGTGAGCAAGCCCACTCCCACAGGTTTCATAGTTCGCTCAGAAAATCCCGAACACCACAAATCCAATGTGGGAGCGAGCCTGCTCGCGAAAGCGGAGTGTCAGTCATAGATGATCTGGCTGACCTGACGCCTTCGTGAGCAAGCTCACTCCCACATTTTTCGTGGTCGCTCAATAATTCCTGAACACTCGCAAATCCAGTGTGGGAGCGAGCCTGCTCGCGAAAGCGGAGTGTCAGTCATAGATGATCTGGCTGACCTGACGCCTTCGTGAGCAAGCCCACTCCCACAGGGTTCATGGTTCGCTCAGAAAATCCCGAACACCACAAATCCAATGTGGGAGTGAGCCTGCTCGCGAAAGCGGAGTGTCAGTCAAAGATGATCTGGCTGACCTGATACCTTCGTGAGCAAGCTCACTCCCACAGGTTTCCTGGCTTGCCCGGAAATTCCTGAACGCCCGTAAATCCAGTGTGGGAGCGAGCCTGCTCGCGAAAGCGGAGTGTCAGTCATAGATGATCTGGCTGACCTGACACCTTCGTGAGCAAGCTCACTCTCACAAGTTTTGTGGCTTGCCCGCAAATTCCTGAACGCTCGCGAATCCAGTGTAGGAGCGAGCCTGCTCGCGAAAGCGGAGTGTCAGTCATAGATGATCTGGCTGACCTGACACCTTCGTGAGCAAGCCCACTCCCACAGGTTTCCTGGCTTGCCCGGAAATTCCTGAACGCCCGCAAATCCAGTGTGGGAGCGGGCTTGCTCGCGAAAGCGGAGTGTCAGTCATAGATGATCTGGCTGACCTGACACCTTCGTGAGCAAGCTCACTCCCACAGGTTTCCTGGCTTGCCCGGAAATTCCGGAACACCCCCAAATCCAGTGTGAGAGGGAGATTCATTTTGAGCGCACAAAAAAGCCCGGCATCGCTGTCGGGCTTCGGTGTCTTCAGCGCTTCATGCGGCGATCTTGTTAGCCGCCATTTCCTTTTTGTGGCTCGCCTTCAAGGCTTCCATTTGCGCGCCCAGTTCCTCGAGCTTGGCTTTGCCCAGAAGCTTCTGCGCTTTCGGGAACATTTCCTCTTCTTCCTCTTCGATGTGGTGCTCCAGCAGCTCCTTGACTACTTTGACCCGACCGGCAAATTCCGGCGTGCCCGGATCGGTTTCTTTCAGATCAGGCAGCACCAGCGAGTCCACGGTGCGGTGCTCTTCCTTGGCCTCGTAGTACATGATGTCTTCTTCCTTGCTGCCGGCTTCCTTGAAGGCAGGGTAAAGAATTTCTTCTTCGAGGCGAGTGTGGATGGTGATTTCCATTTCCAGTTTGCCCAGCAACTCGACGCGTTTTTTCAGCGCGCGGTCGGTGGACTCACTCAGTTGGCTGAGGATGGCTTTTACTTTTTCATGGTCGGCTTTGAGAAGGTCGATGGCATTCATTTTTTTTAAGGCCTCTGCTTTTCACGGATTGAACACAGCGTTCTTTTTTTCACGCTGCTGTGTATTCAGGAAGAGGCTATCGCAGGACTCATGCCAACTCGCCGATCAAGCACAACCCTTCTAAATCAAGGGCTGGCATCGAAGCAGGCACAATGCTTTCGTGCAGCCTGCAAGATATCCGCGCAGAAGACATTGCATATAACAAGCCCGGCATAAGCCGGGCTGTGGTGGTGCTTGAGTCGGGCCTGCACCCGTGGTTCACCGGTTCGCCTGGGAAGGCGAAATGCGACCGACATGCTTGGGCCCCGCCAGTGCCCAGGCGATCAGGCCGAACAGCGGCACAAACACGATCAGCACGATCCACACGCCTTTATTGCTCGATTTCCCCTCGCTTTTACGCACCCGGTTGATGGCCCAAAGCTCGATCAGCACGAGAATGACCGCCAATACGATCCACACGGTTTCGATTTGCATAGGCTTACCTCCTGATGGTCTGTGCGTTAGGCGACAAGCGGGGCGTTGGGTTCATTCTTTTTGCCCGGGACAAGCGGACGCAGTGATACCCGGTTGCAAAATAGATGTCTGATTGCCGCTGCGGCCTATATCCTCAGCGCCATACGTTTGGGCTGGAACAGGGACAGGGCAATGGCATTCAGGGTGATGGTCGTCGGTGGTTACGGCAATTTCGGCAGCATCGTCTGTCGGCATCTGGCGCAGATGCCAGAGATTGAGCTGCTGCTGTCGGGCCGCGATGCGCGCAAGTTGCAGCGCAAGGTTGACGAGCTGCAAGCGCAGTCGGGCCGCCCGTGCGAAGGCTGGTGCGGCGATGCAATGGGCGCAGATTTTCAGGCGGCGCTGCGCGAGCTCAATATCCAGTTGGTGGTGCACACCGGCGGGCCGTTTCAGGGGCAATCCTACGCAGTGGCTGAAAGCTGCATCGGCGCCGGGGTCAATTATTGCGATCTGGCTGACTGCCGCACCTTCGTCAACGGCATTGATGTACTCAACGCCCGCGCCAGGGAAGCCGGCGTAGCGGTGCTCAGCGGTTGCAGCTCCGTGCCGACCTTATCTTCGGCAATCATCGATCAGCAGCGCTCGCGTTTTGCGCGAATCGACTCGATCGAGCATGGCATTTCTTCCTCGGCAAAAATGCCGGGGCTGTCCACGGTCGAGGGCGTGCTCGCCTATGCCGGCAAACCGATCAAACAATTGAAAAACGGCCAGGTTCACGAAGTATTGGGCTGGCTCGATCTGACCCTGCGCAGCATGCCGCAACTGGGCAAGCGGGTGCTGGCCAATGTCGATGTGCCGGACATGGGTATTTTCGCACGCCGCTATGGCGCACAGACGCTGCGCTTCAAGGCTGGCGCCGGCCTGAAGCTCGGCGGTGTCGCCAACGCCTTGCTCGCGCAAGCCTTGCGCTTTGGTCTGGTGCGCGATCATGTGCGCTGGGCGGCGCGTCTGCATCGCTTGGGCACGTGGTTCGAACGCTTCGGTGATGGCAAAAGCGCGATGTACATCGATGTTCAAGGCATCGGACTTGACGACCAGCCGCTGAGCATGACCGCGCAACTCACCGCGCTGAACGACAAAGGCCCGGAAATTCCCAGCTGCGCCGCCGTCGCCCTTGCTACAAAAATGGCTCGGGGTTATGCGCCGCAACCTGGCGCGCGGCCGTGTGTGGGCGAGATCAGCGTTGAGGAATACCTGACGGCGATCAACGATCCGGCCAACTTGAGCCTGTCGGTTCAGTTCGCCGAAGGGCATCGTTGAGATGCTCTATCTCTGCCTGAAGTACTTGCACGTCATTGCGGCGATTTTCCTCTTTGGTTTCGGCATGGGTTCCTACCTCTACCTGATCGCCGCCAGCCGCAGCGGCAACCCGCAAGTGATCGCCCATGTCGCACGAATGGTGGTGCGCTTTGATACGTGGATCACCACGCCGGCCGGGTTTGTGCAGGTCATTACCGGCTATCTGCTGATGCGGCTCTCGGGGCTTGCGATGAGCACCGAATGGCTGCTGACTTCGCTGATCATTTTCTTCTGTGTGGGCGCATTGTGGCTGCCGGTGCTGGTGTTGCAGAAACGCTTGCACAGCATGGCACTGAGCGCGGGCGAGGCTGACCAGCCGCTGGATGATCGCTACGCGAGCACGTACCGCTGGTGGTTCTGGATGGGCGTCGCCGGGTTCGCCGGGATGTTTGTCATCGTGCTGATGATGGTGACGAAAATGACGCCGCTGCAACTGATCAACTTAGCCGTGGGCCTTTAGGAAACGGCTTTCATGATCCGCCGTTGGCAGCAGGCAAGTGTCGTACCTGCCGAACAGCCGATAGCGGTTCAGCGCGATGCGATCGTAAGTCCAATCGCGCAGACGACGCGGGACAATGCGCAGCAGTTTCAGCGGCTGCCAGCGCCCCGGCAATTGCCCGACCACTTCCAGGAATGCATCCGAGCGCTCCCAATAATGCCGGTCGCGGAGCACCGCCATGGTGTCGAACTCGTCCAGCGGCAAACCGGCCCACGCCAGCAAGGCCTGGCCCTCGGGCGATTGCACGGTCGCCAGCCGCACGCGGCGCTGGCGGTCATGGCGAATCAGAAAACGCGCCCAGCCGTTGCACAGTTTGCACACGCCGTCGAACAGCACCACGGTTTCGCCGGGCTTGAGCAGTGGCGCGGGGGTAGGGCGGGTTTTCATGGCAGGCATCGGCGGATGTCCTTGGCGGCGATTGTCGTGATCATAACCTCGATCATTGGGCTACAGGAGCGGATCTCGCCTGTAGTGCCCAGGCGATATTCCGTGCACGCGGCGGAAGGCAGCGCCAAAAGCCGCGTCGGACAGATAGCCCAGTGACGCGGCGACAGTCGCCACAGTATCCCGACCATTGCGCAAGCGAAACGCGGCCACGCGCATCCGCCAGCGCGTGGCGTATTCGACTGGCGCTACACCCATGCATGTCTTGAACAGCGCGGCGAAACCGGATCGCGACATACAGGCAATCTCGGCCATTTGCGTCAGGCGCCAGGGCTTTTCCGGAGCCGCATGAATGGCGCGCAAGACGCCAGCAATCGCCGGTTCCCGCAGCCCGCCCAGCCACGCCAGTTGTTCGGCATCGGCGCTGTTGATGTGATGGCGCAGCGCATGGATGAAGATCAGCCGCAGCAGGTCGTTGCACATTGCCTGCGAGCCGGCCTGATGCGACGGCCACTCGCGGCCCAGTTCATCCAGCAGCCAGCCAAACGACGAGGCGCCTGCGGTTTCGGCACGAATGATCAGCGAGGCCGGCAGCACCTCAAGCAGCTCTGTCGCGCCTGGACCCGACAGCGACACGCTGCCCCCCAGCAACTCGACATCCTCGCCGACGCCGAACGTCGCCGAGGCGCCGTCGAGGGCAAAAACATCTGCAGCGTTCACCGCCTCGACATCGACGCCGCTGGCCAGAATGAACGGCGTACGCGACACCACGAAACAGTCGCCGGCCTCCAACAGGCGCGCCGGCATGCCTTGCATGCGCAGCCAGCATTCGCCTCGTCGCACCACGTTGAATTTCAGTTCGATGGGTTGGAAACGCAGCGCCCAGTCGCCTCCCGCTTGCAAGCGAACCGAGCAGGCTGCGCGCAGTTCCGAGAGTGCCAATACGGCAGAGAGTGGATCGCCAGCAGGATTTTGGATGATCACGACAGAAACCTGGATTTATCAGACTGGTTCGTCCCGAGAGCTTAGCCAAGAATGAAGGCCTTCGATAGCTCACTCAGGATTACCCTCATGGTCACGCTTCAACAACCTGTGCAATCACCGTTCAACGCCGCCAGCACAGCGGCCGAGGTCATGGCCGGCGTCGATCTGCACGGGCAACTCGCCGTGGTCACTGGCGGTTATTCCGGCCTGGGTCTGCTTACGGTCCAAAGCCTCGCGGCGGCGGGCGCGAAAGTCATTGTGCCGGCCAGAGATACGGCGCGTGCTCAGGCAGCATTGGCGGGTGTTGACGGTGTCAGCGTGATGCCCATAGATCTCATGCAGGCCGAGTCGGTGGCGGCGTTCAGCCACAGCGTGGTCAGCGCGGGTCAGCCAGTGTCATTGCTGATCAACTGCGCCGGAATCATGGCCGCGCCATTGCTGCGTGATGCCGATGGCCATGAAAGCCAGTTCGCGACCAATCACTTGGGCCACTATCGCCTGACCTGCGGCCTTTGGCCGGCGCTGGTCAAGGCTGGGCAGGCGCGGGTGCTGTCGGTGTCCTCGCGCGGGCATCAGATTGCCGGGGTCGACTTTGATGACATCGATTTCTTGCAGCAGCCGTATGACAAATGGGTCGCCTATGGTCAGTCGAAAACAGCCAATGCCTTGTTCGCGATTGCACTGGATCAGCGTGGGCGTAGCCATGGCGTTCGCGCATTTTCATTGCATCCGGGGCAGATCCTGACGGACCTGGCACGGCACTTGAGCACGGCGGAACTTGCCGCATTCGATGCGCTGGACGAGCAGGGCCTGCCACGGCTGGATGCCCACAACGGACTTAAAACGGTGGAGCAGGGCGCCGCGACGGGGTTGTGGTGTGCGACCAGTGCGGCGCTTGCGGAGTTGGGTGGCGTGTATTGCGAAGACTGCAATGTTGCGCCGATCAATCAACCTGAAGTCGGCCGCAAGGGTGTTGCGAAATGGGCGGCGGATGGCGAGTTGGCGGAGCGACTCTGGGCGGTTTCGGAGCAATGGACTGGGCTCACGGTGGCATAAATCGAGTCAAAGGCCAAAAGCCCCTCATCCTAGCCCTCTCCCGGAGGGAGAGGGGACTGACCGAGGTGTTTAGTAGAGATACGCCGACCTGAAATACCGGGTCGAACTCAGGATTGAACCTCAGCGAAATCGGCTCCCTCTCCCTCGGGAGAGGGCTGGGGTGAGGGGCTGAGGGTTCCGGCAAAACGCACAATCGCGGCGCTCACTCCCCCAGCTTCGCCCAGAATTCCTCCGCCGACGGACTGATCGGTGCCGTCGGGCGAGTCAAATGAATCTCCAGTGGAATATCCCAACTTTCATCCAGTGCCCTGACCAGACGCCCGTCAGCCATTTCCTGTTCGGTCAGGCTTTTCGGCAGCCAGGCCACACCTTTGCTTTCCAGCGCCATCGACATCAGCACTGCGGCCAAGTGGCTGCTGAACAGCGGTTTCAGGTGCAGATAATCAGCCTTGCCATGCAACCTGTGGGCGACGATTCGGCCCAGTCCGGATTCGTGGGTGTAGGCCAGATAGGGCAGGGTTTCAGGCGATGTGCCAAATTGCGCTGAAGCACTCGCCAGCGGCACGAGTACATCCTCGCCGACCTTCTTGCCCATGAACTGATCAGGTGCCAGCAACGGCGGAACGTCGGGGTGGCGATGGCACAGCAGGAACTGCACCTGACCATGAATCAGCATCTGTTCGCACACGGCCATGCTGTCGGAGTGCAGGCGAACCGCGTCGATTGGCGCGCCATTCTCGGCGCTGCGCAGCCAGCGGGGGAAGAAGGTGAATGACAGCGAATGAGTTGCGGCGAACTGCAAGGTTTTCGCCGCCATGCCAGCCACTTCCTGGGCCTCGGAACGCATGCGGTAGAGGCGTCTGGCCGCTTCCTGGGCGCTGGGCAAAATCTGCCGGCCGGCTTCGGTCAACGTTGCGCCTTGCGGGGTGCGTACGAACAACTCCACACCCATCCAGTTCTCCAGCGAACGCACTCGGCGACTGAACGCCGGCTGCGTCACATGGCGCGCTTCGGCGGCCCGGACAAAGCTGCCGTACTCGGCCAGCGCTGAAAAATCCTCAAGCCAAACCAGTTCCAAGGGCAATGCCTCCTGTGCATAGGGCGCGGCATTAATAGCATTGGGCGGGTGTCGTCGCAACGCATAACGTTGGGTCACCACAACAAGAGGAACCCGTCATGCGTATCGTCGATATCCGTGAAAAAACCGTCTCCATTGCTTCCCCGATCGCCAATGCCTACATCGATTTTTCAAAGATGACCTGCTCGGTCGTCGCGGTCATTACCGACGTGATTCGCGACGGCAAACCGGTCATCGGTTACGGCTTCAACTCCAACGGTCGCTACGGCCAGGGCGCGTTGATGCGCGATCGCTTTCTGGCGCGGATCACTGAAGCCGACCCGGAAACCCTGATCGATCACGAGAACAATAACCTCGATCCGTTCGCCATCTGGAAAACCCTGATGACCAACGAAAAACCGGGCGGGCATGGCGAGCGTTCAGTAGCGGTCGGCACTATCGATATGGCGGTGTGGGACGCGGTGGCGAAGATCGAAGGCAAGCCGCTGTATCGTCTCCTTGCTGATCGTTATCGCGACGGTGTGGCCGATGACAAAGTCTGGGTGTATGCGGCTGGTGGTTATTACTATCCGGGCAAGGACCAGACCAAGCTCAAGGCCGAAATGCAGAGCTATCTGGATCGTGGCTATGACGTGGTCAAAATGAAGATTGGCGCGGTACCGCTGGACGAGGATATTCGCCGCATCGAAGCGGTGCTCGAAGTGGTGGGCGACGGCCAGCGCCTGGCGGTCGACGCCAACGGCCGCTTCGATCTGCAGACCGGTATCGCCTACGCCGAAGCGATCAAGAAGTACAACCTGTTCTGGTACGAAGAAGTCGGCGACCCGCTGGATTACGCCCTCCAGGCCGAGCTGGCCAATCACTACGAACTGCCGATGGCCACCGGCGAAAACCTCTTCTCTCACCAGGACGCCCGCAATCTGTTGCGCCACGGCGGCATGCGCCCTGACCGTGACTACCTGCAATTCGACTGCGCGCTGTCCTACGGACTCGTCGAGTACATGCGCACCCTGAAAGTGATGGAAGAGCTGGGTTGGTCTTCGCGCCGCGTGGTGCCGCATGGTGGTCACCAGATGTCGTTGAACATCGCCGCCGGTCTGCACTTGGGCGGCAACGAATCGTACCCGGACGTGTTCCAGCCATTCGGTGGTTTTGCCGATGGCATCCGCGTTGAAAACGGCTACGTCGGGCTTCCGGATATCCCGGGCGTCGGCTTCGAAGCCAAATCTGCGCTGTATGCCGTCATGCGTGAACTGGGCGAGGGCTGATTCGGTTTCATCTGCGGCCTCGATTTCGGAGGCCGCAGCTTCAGGCGCCATCCTCGACGCCAAAGCCACATGCCCACCACAACAATAAAATGAGGTGCTTCCGTGGAAACTTCAAAATCGCGCTGGTACAGCCAGCTCTATGTGCAAGTGCTGATCGGCATCGTCATCGGCGCTGCCATCGGGTACTTCGTGCCGGACATCGGCGCCAAGCTCCAGCCGTTTGCCGACGGTTTCATCAAGCTGATCAAGATGCTCCTGGCGCCGATCATTTTCGGCACGGTAGTGGTCGGTATCGCCAAGATGGGCAGCATCAAGGAGGTCGGTCGCATCGGTGTGAAAGCGCTGATCTACTTCGAGATTCTGTCCACCATCGCTCTGGTGGTCGGCCTGATCGTAGTCAACGTGGTCAAGCCCGGCGCCGGCATGAACATCAACGCCGGCACTCTCGATGGCAGTGCTGTCAACAAATACAGCCAGGCGGCGAGCGAGCAGGGCGGCCTCGTCGAATTTTTCCTCAATATCATTCCGCATACCTTCCTCGGCGCCTTCTCCAATGGCGTCATGCTGCAGGTGATTCTGTTGTCGGTGCTGATGGGCGTCGCCTTGGTGCAAATGGGCGAAACCAGCAAACCGCTGATCAACACCATCGATCTGTTCCTGCAAGGCCTGTTCAAAATCGTCGCGATGGTCATGCGTCTGGCGCCGTTGGGCGCGGGGGCCGGCATGGCGTTCACCATCGGCAAATACGGCATTGGCACTCTGCTGTCGCTGGGGCAGTTGCTGGTCGCGCTGTACATCACCACGCTGATCTTCATCGTCGTCGTACTGGGCACGGTGGCGCGATGGTCGGGTATGCCGATGATGCAGTTTCTGCGCTACTTCAAGGATGAAATCCTGATCACGCTGGGCACCTGTTCGACCGAAGCGGTGCTGCCGCGAATGATGGTCAAACTGGAAAAGCTCGGCTGCAAGAAATCCGTGGTCGGCATGGTTCTGCCGACGGGCTACACCTTCAACGCAGACGGCACCTGCATCTACCTGACCATGGCGGCGATCTTCATCGCCCAGGCGACCAACACGCCGCTGACGTTCATGGATCAGATGATTCTGCTTGGCGTGTTCCTGCTGACCTCCAAAGGCTCGGCCGGTGTGGCGGGTGCCGGGTTCGTGACCCTTGCGGCGACCCTCACCACCATTCACTCCATACCTCTGGTGGGCCTGGTGTTGCTGTTGGGCATCGACCGCTTCCTCAACGAGGCGCGAGCGGTGACCAACCTGATTGGCAACGGCATCGGCACCATTGCCATCGCCAAGTGGGACAACTCCTTCGATGTCGAAGCATGCGAGCGGGAAATCGCCGCCATGAAGCACGCCAAGGCCGAACGTAAATCGTTGCTGGCGCACAAGTAAACCCGAAGCGTGGCGATCAGCACCTCTGTTGGCGATCCGGATCGCTGACAGAGGTGCTGATCGACACCGCACGGGCTGCCTGGGTTGACACTCCTATCGTACTCATGAAATATATAGCGCACTATACAATAGCGAACTATGAAATGAGCTCGAGCCGAAATCACGTGGGAACGCAGCTGTCGTTTTCACTCTACGCCGCCGCCAACCGGGTCGTGCGTTTGCATAAGCCGTATCTGGAACCCCTGGGCATAACCTTTCCGCAATATCTGGTGATCCTCCAACTTCTCGATGGCGCGCCACTGTCGGTGGGCGAACTCGGCACTTACCTGGCCATGGATGCGGGAACCATCACGCCGCTACTCAAACGCTTGGAAAGCGCCGGACTGGTCACGCGCAAGCGCGATCCGGCAGACGAGCGCCGCGTGCTGATCGACCTGACGCCTGAAAGCCGAGCCATGGAAAATGACATCAGAGCCATCACCGGCAAAATCAAATCTGCCTGCCAACTCGATGAGCAGGGGATTGAGGCGCTTCGTCTGACGCTGGATGCGCTTGCCCATCCGGCGGCTGACTGAGCCGACGACTCAATCCAAACGCGCGCTCAACCGGGCGATAACACACGTACCAGAGAGGGTATTGAAATGAACGTCGGAATCATCGGCGCCGGCCACATCGGCGCGACGCTGGCACGCAAGCTGGCGGCCTGCGGTCATCAGATCAAACTGGCCAATTCGAAAGACCCGCAAAGCATTCAGACGCTCGCTGACGAGGTCGGTGCCAAGGCGGTGACCAAAGAGCAGGCCGTGGCCGACGTCGACGTGATTATCCTGTCGATTCCCTTCGCCCGATACCCTGATTTGAAACAAATGCTGAGCCAGGTTCCCGAGCAAGTCGTGGTCATCGATACCTCCAATTATTACCCGCAGCGTGACGGGGCAATCAGGGAAGTGGACGAGGGCAAACCTGAAAGCGTCTGGGTCAGCGAGCAGATCGGCCGCCCGCTGATCAAAGCGTGGAACGCCGTACTCGCTGCTACGCTGGCCGATCAAGGTCAACCTGCCGAATCCGCAACTCGCATCGCCTTGCCAGTCGCCGGCGATGATGTGCGTGCTGAGGCGATCGCGCAGGATCTGGTCGAAGAAACCGGATTCACCGCGCTCGCTGCCGGCGGTCTTCAGGATTCATGGCGTCAACAACCCGGGACCCCCGCTTACTGCACCGAGCTGACCCTGCCGGAACTCAAACAGGCGCTCGAAGCTGCGGACAAAGCCCGCGCGCCGCTGAACCGCGATGCTTTGATGGCCCGATTCATGGCGCCCGGCACAGAGTTCACCCGCGAGCAGATGGTTGCGATCAATCGGGAAATGACTGCCTGATTAGCGAGCCGACGCCTTCAGGTTTAAAGTCAACCTCAATTGAAATGTGCATTGGAGTGGGACGATGAGAATTGGCGAACTGGCGAAAATCAGCGGACTGACGCCGTCACGCATCCGCTTCTACGAGGCCCGCGGTCTGATCTGCTCCGTCGCGCGTACCGCCAATGGCTAAAACCAGCCGGTGCTGACACGCCACAAATCACCAGCCATGCCGAAAACCTGTGGGAGTGAGCTTGCTCGCGAAGGCGTCGGCACATTCGACACCATCATCGCCTGACACACCGCTTTCGCGAGCAAGCCCGCTCCCACAGTAGATAGATGATTCCCCCAGATCCTTGGCAACCTCAAAAACCAGCTTGTATTGCCACACCACAAATCCCCAGCCATGCCGAAAAACTGTGGGAGCGAGCCTGCTCGCGAAGGCGTCGGCACATTCGACACCATCATCGCCTGACACACCGCTTTCGCGAGCAAGCCCGCTCCCACAGTAGATAGATGATTCCCGCCCGATCCTTGGCAACCTCAAAAACGAGCTTGTGCTGCCACACCACAAATCCCCAGCCATGCCGAAAAACTGTGGGAGCGAGCCTGCTCGCGAAGGCGTCGGCACATTCGACACCATCATCGCCTGACACACCGCTTTCGCGAGCAAGCTCGCTCCCACAGTAGATAGATGATTCCCCCAGATCCTTGGCAACCTCAAAAACCGGCTTGTGCTGCCACACCGCAAATCCCCAGCCATGCCGAAAAAACTGTGGGAGCGAGCCTGCTCGCGAAGACGTCGGCACATTCGACACCATCATCGCCTGACACACCGCTTTCGCGAGCAAGCCCGCTCCCACAGTAGATAGATGATTCCCGCCAGATCCTTGGCAACCTCAAAAACCAGCTTGTGCTGCCACACCACAAATCCCCAGCCATGCCGAAAAACCTGTGGGAGCGAGCTTGCTCGCGAAGGCGTCGGCACATTCAACACGATCATCGCCTGACACACCGCTTTCGCGAGCAAGCCCGCTCCCACAGTAGATAGATGATTCCCCCAGATCCTTGGCAACCTCAAAAACCAGCTTGTATTGCCACACCACAAATCCCCAGCCATGCCAAACCTGTGGGAGCGAGCTTGCTCGCGAAGGCGTCGGCACATTCAACACCATCATCGCCTGACACACCGCTTTCGCGAGCAAGCCCGCTCCCACAGTAGATAGATGATTCCGGCTGGCGCAAGGTCACCGATGCAGTGCATGGCGCTGGTGGCCGGATCATCGCGCAGCTGTGGCACATGGGCCGGGTCGTGCACCCGAGTTTTCTTGGCGGCGGCCAGCCGGTTTCCGCATCGGTCACCACCGCGCCGGGGCAGGCGCACACCTACGCCGGCAAGCAGCCGTATACCCCGGCGCGCGCGTTACCGCTGGAAGAAATCCCCGCATTGCTGGAAGACTTTCGACAGGCGACCCGCAATGCAATCGAGGCGGGTTTCGATGGCGTGCAGATCCACGCCGCCAACGGTTATCTGATCGACCAGTTTCTGCGCGACAGTGACAATTTCCGCAGCGATGCCTATGGCGGTTCGATCGACAACCGCATCCGCTTGCTCAAGGAAGTGACCGAGGCGGTCGCCGAAGTCATCGGCGCCGACCGCACCGGCGTGCGCTTGACCCCAAGCAGCTACGAGCAGGGCATCCGTGACAGCGATCCCGAAGCGCTGTTCATCCGCGCCGCCGAGGTGCTGTCAGCGATCGGCATTGCTCATCTGGAAGTCCGCGAGCCACCGCTGGACGGCACCTTCGGCAAGTCCGAACGACCGCCGTTGGCCGGGATGATCCGCGAAGCGTTCAAAGGCGTGCTGATCCTCAATTCGGACTATGGATTTGCGCGGGCGCAAGCACAACTGGACGTAGGGCTCGCCGATGCGATTGCGTTTGGACGGCCGTTTATAGCCAATCCGGATCTGCCGCTTAGATTTGCCCGCCAGTTGCCATTGGCGCAAAGCGAAATGAGTACGTGGTTCAGCCAGGGCTGGGAAGGGTATTTGGATTACCCGGCGGTGAGTGACGTTTGAACGCATGATTGCCACGTTTCGACTGCCCGCTGCGGAGTGCTCAGTGGGCAGATGTTTTACCCGATTCAGCGCAAGCGCGATGTCCGTTGCGAGGACAGCACCTGTTCAAGCTGAGGTTCGAGCACAGCTTTGTGCGCGGCCAATACATGCGCCTGCGCCCACTCCAGATCAGGGTGCAGCCATTCCAGCGCATCCTTTGCGGTGAACGCCAACAGACGCTGACGTTTCATTTCTGTGTCCTCATGGGTGATCAGCGCCAGGCCATCGCAACCGCTACGGGTTCCGCTGACCTGAGCGAGTGCGGCGAGAAAGATCGGAGAAGGCTCACGGGCTGTGGTGTAGGCAAGGTTGCGCGAATGAATGAACATTCCGGCGTCGAGGGCCTCATACCAGCCTTCCACCGCGACGAGCATGCGCCCGTCGTGTTTGACCCGGTCAAATACCTTCGAACGCATGACCAGATGCAACGGCAAATGGGTCAGCGGAGGCAGGGCGCCCATCGACCAGGTGGGTGACCAGCCCCAGCGCACGGGCAAGCAGTCCAGAGCCCCGTCGCGGCGACAGATGCCATTGACCTGCATACCCGGTTTGATGAGGTGGCGCCCGTCAGGTGTGCATTTGCCGGAAGCGCCGTCACCGGCCGTATCGGCTTGTGCGTCTACGTTTGCCATCTGGCCGGTCACCAGAAGAGTCGCCAGTTGTTGCGGGGCGGTGTGTTGAACGATGTACTCACACATTGCAAATCTCCTGGTCGGCAGAGCTTTGCGCACTGCACGCAAGTCCGGCGTTTCTCGCGTTGTGCTGCTCTGGGGCAGATGGGCGGCGCAGGTTTTTCATATCGCCAGATCCTCGTCCCAACACACCGCCTTCGATTCGTGCCATTGCACGTCGGTAACGCCGAACCGTTCGGCCATAGGTTTTGAGAAACGCTTCAGCGGAGGCCGGCCGGGCTTGGGGATCGGCGTCAACCCGGCGTCGCAACTTGCCCACTGCCAGGCTTCCGCGTTGTTCATCAATTTGGCGCGGATAATGAAGGATTTGGGCACGCCGTGAAGGCGGTATTTGATCATGTACAAATCTGTCTGGCTCATGAGGCTCTCCTGTTGCTCATGAAAGAGGGATGTTCCTCGTGCCAGGAAATTCATAGATTTTTCTAACATCTCGACATGCGTTCGTATCGGTTGAAAATAAGTTATACAGACCGCGCTTACGGTATAAGGAGCTCGTGTTTTCCACTGAGCTAGTTTGAGAAAAGAGACTAAGCGGAACGACGGAATATAATGAAGTCACATGGCCGGTGGTGGCATTTAGATGTTATTTATCTTTACGACGAATATCGCTGCGTTTATTCCGCACAACTCTGCAAATTAGCAGCCGATACAACTAAGCTGGAACGCAAGTACAAGTAAGTCTGCGGGTTCTATTAATTAGGAAGCTTTGCAAACGAAGCGACAAATTGATTTTTTTTGTACAGATTTGAGTCGACTCATGTAATGGTTGATGACCCGATTGTGCCTTGACAGGAAGAAGGGCCATGGAAAACGACGACCTGCGTCAAACTTGTACAAATTGCAATAAGCTGTACAAAACCTCGCCGCAAGTAGAGCTTTACAAGGCAAGCGCCGGTCATGCGGGGCTTTGTGAGACCTGTCTCCAAACCGAACAGGAGCGGGTGATCGACGAGCGTTTGGCTCTGTGCGCGGCGAAGATGCTGGTGATTGATCGTCAGTTCAAGCCACCGGCGAAGCGCTGATGTCGTCGTCGGCTTTCAAGTAAAGCGGGGCGCCGGACTGCCGATGCCCCAGTTTTGGTTTGCCGTTTTTATTGACCAGCGTTCAAGCTCCTCGATTAATCAGCCACGCGAAAAACGCCAGGAACGGCGCCAATAAAACTGCACCGCCAATTACCACTGCCCAACCCGAGGCAAAGCCACGCTCACCCTTGAACCGCCCGCCGCTTAATAACCGCAGTACAAAAACGCCTGTGCGATGGGCCAGCAAATCAATAATGAAATCCATGTCATCACGGCTCCTTTGTGCATCTGACTTGCCAGTTCATTCATCTAACGCCGCGCCGTGCGCGTACTCACATCCACCCAGACCGCCAGCACCAGGATGCTGCCCTTGACGATCATCTGCCAGTAACTATCCACGTCGAGCATGGACATGCCGTTGTCCAGGCTGGTGATCACCAGCGCGCCGAGGAGGGCGCCGTAGACGGTGCCGGAGCCACCGCGCATGGAGGTGCCGCCGATGAAGCAGGCGGCGATGGCGTCGAGTTCGCCCATGCTGCCGGCCGAGGGCGAACCGGCGGCGAGGCGTGCGGTGTTGACCACGCCGGCGAGGGCGCACATCACGCCCATGATGCCGAAGATCCACAGCTTGACCGCTTGCACATTGATGCCTGACAGGCGCGTCGCTTCCATGTTGCTGCCGACCGAATAGACCCGGCGGCCGAACACGGTCTGGCTGGTGACGTAGCTGAACACACCGAGCAGAATCAGCAACAGCAGCACCGGCACGGGAATGCCGTCATAGCTGTTAAGGGTCTGGACGAAACCGGCCAGCACCGCGCCGATCACCAACACGCGCACAACATCACGCACCAGCGAATGCGCCGCCAGACCGTGCAGGGCGCGATTGCGTCGTTGTTTCCAGGTCAGAAAAATCGTCAGCACGAACAGCAGCACACCCAGGCCAGTGCCGATCGCGTGGGGCAGATAACCCTGGCCGACGTAGACCAGCTCCGGCGATACCGGGGCGATGGTGGTGCCGCCGGTGATCCCCAGCAGAATCCCGCGAAACGCCAACATCCCACCGAGGCCGACGATAAATGAGGGGATGCGCAAGTAGGCGGCCATGTAGCCATTGGCGAGGCCGATCATCAGGCCGCACAGGGCAACCAGACTGAGATTCGCCAGCAGCGGAATGTGATAGACCACGTCGAGAATCGCCGCGAGGCCACCCAGCAGGCCGAGCAATGAGCCCACCGACAAATCGATCTCGCCGCTGATGATCACCAGCACCATGCCGCAGGCAAGGATTCCGGTGATCGACATCTGCCGCAGCAGGTTGGAAAGGTTGCGCGGGGTGAGGAAGCCGCCCTCGGTCTGCCAGCTGAAGAACAGCCAGATCAGCACCACGGCGAATACCAGCGCGAGCATCTTGTAGCGGGTGAACAGTTGTTTGACCTGATTCATTTACGCGGTTTTCCGATCATTATTGTTATGGCTGCCCGGCTGACTGAGGGCGGCGGCGAGTACCTGTTCCTGGGTCAGCTCATGGTTGACGAAGTCGCCGCGCAACTGGCCTTCGCCGATCACCAATACGCGGTCGGACACGCCGAGCACTTCGGCCAGTTCCGATGAAACCATGATGATCGACACGCCTTCAGCGGCCAGCGCGCCCATCAACTTGTAGATTTCATACTTGGCGCCGACATCCACGCCTCGGGTCGGCTCGTCAAGAATCAGCACGCGCGGTTTGGCCAGCAGCATTTTCGCCAGCACGGCTTTCTGCTGGTTACCGCCCGACAGGCTGGTGATTGGCAAGGACGGACTTGCGGTCTTCAGATGCAGACGGGAGATTTCCCGGTCGATGCAGCCCAGTTCGGCTTCGGCATCGATGCGGGTCATTTTCGAATAACTCTCGAGCACGGCGAGGGTGATGTTCTGGCCGACGCCGAGATCCGGAATGATGCCTTGGCGCTTGCGATCTTCGGGCACCAGGCACAGGCCGGCGCGGATCGCTTTCAGCGGCGTGCGCGTGTCGATTGGCTGGCCGTCCAGCCAGACTTCGCCTTCCTGGCGGCCGGGGTAAGCGCCGAACAGTGCGGTGACCAGTTCGGTGCGGCCGGCGCCGACCAGCCCGGCAATGCCAAGAATCTCGCCGCGCTTGAGGCTGAAGGAAATGTCGTCGACCCGTTTGCGCTTGGGGTTGTCGACGTCGTAGCAAGTGATGTGGCGCGCCTCGAAAATCACCTCGCCAATCTCATGCGGCTCGCTGGGGTAGAGGTTGCTCATTTCGCGGCCGACCATCTGCGTGATGATCTGCGGAATGTCCATGTCCGCCATGGCGGTGGTGGCGATGTGTTTGCCGTCGCGGATCACCGAAATGGTGTCGCACACGGCGGCGACTTCATCGAGCTTGTGCGAGATGTAGACGCAGGCGACACCCTTGGCTTTGAGGTCGCGGATGATGTCGAGCAGCACTTCGATTTCCGAGCGGCTCAGGGCCGAGGAGGGCTCATCGAGGATCAGCAGACGCGCCTGTTTGTTCAGGGCTTTGGCGATTTCCACCAGTTGCTGATAACCGCCGCCGTACTGCGAAACCGGCAGCGAAACGTTCATGTCCGGCACTTTCAATTCACGCATCAACGCTTCGGCGCGGTGGATCATCGCCGGGTAGTTCATGCGCCCGCCGGGCAGCGTCAACTCATGGCCCATGAAGATGTTTTCCGCCACCGACAGATCGGGAACCAACGTCAGTTCCTGATGGATGATGACGATGCCGGCGGCCTCGGTTTCGCTGATCGATTGCGCCCGGAGCGGTTGCCCGTCCCAGAGGATTTCGCCGTCCCAGGTGCCATGCGGATAGACCGCCGAGAGGATCTTCATCAGCGTCGACTTGCCGGCGCCATTCTCGCCGCACAGGCCCACGCATTCACCGGGCCGGACCTTGATGTCGATACCGTTGAGCGCTTTGACACCGCCGAAGGTTTTGACGATGCCGTTCATTTGCAGCAGATAGTCGGACATGGAAAAGGCTCGTATACCAGGGACCTGAACACCACAAAGCCCTTGTGGGAGCGAGCTTGCTCGCGAAAGCGTCAGTTCAAGCAATGCATCGCTGACTGATACACCGCCTTCGCGAGCTAGCTCGCTCCCACAGGTCTGATCAAGATTTACGACCGGATCACTGCCCGGCAATCTGCGCCTTGGTGTAGAAGCCGTCCTGTTCGAGCAAATCGATGTTGTCCTTGGTCAACGGCGTTGGCGTGAGCAGGATGGTGTCGACCTTTTTGCTGCCGTTGTCGTACTGCGAGGTGTAGGCGGGTTTCTCGTTGCGTGCCAGTTGCACCGAGAGCTTGGCCGCTTCGGAGGCGATGAGTTTCAGCGGTTTGTACACGGTCATGGTTTGCGTGCCGGCGATCACGCGTTTGACCGCTGCGAGGTCGGCGTCCTGACCGGAAATCGGCACCTTGCCGGCCAGTTGTTGCGCGGCCAATGCCTGGATAGCGCCGCCAGCGGTAGCGTCGTTGGAGGCGACGATGCCGTCGATTTTGTTGTTGTTACGGGTCAGGGCGTTTTCGACGATGCTCAGCGCTTCGGTCGGGTTCCATTCCTTGACCCACTGCTGGCCAACGATCTTGATATCGCCCTTGTCGATGGCCGGTTGCAGCACTTTCATCTGGCCTTCACGGAGGATCTTGGCGTTGTTGTCGGTGGGCGCGCCACCCAGCAAGAAGTAATTGCCCTTGGGCGCTGCTTTCAGCACGCCGCCGGCCTGCATCTCGCCGACCTTTTCGTTATCGAAGGAAATATAGGCGTCGACATCGGCGTTGAGAATCAGCCGGTCGTAAGACACCACTTTGATCCCGGCTTTCTTCGCTTCGGCCACCGCGTTGGTCAGCACCGTGGCGTTGAACGGCACGATGACGATCACATCGACGCCGCGAGAGATGAGGTTTTCGATCTGTGAAATCTGCTTCTGCTCATTGGCGTCCGCCGATTGCACGAAGACTTTGGCGTCCATTTTTTCCGCCGCCGCGACGAAGTAATCGCGGTCGCGCGACCAGCGTTCCAGACGCAGGTCGTCAATGGAGAAACCGATTTTCGGGTGGGTGGCGTCGGCCATTACCGGCAGGGCCAACAACGCCAGGGCACTGGCCAACAGCGTACGTTTCAAGTTGTTCATGGTGGTGCGTCCTTTTATTTTTGTTGGAAAGACACGGCCTGACGATGAATCGGGCTGGTAGAACTGTAGAGAATCTGCCGACGCAGCAGGCACAGAATTGTCGTGCAATTGTCACAGCGTCGTTGCGTCGGCAGCCTCCCTTGGCGATCAGCGATACAGGTAACGGTTGACGATGTTTTCGAGCATTTCCTGGCGGCCACTGACGGCTTGAGGGTTCAGCTCGTTGGTGAACGCGTGCTCGGCCAGCGACTCGAGATTGAAGTCGCCCGCCATCACCGCCTGCCCGAACGGCTGACGCCAACCGGCGTAGCGTTGATCCTTGAGCACTTGCAGTTGATCGTTCTCGACCATCGCGGCGGCGCGTTCCAGCGACAGGGCGAGAACGTCCATGGCGCCGACATGGCCGTGGAACAGGTCGATCTCGTCGAGACTCTGCCGGCGCACCTTGGAGTCGAAGTTGAAGCCGCCATTCTTGAAACCGCCGGCCTTGAGGATTTCATAGGTCGCCAGGGTCATTTCTTCGACGCTGTTGGGGAACTGGTCGGTGTCCCAGCCGTTTTGTGGATCGCCACGGTTGGCGTCGATGCTGCCGAAAATACCCAGCGATGCAGCCGTGGCAATTTCGTGATGGAAGCTGTGGCCGGCCAGGGTCGCGTGGTTGGCTTCGATGTTGACCTTGATTTCCTTCTCCAGGCCGTACTGCTGGAGGAAGCCGAACACCGTGGCGCTGTCGTAATCGTATTGGTGCTTGGTCGGCTCCTGCGGCTTGGGTTCGATCAGCAGATCGCCGGTGAAACCGATCTTGTGCTTGTGCTCGACCACCATGCGCATGAAGCGCCCGAGTTGTTCGCGCTCGCGTTTCAGATCGGTGTTGAGCAGGGTTTCGTAGCCTTCACGACCACCCCACAGCACGTAGTTGGAACCTTTGAGCCGATGGGTCGCGTTCATCGCGCTGAACACTTGCGCGGCGGCGCAGGCGAACACTTCCGGGTCCGGATTGCTCGCGGCACCGGCGGCAAAACGTGGATTGCTGAAGCAGTTGGCGGTGCCCCAGAGCAGCTTGATGCCGCTCTGTTCCTGATGTTGCTCAAGGCGGTCGACCATTTGCGCGAAGTGTTCGCGGTACTCCTTCAGCGAGTTGCCTTCGGGGGCGACGTCCGTGTCGTGAAAGCAGTAGTAATCGATGCCCAGTTTACTGAAGAACTCGAACGCGGCTTCAGCCTTGCCAATGGCCAGTTGCATCGGCTCGCCGCTGCGTTGCCATGGGCGTTTGAAGGTGCCGGCACCGAACACATCGGAGCCCGGCCAGACGAAGGTGTGCCAGTAGCACGCGGCCATGCGCAGGTGTTCGCGCATGGGTTTGCCGAGGATCAGCTTGTCGGCGTCGTAGTGGCGGAAAGCGAGGGGCGAATCACTGTTCGGGCCTTCGTAGCGAACCGGCTCGATATTGGGGAAGTACTGCATGGACCTTGTCCTTGTTGTTCTTGGCGGTGTCTCGATACTAGCAACGGCCCCGTGCCCGCTGATTATGAAAAACCTCAACTGCGAGTGCGATTTTGCGTATTGAGCTTCAGCGCGCGCAGGCCTAGTCTGTGTCCATCGTCGCCGTGACGAGGCGACCCGGAACAGCCTAAAAACAATGAAAAGCCTACCGCCCGTGCACCGCATCGCCCTGTTGTTCAACGGCAGCAAGATCTACGACCGTGGAATCATCAGCGGTATCGGCAACTACCTGAGCAGCACCCGCGCTTCCTGGGACCTGTTTCTGGAAGAGGACTTTCTCTGCCGCTTGAAAGGCATCGAGCGCTGGCAGGGTGACGGGATCATTGCCGATTTCGACGATCCGCTGATCGGCGAGGCGCTGGCCGACATTCATTTGCCGGTGGTAGCGGTGGGCGGTTCCTACGAGGATGCACGCGCCTATCCGAAAGCGATTCCCTACGTTGCCACTGACAACAACGCATTGATCACGCTGGCTTACTCGCATCTGGTCGAGGCGGGGTTGCAGCGCTTTGCCTGTTTCAGCTTGCCGGAGGCACAAGCCAATCGCTGGGCGCAGGAGCGGGAAAAGGCCTTTCGCAAACTGATGCAGCGCGACGGCCTGCACGCTGAGATCTATCGCGGCATGGGCACCAGCGCGCCGCTCTGGGACAGCGCCGTCGAACAACTGATCGCCTGGCTGCACAGCCTGCCCAAACCGATCGGCATCATTGCCGTCAGCGACGCCCGCGCCCGCCAGTTGCTGCAAGCCTGCCTGACCGCCGGCATTGCCGTGCCGGAGCAGGTCGCGCTGATCGGCATCGACAACGACCCGCTGACCCGCAGCCTGACCCGTGTGCCGCTGAGTTCGGTGATTCAGGGCACCGAAACCATGGGCCGGACCGCTGCGCAATTGCTGCACCAGATGCTCCACGGCATGCCGTCCACCGGTACGCAAATCCTGATTCCGCCTGACGCGGTCAACGTGCAGGTGTCGAGTCTGCATCAACCATTGGGCAATCCCTACGTCATGCAAGCGCTGCTGTTCATCCGCCAATATGCCTGTCAGGGCATCAAGACCGCGCAAGTCGCGGCCTATGTCGGCGTGTCGCGCTCATCGCTGGAAGCGCATTTTCGCGCCGAGCGCGGATGCAGTGTGCATGACGAAATTCTGCGTTTCAAACTGGCGGCGGCTACCAGCGGTTTGAAGAACACCGATGCGGCGATTGCCGACATTGCCCAGGCCTGCGGCTTCAAATCGGCGCAATATCTGCACACGGTGTTCCGTCGCGAGTTCGGCTGCACGCCCCGCGAATATCAGCAGGGCGGGGCGTAGCGCTGCGAAGACTTACGCCAGCGCAGCGGCACTGGCTCTGGAGCGCCAGGCGAACGTCAGCACCATCAGCAGGCCCAGACCAGCCATCGCCGCGCCGGCCAGGGAAATCGCTGGATAACCCAGCCCGGCATTGATCACCGCGCCACCCAGCGCCGCGCCGATCGCGTTGCCGAAATTGAAGGCACCGATGTTCACCGCCGAAGCCAGATTCGGCGCGTCCTTGGCCGCTTCCATCACGCGCATCTGCAGCGGCGGCACCAGAGCGAAGCTGGCGATACCCCAGATCAGAATGGCCACGGCGGCCGGCAGCGGCCAGCGCATCAGCACCGTAAATGCGAGCAACACCACGATCAATGCGCTCAGCGACACGATCAGGGTGCGGTCGATCGAGCGGTCGGCGGCCTTGCCACCCCACATGTTGCCCAGCGTCAAACCGATTCCGAACAACACCAGCATGGCGGTGATGAACGCGGCGGAGGCGTGCGTCTCGCTGCTGAGAATCGGCGCGATGTAGGTGAACACGGTGAACATCGCACTCGAGCCGACCACGGTCAGGGCCAGCGCGGCCAACACCGGACCGCGGCCCAATACACGTATTTCCGCCAATGCACCGGCGCCTTGCTCTGCTTTCAGGTTGGGCAGGGCGAACCACAAGGCGACCATGGTCAGCAGACCGAGGCCGGTAATGCCCCAGAACGCCGTGCGCCAGCCGAACAGCTCACCAAACCAGGCCGCCAGCGGCACACCGCCGATAGTCGCCAACGTCAGGCCCATGAACATCGCCGCCACGGCGCCGGCACGTTTTTCCGGCGCGACCACGCTGGCGGCGACCACGGAGCCGACCCCAAAGAATGCGCCGTGATTGAGCGAGGTGATCACCCTGGCGACCATCAGGCTGGAGTAATCGGTGGCCAGCGCCGACATCAGATTGCCCAAGGTAAAAATCGCCATCAGCCCGATCAGCAGATAGCGCCGGGGGATCTTGCCAGTGGTCAGGGTCATCAGTGGTGCGCCGAGCAGCACGCCCAAGGCGTAGGCACTGACCAGCAACCCCGCAGCGGGAATGGAAACGCCGAGATCGGCGGCGATGCCGGGCAACATGCCCATCGGCGCGAACTCGGTGACGCCGATGCCAAAGGCGCCGACGGCAAGTGCAACAAGTGGTGGATTGATACGCATGGAAAGTCTCCTCATCTATGCCGCCAATGCTACGATCCATCGTTTTCAGGCGGTAGATGGCGATTTTGGTAATCACCTTTGCGTAAGAGGCACGAATGGACTTCAACGGCAGATCAGGGGAAATGAGCGTGTTCGTCACCGTGGCGCAGGAGGGCAGCCTCTCAGCGGCTGCGCGTGCGCTGGGGCTGACGCCTTCGGCAGTCAGTCGGATCATCGCCCGCGCCGAACAGCGACTCGGCACTCGGCTGTTGCTGCGCACGACCCGCGCGCTGACGTTTACCGCCGAGGGCGAGGCCTTCCTGCGCGGTGCCCGGAGGATTCTGGCCGACATGGACGAGGTGGAAGGGGCCATCACCGACCAAGGCGTACCCAAGGGCCGCTTGCGTGTCAGTGCCGCCCTTGGCCATGGACGGCTGACCATTGTGCCGCTGGTCGCAGCCTTCACCGCCCGCTACCCGAACATCGTCGTCGACCTCAGCCTTGGCGACGAAGTCGTCGACATCCTCGCCGGTCAGGCGGACGTCGCCATCCGCTTCGGCCATCTGCCGGACAGCCCACTCACCGCCCGCCGGCTCGGCCACACCGGCCAGGTCGTGGTGGCATCGCCCGACTATCTGCAACGTCATGGCACGCCTCAGCAACCCGAAGACCTGCTCAAGCACAACTGCCTGCGCTTCAACTTCCGCCGCGCCGAAGCCAACTGGCCGTTTATCCGCGACGGCAAGGAGTTCTCACTGAAAGTCAGCGGCAACATCGAATGCAGCAGCGGCGAAGCACTGGCCCAGTTCGCCAGACTCGGCGCCGGAATTGCGCGGATTGGCGAGTTCACCGTCAGGGAAGATTTGCAGCGCGGCACGCTGATCCCGCTGCTGCAAACGTTTAACCCGGGCGATGAGGAACCGATTCATGCGGTGTTCGTCGGCGGCGCGGCGATGCCGGTGCGGGTGCGGTTGTTTGTGGATTTTTTGCTGGAGCAGCATCGGATGTAAGAGGTGGCGTCTTTTCATCGGATCTGATTCTTTGCACGCAAATGCAATCATATTGCGATCATTTGCAACTCTTCATTTTTCAGTCTGAATACTGTGAGTACCGATGTTCGTGAAAACGCTGACTGGGTTGCTTGTCTTATTGGTTTGCGGAGTGCTGGGCGCTTGCGGAAAAACAGACCGTTTTGCCGACGGCTGGGATCAAGGCGGCAACCTGCATGACGTGAGTCTGCGCGAGTGGGCCTTTGCAACCGATGCCAACCGGCTTGCCAGTGCTGCCGATTTTGTCCGGGAATTTATTCCGGCGTTGCCAGCAGTGTCTTTGCCGCTTGCGAGCGCCCTGGTTGAAAAGTGTCTGACCGAGAGTGCGTATATAGCCGCTATCGAGGAGATTGGGGTGCGAAGCAGAATTGAACCCTGTATTGAATATGCTCAACAAACCGCCCAGAGCCTCGCGCAGGAATATGCCAAGCGCCAGGGTGTTTCCAGCCAGTAAACGGTCGCCAGCGAAGTATTGTCGAGTGTCGGCTCCCAGTTACAAAGGGCCACCGCAGAATGATGGACCAGGATGTTCTTTACTGGGCGCCGAGCGAGACAGGTTGTTGTTTTCACTCGACGAATCTGAGGCATGCAAAAGCGGTTTTGATACGCAGTTGCTTGATGGGTTCGATGCTTTCCTGAGATCCGATTTTTTTGACTACGCCCAGGCCGCAGTATTGTTGATTGAAGGTGAAGATCGGGAGAAGGCCAGCCTTGGGTTCAGTCCAGTAGCCCGACTTCAACGTATAGCTGGCCCCAGCCTGAGGGGTGAAAGAGAAGGGTATCTGGCAAAACTTTCCACCAACTGTTTGCCGGTAAGTCAAAACCAGCTCTTTGTCGACAGCTACCGGCGATTGGATAAAACCCTCGGTATAGGGCAAAGGCGTGAAGCCTGCGTAACATCCCGATTCGTTGAAGGTCATCGCATCGAGGTTAGTGCCGCTTTCATATTTAAGCCTGACCGTCGCCGAGGGTTCATCCTGCCGGGGAAATTGATACTGTTTACCCTGAAACAGTGAAGTACAACCGCTAAGTGCCAATGCTCCAGCCAAAAGCGTCAAACCAAATCTGCCATTCCCGTACATGTACTGCTCCTGGATACCATCGGACTTTTCAGAAGCAGATGATACCGAAAAGTGGCCACATGCTACTAAGCTTTACGAGGTTGCAGACAGCCCAAGATTTTCCCTCGCCCACTGCTCAGCCGTCGTGACCTGAATCGCCCGCTGCTCATTGAACGTGCCTGCTTTAGGCCACGCCACACCTCGACCTTGGGCAAACACCGCGCGGTATTTTTTGATGTGGTGAGTGGGGTCTTTTTCCAGTTCCTGCATCAGGTGCGGCACTGTCCAGACGTTACGCTTGAAGGGCCGTCCGAGCACGCGTTCGAGAAGGCCCGCGACCTGTTCATAGGTCAGCGTGTCGCCCGACAGATACACGATCTCGTTGCGAAAACGCGGTTCGAAGAAAACGATTTCTGCGGTCAGCTTGCCGATGTCGTCCGGGGTCGTGAGCGTCACACTGGTGTCCAGGCTGCCCAAGGCGTTAACGGTGGCGTTGTCGAAATCAACGACTTCAAATACTGGCTCAAACAGGAAGCTGGTAAACATGCCGGTCGAGATGATCACCCATTCGGTTTTGTCCTGCGCGCGCAGCAGTTCGCGCACGTCGAGTTGAGCATCGAACAGATCCTGCGGACTGCCCCGGCCGATCACCTCGAAATCCACGCCAAACTGCCAGGGAAAGTAGCGTTTGATGCCGGACTTGAGAGCAGCGGTCGCCAGCTTCATCGGCGTCTCGCGACCAGCCACCATGCCGGCGCAGCCGATGACGGTATCGAAAGGTGCGAAGACTTCGGCCAGTTGGTCGATCGAATCGTTGACCAGATCTGCCGCCACCATCTGCACGCCGAGACGGCGCAGTTCATCGATTTCGGATTTCTTTGCCGGCACCTGACTGTCGATCGTCGAGGCCCTGAGCAGGACGCTGATCGTGCTGCCAGGCGAGCGCTTTGCCACTCGCGCAAGGTTGCGCAAAACCGGCAGGCCGAGCTCGCCTGCGCCCAGGACGAGAACGGATTGCGCGGAAGGGTGGTTCGATTCGGTCATGATGTCTCCTCAGATCTGCATGTAAGATCGGCAAATGCTGGCACGATCGGGCAGCACTCAGAAGAAGGCACACGCGTGATACCAGGTAAAGAAATGACTGATCAGCAAGCGCTCAGTGAGGCAGAAGCAATCTGCCAGACGCTCAGACGAGACGATGATGGCGTGCGCCGCGAAGTGCTTGCGCACGCCGGTAGTCGCTGGTCTTTGGGCATCCTGCATGCCTTGGGGGTGTACGGCACGATGCGCCATGCCGAGCTCAAACGGCAGATGACCGGCGTGACTCAGCGCATGTTGACCAAAACCCTGCGTGCGCTGGAACGCGACGGCCTGCTGACCCGGCGCGAGCTCGACCAGGTGCCGCCGCACGTCGAGTACGAGCTGACGCCATTGGGCATGGGCTTGCTGGTGCGGATGTCGCCGATCTGGACTTGGGTGGTGGAAAACGTCGAGGGTTTCCGCCAAGCGCGACGCACGTTCGATAGCCAGATCGGCAAGAAACCCTCATGGCAAATTCCAGTGCCAGCGCGGGATGATTCTGAAGCGTCAGACTGAGGTTTCGCGCTCTAGCTCAGCGGCACGGCGAACACGGCACTGGCGCGCGCGACCGTTCGCTCTCCGACGTGCAGACTGACACCAGCAAACGCCAGTTGACGGCCCTTTTTGGAGTGCTCGAGACGCACTTCGAGCCACTCGTTGATTTGCACCGCACCGAGATAATCCAGGGTCATGCTCGCCGTGATCAACGGCTGCGGCGGATCGCTGGAGAAAGCCATGGCGTAGCCCATGCCGACATCGGCCAAAGTCGCCAATACACCACCATGCAAAGTGCCGCGACCATTGGCGTGGCGGGAGTCAGTCAGCAAGCCCAGTTCCAATTGCAGGCCGTGGCCTCTGGCGTAGATCGGGCCGAGCAGATCCAGCAACGGACTGCTGCGGGTGAATGGAGTGAAACCTTCGGGAATGGCCGTGGTGTTCATGTTCCCATCCTGATGCAGGTGGCTGACCTGTTGGATTGGGCGGGGAATCGCAGAAGGAGGCAAGCACTATGCGCATGGGGAATTTGCTGCGATAAGTGCTGTACACGGAGCGGACAAGCAAGGAGTTACTGGGTGGATATTCAAATTCACATTGCGAGGGATGCGGATGCATCGGCTATCAGTGAAACGATCATCAAGACGCTCCGTGAGAGCAATGCTCGCGACTATCCACCCGATATCATTGATCGAGTGATTGAAAGTTTTTCGCCCTCGAAGATCCTTCGTTTTTTGACTGAGCGTCAGGTGCTGGTCGCTACGCTCGACAGTCAAATCGTCGCAACGGCAAGTCTCGATCAAAACATTGTTCGAAGCGTATTTGTCGACCCGGACTTTCAAGGAATGGGTGTTGGAAGACAGCTGATGAAGAGCATTCAATCACTCGCCATGGACACAGGTTTCAATCTGCTGCGCGTTCCTTCCTCAGTCACCGCAGAAGGCTTCTATGCTTCGCTCGGCTTCGAGAAAATCAGAGATGAGTTTCATCAGACGGAGCGCACGATCATCATGGCGAAGAAGTTGAAACGATAGCGTTCACCTAACGTTTAAGCCTGCCGAATGTGGCTGCCATCGCTGCCCGGTCATGGTCGAGCAACCAGGCATGATGTCGTTGATAAAGCTGCAAAAGTAGTTCGGTGTTGGCTCCAACCACGTCCATGCCTCGGTCGTCATAGGGAAAGACGATGACTCGCTTGGGCAGATTGAACAGGTAGACAGCACAGTTCGCACGCGGTTGGATATCGGCGAAATCCTTGGCCAATGCGCACCAGAGTAATGCTTGAATGCTCGCCATAGACGCTTCGAAGGCGACGTTGACCCAGTATTCCGGTTCTTCCTCGGTGAACCATTCCTCGTTGTCTATTTCTTCGCTCCAGATGCACAGCTCTGATGGAGTATCGATGCCAGCAGATTTAAGGGTGCGAAGAGTGCTGCGGTGGGCGAATCGATTGCGACCGGAATGAATGCGCAGGCATGCGACAAACGATGCGTCCCCTTGGAAAATGTCGCCGCAGATGGTTATGGATTTGCGCATAGCGGTCAGGAATTGCTCGATCATTCCGCCCGTTTCGGAGAGTTCGAAACGCAATCCTCCCGGCCAGGAATAGAAAAGCGGGCGGGCGAATGCCTGGGGTCCAAATGCGTTTTCGATCTCAGCTCTCAGATTCACTTTCTTCCCTTCTATGTGGATTTCTGTTTGTTCAAGACGCGGGTGAAGTCAGTGCGAAGACACAAACGGCGAAGCAGTCGTCGGTGCCGGCAGCGCATAGGCCTGTTTCATCCACGCAACTTCCGCCAGGGGTGTGCGGCCGAATAGGCGTTTGAAGTCGCGGCTGAATTGCGAGGCGCTTTCGTAACCGACCAGAAATGCCGATTTTGCCGCGGTCAGGTCGTTACGCAGCATCAGCAATCGCGCCTGGTGCAGCCGCGTCGACTTCAGGTACTGCATCGGCGAAGAGTCGGTAACTTTGCGAAAGTGCAGATGAAAATTCGGCACGCTCATCTGCGCTTCTTCGGCCAGGGTTTCTACGTCGAGATGTTGGTGATAGCAACTGTGGATCTTGTGGATGGCGCGCGTCACTTTGCCGAACTGGCCCTGTTGGGCGATGGCGGCGCGCAGGGTGCCGCCTTGTTCGCCGGTGAGGATGCGGTAGTAGAGCTCGCGCAGCATCGCCGGGCCGAGGATTTGCGCGTCGGCATCGTTGCTCATCACTTCAAGAAAACGCAGGGTTGACCGGCGTAGCGGTTCATCCAGAGGCGAGGCGTACATGCCCATCGGCTGCGCTCTGGGGAAATCCCACAGTTCATCGACCTGCTGAATTAGCTCACCGGCCAGGGCGAAATTCAGACGCATGTACACCGCTAGCATCGGCTCGGCTTCGCTGGCGTCGGTTTCCATGGTGAAGGGTACCGGCACCGACACCACCAGATAGTGCTGAGCGTCGTAGACGTAGATTTCATCGCCGAGATAACCGCGTTTACGCCCCTGACAGAGGATGACGATGCCCGGTTCGTACAACACCGGCGTGCGGGTCAGCGGTCGGTTGGAGCGCAGGAAACGCACAGCGTCCAGCTGGCTGAGGTTGTAACCCTCCAGCGGGGCGAGCTGGCTCATTAGCTGGACCATGCGCGTTGTGAGCGGGTCTTTCGGTTTCCGCATTGAGGTTCTCCTCGTTGCTCAGCCATCCGTCGAGCGGCTAAGCGCTGCCCATTGCTCAATACTCTCCGCCGTCAGCTGCAACTTGTCACGCACCAACGCCAGAGCATCACTGCCAAGCAGCAGGTGGGCCGGCGGGTTTGGACTGTCGATAATCGCAAGCATGGCCCGTGCAGCTTTCAGCGGATCGCCCAGCTGATGGCCGCTTTTCTCCTCCCGGGCCTTGCGCACCGGATCGAAGCTTGCGTCGTAGTCACTGATGCTACGCGGCGTGCGCTGCATCGAGCGGCCTGCCCAGTCGGTGCGAAATGACCCCGGCGCCACAGCGGTGACAAAAATATTGAAGGGCGCAAGCTCTTTGCTCAAGGTGTCGGAGATGCCCTCAAGCGCAAACTTGCTGCCGCAGTAGTACGCGATCCCGGGCATGGTGATATGGCCGCCCATCGAAGTGATATTGAGGATATGCCCCGCGCGGCGCTGGCGGAAATACGCGACGAAAGCCTTGGTCACCGCCACTGCGCCAAACACGTTGACGTCGAATTGGCGGCGCATTTCCTCCAGCGATGACTCTTCGAAAATCCCCTCATGGCCATAACCTGCGTTGTTGACCAGCACGTCCACCGGGCCGTGACGATCCTCCACTGCCGCAACCACCCCATTGATGGCATCGAAATCGGTAACGTCCAGCAGCACCCCATGAGCGCGCTCGGGCGACAGCGCTTCGAAAGCTGCCAGCGCGGATTCACTGCGCACTGTGCCGATAATCCGGTGACCTTGAGCGAGCGCTTCCTTGGCCAGCGCCTGGCCAAAGCCGCTGCTGACACCGGTGATGAAAAGGGTCTTCATGGATCTGTACTCCAGCAGGCGATTGGAGAGTCCATGCTAGGACGGATAACGCTGTTGGACTATGCCGGATCGGATCGAAGTATTGCCTGTTCCTATCAATAGGGTTTTCCAGGTCTTGCCTCAAGAAACGGAAAAGTCCTGCGGGTTTCAAACCCGCAGGACTTTTCTTGTCTCGGCAGCACGCGCTTAGGCTGCGCGACGACCCGGGGTGCGGTCCGAACCATCAGCGGCGAGAGCCTCACCCAGTGGGGTGCGGTCAGAACCGTCGGCAGCAACAGTCTGCTGTGGTTCGCTGACCTGGGTGAAGAAACGATCTTCCTGATTGCTCGGTACGGCGAATGCGCTGGCGCTGAGGGCGAAGGTGGCGACGGCGATCAGTTGGCTTACAGTTTTCATGGCGGTGACTCCGGTCAAATTTCGATTGAGGTCCGGGTCGTTCAGATCAGTCTCTGGTTAACCCGTTGCAGTGGTGTGTTCTGCATGGGTTCAGATTAGGGGGCAGGGCGGTGTCGGCGTTAGGCGGATACTGTCGGCGATTTGCCTGATTCTGCTCGATGGAAAATAGCCATTGACTTAGAGCGCGCTCTAACCTTTACGGTGATTGCATGAATCCAGAACTGACAATTTCAAAGTTGGCCAAGCGCCTTGATTTGAGCGCTCACACGATCCGCTATTACGAGCGCATCGGGCTGTTCGATCCGGTTGGGCGCGGTGGCAATGGCCACCGGGTATACACCGAGAAGGATGTGCTGTGGGCCGAGTTTCTGCTCCGGCTGAAGGCGACCGGAATGCCGATCCAGCAAATGCTGCGGTATGCCGAATTGCGTCGATCAGGCGACTCGACCCTGGCAGAACGCCGCGAACTTCTCGAGCAGCATCGCCGGGACGTGCAAGCGCAGATCAGCCAGTTGAGCCAATCCCTGGAGGTTCTGGATAACAAGATTCAGATCTATCACCAACTCGAGCAAAAGGAGCATCACCATGATCCGTAAACTTCCCGGTTTCAATCGTTTGCTGTCCGCCACATTGATCGGCGCCAGCGTGACCAGTGTCGCAGCGCCCGTGGAGATGACTGATCGTCGAGCGCGCGGAGAAGCCGCTCTGACGCAGATTACTGGCGGACCTGGTCAGGCAGTGGTTGATTCATTGAAGGATACTGCTCCAGAGCTTGCGGACTGGATTCTGAGTTTTGCCTACGGCGATGTCTTCGCCCGCCCCGGGCTCGATCACTGCACTCGTGAGCTGGCAACCGTTGCGGCATTGACCGCACTGGGCAACGCACAGCCACAACTGAAAGTGCATATCGGCGGTGCCCTTAACGTCGGGTGCACACCGGAGGCGGTGGTCGATGTGATCTTGCAAATGACCGTATACGCAGGATTTCCCAGCGCCTTGAACGGTATAACGGCTGCGCGTGAAGTCTTTGCTGCTCGCGGGATCAGTGTTAAGTCTTGAGTGCGCTGGCCGCTGACCTTGCAACAGGACGGTGCAAGGCCAGATTTGATCGACCGGCCTTAACGCAAATCCTCGGGCTGCATCGTCAGAATAATCTTCCCGACATTCTGCGAAGACTCCATCCGCCGATGGGCATCGGCTGCGCGGGATAGCGGGAAGGTGCTGTCCACCACCGGTTCCAGACTCGCAGCGCCGGCGAAGCGTTCCAGCCAGTGGTCGCGAAAGCGCTGGATCATCGCGTGCTTCTCCGGCTGGGTGCGCGACTTCATCACCGTGCCGATGATTTGCAGGTGCCGGTAGAGGATGTGCTCCAGCTCCACGTCGACCTTGCCGCCGCCGCCAAGAATGCCGACCTGCACCAGGCGACCACCGTGGGCCAGCGAGGCGATGTTGCGGGCGAAGTAGGGCGCGCCGATGAAGTCGATGATCACGTCGACGCCGCGCCCGTTGGTTTTGTCGGCGATGACTGCGGCGAAATCCTCGGTTTTGTAGTCGATGGCCACGTCGGCGCCCAGGTGCTCGACGCGCGACAGCTTGCTGCCTTCGGTGGTCGCGTACACCGTGGCGCCGGTGGCGTAGGCCAGTTGTACGGCAGCGGAGCCGACGCCGCCGGCGGCGGCATGGATCAGCACCGAGTCACCTGACTTGAGTCGGGCCAGGTGCAGCATCGCTTCGTGGGCGGTGACAAACACTTCGGGAATCGCCGCTGCGTGCACATAGTCGAGCTGTGCCGGAATCGGCATGGCCATGCGGTAGTCGATGCGCGCCAGTTCGGCGTAGGCGCCGCCGCCGACCACGCCCATCACCCGTTCGCCGACGGCGAATCCGCTCACTTCGCTGCCGGTCTCGAGCACTTCCCCGGCAATCTCCAGACCGATGATCAACGAGTCGCCGAAGTTGGCATGGCCGTAGCCGCCGGTTCGGTGCGTCAGGTCGGCACGGTTCACGCCGGCCGCGTAGACGCGCACCAGCAGGTCGGTCGGGCGTACTTCAGGATTGGGCGCTTCGCCGAGTTGCAGCACTTCTGCCGAACCGAATGCTTTCAGGTTGATGGCTTTCATCTCAGCGTTGCTCCGTGTCGGCAAGGGTGGCATTGGCGATGGCCGAGGCGGTGATGGCGCCCGGAAAACCGACGTAAAAGGCCAGGTGAGTGATCGCCGCCGCCAGTTCTTCATGGCTCACGCCATTGCTGACAGCGCGGCGCAGGTGCGCGGGCAATTCTTCACAGTGGCCGCCGGCAATCAGCGCAGCGACAGTGATCAGACTGCGCTCGCGGGGTGCCAAGGCGGGGTCACTCCAGATCTGCGGGTACAGCGTTGAGTCAACGAATTGCGCCAGTTTCGGGGTGAAGGCGCGGGCGGCTTCGCGCGGGCTGCTGAAATCGATAGTCGACATGGAAATCCCCTTAAACCTGGCTGATGAATTTGTTGGTGAGATAGTGCTCGATGCCTTCGATGCCGCCTTCGGAACCGTGGCCGCTTTCCTTCATGCCGCCGAAGGGCAGTTCGGTGGCGACGATGCGGTACTGGTTGATGCCGATCATTCCGGCTTCCAGGCCATCGGCGACGTCGATCGCGGTGCGCGCATTGGAAGTGAACGCGTAGGCCGAGAGGCCGTAGGGCAGGCGGTTGGCTTCTTGCAGGCCGTCGCTCAACTCATCGAAAGGCATCAGTATCGCGATGGGGCCGAAGGGTTCTTCGTGCATGATTCGCGCATTCATCGGCACATCGGCCAGAACAGTGGGCTGGAAGAAGTAGCCTGCTCCCGGCAGCGCCTCGCCACCGGCCAGCACCCGTGCGCCTTTCTCGACGGCGTCGGCGATCAGTTGCTCCATCTTCGCCAGTTGCCGTGGGTTCGCCAGAGGCCCGACCTGGGTTTGCGGATCCATGCCATCGCCGATTTTCAGTGGCTTGGTGGCAGCAACGAAGTGCTCGACGAACTCGGCATAGGCCTCGCGCTGGATAAGAAAACGAGTCGAGGAAATGCACACCTGGCCGGTGCCGCGAAAGCGATTGGCAACGCCTTCCACGGCAGCCTTTTCGATGTCGGCGTCGGCAAACACCAGCACCGGACCGTGGCCGCCCAGTTCCAGAGTGATCGGCTTGACGCCTTCGGCAGCGCGGGCCGAGAGCAGCCGACCGATCGGCACCGAACCGGTGAAGGTCACTTTGCGAATGATCGGTGAGGCAATCAAATGGCTGGACACTTGATCCGGCACACCGAACACCAATTGCAGCACGCCTTTGGGCAAGCCGGCATCGTCCAGCGCACGGGCCAGGGCCAGCGCGGTGGAAGGGCTTTCCTCGCCGGGCTTGAGTACCACGCTGCAACCGGCGGCCAGCGCTGCCGAGAGCTTGCGCGCCGGGGTGATGGCCGGGAAATTCCACGGTGTGAACGCTGCCACAGGGCCGATCGCCTGACGTTTCACTAGTTGCAGTACACCCGGACGATTGGCCGGTACGACACGGCCGTCGATGCGTCGTGCGCTTTCGGCGAACCATTCGAAATATTCCGCCGCACGGGTCACTTCATCGAGGCTTTCGCGCAGTGGCTTGCCTTCTTCCAGCGTCATTTGCGCAGCGATGTGCGGGGCGCGTTCGAGGATCAGATCGGCGGCGCGCTTGAGGATTTTTGCGCGCTGGTCCGGCACGGTCTGGCGCCATTGGTCGAAGCTCAGTCGGGCCACTTCGAGGGCGTGATCGAGGTCTTCGGCGGTGGCCAGTGGCACCTGACCGATTTCCTCGCCGGTTGCCGGGTTGACCACGGCAGCGGTCGCGCGGTCTTGGGCGGTGAGCCATTGACCACCGATGAAGAGATAGAGCGGATCGTAAGGAGTGTTCATGGATGTCGCCTTCATGGTTGAGGATTCATTCGGCGCCTTGTACGCAGTGGTTCAGGCGTCCCGTGGAATCCAGTCTATGGAAGGCGTGCGGTTTGATTTAGCCGGCCACGAGGGAATCATTGTTGTCCCAGAAGGTAATATCGAGCGCAGGAGCGAGCGTGTAGCATCCGACGTTATCCGCAGTGGGCTGCAGGTTTACAGGACGATCAGGATGGACAAACTTTCAAACATGTCGGTGTACATCAAGGTAGTCGAGATGGGCAGTTTCACTGCCGTGGCCAACCATCTCGACTCCACCGTCGGTAACGTATCGCGTGCGGTCTCGGCGTTGGAAAACGTGCTCGACACTCGCCTGTTGCAGCGCTCGACCCGGCGTCTCTCGGTGACCGATGCGGGCCGGCGGTTTTATGAGCGCTGCGTGAAGATTCTCGCTGACCTGGAAAGCGCCGAAGCCGAGGCGAGCAATGCCGCCTTGCAACCACGAGGGACGTTACGGGTGCACTGCGTGCCCGGACTGGCCCGGCAACTGGTGACCGGCGCGGTGCTGGAATATCGCCAGGCGTTTCCCGAAGTGACCGTCGATTTGATGCTCTCCCAACGCATGCCCAATCTGCTTGAGGATCAGTTGGACGTGTCCATTCTGATCGCGCGAACGCTGCCGGATTCGGCGTATGTCAGCCAGAAGATCGGCGTCAGTCACTGCGTACTGGTGGCCTCTCCGCAATACCTGGCGCGGCATGGCGCACCCGAAACGCCGGAGCAGCTTTGCGATCATCAATGCCTGCTGCTCGGTACCGTCGATTACGTGCGCGATGAATGGCAGCTCAAAAGCAAGGCAGGCAACGCGACGTTCATCCCCAGCGGGCCGAGTTTCAGCGTGAACGATATGGATGCAATGGCCGTGGCCATTCGCGAAGGGGCGGGGATTGGTCTGTTGGCAGGCTTCACGGCGACCGACGATTTGCGTACCGGCAGGCTGGTGCGAGTGCTGCCTGATTACCACACCTATGAGCGCAATGTTTATGCGGTCTACACGTCTCGCCAGTTTGTCGATGCGAAGATCACGCGATTCATCGACACCTTGAAAACCCGGGTCGGCGCGCAGTTGGCGAGCACTGCTCAGGCGCTTATCGATTGAAGCGGTAAAGGCATTTGCGTCTCAGCGAGCCAACTCTGAGACGCAATGGGTGTGCGAGGTATTGACCTGATCAGCCGTTGCTGCAGCCGCTGCCCATGACCTCGTATTGCAGGATGTGCTGCTTGCCCTGGGAATCCTGATAGGTCATGTGCACCGGCACTACGGCGCAGACATCCGGCACGGGATCTTCCGAGATGATTTTGGCGACGTCGAGATGACTGGCGTAGGTGTATTGCTCGACGGGAGGTGTGGTAGTCGAGTCCTGAGCCATGACCACCGAGCTTAAGCCGAAGAGTGCGAGGACGAGCATTGAGACTTTCATGGAAGATGTTCCTTTGCTGAAGTTGAGTGTGCTGCTGGAACAAACTCTATGCGGCGGCTGGCGGGGGAAACAGGCGCGGATCGGGTAAAGACTGTTTACGGTTTGAGCCACAATCGGCATGTGGTGAACGGGCGCGCGGGGTTCAGCGCAAACAAAAAAGGCGCCGGTGAGGGCGCCTTTTGCTTTCGCTAGGTTTACGGTTCGCCGCGCTCAACCATCGCGCGCCATTGCTGCACGCTCGGACGTTGCTGCATGCGCGCGTGCCATTCGCGCAGTGCCGTGCAATCTTCCGGGACTTCCAACTCAACCAGCGCCGAGAAGATCATCCCGCCCAACACGGCGATATCGGCCATGGAAAAACTGGCGCCGGCCACGAACGGCTGATGACGCAGCAAGTTGTCGAAGTAGCGCATGCCGCGCACAGCCTTGTCCCGCATGCGCATGCCCCATTCGGCGTTCTGGTACAGCTCCACTTCCGGGCCAAGTCCCGGGGTTGCGTGGTGGAAATACACGCTGACGGCATCGAGAAATTCGATCTCGGCACGTTTGGTCATCATGTGGATCCGTCCTTGCTCAATGGGTGTGCGGCCGGTGAGCACCGGGTTGCCGTCGAGGGCGTCAAGATATTGCGTGATGGCGGTGCACTCGGCGATTAGCGTGCCGTCGTCCAGCTCCAGCACTGGCAGCGTTCCGGAGTAGTTCAAGCGCAAGAATTCGGGGTTCTTGTGTTCGCCTTTCCACAGATTTACTGGGATGAATTCGGTGCGGGCCAATAGCGATTTTTCCGCCAGGGCGATGCGTACGCGGGCCGGGTAGGGGCCGTTGTACCAGTCGTAGATTTTCAATGCGGAAATGGAGTGAGCGTCGTTTTGAGTCGAGTTAGCGGTCATTTCGGTTGCCCTGCCTGTCAGTTGGTAGGCAAAGACTGCGACCAGAATTTATTCCTGTCAATCCCCTACCTGCCAATTGGCAGGTAAATCTTTCACGAGTACAATCCGCCCCATTGATCGACGGTCATCAAGGACACAGACATGAGCGTGAACGCGCGCGAAGCGATTCTGGACGCCGCCAAAACAGCGGCGCAGACCCACGGCTACAACGGCATCAACTTCCGTAGCATCGGTGAAGTGGTGGGTATCAAGAACGCCAGCATCTACTACCACTTTCCCAGCAAGGCCGACCTCGGCGCGGCAGTCGCCGAGCGTTACTGGCAAGACGCGGCCAAGGCGCTGGACGACATTCGTGAGGCCAATCCCGAGCCGCAGCAATCTCTGAAGTTGTACCCGTCGATTTTCCGCACTTCGCTGAAAAACAGTAATCGGCTGTGCCTGGTCAGCTTCATGGCTGCCGAATACCAGGATCTGCCAGACCCGGTGAAGGACCAGGTGAAGAAGTTCGCAGAGGTCAATATCGAATGGCTGACCCAAGTGTTGATCGCTGCTGGATCTGCCGACGAAGACAGCTGCAAGGCGCGGGCGCGGGCGATTTACGCGGCGGTGGCTGGCGCGCAGTTGATTGCGCGCAGCCGAGGGGATATTGCGTTGTTTGATGAGTTGATTGGCAGCTACGAAAGCGCCGGGCTGATTTCGGCGGATTTCGCTGAGTAGCTCGCCACTCGTGCCGAGATCCACTGCCTGCTGTAAGCCAGCACATGGTCAGCAGTGGCCGTGGGGAAGTGAATGAAGCCATGCGGACACTCTGGCAGCACGTACATCTCCACCGGCGCCGCGTGGTGCCAGCGCTCAGCAATCAGCCGCGTGTCATCCAGCAGCGGATCGAGGTCGCCGGCAAACAGCAGCGCTGGTGGCAGTCCGCTGAAATCGCCATGCAGCGGCGACAGCGGTGGCTGGCGTCGTTGTTCGTCGCTGATATCCGGCGTGAGCAGGCGTAACGCGTCGACCATGCCGGGGCCGTCGAGCACCAGGGTGTCGGCGGGTGCGGTGCGCACGCTGGGTGTGCCGGTCAGGTCGTAGACGCCGTAATACAGCAGCGCGCCGCAGATCCGTTGCAGCAGTTCGGGCGAAGATTTGAGCACGAGCAGGGTGGCCGCCGCCAGATGCCCGCCGGCCGATTCACCGACGACGACTGCGGGCAATCCAGCAAACTCAGCATCGTTCAAGATGCCGCGCGTGGCGCACAGACAATCGTCCAGCAAGCCCTCGATTGGCGTCGACACGGCCAACCGATAATCCACAGACACCACCGCCACGTCGCAGGTATTAACGATGGCGATGTTGAAGTTGTCGTTCATCTGCGCATTGCCGATCACCCAGCCGCCACCATGGAAATCCAGCACCACGCCTCTGGCTTTGCCCTTGGGACGGATGATGCGTACCGGCACCGTGTCGATGATCTTGCGTTCGGCGGTCAGCCCCTGCTGGCGCAACTTGCCGGCGCCGCCGAGCTGACCCGCCCGAAGCAACGCCTGAATCAGCCGTGGGGTGACTCGATTGCGCACCTTGAAGCGCGGCAGCCAGGCGAGCTTTTTGTTGAACGCGCGAACCTGAGCCAGTTCGCGCTCGCCTTGTGGCCATGGAAATTCGCTCACAGGCGATTCTTCATCAGGATCGAGCAGTTCAGCGCCAGCGCAACGCAGAGCCAGGCCAGATACGGGAACAGAATCAGCCCGGTGACCACGTCCAGTTGCAGGGCGAGTACCACCATCACCGCGACTACCACCCACAACACCGCCAGAATCACCAACGCCGCCAACACCTGATGCGCGCCGAAGAACACTGGCGTCCACAGCGTGTTCAGGGCGATTTGCGCGGCCCACAAGGCCAGCACCGTTTGGCTGCCGGGGATCAGGCTCAGGCGATAACCGGCCCAGGCCAGCAGCAGGTAGATAATCGTCCACGCTACCGGAAACGCCCAGTTGGGCGGGGTGAAGGAGGGTTTGGTCAGCGCTTCGTACCACGGGCCGGGTTTGAACATCACGCCAGTGGTTGCCGCCGCCGCGCAGGCCAAGAGGAAGATGAAGAAGGTCATTGCCGGTCCTTAGCTGTGATCAGCTGTTATGGAGAGTTAAGAAGAGGACGCTTCGCTGCGCAAAAAGTTTGTTCGCAAACGCAAAATGGCAGTCAGGTTGAACTAAAAGCTGACCGTCGCATCAGGATAAACACTGCCTTTTCCCACCGACGCGGACGACATCATGTACACCTATCACATCGAATACCGATTCAAAGGCGAGCCCCGTACCTATCTGCTCGAGCTCAAGGAAGCGCAACTGGCCGAGCACGACGCGGCGATGCATCTGTTGGAACTGCACCTGGGCGATGCCGAAAACAGCCTGGTCATGCCCACCGCGGATTCGACTCCAGAGCAGATTCTCGAGCAGGCAGAGCGGGTGGGGATTACACATATCCGGGTGGTCAGCCGGACTAATTGACCGTCACGGTCCAGCAAATTCCAGGCCACTGTCCCCGCCACTGCAATAACGGTCCCGGCCTTGCTGCTTCGCCGCATAAAGCATCTTGTCAGCCGAATCGATCAGCATGGCGGGGCTCACCTCCTGTTCGGCGGGTTTGCCAACCGCGATGCCCGCGCTGGCGGTGACGTGACCCAGCGGATGGGCTTTGTGCTCCATCCGCAAGGATCGAATGGCCTCAAGAATTTCCTGCGCCACAAGCGCCGCCCCGCGAATATCCGTGTTGGGCAGCAACACGGAAAACTCCTCGCCGCCATAGCGCACGGCCAGATCACCCGGTCGCTTGACCGCTCGCGCAATCGCTTGGCCGACAGCGCTCAGGCAATCGTCGCCCGCCGCATGTCCGTAGGTGTCGTTGTAGAGTTTGAAGTGATCAACATCAATCATGATCAGTGAAATCGAGGAACCCTGGCGTCTGGCCAGACGGATTTCGTCAGCCAGCGCGGTGTCCAGGCGGCGGCGGTTGGCCAGCCCGGTCAGGCTGTCGGTCAGGGCCATGTCCTTCATGGCCTGGTGTGCACGGCGCAAGTCCTTTTCCATGACCATCCGTTGGCGCAGTTGCCTCAAGACGATCCACCCAAAGATCGTGAAAGCGGTGATCACCGACATCAACACGAAGCCGGTTTTGATCAGGTCCCAGCGCCACGGCGCAATGATCGATTCGCGGGAAAGGCCGGTTTCTACCACCAACGGATAGGTGCTCAAAGCCCTGTAGCCATACAGACGCTGGGTGCCGTCGACGACGGCTCTGACTTCGGCGATGCCTTGATTGGAATAGGGCAGGTAGTTCTTGAAAACCTCGCTGTCGGCGAGGCTCTGACCGATCACCGAGGCGATAAAGGGGCGACGTACAAGAATCGTTCCGTTGCGCAACGCCAGTACCAGTGCGCCCTTGTCGTCGATCTTGAAATCGCCGTAATAGTCGACGAAATAACTGACCTTGATCGTCCCCAGCAGCACACCGGCGAAGGAGCCGTCCGGGTTGTTCAAGCGGCGGGAAATCGGAATGATCAGGTCGTCCGTGGATTTGCTTTTGACGACATCACCGATGCGCACGTTTCGGTCGGTGTGGGTGCGGTGGTACTGGAAGTAATCGCGGTCGGCATTGTTCGCCGGATCCGGGATGTTTTCCTTGTCGGTGACGATCCAGTGCCCGTCCGGGCCGTAGATGAACAGGCCGTGCAGCTGCGGCATCAACTTGGCCTGCTGAACCAGCAACTTGTGGATCCGGGGCACATCGATGTTCTGCAAGCCATCGCCTTCGACGCGCTCGCCCAGCGCGGCGGTCAATACGTCGACCTGGCGAATGGCGTCTTCGGCGTGCTGCGCCGTTGCCCGCGCGAGGTTGGTGACCGAATCCCGGGCGGACGAAAACGCCGAATGGTAGTCACGCCACGTCCGCCATCCTTCCACTCCCAGAAACGCCAGAATCACCGTCAGCATAAAGATCACGGTCAGGCGGAAAGCGGCTATGTCGCTGGAAGCTTTGATGGGAGCGGTTTCTGCAGCGTCATGCCCTTGGCTGTCGGGCAGTTTGCGGCCGAGCATTTGAAGGTCCTTATGCTTGTCATCTCGCATCTCTGAAAGATGACCATCCTTTTCCACTGGGGATTCAATTTATTGCCCTTGTCGGGCGGCGGCCATTGGATCGTTCAAAGCCGTGCCGGGTCAACATCTGTAATAGACGCGCGCCTTGAGGTGAGACTTGTGAGTGAAATCATCACGGCCGGTGACCTGAACATCGACCTGCGAAACGCCAACGAATCCGGCCTGTTCAAATGGCTGGTGGCCAGTTTTCTGATGGGCAAAAGGATACAGGGCGCGATCGCCGCCAAGGCGTATCAGGTCATAGTAGAGCAGTATCAGAAAGACACGCCGCAAAGACTCGCGCAGTGTACGCATCGGCAGCTGGTGTCCATGCTGGGGCAAGCGCGTTACGTGCGCTATGACGAGAGCACGGCGTCGCGATTACTCGCGTTGGCCAGCAAGCTCAACAGCGAGTACGCCGGCAAGGTCAGTAACATCGTCGCAGCGAGCGCGGATCGCAAGGCGCTGGAGAAGCGCCTGTCCGAGTTCGAGGGGATAGGACCGAAGACCGTTGAGATCTTCATGAGGGAAGCGGCTGCGGTGCTGTTTTGAATGTGCAGCAGCGACAGGCTCACATCGCAACGACTTTCCCCGCCAGCTCGCTCATCATGATCAGCGTTCCGCCGGCGAGTATCGCGCAGCCCAGCAGAAACAGGAGGCCGGGGGCGATGATCGGCCTTGAGGGCAAACCCGGATTTTTAAGTGTTCTCATGTCGCGCTCCTTTTACCGATGGAATGGTTCAGCCACCTCGATTGAACGGTTGCGCGATGCCAATGCGCGCTTGGCAACTACCGGCATCGTGGGCAAGGCGTCGTCGACGGCTGGATGTTCGTCCGCTGGCGGGACGGTGGTCTCCTCGGCGAAGTTATTCGGCAGCAGCGTACCCAGGCCAAATACATTGACGGCCATGCTGACTTTCAGCCCCCGACAGGCCTGTTTGCAGTCGAGCTCAAAACACGCGTATGCATGCTCCATCAAGCGTTGAAAATGTTCAGTGGTCAGTGCCGAGACTTTGCTGCTTTTCATGTTGTTCACCTTGAGCAAGTGGCGACCCCGGATCGGGGCCGCCGGGCTGGACTCAGACATCTTTGCCTTGCACGTAACCGGAGCCCAGATCAGCACCGGTCACCGGTTCGCTGAGTGGGTCGGAGGCCGTGCGGGTCTTCATCGCCTCAAGCACTTGTGCGTCTTCAGCCGGAAGGGAGACGGTCGCCAGACCATCGCCGCCATCGACCGCAGGTTCCGGGTTCTCGACGTACTCCCACGCACCGCCCTCGTTCCAGGGGCCACGAACGTTGGGCTCGCCGGACATGTTGAAGTACTTGTTGGTGAATTCGGGCATCCCCTGCAGCTTGCCTTGCGGGAAGTTGGGCTGGATCGAATGCAGGGCTTTTTCGAACGACTGCTGATGGGCGATTTCCCGAGTCATCAGGAAACCAAGCGCCTCTTTCACGCCCGGATCGTCGGTGATGTTGATCAAGCGTTCGTAGAGGATTTTCGCCCGTGCTTCGGCGGCGATGTTGGAGCGGAAGTCGGCGGTCGGCTCGGTGATCGAGTCAACGTAGGCCGCCGTCCACGGCACACCAGCCGAATTGACCAGAGGTGCGCCGGCACCATAGAGCAGGCTGGTGATGTGCGAGTCATTACCGGCGCCATTCAACGCGCGGTATAGCTCGCCTTCTTCCTGCACGCCCTCGGCGAGTTGACCTTTGGCACCCTTGTTGAGCATCACGATGATCGAGCCGACCACCTCTAGGTGACTCAACTCTTCGGTGGCAATGTCCAGCAGAAGGTCTTTGCGCCCCGGATCTTCCTCGGCCAAGGCTTGGGTGAAATAGCGCGCTGCTGCGGCCAGTTCGCCATTGGCGCCCCCGAATTGTTCCAGCAGCAGATTGGCCAGACCCGGATTGGGCTCGGCAACACGAACGGTGTACTGAAGTCGCTTGTTATGTATGAACATTCAAATTTTCCTCAGACCAGGCTATCGCGCTTTGCCCTTGTGGGCGTTGGCGCATGCATAGTTTGTGAGGAGGGCGCGCAGCAGAAATTTCGTTTTTTGCCGAGTGGCAGGACGGGCGGCAGAGCGCGGAAAGTTCCGCAAACAGGACGGTTGGCTTAGCCACGTACCTCGAACAATGTGGGAGCGAGCAGGTTCGCTCCCACCTTGGTTCGTTTGCAATCAAGCGATTTTAAGCGCCCTCAGCACAGGCAGCGTTTGCTCGGCGAACACCTGCGCCTGTGCGGTCAGTGCGGCGATATTGGCTTCAGCGGTGAGCAGCGGTTGGCCATTGTCGATCAGCACTTCACCTTGTTCGCTGATCACCCCCCACGCCAGTTGCGCCCATTCGGCCGGCTGCTGTTTGCCTTGCTTGATCGAGATCAGGAACAGCTGCTGGAAGCGGCTGACCGTCACGCCACCACCGGTGACCGGGCTGGCCAGGGTCTGGATGTTGGCGCCGTACAGCGAGCGTTTGCACAGTTGCAGATTGAGCGCGGCGCAGCGACCGCTGACCTGCGACTCGGCGGCCTCGCTCTGGCACGGAGCGACAGCGCCCATACCGATCAGCACGGCCAGGGCTTGTTCGAGGTCGTCGTAAGCCATCGCAGTCTCGGAGAGCAATTGGCGCATGGATTTGGCCGCATAGTTCTGCGCCGCCAAGGCATCGAGCACCGGGCCGTAGATTTCCGCTTGCAGGGTCGCTTCGCCGGCAGGACCGGTGACCGAGCCCGCCACGGTTTCCCAGGATTGCAGCAACGCGAAACGGCTGTGCAGCATTCTCGCCCGGCGTTCGGCAGCGGACAGGCGCGTCGCGCCACGCACGTACAGGTCGCGGCGGAAGTGCTGGTTGACGAAGTAGTCCCGCGCTTGCTCGCGCATGATCGGGTGTTCGATGGTTTCCAGAAAGTCCATGCCTTCGGCGCTCAGGTTGAGCGGGTCGACCGAGTCCAGCGGCACTGCCGTGGTGGCGTAGTCGAGTTTGGCCGGGGCCAGCGCGTCGACCATGTCGGCGAAGTACATGCAATTCCAGTCGCGATTGAAATATTCGTGGGCGACGTAGTGACGATCCTGGCCCTTGATGCTCTGCAGCCGCGCACCGAGACTCGGCGCCGCAGCGGCATACTTCGGATTGGCCGCGAGCAGCGCTTCGGAAAACTCCAGTGCGGCGTCGATGCGCTCATCGGAGCGCGCCGAGGCGTTGGCGAATCGGTCATGCAGGCTGAACAGATTGCGCAGCGGCGCCGATGGCGACCAGCCGGGGAAGCAGTTGTAGCTGACGTAAAGCATACCGCCCGGTTTAAGGTGACGGCGGGCGAATTCGACGATCAGTTTTTGATTGTCGCGGCTGACCCAGGTCCAGATACCGTGCAGGCTGATGCTGTCGAACTGCGGCAGGTCATTGCGCGCTAGCAGCTGTTCGAAACTGTCGTCATACAGACGCGCGCCATTGTTGGCGGCAGTCGCGAGGTCGATGGCATGGGCGGCCATACCCGGGTGAAAGTCCGTACCGACAAACGAACCCGGGTTGGCCGTGGCGTGGATGTTGATCGACACGCCCTGACCGAAGCCCAGTTCGCAGTGCACGCCGTCGTTGCTTTCCAGCGTGGCGAACCCACGCAACAACAGGCAGTAACGCAGGAACACCGGATTGATCTCCCGGCTATAGCTGTAGGTGTAGCCTTCGTCGGTGAAATAACCTTCGTTCCAGGCGTTGCTCATGGGTACAGCCTCTTGTTCTTGAAAGTGATGGCAGTCTTATAAGGGGTTGGCATTGCGCGCGACAAATTGAAAAAACGGATACTTTCCCAAACCCTGTGGGAGCGAGCCTGCTCGCGAAAGCTTTTTTCAGTTTGAATATAATCGGCTGACACGCCGCTTTCATGAGCAGGCTCGCCGCCACAGGGATCGTCAACACATTCAAGCAGGATTGATGGACCGATCACGCACCCCACGGCCCATTCGCGCAGGCATTTTGTAGCCAGCCGAAACTGTCATATTCCTTCCCACTCGCCTGACCATAGTGACCAGCCCAACGCTGATTTCATGAGGCTGCACTGTGTTCCAACGTCTTCTGTGTTCGCTGTCCGTTCTGAGCCTTTCCATCGCCGCTGCCCATGCGGCCGAGCCTGTCACCCTCGACACGCCGCGCTTGTCCGGCATCGACAACTTCCGCGACATCGCCGGCATTACCACCGCGTACTCCACCGCCCACGACGGCGTTATGCGCAGTGGCGTGTTCTACCGCTCCAACGCGCTGACCCCATCGGCGGCGGATCTGGCGACACTCAATGGTCTCGGCATCAAAGCCATTTACGACCTGCGCACGCCCAGCGAAATTGCCGCCACGCCTGACACGATGATCAGCGGCGCGGTCTATCGCAACATCGACATCATCGGCAGCACCACCTCGGGTGCGAACATCACCAATATCTCGTTCCACAGCGCCGCCGAAGCGGTGGCGATGATGGAGGAAACCAACCGTGCGTTCGTCAGCGATGCCGGCATGCGCGGGCAGTTCGGCCAGTTGTTCAATGAGCTGGCCAGTGTCGACGCCGCGCAGCTGTTTCATTGCACCGCCGGCAAGGACCGCACTGGCTGGACCGCCGCTGTTTTGCAGAGCATCGCTGGCGTCGATGAGGCTACGATCATGTCCAATTATCTGGCGACCAACGACTACACCGCCGCCCGTGTCGCCGCGACCTTGAAAGCGCTGCCGCCGAGCATGGCCGCTGTCTACGAGCCGTTGCTCGGGGTGCAGGCCAGTTACTTGCAGGCCGGTCTCGACCAGGTCGCCGCCGAGTACGGCAGCATGGACAATTACCTCAAGCAGGGCCTCGGTCTGTCCCCGGAAACCATTTACGTGCTGCGCGGCAAGCTGGTCGAGTACAACAGCTTGCCGGGGCAGGCCGGGCTGATCGGCAACGCCGCTGCTGGCGCCGAGTTGCTGCGGCAGTTGCAGAACTCCGAGCTGTCCGGCACTTACAGCGCCTACAACTATTACCTGCAATCGGCGATCGACGCCGGCACGCTGGGCGGTGTCGAATCTCAAGTTGGCGGACAGGTCCACGCTGATGCGGCCAGCTACCTGCTGCGGCAGAACGCGATGATCGAACAGGCCGCCGCGCCGTTCGCCAGCGGCAGCGATTTGAAGGTCGGCCAATACCGCCTCTGGATCACCGCGCTTGCCAGCTACCTCGGCACGAACGGCTCGGCCCATGCGGAGAGCAGCAACGAACACAGCCAGGGCCTGATGCTCGGCATCACCCAGCGCTTCAGCGAACAACTCAGCGCGCGCGGCGGTTTCGGCTACAGCAAGGGCAGCGTCGGCGGGGCGGGTGGCGAGGCCGAGACTGACTTGACCTTCCTCAACCTTGGTGCGCGTTACGGCCTCATCAGCCTTGAGCGCGGCGTGTTCGTCGATGCCAACGCGAGCGCCGGATACGTCGACTACGACAGCAAACGCGAGCTCGGCGGTGGCCTCGGCACAGCCAAGGGCGACACTCACGGCAATCTCACTGGCGCGACCGTGGCGTTGGGTTATCGCCTGCCGCTCAGCAGTGTGATTCTCGAGCCGAGTCTGGGCTTTCGCGTCAGTCATCTCGACTTGCAAGGTTTCAAAGAGAAGGGCAGTGAGCTGGCACTCGACGTCGATGGCATCGAGCAGACCCGCCGCAGCGCGGTTGCCAATCTCGACGTGTCATTTGCCCCAGTGGCCATGGGCGCGTGGCAGTTGGTCCCGGGCGTTCGCGTGGGCTATGAACGTGCGCTCGGCGATCAGCACGTCGACAGCGAAGGCCACCTGCTGGGGCTGGACATCGAGCAGCGCGCGGCGTTCGATAACCGCGATCAGTTCAGTGGCGGCGCCAACTTGATGGCAAACCTCGGCGCCCTGAGTGTCGGCGCTGAGGTCGGGGCCAACGGTGGCGGTGACAGCCACGGTTTCAATGGCGGACTCAAGGCCAGTTACGCGTTTTGAACACAGCGAGCCCGGCAAATTGCCGGGCTCTTCAGTTCAAGCATGCTGCGCACGCGAAGGTTGCTGTGTGCGTGCCGGCTGCGCGGTGGGTTCGGGCAGCGAGGCGACATGCACGGTGCGCGCCGGGAAGGCGAACGTCGCGTCCAGCTCGGCCACCGCTTCCATGATTGCCAGATTGATGCGTTGCTGCACGTCCATGTAGACGTTGTAGCTGGCGTCCAGAACGATGTACACCGTTTCGAATTCCAGCGCGCTTTCACCAAAACTGCGGAAATGGCAGCGGTCGAAGCGTGCCTGTTTTTCATTCTTGATGATGCTTTCTACGCGCTGGGTGATTTGGCGAATCTGTCCGGTGGTGCATTCGTAAGTCAGACGAAACTCGAACACCACCCGACGCTCCTGCAGGCGTTTGTAGTTCTGAATGGTGCTGCCGATCATGTCGGCGTTGGCCATGACAATCTGCTCACCGCCAAGACTGCGGATGCGCGTGGTCTTCAGGCCGACGTGCTCGACCGTACCGGCCAGCGTGCCGACGACGATGAAATCGCCCACCTCAAACGGCTTATCGACGGCAATCGACAGCGAGGCGAACACGTCGCCGAGAATGTTCTGCACCGCCAGCGCCACAGCGATACCGCCGACACCGAGGCTGGCGACGAACGCAGTGATGTTGACGCCCAGGTTCGACAGCATAGCCAGCAGAATCACTGCCCACAGCAACACCTTGACGCCCCACAGGCTCAGGGTCGCCAATGCGCTCGCCTGAAAAGTGCCGGTCGCGTTATGCCGCGAGAAATAGCGATGCAACCCCAGCGCCAGCGCGCGGTTGGTCCACAGGCCGACCTGCAACGCCGCCACCACGAACCATAAACTGCTGACCCGCCCGAGCCAGCGCTCCGGCAAATCCAGCAAACCGATGCCGACCAGAATCGACGCCAACAGCAGCAGCGTGGTGCTGGTCGCCGCCAGCACTTCGCTGGCCATGTACGTCAGATGCCCATTGCCGGCGCTGGCCCGCGCCTGCACCTTGCGGAACACGAAACGGATCGCCGTGGTGGTGAGCAAATAACTAAGCGTCGCGGCGAGAAACGCCAGTACCCAGTTCGCCAGTGAAATGCCTAAAATCGTGTGTGCTGTGAAAAAGCCGATGAAATCCTCGGTCATAAAAACCCCCTTTTTGCCAAGTGGCCTGTCTGGGGTTAGTCGCCCTGAGATTTCTGCTGTTCAATCAAATGCAGGTTTCGCCGGACCGAATGGTCAACGCCTGGCCTTCAGCTCCGCCGGGCTCACGCCGTAAGCACTCTGAAAATACTGACAGAAGCGCCCGACATTGCTGAAGCCAAACCGCAACGCCACTTCCGTCACGGAGCCTGCATGCCCGCGCGCCAACGCCTCATAGGCGCGCTGCAAACGCACCTGACGCTGATAAGCCACAATCGTCATCCCGACAAAACGCCGAAAGCCTTCCTGCAAGGCGCGCTGGCTGACATGGCTCAACCGCGCCAGATCCACACCACTGACCAACTGCTGCGGATGCGCCTGGATAAACTCCATCGCCACCTTCACATGTCGCGGCGCCACACATGGCGCCGGCTGGCGCAGCGCCTCGGTGAAATTGTGCGGCCACGCCTCCAGCACCGCATCGATCAACATCTCGCGCAAGCGCGACGGCATCAGCGTGCCGCTGTTGATCAACGCATCGAACTCGGTGCCGGTGGCCAGATCAATCAACGCCTTGAGGCCCTTGAAAGCTGGCGCATTCAGATCAACGCTGGGCTCAAACACGATTCTCTGGACAATCGGCTTCTCCAGCAGCGCCGCCAACCGCTCGGTGAGCTGCTGACGATTGATCGAGATGCCGTGATGCGCATGATCATCAACAAAGCGCATCGAACGGATATCCGCCTTGTCGATCGCCAGACCGACATGCGCCATGCCGATGGACTCGGTGGCGTGGTTGAAAACGATCTTGCCGGCGGTGGGGATGACGAAGGTGATTTCATTCTGCGGATCGGGGAGGGCGACGCTGAAGTCGCCGTGGTAATGCATACGCCGAAAACTCACCCCGTCGTGCCGCCCGTAGACCCCGCCGATGATGATGTTGGAGGGCGGCGGCGGAGTATCGGCGTAGCGGTTGCCGAAGAGCCTGGAGAACAGGGCGCCGAAGTCGGAAGAGGTGAGGTTGTCGGAGCGCAGGATGATTTTTTGGCGGGTTGGGGAGGTGGCGGTGATGGGCAGCATTTTGGAATGCGGGCTCTTGGGGCGATGGCGGGGACTGGTAGAGCCTAAGGAGCAGGCGTGACGGTTCAGTGACAGGACTGGAGCCATGGACTGCTTTCAGGCAAAAGCAGACAGCCAATACTCGCACTTGTATATTCCCGGCAGACAGATCACCACGTCCGAACAGACTCGGGAACGTACGCATTCATGGATAGGAAAAAAGGCCAACCCGACAGCACTGACTGGGTCATCCGCAGTGTTCAACCAGGAGGAATCGAGCGTATTGAAGCGTGGTTCGGCAGCCACGGCTACGATCCTCATCGACATGACACCTACTCCATCGGCCGCACGTTGGCGGGCGTCCAGAGCTTTCACTATGTAGGCTCGTTGCGCCACGGTATCCCCGGCAATACGCTCGTGCTTCATCCAGACGAACTTCACGATGGCATGGCCGGGACTGATGCAGGCTTTCGTTATCGGATGGCTTACATTGATCCGGCAATGATTCAAAACATCCTGGGTGGCGAGCCCTTGCCTTTTATCACGGGGGGGCTTTCAAACGACCCACGGCTGTTACATGCCAGTGAAACATTTGTGAAAGCAGTGGATCATCCGCTGGAAGCATTGGAGCAACAGGACGCGCTGTATGACTTGGCAATGGCGTTGCGTGCCGTCGCGGGCAAGCCGCGCGGGCGCAAGCGCCTGGATTACCGCGCAGCCGAGCGTGCCAGAGCGTTCATCCTGGAACACTTGGATTCATGCATCACGCTGGAGATGCTCGAGTGTGCCAGCGGGCGCGAACGCTGGAGCCTGTCACGCGACTTCAGAACGCTTTACGGTACGAGTCCTTACCGATTTGTCACCCTGCGCCGCCTGGACCGGTTCCGCTCATTGGTGGTTGAAGGTTTTACCCTGGTCGATGCAGCGCTCGTCGCGGGGTTTCACGATCAAAGTCATATGACGCGACATTTCACCCGCTGTTACGGCATCCCGCCCATGCGCTGGCTGGAACGATTGCGCGCCGCACGCTGAGTTGCAGGATCGTACAAGAGACCCTATTCCTTGCTCTATAGGCTGGCGACTTCAACCACAGAGGATTCGTCATGGCAGAGCTCCGTCATCAATATTCATCAGTTCCTGTAAACCTGGCACATAAGGCTTCGCTGATCGAACAACAATGGAGTCCCAGGGTTGTGGCAGAGATGAATGACTACCAGTTCAAGGTTGTGCGAATCGAAGGCGAATTCATCTGGCACTCGCATCCTGAGACCGATGAAGCATTTCTTGTTTTGGAAGGCACCTTGCGCATTGATCTGCTGGAAGGCTGTGTCTATGTGAATCCAGGTGAACTCTATGTGGTACCCCGCGGCATGGAACATCGCACGGCTGCCCAAGGTGAAGCCAAGCTGATGATGATCGAGCCGCGAGGCATCTTGAACACGGGGCATGAAGATGGCGAAAGAACGGCTTTGAACGACGTCTGGATATAATCCAACGCACATCCTGTGCAATGTCTGCGCAGAGTTGCAATTGCTGACCTGACCAGCAGCTATGAGTTAAAAGCGAGTTCTGACTTCTCATGCAAAGATTGTTATGAGAAAGGACCATGGACTTGATTATCGATTTGATAGGTCATCGGATTGGCGTGTTCGTGTTGGACTTAATGAATGACGGCCGTTTCAAGGTAGAGAGTGGTTTAGCATGGGGTTGTCGTCGGCGGACTGATTCTGTTATCTCCATTCGCAGCATTCTGGGGTTAAATCTGCAAGTACGAATTAGCCCCGTTATGCAGCTTGTCAAATCACAGCGCAGGCGATTGACTGTTCTGTTTCCAAGCCCTGGGAGTCACACCTTCGGTTTGCACAAATGTTCGACTGAAGTGAGACTGATCAAAGAAACCACATTCTAGTGCGATCTCTGCAACCAACAATCTTGACGTCTGAAGCAGCTGCTTGCCCCGTAGAATCCTTTGCTCTCGCATCCATTCTTTGGGTGAGACGAGAGTGCTTTTTTTGAACTGACGAGTGAAATGGCTGCGCGACAGCGCACACGCCTGTGCGATAGCTGCCACGGAGATATGTGCGTCCAGGTTATCGAGCATCAGCTGCTTGGCGCGCTGGATCTGCCAGGGTTTCAATTGTCCGGTTTGTTTAGCCGGATCCTTTTGTGAGGACGCGCATGTTTCCTTGTTCATCCTGATTCCTTTTTCCCATTAGCCGGTTGATCAGCTCAATCCAGCGGTCAGTCGATGGGAAAAATCTAACGGAAGGCGCGACGGTATGGGGGCGCAATTTTGCGCTACTGGAGGCGCAAAAATGCACATTCCCAGTCGCGTTCCCGATGCTAGCCTTTGCCTCCCGACAACTCGAATCGACATCATTCGATTCGTCATCTGCAAGGAGAAAGCAATGGCTGCCTCACAACCGCACGGCAAAAACACCGCTTACTGGGGAGTCTCATGGGAGGAGGGCTACGGCTATCCCCAGGCCAGAAAAGTCGGAAACGAGATCTATATCTCGGGTCAGTTCAACCACGATGAGGAGGGTAATCTCGTTGCTCCCGCGCCCCTGAATAGCGAGGGTAAACCCAGCGATTTCTCGTCGATAGGAGAGCAAATGCGCGCCTCCTACGACAATATCGCCAAGCTGCTCGCGCTCTATGGAGCAACCCTTGATGATGTCGTCGAAGAAACGCTGTACGTATTGGATATGGACGCGGCATTCGCCATCGTAGGTGATGTGCGCAAAGCCGCATATCGCACTGAGCGGCCACAGTGCGCGAGCAATATCATCGGTGTATCCAGGTTGGCTCAACGTTCACAGCTGATTGAAATTGTCTGCAAAGCTGTCATCGGATCTCGCGCCGACTAAGAGACGCTCCCGGTTTCGCCCTGCGCAACCGGGAGATCCAATTGCCCTTCGATCAAAGGCTTTTGATGCGCTACGGCTGCTGCACAAAAAGTCATGAATGCTTTGACTCTCCATGACTTTCGAATGTCCTGATGCGTAAGCAGCCAGAGCTCGTCCTGTAGTTCGCGCACAACTGGTCCTACGCGTGTCAACCCAGGCGTAATGTCTCCCAGCATGCACGGAAGAAAGCCGTAACCAAGTCCTGCCGCAATGGCGACGCTCGCGGCCGCGACGGAGTCCGTACGATAAGAAATACAGTCGGCGCCGATTCTGTCTTCGACGTAGCTTTTGGCCTTCAGTCCACATAATCCTGCGGAATACGACACCCATCGCTGGCCTTCTGCGAAGGGGGTAGTAGTCGCGTGTTTTATGCTGCCATAAGGCGCCCATGCGATCGAAGCGAGCTTGCGCCCGACGAGACTTTCGGCAGGTTTTTTGGTCGCTCTTACCGCTACGTCAGATTCATCGCGGGCGAGACTTAACGTCTCGTTGCCGACCAGCACCTCGATGGCAATTCCTTCATTAAGCGCCTTGAAGTCGGCGATGATCGGCGTGAGGAAATACAAAAGCAGGGAGTCGCTGGTAGTGATCCGAAGCTTTCCCTGTGGCCCTTGACCTGCCCGAGAAACCCGACGTGTAACGCTGACGATATCAAGCTCGACGCGTTCGGCGAGCGCCCTTAACTCGATGCCTTCTGGCGTGAGCATGTACCCAGAGCGACGGTGGTCAAATAGGGCGACCCCAAGTGTCTTTTCCACTTGAGCCACGCGACGCGATACGGTGGATACATTGATCCCCAACCGTTTCGCTGTCGTGGCTCTATTACCGCATTCGCTTAGCGTTTTGATGATTCGCAAGTCGTCCCAAGAAAGCTGACTTACAGCATCGCTTAAATTCTGGGTGACGCCGGTTGGTACGGGCGGAGTGGTTGAAGCTTTTTTTGATGACGGTTTCACGCCAAGCATCCCAAACTTAGATTGCTCATCATACGAAATGGCTGGAGGTGAACCAAGAAATCGCGTGCACAAGCAGACTTTGCCCAAGCATTCTGATTGAACAAGGTGTCAGTCGGTGGGGTGGCGAAGGTCGGATTTTTGCTATTGGCCGATTTCGGCCCAAAGCGGTCATCCTTTGTGCAAGAGGTGTTTGGGATCTGGGCCAGGAAAAATCGATGTTATGAAAGCGGGCATAACGGACGCGCCTATGAAGATGGATGCCATTGGCCGAAGACGTACTCTCGCCAAAATTGGTTTCACTCATAAGCAAACTGATCAATCAATCCCAAGCGAGGAACACGCGTATCGGGCCGCAACAAAGCGCCAGGAGCAATCACAGCGTTTGCGCCAATCTTGCAGCCGTCACCCACCAGCGCTCCGAACTTGCTGACGCCTGTGTCGATCACCTGATCTTCATGGCGGATCTTGATATCGGCTCCGTCCAGTTCGTTACGGTAGTTGGCGATGATCGCGCCGGCTTCAATATTGACCGCTTCGCCGATCAATGAGTCGCCGACGAAGTTGAAGTGGGCAAGCTTGCTGCCATCGAGCATGAAGGTACTTTTCAGCTCGCAGCTGGGGCCAACGATGCAGTTTTTGCCGAGGTATACACCTCCCCGTAGATAAGCCCCCGCCGCGACGAAGCAGCTTTCGCCGATGATGATTGCGCCTTTGAGAACGGCGCCTTGCTCAACGATGGCGGTTTCATGAATCGCACAATTATTGTGGCGCCGGTATCCCGGGCCGAGCGTTTCAAGCAATTCCAGAATCCGGCTCTCGCAATCCTGAACCACCGCCCAAGGGGCAGCGGAGTCCACGCCCAGTAATGGCCATTGAGCGATGTAATCTTCAATTTTTGGCGATTTCATAAGAGTCTTCCGAATAAGTGGGGCGTGGGTGGACTGTCGACGACTTGAACGACTCGCTACGCCTGCCAGTCGTACCTGTACAAGCATTTTCAAGGTACGGCGCAATGGATAAGACAATCACCGTGGATCAACTGGCAACCACTGATCTTGGATCAATCAACGAGATATGGCTCGGCGGGACCCATACTCAGTTATGCCTATGGCGTGCTGAACAAGTCTTCACCCATGAAATGCTCAGCGAGGGAACCCATGATCAGAATGTCCGACGCCTGTGCTTGCAGCTGGTGGATCCCGACGATCGTGACGCAGTGGCACGTGTTGAGGCGGTAGCGCGCGAACGACTCGAAGAAATGGGCAAGCAGGGCGAGTTTTACCCGGCCGAGGCGGCGGACACTCGTCAATAGCCGCCCCGCATCTGATGAAAAGCGCTGCTGCTAAAGCAGCGCCTCAAGCGGGCTCCTCAACCCTGCGCACATCCCCCAACGAATCACGCTGCATCGATTGCAAATTCTTTTCGATGGTTTCGCACAGCGCTTCCATTTGAATCTGGTGTTCGCTGTGGCGAAACGGGCTTTGCAGATCAGTGCCGATGCGCTCGATGGCCAGCAGCATGAATCCCACCACGGTCGACGCCAGCGGCGTGAACCAGCCGAGGGATTCGACCAGTCCTATCGGTACGATCAGGCAGAACAGCGAAATGAACAGCCGTGGAAAATACACGTAAGGGTAGGGCAGCGGGGTATTGGCGATCCGCTCCATGCCGCCTTGGCTGTTGGACAAGTCCACCAGCGTCGACTCAAGCCGCGCCAGACGAATACTGTCCAGATGCCCGGCCTTGTATTCGCGAGCGAGCAAAGTCGCCGAGCCGGTGAGGATATCGTTGGCAAAGTTATTGGTTGTGCCACTGCGGGCGAATTCTTCGGCGGGAATAAACGCCCGCACCTCGTCGGGACACGGCTGACCTTGCAGGTGCGCGGCGAGGCAATTCACGTAGGCGACGTGGCGGCGCAACAGCGTCGATTTGACCGGGTTAACCTCGCCACCGGCGTCGTCCAGCAGCGTCAGCACCTGCCGGGCGAAGCTGCGGGAATTGTTGATCATCGACCCCCACAGCGTCCGCGCTTCCCACCAGCGGTTGTAAGCGCTGCTGTTGCGAAAACTGATCAACACGATCAACGCCGAACCGAGCAACGTCAGCGGCATCAGCGGCAGATTCAGCTTGGCGTTGAGAAACAGCATGAAGTCGACGGTGACGGCGATATCCCAGAGCAGCAGCCAGAACAACGACCAGCCCACGTAGCCGAGGGTCTTGATGATCAGACGGTATTTTTTGACGATGGCAGCTTTCAAACGGAAACCTCGCGACGAGCTGTTTGCTTAAACGCTTAAGCTCGGACGATGCCTGGCACCGGCAGTTCCCTAGTGGGGCGGTCAGCCGTCAGTCGGTCTGCAAAGACTGGCCCGTCGGATGCTTTGGAGATAAACCCTCGTATCTCGATTCGACCTCGCTACGCTGGGGTTTGCCGCGCTGCCGACAACCTGGCTCGGCGGTCCGCCCGCTCGCCGAGCCGCCATCCCAGCAGCCCCCACAGCAGTGCACACAACGCGCCGACCAGCGCTGCCATGCCTGCTCCCTGGCTGAGGGCGTCCAGCGCGCTTTTCGCCCAGGCACTGATGGCGTCGCCGGCGCGGTAGACCACGGTGTCGATGAAGTTCTTTGCCTTGTACTTGCTTTCGGCATCGAGCGGGGCAAACAGCATTTCCCGACCTGGGCGCACGAAGGCGTACTCACCGATGCGGCGCACGATCATCAGCGCGGCGATCAGGCCAAAGCCGGGCGCGAAGATCAGCCCGATAAACCCCGCGCACATGACCAGCGGCACCATGGCCAACAGCACGCCGACGCCGAGCCTTTGGGCGAGGCGCCCAGTGATGAACAACTGGCAGAGCAGGGCGCCCGCCTGCACGACAAAGTCGATGATGCCGAACACGCGCACCTGCGCCGCGCGGTCCGGGAAGTGTTCGGCGACGACGCGTGCCTGCTCGAAGTAAAGGAAGGTGGAGACTGTCGCCAGCAGCACCACAAAGCCGCAAATGCCGAGCAGATAGGGTGATTTCAGAACGGCGGTCATACCGCTGAACGGATTGCCCGGCAACGGCCTGCGAGGGCTTTCGCTCGGCGCGGCATCGGGGCGTCCTGCGCCACCCCGTTCACGCCAGCGCATCAGCTGGCGCTTGAACCACATCGCAGCGGCGAGCAGAACAGCGGCCAGCAGCATCAGGCCGGACTCGCCCAGCGGACCGATCAGCAAGGCGCTCAGCGCAGGTCCACTCAAGCCGCCGACGCTGGCGCCCGCCGCGATGAAAGCGAATAGACGTTTGGCCTGGGCACTGTCGAATACATCGGCCATCAGGCTCCAGGCGACCGATACGACAAACAGGTTGTAGACCGATATCCATACATAAAACACGCGCGCCAGCCACGGGCTTTCCTCGCCCAGGAACAAGACGGCGAACAACAGCAGATTGGTGCAGAAGAATCCGTACACCCAGTCCACGAAATGCAGGCGCGGCACGCGTGCGCTGAGCCAGGCGAACAGCGGAACGGCCGCCAGCATTACCAGGAAGGTCGCGGTGAACAGCCACTGCAAGTTCTCGACGCCGGCAGTGATGCCCATCGATTCGCGGATCGGACGGAGCATGAAATAGCCGGCGAACAGGCAAACGAACAGCAGAAAACCGTTGAGCGCAGGGCGCAGCTCGTGAGCCTCGGCATTGATGATGGCGCCGGCGCGGTGTGCGAGAAGAGACGTATCCATGTTGCGCTCCTGTGGGAGTGGCGGGGCAACGGCACGGGGCCTGCCCGTGCCGGGCGGTCAGCGGTAGGTGACGCCGGTCAGTCGCTCGGAGAGTTGCCACAGTGTGGCCGAATTCGAGCGATCGGCAGCGGCCGGCGGCATCTTGGCGAAGCCCAGCGGCCCGCGCTTTTCGTTATCACCGGTTGGGCCGTAGTAGGCGCCGCCAACCGCCTCCAGCGCCGTCGCCGCATACAGCGTGGGCAGCGCGCCCTGCGCTGCGGAATGATACATGTCCCGCTCTACCGCCCATTGTTTGCCGAATTCACTGTCCAGGCCAGGCCCCCGGGCGACGAGCTCGGTCACGGCAACGCCGGGGTGCGCGGCGATGCTGCGTATCCCCCAACCGGCGGCATCGCTGCGCTGCTGCAGCTCGATACTCCACTTCAGAACCGCCAGTTTCGATTGGCTGTAGCTGGCGAAAGGGTCGTAACTGCGCTCAGCCTGCAGGTCATCGAAGTTCAGGCTTGCGCGCCCGGCGGCGATGCTCGACAGGCTGACCACCCGACCATCGTCGCTTTTGCGTAGCAGAGGCATCAGCAGGCCGGTCAAGGCGAAATGCCCCAAGTAATTGGTCGCCAGTTGCATCTCGTAGCCATCGACCGAAACGCCTCGAACAGGCGGCGACATGATCGCAGCATTGTTAATCAGCACGTCGAGCCTCGGCAGGCGACCTTGCAGACGGTTGGCGAGATCGCGCACCGATTGCAGATTGGCAAGGTCCAGCGTTTCGAATTGCAGGCGCGCCTCGGGCACGGCTTGCTTGATCTTCGTGATCGCTTCGCGGCCGCGCTCGGCGTTGCGTGCGGCGATGATCACCTCGGCACTGGCGCGCGTCAGGGCCAGCGCGTCTTCATAGCCCATGCCGCTGGTCCCTCCGGTAACCAGCACGATGCGGCCTTTCTGGCTGGGCATGTCGTGGGTTGACCAGTCCGGCTTCGGCTCCGTTCGAGGATTCGCCTGCGCAGCCAGTGTGCCGGCCATCGCGGAAATGGCGAACAGCATCCGGGCGGCATTGAGGAGGCGTTGGGTCGCGGTATTGCTCGGCGTAGCGGGTGAATGGCTCATCGGGGGATTCTCATTCGCGTGACAGGTTCCCGGTTGGCGGGGGCGAGTGAGCAGTATCGGTGTACGAATGCGCGAGGATAAGTCGGGCATTGGTGGATGGCCCGTACGGTATGGCGTACAGTCAGCCGCTTGCGGAGGAAGCGTCCATGCGTAAACCAAACCTTACCGATGTGTCGATATTTGCTGCGGTGGTCGAGGCGGGGGGATTTCGTGCTGCCGCGCAAAAGCGCGGTTTGTCCGCCTCGTCGCTGAGCGATTGCATGCGTCGGCTGGAAAGCGATCTGGGCGTGCGCCTGCTCAATCGAACCACGCGCAGCGTCACGCCGACGGCGGCCGGCGAACGATTGCTCGAGCGCCTGCGCCCGGCTTTGCAAGAAATCGACGCCGCTTTCAACGATCTGGACGACGACGCTCAGCGCCCGGTCGGCACGCTCAAACTCAATGTGCCAGTCCCGGTGGCACGTTTTCTGTTGCCCGACCTGCTGGCGCGTTTTCTGCGCCTTTATCCAGGAGTCAGTGTCGAAGTCGTCATGGACAACACCTTTGTCGACGTCAACGCTGGCGGGTATGACGCCGGCGTGCGCTATGAAGAGAGCCTCGCCAAGGACATGATCGCCGTGCCCATCGGCCCGCGTCGCCAACGCTTCGTAGCGGCCGCCGCCCCGGGCTATCTGGCTGAACGCGGTACGCCCACTCACCCCGAACAACTGCCGGGCCATGACTTGCTTGGCCATCGGTTTGAGAGTGGCAAAGTCGGCGTATTCGAATTCCATCGAGACGGCCGTATCGTGCGTATCCCGCCTCAGGGGCAACTGCTGACGTCGTCGCACGATCTGAAAATTCGCTCGGCCATCAATGGGCTGGGCATCGTCTATACCTTCGAGGACTTCCTGCGCGAGCCACTCTCCGATGGGCGACTGGTGCCGATACTCGAGGACTGGTGGCAGGCCTTCGACGGGCCGTTTGTTTACTACCACGGACGCCGTCATATGCCTTCGCCGCTGAGGGCGTTTGTGGATTTTTTGCGTGCTGAACAGCAGATTGCGGAGAGTTCAGGTGTCTTTAGCATCGTTTCGTAAGGCCAATCACCCCTCAATCGAACTCTGCATCACCCCCAATGCCCCAATCTGGGGTACATATGGTTGGCGACCCTTCTTTTATGCCAGAATTCCGCTGATTCTAATTTTACAAGGATGTTAAAGATGTCAGGCAAACCTGCCGCTCGCGTTACCGATCCTACTTCTTGCCCTCTGCCTGGTCATGGCGTTAATCCAATTGCCTCTGGGTCTCCAGACGTTTTCTTCGATGGGTTAGCTGCCGCTCGGCAAACTGATAAGAGCGCATGTGGCAGCCCTATCGTCGGAGATGTAGCGTCGACGGTGCTCATCAATGGATTACCTGCAGCAACCGTTGGTAGCACTGGCGCCCATGGGAATAACGTCATCGCTGGCTCCAGTACCGTAATAATTGGTAACTCGCATACTCCAGCGGATTTCACACCTCCTTCCGCAATGCCGCTTTGGGCACTGGTCTTCGATGAGCAGTTTCGTATCGTTGGTACTGATGGTCAGCCATTAGCTAACGTTCCCTACCACATCAAAGATGAGTCAGGAATGGTCTATACCGGGTTTTCAGATGAGTCAGGACGTACTCCGAGAATTGCTACGAGCAAACAAGAAACTCTGGAAATTACTACAGGAGTTGCGGCCCTTGAAAAGTGGGGTGAAGCATGACGGAGTTTTCTTGCAAAGTACCCACAAACAAGGAAGCCGGCTCGGTAAGTAACGTACCTGGCTATGCGATGCCGGCGAATATTCATCTTTTCGTCGCAGTCGATGAAATCGGAAAGGATGGATTTTTAGTTAGAAAAATTTACTCGTCTCCGGACAATCCTCATCTTGTTGCAAAAAATTTACCGGAATTCCAGATGAAACACGAAGTCTGGCCCGAAAAATATGGTATGCGCCCCGTCGCTCCGAACTCAAATGCCACCGTAGCAGAACACGTATTCAGCAGCAGGAAATATCCATCAAGCTATCTTTCAACAAGCTCCGAGTTTCCCGGTGGCTCTCCAAGGTTCGACGGAAAAGTTGTCTATATCGACATTGAGAAAGCGAAGGCGGCTGGAGCAAAGTTAGTTACGACGGAGGAAATCCTTAAGTCGTTAGAAGACTATAAAAAAGTAGCTCCGAAGAACTCGGCGAGAATCGACCAGATTGCTAGCTGGGTGAGAGATATCGACAAAGAAGTACTGGTGAAAGCAGAAAAAGTACCAGCTAATGCGATTTTCACACCAAGGTCTTATCAAGTGACCAATACGCTCATGAAGGGTGCAAGAGTCGTAAGGGTTTTCGCCATTGGATTTACTGCGTATGACCTAAAATTAGCCACAGAAGAATCAATTAAGCAGAAAAGCGTTAAACCTATTTCTGTCGAAGTGGTGAAACAAGCAGGCGGCTGGGGAGGCGCGATGGCCGGTGCAAGGATAGGGTTCGTTGCAGGTGCTGCGGTTGGTATAGAAACCGGACCTGGTGCATTTGTAAGTGGTGCAATCGGTGGAATAATATTTGGCACTGCAGGGTACCTGGGCGCGACCTGGCTCGCTGACTACTTACAAGAGTGAAAAAGTATATGAGCTGGCTAGGTCGTATGAAGAAGGTGTTCAAGACTACCCCTGAGGAGCAAATCGTTGGTTATTCGGTTGTAGAGTTAAAATCTATATTTGGAATCACGATCACTGAGGCTGTAGCAGGGCATCGAAATTACCCTGTTTACTCAGCGTTGACTCCTGCAGGAATACAAGCCTATTACTCAAGTTTTGTCATCGACAAAGCTGAGGTGGCTGGTGTTGAAAACCTTATTAACGAACGGTTCTCACCCGTCAATGAAAGAGTGTTCAATGGATTGGTCGTAACTCGCTTTCAGCATCGACTGAGTGGTGAGCAGCTTATATTGTCTATTTCATATAAAGAATTCAATAGCGCTACGATTCGGCTGGTCACCAACAGTTCTCAGCTATTGTCCCGGTTAAGCGAAACAAAAATTGCGGCTCCTCCTCCGTGGTTGGTCTTCGATGGATACGAGGCGTCTTGGTGGGGAGGTGACATGCAGGGGGCACAAGGTTTTTACAACGACAACTATTTCTTTCCGTTTTTTTCATCGCTAAGTCCAGCAGAAAGAACTGCTTATTACGCAAGATATTCCGCACCTGAGGAGTGGATCAGGAGCCTAGAGTTGACTCTGGATCTCGAATAGCTATAGCTATAGCTCTGCTTCGGTCAAAAGTAGGGCACAGTTCGATGGCTGCTTTCGGCCAAGAGCTGTCGTTTATTATGCCTACAGATTTTGGAGCGATCCGATGATCCGAGCACAGTCTCTACTCGAATAAAAGTGCCTCATCGCGGCTTTAATCAAGACTCACCATTTTAAATACGATGTTTTTTTAGGATAAAAATGCAAGAAATCTTAGAGTCAATAACCCTTCTTGATACGAAGGACTTGATTTTGCTGGGGCTAGGGGGAGTTCTCGGATATTTGCTCAGTCTTATCGCCGCCAAACAAACCGAGAAAAAGAAAGACTTGGTATTGGAAGTCTTAGGGCGCCAGATCGTTGCAGAGGCCACTGAATATTGTCCTTTTCGGATTGTCGATCTCGCTGGTGAGCCGCTGGACAACGTTTACTTTATCGTTGTGCGCGTGTGGAATAGAGGTCGAGAAGCAGTGCGGGGCGATGAAATTTCACCCAGTGCACCTATCACGATTGACTTGGGTGACGATATCAAAGTTATTGGGCCACCCCGTGTGACTAAACCTCATCAGGCGATGGATTTTTCCATCAATTTAGTAGATCAGAACAGATATCAAATTGGTTTTGACTGTTTGAATCAAGACGAATGGGTGCAAATCGGTTTTTACACGGCTGGCAATCCCAGAGCAGTAATAAAAGGGACTGGCCGTGTGTTCGGACAGCATTCAGATTTTGCTATAACCACTGATGATTCCAAGGCTACTATTTATGAAAGACTAACTGCTTTGATTGCGTTCGCGATGATCGTTAGTAGCCCGTTCTGCCTCTTTTTTGCATTATGGTGGATATACGAGGACTACACATTGGCAGAAGTTTTTCATCAGCCTGACAAACTACCAAAAACTCTATCAGCGATGCTATACCTAGGCATACTCATACCAGTGATCTCGGCATTCTATTTCTTTTCTCTGTGGCTAAAGCGTAAACGCAACCCTAAAGGCTACCCTATACGCGAAGATTTTGAGCCGACCCAGAGCCAGTCGTTAAAAGCTTTTTATCTGACAGCGCTGCATGGAAAACGCTACGAAGTATCTACATCAGTCCATGACTACGGTGAGATAACAGTGCGTTCTTCCCCAAGCAAAGAGCCGTAACTCATTGAGACGCAAGTAGCCTCTCATGGATGGCGGCTATTGGCCGAAACCCGACATTCGGTAGCTGGCCCCTCCGTATATCTTGCAGCTTCTTGCAAGCAGATCCTTCAGGCGATCCTGGCGGGCTTATCTATTCCACATCGCCAGCTTTAAGGGGAATCCGCCTGATAACGTCATCGTAAGGCACCAGGTCGAGAAAGGCAGTGACTTCGGCTGCCTGCGAGTTTTGCATGCGCATGATCCATACGTAGCTGTTGCGATAAGGCGCGCCGTCGGCTGCGGTGGCGGTGCCGTCCCAGTGGACAACGATGTCATCGCCTTCAGCCCAGATATCCGTCACCGTCGGGCGAACGGGCGAGGCGAGCCGTTTTGCGAAGGGTTGGACTGCGCGTTTCAGGAAGTCATCTCGGCCGCGATAAGTACCCGCCGAAGGGCTCGTCCCCTTGATTGTCCAGATCACATCGGGAGCCAGCACATCTGTGAAGAACGTCCGGCCGCCCTGAGCCCACTGGTTGAACGCTTGCGCAACGAATTGGCGATTGCGTTCCGTAGTTGGTTCGCTGGCCACGGCGGGCGCCGGCCCTGCGATGAGTGTGGTGAAGACTAGTGCTAGCGCTGTAGAGAGGCGTTGAACAAGCGTCATTTCCTGTGCTCCTTAATCTGTTCGATGAGCCCCGTCGAGTTGGATGGGCCGTTGTTGTTTTCTGTAAGCCGCTAGTTGCGTTCCCCGACGCCGTTGTTCTATATGAGGCATTGGCAAAGAATCGGCGCGGGTGTGGACGGCAGTTTCTCTGGGCTTCATCTGAAGTGTGACTTATGAGCGGAGGAGGGCTGTTGCAGGATCGTCCTGATTTCTTGCTTGATCATCCGATACCAGATGCCCAACCGCCGAATCCCCACGTTATGGAGTTGTGTTTGAATTCCCTTTCAAAGCTTGTCGATATCGTTGGTCGTCACGTCCGGGATGACGGCATTCACAGCACCGCGATTCCGGGTGTCAGCCTGATTCGTTCGGCTTCGCCCACGATGCCTATGCCGGTGGTGTACGAGCCGACACTCTGCCTAGTGGCTCAGGGACGGAAACAAGCGATGCTGGGCACTACCGCCTATGTTTACGACCCGGCCAAGTACCTGATTGCATCGGTAAACCTTCCGGTGATGGGCTCGGTCATCGAGGCGAGCGAGGCTGTTCCTTATCTGTGCCTGGCGCTGGATCTCGATACCACTGTGTTGAGTGAACTGGTGCTGCGCCATCCGCTAAGAGAAGAGAGCGTCAGTGCACCGCCGGCAGGCATTACGCTCAACGATACGACTCCAGAACTGCTGGATGCTGCGGTTCGGCTGGCCGGGCTGCTCGACAGGCCACGGGATATCGAAGCGCTCGCTCCGCTGGTGATTCGCGAAATGCTTTATCGCCTTCTAACCGAGAATGGCAACAGCATCATCAGGCAGATGGCACAAGCAGACGGCCGCTTGAACCAGATCGCCAAGGCCATTGACTGGTTGCGCAGCCACTACAACGAAGCGTGTCGGATAGATCAACTCGTCGAAATCGCCGGCATGAGCCGTTCTTCGTTTCACACGCATTTCAAGGCGATCACCTCGATGAGCCCGCTGGAGTTTCGTAACCAGTTGCGGCTACAGGAAGCACGTCGGCTGATGGTCACCGAAGCGGTCGACGCCGCAGAGGCGGGATATACAGTCGGTTACGAAAGTCCTTCGCAGTTCAGCCGAGACTACGCCCGCTTGTTCGGTATGCCACCAGCGAAAGACGCCTGGCGGCTGCGCACGGCAGTCGAGGTGCCGAGCGGATGACTGGGCGACGGTTGCCCTGCGGGCCAAAGCGCTTGGCTCCAAGGACGCGATCCACACGAAGCGGCATAGATTACGAGCTTCACCGCTTGTATTTATAATTCTGCACCTCGCCAGTGATGCTTTTGAGCCCTGTCTTCGGTAGCTCGAACGTCTGAAATTCAACGCCTGCCGCGTCAACCTTGACTCGTTTCAGTAGATAAAGCATGTCGTCAGATTCTGAAATCTTGCATCCGCTGAACTGGTCCAGATTTTGGTACTTAAACTGCCGCACCTCGCACGTGGTTGCCAGTTCCAGCGCTGCTGCCCGTCCCGCGTTTGAAGGCACTCGGACCAACAGATACCAAGCGGTCATCAACAAAAACGCGAGCAAGAAAATCGAACCCACAATGATAAACATGCCGCGGTTTTCTGCGGCTCGTTCACGCACATCGACTACCCATTCTGACGGTGGGGCAGGTTGGCGCGCGTCCAGTTTGCGTTTTTCAAAAAGCAGTATCAGGAGAGAAACAATCCCGACCAGAGCCATGGTGAACAAGAGAGCAGAGAGAAAAGATCCGAACCCGGAAGCACCATAGGAAAGGTATTGCTGGGCGCTGATGTTCAATCGTTCGATGGGGACATCAAGCGTCAGATAAAACTTTTCCAAGTGAGCGAAACCGCTAAGGGTGAAAGCGCCCAGCATGCTTGCTATAAAAAGAGCTGCATCGATGCGTAGATATTTTGTCAGTCCGCGCGGGTTTGCCGATGGGTTGTTCTGTTCGCTCATTTCTTTACCTTCAGATCTGGAGATTGGAAACCCTGTGAGAGGTTAGTAAACCGTCACAGGGCATCTTCGTTTACTCCACCGGCACGACATTATCCAACGCCTGATTAACCGCGAGCTCGCCGAGCATCACTACCTGCGCGATACCTTGCAGTGTCTTGCGCGCAGATCCTTCAACCATCCCGATCACATCACTCAGCATTACCGAGGCCGAGCCCAGCGATTCGCTGGCGTTGACCAGCAATTCTTCGGTGGCGATTTTCGGGTTGGCGAGGAACATGCTGCTGGTCTGGTAGGGCGTGGTTTTGAGGGTGTCGGTGGGTTTGAGGTAGTGGTCGAGGGCGCGGTCGGCGGCTTCGTGGAGTTTGTTTGAGTCGAGGGATTCGTAGGGGGAGGTTGCGTCTGACTGTGGCGGGTTGGGCGTGACTTTGAACATGGTGAAGCTCCATATGTGACCAAGGGAGCCATCACTCTCGCTACCAAACGAAGGGTGGTGGCCATACGAAGGTTGGTAGACCGGCCCACATGGAAAAACCGGCGCGCTCGAAAACGCCCTGCGCATGGCCACCATAAAACCGATGCGAAAGCATCTGCATACGATGACGTTATGCGCCATGTGGAGAGCGGGCTACCAAACCCGATCACTGTTTTCAGTGACCGGCCAACGATAGAACCCCGGCCCGAGGCGCACAAGCCGGCGGATTCTGGCGTAGTCGTAGGCAATGGCGCAAGGCGTTGTAGCTTGCTGGAATAGTCTGGATGTCGGCTTTAAACGGGGTGTTTAGGGAATTGGTTTGGGCTGAGGTTTTGTGTTGATCGGGCTGGGGTCTTCGCGAGCAGGCTCGCTCCCACAGGTGTCGAGTTGGCAATGTTTATAGCGTCGTGCCGACAAGCCCTATCACACATTTTGAACTTTGCTTTCGGCGCCATTTCAATTGTTTGAGGTGACAACCCTCCAGCTCCTACCCACCTGAACCAAGGAATGACCGTGACGGCTCCCACTCATAAACCTGCTCTGCGCCGGGCTATCACTTTCCCGATGCTGTTTCTGTTCATTCTCGGCGATGTACTCGGCGCGGGTGTTTACGCACTCGCCGGAACGATTGCAGGGGAGGTGGGCGGCGCGATTTGGGTGCCGCTGCTGATTGCGCTGTTCTTCGCCATGTTGACGGCGGGTTCCTACGCAGAGCTGGTGACCAAATATCCCCACGCCGGCGCGGCTTCGGTGTTCGCGGAAAAGGCGTTCAAATCACCGCTCATTTCCTTCCTGGTCGGTTTTTGCATGCTGGCGGCTGCGGTCACCAGCGCTGCGGGTTTGTCGCTGGCGTTTGCCGGTGATTACCTCAACGCCTTTGTCGACGTATCGCCGCAGATTGCAGCCTTGGTCTTTCTTCTGGCTATCGGCCTGCTCAATGCGCGGGGGATCAAGGAGTCGCTTGGGGCAAACCTGGTGATGACGGTGATTGAACTGTCCGGGTTGATTCTGGTGATCGTGGCTGCAGTCTGGTATTTCCGCACAGGCGAGGCGGATCTGGGGCGGACGCTCACGTTCAAGCCCGGCGTCAGTCCGATGCTGGCGGTGCTGGGGGCGGCATTGTTGGCCTTCTATTCTTTCGTAGGCTTCGAAACCTCGGCGAATCTGGCGGAGGAAATCAAGGACGTGCGCAAGGTTTATCCGCGTGCTCTTTTCGCGGCTTTGCTCACGGCTGGTGTGGTTTACATGGCGGTGGGTGTGGCAGCTTCTTCGGTGTTGCCTACCGAGAAGTTGGTCGCCACGTCGGCGCCGTTACTCGAAGTTGTCCGCGCATCGACCCTCCAAATTCCACCGACACTCTTCTCCTTCATTGCGCTGATCGCTGTCGCCAACGGTGCGCTGCTAACCATGATCATGGCCAGTCGATTGACCTATGGCATGGCCAACCTTGGGCTGTTGCCGGGTGTTTTGGGTGCGGTGCTGCCTGGACGAAAAACCCCGTGGGCTGCCATTGGCGCAACCATCCTGGTAGCGATTGCGCTGACGCTCACCGGTACTTTGGCAACGCTGGCAGAGACCGTCGTATTGCTGTTGTTGTTCGTGTTTCTGAGTACCAATGTGGCGGTGCTCGTCCTTCGTCGCGACAGGATTGAGGAAGATCACTTCCGCGTGCCGACCTTTGTCCCGGTGCTTGCGATCGTCTCGTGTCTGGTGCTGCTCAGTCAGCAAGGCTGGGAAACGTGGTTGCGCGCGGGGGCGTTGCTCATTGTCGGGATGTTGCTGCACGGCTGCTCTCGCATGAAGTTTTCCGCGATCAGCAAGCCCAGCCAATGAGCACAGTCATTTTCACCATTGGCCATTCCACCCGGCCAATCGACGTCTTCATCCAGATGCTGAAAAGTTTCGGCGTTAACGCCGTGGTGGACATCCGCACCGTGCCACGCTCGCGGACCAATCCGCAGTACAACCTCGATGTGTTGCCAGACCTGCTCGCCGAATCTGACATCCAGCATTACCAGATCGCCAGCCTCGGCGGCTTGCGCAAGAAATCGAAAACCGTGCCGGATGAGGTCAACGCATTCTGGGACAACCGCAGCTTCCACAACTACGCGGACTACGCCTTTTCGGACGAGTTTGAACAGGGGCTGAATCAACTGTTGCGGCTCAGCGACAGCAGACGCTGCGCGATCATGTGCTCGGAGGCTGTCTGGTGGCGCTGCCATCGTCGGATAGTTGCCGATTACCTGCTGAGCCGAGGCGTGGAGGTCTTGCACATCATGGACATAGGCAAGTCCACGGAGGCAATACTCAATCCTTCGGCCGAGCGAACAGGGATTAAGCTTTGCTATCCGAGGCGTTTGGAGGGGTAGGGTTCGACTGAGGTTCTTCGTCGATTGGGCGGGCGTCTTCGCGAGCAGGCTCGCTCCCACAGTGGGTGGATAGTGGTATTGAAATGTGTCACACGTTGTCAGTCGGCGGGCGGGTGAGTAAGCTGCCGACATGAATCAGACTTCAGTTTCCCCATCCTTCCCCGGCCCGCGTGGTCCCGTCGATCACGACATTCGTGATCAGATTGTCGCGGCGGCCAACGAGCATTTCAGCCAGTACGGCTATGCCAAAACCACGGTGTCCGATCTGGCCAAGGCCATCGGTTTCTCCAAGGCGTACATCTATAAATTCTTCGATTCCAAGCAGGCGATAGGCGAAGCCATCTGCGCGAACTGTCTGGGGCAGATCGTGGCGGCGGTCGAGCAGGCGATCAATGAAGCAGACCTGACGCCGACCGAGCGCTTCCGTCGTTTGGTAAAAACCGTGATCGCCACGGGTGTGAACCTGTTCTTCAACGACCGCAAGCTCTACGACATTGCCGCATTCGCCGCTGGCGAAAACTGGCCGAGTGCGCAGCGTTACGATGCGCAGATCAAGCGCTTTATCACCGACATTGTCCGTGAAGGGCGAGAGGCCGGTGAGTTCGAGCGCAGGACGCCGCTGGATGAAACCGTCGAATCGATCCACTTGGCCCTGCGGCCCTTCGTCAATCCGCTGATGCTGCAACACAACCTGGACTTCATCGAAGTGGCGCCCACGCTGACTTCGAACCTCATCTTGCGCAGCTTGATGCCTTGACGCTCTGCTGATCCGAGGAGTCGGATCAGTCGCCCCAAACCAATCCTGTTCCTGGCGCAACAACATTTTCGCTGTTTTGGAAGTGACGGTTGACTGATATGGTCACTTGGATAACATGGCGTCGCAGTTTGGTCATTCCATTTCCGAGACACCCATAGAGTCCACACAATGAAAAAAACAATGCTCAAGCACCCGGTGGGGCTGGCTGTCGTTCTCGCGTCCTCCAGCGTTCTGGCGGGCGGTTTTGCGCTCAATGAGCAAAGCGTCAGCGGCATGGGATCGGGTTTTGCCGGTCGCTCTTCTTCGGCGGAAGACGCCAGCACCGTTTTCGGCAACCCGGCAGGCATGGCGCGGCTCAAGCGCGAGCAGGCCAGCGTGGGGCAGGCGACGTTGTTTGCGAAGTCCGATATCAGCCAGACCCGCAGCACGTTCGGCGGCAAGGAAGACGGCGACATGGTGCCGACCACCACGGTGCCGATGGGTTATTACGTCAAACCGATCGACGAGCATTGGGCGTTCGGCGTCGGGTTTTACGTGCCGTTTGGCTTGATCACCGACTACGGCAGTGGTTTCGCCGGCCGCTACTACGCCAACAAAAGCGAAGTCACCACGCTGACGTTCCAGCCGACCATCAGCTATGCCTTCAACGACAAGGTGTCGATCGGCTTCGGCCCAACCATCAACCGCATCAGCGGCGAGCTGTCGGGGATGGTCGCCAATCCGCTGAGCCCCGGGCGCAACGACGGCAAAGTCAAAAGCACCGGCGACGACACCGCGCTGGGCTTCAACGCCGGGGTCATGGTGCAGGCCACCGAGCAGACCCGCCTGGGCCTGACCTATCACTCAAAAGTCAGTTACCACCTCGACGCGAAAAGCAAACTCAGCGATGGCATCTTCAACGTGCTCGGCGTAAGCGGTCGCAGCTATGACGCGTCGCTTGACGTCGACACACCTGAATCCGTGGACTTCTCGGTCACCCATCAACTGAACAACGACTGGACGCTGTATGCCGGCAGCACCTGGACGCGCTGGAGTCGCTTCAAAGAGCTGACCATCGAAAACAGTGGATTGCCGCCATTGCTCGCCGCCCAGTTGGGCACGATCAGCGAAGAGCAGAACTGGCATGACACCTGGGCGCACGCCATCGGCGCGGCGTACCGGTTGAACAACCAATGGGTGCTGCGTACCGGGTTCTCGGTTGATCAATCGCCGGCGAACAACACCAATCGCGGGCCGCGCATTCCCACGGGCGATCGCAAGGTGTTCAGCCTCGGTGCCGGTTGGACCCCAGCGGAAAATGTCACCATCGACGTCGCCTATTCCTATCTCTGGGAAGAGAGCGTCGAGATCAACGACATCTCGGCGGGCAAGGGTTCGTACAGCGCCAAATACAATAACAGCGCCAGCGGGCTCGGTACTTCTGTCAGCTATCGCTTCTGATTCAGCGCTGAAAATCGGGCCGGAGACATAGTGACTGTTGACGGTATCGGTCACAGGATTGAGAATATGATGATCATCCTATTTTCAGTAAAGGAATTCCATGCGCCGGCTCCGACCTTTCCCCCTCGCGGTATGTTTGTTGCCCTTGGCCCTGACGGCGTGCGGGGATTCCTCCAGCGCAAAAGATCCACGTACCTTGGCGCCGATTGTCAGATCGGCGGCGGTGCAACCGGCAGAAAATGGAACACGATCATTCACCGGCGTCGTCGCTGCGCGCACCCAGGGCGATCTGGGCTTTCGCGTCTCTGGCAAGGTGCTCGAGCGTCTGGTTGATACCGGTCAGACGGTCAAGCGCGGCCAGCCACTGATGCGGCTGGACCCGATCGACCTCGGCCTGCAGGCGCGAGCCCAGCAAGAAGCGGTGAGCGCCGCTCGCGCCCGAGCCATACAGACTGCCGGTGACGAAGCGCGCAATCGCAAACTCGTCGCCGCCGGCGCTATTTCGGCATCGGCCTACGATCAGTTCAAAGCAGCAGCCGACACCGCCAGGGCGCAACTCAATGCCGCTGTGGCGCAAGCGGACGTCGCGCGCAACGCCTCGGGTTACGCGGTTTTGCTGGCGGACGCTGATGGCGTGGTGGTGGAAACCCTCGCCGAACCGGGGCAAGTCGTCAGCCCGGGACAACCGGTGGTGCGGCTGGCGCGAGCCGGTCAGCGGGAGGCCATCATCCATTTGCCCGAGACCATGCGGCCCGCACCGGGCTCCACCGCTCAGGCAAAACTGTATGGCGATACGTCGGCTGCCGTGAGCGCAAAACTGCGACTGCTTTCCGATTCGGCCGACAGCACCACTCGTACTTTTGAGGCGCGCTATGTGCTCGAAGGCAGGTTGGCCAATGCGCCAATCGGCTCGACGGTCACCCTTGATATCGGCCAGGGTTCTGCGCCAAGACAGGCATTGAAAGTGCCCATCGCCGCGATCTACAACGCAGGCGAGGGCCCCGGTGTGTGGGTGATCGCAGGCACACCGGCGAAAGTGAGCTGGCGCCCGGTCGAGGTGCTGGGCTTGAGCGATGATTCGGCCCGTGTCGCTGGCCAGCTCAACGTCGGTGAACCGATTGTTGCGCTGGGCGCGCATCTGCTGCGCGATGGCGAAGAAGTGCGCTTGCTTGCGCGCGACGATGGCCAGGTTGCCGGGAGCCGTCCATGAGCGAGGGCCGGTTCAACCTTTCCGCCATCGCTGTTCGCCAGCGCGCAATCACGGTGTTTCTGATTTTTCTGATCGCCGTGGCCGGCGTCCTGTCGTTCTTCAAACTGGGCCGGGCGGAGGACCCGCCGTTCACGGTCAAGCAGCTAACGGTGATCACTGCGTGGCCGGGGGCCACCGCGCAAGAGATGCAGGATCAGGTCGCCGAACCCCTCGAAAAGCGTCTGCAGGAATTGAAGTGGTACGACCGCTCGGAAACCTACACCCGCCCGGGTCTCGCATTCACCGTGGTGTCGTTGCTCGACAGCACACCGCCGTCGCAGGTGCAGGAAGAGTTCTATCAGGCACGGAAAAAGCTCGACGACGAAGCGATCAAGCTGCCGACGGGTGTCATCGGGCCGATGGTCAACGACGAGTTTTCCGACGTGACCTTCGCGCTGTTCGCCTTGAAAGGCAAGGGCGAGCCGCAGCGCTTGCTGGTGCGCGACGCGGAGACTTTACGCCAACGCCTGTTGCACGTACCGGGGGTGAAAAAGGTCAACATCATCGGCGAGCAGTCCGAGCGGATATTCGTTTCGTTTTCCCATGATCGCTTGGCGACGCTGGGCTTGTCGCCGCAGGACATCTTTGCTGCGCTGAACAATCAGAACGCGCTGATGCCCGCCGGATCGGTCGAAACCCGAGGGCCAGAGGTGTTTTTGCGCATCGACGGCGCGTTCGACACGTTGCAGAAAATTCGTGACACGCCGGTTGTCGCGCAGGGACGCACCCTGAAGCTGTCTGATGTCGCGACGGTCGAGCGCGGCTACGAAGACCCCGCGACCTTTCTGGTACGTAACAACGGCGAAGAAGCGTTATTGCTCGGCGTGATCATGCGCGAGGGCTGGAACGGCCTCGATCTGGGCAAGGCGCTGGATGCCGAGACAGTCAGGATCAACGAAGAAATGCCGTTGGGCATGACGCTGTCGAAAGTCACCGATCAGGCGGTGAATATCGACTCGGCGGTCGGCGAGTTCATGGTCAAATTCTTTGTCGCGCTGCTGGTGGTCATGCTGGTGTGCTTTCTCAGCATGGGCTGGCGTGTCGGCGTGGTGGTCGCAGCGGCAGTGCCGTTGACCCTGGCGATCGTGTTTGTGGGGATGGCGGCCACTGGCAAGAACTTTGACCGGATCACCTTGGGTTCGCTGATTCTGGCGCTCGGCTTGCTGGTCGATGACGCGATCATCGCCATTGAAATGATGGTGGTGAAAATGGAGGAGGGCTACGACCGCATCAAGGCCTCGGCCTATGCCTGGAGCCATACCGCAGCGCCAATGCTGGCCGGTACGCTGGTGACGGCGATTGGCTTTTTGCCCAACGGATTCGCGCAATCAACGGCAGGTGAATACACCAGCAACATGTTCTGGATTGTCGGCATCGCGCTCATTGCGTCGTGGGTCGTCGCCGTGGTTTTCACGCCGTACCTGGGCGTGAAGCTGTTGCCGGATATCAAGAAGGTCGAAGGCGGGCATGCGGCGATATACGATACGCCGCGCTACAACCGTTTTCGGCGGATTCTGGCGTGGGTGATTACGCGCAAATGGCTGGTGGCGGGCGTGGTTGTCGTGTTGTTCACCGTTGCGATCCCAGGCATGGGGCTGGTGAAGAAACAGTTCTTTCCGACCTCTGACCGCCCGGAAGTGATGATCGAAGTGCAGATGCCCTACGGCACATCCATCGAGCAGACCAGCGCCGCGGCGGCCAAAGTCGAAGCCTGGCTGCACAAGCAGGAAGAGGCCAAAATCGTCACCGCCTATATCGGCCAGGGTGCGCCACGGTTTTTCCTGGCAATGGCGCCGGAGTTGCCGGATCCATCGTTCGCCAAAATCGTCGTGCTGACCGACAGCCAGGACGCCCGTGAAACTCTGAAGTTGCGTTTGCGTGAAGCGGTCGCCGAAGGGCTTGCTCCAGAAGCGCGCATTCGGGCCACGCAAATCGTCTTCGGGCCGTACTCGCCATTCCCGGTGGCCTACCGGGTGATGGGGCCTGATCCGGCGAAACTGCGCGAGATCGCCGAGCAGGTCAGGGTGGTGATGCAGGACAGCCCGATGATGAGAACCGTCAACACCGACTGGGGGCCGCTGGCGCCGACGTTGCATTTCAACCTGGATCAGGACCGTTTGCAGGCAGTGGGGCTGACGTCCAGCGCAGTCGCCCAGCAGTTGCAGTTTCTGCTCAGCGGCGTGCCGATCACGGCGGTTCGCGAGGACATCCGTTCAGTGCAGGTCGTCGGCCGCGCGGCGGGCAATATCAGGCTGGATCCGGCGCAGATCGAAGGCTTTACGCTGGTCGGAGCGGCGGGGCAGCGCATCCCGCTGTCGCAGATCGGCCAGATCGAAGTGCGCATGGAAGACCCGATCCTGCGCCGCCGCGATCGCACGCCGACCATCACTGTGCGTGGCGACATCGCCGAAGGTTTGCAGCCGCCGGACGTTTCCGGCGCAATCATCCAGCAGTTGCAGCCGATCATCGAAAACCTGCCTTCCGGCTACCGGATTGAACAGGCGGGCGCCATCGAAGAGTCCGGCAAGGCCGGCAAAGCGATCCTGCCGTTGCTGCCGATCATGATCGCCATGACGCTGCTGATCATCATCATCCAGGTACGCTCGATCTCGGCGATGATCATGGTTTTCCTCACCTCGCCGTTAGGCCTGATCGGTGTGGTGCCGACGCTGCTGATCTTCAACCAGCCGTTCGGCATCAATGCGCTGGTCGGGTTGATTGCGCTGTCGGGGATTCTGATGCGCAACACATTGATCCTGATCGGGCAGATTCATCACAACGAGCAGGAAGGGTTGGCGCCATTCCATGCCGTAGTCGAAGCGACAGTGCAACGGGCGCGCCCGGTGTTATTGACCGCGCTTGCAGCGATTCTCGCGTTCATTCCGCTGACCCACTCGGTGTTCTGGGGCACGCTGGCCTACACGCTGATCGGCGGCACGTTTGTTGGCACGATTATCACGCTGGTGTTTCTGCCGGCGATGTACGCGATCTGGTTCAGGATTCGGCCTGAGAACAACCAAGAGGCTGACACGGTGAAATCAGCCTGAATCGAAGTAAAGGCATAAGAGGCCCGTCGTGCGGCGGGTCTTTTTTCTCGCACAAGAACAGGACGCAGAGGCTTTGGGATAGTTGAAGTGATAGCATAGCGATATCACTTTTCGCCGGAGACGGCCGCTGTTGACGAAGCGGCCGTAGGTATCTCAGCAAGGAAGAACAATGCGTTCGTCGTTTTTCAATTCACAACTCAAGCTATCCGCTGTTCTGCTGGCGGCCATTTTCACCACCGCCTGCTCTAACTATCACTACAAGGATTACCAGGGCGAATGGGCGCCGGAATCGATGACGCCTTATGATCTTTCCAATAACGCTCCCGACGCCGCGCTTGTGTACTTCGCGACCACTCAATTTCGCGCTATCGGTGTGCCTTTTCACCGACTGCTGCTGGCCACGCAAGTGGATGGCCAACCATTGCCGGGCGCCGGTCGTGCGTCAATTCTCGATGTTTCCGGCAAGCAGGCGCTACGCCTTACGCCCGGGAAGCACTCATTGGGCTGGTGCTGGGTATCGATGAACGGGCTGGGTACGGGCGGTGCCAAATGCGGCTTCGGTGCGCGCGATGTCGAGTTCCGTGCCGGTCAGCGTTACGTGGTGGACTTCTCCACCAGCAGCTCCATCAGCGGACCCCCAGGACGTGAGATATCAACCATCAGCATCGAATCCGAGATTCGCAATCTGGATTCCGGGCAAGTCATCTATCCGATCCCACAGGCGCAACCGGTGAAGGAATGACTGAAAAAACCGCGAGCAGGGTCTGTCGCGGCGTCAAACTCAGCAGCCCTGAGTCTGCGCAGTGAGCCATTCGCTGCGCGTGATCTCCCACACCTCCACCGGCATCGGCCCCGACACAAAGGCAATCAATCCTTGCGAGCAGTGGCGGGCAGGACCGGTACTCTCTCAAACGAGCAGTTCAAGTGTCGAGCGACCTGTGCGCCGTCTCACTCAAGTAGTTCGATCAACTCCCCACCGTCCTCTCTCAACCGCTGCAAAAACACCTGTGCCTCCAGCAACTGATACGGAAAATACAGCCCCGGCCTTACAGGCGCTTGCCCATTCAGCCCAACCAATCGCTCCAGCAACATGGCCACACTGAGCCCGGTCAACGCCGCCGCACCCGCGCGGTGAACCACCGCATGCCGTGTGCGCAGCGGCTGTCCATCGCGATCCGTGCCTTCGAGTTCGATGAGGATTTCCGTCGACATCGGCTGGCCCTGACGCCGGGTCGAGCTGATGCCGCTGGCGAGGTTGAACTCGACGTTCGGGGCGTCGGTGGCGGCGGCCAGGCCGGTGACGTCGATCGAGGAAAAGCCGGCGCCCTGCAGGGTCGTACCGTCGACGGCGCGGAAGCTGACCTTGGCGTCGTCGCCTTCGCGCCAGATGAATTTGCCGTCGCGGCGGGTCAGCGCAGCGGGCAGCATCTTGTTCAGGTGTTCGAAATCGACGGCTACGGTCGGGCCGCCGCCGTCCTGTTCGTCGACCAGTGCATGAATGCGGATGTCGTGCACGCGGGCGAATGCCTTGGCGATGTGCAGCGTCGCAACTGTGGTGGCGCCGACCATCCATTCGTAGCCGAGGACAATGGGAGACGCGTCAGGCGCGTGAATGAAACTGGCGATTTGCGGGGCGATTTCGAACACGCCGGAAGAGATGCTCAGGTGCGGCACCTTACGCTTTTGCGCAAAGCGCAGCCCGGCGAGGGCGTGGTCCATGTAGAACAGGACGATAGCGCTGACCGGGCGATCACCCAGCCCCAGATCTTCTGCGCGAGCATCGATGACCACAGCTTGGGCATTGCCGATGTGCTCGGCGGTTTGCTCAGCCTTGGCGAGGTCGCGTCCGCCGATCAGCAAGGGTACGTCGGGATGCGCCGCGCGCAATGCGCGGGCCGTCTGGTGGCCGATAGCGCCGGAACCGCCCATGAACAGGATGGGATGAAGTGGCATGAATCCTCCGCATTTTTCCTGGTTTGAAATGTGCTCTGGCTAGACACCCTAGCACGCACTTTCCAGTTCGCCGGTGCGCCTGGCCGGCGCACCGACGAACGACCCCTTGCGGAATCAGCCCAGATGATGCCGCTCTGCAAGACGATAAACAGCGGTGTCGAGGCCTTCGAAACGAGCCTTCAACTGCAACGCCAGGTACAGCGAATAGTGCCGTGACTGATGCAGGTTGCCGCCGTGGAACCAGAGGTTTTGCTGCTGGGTCGGCTTCCACATGTTGCGCAGTTCGCCTTCATACGGGCCGGGGTCGTTGGTGGTGCCGGAACCCAGGCCCCAGCAGCGCCCGACCTTGTCGGCGACTTGCTGAGAAATCAGCTTCGCCGCCCAGCCGTTCATCGAGCCATAACCTGTCGCATAAACGATGAGATCGGCCGGCAAGCGGCTGCCATCGGTGAGCACCACTGCATCCGCTTCGATGCGTTCGACACCGAGGCCCGGCGCGCTCTTGAGCTTGATCGTGCCGTTGGCGATCAGTTCCGAGGCGCCGACGTCGATGTAGTAACCCGAGCCACGGCGTACGTATTTCATGAACAAACCCGATTCGTCATCGCCGAAATCGAGCATGAAACCCGCGCGGGTCAGGCGTTCATAGAAGTCCTTGTCGCGCTCCTTGATCGCGTCGAAGACCGGCCGATGAAACTGTGGCATGACCTTGTACGGAATCGAGGCGAACAGCAGATCGGCCTTGTCCGTGGTCAGACCCGACTCGAGCGCCTCTTCGGAATAAAGCCCGCCGAAAACCAGTTCCATCAGGCTGTCCGAACGCACGATGTGCGTGCTCGAACGTTGCACCATAGTCACCTCGGTGCCGTTTTCCACCAGATCGGCGCAGATGTCGTGGGCCGAGTTGTTCGCGCCGATGACCACTGCGCGCTTGCCTTTCCACGCATCGCCGCCGGGGTGACGGCTGGAGTGATGTTGCTGGCCCTTGAAGTCTTCGGCGCCGGGATACACCGGCACATTCGGTACCCCAGACATGCCGGTGGCGAGGATCAGTTGCGTCGGCTGCAGGGTGATGCGCTCGCCGTTGCGCAGGACCTCCACGGTCCAGCGGCCAGTCTGTTCGTCAAACGTAGCGCCGAGGCATTCAGTGCGCGGCCAGTAGTTGAGTTCCATGACCTTGGTGTACATCTCCAGCCAGTCGCCGATCTGGTCTTTCGGGGTGAACACCGGCCAGTGGTCGGGGAAGGGCAGGTAGGGCATGTGGTCGTACCAGACCGGGTCGTGCAGGCACAGTGACTTGTAGCGGCCGCGCCATTGATCGCCGGGGCGCTCGGCCTTGTCGATGATCAGCGTCGGTACGCCCATGCGTTTAAGCCTCGCGCCGAGGCCGAGCCCGCCCTGACCGCCGCCGACGATCAGACAGTACGGTTGCGTGGTGATGCCCAGCGCCGCTTCTTCATCGCGGCGGCGCTCCAGCCAGTTGCGCTTGTCAGCGTGGGCATGGCCGTGGCTCGCGCCCATCGGCCGGCGGCGGCCGCTGGATTCTTCGAAGCCTTTGAGTTCGCGCATGGTGGTCAGCAGCGTCCAGCACAAACCGTCCTTCAGGCGCACGTAGCCTTTGCCGCGCGCCATGTCGGTTTCCAGGCTCATCCAGCCTTCGAGCACGCCGTCGCTGAGCGTGGCTTCACCTTCGAGTTGCCAGCGCTCGGGCCGGGTCTGCTCAAGGCGTGTTTCGAGCATGTCGCGAATCGCCGGTTTGCCTTCCAGCGTGACGAGGTTCCAGCTGAACAGCAGCAAGTCACGCCAGTGGCATTCATCGGCAAACAGTTCCAGCGTGCCGTCCACATCTCGTTGCGCCAGACGTTCGCCGAGGCGTTCGACCCAAGCGGCAAGTTGCGCTGTTGGCGTTTGCAAAGGGGTTTCGATAGCGATGTTCATGGGGCCACTCCCGATCTTGTTGTTTTGGTAAGCCATGGCACCAGAGCAAGGCTTGGGCCAGCTCTTTGAAAGGCGCTGGCCAGAGCGTCTGATGCAAAAATCGGAGCGAGGTGCAGAGGGCGCCCTGTCACGAATTCGGGAATCGAGGATGACACTGTGTCACTCGGCGCGAGATTCCCTCGCGGCGAGCTTTTCATCTAAGCTGCGGACAGACCGTGTCTTCACCGAAGCGGAGCACAACAACAATGAAACCGGCCTCGATCAACGCCCACGCACGCCAGGTGCTGCAAGCCGTGCAGGGCACTGTAGCCAGTCCCGGCGCGGCGGCAGACCTGGCGATCACTCGCTCATGGCGGCGTTGCCTGGATCAATACCAGCTCGATCCGGCCAGCCGCCGCGCGCCGGATGTGCTTGAACAGGCACGCTTGCGCGAACACCGTGCGCCGTTGGAACACATCATTTCCGTCGCCCACTGGCAGATGAACAGCCTGCACCAGCAACTGGGGCGTGACGGCCATGTCGTGCTGCTCACCGATGCACGCGGCGTGGCCATCGACAGCGTGTTCAATGAGGCTGAACGCGGTGAATTCCAGCGCTCCGGGCTGTGGCTCGGCTCGGTCTGGAGCGAGGAGCACGAGGGCACCAACGGTGTCGGCACCTGCCTGGTCGAGCGCCAGCACGTGACCATTCGCCGCGACGAGCATTTCCGTGGCAAGCACGTCGGCCTGACCTGTTCGGCCAGCCCGATATTCGACGCCGGCGGCGAGTTGCTCGCGGTGCTCAACCTGTCTTCGGTGCGCGAGGAGAGCAGCCTTGAGCATCGCTTCAAGGCCATGGCCCTGACCAATCTGTCGGCCAGGTTGATCGAGAGCTGTTTTTTCCTTGGCCACGATCCGCAGCGCTATTTGCTGCGGTTTCATCCGGATGCCGGGTTTGTCGGACTGCTGGGTGAAGGCCTGCTCAGCTTCGACGAGAGTGCGCGGATCTGTTCGGTGAATGCGGCTGCGCTGGATCTGCTGGGCCTGAGCCGCGAGCAAATGGTCGGGCAGTCGCTGACCCTGCTGCTGGAAACGCCGATGGAGCAGTTGCTCGATCAGGCCAGTGCTCAGGCCCACGTCTGCTGGCCGATGCGGCTGGTAGATGGACGCCTGTTCTATGGCCAGTTGCGTGAACCGATTCGCTCCGCGCCGTTGACCATCCCGGCCATTGCAAACATCAGTGACGAGCGCGTGTGCCTGGAAGACCCGCGCCTGCAACGCGGATTCGCCCGCGCGTTGCGTGTACTGGAACGTGACGTGCCGGTGTTTCTGCAGGGTGAAACCGGCACCGGCAAGGAAGCTTTTGCGGCAGCGCTGCACCGCGCCAGCTCCCGTGCAGGCCAGCCGTTTATCGCGATCAACTGCGCGGCCATTCCTGAAACGCTGATCGAGAGCGAGCTGTTCGGCTATCGCGGCGGTAGCTTCACCGGCGCACGCAAGGACGGCATGGTCGGCAAGCTCGAGCAGGCCCATGGCGGCATTCTGTTTCTCGACGAAATCGGCGACATGCCCCTCGCGCTCCAGACACGCTTGCTGCGGGTGCTCGAAGAGCGCCAGGTCGTGCCGCTGGGCAGCGCAACGCCACGCGCGCTCGATGTCCGTTTGATCAGCGCCAGCCACCAGAATCTGCAAGCCTGCGTGGCTGATGGACGCCTGCGCGAAGATCTGTTTTATCGCATTGGCGGTTTCGCCGTGGAACTGCCGCCGCTGCGCGAGCGTTCCGACAAGGGCCGTCTGCTTGACCTGTTGCTGCGCGAAGAAATGGCGGGCGCCAATGTGCGGCTGGAAGCGGGAGTTCGAGAGCACTTGCTGGCGCAGCCCTGGCCGGGCAACGTCCGGCAACTGCGCACCTGTTTGCGGACGTTGGTAGCGTTAGCGGTGGACGGGCGGGTCACGCTGGAGGATGTGCAGGAGTTACTGCCAGCAAGTCACGACCAACCTGTTGACGATCCACTGGGCGTATCCGAACGCCAGACGTTGCTGAGCTTGATTGAGGCGGAGCACTGGCATGTCGCGCGTGTTGCCAGTCGTCTGGGCATCAGCCGCAATACGCTGTATCGCAAACTGCGTCAGCATGGAATCATTCGACCTGGTTGAAGACAATCGCGATCATTTGTGTCCATTCGCTGTTGATCGCGTGCATTGCCGGGAAATTGCTTGGATCCAATCATTGATTCACTATATCGCATGCCGACAAGCGGTAGGCTCAGGCTATTGCTAGAAGTGATGGCGCAATGACATATTGCAGCACCTTCCCTCACTTCAAGATGTACCGAAAATGCGCCCCCTCAAGTCACTTGTTGCAGCGTCGTTGCTGCTCAGCGGGTGCAATGGAATGCCAGTCGCTTTTGTTCAGGATCCTGTTTTAGACCAAGCCTTTGTCGTTCACTCCGGCGCGCCTTTGCCTTACTTGTTGATGGGTTCGGCTGTGCAATGGAATGAGGATTTTGCCGTGACGGTGAAGCACATTCCTTACTTGTCGGGCACGGTTTTCCAGGGGCAGGCAGACGTGCAGTTCTTCCGTCACAAGGCCAGTAGTGTGCCGGCGTGGCGCGGCTACACGCCGGGCGAAGAGCTGACTTCGGTGGGATTCAATTCGCTGTACATGTCAATCAAGGGCACCGGCCAGGCTTTACCGGCCATGGTTCGCCTCGACGTCAAAGAGGGCAACGTGCTTTACGGCACCCACAATGGCGCACTGGCCAAAGGCATGTCCGGCGGGCCGGTGTTTTCCGCCGATGGCAAAGTGGTCGGCATCAACGTGGCGTTCCTCACCCGTGACGACGTCAGCCGCCTCAAGCGCAAGGACTTGCTCGATCAACCGCGCGTAAGCATCTTTTTGCCGTACGCGGAGATCAATCGCGAGTGGTCGCGCTATCAGGCCAGCATCACCCCGACAGCGCCACCGGCGACCAAGCTGGCCAGCCGCTGATCAGCGTTCGCGCAACGCTTCGCGGGCGCGGTTGAGTGGTTTGATCAGATAGTCCAGCACGGTTTTTTCGCCGGTACGGATGTCCACCGTGGCGATCATCCCGGGCACGATGGCGAAGCGTTTTCCGGCCTTGTTGCGCAGTTCATCCGACGCGGTGCGGATGAACACGCGGTAGTAGAAGATTTCCGGCTTGGCTTCGTCCTGAATCGTGTCCGGCGAGATCGTCACCACTTCGCCGTCTAGGCTGCCGTAGATCGAATAGTCATAGGCGGTGATTTTCACTTTCGCCGCCTGGCCCGGGTGAATGAAGGCGATGTCGCGCGGCGAGATACGCGTCTCGATCAGCAGTTGTTCATCCAGCGGCACGATCTGCATGACCTGGCCGTTGGGTGCAATGACGCCGCCAATCGTGCTGACCTCGATGTCCTTGACGATGCCGCGCACCGGCGAGCGCAGGGTCAGACGCGACAGTGAATCGGTGCGACCACGGATTACCGCTTCGAGCATCTGCGCTTCGGCGTTGGCCTTGGCCAGGTCTTCGCGGGCGCGGACCATGTAATCGGAGCGGGCTTCGGTGGCCTTCAATTCCAGTTCGGAGCGCTGGCGAGTCAGGCGCAGCACCTCGACCCGGCTCGATGCACCGATTTTCGCCAGATTTTCAGTGATCGCCAGTTCGCTGCGCACCAGTTTCAGCGAGCTTTGAATTCCGTCGAGGGTTTCCGCCAGACCTTTGCGCCGGGTCTGATAGAGCTCGGTTTCGGCGCGGATCAACTCGGGAAATTCCTGCAGCGATGCGTCGAAAGTCAGGGGCTTTTCGCTGACCTCGGCCTGCAAGCGGTTGACGCTGGCCAGCGCTGCACGGTACTTGGCCGCGCTTTCGCCGACGTTGGACTGGTTCTTCACCGGGTCCAGTTGCGCGAGAATCTGCCCGCGCTCGACCAAAGCGCCTTCGCTGACGTTGAGCTGTTCGAGAATGCCGCCCTCCATCGACTGAATCACCTGCTCGCGCGAGCTGGGCACCACTTTGCCGGTACCGGTCGAGACTTCGACGATCTCAAACCACGCCGCCCAGGCAATGAAACAGGCGAGCATCAGCGCGCAACCCCAGATCACTTTTGCACCACCGGCAAGTGCGCGCTCATCGCGGCCGTCGAGGTAGGACATCGGGTCCGGCACGTCGGTCATCATCGGCTTCATACCGTCACTCCTTTGCCCGGTGTGCGCAACCGCGCCAGTGCCGCGTCGCGATGGTCGTCGATGACGATACGTCCGTTGTCGAGAACGATGATCCGCTCGACCAGTTGCAGGACACTGACCCGGTGCGTGGCGACCACCAGCGTTCGGCCCTGGGTCCAGGTCGCGAGTTTTTCCAGCAGCAGCCGTTCGGTGACGTCATCGAGCGCGGCCGTCGGTTCGTCGAGCAGCAGCACTTGTGGCTGGCGGATCAACAAGCGCGACAGCAACAGGCTCTGACGCTGACCGCCCGAAAGGCCCAAGCCACCTTCAAGCACTAAATGATCCATGCCTTTGGGCAGCTGCCGAACGAAATCCAGCGCGCCAGTGACAGTCAGCGCGGCGATGATTTCCTGATCGCTGGCCTGACCGGCGCCGAGGGTGATGTTGTCGCGCAGGGTGCCGTGAAACAGTCGCGCCTGTTGCGACAGCAGGCCGACATCGCGGCGCAGATCGGCCGGATCCAGATGCGCCAGGGCGATGCCGTCCAGCGTGGTTTCACCGCTGCTCAGATCCATCGCGCCGCCCAGTGCTTGCAGCAACGTCGACTTGCCAGCGCCGTTGCGGCCGAGCAGGGCGATGCGCTCGCCGGGGCGAATGCTCAGATCGATGTTGTTGAGCGCCGGGGTCGATTCTTCGCTGTAGCGGAAACTGGCCTGACGCATGCGGTAGTCGCCGCGAATCGCCGGCAGGTGCACGCGCTGGCTGCCTTCGGGATGATCCACCGGCATCTGCATGATCCGGTTCAGGCCTTCGAGCGCGACCTTGGCCTGCTGCCAACGGGTGAGCACGTGGGTCAGTTGCGCCATCGGGCCCATCATCCGCGACGACAGAATCGACGCCGCGACCAGGCTGCCGGTGGTCAAGTCGCCGGCAATCACCATGGGCGCGCCGAACACGATGACCACCGCAAACACGCCGCCTTGTACGTTCTGCGTCCACGCCACCAGGCTGTTGGTCAAGGTGCGCAGGCGCAGGCTGCTGTCCGCCGAGGCGGCGTTGTACTGGTTCCACTGTTGCTGAAAACGCTGCTCGGCCTGCAATGCCTTGATGTCGTCGAGGCCCTGAATACTTTCCACCAGCATGGCGTTGCGCAGCGCCGCTTCACGCATCGAGGCATTGGCCAATCGCGCCAGGCGCGATTGCGCGATGATCCCGGGCAACAACATGAACACCAGCGCCACCAGTGGAATCAGCATCAGTGGTCCGCCGATCAAATAGAACACCAGCAGGAACAGCAGGAAAAACGGCATGTCCGCCAGTGCCGTGGCGGTGCTGGAGGTGATCAGGTCGCGGATCTGCTCCAGCTCGCGCAACTGCGAAATGAACGAGCCAGTGGATTTCGGTCGCGCGGAATTGCGCAGGCGCAAAGCGTGGCCGAAGACCAGATCGGAGACGCGCAAATCGGCGCGCTTGCCCAGCACATCGGTGATGCGCAGACGCAGAATGCGCATGACGAAATCGAACAGCAGCGCCAGCATCACCCCGCCGAACAACACGTACAGGGTCGGCAGCGACTCGGCCGGAATAACCCGGTCGTACACCTGCATGGAAAACAGCACCCCGGCCATGCCCAGCAGGTTGGCGACCAGCGAGGCGATCATCACTTGGCTGTAAGGGCGCAGATCGGTGAGGACGATGCGCCGGAACCAGTGTTCGTCGTACGGCTTGATGTAGTCGTTGGTGCGCACGTCCGCCACCGGTTGCGTCGGGCGCAAAATCACCGTGCGCAGGGCCTGCTCGGCGAGCGCGCCAGCCTCCATGCGACTCTGCAAACCTTGATCGCCACTGAAGCAGATGCCCAGCTCGCCGGTTTCGCCGATGCTTTCGAGCACGCCGACCTGACCATCACGCAGTTGCACCACCAGCGGCGTGCGCCAGCGGCTCAGGCTCTTGTTGTCGAATACCGCGAATTTCACGCTCAAACCGGCCTGACGCGCCATGTGCCGAACCACTTCTTCGACGCGGCCTTCGCTGTGCACCGATGCCAGACGGACGCTTTCCGGCGAGACGTCGAGGCGGTAGTGGCGGGCGACCTTGAGAACGGCTTCCAGCCACGGCGAATAATCTTCGCGAGCTTCGGCCGCGGCGGGTTCGGGAACAGTGATGCTGGCATCGGTCATGGCAGGATCTCGACATTCTGGATGGCGCTGTGGTCGATGCCGAAGACCCGGCGAATCGCACCGCTGTTGTAGAAGCAGTCGATCTGCAGGCGTTGCAGATCAGCCTGGGTGTTGACCAGATCGAAGCGCGACTGATGGATTTCCTGCTCGGCGTTGAGCAGGTCGAGCAGCGGCCGCGTGCCCAGTTCCAGGTACTGGCGGCCATACAACATGCGCGCCTCGGTGATGCTGCTCTGGCGAAACTCCAGCGAACGCAGCCGTCGGTTCAGGCCCGAGGTTTGCGCCTGGGCTTCAGCCAGACCCTGGCGCGCTTGCAGGCGGGCGAAGTCTTCCGCCGAGTCCGCTGCGGTCAGCGCATGCCCGGCGGCGCGGCTGCGCGCACTGATCGCACCGCCCTGATAGATCGGCACTTCGAGGTTGAGGAAGATTCCGACCTGAGTGCGATCGGCGCGCGAGTTCTGATCGTCGTAGTGGTCGTCCAGGTATTGGTTGACCGACGGTTGCAGCGACAGCGTCGGATAGGCTTCGGCCTTGGCCTGGGCCAGTTCGGCCTGGGCCTGGGTGCGTTGCGCGGCCGCCTGGAGAACAGCGGGCAGGGTGTCGGAGATTTGCGAGGCGTCACAGGCCTGAGTCAGCGTCGGCGCGGCAGCGTCGCTGACTGCCGGCGGCGTGCGCCGTCCGAGCAGGCTGGTCAGCGTCGCTTGCCAGCGCGCGTATTGCGCCTTGAATTCCTGCAATGTGGCCGTCGCGCCTTCGGCCCGGGACTGCGCCTGCACCATATCGGAGCGGGTGCTGGCGCCCATGTCGCTGCGTTGCCTGGCCAGGTCGACGATGCCGCCGATGCCCTGAATCTGCTCACGCGCAACCTCGAGCAGACGCTGATAACGCTGTACTTCGATGTAGGCCCTGGCGGTGTCGCGGGCGATGTCGTCGATCGCCAACAGGATTCCGGCCTGACTGCGCGCCACCCGGGCGCGGGCGGCGTCGACCGAACTGGAAACCTTGCCGAAGTCATACAGCATCTGCTTGAGGGAAATGTTCACCGACTGGCTGCCCGCATCGCTGCCGTAACCGCTGGTGTAGCCACCCTTGATGCCGCCGGTGACCTGCGGGTAATAGCCGGATTCGGCGACGTTGACCCCTTCGCCTTGCTGGAACAGGGTGCCGATGGCCTCGCCGATCCGTGGGTGCCAGTCCACGGCGAGCCTGACCGCTTGTTCCAGACCCAACGCGTCCGCATCGGCGGACGCTTTGGAAGTAAGGGCAGGGCGCTGACGATGGTCATTGCCTGCCGGTTGTTGCAGTTGCGACGGGCTGATGCTGCGCAAGCTGCTGTCGAGATTGTCGTCGGCGCGAACGTCGACGGTGAAAGCGGGGTAGAGGCCGATGGTCAACAGGACCACCGGCCATTTCTGGCGAAAAACTGACTCCACAGACTTCCCTTACTGTTGAGAGACCAACGTTTGATGTCTTGTTTCAAACCACTTGAATGCCGTTCTGCACCCACAAGTGGTGGCTCGGATCCTCCTGTGCCGTGTATTGAACATAGTCAATGCCGTCGGCCTGCTGCGCGCCATCGGCGACCCAGCCATCGGTCATGTGCACGCTGTCCTTGTCGTCACCCTTGATCAGCAGAGTGTTGTTGTCCGAGGACGTGATCGCCAGCAGATCGCTGAGGTTCAGCGTCAGCGCAACCGCACTGGAATGGTTGAGGTCGAGGATTTCGACGTTGTGGATCTTGCTCTGCAGATCGCCGAGGTTGATCGATACGTCGCCACCGGCCCAGAGCAGAGTGTCGATACCACTGCCACCATCCACCGAAGTGAATTGCTGGTCGGCGATGATCAGCGTGTCGTCGCCCCCTCCACCTTGCAGGGTCACGGCGCCACCGTGCGAGCCGTCGAGGGTGTCGTTGCCCTCGGTGCCCTGGATCAGCTCACTGCCAGCGACATGGGCCAGACCGAGGTTATCGCTGGCCAGCGCCGAGAACGCGGTGCTGGCGAATGCGCCGGCCTTGTTCAGGTCGATGGTCAGTGTCGCGGTATCGACCGTGCCGTTGGGGTGGGTGAGTTGATAGGTGAAGGTGTCTTCCTGACCGATCACCGCATCGGTCAGCCCGGCCTTGAGCGTGTAGGTGTAGTTACCGTTGGCCTGAACCACCAATGTGCCGTAGTTGCCGACCAGCGACACGCCGTTGTAACCCGGCGCCACGTAACTGCCGGCGACCAGTACGCTGAGCAAGGTGTACACCGAGCCCAACACATCGGCGCCGCCGCCTGCGGTGTCGGTGAGCAGGTTGCCTGACACGGGCGTGTAGCTGCCGACCACGAACTGGTTGTTGTAGGTTGCGACGTTGATCAGGCTGGTGTTGACGCTGGTCAGCAGGCCGAGGCCGCCCACTGCCACCCGCACTTGATAGCTGCCGGCGGTCTGGTCGTCGAACTTGATCCCGTAATTGCCACCGCCGAGGCTGACCAGCGCGTTGCCGCCGTAACTCTTGACCAGTACGTACTGGTTGGTCGCCGTGTTGAGCTTGTACAGGCCGACCGTCATCGAACCGAGCAGCGCGAGCAAGTTGCTCGAGTTGACCACCACGGTCAGGTCGCTGACGGTGTCGGCCGCGACCACGGTGTTGTAGTTGCCGCTGCCGCCGCCCAGCAGCACATTGAACGTGCCGAGGGCGGAGTTGGTGGTGACTTCGCGGTTGATCAGGGTGACGTCGGTCGAGGCGATGTCCGCTGTGGCATCAACCACCAGTGCGGGACTGCCGAGATTCGCGTCGTTCCAGACTTCGGTGGCTTGCGGGCTGTCGATGCGCACATACAGATTGGCGGTGTCGCTCAAGCCGTTCGGGTGCACCAGTTGATAGTTGAACACGTCGACCTTGCCGACACTGCCAACACTGCCGTTCGGCTTGTAGCTGTAGTTGCCGTTGGCGTCGATGGTCAACGTGCCGTACAGGCCTTGCACCGTGGTGCCGGCCCCGGCGCTGACCCAGGCGCCGTTCTTGAAGATCTGCAACTGCGCGCCGTTGTCCGGGCCGGTCTGATCGACCGTGCCATCGACGCCGACGTTGGTGATGACGTTGCCAGTCACCGCTGGCCCGGCGATGCCGTTGAACTGGGTCAGGCTGCTGACGTCCAGTTGCAGTTGGGTATTGACCGTGGTCAGCACGCCGATGCCGGTGCTCGACACCGTCAGTCGATAATCGCCTGACAGCAAGTTACCGATATCGACTCGCACGCCCTGGCCGGCCAGGGCAATCAGATCGAGCAGGCCGCCGCTGCCGTTGACATCCAGAGTGACCCAGGTGCCGCTGGCATTCTTTACCTGCAGTGTGTAGACCACGCCGTCGATCAGCGAGATCAGGCTGTTGGTGGTCAGCGTCAGGGTTGGATCAAGACGCGTACCGCCGGCCACGGTGAAGGTAAAGGTTTTCGAGAACCCGGCCAGCAGCGTGGTGAACGAGTCGTTGAAGGTCTGCGACGCGGTGACCGGGGCCAGGGTGACGGTGCCGACGGCGAGGTTGTCGCTGGCGATAACCGGCGCATTGACGTCGACATCCGGCGCGATGACGTTGGCGGCGACCGATACGTTGCCGCGTGCGTCGCTGAGGTTGATGGTGAGTTTTTCGCCGTTGATCTGCGCACTGCTAAGGGTGACGGTAAACACGCCGAGGTTGTTGACCGTGCCGGTGCCCAGGACAGTGCCGCTGGCCGACTTGATGGTGACGGTTGCGCCGGCTTCGCCGGTACCGGTGACGCTGAGGCCATCGGCACCGACCAGCAACGCCGTGGCCGCAGCGGGCGGCGTCAGGTCTGGCGCCGTCGCGGTCGCCGCTGCCGATACGTTGCCGCTCGGATCGGCCTGGGTGACGCTGAGCACTTGGCTGTTGATCTGCGCCGAAGCCAGCACCACGGAGAAGCTGCCGTTGGCGGCGACGGTGGCGGTGCCGAGTACCACACCGCCGACGCCGCGTACGCTGATGGTTGAACCGGGCACACCAACGCCAGTGAGCAAGGTGCCGCTGCCATTGACGCTGACGCCAGTCGGCACGCCGGGTGCGGTGATGTCCGGTGCGGTCAGGCTGGCATTGGGCGACAGGTTGCCGGCAGGGTCGACCAGCCGCACGGTCAACAGCTGTCCATCCAATTGCGCGGTGTTCAGGTTGAAGCTGAACGTGCCGCCACTGCCCACGGTGGTGGTGCCAATCAGCGCGCCGCCCGGACCGTAGACGTTGACCGTTGCACCGGCCTCACCCGAACCGCTCAAGGTCAGACCATTGGCAGCGAGCGTCAGACCGCTGGCCGCGATCGGCGCCTGTACGTCAGGGGCCGTCAGGTTGAATACCGGCGACAGATTGCCCGTCGGGTCGGCCTGTTGGACGTTGAGCTGTTGGCCGTTCAGTTGCGCGCTGGACAGTTGCACGGTGAAGGTGCCGCCAGCATTGACCACGGCGGTGCCGAGTACGGTACCGGCCGCATTAGTCACACTGACCGTGGCGCCGGCTTCACCCGTGCCGCTGACCGCCAGGCCGGTGCCGTTCAAGGTGACATTGCTCAGCGGCGCCGGCGCGGTGGTATCGGCGACGCTGAGGTTGGTCACCGGCGAAATGTTGCCTGCCGCATCACTCTGCGTAACGCTCAGCTGTTGGCCGTTGAGTTGTGCAGAGGACAAGGTCACCGAGAACGAGCCATTGCCCGCCACCGTCGCCGTGCCCAATACCGTACCGCCGACACCGCGTACGGTGACGGTGGCGCCGGCTTCACCGAGCCCGCCGAGCACCAGGCCGGCACCGCTGAGGACGAGAGCCGTCGGAGCCGCCGGAGGGGTGATGTCTGGCGCCGTTACGTTAAGCCCCGACGACGTGTTGAGTGCCGCATCGGTCTGAGTCGCATTGAGCACCTGGCCATTGACCTGCGGCGTATTGAGCTGCGCGCTGAAGGTGCCATTGGCGCCGACCGTCGCATTGCCCAGCACGACGCCGCCAGCGCCGGTGATGGTCACCGACGCGCCGACTTCGCCGCGACCGGTAACCAGTGTGCCGCTGGCATTGACCGCCAGATCGCTGAGTGGCGCCGGGGCCGAGGTGTCACCTGCGGTGATTTCAGTCGGCAGCGAGGCACCACCCAACGCAGTGTTGGCGGTGACTTCAAGGCTTTGGCCGTTGGTTTGCGCGGGCGTCAGCACCACGCTGAACGTGCCATCCGGGCCAGTGACGCCAGTGCCGATCAGACTGTTGTCAGGCCCATAAACATTGATGGTGGTGCCGATCGCCGCCGTGCCGGTCAGCGTCACGCCGTCGGCTGTCAGCACAAGATTATCCGGCGCAGCCGGGGCTGGCACTGCCGGAACAGTCAGGTCGGCGTCTGCGGACACGTTAGTCGCGACGTCTGTTTGATTCACTGTCAGCACCTGGCCGGCAGTGATGCCCGGATCCAGATCGATCAGGAACGTGCCGTTGGCGGCCACTGTGCCGCTGCCGACAATGTTGCCCAGCGCATCGGTCACTTCGACACTCGCACCGGCTTCGCCGCGCCCGGCGAGCTGGCTCAGATCGCCGCTGATGGTGAGGCCGGTGACGGCATCGGGAGCGGTAATGTCAGGTGCCGGAAAGAGGAATGTCGGCGATGAGTTCTGTGCCTCGTCCGTCGCGATCACTGACAACAATTGGCCATTGGCCTGGGGCGGATCAAGTTCGACGGTGTAGCTGCCGTTGCCCAGCGCCACTGCCGTGCCCAGCACGGTACCGTCAGCCGACAATACCGTGACGGTGCTGCCCGCTTCGGCGGTACCGGCGAGCAAGGTGCCGGCGCCGGTCAGCGATGTGACCGTCGGTGCGATCGGTGCGGTGCTGTCCGGCGCGTCGACCAAGGCTGGCTCGGACAGGTTGTTTTTCGCGTCGGCTTGCACCACAGAGAGTGCGCGGCCGTCCAGCTGCGCAGCTGACAGGTTGACGCTGAAACTGCCGTCTGCGGCCACGGTCGCGGTGCCGAGCAGCACCGTGCCGTCGCGCACGGTGACGATCGCCCCGGGCTCACCGGTACCGGTCACGGTCAAGCCGTCCTGGCTGACGTTGAGATCAGCGACTGCCAGCGGAGCGGTGGTGTCGCCTGCTTGTACGGGCGCGGTTGGCGACGTGTTCGACGCCAGATCGGTCTGATTGACGCTCAACAACTCGCCATTCACCTGCGGCGGGTTGAGGGTCACGCTGAACGAGCCATTGCCGGCCACGGTTGCCGAGCCCAGTACCGTGCCAGTCGCGCTGAGCACGCGCACGGTGGCGCCGGCTTCACCGGTACCGGTCAGTGTCACGCCGTCGGACGTGAGAACGAGGCCGGTGGGCGCAGCGGGCAGGGTGGTGTCCGGTGCAGTGATTGGCACGATCGGCGAAGGATTGCCCGCCGCATCGCGTTGGATCACCGACAAGGCTTCGCCATTGAGCAGCGGCTGATCAAGGGTCACGCTGAAACTGCCATCGGCCTGCACGGTGCCGGTGCCGACGATGGTGCCCACCGCGTTGGTAACGACCACTTGCGCGCCAGCGGCGCCGGAACCGGTGATCAGACTGCCGCTGGCGTCGATGTCGACATCGGTCAGTGCGGCAGGAGGCGTGCTGTCCGGTGCGGTCAGGGTGCCGGCAGGCGAGGCATTGCCGACCGCGTCCGCCAACACTACGAACAGCGCTTGGCCATCGGTCTGCGCCGGGGTTACGGACACCTGGAAACGGCCATCGCTGCCCACGGTGCCGGTGCCCAGTTCGGTGCCGTCCGCCGATGTCACGCGGACAATGGCGCCGACTTCGCCGGTACCGGTGAGCGTGTCGCCATCGGCATTCAGTTGCAGATCGGCCGGTGTCGCTGGCGGGGTCAGATCCGGTGCGGTGACCGACACCGGGGCGCTGACGTTGCCCGGTGGATCAGCCTGCTGCACGCTGAGGATCTGTTCGTTGATCTGCGGCGGATTGAGGGTGACGCTGAACGTGCCGTCGCCGAGCACCACGCTGGTGCCGAGCAAAGTGCCGTTGGCATCGCGCACGGTCACGGTCGCGCCGGGTTCGCCAGTACCGATGACCAACGCGCCGGACGAGTTGATATCGACGTTGTCCAGTGGATCAGGCGGGGTGAAGTCCGGTGTGGTCAGGTTCACTGCCGGTGAGTCATTACCCGCCGCGTCGGCCTGGACCACGGTGATCACTTCAGCGTTGGTCAACGCAGGGTTCAGAGCGAGGCTGAAGGTACCGGTCGAGCTGACCACAGCGGTGCCAAGCACATTGCCGTCGCTGTCGATGACCCGCACCTGCGCCCCCGGCTCGCCGCGCCCGGTCAAGCTTGCGCCGTCGCCACCGATGCTCAGTTGCGAAACAGCGGCTGGCGGTGTGCTGTCGACCGAAGTGAACGGCGTGGCTGCCGAGGTGTTGCCCGCCGTATCCGTCAGCGACACGGTCAGCGCCTGACCGTTGGCCTGCGGCGTGGTCAGGGTGATTGCAAAGGTGCCGTCGATGCTCACGGTGCCGCTGCCGATCAGCGTACCGGCAGCGTTGTACACGTTGACCGTGGTGCCGGCCTCACCGGTACCCGAGAGCAAGGTGCCGTCCGCGCTTGCCACCAGCGCCGCCGGCGCATTGGGCGCGAGCAGGTCCGGGGCGGTCAGATTGACGCTATTGGATTCGTTGCCGGCAGCGTCGGCCTGGCTCAGGCTCAAGGTCTGGCCCGAGGTTTGTGCCGGGCTGAGGGTGACGCTGAACGTGCCGTTGGCCGCCACCACGGCGCTGCCGAGAACCACTCCGCCAGTGCCGAGTACAGTGACGGTGGCGCCGGCTTCACCGCGCCCGGTCAGGGCCGTGCCGTTCGGTGCCAGGCTCAGTTCGCTCAGCGGGGTTGGCGCAGCGATATCGGCAGCGGTGTAGTCAGTTGGAGAGGAATTGATGCCAGTGCTCGACGTCGCCACCGCAGACAGCTGTTCGCCGTTCAGCTGTGCGGCATTGAGCGTGACGCTGAAAGTGCCGTTGGCCGCCACCAGCGCGCTGCCGAGCAACACGCCCGAGGCATTGCGAATGCTCACGGTGCTGCCAGCGGTGGCCGAGCCGGTCAGGGTCAGACCATCGGCGCTGAGGGCCAGATTGGTCGGTGCACTTTCCGCCAGATTGCCCGGCGCAGTCACCGGCGCCGTTGGTCCGGTGTTGCCGGCAGCATCGATCTGCACCACGGAAAGATTCGATCCGGCCACCGCCGCCGGGGACAGCGTGACGCTGAAATTGCCGTTGCTGCCAACGGTTGCGGTACCCAGCAAAACACCGCCGGCATCACGCACTTCCACGTTGGCGCCGACTTCGCCGATACCGGTCAGGGTTGCACCGTTGGCGCTGACTGCCAGATCGAAGGCCGCCAACGGCGCGGTGCTGTCGAGGGCATTGACGATGGCCGGAGCAGACGGATTGCCCGCCGCGTCAGTAGCCGTCACGTTCAGCGCCTGACCATTGGTTTGTGGGCTGTTGAGCGTTACCTGGAACGTGCCATTCGCCGTCGCCGTGGTGGTGCCGAGAAGATTGCCCTGGCTGTCGCGCACGGTCACCGTGCTGCCGGCCTCTGCATTACCGGCCAGTTGCACGCCAGCCGCGTTCAGGGTCAGAGCGCTAGGAATCGCCGGCGCAGTCAAATCCACGGCGATGACTTCAACCGCCGTCGATACGTTGCCCGGTGGATCTTCCTGAGTGACGGTCAGCACTTCGGCATTCAGTTGTGCTGCGTTCAGGGTGACGGTGAACGCGCCGCCGCTGCCGACCTGCGCGGTGCCGAGCAAGGTGCCGTCGGCGCTTCGCACAGACACGGTGGCGCCCGGTTCGCCGTGGCCGGTGACGGTGACACCGTCGGCATTCACTGCGACTTGGGTCAGTGCGGCGGGTGGGCTGATGTCGGGTGCGTTGACGCTGGTCGAGGGCGAAACGTTGCCGGCAGGGTCGGTCTGGCTGATCGCCAACGCCTCGCCATTGGTCGGCGCTGGCGCCAGGGTCACAGTGAACGAGCCGTTCGCGGCAACCACAGCGCTGCCGAGCACGGTGCCGTTGGCGGTGCTGACATTCACTGTTGCGCCTGCTTCACCCGTGCCGCTGAGGGTGCTGCCATCTGCGCTGATCAGCGGATTCTGCACGGCGGCCGGCGGGGTGCCGTCGACGGTGATCACGCCAGTGGAAGTCGAGGTGTTGCCGTTGGCGTCGGTCAGGCTGACCTGCAGGGTCTCTCCGGTGTTCTGCGCGTTGGGCAAGGTGACCTGGAAGTTGCCGCTCTGATCGACCACGCCGGTGGCCAGAACATTGCCGGCGGCATCCCTGATCGTCACGGTGCTGCCGGCTTCGCCCTGGCCTTTGACCACGGTGCCGACGTCATTGATCGAAACGCCAGTCGCTGCGGCTGGCGGTTGCAGATCGCTGGCAATGATGCCGGCGGGTTGCGACAGGTTGCCGGCGGCGTCGCTCTGGATCGCCGTAAGCGCCTGGCCATTGAGCTGCGCCGGCGTCAGCGTCAGGCTGAACGTGCCGTTGCTGGCGACCAGTGCCGTACCGAGCACGGTACCTGTGGCGTCGGTGACAGTGACCGTCGCCCCGGCCTCGCCTCGGCCGGTCAGCGTCGTGCCGTTGGCATTCAGCGCCAGATTGGTCACCGCGTCCGGGGCCGTGCCATCGAGCGCCGTCACCGTGCCCGGAATCGAGACGTCACCGTCGGGACTGGTGGCAGTGACTTGCAGCACTTGCGCATTGATCTGTTTGGCACTGAGCAACAGGGTGAAACGGCCAAAGCTGTTGATCAGCCCGGAGCCGAGCACAGCGCCGCTGCTGTTGGTCACGGTTATGGTGCAACCGGGCGTTCCGGCGCCGGTCAGGGTGAAACCGTCGGCACTCAAGGCCAGATCGGTCGGGGTCGCAACTTGCGTACCGTCCAAACCCGCGAGCGGCACGATGGGCGAATCATTGCCGCCGCCATCCGTGCTGATCACTTCCAGATTGCCGCCAGGCTCGGCCGCTGGATTCAGGGTCACGACGAAGCGGCCATCCGCGTCCGCCGTCGCGGTGCCCAGCACAGCGCCACCGCCCGCGATGCTGACGGTGACCATGGTGCCCGGTTCGGCAAGACCAGACACTTGCGTGCCGGCCGGGTTGAGCGCGAGATCGCTGACCGCCGCCGGCGGGGTGCTGTCCGGCGCGGTGACGCTGCCGGGTAGCGAACTGTTGGCGCCGTCCGACACCACGACTTGCAAGGCTTCGCCATTGGTTTGCGCGGTATCGAGATTGACCGTGAAGGCGCCAGAGCCGTCAGCAGTTGCGGTACCGATGATGTTGCCGTCGGCGTCCCGCACCTCAACGGTATTGTTCGGCTGCGTGGTGCCGGTGACCGTGGCCCCTGCAGGATCGACGACCAACCCGGTCGGTGCGGGTGGGGCGGTGATGTCCGGTGCCGTAACCGGAGTGGCCGGCGAGGGCAGGGCACTCGCATCAGTCTGGATGACACTCAATACCTGACCGTCGAGCTGAGCCGGGCTCAGGTTGACGCTGAAATTGCCATCGCTGGCAACTACTGTCGTGCCAATTACCGTGCCGTCCGGTGCGCTGACCGTGACGGTGCTGCCGGCTTGTCCGGTGCCGGTCAAGGTCACGCCGTTGCTGGCGAGCACGACGTTGTCCGGCGCCAGCGGCGCGGTGGTGTCCGCTGCCGTCAGTGGCGCGTTCGGAGAAACGTTCACGCCATCCGATTGGCTGACTTGCAGTTGCTGGCCGTTGAGTTGCGGGCTGTTCAGCGCCACCGTGAAAGTCCCGCTGCCATCGACGATCACGGTGCCCAGCGTATTGCCGGCCGAATCCTTGACCGTCACCGTGGCACCGGGCTCGCCTGTGCCGCTCAGTTCAGTACCGCCTGCATTCAGCGTCAGATCCGAAGGGGCCGTGGGGGCCTGGATATCCGGCGCTTCAACTGGAACTGCCGGCGAGCCTGAAGGCGAGCCATCGGTCTGCACCACGCTGAGATTCTGGCCATTGGTCTGTGGCGAGGACAGGGTGACTTCGAAACGGCCGTTGCTGCCGACCACGGCGGTGCCCAACACCGCACCACCAGCGTCAGTGACGGTCACGGTCGCGCCGGCCTGACCAGCACCAGAGACTACGGCGCCATTGGCGGAAATGCTCACATCGGTCACGGCTACCGGTGTGGTCAGATCGGGTGCGATCACGTTGACCGGCGCCGAAGGATTGCCGTCTGCGTCGGTCTGGATCACTTGCAGCTGTTGCGCATCGGTCTGGGGAGTCGAGAGGTTTACCGTGAAATTGCCATCGGCACCCACGGTACCGGTGCCGATGATATTGCCGGCCGGATCGCGCACGGTAATCGAAGCGCCGATTTCGCCTGTGCCGGTCAGCGTCTGCCCTTGGCCGTCGAGCGTAACGCCCGTCAGCGGCGCCGGGCCTTGCGTGTCAGGCGTTACATAGGTCAATGGGGCAGAGGTATTGCCAGCCGCATCGCTGGCACTGATCTGCAACGCTTCGCCATTGTTTTGCGGGCTGCTCAATTGCACCGTGAACGTGCCATCCGCAGCAACGACTGCCGAGCCGAGTACATTGCCGTTCGCATCGCGAACCGTGATCGTTGAACCGACCTGGCCGCGTCCTTTCATCAGCAGGCCGTCCACACTCAGGACAACGTCGCTTGGCTGAGTCAGGCCATCGAGGTCCATGGCGATAACGGTCGTTGCTGGCGACGGGTTGCCGGCGGCGTCAGTGACCAGCACGCTCAGCGCCTCACCATCGATTTGCGCGGCATTGAGTTGCACGGTGAACGAGCCGTCAGCTGCGACTAAAGCCGTGCCGAGCAGCGTACCTTGCGCGTTGGTGACGCTGACTGTGCTGCCGGGCTCGCCACGGCCGGTGACCGAGAGGCCATCGCTGCTCACGGCCAGATCCGTTGCAGCGCCGGGGCCGGTGATGTCCGGCGCATTGAAGGTCACGCTCGGTGATTGCGCACCGGCGCTGTTGACCGCAACGATACTGATGACTTCGCCATTGGCCTGCGCGCGGATCAGCGTCAGCAGGAAGGTGCCGTCAGCAGCCACCGCTGCGCGTCCGAGAAATTCGCCATTGGCGGCGCGGACTTCAATGGTGGTGCCTGCGCGAGCAATACCGGTCAGTTGGCTGCCGTCGCTGCTCAAGCCGAGATCGGTTGGCGTCTGCGGTTCGACGACTGCCGGCGCGCTGACCGTTGCGCCAGTGGATGTGTTGCCAGCCGCATCGGTGGCATTCACGGTTAGCGGCTGGCCGCTGGTTTGCGCGGGGCTGAGGGCGACGCTGAAGGTGCCGTCTGCCGCCACAACGGCGCTGCCGAGCAGGGTGCCATCGGCGGCGCGCACCTCAATGGCGGCGCCGGCTTCACCGGTGCCGCCGAGTTGCGTGCCATCGGCGCTTACGCTGAGGTTGCCCGGGGCGGTTGGCGCGGTGGTATCCGGCGCGGTGATCGAGCCGGGCGTGGACACGTTGCCCGCAGGGTCGGTGAGCGTCACGTCGAGCGGCTGGCCATTGTTCTGCGGTGTACCCAGGTCGACCTGGAAACTGCCGTCGGCGCCAACCGTTCCGGAGCCCAGGAGATTGCCCGCCGCGTCGCGCACTTGCACGACACTGCCAGCTTCGCCAAACCCAGTCAGCACGCGGCCATCGGACGATAGGGTCAATCCGGTCGCAGGCGCAGGAGGCGTTGCGTCACCAGTGCCGCCGCTACCACCTCCGCCGCCCCCGCCGCCACCACCCGTTGCGGCCGCCGCCCCACCCGCGCCCAACAGGCCGAGCCCGGCAATCGCCCACGCAGGCGTTGCGCCGTCGACCACGCCGACGCCGGCGATCAGTTCGTCCAGCGAATCGATTTCGTCAAAGGTAAAGCCATTGAACGGTTCGGCGCTGTAGCGCGCCTGCCACAGCGTCGCGTCGTCACCCTGAAAGACAATGTCATTGGGCACGCCGTCAGGGCTGGTGACAAAGAAATTGGAAATTTTGATTTGCTCGCCAGACTTAAGATTGACGATCAAATCCTGACCGCTGCGACTGGTCGACGCCAGTTGGTCGGGACGGACCGGCATTTGTACAACGGAAGGCTGATTGAGCTGAACATTGCCCCAGTTCTGGGCAGTGAGCTGAGAATTGGCTTTGTCGGCAATGACGATGTTGTCCATTACTACTCCCTGTATATGGCTGGGCGGACGTCCACGGATGGTTTTAAAACCATAGATAGGGAGTTTGAAATGAGCCTGCCTGATTTCTGGCGAGTAGCCGATGTGGCGTTTTTCTAACGATCAACTGACTGAAAAATAAGGGATATCTATGCGTTACCGTTTGTCGGATCGTTGGATCCAAGCCATGATCGGATGAAACAAAATGTGTCGTTTTTCGCACAGGCAAAAAACGTGGAGAAACACCGCGATTCAAAGTGCGATGAGTGATGGCTAATCAATATTGGAACTTTGAAAAGTTGACCATCCCGGCCGCAGACGTCCATCTGCGAAGGTATTAATCAATAAGCACAGGAAGCGCGACAGGCTCTGTATAAGAAATCGGGCTGTTTCGTTTCAGCGGACTTTTCGCCTTCAAAATACTTCATGCGCTAGCTATCGATCGCCGAAGTGATCGAAGCACATCCAGCGCCGACTGATCGGTAACACACCCGGGGTATTGATCGAACATATGTGGCGCCCCAGGGTAGACGTGCAGCTCGACGGCAACCCCGGCGCGCGACAGGCGCAGGGCAAATGCAACGTCCTCTTCAAGAAACAGATCCAGCGCCCCGACCGCCAGAAACGTCGGTGGCAAGTCACGCAGATCATCCTGCAGGGCCGGAGAAAACCAGCCGATCTGCTGATCATCCAGCGCTTGGTCAGCGCGCAGGCACTGCCAGCAGAATTGGTTGGCTTGCGCCGGCCAGCCAATCACTCCGGTCGTATCGTTTTGCTGAGGCGCGGCCGGGCTGCCCGAACGGTCATCGAGCATCGGATAAATCAGCACTTGGCTGGCGATGGGGAATTCGCCGCGATCCCGCGCCACCATTGCCAGCGCTGCTGCCAGCCCGGCGCCGGCACTGTGGCCCATGAGGATTACTTTGTCGGCGTCTCTATTCAGCGATTGCTGGTGGGCGAAAACCCAGGCGAGGGCGGTGTAGCAGTCCTCGAGAGGAATGGGGAAGGGGTGTTCAGGCGCGAGACGGTAATCGACGGCGACGATGATCGCCTGCAGTGCTTCAGCGAGATCGGCGAGATAATCGTCTGCCATTTCCGGGCAGCCCAAGACGAAACCTCCACCGTGGAGGTACAGGATCACCGGAAAGTGAACACCCAGTACCGCGCCGGCGGGCCGGTAAAGACACAGGCGCAGATCCTCACCGCCGTGGGCCTTTATCCATAGGCTTTCACCGCGCGCTTGTTCTGGGGATTTGTATGTCGCGTGAACACGCTCCCTGATCGCGGGCAGCGTCTCCAATGTCCAGGCTTCTGCGCCGGGGGTTAAAAAGCTCTTGAAGTCGGGATCCAGCAGTTCATGTGCTTTCACGTTCTGCCTCCTGTTTGCGAATGAACGAGCGCCTCGGATGGAGGCGCCGCTCACGGTGGAGTTACAGCCAGGCTTTGATCTGCGCGCAGACAGCCGGCGTCGAAATGCCATAGCGATCATGCAGCGTCGGCAGGGCGCCGGCGTCGAGGAAAGCATCGGGCAACGCGATCTGTCTGAAGGTGGGCGTCACGCCGTTGCGCAACAACAACCCGGCAACCGCCTCGCCCAAACCGCCGATGATCGAGCTGTTCTCGGCGGTGACCACCAGACGTCCGGATTTGCGCGCTTCGGCGAGAATGGTTTGCTCATCCAGTGGCTTGATGGTCGGCACGTGCAGCACGGCCACATCAATGCCGTCGGCCTGCAATTGCTTGGCCGCTTCCAGCGAACGCATGGTCATCAGCCCGGTAGAGATGATCAGCACATCGTTGCCCGTGCGCAGGGTCTTGGCCTTGCCGATCTCGAATTGATAGCCGTACTCGTCCAGCACCAACGGCACATTGCCGCGCAGCAAACGCATGTAGACCGGGCCCTGGTGAGCGGCGATGGCCGGCACGGCCTGTTCGATTTCCAGCGCATCACAGGGGTCGACAATCATCAGATTGGGCATGGCGCGGAAAATAGCCAGGTCATCGGTGGCCTGGTGGCTCGGCCCGTAGCCGGTAGTGAGGCCGGGCAGGCCGCAGACGATTTTGACGTTGAGGTTTTCCTCGGCGATGGCCATGCAGATGAAGTCGTAAGCACGGCGCGATGCGAACACCGCGTAGGTGGTGGCGAACGGCACGAACCCTTCGCGGGCCATGCCGGCGGCAGCGCTCATCAGCAACTGCTCGGCCATACCCATCTGATAGAAACGCTCCGGGTGCGCCTTGGCGAAAACGTGCAGGTCGGTGTACTTGGACAGGTCAGCAGAAAGGCCGACGATGTCCGCGCGCTGCTCTGCCAGCGCCGCGAGCGCATGGCCGAACGGTGCCGAGCGGGTCGCCTGACCCTCGGAAGCAATCGAGGCAATCATCGCCGAGGTGGTCAGGCGCTTTTTCACTGGCTCACCCGTAGCAGTCGAAGTCGCAGTGTTGGCGGCGTTGCTCATTGGTCTTTTCCTTCTTCAAGGTTGCTCAGTGCCAGGTCCCATTCGTGTTCTTCGACGCGAATGAAGTGGGTCTTCTCCCGGGTTTCCAGAAACGGCACGCCTTTGCCCATTTTGGTGTCGCAGATGATCACGCGCGGTTGGCCGCCGGGGTGATTGCGCGCGGCATCGAATGCAGCGACCAGTGCGTCGAGGTCATTGCCGTCGACGCGCTGGGTGAACCAGCCAAAGGCTTGCCAGCGATCGACGATCGGTTCGAACGAGAGAATCTCGCTGGAGTAACCGTCGGCCTGCTGGTTGTTCACGTCGACGATGGCGATCAGGTTGTCGAGCTGCCAGTGCGAAGCCGACATGACTGCTTCCCAGGTCGAGCCTTCATTGAGTTCGCCATCGGAGAGCAGGTTGTAAACGAACGAGGCCGAGCCTTTGCGCTTGAGGCCCAGGCAGGCGCCGACTGCAATGCCCAGGCCCTGACCCAGCGAACCGCCGGTGATTTCCATCCCCGGGGTGTAGGCGGCCATCCCCGACATCGGCAAGCGGCTGTCATCCGAGCCGTAGGTTTCCAGCTCGTCGAGCGGAATGATCTCGGCTTCGATCAGCGCTGCGTACAGCGCAATGGCGTAGTGGCCGATGGAAAGGTAGAAGCGATCGCGCTGCTCCCATTCGGGATCTGTCGGGCAATGGTTCATCGCATGGAAATAGGAGACCGCCAGCAGGTCAGCCGCGCCGAGGGCCTGACCTACATAGCCTTGGCCCTGAACCTGGCCCATGCGCAGTGCATGGCGGCGAATGTTGTGCGCGCGCTCCGCCAGGCTCGGCGATGCAATGTGTGAGAGATTAGTCGTCATGATGAAACTCCGTTGACTCAACGATTGACCAAAGCGGCGGGAATGCGCAGGACCAGGCTCGCGCCGAGGAACAGCACGCCGGTGATCAGGTACATGCCGATGGCGCTGGAACCGGTCAGGGTGGTGATCCAGCCGATCAGATAAGGCGAGCAGAACCCGGCGAGGTTGGCGAAGCTGTTGACCGCGGCGATGCCGGCCGCCGCAGACACCCCGCCAAGCAGCGTGGTGGGCAGCATCCAGAACAACGAGGTGGCGGACAGAATGCCGGAGGCGGCCAGGCACAGGCTGAGGATCGACAAGGTCGGATTGCCGCCCATCATTGCTGCCAGGCTCAAGCCGATCGCACCGGCGATCATCGGCACGATCAGGTGCCAGCGGCGCTCGCGATGTTTGTCGCCACTGCGTCCGACCAGCAGCATCGCGGCGATGGCGCACAGATAAGGCAGGCTGGTCAGGAAACCGATGTGCAGCGGGTCGGAAACCCCTGCGTTGCGCACCAGTGTCGGCAGCCAGAAGGTGATCGCATACTGGCCCATGACCACACAGAAGTAGATCGCCGCCAGCAGCCACAAGCGCCGGTCGCGGATGAACTCGCCGATCGAGGCGTGGGTGACTTTTTGCTGGTCGTCTTCAGCCAGTTCGCGAGTGATCAGGGCTTTTTCATCGTCATTGAGCCAGGTCGCCTGATGCACGCCGTCTTTCAGGTAGCTCAGCACCAGCAGGCCGACGACCACGGTGGGCACCGCCTCGAGCACGAACATCCACTGCCAGCCGGCCCAGCCGTGCACACCGGCAAAGTGGTTCATGATCCAGCCCGACAGCGGGCCGCCGACCATGCCCGACAGCGGAATGGCGATGAACCACAACACGGTCATGCGCGCCCGCCGATAGGACGGAAACCAATAAGTGAGATAGAGCAACAGGCCCGGCGCCAGGCCGGCTTCGGCAATCCCCAGCAGAAAGCGCAGGGCATAGAACTGCCACGCGGTTTCGACGAAGGCGAACAGCGCCGAGACGATGCCCCAGGTGATCATGATCCGCGCAATCCACACCCGCGCGCCGACCTTGTGCAGGATGATGTTGCTGGGCACTTCGCAGAGGAAATAGCCGATGAAAAACACCCCGGCACCCAGTCCGTAGACCGTTTCGCTGAGGGCCAGATCATTCATCATTTGCAGCTTGGCGAAACCGACGTTGACCCGATCCAGATACGCGCACAAATAGCACAGCATCAGGAACGGCATCAGCCGCCAGGCCGTTTTGCGATAGGCAGAAGAGCGCACGGTCGAAACCGCTTCGAGCGACAGGGTAGTCATGATGGTCTGATCTCTTGTTTTTATTGACCGCCAGGCCATCAGGCCCGGCTGCGTCATCGATCCAGAACCGCACGGGCCACGCAGGCCCGCCCAGAGTGACTCAGTGAATCAGCATGCCGCCGTTCACATCGAGGGTGATGCCGGTCAGATAAGCGGACAGGTCGCTGGCCAGAAACAGCGCGGCGTTGGCGACGTCCTGCGCTTGACCCAGGCGACCCAGCGGAATGCCTTCGATGATGGCGTGACGGCGCTCGTCCTGCATCAGGCCACCGGTGATGTCGGTGTGAATAAGGCCGGGAGCGATGGAGTTGACGCGGATGTTGTCCGGCCCCAGTTCCCGCGCCATGGCCTTGCCCAACCCCAGCACACCGGCCTTGGCCGCGCTGTAATGCGGGCCACCGAAGATGCCACCGCCGCGCTGGGCCGACACCGAGGACATGCAGACGATGCTGCCGGAGGACTGCTGACGCATCAGCGGAATCACCGCCTGCGACATGAGCAAAGTGCCGCGCAGGCTGACGTCCAGCACCTTGTCGTAGTCCGAACCGCGAATATCGAGGGTCTTCAGTGGCTGGGTGATGCCGGCGTTGTTGACGAGAATATCGATGCGCCCGAAGTGTTCGATGATGGTGGCGACAGCTTGCTGGACCTGCGCTTCGTCGGCCACGTTGGCCGCCAGGCCCAGATGACCTTCGCCCAGTGCTGCGGCGGCGTCACGTGCTGCGGAGGCATCCAGATCGAGGATGACCACGCGAGCGCCATGTTGCGCAAATGTGCTGGCGGTAGCGCGGCCAATGCCACGGGCAGATGCGGCACCGGTAATGATTGCGACTTTGCCTTGAAGAAGCATGGAGGATTCCCTCGAATTGTTTTTATTGGGTCGGTGTGTAAGTAACCGATGACTCAGCTTGTCCTCCGGGGCGAGCGTGAGCAATAACGCGGAAGTCACTCAATGCTGAAAAAAATTCAGCACTCGTCAGGCTGTTGCGCAAATGCTTGAATGAAACCGGTCCATACATCACAAGAAACCACCACGGAGTCCCCATGCGCTCTGACACTGAGGCATCGATCATCCTGCCACCGCTGAAAGCAATTCAGGCCTTCGAACAAACCGCGCGCTTCGGCAACGTCGCCAGAGCGGCGGAAGTGCTGGACCTGACACCCTCGGCAGTCAGCCATCAACTGGCGAAACTGGAAGGGATGATCGGCCGGCAATTATTCGTTCGCGCTGCTCGAGGCGTCTCGCTGACGCCGGTCGGCGAGCAATACCTCAAGGAAGTCTCCGGGATTCTGCACAGTCTCGCCGTTGCCACCGAACGCGCGGCCAGCGATGTCAGCCTCGATTGCCTGCGCTTGCACTCGTCGCCCAGCTTCGGCCTGCTCTGGCTGATGCCGCGTCTGGAAGCGTTTCGCGCCAGTCATCCGGACATACAGATCAATCTGTCGTGCTCCTATGAATCGCTGCACTTCAGTCGCGACAAGATCGACGTCGATATCCGCCACGGTCTGCCGAACTGGCCAAGCTATGAGGTGCGCACCGTCAGGAACGAGACATTCGCCGTGCTGACCTCACCGAAACTGCTCGCGCAACGCCCGGTACGCGGCGCGGCGGATCTGCTGGAGTGCGATCTGATTCTGTCGGAAGCCACCCTGCTCAAATGGCCGCAATGGTTTGCCCAGCATGGTCTGGCGCGTCCGGAGCGGCCTTACGCATTGAGCTTCGATCGCTCGTACATGTCGCTGGAAGCCGCGAGTCACGGCCTGGGTTTCGCGCTGGAAAGCACATTGCTGGCGCAGAAGTATCTGGCCGCGGGCACGCTGGTTGAAGTAGCGCCTGAATCACTGAGTGCTGCGGTGGCGGCGCACCATCTGGTGTTTCCCAAAGCGCATTCCAGCTTCCCACGGGTCAGGCGTTTTCTGGCGTGGATGGAAAGCGAGTTGGGCCACGAGTTCGCGTATTGAGTCGAGCTCAATTCTTTCAAACTCTCTGATCCGCTCAAGGTCCATCCATTATCGATCTTGTCATTCACGTCAGAGGTGAAGGAATGGATAACTACCACATCAGTAAAAACCAGCAGCGCTGGGAACTGGTGAAAGAGGGCGCGCAGCGTGCGTCGAAAACGGCTGCGACCAAAGCCGAGATCACGCAGATCGCCAGCGACTATCTGCAGGACAAGACCGCCTCTTTGAAAATCCATAAAGAGGACGGGACGATCCAGGAAGAACGCACCTTTCCGCGCGCTGCCGACCCGCGAAAAACCAAAGGCTGAGCCGCGTTTTTCTCCGTATTCATCGTTTCTGCAGAAGGGTCTGATTTATGGTCATCGCATGTCTGGGATGGGGCTCACTGATCTGGAAACCGGACGGTTTGCCGCTGGCGAGCGAGTGGTTTGCCGATGGGCCGCAGGTACCGATCGACTTCGTTCGCGTCAGTGACACTGGCGAGTTGACTACAGCCATAAGCGCGAACGCGCCGCCGTGCAAAGTGCTGTGGTCGGTACTGGATGTCACCGACCTTGATCAGGCCCGTGAAGTCTTGCGTCTTCGCGAGGGCGTGCCTGAGGGCAGGGAGGACGGCATCGGCAGCTTCACCATCGGTACCTCGGCAATGGGCGTGCTCGCTGAATGGGCCATCCCTCGGCAACTGGACGCGGTGATCTGGACGGCGCTGCCCGGCAGATTCAAGAACATTGAAGGCTTGGTGCCCAATGTCGACGACGCGGTTTCTTATCTCGCCGGGTTAAGCGGCGCAGCGCACGAACAAGCGCGCGACTATATCGAGCAGGTACCGGCGCAGATCGACACGCCGTATCGGCGCGAGATCATTGCCAGGCTTGGGTGGAAATGATGAGCACCCGCAGCCAAGCGCAGATTGCCGCCATCTTCGATCAGCTGCTGGCACTGCGAGAAAGCGTGGACATTCTCCAGCACGTGGAGAGCGGTAGCGTCGAGTCGCTTCGTGGCCATCAAACCGTGGACGCCCCCGAGTCGCTGGATCTGGTGTTTCAAAAGCTGCATGAAGACATCGCCAGCATGGAGGAAACCTTGGCGACGATTGCCGAGGCTACCGGGGACGTGCCGAAGTTGTGAGGGTGTCGCGGGACCGGCACGCAGAGATGATGTGGCTGGTCTGGCGCCTTCGCGAGCAGGCTCACTCCCACAATGGATTTGTGAATCGATTGATTTCCGGAGGCTGACGCAAATCCCTGTGGAAGCGAGCCTGCTCACGAAAGTGCTGGGTCAGCCTGGCCATCAATTCACTGACCTGACGCCTTCGCGAGCAGGCTCGCTCCCACAGAGGATTTGTGAATCGATTGATTTCCGGGGGCTGACGCAAATATCTGGGTGTGAGCTTGCTCACGAAAGCGCTGGGTCAGCCTGGTCATCAATTCACTGGCCTGACGCCTTCGCGAGCAGGCTCGCTCCCACAGTGGATTTGTGAATCGATTGATTTCCGGAGTCTGACGCAAATCCCTTTGGCAGTGAGCTTGCTCGCGAAAGCGGTGGGTCAGCCTGGTCATCAATTCACTGACCTGACGCCTTCGCGAGCAGGCTCGCTCCCACAGTGGATTTGTGAATCGATTGATTTCCGGAGTCTGACGCAAATCCCTGTAGGAGTGAGCTTGCTCACGAAAGCGGTGGGTCAGGCACTTACTCTGCTGGATGTGCCGACGCTATCGCGAGCAGGCTCGCTCTTACAATGGGGCTGGATCTCTGACCACGCGCAACGCTTCCACCACCAGTGAAAACGCCGGCGACGGTTGGCGGCGGCTGGGGTAGTAGAGGTGGAAGCCGCCGAACGGTTCGCACCAGTCCTCCAGCACTCTGACCAAACGCCCTTCAGCCAGGTGCGCGCCGAACTCGTCTTCGGGCAGGTAGGCAATCCCTAACCCGTTCACCGCCGCGTCGGCGATGTGCACGGTGGAGTTGAACACCAGTTGGCCGTCGACCCGTACTTTCAGCTTTTTGCCCTGACGCTCGAATTCCCAGGCATCGACACCGTCGTAGGTCGGAAATCGAATATCGATGCAGCGGTGTGCCGCCAGATCGCGCGGGTGTTGCGGGGCGGGGTGCCGGGCAAAGTAGCCGGGCGAGGCAACCACGGCCATGCGCAGCGGCGGGCCGATCGGCACGGCGATCATGTCCTGGGCGACGGTGTCGCTGAAGCGCACGCCGGCATCGAAGCGGTCGGCAACGATGTCGCGGAAACCGTAGTTGATATCGAATTCGAGCTTGATGTCCGGGTACTGCAGCAGTAGCGGCGTCAGCTTGGGCAGCAGAGTGGTCTTGATGATGTTGTCGCCGCAGGTGATCCGCACGGTGCCGGCGGGCTTGTCGCGCAACTCGGTCAGGGCGTCCAGCTCGGCTTCGATTTCATCGAAGCGGTGCCCGATGGCGTGCAGCAAGCGTTCGCCGGCCGCCGTCAGCGACACGCTGCGCGTGGTGCGGGTCAGCAGGCGAATTTTCAGACGCGCTTCCAGCGCCGAGACTACCTGGCTCACCGCCGATTGCGTCACGCCCAGTTGCACCGCCGCGCGGGTGAAGCTGCCGCTGCGGGCCACGGTGACAAAGGCGAGCAGGTCGTTGAAGTTGGGTTTGGCCATGGCGCAACGCTCGGGTTTATTGATTAGCTTGGTTTATAACCGCATTAAGCACTCATTAGCTAATCAAAGCCTCAAGCCTGCGCAACAATACCTCCATCCCGGCCTCGCCTGGGTTCCCGATCAAGGACGCCCCTCCCATGAAACGACTGTTCATAATGCTCGGGTTTGTCCTGAGTTCATTCACCGCATTCGGAGCTGACATGTCCCACGGTGCTGACAACTTCTTCAAAAGCGACAAGGTGACCGTGCAGAAGGTCAGCTTCAAAAATCAATACCAACTCACCGTGGTCGGCAACCTGTTTGTCCCCAAAGGACTCGACCCGGCAGCACGCAGCGCGGCGATTATCGTTGGCCATCCGATGGGCGCGGTAAAGGAGCAGAGCGCCAATCTGTATGCGCAGAAACTGGCGGAGCAGGGCTTTGTCACCCTGTCGCTGGATCTGTCGTTCTGGGGCGAAAGCGAGGGCGCGCCGCGCAATGCCGTGCTGCCGGACATGTACGCCGAAGACTTCAGCGCGGCCGTCGATTACCTCGGCACACGGCCATTCATCGACCGCGAGCGCATCGGCGTGCTGGGCATTTGCGGCAGTGGCAGCTTCGTGATCAGCGCGGCGAAAATCGACCCACGCATGAAAGCCATCGCTACAGTCAGCATGTACGACATGGGGGCGGCCAACCGTGACGGCCTCAAGCATTCGCAAAGCCTCGAACAGCGCAAACAGATCATCGCCCAAGCGGCCGAACAGCGTTACGCCGAATTCACCGGCGGCAAGGTCGCATACACCGGCGGCACGGTGCTGGAACTGAAGGCCGACACGCATCCGATCCAGCGTGAATTCTTCGATTTCTACCGCACCCCGCGCGGCGAATTCACCCCAGCCAGCTCGACGCCGCAACAGACCACGCGGCCGACGCTGAGCAGCAACACCAAGTTCATGAACTTCTATCCGTTCGTCGATATCGAGAGCATCTCGCCGCGCCCGATGCTGTTTATTGCCGGTGCCGACGCGCATTCCCGTGAGTTCAGCGAAGAGGCGTTCCGGTTGGCGGGGCAGCCGAAAGAACTGGTGATCGTGCCGAATGCCGGCCATGTCGATCTGTACGACCGGGTCGAGCTGATTCCTTTTGCCAAGCTGACACAGTTCTTCAAGAGCAACCTGAAGTAACTTTCAACGCGACGGAGCGAAGCGATGCGGATTTTTGCCAACGGCTGGAAGGGATTCGTACTGATGGCATGGCTGCCCTTTGCTCTGTCTGCTGCTAACCCGGAGGAGACCACGATGTGGATGACCGTCGGAGAACAGCGTTTTGCCATTGCTCTGGATGACAACCCGAGTACGCGGCAGTTGCTCACGCGATTGCCGCTGAGCCTGGAAATGACCGACCTGCACGGCAATGAAAAATACGCCACCGTGCAGCCGCCATTGCCCACCCAGCCCTACCGGCCGGGCACGATCCACAACGGCGATTTCCTTTTGTATGGCGACGATACGTTGGTGGTCTTCTACAAGACCTTCGATTCGTCCTACCCCTATTCGCGTCTTGGTCGCATCGACCGGCCGCAGGACTTGGCCGAAGTCTTGGGGCGCGGCGATGTGCGGGTGACGTTCACTCTGCATGAGTGAGGAGAGTCATTGATGAACCAGAGATCGTTATATCAAGGGCGCCTTCTGCGCATCGTGGCCCTCGGCTGCGCGGTCCTTGCCAGTGCAGCCTGCGTGAATCCCCTTTGCGCCAATCCTTCCCGATCACCGGAGAAACCGATCATGAAAGAACAGCCTCTGACGCCTAAACAACTGGCGATCGCGCCGATTGCCGCCAACGCTGCAATCGGCGACATGCCGCGTTTGCACGACGCACTCAATCGTGGTCTCGATGCCGGGCTGAGCATCAGCGAGACCAAGGAAATTCTGGTGCAGCTGTACGCCTACGCCGGTTTCCCGCGCAGCCTCAACGCCTTATCCTTGCTGATGAAGGTTGCGCAGGAACGCGCTGCACGCGGCATCGATGACGCAGCAGGACGTGAGCCCGGTCCGGTGCCATCGGGGTATGCGCTGATCGAACTCGGCACCGACAATCAGACTCGTCTGGTCGGAGCGCCGGTGTCCGGCCCACTATTCGAATTCGCCCCGGCGATCGATCAGTTTCTGAAAACGCACTTGTTCGGCGATATCTTCGCCCGCGACAACCTGCAATGGACGGATCGGGAACTGGCGACGGTTGGCGCACTGGCGGCAATGGCTGGGGTGGAGTCACAGCTGGAGTCGCATTTGAAGATCAGTCTGAATGTTGGGTTGACGGTTGAACAGTTGCGCCAGGTTGCGCAGGAATTGGAGGTGCGTGGGGATTTGCAGGCAGCGGAGCGGGTGGTCGCGGGGCTGGAGAAAGTCCAGCGGTGAGGGCGGTTCGGATTCATTGCCGCGCTGTTAATGCAGATTCTTACAGTGCGCGCTGGCGCCGACTCGCTCCCGGCGAGCTTCCCGTTATCCGCTTGAAGGCACGACTGAACGCCGCTTGGGAGGTGTAGCCCAGGCGCTGCGCCACTTCTTCGATCGGCAGTCTTTCCAGGGTCAGCCACTGACTGGCCAGGCGCATCCGCAGTTCGGTGGCATAGCGTAGCGGTGGGGTGCCGAGGGTGGTCTGGAAGCGTTCGGCGAAGACCGAGCGCGAGGTGTTGCACAGCGTTGCCAGTTCGGCGACGCTCCAGTCGCGCCCCGGTTGTTGGTGCAGGGCCAGCAAGGCCTGCGCCAGGCGTGGGTCGCGCAGGGCGGCGACGAGACCGGAGGCATTGCCGCAAGCGCATTCGACCCAGCCACGAACAATCATTGCCGCCACTACGTCGGCCAGGCGCGCGAGAATGCCGGCGAAGCCGATGCGCGCGGCGCTGACTTCGCGCTCCATGGTGGCGAGAATCGGCATCAGGCCCGGATAGCGCTGGCCGCCGGCGTCGATCAGCATAAGACCCGGCATCAGCCGACCGAGGCCTTGCAGGCTGCCGAGCTCGAACTCCATACAGCCACTGAAGAGCAGCGCGCTGTCGGGCGAATCGTTGCTTTGCCCGACCTGCACCGCGCAGACCGTGTCGCAGAGTGGCGCGGTAACCGCGCTGTCAATGTCCTGCACTTGCGCGCCTGCGTGTGACAGCAACTGGTGCGCGGCCCCATGGGAAATGAATACCGCATTGCCCGCCGACAATTCGTAAACGCTGCCGTCCTCCAGCCGCAACACCGTCGATCCAGCGGCGACGAAGTGGAAATACGCATGGCCGGGTTTGTCGCTGAAACCCAGGCCGTAGGGCGGGCCGGCGTGGATCCGCCGATATTGCACGCCACGCAGGCGCATGCTGCGCAACAACTCGGTGATCAGGTCTGAAGACACAGAGAAGGAATCAATGCTCGTCATGTTCGGGGTTTCGATCAAAAGTTCAAGACTGTGCATCATAGATCATCCGGATTGCCCTCAATAGACTGCCTTCTCGAAATGTCCGAGGGAGTCTTGAAATGAATGAACGTGTAGGTGATGGGCGAATTGAAGAGGCGCCGATGGTGCCTGCATGGATGGCGGTGTTTTCACTGGCGATGGGCGTGTTTGGTCTGCTCACGGCGGAATATCTGCCGGCCAGCCTGCTGACACCAATGGCGCTCGATCTCGGCGTCAGTGAAGCGCTGGCGGGGCAAGCCGTTACCGTGACAGCGGTGGTCGCGCTGTTTGCCGGATTGCTGGTGCCAGGATTGACGCGCAGCCTTGATCGGCGGCTCGTATTACTTGGCTTTTCGGCACTGATGATCGCGTCGAATCTGCTGGTGGCGTTGTCGTCCAGCCTCGCCGTATTGCTGATCATGCGTATTCTTTTGGGCATAGCCCTCGGCGGATTCTGGAGCATGGCGGCGGCCGTGGCGATGCGCCTGGTGCCGGCGGCGCTGCTGCCACGCGCGCTGTCGATCATCTTCAGCGGGATCGCCGTGGGTACCGTAGTGGCGGTGCCGCTGGGCAGTTATCTCGGTGGCCAGTTTGGCTGGCGCAGTGCGTTCTACGCCGCAGCAGCGGTGGGCATGGTGACGCTGGTCTTCCAAATGTTCACGCTACCCAGTCTGGCGCCGCATCGCCCGTCACGCCTGCGCACGGTGCTCGAGGTGTTGCTGCGACCGGGCATTGCCATCGGCATGTTCGGCTGCGTACTGGTGCACACCGGCCACTTCGCGTTGTTCACCTATATCCGGCCATTTCTGGAAAGCACCACCGGCGTCGGCGCGCAGACCTTGGCACTGATGCTCCTGGGTTTCGGCGTGGCGAACTTTGCCGGCACGCTGTTCGCCGGCTGGTTGTTGCAGCGCAATCCACGCGCAACCCTGGTGCTGATGCCGGTGCTGGTGGGCGTTGCCGCTCTGGCGCTGGTCGGGTTACCGGCGTCGGTCAGTGGGCAGGCATTGCTCCTTGCATTGTGGGGGATGGCCTTTGGTGGCGTGCCGGTGGCGTGGTCGAATTGGGTGGCGCGCTCGATACCCGATCAGGCCGAAAGCGCAGGCGGCATGGTCGTCGCATCGGTGCAGTCGGCGATTGCCGCAGGCGCTGCCGCCGGCGGTTCGGTGTTCAGCTTCAGTGGGATCAATGGCGTGTTTGTAGCGGCTGGAATTCTGATGTTGCTGGCCGCGCTGCTGATTGCACTGAAGGTCAACGTCGATGTGCCGGAGCCGGGCTCGGCGCCAGCGGTGCCGGTGCATTTGTGATTTGATCAGGGGGCGGCGTTGGTGGGGCACCGAGCCCAGCCAACGCCGTTGTCGTCAAGCGCGCTTCGGCAGTTTCCAGTTTGGCCGGATGAAGTGGCAGGTGTAGCCGTTCGGAATCCGCTCCAGGTAATCCTGGTGCTCGGGTTCCGCTTCCCAGAACGGGCCGGCAGGTTCTATTTCCGTAACTACTCGGCCGGGCCACAATTTCGAAGCGTCGACGTCGGCAGCGGTGTCTTCGGCGACGGCGCGCTGCTCGTCGTTAAGGTAATAGATCGCCGAGCGATAGCTCGGGCCAAGATCGTTGCCCTGCCGGTTGGGCGTACTCGGGTCGTGGATCTGGAAGAAGAACTCGAGGATCTGACGGTAGCTGATTATCGCCGGATCGAATTTGATCTCAATGGCTTCGGCATGGTTGCCGTGGTTGCGATAGGTCGCATTCGGCACATCACCGCCGGTGTAACCGACTCGGGTTTTCAGCACACCCGGGTAGCGGCGTAACAGATCCTGCATGCCCCAGAAGCAGCCGCCGGCGAGAATGGCAGTTTCGGTTTGAGTGGTCATGGTGTGTGCTTCCTCTCGGAGACGATGGGGGATACCCACTGTTATGAGGGCGGGTTGGCTGATTCCAAGGTCATGAACGAACGTGATCTGATCAAAGGGCTTGATGGCTGCTCGCAGTTTTTGCAAGAAAATCGCTGATCAGTGACGTTACCTGTTGCTGAATCACCGCACGTGGCCGGGCATTTTCACCATCGCGACAAATGATGCCGTCACCCGGACTGTCTTCTTCAAGCAAAGCCTCCGCCACTGGTTTGCACTGCGACATGAAGCTGAAATGGCTGGCGTCGGCGATTTCGATATAACGCGTCGATGCCAGAGGCAGGCGCTTGGCCAGATCAACTGACTCCAATGCTGCCGGCAGATCCTGCGACGGTGCACCAGCAGCGATCACCAACGTTGGCACCGGCAATGTCGCCAGGCTCTGGCTGGTCATGCCGCGCGAAAGGCCCAGGTCCAGCGAAATCACAGCGGTGACGCGCTGGTCGCGCAGGTCACCGGCCAGTGCTGTCTTCAATTCCGGGGTGCTTACCGGAGTCATCTGTCGATAGACCTTGCAGCTGGAGAGCTGCGGATGGATTTTACAATCGCCCGCAAACAGGTCCGGATCGAACCGTGCTCCGGCGATTTCCAGCGCAGTCCAGCCGCCGAGGGAGTGGCCGACCACCGCAATGCGACCCTTGTCGACGGCGCCGAATTTATCCGGTTGAGAAGTGACTGCGTCAATGGCGCGGCTCAGGTCGGCGGGGCGCAGCCACAACTGTGCCGCCGCCACCGCGCTACGGTCATGGGTGGTGGTGCCGGGATGGTTGACGGCAGCGACGATATAACCCTGATGGGCCAGCGCACTCGCCAGCCAGGCCTGATTGCTCCAGTTGCCTCGGTAACCGTGGGACAGCACGACCAAGGGATGCTCACTCGCAACGGGCGGCGCATCACGAACGGCTGAGGCACCAACAAAGACTGCGTCATCGGCGATCAATTGGGCGGTGGTTGTTGTCGTGCCTGGGTACCAGACGACCATTTCCAGCGGACGTTTGTGTTGCGGGTCGGGCAGGATGGTGGACTGGAAACCGATGGCGCTGATGTCAGCCAGTGCGCTGGTCGAAAGGCCGATGACAAGCGAGGCCGCGAGTGCTGCTTTAAGTGGATTGATCATCACGCTCTACCAAACCCAAAAAAAGAACGCAGCTTGCTCGGTGACTTGCGTTCGTAAAAAGGCTTGGTCTCCCTGAGGAAGTAATCACTCAGCCCGGCTTCTCCCATCAGCACGCGACAAAAATCAACCGGCCCGCCATCAGGGGCTGTGTCCGCAGCGACATTGCCGGCTTCGCGCATGACCTGCTCGATATCGCCATCCGCTTCGATGCCGACGATCAGGTGCGGCTTTTCATCAACCGAGGGGTCGTGCATCAGCGCCAGGAACGCGCGTTTCACATTGGAGTGTTTGGCCAGCAGTTGCGAGAGCGAATGGACCATCGTCGATGGGTAGTCCGAAGGCTGTCCGAGCAACACGTTGGTCTCTTTTTCAACGGTGCGCTGCATGGCGGGCCGGCCGATTTCGCCTGAGAGCATGCGTTGCACTTCCTCCGGAAGGAATTCCTTGCCGTACGGCGACTTCGGATTCAGAAAGAGCAGCGCGCCCAGCGTGATTTCGAACAATGATCGGGCCGGTATCTCCACATAGCTCTGCTCGCTGTCGATGGATTGTTGCAGCGTTGGCAGCGAGGAGAAGAACGGAATGACCGGCGTACCATCGGGCTTCTGCCAATGGGCGATGCTGATATTGCTGCCGGCCTCGAGATTGACATGGCCTTGCCCTGCACCGGCGGTGCCGAGGATGTAGATGGTCGAATCAAGAAGCGTGCGATAGAACTCAGGGCGATGAGCGGGTTCGTCGGCGGCCAGTCGGAGTGATGTTTCCAGAGGGTTTTCTTGGGAAGTATCCATGAGATTAATCCGTTATTTTCTATGGAAGGCGATGATTACCGGGGCGATTCGCAGAGACATGCCCTTACGATGATACTCGTCAAAGATTTCGAATCCTGCGCCGTTCTAACCAAAAGCACAAAGCCAACTGTGGGAGCGAGCCTGCTCGCGAAGGCGTCGTGTCAGTCGAAATGATTCGCGACTGATCCACTGCTTTCGCGAGCAGGCTCGCTCCCACATTTGAATCTCGCGTTGGGTGTTATAGCAAACTCCACGAAACCCCAACATAAACCCCCATCCCTTCACCCGGCGTCGAGCGCGCGGCATCCGCTCCCTTGTCGTCATACCCCGGCGTGACCGTTGCCGCGTAGCGCTTGCCGGTCAGGTTGCGCATGTCCACCCAGCCTTGCCAGTCGCCCTTCGGCGCGTTGTAGCCGAGCGTGGCGCCGAACAAGGCGTACGGGTCGGCGTAATAGCTGTTGGCGTAGTCCACGGCAACTTTGGACACCAGTTGCGTGTTCACGGCGGCGAAGAAGCCCTGCGGCCAGTCGTAACGCAGTTCGCCCTGATAGTAGTGCATCGGCAAACCGGGCAGGCGGTTGTCGCCGAAGCGCTCATCGTCGCGGTAGTGAAAGTCGCTGAAGGTGTAGGCCTGGCGCAAGCTCAGTTGGCGTCCGTCGTCGGCAGTCCAGAGTTTGCTGTTCAAGCTGGCCTCGATGCCTTGGTGCACCGTCGGGCTGGCGTTGAGTTCGTAGGGCGTAACGGCATTGGCGTCCGGCAACACCGAGAGCAATTCGTGACGAACTTGCGCGTAGTACCAGGCCAGGCTCCATTCGCCCAAATGGCTGTCGCCACGGCCGCCGAGTTCTAGAGTGGTTGCGGTCTGGTTTTGTAGTTCGATCGGGTCGCGCTGGGTGCCGGTTGCAGCGCCGTTGCCGGCAGGGAAGCGCACGTTGGAGCTGTAGATCAGCGACCACGGGTGCGGTGCTTCGACGGAGCGGCTGAGGTTGCCGAACACTTGCACGTCCGGGGTGATCTGGTAGCGCAGGCCGATGCGCGGTGCATAGTCCCAATCGCTGAGACTGGTCTTGCCGCCACCCTGCGGATAGGTCACGGCGCTTTCGCGGCGGGTGTAGATGGCGGCAAGGCCGGTGGTCAGCCACAGGTCGTCGGCGATTTCCAGGTCGTTACCAAAATGCAGCACGGTGTCCGAGCCCTGATAAGTGAAATTACGCATCCGCGTGCCGGGCGCATAGCTGGCGGTGTTGCCACTCGGGATGCGCACGAACTCGCTGGCGCCATCGTTGGGCAGATGCTTGGTCACGCGCAGGCCGACAGTGCTGCGGCTCTCCATGCCGAACAGGCTGTCGCGGCGCTTGTAGTCGAAGGTGCCGCTGACGTCGGTGTATGCCACTTTCAGCCGGTTCGGGCCTTCGCGCAGATCCATCGGGTAGTCGTGGTAGACGAGGCCGGTCTGGAAGCTTGAATCGTCGTCGAGGTAGAACGTGGTCTTGTTGCCGATGAAGGTGCTGCCGGGTTGCTTGCGGCTGTCATCGCGGGCCACATACGCCGGGTTGGCTGCCCGTGGGCTGTGTTCGATGGAATGCTTGGTCACGCGGCCGGCGAGGTCGTTGTCGGTTTCCCGGTAGCGGATGTAGAAGCGGGTTTCCAGGTTCGGGTTGAAGCGATAGCCGAAGTTGGCGATCAGGCCTTTGCTCTCGCTGGCGGTGTGGTCCTGATAGCCGTCGGCGTTGGCATCGGTCAGGGACACGTAGTAATCAAAATCCCCCAGCACTTGCCCGGAGCTGATCTGGCGCTGCTGATAGCCATGGCTGCCGGTGGCGTAGCGTAGTTGCAGTTTCGGCGCGGTGTAACCGGTGTGGCTGACGTAATCGATAGCGCCGCCCAGCGCCAGCGAGCCGCGATCGAAGCCGTTGGCGCCGCGCAGCACTTCGACATGGTCGACCCAGAGCGGCTCGAGCAATTCATACGGCGTGCCGCCGGGGCCGGTGAGGGGCAAGCCATCGAGCATCGTGTAGAGCCCCGAAGCATGGGCGCCGGGTGCGCGGTTGATGCCGGAACCACGGATGGAAATCTTCACGCCTTCGTTGCCCGCCGACTGTGCATATACCCCCGGCTGATAGGCCAGCACATCCTGATTGCTGGCAACGCGGCCCTGCAACGGCTGGCGCATGTCGACCACGTTGGTGGCGCCGGGTACCTGTTCGAGGCGTTCCCTGGCGTCTTCGACCGAGGCATCTGCGCCGCTGCGCTGATCCGCCGAAATCAATACTTGCCCCAGTTCCAGACCTTGGGCCTCGGCCATCACCGGGCAGGCCAGGGCCAGGCCGAGCAGGGCAGTGGGCAATGATTTGGGCGACGGCATCGAGAAACTCCAGCAAACAGGGGATCGGGCAATGAACAGTGCGACGTCGGAACACACGCGGGAAACACATGGCGAACCAGGTTTTTTGCCCGGCAATCGCAGACAACCGAACGTCGGCTAACCTCGCGGATCAGGCCTTTGTGGTCAATAAACAATTTCTGCGGCCTGTTGAAGCGCGCGAAGGTCAGAGCCATGAATCTGTGATGTGCGGACACCTTCGCGAGCAAGCCCACTCCCACAGTGTTCAGTGATGCACCTGATATTGAAGACACACCCAATCCCTGTGGGAGCGGGCTTGCCCGCGAATGGGCCAGACCGGTCAACACCTTCACTGCAGATTCACCGCCGTCGCGGGCAGGCTCACTCCTGCAAAGGTTTCTGCATAAACAGTCCATCCGTCGTCTGCCCTGAACCTCCTTCGCGCTGATTTTTCTACCGGGTAAGTCCCTCAGGAGATTCCCGTATGTTCGATCAGCAAAAAAAGGCATCACTGGCGGCATGGCGCAAGATGGCGGAGCAGGCCGAGGCCGATCTGGATCCGGAACAACAATATGACGAACTGCTCAAGGCCGCCGATCAGATGGAGGAACAAGGCCTGATTACCAGCGCCGAGTGGCGCCAATTGGTACGCGACGCCGGTAACGTTTTTACCCTGAACGAGGAACAGCCACAGCGCTGACAGCTGCCATCGGAGGACGTCCCATGCTCAGTTATCTGTTTATCGGCGCCAACGATGTTGAGCGTTCGGCGGCTTTTTACAAGGCGATCCTGACGCCGCTCGGCTACCGGCATGATCGCGAAGAACACTACTGTTTTTACCTGCCCGATTGCGCCGACAAGTCCAACGGCCCCGGTAGCGTGCACATATCGCAACCGTTCAATGGCGAACCGGCCACAGCGGGCAACGGCATGATGCCGGCGTTTCGCGCCGACTCGCGGCAAATGGTCGATCAGGTGCACAAGACCGGGCTCGATCATGGCGGCAGTGATGAGGGCGCGCCGGGCACGCGCGAGGCCTACACGCCGGACTTTTACGTGGCCTATCTGCGCGACCCCGAAGGCAACAAGCTTGCTGTGTTCTACAGCGGCTGATGGATGGAGCCTGTTGATTCGGCCCTGATGGCCGCCCGCGCCCAGTTCGCGATCACGATCAGCTTCCACATCGTGCTGGCGGCGTTCAGCATCGGTCTGGCGAATTTCCTCATGGTGCTGGAAGCGTTGTGGTTGAAGACCGGGCGCCAGGTTTACCTGGACGTTTATCGCTACTGGCTCAAGGTGTTCGCCCTCAACGTCGCGGTGGGCACGGCGTCTGGATTGATTCTGGAGTATCAGTTCGGCCTCAACTGGTCGCGGCTGTCAGTGCAGGCCGGTGATGTCCTCGGCCCGCTGATGTTCTATGAAGTGATGGCGGCATTTTTCATCGAAGCGGGATTTCTCGGCATCATGCTGTTCGGCCTGAAGAAGGTCGGCCCGCGTCTGCATTTCTTCGCCACCTGCGCGGTGGCCGTGGGCTCGCTGATCAGCGCGTTCTGGATACTTTCGGCCAACTCGTGGATGCAAACCCCCGCCGGCTATTCGATTGGCGCGGACGGGCGTTTCCTCGCCGCGGACTGGTGGGCAATCATCTTCAATCCTTCGTTTCCCTATCGGCTGGCGCACATGCTGCTCGCCGTGTTTATCGGCAGTGCGACGCTGATTGCCGGCATCAGCGCCTGGCAGTTGCGCAACGCCTCGGCAAACCCCCGCGCTCGCCTGCAATTTTCCATGGCGCTGTGGGTGATAGCGGTGCTGATTCCTGTGCAGATTGTCATTGGTGACTTGCATGGGCGGCACAGTCTGCAAGCCCAGCCGCAGAAGGTGGCGGCAATCGAAGCTTCATGGACGCGCCCCGCGCAAGGGGCCGGAGAGCCGCTGCGGCTGTTCGCCTGGCCGGATAGGCAAGAGCGCCGCAACCACTGGGAGGTCGCTATTCCGCGAATCGGTTCGCTGTATTTGCATCACGACCTGACCAGCACCATCGCCGCGCTTGATGAATTCCCGCCAGAAGACATTCCTCCCGTGGCGCCGGTGTTTTTTGCCTTTCGGCTGATGGTCGGGCTTGGCCTGTTGATGCTCGGGCAGGGCGTGGTCAGCCTGATCCTGCGCCGGCGTAATCGCCTGTACACGGCGCGTCGGTGGTTGGGCGCGTGCGTGCTGCTGGCGCCGGCCGGGTTTCTGGCGATGCTCAGCGGCTGGGTTGTCACCGAAGTGGGGCGACAGCCGTTTACCGTTTACGGATTGCTGCGCACGGCAGACAGTCTGTCGTCAGTGTCGAGGGCTCAAGTCGTCGGGTCGACCTGGTTGATTCTGCTGTTTTATCTGCTGATCTTCGGCATCGGCCTGTGGGTATTGCTGCGTCTGTTGCGCGAGCCGCCACAGCAGGATCAACCCGGGCCGCAGCCGACCCTTGGCGACGAAACCGGACACTGAGGAGGGCGCAGACATGGACACGGACTGGCTGACCCTTTTGTGCGCGGCGGCGCTGGCGTTCTCGGTGATGAACTACGTGGTGCTCGACGGCACTGATCTGGGCGTCGGCATGCTGATGGGCCTGACGCAATCCAGCCAGCAGCGGCGGGCGATGGCCGTGACGATTCTGCCAGTGTGGGATGCCAACGAAACCTGGCTGGTGCTCGGTGGCGGAGGGCTGTTGGCGTTGTTTCCGCTGGCCTATGCGATCTTGTTGCCGGCTCTTTACGTGCCCTTTATCGTCATGTTCCTGGCATTGATTGCACGGGCCATGGCGCTGGAGTTTCGCGACTACGCAGCGAACGAACAGCGCAAACGAATCATCGATGGCGTGTTGGCGCTGGCGTCGCTGCTGACGGGTTTTGTTCAGGGCGTGGTGCTGGGGACTTTGGTGCAGGGCGTTGCGCATCAGGAGGGTCAGTACATTGGCGATGGCCGCGACTGGCTGAATCCGTTCCCGGTGTTTTGCGGTCTGGTACTGGTGCTGGGCTACGTGTGGCTGGGGACGTGCTGGTTGTACTGGCGCACCCTTGATGAATTGCAGCAGCGCTCGGACCGCCAGGCCCGCGTCCTGGCGCTGGTCGTCGCGGCATTATTGCTGGTGTTGATCGCATGGACGGCGATGTTGCAGCCGCAATATGCCCGGCGGCTCGCCGATATTCGGCTGTGGTTGCCGGCAGGGCTGATCCTCAGCGCTCTGGGATGGGTGTTCAGCAAAGGCTTTCACAGCCGCTTCGACTTCATCCCTCTGTTCGCCGCATTGGGCGTCTTCGTCCTGGCTTTCGCGATGATGCTGGTCGCGCTATTTCCCTTCATCATTCCGCCAGATTTGACCTTGAGCGAAGCCGCATCAGGCCCGAACAGTCAGATGTTCATGCTGGTCGGCTTCGCCGTGCTCATACCGATCACCCTGGCCTACAACACCTTCGGTTTCCGCGTGTTCAGCGGCAAGGTGCGCGTTGCCACCGACGACTGAGCTTCAGGTGACTCGGCCCTTTTTGCTGACTGGTGACAGCCTCGAAGCCCGCAATAGATCAGCAAAAGCCGCCTTGTCGATCGGCCGGCTCATGAAGTAGCCCTGCACCTCGTTGCATTGATCCTTGCCGAGAATCGCCAGTTGCTCCTCGGTCTCGACGCCTTCGGCCGTCACCGTCAAACCCATGGCTTTGCCCAAACCGATGATCGCCTGCACCACGGCGCGATCATTGGTGCCGCTGCTGATCGAGGCGATAAAGCGCTTGTCGATCTTGATCCCGTCGAACGGATAGGCGCGCAGATAACCGAGCGACGAATAGCCGGTGCCGAAGTCGTCCATGTTCAGACGCACGCCGAGTTCCTTGAGCTGATTCATGGTCGTCAGCGCGCCATCGGTGTCGTTCAGCATCACGTTCTCGGTGATTTCCAGCTCCAGGCGGCTGGCCGGGAAACGCGTTGCCACCAGCACTTCGCGAACGTCTTCGACCACATCGCTAAGGGCAAACTGCGCTGGCGAGAGGTTCACCGACAGCAGAATGTCAGACGGCCAGTCCAGCGCGGTTTCGCAGGCTTCGCGCAGAACCCAGCGCCCCAGCGGCACGATCAGGTCGGTCTGTTCGGCGAGCGGAATGAACACGTCCGGCCCGAGCAAGCCTTGGGTCGGATGCTGCCAGCGCACCAGCGCTTCCACCGAGACGATGTGCTTGCCATCAACCTTGTAGCGCGGCTGATAGTGCAGGACGAACTCGTTGTGCTTGAGCGCATGGCGCAGGTCATCTTCCATTTGCCGGCGCGTCTGGATCTGATCGCTCATGTGCGCTTCGAAATAGCACCAGGTGTTCTTGCCGTCGGATTTGGCCTGGTATAGCGCGATGTCGGCGTAGCGGATCAGATCGCTGGCGACGAAGCCGTGCCGACGGCTGAGCGCGATACCGACACTGGCGCCGATGTGCAGCGGATGCTGTTCGTAGAGAATCGGCTGATGCAGGCTGCCGATCAGCCGATTGCAGAACTTGTCGATTTCCTGATGGCTGTCCATGCCATTGAGCACCACCACGAATTCATCACCACCGAGGCGGGCAACGAGGTCGTGCTCGCGGGTGCACTCACGCAGACGCGTGGCGACTTCCTGCAGCACCGCGTCGCCGGCCGGATGGCCGAGGGAATCGTTGATCGGTTTGAAATTGTCCAGATCGATCATCAGCAGCGACAGCGGCGGTGCATGTTCCTTCAATAGCAGCACTTCATCCAGATAGCGCGCCAGTTTGTTGCGGTTGGGCAGACCGGTCAGGGCGTCGTGCATCGACAGGTGCTGGATCTGCGCGTGGGCGGCGACTTCGTCGGTGATGTCGCTGGCGGTGCCGCGATAACCGACGACATTGTCCTTGTCAAAAATCGGCCGTGCGGAGAGTCGGCAATGGCGCGGCTGGCCGGATTCATCGCGGTAGGTGCAACGCAAATCGCCGGCGCTGTTTTCTTCGCTGAGTTTGCGCAGCCACAGCTCCAGAGGTGTGGTGTCGCAGGTCAATAATTCGCCGATGTCCTGGCCCAGCCACAGGGCTTGCGAGTAGCCGGTGACCTCGCTGAAACGCGCCGACAGATAGGTCAGCGCCAACTGACCATCGACTTCCCAGATCCAGTCCGACGCCGCCTCGGCCACGGCGCGAAAACGTTCTTCGCTGGCTTCCAGCGCGTGGTTGGCCGCTTCCAATGCCTGATTCGACGCCTGCATCGCTTGGATACTGTTATCGACGTATTGCGAAGAGCGCAGGGCGTGGCGAAAAAAATATGCCGTCAGCAGCATCAGTACCAGGAATGTCGCGCCGAGCGGTGGCACCAGCGTCCACAACAATTGCTGGCCGGGCCGCTGCAGGTCGGCCACGAGGCTGTAGCCGGTGCTGTCGAGCGGTACGCTTGGATGGTCATTTTTAACCGTGTCATCCGGGACAAGGGTCAGGTTTGACAGGCCATAACCGCTGCCGATCTTGCGCAATTTGGTCGGCGTCAGCTTGTCGACGAATACCAGCACCGAGGTGTTTCTCAGTTCGTCCAGCGGACGCTCGTCGTTTGGAATGATCGCGGCAGCGGTGATCAGCGCCGGCCAGCCTTCGAACAGCGAATAGCTGCTGATCGGTTTGGTCAGGTCGGGCTGACTGAGCACCTGCTCGACCAACGCCGAGGCAGGCGCTTGCAGCACCGTGGACACGTCGGTTTCGACCATCTGCCCGCGAATCACCGCGTACTTGGTGCGATTGCGATCGAGAACGAACACGCCGTCATAGCCGTCGGTCGTGAACATGGTTTTGCCCATGTTCTGTTCGGTGTAGGCCCAGTCGACGTCGATCGGCCCGCTCAAGGCCTCATAGGCGCGGGTCCAGTAGGCGTAGCTGGTGATGTAGTTTTTCGAGGTGGTGATGCGGTTCTCCACGGCGCGCACGGAGTAGAACTGGTTCTGTTCCAGGTCTTTGGCATCAAGGGTATTGGCGATACCCAGCAAGGTGCTGATGGCGGCAATGACGCCAGCGACGAACAACGCGCCAACGGCGATGGCCAGGCGTCGGGTCACAGCGCGCTGTGGGGTGGGGATTGGCGGCGCAGCGTGAGTTACGGCCATGTGCTCGTCCTTGATCCGGTGTCTTCTGAATCTAGAACAATGGCGCGGGCACAATGTTCAGATTGATGTTATTGGCATCGCCGGGATTTGTTCAAAGTGTAGCGAATCTTGCGAGATTTCCAGCATGGCCGGCCAGCGGCGAATCCCGAAAGGGCGAGACTTCCCGCACAAAAACCGGATAATGGCCGCCATTCGTTTAGCCGTATTCTGGTAATCCCGCATGGAAATCAAGGTCAACTTTCTCGACAACCTTCGACTTGAAGCCAAGTTCGACGACTTCACGGTGATCTCCGATCAGCCAATTCGCTACAAGGGCGATGGCTCGGCACCGGGGCCGTTCGACTACTTCCTGGCGTCGTCGGCCTTGTGCGCGGCTTACTTCGTCAAGCTGTACTGCGACACCCGCAACATTCCGACAGAGCACATTCGCCTGTCGCAGAACAACATCGTCGACCCGGAAAACCGCTACAACCAGATCTTCAAGATCCAGGTTGAATTGCCCGCCGACGTCTCGGACAAGGATCGCCAGGGCATCCTGCGTTCCATCGACCGCTGCACGGTCAAAAAAGTGGTGCAGACCGGCCCCGAGTTCATCATCGAAGAAGTCGACAACCTCGACGCCGATGCCCAGGCCTTGTTGATGCCGCAGTCCGATTCCCAGGCGGGCACCTACATTGCCGGCAAGGACCTGCCGCTGGAACAGACCATCGCCAACATGTCGAAGATCCTTGCCGATCTCGGCATGAAGATCGAAATCGCCTCGTGGCGCAACATCGTGCCGAACGTCTGGTCGCTGCATATCCGCGATGCGCATTCGCCGATGTGCTTCACCAACGGCAAGGGCGCGACCAAGGAAGGCGCACTGGCCTCGGCGCTGGGCGAGTTCATTGAGCGCCTCAATTGCAACTTCTTCTATAACGACCAGTTCTGGGGCGAAGACATCGCCAATGCCGAATTTGTGCATTACCCGGACGAGAAATGGTTCAAGCCGGGTGCGAAGGACGAGTTGCCGGGCGAGATTCTCGACGACTATACCCTCGGCATTTACAACCGCGACGGCGAGTTGCGCGGTTCGCACCTGTACGACACCAACTCCGGCAACACCCAGCGCGGTATCTGCTCGCTGCCGTTCGTGCGCCAGTCGGACGGTGAGGTGGTGTACTTCCCGTCCAACCTGATTGAAAACCTCTACCTGAGCAACGGCATGAGCGCCGGCAACACCTTGGCCGAAGCGCAGGTGCAGTGCCTGTCGGAAATTTTCGAGCGCGCCGTCAAACGCGAAATCCTCGAAGGCGAAATGGCCCTGCCGGACGTACCGCAAGAGGTACTGGAGAAATATCCGAGCATCCTCGCCGGCATCAAAGGCCTGGAAGAGCAGGGCTTCCCGGTGCTGGTCAAGGACGCCTCGCTGGGCGGTGAATTCCCGGTGATGTGCGTGACCCTGATGAACCCGCGCACTGGCGGCGTCTTCGCTTCCTTCGGCGCGCACCCGAGCCTGGAAGTCGCGCTGGAACGCAGCCTGACCGAACTGCTTCAGGGCCGCAGCTTTGAAGGCCTCAACGACTTGCCGCAGCCGACGTTCTCAGGGCAGGCAGTGACCGAACCGAACAACTTCGTCGAGCACTTCATCGATTCCAGCGGTGTGGTGTCGTGGCGCTTCTTCAGCGCCAAACCAGACTTCGAATTCGTCGAGTGGGACTTCTCAGGCCAAGGCGAAAACTCCAATGCCGAGGAAGCCGCGACCCTGTTCGGCATCCTCGAAGACATGGGCAAGGAAGTCTACATGGCGGTCTACGAGCACATCGGCGCCAAGGCCTGCCGCATCCTCGTCCCGGATTACTCGGAGATCTACCCGATCGAAGACCTGATCTGGGACAACACCAACAAAGCCCTGCAATTTCGCGCCGACATTCTCAATCTGCACAACCTCAGCAAGGTTGGCCTGCGCAATCTGGTCCAGGGCCTGGAACGCAGCGAGCAGGATGACTACACCGATATCACCACGCTGATCGGCATCGAGTTCGACGACAACACACCGTGGGGCAAGTTGACGATTCTCGAACTGCGCCTGTTGATCTACCTCGCGCTGCAGAAGTTTGACGAGGCGAAGGATCTGGTCGAGGCGTTCCTGCAATACAACGACAACACCGTTGAGCGTGGCTTGTTCTATCAAGCGGTCAATGTGGTGCTGGAGATGGAGTTGGACGAAGATCTCGAGCTGGAAGACTACGAAGCCAACTTCCGTCGGATGTTTGGCGACGAGCGCATGGATGCGGCGATTGGTTCGGTCAATGGCAGCGTGCGCTTTTACGGTTTGACACCGACGAGCATGAAGCTGGAAGGGCTGGATCGGCATTTGCGCTTGATCGAGAGCTATAAAAAGCTGCATGCGGCGCGGGCGGGTGTGGCGGCTTTGTCGGGTTGAATAGCTGGCTGAGGACGTTTCGCTTTCGGCTTGAGTGTGGCTGCGTAGCTTGAACCGCAGCCCCTCATCCAGCCCTCTCCCGCGGGAGAGGGAGCCGATCCATGTGTTTTTCAATATTCGCGTTCGACTCGGTTTGCCAGGTCGGCGTATCTAGACCAAACACCGCGGTCAGTTCCCTCTCCGTCCGGGAGAGGGCTGGTGAGGGCTTTGGCTTTAGCGGCCATGCGCTGCATCCGCCAACTGCCCCGTATCCACTCGCACAAACACTGAATCACCCACCGCCGTCAGCACTTCCCCGGCATACACCTCGCAAATCACCCGGGTCTTGCGCCCGACCTCACCTTCGACCCGTGCACGCAAGAGCAGCGGTACGCCCATGGGCGTCGGTTTGATGAACTTGATCCCGAGGTTGCCCGTCACGCAGTCGATGCGCGGCAGGCTGCCGGCTTCGCGATTTTCTGCGCGGTAGTGCCAGGCCATGGCGGTCCAGTTGGAGTGGCAGTCGACCAGCATGGCGATCAGCCCGCCGTAGACCAGATCCGGCCAGCCGCAGTATTGGGCTTCGGGCACGTGTTCGGCGATCACGTGGCTGCCGTCTTCGTCCCAGCGACTCTTGACGTGCAGGCCTTGCGGGTTGCGGCCGCCGCAGCCGTAGCAAACGCCGTCGGGGGCGGCGAGGTCTTGCAGCGGGGTGTCGTGGCTGGACATGGTGTGGGTCATCCTGAAATGGCGAGGCCGGACAGGCGCAAGCGGTTGCGGCCGCCACGTTTGGACTCGTAGAGCGCGGCATCGCCAAGTTCGATCAGCGCATCCAGACTGGCTGGTGGTTTGTCGAACAGGGTGGCGCCGATGCTCAAGGTCACCGCAGCGGACGTGGGATAGGTGTGCGACGCCAGGGCCAGAAACTGTTCGCGCAAGGCATTGCCCAGTTCAAGGATAGCTTCGGGCGAAGCGTTGTTGAGCAACATCAAAAACTCATCGCCACCCAGGCGCGCAGTCAGCGCATTGGCCGGTAGCTGGGCACGGATCATCTCGCTCAAAGCGATCAGCAAGCGGTCGCCAGCGATGTGCCCATACTGATCGTTGACCAGTTTGAAGTTGTCGATGTCGATCAACAGCAGCGCACCCGGGCGTTGCGGGCCTACGCTGGCGAGCAGGCGTGGCGTGCGTTTTTCCAGGGCGCGGCGGTTGTAAAGGGCGGTGAGCGGATCGCGCTCGGCGAGGCGGGCGATCTGCTTTTCCCGGCGATAACGCTCGGTGCCGGTCATCGACAGCGCAATCAACATGATCGCCATGGCGCCTTCGACCAGTGAAATCTGGATGATCTCGCCACGAAACGCCGCCAGATCGATCAGCGTGCCGGGGATCACTACGGTCAGAGCCTTGGCCACATAAAAGATGCCATGGGCGAGCAGCACAAAGCGCAGTTGCACCGCGCCGACGCTCAGTGACTTGCCGTGCGGACGCAATAGCGAACTGGCCTTGAGTGTCGGAAGCGCCACCAGCAGCGAGTTGGCCACCAGCATGGCCTTGGACCACAGCGGTCCGTCCGGCAACATCAACATGATCAGCCACGTTGCGAAAACCAGGTACCACGCCGGCGACAGTCGGGTCTGGGTGAAGCGCGCGACGCCGAGCAGGAAAAAGAAGTGTGCAGTCACCAGCAGACCGTTGGCGAACCAGATGCCCAGCAGCAGAAAACCGCTGCTGCGCAGCAGGGCGAGGGTAGAACCGATGGTGATGGTGGCGAAACCGGCGCTCCAGAACAGTAGCGAAGGCTCACGGATGCTGCGCCATTCGACCGCCAGATACAGCGCGGCAGCGGCTGCGAGGGCGATCGTGATGGTCAGCATCGTTGGCGGGTCGAGCGGCATTTCCGGGCAGGCCTGTATGTATGGCAATAGGCCTGCGATTGTAAGCGTTTGGTCAGGTTTTTCGCAGGGGGCGCGTCGCCGGGCAGACCACTGGCGCTCCGGCGGTCACTCCTGGGCGGTCAGCCATGTGTCAATAACGCGGCGATCGAGCTCTTCCCAATAGGCCATGCCCAGCACTCGCGTGGTGTTGAGCCCGCGCAGGTAACCGCGCAGTTGCTGGGCGGTGTCGCGGATCAATGGCTTGTCACGCGCATTTTTGTCCAGCAGGACGCTTTCGTACTGCATCAGGTATTCGGCTACGCGCTCGCGATATTCGGGCAGCACGGCATCACGGATCAGATCAAACGTTCTCAAGGCGAGACCCTCATCATTTTTCTTGGTTTGCGCAGTGTGCATCAGTCTGCGCGGCACGCAACTATTGCTGGAAGTAATAGTGACCATCAAGAAACGCAAGTTCTGCTTTGCCAGCGATCGGCGGAAAATCGCCTCCATCGAAGACGCAGCTCAAGGAAATTGCGCGATGAACATTCTGACTCGACTGGCAATGATCGCCCTGCTGATGGGCGGGGTGGTTACCGCACCGGCTTACGCAGACGACGCCCGGTCGTGTCACCTGCAACCCATCGCTGCCAGCGCCTCGGCGTTGCAGCACACGCAGACCGTAGGTGTATTGCTCAGCGAAAACACGCTGCAGAACCTGCAATACCTGGAGCGCTACCACGACATGGCGCTGAACGGCGCGAAGGACGCACTGGACTCGCAAATCCGCGACGCCTTTGTCGGCAGCTCCGACCCGGAACTGGCGCTCGACTGGCTGGTGAGTTCGCTGCAGCAACAGTTCGTCTCGGTGACCGTTTACGACAACCTGGATGAACTGCTTCAGGCCCATCCGGATGTGGTGGTCAAGCTCGACACCTTCAATCGCTTGCTGACCCAACGCAACAGTCTCGTCGAGGCGCGCTTCTCTGCACGGTTCTACGACGCCGACCTGCAATACATCGGCAAGGCCGAGGGCGCAATCGAGCAGGAGTTGCCTTCGGTCTGGGTGCATGACCGTGCGGCGCCGCAAATCGCCGCGCAGATCAATCAGCAGCGTGACCTGCAACTCAATGCGCTGAAGCAATTCGATGTGTCGCTCAAGGCCTTGGTGGCGTCGAGCTGATTCTCCAAAAATTGAATGGCAGCGGCGATGCCGTGAAGTCGAACCGTTGCCGGTTGAACCGAACCTTTATTTTCAGGATTTACCCCATGCGTCCTTTATTCGTGCCAGCCATGGCTTTTGTTTCCCTGTTGCTCGCCGGTTGCGCTTCAGCGCCGAACGATCCGACGCTGACGTTGCAGACCAGCAAAACGCCGGCGCAGTACGCCGATTGCGTGGTGCCGAAGTTGCAGGGCAGTGCGTTGAACCCGACGGTTTCGCAGAATCAGCGCAGTTATCGGATTGTGGTGCCGAGCAAGGTGTCGGCGGACAACGTGCTGGAGGCGTACAAGGCGGGGAAGGGCGGCAAGGTGTTCATTTATGAGCGGCATTTGCTGGCGTCGAATCTGTTGCCTTCGAGTTTTGAGCGGGCGGCTCAGGAGTGCATTTGATCTGAGCGCTTGACGGGTTTTGACAGAGCTCCTTTGGTTGGCCGCAACCAACCAATTTTTTCGCCCCACACTGGTTTTCGGTTGTGGGGCTTTTTTTTGGGACTTGGCGGCCTTTGGGCCGACCATGCTTCGGGGTTTTTGGGTGTATATCCTTTTTTGGTGGTGTTGCGGCTGGCGGTTTCGCTTACGGCGAGGCACTTTTTCCAGACGCCGAAAAAGTACCCAAAAAGGCTTCGCCCTGACGTTCGGCCCGCTCGCTGGAGCTCGGGGTTCCTTCGCTCCGGAATCGATCCGGGCGCAGCGGCTACGGTTTGCTTCGCTGCACCTCCTTCCGCTGTGTACGACTGCGTCGTACGGTCGCTGCGCTCCCACCCCCGGATCAATCCCTCCCCTCAGCCTGCCGACGGGCTCCAGGATCAAAAGCTACTCGAGCTTGCGCTCATCGTGTTGGGTGGCGGGACGGCCTGCTTGGTTTGCTTTTGCTTTCCTGTGGGAGCGAGCTTGCTCGCGAAGGCGGCCTGCCAGCCGACCTGTTCTTGAGCGGAACGCGATCCAACTGGAGCTGCCGAAGGCTGCGATCTTTTGATCTGGCCTTCGCTTTTGCTTTTCCGTTGAGAGCAAGGCTGCATTGGACGTTGGGTGTTGACCAATTCCTGTTCACGCCACAAAAACCTGTGGGAGCTGGCTTGCCAGCGAAGGCGGCCTGACAGACGCCCCATTTCTCACTGAATGTACGCAATCAAACCTGTGGGAGCGAGCCTGCTCGCGAAGGCGGTGTGTGCCGCGATCACGAACAGCGCTCCGGAACCCGTTTACCCCGTCACACACCCCACCGGCACGTTCCCCGCAAACGTATCGACCAGACTCGCCACGACCATTTCCCCCATCCGCGTGCGTGTCTGAAGCGTGGCGCTGGCCCGATGCGGTTGCAGCACCACTTGTTCATTACCAAACAACGCTTCAGGCACATTCGGCTCATCGACAAACACATCCAGCCCAGCCCCGGCAATTTCACCAGCCGCAAGCGCGGCAACCAGGTCCGCTTCGTTCACCAGTTTGCCCCGGGCGACGTTGATCAGATAACCGTCCTTACCCAGCGCTTGCAGCACTTGCGCATCAATGATCGCTTCGCCCTTGTCCGCCGCAGCGGCGAGGATCAGGGCGTCGCTGTCGCGGGCCAGTTGTTTGAGGTCGGCGATGAAGGTGTGGGGGACGTCGCTCATCGGTTGCAGGTCGGTGTAGCTGATCGGGCAGCCGAAGGCGGCGGCGCGGGTGGCGATGGCGCGGCCGACGCGGCCCATGCCGACGATGCCGATGCGCATGCCGGAGACTTGTCGGGCCAAGGGCAGCGGGGCAAGTGGGGTCGGGCTTTGTGGCCATTGGCCGGAGCGGACGTAGCGGTCGCTGGTGCACAGGCCTCGACAGACCGAGATGAGCAGGCCGATGGCGAGGTCGGCGACGTCTTCGGTGAGGGCGCCGATGGTGGCGGTGACGCGGATGCCACGGTCGCGGGCGTAGGCCAGGTCGACGGCGTCGGTGCCAACACCATTGACCGCCACCACTTCAAGGTTCGGCAGTTGCGCCATCAGCGCCTGGCTGATGCCGGTGTGGCCGCCCGTTATAACGCCGCGAATGTTGGCGCCGTGTTCTTTTATATAGGCGGCTTTGTCCGGTTGCTGGAAGTAGCGACGTACGGTGAACAGTTGGTCCAGACGCGCGTTGATTTCCGGGATCAGGATCGGGCTCAGTTGCAGGATTTCTGGCTTCATGGCTACCTCGTTACGCAATAAAAAGGCCGGCTCAACCGCGGCCGGCAAACGGCATGGCGCTGGCCATGACGGTCATGTTCAGGACGTTGGCCGACAGCGGCAGGCCGGCGATGTAGCGCACCGCATCGGCGACGTGTTTGACGTCGACCATTGGCTCGACGGCGATGCTGCCGTTAGCCTGGCGTACGCCTTTGGTCATGCGCACCGACATTTCCGTCAGGGCATTGCCGATGTCGATCTGGCTACAAGCGATGTTGAATTCGCGGCCGTCCAGCGCCAGCGATTTGGTCAGGCCGAGCACGGCGTGTTTGCTCGCGGTGTAGGCGCTGCTGAACGGGCGCGGGGTGTGTGCCGAGATCGAACCGTTGTTGATGATCCGCCCGCCCTGCGGCTGTTGTTTACGCATCAGCCCGAACGCGCCGCGAGCGCAGAGGAAGACGCCGTTGAGGTTGGTGTCGATCACGTTGCGCCATTGCTCGAAGGTCAACTCGTCCAGCGGTACGGCGGGGGCGTTGACGCCGGCGTTGTTGAAGACCACGTCGAGGCGGCCGTAGACCTCGGCAATGGTCGCGAACAGCACGTCGACACTGTCCGGATCGCGCACGTCGGTGGGGACCGCCAGTGCTTGGTGGCCCTGGCTCTGCGCCAGTTCGACCAGCGCCTGCAAAGGCTCGGGCCGGCGGCCGGCGAGCACGAGGGTGAAACCGTCGGCCATCAGGCCCAGCGCCACGGCGCGGCCAATGCCAGTGCCGGCGCCGGTGACCAGCGCGACTTTCAAAGGGGTATTCATATTGTTGTTCTCCTTTTTTCTGAACCGCTGGGTCAGGGCCGTGGGCCGACGCGCATTTCCAGGTCGCCGATGCCGTCGATGCCGGCGCTAATCACATCGCCCGGTTGCAGACTGTCAACGCCGGCGGGGCTGCCGGTCATGATCAGGTCGCCGGCGCGCAGGGCCACCGATTGCGAGATGCGCGCGATCACTTCACTGACCGACCAGATCTGGCTGTCGAGGTTGTCGCGCTGGCGTTCTTCGCCGTTGACGTTCAGCCACAACTCGCCTTCGGGATGGCCGCAGCGGCTCACCGGGACGACGGCAGTCATCGGCGCGGCGCCGTCGAACACCTTGGCGCCTTCCCACGGCAAACCGTTGCTTTTCGCCGCGTGTTGCACATCGCGGCGGGTCAGGTCGAGGCCGGCGGCGTAGCCCCAGACGTAGGCGAGCGCTTGATCCTCCGGGATATTGGCGCCGCCTTCACCGATGGCCACGACCAGTTCGATTTCGTGAACGAAGTCCTCGCACACCGAGGGGAAAGCCACGTCGCCGAGCGCATCGACCACGCAACTTGCCGGTTTCATGAAAAATACTGGCGGCTGGCGCGATTGGCCTTGCGAGTCCGGCCACGGGTAGTTGCGGCCGACACAGAACACTCGGCCGACGGGGAAGCGCTGCTCGGTGCCGAGGACCGGCAAGGTCACCGGCAGATCCGGGGTAAAGACGTATTCGGTCATGTTCATCCTGCGGGTCATCCTGTTTGAAAGGGCAGCGTACGGCGGCTGGCGTCGGCGAAGTTGGACGAAAGCCGCCTGCGTTTGGACAAATCCGGGTTATTCGCCTCAGCGCACCTTCAGTTCGATGCGATACAGGCGCCCGAGCAGCAACGAGTAGGAGAGGGTGCCGATCAGTGCCACGCCGCCGATAAACCAGAAGGCATAGGCGAAGGTGCCGGTGGCGTGGACGATGGCGCCGATCACGATCGGCGTGACGATGCCGCCGATGTTCGCCGCCAGGCTGGTAATGCCGCCGGTGAGGCCGATCAGCTCTTTCGGCGCCACTTCCGACACCGCCGCCCACGACGAAGACGCGATGCCTTGGGCGAAGAAAGCGATGGTCAGCACGGCGATGCAGATCAGGTTGGAGTCGGTGAAGTTCACCAGCACGATCGACATGCCCAGCATCGAACCGACCACCAGCGGCAATTTGCGCGCAAACGACATCGAGTAGCCGCGACGGATCAGCAGGTCGGAAACGATGCCGGCCAGCAGGATTCCCACGGTCGCACCGACGAAGGGCAGCACGGCGAAGATCCCGGCCTTGATCATGGTCAGTTTGCGTTCTTCGATCAGGTAGGTCGGGAACCAGGTGAGGAAGAAGTACAGCGCCGAGGTGCTGGCGAATTTGCCGATGCAGATCGCCCAGATCTGCCGATAGCTGAACAGCTCGGCAATCTGCCGCCAGTTGAAACGGGTGCGCTCCTGGCTGCTCTTGACCAGACCGCCACCGGTTTCGATGTACTTCAATTCTTCCTGGCTGACTTTCTTGCAGTTCAGCGGGTCGCGATACAGGTACAGCCACAACACACCGAAAACGATGCCGAGTGCGCCGGTGCTGTAGAACACGTGGCGCCAGTCGAAGGTGGTCGCCAGCCAAAGCAGCGCGCCGGTGAACAGTGCCGTACCGAGGTACTGGCCGCACACGTAGATGCTGCTGGCCAGCCCGCGTTCCCGCGCCGGGAACCACACCGTCACGGCGCGGCTGTTGGCCGGGAAAGCCGGGGCTTCCATGGCGCCGACTGCCAGGCGCAGGCCGAACAGCGAGGCAAACCCCGTGGCGAAACCCTGACAGACAGTGACCGTCGACCAACTGATCAGCGATACGCCGTAGGTGAAGCGCGAGCCGAACCGGTCAGCGATAAACCCTGCCGGCACCAGCGCCAGCGCATAGGTCCAGGCGAAGGCGGAAAAAATCAGGCCCATCTCGATCTTGTCCAGACCCAGATCCTTGGCCATGAACGGCGCGGCGATCGAGATGTTCACCCGGTCGATGTAATTGATGATCGTCGCGATCAGCAGCAACGACAGCATGAACCAGCGCCGCCGCGTAGGCAGACGCTGCGTCGTTACGGCATCGCGTGCGCCGGCTATCACCGGCGGCACAGTGGCACTGGAGGAATGGGAGTTGGACATGCGGAGACCTCGTTATTGTTAGTAGAGTCGAGATTTTTCGAGCAGCCGATGCCGTTGCCCGCAACGTGTGGGGCAAGGCAAGCGAACGGGTTGCAGCGCGGGTTTCAGACGTTCAGGAACGTCTTTGTGCGATTGACTTCAAGGGGAGGTCGGGCGGGGCGGTGAGGGGAAATAGCAGGATCATGACGTGCGCACCTTTGATTGTTTTTGAAAGAGGTTGGGCTGCGTTGGTCATTACAGTGGTCGTACAACGGTTCTAAATCAACCGATGGGTTAGAACGTTTTTTCTTCACAAAAGCCGGTTTGGCGAACGTGTCCAAAAAAATAAATGCGTTAAGTTTTAATAATTCAGATCAGGAATATTTTCTAAGCTTCTGAAATTAATCACTTTGTGTTTATCTTCGACTATTTCTGCTTTTGGACAGGCGCATTGCCACTCCGTCGGCAGAAAAAACTCCAGGCGCCGTCGTCATCGTATGACTGATTGCCGACCACCGCTCAACCCTGCAAGATGACAAGCGCCACCTCACTGCCCGGAGGACCTCCTGCCCATGTCTTCACCCAGCCGTATTCCGACCTACGTCATGCAGCAACGCAGCGAATTGACCGATTTCTACATTCGCGACAAAAAGGGTCGGCGCGCCGAAACCGCTCCTCATCGGCATGAGTACTTCCAGATCCAGATCAACCTCGGCGGCGACACCGTGCAGCACATCGGCAGCGTCCAGCGGCCATTCCCGCGCAACACCCTGGCGTTCATCCTGCCGCACCGCGTACACGTGATTCCGCATCCCGAGGACAGCAATTTCATCGTCATCAACTTTTCCCAGACGTTCCTCTTGCCGCATCTGCAATGCGACCCGATGGACCTGGAAGAAGTGTCGATCCTGCTCGCGCCGGAGCTGTCGCCGTTCCGCTTTCAGGAGCATCTGGATTTCATTTTGGGCGATGAGGATTTCGCTCAGGTCTGTGGCCTGATCGAGCAGATGCGCGCACTTGATGAGAATCGTCAGTTCGGCACGCGGGAAATGCTCAAAGGGCTCTTGCTGCAGATGATTGGCAGCGTGTGTTTTCTCTATGCCGAACCGCTCAAGCGTCTGGCGGAAGAGAATGCCGCCGAGAACAGCCGTCGCGACGCCTTGAGCCGCATGTTCGAATACTTGCGGAAGAACATCGCCGATCCTGATCTCAACCTGATCAAAGTCGCCGCTGCGACCTATCTGTCACCGACTTACCTGACGCACTGGCTGCGCAAGGAGATCGGCAAGACCTTCACCGAGCTGGTGCTGGAGCGGCGCATGCACGCCGCGCGCAACTTCCTCCTCAACAGTACGCGCTCGGTGGGCGAGGTGGCGCGGTTGTGCGGGTTCGCCGATGAGGCCTATTTCTCCCGGCGGTTTCGCCAGATTCATGGCCAGCCACCTGGGCAGTTCCGCCGCCGCCAGCTCAACCCGGACACGCCGCAGACGCCATTGAATACTTAGACCGGCGCTCAGACCCACCTGAAGCGGGCAGGGAAGCGCGCGACAAAACAGGTGCCCGTTTCACGGTCGGACGTCACGCTCAAGGTGCCGTTGTGCGCATTGGCAATCTGCCCGGCGATGTACAAGCCCAGTCCCAACCCTTCATGACGCTGGCCTGCTTCGGAACGGGAAAACGGTTCGAACAGCAGCGGCATCAGCGCAGGCGGGATCGGCGTGCCCTGATTGGTCAACGAAATAACGATCTCGTCGCCCTCGGCAAAGGCTTTGAGCACGATCGGTTCGGCCGTGGAGCCGTGGGTCACGGCGTTGCCCAGCAGATTCGACAACAGTTGGCTGATGCGCAGCGGGTCGCAATAAACCCCGGTCGGCACTTCAAGCGAATCAATAAACGTCGCCTGCGGGTACGCCACCCGAATTTCGTCCAGGGTCTGGCGCAACGTTTGCTGCAAATCATCGACCAGTTTGCGCTGCACCGGAATGCCACTGCCAAGCCGACCCCGGGCGAAGTCGAGGATGTTTTCGATCAGCACGCCCATGCGCACCGAGCTGGTGCGGATCGCCGACAACAGCGTACGCGAGCGCTTGTCCTCGGCTTTGCTTTCCAACAGATCGGCGCTCATGCGGATGGCACTGAGCGGCGTACGCAAGTCATGGCCCAATACGGCGATGAATTGCTCGCGCAGACGGCCCAATTCGTTGGCATCGGCCAGCGCGGTTCTGGTTGCGTGCAGATGACCTTGGGTGTCCAGGCTCATTGCGATCAACTGGGCGAAGAGGGTCAGGGTCTTTTCGATGGCCGGGTCGTCAAGGTTTGCCGGAACCGAATCAATGGCGCACAGCGTGCCGAAAAACTCGCCATCGGCCTTGATGATGGGAATGGAAATGTAGCTTTCCAGGCCGTAGGTTTTCGGCGTGTGATGCTTGGAGAACAGCGGGTGCTGGCTGGCGTGGCCGAAGATCACCGGCTGATGGTGCTGACGGATTTCATGGCAAATCGTCGATTCCAGCACCAGCTCGCCGCCAGGCAACAGGCCGAAGTCGATCGAGTCATCCACGGCGCAGGCGATCCACTTGCTCTCGGTAACCCGCGCTACGGCGGCGAAGCGCATGCCGGTCATGTGCTTGACCATGCTCAGGATCACCGGCACGGCGTCAATGCTGCCGATGGCTTCGAGGTCGGAGGAGAAATCTGTCTGGGGCATGGCCGGCGCTTCGCGAAAGTGTCGCCAGAGACTATCGGTAATTCCCGGCCATGCCTAATGAACATGCAAAAAAGGGCGCCGGGAAAAGTCCCGGCGCATTTGGCGTTACTTGCTGACCACTATCGACTCAGAACTTGTACTTCGCGGTCATCATGTAGCTGCGCGGCGTGCCGTAGTTGTCGGTCGAGCCCCAGGTCACGTCGGTGCCGATGGAGGAGTAGTACTTGCGATCAAAGATGTTGTTGGCGTTGACCTGCAGGTCGAGGTGCTTGTTGACCTCGTAACCGGCCATCAAGTCGGTGGTCGCATAGCCACCCTGTTGCAGGCGATAGCTGCTGCCATTGGCCAAAGCGATGTCGTTGTACATGCGGCTCTGCCAGTAGACGTTGCCGCCCACGCGCAGTTTTTCCAGCGGGCCTTGGAAGCGGTACACGGTCGAGACCTTGAACAAGTGCTCGGGCATGTCGGTGTCGAATTTCTCATTATTGTTGGCCGGATTTTCGTCCTTGATGTAGTGGGCGCGGGTGTAGGTGTAGCCGGCGCCGACTTGCCATTGCTCGGTCAGCGCACCTTGCAGTTCCATGTCCACGCCTTGGGCGCGAACCTTGCCGGAGGTTTCGTAGCAGGTCAGTTCCGGGCAGCCGAGCTGGGTCGCTGCCTGGGTGGCGCGGTTGGTCTGGTCCATCTGGAACACCGCCACGCTGCCGTTCAGCGCACCGTCGAAATATTCGCCCTTGATACCGACCTCATAGTTTTCACCAACGATCGGCTCCAGCACTTTGCCGCCGAGATCTTTCTGGGTTTGCGGGGTGAAGATGTCGGTGTAGCTGGCGTAGACCGAGTGATGGTCGTCGAGTTTGTAGATCAGGCCGGCGTAACGGGTCAGGTTGCGGGTGACTTTGAAGTCGCCGTCGGCGCTGCGATCGTCGTAGTCATACCAGTCCAGACGACTGCCGAGAATCAACGTCAGCGGGTCGGCCAGGCTCAAGCGAGTAGTCAGGTAAACCGCATCCTGAGTGGTGACGTTGCGCGACTTGCCGCTACGGACGAAGTCAGGTTTTGGCGCGGCGATCGGCAGGCCGGTGTCGTAGGGCGAGTATTCCTTGGTGGTGGCGTCGTACACGCGATTGCTCGCGCCGACCACCAATTCGTGGGTACGGCCGAACGCTTCGAACGGGCCGCTGGCGAAACCGTCGAAGGCGCGTTGCTTGTCGGTGTGGTGCGACTGGTAGGCGGTGGTTTCCAGCGGGCCGTCGTAACGCGACAGGTACGTGCCGGAGAATTCGCCCTCGAGGGTCGACGTCGAGCCGCCGAGGTGCAGTTTCCAGTCGTTGTCGAAACGGTGTTCGACTTCACCGAATACGGTGTCGACTTGCAGCTTGCGGTTCTCCCAATCGGTACCGGGATAGGTGGAGCGGGGCAGGTCGAGGTGGTGGCCGTCTTCGCCGATCGGCAGGCCGCCCCAGAAATAGTTGGTCTGATCGTTCTGCCGGGAGAAACCGAGGGTCGCTGTGGTGCTGTCGCTCAGGTCGGCTTCACCGATGGCGTAGAACAGGCCGTGATCGTTTTCTTCCTTGTCGCGAAAACTGTCGGCGCCCTGATACGACGTCACCACCCGGCCACGCAGGGTGCCGCTGTCGTTCAGCGGGCTGGAGGCGTCGACTTCGCCACGGTAGTCATCCCAGCTGCCGGCGGCGCCGGTGAGGGTCACGCGCTGATCGGCGGTCGGGCGCTTGCGCACCATGTTGATCGCCGCCGACGGGTTGCCGGCACCGGTGACCAGGCCGGTTGCGCCACGGACGATTTCCACTCGGTCGAACATCGCCAGGTTTGGTTGCACGGCCAAAGTGAACGGCGAATATGAGCTGGGCAGGCCGTCGTACATGATGTTGTCGATGTCGAAACCGCGCGCCTTGTAAGTCTGCCGGCCCGGGCCGCTGGCCTCGCTGAGGAACAGCCCCGGCGTGCCACGCACCACGTCGTTGACGCTGGTCATGTTCTGGTCGTCCATGCGCTGGCGAGTGATCACCGTCACCGCCTGCGGCGTTTCGCGCATGGTCAGCGACAGCTTGGTCGCGGTCTGCATCGGGCCGGTGGTGTAGGACTGTGTGTCTTCGGTGGTGCTGCTCATCTGCGTGGCGCCGATTTCGGTCGCTTGCAGTTCCAGCGGGCCATTGGCTGGCGCAGTGGGTGCGGTTTCTTCGGCCAGCGCAGGTGCGATGCTGGCCATGCCGATGGCGATTGCGAGGAGGTTAGGTGAGAGGTTCGAACGGCGGTGGATCGTGTGAAACGACATCTATCTGCTTCCCCAGATTACCCAAACGAAACTGATGCGAGTGCATGTAAGAATTATTCGCATTAGTATGTAGGAAGTTTCTGAGGGAATAAACCCGTACGGCTCAGTTAGTTAATGAATTTTTCACAATTGAATCGATGCTCTCGTGGAAACGAATGTGGGAGCGGGCTTGCTCGCGAAAGCGTCGTGTCAGCCAACACATTTGTTGAATGACGCGACGCTTTCGCGAGCAAGCCCGCTCCCACAGTTTTTGCCTGGTGGTCGGTCAGACAGACCGCGTCTGGTTCAATTCAGATCTTCTGCCCCATGCCGCTCCGGCACCTGGCTTTCTTCATCGCCCCAGGTGCGGTTCACCCGTTGCCCACGGATGACCGCCGGCCGCTTGGCGATTGCTTCCGCCCAGCGCTGCACATGGGTGTACTCATGCGCCGCGAGAAACTCCGCCGCCGAGTAAACGTTGTTGCGCACCAGTTGCCCGTACCAGGGCCACACGGCGATGTCAGCGATGGTGTACTCGTCGCCGGCCAGATAGGCGTTATCAGCGAGACGGCGGTTGAGCACATCCAGTTGCCGTTTGGCTTCCATGGTGAAGCGGTTGATCGGGTATTCGAGCTTCTCCGGCGCATACGCGTAGAAATGCCCGAAGCCACCGCCCAGATACGGCGCCGAGCCCATTTGCCAGAACAGCCAGTTGAGGGTTTCGGTACGACCGGCCGGATCCTTTGGCAGCAAAGCGCCGAACTTTTCCGCCAGATACAGCAGGATCGAACCGGACTCGAACACCCGGATCGGCGGCTCGACGCTGCGATCCAGCAGCGCCGGAATCTTCGAATTGGGATTGACCTCGACAAAGCCGCTGGAGAACTGATCGCCCTCGCCAATGCGGATCAGCCAGGCGTCGTATTCGGCCTCGCTGTGCCCGAGTGCGAGCAGCTCTTCGAGCATGATGGTGACTTTGACGCCGTTGGGCGTGGCCAGCGAATACAGCTGCAACGGATGCTTGCCGACCGGCAGCTCTTTGTCATGAGTCGGCCCGGCGATCGGGCGGTTGATGCTGGCGAAGTGGCCGCCGGACGGGGCTTCGTGTTTCCAGACCTTGGGCGGAACGTAAGACGCATTGCTCATGAAACGGACCTCGTCGATGCTGGGAGAGAACAGGTAGACACCGTATCTCGAAAGGATTGAGAACACTACCTTGTGGGAGCTGGCTTGCCAGCGATGACGGCGGCACATCCAGCATCAATATTGGCTGACCCACCGCAATCGCTGGCAAGCCAGCTCCCACAGGTTCGGAGTCAGGCACAAATCTCCCGTGGGAGCGAGCCTGCTCGCGAAAGCGGCGGCAGGGTCGCCGCGCCTAACAGCTCCAATACCGCCCAACCGCACCCCCGACTCCCTGCACCGGATCTGTTTCAGGAAACGCCAGCCCCTCGATCCGCGCCAACTGCGCATCACTCGGCGCGGCCCGGCAGATATCCGCCTGCTGCCCCGGCGGATAAGCACCGACCACGAGAAAATCCGCACTCGATTCCAGATTGCAGTGCCCGGTCCCGGCCGGCAGCAGCAATACATCCCCGGCACTGACGTCGACCACTTGCCCATCAGGCCCTCCCAACATCAACCGCGCCTGACCGGCCGCCACGCCAAGCACTTCATGGCCTTCGGTGTGGTAGTGGTGATAGTCATAAATGCCGTAGCGCCACTGCGCCGGCCAGCCGTTGGCGCCGAACGTCTGCTCGAAGCGCGCCGCCGGGTCCTCGCCCTCGATGGCCACCGCGCCGCGATAGATCAGCACCGGCAAACGCGGATTGTTCGGTACCCAGTCATGGCGTTCGAGCAGCAGGGTTTGTACTTCAGTCATGGCCCATCCTCCTTCGATCATTTCTCAATCGACCGCAGGGCAGGGCACTCGCCTCAAAAAATCATTGCTGCGTAAACATGGGGCCAGGGCCATGCCCACACAATCCATCGAAACTTCATCGCTAAGCGGGCTGTCCAGACCCTTACATGTCCATGCAGCAGCAAATGGCGAGGGTCAAGATGACGATGACAGTAGGGGATTTTCTGGTTGAACGGCTCAGCGAATGGGGCGTGACGCGGATTTTTGGCTATCCGGGCGATGGCATCAACGGCGTGTTCGGCGCCATGAGCCGGGCCAAGGGCAAGATCGAATTCGTCCAGGCACGGCACGAGGAAATGGCTGCGTTCATGGCCTCGGCCCACGCCAAGTTCACCGGCGAGCTGGGCGTCTGCATCGCCACCTCCGGTCCCGGCGCTTCGCACTTGATCACCGGCCTCTACGATGCGCGCATGGACCACATGCCGGTGCTGGCCATCGTCGGTCAGCAGGCGCGCACGGCGCTGGGCAGTCACTACCAGCAAGAGCTGGATCTGGTGTCGATGTTCAAGGATGTTGCCGGCGCGTTCGTGCAGCAGGCTTCGGCGCCATCGCAAGTGCGCCATCTGCTTGATCGCGCGGTGCGTACCGCTGTCGGCGAGCGCCGCGTCACCGCGCTGATTCTGCCCAACGACTTGCAGGATCTGCCTTACGAACAACCGGCGCGCGCCCATGGCACCGCGCATTCCGGCGTCGGCTACAGCAAGCCGAAAGTCGTTCCGTATGCAGCCGATCTGCAACGCGCCGCCGAGGTACTGAACAGCGGCGAGAAAGTCGCGATTCTGGTCGGTGCCGGTGCACTGGAGGCGACTGATCAAGTCATCGCCGTGGCAGATAAACTCGGCGCCGGTGTCGCCAAAGCGCTGCTGGGCAAAGCGGTATTGCCCGACGATTTGCAGTGGGTCACCGGCAGCATCGGCCTGCTCGGCACCGAGCCCAGCTACAAGCTGATGAGCGAGTGCGACACCTTGCTGATGATCGGATCGGGCTTCCCGTATTCCGAATTTCTGCCCAAGGAAGGCCAGGCGCGCGGCGTGCAGATCGACTTGCAGCCGGACATGCTCAGCCTGCGTTATCCGATGGAGGTCAATCTGGTCGGCGATTCAGCAGAAACCCTCGCCGCGTTGCTGCCGCTGCTGGAACAGAAGACCTCGAACAAATGGCGCAAGAAGATCGAAGGCTGGCGCAGCAGTTGGGAGAAAACCCTGGAAAAACGCGCCATGGCCAAAGCCGATCCGGTCAATCCGCAACGGGTGGTCTATGAGTTGTCACCGCGTTTGCCCGAGCAGGCCATCATCACCAGCGACTCCGGCTCCTGCGCCAACTGGTTCGCCCGCGATCTGAAAATCCGTCGCGGCATGAAATGCTCACTGTCCGGTGGCCTGGCCTCGATGGGCGCGGCGGTGCCCTATGCGATCGCGGCGAAATTTGCTTACCCGGAACGCCCGGTCATTGCTCTGGTCGGCGACGGCGCGATGCAGATGAACAACATGGCCGAGCTGATCACCGTCGCCAAATACTGGCGTCAGTGGCAAAGCCCGAAATGGATCTGCGCGGTGTTCAACAATGAAGACCTCAACCAGGTCACCTGGGAGCAACGGGTGATGGAGGGCGATCCGAAGTTCGAAGCGTCGCAGAGCATCCCGGACGTGCCATATCACCTGTTCGCGATCTCCATTGGCCTCAAGGGCATTTTCGTTGATCGCGAGGAAGAGGTCGCCGCTGCGTGGGAACAGGCACTCGCCTCGGAAGTGCCGGTGCTGATCGAGTTCAAGACCGACCCGAACGTGCCGCCGCTGCCACCGCACATCAAGCTTGAGCAAGCGAAGAAATTCGCCACGACCCTGCTCAAGGGCGATCCGGACGAAGCCGGGGTGATCGTGCAGACCGCCAAGCAGGTACTGGGCGCCGTGTTGCCCGGGAAGAAATGACGGTGTGCGCTTGAACGATTCAACCCTCTACATCGGTTGCGCCGGCTGGAGTCTCGCTCGCGAGCACTGGCCGGCATTCCCCGCCGAGGGCACGCACCTGCAACGCTACGCCGCGCGCTTCAACTGTGTGGAGATCAACAGCTCGTTCTACCGCCCGCATCGCCGTCAGACCTACGAACGCTGGGCCGACTCGGTGGCGCCGGACTTTCGCTTCGCAGTGAAAGTGCCGAAGCTCATTACCCACGAGCAACGGCTGGCGGACAGCGCGGCCGCGCTCGATGAGTTTCTCGGGCAATGCCAGGGCTTGGGTGATCGACTCGGCTGCTTGCTGGTGCAATTGCCACCGAAACTGGCGTTTGAGGCGCCGGTAGCCGAGGCTTTCTTCCGGACCTTGCGCGAGCTTTTTCAAGGCCGCGTGGTGCTGGAGCCGCGACACGAATCCTGGACGGGCGCTGAGGCCATGCTGGTGGACCTGCAGATTGCCCAGGCGGTGGTCGATCCCTCGCGGATCAGCACCGACACCGCGCCGGGTGGCTGGCAAGGCCTGCAGTATTGGCGCCTGCACGGCTCGCCACGGATTTATCACAGCGCTTATGACGCGGCTTATTTGCAGCAGCTTGCTCAGAACCTGCAGAGCCCGAAGGCTGAAGGCAAAGACATCTGGTGCATCTTCGACAACACCGCCAGCGGCGCTGCCACAGCCGATGCGCTGGCTTTGAAGGCCTTGATCGAAGGCGTCGAACGCTGAACGACGACGCTCTCGCCACCCACACAAACCATCCGGCTACAGGTAAACTCCGCGCACTTTTTCAAGGAGTTCACATGAGTTACTACCAGCCGGGCATTCTCGCCACCCCTGTTCCTGCGCAAGCACGTCATCTGTTTTTCGCCATGGCGTCGGTTGAAGCCTTGCCGCAAGCGATCGACAACCTGCTGATGCTGGTGGATGGCAAGTCTGCGGTGCTCGGTTTTGGTGAGTCGTTGACCAAGCCGCTGAATGTCGAAATCGCCGGCCTGCGCAGCTTCCCGGCGCTGACCGGCGTGGGCGTGAACAACCCGTCGACCCAGCATGCCCTGTGGATCTGGCTGCACGGTGTCGACCGGGGTGAGTTGCTCAACCGTTGCAACGCTATTGAAGCCGCGCTGGCCCCGGCCTTGCGTCTGGTCGAGATGCAGGAAGCCTTCCGCCACATGGACGGCCACGACCTCACCGGGTACGAGGACGGTACGGAAAACCCCCACGATGACGCCGCCGTCGCCGCCGCGCTGCTAAGCTCCGGCGCTGACGGACTGGTCGGCGGCAGCTTCGCCGCGATCCAGCAATGGCAGCACGACCTCAAGGGTTTTCATCGCCTGTCTGCCGGCGCCAAGGACGACATCATGGGGCGGCGCTTGAGCGATAACGAAGAAATCGACGACGCGCCGATTTCCGCCCACGTCAAACGCACCGCGCAGGAGAGCTTCGCGCCGGAAGCGTTCGTTGTGCGCCGTTCGATGCCGTGGATCGAAGGCGATCGCGCTGGTTTGATGTTCCTCGCTTTCGGTTTCTCGCTGGATGCCTTCGAAGCGCAACTGCGGCGCATGAGCGGTCTGGAGGACGGTATCGCCGATGGCTTGTACCAGATCAGCCGACCAATCACCGGCGGCTACTACTGGTGCCCGCCGCTCAAGGACGGACGCCTTGATCTGCGCGCGCTGCGCATTGGCTGAGGACTGAATATGAATGTGGTGTGCTGGGGCATGATCGGTTGCGGCAGCGTCGCTGAACGCAAGAGCGGGCCGGCCTTCTACAAGGCCCCCGGTTCGGCGCTGGTCGCGGTGATGGGTCGACGCCTCGAAGCCGTCACCGATTACGCTTCGCGCCACGGTATCAGCCGCGTTTACACCGATGTCGATGCGCTGATCAACGATCCCGAAGTCGACGCGGTGTACATCGCCACACCGCCCGACAGCCACCACGCCTACAGCCTGAAAGTCGCCGCCGCCGGCAAGCATTGCTGCGTGGAAAAACCCATGGCGCTCAACGCCGGGCAAAGCCGCGAGATGCAGCAAGCGTTTGTCGCTGCCGGTCTGCACTTGTTCGTCTCCTATTACCGCCGCTCGCTGCCGCGCTTTGCCCAGGTACGGCAATGGCTGGAGGAGGGGCGCATCGGTGATGTCCGCCATCTGAGCTGGACACTGACCAAAGCGCCGTCGCCGGCTGATCTTGAGGGGCGCGATAATTGGCGCACCGATCCGGCGGTGGCGGGCGGCGGCTACTTTGCCGATTTGGCCAGCCATGGCCTGGACCTGTTCCAGTATCTGCTTGGCGACATCGTTGAAGTCGCCGGTTTCACCGCGCGTCAGGCGGGTTTGTACGCGGCGGAAGATGCGGTCAGCGCCACTTGGCGATTCGCCTGCGGGGCGCTGGGCATGGGTTGCTGGAACTTTGTTGCGGACCGGCGTGAGGACCGTGTCGAGATTATTGGCAGCAAGGGACGCATCGGTTTTTCCGTGTTCGACGAGCATCCGGTGCAGCTGTTTGCCGATGAGCAGATCAGCCTGGAAATTGCCCATCACGAACATATCCAGTGGCATCACGTGCTGGGGATGAATGCGCATATTCGGGGTGAATCACAGCACCCCGCCGTGGCCGAGCAAGCCGTCAAGACCGACTGGGTCATGGATCAGATACTCAAACGCTGAGTAGACCACGACCCCTTGTGGGAGCGAGCCTGCTCGCGAAAGCATCCTGTCAGTCAGTATTTTGGTGACTGACACACCGCTTTCGCGAGCAGGCTCGCTCCCACGGATTTTGCCAGCGCAACACGCATCTAAGGTTATGCCCAAACAATATTTCTCAATCTCGTCATAACAACTCTAAGATCACGTCATAACTCGTTATAACAAGTGATCCCGCGATGACCGATAACGTTCTCTCCCTCAGTAGCGTTCCGCTGCACACCCAACTGCGCGACGTTCTGCGTGCGCGGATTCTCGACGGTGAATACCCGCAAGACAGCCAGATGCCTTCCGAAAGCGAACTGGGCGCGCTGTTCAAAGTCAGCCGCATCACCGTGCGCCAGGCACTCGGTGATCTGCAAAAGGAAGGGCTGATCTTCAAGATCCACGGTAAGGGTACCTTCGTTGCCAAGCCGAAAACCTTTCAAAACGTCAGCAGCCTGCAAGGCCTCGCCGAGTCGATGACCGGGCGCGGCTACGAGGTGATCAACCGCCTGCGCAGTTTCAAATTCATTCCGGCCGACAAGCGCGTGGCCGAGCGTCTGCAAGTGACCGAAGGCGAGATCGTCGCGCAGATCAAACGCGTGCGCCTGATCAACCGCGAGCCGATCTCGCTGGAAATCACCTACCTGCCCAAAGCCGTCGGCGAGCGGCTGGAGAAGGCCGATCTGGTTACCCGCGACATCTTTCTGATCCTGGAAAACGACTGCGGCATTGCCCTCGGCCACGCCGATCTGGCCATCGACGCGGTGCTGGCCGACAGCGACCTGACCCAGGCGCTCAACGTCGAAGCGGGCTCGCCGATCATGCGCATCGAGCGTCTGACCCACGACGCCCTAGGCCAGCCGCTGGACTTCGAACACCTTTATTACCGTGGCGATGCGTTCCAGTACCGCCTGCGGATCGACCGGCAAAAAGGGGAGCAGGCATGACCCGCAACGTTCTAGAACAGGAATACGACATCGTTGTGATTGGCGGTGGTACGGCCGGGCCGATGGCGGCGATCAAGGCCAAAGAGAAGAACCGCGATTTGCGCGTGCTGCTGGTCGACAAGGCCAACGTCAAACGCAGCGGCGCGATCAGCATGGGCATGGACGGTTTGAACAACGCGATCATCCCGGGGCATTCCACGCCCGAGCAGTACACCAAGGAAATCACCATCGCCAACGACGGCATCGTCAATCAGGCCGCGGTCTACGCCTATGCGACGCACAGTTTTGAAACCATCGAACAACTCGACCGCTGGGGCGTGAAGTTCGAGAAGGACGAGACCGGCGACTACGCGGTGAAAAAGGTCCACCACATGGGCGCTTATGTACTGCCAATGCCGGAAGGGCACGACATCAAGAAAGTTCTGTATCGGCAGTTGAAACGTGCGCGGGTGAGCATCACCAATCGCCTGGTCTGCACGCGTTTGCTGACCGACGAGGAGGGCGCGGTCAACGGTGTGATGGGTTTCGATTGCCGCACTGCCGACTTCCATGTGATCAAGGCCAAAGCGGTGATTCTCGCCTGCGGCGCAGCCGGACGTCTCGGCCTGCCGTCGTCGGGCTACCTCATGGGCACCTACGAAAACCCGACCAATGCGGGCGACGGCTACGCGATGGCCTATCACGCCGGCGCCGAACTGGCCAATCTCGAGTGCTTCCAGATCAACCCGTTGATCAAGGATTACAACGGCCCGGCCTGTGCCTACGTCACCGGCCCGCTGGGTGGCTACACCGCCAACAACAAGGGCGAACGCTTCATCGAGTGCGACTACTGGAGCGGGCAGATGATGTGGGAATTTCACCAGGAACTGGAAAGCGGCAACGGTCCGGTGTTTTTGAAACTCGATCACCTGGCCGAGGAAACCATCCAGAACATCGAAGAAATCCTGCACAGCAACGAGCGTCCGAGCCGTGGCCAGTTCCACGCCAATCGCGGCACCGACTACCGCACGCAGATGGTTGAAATGCACATTTCGGAAATCGGATTTTGCAGCGGTCACTCGGCGTCAGGCGTGTGGGTCAACGAGCGTGCCGAGACTTCGGTCAAGGGCTTGTACTCGGCCGGCGATATGGCTGCAGTGCCGCACAACTACATGCTTGGCGCGTTCACTTACGGCTGGTTCGCCGGGCACAACGCCGCAGACTTTGTCGCCGGCCGCGAGTTTTCCGCACTGGACAGCGAGCAAATCGCCAAGGAACAGGCCCGGGTCTACGCGCCGCTCGATCGCCAGGAAGGTCTGCCGCCGGCGCAGGTCGAGTACAAGCTGCGGCGCTTCGTCAACGACTACCTGCAACCGCCGAAAGTGACCAGGAAAATGCAGATCGGCCTGCAACGCTTCAGCGACATCGAGCGCGATCTTGAGCAGATGAAGGCCAACAACGCTCACGAACTGATGCGTGCGATGGAAACCAGCGTGATCCGCGACTGCGCCGAAATGGCCGCCCGCGCTTCGTTGTTCCGCGCCGAAAGCCGCTGGGGCCTGTACCACTATCGCGTCGATCATCCGCAGCGCAACGACGCCGATTGGTTCTGCCATTGTCATCTGAAGAAGGGCGAGGACGGCAAGATGACCAGTTTCAAGAAGGCCGTCGAGCCCTACATCATCCCGCTCGACGCCGAGGAAATGCAGGCTTACGACCGCCTGCGGGTCGGCGCCTTCGCCGCTTGAGACATCATTTTTCAGAGAGTCCGAACCATGGCTTATCAAGCTCAGGAAATCTTCTTCCGCTCCAATGCCCCGGTCACCGTCGACGAGGACAAATGCATCGCGGAAAAGGGCTGCACGGTGTGCGTCGACGTCTGCCCGATGGACCTGCTGGCGATCAACCCGGCCACGCAAAAGGCCTACATGGCGTTCGATGAATGCTGGTACTGCATGCCATGCGAGAAGGATTGCCCGACGGGGGCCGTCAAAGTCGACATCCCCTATCTCCTGCGTTGAAACCCGGTCGAAGGTGGGAGGGGGCTTGCTCCCGAAGAGGCCGGCATTGCTGGCATCACCCTTGACTGAAAAAACGCATTCGGGAGCAAGCCCCCTCCCACAAAGGTTTCCCACATTCAATGGTGTGGCAAGCCATTAGCTATCCGGAAACCCCGGACGCTCGATTCACCAAAACCCCTCGTTTCCCACCGCGCCCTGATCGCGGCGGAGACGAACTTCAAACCAATGATTCGAGGGGAAACACTCATGTTGCGTGCAGCACTTGCCGGTCTGCTACTGGCCTCATTCACCTTGTCGGCCTCGGCCGAAACCATCCGCATCGCCATCGGCACTCAGGACACCACCATCAACTGCGCCGCCGGTGGCCTGTTGATCCGTGAACTGGGTCTGCTGGAAAAATACCTGCCCCACGACGGCGTCTACAAAGACGCGAAGTACGATGTGCAGTGGAAGAACTTCACCAGTGGCGCGCCGCTGACCAACGAGATGGTCGCCGGCAAGCTCGACTTCGGCGCCATGGCCGATTTCCCCGGTGCGTTCAACGGTGTGGCGTTCGAAACGGCGGGCAAGCACAGCCTGTTCATCAGCGTGCTGTCGGGCAGCATCAAGGGCAGCGGTAATGGCATTGTGGTGCCGAGCGCCTCGGCCGTGCAGAGCTTGAGTGAGCTCAAGGGCAAGACCATCTCGGTGCCGTTCGCCTCCACCGCCCACGGCATGTTGCTGCGCGCCGTGGCAGAGCAGGGCTGGGATCCGCTCAAGGATGTCAACATCATCGCCCAGCCACCGGAAGTCGCCGGCTCGGCATTGCAGGCCGGCAAGATCGACGCCCACGCCGATTTTGTACCGTTCGCCGAGCTGTTCCCGAGCCGTGGTTTCGCCCGCAAGATCTACGACGGCGCCCAGGCCAACGCGCCGACTTTCCATGGCGCATTGGTCGATCAGGCCTACGCCAAAAAGTACCCGGAAATCGTCGTCGCCTACCTGCGCGCGAGCATCGAAGCCAACCAACTGCTCGCCGCCGAACCGGAGAAGTACAGCGAACTGATCGCCAAAGTCACCGGGGTCGATGCCGAGGTCAACTACCTGTTCCACGGCCCACTCGGGGTGCAGACCCGCGACCTGAGCTGGAAGCCCGAATACCGCCAGGCCGTTGGCACCGCTATCGATACCTTGAAGCTGCTGAAGAAAGCCGATCGCGGACTCGATCTGAACAGCTTTATCGATGACCAATACATCCGCGCTGCCTTCAAGGCTTCGAACCTCGATTACAGCGCGCAACTGACCAACTACGCGCAGACGCCATTGCCGGGCGTGGATGCGACGACGGGCAAAGCCATCACCGATGTCAGCCATGTCGCGGAAATCTGGGTGCGTGGCGAGGAAAAAATTCGCCGTTACGGCTCGGCTGAAGCGGCGTTCACCGCGCTGGCGGCGTTGAAGCAAGAGGGCAAGAACGTTCGGGCGGTGTATGCGCAGGCCACTGACAGCGGGATCAAGTTGCTCGCTGAACAGGCGTGGTTTGCCAGCGATGCCAAGGGCCGCCTCAGTGCATTTCTGCTCAAAGGCCAGGCCCAGCAATACGCTGCGGCGCAGGGTGGCAAGGTGTTCGATTTCAGCGATGCCACTGCCCAGGTCGTTGCCGTGCGCTAACCCCAAAAAACACTGCATTCCCCCTGTAGGATCTGGTTGAGAGGAATATTTGTGTATCGATCCTGTTTGCGCTGGATTCCGAGGACGAGCTCTCTGTTGCTCTGCCTGCTGTTCTGGCAACTCGCCGCCAGCCACCACTGGAACCTCGGCCTGGTCACCTTCGCCAACGTGCCAACTCCCTTGGCCGTCGTCGAAGCCGCTCTGGGCCTGGGCGACTCGGGAAAACTCTGGCAGCACTTGAGCAGCAGTCTGGGCCGCGTCTTCGCCGGCTATCTGGCGGCGTTGTTCATCGGCATCGCCCTGGGCCTGGCCATCGGCCGGTCGAAATGGGCCGAAGACATTCTGCTCCCACCATTGGAAGTCCTGCGCCCAATCCCCGCCGTGGCGTGGATTCCGCTGGCGATCCTGATGTTTCCGTCCTCGGAATTGTCGATGGTCTTCATTACCTTCACCGGCGCGCTGTTCCCGATCCTGCTCAACACCGTGCACGGCGTCGAAGGCGTCGATCCACGCCTGATCGCCTCGGCAAAAAGCCTGGGAGCAGGGCGGCGGGCGATTCTGCTGGAAGTGATTTTGCCCGGCGCTGCACCGAGCATCATCACGGGCCTGGCGATCGGCATGGGCACTTCGTGGTTCTGTCTGGTGACGGCGGAAATGATCTCCGGGCAGTACGGCATCGGTTACTACACCTGGGAGTCCTACACCATTCAGAACTACGCCGACATTGTCGTCGGCATGCTCCTGATCGGCGTGTTGGGCATGGGCAGCAGTTGGCTGATCAAATGCCTGGGCGGCTTGTTCACGCCTTGGCATCGACCGCGAGGCAAAGCCTGATGAGCGTGATGCAAACCCCGGAAGGGCGGATCGACATCCGCCAATTGTCCATTGTCCTCGGCCAGGGCCGCGAGGCTTTCGAAGCGGTGCAGGGCCTCGATTGCCAGATCGAACCCGGGCAGTTCGTGTGCATTCTCGGCCCGTCCGGTTGCGGCAAGTCGACCTTGCTCGGCGCTCTGGCCGGGCACTTGAATGCCAGTACCGGCAGCTTGAAAGTCGACGGCAGCGCGGTGGCCGGCCCGTCGCCGCAGCGCGGCATGGTGTTTCAGCACCACACGCTGTTCCCGTGGCGTACGGTGCGCGACAACGTCGCCTTCGGCCTGAAGATGCGCGGCGTCGGCAAGGCTGAGCGGCATCGCGCGGCTGATGAAATCCTCAAACTGGTCGGCCTCGAAGGCTTCGCCGAGCGCTGGCCGGATCAACTCTCCGGAGGCATGCAGCAGCGGGTGGAGATTGCCCGGGTGCTGGTCAATCGCCCGCGCCTGTTGCTGATGGACGAGCCGTTCGGCGCGCTGGATGCGCTGACCCGCTTGAACATGCAGGAACTGTTGCTGGACATCTGGACGCGCATCCGCACGACCGTGGTTTTCGTCACCCATGACATCGACGAGGCGCTGTTTCTAGCCGATCGCTTGCTGGTAATGAGCGCGCGACCAGGGCGAATCATCGAAGACCTGCGTCTGGACTTTCCACGCCCGCGTATCAGTGAACTGGTGACCAGCCCCGAGTTCGCTCGCCTGAAACGCCATTGCCTTGACCTGCTGCGCCACGACAACGACCGACCGCTGCCGCGCCTCAATCCGCTCGGCCTGCCTCCTGAAAACCCTTTGCCGCGATTTGCCTTATGACCTCTATTTTTGCTGTAACCGACAACGAAGACATCCTCGCCCTGCAACCGCGCCTGACGGCTGAAGACCCTGGCGTGCGGCGCATTGCCCTGATTGATCTGGCCGATCTGGAAGAGCCGGATGGCTTGCTCTGGCTGGTCGATCGGCTGCGGCAGGATCCCGCCGAGGACGTCCGCGCTGAAGCCGCGCGATTGCTCGAAGCGTGGGAGGACGAAGCGGTTGTGCAAGCCTTGTGCGAGGGGCTGACCGATCCGTCGCCCGCTGTGCAATCGGCGGCGGCGCAAAGCCTGAGCCTGCTCAAGACAGCAGCGGCGGGGCGGGTGATTCTGCCGTGGACCGTCCATGCCGATGTCAGTGTGCGCATCGCCGCCTTTCGGGCGTTACGCGAATTGCGCTTCGCCGAGGCCGCGCCGGCTGCCGTCGCAGCGTTGAAGGACACCGATGCCAATGTCCGTCGCGAAGCGGTCGGTGTGCTCGGCTGGCTCAAACAGCTCGACGCGCTGCCAGCCCTGGCGCGCCTGGCCAGCGACGACCCGGACACCGAAGTGCGCCGCGCCGCCACCGGCGCGCTCGGTCTGGCCAGCGACGCCGAAGTGCTGCCGGCGTTGCGCCAGGCGTTGCGCGACCCTGCCTGGCAAGTGCGCGAAGAAGCTGCGACCACGCTGGGCAAGGTCGGTCACAGCGACGCCGGCCCGGCCTTGGTCGATGCGCTGAGCGATGATTACTGGCAGGTGCGCCTGCGCGCCACCCGCAGTCTCGGTCGCTTGCGCTTCGTCCCGGCCCTGGACGCGCTGATCGAAACCCTCGGCCACCGCATCAGCAACCTGCGCAAGGAAGCTGCGCTGGCCCTCGGTGAATTGAACGATCGCGGCGCCGTGGCCGCGTTGCAGGCGGCGCAGGACGACGGCGACCCGGAAGTGCGCAAAGCCGTACGCATCGCGTTGAGTCAGTTGCAATGAACCCGCTGTCGGTGGGCAACTCGCAAAGTGAGCGCACGTTACGCCTGAGTTGGCCGGACGGGCGTGAATCACTGCTCAAGCATGCCGATCTGCGCCGGCAATGCCCGTGCTCGCAATGCCGCGCGTTTCGCCTGCGCGGCGTCACGCCGCTGGTTGATGAGCGCGTGCGCCTGATCGAGGTCAACCCGCAGGGGTATGGCGTGCAACTGGTGTTCAGCGACGGGCATCAACGCGGGATTTACCCGTGGGCGTACCTGGCGCAACTGAATTCCTGACTTTTCCTGGCCCCCTGTGGGAGCGAGCCTGCTCGCGAAAGCGTAGTGTCAGGCGACGATGATGATTAATGTGCCGACGCCTTCGCGAGCAGGCTCGCTCCCACAGGGACTGTGGTCACAGATTGATCTGATTGCAGCTCCCTGCGTCGGCTTGCGCCGACTGGCGGTTCTTGTCAGGCATTTCCCACAGGAGTACAAATGTACTCCATGACGAACCTGACTCCCCGCCGTACCGCCATTCTGACCTTTATCCGCGATCGCATCGCCGAGCACGGTCAGCCCCCAAGCCTCGCTGAAATCAGCGAGGCTTTTGGTTTTGCCTCGCGCAGCGTGGCGCGCAAGCATGTGCTGGCGCTCAGCGAAGCCGGTTTTATCGAAGTCAATCCGCATCAGGCCCGGGGCATTCGTTTGCTCGGTCAGCCGCCGCGTCCGGAGCTGCTGGAGATTCCCGTACTCGGTCGCGTGGCTGCCGGCGCACCGATTGGCGCCGATGCCGATATCCATAACCGTTTGCTGCTCGACCCGGCGCTGTTCTCCCGCACCCCGGATTACATGCTGCGGGTGCAGGGTGACTCGATGATCGAAGACGGCATTCTCGATGGCGATCTGGTCGGTGTACGGCACAATCCTGAGGCGCTGAACGGCCAGATCGTCGTTGCGCGTCTGGACGGTGAAGTCACCATCAAACGCTTCGAACGGGTCGGGGATGAAGTGCGCCTGCTGCCGCGCAACCCGGCCTATCAGCCCATCGTTGTGCGTAAGGATCAGGATCTGGCCATCGAAGGCGTGTTCTGTGGTCTGGTGAGGCAAGGCTGATGGGCGCCGTCGTTGCACTGGATACGCTGTTCAATGGCGGCCAGGTCTGGCGCGGCAGGCCTGCGCCACCGGCGGCGAGTCCGCAGCCGACCGGGCATGCGGCATTGGACGCGGCTCTGCCCAGCGGCGGCTGGCCGGAAGCGGCGCTGAGTGAAATTCTCTTGGCCGGCCCCGGTGTCGGCGAGTTGCAACTGGTCTGGCCAACCCTGGCGCGATTGTCCGCGGCGGGTGAGCGCATCGTGCTGGTGGCGCCGCCGTTCTTGCCGTACCCACAAGCGTGGGCCAATGCCGGGGTTGATCTGCGCCAGTTGTCGGTGATTCAGGCCAGCGAGCGCGATGCCTTGTGGGCGGCGGAGCAATGCCTGCGTTCGGGCAGTTGCGGCGCGGTGCTGTGCTGGCCTAACAAGGCCGATGACCGAGCCTTGCGGCGTTTGCAGGTGGCGGCGGAAACCGGCCAGACCCTGGCATTCGCCTGGCGCCCGTTAAGCGAGGCGGTCAACCCGTCACCTGCAGCGTTACGCATAGCCATCGATGCCAAACCGGCGCAGCTACGCGTGCTCAAGTGCCGTGGCGGGCTGGCGCGTGCGACGCCGATTGCCTTTGTCGTGGGGCACTGATCGTCATGCGCTGGGTATGCATCCTGTTTCCGCAATTGGCCCTCGATGCCGTGCTGCGTCAGCGGCCCGACCCTGAGGAGCCGCTGGTCCTGCTTAGTGGCCCGGCCCAGCGCCGGGTGCTGCAAGCGGTGAATCCGGCGGCGCGCAAACTCGGTCTGCGTCCCGGCATGTCGATGACCGCCGCGCAAGCCATGAGCAAAGGCTTTGCCACCGCCGATTATGAGGTGGCCGAGGTTGCGCACTGGCAACAGTTTCTCGCCGCGTGGGCCTATCGTTTCAGCGCGCAAGTCAGCGTGCATTACCCGCGCACCGTGGTCTTCGAGATCGAATCGAGCCTGGGCCTGTTCGGTACCTGGCCGCAATTCGAAGCTCGCCTGCGCCAGGAGTTGAAAGACCTGGGCTTTCGTCACCGCATCGTCGCCGCGCCGAACCCGGTGGCCGCTCGGGTGCTGGCCAACGCCTACGATGGTTTGGTGGTGCCGGACGGCGAGGCCTTGCAGCATCATCTCGGGCAATTGCCGGTTGATCGTGTCGGGCTGGAGCCGAATGTCGCCACCGCATTGTCGCGCATGGGCCTGCGCAATCTCAGTCAGGTGCAAAGCCTGCCACGCCAGGCACTGGCCCGACGTTTCGAAGCACAAATGCTCAAACACCTCGACACGCTGTTCGGCGCACGCCCTCTGGCGCTGGCGTTCTATCTGCCGCCCGACCGTTTCGATATCCGCATCGAACTGAATTTCGACGTGCAATCCCATCAAGCCTTGCTGTTCCCGTTACGGCGCTTGACCGGCGATTTGTCGGCGTTCCTCTGCGGGCGCGACAGCGGTGTGCAGCGCTTCGATTTGCTTCTGGAACACGCCGGGCTGCCGGACACAGTGATCAAGGTCGGCCTGCTCAGCGCCGAGCGTGACGCGGCAATGCTGTTTGAACTGGCCCGTGGCCGGCTGGAGCAAGTCCAGGTCGAAGCACCGGTGCGTGGTTTTCGCTTGCGCGCCGAAGACCTGCCGAGTTTCGTTCCGCAGTATCAGGAGCTGTTTGACGATCGTCCGCAGCAGACCTTGCCCTGGGAGCAATTGCGCGAACGTCTGCGCGCACGGCTGGGTGATGACGCGGTGCAGGGGCTGCGCTTTCAGGCCGATCATCGCCCTGAGTGCGCGTGGCAGAACGCTGCCGATAAACACCTTTGCACGGGGTTGCCCAGCGTGCAGCGTCCGGGCTGGCTGCTCAACGAACCGCAAAGCGTGCCGGAAGGTTCGGCGCGGATTCTCATGGGGCCGGAGCGCATCGAATCCGGTTGGTGGGACGGTGGCGACGTGCGGCGTGATTACTACCTGATCCAGAACCGCGCCGGTCAGCAGGGTTGGGCCTGGCGGGCGGTGGGTGAGGGCGGTCCGCTGTGGCTGCAAGGCTGGTTCGCATGAGTGCCGATTACGCCGAACTGCATTGCCTGTCGAACTTCAGTTTCCAGCGCGGAGCTTCGAGCGCGCTGGAGCTGTTCCAACGGGCGAAAAAGCACGGTTATCAGGCGCTGGCGATTACCGACGAATGCACCCTGGCCGGAATCGTCCGTGCTTGGCAAGCGGCGAAGTCCGTTGAGTTGCCGTTGATCATCGGCAGCGAGATACGCATCGACAACGGCCCGAAACTGGTGCTGCTGGTGGAAAACCTTGCCGGTTATCAGGCCTTGTGCGGCTTGATCACCCAGGCTCGGCGCCGTACGCAGAAAGGCCAGTATCAGGTGCTGCGCGAAGACTTCGCCGAAGCACTGCCGGGTTTGCTGGTGTTGTGGGTGCCGGAATCAGTGGATGACCGGGAGGAAGGGCGCTGGCTGAAACAAACCTTCGGCGACCGCCTGTGGCTCACGGTGCAACTGCATCGCGGGCAGAACGATCAGCAGCGCCTGGCGGCATTGTTGGCTCTGGCGGCTGAGTTGCAGATTCCAGCCGTGGCCAGCGGCGATGTGCACATGCACGCCCGGGGGCGCCGTGCCTTGCAGGACACCATGACCGCGATCCGTCATCACGTCCCCGTGGCCGAAGCGGGTTTGCGCCTGCATCCCAACGGCGAGCGGCATTTGCGTTGCCTTGATGTGCTGCGCGAATTGTATCCGCCGGCCTTGCTCGAGGAATCGGTCAAACTGGCCCGACGTTGCACCTTCGATCTGAGCGAACTGCGCTATCAGTACCCGAAAGAGCTGGTGCCTGCTGGTCACAGTGCCAGTTCCTGGTTGCGCCATCTGACCGAGGAGGGCATTGCCTGGCGCTGGCCGAAAGGGCCTCAGGCCAAGGTGCTCAAGCAGATCGATGACGAGCTGCAATTGATCGCCGAACTCGGCTACGAAAGCTACTTCCTCACCGTGCATGACGTGGTGCGCTTTGCCCGCACACAGAACATCCTCTGTCAGGGCCGTGGTTCGGCAGCCAACTCGGCGGTGTGTTTTGCCTTGGGCATCACCGAGATCGACCCGGACCGCACCACGCTATTGTTCGAACGCTTCATGTCCAAGGAACGCAATGAGCCGCCGGACATCGATGTTGATTTCGAGCACGAGCGCCGCGAAGAAGTCCTGCAATACGTGTTCAACCGTTACGGCCGGCGGCGTGCGGCGTTGACGGCGGTGGTCAGCACCTATCACGCCACCGGCGCCGTGCGCGATGTGGCCAAGGCTCTCGGCCTGCCGCCGGATCAGATCAACGCGCTGGCCGACTGCTGCGGGCGCTGGAGTGATGAAACGCCGCCGCTGGAACGCTTGCGCGAAGGTGGCTTCGATCCGGACAGCCCGGTGCTGCGCCGGGTATTGAGCCTGACCGGGCAACTGATCGGCTTCCCCCGGCACCTGTCGCAGCATCCCGGCGGTTTTGTGATTTCCGAGCAGCCGCTGGACACCTTGGTGCCGGTCGAAAACGCGGCAATGGCCGACCGCACCATCATTCAGTGGGACAAGGACGACCTCGATGCGGTCGGCCTGCTCAAGGTGGATATTCTCGCCTTGGGCATGCTCAGTGCGATTCGCCGCTGCTTCGACCTGCTGCGCCGGCATCGTGATCTGAACCTGACACTCGCGACAATCCCGCCCGAAGACAAACCGACCTACGAAATGATCAGCCGCGCCGATACCGTCGGCGTGTTCCAGATCGAGTCTCGGGCGCAGATGTCGATGCTGCCGCGCCTGAAGCCAAAGACTTTCTACGATCTGGTGATTGAAGTGGCGATCGTCCGGCCCGGGCCGATTCAAGGCGGCATGGTTCATCCGTATCTGCGCCGACGCAATAACGAAGAGGCGGAAACCTATCCATCGCCGGCGCTCAAAGTCGTGCTGGAAAGAACTCTGGGCGTGCCGTTGTTCCAGGAACAGGTCATGCAGATCGCCATCGTCGCTGCCGACTATAGCCCCGGGGAGGCCGATCAGTTGCGCCGTTCCATGGCGGCGTGGAAACGCCATGGCGGACTGGAGCCGCACAAGGAACGTCTTGCCGCCGGCATGAAAAAGAATGGCTACACGCCGGAATTTGCCGCGCAGATCTTCGAGCAGATCAAGGGGTTCGGCAGTTACGGCTTCCCCGAATCCCATGCCGCCAGTTTTGCTTTGCTGACCTACGCCAGTTGCTGGCTCAAGTGCCACGAGCCGGCGGCGTTCGCCTGTGCGCTGATCAATAGTTGGCCGATGGGTTTCTACAGCCCTGACCAGATTCTGCAGGACGCGCGCCGGCACCAGTTACAGATCCGTCCGGTGGACGTGCGCGCCAGCGACTGGGATTGCAGCCTCGAACCGCTGAGTGCCGGGCAGCCGGCGATTCGCATGGGCCTGCGCATGATCAAGGGTTTTCGCGAAGAAGATGCCCGGCGCATCGAAGCCGCGCGCCGACACGGAGCCTTTGCCGATGTCGCTGACCTGGGTGAGCGCGCCGCTCTCGACAGTCGTGCGCAGGCCTTGCTGGCTGACTCCGGCGCTTTGCGCGGTCTGGCCGGGCATCGCCATCGCGCGCGTTGGGAAGTGGCCGGGGTACAGAAACAACTCGGCCTGTTCGCCGGCCTGCCCAACGAGGAAGAAGTCAAAATCGTCCTGCCCAAACCCAGCGTTGGCGAAGACCTGCACGCTGATTACGCCACGGTGGGGACGACGCTGGGGCCACATCCATTGGCCTTGTTGCGTGGCGAGTTGCAGGCCCGGCGCTGCCGCAGCTCGCAGGAATTGATGGATATCGAGCATGGCCGGCCGGTCAGCGTGGCCGGCCTGGTCACCGGCCGACAGCGCCCCGGTACGGCCAGCGGCGTGACGTTCGTGACGCTGGAAGATGAGTTCGGCAACGTCAACGTGGTGGTCTGGCGTGACCTCGCCGAGCGTCAGCGACAGGTGCTGGTGGGTTCGCAATTGCTCAAGGTCGACGGCCGCTGGGAGCGCGAAGGCGATGTGCGCCACCTGATCGCCGGGCGCATGAGCGACCTGAGTCCACTACTCAATGGCATTCACGTGCAGAGCCGGGATTTCCACTGATTCCATGTAAGAGTGAGTCTGCTCGCGCAAGCGGTAGGCCAGGCGATGACGATGTTGAATGTACCGACGCCTTCGCGAGCAAGCTCGCTCCCACAGGGATTAGGGTTGCGCTGAAGATCGTTGATTTGCCCCGATCCATTGTGGGAGTGAGCCTGCGCGAAAGCGCAGTGTCAGGCGATGACGATGTTGAATGTACCGACGCCTTCGCGAGCAAGCTCGCTCCCACAGGGATTTTGGTTGCGATGAAGATGGTCGATCTGCCCCATATCAGTGTGGCAGCGAGCCTGCTCGCGAAAGCGCAGTGTCAGGCAATGACGATGTTGACTGTGCCAGCGCCTTCGCGAGCAGGCTCGCTCCCACAGGGATTTTGGTTGCGATGAAGATGGTCGATCTGCCCCATATCAGTGTGGGAGCGAGCTTGCTCGCGAAAGCGGACTGTCAGGCGATGACGATGTTGACTGTGCCGCCGCCTTCGCGAGCAAGCTCGCTCCCACAGGTATTTGGGTTGCGCTGAAGATGTTGGCTTTGCCCCGGATCATTGTAGGAGTGAGTCTGCTCGCGAAAGCGCAGTGTCAGGCGATGACGATGTTGAATGTACCGACGCCTTCGCGAGCAGGCTCGCTCCCACAGGGATGAGGGTTGCGCTGAAGATCGTTGATTTACCCCGATCCATTGTGGGAGCGAGCTTGCTCGCGAAAGCGGTGGTTCAGGCAATGCAGATGTTGAATGTACCGACGCCTTTGCGAGCAGGCTCGCTCCCACAGGTTTTGGCTGTTTATTCAAAATCGAGATAAATCAAAAGGCTGCACCTTTGGGCCGAAGGCAGATATTCTGCGCTTCACACGGGGACGGGAATCCGATCAATCTCCATGGCCAGCCATTGCCAGGATGAATTGCCCGACGCCGAAGGAGTGTTCGAATGACCGAAAAGAAACTGGAAACCACGGTCGACCGCGTCTACCAAGGGGTTTACGCGGCGATCAGCAAGCGTTCGTTGCGCCCCGGCATGAAGCTGGGCGAGGCCTCGCTGGCCGAGCTGTTCAATGTCAGCCGCACCTCGGTGCGGGCTGCGCTCAAGCAATTGGAGGCCGATGGCCTGGTGACGACCGAGCCTAACAAAGGCGCGTCGGTTTCTTTGCCCAGTGACGCAGAGCTGCGTTCGCTGTTCGAAACCCGGCGGCTGATCGAAATCGGCATCGTCACCGAACTGTGCCGACGCAAGGACACCGTTGCCCTGCAGGACCTGCGCGAGCACTTGCTGCTGGAAGACGCCGCCCATGCAGCCGGCGACCATGAACGGCTGATTCACTTGCTTGGCGAATTCCACCTCAAACTGGCGCGCAGCCTGAACAATCCGGTGCTGCTCGACTGGTTCCAGAAACTGATCTCGCGCGCCTCGCTGTATGCCGCCGCGCTCGACGACGACAGTCACGAGGCCTGCCGCGACGATGAACACCTGCGCCTGCTCGAGTACATCGAGGCCGGCAATCAGAGCGCCGCGATCGAGCTGACCTGCACGCACCTCAACGGAATCGAGAAAGCGATTCTTGACGTTGCTGCAAAAATGAAAACCGGCTATCACCCGCTCAAACACCTCATTGGCGTCTGAATCGGCTCGCGTTGGAAATCGCTATATCTCCAATGAAACCAATGCGCTTTCAGAGCCTCGAAACACACGGGCGTCGCGTCGTTGTAGCGTTGCGATAGATCGGAAAACCGCAAAAAAGGACACTGAGTCAGGCGATGCAGTTTTTATCCGAAAGCCACGGCTGTGAGGGCTGGAAAGGCGAAATGGCCGAACGCATTCGGGCGTTTGACTGGAGCCATACCGAACTGGGTCCGCTCGCCGACTGGCCGGCCAGCCTGTGCAACACCGTGCAACTGATGCTGGCTTCGCCGTTGCCCATGGTGATGCTGTGGGGCCACGCCGGCTACATGATCTACAACGACGCTTATTCCGAATTCGCCGGCGGCCGCCACCCCTATCTGCTTGGCGTCCCGGTTGAGCTGGGCTGGCCGGAAGTCGCCGAATTCAACCGTCACGTCGTCGACACCTGCCTGGCCGGTGGCACCTTGTCCTATCGCAACAAAGAGCTGGTATTGCTGCGCGACGGCGTCCCCGAAGATGTCTGGATGGATTTGTATTACAGCCCGGTGGCCAACGATGAAGGCGTGCCCGGCGGCGTCATGGCGATGGTCGTCGAGACCACCGAACTGGTGCACTCCGAGCGCCTGCGCCAGGCGGCGGAAGACGCTTATCGCGCCGACAACGAACGCGTGCGTCTGGCCTTGAATGCCGGCGCACTGCTGGGCTCGTTTGTCTGGGACATCAAGAACAATCGCTTCTCCGCTGACGAACGTTTCGCCCGCACCTTTTCCTATCCGCCAGATCAGGACCTGAGCGATCTGCAACAAGAGATCGCCGAATCGCGCATCCATCCCGAGGATCATCGGTGGGTGCAGGAGCGGGTTGCCCATTGCGTGCGCACTGGCGAACCGTACAACGCCGAATACCGCGTGCAGCGTGGCGACGGCCAGTATCTGTGGGTCTTGGCCAGTGGTGCCTGCGAGTTCGATGAAGACGGCAAGCCGTTTCGTTTCCCCGGCGTGCTGATCGATATTCATGAGCGCAAGAACGCCGAAGAATCCCTGCTCAAATTCACCCGCAACCTCGAACAGCGCGTAGCCGCCGAAGTGGATGCGCGACTGGCTGCGGAAGAGCAATTGCGTCAATCGCAGAAACTCGAAGCCATCGGCGGCCTCACCGGCGGCGTCGCCCACGACTTCAACAATCTGCTGCAAGTGATCGCCGGCAACCTGCATCTGCTCGCTCGGCATGAGCCGAACAATGCCAACGTACAGCGCCGGGTCGGGGCTTCGCTGGCGGCGGTCGAACGCGGTGCCAAACTGTCTTCGCAATTGCTCGCCTTTGCCCGGCGGCAACCGCTGTCACCGGCCGTGTGCAACCCCGAGCAGATTTTCGAAGGCGTCGGCGAACTGCTGCAACGCGCCCTGGGCGAAACCATTCAGATCGACGTGCAACTGCCGCCGCAGCCGTGGCATATCAACGTCGACCGTAACCAGTTGGAAAACGCGATTCTCAATCTGGCCATCAACGCCCGCGACGCGATGAAGGGCGAGGGCGTTATTGGCCTCAGCGCCGCCAACGTCTGCCTGGACAGCGAATACTGCGCCGGCAAAGGCATCGCGGCCGGTGAGTATGTTCGCGTGGCGGTCAGCGACACCGGCGTGGGCATTGCCCCACAAATGCTGGAACAGGTCTTCGAACCGTTTTTCACCACCAAGGCCGACGGGCAGGGCACCGGGCTGGGCTTGAGCATGGTCTTCGGCTTCGTCAAGCAGAGTGGCGGCCACGTCGAGATCGACAGCAAGCTCGGCGAAGGCACGCGGGTGCAGTTGTATTTCCCGCGCAGCTTGCGCCCGGTCCGCGAAGAGACCGCGAGTATCGGCGAACGCAAGGGCGGTGGCCACGAAACCATTCTGGTGGTGGAGGACAACGACGCCGTGCGCGCTTCGGCGGTGGAGTTGCTGCGCGAAGAAGGCTATCGAGTGATGACCGCGTGCAATGGCGACGTCGCCATGCAGATGTTGCTGGAAGGCATCGAGATTGATCTGATCTTCACCGATGTGGTCATGCCCGGCCTGATCAAGAGTTCGGATCTGGCCGCATGGGCCAAGGTGCAGACGCCGCCGGTGCCGGTGCTGTTCACCTCCGGGCATACCCGCGACATCATTTCCCGCGACCACCAACTCAGCCCCGATACGCATCTGCTTGGCAAACCTTACAGCCCGCAAGCGTTGCTGCAGATGATTTGCGAGGTGCTCGGCACTTGAGGCCGAGCGCTGCCACTGTTTTCCAATCAAGGCAGGTCGATGACTTCCAAGCGCAATTCCAAAGCACCCGCCGGCATGGTCCGCGTGCGCGGCGCCCGCGAACATAACCTGAAAAACGTTGATGTCGATATTCCCCGCGATGCGCTGGTGGTGTTCACCGGCGTCTCGGGTTCGGGCAAGTCATCGCTGGCGTTTTCCACGCTGTATGCCGAGGCCCAGCGGCGTTATTTCGAATCGGTGGCGCCGTACGCGCGGCGGCTGATCGATCAGGTTGGCGTGCCGGATGTCGACTCCATTGAAGGACTGCCGCCCGCCGTCGCCCTGCAACAGCAGCGCGGCACGCCGAGCGCGCGTTCCTCGGTGGGCAGCGTGACGACGCTGTCGAGCCTGATCCGCATGCTGTATTCCCGTGCCGGCAGTTACCCGCCGGGACAGCCGATGCTGTATGCCGAGGACTTTTCACCGAACACACCGCAGGGTGCTTGCCCGGAGTGTCATGGATTGGGCCGCGTCTATGAAGTGACCGAAGCGCTGATGGTGCCGGACCCCAACCTGACCATCCGCCAGCGCGCCGTGGCCTCTTGGCCGTTGGCGTGGCAGGGGCAGAACCTGCGCGACATCCTCGTGACCATGGGTATCGACGTCGACATTGCGTGGAAGAAATTGCCGAAAAAGCAGCGCGACTGGATTCTCTTCACGGAAGAGACGCCGACGGTGCCGGTGTACGCCGGGCTGACCCCGGAAGAAACCCGCGTCGCCCTTAAACGCAAGATGGAACCGAGTTATCAGGGCACATTCACCGGCGCGCGGCGCTACATCCTGCACACCTTCACCCACTCGCAAAGTGCGCTGATGAAGAAGCGTGTTTCGCAATTCATGCGCGGCAGTCCGTGCCCATTGTGCGAGGGCAAGCGGCTCAAGCGCGAGGCGTTGTCGGTGACCTTTGCCGGCTACGACATTGGTGAGCTGTCGCAGATGCCGTTGCTGCAAGTGGCCGAAGTGCTGCGGCCTGTAGCAGCGGCAAATTATCTGGAACAGGCCGAAGAGAACGGCGACACCCTCAGCCATGCACAAACCCGCGAGGCCCGCCAGCAACGGGTCGCCCATGGCGCCAGCGGTCATGCCAGCGCACCGGACGTGCGCCACACGCCGAACCTGTCGCTGGAGAAACGCTTGGCGGCGCAGCGCATCGCTGAGGATTTGCTGGAGCGGGTCAGCACCCTGACCGATCTCGGCCTGGGTTATCTGGCGCTGGAACGCAGTACGCCGACGTTGTCGTCGGGCGAGTTGCAGCGTTTGCGCCTGGCCACACAGTTGGGGTCGCAGCTGTTCGGCGTCATCTATGTGCTGGATGAACCGTCTGCCGGTCTGCACCCGGCGGATGGCGAGGCGCTGTTCGAGGCCTTGCAACGGTTGAAGGCTGACGGCAACACCTTGTTTGTGGTCGAGCACGATGTCGAGACCATGCGCCGTGCCGACTGGTTGATCGACGTCGGCCCGGCAGCGGGCGAGAAGGGCGGGCGCGTGTTGTACAGCGGTCCGCCTGCGGGACTCGCTGATGTTGCCGATTCGCAGACTCGCGCTTATCTGTTTGCCGAAAACCAGCGCCCTGAGCGCACCGCGCGCAAGCCGAGCGGGTGGCTGAAGCTGAACGGCGTGACGCGCAATAACCTGAATAATCTCAGCGCCGAATTCCCCTTGGGCTGCTTCACCTCGGTGACCGGTGTGTCTGGCTCCGGCAAGTCGAGTCTGGTCAGTCAGGCGTTGCTGGAACTGGTCGGCGCACAGTTGGGCCGTCCGGTGGCCGAGGCCGAGTCAGAAGAATCGAGCCTGGAAGATGACGCGCCGCCGCCCAGCACCGGCCAGATCAGCGCCGGCCTGGAGTCGATCAAGCGCCTGGTGCAGGTTGATCAGAAACCCATCGGACGCACGCCGCGCTCCAATCTGGCGACCTACACCGGGCTGTTCGACAACGTGCGCAAGCTGTTCGCCGCGACTCCCGAAGCGCAAGCGGCAGGGTATGACGCCGGGCAATTTTCCTTCAACGTCGCCAAGGGCCGTTGCGCCACTTGCGAGGGCGAGGGCTTTGTCAGTGTGGAACTGCTGTTCATGCCCAGCGTGTATGCGCCATGTCCGACCTGCCACGGCGCGCGCTACAACCCACAGACATTGGCGATCCTCTGGCAGGGATTGAGCATTGCCCAAGTGCTGCAATTGACAGTCGATGAAGCGGTGACGGTGTTTGCCGAACAGGCAGGAATCCGCCGTTCGCTGGAAGTGCTGCGCGATATTGGTCTGGGTTATCTGCGCCTCGGGCAACCGGCCACGGAATTGTCCGGCGGTGAGGCGCAGCGGATCAAACTCGCCACCGAATTGCAGCGCAGTCAGCGTGGCGCGACCTTGTATGTGCTGGATGAGCCGACCACGGGATTGCACCCGAGGGATGTTGATCGGTTGCTGGAACAACTCGATACGCTGGTGATGGCGGGACACACGGTTATCGTGGTGGAGCACGAAATGCGTGTAGTGGCGCAGAGCGACTGGGTGATCGACATCGGCCCCGGCGCCGGTGATCAGGGCGGCAGAATTGTCGCCGCCGGCACACCGCAAAAAGTCGCCGCGAGCAAAAAGAGCAAGACTGCGCCGTTTCTGGCTCGGGCTTTGAGCCCATAACTGCAGCGCCTTGCTGGCCGCCATCGCTGGCAAGCCAGCTCCCACAGGAATTCAAGTTGTTGCCGAAAATCTGCGCACACTGATGCCCCTTGTGGGAGCTGGCTTGCCAGCGATGGCGCCAGTTCAGGCGCCATCGATTGTGCGGCGGACTTTGTCGAGCAGTTCGCTGATCTGGAACGGCTTGACCAGCATTTCCATCCCTGTACCCAGGAAGACCTGGCGGTTGAGCGCGGTTTCGGCGTAGCCGGTCATGAACAGGATCGGCAGCCCTTCATTCCAGCCGCGGGCGACATCCGCCAGCTCACGGCCACTCATGCGCGGCAAGCCTACGTCGGTCAGCAGCAGGTCGATGGACGGGTCGTTCTGCAGGCGCTCCAGCGCCGATTCGATATCCGCCACTTGCGTGCAGCGATAGCCGGCGTCTTCCAGCACTTCGGTGACGAACAATCGCACCGTGGCCATGTCTTCGACGATCAGCACATGCTCACCACTGCCTTTGGCATCAGGCACGGGCACAGGTGCGTCGGCCCCGGTCGGGTCGTTGGTGCCGGGGAGCATGATGGTCACTTCGGTGCCACGGCGGGCGACGCTGCGGATGTGCGCGTCACCGCCGGACTGACGGGCGAAGCCGTAAATCGTCGACAGGCCGAGCCCGGTGCCCTGGCCCAGCGGCTTGGTGGTGAAGAACGGCTCGAACACCTTGTCGATCACGTTGTGTTCAATGCCGGTGCCGTCATCGCGTACCGACAGCGCCACGTACGCGCCATCGGCCAGATTCGGATCGCCGTGGGAATAAGCGGCGTAAGTATTGACCCAGATATTGCCGCCGGAGGGCAGGGCATCGCGGGCGTTGATCACCAGGTTGAGCACGGCGCTTTCCAGCTGCACCGGATCGACCAGCGCAATCGCCGGTTTGTTGGTCAGTTCCAGCTTGAGGGTGATGCGCTCGCCGATGGTGCGCACCAGCAATTCTTCCAGCGAGCGAACATGCTCGTTGATGTCCACCGGCCGTGTATCGAGCGGCTGCTGACGGGCAAATGCCAGCAGACGATGGGTCAGCGAGGCCGCGCTCATCGCTGAGTTCAGCGCTGCTTCGGTGTAGAACTGCACCTTGTCCAGACGTTCATCGGCCACGCGTTTCTGGATCAGCTCCAGACTGGTGATGATCCCGGTCAGCAGGTTGTTGAAGTCGTGAGCGATGCCGCCGGTGAGCTTGCCCAGTGCATCCATTTTCTGCACTTGCAGCAATTGCGCTTCAGCGTGCACACGCTCCGCGACTTCCTTGGCCAGTTGCGTGGTGGTGTCATCCAGCCGTGCGAGGTGCGAACGCTCGCGCCGACGGTGTTCGGTGACGTCCTCGACGAACACCAGGCTCAGTTCCGGCGTGCGATACGGCGAAATCTGCCATTCGGTTTCGCGAATTTCACCCTGCACGCGCATATTCAGCGTGCCTTTCCAGCGCTCGCCGTCGACCAGACGCAGACGCAGTTCATCGAGGATCGAGCATTGATCTTCGGCGAAGCATTCACGCAGCGCCTGCGGGTCGCGGTTATCGACGATCAGCTGGGCAAAGGCGTGATTGCATTCATGCACTTTCAGATTGGCATCGAGCACGGCGATCGGCGCTGAGACGTTAGCGAAAATCTCGCGGAAACGCGCCTCACTTTCGCGCAAGGCATTTTCCGTGTCGCGCACCCGCAGCAGGGTACGCAGCGTCGCCAGCAGCACATCGGGGTCGACCGGGTGAATCAGATACGCATCGGCGCCGGCGTTGAGGCCGGTAATGATGTCGCCGGTCTGGATCGACGCCGCCGACACATGAATCACCGGCAGCAGCGCAGTGCGCGGGTCGGCGCGCAACAGGCGGACGATGTCGAAACCGCTCATGTCCGGCAGGTTGACGTCGAGGATCAACGCATCGAGGGCTTCGCTCTCGATCAGGGCCAGGCCGTCGCTGCCGGTGCCGGCTTCGAGCACCGTGTAGCCATGGCGCTCCAGGCGTCGGCGCAGGGCGTAACGGGTGGCGACGTTGTCATCGACGATCAACAGGCGGATGTCACGATTCATCGACGTTCTCCAGAGCGATCGCCAGCGGGATGATGACAAAGAACGTCGAGCCCACGCCCGGCGTACTGTCTACCCCGACTTCACCGCCAAGCAGGGCGGCGAAACGCTTGCACAGTGACAGGCCCAGACCGGTGCCGCGCAGACGCTTCTGCAATGGCGAATCGACTTGGGAGAAGTCCTCGAACAGCGTGTCATGCAACTCGGCCGCGATGCCGATGCCGGTGTCGCTGACGGCAAAGCGCACCTTGTCTTCACCTTCCAGTCGCGCCGACACGCGCACTTCGCCACGGGTGGTGAATTTCAGCGAGTTGGAAATGAAGTTGCGCAGGATCTGCCCGAGTTTCTTGTCATCGGTATACAGGCGCGGCAGGCCCAGCGGCTCTTCAAAGATCAGATCCACCGCCGAAGCATCGACGATTGGCCGGAACATCCCGCGCAGCGCCGAAAACAGGTCGAACATGTCGAACCAGGCCGGCGAAATGCTGATGCGCCCGGCTTCGATCTTGGCCAGATCGAGCAGGTCGTCAACCATGTCGCTGAGCTCGCGGGCAGCGGTGCTGACGAAGGCTACCTGCTTGTGCTGTTCAGGGCTGAGCGGGCCGTCGAGTTCGTCAGCGAGCAGACTGTTGATGCTCAGAATCGAGCCCAACGGCGTGCGGAATTCATGGCTCATGTACGACAGGAAGCGGCTCTTCAGATCTGAGGCCTGACGCAACTCGTCTGCCTGGTTGTCGAGTTCAGCGTATAGCGCCAGTACGCCTTGGTTGGTCTCATCGAGTTCTTCGCGCAGGGCAGTGTTTTCACGTTGCAACTGTGCGATGAGCGCCGCCTGTTCTGCAGGGCTCAAGGTTGCCGATTCAGCCATGGGTGGCCTCCAGGTCAACGACCAGCACCGTCACGTCATCGCGGCCACGACAGAAATCGCGGTGCAGGACGCTGGCTATCACGGCGGGATGGCGATGCACCAGACCGGGGTAGTCTTTGAGGTTCCAACGGGACTGTAAGCCGTCGCTGTACATGATCAATAAATGTCCGTTCACGTGAGCATAGTCAAAAGGTTTGGCTTTACGGTACTGGCCGCCGACGATGCCGGGATGCGAGGCCAGCCCGCGTGACTTTTCCGGGTCGAGCAGGCTGGCGCCGATATTACCGACACCGGCGAACGTCAGGCCATCGCGCTGGCTGTCGAATTGCGCAAAGGCCACGGCGCCGCCGCGGGTGCCGAGCATTTCCTGATGCAGGTCTTCCATCAACACCACGGGGTCGGCAAACGGCGCTCGGGCGAATGCTTGTGCCCCGGCCAGGCCTGCGCGCTCGGCGTCTTCGCCATGACCGAGACCATCCACCACCAGCGCGCTGATCCGCGCGCCTTCATACGCCAGGTGCCAGACGTCGCCGCAGGCTGGATCGGCATGCAACGAATGCTGGCTGACGCCGAAGCGGACATCGGCCTGACGATCGCTACGCGCAAAGATCCGCGCCAGCAGCACGGCGCCACGGTGGTCGGCATAGACGTCGAAGACGTTGGTCTGCCGCGACACCGCGCCCAGGCCAATGCCTTGCGTGCCGCCCGTGGAAAAACCGTCCGCCAGACAGGCATCCAGATCAAAGCCCTGAGCCCGGTCTACCGTCTGCATTTCAATGCCGAAAGCGTTGCCTGGCCGCGCCAGTACACGCAGGTGAAACTCTCCGCGCTGGGCATGCTTGAGCACATTGCTCGCCAGTTCGGTCGCGACCAGCGCCACGCGCCCGGCATCGTTTTCGTCGAAGCCGTGCTGCTCGGCGAGTTTCTGCGCGGTGCGTCGGGCGTGACCGATCTGGCTGCTGTCCTCGATCGGCAAAACCTGGGTCAACGACCCAGCGATATTCATGTCCATCGGGTGATCGTTATGCGTGTGCCTTTGCCGGGCTCAGTGTCGAGTTCGAATTCATTGACCAGGCGCTTGGCACCGGTCAGGCCCAGGCCGAGGCCGCTGCCGGAGGTCCAGCCGTCGGTCATCGCCAGTTTGATGTCGGGGATGCCCGGGCCCTCGTCGCGGAAGGTAATGCGCAGGCCGACCCGGCCGTTTTCCTCGAGGATCTGCCAGTCCATGTCGCCGCCACCGCCATACACCATGGTGTTGCGTGCCAGCTCGCTGACGGCGGTGACCAGTTTGGTCAGGTCGATCAGCCGCATGCCGCACTCGGTGGCGAGCTTGCGCGTGGTCTGGCGGGCCAGCACCACGTCCTGTTCAATCAGGATGGGTTGAGTACCGCTGCTGCGCACGGTCATTGCAGGCGTACTCGATCCTGCAGCAGTTTCATTCCGCGTTCGACGTTGAGCGCGGTGCTCACGCCCGGCAAGGTCATGCCCAACTCAACAAGGGTGATTGCCACGGCCGGTTGCATGCCGACCAGCACGGTTTCGGCGTCCATGATCTTCGACAAACCGGAAATCGTGCCGATCATGCGTCCGATGAACGAGTCGACCATGTCCAGCGCCGAGATGTCGATCAGCACGCCACGCGCCGAGGTCCGGCTGATACGCTCGGATAGATCGTCCTGCAGGGTCATGGCGAGCTGGTCGTGCATGTCGACCTGAATGGTCACCAGCAGCAAATCGCCCATTTGAAGAATCGGAATACGTTCCATCGGCTCAGACCGCTTTGCCGAGGCTGATGCCCAGGCGAGTCAGGGCCAGTTTCAAGGCGTCGGCCAGGTTGGCCTTGGTCACAACGCCTTGCAGATCCAGACCCAGGTGAACGATGGTTTGGGCGATCTGCGGACGCACGCCACTGATGATGCAATCAGCGCCCATCAGGCGAATTGCGGTCACGGTTTTCAACAGGTGCTGGGCAACCAGGGTGTCGACGGTCGGCACGCCGGTGATGTCGATGATGGCGATCTCGGAACCGGTGTCGACGATGCGTTGCAGCAGCGATTCCATGACTACCTGGGTGCGTTGCGAATCGAGTGTGCCAATCATTGGCAGGGCGAGAACGCCATCCCACAGCTTGACCACCGGCGTCGACAGTTCCAGCAGCTCTTCCTGCTGACGCTTGATCACCGCTTCGCGGGATTTCTGGAAGGTGCCGATGGTGTGCATGCCGACCGTATCAAGCAGTTCGGAAACTTCCAGCAGTTGCTCGGCGAGCAGTGCCGGCTGGTCCTGATAATGGTTTTGCAGCAGGGCGAACAACGGGCCCTTCAGGGCGAAGATGAAGTTGGCGGTTTGCTGGGAATCCTGGCCGAGCAGGGCGCGGCTCTGCGACAGCTTTTCAAGAAACTGACGGGTGTCTTCCCAGCCTGCGGCGGCAATCTTGCTGCCGTTGCCGTTTTCCAGACCGGCCAGCAGCAAACTCAGCAAGTCACGGGTTTGCTGAGCGAGGTCGTGCTCCTTGAGATTGCGCGTGGCGCCGCTGGCTTCGAGGCGTTTGGTCCATTCGCTCAACAGTTGAGCCTGGTTGTTCTTGATTGCTACAACTGTGCTGTTCTGCAGTGCTGCCATGTGCGTGTCGCTCCGTTACGTATTGGTGCCGGCTCAGCGAAATGACCGGCGCGAATTGACTGACATTCGCCGCTTGAAATAGTTGTTCACCCAGCGGCGAATTTTTCCGCCTGTCGCGTCGAACGCCCCGCTAACTCTAGTCGGCGTGGCAGCAGGCAACGATGTTTTGAACGAATCTGCGGCGTCAGGCTTCGAATCTGCATGCCCGACGTTTTCCAGTCGTGCTGGAAGAAGGAGGCAGGACTATGAATGAGGTGGATATGAACGAGCAAGCGCCGCAACAGCAAAATCAGTCCTCAGAGTCAATTAACCGCAACGACCCCGCCATCGACCCGCAGACACCGGGGCAAAATACCCCCGCGCCGGCTGAAGAAGGACAGGCGGACAGCGCGGCTGCCGAGGTCGATCAGAAGCAGCATCACAATGACAACAACAACGAGTTCAGCCCCGGCTTCAAGCCTGACCCGGACCGTCCTGAACCGGGCGAAAGCACCGATGCCGATATCGATACCGATGGCGGTTGATCGCTGAAACGCAAAAAGGCCGCATCGAAGGATGCGGCCTTTTTATTGCCGGGCGGTTACTTGCTCGGGTGTTTGGCTTGCAGCTCTTTGGCATGGGCCAAGTGTTTTTCCAGCGCTGGCAGCATTTTCTGCGCGAACGCTTTCAGCTCCGTAGCACCTTTGGTCTTGTCATCGGTCACGGTGTTCGCCTGTTTCTTGAACAGCTCGATTGTTTCCTGGTGAGCCATGACCTGGTTGTTAGCGTAGGCCGCATCGAAGGATTCATCGCGCATGTCGAGAATCTTTTCCTTGGCCTGTTTGACCAGGGTAGTGGTGTCCGGAACCTCAATGTCGTTGGCTTTGGCAATTGCCGCCAGCTCGTCGTTGGCCTTGCTGTGATCGGTGATCATCTGGTTGGCAAAGGCTTTGATGTCAGCAGACTGGCTTTTTTCCAAGGCCAGGCGACTGGTTTCGATTTCAGCGATGCCACCGGCGGCGGCGTTATCGACAAAATCGTTGTCGGTCGCGGCAAAGGCGCTGCCCATACCGGCAGACAGTGCAACAGCCAGAGCGAGATGACGCAGGTTGAATCCGTCCATTGGGTATCTCCACGCAGGTTTTTGTGAGCGTTATCCAATGGAGCGAGCGCACCAGCCAAAGGTTTTATCGCATTTACGACAGGGCGACGAACGGCAACCGCTGGTCTGACAGGGTGTCGACAGAAGCTGTTGCGCAAGGCCATGCTGATAAAGAGTCAGCGCATCGGTCGCGCTGGTTGTCGATCAATTTGATGGAGGTGTTTCATGCCGGTTTCACATGATCTGTATCAGGACCTGGGTTGCAAGAAGGATGAGATCGAGCAAAAGCGCTCCGAGGATCCGAAGCTGGATTCGCTGCTCAACAAGTATTTCGAGGTGGATGCTGAAGTGGTCGAGGCCGAGAACGCCCAGTCAGACGCCCCCAGTGACGACGAATTGAAGAAGCTCAAAGAGAAGCGCGTGATCGTCAAGGAGCAGATCGTCGCCCGGTTGGCCGGGCAGCCGCTGACCGGTCAGTAATTACCTGACCCGTGGTCGCCATCCGAAGGGAACGGCGACCACCCACGGCACCTCCAATGTGCAGAGTCTGCAAACCATCGACTCGTTGCGAGGTGCCTCATGAACGATCCGAAATTCCCCAGTGAAGAGCAGGGCGGCTTCGACCCGATTCCGACCCGCCCTGAACCGAACAGCCCGGCGCATACCACTGCGCATCCGGAAAAAACCGTGAAAGAACTGCCGGAAGATGAAGATCCGGAGAAGTTCGACCGGTCCAGCAACTGACAGACCGCTTTCGCGAGCAGGCTCGCTGCCACATTGAAAGGCATTTCCCCTGTGGGAGCGAGCCTGCTCGCGAATGCGTCAGTCCATTCCATGCACATCCCTCAGGCTCACTTCAGCGCCGAATCCAACCCCATCCGCCCCATATGCGTGGCCTTCAACGATCCAAAGTACAACCACTGCCCATACTCGCGCACGGTGGTAATCGGCGAGTAATTGCCTTCGCTCGCATCCTGCAGATTGGCAATCACCTTGCCGTCCAGATCCAGCCCCAGCACGAATCCGCGCTTCTCCACAGGCTTGGGCAGAATCGTCAACGCCCTCACGATCATCTTGCGTACGAACGGGTGCTGCGCCGTGCCATCGAGTAACGCGTTGCGCGGCGCGTACAACGCTACCCAAAAGCGATTGCTGCCATTGAACGAGAGGTTGTCCGGAAGCCCCGGCAAGTTGTCGATGAACACATCATTAGTGCCTGCCTTCGGCCCGCTCAGCCAGTAGCGGCTGATGCGATAAGCACCGGTCTCGTTCACCAGCACGTAGGCTTCGTCCGGGCCCAGGGCGACGCCGTTGGCGAACTGCAGCTTGTCGAGCAGCACGCTGGTCTTGCCGCTCTGAAAATCGTAACGCAGCAGGCGCCCATCGGCGCCGTGTTCGATGATTGCCTCGCCGTCATGGCCGTAGCCCCAGCGGCTCGAGGCATCGCTGAAATAGGCATAGTGGCCTGACTTGTCGACCGCTACATCATCAGTGAAGCCAAATGGCACTCCATTGGCTTCGGTGGTCAAGGGGATCACGCGGCCCTGTGCATCCAGGGACAACAAGCCTTTGACCGCGTCGGCAATCACCAGCATGCCGTTCGGATGACGCGCCAGGCCCAACGGGCGGCCGCCGGTGTCGGCGAGAACCTTGCGCTGCGTGCCGTCGAGGCTGCTGCGGATGAGCCGGCCGTCATGCAATCCGGTGATGAGGAATTCGTCTTCCAGCACCAGCGCCTCAGGCCCTTCGATGTCGCTCGGCCCGACCTTTGCCACGGCTTTCAGGCGCTGGTTGTCCGCGTAGATGCCGTCTTTCAATGACGGCGCTGGTGGCGGTGTCCAGGCCACCGGTTCGACCTTGGTCGGCAGCAACAGCAAGAAGGCGATGACCAGAGCGATCAGCAGGCACAGCACATAACGTAATTTCACGCGCTGGCCCTCGCCGCGCCGATGTACTGCGCGGTCGTGTCGCGCAGGGCAAGCATGGACGCGGCAGACTCGCGTTCAATGCGACGCTTGAGCAACAGGCGATTGGCGAGGCGTATGAGCAAGCCGTCGAAGCGATATTCCAGTGTGCGCACGAAACGCGTGCTGCCAGCCTCCGCCGAACACTCGTAAGTCAGCTGTAGCGACAGGCCCTGATCACTTTGCGCCCGTGCGCACCAACGCCGACCCGGCAGATATTCAGTGACCTCCCAACGCAAATGGCCGGCCCGTCCACCGGCATGGATGTCCTCTTCGAACCGCGCACCGGCATGCAGCGGTCCTTGCGGACCGTCAATCTTCAATGAGGAGGGATGCCAGTCCGGCCAGTGACTAACGCTGGCGGCATAGGCCAGCACGGCGACCGGCTCGCCGGCGATATCGATCTGGTGCTGCATGCGCGTCATGGGCATTTGCGAATTACTCAAAGGGGCGGGTTCCGGCTCGCGGTACAGCGTGCCGAACAGGTAGTCCATCAAGGGCAGAACGATGTTGAAATTGCGCTCCTGCATGCGCTCGCGGCGGTGATGCAGTTCATGCAGACGACGCATCTGGCGGATCCACGGCAACCGGGTCAACGGATTTTGCGGCGGCAAATGTTCGCAGGCATGGAACACTTCGTAGAGCAGATAGCCAAGCACCATGCACCCGGCGAACAGCCCGGCGACATTCGCGTTGACCTGCGCGAGCAGCCACCACAGGGGCAGCGTGATCACCAGCGTATGAATGACGATCAGCCAGGCTGGAAACAGAATCACCCGCCAGTCCCGCGCGCTGTCGTAGGTCATATGGCCAGGGACGAAAAAGCTGTGATGGTCGCCGGCATGCCGCGCGTAGAACATCTTTGCGAAGGTTTTTTTGTGATGGCCCAAATGGCGATGGACCATGTACACGCCGAAGTTGAACAACAGCAGGCTCAGCGGCACGGTCAGCCATTCCAGCCAAGTCAGCGATTGCACTGTGTGCCAGAACGCAGCGATCGCGAGAATCCCGAACAGCAACACGAACGCGCCATGCAGCCACGGGTTGTACAAAGGATGAATGGCCGCACGATAGCGGCTGCGGAATGCCTCGGTGGTCTGCCTCAATGCGTTTCACCTGTAGGTATTGTTGTTATACCCGGCAGATTAGCCGATCCGCTGACTTGTGCAGGGCGAACCTTGAGGTCACAAATGCCATGCTCAGGACTGCAAGCGCTGGATCAGCTCAACGGATTCCAGCGTTGCGACCAGTCGTCATCAGTGCGGATCACTTCGCGCAACAGGTCGAAGGCCTGTTGCAGCACTGCCGAGTCGCGATCACGCGAATACACCAGATAGGTCGGATAACCGAATTCCGGCGCTTTGGTGACGGCTTCCAGTGCGCCGGTCTCCAGATAAGTGCGCACGACCCGGGTGCGGAAATAGCCGCTGCCGCCGTGTTCGAGGATGTATTGCAGGGCCAGCGGGCCAAGGTTGAAGCTCAGCGCGGCTTTGGCTTTTTCCGGCAGGGCGGCATCGTGCTGACGGCGGAAGTCCGGCCCCCAGTCGATGTACACGTAAGGCTCGGGGCGCTCGGGCGCGCGCACCAGAATCAGTTTTTCTTCCAGCACTTGCTCGACCTGCAGACCCGGCCAGTATTCCGGCTGATAAACCAGCGCGGCATCGAGCACACCGAGTTCGAGCTGACGCAGCAGATTCTCGCCATCGCGGATTTCCATGCGCAGCGCGTGGCCGGGGATTTTCTCGCGCAGTTCCGCTGCCCAACTGAGCATCAGCGGGTTGCACAGGCTGACCTCGCCACCGATGTGCAGCACGTTGTGATACCCCTCGGGCAGCGGCAAGTCGCGGCGGGCGGCTTCCCAGGTCTGCACCAATTGATTGGCATAAATCACGAACGCTTCGCCATTGGCCGTCAACTTCGCCCCGGCACGATTGCGCACGAACAGCGTGCTGCCCAACTGGCTCTCGAGCTTCTGCACCCGCGCGGTGATCGCGGTTTGCGTGACGAACAGCTTCTGCGCAGCGGCGGCGAGACTGCCGTGACGGACGATTTCGAGGAAGGTGCGGGCGAGGTCGATGTCCATGGGCGGAACCGGTTTCTGGAGGTGGGGCGCATTGTAAGTCAAAAGTCCCTCTCCCCACCTTGAAAGCAACAACGGATTGAACCGCTGAAAATTGCGTTTGAGTCCTACGGAAACAGGAGCGGTTTGATCAGATTTGGGGATATTTCTGACGACTTTTTCAGGTTGGTCGTCGGACGCCGGGTCTATAGCATCAGTCCTGACATTGAAGTCATCGAGCGCACAGATCGCTCTGGACCCGACAAAGGATGGACTATGCGAATCCCACTGATTGAAAGCCATACGCCTGCTTACTCGCCTCGCCATTACTGGCGCGACGATCGCGCCAGGTGTCCCTCGGAGGACGTTGCCATGCCGAGCGCCAAAGTGCCCCGGCTCACGGGCTTGAGGAAGCTCGAGGGCAAACCTCTGGAGTTGCTGTTGCGTGGGCAGGATACCGGCGACGATCCGATGCTCATCCTGCGCTGCACAAGCGAAGGATTTGAGCTGCTTGATGTGGTGAACATGATCGCAACCTCCGAGCTGTACCAACAGGGAGAGATGGTCAAACGTATCACCGGCAAATCTGTGAGAACCGTGCGACGCCTGCTCAAGGAAGGCGCGTCGGTGCGCCTGGACACGCCGCAGAGCGTGATCGCCTACCAATATGCCGCTGCGCTGGAACTGGCCATCGAAGTATTCGGGCGTCAGGCCAAGGCCGAATCATGGCTGGAGCAACGCGCTACTTACTTCTACGGTTATGTGCCGCTCGATCTGGTTGGACATGCGCTGGGCTTCAGGATGGTGGAGGAGTATCTGAACCAGATCAAATACGGGGTTTATCAATGAACCCCTTGCCCTGGGATGATCGCTGGTACGCCTGGCGGCTGGATCGCGAGGTGTACAGCGAGACCTGGGACAGCGGCCTGGGGTCGAAACGGGACGGTGGCCGCTGGAATACGCCGGGACGCAGAGTCGTTTATGCGTCGGTCGACCCCTCGACGGCGATCCTGGAAGTGGCCGCCCATGGCAGTTTTGATGCGCTTGATCAGGAGCCCTATGTGTTGACCTGTTTTGAGATCACCCACGACGCCAGCGTCAGAATCGTGCAGCCGGAAGATGTGCCCAATCCGCATTGGCTCACCCCGATCAAGACCTCGCCCAACCAGCGAAAGTTTGCCGATGCACTGTTGGCTGAACACCCGTTTATTCTGGTTCCATCCGTGGCAACACGGCACTCGTGGAATTTGCTGGTGAGCTGCGATCTGGCGGAGGGTCAGTTCAGAATGGTTTCGCAAGAGCGGTTTGGGCTGGATACGCGGTTGTTGCAGGAAGGTTGATCGTATCTCCGCGAGCGGAGCGCGAAGCCGAGCCCTGCGCTGATCTCCTGCATGAACGACAAATCCCGTCACAAGGACGGGATTTGTTTGAACCAGGCTGCTTCTTACGAAGGGAACAGCTCGGACAGTTTCATCGACAGCATCATGTCGCCTTCAACGCGCAGCTTGCCGCCCATGAAGGCTTGCATGCCGTCGGTTTCGCCGCTGACGATGTCTTTCAGAGTCTGGCTGTCCAGCACCAGCGTGCAGTTGGCGTCCGGGTTTTCGCCTTCCTGAATGTCGCAAGTGCCGTCTTTGACGATCAGGGCGTATTGCTTGTCTTCGTCGGTGATGTTGAAACCGAAGACCAGGTCCAGACCGGCAGCGGCGGCTGGGTTGAACTTGGCTTGCATTGCTTTTACGGCATCAGCTACGGAGGTCATGGTTCGATCCTTTCTTGGTCATGGGAGCTGGGTGGTTACAGCCAGGGTCACAGTAAGCCGGACTCAGCGAAAAGTGATGAGTTCCGGGGCCTTCAGCAGTTGCAGGTGTGCGTGACTGTTGAAGGAAGCCAGAGCCACCTCGCGACCACGAAACTTAAGTTGGTTGAGCGAGGTGTTGACGATTTGCCAGTTCAGTTCAAACGCCTGTCTGGCAGGCATCTGCGTAATCAGGTGGAGCAGGGCAGTGATGGTGCCGCCGGAAGTGAACACGGCGATTTTCTGGTTCTTTTGCGCCAGATCGAGGATGCGCTGCAGCCCGGCCTGAACCCGCTCGACGAAACCCAGCCAGCTTTCCAGTCCCGGTGTGTCGTAGGTGCCAGCAAGCCAGCGCTCGACGATGAGGGCGAAGATGCGCTGGAATTCGCCACGGTTCTGTGCGGCGTTGCGCAGGATGTCGAGGGCTTCCGGCTCTTCCGGCAGCATGGCGGGGAGCAGGGCGCGGATCACTGCATCGGCGTCGAATTCGTTGAAGGCGGAATCGGTTTCCAGAACGGGTACTGGCAGGCCCCTGGCGCTGAGTTGCTCGAGTGCGCTGGTGGCCGTGTGCTGTTGACGACGCAGGTCACCGGCAAGGCAACGATCAAAGCTGATGCCCAGATCGGCGAGGTGCTGGCCGAGGATTTCTGCCTGACGCACGCCGGTCGGTGACAGCACGTCGTAATCGTCTGCACCAAAGGAGGCCTGGCCATGTCGTATCAAGTAGATGCTGCCCACGTCCGCGTCGTCCCGGTACGTTGAAGGTCAGGCGAGGTTATGAGGATGGCGTAAGGCTGTCAATGAAAAAACATACGCTTGTTTGAAATGCCCGTTACAGGCGTGTTGCCAGAGATTTCACGGCTGGCCGATGAGCCGGCGCATGGGTATGCTGGAGCCATTCCGCGTGTATTACATGTTCACGCATTGCTTTGAGGAGTCTCTGTGGATTTTTTCACCGAATACGCCAGCTTTCTGGCCAAGACTGTCACGCTGGTGATCGCCATTCTGGTGGTCCTGGCCAGTTTCGCCGCGTTACGCAGCAAGGGACGACGCAAATCGGCGGGCCAGTTGCAGGTCAGCAAGCTCAACGATTTCTACAAGGGCCTGCGTGAACGCCTGGAGCAGACGCTGCTCGACAAGGACCAGCTCAAGGCTTTACGCAAGGGCGAAGCGAAAACCGATAAAAGTGCGAAGAAGCAGAAGAACAAGCCTGAGACCAAGTCCCGGGTATTCGTGCTCGACTTCGATGGCGATATCAAGGCTTCCGCCACCGAGAGCCTGCGCCACGAGATCACCGCGCTGCTGACCCTGGCCACGCCGAAAGACGAAGTGGTTCTGCGTCTGGAAAGTGGCGGCGGCATGGTGCACAGCTACGGTCTGGCGTCATCACAATTGGCGCGCATTCGCGACGCCGGGGTGCCACTGACAGTGTGCATCGACAAGGTTGCTGCCAGCGGCGGCTACATGATGGCGTGCATCGGTGACAAGATCATCAGCGCACCGTTCGCCATTCTCGGTTCGATTGGCGTAGTCGCGCAGCTACCTAACGTCAATCGTCTGTTGAAAAAGCACGATATAGACTTCGAAGTGCTGACCGCCGGTGAATACAAACGCACTCTGACCGTGTTTGGCGAAAACACCGAAAAGGGCCGCGAAAAGTTTCAGGAAGACCTCGACATCACCCATCGCTTGTTCAAAAACTTCGTCGCCCGTTATCGCCCGCAACTGGCGATCGATGAGGTGGCCACCGGTGAGGTGTGGCTCGGTATCGCCGCGCTGGAAAACCAACTGGTGGACGAACTGAAGACCAGCGATGAATACCTGGCGCAAAAGGCCAAACTGGCCGAGGTCTACCATCTGCACTACGCCGAGCGCAAAAGCCTGCAGGAACGCATCGGCATGGCCGCCAGCGGCTCGGTTGACCGCGTGCTGCTGAGCTGGTGGAGTCGCCTGACCCAACAACGCTTCTGGTAAACACCAGGCATAAAAAAACGCCGGTCAATGACCGGCGTTTTTCTGTTCGCACCCAAAGCCCTGAGGCTTAACGCCGACGGAACAACGGCAGCGGTTCGTCACTGGCAGCCTGGTAGGTCACCGAGAAGTCCTTGAGGCCTTCCAGCGCTTCGTACGGGTCTTTATCCGCGCGAATGGCGAAGGCGTCGAAACCGCAACGATGCATGTAGAACAGTTGGTCCCGTAGAACATCGCCAATTGCGCGCAGTTCGCCTTTGAAGCCATAACGGTCACGCAGCAGACGGGCATTGGAGTAACTGCGGCCATCGGTGAACGCCGGGAAGTTAAGCGCGATCACTTGAAACTCACTGACGTCTTCACCGATTTCTTCGGCTTCTTCGTCGGCATCCAGCCACACGCCCAGACCGCCATCGCGGGCCTTGAGCATGCGGCTGTGCTCGCGCCACAACTGCAGAGGAACGATCAGATCGTCGCAGTTGCTGATCTCGTCGATGTTGAAATCCTTCGGCAGCAAGTGCCAGGTCTCGTCGACGACTTCGTTGTTCTTAATGATTCGCTGCATAGACGCGTTCCTTGAAGAGGTCGATGCCAATACGCTGATAGGTGTCGATGAAGCGTTCGTCTTCGGTGCGTTGTTCAACGTACACATCGATCAGCTTCGAGATCACGTCAGGCATGGCTTCCTGTGCGAAGGACGGGCCGAGGATCTTGCCCAGGCTCGCATCACGGCTGGCGCTGCCGCCGAGAGAAACCTGATAGAACTCTTCGCCTTTCTTGTCCACGCCGAGAATGCCGATGTGGCCAACGTGGTGATGACCGCAGGCGTTCATGCAACCGGAGATGTTCAGGTCCAGCTCACCGATGTCGAACAGGTAGTCCAGGTCATCGAAGCGACGCTGGATCGACTCGGCAATCGGGATCGACTTGGCGTTGGCCAGCGAGCAGAAATCGCCGCCCGGGCAGCAGATGATGTCGGTCAGCAGGCCGATGTTCGGCGTGGCGAAACCGCCTTCGCGCAACTCGCCCCACAAGGCGAACAACTGACTCTGCTCGACATCGGCGAGAATGATGTTCTGCTCGTGGGAGGTGCGCAGTTGACCGAAGCTGTAGCGGTCGGCCAGGTCGGCAACGGCGTCGAGCTGCTTGTCAGTGATGTCGCCGGGGGCAACACCGGTCGGCTTCAACGACAGCGTTACGGCAACATAGCCCGGCTTTTTGTGCGCCAGGGTGTTGCGGCTGCGCCAGCGAGCGAAGCCCGGATGTTCTTTATCCAGATCGGCCAGTTGTGCGGTCTGGTTGTCGAGGGTCTTGTAGTCCGGATCGACGAAGTGCTTGGCAACCCGATGCAGTTCGGCCTCGGTCAGCGTGGTCTGGCCACCGCGCAGGTGTTCCATTTCCGCATCGACTTTCTGCGCGAACACTTCAGGCGTGAGCGCCTTGACGAGGATCTTGATCCGCGCCTTGTATTTGTTGTCACGACGGCCGTAGCGGTTGTACACACGCAGGATGGCGTCGAGGTAGCTCAGCAGGTCTTGCCACGGCAGGAATTCATTGATGAACGCGCCGACCACCGGCGTACGACCGAGACCACCGCCGACCAGCACGCGGAAGCCCAGCTCGCCAGCGGCGTTGTAGACCGGTTCCAGACCGATGTCGTGAACTTCAATGGCTGCGCGGTCGCTGGTCGAGCCATTCACGGCGATCTTGAATTTGCGCGGCAGGTAAGCGAATTCCGGGTGGAACGTGGTCCACTGGCGGACGATTTCGCACCATGGTCGTGGATCGATCACTTCATCGGCGGCGACGCCGGCAAACTGGTCGGTGGTGACGTTGCGCAGGCAGTTGCCGCTGGTCTGGATGGCGTGCATCTGCACGGTCGCAAGTTCAGCGAGGATGTCCGGGATGTCTTCCACCGCCGGCCAGTTGAACTGCACGTTCTGCCGCGTACTGATGTGGGCGTAGCCCTTGTCGTAGTCACGGGCGATTTTGGCCATCATGCGCACCTGGCGCGACGTCAGTTGGCCGTAAGGCACCGCCACGCGCAACATCGGCGCGAAGCGCTGGATGTACAGGCCATTTTGCAGGCGCAGGGGGCGGAATTCTTCTTCGCTCAGCTCACCTGCCAGATAGCGTCGGGTCTGATCACGGAACTGCTTGACGCGGTCCTCGATGATCCGCTGATCGTACTCGTCGTATACGTACATATAAGTCCTGTTCTCAGGCTTGGGCTACTCGGAAAACGCTGCGTTTTCGCTTGCTGGAGTCCGATGATGCCTCTGCAATTCTGCGCGCACGGCCGCGCACTCCGTCACGGAGCCGGGGCAATATACCCGTTTGCAGTTATGCGCAAAAGTGATGTTTGAGTATATGTAAAGAACCAAATCGCCTAACGAGAATGGCTTGCAACTAATCCACATTTGTCGTGCGGACAATCATCGTCTTTACTCTGATCGAGTCTTTGTGCAATCACCGATAAAACCGACAAGAGGCGATGCAATGAGCAACCCGACCAAAGCCAGGAAAAGCGACAGCAGCGTCGACGCATGGGCCATTTTGTTCCTGATCATTCTCGTTGTAGGAACAGCGGTCTTCTGGGTCAGCCACCAGTGAGTGAAATTCCGGGTCTGACCGCATGCCTGTCGCCGGTGGTTCGCCAGTGACAAGGCTCGATCGCTTTGCCAAGGCCCGGATTTTCCATATTGGCCTCAAACACCGGCCAGATGCAGCACCAGTTTGACGATTCCGAACAGCGTCAGACCGAAAACAGCTGTGAACAAAACGCCCAGTATCACGAAATGGCTGGGCTTGCCGTGGGCGAAATCCCTTTCCCGGTTCTTGCCACTCTGTACGCCGAAGGCTGCAGCCATGACGCTGTGCAGCATCTGCCAGAAGGTCGGCGGTTTGTTGTCGACTGGATCGTCCATAAATCCCTCTCCGCTAAATCGTGCGTTACAAGCATAGTCAACTCTGCGCCCGACCGTTCAGACACGTCGTAACAACTCTCTCTGGACTCGATAACTATGTACCGCCGCACCGGTCGGTGCGGATGATGTGCTGTCGCTTCATTTACAGGAGCGATGTATGTCCCCCGATTCCCTCGTATCCAAAAGCGCGGCCCCCCTGATCAAACCGGCGGCAACGCAGAGTCTGCACGCGCCGTTGCTGGAAGCGTCGGTACCGCAATGGTTGATTGATGCTCCCGCGCGCAGAAGAGCTGAGTTCAAACAGGCCACCAAGGCAACCCCCGACTGGTACAAAAGCGCGTCGCCCGCGCAACGCGACGTGCTGCACAAACGCTTCAGAGACAGCTTCCAGGCGCAGGTGCAGCTGGATAAAACCATGTCATCGTTCAAAGACATTGACGCCTTTGCCAGGCCTTTGCTGCTGGAGGCTCTGAAAAGCCGCTATCAGGTGGAAGTGGATGTCGACAAGACGCTGTTGTGTTTGAAGCGACCGATTCTCGTAACTGTTGCTCGCGTGGAAGTTGGCACTCACGAGGTACTGACGCTGCCCATGCTGCAGGCAGCCTTGCACAACTTTGAAAGTCACGAATGCAAGTACGGCGCCTTTCACAAAAGCTCAACCTTCGCAGTAGCAACCGGCACGCCCGGTAACTACAAGGCAGTCCCGGTCAATGTCTCGATCAGGAACTTTCTCAGTCTGTGCCGTGAGCTGGACATTGGCGCGAAATATCAAGCCTACCTGACTTCGTTTTTCCATCCAGCCGACCCCAAGACGGAAGCCGCGCTGCGCCGCCAGTTCATCTTGGCTCAGAAGAGCGCTTTACACGCGGCGGCCGAACAAGCGTTGTTGACCAAGGACATCCGCCGCCAGGATCACGCGATGATTCTTTCCGTTCTTGCGGGCAACAGGACCCCCAGACTGGATAACAAAACAGTCTCGTTTCAGGATTTGGGCGTGATGCGCCATAGACTGGTTGGCTGCGTTGTCTTTGTGATTTACGACAGATATCCGTCATATGACGAAGTAATTCTTTACGTGCCCAACGACCCCGAGCATCCGCTCAAGCGCTACACCGGCACGCAAATGCAGGACACACTGAAACGCTTGTTGTCTGCTCGGGATCCACAGCACCCGCAAAGCACCGCGCCGACGGCCTATCAGGCGTTTTTCAGCCAGTTCTTTCCTTATAGGAAGCGCGCTGAATATTTCAACCAGTTCATCAAGCCCGCCCATCCCGCGTCCGAGTGGTTGTGGTTGGCATGGCGAACGATAGGGCAAACAGTGACGCCCCTAGGGCCTTGGGAGACGCCGCACAAGGATCCGCAAATGATTCCGGATACCGATCCTTACGTGGCGGCCGCACCGTTTCCGGACCCGAACGCTTATTTCAAGGGCACAAACTCTGACCTCTGGAACTGTCTCTACGAAAAACACCGCGACAAGCTGTTCGATGATGCCCGCAGCCACGCAGTGCCAACTGAGGACGTCGATGCCAAGGCGCGCGACGCCAAACTCGCTGCGCTGCTGCAGTTCGGTCTGCTGGCAGCGAACGTCGCATCGATGTTCGTCCCCGTACTCGGCGAAGCGATGATGGTGATCATGGCTGGCCAATTGTTGTATGAAACCGTTGAGGGGATCGTCGAATGGAGCGACGGCGACAAGCACGCGGCCAAGGCCCATCTGGTCGATGTTGCCGAAAACCTCGCACTGATCGGGGTCACCGCCGTTGCGGGTGCAGGTTTGAGCCGGTTGAGGCCTGTCAAGCCTGAGCCGGTCATCGAGAGCCTGCACCCGGTGACGTTACCCAGCGGTAAAACCCGACTGTGGAAACCCGACTTCAGTGGTTACGAACAGGACGTGACATTGGACGCCTTGGGCGAACCCAACGCACTGGCGCAGTATTCCTTCGAAGGCAAAACGTATATCCGCCAGGGCAGCAAGGTCTACGAGCAGGTCCAGGATCAAACGACCGCGCAATGGCTGCTCAAACATCCCAGCGATCCCGATGCCTACCGGCCGGTCCTGGTCAACAACGGCCACGGTGCCTGGCGTCTGGCACTGGAACAACCCATGACCTGGGGGCGTCTGGACTTGCTGCGCCGCATGGGGCCGCTGACTGACGGTTTTTCCGACGACGCCCTGCTGATGCTGGCCGATACCAGCGGTATCAGTGACAACACGCTGCGCAAAATGCACATGGACCATTTACCCCCGCCTGCCGAACTGCGTGACGCCATGCGCTTGTTTGCCGCCGATAAGGGAGCCAGACAAATGATCGAGCAGTTGCGCGGTGCCCAGGCAATTGATGAGCAGTACCTGTACGCGCTGCCGCTGGTCCCCGAAATGCCGCGTTGGCCGCCGGGCCGCGTGCTGGAGATCGTCGAGGGCGCGGGGGAGGCGGCGCGATCCATCCAGTACGGCGCACAAAAACTGCTGCCGGGGATTGAGCGCAAACCGGCGATCCGGATCAGCCGCGAGCAAGTGCTGAACGGCGAACTGCCGGCACGAATCATCGCTGCGCTGGAGGAAAATGAAATTGTTCATCTGCTGGGGAGCAGGGGCGCGCAATTGCGTCCGGCGAGACCGGACGAATTTACTGCGAGACTCACCGAATACGCCTACACCCGACAGCCAGCCATCTTCGACAGTCTCTACCGGCGCAACGGACCCGCGAGTGGGCGGGTGCGCATTCTGCAGCGCGAATGCCCGGGGCTCAGCGACGAAGCCGCGCAAGACGTGCTCAACCACGCATCGGCCGCCGAGCTTGCCCGACTGGACGCGACCCGACGCTCGCCCTTGAAGCTGCTGGAAGAGGCCCGCTGGTACGCTCGCCAAGGTCGACAGATTCGGGCATTCGCCGGTTTGCACGGCGAAAACCTCGCCTCCGCAGACAGCCGACGCCTGGCATTGCATGCACTGGAACAACTGCCGCAATGGCCGCAAACCTTGCGGCTGGAGATCCGTGACGGCAGTACAACCGGTGCTTTGCTCGACGGTATCGGCGAAATCACCGCACCGGTTTTACGCTACCTGGTGAAAAACGGGCCTTTCTATCAGGCCTTCGATGCCAGTGCCCAAGCGCTTGATAGAGTGCCCCGGTTGGAGGACAGTTTTTACCGGTCGCTGTTGTCCGCCTTGCCTGATGAAACCCGGTCAGCGCTGTGGCTGGCGGATGTGCGCACAGGCAGCGAACTGCAACAGAGCATCATCCAGTCAGCCCACGCGCATCGTCTTGATGCTGCACGGCTACTGGAGCCGCACGCCAGGTGGTTCAAGCCTCCGGCGCGAGTGAGTGCCCGGTTGAGCGGTTATTACGCCAGCGGACGCGGTGCCGGTTGGAATACGCATCTGCGCAGCCGCGCGCAGCATTTGTATCCGGAGCCGCGCCAGGTTGAAGCGTTTTTCGCTCGGCGACGCGGCAGAACCGACGCGCAGATCTTCGATGAACTGGAGTCTCGACTGAAGGATTGGGAAACACTCAATGCCACCCTCGACCGATGGCAGGCAGGCCCCTCGAGCAGTCAGACCGCAGCGCACCGTGCGCAAGTGGCCCAGGCCCTCAGAGAGGCCTGGCGCAACGAGCCGTTGGCGGCGCAGGCCCGGGAAGTGGCGCCGCTGTCATTGGTCTGCGATGCGCCGCTGCCTGCGTTGACCACGAGGTTTGACCATGTGCGTGAATTGTCGGTAACGGGCAGCGGCCTCACCGACGCCAATGCCGAGGCTTTTCTGGCGGCGTTCCCACAGGTCACCGATCTGTCGATTGGCGAGCCCGGCCTTGGGATCGAGCAGACGCTGGTGAACGGATCACTGACCACGCTGCCTGTAGCGGTTGGCCGCATGCCTGAGCTGACCCGCCTGCGCTTCGCCACCGATGCGCCGTTACTGGCGGAGAACTTCGCGCAGCGGCTCGAAGCGTTGTCTTCGCTCGAAGCGCTGCGCATCGACTACTCGGGTACCGATTCAACGTCCTTGCACGGACTCGATTTTTCAAGGCTCAGGCAGTTGCGCACGTTACGCATCGACGCGCCTCGTGCTTTGTGGCGATGGCCGGCGTCGGTCGAACGGCTTGGGCAATTGCAGCGTCTGGACCTCAGTCATACCTTGATCGAGACGCTGCCGTCGTCGCTCTACCACGGGCAGGAACGCCTGTGGGCCGGCCTGTCGCTGGACTGGTCGAGAGTCACTGCGGACACTTTTCTGCGCGCTTATGAATACGTCAGCAACTACGCCGGCCCCTTGGGACATCTGCTCGATGTGCACCAGATGGTCAACGAGTTCTGCCGGGCCGAACTCGATTCCATGCTCGCCGCGCCTGGGCTGCTTGATCCGTTGCCGCTGGCGTTCGATGCCGCATCGGCTACGCCCGAGGCACGGCTGGCCGCGATCACCGCGCTGCGCGCCGAGCATGACAGTATTTTCGCTCGATTCCATGCCCCAGCCCCGCACGGTACTCGCTACGCAGCGCTCAGCCCGCAATGGACAACAGGCAGCAACGCCGAGATTTTCAATATGCTTAGACACAGTTGGCAAGGCGCCGTTCGGCAGCGGTACGGCCTGCCGTCCCGCGTGTCCATCTTTGAACTGAGTACTCAAACGGGGGCCGAACGCGTTGTGCAATTGCCCGTATTGCCGCCAGGCAGTTTTGCCCATGTGCGCACGCTGCGCCTGGGAGGACTGGACGTTTCCGCCCGAGCGGCCCGCCGTTTCATCCGCGCCTTCAGCCGGACCGAAACCCTGCAGATCAGCGGCAACACCTTCACGGAACTGCCCTTTGCTGCAGCCGAACTGGAAGGTTTGGCACAGCTCGATGCTGCCGATAACCGGATTGCCATGACGCCAGTGGTGCAGCGCCAGATCAATGGCTTGCAGCGCCTCAGGGCGCTGGACTTGAGCCATAACCCGCTCGGGGATGTCGATGTCAGCGCCTTGAATGAGTTGCAGGCATTAGGCCTGCGGTCGACGAGGCTGCAACGCTGGCCCGCTGGTGTCGAGGATCTGAACCGGTTGTCCTGGCTGGACTTGCGCGATAACCGCATCGACTCTGTGTCGCCGAGGGCGTTGATGCACACGGATTTGCTGATGAGAACCAACCTGGCCGGCAACGTGTTCAGCCCGCAGGGTGAAGCTGCGCTGAACACGGCGCTGCGGCGTATCGAGCAGCAAACGGGCCTGGCGCACGGCACGCTGGCGCGATTCGCAGCCGAACCCGTGCCGGAGCGATTTCCGCCAACGGAAACCGGTGCATCGTTCATCGACGAGCTGGTGCCGCTTGCGCAATCCGCTGCGGTGGCGGGCGAGACCGGCGCGGCTGCGCATTTGCAGCGGTTGCGGCAGATTTTTCCAGACGAGCGTGCTCGGCTCAGCTTGCACAAGCTGCGCAGGATGGCGCTCAGCGACGCGCAGATCGACGCACGAATCACTGAGTGGCATCAAACGTTCGACGCGCTGACCCGCCGTTTGAACGACTGGTTGTATACCCGCGAGGTCACTGGAGAAGGCGTGTTCATCAATGCGCGCAGTCGCTCCTTCGCTGCACGGCGCATCCGCGCCGCATGGCTTGATGGGCTCAGCGAAAGCCCAGGCACGCCCGGGCTGGAGCTGGAATTTTCAGAGCGGCAAACCGGTGACCTGCCGGAGCTGGACGTGCAGTTGCCAGGTGTGACGAGCCTGGACTTGACCCGCGTCGGTATCACCACGCGCGGCTCTGACGCTTTCCTGCAGGCCTTTCCCAACCTCGAAACCTTGTTTGTCAGCGGCAATGAATTGCTGGCGTTGCCCGCGCCGGTGCAACGCATGCGGCATCTGCAGCGTCTGGAAATGCAGTATTGCAATCTGCACAGCGCGACGAGCCTGTACCCATTGCTCGGCAGCGGCCGTCTGCGCGCGCTGGATCTGGGTTACAACGAGATCCGCGCTTTTCACCCGCCGGCGTTTGGCGCTCTCGAAACCCTGGATTTACGCTTCAACCAGTTGAGCGAATGGCCGGACGGCGTGTTGATGGCGCCTCGTCTGCATACTCTGAATCTGAGCGGCAACCGGATCGAGGAGTTGCCTGTTGGTTTGTTCAGCGGTGGGCACGGGAATCTGCTCGAGGGCACCGACTTGTCCGCAAATGAACGTTTGTCGTTGCCAGCGTTGCAGGATCTGCGGCGCTACTCGCGCGAACGTCCGGGGCGCCCCGTGTTGGGTGTATCGCGCGCACGGATCGACGACATGATCAACAGGCAGATATTTTACGACGGCATCGGTTTGGAGGAGCCGGTCGGTATCCCTGAGGGGGAGGGCGGCGTTGATTTTGATGTGCACGCCGCCGTAGCACCTGTCGAAGAGCTGTTGAATCCGGCAACTGACATTGCACCGCGCTCGCTTGCCCCTTGGCTCCAGGACACCCCCGCATCGTTGGCAGAACAACGAACCGTGATCTGGACGCGGCTGGCACAGGAACCGAACCACGAACGTTTTTTCCAGCTGCTGCGGCTATTGCGCGATACCAAGGATTTCAATCGCGTGCGGGCTGATCTCACGCGCAGAGTGTGGGAGGTCATGCAAGCTGCCTACTACGATACGTCGTTGCGAGAGTTGTTGTTTCACAGCGCTGAAACCCACGGCACCTGCGTTGACGGGCGGATTCTGACGTTCAGCGACATGGAGGTCCGGGTCTGGGCGGATCGCGTTTTGCGCCAATTTGCGCCGGATCAAACAGCTCTCAGGGGGCAGGCACTGGTGCGTTTGTCCCGGCAAATGTTTCGTCTGGACCGGGTCGAGACCCTTGCTGAAGCCGCGGCCGCGGCTGAGAGACTGGACCGCGCCGAGGTGCGCTTGCAGTACCGCATCGGGCTGACTGGCCATTGGGGCGACGGTGTCGATTTGCCCGGGCAGCCGGCTTTCATGTCCTACTTCGATCCCCTCAGCGGGGATTTGCTCACGCAAACCCGTGAATCAATCCTTGCGGCAGAGCGGACCGACGCGCTGCCAATCAGCATGGTGGCCCACGATTACTGGACGGACTATCTGCGAGAACGCTATCCGCAGGAGATGAACGATCTGAATGCATCGGTCGATGATCAGCGCTTGCAGCTCTGGGGAGCGTTGGACGGACGCCTCGAGCGGGCTGAGATCGATGCCGGACAATATGACCTGGAACTGGATGCCCTAAGCCAGGCGATGGAAACGCTGCGCGTGGAGAAACTGGTCGCACTGACGCGTCGGGCGATCGACGAGCTACAGCAGGTCGCTGACAAGTCGCAGCTGCCTGGCCGCACCTCGCCGGAACCCGGGCCATCGTTGCGTCCCTGAAACACGGAATCGGGGCAGGATGTTTCAAGGTCAAAATCCACATTCGCTTACTCATTAACACTCGAGCGATATTCCGATACCGCAGACGGGATAGCGTGAAATGGTCTGCTGCTTGCTCCATCAACAAGGAGTGACCATGGAAGCTATCCCGATTCATCCCTCATCGCGCCCCGCAGGCGCGACCGCTCAATCCACAGGAACGACCCCGCCCGTCAAACGCGAGGCGACGCTGAGCATTCACGGCAGCTTTCTGGAAAAATCCGTCCCGACGTGGCTGAGCGATGCAACCACGCAACGACGTCAGGCCTTGAAGGACGTATCAACCACGCTGCCGCCTTGGTATCAGGAAGCAACGCCGGCACAGCGCAGCGCACTGACCGACAGTTTCACCGCCAGCGTCACCGCACAAAACGCGCTGGACAAAAGCCTGGCGACGCTGCAGCAGGTCGAGGATTTTGCCCGGCTGTTGCTGGTCAAGGCACTCAAGGATCAATACCAGGTGCAGGTCGACGTCGACCAGACCTTGCTGTGCCTCAAACGCCCCGTGGAAATGGGCATTCTGCACATCGAGCTGGCGTCGTATGAGTTTCTCAAACTGTCGATGCTGGACGCAGCCTTGCATAATTTCGAAGCCCATGAATGCGATGAGGGAGCCTGGCACGAAACTTCCGGTTTTCTGGTTGCCACGCAAACTCCGGACACCTTCGAGTCGCTCAGCCCTGGCATAACGGTCAGCCAGTTTCTGGGCTTGTGCCGTAGCCTGGATATTGGCAAGCAATATCAGACTTACCTCAAGGCGTTCCTGCAACCTGCCGATCCGCTGGCAGAAGCCGCGCTTCGCGACCCGTTCATCGCCAGCCAGAAGGCGACAATGCGAGCGGCTGCCGAACAGGCGTTGCTGCAAAAAGACATCGAGCCGGCGGATTACACAATGATCCTGTCGGTCATCGCTGGCGAAATGCATCCCTGGATGGGCAACAGGCAAGTGTGGTTCGAGGACCTTGGCGTGATGAAAAAGCGCCTGACTGGCTGCGTCGCGTTCGTGATCTGCGAAAAGTATCGTTACAACGATGAGCTGATCCTGTATGTCCCCCACGATCCGCACCACCCGCTCAAACGGTACACGTACGAGCAGATGCGCAGCGAATTCAAGCGTTTGTTGACCGCGCGGGACGCAGCCGACACGAACGGCGCAGCTCCGACCCGCTACCAGCAGTTCCTCAGCCAGTTCCTGCCTTATGACCAGCGTCCTTACTATTTCAGCCAATTCACCCAGGTGGCCGCCGATTCACCCAAGGATGCCTGGCAAATAGTGCGTTCGCCCTGGGCTGTGGTTATCCAGGCGATCAGCCCCGGCTCGGCATTTACCACCCTCAGCGAGGTGCCGCCCCAGCGCAAGGTGAAACTGCAACCGGTGCCTGAACCCTATATTGCCCCGTCGACGGTCGGTCGCAAGGGACGAGGCCTCTGGGCCCCCAATGATGATCTCTGGGAGTACCTGTTTACCCAGAGTCGGGACAAGACCATTGCCGATGCGCGAAGCCATGCGGTGCCGACTGCCGATGTCGATGCGAAAGCCCGCGACGCCAAACTGGCGCACCTGATGCAGATCGGCATGCTGGGCTTGAACATGGTATCGATGTTCGTGCCTGTGCTGGGTGAGGTAATGATGGTAGTGATGGCCGGGCAATTGCTCTACGAAACCCTGGAGGGCGCCATTGAATGGAGTGAAGGCGATCGCAGGGCAGCCAAGGATCATCTGATCGATGTAGCGGAAAACCTGGCACTGATCGGAGCCATGGCGGGGGTCGGCGCCGGCGTGCAGAAATTCGCCGCAGCCCGCGCGGTGCCGGTGATCGAACAGATGAGTCCGGTGACACTGGTCAATGGTGAAGCCCGGCTGTGGAAGCCTGATCTCAGCGCTTATGAGTCGCCCGTCATCCTTGACGCCAGCCTTGCCCCCAATACAGCGGGCCAGTACGGGGTTGACGGCAAAACCTATATCCGGCTCGAGGGCAAGCTTTACCAACAGAAGTTTGACGAGGTAATCGGAAAATGGCGCCTGCAGCATCCCACCGATGCCAGCGCCTATCAGCCTGTTCTGGACAGTAATGGCGCCGGCGCCTGGCGCGCCACTCTGGAACGTCCACTGACGTGGGATCGCCGTACACTGCTGCGCCGCATGGGCCATCGCAGCGAAGCGTTTTCCGACGCCGAGTTGGGCAGGGCCGCCGACATCAGCGGGGTCAGCGATGACGCATTGCGCAAGATGCATCTGGACCACGCGTTGCCGCCTCCGGAGCTGCTGCAAGCCTTGCGCATGCTCAAGGCCGATACGGACGCCGGGCGAGTCATTGAACAGTTGCGCGGCACGCAACCGATCGACGAGATGTATTTGTATGCCTTGCCGCTGGTCACTGAGATGCCGTTGTGGCCAGCCAACCGGGTACTCGAAGTGTTCGACGGCGCGGGCTTGTCGGGTCAATCCGTCAAGTATGGCGGCGCGCGCCGTGTGCGTGGCAGCGGTGTTAGGGCGCCGATCCGGATTACCCGATCCGATATTCTTGCCGGAGAGCTGCCCACGGTCATTCTGGCGGCACTCGACGAAGCTGAAATCACCCGACTGCTGGGCGCGCAGGGCGCGCGCCTGCGTGACGCCAGGCCTGTCGAGTTTGCAAGGCAAATGGCGGATTACGCGCAAACGCGCCAAGCTGCCATTTACGACAGCATCTACACAGGGACCGAAGCCGCCGACCCCTTGGTCAAGCGCTTGCAGACTGCCTGCGTGGGGCTCACCGAATCGGCTGCTCAGGACGTTTTGGCTCACGCCGGACCCGCTGAGCTCGAACAGCTGACGACGACCGGACGCGCGCCGCTGCGCATGCTCGAGGAGGCGCGCTGGTACGCGCGCAAAAGCCGGCAGGTCAGGGCTTTTGCCGGCCTGCGCAGCGACAATATCGCGTCAGCGGACAGCCGCCGTCTGGCACTGCACGCACTGGGAAGTCTGCCCGGTTGGCCGGACGGCTTGCGTCTGGACGTTCGCGAAGGCAGCGTCGAAGGTCCAGTGCTCCACAGCGTGGGCCCCGAGACAGGTGGTGAGAAAAAGTACCTGATCAAAAAAGGTGCACAATTTCAGGCATTCAACGATCGCGGCGAGGCGCTCAACAGCCTGCCTCGCCACGGCGACAACTTTTACCCATCGATCATGCACGCCTTGCCTGATGAGGCGCGACGCAGCCTGGGACTGCCAGCAGTCGGCCAGTGGGCCGAACTGCAGCAAGCGATTATTGCGCAAGCCGAGCAGGATCCCCGCACAGCGCTGGCTTTGCTGAAACCGCAAAAATGGCTGAAGCCGCCCGCACGCATCAGCGGAAATCTGGTCGGGTATTCCGCCAGCGGGCGAGGCCCGGCTTTCAATCCGGAACTGGTCGAGCGATTGCGCGATCTCTATCCGGAGCTGTCGGTCGAGCAAGCGAACGGTTTTATCCTGACGCAGGTGCGCGAGGGCAAAAGCAACCGCGAAATCTTTGCGATGCTGCAGTCCCGTCGTCAAGAGTGGGAACGACTCAAAGCAACGCTCGATGAATGGGTGGGAGATTCGCGTACCACCTCAAATGACCTGTCGGGCGTGTTCCAGAGATCACAAACGGCGAGGGCGCTGGAAGCGAGCTGGCGCAAGGCACCGTTAGCCGCCGATGATCACAGCGCCGCGAGGCTTTTGATTGTCAGCTACTACCCGCTGCCAGCGATCGAGGCCGATTTTTCCCACGTGCGCGAGTTGATCCTGAGCGGTGACGGCATGACGGACCCGGGGGCCGACGCGTTTCTGTCGCGCTTCCCCAATCTTGAGCAGTTGACCCTCGGCGAACGAGGCAGTGCTTTCGGCACCTACATGGGGCGCGAACAATCACTGAGCGACCTGCCGCCGGCCGTGAGTGCAATGGCTTCGCTGAAAAAACTCAGGTTCAGAACCGGCGCGACGTCTTTGGCACAGGGCTTTTCCCAGAGACTGGCGACGATGACGACGCTGGAGGACCTTGATCTTGAATTGGTTCGACTGGACGCCGCTGCCACGCCAGAGCTTGATCTGGCCACGTTGCAGCGGCTGAAAAGACTCAAAATCGACGCACCGGAACTGGCTCGATGGCCTGCGTCCGTGCAAAGTCTGCCAGATCTGCAACGGCTGGATTTGTCACGAACCGCCATTGCCCACATTCCCTCGGCACTGATGGCTGGCCATGAACGGCTGTGGGCGGGGCTAGCCCTGGATTGGTCGAAGTTTTCCCACGAAGCATTCAAACCGGCTTATGAGTACGTAAAAAATTATCTGGGACCTTGGGGACATCTGGTTGACCTGGACTTGATGGTTCGCCAGTACTGCGTCGGCGAACTGGATTTTCTGACGGGAGAGGCGGGATACGTCAATCCACTGCCACAACATATCCTGGGCCTGTGGAATACCCCCGAAACCCGACTCAACGCCGTCGAAATCCTGCGTCTGGAACACGCCGGAATATTCCGTGCGTTTTATGAGCCAACGACATCCAGTGGTTTGCGCACTGCGGCTCCGGCTTCGCGCTGGCGATCTCTGCCCAACAGACAAGTCCTGGATGCGCTGGCGGCCAATTGGCGCGCTGCCGTGCGCAAGCGCTATGGTCTGGAACGCGCTATCCGGCCCCGCAGCTCGCTGGATCGGGACTTCTACGTGCCTGGAGACGCTCGTGTATTCGAGTTGAGTGATCGCAACTGGCTGACTGGCGGCTCCTCCATTACCGAACTTGCGCCAATACCGGCCGGTACTTTTTCCCACGTTGAGACCGTACGCCTGGACCGGCTGAATGTTCCGGCCGCACAGATCGAGACTTTTCTGAAGGCTTTCAGCGAGATGCGCACGCTGGAAATTACCGCTTGCGGGCTGACTGAGGTGCCGGTCGGCCCGCAAGACCTTGCGCAGCTCACTCGGCTGAATCTTTCAACCAACCGCATCGTCATGACGCCGCAGGTGCAACGGCAGTTCAGTGAATTGAAAGGACTGAAATTCCTCAGCGTGCGCCTCAATCAGCTGACAGCACTGGATGTGTCGGCATTGACCGGGCTTGAGGTTTTGGACCTGAGTTCCAATGGACTCAAAACTTGGCCGGCCGGTGCTGAAAACCTTCCCCGCCTGCAGTGGCTGGATCTGCGTTACAACGCTATCGATTCATTGCCTGAGCAAGTGCTGGCTTGCGATGACGTACTGTTGAAGACCAGCCTGACGGACAACCTGTTCAGCGCAGAGGGCGAGGCCGCACTGTCGATGGCCCAGCAGCGTATCGAAGCTGCCATTGGTCTGCCCGCAGGCGCTTTGACAGCGTTCAGAAGCCCATCCGCCGCGCTGTATGCCCATACGCTTACGACGCCGCAAACCGCGTTTTCCATTGTCCACGATTTTCTCTTGCCGCTGCGCCCTTTGACGTCCGTGGCTGAAGATGCGGCAGACAGCGTCGGCCGGCTACAGCAGCTCAACCCACGGCTCTCCCATGAATATGCGCAGCAATGTGTGGCGCGCCTGCGCAGTGAGGGGCTGGATGATATGCAGATAGATGCCCGGATAAGCGAGTGGCGGGACAGCGGCGACTCACTGACGCGGCAGTTGAACAGCTGGATCTTTGCCGGTGCGACCGACTCCAGGACAACCGCGCTGACGACGCAAGGTCGCGCTTTCGCGGCGATAAAAATTCGTGATTGCATGGTCGACGGGCTGACACGGCATACAGAGGGAGCGGGGCGTGAGCTTGATCTGACCGGGCTCTCCACCGGTGATCTGCCGCCCCTGTCGGACACGCTTTCCCACGTACAGACTCTGAATCTGACAGGCGCAGGGTTCTCGGCACAGAGCTTCAATGAGTTCTGCACGGCGTTTCCGGAGTTGACCAGACTGGTGCTCAACGGCAACGCATTGCAGACGGTGCCGGACGCCGTCAGCGGCCTGAGTCGTCTCGAACGTCTGGAGTTGAGCGGCAACCTGCTGACGGATGCGCAGCCGCTGCATCGCCTGGTCAGTGCCAATCGCCTGCGCTGGCTGGACCTGAGCCACAACCGGCTCGACGTTATCGATGCCAGCGTGTTCGTTCAGCTTGAAACACTCGAGCTCGCCTACAACGGGCTGGATCGCTGGCCGGCCGGTGTGCTGGACTTGCCGCAATTGCATACGCTTAACCTCACAGGCAACAACATCACGGCGTTTCCGGACCGGCTGCTGGGCGGCAATCATGAGGGGCTGGTCGCGGGTACTGATTTATCCGATAACGCCCTGACGCTCAACAGTCTTGAGCAGCTGCGTGACTACAGTATCGCTAACGGCAATCGCGACGTAATGGGCTATTCGCGGCTGTTGCTGGATGAGGAAATGGCGCAGCGCCTGGCGTCTGGCAGCGAATCCGATTCTGACCCGGACTCCGACTCGGGGTCCGATGGCGGCAGCGACGACAGCGACGACAGTGACGACAGCGGCGGTGGCACAGGGTCGAGGCGCGTCGATACACATGCGGTAGTCGAAGCCGACGAAGTCATCGATAACCCGCTGCAGGACATTGCTGCACCGGCAATGGACATCTGGTTGACATACACCCCGTCCGATCTACGCGTGGAGCGCGCCGCGCTATGGAGGCAGCTGGCCGAGGAACCCGGCCATGAGGCGTTTTTCCATCTGCTCTCGACGCTGCCCGATACCGGTGAGTACAAGTTGGCGGGTGCCGACCTGACGCACCGGGTATGGCAGGTGATACAAGCGGCGACAGAAGACAGGGAATTGCGCCAACTGTTGTTTGCCAACGCCGCGACGCATGGCACCTGTGTCGATGGGCGGATTCTGACTTTCAGTGAGCTGGAAACAAGGGTTTACTTGCACAATGCCCTGCGCGACGTGCCGCTTCGTCCGCAACAGCGCGGCAGAGCCTTGATCGACCTGACCCGACGCTTGTTTCGCCTGGAAAGAATTGACAGGCTGGCCGAAGCTGTCGCGAAAAAGAAGGACCGGGCGGAGAGGCGCTTGCAGTACCGGATCGGCATGATCCGAGGTTGGCCTGACGATCTGGAATTGCCCGCGCAACCGGAACACATGGTGTTTGACACTCCGATTCGCGATCAAACCCTGACCAACGCGCGCAACGCCGTGCTGGCGGACGAGGCATCCGACCTGTTCCTCGAAGATCTGATTTCTCGTGATTACTGGATCGATTACATGCGCGACCAGCACCCCGAGGTATTCGATGAGCTGGAACGAAACGCCACACGGCGTCAGGAAGAGGTTGAAGATGCGTATCCGGAGCGCGATGCCAGTCAGCAAATGCTTGATCAGTATCTGGATGCAATGCGTCAGTTGGAGATCGAAATCGCCGAAGCGCGAACTCTCAAGCTCAAGGAGTTGACCCGCGCAGAACTGGCAAAAACGCCAGCGGTCCAGGCACAAACGGGCCCAGCGTCACCGCAACCAGGGCCTTCACGACCCTGAGACCGATTGAGCCCGCCAGGGCCTGAGAGCCTCAGGCCCTGGCGGTGTATCAGCTGTCGTAACCCAGGTTCGGCGCCAGCCAGCGCTCAGTCACGCTCAGGTCCTGGCCCTTGCGAGCGGTATAGCTTTGCACCTGGTCCTTGTCGATCTTGCCCACGGCAAAATACTGCGCCTGCGGATGGGCGAAGTACCAGCCGCTGACCGCTGCTGCCGGGAACATCGCATAGTGTTCGGTGAGGAACACGCCGCTGCGCCCGGCGCGCATTTCGGCAGCCTCTGGATCAAGCAGGGTGAACAGCGCGGCTTTCTCGGTGTGATCCGGGCAGGCCGGGTAGCCGGGGGCGGGGCGGATGCCACGGTATTGCTCTTTGATCAGCGCATCGTTGTCGAGGGTTTCATCCTTGGCATAACCCCAATGTTCTTTACGCACTTGCTGGTGCAGCCATTCGGCGCAAGCTTCGGCCAAGCGGTCGGCGAGGGCCTTGACCATGATCGAGTTGTAGTCATCGCCCGCGTCCTGATAGGCCTTGGCCACTTCTTCGGCGCCGATGCCGGCGGTGGTGATAAAGCCGCCGACGTAGTCGGTGACTTCGCTGTCCTTCGGCGCAACGAAGTCGGCGAGGCAGAAGTTCGGCTTGCCGTCGGTCTTGATGATCTGCTGACGCAAGTGATGCAGCTTGGCCAGCGGCTTGCCGTTGTCGTCGTACAGCTCGATGTCGTCTTCGTTGACCTGATTGGCCGGCCAGAAACCGAACACCGCACGGGCGCTGATCAGCTTTTCGTCGATCAGTTTGGCGAGCATCTCCTGGGCGTCCTTGTACAGCGCAGTGGCGGCTTCACCGACCACTTCGTCTTCGAGGATGCGCGGGAACTTGCCGGCCAGGTCCCAGGAGATGAAAAACGGCGTCCAGTCGATGTACTCGGCCAGCACCTTCAAATCGATATTGTCGAGCACCTTGCTGCCAGTGAAGGTCGGTTTCACTGGCTGATAATTGGCCCAGTCGAATTGCGGCTTCTTGGCGATGGCAGCGGCGTAGCTCAGGCGTTCGGTGCGGGCGCTGCGGTTGGAAGTACGCTCGCGCACGTCGATGTATTCCAGGCGCGTCTTCTCGACGAAACCGGCTTTCAATTCCTTGGACAGTAACTGCGTCGCCACGCCGACGGCGCGCGAGGCGTCGGTCACGTAGACCACGGCATCGTTGCTGTACTTCGGTTCGATCTTCACCGCGGTGTGCGCTTTCGACGTCGTCGCGCCACCGATCATCAGTGGCAGATGGAAATCCTGACGCTGCATTTCGCGGGCAACGTGGACCATCTCGTCCAGCGACGGCGTGATCAGGCCGGAGAGGCCGATGATGTCGCACTTTTCTTCTTTGGCAACCTGCAGGATTTTCTCGGCCGGGACCATCACGCCGAGGTCGACGATGTCATAGCCGTTGCAACCGAGCACCACGCCGACGATGTTCTTGCCGATGTCGTGCACGTCGCCCTTGACCGTAGCCATGAGGATCTTGCCCTTGGCTTCCGGTTTGTCGCCTTTTTCCAGTTCGATGAACGGGATCAGGTGCGCCACGGCCTGCTTCATCACCCGCGCGGATTTCACCACTTGCGGGAGGAACATTTTGCCGGCGCCGAACAGGTCGCCGACGATGTTCATGCCGGACATCAACGGGCCTTCGATCACCTCGATCGGCCGCGCAAACGACTGCCGGGATTCTTCGGTGTCTTCAACGATGTGCGTAGTGATGCCCTTGACCAGCGCATGCTCCAGACGCTTGTTGACGTCCCAGTTGCGCCACTCTTCGGTCTCGGCTTCCTTGACGCTGCCGTCGCCCTTGTATTTGTCAGCGATGGCGAGGAGGGCGTCGGTACCTTCCGGCGTACGGTTGAGGATCACGTCTTCGACGGCGTCGCGCAGCTCGACCGGGATCTGGTCGTAGATCTCCAGCTGACCGGCGTTGACGATGCCCATGGTCAGGCCCGCGCGGATCGCATACAGCAGGAACACCGAGTGGATCGCCTCGCGCACCGGGTTGTTGCCACGGAACGAGAACGACACGTTGGACACGCCGCCGGAGCTCAGGGCGTACGGCAGTTCATCGCGGATGTAGGCGCAGGCATTGATGAAGTCGACCGCGTAGTTGTTGTGTTCTTCGATGCCGGTGGCCACAGCGAAAATGTTCGGGTCGAAGATGATGTCTTCCGGCGGGAAGCCGACTTCGTTGACCAGAATGTCGTAGGAGCGTTTGCAGATTTCCTTCTTGCGCGCTTCGGTGTCGGCCTGGCCGGCTTCGTCGAACGCCATCACCACCACCGCAGCGCCGTAGCGTTTGCACAGTTTGGCGTGGTGGATGAACTGCTCGACGCCTTCTTTCATGCTGATCGAGTTGACGATGCCCTTGCCCTGAATGCATTTGAGGCCGGCTTCGATCACTTCCCACTTCGACGAGTCGATCATGATCGGCACGCGCGAGATGTCCGGCTCGCCGGCAATCAGATTGAGGAAGGTGACCATGGCCTTCTTCGAATCGAGCATGCCCTCGTCCATGTTTATGTCGATGATCTGCGCGCCGGCCTCAACCTGTTGCAGGGCGACTTCCAGCGCTTCGGTGTAATTGTCTTCGCGAATCAGCCGGGCGAACTTGGCCGAGCCGGTGATGTTGGTGCGCTCGCCGACGTTGACGAACAGTGAGCTGCGATCGATGGTGAACGGCTCCAGACCCGAGAGGCGGCACGCCTTGGGAATGTCCGGAATCTGCCGCGGCGAGTAACCGGCAACGGCTTTGGCGATGGCTTCGATGTGCCCCGGCGTGGTGCCGCAGCAACCGCCGACGATGTTGAGGAAGCCGCTCTGGGCGAATTCCTCGATGACCTTGGCTGTCTGCGATGGCAGCTCGTCGTACTCGCCGAACTCGTTCGGCAGGCCGGCGTTCGGGTGTGCGGAAACGTGGGTGCTGGCCTTGTTCGACAGCTCTTCCAGATACGGCCGCAATTCACTGGCGCCTAGCGCGCAGTTGAGGCCTACGGAAATCGGCTTGGCATGGGCCACCGAGTTCCAGAACGCTTCGGTGGTCTGCCCCGACAGGGTACGGCCGGACGCATCGGTGATGGTCCCGGAGATCATGATCGGCAGTTCGATGTGCAGTGCTTCGAACACGCCCTGCACGGCGAAGATCGCCGCTTTGGCGTTGAGGGTGTCGAAAATGGTTTCGATCAGGATCAGGTCGGCGCCGCCCTCGATCAGGCCTTTGGTGGCTTCGGTGTAGTTCTCCACCAGCTCATCGAAGGTGACGTTGCGGTAGCCGGGGTTGTTGACGTCGGGCGACAGCGAGCAGGTGCGGCTGGTCGGGCCGAGTACGCCGGCGACGAAGCGCGGCTTGGCCGGGTTCTCGGCGGTCTTGGCGTCGGCAATCTTGCGCGCCAGACGTGCGCCTTCTACGTTTAACTCGTAGGCCAGCTCTTCCATGCCGTAGTCGGCCATGGAAATGCGTGTGGCGTTGAAGGTGTTGGTTTCGAGAATGTCGGCACCGGCGTCGAGATAAGCCTTTTCGATGCCGCCGATCACGTCCGGACGGGTGATCACCAGCAAGTCGTTGTTGCCCTTGACGTCACTCGGCCAGTCCGCAAAGCGCTTGCCACGATAATCCTGTTCTTCGAGCTTGTAGCTCTGGATCATCGTGCCCATCCCGCCGTCGAGAATCAGGATGCGCTCTTTGAGGGCTTGCTTGAGAGCTTGAAGGCGGACGCTGCGATCGGACATGTGGACTACTCGAAAAGACCATTACGAAGGAGCGGGATCATAACAAACCTGTGCGCTTTTGGAGCATGCCGGGCTTTTCCATGAATATCGCTCATGTTGGTACGAACGTCATAACGGTAGAATCGCAGCCTTTTTTACAATCGGGATCAGCAGCATGTCGTACCGCGTCATCAGTTTCATGTTGCTGTTCCTGAGCGGCGTTGCTGCAGCGCAGACGCCTGCGACCTCGTCCCCGATCAGTTACACGCGCGATATCCAGCCGATTTTCACCGAGAAATGCGTTGCCTGCCACGCCTGCTATGACTCGGCCTGCCAGTTGAACCTGGGCAGCGGCGAAGGCGCCGCCCGCGGCGCGAGCAAGATGCCGGTCTACGACGGTGAACGGACTCAAGCGGCACCGACCACCCGATTGTTCTACGACGCGTTCGGCAAACGTGCCTGGCAGCAGAAGGATTTCTATTCGGTGCTAGATGCCCAGGGCAGCCAGGCAGCACTGATGGCGCGTATGCTCGAACTCGGCCACAAAACCCCGCTGACACCGAATGCCAAACTGCCGCAAGAGATTGTGCTGGGGCTCAACCGCAGCAATCTGTGTGCGATGCCCGCGGAATTCGACGCTTATGCCGGCGCGCATCCCAAAGAAGGCATGCCGCTGGCGGTCACCGGGCTGACCGACCAGCAATATCAAACCTTGCAGCGCTGGCTGGCGTCCGGCGCGCCGATTGATGAGCAGGGGCTGGCGCCGAGCGCCAAAGAGGCGTTGCAGATCGTCCAGTGGGAACACCTGCTCAACGCCCCCGGTGCTCGGCAGAGTCTGGTCGCGCGCTGGCTGTTCGAGCACTGGTATCTGGCGCACATCCATTTCAAGGATGGCGAGCCGGGGCATTTTTTCCAGTGGGTGCGTTCGCGCACGCCGACCGGTCAACCGATCGACCTGATCGCCACGCGCCGGCCCAATGACGACCCGGGTACGCAGGTGTATTACCGCTTGTGGCCGGTGCAAGGGGTGATCGTGCATAAGACCCACATCACTTACCCGCTGAGTGCGGCGAAGATGGCGCGGGTCAAAAGCCTGTTCTACAGCGGCAACTGGCAGGTCGATGCGTTGCCCGGTTATGGCCCGCAGAGTCGCGCCAATCCATTTGCCACGTTCGAAGCGATTCCGGCGCAGGCGCGCTATCAGTTCATGCTCGACAACGCCGAATACTTCGTCCGTACCTTTATTCGCGGCCCGGTGTGCCGGGGGCAAATTGCAACCGATGTGATCCGCGACAACTTCTGGGCGCTGTTCCAGGCCCCTGAGCATGACCTGTACATCACCGACCCGCGCTATCGCGGTCAGGCCACGCCGTTGCTGGCCATGCCGGGGCAGAACGATGACGTCGGCAGTGTTCTGAGCCTGTGGCGCGATTATCGCAACAAACGTAACGAATACGAGGCGCTGCGCCGCGACAACTACGCTGATATCCCGGCGCCGAGCTGGTCGACCCTGTGGGCCGGCAATGACAACGCGCTGTTGAGTATCTTCCGCCATTTCGACAGCGCAGCGGTGGTCAAGGGCTTGATCGGCGACGTGCCGCAGACGATGTGGTTGTTCGACTATCCGCTGCTCGAACGCACCTATTACCAGTTGGCGGTCAACTTCGATGTGTTCGGCAACGTCTCCCATCAGGCGCAGACGCGTCTGTACTTCGACCTTATCCGCAACGGCGCCGAGCAGAACTTTTTGCGCCTGATGCCGGCCGATTCCCGCGAGGATTACCTCAATGATTGGTACCAGAGCAGCGGCCAGTTCAAGATGTGGCTCGACTATGAAGCCATCGATGACGACAAGCCGAGCGCACTGAAACTCGACGAAAAAGACCCGAAACGCGACTTTGCGATGCAATTGCTGGGGCGTTACGGTGATCTCAATGCGCGGCCGGATCCGATCAATCGTTGCGATGGCGCTTACTGCTCGCGGCCGAACATCGACCCGGCACTGCAAAATGCCGAGCAGGCCCTGAGTCACCTGGCCTCTCGCCCGGCTGCCGGATTGAAAGTCATCGATCAGTTGCCCGAAGCGACGCTGCTGCGCATCGAAACGGCGGGCGGTAAACGTGAGGTGTACAGCCTGCTGCGCAACCGTGCGCACAGCAACGTCGCGTTCCTGTTGGGTGAATCGCTGCGCTATCAGCCGGGCCTCGACACCCTGACGATCTATCCGGGCGTGCTGACCAGCTATCCGAATTTCATCTTCAACGTACCGGCGGATCAGGTCCCGGCGTTCGTCGATGCGATGGAAAATGCCAGGGATGCCCATCGCTTCGAGAAAATCGTCGAGCGCTGGGGTATCCGTCGCAGTCACCCGCAGTTCTGGTTTTATTTCCATGATCTGAGCCAGTACCTCCACGAAACCGATTCGGTGGAAGAAGGCGTGCTGGACATGAATCGCTACGAGAATCTCTGAGCAGACAACGACGCAGGCTTTTGGCCTGCGCCGTCGGGTGCGTCAATGCTGAGCAGCGCTCATGTCGGATCGGACGCTGACGCTGCGCCAGCGGGCTTGAAGGCTTTCCAGTAGTCCGTGCCGTAATCGAGGAACAGTTCGGTGCCCGCCGGAATTTTCTCCCACGCGACGAGGAAAACCATGTATTTGCCGACGCAGATCGAGCCGACGTTCTCGACGCCAATATTCGCCTGGCCGGGTACGTTCACCGCGTTGATCATGCTCAACAGGTTGCTGTTGCCATGGCCGCTGAGCGTTGCGCCTTTGGTTGCGGTTGCAAACAGAAAGGTACTGACCGATTCATGGGATTTGTCGAGCATTTCCGCATGCAGGGACTTGGCGGTGCGGTGCAACTTTCCCGCGTAAGGACCGAGGACTTCGAAAGGCTCGATATCGATTTTGGCGAACACTGACAGTCCCCTCTCTGGACCGTCAGTGGGTCGCCTGAGCTCGAAGCGATCAGTCAGCCTGTCGTGATGCACGCCTTCTTCGAAGATCCACTCATGGACATCCTCGGTGATTCTGCGCTGCATCTCCTTGAGTCTGGGGCCCTGAAAGTCCGCGAAAAACCGGTTGGCGTCAGTAATTGCGATTTTGTCTATATCACCCTCCAGTTGGTGCGTGAGGCTGATTCTGACATCTGTCGGATCTTGCAAAATGGGGGCGTTGTTATTGATGTGGTGACCCAGTGATGGCGTTAGATCCAAGGCACTTGCTGTGGCTGTAGCAGGATTGTCCAGTCTGGGACGCTTGGAACTGCCAGCTGTGGGCAGCGATGTTGGCTCGGGGCTGCTGGGCGTCGGCGGTTCCGGCAGGTGCCTGGGGCCGGACTTTATTCCATAACCCACGGGAATTGATTTACGCGGGAGTATTTCTACCGGTTCGGAGGCGGCGATCAACTGCAAGCTCTCCCGGACTGCACTTCGCAATTCACCCCGGTCATTGACATACGTGGCCCAGAGCACTGGATTGAGATCATTGTTGTGGACGAACATGTCCATCGTGGTTGCCGAACCGGTTGCGAGGAAATGCCTCTCCCACTCGTTGAGATGTTCAGCCGTCAAGGGTGTGAAGCGCTGGTTGCTGGCGTATTTCTCCAGCACTTTCCCCCGCGCTTTGAAGCTGCCGTCAGCATTGACGTGATCCATGAGATCCGCAGGATCGAGATTGTGCTCAGCGGCGAACCCCTCAAGGGTAAGGCTATTGCGGTCTTCCCGCGCCATCGCTCGCCAGTTCTGCAGGTTTTCGAACGTCACAGCGACGCGTGCGATTTCAGCTTGGTCCAATACCTGCTGGCCGAGCGGGGTCAATTGACCTTGGGTATGAACGAATTGCCGGAAGGTTTCCGGATCCAGTCTGTGCTTTTTGGCAAAATCCTTGATGGCTCGACCCAACGCCTGCTCACTGAACTCAGACCATTGGGTGAGGATCAGGGGTGTCACCTTATTTGAGTGTTCGGGAGCGCCGCCTTTCATCCCGATCGGGTGGCTATACCAGTGACCGGGTCTGACTGATGACAGGTTGATCGAAAGGTCCCGGTTGTTTTTCGGATTGACCAGCACGACGGAAAAACTGTTTTCGCCGGTCATCGCTGTTTCCTTGATGAATCCATACGAGTTTTCCCGAATCTGGTAAACGGCGATAGTGCCGTGCTCATCGATGTTGCAGATGAACCTCTGGTTGTATTCAGGCCGGAAGAATATGCCTCGCGAGTCGGCTTTCAATCCGGAAATCCAGCTTGGTTCTACCGCGTATGGACGCAACAACGGGCTGCTGTTGCTCATTACCGTCAGAGGTTCGCGAAAGCGCGGGCCGAAAGCCTGGCTCGACAGCGCATCGATCAGGCGATAATCCACTGCGTCAGCGCTGCCAACGTTGCGCATGGGGATGTTGGCAATCCCCTCGACCGTGCACAGCCGGTCGCCAGGCTGACGCGGTGTCCATGTGGTGGGGTCGACGGCCATCAGATGGTGGGCCGCAACCGACCCATCACGCAGACGTGCAATTCCCATCCGCGTCTGGCGCAATGTTGCGCGACCAATCTTGCGCAGAGTGAATCGCCCCAGCCTGAGCAATGACAGCACCGACTCCAGCGGATTGAGTTCCTGAAGCGTCGAGATCACCAGCGTTCGCGTCAGGCTGGCGAACCTGGGCAAGGCCATGCGGATGCCGAGCTTGCCAGCCTGCGTTGCCAGACGCGTACAGCCGGCAATGTATTTACCAATGGGCAGGGCAAAGGAAACAATGTCGGTGAACAGGCCAAGGCCACCGCTTTCAATGCGCTTGGGTTCGCCGGAAGTCAGATCGTCGATGGCGCTCCAGAACGGCACGAATATCTTTCCCCAGAACGCTAGATCCTGCAGAAAATCTCTGCCCAGATCCATGCTGCGCGTGGCCTTGCGGGTTTGCTCGAGCAAGGCCGATTCATCTTTGAAAAACAGTTCGCGGGCGATCATCGCGGCCAGGCTTTCAGCTCGCGCAGACGTCAGGTTGTTCGCAGCGAAGGGCAGAGTCCGCGCCGCTACGTCAGGGGCGCGCTGTTCAATCGGCACAGCCTCTAACGTCTCGGCGACCTGTTCCACAATCAACGTCGCCTGCTGGTTGTCTCTGGGTTTGGAGCCGTCGCGATAGGCATCCCAATCGAAGGGCAATGGTGTGCCTTTTCTGAAGGAGCCCCGGGTGGTCCGACTGCTGGAGCCGATGCTCTCGACAGCAATTTCACCCCCCACCTGCAAGGATTTCAGCTCTTTGCGCCAACGCACGACGCCCGCGAACGGAAAAACTTCAATGTAGCGAACATCCGTCGGGTAGGCGGGATTGACGGTACGCAGAATAAATCCCGAGCGTGCACGAACCGCGTTGGTGTTTGCCGGATTCTCATGCTCCACCTGAGTGTCATGGAGGGGCAGCCTTAATGAGTAAACGACGACTTCATCGCGCTCCAGATCCGTGCCGCAGGCGGGTAGATACTGGCTCAGCAATGCTTTGATCAGCGTCGCGTAGGCGGCTCGCGGTGTATCCAGCCAGTTGCGGAAGGCCTCTTCGAAGGCAGCATCCGTTTGGTAACGAAAACGACTCGGGGGCCTGAGCGTCAGGTCTTGCATTGCACGGACCACATCGCGCTCGTGCTGCTCGAGGGTCTGCACTGCCAGCTCGACTTCGCTTATCGAGTAAGCTCCGTGACGTTCTCCAAGAAGACCGGTCTCCACTGCCCAGTCCACCGTGGGACGCAGTTTCGCTGCCGTTACCAGGCGTTGTTGCTCGGCATCATCGACATGCGCCTGGTAATGCTCGGCTGGCAGGTTGACCAGCTGTTCGAACGTCATATGCCGGGGTGAACCGGGCGCGATGCTTTCGGCCAGAATAAAGCCACTCTTGAAATTGACCCAGGTGCTGGAAGTGCCGTAGGGAAGATCCTCGGGGATGTCCTGTACCCACGCCTCGCTGGCGATATGGCTTTTCAGGACGGCCACTGCCAGTAATGCCGTGGGGCGGTTGACCGACAGCGATCGTTGAAAGTGCTCGATGAGCGACTGACGTATGAGCGAGTAACGGCTGCCTGTTTCGATAAGGATCTGCAGTTCGTTTCGATAGTTGCCATGGGGACCGGGTTTTACCGTCAGCCAGAGTGCTCGCCACAGCAGTTTTTTCAATACGGCAGGGGGGCACTGCTGATTGTCGCGTGCACCGTACCAGTCCAGTTCGCGGGCAATGCGTAGAGCCAGTTGCAGGTTCTTTGCAGCACCTAGAACGGTTTCCAGAAGAGCGACGGGGGTGGTGTTGGCAAAGTTCTCCAATTTGTCATTGAATTTTCCCGGGAGGAGGTTTGCCAGCAATGAGCGGGATGTTTCCAGTTCAATCTGGCGAACAATGCGCAGGATCGCTTGATCACCCGTAGCGCCGAACAGGTGCTCAAGGTCACTGACGTGTCCATCATGCCCAAGCAGCCACAGTGCGCGATGGTCAACCAGATTGTGCAGAAGGCGTTGCCAGTCGGCGTTATTGGTGGGTCGAAGTGGTTGCAGCGAATAGTAGGCAAGGACAAGATCGAGCCTTACCGAGCCGTCGCTTTTGACGCCGTTGCCGACTTTACGGTGAATGTCGAGCAAGACATCGACATCAATGGACCAGTACATCGGCAGCTGTCTGAGAGTGACCGCGTAACCGGCTATGGTGAAAACTTCCGGAGGGGAGGGGGCGGGCGTTTTGCTGGAGCTCAACTGGAAAGAGACAAGATCAGACAAGAAGTCATTTCCCAGAGGCGATGTATCCACGCCGACCGGTGTTGAAACATGCCTGATGAAGTCTTCATCCTCTTCCAGCTTTTTCAGTACGCGAAATGCTTCCTTGCACTCGCGCCCCAGGGCGGAGCTGGCAGGAGGGTGATAGTAAAGGTCGCGGGCATCACCGTTGAAATGCTCACCGACTAGCGCGTGCAGATAACTGATCAGGTGGTTGAGGTCCTGCAGTCTGCGCGGCGGCGTTCTGCTGTAAAATCTCGATAAAGATGTATTCATTGAGCGCCTCTGAAATAAGTGCAATGGAAACGTGCAAGTAAACGAAGGCGGGGAATATATCGGTCGAAAAAATCCCTGAGGCATACATATATATGCCTGGTGCTTGTCTCAGTATCCATTTGTATACGGGGCAGCCCGCTAGCGGAAGCAGGCCTGACGACGCCGCGAGGCGCTTGGGCGAGCGATGAATCCAGCGTTTTCCGACAAAAATACTAGGACTTTGTCAGGCGCGTCATTTGGCGTAAACTGCGCCCAAGCCTGCGAGGAGTTTCCATGACCGCTATTACCATTACCGACGCCGCCCACGACTACCTGGCTGATCTGCTGTCCAAGCAGAACACCCCGGGCATCGGCATCCGCGTCTTCATCACCCAGCCTGGCACGCAGTACGCCGAAACCTGTATTGCCTACTGCAAGCCGGGCGAAGAAAAACCTGAAGATACGGCGCTGGGGCTGAAAAGCTTCACCGCGTATATCGATTCGTTCAGCGAAGCGTTTCTCGACGACGCCGTGGTCGACTACGCCACCGACCGCATGGGCGGCCAGCTGACTATCAAGGCGCCAAACGCCAAAGTACCGATGGTCAACGCCGACAGCCCGGTCAACGAGCGCATCAATTACTACCTGCAAACCGAAATCAACCCGGGGCTGGCCAGCCACGGCGGTCAGGTCAGCCTGATCGATGTTGTGGAAGACGGCATTGCCGTGTTGCAGTTCGGTGGCGGTTGCCAAGGCTGCGGCCAGGCCGACGTGACCTTGAAGGAAGGCATCGAGCGCACCTTGCTCGAGCGCATCCCTGAGCTCAAGGGCGTGCGCGACGTGACCGACCACACGCAGAAAGAAAACGCCTACTACTAAGGCGTTCGCTGCGAACAAGAAAAACGGCGCCCCGTGAGCGCCGTTTTTTATGCCCCCGCTTTACCCAGGGTGGGAGCGAGCCTGCTCGCGAAGAGGCCATCAAGGGCGATAAAGATGCGCATGCCCCGCCCGATACAACGACGACTCACTGAACACCTCGCTGCCCAGCACCCGCCCGACCAGAATCAACGCGGTGCGCCGGAAGCCTTTCGCTGCAACCTTGTCGGCAATGTCCGCCAGCGTGCCCACCACCCAGTCCTGATCCGGCCACGTCGCCCGGTGAATCACCGCAATCGGACAATCTGCACCGTAATGCGGCAACAACTCCACAAGAATCTTCTCCAGATGTTTGACTCCCAGGTGAATCGCCATGGTTGCGCCATGCTGGGCCAGATTGGCCAATTCTTCGCCGACCGGCATCGCAGTCTTGTCGGCATAGCGAGTCAGAATCACGCTCTGCGACACATCCGGCAGGGTCAGTTCGGCACCGAGCAACGCCGCACAGGCGGCAGTGGCCGTCACGCCCGGAATGATCTCGAACGGGATATCAAGCTCACGCAGATAACGAATCTGTTCACCGATCGCGCCGTACAGGCTCGGATCACCGGAATGTACCCGCGCGACGTCCTGGGCGTTGGCGTGCGCGGTCTTGATCAGCTCGATGATCTGCTCAAGGTGCAGCTCGGCACTGTTGACCACGGTTTGCGCCTGATGCCCTTCGAGCACCGCAGCGGGTACCAGTGAACCGGCATAGATGATCACCGGACATTGGCGGATCAACCGTTGGCCTTTGACAGTGATCAATTCCGGGTCGCCGGGGCCGGCGCCGATGAAATAAACGGTCATCGTTGGATCCTTGGAGAAGAGGCGCGACAACGCTACAGATGAAGATTGCTCATGATGGATGGCGGCGATTATCAGGATTTACGCGGCGCCGGCCAATGCCAGAGTGGCTTGAGCGTATTTTTGACGGCTGATCAGCAGCTTTGCCGGCGCCTGCAACAGTTGTTCGGCGAGCGCCAGCGCTGCACTTTCCGCCACGCCGTAGCAGCCGGTGCGTTCGTACGCGATTTGCGACTGGTGGCTGAGCATTGACTGGTAACCGGCCAATTCCTCGCTGCTGAAATACAGCAGGGGCAAGGCCAGTTGTACGGCCAGTTCCTGCAGGCCCGGTTCGTCGCGCTTCAAATCGATGCTGGCCAAGGCCTTGATCGACTTGAGCTCGATACGGTGTGCCTGCAAGGCCTGGTCGAGCAACGCGCGCAGCGTGCTGGTCGGACAGCCGCGCTGGCAGCCGAGGCCGACCACCAGCGTGGACGCCGCGCGGTCATCGCTCATGCGTGATAGTGACCGTCGCTGTTGCGGCGGAACAACCAGGCGCTGATAAGGCCTAGGGCCAGCCAGAACGCCACGTTGGTCAACTGCGAAGCGATCTTGAACTGGCTTTCCAACGCTTCGGGCGCGAGCATCGAATGCACCAGCGGCTGCGGCGCGCCAATCACATGCGGCACCGCGAGAATCGCTACGCCGAGCAGCTTCATCAGCCAGTGCCGGCTGAAGGCGATCAGCGACAGGCCGACGGCGGTTGAGGCCGCAGTGCCGATCCACCACATCTGCCGCGACGTCAGATCAGCCGCAGCGGTGCCCGGCAATTCCGGCGGCAGGCCCAGCGTTGGCGCCAGAACGAACGTCACGTAACCGGCCAGACCCCAGAGCAAGCCTTGCCCGGTGGAGCGCGGCGCACGCAGGGTGTACAGGCCCGCCAGCATCAGAGCGAAACCGACCGCCACCACCAGATTGCCACCGGTGGTCGAAACCACGCGCTGCCAGCCGTTTTCCGGCTCCCAGGCTTCGCCATCGTGGCTGTGCGCTGCGGTGCCGGCCGCGTGTTCGTGGACTTGGGCGACCGGTTCGGATTTTTCAAAGGTTTCGGCCTGAAGAATCAGCGGTGAGACCCAGAAGCTTTGCAGCACCGTGAGGAGCAGGGCGGCCAGCAGGCCGCTGAAACCTGCGGTTTGCGCAATTCGCTTGATCATTTGACAGGTCTCAGTGGCACGGAAACGCGGCGCTGTGGCGGGTATCGTGGGCGGCGTTGTGCACCGCTTCGATATGCGAAAAACCGGCGAAATACACAAGGCCCGCGCCGAGAATCGAGGCGAAGGCTGCGGCGATCAGGCGTTGGCTGAGGGGGGTGGTGCTGGCGATTTTGTCCGTGTTGCTGGCGGTGCTGCTGATGATCGACATGGCGCTTCCCTATGGAGTGTCAGGGGCAGTCGAACGCATGCGGACCCTGCGTGACGGACGCGCAGAGGTACGAACAGCGCCCGCCCACCGCGGGTTTGTTATGTCCAGTGACGCCGATTGCGCACTGTGTGTTGCGGGCCGGTCTCCGGGCTCGCGAGGGGTTGGCGCCTGGCCGACCTGCAAGCGTCACCTTCCCATGCCGGGTCGGCACAGTGGTTTTGACGCTTCGCTCGCTTACCGTTGCGGGGGCAGCACCGGACTGACATGGCTCTGAGTAAAGCACATGATTCACCGGTTTCCCGTTTCACCCTGTGAAGGGCACCCGTAACAAGGCGTACAGGAGAGCATGTGGGTGGGTTTGAGTCAATTTCGGGCGGTAGTGAATATCCACGAAACCTAAGCATTGACCCATCACCAAGCCATGCGTAGCCTTGCGCCTTCGAGGTTCTTCGGCATCTGTCGAAGCTAAGAAGGGAACGCGGTCAAAGCCGCGGCTGCCCCCGCAACTGTGAACGGTGATGTTCGCTGCCACGCCACTGCCAGCTCGGTCCACGAGCCCGCGGGAAGGCGCAGCGAATGCCAGGCCCGGCGCCTGAACACTGTCAGCCAGGAGACCTGCCTCTCACTTTCAACCGGGCGGGGTGATCCGGTGGCGAATACTTCCGGCGCGCCTGCGCGTGGCCGGTTCTCGTCCCGTATGCCCGCCGCTTTGCCAAAGGGCATACCGATGAAAACACTGGCCAAACTCCCCGTCACCATCGTCACCGGTTTCCTCGGTTCGGGCAAAACCACCTTGCTGCGGCACATGCTCGACAATGCTCTGGGCCGGCGCATTGCGGTGATCGTCAACGAGTTTGGCGAGCTGGGCATCGACGGCGAAATCCTCAAGCAGTGCACCATCGGTTGCACCGAAGAAGAAGCCAGCGGCCGCGTTTACGAACTGGCCAACGGCTGCCTGTGCTGCACCGTGCAGGAAGAATTCTTCCCGGTGATGCGCGAACTGGTCGCGCGTCGCGGCGATCTCGATCACATCCTCATCGAAACCTCGGGCCTGGCCCTGCCAAAACCGTTGGTGCAAGCCTTCCAGTGGCCGGAAATCCGCAGCGCCTGCACCGTTGATGCGGTAATCACCGTGGTCGACAGCCCGGCCGTAGCCGCCGGCACCTTTGCCGCGTTCCCGGATCAGGTCGATGCCCAGCGCAAGCTTGACCCGAACCTCGATCACGAGTCACCGCTGCACGAACTGTTCGCCGACCAACTGGCCAGCGCCGATCTGGTGATCCTCAATAAAGCCGACCAGACCAGTCCGGAAGATCTGGCGCGTGTGCGTCTGGAAGTCGCCGAAGAGCTGCCACCTGCGGTAAAAATCATTGAAGCGAGCAGCGGCCGTCTGCCGCTGGACGTGCTGATCGGCCTCGGCGCCGGTTCCGAAGAGCACATCGACAGCCGACACAGTCACCACGACCATCACCACGACGGTGATGACGATCACGATGACCACGATCACGACGCCTTCGACTCGATCTCCATCGAACTGCCGCAAGCCGACGAAAGCCTGCTGCTCGACGCACTGACGCAGTTGGTCGTGCAACACGGCATCCTGCGCGTGAAAGGCTTCGCCGCGATTCCGAACAAGCCGATGCGCCTGCTGATTCAAGGCGTGGGTACGCGGTTCGACAAGCATTTCGACCGTCAGTGGAGCGCCGACGAAGCGCGCGTGACGCGTCTGGTGTTGATCGGCCAGGAATTGGATGCCGCGCAACTCGAAGCGCAACTGCGCGCCGCGCTCAGCGTTTAAGCCATGCACCTGCTCAGGACCCAGCCCGGCGGATTCGTCTCGGACGACAACATTGCCGATCTCGGACAAACCCCCGCCGAGCTGGTGATCCTGTGCAGCGGCGATTCCAGCCTGGCGCTGCTCGCCGAGGCTGCGCAGCAACTGCCCGAAGACTACCCGAGCCTGCGTCTGGCCAACCCGATGCAGGTGCAGAATCATGCCTCGGTCGACCTGTACGTCGACGAAGTGCTGCGCCACGCCAAGGTCATTCTGATCTCGCTGCATGGCGGTATTGCCTATTGGCGCTATGGCGTCGAGCGGCTGGTCGAGTTGTCGGAGCGCGGCGTGCAACTGATCCTGGTGCCCGGCGATGACCGCCCGGATCCGGAGTTGAGCGACTTGAGCACGGTCAGCGCCGAAGTCCGCGATCGACTCTGGCAATTTCTGCGTCAAGGCGGCATGGGCAATGCGCTGGATTTCTTCCATTGCCTGGGCAACCAATGGTTCGCCCGCGATTACCCGTGGAGCGAGCCGCAAACCCTGCCGCGCACGGCGATTTATCACCCACAGAAAAACAGCGCTGCCCTGAGCGATTGGCAAGCCGAATGGCGACCCGATCAACCCGTGGCGGCGCTGTTGTTTTATCGCTCGCATTTGCAGGCGGCGAACACGGCGTTCATCGATGTGTTCTGTCAGCGTTTGCAGGCAGCCGGGCTCAATCCGCTGCCGATCGCGGTGGCCAGTCTGAAAGAACCCGGCTGCCTGTCGGTGGTTGAGGACTGGCTGGATGAAGTCGAGGCGGGGGTGATTCTCAACACCACCGGTTTTGCCCAGTCCAGCCCCGAAGCGCCGCATCTGCGCCCGTTCCGCCGCAACATCCCGGTGATTCAAGCGATCTGCGCTCAGGACAACGAACCCGGCTGGCGCGACAGCGAGCAAGGCCTTGGGCCGCGCGATCTGGCGATGCACATTGCTTTGCCGGAGCTTGACGGGCGCATCATCAGCCGACCGATCAGCTTCAAGGATCTGGCCTGGCGCAGCGAGCGAAGTCAGTCCGATGTGGTCTGCTACCGCGCTCAGCCCGAACGCATGGATTTCGTCGCCGAACTGGCGCGGCGTTGGGTTGCTTTGGCACGCGTGCCGAACGGCGAAAAACGCATCGCGCTGATCCTTGCCAACTACCCGACCCGGGACGGCCGCATCGGCAACGGTGTGGGCCTCGATACGCCGGCGGCGGCGCTGAACATCCTGCGGGCATTGCGTGCCGAAGGTTATCCCATCACAGCTGAGTTGCCCGACAGCGGCACCGAGCTGATCCAGCAACTGCTCGGCGGTGTCAGCAATGACCTCGACAGCCTCGATCTGCGTCCCTGTCAGCAGAGCCTGGCGATGGACGATTACCTGGCAATGTTCAACGCGCTGCCGGAGGCAAATCGCGCGGCGGTGGTCGAACGTTGGGGATCACCACACAACGATCCGATGTGCCGCGACGGCCGCCTGATGATTGCGGGTCTGCGTTTCGGTCTGACCTTTGTCGGCATTCAGCCGGCGCGCGGTTATCAGGTCGATCCGAGCGCGGTGTATCACGACCCGGATCTGGTTCCGCCGCACGGCTATCTGGCGTTCTATTTCTGGTTGCGCAACACCTACGGCGCTCACGGCGTGATCCACGTCGGCAAGCACGGCAATCTCGAATGGTTGCCGGGCAAAGGGGTTGGCCTTTCGGAGAATTGCTGGCCGGACGCGCTGCTCGGGCCGCTGCCGAATATCTATCCGTTCATCGTCAACGACCCCGGCGAGGGCGCTCAGGCGAAGCGGCGTACCCAAGCGGTGATCATCGACCACCTGATGCCGCCGCTGACCCGCGCCGAAACCTACGGGCCGCTGCGCAATCTGGAGTTGCTCGCCGACGAATATTACGAGGCGCAACTGCTCGATCCGCGCCGCGCCCGTGAGCTACAGCGCGACATTCTGCAATTGGTGCGAGACACGCAGATCGACCGTGAACTGCAACTGGATGCTGCGCTGGACAGCGACGCCGATGCGGCGATCTGGTTGCCGCGTCTGGATACTTATCTGTGCGATCTGAAGGAATCGCAGATTCGCGATGGGTTGCACATATTTGGCGAATCGCCGAGCGGGCGCTTGCGTATCGACACGTTGCTGGCGCTGCTGCGCATCCCGCGCGGAGACGGCAAGGGCGCGCAGTCGAGCTTGTTGCGAGCGTTGGCCAAGGCGTTTGAGCTCGGTTTTGATCCGCTGGATTGCGCGTTGGCCGATCCCTGGAGCGGCCGGCGGCCGACCGAGTTGCAGACCATCAGCGAAGAAGTCTGGCGCACCGCCGGCGACACCCGCGAGCGCCTCGAACTCTTCGCTGCAGACCTGATCTCCCAAACACTACAAAATCCCTGTAGGAGTGAGCCTGCTCGCGAAGGCCTCGGGTCCGGCAATTCAGTTTTGAATGACACACCGCTTTCGCGAGCAGGCTCGCTCCCACAGGGGCCAGGGTGGTCTGATGTGAATGAGATCATCCAGTCCCTGCGCGAAGTCGTCGCCCCGCGCCTCGATGCTTGCGGGCCGGCTGAAATGCGCGGTCTGCTCGACGCCCTCAGCGGTCGTTTCGTCCCCGCCGGCCCCAGCGGCGCGCCCAGCCGTGGCCGCCTCGACGTGCTGCCCACCGGGCGCAACTTTTACTCGGTCGACGTGCGCAATCTGCCCACAACTACCGCGTGGCGCATCGGGTTCCAGTCGGCAACGCTGATTCTCGAACGGCATCTGCAGGACCACGGCGATCACTTGCGCCAACTCGGCTTGTCCGTGTGGGGCACCGCAACCATGCGCACCGGCGGCGACGACATCGCCCAGGCCATGGCGCTGATGGGCGTGCGTCCGGTCTGGGCCACGGGCAGTCAGCGCGTGGATGACTTCGAAATTCTGCCGCTGAGTCTGCTCGATCGCCCGCGTGTTGACGTGACGCTGCGGGTTTCGGGGTTTTTCCGTGATGCGTTTGCCAATCTCATCCGCCTGTTCGACGCCGCCGTGCAAGCGGTGGCCGCGCTGGACGAGCCTGACGACTTGAACCCACTGGCCGCCAAAGTGCGCGCTGAACGTGAAGCGCTGCTGCAAGCGGGCATTGATGAGAACACCGCGCGGCGTCAGGCCGGGTGGCGCATCTTTGGCGCGAAACCGGGGGCGTACGGCGCGGGAGTGCAAGGCGCTATCGACGGGCGCCTGTGGCAGACCCGCGAAGACCTCGCCGGGGTTTATCTGAATTGGGGTGCCTACGCGTACGGCGGCGCTGACGAAGGTACCGCCGCCCGCGAGCAATTCAGTCAGCGCTTGAGCCAGGTGCAGGCAGTGCTGCAAAACCAGGACAATCGCGAGCATGATTTGCTCGATTCCAATGATTATTACCAGTTCCAGGGCGGCATGCTCGCGGCGGTGGAGAGCCTGCGTGGCGAGGCGGCAGCCAGTTATCACGGCGATCACAGCCAGCCGGATCTGCCGAAGATTCGTACCTTGAAAGAAGAGCTGAACCGCGTGGTGCGCTCGCGCGCGGCCAACCCGAAGTGGATCGACGGAGTCAAGCGTCACGGCTACAAAGGCGCGTTCGAACTGGCGGCGACGGTTGATAATCTGTTCGCCTTCGATGCGACGACGCAGCTGATCGACGACCATCAATATGCGTTGCTGGCGGATGCGTACTTGCTTGACCCGGCGACCCGGGATTTTGTCCGTGAGCATAATCCCCATGCACTGCGCGACATGACTGAGCGCATGCTTGAGGCGCAGCAGCGCGGGATGTGGCAGGAGCCGGGAGCGTATAAAGAGGCGCTGGAAAACCTCCTGCTGGACATAGAAGAAGACACCTGACACAACGCGATCCCCTGTAGGAGTGAGCCTGCTCGCGATAGCGATAGTTCAGCAAATCCATAAGTTGACTGATACACCGCCATCGCGAGCAGGCTCACTCCTACAGTTGAAACAATTCACCGACCATGACCGAGTACCCAAAATGACCGACACCCCACATTTCCCGCTCTCCGCCGTGGTCGGCGCCGATGACTTGAAGCTCGCCCTGTGCCTGACCGCCATTGACCCGAAAATCGGCGGCGTACTCATCGAAGGGCCGCGCGGCATGGCCAAGTCGACATTGGCCCGGGGCCTGGCGGATCTGCTCGCCAGTGGCCAGTTCGTCACTTTGCCGTTGGGCGCAACTGAAGAACGCCTGGTCGGCACCCTCGATCTCGACGCTGCCCTGAGCGACGGGCGCGCGCAATTCTCCCCGGAGTATTGGCCAAGGCTGACGGTGGCGTGCTGTACGTCGATGAAGTCAATCTGCTGCCCGATCACCTGGTGGACCTGTTGCTCGATGTCGCCGCCAGCGGCACCAACCTGATCGAGCGTGACGGCATTTCCCACCGGCATTCGGCGAGGTTCGTCCTGATCGGCACCATGAATCCGGAAGAGGGCGAATTGCGGCCGCAACTGCTTGACCGTTTCGGCTTGAATGTCGCCCTCAGCGGGCACACCGCGCCCGCCGAGCGCGGCCAGATCATTCGTCGGCGGCTGGATTTCGACAGCGATCCACAAGGGTTCTGCGCGCAATGGAAAAGCCAGCAGCAGATTTTGCGTTCGCGTTGTGAAAGCGCCCGCGAGCGCTTGGCAGCCATCCCGCTGGATGATGCGGCACTGGCGCTGATTACCGAGCGTTGCTTTGCCGCTGGCGTCGATGGCCTGCGCGCCGATCTGGTGTGGTTGCGCGCAGCGCGCGCCCATGCCGCGTGGCGGGGGGCCGATGCGATTGCGCAAGAGGATATCGACGCGGTGGCCGAATTTGCCCTGCGCCATCGCCGTCGCGAGCAGCCCTTGGCTGGCGCGGAGCCACAAGCGCAATCTCCGTCAGCCGCAGACAGCAAACCCAGCGAAGGGCAGGGCCAGTGGGGCGAGATGCCGGCAACGGCGCAAGCCACCGGTGCCCGCCGCGAAGTTCCGAGCTGGCCGCCGCTGGCAAAAAAGCCCTAGGCATTCGCCCCCGATCCGACGCGGGGGCGAATGCCAGACCCCGTGCCGGACAACTCGACAATGGCCGCCAGGGCCAGCGGAATGGGGCCGGCAGCGGATCGGTGAACTGGCCGGGCACGCTCCTCAATGGCCGCCCCCGGCGCCGCGCCGATCTGCTGTTCCAGCAACGCACCCGCTCACCCCATGAGATCTGGCTGGTGATCATCGATGCGTCGGCTTCGACTCGTCGCCATCAGGCCTTGAGCGATGCCAAGGGCCTGCTCGCGGAACTGTTCGACGACGCTTACCGCCAGCGGGCGCGGCTGGCTTTGCTGACGGCCAGTGGCACCGCGCCGAAATGGCAGGTGCAAGGATTGAAGGCCTCAAGCGGCCTGAGTGTCTGGCTCGACGGCCTCGGCGCCGGTGGCGGCACGCCGTTGCTCGCGGCGCTGGCGCAGGCGCAGCAGTGGCTGACAGTGCGGCGCAAGCGCTTTCCCGCCGAACGGCAGCGCTGCCTGATCGTGACCGATGGTCGCCTGAAGGACGTGTCTGGGTTGCCCGTGCTGGCGTGCCCCGGATTGCTCATCGACATTGAGCGCGGGCCGATTCGCCTGGGCCGAGCGAAAGAACTGGCGACCGCGCTGCAAGCGCAGTATCAGCATATCGATGAGCTGGGTTTACGCTGAAATCCGCTGCGCCGCTCAAACCCTGTGGGAGCGAGCTTGCTCGCGAAGGCGTCTTCAGCAGCGCTGAAAATCTCCGGTCGAGTTCATTCATACAGATTTTGAAATGATTTGCCGCTGTGGAACGGGCCGGTCGACCCTGTACGCTCCAAGGCCATTTTGCATTCAGGATTTACATGAACACCCTCTCGGAGCCTCCCAGTCAGCATTCTCCAGCGCGCCTTCGCGCGGTCTTGATCCATTCGCAGCATCCCGTCTTCCGACTCCCGACTATGGTTGATAACGCGGCTCTTGAGCCTTCGCGTTGCACTTCGCCGTGTCCGGCAGCCTGAATTCACCGAAGAGAGATCGAGACGTTTTATGGAATGGTTAGCGGATCCCACGGCCTGGTTAGGCCTGTTGACTCTGATCGTGCTGGAACTGGTACTGGGTATCGACAACCTGGTGTTCATCGCAATTCTTGCCGACAAACTGCCGCCGCATCAGCGTGATCGTGCGCGGATCATCGGCCTTTCGCTGGCGTTGATCATGCGTCTGGGCCTGTTGGCGAGCATTTCCTGGCTGGTCACGCTCACACAGCCGTTGTTCGAGGTGTTCGACAAGAGTTTCTCCGGGCGTGATCTGATCATGCTGTTCGGTGGTGTGTTCCTGTTGTTCAAGGCGACGATGGAGTTGCATGAACGCCTCGAAGGCCATGTTGGCGAGCGCTCGACCAACACAACCTACGCGCTGTTCTGGCCGATCGTGGCGCAAATCGTGGTGCTCGACGCCGTGTTCTCCCTTGATGCGGTGATCACCGCCGTGGGCATGGTCGATGAACTGGCGGTGATGATGATCGCGGTGATCATTTCCATCGGACTGATGATCGTCGCCAGCAAACCGCTGACCCGCTTCGTCAACGCGCATCCGACCGTGATCATGCTGTGTCTGGGCTTCCTGATGATGATCGGTTTTGCCCTGACCGCAGAAGGTCTGGGCTTCCATATCCCGAAAGGTTACCTGTACGCGGCCATCGGTTTTTCGATCCTCATCGAGGTGTTCAACCAGATCGCCCGGGCTCGGCGCAAACGTTCGATGCAGGGCGTGCGCCCGATGCGCGAGCGCACAGCCCATGCGGTGATGCGTCTGCTCGGTGGCCGCAAGCTGGCGGCGGAGGAGGTTGGCGAGGAAATCTCCGACCTGCTGGACAACGGTGAAGCGCCGGTGACCGAGCTGTTCGACCGTCGTGAGCGGGTGATGATCAGCGGTGTGCTGCAACTGGCGGAACGGCCGATCCGCAACCTGATGACGGTGCGCGCCGACGTTGACCTGATTGATCTTGCCGATGATGCCGAAACCATTCGTACGAAGTTGATGCATTCGTCGTACTCGCGCTTGCCGTTGATTCGCGATGGTGCGGTGGATGAGCCGTTGGGCTTCGTACACAAGAAAGAACTGCTCAAGGAATATCTGGCCGGAAACGAGCCGAGCCTTGAGCATCTGGCGCGCAAGGCGATCAATCTGCTCGACAGTTATTCGATCCTCAATGCGCTGGAGCAAATGCGCGCGGCATCGACGCACATCGCCTTCGTGGTCAACGAATTCGGCGATTTTGTCGGCGTACTGACCATGACCGACATCCTCGAATCGATCGCCGGCGAGTTACCCGACGCCAGCGAAATCGAAGGCCCGGACGTGGTCGAAGAGCGCGGCGGGTTTCTGGTCAGCGGCGCGCTGCCCTTGGCTCGCGTTCGCCAGCGTACCGGCTTCGATGCCGAGCCGACCGAGGATTATCAGACCATGGCCGGGTTGGTCATGAGCCTGCTGGATCGGTTGCCGATGACCGGTGATCGACTGGAGTACGAGGGCTGGCAATTGACCGTCAAAGCGGTTGAAGAGCGGCGCGTGACGCGGGTGTTGCTGGAGCGTGAGGTGGCTTGAGCATCCAACAGTTGGCCCGCCGCCGCGCTTTTTATTGATGAAACGTGAAGCGGTCCTTGCCCGTATGCTTTGATGCGTACAACGCCGCATCCGCCTTGATCAGCGCCTGATTCAACGAGTCACCTTCGGCCACCCGGGTAATGCCGATGCTGATGGTGACCGGGTGCTGGGTGGGGTGTTCACGCACTGACTGGCACAGCTGCGTGGCAAGGCTTTCTACATCCTCGCGCCGCACTCCCGCCAGATAGATCGCGAACTCCTCACCGCCCATACGCGCGTAGTCAAACGCAATCATCACTGCCTTGATATCGGCAGCGACGCGAATGAGCACCTCATCACCGATGTCATGCCCGTAGGTGTCGTTGACCTTCTTGAAGTTGTCGATGTCGATCATCATCAGGTAATGATCGCGCTCGCGCGGGCTTGCCAGCAGCCGTTGCCCTGCGTGGGTCATGAACGAGCGTCGGTTGGGAATTTGCGTCAGCGGGTCGTTGTAGGCCTGATCCAGCAGCAACCGCGACATCAGGTAGTTGTTCAGCTTGGCCTCACGGAACTTCAAAAAGGTGTACACCGTGAGTGCGCAGAGGAACACGCTGTAGCAGGCAGTCAGAACGCCGCGCAGTTCAGTGATTTCGGTAGTGGTGGCGAGAAACGGGTTGAGGATCACCCAGATCACACCTTGCACCGCGAAGAACGCCCAGCGCCGCAGCGGCAGTACCGACACGCTGTACAACATGCTCGCTGCGGCCAGCACCAGCCACAAGCTGTGCGAATCAGGCGCGAGGCCGTCGCCGATCATTCGCACACCGACGGTCAATCCCAAAACCAGCAGCAAGGTGAGCACATCGAAATGGCTAGCCCTGCGCGTAAAACCGAGCACCACCGTCAATAGCGCGAAACCAGCGAGAAACGCCATCGAGCGCCACGTGAAGCCTTGGCCGCCGAGAAAACTGACGATCAGATCAAACAGCAGCCACATGAACACACTGACCACGTAGATCAACAGGCTGAACGGTTTGAGCCGTTCGAACTCGCGCTGGAGAAACTCTTCCCTCAACTCGTTAGACGCGGTTTCCTTCAATGCTTGCGCTTCAATGGTTTCGAACATGCTTATCCTGCTGTCTGCGCAAATGTGGCAACCACCCGAACCGGCGGGCGGCGCGCAATGTGTTCGCTCAACAGCAAAGCAGGCAGACAGCGGGTTGTCCAATCCCGGTCGGGTTCAGCGCAGAAGCCGGTGGCGCGAACCAGTGACGGTGCGCAATGACTTGAGTGTTCGCCTCAGCCATGCCAGATCATGGTGAGGTTTGCGTGGCGTTGCGGGAGCCTTTGTCCTGCCGACATGCCGGGCCATATCCCTCGCCAGGGTTTCCTCGGTGCCGATACCTTTGAGCTTTTTCAGCAGCCTGCCGTTTTTATAGAACAGCACTGTCGGCGTGCCCGTGACATTCGGGTGCCTGGGCGATTGGCTGGTGTTGAGCATATAGATGTTGGCGCGCAATCGGTAAGGCTCGGCAATCTGCCGAAAGACCGGCCCGGCCCATTCGCAGGCGGGGCAGTGTTCATTGGCGAAATACAGAATGACCGGACGCCAGGTTTTCAGGGCTTTGCGGTAAACCGGGTCCAGCGCGGAAGTTGTGGTTGTGGCGTTCATCGAAGGGTCCTTTTCAACGAGCGGGTAGGCACCTTTGACGTTAAAGGAGCAGGGTGTCGCGGTCTACTGTCAGAAATTACAGGTGGGCTGCGTAAACACGAGATTTATCCCACAAGAACGCCAGATAGACCTGACAACCAATGCGGGAACCTCACATGAAACCGCGTGGTAACCTCAATGCATTGCGCCGAGCATCACTTGGAGTGCTATTTTGAGCACTAATCAGAGCACTTCAAGAGGCACAGTTCATGACGCACATTGTTCTTTCTCACGTCGTAGCGAGTATTTCCGAATTGAAAAAAAACCCTATGGGTACAGTGGCAGCTGGTGGAGGCCGGTCTGTGGCGATCCTTAATCGAAACGAACCGGCCTTCTACTGTGTTCCTGCCAAGGAATATGAAGCAATGATGGAGCGCCTGGAGGATCTGGAACTGATCGCCCTTTGCAAGGAGCGAGAAAACGATCCGACCATCAAGGTATCCATTGATGACCTATGAACTGGAATTTTCTGAAAAGGCTTGGAAGGAGTGGCGAAAGCTTGGGTCGGAGCTCAGAGAGCAGTTCAAAAACAAACTTGTTGAAAGGCTGGCAAATCCCCACGTTCCGGCGGCTCGTCTGAAAGGATTGAGTAACGCCTATAAAATCAAGCTTCGAAGCGCTGGATATCGGTTGGTCTATCGGGTCAGGGACGAGGTACTGGTCGTTACGGTGATAGCGGTTGGGAAACGGCAGGGTGGTGATGTGTACAGGCAGGCACTCAAACGCTGACACAGGTATTGCTCAACTGTAACCCTGATTCGCACCATCACGACGCCATCTGCCCCAAGTTGGGAACGAATCACCCCTTTCATTAGTAATCGCAGGGACCTTCCTGCGCGTTGGGTCGGACCGACCAATTGGTCCGCAAGTCCATATCTCCTTGATTAACAAAGCATTCAATACGACTACAGATTTCTCCTGATTCCTGTGGCACACTTTCTGCTGTCTATTCCGTAGTAACAAACCGTGTTCCGGTATAGCGGAATAAACACAATCTGGAGTGCTTGCCATGCATCGCCGTCCTTCGTTGTTCAAAGCGTGTGTTTTTGTTCTTGCAGCTTCGTCCGCATTCATGGGTATGGCCCAGGCTGCCGACAGCAAACTCGACAGTGTCCTGGCGCGTGGCAAGTTGATTGTCGGCACCGGCAGCACCAATGCGCCGTGGCACTTTCAGGGCGCCGACGGCAAGTTGCAGGGTTTTGATATCGACATCGCCAGGATGGTGGCCAAGGGGTTGTTCAACGACCCGAGCAAAGTCGAGTTCGTGGTGCAGTCGTCCGATGCGCGGATTCCCAATCTGCTCACCGACAAGGTCGACATGAGCTGCCAGTTCATCACCGTCACCGCCAGCCGCGCGCAGCAAGTGGCATTCACCTTGCCGTACTACCGCGAAGGCGTCGGCCTGCTTTTACCGAACAACAGCAAGTACAAGGAAATCGAAGACCTGCAGGCGGCGGGCGATGATGTAACTGTCGCGGTGCTGCAGAACGTGTATGCCGAAGAGCTGGTGCACCAGGCATTGCCCAAGGCCAAGGTCGATCAGTACGACAGCGTCGACCTGATGTATCAGGCAGTGAACTCCGGCCGCGCCGATGCCGCCGCCACCGATCAGTCCTCGGTCAAATACCTGATGGTGCAGAATCCCGGCCGTTACCGCAGCCCGAGCTACGCCTGGAGTCCGCAAACTTACGCCTGCGCGGTCAAACGTGGCGATCAGGACTGGCTGAACTTCGTCAACACCGCGCTTCATGAAGCCATGACCGGAGTTGAGTTCCCGACCTACGCCGCTTCGTTCAAACAATGGTTCGGTGTTGATCTGCCATCTCCAGCCATCGGTTTCCCAGTCGAATTCAAATGATCCCGTGAGAGTGGGGCGATTTCAGTCGCCCCGCTCAAGGTACTGCTGACCATGAACTATCAGTTGAACTTTGCCGCCGTGTGGCGCGATTTCGACACCTTGCTGGCGGGGCTCGGTCTGGGCTTGCAGCTGGCGCTGGTGTCGATCGCCATCGGCTGCGTGATCGGCCTGCTGATGGCGTTTGCCTTGCTCTCCAAACATCGCGCCTTGCGGGTGTTGGCCTCGGTGTACGTCACGGTAGTGCGTAACACGCCGATCCTGGTGTTGATTCTGTTGATCTACTTTGCCTTGCCAAGTCTGGGGATTCGTCTGGACAAGATTCCTTCGTTCATCATCACGCTGTCGCTGTATGCCGGCGCGTACCTGACCGAAGTCTTCCGTGGCGGCTTGTTGAGCATTCCCAAAGGCCAGCGCGAAGCCGGGCTGGCAATCGGTCTCGGTGAATGGCAGGTCAAGGCTTACGTCACCGTGCCGGTGATGCTGCGCAACGTGTTGCCGGCGCTGTCGAACAACTTCATTTCGCTGTTCAAGGACACCTCGCTGGCTGCTGCGATTGCGGTGCCGGAGCTGACTTATTACGCGCGCAAGATCAACGTCGAGAGCTACCGGGTGATCGAAACCTGGCTGGTGACCACGGCGTTGTATGTCGCGGCCTGTTACCTCATTGCCATGCTGCTGCGTTACCTCGAGCAGCGTCTGGCGATCCGCCGATAGGAGGCTGCGATGTACGAATCTCCCAGTTGGTTGCATGAATTGTGGGTCGCACGCGAGCCGTTGTGGCAGGGCTTTCTGACCAGTGTGCAGGTCTCGGCGTTGGCCATTGTGTTGGGCACCATGCTCGGCGTGGTTGCAGGCCTGGTCCTGACTTACGGCAGATTCTGGATGCGCGCGCCGTTTCGGCTGTACGTCGATCTGATTCGCGGCACACCGGTGTTTGTATTGGTGCTGGCCTGCTTTTATATGGCGCCGGCGCTCGGTTGGCAGATCAGTGCGTTTCAGGCCGGAGCCCTGGGCCTGACACTGTTTTGCGGCTCGCACGTCGCCGAAATCGTTCGTGGTGCGCTGCAAGCCCTGCCGCGCGGGCAGATGGAGGCGGGCAAAGCCATCGGCCTGACGTTCTACCAATCCCTCGGCTACGTACTGTTACCTCAGGCGCTGCGGCAGATTTTGCCGACCTGGGTCAACTCGTCCACCGAAATCGTCAAGGCGTCGACCTTGCTCTCGGTGATCGGCGTCGCCGAATTGCTGCTCAGCACGCAACAGATCATCGCCCGGAACTTCATGACCCTGGAGTTCTACCTGTTCGCCGGTTTTCTGTTCTTCGTCATCAACTACGGCATCGAATTACTCGGCCGGCACATTGAAAAGCGGGTGGCCCTGCCATGACTCAAGCTCAAGTTGCTTCACAAAATCAGGCGCTGCTGGACATTCGCGGCCTGCACAAACAGTACGGCGCGGTGGAAGTGCTCAAGGGTGTCGACCTGAGCATGCAGCGCGGCAACGTCGTCACGCTGATCGGCTCCAGCGGTTCGGGCAAAACTACGCTGCTGCGTTGCGTGAACATGCTTGAAGAGTTTCAGGGCGGGCAGATCCTGCTCGACGGCGAATCCATCGGCTATGACGAGGTCAACGGTAAACGCGTGCGTCACCCGGAAAAGGTCATTGCCCGCCATCGTGCGATGACCGGCATGGCCTTCCAGCAATTCAACCTCTTCCCGCACCTGACCGCGTTGCAGAACGTCACCTTGGGGCTGCTCAAGGTGAAGAAAATGCACAAGGACGAAGCCGTGGTGCTTGCCGAAAAATGGCTGGAGCGTGTCGGCCTGCTGGAGCGGCGCAATCACTTTCCCGGTCAGTTGTCCGGCGGTCAGCAACAGCGCGTGGCGATTGCCCGAGCGATTGCGATGAACCCCAGCCTGATGCTCTTCGATGAGGTCACTTCGGCCCTCGATCCGGAGCTGGTCGGTGAGGTGCTCAACGTGATCAAGGGGCTGGCCGAAGACGGCATGACCATGTTGCTGGTGACCCACGAAATGCGTTTCGCCTTCGAGGTCTCGGACAAGATCGTTTTCATGAATCAAGGTCGAATCGAAGAGCAGGGGCCTCCCAAGGAACTGTTCGAACGCCCGCAATCGCCGCGTCTGGCGGAATTTCTCAAGAGCACGCGGTTTTGAATCTGCACTTTTGCAATCAGGAGAAACACCCATGAGCATTACGCGTTACGGCACCGGCAGCACCGCCGCCGGCGGCCAGCCTCGTCCATTCGCCCGCGCAGTTGAAGCGGATGGCTGGCTGCATGTGTCCGGCCAGGTTCCGGCGGTGGATGGCGAGATCATCGTTGGTGGCATCGTCGAACAGACCCACCAGACCATGAAGAACCTGATCGCCATTCTCGAAGAGGCTGGTTATGGTCTTGAAGACGTGGTACGGGCCGGTGTGTGGCTGGACGATCCTCGGGATTTCAGCAGCTTCAACAAGGTCTTCGCCGAGTACTTCAAACCCGAACACGCCCCGGCGCGGGCCTGTGTGCAGGCGAGCATGATGGTCGATTGCAAGGTTGAGATCGACTGCATTGCCTACAAGAAGAAGGCCTGAAACACGCCGATCGTTCCGACGCTATGCGTGGGAATGCAGCCCGGGACGCTTTGCGTCCCAAAAGCGGACGCGGAGCGTCCGGTGAGGCATTCCCACGCGGAGCATGGGAACGATCATTGGCTGTAAACTCCCGGCGACTTTGAATGGAAACCACTGACATGACCGAAGACACCATCAAGCGCCGGGCACGCGGTCTCGACCGGGCGTTCGATATCCTCGATTTTCTCAAGGAAATCGGCCAGCCGCTGCGCCCCAACGACATCGCCAATGGCATCGGCGGGCCGAAATCGACGGTCTACGAATTGGTCGCATCCTTGCTGGAACGGAGAATTCTGGAGCCGGTGGGCAAGGACGGTCACGTCTATCTGGGCCGCCAGTTGTACTTCCTCGGCCAGGCGCATCTGCGCCATTTCGACCTCAGCCGTGAGGCCGATCACGCCCTGCAGGAAATCGTCAGTCAGACTCGCGAAACCGCGCAGATGTGCCTGCTCAACGGGCGCAAATACACGGTGGCGTTGATGAAGGAGGGCGAGCGGCATTTTCGCATTTCCTCCGATATTGGCGAAAACGCGCCGATCCCGTGGACCGCCTCCGGGCGCCTGCTGCTCGCGCATTTGAGCGACCAGCAAATCATCGACCTGATCGACGAAGACGACTACATCCTGCCCGACGGCGAACGCCTGCCACTGGAACGTTTTCTGGCGGAAATTCGTCAGGCTGGCATCGATGGCTTCTTCTCCTTCGACAGCGTCGCCGACACCTTCACCCACTGCTTCGCCGCGCCGGTCAAAGACCCGCAAGGCGTGGCCATTTGTACTTTGTGCATCGTCGCCCCACGGGCCGATGCGAAAAACAATTACAACGACTATCGCCGGGTATTGATCGAGAGCGCCAACAGCCTCGCCCGGCGGATCAACGAATAACCGCGGCTGCCTGCGGCCGCGCCTGTGAGGATTCGACCATGACCACTGCCATCAACTCTGCCGTAGAAAAAGGCGATGCCGCCATCGGTGCGCAACTGACCCGCGACGTCAGCCTGCCGGCGCTGGTGCTGCACCGCGAGGCGCTGGAGCACAACATTCGCTGGATGCAGAAGTTTGTCAGCGACAGTGGCGCGGAACTGGCGCCCCATGGCAAAACCAGCATGACCCCAGCGCTGTTCAAGCGACAGCTCGACGCCGGCGCCTGGGGCGTCACCCTCGCCAGCGCCACGCAGACACGCGCCGCTTATGCCCACGGCGTGCGCCGGGTGCTGATGGCCAACCAACTGGTCGGCACGCCGAACATGGCGCTGATTGCCGATCTGCTCGCCGATCCGACGTTCGATTTCTATTGCTTGGTCGATCACCCGGATAACGTCGCCGACCTCGGGGCTTACTTCGCTTCGCGGGGCGTGAAGCTCAACGTGATGATCGAATACGGTGTGGTCGGCGGACGCTGCGGTTGCCGTAGCGAGCAGGAAGTCATCGAACTGGCCAAGGCCATCGACGCGCAACCGGCGCTGGCCCTGACCGGCATCGAAGGTTACGAAGGCGTGATCCACGGCGACCACGCAGTCAGCGGCATTCGCGAATTCGCCGCATCGCTTGTGCGCCTGGCGGTGCAGCTGCAGGACAGCGGCGCCTTTGCTATCGCCAAACCGATCATCACCGCGTCCGGCTCGGCCTGGTATGACCTGATTGCCGAATCCTTCGAAACGCAAAACGCCGCTGGCCGCTTCCTGAGCGTGTTGCGCCCGGGCAGTTACGTGGCGCACGACCACGGCATCTACAGAGAAGCGCAGTGCTGCGTGCTCGACCGTCGCAGCGATCTGCACGAGGGCCTGCGCCCGGCGCTGGAAGTCTGGGCTCACGTGCAGTCGTTGCCGGAGCCGGGTTTTGCGGTGATTGCTCTGGGCAAGCGTGACGTCGCGTTCGATGCCGGTTTGCCGGTGCCGCTGCTGCGCTACAAGGCCGGCGCAGTTCCGGCGGTGGGCGATGACGTCGGTGCGTGCAAGGTCACGGCGGTGATGGATCAGCATGCGTTCATGACCGTGGCGCCGGGGGTACAGCTGCGGGTTGGCGACATCATTTCCTTTGGGACATCGCACCCGTGCCTGACGTTTGACAAGTGGCGGGTGGGGTTGCTGGTGGATGAACAGTTGGCGGTCATCGAAACCATGGAGACTTGCTTCTAAGGCTTGCGATTGCGTTGCGGCGGCTATTCGCGAGCAGGCTCGCTCCCACAAGGACAATGCGCTCCATTGTGGGAGCGAGCCTGCTCGCGAAAGCGTCCGGACAGCCACCACCGAACCACCAGAGATCCCACCCGATGAAAATCCTCCGCAACACCCCGCGCATCGCCCTGATCGGCGAATGCATGATCGAACTGCAGCAACGCGCCGACGGCAGTCTGCAGCAAAGCTTCGGTGGCGATACCCTCAACACAGCGGTGTATCTGTCCCGTGCGCTGGGCGATAAGGCGCACGTCGACTACGTCACCGCGCTGGGTGACGACAGTTTCAGCGACGAGATGTGCCAGATCTGGCGCAGCGAAGGCATCGGCCTTGATCTGGTACAGCGTTTGCCCGGTCGGTTGCCTGGTCTGTACTGCATCCAGACCGACGCCAACGGCGAGCGGCGCTTCCTGTACTGGCGCAACGAAGCGGCGGTACGCGATTGCTTCACCACCCCTGCGGCCGAGCCGATCCTCGCGGCGTTGCCGGACTACGACGTGCTGTATTTCAGCGGGATCACCCTCGCGGTGCTTGGCATGCAAGGCCGCGCCCGCTTGATCAAGACATTGAGCGAAGCCCGGCAGCGTGATGCGCGCATTGTCTTCGACAACAACTACCGCCCGCGCCTGTGGGCGTCGGTTGAGGAGGCGCGCGCGGCATATCGCAGCGTCTTGCCTTATGTCGATCTGGCGTTGTTGACGGTGGATGATGAACAGGCATTGTTCGGGTTTGCCGATTGCGCTGAGGTGTTTGCCACGTATGCACAGATCGGCACGGCGGAAGTGGTGCTCAAGCGCGGCGCCGAGGCGTGTCTGATTCGCTGCGATGGTGAGGCGTTCGAAGTGCCGGCGCAGAAGGTCGACAAGGTCGTCGACACCACAGCGGCGGGGGACTCGTTCAGCGCGGCGTATCTGGCCAGGCGCTTGCTCGGCGGCAGTCCGGCAGAGGCGGCGCAAGCGGGACATGAATTGGCCAGTCGGGTGATACAGGTGCCTGGAGCGCTGATCCCCAGGTAATCAGAGAATGGCCGCTTGCTGCGCAATCGGTTCGCGAGCAGGCTCGCTCCCACAATGAAAACTTGGTCGACATGTGGGAGCGAGCCTGCTCGCGAAGAAGCCCGGCAGCCAGCCGATCAATCCCGATAAAACACCTGCACCAGGTGATAACCAAACTTGCTCTTGATCGGCCCATGCACGGTGCGCAGCGGTTTCTTGAAAATCACCGCATCAATCGCCCCGACCATCTGTCCCGGCCGCACTTCGCCCAGATCGCCGCCGCGCTTGCCGGACGGGCAGGTGGAAAACTTCTTCGCCAGCACATCGAACGCTTCACCCTTGGCGATGCGCTGTTTGAGTTGTTCGGCCTCTTCGGCAGTTTTCACCAGAATGTGGCGGGCTTGGGCTTTCATCGTGCGATACCTGATAACGGGTGACGGCGGGGCGCGCGATTATGCCTCAAGTCACGGGGTCGGGGTGCTCAACTTGCGGATCTTGCTCGCCAGGACCTCGAGTACAAACGGCTTGGCGACCATGTCCATGCCTGCTTCGAGAAAGCCCTGACGCTCGGCAGCTATTTGCGCGTAACCGGTCATGAACAGCACTTTAAGATCCGGCCGATGCTGGCGAGCAATCTCCGCCAACTGGCGACCGTTCATGCCCGGCAGCCCGACATCAGTGACCAGCAGATCGATGCGTTGTGCGGATTCGAGCAGCGGCAGGGCGGTCTGCGCGTTTTCCGCTTCGAAGGTTTTGTAGCCCAGTTCCTTGAGCAGATCGAGCACCAGCATGCGCACCGCCGGATCATCTTCAACGACCAGCGCGGTTTCACCGGTCGATGACGCCGCGATCGGTTCGGCATTCTTCACCGACACCGCCTCGGCATCCAGTTCAAGCAAACGCGGCAAGTACAGACGTACGCAAGTGCCTTGTCCCGGCACACTGTCGAGGCTGACATGGCCGCCGGACTGCTGGGCAAATCCGTAGATCATCGATAGCCCCAGTCCGGTGCCCTGGCCGATCGGCTTGGTGGTGAAAAACGGGTCGAATGCCTTGGAGCGAATTGACGGCGTCATGCCGGTGCCGTTGTCGCTGACCGCGAGCATGACGTATTCCCCGGCCTTTACCGGCTCGAGAATGGTGATGTCGCTGCTGTCGAGGTACACGTTCGCGGTCTGGATCAGCAACGCGCCGCCCTCCGGCATCGCATCGCGGGCGTTGATCACCAGGTTGAGCAGGGCATTTTCCAACTGACTGACGTCGGTGCTGACGGGCCACACGTCGTCGGGCAGGCGCAATTGCAGATCGATGGCATCGCCCTTGGTGCGCCGGATCAGGTCTTCCAGCGAGTGCACCAACTCGTTGACGTTCAGTTGTTTGCGGTCCAGCGACTGGCGCCGCGAGAACGCCAGCAAGCGATGGGTCAGCGCGGCCGCACGGTTGGCCGATGACACCGCCGCCTCGGTGAAGCGGCCAATCTCGTCGGCGCGACCGTTGGCGATATAGCGCTGCATCAAATCCAGACTGCCGATGATGCCCGTGAGCATGTTGTTGAAGTCGTGAGCGATGCCGCCGGTGAGCTGGCCGACAGCTTCCATTTTCTGCGCGTGGCGCAGCGCATCTTCAGCGCGCTCGCGCTCGAACATCTCGTTCTGCAAACGCTGGTTGGCCTGGGCCAGTTGTTCGGTGCGGGCGCTGACACGCTCTTCGAGAGTTTCATTGAGATTGCGCAGGGCTTCTTCGGTTTTTTTGCGTTCGGTCTCATCGATGACAAAGATGTAAAAACCGTTGACAGCACCGTCCGCGCCATGACGGGGCAGATAGTTCATCAACGCGTGACGGGTACTGCCGTCGCGGTGCGGCGTGTAGAAACTGAAGGAACAGGAGCGTCCGGCCAGCGCTTCAGCGATAAAAGGCGCGCGCAGGAAATACGCCTCTTCGCCGATGACTTCGCGAATCGTGCGGCCGTACAGCTCTTGCGGAGTCAGCCCATACCAGTCGAGATAGGCCGCGTTGTTCAGGCGAAAACGTTCTTCGGCGTCGACGTAACTGATCAGGATCGGCATGGCGTTGATGATCAGCTGCAATTCGGTCTGGCTCTGACGCAGCGCCTGTTCGGTGTGTTTGCGTTCGGTCAGGTCCAGCGCCGCGCCGAGAAAGCGCATCGGCCGACCATGATGATCCTTGTAGCAACGGCCGCGTGCGAACACCCAGCGCAGCGTGCCATCAGCCTGCAGCAAGCGGTATTCCTCGGCGTACTCAGTGCCATGGGTAATGCAGTATTTGATTCCGCGCGCGACCATGGCGCGGTCTTCGGGGTGTACCCCGTGCAGATATTCGCTGATCGGCAACTGCCCGGCCCTGGTCGGATCGACACCGTGCAATTCGGCAAAGTGCGCATCGGCGATGAAGCGGTCTTCGCCAATGTCCCAGTCCCAGGTGCCGACGGCGTCGGTGGCGGCGAGGGCCAGTTGCAGGCGTTCTTCGGACTGGCGCTGGGCCTTCAGGCTTTCCTCGGAACGGCGCTGCAACTCCAGGGCGATGCGGCGGCGTTCGTTGGTTTCGATGGCGGTGATCAGAATTCCAGCCACCTGGGCGGTTTCATCGCGAATCGGGCTGTAGGTGAGATCCAGCCAGAAATCGGTTTTCTTGCCGTCACGTTGCACGCTGAACCGCTGCTCGCTGAAGCTGCGTACCTGGCCCTGTAACACCGCCTGATAAATCGGTTCGGAGAAATCCCGGACTTCCGGCCAGACGTCATGAGTCGGTTGCCCGAACGCTTCGGGATGTTTGCTGCCAGCGAGCAGGGCAAAACCATTGTTGTAGATCTGCGTGAGTTGCGGACCCCATAACAGCAGCATCGGCATCGGTGAATGAATGACGATATCCACCGCCGTGCGCAAGCTCTGCGGCCAGGTGCCGGCGGGGCCCAGCGGGCTGCGGCTCCAGTCGGTGCGGGCAATCAGGGCCTGAGTGTCATCGGTGGTGGGTACAGCGTTCATGTTTCAATCCTGAGCGTGGTTCGGTGAGACGGGGTCTATCATTGTTGCAGGAGCCGCGCCAAGCGTAGGCCAAATCTGCTCATTCATTGCTTCGCGGGTGCTGTCAGCCATGGAAATCGATGCACTGTTGACAATATTGTCGCAAAAAAACGGTTCTGATCTGTTCCTCTCTACCGGCGCAGCGCCGAGCGCGCGCATTGACGGTGTGCTGAGAGCGTTGAGCGATCAGCCATTCAAACCCGGCGAAACCGCGGCCATCGCCGCCTCCCTGATGGACGCCGAGCAACGCCGGGAGTTCGACCGGGATCTGGAAATGAACCTGGCAATCTCCCGAACGGGCGTCGGGCGCTTCCGGGTAAACATTTTCAAGCAGCGCAACGATGTGTCGATCGTCATCCGCAACGTCAAACTCAACATCCCGCGATTCGAAGACCTGAAGCTGCCGCCGGTATTGCTGGAAACGGTGATGCTCAAGCGAGGGTTGATTCTGTTTGTAGGCGCAACCAGTTCAGGCAAGTCGACTTCGCTGGCGGCACTCATCGATCACCGCAACCGCCACAGCGCCGGGCACATCGTGACGATCGAAGACCCGATCGAATATATCCACCGGCACCAGCGCTCGATCGTCAATCAGCGCGAAGTCGGTGTCGACACACGCAGTTTCCAAGCTGCTTTGAAGAACACGCTGCGCCAGGCCCCGGATGTGGTATTGATCGGCGAAATACGTGATCGCGAAACCATGGAGCATGCGTTGTCATTCGCCGATACCGGGCATCTGGTGTTGTCGACCTTGCACGCGACCAATGCCAATCAGGCGCTGGATCGGATTATCAATATGTTCCCTGAAGAGCGGCGACCGCAGTTGCTGCAAGCGCTAGGCAATAACCTGAAAGCATTTATCTCACAGCGCTTGGTGCGTACTGTTGATGGTCAACGAAGGGCTGCTGTTGAGGTATTGCTAGGCACGCCAACGGTGGGAGATCTGGTTCGGCGAAATGAACTGGGAGAACTTAAAAGCGTTATGGAAAAGTCGGAGGGTGCAGGTATGCAAACATTCGACTCCGCGCTTTATAAGCTGGTTGAAGAAGGTGTTGTCGATGTAGATGAAGCAATTAAACATGCAGATTCTGTGAATAATTTAAGATTGCGGATAAAGCTGCACTCAGACGATAGAATCAAAGATGACTCGTCGGGTGGTTGGGGGTTGATTGAGTAAAGTGGATGTTTACTGAGTTCGTGTTTGTTCTGTTGAAGTTTTCGCTCTGAAATGTTGGTTAATAACTAACTGGTTGATAGATGTTTGGTTCTGTTTAAAGTTTAAAGGCGTCGATTATGACGCTAATGAATTTAAACTAGGACAGAACATGAAGATCAGAAGTGGTTCCTCTGGTAGTGCAGTTATGGCTGCGCAGGAAAATCAGTTATGCATTAAAGCTGATGGGTTAGAGCGGAAAAAAATAACGTCAGTGCTTTATGCGTTGTATAAAGTGCGACAAAGTGCAGCGTTGATCGATATGGAGTCAATTACTTTGACCTTGGAGGAGGAATCCTCTTTTTATTATGTGCACAAGACTTTCAGCAAAATGCTGGCGGATCTGATCAAGCCATACGATCGTAACGCGGTTGCAATCGTCACCAGCGCCGGGCTTGACGTCTGGATCAACAACGGAAGTGGCGCTGAAAGCATACGACAGAAAATACAATCTGACCCGAATGAGCAGGCAGTCCTGAAAATAATCATGGAGGGCGCGGCGCAAACGGGTGGAGCAGTCCGCTCGGTAACGGACGATGCCAGTTATGCTCAATGGCTGCGCTTTCACGGGCTGTTGGTCCCGACTGATGTCGAGCAACTGGAATCTCTGCTGAATTTTCTGCAATGGGAATTCCGCCGTAGTGACCGTATCGCCGGTTATTGGGACTACATCAACGGCCACGACGGTGGCTCAGCTGCATTGACCGTAACTCAGTGTCAAGAAATTCGGACATTGACAGCGAAGCTGGTTCCCGCCGGAAAAGGTTTGCTGGGTATGTTGTATGAAAACGTCAAGCCCGTTTTACATGACGGGATTGATTGGGAGACTGCCGACGAGGTGCTGCAGGAACTTGTGCATCATCAGTTTTCCTATGATTTGGCGAAGAAGTATATTGATGCACTGCAGTGGTGGGGCGCTCGTGCTGTCGAGGAGTGCGATGCGTATGATTATGCGCATGTTCTCTACACGGCCATTCTTCTTCAACTTGATCCAGGTATTGGTAGTAAGAAACAGCGCAACGTAATCGCTGGCTATGATATTTATCATCCAGCCGTTGCCGCCGATAAGAGCCTGTCCAGTATTCGGCAGAGCTTTGAGCAGCATCTTGTCGGCCAGAAAATCGTGCCCCGCGCGTTGGTGCCTTTGGCATCACATATGCTGCTGTCCGCGGTGGCCCCGGTACTGTTGATCGATGGTGTGCCGACATGGCTGACTGCTGGTTCAATCGGCTGGGTAACGTTGTCTCAGGCGGTCGGCATGATCGAGCTCAGCGTCAGAGGATCTTCACGCTTTGTTCATTACGATGACGTAATGCTATTTGCCGACATGGGCTCGATAAGTCATGCACTGGGCCAACTCCAGGGCCTGGCTGCAGTTGACGTCATCATTGATTGGGCGTTGATCAACGAGGTGATCACGCAAAGTGATCTGAATGCATCTGTCGCCAATGCCGCCGAGAAAGCTCTGGGTGCCTATCAAATACATGTAGAAACGATGGTCAACGGCGTGAAGGCGTTTTCCACGCCAGTACCCAATCGGAAGAAGCTCGCGCTGGAGGCTTTGCAAAAAGCTTTACCGGAATGTGATTTTCTCGAGGACCCGCTACTTCGGCCGGAAACTTTTTCCAGTGCACGAGTATCAATGCTGGATTTGCACATCGAGGGTGTACTGACTTCGGGCGAATGGGACTGGAATGAAACACCACACATTCTGAGCCGATATCCGCAGTTGATGAGGCTGGCGATTAATCAAGATGTTTTTGAGGCGGAGGTTCGAAAGTATCACCGCAACATTCACAAAGCGATAGCTTCCAATATAAAGCTGGCCCTGTCTGGAATGCCCCGCCCGGATCGCGATATTTTTGCAAAAAACAAGATAACTTTCTTTACTGTGCGGGCGCCAGTTACTGAAATTATCTACCCCAGTAGCAATTACAACTTGGTTGGCGTGGCCAACAAGGGGCCTCAAAGTTTCGAGGTGCAAGCGAAGAAAGATCAGGCACGGGGGCGCTTCGCGGTGATCATGATCGCCTCATACGGTGATAATGAATTTCTGTGCTATGAGTTGTTCAGCCTTTTGGGCGAATGTCGAAGAAATGACGCTTTGGGTGAATTGATTCTGAAAACTCAAAAAATGAAGATGCAAGCCAGGCTGGATTTTCAAGGAAAGAGCAATGATAAGTCATCTCCTCTTCCCGCAACCCATAATGTTCCGACTGACTTTCATAGCTACACGCAGGGTACACGTCCCCGCCCTAATGCCTCCGATATCATGGTCATAGAAAAGCTGGGGACGCTTGCTGCGCCGACAACTCCGCCAGCGGGCAAGCACAGTCTTTATCAGTTCTTCATGGACGAACATATAAACAATATCGCGCAATTCGTGATAACGCACCGGCCTATCGGCAGCCTCGATGAACTGAAGTTGGCGTTTACTGATCTTACGGAAAGAGAGTCTCTGACCAAGAAGACCGACGAATGGGTGACGTTTGTAGTTGATCTGGTTGTGCCCTTCAAACGATGCATTGAAGACATTGCTTCGGGTGAGCGCAACAAAGTCGTGGATGGCATTTATGCCTGCACGATGGATGCGATTGGGATTTTCTTCACTGTCTTGGGCGCCCCGGCAAAGATACTGACGATTGCAGCAAGAACAGTTTCGCTGACGGCGAAACTCGCCAGCGTCGTGAAATATTCCTTGAAGTTGACGGTGTCGACATTCAACCCCATAGATGGGTTACCGACGGCCGGATACCTCGCGACCAAGTCACTTTTGAAAAGCGGCCTTGAATTAAGCAGGCAGGGCGTCAAGCTACTCGACTCAGCGACCTCGCAATTGCATCGATTGACCGGTAGGCGTCAATCCGTGGACTTTCTGAAGTTATCCAGTTTGCCCCAAGCCGGTCAGGGCAAATGGAAACCCCGGGCGGGTGCCGCCGATGTGGTTAACGTATGTGCGTTGAACAGAAACAATCAATGGTATGCGATAAGCAGTCGCGGTACTCCGTGGGGGAAAACGCTGGCTGACTTCCAGTTTCAGCACGCGTTCACTGTGCCTAGCGTGCGTCCCGAGAGCTATACGCGACATATCGTCCAGAACAGTCTGCCGATTGCGCGGGAAAAGGTTGACGCGGCAGTCAAGCTGCTCAGCATGCCAAAGCTCAATACCAAGACCGATTTTGCCATTGGCCTGTTTTTAGGCAGCACCCCTGGAGGGCGAGATGAGTTTGCGACTTTATTGACGGCTGTTCGATTGAACGTCTACGACACGTCCGCCAGCAATTTCGTGCTGGACAGTGCAAAAATCGATGATCAAACCATTGAAGTCAGCCAGACCCAATACAGCGAATGGAAAAAGGCCGGCTTGCACGAGAAGGAAAGTGTCGAGTACCTGACCATCAACAACCGAAATCTCAATTCCCGTTTCAATGCAGCAGGTTTTAATTACGGTGAGGTTGCGGACGATCTGCTTCATGAGATGTTCCGCGCAGGGGCAGGCAAAACTGATTTGATTACCGCCCCGGCCAGTATGCAGAACAACACTGCCGTCCTCGATGTGGCACCGTTGCTGAATCTCGCGGCTGGGCGCCTGCCGAAACCGGGTGGCGGGTTTCACAGTGCCGCTGAAGCTCGGTCGAATGCCGACTCTTATGCAGTGTTGACTGCGCTGCTGAGTCAGGTGGAAACGGATGCTGCTGCATACTTCAAGAACGTCGAAATCCTCAATGCAGCGGTCAGCCGTCACATCGGTCGGACGATAGAAAGTGAAGTTCTCATTGAGTTGAACGGTGATTGATTCGTAACGCTGCCCCATGCTGGCACGGGGCAGCGTTGCTTCATGGCGCGCAGTCGCTGAGCTCACGCCGATCTCGAAACTGCTCCAGCGCTTCGGGATTGGCCAGCGCATCGGTGTTCTTCACCGGCCGCCCATGCACCACGTCTCGCACCGCCAGCTCGACAACCTTCCCGCTGATGGTGCGTGGAATATCCGTCACCGCAACAATCTTCGCCGGTACATGCCTAGGGGTGGTATTGGCGCGGACGACTTCACGAATGCGCTGTTGCAACTTGTCGTCGAGCATCAGTCCTTCGCGCAATCGCACAAACAACACGACCCGCACATCATCCTGCCACTGTTGGCCAATGGCGACGCTATCCAGTACCTCAGTGATTTTCTCGACCTGACGATAGATTTCCGCCGTGCCGATCCGCACGCCACCCGGATTGAGCACGGCATCCGAACGGCCATGAATCATCATCGCGCCGTGGGGCAATTGTTCGGCGTAGTCACCTTGCGCCCAGACGCCAGGAAACAGGCTGAAATAAGACTGTCGCAGCTTCGCGCCGTCAGGGTCATTCCACAAACCAATCGGCATCGCCGGGAAATGTCGGGTGCAGACCATTTCGCCTTTTTCACCGATTACCGGCTGACCAGCGTCGTTCCAGACTTCAACAGCCATACCCAGGCTCTTGCCCATGATCTCGCCGCGTCGTACCGGTGACAGCGGATTGCCGTTGACGAAGCACGAGACGATATCGGTGCCACCGGACATCGAGGCCAGGCACACATCGGTTTTCAAGTCGCGGTAAACGAAATCGTAACTTTGCGGCGATAGCGCCGAGCCGGTGCACAGCAAGGTTCTCAGGCTGCCCAGATCATGACTTTCGCGGGGCCTGACACCGCTGCTTTCCAGCGTGGCAAGAAACTTGGGACTGGTGCCAAACACGCTGATGCGTTCGTCGTCGATCAGGTCGAGCAGACGCTGAGGGTCCGGATGAAACGGTGAGCCGTCGTAGAGCACGACAGCGCTGCCAACCGCGAGCGCCGAAACCAGCCAGTTCCACATCATCCAGCCGCAGGTTGTGTAGTAAAACAGGCGATCACCGGGACCGAGATCGCAGTGCAAGCCGTGTTCCTTGACGTGTTGCAGCAGCACGCCGCCGGTGCTGTGGACGATGCATTTCGGTACGCCAGTGGTGCCGCTGGAGTACAGCACGTAAAGCGGATGGTTGAACGGCACCGGAGTGAAATCCGGCTCGCCACCGGGTAGATAAAAATCTTCCCAGAAAGAGACGCAGGCCAGGGTTTGGTAGTCCTCGATGCGAGCTTGCGGGCGAGCGTACGGCACGATGATCAACCGCTGCAGCGACGGCAGTTGCGCCAGGATTTCGTTGAGCTTGGCGGTCTGATCGAGGTTTTTCCCGGCATATTGATACCCGGCGCAGGTGAGCAGCACTTTCGGTTCGATCTGGCCAAAGCGATCAATCACGCCATGGGTGCCAAAGTCGGGCGACGAGCAGGACCAGATCGCGCCGAGGCTGGTGGTGGCCAGCATTGCCACCAGCGTCTGCCAGGTGTTGGGCATGCACGCCGCCACGCGATCACCTTGAGCCACACCGGCCGCGCGCAGGCTCGCCTGAAAACCGGCGACGTGTTCGGCCAGTTCGGCCCAGGTCAGCTGTTCGCGCTGGCCATTTTCCGCGACGGCGACCACTGCTACCGCATCATCGCGACGGCGCAGCAGGTGTTCAGCTAAGTTCAGCGTCGCGCCCGGAAACCATTCCGCACTCGGCATCTCTGCACCCTCACGCAAGACGGCGTCAGGCTGGGTGTGAAAACGGATGTCGAAAAAATCGACGATCGCCTGCCAGAAAGCGGGGCGCTGCTCGATGCTCCATTGGTGCAGGGCAGGGTAGCCATCGAGCTTAAGCGAATGCCGCTGATTCACTTCGCGCCGGAACGCGTCCATGCGCGAACGGGCGATACGCTGGGCGTCGGGTTGCCAGAGGATCTCGGACATGGGGTTGCCTCTTTTTATCGGATTACACATACCTTGTAGGAGTGAGCCTGCTCGCGATAGCGGTGTGCCAGCCCCGTAACAGGTGACTGATGTACCGCTATCGCGAGCAGGCTCACTCCTACAGAGGGCCAGGTGTTTATTGCGCCAGCCAGCCACCATCAATATTCCACGCCGCGCCGCGTACCTGGCTGCCAGCTTCGCTGCACAAGAACAGCACCAGCTCACCCAAATGCTGCGGTGTGACGAACTCCAGCGACGGCTGTTTTTCGGCGAGCAGATCATGCTGCGCCTGCTGCGGATCGACGCCCTTGGCCGCGCGATCATCGATCTGCTTCTGCACCAGCGGCGTCAACACCCAACCTGGACAGATCGCATTGCAGGTGACATGGCTGGTCGCGGTTTCGAGCCCGACCACTTTGGTCAGGCCGATCACACCATGCTTTGCGGCGACATATGCGGCTTTGCCGGTGGAGCCGACCTGACCATGCACCGAGGCGATGTTGATGATGCGCCCCCAGTTTTTCCGACGCATGCCCGGCAGGCTCAGACGCGTGCTGTGAAACACCGACGACAGGTTGATCGCGATGATCGAATCCCAGCGCTCCACCGGGAACTCTTCCACTGCCGCGACATGCTGAATACCTGCGTTGTTGACCAGAATGTCGACGCCGCCAAACTCACGCTCGGCGTAAGCAATCATGTCGGCAATCTGCGCCGGATCGCTGACATCGGCGGGATGATGGCCGACCTTGCCGCCGTACTGAGCGACGTCAGCGATCACTTTCGAGGCGTCGCCGAAGCCATTGAGAATCAGATTGGCGCCGGCCTTGGCCAGGCTCAGCGCGATGCCCAGGCCGATGCCGCTGGTGGAGCCGGTCACCAAAGCTGTCTTGCCGGAAAGAGTGGTCATGAATACCTCACACAATGCCAGTGGCGTAGAAAGTGCCGATCACCACGAAAACCGCCAGGGTCTTGATCAGCGTAATACAGAAAATGTCTTTATAGGCTTCGCGGTGGGTCAGCCCGGTCACCGCCAACAGCGTGATCACCGCGCCGTTGTGCGGCAGGGTGTCCATGCCGCCACTGGCCATCGCTGCGACGCGGTGCAGCACTTCCAGCGGAATATTCGCCGCGTGCGCCGCACTGATGAACTGCTCGGACATCGCCGCCAGCGCAATGCTCATGCCGCCCGAGGCCGAACCGGTGATGCCGGCCAGCAGCGTCACGGTGATCGCTTCGTTGACCAACGGATTGGGAATCTGCTTGAGCCAGTCAGCCAGCACCAGGAAGCCGGGCAGCGACGCAATCACCGCGCCAAAGCCGTATTCGGAAGCGGTGTTCATGGCCGCCAGCAGCGCACCGCTGACCGCGCTTTTGCTGCCTTCGGCAAGCTTGCTGCGAATCGCCTGAAAGCCGAACGCCAACACCATGAGGATGCCGACCAGCAACGCCGCCTGCACCGCCCAGATCGCCGTGAGTTTGGCGATCTCGGTGGTGACCGGCGCGGCCATGCCCGGCAGCGCGAGGCTATGAGTCTTGCCGTACCACTGCGGAATCCACTGGGTAAACAGCAGATTCATGATGCCCACCGCCAGCAATGGCGACAGCGCAATCCAAGGGTTCGGCAGCTTGAGATCTTCTGCCGTTTCCGGTTCGTTGCGCAGTTCGGTGCCGTAACCTTCGCCGGCACGCTGCGCCTTGTTGCGCTGACGCTGCAGGAACAGCATCCCGGCGCAGAATACGAAGATCGTGCCGATCACCCCCAGCCACGGCGCCGCCCAGGCGGTGGTGTTGAAGAAGGTGCTGGGGATGATGTTCTGGATCTGCGGGGTGCCGGGCAGGGCGTCCATGGTGAACGAGAACGCACCGAGGGCAATGGTCGCCGGGATCAGGCGCTTGGGGATATTGCTCTGGCGGAACATCTCCGCTGCAAACGGGTAAACGGCAAAGACCACAACGAACAACGACACGCCGCCATAAGTCAGCAGGGCGCAGACCAGCACGATCACCAGCATCGCTTGCTTAGTCCCGAGCAAGCGAATCGCAGCAGCCACGATCGAGCGTGAGAACCCGGACAGCTCGATCAACTTGCCGAACACCGCGCCGAGGAGAAATACCGGGAAGTAGAGCTTGATGAAACCGACCATCTTGTCCATGAACACCCCGGTAAACGCGGGCGCTACGGCGGACGGATCGGTGAGCAGGACCGCGCCGAGGGCGGCGATCGGGGCGAAGAGGATGACGCTGTAGCCACGGTAGGCAGCCAGCATCAGCAGCGTCAGGGCTGCCAAGGCAATGATCACACTCATGGTGTGTCTCTCCAGGATTGTTATTTTTGTGGGTGGAACGGGTGTGGAGAGGTGTTAGCGAGATTTGTGCCAGAAGCTCAAGTTATTGAAATATATGGATATTATTCTTCTCAAAGAGATGTTTGGATTGATATTGTCTCTAATCAGAGACTTTCGTTGCTGGAAGGACGCTTTCGCGAGCAGGCTCGCTCCCACAGCTGACACCGGGCTCCCTGTGGGAGCGAGCCTGCTCGCGAAGCTTTTGCTCTCGTCTTAAAAGAGAGATCGGCTGTCTCTTTATATAGACTCGGCAATCCCGAGCGCAGCCATTTTCTTGTACAGCGTCGACCGCCCAAGCCCCAACCGAACCGCCGCCTCCGGTACTTTCCCCGCGCATTGCGCCAAGGTCGACTCGATCAACTGCCGATCAAACCGCGCCCGCGCCTTGGCAAATGTCTCACCGGCCGGCGCTTGCAGACTCGGTTCGGGCGTTCGCTCAACCGGAGTGAACGTGCCAATCGCCGCGCGAATATCCTGTTCGGTCAAGATCAGATCATCACTGAGCAACGCCGCCCGCTCCAGTACGTTGCGCAACTCGCGAATGTTGCCCGGCCACGCATGCTGGCCCAGCAACGCCAGCGCATCGCGGTGCAGTTCATGCTGGCTGCGCAGTTCTTCCAGAATCGCCTCGCTCAGCGCCGGCAGATCATCGAGACGTTCGCGCAGCGGCGGCACCTGGATCGGCAGTACGTTGAGGCGGTAGTACAAATCGGCGCGGAATTCGCCGCGCTTGATCGCCGCCTGCAGATCCGTCGAGGTCGCGGCGATTACCCGCACATCGCTCTGGATCACTTCGTTGGAGCCGACCGGTTCGTACTCTTTTTCCTGCAACACCCGCAGCAGTTTGCTTTGCAGCGGCAGCGGCATGTCGCCGATCTCGTCGAGAAACAGCGTGCCGCCCTGAGCGACCTGCAGTTTGCCGGTGCGCCCCTTGCGATCGGCGCCGGTAAAAGCGCCGGGTGCCGTGCCAAAGAATTCGGCTTCCAGCAGCGCTTCGGGAATCGCCGCACTGTTGATGCTGACGAAGGCTTTGTGCGCCCGAGGCGAGGCGCTGTGAATCGCTTGGGCAAGCAGCTCTTTGCCGGTGCCGGTTTCCCCCAGCAGCAAAACGGGCGAATCAGCGCTGGCACTGCGCCGGGCGCGGCGTTTGACTTCGAGGCTGGCGGCGCTGGTGCCGATGAAATGGGCGAAATTGTATTTGGTCTGCCGCGCACGCAGCAGCGAGCGGGTCGAGGCGAGTTCTTCCTGCATGCTCAGGTAGCGCTTGAGCATCGGCGACAGCGTGCGCAACTCGTCGAACAGGGCAAAACCGATGGCGCCAATCACGCTGCCGGCGTCGTCGTGGATCGGCAGGCGCATCACCACCAGCGGTTCCTTCGGCGTGTCCTGCATGTCCAGCAGAATGGGGCGACCGGTGCGCACCACTTCGCGCAGCAAGCTGCCGGGGATCACACTTTCGCAGGATTTGCCGATGGCGCCTGCCGCCGATTCGAGACCAAAGCGCCGCGCGTAGCGTTCGTTCATCCAGACGATGTTCGCTTCGCGATCGACGATCACCGTGCCTTCGCTGGACTGCTCGATGATCTCGAACAGCGAACGGATCGCCAGGGTGCGAACCCGTTGATAGTCCTTGAGGCTTTCGGTGGTGTTCATCTGCAGTGTCCTGAAAATATTTCGCCTGTTTAAGGCCTCATCGCGAGCAGGCTCACTCCTACAGGGGAACGCATTCCAATTGCAGGAGTGAGCCTGCTCGGGATAGCCATGACTCGGTTCCGAGGCGAGCGCCGATTATGCCTACCCCGGATGCGCCGCCGCCAACAGCTCTTTGGTGTACGGATGCTGCGGGTTGTCGAACACGTCGTGACTGGCGCCCCGCTCGACGACCTGGCCGTCCTTGATCACGATCATGTCATGGGCGAGCGCGCGCACCACCGCCAGATCATGGCTGATGAACAGGTAGGTCAGACCGTGTTTTTCCTGCAGATCACGGAGCAGGGCGACCACTTGTTTCTGTACGGTGCGGTCGAGGGCCGAGGTCGGTTCATCAAGAAGGATCAGCGCGGGTTTGAGCACCAGTGCCCGGGCAATGGCGATGCGCTGGCGCTGACCGCCGGAAAATTCATGCGGGTAGCGATGGCGGCTCTCCGGATCCAGACCGACTTCCTTGAGAACACGAATTACCTGCTCGTCGCATTCGTCAGCCGTCGATTCGCAATGCACTTCCAGGCCTTCGCTGATGATCTGTGCTACCGACATGCGCGGGCTCAGGCTGCCAAACGGATCCTGAAACACCACTTGCATCTTCCGGCGCCACGGCCGCAGTTGCTTCTGATTGAGGCCATCAAGCGCTTCGCCCTGAAAGCGAATACTGCCCTCGGAATCCAGCAAGCGCAGGATCGCCTGCCCCAGCGTCGACTTGCCCGAACCGGACTCGCCAACAATGCCCAAGGTCTTGCCGCGCTGAATATTCAGACTGATGCCATCAACTGCGCGCAGATACTGCTTGCGGCGAAACAATCCGCCGCCGACCTGGAAATCGACGCGCAGGTCAGCGACCTCCAGCACATTTTCACGTTCGTCACGGGGCAGGGCTTCACCTTCCGGTTCTGCGTTCAACAGCACGCAGCTGTAAGGGTGTCTGGGTTCGGTAAACAGGGTTTCGCAGGGTGCCTGCTCGACGATCTCGCCAGCCTTCATCACGCACACCCGCTGCGCGATGCTGCGCACCAGATTGAGATCGTGGCTGATCAGCAGCAGCGACATGCCGAGCCGCTGTTGCAAGGACTTGAGCAGCAAGAGAATCTTGCGCTGCACGGTGACATCCAGCGCCGTGGTCGGCTCGTCGGCAATCAACAACTCCGGTTCGCAGGCCAGGGCCATGGCGATCATCACCCGTTGCCGTTGCCCGCCAGAGAGCTGATGCGGATAAGCTTTCAAGCGTTCCTTGGGCTTTTGAATGCCGACCAGTCCGAGCAGTTCGAGAATACGCTGCTGCGCTTGCTTGCCGCCGAGGCCACGGTGCAGCAACAGGGTTTCGCCGATCTGCTTTTCGATGGTGTGCAGCGGATTGAGCGAGGTCATTGGCTCTTGAAAGATCATCGCAATGCGATTGCCGCGCAGCTCACGCAAGACTTTCGGCTCGGCACCGAGCAGTTCCTGTCCGCGATAGCGGATGCTGCCACGGGTTTGCGCCTCCGTATCGGGCAGCAGCTGCAGGATCGAATGCGCGGTCACCGATTTCCCCGAGCCCGATTCGCCGACCAGCGCCAGGCACTCACCGGGGCGGATATCCAGGCACAGTTCTCGCACCACCGTCTGGCCATGGAAGGCGACATTGAGGTTGCGGATTTCAATCAGGTTTTCAGTCATGGTCACGCTTCAGGATCGAGGGTCGAAAGCGTCACGTAACGCTTCGCCGATAAATACCAGCAAGGAAAGGATCAGCGCCAGGGTAAAGAACGCGGTCAACCCGAGCCACGGCGCTTGCAGGTTCTGCTTGCCCTGACCGATCAGTTCGCCCAGCGAGGCACTGCCGGCCGGCATGCCGAAGCCAAGAAAATCCAGCGCGGTCAACGTCGAAATCGCCCCGGTCAAAATGAACGGCAGATAGCTCAGTGTCGCGTTCATCGCGTTGGGCAGGATGTGCCGGAAAATCACTTTGCGGTCAGTCAGGCCCAAGGCGCGTGCGGCTTTGACGTATTCCAGATTGCGCCCGCGCAAGAACTCGGCCCGTACCACATCGACCAGTGCGAGCCAGGAAAAGAGCGCCATGATCCCCAGTAACCACCAGAAATTCGGCTCGACGAAACCGGAGAGGATGATCAGCAGGTAAAGCACCGGCAGTCCCGACCAGACTTCCAGTACCCGCTGCCCCAGCAGATCGACCCAGCCACCGTAATAGCCCTGCAACGCGCCGGCGGCGATACCGATCAGCGCGCTGACAAACGTGAGCATCAAGGCAAACAGTATCGATACCCGAGCGCCAAAGATGACGCGGGCCAGCACATCACGCGCCTGATCGTCGGTGCCCAGCCAGTTGACCGATGTTGGTGGGCTCGGCGCCGGTTTGTTCAGGTCATAGTTGGGCGTGTCATCGCTGAACGGAATCAGCGGGAACAATAACCAGCCGCCGTCCTTGTGGATCAGGTTCTGCACATATTCGCTGCGGTAATCAGCCTGGAAGGGCAGTTGCCCGCCGAACTCCTGTTCGGTGTGGCGCTTGAAGACCGGGAAGTACCACTGGCCCTGATAACTGACTACCAACGGCTTGTCGTTGGCGATCAATTCGCCACCCAGCGTCAGGATGAACAGGCCGATGAACAGCCACAGCGACCACCAGCCGCGACGGTTTTTCTTGAAACGTTCGAAACGGCGACGACCCAAAGGCGAGAGCTTGAACATCAGGCATTCCTCGCGGCGAAGTCGATACGCGGGTCGACCAGGGTGTAGCAGAGGTCGCCGATCAGTTTTATCAGCAGGCCGAACAGAGTGAAGATAAACAGCGAGCCGAACACCACCGGATAATCCCGTGATACCGCTGCTTCGTAACTCATGCGTCCAAGGCCATCGAGGGAGAAGATCACTTCGATCAGCAGCGAGCCGGCGAAGAACACGCTGATGAACGCCTGAGGTATGCCTGAGACCACCAGCAGCATCGCGTTGCGAAAAACATGTCCGTACAGTACGCGGCGTTCGCTCAAACCTTTGGCTCGGGCCGTGACGACGTACTGTCGGGTGATTTCATTGAGGAACGAGTTTTTCGTCAGGATGGTCAGGGTGGCGAATCCGCCAATCACGAGTGCGGTGACCGGCAGCACCAGATGCCAGAAATAGTCGGCGATCTTGCCCAGCGTCGACAGCGATTCGAAGTTGTCCGAGACCAGTCCGCGCACCGGAAACCAGTTCAGCGAAGTGCCGCCGGCAAATACCACGATCAGGAACATCGCAAACAGAAACGCTGGCATTGCATAGCCAATGATGATCGCCGTGCTGCTCCAGATATCGAAATGGCTGCCATGGTGGACGGCCTTGCGGATGCCCAGCGGGATCGACACCAGATAGGTGATCAGCGTCGCCCACAGCCCGAGCGAAATGGTCACCGGCATCTTCTCCAGAATCAGGTCGGTGACGGTCGCGCCGCGAAAGAAGCTTTTTCCGAAATCCAGCTGCGCGTAGTTTTTCAGCATCAGCCACAGGCGTTCGTGGGCAGGCTTGTCGAAGCCGTACTGTTTCTCGATGTCCTTGATCAGCTGCGGGTCGAGGCCACGGCTGGCGCGCGACGCGTTGCTCGATGTCTCGCTGGCTCCGCCGCCGACGCTGGCACCGCCGATGCCCTGCAGATGGGCGATGGCCTGTTCCACCGGTCCGCCGGGCGCGGCCTGAATGATCACGAAATTGACCAGCAGGATGATCACCAGCGTCGGAATGATCAGCAGCAGGCGCCGCAGTATGTAACCCCACATCAGTGCGGCCCTCCGGGTCTGCTGCGACTGATTTTCTCAGCGGTCATTTGTTGGTTGGTCAACGGCGTCCGGCTGATTTCCCACCAGCTCTCGATGGCTTCGTCATTGCTCGCCTGGACCGTGGGAATGCCGAAGCGGTTCCACCAGACGGTCGAAGTGCCCGGCGGGTAGTAATTGGGAATCCAGTAGTAGTTCCATTGCAGCACTCGGTCCAGTGCATGGGCGTAATGCAACATGTCCGATTGAGTCGAGGCGCGGATCAGGCCGTTGATCAACGTGTCGACCGCCGGGTTTTTCAGCACCATGTAATTGTTCGCGCCCGGATCGTTGGCCGCTGCCGAGCCGAAGTAGTTGAGCAGCTCGCCGCCCGGAGACGTCGTGACGGGGTAGCCGGTGACGATCATGTCGTAATCGCGGCTCATCAGGCGATTTACATACTGCGAAGAGTCGATGCGGCGGATGTTGAGCTCAATGCCGATCTGCTTCAGCGTGCGCTTGTATGGCAGCAGGAGGCGGTCCATGCCGTTCTGGCTGACTAGAAAGGTGAAGCTCAATGGCTCACCGGCGTTGTTGACGAGTTGATCGCCGTCCGGTTTCCAGCCGGCCTGCTCGAGCAAATCAAGCGCTTGCAATTGCTTGTCACGGATGATCCCGCTGCCATCGGTCTTCGGCGCTTCGAAGACTTGAGTGAACACTTCCTCAGGAATCTGATCGCGCAGCGGTTCGAGGATTTTCAGTTCCTGTGCGTCGGGCAACTGTCTAGCGGCGAGGTCGGTGTTGGAGAAGTAGCTCTGCTGGCGGATATACACGTTGCGCATCATCTGCCGGTTGCTCCACTCGAAATCCCAAAGCATCGCCAGTGCCTGGCGCACGCGACGGTCCTGGAACATCGGCTTTTGCAGATTGAACACGAAGCCCTGGGCGGATTGCGGCGCTTCAGTGGCGAGGTGGGCTTTCTGCAAACGGCCATCGCTGAGGGCCGGGCTGTCGTAGCCGATCGAATAGCCGGTCGCGGAAAACTCGCGGTTGTAGTCATAGGCACCGCCGCGCAGGACCTGACGAGCGACATCGGTGTCGCCGAAATACTCGATACTGAAATGGTCGAAGTTGTACAGACCGCGACTGACCGGCAGGTCCTTGCCCCACCAGTCGCCATTGCGTTCGAAGGTGATGCTGCGCCCGGAGTCGACCTTGCCGACCCGATACGGCCCGCTGCCCAGCGGCGGTTCATAACCACCGCCGCCGGCGAAATCGCGACTCTTCCACCAGTGTTCGGGAAACACCGGCAGGGTCGCGATATCCAGCGGCAAGGTGCGGTTTTCGTTGCTTTTGAAGTCGAAGCGCACGGTCAGTGGGCCTTCGATTTCAACGCCTTTGACGTCGGCGAACTGGGTGCGATAGCGCAGGCTGCCCTGGGTCATCAAGAGATTGTAGGTGTAGCGCACGTCTTCAGCGGTGATCGGTTTGCCATCGGCAAAGCGCGCCTTCGGATTGATGAAGAAACGCAGCGAAAGACCGTCGTCCGAGCGCTCCATCTGTTGTGCGACCAGACCATAGACGGTGTATGGCTCGTCCAGTGAGCGCTGCGCCAGTGGAGAGTAAAGGAGCCCGTCGATCTGTGTTACACCGATGCCTTTGTCTATATAGGGCAGCAAATGGTCGAAGTGTCCGATTTCGATCGCCGAGCGACGCATTGTCCCGCCCTTCGGCGCTTGCGGATTGGTGTAGTCGAAATGGCTGAAGCCGGCGGGGTACTTCGCCGGTTCGCCGTAAACGGTCAGTGCGTGTTGCGGCGCAGCGACTACACCGGCGGCACCCGTGAGAAGGGCGAGGGCGGTGAGCATCAGTGTGGGAAAAACCAGTCGCATCGTCAGCCTTGGAACGGAAAATCGATAAGCGCAAGTTGTACGCGAGCCGCGCGCCACTCGCCAGCCGTATATGTAACTGAAACACAACGGCCCACCAGAAGGCGGGCCGTTGTAGCAATCGGACGACGAATCAGTCCTGACGGCTGGTGACTTCCAGCAGGTGATAACCGAACTGGGTTTTCACCGGGCCTTGCACGACGTTGATCGGCGCGCTGAAGACCACGGTGTCGAATTCCTTGACCATCTGGCCTGGACCGAACGAACCCAGATCACCGCCCTGACGGCTGGACGGGCAGCTGGAGTTGGCTTTGGCGACTTCAGCGAAATCGGCGCCGCCTTCGATCTGGGCCTTGAGTTCGTTGCACTTGTCTTCGCTGGAAACCAGGATGTGGCGGGCAGTGGCTTTAGCCATGGGAAATTCTCCGAACTGTTTCAATAAAATGTGGAGCCTACCGGAATCAGTGGGCGAATTCTCGGCAAAGTTCCATTCTGCGTCCCTGACTCTATTCAAAGATCCGCCGCACGCAGGCGCCGGGCATGCTCGACGTACAGTTCGATCGGATCGGGTGAAGAGATCTTCGTGCCCGCAGTTTTTCGCAGGCTGGCCAAGTGATCCATCGGATAATCGGAGCGGATCACATGGCCGAGGTGAGCGCTGAAGCGTCCGACAAAACCGTCATTTTGCTGGGGTTCGGTGGTGAAGTATTGCGACAGGACCCGGCATATGCCTTGGACCGGATCCAGTGCTGGCTGCGTCGATTGCGGAACAACTCCACTCCACGAGTAATAACGCACGCCGTTGACTTGCTCGGCACCGTGGCCTCCCCAGGTTTGCGGCAGACCCTGTGGGAACTTGTCATTGAATTGGCCAACGCCAACGGTAGTCAGCGCATTGAGTGCGGCGAGCGCATTCTGCGGTAACGCCACGCTGCCGCTAAGCAAGCACAGAAGATCGGCAAATTGCGTCGCAACATTTTGCGCAACCACTTCCGGCAGCTTGCCGGGGACCAGCGCCTTGCGCAGAAAGTCGGCGAGCTCCGAACCATGATTCGGGCCGCTGACGGAGGTAACTGAAGCGACGAGGTCTGGTGCAAGCGCTGCAGCATAGCGTGCAGCCAAGGCGCCCTGACTGTGTCCTATAAGGTTGACTTTCCTGGCGCCTGTGCCTCGCAGCACGCAGGCAATCTGTGACAGCAATTGCTCACCCCTCATTTCGTTGTCGTGAGTGGCGCAAAGGTGTGGAACAAACACTCGACAGCCGGCCGCTTTCACCGCGGACTTGACGTCATGGAACAGCTCGAAATGACCGATACGCTCGAACCCGAACAGACCGTGGACCAACAGGATGGGATAACGAGTTGTAGCATTCCGTTGCATGTTCTTACCTTTTTCGTAGAAGTTCATCGGGAAATCACCGGGCCACTCTAAAACACTCATCCCGTTGAAGAAGTACGAAGAAGCTTCACTTCGTGTTTGAAAATGGACTACGAGGTGTACGAAATTTCGGAGACCTGTGAAATCCGAATCGGAAGTTCGCCGGGTCGTTTGTCGTCATAACTGCGCGAACTCCTCAGTTGCCTACTTTGCTGGTAGCGGTTACGCCGTCGTCGCGGTGTATTCGGCTGACATCCAGAACATCCAAAGAAGTCCTCAATGTAGATGTCAGTGTCGTCGTTCGGAACGGCACGCTTTCCAGGGAGTGGAGACGAAAATGAACAGCCATGAAGTCGAGTTTTGCTGGCGGATGCGTCAGCCGGCAGTTGCCAAAATGTCTATCGAGCCTCTGATGGCGCCAACGATTGATGGGTTGGAGGGCAGCGTTCTGGAGCCTTCGTTGGCCAGGGCCGTTGTTCGCATTTCTCCTTATGCCAACATGCATTGTGGTGATCAGTTGACGTTGAGCTGGGAGGGGCTCGATATCGAAGGCTTCGCCTATCAATACGAGAAGGTTCGATTTGTCAGCCAGGCTCAGGTTGGCAGAGAAGTCATCTTCGTCATCAAGGGCATGCATGTGGCTGCGCTGGATGGTGGTTCGCTCGAGGTTTACTGGACACTTCAAAGTGCGTCCGCACCCAACGCAGTGGAGTCTGTTCGCCTGCAACTGTCTGTGGGAGATGTCCGCGCGCAACTGTTGGCACCGCAGATAGAAGGCTCGGTAAGCGGAGCGCTGGAGCCGTCGCGAGTGACCGAGGGCACATTGGTTACGTTGCAGCCCTACGCGAGAATGTCGGCGGGGGACCGGGTGATGTTGTCCTGGCACGGTGATACCTCGCCCGAGATCTTTACCGACACGTTGAACGTGGAGGCCTACGTCGTTGCACAAAATCTGTCGTTCTGGGTACCGGGCTGCTATATCGAAGCGCATCGCGGCGGTGAGGTCGTCGTCGCCTACCGTGTCGAACAACCCTGTGGAACGGTTCGCACCTCGGAGCCAGCGAAAGTTTTCATCGGGCCGGCGGTGCGTGCTCGGCTGGCTGCGCCGGATGTCGTTGAAGCGATTGAAAATGTGTTGTCAGTGAAGGATTCGGTAGACGGGGTTTCCATTCTCATTGAGGACGCGCAAGTGCAGGAGGATGAGCTGGTCTATCTCAAGCTTGACGGCGAATTTTTCAGTCACCGCGATGATCTTGAAATCACTTCGGAGCTGGCCGGGCAACCGCTGAGTTTCATTGTCCCTCACCGCTTCTGGCGGGAACATCATGGGACAACGGTCGAGATTGCTTACACCGTAGAACGTCTGGATGACGTCAGTCAGCAATCTGCGGTGAGACGGATCAGCGTAATGGCATAGCGTGGGAACGTCAGCCCTCCGCGCTCTGAATGGAGCAGGAGGGCGACTTGCGATTACCTCCTGGTCTGTGCGAGACGGTGTGCGGCGTCGGTCAGCAGTTGTTCGGTTGCGCCGAAGCCGAGGCAGCCATCGGTAATCGATACGCCATAGCGCAAAGAAGTGCTCAGCGGCTGGCAGCCTTCGAAAAGGTGTGATTCGAGCATCATGCCGATTAGCGAATGGTTACCGCGCAAGCGTTGCTCAAGCACGTCGTTGAACACCCCTGGCTGACGCAGTGGGTCCTTGCCGCTATTGGCGTGGCTGCAATCGACCATGATTCGACTGGGGATCTTCAGTCGGCTGAGTTCGGCGCTGATTTTGGCGACGCTGGTTGCGTCGTAGTTTGGCCCATGATGGCCGCCGCGCAGCACCATGTGGGTGTCCGCATTGCCAGCGGTTTGCACGATCGCCGGATGCCCTTGGCTGTCCACGCCGAAATGCCGATGCGGATGAGCTGCCGAGCGCATGGCGTCGACGGCAACGGCGGCGCCGCCGTCGGTGCCGTTTTTGAAGCCGACCGGCATGTTCAGGCCGCTTGCCATCTCTCGGTGAATTTGCGATTCGGTGGTGCGGGCACCAATGGCCACCCAGCTCAGCAGGTCATCGAAGTAATTGGCAGCCATGGGTTGGAGCAGTTCGGTGGCAACCGGTAGTCCGAGCCGGATCATTTCCAGCATCAGTTCGCGGGAAAGTATCAGGCCGGCGGCCATGTCATCAGTGCCATCCAGATGCGGATCGTAGGCCAGGCCTTTCCAGCCGATCGTGGTACGTGGCTTTTCAACGTAGGCGCGCATGACCAAGAGCATTTCACCGCTGACATCCTCAGCCAGACGAGCGAGCTTGCTGGCGTATTCGATTGCCGATTGCGGGTCGTGAATAGAACAGGGACCCACGATGACCAGCAGGCGTGGATCTTCACCGTTGAGGATGGCACGCACCGCCTGACGGTGAGTATTGACTTGTTGTTGCAGGGAATGACTGAGCGGGAACTGCTGTTTGAGCTGCAATGAACTGGGCAGACGCAGGGTCAGCGCTTCGTTGGCAGAGTCGAGAGTGGACAGCGGCAAAGCGGAAACTGAAGAGTTCATGTTCGGTCTTCCTGGGCGGATGGCGGGTTTTTCCCGCGCACTCGGCCCTACTGGGGTGTTCGACAAATGGCCGTACGGGCTAGGCGTGTGTGTTTGCCACCGGTAGGTGACCGATCGGAGGCGGCAGGCTGTCCCGAGCGGAGGCTGGTAAATCGCCAGGCGCTAAAGCTGTCGTAACGGTAATAAGTGGCGTAGTTCATGGTGGAATCCTCGAAGTGTGGTGTGTCGCTGAAAGTGATGGGCCTGAAAAAACAAAACCCCCGGTCGGGAGGCCGACCGGGGGTTGAGAAATCTCTGGTAGGCGACCCGTTATCATGGGCGCCGTTTGGGTATCAGGCGCGCCAGTGGCTAAACCAATACCCAAAATAAAAGTTGTCTGGAGCGCAGGCGTCGTTGACCCACGCAGCCGCAATCGAGCGCGAGGCGCTGGCGATGCAAGACTGTGAAGAGGCGTTGAACATGGTCTGTCTCCGATGAATACGCCGAGCTTACTCGACGCTGATACGCGTCAGCAATCAGAAAATGCTATTGCGTGCCGAGCGAAACGGCTATCACTGGTAAACGATCTGGTTAAAGTACATTTTTACGATTGGAGAGAGCTGAATGAGTTATCGAATTCGGCATGCCACCCATGATGATCTTGCGTTTGCGCGGGATCTGACCTGTCGCAACATGCTGCGCTATTACATTGACCACGATCTGTTGTGGCAGGACGAGGCATTCGACGCAGGCTGGCAGTATCGTGAGAACTGGATGATCCTCCAGGATGAACTGCTGATCGGCTTTGTCAGTCTGAGCGAGGATGCCCGAGCGCTGTACATACGCGAATTGCAGATTGATCATCCGTGGCAAGGGCAGGGCGCCGGTTCCTGGGCCATTGATCAGGTGATCGAGATGGCTCGGCAGGCAAGGCGACCGGCACTGCGGCTGACAGTGTTTGACAATAACCCGGCGCAAAAACTGTATGCATCTAAAGGACTGCACATCGTGGGCAGGGATGAGTGTTTCCTCAGAATGCAGCTCGATTTGAGTACAGCTGTGCTCTGAAACCCACAGCCGGCAAGCCCTGAATGACGAATTGAAACTTTTTAAATGCGGCTTTCCGCTAGGTCTGTCTGGCACTTTTTGCTAAGGTGTCCGGCATCCCAATAAGACCATATCGCGAGGTGTCTGCTTGATTAGGGTGCTAGTGGTCGACGACCATGATCTCGTTCGTACAGGCATTACACGGATGCTGGCCGATATCGATGGCCTGCAGGTGGTGGGTCAGGCCGAGTCAGGTGAAGAGTCCCTGATCAAAGCCCGTGAATTGAAGCCTGACGTAGTGCTCATGGACGTCAAGATGCCCGGCATCGGCGGCCTCGAGGCCACACGGAAACTGCTGCGCAGCCACCCGGACATCAAGGTGGTTGCCGTTACGGTGTGCGAGGAAGACCCTTTCCCGACGCGTTTGCTGCAGGCCGGCGCCGCCGGTTACCTGACCAAGGGGGCGGGTCTCCCGGAAATGGTTCAGGCCATTCGGCTGGTTTTCGCCGGGCAGCGTTACATCAGTCCCCAGATCGCTCAGCAGTTGGCGATCAAATCATTCCAGCCAACCAATGATTCGCCGTTCGATGCCTTGTCGGAGCGGGAAATCCAGATTGCCTTGATGATTGTCGGCTGCCAGAAGGTCCAGATCATTTCCGACAAGTTGTGCCTGTCGCCGAAAACCGTGAACACCTACCGCTACCGCATTTTCGAGAAGCTTTCGATCAGCAGCGACGTCGAGCTGACGCTGCTCGCGGTGCGTCACGGCATGGTGGATGCCAGCGCCTGACCATGACCGAGACATTTGATTCCAGTGCTTTCCTGTCGACCGTCAGCGGTCGCCCGGGCGTCTATCGCATGTTCGACAGCGAGGCGCGCCTGCTGTATGTCGGCAAGGCGAAAAACCTGAAGAAACGTCTGGCGAGCTACTTTCGCAAGACCGGACTGGCGCCGAAAACGGCTGCACTGGTCGGGCGTATCGCTCAGGTCGAGACGACCATCACCGCCAACGAAACCGAAGCGCTGCTGCTGGAACAGACGCTGATCAAGGAGTGGCGCCCGCCGTACAACATCCTGCTGCGCGACGATAAATCCTATCCGTACGTGTTTCTCTCCGACGGACAGTTTCCGCGCCTGAGCATCCATCGCGGCGCAAAAAAGGCCAAGGGCAAGTATTTCGGCCCCTATCCGAGTGCCGGCGCCATTCGCGAAAGCCTGAGCATCCTGCAAAAAACCTTTTTCGTCCGTCAGTGTGAAGACAGCTATTACAAGAACCGCACCCGTCCGTGCCTGCAATACCAGATCAAACGCTGCAAGGCACCATGCGTGGGTTTGGTCGAGCCTGACGTCTACGCCGAAGACGTGCGCCACTCGGTGATGTTCCTCGAAGGTCGCAGCCACGCGCTGACCAACGAGCTGTCCACCGCGATGGAAGAGGCAGCGATCAATCTCGAATTCGAACGCGCGGCCGAATTGCGTGACCAGATCGCCTTGCTGCGCCGGGTGCAGGACCAGCAAAGCATGGAAGGCGGAACCGGCGATATCGACGTTATTGCCGCATTCGTCAACCCAGGCGGCGCCTGTGTCCACCTGATCAGCGTGCGCGGCGGGCGAGTGCTGGGTAGCAAGAATTTTTTCCCGCAGGTCGGCATCGAGGAAGACGTTTCCGAAGTCATGGCGGCGTTTCTCGGCCAGTACTACATCAGCAGCCCCGAGCGCGATTTGCCGAGCGAGTTGATCGTGAATGTGGTTCACGAAGATTTTCCAGCGCTGATCGAAGGGATTCATACCTTGCGCGGCCGCGAATTGGCCATCAGTCACCGGGTGCGCGGTACCCGTGCGCGCTGGCAGCAACTGGCAGTGACCAACGCTGAGCAAGCCTTGGGCGCGCGTCTGGCCAACCGTCAGCACACCGCCGCGCGATTCGACGCGCTGGCCGAAGTGCTGAATCTGGATGAGCCGCCGCAACGTTTGGAATGCTACGACATCAGTCATTCCAGCGGCGAAGCTACGGTTGCCTCCTGCGTGGTGTTCGGGCCGGAAGGTGCGATCAAGTCGGATTACCGCCGCTACAACATCGAAGGCGTCACCGCCGGCGACGATTATGCGGCCATGCACCAGGCGCTGACCCGCCGGTTCAGCAAACTCAAGGACGGCGAAGGCAAGTTGCCGGACATCCTGCTGGTCGACGGTGGCAAGGGTCAATTGTCGATGGCCCGTGATGTGCTCAACGAATTGGCCGTGCCGGATCTGATCCTGTTGGGCGTCGCCAAAGGCGCCACGCGCAAGGCCGGTTTCGAAACGTTGTATCTGAATGATGCAGCCCACGAGTTCACCTTGCGCGGCGATTCACCCGCCTTGCACCTGATTCAGCAGATCCGCGATGAGGCGCACCGCTTCGCAATTACGGGGCATCGCGCTCGTCGCGGCAAGACCCGCCGAACCTCAACGCTGGAAGGCGTGGCAGGGGTAGGGCCGACCCGCCGCCGTGACCTGTTGAAACATTTTGGTGGATTGCAGGAGCTGTCTCGTGCAAGCATCGAAGAGATCGCCAAAGCCCCGGGGATCAGTAAAAAGCTCGCTGAGTCGATTTATGCGAACCTGCATAGTGAGTAGAATGCCCCTTCACCTCGTAGCCAGTTGTGCCGATGAATATCCCTAATCTGATTACCGTTCTACGCGTCCTGCTCATCCCGATCTTTATTTTGCTGTTCTATCTGCCCTACGAGTGGAGTTACATGGCCTCCGCTTCGGTGTTCGCCTTCGCGGCTGCAACCGACTGGCTCGATGGTTATCTGGCGCGCCGATTGGAGCAAAGCACACCGTTCGGTGCCTTCCTCGATCCGGTCGCCGACAAGCTGATGGTCGCTGTTGCCCTGGTCCTGCTGGTGCAGGAACACGGCAATCTTTGGCTGACGCTGCCAGCGGCGGTCATCATCGGTCGCGAGATCGTGATTTCGGCCCTGCGCGAATGGATGGCCGAACTCGGCGCACGAGCGCAGGTGGCCGTTTCCAATCTGGGCAAATGGAAAACCGCTGCGCAGATGCTCGCGCTGGTGATTCTGCTGGCTCATCCAAAGGCATTCAGCTTCTGGGTCGTGCTCGGTTATACGCTGCTGATCGTATCGGCAGGGCTTACCCTGTGGTCGATGGTTCAATACCTTCGCGCTGCCTGGCCGCACCTGAAGACCGACGTCGAAAAGAAATAAAAGTTTTTTGAATCAAGGGGTTGACGGGGCATCTTAATTCTATAGAATGCGCCACACCAAGCGGGAATAGCTCAGTTGGTAGAGCACGACCTTGCCAAGGTCGGGGTCGCGAGTTCGAGTCTCGTTTCCCGCTCCAATTTGTACAGTGTTTGTTGTTGTGCTACTGACAGCAAAGACTTTGAGGCCGAGTAGCAAAATGGTTATGCAGTGGATTGCAAATCCACCTACGCCGGTTCGATTCCGACCTCGGCCTCCACTATCAAAAACCCCGTAGATCAATGATCTACGGGGTTTTTTATTGTCTGCAAAAAACGTGGTGTTCACATGTTTGCGGAGGGTCAATCAGCGAAGCACGATCCGGTCTGAATGTGGCTGGCACCTTCCACCGTCAGATTCGAGAAAAAGATGCAGCCAATGAGCCGCGCGAACAGCGTCAATGTCTCTGCAAGATCGGGGTTGTCAAACAGAACAGCCCTTGAGTCCAGAGCACATAAGGCCCCCCAGAGTCTCCCGTCCGGCAGGAAAACAGGCGCGCCTGCGTAGCTTTCAATTGAATACTGCTTCACCACAGGACGTGACGACAGTCGTCCATCCTTGCTGATTTGTGGAAGGAAGAGGGCTTGGGGATTTCGTCGAAACTCACTGCAAAGGGTGGTTTCCAGATCCAGCGTATCGCCGACATTTATTCCCAGTTCAATCGGATCGTACGCCGAACATACAATCCATTCCGTTTCCGTGAATTTTGCGATTCCGGCAAAGCGTGTACCGGTCAGACGGGTGACGAGCTGCAGGATATTGGTGGTCGCTTCGATCTCGGCGATCGCCGAGCGCTCCTCTTGGCTTAAAGACGCTTTTAGAACGGTGTCACTCATTTGCATGGAATCAAATCTCCTGATTGCTTGTACATCCCTGAGCTCTGCTCTGGTGACGTTCTGTGAGGCGTGATCGTGGTGAAGGGGGCGTGCTAATTACCTTTCATCGCTTTCGAGGCCATCCTTTAGCGTAGACATCCCGTCCAGTCTTGGGTTGCCTGCTCATAATCTCAATCGATGAAACATCTGTCACCCGTGCAGCTAACGTGATCGTGAGCATCTGAATCTTTTGAGTCTATCGGCCCAATTTCCAGTCGGGTTGCTGCGATTTGCCAGTAACCTCGGCGTCGACTTCAAACAAACTCCGTAGCTCCCTGATTTCTTGAGCTTTTTGATTTTTCGCGGTCAGCGATATTTAGTTCTCAAATCGCGCGCTCCAAACTTGCTTCACCGGGACGTGATGTATATATTCCCCGCTCGGCTTTTCAAGCGGCCATCCTGTCAGGACCGCAACCGCAAGGCTGAACAAAGCAACACCGCGCTACCGCCCGAATGGCGAAACTGGTAGACGCATGGGACTTAAAATCCCCCGCTCGTAAGGGCGTGCCGGTTCGATTCCGGCTTCGGGCACCATCTTAAATCAAGGGTTTGCGGGCGAAAGCTGATGCAAACCCTTGTTTGTTTCTGGTCCGCTATTTTGGAGTTGGTCCGCAATTCACTTGGTAGGCATGACCTTTTTGCCTTTTCGATTGCGGATGTACTGCTCGGTCATAACCACCGTCGTATGCCCAAGTTGATCTCTGGCTTGCAAGATGTCGCCACTGGATTCAGCCTTATCGGTACCCGCCTTGGCGCGCAAGTCGCGCATCTGAAATTCAGCTTTGGCCACGCCGGCCGCCTCCCTAGCCAAGTCGAATCTCCTGCGCAACATCGCCACCGTCATCGGTGTGCCGTCCTCTGTAACGATCAGCCGCGTCGAGCGGACCTTGTGTTCTGACTTGCGGGACATGATCCGATCAATCAAAACCTTAAGCTCTCCCGTTATCTCGATCCGACGCTTAGCCTTTGTCTTGCCCTGCAGCACCCAAATCTGCCCGTCGCGTACGTCGCGCTCGTCCATCAGCCGGGTATCGGTCACCCGCTGCCCGGTGAGATAGGCGAGGTCCATTGCGTCCTGTAGGCCCACGTCTGCCTTGTCGTGCACACGCTTGAACAGCGCATCTTCGACATACGTGTCCCGCCCGGTTTCCTTGTTGCCCTTGATGCCAGCGCACGGGTTGGCAAGGGAGGTGTAGCCTTTCTCCCTGGCGTAATTCCAGATGGCGCTGAGCAGTGCCTTCTCCCGGTTCGCGCGCACTGGCGCGGCCTTGCGCCATGTCAGGTACTGGCGTACGTGCAACAGCTCGATCGTTTCCAGCGGCGCGGGTGGGTCATCAAAGAAAGCGATCAGGTTTTTTAGCTCGCGCTTGTTGTCAGCCTGGGTCGCCGTGCCTTTGGTGGGGACGACGTCGACCATGTATTTTTCGGCGACGTAGCGGAACGTGATGACCTTGGCGACCAGATCGGTTGCGGTGCGATCACGCTCAAGCTTCGCGTACTCCATGATCGCCAAGCCGTAGTCGCTACCCAGCGGAATTTCCCTGCGGTCCTTGCCGCCCGTATCGTAGTAGTAAAACACCCGGCCGCTGGCTTTCTTGCGTTCCCGCAGCCTGGCGATCGAGCCGGGTTTACTTGGTCGTCTTCCCATGTCAGCTGGCCTTACGTGATTTCCATACGGGCTTTTCAGATTCAAATGCGCCGATGGCGGTGACCGCCATCGCGGTGACGCTCGGCCAGCCGTTCACTTTAATCGTATGGCGGACGCCGTTCTTTTTCAGGTTGAGGATCTGTCCTGCCTTGGTCCGCGCGCCGGTGAGCTCGCAAACCTCCTCGTGAGATAGAAACTGGATGGTCATGTGATGCTCCATGCCGCGCGTGGCGGCAGAAGGTGGTGAAGGGTTATGCGCCGGCCTTCGCCAGCACCGCGTCGGCAACAGCCATTGCGGCCTGCGCATCGTCGACATATGCGGGGTCGAACCCGCCTGCTAGGTGGATGGTGGCTTGACAGGCGCGCAGGTTCTCGCGGTTGAGTTTCAGCGCGGCGACCAACTCTTCGTGCAGTCCGCGCTCTTCGCGACCGATATCCCAGAAGCGCTGACCCCAATGTCCGGCCGGTGGCGGGTTGCTGTTCTGCGCGCCGAGGGCCAGCGCTCCGACCACAGCATCCAGCAGGTCACGCTTGTAGGCGTTGTCGCCGTCGATGCTCAGCCCGTTTCGGCGCAGCGCGTCCAGGGCATTGTTCAGGTTCGACTCGGGCGACGGCAGCACGAGGTCAAAGTCTTTCTTGCCGGGGCGGCAGGCCACCACCAGCAGCTCGAAATCAAGCGGCAGGTGCTGAGCCATATCCGAGATGGCTTCGATAGCAGCCTCGCGGAATGCATTCTTTTCTTCGGACATTGGGATACCTCGCCCGCCGTACACCGGCAGGCTGTTGAGTTGGGGGAGGGGTAAGGCTGAGAGTCGCTCTATCGGATAGCTGACTGCTATCATTTGAGGCTTTCTAATTAGGGAGTTTCATGGATGCGTTTGTATGCTGTCGGCTTTGCTGTACTAATTGGTTCTCTCTTTGGATGCGGAAGCCACTTGCCGGATACACGGCGTGACGACATAGAGACTGCTGCGACCGCTTCCGAAGCGGAGTGGAAGAGCATTAAGGAAAAAGTGCATGAGGTACATAGCGCGTATGGCGGCACCCCAGAGAGCTTCGGGACGGTACTCAAACAGGTACACATAAAGATGTGTATTGCAGGGCTTCTAACCGATGGGAACGTTCAACTACTGACGAACACGTTGAAATTCAAGGCAAATGCTTTGGGGGCGACTGGTATCACTAAAGTTGATTTGCACATCATTCCTTGGAGAGAAGCCGCACCCGCTGGTAACCGCTGCGTAAACGGTTACATGGAGGGGACCGCTATAGCTCTTATCTTGGATAAGAAACTTTTCCCTTACTTGTACCCCGAAGATCAAGACACATCTGTAAGAAAGCTGCGAAATTGACATCCTAAATTTAAAAGCAAAACGATGGCTCGACAAAGTGAACTGCACATTGATTAAGTGAGTCTGCACGAACATCTCTTTAGATGTAGGGACACACTCCGACCTCTTGAAGGTGGGCTCATCACTTCGGTCTCTTGTAGCAGTACACGTAGGCGAACCAGCCGAGTGCGATCATGGCGCCACCCGCTTGAACTCGACGACCCAGACCCAGGGGTTGGCGTCCCAGTCTCCGCCGGTTGTGTTCCACAGGTTGCCGAAGACGTTGCGCGCAGAGCCAAGGCATTGTTCATGACTGGTCGTGCTGTCCCACATCCAGCCGTCGCGCTGCGGGTGATGTTCCTTCGGCGCCGGGCAGTCGCCGACCTCCCTCCATCCATTGCCGCCATGGCCACACTTTCGGCCGTAGTCAGTGAAGAAACAGCCCTCGGCCTGGGCCTGGTCTTCGCTGATGTTCTGCAACCGCTCGACACGGACGTCGGTGATTTCCAGCAGAACGCGGCTGTCGGCGCGAAACATGTGGATGCTTGGCTTCCAGCGGACGTCGCTCGCCGGTGGGACGTTTTCCAGGTCCTGAGGTAGACAGGCTGGGTAGGTCGCCCGGTAAGTCAGATATCCCGGATCATCATTGCCAGCGCGAGCCCAGGTCTCGCGCACCCAAAGCCGGTCGCCGGGCTTGCCATAGGGGCAGCAGTCTTTGATGAAGTGCTTGGTCACAGGTTTGCCGTAACCGTCCTGGCCGTAGTTGGAGCGTCCTACACAGAAATTGCCACTGGCGTCGATATGCGGCTGAACCTTGACCGTTCGCCGCGTGACCGTCTTCCGTCCTTCCAGAATGGCGCGCACCATCGGCGCCGAGAACAGGATCGGCCGTTCCTTTGTTTGAGACATAGCTTCGCCTTGGCCAAATATCGTGGCTGTGAACAGAGGTGGGGTTATGTTGAGGGGTAGTGGCTTTACGGCATCACAGATATTGCGTAGAGTGCGCGAACCCTGAGTCTCCTCAGTCAAGTCAAAAGATCAAGCTTTACGGGGCATATCCGTAATTTCATCTGCCGAATAGGCAGTTGCATGAATTACAAAGCGGTTACCCGTTGCGTGGTTCTATTTTGACTCAACCCAGGAGGTTCTTATGCAAATTGAGATTACTATCAGGCTAGACCTGAAGTTCTTGATCGTGCTGCTGAAATGCGCATTATCTTGATCTGACGGTCGCCCCGGGTTGTAGAGCCGCACCCGGGTTTCCCTTTCCTCTCCAAATAGTTTTTGAAGAGCGTCAAGCAGCCACAGATTCCCGCTCAGTCACACTCCACGGATTGTTTGCCCTCGCCAATGCAGCCATCGGCGGCGGGCTGACGCTGTTGCCACACATGTGCACCTGCTGAGTCTTGGTGAATGGCTTGCCGTCGGCGCCATGGCTGATGATGTAGTCGGCGGGGAAGCCCTGGGCCTTGTACAGCTCGGCCGGTTGCAGCATCCGCAGGCAGATATCGACGATCACGTACCGCGTACCCTTGATGGTGACGGTTACCAGGCCCAGCCGATCCTTGGTGGTGATGGTTGGCGCTGGCGCGTCGGCGGCGCTCATGTTCTCCGTGCCGTAGTAGCTGATCAGGAATGCCGCAACCCGCAGCGCGCCCGCTTCAACTTCCGGCGATAGCTGCAACTCGACCAGCGAGCTCTTCCCGCCACCTCCTGCTGTGATGGTCGGCGCCGGTTCGTCTACACCTTGGCCGACGCTGGCGCCGAATTGGCGCTCCATGAATGCGGTGACCAGTCCATGGTGAGTGCCGCCGGCGCTGATGGTGTGCAGCGGATCGGCGGTGTCCCGCGCATCGCAGTTGCCGCGCAGGTGCACCAGGTTCGCTGTCACCAGCTGCTGCTGGCTTCCGGTATTGGTCACCGCGGTCATCGGATCGTCGACGCTCTTGGCGTCGGTGGTGTTGAACCCGCCGTTCATCTGGGCCATGAACACGGTTGAGATACCCATGGCGTGAGCGGCACCGGCCGGGCGCTTGTAGTCGCCGCCGCTGGTGATGGTCGGCATCGGCTCGTCGAGCGCCTTGCCTTCGTCCGCAAACCGGAACTTGATCAGGTGAGCAGCGGCGAGCGCGCGGTGACCACGCGTCATCAAGGTTCCGAGAGGCTTATCCGCAGCTACCGGATTTCCGGCATATGCCGGGCCACCGGCGCCTACCAGCACCGGACTGATCAGCGTCAACTCGCCGCGATTCGCGCAGGTCACCGTCGGCAGCGGGGCGTGGGGGGCGTTGATCCGGTCGCTACCCTGATGGGTTGCTGGCGCAATGATTGGGCTCGCCATGGCGAACGATCCGCCGCGCGGCCAAGACGTCACGGTGCGCAGTGGATCATGCGCAGACTGGACACTTTCCCCGGACCAGTTCGCGATCGGCACGATGAACGGGTCAGCCGCATCGATTACGAACTTCTTCATGCCCTTGGCGATTCGGCGCAGGGTGGCAGGTGCCAGCGGTTTTGCCCGGTCGAAAATGCTTTTGCTCGGGATGGTCCAGTCGATGCACTCGGCCGCGGTACGCCACTTCTGCTGGCCCTTGGCTGGGTTCTTCGCGTGGGTTGGTTCCGGCCACACAATCGGCTGGCCGTCGCAACGGGCGATCATGAACAGTCGCTCGCGGCTTGTTGGTGCACCGAAGTCGCAGGCCTTGATCACCCGCCACTCGACTGCGTAGCCCAGGTGCTGCAACTCAGCGACGAACACTGCCCACGTTTGCCCGCGACGTTTCGGGTCAGGTACTAGGAACTGCTGATGGACCGGTACGACTTCACCAGGTTCGGCAATGGCACCGCCCAGCTTCATCACTCGACCAGTCGACTTGCAGCGCTTGGCGATCAACGGCCCCCACTGGAGAATCTGTTTCACGTTCTCCAAGCTGATAACCCGGGGCTTCTTCTTGCCGGCCCACTTCAGCCCGATCCACGACAGGTTTCGAATCTCGCGCTTGCGCGGCTGGCCACCGGCGGCCTGGCTGTGATGCGTGCAGTCCGGCGACATGTGGAACCAGCCAACGGCTTTGCCGCCGCACTCGGTGTCCGGATCACCCTCGAACACGTCGGTGGTGTAATGCACGGCGCCCGGATGATTCACAGTGTGCATGCTGATTGCTTGCGGGCTGTGGTTCTTGGCGACATTCACCGCGCGGCCCAGTCCCATCTCCAGCCCGGTACCGGCGCCGCCGCCACCGCAGAAGAAGTCGACAACGATCTCATCGTCCTGAGTGCTGAAGCCGAGTCCGTATTGAGTTTTGAAATCGAAGGGGTGTTTCTTCTGTTGTGCGGACATAGGGGATCCTCGCCGGAAGCCTTTGGCTTCGGCATAATCTTCGTTAAGTGAAATTTGGCGGGAGATTTTTTTGAAAAAAGACTGGGTGATCTGGGTTGGCTGTATTTCGTTGTTTTGTACAGGGGCGATTTGGGGGATGATTCCAATTAAGACAGGTTTTTTCGTGGTGGATAATGTCCACGATCTTTTTGAAATATTCGGGGCTGCTGCCACCGTTATCACCGCAGTTGCGGCATTGATTGCTTTAAGTGCTTGGAGGAAGCAGTTTCTTTTTGCTGAAAAATACAGAGCTATTCGAGATTTCCACCAAGCGTGTCAAAGCGCGGGTGAGGGATATTGGTACGTCTCACTAGGCTTTAGCCTGCTCGACGATGTGTGGGATAACAGAGAAGTCGACGGTTGGTTCTCGATTAAAACGGAAGCTGCTAGAAAAGCTTGGACTAATGCTGATGCGGCGCTCTACGGCGCTTACATTATTCTCCAGCACCATTTGAGTTCAGAAGAACAAGCCGAACTTAGTACCTCTTATTGGCAGTTTGTTGAACAAGTCAGAAGTGGTGGTTCACAAATTATTGCATTCTCTACTCGGATCTCCGCACTCCGTGAAAAGCCTACTGATTTGTGGCAAGACTATTTTTTGAAAGGGCAGACCCGCCTTCATCTGATTAGTGACGTGCAATCTAAAATCTGCAAAAAAGCCGATGATCTACTTGCAAAATACTCTAGGCCGAAATGAGTGGGAGTGTTAATCGGCAGAATAGGGAACGCATCACCTACCTCAATCTCACTATGACTGGTACCAGTCAGGAACCCTGTGATCAGTTAGGGATTCATAACTGCTCCAGACAGCCGATTGCCTCGCCGGCTGGCGTGATTCGTAGAAGTGGGGTACCCGCTGCTTGTCTTGGACTTCAAAGCGACCATATTGGCGATCGGCATGCGGGCGATGCGCGAGATCGCCTTTGTTGCTCGTATCAAGCGGGCCGTTGGCAATCTCTTCGATGAAGTCGGCCAGTTTGAGGTGCATCTTCTTGTCGTTCGGCAGGGTGAGCGTGTGGCGTTCGCTGCCCAGTTCGATGACAAAAGTGCTTTCCTCTGTGCCGCGTTCAGCCTTGAGACGGAATGCTAGGCACTCGCGCTTCGGCGCTGTGCGCAAGATGTGGTTGAAGGTTTCGGTCAGGTTGACCTGAGCGCTGAGCAACTGGAGGGTGACCGCGATGGCCGACGCGGATGTCGCCATCGGCTTGTACGAACGCTGGGTCGCCAAACGGCTGGACCTGAGCGAGGCCGAGCCGAAGGCATGAGCCGGACAGGCCAGGTAGGGCGCCGATTTTTACGGGTCCTCCCCGAGGGCCGCCCCCTACACGGGTTATCGAACTCGCGGAATCTCTCTAGCTGAAACCTTCGCCGGGATGTCCGTCTTTCCAAAGGGATGGGGCAGGACATGTCACTCGCATGCTGGCTCGACCGACCGTACCGGGCGAAAACCGCCGGGGACCCTGGGGACTTTCAAAGGACACGGGGTCGGAAACCCGCGGGATCGCGTTAGCGGCAGGCCCGCCAGCTTACTGAAATTTCAACCCATTGAAATCTTGAAAGGATTCATTGAAAGCCGCTGAAAAGGAGGGCTTATGAACGCAGTCACGTACCTATCCAAGAGCGCCTTCGCCGCACACATCGGCCGCTCACCGAGTTACATCACCTGGCTGAAGGAAAACGGTCGACTGGTCCTGTCCCCCAATGGCAAGCAGGTCGACGTTCTGGCCACCGAAGCATTGATCCGCGATACCGCTGACCCGAGCAAGGCTGCCGTCGCTGCTCGCCACCAACAGAAGCGGCTTCAGCGTAATGTGTACAGCCACGTCGCTACACAATCCGAACCGACCAACATGGCTGCGCCGCCGCCCGTTGATCCCGCGCAAGGGCAGTCCCCGGACTTTCAGAAAGCGCGTGCACATCGCGAGCACTACTTGGCGCGGATGGCTGAGATGGAGTTTCGCAAGGCGCAGGGGGAGCTGGTGGAAATCAGCTTTGTGCAGAAAGCCGCTTTTGAAACGGCGCGATCGCTTAATCATTCGCTAATGAGCCTGTCGCCGCAATTGGCGCCACAACTCGCCGCGCTGTCGGATCCGTGGGTGGTGGAGAGGCAGCTAACGGCTGCGCTGCGCCAACGACTTAACGAAGCGGCACAAGTGTCAAGCGATGACTTTGGATTTGCGTTTAGCGAGTGCTAAGGATATCCGCTGATAGGCATTTTTCTGCTCGCATCGGAATTGATTGGCGCCTGCTTCCAGTCAGTATTAGCCGTCGGCGTAAAGTGTTATCACGCGCCTACCGATGCAGCAGGCAAGTGTAATTTTGAATCTACCACCGCATGCGTAGTCACCCATTTTAAGACCTGGATATGCAGGTTCTTGTCAGAGGGTTATCGCTCTACTGCGACGCACTTGATCTCCACGAGAAGGCCAGGTCGAGCTAATTCACTGACACCAATGCAGGTCCATGCACAAGTGCTTCTCGGAAATACTTTATCCTTTACGCGTCTGAAAATTGGCATGTGACGGTGCATGTCGACGTGGTAAGTTGTCATTTCTACGACATCTTCAAATTTACAGCCACCTGCCTCCAAGACGATCCGGAGATTGTCCCATGCAGCTAAAAACTGCTGCTCAGGTTCTTCAATGACGGATAATTCCGGCGTCCTGCCTACCTGACCCGCGCAGTAGAGAGTTTTTCCTACCTTTACTGCTGGTGCATAACCCGCGCGCTCGTAGATCAATCTCATGCCATCTGGAACAATGATCTGACGGTCAGTCATGATTGCGGAGCCCCAAGTTAGAACGGTTACGAAAGCCAACTCAGGGGCCAGAGCCGCGTCCACTCAGTTCACTTCTCATCTATTAATCAACCCCACAGGTGCTTTTAGCCGCTGCTGAGTCTTTTTGAACTCATTACCTAATGTGGCTACCTCGATCGATGCAAAAGGCGCGAGCCGGTAGCGTTACTGATCAGAAGCATTTCGATGGTTGGTTCGCTGCTAGGCTGGCTCGTCAGTTCGTGTCGTCATCACCTTGAAATATATCTGCGTAAAGTCGCGCGACTGTAGGGGTAAGGTTATGACCGGCAGGAATGAGAAAGTCGGCGTGTGGTGCGAGCCGTTTTACGTAGATGACTTCGTAAACCCTGCGCACGATTCCAGGTGCTGTTTCTTCCCGGTCCAGGCCAGGCATTATCCCTACCGCTTTGTAACCGGCTTGCTCCAGTGCTTGTTGCATATACGGCGTGCGGGTTGTTGCCATGCCATAGATCAGCCCCGCGCCCATGAACGTGCCGATTTTTTCTCCCAGGTCCTGGGCCGCAACGGCCAGTCTGGCTTGTCTGTGCGGTTTGGCTACCGCGCCGACCCGCCCGAAAATAACGTCAGCACCGTCAATTTTTTCCCACGTGGCGATAGCGACAATCTCATCGTTCTGGCGGACGACGGTAGCGAATATGCCTCGATCCGGATCGTCTTCGAGCACCACGTTGTCTGCGTAGAACTGCTGGTCCAGAAACGGGCTTGCCAACCCCACCGAAATGGAGGGAAACCATGTCCGGAAAAAATCTGTCGCGACATTGATCTCCTCACGTTTCAGGTAATCCCAACTGTAGCCATAGGGTAAATCGGTGAAGCTGCGAATTTGCTCGATCGTTGGCCATTTCATGCGGTTCTGCTCGTTTGTCTGATTGCTTCGATAAGTGGCGCCGGGGTCAGGCCCGAGGGTCAGGGTTATTGGCGGGTGCCGGGGCATGCCTGGCGGCGATCTGCCTGTGGCGCTCGACCACTTCGCCAATGACCAACTGCATCAGCCTCTGCACGATGGCCGTATCCAGCTCGGCCTCCTGAGCAAGTGCTGCCAGACGCTGGTATTGCTGCTGCTCTCTGGCCTCGTCTACCGCAGGCAACTGATATCGGGCCTTGAGCAATCCGACCTCATCGGTACAGCGAAACCGTTCCGCGAGCAGGTGGATGAGGGCGGCGTCGATATTGTCGATGGTTTTCCTGAATGTTGAGAGTTGACGCGCGATGTCGGAGTTTTCCATGAATGACCTCGTGACAGGTGTTCGAAAGAGCTTCTCAATGATTCGTCTGCTGAGCAAAAACCGACCAGTCCTTGTCGCCATCTCCCCTGGCTACCGCCGACGTCATTTTCAATCGCACGGCATCCGCCGCTGGCAACTCCAGCCCCTTGAGACGACCCGCATCGATCGCCAGATTCATATCCTTGAGGCCAAGCGACAGTTTGAATCCCGGTTCAAAATTGCTGCTGACGATGTTCTGCCCATAACGTTGATAACTGGGGCAGGCGAACAGGGTCTGGGTCATGAGCTTGATGAAAATCGAAGGGCTCAGTCCGTGGCGTTGAACGAGTCCGCTGGCTTCGCCCAGCGACTGGATGGCTTGGGTGATCATCATGTTGCCGGCGATTTTCGCGATACAGGCCTGTTCAGGTTGGTCGCCCAGATACCAGGTTTTTTTCCCGAGCAGGTCGAACAGCGGTTGGACGGTCGAGACAGCGGCCTGCGATCCGGCCGCCAGGATATTCAACTCGCCCTTGGCCGCCACGGCGGGCACGCCGAAGACCGGCGCCGCGATCAATGGCATGCCGACGGCTTCATGTTCGCGCTGCAACTCCAACATCAGCGAAGGCGACAAGGTCGACATCACGACATGCACGCAAGCTTTGTCTGCAGTTTCCAGAACAGCGCTGGAGAGCAGCACTTGCCTGACGGCGGCATCATCGGCGAGAAGAGTGATGACTACCTCTTGCTGGAACGCCGAGGCCGGCGTTTCGATAACGCTGATGCCTTCGAGATCCTTGATCGCCGCGTGACTGCGGTTCCATGCCGAGACGTGATGGCCTGCGCGGACGAGCAGCGGAATGATCGCTCTGCCCATGCTTCCAACTCCGATAAAACCAATCTTCATTTGCAGTCTCCGGTTGGTATTCGACGACGGTGAATGCAGACAAGTATGTCGGGCACGGGATTGCTACGGCACTGCCATTGCTGCACTCTCACTGTTCATTTTTGTACGGGGGCAGAGCATGGACTGGAGTGATGTGCGGGTCTTTCTCGCGATTGCCCGCAGCGGGTCATTGGGCGCTGCCGCCAAGCTGTTGGGGGTCAGCCATCCGACCGTGGGGCGGCGCTTGCAGGTGCTGGAACAGTTCAGTGGCCAACCCGTTTTCCTGCGTACCAACCAAGGTCTCGTGTTGACCGACAGCGGCGAGAAGCTCCTCAGCCTCGCGCAGGAAATGGAGCAAAGTGCGTTGGCCATCGAAAGGCGCCTCGCGGGGGACAGCGCACAGCCCGAAGGTGTGCTGCGCATTTCCTGCGCTGACTGGTTCGCCTGTTATGTGCTGGCCCCGGTGCTGAGTGAACTGGGCCGGCGTTATCCATTGATCGTGCCCGAGGTCATTGCCGGGCATCGATTGTTTGATCTGGCTCGCCGCGACGCCGACATCGCGTTTCGAATCGTTCCGTTCACCGAACCCGATATCGTGCACCGCAAGCTGATCTCCCTGACTTACGGGTTATACGCAGCCGTTGGATCTGCTGACCCTGAGCCACAGGGCGCCGGGCTGGGTCTGATCACCATGAGTGTTGCCCAGTCTCATTATCCCGATGTGCAGTGGCTGCAGCAGCGTTACCCTCTGGCGCGTACCGTGTTTACCAGTAGCAGCCGCACAGTCCAGGCGCAAATGTGTGCGCAGGGGCAGGGCGTCGCGGTATTGCCCCGCGCTTTGGGCGACCAGTTGACGGCGCTGCGTCTGATCGATTCAGATGAACCGCCACCAGGCCGCGACATTTGGATGGGCTACCACCAGGACATGCGCCAGATGGACAGCCTGCGCGCGCTTGCCGACCTGGCCTCCGTCATGATCGGCACTCAGGCAGGCGTTTGATTCACTCTGCCGAGTGCATGGCCGCCGTTTGCAGCTCTGCAGCAGGTTGGCGCGCCAGACTCAGGCTCAGTCCTGCGCCTACGGCCAGACAGGCAGCGATGCACAGTACGGCGACGGTGAAGGCGTGGGTGATGGCCGCCGCGTCCGTGTCCTTGCCCAGAAGCGTGTAAAAAATGCCACCGATGATCGCCACGCTCAGTGCCGTGCTGATTTGCAGGGTGGAACTGGTGATGCCCGCAATCATGCCGGAATACGCCGGTGCCACGCGTCCTGTGATCATGCGCATCAATGTCGGAAGGGCCAGTCCTTGTCCGAAGCCGATCAGAAAGAGAATCACGGCAAGGGACAGCGCAGAGGGCGTGACGGCCGTCGGTGTGTGCGCCACGAGCCAGGCCAACAGTACAAAACCCAGCACTTCCAGTGCCATGCCAAAGGGATTCACATAAGACCCCAGCAAACGCCGGAACAGATGGGTGGCGAGCGGCCCCAGCAAGAAACCAGCGCCGAATGGCAGAAAGACCAGACCTGCACTGAGCGGGCTCGTATGCAGCGCTCCCTGTAAATAGATGGAAAACAGCAGGAAGAACACGCCGATCGCGTAAAAAGTCAGCGCCACCAGCAATGCCCGGCCCAGCCCGGGCGCACGCAGTGCAGCAGGGTTCAGCAACGGCGCGCCTTGCGCTTGATACAAGCGGGCTTCGTAGCGCCAGAACAGCCAGGCCAGCAGTGGCACCGCCGCCAGCGACAGCCAGGCCCACCACGGCCAGCCCGCTTCACGTCCCTCGATCAGTGGAACGATCAGCGCCGCAAGCGTCACCATCGACAACAGCGTTCCACCCAGATCCAGCTTGCTGGTCTGGGGTGCGCGGGTTTCCTTGACCACGGGGATGGCGATCAGAATGACCAGCAACGCAATCGGTAGATTCACCAGAAATATCGACCGCCAGCCCAGGTTCATCAGGTTGAGCGAGATCAGAATCCCGCCAAGTGCCTGGCCGACTACCGACGCCAAACCAAACACCGCACCGTACAGGCTCAACGCCAAGGGTTTTTCCGACTCAGGGAATATCGCCTGCACTGAAGCGAGTGCCTGCGGCGCCATGACAGCGGCCGTCACGCCTTGCAGCGAGCGTCCGGCGATCAACACCCAGGGTGACTCGGCGACACCGCAGATCAGTGAGGCGACGGCAAAGCCAATCAGGCCAACGAAGAACATTCTCATGCGGCCAAAGATGTCGCCAAGCCTTCCGCCGGTGATCAGTGTCACGGCATACAGCGCCGCGTAAGAAGAGATGATCAACTGTTCGGCAGAGGAGGCCGTGCCCAGCGATTGCTGAATCGAAGGCAGCGCTACGTTCACGATGAAGAAATCCAGCGGCGGCAAGAATGCACCGACCAACAGGATGGCGAACATCAGCCAGCGCCGCTGTTCCGGAAGGGCTACTATTTTCTCAGGCATAAGGTCTCCTTTCTGAAACCCTTCGGCTCCAGAATATTTTCGATTGCGAGTCATGCTTTGAATAAGCTGACTTCAATCTAAACGATCAAACCCTGGCTGACGCCTCACATAAATGAACGGCCAATGTTCATTTATGGCAGTGCCGCTGCGCCCCTGCCTCCTCGCAAAATGGCCGCACTGTGGTTCCAGTCGAGCCACACAACCGAAATCGAGGAGTCAGTTATGTCAGGTAAATTCGCTGATCAGGTCGCAGTCGTCACCGGCGCGTCCACCGGGATCGGATTTGCGATTGCACAGGGTTTGATTGCCGAGGGCGCCAGGCGCGTTTACATCACCGGGCGTTCTGCAGCCACGCTGGAGGCTGCGGTGGCCAAGCTTGGCGACAGGGCGGTCGCGGTCATTTCCGATGTCGCGCGCCAGGTTGATCTGGACGAGCTCAAGGCGACGATTGAGGCGCACGGCGATCAACTGGACTCAGTGTTTGCCAATGCGGGTATTTGTGAAAAGAACCCGCTGGGCGAGACCACCGAGGCCGCCTATTTCAACATGTTCGACATCAACGTAAAGGGAGTCTTTTTTACTGTACAGACGTTGATGCCATTGTTGAAAAATGGCGCTTCGATCGTGCTGACGGCCTCTATCTGTTCCAGCAATGGCATGGAAGGACTGAGCCTCTACAACGCCTCCAAAGCCGCGGTACGTTCCTTTGCCAGGACGTGGGCCAACGAACTCAAAGGTCGCAAGATCAGAGCGAATGTCCTGAGCCCTGGCTTCACCCGCACACCGCTGATGGATAACGGCTTGAAGATGAGCGAAACCGACGTCGCCGCGCTGCGTCAGCACGTCGAGCAGATCACGCCATTGGGGTATATGGCCGAGCCTGAGGAAATCGCCTCGTCGGCGCTGTTTCTTGCGTCTGCCGATGCGAAATATGTCAACGGTGTGGAGTTGATGGTCGACGGCGGCCTGTCGCAGATCTGACCACGTGCTCAACCGTAGCGCAGCCCTTGCGCAGGGCTGCCTTCCTCGCTTATGCGCAGCCCCTGCAGGAAACCTCATCATGAACAATGAACAACTGACAGCCCGACTGGACGCCCTGGAAAGTCGCGCCGCCATCGAGTCGCTGATCAGCGCCTACGCCAATGCTTTCGACCGCATCGACGCCTCGCTTCTTAGCTCAATCTGGCACGAAGAGTCCACATTGGATCTACCGGGTTTTGGCCAGGCTGGAAACCGTGACGAAATCCTGGCGATGGCGCAAAACAGCTGGCGCCAGATGCCCCATATGCACCACTGGATGGCCAACCCGCTGATTGAAATCGAGGGTGACAGCGCAGTGGGCACGGTAGCTGCGGATTGCCTGTTTCATGACATTGAAAAAGGCCCGGTGCAAGTCAGCGGTCTTTACCACGACAGGTTTGAACGTCGGGACGGAAAGTGGGCGTTCCTGTCACGTCGTTTTGAAATGCATTTCCTGACGCCGTTAAAAGATTGGGTACCCGCAGCGGGCGAAGAACAGTTTGCACCGTTCGAGCAGCTCAAGGGAACGACAGCGAAAAACGAATAGTCCCGGCCCTTGGCTGTTCGACACCCACGTGGCCGTCATGCAGTTGCATGATGGCCACGACAATGGCGAGGCCAAGCCCGTAGGAGTCGGAATTCTGGTGCCGAGACGCATCGCCACGGTAAAAGCGGTCGAAGAGTTTGCCCAGGGTTTCGTCGCCCAGCACCGGCCCTTGGTTCTCCACCTCAATCCGGGCACCTCCGTGGGTTTCCAATACCCGTATCAGAATCTCGGTGCCCTCGTAAGCGTAGCGAACAGCGTTCGCCACCAGGTTGCTCAACGCTCTGCGCAGCAGCAAGGGGTCAGCGAGCACGATACCATCGCCCGTTATTTGGAAGCTCATTCGCCGCTCTTCAGCCAAACCCTCAAAATACTCAGCGATGCGCTGTGATTCGTCATGCAGCGACAGTTGCTGGCGCTCCACTACGGCTTGCGCTTCATCGGCGCGCGCCAGAAATAGAATGCTTTCGACGATGCGCGAGATCCGTTCGAGTTCTTCAAGGTTCGAAGCGATCAGCGCCTGATATTCGTCCTCGCTACGGCGTTGGCGAAGGGCAACCTGACAATGTCCCATCAACGACCCGACCGGCGTGCGGATTTCATGGGCAAGGTCGGCGGAAAATTGCGTCAGTCGCTGATAACCCTGAGCAAGACGATCAAGCATCGCGTTATAGGCGTCACTCAGCTGTTGCAATTCAACCGGCGTATCGGCGCTGTCCATGCGGCTGTGCAGACGCTCAGGCGTTATGGCTGCGGCATGGGCGGCCATTTTGCGCAGCGGACGCAGCCCGCGACGCAATAACAGATAACCCAGCAACGCGGTTGCCAGAAAGGCAAGGGCCACGGCCAGGTAGATGCGCTCGCGATACGCTGCAAGCATCGCCATTTCCTTGCCCATAAGGTGGGCGGCCGTCAATCGGACTGCACGGCCACCCGACGTCGTGACTACGGAGGCGGCGCGCAGCCTTGTTCCCGAGTCGGTCACGCCGCTGCGCAGATCACTGACACTCAGCTTTGTGTCCTGGCCGATCACCGGCAGTTCAGGCAACGTGACGTTGAGTGGATTGACCTGGATGACCGGTGGCTGCCCCGGCTCTTCAATGATGAAGATGTCGTCTTCGCTGTCGAGCATGTTCTTGAAAATCTGCGGGCCGTCGCGCAGCTTTTCGATGGCGAGTTCGTAATGCAGGAGCTTGCGGAAATGCTCCAGACGGCCCATCACCGCGTGATCGCTGTAGATCAATACCGAGGCTTTCATCGTCTGATACAGATAGAAGCCCGCGCCGGCCACGGCCAGCATCGCGACCATGGCAAACGCCACGGTCGATCGCAGCGTCAGCGAGGGTTGGCGTCGGGACCGCATGGCCTCACCTCGCAGACATAGCCGATACCGCGAATGGTATGGATCAGCTTGATCGGGTAGGGCTGGTCGACCTTGTTGCGCAGGCGCTTGACAGCGACGTCCACCACGTTGGTATCGCTGTCGAAATTCATGTCCCAGACTTCCGAAGCGATTTGTGTCCTGGACAACACATCGCCGGCTCGACGGAGAAACAGATGGAGCAGGGCGAACTCCTTGTTGGTCAGCACGATCACCTGTTGTTGGCGGGTCACGCGGCGCCGGACCAGATCCAGTTCGAGATCGGCAAGGTGGAAATGGTCGGCTTCGCGCACGACACCGCGGCGCAGAATAGTGCGGATGCGCAACAGCAGTTCGGTAAACGAAAAAGGTTTGATCAGGTAATCATCGGCGCCCAGTTCCAGACCGCGAATGCGGTCTTGCAACTGGTCGCGCGCGGTAAGGAACAGCACGGGTACGTCTTGTCTGGCGCGCAACAGCTCGATGATCTGAAACCCGTCAATCCCGGGCAACATCACGTCCAGCACGATCAGGTCATAGGTCGTATGCAAGGCCATGTGCAGACCGTCGGCGCCGTGCTGGGTCCAGTCGACGTTGTAACCGGACTCGCCGAGCCCCTTTTTCAGGTACTCACCTGTTTTGGTGTCATCTTCGATCAGCAGGATATGCATCGTGAGGCGCGCTCGGGTCTCTTCATGACGGGATTCAGCCCGCGACATCGGTATCTCGGCTGTGCAGTGTAGCGGGATGAACGGGCGCAGTCGGTTACATTTCTGTCATTCACCGGCAGGGCTGACGAATGACAAAAATGTCATTCGGCGGTCATCGTGACGTCCCGGTCTGCGGTCGAGGATGGCGACACATCAACCCATGAGGAATCGTCGCCATGCAACTCAAAAACGCCCTGTCTACCACGTTCGGTTTGGTGATGCTCAGCGCTGCCGTCATTGCCACCGCCGCCGACATGCCGGTCATCAAACCACTGCGCGGTACGGTGGAAAGCGTCAGCAACAACACGCTGACCTTCACTGTCCGCTCTGGCGCCCAGCAGATGATCGGACTGACTGACAAGACCGGTATCAGCCGGGTATCGAAGGCCAATATCGACTCGATCAAATCCGACAGTTTCATCGGCTCGGCGGCCATCCCGCAGGCCAACGGAACCTTGAAGGCGCTTGAGGTCACGGTATTCGACGCCAGGCTCAAGGGCAGCGGCGAAGGTCATTACGGCTGGCAGAACGCGGACGGCAGCACTGGCACCATGACCAACGGCACCGTTGGCAAACTGTCCAAAACCGACGGCCGCACGTTGACCGTCAACTACCAGGGCGGTGAGAAACAAATCGTCGTGCCGGATGACGTGCCTATCGCCTACGTCGAGCCAGGCAAAGCCGATGAGCTGGTCAAAGGAACGAAAATTGTCGTGTTCCCCGCTGCAGATGGCACCGCACGCGGCATTGCAGTCGGCAAGGATGGCTTCCAGCCACCGATGTAATCATCTGAGAAAGCTTGAGCGTTGCCTTCTGGCAACGCTCCGCTACACGGAAGGCTTGCAAGGGGAACCACGTGAGACAGAAGAAACTGCATCCCTGGCCGGTTCGCCTCACCCATTGGCTCAATGCGGCCTGCATGGTCTGCATGTTCATGAGCGGTTGGGCTATCTACAACGCCTCGCCACTGTTCAGTTTCAGGTTTCCGGTGTCATTGACCGTGGGCGGTTGGCTGGGCGGGGCACTTGCCTGGCATTTTGCGTTCATGTGGCTGCTGCTGATCAACGGCGCAATCTATGTGCTGTACGGGTTGGCCAGTCGTCATTTCAAACGTGAGCTGCTGCCCATCGGCATTGCCGCATTGAAGCATGATCTGACCGATGCCTTGCGCTTTCGGCTGGTGCATGAAAAGGGTGTCTATAACGCAGTACAGCGCCTGATGTACTGGATCGTGCTGGCGGCAGGTGTACTGATCGTGATCTCGGGTGTAGCGATCTGGAAACCGGTTCAACTTCAAGAGCTGGTCGCGTTACTGGGCGGCTATGACGTTGCTCGTTACGTACATTTTGCGGCCATGGCGATGATTGCAGCGTTTGTGGTGATTCACCTGGTCTTGGTGATTCTGGTACCAAAAACCCTGGTGCCAATGATCACGGGTGGAGTGCGGACGCCTGATAACGAGAAAAATGGGTCATGACTGAATTTAAAATAACAACGCGTCAGCGCGTCAGGATTGAACCTGCGCAACAGCTTGAACTGGAAAACATTCAGCGCCGGCATTTTCTTCGGGCCGGCCTGACGGTTGGCGCGATGTCGATGCTGACCGGTTGCAACCTGCAGGACGGCGATCAGGTCGACAAAGTGCTTTGGGCCATGTCGCGTTGGAACGACCGGGTCCAGGCGTGGCTGTTCAGTGGACGGAAACTGGCGCCGACCTTCGCCCGCGCGCAGATCACCAAGCCGTTTCCGTTCAACGCTTTCTATGGTCAGGACGATATCCCTGAAGTAGACCTGACCAGTTACTCGCTCGCCGTCTCCGGCCGGATCAGGGACAAGGCGCCGTGGACACTCGAAAGCTTGCGCAAGCTGCCGCAACGCAGCGATATCACTCGGCTGATCTGTGTTGAGGGCTGGAGCGCGATCGGTCAATGGGGAGGTGTACCGCTGAAAACCTTCCTGGAACACATCGGCGCCGACACCACAGCGAAATTTGTCGGTTTCAAATGTGCCGATCGTTACTACTCCAGTCTGGACATGCCGACTGCCTTGCACCCGCAGACGCTGTTGGCACTGAATTACGCTGACGTGGCGCTGCCGCCCGAGTACGGCTATCCGCTGAGGGTTCGGGTCCCCACCAAACTGGGATTCAAAAACCCCAAGCATGTTGTCGAGATTTTCGTCAGCAACGACAACCCGGGCGGGTATTGGGAAGACCAGGGCTACAACTGGTTCAGCGGGATCTGATGAAGCAAAGAACGGAACTGTCACGCCAGGAACACTGGCGAGATTCATGACACCAAGCGTGATATGAGGCATGCCGATGACCGGTATTTCTGCAGTACCGCCAGCACCATCCGACTGGCCAACATCAGAACCCAGGATGCGGGCAACGAGTGATGGAGCAGATTTCCAATCTCTCTTGCAGGCTCAGTCCAAGCCGCCTTTACAACAGTCAGATAAAGCTCGCACTCGGATGCTCTTTGATAATCTTGCCGCATGTACCTTCAATGGCGAAAAAAGGGCTATCTGCTCTGATGTTATCGGCACAGGGGGACTGAATGCGTTCGCCATTGCGGTGGCTCTTTCGCCGCTAACCGTCACCTGGGTACCGACCGAGATTGTTCGAGCGCCACTGCGTTCGCCTGGGATACCGACTTTTCGCCGTCGCAATCCCTCTTCAGCCGAGAGCTCCTTCCTCAACCGGTCAAGCTCGGAGGATAGGGGTTATGATTAGACGTGTCTCGAGAGCTTGCTCGCCGTAGGCCAGTATTATTAAGGGAGAAGCACATACCGCCAATTCTCACCTGTAGCGTTGAATGGTCTTTCGTTCGCCTGAAGTAGAAAGCCCGATGGCTTCTCTACCGTGGCGAAGGTGGTGTTATGAGGCAGCGTCGACTTACAGCCTATTTTTCCACCCCGCTGTCATCCCCCGCTTATTCTGAGCATCAGAGAGTTATAGCCCGCGATCAGGGCTACTTTTGGCCGAAGGTAGTCGATCGTGAACGGCCGCTTTCGGCCCAGAGTGTGTAAAAACACCTTCGCGAACCCTTGCTATGATTTCTGAGGATTTCATCGCAGGGATCGCCCATGAAGCGCTTTATCCAAGGTGAACATCGAGGCCAAGGCACCTTACTTCCCGAGAGCCTCGACGACTACGTCAGCGATACCAATCCGGTGCGCGTAGTCGACGTTTTTGTCGACGAACTCGACCTGGTCAATCTGGGTTTTGAAGGTGCCATTCCAGCCGATACTGGCCGGCCGGCTTACCACCCCGCGATCCTGTTGAAGATCTACATCTACGGCTATCTCAACCGCATTCAGTCGAGCCGACGCCTGGAGCGAGAAGCTCAACGCAACGTCGAGCTGATGTGGTTGACCGGGCGTGTGATGCCGGACTTTAAGACCATCGCCAACTTCCGAAAAGACAACAGCAAGGCCATCCGAGGCGTCTGTCGCCAGTTCGTTGTGCTGTGTCAGCAGTTGGGACTGTTTGGAGAACATCTGGTCGCCATCGATGGCAGTAAATTCAAAGCAGTCAACAACCGCGACCGCAATTTCACCAGCGCCAAACTGAAGCGGCGCATGGAAGAGATTGAATCGAGTATCAGCCGTTACCTGGCGGCACTCGATGCTGCCGATCGGCAAGAACCCACAGCTTCCGAGCCCAGTGCCGTGCGGCTGGAGGAGGTCGATCAAACCAAGTCGCGTTCAGGGGACACGCTCTCAGGCACTTACCGCAACGCTGCGCTGCACATAATCGGCGCAGGCGCGACCTGGCGCTTTTGACGTGAGCCATACATCGTCTGCAAGAACGGGCTGCTCATATCCCACACGATTCTGCCGGCCATCGATCGGCACGGTCTCGCGGCGTTGGTGATATCACTCAAAGCTTGTTCTTTTCATCCAGACAACCGACTGAAGTTGGCTGGATACTCGGTGCCGGCCTGGCGATCCTGATCTCAAAATGGCTGGACCCATGGCATCTTGGCGAATCACCTCTGGGAGCTGGATGGAAGCCCGCCGGCTGACAGGGACAAGGTCAACCAGACGTTCCTGCAACCGTTCCTCTCCTATACCAACAGCACGCTGACGACCTGGGGCGTGAATACCGAGTCGACCTATAACTGGCAATCGTCATGGCGAGGCAATGGTCCGAGTCCGGAACTGCCAGCCCTCGCCGATGCCGAAATAACAACGACAACGAGGGCAGTGCCATGACTGACGAAAAAACCGAACTACCAGAAGAAGAACCGGATCAATCAACCCCGGCGCATTCCACTGAAGAAGAGCGCGAGCGCTTGAAGGACTTCAACAAGGACGGCATCCCGCCGGGCAGTTGCTGATCCACACGGAGTCAGGCGTCCTTCCGACGTCTGACTCTTCAGTTGCCCGCGGTACTGGTCTCAGCCTGCGCCACCAACTCCCCGCTGATCGCATCGACCATGGCCGGATGTTCCTCAGCGGCCACGCGCAAGTCCTCGGTAACCCGCAACTCCGCACCCGTCGGCGAAAAGGTCGCGGCGGCGGTGAACGGTGCGGGATTCGCCGGCACCGGGCGTTTGCCGCGGCGCCAGAAGAAAAAGCTGACCATGCTCAGGTTGACCACTGCGAATACCCAGAACAGGCCGTTGGCGCCGAACGAGTTCATCACCGGCGAAATCATCATCGGGCTGATGGCCGAGCCCAGTGAATTGATCAGCAGCAAGCCCTGGATCATCGGCACCAGCGCTTCGGCGGGCGCGCGGTCGGCTGCGTGGCTGACGGCAACCGGATACAGCGCGAATACGCCGCCACCGAGCAGAAACAGCATCGCGGCGAGCATTGTCGAGGACAGCGGCACAAGCACAATCACCAGTGACAAAACTGTGCACGCCACCGTCAGCAGGGTCAGTACCTGCAAGCGATCGGTGCGGTCGGACCAGCGTCCGACCGGATATTGCAGCAGCATCGCGCCGAGGATCGTCCAGGCCATCATGCTGCCGACTTCACCGACGTCCAGCCCGCTGCGTTGCAGATACAGCGGCAACAAGGTGTAGATTGCGGCGATGGTCACCCCCGAGCCGAAACAGCCGACCAGCCCGGTCGGCGTCACGCCCAGCAGCTGCCGGGGCTTGAGCGGCTCGACCTGATCGAGCAGCGGCGACACTCGCGGCAGGATCACGATCGGCAGCACCGACAACGCAGCGAGCATGCCGGCGACCATGAACGGCGCGCTGTCGCTCATGCCGGTGATGGTCCCCAGCGTGGCCTGGCCCAAAACACCAGCGCCATAAAGGACGATCATGTACAGCGCGAGCAAGCGCCCGCGAATCTTTTCGTCACCCGCCAAGAGCAGCCAGCTCTCGATTACCAGAAACACACCGACCGTGGCCCAGCCGTTGATCAGGCGCAGGACCAGCCAGCCCCAAGTGTCATAGAACAGACCCTGCAACAGGATCGTCACGGCGATCAGCGAGGCGAAGCTGCCGTAGGCACGAATGTGGCCGATGCGCAAAATCAGCCGGTCATTGAACACCGCGCCCAGCGTCAGCCCCATGAAATACGCCGATGAAACAACCCCGATCATCGTCGCCGAGGCACCGGCGGCGTCCAGACGAAGGGTGGTCAGGGAGGAAAGAAAACCATTGCCCAGAGCAATAATGAACAGCCCGAGCAGGGGCGCCAGCGCCATGGCCAGCAAACGCGGAGACATAAAAACCTCAAGAAATCGAACAGCGCAACGTGCGCCTCTGCGCGTGCGGTTGCCAGGCTGGAACAGGTGTTGTGCAAGTGTCTGCCGGTCGGGCAGGGTGGTGGCATCGGCCGTACGTCAATGAGGCATGGCCAGTCTAGGATAGGCTTGTCTATGACCAGACCGGACCTCTGCAAGAGCGCGCGGGATTCTAAGGCTTGCGCAGGATTTGCCAATAGCCGAAGGCTGCGACGTTAGGACGCAGGCTGTTTTGAGGTTCCAAGGGAGGCTGGAAACCAATCATCGGGCTGAGCTCCGAAAAAGGGCCATGCATGCGAAAACTACGCAGGCCCTTGTTCATTTCAGCCCCTAGGTATGCGAAATCAACAAATCACTAATGATGCAGATCGAACCATCCTCAGGCGGCGTGGCGTCGGTGTAGTCGATCTGGTTGTAGACCCCGCCATGGAAGTTGAACACCTGCGAATTCCACGAGGCATCCAGCTGCAAGTCACCCGATGTGCCGATGTTGCCGTTGTAGTCGACGGTGACTCGAGCCACGCCGGCAGAGTTCGCTCGAATGGTCACCTTGAACTTCGCACCCAGCGGCACGCCTTTGAGCACCGTGGTGTTGATCGGAGTGGTCTGATTGAAGCTCTGGCGGAAGCCCATGGTGATGTTGCCTTTTTGCCAGAACACCTTGATGGCCGGGCTGTCGTCGTTTTTCACATGCATTTGCGAGATCACCACTTTCTGCGCTGAGTTGACCTTGGTCACGGTCATCTCCTGATAGTTGAGGTGGTCAGCGGCGCTGGCCAGCGACCAGTAGGTCGCTTCCTTCCATTCGCAGCGGGTGCGGTGAGTGCTCTTGCTCGAGGCGCCTTTGGTGGGGGCGGACAGTTGCAGTGATCCGTCCGGCAGGATCGTGACGATACTGGGGAATTGCGCGATCGCCTGGGCTCCGTTGAGCTCCAGTGCCACCGGATTGGTCGCCGAGACGGGAACCGGAGTGGAGAGGGTGAGATTGCTGATGTTTACGGCCATGGTTTCTACTCCTGACGATAAAAATCATTGGCGCTCCAAGCCTCAGGCCATTCCTGATCCGCACATTAGCCTGCGCGGATTATCACCACCTCGGGGGCTCAGCAGCATGGCGACGCAGGCGGCCGCCGCAAAAACACACAGGGCAACGGTCACACCTGTCGCCTCCAGCACTGCTCCGAAAATCGGTGTGCCGGCGGTCTGACCGAGTGCCAGCACCAGAAACGGGATGCCCAATCCCAAGTCCGGGCGATCCGGGAACAAGCGGATGCCTTGCAACAGATAAACGCCTGAAGAAACGATGTAGGCCGCGCCAAACAGGCTCATCGCGGCGAGGCCGTAAATGGCAGAAGCGCCAGTGGCGACAAGTCCCAGCGTGCCGGCCGCGATCCCTGCGAGCGCCAGATGTTGCATGCGTGCGACACCAAAGCGGTCTGTAAGCACACCGGTTGCGCAACCACTGATGCCCGCGGCGCCCAACACGATCCAGGCCCAGGCAATCGACTGATCGGAAAATCCAGCCTCGCTGCGCAGAATGTCGGCACCGAATGTCCAGATCGCCGTGCTCGCCAACCCCATCAGAAAGGCACTGACGCACAGCGGCAGTACGCCCGGCCGACGCAACATTGGTAGAGAAAAATTCTGCGCGACGTCATGGGCCACCCGGCGCGGTATTGCGAACCAGAGCCACACCGTTACACCGACGCCGATCAAGCCGAACAGCGCATAGAGCTGGCGCCATTGTCCTGCAGCCACTATCGCTGCCAGGCCGGAAAAAACGATCCCGGCCGCCGTCCCGGCATTGATGAAACCATTGGCCCGCGGACGGTCCGCATCATCAAGACGCGCCGCCACTGCGCTGGCCAATGGCGGCGAGGTCAGACCGGTGCTCAATCCCGCCAGCGCCACGCCGCAGCCCAACGCCAATCCGGACGCCGCGAGCACAATCAACCCCATCCCGAGCGCCGCCGCCGCGCCGGCCATGACCGTCAACCCGCGTGGGCTGACTTTGCCACTGCACACAAACGTCGCGACGATGCCCACGCAATACGCCGCAAACGCACTGCCGCCGATCCATCCGGCAGCGGACACACTCAAGGCCAGATCCTGACGAATCTGCGGCAGCAGCGGTCCATAGGCGAAGCGCGCCAGACCGTAGGACAACGCCGTCAGCGCGAACGCCGCCAGCACCAGATTGATGCCGCGCTTCACGAGCCCGTTCCTCCCGCCAGCACGCGGCTTTGAAGGTCGATCATTTGGCAGCAGACGTGGTTTTCTTGCGCGTCCTGGTTGCAGGAGCAGCGCTGGCTGCCTTGGCCTTTGTCCGTGGTGCCGGCGGCGCTACGCTGCTGGCGACCGAACCCGGCAAGCCATCGGAATCGAACGCATCCAATTCGGCGCGCGCCTGCAACCAGTGCTCGAAATCATTACCGTGCGGCCGACCTTGTTCTTCCCAAAGCCTGTAGGCGATTTTGCGGATGGTTTCCTCGTCCATTTCGTTGTCTCCTGCTGATGTAAAAAAGTGCCTCGAAGGCGAGCAACCGGGGCGGATCAAGGTGAAATCGGATCGCTGGCGGGGAAGGTTTCTTCAACCGCTTGATCCAGTTTCGAGTCACTCACATTGCGCTCATCGGCCCCAAGGTTCTGCTCGCAATGGCAAGCCGAAGAGGGGCAGGGTTGGCCCTTTGGGTGCAGATCCGCGCAGGCCTGACTGCAAAACTGCTTGCCGTCACGCTCGAAAGTTTGCTCGCCGCTGCACTTGCAGGTGCAGCCCGGGCAGGCGCAAGCGGATGTTGAAGGATCGTTAGCCATGGGTTTCCTCCAGATAGTCTGTAAACGCGGTCGTTACCGAGTCTGATAACCCGCCCCGCACCTGCGTTTGATGATTTTCCTCCACGCCCGATGAGCGGTAGAGCGCAGAGGGCGAGGGCAGTACGGCGTTCAACGCCAGGGAAAGATTCAGCGCCAGGATCAGCAGGATCGATACGCTGAAGATGCGCCGCGCCCAGACTTTCGCATTGACATTTCGCACTGGTCGCAACGTTAGATAAAACCAGTAGCCGCCCAGCCCGAGCACCACCAGCGGATAGGAAACATTGATAGCCGCCACCCAGCCCAATATCGCCGCGCTGATCAGGAAGGCGACCATGTAGAGGTTGATCTCGCGTCGGGCCTGGCTGAGCGTCAAGGTCGGTAACCCGGCGGCGCGAAAGTCTTCGTGGCGCATGACGGTGATCGCGTGGGAGTGTGGCATCTGCCAGCAGCAAAACACCACGATCAGCATCAGCGCCGTGGCATCGAAGCTGCCGGTGACCGCGCAATAACCGACCACCGGCGGCATGGCCCCGGACAGGCTGCCGACCAGCGTGCCCCAATGCGAACGGCGTTTCATCAGGCAGGTATAAACGCCCGCATAAACCATCAGACCGACTGCCGCCATGGCGCAGGCCAAGGCTGTCGTGCCGACCCACAACAAGCCGAAGCCGATCACACCCAGCACCGCCGCGTAGCAAAACGCACTGGGCAACGACACAGCGCGAACCGCCAAGGCCCGATGACAGGTGCGCACCATGCGCCGATCGATGTCGCGGTCGACGCAGTTGTTGATCACGCAACCGCAAGCGATGACCAGCGCGGTACCGAGCAGGGCGGCCAATAAATGCGCCGGGGACACCGGGCGGCCACCGGCGGCAAGCAGATAGCCGCCGAACACCGAAGCCAGGTTGCCGACGATGATGCCGGGCTTGGTCAGTTCCAGCCCGACATTCAGCGACAGCCGCCATTGCTTCAGTGCGCCAGCATGTTGTGGTGAATGCTGTCCATGATCCATAGCGAAAGCCCAACCAGCAGAAGAATGATCACCACCGAGAAGATCAGCGCTCTGAGGTTCCAGCGTTGCTCCTTGGCGGTGTCCAGATGCAGGAAATATTTCAGGTGGGCGAAGACCTGCACTACGCCAAGTGCGACCACCACCCAAGCGGTGACGCTGCGTGGCAACGTCGGGTACATGACCAAACCAAAGGGAATCACCGTCAGAATCACCGAAATGATGAAACCGACCATGTATGAACGACTGGTGCCATGGCTGGTGCCGGCACTGCTATGAATCGGGCTCTGGTTATACATGTCACACCACCCCCAGCAGATAAACCACGGTAAATACGCAGATCCACACCACATCGAGGAAATGCCAGAACAGACTCAGGCAACTCAAGCGCGTGGTGTTGGTATTGGTCAGGCCCCGGCTGCGCACTTGCAGCATCAACACCGCCATCCACACCAACCCGCTGAGCACGTGCGCGCCATGGGTGCCGACGAGGGTGAAGAACGCGGTGAGGAAACCGCTGCGATCCGGCCCGTAGCCTTCTGCGATCAGATGATGGAATTCATTGATCTCCATGGCGATGAAGCCGCAACCCAGCACGAAGGTGACGCCGAGCCAACGCAGCACGTGGGCTTTGTCATTGCGGTTCATCGCCAGCATGGCGTAGCCGTAGGTGATGCTGCTCAACAGCAGCAAAGCGGTTTCGGCAAGGACGTAGGGCAGTTCGAAAATGTCGACTGTCGAGGGGCCGCCAGCCACGCTGTCACGCAGGACCGCATAGCCTGCGAACAGCGTCGCAAACAGGATGCAGTCGGTCATCAGGTAGATCCAGAAACCGAAAATGCGCATCGAGCCCGCGTCTTCATGGCCATGTTCATGGCTGTGCGCGATGTCTTTATCCAGAACGATATTGGACATGTTCAAGCCTCCGCCAAGTCTTTGAGACGCGCTTTTTCAATCCGCGCCACTTCCTGCGCCGGGACGAAATAGTCGATGTCTTCGTCATAGCTGCGCACGATCATCGCCACCACCGAAGCGACCAGGCCGAAGATCGCCAGCCACCAGATATGCCACACCAGGGCGAAGCTGCAGATCAGCGCGAAGACGCTGATCACCAGGCCGGCGGAGGTGTTGCGCGGCATATGGATGGCGCGGTAGTCGGTGTGACTGAGGGTGCTGACGCCGCGCTCCTTCATGCCCCAATAGGCGTCGAGATCGTTGACTTTCGGTTGCTCGGCGAAGTTGTAGAACGGTGGCGGCGAGGCCGTGGCCCATTCCAGCGTACGGCCGTCCCACGGGTCGCCGGTGAGGTCGCGCAGTTTCGCGCGGTTGCGGATGCTCACGTAGAGCTGCAGCGCCTGCGCGGACACACCGCAGAGAATAATGCCGACGCCAAACAGTTCCAGCAGCAGCCACGGTTGCCAGGCCGGGTTGTCGAAATGGTTGAGGCGCCGGGTCATGCCCATGAAACCGAGCACGTAAGACGGCATGAACGCGAAGTAGAAACCCACCAGCCAGCACCAGAACGCAATGCGCCCGAGGCGGTCGTTGAGGCGGAAACCGAAGGCTTTCGGGAACCAGTAGGTCAGCCCGGCCATGTAGCCGAACACTGCGCCACCGATGATCACATTATGGAAGTGCGCGATCAGAAACAGGCTGTTGTGCAACAGGAAGTCGGCACCGGGCACCGCCAGCAGCACGCCGGTCATGCCACCGATACTGAACGTGACGATAAAGCCCAGCGTCCACAGCATCGGCGTTTCGAAGCGCACGCGGCCGCGATACATGGTGAACAGCCAAGTGAAGATTTTCACCCCGGTCGGCACTGCAATGATCATCGTCATGATGCCGAAGAACGCGTTGACGTTGGCCCCCGCGCCCATGGTGAAGAAGTGGTGCAGCCAGACGATGAACGACAGGATCGTGATCGCAATCGTCGCCCACACCAGCGAGACATAGCCGAACAGGCGCTTGCTGCTGAAGGTCGCGGCGATCTCCGAGAAAATCCCGAACGCCGGCAGGATGAGGATGTACACCTCCGGATGCCCCCAGGCCCAGATGAGGTTGACGTACATCATCGGATTGCCGCCGGCCTCGTTGGTGAAGAAGTGCATGCCCAGATAACGATCGAGGGTCAGCATGAGCAGGGTCGCGGTCAGAATCGGGAACGCAGCGAGAATCAGGATCGAGGTGCACAGTGCATTCCAGGTGAACACCGGCATCTTGAACAGGGTCATGCCTTCGGTGCGCATCTTCAGGATGGTCACGAAGAAGTTGACCCCGGTTAACAGCGTCCCTATCCCGGATATCTGTAATGACCAGATGTAGTAATCCACCCCGACGCCGGGGCTGTAGCCAAGTTCGGACAGGGGCGGGTAGGCGACCCAGCCGGTGCGGGCAAATTCACCGACGCCCAGGGAAATATTCACCAGTGCCGCGCCAACCACGAACAGCCAGAAGCTCAGCGCGTTGAGGAATGGATAGGCGACATCGCGGGCGCCGATCTGCAGCGGTACGACGATGTTCATCAGGCCGACCACGAACGGCATGGCCATGAAGAAAATCATGATCACGCCGTGGGCGGTGAAGATCTGGTCGTAGTGTTCCGGCGGCAGATAACCCGGCCCACCACTGGATGCCATGGCCTGCTGGGTGCGCATCATGATCGCGTCGGAGAAACCGCGCAGCAGCATCACCAGCGCGACGATGATGTACATGCAGCCGATTTTCTTGTGGTCGACCGAAGTGAACCACTCGCGCCACAGGTAGCCCCATTTGCGCTTCCAGGTGACGGTACCGACCAGGGCAAAACCCATCAGGCCGACGATAGCCAGGGTGTACATGACAATCGGCTCGTGCAATGGAACCGCGTCCCATGAAAGTTTCCCGAACATGATTAACGCTCCTCGGCCAGCAGACTCGGTTGTTGATTGACGCGCACATCGTCGCTGTTGCGTTGCACTTGGGTTTGCTTCTTGCGCGGTGCTTTGTTCATACCCTCATACTTGTCGACGATGTCGAGAAACAGTCGCTCCTGCACAGCCGAGTAATAAGTAATCTTGTGCGCGACAGAGGGCTTGGCCAACTCGGCGTAACTGGCCTGATCAAGTTGCCCGGGCGCCGCTTTGACTTTGTTGACCCACGCTTCGTAATCCGCGCCGCTGAGTGCCAGGGTGCTGAAGTGCATGTCGGAGAAACCGTGGCCGTTATAGTTCGCGGCAATCCCGCGGTACTGACCGATTTCATTGGCGATCAAGTGCAACTTGGTCTGCATGCCGGCCATGGCATATATCTGCCCACCGAGTGCAGGAATAAAGAATGAAGTCATGGCAGCGTCAGAAGTGACGGTGAAACTTACCGGCGTATTCACCGGTATCGCCAGTTCATTGACCGAGGCAATGCCCAGATCGGGGTAAATGAACAGCCATTTCCAGTCCGTTGCCACTACTTGCACATTGAGGTGCGGCACGTCGGAATCCAGCGGGCGGTAGGGATCGAGTGAATGGGTGGTTTCCCAGGTCACCCAACCGAGTACGCAAATAATCAGGAACGGCACGCCCCAGACAACCGCTTCGATCTTGTGCGAACTGGCCCAGCGCGGCGAATAACGGGCCTTCTTGTTGGTCGCGCGGTAGCGATAGGCGAACAGGAAGGTCATGACGATGACCGGGATCACCACCAACAGCATCAGGCCCGTGGCGAGGATGATCAGGTCGCGTTCATCTCGGGCGACATCGCCCTTGGGGTTGAACACCACCAGGTTGCAACCGGCGAGCAGAACGCTGGTAGCGAGATAGACCAGGCAATAGCTGAGTATTCGCTTCATACATCCCCCTGTTTCTTTATCGATCCCTGTTTGTTCAGGCAACAGTTCGTCATGGACAGAAAACACTGTTTCTGTACCGGCTTATCACCTACGGCTGAATAACGAGTTGTATCTGCGCTCGCCTGGGCCTCGAACTTTTTGAATAAGCATTCCGGCGTTGGTTTTACAGAATGTTACCCAAGCTGACGAACGGTTGAACTAGCGAAACGGCAAGCGGGAGCGGGCGGGCTATGCTGAACATGCCTCTCGGTAAACGCGGTGTTTTTGCGTGAGAGGACAATTCATTTGAAATGAGCGAGTTGAGTCCAGGAGTACGACATGTTCATACGCGGTGAGATCTACAACAAATGGAAGGCGACGGAAAAGGCTGAGAAGTGCCATACCGAAGAAGTGGAAAACGGCTGCCATATCGAAGTGCGGGCACGGGAGGCCAATGATGGCGACGTGGAAATGTTCATCAGCGTGTATACCGCAACCGGCGAATGCGCTTACGAACGCATCAGGAAATTGCCCGGCATCGAATGGGAAGTCGAAGACGCGCTCAAGCGTGGCATCGATCAGGCAGAACGAATCGCCGGCGGTGAGTCCGGGCGATTGTCCTGTGCCGACGCGCACGGCCACGATAATGAGTGACCGTGCGCAACGTTCAATTGGCCTGGCGAACGTCAACCTGCCCGAGCTGATTGCACTGCCAGCGCCAGGCATCGGCGAGCATGCGCTGCAGTGAGCGGCTCGCCTGCCAGCCCAGTTCTTCGATAGCTTTTTGCGGATCCGCCCAGCAGCGCGCAATGTCGCCGGGGCGCCGCGCTTCAATACTCAACGGGATCTTGATGCCGGTGACCTGTTCGAAGGCGCTGATCACCTCCAGCACCGAATAGCCGCGCCCGGTGCCGAGGTTCCAGATGCTCACACCATGGCGATCGCGCAAGGCGTCGAGCGCGCAGACATGCCCCAGCGCAAGGTCGACGACGTGCAGATAATCGCGAATGCCGGTGCCGTCCGGGGTCGGGTAATCGTTGCCGAACACTGACAGCTGCGCCTGCTGGCCACTGGCGACTTGCAACAGGTAGGGCAACAGATTGTTCGGCGTGCTGGTGGGTGCCTCACCGAGCAGGCCGGAAGGGTGCGCACCGATCGGGTTGAAATAGCGCAGCAAACCGATCGACCAGCGCGGGTCGGAACTGGCGACACTCTTCATGATGTTCTCAGTCATCAGCTTCGACATGCCGTACGGATTGGTCGGTTGGCCGGTGGCACAGTCTTCGTTGATCGGCAGGGTAGCGCAGTCGCCGTAAACGGTCGCCGAAGAGCTGAATACCAGATGGAATACACCGGCCTGCGCCATCGCCTGGCACAGCGTCAGGCTGCCGCCGACATTGGTGTCGAAGTAGCGCAGGGGTTCACGCACGCTTTCGCCGACGGCTTTCAAACCGGCGCAATGCACCACGGCATCAATTGGGTAATCGTGCAGAAGATTGTCGAGCAGTCGTCGATTGCGCACATCGCCCTGGATGAACTCCGGTCGTTTGCCGGCCAGCGTACTGATGCGCTCGATTGCCGCGCGCTGGCTGTTGCACAAATTATCGAGGATCACCACATCCTCGCCGTTGCCCAGCCATTGCAATGCGACATGCGCACCAATGTATCCCGTACCACCCGTAATCAAGATCATGCGCCCGCCCTCACCAGTGACGCCATCGGCCGATGGCTTTGTGCATGGTTTCGAGGCGCCTGTGCGGCGGCAAAAACCATGTTGTCCTGGACGGTAGGGGATGGATTGTGCGGCGAGTTCAACCTTGTTTGCCAGCCGGTATGTGCAGTTCATCGGCTGCGTTCAAGGTTGGGCTGAACGTCGCGTGAACACCGCGATTCCAACCTTCAAGAGCCTTACGGCCTCATCGAGAAATGCCCTGCACTTGCAGTGTCGACAAGTGTGACGGCCCGGAGGCTCGTCACTGAGTCTTCTTTTATTCCTTGATGAGGATCTGGCCATGAACCTTGCAGAACAAACCGAGGCGCTCGCACGGGCGAGCGCGCAAAGCGCAGTTGAGGCATCGCTGCAGGTGCGCCCAACGTTGGTGTGCCTGTCGCATCTGCGCTGGGGATTTGTCTATCAACGGCCGCAGCACGTCATGTCGCGATTGGCCAAACACTACGACGTGGTGTTTTTCGAAGAGCCGGTATTTGTCGAAGACGCTATGCCCGGACTCGAGCTTTCGAATCCGGCGGCGGGAATAGAAGTGGCGGTGCCGCAATTGCCGATCGGCATGAGTGGCGAGGCGATCGAGCAGGCGCAGAGACAATTGCTCGATGAACACCTCGCCGGGCGCGTTCAGGGCGATCTGCTCCTTTGGTATTTCACGCCGATGAGCCTGCTGTTTACCGAGCACCTCGACGCTCGGGTTACCGTCTATGACTGCATGGATGAACTGTCGGCGTTCATGGGCGCACCGGCGCGCTTGATCGACATGGAGCAGCAACTGCTCGCCCGAGCTGATGTGGTGTTTACCGGCGGCTTCAGTCTGTGGGAGGTCAAGCAGCGCCAGCACGGTAATGCCTATCCGGTACCGAGCAGCGTCGACATCGCGCATTTCGCGGCGGCGCGGCAGGTACTGCCGGAACCGCCCGATCAAGCATCCATAGCGCGGCCACGCCTGGGCTTTTTCGGCGTGATCGATGAACGCTTCGATATCGAATTGATTGACCGCGTGGCGGCGATGCGTCCCGACTGGCAGATCGTGCTGATCGGTCCGGTGGTGAAGATCGATCCGCAGACGCTGCCGCAACGGCCGAACATTCATTATCTAGGCGGCAAGCGATATGCCGAGCTGCCGGACTACCTCGCTGGCTGGGACGTGGCACTGATGCCGTTCGCCCTCAACGCCTCCACGCGTTACATCAGCCCGACCAAGACTCCCGAATACCTCGCTGGCGGTTGTCCAGTGGTGTCGACGCCGATTCACGATGTGATCAGCGGCTACGGCGAGAGCGGCGCGGTGTTCATCGCCGACACTGCCGAGGCCTTCGTCGAGGCGATCGAAACAGCTTTGCCACTCAAAGGCACCCTCGAATTTCTGCAGCGCGCCGATGCCGCGATCGCCGGCATGTCGTGGGACAACACCAGCCGCTTCATGCAGGAGCAGATCGAATGCCTACGATAAGCCTTGAGCGCGCAAAGTCCGGCCAATTCTACGATTACCTGATCATCGGTGCCGGGTTTGCCGGCAGTGTCATCGCCGAGCGTCTGGCCGAAGGATTGGGACGCCGAGTGTTGCTGATTGACCGGCGCCCGCATATCGCCGGCAATGCCTACGACCATTACGATGAGGCCGGGGTGCTGGTGCATCGTTATGGCCCGCATATTTTCCACACCAACGCGCAACGGATCGTCGACTACCTGTCACGCTTCACGGAATGGCGGCCCTACGAGCACCGCGTGCTGGCGCATGTGGACGGCAAGCTGGTGCCGATCCCGATCAATCTGACCACGCTGAATTCGCTGTACGGTCTGTCGATGTCCTCAGCGGAAGCCGAAGTGTTCCTCGCCGAACGCGCCGAACCGGTGGCGACCATTCGCACTTCCGAAGACGTCGTGGTCAATCAGATCGGTCGCGAGCTCTACGAGAAATTTTTCCGCGGCTACACGCGCAAGCAATGGGGGCTGGATCCGTCGGCCCTGGATAAATCGGTGACTTCGCGTATCCCGACGCGGACCAGCGAAGACGACCGCTATTTCGGTGACACTTTCCAGATCATGCCCACGGGCGGCTACACACAAATGTTCGAACGCATGCTCGATCACCCGAACATCGATCTGTTGCTCAGTACCGATTTCAAGGCGGTGCGCGACGAGGTGAAGTACGCGCATTTGATCTACTGCGGCCCGATCGACGAATACTTCGATTTCCAGTTGGGCCGATTGCCGTATCGGTCCTTGCGCTTCGAACACCAGACCCTCGAGCAGGAACACTATCAGCCAGTGGCGGTGGTGAATTATCCGCACCCGGATGTGCCGTATACGCGCATCACTGAATACAAACACCTGACCGGGCAAACGCACCCGTGCACCAGCATCACTTACGAATATCCGTGTGACGATGGCGACCCGTATTACCCGGTGCCGCGCGCAGAAAATGCCGAGCTGTACAAACGCTATCGAGCGCTCGCCGAGCAGACGCCGAACGTGACGTTTCTCGGCCGACTGGGTACCTACAAGTACTACAACATGGATCAGGTGGTGGGGCAGGCGCTGGCCTTGTATCGAGATATCCAGGCAGCGCAGGTGCTGACCACGGCTGCAACCGAGATCGATGCTTCATGACCGCGCAGCCGAAAGGCGACGAGCCCGGCGCGGATGCGTCTTCGATCTTCAGCAGCTTCGTCATGGCGGGTTTCGAATGTTCCAGCCAGCGCCGCCAGGACGGTCGGCGCCTGGATCTGCTGGCCGACACCGGGCATGCGCGCTGGGTCGACAAGGACTACCTGCGACTCAGCGGATTGAACATACGCTGCGCCCGCGACGGCTTGCGCTGGCACCTGATCGAGCGCAGCCCCGGGCGCTATGACTGGAGCAGTTTTCTGCCGATGCTCAAAGCGGCACAAGCGCAGCAAGTGCAGGTGGTCTGGGATCTGTGCCATTACGGCTACCCGGATGATCTGGACATCTGGCGCCCGGCATTTGTCGAGCGTTTCGCCCGCTTCGCCGCTGCTGCAGCGAAGCTGATGGCCGACGAGGGCGTGAGCGTTCCGTTCTACTCGCCGATCAACGAGATTTCCTTCTGGAGTTGGGCGGGAGGCGAGGTGGCGTATTTCAATCCGAACGCACGCGGGCGCGCGCAGGAACTCAAACATCAACTGGTGCGGGCGAGCATTGCTGCGATCGAAGCGATACGCGAACAGGCGCCTAATGCGCGGTTTGTCCAGTGCGATCCGTTGATCCATGTGATCGCCGGTTCCCGGCGCAGTGACGATATCGAAGCCGCTGAGGCCTATCGGCTGTCGCAATTTCAGGCGTGGGATCTGCTCACCGGCCGCGAATGGCCGGGTCTGGGTGGGCAGGAGCATTACCTGGATATCGTCGGCGCCAATTTCTATGCGCATAACCAGTGGTATTTCCACGGCCGGCGGATCCTTCGCGGCGAGCGCGACTTCCGTCCCTTGTCGGGCATGCTCAAGGAACTGCACCAGCGTTATCAGCGGCCAGTGCTGATCGCTGAAACCGGTGCCGAAGATGAAGAACGCCTGCCGTGGCTGGCATATATCGTCGAGCAGACACTGCTGGCGCTCGAACGCGGTGTGCCGGTGCAGGGGATTTGCTGGTACCCGTTTCTCGATTATCCGGGTTGGGATAACGGCCGATATTGCCCCACAGGTGTGTTTGGCTATCCCGATGGCGAGGGTGAGCGCGCGGCGTTTCACCCGCTGCACGTCGAGCTGGCGCAGGTGCCAGAACGGGTTGCCGACTGTTTGCCCAGGATCAATGGCAGGACCATTGAGGGGCGGGGGAGATGAACTTCCAGCGCATGCGTGATGAACCGTTGCCGGCGTCAGCCGCCGCGTTTCTATGGCGCTACATAAGAATTCGCCCGGCGCACTTCGTCGCCATGGTCGCACTGGTGATCGGCGCGGCTTGCTGTGCGGTAGTGGTGCAATACGGCATGAAACTGCTGGTCGATGCCATGGCCGCCGGGTCGGCGGCGGAACAGGTCTGGCACGCGTTCGGCCTGTTCATGGCGTTGATCGTGATGGAAAACCTGCTGTGGCGCCTCGGCGGTTGGGTCGGTTGCCACACCATCGTCGGCAGTTGTGCGGATCTGCGCGTCGACCTGTTCCATCATCTGACCGGCCACCCGATGCGTTATTTCCGGCGGCATTTCTCCGGCTCGCTGGCCAATCGCGTCTCGGCGATCGGCGCCGCTGCCGACAAAGTGTATGGCGGGCTGACCTGGCGTATCGTGCCGCCATGCGTGGATTTCATCGGTGCCGTGGCCTTGCTGTTGGCGGTGCACAGTGCGATGGCGCTGGCGTTGGTCGGTTGCGTGATAGTCGTCGCCGCGCTGATTACCATATTCGGCGTGCGCGGTCGCAGCCGGCACATCGCGTTCGCGTCGCAGTCGGCGCGGGTCGGTGGCGAGATTGTCGATCTGGTTTCCAACGTATGGACGATCAAGGCTTTTTCCGGGCGGGAACGCGAGCGCTTGCGCCTGGAGCGCGAGATCGGCATCGAGGCCGATTCGCACCGCAGCAGCTGGATGTACATGGAAAAAGCCCGGGTACTGCACGACATCTGCCTGACCGTTATGGCCGGCGGCATGCTCGGCTGGGCGATTCTGCTCTGGCGAGCGGGACAGGTGACGGCGGGGGATGTGGTGATGGTCAGCGCGTTGACCTTCCGCATCCTGCACGGTTCGCGCGAACTGGCGCTGGCACTGGTGGAAACCAGCCAGCAGATGGGCGTCATCAGCGAAACCCTGGGCATCGTCGCCCAGCCCCACGAGCTCAGCGACGCCCTGGAGGAACTGGCGCCGACGCGCGGGCACATCAAAATGCTCGACGTCAGTTACGCCTACCCGGACGGGCGCAAGGTCTTCGAGCATTTCTTTCTCGATATTCCGGCCGGGCAAAGCGTCGGCATTGCCGGCACCTCGGGCTCGGGAAAATCGACCTTGCTCGGTTTGCTGCAACGCCTGGATGACGTGCGCAGCGGGGTGATCCTGATCGACGACCGCGACATCCGCTCGGTCAGCCAGGACAGCCTGCGCCGGCAGATCGCCGTGGTGCCGCAGGAACCGGCGCTGTTCAATCGCAGCATTCTGGAAAACATCGGCTATGGCCAACCGCACGCTACCGAGCAGCAGATCATCGATGCGGCGCGCCAGGCGTTTTGCGATGAATTCATCCAGGCGTTGCCGCAGGGTTATCACACCCTGGTGGGTGAACGGGGAGTGACGTTGTCGGGCGGGCAACGCCAGCGTCTGGGCTTGGCGCGAGCGTTTTTGAAAGACGCACCGATCCTGATTCTCGACGAGGCGACGTCGGCACTGGATTCCGATTCCGAAGCGATCATCCAGCGTGCGCTGAGTAATCTCATGCGCGGCCGCACGGTGCTTGCCGTGGCCCACCGGCTCTCGACCATCGCCAACTTCGATCGGGTGCTGGTGCTGGAGGACGGCGAGATTGTGCAGGACGGCACACCCGAAGACCTGCGCGAGAGCCAGGGACGGTTCCGCACGCTGTGGCAGATGCAGGCGATGGTGCACAACCGTTGAACGCGCTGCTATTGCGCTGAGCGCGTCCAGACCCTGACGTAGTCGATGCGAAACACCGACGGCAGGTCAGCATCGTCGACCACGCCGAACCAGTCCCACATCGCTTCGCTGTCGAAGACGATCTGCATCGGGAAATGCCAATAGTTGTTCTTCGCTTCCCGGACCAATACGCCGTCGACGTACCAGCGCAAGGTTTCGGGTTGCCAGTCAAAGCCGTAAACATGAAAAGTATTCGCCAGCCGCCACGGTGCGATCCAGGTACTGCCGGAACTCAGGTGTTGATCATTCTGCGGTCTGGCCCAGACATGCGCATTCATGTTGTAGCGACGATCAAACGCTTCGTTGCGGGTCTTGCCACCGATTTCAAAAATGTCGATTTCCGTGGCATTGTCCGGCAGCCCGGTCCAGGCCAGCCAGAAGGCACTGGAGCCGGCGGAATTCATCGGTTTCGCCCGCGCTTCGTAATAGCCGTAAAGCCCCCGTTCGTTGGTGCGGACCATCGCCGAGCTGTAATCCTTGTAGCCTAGCGCTACGTATTTTTCCGGGAGGGTCTGCTTGCGGAAGGTGATGTTCAGGTTGCCGCTGCCGACCTTGGCGTTCTCCGGCAGAAACAGCGCCGGTTTGCGCCCGAGGGAATCGGTGCCGGTGGCGTTGTTGACGTGCCAGCGTTCGGCATCGAGAGCGCTGCCGTTGAACTCATCGGACAGGCGCGTATCGAGCTTCCAGCCGCCGGCATTGGCCTGATCCGATAACGGCAGATCGGGCGTAACGGGTGTCGGAGTCGGGCCTAGCGGGCCGACGCGGGTCCAGGCATCAGCCTGTTGAGGAACGCTGACCGCCCATTTCTGCGCCAGATAATCGAACACATTGCGACGTTCGTCCTGGTTGCTGAATGGGCGGTCATACACCAGCACTTCGGCGATGTCGCCACGCAGGATTTCCGAGGTGCCCACCACGTTGCGCGCCACCGCGAACGGGCCGATCGGCACGTCACTGGTTTCCAGCAATGCCAGTGCCGGCTCGTACGCGCTGGTCTGCTGCACGCTGATGCCGAAATTCGGCGCGACGTTATCGTTATCCGCCAGTTGCGGCCGCGAGCTGAACAGGCGCTGCCAGGCCTTGCCGCCGGCCTGCTCGGGCAAGCGCCTCGAGACGACGAAGACTGTCACCGGCCCCTTGCTGGTGCGAATCGCCTGACCCATGAACGCCGCCGTGCCGCTGAAACGCACCACACCGTGGCCGTTGAGGGCGTTATCGACGTGCGTCGGTAAAGTCGTCGCCGCGCGGTTGTCGACGGTGACGTCGTTGCCCTTGCCGGATTTATCCAGCCAGCGCACGACCTGATTTTGCCCCTCCAGAGTCATCGAGGCGCGATCATTGCCGTCGAGCCACAGCACCAGTCCTTCAGTGACCGGTCCTGGAATGTTGGCGTTGGCGCCAGCGCTCAGCAGCAGCAAAACCAACAGCAAGCAGCGTGATCTGTTCATGAGTCGTCCCTAACTTGGATTGCGCCGTTACTACGTGCCTACCGCCAGCAACGGCGTCGGTTGCGGGCGATAGCCCCAGGGGTTGTGGGTCTGCCAGCGCCAGCTGTCGACGAGCATTTGCGTCAGCTCGCGCTTTGCTCGCCAGCCCAGCTCGCGCCCGGCCTTGCTCGCATCCGCCCGGCACTCGGCGACATCACCGGCGCGGCGCGGGGCGAAGCGGTAGGGAATGCGCAGGCCGGTGACGTCCTCGAAGGCGCTGATGATCTGCAACACGCTATAGCCGCTGCCGGTGCCGAGATTCCACACGTGCAGGCCATGTTCATCGCCCTGCAAAACATGCAGCGCCTTGAGATGACCTTCAGCCAGATCCAGCACATGGATGTAATCGCGAACGCAGGTGCCATCGACGGTCGGATAGTCGTTGCCATAGACGGTCAACGCAGCGCGCTGGCCGCTGGCGACTTCGCTCAGGCACGGCAGCAGGTTGTTCGGCCGACCGTTGGGCGCTTCGCCGATCAGCCCGCTCTCGTGTGCGCCGATCGGATTGAAGTAGCGCAGCACAGCGATGTTCCAGCGCGAATCGGCGAGGGCGAGGTCGCTGAGCAGTTCTTCGATGACCAGCTTCGAGCGCCCGTACGGATTGGCCGGTTTGCCGGTGCCGTGCGATTCCACGATCGGCATCACGCTCGGCTCGCCATAGACGGTGGCCGAGGAACTGAACACCAGATTGAACACGTGGGCGCGGGCCATCGCCTGACACAGGCTCAGGGTGCCAACGACATTGTTGGCGTAGTAATCCAGCGGCCGGCGCACGCTCTGCGCAACGGCTTTGAGGCCGGCGAAATGCAGCACTGCATCAATCGCGTAGGTGCTGAAAATCTCGTCCAGCAGCGCCGCGTCGCGGATATCGCCCTCGATGAAATCGATGTTCGAGTGACTCAACAGCTCCAGCCGTGCGACTGCTTCGCGGCTGCTGTTGCACAGATTGTCGAGGATCAGAACCGAGTGTCCAGACTCGATCAATTGCAGTGCCGTGTGCGAACCGATGTAGCCGGCACCGCCCGTGATCAACGTGGTTTTGCGCATGACGACGTGCTCCATTGCGAGGAAATCCGGCTCAGCGGGCGGTGAACACCAACTTGAATTCTTGCGGCCAGCGCGGGTGCAGCAGGCTGTAGGCCAGGGCGTAGGTCAGCGCGCCGATGGCGATGTCACCGGCCAGGTGGGCGTAGCCGGACAGGCCGGCCTGCCGCGACGTCCACGTCACCACGGCGACCATCACCAGCGAGGCGAACAGGCTGCGGTAGCTGGACTGAAAGAAGCAGCGCCATTGATAGCCGATGGCAGCGTGCAGGCCGCGCACCTGCAGCGGCGTGATCAGCAGCATGCGCAGCAGCAATGCCAGCGCCGCCGCCATGCCGCCGTAGCTCGCGCCGAGCTGATAGACCAGCGCCAGCGCGAGCAGGGTGGTGGCGACTTCCGCCTTGAGGGTCAAGTGCGTGCGATTGACCGCCACCAGCGCGGTGGTCGCGTACAGCGCCAGATTGCCCAGCGCTGCCGTGCAGGCCAGCACTTGCAGCAAGGGAATCGCTTCGGCCCATTTCGCACCGAAGATCAGCAGGATGATGTCTTCGGCGGTCAGGGCGATGCCGAAGAACAGCGGTGTCAGCACGAAGCCGCTGATCGCCGTGGAATCGCCAATCACCCCGATCAGCCGCGCCGGTTCGGCACTACGCCGAGCGAACACCGGCAGGGCGTAGCTCATCAAGCCGTTGTAGATCGCCGAGCGGGGCAAGTCGATGATGCGCATGGCGAGGTTGAACATGCCCACCGCATGCGCCCCGGCAGTCAGGCCGAGAATCAGATTGACGCCACGTTGCAGGGTTTGCGAACTCATCACGTTGACGCAGACCGGGAGGCCGGCGCGCAGCAGTTCGCCCAGCACCTGACGGTCGATAAGAAAGGGAATGCGCCGACGCTCGCTGCGCATCAGTACCAGTGTGGAGATGCCGTCCATGATCAACGCCTGAGCGACCACCGCCCACGGGCCGAAACCCAGCAACGCCACGGCCACGCCGCCAACCCCGCCAGCGACTTTGCCGAGCAGCGTGCGCGAGGCCAGCAGCTTGAAATTGCCGGACCGGCGCATCTGCGCCACGTACACTCGCGCCATCAGGGTGAAGAGGATTTTCACCGACGCCACGGCAGTCATCCAGCGCAGCGCGGTGGACGGCGTATACAGCACCACCGCCAGTGAAATCAACGCAATCGACAGCAGACTGACCAGCACGGCAGACCAGAACACGCTGCTGATGTGTTTGTCCTCGACACGTTGCAGGCGCACCAGCGGGTCTTCGAGCATCGACGAGAACAGAATGCCGATCACTTCGACCACGGCGATGATCAGCGTGCCGATGCCCAGCTCCGTTGGCGTCAGCAAATGCGCGTAGACGACAAAGGTGATCATCGACAGGAAAATCAGGCCGAACTTCTCGGTGAAAATCCATACGAGGGTCATCAGGCGACGGTTGGCCATGGCGCGATCCCTGAAATTCAGCGGCTATTGCCCAGGCTTTTCAAGCAGGCGTAGAGGTAGCGCAGGGTCGGTTTGCCCTGAAAGAAAAACAGCGTCTGCCACGAATGCCCGAGCATCTGCCGGAACACCTCGATAACCCGTCGATGATCGCCGCGCCGGGAAAACGCATTGAGAAATTCGGCGTGGTTGGCGAGGACGAAGTAGATCCGCTGCTGTTTGTTCAGCCGGGTGCCGTAACGCGCCAGGTACAGCTGGATGAAGCGCAGTTTGTGCGGGTAATACTTGTGCGGTTGCGCAGTGATGTTGGCGGCGTTGACGGCGCGCCAGTGCAGGATCTGCGGCACGCTGTGGATCTCGCTGATTTCGGCGATGCGCGTCCACAGCAGGCGATCCTCGGCAAAGCGCAGGCTCTGATCGAAGCCGCCAATGGCGACGATGATCTCGCGCACGGCGAGCACGCCGGAGGTGCCGTTGATGATGTTCTCGCGCATGAAATCGGCAAAGTGCTCGCCGTGTTTGCAGCGGTCCTCCAACTGGCGTTTGCCGTCACTGAATTCACTCATCTGAAAGCAATCGATCAAACCGACCTTGCGTCCCTGCTGCGTCAAATCGGCATGCAGCGCCAATTGCCTTTGCAGTTTCTCCGGATGCCAGCGGTCATCGGCATCGAGGAAGGCGATAAAGGTTTCTTCGGCACTGAACACGCCGCGATTGCGCGCACTCGCCGGGCCTTGATTGGGCTGCGGCAACAGCACGATGGGGAAGGGCGCGGCGTAGTGCTTGACGATCTCTGGTCCGGCATCGCTGGAGCCGTCATCGACGACAATGACTTTGTCCGGCAGGCGAGTCTGTGCAGACACCGAATCCAGTGTGCGCTGAATGCTGGCGGCGGCGTTGTACAGCGGAATCACCACACACACGGTGACGGCCGAGGGATCATTCAGCATGGGCGTTGCTCCCGGAAAGTGGTGCGCATAGGCCGAGGTTTAACGACTGGAAGCGGCTGGGTACGGGTGACGAGGTGATGGCGGAAGGTCAGGCTGAGCACGCAGAAAATCAGAAACTCGCCCGAGCGATAGTTGGGGATCACGTAGGCGACGTAATTGGTCACCACAAACAGGCCGATGACCACCAGCGCACAGGCCTGATAACGCGCCGACTGATCGGCGGTGATTGCCCGGTAGCGCTTGCTCAGGGTCTGGGCAGACATCAGCAGTAGCGCGATCAACTGAATCAAGCCGCCATTGAGCAGGGTTTCGACGTAGCCGCTGTGCGCATTGCCGATGTAGCCCCAGCGCGTAATGAACGCATCGGCATCGGCACTGGCCCAGAACGCGCCGAAGCCGTAGCCCTTGAGAAATTGCGCATCGATCAGCGGCTGCAACAGCTCCCAGATCAGCGTGCGGTCGGTCAGCGACGGGTCACGGCCCACCAGTTCCAGCAGCATGGCGTAGTTGGCGTAGAGCACGCCACACAGGAGGAAGAACACCAGCGTCGCCGCCATGAACGCCAACAGTGAGCGGTTGATGCGCAAGCGGATCAGGGTGATGAAGTACGCGTAACTGGCGGTTCCGGCGACGATCAAGGCAATCGCCGTGGCCGACTGCGCCAGGCCGATGGCGATCAGCGCGAACAGGCCGTAGAGCATGGCCATTGGGTTGCGCTGGCGGATCATCGGCAGCAGCAACAGGATCGCAATGGCGTTAAGGCGTGCGCCGGCATTCTTTTCTGCAAACACCCCGCGAAACGCACCATCGCGAATGCCCCCGGAAATGAAGGCGATGTCCGGGCGAATCAGGGCGAAGATCAACCCGACCAACGCCGCCGCGCCGATCACACAGCCGAACAGAAAAGCGATGCGTTCCAGGCTGTAGCGCCAGGCAATGAAACCGGCGAAGAACACCACGCTGAGCAGCGCGACGAAACGCTTAAAGCTGAGCATCGGCTCGCTCGACCAACTGATCGAGGCCGCCACGCAGCCGAGAAACAGCAGCAGAAACAGGTTCTGCCGGTAGAAGCTCTTGCTGAGGAACACCTTGTGCCGGATGAAGAAAAACAGCGGCACCAGCAAGGTCAGCAAGCCACAGACCTGATTGGCCAGATTGCCTTCCAGGTCCTGCTGGGCATCGTCCAGCGTACTGACGTTGCCCAAGCGCAAAAAGAAGCCGATCACCTGGGTATAAAACAGCACGCCGAACAGGGTGAAGGCGTCGGCCAGCGTCGAATAACGCACTTGCAGACGGTTCATCTCAGCGCCTCCCGAGTAACGCCTTGAGGTAGGTCTGCACCGCGCGAGCATTGACAAAGCGCGAGGCCGCCTCGATGCGCCGCTGGCGATGCACGGCTCGCGGCGTGGCCAATTGTTGGCTGATCGCGGCGGCGAGCGCGGCGGGGTCGTCGACCTCGACCAAGGGCGCGACGGCGCCATCGGCGAGAATTTCCTGCGGGCCATACGGGCAGCGTGTCGCCACTACCGGCGTGCCGGTCGACAGGGCTTCGACCAGGGCGTTGGGGCTGCCTTCGAAACGCGACGACAAGACAAAACAATCGGCCCGAGCGATTTCGGCGATGGGGTCGCTGGCGTACCCAGGCAGATCGCAACGCCCTGCAACGCCGAGCGCTGTCGCTTGGGCAAGCAGTTCGCCGCGCAAGGCGCCTTCGCCGAAGATGATCAGCCGCGCATCGCCTTGTGGCAGGCGGGCGAAGGCGTCGATCAGAGTGTCGAAGCCCTTTTGCTGCGCCAGGCGACCCACGGCGACGATCACCGGGGTGGTTTTGTCCTTCAGCCAGGGATGGCTGGGCGCGGCGGCTGGTTTGTCGCGAAAATCGTTGTCGAGCACTGGGTTGTCGGCGGTGGTCACGTCGCGCGGTCGGGCGATGGTGGTGTCGACCAGATCCTCGGCGACACCTCGCGACACGCAGATCACCGGGTTTGGAATCAGCCGGTACAGCCACGGCGCCAGCCAGTAGGCGAGCTTCACCGACAGGGCCGGGTTGACGTGCTTGTCTCGCGAAAAGGCATTGCGCTCGCTGACATGCAGGCGCGCCAGGGTACCGGACAGTGCGGCGGCGGCAATCGCCACGACGTTGACGTGAGTGAGCACCGCCAGTTGCGCGTCGTAGCGGTTGCTGCGCAAAAAGCGCATCAAAGCGGGCACGGCAGCGGCGCTGCGCGGGCTGTCGAGCAGCACTTGCCTGACCCGTGGGTCGAGCGCCGGTTGATTGATGCCGGCACCGGTGAGCATCAGCAGCGTCACTTCGTTGCCGGCCTCAACCAAGGCACCGGCGAGGCGCACCATCATTTTCTCCGCGCCACCGGCGCCGAGGTCCTGGAGGATGATCAGCAGCTTTTTCATCGGTTCCACACCTGGTAATAGGCCTGGGCGGCGTATTGGCTGGTATAGGGCAGGATCGCTTCGCTGACTGAACGGCGCGCCGGGGAGGCAGGTTCGCGGTTGGCCAGACTGTCGAGCATCGCCTCGGCCAGTGCCGGAACATCATTCACGCTGACCAAACGGCCGAGGCGTCCATCATCGAGCAACTCGCGCGGTCCGCTGCCGCAATCAGTGGAAATCACTGCCGTGCCCAACGCCAGCGCCTCGACCAGTACCGTCGGCAAGCCTTCGTGCAATGAGCTGAGCACCAACAGCTGCGCATGGCGGATCAACGGATAGGGATTGCGCAGATGCCCGGTGAAATGCACCAGACGTTCGATGCCCAGCCGTTGCGCCTGCGCCTCTAGCTCTTCGCGCAACGGGCCGTCGCCGGCAATTACCAGATACGGCAGCGGGCGTTGTTGCGCCGCCAGCGCATAGGCTGCGAGCAGCAGATCAAAGCCCTTGGTTTGCACCAGTCGGCCGATGCCCAGCCAGTAATGATGGGGCACGCCACCGGGCAGCGGCGCTTGTGCCGCGTGCATCAGTTGTTCGCTGATCACTGCGTTCGGGCAATAACGGATGCGCGGTCGCCCCCACGGCATCAACCCGGCAAGTGACTGGCGCAAACCGTGGGACACCGCGACCACCTTGCCGCTGCCGCACAGGTACAAGGCGTACAACAGACGCAGGCTGGCGCGCCCGGTGTTCTGCTCGGCGCAATCCAGTGCGGCATGGCGGGTGTAAATGACTTTGCAGGGACTGCCCAGCGTGGCAAACCAGGTGCACAGATTGGCCTGCTCCTTGGCGCCGATCAGATGCGTCACGCCCTCACGGCGAATCAGCCGGCGCAGCAGCACGATCGACTTCAGCCAGCCCGCCAGCCCGCTGCCACCACCGGCCAGGCTCGGCGCGCCGTCGACGTTGGGCGAGTCGCCGTTCATGACGAAAAAACTCACCCGTCGACCGTCCGCCAGAAACTGCTCGGCGAGGCGTTGCTGCACGCACTCGACGCCGCCGCCAGTCTGGTAATCCTTGAGCGTGAACAGAATATGCATCGGCACAATCCTCATGGGGCAGTGACATTGATTGCCACTTGCTGGCGCAGAATCAGTTCGGTCAGGCGCAGGGCATTGCTCGGGTAGTCGAGCAGGTAACGCTTGATCGTGTGCGGCTCGCGGTACATCCGGTAAAAGGCGCGCAGGTGCAGGCGATTGATCGCATCGGGGTAGTAACGCTCGCTGGCATTGGCCTCCTGACGAATGAAACCGCCGCAGGTGAACGCCACGCCGCTGAAGCCACCGCGCAGCGCATCGAGGACAAAGCGCTCCTGCAGACCGGCGCCGAGGCCGACCAGCAGCAGGTTGGTGCGCTGTCGGCGGATGTCAGCTTGAATTGCCGCACCTTGTTCGGCGTCGAAGTAACCGTTGCGCGCGCCGACCAGTTGCAGGCGCGGGTACTGCGTGCCGAGCTTGTCAACGAAACGATCAAGCTCCGCTTGCCGCGCGCCCACCACATAGACGCGTTTGCCGCGCTGCTCGGACTCGCGCAACACCGGGTCGGCAATCGAGGTGAAATCGAAACTGACCCGCTGCACCGCGCGCCCGGTGATGCGCGACATGAACCCGGACATCAGCATGCCGTCACAGAAATACGCCAGCGACGGCGGCGGCTGGCGAATGAAACTGCCGATCGAGGCGAAGTTGAGAAAGGAGAACGCCCGGTTGGAGTCCAGCAGGGCCGGCGAATAACGGTCCAGCAGCTCGAGGCGGATCATGACGCGAGATCCTGTGCTTCGGCGGCGCAGGTCGGTCGGCCGACACTGATGTAGGTGAAGCCGCGTGCGCTGAGGCGTTGCGGATCGAACAGGTTGCGGCCGTCGAAGATCAGCGGATTTTTCAACTGACGGGCGAGCAGTTCGAAGTCCGGCGCGCGAAACGATTGCCACTCAGTGACAATCACCAACGCGTCGGCATTTTTCAGCGCCGCCTCTTTGGTGCCCGCCAGCGTGAGGTCATCGCGCGGGCCGTAAAGCTGCTGCGCCTGCTCCATGGCTTTCGGGTCGAACGCCTGCACATTGGCGCCGGCACGCCACAACGCTTCCATCAGTACGCGGCTGGGGGCTTCACGCATGTCGTCGGTGTTGGGCTTGAAACTGAGTCCCCACAGCGCGAAGGTTTTGCCTTCCAGCTCTCCGTTGAAGTGCTCGGCGATCTTGTGGAACAACGTGCTTTTCTGCTCGTTGTTGCGCGACTCCACCGCGCGGAGCAGGCGCGCATCGATGTCGACGCCGTGGGCGGCATGGATCAACGCCCGCACATCCTTGGGGAAACACGAGCCGCCATAACCGATGCCGGGGTAGATGAACTGGTAGCCGATGCGCGGATCCGAGCCGATGCCGTGGCGGACCATTTCGATGTCGGCGCCGAGTTTTTCGGCGAGCCCGGCCATCTCGTTCATGAAACTGATCTTCGTCGCCAGCATGCAATTGGCCGCGTACTTGGTCAGCTCGGCGCTGCGCACGTCCATGACGATGATCTTTTCGCGGTTGCGATTGAACGGTTCGTACAGCTCGCGCATCAGCGCTTCGGCGCGCGGGCTGTCGGTGCCGATGATGATCCGGTCGGGGCGCATGCAGTCGTCGACCGCGCAGCCTTCCTTGAGAAATTCCGGGTTGGAGACCACGTCGAAGCGCAGCGCAGCGCGGCCGCTTTCGCCGAGGATTGCATTGATGCATTCGCGCACCCGATCCGCCGTGCCCACCGGCACCGTGGATTTGTCGACGATGATCTGCTCGCCGCGCAGATGTTCGCCGATGGTCCGGGCGACGCTGAGGACGTGTTTGAGATCCGCCGAGCCGTCCTCGTCCGGCGGCGTACCGACGGCAATCAGCAACACGTCGCCGTGTTTCACCGCCGCGGCCAGATCACTGCCGAATTGCAGGCGACCGCTGTGATGATTGTCCCGCACCAGGCTTTTGAGGCCCGGCTCGTAGATGGGCAGGCTGCCGTCATTCAAGGCCTGCACCTTGGCCGTGTCGACATCCACACACAGCACGTTGTGGCCGACCTCGGCCAGCGCGGCGCCCTGGACCAGTCCGACATAACCGATACCGAATACACTCACATTCATGGGAAAACCTCATGCGTGGCGGGGTGGGCCAGAGCGCTGGCCGCTGTCAGTAGATGTTTTTCGAAAACAGGGTGAAGGGCGTCTTCAGCAGGATCTTGATGTCCAGCCACAGCGACCATTGATTGATGTAATTGAGGTCCTGGGCGACCCGGTGCTGCATCTTTTCCACGGTCTCGGTTTCGCCGCGATGCCCGGTGATCTGCGCCAGCCCGGTGATGCCAGGCTTGAGCCGATGCCGCGCCATGTAGGCGCGCACCTTGCCGGTGTAATAGATGTTGTGCGTGACCGCGTGCGGACGCGGGCCGACCAGCGCCATGTGGCCGAACAGCACGTTGAACAGTTGCGGCAGCTCATCGATGGAGCTGCGCCGCAGAAAGCGCCCCAGTGGTGTGACGCGGTCGTCGTCGCGGGTGGCCTGGCGCACTTGCTGATCGTCGTGCACGCGCATCGAGCGGAATTTCCACACGCGGATCACTTCGCCGTCGCAGCCATGGCGGTTCTGCTTGAACAGCACCGGCCCCGGCGACGTCAGCTTGACCGCGATGGCGACGCCGAGCAGCAGCGGGCTGAGCAGAATCAGCGCTACCGCGGCGACGCTGCGTTCGAACAGGTCCTTGCAGAACAGGCTGCCGGGGTGCGAGGTGAGCAGGCTTTCGTTGAGATAGATCGCCGGCATCCGCTCGATCTCGGAGATCGAATGATTGAGCAGGACCATGCTGCCCAGATCCGGAATCCACACCACGTCGACGTTCATGTCGAGCAGGTTGATGTACAACGCTTCGATGGTTGCCGCCTCGGCCATCGGCAGCACGATGTACACGCGCCGCGCCTGCAGGCGGGTGATGATTTCGCGGATGTCCTCGACCTCACCGAGCAGCGGCAGGATGCTCGGCGCCGGGCCGCTGTCGGCTTTCGCCGCGACAAAACCGAGCAGCAGCGCGCGATCCGGATCGAGCAGTTTGCGCGCCAGTTCATGGGCGGTCGGGCAGGTGCCGATGATTACCGCGCGACGCTCGTTGCTGATCATCTTGGTGTAGAGACGCACGAACAGGTGCAGCGGCAGAAACGTCACCGCCTGGGCGAGAAAACCGACCACGGCCCAGACAATCACCACTTGCCGCGAGAACAACGCGCTGGTCTGGGTGACGAAGGCGATGCTCATCAGCAGCCCGAGCAGAATCAGCCAGCCGGCCAGCAAACGTCCGAGCCCGACCAGCAGACCATGGCGCTTGTGGTAGACCTGCACCAGGCCGTAAACCGGCATCGAACCGAGCACCGTGAGGATGATCAGCAGCCGATATTCACTGGGCAACTCGCCGATGCGCCAGTGCACCAGCACGATCAGCAACAGGTTGACCAAAGTCATTGCGCACAACCATTGCACCCAGAAGGTGAGGCCGCGACGGTGTGCCATTTGCGCGGAATATTGCGAGGTCATCGGCACGATCTCCGATTCGTCGAACAGGGAAGGATTTGCTGTTGCCGGGCGGCACGGCCCGGAGGATCAGCGCGGGGCGAAGTCGTAGTCGTAGAAGGAACGGGAATGACCAGGGCCGTACTTGCGCGCCTTGCGCAGATCGACCTGATTGAGCACCACGCCGAATACCGGCGCCTGGCTCTGCTGCAACACGGCGATGCTTTTGCGCACCTGGCCGACCGGCGTGCTCTGCGCCTTGACCACGTAGATCACCGCATCGGAATGCTGGGCCAGCAACAGCGCGTCACTGACAATTTCTGCCGGCGGTGAATCGATGATGATGTGCCGGTAGCGCGACTTGAGAATCTGCAACAGCCGGCCGAGGCGCGGCGAGCTGAGCAAGTCCTGCGCGGGCGCAACGGCGTTGCTCGAACTGCTTGAGGCTTGCAGCCGTGGTGCGTCGAACGGATCCAGCGCCGATGGCGTCAGGCAGCCGGCCGGGAGCATGTCGAGATTGCCGACGCTGCGGATGCAGTCTTCCAGCCGCGCAGTACCGGCCATGAGGTTGGCGAGGCCGGGGCTCTGCGGCGGGAAATCGAAGTTCAGCGACAGCGTCGGCTGACGCATGTCGGCATCGATCAGCAGCACCCGTTCCAGCGGCGCCAGCGACGAGGCGAGATTGTTGGCGATGGTGCTTTTGCCTTCACCTGACACCGAAGACGTGACCAGCACCACTTGCGCCGGGCGTTCGTTGTTTTGCAGCATCAGCCAGGTACGCAGGTTGCGGATGGTTTCGCAGAAGCGCGGGTGGTCGTTGTCCTCGAACAGCCGCGCCAACTGCCGCCGGCTCTTTTTCATCACCAGCGGCACGACGCTGAGCAGCGGCACATTGAGCAGGCTCTCGACGGTGTCGTCGGTCTTGAAGGTGTTGCTCAGGGTATCGAAGAGGAATGCAAGGGCGACGCCGACGACCGCTGCGACTAGCGCGACAATGGCGAGGATCAGATTCTTGCGCGGTTTGCTCGCTTCCAGCGGCGCGATCGCCGGGTCGACAATGCGCGCCTTGGCTGAGTCCATGTCCGAGGTGGCAGCGGTTTCCTTGAGGCGGGTGACGAAGGTTTCGTACAGCGCCCGGGTGCTGTCGACTTCACGCTGGAATTCGCGCAACTGGAATTCCTTGCGTGAGATGTCCTGAATCTGCGCCTTGTTGCTGTTAAAGGATTTGCGCAGCGCGTCTTCGCTGGCCACCGCCAGTTGATACTGGCGCTCGATTCCGGCGACCACTTGCTGCACTTGCAGGCGCAGGCTGTTGGCCGCCGTACGTTGTTCGGATCGGGCGGATATCAGCGCCGGGTGTTTCGGCCCGTAGCGGCCCGATAACTCCTCGACTTTGGCCTGGGCCTTGGCCAGATCAGCCTGGAATTGCTGAATCAGCGGATTGCTCAGCACTGCCGGCACGCTGGACAAACGACTGATGTCGCCGTTGCTCAAGGCTTGCGCCTGACGGAACTGGCTCTCCGCTTCGGCGCGATCGCGGCGCGCGTCGATCATGCGGTTGCCGGTCATTTGCAGCTCGTTGGCACTGATGGTGGCGACGCCGTCGACGTCAACCAGACCCTGTTCTTCGCGGTAGGCCTGCAACTTGTTTTCGGCTATGCGAAGGTTGTCGCGCAGTTCGACCAGGCGGGTGTTCATCCAACTGGTGTTGTTTTGCGAAGACTTCAGGCTGGTGTCCTGCTGGCTGTCGATAAAGCCCTGGGCGAGGGCGTTGGCCACCGCCGCAGCGAGGGTCGGGTCGGGCAGTTCGACGTCGATTTCCAGCAACTGACTTTTGCCGACAAACTTGACGCTGGTGTGCAGCATCAGGTTTTGCGTGACGTCGTTGAACACTTGTTCTTCGGTCGCTGGCGGCTTCGGCGGCGGCAGCAGGTCCAGCCATGGCAGCCACTGGTCACGATTGAGGTCGGCCAGCCATTGGCGCGGGGTGAACCAGCTCTGCGCCTGCTGACGTGGATCGGTGATCGGGTTGGTAGTCAGGCCAAGTTTGCGCACGGCGCGCTCGGCCAGCTCCCGCGATTGCAGCAGTGCTTGCTGGGTCTGCAAGTAATCAGTGGTAGTGGCGCCGCCGGATTCGGCGGCTTGCTGAAAACTCAACACCGGCGGCGTCTTGTCCTTGATCAGCAGCGTCGCACTGCCGACGTACTGTGGCGTGATAAACGACAGCGCCACCACGGCCAGCGCGCAACTGAGCAGCACCAGCCAGGCGATGTTCCACTTCGCCGACCAGATCACTCGCCACAGGTGCAGCAGATCAAGGGTGTCCGACTCCTCGGCGGCTTGCGTTGGCAAGTGGCCCTGGAGCGGACGTTCGAGGTAGGTGCTTGGGCTGTTGTCCATGATCAGAAAAAGCCTTGTGCAATGGAAATGGTGTCGCCGGGGGCGATGACGGTGGTGCGCGAGATGTTTTCAGTGACCGGTGGGCCACCGCTGCCGCGCAAAATCGTCACGCGTTTCATCGAGGCGCGTTCGGTCAGGCCGCCGCCCAGCGCAATGGCTTTTTCCAGGGTCAGCCCGGGCTGAAAGGGGTAGCTGCCGGGCTTCTGCACCTCGCCGTTGATATAGAACGGGCGGTATTCGATCTGGCTAAGGCTGACTTTCGGATCGACCAGATAGCCTTGCTTGAGGCCGTCGACGATCTTTTGTTCGACCTGACTGGGCGTCAGGCCCTTGGCGACGATTTCGCCGAGAAACGGGTAGGAGAACGTGCCGGCATCATTCAGGCGAATCTTCTTGAAGCTCAGTTCCGGCTCGCCGAACACGATGATGCGCAAGACATCGCCAGCGGCCAGGCGGTAATTGGTGTCGGTGTCCGCCGCCTCGACCGTGGGCACTGTCCAGAGCAGCAACAACAGCAGAATCAGGCGCGTGTGCATGGCCAACCCTCCTACAGACTGACGTCAAACGTGATCTGGAAAACATTGCGGGTGAAGCTCTCGTTGTCGGCATCAGAGTCGTTGTCGCGGTGGCGGTAGGCGACTTCGACGTCCAGCCAGCGACGCATTTCGTAATTCACGCCGAGTTTGTAATCCTGCAGATCGTCGCTGCGGTCCTGGCCTTCGTAGACGTAATGGCCCATGCCAGCTTCGGCGACGGTGGTAATGCGTTCGGTCCAGCCGTGACGCCAACCGATCTGGGTGAAGGTGGCTTTCACCGCGTCGGAGCCGTCGTCGCCCTCGGCCATGGCCTGGCGCGCGAGAAAGGTGAAGGTCGAGTAGGTGCGCGGTTTCCACGCCAGATCCACTTGCCAGGTCGGGTTGCTCAGGTCGTCGGAACCGCTCTGATCGAAGTTCTTGCGCTCGTAGCCGACGCGCAGCTTGCCGGTGGTTTTCGCCGTCATGTCCCATTCGGCACCGGCCAGCACTGCGTCGGAGCGGCTGCTGCGCGGGCTGTTCGATTGCAGGTAATCGAAGCGGGTGTGGTCATATTCGAGCAGGCTGCGGGTCTTGCTGCCGAGGCGGTGATACCAGGTGCTGGTCAGGTTGCTGGTGTCGCGTTCCTTGTCATCATTGATGCCGTCGGCGTTGTCATAGCGCAGCCTTGCGTAACTGGCGCCGAGGTCGATCTGGTTCAGCGCACTGCGCGCGCCAAAGGTGTAGACGCCGCCGACGCGTTGGCTCTCGATCTTGTCGTTGATGCCGTCGACGGCGGTCGAGGTGGTGCGCTCGTATTTGCGCGCCTCGGCTTCCAGTTTCAGTCGATGCCGATCAGTGAACTCCATGATGCTGTCGGCACGCAGGCGCTGGGCGGTGTTCGAAGCATCCGAAGCGCTGTGATAGATGTAGCGGGTTGGTTCCCAGATCACTCGCGTGGCGCTGTTGCGATCCTCGGCCTTTAGCTCGAAGGCGGGCGCCAGGCGGGTGACCATGGTCGATTCGACATCGTGTTCGACTTCACGAAAGTTGTCGTCGTAGCTTTCCGACAAAGCAAAGGTGGGGGTGAAATCGAAGCCGTAGACATTGATCGCTTGCGGCTCGACGCTCCAGGCTTCGGGTGCGCAGCAGGCGACGGCTAAAATCAGGGAACAGCGAGGCCTCAGAGCCATTGATCACGCTCCTGATGAAGGGGGTCGGGGTCAGGGCGAAGCGGATCCGGACTATTGTCGCTGGCGTTCGAGGTAACTCAGCGGGACGCTGACGTGCTGTTGGCGGTTGAGGAAATTGAGCAGGATCATCACGCGCTCATCGCCCTGCATGGACAGGAACACGCCTTCAAGCGGCGACAGTGGGCCCTGGACGATTTGCAAAGGTTCGCCGGGCTTGAGCGTCGGCTCGGCAGGAAAACCGAGCGACTCCTGGCTGCGTTCGCGCAGTTGTGCAATCACGTCTTCGTCGACGCGGGCGGGCACATGGTTGAATTCGACGATGCGGCTGACACCGCGGGTCGAGCGAATCGGTGCCCAGTTGTCGTCGCGGCTCAGTTGAATGAACACGTAGCCGGGAAACAGCGATTCCAGTGTTCGTTGGCGTTTGCCACGAATACTGCGCTCGCTCATCAGCTGCGGCCGAAAGGTCGAATAGTTCTGTTGCTGCAGATTGAGTTGTGCCCGTTCATCCTGGCGGGGCTTGCACTGCAATAAATACCAGTTAGAACCGTTGCGGCAAACCGTTAGCATGCTGGAGTACTCCATACATAGCGATCGTTTAAGCAGGGCGGCCGATAGCGTGGGACGAGCCGTCATGCTTGCTAGTAGGTAGTAGGCTGATCAAGGCAAGGTGCCGAGCCAGATGCATCAATGTTTATTGGCAGAAGAAGTGTTTCAAAAATGAATCAATCGGGTTCGGTTATTGTTATATCCGTGGCCGTCTTGGCTATAACGAGTCCGTGCTTTTGTTTGAGCAAAGCTACCGCACGGTTCGCAGTTGCGACCTTCAGGATCCAATTACATAAGTAGCCAGAAAGCAGAAAAGTGCGCGTCGGCGCGAGCTCATCGGGCAGTGCTAAGTTATCGGCCAGTCTGCGCTAGCTGTCAATTGATAACAGTCAAAAACATTACCTTTCATCCGCTGATGATGGCCATGTTTTGTAGGTCATTGATTCACAAGGGCAAATTCTGTTCGTCGGATTTTTTAAACTTTTATAAGTTATTGAAGTCGTGCCAGCTAGATGAAGCGGGTGATAGCAAATTAGTTTCAACTGTACATCTTTCGGTTCGTAAGAAGTTGGTTTGTTAAACACCTTGCGTCGGATGCTGCTGGCCCTGGCAACTAAGCTCGTCTATGAATAGTTTCCGTCTTTTACGGGCAAATGTTCGACGGTGTGTATCCCCCTGAAGTAAAACCGGTGAGCCGAGGTGATCATGAGTGTTCTGGTAACGGGCGCAGCAGGCTTTATCGGTTACCACACGGTCATGCGTTTATGTTGCGAAGGTTTTCAGGTTGTTGGTGTCGACAATCTCAACACTTACTACGACGTCGAACTTAAACAGGCGCGTGTACAGAGATTGCAAACGCTGGCCAACTTCACTTTCCATCGGCTGGACATTGTCAACCAGGCTGCGTTGACCGCGTTGTTCGCGCACGGCCACTTCAAACAGGTCATTCACTTGGCCGCGCAGGCTGGAGTGCGATACTCGCTGGACAATCCTGATGTTTATGCGCAATCGAATCTGGTCGGGTTTCTCAACGTTTTGGAAGCGTGCCGTCGTTACCATCCAGAGCACTTGATCTACGCCTCGAGCAGTTCGGTGTACGGCGCCAATACCAAGATGCCGTTTGCTGAAGATGACCCGGTCGACCAGCCGGTTTCGTTATACGCCGCGAGCAAACGCGCCAACGAACTGCTCGCGCACAGTTACTGCCATCTCTACGGTTTGCAAGCCACCGGCCTGCGCTTCTTTACCGTGTACGGCCCGTGGGGTCGACCGGACATGGCGTTGTTCAAATTCACCGAAGCCATGCTGCACGGGCGCGCCATCGACCTCTACAACCAGGGCGAGATGGCGCGTGATTTCACCTATGTCGACGACATCGTCGAAGCGATTTTGCGCTTGCTCGACAAACCGCCCGCACTCAGCGCCGAGCGCGGCACCAATCGCCTGCTCAATATCGGTCGCGGCAGTCCAGTAGCGCTGATGAGCTTTGTCGAATGCCTGGAGCAGGCACTGGGTATGAAGGCGCAGCGCCGGTATCTGCCGATGCAGGAGGGCGACGTGCTGAAGACCTGGGCCGACGTGTCGGCGCTGGCACGCTGCATCGACTTCAGCCCGCAGGCGCCGATCGAGCAGGGCGTGCAAGCGTTCGTGCAGTGGTATCGCGAGTTTTATCAGGTCTGATTCAGTGCAAGGTGACGGCCCTGCGACTTTCACCAATGCGGATCCGGTCGAGGGCGCGGTTCAACGCATCCAGCGCATCGAGCAACGCCTTGGCCTCGGCTTCACGCCCGTCGCCCCACAGGCGTTCGGCCATTTTGTTCAAGGCCAGAATGGCGCGTTCGATGTCGGCTGCACTGGCGGTGTTGTTACTGGCTGGTGGTTTCTTCGGCATTCGGGATTTCTCGGCGGACGGCAAACCACCATACCGCCAAGGCACCGAGCAATATAGTCAGGAAGTGATCCTTGCCTCAGCCAACCAGGCAGTCTTGAAGCCGGCTATGGAGTTACTTCCCGTTGGTAGAGCAAGCCAACCGGTATTGCTCGTAGTTCAAGCCTTCGACCTTTTCCGGCAGCTTGTACGGCACGGGGCAGCTTTTGCCCTGCCACTTGATGGTGATGACACCGTGATCTTCAGTCACCAGCGCCAGGGCTTTGCCCGTCGGGTCTGAGAGGGCCAGTTGTTTGCCTTCGCTATCGAGTAGTACTGCGCCGAATGGAATAGCCTGGCCGTTGGCATCGTACAACTCAAACTGGACGCGTCTGCCTTTGCTGCCTTCGAAGCGTGCGAGAACCACCGAACCGCGTCTTGGCACCAGTTGCTGAGTGGCGTTGTCCAGCTCGATCTCGCCGCCCAGGTTACGCGTGTCCAGCGTTACCCAGTTCACGCGGTACGGTTGCGCGTTAGGCAGCACCGCATAGCCGTTCAGGCCGGTTTTCACACCCGAATAGCTGCTGACTTCGACGCCCGACATGCCGGGGACTTCCACCAGGCCGAACGTTTCACCGACGGTCTGGCCCATATTGATGCCGCCGGCATGAGCCACGATCGATCCGGCCGCACTCAGGTTCTGCGATTCATAGCCGCTGCCTCGGTTGTAGCCAAAGCCCAGATCGCCCATCGACGTACGGGTACTCAGACTGAGCGAGCCAGAGCGCTCGCCCTGGACGCTGCGCCCGGTCTGCACGGAATAGTAGGTGTCGCTGTCCTCGGTCAGATAACCATTGATCCCGGCTTGCGTGCTGGTACCGGCGTTCTGATGGTTACTGGAAACGTAGGCACGCGGTGCGCGTGGTGTCGATCCGAGCGGGAACGATATTGAAACGCTTAGTTGCGTATCGTTGCTGGTGTCACCGCGTGCGCCGAATTCCTGGGTTTTGCTCAGGCTGATGTTGTAGTTCAGGTCGCGCCAATTGTTGTTGTAGCCGGCGGAAAAGCTGCGCGAGCCACCGCGATCCCAATAGCGCTGGTCACTGGCATTCAAATAAAGCGAGCCGAACTGGCGCGCTTCGCCAAGGGTCTGGTTGACCGTGAGGTCGGTACGGGTTTTGGCATTGCCCGCGCGCCGCGTAGCGCCGGCGCTGGTGTCCTGCACATGGTCGGTCAGCGTGCGGTAACCCTCGGTCGAATAACGATAGGCGGCGAGGGTGAAGCTGGTATCGGTACCGGTGAAGGTCTTTGCATAAAGCGCGCGAACACTGCTGCCCTGGGTGGTTTTGCCGAATGCCTTGCTGGACGATTGCGTAAGGTCCAGGGACATCGCGCCAATCGAGGTGTTCTTCGCCGCACCGATGGACAGCGCCTTGAAGCCGTTGCTCGCCTGAATGCCGGCAATGCCCGTCAGATTGCTGGTCAAGCCGTAGGCGAAAGTGCCCCCAAGGAAAGCCGGTTTGTCATAGCCCTCGCTGTTGTTGTTGAACTTGCCGCTCGACAGGCTGTACTTCAGTTGCCCCTCACGCACCATCGTCGGCAGGGCGGAGAACGCCTGCCGGGTTACCTTGCGCCGACCATCCGCTTCGACAATGGTGATCTCCAGGTCACCGTTGGAGCCCGATGGGTAGATATCACTGATCTCGAACGGACCCGGCGGTACATTGGTGGTGTAGAGAATGTAGTTGTCCTGGCGGACTTCGATCTTCGCATTGGTTTCCGCCACGCCACGAATGATCGGTGCATAACCGCGCTCACTGTCTGCACGCATGCCTTCATCAGAAGCGATCTTGACGCCTTGGTAGCGCACGCTGTCGAACAGATCCGAATCGGAAAAGATTTCACCCGCGCTCAGTTGCCCTTTGATCGCCGTGAGGTCGCGCTGGATGAACGTGCGGTTGCTGACAAAGCGATTGGGCCGGCCGGTGGAGCTGCTCAGGTTGGATTCGTTGCGCAGACGCCAGGCACCAAAGTTGATGCCGTTGCGCAGCCCCAGGTTATTGGAGATTTGCATGGCGTAATCGGTTTTGCTGCGGGTGCTGCTCAACTGGTAGTTGATGAAACCGGCGGCGACACCTTGGTCCCACAGCTCTGGATCTACATAGCCGCGCATGCCACGCGCCATGGCGACCTGCGGCACGCTGATGTTGAGGCGCAGGCGGTTGGCATCGAAACTGAGACTCGCTTGCTCGATCATCGCAGGCAGGTCGTAGTGATCGGCAGGGTGTTGCTCGTCAACCAGACCTTGCTCATGCAGTTTGCGCATGTCCACACCCAGCTGCTGCAACAGTTCCAGAGTGATGCGTGGCTCCACTTTGCCATTGACCGGGTTGGCCGAGAAATCGATGTCGCGACGACCGACCAGCGTGCCGTTGCTGAACACGTCGACGCGGTATTGGCCTGGCAATACGCTGTTGGCATTCAGCAAGGGTTGCAGATCGACCGCCGATGAGCCTTCAAGGAACAGCGTGTTGAAAGATTCACTCGCCACTGCGGCCGGGGCTTCGGCGCCCACGGCGAATCCACAAATGGCCATGTTGACGGCAAAGCACAATGGATGCAGGCAGCCCAACGCCGCTTTGTTTTTCTGACGCGCAACATGAGACTTAACACAACTTGGAGATGTGTGGTGTTGGGAGGAAAACATGCAATTTGCCTTATCAGTCCGTGTTGCTTCAACCGGAGTCCGGAACTTTTGAATAGCTTGTAAGTTGGCAGGGTGGGGTGGGGGATTTACTGGGCGGAGGCATCTTTCACGCGCTCGGCATGACTTTCGGTAGCGCTCAGTGGTGCATCAAATCGTTGTTGTGCGCCGTAATCGTTAATGGCTGAAAAACTCAAGCGCGAAGAACCAGCTGGCAGCTCTTTCAGATTGAACGAACGGACTTCGCCGGGAACGATCATTGTCGAATCAATTACCAGTTCCGCCTTTTTTCCGGCAGCGATTTTCAGATCGGCCAGCGATACGTGGTAATTGCTCTGGTTTTTTACTTGCAGCATCGACTTGCCAGCCTGTGTAACCAGCTGCCATGCAAGTTGCTCCGGCGCCTTTGCGGCTTCGCCGGTGAGTCCGTCCGGGCGGAAGAAGACCTTGATACGCTGACGTACCGCCAATTGCAGCGTGTTGACATCGGCAGCACTGGCCTGGGGGATTTCCTGCACGTTCAGCCATACCACCGACTCCTTGTCCGCAGGCATGCCGCGGCCTTCATAAAGAATCCTCAACAGTTGCTGTTGATTGGGCTCGAGTTTGGCCAGTGGTGGGGTTACCGCGAAAGGTGGCGCGCTGCCAGCCGTGTCGCCGGCATCCAGCCACGATTGCGCCAGAATGGTTTGTCCGCCGTTGCGCACGGTGACATTCGCCTCTTTGTGCGCGCCATCGAAGATAATCCGGGTGGAGCTCAAGGAGATGCTGGCGAATGCCGAGTGCGTCATCAACACCCCGGCAAGCCCCAGGCAAAGCGGAAAGTAGCGACTTAACATAGATTTCACCGATTAATCTGTTCGGGAAGGACGAGGCACAGCGGCCCCGTCCAAGTATTGCGCGCTGCTTATTCGTATTCGAGAACGAACGGCAGAGTGGCGTTACCAGTACCTGCAGTAGCGGTGGTCTTGTCGCCGGTGGTGACGTAAGCGGCTGCGAACGACAGGGTGCCGTCGCCGCCAGTGGTTGCGTCGCCAGTCAGGTTGGTCTGCACTTTGGCAGTGGCTTCGGAGCTCAGGTCGATCAACTGGCCATTGCTGTCCAGCAGGGCGATACCAACGCCTTTGGCCGCGTCTGCACCCTGCAGCTTGAGAACTTTCTTGCCATCAACCAGGCCCGAACCGCCATTGACGGTTGGTTTGAACAGCATCGAAACCTTGGTGCCGGCGTTGCAGTTCACTTTCAGGTTGAAATCGTTGGCAGCCACACGACCGGCGCCCGGGGCAGAGTCGGTGCCCATGTCCTTGATCGAAACGCTGCCCATGTCCACGGCAATCATCTTGTCGCTGCCCGAAGCGCCATCTACCGAGCAAGCGTCGTTATTGATAACGCCGGTGAAGCTGATTTGGCCGCTGCCGCCCTTTACAGCTTTGGCGGCTTCATCCGCAGCGTGTGCGCCGGTAGAGGCAGCCAGTACGGAAAGAGTGAGTAGTGCGAAAGCGAACTTTTTCATGTTTATATCCGAAGTTATTGTGAAAGTGCTGCATTGAAATGCCAGGCCATGTTAGGTCGATGCCCGTTGCAGGTCTTTGAGATTTGTCTTAAAGCGACGCAAGTTCGATCACGACAGCAATATCGCTAAACGCGTAACTCTATTTTCTTGTTAATTATTGTGGAGAACCAATTGAGACAATTCTCAAGGTTGCGCAGCCGCGCGCTGGTTACTATTCGCTGATGCAGAAATTCTCAGTCAATGCAAAGTTTGTGAGCGAGCGTCCTGCTTGATAGTTGATCCAGACTTTCCACTATTAATGGCTGATAGAAAGAGGTTCTCGGTTAGTGAACACGCTTCGTATATTGGTATTGGAAGATCACGCCTTCCAGCGCACGGCAGCGGTCAGTGCGCTTAATAGTCTGGGGTACAAAAATATCTTTCAGGCGGCTGACGGCAAGGATGCGCTGGCTGTGATCTCCCAGGCAGGGGGCGTGGACGTTGCGTTGTGTGATTTGAGCATGGCCGGGATGGATGGTTTGACGTTCTTGCGCCTGGCGAGAGAGGCCGGTTTGATTCGTGCAGTGATCATCTGCAGTTCACTGCCTGAAGACTTGTTGCGCACGGTTGACCGGATTGTCACGTTGCAGGGGCTGGAATTGCTTGGCAGTGTCGGCAAGCCGCTGATGGTCGATGTGCTGGGGCCATTGTTGGCTCGTTATCGGCCGCACACTCCCGGCGATGCCAAAGTGGTGGAAAGTCATCTCGATCAGCCTTCGGAGAACGAAGTGCTCGAAGCTATACGTCGTCAGGAATTTCGCGCCTACTTCCAGCCCAAGTTTCATCTGCGCAGTGGTGAGGTGGATGGCGCCGAGGTGCTGGTGCGATGGCAGAGCCCCAGTCGCGGCTTGCTTTCGCCTGGCATGTTCTTGCCGACGATCGAGCGTTGCGGTCTGCTCGATGAAATGTTTTTCAGCCTGCTCACGCAAGGCTTGAGTCTGCAGCGCTTCGTCCAGTCTCACGGCAAGCCATTCAAGCTGGCGTTCAATCTCGACGTGACGCAGATGGCCAACCCGAATCTTGTCGACCGGATCAAGGCGCTGTTGCGCATCCACGGCGCCTCGCCAGCCGGGCTCATTTTCGAGCTCACGGAAACCGGCCTGCTGCAGATGCCCGAGATCAGCATGGAAAACATGGTGCGTCTGCGCATGCTCGGCTTCAGTCTGGCGATCGATGATTTCGGTGTCGGCTATTCTTCACTTGAGCGGCTGTGCCAGATGCCGTTCAACGAAATCAAACTTGACGCCGGCTTCGTGCAGAATTTCCATCAGGCTCGGTACAGCGCGGTAATCCACGGGGCCTTGGCTCTGGCACGCGAGCTGGACATGCGCGTGGTCGCAGAAGGCATTGAAACCGCCGACCAGGTTCATCATCTGGCGCGGCTTGGTTGTCAGTGGGGGCAGGGCTTCTTCTATGCTCGCCCGATGAATTGGGCGCATTTGGTCGACTGGCGTTTCGAGGGTCAGAAGTCATCCTGGCGCCGCGCAATAGGCACATCCGACCGCTGATGTGAGCGGGCATTCTGACTTTTGGGACAAAGCCCTATTTCGTCACGCCTTTAAAACACTCATCATGTGCCGAGAAATCAATCAGATGCACCTGAATGCTTCGGTGATGCCCGGGATTTGCTGCGGTTGCCAAGTGCTGATGGTCCTCCAACCCTCCTCATCATGGAGCTGTTCATGCATTGGTCAGTCGTGAATCCGTTACGCGTTGCCATCCTTGATGATCATTCGCTCATACGTCTGGCGATGAAATCACGGCTGACGCGTGAAGCCGAGTTCAGTGTGGTGGGCGTGTACGGCAGCAGTGCGCAGTTGCTCGCCGGGTTGCGCGAGGTCGACATCGACCTGCTGATCCTCGACTACAAGCTGCACGATGGAGAGCTGGACGGGCTCAATCTGATCCGCCTGCTGCGCAAGCAATATCCGGACATGCGCATTCTCGTTTCGTCCTCTGAAGAGCGCCCGGCAGTGGTGAACATGGCGATCGGGGCGGGCGTCAGCGGATTCTTTGGCAAATCCCAGTCGGTCGATGACCTGATCACTGCCATCCGCAGTGCCGCGTCCGGGCAGTTGTACCTGTCGCCGGCAATGGCCTTCGAGCTTGACGTGCTGCCTGCGTCGGTCGAAGAACCGTCGGGCGTCAGTGATGACGGCGCGGCGCACAGCGACGATTTCCTCAGTAATCCTTTGCTCTCACCGAAAGAAAAAGAAGTCTTGCGCTGCTGTCTCGAGGGTATGGGCGTGACTCAGATCGCCTTGAAGTTCTCGCGCAGTCGCAAAACCATCAGTGGGCAAAAACAGGCCGCTTTCAAAAAGCTTGGCATTCGTGGTGACGCAGAGCTGTTCAAGTTGCAGCACAGCCTGACAGCCGACAACCAGGGATAACTCGCTTATGTTTCATCTGTTGCGCGGTGTTTTGCTAGTCAATGTGCTTTTCGTGTTCGGTAGCGGGTCGTTGTGGGCAGCAGAGCCGCGCACTCTGCAGGTGTTCGGTCGATCGGACTGCAAGGAGCTGCAAGTCGATCTCGCCAATGAAGACTGGAGTTGGTTGCGGCAGAAGCGCAGCCTGGTATTGGGCTCGGCGCTCCCGGATTTCCCGCCTTATGTCATGACCGCCAGCGGTATGCGCTATGAGGGAATTGCCGCCGATATCGCCTGCATCATCGGTCAGGCCCTGCACGTTGAAATTACCGTCAAGGCCTACCCCGACAGGCGTGACGCAATGGCCGCACTCGAACGCGGTGACATTGACTTGTTGGGCAGCTCCAACAGTTTCGAATTGATCGATGGCCTCGTCACGCTGAGCAAACCTTATGTCGACGACGTGCCGGCGATGTTCATGCGCGGCGATGATCGGCGACCGATGCCGGCCAATCTGGCCGGTTTGCGTATTGCGGTTGCCGACGATTACCTGCCTTCCAGTCAATTACACGCGTTATACCCCAACGCCGAATTCGTGCTTTTTCCATCCAACGAGTTGGCACTGGCTGCGCTGGCTTTTGGCAAGGTCGACCTGTTTCTCGGCGATACGGTGTCGAGCAATTACCTGATCAACCTCAACTACTTCAACTATGTGCGCTTGCACTCTTTCGTCAAAACCCAAACCAGCGGTTTCAGCTTTGCCTTGCGCCGGGGCAACGACCAATTGCTGCGTCTGATCGACTCGACCCTCGAGTCGCTGGGTGATGCGAAGATTGCGGAGATCACCAAGCGCTGGTCCGGCGGCGGCGGGGCGCTGACGCCCAAACGCATTGACCTGACACCCGGCGAAGCCCGCTGGCTTGAGCTGCATCCGGTCGCGCGCTTCGTCATCAATGACGATCAGGCGCCGTTTGCGTTCTTTGATGGCGATGGCAATTTTGGCGGGATCGGTGCTGATCTGCTGGAGCTGATTCAACGGCGTACCGGTTTGCAGATCAACGTAGAACGCACTGACAGTTTTTCCAGCCTGAGTACGCGTCTGCTGGATGGCAGTGCCGATATCTCGCTGCTGACGCCAACCGTCTCGCGGGAAGTCGGCATGCGTTTCACTCATCCGTTCCTCGCCAGCCCATTTGTGATCGTCACCGCCAAGGACCCGGGCGCGCCTTCAAGCCTGCAGGAATTGCGCGGCAAGCGAGTCGCGGTTCCCGAAAGCTCGGCGGAGCGTGAGCTGCTCAAGGACTATCCCGACATCGAGATCGTCGACAACGAAACAGTCCTGGGTGCGCTGGCCGACGTGAAGAATGGACGTGCGGACGCGATGATTACCACGCTGCACAGTGCGCGTTACTACATCGCGCACATCTACAGCGACAGCTTGCGCATCTCCAACATCGTCGGCATGAACAAAGGCTTCCTCGCCTTCGCCGCGCGGCGTGCCGATACCGAACTGGTCAGCATTCTGAACAAGGCACTGCTGAGCATTCCGCCGGATGAGCTGGACGTGATCCTCAATCGGTGGCGTCCCATTGCAGCATTTTCCGGATTGTCGTGGCGCGATTACAAGGCGCTGATCTACCAGATCAGCGCTGCCGCGTTCCTGATCATCCTCGGGTCGGTCGCATGGAATTTCTACATCCGCCGGCAGATCCGTGAACGCAGTCGGGCAGAGCGCTTGCTCGGCGATCAGTTGAAGTTCATGGGCGCGTTGATCAACGGCACGCCGCACCCCATTTACGTTCGTGATCGGGAAGGTCGACTCGTCACCTGCAATAACAACTATCTGCAGACATTTGGCCTGATAGAAAAGGATGTGATCGGCAAGACCGTGCTCGAAAGCGGCAAGCGCAATCGCCAGGAGGCGTTGCAATTTCACGACGACTACCTGCGCGTCATCGAGCAGGACGAACCTTACGAGGTGGATCGCACGCTGCATGTCGGTGATACGCGGCTGATCATTTACCACTGGATCCAGCCTTATCACGACACCGCCGGTGAAGTCAGAGGCGTGATCTGCGGCTGGATCGATATCAGCGAACGCCGTGAACTGATCGAGGAGTTGCGTGCGGCGAAAGAGCTCGCTGACGAGTCGAGCCGCGCCAAAACCACGTTCCTGGCGACCATGAGCCACGAGATCCGTACGCCGATGAGTGCCGTGATCGGCATGCTCGAACTTACCCTCAAGCGTGCCGAGCAGGGACACTTCGATCGGCCGGCGATTGAGGTGGCGTATGACTCGGCAAAAGGCCTGCTGGAACTGATCGGCGATATTCTCGATGTGGTTCGCATCGAGTCCGGCCATGTCAGCCTTTCGCCCAAGCGTGCCAACCTGCGCGAACTGGTCGAATCGGTAGCGCGGGTGTTCGACGGCTTGGCCAGGCAGAAGAGTCTGGTGTTGAAGCTCGACATCGACGCCAATGTCGGCTGTGACGTGTTGGTTGATCCGATGCGCTTCCAGCAGGTGCTCTCGAACCTGGTGGGTAACGCGATCAAGTTTACCGACACCGGTCATGTCAGCGTCTCGATTCGTGGTCAACGCCTCGCTGACGAACGCCTGCAGGTCGACCTCAAGGTCGAGGACACCGGCATCGGCATTTCCAGCGCGGATCTGCAGAACCTGTTTCAGCCGTTCTCCCAAGCCAACCATGGTCCGTCCAACAGGGGCGGCACCGGTCTGGGGCTGGCCATCTCACGTTCGTTGTGCGAGTTGATGGGCGGGCGGCTGAACATCACCAGTACGCTGGGCAAAGGCACCTGCCTGGAAGTGTCGCTGTTCTTCAATATCCTCAGCCCGCTCGGCGGCAAGGTGCTGCCTGTTTCGGTTATTCAGGACAAGCCGGTGCCGACACTCAGGATTCTCGTGGTCGATGACCAGAGCGCCAACCGCCTGCTGCTCACGCAGCAGCTGAGTTTCCTTGGCCAAGCGGTGCGTGATGCCGCTGATGGCGCCCAGGCATTGGCATTGTGGCGGTCGGAGCCGTTCGACATTGTCATCACGGACTGCAACATGCCGGTGATGAACGGCTATGAACTGGCCCGCACCATTCGCCACGACGAACGCGAAAGCGGTGCGACGCCATGTGTCCTGCTGGGCTTTACCGCCAACGCGCAGCCGGAAGAAAAAGTGAAGTGCCGAGAGGCTGGCATGGATGATTGTCTGTTCAAGCCGATCAGCCTCAGCACGTTGTCGACCCTGCTTGCAGGCTGGGAAAAGAACCTCGAAACCGAGCCGGTCGAAAGCCTGCCTGCGGCGAGTAGCAAGGAGCTGGGATCGATTCGTGAGCGCCTGAACGAACTCACCGGCGGCGACCTCGATATGATGAAAGAACTCCTGCGTGAGGCGCTGTCGAGTTGCGAAAAGGATCTGGAGGAGTTGCATTCGCTGATACCCGAAAGCGATCCCGGGCTGTTGGCTGATCTGGCACACCGGATCAAGGGGGCGGCGCGCATTGTTGCCGAACATCAGGTCATCGAGGCGTGTAACGAGCTTGAGGCCGAATGCGAAGCGCCGGTCATCGATGCTCTGGATCTCAATCGCAGCGCAGCGAAGCTGGAACATGCACAGGCTGATCTGATCAAGAAAATCAAAAGGGTCGAGCTGTAAGCGGCTCGGCTCATGACCCTGAAACTGGCCGCGCATTGAAGGGGGCGTTAAAGATCATTTCGCCACGGGCGATACCTTGGTTAATAACCATGGAGTTTCGCGATGATCATTCGACGTCCTTTATTGATTGCCTGCCTTTGCCTGCTCGGTGTCGACACCGTCAGCGCAGCCCAGTCTGCGCCGGTCAGCGGAGTGATTCGCTTCAGCGGACAGATTGTCGAGACGAGTTGCATAGCAAGTGGCAGCAGCCATTTTTCTGTCGATCTGCTTGACTGCCCGCAGGCAAGCACCGGGCAGATTTTCACGGTAAAAAACGTCAGTGCGGCAGGGCGTGGTCAGCCGCGCCAGCAAGTGTTCGTGAAAATGATTGCCGATACCCATGAACAGCAAAAATACTACGACCAGCGTCTGCTGCTGACGGACAACAAGGGCCACCAGATAACGACCGGTAACTACGTCGTGACGATGACGCTGCCTTGATGGCTTGGAAAGAATGAATCTGCGCCCCTTGTTTCAAGGTTACTGACAAAAAGGGGCGTCACTAATGAGAATTGTCTGGTTCGTGCAGAACCGTCCCGCGCTTCAGGCTTGCCGCCACTCCCCTGCGTTGCAAAATCCCCCCTTCAACACTCTCTGAACCAGACCATGCGTCGCTGCCATGGACTGTCGTCCAGGTGTGGCTTTTCGTTCGGCGATCCTTGCCGTCATTTTGAGACAAGTCTCATTTCAGCCAGACGCGCCCTTGGCTATTTTCTTGAAAGGAAGAATGGAGCTGCCAAAGGTGTCCGATGTTTCTTGAAAATAACCGCAGTCGATCCTTGCGGATCCTGATCGCTGACAGCGATGTGCGCAGAGGCCAGTCGATCGAACAGCAGTTCAACAAGCTGGGCTGTCTCTGCGTATTGAACGTGTGTACCTATCGTGACCTGAGAGTCCTGACGTATTACTGCCCTCAACGGTTGAGCCTGGTCGTCGTCAATGCTCAGTTGCTCAGCGAAATGGCGATGGATCCGCTCGACTTTTTCGGGGAAAACCCGCTGATTCGTCATTTGCTGATCTTCAATCCCGACGATGATCACCAGTGGTCGAAGACCTTCTTCAACCCGCATCCGCAGCGCTGGATGCGCCTGGTGTCGAAAATCGATCTGCCGCGACTGGCAGATTTTCTGATGCTGGCCGACCCGGCGCTCAAGGAAATTGCGGAGCCGGCCTCAACCGACCCATCGCTTTCCTCGTGTGCCAACCGCTAGCTGCGGCATCTTCCCGCGCGCCTGCTTTGCTGCCCACTCGTTTGCCCCATTGTCTTGAATACACTCTAAGGTAAGGCATCATGCTGCTTCGTAAACTCAATCTCGCGCCGCGTTCGGCGCTGTGTTTTGGCTTGTTCTGTCTCATGATTATCGCGATCGGATTGATCGCCCTGCAGCAAGTCGACTTGCTCAACAAGGCAGAAACGTACGTCGAGACGACGATCGTGCCGAGTATCAAACTGCTCGGCCAACTGGATCGTGAATTCGTCGAGATCAAGGGCAACAACGCCCGCTTGCGCAATCCCATCGAAACGCCCGAGCGCAAGGCGCAGGCCCTGATGGATATTCAGCAGTCCCGTCAGCTCATCAAGAAACATCAGACAGCGCTCATTGAGCTGCTGGCCACTGACGCTAGACGCGAGGCGTTCGAGGAGTTTGCCAAAGCGCAAAAGGTCAACGATCTGGCGCAGGACCAGTACCTTGAAACAGTGGCGAGCGGGCAGCTCGAGGCGGCCATCGCGCTGTCCAAGAATCAGATGCGTGTTGCCTCGGATGGCGTACAAGTCGCGCTCAAGAAGCTGATTGCACTCAACGAGATCGAAGCTTACGAAGCCGGCAAGCAGGCCGACAATGTCTACGAACACACGCTGTTGATTGTCAGTGTGTTCATTATCATTGCCATCGGTGCTTCGTTGGCTCTGGCCGTGTTGTATACCCGCAGCCTGACGGTACCCATTGCAGGCTCGCTAAGGGTGGCCGAATGCATCGCCGCCAATGATCTGAGCGAAACCATTGCGCTGGATGGCTCCGATGAGGCGGCGCAAATGCTGTCGTCATTGGCGGCGATGCAAACCAGTCTGCGAGATGCCTTGATCATGATCCGTGATTCGTCCACGCAGTTGGCCGAGACCTCGGAGGTCATGCACGGCGTCACTGAAGATATCTCGCGTATCACTCAGCGTCAGAGCCATGAAATCGAAATGGCCGCCACCGCCGTCACTGAAATGAGTGCAGCGGTGGAGCAGGTTGCAGACAACGCCGCATCGACCTCGCAGCTGACGTCGGAATCAAGTGCGGCAGCCATTGCCGGTCGAAGTCAGGTCAGCGACACGGTCGCCGCAATCAACCTGATGGTGTCCAGCGTGCACAGCACCTCGGCTGAGGTGCAGGCGCTATCGACCATGGCGAGCGATATCAGCAGCGTGCTGGACGTTATCCGAGAGGTTGCCGAACAAACCAATCTGCTTGCCTTGAACGCGGCGATCGAAGCGGCGCGGGCGGGGGAGGCGGGCAGAGGCTTTGCGGTGGTTGCGGACGAAGTCAGAGGGCTGGCCCAGCGTACGCAGAAATCGACCGAGGACATTGAATCGATGGTCAGCTCCATTCAGTCGGGCACCAGCCGGGCGGTGTCTTCAATGAGCCACACGCGGTCGCAGGCTGAAAGAACGCTGGAAATGGCCAATATTGCCGGCGAAGTGCTGACCGACATTACTGGCTCACTGAATCTCATCAACGAGCGAAACCTGCTGATGGCAACCGCTGCAGAAGAGCAGGCTCAGGTTGCGCGTGAAGTGGATCGCAGCCTGATCAGCATTCGCGACCTTTCGTGTGAAACCGCAGAGGGATCGAAACAGACCGCAGTCGCATCGGCGGAGCTGTCGCAATTGGCGGCGTCGCTGAACAAATTGACCAAGGAATTCAAACTTTAATCAGTAAACGTAAAGCCCTGGCTACCAGGGCTTTTTGATCAGCGCTCGATCGGCGCAGCAAAGTCCTGCGCATGGGGTGCAGAGTCAGTTTGTGCTGGCGATGCGGTTTGTGCTGTCAACTGCTCAATGCAGCTGGCGAGTTGTTTTTCATAGCTTTCAAGTACCGCTTCGGCTTCAGCTTCGCGCTCATCACGCAGGCGGAAGAAATCGTCGCGATTGAGTTGGTCCGCGACAAGTCGGATGTTTTGCTCGATGATCGCGCACAGTGAATCTTCATCCTCTAACACCGCGCTGGTCAGGGCTGCCTGTCGATTGTTTTCGAGTTCGGTTTTTGCGTGCTCAGCGGCCTTCGCCTGTTCCTTTGCGCTAAGCAGGTCGGTTTCCAAAACCTGTTTCTGTTCCGCCAGGCGCTTCAGTTCTGCGCTCATCGACTGGATTGCATCGGCGCGTTGGGTGAGTTGGACCTCCTGTTGTTGCACCACAGCCTTCAGTGGAAACAGTTCATTGAGTTGGTAGCCGGCGACCACAGTCATGGCGATCAGTGCCAGCGCAAGAATGGTCAGGCAGTAGATGGCGGCGTTGCTCTGGGGGGGCGGGCTGTTGAGGGTATCGAGTGCTCTCACGGAATCGGTTCTCCTATCAAGAGCAGTCAGTGTAATGATCTGAGTCCGCTGGGCCTTTAAGACGAGTCTTAAATTCGATATGCCTCACGGCGCGCGATGCTGAAGCGTGTAAGTTAAGTTTGTTATTTAATTGCTCATATAAAGCCATGAGAATTGTCTTGTTGTTGAATAATTAAAAGTTTTGCGCAAGCGTGTATTTTTCATTATCGTCCTGTCCCGTTCGCGGTAGTTCTCCTGTCGAAGATATTCGCGCAGACGCCCCATCATTCAGTTGTTTGCTAACAAGGCAGCTACAGAGAGAGTGTTATGAAGTTTCTCCATATTTTAATTGTCGGGCTCTTGTATTCGCTATCGTTAAACGCAACGGCGGCGGTTTGCGAGTTTTATCCCAACCATTCCATGGGCAACCTCTATATAACCCTTCCGGCCACGATCTCGGTGCCGCAGGATACACCCATCGGCTCGGTTATCTATGAAAGCCCGATCGTGACCCTGGGTACTATCCCCAGTTCGTTCAAGTGCTCTGCGGTGCACAATGAAGGTGTGCGCAATTCCAGGGGTGTCACCCAAGCAGGCGCGCAAACTTTGCCTCTTGGAAATACCGGGATCGGCTGGCAATGGGTTCGACCGCCATCGGGAAAAATATGGAAAGGCTTCCCTGGGGATAGTGACGTTGCTGGCAATTGGGGATGGAACAGCAGCCAGCACATGTTGCGCCTGATTAAGACGGGTAATCTAACCGGTGGTACGACGATAAACTCAGGCCAACTGGGCAAATTTGTGGCTGCTGAGATCGAGCCTTTGGCACTTAATGTAACCGGCACGCGGGTCGTCTCACGGTCTTGCGAAACCCCCGATGTAAAAGTGGATATGGGTAGCTATACCCTGAGCGATTTTTTCCAGAACGGTGCCTATGGCAAGGATCATCTCTTCTACCTTGGTTTGAAAAACTGTCCTCCTGGAATCAATAACTTCAGGTTCTCCTTTTCGCCCACTGCGGGCAGCCCTGTGTGGGACGCCAATACGGGCGTGGTAAACCTGAACAGTAATTCCACTGCAAAAGGGTTGGCATTGCAGATGCGCTTCGGTGACAGAACGCAGCTCAAGCTGAATCAGAAGTACATAAGGAAAGCGCCCACAGAGCAAGGCGGGAATGAATCTATAACCTTACAAGCACGCTTCGTGCGCATTGAACCTTCCAACGCGCAAATGAAGCCGGGCGATGCAAATGCCGACATTGCCTTCGTTGTTGAGTATCTATGAGCCCAACAGCCTCTTTACCTCAGCCACAATCACCGCAATATCAAACGGCTTGGGCACCACCACATCAAACAGATCCGAGCGCTGCATGCCGATGTGCGCTTGCGCGCCACTCATGAGGATGATTGGCAAGTGTTTGACGGACGGCTGGGCACGCACGGCTTCGGCGAATTCGAGGCCGTCCATGATCGGCATCATGAAGTCGGTGATGACCAGCGCCGGACGTTCTCTTTCCAGCACCTCGAGCGCTTTCTTGCCGTTGCTGGCGGTCACTGTCATGAAGCCCTCATCCTCAAGCGCAAAGCCAAGAATGTCAGCAATCAGATACTCGTCGTCGACTACCAGGATGGTGGTCATGTTATTTCAACCCGCTTGAAGACTTACGAAATTGAACCAGGCAATGACTCAGCTGCGACTGAAGGTTCATTTTTCAAAGCCTTTTCCAGGAACACATCTTGATCACGGACAACCACCTCGAACCGCGACGGGTTGTAGGAGCTATCACGTACCTTAAGAATGGAAAGCGTCCTGCGAAGTTCAGCGTGATTCTCAAAGAAACGCATGAGTATCAGGTTGTCGACAATACTGGACAGGTCAGAGTTCGGTGCGCTGACCTCGGAGCCGAACAAATCGCGCATTTCCCAGGAGGCGAACACCGTCACGCCTCTGGAACGCAGTTCGTTCATCAATGCACTGAAAAAGTCGGTGATGCGTTCCGGGGTGGTTGACACCCGTGTCATGCCGCTCAGGCTATCGATGAACAGGCGCTTGATGCCTTTCTCATCGACCAGGCTCAGCAGGCGTGCGCCGAGGCCGTCGAGCAAACCCTCGGTGGTGGGCTGCCAGGCAATGCTCAATGCGCCGCTGTGTTCCATGTGTTCAATATCGATGCCCAGCGAACGGCCTTTCAGGCGCAGGCGCTGCGGGCTTTCATAGAAACCGAAATGCAGGCCAGGCGCTTCGGCCGTAGATTGCGCCAGAAACTTCAGGCCCAGCGTGGTTTTGCCGATGCCGGAAGGCCCCATGACCAGCGTGACGCTGGAGCTGTGCAAGCCGCCACCGAAGATCTCGTCGAGCGACGCAATGCCGCTTGGAATGCGCGTCATGTCCGCGCTGTCAGGGGCGGAAGGGCGCTTGTAGAGACTTTCGAGGCGCGGGTAGACGACCAGGCCGTTATCGGTGATTTCGCATTCGTGAAGACCGGTCAACGCGCCGCTGCCGCGAGTCTTGCGCAAATGAATGCGGCGTACCGAACGGGTACCGAAAAGCTCTTCGCCCATTTCGATGACGCCGTCGACCATCGTGTGTTCCGGGCTGCCGTCATCCAGGCGTGAGCTGGTGAGAAACAGCACGGTGCAACCGGCGAAGGCTGCGTGGCCTTGCAGCTCGGAGATGAATTTTTTCGTGTCGATCGGCGAGTCGGCTTTGGAGCGTGCATTGAGCAGGCCGTCGACGACCATGACGGTCGCCTTCTGCCGAGTGATTTCGCGTCGCAGCAGCTTCACGACTTCATCGAGGCCTTCGTTTTCCAGCGTATCGAATGCGCTGACAAATTGAATTTCGGCTCCCACTCGCGATGAATCAAAAAAACTCATCGTCGACAGGAACTGGAACAGCCGGTCGTGCGACTCGGCCAGCAACGTGGCGACCAGTACACGACCGCCGTTACGGGCATGGTGAAAACCGAGCTGGTTGGCAAGGATGGTTTTGCCGGAACCCGGGCGGCCTTGAATGATGTACGAAGCGCCGGCGACAAAGCCCCCCTGAAGCAGCGCGTCGAGCCCTTCGATCCCGCTTTGAAGGCGTTTTAGCTTTTCCACAATGCGACCCTGATCTGAAAAACAGGCTTGTTCAGCCCAATGGGTGAAATGCTAACGCCATTTCCGGTTAAGGGCCATAAAGGCTGGGGAAAAGTAGCGTTTTTGCAATGTGAACCTGGCACGTGACTGCTCGGGATCAGGGAGTAGGGACAAGCGCCGCACAGGAAGATTCGATTTTTCGAAACCCGGAAGCCGACATACATATGCGCTGCTGCGGACCATGAGGGTAACGCTTGCCACTTTGCTTTCATGAAATCGTCACAAAACTGCTGCAGAGTTCGGGAGCCCGTAATCACTAGGTGTCATTTAATGAAAAGTTTGATGAAGTCTGCTGCGCTCGCCATTGCGGTATCTCTTTGTGCCACCTCGGCCTCCTTTGCAGCAGAAAATGTTCGCCTGACGGGGTCCGGAGCAAGTTTCCCGGCGCCGATCTACCTGACCTGGTTCAAGGATTTCAGCAAGAAATCCGATGGCGTCACTGTCGATTACCAATCCAAGGGCAGTGGCGCGGGCGTACAGGACTTCTTGAACAAAACCGTAGATTTCGCTGCCAGTGACTCGGCAATGAAAGACGAAGATATCGCCAAGGTCGCCGAAGGCGTGCAGTTGCTGCCAATGACCGCCGGGGAAATCGTGCTGGCCTATAACCTGCCGGGCAATCCCAAGGGTCTGAAGCTGCCACGCGACGTCTACTCCAACATTTTCCTGGGCAAGATCACGCGCTGGAACGATCCGCAGATCGTCGCAGCCAACCCGGACCTGAAACTCTCCGATACGCCAATCACCGTTGTCGTGCGTGCAGATTCCAGCGGTACGACTGCGGTATTCACCAAGCACCTGGCAACCGTCAACGCCGAGTTCAAGCAGGCGTTGGGTGAGGGCAACACCGTCAACTGGCCGGCCAGTGACAAGTTCATCAAATCGCCGAAAAACGATGGCGTAACGGCGACCGTGCGCCAGACCCCTGGAGCGATTGGTTACATCGAATATGGCTTCGCCAAGCTGGCCAAGGTCGACTTTGCCCAATTGCAGAACAAGGCAGGCAATTACGTCGTGCCAAACGCCGAAAGCGGTGCCGAGGCCCTGGCGGCGGTGAAGATGCCGGAAAACCTGGTGGCCTGGCTGCCTGATCCGGACGGTGCCAAGTCCTACCCGATCACCTCTTATACCTGGATGATTTTCCGCAAGGACAATGGCAACCCGGCCAAGGCCAAAGCCATGCGTGAAATGGTCGAATACAGCCTGACCGAGGGGCAGAAGATTGCCGATTCGATGGGTTACATCCCGTTGCCGCAATCGGTCGTCGAACAGGTTCGCAAAGCGTCCGCCAACATTCAGTAACGCCGTGAGGTCTCTCTCGGCGTGTGCGTCTGCGCCACGCCGGGAGAGTTTTCCCCCTGTTCCGGACTTAGCCCATGAACAAACCTTTTGTCGTACCGGTTAATCCCGACTCTGCCTGCCAGCCACCCTCGACGAAGGATTTTCTGGTTGATCGCACCTTCCGCGCGCTCGCACGCATCGGTGTGGTACTGATTCTGGCGCTGGTATTTGCACTGGTGTTCGAAGTCGGACGCAAGGCACTTCCCGGTATGGAAAAGCACGGCTTCGATGTGCTTCTGGGCAGCGTGTGGGACGTCAACCAAGGCAAATACGGCATCCTGCCAGCCATCTGGGGCACGCTTTACAGCGCCTTCATCGCGTTGCTGATCGCCGGTGTTTTTGGCGTGAGCATGGCGATTTTCCTGACCCAGGATTTCCTGCCAACCAAGCTCGCTGCGCTGTTTCGCACCATCGTCGAACTGCTCGCGGCCATTCCCAGCGTGGTCTATGGCCTGTGGGGGATCTATGTGGTGATTCCGGCGATTCGGCCGCTGACGACCTGGTTGAACAGCGAGCTGGGCTGGATACCCTTTTTCGGCACGTCCCTGAGCGGTCCGGGCCTGCTGCCCGCAGCGCTGGTGCTCGCGATCATGATTCTTCCGACCATTGCCGCCGTGTCGCAGGACGCGCTTACGGCTGTGCCGATGAAAACCAAACAGGCCGCGTACGGCATGGGCACTACCCATTGGGAAGCGATTCTCAAAGTGATGGTGCCTTCGGCCGCCACCGGCATTTTCGGCTCTCTGGTGCTGGGCCTGGGCCGCGCGCTGGGTGAAACGATGGCGCTGGCCATGCTGGTCGGCAATGCCAACAACATTTCCCTCTCGCTGTTTGCACCGGCCAACACGCTTGCCGCTCTGCTGGCGCTGAACTTCCCCGAAGCCGGACCAAACGAGATCGAGGTGTTGATGTATGCCGCGCTCGTGCTGATGTTGATTACGCTGATCGTGAACATTTTCGGCTCGATGATCATGATGTACGCCCAACGGGGTAACAAGTGATGACTGATCTGACCGCAGCAACAGACCTGACGGCGCCAACCGGTGCGATGCCCAGTTTGCAACGCAGGTTCGAAGGCCGCGCGCTGCGTAGCCTGATCCTGACCACCCTGGTCTGGGCAGGTGCTTTGCTCGCCAGCGTACCGCTGATTTCCGTGCTCTACATGCTGATCACTCGTGGTGGCGCGCGTCTGAACCTGGAAGTCTTCACCGAACTGCCGCCGACCGGCTTCGAGATGGGCGGCGGTTTCGGCAACGCGATGGCGGGTACCTTTGTGATGGTCGGTATCGCGGCAGCAATCGCGGTGCCGGTCGGAATCATGGCGGCCATTTTTCTGGCTGAACTGGGGCCGGATAGCAAGCTGGGCAACGCCGCGCGTTTTGCCGCCAAGATGCTTACGGGCCTGCCATCAATCCTGGCAGGTGTATTTGCCTACGCCTTGGTAGTGATGACCACCGGCACGTATTCGGCACCGGCAGGTGGCGTGGCGCTCGCCGTCCTGATGCTGCCTATCGTGGTGCTGACCGCCGAAGAATCGATGCGGATGGTGCCCAAGATCATGAAAGATGCTGCTTATGGCATGGGCTGCACTCGCTCGCAGGTCATCTGGAAAATCATCTTGCCGACCGGCATGCCGGCGATCCTGACTGGTGTGATGCTCGCCGTGGCGCGTGCCGCAGGCGAGACGGCACCGCTGTTGTTCACCGCGCTGTTCAGCAACTACTGGATCTACCACCAGGGCAATCTCGATGTCATGAACCCGACTGCCTCGCTGGCGGTGCTGATCTACAACTTCTCCGGCATGCCTTTCGATAACCAGCTCGAGCTCGCATGGGCGGCCTCGTTGGTGCTGGTGATGATCGTGCTGTTCGTGAACATCATCAGCCGTATTTTCGGCAAGCCCAAGTATTAAGAACGGGAGCATCTGATTTTGAACGTATCCACTGCGCAAATTGCCGCTCCGTTTGTCACCCAGGCGCCTGTAGTCATGGACTGCAAACTGGACAAGATTTTCTACGGCAACTTCATGGCAGTACGTGACAGCCACGTGCCCATCGAAAAAAACAAGATCACCGGATTCATCGGTCCCTCAGGCTGCGGCAAAAGCACCGTGCTGCGCAGTCTCAACCGAATGAACGATCTGGTGAAGGGATTCCGTTTCGAGGGCCATGTGCATTTCCTCGGGCAGGACGTCTACGGCAAGGGCGTCGATCCGGTGGTCGTACGTCGCTACATCGGCATGGTGTTTCAACAACCCAACCCGTTCTCGATGAGCATCTTCGACAACGTGGCGTTTGGTCTTCGCCTCAACCGCTACAAGGGCGATATCGGCGACCGCGTCAAGCATGCGCTGCAAGGCGCCGCGCTGTGGGACGAAGTCAAGGACAAGCTCAAGGTCAGCGGCCTGTCGCTCTCCGGTGGCCAGCAACAACGCCTGTGTATCGCCCGGGCGATCGCCACTGAGCCGGAAGTCCTGCTGCTGGATGAGCCTTGTTCGGCACTGGACCCGATCGCCACTAGGCGCGTCGAAGAATTGATGGTCGAGTTGAAGAAGGACTACACCATCGCACTGGTGACCCACAACATGCAGCAAGCCATCCGTGTTGCTGACACCACGGCGTTTTTCTCAGTGGATATTTCCCAGGGCACACGCACCGGTTATCTAGTCGAGATGGGCCCGACGGCGCAGATCTTCGACAACCCGCGTGAACAGATGACCGGCGATTACATCAGCGGCAAGTTCAGCTAATTCACAGCACCGGTCACGGCCGCCTATCTGCACAAGCCAAATGGATTTGGCGGGCACCGGTGGACATTTACCAAGCGTTTCCAAGGAGCTCCAATGCCTGCCAAGCATCGTCTTGATTTGCCTGCGATTGAACGTGCACTGCGGGAAGTGCAGAGCCGTTTCGCCGAGCTCAGCCGGCACTTCACCGAGCCCCGAGACCCGTTGACTGATGAAGTGCTGCACAATGTGCTTGAAGGCTATGCGTTGGTTGACGAGTATGTTGCCCGCGGCGTCGACCTGTTCGATCTGCAGCAACTGAACCTGATGCTGGAGATCAATGCCACAGTGCTTTGTGGCCGGGATCCGGCGCGCCGGCTGGAATACGCTCAGCATCTGTCCGCCACCGAGGCGCATTTCTTCAACAACGTCGAGGGCGGCATCAAGGACTTGTACAACTGGTATTGCGCGTATCGCAGTGAGTCAGTCTGGAAGCGTGCAGCGGGTGTCTATGTGCGTATTCTGAGCAAGCCGCAGCTGTTTATCGAAGGCAATAACCGCAGTGGCTCGCTGATTGTCAGCTACTTGCTCATGCGGGCAGGGCTGCCTCCATTCGTGTTGACGCTGGAAAACGCCGAGGGTTATTTCAACCCGTCCTCGGTCATCCGCAACTCCGCCAAGCATGGCGTAAAGGCGTTGTACGAATTGCCCAAGATCAAGAAAAAATATGCAGCATTCTTAGAAGAACAGGCGCCCGATCCAATGAAGTTTTTTCTCAAAGGCAAGCCTTTGCCTGTCTCTCAGGGTGGCCAGCGATGAGCTGGGCTCCAGCATTTGCCAGATTGAAAACCTTCGGCAGCCGGGCAGGGCAGGCTATCCGCTGCGCTTTGCCGCAGTTGTTCGAACGTCAACGCATACGAATTTCGTTCGATATCGATGACACGCTCGCTTGCCAGCTCCACCACTGCGCAGTCGAGAACAGTCGACTACCGGCCTGTATTCATCGCTGGTTGGGTGAGCCGTTGCGGATGGGCACACGATCGCTGATCCGAGAGCTGCGTCGCCAGGATTGCAGTGTCTGGGTCTACACCTCATCCGGACGCACGCCGTCCTATATCAGGCGCTGGTTGGCGCTGTACGGTATCCGCGTCGACGGCGTGGTCAACAGCGTGCTGCACAACCGTGCGCTGACGGCGCATGGGATGTCGAATGCGCCTTCCAAGTATCCGCCAGCGTTCGATATCGACTTGCATGTCGATGATTCGGAGGGCGTGCAGATTGAGGGCAAGGATCATGGCTTCCGGGTGGTCGTGGTGCATCCCGAGGATGATCGCTGGGCGCAGAAAGTGCTGGATTCGGTGGCCAGGGTCCAGGCGCAGCTCGCCTGGCAGCAAATGTTCAGACCTCAGGCGCCGGTGCAACAGCGTGCGGAGGCTGTCTTTGAGTCGCTTGGTTGAGCGAGTACGTATTGGCTATCTGGACAGCAGCGCCTCAGGTGTACGAGGCACTGCTGAGAAATGACTCAATAGATGCGCAAACGCTGCTGTGTAAACATGTCTCGCAGAAACGACAAAGCCCTGAATAATCAGGGCTTTGTCGTATATAAGATGGCGGAGGCGATGGGATTCGAACTCATGGACCTGTTACAGTCGACGGTTTTCAAGACCGTTGCCTTAAACCACTCGGCCACACCTCCGTTTGCGTTGCGGGCGCCATAATACCTGAATGAAACACACTGTCAAACTCTCTGCATGGCTTGTTACAGAGCGTCTGTTATGATCTTTGCGACTGAACGTTTCAAACCAACAGGAGTGTCGCCATGCGCGAACAGGATTACGCAGTTAATAACAGCGTGCAGGCTGAGCAGCTAGAGGTTAGCCGCGTCCTGCGCAACACTTATGGTCTCTTGGCCCTGACGCTCGCATTCAGCGGTGTGATGGCCTTCGTAGCCCAGCAGATGCGTGTCGGCTACCCGAACATTTTCGTGGTGCTGATCGGCTTCTACGGGCTGTTCTTCCTCACCAACAAACTCCGTGATTCCGCGTGGGGCCTGGTTTCCGCCTTCGCGTTGACCGGTTTCATGGGTTTCCTGCTCGGCCCGATCCTCAATCGTTACCTGGGCATGCAGGGCGGCGCTGAAGTGGTCAGCTCGGCATTCGCCATGACCGCGCTGGTGTTCGGTGGTCTGTCGGCCTACGTGCTGATCACCCGCAAGGACATGAGCTTCCTCGGTGGCTTCATCACTGCCGGTTTCTTTGTCCTGCTGGGCGCTACGCTGGCGAGCTTCTTCTTCCAGATCAGCGGCCTGCAACTGGCGATCAGCGCCGGCTTCGTGCTGTTCTCGTCGGTGTGCATTCTGTTCCAGACCAGCGCGATCATCCACGGCGGCGAGCGCAACTACATCATGGCGACCATCAGCCTGTATGTATCGATCTACAACCTGTTCGTCAGCCTGCTGCAACTGTTCGGCATCATGAGCCGCGACGACTGATCAAAGCAGCTGCAATAAAAAACCCGCTTCGGCGGGTTTTTTATCGTCTGCAGAAAAGTGGCTGCTCAGTTGATGACGATGCTGCCATCCACTTGCTGACGGTAGATTGTGTAGGGCAGGAGCAAGGTGTCGAGCGCGCCGGACACTACGGCGTCCACCAGCACCCCAGGGATCGCCGCGTTGCGGTGATCGTCGGGATCGATGCCTGAGGCCAGCGGTGCGTTCAGCGTGCAGAAATCATAGGCGAGGCCGCTGTAGATTCTTGGTACCGCGCCGCAATAGCTTTTTTGCTCCTTGAGGCCGTTCACGGCAGCCTGATCACTACGCGCCACCGTCTGAATCGTGCCACAACCGCCGATCAGCAGGGCCGCCAGCAGCATTGCCTGAATTTTCATACCGCCATTCCTTAGCCGCAAAAACCACAATCTACGCCGATCAATGACAAAAGACATCTACGCCATCGGTGGTAGCCGCCGTTTCACCGGGGTCTTCTTGACGATCGCGGTGTTGGTTTCAGCCAACGTATTCAGTCGGTCGAGCAGGGTATCGAGTTGTTCCATCGAGCGCACGTGCAGGCGGGCGATAAAGCAGTCGTCACCGGTGACCTTGTCGCACTCGGTGAACTCCGGAATCGACATGATCTGCCGCTCAACCTCCTGCAGTTGCCCTGGCAGCGGCCGTACGCGAACGATCGCCTGCAACTGATAGCCGAAGCACTTCGGATCGATCTCCACCGTGTAACCCTTGAGCACGCCACGTTCCTCCAGGCGCCGCAACCGCTCGGCCACGCTGGGCGATGACAAGCCACTGATCTGCGCCAGCGCTTTGAGCGAGCGCCGCGAGTCTTCCATCAGCGCGCTGATGAGGATCTGATCGATATCGTCAGTCACAGGCAAACTCCGAATTAGGCAAAGTGCGCAAATCACCCTCAATAAAAAAGGCGAAAACCAAGTTTAGCCTGCTTTATGCGCTGGAGCAGCCCGAGGCGCGCTTGGCATACTTTTGCCACGCTTCGCTCACAGCCTCAGGAGAACAATAATGGACAACCCAATTCGCCGCGGCTCGCTGGAAATGACCGCCGCCATGCTGATATCCGGGACGATCGGCTGGTTTGTGCTGGTGTCCGGGCAACCGGTGCTGGACGTTGTGTTCTGGCGCTGCGTGTTCGGCGCCGGCACGTTGCTGTTGATCTGCGCCGGGTTTGGCTTCCTGCGCCCAGGGATTCTCACCCGCACTACGTTTCTTCTCGCCGTGCTCAGTGGTGGGGCGATTGTCGGCAATTGGGTGCTGCTGTTCGCGTCCTATTCCCGCGCCTCGATTGCCATCGGCACCGCAGTCTATAACGTGCAGCCATTCATGCTGGTCGGTCTGGCGGCACTGTTTCTCGGCGAGAAAATTACCCTGCAGAAGCTGTTCTGGCTGGCGATTTCGTTCATGGGCATGCTGGCGATCGTCAGCGCCCATGGCACGCAAAGCGAGGAGGGTAACGATTACTTGATGGGGATTGCCCTGGCGTTGGGCGCGGCGTTTCTGTATGCGATCGCGGCACTGATCATCAAGCGCCTGACCGGCACGCCGCCACATCTGATCGCGCTGATTCAAGTCTGCACAGGTGTGTTGTTGCTCGCGCCGTTCGCGCATTTCGATGCGTTGCCGCAAGGCGTCGAAGCCTGGGCCAGTCTGCTGACTCTCGGGATTGTGCACACCGGTCTGATGTACGTTTTGCTGTACGGTGCGATTCAGAAATTGCCGACGGCATTGACCGGCGCGCTGTCCTTTATCTATCCGATTGCGGCGATCTTCGTTGACTGGTTCGCCTTCGGCCATCGCCTCGAATTGCTGCAATGGATAGGCGTCGCAGCGATCCTGCTGGCCGCCGCCGGCATGCAACAAGGTTGGGGCTGGAAAACCCGGCGGCTGGCGGCGCAGTAACGCTCAGATGTTCCAGCGCGGCGCAGTGGTTGCCAGACGCTGGCGCATCTCGCTGATATTGGCCGCCAGTTGTCGGGTCAGCATCCGGTAGCCGTCAAGCGTATTGGCGACCGGCGCATCAAGGTCCGCTGCTGGCAGCTCCATCGGCCGATCCAGCCGCTGCGAAGCGCCGGTTTTCAACGCGCGGGCCATGCCGATCAGCTGCACACGAATCTGCCGGTGCTCAGCCTTCAGCGCCGTTTGCAGATGTGCCGAGGCCTGTGGATCGCTGAGGTTGGGGCGGATATTGCCGAGAATTTCCAGCGTGCTGATGCACATGCGCAGGTTGCGCTGAATCGCGTCGAGTTCGGTCATGGAGATTTTCACTTCCTTGGACACCGAGGGCATCAGCGAGCGCAACTGCACCATCACCGCACCCACCTTGCTCATCAGCCGTACGTGTTCGTCGGCGCTGACTGCTTCACCGTTGATGATGCGCCCGTACACCGTGGCGCAATCGCGCAAGGCGTCGGCGAGGTTGTAGCGCCACGAGTACACCGCGTACAGCGGCAAAGCAAAGGAGAAAGCCAGGGCGAGGGCGATGCCGATCAGGATGTCGACGCCGCGCCATAGACCATCGGTGATCGGATTGTCGCCATGCCCAGCGACGATGAACACAGTGATCGCCGAGAGCAGGGCGGTGTAGCCGCCCTTGCCGATCGCGTGATACGAGAAAAACCCACACACCACGGCCATGGAAAAATAGGTCAGCCACGGCAGGCCCAGCCAGGCGTGTTGTGCCACCAACGCCAATCCGACCCCCGCGCCGATCAGGGTGCCGATGGCGCGCTCGGCGGCTTTTTTGCCGATGTTGCCGTGGTGCTGCAACCCACCGATCACCACCAGCATCGTCACCGACGCCCACTCACCGTGGGGCAGGTTGATGCCAGTGGTCAGCAGAATCGTCGCCAGCAACCCCAATGCCACCCGCACGGAATGGATCAGGCGGGCGTGACGATAGCGCCGGTACGGGTCCAGTAACGGACGCAGGATACGGCGCAACAGCGGTGGCCATCGGTGGGTGCTGAACGTACTCAGTGCAAGGTCCTCGTCAGAAAATGTAATCAGTGGTCAGGAAACTCGAATCACGTCCGCGAATGATTTCGCTGATCAGATCCTTGTTGCTTTTCTGGAACTTGGTCGCGACCAGCGTGCGGATCGAAAACACCCGCAATGCATCGTGTACCGACAGCGTACCTTCGGCGGAGTTCTTGCGACCGTTGAACGGATACGTGTCCGGGCCGCGCTGGCACTGGGCGTTGAGGTTGATCCGCCCGACCTGATTGGCAAAGGTGTCGACCAGGCGACCGACCGCCACGGGGTTGGTGCCGAAGATGCTCAACTGCTGGCCGAAGTCGGATTCCAGTACGTAATCGATCACGGTGTCGAGGTGGCGGTACGGCACGATGGGCACGACCGGGCCGAACTGTTCTTCCTGATAAACGCGCATCTGCGGGTTCACCGGATACAGCACTGCGGGGTAGAAGAACGAGGCGTGGGATTCACCACCATTCGGGTTGACCACTTGCGCGCCTTTGCTTTGCGCGTCAGCGACCAGGCCGTGCAGATAATCGACCTTGCCCGACTCCGGCAGCGGCGTCAGCGCCACGCCGCTGTCCCACGGCATGCCCGGTTTGAGTGTGGCCAGTTTGGCGTTGAATTTTTCGATGAAACTGTCGACCACGTCTTCATGCACGAAGAGAATTTTCAGCGCGGTGCAACGCTGGCCGTTGAACGACAGAGAGCCCGTGACCGCTTCGCTGACGGCATTGTCGAGATCGACTTCGGGTAGAACGATGCCGGGGTTCTTTGCATCCAGACCGAGAGCGGCGCGCAAACGGTGTGGTTTCGGGTGCAGTTTCTTCAGGTCGCTGGCGGCCTTGTTGGTGCCGATGAAGGCGAAGATGTCGATCTTGCCGCTGGCCATCAGTGCACTGACAGTCTCTCGGCCACTGCCGTAGATGACATTGATCACACCGCTGGGGAAGCTGTCGCGGAAGGCTTCAAGTAACGGACGGATCAGCAGCACGCCGAGCTTGGCCGGTTTGAACACCACGGTGTTGCCCATGATCAGCGCCGGAATCAGCGTGGTGAAGGTTTCGTTCAGCGGATAGTTGTAAGGCCCCATGCACAACGCGACGCCGAGCGGTACGCGGCGGATCTGGCCGAGGGTGTCCTGTTCAAGTTCGAAACGGCTGGAGCGGCGGTCGAGTTCTTTCAGGGCATTGATGGTGTCGACGATGTAATCGCAGGTGCGATCGAACTCTTTTTCCGAGTCCTTGAGGTTTTTGCCGATCTCCCACATCAGCAGCTTGACCACGGCTTCGCGCTGCTCGCGCATACGGCCGAGAAACGCTTCGACATGCTGGATGCGCTCGGCCACGCGCATGGTCGGCCACAGGCCCTGCCCGCGGTCGTAAGCGCGAACGGCAGCGTCGAGGGCGGTGAGGGCGGTGTCGGCATCCAGCAGCGGCGTGCTGCCGAGGATCACCTGATCTTCACCGTTTTCGCCTTTCAGATAAACCGGGCTGCGCACGGTGGCGAGTGGGCCGTCCCAGCGGCGCAATTGGCCATCGACCAGATATTCACGCTGCTCGACCTGAGCGTCGAGGCGGTATTTTTCCGGGATGTCGCTGACAGAAGGGAACAGGTTGCCAAGGATATTTGCTGTGGTCATGTCACTACCCTGTGTTGAGTCGGCGTGCCGATTGAAAGTCTTGTGAAGGTTATACGCCTGAACGGGCCGGGATTTAACCCTGTGAATGTCATGCGAATGTCACGCACCCGTGCAACCGCAGTCCACCCTGTGGGAGCGAGCCTGCTCGCGAAGGCGGCGGCACATCCAACATCCTCATTGCCTGACGCAGCGCTTTCGCGAGCAGGCTCGCTCCCACGGTCGATCGTGTAAATCAGTCAGTCTGTCTTCGGTAATGAAGCTTTTGTGACAAAAGTTCGGTAGCCCTTTGCCAGTCCGGTCATGCCTGTGTAACGCGCTTGAGGGGCCTTTCGGGGCGCACTTTGCAAGCCGAGGCGGGACGCCGGGAGCGAGGCAATGGGGACTATGGAACGCTATTCGAAAGTGGGCATGCAGGAGCTCGATCAACGCTTGTCGAAGATCGTCGAAGCCGCGCGCAAGAAGCCGGTTTCGGTGTATCGCTACGGCGCGCCGTGGGTCTGGATCGTCTCGCAGGATGACTGGCAGGGCGCTTTGAAAGAAGTGTCCAGCTACATTCCGCCGGGCCATTCGCTGGTGCTGCTGCGCCCGCAGATCGACGATCTGCTCGACGCCCACCAGGACCTTCTGCACGACCTCAATACCGCGCCCGGCATGCTCATTCCCGCGCAAACGGTCATGCACATCCTGCTCCTGCAATTGCTCTATTCGGTGCCCAGCGAACAGCAACTCTATGAACAGCTGAACTACAACCTGCTGTTCCGCTGGTTCGTTGGCCTCGGCCTGAACCAGAAAGTCTGGAGTTTCACCGCCCTCAGTCGCGACATTGCCACGCTGCTCAACGAGCCGCGCGCGGTGCTGCTGATTCAGAAAATCATCGGCGAAGTGTTCTGCGGCGCCTTGCTGCAAATGCCCGAGTTCTCGCTGAACTTCGCGCTGTTGCACACCTGGCTGGGCAAGCACGCCTGCGCCACAACGATCAGCAATTGACGCAACACACCGGGCGCTAACGCCCACAGGTCATCGCGAATTTCAGGGGGTAGTGTGGAACGGATTTTCACGTCACGGCTGGCGCTATGCGGCTGGCTGCTGGTGACGGCGGGCGCGCAGCCGGCGCTGGCCGAGGAGGGCACAGCAGCGCCCGCCGCGCAGCGACTGGTCGACGTCAACGAATACTTCGTGCGCGGCAACACCGTGCTCGATGCCCGGGCGATCGAAGAAGCGGTGTACCCGTTTCTCGGCCCACAGAAAGCCTTGAGCGACATCGAAGGCGCGCGCGATGCGTTGCAGAAGGCCTATCAGGAACGCGGCTATCAATCGGTGTTTGTCGAGCTGCCCGAGCAGGCCGTGGCCGACGGAATCGTCTATCTGCAAGTCAGTGAAGCCAAGGTCGGCCGGGTGCGCGTGGTCGGCGCCAAACACTATTCGCCGCTGGATATCCGCGACAACGTACCGGCGCTGAAGGAAGGCGAGGTGCCGGACTTCGCCAAGGTCCAGGGCGAACTGGCGCAGCTCAACAAAACGCCCGGCCGGCAAGTGATGCCACTGGTGCGGGAAGGCCAGCGTCCCGGCACCATGGACGTCGATTTGCAAGTCGAGGACCAGAATCCATGGACGGCCAGTGTCGGCCTGAATAACGACTACAGCGCCGACACCGAAAAGCTGCGCAGCGTCACCAGCCTCGGTTACAACAACCTCTGGCAGCTCGGTCACAGCGTCAACCTGACGTTCTTCACCGCGCCGCAGGAAACCGACAACGCCAAGGTCTGGTCCGGGTCCTACACCGCGCCGCTGAGCGAGCGCTGGAGCGTGCAGTTCTCCGGTTATCAGTCCGACAGCAATGTCGCCACCATCGGCGGCAGCAACGTGCTCGGCAAGGGTCATTCTTACGGCGTCGCGGCGATTTACACGCTGCCCTCGAGCGGCAACTGGTCGAACTCGCTGTCGGCCGGCATCGACTTCAAGGACTTCGACGAGCGCCTGAGCCTGTCCGGCGAAAGCGACAAGGTACCGCTCAAATACGCGCCGTTCACCTTCGCCTACAACGGCTATCGCTACAGCGAAAAGAGCCAGCTCGGCCTCGGCCTGAGCCTGGTTGCCGCCACCCGCAGCGTATTCGGCTACGGCAGCGACGACGAAGACTTCGACTACAAACGCTACCGCGCCAAACCGAGTTTCGCCGTGCTCAAGGGCGACACCAACTACACCTGGACCTTCGACAGCGACTGGCAGAGCGCAAGCAAAGCCGCATTCCAACTCGCCTCGGGGCCGCTGGTTTCCAACGAACAATTCTCCGCCGGTGGCGCCACCTCGGTGCGCGGCTATCTGGCCGCCGAACGCACAGCCGATGACGGCTACCTGCTCAGCCAGGAATTGCGCACACCGTCGCTGGCGAAATTTGCCGGCACGTGGATGCAGGACTGGCGCTTCTATGCCTTCGCCGAAGGCGCGCAGTTGTACCTGCGCGATGAACTACCGGATCAGGACGCCAATTACGCCCTCGCCAGCGTCGGCCTCGGCACCCGCGCCAGCCTCAGTAAATGGCTGTCCGGTAGCCTCGACTGGGGCTACCCGCTACTCGAAGGGCCGAACACCTCCAAGCAGGAATCGCGCCTGCACTTCAACCTTCAAGCCACTTTCTAACGGAGCACGTCCATGCAACGCCTCTTCCTTTCGTTGTTGATCTGCCTGGGCTTTGTGCTCCCGGCCACGGCTCAGGCCTGGTGGCAGGACGACTGGCATTACCGCAAACAGATTGCCGTCGACACCACCCCGCAAGGCGCGGCGATCAATCAGGCCCTTGGCCGCACCGCGCTACTGGTGCGCTTGCACACCGGCAACTTCACCTTCGACGGTGTGAAAGAGGACGGCTCGGATCTGCGCTTCGTCGCCGCCGATGACAAGACCGTGCTCAACCACCAGATCGAAAGTTTCGATGCGCTGATGGGCATGGCGCTGATCTGGGTTGATGTGCCGAATGTAGAGGGCGGTCAGCGTCAGGACATCTGGATGTACTACGGCAACCAGAAAGCCCCGGCCACCGGCAACGGCCAACTCACCTTCGATCCGAATTACACCGCGCTGTATCACTTCGACGGCGCCACCGGCACCCCGGCGAAAGACACCACGGCGTACGGCAACACCGCGCAAAGCGCGACCGGCACAGCGATCGATGGCGTCGTCGGCCGTGCCTTGCAGTTCAGCGGTCAGCCGTTGTTGCTGCCGGCCAGTCCGTCGCTGCAACACAACGCGGGTAGCGCGTTCACTTTCAGCGCCTGGCTGCGTCTGGATCAGGCGAGTGGCGAGCAACTGATTCTCGCTCGACGCGAAGGCACGCAAAGTCTGTTGGTCGGCGTAAGCCAGGGTCTGCCATTCGTGGAAATCGACGGCCAGCGCGCCGCTGCTACCCAGGCATTGACTCCGGCGCAATGGCAACACGTTGCGCTGACCGCTGAGGGTTCGAAAGTCACCCTCTACATTAACGGTCGCGAAAGCGCTGCACTGGCTCAGGCGATGCCGGCGTTCAACTCGGTCATGGCCATCGGTGCCGATCTGCAGCAAGGCGCGTTCCAGCCATTCGCTGGCGCCATCGACGAACTGCGCCTGTCGAAAGTCGCCCGTCCCGCCGCGCTGTTGCTGGCCGATGCCACCTCGCAAGGCGCCGAGTCGAAACTGGTCGCCTATGGCGTCGATGAAGAACAGTCCGGATTCGGTTTCGGCAGCCTCGGTTTCCTGCTCAACGCGGTGCCAATCGACGCCTGGGTGATCATCGCCGTGCTGGTGCTGATGATGTTCCAGTCGTGGATCATCATGCTGCGCAAAAACCGCAGCCTCAGCCGCGTCACCGCTGCCAACGAAGACTTCCGCGTGCAGTTCGCCAAGGTCGGCACGCGCCTGGAGATGTTCGCCGACGACGCGCAACTGGCGCAGCGCCTGCAGCATTCCTCGCTGTGGCGCCTGTATCTGGTGGCGGTCAAAGAGATTCGCACCCGCCGCGAGCAGGGCGCCGATACTTCGTCGGTTTCCGCCGCCACCATCGAAGCCATCCGCTGCTCGATGGACGGCGTGCGCACCCGGGAAAACCAGCAACTGAGTTCGAAACTCTCGACCCTGTCCAACGCCATCGCCGGTGGCCCCTACATCGGTCTGCTCGGCACGGTGCTGGGGATCATGGTGGTGTTCCTCGGCACGGCGATGGCCGGCGACGTCAATATCAACGCCATCGCTCCCGGTATGGCCGCCGCGCTGTTGGCCACAGCCATGGGCCTTTTCGTCGCGATCCCGGCGCTGTTTGGCTACAACCGCCTGATTACCCGCAACAAGGAAGTCAGCGCCGACATGCGCGTGTTCGTCGACGAGTTCATCACCCGTCTGGCGGAAATGCATGGCGAGAGCCAGTTCAGTGAAACGTCGCATCAGCGCGGCCATCACGCCCACCACTCCGTACCGGCCTGAGGAGCATTGACATGGCGTCCGTAAATGCCTCCCACGACGATGACGACGATGCCGCGGTGGACAGCATCAATATCACTCCGCTGGTCGACGTGCTGATGGTGGTGCTGGTGATGTTCATCCTCACCGCCACCGCGCAGGTCTCCGGGATCCAGATCAACCTGCCCAAGGCCAGCGCGTCGGTGTCGCTGTCAGAGGCCAAGACCAAGGCGATCTCGGTGAACGACGGCGGTCAGGTGTTTCTCGATGCCTATCCGGTGACCTTGGCCGAGCTGGAAGAACGCCTGCGCATCGAGAAAGCGCAGAGCCCGGACTTCCCGGTGATCGTGCGTGGCGATGCGACGGTGCAGTACCAGAAAGTCATCGAAGTGCTGGACCTGCTGCGCCGGCTCGAACTGTCCCAGGTCGGTCTCGTCACCGGCAAACCGAGTCAGGGCTGAGTCATGACCGCACAACTCCCGATCGAACCGCCGCCCGTGAAAAAGTCGCCGTTGCGCTATGTGAAGTGGGGCGCCGGGCTGCTGGTCGGCGCGTTCGCCGCGTGGTTCCTCTGGCAGTGGGCCAACGACATGGCCGGCGTGCGTCGCGAAGCGCCGAAGGTGCCGACGATCATCCCGTTGCCGCCACCGCCACCACCGCCGCCGGAGAAACCGCCAGAGCCGGAAACGCCGGTGGAAGAAAAGGTCGTCGAGCCCGAGCCAACGCCGGAGCCGGAGGAGGTCAAGCCTGAAGAAGAGGCGCCGCCATCGCCGGCGGACGATCTGGCCAACCCAATGCAAATGGACGGCGACGCGCAGTCCGGCAGCGACGCTTTCAACATCGGCGCGGGCAAGGGCGGCGGCATGGCCGGCGCGGGTGGTGGGCGGTTGGGTACGGGCACGTACAGCCAGTTTCTCGCGTTCACCTTCCAGCGTTTGCTGCGCGAGAACCCCGAGCTGCGCAACCTCGCGTTTTCACTGCAGGCCGATGTCTGGCTGAGCAGCGTCGGCGAGATCACCCGTGTCGAGCTGATCAAGTCCAGCGGCAAGCCGCAAATCGATACTCAAGTGCTGGGCGCATTACGCGGTGCGCCAGCCCTCAGCGAACGGCCTCCGGCCTCCATCACTTTGCCCGTGCGCCTGTCCCTGCAAGGGCGGCGTCCGGGCTAATTCACTTATTCAAGCTTCGGCAAAAGGAGTTGTGTGCAGATGATTTCCAACGTGAATCGATTGTCCCTGGCGGTCGGCATGGTCATTGCGACCCTGGTCGGTCAGGCCGTGGCAGCGCCTGCGCCGTCGGAGAACGCCACGATCAATCTGATCCGCTTGCTGGTCGAGCAGGGCATTCTCAAACAGGACAAGGCCGACGCGCTGATCGCTCAGGCGCAGAACGAAGCGGCCCAAGCGAAACAGGCTGCCGCGTCCACCGCCGTCGCGGCCGGACCGGTCGCAGCGCCGGGGGATGTGCGCGTGCAGTACGTGCCTGCAGCGGTGCGTGACCAGATCCGCGATCAGGTCAAAGCCGAGGTCATGGCCACCGCCAAACAGGAAAACTGGGCAGCGCCGAATACCTTCCCCGACTGGGCCTCGCGCATCAGTTTCGACGGCGACATTCGTCTGCGTGACGAATCGCGTTACTACTCGGGCAACAACAGCAACGAAATCGTCGACTTCGCCAAGCTCAACAACAACGGCCCGTACGACGTGAACCCCAACAGCAGCACCAGTCTACCGCCGTTGCTCAACACTCGCGAGGACCGCGAAAACCTCTTTCGCCTGCGCGCTCGCCTGGGCATGAAAGCAGTGATTTCGGAGGAATGGACCGCCGGCATTCGCATCGGCACCGGTTCGGACAACAACCCGGTATCGACCACGCAGAACCTCGGCGGCGGCTTTGCCAAGAAGGACATCTGGCTCGATCAGGGCTACCTGACCTGGAAGCCAATGGACGAATTGACCCTGACCGGCGGGCGCTTCGCCAACCCGTTCATGTCCACCGACATGCTCTATTCCAACGACCTGAATTTCGACGGTGTGGCGGCGATTTTCGATCACAAGCTCAACCGCGATTGGGGCGTGTTCGGTACGGTCGGCGCGTTCCCGGTGGATTACACCAACGACACTTCCAGCAGCAACGGTTTCGACAAGGAAGAGAGCGACAACAAGTGGCTGTACGGCGCGCAGCTCGGCGCGAAATGGGCGATCAACAGCAACAACCGCCTCAAAGGTGCGCTGGCCTATTACCGCTTCGACGACATTCAGGGCCAGCGCTCCAGCCCTTGCGAACCGTGGGCCGGCGCGCCGGGCTGCGACAGCGACGGCACTCGCGCGGCGTTCATGCAGAAGGGCAACAGCGTGTTCCTGCTGCGTGACATCACGCCGAACCCGCTCAACCCGAGCGCCACGCCGCAGCCGCAATTTGTCGGCCTCGCGTCCGAGTTCAACCTGCTCGATCTCAACGTGGTCTGGGATGCCGACCTGCCGCAGGACTTCAAACTGCGCAGCCAGGGCAACTACATCCACAACCTCAGCTACGACGAAGGCGAGATGCGCAAGCGTTCCGCCGGGCAGATCGTCAATAACCTCGACAGCAACGGCGAGATCGAAAGCGGCGCCAACGCGTGGATGGTGCAGTTCACCCTCGGCAACGCGCTGGACCTCAAGCGCAAAGGCGACTGGAACCTGTTCGCCGGCTACAAGTACATCCAGCCGGACGCCTTGCCGGACGGCTTCAACGACTCGTCGTTCCACCTCGGCGGCACCAATGCAAAGGGCTATTTCATGGGCGGCAACTACGGCCTGGCGAAGAACGTTTCCGCCACCGGCCGCTGGATGAGCACCGAAGCGGTGTACGGCGCGCCGTTCGACATCGACGTCTTGCAGCTTGAGATCAACACGCGCTTCTAAAGCGCCGGGAGAGCTTTATGAACACGCGTTTTCTCGCGCTGGGCCTGGGTTTGTTGATTGCCACCGGGGCGAGCGCCGAAGGCATGGAAGAACGCCTGCGCACGCAATTGCGCAGCACCACCCAGCAATTGCAGGCCCTGCAAAGCCAACAGGCGCAGGCCAGCGCCGCGCAACTGGCGGCGCAGAACGAAGCCAAGGCAGCGCAAGCGCAGATCAAGCAACTGACTGCCGAATTGGCCAAAGCCAAAGGTCTTGCCGAGCAACTGGCCGGGCAACAACAGAGCCTGCACAGCCAGGCGCAGGCGCAAGTGGCGGCCAGTGCCGAACAGACCGGCAAGTTCAAAAAAGCCTATGACGAATTGCTCGTCCTCGCTCGCGGCAAAGAGGCCGAGCGCGCGAAGCTACAGGCGCAACTGGCGGAACGTGACACACAAGTGCAGCAATGTTCAGCCAAAAATCAGCAAATGTACGGCGTCGCCAAACAGATCCTCACGGCTTACGAAAACATCGATGTCGCCGAGGTGATGAAAATCCGCCAGCCCTTCGCTGGCAGCGCCCGGGTCAAGTTCGATGAACTGGCCCAAGGCTTTGGCGACGAGCTGTACAAGACCCAATTCGACGCGCCGCACGCCGCGATCGCTCACTGATAGCAAGGAAGAAAGCCATGACTCAATTGATCACCCACGTTTCCCCGCAATCGCTGACCGACGTCCTGCAAGCCGCCGGTTACCGCGTCAACCAGAGCGAACAGAACGGCATCGTCCAGTTGCTCAGCGCCAGCCAGGGCATCGGCTACGCCGTGCGTTTCGGCAATCCGGCGGTGGAGCAGGGCGGCTTTGTTGATTTCACTTTCAGCTGTGCGCTGCGTGTGCAGGGTGAGTTGCCTGAGGGCGTCGCCGAGCAGTGGAACGCGACGCGGCGGTTTGCGCGGTTGTCGTTGCAGGGCGAGTTTCTAGTCATGGAAATGGACGTAGTCGTCGCTGCTGGCGTGAGCAACGAGCACCTGCGCGGCAATCTGGAATTGTGGGATCGCCTGTTGCAGGAATTCATCGTTTACCTGCGCGACTTCAGTCAGACCGCTGCTGCGCAAACCGCCAAATCCGCGGTCGCCGAACAAGAGGAAGTCGCGCTGTGAAGAAGCCTGCCATGGTGATCGGCGCCGGAGCGGTGGCGCTGTTGGTGGTGGCCGTGGCGCTGGTGCTGCGACCGGGGAGTGACCCGGTGGCCGCCCAGCAGCCGTCGCCGGTGATGACGGTTGCAGCCGGGCCGGCGGTCGCGAGGTTGGGCAACCAGCAGGTTTCGCCAGAGGAATTGCAGACCCTGCTGGCCACTGTCCCGGCGCAAACCCGCGAACAACTGCGCGGTAATCGTGAGGCGCTGGAGCGCTGGATTCGTGCGCGACTCGCCGAAAAAGCGGTGCTGGAACAGGCCGGTGCGCAGGGTTGGGCGCAACGACCGGACGTTGCCCGGCAGACCCGAGCGGCGACTGAGCAGATCGTCTTTCGTGATTATCTGCGCTCGGTGAGTCAGGTGCCGGCGGAGTATCCGAGCGCGGCTGAGTTGCAACAGGCGTATGACGCGGGGAAGGCCAATTGGCAGACGCCGGCACTGTACCGGGTCAGTCAGATTTTCCTCGGTGTCAGTGATGCTTCTAATGCGGAAACGGTGCGCAAGCAAGCACTTGAGTTGAGCAAGAAAGCTCAGGCAGCGCCGGCCGATTTTGCGGCGCTCGCTACACAATATTCACAGGATCGCGTGACGGCAGAGCGGGGCGGTGATACCGGCCTGCAACCATTGCAACAACTGGTGCCGGAAGTACGTAGCGCCGTGGCGCGGCTCAAGGTTGGTGCCGTGTCAGATCCGGTGCAAAGCGCTGCCGGTTTCCACGTGATCAAACTCACCGAACAACAACCGGCCCGCACCGCAACCCTGGACGAACTGCGCGACCAACTGACCCAGGCCCTGCGCGCGCAACGCCAGGAACAGATCGCCCAGGCTTACCTGGACGGCATGCTCAACACCGCCACCTTGAGCATTGACGGCGCTGAACTGAACAAAATCCTCGAGGAAAAACACTGATTTCACCTACACCACAACCCCTGTGGGAGCGAGCTTGCTCGCGAAAGCGGAGTATCAGTCAGCAAATATGTTGAATGTGCTGACGCTTTCGCGAGCAAGCTCGCTCCCACAGGGGTCTATGGCGCACTCAAGGCAACTACAAAGATCGACAGGGAGTCATCAATGTCATTCACCGAACCCGCAGGACGCCCGGCCACCGCTGATTACCACTCGCCCCAAACCAAACCCGAACCCTGGCTCAACCAGGCCGCGACCATCGACAACGAAGTCGCCCAATACTTCCTCGCCAGCGCCCGCTGCGGCTGCTTCATGCAAGCCGCGCGCAGCCTCAACGTACGCTCGACTCTATTGCGCAAACAACTCGCGCAACTTGAACAGCAACTGCAACACAGCCTGTTCAGCTTCCAGGGCAGCGCCCTCAGCCTTACCCGCGAAGGCCAACAGTTGCAGGCCCGACTCATCACCCTGGCCCACGAACGCAAACTCCCGGTCATCGAACAACCACTGATCCGTCTGGCCATCGCCGAATCCATCCTCCACGACATCCTCGGCCGCGACCTCATCGCACTGCTGCGCCGCAATGCCAGCCTGCGTCTGGAAATCATCGCGCTGGATAGCGAACTGGCATTGCGTGCAGTCAGCGCTGACATCGTCCTATGGCTTACGCCCGGCGAAAGCCCTAATCCCGGCCCAGCGTTTGCCACCAGCGAACCGCAATGCCTTGCGCCGATTGAGTATCTGCCGCATATCGCCAAGCGCTACAGCCGCGTGACTGCACGACCAGAAACACCGGATGATCTGGCGGACTTCATGTTGGTGCAATGGCAGCATGATCGGCGGGTTGAGAGTTTTCGACCGTGGAATGAGTTGGTCGAGCAGCGCTTGGCTGGTGTAGTGCAGATGCAATCTTATGAATTGATGTTAGAGATGATTCGCTGCAGCGCCTGCATTGGGTTGTTGCCCTCATACATGAGCCGCTTCGATCGTGGTTTGATCGCATTGCCTGGATTATTCGCCGAACCGATGCAGCTACGCGCGTGGCTGGCGATCAACACCGATTCACAAAACGCACCCGAAATCCAGGCCCTCACCGACCTCATCCAGCAAACCTTCAACGAACGCCACGATTGGTTCCAGCGCTGATGCGCCCCCTGTAGGAGTGAGCCTGCTCGCGAATGCGATCTTGCCGCCGGCATTCATATCAAATGAACCGACGTCATCGCTGACAGGCTCATTCTCACAGTCTTCAGTGAGGCTCACGTGTTCACGAATCGCACAAATTGTGAGCGCATGGTTACTTGTATAACCGAATATTATCAATCTGAAAGTCATGGGTTGGGGCGTCTGCCGAAATCAGCTTTATTTTATTAAACTCACTCGTTAGATAAATTTCACAGAAAACGGCACGTTGCGTAACGTCAGCGGACATAGGTGTAGTTCTTATAACTCTTGAATCCTTCATAAACTGCAAGACGGCAACCGGAAGATTTTTGGTCAAGCTCCTGAGCCAGAAACTGATTCTTCTATAGCTACCCTTGGTATGGAGCGTAACGATAGGTGCGGCGCGACTGTTTGTATGTACGAAGAAGACGTTGCCGCTCATTTCCCCAGGGATGGAAATATCTGAAGGCCTAATCCCTATTTGCTGGTTCGCATCACTAGCCGGGAAAGTTCTTACGATGATCATTGAAGGGCTATCGATTATGTCGCCGTTATCCGCAAGATTTTTTAATGGTAATTGATCAAAGTTTTCTTCTGTATAGGCCTCATTTTGGGCGTTGGGTGACATTTGTTAAACCTCTTTAATTTTTGCTTTGGGAATGAGGGTGACAAGTTTTATCTCGTCGATACCGCCTTTGAAAATCGACTCGTGAAGCGAACCACTTGGCAGGAAGTGACGGGATGATTGGACGGCAAAAAATCAGATTGCGCACCTGTCATATCTGACAGGTGCGCGCGGTTTCCGGACGGACGGTCGAAAGTGCTCTGTGCATCCCCAACTTGCCCGCGAAGGCATTCTTCCAGTCGACGCTTCAGTGGCTGAACATCCGCCGTCGCGAGCAAGCTCGCTCCCACAAATTCGGCGGTGAAACTGCAGCCGTGTGAGCGACACAAATCCCTGTGGGAGGGGGCCTACCCGGGAATGCATTTTCGCAGTCGAAGCTTAAGTGACTGACCCTCCGCCTTCGCGAGCAAGCTCGCTCCCACAAATTCGGCGGTGAAACTGCAGCCGTGTGAGCGACACAAGTCCCCTGTGGGAGCGGGCTTGCCCGCGAAGGCATCGGAACTGCCGGCGCCTTATTCAAAGCCTGTCGCGAGACCCGCCACCGCGGCAACTCCAGATTATCCAGCACACAATTCACCGCCAGTTCTCCGAGCATGATCGGTTGCGCGATCCCCATCAGCGTCCGGCGTTGCGACGGTTTCACCAGTCCGGCGAATTCCTGGGCGATGGTCTTGGATGAGGCGAGGGTTTCGCAGGCGTTGGCCAGCAGGTCTTCGTTTTCGTGTCGGCTTTGACGACATACGTTGCGCTTTCCATCGTATTAGTTTGGATATAGTCGAATGTGATCAAACGTGATCGTTACCAAACTATTCGTTCTTATGCTCGCAAACATCCCGTCAAATGGGGCGCTTGACGTTGCTTCGTAAAACCTCCTTGTGCCGTTGGAAGTTTCCATGTAGAGATTCTTAACAATTTTATTGTCGAGCACTAGCGCAACGTCCCAATATGTCAGGCTGTCAGGAGTTAGGAAATCGATCCAAAACGAAATTTTTTTATAGTGCGTTTTAAAACGTAAATAAGATTCGCTTTGAAGGTAGCCGGATACAGAGAGGTAATAAACGTTTCCGTCTATCTGGCCGGTGGTCGGGCGAATGGCAGGACGGACACCTGTGCTTCTACCTAGGTGTGGATATTTTTCTACCGTCCTTTCTATTGTCAGGATAGGAGTTACTATCGTTTCACCTTTGAGTAAGAGTTCCTGCGGCGGGGTCTTGTCGAAATTCTCCTCTATATGATCCGCTACGATGAAGTCTCTTGGTGGCGCAGAGACCGCCCCACTCCCATAATGTCCCTTCGCCGTAATGCTATGTAGTTTCAGAGTGAGACCTTCAATTTTGTGGCTCCAGGTGCCATCTGACTGTACATAAATGTCCGAGGTTATTTCAATGATGCCGTCATAAAGCCGAACGATCTGACCTTTACTTGCGATACCACTGAATATAAGAGAGGTATCTGTTGTTGTTTCTCCATGCGCGATGTTGTCCCGTATTGAGTCTCTTATCAGGTCGATGGTCGGTATGACCTCCGCCGTCACCGTCAGCTCTCTCTCTGCCGAACTCTGCCCCGCGCCGTACTTCGCCTTGGCGACGAAGCTGTGTTTCTCCTCGGTCAACCCTGTAACTGGCAATTTCCACTCGCCGGAGGTGGCATCAGCTACGACTTCCACTCCGAATTTGTCGTTGTCCCGGATATCTATCTTCTGTCCTTTGGCGGCGACACCAGACAGCGTCACAGCCGTATCGACGGTGACGCCGCCGTTAGTGATGTCCTGGCCTTTTGAGTCTTTGACGGAGGTGATGGTTGGTGCGGTGGCGGTTGTTACCGTCAAGCTCCACGCGGCGGATGTCTGGCCGATTGCTTTGGCGGTGAAACTGTGAGCAGCGACGCCCAGCCCGGTGACCTGCACGGTCCAGACGCCGGCAGTGGCATCGGCGGTATCCGAGCCCTTCAACGTTACGCCATCGAACACTTCAACGGTCTGTCCCTTGGCGGCAGCGCCGGACAACGTCACGGCCGTATCGACGGTGATGCCGCCGTTAGTGATGTCCTGGCCTTTTGAGTCTTTGACGGAGGTGATGGTCGGCGCGGTGGCTGCTGCCACGGTCAGAGTCCACGCGGCGGATGTCTTGTCGTTGGCCTTGGCGGTAAAGCTATGAGCAGCGACGCTCAGCCCCGTGACTTGCACGGTCCAGACGCCGGCAGTGGCATCGGCGGTATCCGAGCCTTTCAACGTTACGCCATCGAACACTTCAACGGTCTGCCCCTTGGCGGCGACACCGGACAGTGTCACGGCCGTGTCGACGGTGACGCCGCCGTTAGTGATGTCCTGGCCTTTTGAGTCTTTGACCGAGGTAATGGTAGGTGCGGTGGCGGCCGTCACGGTCAGAGTCCACGCGGCGGATGTCTTGTCGTTGGCCTTGGCGGTAAAGCTATGAGCAGCGACGCTCAGCCCCGTGACTTGCACGGTCCAGACGCCGGTAGTGGCATCAGCGGTATCCGAGCCTTTCAACGTTACGCCATCGAACACTTCAACGGTCTGCCCCTTGGCGGCGACACCAGACAGTGTCACAGCCGTATCGACGGTGATACCGCCGTTCTCGATCTCTTGCTGTTTGGAGTCTTTCACTGAAGTGATGGTGGGCGCAGTGGCGGCCGTTACGGTCAAGCTCCACGCGACGGATGTCTGGCCGTTTGCTTTGGCGGTGAAACTATGAGCGGCGACGCTCAGCCCCGTGACATGCACGGTCCAGACGCCGGTGGCTACATCGGCGGTATCCGAGCCCTTCAAGGTTACGCCGTCGAACACTTCAACGGTCTGCCCCTTGGCGGCGACACCGGACAGTGTCACGGCCGTATCGACGGTGATGCCGCCGTCCGGGATTTCAACGTTGCTGGGCGAGCCGGTGATTGACTTGATAGTCGGCGCAACGCCCGCCCCGACGACGTTCGCAGTAGTGGTATTGGAAACTCCCACCAGATCACCCGGGCTACCGTCGCCTTTGTCTGGTTGACGGACCTCATAGAACACACTGACCGTGCTTCCTGCGATGTTTACCATTTCGTTGGGTACTTCGATAACGACAAGTTTCTTTTGCCCGAATTGGTCGACTTCCACTGTTTTGGTCTGTTTATCGTTCACAGTGGAATCGTCGGGGCGGGTGACGGTGTAGAACGCCGTGACCTTGTAACCCGCCACAAAGCGAGCGTCTGTCGGCGCAATAACGATCTTTAGCGGGTCGTCCTTCAGTTTGCCGAGTTCGATGTCCGGTTCGTCAGTAGGATCATCCAGCTTCTCCCTCAAGATCGGTTTCGCAAAGCGATCTTCCTCCACGTGAACATCGATCAGTTCTTGACCGGAATAAGGTGAGTCGGTATCCGGACCGTTGCCGAGCTGATCGATCACCGTGTAAGAGAAAACAAATCGAGGGCTGTCGCCGGCGCGCAGGAATATAGCTTCCTCGACCAGCACCGCAATTGTTGTCGGCGTATCTGACGGAATGGCGGGTGCTTCTGATTCGGTTACCACGTGCGGTACATCCACGCCGTTGCAGTTCAGCCAGATTGCGTCATGCGCCCGGCAATAGGGATAGGAGAGGCTGACCAATACCCCCTGTTTGGCTCGCTCTGCATCAATTCCGTCTTTGACCACGTCATTTGGCAAGGTTATTTTCAACCTGGAATGGGCGCCGTCACCGGGCGTGGTGTCCTCCTTGCCGGGACGTATGGCGTTATAAAGCAACTTCTGCGGCGGGTCTGACTGACTGTGGTTGCCGCTTGGGCGCTCCACGTAATAGTAAAAGTCGTTGACCCGTTCTGGCAGCAGGAGGCCTTTGGGCAGATATAAAGTAATGACTTGGTTTTCTTCTTCCTTCGTTATGACTTTGCTGCCTTCGGCTCTCTTGCCGTTAACGACCAGGTGAACCCTGTCGCCCTCAACGATCAGACCAGAGGGTGGCGGATCAATATCAACCCTTAACCCCCTGGGCTGAAGATCGTATGCATGTTTCGGCACCCCATAGTTCGCACCGACTACGGGCTTGGTTGCATTGGGCAACCGAGGTTGAGACAGGGCCACGGTTTTTCTTTTGCGCTGCTTGATAACGGACATGGTCGACGCTCCTGGTGGCATTACCGAGAGATCATCAGAGCGCGCCTGGGCGATTTACGCACCTGTCAACTCTGACAGGTGAAAGGTGTTTTCCGATGAACGGCGACCGCTGAGCGACACAAATCCCTGTGGGAGGGGGCCCGCGAATGCTCTGCCAGTCGAAGCTACAGTGACTGACAAACCGCTTTCGCGAGCAAGCTCGCTCCCACAAAATCGATGGTGAAACCGCAGCCGCGTGAGCGACACAAACCCCTGTGGGAGCGGGCTTGCCCGCGAAGGCGTCGGCACTGCCGGCGCCTTATTCAAAGCCTGTCGCGAGACCCGCTACCGCGGCAACTCCAGATTATCCAGTACCCGATTCACCGCCAGTTCTCCGAGCATGATCAACTGCGCGATCCCCATCAACGTCCGGCGTTGCGATGGTTTCACCAATCCCGCAAATTCCTGGGCGATGGTTTTGGCTGAGGCGAGGGTTTCGCAGGCGTTGGCCAGAAGGTCTTCGTTTTTCGTATCGGCGGTGACGGCGTACATCGCGCGGGGGCTGAACGGCGGCGGGGTGGAGCCGGGTGGGCAGAGGTAGTGGTCGAGGGCGCGGTCGGCGGCTTCGTGGAGTTTTTTTGAATCGAGGGATTCGTAGGGGGAGGTGGGGTCGGTTTCGGGTGGGTTGGGTGTGGGTTTGGTCATGGTAAAGCTCCTTGAGAGATGGAGCCGTCAGCCTTCGCTGCTAAACGAAGAGGGTGGCGGCTTTACGCGGGTTAGCAGACCAGGCTCAAGGATCCCGGCGCACCGAAGTGCCCCACGCAAGCCGCCATAAAAAGAGGCGGAGCCAGCGTGCCTTGAAATTTGCCGAGCTGCTAAACCCGGTCACTGAACATTCAGCGACCGCACCACAATAGAACCCGCCGCCAAGGCACACAAGCCGGCGGATTCTGGCGTAGCTGTGGGCAATGGCGCAAGGATTTGTAGTCTTGAGACCGTTGCGGGAGGTGTCTTTTAAACGCAAAAGTTTAAAATTCCAAAGACTGGGAAATTGTCGGAGCGCGAACACGGTCTTCATCAGTAAGTCCGTACTTTATCGCAGTGCGGCGTGCCTTGTTTGGCTCTGAAAAGCGCTCTTTCTTCTCCTTTTCTTATCCAGCTTTCAATTATTACGCCATCGCTAAAGTTAGGCTGGTCAGCAGATATGATATTTACCCTGAATTCGTAAGTTTTAGCCGTCATTAAACGAAGCGGTGAGATTTTACCTAAAGGTTTCTGTGGCGGTATCCAACTGAGCCGTATTGAGCAGTCGTAGAGTAGTGAATAACGTTAACTAGGCCGGGGACATAAGGCGGGTGCTGCCATTGAGCTTCTTTTCCCGGGATGCGAATAACACCCGAATAGTAGCCGCCGCCGCCAGCAGCCTTGGTAGCGGTGTACCAATATTCAACGAGCGATGAGTTTAATTTCTGAAAGCTAAAGCACGCGGCTACGACAAGGGGATGGTTTGATGTGACCAGAAAATAATCTGGAAATAGCTGGGCGCCTATAGATGACATCCATGATTCAGCCTGTGAATGGCTGCGTGGTTGGGAATTATAAACTACTTCGAAAACGTTTTTACACGTCACCTCGTAATTGGCGTTATTCCCCATCGTGTCACGCACGTTGATATGGGTGGTGCCGTTTCGGATCGAAATCACGTGCCCTGTAGAAGCATCAACTGAAGCGACGCCGTCGTTTGATGAACTGTACTCATAAGGAGGAATTCCGCCTCGAGCCTCCCGGGTCTTATGCGCGTTATCATGTAAATACGCTGTCGAATCAAACGGAGGTGTAAAGGGGGCGGGTGCAAGAAAAAAATGGGGGCCATCCAGGACCAGCGGAGTCGTATCGATCTCCAGATCCGGGATAGCACTGATTATATAACTCCGAACCAAAAACCGCTTCGCCAACGCCAGCTCTTCGCTTTTCCCAAACGCGATAAACATCTCGATCGTGAGGCTGCTGCCATCCTGCAACCCAATTAAATCGCCATAAGGCGCAAACGCTTCAAAGAAGCCTTCCTTGACCCACTGCGCATTAACAAATGCAGACGTCGGCGCCCAGATGTATTCCTGGTAGGGCGTGCCATTGGCGTTCGTACCCTTGAACAACAGCCAGACGAATTGGCCCTCGGCGATCAGCGGGAAGCCCGGGCACCACATTTTGCCTTCGGGCGTGAGGTTGGCGAGCTTGAGTTCCGCGCCTTCGCCGTCGGCGTCCGCCTCTTTCAGCCTTGGGGCGATAAGCGCTGATTGCGGCAGGTCTTGCACGGTGAGGGTCAGTGTTTCGGAAGGCAGTTCTTCGCCATCGCGAGTGATAACGTAGCTGACGCTGACCATTCCGCCCAGACTGTACGCCATCAATTGCGGGGGGAGATCGTTGTTGAGGCCAATCTCGCTGATGAGTTTTGGCGTCGTGATGATCGAGCCTTCAGCGTGTGTCCCGGGTTTGGCGGTCCAGCAGACGCTGAGCAAGTCGCTAGGCAGCGTGTTGCCCTGTGGGACAGCGATGGTGAGTTTGCTCAGGGCATCGAGCGGCGCCAGGGTTGTGCCGTTGGCTTGCAGGACGCTGGGTGGTTTCAGCTCAAGACTGGTGCCGATAACTTGGGCTTTGGCCGTTTGGGATTTGCCCAAAAGGCCGCCGTTTCGCTTCACTTCATAGGTCACCGTGACCGTGCTTCCCGCAATTACCATGTGGTTGGGTACTTTGAGAATGCAGGTTTTTTTGGGCTCGAAATCACCTTTTTCCACGGTGCCGTTCAGTGGTTCGACAATATCGGGAAAGCCCGTACGAGTTGCGGTGTAAATACCCTTAATCTCATCGCCTACAGCGATACGGCCATCTGCGGTCAGGATGGCCACAGTCAAATCATTTTTTGCCAGTTTCTTCAGATCGATAATGTCCGGCTCATCCGATGTGTCGCCTTCAATTTCCCGCAGGATTGCTTTAAGAAACAGCAGGCCATCCAGATCTTCGTCTACCGTCTGAGGCGGAGATCGAGGAGCGTCTGGATCTGCGGAGTTGAGTAGCTGGTCATGGACAGTGAACAAAAAATCCAGTTTGTTATCGTTGCGTTTGGCTCTCATCAGGAAAGCCTTGTCCACGGTTATCTCAATGTTCAGTGGCGTTTCGGAACCGTGACTGGGCGGAACAGGTGCTTGGGTGGGTTGCACTTCCACATCCAGGGTCTCGCCATTACAGATCAAGGTAATCAAGTCATATGCCCGGCAGTAAGGGTATTGGACTCTTACCTGTGCGCTGACAAAGTCAGCACCTACGCCATTTTTGATGCTGTCGGGTAGCAGGAGTTTGAGTTCGGAATGTCCGCCCGGAACGGTAAGACGATCCTTCAGCCCCGGTCGGATGAGGTTGAAGATAAAGGTGAGCGCTGGCGATTCTCCAATATTGGAGCTGGCGCGCCTGATGATGTAATAGAGGCGAGTGACAACGCCGTAGTAAAACTGACCTTCCGATATGAATAACGCTATTTCGGCGTTCACGTCTTTAATGGTTGTGGTGTCCAACAGCATTGGCGCATTGATTGAGCGGGGCAGGTTTGTGGTCCAGTGGTTTTTTTGGGGCAGGGAATCAAAAGTTGCCCAGAGCTCGACTTCATCACCTTGTTCAACAGTGCCAGCGAGTATTGGATCTATCACGACCTGAGCCATTCTGAAAATAGCCCCAGGGTAGGGAATCAGCGCGTGCAACGGCACACCAACGTTCGCGCCCCGGATAGGTTTGGTTTGCAGTTTGATTTTCGGTGGAATCAACTGCAGCGTATTTTTCTTGGAAGCTGTCATGGTCCGATTTCCCGAGATGGAGAGACTGGAACCATCAGAGCGCGAAATCAAAAAATGCACACCTGTCAGATCTGACAGGTAAAGGCTCTTTTCAGACGAGCGGTCGAGCCAGGCATTGGCTTGCGCTCCTTTTGTGGGAGCCAGTCTGATCGCGATTCCAGTCTGCCAGTCGAAGCTGCAGTTACCGACTTTCCGCATTCGCGAGCAAGCTCGCTCCCACAAATTCAGCGCTGTAACTGCAGCCGAGTGAGCGACACAAACCCCTGTGGGAGCGGGCTTGCCCGCGAAGGAGTCGGCACTGCCGGCGCCTTATTCAAAGCCTGTCGCGAGACCCGCTACCGCGGTAATTCCAGATTATCCAGCACCCGATTCACCGCCAGTTCTCCGAGCATGATCAGTTGCGCGATCCCCATCAGCGTCCGGCGTTGCGATGGTTTCACCAGTCCAGCGAATTCCTGGGCGATGGTTTTGGCTGAGGCGAGGGTTTCGCAGGCGTTGGCCAGCAGGTCTTCGTTTTTCGTATCGGCGGTGACGGCGTACATCGCGCGGGGGCTGTAGGGCGGTGGGGTCGAGCCGGGTGGGCAGAGGTAGTGGTCGAGGGCGCGGTCGGCGGCTTGGTGGAGTTTTTTTGAATCGAGGGATTCGTAGGGGGAGGTGGGGTCGGATTCGGGTGGGTTGGGTGTTGGTTTGATCATGGGTGAAGCCTCTAGAGTGGTGAAGCTGCCACCGTTCGCTGCTAACGAAGGAGGTGGCGGCTGTACGCGGGTTAGCAGACCAGGACTCTAGAACCCGGCGCACCGAAGTGCCCCACGCAAAGCCGCCATAACGGCAGACACCTTGTGCGTCTAGAGAAAATCCGGGCTGCTAAACCCGATCACTGAAGAAGATCAGCGACCGATCTACGATAGAACCCGCCCCCAAGGCGCACAAGCCGGCGGATTCTGGCGTAGCTGTAGGCAATGGCGCAAGAATTTGTAGCCTGGAAGGCGTGTCTGGAGGTGTCTTTTAAACAGAGAAGTTTAAAAGGCAAAAAATGGCGACTACACGGTAGACGTTTGTGCCAGGAAACAGGTGTTGGCTGTGAGGTCGCTTTCGCGAGCAGGCTCGCTCCCACAGGAATCTTCAGTGCTCACAGGGCTTGTGCCCGGGCTGGATCAAAATGTGGGAGCGAGCCTGCTCGCGAATGCAATCTGCCAGTCGGCACTTCAATGACTGAGCCGACGCTTTCGCAAGCAGGCTCCCACAATTTAATCTCGCCAGACTCCAGATCAGCGGTTTAGAGTGACCAGCCACACGCTGATCACGGACCGATCCCATGTCTTACTCAAGTCCCGCCATCCACCTCGAACGCTCCCGCGAATCCCACCTCGAAGGCATCACCGCGCTCTATAACGACCCCGCCGTTGCACGGCAGGTGCTGCAGATGCTATTCCAGTCCACTGAAGTCTGGCGTCAACGACTTCAAACCGACAACGAACGCGCGCTAAAACTGGTCGCGCTGCATCAGGGCCTGGTGATCGGCAATCTTGGACTGGAAGCCTTTTCGCGCATGCGCCGCGCCCACGCCGGTAGTTTCGGTATGGGTGTAGCGGCGGCATGGCAAGGCAAAGGCGTTGGTTCAATGTTGTTGGCGGCGGCGCTGGAGGTCGCCGATAACTGGATGAACCTGCACCGCGTCGAACTCACGGTGTACGCCGATAACGAGGCGGCGATCGGGCTATATCGCAAGTTCGGTTTTGAGGCCGAGGGGCTGTTGCGTGATTACGCGGTGCGCGACGGGCAGTGGGTCGACACCCTGAGCATGGCCCGTCTGCGCGGTACGTCGAAACCCTGAGTCAATCGCCGAGGGCGAACGCCACCGCCGATTGCGCATGCAGTTCGGTGGTGTCGAGCAGGGGCAGGGCGCTGTGTTCGGGTTTGACCAGCAGGCCGATTTCGGTGCAGCCGAGGATGATCGCCTGGGCGCCACGGGCGGTCAGGGATTCGATGACGCCTTGGTAGATTTCTCGCGATTGTTCGCTGATCACGCCCACGCAGAGTTCGTCGTAGATGATCCGGTGCACCTCTTTGCGCTCGGCATCATCCGGCACCAGTACGGTCAGGCCTTGGGCGATCAGACGCTGCTTGAGGAAGTCCTGCTCCATGGTGAACGCGGTGCCGAGCAACCCGACCGTCAGCGCGTCGATTTCCAGCGCCGCTCGCGCCGCCGGTTCAGCAATGTGCAAAAACGGAATACTGATCGCCGCCTGAATCTGGTCCGCCACTTTGTGCATGGTGTTGGTGCACAGCACCACGCAATCGGCGCCGCCGGCCTCAAGCCTGCGCGCGGCATCCACCAGAATCGCCGCCGCGTCGTCCCAGCGCCCGGCATGCTGCGCCTGTTCGACCGGGCCGAAGTCGACGCTGTACATCAGCAACTGCGCCGAGCGCAAAGGGCCGAGGCGATCGCGGACCTGCTGGTTGATCAGGCGATAGTATTCGGCGCTGGACTCCCAGCTCATGCCGCCGATAAGGCCGATGGTGCGCATTTGAAATCCTCGGGCAGTGCCGGGCTCGATGGAGCCTGGCCTGCCCGAAGTTTCCGGTGGTTTGCCGCCTCACGCCAGCTCCGGATCAACTGTATCGGCAAACTTTCATTCAGGTGTCATGGTGCGTTTTCCGGCAACGGCACGACGTGATTGCAGCCTGCTTCCAGCGTTTTTTGATAGCCGACGTCCGGACGCCAGGGCTCCAGATTCCATTCAGGTTTATCTCGCGCAATCGCCAAATGACAAATCAGTTGGTGGCGCATGCCATGGTTATTTCGCCAGTAGCGACTGTTGGAATAGTCGCGCGAGAGTTCGTCCCAGATGAACGGCGTGCCAGGTTCCTGGGTTCTTCGGGCGCAGGGTGTGGGGACAATGGCAAGCGCCCATTGATAGTCCCGGTAAAACCAATAGGCGTTCTGGATGTAGCGATTACAGCGCTCGACAATCACGATCACGCTTTCGCCATCCACTGCGGAGGGTGCGGTTTCGGCAGCGGCAACCTCAGTCATGCGCAGCCAGGAGGCGGTCAGTGCCAATGCGAGCAGGCAGTATTTCGCGTGATATCTGTTCATTGTTTCACCACCTGATCGGCTTCGACATAGCTGAAAGTCGCAGTACCAGTAGCGCTGGTCGCGGGCACCAGACGGATGATCGGTATCGTTCTATTGGGGTTTGTGGAGTTGTAAAAGTCTTGTTGGTTGTATCTTGCATCGGCGAGCGGTTTAGGGTCGGTCCCGCCGGCAATATAAAAAAACGCCAGTATCGGAAATGCGTTTGCCTCGCCGGCTGGCCAGGTTTTGATGATCACTTCGTTGTGTTCGTTGAAACCGGTAGTGCCTAACATTGCCTTGGCGCGCAGCGATTGATAGAACGCTGGAGCTGCCAGGGTATTACGCTCGTCTCGCACGTCGAAGCCACACTGTTGGAGGTTTTTGTTCACAGTTGACCTGTCCCAGGCTGCTTTGAACTGCTCTGCAGTGGTTACATTCGCGTTGTGGCAGTAGCCGCTTTCAGGGTGTGCAGGGGTAGGAATGCACACGCCATTCTTACCGCGATGCCAGCCCCAGGAGTCCATCGGGTAAGAGCACAGAACTTGCAGTTGATCGGTATTGGCGGGTCGCTCCAGGACCGGGTAAAGAATGTAGCCGTTGCCGTAACCCCAGGCCAATCGGCCGAAATTGGTGTCGGCACGAAGGTAGGAAAACGAAATGCCGCCGCTGGTAACAGAGATAGGGCTAGGCTCCCAGACCTTATAAGTGTTGTTGGGGTCTTTGACTGTTACCCGAAGCATCACGCCTGAGCAAAGGAAAGAGGGTTGCGAATCCACTTTGTTGCAATTGGGAAACTTGCGGCCATAAAGCGTCGTTAGATAACTGGCGGTGGCGGGACCGTCCAGTGCCAGAGCATTGCTGTCGTTGGTGATATGTGGCGGTTGCGATGGGCTTTGAGAGCAACCAATCAACAAGGCTATAAGCAGTGAACCGATTATTTTGCGCATGACGTAGTCCTTGTCTCGCTGAATGACAATTCTGGAATGTAGTGTTCGAGTAGAATTTTCTCGTGGTACGCCGCTAAAGCCTCACTCTTCGGCACCAGGAAAAAACCAGTGGCTCGCTGGCGCCTGTCCGGTTCAGCGTGTAGTTGAAAATCACCTCGCGTCCTCGATTTTCCAGGATCCACGCCGCAGGGATCGGGAGGTTGGTGTAGTCAGGATCTTTGATCAGCACCTCTTCGCCGTAGCGAACGAAGACGCCGTGTAACGCCATGCGCACCGTGTAGGAACCATCAATCAATGCGGGGTAATAAGCCCTTAAATTGGTATTGTCGGAATTAAGGGAGGGTTCTCCCAAAAGATATTTCTGCCCGGTAACGGTCAAGTCCAGATCGCGTGAGGGAATTTCTACCGTGGTACCAGGCCGCCTCACGGTATAGGTCACCTCTGCGTGGCCGGCGCCGGCGTTGTCGATGACCTCAAGTCGCGGAATCTGGAACCGCAATATCTGCCCCGGGCGGGCTACGGTCTGTACGGCTGTGCGATAGGTATAGTTTCGTCCCAGCCATTGGACTTGCACGGTTTGTCCTGTGTCGGAACCGGTGTAGCTGACCTCCACGGTGGCGAAGGCAGCCTCATAGAAGTCTCTGACGAAATTCAGCTGCCTGCCATTGAGCTCCTTTGCTTCCAGAACCTTGGGCGCTTGCAAATCCAGTTCCGGCTGTTTGCGGATATGAACGTCCACCAGCGTGGCAGCGGACCAGATTGCCTGTGGCCCCGATGAGTTGCCGAGCTGGTCTATAGCCCTGAAGCGCAATGCGAACCTCGGATTGTCTTGCCAGAAGTCGTTGGTGAACAGTTTCATTACCACAGCGCCTGCGGCTGCTTGTGCAGCAGTGACGGTGTGGGATTTGGTCTGACTGTCACAATCGAGCGTAATAACGTCTCGCTCGCGCATATGGATGTAACGCAGCGTGACATCAACGCCGGCCGCCGCGCGCGCGGCGTCGATACCTTTGAGCACATCGTCCGGTAATGTCATGACCAGGTTCGGATTGTCCCCGCTTTGCGCAATCTCACCCGCTGGGCGGGGGCGGTTGTAGAGCACTTTCAACGTCGGCGATTCTACGGGTGCCTGGGTAACCCGCGTGACTTGCAGGCGGATGCGGTTGATGCCGTTCCTGAGCACCCCGTCAGGCAACTCCATGGTGAAGCGCTTGTTTTCTTCGCCAGGCTGGATGGTTTCGGTAATCACTGGTACCTGCGAATCTTCGAGCAATATACCGGCTGTGTCGAAAGGACTCTGATTTCGCCATGGGTCGACCAGCAACTGGATTTTGTCGTTTACGGCCAGCGACAACGGCACGCCGCCGTGCGGATCGTCAGGATGCTGTATCGCGGTTACCCATCCGGGAATCAGCACGGGGGCTATATCGAGGGGCTGCGCTTGAGAATCGATATTTACCGACATGGTTCTCTCCCGGTTTATTTGACCTGGTCAGCTGCGCTGTAAACGAATTGCGCGTCGGCACTCTCGCTGGCGGGCAAAACGATTTTGACAATCGGCACCACTTTGCCGCCCGTTGAATCAAAAAAATCCTTCTGGTCGAACTGAGCGCCTGCCAAACCACCTTCCAGATAGAAAAACGCCTCGATAGGCAGTTCTTTAGGAATGTTCTGCGGCCAGGTCGCCAGAATCAGCTCGATGTAGTCATGTGCACCGGCGAAAAAACGTTCTAATTGATGGGCGCGAATAGTCTGATAGAAAGAATCCGCGCCTTGATTGTTCATGGAGTCGCGTACATCGAAGCTGCAGAGATTCCAGCTGTTGCTGCGGCGATTCGCTATCCAGCCTTCGGCAGTGGTGATACCGATGGTCTGGCAACGCCGGCTGCGGTCGGGCGAATAGGGGTGGGCGCCGCAACCGGGGGCGTCTCTAAGCTGCGTGGCGCCGTCGAGAGGATAAGAGCAGAGCACTTCAATCTGGCGCGTTCCGATAGGCCGTGACAGCACGGGGTAGAAGATGTAGCCGTTCTTCTGACCAAACACGAGCCCGGTGAATTTGGCGTCCTTGCTCAGATACGAAAAAGATACGCCACCGCTTTTCTGCGAGTGCGGGCTTGGGTTCCAGGCTTTGTATGCTGTGGACGGAACCGTGGAGCGTAAAACGATGCCGCGACACAGAAACGCCGGCATGGAGGCTGAACCGCAGTTCGTTCTGACATCGTTGTAACGGGCGGTAAGGCTGGTCGCAACTTCCGCACCGGTTTGTGTAACGCTCGATATGCTGCTTACGGAGCCCGGCGCCTGTTCTGGTGGTATTGACGCTACCTGCTCATTGCTGCGGCACCCTGCAAAGGACAGCAATAGCACCAGCAATAATGCGTATGTCTTGTTCATCTCGCCTGTCTCCATGTGGGCCGTAAAGGAACATCAGAACGCTGAGTAACTTCGAGTAATTGGCACAAGCAGAAACGTTCAAGGCTTGATCAGTTGGTCGGACTCGACGTACTGGAACGTGGCCTCGCTGGTGGGGGTCGAAGGCGGAAATAAACGGATGACCGGCACCCATATTCGTCGGGTGGTGGAGTTGTAAAAGTCCTGCTGATTGCCCTGAGCCTCGGGGAGACCGGCATTGCCGCCACCGGCGATAAAGAAGAACGCCATGAGCGGTAAGGTGTCTTGCAGATTCTGCGGCCAGGTCTTGACCACGACTTCATTCTGTTCAGTGAAATGCGTTGGATTCTGACTCAACATTCCGCGCGCTCTGACCGATTGATAGAACGGCACCGCGGCCGGCTTGCCGGTTGCCTCTGAAACATCGAAGCCGCACTGGCGAATGTGATGGCTATTGGGTGAGTTGTCCCACACGCTTTTCCACTGCTCGGCCGTGGTTACCCCTGCACTTTGGCAACGCTGGCTGGATGCCGGATACGAGGCGTGATGACCGCAAGGCGTGGTGCGGTTCCAGGTCCATCCATCGATTGGATATGAACACAACACATCGAGGTCGACCTTGTCTTGTGGGGCGCCGAAAATCGGGTACAACATGAACCCGTTCCCATGGCCCCATGCCAACCGACCGTATTTGGAGTCGGTCCTCAGATAGGAAAATGACACGCCACCATTTTTGACGGACGTCGGGCTGGGGTTCCAGACGTGATGAGTCTCGCCTGGCTTTTTGTCGGTGACTCGAAAAATGACCCCCGAACAGAGAAATGCGGGCTGGTTGGCTGATTCATGGCAGTTCTGGGGCTTCGAGTTGTACAAAGTATTCAACCACTCGACCACTTGCGGGCCGGTCATGGCGACATGCGAATTGTTACTGCCGCTTTGCTCGAACGGTGTCTGAGGGGCCGTTTGGACGCAGCCAATGAGTGTTGCAATCGAAACTGAAAGAATGATTTTTTTCACTTCGCTGTTCCCTGCGTCCTGACGCCGTCTTCAGTGCAGCGATTAACTCGCACTGAAATTAAACATTGCTTTCATAGCGCAGCGCACTGTCAGATCTGACAGGTAAATTCACTTTTTTTAACCGTCTGTCGATTAAAGGCGTCGGTAAAGGCACCTGGCATGGGCGGTTAAACGTACACAGGCGCCTTGATCTGCCACTATCCGTTCTCGCTGGCCAATCAAGGAACTTGCTCATGAACGACGTACAGCAACTGGGCGAAATGCTTCGTCACTATGCCGAGAGCGAAGCGCACAAGAAGCAACTGTTCACTACGCAATCGGCCGCGTGGGCCACACGGATTGGCGCGTTGTTCGATGAGATCGAGCAATGGCTCGCACCGGTCAAGGCTCCGAACCTGCTGGAAGTGAGTCGGGAGATTTACGTCGCGTCCGGGCCGAGCGTGCCAGTAGAGACGTCGACCTTCATGACCGAAAAACTGAGCATCGTGATAGCCGGTAAACCGGTGGAATTCGTCCCTGATGTGATGGGCAGCGGCGGGCAGATTTCTCTGGCGGTGATGGGGCTGACGGCGGCGCGGTATGGGAGCATTTCGCTGGTCGGGCTGGCGGATGGCGCGTGGCAGTGGCGCAAGACCAATGGGTTGAAGGATCCGGATACGTTTGCCTTCGACGCCAATTTTCTTGCCCAGCAACTGCAGAGCCTGATTCCTCGCGATCGCACCTGACTGCACGCGACGTCTGTAGGAGTGAGCCTGCTCGCGATAGCGTTTTGTCAGATTCAAATCAGGTGACTGACCCCCCGCTATCGCGAGCAGGTTCACTCCTACAGGGGTTGAGGCGCATACCGGGGAAACCCTTAGGTTTGGTGCCGATCCGGCATTTTCCCTTGGGTCACTGATGGCCTTTTGGTAGAGTCGCCGTCGCCAGCGGGTTTTCGGCTGGACGATGGAACCGAAGAAGGGAGTCTGATCAGTGAGTCCGGGCAAAAAAATCCTCGGTCTCACGGCGTCGCTTTTGCTGCTGACGCTGTGGGCCAGTTACTTTTATGTATTCAAGGAAAACCGCGACGGCCAGCTCGGCGGCGTCGGCGAAAGCACCGCATGGTGCGGCACGCCACCGACCACGGAAGCGGCGTTGCTGGGCAAGGATCAACTGACCTTGCGCGTTACCAATAACCTGCGCGGCGAGTTCATGCTCGGCGGTTCGCTGGTGGTTTCCGAACGCACTTTCAACCGTTACGACCTGGGCCGCAACGAACTGCGCCTGCGTCTGGAACCGTTGCAGTGGTCGTTCGGCGTGACGCCGATCTTCCTTGAGCAGGTCAAGGTGCAGCCGCTGAGCCGCAATCTGTCGTCAACCAACAAAAGCGCCTTCGCCGAACTCGAACCACGGCCGATCGGCGTGCACGCCCAGACCGCTGCGTTCCCGTTCGACAGCTATCGCTATGGCTACAAACCGGTGCTGTATTACCTCAAGGGCAGCGAGCGCGTCGACCTGCGTTTCAAGAACATCACCACGCTGATGGAGATGTCCAACACCTTCACGCCGATCCAGAAGTACAACCGCGCCGACTACATCAACGAAAAAAACTCGATGATCCGTGATGAGGACTACAAGCCTTACGGCGCGCATGAGTGCGCGTTCAGCGTCGAGCGCAAAGGCTCGTTCAAGGTGGTGGTGTTGCTGCTTCTGCTGGTGCTGTGCCTGCCGCTGATGCTGGTGTTTTACCGCGATGAGCCGGGGATCGACTTTCTCGCCACGCTGGTGGGGATTGCGGTGGTGCGGACATTGCTGATCGGGCCGGTGGAAGATTTCCAGCTGTACAACATCGACTTTTTGTTTGGTGCGGCGATTTTGCTGGTGGGAACGGTGTCGCTGATCAAGGCGATGCGTGCCAATAGCCGGCGAGAGATGGCGTTGCGCAGTGGCGAAACATCGTCCTGGTAATACCGGTTGGCGAGGCACACACGCTGTCGGATGTGAACTTTGCAATTGGCCATCGCATTTGCCGGGGTTTTGGCTATACCTGTATCTCCCCTATGCAAAATGTCTTGGCCTTCTCAAAGGAATTACAGCATGAAGCTAGCCGTCGTGATGGGCACGCTGTGCATTGCCACCCTTGGCGTGGTGGGTTGTTCCAGCAAAACCGTCGAGCCTGACCAGTATTCCGGCTTTCTCAAGGATTACAGCCAGCTGAAGGAGGCCAAGTCACCCTCTGGTGCCGAGGTGATGCGCTGGATGGACCCGAAACTCGACATCAATAAATTCACCAGCGTTTACGTAGAGCCAAGCCAGCTCTACCCGAAGCCGCAAGCCACCGAGAAAATCCCCCAGCAGACTCTCAACGGCATCACCAGCTATTACGATCAGGCGCTCAAGCGCGAACTCGGCAAATCGCTGCCGTTGGCCGCAGGTCCCGGGCCGGGCGTAATTGTGGTGCGTCCGGCGATTACCGCAGTCAGCAGCAAGACCGAAGGCCTGCAAGTCTATGAAGTGATCCCGATCGCACTGGTCGCCGCAGCAGTAAGCACGGCCACTGGTATCCGCGACCAGGAAACCACGCTGGCCACCGAAGCGGTATTCATGGACGGCGCGACCAATCATGTCATCGCGCAGGTAGTGCGCAAAGGTACCGGCAAACCGCTGGAAAACTCTTCCCAGGTGATGAAAGCCGACGACATGAAAGCGGTGATCGATGGCTGGGCAAGCGATCTGCATCAGTCGTATCTGAAACTCAAATCTGAATCCAAATGATGCAGTAAGGCTGGTTGCCTTTTCGCGAGCAGGCTCGCTCCCACACTGGACTCGTATTCAGTATGGGAGTGAGCCTGCTCGCATTTCGCTGTATCAGTTTCGAATGTGCTGCCTGACACAACGCTTTTGCTAACAGGCTCACCCCTTCAGGGAAGCTGCGGTGGGTTGTATACAATGTCACCGCTCAGCACCCAACAATTTCAAACAGGGCATAGGTCGTCAGCCGATTTCGTGGTTAACTTCCGCCTCTTGCATGCTTTCCAATCAAAAAACAGAAGGACTCAAGTCATGGCTCAAGTCACCCTCAAAGGCAATCCGGTTCAAGTCAACGGCCAGTTGCCACAAGCCGGTTCCAAGGCGCCAGCCTTTTCCCTGGTAGCCGGCAATCTGTCCGACGTCACCCTGCAAGACTTCGCCGGCAAGCGCAAAGTCCTCAACATCTTCCCAAGCGTCGACACCCCGACCTGCGCCACTTCCGTGCGCAAGTTCAACGCCCAGGCCAACGACATCAGCAACACCGTGGTGCTGTGCATCTCCGCTGACCTGCCGTTCGCCCAGGCACGCTTCTGCGGTGCTGAAGGCCTGGAAAACGTACAGAACCTGTCGACCCTGCGCGGCAGCGAGTTCATCGAAAACTATGGCGTGGCCATCGCTGACGGCCCGCTGAAAGGCCTGACCGCTCGCGCGGTTGTGGTGCTGGATGAAAACGACAACGTCCTGCATAGCGAACTGGTCAAGGAAATCGCCGAAGAGCCTAACTACGAAGCGGCACTGTCCGTTCTCAAGTAAGGCTTTTACAATTGTTAACGGCCTGGCCCTGTCCAGGCCGTTTTCATTTGTGTATCAGGGTTTTGCCTCACACCTTGAAACGTAAGTGGAAGGTAAATTGCCGGTAAAGCTGCTTTGCTTAAATCCACTCAGTGCTTATCGTTCAGCCTCCCGTAATAGAAGCCCACGCGCCCAATGGTCAATAACTCCATGCAATCGTCCCCCCGCAAATCCCGTCGCTGGCTGATCAGCCTGCTGGTCCTGTTGGTCATCGCTGTCCTGTGCTGGAAATTCTGGCCCGCCGGCTCTGCTGACAAGGCGGGCGGCGACAAAGCGGCCGCCGGGCATACCGGGCGCTCGGGGATGATGCGGCCGGGCTTCGGCGGCGGTACCGGGCCGATTCCGGTGCGTGTGGCGCCGGCGGTGAAGGGCGACTTCCCGCTGTATTACAAGGCGCTGGGCACGGTCACCGCGCTGAACACCATCAATGTTCGCAGCCGGGTGGGCGGCGAACTGGTGAAGATTCATTTCGAAGAAGGGCAGATGGTCAAGGCGGGCGACCTGTTGGCCGAGATCGATCCGCGTCCTTACCAGAATGCTTTGCTCCAGGCCGAAGGCACGTTGCTGCAGAATCAGGCGCAACTGAAAAACGCCCAGGTCGACGTCGAGCGCTACCGCGGTCTGTATAAGGAAGACAGCATCGCCAAACAGACCCTCGACACCGCCGAAGCGCTGGTTGGCCAGTATCTGGGCACGGTCAAGACCAATCAGGCGGCGGTCAACGACGCCAAGCTCAATCTCGAATTCACCAAGATCCGCGCGCCGATTGCCGGCCGCGTCGGTCTGCGTCAGGTCGACGTCGGCAACCTCGTCGCCGCCAACGACACCACCTTCCTCGCAGTGATCACCCAGACGCAACCAATCAGCGTGGCCTTCACCTTGCCGGAAAACAGCCTCGACACCGTGCTGGCGCGTTACCGCAGCGGCGCCAAACTTTCTGCCGAAGCCTGGGACCGTGGCGACACCAAGCTGCAAGCCACCGGCGTGCTGCAAAGCCTCGACAACCAGATCGACGTGGCCACCGGCACCCTCAAGTTCAAGGCCCGTTACGATAACCGCGACCAGTCGCTGTTCCCCAATCAGTTCGTCAACGTTCATTTGCTGGCCGACACGCTCAAAGGTGTAGTGCTGGCACCGTCGGCAGCGATTCAGTTCGGTACTAACGGCACCTTCGTCTATGCGCTGGACGGCGACAAGAAAGTCACCATTCGCCAACTGAAAATCGGTGCCAGCGACGGTGACAACACCGTCGTTACCGAAGGACTCGCCGCGGGTGATCGCGTTGTGCTTGAAGGCACCGATCGCCTGAAAGAGGGCAGCGAAGTCGAAGTGGTCAATGACAGCAGCGAAGTGCCGACCTCTCCGACCGAACACCTGCAAGGCAAATCCGCCGCCAATCCCGATGCGACCACCGCTGAAAAGGCCAAGAAGGGCGCATGAACATTTCGCGGCTGTTCATCCTCCGTCCGGTAGCCACCACCCTCAGCATGCTGGCCATTGTTCTGGCCGGCCTGATCGCTTATCGCTTGCTGCCGGTGTCGGCGTTGCCGCAGGTCGATTACCCGACCATTCGCGTCATGACTCTGTATCCGGGCGCCAGTCCGGACGTGATGACCAGCGCCGTCACCGCGCCACTCGAGCGCCAGTTCGGGCAAATGCCGGGCCTCACGCAAATGGCCTCGACCAGCTCCGGCGGCGCTTCGGTGCTGACCTTGCGTTTCAGCCTCGACATCAACATGGACGTCGCCGAACAGCAGGTGCAGGCCGCGATCAACGCCGCGACCAACCTGCTGCCGACCGACTTGCCGGCGCCGCCGGTGTACAACAAGGTCAACCCGGCGGACACCCCGGTGCTGACTCTGGCCATCACCTCGAAAACCATGCTGCTGCCCAAGCTCAATGATCTGGTCGATACGCGCATGGCGCAGAAAATCGCCCAGATCAGCGGCGTCGGCATGGTCAGCATTGCCGGCGGTCAGCGTCAGGCCGTGCGGATCAAGGTCAACCCCGAAGCGCTCGCGGCCAACAGCCTCAACCTGTCGGATGTGCGCACGCTGATAGGCGCTTCCAACGTCAACCAGCCGAAAGGCAACTTCGATGGCCCGACCCGGGTGTCGATGCTCGATGCCAACGACCAACTGACCTCGCCCGAGGACTACGCCAACCTGATCCTGACCTACAAGAACGGCGCGCCGTTGCGGCTCAAGGACGTCGCCGAGATCGTCGATGGCGCCGAGAACGAGCGTCTGGCCGCATGGGCCAATCAGAATCAGGCAGTCCTGCTGAACATCCAGCGGCAGCCTGGCGCCAACGTCATCGAAGTGGTTGACCGCATCAAGGCCTTGCTGCCGAGCATCACCGATAACCTGCCGGCCGGCCTCGACGTCACTGTGCTGACGGATCGCACGCAGACCATCCGCGCCTCGGTCACCGACGTGCAACACGAGCTGCTGATCGCCATCGCGCTGGTGGTCATGGTCACGTTCCTGTTTCTGCGCCGCGCCAGTGCGACGATCATTCCCTCGGTAGCCGTGCCGCTGTCGTTGATCGGCACCTTTGGCGTGATGTACCTCGCCGGTTTCTCGGTGAACAACCTGACGTTGATGGCGCTGACCATTGCCACCGGCTTCGTGGTCGACGATGCCATCGTCATGCTCGAGAACATTTCACGCTTCATCGAAGAGGGTGACAGCCCGATGCAGGCCGCGCTCAAGGGCGCAAAACAGATCGGCTTCACTTTGATTTCCCTGACGCTTTCGCTGATCGCCGTATTGATTCCGCTGTTGTTCATGGCCGATGTGGTGGGGCGCCTGTTCCGTGAATTCGCCATCACCCTGGCGGTGGCGATTTTGATTTCCCTGGTCGTATCGCTGACTTTGACGCCGATGATGTGCGCGCGCCTGCTCAAGCGTGAACCGCAAGAACATGAGCAAGGTCGCTTCTATCGCGCCAGCGGTGGGTTCATCGACTGGATGATCAAGGAATACGGGCGGATGCTGCGCTGGGTGCTCAAGCATCAGCCGCTGACCTTGCTGGTAGCGATCGGCACACTGGCATTGACCGTGTTTCTGTATGTAATCGTGCCGAAGGGCTTCTTTCCGGTGCAGGACACCGGCGTGATTCAGGGCATTTCCGAAGCGCCGCAATCGATTTCCTTCGCGGCGATGGGCGAGCGGCAGCAGGAACTGGCGAAGATCATCCTCGAAGATCCGGCGGTGCAGAGCCTGTCGTCGTACATTGGCGTCGACGGCGACAACGCCACGCTCAATAGCGGGCGCTTGCTGATCAACCTCAAGCCCCACGGCGAGCGTGATCTGACGGCGAGCGAAGTGATCGCACGCCTGCAACCGAAACTGGACAAACTGGTTGGCATTCGCCTGTTCATGCAGCCGGTGCAGGACCTGACCATCGAGGATCGGGTCAGCCGCACGCAGTACCAGTTCAGCATGTCGTCGCCGGATTCCGAATTGCTCAGTCAGTGGAGCGGGCGTCTGGTCGAGGCTCTGGCGCAGCGTCCGGAATTGACCGACGTGGCCAGTGACCTTCAGGACAAAGGCTTGCAGGTCTATCTGGTGATCGACCGTGATGCAGCCTCACGCCTCGGCGTGTCGGTGGCAAACATCACTGATGCACTGTATGACGCGTTCGGCCAGCGGCAGATTTCGACCATTTACACTCAGGCCAGCCAGTACCGCGTGGTGCTGCAAGCCCAGGCCGGGGAGAAGATCGGCCCGCAGGCGCTGGACCAGATCCACGTCAAGACCACCGACGGCGCGCAGGTGCGCCTGTCCAGTCTGGCGCATGTCGAAGAGCGCCAGGCGCAGTTGGCGATCACTCACATCGGCCAGTTCCCGGCGGTGATGATGTCGTTCAACCTCGCGCCGGGCGTGGCGTTGGGGCATGCCGTAGACATCATCGAGCAGGTGCAGCAGGACATCGGCATGCCGGTCGGCGTGCAGACTCAATTCCAGGGCGCGGCGCAGGCGTTTCAGGCTTCGCTGTCGAGCACCTTGCTGCTGATTCTGGCGGCGGTGGTGACCATGTACATCGTGCTCGGCGTGCTCTACGAGAGCTACATCCACCCGATCACCATTCTTTCGACCTTGCCGTCCGCCGCCGTCGGTGCCTTGCTGGCGTTGCTGCTCAGCGGCAACGACCTGGGGATGATCGCGATCATCGGCATCATCCTGCTGATCGGTATCGTCAAGAAGAACGCGATCATGATGATCGACTTCGCTCTCGACGCCGAACGCACCCAGGGCATGGCCCCGGCAGAGGCAATCTATCAAGCGGCGCTGCTGCGCTTCCGGCCAATTCTGATGACCACACTGGCAGCGTTGTTCGGCGCGGTGCCGCTGATGCTGGCGACAGGTTCAGGGGCTGAATTGCGTCAGCCGCTGGGTCTGGTGATGGTTGGGGGGTTGCTCGTCAGTCAGGTGTTGACGCTGTTCACCACGCCGGTGATCTACCTGTACTTCGACCGCCTCGGAAGGCGCTTTGGCAAATCCAAAGCCGACGGTGAAGAGGTCGCGGTATGACTGGCGGAACGCTCAACTCCTGTGGGAGCGGTAGGGACTGGAGCGCATGAATCTTTCAGGTCCCTTCATCAAACGCCCCGTGGCAACCATGCTGCTGTCCCTGGCCATCATGTTGCTCGGCGGTGTCAGCTTCGGTCTGTTGCCGGTATCGCCGTTGCCGCAGATGGATTTCCCGGTGATTGTCGTCCAGGCCAGTCTGCCAGGTGCCAGTCCGGAGGTGATGGCCTCAACGGTGGCGACGCCGCTGGAGCGTTCGTTCGGTGCGATTGCCGGCGTCAACACCATGAGCAGCCGCTCCAGTCAGGGTTCGACGCGGGTCATTCTGCAGTTTGATCTCGACCGCGACATCAACGGCGCGGCGCGGGAAGTGCAGGCGGCGATCAATGCTTCGCGCAATCTGCTGCCAAGCGGGATGCGCAGCATGCCGACCTATAAAAAGGTCAACCCGTCGCAGGCGCCGATCATGGTGCTGTCGCTGACCTCGGACGTGCTGGAAAAAGGTCAACTCTACGATCTGGCCTCGACCATCCTCTCGCAAAGCCTGTCGCAGGTGCAGGGCGTCGGTGAAGTGCAGATCGGTGGCAGTTCGCTGCCGGCGGTGCGCATCGAGCTCGAACCGCAGGCCCTGAACCAGTACGGCGTGGCTCTCGACGATGTGCGCAAGACCATTGCCGACGCCAACGTGCGCCGACCCAAGGGCTCGGTCGAGGATGGCCAGCGTCTGTGGCAGATCCAGGCCAACGACCAGCTGGAGAAAGCCAAGGATTACGAGTCGCTGATCATTCACTACGCCGACGGCGCCGCATTGCGTCTCAAGGATGTGGCGAAAGTCAGCGATGGCGTTGAAGACCGTTACAACAGCGGTTTCTTCAACGACGACGCGGCGGTATTGCTGGTGATCAACCGTCAGGCGGGCGCCAACATCATCGAGACGGTCAACGAGATCAAGGCGCAGTTGCCGGCGCTGCAAGCGGTGCTGCCGGCCAGCGTCAAACTCAATCTGGCCATGGACCGATCGCCGGTAATCAAGGCCACGCTGCATGAAGCCGAGATGACCTTGCTGATCGCCGTCGCCCTGGTGGTACTGGTGGTCTACCTGTTTCTCGGTAACTTCCGCGCCTCGCTGATCCCGACCCTGGCGGTGCCAGTGTCGCTGGTCGGTACCTTTGCGGTGATGTACCTGTACGGGTTTTCGCTGAACAACCTGTCGCTGATGGCGCTGATCCTGGCCACCGGTCTGGTGGTGGATGACGCCATCGTGGTGCTGGAAAACATTTCCCGGCATATCGACGAAGGCGTCAAACCGATGCAGGCGGCGTACCTCGGGGCCAAGGAAGTCGGCTTTACCCTGCTGTCGATGAACGTCTCGCTGGTGGCGGTGTTCCTCTCGATTCTGTTCATGGGCGGGCTGGTCGAGAGTCTGTTCCGCGAGTTTTCCATCACCCTGGCGGCGGCGATCGTGGTGTCGCTGGTGGTTTCCCTGACACTGACGCCAATGCTCTGCGCGCGCTGGCTCAAACCACACACGCCGGGCCAGGAAAACCGCCTGCAACGCTGGAGCCACAAAACCAACGACTGGATGGTCGGCAAATACGCCACCAGCCTCGACTGGGTGTTGCGTCATCGGCGGCTGACCTTGTTCAGCCTGCTGCTCACCGTTGGCGTCAACGTTGCGCTCTACGTGGTGGTGCCGAAAACCTTCCTGCCGCAGCAGGACACCGGCCAGTTGATCGGTTTCGTGCGTGGCGATGACGGTCTGTCGTTCAACGTCATGCAGCCGAAAATGGAAACCTTCCGCCGCGCCGTGCTCAAGGACGAAGCGGTGGAAAGCGTGGCCGGGTTCATTGGTGGCAACAACGGCACCAACAACGCCTTCATGATCGTGCGCCTGAAGCCGATCAAGGAACGCCAGCTGTCGGCACAGAAAGTCATCGAGCGCTTGCGCAAGGAAATGCCCAAGGTCCCCGGTGCACAGTTGATGCTGATGGCCGACCAGGACCTGCAATTTGGCGGCGGCCGCGAACAGACCAGTTCGCAGTACACCTACATCCTGCAAAGCGGTGACCTCGCCGAGCTGCGCAAGTGGTTTCCGAAAGTGGTCAGCGCGTTGCGTGCCTTGCCCGAGCTGACCGCCATCGATGCCCGCGAAGGTGCCGGGGCGCAGCAGGTGACACTGATTGTCGACCGCGATCAGGCCAAACGCCTGGGGGTCGACATGGACATGGTCACCGCCGTGCTCAACAACGCTTACAGCCAGCGGCAGATTTCGACGATCTACGACAGCCTCAACCAGTATCAGGTGGTGATGGAGGTCAATCCGAAATACGCCCAGGATCCGGTGACGCTCAAGCAGGTCGAGGTGATTACCGCTGACGGCGCGCGGGTGCCGCTGTCGACGTTCGCTCATTATGAAAACAGCCTGGAGAACGACCGGGTCAGTCATGAAGGCCAGTTTGCGTCCGAAAGCATTTCCTTTGATATGGCCGAAGGCGTGACCGTGGAGCAGGGCAGTGCCGCCATCGAACGAGCGATCGCCAAGGTCGGCCTGCCGGAGGACGTGATTGCGAAAATGGCCGGCACCGCTGACGCCTTCGCCGCGACGCAGAAGAGCCAGCCGTTCATGATCCTCGGTGCGCTGCTCGCCGTGTATCTGGTGCTCGGCGTGCTGTATGAAAGCTACATTCACCCGCTGACCATTCTTTCGACCTTGCCCTCGGCCGGGGTTGGCGCGTTGCTGTCGATTTATGCACTGGGCGGCGAGTTCAGCCTGATTTCCCTGCTGGGGATATTCCTGCTGATCGGCGTGGTGAAGAAAAACGCCATCCTGATGATCGATCTGGCGCTGCAACTGGAGCGGCATGAGGGCCTGTCGCCGCTGGAGTCTATCCGCAGCGCCTGCCTGCAACGCCTGCGACCGATTCTGATGACCACGCTGGCGGCGATCCTCGGCGCCTTGCCGCTGCTGCTCGGCCGCGCCGAGGGTGCGGAAATGCGCCAGCCGCTGGGCCTGACCATCATTGGCGGCCTGGTGTTCAGCCAGGTCCTGACCCTTTACACCACCCCGGTGGTTTACCTTTATCTCGACAAGCTGCGCCATCGTTTCAATAAATGGCGTGGCGTGCGCACTGATGCCGCTCTGGAAACTCCGCTATGACTGACCGTTCGCTTATCCAATTGGCCACCGCGCGCGGCTCGCGCCTGTTGAGCCTGTCACTGTGCGTAGCGCTGCTCAGCGCTTGCGCTGTCGGTCCGGACTATCAGCGCCCGCAAACTGCTGAAATCGTTCAGTTCAAGGAAGCCGAGGGCTGGCGTCAGGCCAATCCCAGCGACTCGCTGGCCCGTGGCGCCTGGTGGGAGTTGTACGGCGACCAACAGCTAAACGCCTTGATCGAGAAACTCAACAGCGCCAACCAGACCGTTGCCCAGTCCGAAGCGCAGTTCCGCCAGGCGCAGGCGCTGGTGCGCAGTGCGCGCGGGGCGTTTTACCCCAGTGTCGACCTGAGTCTGGGCAAGAACCGCTCCAGTCAGGGCACCGGCAGCAGCAGCTCGAGCCTGAGCAGTTCCTCAAGCGGTATTCGTGATACCTACACCGCGCAACTGGGCGTCAGTTGGGAAGCGGACGTGTGGGGCAAACTGCGCCGTGGGCTGGAGGCTGATGAGGCCAACGCGCAGGCGAGTTTTGCCGATCTGGCGGCGATGCGTCTGAGTCAGCAATCGGAGCTGGTGCAGAACTATCTGCAACTGCGGGTTATTGATCAGCAGAAGCGTTTGCTTGAGGCCACCGTCGCTGCTTATGAGCGTTCCCTGAAAATGACCCAGAACCAGTACCGCGCCGGGGTTTCCGGGCGCGATGCGGTGGCGCAGGCGCAAACCCAGTTGAAAAGCACCCAGGCCGATCTGGTCGACCTGATCTGGCAGCGCGCCCAGTTTGAAAACGCCATCGCCGTGCTCACTGGCGAAGCACCGGCGAACTTCAGCATCGCCGAAAGCGAGAGCATCCCGAAGCTGCCGCAAGTGCCGCTGAGCTTGCCTTCGCAATTGCTGGAGCGCCGTCCCGACATCGCTTCGGCCGAGCGCTCGGTGATCGCCGCCAATGCCAATGTCGGCGTGGCGAAAGCCGCGTATTACCCGGACCTGACCCTCAGTCTGAGCGGCGGCTACAGCAGTAGCACGTCAAAGAACTTGATCAGTCTGCCGAACCGTTTCTGGTCGGTCGGCCCTCAGCTGTCGTTGCCGCTGTTCGACGGCGGCATTCGTTCGGCCGAGGTCGACCGCAGCGAAGCGGCCTATGACGAAACCGTCGCCCGCTACCGCCAGACCGTGCTCGATGGATTCCGCGAAGTGGAAAACTACCTGGTCCAGCTCAAGGTGTATGAAGACGAAGCTGCGGTGCGCCAGGAAGCGCTGGACGCCGCCCGCGATTCCCTGCGTCTGACGGAAAACCAGTACAAGGCCGGGCTGATCGCTTATATCGATGTGGTAGTGGTGCAGGCCACGGCGCTAAGCAATGAGCGCAGCGTGCTGAATATTCTGCAGAACCGGTTGATTGCCAGTGTGCAGCTGATCGCCGCACTGGGCGGCGGTTGGGACGGCCAACTCGACGTCAGCGACAACCGCTGAACCTGAGGGAGCGCGCCTGCTCGCGAAAGCGGTTGACCAGGCAACTTCGATGGTGCTTGTGCCGACGCTTTCGCGAGCAAGCCCGCTCCCACAGGGATTCGCGTTGCACTGGAGATCGTTGATTTGCCCCCGATCCATTGTAGGAGCGAGCTTGCTCGCGAAAGCGGTGGGTCAGTAGAGGGAGATGTTGAATGTGCCGACGCCTTCGCGAGCAAGCCCGCTCCCACAAGGATTCGCGTTCGAATGATGAAGGGTGGCTGGACGCTGAAAATTGTGGGAGCGAGCCTGCTCGCGAAAGCGGTGGATCAGTCGAGCGAGATGTTGAATGTGCCGACGCCTTCGCGAGCAAGCCCGCTCCCACAAGGATTCGCGTTCGAATGATGAAGGGTGGCTGGACGCTGAAAATTGTGGGAGCGAGCCTGCTCGCGAAAGCGGTGGATCAGTCGAGCGAGATGTTGAATGTGCCGACGCTTTCGCGAGCAAGCCCGCTCCCACAAGGATTCGCGTTCGAATGATGAAGGGTGGCTGGACGCTGAAAATTGTGGGAGCGAGCCTGCTCGCGAAAGCGGTGGATCAGTCGAGCGAGATGTTGAGTGTGCCGACGCCTTCGCGTGCAAGCCCGCTCCCACAAGGGATTCGCGTTCGAATGATGAAGGGTGGCTGGACGCTGAAAATTGTGGGAGCGAGCTTGCTCGCGAAAGCGGTGGATCAGTCGAGCGAGATGTTGAATGTGCCGACGCTTTCGCGAGCAAGCCCGCTCCCACAAGGATTCGCGTTCGAATGATGAAGGGTGGCTGGACGCTGAAAATTGTGGGAGCGCGCCTGCTCGCGAAAGCGGTGGATCAGGCAACTTCGATGGTGCTTGTGCCGACGCCTTCGCGAGCAAGCCCGCTCCCACAAGGGATTCGCGTTCGAATGAAGGAGGGTGGCTGGACGCTCCCACAGGGGATTTGTGGCCGGCTTGAGATCGCTTGCCCAAGTTGGCTTAAAGCCCACCGCAGAGCCTTGTAGGACGATCGAACAAGCGTTTCATCGGCTTGATGGCAATTTGGTTACTTTGTCAGTGCGTTCTTCCGCGCAATCAGTACAATCGCCGCATTTGCCCGACCGAGAATGGAAGCAGTACGGTTTCGGCTTGTCACGAGAACCTCCATGCTCATCGGCAGCTACTCCTTCACCCTGGTTTTCATATCGTTGTGCGTGGCGATTCTCGCTTCCTACACGGCGCTCGACCTGACCGGGCGCATCGCCACGGCGAGAGGCCGGGCCGTGCATTTCTGGACGGCGGGCGGGGCGTTTGCGATGGGCGTTGGCGTCTGGTCAATGCACTTCATCGGCATGCTCGCCTTCAAATTGCCGATCGACCTGGGTTACGACTTCGCCCTGACCGCGTTGTCGCTGCTGATCGCGGTGCTGTCCTGCGGCTTTGCTTTATGGCTTGTCAGCCAGCCGAAACTGCCCCTGGCGCAACTGGCCTTCGGTGCACTGATCATGGGGGCAGGCATCAGCGCCATGCATTACACCGGCATGGCCGCGCTGCGCATGACTCCCGGCATCGATTACGACCCTACGCTGTTCAGCGCCTCCCTGCTGATCGCAGTCGGAGCTTCGGCAGCAGCGTTGTGGATTGCCTTTCGCCTGCGCCAGCAATCGCCCTATGTGCGGCTGATTCGCGCTGGCGCGGCGGTGATCATGGGCATGGCGATTGTCGGCATGCACTACACCGGCATGGCAGCTGCGCAGTTTCCTGACGGCAGTTTCTGCGGCGCGACGCTCAATGGCTTGAAGGGCAACGGCCTCGATAGTCTGGTAGTAGTGACCACGCTGGCGGTGCTGTCGATCGCCTTGTTGACCTCGATTCTCGACGCTCGCCTCGAAGCGCGCACCGCCGATCTGGCGCACTCGTTGACCGTGGCCAATCGCGAACTCACCCAACTGGCCTTGCACGATCCGCTGACCAGTCTGCCCAACCGCATGTTGCTCGACGACCGTATCAATCAGGCGATCAAAAAGGTTGAGGAGCAGGGCGGCTGCTTCGCCTTGATGTTCATCGACCTCGACGGCTTCAAACCGGTCAACGATGCGTTCGGCCATCACATGGGCGACCAATTGCTGCGCGAGGTCGGTATTCGTCTGCGTGAAGACTTGCGCAGCCAGGACACACTCGCACGGATCGGCGGCGATGAATTCGTTCTGCTGGTGCGTTTGAGCGAGCCCAATGACGCCTTGAGCCTGGCCGCGCGTCAGGTTGGTCTGATCGGCCGCACCTTCCGCGTCGCCGAACATGACCTGCAGATTTCCGCCAGCGTCGGCATCGCGCTGTATCCGGGCAACGGCGACAACGCCCAAGAGCTGCTGATGAACGCCGACGCCGCGATGTACCACGCCAAGGGCGGCGGCAAGAACGGCTACAGCTTCTTCGATGCATCGATGAACACCAACGCGCGCAAACAACTGCAACTGTTGCAGGACCTGCGCGCGGCCATCGAGCACAACCAGTTCTGCCTGCATTACCAGCCCAAATTCGACGCCGCCAATGGCCGTCCGGTCGGTGCCGAAGCACTGTTGCGCTGGAAGCATCCGCTGCACGGCATGTTGATGCCGGACAAGTTCATTGATCTGGCGGAGAAAACCGGGCTGATCATTCCGATGGGCGAATGGGTGCTCAACGAAGCCTGCCGGCAGATGCGCGAATGGTACGTGCTCGGTTACACCGACTGGCGCATCGCCGTGAACCTCTCGGCCTTGCAGTTCTGCCATGCCGGGCTGGTGCAAAGCGTGGCCAAGGCCTTGGCGACTCATCATCTGCCGGCCAACAGCCTGACGCTCGAAATCACCGAAACCACGGCGATGAGCGACGCTGACGCGAGCATGACCGTGCTGCAAGAGCTGTCGGACATGGGTGTCGATCTGTCGATCGACGACTTCGGCACCGGTTACTCCAGCCTGATGTACCTCAAGCGCCTGCCGGCCAACGAGCTGAAGATCGATCGCGGTTTCGTCCGTGATCTGGAGCACGACAGTGATGATGCGGCGATCGTCTCGGCGATTGTCGCGCTGGGTCAGGCGCTGGATTTGCGAATTGTCGCCGAAGGTGTCGAGACCGGCGCGCAACAGGATTTCCTGACCAAACTGGGCTGTGATTCGCTGCAGGGCTATTTGCTCGGCCACCCGATGCCGGCAGAGCGCTTCATGCAGGACATCGTGCGTGGGCAACGGCTGGCGGTGGTCTGAGAGACCGAGTCATCGTTCTTCGCGAGCAGGCTCGCTCCCACAGGTGATCGCATTCCCTTGTGGGAGCGAGCCTGCTCGCGAAGGCGCTTGTGCAAACACCATAGAACTCATGCAAAAGCCATGAATGGCAGTTATTCTTGGCCCCGACTGTTACACGTGGGGGAAGGCCAGCATGGATAAAGTCATTGTCATCACCGGTGGCGGGCGCGGAATCGGCGCGGCTACGGCATTGCTGGCAGCCGAACAGGGCTACCGGATCTGCATCAACTACCAGTCGGATGAGCAAGCCGCACACAGCGTGCTCGAGCAGGTTCGCGCCTTGGGCGCCCAGGCCATCGCGGTTCGCGCCGATGTCAGTATCGAAGACGAAGTGATCGCGATGTTTCAGCGCGTCGACAATGAACTGGGCCGGGTTACCGCGCTGGTCAACAATGCCGGCACCGTCGGGCAGAAGTCGCGGGTCGATGAAATGTCCGAGTTCCGCATCCTCAAAATCATGAAAACCAACGTGCTGGCGCCGATCCTCTGTGCCAAGCACGCGATTCTGCGCATGTCGCCCAAACACGGCGGGCAGGGCGGCAGCATCGTCAACGTCTCCTCGGTCGCGGCACGCCTCGGTTCGCCGAACGAGTACGTTGATTACGCCGCGTCCAAAGGGGCGCTCGATACCTTCACTATCGGTTTGTCGAAAGAAGTCGCGGGCGAGGGCATTCGCGTGAATGCGGTGCGTCCGGGCTACATCTATACCGACTTCCATGCCCTGAGCGGCGACCCGGATCGGGTCAGCAAGCTCGAGTCGGCGATACCCATGGCCCGCGGCGGGCGGCCGGATGAAGTAGCGGAGGCGATTGTCTGGTTGCTGTCGGACAAGGCGTCGTACGCGACGGGGACGTTTGTTGATTTGGGGGGTGGGCGGTAGGGCTTTGAGCTTTTTGTCGTTAATACCGGCCTCTTCGCGAGCAAGCTCGCTCCCACAGTTGATTTGTGAATACAGACCCCATGTGGGAGCGAGCTTGCTCGCGAAGGGGTCAGTCCAGACAACATCTATCCCTCAGAACGACCGCACAATCCGCCCCAACGTCTCCATGGCCTTCTCCGATTCCTCGGTCCACGGGCTACCGTAATTCAAGCGAATGCAATTTCTGAAACGCTGGGTCGGCGAGAAGATCGGCCCCGGCGCGATGCTGATGCCTTGTGCCAATGCCATTTGAAACAATTTCAGCGAGTCCATCTGCTCCGGCAACTCCAGCCATAGAAAATAGCCGCCCGCCGGCTGGCTGACGCGGGTCTGCGCCGGGAAGTAACGGGCAATCGCCGCGAGCATCGCGCTTTGCTGTTCTTCCAGGGCGTAACGCAGTTTGCGCAGGTGCCGGTCGTAGCCGCCGTGTTGCAGGTAATCGGCAATGGCCGCTTGCGCCGGCATCGAAGCGCACAGCGAGGTCATCAGCTTGAGCCGTTCGATTTTCTGCGCGAAACGCCCGGCTGCCACCCAGCCGATGCGATAGCCGGGCGCGAGACTTTTGGCGAACGAGCCGCAATGCATGACCAGGCCTTCAGTGTCGAAGGCCTTGGCCGGTTTTGGCGCCTGCTGGCCGTAATAGAGTTCGGCGTAGACGTCGTCCTCGATCAACGGCACCTGATGCTGACGCAGCAGTTCGACCAGTTCCTGTTTCTTCGCCTCGGGCACGGTCGCGCCCATCGGGTTGTGGAAACTGGTCATGCACCAGCAGGCCTTGATCGGATGACGTTCCAGAGTTTGCGCGAGCACGCCGAGGTCGATGCCGTCACGCGGATGCACGGGGATTTCCACGGCCTTGAGCTTCAGGCGCTCCAGCACTTGCAGGCAGGCATAAAACGCCGGGGCCTCGATGGCCACCAGATCGCCGGGCTCGGTCACCGCTTGCAGGCACAGGTTGAGCGCTTCGAGGGCACCGTTGGTGATCAGTAGCTCTTCCATCGGCAGCATCAGCCCGCCGACCATGTAGCGCAGGGCAATCTGCCGACGCAGTTGCGGGTTGCCCGGCGACATGTCGGTGACGACCATGCGCGGATCCATCTCCCGCGCGGCGCTGGCCAAGGAACGCGACAGACGTTGCAGGGGGAACAGCGTCGGGCTGGGGAAGGCCGAGCCGAAGGGTACGGTGTTCGGGTCTTTGATCGAATCGAGGACCGAGAACACCAGTTCGCTGACGTCAACCTCGGTGGATTCGTTGACCTGGCTGCTGATCACCGGCTCGGAGAAGGCGCTCGGCGTGTGGGCGTTGACGAAGTAACCGGAACGCGGCCGGGCGCGGATCAGACCGCGACGTTCGAGCAGGTAATAGGCCTGGAATACTGTCGACGGACTGACCCCGTAAGTCTGGCTGGCATAGCGCACCGACGGCACCCGCTGGCCGGGGCCGAGAACGCCGGAGCGGATCAGTTCAGCGATGTCGTCGGCGAATTTTTCGTAGCGTTTCATGGTGGATCCGAATGGGGTCTATAAGGAATCGCGTCGCCTCCATTCGCGAGCAGGCTCGCTCCCACAACGACCGCGATTTCCTGTGGGAGCGAGCCTGCTCGCGAATGAAAGCACCGCAGTTTAAGGGCAATCAGCGATTCATCGGCGCCACAAAGCGGCTCTTCGCCACGCTGTATACCTGCGGCTCGTCACTGTCTTCAACCCTGAAACTCAACGTCTGCGAACTGCTCGCCGGGCGCTCGGTGGTCATCGCCACCGACACCGGCACATCGACAATCTCCCCGGGCGCCAGGCTCAATGCCGTTTTGCCCTGCAATTCAAACCCGTCGCCATCCACCAGACTCAACCGGTATTCCTGCCGTTGCTGTGTCTTGTTGATCACTTTCAGCGAGTAGATATTCTCGATCTGCCCCTGCGCATTCTCGCGAAACAAGCCGCGATCCTTGGTCACATCCAGCGACACCATCGGCCGCTCGATCAATGCCAACGCCAACGCGCCGATCATCACCAGCAGCACCGCCGTATAGCCAATCAGACGCGGGCGCAGCAGATGCGTCTTGCCACCCTGTAATTCGCGCTCGGAACTGTAGCGGATCAGGCCGCGCGGGTAATGCATTTTGTCCATGATCGAATCACAAGCATCGATGCAGGCTGCGCAGCCGATGCATTCCATTTGCAAACCATCGCGGATATCGATGCCAGTCGGGCAGACCTGCACGCACAATTGGCAGTCGATGCAATCGCCCAGGCCGGCTTCGACCGGGCGCACGTCACGCTTGCGCGGACCCCGGTTTTCGCCCCGGGCGGCATCATACGCAATGGTCAGCGTGTCCTTGTCGAACATCACACTCTGGAACCGCGCATACGGGCACATGTGCATGCACACGGCCTCACGCAGCCAACCGGCGTTGATGTAGGTGGCGGCGGCGAAAAACAGCACCCAGAACAAACTGATGCCACCGATCTGCAGGGTCAGCAGTTCTTCGGCCAGCGGCCGGATCGGGGTGAAGTAGCCGACGAAGGTCAGGCCGGTCATCACGCTGATTGCCAGCCACAAGGTGTGCTTGGCGGCGCGGCGTGCCAGTTTGTTCAGGCTCCAGGGGGCGGCTTGCAGTTTGATGCGCTGGTTGCGCTCGCCTTCGGTGATTTTTTCGCACCACATGAAGATCCACGTCCACGAACTCTGCGGACAGGTGTAACCGCACCAGACGCGACCGGCAAACACGGTGATAGCGAAGAGTCCGAACGCAGCAATGATCAACAGCGCCGAAAGCAGAATGAAATCCTGCGGCCAGAACGTCGCACCAAAGATATGGAATTTGCTTTCCGCCAGATCCCACAGCACCGCCTGCCGACCGCCCCAGTTCAGCCACACGGTGCCGAAAAACAGCACGAACAGAACGCCGGTGCCGCTCATGCGCAGATTGCGGAACAGGCCGGTGAAACTGCGGGTGTGGATCTGCTTGTCAGTGGAACCGCTGGTCGCTTTCAGTGGGCGCGCGGGTACGCTTTTTATCGTTGGCGATGTTTCTACGGTTCGGACGGGGATTTGCTCGCTCATGGTCGTTCGCTCATCAGCCTCCATCAGGCCGATGCACTATGAGCGCCCATCTGTTTGCAGAACAGACTCAGGTTTGGCAATAAAAAGCGCATCAGATGGGGTTTGGCGAAATGCCTGCGACAACTTGAAGCAACCTGCCAGGCAAGGCGCAGACGCCTATTGCAGGCGTCTGCGTCGGGTGTTGATCGAGATCAATCAAACCACCGAATCACTGTCATCGGCCTTCAAATGTTTGCGCCCGTCCTTGGCCCCGGCCACGGTCAAGGCATCCGCTTCTGCTTCGGTGATGTAGGTGCGTTTGCCTTCGATGTCCACGTACGACATGGCTTTTTCGCTATCGGTCATGACTTCCAGGGTGTCGCAGATGCGGATTTCCTCGCCATGTTCGACGGTGAAAAAACACACTTTCTGCTCGGGGTTGGATTCATCGATTCGAACGGGCATGGCGGCAGTCCTTTTTCCGGTTGGGTCTGCACATTAGGAAGCGCAGCGCGCCGATCGTTCTGCGCAACCGATTAATGGTCGCTGTTGTCCATCGCTTATCAAGCCAATAACAAGGGAGGCACGATGGAAGACTGGTGGGATGAAGTGTGGGCCACGATGCAAGCCGAATTTGCCGACATCGGCGACGCTTCGCAAATGACCCGGATCACCGTACGTCTGGTGATGGCGGCGATTCTCGGTGGGATTCTTGGTTTCGAGCGCGAACATAAAGGCAAGGCAGCGGGCGTGCGCACGCACATGCTGGTGGCGCTGGGCGCGGCGTTGTTTGTATTGGTGCCACAGACCTCGGGGGCGGAATCCGATGCGATGAGTCGCGTGCTGCAGGGTGTGATTGCCGGGATCGGCTTTCTCGGCGCCGGGACCATTCTGAAAAATCAGCAGGGCGACGAAGCTCACGTCAAAGGCCTGACCACGGCGGCAGGGTTATGGATGACGGCGGCGATCGGCGTGGCAGCAGGGCTGGGCAAGGAAGCGACGGCGTTGCTCAGTACCATTCTGGCGTTGGCGATTTTCAGTGTGATGCCGTACGTGGTGAGAATGTTCGAAAAGGACGTCGACAAGAACGACCACCTCTGACTCCGCGCCAACTGATGATCGTTTCCACGCTCCGCGTGGGAATGCCTCAACGGACGCTCCGCGTTCGGCTCTGGATGGGACGCAGAGCGTCCCGGGCTGCATTCCCACGCGGAGCATGGGAACGATCAGGGCTCAGACGATGACCGGCGGCATCGTGCTCGGTGGCTCTTCTTTCGGTGGTGGCGTGGTGCCGGGCGGCTCTTGTTCCGGAACCGCCGGCGGCTCGGTCTCCGGCAGGGTGGGTTTGTCGATGTTCGGATCGGGCGTTTCCGCCGGGATCGGGATGCTCATCAGGTGACCTCCGTATGGCACATGGCGTGGGACGTGCTTAAGTGAGTTGACCCGGCGACGACAAATTCGATCCGCAGGTTTGTCTTGTTAATTTCATCTGAACTTTTCCCCGCGCCGGTTGCTCGGAACCTAGGTGAGTTCATGACAGGGCCGGCGCTTTGTCGCGAATACTGTTCTGGCACAAGAGCGTCCTTGGGGCGTTAAGGAGAGATGCTCAATGACTGCTGAAAGACCTTCAGAGCTGAGTTACAACCCGCACATGCCGCTGTCGCAGGCATTGCTGCTGCCACGTATCGTCATCGAAAACACCATGCCGACCCTGGATGGCGGGCAGTTTGCCGTCAAATCGATTGCCGGGCGCGAGGTGGTAGTGACCAGCAAAGTCTTTGCGGACGGCCATGACAAGCTCGCCGTGCGCATTCGCTGGCGCGAGGAAGGCCAGGAAACCTGGCAGACCGAAGTCATGTCCGATCAGGGTAACAACACCTGGCAAGGCCGGTTCCGCCCAGAAGAGCAGGGCCGCTACCTGTATTGCATTGAAGCGTGGATTGATCATTTCGCCAGCTTCCAGTACGAACTGGAAAAGAAGCACAGCGCGGCGGTGCCGGTTTCTCTGGAACTGCAGGAAGGCCGGACGATGGTGCAACAGGCCGCCGAACGCAGCGAAGGTCAGCTCAGCGAGCAGCTCGCCGCGCTGCACCACGAACTGTCCGGCCTGCTCGAAACCGAACAGGTCGCGTTGTTTCTGCACTCGCGCAGTGCCGAGCTGATGGCCCAGGCCGATCATCGCGCCTACCTCAGCATCAGCGCCGAATTCCCCATGGACGTCGAGCGCGAACTCGCCGAGTTCGCCAGTTGGTATGAGCTGTTTCCGCGCTCGATCACCGACGATCCCCAGCGTCACGGCACCTTTAACGACGTGCACTCGCGTCTGCCGATGATTCAGGACATGGGTTTCGACGTGTTGTATTTCACGCCGATTCACCCCATCGGCCGCGCCCACCGCAAGGGCCGCAACAATTCCCTGACGGCCGGCCCGGATGATCCCGGCAGTCCGTACGCGATCGGCAGCGAGGAGGGTGGTCACGAGGCGATTCACTCGCAGCTCGGCACCCGTGAAGATTTCCGCCGCCTGGTGGCTGCGGCAGCCGATCATGGCCTGGAGATCGCTCTCGACTTCGCCATCCAGTGCTCCCAGGACCATCCGTGGCTCAAAGAGCATCCGGGCTGGTTCAACTGGCGCCCGGACGGCACGATCAAATACGCCGAGAACCCGCCGAAGAAATACCAGGACATCGTCAATGTTGACTTTTACGCGCCGGATGCGATTCCGAGCCTGTGGGTCGAGTTGCGTGACATCGTCGTCGGCTGGGTCAAGGAAGGCGTGAAAACCTTCCGCGTCGATAATCCGCATACCAAGCCGCTGCCGTTCTGGCAATGGCTGATCGCCGATGTGCGCACCCTGTATCCGGAAGTGATCTTCCTCGCCGAGGCTTTCACCACGCCGGCGATGATGGCGCGTCTGGGCAAGGTCGGGTATTCGCAGAGCTACACCTATTTCACCTGGCGCAACACCAAGGCCGAACTGGCGGAATATTTCACCGAACTCAATCAGTCGCCATGGCGCGAATGCTACCGGCCGAATTTCTTCGTCAACACCCCGGACATCAACCCGGCGTTTTTGCATGAGTCGGGGCGTCCCGGTTTCCTCATCCGTGCTGCATTGGCAACGATGGGCTCGGGTCTGTGGGGCATGTATTCCGGCTTCGAGTTGTGCGAATCGGCACCGGTGCCGGGCAAAGAGGAATATCTGGATTCGGAGAAATACGAAATCCGCGTCCGCGACTTCACCGCGCCGGGCAACATCATTGCCGAGATCGCCCAGCTGAACCGCATTCGTCGGCAGAACCCGGCACTGCACACGCATCTGGGCCTGAAAATCTACAACGCCTGGAACGACAACATTTTGTACTTCGGCAAGCGCAGCGCCGATGGCAGCAATTTCATTCTGGTCGCGGTCAGCCTCGATCCGCATAACGTGCAGGAAGCGAATTTCGAACTGCCGCTGTGGGAAATGGGCCTACCGGACGACGCGACTACCCATGGCGAAGATTTGATGAACGGCCACCGCTGGGACTGGCACGGCAAATATCAGTTCATGCGCATCGACCCGGCGTATCAGCCGTTCGGGATTTGGCGGATTTCAGCTTCGTAACATTTGCACCGCCTCCGTGGCGAGGGGATTTATCCCCGTTGGGGCGCGCAGCGGCCCCTTTTTTCAAGCTGCACCGCGTTAACAATTTGCGACTGCTGCGCAGCCGAACGGGGATAAATCCCCTCGCCACAGGGGCTCACCACTGCGAGTCCCTCGGTGTATCAGAGAATTTTTCAGGAGTTCCACATGGCGAAGAAACCCAAGGCAGCCGCCTTCATCAAAGACCCGCTCTGGTACAAGGACGCGGTGATCTATCAGGTTCACGTCAAATCGTTTTTCGACTCCAACAATGACGGGATCGGCGACTTTCCCGGGCTTATCGCCAAACTCGATTACATTGCCGACCTCGGCGTCAACACCATCTGGCTACTGCCGTTCTATCCTTCGCCACGTCGCGACGACGGTTACGACATCGCCGAATACCGTGGCGTGCACAGCGACTACGGAACCATGGCCGACGCCAAGCGCTTCATTGCCGAGGCGCACAAGCGCGGGCTGCGGGTGATCACCGAGCTGGTCATCAACCACACCTCCGACCAGCACCCGTGGTTCCAGCGTGCGCGTAAAGCCAAGCCGGGTTCGGCGGCGCGGGATTTCTACGTCTGGTCCGATGACGACCAGAAATACGACGGCACGCGGATCATCTTCCTCGATACCGAGAAGTCCAACTGGACTTGGGACCCGGTCGCCGGTCAGTACTTCTGGCACCGCTTCTACTCGCACCAGCCGGATCTGAACTTCGATAACCCGCAAGTGATGAAAGCCGTGTTGTCGGTGATGCGCTACTGGCTGGACATGGGCATCGACGGCCTGCGTCTCGACGCGATTCCGTACCTGATCGAGCGCGACGGCACCAACAACGAAAACCTGCCGGAGACTCACGACGTCCTCAAGCAGATCCGCGCCGAGATCGACGCCAACTATCCCGACCGCATGCTGCTGGCCGAGGCCAATCAGTGGCCGGAAGACACTCAGCTGTACTTCGGCGACACCGATGCTGCCGGGGTGAATGGCGACGAATGCCACATGGCGTTCCACTTCCCGCTGATGCCGCGCATGTACATGGCGTTGGCTCAGGAAGATCGCTTCCCGATTACCGACATTCTCCGTCAGACCCCGGAAATTCCGGCGAATTGCCAGTGGGCAATTTTTCTGCGCAACCACGATGAGCTGACCCTGGAAATGGTCACCGACCGCGAGCGCGATTACCTGTGGAACTACTACGCGGCTGACCGTCGCGCGCGGATCAACCTCGGTATTCGCCGCCGTCTCGCACCGTTGATGGAACGCGATCGTCGCCGCATTGAACTGCTCAACAGCCTGCTGCTGTCGATGCCTGGCACGCCGACCCTGTATTACGGTGACGAAATCGGCATGGGCGACAATATCTACCTCGGCGACCGCGACGGCGTGCGTACGCCGATGCAGTGGTCGATCGACCGCAACGGCGGTTTTTCCCGCGCCGACCCGGCCAGTCTGGTACTGCCGCCGATCATGGACCCGCAGTATGGCTATCAGTCGGTCAACGTCGAAACCCAGTCCGGCGATCCGCATTCGCTGTTGAACTGGACGCGGCGCCTGCTGGCCGTGCGCAAGCAATCGAAAGCGTTCGGCCGTGGCACGTTGAAAATGCTCTCGCCGGCCAACCGTCGCGTGCTGGCTTATACCCGCGAATACACCGATGTCGATGGCAAGCACGAAATCATCCTGTGCGTGGCCAACGTCTCGCGAAGTGCGCAAGCAGTGGAGCTGGATCTGTCGGCGTACGTCGGCATGGTGCCGGTGGAAATGCTCGGCGGTAACGCGTTCCCGCCGATCGGTCAGTTGAATTTCCTTCTGACCCTGGCGCCCTATGGCTTCTATTGGTTCGCACTGGCGGCGGAAAACCAGATGCCGAGCTGGCACGTCGAGCCGGCGCAGAGCCTGCCGGACTTCACCACGCTGGTACTGAAAAAACGCATGGAAGAGCTGCTCGAAGCACCGTCGCGTACGACGCTGGAGCAAAGCATCCTGCCGAGCTGGCTGCAGAACCGTCGCTGGTTCGCCGGCAAGGACGCGGCGATCGAAAAGGTCAATCTGGCTTACGGCGTGCGCTTCGGCGACGTCCAGCATCCAGTGCTGCTCAGCGAAATCGAAGTCACCAGCGGTGGCCAGACCAACCGTTATCAACTGCCGTTCGGCTTCATTGCCGAAGACCATGTCGGCCCGCCGTTGCCGCAGCAATTGGCGCTATCGCGTGTACGCCGTGTGCGTCAGGTCGGTCTGATTACCGATGCGTTCAGCCTGGAGACTTTCGTCCGCGCCGTTCTGCAAGGCATGCAGAACAACACCGTACTGGAATCGATCGAAGGCGAAATCCGCTTCGAACAGACAGATCATCTGGAAAAACTCGGCCTCGGCGCCGAGTCGGATGTGCGCTACCTGTCGGCCGAGCAATCGAACAGCTCCGTGGTTGTCGGCAACAGCCTGGTGCTTAAGCTGATACGCAAAGTCGCTTCTGGCGTACACCCGGAACTGGAGATGAGCGCTTACCTGACCGAGGCCGGGTTTGCCAATATCTCACCACTGCTCGGTTCGGTGATTCGCCGCGACGCGCAGGGTGAAGACAACCTCCTGATGATCGCCCAGGGTTACCTGAGCAATCAGGGCGACGCATGGGAATGGACGCAGAACAACCTGGAACGGGCGCTGCGCGATGAACTGGCCGACGCCATGTCCGAACAGGAGCAGCATTACAACGCGCTCGGCGAGCTGAAGGACTTCGCCGGCATGCTCGGCCAGCGTCTGGGCGAGATGCATCAGGTGCTCGCGGCGCCCACCGACAACGCCGACTTCGCGCCGCAAGTGTCGTCGAGCAAGGACATGGCCGCGACGGCCAAGGATGTCACCGCCCAGGTCGAACATGCCTTGAAACTGCTCAAGCAGCATCAAGGCGAGTTGAACGCGGCGGACCAGAAACTGGTCAAGCGTCTGCTCGACGAGAAGAAAACCATTCTTGCCCATGTGCAGGATCTGGCGAAGAAAGCCACTGGCGGCTTGCGCATCCGGGTGCATGGCGACTTGCATTTGGGTCAGGTGCTGGTGATCAAGGGCGATGCCTACCTGATTGACTTCGAGGGCGAACCGGCGCGGCCGTTGAGTGAGCGTCGCGGCAAGCACAGCCCGTACAAGGATGTCAGCGGTGTACTGCGTTCGTTCGATTACGCAGCGGCGATGACCATCAATGTGCACAACGTCGACAACAGCGTCGAAGCCGAAGCGGCGCGTAAACGTGTCGCCGAGCGTTATCTGCGCGAAGCACGCGAGGCATTTGTCCAGGCATACCGCGAGGCAGCAGCTAGTCTTGAGCATGCCTGGCAGGATCCTCAGGGTGCCGACGCCGCGCTGGCGTTGTTCGGCCTGGAAAAAGCCGCTTATGAAGTGGCCTACGAGGCGGAAAACCGCCCAACGTGGCTGCCCGTGCCATTGCACGGCTTGTATGGATTATTGACAGGGCTTAAACCCTTTTCCGATCTTGGTGGAGAGTAGTCATGAGTTTCTCGAACAAGGAACAGGGTGTGGTAAAGGAAGCATTGTTACCCTCGGCGCGCGACATCGATGCTTTGGTGCGCGCTGAACATCAGGACCCGTTTTCCATTCTCGGCCCGCACGGCGATGGCGCTGGTGGGCAGTTCATCCGCGCTTATCTGCCCGGTGCGCTGAGTGTCGCGGTGCTGGACAAGGACAGCGGCGAAGAGCTTGGCCCGCTGGAGATGACCGAGACGCCGGGGCTGTTTGTCGGCCATTTCGATCAGGCCCGACCGTACCTGTTGCGCACGCGCTGGGCCGGCGGCGAGCAGGTTGCCGAAGATCCGTACAGCTTTGGCCAGCTGCTGGGCGAAATGGATTTGTATCTGTTCGCCGAAGGCAATCACCGTGACCTCAGCGCTTGCCTCGGTGCACAGCTGAAAACCGTTGATGGCGTTGACGGCGTGCGCTTTGCCGTGTGGGCGCCGAATGCCCGCCGTGTGTCGGTGGTCGGCGATTTCAACGTCTGGGACGGTCGTCGTCACCCAATGCGGCTGCGCCATCCTTCGGGCGTGTGGGAGTTGTTCATTCCTCGCCTGCAAGCGGGGGAGTTGTACAAGTACGAAATCCTCGGCGCTCACGGGATTCTGCCGCTCAAGGCCGACCCGATGGCGCTGGCCACCAGCCTGCCACCGGACACCGCCTCGAAAGTCGCCTCGCCGTTGCAAATCGACTGGCAGGATCACGAGTGGATGAATTCCCGTCAGAATCGCCAGCAGCGCTCCAAGCCTCTGTCGATCTACGAGTTGCACGCCGGCTCGTGGCAGTGCGAGCTGGATGATCTCGGCGAGGTTGCGCGCCAGTACACCTGGCCGGAACTGGCTGAGCGGCTGATTCCTTATGTCAAAGAGCTGGGCTTCACCCACATCGAACTGATGCCGATCATGGAACACCCGTTCGGGGGCTCGTGGGGTTATCAGTTGCTTTCGCAGTTCGCGCCGAGCGCACGTTATGGCACGCCGGATCAGTTCGCTGCCTTCGTGAATGCCTGCCACCAGGCCGACATCGGTGTGATCCTCGACTGGGTGCCGGCGCATTTCCCGACCGATACCCATGGTCTGGCGCAGTTCGACGGCACTGCGCTTTACGAATATGGCAACCCGCTGGAAGGCTTCCATCAGGATTGGGACACGCTGATCTACAACCTTGGTCGCACCGAAGTGCACGGTTACATGCTGGCCTCGGCGCTGCACTGGCTGAAACACTTCCATATCGATGGCCTGCGTGTCGATGCCGTGGCGTCGATGCTGTATCGCGACTATTCGCGCAAGGCTGGCGAGTGGGTGCCGAATCGTCACGGCGGTCGGGAGAACCTCGAGGCTATCGACTTTCTGCGTCATTTGAACGACGTGGTTGAACTGGAAGCGCCGGGTGCGCTGGTGATCGCCGAAGAATCCACTGCGTGGCCGGGCGTTAGCCAAAGCACCCAGCAGGGCGGCCTCGGGTTCTCCTACAAATGGAACATGGGCTGGATGCACGACTCGCTGCACTACATCCAGCAGGATCCGGTGTACCGCGCCCATCACCACAATGAGCTGAGTTTTGGTCTGGTCTATGCTTGGTCGGAGCGTTTCATCCTGCCGATCTCCCACGACGAAGTGGTGCACGGCAAGCACTCGCTGATCGACAAGATGCCCGGCGATCGCTGGCAGAAGTTCGCCAACCTGCGCGCCTATCTGAGCTTCATGTGGACTCATCCGGGCAAGAAGCTGTTGTTCATGGGCTGCGAATTTGGCCAGTGGCGCGAGTGGAACCACGATCAGCAACTGGACTGGTACCTGTTGCAGTATTCCGAGCACAAAGGCGTGCAGAAACTGGTTGGCGATCTCAACCGCCTGTATCGCGAAGAGCCGGCGTTGCACGATCAGGATGATGCGCCGCAGGGCTTCCAGTGGTTGATTGGCGATGATGCGATCAACAGCGTTTATGCGTGGCTGCGCTGGAGCAAGGACGGCTCGCCAGTATTGGTGGTCGCCAACTTCACGCCGGTACCGCGCCAGTCGTATCGCGTCGGCGTGCCGTTCGCCGGGCGCTGGACCGAACTGTTCAACAGCGACGCGGACATTTATGCCGGCTCAAACTATGGCAATGGCGGCGGGGCATTGACGGATGAGGTACCGAGTCATGGTCAATCGTTGTCGCTGGAGCTGAATCTGCCGCCGTTGGCGGTGTTGATTCTCAAGCCGCAGGGCTGATCCAGGAACAGTAAAACTGTGGGAGCGGGCTTGCCCGCGATGAGGCTGTCACATTCAGCATTTTTGTTGACTGACACGCCGCCATCGCTGGCAAGCCAGCTCCCACAGGATTTTCGGTAGTCTGGAGATCACCAGCGCATCCGCACGCCGAGGCTGCCAATGATGCCGTTCAGATCATTGTCATCCACATCGCTGCTGTAATCGGCGCTCATGTACAGGCTCACTGCCGGCGTGACCCGCGCCACCAGTCCCAGTCCCAATTCCACTGTTGAAGACTTGCGGCTGCTGCTGATCTTGTCGACCTGATCCAGCGTCAACGTGCTGCCGCTGTAGACCGTGTGCCAAAGGTTGGTGCGCACGTAGGGTTCCACCGGTAAGCCATTCAAGTCATAACTGCCCTTCAACCGCGCACCGACGCGGCCGCTCCACGCGGTCAGGTCGGACGAAGCGGCGTTGCCCGAGCCGGCATAAGGCGCATCAAGGCTGATCCGCTGGTTGATCAATTGCGCCTGCGGTTCAACCACCCAGTTCTCGCTCAGGCCGATCGGATAACCGCCCTCGACCGAAAATGTCATTGCACTGCCTTCGGTGGCCTGACGATTACCTTGCGCAGTGCGACTGAAACCGCTGACCCGACCGCCGCTGGCCGAGACGTCTACGTGCCAGCCCTGCGCGCCGATCAGGCTGTAATAGGCGCCCAGGTTCTGGCCTTGCAAATTCAAGCGGCCAGTGTTTGGGGCGGAGAGGGTGCGTCGGGTCAGTACGCCATCGGCACTCATCTGAATCTGATTGTCGCCGCCGATCAGGCCAACGGTCTGGGTAGCGCCATTACCGCTTTTCAGCGTAACCACCGCCGGGCCTTTGTACTCGCCGCCGGGCATCGCATAACCGGAGGACAGCGCATCAGTCTGCGCGCGCCGGGCGCTTTTGCCGTACAGCTCATCCCATGCGGAGGGCGCAAGATCTTCAGTGATCAGGCGCGAACTCTGGTGACTCAGCGGCAGCGGCCCGGGCGTTATCACGGTCACCGGCAAGGTCATCACCGGCACGTCGGCGCGATACCACGTGGATTCATCCGCCGCAGACTCCGCATGCGCCTCCATGGACGAGCACAGCAACAGCGAACCTGACACTGTGCAAAGGGTGATTTTCAGTTCGTGTGGGATCAGTGAAGTTTTCATGGAGGTCTACCTTGCAAGCGCATGCGTCATCTCGGGTCTGGCGTCTCTCCTACCCCGAACGAGGGGCGACCGAATAGAGCGGGGCGAACCGCGGCTGCTCGATTTCGCGAGTGCCGGAAGGTCAGCCCCAGTAAGTGTTTCCGGGGGTAGTAAGGTAGAGATAAGAAGAGCGACGCCTGCGCGTCAAGAAAATGCACGATGAATGGCGGGCTTAAATCAGTCTTCGCAAGCGTTTGTTTTTCTGCACATAACTAAGTGGTTGTTTGCATGGAAAAACGCTTGCGAAGTATTCATATGACGGTTTTTTGCCGCCGACGAAAGGTCATTCCTACCGGTAGTTGCCGGAAGGACATGCCATGTAGTTGCTGTCAAAAACGCAGCTACAGGTGCACCTCAACTGCTAACGGCAAGTGATCGGAAAGATGCGTCCACGGTTTGTTGCCGAGAATTCTTGGATCATGGCTGCTGGCATTGCGCAGATAGATCCGGTCAAGTCTCAACAAGGGAAACCGCGCCGGATAAGTTTTCGCTGGGCGCCCATGATGGCGCTCGAAAGCCTCGTGCAAATAATCGCGACGGGCAAGGGCAGCATTACCTTGCAACTGCCAGTCGTTGAAATCCCCAGCGATGATCACCGGCGCATCGTCGGGCAGCGACTCAAGCAATTGGCAGAGCAGTTGCAACTGCAATTGCCGATGGCTTTCCAGCAGACTCAAATGCACACAGATCGCATGCACCTCGTCATGTCCAGGCACATCGAGTATGCAGTGCAACAGCCCGCGCCGTTCTGGGCCAGTGATCGAGACGTCGAGGTTGCGGTATTCGCGAATCGGGTATTTCGACAGCAGCGCGTTGCCATGATGACCGTCGGGATAAACGGCATTGCGCCCGTAGGCAAAATCGCTCCACATACTGTCGGCAAGAAATTCGTATTGCGAGGTCTGCGGCCAGTCGTTGTAGCGACTCGAATGGCGTTCGTGTTCACCCACCACTTCCTGCAGAAACACCAGATCGGCCGAGGTACTGCGCATCGCTTCGCGCAGCTCCGGGAGGACGAAGCGCCGATTCAGTGCGGTGAAGCCCTTGTGGGTGTTGACCGTGAGTACCCGCAGGCGATGAATGACTGGCGCGTCGACCGCTTGACGCTTGGGATCGCTGGACACGTTCACTCCTCTGAATTGGGCCATGCCTGTTCATGCGACTGGTTTGAGGGGGTGGCAGTTCCTTACAGAAATGTTTGATCGTACACAGGACTCTGTGGGAGCTGGCTTGCCAGCGATGGGGCCAAATCAGCAGTATCTCTGTTGCCTGATACACCGCTATCGCTGGCAAGCCAGCTCCCACAGGGTTTCACGGTGTCAGAGGTCTTTGGCGTTCAGAAGAAGACGATTTCATACGGCAGGCGCATCCGTTCCAGCAGCACCGGTGGCAGCAGCGGGGCGATGCCGATGGCCGGTTCGCCTTTGAGCTGGCTGGCGTAAGCGTGGGTGGCATGGCTCTTGCGCGCGACTGTCCAGGTGTCGAGACGCAGCTTGCGCGCACGCTCCCAGGGAATCATTTGCTGCTCGCGCTCCGGCCAGTGCCAGGCCCACACTGGCACATCGTGATAGGTCGCGCCGGCCTTCTGCGCCGCATCGAAACTGGCCCGGCCGACCACTTCATGGTCCGCTGGACCATCCTTGCGCCAAGTGCTGAACACTACGTCGCCCGGGCGCAGGTAACGCCCGATGAATTCGGTCAGTTGGCTTTGCTGATCGCTCAGCGCGTTGTCGGTAAAACCGCCGCGCACCCATTTCAGGCTGTGCATGGGCAGGCCGAGACGGCGCAGGGCTTCGACGCTTTCCTGCGGGCGGAATACGCTCAGGCGTTGCTCCGACCATTGCCGCGAGCCGGGGTGGCTGGCGCTGCCGTCAGTAATCGAGAGCAATTGCAGAGGATGACCGAGGCTGGACAGCAGCTGCAGCAAGCCGCCGCAGGTGACGACTTCATCGCCCGGATGCGGGGCGATCACCACGGCGCGGGCGCCGGCGGGAACCAGACTGTGGGTGTTGATGACGGGAATATTGTCGAGCTGCGGCGCGCTGTTCCAGATCTGGGCTGGCAGGCCGTGTTCGTTGAGCAATGACGGTTTCATGAGTGCGACGTCCTTGTGGTGTCTCGCCCTCAGTCGTGAGCAGCCGAGGCTGTCGCGGCCCGTGAAGGCAAATGAATAGCAACGGTGCAGTGCTCCAACCCTTGGATTACTGCGAGGCAGAGTATTGCTCAAGACTCGGCATTCGTCGCGTCACAGATCAATCTGATACGTATTTTTTTATTCCAGCTGTGCCAGATTGCGCAGGAAGTCACCGAATCCGCCCTTGGCCCGACTGTCGAGACGGGCGCTGGTGTGCACCTGCGGACGGTGACTCCAGGCAATATTGGCGCCGCTGCGTTCCAGCGCACGAACCAGTTGCACGTCCTCATCACAGGTCAGCGGTTTGAAGCCGCCGGCCAGGCGATAGGCCTCGGCACTGACGCCGAGGTTGGCACCGTGAATATGGCGATGGCCATCGCGGGCCTGGTAATGACGGTGATAGCGAATTTGCGCCGCTTCAGCGATGGATTCATGCCAGTGCTCGACGGTGACCGTACCGCACACGGCATCTGCTTCCAGGCCCAGTTGCGCCGCCAGCCAGTCATCGGCAACGCGGCTGTCGGCATCGGTGCAAGCGATCCAGCGTGCACCGCGCTCGAGCAGCAGGCGCGCACCGGCGGCGCGGGCTTCGCCAACGTTGCGCGCATCGATCTGCAGGCTCAGCACCGGATAAGCGCTGACGATCTGTGCCGAGCCATCGCTGCAGCTGTCGAGCACCACGAGAATTTCCACTGGCTCGCCGGCCAATTGTCCATGCTGGCTGGCACGCAAGGCGGCCCGCAGACATTCATCAAGCAGCGCCTCTTCGTTATGCGCCGGAATCACGATACCGATCAACGCAAGCCCTCCAGGGCAGCCACCGAGCGTGGCTCACGGCTCCACAATTCGAGAATGAAATCCGCTTCCTGATGCAGCACCAGACGCGGCAACGCCAGTTGATGGTGGATCTGATCGTGAACTTGACGTGCATTCAACGGACAGCCTTCAATCGGCGGGCGCCAGTGACAGGCCAGCAATTGGCCGTCGGCGGTCAGCGATTCGCTGATCCGGCGGATCACTTCTGTCAGATCCTGCTCGTCGAGGTAGTAGCCGATTTCGCTGAAGACGATCAGGTCGAATTTTTCCTCCGGCCAGTCAGCCGGCAGGCGTCCCTGGCGGACTTCGGCATGCTCGAATACGCTCAAGCGAGTACGTGCGAGCTGCACCGCCGCGCTTGCGGTATCGCAACACAGCAGGCGGCCGCAACGCGGAGCCAGTTCTGCACTCAGTTCGCCGTTGGCGCAACCTGGCTCAAAGACGGACCGGTAGCGGGGACGGGGCAGGGCAGCGAGGGTGATCGCGCGTTTGCGCTGCTCGTACCAGCGCTGGCGGAACGCCCATGGGTCGTCATTGCCCGCGAACAGGCCGTCGAAATAGCGGTCATCGACGCTCACAGGAACACCACTTCAAAAGGTTGCAGCAAACGATCTAGCACATAGGGCGCGAGCACTGGCCCGAGGCCGACGTCGCGGTCGCCTTCCAACTGGCTGGCGAACGCGTGCGCGGCGTGGCGTTTACGTGCGATGTGCGTCGGTGAAAGGAGAATCTTGCGCGCCCGCTCCCATGGCACCGAAGCGTCTTCCGGGGTTGCCCAGTGCCAGGTCCAGACCGGAAGTTCATGGCAGGTCGCACCGACGCGTCGCGCCGCTTCGACACTGGCACGGCCGACAGCCTCATGATCGCTGTGGCCGTCCTGGCGCCAGGTCGTGAAGACTACGTCGCTGGCATGCAGATAGCCGGCGATGAATTCGCTCAACTCGGTTTCCTGAGCCGCCACTTGCGTGTCGGTAAAACCGCCGCGCAGCCATTTCAGGCTGTGCATCGGCAGACCTAGACGACGCAGGGCTTCGGCGGATTCTTGCGGTCGCACCACGCTCAAACGCTCGACTGTCCAGCGTTGCGAACCGGGGTGACTGGCGCTGCCATCGGTGACCGAGATCAACTGCAACGGCCGTCCGGCCGCTGCCAGCAATTGCATGATGCCGCCACAACCGAGCACTTCGTCATCCGGGTGCGGCGCGACGATCACCGCTCGCGAGCCCAGCGGTACCAGTTCAAGAATATCGATGGCGGGCAGCTCGGCCAGACGCCGCGAAGCCTGCCACTGCTGCAGCGAAGTGCCTTGGCCGACGATCGGGTTGTCCTTCATAGCGCCCAGACCTCGCAAGACTGACCAGCAATCTGCTGGCCCAGTGCAGCAAGGTCGCGTTCGGCGTGACTCTGGCGCAGGAACACCGGCAAGTCGGCACTCAATCGCGCGAAATGCCGATCCTGACAAAACGGCCCGGCACCCAGTGCGCGACCGACTTCACGCATGACCTGTTCGGCAGACTGTTCGACCACGGCGCGGGCGCGTCGGGCGAGCAGTTCAGCGTCGGCCTCGGGCTGCGCGTCGATTTGCAATGCGCTGAAGCGCAGCACATCGGCCGCCGCTTGCAGTGCGGTGTCAGTCGCACCGAGGTGGGCGAGGGCATGCGGTTCATCGCGGTGCGCGCAATGCTGACGCAGCCCTTCGGCGATCTGCCGCGAAGCGCCATACCAGCAAGCCGCGATACCGATCCCGCCTTGCCAGAAACCCGGCCGTTGCAGGTAATCGCCGGGGTTGCCGATGGCCTGCGCTTCAGCGTTGTCGAACAGCACCTCAACGCTGCCAGTCGCCGCCATGCCCACGGCCTGCCAGCCTTGATCGGTGATGGTCACGCCAGGCTGATCAAGCGCGACTGCCACCAGTTGCTGCTGACCGTCCGCATCCCACGCCGTGAGCAAGGCGTGGCTGAGCACCGCCGCACCAGAGCACCAGGCCTTGCGCCCGTTCAGCGTCACCATGTGCCCCGACGGCGTGACTTTCACCCGCGCCTGTGGCGGTTCGGCCGCCCACATGCCCCACGTGCTGCCCGGCGTTGGCGTGCCGCCCAATTGCTCAATGATCGCCAGCGCGTCCGTATGGCCTTCGTAGAGTTTGCACAGGCCTAAATCGTGCCCGCCGACTTCCGCAAGACGCTGAAAGCGCTCCAGCGTGTGACCGCTGCCGGGCAACGGCAAACGGTCGAGTCCGGCCTCGACCATTGCCCGCAGGCAACGGCCGAGGGCGTTGGTGTCGGCGTAATCTGGCGGACGGCGGGCCAGATAATGTTGAAAGTCCATATCATTCTTCTTCGTCGCGTTGCAGTTCGAACAACAGCAACGAACGTCCAGTCACCGAATATTCATGGCCGAAGTCGAAGCGTTCCTGGCCGCGAATCGCCGGCTGATTGGTGTCGATCATGCAGGTCCAGAAGCCACCATCCGGCACTTCCGGCAGGGTGAAGTTGACGATGTCGTGGTGCGCATTGACCACCAGCAGCAGGGTCGCATCGGCACCTTTGCGACGGATGCCGGTTTCCTGCGCGCGACCATCGAGCAGCATGCCCAGGCAGCGGTTGTGCGCGTCGTGCCAGTGCTCGGTGGTCATTTCGGTGGCGTCCGGGGCCAGCCAGGTTACGTCTTTGACGCCGATGTCTTCGTTGTACTCGCCGACCAGGAAGCGCCCACGACGCAGGATCGGATAAGTCAGACGCAGCTTGATCAGGCGCTTGACGAATTTCAGCAGCGCCTTGCCGTCCTCGCTCAGATCCCAATTGACCCAACCGATTTCGCTGTCCTGGCAATAGGCGTTGTTGTTGCCGTCCTGGGTGCGGGCGAATTCATCACCGGCAACGATCATCGGCGTACCTTGGGCCAGCAGCAGAGTGGCAAAGAAATTGCGCATCTGCCGGTGGCGCAGGGCGTTGATTTCCGGATCGTCGGTCGGACCTTCGACGCCGTGGTTCCACGACAGGTTGTTGTTGCTGCCGTCCTGGTTGTTCTCGTCGTTGGCTTCGTTGTGCTTGTCGTTATACGAGACCAGATCGTTGAGGGTGAAACCGTCGTGGGCGGTGATGAAGTTCACCGACGAATACGGCCGTCGCCCACGCTGGTTGAACATCTCACCGGAAGCAGTCATGCGGCTGGCGAAATCGGCAAGCTGAGCGTCGTCGCCTTTCCAGAACGCGCGCACGGTGTCGCGGAATTTGTCGTTCCACTCAACCCAGCCCGGCGGAAAGTTGCCGACCTGATAACCGCCGGGGCCGCAGTCCCAGGGTTCGGCGATCATTTTCACCTGACGCAGCACCGGGTCCTGACGGCAGGCGACGAGGAAGCTGTGGCGCTCGTCAAAACCATCGTGGTAGCGGCCAAGAATGGTCGCTAGGTCGAAGCGGAAACCGTCGACGTGCATCTCGCTGGCCCAGTAGCGCAGGGAGTCGGTGACCATCTGCAGGACGCACGGGTGACTCAGGTCCAGCGTGTTGCCGGTGCCGGAATCGTTGATGTAGTAGCGCTTGTCGTCCGGCATCAAGCGGTAGTAGGAGGCGTTGTCGATACCGCGCATCGACAGGGTCGGGCCTTGCTCGTTGCCTTCGGCGGTGTGGTTGTAGACCACGTCGAGAATGACTTCGAGGTTGGCATCGTGCAGATGCGCGACCATTTCCTTGAATTCGGCAATCTTGCCACTGGCCAGATAACGCGGGTCCGGGGCGAAGAACGCAATGCTGTTGTAGCCCCAGTAGTTGGTCATGCCTTTTTGCAGCAGATGCTGATCGTTGACGAAGGCATGAATCGGCAGCAATTCAACGGAAGACACGCCGAGCTTGCGGATGTGTTCGAGCACATCGTCGACCATCAAACCGCCGAACGTGCCGCGCAGGTTTTCCGGCACCGACGGGTGACGCATGCTGATGCCGCGCACGTGGGTTTCATAAATGATGGTCTTGTCCCACGGCACGCTGACGCGATGATCATTGCCCCAGGTGTGCGCCGGGTCGATGACCTTGCACTTGGGCACGAATGGCGCGCTGTCGCGTTCGTCGAAACTGAGGTCGGCGTCAGGATGGCCGATGGTGTAGCCGAACAGCGCTTCCGACCATTTCAGCTCGCCGACCAGTTGCTTGGCGTACGGGTCGATCAGCAGCTTGTTGTGGTTGAAGCGGTGGCCGTTGGCCGGGTCGTAAGGACCATATACGCGGTAGCCGTAGATCAGGCCCGGATGCGCATCGGGCAAGTAGCCGTGGTAGATCTCATCGGTGTATTCGGGCAGTTCGATGCGCTCGAGTTCGACTTCGCCGCTGTCGTCGAAGATGCACAGCTCGACTTTGGTGGCGTTGGCGGAAAACAGAGCAAAGTTAACCCCCAGACCATCCCAGGTAGCACCGAGCGGGAAGGGCAGACCTTCACGGATTCTCGACGGCTCGGCGTGCGCAGCGGGTTCGGCTTTCTTTGGACGGGTCATGATTGCTCCTGCAAAAAAACGGGACAGTTCAGGCAATGAGATTTCCTGGTGGGAGCGAGCTTGCTCGCGAAAGCGTTGGTACATTCGACATTTTCACCAACTGACCTAGCGCTTTCGCGAGCAGGCTCGCTCCCACAGGGTTGTGTGTTTTTCCCAATAAGGGGCTTTCTTCGGGGCGCAAAAACCCCATGTGGCGAGCACGCTCGCCACACAATCATTCAGTTCAAATACGGATCGGGTCAGTTCGCCGGGGGCTTCTTCGCTGCTCGCGGCTTTTTCTCGGCTGCCTTTTCGCCCGGCGGAACTACTTTTGGCGTGGCCGCAGGTTTTGCTTTCGCCGCGGGTTTGGCTTTGGCAGCAGCCGGTGTCTTGGCGTCGAGCGCTTTGGTTTCGGTGCTCTTCGCCGCTGTAGTCTTGCCAGCCACCTTGCTGCCAGCCGCCTTCGGTGGCTTCTTCGGCGCGAGCGCTTCGGCCTCGGCGAGTTTGCGCGCCATCTCCCAATGACGTTCTTCGTGGCCTTCAGGCTTCCCTTCCGACTCCCAGATCTGATAGGCGAATTCGCGAATGCGTTTATCGTCGGTGCTCATCGCAATGCTCCTGAACTGAACTCATGCTTGTGTCGAGTGTTGGATAAAGAGATTGACCGGGACATCCCCCAGCGCTTCGCTGACATTCAGCTCCCTGTTTTGTGTGACTACGCTGCTGGCAAAAAGTCCCCTCAGGTTTGTATCCGAAGCGGCGGACGGTAAAACCACCCGCGTATCGCCCCAGCGCAGCGCATCGACCTGGGGGATGGCACTGTTTTCCAGCAACGTTGCACAGCGCACCGGCACCACGACAATGGCCCGCACACCCTCGTGTTCGCGGGCGAATGCCAGTACGTTGTGGGCCTGACTGCCCAGCACTTCCAGTGGCTGGTAATCGCCACGGCGGAACAGCTCGCTGTGCTCCTTGCGCAGGTTCAATACCGCGCTGATCAGCGCCTGTTTGATGCGCCCGTCGCGCCAGTCCCTGAGTAGTTCGGCACTTGGCACGGACGCCTGCAACGCTTGCTCGCGGGCGGCGTAATCCACCGGCCTGCGGTTGTCCGGATCGACCAGACTGAAATCCCAGTACTCATTGCCCTGATACAGATCCGGCACTCCCGGCACGGTCATGCGCAGCAAGGTTTGCGCCAGCCCGTTGAGCGCGCCGGCAGCGGCGATGCTGTTGACGGTTTTGCTCAGCGCCGCGCGAAGCAATTCGCCTTCTTCGCCGGTCAGGAGTTTTTCCGTGAAGGCCTGCGCCGCGCTTTCATAGGCTTCGTTCGGTGCGCTCCAACTGCTTTGCAGCTTGGCCTCGCGCAAGGCTTTCTGCTGCCATTGCCAGATGCGCTTGGCGTACTCGGTGAAACCGGCCTTGTCGTCATCCAGCAGATCCAGCGGCCAACTGCCGAGCAGTGCCTGATAGAGGATCAGTTCGTCGCCAGCGGACGGTGCGTCATCTTCGATGCGGACCGGGCGGGCGAGGGCGCGCCACAGTTCGACCTGGTCGGCGTACCAATGACTGCGCTCGCTGAGCACGGCCAAGCGGGCGCGGGTGTCTTCGCCACGCTTGTGGTCGTGAGTGGCGGTGGCCAGCAGGTTGTCGGGAAACTCCGCCATGCGCTGCTGATTGACCTCGTGGAATTCGCTGACCGGCGCGCTGAATTGCTCGGTGTTGTAACCGACATCATTGCGCGACAGCAGCACCGCCGAACGATAAAGCGCGGTGTCTTCCACGGCTTTGGCAGCCGCCGGCGAGGTCAGTTGCTGGAAACGCACGCAAGCATGCTTGAGGATCTTGCGCGAACGCCCGCGTGGCTTGCGGCGCCATGGCGTGCCGCCGAGCCAACTGGCGACCGAGTCGAGTACTGGCCAGTCAGCCTCGCTGAGGGTCTGCCGCGCTCCGTCCATGGCGTGCTGGAAAATTGCTTCGTCCTGCTCGGAACGCCCCATGGCGCTGATGTAGGTGCGATAAACCGGGAAGTGCACGATCAACGCGTGCAGCACGCGGCGAATCGCGCCCAGGGTCAGGTCGCGGGTCATCAGGTCATCCCGCGCGACTTGATGCAGCGCCTGCGCGACACTTTCGAAATCGCTGGCCAGCGAGCCGTTGAGGATCTGCTGACGAGCCAACTGCGCTTCTTCAATAAACGCTGCCGGGCGCTCGGTGCGGCGCTGCCACAGCTCGCCCAGCACATGTTCGCCGTCCGGGTCGTGTTGCAGCAGCGACAGCTGATTCATGAACTCATAACCGGTGGTGCCGTCCACGCTCCAGTCGCGGCGCAGGGTTTCGCCCTCGCCGAGGATCTTCTCGACATAGATCGGCAGGTGCCGTCCCGGTGCAAGGTGATCAAGACGCCGGCGCAGCTTGCGGCAGTAGCCACGCGGGTCGGCGAGGCCGTCGATGTGGTCGATGCGCAGACCGTCGACCAGACCTTCTTCAACTAACTGGAAGATCTTGCCGTGGGTCGCTTCGAACACCGCCGGGCGCTCGACGCGCAGGCCGCCAAGCTCGTTGATGTCGAAGAAGCGCCGCCAGTTGATGTCGTCCGCCGCCGTGCGCCAACTGGCCAGGCGATAACTTTGCCGTTCCAGCAGTTCGTGAAGCTTGTGAAAGCCTTCCTCGGTGGTGGAATCGTACTGAGCGAGGTTGCCTTCGATAGTCGCCAGAACATGCGGATCGCTCGCCAGTTCGCGCAACTCTTGCTTGAGCGGCATCGCCAACGAATGGGCATCGGTCTGGTAGCTGAGTGTGCTGAAGCGATCGGCCAGAGACTTCAGCGTGTCGTCGGACTTGAGTAGCTCGCCATAGTTGTTCGGGCAGATCGGGAAGTGATGGTCGTAATGTTCGACGTAGAACGTGCCGGTCTGCGCGTTGAATTTCAGCTTCAGCGTGCCTTCCTGCAACGCCACGCCGTAATCACTGCCAAGGAACGGCAGCAGCAACTGACCTTCCATCAACGGGTCCGGCGAGTGCCACTGAATGTCGAAGAATTCGCCGTACGGGCTCAGGCGTCCCCATTCCAGCAAGTCGAGCCACCACGGGTTGTCGTTGCCACCCACGGCCATGTGGTTGGACACGATATCGAGGATCAGGCCCATGTTGTGTTCGCGCAGGGTGCTGACCAGTCGGCGCAGTGCCGGCTCACCGCCGAGTTCCGGGTTGACCTGGGTCGGGTCGACCACGTCGTAGCCGTGCATGGAACCGGCGCGCGCCGCCAGCAATGGCGAGGCATAGATATGGCTGATGCCGAGGCGGGCAAAGTACGGCACCAGTGGCACCGCTTGTTCGAGGGTAAAACCTTTATGAAATTGCAGGCGCAAGCTGGCGCGCAATGGCTGGATTTGCTGTTGATTCATTGGTCACGCTCAGTGGCTTGAAGGCGCGCGCAAGCCAGCAGTTCCAGGCGGCGGGCGGCATCGGGGCCGTCCAGCAATGCTTCGCTGGGACCGGGCAAACGTCGCGACCAGTTCGGATGTGAGTCGGTGGTGCCGGGCAGATTCGCCTGTTCATCGATACCCAACGCATCTTCCAGCGGCAGCAGCACCAGCGGAGCGCGGGTGTGGCCGAGGAAACGCACGCTGGCATCGACCACTTGATCGGCCTCGTGGGACTCTTCACGGAAATTTTGCGGATCCTGGCGCAGCGCATCGCGCAGGCCTTCGCGTTCGCGCTCGCGATGTCGACGCCAATCAATTTCGCCATTGGCATCGACCAGACCCAGGCGCGCATTCCAGTCGATATCGCGGCCATGCCACCAACCGTTGAGCGTCGGCAGGTCATGGGTGCTGGTGGTGGCCAGCGCGTCATCCGGCCAGTCGAGAATCGGTTTGAAACGAGTGTTGTCCTGCTCGAACAACAGCACGCGCATACCCAGAATCGAACGCGCCGCGAGTTTCTCGCGCAGACCTTCCGGTACGGTGCCGAGGTCTTCGCCGAGCACGATGGCCTGGTGCCGATGCGACTCAAGGGTCAGCAGACGCAGCATGTCGTCGAACGGGTAATACAGATAGGCACCGTCGGCCGGGTCAGCGCCGTTGGGGATCACCCACAAGCGTTGCAGGCCCATGACATGGTCGATGCGCAGGCCGCCAGCATGGGCGAAGTTGGCGCGCAACATGTCGATGAAAGCGCGGAAACCGTTGCGGATCAGACCTTCGGGCGAGAAGGCGGAAATGCCCCAGCCCTGGCCGCTGCGATTGAGGATGTCGGGCGGCGCGCCCACGGTCAGCGAAGCGAGCAACTCATCCTGAAAGCTCCACGCCTGGCTGCCGGCGCCATCAGCACCGACGGCGAGGTCAGCGATCAGACCGATGCCCATGCCGGCGCTGCGTGCAGCAGTTTGTGCGCGCTCGAGGCAGCGATGGATCAGCCATTGGCAGAAAGCGAAATAGCCAATGCGCTCGGCGTATTCCTCGGCAAACGCGCTCAGCGCTGCGCCGCGCGGGTCGTGCCAGTGCTCAGGCCATTCGCGCCAATCGAGGCTTTCGCCACGGGCGGCGCGCATTTCCTGAATCGCTTCAAAGCGGCAATGGTTTTCCAGCGCTTCGCCACCGGCGTGACGGAAACTGGCGAAGTCGGCGTGCAGCGGGTGCTCGCCAGCGACAAAACCGTCGTACAAAGCTTGCAGCAGCTTCTGCTTGGCCTCAGCGGCAGCCGGCCAGTCGATCAGTTTGAGATTTTCCAGTTGCTCGAACTGCGCGGCCAGGCCACTGGCATCGATCGCATCACGCAAAGCGCGTTCGCCAAGAATGCTCCCCGGCGCCGCATACAGGGAATTGAGAAACAAACGACTGGAAGGTGAATAGGGGCTGTAACGGCCGGTGTCGGCGCTGAACATCGCGTGCATCGGGCTGATTGCCAGTGCATCGGCGCCACGTTCGCCAGCCACGCGGACCAGTTCTTCCAGCGCCTGAGTGTCGCCAAAACCCCCGTCGCCAGGACGACGCAACGCATACAGCTGTGCGCTCAGCCCCCAGGCGCGGGGGATCGGGCTGTCGACCGCATCGCCGACGCTGAAGCAGCGCTCGGGCGCGACCGCCAAAGTGAAGTACTGATCGCCAATGTGCACTTGCTGATAACCGACCGGAACCAGACCCGGCAGCATCGCTTCGTTGTCCAGCTTGAGACTCATCTGCGAGCCGTCTTCAAGATGAATTTCGCAAGGCGTTTCCGGTGAAAAGTAGCGACTCAGATCGAGGTCAACACCCACGTCGCAGGTCAGCAGGGGCGGCAAGTGGCGGTCTTGCTGGACCTCTTGCAGTTCCAGCAGGCTGGCATCGATTTCTTGCGCGGTGCTGGCGGGGTGGCCGAGTCCGATCAGGACATTGCGCAGCACAGCAGGAGCGACTTTTTGCTGACGCCCGTTGGCGTCGATCCAGTCGACGGCAAGGCCGGCTCGGCTGGCGAGTATTTCCAGTTGCGCATCGCTCATAGGCGCTCTCCATCCAGGGGGTGCATAACGGGTGCGGCCGTGAGGCTGACGAGCGCGGTGTACGCCGGCAGTTGATTCGGGTCCGACAGATCAAGGGCCGGCGGCTGTTGGAACAACCACTCGGTATGGGTCTGTGCAGGGTTGACCACTGCCGTATCACTGAGGTTCAGGTCAATTCGCAGCTCACTGCCATTGCCCAGCCGCCAGCGTGCGCTGACCGCGCCATAGCCGAGCATCTGCGCACCCAGAGCCTGGGTTCCGGAGAGATTGGGAATGATGTACTGGTGACGCAACTTCAGCAGTTGACGGTAGAGCTCCTGGGTCTGCTGTTGCAATGGCGTGCCGCTGCCGGACAAATGCGGCTGCGAGGCGCGGAAGGTTTCTTCGGCATTTGGATCGGGAATCTGCTCGCGCTTGTGCGGATCGGTAAAGGCACTGAACGCGGCGAATTCATTACGCCGGCCTTCACGCACCAGTTCTGCCAGTTCACCGTGGTGGCTGGTGAAAAACAGGAACGGTTGCTCGGCGGCAAATTCATCGCCCATGAAGATCAGCGGAATCATTGGCGACAGCAGCAACAGCACCGTCGCCGCCTGAACTGCGCGCGGGTCGGCAAGTTGATGCAGGCGCTCGCCAAACGCGCGGTTGCCGATCTGGTCATGGTTCTGCAGGAACAGCACGAAAGCGGTAGAAGGCAGATGCTCGCTCGGCTCGCCGCGTGGTTCACCATGCCGAGTGATGTGGCCCTGGAACACGAAGCCCTGACTCAGGCAACGCACCAATTGCTCGGTAGGTTGCGCGGCGTAGTCGGCGTAATAGGCGTCGGTTTCGCCAGTCAGCAGTACGTGCAAGGCGTTATGACCGTCGTCGTTCCATTGCGCGTCGTAATCGGTTTCCAACAGGCTCGACTGGTTGAGCTCATTCTCGACGGTCAGCCAGACGTGGCGGGTGGGGTCGATCTGCTGGCGAATGCGTCGGGCCAGGTCGCTGAGGAAATCCGGGGCTTCAATCGCATGCACCGCATCCAGACGCAGGCCGTCGAAACGGTATTCGAGCAGCCACATCAGCGCGTTTTCAATGAAGAACTCGCGCACTTCAGCGCGGCGGAAGTCGATCGCCGCGCCCCAGGGCGTGTGCTTGTCTTCGCGAAAAAAACCTTTGGCGTAACGATGCAAATAGTTGCCGTCGGGACCGAAGTGGTTGTAGACGACGTCGAGAATCACCGCCAGGCCATGGCCGTGCGCGGTGTCGATCAGGTGTTTGAGTTGTTCCGGCGTACCGTAGGACGCTTGGGGGGCGTAAGGCAGCACCCCGTCGTAACCCCAGTTGCGATCACCGGGGAATTGCGCCAGCGGCATCAGTTCGATGGCGGTAACGCCCAGCGCCACCAGCCGCGCCAGATGCTGTTCGACTTCGGCAAACCCACCGAGCGCACCGACGTGCAACTCGTAAATCACCGCTTCGCTCCATGGCCGGCCATTCCATGCGGTGTGCCGCCATTGATAGGCGTGCGGGTCGACGACCACGCTATGACGGTCGAGGTCACCATCCTGGGCCCTGGAGGCCGGGTCCGGCACCTCCAGTTCGCCATCGATGCAGTAACGGTAGCGACTGCCCGCCGGGCAATTGGCCTTGATTACAAACCAACCGTCGCCCTGAGGCAGCATGGGCAACGATTGGCCATCTTCCAGTTCCACACTGACGTAGAACGCGTCAGGCGCCCACAACGCAAATTGCGTGTGCTCGGCATCCAGCATGATCGCGCCGTGGGGCCAGGTTTCTTGGGTCCTTGACGGCATTTTCTGCAACTCCCTGGTTATTTGTGGCTGGCTTTACCCAAAGCCTTGGCGACCAGTTGTTCGTAAAGTTCGGCGTAGGGTTCAACCGCTTTGCTCCAGTTGAACGGTGCGGCCATGGCCCGGCAACGCATGGCGTTGAGCAGTTCCGGAAAGGCGAAAACCTTGAATGCGCGGCTCAGGGCTTCTTTGTAGCTCTCAACAGTGGACTCATCGAAGAGGAAGCCGGTGACGCCGTTTTCAATGGTGTCGGCCAGGCCGCCAGTGTTGCGCGCGACCGGCAACGAGCCGAAACGCTGGGCGTACATCTGGCTGAGGCCGCAAGGCTCGTAACGCGAAGGCATCAGCAGGAAGTCGCTGCCGGCAAACATGCGCCGAGCATCGGTTTCGTTGAAGCCGATGCGCACGCCGATCTGGCCAGGAAAGCGCAGCGCCAGCTCACGCATGGCTTGCTCTTCTTCCGGCTCGCCGCGACCAATGATCGCGATCTGGCCACCGTTCTGCACGATGAACTCGGACACCGCTTCGGTCAGGTCGAGACCTTTCTGATAGACCAGGCGCGAAACCACGGCAAACAGTGGACCGGTGGAATCGTGCAAGCCAAACAGCTCACGGACATGGGCGGCGTTGACCGCTTTGCCTTCCCAGTCGCCGATGGCGAATGGAGCAAACAAGTGCGGGTCAGTCGCCGAATCCCAGCTTTCATCGATGCCGTTGGGGATGCCGCTTAGCAGGCCCTGCTGGGTTTTCGCAGCGAGGAAACCGTCGAGGCCGCAGCCGAAGTCCGGGGTGGTGATTTCCTGCGCGTAAGTGGCGCTGACGGTGGTGATGTGGCTCGAATAGGCCATGCCGGCCTTGAGGAACGACATCTTGCCGTAGAACTCCATGCCTTCCTGCTGCAGCGCGTGGGCGGGAATCCCAAGCTCGGGGCAGGAACCGAGGCTGGTCACGCCCTGGTAGGCAAGGTTGTGAATAGTGAACAGGGTCGGCGTGCGCTGCCCGCGCCAGTGCATATAGGCAGGAGCGAGACCGGCCGGCCAGTCATGGGCGTGCACCAGATCCGGGCGCCAATGGATTTGCGCAAGGTTGGCGGCGATATCGGCAGCGGCCAGGCCGAGACGGGCAAAGCGGATATGGTTGTCTGGCCAGTCGCGACCGTTGTTGGCGCCGTAGGGGCCGCCCTCACGCTCGTACAATTCAGGGCAGATCAACACGTAGATCACCAGGCCATCGGGCATGTCCATGCGCCCGATCTTGCAAGGTGGCAGCGCAGCGTGGCCACCCAGTTCGCCGATGATGTGAATCGGGTTTTCGCTGTGCACCACCTGCGGGTAACCGGGAATCAACACCCGTACGTCATGCAGATGGGCCATGGCCCGGGGCAGGGCGGCGGAAACGTCACCCAGACCGCCGGTCTTGACCAGATCGGCGATTTCCGACGTCACGAACAACACTTTTTTCTTGTTGGGATTCTGGCTTGCTACCGGAGCAAGCGTCTTGGTGCCGGGTACGTTGATCTGTCGGCTGCCGGGAACACTGATGGTGCTCGATTCTCCAAGCGACTGGTGAGCACGCTCTCCCTGAATATCCAATGCCGCACTGATCATATGTATCTCCCGTGTGTGATCTGATTCTTGTCTCGAACAAGCTGTTTCATGGCCAAGTCCTGTGGCCGGGCGCAAAGGCGCCACGCATCGGTGAGCAAATGCTGACCCAACACGCGCAAGCAGAATGGGTGGTGAGGCCGTTGCAAGGATTACACCAGTCGCTTTCGCCCAGTTGTTCTGATGACCTGTGGCGTGAAGCAAAAGTTTCGACTTTTTTTCGTCGGTATGACCGAGTGGTTTGGCCACTGAAAAATGAGTCTAGGCCAGATCCTAGAGCGGGCAGGGGCAAATGGGTAAATTGTTCGACAATCGGTTGTGTCGGGAGGTAAGCGAGGGTTCAGGAGGGGAAACGCTCCGACGAAGGGCATGTTTTTCGGTCGGAGTGGGCCAAAACGGTGACTGGGTAGTCACGGTTTTGTGCTAGGGGATGGGCCGGTTGCACCGTTGTGGTGCGAGGGTATTTCAGAGCGGTATCTGAGATGAGACCTTCGCGAGCAGGCTCGCTCCCACAATGGAACGCGTACAACCTGTGGGAGCGAGCCTGCTCGCGAAGAGGCCTGTTGCAGCAACTCAACTTTAAAGTGATGGAATCAATTCAACAGACGCACCGGCTCCCCAGCTGCCCAAGCCTGAATATCCTCGATCATCTGCCGGAAGAACTGCTCGTAATTCTGCCGACTGACATACCCCACATGCGGCGTGGCGAGGACATTGTCCAGCGTGCGAAACGGGTGCAGGGCCGGCAAAGGCTCTTGCTCGAATACATCCAGCGCCGCCCCGGCAATGCGCCGTTTCTGTAGCGCCTTGATTAGCGCCGCTTCATCGACGATCGGCCCGCGCGCGGTGTTGACCAGTAGCGCGGTCGGTTTCATCCACTCCAGTGCTTGCGAATCGACCAGTCCGCGACTGCGCTCGCTGAGCACCAAATGCACCGACAGCACGTCGGCCTGTTCGAACAGTTGCTGCTTGCTGACATACGTCACGCCGGCCTGTGCAGCGCGTTCGGCGGTGAGGTTTTCGCTCCAGGCGATTACCCGCATGCCGAACACCTGACCGAACTGTGCGACCCGCTGGCCGATGCTGCCCAAACCGAGAATCCCCAGCGTCTTGCCGTGCAGATCACCGCCCAACCCCTGCTGCCACTGGCCGGCGCGCAGAGCATTGGCTTCGGTAACCAGATTCCGGGTCGCCGCCATGATCAGCGCCCAGGTCAGCTCTGGCGCGGCGTGTTTATAGCTGTCGGTGCCGCAGACCTGGATGCCCAACGCCGCTGCGGCCGGCATGTCCAGCGCTGCATTGCGCATACCACCGGTGACCAGCAACTTCAGATTGGGCAAGCGCCCGAGCAAATCGGCGTCGAACCGCGTGCGTTCGCGCATCACGCAGATCACCTCATATTTGCCGAGGCGCTCGGCCAATGTCGCGTTGTCGGCGGGGTAATCGTGCACAAAGGTCACTTCACCAATGCCTTCCAGCACCGACCAGTCGACCACGTCGCGTGCCACGTCCTGCCAGTCATCGATCACTGCAATCTGCACTGTCATCGCCTTACCTCATCAAGGAGCGGAAGGGGTTTTGCCCAGCCAGCCGAGCAATGCCTGATGGAATTTCCCCGGTTCCTCCATTTGCGGCGCATGGCCCATACCCGGGAATTCAATCAGCGTCGACTGCGGGATCAGCTTGGCGACTTGCTTGCCGAGCACCTCGTAGTGGCCGATTTTCGCTTTCACTTCCGGCGGTGCGAGGTCTTTGCCGATGGCGGTGGTGTCGGAGGTGCCGATCAGCAGCAGGGTCGGCATTTTCAAATCCTTGAACTCGTAGTACACCGGCTGGGTGAAGATCATGTCGTAGATCAGCGCCGAGTTCCACGCGACCTGGGTCTTGCCCGGACCTTTGCTCAGACCGGCGAGCATGTCGACCCAACGATCGAATTCCGGCTTCCAGCGGCCGTCGTAATAGGTGGTGCGCTCATAGTCGCGAATGCCCTTGGCCGTGACCTTCAATTCACGCTGATACCACTGATCGACGGTGCGATACGGAACGCCGAGGGCTTTCCAGTCTTCCAGACCGATCGGGTTGACCATTGCCAATTGATCAACCTGCTCAGGGAACAGCAGCGCATAACGGGTGGCGAGCATGCCGCCAGTGGAGTGCCCGAGCACAGTGGCTTTCTGAATGCCCAACGCCTTGAGCAATTGCTGGGTGTTCGTCGCCAGTTGCTGGAAGCTGTATTGATAGTGCTCAGGTTTGCTGGACGTACAGAAACCGACCTGATCCGGCGCAATCACGCGGTAGCCGGCGTCGCTCAAGGCCTTGATCGAACTGTCCCACGTCGCCGCGCAGAAATTCTTGCCGTGCATCAGCACTACGGTGCGACCGTTGGCCTTGCCATTGGCAGCGACGTCCATGTAACCCATTTGCAGTTTTTGGCCCTGGGATTCAAAGGCGAAGTGTTTAAGCGTGTAGGGATATTGAAAACCTTGCAGCTCCGGACCATAGGCAGGCCCTTCGGCGGGAGCGTTTTCAGTGGCCGCGTGCGCCATTAATGGCAGTGCAGCGCTGAGGACGAGGCCGGGCAGCCAGCGGGAAAGCGTGACGGACATAAGCACAAACTCCTTGAAAATTGGCCGACTCTGGAAGGCCGGGATTACGCCGACGTTAAACAAAGGCAATCACATGGGCGGTTGGTTCAACCGAGCCAGCCGAGGGTCAGCAAGGCCAGTACGCCATAGCGCGCGCCTTTGGCCAGTGTCACGATCAGCAGAAAACGCCCGAGCGGTTCGCGCATGACCCCGGCAATCAAGGTCAGCGGATCGCCGATCACCGGCAGCCAGCTGAGCAGCAGCGACCAGTGCCCGTAGCGCTCGTAATGCTTGCGCGCCATGGCCATGTGCCGCGGGCTGACCGGGAACCAGCGTCGATCCTGAAACCGCTCGATGCCACGGCCCAGCCACCAGTTGACCAGCGACCCGAGCACGTTGCCCAGCGTCGCCATCGCGAGCAAACCCCACAGCCAGTAACGCTCGCTGACAATCAGACCGACCAGCAGCGCCTCGGATTGCAATGGCAACAATGTCGCCGCGCCAAACGCAGCAAAGAACAGACCGAAATAAGCCGCGCCCATCAACGGGCCGGGTAGTCCGCCACCACTATGTCAGCGCCGTCCTTCTTCAGACCGATGATTTGATACGCGTCGCTCATGCCGTCCATTTCCATGCCCGGCGAGCCCATCGGCATGCCAGGCGCAGCCACACCCAGCAGATCGTCGCGCTTGCTCAACGCAAGCACCTGATCGGCCGGTACATGGCCTTCAACGAATTTGCCATTGATGATCGCCGTGTGGCAGGACGCCAGACGCGGTGGTACGCCGTGCTGCTGTTTAAAGCTGCTCATGTCGCTTTCGACGTGATCTTCGACTTTGAAGCCATTGGCTTCGAGATGGCTGATCCACTTTTTGCAGCAACCGCAATTGGCATCGCGGTGCACTTCGATCGGGATCAGTTCGGCGGCTTGCGCCAGGGAGGAGATGAACAGGGTGCTCAGGGCGAGCAGACGCAGTTGGCTTCGCATGGGAATGGGCTCTCGACTCGGTGAAGGTCAGAAAGCACGCATTTTGACCGGTTTTTCCATCCCGGCATCAACTGAGTGTTTCCAGTTGCTACAAGACAGCCGAGCCAATGTGAGAGCGAGCCTGCTCGCGAATGCAGTTGACCAGTCGCAGATACAGTGACTGAAAAATCGCTTTCGCGAGCAGGCTCGCTCCCACAGGGGATTGGCGTAAAGGGCAAAATCCCCGTGGTCGCGGTTGGCTTAACTGACCTTGAACCGTCCCATGATCGCGCTCACGCGGCTATTGGCTTCGAGCAACTGGCGGGTATTCAGTTCGCTGGCCTGGCCGCTCTGCACCAGTTCATCGACCATGTGACGGATCTGCACCATGCTACGGTTAATCTCTTCGGTAACGGCGCTTTGCTGTTCGGCGGCGGTGGCGATCTGCGTGCTGAGGCTGTTGATGTGGCTGACCGAACCGGCCATTTCGTCCAGCCCCGAGTTGACTCGGGCGGTGGCGTCAGCAGCGGACTGGCAGCTGGCCTGAGTGTTTTCCATGGCGCTGACCGACGAACTCACGCCTTGGGTCAGGCGGGTCAACATCTCGTTGATTTCCGAGGTGCTGGCCTGAGTGCGGGCGGCGAGGGCGCGGACTTCATCCGCCACCACCGCAAAGCCGCGACCCTGTTCCCCTGCACGCGCCGCTTCAATTGCGGCATTAAGGGCGAGCAGGTTGGTCTGCCCGGCAATCGCGCCGATGACGCCGAGGATTTCGGTGATGCGCTGGGCGTCCTGCTGCATGTTTTCAACTTTGTGTGTAGCGCTGGCCACTTCGTCGATCAGCGCGACTACGCTGTTGGTCGCTTCCCCTACCACGACGCGCGAGCGATCGGCGTTTTCATTGGCGCGCTGGGTGAAAGCTGCGGTTTCTGCAGCGTTTTGCGCAACGCTTTCGGCGGTGGAGCTCATTTCAGTAATCGCGGTGACAGTCTGGTCGGTTTCCGAGGCGTGGCGCAGCAGAATCTGGCTGGTGTGCGCCGAGGTGCGTTGCAGATTATCGAGGCTGGAAGCCATGGCGCCGGTGGCCTGGGTGACTTCGCCGATCATGTTCTGCAAATAGACGATGAAGGTGTTGACCGAATGGCCGATGGCGCCCAGTTCGTCTTCGGCGCGAATGGTGATGCGGCGAGTCAGGTCGGCGTCACCGCTGGACAGTGAATCAATGTTGGCTTTCAGAGCCTTCATGCGCTGTACCAGTTTGCGAATCGCGTAAACCTGCAACAGCACCAGCAGGATCACCAGCGGAATCTGGATCAGGCTGAGACTGTTGAGCACATCGTCACGCTGGGCGGTGAGCATCTTGGTCGGCAGGGCAGTGGCGAGGAACCACGGTGTGCCCTCGATAGGGCGCATGAAGAATGTGGCGTCTTCTCCGTTGTTATCGAATTCGACGCGTTGCGCTTTATCGCGATTTTGCAGGCCGGTCTTGATCTGACTGATGAAGGTTGAGCTGGATGCCAGTTCGCTGATGTTCTTCAGCACGATCGGGCCGCTGATGCGCGAGCTGTTACTGATGATCTTGCCGTCAGCCTCAACGATGAGCATTTCGGCGTTGAGGTCTTTTTCCTTGCGCGCCACCAGGTCGTTGAAGAAGCCCAGGGTCACGTCGATGGTCGAGACGCCCCAGGTACTGCCGTTCTTGTAGATCGCCATGGCGCAGTTGGTGCGCGGCTCGGCACTGGCGTCGTCCTTATAGGCAGCGGCCCACGCGCACTGGCCGCGCGGGGTGGCCATGCCGCCCTTGTGCCAGCTCTGGTCGTAGTAGTTCGGTGCGGCGTCGCTGTTCCAGAAGGTATTGACCTTGAGCTGACCCGAGGCGTCGCGGTGCCAGAAGGTGCTGAACTTGTTGCGCCCGGCTTCGCGCTGGCCGGGCAACGGCCAAATGCCGCCGCCAAAGACTTTCAGTTCGCCGTACTGATCCACCAGCCCTGGCAGCACCGCGTCGATGGCGGCGCTGTCGAGCAGGGGGATGGTCTGGGTGATGCTGCGTTGCTGCGCCTGCACCTTGTTCAGTTCGCCCTGAATCTGCACGGCGACTTCGGCGATGCGGTTGAGCACGACCTTCTCTTCGGTATCGCGCAGGGTCGGTGCGACCAGTTGGCTGATGCCGACCACGGTCAGCACGGACAACAACAGGATGAACAGAATCAGAAACAGCGTGTAGCGAGCCTGAATAGTGCGCAGTGCGGGCATGGAACTGATCCTTGAGCGGCTTTTTTGTTGGAGGGCGGGAATAAAACAGGGCGGGTATCACAGCGTATCGTCGTTACGGGCGGAAGCTTTAGGTACTTGCGCGCCGAAAGAACTCCGGGCGATGACCGGTTGGTATCGGGATTGGTACATCTCGCGCAATCGCCACAGTTGTTACATCCTGATGACGGCTGTGAAGCAATGTTTGCGGGCCTTAAGCTCGGTGTCATGAATGTACGAGATTTGTAAAAAAGCGCACAAAAGAGTTGGTGCGATCAGCGAAGCGGCCGATACTCGCGCCCATTCAATTGGTTGGAACAAGGACATTTCATGCTCATTGCACAAGGAATCCTCGCATGACGATCGGCTATACCGGCGCCTGGGAAAGCAAGGCGGGCGTAATGGTCCGTGATACCGGCGCGAAGAAGCAGGTTTCGCAGAGCGTCAAAGTGCAGCAGATGTTGACCCTGGTCGGTAACGATCCGAATGCACTGAATGTCGCGGAGATGGACAAACAGGGTTTGCGCAAGCAGATCAAGGGTTTCGACCCGGCCAACGTTTCCGTCAAGCAGTTGGGCAACCTCAGCGAGTTCCTGCGCGGGCGCGGCCTGATTTCCGAAATCACCTCGATCACCTTGCTCAATGCCGGCGACAAATTCGACCGTTTCGGCGTGCAGAAAGACCCGGAGGCGAAGTTCAACGCGCTGGAATATTTCGCCACGCAGCTCGATGCCATTCAGACCAACAGTCTCAATGGCAATTACTACGGCAAGAGCCTGATTCCCGAGTTCAAGAAAGCCATTTACGTCTTGCAAAACCTCAAGACTTACGGTGAAGGCAATGCCGCCGTGCCGTCGGACAGTGGCATCAAAGCCAAGGCATAAGCCCGCACGCATGAAGCGGGCTCAGCCTTGTATTGCGCACGTTCAGACCGGCGATAAATCACGAACGCTAAATTGCCGTTGCGTCTGAGCATGCAGGTCTTGCATGTACGCGCAGTGCAAGGCCAGTCTGCGCGGGCGGAAACCGCGATGGAACAACGCCAGCCAGCCGCCCTGATTGTCTTGCGCTGGTGCCAGACCGGTGAAGACAAAACCAATGGCGTTGAGACTGTGCAGATCCCCGGCAAATTGTCGCGACAGCTGCAGGCGAATCGAAATCAGCCAGTGCCCGGGCAGCGAGCGCAATTGGTTCAGCAGTTCCAGATCGAGTTTTTCCAGGAGCATTTCGTGGCGATCGCCGTGTTGTTCAACCTGAACCGAGGCCCCGCGCCAGCGTCCAGCATTGGCTCCGATGCCGAACACGGCCGTCAGACGCTCCATCAAGGGCCTACAACTGGCAGGCCAGACCTGGTCAGGCAACGGCCGCTGGTAGCCATCGATCGCCCGAACGCCCAAAACGATCGACTCCGGTTTTTTGCAACCAAAAGGCGAGCGGACATAGTCCGGTAGCAGTCCGGTGTTATGGAACCCGAGGCTGATCGCCATGCGTTGGGTGTAAGGGTGGTGGGTGACTTGCTTGATCGAAACGCTGCGACAACCCAACGCCTGTGCGTGAGTCAGCAATTGCTCACCCAGGCGCGTGGCGATGTTCTGCCCACGGGTGTCAGGATGGACGGCACTCAAGGCCAGCTCAGCGTCGTACGATGCCTCGCTTTGCCTGTACAAAGTGGCATGACCACGTATCCGTTCTCCCTCGACCGCAACCAGCGAGTGCCAGCGTTTTTTCGCATGGTTCTGACTGATCAGGCACGGCAGATACACGTCGCTTTGTACGTAATGGTCGCCGTATACCTGGCGAAACAGTTCGCTGACGGCGGCGGCGTCGCTTTCACGGTAATTGCGCAGGATCAGCGATTCCATCAGGCACCTCCCCGTCATGTTGCTCATAGCAGCGTAAATCGACGATCGGCAGGCTCTTGCCGGCGCGAGGGTGGCGCGCGAGATCCTCGAAGCGGCAGCTCTGGATACGTAGCTCCAGTAATCCAGCGCTTCGCAGGTGGATGATCTGCGGGTAACGTTCGATCAAGCGGGCCTCAAGTTTGTTATCGATCTGTGTTGATCGCTCTTCGACTACGTATTTCAACGTCAACACGTCGGTGCCGTCGGCCTGTTCAATCAACAATTGCCAGTCGTCGCTGCCAGCAGTGCGCCTTACGGTTTCGCTGATTTCATCCGTCATCAGCGACAGGATGCCGACGCGCACGCGCTGGCTGTTGCCGCTGCGGCCCCTGAGGGCGAACTTGCGTTGCGGCGCACCGATCGGTTCGCGCCAGCACGCCAGGTCTCCCACGGGATAGCGGATCAGCGGCATCAAGCGCCGATGAAGGTTTGTCAATACGAGCAGGCCGTGTTGATCGCAGGCCTCGATCGGCTTGCCCGTGTGCTGATCGATGATCTCCAGCAGGACGTGGCCGTCAGGCGTGCGATGTTCGCCTTCCTCGCAGTCGCGATGACTGGCGCCGATAAATCCAGCGTCGACGCTGGCGTAGCCGATGGAGGCGATGCGTGCATCGGGCAGCACTTGCGCAAGGCGTTGACGCTGTGAGGCGAACAGGCTCTCCCCGCCGTAAAGCACTGTATCAACCCGAGGCAATACAAGGTTGCGTTGCCCCAACCAACTGGCGAAGGTCAATAATTGCGCGGGCACGCCAGCCAGCACGTTGATCCCGTGTTGCGCGATGGCATCGGCCAGCTTCGGCGGGTCGACTTCACCGCTGAACGGGAACTCGGTGATCGGCGTATCGACATGGGCCAGTGAATCGTGGATAAACAGAAAACTGGCATAGAGGTCGCCGGCGAAGAACAGATTGGCGACCCGGTCGCCCGGGCTGAATTGTCCATTCAGGCTGCGACCGAAATTCTCTACGGTGGCTTGCCATTCGGCACGGGTGTAGACCGAGAGCCTGCCGCTGCCTGTGGATCCGCCGGTCTTGAAAACCACCGCCGAGCCGATCGGCGCGGTCAGTACCGGCCATTGGTCGAGGTTCTCGCTGCCAATCCAGAAACTCGCAGGATCAAGCAAAGGCAGTTCGGTCAGTGAGTTTATTGCCTCGGGAACATCATCGAGACAGTTCTGGTAGTAGCGTGAATGCTGGCGGGCAAAACTCATCAGTCCGCGAATCGGTTGGGTTATTTTCACAAAGTGTTCTTCCTGAATGATCTGACTTGCGCTCAAACGTCAGCGGCGCGAGTCGATGACCAGTGGCGTCTTGCCGCTGTGTTTGTTTTGAATGAAATCGGCGGGCGAGCATTGTCGGGTCTGCATGACCAGCAAGCCGCTGTCGATGACCGTATTCAGAGTTGAATAATCCGCGAGCCGGGCTTTAACCACGTCAGTTGCAAGTTCGCAGTGCAACTGCAGACGCTCAATCCCGTCGCAGGTGTGGTCCAGGTGCAACTGAATTGGTGCCTGCAGCCGTGCAGAAAGCTCGCCTGCCGAGATGAAGTCGGTGCCAATACGCAGCAGCGTGCCGTGGCGTTGCAGCAGTTCGAAACGTGGCGACTGCAACCCGCAGGCGCAGACACCCGGCAGCCAGCGCCCGGTGTCGCCGATTTCGTAACGCTGCACGCGCTGGCCACCTTCACGGGCAAGCGAAGTCACTAGCAGCCGACCCACTTGATCGTCGACCACCGCGACATCTTCATCCAGCGCAACGATTTCCAGTTGCTGGATATCGCTCATCAAATGGAAAACTCCGTCCGCTGAAACCTGGCAGGCATGGCCAATCGGGCCGGCATCGACGCTGCCGTAAATCGCCGAGCGGATCGTCGACACGCCACAACTGTGCAGCAATTCACGGTTCTGTTCGCTCACGTGCTCGCCACCGAGAAAGACTTTTTCGACCCCGCCATAAGCACGCAAATGCTCCTGCTCGTTGAGGAACAGGCGATGCAGCGTGCCCGGCATGCCGACCAGCACATTGACCCGCTGGTCGATGATCAGTCGGGCAATTTCCCGATAGTCGTTATCAGTAGGCGCGGCCATGGGCAGGTGCGTCACTTCGAGCCATTCCAGTGCTTTGCCGAAGCTGAGAAAACCGCCGTACAGCCCGCCACAGAAAAACAGGTTCATGACCCGATCCCGCGCCGGATCGAGACCGGCGGCGAACAGGCCATCTGCGGTTGCGCGCATCTGCCGATCGAAGTCGCGATAGCTGTAGCCGGCCAGCGCCGGGGTGCCGCTGCTGCCTCCGGAGCGAAAATACAACTGCGCCTGATCGTTGACGGGCTGGGCGACGAAAGCCGCTTTGTCCATGATCGCAGCGCCAGGCTTCGCGGGTGATGACGCTGTATCGAGAGAGGCTTGATTCGGCAGTTGCGTCGCCGCCAGACTCACCGATACGCGGCGACTCAGACGTTGCAGCGCGTAGACGCCGTCATGGGGTTCGCCTGCGTAACCGTCGTGAATGCTGCCGATCGGAGCAATACGCGTGACCCCGGCGCCGATGAGTGCATGGGTCAATTCGACAATGCGCGATTGCGCGCACACCAAAGCACAGCTTTGCAGCACGTTGCGCCATGGCAGCAGGGTGGCGGTCAGCAGGGCCTGTGGCACCGGGTGCAGCAACACGCTGCGGAACAGAGGTGAAGGTGCAAGTTGCCGATCATGGCTCCAGATCACCCGCCAGCCTGGGCCGTTCCAGACTTGGCCGGTGTGTCCGGCAAAACTCTGGCCGAGGCGGGCCACCTGCGTATGCGTGGTGATTTGTGAAGCTTCCTGCAGTGTCGGCACCAGTGCGGGCCATTGTGCGGCGCGGCGCTTCAACGCTTGCGCCAAGCGTTCACCGATATCGCGCAAAACCTTTGGATCATCGCTGTCCACCAGCAACCATTGCGGGCTGGAGCAGGCCTGCTGATCCAGTCGGCAGACCTCGTCGGCCACAGCGTCGAGCGCCTCGGCCGTGGCAGTTTGCGCACAGAGATACACGAAGCTGATGCGATGTCCCCAGTCGATCCAGCGACAACCCGGCGCCAGTTGCTGTCGAATGGCTTGCAAAGCCGCTTCGCCACCCCACGCTGCGACACCGTTGGCGTGCTTGCACAGTAGGCCAATCTCGCCGGTGTTGGCTGGAATCACCGCTACATAACCAGCCAGTTGCCCGCTGGCATCGCACGCTACCAATGTGCTCAGCAGTCGCGCCGTCAGGCCTCCATCGCTGCGGCTGGGCCGCAACCAGTTAACGTTGCCGGCCAGCAGACTTTCGACCACTGCGCAGAACGCCAGCAGCGGCGCATTGGCGGGGGTGATGTGCACCACCAGACCGAGCGCACGCCAGGCTTCGAAGCGTGGCTGGCGATAATCGATACGGCGCAGCGAATCGGCATCGGCGCCGAGTTCGCGCTGGCGCTTGTGCCTCAGCGCTTGCGGTTGGCAGAAATCGATCAAGGCTTGCCGTTGTTGGTTGTCGAGCGGCAAATCGGTGGCCGCGCTACGCAGCTGCCGGGCAAAACACGTCACGGCCTGGATGACCGTGCCGCTTTCAAGTGCCGTCGCCAACCGGTGCGGCAGCGCCTGTTGCAGGTCTTGCAGCGCTTGGTCGAGGCTGTAACTGTCGTGCAGTTGTCCATTGATCAGATACATGTCAGTGATTTCCCAGTAATTCGGCGGCGGCCATTGCGCAGCTTCTGCCCGCTGTGGTCCCGGCGCGGCCGTGCAGTTCAAACCAGTCGGTGGTCAATCCGCAGCCGCAGCTTGCGCCCGGGTGCAGCGTCGCCAGGTCGCTCATGACCACGGCATGGGCGGGGCTGGAGGAGATATAGGGCGAAACGAAGCCGAGCAGGCCTTGTTGGCCGTAGGGCAGCAGGGAAAAATCCGCCGGGTTGCGGATCAACACCCGCGCATACACCGGCACGTGAAAGCGGTGATGGGCACATTCGATGTAAGGCACGGCGTGTTCGACAGCGCCGTAACCGTCGCGGCAGCGAGCGGGTTCGATGCCCAGTTGCCGATGGATATGGGCGTAGAGCTGCTGTCTGGGGATTTCCTGCGCGGCGTGGGTTTTCCAGCCACCGCCAAAAAAGGCCAGCGAACCGGCCGGCATTTGCAAATCCTGCACGCCGGTGTCCTGCATGCGTTGCAGGGTCTGCCACAAAAACGCCGGGAAACCGAAGATCCGCACCGGCAAACCTTCTTCAGCGAATGACTGCAACGCGGCGATCACCCCGAACACGTCGAACTGGTGGCCGCTACCGGTGTTGCGCAAGGCATAGACCACCCGGTTGGCCGGGGCGAACCGACACAGAAACTGGTCGGTGAACGAAGTGCCGAGGGTAATGCGGCCTTCCGGTTCGTAGCTGAGCAGCAGGTAATTGCACGGTGTGTCCGGGGCGTCCCAGCCGTAATGGCGGAAGATTCGCGCGACCATGAATTGCGCCCGCGCCAGGCTGCGCTCGTCGTAACGCATCCGGCTTTTCTGCCCGCTGGTGCCCGACGAAGTCAGTTCCAGGGCGTCCGTGGCAGTGCTGCTGAGCAGCAGGTGCTGCTTGAAGAAGCTGGCAAAAATCGGCGGCAGCCGTGACCAGTCATCAAGACTGTCGAGGTCTTGCGGCGACAGTCCATGGGCGTTGAGCCAGTGGCCGTAACCGGGCGTGTGTTCGCAGTGAAAGCGGCTGATTTCAGCCATCGCCCGATCGAACAGATCGGCCGGGGCGGAAGTCAGGCAATAGGGTTGCGGCAACGCGCACACCGCGTCGGCATAGGGTAAATGAGTCATCAATGTTCCTTATCGAGGCGAGGCCACATCAGGCGTGGGGGGTTGCAGGAGCCGGCAGATCAAAGGCAGGCACATGAGTCCGCCGAGTCCGGCCCAGAGCGCGAAATACTCGAGACGGCTGCCGCCGCCGATGGCAGCAATCAGCGAACCGCCGAGGCCCATGACGGCAATCGAGAGCATGCCGGTCAGCGCCGAGACCAGACCTTTACTGTCATCACTGGCAAACAGCGCGAGGCGATACACCGCTGCATTGCTCATGCCCAACCCTACGGCGTACAACGCGAGGCTAGCCACCACGGGTCCAAGTCCGGCCCCGAACAATGCGCATACGGTCAGCAGCAGCAGGCCCAGACAGAACGGCCAAAGAGCTAGCAGGATCAACTGCTGCAACGAGCGGGTCTTGAGTAAGCGGTCGAGCAGCAGATTGCCGGCGATCACTGCCGAGAACACCGGAATCTGCCACAGGCCATATTCCAGCGGCGACAGTTCCAGCACCCGCACCAGCAGCAACGGTGCCAGACCGATCCAGGCGATCAGCGGCAGACTCATCAGGCCTAGCGCCAGACTGGCGCAGAGGAAGCGTGGATTGCTGAACAGCGTTGCGTAGCGGCGAGAAGTCAGGCGCCAGGAGAAGGGCACAGCGGGAGTGCGTCGGCCATCGCGGCGCTCAACGCCAACGGTTTCCGGCATCCACAACAACAGGCCGAACCAGACCAGCGCCGCTGCGAGACCAAGCAGTAGAAAAATTCCCCGCCAGCTCAGCCATTCCAGCAAGAGGATTCCCAGTAGCGGGCCGAGCAGCGGCGACAACAACGCAACGTTGCCGAGCAACGCCATCAGCCTGACGGCGTCGGCTTCGCAGAAGACCTCCTGCAATGCCGGATAGCTGACCGCGACAACGAACCCCAGCCCCATGCCTTGCAACAGACGCAACAGGTTGAAAGCTTCGATATTGCCAATGAAAAAGGCTGCAGCACACGACACGCCGAAGAGCGCACTGCCGATCAATAACAGTGGCCTGCGCCCGAATTGATCGGACAAGGGGCCCAGTAGCCATTGCAGGCAGACGCCACCTAACAGATAGAGATTGAAGGCATTGGGAACATGCCGCGCGTCCGCCTCGAGCTCGGTCGTGACGTCAAGCATCGCCGGCATGATCACGTCGCTGGCCATGTAGGTGAGGAGTTCGAAAGCGGTCAACGCCAGGCAGAAACCTGCTACCTGTCTGGGGCCGATGTTTATCAGTGTTCTCTGCATGAACATCCCTGTTTATCAGTTGTAGGAAGTTCGCAGAGCCTAGGCGCAGACGCACGGCGGACCTAGGCGTTTGCTGCGTCAGCAGATTTCAAAAACTTACGGAATGTTTAAACGTTTGGCGCGGCGGCAAACATGGTTACCTGGCTGCCACTCACGCAGAAACAACAATGCCCGCGACGGTGCGGGCATTGTTTGCAGCCAATCGCCTGAGCGGTCCGAGCCTCAGGGTCGGCCGGTCATGCAGCGAAAAACCTTCAGTGACGGTAACATGAGGCCCCGCTTACCCCGGCAAGCGCATACATTCCAATGTTTCAGGAAACCGCAATGACCCAGAAGCAACGCTTGATTTACTCGATTCTGATCGCTCTGTCCGTCCTGGCGATCATGCTGGGCCTGTCCTGGCTGCAGAACACCGGCATGATCACCGAGAAGACTTTCCAGTACGTGGCGATCGGCGTGGCGGTCGTGGTGGTGGTAATCAACGGCGTGATGCGCCGCAAGGTCAAGCCCTGACGGCGAGCCCCCGGGGCCTCAATCGTGGTTGAGGACCGCCGCAGCCTGCGGGTGCAGGCTGTAACTCTTGTCGGCGTTGAAGGTGATCACGCCTTCGGCGCACAAGCGTTTGAGCACTTCGCGCACGCTGAGAAACGACAACGGCACGTCCAGATCGAGCAACTGGCTATGCACGCCTCGCACGCCCAGACGACGATCGCTCTGTGCCGCCACCAACAGGGCGTCGATGACCTTCAAGCGAATCAGGCTGGTGCGCAGGCCGAAACTCTTCAGCAGAACCCGGATACGCTCATTGCCCGGGCGTTCGCAGCGCTGGGTGAAATTGCCGGTGTGCGAACTCATGGAAACGCTCTGTGGCGTCTGGCTACCGTCCGATGGTAGTTGCGAGTTGTACATGCGATTACTCCTTTTCAGAGCCAGATCGGGAAAGGTTTTGTTGCGCTCTCTAAACAAGACGTTTCAGTTCGACAAATCATGAAAGAAAAGATGTAGAAATTTCGTCGCAAATTCGTCTCGGCCTTGTGATGCCGGCCTTGCCTGATTGGATTGCCCGCTAAATTTTTTTCCTCAGCTTCGTTTCTTCGACAGGCTCATTGCGCGTGGACGCAGGGGCAATCGACCTATCGATCAGGAGCGAGCGTGATTATTTCCAGGCAACTCACCGGGCTGGCCATTGCCGGCACCTTATTCGGGCTGAGCCTGTCGGCCCACGCGCTGAGTCCGTCTGCGGACATCCGCGCGGACATTCGCCGCACCACGTTTGGCGTGCCGCACATTCGCGCCGAGAACGAACGCGGTCTGGGTTTCGGCATCGGCTACGCCTACGCCCAGGACAATCTGTGCCTGCTGGCTAACGAGATAGTCACCGTCAATGGTCAGCGCTCGCGGTATTTCGGTCCCGAGCAGTTCACGGTCGAGCAACGGGAAAACCGTGTCAGTGATGTGTTCTTCACTTGGCTCAACACACCCGAGGCGGTCAACGCATTCTGGCAGGCGCAACCGGTTCAGGTGCGTGATCTTGTCGAGGGTTACGCCGCCGGTTACAACCGTTATCTGGCTGAACGCCGTCCGCAAGGGTTGCCGCAGCAATGCCAGGGTGAATGGGTGCGTGATATCCACGCCGAGGATCTGGTCAAGCTGACGCGGCGCCTACTGGTTGAAGGCGGTGTGGGCCAATTCGCTGAAGCCCTGGCTGGCGCGACGCCACCGCAAGCTACTGCTCAGGTCCAGCATGGCACCGAGGCGTTCCAGTTGGCCGACGCACGTCAGCAGCGTTTCGCCCTGGATCGTGGCAGTAATGCCGTGGCGGTCGGCAGCGAGCGCTCGTTCAACGGCCGCGGCATGTTGCTGGCCAACCCGCATTTCCCGTGGGTCGGCGGCATGCGCTTCTATCAGATGCACCTGACCATTCCCGGCAAGCTCGATGTCATGGGTGCCGCTTTGCCGGGATTGCCGATGATCAACATCGGTTTCAACCAGCATCTGGCCTGGACCCACACCGTCGATTCGTCGAAGCACTTCACGTTGTATCGCCTGCAACTCGATCCGAAGGATGCGACCCGGTATTTGCTGGACGGCAAGTCGCTGCCATTGAGCAAACAGACGGTCACCGTGCAGGTCAGGCAGGCTGACGGCCAGGTCGTGCCGGTGGCCCGCGATGTTTACAGTTCGCAATTCGGGCCGATTGTGCAATGGCCGGGCAAGCTCGATTGGGACAAGCAATACGCCTACAGCTTGCGCGATGCCAACCTGGAAAATGATCGCGTGCTCAAACAGTGGTATGCGATGAACCAGGCCGGCAATCTCAAGGATCTGCAAGACGCGGTGCAGCAGATACAGGGCATTCCGTGGGTCAATACCCTTGCAGTGGATGACAAGGGGCAGACGCTGTACATGAACCTGTCGGTGGTGCCGAACGTCAGCGTGGAAAAACTGGCCAAGTGCAGCGACCCGCGCCTCGGTCTGCGCATGATCGTGCTGGACGGCTCCAACAGCGGCTGTGCCTGGGATATCGATCCGCAAGCGGCGCAGAAGGGCATATTCGCTTCCAGCCAGCTACCGCAATTGCTGCGCAAGGATTTCGTCCAGCACTCCAACGATTCGGCATGGCTGGCCAACCCGGCGCAGCCGCTCGCTGGTTATTCGCCGCTGATCAGCCAGGACGGCCAACCGCTCGGCCTGCGCTCGCGATTCGCCCTTGATCGTTTGGCTGACCTGAGAAAAAAAGGCCCACTGGCGGTCAAGGATCTACAGCACATGGTGATGGACGATCAGGTTTATCTGGCCGCGCAGGTCATGCCGGATCTGCTGAGGTTCTGCGGATCCAATCTGGGCAGCGATGCGGCCACGCTGAAGCCGGCCTGCGCCAGCCTCAAAGCCTGGGACAGCCGCGCCAATCTGGATGCCGGGCTTGGTCTGGTGCATTTTCAAAACATCATGCAAACGCTGCTTGAATCACCGGATATCTGGCGGGTGGCATTCAATCCCGCCGATGCGCAAAACACGCCGCGTGGTCTGGCGGTCGAGCAACCGGCGGTTGCCAAAGCGCTGCGCGAGGCGATGCTGGCGTCGGTCGAGCAGGTCGGAAAAATGGGCCTGAAGCCAGACATGCGTTGGGGTGATATCCAGGTGGTCAGCAGCGGCGGCCAGCAAACGCCGATTCATGGCGGGCCGGGTACGCTGGGCATCTACAACGCGATGCAAAGCGTGCCCCGTGAGGACGGCAAACTTGAGGTGGTCAGCGGCACCAGCTATCTGCAAGTGGTGAGCTTCGACGAAAAAGGCCCACATGCCCAAGGGCTGCTGGCGTTCTCGTTATCCAGTGACCCGGTGTCGAAATATTCGCGTGATCAGACCGAGGCGTTTTCGAAGAAACAGTGGAGTCTGCTGCCGTTCACCGAACAACAGATCCAGGCGGATCCGCAATATCAGGTTCAGACGATCAAGCAGGATCAGGCAGGGAAAGTGGCAGCGCAGTAGAACAGTCATCGCCTGAAACAAACGAAGGCCGCCTCCCGCAAGGGACGCGGCCTTCAGCTTTTGGAGGGGCGTTGCGGCATCGAATTGATCACCGGGTTGCCTTCCTTGTTGCGGGTCAGGTAGACCGGCAGCACTTTCGGCAGGCTGTTGGCGAGGTTGCTCATCTCTTTGATGTTGTACACGCCGCCCACGCGAATCGCGCCGGTACCGGTGTCGGCCAGCATCAACGGTTTGTCGAGGTATCGGTTGATCAGCGGCAGGGCGTCGTGCAGGGCAAGGTTGTCGAGTACCAGTCGGCCGCTGCGCCAGGTCAGCGAGGTGTCGCCAGGGTAGGTCTGGCTGATTTGCGGGGCGTAATCGCCATGCCGGTAGCGTGCCTGCATCGAAGGCGTCAGGCGCAAACCGTCACCCGGCAGATCACGATTGCTGCTGACCAGCACCGAACCTTCGACCAGATTCACGCGAACCTGATCTTCATACATCCACACATTGAACCGGGTGCCGGTGACGCGAATCTTGCCTTCGCCGGCGCGCACCACGAACGGATGCACGGTGTCGTGACTGACATGGAAAAACGCCTCGCCCTTGTTCAGGGTCACGCGACGTTCATGTTTGTAATTGCTGAAGGTCAGGTCGGTGTTCAGGTTGAGTTCCAGCTGGCTGCCGTCACTCAGGGTGACATGACGCACACTGTCGGTCGCGGCGTAATGCTGATAACTGTCGGGCAACCAGCCCAGACTCCAGCCACTGTAGCCCGCCAGTGGCAAGGCTAGCGCACAGGTGCCAGCGATGACCGCGAACTTGCGCCACGGACGCGACGGTTTGCGTTGCGCGACCAGCTCCCCCGGTTCGGTTCGAGGCAGGTCCCCGGCGACTTCCCAGATTTCCTGCATCGCTTCGTATTCGAAGGCGTGCAGGGGATGGGCATCGTGCCATTCCTGGAATGCGCGACGCTCCTCGTCCGTGCAGTCAGCGGCGTGCAGACGCATGCACCAGTGCGCGGCGGCATCGGTGATCGCATCGTATTCGGCTTCCGAGAGAGTGTCTTGGGTCATTGACTCGTCCTGATTTCGCTCATTCTAACCTCGCCGGCAGGCTGCCGAGAACATCCGTCATGGCATTTACCCATCAACGTGGAACTTATTTTTCCCTGTGGCGCCCAAAAAAACAGGAAGCAACTGCCTACTATCCATAAATGGAGTGAAAAAATGATCAAACAGACATTCGCAGCCCTGATTGCCACCGCCGGTTTGCTCAGCGCCGGTGCCGCTCTCGCGGACAAGCCAGGCGCAGGCTGGATCACCATCGAAAAAGCCATCGAAGTCGCCAAGACCAAGGCCGGTTATGTCGAGCTCTATGAGATCGGTGCCGACAATGACGGTTACTGGGAAGGCGAAGGGCGCAAGGCCGATGGCAGCGTTTACGAATTCCGCATCGATGGGGCGTCGGGCAACGTGCTGCGTGATCAGAAGGATTAACGCACCGTTACAACCTTTGCTGTATGTACGAAATGCGCTGGCGTCGAGCCAGCGCATTTTTTGTAACAGCGTTTATGAAGATGACGGCGGGGATGATGTCCCGCTTGTTTCAGGTGCCGGTAAGGGAATAGGCGCCGGGAGCGGATCAAGGCCTTGCCCCAGTTCGCTGATCAGCAGCGCGATCGAGTCGGCATTGGCCAGAATCACCTCGATGCGCGGCTCAACCCCAAGCGGATTGCGAAAAACTTTGCGGGCATCGGCAAGCGTTGTGGTTTTCGTCAGTTTGAGAAGCTTCTTGTACTCGTTGATCTGCAGTGGCAATTGGTCCAGATCCATCCGTTTCCCGTTCGGGCCAATTCCGGTGAACAAACGCGACGGCGGCGTAGATCTCGACAGGGACTTGCGCAGACGTTCAAGGTCGGCTTTGATCAGCTGCCCGTCCGAGGAAGTCGTGTCAATGAGATTCGTGTAAGGCGCCCTCGCTTCGACGGAAGCCAAGTCTTCACTGTCGCAAATCAGATGCGACAGCTCGTGGATCAACGTGACCGCACGAGCGTGGGAATCAACGTTGAACCTGGCAGGCAACACAGGCGTATAGGCATCCATGTCCGGATTAAAGAAATGTTCGGTCAGGTGGACAATCCGTCGCTTGTCCTCTTTGAACACAAAGGCCACGGTGTCGTCGTCATAGTAGGCATTGAGCCCGGCGAAAAACCGTTCGGTATAGAGCAGATCGTCTTTCGGATCGGTCAGCTCGCGACAAATCGGCAGAATCACCTTTTCGATCTTGCGCAGCAGGAAGGAAGTCACTTGTGGCACTTCGAAGAACTGCCTGAGCACTGTTTCTACCCGGGTGCCACCCAGGTTGTCGCGATGCACGACGAAGTTATGCAGGCAGTTCAGGGCATAGGTTCGCGCCCGGCCGACTGCCTGCTGTATGACGAAGGCCCTGGCCGGATATCGCCGATGGATCTGTGTCATGCCCTGGGCCTGAACGTACATCAGGATTGAGCGGCTGCGCTCGACTTCTTCTTGCTGCATCTTGCCGCGTTTTGATCGGCAGCGCTGGATGGAATGGCCTGGGCGTGCAACAACCAGCCTGGAATTTTTCTGTTCAAGCGCCGGCCCTTCGCCGCCATCCGGTTTGCGCACAAACCAGGCGTTATCCGATTGCGCTACCGGATAGACCTTGCCGGCAATCGCAGCGTATCTATGCAATTTCGACGCGTCGGCGTACACCAGTTTATTGCTCTCCAGCTTGAGGTCTTCCAGCGCGGTGGCAGTTTCGAAGCGTTGCAGATTGGCGCGAGAGGACGTCGCTGGCGGGACTCTGGACCAGCGCGAGACAGCCTTCACCGGCGTCTCTGTTCGGGTCTTAGTCGGCGTCGACGAGGTTGACACTGGCTCAGCGGCGAATTCGGACGTTGCGCCTTCGCGCTCCGGATCCCAAGCCACGCGCCCCAGACTCAACAGGGAGATGGCACCGGCAATAAAACTCTTGAGAGCGTTGGCCCAGTGATGATCCTGAAGGTCATCGGCCGACTCCTTGAAGTCCTGGTAGCTTTTCCAGAGGAAAAACAGCGACGCCAGTTTTCCTGGCAGCAAATGCGGAACCAGGCGGCCCCCGTGGCTGAACAGAAACTTGGCTGCTTCCCAATCGGACTGGGCGTTGATCTGCGGCTGGCTACTCAGCAGTCGCGGCAAGAGGCTGAGGGTATCTTTGTGGAATCGCTCCAGTGCATTGCCTTTGATGGCGGTGTCCTGAAGGGTGATTTCGCTGGTTTGGCCGATTGTGGTGTTCAATAAATTCTTGAAGACACTTTGCTGGGGGACCGGCAGCCGCCGGATCACCAGATCCTGAAAATGCCCGGGAGTGTTCAGCGCATCGATCAACTGGCTCTGATTCTCGAACTCGCGAAATACGAACCTGGAGTAGGGCGCATAGAGCACCCGTGGGCCGCTTGTTCCTGCGCCAGGCCCGAAGACATACATGCCCAGCGCCTCGACGGGATCGGCGTGCGCGGTTTTGATCAACGCCAGGGGGCTGACAATCGCATCGGCACCCTCGACCATCGTACGCGCCATCCCGTCCGGCATATCGAGCACCTGGCACACATAGTCGTAGCCGGTATCTGACAGTTGTTGTTGTAACTTCAACGCGTGTGCGTGCTGGATCAACTGCCAGGGCAACTGACGGAAGAACCGTTGTTTGCGCGCGCGCGCAGCGTCATTGTCCGCTGTCAGTGCTTCGGTCACTTTGCTCGTGTAGGTCGTGGCCACCTCCAGCGACTGCAACAGTTGGCGCACGGCGGCCGGGTCAAGCTTTTCCGGTAATACCGTGGCGGTTTTCGAGGCCACTTTGAAACCGGTGCCTTGCACAACGTTGTAATGATGCAGGGCAAACTCCAACAGATCGCATGCAGGTCCGGCGAGGGTCAGGTTGGGCGTGATCAAGATGTCCTGAGGCGTTAGCCCATTGTCGGGAAATCTGGCGTCGAGCAATGTTTTGAGGGTCTGCTCGACATAGGTGGCCAAGGCCGGAACGTCGTCGAGAAAATCCTTGCCGTCAAGAAACGCGCGACGCACTTCATCCAGCAGCGCAAGGTGTGTGCGTTGCTCTGTTATGGGCGCCATGCGCAACCAGTCGGGGTAGTCCAGGTGAGTGGAAACTGTTTGCGCAAGGTCAATGGCCCGACGCAGATTGGTATTGATACCCTTGGTTTTCATGCAGTCCAGGAAGTTTGCAAGCGTTTGTCTGTCCTTGATACACGTGCGCAACAGCTCACACTCCGCCAGGTAATGTTCAATGGCCGATTGCATGCGCTCGCTTGCGACGCTGCTTTCGATCAATTGAAAAGTGCTGAGCGTGTATTGCTGATCCAGTCGACGTTGCGCTGGCGGCAGATTTTCCAACAGTGTGTGGCTCTGGTTGTTGTCGTCCAGTCGGCGTTGCAATTGCGTGCGCGCAGTGTCGATGTCTTTGAACGACTCCAGGCCTGCGGTCGGTGTCCAGAGCACGCAGTGCCCGGAATGCGCGTTATCCATTCCTCCGCGTTCGGTCATCAGCAGACAATACGCAAGCGGTAGCGCACCGCTTTGGCCAGAGCAGGTCAGCGAGAGTGACCAGGCGTCCGGACGGAAACCGTTGATTGACTGACGATCGTTACGTGTCGTGCGCCTCGCATCGAAGACGGTTTCGACAATCTTGCGGTCAATACCTGGCGAAGAATCCTTGAGGCCACGCATCTGCGCTTCACTGCGCAGGCCATCCTCGAATGCTCGCGCCAGCTTCCAGCGAATGCTTTGCACAAAGGCTCGCTGATCGTCGCCGGTCAGGGTTGGCTGATCTGCAAAGCTGCTGGCGAGACTGTCCAAAGTGGCGTTCAGGCTTCGTGTCAGTTGCCTGGCCTTGTCTGCCTGGACACGCGAGGCCGGTGGAGTACTGGAAAACAGCGGTCGGGTGCTCCAGCGCGCGTGGACGTCAATGTTGAGCAGACGTTGGTGAATCATCGAGCGGATATCCAGCGCCTTGTCGAACAGCGCATGAATGTCGGTGGCACGCTCGCTCTGGCGAAAACACTGCAAGGCAAATTCGACGTTCTGCCGTTGTTTGGTAATGATCGCCTCGAACAGCGTGGTCATGATCTCGCCGGCGATGTTTTCACCGGATACCCGAGCGTGGGTGAAACCCAGATAGCGATTGCGTTCCTCCAGGCTCATCAGCCCGTACAGTTCGTCCTCATGGCCAACCGCCGCGAGCTTGGCAGTCAGCGTTCGCTGGAGATCGACGTAGTTTGTGAGCACCTGCATGCCTTGGCTGGGCGTGTAGAGGTAAGCCTTGTCGTGGTTGATCATCAGCGAGCCGGCCAACTCGACGGAAGCCGTCTCTTCGCTTAAACACACTGTTTCAAAGGTCGGACGCTGCACCGCCACGGCGGGCTCGCAGATCAAGGTATGCAGGGCATCGAACTCGCCAGCGGAGAGGATTTCCGTTTCACGTTTGATCATCAGGTCCGCACGGGCCTGATCCTGCAGCGTCCGACTGAAGAACGCGCGTCGTGAGGAGCCCTCGAATGAGGCGGCATTCCAATACGTTTCCAGTTGCCGAAAAAGCAGAATGGTCAGCTTGCCCGATGCAGACTTGATCGCAGTTGACCAGGCTGACTGGTCATCTGCGGCGGCTGACCTGGCGGGGTGAGAAAACTCGACGGTCTGGCCACGGGGCCAGCCCTGCCGGCGAAAGTGCAGCAGCGCTTCACTCAGCGACAGCGACTGGGTTGGCTGCCTGACTTCACCGGCGGTCTGCGCAGTAGTCGGGTAAAAACTGACCCGAGTTGCCGATTGTTGCAGGTCGCCAAAGTGCGTCTCGAGTTGTGCATCGAGAATGGTTTGCAACATGCTGGAGAGCGAAGGCAGGCGTTTGAGCTCGTCCAGCATATCGTTCGCGCAAGCGCCCAATTGCGCTTTGATGGCGGTTGACTGGTCGTCGAACACATCCCCTGTGATCGTTTCGCGGGTCATGGTTATGCCGCGTTTTTCCACCAGCTCCTTGCGCATCGATACCGTGAGAAAGGCCAGCAGATCGTCCTCTTCATCGGCGTTGTCCAGGCGCGTTTGCAACGCCTGCGTCAGCGCCTGATCGTCACTGAATTTTTTCAAGCCGTCGTAGGGGGTATAGAGAAACACCCCGCCGTCATCCGGTCCGGTGCCAAGGACGAAACTGCCAGCCAGCGGCACAGGTGATTGCTTTTCGGCGTTGAGCAAAATGCGCTCGGCGAGCATTGGCGGGGTTTGTTCACTGCGCAGGGCGTGGGTCGCCAGCCGCACATGCGCCAGCCAGCTGAAGTCTTTGCTGTTCAGACCATGCGCTTTGGCCAGACCGGGATGCAGGCCGGGGGATCTCAAAATGTCGGGAAACAACAGTGGGGTGGGCGAACTGGACATCATAAGGACTCTGAACGGGGCGCCATCGGGCAGGGACTCAACCATAAATCCGCGGCCGGCCACGCTTGCGGTATTCAGTTACCGCACCCGCCAACGCTGAATGTGCATCCGGACGGCGACCGCAGGGTCGATCAACCCAAGGGTTGACAGCCGACAGCCCGGGCGCAGTTAATCGGTGGGCAAAACGACCGTACGCTGTTGTTCCCTCCAATAATCATTCTGGAGCTTCAGATGTCTGCGCCACACGATCAGGGCTCGTCCTCGTTATCCCTCGAAGCACTCACGCAATTGCTTGAAACGATATTTCTGCGGCACGGCACTTCCAGCGAAGTGGCGCGCGTGCTCGCGGCCAACTGCGCCGGCGCCGAGCGTGATGGCGCTCATAGCCATGGCGTGTTCCGTATGCCCGGTTATGTCTCGACGCTGCAAAGCGGCTGGGTCAACGGCCATGCGGTACCCCAGGTGGAAGACGTTGCGCCGGGGTTTGTCCGCGTCGATGCCGGCAATGGTTTTGCTCAGCCGGCATTGGCCGCGGCCCGACCGCTGCTGATGGAAAAGGCCCGTCATGCCGGGATCGCGGTGTTGGCGATTCGTAACTCGCACCATTTCGCCGCACTGTGGCCAGATGTCGAACCGTTTGCCGATGAAGGCCTGGTGGCGTTGAGCGTGGTCAACAGCATGACTTGCGTCGTACCTCATGGGGCCGACCGGCCGTTGTTCGGCACTAACCCGATCGCCTTCGCCGCGCCAAGGGCCAATGCCGCGCCGATTGTTTTCGACCTCGCCACCAGCGCCACTGCCCATGGCGATGTGCAGATCGCCGCGCGCAAAGGTGAAAAACTCCCGGCCGGAATTGGTGTCGACAGCCTCGGCCAACCGACCCAGGATCCCAAGGCAATTCTCGAGGGCGGGGCGTTGCTGCCGTTTGGCGGGCATAAGGGGTCGGCGCTGTCGATGATGGTCGAGTTGCTGGCAGCGGCGTTGACCGGCGGCAATTTTTCCTTCGAGTTCGATTGGTCCAATCATCCCGGCGCGAAAACACCGTGGACCGGTCAGCTATTGATTGTGATCGACCCGGACAAGGCGGCAGGACAGAGTTTTGCCCAGCGCAGCGAGGAGCTGGTGCGGCAGATGCACGGCGTCGGGCTCAAGCGCCTGCCGGGGGATCGACGGCATCTGCAGCGCAGTCGCTCGATGGCACAAGGGATCGCCCTGGATGAGCAAACGTTACGGCAGTTGCGCGAAATGGCGGGGGAGTCGATTGCGCAGGCATAAAAAAAGCGAACCGCAAGGTTCGCCTTTTTTTGTGACGCTGAACTCAGCGGCGGCCGAGCAGCAGGCCCACCACCAGGCCGAAACCGGCGGAGATCGCTACGGTCTGCCATGGATGGCCACCAATGTAGTTCTCTGTGGCTTCGACGGCAGGTTTGGTGCGGTCGCGCACGCTGGACACCGAGTCCAGCGCCAGCTGCAGTTTCTGGGCGATTTGTGCACGCAGCGTTTCTGCTTCTTCGCCTACCAGTGAAGCGCTGCTCTTGAGCAGTTTGTCCGATTCTTCGATCAGAGCCTGAAGCTCGCTGAAAGCTTGATCCTTGATTTGCTCTTCGGCAGCTTGCGAGGCGGTTTTACGGGCCATTGGGTGACTCCTTGCAGGTGAATGGACAGTGACCAATGGAGTGTAGCGGCAGGCGAAAAGTTGCATGTCATTCGCGGACGAGGGAAAACCTGCACCGGAGATTTGTGCCAAGCGTGTAAGATGTCGCCATTTTACGCAGCAGGACAAATCCCCATGAGTTTCAATCTGGCCGACAAATCCCTCGCAGAGCGCGCCGCGCTGGAAGATGAGAAATCCCGTCTGTTCGAACTCTGGCAGAACAATCTGGGCAAAGCCAAAGGCGAAGCCGCACGTCTGTTTGGCGAACGCTCCAAGCGCAAGGGCAAATGGGCCGAGTGGGTTCGCGCCGAGCTGGACGGCATGTCGCCGCCGGAGTTCGCCAACATGGTGCGCAGCGAAGTCAATCGCCTGATGGCGGCGAACAAGTGAACCACTTCACGTCTGGCTGAACGTGGCGGCAATCGCCTCGCGAACCTTGACCAGCACCGGATCGATCTGCGTGCTGGTGCGCCAGCCGAGCTCCACCGGATAACGCGGTAAAGCCAAAGGGCAGGGCAGCAGCGCCAGTCCGCTCAGCGCCGCGATACTTGCGGCGGCATGGGCCGGGATCGTCGCCACCGCCTGACTGCCCTTGAGCAGAAACGGCAGCGCGGCAAAATGCGTGGTCGACGCGCAGACTCGGCGGCTCAATCCCACTGCCGCCAATCCCTCGTCGGTAATGCCGATAAAGCCGCCGGACGACACCAGAATGTGCTCGCGCGCAACAAACTCCTGCAACTCGATCTGCTGCTGGCCGGGCGCGAGACTGTCGCGATCGACCAGACACGCGTAGCTACCTTCACCCAGCACCTGACGACTGAGCAGGCGCTCGGCAAACCCGCCGGCGGTGATCGCCAGGTCGATGCTGCGTTCCATCAACGCGCGGGCGACGATCTGGCTGTGGGTCTGGCGGAAAATCAGCCGCAGCTTTGGCGCGCGACGGGCGATTTCCTCGATCAAGCGGCGGCCATAGGCAATTTCAAAATCATCTGACAGACCAGTCGCTACCGAGCGCCCGTCGTATTGATTGGCCGCGGGATCAAGCATGGCCAGACTTTGCCGGCATTTGTTCAGGGCATCGCTGATCACCGGTTTCAGCTGATTGGCTTGCAGCGTCGGCGCCAGACCGCGCCCGGTGCGCACGAACAACTGATCGCCATACACCTCACGCAAGCGACGCAATGCCGCGCTGACTGCCGATTGCGTTACGCCCAGGCGCAGGGCGGCGCGACTGGCACTGGATTCATCGTGCAGTGCTTCGAAGACTTTCAGCAGGTTGAGGTCGATGTCGGCGATATTCATTTGACTCATATCATTCAGCAGCGGGTAGGGCTTTATTCATGATCGCGTGCCGCTGGAGAATCGGCAACACCTGAACCTGATGGAGTAAACACGATGGCCAAATCCATAGTTGCTGCGCTGCAGATCGGCGCCTTGCCCGGCGGCAAAGGCGAAACCCTCGACCAGATTCTCAGCTGGGAAGACGCGATCCGCGAATCCGGCGCGGCGCTGGTGGTGATGCCGGAGGCCTTGCTCGGTGGCTATCCGAAGGGCGAGGGCTTTGGCACCCAGTTGGGTTATCGACTGCCCGAGGGGCGCGAGGCCTTCGCGCGGTATTTTGCCAACGCCATTGATGTGCCTGGCGCGGAAACCGAGGCGCTGGCCGGATTGTCAGCGCGCACCGGGGCCAATCTGGTGATCGGCGTCATCGAGCGCGCCGGCAGCACGTTGTATTGCACGGTGCTGTATTTCGACCCTCAGGCAGGACTGATCGGTAAACACCGCAAGCTCATGCCTACGGGAACCGAGCGACTGATCTGGGGCAAGGGTGACGGTTCGACGCTGCCGGTGTTCGACACCCAGGTCGGCAAGCTCGGCGCGGTGGTGTGCTGGGAAAACATGATGCCGCTGCTGCGCACGGCGATGTATGCCAAAGGTGTCGAAGTCTGGTGCGCACCCACCGTGGACGAGCGCGAGATGTGGCAGGTCAGCATGCGCCACATCGCCCACGAAGGCCGTTGTTTCGTGGTCAGCGCCTGCCAGGTACAGGCCTCGCCGAATGAATTGGGGGTTGAGATTGCCAACTGGCCGGTTGATCGACCGTTGATTGCTGGCGGCAGTGTGATTGTCGGGCCGATGGGCGATGTACTGGCGGGACCGCTGCGTGGCGAGGCGGGATTGCTGACGGCGCAGATCGACACGGATGAACTGATCCGTGCGCGGTACGACTACGATGTGGTCGGCCACTATGCGCGGCCGGATGTGTTCGAGTTGAGCGTTGATGAGCGTGCGAAGCCGGGGGTGCGGTTCAACTCCTGACCTTGAAACTTGTAGAGAACCTGTGAGAGCGAGCCTGCTCGCGAAGACGTAGGCACCATGAATATCGCAGTTGCCTGAACCACCGCCTTCGCGAGCAGGCTCGCTCCCACAGGGGTTGTGTGTTGTTCTGCCGATTTGGACCGCGGACTACCAGGTCGCCGCGCTCGCCTTGGGCAGGCTCAACTTGCCGCTGTCGGTAAAGCGCATTGTGCCAAACACCCCACCGGCCAGTTTGCCGCGCAGCACGTAGGGCAGGTTATCGAGGCTTTGCGTCTGGCTCAGGCCCAGGGTCTGGCGCAGGAACGAGAACGCCGAGACGCTGACCGGCACTGTGACAATGGCTTCAGAGAAGCGTGGGATCGAACCGCTCTGATCGCTCACGCCGGAAGCCAGCGAATGCCCATTGACCTCCAGATCCAGGGCGATGCCGTTGTAATCGATCGCCGTTTCATTGGGGTTCTGTACGCGCAGCTTGATCGCGAAGCGCACTTCCAGTTCCTGACTCGGTAACGGCTCGAGGCCGACCACGTTGATGTTCACCGGGTCGCGGTTGGGAAACAGCGCGCAGGCACTGAGGGACAACAGCAAGAGCGACAGGATGACGGCGTGGACGCGGCGCATAAGAATCTCTCGACAAAAAAGGGCTGAACCGTTGCCGGTGCAGCCCTTTTCTCCGAGGCGCGACGTCAGCGGTTCAACTGTGCGACAGCCGCCGCTTGGCCGGGTTCACCTTTGGCGGTGACGTCGGGGTTTTCCATGACCTGCAGAATCGACGCTTCCGGGTCGAAATCGTCTTCTTCCAGCTCGATGAATTCCTCGGGCAGGAAGATGTTCAGCACGATAGCGCACAACGCACCGACAGTAATTGGCGATTCGAAGATGTTGCGCAGCGCTTGCGGCAGTTCGCGCAAGACTTCCGGCACCGCCGCGATGCCCAGGCCCATGCCCAGCGAGATCGCCACGATCAGCATGTTGCGTCGATGCAGGCCGGCCTCGGCGAGGATCTTGATCCCGGCCACGGCGACGGTGCCGAACATCACCAGTTCGGCGCCGCCCAGCACCGGTTTTGGCATCAATTGCAGCACCGCGCCGATCATCGGGAACAAACCGAGCAGCACCAGCAGCCCGGCGATGAAAAACGCCACATAACGGCTGGCCACACCGGTCAGCTGGATCACGCCGTTGTTCTGCGCGAAAGTCACCATCGGCATGCTGTTGAACACCGCCGCCATGGCCGAGTTGAGACCGTCGGCGAGCAGGCCGGATTTGATCCGGCGGATGTACAGCGGGCCTTTGACCGGTTGCCGCGAGATCATCGAGTTGGCGGTCAGGTCACCGGCCGCTTCCAGTGGCGACACCAGAAAAATCACCGCCACCGGCACAAACGCCACCCAATCGAAGTTGAAACCGTACTTGAACGGCACCGGCACGCTGACCAGCGGCACCTCGGGCATCGAGGCGAAATCCACCGTGCCCATCAGCCATGCCACCACGTAACCCAGGGTCAGGCCGATGACGATCGCGCCCAGGCGCAGAAACGGCACGTCGACGCGGTTCAGCACAACGATAGTGCCGATCACCAGTGCCGCGAGAAAGACATGACTGGCCGCGCCCAGGTCGGGCGCACCGAAGCCGCCGGCGATGTCGGTCATGGCTACTTTGATCAGTGACAGGCCCATCAGCGTGATGATCGTGCCGGTCACTACGGGAGTGATCAGCATGCGCAGCTTGCCGATGAACTGGCTGAGCACCACTTCGATGAATGCTGCGAAGAAACACACACCGAAGATCGTCGAAAGGATTTCGTCAGTACCGCCGCCACGCGCCTTGACCATGAACCCGGCGCTGAGAATCACGCTGATGAAGGAAAAGCTGGTCCCTTGCAGACACAGCAGACCGGAACCCACCGGGCCGAAGCGCTTGGCCTGTACGAAAGTGCCGAGACCGGAGACGAACAGCGCCATGCTGATCAAGTAAGGGATTTCACTCTGCAGGCCCAGCGCGCCGCCCATGATCAGGGTCGGGGTGATGATGCCAACGAAACTCGCCAGCACATGTTGCAGCGCGGCGAACACGGTGGCGGTCAGGTGCGGACGGTCGTTGAGGCCGTAGATCAGGTCGTTGTTGCGCGGGGCTTTGTCAGAGGCGGTCATGGTCAGGTGCGCGCCGCGAGGCGGGGCCGGGTCAGAAAATGGGTGCGCAGAATGCCGCAAGCGGGCGGCGAGGGCAACGAGCAATAACTGCCTGAAAGGTCAGGTTTTACTGCCTTTGTGGGAGCGAGCCTGCTCGCGAAAGCGGTCTGATCGTTCCCATGCTCCGCGTGGGAATGCAGCCCGGGACGCTCCGCGTCCCTTCCAGAGCTGGAACGCGGAGCGTCCCTTGAGGCATTCCCACGCAGAGCGCGGGAACGATCATGCGTGCGTCGATCAGCAATGGCCAATCGCCCGTGGCATACTCCCGCGCATGACTTTCGACTCCCCCCTCAGTGCCTGGCAATACGCGGTCGACCACAAGGGCTTCATTCAGGATGAAGCCCAGGAACACGCGGTCTGGGCCTTGCAGAAATGCCATGAAGCCTTGCACGCCGGTGCCCGCTCGGTCAGCGGCGTGTATCTGTGGGGGCCGGTCGGTCGTGGCAAGACCTGGTTGATGGATCAGTTCTACCAGAGCCTGCGCGTGCCGGCGCGGCGTCAACACTTTCATCACTTCATGGGCTGGGTGCATCAGCGTTCGTTTCAACTCAGTGGCATCGCCGATCCGTTGCGCGCCCTGGCCAAGGAACTGGCTGGCGAAGTGCGTGTGCTGTGTTTTGACGAACTGTTCGTCAGTGACATTGGCGACGCGATCATTCTCGGCCGGCTGTTTCAGGTGATGTTCGAGGAAGGCGTGGTGATCGTTTGCACCTCCAATCTGCCGCCCGATGATCTATACGCCGATGGCTTCAACCGTGATCGCTTTACACCGGCAATTGCGGCGATCAAGGCGCATATGCAGGTGGTCGCGGTGAATGGCGCCGAGGACCATCGCTTGCATCCGGGGGCGATCGCGCAGCGCTATTTTGTCAGCACGACCGATTCGCCGAGTGCACTCGATGCCGTGTTCCAGTCGCTCGCTTCAGATGAGACTGTCAGCGAAGAGCCCGTCGCCGTGGGCCATCGAATGCTCAAAGTGGTACAGGCCAATGAATCCGTACTGTGGTGCCGTTACAGCGATCTGTGCGAACAACCTTTCGCCGCCATGGACTTCATTGCCCTGTGTGATCGCTACCGGGCTATCCTGTTAAGCGAAGTGCCGAACCTCAGCGCCAAGAAGCGCGAAGGACGCATTGCGCGCGGTACCGAAGACGGCGCCGAGCGTGTCGTCGCCGGCGATCGGGAGCTGCCGCAGTTGTCAGTACACGACGATGGCGTGCGCCGCTTCATCGCGCTGGTCGACGAATGCTACGACCGCAAGGTGCCTCTGTACGTCGCGGCAAGCGTGCCGATGAACGCGCTCTACACCGAGGGCTATCTGGAATTCCCGTTCCGCCGCACCCTCAGCCGGTTGCAGGAGATGCAGTTGCAGCGTTTCGCCGAAGCTTGAAAGAAGAGGGCGCCGACATGAGTCAACCGCTGTCCCATCATCTGCTGACCATGGCTTACCAGAATGCCTGGGCCAATCATCGCCTGGCCAAGGCCTGGACCCGGCTCGATGCCGCTGAACTGGTCGCGCCGCGGGTGAGTTTCTTCCCGAGCATTCGCTTGACGCTCAATCACATCCTCACCTGCGACTGGTTCTACGTCGACGCATTGGAGCGCGAATTGCGCGGTGACGAGCCGCATCCCGATTGCTATGTGTTCTTCAATCAGGACGAGCCGTTTACTACCGCCGCCGCGCTGCGTGCAGAACAGGTTCGCGTCGATCGCCGTCTGATCGCCTATTGCGAGCAACTGCGGGATGCCGATCTGCCAAGGATCGTCACCATCGCCCGTGACACGCCACAACATGACAGCCGCCTGCGCATGCTTTCGCATCTGTTCGAACACCAGATTCATCATCGTGGCCAGGTGCACGCCATGCTCAGCGGCACGACGGTGAAGCCACCGCAACTGGATGAGTTCTTCTGTGCAGGGGAAAGCGCGTTGCGCGCCGAGGACTTCGCCGAGCTGGGCTGGACGGAAGAACTTGTCTGGGGCCACTGACCGCGAAAGATCGCAGCTTTTCAAGTTGCCCTCTCCGGCGCACCCAAGCTAATGTCCCCTCAGCCTTTCAGCAAGCACCTTGCACGCCGGGGCCTTTGTTTATCGGGGATGGAAATGGATTCCGCAGAAATACTCGTACTTCAGGCCAGCTACAGCAACCCGGTGCACGCCGAAGCCATCGGCATCGTGCTCAACCACTACGCCGAAGATCCCATGGGCGGCGGTCATCCAATCGCCCCTGAACTGCTGCAACGCCTGCCCGAAGAACTCGCTCGCCGCCCGCATGCTTTCAGCGTGCTGGCCTTCGTTGGCGGCGAACCGGCCGGGCTGGTCAACTGTTTCGAGGGCTTCTCGACCTTTGCCTGTAAACCGCTGGTCAATGTTCACGACGTCGCGGTGGTCGGCAAATTCCGCGGCTTGGGGCTAAGCCAGAAAATGCTGCAGAAAGTCGAGGAAATCGCCCGCCAGCGCGGTTGCTGCAAAATCACCCTGGAGGTGCTGGAAGGCAATGCGGTGGCGCAAGGGTCGTATCGCAAATTCGGCTTTGCACCGGGGATGTTCAATCCGGATCACGGACGGATGCTGTTCTGGATAAAGGATTTACAGGCCTGAAAATTCCCTCACCCTAACCCTCTCCCAGAGGGAGAGGTGACTGACCGAGTTGGCCGGGCGCAATACATCGAACTGGCCCAATCTGCCTGACCAAAAAAAAGGCGCCCCAAACAGGGCGCCTCAACTGTCATCTCCCGGGCCAGAGCGGAGCCACGGGAGGTCCATCGGTTGCTCGATAAAACTCAGTCGCGATAAGACTCGGTCACCTGCGCCGTCTGGTCAGCAGGGACGCGAATTTCCTTCGCGCTGGCGTCGGCCTTCTGCTCGCTTTGCGCGCGCTGGACCGGGAAATTGTCGTAGTAATAACGCATACGCTCGGCACCGCCTTCAGCGAAGGCGCTGGTGGAACCGAGGGCGAGCAGGGTGGTGAGGATGAAAGGGGTGATTTTCATGTTGCCTCCTACTGAACAAGTGGGAGTCGGTTCGTCCGTGAAGCAGACCGCGGAAGAGAGTCTGCGTTGCGGCCATTAACAATGGGTTAACGCGGGTCAAGGGCAAATATTGCCGGGTATTTCAATGTGGAGTGCCGACGCAGCACGCCCATCAGCACACACAAAAAAGGGCCTTCGCAGGCCCTTTGTCGTGTTACTTCTGCGCCACCTCTCCCGGAGCAGGCTGCTTGGGCTTCATCAAGCTGAAATCGATCAGTGACCGTTTCGCCGTCTGATACGGATCACCAATCAACAGTTTGCGCGGCACAAAGCTGTCGCTGACCAGACTCTTGCTGCGATCCAGTTCATCCGAACTCAACCCGGCCAGATCCGCCCAGGTGTGGATGAACTGCGAGCTGCTGTACGGCCGGCTGAGGTCGCCAGCGAAGTTCCAGTCGTGGTTTTGCTTCCACTTCGGCGAGGCCCAGGCCATGAACGGGATGGTGTACATCGGCGCGGTCGGCTTGTTCTCGTTGCGGCCCAGCGTGCTGTGGCCGGCCGAGTCGAAGACGTCTTCGCCGTGGTCGGACAGGTACAGCAAAAAGCCGTTCGGATCAGATTTGGCGTAGTCCTTGATCAGGCTCGAGACCACGAAGTCGTTGTAAAGCACCGCATTGTCGTAGCTGTTGTAGGTCGGCAGTTGATCGTCGCGTACGCCGGCAGGGACGCCCTGGCGATCCTGAAACTTGTCAAAAGTCGGCGGATAACGGTACTGGTAGCTCATGTGTGTGCCGAGCAGGTGCACGACAATCAGTTTGCGCTGAGCCGGATCAGTCAGTGCCTTGTTGAACGGCTCGATCACGTCGCCATCGTATTGCGCGGCGTTCTGGTTGCGATTGTTGTTCAGGTACACCTGCTCGTCGGCCTGTTCGGAGAAGGTCGTGAGCATGGTGTTGCGCTTGGTCATGGTCTGCTGGTTGGTGATCCAGAAGGTCTTGTAACCGGCCTGTTTCATCACGCTGACCAGCGATGGCGTCGACAGGTACAGATCCGGGTTCTGCTCATCGGCGAAGGTCAGCACTTGCTGCAACGCTTCGATGGTGTAGGGGCGCGGGGTGATGACGTTGTCGAAGATCGCCAGTTGATCCTTGAGCTTGTCCAGTTCCGGCGTGGTGTTGCGCGGGTAACCGTAGAGGCTCATGCGCTGACGGTTGGTCGATTCGCCGATCACCAGCACCAAAGTCGCCGGCTGACCGGCAGAGGCGTCCTTGAGGTTTTTCAGCGGCGGGATCTTGCTCGCACTGTCGAGCATGCCCTGCATGTCACCGAGGGTTTCCTGATAGCGGTGATACGCCACGGCCATCTGCCACGGCACGGCGGGCTCGATGCGGGTTTCGAATTTCTCGAAGCCTTGGGCGAAGGTGCCCATGCGCAGGGTCTGCTTGACCAGCGGGTAGCCGACCACGGCGATTACAATCGCCGTCGCCGCTACAAGCGCGCGACCGCGCGGCATGTAAACAGGGCGCAGACGCGTCCATAAAAAGTAAGCGAACGCGGTATGGGCGAGGAACGCCGGGATCATCCACCAGGCGAAGTACTGAGTCATGTACTCGCCGGCTTCCGACACGTTCGACTCGAACATGATGAAGATGACGCTCTGGGAGAATTCCTGCTGATAAATGAAGAAGTAGCCGAGGCTGGCCATCGAGCAGGCCCACAGCACTACGCCGATGATGGCGGCGAGCAGGCGAGTGTGTTTGGGGAACAGCAACATCGGCGCCAGCCACAGCGCGCTCATCACGAACGCCTGACGAAATCCGGTGAAGCCGGATGTGCCGGTCAGCTGGATCAGCAGTTGAGTGATACCCGAGAAATACCAGAAGAAGACGAACAGCCAGATAAATCCGGCCCAGTCGAAACCGCTCGCAGTCGTTTTGCTGCGTTTGAACAATGCCATTACGCGCTCCAGCTCAATCATCAAACCCACGCCGGAACGCTTCCATGACACCGACGAACAGAGGCCGTACGCGCAGGTACGGCCAGAATGGGGCGGAGTATCCCCAAGGGCATGTGAAAGATTTGTTAAGCCCGCTTCTGATGGGTATCAGGCGTTCAGAGGTGCAACGTGTCGGGAACGACGATGGCCGTTCCCGAAGCAAGCGGGGATCAGGCGTGCGGTGCGCGCTGCACAACCGGACGCGGTTGCGGCTGCGAGCCTTGGGTCAGTGCGCGCAATTGCGCCAATTCGTGCTGCAACTGGTCGCGCTCGTCTTTCAACTGGCGCAATTCATCGCGACGGATCGTAACGTAGAGGGTTTGTGGCGGCATTGCTGTGTGTACTGTGCCCATTGCTCACCTCGCAAATGGCGTGCATCAACTGTAAGTCACTCCTCGTGCCGAGGCGCTTGACTTACTATCGGCGCCAATTTTGATTTCTTTTGCCCTTAAAGGGAACTTTTTTATTTTTCATGGTCGGTGTGTCTTCGGCAGGATTCGGGGCGTTATCACTCTGGATCGGGCACAATGCCCGGAAACTTCATCGCAACGCTCTGGACTAACCTCCATCAGTCGCGTTGGGCTATAACCAATGACACACATTTATTTGTAGTAAGGAGCATCAGCACATGCAACTCGGGATTATTGGACTGGGCCGCATGGGCGGCAATATTGCGCGACGTCTGATGCTCAACGGGCACACCACCGTTGTTTACGACCGCAATACCGCTTTCATCGATAACCTGGTCGCCGAGGGCTCCACTGGCGTCGCCGACTTGCCAGCGCTGGTCGCCGGCCTCGACAAGCCGCGCGCGGTCTGGGTCATGCTGCCGGCCGGCGCGCCGACCGAAGACACCATCAACACCCTGAGCGAATTGCTCGAACCCGGCGATACCATCATCGACGGCGGCAACACCAACTACAAGGATGACATCCGTCGGGCCAAGACTCTGAATGAGAAGGGCCTGCACTACATCGACGTCGGCACCTCCGGCGGCGTTTGGGGCCTTGAGCGCGGCTATTGCATGATGATCGGCGGCGACGCTGAAACCGTGCAGCGCCTCGACCCGCTGTTTGCCGCGCTGGCGCCGGGCATGGGCGACATCCCGCGCACCAAGGACCGCAAGTCCGACGACCATCGCGCCGAGCATGGCTACATCCACGCCGGTCCTGCCGGTGCCGGGCACTTCGTGAAGATGATTCACAACGGCATCGAGTACGGCATGATGGCCGCGTTCGCCGAGGGCTTCGACATCCTCAAGACCAAATCCAGCGAACGTTTGCCTGAAGATCAGCGTTTCGACCTGAACGTGGCTGATATCGCTGAAGTCTGGCGTCGTGGCAGCGTGGTTTCGTCGTGGCTGCTGGACCTGACTGCCGATGCGCTGGCCAGCGATCCGAAGCTCGACGGTTTCTCCGGCTCGGTAGCCGACAGCGGCGAAGGCCAATGGACCATCGAGGCGGCCATGGAGCAGGCGGTGCCAGTTCCGGTGCTGTCCAACTCGCTCTTCTCCCGTTACCGCTCGCGCGGGCAAGGCACCTTCGGTGACAAGATCCTGTCGGCACAACGCTTCGGCTTCGGCGGCCACGTGGAGACCGCGAAAAAATGACCCGTACGATCCGCAGAAAATCCAAGGCAGAACCCGCACCACCGACCACGCTGTTCCTGTTCGGTGCCCACGGCGACCTGGTCAAGCGTTTGCTCATGCCGGCGCTGTACAACCTCAGTCGCGACGGCCTGCTCGACGAGAATCTGCGGATCGTCGGCGTTGATCACAACGCCATTACCGATGAAGCCTTCGCGCAGAAGCTCGAGGACTTCATCCGCACTGAAGTGGCGGCGAAGGTCGGCAAGGGCGATCAGATGCTTGATCCGGTCTTGTGGGCCAAGCTCGCCAAAGGCATCAGCTACGTCCAGGGCGATTTCCTCGACGACAGCACTTATTCAGCCCTGGCGGCGAAAATCGCCGACAGCGGCACTGGCAATGCGGTGTTCTATCTGGCCACCGCGCCGCGTTTCTTCAGTGAGGTGGTGCGCCGCCTCGGCAGCGCCGGTTTGCTTGAAGAAACGCCCGAAGCGTTCAGAAGGGTGGTGATCGAGAAGCCATTCGGCTCCGACCTGCACACCGCCGAAGCCTTGAATGCTTGCCTGCTCAAGGTCATGTCCGAGAAGCAGATCTACCGGATCGACCATTATTTGGGCAAGGAGACTGTGCAGAACATTCTGGTCAGCCGGTTCTCCAACAGCCTGTTCGAAGCGTTCTGGAACAATCATTACATCGACCATGTGCAGATTACGGCGGCGGAAACCGTTGGCGTCGAAACCCGTGGCAGTTTTTACGAACACACCGGCGCACTGCGTGACATGGTGCCCAATCACCTGTTCCAGTTGCTGGCCATGGTCGCCATGGAACCGCCGGCCGCATTCGGCGCCGATGCGGTGCGTGGCGAGAAGGCCAAGGTAGTGGGGGCAATTCGCCCCTGGTCCACCGAAGAGGCGCGGGCCAACTCAGTGCGCGGCCAGTACACATCGGGCGAGCGCGACGGCACACCGTTGAACGGTTATCGCGAAGAAGCCAACGTCTCGCCCGACAGCACCACCGAAACCTATGTGGCGCTCAAGGTGATGATCGATAACTGGCGCTGGGTCGGCGTGCCGTTCTACCTGCGCACCGGCAAACGCATGAGCGTACGCGACACGGAAATCGTCATCTGCTTCAAACCGGCGCCGTACGCGCAGTTCCGCGACACCGAAGTCGATGAGCTGCAGCCGACTTATCTGCGTATCCAGATCCAGCCAAACGAAGGCATGTGGTTCGACCTGCTGGCCAAGCGGCCGGGGCCGGCGTTGAACATGGCCAATATCGAACTGGGTTTTGCGTATAAGGATTTCTTCGAGATGCAGCCTTCCACCGGCTACGAAACCTTGATCTACGACTGCCTGACCGGTGATCAGACGCTGTTCCAGCGCGCTGACAATATCGAGAACGGTTGGCGAGCCGTGCAGCCATTCCTCGATGCCTGGCAGCAGGACGCCAGCGTCGAGTTGTACGCGGCTGGTGACGATGGCCCGCAAGCTGCGGAAGATCTCCTGACTCGCGATGGCCGCGTCTGGCACGGTCTGGGATGAGTGACCTGGCGAAACAACCCATCCGTTTTCTGCTCAGCGACATGGACGGCACCTTGTTGTTGCCCGATCACACGCTGAATCAACACACCATTGACGCCGTGCGCTCATTGCGCGAGGCCGGCGTACTGTTCAGCCTCGCCAGCGGACGCCCGCCGAAAGCCATGCTGCAACAGATCGAGGCCCTGGGCGTTGATCTGCCGACGGCGGCGTTCAATGGCGGCACCATCGTCAAACCGGACGGCACACTGTTGGCCGCGCATTATTTGCCGGCGACGACCGCACTGATTGCGCTGGCGCAGTTTGCCGATCAGTCGGACGTCGAGGTTTGGGTGTTCAGCGGCGGTGACTGGCTGCTCAAGGACCCGCACGGGCCGATGGTTCCGCGTGAGCAAAGTGGCCTCGGTTACCCGCCGGTGGTCGTGGAGAGTTTTGAGCCGTATCTGCAGCGGATCGACAAGATTGTCGCGACCAGCAACAACACAGAACTGTTGATCGAACTGGAGGCGCAGCTGTTGCCGAAGGTCAACGGTATGGCTCAGGTGTCGCGTTCGCAGCCGGTGTATCTCGACGTCACTGCGCTGGAGGCCAACAAGGGCACTGCGCTGACGACGATTGCCGAGTACCTCGGCGTACCGCTGGAACAGACCGCCGTCATCGGCGACGGCGGCAACGACCCGGCGATGTTCAAATGTGCAGGTTTGTCGATTGCCATGGGCCAGGCGGAAGAGGCGGTTAAGCGCCAGGCCGACGTCGTCACCGCGCCGAACACCGAAGACGGCGTGGCCCAGGCGATCAAAAAGTACATCCTCCCGCACTGAGTCAAATCAAAGCCTGATATGGGCTGCCTGGAATTCGGCTCACCGGAAACCATTGTGGGAGCGAGCTTGCTCGCGAAGGCGCCGGGTCAGGCGACTGAGAGGGTGGATGTGCCGCCGTTATCGCGAGCAGGCTCACTCCTACAAGGTTTCAGCGGCGTGCGCAAAATCCCGGCAAAAACACAAAACCAGTGTGGGAGCGGGCTTGCTCGCGAAGGCGCCGGGTCAGGCAACAAATCAGTTCACTGACACACCGCTTTCGCGAGCAAGCCCGCTTGCACAGTTTCAATCAGTGTTCTGTCAGAGCCAGTAGCTCACCGCGTACCAGCCCAGCAGGCCCATCACCACGGTATACGGCAGCGCCATCCACACCATGCGCCCGTAAGACAAGCGTACCAGCGGCGCGATCGCCGAGGTCAGCAGGAACAAAAACGCGGCCTGACCATTCGGTGTCGCCACACTCGGCAGATTGGTCCCGGTGTTGATCGCAATCGCCAGCGCCTCGAAATGCTCGCGACTCATGTGCCCGGCGAGGAACGCTTGTTTCACTTCGGTGATGTAAATGGTCGCGACAAACACATTGTCACTGATCGCCGAAAGCACGCCGTTGGCGATAAACAACATGCCCGGCTGTTGATCCATAGGCAGCGCCAGCACCCACTGGATCAGCGGGGCGAACAATTGCTGATCATGAATCACTGCCACTACGGCGAAAAACACCACCAGCAACGCGGTAAACGGCATTGCATCCTTAAAGGCGCTACCCAGGCGATGTTCGTCAGTGATTCCGGTAAACGCAGTGATCAACACAATCACCATCAAACCAATCAGGCCGACTTCCGCCAAGTGAAACGCCAGGCAACCGATCAGAATCAGCGCCGCGGCACCTTGCACCAGCAAAGCCGCCGTCTGGCGCGAGGTGCGCTTCGCGTTGTCTTCCGCCGCATAGTTGGCCAGCACAGCGCGCACATTGTCCGGCAGCAATGTGCCGTAACCGAACCAGCGCAGCTTCTCCAGCAGTACGCAGGTGACCAGACCTGCCACCAGCACTGGCAGCGAAACCGGCGCCACCTTGGTGAAGAACTCGCCGAAATGCCAGCCCATCTCGTGGCCGATCAACAAGTTCTGCGGCTCACCCACCAGTGTGCAGACGCCACCCAGCGCCGTGCCGACCGCGCCATGCATCAGCAGGCTGCGCAGGAACGCGCGAAATTGATTCAAGTCGTCATGATGCAGCGACGGTAGATGCTGGTCGTCACTGAACTCGCTGTCCTGACGCGGATCATTGCCCGACGCGACCCGGTGATACACCGAGTAGAACCCGACAGCCGCACTGATGATTACCGCCGTCACGGTTAACGCATCAAGAAACGCCGAAAGAAACGCCGACAAGAAGCAGAACATCAGCGCCAGAATGGCTTTCGAACGCACGCTCAACAGCAGGCGCGAGAAGAGGAACAGCAGCAGATCCTTCATGAAGTAAATGCCGGCGACCATGAACATCAGGAGCAGGATCACCGGAAAGTTGTGCACCAACTCATCGTAAAGCGCCTGTGGCGTGGTCATCTTCAACAGCAATGCTTCAATTAACAGCAAGCCGCCCGGCATCAACGGATAGCACTTGAGCGCCATGGCCAGGGTGAAAATGAATTCGATCACCAGCAGCCAACCCGCCGCAACCGGACCGATGGTGAACAGCACCACAGCATTGAGAATGAGAAAACCGACGATGGTCGCCTTGTACCAGCGTGGCGATTGCCCGAGGAAGTTGTGCGCGAACGCTTGGGCGATTGAACCGGACATCGGCTGCTCCTTTTATTTAGAAGCGCGAAAGTTGCCGGATGTTTCAGGGAAGATCAAGCGGCCCCTCGCATTGGCTGTCGAACGCACTATTGATTCAGATAGCGCGCAACCAAGGCCCGGTAATTGCCATCCAGCGAATACCCGCCGACGACAATGGCCCCGTCAGCTTGGACCGCTAACGAATTCGCCGTATCGAGACTTCTGCCCAACCGCGTGCGCAGCCAGCCGTGGCCTTCGCCAAACTCTGGGTCGAGGCTGCCATTGCGTTGATAGCGGGCGACCATGAAATCCGCCTCAACCCCGCCGATGGTGGCCCCGACAGCGATGATCCGACCGTCGCTCATCAACTGAGCCGCATTCCATTGGCAACCGCTGGGGCCAATGTCCAACACTTGCGGCAGGCCGTGATGGCAGTGCAAATCCGGTCTGCCATTGGTGTGCAGGACGAATGTCAGGCAGCGGATCGGATCGCGACTGCTGCCAAAACAATAAAGCCTGTCCTCAGATTCAATGATCTGATTGACCTGAGCGCTGTTGCCCTGCGCCTTGAAGGCCATGAAGCCGTCAACCGCAAAGCGCTCGTCCAGGCTTCCATCGGGCCGATATACCGCCAGCAGTCCCTGTTGCGGAAAGTCGATCGAACCGGCCACGACGATGCGCCCATCCTGCTTCAACAGCAGCGTGCTCAGCCAGGTATTGAGCAGCAGGTGGCGGACCATGACAAATCCGCGCCCGTTGAAGGATTGGTCCAGGCCACCGTCGGGTTCGAGGCGAATCAGCATCCCGGCGTGATCGGCGAGGCTGAAATGATGGTTGGCGATCAGCAAAATGCGGCCGTCTGCCTGCACCGCAAAATCACAAGCCTCGACGCCCGGCACCCCCGGTGGCAACCAACTGTCACGGGTGCCCATGGACAAATCGCCGGGCAGCCGCACGACCTGGAAGCCGTCAGCACCGAAGCGTTGATCTGGCTGGCCCTTGGCATCAAACAAGGCGAGGGCCGGCAGGGTGCGATGGGTATTTTCATAGTGCAGACCTGCCAGCATGATTCTGCCATCAGGCAGCACCTGGACCTTGCCGGCCCTGGCTTCGAAACCTTTGACGAAGCTGCCGATCACGCTGCCCTGATGGCCGAAGGACAAATCGGCGGAGCCATCGGCGAGCAACCGTGCCAAGCCAAAACGGCTGCCGTTGGCTGTACCTACTTTCGCGGCGACGAGAATTCGGCCCTGTGCATCGAGGGTAACGTGCTGGGTCAGACTGGAGAGACTGCCGGCAAAGTACACTTGCGCAACGCCACCGATAGCGAATGCCGAATCGAGCGATCCCGGATTATTCCAAGCGGTAGGTAGGGCATAAGTGTTCAGGGTGGACATGCGCGAGGCTCCTTGCGAGTGAGCCGATACCCAGTGATTGGGCGGCTGACTGCATGAGCGAAACATTCAATCCCTGAACCACGAGAAGTACAACTGGAAGAACTAACAGAACGACGGTCGCACTGTGCCAGAACAGTGTCTTGTTGAACCAGTCGCAAGCGAGCCAAGCATTTAAGCAATATCTGACCCGAGAACTAACGGCTATCTCACATGAAAAGGGCGGATGACTTTAACGTCATCCGCCCTTGTTCTGTCATCAGTGTGGCATCGACCACGATTGCAGCGTGTGACCTTCTTCGCTCAACTCGGCGCGGGCCTGCTGCAGCAGTTGTTCAAGTTGCGCTGGGTCAGAATAGGCGCTGCTCGGGATCTGTTTGCGACCGATATGGGAGTTGGTGCGGTCGACGACGGTCAGGCTCAGTTCGCCATTGCCGTCTTGTGGCGCCCAGGCCACGCACTGAAAAGGCTTGAAGGCGTGGTTGGCAATCAAAAGAGCTTCGTTGATACGGAGCGGGGCAGTCATGGGGTCTTCTCTCTATTAGCGCCCAATCAAGTGATGTGCCGGCGGTTGGGCTTACCGTGCGGCGGGTTACTTGTACTGATGCACGCAACCGGGGGGCGGGTCACAAGTGAAACAAAGAAATTTCAAGTTCTTTACATAACGTAAGTTCGTTTCGTTGATCCTGCCATGTCTGAACACCGCGCTGAATTCACCCCTCACCCCAACCCTCTCCCCGAGGAGAGGGAGCCGATTTGTGGGCTTTTCAAACTCGAGTCCGGCTTGGTCTTTCAGATCGGCGTACCCCGTGCAAACACCTCGGTCAGTTCCCTCTCGCTCGGGAGAGGGCTAGGGTGAGGGGGGCCGCTCTCTGACACAACGCAAATAGTCGATAGCTAACTAACAACCAACTTTCTTATAACTCTTTTAACAGCCCCCCTATAAGCAATCGATACAAGCCCCCGTCAAAATCTTGCTAGTGTTACAACCGGGTCTGCCAAATGACTGTTTTTACGATCATTTCCAATGTTTGGCGCCAAGGAACAGTCATGAGCGAAGCGCCTGCGTCGAGACGTTTACTGGTGGTCGATCCCTGCGACGACTGTCATCGCCTGTTGCCCGGATTGCGCGCCGTAGGCTGGGATGTCGACAGTTGTAATCTTGAGAATGCCAGCGCGCGCGCCTGCGACGTCGGCCTGCTGCGCTTGCAGCCGTTTCACCTTGAACGCCCTGACGCGGTCAAGGAGCTGATCAGCCGCAGCGGCACCGAATGGATCGCCGTACTCAATCAGGAAGTCCTGCGTTTGCAGAACGTCGGCGACTTCGTCTGTGAATGGTTCTTCGACTTCCATACCTTGCCCTTCGACGTCTCGCGCGTACAGGTCACCCTGGGTCGTGCTTTCGGCATGGCGCGCCTGCGCGGGCAGGGCACGATACATGTCGACCAGCCGGAACACGAACTGCTGGGCGACAGCAAACCGATTCGCGAACTGCGCAAACTGCTGAGCAAACTTGCACCGACCGAATCGCCCGTGCTGATTCGCGGCGAAAGCGGCACCGGCAAAGAACTGGTCGCCCGCACCCTGCACCGACAATCCCAGCGCCACAACAAACCGTTCGTAGCAATCAACTGCGGCGCGATTCCCGAGCATTTGATCCAGTCCGAACTCTTCGGCCACGAGAAAGGCGCGTTCACTGGCGCCCATCAGCGCAAGGTCGGGCGCATCGAAGCGGCCAATGGCGGGACGTTGTTCCTCGATGAAATCGGTGATCTGCCGCTGGAATTGCAAGCCAATCTGCTGCGTTTTCTCCAGGAAAAGCACATCGAGCGGGTCGGCGGCAGTCAGCCGATCCCGGTCGACGTGCGAGTGCTGGCCGCAACCCACGTCGACCTGGAAGCAGCGATCGAGAAAAAGCGTTTTCGTGAAGACCTGTATTACCGGCTCAACGTGCTGCAAGTGGTGACCGCACCATTACGTGAACGCCACGGCGATCTGTCGATGCTGGCCAACCACTTTTCGCACTTCTACAGCCATGAGACCGGCCGCCGGCCAAGGAGCTTCAGCGAAGATGCGCTGATTGCCATGGGCAAGCACGACTGGCCGGGGAATGTCCGCGAGCTGGCGAACCGGGTACGGCGCGGGTTGGTGTTGGCAGAGGGGCGGCAGATCGAGGCGCGGGATCTGGGATTGATCAGCCAGCACTCCATCGCAACACCGATGGGCACGCTGGAGGATTACAAGACCCGGGCGGAGCGGCAGGCGTTGTGTGATGTGCTTAACCGGCACAGTGATAATTTGAGTGTGGCCGCGAAAGTGTTAGGGGTTTCGCGGCCGACGTTCTATCGTTTGCTTCACAAGCACCAGATTAGATGATCGGATTGTCGTCGACCCTTTAAGTAAAATTGTCAAAACCCGGGAAAGCAGTCTGCTATGCAGGCAGTACATGCTAGACGCATTCTCAGCGCATGTCAGTTGTAGGGAGACGATCTTATTCGCAGACAGTCCAAGGCAGGGGTTGCATTTTGGACACCAGCAATTCGGAACCTCACTGTCATTGGGTTATTTCTAACCAAGAATGGAGCTCTGAAGAACTGCCAATCGCTGCTCGTCTCTACCACAACTGCGCACAGCTGTTCCGTGCCGCTTGAAATGAAAATCCGCGTGCCAAATGGCGCTTTGAATCGGCAGGATAACTCATAAAACTGGCCAAGTTTGAGATTGTTGAAAGTTTTCTGAATAATTATTCCCCAAAAATGTGCATACGTCGGCTCTAGGAAATACTCTTCCCCTAGTCTAGATATTATTGTGGGTGTAACTGCCTCCGAATCCACCCAGCCGTTGCGATCATAATCAGTAAAAGTAGTCAGGTCATCAAATCCGGCGATTACAGAATAACGCGGGATGTTACAAGCAATGGCATCGGTCAATATTGCTTCGGCAAATAACCCAACAATTAAAACTATAACCAGTTTTGAATCTGCCTTACACCCCCGCAACCACTCCACCTCAGCCAAATAACTAAGCCCCACCCCCTGATCATGTACTGCTCCTACAAACTGCTCCTTAACCCGCTCCCCACCCTCGGCAAACGTCTCCACATACTTCAACCAGATCTTCAACCCCGCCCGCTGAAACGGCCAGGCCCCACACAACACCTTCGTATCATCCTTGATCAACCCGACATCCAACACCTTCCCATCAAAGCCCTCAAACTTCGGCATCGGCATGCTCGACTGCAGCAACTCACCAATCACCAGCGTCACACTCTGCACCGGCGTCGGCTGTCCATTAACTATCAGGCTGTATATCAACTCCACACTGCGCTGCAGATTTGCCCCGGTGACGGAGAAATCAATGTCGAATTGCACTTTCGACTGTCCCGCCACCGGCTTTTGCTGCGGAGGTACTGAGCCGGCGCCGGGTCTGCCGACGATTTCCAGTTTTACCTCGTGATTTGCGCCAAACATCGAAGTGTCAAACACCGCGGTGAAGCCATTCTGATGCCGGTTCGGGTCAAGTTTGTAATCCGGCGCCTCGACAACCGTTGGCGGCTTCAACTGACTGACTTCGCCAGTGATTGGAACAACAACGTCATTGGACGGACGCGCAGGTACGTTGGCGCGGAGTAACTTGTAGTTGGTCGTGGCCGAGCCATTGACCATGGCCCTGATTGAGGCATTGGCCAGCTTGAAATCGAAGTGCCCAGGCACGGCGCCGACCGTGTGTACCAACGGTCCGATCGTGACAGGTACTCCCTCAGGTGTCTGGCCGGTACACCTTAGCTCGACCTCGTCTCCAATCTGGAAATCCGGCTGGGTGAAATAAACCCGTGCATCGGCGTCGCTCGTGCCCAGCACATTCAGGTCGATGGTGGTGACGTTCTGGTTGTTGACCCAGATTGTTGCCGCCGGCAAGCGGCTGATGCTCAGGTCCACATTCACATAGGTGACTTTCGACCACGGCGCGTTCGGATCCGGCAGATTGCCGACCCGGTCGAACACCTGATAACTCACTTCGATGTTCCTGCCGTTGCCTTCGTCTCTGATGACTTTTTCGGTGAAGGTGAGAAAGATCGGATTGTTGACCGGATCTTCGATCTGCTCTCTGGTGACTGGATAGTAGGACACCACCTGGTCACCCCAGCGCCCGATAATTCGGTCGAATGTGGCGCAGTTTACGTAGCTCGCCAACAGCTTGACGCCCAGCTTGGCCATTTCGGCATCCACCCCCTTCGACGGATCCGGATCCAGCGTGTACACGAGACCGGAATTTCCCGGTTCACTGTCGCTGTCATCGCCGCCGGGCCGGGTGAATTTGACCAGCATCAGTATTTCCTGGGATTTCACAGGCTGCTGATGTGGCCGGGTTACTTTGTAAAACGCGTAAGCGTCGCCGTTGGTGATTTGACCTGCCGGGATCTGGAACAGCAGCTGTTTATTGAGATTGGTGTCATCGATTTCTATCGTTCGAACCGGTAAGAGCGAGTTATCCCAGTGGAAGGCGCACTTTTCTCCAATACTCTGGTTGACCCAAGGATCGACAACAGCTGTCAGGTAACCCGTTCTCACGGCTTCCAGTGAAATACCGCCGTGATACGCCTCTGGTGTTTCCAGATCAGTTGCCATGGGAATTTTTGGAGGAAACAAATCGGCAGCGAGAAGAATGGTCATGGCAAATCTCCTGAACACGGGCTGGTCACGGGCGACCAGACGCTGGAGCTATCAGAAGTTATTTATGCGAAAAGCGCACCTGTCAGATCTGACAGGTGCGGACGTGTTTCCGATGAGTGGTCACGAGCAAGAGCCTGAGAATCAAAAGATCGCAGCCTTCGGCGCCTCCTGCAGGGATTACTCGAATCCACATGCAGGAGCCGCCGAAGGCTGCGATCTTTTGCTTTTACCTAGAAGTAATACGGGAATTTCAGGCTGAACGAAAAGTCCGGCGCATCATCGGTCATACCAATCGACAAGTTCGGCACGATCGTCAGGTTGTCGGTCGCCGCGATGGTCATGCCAACGTTGAAGTAACCGGCGTTCGCGTCACTGGAAACCACCGATTCCCAATCGCCGCCGTCCTGTTTCAGCTTGCTTTTGCGTTGCACCAGGTCGGAGACCGAGAACGACATACTCATCTTCTCGTTGAGCGCGAAGGCGATACCGGCGCCGATCTGGAAGCTGTCGCCGATGCGCACTTTACCCGGGGTTTTCTGGTTGACGGTGGAGCTGATGTCGTCAAACGACTCCTCCAGGTTGTGGGTGTAGGAGAGGCTGCCGAACAGCACCGCCGGGTCAAACGTCTTGACCAGCGAGATACCCGGCGTGATCGACCAGACGCCGTTGCCGGTGGGCAGGGTGTCGGGCACGAACAGGTTGGAGTTGGCGTCGGTCTGGCGCAGCTTGATGCCGAACGGGTCTTTGCCGGTCGGCGCCTTGACGCGCAAGGTGACGACGGCGTCCGGGGTGTTGACCGACTCGTCGAGGAACTTGTAGGCGATACCGAAGTTGACGTCGCCAATGGTTGGATCCTTGGTCACGGTTTCTTCGGTGGTCACCCCTGCAGCGCCCTGATTGCCGCCGCCGGACTGATACGTCGACTCGCGATAGACCACCGGCACGTTCAGGTCGAACTGCCAGCGATTGTCGAAGTTGTAGCGGCCGGTGAGGTCCAAGGTCCAGGTGTCGGCCTTGATCCGGTCGAGGTTGATGTTGCCCAGGAAAATCGAATCCAGCGCAAGGAAACCGTTCAGGATCAACTGGCGGGTGTCATAGCGTGAATAGGTGACACCGGTTTCGAAACTGAACTTGCCGCCACCGAAAAAGCCGCTGGCCTCGTCGTACAGGTTGGAAACACTTTGCGCCGGTTGCGAATCGTCAGCCAGCGATTGACCGTAGGAAGCGCCACTGCCCCCGGCGGCGCCTCCCGATGCAGCGGCCGCACCGGTGCCTGTGGCGGCTCCGGTAGCGACGCGATTGCCTTTCATGTCGGACGGCGATTTGGCCAGCCGTTTTGGCGGTGGGGCGGCGGGTGTTTCTTCTACCTGACGGACCCGTTGTTCAAGTACCGCCAGCGCTTGTTGTTGTACTTCGTATCGTTGTTTCAGTTCCAGAAGTTCCCGTTTCAGGGCTTCTACATCGGCGTCGGGTGCTGCTTGCAGCATTGCCGCCGGGAGAAGGGTACTCAAACACACTGCAGCACGCAGTGATACTGATCGATACATGAATAAGCCGTCCCTTTAAGCCCAATGATCGAGACTCAGCGTAGTTCAATATCCGATATTGCGTAGGGCCCCGAGTTGGGTCAGGTTGCAGTCCAGTGCACCGGCGCTTCTGCCGTTATTGTTAAGTACGACGTTGAGTTGCGTAAGGTTGTTGACCACGTTGGCACTGCCCAGCAAACGGGTGTTCTGCAGCAGCCCGCCCTGGGCGACCTGTTGCAGTGCGGTGCCTTGATTGCCGCTGGCCTGAATGGCCATTTGCACGCCACCGCCATTGGCCGAAACCGCGACACTGCCGGCGCCGTTGCTACCGGTGATGGTTTGCCCGGCGACAAGGGCCTGGCCTTGCGACGGCACCAGTGCCGGCGCCTGACTGGCTTCGCTGACGTTGATCGCGACATTGTTATTGGCGGTGTTGCCATCGCCGGCCGCACGCACGCTTTGCGTCACGCCCTGGCTGCTGTTGAGGCCGGCGCCACCAATCACAGTGCCGGTGCCCAATGTGGGCGTACTGCCGTTGCCCGACTCCTTGATGGTCGAGACATAAAACTCCGGTTTGACGGTTGCAGCCTGGACCTGCATCGAGGTGGCTGCACCGATCAAATCGCCGCTGGCGTTGCGCCAGGTGCTGCTCATGACAATGCCGAAGCTGATGATCCGCCCCGGCATGACGTACCGACCGCGAAGCTCGGCGAGCTCCTGGTCCTTGATTTCGATGGGTTTGAATCCGGCATGGGCAAAGCCTGACGCACTCGCTGCCAGGCAGGCGGCGGCCAGCCAGTATGAGCTTTTCATCTGCTGCTCCCGGGACATCCAGTCCCATTCTCTAACTCGGCGATTAAAAGAAGTCGCTCTGAATGAACCCGAAATCCATCAATTCCGCATCTTTGACCGGGTTGAAACCGTCCAGCGAGTTCTTCGCCGTCAGCGGCACGGGAGGGCTGCGCAAGGCGTTGGCCTTGTCGTAGCCGGGGCCGACGATGGCAAAGACAATGCCGTTCCAACCTTTGACAAAGTCATCGTGTTTGTAGCGCTTGTGGCCGAGAACCGGGTCACCGATGTAGACCCAATCCTTGTCCGAACGCTGCAGGACGACGAAATGCTTGTAGCCGCGAATGTCCATCAGGACCACCACCGGAATGGTCACCGCTTCGAGTTTCTCGGGCGGGATCCGGTAGCCACGGGCACGCATGCCGATGCTTTCTACGTAGCGCTTCATGTCGAGCATGGAGAAACCCTGGGTTCGCACCAGGTCCTGGTCAGCGTTGACCAGCATGCCCTTGATGATGTGCTCCTCATCGACGTCGAGCCAATAGGCCTGGCGCAGGACCGTTGCCAGTGCAGCAGCGCCGCAGCTGAAATCGGTTTTCTGTTCGACGATGTCGGCAAACTTGCGCTCACGAATGCTTTGCACGTCCTTGTAGACCAGCACGCCACCCGGCAGGGCAGCGACGGGCATCTGGGCTGCCTGAGTCAGGCCGCACAGACAAAGCAGAGCGAGGAGGGCAGGAGTCCGCATGATCGAATACGCCTTGTGGAACCTGGGAAAAAGCCCCGTTGCCGGGGCTTTCGTTTCGATCGCGATTACATGCAGGCTTTGCAACCTGCGGCGATGGACAGCGAGTTGCTTTGTTGGTTGCCCACACCCGCCGAGACGTTGGCTCCGCCGTTGCCGGAGAAGTTGTTCATCGAGTTGGTCATGTTGGCATTGTTGACGACTGGGGTTTTCCAGCCATCTTTGGTCAGCACTTGTTGGGTGGTGACGCCAGCGAGGCCAAAGCTGCCCACGGCTTCGAACTTGGCTTTCTGATCATCGTTGCCGCCGTGGCCGCCGCCACGGTTGCCCCAACCGCCATGGTTGTTGTCGTCTTCGATGGTCGCGGTGCCTTTGGCTTTGAATACGCCAGCGGCTGCATAAGTACCGGTAAGAGTGTCGGTTTTGTAAGCCTGCACGCCTTTGTTTTCCACGACCAGGCCAGTCGAGGACTGGTTGGCAGAGGCAGCAGCCTGCGCTACACGACCACCAGAAACGGCGATGGCGAGGTTGTTTTTCTGTTGGTTGAAGTTGCCGGCGGTCACGTTGATGCCAATGTTGCCGGAACCGTTGTTGCCAGCGTTGTTGAGCGTGGCGTTGTTGAAGGTGGAGGAGTTTTTCACGTAGTTGTTGTTGTTCACCTGAGTCGCGCTCGAGGCGGCAACAGCATTACCGAAGATAAAGCTTTCGTCAGCGGTGGCCAGTGCAGCAGCGTTGTCCTGCTGGTTGCCGTCGCCGCCAGCCACGTTGGCGCCCATGTTGCCGTTGGAGCCATTGAGCGAGTCGCTGGCATTGGCGTTGTTGAGGGTGCCCTGGTTTTTTACCACGTTGCCGTCGCTGTTTTGCGCGTCGAGGACAGCGGCGCCGGCGCCTGCGGTGATCTGCAGCAGTTGTTCAAGGTTAGGTCCTTGAGGCTGGCCGTGACCATTGCCGTGCCCGTTACCATGACCGTTATCGTCACCACGGCCGCCGGCCTGTGCTGCCATTGCCATCACTGCTGCGAGTGCGAAAACCAGTGGTTTGAGAGCCATTGTAGGTTTCATGGTGTTTCTCCGTCGTGCTTATTAGTTGGTTAAGTGTTGGGACTTTTCTAATTGCACTGCTTTTTTGTATGGGTCAGTCAGCGACCCGGATGCTCAGGGTGTTAGCCATGCGGTTCCCCACCCCGGCACTCTGGTTCACCTGGATGACCCCGCGACTGCCGGTGAAGGCCTGATCACTTGTCGTGACCTGGCGACTGCCGATCGAGGTACCAGTTGCTCCTGAGCTCGGTAAAAACGCCACGTTCTGTTGCGAAAGGGCGCTGTCGTCAACGCTCTGCGGGCCGGCACTGATGCTGACGCGCGTCACGTTGGCCATTTGATTGTTGGCTCCGGCGCCCTGGTTCACGCCGAGGATGCCGTTGCCGTTGCTGAAAGAGTTGCCGCCGATGTTGGCGCTCGCGTCGATGGCGCGGCTGGCAGGCGTGTCGATGGTTTGCCTGACGCTGGTGGTGGCATGGGATTCGGTGCCGATGGCAATCGCCTTGGTGTTGGCTTGTTGCATCTGGTCACCGGCTGCCTGGTTGACGTTGAAGTTGCCGCGATACTGAGCGCCGGAATCCTGAATATTCGCTTTGTTGACCGAGGTCGAATCGGCCATGGCGCTGGTGCAGCCGAGCAGGGCGAGAAGCAGCAGGGTGCGATTCATGTCATTGGCCTCCGGCCATGCGGGTCAGAGGCGCCAGACCGGTGCTCATCGCCCGGTTGACCGTATTGGAAATCGAGGCACCGGAGCCGCCGCCACTGCCGCTGCGCATGCCGGGCAGGCCGTTCTGGTTGGTCAGGGTGTTCATGCCTGGCAGGTTGGAACTGGGCGTAGTCATGTTGCCGCGAATCGACGAGCCACTGGCGACACTGGCGAAATCGCCGTCGCTGAGTTCGGTGCTGCTGAGGGTCTGATTGATCCGCGCCGAAGGGTTGGCATTGACGGTGGTCGGGTAGGGGTCTTTGCCGCCATTACGCCCGATCGGGATTGGCTGAACGTCGCGGTTGAGGACGATCACTCCATTGCCTTCGGCCTGGGCGCTGACACTGATCAATGCGCTGGCGGCTGATCCGATCAGCAGGAGGCAGGTCAGGCTTTTATTGAGATTCCCCACGGCGGCGATTCCTTCTTCAGTGGGCTGGGGTGTTCAGCGTTGTGAAGGAGAGAGCGAAAGCTGTGCCGGTTTTGAATTTCCTATGTATTTCAACGGGTTAGGTGTTTTCGATAAATACTTAAAGCGGGTACTGTTTCAGCGCTGAGACACATGCAGGGGGGCTTGAACGGTGCTTGACGTTGCAAAGCTCTGGGACAAGGGTTTGCGCCGATGTGTTTCATCGGCGTAACAGGTGACGTGACGGAGTGATAAACAGCGTTTGAACGGGGGCTTTGCGCGGTGAGGAGTGTTTCAAAAACGGACAGGTTCGTCCCAACGCGGCTCAGCTGGACAGCAGAAGCTCGACCGCCGCAAAGGCTTGCGCTTGGCGTTCGGCCCAATTGCCCTCGATAACTTGCAATGGCTGTCGATGCTCAATCAACCAGGCGCGCGTGGCTTCGAAAAATGCCATGCGATCCGCAAGATCCGGTTGGCAGCGCTGGCCGTCTTCCGCCCAGTCGACTTGTTGCGGCGACAGCAGCAGGTGCAGGTCGTAATGGCGCGTGAGCAGTTCTTTTTCCAGCCAGTCCGGGCAATCGCCGAACAGGGTCTGGCTCCAGAGGATGTTGCTCAGCAGATGGGTGTCGAGAATCAGCAGTTCGGGTTGTTTCGCGCGTGCCTGATCTTCCCATTGCAACTGGCCCCTGGCGATATCAGGGATATCCGCGAGGCAAGTGTCGCGCGGGTTGTCTTCGATGAACCGACGCACATATTCATCAACGCGAACGCCGCCGAAACGCTGCTCCAATCCCGCCGCCAGCCAGCTCTTGCCGGTGGATTCCGGGCCGGTAAGGACAACGACTTTCATGTGCGCAACGCCGGATCGGCGCGCCACTCACGCCAGCCCTGGACGGCGAGCAGGGTAAACAGCCCATAGAGGCCTGCGGTCAGGTACAGGCCTTTATAGATGAACAGGCCTACAAAAATGACATCGAGGACAAACCACAGCGCCCAGCATTGCAAGCGTTTCTGCGCCATCCACAATTGTGCGACCAGGCTGAAACCGGTGAGCGCGGCATCGAGCCACGGCTGGGCGGCGTCGGTCCAGTGTGCCATCGCGGCGCCCAGCAGCAGGCTGCCGATGGCCCCGACGCCGAGACCGAGCAGAATTGAGCGCGCGTCGAGGCGGGTGACTTGGCGCCCGTCATGCATCGTCCCGGCGCGGGTCCACTGCCACCAGCCGTAGATTTGCAGCGCGGCATAGATCACTTGCAGCAACATGTCCGAATACAGCTTCACCTCAAAGAAGATCCAGCTGTAGAGCAACACCATGACCAGCCCGATCGGCCAGCACCATGGATTCTGTTTGACCGTCAGCCACACGGCGATGACACCGAGGGCAGCGGCGAACAGTTCAAGCCCGGACATGGCGGATCCTTGGGGAAGTCGAGAAGGGGGCGGATTGTACTGCATTCGCCCAGACACAGAAGTACCCTGTGGGAGCGAGCCTGCTCGCGAAGGCGTCGGGCCAGTCAGTGGAAGAAGATGTCGACTGGACAGGCCCTTTCGCGAGCAGGCTCGCTCCCACAGGTTATGGGTCAGACCCTGAACTGCCGAAGCAACCCGTTGAGCTGTTCGCTCAGCTGCCCAAGCCGCAGACTGGCCGCACTGGATTGTTCCGCCGCCAACGCGGTGCTATGCGAAAGGCCGGCCGCCTGGGTGACGTTCTGGTTGATGTCCTCCACTACATGGGCCTGTTGCAACGTGGCGCTGGCGATCGAAGCATTCAGGCCGTTGAGATTGCGCAACGCCTGGCCAATTGCATTGAGACTCGCCCCGGCCAGTCCCGCCTGTTCGATGGTCAATTGCGAGGCCTTGCTGCTGTCGCCAATCACCTTCACCGCAGCCTCGGAGTGGTTCTGCAAACGCTCGATCATCGACTGAATCTCCGCCGTCGATTTCTGCGTACGCTGCGCCAACAACCGGACCTCATCTGCCACCACGGCAAACCCGCGACCCTGTTCACCCGCACGCGCCGCTTCAATCGCCGCATTTAGTGCCAACAGGTTGGTCTGTTCGGCAATCGAACGGATCACCTCCAGAACGCTGCCGATCTGCGTACTTTCTGCAGCCAAGGTGCGAATCACCTCAACCGCTTGATCGATGGTCCCGGAAAGCTTGTCGATCTGTTGCAGGCTGCCGTCAATGTTGATCTGGCCCTGTTGCGCCTGCGCTTCGGCATCGCGCATTTCGGCGGCGGCGTGTTCGGCGTTTTTCGCCACGTCCTGCACGCCGTAGGTGACTTCGTTGATCGCCGTGGCCACCAGTTCCATCTGCTGCGATTGCTGCTGACTGCGCTGCTGCGCTTGCGAGGCGTCATTGCCCAGTTCGCTGGAAGACTGACCCAAAGCGCTGGCCGAGACCTGCAAGTCTCCAATCACTCGGCGCAATTTGGCAGTGAAGGCATTGAAGTGATGGGCAAGCTCGGTGACTTCATCCTTGCCATGGGTATCGAGGCTGCGGGTCAGGTCGCTTTCGCCGCTGGCGATGTTGGCCATGGCGTTCACGGTTTCCTGCAACGGACGAACGATGCTGCGCGCGATCAGAATCACCAGCAGCGCCATGATCAGCGCAATTGCCAGACCGATTGCCGAGGCCTTGATCATCTGTCCCTGGAATTCGGCCTGCACATCGTCGACGTACACACCGGAACCGATCACCCAGCCCCACGGCTCAAAGAGCTTCACATATGAGGTCTTGGCTACGGGATCAGTCGCTCCCGGTTTCGGCCAGCGATAATTGACCATGCCCGCGCCCTTGGCCTTGGCGATGGCGACCATCTCGTTGAACACCGCAAAACCGTCCGGGTCGCGGATCGCCGAGAGGTTCTGGCCTTCGAGTTTGGGGTTGGTCGGGTGCATGACCATCACGGGCGTGAGGTCGTTGATCCAGAAATAGTCGCTCTGGTCATAGCGCAGGCCACGGATCGCGGTCAGTGCCTGCTTTTGCGCCGCGTCCCTGGTCAGGGTGCCGGCGGTTTCCAGGCCATGGTAATAGTTCAGCAGGCCGCTGGCGGTCTGCACCACATGCTGGGTTTTCTGCGCCTTGGCGTGGTAGAGGTCGTCGTGGATCTGCTTGAGCATCAGCACGCCCAAGGTCAGCAACATGACCATCGCCACGATCAAGATGAGCCACAAGCGTCGGCTGATCGACACACTGCGCAAGCTGTTCATAACGCTGTCACTCCGGATTCTTGTTCTTGTAATAAATGATCGCCAGCATCCAGCCACCGCTGAGTGCTCGGGACTGCGCCAGCCAAGCCATGCAGCGCGGGGAGCGCTATTAAGGCTTGTCTGTTAGGATTTCGGCCCCGCGCGCAAAAACCTGAATCCGGTTTTGACATTTCACGGAATTTTTACCGTTTCGTGTGGATCCTGTGCGCGCGCAATCGCTACAGCTTTTACCGGCTACGCTGGACGCAGTGAACGAAAAAATACTATCGGGGCATGCCGTCGCGCATCGCTCTCTGGGGGATTGATGGATCTTTGGACTGCCTTGCAGGCACTGATACTAGGAGTTGTAGAAGGGCTGACGGAGTTTTTGCCCATTTCGAGTACCGGACACCAGATCATCGTCGCCGACTTGCTGAACTTCGGCGGCGAGCGGGCCATGGCGTTCAACATCATCATTCAGCTCGGCGCGATTCTCGCGGTGGTCTGGGAGTTTCGCCGCAAGATCCTCGACGTGGTGATCGGCTTGCCGACCCAGCCAAGCGCTCGGCGTTTTACGGCTAATCTGCTGATCGCGTTTTTGCCCGCCGTGGTGCTCGGAGTGATCTTTGCCGATCTGATTCACGAATACCTGTTCAACCCGATCACCGTGGCGGCAGCGCTGGTTATCGGCGGGATCATCATGTTGTGGGCCGAACAACGTCAACATGAAGTCCACGCCGAAACCGTTGACGAGATCCGCTGGACCGATGCGCTGAAAATCGGTTTCGCGCAATGCCTGGCAATGATTCCCGGCACTTCGCGCTCCGGTTCGACGATCATTGGCGGCTTGCTGTTCGGCCTGTCGCGCAAGACTGCAACCGAGTTTTCGTTCTTCCTCGCCATGCCGACCATGGTGGGTGCGGCGGTATATTCGGGCTACAAATACCGCGATCTGTTTGTGCCAGCGGATTTCCCGGTGTTCGCGATTGGTTTCGTCACCGCGTTTGTTTTCGCCATGATCGCTGTGCGCGGTTTGCTCAAGTTCATCGGCAACCACAGCTATGCAGCGTTTGCCTGGTACCGAATAGCGTTCGGCCTGTTCATTCTCGCGACCTGGCAATTCGGCTGGGTGGACTGGTCGGCGGCCAAGCCATGAACGATTCGCGCGCGCAGCGCCCGCAAGGACGAGCTTCTGGCGGGCGCCTTCAGCATGTGAAGTTGAAGCTTTTGATGCTGTTGATCGTCTGCGCGCTGCCGCTGTTCGGCTCACTGTCCATGTGGCTCAGTGGCCTCTCGCGGGTGCCGCTGGCGGCGTACGGGATTGTCAGTGTGCTGGCGTTTGTTCTGTACTGGGCCGACAAGCGCAAGGCCCGCGCCGATGCGTGGCGCACCCCGGAAAACATCCTGCATGCGGTAGAACTGGCGGGCGGCTGGCCGGGGGCGTTGATCGCCCAGCAAGTGTTTCGGCACAAGACGCGCAAGGTGTCGTTTCAGATTCTGTTCTGGGTGATCGTGCTGCTGCATCAGGTGTTCTGGATTGACCAGATTTTTCTCGGATCAAACTTGCTGTCGCTGATTTAACGTCCACCGAAAATCCCCTGTGGGAGCGAGCCTGCTCGCGAAAGCAATCTCATCCTCGCTGATGAGTCGCCTGACAAACCGCCTTCGCGAGCAGGCTCGCTCCCACAGAATTTGCGTGCTTACAAAAGCAGGCCGATTTGCGTTTTTTTAGGCAACTTGCTCACCACCAGTTGATGCGACCGCTGCAACAGCGCCTGCAATTCCTCGGCACTCAGCGGGTAGGGCGGGTGCATGATGATCCACTGCGCCCGCGCCAGATACGGCGCCGGATGAACCCCCGGGCGGTCGCAATGGCCGAGAAACAGATCCTTGTCGACCTTGAACGCCAGCGAATCGCCGCGTAATCCCTGCAAGGCAAACATCTTGTTGCCGGCAATCGAGAACACCCGCACGCCGCCCCATTTGTAATCTTCCCGCGCGCCCGGCAGAGCCAGACAAAATTCGGCTACCTCGGTTTCGCTCATTTGTCCCTGTTTCATAACAACCGCTCCCCGCAGGCATTGAACGATTCGACCAAGTGATCGATCCATGCGCGCACCGCCGGCATTACCCCGCGCCGGTGCGGGTACACCGCTTGCAGCCAGCCGCCAGGCAATGACCATTCCGGCAGCATCTGCACCAGCGTGCCGTTACGCAGTTCGGTCTCGCAGAACATCATCGGCAGCACGGTGAAACCCTGACCAGCCAGCACGCAGGCCTTGCGCACGACAAAATCATCGATGCCCAGCCGCGCTTCCATGCTCAGATCGACGCTTTTGCCCTGCTGATCGAGCAGACGCACGTGGACCATGCGATCGGCTTCCAGTGCGCCGAGCACTGGCAGGGTTTTCAAGTCCTGCGGATGATTGATGGTCTTGCCCTGCATAAAGGCCGGACTGGCGATCACTACCGCCTGGGCCTGACGCAAGCGCCGGGTGACCAGCAACGGGTCTTCATCACCGTGATCGCGCACGCGCAAAGCGACATCGATGCCTTCGGTGACCAGATCGACTCGGCGGTTGAGCAGCACGACCTCCAGTTGCACCTGGGGAAATTTGCCAAGAAAGTCGCTGATCACCGTCGGCAGCATTTCATGAGCCAGACCGGTCGGGCACGACACCCGCAAGCGCCCGCGAGGTTCGCTGGACATGCTCGCCACGGCTTCGTCAGCCATTTCCGCTTCCAGCAGCATCGCCTGACAGTGGCGCAAATAGCGCTCGCCGACAGCGGTGAGATTAAGTTGGCGAGTGGTGCGTTGCAGCAGTCGCGCGCCGAGGCGCTCTTCCAGTTCGGCAATTCTTCTGGAGAGCCGCGACTTGGGAATACCGAGCAGGCGCCCGGCGGCGGCAAATCCGCCGGCTTCGACCACTTTGGCGAAGTAATAGAGATCGTTGAGATCCTGCATGTGCCTTTCCACTCGTTCTATCAATGGGACGAACTATCGCATTGTCGGCGACTAATCAGCTATTGGTTTGTTGCGTAGGATTGTCTCCATTCCGTCGCCACCGGCGATTCTTTCAGGAGCACCCACATGAAACTGTTGCACATCGATTCGAGCATTCTGGGCGACAACTCGGCTTCCCGTCAGTTGAGCCGTCAAGTCGTCGACGCCTGGCAAGCCGCCGAGCCGAGCGCCGTGGTCACCTACCGCGACCTGGCCGCCGATGCCATCAGCCATTTTTCGGCCAACACACTGGTCGCCGCTGGCACCACCGCCGAACTGCGCGACGCTGCGCAACAGCACGAAGCCGAGCTGAGCACCTCGACCCTGGCCGAATTCATCGCTGCTGACGCCGTGGTGATTGCCGCGCCGATGTACAACTTCACTGTGCCAACCCAATTGAAAGCGTGGATCGACCGCGTTGCCGTGGCCGGCCAGACGTTCCGCTACACCGAAGCCGGCCCGGAAGGCCTGTGCGGTGGCAAGAAAGTGGTCATCGTGTCGACCTCTGGCGGCATCCACGCCGGGCAGGCCAGCGGCATCGCTCACGAGGAATATTTGAAGCTGGTGCTCGGTTTCCTAGGCATTACCGACATCGAAATCGTCCGCGCTGAAGGCCTGGCCTATGGCGAAGAAGTGCGCAATAACGCCATGAACGCTGCGCAAGCGAAGATCAGCGAGCAACTGTTCGCAGCCGCGTAAGGCTTGCGTAAAGAACAGCTGATGTTCAGGTAATCGCCAAAAAACTCTGTATTCTGGTTCTGCAAGGGCCGATTACGGAGTTTTTTGTTTCTGGCTGTTACATAATCTGGCCCGGGTTATGCAGTTTCAGCACATCCAACGATGTGGTCCAACAGGGTGGGGCGTTCATGAGGCATCTTTGTGCAATGTTGCTGATTTGCCTGCTGGGCAGCCTGAATTCAGTGCAGGCCGCGCCGGGGCGACACCCGGTCTGGAGCGTCGGTTATCACGAGATGACCTTTCTCGACCCGCTCGATCTGCAACCGATGCGCGCCATCGCTTTTTACCCGTCCAGTGACCGCGAACACATGAGTTTGCTTGAGGGTTATTCGGTCGAGGCCGGAGAAGACACTAAAGTCGCCATCGGCCGCTTTCCCATGTTGATGCTGTCCCACGGCAACACCGGTACGCCGCTGGCCTTGCATGATCTGGCCACGTCGCTGGCGCGCAAGGGCTTCGTAGTGGTGGCGGTGATTCATCCCGGCGACAACTCCCGCGACCACAGCCGACTCGGCACGTTGAGCAATCTTTACGGGCGACCGATCCAGATTTCCCAAGCGATAACCGCGACGCTCGCCGATAACATGCTGGCGCCGTTCGTCAATGCTGATCAGGTCGGTGTGATCGGTTATTCGGCGGGTGGCGAGACGGCGTTGATTCTTTCCGGCGCCCAGCCGGATCTTGATCGTCTACGCCGCTATTGCCAGGAACGCCCGGACGATCACGACGCCTGCAACACCCAGGGTGAGCTGATTGTCGATCGCGAAGACTTGCAACCAGTGGCCGATCCAAGGGTTCACGCGTTACTGCTGATGGCGCCGCTGAGCCTGAAATTTGGTCGCCATACCCTCGCTGACGTGCACGTGCCGGTGCTGCTCTACAGCGGCGACGGCGACAAACTGGTGGCCTTTGATAAAAACGCGGCTGCCCTGGCGCGCAAGCTGCCCACCGCGCCGGACTTCAAGCTGCTGGCCGGGGCAGGGCACTTCGTGTTTCTGGCGCCATGCAATGAAGAGCAGATCCGCGCCATGCCAGCGTTGTGCACCGATGCTGATGGAGTGGATCGCGAGGATATTCACCGCAACCTGATTTCCGAAGCCGGACGATTTTTTGCCCATGCACTGGGCAAATCGACGCGAGCAGGGATGCAGACGGCGGATCAGTAAGGCCGCCCTCAGCACTTGATCAATGCTGAGAGCGGGCTTGCGGTTGCGCTGATCAGGACAGCGGCGGCGTACGCGGTGGGATCTGGCGTTTGCTGCCGGTGGATTCGAAGGCGGCGGCGAAGCGCAACAAGTTCGAATCGTCGTAGGCGCGGCCGGCGAAAGTCAGGCCGACCGGCATGCCGATGTCGGCCATGACGCCCATCGGCACGGTGACCGTGGGTACGCCGAGGTGGCGGATCGCAAGGTTACCGTTGGCCACCCAGACGCCATTGCTCCAGGCGATGTCGGCCGAGGCTGGATTGACATCGGCGTCCGCCGGGCCAACGTCGGCGACGGTCGGGAACAGCACGGCGTCGAGACCAAGTTTATCCATCCAGTCTTCGAGGTCGATGCGTCGGGTCTGCTCCAGACCGCGCAAGCCATCAGGCACGGTAGGGATTTCATTCCACGGCGTGATGCCGCGTTCGGCCATGCGCACGTATTCGTCCATGCCAGCGGCCAGATCGCCTTCGCGGTTGGGCAGGGTGCCAGGGTCGTGCGGGAAGATTTTCGGCCCGTCGACGTCGACCAGACGATTGAGTTTCGGGTCACCGTTGGCTTGCAGGAAATCGTCAAACGCCCAGGCCGTCAGATCCCACAGTTCATGATGCAGGAATTCTTTCGACACCAAGCCACGAGTGAACACGGTTGGCGCGCCGGGGCGGTCGCCTTCGCAGTTGGAGACCAGCGGGAAATCGGTTTCGATGACTTCGGCGCCGGCGGCTTCGAGGGCCTGGCGCGCCTGCTTCCACAAATCGATCACTGACGGGCGGGTATTGATGCGCTGGCCAGTCGGGCCGCCAATACCGGGGGCGTCGCTGGTGCCGGCGTCCGGGTCGGCATTGATGTACATGCGCGGGATGGCGAAGCGTTTGCCGGTAAGGGCTTTGGCGTCGACGGCCAGTTCGCTGTACGCCGCCGGGCGCACTTCGCTGACACGCGGGATCGGCACCCACGGTTGCAGACGCCACAGGTCGCCACGGGTGTCCGGGTCTTCGGCGACAACTACGTCGAGTACCTCGAGCAGGTCGGCCATGGTCCGCGCGAACGGCACGACGACGTCCATGGTTGGGGTCAACGGCCAGTTACCGCGCACCGAAATCACTCCGCGCGACGGTGTGTAGGCGCACAGGCCGTTGTTCGACGCAGGGCCACGGCCGCTCGACCAGGTTTCCTCAGCCAGACCGAACGCGGCGAAACTCGCAGCAGTCGCGGTACCGGCACCATTGGAAGAGCCGGAGGCGAACGGCGCGGTGAGGTAAGCAGCGTTGTACGGGCTTTCCGCGCGGCCATAAACGCCACGCTGCATACCGCCATTGGCCATCGGCGGCATATTGGTCTTGCCCAGACAGATCGCCCCGGCCGCGCGCAGGCGCTCGATGGTGAAAGCGTCGCGATGGGCAACCAGATCGGCAAACGCCGGACTGCCGGAGGCGGCGGTCAGGCCCTTGACCAGATAGCTGTCCTTGGCGGTGTAGGGAATGCCATCGAGCGGGCCAAGGGATTCACCTTTGGCGCGGCGGGCGTCGGAGGCGCGTGCTTCGTTCAACGCTTCAGGATTGCGCACGATTACGGCGTTGAGGGCTGTCGGCGTATCGGCACCGTCATAGGCATCGACGCGCGCCAGATAGGCTTGCACCAATTCCACAGCAGTGGTCTGGCCGGATTCGAGGGCGGCGCGCAATTGCGCGATGGAGACTTCGGTGACTTCGATCATGGGGTCACCTGTTGGGCGTGGATGTTCTGGGCAGGGGTATTCATAGCGGTTCTCGTAGCACGGCTTTAAGCGACAAGGTTGAGACTGGCGCCTATTTAACACCAAGCTGCGCTTCGAGTAATCGACGGGGTGACGGCCCCGCCGATTTTTTCTGCGTCCAGCGGATTATTCGTTGATGCGCGGATGCTGCTGAACCAGCACTTTGCGCTTGGCCTCCAGCTCGGCGATTTCGGCATCGATGTCTTCGATTTTCTGCTCGATGTTGTCGTGGTGCTCCTGCAGCAGTTCCTTGGCCTCTTCGAGGTCGGAGGCTGCCGGGGCGGCGCCGCGCAGGGGTTTGTTGGCGGTTTCCTTCATGGTTACACCGGTGACCAGGCCGACCACGGCGATGACCATCAGGTAGTAGGCGGGCATGTACAGGTCGTTGGTGCTTTCCACCAGCCAGGCCACGGCGGTCGGGGTCAGACCGGCGATCAGCACCGAAACGTTGAAGGCACTGGCCAAGGCGCTGTAACGGATGTGGGTGGGGAACATCGCCGGCAGGGTCGAGGCCATCACGCCGATAAAGAAATTGAGCAGCACCGCGAGAATCAGCAAGCCGCAGAAGATCAGGCCGATACTGCCGCTGTTGATCAGCATGAACGCCGGAATGGCGAAGATGAACAGGCCGATGCTGCCGACGACGATGAAGGGTTTGCGGCCGATCTTGTCACTGATGAAACCGATCATTGGCTGCACGAACAGCATGCCGACCATGATCGCGATGATGATCAGTACCCCGTGGTTTTCACTGTAATGCAGGTTGTGCGTCAGGTAGCTCGGCATGTAGGTGAGCAGCATGTAGTAGGTGACGTTGGTCGCCGCCACCACGCCGATGCAGGTCATCAGGCTGCGCCAGTGTTTGGTCGCAACTTCCTTGAACGAGACTTTCGGGCCACCGGCGAGACCTTCACGGTCGCCTTGTTCGAGTTTTTCCACGTGCTGCTGGAACGCCGGAGTTTCTTCCAGGGCGTGGCGAAGGTACAGGCCGATCATACCCAGCGGCAGGGCGAGGAAAAACGGAATCCGCCAGCCCCATTCTTCGAAGCGCTGCTCACCGAGGATCGTCGAAATCATCACCACCACGCCGGCGCCGAAGACAAAACCGGCGATCGAGCCGAAGTCCAGCCAGCTGCCGAGGAAACCGCGCTTGCGATCCGGGGCGTATTCAGCGACGAAAATCGAAGCGCCGGTGTATTCGCCACCGACCGAGAAACCCTGAGCCATTTTCGCCAGCAACAGCAGAATCGGCGCCCAGATGCCGATCGAGGCATAGGACGGAATCAGGCCGATGGCGAAGGTGCTCAGGGACATGATGACGATGGTCGCGGCAAGTACTTTCTGCCGCCCGTATTTGTCGCCGAGTGCGCCGAAGAACAGCCCGCCCAGTGGACGAATCAGGAACGGCACGGAGAAGGTCGCCAGGGCGGCGATCATTTGCACGCCGGGATCGGCGCCGGGGAAGAAGACCTTGCCGAGCACATAGGCGACAAAGCCGTAGACGCCAAAGTCGAACCATTCCATGGCGTTGCCCAGTGCGGCGGCGGTGATCGCCTTGCGCATCTTGGCGTCGTCGACGATGGTGATGTCTTTCAAACCGATCGGTTTGACAGTGTTCTTGCGTGATTTCATTGCGCTGTTCCCGCTCGCTGATCCAGATTACCGCTGCGATGCCATCTCCATGATGGCGCCGGCTCTTCTGCCTCAGATACATGTGGACACGAAATAATTCACCATTGGCAGGAATTAATTTCCCGCCCGACGCAAGCCCTCTATATCCACTGTGGGAGCGAGCCTGCTCGCGATGACGGCAGTACATCCAACATCGCAGCCGCCTGACCCGGCGCTTTCGCGAGCAGGCTCGCTCCCACAGTGGATCTGTGTTGTGCCGGGATTCTTTGCACGCCGCCGAATCTTGTGGGAGTGAGCTTGCTCACGAAGAGGGCGGCACATCCAACATCGCCTTCGCCTGACCCGGCGCTTTCGCGAGCAGGCTCGCTCCCACAGTGGATCTGTGTTGTGCCGGGATTTTTTTGCACGCCGCTGAATCCTGTGGGAGTGGGCTTGCTCACGAAGAGGGCGGCACATCCAACATCGCCTTCGCCTGACCCGGCGCTTTCGCGAGCAGGCTCGCTCCCACAGTGGATCTGTGTTGTGCCGAGATTCTTTGCACGCCGCCGAATCTTGTGGGAGTGGGCTTGCTCACGAAGAGGGCATCACATTCAGCATCACAGTCGCCTGCCCCGGCGCTTTCGCGAGCAAGCTCGCTCCCACAGTGGATCTGTGTTGTGCCGGGATTTTTTGCACGCCGCCGAATCCTGTGGGAGTGGGCTTGCTCACGAAGAGGGCATCACATTCAGCATCACAGTCGCCTGACCCGGCGCTTTCGCGAGCAGGCTCGCTCCCACAGTGGATCTGTGTTGTGCCGAGATTCTTTGCACGCCGCCGAATCTTGTGGGAGTGAGCTTGCTCACGAAGAGGGCGGCCCATCCGACGTCGCAGCCGCCTGACCCGGCGCTTTCGCGAGCAGGCTCGCTCCCACAGTGGATCTGTGTTGTGCCGGGATTTTTTTGCACGCCGCTGAATGCTGTGGGAGTGGGCTTGCTCGCGATGACGGCAGCCCATCCGAAATCGCAGTCGCCTGACCCGGCGCTTTCGCGAGCAAGCCCGCTCCCACAGTGGATCTGTGTTGTGCCGGGATTCTTTGCACGCCGCCGAATCTTGTGGGAGTGGGCTTGCTCACGAAGAGGGCGGCACATCCAACATCGCCTTCGCCTGACCCGGCGCTTTCGCGAGCAGGCTCGCTCCCACAGTGGAACTGTGTTGTGCCGGGATTTAATGCACGCCGCCGAATCCTGTGGGAGTGGGCTTGCTCACGAAGAGGGCATCACATTCAGCATCACAGTCGCCTGCCCCGGCGCTTTCGCGAGCAGCCTCGCTCCCACAGTGGATCTGTGTTGTGCCGGGATTTAATGCACGCCGCCGAATCCTGTGGGAGTGGGCTTGCTCACGAAGAGGGCGGCACATCCAACATCGCCTTCGCCTGACCCGGCGCTTTCGCGAGCAGGCTCGCTCCCACAGTGGATCTGTGTTGTGCCGGGATTCTTTGCACGCCGCCGAATCTTGTGGGAGTGGGCTTGCTCACGAAGGCGGCATTGCATTCACCGCGAGGCTTAAAGCGCAGCCTTCACCTGCAAACCGACCACCAGCGCATTGTCGATGTCCTGGCCGGAAAACGCGCCCGGTTCGATGATGTATTGCAGGTTCGGGCGCAGGGTCAGCCATGGGGTGGCCTGGTAGCCGTAGCCCAATTCGATCAACTGCTCGGCGCTGTCGAGGTTCGGGAACGCAGCACCGTTGTCCAGCGCGGCATCCTGTTGCACATCGCGGCTGCGCGGGTTCGGCACGGCGCGGCCATAGCCCAGCGCCAGGGTGTCACGCGGGCGGCCTTCGAACGGTTTGTACAAAACCACGCCAGTGCCGTACCACTTGCTGAACGGCGAAGCCGCTTCACTGGCCGCCGAATATTGACCGAACGCATGCAGGCTGCGGCCCTCGGAGGTCGGCGAACGCCATACGGCCTGATCGATCAGCAAATAATGCCCGCCACGCCCGGACACTTCATCGTCGCTGCCAATGCGCTTGACGTCGGAGCTGTCGTAGTAATAGCCGACCTTGTACTCGCCCGGCAGCTCGCCGGCGTGCTTGTACACCAGCTCGATCGGCACGACGGTGCCGGTGGTGTGCTTCGGCCCCAGATGCCAGGCGCGGCTGGAATTGCCGTTGCTCTCCGGGTCGACGTTGAACGCCGCCACACGCAACTGCCAGGACGGCGACAGGTCGTATTTGACCCGCACGCCCAGACGCGCATTGGGGTAGTTGGTCCAGCCGCTGCCGCCGGACATGTTCAGCGGGTGACCGCAGAAACCGGCATTCATGAAGTTGCACAGAATGCCGCTATCCAGACCGCCGAGGTCGTTGCCCATGGCCATGTAGCCGAGCTTTACGTTCAGCGCCGGGGTAAACAGGCTGCGCTCGTAACTGAGTTCAGTCAGGCGCGTGTACAGACCGCCGTAGTTTTCCTGAATCGGCAGGCGGTTGCCGACCAGATCTTCCGAAGCGCTGTTGCCGCGACGGTCGTTAATGGTCAGTTGCACCTTGCCGGCATTGTCGACGCCATAGATCTTGCTCAGATCAAACTGCACGCCGAGCTTGATGTTCTGCGAGTAGCGCGCCGAGCGGTGCAGGCCGCCGTCGGCGTTATAGGCGGTTTCGCCGCTGTAATCGCCAGTGAACCTGATGCCATCTTCATCGAGTTGATGACGCAGGCCGCCCCAGTCACCGCTCAGGGTGCTGCGGCTCAGCAGATCGGACTCGCTGGCCGCCAGCGCGGGGAGGGCAGTGCTGCAGCTCAGGCCCAGCAACAGGCCAATGGAAAGCTTGGTACGAGAAAAGCGAACAGCCGATGACATGTGAATCCTTCCTGCTGAAATCTTTAACGCAATAAAACGGCGACGCGGTGCTTTTGGGCACCGCGCGCTGGGGGAGGTTGGTGGTGCGGCAGCGAGTTACGGCAGGGCGTAAGCCATCACGTAATCGCCACGATCGGTCGACTGGCGTGCGCCGCCAGCGGTGACGACGATGTACTGCTTGCCGGTCTTCGGCGAAACGTACGTCATCGGGCCGCCCTGGCTGCCGACCGGCAGACGGGCTTTCCAGACTTCTTCACCGTTGCCGCTGTTGAAGGCGCGCAGGTAGAAGTCCTGAGTGCCGGCAATGAAGATCAGGCCGCCCTGGGTCGACAGGGTGCCACCGAGGGTTGGCAGACCGATCTTGATCGGTAGGTGCATGCGGATGCCCAGGGGACCGGTGTCTTCAACGGTGCCGACCGGAACCTGCCACGCGACTTTCTGGGTCTTCATGTCGATCGCCGTCAGAGTGCCGAACGGCGGCGCCTGGCACGGAATGCCAGCCACCGAGAGGAAGCGGTTCTTGTTCACCGCGTACGGCGTGCCTTTGAGCGGCACAGCGCCCATGCCGGTGTTCAGTGCTTCGCCACCGCCAGCGGCCTGGCCTTTGTTTTGCGACGGAATCATCTGAATCCACAGACCCAGGCGCATGTCGTTGACGAAGATGAAACCGTGCACCGGGTCAGTGGAAATGCTGCCCCAGTTCATGCCACCCAGCGAACCGGGGAAGCTCAGCGATTTGTCGGTCCCCGGTGCGGTGTACAGACCGTCGTAGCGCATGCTCTTGAAGTCGATGCGGCAGAGCAACTGGTCGTACGGCGTGGCGCCCCACATGTCCGATTCAGTCAGGTGCTGCGCGCCGATCTGCGGCATGCCCACGGATTTCGGCTGGGTCGGCGAGTACGGCTCGTTAGGGATGTTCGCCGCTTTCACCGGTACTTCCTTGACCTCGGTCAGCGGCTTGCCGGTGGCGCGGTCGAGCACATAGATCTGCCCGGCCTTGGTGCCGATGACCAGCGCCGGAATGCTTTGACCGTCCTTGTCGAAGTCGATCAGGCTCGGCTGCATCGGCAAGTCGAAGTCCCAGAGATCGTTGTGCACGGTCTGGAACACCCAGCGTTCTTCACCGGTGCTGGCGTCGAGCGCGAGGATCGAAGCGCCGTACTTGTGGTCCAGTTCGCTGCGCTCGACACCATAAATGTCGGTGGACGAGCTGCCCATCGGCAGGAACACCGTGTTGGTCGCCGCGTCGTAGGACATCGGCGCCCAGCTGTTCGGCGTGCTGCGCACGTAGGTTTTGCCGTCGGCCGGCGCGTTGCGATCCTGCGGGTTGCCCGGGTCGAACGCCCAGCGCATGGCGCCGGTGATCACGTCAAAACCACGAATCACACCGCCGGGCATGTCGCTCTGCACGTTGTCGGCGACGCGACCACCAACCACAACGGTGGTGCCGGCCATCAACGGCGCGGACGACAATTGATAGTAGCTGTCCGGAACATCACCCAGACCGGCCTTCAGATCAACCTGACCGTTGTTGCCGAAACCCTGGCAAAACTCGCCGGTGTCAGCATCGACCGCGATCAGGCGGGCATCGATGGTGTTGGTCAGCAGACGACGCTGGCAGTTGGCAGCCGGCGCCGGTTTGGCTTCGATGATCGACGAGTTGCTCGGCTGAGCGATGGTCGCGGTGGCGTCGAAATAGGCCATGCCACGGCAGCGCTGCCAGACTTTCGATTGCGCGTTGATCGCGTTCTTCCACAGCTCTTTGCCGGTGTCGGCATCGAGGGCGATCAGGTTGTTGTGCGGGGTGCAGATGAACACCTTGTTGCCGACCTGCAGCGGGGTGAGCTGGTCTTCGGCGCCGTTGCCATCGCTCTCGGCGACGTCACCGGTGTGGTAGGTCCACGCGACTTTAAGCTTGTCGACGTTGTTGCGGTTGATCTGATCGAGCGCAGCGAAGCGGCTGCCACCTTCGGTGTTGCCGTAGTGCGCCCAGTCTTTCTGCGCCTTGGCCGGCTCGACCGGAGTCAGGCCCGGGCCAGTGCCAGTGGCGGCAACGGTTGGGTGGGCGACGAACATGTTGCCCGCCGCAACGGCCACACCGACCGCGAGCACAGCGGCCACGGCATACGCGCCACGACCGGCCACGCGGCCATTGGCGCGCGCCAGCAGCGGGTAGACCAGAGCGACGACCATACCGATGGCGCTGAACATGAACAGCCGCGAGAACACCGACCAGAACACCAGCCCGGCGTCAGCCACGGCCCAGATCGCGGTGGCCATTAGAAACGCGGCGAACAGCCAGGCGCCTGCAGTTTTCTTCAGTGCGATCAGCACCCCGGAAACGGTCATCGCCAGACCGCCGACCAGGAAGTACCAGGAACCGCCCAGACTGACCAGCTTCACACCGCCGGCCGCGAGCGCCAGACCGAGCAGGGCGATGATCACGCCAAGGCCGACCAGAATGAACGTTGAAACGCCTGAGACGCGTTGACTGTGGTTCACATTGAAAGTCCCGTTTGAATGAAGCGCGGGATTATAACGGTAACTAACCATTCAGTTAACCGCAGTTTTGCCAGGAAAACGTGCACTTCTGTGAATCAAGCGTGGTGCAGGATGGGCAAAATGCAAGGCGAGAGGGGTTTCTCGACGTTTCAGCGTGGATGGCGAGTCGGGCTTACGATTGCAATGCACATATACAAACACCGCGCTGAATTCACCCCTCATCGGAACGCCGCCCGCCCAACCCTCTTTCCGAGGAGAGGGAGCTGATTTGTGGGCTTTTTGGGATATGTGCTCACCTCGGTATTTCAGGTCGGCGTAACTCGCGCATTCAACTCGGTCAGTTCCTTCTCCCTCTGGGAGAGGGCTAGGGTGAGGGGCTTTCAGAATCGATCACGATTGCAACCTTGCCCCTGGCCCGACCTTGTCCAACGTAGTGCAACGCGTCAGCTATCTGATCGAACGGAAAAGTACGATCAACCACCGGTTTGATCACCCCGGCCTCAATCAACGCAGTGATTTTCTGCAACTGAACGCCATCGGCACGCATGAACAGAAACGAATAACCCACCCCGTGTTTGCGTGCTTTACGGCGAACACCACTGCTGAGCAGGCGCATCACCAGTCCGAGCAGCCACGACAACCCTGCTCCCGAGCGAACCGCGCAGTCGGCGGTCCTGACAGGGAAATCAGTTGCCCGCCCGGTTTCAACACCTTCAACGATTTCTCCAGCACATCGCCGCCAAGGCTGTTGAGCACCACGTCGTAGTCGCGCAGCTCAATGGCGAAATCCTGCTGCTTGTAATCGATCACCAGATCAGCGCCCAGCGCCTTGATCCACGCGACATTCGCCGTGCTGGTCGTAGTCGCAACAAAAGCGCCGAGGTGTTTGGCCAGTTGAATGGCGACCGTACCGACGCCACCGGAGCCGGCGTGAATCAACACCTTCTGGCCCTTTTGCACGTTGGCGACATCGACCAGGGCCTGCCACGCCGTCAACGCCACCAGCGGCATGCAAGCCGCCTCGGTCATATCGAGATTGGCGGGTTTTAACGCGACCGCTTGTTCGTTGACGGCAATGCGTTCGGCAAACGTGCCGATCGCGTTTTCAGGTGCGCGCGCATAAACCTCATCGCCCGGCTTGAAATGCTTGACCGCTGCACCGCTGCCAATCACCACGCCGGCGACATCGTTGCCCAATATCAAAGGCATTTGATAAGGCAGGATCATCTTGAATTCGCCGCTGCGAATCTTCAGATCCAGCGGGTTGACGCTGCTGGCGTGGACCTTGATCAACACGTCGTGTGCGCCGACAACCGGCTCGGCGACGTCGCCAATCCGGCCGTTCTGCTTGCCGTAGCGCTCGATGAAAAATGCCTTCATTGCGGATGCTCTTGTCGGTAGAAACCCGCCGGTATAGCGGCGGGTCTGGATGAGGTCAGGCCTGAGTCAGATAACGCTGCGCCACCGCCGACTGGCGAATCTGCCCCAACAGCCCCTGGCGCGCCGCTTGCAAGGCATCCCAGCGCTCGCCTTCGTGCAGCGGCGGGATGGTCACGACTTCGCGACGGTCGAAGCCGACCAGCGCGGCGTCGACCATGTCGCCGACTTCCATGATGTCGGTGAGGGTGTTGATGTCGATACCAGCGCGGTCCCAGATTTCCGTGCGAGTGGCCGCAGGCAATACGGCTTGCACGTACACGCCCTGTGGCGACAGCTCCAGGCTCAGGCCCTGGGAGAGGAACAGCACGAACGCCTTGGTTGCGCCATACACCGACATGCCGAACTCCGGCGCCAGGCCCACCACCGAGCCGATGTTGATGATTGCGCCGTCGCCAGCCTTGGCCAGGCGCGGGGCGATGGCACTGGCCAGACGCACCAGCGCGGTGGTGTTGAGCGCGACCAGTTGCGCCACGCTGTCGGTGCTCTGTTCGATGAATGTCCCGGACTGCGCGGCGCCGGCATTGTTGACGAGAATGCCGATGCGCGCGTCGTCACGCAGACGAGCCTCGACGGTTTGCAGATCGCTCAGTTGCGTCAGGTCGGCCTGCAGCACTTCGACATTGACGTCGTGCTCAGCGCGCAGACTGGCGGCGAGGGTGTCCAGACGCGACTGGTCGCGGGCGACCAGCACCAGATCGTGCCCGCGTTGGGCGAAACGTGCGGCATAGACCGCGCCGATGCCGGAGGAGGCGCCAGTGATCAGAACAGTAGGGCGAGTAGTCATGGTGTGGGCTCTTTTCAGTAGAAGACTGATTGCGGGCCTTTAGGATGATGATCGGAATCTAAACTGTCAACGGTTTTGATTATGGCCAACATCTATGTATCATCGGCGCATGATTTTTCAGCGCTGGAGGTATTCAACATGCGCGTATCCAAGGCTCAGGCTCAGGCCAATCGCGAGCACATTGTCGAAACCGCTTCAGTGATGTTCCGCGAACGCGGTTATGACGGGGTCGGCGTGGCTGACCTGATGGCGGCCGCCGGTTTTACTCACGGCGGTTTCTACAAACACTTCGGTTCCAAGGCCGACCTGATGGCCGAAGCCTCGGCCAACAGCCTGGCGCAATCCACCGCCAGCGCCGAAACCATGAGCGTGCAGGACTTCATCGATGTGTACGTGTCGCGCGACCATCGCGACGGCCGTTCCACCGGTTGCACCATGGCCGCGCTGTGCGGCGATGCAGCGCGGCAGTCGGGGGATGTGAAGGCAGCGTTTGCCGAGGGGATCGAGCGCTTATTGCAGACCCTGGGCGAAAAATACCCGACCGCAGTGGATGCGCCGCAAGGTGAGGGCAGAACCCGGATGATCGACCTGCTGGCCCGGGCGGTCGGGGCGATCATGCTGTCGCGAGCGTGCCCGGACGAATCGGCGCTGGCCGATGAGATTCTGGCGGTCTGTCACGCTTCGATGACTGAGTCGTTACCCATCATCGAGACTTCGCAAGAAACCACGCAGGATAGCTGAAGCGATCAGTGCTGGCGGTGCAGGGCCTTGTCGAGTGCCGCTAGCAAAACCTCTTCTTCGAAGGGTTTGCACAGGCACTCGAACGCATGGTAATGCCCGGTTTCGGCCAGCGCCGCCTCGTCCCAATGGGCGGACATGCAGATCACCGGAATCTGTCGCGGCAGCTCGCGCATGACATCGATGCCGGACAGGCCGGGCATGCGCAGATCCAGCAGCAGGCAGGCGATCTCGGCAAAGTCGGCTTCGGCGAGAAACGCTTCGCCACTGGCATAAACCTGCGCGCGATAACCGACCGAACGCAGCAGGTTCGACAGGCTTTTGCGCACCGACGCGTCGTCATCGACGATGCAGACAATCGTCGGTCGGGTGTTCTCGATCGCCGTCGGGCGACCCACCGGGCCGCTCACGAAAGGCTCGATGGGCCAGGCGAAGGCGCAGCGCTGATCAGTCCATAGAGTTCGACGAGGTTGACCAGCGAGCGGGTCTGCATCTTCGCCATGATGTGTTTGCGATGAACCTTGGCGGTCACTTCACTGGTGCCCAATTGGTTGGCGATCTGCTTGTTCGACAGACCGCCGACAATCAGTGGCAGCACCTCGCGCTCACGCGGTGTCAGTTGCGCCGCCAGTTGCCGCACGTGCTGAACCCGTTGCCATTGATTGAACGCAGTCGCGGCGTGTTGACGGGTGCTGCGCAGAATGCCGAGCAGTTCATCGTCGTTGAACGGCTTGGTCAGAAATTCCACCGCGCCAGCCTTCATCGCCTGCACCGACATCGGAATCGTGCCGTGGCCGGTCATGAAAATCACCGGCCACGGCTGGCCGCGCTCATTCAGCGCCGCCTGCAATTGCAGGCCTGTGGTCTCGGGCAGGCTGACGTCGAGCAACAGGCACGCCGGGCCATTGGCGATGTCGGCCTCGAGCAGTTCTTCGGCGGACTGGAAAATCCGGTGCTCGATGCCTTCGGCGCGCAACAAGCGGCTCAGCGCGGTACGCACGCAGGCCTCATCGTCAACGATGAACACCGGCACCGATTGCGCATTAACCGGCGGTGGCTGCGCCGCAATCGGCGCCGAGGCCAAGGCGTTGAACACGGGCAGTTTGGGTTCGCGGTCTTTCAATAATCGGTAACCTCGACGGGCAACCGTCTGGATGATTTCTTTTTCACCGAGCAGTTTGCGCAGCGAGGAAATCTGCACCTGCAGATTGTTCTCTTCGACGACGATGTCCGGCCACACCTGATTGATCAGATCGTCCTTGCTGACGATGCGCCCATCGGCCTGCATCAGTACCGAAAGTATTTCGAACGCCCGCCCGCCCATGCGCAAGGGCCGGCCATCGAGAAAGGCTTCGCGCCGTTCCAAAGAAATCGTGGCTTGGCCGAGTCGGATCATGCGGGCCTCTGCGTTGCGGTGAGAAGGACAGGGCGCGGGCGCCGGGTTATCAGGTTCGTACGCTAGGGGACGGCCTGGCATAAAGCAATTATCCCGAGGGATAAGACGTGCGCTTCTATAGCGCAAGAAACAGCGGCGCAAGGCTCTGGACGGCCATCTTGAGGCTGCAGACGGACATCAGCGCAGCGGCTGGCCCTCTGGCAAAAAAACGCTGGGTATACTTCGCCACCAGCCTGAATCCCATTTCCAGCGGTGAATGCGTATGCCCGGCCAGCCATCCTCATCTGCAATGTCGCGCGCGGCCGATGCGCCGATGCTCGATGAAACATGGCTGGAAACTTGCCGTTTCAGCCTGCTGCGCCGCGACCATGAGCTGACCTGGTTCAGCCTTGAAGACAGCCGCTCGGGCCAGACCTGGTTCGCCGTGCGCGCACCGATTCAGCGCCCGGCGCTGTGCCAGCGGCTGGAGCGCGACTTTCATTTGCAACTGCCTTCGCAGTGGGTAATCAACCCGCTCGCGCTGCTTCGTTCGGCGGACGGGCCGGTGCTGATCTATCCGAGATGGGGCGCGCCGCTGGCTGGCCTGTTCGACGCTGCCGGCTTACCACTCGGGCGAGTGCTGAATATCGCCGTTGCGGCTGCCAATGCGCTGGCCCACTCTCGGCATCCGGAAACACCGCAAAACCCTGTGGGAGCGAGCCTGCTCGCGAAAGCGTCATTCCAGCCGACATCACCCTTGACTGACCCACCGCTTTCGCGAGCGGGCTCGCTCCCACATGGATCCCTGTTGCCGTGGCATCTGATAGTCGGCGCCGACGACAGCGTCAGGCTGATGGGCTTTCACACCCACGTGCAGGAAACGCCGGCGACTGAACTGCCGAGCCTGGAACACTGGCCTTATCTGGCGCCGGAACAGCTGCAGCGCGACAACGTCGATTGCGATGAGCGCAGCGACGTCTATGCGCTGTCGGCAATCCTCTACGAGGCGCTGACCGGGCGCCCGCCGCTGATCGCTCGCGACGCCTCGCAATGGTTGCATGTGCACGCCGCCGTCCAGCCATTGTCGCCAGCGCAATACCATCCCGACCTGCCGCAAGGCATTTGCCATGTGCTGCTCAAGGGCCTGGCCAAGGAGCCGGACGCGCGCTATCAAAGCATCGAATCGCTGGCCGCCGATCTGACCTGGTGCCTGCGGCAATGGCAGAAAAAAGGCCAGATCGAAGCGTTCCGCCTGGGTGCCTTCGATGCTCGCGCAACGGCCACGCGCGGCGATGTGCTGTTTGGTCGTGATGACGAACGTCAGCAACTGCTTGAACAGATCCAGCGCGTGCGCAGCGACGGCATCGCTCGCGTGCTGCTGGTTGCCGGCGCACCGGGAGCGGGAAAGTCGACGCTGATCCAGCAAGTCCTGCGTAGCCAGGCACCCGGTTATTGGGCCAGCGGCAAGATCGAACTGCTGAACAATGAACGGCCTTTCGCGCCACTGGCACAGATTTTCCAGTCACTGATCAGCCAGGTATTGGCCAGGCCCGCACTGGCCTTGCAGGCCGTGACCGAGCAATTACGCGAAACCCTCAAGGGACGCGGCCGCTTGCTGGTAGACCTGGTGCCGGAGGCCGAACTGCTGATCGGCGCCACCGCCGAACTGCCGAACATGCCGGCGCGCCACGCCCTCGACCGGGTCAATCGGGCGCTGCTCGATGTGCTCGAAGTCTTTGCGCAACCGGGGCATCCGCTGCTGCTGTTTATCGATGATTTGCAGTGGGCTGACGACTCGACTCAGGCGTTTCTCAAAGCCTTTATCGCCCGACCGACGCGGCATCTGCTGCTGGTTCTGGCGTATCGCGAGGGCGAGTTGACGGAGCATCCGGGTGGCTGGCTCGATGAAATGCGCAGAGCACCCGCGCTGCCAGTTATTGACCTCGGACTAGGGCCGCTGTCGGTGCAGGCCGTCGCGCAATTGATGGCGGTCGAACTCGATGCTGACGTCGACAACCTCGAAGCGCTGGCCCGCGTCGTGCACTTCAAAACCGCTGGCAATCCGTTATTCGTCAGCCAGGTCGCGCGCGCGCTGGTGGATGAGCGTCTGCTGCGTTTCGACGCTGAGATGCGCCGCTGGGTGTGGAATCAGGCGGAGGTGGATGGCTATCGCTACGCCGACAACGTTGCCGAATTGATGGTGCAACGTTTGCAGCGCCTGCCAGCCAGTGCGCGCGAAGTGTTGCGCACGGCGGGTTACGTCGGTGGTCGCTGCGATGAAGCGCTGTTGCGCAATCTGTTGGCGGATGATCCAGCGCGGTTGCGGGGTGATGTGGATTATCTGGTCAGTGCAGGCTTTCTCCTGCGCGAGCCGGGGCAACTGGTGTTTCCCCACGATCGAGTGTTGGAAGCCGCCGCTGCGCTGACCGCGCCCGCCGGGCGTGCCACCGATCATGCGCGCATCGCAGCCGCCATGCTCGATCTAAGCGGCGGGCAACGGCAGGCGAAGGTGTTCGATATTGCCAGTCAGATTCAGCGCAGCGACGGTCATGCGCTTTCAGGAGGTCGACGCGTCGAATTCATTCAGTTATTGGTCGAAGCCGCCGAGCGCGCTCGCGATAGCGCCGCTGTCGAGCAGGCCGTGGATTATCTGCGCAGCGCCGAGGTGTTACTCGGCGACAACGGCTGGACGCAGCTCTACCCGCAAGCCTTCGCGGCGCGCTGGCTGGCAGCCGACTGCGCGATGTTGCTGGCGGATCTGCCCGGCGCGCAACAGCGTCTCGACGACTGCCTGGAACACGCTGCCACCGTGCTGGACCGGGCGAAAACCTACCGCCTGCGCGCCAGCCTGCGTACCTTGCATTCCGACTATCAAGGCGCGATCGGCGAAGCGCTAAGTGGCCTGGCGCTACTCGACATTGCCCTGCAGCGCCAGCCATCGGCGGCGCAACTGGCCGGAGCGTTCGAGCGGGTTCGGCAATTGGTCGGCACACGGCAGATTGCTGAACTGAGCGCATTGCCCAAGGCCGACGAGCCGCGAATCGAAGTGGCCATGGAGTTGCTGAGCACGCTGATCGCCTCGTTTTTTGTGCAGGACGATATCGCTTTCCTGCACTTGGCGAAGATGGTCGAATTGACCCTCTTGCACGGCACCACACCCAGCAGCGGCTACGGTTTTGCCTGGTATGGCGTGATGATCGCCGACCGTTATGGCGAATATCTGGACGGTGTCGCTTTCGCCGAACTGGCGCTCGATCTGACCGACCTGCACGGCTACGAAGCCGGGCGCACCGGCACGCTGGTGGCGCTCGATCAGGTCAGCCCATGGACCAAACCGATGGCCTACGCCCGGCAGAAAGCTTTCGCCGCATTCGAGTGCGGTCAAGCCGGCGGCGATCTCGGCATGTCGTGTTACGCCTGCAACCACATCGGCTCCGATCTGCTGTTCATGGGCGAGCCGCTGCAAAAGGTGTTGAACGAGCTGGACGTCGGCCTGAGTTGGGTGCGGCAGTTTCACTACATCGACATCGAGCGCATTCTGCTGGCGCAACAAGCGTTTGCCAGTGATTTGCGCAGTGGGCGCGAGCCACGTTCGATCGCAGCGCTGGATGCTCTGGAACATGACTGTTTCGGCCCGCTGGATCGCGATCGCGTCTCACAGCCAACACTGTTCTGGATGTGGTTGTACTCAGGTATGTCGGCGTTCTATTTCGGCGATGTGCGTTACGCACTACGCCGTTTCGAAGCGGCCGAGGCATTGACGTGGTCGCTGCCGGCGCACATCGATCTGGCCCATTACTACCTGTTCTACAGCCTGGCGCTGGCCAGTCCGGAGGCGCCGGGCTCTGTTGCCGAAAAACTGCAGAAACTGGAGCAGCAACGGCAGCGTTTTTTGCCTTGGGTCGAGCTCAATCCGTCGACTTTCAGTAACCAACTGCTGCTGATCGAGGGCGCGATGGCCCGCGTGCGTGGCGAAGGGCTGGTCGCCATTCGCTGCTTCGACCAGGCGCAAATCGCGGCGGCCGCTGCCGGATTTATCCATCAACAGGCGCTGGCGCATGAACAACTGGCCGAGGTGTGTCTGGGCAACGGTCTGGTCTCCGGCACGCATCATCACCTGCGCGTCGCCCGCGACTGTTATGTGCTGTGGGGCGCTGAGGCCAAGGCACGTCGACTGGAAGCCGCGCATCCTTTTCTGGCCCGCGAGCATTCCTTGGAAACGGTCACACCGGTGACGCGGGTACGCCTTGATCTGGAAGTCGGCATCGAAGCGGCGCGCGCGGTGTCGCAAGAGGTGTTGCTCGATCGGTTGGTGGAAACCTTGATGACTCACTTGATGATCCAGGCCGGCGCCGATCGGGGGGCGTTGCTGTTGGTCGCCGACGGTGAGTTGCAACTGGCTGCCGCCGCGCATGTCGAGGCGGGCAACGTGCGAGTCAGTCAGGACAACGAGCGCGTGCTGGAGCAGATCGCGCCGGTTTCAGTGCTCAATTCGACCATGCGCACGCGTACGCCGCTGGTGCTCGACGATGCCCGCGCCGACTGCCCGCAAGCCTACAGCGCCGACCTGCGCGAGCGGCAGACGCGCTCGCTGATGTGCCTGCCGTTGCTCAAGCAGGGCGCGCTGATCGGTCTGGTTTATCTGGAAAACAGCCTGGTACCGAAGCTGTTCAGCGCCGAACGCCTGACCATGCTGGAAATTCTCGCCTCGCAGGCAGCGGTGTCGCTGCAGACCGCGCGGCTCTACGCGCAACTGGTCGAAGACAACCGCTTGCGTGCACAGATGGAAGCCGACTTGCGCAGCTCGCGGGCGGAACTGGCGCGCAACTCGCACCTGAAAATGATGGGCGAACTGTCGGCCTCGATCGCCCACGAAATCAGCCAGCCATTGCTGGGGATTTCATCGAACGCCTCGGCCAGTCTGCGCTGGCTCAAGCGCGACACGCCTGATCTCGACGAGGCTATTCAGGGACTGGAAGACATCCGCTCCGACAGCGCCCGTGCCACCGAGATCGTCCAGGCCTTGCGCGCATTGGCCAGGCAGGCGCCGTTGCAACGATTGCCGGTGTCGATTGACGCGTTGATCGGTGAGGTCGTGCAACTGACGGCCGGCGATGTGCACAATCGCGGGGTGAGCTTGCACACGCAACTCAACGCTGCTGACCCGGTACTGGGGGATCGGGTGCAGATCCAGCAGGTGATCTACAACCTGATCGTCAACGCGCTGGAAGCGATGGCTGGGCAGGGCATGACTGACGGGCGCTTGGTGATTGAGTCGACGATCAGCGATGGCCAGGTCTGCGTGGCTTTTCAGGACAACGGGCCGGGGATCGCCGAGCATCAGCGTGAAGAAATTTTCGATGCGTTCTTCACCACCAAGGGCAGCGGCATGGGCATGGGCCTGGCGATTTGCCGAACGGTAATCGGCGCCCATGGCGGGACGTTGCGCGTGGAAGACAGCGAAGAGGGCGCGCGGATCTCCTTCAGACTGCCGCTTGCGCCGGACGCCAGGATCAAAAGCCCCTGACTTGTAGCTGAGTGATGTCTGGCAGACCGGGTAAAAAAAAGCCGCGAAAAATCGCGGCCAAAAGGGAGGAGTGAACAAAGCCTTTTGAAATCCGACTCAGGGCCGCAGTTCCGTCAACCGCTTGGCCATGGTCGGATTCAGCAACCCATCGCTGAGCTGCCAGACATCCGCATCCACCAGCGCCACCCGCGCTCCGCACATCAGTTGGCGCCAGACCTTCGGCGGCATACCCACCAAGCGCCCGAACGTGCGGGTGAAGTGCGAGTGATCGGAAAATCCGCATTCATAAACAATCTCGGTAATCGCCATCGAGGTCAGCAAAAGTCCCTTGGCCTTGTCGATCTTCATCTTCAGCATCCATTCCTGCGGCGAGCAGCCAGTGACGATCTTGAACGCCCGGGAAAAGTGACTGCGCGACAGATTGCAGTGCTCGGCAATCTCGCTGACGCGCAGGCTGCGGCTCAGATCGTGCAGCATGTAGGCCTTGGCGCGGCGTTCCTGCCAGCCGGACAGCGCGCCCAATGGGCGCGCGAGCTGGTTGGGGTGGTCTGACTTCACCGATTGCGGGTTCATGGCGGCTCTCCTGATCGATGGGCAAAGTCTGGCCGCTGGCTTTATTTAAAGTCCTTAAACAAACCTTAAAAGTTATGAAGCGCAGGCCTCAGGCGTGAAACGGGTAATCGACGTAGCCGCGCTGATCGCCACCAAAGAAACTGCTCGGATCCGGCGTGTTCAGTTCAAGCCCATCGTGCAGCCGACGCGGCAGATCCGGGTTGGCCAGGAATGGCCGGCCAAAGGCGATGATGTCGGCGCGATCGGAGTTCAGCGCCTGTTCGGCGGATTGAGCGTCGTAACCGCCGGCGAGAATCAGCACGCCGTTCCAGGTCTGGCGCAGCTGGGCGATGATCGCGTCCCAGCGCGGGTCGAAGTTTTCGTCCTTGACCGTGCCGACCATGGCCGGCTCGACCAGATGCAGGTAGGCCAGATTCCACTGGTTGAGCGCTTCGACCAGATAACCGAAGGTCGCTTCGGGCGTGTCATCACCCATGCCCATAAAGCGGCCCATCGGCGTCAGGCGCACGCCGACGCGCTCGGCGCCGACTTCGTCAGCCACGGCAGCGACCACTTCGAGCAGAAAGCGCGCACGGTTCTCGACGCTACCGCCATAGGCGTCATCACGCTGGTTGCTGTTGCTGTTGAGAAACTGGTCGAGCAGATAACCGTTGCCGGCATGAATTTCCACGCCGTCCATGCCGGCGTTCAACGCGTTGCGCGCGGCGCGGCGATAGTCTTCGACGATGTCGGCGATTTCCGCTGTTTCGAGGGCGCGCGGCACCGGCACATCGCCCCACACGCCGTTGCCTTGTTCATCGACAATAAAGGTCTTGCCCGGCACTGGCAAAGCGCTCGGCGCCACCGGCAAACCGGCGTCAGGCTGAAAGCTTGGGTGCGAGACCCGGCCGACGTGCCACAGCTGCATGAAAATCAAACCGTTGGCCGCGTGCACCGCCGTGCTGACTTCGCGCCACGCCTGCACTTGCGCATCGGTGTAGATTCCCGGGGTCCACGCATAGCCCTGACCTTGCTGAGAAATCTGCGTGGCCTCGGTGATGATCAGCGCGGCACTGGCGCGTTGGCGGTAGTACTCGGCGTTCATCGTGGTCGGCACGTCGCCCGGTTGGCCGGCACGCGAGCGGGTCAGGGGCGCCATCGCCACGCGGTGGGCAAGGGTGTAAGGGCCGAGGGCGATGGGTTGGAACAGGCGACGGGTCATGGGTAGCTCCGGATTTCGATGAGTAGGGTTCAAGTGCGGCAGCCGGGTGCCGCGAGATGTGCAGGTAACTTAACCGGGCGTGGCGGGGCTGATAATCCGTGGCCGGCGCTACGCAGTTTTGCGCGCTACGCAACGGCACCCGCGCCCGTCCATGACGGGCGCGGGCGTGGTTCAGGCGGGTTGGGTCGAGCGAGTCAGCGGCAGATTCAGCCAGCGCCGGCCAGTGGCATTGCTGACCGCGTTGCCGAGGGCGGCCGCCATTGGCCCTTGGACAATTTCGGCAGCACCGAGGAACGGTTCGCCCGGTTGATCGAGCAGATGCACATCGACTTTTTTCGGCAATTGCGTGAAGCGCAGAATCGGGTAGCCGCTCCAGTCGTAGCTGCGAATGCCGCCGGAGTCGTAGGCGACCTTTTCGTAGAGCGTCCAGCTGGCCGACTGGACGATACCGCCCTCGACCTGATTGCGCAGGCCATCGGGGCTGACGATCTGGCCGACGTCGACCGCCGTGACTACATGATCCACGCGAATCTCGCCGGTCTGCGGATGCACGCGCAGTTTCACCGCGAGGGCGCAGTAACCCATGATGTTCTTGTAGCGGGCGAAGGCGAAACCGATCCCCGCGCCGGGCTCGTTGCTCTTGTGTGGCCAGCCGATTTCGTCGCGCACGCGCTCGATCACGGCACGGGCACGCGGATCGCTGAGATGGGCCAGACGCAACGCCACTGGATCAAGTCCGGCCTTGATCGCCAGCTCATCGATACTCGCCTCGATGGCGAAGATGTTGATGTGCGCTCCCAGTGAACGCATGGCCGAAGTGCGAAAGGGCATGGTAGTGACGAAGTTCATGTTGATCCGCGTCGCGCCCAGCTGGTACAGCGGCACCGCATTTCGATCGCCGTCACCTTCGGGCTGGGCAATCGGCACCGACGGAGCCGAGGCGAAAGGTTTCGCCAACAGGCGTGCCGGCAGCAAGCGCCCGGCATTGACGATGCGTTCATTGTGCGGCGTGGTCCACAGCTCGTAGTTCCAGTCCTGCAAACGGCCCTGACTGAGGCTCGCATCGACTTCGGTAACCATCGCCGAACTGTACGGTTCCCAGAGATTCTCCTGCTCGCGCATCCATTGCACCCTGACCGGCGTGCCCGGCAGGCGCATGGCGATCAGCGCGGCATCGGCGGCGGCATCATCGGCGCCGTTGTGGCCGTAGCAACCCGAGCCTTCGGTATGAATGCAGCGCACGCGGTCCGGCGGCAGCCGCAGCATTTCGGCGATGCCGGCGCGCAGCGGATAGACACCCTGGGTGTGGGTCCACACCGTGAGCACGCCGTCGTTGAACCAGGCCACCGCACAGGACGGGCCAATCGAGCCGTGCATCAAATATTGCTTGGTCACCCGCGCCTTGAAGCGCGTCTCGGTCGCGCCGCCGGGATTGCCGTTGTTGCTGATCGGATAGCGCTTGGACGGCAGGCGCTTGAGCAAATCGTGAATATCGGCGGCTTCGGGAATCGCTTCGCCGCCACTCCACTTGGCACTCTCGATGCCGCTGCGCATGGCCTTGATCGCTTGCCATTCATCACGGGCGACCACCGCCAGATAGTTGCCGTCGCGAATCACTTTGACCACGCCGTTCAACGCCTCGATGAACGCGGCATCGAACGCCTGAAGCGTGCAGCCGGGACGCGGCGGGCGAATCACCCGCGCATGCAGCATGCCCGGCAAGCGCATGTCCTGGACGAATGCCGCGCCGCCGCTGACCTTGGCCGGAATGTCCAGACGCGGCAGGTTGTGCCCGATGAGTTTGAAGTCGGCCGCCGCCATCGCTGGTGATTGTGCTTTCGCGTATTGGTGCACATCGACATGCTTGACCGCGTCGGCATATGTCATGCGCTGGCCGGCTGGTCCTTCTATGGCGCCGTCGCGAGTGCTCAGTTGCGCAATGTCGACTTGCCAGCTGCGCGCGGCGGCATCGACGAGCATTTCCCGCACCTGCGCAGCAGCGTTGTACAGCGCGGTGCCGCTGTCGAAAATACTGTGGCTGCCGGCGGTGTAGCCTTCGTTGGGCGTCAGCGCGGTGTCGGCGGTGAGCAAGTTGATTGCGCTGGCCGGCACCTGCAAACGCTCGGCGGCGATTTGCAGCAACGCGGTTTTCACCCCGGTGCCCAGCTCGACCTTGCCGGTGTACACGGTGATGCCGTCGGCGCCGATGCGAATCCACGCGTCCAGGTATGGGTTGGTGCGCAAGCTGCCGGGCAGATCGGGGGCCAGCACCACAGTGCCGAGGGTGTCGACTTCAGTGTCGGCCAAAACACGCCGCGCCACCGGCATCAGCGTGAAAGCCATGAGCAGCGCGCCGCCACGCAGGAAGGCCCGACGGCTGGGGTTCAAGCCGTTAGCTTCGCTCATGTCAGGCTCCCGTTATGCCCAGCCACCTGTTTGATCGCCTCGATGATGCGCAAGTGCGTGCCGCAGCGGCACAGATTGCCGGCCATGTGCTCAAGAATGGTTTGCTCGTCCGGGTGCGGATCACGCTCAAGCAATGACTGCGCGCGCATCAGCATGCCGGCGATGCAGTAACCGCATTGCGCGGCCTGCTTGTCGATGAACGCCGCTTGCAACGGGCCGGGTTTGTCGGCGCTGCCGAGGCTTTCCACGGTACGGATCTTTTTGCCTTCAAGGCCGGCGCACGGTGTCAGGCAGGCGAACACTGGCTGGTCGTCGACGATCACCGTGCACGCGCCGCACTGGCCCAGGCCGCAGCCGTACTTGGCGCCGTTGAGGTTCAAGTGATTACGCAGCGCGTACAGCAGCGGCATGTCCGGTTCGAGCTCCAGCGCTTGGGCAGCTCCATTGACGGTGAGAGTGATCTGGCTCATTTCGTCTCCTGACGTAACGCTTCGATAGTGGAAGAGAGGTCGGCCCATGGCTGATCGGGTCTGGCTTGCTCGCGCAGATACGCGGCGAGGGCACCGAGCTGGGCGTTGTCGAGGCTGGCGGCGAACGGCGGCATCACCGGGCCGGGTGCGCCGGGAATGGCGGGCACGCCTTCGAGTACGGTCTTGAGAAAGTTGCGCGAGCTGGCCGCTTGCAGCGCCGAGGTGCTCTGCAGGCCAGGGCGACCGTCGATTTCACGCATCGGCGCGGCGGCTGCGTGGCAGCCGGCGCAGGCACTGCTGAAGAGCAGGGCGCCAGTGCTGTGATCCGCTGGACTGCTCGACAGCTTTTTCGCGGTGGTTTCAGTCACCGCGTGCGGGTTTTGCAGGCTCAGCAGGTAGTCGGCAATTGCCTCGGCTTCGCTGGCCGGCAAGCGCGCCAGACTCAGGCTGACCGGGCGCATCGGGCCGGCGGGTGTGCCGTGGCCATCGACCACGTCGGCGCGCAGGTAGCCGGCCAACTGCTCGCGATTCCACGGAGTGGCGCGTTGGCCGAGGCCGACCAGTGCCGGCGCTTCCCAGCCATCGACGCTGCCGCCTTGCAGGTATTGCGAGGATTTCTCCGCGCCAATCAGGTTCAGCGGCGAGTGGCAGCCGGCGCAGTGGCCCGGGCCGTCGACCAGATAACGTCCGCGATTCCATGCCGCGCTGTGTTCGGCCAGCGGCGTCAGTGGCTCGCCATGCAGGAAGAGCAGGTTCCAGAACGACACCAGCGGACGGATGTTCATCGGGAAGTTCATCTGGTTCTGCCGCGCCGGGGCGTGTACGGCGGGGCCGCTCATCAAGTAGGCATAGGCGTCGGCGATGTCTTCGGAGCTCATGCGCCGGTAATGCACGTACGGGAACGCCGGGTAGAGAAAGTGGCCGTCGCGAGCAATGCCTTCGCGCATCGCCCGCTCAAACGCCGGCAATGACCATTCGCCGATGCCGGTCTGCGCATCTGGAGTGATGTTGGTGCTGTACAGCGTGCCGAACGGCGTCACCAGCGGCAGCCCGCCGGCCAAGTATTCGCCGCCGGGGCGACTGTGACAGACCGCGCAGTCGCCCGCCTCGACCACCCGTGCGCCGCGCTGCAATTGCGCAGTATCGAATGACATGGGGCGTTTGATGGGTGTGATCGCCGGGCGCCACATCAGCGCGACGGCGACGATCAGGCCGATCACCGCGAGCACGGCGACGCAGATCCACAGGGTTCTGGACTTGAGCAGATGGTTGTTCATGGTCGGCAGAAAAACGCGGCGGGCAGTGGCAGGACGAGTGAAGTGCGGGTCATGGAAACGCTCCTTGTAGCAGCCGGGGAAGGGCGCCGATGCGGACGTCTGCGCCAGGGCCAAAGCGTAGAGAAGACGCCTGCGGCGGAGAATCACCGGCCCGCGCAACAGCGCGTTGCGCCACAAGCAACGTTGCGCGCCACGCATCAGTGCGTTGCCAGTGGCACGGATTCTCGCGGCCGCCGGGCGACCGTAGCCTTGGCAGCACATTCCCGAACTCAACGAGGTGTCACCATGCTTACGGGCAACCCTGCCGTTGCGGCCCCGGCCGAACAGCCTGCTTCACTCTCCGGCCTGATGGTCGCGTTTCTGGCATTCTGCTGCGGCGCGGTCGTCGCCAACCTGTATTACGCGCAGCCCATTGTCGAACTGATCGCCCCGCAGATCGGCCTGTCCAGCGCCAATGCCAGTCTGATCGTGTCGCTGACGCAGTTCGGTTACGCGCTGGGCTTGTTGCTGCTGGTGCCGCTGGCCGACCTGATGGAGAACCGCCGTCTGGTGGTCGGTTTCACCCTCGCCGCGAGCGTGACGCTGCTGTGCGCCGGGCTGACCCATTCGCCGTCGCTGTTTTTGCTGCTCTCTTTACTGATCGGCCTGACCTCGGTGGCGGTGCAGATCCTCGTGCCGCTGGCCGCGCACCTGGCACCGGAAGCCAGCCGTGGCCGTGTGGTCGGCAATATCATGAGCGGCCTGCTCTTGGGGATTCTGCTGTCGCGGCCGCTGTCGAGTCTGTTGGTCGAGGTGTTCGGCTGGCGCGGGGTGTTTTACAGCGCGGCGGCACTGATGGCGGTGATCGCGTTGATTACCGCTGTAGCATTGCCGCGCCGGGTGCCGACACACAAGGCCACTTATGTCGCGTTGATCGGTTCGGTGTTTGCCCTGGCCCGGCGCTTTCCTGTGTTGCGCCAGCGCTCGCTGTATCAGGGTTTGCTGTTCGCCAGTTTCAGCCTGTTCTGGACCCTTGCGCCGATTGAGCTGATGCGTCACCACGGTTTCAGCCAGGCGCAAGTGGCAATCTTCGCGTTGGTCGGTGCGGTGGGTGCGATTGCCGCGCCGATTGCCGGACGTCTGGCCGATGCCGGGCACGGTCGTCGCGGTACCTTGGTGGCGTTGCTGCTGGCGCCGCTGTCACTGTTGATCGCCGCGCTGCCGGGCAGTGGTTACGTGTGGCTGGTGGTGTGTGCGGTGCTGCTGGATTTTGCCGTGCAATTGAACATGGTCCTCGGCCAGCGTGAGGTCTACGCCCTCGACCCGCACAGCCGCGCACGCCTGAACGCGGTGTACATGACCAGCATCTTCGTCGGCGGCGCCCTCGGCTCCCTGATCGCCAGCCCGCTGTACGAACACTTCGGCTGGCACCTCTCGGCCGTCGCCGTGGCGGTGTTGCCGGCACTGGCGTTGGCGTTGTTCCTGGGTCGCAAGGCTGAGCACAGCTGAATCTCAAGAACGACACAAAGCCACTGTAGGAGTGAGCCTGCTCGCGATGGCGGACTGTCAGCCAATACATATGGCACTGAGAGACCGCTTTCGCGAGCAGGCTCGCTCCCACAGGGAATTGCGGGCAACCGCGTGATCGGTGACCCACCGCAAAATCAATGTGGGAGGGGGCTTGCTCCCGAAAGCGGTGGGGCAGGCAGCACATTTTCGGCTGACGGGACGCCTTCGCGAGCAGGCTCACTCCCACAGGGGATTGCGGGCAACCGCGTGATCGGTGACCCACCACAAAACCAATGTGGGAGGGGGCTTGCTCCCGAAAGCGTTGGGGCATGCAGCACATTTTCGACTGACGGCACGCCTTCGCGAGCAGGCTCACTCCTACAGGGGATTGCGGGCAACCGCGTGATCGGTGACCCACCACAAAACCAATGTGGGAGGGGGCTTGCTCCCGAAAGCGTTGGGGCATGCAGCACATTTTCGACTGACGGGACGCCTTCGCGAGCAGGCTCACTCCTACAGGGGGCGGTGTGATTTGCCGATTTTTTCAGGAGCAGATGAACATGCATTTTGCAGAGAGCGCCCCCAAGCACGACGATACAAGACGTGTGGCGAGCGCTGATGCACAATCAGCGGCGTTCCCTCACCACCGGATCCCGCTTATGGACAAGTTGCTGGCCTTGAAGATGTTTGTTGAAACCGTGCGCTGCGGGGGCTATTCCTCGGCGGCGCGCAAGCTTGGGATTTCGACGTCTTCGGTGACACGGCAAGTGGCGGGGCTGGAAAACGAGTTGGGTGCCAGCCTGCTCAATCGTACCACGCGCAACACCAGCGTGACCGTCGCCGGCCAGACCTATTTCGAGAAGGCCGTGGCCATTCTCGATGCAATCGACGAAGCCGATGCGGTGGTCGCCGATCGTGGCAGTGATGCCCAGGGCCGCTTGCGCATCAGCGTGCCGGTGGAATTCGGCCGCAGGCTGATTGCGCCGCACCTGAGTCGCTTGCTCGAGCGCCATCCGGGGCTGGAGATCAGCCTGTCGCTGAGCGATCAGGTCAGCGATTTGCTCAGCGAACAGATCGACGTTTCGGTGCGCCTCGGCTCGACAGTGGTCAGCGAGGACATCGTCAGCAAACGCGTCGGTCAATTCCAGCGCTGGGTCGTCGCCAGCCCCGACTACCTGGCGCGCAGTGGTGTGCTGGAGCACCCGCGGGATCTGCTTGAGCACCAATGCCTGCGTTTCGATTACGGCGGCAGCCATCACCACTGGACCTTTCAGGGCGACGAAGAGCCGATCCAGCTCAACGTCCAGGGACGCCTGCAAAGCAACAACGCCGACATCCTGCGCGAAGCCGCAATCGGCGGTGGCGGGGTGACGCTGCTGGCCGACTGGCTGGTGCGCGACGACGTCGCCGCCGGGCGCCTGACGCGCTTGCTTGAGCACTACGAGGTCAACCCCGGCAGCGCCAGCAGTTGCATCAACGCGTTGTACTTGCCCAATCACCGGGGTTCGAGCCGGATCAACGTGTTCATCGATTTCCTCGTGGAGATTCTCCAACCGGCTGCACCCGCCGCTTAGCCCTGCACACTCTGTTGCTGCAGCCGCTTGAGACTGCTTGTATGCTTGCGCCCCGGAACACGTGGCCGCCGTGAGTGCCGACGTTCGAATGATGGCTGGAAGGGAACCCGGACTTCCTTAAGGTACTGACGTGAAGCGTGATACTCGCCTTGTAATGCTCCTGCTGCTGGTGATTGGCTGTTCCCTGACTTCGCTGACCATCTGGAAAGTCTGGTCTTCGCGCGAGCGTGCGCTGGCCGAGGTCGACGTGCATGGCCTGAACCTGACCCAGGCGCTCAACACCTACACCGAAGGCATCGTCCGGCAGAGCTCGCTGCTCTTGCTCGGGCTGGTCGAACGCCTCGAAGCCGAGGGCGATGGACCGGCGCAGATTCAGCGCATCAAGACCCTGATCGACAGCCAGCAGTCATTGATGCCGCAGCTCAGCGGCATCACCATTTACGACCGGCACGGGCACTGGTTGATGTCCTCCAACCGGCCGATTCCGGCAGGCGCGAATAGCAGCGACCGCGCCTATTTCAAGCACCACCGTGACGATCCGAGCCGCGAATCGTTCATTGGCCCGCCGATCCAGAGCCGTGCCAATCACGAATGGGTGGTGACCATCAGCCGTCGTTTCAATGACGACGCTGGCCAGTTCGCCGGGGTGGTCGCGGTGACGTTGGGAGTGGAAAACTTCCTGCGGGTGTTCGGCAAACTCGACGTTGGCCAGGACGGCGCGATCGGCCTGTCGTACACCGATGGCACGCTGCTGGTGCGCTACCCGTTCCGCGAGCAGGACATGGGGCGCAACTTCTCCAAATCGCCGATCTACGCCAAATACCTGGTCGACCGCTCGGTCGGTACCGCCTCGTACACCTCCAGCCTCGACGGCGTCGAGCGGCTGTACGCGTTCCGTAAGAGTGAAACCCTGCCGCTGATCACCACCGTGGCCCTGGGCAAGGATGAAGCACTGGCGGCGTGGCGCATCGAAGCGGGATTGTCGGCGGTGGTGGTCGTCGGGCTGCTGGGGCTGACCGGGTTGATCGGCTGGTTCCTGATCCTCGATATTCGCCGACGTACCGCAGCCGAGGAGGCGTTGCGCGATGCCCAGCAGCAGTTGCTCGCGTCCAATCGACAGCTGGAATTGCTGGCGATGAAAGACGCGCTCACCGGTTTGGCCAACCGCCGCTGTTTCGATGAAACGCTGGCGGTGGAAGCGCGGCGGGCGCAGCGTGATGGGACCTCGCTGGCCCTGCTGATGATCGATATCGATCACTTCAAATTGTTCAACGATGCCTTGGGCCATGTCGCCGGCGATGCTTGTCTGCAAGCGGTCAGCAAGGTGCTTGAAAGCTGCGTGCGACGCCCCTCGGATCTGGTCGCGCGCTACGGTGGCGAGGAAATGGCGGTGATCATGCCGGCCACCGACAGCGCCGGGGCGACGGTGGTCGCGCAGCTGATGCTCGAGCGTTTGCAGCAGGCCCATATTGCCCATCCGGGCAGTCCGTTCGGGCGGGTGACGGTGAGTATTGGTATCGCGGTGGGCACGGGCGTGGGGCTGGATTCACTGCCGGATTTGATCGAGGCCGCTGATCAGGCGCTGTACCGCGCGAAAGCGGCTGGCCGCAACGGCATGGCCGGACGGGCCTGAAGCGCTAGAAAGCTTCGCCCTTATCCAGTTTCGCCATCAGCATCTGCCCGCGTTGCCACAGCGCATCCTGCTTGGCCAGCGGCATCATCGGCTGACAGCACACCTTCGCGAGCAAGCCCGCTCCCACGGGGATCGCGGGCGTAACTCCTGATTCTTGATCCACCGCAGAACCACTGTGGGAGGGGGCTTGCTCCCGAAGGCGGTGGGCCAGCTTGCATATTCATCGGCTGAGAGGACGCCTTCGCGAGCAAGCCCGCTCCCACAGGGATGGCGGGTGTTCCACCTGATTCTTGATCCACCACAGAACCAATGTGGGAGGGGGCTTGCTCCCGAAGGCGGTGGGCCAGCTTGCATATTCATCGGCTGACAGGACGCCTTCGCGAGCAAGCCCGCTCCCACAGGGATGGCGGGTGTACCACTGATCCTTGATCCACCGCAGAACCACTGTGGGAGGGGGCTTGCTCCCGAAGGCGGTGGGCCAGCTTGCATATTCATCGGCTGACAGGACGCCTTCGCGAGCAAGCCCGCTCCCACAGGGATGGCGGGTGTACCACTGATACTTGATCCACAATAGAACCAAAGTGGGAGCGGGCTTGCTCGCGAAGGTGGTGGGCCAGCTTGCATATTCATCGGCTGACAGGACGCCTTCGCGAGCAAGCCCGCTCCCACAGGGATGGCGGGTGTTCCACCTGATTCTTGATCCACCGCAGAACCAATGTGGGAGGGGGCTTGCTCCCGAAGGCGGTGGGCCAGCTTGCATATTCATCGGCTGACAGGACGCCTTCGCGAGCAAGCCCGCTCCCACAGGGATGGCGGGTGTTCCACCTGATTCTTGATCCACCACAGAACCAATGTGGGAGGGGGCTTGCTCCCGAAGGCGGTGGGCCAGCTTGCATATTCATCGGCTGACAGGACGCCTTCGCGAGCAAGCCCGCTCCCACAGGGATGGCGGGTGTTCCACCTGATTCTTGATCCACCACAGAACCAATGTGGGAGGGGGCTTGCTCCCGAAGGCGGTGGGCCAGCTTGCATATTCATCGGCTGACACACCGCTATCGCGAGCAGGCTCGCTCCCACAAGGGATTTGTGTTGGGTTGTCAGCCAGGGTAGGTCGGATAGTCGATATAACCCTCGGCGCCGCCGCCATACACCGTCGCCGGGTTCAACTGATTCAACGGCCAGTCATTGGCAATCCGCGCTGGCAGGTCCGGGTTGGCCATGAATGGCCGGCCAAACGCGACCAGATCCGCCAGCCCCGACTCGAGCAACTGCGCCCCGGTGTTGGCGTTGTAGCGTCCGGCATAAATGATCGCGCCGCTGAAAGTGTCGCGCACCGCCTGGCGAAAGGTCTGCGGCATCGCTGGCGCGTTTTCCCAGTCGGCTTCGGCGATCGACAGGTAGGCGATGCCGACGTCTTCAAGAATCTTGATCGCTGCAATGTAAGTGCTGTGCGGATCTTCCTCGACCAGGCCCAGATATGTCCGCGCTTCATCGGTGGTGCTGAACAGCGGCGCGAAACGCACACCGACTTTGTCCTTGCCGATGCATTCGGCAACACCAGCCACCACTTCGCGCAAGAAGCGCAGGCGATTGTCCAGCGAGCCGCCGTACTGATCGGTGCGCAGGTTGCTGTGGGCGGAGATGAACTGGTTGACCAGATACCCGTTGGCGCAATGCAGTTCGATGCCATCGAAACCCGCTTCCATCGCGTTGCGTGCAGCTTGGATATACAGCTGAATCAGTTCCTGCACTTCATCGGTGCTCAACGCGCGCGGAGCGGACGGCGGCACCAGTTCACCGACACCGGGCGCGGTTTCGATGAACACGCTGACGCGGTCCGTGGCGACCGCAGAGGCCGACACCGGCGCATCGCCGTTGGGCTGCAACGCCGTGTGCGAGACCCGACCGACATGCCAGAGCTGGGCGAAGATCACGCCATCCACGGCGTGCACCGCCTCGGTGACTTTGCGCCAACCGGCAATCTGCTCCGCAGTGTGAATGCCCGGCGTCCACGCATAACCTTGGCCGCGCGGTTCGATCTGCGTGCCTTCGGTGACCAGCAAACCGGCACCGGCGCGCTGCTGGTAATACTCGGCCATCAATTCGTTGGCGACATTGCCCGGTTGCGTGCTGCGCTGGCGGGTGAGGGGCGGCAGAACGATGCGGTTTTTCAGGGTGTGGGTGCCCAATTTGGCAGGCGTGAAGAAAGCGTTATTCATGGGATAAACCTTGAAGCTGATTAGACCAGTCGACTAGTAACTGGGCAAAAAAACAACGCCGGGCTGTACGCACGCGGCGTTAGTCGGGTAGAGCGTGGGATTCAGCCGAGCATCTTCAACAGCTTTTCGGCGACGGCGGCGGAGCTGGCCGGGTTCTGGCCTGTGACCAGTTGACCGTCAGCCACCACGTGCACCTGCCAATCGGCAACTTTCGAATAGCGCCCGCCAAGACGCTGGAACTCGTCTTCGATGAGGAACGGCACCACGTCAGTCAGGCCGACTGCAGCCTCTTCGGCATTGGTGAAACCGGTGACGTCACGGCCCTTGACGATTGGCTGGCCGTCAGCGCGGACCACATGACGCAACACACCCGGTGCGTGGCAGACAAAACCGTGAGGTTTGTTGGCGCGGTCGAAGGCTTCGATCAGTGCAATAGAGGCTTTGTCTTCGGCCAGATCCCACAACGGGCCGTGGCCGCCTGGGTAGAACACTGCGTCGAAATCTTCGGCCTTCACATCAGCCAGACGGCCAGTGGTGGCGAGTGCCTGTTGTGCGGCCGGATCGGCGCGGAAGCGATCGGTCTCGGCAGTCTGCGCGCTTGGCTCATCGCTTTTTGGATCGAGCGGTGGCTGGCCGCCGGCAGGCGATACCAGGGTGACGTCGGCGCCGGCGTCCTTGAAGGCGTAGTAGGGCGCAGCAAACTCTTCCAGCCAGAAACCGGTTTTCTTGCCGGTGTTGCCGAGTTGATCGTGAGAAGTCAGAACCATCAAGATTTTCATAGAGCACCCTTGGGTTGGTCTGGCATCGGCAGGAGGCGAGGGATTCGCTTGTTGTCGGTGCCGCATGAATTTGTGTGTCGGGGCGCAGCATAGTTTCCAATTAGACCAGTCGACTAGTAATTTTTTCAGAAAATGTTTTTGCCCGGCGGATATGGCAAACTCCCGGTCCTGAAAACTATACGACTGGTCTATTGTCTGGAATTTTGCGCACCATGAAGCCGACCTTTGACGACACCCGCCAACACTTGCTCGACACCGGCCACCGGATGATGGCCGAAAAGGGCTTCACCAGCGTCGGCCTCAACGAGATCCTGCAGACCGCCGGCGTGCCCAAGGGCTCGTTCTATCACTACTTCAAATCCAAGGAGTTGTACGGCCAGGCGCTGCTTGAGGACTACTTCGTCGACTACCTCGCCGACATGGAGCGCCGCCTGACCCTGCCGGGGCTGACTGCGTTCGAGCGTTTGATGGATTACTGGCAGGGCTGGCAGAACCGTTGCACCCTGGAGGGCCATGGCGATGAATGCCTGGTGGTGAAACTCAGCGCCGAAGTCGCCGACCTGTCTGAGTCAATGCGCCTGACCCTGCGCGACGGCGCCGAACGCATCGTCGCGCGCATCACCGAATGCATCGAACAAGGCCAGACCGACAAAAGCCTGCCCGAGGGCGATGCGCGAAAGTTGGCGGAGACGCTGTATCAGCTCTGGCTCGGCGCGAGTCTGCTGAACAAATTGCAGCGCACCGGACAGTCGCTGGAAACCTCGATGGCGATGACCCGGCAATTGTTGCAAGTCTGAGCCTCGCCGCGGGTCCCTTGTGGGAGTGAGCTTGCTCGCGAAGACGGCGGCACATTCAACATCTTCATCGCCTGACCCAGCGCATTCGCGAGCAAGCCCGCTCCCACAGGTGTTCGCGGCGCGTGCCAAATCCCGGCAACCCACAATATCCAGTGTGGGAGCGGGCTTGCTCGCGAAGACGGCGGCACATTCAACATCTCATCGCCAGACCGAATGCATTCGCGAGCAAGCCCGCTCCCACAGTTTTCGCGGCGCGTGCCAAATCCCGGCAACCCACAATATCCAGTGTGGGAGCGGGCTTGCTCGCGAAGACGGCGGCACATCAAACATCTCACCGCCAGACCGAATGCATTCGCGAGCAGGCTCGCTCCCACAGGGGACCTGCGTGGATTATGGGTTTGGGGATCAGCAGGCCAGTCAACACTCAGGCAGTTGAGCAAACCACTGCGCATACGGCGTATTGCTCACCTTGTGCCGGTTGTAATCCGGGCTGCCATCCTCCCACCACACCGGCCCGCGTTCACCCAATGCGACTTTGGCCTGGTTCACACGTGCTCTCGCTGACTTCAATGCATCAGCATCCTCCGCGTGTTTGGCCTCTTTGACCGCTCGCCGCGCCGACATGAGTTCGGTAACCAACGCCTCACGCTCGGCCGCTGGCAGCGCTGGATTGCTGCAACGCCAGAGCTGCTGCTTGACAACAAAATAGCGGCCATCGGGGGTGGTGGGGTACATGGGCGATATCCTGCGTGATCCAGTCTCAGACCGGATAGGACAACTCGCCGATGAGTTTATCCAGCGTAATCGGATAATCGCGCACCCGTACGCCGCAGGCGTTGTAGATCGCATTGGCGATGGCCGCCGCCGCGCCGCTGATGCCCAACTCGCCAACGCCTTTGGCTTTCAACGGGGTGGCATAGGGGTCGACTTCATCGAGAAAGATCACTTCCTGATGGGGAATGTCGGCGTGCACCGGCACCTCGTATCCGGCCAGATCGTGGTTGACGAAAAAGCCGATTCGATGATCCACCGCCAGCTCTTCCATCAATGCCGCACCCGCACCCATGGTCATCCCGCCGATAATCTGGCTGCGCGCGGTTTTCGGGTTGAGGATGCGCCCGGCGGCGCACACCGCCAGTTGCCGGCGCAGACGGATCTCCCCGGTAGCGGCATTGACCGCGACCTCGGCGAAATGCGCACCGAAAGTCTGCTGGGCGAAGCGCTGGGAAAGGTCGCCGTATTCCATGCGGTCCTCGCCCGTCAGCTCGCCATTGGCTGCGGCCTGAGCCAAGGCAACCTGCTGCGAGCCTGCGCGAATTTGTCCGTCGACAAACTCGGCTTGTTGCGGGTCAATCCTGACGGCGCGGGCAGCGGCCTCGCGCAATTTCAGGCATGCGGCATACACGCCGGCAGTGGAGGAGGCCGCGCCCCACTGGCCGCCGGAGCCCGACGATTCCGGAAATTTCGAATCGCCCAGACGCACCACAACGCGCTCCAGCCGCACGCCCATCATTTCCGCAGCGGTCTGGGCAATGATGGTGTAACTGCCAGTGCCAATGTCGGTCATGTCGGTTTCTACGGTGATGCCGCCTTGACGATCGAGACGCACGCGTGCCGCCGAAGCGGTGGTCGGTGCGCCGCGAATCGCCGAGGCCAGACCGATGCCGATCAGCCAACCGCCCTCACGGCGCTGACCGGGTTGAGGGTTGCGCTGCTGCCAGCCGAAGCGCTCAGCGCCAGTGTTCAGGCACTCCACCAATTGTCGTTTGGAGAATGGCCGCGTGGGTTGCTCCGGATCGACCTGCGTGTCGTTGAGGATGCGCAGTTGCAGCGGATCCATCTGCAGCTTTTCCGCCAGTTCATCCATGGCGATTTCCAGCGCCATCATTCCCGGCGCCTCACCCGGTGCGCGCATCGCCGAACCCTCGGCGAGATCGAGCACGGCAAGGTTCAAGCGGGTCATGCGATTGGCCCCGGCGTACAGCAATCGCGTTGACGCGGTCGCCGCTTCGGCGCGACCGCCGCGCAGGTTGCCCGACCAGCTCTCGTGGCCGATCGCCGTGATCACGCCGTCACGGTTGGCACCGATGCGCAGGCGCTGAATCGTTGCCGGACGATGGGTCAGGTTGTTGAACATCAGCGGCCGCGGCAGCGCGACTTTTACAGGTCGCCCGGCATGTCGAGCGGCCAGGGATGCCAAGACTGCGTCGCAAAGAATCGTGCCCTTACCGCCGAAACCGCCGCCGATATACGGCGAGATCAGGCGCACGTCTTCCTTGGCAATGCCGAGGGTTTTCGCCAGATCGCGCACGCCCCAGTTGATCTGCTGGATTGATGTCCACAAGGTCAACTGCTTGCCGTTCCAGCGGGCGATGGTTGCATGCGGTTCCATCATCGCGTGAGCCTGATCGGGCGTGCTGTAGTGCTGATCGATTTGCACGGGCGCAGCGTTGAAGGCGCCTTCGAAGTCACCGACGCTGGTCTGCGGTGGCGGGCCGAAACCGGCCGGTGGCGGTGGGGTTGCGGAGTCTTTCGCAGTTGCGAGATCGAACGAACCCGGTGCGGCCACGTAGCGAATTTCAAGCAGACCGGCAGCCGCGCGGGCCTGTTCAAAGGTCTCCGCGACTACAATTGCCACTGCCTGGTGATAGTGATCGACCTGCGGCCCGGCCAATGCCCGAGCAACGTAAAACTCGCCTTTGGCCAACGGCCCGGCGTTTTCGTAAGTGACGATGGCGATCACCCCGGACGCTTCCCGCGCGCTTGCCGAATCGATCGAAGCAATGCGCCCCTTGCCGACTCCGGCACCGACGATATAGCCATAGGCGGCGTCCGGCACCGCTGCGTTTTGTTCGTAGGCGTACGTGGCGGTGCCGGTGGTTTTCAGCTTGCCGTCGATGCGGTCGGCAGGCTGGCCGATCACCTTCAGTTGATCGATCGGATTGGAGCCGGCCGGGGTGTCGAATTTCATCTGCAAATTCCTTTCAGACAGGCTGGCAGCGCCCACGTAGCGCGGCGCAGCCATCGATTGACGTCGGATCTCTACGAGCCTAGGCCATCGACGCGCTGCTGATAATGCGCGGTTTCAGGATGGAGTGATGAATTCTGCTCAGTAATCCTGACCAACATGACAAATAAGAATAAGTTTCAATTACCAATGCGCCGGTATACCATGCGCCGCGTTTTCATTGGCGGTTTTGCCCTTCGTTCTGGCCTATTCGTAAAGGTTTTCACCTCATGCGTCGAACTCTGCTTTCCATTTGTGTGCTGCAGGCGTTGTCTTCTTCCTCGTGGGCTGAGTCAGCCGAACCGACTTCTTCAACGCTTGAGCTGGAAGCCACCGATGTGGTCGGCACAGCGGATTACGAACGGGCAGACGGCCCGGTGCAAGGCTATCGCGCCACGCGTTCGGCCAGCGCCACGCGCACCGACACTTCCATTCATGAAACCCCGCAGTCAATCAGCGTGGTGACCAAGGACGCCGTCGAAGACCTCGGCGCGACGCGTTTGCAGGATGCGCTGGATTACGCCGGCGGCGTCGGACGGGCGAACAATTTCGGTGGGCAGGGCCTGACCACCTTCACCGTGCGCGGTTTTACAACCGGTGAGTTCTACCGCAACGGTTTCCCGATCAACCGTGGCTACCCGAACATGCCCGACGCCAACACCATCGAGCGCCTGGAAGTGCTGCGCGGCCCGGCGACCATGCTCTATGGCCGTGGCGATCCCGGCGGTACCTTCAACGTGGTGTCGAAACAGCCGTTGCCCGAGCGCACCGTTACCTTGGGCAGCCAATTGAACGACCAAGGCATGAAGCGCGGCACCCTCGACGCTTCCGGGCCGCTCGATGAAGAAGGGCGTCTGGCCTATCGCTTGAATGTGGTGGGCGAGGGCGGTGACACCTTCCGCGATCATGTCGAGACCGAGCGCTACGGCATCACGCCGGTGCTGACCTGGCAGGCCACCGACGCGACCAAGCTGATTTTCGAAGGCGATTTCATGCGCAACAACGCGCCGCTTGATCGTGGCGTGACGCGCTACCCGGCGCAGATCGGCACTGCCTCGCGCGATACCTTCTTTGGCGAGAAGGACGTCGGCAAGCTGCACAACGACAACAACATGGCGCAACTGCGTTTCGAACACATGCTCAACGACGACTGGACCCTGGGCGGCGGTTTCCAGTGGCTCGACGGTTCGCTCAAGGGCAATGCGATCGAGGCCAACGGCATTGCCGCTGACGGCCGCACGCTGGGGCGCAACTTCAACTACCGCAAGCTGGAATGGACCGACAAGGACACCCAGCTCAACCTCACCGGGCATTTCGACACTGGCGGTCTGCAGCACACCTTGCTCACCGGCATCGAGTATGAAGATTACGATTACAAGTCGATCATCCAGCGCTCCAGCGGCGCGGTCAGTGCCTACCCGATCGACGTCTTCAATCCGGTCTACGGCCAGCCACGCCCGGCGCTGACCCGCACACCCACCCACGATAAAGAGAACCTCAAGACCTACGCCGCGTTCGTGCAGGATCAGGTCGCCCTGACCGACAAACTGAAAGTGCTGGCCGGCGCACGTTTCGAGCGCTTCGAGCACGATTACGAAACCTACGTGCCGGGCGGCAAGAGCTGGCAGGCCAGCGACAACGCCGTCACCCCGCGTATCGGCGTCACCTACGACCTGACCGATACCCTGGCGGTCTACGCCAACACCGCGCGCTCGTTCAAGCCCAACACCGGCGCCAGTCGCGAAGGCGGCGGCTTCGCTCCTGAGAAAGGCAAGTCCTACGAGATGGGCGTGAAGTGGGAAGCGCTGGATCAGCAGTTGAGCGTCGACGCGGCGATCTACCAGATCGAAAAACGCAACGTGCTGACCACCGACCCGGTGGATTCGACCTTCAGCGTCGCCGCTGGTGAAGTACGCAGCCGTGGTTTCGACGTCAACGTGACCGGCAACCTCACCCCGGAGTGGCGAGTGGTCGGCGGTTACGCCTACGTCGACGCCGAGGTGACCAAGGACAACACGCTGCGCTCCGGCACCCGTCTGCTGAACATTCCGAAGAACAGCTTCAGCCTGCTCAATATGTACGAATTCCAGGACGGCACGCTCAAAGGCCTTGGCCTTGGCACCGGCCTGAAATACGTCGACGAGCGCGCCGGGCAGACCGCCAACACCGCGTTTTCCATGGGCAGCTACACCGTGGTCGACCTGCTGAGCTTCTACAAGGTCAACGACAAGGTGCGGCTCAATCTCGATGTGAAAAACATCTTCGATCGCGACTACGAGGAAGGCGCCTTCGGCAATGTTTACGCCTACCCGGGCGCGCCGCGAACCGTGCAGGTGGGGATTTCCTACACGCTGTAAATCGCCGCAGCGGTTGCCGCAGCCCCATGCTGGCCTGAGAGTGGCATGTCGAAATCAGACATCGGCATGCCGCACTCAGGCTAGTTGCGCGGCGGTCGGGCCACGTAAGGTGAAGCATCATTTCGTCGGCAAAGCGTCTGCGTCGCAGCTTTCGCCTGATGCCGCCACCGGAAATGATGATCGCCTGACGCTCAGTCAGTGGCCCAAACGTCGATCATGAGAACAATAAGAACCCATGACTAGCCTGAACCCCAAGGACTCCAACGGTCAGTTGGCGCAAGGTTTCAAACCGCGTCACGTCACCATGCTTTCCATTGCCGGCATCATCGGCGCAGGACTTTTCGTTGGCTCAGGCCACGCCATCGCCGCCGCAGGACCTGCGGTGCTGCTCGCTTATCTGTTCTCCGGTCTGCTGGTCGTGCTGGTGATGCGCATGCTCGGTGAAATGGCCGTGGCGCACCCCGACACCGGCTCGTTTTCCACCTACGCCGATCAAGCCATTGGCCGCTGGGCCGGGTTCACCATTGGCTGGCTCTACTGGTGGTTCTGGGTGCTGGTGATTCCCATCGAAGCACTGGCCGCCGGGCACGTGCTCAATCAGTGGTTTCCCCAGGTCGATGCGTGGTTGTTCGCTTTGCTGTCGATCGTGCTGCTGGTGATCACCAACCTGTTCAGCGTGTCGAAATACGGCGAGTTCGAATTCTGGTTCGCCATGGCCAAGGTCATCGCAATCATCGGTTTCATCGGTCTGGGTTTTGCGGTGCTGATGGGCTGGATTCCCGAACGCGAAGCCAGTGGCTTGAGCACGCTGATGGCCGAGCATGGCGGCTTTGCGCCCAACGGCATGTCGGCGGTGGTCGGCGCGTTCATCACCATCATGTTCAGTTTTATCGGCACCGAAGCGGTGACCATCGCCGCTGCGGAATCGAACAATCCGGCGCAGAACATTGCCAAGGCCACGCGCTCGGTGATCTGGCGCATCGGCATTTTCTATCTGCTGTCGATCTTCGTGGTGATTTCCGTGGTGCCGTGGAACGACCCGCAGCTCGCCTCGGTCGGTTCCTACCAGCGCGCACTGGAACTGATGAACATCCCCAACGCTAAATTCCTCGTCGACGTGGTCGTATTGATCGCGGTGGCCAGTTGCATGAACTCGTCGATCTACATTTCCTCGCGCATGCTCTATTCGCTGGGCCGACGCGGTGATGCGCCGCCGGCATTGAAGGTGACTTCGACCGCCGGTGTGCCGCGCGCGGCGGTCATTGCCAGCACGGTGATCGGCGCAGGCGTGACGTTACTCAGCTATTTCATGCCGGCCGGGCTGTTCCAGTTCCTGCTCGCCAGCTCCGGCGCGATTGCCTTGCTGGTGTATCTGGTGATCGCCATTTCGCAGTTGCGCATGCGCCGCCGACTGGAACGGGAAAAGGTCGAAATGACCTTGCGCATGTGGCTGTTTCCCTGGCTCACCTGGCTGGTTATCGCCTTTATCTGCGCGGCGTTGGCAGTGATGATGATCACCCCTGAACATCGCCTGGAAGTGACTTCGACCATTGGCCTGGCGCTGCTGATCTCGTTCATTGGCCTGGTCACCAGCCGCCAGCACCGGCCGGCGGGCAGGGTGGCGGCTGTTAGCAAAGCCTAAGCAAACAACGCCTTGAGCCCGCGGGAAAACCAGCCGTTCGGGCTTGAAGGCAGATGCTCACGTTGATTGAATGAGCCCGTCAACGCGCAGGTTTCACCGGCGAGCGAGCCCATCAGTTGCGGCAGTAAAAAACTGCGTTCGCATTCACTGGCGGACAGTCCGGTGTTCTCTTGCGGCCAAACCACGTTGGTTTCTGCATACGGCTTCATGGCGCACCTCCTCAACATTCAAACATCCAGCACCAGGGTGTCGCTGCCCTGCGCCGGGGCGGCGCAGCAGATCAGCACTTCGTCGTCCGCCAGGCGCATGGCCGGCGGGGTGAGGTAATGCACCTGGCCGCTGGTAAGGCGGGTTTTGCAGGTGCCGCAGGAACCGCCGCGACAGCTGAACTCCGGATTCAAGCCACGTGCCTCGGCCAGTTCCAGCAAGGTGCCGCTGCCCGGTTCCCAGCGTGCTTCCTTGCCGGACGTGGCAAACAACACCTTGACCGGCTCTTCCGCGACCGGCACTTGCGGCGGCGCCGGGGTGCTGATTTCGACGTCGCGGATCAGCGTCGACGGGCCGAAGGTTTCGGCGTGGATGCGATCATCGGGAATGCGCATTTTGCGCAGGCCGTCGTACAGCGCCTGAGTGAAGCTGCCCGGGCCGCACAGGTAGAAATCGTAGTCATCCAGCGGCAGCAGGCTTTTCAGCAAGGCGATGTCGATGCGCCCGGCATGGTCGTAGCCCTGCGCTGTTGCTTCCAGCGGCGGCTGGCTGACCACGCGCAGCACTTTGACCTTGTCGCCTGCACGCGCGGCCAAGGCGTCGATTTCATCGCGAAAGGCCAGATCCTCGACGGTGCGACTGCTTTGCACTACCCAGGTCGGGCGCATGCGGCTGATGCGTTTGCCCTGATAGACCACCTCGCGCAGCATCGACAGCAACGGCGTCACCCCAACCCCTGCGGCCAACAGCACCAGTGGCCGGCGTTCGGTGGCGTCGACGGTGAAATCGCCCTGCGGCGCGCGCGCTTCGATCAAGTCCAATGCCTGCACCCGATCATGCAGATGCGAAGACACCGAGCCATCGCGTTTGACGCTGATGCGCAGGAACTCGTCCGACGGCGCGCTGGACACGCTGTAGGTGCGGATCGATGCGGCGTCCTGACCGTCGAGCAAGACCTTGATCGGCAAGTGCTGGCCCGGTTCGAAGCGCGGCAGGCCGAAGCCGTCGTTGGCTTGCAGGTAAAAGGAGCGGATCTGCGGACTCTCATCGACCACCCGCGTGACGTGCAGCGCGCGCCATTGATTGCGCAGCGCTTCGGCCTGCAGACGCTCGCGGGCCTGCTCCCAGCTGCCGGTCATTTGCGAATTGGGCGAATCGCCTTGCGGCTGCTCGGCCCAGCGCAGCGGCAGCGCGGCCTGACGGTAAACGATGCGCTGCGGCTTGAAGCGCCACAGGCGCTCGGCGCCCTGGAACGCGGCGATCTGCGGATCGTCGAGCAGCACTTCTGCGCTGCCGGTCATCTGCAACAGATCGCCGCTTTCGAAATCGATGAAAGTCAGCCCGGCGCGCGGGTTGAGCAGAATGTTGCCCAAGGTGTTGAAGAACAGATTGCCGGAGAAATCCGGGATGGTCAGGGTGCCGTCCTCGTCCATGTGCACGAAGCCGGACTTGCCGCCGCGATGGGACACATCGACCTGGCGCTCGCCGTCGCGCACCACATAGGTGGCCACGTAGAACGAATCGGCGGCGGTGATCATGTCGCGCACCAAGGGTTCGCTGACCGGCAGGTCGAGCGCGGTGTCGGTGGTCTCATCGACGAAGGCGTAATGGCGCAGGTTGATATAGCGCGGGCAGTTGCCGTAGGCCTGGGTCACGGCGATCTCGAGGCTGTTGTCCTCGCGGCGGCTGATGTTGCCGTTCATGCGATTGCGCCGACGGGTGTGCAGCTCGATGCCGAGCATGCCGATCGCATCGCCGGGTTGCAGGCCTTGATTGGCCGGGTCGTTGGGCTGCGCGTCGAGTTTGATCTTCAGCACCTGTGGCGACGGCGAATCCATGAACCCCGGTTGACCGGTGCGCAGCGTCGCCCACGGATCGCCCTGGCTATCAACGGCACCGAGCACGACGAAGGGCAGTTGCGCATAGAACTCGCGGTGCTGGTCCGGCATCCAGTCGCGGGCCAGTTGCCGCTGGCCGACACCGACCATCATCTCCACCGCGCCGACGGCACGTTGCAGGGTCAGCTCACCTTCATGCCAGGGCGAGGGCTGCGGTTTCGACGCTGTGTCCATTTCGATTCTCCTCGGGTACAAACGGGCCGGTGAGCCGCCTGGGGCTGAAGCTCAAGTGGGCTCATGTTCGCCCCCGGCCGGTTGCGAGGGAATGGCCAGAAACTGCAATCCACTGTTTCACTCGGTGAAATGATCCCTACGCGCGCCTAAGGAGGAGGGTGATTATTTCACTGGCTGAAATGCTCGATTGTATTGGCTGAGGATTCCGCGATTTGCGGCAGGGGAGCAGGATGAGCCCCATCGACACGATCAGCGGGTCGACCTCAGATAATCCAGGAGCACGTCATGTCTCAGTCAGCCGTCAAACTGTACCGCCATCCGTTGTCCGGCCACTCGCATCGCGTCGAGTTGATGCTGTCCCTGCTGGATGTGCCGACCGAACTGGTGTTCGTCGACCTGATGAAGGGCGCGCACAAAACCCCTGAATTCCTCGCCCTCAACCGATTCGGCCAAGTGCCGGTGATTGATGACAACGGTACGGTGCTCGCGGATTCCAACGGCATTCTGGTTTATCTGGCGAGCAAATACGGCAACGGCCAGTGGCTGCCGAGCGATCCGGTCGAGCAAGCCAAGGTGCAGCGGTGGTTATCGGTGGCAGCCGGGCAGATCAGCTCGGGTCCTGCCACGGCGCGCCTGATCACTGTGTTCGGCGCCGGTTACGACGCGGCTGATGCGATCAAGCGTTCCCACGCTTTATTGCAAGTGATGGAAGACGAGTTGGCCAACAGCGCATTCCTTGCCGGCGACAAGGCAACCGTTGCCGATGTGGCCGCCTACACTTACGTCGCCCACGCGCCGGAAGGCAATGTCTCGCTTGAGGATTATCCGAATGTGCGGGCGTGGCTGGAACGGGTCGAGGCGCTGCCCAAGTTCGTCGGCATGCAGCGTACAGCGGTGGGCCTGCAAACAGCTTGACTCACAACGATGCACATCCCCTGTGGGAGCGAGCCTGCTCGCGAAAGCGGTGTGTCATTCAACGGTGATGTTGACTGACAGAATGCCTTCGCGAGCAGGCTCGCTCCCACATGATTTCACTGTGTTTTCGAGGTTTTTTACAGGTTCCCGTCTATGGATCGTTTTCAGGAAATGCGCATGTTCCTGGCCGTGGCCGAGGAGGGTGGCTTTGCGGCGGCGGCGCGGCGTTTGAACACCTCGCCCCCCAGCGTCACCCGCGCCATCGCTGCGCTGGAGCAACGCATCGGCACGCGTCTGTTGTCGCGCACTACGCGCAGCCTGCATCTGACCGAGGCCGGCCATCGTTATCTGGACGATTGCCGGCGAATCCTTTGCGATGTCGACGAAGCCGAAGAAGCCGCTGCCGGCAGTTATCGGGTGCCGTGCGGGCACTTGAGCGTGACCGCGTCGGTGTTGTTTGGCGAGTTGTTCATCGCGCCGTTGCTGGCGCAATACGTCGATGCGTTTCCTTCGGTGCATCTGAAGGCCTTGCTGGTTGATCGCGTAGTGAACATGGCCGAGGAGGGCATTGATGTCGCCGTGCGCATCGGTCATCTGCACGAAAACAATCAGCATGCAATCAAGGTCGGCGAGGTCCGCCAAGTGATCTGCGGCACCCCCGATTACTTCGCCCGCTATGGCCGACCGCAACATCCGAACGAGCTGAGCCGCGCCAATATCGTCATGTCGTCCGCCAGTCATTTGCTCAGCGATTGGCAATTCGCCCATGCCGATGGCCCGTTGAGTTTTCGCTTCGAGCCGCGTCTGGTGGTCACGGCGAATCAGGCGGCGATCAACATCGCCAGTTCCGGTTGGGGCATTACCCGGGTGCTGTCTTATCAAGTCGCCAGCCAGGTCGCGGCCGGTGAACTGGAATTGGTGTTGCAGGCCTTTGAGCCGCCGGCGTTACCGGTGCAACTGGTCTATCTGAAACATCCGCGCGTACCGGCGAAGGTGCGCACGTTTGTCGATTTCCTCAGCGAACGTCTACAACATCATCCAGCGCTGAAAGCCGTGAACAGGGTTCACGGCTAAGGCTTCAAGGTTCAACTCAGCGCTGGATCACTTTGCGGCCGCAGCGGTTTCGATCAGGCTGGCAACGGCTTTCGGATTGGACACCATCACCACGTGCGAAGCGCCTTTGACCACGACGGTCTGCTTGGAGTGCGCGCGTTCGGCCATGAACGCCAGGGCTTGCGCCGGGATGTTCTTGTCCTGGTCACCGTAGACGAAGTACGACGGCACGGTTTTCCATGCAGGCTCGGTGGCGGCTTCGTTGAGCGCGGCGACGGTCACCGGGCGCTGGGTGGCGGCCATCAGCTTCGCATCAGCGGGGGAAACATCGGCTGCGAACTGCTCATGGAATTTGTCCTGCTGAATGTACAAATCCTTGCCACCATCGGCCAGCTCAACCGGGGCCGACAGGGTCGGGCCAAGGGTGCTGCCAGGGAAACGGCCGGACAATTCGGCTGCGGTTTCGCCCTTTTCCGGGGCGAACGCGGCGACGTACACCAGCGCTTTGACATTGGAATTGCCGTAAGCGGCTTCGCTGATCACCGGGCCACCGTACGAGTGCCCGACCAACACCACCGGAGTTTTCACGCTGGCCAGCACATCCGCCACCGATTGCGCATCGCCCTTGACCGAGCGCAGCGGGTTGGCAGCGGCGATCACCGGGTAGCCATCCTTCTCGAGAATCTTGACCACGCCGTTCCAACTGCTCGAATCGGCAAAGGCACCGTGCACCAGCACTACGGTAGGTTTGACCGGCGCGGCGAACGCTGCGGTGGCACCGAACACGGCGGCGGTAAGGGGCGAGGGTAGCGAAGACTTTGTTCATGGTGATGTCCTGTCGTTTGATTAGGGTAGGAATGGAAGCGACAGGGGTATTTAGCGCGCTAAATGTGTCAGTTATGTGTGCGCACGGCCGGCCTTCGCATGCGGGTGTATCTGGGTTGGCGAAAGCTACACGCTGATACAAAGCGATCCATCCATTCAGATCGCGCGGCGAATCTTGCCCGGGGCCTCGCCGTAAGTTTCCTTGAATTTCTTGCTGAATGCAGCTTGCGACTGATAGCCGACCTGCACGGCAATATCGTTAAGGCCCAGATGCGAATGGCTGAGCAGACTGAACGCCAGCTCCATGCGCAACTGGGTCAGCAGCACCCACGGCGACACGCCAGCGACTCGGGCGAAGGTGCGCATGAACGTCGCGCGGGACATGTTCGCGATGTCGGCCATGGCTTCGATGGTCCATTCGTGCGCCGGATTGGCCAGTATCGCCTGACAGGTCCGGCCGAGGCGCTGGTCGCCGAGCAGCGCCAGGGTGCTCTTGTCCTGCTCCGCACGGGCCAGGTGCGCACGCAGAATCAAGGTGAACAAGGCCTGGGACAGTGAATCGAGGAGAAAGCGTGCACCCGGCTGTTCGCTGTCGGCTTCGCTGCGCAATAGCGCGACCAGGGCTGTCAGCGGCGCATCCACCGGCAAACCATCGTTGGCAATCAACAGGTAATCGGGGAGGGCGGCGAACAGCATCGATGCGCGGTTGTAATGAAAGCCACCGCAGAGCATGTCCAGATCGGCGCTCGCGCCACCCAGCCGATAAATCGGCAACACCCCGCCGGGAATCAGCGTGGGCGACATCGGCGCTACGTTTTTGCCGGCACTGTGCAGCACATGCGGCGTACCCCGTGGCAACAACAGAATATCGCCAGCGCGCATCGCCAGGCGTTGCCCGCTGGCCAGTTCTACGCGGCATTCACCTTTGAGCACGATGTGATAGGGCGCCTTGCCCAAGGCTTCCTGTTGATGATCGCGCGCCCAATCGCCTTGGAACTGGCAACGCAGATCGAGGCTGCCGCGCACGTTGGCCAGGCTGATGAGCTTATCGAGCGAGTTCATTGGCACCCATCACGATGGAAATCCGCAAAGTTGAGACGATTGAGCAAGACGTTGAGCATGACCGACAAAAGCACGATTCGGTAGCACCGCAGACTGACTCCACTTTCATTGCTCTGGAGAAGTCGCATGTTCACCTCAATCAACGCCGGACTACAACAGCTCGGCAAACTCGATCGCCTCGGCATCCCGCTGATGCGCGTGGCCATCGCCATCGTGTTCCTGTGGATCGGCGCGCTGAAATTCGTCCCGTACGAAGCCGACAGCATCACGCCCTTCGTCGCCAACAGCCCGGTGATGTCGTTCTTCTACGAACACCCGCAGGACTACAAGGCGCACCTGACCCATGAGGGCGAGCTGAACGCCGACAAGCGCACCTGGCAGACCGCGAACAACACCTACGGCTTTTCCACCGGGCTTGGCGTGGTGGAAATCCTCATCGGTCTGCTGGTCCTGTCCAACCCGCTTTCCCGCCGCACCGGCCTGCTCGGTGGCGCGCTGGCGTTCGCTACGCCGCTGGTGACCCTGAGCTTTCTCATAACCACACCTGAAGCCTGGGTCGCTGCGCTGGGCGATGGTCAGCACGGCTTTCCCTATCTGTCCGGCGCCGGACGCCTGGTGCTCAAAGACGTCCTGATGCTCGCCGGAGCGCTGCCGGTCATGGCCGATTCCGCGCGCCAATTGCTGACTGAACGTCAGGCCTGAATTCCTCATCCTTTATAGAGAGATCACACCATGAAAACGCTTTTTGCTTTAACCCTGGCCATCCTCGCCGGCAATGTGTTCGCCGCCACCGAACCTGCACAGACCGGCGTGCCACTGGATATCGCCAAAACCATCAGCATTACCGACACCAGCGCTGCCTGCGGAATTGTTCCGGTGGAGGTCGTCTATGAAGACAGTCAAGGTCAGCGGCATGTCGCCACTTACAGCGTTTTGGGCGATGGCTGCGGTGGCGATTAGCTTAGGTTTGGCCCATAACTGCAGCGGACTCGAATTTCTCAGTCCGCTGCAGCGTTTCCGGAACACCGATCAACAGCAGCAGAAACGCAGCCGCTGCAACCCCGGCAAGGGTCAGGAATGCCGCGCTGTAACCGGCGGCCTCGACGACAAATCCGGCCAGTCCATTGCTCAGCGCCGCGCCCAGGCCAAACGCTGTGGTCAGCGCGCCGAGGCTGACATTGAAATGCCCGGAGCCGAGGGTCAGATCCTTGACCATCACCGGGAACAGCGCGCCGAACAGCCCAGCGCCGACGCCGTCGAGCAGCTGCACGGCGACCAGCCAGTACGGATCATCCGAGAAGGTGTAGAGCAAGCCACGCAGCGGCAGGATCAGAAAACCCGCCAGCAATAACGGTTTGCGTCCCCAGACATCGGCTTTCGCACCGGCCAGCAGCGCCATCGGCACCATCACCAGTTGGGCTGCGACGATGCACGCCGACGTCAGCGGCGTGGCCATGTGCAAGTTGGCTTGGGCGAGTTTCTGGCTCACCAGCGGTAGCATCGCCGCGTTGGCCAAGTGAAACAGCGCGCAGCACAGGGCAAACATCAGCAACGGGCGATTGCTCAGCAGTACCTTGAATCCGGACGGCTGATGGCTTTGATCGCCAGGCTGCAAACCGCGCGCGACATCGTGATCTATCGCTTCTGCCGAAACGAACAGCACGGCAACTACGCTCGCCAAGGCCATGACGGCCATCAGATAAAACACCGCCACCGGACCGAACAGATAGGCAAACAAACCGGCCAATAACGCCGCGCAGGCGCTGCCGGCATGGTTGAACGTCTCGTTGCGGCCGGTGCGCCGGGTGAATGCACGCGGGCCGGTGATGCCCAGCGTTATCGCGGAAATCGCCGGAGCGAAAATAGACGCTGCCGCCGCGCTCAAGGCTTGGGTCAATGCCACCAGACTGAATGAAGAAATGAACGGCAGCAGCAGACAACTCGCCGTGACCAACAGCGCGGCGATGATGACCAGCGCCCGTTTCGCCCGACTGTTGTCAACCAGCGCACCGGCCGGTGTCTGCGTGATCAGTGCAGCGATACCGGCGAGAGTCATGACCACGCCGATGCTGGCCGGGTCCCAGTGGTGTACGGCGAGCAAGTAGATGGCGAGGTAGGGCCCGAGGCCGTCGCGGACATCGGCGAGAAAGAAATTCAGACTGTCCAGCGAGCGGTTGTTGCGGCGATCGAGATGGCTGATCACGGTGGGCAGTCTCTTGAAAGTGAGGCCTGCGAAAATGTATCAACCTCGGCAATCCTAATGACCGAAGCGGCAGGGGATTAGTTGCAGAACGGCGGAGCAGTTGCTGCTCCGCAGATATTCATGCGTCAGGCGTTTGCAGTATCTCGATCCACAATGCGCCTTTGCCGGATGCCGCTTCACCGACACGCTTCAACGCGCCATCCTTGCTCACCGCGTACGTACCGACCTTGGCGCTTTTCTCGCCGGTCACCAGCAGCCAGTGGCCATCGGGGGAGAAGGCGATGTTGCGCGGTTGTTGTTCTTGCACCGGGTAGTTGTCGAGAAATTTGAGCCCTCCCGAGGCCGGGGCCACGGCAAAAGCCGAGACGCTGCTGCTGGTGCGCTCGCTCATCAGCAGCAGTTTTCCGTCCGGCGACATGCGCAGGTCAGCGGCCCAGATACGTGGAGTCGGGTCGTCTTTCAAGTCGTTGTTGCGCGCATCCCGAACTTCGCCGTGGGCCAGCTTCAAACGCTGGGGAATGCCATTGGCTTCAGCGATTTGCGTTAATGCGCCGCTGGTTTCGTCGATTGAAAACGCGGTCACGGTGCCGCTCATTTCGCCAACGACATAAAGGAATTTGCCGTCCGGCGAGAATGCCAGGTGCCGAGGGCCGGTTTTCTCCGGGACGCTGACCGAGCCGCTGCCGATCGGGCTGAGCTCGCCGGTTTTGGCGTCCAGGCGATATTGCAGCACCTTGTCAGTGCCCAGATTGCCCGCATAGGCAAAGCGGTTGCTCGGCTCGGTGCGAATCGAATGCGCATGCAGGCCGGTCGGGTAGCGCAGGATATTGGCGGAAGGTTGATGATCTTCGCCGATCTTTTGCACGCTGAGGGTATCTGCGCCGTACGAGGCCGCGAGCAGGTAGCGTCCTTTTCGGTCGGTCGACAGGTAGGCCATGCTTTCTGCCAGGGGGGCCTGGGTAAATTTTGTCAGGTGACCGCTTGTGGGATCGATCCGATAACCCACGACCTGGAAGGGCTTGACCCGCAAGGCTGCAAACAGCACCTTGCCGTCCGGGGTGAGGGCCATGGGATTGACTTGATCACCCGCCTGGACCTGTTCGATGAGGGTGAGTGCGCCGTTGTTTTGATCGAGGCGGTATTGCGAGATCAGACCGTCGCCGGGGCTTGAAATGTAAGCGTAAGTAGCGGCATTAGCCGTCACGCTCAACGTGGAGGCGAGCGCAGCGATCAAGAGGGTTGTTTTCATCATTTCCAGCCTTATTGTTGTTGTGATCAGTCATCCTATGAGTGATTGGCTAGGGCATCAACGGCTTTTTAGTAGCCCCGCAACGTCGCCAAAGCTCATTAGCATGCGCGTGCTAGATGATTTTTATCAGCAGAAATGATCGGGATGGAGGCTAATCAGGGAGGTTTGACACATTTTTACATACTCTGCCGTTAGCGTTGTTGTACGACATCCTACCTAATGTGCGCAGTGCAACAACTCTCACAAAAACAATAACGGAGATACCCTATGACGAGCATGGCTCCACTCGATCATCAGGCCGCTGCAAAACCGCAAAACCTGTTCCTGCGTACGCTGAAACTGCTCGGCCCCGGCATTATTGCCGTGCTGTCGTGGCTCGGTGCGGGCGATCTCATCACGTCTTCAGTGGCCGGTGCGAACTACGGCTACGCAATGATGTGGGTGCTGGCGGTCTCGCTGTTGCTTAGATACCTGATCGTCAACATCATTGCCCGGTTCCAGCTGTGCAATAACCAGGGCATGACCATTCTGCAGGGCTACGCCCAGCTCAACCCGGTGTTTGCCTGGTTCATGCTGGTTTATGCCCTGTTGATGGGGCACTTGATGAACGCCTACATGATCAAGGGGGCAGGGGAGTCGCTGGCGATGCTGTTCAAGATCGATCAGCCATTGCTGTGCTCGGTGGCGGTGGTGCTGGCGGTCTGGATGCTGGTCGGGCGCAACATCTACACAATGATCGAAGGCGTGATGAAGCTGCTGCTGGCGATCATGACCCTGGCATTCATCGCCTTGGCGGTGATGTCCGGCCCGGATGTCAGCGGCATCATCAAAGGCACCATCGGCTTCAGCATTCCGCCGGACGAAGGCGTGCATGGCGCGTTGCTGGTAGCGGTTTCAGTGATCGGCGCGGTTGCCGGCTCGATCGCCAACTTCGTGCACCCCTATGTCATGCGCCAGAAAGGCTGGACCGGGCCGCAGCACAAGCGCATTCAGCGTAACGATCTGCTGTTCGCGGTGTTTGTCGGGATCATCATCAACCTGGCGATCTGGATCGTCGGTGCGGAAATCCTGCGCCCCAATGGCATCGAGGTGAAAACCCTGGCTGACTTGGGCAAGGCGCTGGAAATCTACTTCGGCCCGATCGGCTGGTACGTGTTCTTCATCGGCGTGTTCGCGACACTGTTCGCCAGTATTTCAGGCAAGACCACGGCGTTTCCGATGCTGATCACCGATGCCTTCCAGCATGTTCGTCCTGAGCGTCGCGAGAAGTACGGCAAAGAGTTCCATCATGACCCGATGCACAAGTGGTTCATGCTGTTCATCCTGGTCACGCCGCTGATCTGGTCGATGCCGGGCATGCCGGATTTCGTCACCCTGACCATTGGTGTCAGCGCGTTGAACATCATTGGTCTGCCGGTGATTTCTTTGGGCTTGCTGATCATGTCCAACCAGAAATCGCTGCTGGACAAGCAATACCGCAACAACCTGTTTGAAAACATCGCGCTGATGTTTGCTACAGGTCTGGCGCTGTGGGTAGCGTTCCAGTTGGGCGTTGATCTGTTTACTTGATGGGAAAGCAGTCGAGGGGGCACCACGCCCCCTCGAATTGCCGCTTACAGCGGCACATCCATTTCGATCCGGCGCCACGCGGCTTCGGAAAAGCTGTACACCGAGAAGGCGATCAACCCCAACGCCATCAGCATCAACAGCACGCCGCCGGCCGGCAGATTCTGCAAAGCATCCAGCGCTTCCTTCATGCCGGGTGGATTGGTCGCTTGATAAACCGAGCCGCTGACCGCCATCAACACTGCAATCTCGATAAACACCACGCCGCGGGCGATCAAGCCAAACCGCGACACCGGGCGCACGTAGCGCATCACTTCGTCATCCGCTTCGAAATATTTCTCGAACGTAGCCTTCCAGCCTTTGATGATGTGGGCGATACCGACGCCGAGCGGGATCAGCGCGATCAGGTAGATCAACAGGTTCGAGTGTTGGAATGACAGCAGCTGCGCGAGCAGATCCTTAGTCTCGCCATCGCCGGAACCGCCCGAACTCCTGAGGCCACTCACCAACAGACCCAAGGCAAAGAAGGCCAGCGCCGCGTTGACCAGACCGCCAGCGAGCAAACCTGCGCGAATGACCAGGCCTTTGAGATCGGTGCCGTGGTGGTCGACATCGCGGATCGCTTGCAGCGCACGCCAGGCGGCGAAGGCCAGCAGGCCGGCGACCACAACACCAATCAGCACATAGCCGAAGGGCTGGCTGAGTAACGCTTCAAGGCTCTTGTGGCTGTCTTTCGGTTTGGTGGAATCGTGCGCTGCCAACAGCGCGAAGATGCCGATGATCAGATACAGAACGCCACGCGCGGCGTATCCGCCTCGGGCAAGCAGGACAAGCGTGTGTTGAGTGGACATGGGGTTTACTTCCAGGGAATCGATGTGAAGCAGACCCGTGGACGGGGCAGGGGTTCGATAAATGCGTCGCCGGTGGGCGACGCGCGCCCTATCAGCCTGCCATGCAGCGCTTGCCTCGCTTCGGCGTCATAACGGCGTGGTCAGCGAAAATGGAATGCGCAGCTCTTCGACCGGCCCTGAATCCCGGCCGCACATTTCGTCGTGCACGCATTGCTGCACCAGCACGCAGGGAAACGCCGGCACGGTTTGCAGCAAGTCGCGCAGGTGGGTGATCGAACGCAGGTGCATTGGCTTGGCCGCGTCATCGAGCAAGGTGAACTGGCCTTGATCCACGCGAATCCTCGCCAGATAAAAACCACCTTCGAGTGACAGCAGCTCCAGTTCGCGAACTTCACTGTTGGCCGCACGTTCGGTGAGGGTTTGCAGATTCATGCTTCACTCCTTGCCTACCAGGGCAGGCGTTCTCCATCGTAGGCGAAGAAATGGCCGCTATCGGCCGGCGTCAGCGTGTCAATCAGACTCAGTAATTGCGCAGCGGCAATGTCTGCCGGGCGGGCGCTTGAGGCTCCGCGAAAAGGTTGCGACAACGGCGAGACCACCGTGCCCGGGTGCAGACTGAGCAAGCGACTCTGCGGCCGAGTGCGCGAAAGCTCGATGGCGGCGGTCTTGATCAGCATGTTCAGCGCAGCCTTGGAGGCGCGGTAGGCGTACCAGCCGCCCAAACGGTTGTCGCCGATGCTGCCGACTTTTGCCGAAAGCATCGCCATCGCTCCTTGAGGTGCAAGCAATGGCAGAAAGTCGCGCAGCAGCAATGCCGGCCCCAGCGTGTTGACTTGAAACACGGCCTGCAGCGACTCGGCTTCGATTGCGCTGTAGCTTTTTTCCGGCTTGATCCGGTCACGATGGAGGAGGCCGGCCGCGTGAATGATCAGGTGATAGGGCGCTTCGCCTGCCAGTTCGGCGGCGGCGCTGGCGATCGTTTCGGGCTGCTCGAGGTCGAGCTTCGGCACGGTTTTGCGTCCCAGCGCACGGACGCTGGCGCAGCGTGGATCCTGGTTCAAATGTTGGCAGAACGCCGTGCCGAGGGCGCCACTGGCACCGATCACCAAGGCGCGATAACCGTCGCCGAACGAGGCCAGGGTCAACCCACTGCTCATGGGTTCGCTCCAGCGTTCTGGCGCCGGAAGAACACCGTCACCTGACCGACTTCGAAGCCCCACTTGGACATACGGGTGCGGTTGATCAACGTGTCTTCGTCGACCAGGTACATCCAGTCGTCCATGCTCATCTCGTAAGTCGAGTCGTCGACCGGCAGATTCAGGCGATAACGCCAGTGGAAAGTGTTGCCTGCGATCTGGCCCTGTGCGACACCGACCACATCGTTCGCGCGACCGCTCCACTGACCATTGCTCCCGGGAGTGAGGGTCCAGACCCGACGCTCACGGGTGCCGTCGCTGTAACGGAAGCGCTCGTCGAGGATCAGGTTTTCACCCTCACGACGGCTGGCAATATCGACCTCAAAGCGCTTGACCACTTCGCCGTTGCGCTTCTGAAACATCCCCCAGGCTTTGACGGGCTGGCTGAAAAACTGCTCCAGACTCAATGCCGGTTGCTGATCGGCGTAACGAGCAACATCGACACTGCCGCAGCTTGCAATGCTGAGCGCCAGTCCTAACAGCAGCAGAAATCGAGCCATCTTCCTACTCCTTGAGCTTGTACAGTTAACAGGCTGTGTATAGGCCTAACGCCGGCCGATGAGCTGGAGAAATTCCTGCCGCGTTGTCGAGCTGTCGCGAAAGGCACCGAGCATGACCGAGGAGGTCATGATCGAATTCTGCTTGGCGACACCGCGCATCATCATGCACATGTGCCGTGCCTCAATGACCACCGCGACACCGGCAGCATCGGTGATCTGCTGGATCGCCTGAGCAATCTGCCGAGTAAGGTTTTCCTGGATCTGCAGACGCCGCGCGAACATGTCGACCACCCGTGCGACTTTGGACAGCCCCAGCACCCGGCCAGTGGGGATATACGCCACATGCGCCTTGCCGATAAACGGCAGCATATGGTGCTCACACAGCGAATAAAGCTCGATATCACTGACGATCACCATTTCATCGCTCTGCGACTCGAACAGCGCACCGTTGGTAACGTCTTCCAGGCTCATCGCGTAACCGTTGCACAGGTATTGCATCGCCTTTGCGGCGCGCTGGGGCGTATCCAGCAGACCCTCGCGCTCAGGATTTTCACCGACGCCAACGAGGATTTCACGGTAATAGCTGGCTAGTAGTGGGCTCATTCGGGTTACTCGTGGCGGTGCGGGCTAGGGACACTGTCGGGCGAAAAGGTTGTACGCATACATGTTGGCTGTATAGGTTTTATTGAAGATAGGCTGAAAAGGATCAGCTGACAACGCATCGGTGGTTTTTTTGTGCGGGTTTGGGATTTCAGGCAGGAAAAACCTGGGGCCAGGGTTGGTGAGTGGCTTGCTTGGGGCCGATGTACGAGCGTCTCAGCTGATAGCTGCCGGTGGCGGATGGTAGCTATCGGCCAAATGCGGACGCCCAACGCATTTTTTTCCAACCCAAAGCGGTCATCATCATGTTCAAGTATTATCGCGCCGATGCTCGGACTGTTCATAGGTAGGTTGATGCATGGCCAGAAGCGTTAGGCTTCAACAGAAACTTCATTCAAAGTATCTGGTTGAGGTAGCGGGAGAGGTGGTGCTTGATGACTGCCTTGTTGAAAAGCTATGGGCGCTCAACAGAGGTGACAGGTTTGAGTTGAATTCACGATCCTTCGGTTTTGGACCTGTTCAAAAATACCGCTTGGAATACGCGATAACGAGAGGCCCCATTCCTGGGCATTGGCTCTACAAAGAATTTGACCCAAAGGAACTGACGTTATTTTTTACGGCAAAAGACTTTGCCGGCATTTGTCATGGCTGGACCTTGTTTGACGAGTGACCATTCACGGTTCGCTGCCTGGGAGGCAGCTTCTGGCCAAAAGCAGCCGTCCACGCATGGCCTTTTCCAGCCCCAAAAGATAATAATCGGAGCGGAGACGGCCTATTGAAAATTGGCTACATGGCTGAATACGCCTCTTCTTCAGCATTCCATTATCGACATCAGAGTAAGACTCATGGGCGCGCCCATCATTATCGGCAACAGCTATGACCTCTGGGTCAGCAACAGCATGAAAGATACTTTTTGCGAGGTACTCACCGCTGTCGCGGCCTTGGAAGGCCATAATGTGAAGGCCATATATGAGGAGGCACCAGGTGTGGCCGGCACCTATGGTGTTCCAAGCGTGGGTATCCTTGTCGACGAGTTCTTTCTCTATCTTGGTGGATTTTCCGGCGTTCGAAACCACCTCGATGTTTGCCGAATACGGCTAGACGAAGTCAGAGAATCTTGCGGACTGTCGCCAGTTGCTGCCGCACGCATGGCACACGTACTGGCATGGGCCGCATACCATATGGATGGCAACCCGATCCCTGTAGGCGGCTCTTTCTATGAGAGCTGGCCCCCTGACGAAGCTGAAACAAGGTAATACCCGCCTGCTTTCGGCCAAAAACAGTCATTCAGGTATGCCGATAAAAACCCATAATCGGCCATAAGGAGATGGATGTAGATTTATTGCCTCAGCGAGCTTGCAAGAGCGAGCCAACCAGCGAGCCTTTGACCTATCGAGTACTCGACACGCTAGCTTGTCTGGACGGGTTTTAAGGTTGTCAGAGTTCATGGGTTGCCATAATCGGATGCACGAGAATCGGCCACGAGAAAAAATACAACGGCCATCCCATCGACGAGGAGATCGTCCGTTCGCTGCTGACCTTCTCGTTTTTTTTCACCATCACGATTGCCGCCATCGCTTTGGGCCTGGCGCTGATCGGGCTTGATTGGATTACCGCCCTGAGCGGTGCCGCTACGGCGGTGTGTAACGTCGGCCCCGGCCTGGGCACAATCATCGGGCCGGCAGGTAATTTCTCGGCACTGCCCGATGCGGCCAAATGGCTACTCACCGTTGGCATGCTGCTAGGCAGGTTGGAAATCCTGACGGTGTTGGTGCTCGTGACCCCGTTTTCTGGAGATATTGAGCCAGTCATTCGCTGGCAGAGACGCCGATTGTTGCCTGTTTCGGTGAATAGCACGGCAGTCACGGCTTTACCGCGTGATCATCGTCAGTACGGGGAGCGTCCATCGGTTTCTTCTCCGGTACTGTAAAACTCACCGTCGTACTGGTGATGATCTGGTGCGTCGGGTCGGCCACTTCCAGCAGAACTTTGTGATCACCGGGGGTAAGCCCGACCAGGATAATCGGGTCTTCACTGGTGTGCGCCCACGTACCTTTCCAGTCATCGACGGTCACGTGAAGGTGACCTAAGCGTGGCGATACCTCAGCAGCCACTTTGCCAAATACCGGCATGATCCTGGCATGGTCTGTTCGAAACTGGATGATGACCACTCCACGGGCGAGCGGCTCGGCAAGCGGCTGGTAGGCAATGAGTCTCGGCGCACTTTCGGATGCCAAGGGCAGTATCGCCGGTGGAGGATCGCTGCCTGCTGCCCCTTGTCCGAGCACGGATGTGCAAAAGCAGACACCCACAGCCAGGGCCAATAGACTTCCGGGAGCGAGGGACATGATCTGGTTCTCCGCATTATTTGATTAAAGCGTAGATCAAGCTGGGTATTGCCCGCTGCTCATTTGAAACTGGAATCATCTAACGTATCTCATCGATACTGACTGGCCGCTTCTGGCCGATCTCCGTGTCACGGATCGCCAAATACCCAAAAGCGGCCACCTTGTGTTGTGTACTATCTGTGTCCATTCACTGCTAAGCGAGATGCTTGATGCCTGATCGCTACTCCTCGTCTCCGGCAAGAGCTGGGCGGGATCTGCAAAACGCACGCTCGCTTTTGGGAAAGCAACTGAGCGATCTGGTGTACTACCAGTACTACTTCAACCACGAGAAGTATTTGGGTGACATTGGTTCTCTAGAGTGGCGTTTTGGCGAGAGAGAAGTTTTATCCATGTATCTCTTGAGTGATGGCGAACGAGTAGGCGCGGATTTATTGCCGACTGACGCGCCCACCTCATTTGATATAGAGCCGGACGCGACTTGCTCCTGGAAGATGAAAAGCCTGTTTACAGATCTGTCAGCAAGCCACCTTCAGCACAAAATAATTTGCGAAGTTGAGGGGATTCTTGATTCCCTCAACGGGCAAGAGACTTGGCTAGCCGGATTCAAAGTGACGTTCGAGACCGGCGACACCTTGATTTACCTTAACCAAGGCGACGATGCGGTCGTATTGATCAATTCGCTAGCGCCAGTAAGCGCGGGTCTCGATACCCGCTTTGTCACCTTTATCTGATGACAGTCCAAGTCGACCTCTGCCGAATAAGCCCCGGGGGAAAACGGGACCACCCAATCAGAAGCTGCTTTCGAACCATAGCTGTCGCTAAACAGCAAATCTGCCAAAATGCTTTCTAACAGGCTTGTCCTGAATCCATCGCAAAATCGAACTCACGAGTACTTTGATCATATGGCCACAGGTCTTAGTGATGCCGAGCTTGATTACGTACTGGGGATGATTGAGAAAGCCCCAAACACGGAATTAAGTGTCATGTGTGACCACCTGCAGATCGACAGCCGCGATCTTCTCAATCAGTTGGCGATCTCAGTGGCAAGACTGTTTATCACCGGCGGCCGCGATTTTCATTACTGTGATGAGGTGATGAATATTGTCATCAGCGATATCGTCGATCTGTCCTTGTACGCAGAGATGCCCGAGCCGGCATTTTCGATCTATCAGGCATTTGATGCGGGCGAGTATTGGCACAGCGGCGATGACCGGGAGGTATTCCCTTGGGAGAGGTGGACCCGTCCTGAGCTCGAGAGAATTTTGCGTGAGGTCAGCGGTTGATAACCAAGTCGAAGGTGCCCGCGATAAAGCGGGCACCGTTTCCTTTACGAGAAAATAGGCTACCCGCCTAATTACCAGTTGTAGCTCAGCTTGGCGGTAATCTCGCGGCCCGGGTTGTAGAAGTTCGCGGTGCCGGAGCCGACCACGTGCTGCTCGTCCAGCAGGTTGCTGACGTTCACCGCCAGGTCGGTGCCCTTGGCGATCTTGTAGTTGAAGGCGGCGTCGAACAGCGTGGTGCCATCGCTTTTGCCGGAGTTGGCTGCATCGAAGTAATAAGCGCCGACGTAGCGTGCACCCAGGCCCACGCTGACATCGGTGGCGGGTACGTCGTAGTAACTCCAGAGCGAGGCGGAATGCTTGGGTGCCGTGGCGAACTCGTTACCCTTCAGCGAGCTGCCGTCGTACAACGAACCGCGCAGTACTTCAGACTCCATGTAGGAATAGCCACCGATCAGGCTGAGGTTCTGCGTTACCTGCGCCTTGGCCTCCAGATCGAGGCCACGCGCCCGCGATTCGCCCACCGTCTGCTGCTCAATGATGCCGCTCGGCAGCACCACGGCGATGGTGACGTTTTCCTGGGTCAGGTCATACACGGCGGCGGAGAACAGTGCGTCCATTCCCATCGGCGCATACTTCACACCCACTTCGTACTGCCTGCCTGTCTGCGGTGTCACGCCAACCTGCGGCGGCGAGACCGATTCGACCATGCTCACATAGGTAGACACCTCGTCGTTGACGATGTAGGTCAACGCACCTCGGTAGGACGTTTCGGAGAAGTTGTCTTTCTCGGTGGATTGCAAGCCCTTGCTGGTCAAGTCCATCGAGTCGTTGCGCACGCCCCCGGTGACGATGAAACGCTCGTAAAACGACAGGTTCTGCTGAAGGAAGACGGCCTTGGTGGTTGCGTCTCGTTTGTTGACGGCATACGGCGCGATTGAGCGTGGAACGCCAGTAAACACGGGGTTGGCAATGTCGATCGGGGTTGTAAGCGCGTAGACCGAGCTTTCCTTGGTGGTCGAATCGAGATACTCCACGCCCACCAGGCTGCTGCTGTCGATGTTCTCGAAGCGGGCATCGTATTGCAGCATCAGATTGCCGTTGAACTGGTCGGCGTCAGTGTCCGTTCCAAACAGGTATCGATCGACGCTGGTACCGACACGTGCAGCGCTGTCGCTGAGGTACACGTAGCCAAAATCATCGGTCAACTGGCTGTAACGCAGATTGCTGCGCAGCACGAAACCGTTGTCGAAGTCATGGGTGATGTTACCGCTGAGACTGGTGCGCTCGACATCGTGGAAGTTGTAGCTGGGCTCGCCATAAAACTTGCTGCGGTCGTATTCCCGATCCAGCGGATAGCCGCCGCTGTTGGGCGAACTTTCGGTTTTCAGGTAGTCCAGAATCATCGTGGCCGACGTGTAATCCGTCGGTGCCCAGGTCAGGCCACCCATAAACAATTGGTTGTCGTCCTGCGAGTGGTCGTATTCGCGGTCGCTGTTCTGGCCTTTGGCAGTAAAGCGGCCGGCCAGGGTTTTCTCGTCGTTCAGCGCATCGCCGACATCGATGCCTGTCTCGACATGGTCAAACGAACCGTAGGTGACATAGCCCTGGCCAAACTTCTCGAAGCGCGGCTGTTTGGTCACGAAATTTACCGAACCGCCCGGGTCCGCAGGGCCAAACAGCGTGGAGTTGGCACCACGCAGAATCTCGATGCGCTCATAGGCGAATGGGTCTTCGCGTACGCCGCGCATCGAGCTCAGGGTCAAGCCGTCACGGTAGGTGGTGGCCTGGAAGCCGCGGATCTGGAAATAGTCGTTGCGATCATCCGTACCATAAAAGTCACTGACCACGCCCGGCGTGTATTGCAGCGCTTCTTCCGTGGTGCTGACGCTGCGTTGCTGCATTTCCTTGTTGGTCACCACCGACACCGATGCCGGTGTATTGAGAATGCTGGTTGCCACCTTGCCGCCCACCCAGAGTTCCTTGGCCACCACCGAGTTGGCGTCGTCGTCGGCACTGACCCGGACCTTGGCATTGATGATGAGCGGGGCGAGACGGTAATCCTCAACAGCCGTTGCGTCGAGCTCCAGCGGGCCGGCGGTTTTTACTTGAGGGGTCAGCAGGTAAGCATTTGGGCCTTGCTGTTCGATCTGCAATTCGCTGCCCTGGAGCAGGGATGACAGCGCTGCCGATGTATCGAGCGAGCCATTCACGCCAGCCGTGGTGCGGTTCGCCACACTCGAGGCGTCGAAGGAAAGACTGATGCCAGCCTCGCGCGCAAAGCGGTCAAGCGCCGGCGCCAGTGGGCCGGGGGCGATGTTCCACTGTTTGACTTGATTGCTGTGGTCAGCGCCCGAGGTTTGCGCCAGCGATGGCAATGCATAGCTGCTCACGATCAAACCCAAAATCGCACCGTGCATGGCACGACTTAATAGATGGCGCTGCGAAACAGGGGATGAACTCATTTTCTCGCTCCAAGAAAGGACATCGGCAGACTGGCCTGTATTCCGGCCTTCCTTACAGGTCGAACGAGAATGAGAAACCACCTCATTATTTTTCAGGTAGCAAAAAAATATTCGGGTGGAGTCAGGTGGCAGCGCTCACGGTGACCCAATAACGGGTTCGGTAATCAATGTGCAGGCGCAGTGACTGCGCGATCAATGCCAGGACCCGATCGTTGTCGTCGAGCTGGAAGGTGCCGGAAACGCGTCGATCAGCGACCTCTTCGGCGCAGCGCAAGACTCCTGGGCGATAACGCGACAACTCCGCGATAAAGTCACCAAGGCGCATGTGGTTCGCACTGATCACTCCGTCACCCCAAGCCCATAGATCAAGGCCGTTGTCCCTGAACGTTCGGGCGTCATTTGAGGTGAACAGCAGTTGGTTTCCTGCCAGAACGCTGCGGCTCGCAGACGCTTGACCGGAACCGGGGAAAACTGTGACCGATCCTTCCTGCGCCGCGACCAGAGTGCCGCCGTCACGCTCGCGCACCAGAAAGCGCGAGCTGTGGGCTCGCATGATCCCGTCGCGTGATTGCACCCACAACGGTCGCGCTTGCGGCGAGTATTGATCCGCACCGACATTCACGATGATTTCACCTCGGCGCAGGATGATCAGGCGCCGCTGGGCGTCGAAATCGCTGTCGACAGCGCTATCGCTATTGAGCTGGATAAGGCTGCCATCATCGAGTTGGAAACGTCGTTGCTCGCCGGTGCTGCTGCGCTGCTGTGCAAGCATGGAGGGCAGGGGGGTGTAGTCGCGGCCGAGCCAGGCTGCCGTGCCGACAGTCGCCAATACGCCCAGTAGCTTCAGGCTTTCCCGCCGGCGCATTCCCTGCCGGGCGCCCTTAAGGGTTTGTCGAGCCAACTGAGCTGGCACGCCTTCGAATTCATCGCCAAGCGTTTCCACACGCTGCCATGCCAACGCATGCTCCGGGCGCTGCTGCAGCCAGTGCTCGAACGTGCGCTGTGTCTGTTCATCGGCTTGATTGAAGCGAAGGCGCACCAGCCATTGGATCGCCTGGTCGACAATGGCCGGATCCAGCGCCTCGGGCTCAGGCCTCGACATAACGCAAGCGATAGCAATGTTGCAGGGCCGTGGCCAGGTCGCGCTCCACCGTCGCGCGGGAAACTCCGAGCTTTTCGGCGATTTGCGCGCAGGTCAGACCGTCGAGTCGGGCAAATAAAAACGCCTGGCGTACTCTTGGTTTAAGCGAGTCAAGCAGACGGTCTATGCGCTCGAGCGCATCGAGAATCATCAGCCGGCTTTCTTCCGATGGAACCTCGTGCTGAGGCAGCAAGGTGATGCTTTCCAGGTAGGCACGTTCGAGTTCGCGACGACGATACTGATCAATCATCAACCCGCGGGCAATGCTGCTCAAATAAGCACGTGGCTCGCGCAGGACGCCGGACTGGTGACGGTGCTTGAGCACACGGACGAAAGTGTCCTGCGCCAGATCTGCGGCATTATCGCGACACCCGATGCGTCGGATCAGCCAACCCTGTAACCACGAGAAATGGGTGCGATAGAGCAGCCCTGGATCTGCAGTACCTAGTGTTTCGTCGCTACGCATCGGCATCCCGGGACATACATGATTGATAATGAATCGCATTCTACTCAGGCGATGGGCGTCAAGCAAATACGGCACATGAAGCGATTAACGCACTGAGCCCCGTCTAAGCGGGGCTTATTAAAAAAGCGATGTCAGATATTCTTTAAAGACTGCAGTTTGTTCGCCAAGTGATGGATCGAGCGTCCTTTGAACACGCTTCATGAATAATCGCACCACGCTTTGCGACTTTTTCTTTGGCGCCAACGATTTCAGGATGTAGGCAACTACAACAAGGAGTCACCCCATGTTTGCCGGATTCCTCAAAGACCAGCGTCATGTCAACGGTGTGGACATTGCCTATCGCATTGGCGGGAGCGGGCCGGGCCTGCTGTTGCTGCACGGGCACCCTCAGACCCATGTCATTTGGCACAAGGTCGCCGAACAACTGGCCGAGCATTTCACCGTGATCGCCGCCGACTTGCGCGGTTATGGTGATAGCGGTAAGCCTCTAGCCAACGACGACTACACCAATTACTCCAAACGCGAAATGGCCAAGGACTGTGTCGAGCTGATGAATTCCTTGGGCTTCGAACGCTTCGCTCTGCTGGCCCACGACCGTGGCGCCCGCGTTGCCCATCGCCTGGCGTTGGATCATCCCGCTGCGGTGCAACGCATGGTGCTGCTGGACATCGCGCCAACCTTGTCGATGTACGCCCAAACCAACGAAGCATTTGCCCGTGCGTACTGGCACTGGTTTTTCCTGATCCGCCCGGCACCATTGCCGGAAACCCTGATCGAAGCCAATCCGGAAGCCTACCTGCGCAGCGTGATGGGCAGTCGTAGTGCGGGGCTCAAACCGTTTACTCCCGAAGCTTTCGGCGAATACCTGCGTTGCCTGAAACTTCCGGGCGCCGCCCGGGGTATCTGTGAGGACTACCGCGCCAGCGCCAGCATAGATCTTGAGCATGACCGTGCCGACATCGAAGCCGGTCGTCACCTGAGTCTTCCATTGCTGGTTTTATGGGGCGCCGAAGGCACGGTCGGCCGTTGCTTCGAACCGCTCAAGGAATGGCAACAGGTCGCCACAGATGTTCTTGGCAAGGCGTTGCCCGCCGGCCATTACCTTGCTGAAGAAGTCCCAGAGGTATTGCTCGCCGAGGCCATGGCTTTCCTGCGTTGACACCCGCCGTTCACTGATATGAACCAGCCTTGCGCCGCAGGACATCATTGGCCTGCGCGCAATAGTCATGCCCGAAATTCGTCTGGAGATAATTACAATGACAATCAGAAAACTGCTGGGAACGCTCTATGTGCAGGTCGTCATAGCAATCGCCATGGGCATCGTGGTCGGCCACTACTGGCCCCAGATTGGCGTCGACTTGAAGCCATTGGGTGACGGATTCATCAAGCTGATCAAGATGATTATCGGCCCGATCATCTTCTGCACGGTGGTCTCGGGAATCACGAGTATGCGCGACGTGAAGCAAGTCGGGCGGGTGGGCGGCAAGGCATTGCTGTATTTCGAAATCGTTTCGAGCATTGCTCTGGTCATTGGGTTGATGGCGGCCCATCTGTTGCACCCGGGGGCGGGCTTCAACATCGACGTCAGGACCCTCGACTCTACGGCGATTGCCGGTTTTGTCGGCCAGGCGGAGCACGGCGAAGGCATTACCGGTTTTTTGCTGCACGTGATTCCAACGACGTTTTTTGATGCTTTCTCCAAGGGTGAGATTCTGCCCGTGCTGTTCGTTTCGGTGCTGTTCGGCATAGCGCTGGTGATGGTCGGTGAAAAGGGCCGCCCACTGGTAAGCGTGATCAACCAGGCCAGCGACGTATTCTTCCGCATTGTTGGCATCATCAGCCGCGTGGCACCTGTCGGAGCGTTTGGCGCGATTGCATTTACCATCGGAAAGTACGGCCTCGGCTCATTGCTGCCGCTGCTGAAACTGATCGGTACCTTCTATCTCACGGCATTCATTTTCATTACTTGCGTACTCGGCAGCATTGCCCACTATGCCGGCTTCAATATTTTCAAACTGTTGGCGTACATCAAGGCCGAACTGCTCATTGTGCTTGGCACCAGCTCTTCAGAATCGGCGCTGCCGCAACTGATTCAAAAACTTGAAAGCCTTGGTGCCTCCAAAGGTGTAGTGGGGATCGTTGTTCCGACCGGCTACACCTTCAACCTGGACGGGACCAATATCTACATGACCCTGGCTGTGTTGTTCCTGGCTCAGGCGACCAACATCGATTTGAGTCTTGAGCAACAGCTGACTTTGCTGGCGGTGGCCATGCTCACTTCCAAGGGGGCGGGCGCAGTGGTCGGTGCGGGTTTCGTCGCGCTGGCCGCGAGCCTGGCGGTAGTGCCTACGGTGCCTGTGGCGGCGATGGTGTTGATCCTCGGGGTGGACCGTTTCATGGCGGAATGCCGATCCCTGACCAATATCATCGGGAATGCCGTCGCAGCCCTTGTAGTGGCGGCCTGGGAGGGTGAACTGGACCGCAGCAAGATGGCACCGATCGCCCTCAAGCGCGGCCGTCATTCACGGGCAGCCGCAACGGCTGCCAGGCTTTCCCCCGAATAGGCCGCCCCCGGCATTCCGGTGGCTCATGCCGCCAGAACTACGCCGCTTCGAATCGCAATAACTGTCTTGGTGCTGTTCCTGCTCAAGATATGACCTGGCCACTAATGAATCTCACCAAACTTCCGATTATTCACGCACCGTGCACAACGCCTTCACCTTATCGCTATTGATACTGAATCTGCGGCGAAAATAAGCTGTTGACATAGCGCACCCGTATTCTTGCCTAGACCGAAAAAGAGCCCATTCAATGAATAGCCCCAGAACGCTCTACCAGAAACACATCGACAGCCACACTGTTTGTGTTCTCGATGATCAGGGCCATGTCCTTTTATACATTGACCGCCAAGTCGCTAATGAATACACAAGTCCACAGGCCTTTAGCGGTATGCGTGAAGCAGGCCGCCAGGTCTGGCGCCCGAGCGCGACTCTGGCGGTGGTAGACCACGTTAACCCGACTGCTCCAATGCGCATTGCCACAATGCCGGACGCCGGCGGCGCACAACAGGTCTCTTACTTCGAAGAAAACTGCCGAGACTTCGGAATTGAACTGTTCGATGTTCTCGATAAACGTCAAGGCATAGAGCACGTCGTTGCGCCTGAGCAAGGCTTCATACTGCCGGGCATGATCGTCGCAGCCGGCGACAGTCATACCACGACCTATGGTGCATTGGGCGCGTTTGGTTTCGGCATCGGCACCTCCGAAATAGAACACTTGCTGGCATCACAGACGCTGGTCTACAAACGCTTGAAGACCATGCGTGTAACGGTGAACGGTTTACTCGCAACCGGCGTCACCTCCAAGGACATCATCATGGCGCTGATCGAAAAGATCGGAGCTTCGGGCGCCACAGGTTACGCAATTGAGTTTGCGGGGCCGACGATCAATGACCTCAGCGTTGAAGCCAGGATGACCATCTGCAACATGGCTGTAGAAGCTGGTGCGAGAGGCGCCTTCATGGCACCGGACGAAAAAGTCTTTGCCTACCTGCAATCCAGGCCCCGCGCACCTCAAGGCGAGATGTGGGAGCAGGCAGTCGCGAAATGGAGAGGACTGCACAGCGACGAAGGAGCTCTCTTTGATCGTGAAGTCACTCTCGATGTTGGTGCGCTGGAACCCATGGTCACCTGGGGTACGAGCCCTGATCAGGCGGCGCCGGTTGGAAGTCGTGTACCAGATCCCGCCAGTCAGACAGACCTCATATTGCGTCAGGGCATGCAGCGAGCCTTGGACTACATGGGCCTGGTACCCGGAATGCCGCTCAGCGACGTGATAATTAGCCATGCGTTCATTGGTTCCTGCACCAATGCCAGGATTGAAGACTTGCGTGATGTTGCACGAGTGGTGCGCGGTAAACGAGTCGCTGCCCATGTGCGAGCAATGATCGTCCCGGGATCGACCTTGGTGCGTAGCCAGGCGGAAGAGGAGGGGCTCGCGCAGATTTTCCTGGATGCGGGTTTTGAGTGGCGGCAATCAGGCTGCTCGATGTGCCTGGCCATGAATGATGACGTGCTCGCACCCGGTGACCGGTGTGCATCCAGTACCAATCGCAATTTTGAAGGCCGTCAGGGCGCCGGTGCGCGCACCCATCTGATGAGCCCCGCGATGGTCGCTGCGGCGGCGATTACCGGGCATTTGACTGACGTTCGATCTTTCGCTCTGGAGGCGTGAACATGCAACCTTTCACCACGGTAATCGGCAGTGCGGCACCGTTTTTGGCTGCCAACATCGACACCGACGTCATCATGCCCAAGCAGTTCCTCAAGGGGATCGATCGCAAGGGGCTGGACCAAGGCCTGTTCTTCGATCTGCGATTTCTTGAGTCCGGCGAACCCAATCCAGCTTTCATTCTCAATCAGCCCGCCTGGAACGATGCCGCTTTTCTGGTGGTCGGGCCAAACTTCGGTTGTGGATCAAGCCGCGAGCATGCCGTCTGGGGCTTGAAACAAGTCGGTATCAGAGCACTCATTGGCACTAGCTTTGCCGGTATTTTTTATGACAACTGCCAGCGAAATGGCGTGCTGGCCATCCAGGTGTCCGAAGCGCAACTGAAACAAATTGCAGGCGTTATCAGCAACGCAGCAACAGCGAAGATCAACGTGAGTCTGCCAGAGCAAACGATCGAATTAGCTGACGGTGCAGTTATTCACTTTGAGATTGATCAATTGCGTAAGCAGTCGCTGTTACTCGGCCTGGATGCCATTGGCACCACGCTTCGGCGTACCGAACAGATTCGCAGCTTTGAAACCCGGTATCTGTCGGAGAATCCCTGGTTGTGAACCAGATGGAAACAGTGTCGACGGTAGATCGCATGCTGAGATCTACCGCCAGGGCATCACTCAACCGATAGATGGCGAAAATACTCTTCGAGAAACTCGACACAAACCCTCAATTTTGCCGACTCGCTAAGTCTGGTGGGGTACACAGCCCATACGTTCGCGCTTTGAGTGTATCCGTGAAGTACTTGCACCAGTCGTCCTTGTTCCAGCATCGGTTTAACGTCCCACATCGATCGCAACAAGATCCCTCCACCGCTCAATGCCCACTCCAGAACAATCTCACCGTTGTTGGAGGACAAAGGGCCGCTTACGCGCACCGACTCTTCGTGTCCGTCCTTTGTCAGGTTCCAAACGCCGAATGCGTTATTTCGCTCTTTCAGTACCAAGCAATCATGGGCGGCCAGGTCATCTAATGAGTGAGGCATGCCGCGCCGCTCCAGATACTCCGTAGTTGCACAGAGCACTCGTCGATTACTCACAAGTTTTCGGCCCAGGTGCTGACCCGGCAGGTCATCCCCGACACGTATCTCAAGGTCAAACCCCTCGCCGACGATATCGACTACACGGTCAAACACGTCCAGACGGATATCGAGTTTCGGGTAGGTCTGCGATAGTTTGCAGATCGCTGGTGCTACGTGGTTACGTCCAAAACCGAAGCTGCTGCAAATATGCAGCGACCCTGTAGGTTGATGCCGCGCTGCGGAGATTTCGCCAAGAAATTCCTGGAGGTCTCCCAGCAGTTTTTCTGCCCATTGCCGGGCTCGTTCGCCGTCGTCGGTCAGCGCAATACGTCTTGTTGTGCGGTGCAGCAGCTTTGTGGCTAGAGTCGCCTCAAGTACGGAAATGCGTTTGCTTATGTAGGCAGGTGAATAACCCAACTCTTCGGCGGCATTCGCGAAGCCGTTTTTTCGGATAACAGTCAGGAAGACCTTTAAATCTTCCGGCAACGGAAACTGCTCACGATTCGTGTTCATACGCCGAATAAAGCCGCCATTTACCTATAGTCCGGGAATAATAACAGCGATTCGGGTTATCAGCCTTCTATGGGGCCAGTGCAAGTTCGCAGTATGCGAGTTGTCCGGTGAGGCTCATCGGCCTTTACTCCTGTTGTGCCAGCGCCTCAATCAATTCTTGGGTGGTGACGATTGAATGAGCGAAAGTCGGCCCGTTCAACTCATGGGCGGCGTGCATCATTTCCGCGCGGAAAGCGGCGGTCGCATCGCGCACCAGCGTGACGTGGTAGCCCAATTCCGAGGCGTAGCGGGCGGTCGCTTCGATGCAGGTGTTGGCGAGCAGGCCGACGATGATGACGTGGGTGATGCCTTTCTGCTTCAGGCGAAAATCAAGGTCGGTATTGGCAAAGCCGCTGGCGCCCCAATGTTCCTGCACGACAATGTCGCCGTCCTTCGGCGCGAAATCGGGATGCCATTCGCCGCCCCATTCACCGCGTGCGAAGTGGTGCATGTGCATGATTTTGCACTGGGTCGGTGTTGGATGATCCCAGCCTTTGTAGTCGCCATGTTCCCAGCGGTGGTGCGGCACGATGATTACCGGAATGTTCTGCGCTCGTACGGCGCGATCGAGGGCTCGCAGGTTGTCGAGCAGCCCGACCTGTTCGGCAATCGGCTTGATCAAGGGGAAGACCTTGCCGTTTTCCGAGAGGAAATCGTTGTACGGGTCGACCAGCAGGTAAGCGGTGCGATTGAGCGGATAAGGGGCGTTCGACATGACGATGTACTCCACGCAAGTTGAGTGAGCGGTGCGCTGGGCTCGCCCGTGCGCCCATGCTGGTAAATCTTTCTGTCAGGCCGGGGCGGACTCTCGTGCCACTTGCCTGAGGATTTGTTCGTATTCCTTGACGGATAGCGATCCGGACACCAACTGGCGACCGTTCAGCACCATGGCCGGGACCGAGTTAATCCCGCGTTCAAGGTAAAAACGTTCAAGTTCACGAACCTCGATAGCGAACGCCTCGCTAGTCAAAATCTCTTGGGCGCGGGAGGTTGAAAGTCCCGCTTCACCGGCCAGGCGCACCAGTGTTTCGTGGTCGCTGGGGTTCTCGCCATTGGTGAAATAAGCCTTGAGCAGGATTATCTTCAGCGCGACCTGGCGACCTTCCTGCGCGGCCCAGAGCAGAAGGCGATGGGCATCGAAGGTATTGTAGAAATGGCTGCGCTTTTCCAGGTCGAACTGAAAACCGATGGCTTTGCCGCGCGCGACGATCATTTCATTGCGCGAGGCGACTTCTTCGGCGCTGCGCCCGTATTTGCGCATCATGTGCTTGATGGCGTGCTCGCCCTCGGCCGGCATGTCCGGGTTCAGTTCGAAGGGCTTGAAGGTCAGCTCCACGGCAACCTCGCCGGCAACATTGGCGATGGCTTGTTCCAGCGCTGTGGCGCCGAGTGCGCACCAGGGGCACACAACATCCGATACAAAGTCGATACTGACGGGAAAAGTCATTTCTTCGACTCCGTCAGTTGTTGGCGGTACTCGGTGGTGGTAATTCCCGCATAGCCCCAGTTATCGGTGTCGACCTCTTCAATAACGATGTGGGTAAGGTGCGGGTCCTTGTTGAGGACGGTTTGCATGGTTTTGGTGATCTCGGCGATGACTTGAGATTTCTGTTCTTTGGTAACGCCGTCGCGAGTGATACGAACGCTGATGAAAGGCATGGGATAAGTCTCCTGTTGGCGCCCCATCGACATGATGAGGGGAGCAGTGGGATGGACTTTAGAGTGTTGCGTTCAGCGGATAAATCGGGGGTGGAGCACATCACTTATAACGCTGTGTAATCAATCCGCTTTCAGCGTGGGCGCTTTGCAGAAGGTAAATCGCCCTCCCTGGCTGCGGGCGCGGGGAGGGCGGATGCTACGGCGGGAGGAATCAGTTCTGCGCTTTGCTCATGCGGGTAAATAGCTCGGTGGGTACTTTCTTGCCATTGGAAATGTACTGGTTGGTTCTGAACTTGTAGACCTCACCTTCCGAAAGAAAACCATCGTGGTTGGTGTCCATCGCTTTGAATTCTTCACCGCCCTGAGGCGCTACAGCCAGCAGTTCTTTAAGAGAGACGAGGCCATCATGGTCGGTGTCTGTGCGAGCGAAAGAGTCGTCGCCACACTTGCCTTCGCCGCACTTGCCTTCGGCAGTAGCGGACTTGTCGCTGGCTTCGCTAGCGCCGCATTTGCCCTCGCCACATTTGCCTTCGCCGGCTTTATCCGCCGATGCCAATTGATAGCCTTGAGGCAATTGCTCAACCGCAAAAGCCGCAGACGATGCCAGGCTCATGCCACCGGCCAAAGCGATAGCGGCCAGGCCGAGACTGGTTTTGTTCGAGAAAGGTGTACGGTACATAGTGCTTCTCCAGATGCTTTGCGCGGCCAGGCCGCGGTTCATGCCACAGGGGCGGATCGGCCCTCAAAGAAGCTCCGGGCGAAGGGCGCAAGCGTCTTTCACTTCGACAGAGCGATCTTGTTCGGGCAGGGCTATTTAGCGGGAGTCATGTATCGGCGATGTATCAGGCAAGAGGAGCATTTGTAAGCCAATCCCAAGACTTCGCGTTTGGGTACATAGAGATACAAAAACCGACCTCAGCCTTTGCTCGTCAGTCAGGACAACAGCGTTAAAACGGGTGTCGCTGCTACGCCGACGGCAGCTTGCGCATGCAGCTGGCGCAGCAGCACCAGTGCGTCAGCGACGAAGCCGGTCACGTCTGAAGCACCAGCCTCCGCAGCCAACGCGTGCAACTGCGCTCGACCAGCCATGTCAGGGAACTGCTCGATCCGCTGCAACAAACGGAACGCGAGAGGGCTGACCTGGGAGAACTGCACTTGGCCACTCGGCACACGGCTGATCAGCAGCAACGTCGGTTGTTCTGGCGGTTCAGAAGGCAGATGACCTGGCCCGAGACGATGTACCGCCCAGGTGTAAGCCAGCGGCCAGACGAGTGGGGAAAGCCTGAGGGGACGGTCGAGTAAATGCGCCGCATCACTGGCCTGTAACGGCGCAGCGTCCAACTGTTGCAGCGCCATTTCCACCCACTCGTAATGGGCCAATTCAGGCAAGAACGGGTACCAGGGATGTTCATGATCAGGCGAGTCCCTCAGGCTCGCTACAAAGTCTACAAACTCACGAGCAATTTCTCCGAAGCGTGGTGTCTGCGCGCGGTAGTCACGCAAAAAACGCCGTACGAGCGCACGCCAACCGGCGTTACCCAGCACGGCAACCAGCACCGGAAACGTTCCGCCCAGCAACCCCAATAGATTGTTCAACACCAGGTTGAGATAGACCTGCGCTCTTGCGGGATTCATCTGCGCAGGCGGCGCATAACTGTCCGGGTCACGCAGGTACCGGGTCAGCGCGAGCTGCTGACTGTGCAAACTTGAAGGGGAGTCAGCCATCGACAGTCACCCGCACCAGAGCATTGGCGTCGCGTTGCAAGCGCCGAATGGTATTCAACTCAGCCACCAGTTCGTCGTAGGACGGAAAGTTGAAATCGCGCTCCAGCAGCGTTGGTTTCACACCGAATAGACCATAAGCCTGGCCCAGCAATGACCAGACTACCGGTTTGACCGACGCACCATGGGTGTCGATGATCAGGTCCTCGGCTTCGTCGTAATGGCCAGCCACATGCATGGCGACTACGCGTTCTGGTTCCAAACCGGCGAGGAAAACCGCTGGATCGAAGCGGTGGTTCACTGAGTTGACGTACACATTGTTAACGTCGAGCAACAGGTCGCAATCGGCCTCGCGGAGCACTGCATTGGTGAACGTAAGTTCGTCCATGTCCTGATGAGCAGCGGCGTAGTAAGAGACGTTCTCTACAGCAAGACGACGACCGAGAATGTCCTGTGCACGACGGATGCGCGCAGCAACGTGATGAACGGCCTCCTCAGTGAATGGCAACGGCAGCAGGTCGTATAAATGGCCATCGTCACTGCAGTAACTCAGGTGTTCGCTATAGAACGGCACGTTGAAGCGATCGAGAAAACCGCGGACTTGCTCAAGAAAAGACTCGTCCAGCGGCGCACTGCCACCCAGCGAAAGTGACAAGCCATGACATGACAGCGGGTAGCGTTCAGCCAGCGACTGCAGTGCCTCACCATGCGCTCCGCCGATGCCGATCCAGTTCTCTGGAGCAACCTCCAGAAAATCGAAATCACCGACTGGAGCGTCACGGAGCGTGTTGAGCAGCGCACGGCGCAACCCCAGCCCAACGGTCGTCTCAAGGGGGAGCTGTGGAACTAAATGCGTTGGTGATGAAGTGTTCGTTTGCATGAGCTCAATACTCCGATTCGACGTCTGAAACGCCCGATCCACGCCACCTCCACGGTCACCTTTGGCAGCCGGGCGGGCGTGAATCGGGCGATTGAAACCCGCCACGGTTCTGCTCATACGAGGTTGATCACCACGTTGATGTTGTTCCGCGTCGCTTTGGAGTACGGGCATGTCTGGTGTGCGGTGTTGATCAGGTCTTGAGCAACGTTGCGATCCAGCCCGGGAAGGTAGACGTTAAGGCGAGCCTGGAGGAAATACGCACCATCGGTTGTGCCTAGATCCACTTCGGCGTCGACGGCAAGGTCAACCGGGAGGGTGACTTTCAGCTTGCTCGCCGCAAGCCCCATCGCGCCGATGAAACAGGCCGACCAACCTGCGGCGAACAATTGCTCTGGGTTGGTACCGGCGCCAGAGGTGCCAGGCGATGACAGCTTTATATCCAGTCGGCCGTCGTCACTGAGGGCGGTGCCATTTCGTCCACCCGAGGAGGTATGGACTTTGCCGGTGTACAGCACTTTATCAATATGGGTCATGGTGAAACTCCTGGTTAACTAGCGGGGTTTGAAAGCGATAACCTTGTGACGCGATAACACTCAGCGTGCATTCAAACGCTTGAGATACCGACCGATGAATGCATCCAGGCTCAGCTTGCCGGCGCCTGTGAATACCAGTGGCAGAAGTGCGACGAGATAGATCAACGGCAGCTTGAAATTGCCGTAGCCTTTGTTGCTGATGGAGTACCCCATAGCCAGTTCGCTCAACGTCGACCACTCTGCTGGCCAGTGAACCGCGGCAGTTGCCACGACGGTGACCACGATGAGGATCAGTGCCGAGAGGCGTGTTCCCAGGCCTACAAGCAAAGCAATGGAACAGAGCAGTTCTGCCCACATGGATAACTGCCAATTGAACGTAGCCGGCAGCTGATTGAAGGGAAAAGGAAAGGTACCTTGAATGCTGGGGAACCAGTTCTCACCGTTCCACTTTTCCCATCCAGCTTCAAAAAATTCCCAGGCCAGAAACGCGCGCAGGCTTAAAGGGGCGACCCAGTCCCCGGCGCGATCGAGATTAAGTTGCAGCCGATTCAAGACCGATGAGGCGTTTGTTTGCATTGGTTTAATCCTCCGACTTGTCGTCAAGAAAGTGGAAGCCGTTCAGGTGCTCCCACTGACAGGTGTCAGGCACAGGAGCACTGCGCTGGCCGTGAGCGCAGTTCATCGTGCTGGTGTATCTCGCTTGTGTCTGGGCGGGCGGGAAGATCAACGTTGTGTAACGTGTTTGCGTCCGTACACACTTGGATACAGAGCAATACCTGTCGAAGGCGCTATTTTGGAGTCGGGATATACGATCGGCTGCGTTCTGCCGGTGACTGGCGGGAGGATTTCGCAGAGCGAATGTACGTCGCAGATGAGGGGAGGGCGAGGGCGTGGAAAGTCCTGTTGAAGGGGGGGCACCCTAGGTGCCCCCCTGGTCTGTCTGCAACCGTCTAAGGTATCAAGCGCATCTCTCGCAGTTTGTCGAACACGTCAAAAAACGCCTGATCACTCGCTTGGTAGGCAGTGAAGCCCATCAGGCGGCTTTTCGACATATCCGTGACCACTTCGATGGGGCGGCCAAGGTCGGCATCGGTATGCCATGGGGAAATCAGACGTCCAATATCGGACTCTTTCAAACCGTGCTCGGCGACTATTTGCGTCCATACGGCCTGATCGTCCGCCATCTGCTTCTCTAGAGGCGAGGGTGACGCAGGATAGTCAGCAGCAGGCAGGTCGAAGTATTCGGCAATTCGGCTCCACATCCATTTCCACCGGAATACATCGCCATTGGTGATATTGAATGCCTGATTCGCCGCAGCCGGCGTGGTGGCTGCCCACAGTTGTTGCTTCGCCAACTGCCGCGCATCGGTCATGTCGGTGAGGCTGTCCCATTGCACTTTTGATCCTGGAAACACGAAAGGGCGATTGGTGTGTTTGCAAATCGAGGCATAGACGGCGAGGGTGGTTGCCATGTTCATCGCGTTGCCCACGGCCACCCCAGTGACGGTATGCGGACGATGAACGCTCCACGTGAAGCCATCCTTTTCAGCCGCGGCGAAGAGTTCGTCTTCCTGAGCGTAATAGAAATTCTCGACATCGAGACGACCCTGTTCTTCGCGAAACGGTGTCTGCGGCAGGCTGCCTTTTCCATAGGCTTCGAAAGGGCCGAGGTAGTGTTTCAGGCCGGTAACCAGTGCTACGTGTTTGACGCTTTTGGCTGGGCGAATGGCGGCGAGGACGTTGCGCACCATGGCCGCATTGACGCGAATGTTCTCGGCTTCCGTGGCTTGCCGCGACCATGTGGTAATGAACACATGCGTGGGTTTCACATCCCTCAGCGCCTGTTCCAGAGAAGCCGGATCCTGAAGGTCTGCCGCGACGGGGATCACGCCTTGCGCTTGCGACGGATGCCTCGACAGCGCGGCGACTTGCCACTGGTTGTCGATGAGTAACTGGGTGATGGCGCTGCCGACAATGCCGCTGGCGCCCACGACTAGAGCTGTCTGGGTCATAGGTTTCTCCTGGATTTGAGTTTGGGAGTCCGTCCGAGCAACAGAGGTTCAACCTGAAAATCCGTTAGAGTGCTCGCTACTCCCCGTTAAAGCCTGTGAGAAAAATGACTCGTCCGCTGTTTGTCGCTCTGGATGGACCCAAAGGCGTCGGCAAAACCTCGCTGTTGGAGGCCATCACTGAAGTCCTGAGGGCGGACAAGCAAAAAGTCATCCGACTCTGCGAGAAAAAAAGCGACCCGTTCAGGGGCGAGACAATGCACTTGGTGAACCAACTCGTCCGCCATCCTGACCGGGATCTGGAACTGGAAGTTTGCCAACGCCTGGCTGATAGCCGCCGCTGGATTTCTCAACACGTGCTCACCAAACAACCCGCCGACAGCATCATCCTGATCGATCGCTGGTACCCGTCCGATGCGGCGTTTCGCCGGATAGTCCCGTTCGCTGAAATCCTGCAGTTGAACATTGACCGCAACGTCCAGGTGCCCGACCTGCATGTCGGGGTGATCACAGCGGCGCAGATTTCATGGGCGAGGGCAGGGGCACGCCGGCGCGGCTTGAGCAGTACGGTACTTCGCGGTCTTGAGGAGCATGTCGCTTGTACTGAGGCGTTTGAGGTGGCCGCTGCCGATCAGGGTTGGTTTTTGTGTCGGAATGAGGGGACGATCGAGGAGGCGACGGAGCGGGTAGTGGGGGAGATTGATCGGGTGATGAGCCGCCGATCTAGCCTCTCGATCTGACGCCTGAGCACACTTGCCAATCTGCACCACCGACGAGCGGCGCAAATATGACAAAGTATTTCACCACTAAGCGAGGTCAAGAGATTAGGTTTATTCAGAGGTTCCAAGATGAGATTTGCACGTTTTTGCCAGGCGCTTTCCAACTGGGCAGGTAGCCCGAAGACCTTTTTGACAGCGATCGTTTTGATCATTGCCTGGGCCGGAACAGGGCCGTACTTCCACTACAACGACACCTGGCAACTCATCATCAACACGTCCACCACGATCATTACGTTCCTGATGGTGTTCCTCATTCAAAACACCCAGAACCGCGACAACGACATTCTGCATCTGAAGATCGATGAGCTCATACGCGCCACCCATGAAGCCCAGAATGCCACGATGGGTCTGGAGAAAATGGAGGCGCGCGAGCTGAGAAAATTGCGGGATCGGTATCGTGCGTTGGGTGAATCGAGTGAGATTGATGTAGAGCCGATCCATGATGATGGGGCTCGTTAGGACTCGATTGCAGGTCTTTTTTCTGCCGCTATCCCCCAGGTGCGTGATTACATCGATTTGACTCGCCACCGCATCCTCAGCATGGGCACCTTTGTCGCGCGGCCCAGTGTTAATTGGACGAGACTTGACTACCGGTCAGCTTGCCCCTGACCGCTTCGAAACCGGCTGGCGCCAAGCGCTTGAACACCGCCTCCACAAAACGCTGCAGCATTCCCTGTTCTGGATCGCGGTAACCGTAGCGATTTCAGGCGGGGGCATCCAGCAGGTCAATCAGGCGCGGCTCGATGCTGTCGGGTTGTATGTCGAGAATTGCCAGCGTGACCGGCAATTTGAAACGCCGAGGGCCGGCGCTACCAGGGTTCACGTATAGACGATCGCCGCGCCATTCGATGCACGGTTTGTGAGAGTGGCCGGTGATGATGAGCTTTATCTCTGGATCCAGGTCGGCGGGGACGTCGGCGATGTCGTGGACAAGAAGGGTGTGCCAGCCGTTGATAGTGCAGGTCAGACGGTCGGGGAGGTCTCTGGCCCATGGGCTGCTGAGATCATTGTTGCCGCGCACGGCGTGGACGGGAGCAATTTTGGACAATTGGGCGAGGATGTCCGGGTTGCCGATGTCGCCGGCGTGGATGATCAGGTCACAGCCTTGGAGCGCGCCAATGGCTTCAACGCGAAGGAGATTGTGAGTGTCGGATATCAGAGCGGTTTTCAAGGGCAAATGCTCCGTAGATGTTTCGAGTGGGAGTGGCTGTTTTCAACCCAAAGCTGCCTTTTGCCAAGCAGTGATTCAGGGGTTTTAGTTCGTCATTATGGCTAGATCGAGAATAACGTCCTGGCGTTCAGCGGTGAGATCCAAGCCTGCCTTCACAGCCGAGTGACTGTCAGTTATGCGTAGTTCGCGCTTGTTAGCGCCCGGCTACCGAAGTATGTCGCGTGGTGACTTTTTCGCTGGCCACTCAAGACTCTGCGTCGATTTTCGATGCCCGTGGCCTGCAGGAAACGGCAGTACGATGTACGAACATTTTTGACATCCCTGTCTCTTTGCCATCGTCACAATCATGTGGGAAAAGGCTGATTTTTATTTCGCAGAATTTCTACATTTTGTTTGCCTCACCAGCAAAAAACGTGGTTATTATCTGCCGGCGCTTCGGGTCACAAACCCGGCGCCAGAAGATTGTCGTGCGTCCACAGACCCGGCAGTCGCAGCCGATCGGGACCACCCTGGCGCTGTCATCCCCGCGCAGGTTGCTCCTCGTCGTTGACCCTCAAAATGGAAGGCGAGGTTTCAATTGGTCACGCGGTTTGCAATCGTCGATGTATTGAATGGGGCGACGTCTGTCGCCAATGATTCGACCCACTTTCCAGTTGCCTGCGCCGACCGCGCGGCGGCGTTCTTCTCCAGCCTGTCTCCCCCCGAATCTCTGCGTGTGCCCGCGTTCAACGTGAGTCTGCGCGCGCGCGCCGTCCCATCCTCCTGAATTCGAATGACCGTGCCGGCATCTGATGCCGGGGCCTGACCGGCGGGGCATGTTCTGTCCCGGCCTGATCACAACAATAAAGTAGTCATGGACGGTACTCTCCGATGCTCGATAACACTTCCTTGCGTGGGACGAATCCAACGCAGCCCGACGTTTGCTCCTTGAAACCGTTCGATGCAGACCTGTGCGTGCACGGTCTGTTTGAGGCGCAGGTGCAGCGCAACCCTGATGCCATCGCCGCACGCTGGCAGCAGGAGACGCTCAGTTATCGTGAACTGAACACCCGCGCCAACCGGTTGGCCCATCACCTTCGCAAGCTCGGGGTCGGGCCGGACGTGCGAGTCGGACTGTGCCTGGAGCGCTCGTTGGAAATGCTGGTCGGCGTACTCGCGGTGCTCAAGGCCGGCGGCGCCTATGTGCCGCTGGACCCGTCTTATCCGCAGGCGCGGCTGGCGCACATGCTGGCCGACAGCGCACCGCCGGTGGTGCTGACCCATGGACAGGCGCGCGTTGTTTTGCGGGCGGCGCTCGAACAGTCGGCGACCACCCCCACTCTGCTGGATCTGGCCGACGCCCGCGATTGGGCTGCGCTTGCGGCTGACAACCCTGATCCTCACGCGATCGGCCTGACACCCCGTCACCTGGCTTACGTGATCTACACCTCCGGCTCCACCGGCACCCCGAAAGGCGTGATGGTCGAGCATCGCGGGCTGGTTGCGGTGAGTGGTGACTGGGCGCAACTCTATGAGTTGGGCGAGCCGATCAACCACCTGCAGATGGCCGGTTTTTCCTTCGACGTGTTCAGCGCCGACCTGATCCGTGCGCTGGGTTTTGGCGGCACGCTGGTGCTGTGTCCACGGGACACCCTGATGGACCCGCCGGCCCTGTATCGCTTGATACGTGACGCGCGCATCGGCTTTGCCGACTTCGTGCCGGCGCTGCTCAATCCACTGTTGGCGTGGGTCGAAGAGACCGGCCACGACCTGTCGTTCCTGCGCACCGTGGTCTGCGGCTCCGACATCTGGACCGCCCACAGCGCCCGGCAATTACGCAGGCTGTGCGGTGAGCAGGTGCAGATCGTCCAGGCCTATGGCGTCACCGAGGCGAGCATCGACAGCACCTGTTTTGAATTCACCGAAGGCAGCCAGATCGACGCGGTGTTGCCCGTCGGCCGGGCACTGCCCAATACCCGGATTTACCTGCTCGACGCTGACGGTACAGCGGTTGCCGAGGGGGCAGCCGGTGAACTGTACATCGGTGGCGTCGGCGTGGCGCGCGGTTATCTGAACCTGCCGCAACTGACCGCTGAGCGTTTCATCGACAGCCCGTTCGTGGCGGGCGAGCGTCTGTATCGCACCGGAGATCTGGCGCGTTACCGGGCCGACGGCCAATTGGAATTCCTCGGCCGCAACGATTCCCAGGCCAAATTGCGCGGGCTGCGTCTGGAGCTGGGGGAAATCGAAACCCGGCTCGCGGACATTCCGGGCGTGCGGGAAAGCGTGGTGTTGCTGCGTCAGGACAGGCCCGGTGAACCGCGTCTGGTGGCCTACTACTGCGAAAAACCAGACTCAGCGCTGAGCCCGCGCGCGCTGCGTGAACAGCTGCAAACCAGTCTGCCGGACTACATGGTGCCAACCGCCTTCGTGCGTCTCGATGCGTTGCCGCTGACCGCCAACGGCAAGGTCGATCGACCAAACCTGCCGGTGCCGGACATCGAGGCGTTCGAGCAGCAGGAGTATCAGGCACCACAAGGCCCGCTGGAAACAGCGCTCGCCGCAATCTGGGCCGACGTGCTCGGCGTCGAGCAGGTCGGGCGTCAGGATCAGTTCTTCGCCCTCGGCGGTCACTCGCTGCTGGTGATGCGCGTGCTGGCGCAGGTTCGTCATGCGCTGGGGCTGGAAGTGGCACCCTCGACGCTGTTTGCCGCGCCGGTTCTGGCTGAGTTCGCCGAACGGCTGCACGCCAGTCAGGCGGCGGCTCGCCCAGCCATCACAACCCTTGAACGCTCGGGCGCGCAAACGTTGTCGTCTGCTCAGCAGCGCCTGTGGTTTTTGGCGCAAATGGAGGGTGGCAACGCCGCCTATCACATGCCGTTGAACCTGCGTTTGCGCGGTTCGCTGGACGTGGCAGCACTCGAACGCAGCTTCAATCAACTGGTGGCGCGCCATGCGGCGCTACGCACGACGTTCATTGCCGTTGAAGGGGAAGGGCGACAATGGGTTTCGCCGCCTGCGCGCAGTATCCGGCTGACGGTGATTGACGTGCAGGGGAACGATGCGCAAAAACGCCTGAGCCGCTTGATCGACGAGGAGGGGGCCGTACCGTTCGATCTGAGCCGCGGCCCGCTGATGAGGGTCAGCCTGGTGCGGCTGGCGGCGGATGACCATGTGCTGTTGCTGACCCAGCACCACATCATCTCGGACGGCTGGTCGATGGGCGTGCTCACCCGCGAGCTCGGCCAACTGTACGCAGCGGCGTTGCAGGATCGCGACGATCCGCTGCCGCCATTGCCGGTGCAGTACGTGGATTACGCCGTGTGGCAAAAACAGTGGCTGTCCGGTGACGTTCTGGAGCAGCAAAGCCGCTACTGGCGTGAAACCCTCAGCGGCGCACCGGTGCTGCTGGCGCTGCCGACCGATCACAAGCGCCCGCCCGTGCAGGATTACCTCGGCGGCTTTGTTCCATTGGTCTTCGACGAAGCTTTGACCGCGCGATTGAAAGCCCTGGGCATGCAGCAAGGCACGACGCTGTTCATGACTCTGCTGGCCGGTTTTTCGCTGTTGTTGTCGCGCCTGTCGGGGCAAAGCGACGTGGTGATCGGCGTGCCGTCGGCCAACCGTCCGCAACAGGAACTGGAAGGGCTGATCGGTTTCTTCGTCAATACGTTGGCTCTGCGGATGACTCAATCGGGTACGCCGTCGGTGGCGCAATGGCTGCAACAGGCGCGGCGAGTGGCACTGGAGGCTCAGGAGCATCAGGACCTGCCGTTCGAGCAAGTGGTGGAATTGCTCAACCCGCCGCGCAGTCTGGCCCACAGTCCGCTGTTCCAGGTGCTGTTTGCCTGGGAACAGGATCAGGATTCCGATCTGCTGCTGACCGGGCTTGAGGTGACCCCGGTCGAGAGCAGCCATCACGTGGCCAAGTTCGACCTGCAACTGGCCCTCAGTGAGCGTGACGGGCGGATCGTCGGCGGTCTGGAATATGCTTCGGGCCTGTTCGAGCGCGGCACCGTCGAGCAGTTCGGCGAGTACCTGCGTCGGGTACTGACGCAGATGTTCGAGAATAGCGAGCAGTCGCTGGCGGGGATCAAGCTGCTGAGCGCCGAGCAACACCAGCAGATTGTTCATGACTGGAACCGCACCGCCTGGGAAACCGCGGCGCTACCCGGTTGCGTGGCGCGTTTCGAAAGCCTCGCCCGGCAAACACCCGACGCCGTGGCGTTGCTCGCCGACCGTGAGCAACTGAGCTACGGCGAACTGAATCGCGCCGCCAACCGCCTCGCGCGTTACCTGATCGAACAAGGCGTCGGCCCCGAGCATCGCGTCGGCCTGTGCCTGGAGCGTTCGCCGCAAATGGTTATCGGCCTGCTGGCGATCCTCAAGGCCGGTGCGGCGTATGTGCCATTCGATCCGGCTTACCCGAGCGAACGTCTGGCGTTCATGTTCAGTGATGCGGCGCCTACCTTGCTGCTGACGCAATCGAGCCTCATGGCCGGGCTACCGGCTAACGAGGCGAAAATCTGCTGCCTGGACACTGACGCATCGCATTGGGCGCAACACCCGACGGATGACCCGCAGGTCACGGTGAGCCCGGAACACCTCGGCTACGTGCTTTACACCTCCGGCTCCACCGGACGCCCCAAAGGCGTGGCCCACAGCCGTCGTGCGCTGGACAACCTGATCACCTGGCAACTCGATCAGGCCAGGGCGCCGCAGCGGGTGCTGCAATTCGCCTCGCTGAATTTCGACGTCTCGTTCCAGGAAATCTGCAGCACGCTGTGCCAGGGCGGCAGCTTGTTGCTGATGACCGAAGACAGTCGCAAGGACCTCGCCGTGCTACGCCCGACCCTGGTGGCCGAAGGCGTACAGCGGGCGTTCCTGCCGTTCGCCGTGTTGCAGCAACTCGCCGGCCTGACCGAGGCCGATGCACCGATGCCGGCCGGCGGCTGCGAGATCATCACCGCCGGTGAAGCCCTGCAAATCAATGACGAGCTGCGTGGCTTTGTCCGCGGACTCGGCGGCGCGCAGTTGCACAACCAGTACGGGCCGACCGAAACCCATGTGGTCAGCCAATTCAGCCTCGATTGCGACGCGGCCGAATCCTGGCCGGACGCGCCGCCCATTGGCCGCCCCATCGCCAATGCGCGGCTGTACGTGCTGGACGAATATCTGAATCCCGTGCCGATCGGCGTGGCAGGCGAGTTGTACATCGCTGGCGCTTGCCTGGCCCGTGGCTATCTGAACCGCCCGGACCTGACCGCCGAACGCTTCCTGCCGGACCCGTTCAGTGCCGAGCCGGGCGGGCGGATGTACCGCAGCGGCGACCTCGCGAAGTTCCAGGCCGACGGCAACGTGCAATACCTGGGACGCATCGACCAGCAGGTGAAATTGCGCGGTTTCCGCATCGAGCTCGGCGAGATCGACAGCCTGTTGCATCAACAACCCGGCGTACAGGAAGCCGCCGTGTTGCTGCGTGAGGACGTGGCCGGGGACAAGCGTCTGGTGGCCTATGTGGTCGGCACCGCGCGCCCTGAATGCCTGCGCGCCGAACTGCAACGCCAGTTGCCCGAACACATGATCCCGAGTGCCTGGGTTCGCCTGTCGCAATTGCCGCTGACCCGCAACGGCAAGCTCGACCGCCAGGCGCTGCCAGCGCCGGAACGCAGTGCCGGGGCGACTTACGAGGCGCCGCGCAATGACATTGAGCGTCAGATGGCCGGGATCTGGGCCGAAGTGCTCAAGTGCGAAAGGGTCGGCATCCACGACAACTTCTTCGACCTCGGCGGCCACTCGCTGCTGGCGACGCGGATGATCTACGCGATCAACCAGCGCATGGGCGCGCAACTGTCCCTGAGCAGCCTGTTCCAGACCCCGGTGTTGCTGGATCTGGCGGCGCAGGTGTCGCGTGAAGAGCAAAGCGTTGAACCGGCATTCATCCAGCTCGAGCCGGATCGCGGCAATCGACATGAACCGTTCCCTCTTACCGATATCCAGCAAGCCTACTGGTTCGGTCGCGAGGCCACGGTCAGTCTGGGCGGCGTCAGTGCCCACGGCTACGAAGAATTGCGCATTCGCGAATTCGACGCCGAGCGTTTCGAGCGTGCGCTGAACCGCATGATCCAGCGCCACGACATGCTGCGCGTGGTGTTCCTCAGCAACGGCACGCAACAGGTACTGGGGCAGGTGCCGACCTATCATATGCCGCGCAGCGACCTGCGCGGGTTGCCCGCTGATGTAGCGCAACGCACCCTTGAGGCGACCCGCGAACGCCAGTCCCACCAGGTACTGGACGCCAGTTGCTGGCCGCTGTTCGAGTTCAGCCTGTCGTTGCTCGACGACGGCATCACCCATTTGCATATCAGCCTCGACGCGCTGATCGTCGACGCGGCGAGCACGCAGATTCTCGCCCGCGAACTCATGGCGTTCTATGTCGATCCGACGCTGGAACTGGCGGAACCGGGCCTGACTTTCCGCGACTATGTGCTGGCCGAACAACAGCTGCGCGATGGCCGCCGCTACGAGCAGGCGCTGGGCTACTGGCGTGAGCGGGTGACCACTCTGGCCCCGGCGCCGGACCTGCCGTTGGTGCGCCAGCCGGAAAGCATCGCCAACCCGCACTTCACCCGCCGCGACCGCGACATGTCGGCGGCGCAGTGGACGCAGCTCAAAGCCGTGGCTAAACAGTTTGCCGTGACGCCGTCGGTGATGCTGCTGACCGCGTTCAGCGAAGTGCTGGCACTCTGGAGCCGCACGCCGCGTTTCACCCTGAGCCTGCCGCTGTTCAACCGCATGCCGCTTCATCCCGATGTAGACGAAATCATCGGCGACTTCACCTCGCTGGTGCTGCTGGAAGTCGGCATCGACGGCTCGCAGAGTTTCACCGATAAGGCCCGCGCGGTGCAGGCGCAACTGTGGCGCGATATCGACCATTCGGTGGTCAGCGGTGTGCGAGTACTGCGCGAATTGTCCCAGGCCCGGGGCGTGCAGCAGACGGCGATGCCGATCGTGTTCAACAGCACTCTGTCGGAAGCGGCGCCGGAACTGGCCGAGTTCAATCTCGCCGACGCGTTGAATGCCAGGCACATGCACAGCATCACCCAGACACCGCAGGTGTGGCTCGACCACACGTTGCTGGAGCTGGAAGGACGCCTGCTGTTCAACTGGGACAGCATCGACGAACTGTTCCCGCAAGGGATGATCGAGCAGATGTTCGTCGCCTATAACACGCTGCTCGACAGCCTGTGCGAGCCGGCAGCCTGGGGCGCAAACACGCCGCAATTGTTGCCGCAGGCACGCTTGCCGGCACCGGTCGACAACCAGCACACGCTGCCGTTGATGCACGACTTGTTCGAACGTCAGGCCCTCGCCACACCGGATGCACTGGCGGTGATCGGTGAGCGACAGCTGACGTACGCCCAGCTACGCAACGAGGCGCGGCAACTCGGCGCCCGTCTGCAAGCGCAAGGCGTGCTGCCGAACCGCTTGGTCGCGGTGGTGATGGAGCGTGGTTGGGAGCAAGTGGTCGCGACCCTGGCGATTCTGTATGCCGGCGGCGCTTATCTGCCCATCGAGCCGACTCAGCCGGCGGAACGGCTGCGCCATATTCTGGAGCGGGCCGAGGCGAGTCTGGCCCTGACCCAACCCGCGCTGCTCGACAAAATCGAATGGCCGGTGCAAGTCACGGCCATCGCGGTGACCGATGAAGTCTCATACGATGTACAGCCACTGCAACCGGTACAGGTGAACGAAAGCGACCTGGCTTACGTGATCTATACCTCGGGCTCCACCGGCCAGCCCAAAGGCGTGATGATCGATCATCGCGGTGCGGTCAATACCTTGCTCGACATCAACCGACGCTTTGCCGTCGGCCCGAACGACCGCGTATTGGCGATCTCGTCGCTGAGCTTCGACCTGTCGGTCTATGACTTCTTCGGCTCCCTCGCCGTGGGCGCGGCGGTGGTCATCCTGGAACCGCAACTGTCACTGGATCCGGCGCACTGGCTGGCGTTGATCGAACGTCACCAGGTCAGCGTGTGGAACTCGGTCCCGGCGCTGCTCGGCATGCTGGTCGAGTACGTCGAGGGCGAGGGCGGCGCGTTGCCCGCCAGCCTGCGGGTGGCGATGCTGTCCGGTGACTGGATTCCATTGACTCTGCCCGAGCGGGCCTGGGCCTTGCGGGCGGATTTGCAGTTGATCAGCCTGGGCGGTGCCACCGAAGCGTCGATCTGGTCGATCTGCTACCCGGTGCAGCATGTCGACCCGGCGTGGCGCAGCATTCCCTACGGCAAGGCTCTCGATCATCAGCGTTTCTACGTGCTGGATGAAACGCTGCAGGTGCGCCCGACCTGGGTCGCGGGGCAGCTGTACATCGGCGGTATCGGTCTGGCGAAAGGTTACTGGCGCGATGACAAGCTCAGCGCCGGCAGTTTCGTTGATCATCCACTGACCGGCGAGCGCCTGTATCGCACCGGCGACCTGGGGCGCTTGCTGCCGGACGGCAACATCGAATTCCTCGGCCGCGAAGACAATCAGGTCAAGGTTCAGGGTTATCGCATCGAGCTGGGCGAAATCGAAGCCGCGCTCAATCGCCATCCCGGCGTGCAGAGCGCGGTGGTGCGGATTCTGGGCAGCGCGCTGGGCGAGAAGCGTCTGGCGGGTTATGTGCTCAAGGCCGATCCGGCGTTGCAGGCCAACGATTTGAGCGCGTACTTGAGCGACAAACTGCCGGCCTACATGATTCCGCCGTCGTTCACCTTTGTTGAGGCGTGGCCGTTGTCGTCCAACGGCAAAGTCGACAAGAAACGCCTGCCGGAACCGGAGCAGATCGAGGAGCAAGGACCGGCGATCGAAGTCGATGGCCCGCAGGAGCAACGGCTGGTGGCGATCGTGCAGGACGTGCTCAAGCGCGGTTCCATTGCCGCCAACGCCAATCTGCTGAACCTCGGCGCAACGTCGATCGATATCGTCAGGATCAGCAACGCCTTGTCCGGCGCCTTGCAGTTCCGCCCGCACGTGGCGCAACTGCTGGCCCAACCGACGTTGCTGCATCTGCTTGGCATGTACCGCCAGAACCGGGCGCGACAGGATGTGCTCGGCAAGGTGCAGCAGGCCTCGGATCTCGTACAGGACATCATCGAAGATCCCCAGCAGCGGGCGAAGTTCAAGGCCGAACAGCGTGGACGCCGCGACTTCGCTCAGACCCTGCCGGCGCTGGCGCTGGACCTGCCGCAAGACCCGGTCTTCGCCCGACGGTTGAGCAATTACCGCTCGGTGCGTCAATACGATCGGCAACCGATCGCCACCCGGGCCTTCGCGCACGTACTGGCGGCGTTGGCCCAAGGGCAACTCGATGGCGAGGTGAAATACCAGTTCCCGTCGGCGGGCGGGCTGTACCCGATTCAGGCGTACCTCTACGTCAAGCCGGATCGCGTGCTCGGCGTGCCCGGCGGCGCGTATTACTACGATCCCCGCCAGCATCGTCTGCTGGCGCTCCAGAGCGGAGCGCTCGACCCGGACACCTATGACTATTTCGTCAACCGTCCGGTCTACGAGAACGCCGCGTTCTCGCTGTTCTTCATCGCCGACATGGCGGCGATTCGTCCGTTGTACGGCGAGCGCAGCCGCGACTTCTGCCACATCGAAAGCGGCGCCATGGCCCAGTTGCTGAGCATGACCGCCGTCGAGCAGGGCCTGGGCCTGTGCGGCATCGGCTCGGTCGAAGAACAGCAACTGACCACGCTGTTCGACCTCGGGCCGAGCCATGAATTGATCTACTCGATGATCGGCGGCCTGCGCACGGCCGATGAACGACACCGCGCGCCAGTCGAGGCGTTTGCCATCGAGCCTGTGACCGCCAGCCTGGACGATGAAGACATGGAGGAATTCGAAGTATGAATGCCGATCAATTGCTGGCGTTGTTCGCTCGCCATGGCGTGGTGCTCGAGGTTGACGGTGACAGGCTGCGCTGCAAGGCGCCGCGCGGTTTTCTCACCGAAGAACTGACCCAGGCGCTCAAGCGTCACAAACAGGAACTGATCGCCTTGCTCGGCGGGCAAGACGACGCGGTAATTCCCCGTCGAGCAAGTGCGCACGGGGCCTGGCCATTGTCGTTTTCGCAACGGCAACTGTGGTTTCTTGATCAACTGGAACCCGGCAACCCGTTCTACAACGTGCCGACGGCGGTAACGCTGAAAGGACAGTTGGACGTCGCGCAGCTGGAGCGGGCGCTCAACCAACTGGTGGCCCGCCACGAAGTCCTGCGCACGACGTTTTGCAGCGTGGACGGTGAACCGCGTCAGGTGGTGCATTCGTCGATGCCGCTGTCGTTGTCGGTGACGGATCTGCGCCAATTGCCTGCCGACGAGCGCGAGCAGCAAGTGCGAATCGCCGTCGAACAGGATGCCCGGGCGCCGTTCGATCTGGCCGCAGGCCCTTTGCTGCGGGCGTCGTTACTGCACGTGGCCGACGATGAATACCTGTGGCTGTACAGCGTGCATCACATCATCGCCGACGGCTGGTCGATGGGTGTGATCCTGCATGAAGTCGCCACGCTGTACGGCGATTATCTGCGTGGCGAAACCTCGACGCTTGCGCCGTTGCCGGTGCAATACGCCGACTACGCGTGCTGGCAGCAACAGCGGGTGGGTGGTGCGGCGCTGGACGCGCAGCTCGATTACTGGCGCCGCACCCTGGACGACGCGCCGCTGCTCTCGACCTTGCCCGCCGACCGGCCGCGGCCGCTGGTGCAGCGCTTTGTCGGGTCCACGTTCAGTACGTCCGTCGATGGCGGCACCTTGCGTGAACTCACCGCGCTGGCCCGGCAGACCCAGGGCACGCTGTTCAACGTGTTGCTGGGCGCATTGGCGGTGCTGCTGTGGCGCCACAGCGGTCAGCAGGATCTGTGCATCGGCACGCCGTTCGCCAATCGCAATCGCCCGGAAATCGAGCCGCTGATCGGTCACTTCGTCAATACGCTGGTGCTGCGTCAGCGCCTGAATCCGCAGCAGACCTTCGCTGAACTGCTGCGTGAGGTGCGGGGGCGGATGTTCGACGTCCACGCCCATCAGGACGTGCCGTTCGACCGCGTGGTCGAGGCCGTCAACCCGCCGCGCGATCCCGGTCACTCACCATTGTTCCAGGTGATGCTGGTGCTGCAGAACACCCCGGGCAACGCGGTGCAGATGCCCGCTCTGGAACTGGCGCCGTACGGCACCAGCAGTGCCACGGCCAAGTTCGATCTGGCATTCGAATGGGTCGAGCGGGCAGGGCGACTGGACTTGCTGGTGGAATACAACACCGACCTCTACGACGTTGCGACCATCGAACGCCTGAGCGGGCACTACCGCCACCTGCTCGAGCAGATCGCCGCCGACGCCAAGCAACCGATCAATGCGTTGCCGTTGATGAACGAGGCGGAGCGTCAGCAGATGCTGGTGGACTTCAACCGCGCCGCGCCACTGACGCAAGCGGCGCCCTGCGTGCATCAACTGGTCGAATCGCAGGCGGCGAGCAACCCTCAGGCCTGCGCAGTTGTGTTCGAGGATGAGTCGCTTGACTACGCCGAACTCAATGCCCGGGCCAACCGCCTGGCGCGGCACTTGCGCAACTTGGGCGTCGGCCCGGATGTGCGCGTGGCGGTGTGCATCGAGCGCTCGCTGGAGTTGCCGGTCGCGTTGCTGGCAGTGCTCAAGGCCGGCGGCGCCTACGTGCCGCTGGATCCGGACTATCCGCTGGGGCGCCTGAGCCATATGCTCGGTGACAGCACACCGGCGGTGCTGCTGACCCTCGGCTCGGCGCACGGTATCCTGCGCCAAGCCGTGCAAGGCTCGACTTGGGAAGCGCCGATTCTCGACCTCGAAAAAGATGCCGCGAGCTGGGCGTCATTGCCGGCGGACAATCTTGATCCGCGCCATGTCGGCGTCACCCCTGACCACCTCGCCTACGTGATCTACACCTCGGGCACCACCGGTTTGCCCAAGGGGGCGATGGTCGCCCACCGTGGCCTGAGCAACCTGCTGCTGTGGTGTTTGCAGGTCTGCGGCGAAGCGGGGGCGATGCTGCACAAGATTCCGTTCGGTTTCGATGCCTCGGCGTGGGAGACGTTCTGGCCGCTGGCAACTGGCGGGCGGCTGGTGATCGCGCGGCCCGGCGGGCATTACGAACCAGCGTATCTGGCGCGCGAGGTGCGCGAACGGAAGGTCAGGGCGCTGGTGTTCGTGCCGGCGATGCTACAGCTGTTTCTGGAGGTCGACGAGGTCAGCCAGTGTACGTCGCTGACTGACGTGTTCAGCGGCGGCGGTGAACTGCCACCGGCTCTGGCCCGGCGCTTTCAGGAGCGCCTGCCCCACGCGCGGTTGCACAACGTCTACGGCCCGACCGAAACCACGGTGATCAACAGCATCTGGACCCTGGAACCTGGCGCCGAGGTGCCGGCCCGGCAGCTGCCGATCGGCCGGCCGATTTCCAATAACCGTTTTTACGTGCTTGATGACCGCGACCAGCCGGTGCCGGTGGGCGTGACCGGGCATCTGCACATTGGCGGCGTGGGCGTGGCTCGCGGCTATCTGGGACTGAAGCAGCTCAGTGCCGAGCGCTTTATCGACAATCCGTTTGTGACAGGCGATCGGCTCTATCGCAGCGGCGATCTGGCGCGTTATCGCCCGGACGGTCAACTGGAATTTCTCGGTCGCAACGACTTTCAGGTCAAGTTGCGCGGCGTGCGTCTGGAACTGGGCGAGATCGAGGCCGGGCTCGAAGCGTTTCCCGGCATTCGCAGCGCCGTGGTGCTGATGGTCGGCGAAGCAGCGCAGGATCAGCGGCTGGTGGCCTGTTGCGTGGTGACCGAGACCGTGGACGAAGCAGCGGTGCACGCCCATCTGGCGACGACACTGCCCAGAGCGGTGATCCCCGGCAGCTACCTGTGGCTCGACGCGCTGCCACTGACCGCCAACGGCAAGGTCGACCGAACCGCGCTGACAGCGTTGGCGGATGAAGAGATGACCAACCGCCAAGTCAACCTGAGCAGCCCGCGCGATCACATCGAACTGGCGTTGTACCAGATCTGGAAAAGCCTGTTGCTGGCGCCGCAGATCGGCATCCGCGACAACTTTTTCAATGTCGGCGGCACCTCCATCGCCGCAATCAAAATGGCCCATGAAATCAGCCAGCAGTTCGCGGTCGAAGTGCCGGTGCGCGTGGTGCTCAGCTACCCGACCATCGAAGCGCTGGGCGGCTGGCTGCGGGTCGGGGCCAACCCGGCGCTGGCCCTGAGCAACCTGATCGAATTCCGACGCGGCAGCGGCCAGCACAACGTGGTGTGCATTCACCCGGCGGGCGGCACGGCGTTCTGCTACCTATCGCTGGCCAAGGTGCTGCCGGATACAACCGGCGTCTACGGCGTGCAATCGCCGGGGCTGAATCCGGGGGAGAGCACCGAGCCGACGGTCGAAGCGATGGCCGAGGCCTACTTGCGCCAGATTGAGCCGCTGACACAGCAACCGCTGATCCTCACCGGGTTGTCGTTCGGCGGCCTCGTAGCCTATGAAATGGCGCGACGGTTGACAGCGGCGGGGCGGCGTCAGGTGACGGTGGTGCTGCTTGACACCCAGGGTAGCGACGACCCCTGTTTCCGCGAGCAGATCAGCACCGTGGACATGGCTGAGTTTCGCGACAAACTGGTGCGCTTCAACGGCATGTACCCCGGCATCGAAGACGCCCAGGTCGAGCGCTATTTCAACATCTACAACCACAACCGGCTGGCCATGGCTGCTTATGAGTGCGCGCCGCGCGCCGGTCGTGTGGTGCTGATCCAGGCGCGGGAAGATTTCAGCCGCCATCAGTTGCATGAACTGCGCGGCTTCTGGCGTCGCCGCGCGGGCAGCGGCTATCTGGCGAAATTGGTCAGCGGCGGGCACTGGGACATGCTCGAAAGCGCGGAAATCCACCGGGTCTCGCAAATCATCCGTCGGGAGCTGCAACGCTTCGACGCGCAGGAGGCGAAATAATGAGTGCGTCCAATGACAGGCCGTTGCTCGCGCGATTTGCCGAGCAAGTGGCGCGCAATCCGCAAGCCCCGGCGGTAATCGATCAATCGGTCAGGCTGACTTACGCCCAACTGGCCAGCGCCAGCGAACGCATCGCCCGAGGGTTGCTGGCGCGCGGCGTCGAGCCCGGCCAGTCGCTGGCGCTGTGTACGCCGCGATGCTGGCAGTGGTTGGCGGCGATTATCGGCGCGTTGAAAGTTGGCGCGGTAGTGGTGCCGCTGGACCGGGCCAGCCCGCGCCAACGCCGGGAACTGATGCTGGCGGATGCGGCGTGTGTCGGCCTGATTACCCTGAATGAAGAATCGGTGTGGTCGCCTTCACTGTGGCAGACCAGCGTCGAGGCCTTGCTCGATCAGCCGGACGCTGCGCCGCAAACACTGGCCGACGATTTCGCCGAGGTAATGTTCCTGTTCTACACCTCGGGCACCACCGGCACGCCGAAAGCGGTTGAGGTTGGCGAGCGCGGCTTGCTGCGGCTGGCGTCCACCGACGGCTACATCGAGATTCGCCCGACGGACCGGTTTGCCTGCCTGTCCAACCCGGCATTCGATGCGTGCAGTTTCGAACTGTGGGCGCCGCTGCTCAACGGCGGTTGCTGCGTCCTGATCGCTGACGAGGACGTGCTGGATGCGCGTCGACTGGCCGAGGTGCTGGAGCGCACGCAGGTCGACAACCTGTTCATGACCGTGTCGCTGTTCAACACGATGATTGCCCAGTGGCCGTCGTGCTTTTCCAGCATGCGTCAGGTGCTGATCGGCGGTGAGCAGATCAGCGCTGCCGCCGTGCGCGGGTGGTACCGGGCCAATCCTGAGAGCCGCTGCCGGATCTTCAACGTCTACGGCCCCACCGAATGCACCACGTTTGCCCTGTGCTGGCCGATCAGCCGCGATTTTGCCGGTGACTCGGCGCCCATTGGCCGGCCGTTGCCGGATACCGGCGTGCAGGTGTTGGATGAGCAGCAACGCCCGGTGTCGGCAGGCGAGGTCGGCGAGCTGTATTTGAGTGGCAGCGGTGTCGCCCGTGGCTACCGCAACCGGCCCGAGGAAACCGCCCGCCAGTTCGTCCGTTTACCCGACCTCGACGGTGGCGCGCAGGTGCATTACCGCACCGGCGATCTGGTGCGGCGCAATGCCGAAGGCTTGATCGAGTACCTGGGGCGGGTCGACCGGCAGGTGAAGATCCGGGGTTTCCGGATCGAGCCGGGGGAGGTGGAGCAACGGATCCTGGAGCATCCGGGTGTGGCGCAGGTGTATGTCTGCACCCGGCGGCAGGCGGCGGAAGATCATCAGTTGCTGGCGTTCATCGTGCCTCGCCGGGCTCTGGACTATCACGCTTTCGAAAACCATCTGCGGGCACAACTGCCGCCTTACATGCGGCCTAACCAGCTGTTCCTGCTGGAGCGCCTGCCGTTGACGGCCAACGGCAAGATCGATCGTGATAGCTTGCTGGCCCAAGGTTCGAGTCCGTGGCACCCAGTCCTGACGACTACGGATAACCAAAACGCATCACCGGCGCTGGATTGGCTGCTGAGTCAGGCCCGTTCGCTGCTCAGCCAACCCGCTCTGAGTGCGCAGGACGATTGGCTGGGCTGTGGCGGCGACTCGCTCAAGGCGATGCGTCTGCGTTCGGCGATCCGTGTCCGCTGGCAGCGCGAAATCGCGATCGATACGTTGCTCAACGAGCCTTTCTCGTCATTGGCCGTACAGCTGAGCGGTGAAACGAACGGCGCGTCGATCTACCCACCCGCGCCTGCGATCAGTCGCGCAAAACGCTTACCGGCCACCGCCGAACAGCGCCGCCTGTGGCTGTTGCAACAACGCTCGCCGACCTCGACCGCCTACAGCGTGCCGCTGATTCTGAATCTGGCGCCAGGTGTCGAAGTCGCGGCATTGGCCGAGGCTTTGGGGCGTCTGGTGCAGCGTCATCCGGGGTTGCGCACGGCATTCGTGGCGGATGTCGATGGACTGGACCAGGTTATCGCCGAGCAGGGCTCGACCTGTCGCATCTTTGCGCTCGGGCAGTTCACCGAGGACAACTGGCAGGCCTTCGCCGACCTGGTGTTCGCCGCGCCGTTCGACCTGACCACCCCGAAGCTGTTTCAGGCTTGGCTGTTGCCGTTCGCCGATGGCAGCTGCCGGCTGTTGCTGAACCTGCATCACATCATCGTCGATGGTTGGTCTGTGAACCTGCTGTTCGATGACCTGGCGCAGCTTTACAGCGATGTCCTGCAAGGCCGCGACAGCCTGCAACCCGCGGCCCGTTTGACGACGCTGGAGTTTGGCCAGTGGCAGCGCCAGTGGAACGTTGATCCGCATTATCGTGACCAGCGCCGCGCCCTCGCCGAGTTGCATCGCCGTCAGGAAGAACCGCCGCCTGCATTGATGCCAATGCGCGAAATCAGCCCGGACGCCCGGTTGCACCGGGAGCCTTTGGGCACCCTGCGCAGCGCGGCCCTGGAACGCTTTTGCACCCAACAACGGCTGACCCGGTTCGAAGTGCTGTTCAGCGTCTTCGCCTGGAGCCTGTACGCCCTGACCGGGTGCGAACGGCCACGGATCGCCAGTCCGGTGTCCAACCGGCCATTGGCGGAGTTCGAAGACACGGTCGGCATGTTTGCCAACACCGTGCTGATTCCGACCGCCGTCGAGCAGGCATCGACCCTGGATGAACAGTTGCGCAAGCAGACCGCCACGGTGCGCGAGGTGCTGGCGTTGCAGGACGTGGCGCTGGCGGATCTGGTGGAAGACCTGCGGCTGTCCTCGAGCCCGTTACTGTTCGATTTCATGTTCGTGCTGGAGAACACCGATTACGCAGCGCTGGCCGATTCTAACCTGCACGCGACGCTGCAATTTAACGAGCACTTGCACGCCAAGTGCCCGCTGACGCTGTTGATGGTGGGCAGCGGGTCGCAACTGGAATGCTGGTGGGAATATCAGTGCAGCTACTTTGATGGCGAACAGATGCGCGCAGTGAATGCGCTGTTTCGCCGAGGCCTGGACCTGTTGTTGGAAACCCCGGCGGCCAACCTCAACGATTTGCTCGGTCCGTATCGACGTGGTTTGCCCCCGGCTAGTGAGGGCCCTCGGACTGCGCTGCCGTTCAACACACTGGCGGACGGGTTCGAGCATCAAGTGCATTGCACGCCGGAGGCGGTTGCGCTGGCTCAAGGCCAGCGGCGCCTTACCTACAGCGAACTGAATGCGCTGGCCGATGCGCTGACGGCAAACCTGATCGAGTGCCATCCGTTGCCCGTCGGGAACGCGCCGTTGCATGTCGTGCTGTTCCTCGATGCCTCGGTGGAACACATCGTCGCCTTGCTGGCCCTGGCCAAACTCAATCTGACGGCGGTGCCGCTGGATCCTGCCTATCCGGTGGCGATCCAGCGCCAGGTGCTGGAACAGGCGCAACCGCATTGCGTGCTGTTCAGCGATATGACGAAGTCAGCGCTAGATGACCTGAACGCCGGCCGATTCGCCACCCATCGGGTCGATCTGAGCGCCAATGCCGCAACGTTCGAACGTCGACGCCACGCCGGCGAACGGCCGCTGTACACGCTGTTCACCTCAGGATCGACCGGCACGCCCAAAGGTGTGCAAGTGTCGGAGCGCACCCTGTGCAACCTGCTGCAATGGCAGCGCACCGAAGGCCAGTTGCCGGCGAAAGCGGTAACCCTGCAGTTCTCGATGCTGTCGTTCGATGTGTCGTTTCAGGAGATTTTCAGCACCCTGTGCGGCGGCGGGTGCTATCACCTGATCACGCCGCGCTGGCGTCAGGACGCCGAGGCATTGCTGGAGTACATGGTCGAGGCGCGGATCGAGCGCCTGTTTCTACCGTACGTGGCCTTGCAGCATCTGGCGCAAACCGCCGTGGCCCGGGGCATTTACCCTACGGCGTTGCGCGAGGTGATCACGGCCGGCGAGCAACTGCTGTGCACCGATGCGCTGCGCAACTGGTTCGGCGGCATGCCGCACGCCTCGCTGTTCAACCATTACGGCCCGACCGAAACTCACGTGGTCAGCGCCTTGCGCCTGCCGTCCGTGGCGCGGAACTGGTCGTTGCGCGCGCCGATCGGCCATGCCGTTGGCAATGCGCGGCTGTTGCTGGTCGATGAGCATGACCGCCCGGTGCCCACCGGCTGCCATGGCTACCTGCTGGTGGCCGGACCAATGGTTGCCCGGTGCTACCTGGCTGATCCAGTGTTGAACGCTGCGCGGTTTGTCGAGCTGGCAGACGGCCGTTTGTACTACCGCACCGGCGATCTGGCGTGGGCCGATGCCCACGGCTGCCTGCATTATCTGGGACGTGACGATCAGCAGATCAAACTCAGCGGCCATCGTTTGGAACTGGGTCAGATCGAGTCGGCGCTGATGCAGGTGCCGGAAGTGGTCAACGCGGTGGTGGCGGTGCAGGCCGATCCGCCACGGCTGATCGCCTGGCTGCAGCTCGAGGGCGAACCTGCGACATCCGGTGAGCTGGATCGTCAGGTCGCGCAACTGCTGCCGGCCCATGTGCGAATCGATGAATACCGGCGGATCGACCTCTGGCCACGCACGCCGAGCGGCAAGATCGACCGCAAGGCCTTGCCGAATGTTGGCGAGGCCCTGGAGCGGCGCAGCACGCCAACACCGGTTGTTCAATTGACCGCGCTGGAACGGCAACTCAGCGAGTTGTTCCAGGCCGTGATCGGACGGGACATCGAACCGGAGCAGACCTTCTTCGAGGCCGGCGCCACCAGCCTCGGCTTGATGCGTTTGCATGGCCGTTACGCCGAAGAGCTGCCGCACAAGGTGACAATGGCCGACCTGTTCGAATACGTCACGGTGCGACGTCTGGCGGCGCATCTGTCGACCGCGCCGGTGGACGTGGCCGAGCGTGGACGGCAGACCGATGCAGGCCATCAGCCGATGGCGATCATCGGCATGTCGGTCAATGTGGCCGGGGCGCAGAACCTGTCCGAGTTCTGGGCAATGGTGCAAGGCAATCGGCTGGGCATTGAGCACTTTGCCGCTGACGAGGGGCTGGTCGGCGCCCGCAGTCAACTCGCGGGCATGCTCGATTTCGATGCTGAGTACTTCGGCATCAGCCGCCAGGAAGCGCGCCTGATGGACCCGCAACAGCGGCATCTGCTGATGGCGTGCGTTCAGGCCCTGCAACACGCGGCCATCGTCCCGTCGGCGAATGGCCCGCGCATCGGCCTGATCGCCAGTTGCGGCGAAACCACTTACTTCCAGCAAATGCTGCGTGAAACCGCAGACGACGATTTGCCCGACGGCTTCCAGCTGGCGCTGCATCACGACAAGGATTTTCTGGCGACCAAAGCCGCGTATCACCTGGACCTGAACGGCCCGGCCCTGAGCGTGCAGGCTGCTTGCGGCAGCTCGCTGATCGCCGTGCACCTGGCCAGTTCGATGCTGCGTCAGGGCGACAGCGACGTGATGCTCGCGGCCGGAGTGCTGATCGACCCGACGCTGACCGAGGGCTACCGGCACCGCTCGCAGCACATTTTCTCCGCCGACGGTTTGTGTCGTCCGTTCAGCGACGACGCCAGCGGCACCCTTGGCGCCAGCGGCTACGGCGTAGTGGTGCTCAAACCGCTGGCCAAGGCGCGGGCCGATGGCGACCGGATTTACGCGCTGGTCGAGGGATCGGCGTTGAACAACGATGGCCGGGCCAAGATGAGTTACACCGCGCCGTCGGTGGCGGGGCAGAGCGCGGTCATCCGCGATGCCTTGAGCCGTGCCGGGTTAACCGGCGCTGACATCGGCTACGTAGAGGCCCACGGCACCGGCACCTTGCTCGGCGATCCGATCGAGGTCGCGGCGTTAACCAAGGCGTTCGGCGATGCGCCGGCCGGTCAATGCGCGCTGGCCTCGGTGAAAAGCCAGATCGGTCATCTGGGTGCGGCGGCGGGCGTGGTCGGGCTGATTCGCGCCAGCCTCGCGGTGTTCCATGGCGTACTGCCACCGAACCTGGGTTTTGGCCAGATCAACCCGCAGATCGATCTTGAGCATTCGCCGTTCTATGTGCCGACCACGTCCCGGCCATGGCCGCAAGGGCGGCGGCGACTGGCCGGTGTCAGCAGTTTCGGAATCGGCGGGACCAACGCGCACGTCATCGTTGGTGTTGCACCTACGGCGCAGGAAACTGTTGAGGAAACGTTGCCGCTGCTGATGATTTCAGCGCACAGCCGGGCGGAGTTGCTGCGCGATATCGCGGCGATTCGCGAATACCTGCACGCGAACCCGGAACAGCAGACCGCGTTGCTACGGCACTTGCAGTCAGGTCGCCGGCAGTTGCGCTGGCGCTTCGCGAGAGTGTGCCGGCCGGGTGACGACATTCCCTTGCAGCCGACAGCGATCAAGGAAATCGCGGCCTCGGGCGCGTCGTTGATCGCCGGTGATCAATCGCCGCAGGAGCTGCTGGAAGCTTGGTACGAAGGCGCGAACATCCAGTGGCCACAACGCTCGGCACCGCCGCCCTGGGATTTGCCGCCGTCGACATTCGATCTTCAGCCGTATCGTTTCCAGCCACCTGTAGCGGTTCAACCTGATGCGCCAACCCTTGAGCGACAACCGCTGGCGGACTGGTTCCACCAGCGACAGTGGGTGCGCACCCGGCGCCTGAGCGCGACAGCGACGGCCGAATCCCGTGAGGTGCTGATTCTGTGCAGCCATGACGCGCCCGAATCGACATTGCTGGCCAGCCTCAACGCCGTGTATCGACGCGTGATTCAAGTGCGCACCGGCAACGGTTTCAAACGCCTGAGCACAGACAGTTTCGAGCTTGATCCGCTGGACACTGAGGCCCTGAGCCGTTTGCTCGCTGAGGTCGCAGGACCTGCACTCGGCGAGCTCGACTGGCTGCATGCCTTGCCACTGGCGGTGTCAGGTGCAGTCAACGAGCAATCGCTGGATCTGGCGCAGTGGGCCTGTCTGGACACGGTCAGTGCGCTGATGCAGGCCTGGGGGCAAACCCCGCGCACGACCCGTCTGCGGTTGTGGTTGATGTCGTGGCAGGCATGCCCGGTGGACGGCGAGGTTCAACGGCCCGAACTGGCAGCGCTGGCCGGCATCACTGAAGTGGTGCCGCAGGAATACCCGGTGCGTTGCCATTGGCTGGACTGGCCGTCTTCACGCCTCGGAGCGCACGCGGGCGAGTTGGCAGCGTTGTGTGTCGATCCGGTCTCATTGCCTCGGCGAATGGCGGTGCGCGATGGTTATCTCTGGCAGCCACGTCTAATGCCTCAGCCATTGACCGGCCCAGCAACGACATCAGGGCTTCTGCCGGAAGACGGTACATTCCTGGTACTGGGCGGCAGCGGCGGGATCGGCCGGACCTTGTGCGAACACCTGCTGCAGGCACCTGCACGCCGGGTGGTGCTGCTCTCGCGTCAGGGGCAATTGCCGGCGTCTCTGGCGGCTTACGCTTTGCGGATCGACTGCATCAAAGCAGACATCGCTGACCTGCCGCGCTGGCCGCAGGTACTCGATCAACTGGCCGTTCGTTACGGTCGTGTGAGCGGGGTGATTCATGCAGCGGGCGTCGGTGCAGGCACCCTGATTCGTCACCGCGATGCTCGGCAAATGGCCGAGGCCATGGCCGCCAAGACCCGCGGCATGCTCGCGGTCGAGGCCTTGATCGAGCACCTGACGCCGGATTTTGTCCTGTACTGCTCGTCGATGTCAGCGCTGTTTGGCGGCGCGGGGCATCTGGACTACGCAGCGGCCAGCGGGGTGCTCGACGGCTTCACCCACTATCGCCCGAACGCGACCGACGCGTGCCTGCGCCTGGAGATCAACTGGGACATCTGGCGCGACATCGGCATGGCCACCACCAGCAACAGCGCAGACACCGCGCACCTGGAGCATCTGACGGTTGGTCTGTCCGCCGAAGAGGGCTGTCGGGTATTCGATCTGGCAATGGCGACGCAGTTGCCGCAGCTACTGATCTCCACCACCGGCATCGACACGGCGCGGCGGTTCTATCCGGTTCGCCATGGTGCCGTGGCCGCAGTGGTCGAGGCACCGAAGGGCATGGATCTGTCGACGCGCCTGCGTGAGTGTTTGTGCAAGTGGCTCGGTGTGGCCGAGCTGGAGGACGACGATTCACTGTACGACCTGGGCGCGGATTCGCTGACGCTGCTCGACCTGATCGACGAACTGCAAGCGGCCACTGGTGAGGTATTCCAGCTGTCGCAATTCAGCCACAAGGTCAGCCTGAGCGAAGTGCTCGGGATGGTGTCGACCGCCACGGTTGAAGAGGCGCCCCTCGCTGCACCGCACGACTGGCACGACGCGGTGCGGATTGATCAATGGCATGCCGGTGCCGGCCGCGATTGGCTGTACCTGATCCACCCGGTGGGCGGCGATGTTCAGGCCTATCGAGAACTGGTGTCGGCATTGCCGGCGGAGTTGGGCGTGTGCGTGATCGCCGACCCGGCGCTGCGTGTGCCGCAGTTGCCGAACATCAGCGTGGACGAACGTGCACGCCGGTATCGGGCGGCGATCAAGGCCCACCTTCCGCACGGCAGCACTTGGCGCCTGGCAGGCTGGTCATTTGGTGCATGGGTGGCGCAGGCGCTGTGTTATCAGGCCCAGGCTGACGGATTCAGGCAACCGTTGTTATACCTGATCGACCCGCCCGCGCCGGATGCCGGTGCGGAACTGGCCGGCATCGACGAACAGACGATCGAGCAGGTGTTCCAACGCGAGTTCGCGCAGCGCTGGCCGGAGGTTGAAGGGCAGGGCATGGCCGAGGAACGTCAGGCGTATCTGCAACGGCTGACGGTGTGCTGTCGCAACAACATGACCAGCATGCTCGACTTCCAGCCGCCGGCGCTTGCGAACACGGCGGTGCGGCTGTTCATCGCCGGGCAGGCCAATCCTTACGGGCTGGGCAACGCCTGGAACCCGGACGACCTGCAACGTAATTGGCAGGCCTTGCTGCCGCAGTTGCGCAGCTGGCAAACCCTCGACACCGATCACTACGGCATCGTGGCGGGCCGCTGGGCGCGGTTGCTGGCCGAGGCGATCGGTACGGATGAGCCTGCGCCATGAATGATCCGATCGCGATGCCGCGATGGTGGCTGGCCTTGACCAAGGTGTTGTGCGAAGCCGATTCGAACGCGGCCTTGCGCTTGAGGCAGCTGCGGGGTCAGGTGCCGTTCCAGCTGTTTCATCTCTGGCAGGCCGACGTGGTCATGCCGATGCTCTGCGAAGCCTTGCCGGAACATCAGCAGGCGCTGCTCGTGTTGCAAAGCCTGCATCAGCGGGCGGCGCTCGGCGTGATCGGGCGTCAGGGCGAGTGGCGGGCCACGCTCAAACCGGTGTTGCTGGCGCTGTACCGCAAGGCCTACGCCTACGACGCGGCGTACGCCAAGGCCCACGCCAGTGCGATGACCTACGGCCGCGCACCGGCCAACAGCGCCACGATTTCCGAGCACTTCGGCGGTGCCGAGGCGTTCGCCGGGTATTACGCACAACTCAATACCGAGGCCGCTGCCACCGCGTTTGCCCAGGCTCATGCCAGCGCCAACGCCGAAGTGTCGGCCCGGGCCTTTGCGGACGACGATGCAGACACCTGCGCTCAGGTCTGCGGGGCGTCCGTGCGGGTTTACGTCGGGGCCTGCGCTTCGAGCGACGAACAGCGACATGCCGTATTCAACCATCTCGCCGCCGGGCTCGACCGGAGTCTGGCCACGCTGCAATCCCGTTCAACAGGAGAACGACATGAATGACGCACACCTGCAATTCGATGTGGTGATCAACGCCCAGGGTCAGTATTCCCTGTGGCCGGCGGGCAAGCCGATGGCCAGCGGCTGGAACGAGGCGGGGATGCGTGGCGAACGCCAGGTCTGCCTGGATTACATCAACGAACACTGGATCGACATGCGCCCGCGTTCGCTGCACGAGCAATCATCGGTGTCGTTCCAATAAAAAAGGTGAGGGAACATGGATCAGTTGGCACTCAAGGCAATCGAGCGCATCGCCGCCGAACGGCGCGCGCCGTATCAGCACATCACGGTCGAGCGGATCACGCCGATCATCGGTGCCGAGATCGGCGGCGTCGATCTTTCGCAGCCGCTGAGCGACGAGCAGCTCACGGAAATCCGCCGGGCCTTTCTGGAGAACCACGTGGTGGTGTTCCGCGATCAGCACCTGACGGTGGACGAACACAAGGCGTTTGGCCGGCTGTTTGGTGAGCTGCGGGCCCTGCCGGTGGAAGACATCGACGGCGATGACCCGGAGCTGGTGGTGATCCGCGCCAATGCGCAATCGCGCTACGTGGCCGGCGAAACCTGGCACACCGACGGCACCGCCGATCTGGTGCCGTCCATGGGCTCGATGCTGTACGTCAAGGAAACCCCGGCCATCGGCACCGGTGGAGACACGCTGTTCGCCAACATGCACCTGGCGCTGGAAATGCTGTCGCCGACGATGCAGCAGTTTCTCGGCGGATTGACCGCGATCCATGACGGTGCGATTCCGTGGAAGGGCTATGAGGCGCCGGCCAATCTGCCGAAAACCGAACACCCGGTGGTGGTTCGCCACCCGGAAACCGGGCGCAAGTCGCTGTTCGTCAATTCCGGGTTCACCTCGCACATCGTCCAGCTGTCTGACGGTGAAAGCCAGGTACTGTTGAACATGCTGTTTGACCTGGTCGCCCGCGAACCGGTCGTCAGCTGTCGCGTGCGCTGGGCGCCGAACAGCCTGGTGTTCTGGGACAACCGCTGCACACAGCACCATGCGGTCTGGGATTATTTTCCGCACTCGCGGTATGGCGAGCGGGTGACGATTCTGGGGACGCAGCCCAAGGCTTGAGTCTAAAAAATGGGTGGGAGCGGGCGCCGTTCCCACCGCTCATTCACAGACCTTGTTTGAGCAGTTGCTCGACGATCAACTCGCCGAACGCCAGATTCCCGTGCAACGGGTCATCCACCTCGCAGTACGCCGGAAGCTGAAAACCCAGCTCATCATTCGCCATTGCGCGCACGTCGATCAGCTCGATGCCGAGTCCTTGCAGGCGCTCGATCAGCAGCGCCTGCGCGGCCATGAACACGCGTGGGTCGGACAGCTCCGGCACCCGCTGCGGCGGCAGCACGGCGAAGACCTTGAGGTTCAGCGCCCGGGCCTGTTCATAGAACGCCAGCGCAGGCCGGGACAAGGTGTCGATGATGGACTCGAACAGCGGCCCGGTGAGAAAACCTTCGTCGAATTCGCCGTCCGGCGTCTGGTAGCAGGTCCAGTTCGGCGCGGTGGCGAGATAATGCAGGCTCAGGCCTATGGTACTCACCAGCGGCACCCCGACCTTCGCCAGTTGCGGTACTTCGAATGGCTCAAGGGCCTGACGATACAGGCGCTCCATCTCGACGTCCCGAAACACCACGTCATGACGGGTCAGGCTGAAAAAATCCACCGCGAAATCCCGGCCGGTGCCCAGCGGGCCGCCACTCAAAGGCAACTCGCGGGCCTGCGCCGCCTTGCCGATGACCCCGGCATGGGAATCGCCCAGCAGCAGAAACCTAGGCGTAGTAATCGAGCACGGCGTCTTCACAGACAAGCTCCTCACTGGACACGCAGGTGGAGGCAACGCTGGTCGGCGCCTGCAGCGGTTGAACCGCATCGAGCCCGGCGAAAAACTGTCGCATGACAAATGCCACGCCTTCAGGCGTGACCTCCCGCTGGTTGGGTTGGTAGAACGCGCCCTTGAAAGGTGTGCCGGTGATGATTTCGTAGGAGGGGAAATAGTCGACGTCGTGCAGGTCTTCGCACAGCTGCCCGGCAACGGCGCGCAAGACTGATTTGGAATAGGTGGTGGCGCTCAACACATGCTCGCCCGTGGCGGTTGCCGTCAGGGGCACCGGCGACACGGTGAGCAGCAGACGCAGTTGCGGGTTGATCGAACGCATCAATTCAACCGCCCTGACCATGTCGCCATAGGTGTCCATGAAGCCGAAGTTGCAGAAGCAGTGCAGCTGCGGATCGAAGGTGCCGCGCACGGTGCCGGGGCACACGGGATACACCAGACCGGTCTGGCGGTTCTGCCAGGCTTCGGTCAGGCCCAGGGTGAACACGAACACTTTGGCGCGGCGCAGGGCGGTGCGGATGGCATCGAGGGTGGCTTCGCGCGAGGCGAACAGTGCGTCCTCGCTGGCAAAGCCGTCGGGTTCCACGGCGGGCCGGAACGGGTCGAAGAAACGCCCGTCATGGGCCCAGGTTTCGTCGGGTGGCAGGCTCACGCCGAGCGCCCATTCCAGCCATTGGCACAGCATCGCCGGAGTGTACAGATTGCCGGTGCGAAACGAAAAAACCCCATAGTTACGGGCCTTGCAGTCGGTTTCGGGCAGTCCGGGCGGGGCCGGTTCGGCATCCAGCCAGTTCATGCCGCGTTCGCCCAGCGCCCGGCCGATGTGCTGGGCGAAACACGAGCCGGCGGTGACGATCGCGTCCTTGTTGCCGATCTCGAATTGTGGCGTCCACAGTTGATCTATGTTCAGCGCGGGCTTGTCAGCCACGGCGGTGCGCCAGAAAGCGCGGGGTGGCAGGCACTGATAAGGGTTCACGAGGAGGGCCTCCTTGGCGGTCGCTGATAAAACCGGTCAGCTGATTTGATAGCGGTAGATCAGGTCGTCAAACCACCGATCTCCAATCTGATAGGCCTGCGGCACGCGGCGCTCGAATACAAACCCGCATTTCTCCAAAACCTTGCATGACGCGATATTACCGTCGGTCACGGTCGACTCCAACGAGTCCAGGCCGATGTCCGCGGCATAGTCGATGATCGCCTGCCGCGACTCGGTGCCAAAGCCTTTGCCTTGATGCTCGGGCAACAGCAGGCAACCCACCTCGGCATGCCCCGGCGACAGGATGCGGAATCCGGTCACACCCAGTTCCTGCCCGCTGGCCCTGTCGATCACCACCAGACACAACCAGTGATCCGACTGTGGCCCCCAGGCCGGAAGCCGGTGCTCGAAGCCTTTGCGCACCTGGTCCTCGGCGATTTCACCGAACACATACTTCATGGTTTTTGGCTCCGAATGCAGCCTGAGGAACAGCGGCCAGTCGGATTCGACCATCGTGCGCAGGTCCAGGCGTTGCGTGGTGAGCTCAAGCATCCGCAGCTCCTTGCAAGGGCGGAAAGGGAAGACAGTTTTTTACTGGGTGCGGCGCGAAAGATCAATGATGAAGCGAATTTGCGCTGGTGCGCTGTCGGCCGTCAGCCGTCAGCCGTCAGCGCTAGTCTATTCCATGGATTTTTTACAGATCAGTGTGGTTGTTTCACGCCCTTAATCGGCGGGCCGTTGCGCAGCTCCATGGCCGCGGTCAGGTAGCTGTTGCGCCAGGTCGCCGACTCCGCCTGATAGCCCATTTGCTCGAATGCGCAGGCCAGCAACTCCTTGGCGGCCGTGTCGTCGGGTTTGGCGAGCACGGCCTGATCCAGCAGCTCGGCGACCCAGCGGTATTCGCCCTTGTCGTAGGCCACGCGGGCGGCTTCAAGCACTTTGGCGTTACCTCCCATCTATTCGACGTAGCGCTTTGCCGATTCCTTGGGCACTAGAGGATTCAAGTGGGCGGGGTTGCCATCGTAGGCGCCCAGGTACTGAGGTATGGGCATCAACCGGAAGATGGGCTACAGACCCTATCTCGTACCCACGGTGGTTTGTTCTCACAGGGGCGACTAGCGTCCTGGGTGGGGGAATCTTTCTTTGGATCAAGCAATACCAGCGTCTCAGGGTGCTGAGCAAGAGCAATGGGAGTTGATCGACGGTATGACCGAAGCGTTCAGTAAGGCTACTAAAGACCTTGATCAGCTGTGACGCTTCGTTAGCCATCTGCTCACAATAACGCCAATGTAGATCCGCTAAGGAATGGCCAGCGACGGCAATCGCCTAGTGTCCGCTTTGGCCGTAAGCAGCCGTTCAAGGCTGCTCGTTTCTGCGGCGCTGTATGCCCATCTTGTAGTCGCTACTTGGCTCTGACCGTCCACAGCTGATCTAGCTTCGTCGTGTAACTCTGACTCATCAGCTCCCGACGCATTGCCCACTCAGGGGCGGCAGGCACGCTGGCTAAACGCAGCACTCCCTTTCCCCAGCGGCCATTTATCTCATCCAGAACGCTCATCACCTTGTCCGCTATCACGGGTTGCGAATGGGCGAACAGGTCATCGGTGAATTCGCCGGGTTGTCGCAAATCCATCAGCAGCACTTCCGCCTTGCTGTATTTGTAGCCGGGACGGAAGAGACGATTGACCGCTTCGGTCGCAGCCTTCGTCATCAGCCGCACGTCGTTGGTCGGGTACGGCAACTCCACCAAGGCGCCATTCGCATATTTCGCTTCTTCGGGATTGAACATGCCGGTGCGAATGCTGACCCGGATTTTCTTGCACAGCGAGTTTTGCACTCGGAGTTTTTCCGCCGCACGCTGGGTATAGGTGGCGACGGCCTCCTTGATTGGCTCGATTTGTGTCAGCCGCATACCGAACATTCTGCTGCAGCAAATCTCCTGCTTCGGTGGGTCAGCTTCCCCTAGTTCTAGACATGGTGTACCGGCCAGCTCGCGAGCAGTCTTCTCGATCACCACGCTGAATTTCTGGCGAAGCATCCACGGATCGGCTTTTGCCAGGTCCATCGCGGTCTTAATGCCCATCGTTTCCAGGTGAGCCTTCATCCGCTTGCCAATGCCCCAGACTTCGCCGACATCGGTGTTGCGCAGCGTCCAGTCCCGTTTGAACTGATCGCAGAGATCGACCACACCGCCGGTGATATCCAGCAGCCTTTTGGCGGTATGGTTTGCGAGCTTCGCCAGCGTCTTGGTGCCGGCAATACCCACCCCGACTGGAATGCCTGTGCGCTTGAGAAGGGTGGAGCGCATGTGCCTGCCGAACGCGGACAGATCTCCAGGCATGCCAGTCAAATCAGCAAATGCTTCATCAATGCTGTAGACCTCAAGTGCCGGCACCATCGATTCGATGATCGTCATGACGCGCTCGCTCATGTCACCGTACAGAGCGTAATTGCTGCTGAATGCCACCACTCCATGCCGGCGTAGATGGTCTTTGATCTGGAAGTACGGCTGGCCCATCTTCACGAAAGGCTTGGCGTCGTAGCTACGCGCGATCACACAGCCGTCGTTGTTGGACAGCACCACAATAGGTGTCTTGGCGAGGTCCGGTCTAAAGACTCGCTCGCAGCTCGCGTAAAACGAGTTGCAGTCGATCAGGGCGAAGACAGGCTCACGTGTTGTCATGATCGCGCACGCTGTATTTCACCACGCCCCAGATCACAAGCTCATCGCCTTCCATGACATGTCTCGCCGGATATCTTGGGTTCTCTGACACAAGCACCACGGCGTTCTCGCGCAGAAGCAGGCGCTTGCAGAACGGTTCCGAATTCAACGCGGCGATAACGATATCGCCACTGACCGCCTCGATGCTCCGATCGACGATCACCATATCCCCGGAATAGATACCCGCGCCTTGCATACTGTCTCCATCTATCTTTACCAGGTACACGTGCGGCGCCCGGATATCGAACAGCTCATCCAGGGAAATGTGCTTTTCGATATGATCAGCCGCAGGAGAGGGGAAGCCCGCTGGTACCTTGGATGAATAAAGTGGCAGCTTCTTGCCGCCAGTAGCGAGTGGGCCGAGGAGGGTGATGCTCATGATGCAAGCCTTAGGAGATTAACTGTACGTACATACAGTTAACGATTTGGTTCGCTTGCGGTCAATCTCAGAGGCACGACAATTCGACGGGTGACAGCATGTGCGGACGCTACTCGATCTACGAGTCCATGGATCACTATCTTAAGGAGCTTGCGCCAAAGCAGTTGGTGATCAATGGCTATGACCTACGGCCAAAAGCCCGGCGCTTTGACAGTTGAATCTTGGCTGAGCAAGTGACTTGGTGATTGAGTGAAAAAGGGCCCTGTAGGGCCTTTTTTTGAGGCTCTTATTTGGAGATTGCTGTTACCTGATCACTAATAAGCTGAGCCAAAATTCGCACAGGCTCCGTAAAACTCTGTCGAGACCTATGCACCAGCCCGATATCCCGGTGAAAGGTGTGTTGTCCCAAATCGATCGCTCGTACGCCTGCGGGCCATTCCTGTTGGAATTCCGTCTGTGGCACCAGCGCTATGCCTACACCTTTTTCAACCAGCTTGATGATGGCCTCCAGTTCATCCAGTTCGCAAACTTCCTGCAAGGTGAAATGCATCTGCCGCAGGAAACGATCGACCTGCCTGCCGCCGAAGGATGATCGGTCATAGCGAATGAATGGCTGGCTGGACAGCAGTTCCGACCAGTCTTCCCCCTCTAGGTCACGTGGCACGATCAGTCGGTAGGGCTCTAGCGCCAATGTCGTCCAGCGCAGGTCACTTTGGAGGGAGAAGGGCGGGCGAATGATGACGGCCATGTCGATCTCGCCGGCGTCGACGAGGTTCACCATCTCCATTGAAAGGCCTGGGATGACACGTGTGCGGCACTGCGGACACTGTTTGTGAAACTTCGCAAGCGCATCGGGCAAATAGGAGCGCTGCACGGACGCGATCGCACCGATGTTGACCAGCACGCTGGGAGGCTCGCCCGGCGTTGTAGAGCCCAGATTGTCATAAAGCTTCAGCAACTCTTGCGCCTGCAGAAGTATCTGGTGGCCCATTTTGTTGAGATGGGCAGAGCGTCCTTTCCTGTCGAAAATTTCGAACCCGAGCTCGGCTTCCAAGCGCTGGATTTGCGCGCTCACAGCGGCCTGAGTCAGGCCGATCTTGTTGCCAGCAGCGGCGAATGTGCCTTCCCGCGCCACGGCAATGAGTGTCTTCAGTTCTTTGATCATTCACAAATATTAATTGTGTTTCTAAGAAATATATATTGTTTTTTATGTTTGGCTTCCCGTCCTACGATGTTTCCCATCCCCCGGCAAACGGCTTAACCCAGAGAGTCAATGACGGTGGAAATGTTCGCCAACCAACAAAAATATTTGGAGTACTGATGAGCCTCTCGCCATTCCACCTCGCAATCCCTGTTTACGACCTGGCTGCAGCTCGCACCTTTTACGGTGAGGTTTTTGGTCTTGAAGAAGGGCGCTCCAGCACGCAGTGGGTAGATTTCGATTTTTATGGTCACCAACTGGTGATTCACGAACATCCAAAAACCGCTTCGCAGGAAAGCGTGCATAGCAATCCAGTTGACGGACACGATGTTCCAGTTCCGCACTTCGGCATCATTTTAGGTTGGGAACAGTGGGAAGCACTGGCCGAACGTCTGAAGTCGTTTGGTACTGAATTCGTGATTGAGCCGTACATTCGTTTCAAAGGCCAAGTGGGCGAGCAAGCCACCATGTTTTTGTTTGATCCGTGCGGCAACGCTCTTGAGTTCAAGGCTTTCAAGGATATGAGCCAGCTCTTCGCCAAGTAACAACAGCCATGGCACAACGGCGTTGTGCCATTTGATCTCAAATGAGCTGGAAGCTCATGACTCTAGCAACTGCGAATAGACGCAGACCTTTCACTCCAACAAAAAGGCTAGACATGAAACGTATTCCCTTGGTGTGGCAAATCGTTGCCGGGCTGTTGCTTGGCGTGCTTGTCGGTTGGTACTTCAATACGCATCCGCATTATCAGACATGGGTGAGTTCGGAGATCCTCAAACCGCTCGGAGATATCTTCATCAAGATGATGAAGATGGTGGTTGTACCGATTGTGTTCTGTTGCATGATTCTGGGCATCGCAGGCGGTGGCGATAACAAATCGTTTGGCCGCATGGGGATAAAATCGCTGGGCTATTTTTTTGCAATTACGGCCTTGGCCATTGTCATCGGCTTATGTTTTGCCAACGTCTTCGAGCCGGGTACGGGCACCGACATTTCCGGTATTTCGCACGGTACCGCATCGATCGCTCTGGAGCCGTCCAAAGGCGCATTAGTCATCTTGCAGAACATCGTCCCTGACAATGTGCTGGTTGCCATGTCAGAAGCGAAGTTGCTGTCAGTACTGTTTTTTGCAGTGTTGCTGGGCCTGGCATTGAATGCTCTACCCGAAGACAAAAGCGCACCTTTCATTGCGATGATTCAGAGCCTTTCCGATGCGATGTTCAAGGTTGTTTCAATCGTCATGGCCTACGCACCGATCGGTGTGTTTGGAATGATCGGCGCGACCGTGGCGACGTTTGGTTTCGCCTCATTGTTGCCGTTGCTCAAGCTAATAGGGGTGGTGTATTTGGCGCTGATAGTTTTCGCGTTGGTGATACTCGGCGGCATTTGCTCTTTGATTGGAGAAAACATTTTCAAGTTGATCCGGTACTTTCGCAATGAGCTGATTCTGGCGTTTTCGAGTGCCGCGTCAGCCGCCGTCATGCCGCAGTTGATGACGCGATTGGAGAACTACGGTGTACCGCGTCGGATCGTCAGTTTTGTGGTGCCGGTGGGTTATGCGTTCAACCTGGATGGCGCATCGATTTTTCTCGGTGTGGCGACGATTTTCGTGGCGCAACTCTATGGCATCGATCTGACGTTATCGCAGCAGATTCTGTTAGTGGTAACGATGGTGCTGACTTCGAAGGGCGCGGCAGGGGTGCCGGGTTTTGCCATCATCATTTTGTCCGCGACATTGGCGTCTGCCGGATTGCCACTGGAAGGCGTGGCGTTGATTGCCGGCATTTTCAGGATCATCGACAGCGGCACCACTACGCTGAATGTGCTGGGTAATGCCATCGCACCGCTGGTGATTGCGAAGTGGGAAAGGGTGCAACTGGAACCTGCGCGGGCTCAACAAGCGTCTAGCGTCTAGTCGTTCATCCGATACTGAGCAAGGTCACTAGCCGACCGGACTGATCACAAGCAAGCGCCTGCTGGCATAGGGGCAGTTTTTTTTAAGCCTTTAACTAGACGACCGGTCTATTCATTTGGAGTTTTTATGACTGATATTGCCGCAGACACCGACCTGTTTTCCCCCATGACGATGGGGGCGATGCAACTGGCTAACCGAATTGTCATGGCGCCAGTGACTCGCAGTCGATTGGCTGACGACGGCGTGCCGAACGAAATGCATGCCACTTATTATGCCCAGCGGGCCAGCGCGGGCCTGATCATCGCCGAGGCCACGAACATTTCTGCTCAGGGGCGTGGCTATGCCATGACGCCCGGTATCTGGTCCGAGGAGCAGGTGGCAGGCTGGAAAAAAGTCACTGACGCAGTGCATGCGGCCGGCGGGAAAATCGTCAGCCAGTTATGGCACGTAGGTCGCTTCTCCAGCGTTGAGTTGCAGCCAAACGGCGAAGCGCCGGTCGCGCCCTCAGCAATCAAGGCCGAAGGTACGACCTATACCAACAATGGCATGGTCGAAGTGTCCATGCCTCGGGCGCTTGAGACTTCAGAGATCCCGGGGATCATCGAGCAGTACAGGCATGCGGCAGAAAATGCCAAGCGAGCCGGTTTCGACGGTGTGGAAGTCCATTCTGCCAACAGCTATCTGCTCGACCAGTTCCTGCGTGATTCCACCAACCAACGGACTGACCAGTACGGCGGCTCTATCGAAAATCGGACACGACTGACACTTGAAGTCACCGAAGCCGTGGTCGCAATTTGGGGCAGTGACCGGGTCGGCATCCGCCTTTCACCAGTAACTCCTGATGCAGGTAACACGCCTCCAGACAGCAACGTCATGGCGACCTACGGTCACCTCATTCAGCAGTTCAACAGATTCAACTTGGCCTATCTGCATTTCGTCGAAGGCGCGACAGCCACCTCTCGTACCGTTCCTGAAGGGGTGGATCTGGACGCGCTGAGTGCGCAGTTCGAAGGGCCGTACATTGGCAACAACAACTATGACCTGGAAATGGCGCGGGAGCGCAGGGCGCAAGGGCGGATTGATGCCGTGGCGTTTGGTCGATTGTTCATTGCCAACCCCGATTTGGTAGAGCGCCTGCGTCGGGGTCTCGAGCTGACCATAGCGCCGCGCGAGAGTTATTACGGCGGAGGCGCCAAGGGCTACATCGATTGGCCAACGGCCAACTCCGATTAATTGGAGATTCCCTTTGCGTCAGTTCGGCGCGGGGAGGCTTCGTCGCGAAAAAATTTCGCCGCACAAGAGATACTCAAAATATGAATTATCTGCAAAACAAGGTTGCCATCGTCACTGGCGCGTCTTCCGGCATTGGTGCTGCCACCACCCGCGCGTTGGCCGCGCATGGCGCTCGCGTCGTGGCAGCGGCACTCGATCAGAGTGGGTTGGAATCGTTTGTTGCCGAGCTGCGTGAGGCCGGGAGCGACGTGGTCGCTTTCACCACAGACGTTACCCATCTGGAACAAACCAAAGCGCTCGCCAAGTTTGCACAAGACACCTATGGTGCAGTGGACATCCTGGTCAACAACGCCGGCCTGATGCTTTTTTCCAACTGGGTCGATCTGGCCGTGCAGGATTGGGAAAAGATGATTGATGTGAACATGAAGGGCTACCTCAACACTATTGCTGCTGTATTGCCATTCATGCTCGAACAGAAAACCGGGCAGATTCTCAACATGGACTCCGTTGCAGGTCACCAGGTCGGCCCGGCGGCGGGTGTTTACAGCGCAACCAAGTTTTTCGTCCAGGCCATGACCGAATCCATGCGAAAGGAGTTGGGTGTGCAGCATGGCATCCGCGTCAACACCGTCAGCCCAGGCGTGATAAATACCGGCTGGGCGGACAAGGTCAGTGATCCTGAAGGGCGTAAGGCTGCCCAAGAGCTGAACCGGATTGCCATTGCGCCGGACGATATTGCCCGCGCAGTGATATACGCGCTCAACCAACCGGAAAATGTCACCGTCAACGATTTGATCATCTCGCCGACTCGCCAGGATTGGTAATTGTCGTTTGAGTTCCCCGTGCCCGAGTGACCAGAAGGGTCACCGCAACATGCAACAGGAGTACATCATGAGCAATCCAACTTACGTCCAGGAATACAACGCGATCGTTGCTGTTCTGAGTCAGTACAACGAAGGTGGTGCCAAGGCTGACAGCACTGTGATGAAGCCCGCGTTCAACGAGCAAGCAACCATGTTTGGCGTCGACGGCGACAAGCTCGTCGGCGGCGCGATCCAGAATCTGTACGACGTCATCGACAACTCTTTCCGCCCATCTCCCGAAGCCAAAGCCGCGATCGTTCGCATCGACATCGTAGGCACTGCCGCCAGTGCGCGCATTGATACTGACAATGTTTCGGGATATCGATTCACCGACTTCTTCAATCTGCTGAAGGTAGAAGGCAAGTGGACGATCGTCAGCAAGATTTACCACACCCATCCGACCACTTGAGCATTTGAGCGCGTTTGGCGACGTGTGTTTTACGTCGCCCAATGAAAGGAGAGAACCATGTCAAAGAACATCAAGGCGGTACCAACCTCCGAGTACAACGCTGTCATCGCTACCGCCAATCGATACGTTGAAGGTCTGCGTATGGGCAGTGCAGAAGGCGTTGCTCAAGCTTTCCATAAAGACATTTCCGTCCAGTAATTACGAAAGGCTGACATAAAGCCAGAGGCCATTCGCATCCATGATTTAACATAATATACATTACACGTAACAAAGTATTACAAGATTAGCGCGGTCGCCCGAGAGATTTGAAGCTGCGTTGCCGCTTCAAAACCAGCTTTCCCTACAACCTGCATTCTCCAACTCTCATCCATCATCACGCGTCAGCTTTTCGATCAGCGCTCGATGCTGCGGAAACTGCGTCGTCAGTTTTGTGCGATCACCGATTTCCATATCGGCAAAATCAAACCCAGGCGAAACCGCTTCGCTGATCAAGCCAAAGCCGTTCGAGCCTTCCAGTAATCGAGAGGCTTTCCAAATTCCACCCGATACGTGCAATTGCAATTGCTGGCCTGCCAAAACATCGCTGCCCATTACCAGCGTTTGCAGTGAGCCGTCAGCGTGGATCAGGTGGTATTCGATGGCGTCGCCCAACTGGAAATAATGCAGGATGTCGGACTGGTTGAAATGAAACTGGCCCACCGGCGATTGCTCAGTGAGCAGATAGTAGATCGAAGTCAGCAGATATCGCGGGCCTCTCTGCGTTTCGAGGTAATCACGGTGATCAGCTTGATAGGTTCTGCGGTAATAACCGCCCTCGACATGAGGCTGTAGATTCAGCGCAGCAATCACATCTGTAGCATTCGGCTTACGCTGAATCATGGCCTTCCCCGGCATGTTTCCCGTATTTTAGTTTAGCTCAACTAAACGGTCATTTAGTGGAGTTAACGTAATTTCGGCGACATTCGACGATTTTCCCCCGCTCCACTAAAAATCCACCGTTGCCGACAGTAGATACGTTCGCGGCGTCGAAAGCGTCAACCCCGGCTCACTGTCATCTGATGCACCCGCCGAACTCCAATAGCGTTTATCCAGCACGTTTTCGACGTTGGCGCGCAAGGTAATGGTCTTCTCATCCAGTTTGAAAGCATAGCGTGTGCCTACGTCGAACCGTTCCCAGGAGTCGATTTCTTTGTCATTCGACTGATCCAGATACTGCGAACTCGAGTAAATCCCGCGACTGGTCAGGGTCAGCCCCTGCACGTTTGGCACATCCCACTCCGCGCCAAGGTTAACGTTGTATTTGGGTGTCGCCGGTGCGCGATTGCCGTCGAACGTACCGTTGGTGGTCTGGGTCAGTTCGCTATCGATGTACATCACACCGCCGAACAACCTGAAGCCTTTGAGCGGTTCGCCGAACACGCTCAGTTCCACGCCGTTGTTCTCGCGCTTGCCGTTCGGGCCGAAGACTCGCGTGGTGGCGTTGGTTTCGTACGCCGGTTGTTTAATGCGGAACACCGCTGCCGTCAGCGCGTATGCGCCCGCGTCGTACTTGGCCCCGACTTCGACCTGGCGGCTGATGAATGGCGGGAAGATTTCGTCTTCGTTGATTGACGTTGATGGCGCGATCTTGCCTTGGCTCAGACCTTCCATGTAGTTGGCGTACAGCGAAAGTTTGTCGGTTGCCTTAAACAGAATTCCGCCCGACGGCGAGACTTTTTCCTCATCGTAAGCCGTGTCGCCCTTGATGCCGTCGCTCCAGTCATCGACTTTGACCCGCTGCCAGCGCGCGCCCAAAGTCAGCAACAGGCGATCGTCGAAGAAACCGAGCGTGTCGGACAAGGCCACGCCGCTGAAGCGGTTCTCTGTGTAGACCTTGGCGTCATTGCGGGTCGGTGTGCCGGGTCTGGCGATTTCTACTGGATCGTAGAGATTGCTGCGTCCCGCTGCATAACGCGCGCCGCCGTTTTCGAAGTCCATATAAAAGTAGTTGGCCGCCAGGTTCACCTCATGGCTGACCGGCCCGGTCTGGAACCAGTTACGCACCCCAGCGGTAGCCGTACGAACGTTTTCGTCGCGGGTGAAATCTCGCGGCTGGACGCTAAAGTCACCGGCATCGTTGGTCACCGAAACCGCATGGCGCAAGAAGTCGTGATTGCTTTTGCGTGCGCCGACGCCGCCATACAGCATGACCGAATCGCTGACATCGAACTCGCCGTTGACCGTGCCGAACGTGTCTTTGGTGCGCGCCTGGCTCCAGGGTTGCGCATAGTTGTCGCGCACATCATTGGCGTTCGGCACCTTGGCATTGGCGGCGACTTGCACGCGTTCTTGCGGTGCGTCGGTGTCGCGCTCGGTGTGGCCGATATCGGTGGAAAGTCGCAAGCGTTCACCACGGAAATCCAGACCGACTACTGCCATGTCGCGATCGACACTCTGATGATCCCATTCGGTATCCCCGGACTGTTTAACCCCGTTGAAGCGCACCCCGAACTGATTGTCTTCGCCAAAGCGCCGACCGACATCCACCGCGCCGCCGACCTGGTTGTTCGAGGCGTAATTGGCCGTCAGCGAGGTAATCGGCTTGTCGGTCGCGCGTTTCGGCACGACGTTGATCCCCCCTCCTACACTGCCCCGTGGCGAAATCCCGTTGATCAATTGGCTTGGGCCCTTGAGGATGTCGACGCGATCAGCCATCTCCATGTCGATGGTGTACGTCGGCAAGACACCGTAAAGGCCGTTGTAGGAAACGTCGCTGTTGAACAGGCTGAAACCACGGATGGTGAATTGCTCGTAGCGACCACCGGCCGGGTTGGTTGCGCGCACCGAAGGGTCGCTGCCGATCAGGTCGCCCAGCGTGCGCGCCTGTTGGTTTTTCACCGTTTCGCTGGTGTAAGTGGTCATGCTGAACGGGGTTTCCATGAAATCCCTGGAGCCCAGCAGCCCTTGCGAGCCACGCCGTGCGACCTGACCGCCGGCAAACACGTCGGCATCCGCCGAGTCGCTCGCGCCAAGAATCGAGGTAGGCGCAAGCTGCAAGGTGCTGCCTTCTGCCGCAGGCACCAGCGTATAAGCCTGATCGCCGACCGGCTGCAGCTGCAAACCGGAGCCCAGCAACAACCGGCTGAACCCCTCCTCCACGCCATATTCACCGGACAAACCATTGCTGCTGCGGCCGCTGACCAGTGCCGGATCCACCGACAGATTGACCCCGGCGAGGCCGGCGAAACGCGTCAGCGCCGCACTCAGGCTACCGGCCGGCACCTGATAACTGCGGCGGCTGCCGTCGTCGGCCCAGCTCGATTGGATCAACACGGGGCTGGCACTCAGGCTCAGCAAAAGGCTCAACTGCAACAACGGACGCAAACGACCTGGAAATACTGCGGGCATTGGAAGAAGCTCTCGATTTTGTTCACTTGCCTGGAATGACCAGCGAGGCGAAAAAAAGGGACAGGCTTCAGCCAGTTTTTTCTGCGCGCGGTACCAGTGACACCCAAAATCGCGTTCGCGTTTGCACGTCGACGGGCAAACTGGCTGCCAGCAGTGCGAGCACTTGATCGGTATCGTCGAGGCGGAAACTGCCGGTGATGCGCAGCGATTCCAGCGCCGGATCCCAGCGCAACACACCCGAGCGGTAGCGACTCAGCTCGCGAAGGAAATCACCCAGCGGCTGGTTTTGCGCCATCAGCACGCCGTCGCGCCAACCCGGCATCAATGCATCGAACGCCGTCACCGCTCCCGCGCCCGAAGCTTGCAGGCTGACTTGCTGGCCCTGCTTCAATACCAGCGCCGGGCCGTGCAGCGGCTGCAATTGCACCGAACCGCGCAGCACGCAGACCTGGCAATTGCGTGCATTGAGGCGCACCGAGATGTCGCTGTGATTGACGATCATCCGCCCATAAGGCGCGTTGACGATAAAGGCCGCATCGCCCGCCACGCTGAGTCCCATTTCCCCACGAATCAGCGTCAACTGACGTGCAGGCAGATCGACATTCACCGCGCTGTCGGTGTTGAGTTGCAATGAAGAACCCTGTGCCAATTGCACTTTGCGCCGCTCACCGGTACTGGTGTGCATATCGGCGCGCCACACTTCCAGCGGCAGTTCGCGTCCGATCAACCACACCGCCGGCACCAGCGCGGCCACGCCCAAAGCACGCTTGAGCGCCGCGCGCCGCGCCGGATCCGGCCGGTCCAGCGTGGCCATGGCCAGCGTCGGCGGCAAACCTGCGAAACGCTGGCGAAGCTGCTGGATTTTCTGCCAAGCGTTCTCGTGGCTACTGTCGCTGCTGCGCCAATGCTGCAATCGCGCGTGATCTTCATCGCTGGCACCGCCGGATTCAAGCAAGGCCAGCCATTGCGCCGCCGCTCGTGCTACTTCCCGCGTTTCCTCGCTGGGGGCAACGCGCATTACAGCTCCACCAGCAGGCAATGCTCGTACGCCTGGGCCATGTAACGTTTGACGGTCCGTTCAGAAACTTGCAAGCGCTCGGCGATCTCGCGGTAGCCAAGGCCTTCGAGTTGACTCCAAAGAAATGCCCGGCGCACCGCTCGCGGCAAGCCATCGAGCAATTCATCCAGCGCCTGCAAGGTCTCCAGCAGCAACCAGCGCTGTTCCGGCGACGGTGCGCACGCTTCCGGCATTTGCGCCAACGCGTCGAGGTAGGCTTTTTCCAGATGGCGTCGCGTGTAGAAATTGCTCAGCAGGCGTTTGCCGACAGTGAGCAAATACGCGCGCGGCTCGCGTAACTCGGCCAGTGGCGGTGCGTTGCACAGGACGCGCAGAAAGGTGTCCTGACTCAGGTCAGCCGCATCCCACGCGTTGCCCATGCGCCGGCGCAGCCAGGTTTCCAGCCAGCCGCGGTGCTCGCGGTACAACTGCTGCAGGCTCTGCTCCGACGGTGACGTGGCTTCAATCATCTCAAGAGACCCTGCGCGAAGGTAGATTCAAATGAGACTGATTCTATTTAACTTCGCCAAGGACACAAAGCCTTTTTCTGTTCAGCGCTTGAGCGTTTCGCTCGGCAGCTCCTTGAACAGCGCGTGGTAACTGCTGGAAAACCGCCCCAGATGCCAGAACGACCAGCGCATCGCCACTTCCGCAACGGTGGTTTCGCTAGGCCTGCGCTTGAGCAATTCACGGTGCGCACTGTTCAGCCGCCTGAGGCGCAACCAGTGGCTCGGGGTCATCCCGGTGTAAGCCTTGAAAGCCTGTTGCAGCTGGCGCAGCGGTACGCCGGCAACGTGAGAAAGTTCGAGCAGATTGACCGTGTCTTCCGGCGAATCAGCCGCCCACTCCCCTACTCGCTTCATGATTTGGCGTTCGTCATTGCGCCGCTGTAATCCGCCACGATCCAGACCGGTGTGAGCGTTATCAAGGATGAACAGGCAGTCCTCAAGCAACTGCTGCGTCAGGCGATCTTTATCAAGTGGATCAGCAGCTTGCGATAACTTCGTGAGAATCGAGCTTAACCAGCCGCTGAACAAAGCGTTCTGTCCGCAGTTCAGCGGCGCCATGAACAACCCTTCGAGTTTCGCTACTTGCAAACCGTGCTCGCGGACGAAGTCCGGACCAAATACCACGGCGATTTCCCGGTAGTTCTCCGGGGTGATCCAGATGTTGCGGCTCTCTTCGTTGAGCAGGTACAGCGCGTTGTCGCTGCGATCAAAGCAGAACGCCAGCGCCCCGGATGGCGCACTGAAATTCTGCTCGACCCGGGTGTTCATCTGCTCCTCGTAAACCTCGACGCCCTGCAGATCGAGATAACGAATCTGCCCGGCGAAATGCCCTGGCGACATCTGTTGGTAATGCTGGACCCAACCCGGTGTGGCGCGGATTTGCTCGGCCACGTCGGCGGTATTGAACGCTTGTACCTGAAGCGGATTGCACGTTGTCATGGGGTGACCTTGCGCACTCTTTTGGTGCGCTTTGGTGCTGCTGAAAGTGGATAGATGGAATCGCAAGCCGCGCCCAAGATAGTCGCCAACGCGCCACAGGGGAAGGGGCGGAAGATGAAACCCGCCCTCCCCGGCGTCTACAAAACCAATAACGAGGTCTTTATGAACGCCCCCTTCGATCAGCTGTTCACCTGGCTGAAAGATCACAAGATTACCGAAGTCGAATGTGTGGTCAGCGACCTGACCGGCATCGCCCGCGGCAAGATTGCACCGACCAACAAGTTCCTGCATGAGCGCGGCATGCGCCTGCCGGAAAGCGTGCTGCTGCAAACGGTAACCGGGGATTTTGTCGACGACGACATCTATTACGACCTCCTCGACCCGGCCGACATCGACATGGTCTGCAAACCGGTTTCCGATGCCGTCTATGTCATTCCGTGGGCAATCGAGCCGACTGCCATCGTCATCCACGACACCTTCGACAAATTCGGCAACCCGATCGAACTGTCACCGCGCAATGTGCTGAAGAAAGTTCTGCAGCTCTACACCGACAAGGGCTGGAAGCCGATTGTCGCGCCGGAAATGGAGTTCTACCTGACCCAGCGTTGTGAAGATCCGGACCTGCCGCTCAAGGCGCCGCTGGGTCGTTCGGGCCGTGCGGAGAGCGGGCGTCAGTCATTCTCCATCGATGCCGCCAACGAATTCGATCCGCTCTTCGAAGACGTCTACGACTGGTGCGAACTGCAAGGCCTGGATCTCGACACGCTGATCCATGAAGACGGCCCGGCGCAGATGGAAATCAACTTCCGCCACGGCGATGCGCTGGATCTGGCCGACCAGATCACCGTGTTCAAACGCACCCTGCGCGAAGCAGCGCTCAAGCACAACGTCACCGCGACGTTCATGGCCAAGCCGATCGGCGACGAGCCGGGCAGCGCCATGCACCTGCATCAGAGCGTGGTCGAGATCGCTACCGGCACGCCGATCTTTGCCGATGCCGAGGGCAACATGAGCGAACTGTTCCGTCATCACATCGGTGGGCTGCAGAAGTACATCCCGAAAGTCCTGCCGATGTTCGCGCCCAACGTCAATTCGTTCCGCCGCTTCCTGCCGGACACCTCGGCACCGGTCAACGTCGAATGGGGCGAAGAGAACCGCACGGTTGGCCTGCGAGTGCCGACTTCGGGCCCTGAATCGATGCGCGTGGAGAACCGTTTGCCCGGCGCCGACGCCAACCCTTATCTGGCGATTGCCGCGAGTCTGCTGTGCGGCTACATCGGCATGGTCGAGAAGATCGAGCCGAGCGCGGCGGTCGAAGGCCGGGCCTACGAGCGCCGCAATCTGCGCCTGCCCATCACCATCGAAGAAGCCCTGACGCAGATGGAAGAGTGCCCGAAAGTCGCTGAGTACCTGGGCAGCAAATTCGTCCGCGGGTATGTGGCAGTGAAGCGCGCCGAGCACGAAAACTTCAAACGCGTGATCAGCTCGTGGGAGCGCGAGTTCCTGCTGCTCAGCGTCTGACCGCGCAGCCGTCCCTGTGGGAGCGAGCCTGCTCGCGAAGACGTCGGCACACTCACCATAGATGTCGACTGAAACACCGCTTTCGCGAGCAGGCTCGCTCCCACAGGGAGTTGTGCAGCGCCTGAGAATTTGATCGTTCCCACGCTCCCGCGTGGGAATGCATCCCGGGATGCTCTGCGTCCCATCCAAAGCCGAACGCGGAGCGTCCGTTGCGGCATTCCCACGCAGAGCGTGGGAACGATCATTACAAGAAGAGGTGTCGATATGCGTCTATTGAAATCCGTACTCCCGGTCGCGCTGAGCGTGCTGTTCAGCGCAGCAGCCCACGCCGAGCCCCAGGTCAGCGTCTACAACTGGACCGACTACATTGGCGAAACCACCCTCGCCGACTTCCAGAGCAAGACCGGGATCAAGGTGATCTACGACGTCTTCGACTCCAACGAAACCCTTGAAGGCAAACTCCTCGCCGGCCGGACCGGTTACGACGTGGTAGTGCCGTCCAACCACTTCCTCGCCCGTCAGGTAAAGGCCGGCGCGTTCATGAAGCTCGATCGTTCACAGTTACCAAACTGGAAGAACTTGGACCCGAAACTGCTTGAATTGCTTGAGAAAAATGATCCCGGCAATGCGCACTCGGTGCCTTACCTGTGGGGCACCAACGGCATCGGTTACAACGTCGACAAGGTCAAGCAAGTGCTCGGCATCGACCACATCGATTCCTGGGCCGTACTGTTCGAACCGGAGAATCTGAAAAAGCTCAGCCAGTGCGGCGTGTCGATGATGGACTCCGCCGACGAAGTGTTCCCGGCCATCCTCAACTACATGGGCATGGATCCGCGCAGCGAAAAACCTGAGGACTACAAAAAGGCCGAAGCCAAGCTCCTGAGCATTCGCCCGTACATCACCTATTTCCATTCCTCCAAGTACGTCTCGGACCTGGCCAATGGCGACATCTGCGTCGCGTTCGGTTATTCCGGCGATGTGTTCCAGGCCGCCAACCGGGCCAAGGAAGCCAGGAACAGTGTGAATATCGCCTATGCCATTCCCAAGGAAGGCGCCAACCTGTGGTTCGATCTGCTGGCGATTCCGGCCGACGCGAGCAACGCCAAAGAGGCCCACGCCTTCATCAATTACCTGCTCGATCCGCAGGTGATCGCCAAGGTCAGCGCGACCGTCGGCTACGCCAACCCGAACCCGGCGGCCAAGCCGTTCATGGATCAGGAATTGGTCAACAATCCTGAGGTGTATCCGCCGCAATCGGTGCTCGACAAACTCTACATTTCCTCGACCCCGCCCCAGGCGATCATGCGTCTGATGACCCGGTCGTGGAGCAAAGTGAAGTCGAACAAATGACTCAGCACAGCGCACAGCACACCCGTTCCTATTACGCTGCTTCTGCACGGGCGACCACACCCTACCCCGCGCTGGACGGCGATCTGATTGCCGACGTCTGCGTGATAGGCGGCGGCTTCACCGGCGTCAATACGGCGATTGAACTGGCGCAGCGCGGCTTGTCGGTGGTTTTGCTCGAGGCGCGGCGCATCGGCTGGGGCGCCAGCGGGCGCAATGGCGGTCAGCTGATTCGCGGCATCGGCCACGAAGTTGAGGGGTTTGCCCGCTATGTCGGCCAGGACGGCGTGCGTTATCTGCAGCGCGCCGGCATCGATTCGGTGGAGCTGGTGCGCGAGCGCATCACTGGAAACGCCATCGACTGTGATCTACGTTGGGGCTTTTGCGAATTGGCCAACACCGCCGCGCAATTCGCCGCGTTCAAGCAGGAACAGGACAGCCTCGCCGAACTCGACTATGCCCACGAAACCAGGCTGGTCGGCCCGGAGCAGATCCGTCAGCAAGTGGTCGACGCCGGTGTGTACGCCGGCGGATTGATCGACATGGGTTCGGGGCACTTGCATCCGCTGGATCTGGTGCAAGGTGAGGCGCGTCTCGCGGCATCGCTGGGCGTGCGTGTCTTCGAGCACAGCCCGGTGCTGGAAATCCTCCATGGCACGACTGTCGAGGTCCGTTGCGCCACGGGTTCAGTGCGCGCGGGCAGCCTGGTGCTCGGCTGCAACGCGCATCTGGATGAACTGGAACCGAAACTCAGCGGCAAAGTGCTGCCCGCCGGCAGTTACATCATCGCCACCGAGCCGTTGGACGAAAGCCGCGCCGCGCAGTTGATTCCACAGAACCTGGCGTTGTGCGATCAAAAAGTCGGACTGGATTATTACCGACTCTCGGCGGATCGACGTTTGCTGTTCGGCGGCGCCTGTCATTATTCCGGCCGCGATCCGGCGGATATCGCTGCATACATGCGCCCGAAAATGCTCAAGGTGTTCCCGCAACTGGCCGATGTGCGCATCGATTATCAGTGGGGCGGCAAGATTGGCATCACCGCCAATCGCTTCCCCCAGGTCGGCCGGCTCAAGCAGCATCCGAACGTGTTTTACGCGCAGGGCTACTCGGGCCATGGCCTCAACGTCACCCATTGGTGCGCGAAGCTGTTGGGCGAAGCCATTCATGCCGGACACAGCCAAGGCATGGACGTGTTCGGCGGCGTGCCGCACATGACGTTCCCTGGCGGCCCTGCCTTGCGCTCGCCACTGCTGGCCCTGGGCATGTTCTGGTATCGCTTGCGTGAAATGCTCGGTTAACAGGCGCTTACACTGATCGTTCCCACGCTCTGCGTGGGAATGCAGCCCGGGACGCTCCGCGCTCCAAACTCGATCAAAAGGTCGCAGCGTTCGGTAGCTCCTTGCACTGCAATCGCGTCTCACCCCAGCTATACACATTTGCTCTATCGCCAAGCACTTCTATATTGATGAAGTGTTTTTGCGTTTCTGACGCTCAGTGCCCGAATAAATGAGGAGGACATGGATGAAGTCGTCAGCCAGCGACGAGCCGCGAGCACCCGGTCAGGCGCCGGTCAAAACCCGCCGTTTCGGCATTTCGCTGGTGTGGATCGTGCCCATCGTCGCGGTGCTGGTGGGCATTTCGCTGGTGATCCACAACATCCTGCAGGAAGGCCCGACCATCACCGTCACCTTCAAGACCGGCGATGGCCTGACCGCCAACAAGACTGAAGTCAGGTACCGCAACGTGGTCATCGGCCATGTCTCGGAAGTCGAACTGGCCGACGATCACAGAAACGTCAACGCCACGATCAAACTGGCCAAACAGGCCGAAGCCTTCACCCGCGAGGATTCGCAGTTCTGGGTGGTGCGCCCGCGCATCGGTGCCGGCGGTGTCTCGGGCATCGATACGCTGCTGTCGGGCGACTATATCGGCGCTGACATCGGCCAAGCGAACACTCGGGCAAAGAACTTCAAAGGCCTCGAGAATCCGCCGCCGATCACCTACGGCGAGCCGGGCAAGCGCTTCACTCTGCACACCTCCGACCTCGGCTCGCTGGACATCGGCTCGCCCGTTTATTACCGCAAGATTCCCGTCGGCCAGGTGGTGTCCTACGCGCTGGACCAGGATGGCAAAGGCGTCAATATCGAAGTCTTCGTGCATTCGCCCAATGACGCCTACGTCACCGAAAACACCCGCTTCTGGAACGCCAGCGGCATCGACATCAATGTCGGCGCCAACGGCTTTGCGGTGAAAACCGAATCGCTGTCGACCTTGCTGGTCGGCGGCATCGCTTTCCGCGCGCCGGACTACAGCCCCAACGACACGCCGGCCGGCGACGACAAGAATTTCGAACTGTTCGCCAATCAGGCCGCCGCCCTCGCCCCGCCTGACGGCAAAGCGCAGTATCTGGCGCTGCGGTTCGATCAGGCCTTGCGCGGGCTCAAGGTTGATGCGCCTGTGGAGTTTCTCGGTATCGAAATCGGCCGGGTAGTGGCGGTCAATCTCGATTTCGATGAGGTCAAGCGCACCTTTCCGGTGAATGTCGGCATCGTCATTTATCCCCAGCGACTCGGCCGCGCCCACGCGAAAATTCTCAAAACCTACCATGGCGACGAAAACGACGAAGCCACCGGCGCGCGTCTGCTCGGCACTTTCGTTGAAAATGGCCTGCGCGCCCAGGCACGCAATGGCAACCTGCTCACCGGGCAGTTGTATATTTCGCTGGATTTCTACCCCAAAGCACCAAAAGTCGCTTTCGACCCTACGGCACGGCCAATCACCATTCCGACCGTTCCTGGCAGCCTCGAGCAATTGCAGGAAAAACTCGAAGCCATGGTCAACAAGATCAACGCGCTGCCGGTGGAACGCATCGCCAGCAACCTCGACGGCAATCTGATCGAGCTGCGCAAAGGCCTGAAGCAGTTCAATGCCAAGACCCTGCCGGGCGTACAGAGCACCCTCGCCGACGTCAGCAAGACCTTGCAGTCCGCCAATTCGACTTTGGCCGAGGATTCACCGCAACGTGAGCAGCTGACCGAGACCCTCGACGAGCTCGGGCGCATGTCACGCTCGTTGCGTGAACTGTCGGATTACCTCGGTCGCCACCCTGAGTCGTTGATTCGCGGGCGCCCGGACAACGCCGCGCCGCTGGATCTCAAAGGGCCGCCACGCAATTGAGCACAGGAGCTGCATCCATGGCTTTACCGTTGAAGATCACCGTGCTCGCTGCTGTCGTACTGCTCACCGCGTGTCGCAGCGACCCGATCAGCTTTCACACCCTGACACCGGCGCAGCCGGGTGCCGGTCGCAACGGCACCGACATCGCCATCGAAAGCATCAGCGTGCCGCCGCAGGTCGATCGCGCGCAAATTGTCATCCGCCAAGGCAACAGCGGCGTGGCGATTCTGGAAACCGATTGGTGGAGCGCCACCCTTGCCGATGAGTTGCGCGGTGCCTTGACCGATCAACTGAGCAGCGGCGTCGCCCAGCAGCGCGCCTCCGTGCGTATCGACGTGCAGCGCTTCGATTCAATTCCCGGCCAGTACGCCTTGATCGACGTGAAATGGCGAGTGCGCCCGCTGGGTGCGGCGGACGCGGCGCTGCTGAGCTGTCGCTCGGTGTTGCAGACGCCTTCAGGGCCGGGCATCGACGAACTGGTGACCGCGCAACAGAACAACGTCAAACGTCTCGCTGCGCAGATCGCGCAAGGTGCCAGCGGCTCGCGCTGCCCGCCGCAGGCCTGACGCCGTTTACAAATCGAAGCGATCCACCGCCCGCCGCCGCTCGTTGTCGTCGCGCACGTCGTAGTTGGCGGTCGTCTGGATATTGCTGTGATGCGCCAGTTTCTGTGCGATCGACAGGTCGTGCTCCTCGATCACCCGAGTGATGAACGAGCGCCGAAAATCGTGGGGCATGATTTTCACCCCGACCTGCGTACCGCGCTGGCGGGCGATGTAGTAAATCGCATGTTTGGTAATGCGCTCGCGGGTGATGTGGCTGCCCCGGCGAATGCGGTTGAACAGAAACGCATCGTCGCTCTCGCCTTCCTTGAGCTGTGAACGACGCAGTTCCAGCCAGGCGTCGAGTTTGGCGAAGGCCCAGGCCGGCGCGTACTTGATCAGCTGTTTGTTGCCCTTGCCGGTGACGGTCAGGCTGCGCTCTTTGAAGTCGACCTGACTCAGATCCAGATCCACCGATTCCGACTTGCGCATGCCGGTGCCGTACAACAGCGCAATCACCGCCGCATCACGCAAGCCCTGTGGTCGTGGATCGGCAGCGCAGACTTCCATCAGTTCGTGAATCAGCGTGCGCTTGAGGTTGCGCCCCTGGGACAGCCGTGTGCCGGCGATGCCCTTGACCGAGCGCATTTTCAGCAGGTGATCCTGGCTGATCAGGCTCATGCGCCACGCTTCGTTCATCACCCCGCGTACAGCGTTCACGTAAAGCGACGAGGTGTTCGGTGCATAACCGTCGGCCCGCAAAGCGGCGACCAGCGCCACCACGTCTTCCGGTTGCAGGCCGTGCCAAGGGATGTCTTCGATATCGACGTCCTCGAAACCAAGACGGTCGGCGGCATCTTGCAGCACATAGCGCATGGTCAACTGGCTGGAAGGCGCCAGTCGCGCGAGGTAAACGGTCAGCGGATTGCTGTTGGACGGTGCGGGTTGGGTACTCGACAAATCACTCAAACGAAACGGCCTTGAAATAAAAAACGATTCAACAAAAACAATAAATGCATGAAATGAAACGCAAAAAAACGGCGTAGCTCAATGACAGGGGTTGCCGCGAAAGGCCGACAACCTGCCGTTCGAGGCCATAAAAGTCAATCGGGCATTCCCCGAACGGTCTGTTTGCTGCTTTATCAGCACGGTAGGCGAACTGAAACATCGCGCTCTTATGTTCAATGCAGGGACTGCGAACAGGAGTGCGGCATGAAGATCACGGTGTTTGGCAGTGGTTATGTCGGTCTGGTGCAAGCGGCGGTGCTGGCCGAGGTCGGTCACGAGGTCGTGTGCATGGATGTCGACGCGCAGAAGATCGAGCAGTTACGCCAGGGCTACGTCAGTATTTTCGAGCCGGGGCTGGCCAGTCTGGTGCGTGAGGGCCTGGATTCGAAACGCCTGCAATTCACCACCGATGAACGACTCGCGGTGTGGCACGGGCGTGTGGCCTTCATCGCGGTGGGTACGCCGTCACGGGAGGACGGTTCGGCCGATCTGCGCTACGTGTTGGCGGTTGGCGACGCGATCGCCCGGCATCGTGAGCAGCCATTGATCGTGGTGGAAAAGTCCACGGTGCCGGTGGGCACAGGTGATGCCTTGCGCAGCCACATCGAAAAGGCGCTGATCAAGGTCGGCCGCCTGCTGCAGTTCGATATTGTCTCCAACCCGGAATTTCTCAAGGAAGGTTCAGCGGTTGCTGATTGCCGACGGCCGGATCGTATCGTCATCGGTTGCGAAGGCGCTGACGTGCGCGATGTGATGCGCGATCTGTACGCGCCGTTCAACCGCAACCATGAGCGCATCCTGTTCATGGACCTGCGCAGCGCCGAGCTGACCAAATACGCCGCCAACTGCATGCTGGCGACCAAGATCAGTTTCATCAACCAGATTGCCGAACTCGCCGAGCACTTGGGTGCGGACATTGAAGCAGTGCGCCAGGGCATCGGTGCCGATACGCGGATCGGCTATCACTTCATCTATCCGGGTTGCGGCTACGGTGGCTCGTGTTTTCCCAAGGACATGCGCGCGCTGATCCACAGTGCCGAGCAGGCGCATTGCTCCAGTGATCTGCTGCAAGCGGTCGAGGCGATCAACCAGCGGCAGAAGCACAAGCTCTTTGCGCGCATCAACGCGTTCTACCGGGGTGACTTGCGCGGCAGGACCTTCGCCCTGTGGGGCCTGGCGTTCAAACCCAACACCGACGACATGCGCGACGCGCCGAGTCGGGTGCTGCTCGAAGCATTGTGGGCTGCCGGGGCCAGCGTGCGCGCGTTCGATCCGGAAGCCATGCTGCAAACCCAGAATCTCTATCCAGACGAAGCAAAACTGATGCTGATGGGCACGCCGGAATCGGTACTGGCCGGCGCCGATGCGCTGATCATCTGTACCGAATGGCAACAATTCAAGGCCCCGGATTTCGAGCTGATCAAACAACGGCTCAACAGCCCGGTGATCTTTGACGGCCGTAACCTTTACGACGCCGAGCGTCTGGCACGCAATGGCTTTCAGTATTTCCCGATGGGCCGTGGTGAATCGTGCAGGTTGCCGATCACATTGCGGCAGCGGCCGGCGGCGTCTGATGTAGCCTGAACCGGCCCGCCGGTGGCCAGTGATGGCAGTGGACTGCACACAGACCCTGTGGGAGCTGGCTTGCCAGCGATGACGGAATATCAGCCGATTCAAATGTTGCCTGACACACCGCAATCGCTGGCAAGCCAGCTCCCACAGGGACAATGTGCATGGGGCGATGGAGGTTGACCGGTGACGTTTGCCCAGAGAGGATGGCGTTCGCCCCAGGCATTCCGAATAAGGACATTCCCCTTCCGTGGCCACCTATTCACCTTTCATTCGCCGGCTGATGCTCAGCTCGCTGACCGTGGTCATCAGCCGTGCCCTGGTCAGTCCGCTGCTGACGCTGTTCCTCAGCAACAAGCTCGGCCTCGATCCGCAGGATGTCGGCTTGCTGCTGGGCATCGCCGTGTTCAGCGCCACGCTGCTGTCGCTCTACGGCGGCTACATCATCGACAAGCTGGACAAGCGCCAGTTACTGATCCTGAGCATGCTCTCCAGCGGTATCGGCCTGATCCTGCTGACTTTCGCGCAGAACCTGTATCTGGTGACCGTCGTGCTGATCATCAGCGAAACGGCCTCGGCGCTGTTTCTCATCGGCAGCAAGGCAATCCTCAGTGAACACCTGCCGGTGGGCCAGCGGGTCAAGGCGTTTTCCCTCAACTACACCCTGACCAATATCGGTTACGCGATTGGCCCGATGATTGGCGTGGTGATTGCCGGCGTGCAGCCCGCGGCCCCTTTCATCGTTGCCGGTGCGATCGCCATTGGCAGTATTTTCCTGCTGCTCGGCGCGGCCAGGGATGCCAGTCCGATAACTTCCGGCAGTGCACCGCAAAGTTTCCTCAACACGCTGATGATCCTGAAAAACGACCGCACCATGGTGCTGTTCACCCTTGGCTGCCTGCTCAGCACATTGGTGCACGGGCGTTTCACCCTGTACCTGTCGCAATACCTGCTGGTCACCCATGATCAGCAACAAATGCTCGACACCATGGCCGCCCTGCTCGCCTGTAACGCAATCACGGTGATCCTGCTGCAATATCAGATCGGTCGCTGGCTCAGCCGCGAACACCTGCGTCACTGGATTGCCGGCGGCACCGCGCTGTTCATCGTCGGGCTGATCGGTTTCAGTCTGGCCGACAGCCTGATTGGCTGGTGCGTGGCGATGTTCATCTTCACCTTGGGCGAGATGATCATCTATCCGGCCGATTTCCTCTTCGTCGACACCCTCGCCCCGGAGGCACTGCGCGGCAGCTACTACGGCGCGCAGAACCTGGCGGCACTCGGCGGCGGCGCGAGCCCGGTGATTTGCGGGTTTCTCTTGATGCACACGCCCGCGCCGAGCATGTTCTATGCGCTGAGCGGATTGGCGGCACTGGGCGGTTATCTATGTTTCGTCAGCGCACGTCGCACCGCTTCAGTGCAAAAATAGTGCACTAAAACTGCATTTATATGAATTTGTCAGCATCGAGTTTGATCGGCAAACTACGCGCGTTCCTCCCCCAATGTTGGAACGCTTCGAGGGCTTTCCGGATTTGCCGGACAAGTCCTTTTTTTTGTCTCGGATTTTGTAAAGGATCAGTTCTACATGCTTGCTCGCTGGTTGCCCGCTGCCATCAACACCCGTCCCACTGAATGGAGCCGTGCCGCGATCGGCATGGCCCTGGGCACGCTGTTCAGTGTGTGGATGTGTGCGCAGGTGTTCGGGCATGACGTTGCCTTTCACTTGATCGGCCCGCTGGGTGCTTCGGCGGTGCTGCTGTTCGCCGTATCCTCCGGCGCCCTCGCCCAGCCGTGGTCGATTCTCGGCGGCTACCTGTGTGCCAGTGTGGTCGCTTTGCTGGTGGCCCACGTGCTCGGCCGCACGCTGGGCAGCGCCTGCCTCGCCGCCGGCATGGCGATGATTCTGATGTGCTGGCTGCGTTGCCTGCATCCACCGGCCGGTGCCTTGGCATTGACGCTGGTACTGGCCGACCCTGCAACCATCGCCATGGACTGGGCAGCCATGGAACCGGTGATGCTCGGCGCCCTGTGCATGCTCGCCAGCGCGCTGGCCTACAACAACCTGACCCGCATCCGCTATCCGAAACACGCCGCCGATCCTGCGCCGCCCGTGGCCCCGGTCGACCGCCAGGCGATCACCGCCGAAGACCTCAAGCTTGCGCTGGCGGACATGGAAGCCTTCATCGACGTCACCCCCGAAGACCTCGAACGCCTGATCCACGCCAGCGAACTGCACGCCAAACGCCGCAGCATTACCGAAACTTTCAGATAGGCCCTGTAGGAGCTGACGAGTGCAACGAGGCTGCGATCTCTTGATTTCAAGAACCAAGATCAAAAGATCGCAGCCTCGTTGCACTCGTCAGCTACTACACACAAAAACGCAGATTCCCCCTGCACATATCCCCGTTGTACACGGCAAATTTGCACTGTTACGATCCGCTAACGCCCGCGCGCGGGCTTTTCGAATAAAGACAATAAAAAGCAGGGAGTTACAGATGACAGCTCAGGCTTCATCCCGGCGGACCCCGTCCATGGATGCCATGCAAAACGACGTGCTGGCCGAGGTGCGCAATCATATCGGCCACCTGACCCTCAACCGCCCTGCGGGCCTCAATGCAATCACCCTCGACATGGTGCGTCTGCTGCAACAGCAGCTCGATGCCTGGGCGTCTGATGCCGAGGTGCACGCCGTGGTATTGCGCGGCGCCGGTGAAAAGGCTTTCTGCGCCGGCGGCGATATTCGTTCGCTGTACGACAGCTACAAGAGCGGCGACACGCTGCACGAAGATTTCTTTGTCGAGGAATACGCCCTCGACCTGACCATTCATCACTACCGCAAACCGGTGCTGGCCTTGATGGACGGTTTCGTCCTCGGCGGCGGCATGGGCCTGGTGCAAGGCGCCGATCTGCGCGTGGTGACCGAGAAGAGCCGACTGGCGATGCCGGAAGTGGCCATCGGTTATTTCCCCGACGTCGGCGGCAGTTATTTCCTGCCACGCATTCCCGGTGAACTGGGGATTTATCTGGGCGTCAGCGGCGTGCAGATTCGCGCCGCCGATGCGCTGTACTGTGGCCTCGCCGACTGGTATCTGGACAGCAGCAAACTTGCGCTGCTCGATGAGAAACTCGATCAGATGGAGTGGCAGGACACGCCGCTCAAGTCGCTGCAGAACCTGCTGGCCAAGCACGCCGTGCAAACCCTGCCCGATGCGCCACTCGAGGCGCTGCGCCCGGCGATCGACCACTTCTTCGCCCTGCCCGACGTGCCGAGCATGATCGAGCAACTGCGCGCCGTTACCGTTGCCGACAGCCACGAATGGGCCGTCACCACGGCGGACCTGCTGGAAACCCGCTCGCCGCTGGCCATGGCCGTGACCCTGGAAATGCTCCGTCGCGGCAGGCACCTGAGTCTGGAGCAGTGCTTTGCGCTGGAGCTGCATCTGGACCGCCAGTGGTTTGCCCGGGGCGACCTGATCGAAGGCGTGCGCGCCCTGCTGATCGACAAGGACAAGTCACCGCGCTGGAACCCACCGACCGTCGCTGAGCTGGACGCTGGGCAGGTCGGCAGTTTCTTCCATGGTTTTGATGAGAGCGGGAGCTGAGTCATGCACGATCTCGAACTGACTGAAGAACAAGTGATGATCCGCGACATGGCCCGGGATTTTGCCCGTGGTGAAATCGCCCCGCACGCGCAAGCCTGGGAAAAGGCCGGCTGGATCGACGATGCCCTGGTGGCGAAGATGGGTGAGCTGGGCCTGCTCGGCATGGTCGTGCCCGAGGAATGGGGCGGCACTTACGTCGATTACGTCGCCTATGCGCTGGCCGTTGAGGAAATCTCCGCTGGCGACGGCGCCACTGGTGCGTTCATGAGTATCCACAACTCGGTCGGCTGTGGCCCGGTGCTCAACTACGGCAGCGATGAGCAGAAACAAACCTGGCTGGCCGATCTGGCCAGCGGGCAAACCATCGGTTGCTTCTGCCTGACCGAACCCCAGGCCGGCTCCGAAGCACACAACCTGCGCACCCGTGCCGAACTGCGCGACGGCCAATGGGTGATCAACGGCGCCAAGCAATTTGTCAGCAATGGCAAGCGGGCGAAACTGGCGATCGTCTTCGCCGTGACCGATCCGGATCTGGGCAAGAAAGGTCTTTCGGCGTTTCTGGTACCGACCGGCACACCGGGTTTCATCGTCGATCGCACCGAACACAAAATGGGCATCCGCGCTTCCGACACCTGCGCGGTAACGCTGAACAACTGCAGCATTTCCGAAGCCAACCTGCTCGGCGAGCGTGGCAAAGGCCTGGCGATTGCCCTGTCCAACCTGGAAGGCGGGCGTATCGGTATCGCCGCGCAGGCGCTGGGCATTGCTCGGGCGGCGTTTGAAGCGGCATTGGCCTACTCGAAAGACCGGGTGCAATTCGACAAGCCGATCATCGAGCACCAGAGCATCGCCAATCTGCTGGCTGACATGCACATGCAGATCAACGCCGCGCGGTTACTGATCCTGCATGCGGCGCGACTGCGCACGGCGGGTAAGCCGTGTTTGTCCGAGGCATCACAGGCCAAGCTGTTCGCATCGGAAATGGCCGAGAAGGTGTGTTCGTCGGCGATCCAGATTCATGGCGGCTACGGCTATCTTGAGGATTACCCGGTCGAGAAGTACTACCGCGATGCGCGGATTACCCAGATTTATGAAGGGTCGAGCGAGATACAGCGGATGGTGATTGCGCGGGATTTGAAGAACTATCAGCTCTAAAAGCTTCGCGAGCAGGCTCGCTCCCACATTGGGCGGTGGAGATTCCTGTGGGAGCGAGCCTGCTCGCGAAGGCGTCAGCTTGGGCACCGCATTTATTTGCCTTGGAATGCAGCCTCACGCTTGGCAATGAACGCCGCCATCCCTTCCTTCTGATCCTGCGTCGCAAACGCGGCATGGAACACCCGCCGCTCAAACCGCACGCCCTCAGTCAGGTTGACCTCGAACGCCCGGTTGACGCTCTCCTTGATCATCATCGCAATCGGCAGTGACTTGCCGGCAATCACCGCTGCAACTTTCAGCGCCTCATCAAGCAGCTCATCGCTCGGCACGATGCGCGCGACGATGCCGCAGCGCTCGGCTTCTACCGCGTCGATCATGCGCCCGCTCAGGCACATTTCCATGGCTTTGGCTTTGCCCACGGCGCGGGTCAGGCGTTGGGTGCCGCCCATGCCCGGCAGTACGCCGAGGTTGATTTCCGGCTGGCCGAATCTGGCGTTGTCGCCCGCCAGGATGAAGTCGCACATCAGCGCCAGTTCACAACCGCCGCCAAGGGCGAAACCATTGACCGCCGCAATGATCGGCTTGCGCCGGTTCGCGACACGATCGCTGTCGCTGAACAGATCGTCCATGTAGATCTGCGGATAGGTCAGCTCGGCCATTTCCTTGATGTCGGCGCCGGCGGCGAAGGCTTTTTTCGAACCGGTGAGGACGATGCAGCCAATGTGCGCATCGGCTTCCAGCGTATCGAGGGCGTGGTTCACTTCGCTGACCAGTTGCGCATTCAGCGCGTTCAGCGCCTGTGGCCGGTTGAGGGTGATCAGGCCGACGCGGTCGCGGGTTTCCAGCAGAATCGTTTCGTAAGTCATGAATAAAATTCCTTGTCAGAGATTGCGCGAAATGACCATGCGCTGAATGTCGCTGGTGCCTTCGTAGATCTGGCAGACGCGCACGTCGCGGTAGATGCGTTCCAGCGGGAAGTCGTTGAGGTAACCGTAACCGCCGAGGGTTTGCAAGGCCATGGAACAGACCTTCTCGGCCATTTCCGAGGCAAATAACTTGGCCATCGATGCCTCGACCAGCGCCGGTTGGCCGCTGTCGCGCAAGGCTGCGGCGTAATGCACCATCTGCCGGGCGACGGCAATTTGCGTGGCCATGTCCGCCAGGCGGAACGCCACGGCCTGATGCTCGATGATCGGCTTGCCGAAGGTGTCACGCTCGCGGGCGTAATCACGCGCGGCTTCGAATGCAGCGCGGGCCATGCCGACGGCTTGCGAGGCGATACCGACGCGGCCCCCTTCGAGGTTGGCCAAGGCAATCTTGTAGCCCTCGCCCTCTTCGCCAAGGCGGTTGGCGACCGGCACTTTCACCTCTTCGAAGAGGATCTGGCAGGTGTCGGAGGCGTGCTGGCCGAGTTTGTCTTCGACCCGCGCAACTTTGTAGCCCGGCGAGTCGGTCGGCACGATAAACGCGCTGATCCCGCGCTTGCCGGCGCTCGGGTCGGTCACGGCAAACACGATCACGATGCCGGCGTTCTGCCCGGAGGTGATGAACTGTTTGCAGCCGTTGAGCACGTAGTGATCGCCTTCCAGCCGCGCACGGGTTTTCAGGCTGCTGGCATCGGAACCGGCCTGCGGTTCGGTCAACGCGAAGGCGCCGAGCATGGCGCCGCTGGCCAACGGTTTTAGGAAGCGTTCGCGCTGGTCGTCATTGCCGAACTTTAGAATCGGCACGCAGCCGACCGAGTTGTGCACGCTCATGATCGTCGAGCACGCACCGTCGCCGGCGGCGATTTCTTCCAGGGCCATGGCGTACGCGAGGTAGCCGGTGTCACAGCCGCCCCACTGTTCTGGCACGAGCATGCCGAAAAAGCCCAGCTCGGCCATCTCGGCGATGGCTTCCCTGGGGAAACGGTGCTCGCGATCCCACTCAGCGGCGAACGGTTTGAGCCGCTCCTCGGCAAACTGCCGGGCCATGTCGCGGATCTGGGTTTGATCTTCGTTGGGGATCATGGTGAGTCCTTAATTCTTCCAAACAACCACAAAACCTGTGGGAGCTGGCTTGCCAGCGATGAGGCCGTCACATCCAACATTGATGGTGACTGATCCATTGCCATCGCGGGCAAGCCCGCTCCCACAAGGTCAACTGTCAACCTCAATAGACGCATTCCACAGCCATGGCCGTAGCTTCGCCGCCGCCAATGCAGATTGCTGCAATGCCGCGCTTGAGCTGTTTCTGCCGCAGCGCCGCGAGCAACGTCACCAGAATTCGCGCGCCCGAGGCGCCGATCGGGTGGCCCAGCGCGCAGGCGCCGCCGTGCACGTTGAGCTTGTCGTGGGGAATCTCCAGGTGCGTCATCGCTGCCATGCCGACCACGGCGAACGCTTCGTTGACTTCAAACAGATCCACCTGATCCAGCGCCCAACCGGTCTTCTTCACCAGTTTCTTGATCGCGCCGATCGGTGCGGTGGGAAACAGGCCAGGGGTATCCGCGAACGCAGCGTGGCCGTGAATCACCGCCAGCGGTTTGAGGCCCAGTTGCTGCGCGTGGGACTGGCGCATCAGCACCAGCGCTGCCGCGCCGTCGGAGATCGAGCTGGAGTTGGCCGCCGTCACCGTGCCGCCCTCGCGGAACGCCGGTTTCAGCGAGGCAACCTTGTCGAGTTTGGCTTTTGGCGGCTGTTCATCGTTGCTGATCACCACCTGCTCTTTGCCGACGGTCACGGTCAGCGGGACGATTTCGTCGTGGAAGCTGCCGTCCTTGATCGCCTGCTGCGCGCGGGTGGTCGAGGCGATGGCAAAAGCATCCTGCGCTTCGCGGCTGAAGCCGTTGGCCTCGGCGCAATCTTCGGCGAAGGTGCCCATCAGGCGGCCCTTGTCGTAAGCATCTTCGAGACCGTCGAGGAACATCGAATCGAGCACGCGGCCATGGCCCATGCGATAGCCGGCGCGGGCGCGATCGAGCAGGTACGGTGAGTTGGACATGCTTTCCATGCCGCCGGCGATCACCACGTCGGCACTGCCGGCGAGCAGCATGTCGTGGGCCATGATGGTGGTCTGCATGCCCGAGCCGCACATCTTGTTGACCGTGGTGCAGCGCGTCGATTTATCCAGCCCGGCACCCAGCGCAGCCTGGCGTGCCGGCGCCTGGCCGAGGCCGGCGGGCAGTACGCAGCCGAACAGCACTTCATCAACCGCGTCGCTGGCGACACCGGCGCGTTCGACCGCTGCCTTGATCGCCGCCGCGCCGAGTTGTGGTGCGGTGAGACTTTTCAGTTCGCCTTGAAAGCCGCCCATCGGTGTGCGGACGGCGCTGACGATAACAATCGGATCGTTGGCAATAGTCATGACTAATCCTCCTTACTTGGCGGCCATGCGCAAGGCGCCGTCGAGACGGATCACCTCGCCGTTGAGCATGCTGTTTTCGATGATGTGACGCACCAGCGCGGCGTATTCGGCAGGCTTGCCCAAGCGCGGCGGGAATGGCACGCCGGCGGCGAGCGAGTCGCGCACTTCCGGGGTCATGCCGGCCATCATCGGCGTTTCGAAAATGCCCGGCGCGATGGTCATCACGCGGATGCCGAAGCGCGCCAGTTCGCGCGCAGCTGGCAAAGTCAGGCTGGCGATTGCGCCTTTGGATGCCGAGTACGCAGCCTGGCCAATCTGACCATCAAACGCTGCGACCGAGGCGGTGTTGATGATCACTCCACGCTCGCCGTCAGCATTGGCTTCGCTCTCGGCGATCGCCGCCGCAGCCAGGCGCAGCATGTTGAAACTGCCGATCAGGTTGACGTTGATCACTTGAGCAAAACTGCTCAGGGCGTGCGGGCCGTTCTTGCCGAGAATTTTCTCGCCGCGAACGATGCCGGCGCAGTTGATCAGGCCGTTGAGGCTGCCAAATGCGGCAACGGTCGCCTGCACAGCGGCTTCGGCGGCGGCTTCGTTGCTGATGTCGGCGACCACGCTTTGCGCACCGAGGCGCTGGGCCTGCGCGGCGACGGCTTCGGCGTTCATGTCGACCAGCATGACTTTGGCGCCGGCACTGACCAGCAATTCAGCGCTGGCGGCACCGAGGCCTGAGGCGCCGCCGGTGACGATAAAAACCTTGTTCTCGATCTGCATGACGGTGTTTCCTTGGATTCAAGCTGAAACGTTGTGCGCCGCGGCCTCTTGAGCCTTGGCGATTTCCTGGTTGCGCAAGATAAAGCGCTGCAATTTGCCACTCGGGGTCTTGGGCAATTCGCTGACAAATTCGATTTCACGCGGGTACGAATGCGCGGCCAGACGCTTGCGCACGTGTTGGCGCAGTTCTTCGGCCAACTCCGGCGCGGCGCGGTACTGCGCGCTCAGCACGACAAAGGCTTTGACCAGTTCGGTGCGCTCCGGGTCGGGCTTGCCGACGACCGCCGCCTCGACCACGGCCGGGTGTTCGATCAGCGCACTTTCGACGTCGAACGGGCCGACGCGGTAGCCCGAGGTGGTGATCACATCATCGCTGCGGCCGACGAAGCTGATGCTGCCGTCCGGGTTCCACTCCACGGTGTCGCCGCTCAGGTAGTAATTGCCGACGAAGGCCTTGGTCGGCGCGCCTTCATAGCCGCCGAACCAGCACATCGGCGACTGCGGGCGGTCGATGGCGAGAATGCCCGGCTGACCGACGCCGAGCTCGTTGTATTGCTCATCGAGCACGACGATGCGATGGCCCGGCGAAGCGAAACCAGCGGCGCCGACATGCACCGGGTGCTCGAGGCCGTGGTGATTGCACAGCACCATGCCCAGTTCGGTCTGGCCGTAATGATCGTGAATGACCACCTCGAGGTTGTCAGCGAACCAGCGGATCACTTCCGGGTTCAGCGGCTCACCGGCGCTGCTGACGATGCGCAGCTTGCCCTTGATCGATCTGGCGAACGCCTCTCCTCCGGCAATCAGCAGTCGATAGGCAGTGGGCGAGCCGGTGAGATTGGTAATGCCATATTTGTTGATTACCCGGCAGGTGCTTTCGAGGGTGAACGGGCCATCGTAGAAGGTGATCGGGTGACCCAACGCCAACGGCCCGGTCACGCCGAAATAAATGCCGTAGGCCCAACCCGGATCGGCAACGTTCCAGAACGCATCTTCGGGGCGCAGATCCACCGCATCGCGGGTGTAGCTCTGGAAGGCGACGATGGCCTTGAGCGGCACTGACAGCGCTTTCGCCGGCCCCGTGGTGCCCGAAGTGAACATCAACAGAAACGGGTCTTCGCCCGTCAGCAGAACCGGTTCGCAGACGCTGGAATAGTTGGCCAGCTCAGCCCAGAAACTGAAATCACCACGAACGATGCCCTGACCTTTGGCGCCACCAACGGTGGCGATGGTCGGGCATGCGCTGACTTCATTGAGCTTGGGGCGGTTGACCGCGTCGGTGACGACAACTTTCGCCCCGGAACTGTTCAGGCGATGTTCGAGGGCTTTCGGCCCGAATGCAGTGAATAGCGGCTGATACACCGCGCCGATGCGCCAGGTGGCGAGCACGGTGATGAGTAATTCGACGTTGCGCGGCAGCAGGCCGGCGACCTTGTCGCCCTTCTGCACGCCCTGGGCGAGGAGGAAATTGGCGAAACGCGCGGCTTTGTCTTGCAGATCAGTGAAGGTGTAAGTCGCACTTGAGCCGTCGCGACCTTCCCAGAACAACGCAATGCGCCCGGGCAAGGCATGGCGGTCGCAACATTCGACGCAGGCGTTGAGCGCAGCGAGCGTGCCGCTGAGCGATGCATCGACGGTGTGCTGATAGTTGAACTGTTCGGTGGCAGACAAGTAATCGCGCATTGCCAGAATCCCTCGGTGTTTTTATTAGGCTGGGAACCGTAAACAACACAGGGATAGTCGCGCCGCGCGGGACTCGGGGCAATGGTCAAAGTTATCAAAGTGGCTGACTGGTTTGGCCAAGCCGTGTAAGGGGAATGATCACGTGGCCCTGGGTGGGAGCGAGCCTGCTCGCGAAGGCGTCGGGTCAGACCACCTCATTGAGGATCAGTGTGCGGTAATGCCCCGGATTCGACCCGGACCATTTGCGAAACGCCTTGTAGAACGAACTGGCATCAGCAAAACCCAGCCGTGCAGCAATCTCGACGAAACTGATCGAGGGCTCTGCCAGCCAGGTAATCGCCAGCTCTTTTCGCACGCTGTCTTTCAGGCCCTGATAGGTCTGCCCTTCTTCGGCGAGACGGCGGCGCAGCGTGGACGCCGAAATACACAGTTGCTGGGCCAGCGCTTCGGTTTCCGGCCATTGCTCGGCGGGCAGCTGTCGCAGATCCTGTTTGATCCGGCTGGCCAGGCTGTCGGGGTCTCGGTACTTGACCAGAATGTTGGCCGGCGCCTGGGCCAGAAAGCGCTTGAGTTCTTCGGCACTGCGCTTGACCGGCAGATCGAGGCAATCGGCGGAAAAGATCATTCGTGTGCGCGGACGTTCGAAGCGCAGGTTTTCCGAAAACATCACCCGATAGTCGTCAGTGAAATCCGGTTCGGCGCAGCGCAGTTCAATCGCCAGAATCGGAATTCGCCGCCCGGCCAGCCAGCACGCGACGCCATGCACGATCATCCAGTAAGTGAAATAGGTAAAGGCGCGGCGCGGCTCGGCGTCGTCTTCGAGCAGGACGATTTCCGCAAGGCTCTGCTGATGCACCAGTTGAGCCGGCAGTTTTTCCAGCATCAGTGAAAGGAAACTCAGGCCAGTATCCAGTGCCGCCGCCAGCGTCGGTTGCGCCATGGCGCTGCGACACAAAAACGCCAGGCTGCCGGACTTGAGCGGGCGTGGGTCCATGCCGAAGAACTCGTCATCACCGCGTCGTGCCAGCAGGCGCCAGAGTCTGGCGTATTGCGAAGCCGGCACCCTGCCCTCGTCGGCCGTTAACTGAGCCGGATCGATGCCGACCTTGCTCAACGCCTCATCGCTGGCCGCGCCCGGGGCACAACTCTGCAGCAGCGCTTCGCGCACCAGTTGAATGGCAATGGTGTCTTTTTCCGCCATGGAGCGAGATGAGCCTTGTTATTTTCGGGTGGTGGGCATCTTAACCCAGCTCCTGATTTCACCGCAGGACCAATGTGGGAGCGAGCCTGCTCGCGAAAGCGGTGTGTCAGATAAAGACATGTCACAGGCATACCGCATTCGCGAGCAGGCTCGCTCCCACAGGAATCACAGTTGTTCAGCTAAGGTTCAGCTAAATGTCAATGAATGCCATTTGGGAATGAGTGTCATTATGTTACAACTTAGCCTCCTATCTAAATCGCTGTGGCTAGCCAATGCTCGTTCCCTTTTTAATCATGTTGCGCGAAGGCATCGAGGCCGCGCTCATCGTTGGCATCATCGCCAGTTACCTGCAGCAGACCGGCCGCGGCCAGTGGATGCCGGCCGTATGGATCGGTGTCTTCCTCGCCGCTGCCCTCGCCTTGCTGGTCGGTGGTGGCCTGGAACTGGTCAGTGCCGAATTTCCGCAAAAGCAGCAGGAGCTGTTCGAAGGCGTGGTCGGCCTGGTCGCGGTGGGCATCCTCAGTTCCATGGTGTTCTGGATGCGCAAGGTCGCGCGGTCGATCAAGCACTCGCTGCAAGCCTCGCTGGATCAGGCGCTGACGCAATCCAGGCATCAGGTGATTGCATTGGTCGCCATGGTCTTCTTCGCCGTCGCTCGCGAAGGCCTGGAAACGGTGTTCTTCCTGCTTGCTGTGTTCCAGCAGAGCGACGGCCCGGGCGCGCCGATCGGCGCCCTGCTCGGCCTGATCCTGGCGGTGATCGTCGGTTTCCTGATCTACAGCGGCAGCATGCGCCTCAACCTCTCGGCGTTCTTCAAGTGGACCGGATTGTTCATCCTGGTAGTCGCCGCCGGCATCCTCGCCAACTCGGTGCAGGCGCTGCATGAAGCCGGTCTGTGGAATCACCTGCAAACCGTGCTGTTCGACTTCAGCGCGACGCTGCCGATGGACGGCCCGCTCGGCTCGGTGCTGGCCGGCATGTTCGGCTATCAGGACGCGCCGACCGTCAGCACCTTGGGCGCGTACCTGATTTATCTGCTGCTGGCACTGGTGATGTTCTTCATGCCCGCGCCTCGCCAGGCGACGCCAACGACTTCCGTTTCCAGCCAATAAGGGCACCCATGTCTGACATTCAAACCCCTCGGGCCCTGCGTTGGGCGCTGGCCGGCTCGGTAGTGCTGATGATCGTCGCCGGTGGATTGTTCTGGTACGCCTCGAACATGGCCGCCGCCAAGCGTCAGCACAACCACGACGAAATCGTCGTCAATATCCATCCGCACAGTTGCGAGCCGAGTGCGCTGACGGTGCCGGCCGGCCGCGCCAGCTTCCGCATCGTCAACCGCTCCGAGCGTGCGGTCGAGTGGGAAATTCTCGACGGCGTGCTGGTGGTCGAAGAGCGGGAAAACATCGCCCCGGGCCTGAGCCAGGTGATCAACGCCAACCTGCAACCGGGCGACTATGCGATCACCTGCGGCTTGCTCAGCAACCCGCGCGGCACCTTGCACGTGACACCGACGGCAGCCTCGGATGCCGCCGCCAAGGCCAAGCCGTCAATGGTGGCTTTCGTCGGGCCATTGTCGGAATTTCGCGTGTATCTGGCGGTTCAGGGCAGCGCGTTGATCAAAGCGGCGACGGCGCTGAATCAGGCGGTCGCCAGTGGCGATCTTGCGCAGGCGCAAGCGTTGTACCTGCCGGCGCGTGCCGCGTATCAGCGTCTGGCGCCGGCGGCACAGCGTCTGGCCGAGCTGGACAATCAGATCAATGCCCGCGCCGATTATTTCGAGAAACGTGAGCAGGATCCGGCGTTTGTCGGTTTCCATCGCCTCGAATACGCGCTGTTTCAGCAGCGCAAACTCGACGATGTCGCGCCGATTGCCCAGCGCCTGCTCGCTGACGTCACCACGCTCAAACAGCAATTGCTCGCGCAGTCACTGCCGCCGGAGCAACTGGTCAGCATCATCGTGCGCAACCTCGACAGCCTCGCCGAGGTGCGCGCTGCCAGCGGCGAAGAAGAGCGCTACAGCCACAGCGATCTCAACGGTTTCGCCGCCAACGCGCAAACCGCGCGCAAGGTCGTCGACCTGTTGCGCCCAATGCTGAGCAAATCCTCCGCTGACGTGTTGGCGAACGTCGATCAGGCGCTGAGTGATTTCGACAGCCAGCTCAACGCGTTCAAATCCGCCGATGGCTACGTCAGTTACGACGCCGTGACCGCCGCGCAACGCCAGCAGATCGCCGCCAAAGCCAAGACTCTGGCCACGGCGCTGGAGGGCATCGACCCCGCCCTCGGCCTTTCCGGCCTGTAAGCAGAAGACGACCCGATGAACGATTCAGAACCACTCAACCTGCAACGACGTCGCGTGCTGATGGGCATGGGCGCCGCCGGTGTCGCCCTTGCCGGATCGGCGCTGAGCTGCCCGGCCATGGCCGCCGCACCGGCACAAGTCACCGAAGCACCGAGCAGCGACAAGACCGAAGATCGCCACGATTTCCACGGCGTACACCAGGCCGGCATCGTTACCCCGCGCCCGGCCTCGGGAATGCTGGTGGCGTTCGATGTGCTGGCCAGTGATCGCGAAGACCTCGAGCGGCTGTTCCGCACCCTCAACGAACGCATTGCGTTTTTGATGAAGGGCGGCCCGGTCGCACAGATCGATCCGAAACTGCCGCCGCCGGACTCCGGCATCCTCGGCCCGGTAGTCACCCCGGACAACCTGACCATCAGCGTTTCCGTCGGCGATTCGCTGTTCGACGAGCGCTTCGGTCTGGCGGCGGCAAAGCCCAAGCGTCTGCAACGCATGGTCGGCTTTCCCAACGATGCGCTGGATGCCGATTGCTGCCATGGCGACCTGAGCCTGCAGTTCTGCGCCAACACCGCCGACACCAACATTCACGCGCTTCGCGATATCGTCAAAAACCTCCCCGACCTGCTGCTGGTGCGCTGGAAACAGGAAGGCAGCGTACCGCCGCAAGCGCCGGCCAAACCCGGTGTGTCGGCGCAGTCGGCGCGCAACTTTCTCGGTTTTCGCGATGGCTCGGCCAACCCTGATTCCAACGACGCCAAGGCCATGGAGCGGATTGTCTGGGTACAACCGGACAGTGACGAACCGGCCTGGGCTGCCCATGGCAGTTATCAAGCGGTGCGCATCATCCGCAACTTTGTCGAGCGCTGGGATCGCACGCCGTTGCAGGAGCAGGAAAGCATTCTCGGCCGGGTCAAGAGCAGCGGCGCGCCCATCGGTGGCCACAGCGAAAGCCAAGTGCCGGATTACAGCAAAGACCCGGCCGGCAAGCTGACCAAACTAGACGCGCACATCCGATTGGCCAACCCGCGCACCGCCGCGGCCCAGGCCAACCTGATCCTGCGCCGGCCGTTCAACTACTCCAACGGCGTCAACAAGAACGGCCAACTCGACATGGGTCTGCTGTTCATTTGCTACCAGGCCGACCTGGAAAAAGGCTTTATCACCGTGCAAACCCGCCTCAATGGCGAGCCGCTTGAGGAATACCTCAAACCGGTCGGCGGCGGTTACTTCTTCACCCTGCCCGGCGTGACCGGCGATGACGATTTCATCGGTCGCTCGTTACTGGCTGCAACCTCCCACAACAAAACCGCATGACACCCAACCGACACTGGAGCCGCCCCATGAAAAAGACGCCACTCGCGTTATTGCTGACCCTTGGTTTGCTCAACACCCCGCTGTCGGCGTTCGCCGCGACGGCGCCGCTGGATCTGGTGGGGCCGGTGTCGGACTACAAGATTTACGTCACCGAAAAACTCGATGAACTGGCGAGCCACACCCAGCAGTTCACCGACGCGGTGAAGAAAGGCGATCTGGCCACCGCGCAGAAGCTCTACGCGCCGACGCGGGTGTATTACGAGTCGATCGAGCCGATTGCCGAGCTGTTCAGCGATCTCGATGCGTCCATCGACTCGCGTGTCGACGACCACGAAAAAGGCGTGAAGGCTGAAGATTTCACCGGCTTCCACCGCATCGAATATTCGCTGTTCGCGGAGAAATCCACCCAGGGCCTGGATGCATTGGCCGACGGCTTGAACAAGGACGTGCAGGATCTGCAAACCCGTGTGGCCGGGCTGACTTTCCCGCCGGAGAAAGTCGTCGGCGGCGCTGCTGCGCTGTTGGAAGAAGTCGCGGCGACGAAGATCTCCGGCGAGGAGGATCGCTACAGCCACACGGACCTGTACGACTTCCAAGGGAATATCGACGGCGCGAAGAAGATCGTCGATCTGTTCCGCCCGCAGATCGAACAGCAGGACAAAGCGTTCGTAGCGAAAGTCGACAAGAACTTCGCCACGGTCGACAGGATTCTGGCCAAGTACAAGACCGCGGATGGCGGCTTTGAAACCTACGACAAAGTGAAGGACAACGACCGCAAAGCGCTGGTCGGACCGGTGAATACCCTGGCGGAAGATTTGTCGATGATGCGCGGGAAGTTGGGTCTGAATTAAATCTTCAGCGCCTCATCGAGGGGCAAGCCCGCTCCCACAGGTTTCTAGGTGTGCACAGGCTTTGTGAACGACATCGAACACTGTGGGAGCGGGCTTGCCCGCGATAGCGATTTCAGCAGCGCTAGAGAATCCTGTAGAGCAACCGCTCAATCCTCACCCGGCTCACCCGCTTGAGAAACTTCGCCACCCCTGCCGGGTAGTCCGGCAGTGTCTCCAGATTCTGAAAACTGTCGATCCGAGTGGTATGGCGGAAGATGTTTTCCAGCTCTTTCGCCCTTGGCTCCAGCCACTCGCCCTTCGGGTCTTCGATCAGCAGTGCGTTTTCCAGATCGAGGCGGAACGCCCGTGGGTTGAGATTGTTGCCGGTCAGCAAGGTGTAACGCTGATCGATCCACATGCCTTTAAGGTGATAGGTATTGTCGCCGTCGCGCCACAGGTGCAGGTTCAACTGGCCGCTGTCGATGCTGTGCTGATGACGTTTGGCAAAACGGCGCAGGCTGATCTCATACAGATAGGGCAGCGCGGCGATTACCTTGAACGGCTCGCTCGGCGGAATATAGAAATCGTTGGCGGTCTTGTCGCCGACCACGATGTCGATCTTCACGCCTCGGGCCAGAGCACGGTTGATCTCACGAATCACGCCGAGTGGCAGATTAAAGTACGGTGTACAGATGGTCAGCTGCTTTTGCGCGCTGGCGATCAGTTCGAGAATCGCCCGGTTCAGCGGGTTGTTCTTGCCGACGCCGAGCAGTGGCGTGACCGACAGCCCTTCTTTGCTGGTACTGCCGGCACCGGTGTCGTACGTCGCGTACTTGAGTCGACTGCGCAGGTCACCGATGTCGTTGCGCAGGCTGCGTGTGCTCGGCAGGTTCGGCAGGTCGAGGCGGTGCACGGCTTTTGATTCGATCAGGCCATGCTTGACCAGATGATGCATCGAATCCGCCAGCTCACGACTGAGCAGCACGTGGTAGCGGTCGAAGCGGTACTTGTCGAGTTTGTGCAGGTAGACATTGTTGAGGCTCGCGCCGCTGTAGACCACCTTGTCATCGATCACGAAGCCCTTGAGGTGCAGCACGCCGAACAGCTCGCGGGTCTGCACCGGTACGCCGTAGATCGGCACTTCGCTTTGATGCGTGCGGGTCATGTCCTGATACCAGGCGGCATTGCCCGGTTGCTTGCCGGCACCGATCAGACCGCGCTGGGCGCGCAACCAGTCGACCACCACGGCGATTTCCAGCTCGGGACGCTTGAGCTTGGCGGCGTGCAGGGCGTCGAGGATTTCCTGGCCGGCTTCGTCTTGCTGCAGATACAGCGCAACGATGTAGATGCGTTGGGTCGCTGCAGCGATTTGCTCGAGCAGGCAGCGTCGGAATTCAGCAGCACTGGACAGAATGCTCACCGCCTCGGCGGTCAGCGCGAAGCTGCGCAGTTTAGGCAGCAGAGAACGTTTGAAAAGCAACGGCATAAGGCTCGCAAGGTTCGATTCCGAAGAGTTCGAGAGCTTACACCATCGTCTGCGCCGGGTCTTGTCAGTGTCGGTAACGGCCCCCTTCGCGAGCAGGCTCGCTCCCACCTTCGCAATGCGGTCCCCTGTGGGAGCGAGCCTGCTCGCGAAAGCGATTTCACAGACGCAATACATATCCGCTTGACCAAGGAGAACAACCGTTCTACTGTTCACCACATGAACAAATCAATCAGCAACGAAACACGCGACATCATTCTGGATGTCACCGAAAAGTTGATCTACAAAAGTGGCATCGCTGCCACCAGCATGGATCTCTTGGTGAAGACCGCCGGCGTCTCCAGAAAAAGCATCTACCGTTACTTTGCCGATAAGGACGCGCTGGTGGTCGCCGCCCTGCAACGACGCGATATCCGCTGGATGCACTGGTACACAAACGCTGTCGAACAGGCCGAAACGCCGGCCGGTCGCCTGCTCAACCTGTTTACCGTGCTCAAGGGCTGGTTCGACTCGGAAGGCTTTCGCGGCTGCGCCTTTATCAACACCAGCGGCGAAACCGGTGATCCACTGGATCCGGTGCGGCTGGTGGCCAAGGAACACAAACAGAAGCTGCTCGACTACGTGTGCGAGCTGTGTACCGAGTATGGTGCCGAGGATCCGCAGCTATTGGCCAGACAGTTGCTGATCCTGATTGAAGGCGCCATTACCGTAGCGCTTGTGATGGGTGATCACAGTGCCGCCGATAATGCGCAATGCATGGCGCGAAAGTTATTGGGCCTGTAACTCTTAATAAGCCGGACTTGTTGTTCATACATCAAATGAATCAGGAGATTGAACATGTCGACTGCAGCCCAGGTACGTCCGCCATTGCCCCCGTTCGACCATGCTTCAGCCATCGAGAAGGTGCGTCTCGCCGAAGATGGCTGGAACAGCCGCGATCCGGAAAAGGTATCGCTCGCTTACACCCTCGACACCCAATGGCGCAATCGCGCCGAGTTCGCCAACAATCGCGAAGAAGCCAAGGCTTTCCTGACGCGCAAATGGGCGAAGGAACTGGATTATCGCTTGATCAAAGAACTCTGGGCCTACTCCGATACGCGTATCGCCGTGCGTTATGCCTATGAATGGCACGACGACTCGGGCAACTGGTTCCGTTCGTACGGCAACGAGAACTGGGAGTTCGATGACAACGGCCTGATGTTCCAGCGCTATGCCTGCATCAACGACATGCCGATCAAGGAAAGCGAGCGCAAATTCCACTGGCCGCTGGGCCGCCGGCCGGATGATCATCCGGGGCTGAGTGAACTCGGCCTCTAAGCCGAACACGGTCCCATGTAGGAGTGAGCCTGCTCGCGATAGCGTCATGTCTGTGACATCTTCACGTCTGACGAGCCGCCATCGCGAGCAGGCTCACTCCTACGATGGTTTTGTTGTGAACATTGATGTTGGGTAAGGCACCCCATGTGTGGGAGCGAGCCTGCTCGCGAAGAGGACCTGTGACTCGCCGCAACAGTTGGATACAGGTAACATGACCGCCCTCCCCGCAGCCCACGTTCTGCGCCCTGCCGAATAAGTCGACTCCATGCCTTTCGAACTCAGCGTTGACCTCACCACCCTGGCCATTCTGGCTGCCGTTGCCTTCCTTGCCGGTTTCATCGATGCCATTGCTGGCGGTGGCGGTCTGTTGACCACACCGGCGCTGCTGACGGCGGGCCTGCCGCCGCATCTGGTGCTGGGCACCAACAAATTGAGCTCGACCTTCGGTTCGGCGACTGCCAGCTTCACCTTCTACAAGCGCAAACTGTTTCATCCACGCCAGTGGACCCACGCGATTGTCGGCACGCTGGTCGGCGCGCTGACCGGTGCGGTGGTTGCGCATTACCTGCCGGCCGAATGGCTGAACAAGATGCTGCCGGTGATCGTCTTCGCCTGCGGCCTGTACTTGCTGTTTGGCGGCACGCCGAAAGCGCCGCTGGACAGCGATGCTCCGATCAAAAAGAAATGGCAATCGACCCAAGGCTTCAGCCTCGGTTTCTACGATGGCGTGGCTGGCCCCGGCACGGGAGCGTTCTGGACGGTGAGCAGTCTGCTGCTGTACCCGATCGATCTGGTCAAGGCCAGCGGCGTGGCGCGCAGCATGAACTTCGTCAGCAACATCGCGGCGTTGTCGGTGTTCATCTTCTCGGGTCAAGTCGACTGGATCATTGGCCTGTGCATGGGCCTGTCGGTGATGGTCGGGGCCTTCTTTGGCGCACGCACGGCAATCAGCGGCGGCGCCAAATTCATTCGTCCAGTGTTCATCACCGTGGTGCTTGGCTTGACTGTGCGCCTAGCCTGGCAGCACTGGTTCAGCGTGGCCTAAGCGCCGCGCCACGTAGACATCGATCAGGTATCGAGCAATCGAGCGCGACGCCGGCAACGGCGGCAGCTCATGCACGTTGAACCACTGGGCGTCCTCGATCTCGTCTTCCTGACAGACAATCTCGCCACCGGCGTATTCGGCATGGAAGCCGAGCATCATCGAATGCGGGAACGGCCAGCACTGGCTACCGATGTACTGGATGTTCTTCACCTCGATCTGCACTTCTTCGCGCACTTCGCGAATCAGGCAATCCTCAGCCGACTCCCCCGGCTCGGCGAAACCGGCCAGCGTGCTGTAAACCCCGGTGACGAAACGCGGTGAGCGCGCCAGAAGGATCTCGTCGCCACGGGTGATCAGCACGATCATGCTCGGTGAGATGCGCGGATAGCTGCGCAGATCGCACGGCTGGCAATACATCGCCCGCTCGCGCGGCACTTGTGTCATCGGCTGTCCACAATTGCCGCAGAAGCGATGCTCGCGCGCCCAAGTGCCGATCTGTGCGGCATAACCGAGCACTTTGTACAGGGTGTGATCCCCCTCGAGCATGAACGCCCGCAGGCCTTTCCAACCGCAACCAGGCACTTCGCTGGCACTGCGCAACTCGAGCAGATACACCGGTTCGCCATCAAGATGACCAATGCCATGCTCGGCGAGGACCGAAAGGTCCTGGCGCTTGAGCCATTCACGCGCAAACAGCGCGCCGTTGTCATCGAACAGAAAGCCTTCCGGGCTGCGCGCTACGGCCCAGCCGCCGGGTTGATCGGTGTCGAGTACTGCAGTGGTCCAGCGAGAGGTCATGGTTAACTCAATCCAGAAATTCGGGTTTCTGTTTGCTCATGTGGGCGGCCATGGCCACGCGCAGATCGTTGGATTGCAGCATGGCAGCGTTCCAGGTGGCAACGTATTCGAGACCATCGTCGATACGGTGGTCACGCATGTAGCTGATCATTTCCTTGGTGCCGGTCACGGCAATCGGCGACTTCGCAGCGATGTCACGGGCAATGTCGAATACGCCCTCAAGCAGTGTGTCCTTGTCGCTGTAGACCCGATTGACCAGGCCCATGCTGCGCGCTTCTTCGGCGCTAAAGGTGCGGCCGGTGTAAGCCAGTTCACGCAGCATGCCGTCTCCGATGATTCGCGGCAACCGTTGCAACGTGCCGACGTCGGCGGCCATGCCGATATCGATTTCCTTGATCGAGAACTGTGCGTCCTCGGCGGCATAACGCATGTCACAGGCGGCGATCAGATCGATTGCCCCGCCCAGGCAATAGCCCTGAATCGCGGCGAGTACCGGTTTGCGGCAGTTGTCGACGGCGTTGAATGAGGTTTGCAGATTGAGGATCTTGCGTCGCAACAGGCGCGCATTGCGGCCCACGTCCTTACCCAGTTCATTGGCGACACTGGCGAGCATCATCAGATCGATGCCGGAAGAGAAATGTTTGCCGTTACCGCTGAGGACTACCACGCGGACTTCGTCGGTATCGTCGATCCATTGGAAGATTTCGACGATCTCGCTCCAGAACGCCGCGTTCATTGCGTTGATCTTTTCCGGGCGATTGATCTGCACATGCGCGATGTTATCGGCCAGTTCGACGCTGAAGGCGGAGTATTGAGTCATGGCAGTGATCCTTTACCGGGCTGGGAATTAAGGCCCGAACTATAACAAGGCAACAGGACGGCGGTTCAGCCAAATGCGGGACTGCTCTGAGTCTGCGCAAGATGCGCGGGCCTCTTCGCGAGCAGGCTCGCTCCCACAGGGAGACTGCATTTCAATGTGGGAGCGAGCCTGCTCGCGAAGGCGTCGGATCACTCACCGCACGCAATCATTTCAGCCCCAGCCTGTACAGCGAGCCATTCTCTTCATCCGTCAGCACATACAGATAGCCATCCGGCCCTTGCCGCACGTCGCGGATGCGCTTGTTCAACTCACCCAGCAAACGCTCTTCATGCACGACTTTGTCGCCATCGAATTGCAGGCGAATCAGTTCCTGGGACACCAGCGCGCCGATAAATGCGTTGTGCTGCCACGGTTTGAAGCGATCGGCGTCGTAGAACGCCATGCCGGTAACGCCGGGCGATTTTTCCCAGACATGGTGCGGCGCCACGGTGCCTTCGGCAGTTTTGCCCTGCGCCTCCGGAATCGGCTGCATCGAGTAATTGATGCCATGGGTCGCCAACGGCCAGCCGTAGTTTTTGCCGCGCTCGATGATGTTCACTTCATCGCCGCCACGTGGCCCGTGTTCGTTCTCCCACAGCGTGCCGGTCCACGGATTGAGCGCCGCGCCCTGCGGATTGCGCAGGCCATACGACCAGATTTCAGGCCGGACGCCGGATTGGCCGACGAAAGGGTTATCGTCCGGCACCTTGCCATCCGGGAAGATGCGTACGACTTTGCCTTGCAACTTGTCGAGATCCTGCGCAGTCGGCCGATCGTTGTTTTCGCCGAGCGTGATGAACAGATATCCGTCGCGATCAAACACGAGCCGCGAACCGAAATGGTTGCTCACCGACAGCTTCGGTTCCTGACGGAAAATCACATTGAAGTCCTTCAGCGTCTTCAGGTCATCGGAAAGCCGTCCGCGCCCTACCGCCGTACCAGCCTTGCCCCCCTGACCACCACCTTCGGCATACGACAGATAGACCATGCGGTCCTGCTTGAAGTCTGGCGACAGCGCCACATCGAGCAAACCGCCCTGGCCTTTGGCCCAGACTTGCGGCACGCCACTGATCGGCTCCGACAGTTTGCCGTCCTTGCTCACGACGCGCAGGTGGCCCGGGCGCTCGGTCACCAGCATGCCCTTCTGATCAGGCAGAAATGCCAGCGCCCACGGATGTTCCAGGCCTTGGGCAACGGTGGTGACTTCAAGAATGCCCTGTTCGCTTTTCAGCTCCTTGGGCGCGGCGGCGAAGGCCGGGGCACTGATCAGCGCGGCGGCGCAGCAGGTGGCTAGTAGGATTTTACGCAACATGCACGATTCCTTTTGTTCGTGTGAAAGGCTGACAGAACATCAGTCCTGCCGTTCAACGGTTGCTGCCGGTGCCCCGTGGGGGCGGGTTGGGAATGAAGGTTGGCGGATTGCTCGGCACCGAGCGAACTGGCTGGCCGTTGCCGATACCGCGATTTTCAACGGTCGGCTGACGTGGCACGGGAACGGTGTTCGGCCCGCGAAGGGGCGGAGCGCTGGACTGGGTGCCCTGCATGCTGTTGGGATTGGCCCGGCGGATCGGGCTGTTGTAGGGATTGTTGCTGTTGCCGGTAGGGCTTTGCGCCAGCACGACATCGGCATGAACCAGGCCGCCACTGAGGGCGAGGACGGCGATGCCAATCATTAACCGGTTCATGGAAAATACCTCTCGATGTGCGTGGACTAGAGCCTTGGAGCCCACGCTACGCCGTGGGTTCGGATTTGTTAACCCTCGTGCCTTAAACAACATGTAACACGGCTTGACCGTAGCGCTGGAAGCCGCGCAATCACTGGAAACTTTCTCGCCGCGCCACAGGTCACCTGATCATCACTCGGAGGACAGGTCATGGCTCGGGCAATCTGGAAAGGCGCAATCAGTTTTGGACTGGTACACATCCCCGTGGCGCTGGTTTCAGCGACGTCGTCCCAAGGCGTGGACTTCGACTGGCTCGACAGCCGCAGCATGGACCCGGTGGGCTATAAACGCATCAACAAGGTCACCGGCAAGGAAGTCACCAAAGAGAACATCGTCAAAGGCGTTGCCTACGAAAAGGGCCGCTACGTGGTGCTCAGCGAAGAGGAAATCCGCTCGGCGCACCCCGTTTCCACGCAGACCATCGATATTTTCTCGTTTGTCGACGCCGAGCAGATTCCGCTGCAGAACATCGATACGCCCTACTACCTGGCGCCAGACAAGCGCGGCGGCAAGGTCTACGCGTTGCTGCGCGAAACCCTGAGCAAAACCAACAAGGTCGCCCTCGCCCGCGTTGTCCTGCATACACGTCAATACCTGGCTGCGTTGATGCCGCTGGAGTCGGCGCTGGTTTTGGTCAAACTGCGCTGGCCACAGGAAGTGCGCAGCCTCGATGAACTGGCGCTGGGCAGCGAAGTGACCAAGCCGCAATTGGCCAAGGGCGAGCTGGACATGGCTAAACGTCTGGTTGAAGACATGACCTCGGAGTGGTCGCCTGAGGACTACAAGGACGAGTTCGAAGACAAGATCATGGCGCTGGTCGAGAAGAAAGCCCACGAAGGCAAGATTGAGGACGTCGAGACCGCCACTGGCGAGGAAGAGCGCAAGACTGCCGACGTTATCGATTTGACCGAACTGCTCAAACGCAGCCTTGGCGGCAAGGCACCGGCCAAGCCCAAGGCGAAATCAACCAGGAAGGCGGCGCCGGCTAAGAAGACCAGGAAGGCGTCTGGGGAGTGAGCGTTGAATCAGACGAAATTGCCTTGAAGCTGAAGGCCCCTTCGCGAGCAAGCCCGCTCCCACAGGGTTCGGAGTCGAATGCAATATTTGCATCCACCCCACTCGAATGTGGGAGCGAGCTTGCTCGCGAAGAGGCCAGCGATGACACCGCAAATCTTCAGATCAGAATGAAGATTGCCAGGTGGAGTCAGGACCAAACGTGTCGAATGTGAGCCGGCATTCGCGAGCGAGTCGGACGCAATATTTGCATTAACTCCACTCAAATGTGGGAGCGGGCTTGCTCGCGAAGAGGCCAGCGATGACACCGCAAATCTTCAGATCAGAATGAAGATTGCCAGGTGGAGTCAGGACCAAACGTGTTGAATGTGAGCGAGCATTCGCGAGCAAGCCCGCTCCCACAGGGTTCGGAGTCGAATGCAATATTTGCATCCACCCCAATCAAATGTGGGAGCGGGCTTGCTCGCGAAGAGGCCAGCGATGACACCGCAAATCTCCAGATCAGAATGAAGATTGCCAGGTGGAGTCAGGAACAAACGTGTTGAATGTGAGCCCGCATTCGCGAGCAAGCCCGCTCCCACAGGGTTCGAAGTCGGATGCAATATTTGCATCCACCCCAATCAAATGTGGGAGCGGGCTTGCTCGCGAAGAGGCCAGCGATGACACCGCAAATCTCCAGATCAGAATAAAGATTGCCAAGTGGAGTCACGACCAAACATGTTGAATGGGAGCCGGCATTCGCGAGCAAGCCCGCTCCCACAGGGTTCGGAGTCGGACGCAATATTTGCATTAACTCCACTCAAATGTGGGAGCGGGCTTGCTCGCGAAGAGGCCAGCGATGACGCCGCAAATCTTCAGATCAGAATGAAGATCGCCAACAACCCGGCAAAAATCGCCCACTTCTCCAAGTAATACCGCGTACGGTTGCGCTTCTTCAGCTCTTTGCCGCGCAAGCGGATCTTGTAGATTTTGGTAAACAAGCGGTTGATGCCACCGGTCTTGTCCCCCGCATCATTCGGCGCGCCCGCCGCGGACATCACCGTGCGGCTGAACCAGCGGTTGAAGGCGGCGGCCCAGCGGTATTTCAGCGGTCGCTCGATGTCGCAGAACAGAATGATACGGTTCTGATCCGTGGTGTTTTCTGCGTAATGGATAAACGTCTCGTCGAACATCACCGCTTCGCCATCGCGCCAGTGATAGCTCTCGCCGTCGACGTTGATGTAGCAGCCAGGATCATTCGGCGTATCCAGACCCAAGTGATAACGATATGAGCCGGCGTAAGGATCGCGATGGCGCACCAGTTTCGAGCCCGGTGGCAGCTCGGCAAACATCGCCGCCTTGATCGAGCCGATGCTCTGCACCAGTTCGGTGGTGCGTGGGCACAGCTTCATTGCCGACGGGTGACTGTCGCCGTACCACTTCAGATAAAAACGCTTCCAGCCGGTCTTGAAGAAGGAGTTGAAGCCAACATCGTCATACTGATTCGAACGCTTGATCTCGCCGGCACGCAGCAGATTCTGGCCTTCCTCGCGAATCTCTTCCCAATGGGCCTGCAACGGGCTCAGATCAGGGAAATCCGCCGGGTCCAGATACGGCTTGTTCGGCATCCTGGAAAACAGATAGAGGAAGCAGTTGATCGGCGCGAGGAACGTCGAATGGTCACTCAATTGCCGCCCCAGCTTGTGGCGTACGCGTCCACGCAGGTGAACGTAAGCAATGGAGATGACATAAACAGCGGCAATGATGAGTTTCACGGAAAAGGGTCACACGTCAAAAGTGAACAAACTGCGCGCGTGGCGGCCTGGGGCCCAGCGTCTTATGCAGCGGTCTTGATGCACAGGGCGCGTCCTTGGCCCGCGCCGTTTCCGGGCGCTCGGTGAATGGCTGGCATTTTAGCCACACTTTGTAACCGATAGTGAATCCTCAACTGTGAAAAACTGTCTTGCAGCTCTCTCAGGTAATGCCCGCGCCGCTCCGCAAGCAGGCGAAACGCCCATTGCTCATTTCGATGGAACCACACTTGGCACGCGCTCCTCTATCGCTTACCAATAACGGAGGAACCCCCATGATCGCCCCAGAAACCGGTATGAAACCAGGTCAGCGCTATCGCATTGAGAGCCTCGAACGCGCGCCGCAATTCTCTGGCTTTTTTCTTGATGGCAAGTATTACCTGGGACCTGAATTGCAGACCGCTGTCGGCTGGCTTGAAGGGCAGACTTTCTTCTACGACCAGCTCGACCCGACCGGTGAGCCGGTTTATCCGGACAGGATTGCCGGCACTATCGAGGGGCTGACGCTGGTGATGGCGGATGGCTTGCGCCTGGAGATCGAAGAAGCGCCCTATCAGGCGGACCCTGCGGCGCCGGTACGCGCTTCGATCGCAGGGCGCATCGAGCGCATCTCGCGCCAGCCGATACGCCCTTCTCCACTGCTGGTAGCCGGGGCAGCGATGTTGGTGGGGGTTTGCCTGCTGACGATCTCGCGCATCAGAAATCGTTAAAGGCCACGGCGCGAGCAGTGGCCCAATCATAGGTCACTGCTCGCGGGTTACCGTCAGCGCGACCACGGCGATGCGCTCGGCGCGCTCATATTCAGGCTTGAGCAGTTCCTCACTGAACACATCCGGATCGAGCTCGCGATAAGTCCAGCCGAAACGCTCGCCCTTGAGCAGCGGCGCCACCGCCTCGCGGAACGGATCCTGCCCGGCGACGATCGCCACGCCGGTATACACCAGCAACGTGCCGCCGACCTCCAGGCGCGGCAGCGCCTCACGCACGATCCGCACCGACAAACCCTCACCCAGCGCCCCGCCGCCATGGCGATAAGCGCGCTGTTGCGAGTCATTCATGTACGGTGGATTGGCGATGATCAAGTCGAACTGGCCTTCGACGCTGGCGAGCAGATCGCTGTGATAGACCGACACATTGCTGGCCCCGGCCAGCTCGGCATTGACCGCACTCATGCGCAACGCCTGCGGGTTGATATCCACCGCCCACACCTCGGCATCAGGCCGAGCCTTGGCGATCAGCACCGCACCGGCGCCGCTGCCGCAACCGATATCAACAGCGCGCCTGACCGGCGAAAAGCGCTGCTGCAATTGCGCTTCGATCGCTTGAGCAAAGCGGTAAGTGTCGGGGCCGAAGAACACCGCGTCGCTCGCCGTCGTCGGAAACGCCGAGTGAGCGAACAAGCGGTCATTCAGCGTCGACCAGCGCACATGGCTGCGCCACACCGCGCCATCGCGTTCGACGATGCCGGCCTGCTCCAGGCTGGCCAGTTCGTCTGCGCTGAACAGCTCGGCAGGAAACGGCATCGACCAGCCGAAGACGTCCCGCAGATCCTTGGCCAACGGCGTAGCAAAGCGCTGCAGAAATCGTTCATGAGTCAACGGCGTTGGGGTAATGAAGTGATAACCGCTGTCGAGCAGGCGCTTGCCCAGCTCGAACAGCGCTCTGTCCGATGTTTCTTGTGCCGACATGAAGCCTCCTTGTTTCAACGCAAGCGGGCGCGCAGTTGGATGAAGCGACGCGTCGCGAATAGTCCGGCCGGGCGCCAGTGCCGCTGCGGTTGCAGCCAAGGCATCAATAACGCCATTTGCTCGGCGGCAGGCTTGTCAGCCAGTGCCGCTTCCAGATTGAGCAGATCGGCATCATCGTCAAAGGTTTCCTCGACAGCGGCTTCGCGGCGCACGTAAGGCCGAGGCCGGGATGCCGGGCAATCCTGAGTGATCCAGTCACGCAACAGCTGTTTTTCATAGCCGTTGAACACACCAAACATCGCCGCATCGCTGCCGTCGATCAAACGCCAGAAACGGCTTTCTTCCACCGCCTCACCGCGCTTGATCCAGCTCTTGCGCTCCAGCGCCGAGAGGAATTCACCCATTTGCCCCGGCGTGGCCAACCATTGGTTGATGGTGCGGTTTTCGATGCGGCAGTAATCGGAATGCATGTGCCGACCGAACACCGCTTTGCGCTCAAGCATGGCGATCACTTCGCGGTCCAGATCGAACTCGTTGATCACTGCGGTGGTGCCCTTGCCGACATCATTCAGGCGATAACCGATCGCCATGCGCCGGTAGAACTCGTCGCGCTCTTCGCCCAGCGGCATCAGTTCGCGCATCGATTGCACAGCCTTGCGCGCGTGGCCGGTGCTGGCGTTGTCGATGGTCACATGTAAGCGAAAATAGTGCGGATCGATGCCCAGCTCTGCCAGCTCATACGCAGTGATCAACAAGTGCAGCGGCAATTGCTCGTAGCCCAGATTGAAGCCGATGACTTCCGGCAGAAACTGCCCGCCGAAGCGTCCCAGTGCCAACTGCACCGCGCCTTGCAGAAAATACTCGTCAGCAAGACCGCTCAGATCGGAGCAATCGTGCTCGGCGAGCAGTTTGCGATAGATCACCACATGGTTCTGCCGAGGCACGCCCTCGCCCAACTCTTCAAGGTAGGTGTCGAGCAAGTCATCGAAACGAGGATCCTGCCACTGCGGCAGCAGCCCGGCCAGCCAGGCGCCATCGACCTCTTTGGTCGGTGCCACATGCAGAATGAAGTACAACGCGTGGGATTTGTTGCGGAAATAGCGGCGTGGCCCGCCCTGCTGGCGTTGTTCAAGGTATTCAGCGTATTCGGCAGCCACGCTGGCGCAACGGCTTTCGGACCATTGCAACAACTCTTCGGCGGTAGCCGGCAAATCGTCAGGCAGCGCAGCCGCCTTGCTCAATTGCCGGCGCAAAAAGTCCAGTGCCGCGCGATCAACCGTGGAGTCTTCCGCCAGCAATCGGTCATAGAGCCGGCGCTCGGTATCCGCCGGCATGGATGTTTTACCCGAAGACTTCCTGGTCGGGATTTCGATCAGCGACATGACTCATTCCCCTGCGTTATTGGCATTGCCTATAAACGAAAGAGTGATTGGCGCTGAAAAAAATTCCTTTTTTGTGCGTGGCGATACGCTCAGTGGCGTGTGAGGGTTTTAGCCCAAAGCGGTATCGAGAAACATCATCACGCCGAAGCCGAGCATCAGCCCGAGCGTGGCCGGGGTTTCGTGACCGTTGCGGTGAGTTTCCGGAATCACTTCATGGGAAACCACGAAAATCATCGCGCCCGCAGCCAGACCCATCGCCACCGGAAAGCCCAACGCGAAGCTGTTGGTGACGCCCAAACCGATAATCGCGCCCAACGGTTCCATCAGTCCTGAAGCGGCGGCAATCAACGCCGCGCGACCGGCGGTAATGCCAGTGACCCGCAGCGCCAACGCCACGGCCAGACCTTCGGGGATATCCTGAATGGCAATGGCGGTGGTCAGCGGCAGGCCGATTTTCATGTCGCCGGTGGCGAAGCTGACGCCGATCGCCATGCCTTCCGGGAGGTTGTGCAGCGTGATCGCCAGGACAAACAGCCAGACCCGATTGAAGCGTTTCGCCTCAGGCCCGCGCCGCCCGCTCTTTTCATGTTCATGCGGGACGAAGCGGTCGAGGCCGACCATCAACGCCACGCCCAGAGCCATGCCGGCCACGACGACAGCCGCGGCGAGCATGGGACTGCTCACCGCCTCCTTCGCCGCCGCGATGCCCGGCAGGATCAATGAAAAGGAACTGGCCGCCAGCATCATCCCCGCCGCAAACCCGAGCATGGTGTCCTGGGTTCGCGAAGTAATCGCCCGCAACGCCAAGGCCAATAACGCACCGACTGCCGTAGCGGCAAAACCCGACAGCCCGCCAAGGCTGGCGAGGCGCAAGGTGTCGCGGCCCGTACTGACCAAACCGGTGTAGCCACTGATCAGCAGCAACACGGTCACACCGACCAGGGTCAGCCAGAAAATGCGACCTCCCCAGCCAGTACGCGCCAGGCTGACAAACCATGCGCGCACGGGGGCTGCGAACGAAGATGACGGTAGCGCCATGAAAACTCCTCAGTTTCAGGTGGCCGGTGCGAACGGCGTGGTTTCATCCATCTGCGCCAGCGGAACATCGCTGCCACCCGGGGTCAGAATCACCTTGCGGCATTCTTCCTGTTTTTTATTGAAGATCTTATAGCCCTCGGCGGCCTGTTCCAGCGACAGCCTGTGGGTGATGATCGCCTCGGGCTGCAGCTTGCCGGTTTCGATGTAGCCAAGCAGCTCGGGCAGAAAACGCTGCACATGAGTCTGGCCCATTTTGAAGGTCAGGCCCTTGTCAAAAGCGTCGCCGAACATGAAGCCATGGATAAACCCGGCATACACCCCCGGAACGCTGACCACACCACCGCGCCGGACGGCCGCGATGCACTGGCGCAAGGCCTTGCCGCTGCTGCCTTCGAGCTTGAGTGTAGCCATGACCGTTTCGGTGGTGCTGCCCTTGGCTTCAAGGCCGACGGCGTCGACCACCGCATCAACGCCGCGGTGGCCTGGGGTCTGGCTGGTGATCGTGTCGGCCGGGTCATCGTCCTCATCGAAGTTGATCGGAATCACCCCGTAGGTGCGCTGGGCGTAATCGAGGCGGTACTGATGGTGATCGACCATGAAGATCTGCTCGGCGCCGAGCATTCTGGCGCAGGCTGCGGTCAACAAACCGACCGGGCCGGCGCCGTAGATGGCCAGACTCGAACCTTGCACCACGCCGGCGTTGATCACGGCTTGCCAAGCCGTCGGCAGGATGTCAGAGAGAAACAGTACTTTCTCGTCCGACAGCGTGCCCGGCACCTTGAACGGGCCGGTATTGGCTTTTGGCACCCGCACCAATTCCGCCTGGCCGCCGGGAATTCCGCCATACAAGCGGCTGTAGCCGAACAGCGCCGCCGGTGGCGGAATCATTTTCTTGTTCAGCGCCGCGCCGGGACCTTCGTTGGTGGTCTCGCAAGCGGCATAAAGCTCTTGCTGGCAGAAGAAGCAATCGCCGCAGGCGATCACGAAAGGAATCACTACGCGGTCGCCGCGCTGCACAGCGGTGACGCCTGGACCGGTTTCTTCGACGATGCCCATGAACTCGTGGCCAAAGATATCGCCGTGTTCGACGGTGGGTATCTTGCCTCGGTACAGGTGCAGGTCCGACCCGCAGATGGCGGTGGCGGTGACGCGCAGGATGATGTCGTCGGCGGCTTCAAGTTTCGGGTCCGGTACGGTTTCGACGCGCACATCATGAGCGCCGTGATAGGTCATTGCTCGCATGGCTTGGTCCTCACTCGATTGAACGAAATGGCTACTGCTCCACTTTCCGAAGTGAAAATGGCCGAGTGAGTTCATTCGGGTTTTCGAGATTTTGATCAGCGGATATCGATCGCTTCTCGGACGCGCCGATGCGTACGCCCGTTTGCCTGCCATATAACTGCCGTCTGAGTTATGCGACAATGCGCGCCAATGTCCAACAAGAACCCCGCACTCTTCGCTCAGCAGCTTGCCTTCAACGGCCCCAGTTGCGGACGGCTTATGCGCGTTGGCTCAACTCAAGCACAGACTGGGGGGAGCTGGAAAAGCTCCAGATTGGTACTCAAGTTTGTACCAGGCATCACAGACCAGCTCTAACCCATTGATAGGTAAGGTAATTGATCTCCACAGCTAACATCACGATGCAGTTTGGCGCCAAGCCGCTGTTCGAAAACGTTTCGGTCAAATTCGGCGCAGGCAACCGCTACGGCCTGATCGGTGCCAACGGTTGCGGCAAGTCGACCTTCATGAAAATCCTCGGCGGCGATCTCGACCCGTCCGGCGGTCAGGTCATGCTCGAGCCGAACGTGCGTCTGGGTAAGCTGCGCCAGGATCAGTTCGCCTACGAAGAATTCACCGTGATCGACACCGTGATCATGGGCCACGAAGAGCTGTGGAAGGTCAAGGCCGAGCGCGATCGCATCTACTCGCTGGCTGAAATGTCCGAAGAGGACGGCATGGCCGTCGCCGAGCTGGAAACCGAATTCGCCGAGATGGACGGCTACACCGCCGAATCCCGCGCCGGCGAACTGTTGCTGGGTCTGGGCATTCCGCTGGAACAGCATTTCGGACCGATGAGCGAAGTCTCGCCAGGCTGGAAACTGCGCGTATTGCTGGCGCAGGCACTGTTCTCCGATCCGGAAGTGCTGTTGCTCGACGAACCGACCAACCACCTGGACATCAACACCATTCGCTGGCTGGAAAACATTCTGACCCAGCGCAACAGCCTGATGATCATCATCTCCCACGACCGTCACTTCCTGAACAGCGTGTGCACGCACATGGCTGACCTGGATTACGGCGAGCTGCGTCTGTTCCCGGGCAACTACGACGAATACATGACCGTGGCGACCCAGTCCCGCGAGCAGCTGCTGTCGGACAACGCCAAGAAGAAAGCGCAGATTTCCGAACTGCAATCGTTCGTCAGCCGCTTCTCGGCCAACGCCTCGAAAGCCAAGCAGGCCACCTCCCGCGCGAAGGCGATCGACAAGATCCAGCTGGCCGAGGTCAAGCCTTCCAGCCGTGTCAGCCCGTTCATTCGTTTCGAACAGAACAAGAAGCTGCACCGTCAGGCGGTCATGGTCGAGAAAATGGCCAAGGGTTTCGATGGCAAGCCCCTGTTCAAGGACTTCAGCTTCCAGGTTGAAGCCGGCGAGCGCGTTGCGATCATCGGCCCGAACGGTATCGGCAAGACCACCCTGCTGCGCACCCTGGTCAACGAACTGACCCCGGACGCCGGTAGTGTGAAATGGACCGACGCCGCTGAACTGGGCTACTACGCTCAGGACCACGCTCACGACTTCGAAGACGACGTTACCCTGTTCGACTGGATGGGTCAGTGGACCCAGGGCGAGCAGATGATTCGCGGTACTTTGGGCCGCATGCTGTTCTCCAACGACGAGATCCTCAAGTCGGTCAAGGTCATCTCCGGTGGTGAGCAAGGCCGCATGCTGTTCGGCAAGCTGATCCTGCAAAAGCCGAACGTGCTGATCATGGACGAACCGACCAACCACTTGGACATGGAATCGATCGAGGCGCTGAACCTGGCGCTGGAAAACTACCCGGGCACGCTGATTTTCGTCAGCCACGACCGTGAGTTCGTATCGTCCCTGGCCACGCGCATCATCGAGCTGAGCCCGAACGGCGTGACCGACTTCAGCGGCACTTATGACGACTACCTGCGTAGCCAAGGCGTTGTTTTCTAAGAGCAGCTTTTAGTTTCAAGCTGCAAGCTGCAAGTTAAGAGCCCTGTCCTTTGTGACGGGGCTTTTTGCATTCGGCGTTTGGGAATTGTGGATGCGCAGAAATTCGCGAGCAGGCTCGCTCCCACATTGGTTGCGTGGTGGGTCAGCAATCAACCGCTCCACCCAAACCCTGTGGGAGCGAGCTTGCTCGCGAAGGGGCCCTCAGCTTCACCACCCAGATCCGACGGATTAATAGTTAGCCTGCTTTCATTTATCCCGGCCCCGCGCCATGATGTTCGCAACTCTCCCACCGCCACCCGCGAACGAGTGCTCATGTCTGCGCAGCCACTGCCACCGCAAAGCTCCCTGGCGATCACCCTGCAGATCGTCTCCATCGTTTTCTACACCTTCATTGCCTTTCTCTGCATCGGTTTGCCGATTGCGGTATTGCCCGGTTACGTCCATGAGCAACTGGGTTTCAGCGCGATCATCGCCGGGCTGGTGATCGGTTCGCAGTACCTGGCCACACTGCTCAGCCGGCCCATGGCCGGGCGCATGTCGGACACCCTCGGCACCAAGCGGGCAATCATTTATGGCTTGTGGGGAATTGTCCTCAGCGGCGCGCTGACCCTGCTGTCGACCTTGCTGCAGAGCTTTCCGCTGACCAGCCTGCTGATCCTGATTGCCGGGCGTCTGTTGCTCGGTATTGCTCAAGGCCTGATCGGCGTCGGCACCATAAGCTGGTGCATGGGCCAGGTCGGTGTCGAGCACACGGCGAAATCCATCGGCTGGAACGGCATCGCCTCCTACGGCGCGATTGCCATCGGCGCGCCGCTGGGTGTGGTGATGGTGGCTGAATACGGTTTCGTCAGCCTTGGCATTGCGCTGTCGGCGTTGGCGGCCGGTGCGTTGTGGCTGATCCGCAACAAGCCATCGGTGCCAGTGATTCGCGGTGAGCGCCTGTCGTTCTGGGCGGTGTTCGGCAAGATTGCGCCGTACGGCACCAGCCTGACCCTGGCCTCGATCGGCTACGGCACGCTGACCACCTTCATCACCCTGTATTACCTCAACCGAGGCTGGACCGGCGCGGCTTACTGCCTGACCGTGTTTGGCGTTTGTTTCATTCTGTCGCGGCTGTTGTTTATCTCGGCCATCGCCCGGTTTGGCGGCTTTGCCTCGGCCATCGCCTGCATGACAGTGGAAACCATTGGGCTGGTGATGCTGTGGCTGGCGCCTTCCACCGCGTATGCCCTGATTGGCGCGGGGCTGGCGGGGTTCGGGCTGTCGCTGGTGTACCCGGCGCTGGGGGTTGAAGCAATCAAGCAAGTGCCGAGTTCGAGTCGCGGCTCAGGGCTGGGAGCTTATGCCGTGTTCTTCGACCTGGCCTTGGCAATTGCCGGGCCGCTGATGGGCGCGGTGGCGTTGAACCTGGGTTATTCATGGATTTTCTTCAGCGCAGCACTGCTGTCGGTGACCGGACTGGGCCTGACTTTGCTGCTCAAGCGCCGGGCAATGGCCTGACTCTGGCCAGCGCCAACTGAGCACATCGACCCAATCCTTTTGGCTCGGCACAGTCGATCATCAGCGCCATCCCAATTGCCGCCGGCCCTGACCATGATCAACTGCGCCCCCTCGCGCTTCACCCTGCTTGCACTGTTCTGCAGCCTCAGCGCTAGCGCCTGCGCCGATGGTTTTTTCGCCGATGCGAAAAGCGATGTACTGCTGCGCAACTTTTACCTGAGCAACGATTACCGCTCGCCAACACCCTCCGGTAAAAACTACAAACAGGAGTGGGCTCAGGGAGTTATAGGTAACTTCTCATCAGGTTTCACCGATGGAGCCGTCGGTTTCGGCATCGACGCCCACGCCTTCGCCGGCCTGAAACTCGACGGCGGCAAGGGTCACTCCGGCACCGGTCTGCTGCCGGTCGACAGCGATGGTCGCAGCGAACATGACTACTCCAGCGCTGGCGGTGCATTCAAGCTGAAAGTCTCGCGCACTACCCTGGCCTTCGGCGAAATGACCGTGGAAACCCCGGTCTTCGACACGTCCGACAAACGCCTGCAACCGGAATACGCCACAGGCTTTCTGCTCAACAGCGCCGAGTTCAATAACGTCAATCTGGTCGCCGGCCATTTCACTGCGTTCAAGAATCAGGACAGCTCTTCCGGCCAAGGCGACTTCTACGGTTACGGCGCCAACACCGAAGCGGGCGGCATCAGCTTCGTCGGCGCCGACCTGTTCAGCAGCAGCCCGGTCGGCGGCGCGTTGTATGCCTCGGAACTGAGCGACACCTGGCATCAGTACTACGGCAACCTGCATTTCAAACAATCAGGTGTGTTGCTCGACGCCAACCTCTACCACACCCGCGATACCGGCCGCGCGTTGGCTGGCGAGATCGACAACACCGCGTTCAGCCTCTCCGGCAAGTACAGCTTCGGCCCCCACGCGGTGATGCTCGGCTGGCAACGGATCAATGGCGACACGCCGTTCGATTTCGTTGGTGGCGACTCGATCTACCTCGCCAACTCGATCAAATACGCCGACTTCAACGGCGCCAACGAACGCTCCTGGCAAGCGCGCTACGATTTCGACTTCGCCGCTCTCGGCGTCCCCGGCCTGAACTTCATGACCCGCTACGTCAGCGGCAGCCACATCGACAGCAGCCACGCGCCCCGAGGCGGCGCCTACAACCCGTTCGATGCCGACAGTGACGACTATCAGCCGCAACAGGGTGATGGCGGCAAACACTGGGAACGCGACATCGACCTGAAATACATCGTCCAGTCCGGCGCCGCGAAGGACCTGTCGGTGCAGCTGTCGCACGTCAGCCACCGCGCCAATGAAGCCCAGGCCGGCGATGACATTGACCGGATTTACGTCGTCATCCAGTACCCGCTGGGATTCTAACCCACCGCCCATCCCGATTTGAAATACAGGGGATGCCATCTCACGCCCGACACTAACGGTGGGCTCAGCCAACGATGACCGTCCATCGGAAACCGCCCCAGACCTGTCAGGTTTGACAGTACCCAAACGCCCGCAACCGGTGTCTGATCTTCCTTGCCCGGCCAGCCCTGACTGGCCATCCAACCAGGAAGGTGTTCCATGCAAGATGACAGCGTACTGCTCCATTACCCCGGAAGTATCAAAGACGCAATCCGCGTCGCCCGTGGAGGACCGCAGCGGCCGGAGGACGGACCGCGGGAACTGGTTTTTCCGAGCAATTTCAAAAAGTTGACCAACGCAAAGGGCGCTGAGGTAACTGCCGTCATCTATCGCGTCGATCCACCCCTGGCGCAGGAAAGCAACGACTACGTTCGAATCACCTGCACAATCGATGGTGTAGAAATTGATTCCATCGAAATCAATAAGGCCAACCGCAACTCCCCATTCGAGTTTTACATCTCGCAGAACCAACTGGAGATAAAGCCCGAGTACGACATCAGCTATTTACTGCACCGCAAAAATGGCGAGTCGGAGGCGCCCAAAAAGGTGCTCAGGGTGATCAAGAGTGTCTAGTCCATCGTAGACCTTGCTCGCGAAAGCGCCGGGCCAGTCACATGGATGTCGAATGACAAGCCGCTTCGCGAGCAAGCCCGCTCCCACAGGGTTGCGTTGATTATCGGAGATCTCAGCTAACGGTACGGATTTTGTTTCACACCCGCGTACGAATCCGGTCGATATTCAGGGGCATTGCCTCCAGCGCGAACGGTTTGCCCATCATTTCAAGGCTCGGGTGAACCTTGGTGTCGTCTCGTGCACTTTTGTGTCCGCTCATATGGTGACTGTGTGTGGGGCATATTCGGATGCGCCGGGTCCACTCGACGTCCTGCACAGCAGCGCCGCCAGCCGCTTCCTCGCGGTCACGCAAATGATGGAAAGCCTCGCCAGCCTGGACATCTCCTCGGCCAAGGGCGCCGATGTACAACAACTCGCCCACGCCGCCGCGATGTTGCTGCGCGATGGCTGTGACGTGATGGATGTGCTCGGGCGGCAGATTCGTTTACGGGTCTGAAGCACACAAGGTCAAAAGATCGCAGCCTTCGGCAGCTCCTACCCAGATTTGCAGGTGCTGCCAAAGGCCGCGATCTTTTGATTCAAGCTGCCAAGGGGAAACACAAACCCTGTAGGAGTGAGCCTGCTCGCGAAAGCGGTGGGTCGGTCACTGAGATGTCGACTGACCGATTGCCGTCGCGAGCACGCTCGCTCCCACCGGGATATTCCATTCACACACCCCTACCATTCGTCGAAAAACCACTGTCCACTGTCAGATCTGACAGTAGGCAATTTCTCTCACTGGGTATCTGATATCTCCCATGCGGCCACCACTCCCCGGCCCGCCCATCAGGAAGGTGTCCCATGGCAGAAACCAATAATACGCTGGAGTACTTTCCGCCTCGGATCGTCGCGGCCACTGAAAACGTAATCAGCGAGAGAGCCGACAAACCAGTCAATGTACCGGTGCAAGGCATACCTCTCAGCCTTTTCAAACCTGTGACCAACAGACAAGGCGTGCTCGCTGGCGCGGTGACCCTGCGTATCGATCCGATACCTGCCGATGCCGATTATCCCAACGACATAGACGAAGTTTCCTGGTGGCTCAATGGCAAGCGAATGGAAGGCGTGGCCATCAAGCCCGCTAACCGCGACGATGTGTTGTTCTTCAACGTATTCCTGGACGACCTGCTGGACACCGTCACCAACGATATTCTCTACAAAACCCGTCGACCCAGCGGCAACGAATCCTCTTCCACCCCACTATGGGCGCTTTGCAGCAAAACACTGCCCGGCGGCAACGACGTGCCGGGCACTGGTGTGCACCCGGGGCTGCAAATCGCCTGCCGGCCAAACTCGGTAATCCGGCACTGATCGGCAAAGACGAGGTCACCGCCGGCGTCCTCGCCACTTACACCTACTCGCACATGAAGGCCTACGACACGATCACCCTGGACATCAACAGCGAGCAATTCACCGTCAAGTTAGACCCCGACGATGTGGGCGAATCATTCTCCGCGCTGATCGACCGGACCATGTTCGAATGGGTCGGCAGCCTCGACAACTGCCCGTTCAAATACAGGGTTCGCGATCAACTCGGTAACTTCACCGATGGCCATCGTTGGTCGGGGGTTATTTACGCGAATATTGATCTTGTGCGCAATTTCTTCCCGATACCTCTGTTGCGCGAAGACACCAGCGACAACTCCGATGACCCCAAGGTTGTCGATCTCGAAGATATAGACAAGTCGCTGTTAGTGGTGGTCCGTGCAAATGATCTGTTGTATCAGATCGGCGACCTGGTCACAGCGTTTTACCGGCTCGACGACTCAGCGGAAAAGGCTACCGCCCCCGCTGCATTCCCGGCTGATGACTTCGGCGATCTGGCCACGTGCGTTGTTCACATAGCCAAAGACCAGCTCGTTCCAGAAAAAACCCTGCAGGTGCGCTTTCAGGTTGAACGGCCTAAGGGCACGGTTATCGGCACATCCGGAATCGCCACGGCTGAAATCATTGGCGAATCCGCCCCGGATCTGCAGGCACCAAAAATCAAACAGGCACAGGGCAACAGCATGTTCCCGTTTGCGGCGAAGGATGGTTTGACCGCTTTGGTCAGTGATCCATCTATTCAGCTCAAGGATGTGATTGTAGTCACGTGGACCGGTGCTGCGGGCGTTCCTGCCGGTGGCTCCTATACGTCGCCGCCTTACGTTGTAGAAGTGCTCGGTACGCAGGAGATTGCGATTGATAAAAGCGTGGTCGCGTACAATTTGGGGCAGGAAGTAAGTGTTCGCTACAGCAAGACCACCGGGTCCGTAACACGTGGATCACTGCCGCTGGCGTTAAGCGTGCAAAACATACCGGATGGGCATAGCGAATTGCCCACGCCAACGATTGACCGGGTATCGGGAGATGAGCTGGATCCTGCGGATCTGCTGCCGTCGGATCACACGCGCACGACGGCTTGGCCGTTGATTGCCTTGGGACAGAGAGTTTGGTTGACGTATACCGAAATCAAAACTGATGGCAGTACCGGGTTTGTTGAAGAGGCTTATAAGGGAAGGGAGGTGACGACGGAGGATTTGGGAGGCATTAAGCACCCGATACCTTTGGCTGGGCTGCAAGAGATGAAAGAAGGCTCGACGTTGGAAGTTGAGGTTAAGGTTTCGTTCAGCGGTGAACTTGATGAGGTTAATACAACTGCATTTCCCAAATTGGTTTGCAGAGTCCACACAGAATACGAAGACTTAACCACCTTTACCGACTTCAATACGAATGGCTGGCAGATATATAATTCCTGGGGATCAATAATTAAAGAATCAGATGAATACTATGCCCGCTCAATATACATAGGAGGGTTTCATAAGTTATTCCTGAGAAAATCATATCCAAACCTTAAAGGTCAAGCCTTCGAATTAAGTCTCGACTATCGATGCGCTGGAGGAAAAAGTACATTTTGGTTGACGTTCTATAACGAAAAAACAAGCAGCAGCGTTGTAAATTTACGATTCCCTGTCGTTGCTACCTGGGTAAATATTACTATGCGATTTTTCCTGGAGATTCCGATGTCGGACCTGCCACATGAAATTGAAATCGCCTCCGAGAGCACCTACCTGGTGGAAATGGACAATATTCGGTTGAAAAAAATATCATGCAAGGCCACTCAATAATCTGACGAGGGCTGCGCAGTGAATCATTGCAGGGAATTGCTAGGTGAATCGTGGAAATGCCGCAGTTATGCGGGAAGGCTGCGTGAACTGCGGTTCATTCCGGCCTGCTCGAGAGGGAGTCATCATGGCCGATACAATTTTTGATTTAAACCAAGGCATTTAAACGACAGCTGCAGACACGGCCTCAAGGCTACAACTACTTGCGCCATTGCCTACAGCCAAGCCAGAATCCGCCGGCTTGTGCGCTTTGGGGGCCGGCGGAGATTCCCTGTGGGAGCGAGCCTGCTCGCGAAGGCTGAGTATCAGTCCACCTCCCCGTCACTGACCCAATGCTTTCGCGAGCAAGCTCGCTCCCACCATCTGATCCAGGTCGGACACAAATCCTGCAACAGCTGAAGACCCCTGTGGGAGCGGGCTTGCTCGCGAAGGCTGAGTATCAGTCGACTTCCACGTCACTGACAATGCTTTCGCGAGCAAGCTCGCTCCCACATTTGATCCAGGTCGAACACATATCCTGCAACAGCTGAAGACCCCTGTGGGAGCGAGCTTGCTCGCGAAGGCGGAGTATCAGTCGACCTCCCCGTCACTGACCCAATGCTTTCGCGAGCAAGCTCGCTCCCACATTAGATCCATGTCGAACACAAATCCTGCAACAGCTGAAGATCCCTGTGGGAGCGAGCTTGCTCGCAAAGGCGGAGTATCAGTCGACCTCCCCGTCACTGACTCAATGCTTTCGCGAGCAAACTCGCTCCCACATTAGATCCATGTCGAACACAAATCCTGCAACAGCTGAAGATCCCTGTGGGAGCGAGCTTGCTCGCGAAGGCGGAGTATCAGTCGACCTCCCCGTCACTGACCCAATGCTTTCGCGAGCAAGCTCGCTCCCACCATCTGATCCAGGTCGGACACAAATCCTGCAACAGCTGAAGATCCCTGTGGGAGCGAGCCTGCTCGCGAAGGCTGAGTATCAGTCGACCTCCCCGTCACTGACCCAATGCTTTCGCGAGCAAGCTCGCTCCCACCATCTGATCCAGGTCGGACACAAATCCTGCAACAGCTGAAGATCCCTGTGGGAGCGAGCCTGCTCGCAAAGGCGGAGTATCAGTCGACCTCCCCGTCACTGACTCAATGCTTTCGCGAGCAAACTCGCTCCCACATTAGATCCATGTCGAACACAAATCCTGCAACAGCTGAAGATCCCTGTGGGAGCGAGCTTGCTCGCGAAGGCGGAGTATCAGTCGACCTCCCCGTCACTGACCCAATGCTCTCGCGAGCACGCTCGCTCCCACATTTGATCTATGTCGGACACAAATCCTGCAACAGCTGAAGACCCCTGTGGGAGCGAGCTTGCTCGCGAAGGCGGAGTATCAGTCGACCTCCCCGTCACTGACCCAATGCTTTCGCGAGCAAACTCGCTCCCACATTAGATCCATGTCGAACACAAATCCTGCAACAGCTGAAGATCCCTGTGGGAGCGAGCTTGCTCGCGAAGGCTGAGTGTCAGTCGACCTCCCCGTCACTGACACAATGCTTTCGCGAGCAAGCTCGCTCCCACATTTGATCCAGGTCGGACACAAATCCTGCAACAGCTGAAGATCCCTGTGGCAGCGAGCTTGCTCGCAAAGGCGGAGTATCAGTCGACCTCCCCGTCACTGACACAATGCTCTCGCGAGCAGGCTCGCTCCCACATTTGATCCATGTCGGACACAAATCCTGCAACAGCTGAAGACCTCTGTGGGAGCGGGCTTGCTCGCGAAGGCTGAGTGTCAGTCGACTTCCCCGTCACTGACTCAATGCTCTCGCGAGCAGGCTCGCTCCCACATTTGATCCATGTCGGATACAAATCCTGCAACAGCTGAAGACCTCTGTGGGAGCGGGCTTGCTCGCGAAGGCTGAGTGTCAGTCGACTTCCCCGTCACTGACCCAATGCATTCGCGAGCAAGCTCGCTCCCACATTTGATCCATGTCGGACACAAATCCTGCAACAGCTGAAGACCTCTGTGGGAGCGGGCTTGCTCGCGAAGGCGGAGTATCAGTCGACCTCCCCGTCACTGACACAATGCTTTCGCGAGCAAGCTCGCTCCTGCAGTGGATTGCGGATGGCTATGAAAAACTGGCGGAAGACAGCCGGAGTCGAACCTGCCCGGGAACGGATGCCGTCCCCAACCGGGTTTGAAGCCCGGCCGCGCCACCGGGCGCGATTGTCTTCCTGAACTCAGAGTGCGTCGGCGTTAGCCAGCGCGTTGTCGGGGCGGATCTGGCGGGATTCGCCGAGGCGGCGGGTCAGGCCGAGTCGGTCGAAATATTCCAGATACTGAATGCAGCGTTTGCGTCCCAAGCCTAGCGCATCGCGGAAGGTTGTCACTTCGATCGCCGAATTTTCTTCGGCGAGTTTCAGCAGCAGCGCCGCCATTTGCCGCAGGACGATGTCGCTGATGAACAGGTCGCGCACCACCTGGTGCATCAGGCCAAGGCGTGCGAGTTTGCGCAGCAGCAAGCGGACGCTGGCGTCTTCTTCGCCGAGCACTTTCGCGGCGTCGCGCACCCATGGCGGGTCGAAACCGGCCTGTTCGAACAACGGCTGTAATTGCTGCCAGAGGTTTTCGTCGTCGGCATTCAGGCGCACTTGGTGATCAGGCAGGTGCAACCAGGGCCCGCTGGTGAGGATTGAGCCGGCGTTGAGCAATTCGTCGAGCAGGCTGATGAATGTCGAACGTTCCAGGGCCAGCGCGCTGAAGCGGCGCAGGCGATCGCGGTCCGGGCCCATCTGGTCGGGTTCCTGTTCGTGGAATCGCGCCAGTTGTTCGAGCAAGGTGAATTTCAGCTGGCCCCAGCGCTGGACGTTGAACAGCAGCGCGCCTTGACGGGTTTCGATCAGGCGGATGTTCTCCGCCAGCGACCACTGCGCGCGCGGGCGGTTGAACTGGCGTTCCAGGCGTTGTGGGTCGAAGCCGCCGGGGCTGTTGTTGAGCAACGCTGGCAGGGCTTGTTCGAGGTTGACGCTAAGGGCGAGGGTTTGCAGTTGCGCCAGACGTTCGGGGCTGCGGCGTTGGCGGGCCGGGGCGAACGGGTCGAGGACGATGCCGCCGCCAAGGGTGCGCTGGGCGCTGGAATCGCGCAGGATCAGCCGATCGCCTTTTACCGCGTGCACCGGCGCATTGATCAGCAGTTGCGCGAACATGCGTTCGCCTGAGCTCAGGCGCGGGCCTTGCAACAAGGCGACGCGGGCGATGACGTCCTGGGTGCCGAGATGCAGATGTACCGGGTGGAAATGTTCGAAAGTGCGCTCGCCGGGCAACAGCTGACACTCGATGTCGATGCGCTCGGTTGGCGCATGCAGCCAATCCGCCAGCAGCCATTGGCCACGGTGGATCTGCGCCAGTTCCAGGCGCTCGCCGCTGAGGTTCAGCGCCACGCGCTGGCCAGCAAAGGCCTGCTCGGCGGCCTGGTTCTGCGCGTGCAGGCCACGAATGCGCACCGATTTGCCCGCAGGCGCCAGAACCAGTTTCTCGCCCACTGCAACCGTGCCCGACAACGCCGTGCCGGTGACCACAATCCCCGCACCCGCGACGCTGAATGCACGGTCAATCGCCAGACGAAATCCGCCTTCGCAACTGCGTGCCTGCACTTCGCGCTGTGCCTGCAATAACGTCGCGCGCAACGCATCGACGCCCTGCCCGCTCACGCTCGACACGGTGAAGGTCGGCGCCTCGGCAAACGGCCCCGGCGCCAGCAGATCGAGCACTTGGCGCTGCACCTCTTCCACCCTGCCCGTTCCGGCACGGTCGCACTTGGTGATCGCCACCAGGGCGCGGGGAATGCCGAGCAGTTCGACGATTGCCAGATGCTCGCGGGTCTGCGGCATCACGCCGTCGTCGGCCGCGACCACCAGCAACACCAGATCGATACCCTGCGCGCCGGCGAGCATGTTGTGGGTGAATTTTTCGTGGCCAGGCACGTCGATGAAGCCGGTCAGCCCGGCGCCCGCTTCGAGTTCGGCATAAAGGTAACCGAGATCGATGGTCATGCCGCGTTCGCGCTCCTGCGGGCGGCGGTCGCCGGTTTGTCCGGTCAGCGCCTGCAACAGCGTGGTCTTGCCGTGATCGATATGTCCTGCCGTGCCGACGATCACAGGTCGACCTGCAATTGCGCCAGCTGCGCCAGCCACGCCGGTTCATCGTCGAGCTGGCGCAGATCCAGCCACAGCGCATCGTCGTCGATCCGCCCGAGTACCGGGATCGGCAAACCGCGCAGCGCCGCTTCGAGATTGAGCAGATAACGCCCGCGCCAGCGTTTGGACACTTGCGGGCGACAACACAGCGCCGCGCTCGGCAAACGCGCCACCGGTTGGCTGCCGCTGCCGATCATGCCCAACGCCTCGACCGCGCTGACCAGCCAGACCTCGCCCAACACATCGGCGAGCAACGGTTGCAAACGCAGAGCCTGCGCATGAATCTCGGCGTGCGGACGGGTCAGCAGGCGCAAGCTCGGCAGGCGCTCGGCAAGGCGATCCGGATCGCGGTACAAACCGAGCACCGCTTCCAGCGCGGCCAGGGTCAACTTGTCGACCCGCAGTGCGCGCTTCAGTGGATTCTTCTTGATCTTCGCGATCAGCTCTTTGCGCCCAACGATCAACCCGGCCTGCGGCCCGCCGAGCAATTTGTCGCCGCTGAAGGTGACGATGTCGGCACCATCGAGCAAGGCCTGGCGCACCGTCGGCTCCGCCGGCAGCCCCCAGCGGGTCAGATCGAGCAGACTGCCGCTGCCCAGATCCTCCAGCAACGGTAAACCATGGGTGTGCGCCAACTCGGCAAGCTCAGCGGTCGGCACTCGCGCGGTAAAACCTTCGATGCTGTAGTTGCTGGCGTGTACGCGCATGATCAAGCCGCTGCGCGGGCCAATCGCCGCTTGGTAATCACGGGCATGGGTGCGGTTGGTGGTGCCGACTTCGTGCAGGCGCACGCCGGCGCGGGCCATGATGTCGGGGATGCGGAAGGCGCCGCCGATTTCGATCAGTTCACCGCGCGAAATGATGCCTTCCTTGCGTGCGCCGAGGCTGTTGAGGGTGAGCAACACGGCAGCGGCATTGTTGTTGACCACGGTCACCGCTTCGGCGCCGGTCAATTCGCGGATCAGGCCTTCGATCAAATCATCGCGATCACCGCGCTTGCCAGTGGCCAGATCGAATTCGAGATTGAGCGGATAGCGTGCGGCCATTTGCACTGCTTCGATGGCTTCTTCGGGCAGCAAGGCGCGACCGAGATTGGTGTGCAGCACCGTGCCGGTCAGATTGAATACCCGGCGCACCTGGCTGCGCTGCTGTTGCGCCAAGCGCTCGCCGACGCGCCCGGCGAGCACTTCGGGACCGATCTCCACAGCCGCCAATTGCCCGCTCAACACGCCGGGCCGCAGCTCATCGAGCAACTGACGCAGGCCCGTCAGCAAAGAATCCCGGCCGTAGCGCTCGGCCAACGGCACGCACGCCGGGTGACGCAACAAGCCATCAATGGACGGCAACCGCAGGGCAACGCTGGAAGACATCAGCCACTCCTGATTTCACTGAAACAATCCCTTTTGGTAGCAAGCTTGCTCCCGAAAGGGTTTCAGAAGTGTAGACGCACTGCCGGAGCTAGCCTGCTCGCGAAAGCGGTGTGTCAGTTGGTGTGGTTGTCGCTGACCTGACGACTTCGCGAGCAGGCTCGCTCCCACAGGGGTTTTGTGGTCCGGCACAACATCTGTGGGAGCTGGCTTGCCAGCGATTGCGGTGGGTCAGTCAAAGAAGGCGGTGGCTGTGTCGACCGAATCGCTGGCAAGCCAGCTCCCACAGGGACTCGGGATGGAATGAACATTGTTGGTCACCACAAAAACCTGTGGGAGCTGGCTTGCCAGCGATTGCGGTGGGTCCGTCAAAGAAGGTGGTGGATGTGCCGACCAATCGCTGGCAAGCCAGCTCCCACAGGGATTCGGGATGGAATGAACATTGTTGGTCACCACAAAAACCTGTGGGAGCGAGCCTGCTCGCGAATGCGGTGTGTCAATCAATGAGGAAGTGGCTGACCTGACGCCTTCGCGAGCAGGCTCGCTCCCACAGAGAAATACGGGGCTGACCGGGCTTTGTGATTCGGCACACAAATTTGTGGCTGGCTTGCCAGCGATTGCGGTGGGTCAGTCAAAGAAGGTGGTGGATGTGCCGACCAATCGCTGGCAAGCCAGCTCCCACAGGGATTCGGGGTGGAATGAACATTGTTGGTCACCACAAGACCTGTGGGAGCGAGCCTGCTCGCGAATGCGGTGTGTCAGTCGGTGTGGATGTGGCTGACCTGACGCCTTCGCGAGCAGGCTCGCTCCCACAGGGAAATCCGTGGCTGACCCGGCTTTGTGATTCGGCACATAGACCTGTGGGAGCTGGCTTGCCAGCGATTGCGGTGGGTCCGTCAAAGAAGGCGGTGGCTGTGCCGACCTAATCGCTGGCAAGCCAGCTCCCACAGGGATTCGGAGTGGAATAAACATTGTTGGTCACCACAAGACCTGTGGGAGCGAGCCTGCTCGCGAATGCGGTGTGTCAGTTGGTGTGGATGTGGCTGACCCGCCGCCTTCGCGAGCAGGCTCGCTCCCACAGGGAAATCGGGGTCTGACCGGGCTTTGTGATTCGGCACATAGACCTGTGGGAGCACACCCCCTTCCACAATTTTGCTCTGGTCAGTCGTCTCCCGGCGCCAGCAGCAGATTGGGCGCCAGACGCTGATAGCCGTCCTGGGCCAGACGCATGTCCAGCAGCAAACTGCCGAGGTCCGCTGACAACGCTTCGGCTTCGGCGTCGTTCTCCAGGTAGAGCAATTTCAGGTAGCTGTTGCAGCTCGGGCAGACTTCGGCGCGCAGCGGTGCCTGTTCGGCGCTGTGTCGAACATCTTCCTGGCTCAGATATTCAAGGCCCTTGCTCTGTTCGCAATACACGCACTTGACCCGCACCACATGCCATTCGCAGGCGCACAGCGAGCACACCAGATAACGCAAACCGTTGTGTTTGCCGCGATGGCGAATCACCCCGGCCATGGCCGGCGAACCACAGGCCGGGCATTGGCTGAGGCTGTCGCCAGGTTTGAGTTGCAGCTGCGGCACGCTGAGCAGCCAGTGGCTCCAAGCGGCTTGCAGCGCCGCGCCGAGAAACGGCACCAGCGCCGCCGGCACCAGCGAATATTGCCCACTGACCAGCGCCACCGCCCACGCGCGCAACTGGCCGGCACTGGCGCCGCGCAGAGTGTCCAGCGCGTCGATCACCGCAGGCTGATCCGCTGGCGCATAGCGTTGCAGCAAAGCATCGAGCCACGGCTGCCAAGCATCCTCGCGCACTAACGTGTCCGCCGCGAACGGCGGCAGACCGCGCTGCTGACAGGCCTCGAAACGCTGCGCATCAAACCGCGCGCTCAGCGGCGGATCGTCGAACACTTGCTGTTGCGCCTGGCACAATCCGGCGATCAGCCGCAGGTAATCGGCCAACCCGTTGCCCTCGGCCAGACGCTCAAGGCGCTCGGCACGCAAGGCAAACAGGTTACGTGGTGGCAGGTACAGAAACGGCGGCGAACTGGCCGCCGCCTCGATTTCCCCGGGTTCAAGAATGCTTGGCAAAAGTCAGCCCTTTTTCGTCAGCGGTCGCTCGGGCACGTCCCGAGGCTGTTCGTCGCGGGTCACCTCGCGGTACCACAGCTCATGGTGTTTTCTCGCCCACGGGCGGCTGACCCAGCCATGCAGCATGGCGTCGACCGAACCCTTGATCCACAAACCGGCGTAGATGTGCACGATGATGCTCAGCACCAGCACGAACCCGGCCAGCGCATGCAACAGCATGGCCCAGCGGATCACACTGATGCCGAAATACACGCTGAACCACGCGCGCCAGATCACCAGCCCGGTGAACAGCAACCCGAGCATGCACAGCAGTAAAGTCCAGAACAGCAGCTTTTGCCCGGCGTTGTATTTGCCCACCGGCGGCACGCTTTCTTCGTCGTTGACCATCACCCGATTGATCCGCCGCAGCCACTGGCGATCATTGGCGATGAAGAAATTGGTGCGCCAGAAGCTGAACACCAGGCCGAGGAACAGCACGAACATGGCGATGCCCATGTACGGGTGCAGGATCCGCGTCCAGGTGCCGCCGCCGAACAGATTACTCAGCCAGAACAGCGACGGATGAAACAACGCCAGCCCCGACAGCCCGGCCATGAAGAACAGGATTGCCACCAGCCAGTGATTGGTCCGCTGGTTGGCGCTGTAACGCAGGATCGTCTTGTTGCTCATGGCCGCTCCTCCCCGCGTGGATCAAAGGTGTGCACCGCCGGGTCGACCACGTGTACCGAGGTGTCGGGCGGCGTCGGATGGTCATCCTCCTCGACACGATTCGGGCCGATGCGCACGTAGTGGAAGAACCCGGCCAGCACCGCCGCGCCCATGGCCAGCAGGCCGAGAGGTTTGCTGATGCCTTTCCACAAGTCCACCAGCGGACTGATCGCCGGGTGATCCGGCAGCCCGGCGTAGATTTTTGGCGTGTCGGCGTGGTGCAGCACGTACATCACGTGGGTGCCGCCGACCCCGGCCGGGTCGTACAAACCAGCGTTTTCAAAGCCACGGCTTTTCAGGTCGACGATGCGTTCGGCGGCGTGTTCTTTCATGTCTTCCTTGGTGCCGAAGACGATGGCCCCGGTCGGGCAGGTTTTCACGCAGGCCGGCTCCAGCCCTACCGCTACGCGATCGGAACACAGCGTGCACTTGTAGGCCTTGTGGTCCTTTTGCGAAATACGCGGAATGTTGAACGGGCAACCGGTGATGCAATAGCCGCAACCGATGCAGTGGTCCTGATCGAAATCGACGATGCCGTTGGCATGCTGAATGATCGCCCCGGGGCTCGGGCACGCAGCCAGACAACCGGGTTCGGCGCAGTGCATGCAGCCGTCCTTGCGGATCAGCCACTCAAGGTTGCCGGCGTCGGTTTCGTGCTCCGTGAAGCGCATCAGCGTCCACGAATCCGCCGTCAGGTCCTGCGGATTGTCGTAGGTGCCGTGGTTGTGGCCGACCTCATCGCGTAACTCGTTCCATTCCGAGCAGGCGACCTGGCAGGCCTTGCAGCCGATGCATTTGGTCGTGTCGATCAGCTTGGCAACGCCCTGCTGGGTTCTCACCGACGGCGGCACCGTGGTAGTGGCCGAGCGGGCAATGATGTCTTGGCTGGCCATTTACAGTTTCTCCACGTTGACCAGGAATGACTTGGATTCCGGGGTCTGTGTGTTGCCATCGCCGAGGAACGGCACCAGGGTGTTGGTCAGGTAACCGTGACGCGTCAGGCCGGTGAAACCCCAGTGCAGCGGGATGCCGATCTGATGCACGACCTGGCCGTTGACCTGCAGCGGCCGGATCCGTTTGGTCACCACCGCCACCGCCTCGATAAACCCGCGTTTGCAGCTGACCCGCACGCGATCACCGGCAGCGATGCCCTTCTCGTTCGCCAGCACCTCGCCAATTTCCACGAACTGCTCGGGCTGAGCGATCGCGTTCAACTTGCAGTGCTTGCTCCAGAAGTGGAAATGCTCGGTGAGCCGGTAACTGGTGCCGGCGTACGGGAAGTCCTTGGCTTCGCCGAGGGTTTCCCAGACCGAATCAAAGATCCGCGCCGCCGGGTTGCTGGTGGCCTTCTTGTTCTGCGGGTGCAGCGGATTGATGCCGATCGGCGTTTCGAACGGCTCGTAGTGCTCGGGGAATGGCCCTTCGTTCATCTTGTCGACGGCGAAGAACCGCGCCACGCCCTCGGGGTTCATGATGAACGGATTCATCCCGGCTTCCGGCGGCACGTCGGCCTTGTAGTCCGGCACGTCGGTGCCGGTCCAGGCCTTGCCGTTCCACCACACCAGACGTTTTTTTGGGTCCCACGGTTTGCCCGCCGGGTCCGAAGAGGCGCGGTTGTAGAGAATCCGCCGATTGGCCGGCCATGCCCACGCCCAGCCTTGATGCTGGTGCATGCCAAATGGGTCGGCGTTATCGCGCCGCGCCATCTGATTGCCGGCCTCGGTCCAACTGCCGGCGAAGATCCAGCAACCGGACGCGGTGCTGCCGTCATCCTTGAGCAAACCGAACCCGGCCAATTGCGTCCCCGCCTTGACCGTGACGCCGCTGGCATCGGTGAAATCGCTGACGGCGCTGCCGTTGATTTCCCGCGCCAGTTCTTCCGGCGAAGGCTCGTCGGGGATCTTGTACGGCCACGACAGTTTCAGCAGCGGATCAGGAAACTTGCCGCCCTCGCGCTGATAACGCTGGCGCAGGCGCAGGAACAGTTCGCTCATGATGCGAATGTCGGTCTGCGCTTCGCCCGGGCCGTCGGCGCCTTTCCAGTGCCATTGCAGCCAGCGGCTGCTGTTGACCAGCGAGCCGTCCTCTTCGGCAAAACAGGTAGTCGGCAGGCGAATGACTTCGGTCTGGATTTCCTCGGTTTTCACGTCGTTGTATGGCCCCACGTTCTGCCAGAACTCCGAGGTTTCCGTGGCCAGCGGGTCCATCACCACCAGCCACTTGAGCTTGGCCAAGGCGCCCATCACGCGGTTCTTGTCCGGCAACGCCGCGATCGGATTGAAGCCCTGGCAGAAGTAGCCGTTGACCTTGCCCTGGCTCATCAGGTCGAACATCTTCAGCACATCGTAGTTGGGGATGTCGAGCTTGGGCAAATGGTCGAACAGCCAGTTGTTCTCGGCGGTGGCGTTGGCGCCGTACCAGGACTTCATCAGGCTGACGTGGAATTTGCTGTAGTTCTGCCAGTACGAGAGCTGCCCCGGTCTGAGCGGCACCTGCGTGCGTTTGAAGATGAACTGACCGTAATCCTGCTCGCTGTCGCTGGCCAGTGTGAGGTAGCCGGGCAAGGCATTGGACAGCAGGCCAAGGTCGGTCAGGCCCTGAATGTTCGAGTGCCCGCGCAAGGCATTGACCCCGCCGCCGGGCATGCCGACGTTGCCCAGCAGCAACTGCACCATCGCCGCGCTGCGGATGATTTGCGCGCCGATCGAGTGCTGCGTCCAGCCGAGCGCGTAGAGAATCGTCATGGTCTTGCCCGGTGTCGAGCAAGTGGCGATCTCTTCCCAGATCTTCTGCATGGCATCGACCGGCATGCCGCAGATCTGGCTGGCCAGGTCGATGTTGTAGCGGCTGTAATGCTGCTTCATCAGTTGATAAACGCAGCGCGGGTCTTGCAGGGTCAGATCGACGCGGACGAAACCGTCCTCGGCGAACTCGTAGCCCCAGCCGGACTTGTCGGTGTAGCTGCGTTTTTCCGCGTCATAGCCGCTGAACAGGCCGTCTTCGAAGCCATAGCCGGCTTTGACGATGAACGACACGTCGGTGTAATTGCGCACGTATTCGTGCTGGATCTTGTCCTCGGTCAACAGGTAATTGATCAGCCCTCCCATGAAGGCGATGTCGGTGCCGGTACGGATCGGCGCGTAATAGTCGGCCACCGAAGCGGTCCGGGTAAAACGCGGATCGACCACGATCAGCCGCGCAGCATTGTGCGCCTTGGCCTCGGTCACCCATTTGAAGCCGCACGGATGCGCTTCTGCTGCGTTGCCGCCCATTACCAGGATCAGATTCGCGTTGGCGATATCGGTCCAGGTATTGGTCATGGCACCACGGCCGTACGTCGGGGCAAGACTTGCCACCGTCGGGCCGTGTCAGACACGCGCCTGGTTATCGAACCCCAGCAGGCCGAGGCTGCGAATCACCTTCTGAGTGATGTAGCCGGCTTCGTTGGATGCCGCCGACGCCGCGAGGAAACCGGTGGTCAGCCAGCGATTCACCGTTTGCCCGTTGGCATTTTTCTCGATGAAATTGGCGTCGCGGTCGGCTTTCATCAGGTCGGCGATGCGATCGAGGGCTTCGTCCCAGCCGATGCGTGTCCATTCATTGCTGCCGGGCTTGCGCACTTGCGGGTACTGCAAGCGGCCGGGGCTGTGAATGAAGTCGAGCAGGCCCGCGCCTTTCGGGCACAGCGTGCCGCGATTGACCGGGTGGTCGGCGTCGCCTTCGATGTGAATGATGTTTTGCGCCACGTTTTTGCCGGCATCGCCCTGGCTGTACATGATCAAGCCGCAACCGACCGAGCAATACGGGCAGGTGTTGCGGGTTTCACGGGTGTGGGCGAGCTTGAAGTGGCGCACCTGCTCGGCGAAGGCCGCCGTCGGGGCCATGCCCAACGCGCCCAGGCTTGAGCCTGCAAGGCCGATACCGGCGACCTTGAAGAACTGACGACGGCTGAGATCCATCGTGCACTCCTGATCAGGTGGAACCCGGTACTTGCGCCGGGCTTTATCTGGACAATCACGGTTGCAGCGCGACGGCGCTGACTTTTTCACTGTAGACAAAGACCTTGCGGACTGTGTGAAAACCGACCGTCGGGTGTGTGAGCGCAAAATTTGCCCTGCACCCCAATCCCTGTGGGAGCTGGCTTGCCAGCGATTGCGGTGGGTCAACAACACTTATGCCGACTGTGCCGACGCCATCGCTGGCAAGCCAGCTCCCACAGGGTTATGAGGTTGCCGTCAGGATTTATGTGCCTCGCCTGGGCCACGGGTTTATCATGGCGCCCACGAACCACCCGCCGTCACGAGACCATGCATGACTTTCGATTTTGATCAGCTGTTCGACCGCCACCACACTGGCAGCACCAAGTGGAGCCGCTACCCGACCGATGTGTTGCCGATGTGGGTCGCTGACATGGATTTCGCCGCGCCTCCGGTCATCATCGAAGCCTTGCAACAGCGTCTGCTGCACCCGCTGCTCGGTTACAGCGTGGCCCAGGACAATTTGCGTGAAGCGATCGTCGCCGATCTGTGGAACAAGTATTCATGGCAGGTCAAACCGCAGGAGCTGATCTTCCTGCCGGGCGTGGAATCGGGCTTCAACATGGCCCTCAAGGCTTTGGTCCAGGCGCAACAGAATGTCGTCGTGCAGGTGCCGAACTACCCGCCGCTGCGCCATGCGCCGGGGCATTGGGGCCTGAACAAGGTCGAGCTGGAATTCAACGCCCAGGCCGATGGCACTTACGCCACGCCATTGGATGCACTGCGCGAGTCGCTGATCGGCGGCGGCGCCCTGCTGTTGAGCAACCCGCACAACCCGATCGGCAAGGTCTTCGCCCGCGAAGAATTGCAGGCAGTGGCGGATATCTGCGCAGCGCAGGACGCGTGGATCATCTCCGACGAGATTCACGCCGAACTGTGCTTCGACGGCCGCGTGCACATTCCCACCGCATCGCTGAGCCCCGAGATTTCCAAACGCACGATCACCCTGATGTCGGCGAGCAAGGCCTACAACATCGCCGGCCTCAAGACCTCGTTCATGATCATTCAGGACGCCGCCCTGCGCGAACGCGTCAACCACGCCCGCTGCGGCATGGTCGACAGCGTCAATCCGCTGGGCATGGAAGCCACCCGCGTCGCCTACAGCGAAGCCGCACCGTGGCTTGCCGAACTGAAAACCTACCTGCAGGCCAACCGCGACTGGCTGGTGAACGCGGTGCGCACGCGCCTGCCGGGCGTGAGCATCAATGTGCCGCAGGGCACCTATCTGGCATGGCTCGATTGCACAGCGCTGGATCTGCCGGATCCGCAGCGGTTCTTTCTCGAACAGGGCAAGGTCGGATTGAGTGCGGGACTGGATTTTGGCGACGCTCATCAGCAGTTCGTACGCTTGAATTTCGGCTGCCCGCGGGCGTTGCTCGAAGAAGGGATTGCGCGGATGGAGCGGGCTTTGGCTAACCGCAATCTCTGATCCTGCCCCGAGATTCCCCTGTGTAAGTGATCCCCTGTGGGAGCGAGCCTGCTCGCTCCCACATGAGATTTGTGGAGTTGTCGGGAACCTCAGTACAACGGAAAACCCTGTGGGAGTGAGCTTGCTCACGAATGCGTCCGGACAGGTAAATATCTGTTTCTGACACACCGCTTTCGCGAGCAGGCTCGCTCCCACATTGGTTTTGCATGGCCAACCAAAATCCAGCGCAAATCCGATCGAACTCCAGGCAAAGCCACCGGGTCAACCCGGAACACTGGCCTTGAAATCAGGAGACCCTGCGATGACTCACTATCCAAAACCACCCTTCCCGAAACAAGCCCAACCGGTGCCTGGCTCGCAGCGCAAAATGGAGCCGTACCCAGACTGCGGCGAGCAAAGCTACGTCGGTTCCGGCCGCCTCGCCGGCAAGATTGCGCTGATCACCGGCGCTGACAGCGGCATCGGCCGCGCCGTCGCAATTGCTTTCGCCCGTGAAGGCGCCGACGTTGCCGTGGCTTACTTGAATGAACACGAAGATGCCAAGGAAACCGCACGCTGGGTCGAACAGGCCGGGCGTCAGTGCCTGCTGCTGCCGGGTGATATCGCCGAGAAAGCGCATTGCCAGGCGCTGGTCGACAAGACCGTTGAGCGCTTTGGCCGCATCGACGTGCTGGTCAACAACGCCGCATTCCAGATGACCCACGAAAACTTCGAAGACATTCCCGATGACGAATGGGTGATGACCTTCGATGTGAACATCACCGCCATGTTCAGGATCTGCCAGGCGGCGATCAAGCACATGGGGCCCGGTTCATCGATCATCAACACCAGCTCGGTCAACTCGGACATGCCCAAGCCGACCCTGCTGGCCTACGCCACCACCAAAGGCGCGATCGCCAACTTCACCGGTGGTCTGGCGCAGATGCTCGGGCCGAAGGAAATTCGCGTCAACAGCGTCGCACCCGGCCCGATCTGGACGCCGCTGATCGTCTCGACCATGCCCGACGAAGAAGTGCAGAACTTCGGCGGCAGCACCCCGCTCGGCCGTCCCGGCCAACCGGTGGAAGTGGCGCCAATTTACGTGCTGCTGGCCTCCGACGAAGCCAGCTACATCACCGGTCAGCGCTACGGTGTGACCGGCGGCAAACCAATGCTGTAACCGTGCAGCAGAAAAACTGAACCCGAGCGGCATGGCATCCCTCCATACCTGTAAGCGCCTACGGGCCAACAGGAACAGGAGGTTGTCATGTCCGCCCCCCTCGTCAGACTCTTCACCCAACCCAACTTCGCCTGGACCGATATCCGCCGCGAAGAAGAAACCCATCCCCGCCACTACCTCGCTCATCTGCTACTGCTCGCGCTGATTCCGGCGGTGTGCCTGTTCGTCGGCACCACCCAAGTCGGCTGGAGCCTCGCCGTGGGTGAAAACGTGCGCCTGAGCACGGCCAGCGCACTGCAATTGAGCGTGTTGCTGTACGTAACGATCGTCGCGGGCGTTGCGGTCATGGGCGGGTTCATTCGCTGGATGTCGCGCTCGTTCGATGCGCGGCCGACGCTGAATCAATGCATCGGTTTTGCCGCTTACACGGTGACGCCGTTTTTCCTCGCCGGCATTGCCGGACTGTACCCGAGCCGCTGGCTGGCGATTCTGGTGCTCGGCGCGGCGTCGATCTACTCGACGTTTTTGCTGTTCGTCGGCCTGCCGACCTTCATGCACGAGCGCAAGGAGCAAGGCTTGTTGTATTCGGCCTGCGTGTGGGGCGTTGGCTTGCTGGTGCTGGTGACCATGCTGGTATCGATGATCCTGCTCTGGTTCAACGTACTCATCCCCGAGTACCTGCGCACGACCGTGAGCTGACCCGGTGCGCCTGTCCTTGAAAATTCGCTGCTGTGAGCGGTCATGAGTTTCGGCGTATGGGTCGCGGTGCTGGGCGCCGTGCTGCTGACGCTGGCCCTGACTTCCTCATGGTTGCGCTGGATGCCGGTCACCACCTCGGCAGTGTGCCTGCTGCTCGGCATTGCCATCGGCCCCAGCGGCCTCGACCTGCTGAAACTGTCGCTGGAAGAATCATCGTTGTGGATGGAGCACCTGACTGAGGTCGCGGTGCTCTTTTCTTTATTTGTCTGCGGTTTGAAGCTGCGCCTGCCGCTGGGCAACACGACCTGGCGTATCGCCTTTGGCCTGGCCGGGCCGGTGATGATCCTGACCATCATCGGCGTGTGTGTGCTGCTGCACTGGGGCCTGCAACTGGCGTGGGGGCCTTCGCTGCTGATCGGCGCGATGCTGGCTCCGACCGACCCGGTGCTCGCGGCGCTGGTGCAGGTCAATGATGCGCAGGACATCGACAGCGTGCGCTTCGGCCTCTCCGGTGAAGCCGGGCTCAACGATGGCGTGGCCTTCCCTTTCGTTATTCTCGGCTTGCTGTTGCTGCACGGTGACGGCAGTGCCGGCGAGTGGCAGCACTGGGTGATCCGCAGTCTGTTGTGGGCGGTGCCGGCGGGTTTGCTGACCGGTTACTGGATGGGCCGTGGCATCGGCCGCATCGCCCTGTCGCTGCGCATTCACAATGAGGACAGCACCCTCGGCCCCAACGACTACCTGACCCTCGCGCTGATTGCGCTTTCCTATGTGGTGGCCGATGCGATTGGCGGCTACGGCTTTCTCGCGGTGTTTGCCGCCGGTCTCGGCCTGCGTCAGGAGGAGGTGAAATCCACCGGGATTACCCAAGTGCCTGCCGAGCACCTGGTGCAGCCGGTGGTCGGCCATCAGAACATCGAACCTGAAAACGCTGTGCATGGCGATACCGAACAACTGGAAGACAGCCAGGTCGCCGCCGGAATCATGATGGGCGACATGCTCGCGTTCGGCAGCCTGGTCGAACGGGCAATGGAGGTGTTTCTGGTCACCCTGCTCGGCGTCGTGCTGATTGCCCACTGGAATTGGCACGCACTGTGGATCGGCGCGGTGCTGTTCTGTTTGATCCGGCCGCTGAGCGTGGCATTGATGCCGTGGGGCAATCTGCTCAGCGGCCCGCAGCGCCTGCTGATCGGCTGGTTTGGCATTCGCGGCATCGGCAGTCTGTTCTATCTGTTCTTCGCCCTGAACCATGGCCTGGATGCCGATGTGGCGAAGGTCTGTACCGACATCACTTTGTCGGTGGTGGCACTGAGCATTCTGCTGCATGGCATCAGCACGCAGCCAATGCTGGCGCGCTATGAAAGTCTCAAGCAACGAAAAAGCTGATGCTTCAATCGCTTCGATTCGCTGGGAATTATCGAAGTTTTTTCTGAAAAAAAATGGATCGCTGCGCATGACCGAAGGGTCACAACTTTAACCGCGCCAACCATCCAGCGCGGCCCGGCAGGTTCGGTTCCCCTGCGGTGAACAGCCTATTAAACGGAACCCCGACACAAACAAGGTCACGGTCATGAACGAATGCTCGACTCCTGCGCAAATCAAGGCTTGCAGAGCACTGGCTCTGGAACGCAATCGTCAACTGTTCGAAGAAGCCCACGAACTGAACCGAGCAGCCAACGCGCTGCTGGAACAGACGCCGACTGACTTCGAACGCTTTGAGCAATACCGGGCACTGCGCAAGAAAGCCGATGCGAAATTTGAAGATGCAATCGATCATCTGTGTGTGCTGAATGAGGATTTTCCGCCGATTCCGGCGGCGGTGCAGAATGCGGTTACTCCGCGGCGTGAGCTGGAAACGGCGTGATAAAAGTCATAAGCCCCTCACCCTGACCCTCTCCCCGAGGGAGAGGGGACTGACCGGGGTGTTCTTGCCTATTACCCCGACCTGAAATACCGCGCCGAATGTAGATTATGAAAAGCATGAAGATCGGCTCCCTTTCCCCCTCGCCCTCTTGGGGGAGAGGGCTGGGGTGAGGGGGTTAGATCTCACAGACACCACAAAATCCAGCTCCTGTACCCTACCCCGACCAACCCACCTCAAGGATTGGTCACCTGAATAAACACCGCATACACCCCCAACATCACCCAGAACGTCGCAAAGATCCAAGGCGTGCGCACCGAGAACAGCAGCGACTTGCGATAGCCCTTGTGGCTCGATTCCATCTCGCTGAACAGCGGCGATTCATCGTACGCTGCGCCCATCACCGGCTCCGCGTGCAGCAACTGGCTCTGCTTGAAGTGCCAGTGATCGATGATGTCGTACGCCGCGCGAATCCCCGGCCAGGCATTGAGTGAGCTGAGTACACCGAGCAGCGCCAGAAACGGCGGTACGACAAGCGTAAACATCTTGCCCCACTCGGGATTGAGGTTGGCCATGCACGAAGCGAAAGCGATCACCAGAAACGACTGCGCCGCCAGATAGGCGTCGGTGCGGTTGGCGAGGATGCTGGTTTCGTACTGGATTTCCCGGCGGTAGAAATCCAGCCGTTCCTTGGGTGAGCCAAACATCTTGGCGTCGTGTTCGGCCAAGGCTTCTTCAGCAGCGCTTGGCTGGGTCAATATGCGAGGCAAGAGACATGCCCTCCGAAAGTGAACAAGACCTTTTGGAAAGGCGCATATCCGCACTAGTTCAGCCGGATCGACCAGCGCGTCACTTCATCGATTGGGCGATGATTTGCACCAGATTCAACTGGGTGAACGGTTTCGGCAGGCGCGGCAGTTGAGCGGCAAAACCCTCGAGGCGTTCGGCATATCCAGTGGAGAGAATGATCGGCAGATCCGGCTTGAGCATGCGCAACGCATGGGCCAGTTGCGCGCCGCTCATTTTTGGCATGGCCATGTCGGTGATTACCAGATCGATCACTTCGCCCTGATCGAACAGCGCCAGCGCCTGGGCGCCGGAGGTTGCGCCGATAACGCGATGGCCGAGATCTTCCAGCAGCAGACTGGTGCTGGTCAGCACCAGCGAATCGTCGTCAACCACCAGCACACTGAGCCTCGGCACTGCAATCGGCGCCGCGTTGCTGTAGCTCGGGCGACTGGCCGTACGCTCAAGGGCCACCGGTATCCACAGCTCGGCCGCCGTACCCTGGCCCTTCTCGCTTTTCAGAATAAAGCGCCCGCCCAATTGTTCGATAAAGCCGTGCACCATCGACAAGCCCAGCCCGGTGCCTTTGCCCAAGCCCTTGGTGGTGAAGAACGGATCACGGGCGCAGGCCAGCGTGGCTTCGTCCATGCCTTCGCCGCTGTCGATCAGGCTCAGGCAGACGTAACGCCCGGCCGCCAGGGTCGAATGAGTTTGTTCCAGCACCACTTCGGCTTGCGCCTGAATGATCACCGTGCCGCCGTCGGGCATGGCATCGCGGGCATTGGTGGCGAGATTGAGGATCGCCAGTTCCAGCTGATTGCTGTCCGCCAGCACGGGCTGCAGATCTTCGGGAAAGCGCGTTTCGATGCGAATCCCCGGCCCGAGCGAACTGCGCAGCAGCCCGGTGATACCTTGCACCAGTTGCGGGATATCCACCGACTCGGTCTTGAGCTCCTGACGACGGGCGAAGGCCAGCATGCGCTGGGTCAACGAGACGCCACGCAAGGCACCTTGGGTGGCGTTTTCCAGCAGACGAGCGATTTTCGGCGCGTCGCCGATGCGTTTCTGCACGATCTCGAGGTTGCCGAGAATCACCGTCAGCAGGTTGTTGAAGTCATGGGCGATGCCGCCGCTGAGTTGGCCGATCGCCTGCATCTTCTGCGCTTGGAACAACGCCTCGCGGGTCTTTTCCAGGGCCTGCTGCGCTTCGTGGGCCTCGGTGACATCGCGGGTGATCTTGGCGAAGCCGAGCAACGCGCCGGTGTCGCCGCGAATCGCATCGACGACCACGTGGGCAAGAAAGCGCGTGCCGTCCTTGCGCATCCGCCAGCTGCGGTTCTCGAAGCGGCCTTCGCGAGTGGCAATCTCCAGCGAGCGCTGCGGCTCGCCGAGTTCGCGGTCTTCGGGGGTGTAGAAAATCGAAAAATGCTGGCCGATGATCTCTTCCGGCAAATAGCCCTTGATGCGCTGCGCGCCCTGGTTCCAGTTGCTGACGCAGCCTTCGGGGCTGAGCATGTAGATCGCGTAGTCGGTGACTCCCTGCACCAGCAGGCGGAACTGCTGTTCGCTTTGCTTGAGGGTTTCCTCGGCCATTTTGCGGTCGGTGAGGTCGCGGGTGATCTTGGCGAACCCGAGCAGCTTGCCGTTGGGGTCGATAATCGGGTCGATCACCACGTGCGACCAGAAGTGCGTGCCGTCCTTGCGCACGCGCCAGCCCTCGCCTTCGAAGCGACCTTCGCGAATTGCCGTGTCGAGCGCCCGCTGCGGCATGCCGTTGGCGCGGTCTTCCGGGGTATAGAAGCGCGAGAAGTGCTCGCCGATGATCTCGGCTTCTTCATAACCTTTGAAACGTTTGGCGCCGGAGTTCCAACTGGTGATAGTACCGTCGGGGTCGATCATGTAGATCGCATAGTCGACAACCGCGTCGATCAGCAGCCGGAAACGGCTGTCTTCGATCGCTGCAGTTCTGTTGTTCTCACTCATCACACTCACCCGCCACAGTCATGGGCAGAAGTATGCGTGAATCCGCCGATTTGAAAAGTACCGGTTCGCTTCTGATCGCCCACCAGCGCGGCAACAACTGTTTGATGCGGCTTTCAGCAAAGCGGTCGTCGATGAGCATGACCGTGCCGCGATCCTCGCGGGTGCGGATCACCCGCCCGGCGGCTTGCACGACTTTTTGCATGCCCGGGTACAGATAGGTGTAGTCGTAACCGGCGCCGAAAATCGCCGCCATGCGCCGCTTCATCTGCTCGTTGACCGGATTGAGCTGCGCCAGCCCCAGCGTGGCGATGAACGCACCGATCAGCCGCGCACCGGGCAAATCGATGCCCTCGCCAAACGCGCCACCCAACACTGCAAAGCCAACGCCTTGGCTGTCGGCGCTGAACTGGTCGAGAAACGCTTGGCGCGCGCCCTCGGCCATGCCCCGCGATTGCAACCACTGGGTGATGTGCGGATGGCGCTCGGCCAACAACGTCGCGACCTGTTGCAGGTAATCGAAACTGCTGAAGAACGCCAGATAGTTGCCCGGGCGCTCGCTGAACTGGTGCGCGATCAGCTCGACAATCGGCTCCAGCGAAGCTTGCCGATGGTTAAAACGCGTGGAGATCTGGCTGACGATGTGCACCTGCAACTGCTCGGCGCTGAATGGCGACTCGACGTCGATGCACACCGTGTCGGCGGGCGTGCCGAGCAGATCGGCGTAGTAGTTGCGCGGGCTCAGCGTGGCCGAGAACAGCACGCTGCTGCGCGCCGCGCTCAGGCGCGGGCCGATGAACGCTGCCGGCACCACGTTGCGCAGGCACAGTTGCGACAACGGACGCTTGCGCTCGAGATCGCGTTTGCTGATATCGAACAGGTAATGCTCGTCATACAGCTCGGCGACCCGGGCGAATTGCAGCAGATCGAAATAGAAGTTCTGCAAGCCGCTGTCGAGGCCTTGCGGATGATCGTTGAGGTAATCGCCAATGGCCGCGCAACATAGCGAAATGGCTTGCAGGAGTTTGTCTGGGGCTTTGTCGTAGGCCTGATACGCCGCCAGTTGCGGCGCATGCAGCGCGTTCCATTCGCGGTTGACCCGCTGCAGGGCATTCTTCAGCGCTGCCGGCGCGGTCTTGCGCACAGTGCCGAGGGTGAACTGGTCGAGACTGGCGCTGTACATCTGCCGGCCGCGCTCGACCAGGTTGTGCGCTTCGTCGGCCAGCACCGCGACTTTCCACTGATTGAGCTGGGCGAGACCGAACAGCAGCGCGCTGAAATCGAAGTAATAGTTGTAGTCGGCTACCACCACGTCCGCCCAGCGAGCCATTTCCTGACTCAGGTAATACGGGCACACGCGGTGCTGCGCGGCGACTTCACGCATCGCTGCCTGATCCAGCAGGTTGATGCGGCTGGCGGCTTCGCGGGCGGCGGGCAAGCGATCATAAAAACCCTGGGCCAGCGGGCAGGATTCGCCATGACAGGCCTTGTCCGGATGCTCGCAGGCCTTGTCGCGAGCGACCATTTCCATGACTCGCAACGGCAGATCGGGCGTTTGCCTGAACAACACCTGGCTTGCATCCAGCGCCAGTTTGCGCCCCGGGGTCTTGGCGGTGAGAAAGAACACTTTGTCCAGTTGCTGCGGCGCCAACGCCTTGAGCATCGGGAACAGCGTGCCAAGGGTTTTGCCGATGCCGGTCGGCGCCTGGGCCATCAGGCAGCGGCCGGTGCTGACGGCTTTGAACACCGACTCGGCCAGATGCCGTTGGCCGGGACGAAAATCCGCATGCGGGAACGCCAGTTGCTGCGCGGCCAGATTGCGCGCCTCGCGATGAGCCATTTCCTGCTCGGCCCATTGCAGGAACAAGCCGCACTGTTGCGCGAAAAACCCCTGGAGCGCCTCGGCGCTGTGGGATTCGACCAGGCAGATTTCCTTTTCGCTGACGATGTCGAAATACACCAGCGCCAGATTGATCTGCTGCAGTTGCAGTTTCTGGCACATCAACCAGCCGTAGATCTTCGCCTGGGCCCAATGCAACTGGCGGTGATTGGTCGGTTGCTTGCTCAGGTCGCCGCGATAGGTTTTGACTTCTTCCAGGCAGTTCTGCGCCGGATCGTAGCCATCCGCCCTGCCCTTGACCTTCAGCGCGCCGAATTCGCCTTGCAGCGCCACTTCGCTCTGGTACTGCTCGCTGCGCCGCGAGGCCACGGTGCGATGGCCGACGATGCCTTCCAGCGCGGTCGGCGACGGGGTGAAGCGCAGGTCGAGGTCGCCGGTCTTGGCGGTGAACTCGCACAATGCACGGACGGCGATGCTGTAGCTCAAGCGCTCTGCTCCGCCCACTGCACGTAACATACCGCCACCGGCATCTGATGCTCGTGGCAGAACTCCAGCCAGCGCAGTTGATTGTCCTGCAAGCGGTCGCCGGGGCCTTTGACTTCGATCATTCGGTAGGTCTTGTGCTGCGGCCAGAACTGGATCAGGTCCGGCATGCCAGCACGGTTGGCCTTGATATCGAGCAACAGGCGGTTGAACCAGTGTTTCAGGTGTTCGGCGGGCAGACAGGCCAGCGCCTGCTCGAGCAGGTCTTCATTGAGCGCGCCCCAGAACACGAACGGCGACTGAATGCCCCACTTGTCGACGAAGCGCTGGCGGATGGTTTCGGCGTAGCGACCGTCATCGAGTTCGCCCAGGGAGGCCTGGAACAGCTCGGCTCGGCGCTCGAGAAAGTCTTCGCTGAGCAAATCGACCGGTCCGCGCTGGAACGGGTGGAAAAACGCACCCGGCAACGGCGCGAAGATCGCCGGCCAGCACAACAGGCCGAACAGTGAATTGATCAGACTGTTCTCGACGTAATGCACCGGGCCGTCTTCGACATGCAGGTGCGCTTGCACATGGAATTCCACTGACCGCGCCGGATCGGTGCGCGGCAAGTGCAAGTCCAGACGCTCGACCTCTCTGGCCTTGACGCGCTTGAGCGGCGGGCCGCCGAGTTTGCGCCGCAGACGCGGGACGATGCGCTGCAGACCTTGCTGCTCGGCCGCGCTTTGCGGTGCCTGTTCGGCCAGCGTGCCAAGCTCCAGCGCCAGCGCGTATTCGCCGCAACGTTCGAGCACACGGATCATGCGCAATCGCGCGCCCGGATAAGGGCAGTCCCGATACACACTCAGGGCCAGGGCGAAGTCACCGATGCGCTCGGCATATTGGCCGATCTGGAACAACGCCTTAGCCTGCCGACGGCGCAGCCATGGGTTTTCGAACTGCACGGCATTGATCTGCTCGACGATCTCTTCCAGCGGTTCGCCGGCCTCAAAACGCAGCTGGCACTGATGCAGGAACAGGCAGGCGTCGACGTCTTCGCGACTGCGCAGGCCTCGGGAGTCGGCGCAGAATTCGACTTTTTCATAGGTGAAGATGCCCAGGTCGGCCAGGACGAATTCCGACCAGTCCTGATAGAGGTTGCCGAAGAACATCAGGCGCAGGCGATCGCACAAATCCATGAGGGTCAGGCTGAACAGCCGGTCAGCCAGTTGCGGGGCCCAGGCGCGAAGGGTTTGCGCCTCGCTGAACTGTTCGGTCAGCACCGGCAGCCACTCGTCCTTACGCCCTTTCGGTTGTTCGATAAAGGTGCCGAACGCTTGCAGCAGCTCAGCCTTGAGCAAGACATCGAACAGTTCTGCCAGCGTCAGCGCGGCGTGTTCGTCGAGCCAGCCGTGGTTGAGCAACGGCTGCGCCGCCTCAGCGATGTCGCCGATTTCCAGATAATTGAGTTTGCTCGCGCGAAAGTGAATGCCCTTGCGCATGACCATGCGCACCAGCAATCCCTGCGAGGTTTGCGGCAGCGTATTGAAGTCGCGGATGAAGCCGTGCTCGCTTTCGCTCATCACATCGGCATAGCGAAGTGCAAGCCAATCAAGCACTTGCCGGAAGTTGTTAAGGTAATAGAACGGATCGTCGAGAGGGTTGGAGGTCACGGGATGTCAAAGCCACGGCAAGCGAACACTGGTTATGCGTACAGATACCAGCTCAGCCCTGCCCGGCGCAAACGGAAAAAGATCAATGGCATTTTTTTGCGCCGCCATCGAACTTTTCCGCCGATGTTGGCACCAACCGCGTTAGAGGGCCGACAATGCCCGCAATCACGTTCAAGCAAGGAGTCAGAGGTGGGTATGAAAATCAAGATGCTGGGCATTCCTGTAGCAGTCGCAGCCCTGTTGGCGCTGAGCGGCTGTTCGACCCAGACCGTGGTGACGCTGCAGAACGGCACCCAGTACCTGACCGAGGACATGCCGAAAACCAAGACCGAAGACGGCTTCTATGAGTTCGAAGACATCTCCGGGGCCAAGGTCAAGGTTCGCGCTGATGAAGTCGCGACCGTGCGCAAGGAAGACTGATCCGCCGCCTTTCCCCTGTGGGAGCTGCCGAAGGCTGCAATCTTTTGATGTTGCTTCAAGCATTGAAGATCAAAAGATCGCAGCCTTCGGCAGCTCCTACAGGGATTGTTTCATTATTCGAATGCCGGCATGCCGGGAATGCTGCCGTCGCAGCTCAGGTAACTCCCGCCGCGTTTCACCAATTCCTCCTGCAACCGCTGGCAACGCTGTCGCTCCTGTTGATCCATTCGATCGATACTGAGATTGCCAGTCGTCTGTGGCTTGTTTTCACCCAGGCGGATCGTTACGAACGGCTGCTCCGGCTGGATCTGAAAACGACTTTTCGGTTCGACCGGCTCAAGCGTTTCATCCTTCGCCGGGTCCGGCAGTTGATCGGAGGTGATGCCGTAACGGCTGAGAATCGAACTCTGAGGCAGATCGGCCCAGACACTCGCTGAACCCAGCGCCAGTGTGATGACGCCGATATACCCCTTGAAACCTTTCACGCATGAATCTCCTGTACTCGTTGGCGGTTTGCTGAAGAACGTGTGTGCACGTGCTGGCTTTAGGCCGCATTTCCTGTTTTGCAGGGGTTTGAGTCGGAGAATGGCTTTCAAGTCACTTTGGTACTGCGTCATCGTACTTCGCGAGCAGCCTCGCTCCCACAGGGAGTTGTGAACGACACAGCTCCGGTGTGGGAGCGATCCTGCTCGCGAAGGGTCCATCAAAGGCCAAGCATCAACCTCAGGCGATAACAACCCCGTCGGCGCTCAAACTGCCCAGTGCCACGCCGACCAACGTCACCGAATCCGCGCCGAACGTCAGCACGGTGTCCTGCCCGACCGCCGACGCATGGGCACGCAAATCTTGCCCCGGCAACACGCCCTGCACGCCAAGAAACACCAGCGTGTCATCGGCCGTATAGCCAATCACACGATCCTGGCCAAACGCGCCGTTGAACAGAAACGTATCCGCGCCGCCGCCGGATTCCAGCAGGTCATTGCCAGCGCCACCGACCAACACATCATTGCCCGTACCGCCGAGCAAATGATCATCGCCGTCCAGCCCGAACAGCCAGTCACCGCCGGCATGCGCTTTCAGTGTGTCGGCGCCGGCCGTTCCTCTAACGCTTGATTCGTAAGCGGTGAGATTACTGCCGACTTTCAAACCGGTGGCAGTGACGCTGTGCAGCACGTCGTCCTTGAACACGCCCCAGAGAAACCCCGGCTCTTTGCTGACGATGCTGCCGATGTCGCGGGTGATGCTGATCCCGCCGTTGGCATCGCGGATGTACAGGTTGCCGGCGCCGTCGTTGGCGAAATCAAAGTTCTTCACCGTCTGCTGCAAGTCCAGGGTGTTGCTGCCCTGCCCGCCCAGAATGACGTTGTAGCCGCCGCTGTCGCGGAAGCTGTCATTGCCGGCGCGGCCTTCCAGATAGTCATTGCCGCTGCCGCCCTGGATCAGGTCGTTGCCGTCACTGCCGATGATGAAGGTGCTGCCCTTGTGGGTTTCGGCGTTGCGGTTGAGGTCCTGCACCCACGTGCTGGCCCGCGCCGGGTCGGACAGGTTGGCGACGATGATCGTCGAGTCGCGGCTGGTCAGGTCGTAGAACTTCGATTCCAGCACGCGGGTCATGCCGTCGCCGTAGCCAGTGGGCAGGTGCGAAATCCACGTCGGGATATTCAGGATCGAATACGGCAGCACATTCCACGCGTTCGAGGCGTAGTGATCGTTGAAGCTGACGATATTGTCGGTGGTCGACGCGTGCGGCGCATCGTGCACGCCAACCGAAGCGCCAGTGAAAGTAGAGCCGTCGAGGGCACGAAACACCGGGTCGTTTTCGTAGCCGATATTCAGCACCTTGTCGGTGCTGCTCTGAGTCGGCGATGCGTAGGCGATGTAGTTGGAATCGGCGAAGAAGCCGTCCCACTTGCCAGCGCTCAAGTCAGCCATGCTGTTCACCGCCAGGCCGCCCAGGCTATGACCGCTGACCAGCACGTCCTTGCCGCTGAGGCCGTTGGCCTGAGCGAATGCGACGACATTGTCGAGCAGATTGCCGAAGGCTTCGCCGACGTAGTTTTTTGCGTAATCGGCCGGGCCGAAGGCCGCGAGCAGATCGTTGATCACGTCGCCAATCGAATCACCGATGAGGATTTCGCGCGGGCCGCTGGTGCCGCGAAAGGCAATGCCCAACTCAGTGAGATGGCCCTGTGCGTCGTACTTGCCGAGGATTTCCACCTGCGCACTGGTATAACCGGCCTTCTCGCCGAAAAACGTCCCGCGTGCATCGGTCTTGCCTTCGTAGCCCAATTGCGCGGCGCTGATCGGCGTCCAGCCGGCCTTTTGCACCGCCTCGAGGGCGAGTTGTTCCGAATCGGGATTCCACGGGATACCGGGGATCACCCCTTGCGAATCGGTGCCGCCAATCAACGCGGTGACCAGCGTCGCCGGCAGACCGAGGCCAAAGCCGTTGTGCTGGTAACCGGCGGCGAAACCGTTATCGAGGTTGTGATAGGAGTACAGCGTGATCGCCTTGGCATCGCTGAACAGCGCCTTGGAATCGGCCGTACCGAAGTGCTTGTAGTCGTATACACCCATTGCCATTGCCTCTCTTGTTGTTGGAATTGTCAGAGATAGCTCACAGCCAGAGCCCAGGGCTCCGGAGCATTCATTACATCCTGTGATGACCCTCAAATATCATGTTTACCCCGCTCCCACATTTGGATCTCCTGCACAATTAAAATCTCCTGCCCATTTGGATCTTCTGCACAGTTGGATTTTTGTAATCGAACAGTCCCATGTGCAGCGCTCCATTTTTGTGAAAAACCGGCAGCCCGTGACGCGCTGCCGGTTACGCCTCAGAACTGCCAGTCGAGCGTCAGACCGACGCCATGATCTTTCTCGTTCGAGCCGATCAGGCCGTTGTAGTCGAGGTTGACCCGCACGTCGCGATTGAGCGCCAGCCCGGCGCGCACGCCGACTACGGCAGCGTCACGATCCATCGACACGCTCTGCACGGTGAACGCGCTGTTGCCGTTGGCGAAGGCCAGATGGCTGTCGGCATCGACGCTGCTCAGGTTGTGTTGCCAGCCGAGGCTGGCGCCCAGTTCCAGCTGATGCTTATCCGACACGGCGAAGCTGCGCTTGGCGCGCACGCCGAGGGTCGACAGCACCACGTCGCGATTGTCCTCGCCGCCCTTGAGCGCGGCAGCGTCACCCTTCTCGGTGAAGCTGTCGGTGTTGAGGTGCACGTAGGACAGATTGGCGAACGGCTCCAGGTTCATCGGTTGCAGGCCCAGATCGTAAGCGGCCTCGGTGAACAGTTGCGCGGTGGTCGCGTCACGTTTGGTTTTCTGTTTGCCGCTGACGTCGCCGAACTGCAGATCACGCTTCACATCGATGCGATGCCAGCTGTAGGCGCCGCCGACGGTCAGGCGCAACGCGTCGATCTCATGGCCCAGATATGCACCCAAGTGGTAGCTGTCGACCGACGCCTGGGAATGCGTGCCGCTGCCCATGCTCAACGAGCTGTCGCTGTAACCGGTGACGAAACCGAGACGGGTATCTTCAGCGATCAGCCCGTCGACACCGGCCAGCAGCCCGCCGATGGAGCTATTGGAATCGGCATTGTCGTGCCCGCCGTCACTCTCGCCCCACGATCCGAGGACCTTGACCCAGACGTTGCTGCGCTCATCAGTCGGCGCATCGGCGTTGAAGAGGTCACGCTCCCGCAGGCGTTCGCCGACGGCTTCGCGCAGGTAGCGGCTGTCGTTGATCAGCAGCGTGCCGATGGCCGGGTGAATCTCGCCGGACAACTGTTGAAAGCCTTGCTGCGCCGACGCCGCATCGGGCGACAGCAACAGGGTTTCGAACAGCGCATTGCCCGCGCCCAAACGCTCGGCGGCCGCACCAACGGCGCGCTGGTTCGGCGTCAGCCCGACGCTGGCGAACGATGCCTCATTGCGCCCGACTGCCAACTGAATGCCGCCCGCCGAATAATCCAGAGTGCCGCCGAGGAAAGCGTAATTCGGCAACACCTGGCCGAAGCGCCCTTCGATGCCTCCCGCCGCTTGCAGAATGTTGTAGCGAGTGCCGAGCAGGCTTTGCACTTCGCCGGTGCTGAGCAAGGTCGGGCTGTTTTCCAGCGACAGGCTCACCGTGGCGCCGTCGATGACCGCTTTGCCGCCCGCGACGATCTGATCGCTGCGGGTTGGCGACAGCTCTACGGCGTAGGTTGAGCCCGGCGCGAAGGTCACGTCACCCGCCACATTCAGGGTGCCGATCGAATTGCCCGGTGCCACCGTACCGCCGCTGCTCACCGCCAGCGCGCCGATGCGGCCGTTGCCGCCGAGGATACCGCCATTGTTGACGGTGACCGCCGATTGCAGCGATCCGTTGATGGCCAATCGGCCCTGATTGACCAGCGTCGGGCCGCTGTAAGTGTTGTTGCCGGTCAGCACCAAAGTGCCGATGCCTTGCTTGGTCAGACCGCCATGGCCGCTGATGTCGTTGCGCCAAGTGTCGAGGCCGCACGTGATGTCGGTGCACACGCGCTCGGTCGGTTTGCCCTGATCGATGATCGCGCCGATGCCCGGCAAATCAGCAACGAACTGGCCGGAGCCGTAAGCACCCTGTACGCGGAATTCCTCGGGAATGTCCTGCTCGGTAACGAACATCGCCGGGCCGTCTATGGCTTTGCGCAGGTTGATCATGCCCCAGCCGTACAAGGCGTCGATGCCCGGCGCGCCGAGGTCGGTGGCGGTGGTACGCAATACGCTGGCGACCTGGTCGCCGCTCATGTACGGGAAGCGCTCCATCAGCACGGCGATGGAACCGGCGACGTGCGGTGCCGCCATTGACGTGCCGTTGTAGTTGGCATAGCTGGTGGTCAGGTTGCCGGCGTTGGTGCCTTCGATGATCGAGCTGTAGATCTTGGTGCCCGGTGCCGAGACGCAGTAACTCGCCGTATAGCCGCAGCGCGAGGAGAACGTGCTGATCACGTACGGATTGGCACTGGCGGTGTCCGGGTTCTGCTGCAACGCGGCGACGGTGATCCAGTTCGGCGCGATGTCCGGAACGAAGTAGCCGAGGCCGGCGATGGCATCCGGATTGTTCAGGTTGTAGTCGTTGCCGGCGGCAAAAATGGTGACGATGCCGCTGCGTGCGGCGGCAATCGCACCATCGTAGGCGCCGCCGGGTTTGGTGCCGAGCAAGGTGCGGATTTCGTTGAACTGCAACTGCGCGTCGTTGACGGTGAAGTGCGGATACGCCGGATCGCGACCACCCAGGTCGAAGCGGTCGGTAATGCCGATGCCCCAACTGTTGTTGATGATCCGCGCACCGCTGGCGATCAGCGCATCCCAACCGGCCTTGTACACCGCGCCGTCGTTGCCGCGCACGATGCCGTCCTCCGGCCCCGGGTCACCGTTGTCAGCGCTGATGATCTGCGCACCGAATGCGACGCCATGCATCACCCCGCCATCGCGACTGCCCGCCGCGATGCCGCCAACGTGAGTGCCGTGGGCGCCAAGCTTGCCGTTGGAGCCGACCGAGGGTGAACCGTCATAGAGGAATGCATCACCGGCCTTCACCGGAATGTACGGGTCGGTGTATTCGCGGATACCGCTGGTGACCAGAGTCACGACTTTGTTGCTGCCGGAGAACTCCGGATGCGCGGCGTAGACCGGCTGATCGAAGATGCCCAGTTTCACGCCTTTGCCGGTGTAGCCGGCGGCATAGGCATAATCCGCACCGATCGCGCCCAGGCCCCAATCAGCCTTGAATTCGCTGCTGCGCCAACTCGACGGATCGCCGTTGCGGCCGTTTTCCACGTACGGCGCTGCCTGCGCCAGCGCACTGGCACAGAGCATGGCGACTGTCAGGGTTTTCAGGGCAAAGCGGCCACCCGATTGCGCGGGGGTATTGTTGTTATCCATCCACGACCTTCCTTAGTGATGTTGCGAAAAATCCGGTTGCCTGTGCTGCCGTTGATCGTTCCCACGCTCTGCGTGGGAATGCCTCTAGGGACGCTCCGCGTTCCAATGGGACGCAGAGCGTCCCTGGCTGCATTCCTTTGCTGCGCGTGGGAACGATCAACACAGGTTTTGCGACTGCTGCGCAGTCGAGCGGGGATAAATCCCCTCGCCACAGTGGCTCAAACGCATGCAATCAGAACTGCCAGTTCAGGCTCAGGCCAACGCCATGCAGCTTCTCGCGGCTGGCCAGTTGGCCGTTGTAATCGAGGTTGACCCGCACGTCCTTGCTCAAGGCCAGACTGGCCTGCACGCCAACCAGTGCGGCATCGCGAACCAGCGCCGAACTCTCCACGGAATACGGCGCGCCGCCATTGGCAAAGCGCAAGTGCTGTTCCGATTCGATATCGCTGAGGCTGTGCTGCCAGCCGAGACGGGCGCTGACGTCCAGCGCTTGCTGGCTGGAAAGGTTGAAGGTTTTGCTCGCCCGCACGCCCAAGGTGCTCAACACCGCATCACGCTGATCGCCAGAACTTTTCAGCGCAGCGGCATCGCCCTTCTCGGTAAAGCCTTCGGTGTCGAGATGCAGGTAAGTCAGGTTGGCGAACGGTTCGAGCACCAAAGGTTGCAGCTGCAAGCGATACGCCGCCTCGGCGAACACCTGCGTGGTGGTCGCATCGAGCTTGGCTTTCTGCTTGGCGCTGACCGCGTCGTATTGCAGATCACGCTTCACATCGCCACGATGCCAGCTGTACGCCACGCCGCTGCTCAAGCGCCAGGCGCCGATGTCGTGCCCGGCGTAAGCGCCGAGGTGATAGCTGTCGACTTTCGCCGAAGAATGCGTGCCCGAACCCATGCTCAAGGAGCTATCGCTGTAGCCGGTGACCAGACCGATGCGAGTGTGCTCGTCCAGCGCGCCGTCGACACCCGCCAGCAAACCGCCGATCGAGGTGTTGTAGCCGGCCGTGTCGCGGCCCGAATCGGTGCTGCCCCAGGCGCCGATAGCTTTGATCCAGCCGTTGCTGCGGGGCGCCGAGTCATCGTGCAGCCGCTCGCCGACCGCATCACGCAACTGGTGGCTGTCGTTGATCAGCATCGTGCCCAGCGCCGGATAAATCTCGCCGCTCAGTTGCTGGAAGGCTTGCTGGGCCGAGGCTTGAGTGGGTGCACGAAGCACACTTTCGTAAACCGAATTGCCAGCGCCCAGACCTTCGACTGCTGCCGCCACCGAACGCTGGTTCGGCGTTTGCCCGACGCTGGCGAAACTGGTTGCGTTGCGCTGGATATTCAGCTGAATGCCGGTTGCGGCGTAATCGAGGGCGCCGCCGATGAACAGGTAGTTCGGCACCACCGCAGCGAACTGCCCTTGCACGCCGCCGGCCGCTTGCAGGATGTTGTACTGGCGACCGAGCAGGCTTTGCGCTTCGGCGCTGCTGAGCAAGGTCGGGCTGTTTTCCAGCGCCAGACTGACGCTGGCGCCGCTGATGGTTGCCGTGCCGCCGGCAACGATGCGGTCACTGCTGGTGGGCGATAGCTCGACGGCGTAAGTCGAGCCTGGGGCGAGTGTCACATCGCCGGCGACGTTCAAGGTGCCGATGGAATTGCCCGGTGCGACCCGGCCGCCGCTGTTGGCGGTCAATGCGCCGATGCGTCCGGAGCCGCCGAGGGTGCCGCTGTCGTTGACGGTGACCGCTGAAGTCAGCGAACCATTGACGGTCAGCAGACCGCCGTTGACGGTGGTCGGGCCGCGATAGGTGTTGTCGCCGCTGAGCAGCAACTGACCGGCGCCGGACTTGATCAGGCTGCCCTGATACACCCGGTTCGCCGCTGCCGCATCACGGAGCATGCCGACCGCGTAATCGGTCTGGTCCTGCTGACTGGCGCCGGCCGCAACGCCGTTCTGCCAGCCTTTGTCCTGCAGGGTTTGCTGCCAGGCGCTGTGCTCGGCGAGGTCTTCGTTTTGACGCTGGAGCAGTGCCTTGTCGGAGATGTCATTGCTCCAGACATCGCGCTGCCCTGCCCCCAGATTGGCATCGAACGCACCGAGCAATTGCCCCGGCCCGCGCATCGCCCGGTTGAGATTCGCGACACCCCAGCCGACGCGCTCGTTCGGTGCGTCAGTGACCGAGCCGTCGAGCTGGGTGGCGGTGGTCAGCAGCACCTCGAGCGCTTGCTGGTTGTTCATGTACGGATAGCGTTCCATCACCAGCGCCAGGGCGCCGGTTGCGTGCGGCGCCGCCATCGAGGTGCCGGACTTGATGCCGTAGCCGCCGCCGGGAATGGTGCTGTCGATCTTCGCCCCCGGCGTGGTGATGCACCAGTATTTGGCGATGCCGCACTGGTTGTACTTCTGCTGATTGCCCTGATCGAGCCCGGACACCGCCAGCCAGTGCCCTTCCAGATCCGGCTGAAAGTACGGCAGCGCCGAACGTACGCTGGCATTCGGGTAGCCGCTGTTGCCGGCGCTGAAGACGTTGATCACACCACGCCGGGAAACGTCGGCAGCGGCGTCGAGCCAGGTGCCTTTGTTCCAGTGTTGCGCGTAGGCGGCGTGCAGGTCGGCCAAAGTGCGATAGCTGACATCCGGCGGCTGACTGCCCCAGCTGTTATTGATCGCCCGCACGCCGGCGTCGGCGAGGCTGTCGTAGACCGCTTTGAAATAACGCGGATCAGGGCCGGGGCCGAAAAGGAAACTGTCGTTCTTGTTGGTGTTGCCGACGTAGATCTGCGCGTTGTACGCCACGCCGTGCATGCCGCTGCCATCACGGGCAGCGCCCATGGTCCCGACGACGTGGGTGCCGTGGGAATCGTTGTTCGGGTTGAGCGTGCCGTCGACGTTGAACACTGAGCCATCGACGTAGCTGCCGCTGGCGGAGACCGGGTGATAGCGATCGGCGGAGAATTCCGGGTGGGCGACATCGAAACCGGAATCGAGCGCGCCGATTTTCACGCCCTTGCCGGTGACGCCGGCGGCGTAGGCCTGATCGGCCTGCATGCGTTCCAGGCCCCAGTCACGCAGGAACTCGGCGCTGCGCCAACTGGAGGGATCGCCGGGCTGGCCGGGTTCCAGGTATTGCGCCTGAACCTGGTTTGCAGAAATTACAAGCAACAGGGTACCGACCGAAATCGGCTTGATGCGTACGTCCATGTTCATCACTCACGTTTTTGTTGTTTTGTTCAGGGCTGAATTGCGGTGTCGCCCCTTCCCCTCACCCCAGCCCTCTCCCCGAGGAGAGGGAGCCGATTTGTGTTGATGTCACAACCTGCGTCCGGCTCGGTCGTTCAGGTCGATGCGGCTATCGCAGGCCACTCGGTCAGTCCCCTCTGCCTCTGGGAGAGAGTCTGGGTGAGGGCTGTTGCGCGACCACAAATGCTTCGTCCACCCGCGCCAGATCCTGCTCATTCAGCGTCCCGGCGTAGTAATGCAATTTGGTCCAGGCCATCAGGTAGTCGTAACGCGCCTGGGCCAGGTCGCGGCGGGTGGTGAACAGTTGCTGCTCGGCATTCAACGCGTCGAGGTTGGTCCGCTCGCCGCCCAGAATGCTTTGTCGGGTCGAGACCACCAGCGCCTCGGCCGACTTCAAGGCCTTCTGATAAGCGCGCAATTTGCTCACCCCGGACAGGCAGGCACTGAACTGTCGGCGCAGTTCGATCAAGGTTTCGCGGGTTTTGCCATCCAGTTCGTACTCAGCCTGTTCCATGGTGCGGCTGGCCTGGCGCGTCGAGGCCGACACGCCACCGCCGGCGTACAGCGGCACGCTGACTTCAAGGCCAATGGTGTTGGTTTCGTAGCGCTGGTTATAGGTGTTGCCGCTTTCGGACTCGTTGTCGCGCATCGAGGCGTAGGCACTGACTTTCGGCAGATGCCCGGCGCGGTTGCGCTCGACTTCGTAGCGCGCCACTTCTACGGCCTGACGTTGCGAAGCGAGGTTCGGGTTGTTGCTGATCGCCAGTTCATGCCAGGTGTCGAAGTTCGCCGGTTGCAGCGTGAAGGTCTGGAATTGCTGACCAAGCGGCGCCAGATCGCCGATATCCACCGCCGGCACGCCCACCAGCGCGCCAAGTTCGCGCAAGGCCGCATCCTGCTCGTTACGCGCTTCGATTTCCTCGGCAGTCGCCAGCTCATAGCGCGACTCGGCTTCGAGAATATCGGTGCGCGTACCCTCGCCCTGCTTGAACATGTGTTCGTTCTGCTGGAACTGTTGCTCGTAAGCCTTCTTCTTCGCCTGGGCGATGTCGATCTGGTCTTGGGCGAACAAGGCTTTGGTGTAGTTGTCCAGCACGCGCACCAACAGCTCCTGACTCTTGCCGCGAAAGGCTTCGTCGGCAAACAACGACTGCGCGACACCTTTGCGATACGCCGCATAAGCCTCGTAATCGAGCAGCGGTTGCTGCACCGTCAGCGCCGAGCCGTAACTGTTGTAGTTGCGCTCATCGGTGCGGTTGCGCGCGCGATCATCCAGAGACGTAGCCTTGGACGAGTTGCGGCCCTTGTTGTAGGTGTAGCCGATCCGAGGCAGCAGCCCGGCGCGGCCAATCACACGGTTTTCAAGGCCGGCATCACGCTCCTTGATCGCGCCAAGGAACACCGGATCGTTGCGCAACGCCTGTTCGTAAATCTCGAATGGCCCCATGGCCGCGACTGCCGAGTGACTCGCGAGCAGCATCATCGCGGCACCCAGCATTGAAAGCTTTTTCATACAGCCGAACATCCTTATTCCTCGGTCAACGCAGAACCGGCGCGATCGAGCAGCGGTTTGAACAGGTAGTTGAGGAGTGAACGCTCACCGGTGCGCACGAACATTTCCGCCGGCATGCCGGGCTTGATCACCAGGCCGTTGAGCTTTTCCATGGCCTGATCGCTGACGCTGCTGCGCAACACGTAATACGGCACGCCGGTTTTCTCATCGACCATCTGGTCGGCGGAGATCAGGCTGACTTCGCCGGGCACGCGCGGGGTTTTGCTCTGGTTGAACGCGGTAAACAAAATGTCCACCGGCAAATGCGTGCCGACCTTGTCGATCAGGTTGATCGGCAAGTGACCTTCCACTTCCAGGGTGGTGCCTTGCGGAACGATCTCCAGCAGGGTTTCGCCCTGACGCACCACCGCGCCTTCGGTGTGCACACCGAGGTTGACCGCCACGCCATCGGCGGTGGCGAGGATCTCGCTGTGTTGCAGGTCGAAACCGGCGGAGGTCAGCTGTTCGGACAGCGTCACGCTTTTCAGTTGCGCGTCGGCCAGTTGCGTGCGCACTTCCTTCTGGTACTCCTCGCCGTGCTGCTGCAACTTCAGGCGCGATTCAAGGATGCCCTGCTCCACACGCCCGCTTTCACCGGTGTTTTCCGCCAGTTGCTGCTGCACTTGCGACAGTTGCCGCTGGTAATCCATCAAGCGGTTGCGCGGGATGTAGCCGTTGTCGGCCAGCGGTTGCAGATTGCTCAACTGTTGCTGCAAGGAACTGGCCTGGGCATTGAGGTCGCTGCGGGCGCGACGCATGCCGGCCAGTTGTGCAGTGGCGCCTTCGATGTTGGCGCGCAGTGCCGCTTGTTCCCGGGAGAACGCTTCGCGGCGGCTGCTGAACAATTGCCGCTGGCCCTCCAGCACCAGCGCCAGGCGCGGGTCCGGGTCGTTGCTCAGCTCGGCCGGAAAGGTTACTTGTTTGAGGTTGTCGCGCTCGGCCTGCCAGCGCGCGAGGCTGGCCCAGGCCATGCGGTATTGCGCCTGCAGCGATTGCACATCGGCGGCGACCTGAGTCTGATCGAGGCGGAACAGCGGCTGGCCCTGCTTCACGATCTCGCCTTCGCGCACCAGAATCCGGCTGACCACGCCGCTGCTCATCGACTGCACAGCCTTGCGTTTGCCCGACACCACCACCGTGCCTTGCACCGGAATGCCCTGATCCAGCGGCGCCAGTGCCGCCCAGGTGAAGAAACTGCCAGCGCCGACGATGGCCAGAATCCAGCCCATGCGCGCGAAGAATTTCGCATCGCGCTCCGGACGTTCGGTGAGGTAGGCGTGTTCCATGTTCGCTTCGTTTTGCGTGTTCATGCTGACGCTGCTCATACACCCGAATTCCTTGTCGAGGGCTGATACTGCCGGCTCATGCTGAGCCCGCCCGGTGCTTGTGCAGCTTTCTCGCGTTGCTGTTCCTGCTGGCCGGACAGTGCCTTGAGCACATCCTGACTCGGGCCGAACGCTTGCAAACGACCATCGTTGAGCACCAGCAATTTGTCGGCCTGAGCCAGTACCGAAGAACGATGCGTGACCAGAATCACCGTGGTGCCCTGGGCCTTGAGCTGGGCTATAGCGCTGGCCAGTGCCGCTTCGCCGACGGTGTCGAGGTTGGAATTGGGTTCATCGAGCACCACCAGACTTGGCGTGCCGTACAGCGCGCGGGCCAGGGCTACGCGTTGTTTCTGGCCACCAGACAAGCCGCTGCCGTCCTCGCCCAGTTTGGTGTCGTAGCCTTGTGGCAAGCGCAGGATCATTTCGTGGACGCCGGCCTGTTGCGCGGCGGTGACGACTTTCTGCGCGTCGGCTTCACTGAATCGCGCAATGTTCTCGGCGATGCTGCCGCTGAACAGCTCGATGTCTTGCGGCAAATAACCGATGTAAGGGCCGAGTTGATCACGGTTCCACCGATGAATATCGGCGCCGTCCAGTCGCACCGTGCCGCCCAGAACTGGCCACACGCCGACCAGCACCCGGGCCAGGGTCGATTTGCCGGAACCGGAGGCGCCAAGCACACCGAGCACTTCACCTGCGCCCAGAGTGAAATTGACCAGGTGCAACGTCGCCGCACGCTGCCCGGGCGGCCCGGCGCTGACTTGTTCGAAGGTGATCTGGCCTTTCGGTGCCGGCAGCGCCATCGCCTCATCGCTGGGTGGAAACGCCTGCAACAGCGCATCGAGACGACGGTAAGCCAGCTTCGCCCCGCTCCACTGTTTCCAAACGGCGATCAGCTGATCGATCGGGCTCAGCACGCGGCCCATCAGGATCGAACCGGCGATCATCATCCCCGCCGTCATGTCGCCCTTGATCACCAGCAACGCGCCCAGGCCCAGCACCAGGGATTGCAGGCACAGACGCAGGGTCTTGCTCAACGAACTGATCACCGCGCCGGTGTCGCTGGCCTGGTTCTGCAAGCCGAGAAAGCGCGAATGCACGCCGAACCAGCGCTTGCGCAGCGCGCCGAGCATGCCCATCGCCTGAATGGTTTCGGCGTTGTGCAAGTGGCTGGTGGCCAACTGGCTGGACTGTTGGGAAAACCCGGCAGCCTCGCCCAGCGGCTTCTTGGTCATGTATTCGTTCAGGCACGCCAGCGCGATCAGCAGCAACGCGCCCGCCGTCGCCAGCACGCCGAGCCAGACGTTGAACAGGTAGATGACAAACAGATAGACCGGGAACCACGGTGCGTCGAAGAAGGCGAACAACGCCGGGCCGGTGACGAACTGGCGGATATGAGTCAGATCGCCCAGCGACTGCCCGGCATTGCCTTCGCCCTTGAACAGGTTGCGCTCGAACGCCGCCTGGTAGACGCGCAGATTGAAACGACGCTCCAACTGGCTGCCGATGCGAATAACGATAAAGCTGCGGATCACTTCCAGCAGGCCGATGAAAGCGAAGAACCCGACCACCATCAACGACAGCATTGCCAGGGTGGTTTCGTTCTGTGACGACAGCACCCGGTCATAGACTTGCAGCATGTAGATGGACGGCACCAGCATCAGCACATTGATCAGCGCGGTGAAACAACCTACGCTGATCAAGATGCTCTTATAGTCACCCAGTGCCTTTATTAACGGAGCGGTGGCTGGGGCCTTCGCCATCTTCATTGATTTTTCCTGAACAGTATTCATCGCCCCTGAGAGGCGAGACTTCAATTAATTAAGCGACCAATCCGGATTACACTTCCGCGGCGCCCATTTACACTTTCATAACAACTAGCGCTGATTAACGCAGTGCAGTTGACTTTATTTGCCTTTATAACCGTACGACTGATCGCTATAACCGTATGGGTATGTACAAGAGCAGATCAGTTGTCGGGCGCCGTACGTTCCAGCGTGACGATCAGCCCCGACTTCAAAGTCGCCAGATACAACCCATCACGTTGTCGGCTGAAAAACCCGATTCTTGAGCCTTCGTGACCGGTGATCGATAAGCCGTCCGGATCAGGAAACCAGCCGATCGGAACGTGTTCGAACCAAGCGCCCAGACACTCTGCTCCCTGACCAAGGGTCTTGTTGGCGAGCAGTTCGACGCTGCAACTGTTGGACGGCTTGTCCTGGAGCTTTTGTGCTTGTCGTTCATCGACCGTTGCGGACAGCGTTGCCTGCCACTGTCCAGCAAACACGGAAGGCTCTTCGAGTCTGAGGCTGCTTGCCATTGCTGTTGCTCCTGAAATCGTAACCAGCGCCACTGAAAGCCACGTCGATGCCGCGTAGGTAAAAGCTCTATTGAACATGGGAAAATTCGCTCCAACCCGTAGCGTTGCGTACAGCGCCTACCGTTGCAAGTAAAGAAAGCGACGCTTTGGGCGCCGCTTTCCTTTCACATCACGCCACGATGTCGCTGGCCGCTGCCTGACCCACGGTGCTGACGATGAAGTCAGCCACGCCATGCCCGGAGAAATCCACCGACAACAGGCTGTTGCCGCCCGACGAGGTCAATACCGCATCGCCGGCGGAACCGGTGAAGCTGTTGACGAAGTGCAGGCCCGCGCCATTGGTGATGCCGGTCAGGTCGATTTTGTCCAGACCGCTGACAAAATCGAGGATCTGATCGATCGCACCTGGTTTGGAGTCCGAGCTGGCGGCAAACACAAAGGTGTCCGAACCGGTGCCGCCCCACAGCTTGTCGGCACCGCCAGCGCCGTAGAGGATGTCGTTGCCGGCACCGCCCTTCAGCTCGTTGGCCACGCTGTTGCCGATCAACAGATCGCTGCCCGAACCGCCAATCGCGTTCTCGATGATCGCGCCCTTGGCAATCGACACGTTGCCGACCAGGCCGCCCACGTCGGAGAACGAAGCATCGTTGAGGTTGATCTTCTGATTCTGGGTGAAACCGGAGAAGTCCAGGGTGTCCTTGCCGCCGGCATCCCACACCGAAAACACCACTTTGTCGCTCGACGACGAAGCGCTGAGGAAATCGCGACCGGCATTGGAATTGAACCCGTAGGTGGTATCACCTGTGCGGGTCGTGGTGTTGGCGCCGTAGAGCTTCTGGATGGCTGCGATATCGTCCATCAGCGGGCCGGACGAGTAGGCTTCGACGCCGCCCTTGCTGAAGTTCTGGTTGGTGTTGCTCTCGCTCCAGTAACTCATGACGCTGTAGCCACGGGTGTCCTGGCCGTAAGTCGCGTCATTGTAGGTCGGGTTGCCATTGCCGGCGTTGTAGGCGCCAGGGTGAGCAAGGCCCAGGGTGTGGCCGATTTCGTGGGTCAGGGTCTGACGCCCGTAGTTGTTCAGGTCCGGGTTCTTGTTTTGCGTGTAACCGCTATTGATCAGGTACCACGAAGTACCGTCATAGCCAGCGCCAGTGCCTGGCAGATAGGCGAACGCCGCAGCGCCGTCCTGGCCACCGCTGTAGTTACCGAAGGTCATGTGACCGTCGCCGCCCGAGGCTCTCTCGGTAAAGGTGACATTGGCCACGTCGGCCCAGGACTGCATGGCGAGCTTGGCCTGGGCTTGCTGCTGCGCGCTGAACTGACTGAACCCGCTGATTCCGTGCTTGTTCATCGTGCTGTTCGAAGCCGAGGTCAGGAACGTATAGGTCAGTTCGATCTTGCCGCTGCCGTCCTTGTCCTGGTAGGCAGCGCCGTCACGCAACAATTGCGTAGCCGCCTGGTCGACGGAGTACGAGGGTTTGCCATTGACCGTGAGGTTGCCGCCCCGATCGTATTGATGGCTGAAGCTATTGATCTGGTTGTACGCCGAGCTGAAGGCAGCCAGCTGGAAAGCCTGTTCGGCGGAATCAACAGCATTGGTTTTAACTTTCGACATAAACACACTTCCTTGTTTAGCAATGGAACAGTTTTTGTCCGACAGGACGATCTTGGCGAGATCGTCCTATCACTCGCCCAATGAAGGCGTAACGAACCTGACACAATTTGAAATCTGTCGTAAAGAGTTTTTTTGCGATCCAATTTGGTTGGCTGTGGAAACTGCCGTAAACAAAGCGCGCGGGAAGGAAAGATAGTTTTTTAGTTGCTGAGATAGCGGGAATCGTCTGACGATTTTCTATTTAAATATTAAATATCGGTAAGTTCGGATTTGTTGCGCAAGTCACACTTTCAGTCAGCGGTGCCAGTGCTTTGATATCAACTATCCTGATTCATTGAATAACGAATGTGGGAGCGAGCCTGTTCGCGAAGGCGCCAAGCCAGTCAACATAAGTGTCGAATGACAAACCGCTTCGCGAGCAGGCTCGCTCCCACAGGAGTCTTGTATATTGGCCTGAAACTCAGCTACCGGTGCGAATCTTGTTCCACACCCGCGTACGAATCCGGTCGATATTCAGCGGCATCGCTTCCAGCGCAAACAGCTTGCCCATCATTTCCGCGCTCGGGTAAACCTTGGTGTCGTTCTTGATCGCTGGATCGATAAGCGTGTCCGCCTGTTCGTTGCCATTGGCGTAGTGCACGTAGTTGGTGATCCCGGCCATCACGTCCGGGCGCAGCAGGTAGTTCATGAAGGCGTAGCCAGCCTTTTCGTCCGGTGCGTCGGCGGGCATGGCGACCATGTCGAACCAGATCGCCGCGCCTTCCTTGGGAATCGCATAACCGATTTCGACGCCGTTCTTCGCTTCCTTGGCGCGGTTCTCCGCTTGCAGGATGTCGCCGGAAAACCCGACCGCGACGCAGATATCGCCATTGGCCAAATCACTGGTGTACTTGGAGGAATGGAAGTAGCTGACGTAGGGGCGCACTTTCATCAGCAGCGCTTCGGCTTTTTTGTAGTCTTCGGGATTCTTGCTGTGGTGCGGCAAGCCGAGGTAGTTGAGCGCCGCCGGCAGCAGTTCCGGGCCGTTGTCGAGGATCGCCACGCCGCATTTCTGCAGCTTTTCCATGTATTCGGGCTTGAAGATCAGGTCCCAGGAATCCACCGGTGCATTGTCGCCGAGCACCGCTTTGACCTTGGCAATGTTGTAGCCAATACCGGTGCTGCCCCACAGATACGGGAAGCCGTGCTCGTTGTTCGGGTCGTTGGTCTGCAAAGCCTTGAGCAGCGCCGGGTTGAGGTTCTTCCAGTTCGGCAACTGGCTTTTGTCCAGCTTCTTCAGCGCCCCGCCCTGAATCTGCCGCGCCATGAAATGGTTCGACGGGAAAACCACGTCGTAGCCGGATTTGCCCGTCATCAACTTGCCGTCGAGGGTTTCGTTGCTGTCGTAGACGTCGTAGGTAACGCCGATGCCGGTGTCTTTCTGGAAATTCTTTGTGGTATCCGGAGCGATGTAGTCGGACCAGTTGTAGACCTTGACCGTGTCGGCCGCGTGACTGACGGAAGCGGCCAGCAGCAGCGGCGCCAATGCGAGGGTTTTCTGGATCATGGGGCGATTCCTGTATGGGCTTTTTTTGTTGGCAGGCAATCAAAGGATCGACAATCAGAAAATCAGCACGTAGCTCTTGCGCACGGTTTCCTGGATATCCCAGATCCCGAGCGTGTTGGCTGGCAACATCAGTGCGTCGCCGCCTTGTATGTGCAGGGTTTCGCCGCCACCGTCGGGGGTGAACGTGCAACGCCCGGAAATGAAATGGCAGAACTCCTGCGCGGTGATCTGCCGCCGCCAGCGGCCGGGAGTACATTCCCAGACGCCGGTTTCCACGCCGTCGTCGCGCTCGACGCTGGTGGTCGAGGCAATGGCGACGGGTTCGCCGAGGGGTACGGCGACCGGGTTGGATTCCTCGAGCTCAAGCGTGGCGGTGTTCTTGAATTGGGTGATGCTCATGGCGTGTCCTGTTTATTGAGGTAAACGACGTTCAGTGCATTAAACCTTCCATGAACCCGGCAACCCGGCTGGCAAGCTTGCGCCGCCAGGGTGCGGTCGCCGGATTGGCCAGGGTCTGGTCTTCGTGCACGAAGCTTTTGATGATCGCGTTGTAACCGAGCCAGCGGCATGGCTCTGGCTCCCAGGCACGCAGCGCATGAATGCCGCCGTCGGGCAGCACCCACGGTTGTTGGGTCAGTTCGCTGTCGCGCTCGAGAATCAGATCGGCCAGCGTCCGGCCGCCAAGGTTGCTGGCACCCACTCCCTCGCCGCCATAGCCACCGGATAACGCGATGCCGTTGGCCCGATCGCAGAGCATGTGTGGCTTGAAATGCCGCGACATGCCGAGGTTGCCGCCCCAGGCGTGGGTGATCTGCACGTTTTTCAGTTGCGGGAACAGTTCGCCGAACAGATAGCGGCGCAGTTCGACTTCGTCGCGGGTCAGGTTGAAGTCGTGACGCAGCTTGCCCGCGAACTGATACCCGCCACGGGCGCCGAAAATCAGGCGGTTGTCGGCACTGCGCTGGCCGTAGGTGACCTGGCGGCTGAATTCACTGAAGGCCTGGCCGCGATTGAGGCCGATTTCGTCCCAGGTCGCAGCGGACAGCGGCTCGGTGGCGACAATCAGGCTTTGCACCGGCAATTGATAACGGCCAAGTGGCGGCAAGGTCACCGAATAACCTTCCACCGCCGGGACGATCCAACGGCTGCGCACGCTGGCTTTGGCGGTACGCAGACTGCCGGACTGCCAATGGGTGACCGGGCTGTTTTCGTAGATTTTCACGCCCATGTTCTGCACGGTCTGCGCCAGACCACGGACCAGCTTCGCCGGGTGAAGGGTCGCGACATGAGGGGCGAAAATGCCGCCGTAGGGCTTGGCCACGCGGATCTGCTGGGCCAGCTGCTCGGGACTGAGCCAGCGGTAGTCGTTATCGGTAAGGCCTTGGGCGTGCAGCTTGCTCAGGTAATCACGCAGAACGGTTTCCTGCTCTGGGTAGCGCGCCGCACAATAAAGCACCCCGCCCTTGCGGTAATCGCAGTCGATGCCTTCGCGCTCGAGGACGATTTCCACTTCATCGGGGATGCTGTGCAGCAGATCGAACGACGCCCTGCGCTGCTGCGGCGATAAGCCTGCGAGCAAGCGATCCTCACCCAGCAAGTTACCCATCAGCCAGCCGCCGTTGCGCCCGGATGCACCAAACCCGGCGGTTTGCGCCTCAATGATGGCGATATCCAGGCCTGGCGCGTGTTTCTTCAGGTAGTACGCCGTCCACAATCCGGTATAACCGGCGCCGATGATTGCAACGTCGACGTCCAGGTCCTGCTCCAGCGCAGGTCGCGCGAGCAGCGGCTCTTCGAGCTGATCCATCCACAAACTGATCGTGCGCCACGCCGACATGCCAGACTCCGCCACTGAAAACCTTCGATGGCGTCGATCCTAGTGGCTGCCTTCAGTGGCTGTCTTGCGCGCGTGCCCGCAGAGAAATTTGTTTAGCGTAGGCCTTGGGCGACTGACCGGTGTGCTCGCGAAAGCATTTGTAAAACGCTGACAGCGAATTGAAGCCGGCAGCAAACGCCAGCTCGTCGACACGCAACGGCGGCGTGGCGCTATTGAGCGCACGCAGCCAATGCTGCAGGCGCGCCTGATTGACGTAGCGATAAAAGCTTTGCCCGAGCACCTGATTGAGCAGATAGGAAATCTGATTGCGGCTGTACCCGCACTCCTTCGCCACCCGTTGCAGGTCAAGCTCAGGATCCAGATAAGGTTGCTGCTTTTCGAAATACTGCTGAAGGTCTTCGGCCATGAAGCTCAGTTGGCGCGGTGACAGACCGAGGCGACTGACCGCCGGACGCTGACTCGGTGCCGAACTGCCATCGGCGTGGGTTCGCACCAGCGAGGCGTATTCATTGACGCGCCAGATCAAGCCGTCCTTGACCGTGATCGCTTCGCTGGAGCGAAACGACACCAGGCCATCGCCGCCGCGCAAGGTCACTTCGTACTGAATGAACGCGGTGTTGCCATCCACCCGAATGCGATCGCAGTGCTCGAGCAGTTCGTCGGATTCTCGCGGCATGCTCACGCGCACGTATTCACGCAGCTCATCCAGAGCCAGTACGCGGTTCTGAAAAAAATCGTTGTACTGGATGTCGGCGTGATAGAGCGCCATGACGCTGTCCAGATCCCGGTGCTTCCAGCTCAGGTGATAGCGCATGACCGTGGCGGCCGTGGCCTGGGTCTGTTCTGGGCCGTCGTCATCGGCGTGCATAAGCGGCTCGGCGAAAAAGAACCGAGCTTGCCTATCTTCCTCTGCCACATCAATGAAAATTCCATGGTGGCGTTTTGGCGATAATCGATCAGCCAGTGACTTACATCAAAAAATGCGAATCAATCGCTAAACGGACTGAAAAAACTCACAGTTTTTTCACACACGGATGCTACTTTTAAAGCTCAAGCACTGGTTGAGCCAATGAAGGCTCTTCCCACCTAACATGAGCAAAAGGAAGCGCTCGATGAAGCAGGCGGGCAACACCATGAACAAAGGGTTCAGCAAAGTCACCTTTCCCAACGCCTGCCAGCTGATGCGCTGGCATTTTCATCCCATGGGATTCGAGGCGACGATGGATGCGCCGGGCAGCATGATCGCCCGGCTGTTTGATCGTGCCAGCGGCGAAACCATGATCGCCATCGCCGGCATTCCGTGCGCAACGGTGATGAACGCGGCGGACGTCGAGCGCATCATCGAAGCCATCGAAGATGAACTGGAAGCTTTCACTCCTCCGGAATCTCTCAAGAACTACGCATAACCACCTGATTTAAAACAAAAAGCCCGCAGCGATGCGGGCTTTTTTTTGGTCAGGCGCTGGCTTTTTCGCTTCGATGATCGACGAAGAAAGGTTTGTTCTTGGCGACCCGATCTGACGCCCTCGGCATATTTACCGCTTGGGTTTCCTGCGGTTCGACGTACCAGTAGCAATGGCTGACGGCCCGGGTGATGCCAACGTAGGCGAGGCGCAGGATTTCATCCTTTTGCGCACTGTCGTACGGCTCGCTGTCACCCGTTTTGCCCAGCCCGGCCATACGGTAGACCTGATTCTTGTACGGCGAACTGGTCAGATGCTGGCAATCACCAAGCAGGAATACCGCATCAGCCTGCAAGCCCTTGGCGCTGTGATAGGTCAGCTGTTTCAGTCGCCGCGCCTCATAAGGCAAGCTCGAATCCACATTAAGTACCGACTGAATATGATGCTGTATCAATAACTTATCGCTGCTTCTTCGATAGAGCATCAAGATCGAGTCACCGCGTCGGTAGTGCTCGGCGAGGCGCTGACCCAGCGCTTCATCATCGCGCTCAAGCACGTTGACCGGCTGAAGCGGCTTGGGCTCACCACTGGCCCTGGCCTTCTTGCCCGCAATCGCCGGCGCTGCGCGGACAATGTGCTCGGCGGCGTCGATGATGTGCTGGTGGCTGCGGTAGTTTTCGCTGAGCATGACCCGCGTTGTGCTGGGTGAAGGGAATTCCTTGTTGAACTCCATGAAGTAGCTCGGCGAACTGCCGCGCCAGCCGTAAATGGATTGCCAGTCATCGCCGACGCACAACAGCGACGACCGCTGCGCCCCACGCCCGACGTGCATGGCCGGACCACGGCTGCGAATCTCGTTGAGGCTGGCGCGAATCCACGAAACGATCTGCGGCGAAACATCCTGAAATTCATCGATCATCAGATGCGCCATCGGCCGCAACAGCTCATCGCTGAGCAGCTTGAGGTTTTCCGGCGAATGCTCACTGAACAGCGCAAACATGCGGTTGTAGGTCATCACTGGCGGTTTCTGATCCAGCAGGTGATCTTCAAATGCGCGCCAGAACAGGCTCAGAGCCTCGAAGAAAAAGCGATCGGGATCGTCCTTGGCGAAGCTCATGCGACTGACCGCGTCCGGCACATCCAGGCCCAGGTTTTCGATAAAGCCCGCTGCGCCGACAAAACAATCCAGCAATGGTGCCGAAGCCAGCTCGCCTTTGACCTTGTAATCAAAGCCGGGACCGGCGCTGGCATCTCCGGCCAACATCGCAAGAACGCGCCTGGATGACTCGTAACTATCGAGCCATATCAATGGCTTACGGCAGAAAGCTTGAAACAGGGTGCGCTTGACCGCCCACTCTGCGCGGACACTCAGCTTGGCGTTGGGTCGGGTTAGCTGGGCGTTTTCCTTGGGATCGAAGCCGAGCACCACCCAAGCATCGACGCTCGGTATGTAACCGTGAGCGTGGAAACGCGAGCCGTTGATTTCAAATGTTTGCCGATTCGGCTCGATGCCTTTGATGGGCCACGCCCCTGCGCGAAACCACAGGTCCTCGATGACATCGCAAAGTTCTTCGTCGCGCTTGGCCGCAAGCTCGGTGACCGCCATGCGTTTCTGCACATCGGGATGGTCGCGCTCCAGTTCCTTCAACTGCAACCCGGCACGGGACAGCGGCTGGATCAACTGGCGGAAACGCTCGTCTTCGTTGAACAGGCGGTGATAGCAGGCATTGAGTTGCTGGCGCTGTGCGTCATTGATGCGCAGGTCAAACGGATTGCTGTCGACCTCCTCTGCGCCGCTTTGCGGGCGATCGCTGAGATTTTCGAACGCCTGCAAGCGCTCGAAACCCGGGAGACTGCGGACCATCGGCAGGATGCGCGAGTGAAAGGTTCGCACCAGTTCGCGCGCCTGTTTGGGGTTAAGCGGCTGGCCCCATAGGGTGAAGATCTCGATGAGCTTGTTGATGAAGTCCTTGCGCGATTCGCGGGTGAAGGTCACCACGGTCATCGAATCCAGCTCAAAACCCAGATAATGGCTGAGCAACAGAATGCGCAGCACCAGCGTGGTCGACTTGCCGGCACCGGCGCCGGCCACCACCGAGGTGGACGGCGTATCGCTGAAGATCATCTTCCATTGCGCAGCGCTGGGCTGGGCGCGGGCCGGGAGCAAACGGGCGACGTCAGCCTTGATGCGCTTCTTCAGCTCCGCCGTCAGTGGCAGGCGCCAGTCATCAAACAGGTTGGTATCGACGCTGGGCGGGCGATGCTCGGTGTTGCGGCTGTCGCGAATCAGCAGCACCTGGCGGCCTTCCTCCAGCCCCTCAAGCTTGCCCTCCTTGAAACCGTATTCGACACCAGCGGTGTGGCCACTGCGGAATCCGTCGGCTTGCCCGTGCAGCCACGATGCCCGGTGCTGGGCGCGCAGTTTTGTCAGGCCGTGACCAAAGAATCGCGCGGCCAGACGCTTGAACCAGGGCATCTCGGCCAGTGGACGAAGTTCGGGAGGAAGATCGGGGGTGTGGTGCGCCACGCTGACGGACTCCAGGGTGTGAGGCTGTGGCGGCTATGGTGTCTGGATTTACCGTTCAGTTCTAGCGAAATGCTTACAGGTCATCGGTTTAGGCGACGAATTGAAAGTCCGATGAAATGATTTCGAGCCGCTGTCACATCTAATTACTCGATCATGATGCAGCAGTTTTTGCGCTTTTTCTCGATGATTGCTTGATAGATGATCGTCGTCATCAACCACAGGGTCCGCCCCCTGACGACCCTTATTAGGAGACGATCATGCTTGAACTCAGACCCTTCAGCTCGCTGGGCGGCGCCCATCATGGCTGGCTGGACGCGCATCACCACTTTTCGTTTGCCGAATACTACGATCCGCAGCGGATGAGCTGGGGCAACCTGCGCGTGTGGAACGACGACATCATCGCCGCAGGCACCGGTTTCCCGCAGCATCCGCACCGCGACATGGAAATCATCACCTACGTGCGTGAAGGTGCGATCACGCACCAGGACAACCTCGGCAACAAGGGCCGTACCGAAGCCGGCGATGTCCAAGTGATGAGCGCCGGCACCGGCATCGCTCACAGCGAGTACAACCTGGAAGACCAGGAAACCAGGATCTTCCAGATCTGGATTCTGCCGACCGAAACCGGTGCACCGCCCTCCTGGGGAGCCAAGCCGTTTCCCAAAGGCGAGCGCGAAGGCTTTGTCACTTTGGCCAGCGGTAAGGCTGGCGACGATGAGAGCCTGCACATTCGCGCCGATGCACGGCTGGTTGCTGCCAACATCAAGGCCGGTGAAACAGCCGAATACCGTTTGGACGAGGGACGTCGCGCCTATCTGGTTCCGGCCACTGGCGTGATCGAGGTCAATGGCTTGCGTGCCCAAGCGCGTGACGGTGTGGCGGTGGCCCACGAGCAAGTGCTGACGGTCACGGCGATCGAGGACAGCGAGATCGTACTGGTCGACCTGGCTTGATCTACAGGCAACAAAAAAGGGCAACCATTACGGTTGCCCTTTTTCATGTGCGCATCATTTGCTGGAAATAGCGCCATCCACCAACGTTTGCGCTTCGGCCACCAGTTGCTTGAGGTGGTCATCGCCGATAAAGCTCTCGGCGTAGATCTTGTAGATGTCTTCAGTGCCCGAAGGACGCGCGGCGAACCAGCCGTTTTCGGTCATGACCTTCAGACCGCCAATCGCCTGATCGTTGCCCGGTGCATGGCTGAGAATGTTCTGGATCTTCTCGCCTGCCAGTTCGGTCGAGGTGACCTGCTCTGCCGCCAGCTTGCTCAACAGTGCCTTCTGCTCCGGGTTGGCCTTGGCATCGACACGCACCGAGAACGGCTCGCCCAGTTCGTCGGTCAGCGCGCGGTAGGCCTGGCTTGGATCGCGGCCGGTTCGCGCTGTCATTTCGGCGGCGAGCAACGCTGGGATCAGACCATCCTTGTCGGTGCTCCATACGCCGCCATCCTTGCGCAGGAACGAAGCGCCAGCGCTCTCTTCACCACCGAAACCCAGCGAGCCATCGAACAGACCGTCGGCGAACCATTTGAAACCGACCGGCACTTCGTACAGGCGACGGCCCAGACGCTTGGCAACGCGGTCGATCAGGCCGCTGCTGACCACGGTTTTGCCCACGGCGGCATCGGCACGCCATTGCGAGCGGTTCTGGAACAAGTAATCGATCGCCACCGCCAGATAATTGTTTGGTGCGAGCAGGCCACCGGACGGCGTGACAATGCCGTGACGGTCGTGATCCGGGTCACAGGCGAACGCCACGTCAAAACGTTCTTTCAGGCCAATCAGGCCCTGCATCGCGTGGCTGGACGATGGGTCCATGCGGATCTGGCCATCCCAATCGACGGTCATGAAACGGAACGTGGAGTCGACCTGTTTATTCACCACTTCCAGGTCGAGACGGTAGTGTTCGGCAATGGCCGACCAGTAGCGCACCCCTGCTCCGCCCAGCGGATCGACACCCAGGCGCAGTTTGGCGTCACGGATGGCATCGAAGTCGATAACGTTGATCAGGTCGGCAACGTAGGTGTTCACATAATCGTGGCGATGGGTCGTGCTGGCCTTGAGCGCTTGCTCATAGCTGATGCGTTTGACCCCGGCCAGTTTGTTCGCCAGCAATTCGTTGGCCTTGGCTTCGATCCACTTGGTGATGTGGGTATCGGCCGGGCCACCGTTGGTAGGGTTGTATTTGTAGCCACCGCTTTGTGGCGGGTTGTGCGATGGCGTGATGACGATGCCGTCAGCCAGGCCGGACGTACGGCCGCGGTTGTAGCAGAGAATGGCGTGGGAAATCGCCGGAGTCGGCGTGTACTCGTCGCCTTCGGCAATCATCACGGTGACGCCGTTGGCAGCGAGGACTTCCAGTGCGCTGGCGCCGGCCGGGGTCGACAATGCATGGGTGTCGATGCCGACAAACAGCGGGCCGGTGATGCCTTGCGCTTCGCGATACAGGCAAATCGCCTGGCTGATGGCCAGGACATGCCATTCGTTGAAACTCAAATCGAAGGAGCTGCCGCGGTGGCCGGAGGTGCCGAACGCCACTCGCTGGGTCGAAATCGATGCATCAGGCTGGCCGGTGTAATAGGCCGTAACCAGTCGCGGGATATCGACCAACAGTTCTGCCGGTGCCGGTTTGCCCGCAAAAGGACTGAGTGTCATGCAAAAACCTCTGAAATCGAAGTGGTTCAGGAAATGCTGCGCAGTTTACTGGCAGTTTGACCACCGTGCGACGGGATGTATCCGAAACACTTCCGATGTTTTTTAACATTATCGAGCCCCAGACAGGCGCAAGGCATCGCCGAGCAAACCGATGACACCTGACAAATCCCGCTCGCCGTGATTCAGCGCACTCAAACGCAGATGATCGGCATGCAAGCCTCGCAGACTGAACAGCTCACCCGGCGCCACGATGATTTGTTGCTTGAGCAATCGCCGGAAGACATTTGCCATGTCGACCGGTCGCACCGAACGCACCCACACCGTCGCCCCGCCCTGTGGCTCGACAATCTGCAGCGCGTCGCCCAACCGTTCACGCAACACCTGGATCAACGAGGAGCGGCGCTCACCGAGCATGCGTCGCAACACGAACAGATGCTGATCGAGACGCCCCCCGCTTAACAGCCTGGCAATCGCTTTCTGTCGAATGGGCGACAGGCGAAACGCACGGAACAGGAAATGCCGCTGCAACTCGTTGCGCCAATGCCGCGACAGAACGAAGCCGAATGGCGCTTCCGCACCAATGAATTTCTCGAAGCTGGAAAACACCAGCAAGCGATCCGGATCCAGCCAGTTACGTAACCGTTGCGAATCAGTGCGCTCATCAAGCTCGCTGTAGCAATCGTTTTCCAGCACCCAGATGCCATAGCGCTCGAGCATCTTCGCGATTGCCTGCTGATGTTCCTGGGTAAAACCGCAGCCCTGGGGCAGGCTCAACACTGAAGACAAAACGACCAGACGGACCGGCTCGTTCCTGAGCAGCATTTCCAGTGCCGGCAGATCCACCTCGCCCTCGGCCAGCGAAGGCCATTCGATCACACGCACGTCGCACGACTCGAGCAGACGCAAAATCACCCAGTCACAGGGAGACTCAACCACGACGACGGCTTCACGCAACTCAAGCACCGAAATCAGGATTTCCAGAACGCCGCGCAGATCAGCACCAATATAAACATCATCGGCATGCCAATAATTCGCCGTCGAACAGGTGTACCGCGCTGCCAGGGCAACCCGCAATTCCAGTTCCCCGCAAGGCTGCACGAGGGTCTGAGGCTGGCGAGGGTATTGGCGCAGGAGCTCACGCTCCAACGTCATCAAAGGACTGTCCAGCGGTTGTAGCGATGCCGGTTCGTCAGCGCTCAAAACACACATGCCGGGACGTCTCGCGTTAACGTAAACGGTCTCCAGCAGATCACTGCCATCACCGGGCGCGTCCAGGCTGTAAAGCGCTTGAGCGTAATAACCTGATTTGGCTATGGAATAGACCCGGCCTTCTTTTTCCAGCAACGCATAAGCGTATTGCACAGTCGAAATCGACACATTCAGCCGGTCGGCCAGTTGGCGTAACGAGGGCATGCGTACTGCTGCATGCCCACCGGCATCGTCAATCAGCGTTGTCAGATACCGATAAACCGACTGGTAGACAAAATCATGTTCCCGTGCGCCCTTCACAACCTCAATTCCATGGACAGGGGTTTTCGGCCCGACCTTTGTCTCACCGTCAGCGTTCCGTTGACCGCTCGACGTGTGACACGGCGCCCACCTCGCAGGCATCCAGGTCATCGGAGGCGAACTCGGTCGGCGAGCACAACTGAACAGGCCCCATCGCATAGAGACGGGTGATCAGCCTGACGGGCAGACCACTGACTTCGGTCATCCATTTCAACACCTGCTCCGGGGCATGCAAGCCCTGCATGGCCCGGTGCAGATCTGGCATCGCGACCAGCATGCCTGGATGACAATTACGCAAAAACCTTTCAAGACCTTTGCCGCCGTCGATAAACGGTGCGAATAACAGGCAGACCAACTGCGTTTCGTTCAAGCCGAAACCATTGAGCAGGTAATCATCTGCCAGTATTCGCAGTTGCTCTGGCCCGCCGACATTTTCAAAACTGCACATCAAGTGTTCGCAGACGGGCTCCGCCGCTTGTTTTCGGCGCAGGTCGGCCAGGGTATTGCGGGCGTAGTCGTCGACTCCCGCTTGATACGCCCTCCCCTCGATGAATTGCGCGTACAAGCCTCGCACGTGGGCTGAAATCAGCGGATCGGCAAATAACGCTTCGCCCTGATACAGCGCCAGATCATCCGGTTCAAACCCCAGAAATTCGCCCAATAGCGGCCAGCGATCCTCCAGCTTGCCAACCATCATGTCGTTGATGTCGATAAAACTGGTGCGACGGCAGGCTTCGAATTCACCCTCTGGTCGCCAGACGGTGCGCTCATCATCTGAACGTAGCTCGCGATAGAAATCGTCACCAAGCCCGTCGAGCAATGGAAAAAGCGCTTCGAATCCGCTCTGGACCAGCCCGGGGCCGGCGATCGCCACTCTCTGCATCGCACGGTTCAGGCCCTCAAGGAAATGCCGCTGACTGCTTCTGGTTTCAGTGCTGATCATGGCGTCGACGCCATTATTCCAGCGGGCGATCTGGCTGTAGTATTCGGCAGTGGCCAGGTAAGCGTCATCCCACAATTCGGGAGTCTCGATCCAGGTACGACAGTGCCCTACGAGCAGCAGATTGATCCGACTGGCTTCATGACCGTCGTTGCTGACGGCTGTGCGGTGGTCGAAGGGCAGCACCTCGCGGTTATCCACCATCAGCAGCTCGACCCGGGGGTCATCATAGAGAAACAGTGCGCTGAAGCTGCGATGCAGGTTTTGCAGGTTGCCAGGGCTGTCACCGTTCCAGCGCAGGGTAGCAACGCGCAGCTGGAATGTAGCAGGGGCGCGACTGGCAATGGTCAACTGCGCTGCGCGAAGCAAAGCCAGGGTGTAGCAGCTGTCACGCGAGCCAGACTGATGCACAAGCACCTTGAACTGCCCGACGTTGTCCATTCCGCCGGCCGCCACGACCAGGCGCTGGATCAATAACTGCAAAGCTGTGCGCTCGGCGCGGGAAAAGAAACTCAGCAAACGCTGCAAAACTTGCTGATAGACATAGTTCATTGCCTGATCGTGGATCGTGCTCATCGGTATTTACCCGGTATAGAAAATTTCACGCCGCATGCACTGGACAGTGTGCGCCCGACAAATTGGATCAATAAGTAATAGACGCTGAAATGCTAACACTTACAAAGTTGTAGTTATTTGAAACACTTGACCTGCGAAAAAACCGTTAGCGGCAAAGCAAATTTTATAACTATTTGTTTTTACTAGCATTTTTTCAGCGACCATTAATCTGAGGAAACTTCCCACAACGTCTCACGAAGATTCATTACAAGAAAAAGAGACGCAACTTCGGAATCGCCCTACAGCAATTAAACAGAAATTGACGAAGCCAAGCGGGTTAGCCGTTTGATATTGCCGAGGACAAATTGAATGCACAGCCATAGCTCATTCCTTGAGATGAAAGTAATCATTCAATTATCAGCACTTGGAATACGATTAGAAGATACAGATGTCGAGCAAAAACCAGTTCAGTTGCTGAAGTGGTGAAGAGCGCGGTAGCGGGAAAGGTTTACTGACTGGACAGAAATAAACAAAAAGAGTCCGTGAGGCCACGGACTCTGATGAGTTGATTTACGCTGGCTCGACTTGCAGGGCAACCCGCTCGCGGCACGGGCATTCGTCCATGTAGCGATGCGCTTCGACGAATTCGTTGAACGCAAATACTCTAGTCTTCAACGGCAGCAACACACGGTCGGCCGTCAACTGGTTGATGTCACGCAAGGCACGTTGCAGAGCAACATGGTCCTGAACAATGCCCAGCTCCGGCTTGCCGGTGAAGTTACCGATGCAGTGCACAAAGAACTGGATGTTCTTCTGGAACGCTGCACACGCCGGGAACGGGGTCTGATTACCACCCTGCAGGCCGTACAGCACCAGACTGCCGCGTGGTGCCAGCACATCGCCGAGCAAGGACATCTGCGGGCCGCCAAGACCATCGAACACCACATCGACGCCGCGGTTGTCGGTGATCTTGTTGATGCGCATCAACAAATCTTCCTCTTCGGTGACGATGACTTTCTCCGCACCGAGAGACAGCAGGTACTCGCGCTCCTCCGCCGATTTGGTCGCTGCGATCACTCGCACACCCAGCGCTTTGCCCAGTTGCACAAACGACGGGCCGGCGCAGTGGCTGGCGTCAGTGACCAGCGCAAATTGGCCGGGTTTGACTCGTGCCAGATCGGCATACGCGAAGTAGGCGATCAGCAGCGGCGTGTAATGCACGCTCGCTTCGATCGGGCTAAGCACATCCGGATAACGGGTCAGCGCCGTGCGGGGCAGGACGATCGACTCGCCGTAAACCGGATAGTCGTTCGGGCTTTCGGCCGGAAAACTGGCCACTTTGTCGCCGACGGACAGGTCGTCTACGTCAGCGCCCACCGCAGTGACGACGCCAGCCATTTCATGACCGAGGCCCGAAGGCAGACGTGCCTGGGACGAGGCCAGATTCTGACGCCACAGGGTGTCGTACCAACTGATACCGATCGCCTCGACACGCACCTGCACTTCGCCAGGACCTGGCTGAGCAGCCGCATGCTCTTCGCATTTGAGCACCTCGGCTGGACCAAACTTGTGAAAACGGATCGTGCGGGACATCGCAAACCTCGTCAAAGTAACCTCTAATGCCATGAACTCTATCTGGGCTTTCGACCCAAGACCATCAGTGGCTATTAATAGTCGACATGCCTGTCATTGATTCCGCACCAAGGGCGGCATTGGCAAATTCCATGAAAAAAGGCCTGCCACCGTCGCAGTAAAGCTGAATTTTCCGGTGCAGAGTACCAGCCTTTCCCCGTAAGATTCATGCCGGCCATTGTTCTCATATGGTCGCCCTCGTCAAGTTTGATGACTCTGCCAGGACTCCAGATGAATCGTAATGACCTGCGTCGTGTCGACCTGAACCTGCTGATCGTGTTCGAAACATTGATGCACGAACGCAGTGTGACTCGGGCCGCGGAAAAATTGTTCCTCGGCCAACCGGCTATCAGTGCGGCGCTGTCGCGTCTGCGCAGCCTGTTTGACGATCCTTTGTTTGTGCGCACCGGCCGCAGCATGGAACCCTCCGCGCGCGCGGTGGAAATCTTCGCCCTGCTCTCGCCTGCCCTCGATTCGATTTCTACAGCGGTGAGTCGTGCCGCCGATTTCGATCCGGCGACCAGCACCTCGGTATTCCGCATCGGTTTGTCCGACGACGTCGAATTCGCCCTGTTGCCGATGCTGCTCAAACGCCTGCGCGCCGAAGCGCCGGGCATCGTCCTCGTCGTGCGCCGGGTCAACTACATCCTGATGCCAGGCCTGCTGGCCTCCGGCGAGATTTCGATCGGCGTCAGCTACACCACCGACCTGCCGGCCAACGCCAAGCGCAAGGTCCTGCGCCGCAGCGCACCGAAGCTGCTGCGCGCCGACACCGTGCCGGGCCCACTGAGTCTCGATGATTATTGCGCCCGCCCCCACGCACTGGTGTCGTTCGCCGGCGACCTCAGTGGTTTCGTCGATGAAGAATTGGAAAAGCTCGGACGCAAACGCCACGTGGTGCTGGCGGTGCCGCAGTTCAACGGATTGGGCACGCTGCTGGCAGGCACCGATATCGTCGCCACCGTGCCGGATTACACGGCTGAGGCACTGACGGCAGCTGGCGGTCTGCGGGCTGAAGATCCGCCACTGCCGACGCGTACGTTCGAGTTGCATATGGCTTGGCGTGGGTCGCAGGACAACGATCCGGGGGAGCGGTGGTTGAGGTCGCGGATTCAGATGTTTTTTGGCGATCCGGATAGCCTGTAGCCCGGACCTACTTGCCGCCAGTCACATCCAGAAAAGTACCCGTGACAAAGGAGGCCTCCGCGCTGGCCAGCCACAAGATGGCCCGCGCCACCTCTTCCGGCTGACCGCCCCGCCCCATCGGGATCGAGTCCTTGACGCGATCCACCCGCCCCGGCTCGCCGCCGCTGGCGTGCATGTCGGTATAGATGTGCCCCGGGCGAATGCAGTTGACCCTGATCCCTTCCCGCGCGACTTCCTTGGCAAAGCCGATGGTGAAGGTTTCCAGCGCGCCTTTCGACGCTGCGTAGTCGACGTATTCATTGGGACTGCCCAGGCGCGCGGAGGCGGACGAAATATTGATCACCACGCCACCCGTTCCGCCGTGTCGCAGGGACATGCGCTTCACCGCCTGCTGCGCGCACAGGATCGGCCCCAGCGCATTGACCGCGAAGATGCGCTGCATGCGTTCGAAACCCAGGTCTTCCATGCGGGACTGTTTCGCCAGCATGCCAGCGTTATTGACCAGCACGTCGATACGCCCGAATGAACGATCAATGGCCGAGAACAGTTCAGCAACTTGCTCGGGGTCAGCACTGTCGGCACGCACCGCGAGGCCTTTGCGCCCCAACGCTTCGATATCCGCCACCACCGCCAGCGCGGCGGACTCGTTGGCGACGTAGCTGATGGCAACGTCATAGCCTTGCGCGGCAGCGAGTCGGGCGGTGGCGGCGCCGACTCCGCGACTGCCGCCGGTGATCAGAATCAGCGGGGCCTGCGAAACGTTATCCATGCGACGTTCTCCTGAGCAGTCGGGCTGTGTCAGCCGATGATGATGGCGCCGCTAGCGATGACCACGCATGCCAGCATCCTGCGGACGGTGAGCTTTTCACCGAGGAACAAATAGCCGAGCAACGCCGCAAACAACACGCTGGTTTCGCGCAGGGCCGACACCGCGCCCAGTGGCGCTTCGTTCATGGCGTAGATAACGATTGCGTAGGCCAGCAACGAGACCAGGCCGCCGACCACAGCGGTCAGCATTCCGGGCCGTACGGAAAACAGACTGCGAGCATCGCGCAGGCCGATATACACCAGCGGCATCAGCACACCCCACAGGGCGCTCATCCAGACGGTGTAAGCCAGCGGCGCCCCCGACAGCCTGGCGCCAATGCCATCGACCACGCTGTAGGCGGCAATGAAGCAACCAGTGCCCAGCGCATATGGCAGGCTCGGCACCGACAGGCTGCGTCCGCGAAAGGCCAGGGACATGATCCCGCCCGACACAAGGCCAATGCCGAGCAATTCGCCGGGGGTAATGGTTTCGCCGGCAAACAGCGCGGCGCCGAGGGTGATCAGCGCCGGCGACGAGCCACGGGAAATCGGATAGATCTGCCCAAGGTCACCGACCCGATAGCTGCGCACCAGGAACAGGTTGTAGCCGACATGCAGCAATGCCGACAGCAGCGCATAACCCCAGCTCTCAGGTGCCGGCGGGCTCAAGAAAAGTGCGGCGACGGCGCAGACGATGGCAATGGCCACGCACATCACGGTCATGGACCAGAGCCGATCGGCGCCGCCGCGCAGCAGCGCGTTCCAGCTGGCGTGCAGGAGCGCGGCGAACAGAACCAGAAGTACGAGATGGATTGGCATGCGGCATTCTAGGCATCACTGGCATTGGCATTACAGCGAAGTTTCCTCATTGAGACATGAGTAAAAACTCATACCTCAACGCTGGGCGCTCCGCACCTTCAACGCCTCACCAAGTAACCATTCACGAAAATTGACGATATGTGGCTGTGCTTCGATGCCTTTGGGACAGACGAAATAGTAGGCCAGCGGCGAAGCGAACGGCACATCGAACAGCCTCACCAGGCGGCCGTCGCCGATTTCATTCTCGACATGTCCGCTGCGCACCAATGCAACGCCCTGGCCGAGCAACGCTGCTTCGACCGTCATGTTGGTGTCGCCAAACCTGACGCTTTCGCGCAGCGGCGAGAACGCCAGCCCAACGGATTGAAACCACGCCTCCCATCTCGGCACCAGCTCGGCGCCATCGCGAGTCAGCAACGGCATCTGCAGCAATTCGGCGGGAGTGCCGGGAATGCCGACGCGCTGCAGCAGTTCGGGACTGGCCACGGGAAACACCTGCTCGCCAAACAGGAACTCCGAATACAGACCGGGATAATTGCCCTTGCCCAAGCGGATGGCGACGTCGGCTTCGCCGTTGGCGAAGTGAATGATCTTGTCCGTGGTGTCCAGCGACACCAAGAGTTCCGGATGCTGGCGTGACAGGCTCGGCAAGCGTGGCAGTAGCCACTTCAACGCAAATGAATAGGTAGTGCTGACAGTCAGGCGAACCCTGTCCTTTTGCTCGCGCAGGTCCTCCAACGTTGCTTCGAGGCTGGTGAAAAATTCGCGCACGATCGGCGCCAGCGTCGCCCCCGCTGCAGTGAGGCGTAACGCCTTGCCGCGCTCGAACAACTGCAGCCCCCACAGATCCTCCAGGTGCCGGAGCTGATGACTGACGGCGCTCTGGGTCACGTGCAGTTCCTGAGCAGCAGCGGTGAATGTCGGATGTCGGGTGGCCACTTCAAAAGCACGCAGCGTCGCGGTTGGGGGCAGGTCTCGCATACAGAGGGGTTCCGGAGATTGGCGAAGGATCAGAGCATGAGTTTCCACTCATGTTAGAGCGAAGTGCCAATGTTTTCAGGCAGACGTACCAGGTCACGCTGCCATAACGCGTGATGGCAAAGAGCCGTGACAAATCGCGTGATAGAGATTAGATTACCGCCGCCCCGCCGATGGAGGGTCGGGCATTCGCATTCAGTTAAGGAAAACGAAGGCAATGGTCTATTGTCGTGCTTGCGCCAAGGAGCTCCATGAGACGGCGCTCACCTGCCCCCAATGCGGGGCGAGCCAACAGGCCTTTGTGCCATCTTCGCAAGCCGGGATTCCCTGGCTGGCCATCGTTTCGCTGATCTTCGGAACTATCTGCGCTCTTACTCTGTTTGATGATTCCGATTGGGACTTCGAAACGATCCTCGGCGTCGGACTGTTCAGCGTCGCTGGTCTGGCTTGCGGCATCATCTGCATCAACGAAAACCACCCTGGAAGAAACCTCGCGATCGCCGGCATCCTATTGTCAGGTCTAACCGCGCTGGTTCTTTTCTGTCTATCGATCCAATAATTTTAGGGAAAAAATATGAGCATGGTTTACTGCCGCGGTTGCGCCAAGGAAATCAGTACGCTGGCGCTGGCGTGCCCTCAATGCGGCGCGCCTCAGGCAGCTACGCAGGCCTACCCAAGCGGCCCTGCCATCACGACAGGCAACCCTTACCTTGAGGCGTTGAAGAATTACGCCGTGTTCAACGGTCGCGCCACCCGGCGTGAATACTGGTTGTTCTTCCTGATCAACATGGGCGTCGCGTTCGTGGTGGGCTTCATTGACGGCTTTGCCAACACCGGTGGCGTTCTGCAAGGCCTTTATAATCTGGCGCTGCTGATCCCGAGCATTGCCGTCGGCGTGCGCCGTATGCACGACACGGATCGCAGTGGCTGGTGGTTGCTGCTGCCGATCGTCAACATCGTTTTCCTCGCGCAGGACAGCCAGCCTGGGCCGAACCGCTTCGGTGCCAACCGCAAAGGCATCAACTGACACCACGGCAACACGCTGATCGGAACGGCCTTCATAGGCCGTTTCTGCATTTCTGGCCCAACGATTTTCGGTTGCAGTGAATCATTGCGAATCGCGCAACACATAATTGCTTTGAAACCGATTGATAGCCACCTAACGAAACGTGCATGCTAGAGAGCTGCTTCGGCTCTTATATCATTCCGAATGATAGTTACCTTTGCTTCATTCGATTCGTGCCATCACACCCGCGCCGAGCATCATCCGCCCATCTTCAATACTTCGGCGGATTGCATCCATGGAACAATCACTCAAACATTTGCGCTTCCCGTTGGCCATGCTGGCCGTACTGGTGATGAGCGCCTGCGGCAAAACTCCGGAGACTGCCGGCGCCCCGCCCGCTGCCAAAGTCAGCGTGGCCAAGGTGCTGGAACAACCGGTCAACGAGTGGGACGAATTTACCGGGCGCCTCGAAGCGCCGGAAACCGTTGAAATCCGCCCTCGGGTCTCGGGCCAGATCGATCAGGTCGCGTTCACCGAAGGCGCGCTGGTCAAGAAAGGCGACCTGCTGTTCCAGATCGACCCGCGCCCGTTCCAGGCCGAGGTACGCCGCCTCGAAGCGCTGGTCGCCCAGGCCCGCGCCACCGCCACTCGCAGTGAAAACGAAGCCGCTCGCGGTGAACGTCTGCGCACCAGCAACGCCATTTCCGCTGAACTGGCCGACTCGCGCACCAGCGCTGCCCAAGAGGCCCGCGCCGCCGTTGGCGCTCTGCAGGCACAACTGGACCTGGCCAAACTGAATCTGAGCTTCACCCGCGTGACCGCACCGATCAGTGGCCGCGTCAGCCGCGCCGAAATCACTGCCGGCAACCTGGTGACCGCCGACACCACCGCGCTGACCAGCGTCGTCTCCACCGACAAGGTCTACGCCTACTTCGATGCCGATGAACGCGTGTTCCTCAAATACACCCAACTGGCCCGCAATGGTCAGCGTGGCGCAACGACTCCGGTGTACATGGGCCTGTCCAACGAAGACGGCAACCCGCACCTGGGCCAGATGAACTTCGTCGACAACCAGGTCAACCCGAAAACCGGCACCATCCGCGGTCGCGCTGTCTTCGACAACGCTGACGGCACCTACACCCCGGGTCTTTACGCTCGCTTGAAGCTGGTCGGCAGCGGCACCTACAACGCCATGCTGATCAACGATGAAGCCGTCGGTACCGACCTGGGCAAGAAATTCGTGCTGGTGATGGATGGCGACAACAAGACCGCCTACCGCGCCGTCGAACTGGGTCCGAAAATCGAAGGCCTGCGCATCGTCCGCAACGGTTTGAACAAAGATGACACGATCATCGTCAAGGGCTTGCAACGGGTTCGTCCTGGCTCACCGGTCACCCCTGAAGTGATTCCGATGGCCAGCGAGCAGACCCTCGCCGCCCTCGCTCAACAACGTCAAGCGCTGGAAGCCAGCAACCTGCCCAAAGTTGCCCCTGCCAAGGGCGCATCGGGTTCGGCTGCGAAGCTGGCTGCTACGACCCCACGCGGTTAAGGGACGACAACTCCGATGAATTTTTCCCAATTCTTCATTTCCCGGCCGATCTTCGCAGCGGTGCTGTCGCTGTTGATCCTGATTGCCGGTGCGATCTCGCTGTTCCAGTTGCCGATCAGCGAATACCCGGAAGTCGTGCCGCCGACCGTGGTCGTGCGTGCCAACTTCCCGGGCGCCAACCCCAAAGTCATCGGTGAAACCGTGGCCGCTCCTCTGGAGCAGGCGATCACCGGCGTCGAGAACATGCTGTACATGTCCTCGCAATCGACCGCTGACGGCAAAATCACCCTGACCATCACCTTCGCTCTGGGCACCGACCTGGATAACGCGCAGGTGCAGGTACAGAACCGGGTGACCCGAACCGAGCCGAAGCTTCCCGAGGAAGTGACGCGCATCGGTATCACCGTCGACAAGGCTTCGCCAGACCTGACCATGGTTGTGCACTTGACCTCACCGGACAAGCGCTACGACATGCTCTACCTGTCCAACTACGCGATCCTCAACATCAAGGATGAGCTCGCTCGCCTCGGTGGTGTCGGTGACGTGCAGTTGTTCGGTATGGGCGACTACTCGCTGCGGGTCTGGCTCGACCCGAACAAGACCGCTTCGCGCAATCTGACCGCCACCGATGTGGTCACCGCGATTCGCGAGCAGAACCGTCAGGTCGCCGCCGGCCAATTGGGCGCGCCTCCTGCGCCGACCGCACAAAGCTTCCAGCTGTCGGTCAACACTCAGGGCCGTCTGGTTTCCGAGGAAGAGTTCGAGAACATCGTTATTCGCGCAGGCGACGACGGTGAGATCACTCGCCTGAAAGACATCGCGCGCATCGAACTGGGTTCCAGCCAATACGCCTTGCGTTCGTTGCTGAACAATCAGCCAGCGGTGGCGATTCCGATCTTCCAGCGTCCGGGCTCCAACGCCATCGACATTTCCAACGAAGTGCGCGGCAAGATGGAGGAGCTGAAGAAAGGCTTCCCGCAGGGCATGGACTACAGCATCGTGTATGACCCGACGATCTTCGTCCGTGGCTCGATCGAGGCAGTGGTTCACACCTTGTTCGAAGCGCTGATCCTTGTGGTGCTGGTGGTGATCCTGTTCCTGCAGACCTGGCGCGCCTCGATCATTCCGTTGGTGGCGGTGCCGGTATCGTTGATCGGTACATTTGCGGTCATGCACCTGTTCGGCTTCTCGCTCAACGCCCTGTCGCTGTTTGGTCTGGTACTGGCCATCGGTATCGTCGTCGACGACGCCATCGTGGTGGTGGAGAACGTCGAACGAAACATCGAGCTTGGATTGACGCCGGTCGAAGCGACCAAACGCGCTATGCGTGAAGTGACCGGGCCTATTGTGGCCACGGCACTGGTGCTGTGTGCGGTGTTCATTCCGGCGGCTTTCATTTCCGGCCTCACCGGGCAGTTCTACAAACAGTTCGCACTGACCATCGCGATCTCGACAGTGATCTCGGCGTTCAACTCGCTGACCCTGTCGCCAGCACTGGCCGCTGTCTTGCTGAAAAGCCACGACGCGCCGAAAGACCGCTTCTCGAAAGTGCTCGACAAGATTTTCGGTGGCTGGCTGTTCCGTCCGTTCAACCGTTTCTTCGACCGCGCCAGCCATGGCTACGTCGGTACCGTGCGCCGGGTCATCCGTAGCAGCGGCATCGCCCTGCTCCTGTATGCAGGCCTGATGGTGCTGACCTTCTTCGGTTTCTCCAGCACGCCGACTGGCTTCGTACCCGGCCAGGACAAGCAATACCTGGTGGCCTTCGCGCAACTGCCTGACGCCGCGAGCCTGGATCGCACCGAAGACGTGATCAAGCGCATGTCCGACCTCGCGCTGAAACAGCCGGGTGTGGAAAGCGCCGTAGCGTTCCCGGGCCTGTCGATCAACGGTTTCACCAACAGCCCGAACGCCGGCATCGTCTTCGTCACCCTGAAACCGTTCGACGAGCGTAAAGACCCGAGCATGTCCGCCGGCGCAATTGCCGGTGCCTTGAACGGCCAGTACGCGAACATTCAGGAAGCGTACATGGCGATCTTCCCGCCGCCGCCGGTACAAGGTCTGGGCACCATTGGTGGTTTCCGCCTGCAAATCGAAGACCGGGGCAACCTCGGCTACGACGAGCTGTACAAAGAAACCATGAACATCATCAACAAGAGCCACAACGTGCCGGAACTGGCCGGCCTGTTCACCAGCTACACCGTGAACGTGCCGCAGGTCGATGCCGCTATCGACCGTGAAAAAGCCAAGACCCACGGCGTGGCCGTCAGCGACATCTTCGACACCCTGCAGATCTACCTGGGTTCGCTGTATGCCAACGACTTCAACCGCTTCGGGCGCACCTATCAGGTCAACGTTCAGGCCGAGCAGCAGTTCCGCCTTGAGTCCGACCAGATCGGTCAGCTGAAAGTACGTAACAACAAAGGCGAAATGATTCCGCTGGCGACCTTCATCAAGGTCAGCGACACCTCGGGTCCGGATCGCGTGATGCACTACAACGGCTTTATCACCGCGGAAATCAACGGTGCAGCAGCTCCGGGCTACAGCTCTGGCCAGGCGGAAAAAGCCATCGAGAAACTGCTCAAGGAAGAACTTCCGAACGGCATGACCTACGAATGGACCGACCTGACCTACCAGCAGATTCTGTCCGGCAACACCGCGCTGTTCGTGTTCCCGCTTTGCGTACTGCTGGCGTTCCTGGTGCTCGCCGCACAATACGAAAGCTGGAGCCTGCCACTGGCGGTGATCCTGATCGTACCGATGACCCTGCTGTCGGCCATCACTGGCGTGATCATCTCCGGCGGTGACAACAACATCTTCACCCAGATTGGCTTGATCGTACTGGTGGGGCTTGCCTGTAAGAACGCGATTCTCATCGTCGAGTTCGCCAAGGACAAACAGGAAGAAGGCCTCGACCCGCTCGCTGCGGTACTGGAAGCCTGCCGCCTGCGTCTGCGGCCGATCCTGATGACCTCGTTCGCATTCATCATGGGCGTGGTGCCACTGGTGTTCTCCAGCGGTGCCGGTGCCGAGATGCGTCACGCCATGGGTGTGGCCGTGTTCTCCGGGATGCTCGGGGTGACCTTCTTCGGTCTGCTGCTGACGCCAGTGTTCTACGTACTGATCCGTAACTTTGTCGAACGCGGCGAGCAGCGCAAAGCAGCCAAGGCGCACTCTCTTCAACAGCCACTGGAGGCGCAACAATGAGTCTGAAAGTCTTCCTGCCGAGTCTGCTGGTGCTGGCCCTCAGCGCCTGCGCCGTCGGCCCCGACTACAAGACCCCAGCCACGGAGGCGGCCAACATTACGACCGCCACCGACGGCGCCGCCGGACAAAAGAACTTCGACCGTTCGAAATTCGAAGGCATCTGGTGGCAGCAATTCGACGATCCGACCCTGAACCAGTTGGTGAGCCAGTCGCTGCAAGGCAACCGTGAACTGCGCGTGGCGTTCGCCCGCTGGAAGGCCGCTCGAGCGATCCGCGACGACGCCAGTAACGACGCGATGCCGACCATCACCAGCCGCGCCAGCAGCGACTTGGGCAAGGGCCAGATTCCCGGCCAGACCACCGACCGGGTCAATAGCGAACGCTATGACCTCGGTCTGGACATGGCGTGGGAGCTCGACCTGTTCGGCCGTATCCAGCGCAATCTGGAAGCCAGCGACGCCGACCAGCAAGCCGCCGAAGCCGATCTGTATCAGCTGCAAGTCACCATGATTGCCGAACTGGTCGACGCCTACGGTCAACTGCGCGGCGCCCAGCTGCGAGAAAAAATCGCCGTGGCCAACCTGAACAACCAGCAGGAGTCGCGCAAGATCACCATCAGCCTGCGTGACGCCGGCGTCGGTGATCAGCTTGATGTCGAGCGCGCCGATGCGCGTCTGGCCAACGTCGAAGCCACCGTGCCGCAGTTGCAGGCGGAACAGGTTCGGCAGAAAAACCGTATCGCCACCCTGCTCGGCGAACGCCCGGACAAACTGACCGTCGACCTGAGCCCGAAAGATCTGCCGGCCATCGCCAAGGCACTGCCGATCGGTGATCCGGGTGAACTGCTGCAACGTCGTCCGGACATCCTAAGCGCCGAGCGGCAACTGGCTTCGGCCACTGCGCGCATCGGCGTGGCCAAAGCCGATCTGTTCCCCCGGGTCAGCCTCAGCGGCTTCCTCGGCTGGACCGCCGGGCGTGGTTCGCAGATCGGTTCTTCAGCGGCCAACGCCTGGGCGCTCGGCCCAAGCATCACCTGGGCTGCGTTTGACCTTGGCAGCGTCCGCGCTCGTTTGCGCGGCGCCGACGCCGATGCCGAAGGCGCCCTGGCCAACTACGAGCAACAAGTGCTGTTGGCCCTGGAAGAATCGGAAAACGCCTTCAGTGATTATGGCAAGCGTCAGCAACGCTTGATTTCGCTGATCCGTCAGAGCGAATCCAGCCGAAAGGCCGCTGATCTGGCGGAAATCCGCTATCGCGAAGGCACCACCGATTTCCTCGTCCTGCTCGACGCCCAGCGTGAGCGCCTGAACGCTGAAGACAGTCAGGCCCAGGCCGAAGTCGAGCTGTATCGCGGCATCGTCGCGATCTACAAGGCCCTCGGTGGTGGCTGGCAACCGGAGACAGTCGCCAGCAAGTAAAAGTTGTTAAAGAGCTCCTTTGGTTGGCCGCAACCAACCAATTTTTTTGCCCCGCGTATCATTCGGTCGCGGGGTTTTTTTATGCCTGTTTGCAGCACTGGGATTTTTTGTGGGAGCGAGCCTGCTCGCGAAAGCGTCAGGTCAGACATATCAGCGGTGGCTGATAATCCGCCTTCGCGAGCAGGCTCGCTCCCACAGGGGATCAGCGGTGATCCTCCAGGACGCTGACGGTGGCGGTTGTCCCGGCGCGCAAGCGATTCTTGCCGGCATAGTCACCATCAATGCCAATGCGCACCGGCACCCGTTGCGCCAGTTTCACCCAGGTGTAACTCGGGTTGATGTTCGCCAGCAGTCGACTCCCCGGCGCGTTCTCGCGGTCGGCAATGGCGAAGGCGATGCTTTCGACCGTGCCGCCGAAACGCTCACCGCTCATCAACTGAATGCGCACCCGGTCACCCTCCTCAATGCGCGGCAGCTTGGTTTCTTCGAAATAACCGCTGACGTAGAACGAATCGCTGTCGACCAGCGCCAGCAGGGCACCGCCCGCCTGCGCGTAATCACCCTGGCGGGTCAGCAGGTTGGTGACATAACCGCTGACCGGCGATTCGACGCGGGTACGCTGCAAGTCCAGTTCGGCTTGAGTCAGCGCGGCAATCGCCAACTGCACATTGGCTTCGGCCAGCCCAAGGTTGGCCTGATTGCGCAACAGATCCGCCTGCGCCACCGCCACGTCGGTGCTGGATTTCTCCCATTCCTCACCGGAAATCGCAAAGCCCTGCTTCAAGGTACGTCGGCGGCGCTCCTCGCTCTGACGCTGTTTGAGCAACGCTTCACTGGCAACAATCGCGGCCTGCGATTGCCCCAGCGAAGCCTTGGACACTTCCACCGAACGCCGGGCATGTTCGACCGCCAGTTGATAGCGCGCCGGATCGATTTCCAGCAATAACTGACCCTTGTCGACATGCTGGTTGTCCTGCACCGCCAGTTTGACGATACGCCCCGAGACATCCGCCGACAGCGTCACCACATCTGCCCTCACCCGGGCATCCCGAGTCCATGGCGCCCGGGTGTAATACTCCCAGGCGAACCAGCCGAGGACGATCGCCAGGATCACCACTGCCACGGTCATCATTCGTGCAACTAGTGCTTTCAAGACATCAGGCTCCCATCAACAGAATCAGCGTGGCGCAGACACAGGCATACAGCGCGCCTTCGAACAGAGCTTCATGCCAGACCAGGCGCAGTACGCCCAGGCGCCGCAGACACCAGTCCAGCAGCATGAAAATCGGGATGGCCAGTAACAGCGCCTGCGCAATGGGCGGCAGATAGACCCCGCCAATCTCGAAATCAATGAGCAAGTTGCGGTTCTCCTTGCAGAGCTTGAGGTTGCAGATACTCGCCGTGGCGTTCCAGGAACGACACGACGATCAGCAGCGCCACGCGCATACGGAACACTGACCATAAATGTTCATGACTGGCGGCGTGCAACTCGTCCAGCTCTTCACCGAGTTCGTGCAGCGTGTCCAGCAGCGCAGCGAGCTGCACATCGCCGCGTCCGGCAACCAGGCGACCGGTTTTGCGTAACGCCGATGCCAGGCGCTGGCTGAACGCTTCGGTGAGCAACCCATTGTGCAAAGCCTGCTGCCGCAACTGATGCATCGCCACGCCCAAGGCCACGCATGCCAGACTGATTTCGTACAAGCGCTGCATGGTGCGATCGTTCGCCGCGGGCAGTAGGCCGAGCAGGCTGGTCAGGCGATCGGTCATCCGACTCTCGAAGGCGAATTGTTGTTCATCGGTCGCCGGCATTTTGCTCAGTTGATACACCTGCTCCCGCGCTTCGCCGTACAAGCGGCGAATGCGCAAGTCCGGGCGGAACGGAAAGATCAGTGCATAGACGATCAGGGCCAGCATCGCTGCACTTACATAAGCGCCGGCGAATTCGAACCATTGGATCGCCGTATTCTGCCCGGTGCCGGTATTTTGCGGTCCAAGCATGAGAAAGCTGGACAGGCCAAGGCCCATGCCGATCCCCGCGGTGGCCGGACTGGAAATACCCACGGCAATGGCATACAGCAGCGGCGCCAACAGCAAGGCGAGCAGCTCGAAATCACTGATCGCCGGCACCAGCATGAATTGATAGAACGCCGACACCACCAGCGCCAGGCCCAAGCCACGGGCATAGCTTTGCGCGGCCATCAGCGGGCGCGGGAAGGTCGCCATCAGCGAGCAGAGAATCCCCACAAGAATCATCCCGCCACGCGCGCCATCCCACGCCGTTTCGATCCAGATCAAGCCGCTGACCAACAGCGCGGTAAAGGCGCGAATGGCATTCATCGAGGCCAAGGTGAAATCCAGATGCAAAGGACTGCTCTGCCCGCGATAAAGACAACTGGCCGGGCGGCCTTCCTGAATGGCGTCGCTCAGTTCGAGAATCTGCTCCAGTTGCTGCAGCAGCCGCGCCTGCTCCCAACGTAGCGCCCAGGCCAGTGAACGCAGGGTCGCGCTCATGTTCTCGGTCTGCTGCTCAGCCTTGTACGCCAACGCGTCGAACTGTTGCTGCAAAGTGACGAAACGTTGCCGATCGGCACCAGACAGCGCGCGGCCCTGTTGCGCCAACTGCTCAAGCAATGCCAGTTCTTCGGCACGCAGTTGCTGGACCTCCAGCGGCAGATCGCCCTCCCAGCGCTCGATGAGCAACTCACGTTGATGACGCAGCGCGGTCAGTCGCGAAGTGAGCAGCATCAGTTGATTGCCGAGCAGCAATACCAGGTTGTCGGCACTGCGCAGACGTGGGGCATCGAAATACAAATGGCGCCGCAATCCTTCCAGGGCGCTGATCTCACCGAGCAGTTGCATCTGTCGCCGCTGGAAATCGGCTTCGCTTTCTTCCGTGCGAAGCACCTCGGCGGCGTGGCTGGCGGCCAGTCTGATCACCTGATCGACCTTGGCGAAATAACCTTTGGCCACGGCTTCCGGGCGCGCCGTGAGCAAACTGACCACGCAGACGCAGGCCACCGCGAGCAACGTTTCGGTGACACGCGTAACCGCGAGCAGAAACGTGCCGTCCTGATCGGGAATCGCCAGCAAGGCCACGACCACAGCGGTGTAACCGCTGAGCACGAACGCCTGGGAGCTGGTGTAGCGCAACAACGTGCCGCCCGCTGTGCACAGCGCCAGCCACAACGCCAGCGTGGTGATGAACGGCAGTGGCGCCTGAGGAAAAATCGCCATGATGACCACTGCCACGGCCGCGCCCACGGTGGTGCCGATCACCTGGCCGAAACTGCGTGCCAGCGCCATCCCTGCCAATGGCTGGCTGACAATGACCACCGCCATGATCGACCACTTCGGCTGTTCAAGATCGAAGATGAACGCCAGATACAGGGTCAACAGCCCGGCGGCAATGGTCCGCAGGGCAAACAGCAAAACAGCCTGACCGGGATGGATCAAAGCCTTGAAATAGGTGAACAGCGCTGACATGGGCACACTCTTTAAAACGACTTCTGCAAGCGTAGACATTGCCACAAAAGCCCGACGGATTTCACAGTCGACACGTGTCGTAGGACGATTCGCTGGCAAGGGTTTGACTCATGCGCCAAGCTGACCGAAGCTTGCCGCTCTGCTCAAGTTCGAAGCTTTCGGAAACCCGCATGACTCAGTCCCGCCGCAACCTGCTGATCGGCCTAGGCCTCGTACTGATCCTCGGCGTCGTCTGGCTGTCCTGGCGCAGCAGCACACCGACCATCCCCGACGCTATCAAACATGGCTACAGCGAAGCGCTGAACGCTGCACGCACCGGTGAACCCGGAGCAGCGCGCCAGTTGTACCAGCAATTGGGCCGCCCTGACATCTCGGTCAAGCGCCGGGTCTGGCTGCATGCCGAGCTGGCTAATTATCCCAGCCCGCAGGCGCTGAAACTGGCTGACATCGACTTGCACCACGAAGCGCCGCAAGTTCGCGTCGCAGCGATCAAAAGCATCGTCGGTCTGGTGCCCAACGGGCAGCGCAGTCTGCTGCTCGGACCGTTGCTCGACGATGAAGAACAAACTGTCCGTTTTGCCGCGATCATCGCCCTGCTCGGCCTGAGCCCGGATGAGTTGGGTTTGTATTTTGCACCGCTACAGCAGGCCATTGACGGCTGGCAGCAGACCCTCGAGAGCCAGCCAGAAAGCGCTGCCAACCATGCGCAATTGGCACGCTTGTATATTCACAACGCCGAATACAAACAGGCCCGAGAGGCGCTGGACAATACGTTGCGCCTGGAACCCGGCAACCTGCCGGCGCTGGTCATGCAGATTGATGTTCTCGACCGCCAGGGCCAGAGCGATGCTGCCCGCCAGTTGCTCGCGCAACAGCTCAAGGCGCAACCTGATTCAGCCTATCTGCAACATGCCCTCGGCCTGTGGCTGCTGCACCACGGCCAGCGTGAATATGCCCTGCTCGGCCTGTCCAAGGCGGTCGAGCTCGAACCGGACAACAAGGATTATCGCTACGACCTCGCCACTACCCTGCACAGCGCTGAAGAACTGGAAGCGGCGCAGAAACAATTGCAGGAAATCGTCCAGCGCCACCCAGCGGATCGCAAGGCGCGGGTGTTGCTGATCAACTATTGGAAGGAAAGCGGCCAGTTGCAGAATGTACAGATTCTGCTGGCGCAACTGGAACAGCTGAATCCGGACGACCCAGCCCTGCAACAAGGTCTTTAATCAAGGTAAAGCGGGTGCAATCAACCGCCTGTCGAAAGAAAAAGCGGAACCGTGATCATGCCCTGAGGTCAAGTTATTCAGGCGGCTCACCTAAACCAGCCGCCGGATTACCCTAGTCATAAGAGGGCGTTTTTTGACTACATCAAACGAGTTGATCAGTGCGAAAGCTGCCGTCGGCATCGCGGGTCTGGATGACATCCTCGCCGGTGGCCTGTCTCGCGGCCATGTGTTTTTGCTCGAGGGGGAACCCGGGACCGGCAAAACCACCGTGGCTCTGCACTTCCTGCGCGCCGGTGCGCTGGCCGGGGAACGCTGCCTGTACATCACTCTCTCGGAGACCGAGAAAGAACTGCGTCAAGGTGCACTCTCCCATGGCTGGGAGCTGAACGAGAACATCAAGATCTTCGAACTGACGCCGCCAGAAAGCCTGCTGAACGCCGAGCATCAGCAAAGCCTGCTGTACTCTTCGGACCTTGAGCTGGGTGAGGCGACCAAGCAGATTTTTGAAGTGGTCGAACGCTTCAAGCCGACCCGCGTCGTGCTCGACAGCCTCTCGGAAATCCGCCTGCTGGCGCAGAGCTCCTTGCGCTATCGTCGGCAGATTCTGGCGATCAAGCACTACTTTGTGCGTTATGACGCCACGGTCCTGCTGCTCGACGACCTGACCACCGAATCCCTCGACAAAACCGTACACAGTGTCGCCCACGGCGTGATTCGACTTGAGGAACTGACACCGAGCTACGGTGCCGAGCGTCGTCGGGTGCGCGTGGTCAAGTATCGCGGGCAGAAATACCGTGGCGGTTTCCACGATTTCACCATCATGGGTGACGGCGTCCACGTCTTCCCACGCCTGGTGGCCGCGGAGCATCGCGGCGACTACGCACGACTGCAGTTGTCCAGCGGCATCCCGCAAATGGACGCGCTGCTAGGCGGCGGTATCGAGACCGGTTCCAGCACGCTGATTCTTGGCCCGGCCGGTACCGGCAAATCGCTGATTTCGATGATCTTCGCGGCCGCTGCGGTGGCTCGAGGCGAAAAAGCCGCACTGTTCATCTTCGATGAAGAGCTGGGCTTGCTGTTCGAGCGCATGCGCCACATCGGTATCGACCTCAAAGCCTTGCAGGCGACCGGCAATCTGCTGATCGAACAGGTCGACGCCGCCGAACTGTCACCCGGGGAGTTGTCCCATCGCGTGCGCCGTTGCGTCGACGAGCGCGACATCAAGACCGTGGTTATCGACAGCATCAACGGCTACCAGGCAGCGATGCCGGAAGAGAACGCGTTGGTCCTGCACATGCATGAGCTGCTGCTGTACCTCAACCGCAAAGGCGCGGCGACCTTCATGACAGTGGCTCAGCACGGTCTGGTCGGCGATATGCAGGCGCCGGTCGATATCACTTACTTGGCCGACACGGTGATTCTGTTGCGTTACTTCGAGGCTCTCGGCAAAGTCCGGCGGGCCATTTCGATCATCAAGAAACGCACCGGCAACCATGAATCGACCATCCGTGAATACCGGATTTCTTCGCGCGGCATGACCATCGGCCAACCGCTCGAATCCTTCCAGGGCGTGCTGCGGGGCGTGCCGACCTACATGGGCACGGGTAATCCGCTGCTCGAGGATGAAAGCTTGTGACGGTCAACCCTACGCTGGCCGAACGGGTCTTGATTCTGGCGCCCATGGGGCGCGACAGTCAGATCGCGTTGATGATTCTCAACGAAGCCGGTTACGGCGGCATGGTGGCGCCGAATCTCGGCGCGCTGTGCACCGAACTGGAGGTCGGTGCCGGGCTGCTGCTGATTGCTGTTGAAGCATTGCGCGGTCCGGAACTGGAAGCGCTTATTGCCTACCTCGACCAACAGCCGGCGTGGTCGGACATGCCCATTGTGCTGCTGACCCACCACGGCGGCGAAGAACAGGGGCCGCCGTCACGCCTCAGTGCACTGCTGGGCAACGTGACTTTTCTCGAGCGTCCTTTCCATCCGGCGACGCTGGTCAGCCTGGTTTCTGCCGCCCTGCGCGGGCGGCGACGACAATATGAAGCGCGCGATCGGCTGATCGACCTGAGTGAAAGCGAGCGACGCCTGCAATCGACCCTGGAAACCCTTGAGCAGCAAGTCGAAGAGCGCACCGCCCAACTTCGTCACAACGAAGAAGCGCTGCGCCAATCGCAGAAAATGGAAGCGGTCGGCCAACTCACCGGTGGCATCGCTCACGACTTCAACAACATGCTTACCGGCATCATCGGTAGCCTGGAACTGCTGCGCCGGCGTCTGGCCAGAGGACGGACCGAGGATCTCGACAGCCTGATCGACCTCGGCGTGACTTCCGCCAACCGCGCCGCCGGCCTGACTCACCGCTTGCTGGCGTTCTCTCGCCGCCAGTCCCTCGACCCGAAAGCCGTGCAAATGAATATGCTGGTGCTGTCGATGGGCGAACTGCTGCAACGCAGCCTCAATGAAAGCATTCATCTGGAGATGCGCCTGGATGACGACCTCTGGGTTGCCGAAGCGGATCCCAATCAACTGGAAAGTGCCCTGCTCAACCTGGTTATCAACGCCCGCGATGCCATGCCCGAGGGCGGCAAACTGGTGGTGGAAACCAGCAATCAGGTGCTGCATAGCGATTTCACTGCGGCCTACAGCAATCTGGAGCCGGGCGATTACGTGATGCTCAGCGTCACCGACAACGGCAGCGGCATGCCGCAGAGTGTGGTCAGCCGTGCCTTCGATCCGTTTTTCACCACCAAGCCGATCGGCCAAGGCACCGGGCTGGGCCTGTCGATGATCTATGGCTTCAGCAAGCAATCTCGCGGGCATGTCTCGATCGACAGTGAAGTCGACCAAGGGACCACGGTAAAACTTTACCTGCCGCGTTTCCGTGGTGAAGAAATGGAAATTCCCGTCTCGGATTCGCAGCAGGCTCCGTACGCGAAGGATGGCGAAACCGTGCTCATCGTCGAAGACGACCCGGCAGTGCGCGTGCTGGTCAGCGCCGTGCTCAGTGAGTTGGGTTATGCCTTCGTGGAAGCCAGTGATGCGGACGGCGCCATGCCAATCCTCAACTCAACGCAGCGCATCGATCTGCTGATTAGCGACGTCGGTCTGCCCGGCATGAACGGTCGGCAATTGGCGGAGGTCGGTCGGCAATACCGACCAGGTCTGAAAGTGTTGTTCATCACCGGCTATGCCGAGCACGCGGCGGTGCGCGGAGGCTTCCTCGACTCGGGGATGCAAATGATCACCAAGCCCTTCACTTTTGATCTGCTCACCGCCAAGGTGCGCGAGATGATCAACAGCTGAAACAACGGACGCCGTCTAGACGGCGCCCGTTGTTTTAATCAGGCCAGCAATTCCTGAATCTTTTCCTGCAGCACATCCAGATCGAAAGGCTTTTCCAGAATCGGTGCCTTGTTGGTGATCGGGCTGCCGGTCTCACGGATTTCCTGCGGGTAGCCGCTGATGAAAATCACTTTGAGGTCCGGTCGCAACTTCACTGCCGGCTCGGCGATCTGCACGCCGGAGATACCGCCCGGCAGGCGGAAATCGGTGATCAGCATGTCCAGGTGAGGTTTGCTGGCGAGGATCTCGAAAGCCTGCTCGCCATTTTCCGCTTGCAACACGCGATAGCCCTGTCCTGACAGGTAATCCGTCAGGACCATCAAGATAACCGGTTCGTCTTCGACGACGAGTACTACATCTTGCGCATCTACGCTCATGGGAAGCCTTTGTTCGGTCAATAGCTGCTGATACGACCGTGTGGTCACTCAGAGGTTGCGTCGGATATGCCGTTTTCCTGGATCGGCAGACAAACGCGAAACAGGGCGCCTTCGTTGATTTCACTCTCGACGACGATGGAGCCGCCATGGGCGGCGACGATCTGCTCGGAAATGAACAGACCCAGCCCGAGCCCGGCCACCACCGTCTTGGCGGACACCCGTTCGAACTGCTGAAAAATACGCTTTTGGTTCTCGGCGGTGATACCAATGCCGTGGTCCTGGACTTCGACCCGCGCCTCGTCCCCTTCGCGATAAACGCGCACTTGAATCGGGCTGCGACCACCATAACGCAAGGCGTTGGTCAGCAGATTGGACACCACTTGCTCGATGCGGAATTCGTCCCAGCAACCTTCGACCGGCTCGGACGCTTCGAAGGAAACACTGGTCTCTGCCGCTTCCATTTGCGGGGCAAAGTTCTGCAGCAGATTGCTGACCAGCTGCACCAGATCGAAACGACTGGGGCGGATCGACAGTTTGCCGGTGCGGATTCGCGAGACATCGAGCATGTCCTCGATCAGGCGAATCAGGCTTTTGATCTGGCGCTCATCGCGATCGACCATCGCCTGCATCTTGTCGAGGGTGAACGCCGAGGCATTGTCCCGGGCCAGGTGCATCTTGCGCAGTTGGGTTTCGAGAATCAGGCCATTGAGTGGCGTGCGCACTTCGTGAGCGACGATGGACATGAAGTCATCACGCATGCGCACCGCCTGCTGCAGCTCAAGCTGCGTGTTTTGCAGCTGTTGCAGCAACGCTTCCTGCTCGCGTCGGGCCTGCTCCAGCGCCTCGACCTGCTGCTTCATGGCCTTGCTCTGGCGATACAGATCGACGAAAACGTTGACCTTGCTTTTCACCGCATGAATGTCCAGCGGCTTGTGCAGGAAGTCCACCGCACCGCTTTCATAGCCTTTGAACGCATAGTTCAGTTCACGGCCGGCGGCGCTGACGAAAATGATCGGAATGTTCTTGGTTTTCTCGGTGCCGCGCATCAGCTCAGCGAGCTCGAAGCCGTTCATGCCGGGCATCTGCACGTCGAGAATGGCCATGGCGAATTCGTGTTGCAGCAACAGCGACAGTGCTTCGTCCGCCGACAGAGCCTTGTAGACCGTGCGATCCTCGCGCTTGATCAGCGCTTCCAGCGCCAGCAGGTTTTCTGGCAGATCGTCGACGATCAACAGTTTGGCTTGGATATTACTCAGCATGCGATTCGTTCCAGCTCGACTAGCAGACGGCCGATGCCGTGAATGGGTAGGACATGATCCGGCTGCACAACGTTCAGTGCGGCCTGGGGCATGGTGGCGACTTGTGCATCCTCGGGGTCTTGAACAATGGTCAGGCCGCCGCAGCGCTTGACGTAAGCCAACCCGCGCGCGCCATCCTGATTGGCGCCGGTCAGCAGTACGGCGGCGAGTGTCTCCCCGTAAACGTCAGCGGCGGATTCAAACAGATAATCAATAGACGGCCGCGAATGATGTACGCGATCTTCAAGGCTCAGCGACAGGCTACGATCCGCTTCGACCGACAAGTGATAACCGGGCGTGGCGAAATACACCGTGCCGGCTTCAATGTCCTGCTTGTCTTCAGCTTCCTTGACCGGCATCGCCACACGGCGGGAGAAAACTTCCGCCAGATGACTGCGGCGTTCTTCCGGCAGATGCAGAACGATGATGATCGGCAGCACATAGCCTTTGCGCAACGGCCCGAGCAGGGTCAGCAACGCCTCGACACCGCCTGCGGAGGCGCCGATCACGACAGCCTCGATGCGAGGCAGGCTCGGGGTGTCGGTCATGATTTGCGGTAGATCCGTTCTTGTTTGACCAACGCCTCGAACTGGTTCGAGTAGTTGGAAAAATCCAGGGTTTCCTTGCTGCCCAGCACCAGAAAGCCACGATGCGACAGCGATTCATGGAACAGCCCGAACGCCCGGTCCTGCAGCTTCTTGTTGAAGTAGATCAGTACGTTGCGGCAGGAGATCAACTGGGTTTCGGAGAACACGCTGTCGGTGGCCAGACTGTGATCGGCGAACGTCACGTTCTCGCACAGGCTCTTGTCGAAAATCGCGTAGCCGTAGGCGGCCGTGTAGTAGTCGGCAAACGAACGCTGGCCCCCTGCCTGTTGATAGTTGGCGGTGTAGGCGCGGACGTTTTCCATGGAAAAAATCCCCTGCTTGGCCTTTTCCAGCGAGCGCGGGTTGATATCGGTGGCGTAGATGATCGTGCGGTCAAGCAGGCCTTCTTCGCGCAGCAGAATAGCCATCGAGTAGACCTCCTCGCCCGTGCTGCAGCCGGCAATCCAGATTTTCAGCGACGGATAGGTGCGCAGCAGCGGCACCACTTCGTTGCGGATCGCCAGGAAGTGCGACGGATCGCGGAACATCTCGCTGACCGGGATCGTCAGCAGTTGCAGCAGCTGCATGAACGCGGTCGGGTCGTGCAGGACTTTTTCTTGCAGGGCCGAGATGGTCGCGCACTCGAACTGACTCAGCGCATGCTGCACCCGGCGCTTGATCGAAGCGCCGGAGTAGTCGCGAAAGTCATAGCTGTATTTCAGGTAAATCGCCTCGATCAACAAGCGTAATTCGATTTCGCTGTTGCGCTCGGCTGAACTGCTGCGTTCCACTAGATGCGTTCCATTTTCGGTAACCACACACGTATCAGCGAGAACAGACGATCAAGGTCGATGGGCTTGGCCAGGTAATCGTTGGCGCCCGCCTGCAGGCAGCGCTCCTGATCGTCCTTCATGGCCTTGGCCGTTACCGCGATGATCGGCAGCTTGCGCCAGCGCGGATCCTTGCGGATTTCCATGGTGGCTTCGAAGCCATCCATTTCCGGCATCATCACGTCCATCAGCACCAGGTCGATGTCCTCGACTTCATGAAGTTTCTCAATCGCTTCGCGGCCGTTACGGCCGATCACCACGACTGCGCCTTTGTGTTCCAGCGCGCTGGTCAGGGCAAAGATGTTGCGCACATCGTCGTCCACCAGCAGCACTTTGCGACCTTCAAAGACTTTGTCGCGGCTGCGCGCGGTCTTGAGCATCTTCTGCCGTTCATGGGACAGCTGCGATTCCACTTTGTGCAGAAAGAGTGTGACCTCGTCGAGCAACCGCTCCGGGGAGCGTGCGCCCTTGATGATGATCGAGCGCGAATACTTGCGCAGCTCGGCTTCTTCGTCGCGTGTCAGGTTGCGTCCGGTGTAGACAATGACCGGCGGGAATGAGCAGATGTCCTCGGTGGACATGCGCTTGAGCAGATCGTTGCCGAGCATGTCCGGCAGCTTGAGATCGATGACCATGCAGTCGTAGATGGTCGTGCGCAGTAGCTCCAGGGCGTCCTGAGCCAGGCCGACGGCGGTGATTTCGATGTCTTCGTCGCCGATCAGCCGCGCGATGCTTTCGCGTTGCAGATCGTCGTCTTCGACCAACAGCACGCGCTTGACCTTCTGCGTCAGTTTGGCTTCGAGACGAGCGAAGACGTCCTTGAGCTCTTCGCGGGTGGTCGGCTTCACTGCGTAGCCGATGGCGCCCATGTGCATCGCCGCTTCGACGCGGTCTTCTACGGAAATCACGTGCACCGGAATGTGCCGGGTTTCGGCGCGTTCTTTCAGGCGTTGCAGCACGGTCAGACCGGAGTGATCCGGCAGGCGCATGTCGAGCAGGATCGCATCCGGGACGAATTCGCGGGCCAGGTCGTAACCTTCGTCGGCGCCGTGGGCAACCAGGCACATGTAACCCAACTCATGGGCCAGGTCATAGAGGATTCGTGCGAAATTCGGTTCGTCTTCCACCACCAGAATGCAGCGGGTGGCAAACGGTGCCTTGTCGCGATCATCGGCGAAGCGCGGAATGACCGCCGGAATCGCCGATGCCAGCGGCGTTGCAACGGCGACCGGAGCAGGCGCTGAAGGTGCCGGGTGAAAGGTCAGCGGCGCGGCCGGCGAGTCACCGAACTCGTGATACTGACGCGGCAACACCAGCGTGAACGTACTGCCCTGCCCCGGTACGCTTTCTACACTGATCGAACCGCCCAGCAACGTCGCCAGATCCCGCGAGATCGACAGGCCCAGACCGGTGCCGCCGTATTTGCGATTGGTGGTGCCATCCGCCTGACGGAACGCCTCGAAGATACTTTCCTGCTGATCCGCAGCGATACCGATCCCGGAATCCCTGACGCTGAAAGCGATGTGATCGTTCGGCTGCGCGGTGATGGTCAGGCTGACGGCGCCGTGCTCGGTGAACTTGATCGCATTGGACAGCAGGTTCTTGATCACCTGCTCCAGACGTTGACGGTCAGTGAACAGCAAGCCCGGTGCGTCCGGCTGAACCTCGACGCTGAAGGCCAGTTTCTTGTCCGCCGCCAACGGTTCGAACATCGAGCGCAAGCCGTCGACCAGACGATCGACACGGGTGTTTTCAGCGATCACTTCAAGCTTGCCGGCCTCGACTTTGGAAATGTCGAGGATGTCGTTGATCAGGTTGAGCAGATCGTTGCCGGCCGAATAGATCGATTCGGCGAACTTGACCTGTTCCGCCGACAGATTCTGCTGCGGGTTTTCCGCCAGCAGTTTGGCCAGAATCAGCGAACTGTTCAGCGGCGTGCGCAGTTCGTGGGACATGTTGGCGAGGAATTCGGACTTGTACTTGCTCGAACGTTGCAGTTCTTCGGCGCGCTCTTCGAGTTGGATCTGCGCCTGATTCAGCTCGGTATTTTTCTTGTCCATGGCATCGCGCTGTTCGGCGAGCTGCTCGTTGGTCTGCTCCAGCTCCACTTGCTGGGTTTCCAGATGCGCCTGGGATTCCTTGAGAATCCGCGACTGTTCTTCCAGCTCTTCGTTAGCGGTCTTCAGCTCTTCCTGCTGCACTTGCAGTTCTTCGTTGAGCTGCTGGGTTTCGGCGAGCACTTCCTGCAGACGCTGACGGTAACGCGCCGCCTCGATCGAGGTGCCGATATTGCCGGCAATCAGCTCCAGCAGTTCGATGTCGCGCTCGGACAGCGGACGCAGGAAACCCAGCTCGATCACACCGTTGACCCGGTCGTCATCGCTGGTCGGCACCACCAGCACGCTGTGCGGCAGCCCTGCACCGAGACCGGAGCTGACTTTGAAATAGTCGCCCGGGACCGAATCGAGGCGGATCAAGCGTGCTTGTTCGGCGACCTGGCCGACGATGCCCTCGCCACTGTAGATCGTCTGGTTTTGCTCTTCCTGTTCGCGGGAGAAGCCATAGGTTGCGACGCGCTTGAGGCCACCGTGCTCTTCGCGCACATAGAGGGCGGCGACGGCGGTGCCGAGGTATTGCGCGCAGAATTGCAGAATGTTGCGTCCCAGCAGATTGAGCGTCAGTTGCCCCAGCACCTGCTCGGCCAGTTGTGTCTGGCCGTTGCGCAGCCACGCCTGCTTCTCCAGGCGTTCGGCGCTGGCCAGCTGTGCGGCGAGGTTGGCGCTGTAGTTGGTCGACAGGTTGAGCAAGTCGCGGCGGCCGATGTAGGCCAGCAAACCGCTGATACCGACGATGAAGACCAGATAAAGGGTGATGCTCCAGATGGTGGTGCGTCGCACATCCTCGTTGCGCGTGGCGCGCAGCACTTGCTCGGTCTCGATGACGTCTTCGAATTGCTTGCGAATTTCGTCGGTCAGGCGCTTGCCCCGTCCGGCCTTGACCGCCCCGCGATAGTCACCGCTGCTGCGCTGCAGATCGATCATCGATTGCGCATAGTTGGCCCATTCCACCTGCAACGCTTGCAGGCGGCGCAGACGATCGGTCTGTACCGGATTATCAGCGGTCAGCTCCAGCAACGTATTGAGAGCGACCTCGATACGCGGCTTGGCGATTTCATAGGGGTCGAGGAAGTGCTCGTCACCGCTGAGCAGATAGCCGCGCATGCCGGTTTCCAGATCGACGGTGAGTTTCACCGCCTCATTGGCGTTATTGATCACCCGGTCGGTGTGCTCGACCCACTGGATGACCGACAGCAAATAAGTGATCAGCGAGACGAAGAACACGGCGCTGAGAACGCCGACGCCCAGCGGCAGGCTGACGTTGCGACTCAGTAATTTGCGAAACCGTTGTTCATCAACCGAAGACGAAGAGGACATGGGGCGGCCTTGGCGAACTGTTGAAAACCCGAGAGTTTGCCCCAAAACCCTGGTCTGGATCCATTTTTCTCACACAAATGATGGCATTTTCCTACGCACGTCTGCGCATTGGGCGACGCCAACGGTTATCCTTGCCACATCGCACCGAGCTGTTCTTTTTTGTATCAGGTCGGGAACTTGTGGCTATGCGCCACTTACTCATGCAAGAGTCCGGCATTTTCGATCGCCCGGTATCCCCCGATTTCATTTTTGAGAGCCCTGCCATGTCTACCAATGCCTCCACCATCCTTGTCGTAGAAGATGACGACATCGTGCGCATGCTCATCGTCGATGTGCTGGAGGAGCTGGAATTCAAGGTGTTAGAGGCTGATGACGGCAACGCGGCACTCGAGATTCTTGCGGATGCTGAGCAGCCGATCGATTTGATGATGACCGACCACGGCCTGCCTGGCATGGATGGCCGCGAACTTGCTGAAAAGGCGCGAGAACTACGCCCTGCTCTGCCCATCCTGTTTGCCAGCGGTTATGCCGAAACTATCGAAGTGCCCAGCGACATGTATGTAATTGGCAAACCGTTCTCCATCGACAAATTGCGCGACAAAGTAAAATCCATCATTGATCAAAAATCTTAACCAACCTTCATCTGATGATGACACTTCCCCTCGGGACACCAATTCAAGAACAATAACGTTCGTACAACTGAAAAACTCACTCACATAAAGCACGTTGATTAGTATCCATTTAAAAAAGAGGATAAGCCGCACTTACAGACCAACAACAAGCGAACTTCATGAACATCAAACCTGCAAATTTCCTGAGCCAACGCAACTTATCCAGGATTCCTAATTACGCCGACTTTCAGAGCGATCACACGCCCAGCGACAACCGCGAGCGCGAAGAAGTTATTTACAAACTGAAAAAGCGCTCGGCGGGTCTCATCCCATCGCAAACACTATCCCTCGTCGGCGCAACCCTTACTCTCGAGCCTGGATCGTCTCTGGAAGACGCCCTGCTTCCGGGTAGGCAGCTGCTGAAAAAGATGTCCGAACATGCGTCCTTCAAAAAACTGCTGACAACGTTGCAACTATCCGAGCGTGTCATTTTTGAAGTAACAGCTGAAGGCGAAATAAATGCAATAACTTCTAACAACGTTACTGGATTCGCAAACGCTTTCGTACTTGCTGCGGATCTGAAAGAAGACCTGCAAACACTTATTGAAATGGCAGAGCTGACCGGCGGCAAGATTTCCAGCATCGATCAGATTGATGTAGCGCAATGGCTGAAATTCCATGGTTATGTAATTCCGCGCGATGCCGCCGAAACTTTCCGCCTGATGGCATTCATGGCTGCCCCGCCCGATCCGGGCGCGAAGTTCGGTAACTATCGGGAGATGATCAAGGCAAGCGAAGGCAATGCGGCCACGCTTTCAGCGACTCAACTCGGTGAGCTTCGAAAACTGATTGCCAGCTACTTGAAAGGCCAGTCCTTACTGGAACATTTGTCGGAACGTATTCTGAGCGGGCGGCCAACGCCGTTTACACGCTCCGAAGCAGAAAACGTGATAGACCTATTAATCTCCAGTCCGATCGCTGCTCATTGGGCGGACGCCTACGTGCGCGATCTGGACTGGTACGGCGCGCGACCAGATCAACCCCAATCGGCCGCGTCCCGCAGACAATTAATACTGACGTCGCTATTGGTCGATCTCCACCCGCAAGTCGGTGAACAAGAGCCGCGCAACCATGTGGCCGACTTCGATTTATATGCCGCCGAGCATCTGGAACTCTCCTTCGCAGAGGTCCAGACCAGGTTCGAAAATCACCTCATCACGCATCATCGAGTCAGCCGTAAAAACGCCGCGCTTGCAGCTCATCTGTTACTGGCCGAACCCGCACCGGAGTTTCTGGTCAAGGATCTGCCTGAAGAACTGGTACTGGGCACACCGCAATGCGTCGAATACTGCCGAGCCGTGGCAGTGCATGAGATCATCGCGCCAGGCTCGACCCGCTCAATGACTTACGCACAGCTGCAACACCGTTCAACACTGGAACCGGCAACCGAATCACGCAAGCAACTCGACACTCTGGCAGCGGTGGATCCTGTCATCGACTGGGCCGTACTGAATAAGATCCTCTCGCCTGAAGATGTCGAGAAGTCTGTCCCCGAGGCTCTGAAAGTCGCCACGAACGCCTATGTGCAGCATGCCAAAACCCTGGCCGAAAACGCTGAAACATTGACGCGTCCTCTGCCAACGCGCAGAGGCGTTGCACTGGACATCCTCAAGCATGTTGCCAAGGGTTGCACTTATCTTGAAAAAGACGTCCTCAAGCAAGTACGCAACACACCGCTGGAGGACGCGTACAGCACGATGCGCCTGTCACCGGTTGAACTGCACATGTCCAATGATCTTGCGACTGGCGACTGGGACCTGAAAAAAGGCGAAAGTATTTATGAAGCGTTTCCCGGCCTGTTGCGCAATCTGGTTTCTCCCGATGGTGAGTTTCACCGTCAGTTCAACCGAGCGTATGTCACACACACGCAAGCCATGCATACGCATTTGAAACAGGCATTCTCATTCTTGCCACTGCCCGACCGGATCCGTTTGCTCAAAGGCAAAGTAACAATGTTCACGGTCAGACCCTCGGTCGCAAAACTCCAGACCATCACGAATCTGTCCGTTAATCCCATTGCGTCGGTCATTGACTTGATCGTGAAGACAGATGGGCATAAACCCACTGAAAGCCATCAGGAAATAGATGAAGCAAAGGGCCGTTACGGGGTTGTGATTTACTGCGAGTTCGAAGGCCAGGTTTCGTGTTACGAATTACTGACGTTGCAAGGCGTCTGCCGTGAAAACACTGAACTGGCAGCACTTATCCAGCGTGAGAACCTGTTGGAGCCAAAAGTTCGCCGCACCGGGATAAATTACTCAGCGCCGGCCACAGTGCATCAATTACCAACAGACATCGAATGTTATACCCATGGTGTTACGCCCGGCCTCGTCGCTGTCAGTTCGGGAGTGATCGACAGAGTCGGTGAGCTGTCCGCCGCGCCACCGGCGCAGATCAATGGCTACTATCAGAGCTTCTACTCTACGGAATTCGATCGCCTGGTGAATTTCGTGCTCAAGCACAGACCTGTGGCCACTTACGATGAACTCGTCAAAGAGTGTTGGGGACAGACCCGGCTTGAGGCATTGCGGATCAAACGGGACAAGGATCTGGATACATTCCTCAACGTTATCGTGCCGTTCAAATCCTGTATCGAGGATCTGACCTCCGACGATGTAGAACGACAGATTCAGGGAGCCGCAGCGTGCACACTGGAAGCCGCAATGACAATCCTTCTCGTAGTCGCTGCTGTTGCAAAAGTTGCCAGCGTGGTTGCCAAAAGCATGAGCATCGCCACGAAGGCCGGCAAAATTGCGTCTACGGGTGCTGGACTGGTCAACAGTATCTTCAACCCGCTGGATGGGGCTACGGATGTGGTGTTCAAAGGAGCGAAATTATTACGTAAAGGCTGGCAAAGCGGGGTGGCCGCACTCGAAGGCGCCATTCACGACGCCCGCAAATGGACTGCAAAGCCGCCTTACCATGCACTTTCCTCGGTGGTCGATACAGACACTATCCGCTTGGGCACCCGGCAATATGCGCAAAGCTCGAGCGACATATTCCAGGTATGGGGCATCCGCCACACTCATGAATGGTACGCCGTGAACCGCTTGGGTGAGCCGTGGGGACCAAAGTTGAAAAACCTTAAGCTGGTCAACTTCTTTCGTAACCCTCTCAAGCGAGCGAAGCCGTTCAGTTACACGCGTGGCTATCTGAAAAAAGCGATTCCTCACGCCAAGAGCAAAATCGACAACACTATTCAGTTAATCTCCGATGCCGGCAACGAGGAAGTCAGAGCAATCATCCGGCATGTATTCGGTGACAACTCGAATGCGGCAGTTGAGCACATCACCAGCAACTTGCGAAAGATGCGCAGGGATCTTGACTTCCTCAGTCTGGATAACATGATCTTTCGACCGCCGGGTAGCGATACCCTTGCTGCGTTACAGCCTCAAGCTTATAAACGCTGGCAAGCGGCAGTAAGCTCCAATACCAGACTGGACGTCAACACCAGGACTTTCCTGGCCATGTACCCGGATAATCTTGATGAATACTATGCAGCGGCCAAGTACGACGATGCCAGGATCGGCGATGTTCTTGTGCATGAAATATCTCACGGTGCACCCGACACGCTTGATTTCTACTACGGTGAAGTGTTCAAGGGCGCCACTCCGGCAGAGTACAACGCGGTCGGGCTGCTGGATTTCGCAAGAAACCCTCGCAAGGCCCATCCCAAGAATCTGGCCAACCCTCATTACGCCTTTGCCACGTTAAAAGACTTCGAGGACTTTGAGTCGAGCATTGCTAACTGGCCAAAAATCGTGCAAGAACATCCGGCGTTATTGAATGCCGAGTCCTATTCCCTGGCGGTCTCTTTGATCGATCAGTACCAAACCAGCGAGGCCACGTTTCAGTTCAACCTTGCCGCGATCACCCATGCGATCGATAGCACCGCTCCCGGAGAGTTTCTTCAGGGCCCGCTCCTGCTCAATCTGGCCAAACCGGCTTTTTAAACAGGGCTTGAAAATGCAGTGCTGACGAAAGGGGTGCAGATAACCATCACTGTGGTTTAATTGCGCCCTTTTTTTGCCGACTCGGCTGATATTCAGGATTGCCGTCATGACACTGCCCTCCACCACCAAAGTCCTGGTCATCGGCTACGTCTGGCCCGAACCACGCTCGTCTGCAGCCAGCGGCCACGTCATGCAGATTCTCGAAACGTTCCTCGAGCAAGGCTGGGACATCACCTTCAGCAGCCCGGCCGGCCCCGGAGAGCATAAGGCGGACCTCAGCGCGCTGGGCATTCGCGAAGTGCCGATCGAACTCAACAACAGCAGTTTCGATACGTTCATCAGCGCGCTGGCGCCGGATATCGTGCTGTTCGATCAGTTCATGATGGAAGAGCAGTTTGGCTGGCGTGTGGAAAAACACTGTCCTGCCGCTCTGCGTGTACTCGAAACATCTGATCTGCAGAGCTTGCGCCATGCGCGCCATCAAAGGCTGAAGGACCGCTTGAAGGTCAACCAGGATCAGGACGACTTCACTGATCTTTTCGCGCCAGGGTTGCGCGAGGAATTTGAGCTGATGGCTGACACCGATCTGGCCAAACGAGAGATTGCAGCGCTGTATCGGTGCGACCTGAACCTGATCATTTCTCCCACGGAAATCAAGCTGTTGGTCGAGCAGTTCGGTCTGTCGCCGGAGTTGCTGCACTGGTGCCCGCTGATGGTTGATCGACCAGGCCTCGAGCCGTCTGGATACACGGAGCGCGAGCATTTCCTCAGCATAGGCAATTTTCGTCATGCGCCAAACTGGGATGCCGTGCTGTGGTTGAAGACCACAATCTGGCCGTTGATCAGGGCGCAACTTCCGGCGGCGCAGTTACACGTCTACGGCGCGTACACCCCGCCGAAAGCCTCGGCGCTGCATAACGCGGCGCAAGGCTTTCACATCATGAACCGTGCCGAGGATGCCTTGCAGGTGATGTCAGCGGCGCGAGTCTGTCTGGCACCGTTGCGGTTTGGTGCCGGTATCAAAGGCAAACTGATTGATGCGATGTTGTGTGGCACGCCGAGCGTGACCACGCCCGTCGGCACCGAGGGCATGCATGACAATCATCCATGGCCGGGCGCCGTGGTGAGCACTGCGCATCAGTTCGCCGAGCAAGCGGTGCAGCTGTATAACGATCAGCTTCGGTGGCAGCAGGCACAACAATGGAGCCTGGAACTACTTGAGCAGCGTTATCAGCGAACAACTCACGCCGCTGCGCTCATAGAACGAATCCATGCCTGCCGACAACTTTTGCCGCAACTTAGAAAAAACAACTTCACAGGTTCAATGCTGCGTCATCACACGCTTAAGAGCACGCAATACATGGCGCAATGGATCGAAGAAAAGAAACGCGACAAATAATAGAAACAATGAACAACATATTGCATCACTCATCGTATTGGCAACTTCGCCACATCTATCTATAAACAACCTGCAACGCCAACATGACCGTTGGCGCAAACTAAAACCATGCAGGCTTATTATGAACGCTCCATACAAAACTTATGAATGGATGACGGCGACACCGTCCCTCGACAGTTTGACGCTTCTGCAAATGGCGCTGCCGGGCACGCACAACGCGGGTAGCGACTGGCAAGCTTCTTATCCGCTCCTCGGTCCGCCGCGCCACTGGCTGGCATGTCAGCACAATACGTTTTTCCATCAGCTCCATCACGGCGCAAGAGCCCTGGATATCCGCCTCGATTATGAGCAGAGTGCCGAGGGGTTGGCTAAATTCCGCCTACATCACAACGGCCATCGCAATTCGCGAACGCTGGGCCATCTTGTTACAGACGTAAATGACTTTCTGGAAAAGCATCCTGACGAATTTATTGTGCTGGATTTTCACGCGCTGGACGGTGAGAACTTTGACTTCGCCTATTTCAATCAAATGATTATTCACTTTCTGGGCATGCGCATTATTCCCCGGAGCAATCATTACTTGCCGATCGAACAATTGAAGCAAATCAGTCCGCGACAACGTATTGTGGTGGCGGCACAGTCTCACCGGGATCTGAACGAAAGCGTGTTTATCGGCAAAATCGACCACGAATGGACTGGCGAAAGCATCACTAACGCTCAAGAACTGCACCAATTCATCACCCAGCTATTGAAGAAACCATCTTCCAGTTGGGAGTTCTGGTCCTTATCCGCAACAAGTTACAGCGCCCTTGGCGGGCCGGTGGATATTCATGACCAACTGAATGATTGGTTCGATCCAGGCAAAAGCAACTGGGCCCAGCTGTGCAACATCATCAATGTCGATTTTATTGAAGAGTCACGAATCGTCGATTTTTGCCGCACGGCCAACCTGAACAAGGTGCACGGGCGCTCCGTTTGATCTGCTCAGCCATCAGACTGGCGCCGAGCATGACAAACCGGGCATGATCCTGCGCAGAGAACAAGAACAGCGCCCCTGTCATGACCCGAACCGCTCGCGTGACCGATCCTTCCTACGAGTTGATGGATGACCATAACGGGTTGTCCATCATCTACCGCCAGCACGGCTTCCCCTGCCCGCTGGTACGCTGGCATTTTCACAAGGAATACGAGCTGCACCTCATCGTCGCCAGTTCCGGCAAAGTGTTCATCGGCGATTACATCGGCAACTTCTATCCGGAAACCCTGTTTCTGACCGGTCCCAACCTGCCGCATAACTGGATCAGCCAGGTCGCCGAGGATGAAGTGGTCGAGAAGCGCGACATGCTGGTCAACTTCACCGACGAATTGTTTGAAAGCGGGCATCAGGTTTTCGCTGAACTGAAAAGTCTCGCGCCACTGCTTGAGCGCGCGCAATACGGCATCGAGTTTCGCTGCAAACACACAATTCGCCAGGCGATGACGCTGATGCAGAAGATCGCTGACAGCACCGGTATCACACGCCTCGGGCACTTTTTCATCCTGATGGAATTGCTCTCGGCCACAGACGATTTCCAGTTGCTGTCCGGTGCGACTACGCCGCAACTGGCCGACGAACACAGCATCGACCGTACCAACCGCGCGGTCGATTACATTTTCAGCCACTACGCGCGGGACATCTCACTGGAAGAAGTGGCCGAGCATCTGGGCATGACGCCGACCTATTTCAGCCGTGTGTTCAAACAGGCCACCGGGCGAAACTTCATCGAGTTCGTCAATCGCCTGCGCATCAGCAAATCCTGTGAATTGCTGGCCGACGGTGACAAACCGGTGACCGAGGTGTGCTTCGAATCGGGGTTCAACAACATTTCCAACTTCAATCGGCGCTTTCAGCAACTCAAGGGCATGACGCCGTCGCACTATCGGCGGCTGGCGGTGCAGCGGCTGACTGAACAGAACCATCTCTGACAACACTATCCCTGTGGGAGCGAGCCTGCTCGCGAAAGCGGTCTGTCAGTCAAGAACCCTGTGACAGGGATATCGTCTTCGCGAGCAGGCTCGCTCCCACAAAAAACCGTGCCCCGGCTGGCGAAATCTGTACGCATTCGCGAACGATCCTTCGCGCAAAAGCCCTTCCCTGCGTTCCCCGCTCAAACCCCAGTGCAAAAAAGTATCAACAAAAGTGCTAGGGATGATTTGTCAGCCCTTCGATTGAGGGCTGTAATCAGCGCAGATTCTTCCTGCATTCGGAAGACACAAAAACAATAACTGTCCTTCTGCCCCGTCGGGTGCCAGAAAAGGAGTGCACGATGCAACCCACTGCAAAAGCTCTGCTCGCTCTCACCTGCATGACCCTCAGCAGCGTCAGCCTTGGCGCCCAGACCCTGACCATCGCCACCGTCAACAACAGCGACATGATCCGTATGCAAAAACTCTCGAAAACCTTCGAGAGCGAGCATCCGGACATCAAGCTCAATTGGGTGGTGCTGGAAGAAAACGTCCTGCGTCAGCGCCTGACCACCGACATCGCCACTCAGGGCGGCCAGTTCGACGTGTTGACCATCGGCATGTACGAAGCGGCACTCTGGGGTGGCAAGGGTTGGCTGGAGCCGATGAAGGATCTGCCGGCCAGTTACGCCCTCGACGACGTCTTCCCGTCGGTGCGCGAAGGCCTGTCGGTGAAGGGTTCGCTGTATGCGCTGCCGTTCTACGCAGAGAGTTCGATCACCTATTACCGCACCGACCTGTTCAAGGCAGCCGGGCTGACCATGCCGGAGCGGCCGACCTGGGAAGAGATCGCCGGGTTTGCGGAAAAACTCACCCAGAAAGACAAAGAGCAATACGGCATCTGCCTGCGCGGCAAGGCCGGTTGGGGCGAGAACATGGCGCTGGTGACCACGGTTGCCAACGCTTACGGCGCGCGCTGGTTCGATGAGCAATGGAAACCGGAATTCAGCGGCCCGGAATGGAAAAATGCGCTGAATTTCTACGTCAACACCATGAAGAAATCCGGCCCGCCGGGCGCATCCAGCAACGGTTTCAACGAAAACCTGGCCCTGTTCAACAGCGGCAAATGCGCGATTTGGGTCGATGCAAGCGTGGCTGGTTCGTTCGTCACCGACAAGACCCAGAGCAAGGTCGCCGATAGCGTCGGTTTCACCTTCGCTCCGCATCAGGTCACGGATAAAGGCTCGGCGTGGCTGTATTCGTGGGCGCTGGCGATTCCGACCAGCTCCAAGGCCAAGGACGCAGCAAAAACCTTCAGCGCCTGGGCCACGTCCAAAGAGTACGGCGAACTGGTTGCCAAGACCGATGGCATCGCCAACGTGCCGCCGGGCACCCGCGCTTCGACCTACAGCGATGCGTACATGAGCGCAGCGCCGTTTGCCAAGGTGACGCTGGAATCGCTGAAAGCCGCTGACCCGAGCAAACCGACGCTGAAACCGGTGCCGTACATTGGCATTCAACTGGTGACCATCCCTGAATTCCAGGCGGTGGGCACCCAAGTCGGCAAGCTGTTCTCGGCGGCACTGATCGGCCAGACCACGGTGGATCAGGCGCTGGCGGCGGCGCAGCAGACTACGGAACGCGAGATGAAGCGCGCGGGTTATCCCAAGTAAGCGCTGAACGACTTGCTCCTGCCTCTTGTGGGAGCGAGCCTGCTCGCGAAGGCGTCGTGTCAGCCAGTACACATGACACTGATCCGGCGCTTTCGCGAGCAGGCTCGCTCCCACATGGGGATCTCCATAGGTCTGTATGACTCGGTTGTGAATGCCATGAATACTTCAACTGCCAAAGCCCACATCGACCTGTCGCCACCCCAGCGCAAGCTGCGGGTGCGCAATCCCGGCTGGTTTCTGGTCAGCCCTTCGGTGGCGCTGTTGCTGCTGTGGATGATCGTGCCGCTGGGCATGACCCTGTACTTTTCGATGATCCGCTACAACCTGCTCTACCCCGGCGAAAACGAATTCGTCGGGCTTGAGAACTTCACCTACTTCCTCACCGACTCGGGTTTCATGCCCGGCGCGACCAATACGTTGTTGCTCGTTGGCAGCGTGCTGCTTATCAGCGTGGTCTTCGGTGTGTTGATCAGCGCGTTGCTGGAGGCCAGCGAATTCCTCGGTCGCGGCCTGGTGCGGGTGATGCTGATTTCGCCGTTCTTCATCATGCCCACCGTCGGTGCGCTGATCTGGAAGAACCTGATCTTCCACCCGGTCTCGGGAATCCTCGCCTACATCTGGAAGCTGTTCGGCGCGCAACCGGTGGACTGGCTGGCGCACTACCCGCTGCTGTCGATCATCATCATCGTTTCGTGGCAATGGCTGCCCTTCGCGATCCTGATTCTGATGACCGCCATGCAATCGCTGGATCAGGAACAGAAAGAAGCCGCGCGCCTGGACGGTGCCGGCCCGATCGCGATCTTCTGGCACCTGACCCTGCCGCATCTGGCGCGGCCGATTGCCGTGGTGGTGATGATTGAAACGATCTTCCTGCTCTCGGTGTTCGCCGAAATCTTCACCACCACCAACGGCGGTCCCGGCTACGCCTCGACCAACCTCGCCTACCTGATCTACAACCAGGCGCTGGTGCAGTTCGACGTCGGCATGGCTTCGGCGGGCGGTCTGATTGCCGTGGTCATCGCCAACATCGCCGCGATCATTCTGGTGCGGATGATCGGCAAAAACCTGACTGACAAAGCGTGAGGCCTGCCATGACCCTCCAACAATCCCGCCGCCTGCAAAGCCTGCTGCTCGGCACCCTGGCCTGGGCCATCGCGATCGTGATTTTCTTCCCGATCTTCTGGATGGTGATGACCAGTTTCAAGAGCGAAATCGACGCCTTCGCCACACCGCCGCAGTTCATCTTCACGCCAACGCTGGAGAACTACCTGCACATCAACGAGCGCAGCGATTACTTCAGTTTCGCCTGGAACTCGGTGGTGATCTCGTTCAGCGCCACGGCCCTGTGCCTGTTGATCGCGGTGCCTGCGGCGTACTCGATGGCGTTCTACGAAACCCAGCGCACCAAAGGCACGCTGCTGTGGATGCTCTCGACCAAGATGCTGCCGCCGGTGGGCGTGCTGATGCCGATCTACCTGCTGGCCAAGAGTTTCGGCCTGCTCGACACGCGCATCGCGCTGATCGTGATCTACACGCTGATCAACCTGCCGATCGTGGTCTGGATGGTTTACACCTACTTCAAGGACATCCCCAAAGACATCCTCGAAGCCGCCCGCCTCGACGGTGCGACGCTGTGGCAGGAAATGGTCCGCGTGCTGCTGCCGATCGCCAAGGGCGGCCTCGCCTCGACCGTGCTGCTGTCGCTGATCCTGTGCTGGAACGAGGCGTTCTGGTCGCTGAACCTGACCTCTTCGAATGCCGCACCACTGACCGCGTTGATCGCCTCGTATTCAAGTCCCGAAGGGCTGTTCTGGGCCAAGTTGTCGGCGGTCTCGACCCTCGCTTGTGCGCCGATTCTGATCTTTGGCTGGATCAGCCAGAAACAACTGGTGCGCGGGCTTTCGTTTGGTGCCGTGAAATGATCTCAAAGCGAAACCTTCCCCATGTGGGAGCGGGCTTGCTCGCGAATGCGGTGTGTCATTCAACACTGATGGTGACTGACAGGGCCCCTTCGCGAGCAAGCCCGCTCCCACAAAAAGCCTACAAGGCTTCAAACGAATAACAATATTGCGGAGGCCCATCTCATGGCCAACCTGAAAATCAAGAATCTGCAAAAAGGCTTCGAAGGCTTTTCCATCATCAAGGGCATCGACCTGGAAGTGAACGACAAGGAATTCGTAGTCTTCGTCGGCCCATCGGGCTGCGGCAAATCCACCCTGCTGCGCCTGATCGCCGGCCTTGAAGAGGTCAGCGGCGGCACCATCGAACTCGATGGCCGCGACATCACCGAAGTCAGCCCGGCCAAGCGCGATCTGGCGATGGTGTTCCAGACCTACGCGCTGTACCCGCACATGACCGTGAAAAAGAACATGTCGTTCGCCCTCGATCTGGCCGGCGTGCCGAAAGCCGAGGTCGAGCGCAAGGTTGGCGAAGCGGCGCGGATTCTCGAGCTCGGGCCGATGCTCGAGCGCAAGCCGAAACAGCTTTCCGGCGGCCAGCGCCAGCGCGTGGCGATCGGCCGTGCCATCGTGCGCAACCCGAAGATTTTCTTGTTCGATGAACCGCTGTCCAACCTCGACGCGGCGTTGCGCGTGCAGATGCGTCTGGAGCTGCTGCGCCTGCACAAGGACCTGCAAGCAACGATGATCTACGTGACCCACGATCAGGTCGAAGCGATGACCATGGCCGACAAAGTCGTGGTGCTCAATGGCGGCAGAATCGAGCAGGTCGGCTCGCCGCTGGACCTCTATCACAACCCGGCCAACCTGTTTGTCGCAGGCTTTCTCGGCACGCCGAAAATGGGTTTTCTGAAAGGCAAGATTGCCCGCATCGACGGCGCCAGCTGCGAAGTTTCGCTGGACGCCGGCACGCGTATCACCCTGCCGTTCAACGCCGCCAACCTCAGCGTCGGTAGCGCGGTGACGTTGGGCATTCGTCCCGAACACCTGGAGCTGGCGCAACCCGGCGACTGCACGTTGCAAGTGACGGCCGACGTCAGCGAACGTCTTGGCAGCGACACCTTCTGCCACGTCACCACCAGCGCCGGTGAAGCCCTGACCATGCGCGTGCGCGGCGACCTGGCCAGCCGTTATGGCGAGCAATTGAGCCTGCGTCTGGACCCGACTCACTGCCACCTGTTCGACGCCGAAGGTGTGGCGCTGACCCGCCCACTGCGCGCTGCCGCCTGATTTCGAGACTATCCGATGAAACTCAACCAACAGAACCTCAACCGCCTCGCCGCCGAAGTGCAACTGCCGGGCTACGACCTCGGCGACACACGCCAGGGCATTGCTCACATCGGCGTCGGCGGTTTTCACCGTGCCCATCAGGCGTATTACACCGATGCCTTGATGAACACTGGCCAAGCGCTGGACTGGGCAATCTGCGGCGTCGGCCTGCGCCCGGAAGATCGCCGCGCCCGCGATGATCTGCGCGAGCAGGATTACCTGTTCACCCTGTTCGAACTGGGCGACAGCGACGACACTGAAGTGCGCGTCATCGGCGCGATCCGCGACATGCTGCTCGCTGAAGATGGCGCCCAGGCGCTGATCGACAAACTCGCCGAACCGCAGATTCGTATCGTCTCGCTGACCATCACCGAGGGCGGCTATTGCATCGACGACAGCAACGGCGAATTCATGGCGCACCTGCCGCAGATTCAACACGACCTGGCTTATCCCGAGGCACCGGGCACGGTGTTCGGATTCCTTTGCGCCGCGCTGGCCAAACGCCGTGCGGCGGGCGTTCCGGCGTTCACGGTGATGTCGTGCGATAACCTGCCGCATAACGGCGCCGTCGCGCGCAAGGCACTGCTGGCTTTCGCTGCCCTACGTGATCCGCAACTGCGCGACTGGATCGACCAGAACGTCAGTTTCCCCAACGCCATGGTCGATCGCATAACACCAATGACCAGCACCGCGCATCGCCTGCAACTGGCCGACAAACACGGCGTCGATGATGCCTGGCCGGTGGTCTGCGAACCGTTTGTGCAGTGGGTGCTGGAAGACAAATTCGTCAACGGCCGCCCGGCCTGGGAAAAGGTCGGCGTGCAGTTCACCGACGATGTCTCGCCGTACGAAGAGATGAAAATCAAACTGCTCAACGGCAGTCACCTGGCGCTGACATATCTAGGCTTTCTCAAGGGCTATCGCTTCGTCCACGAGACCATGAACGATCCGCTTTTCGTGCGCTACATACGCGTCTATATGGATCTGGATGTCACGCCGCAGCTGGCACCGGTGCCGGGCATTGATCTGAGCGAATACAAGGACACGCTGGTGGCGCGGTTTTCCAATCAGGCGATTGCCGATCAGTTGGAGCGTGTGTGTTCGGATGGCTCGTCGAAGTTTCCCAAGTTCACCGTGCCGACGATCAATCGGCTGATTGCCGATGGTCGCGAGACCAAACGCGCGGCCCTGGTAGTCGCGGCGTGGGCGCTGTATTTGAAGGGCGTGGATGAGAATGGCGATACGTATTCGATTCCGGACCCGAGAGCGGCTTTTGTTCAGGACTTGGTGGGAGACGATGAGTTGATCACCGAGCGGCTGCTGGGCGTTGAGGAGATTTTTGGCACAGCGATACCGAAGTCGGCGGAGTTTGTTGCGGCATTCGAGTGGTGCTGCCAGAGTTTGCGCGAGGTTGGGGTTTCGCGGACATTGGAAAAACTCCTCGCAACCTGATCGTTCCCACGCTCTGCGTGGGAATGCAGCCCGGGACGCTCCGCGTCCCATCAAAAGCGGACGCAGAGCGTCCATTGAGGCGTTCCCACGCAGAGCATGGGAACGAGCAGCCGTGGAGTTTTCATGACAACAACAAAGCTCTTCCTGGGTATCGACTGCGGCACCCAAGGCACCAAAGCGATCATCCTCGATGCCGACAGCGGTCAGGTGCTAGGCCTGGGCGCGGCGCCGCACACTATGATCAGCGGCGCCAATGGCCGCCGCGAACAAGACGTCCAGCAGTGGCTCGACGCTTTCGTCAGCGCCACGCGCCAAGCCTTGCAAGCGGCCAATGTCGACGGTCAGGCGATCCTCGGTGTCGGCGTCTCCGGCCAGCAACACGGCTTGGTGCTGCTGGATGAACAAGGCGCAGTGCTGCGCCCGGCCAAGCTCTGGTGCGACACCGAAACCACGCCGGAAAACGAGCGATTGCTCGCGCAATTGGGCGGCGAGGAAGGCTCGCTGGAACGCCTCGGCGTGGTCATTGCGCCGGGCTACACGGTGTCGAAACTGCTCTGGACCAAAGAGCAGCATCCTGACGTGTTCTCGCGCATCGCTCGGATTCTGCTGCCCCATGACTACCTAAACTACTGGCTCACCGGCCGCGCCTGCAGCGAATACGGCGACGCCTCCGGCACCGGATATTTCAACGTGCGCACGCGGCAGTGGGATTTGCAGATACTGCGCGACATCGACGCCAGCGGGCGTTTGCAAACCGCGCTGCCGGAGCTGATCGACGCGCACGCGGCCGTTGGCACTATCCTGCCGGCAGTCGCCGAGCAACTCGGCATCAACCCCAACGCTGTAGTTTCAAGCGGCGGTGGCGACAACATGATGGGCGCCATTGGTACCGGCAATATCCAGCCCGGCGCGATCACCATGAGCCTCGGTTCTTCCGGCACGGTCTACGCCTATTCGGAGGAGCCGAACGTCAGCGCCGATGCCTCGGTTGCCACGTTCTGTTCCTCCAGCGGCGGCTGGCTGCCGTTGATCTGCACCATGAATTTGACCAATGCCACCGGCGCGATTCGCGAACTGTTCAAGCTCGATCTGCCGACCTTCAACCAACTGGTCGCGCAATCGCCGATCGGTGCCGAAGGTGTGAGCATGCTGCCGTTTCTCAACGGTGAGCGCGTCCCCGCCCTGCCCCACGCCACCGGCAGCCTGCACGGCCTGACCATGGACAACCTGACCCAGGCCAATCTGTGCCGCGCCGCTGTCGAAGGCACCACCTTCGGTCTGCGCTACGGGCTGGATTTGCTCCGCCAGAATGGTTTACAAAGCCTGCGCATTTGCCTGATCGGTGGCGGTTCGAAGAGTGCGGTGTGGCGGCAGATCGTCGCCGACATCATGAACGCCCCGGTGATCTGCACCGAGCAAAGCGAAGCCGCCGCACTGGGTGCAGCGATTCAGGCAGCGTGGTGCGCGTCGCACTCCAGTGGCGACGAAGTCTCTCTGGCCGATCTATGCGAACGCTGCGTGAAACTCGACGCACGCAGCGAAACCCTGCCGATTGCCGCCAATGTCGCGGCGTTTCAGCAGGCCTACGAACGCTATCAACAGCATGTCGCAACCCTATAACGAGCAAACAACTATGTACCTGGTGTGTGGCGAAGCCCTGTTTGATTTCTTCAGCGAAAACGATGCCAGCGGTCTGGCGTCGAAAGTCAATTTCAAGGCGATTGCCGGCGGCTCGCCGTTCAACGTCGCCGTCGGTCTGCGCCGTTTGGGGGTGGACTCGGCGCTGTTCGGCGGGCTGTCCACCGACTACCTCGGACGACGTTTGCAGCAAGTCCTGCAGGAGGAAGGCGTGCGTCCGGACTATCTGGTGGACTTCGCCGCGCCGACCACCCTGGCGATGGTCGCCGTGGGGGCCAACGGTTCGCCGCATTACAGCTTTCGTGGCGAAGGCTGCGCCGATCGGCAACTGAGCGAGGCGCATCTGCCGACACTCGGCGACGAGGTTCGCGGCCTGCACATCGGCTCGTTTTCACTAGTGGTGCAGCCGATTGGCGACACACTGCTGAAACTGGTCCAGCGCGAAAGCGGCAAACGCCTGATCAGCCTCGACCCCAACGTGCGCCTCAACCCCGAGCCGAACATCAATCTGTGGCGCGAGCGCATCGCCACGCTGGTGCAACTCGCTGATCTGATCAAAGTCAGCGACGAGGATCTGAGCCTGCTCTATCCCGAGCAGGATCCGCAGCATGTTATTGAAAGCTGGCTCGAACATCGCTGCCAGATCGTCTTCCTGACACGCGGTGGCGACGGCGCAACAGTGTTCAGTCGCGCCCATGGCTCGTGGTCGGTGCCGGCCAACCCGGTTCAGATCGCCGATACGGTAGGCGCCGGCGACACCTTCCAGGCCGCGCTGATCACCTGGCTGACCGAACATTCGCTGGACTCGGTCGAAGGCGTGCAGCAGCTCAGTCGCGAGCAAATCGACGGCATGCTCAGGTTCGCCGTACAAGCCGCCGCACTGACCTGCAGCAAAACCGGTCCGGATCTGCCCTATCGTCATCAATTGAGCTGAGCGCGTAGACTGTCGGCCTTTTTGCGCACGACGGAAAACAGCTTTTGAATCACAGGCACATCCTCGCCCTCCTGACCATGGCCACCCTGCTGAGCGGTTGCGGCACCTCGCCGCCCCGCTCCCCGGAAGACATCTGCGCAATCTTCCGCGAGAAAAGCGATTGGTACGACGCTGCGCAAGTCACGCAGAAACGCTGGGGCGTGCCGATCCAGGTGCCGTTCGCGATCATGTATCAGGAATCCGGCTACCGCTACGACGCCAAGACGCCGCGCAAATACCTGCTCTGGGTGATTCCTTGGGGCCGCGTCTCAACCGCTTCCGGTTATGCGCAGGCCAAGGATGAAGTCTGGGCCGACTACCAGAAAAGCACCGGCCGCAACTGGGCCGATCGCGAAGACTTCGACGACGCCATCGACTTCGTCGGCTGGTACATGGACAAGACCACCTCGATCAACGGCGTGTACAAATACGACGCCTATAACCAGTACCTGAACTACCACGAAGGCTGGGGCGGCTTCCGTAACAAGACCTACGCGAGCAAAGCCTGGCTACCGCCGACCGCGCGCAAGGTGCAGAACCGTTCGGATCTATATGCGCAGCAGTATGCCGGGTGCAAGGAAGACCTCAATCGCGGGTTCTGGAGCCGGTTCTGGCATTGGTTGTAGAAGCCCTTCGCGAGCAGGCTCGCTCCCACAGGACCTTAGTGAACGCCGATTTTGTCTACACCCGAGAAACCTGTGGGAGCGGGCTTGCCCGCGATGGCAATCTCTCAAACACCATCAAAGTCTATGAAAGGCCCGATTTCACTGACCCAAACCGCCCTCCTAAGGGTTTTCCCTATGACATCAAGGCCCCACACCTACGCCATTTGCGCCTTGAATGAGGCCGTCTAATCCTGCAACATCCATCACCTGCTTATTCAACGGACGGAATTCAAGGCATGCTGGACGCCAATGCAACCCACATCACCCTCTCGATCGAAGACGCCAACGCCGACCTGCAAGTCCTCAGCTTCACCGGTCGCGAAGCCCTCAACGAACCGTTCCGTTTCGACCTCGAACTGGTCAGCGCCCGCCCCGACCTGAAGCTCGAAGAGCTGCTGCACAAGCGCGCCTGCCTGACCTTCGGCGCTACCGGCGAAGGCAAGATTCACGGCCAGGTCTATCGCATCGAGCAGGGCGACTCCGGCAAGACCCTGACCCGCTACAGCATCAGCCTGATGCCGCAACTGGCGTATCTGCAGCACAACCATGATCAGCAGATCTTCCAGCAACTGACGGTGCCGAAAATCATCGCCCAGGTGCTGGAAGATCGCGGCATTCTCTCTGACGCCTACAGCTTCCAGCTCGGCGCCGAGTATCCGGAACGCGAGTATTGCGTGCAATACGATGAGTCCGACCTGCATTTCATCCAGCGTCTGTGCGAAGAGGAAGGCATCCACTTCCACTTCCAGCACAGCAGCAGCGGCCACAAACTGGTGTTCGGCGACGACCAGACGGTGTTCCGCAAACTGAAGCCGGTCAGTTACCAGCAAGACTCCGGCATGGCCGCCGAGAAGCCGGTGATCAAGCGCTTCAACCTGCGCCTGGAAACCCGCACCACCCGCGTCAGCCGCCGCGACTACGATTTCGAAAAACCCAAGCTGCTGCCCGAAGGCGCGGTCAAATCCGAATTCGCCCCGGACCTGGAAGACTACGATTACCCCGGCCGCTTCACGACTCGCGAGCGCGGCAAGTTCCTCTCAACCCGCGCCCTCGAGCGCCATCGCAGCGACTACAAACTCGCCGAAGGCAAAGGTGATGAACCGACGCTGACCAGCGGCCATTTCCTCACGCTCGCCGAACACCCGCGCGCCGAGTGGAACGATCTGTGGCTGCTGCTGGAAGTCTTCCACGAAGGCAAACAGCCGCAAGTGCTCGGCGAAAACGTCACCAGCGACGTCACCGACAACAAAAGCGATTTCCATCAGGGCTACCGCAACAGCTTCCTCGCCACCCCGTGGGACGCGCACTACCGCCCTGCCCTCGAACATCCGAAACCGAAAGTCCTCGGCAGCCAGACCGCCGTCGTCACCGGCCCTGCCGGTGAAGAAATCCACTGCGATCAATACGGCCGCATCAAGGTGCAATTCCACTGGGACCGCGACGGCCAGTCCGACGACAAAACCACCTGCTGGATGCGCGTCACCAGCGGCTGGGCCGGCGCAGCCTACGGCGGCATCGCCATCCCGCGCATCGGCATGGAAGTCCTCGTCACCTTCCTCGAAGGCGACCCCGACCAGCCCCTCGTCACCGGCTGCCTGTACCACAAGGAAAACGTCGTCCCCTACGACCTGCCGGCCAACAAGACCCGCAGCACCTTCAAAACCCTCAGCTCCCCGGGCGGCAAGGGCTACAACGAATTCCGCATCGAAGACAAAAAAGGCGCCGAACAGATCTACATCCACGCCCAGCGCGACTGGGACGAAAACATCGAACACGACCAGAAAATCCGCGTCGGCAACGAACGGCATGACACTGTTGAAGCCAATGTGTTGAGCGAGTTCAAGGTTGAAGAACACCGGATCACCCATCTGGACCGCATCAGCGAAATGCGCGCGGATGATCACCTGACGGTGGGTGTGACGCAGCATGTGAAGGTGGGGACTGGGCAGTTTGTTGAGGCCGGCAACGAAATCCATTATTACGCCGGCCAGAGAGTCGTGGTCGAAGGCGCCATGGAACTGACCGCCAAGGCTGGCGGCAGCTTCGTCAAGGTCGATGCAGGTGGCGTGACCATCAGCGGGGCTGAGGTGAAGGTGAATACCGGCGGCTCGCCCGGGGTGGGCACGCCGGCGGCGCCGTTGTTGCCGGGGCCGATGAAGGTTGTGGATGCGGATAAGGCGGGGAAAGCGCCGCTCCCTGCCCGTCTTAATGAGTCAGGTATTACCCCGCTGTGTGGAAAACAGAGTAACGGCGCTTGCAGCCGTAAGGATTGCACATGCATGTAAAAGCGCTGAGCGCTCTCCTCGCCGAGCCTCGTTACAACTTTTCTGACTTGCCCGCTACCAGCGAGTCGCTGTGTTTCATCATTGACCAAGGGCTCCAGCCTGACGCTTTAGGCCGTCTTTATCGATTAGGCGAACCCGTCGTCGCTCAAGGTCTGTTTGTAGGGACAGACCTTGCAGGGATTCCTGACGAGCCATTGTGGCTGGTGGCCCCAAAGGGCGGCAAAGTGGCAAAGGTCGCTGTGGAACTATGTGAGGAACGCTTTTCGGGAATCGCAATCTCAACCCGGGATCCTGGAAAAGCTCTGGCTCATGCGCGCTGGCTGCTTAAGGCAAACGATGGTTCAGGTGGCCAAAGTCTGCTGAGTTTCCACAAGCCGAGTCTATGGGCTGCGCTGGCCTACACCGCCGATAAAGCATTCGATCAGTTACTAGGCTGCTGGGATGCGGTCTACAGCCCGGCGCCAATTCATTTCGGTCAAGAGCGTGGGCGATGGCTCACCTGGAAGGCCACCGATCAATCAACGTGGGACGGTGACAGAGCGGCGTTCAATCTGCCCGAGGCGGCCGCGAAAGTACAAGCGCGTCTGGGCTGGATGTACTGGATCGATGAGGAATACGCAGCATTCAATGAGCCAGACGATGACCGCTTGAATGACATCGCGGACAACCTCGACATGTTGCTCAAAAACAACATTTATGATGGCGATCACCTGCTCAAGCTTGGCCATGTCGTGAACGGTCCGCTGTTCGAGACCCAGCTTGGGATCATGGCGATCCTGCAATCAAAGGACGAGTCGTTTATCAAAGTAGATCGGCTCCTGGAATCAGCCGCCGTTGCCCAACACTAAGGCGACGCGACAACAGAACGGAATCACCATGGAAATTACAAATCACGCTGTGATGCCCGGCGAAACTCTGGGTCAGATTGCTACGCGCTACAACACTACTGTGGCGCAACTTCGTCAGATGAACCCCTTCATCACCAACCCGGATAACGTCAAAGTCGGATGGAACCTGAGCGTTCCGAAAAGCGCACTAACGCCTGCTGCGCCTGCCGCTCAGACACCTGCCGCGGCTCAACCGCCTGCGCAAACTACCCCGGAAGCCGCAACTCAGTGCTCTGCGGAGGATCTGGTTGAACTGGAGCCTGTCAAAGATACCCCTGATCAGAGCTCAAAGACTTTCAAACCGCACGCGCCTCCCTGCTCGAAAAAGTTTGCCAGTGCGATTTATGCCACCGAAGAGCAAGAATTTTGGCTGCTTCCCGAACGGGCAAAGTCCGCCATCAAAGAATCCATGTTCGCCCTGGATAAAATGATTGCACCCAGCAAACCACGTGATGCACGCCTGAACGGGTTGCAGGAATCTGGTTTGCTGGAATACTTCCTTGAACCTAAGTTGAGTAATTTCCTCACGGGCGCACAGCGTGCACGTATGGAAGAGTTTGAAGCGATGGGCGATGAGATCGAAATCGATCCCGCGACCGCTAAAAAAAGGCAAAACGAAGCTAATGGAAACAAACCGGCAGTCGCTCTTGCTCAGTCCATGGACGAGGAGACGCCAGTATCTCGCCTCGACCGTCTAGCGGCAGACATAGCTACTGACCAGCGCGTTCACGAAGCATATGCCGACTTTTACAAGCGGCGGGCTGAGTGGGTCGCGCTAAAAAAAGAAGCGGTAGCGGCCGCTAAGCTGGAAGGCTACACCTACGAAAGCGGCTCGCTGTACTCCAAGGAGGCGATTGAAGCGCGCGCACGTGTGCAAGCTTATCTGGAGGCTCGCAAGAAATTCCTCGGCAACAAAAACTTCAAGCAGGTATCGCTGGAAGACGTTGCCAAAGCCTTGGCGGAAAAGAAAAAAAGTTACGACAATATCTGCAATGGCATGACTGACTGTACCGCCGATCTGGTCGGCTATGTTTACACACTGCACAAAAACGCCGATGCGCTTGATTACCACGCTTACACCGAATCCATCATGAAGGCTTCCGATTATGGAATCGCGCTTCCAGAGTTTGCGCTGATAAACGACGGCCTTGCCTCTGGCATCGAACAATTCAAGCTGTATTTGGATACAGAGAAAAAGCAATCGGAAGCAACTGCGCAACTTCAGGACAAGTACAAACGCTGGATCGAAGCAACAGGCCAAAATGCCCAGGCCCCTGCAGGTTTGGTGGAAGCAGAGCGTGCAAAGTGGGACCAACTGCAGAAAATCAAAGAAGACCTCTATACAGCCGCTCAGAATAATGTCAACGCGACGAAACCCCGACGTTATCTGATCTGGGAGCCGGAAGCGTTCCAGCCCAAGCCAGTAGATCGCATGGTTAAACCTGGTTTTCCTTTGCGCGAAGTCAGCCTTTCGGACGCCAAGGGCACTCCGTTGGGCTGGTTCAGTATGTCGAACCTGAAAGACGCAAAAAAAATAATGAAAGAGGACTTCAAAAAAGTCCCTGGCTCTGTATCCAAGGCCTTTAAAAGTCCCCCGACAGATGCCACTGAAGGTTCTGATAAAAACAGTGAGCTCAGTTCGTTCCGCCAATGGCTGTTGGCTCAGGGCGCTGTAAAGTTCAGCGATCAGGTCGGCGACTGTTTCGATGAAAAAGGTTGGTTCAAAGCCAAAGACTTTTACGCTCACTTAAAAAAGGAAGGCTATGAGGTCACTGAACTAGAGGACGAGGCAGCTCTTACCAATTGGGGTAAGCATCTTCAGCAGCTGGTGTTTCAGAAAAGTGTACGCGGTAAAGTGAGACTCTTCGATGCCAGTCCTCAGGCGCAGTTCGTTCGCTGCCTGACACCTCCACAACCAAGCATTCACGCTGAAGTGAAGCTGGAAAGCCCCCCCATCAGCGCTGCAGAAGGTTTTCAGGCGTCGGCCAGCGCGGGGATGAGCCTCGACTTGGCACGCGGCGAAGTGGAATTGATGAAAGTCGATATGCCCGCCCAAGCGAGCGCACAGGAAATCACGCTCGACTACCTATTGGACGGTAGCCCACAAAAAATGAATTTTGGGCGTTTCTCCTTCCACTTCGGCGTGAAGGCGTGGGGATATGCTGGTGCTTCGCTGCTACTTGCCGGCAGCGTCGAATTGAGCCCTATCTTCGGTAACGTCAAATACGGTGCCTCACTGAGCCCGGTCAAACGCGCACAGCGTGAAGATGCCTCAGCCAAACAGGAGCGCGCCGATCACGCAGCCGCCAAGCAAGCAAAAGCCGACAGCGGCGACGATAGTCCTACTCCAGATCTCGTCCATCAATCAAAAGCCCCCACCGCTGCGGGCACCCTGAGCACAGGTCAGATGTCGACTGGTCGCCTCGCCAATGTTCAAATCGAAAATGGCGCGAAGGCAAGCTTCAACGTATTCGGCGGTTTGCAAGCCGCTATTGAGCTCACTGGTGCACTAAACTGGGCGCCGCCAAAAGAGCTCGTCGCCCGAAGTACCGCGCCATCGTTGGGTATAAGCGGTCCTAAAGACGCAAGGACAGCCAATCCATGGCTGACGCTTGCAAAATTGGGCGGGTCCGTAGGAATCGCGTTAGGCGCAGGATTTCAAGGGAACGCTCAGGTTTCTCTTGATAAAGGACGGTTCATTCTTAATTTGAAGGCAACAGTAGTGCTTGGACCGGGCGCTAACGGTAGTTTCAAATTTGAAGTGGGTTATGAGGCGGTGGTCGACCTCATTAACATATATCGCAAAGAGCTGCATAAGACCAAAGGCCGTAAAGTTGAGTGGATGGATCCTGAAGCGAGTGAGTATGCCTCCGCACTTAACGCTTTGGGCGTTGCCGGATTGAATGTGGCAATGGCATACATGATGCGTTGGGATGTTGTGATGGGTCTTTATGAGTCTCTGACGCGACGTGGCAAGGGCGGACCGATTGCGGACGCGATCATGAATTATAAGAACCAAAGCGAGCTCGAAGAGTGGATTATTAATGCAATTCCTAACGCGCTGGGCCCACTCTTAAGAACGCTTATAAGCCAGCCCGAAGAGTTTAAAATTACTACAGCCAGTCCTGAAAACAATAGCATATCTGACAAGGGTCGCACATATAGTCAATCCGAAGGCCATGTTCTCCAGCAAAAAGCCATAGAAAGAATTTTGCGCTGGATAGTCAACAATGCAAAAAAAACCAACACTATTGACAAAGCACAAAGACAATTTGAACTCGCATGCATGTCAATGAATGAGTTTGGCATAAAGGAGCAAGCTGGAGAACAAGAGTATTGCAAAAATCGTATGTCACTAGATACTTTCATGGCGGAAAGCGTTCAAAGCCTCTTTGACGATACAATTGTTGAAGTACGTAAAAACTATAAATCGCACGCAAAATTACTTGGCGCAAATCTGGCCGATTATTGTCAACAAAATTATGTCCCATCACCAACCTACTCGCTTAGTGGGGCGACACCCTATTTAAAAGGCTACCAATGAACAGACTAATAAAAATCAAATTAAATCAAATCATTCTAATGTTCAGCTTGGGTTTGATTTCAGTATCGCCGTATAGCGCCAATTTTACCAATGCATCCTCAGTCCCTCAGCAAAGTGGACCAAGCGGAATCATTCTTTACAACCAGATGAAAATAGATGCGGCCATTCCACAGCTAGAGCGAGAGGCAAAAGACGGCGTAATAGAATCACAGTATTATCTTGCCGAAGCTCTTCGAAAGAAAAATGGATACATGACTCCCGAAGCCCAATTTTGGTATGAATCGGCAGCAGAGAAAAAAAACATATACGCAATGATTCAGTTGGGTCGAGCAAAAAAAGATCTTTGCGCAACGATGGGAAATTGCCCGTCGTCAAAAAAAACTCAAGCAGAATGGTTCGTAGAGGCAAAAAAAATAACGTTACCTAAGGCAAATGATGGCGATCCTGAATCTTTATACTTGATGTACGAAATCACGCTGGATCACCATTGGTTAGAAAAATCTGCTAATGCAGGCTATCCGCTCGCGCAATATTGGATGGCGATCAGCGAAAGGCAGGGAGAGGGTTACTTCTTTACTCCTGGAGGACGTGAAGCGTCGGTCAAAAAATGGCTGCTACTCTCTGCGGAAGGTGGCAACCCTAAAGCTATGATGCAATATCTAGAGACGCTTTATAAGCAAGGAGACATGGCGAGCATTCGACATTGGCTCGAGAAGGCTGCCGCAACAGGCGAACAAGCTGCAATGAGTAACTATGGTGCGTACATTTCACATACGCCAGATAAAGTAGGTTACTCTTTGGATTTAGTCAAAGGCTACGCTATTTTCTCTTTGTTAAAAGAACTCGGTGACGCCGGTGGCGTGCAAGATTATGTCGACCGTAAGATCGAAAAAATTTCTGAAAAGATGACACCAGAACAAATTGAAGAATCAAAAATCGTCGCTGAAGAATGGAAAACCAATCACCCACCGCTGTCTTTCTTCCCCGACAAGCTGAGTAATTGAGTATATTTTTAGGTTGTCCGCACCCAAATTCCATCTAGATAAATTATCGCCACTGCCCTTGATGAACGACTGAATAGGCAAAGACTTCAATGAAACTGCTGGCCACTGCGTTAACATTTTTAAGCCTAGTATCAGCCCAGTCAAACGCGCTTACGAACGAACAATCTCAGGCAAAAATCAAGGGCATTGAACTATACAATCAACACAAAGCCATCTCCGCAATTGAAACATTACAAATAGCAGCCGAAGGCGGTGATGATGAAGCACTTTACTATTTGGGAGAATCTATAAGAAAAAACAATAGATACATGACTCAAGAAGCGCAAAAGGCTTACGAGGAGTCAGCAAAGAAAGGCAATATTTACTCTATGATTCGGCTCGGCGGCGCGGATCAAGATTTGTGCGTAACTATGAACAATTGTTCTTCCTCTGGGCAATGCCCTAAAGATTGGATGAACAAAGCCAAAAACCTTGCTACAGATCAGGCATCTCATGGTGACGCTGAGTCGATGTACCTACTATGGGAGATAACAGGAAACGATGAATGGCTTGAAAAGTCCGCAGAAACAGGTTTTGCATTAGCGCAATTTCGTTTAGCGACCAAGTATCAAGAGGGGGGAGGCATGTTCCTACTACCCTCTAGCAGATCAGATGAAATCGAAAAATGGATGAAAGCCGCTGCAGAGAATGGTTATCCACCAGCCATGATGGGATTTGCCGCTACCAGGATTGAAAAAGCCGATTTGTCATCATTTAGAAAATGGAATGAAAAAGCTGCAGCCTCAGGCTATGCATCTGCAGTTTTTGGTTACGCGTCATATATTGGCGAAGCTGAACCAAAATACGGGTTCGAATCAGACCCGGTAAAGTCATACGCACTATTGTCGAATCTACTGGAGCTTGATGGTGGTGGAAACGTAATAAACAACGTTAACGACGTATTGCCGGAAATAGAAAAAAAGCTGTCAAAAGAGCAACTAGAAAAAGCAAAAGAACTCGCAAAAACGTGGAAGGCCACTCACCCACCGCTCTCGTTTTTTCCAGATAAGTTAGGGTACTGAAATTTAGCAGTACAGCCTTTTCATTAATTTTTTTCAAGCACGTCAAAGCCCGTACCCTAATGATTCATATCGCAAACGACAAATGCCCGAGACAAGGGAATAGCAACCGTAAATAACTCAGCTCATGTTCACATCGGTTAACTCGGCCTTAAGGCCACAGTCAGAGACTCCATGTCACCGCACACCCTCAGCTCTCCCCCGCTGACGCCCAGTGCGGCAGGCTCGCCCGGCTTCGTGCCGGGCGCCTATCCGTTACGCTGGAGTCCTCTCATGAACATTCGTCCCTTCCTGCTCACCGCCAACCTCGCCTGCAGCTCATACGCCGCACTGGCCCAAGCCAACGACACCTCCGCCACATCGAATCAAGCACCCTACCAATACGGCATGCCACTCCACGTGGCGAAGGTGCTCTCGCTAACCGAGCCGCCGACCCTGGAATGCAAAGTCATCACCGCCGACATGAAATACATCGATAACACCGGCAAGCCCGCACAAATCAGCTACAGGAAATTATCTGACGCATGCAGTCGGCAGAACTGACAGACGCTTCTGATTTTCCGGTTGGCCATAGGCGTGGGGTGGTTTCGGCGGGTATGCTCGGGACCTTCCCTACTGCCGCAAGGACTGGCCATGCAGTTGTCGTTCCGCACGTTGTCGAGCGTCACTTCAATCCTGTGTTTTTTGCTGGCGCTGGTCTGGGGATTTTTTCCGGAGGTGTTGCTGGCGATCTGGAGTATTGGCTATTCGGAAGGCACCGGCGTAGTCGCAAGGCGCAGCGCGGTGCTGTTTGCGGCGTTGGGGGTGATGTTTTATTTGCTGCGCAATGCTCCGCCGTCAGCGGCACGCAGTGCACTGAGCAATGGTTTCATCGTCGGCTGTTTCGGTTTGGCGGCGTTGGGTTTTGGCGAATGGCTCAATGGCCATGCCGGCCCCGGGATTTTGCTCGCGGTGCTGGTCGAGTTCGCGCTGGGCCTTGGTTTTGTACAGGCCCGGCGCGTGACGGTCGAATTGGGTGAAACGCTGGGTTAAACCGCTCGAGAACGAGCGCTGGTTTGATGCGTATTGGTTTGTTGCGCGAGATCGGATCGCAGGCCTGCGACCAGGTTGTTGATTTCACGGCAGCTGTTCAAGCGGCTGGCGTCGATGCCGCTGACGTAGAGATCGGCTTGGTCGGTTCGATGGTCGCCAAACACTTTGACGGACATCGACAAGTCGGGCGACAGCGTGCACTGGCAGCGTTTCGGCAAGAAACTGCTTTCAATGATATTGCGTAATTCCAAGGCAGATAAAAACATGGCGAACCCTCTCCTTTCTGTGCGATTGCCAATCAAGTATTCACGCTGACCCTTCGCTGCGCCTTCACGGGTGTGCCCCCGCTGTTTCCGTGGTGCGGCAAGTGGTGGTACTGCGAAATGCCCATTGGAGTGTAGGCGCCCAAATCCGGTGCGCCTCACCGAAAGAACGCATAAAACGTGCCTTTGATCGGCTCGTTTCGCTCCCTTCAAAATCAAGCACTTGGGAAAGTGGCCAGTATTGTGCTATTTGCAAAATGCATGAACCGACCATCCGTCTCCTGCAATCTGCAACTTTGCGCGAATTTGCTTTCGAGGGCCATGACGGCAAGAATGCATTCAGATGCAATTCAACCCGCACGGAGGCTTCCATGAATTCCTTACGCATTTGCGCGATCACTGGGCTGTTAATCGCCAATCTTTCAACCCTCGCCCACGCCGCCAAACTCGAAGACGTCGCGCCGTATCCCAAAGCCGAAGCCGGGTTTACCCGTCAGGTCATCCATCTGCCCAAACAAGAGCGGGAAGAGAATTTCCAGGTTGAAATTCTCGCTGGAAAAACTCTGGAAGTGGATTGCAACCGCCAACGTCTGGGCGGTGTGCTCGATGAAAAGAATCTGCAAGGCTGGGGCTATCCGTTCTATCGCCTGGAAAAGGTCATCGGCCCGATGAGCACGATGATGGCTTGCCCGCCCGGCAGCCAGAAAAAGCGCGCTTTCGTTCCCGTCGTCGGCGACGGCTTCATGTTGCGCTACAACAGCAAGTTGCCAGTCGTGGTGTACGCGCCTTCGGACGTAGAGGTGCGTTATCGCATCTGGTCGGCGTCGGACAAAGTCGGCACCGCCCTGCAGGAATAACCGCAGCGTCCCATCACGCCGGCACGCCGCAGGCAGCGGCGCGCTCGGCGACATGGCGCAGGCTGTCGAAGTTGATGTTGGCCCCAGAGTCGATGGCGACGAATGTCTGATCGCGAACGCCGCTGCGCGCCACGTACTGCTTGATCCCCGCCACGGCCAGCGCCCCCGACGGTTCAGTGATCGAACGGGTATCGTCGTATATATTCTTGATCGCGGCGCAGAGCTCGTCATTACTGACCGTGATCACTTCATCCACACAGAAGCGGCACACCTCGAAGCCATACGCGCCGATCTGCGCAACCGCTACGCCATCGGCGAAAGTGCCGACGCTGGGCAGAACCACCCTCTCGTCCGCCCGCAAAGCGGCTTGTAGACAGGCCGAATGTTCGGATTCGACGCCAATGATCCGCACTTCCGGGCGCAGGTATTTGACGTAGGCCGCGATACCGGCGATCAAGCCTCCGCCGCCGACCGGGATAAAGATCGCATCCAGCGCGCCTTGATGCTGGCGCAGGATTTCCATCGCCACGGTGCCTTGGCCGGCGATCACGTCAGGATCATCGAACGGTGAAACGAACGTGCGTCCGCTCTGCTCGGCCAAATGCAACGCGTGGGCCAGAGCAAACGGGAAACTCTCGCCATGCAGCAGTGCTTCGGCACCGTGACTGCGCACGCCGAGCACTTTGAGCTCAGGGGTGGTAGACGGCATGACGATCGTCGCGCAGATGCCCAACTCCCGTGCCGCCAGCGCTACACCCTGCGCGTGATTACCCGCCGACGCAGTGATCACTCCCCGCGCTCGCTGCTCATCGCTCAGTTGCACAAGTTTGTTGTAAGCACCACGAATCTTGAAAGAGAACGTCGGTTGCAGATCTTCGCGCTTGAGCAGGACCCGATTGCCCAGTGCTTGCGACAATGCCGGCGCAGGCTGCAACGGCGTGCGCACCGCAATGTCGTAAACCGGCGCGGCCAGAATCATCTTTATGTAGTGCTCAAGCAGGGCTTGCTGGTCGGGGCTGTGCGGCATGGTCGTCTCCTGACAGTTTTCAGAACCCCGGAGACAGAAAGTAAAAACCCGCCTCTAGGGCGGGTTGGGTGCTGCAGTCGTGAGCTAGCCCGCCAAATGAGGAATGGCGGTAATAATGCTTGGCTGGCAGCGCATTACGGTAAAAGTCATGGGCTGGAAATTAGCCTGCCGGCGGATGACAAGTCAATGGTCAATTGTGCGTCGCGCCGGTAGGCTGGCGATTCTGCTCATCACACCAAGGAAGGAAAGCATGATGTCCATCGCGCTGCCTCTCACCGCTTTGCTCGCGTTCAGTGGGTACACAGTTTCGGTAATGCTCCAGGCTGAACAGTCACTGATCAACTTCGGCATCAGCCTGATGTCACGACCGGACACCGCGCAGGTAGTCATCGATCTGTACCTGATGGCGACACTGGCCGGTGTATGGATGGTCAAGGACGCCCGGTCTCGGGGACGCTCCGTCTGGTCGGTACTGCCTTATTTGCTGCTGACCACAGTGTTCGTTTCAGTGGGGCCGCTGTTGTATCTGGTGATTCGCGGAATTCAGGAGCGGCGCAATTCTGCCGCTGCGCCGTCGGCCCAGCCTCACAATTTTGAATCTTCCTGAGAACTGAACAGTCACTGCAAATGAGAACAACAACTTCCGCTCCAAGCCGATGAAAGTGGAGATTGACCATGAACATTCGCCAAGTGCTGTTCGCCGTCCCGCTGCTGGTCACCGCCCTGTCCAGCCCCGCTGTTTTTGCCGTCGATGAAAGCGACGCCGTGAAAAAGCCCGAATGTCCGAAAGGCCAGGTCTGGGACAGTAAAACCCAGCAATGCGTACTGCAGACCAGCGGCTAAAGGAAGCCCTGCTAAACTGGCCGAGGTTTAATTCCAAGGAAGATCGCCCTGTGCCAATTTCATCTCGCACCGCATTGCTGGTCATCGATGTTCAGAACGATTTTATTCCCGGCGGACAATTGCCGGTGCCTCAAGGTGACCGGATTGTGCCGCTGATCAACCGGCTCGCGCGCCAGTTCAGGCAAGTCGTGATTGCTCAGGACTGGCACCCGAGCGGGCATATCTCGTTTGCGTCCAGCCATCCGGGCCGGCAGCCTTACGACATCATTCAACTGCCGTACGGCGCACAAACGCTGTGGCCCGAGCATTGTGTGCAAGCCAGCGCCGGCGCCGAATTCCACGCGGAACTGGATTTGCCGCACGCGCAATTGATCATACGCAAAGGCTGCAACCCCGACATCGATAGCTATTCCGCTTTTTTGGAAGCGGACCGAAGCACCACCACGGGGCTTGCCAGCTATTTGAAAGAGCGCGGCGTCGACACCGTTTATATGGTTGGCCTGGCCCTGGATTTCTGTGTGATGTTTTCGGCGCTGGACGCGCGCGCGGCGGGTTTCAATGTCTTTGTGGTGCTGGATGCCTGTCGGGCTATTGATCTGGACGATTCGCTGGCGTCTGCAATTACGCGGATGCAGGAGGCCAGCGTCGGCCTGATCCAATCATCTGATATTCGTTAGGGAATTCAGGCCGCGGCCGGCAACCACAGCCTGAATCGCGCCCCACCCAGCGGCGAACTCTCGACGGTCAGCGTGCCGCCCTGTGCTTCGAGCGCTCGGCGGCTGATCGCCAGACCGAGGCCGAATCCGCCGGTGGCGCGATCACGGCTGCGGTCGAGCCGATAGAACGGTTCAAAGATCCGCTCGCGCTCGTCGTCGGGAATGCCAATGCCATCGTCGTCAACCCAGATCTCACATCCGCCGGCAATCACCTGTACGCCAATCTGAATGCGTTTTTCGCAATAGCGCATGGCATTGCGCAACAGGTTCTGGATGGCCCGAGCGGTCAGGCGCGGGTCCAGCGCGAAGCGTTCGAGCTGACCGTGCAAGAGCACGTCAATCACGATGTCCGGTGATTCCAGTTCCTCATCGACACTGCCGAGAATGCTGTCGATGAACTCGTCGAGCGACACCTCGATGCGCTCAGGCGATTGCGCCGGATTCTGTAAGCGGCTGTAGGAGAGCAATTCCAGTACCAGTTCATCCAGTTCACGGATGTGCGCGACCAGGCTCTGCAAACGCTCGCGGCTGGCGGCCGGCAAGTCTTCGGACAACGCCAGCGCCAGGCCGAAATCCAGACGTGTCAGCGGCGTGCGCAGTTCGTGGGACACAGCGTTAAGCAGGTCGCGTTGCTGGTTGAGCAGGTTTTCGATATCGCCGGCCATGGTGTCGAACACGTTGGCGAGGCTGCCAATGTTCGAACTCGGGGCAATTTTTGTTCGCTCGCTCAAATGGCCTTTGCCGAAGCGTTCGGCGGTGCCTTTCAGGCGTTCCAGGTCGCGCCAGTGCGGACGCAGCCAAAGCAGCAAGCAGCCTAGCAACATGGCGCCGATCAGCACGTTGATGCTCCAGTACAACAGATCGACGTCGACCGGATCCGGCGGTACGACCATGCGCACGGCCATTTCGCCATTCAGTGGTGTGACCGCCAGGGTGCGCCAGCCCCAATCGCCGATGCGCACGACGTTTTCACCACGATGCAGACGTTCCTGCTCGATGGGCGTGAACACCGGGTCGTCGATCGGCGTCAGGACGATGTGCAGCGGCTGGAATTCCTTGTCCATCGAAGTAGCAATCGTTGGCCACTGCTCTTGCGGCGCGGCATGAAATTGCTTGGTGATCAGTGACTGCAGACCGCGGGAAAACTCCAGGTTGTAGGTGACGAAGCGATCCCGAAAAACCATCACGACCAGATCCGGCACGAGATAGATCGCCGCGCTATAGGAGACGATCGTCACCAGATACAGACGAAACAGAATACGAAACATCAGCTCAGCATTCCCACTCGGACCGGCTGAACAGATAGCCCTTGCCCCATACGGTCTTGATCTTGCGCGCCTCGCCGGCGTGATCATCGAATTTGCGCCGGAGCTTGGAAATCGCCACGTCCACCGAGCGATCGGTGCCGTTGAATTCGATACCGCGCAGGCGCTGCAAAATCTGATCGCGACTCAGCACTTCACCGGCGTGCCGCGCCAGCACCACCAACAAATTGTATTCACCGCTGGACAGCTCGACCGCTTGATCACGCCAGGTCACGGTGCGTTCGGACAGATCGATACACAGATTACCCATGACGATCCGGTCATTTGCCGCCAGTGGTTCGCCGAGACTGCTGCGCCGCAACAGCGTGCGCACCCGCGCCAGTAACACCCGCGGCTCGCAGGGTTTGGTGACGTAATCGTCAGCGCCCATTTCCAGGCCCAGCACTTGATCATGGCTGTCATCGCGGGCTGTGAGCATGAGGATCGGCAAGGTCGCTGAATCGGCGCGCAGCAAGCGGCACACTTGTAAACCGTCGAGACCTGGCAGCATGAGGTCGAGGATCACCAGATCCGGCGGACTGATCCGCGCCCGTTCGCGCACATGGTCGCCACGGCCGATGACGCTGACGGAATAACCGTTGCGCTCCAGGTAGCTGGAAATCAGTTCGGCGAGGGCGGTGTCGTCTTCGACCAGGAGGATGTTGGGCATGGGGTGTTCCAGAAAATGCTGGGGCGACAGTCAGGGCTCACTCGCTCGCACATTGAAATGCGATCTCCTGTGGGAGCGCGCCTGCTCGCGAAAGCGGTTTAACCGTCACAAAAGAATTCAAGGCCTGCAGGATATACGCCCTCACCCGCCACTGAGCAAAACCCTTACACAATTTCACACAGCAGCTACAAAGCTTCACCGCTAACCTCCCCGTCTGGCCGTAGGATGCGGCCTCAAATATTGGGGGTTGTACATGTCTGGAAAACTGCTGGCCGGGCTCGGCCTGATCGCATTGGCACTGACGCTGAGCGCCTGCGACTCATCCTCGACTGCCGAAGAGCAAGCGCCACCGGCCACGGTGCGCATCGAGACCATCAAAACCCAGCCATTGTCGATCAGCAGCGAATTGAGCGGGCGCATCGCCGCGCCACGGATTGCCGAAGTGCGTGCGCGAGTGGCGGGCGTGGTGTTGCAGCGCACCTATCGCGAAGGCAGCGACGTGAAAAAAGGCGATGTGCTGTTCCGCATCGACCCGGCGCCGTTCAAAGCCGATCTGGACAGTGCCGAAGCTGCGCTGCGCAAGGCCGAGGCCAACGCTTTCCAGGCGAAACTGCAAGAACAACGCTATGCGCAGTTGATCGAGGACCAGGCCATCAGCGGTCAGGACTACGACAACGCCCGCGCTGCCGCTCGGCAGACTGCCGCCGATGTCGCCGCCAGCAAGGCAGCGCTTGAAAGAGCGAAACTGAATCTCGGTTATGCCACCGTCACCGCGCCGATTTCCGGCCGCATCGGCCGCGCGCTGGTCACCGAAGGTGCGCTGGTCGGGCAGAACGAAACCACGCCGCTGGCGCTGATCCAGCAATTAAATCCGATCCATGCCGACCTGACCCAGTCGACCCGCGAGCTCAATGAGCTGCGCCGCGCGTTCCGTTCCGGGCAGTTGCAGGAAGTCGGTCAGGATCAGGTCAAGGCCACGCTGATCCAGGATGACGGCAGCCTGTATCAGTTGCAGGGCAAGTTGTTGTTCAGCGACATCACCGTCGATCCGGGCACTGGCCAGATCATCCTGCGCAGCGAATTTCCCAACCCGGATCTCGACCTGCTGCCGGGCAGTTTCATCCGCGTACGCCTTGAGCAGGCGACCATCCAGAACGGTATCACCGTGCCGCAACGCGCCGTTCAGCGCGACAGCGCCGGTATTGCCCAGGTACTGACCGTCGATGAGCAGATGCGCGTTTCGGCGCAACCAGTGCAACTGGGTGCGGTGCAGAACAATCGCTGGATCGTCACCGGCGGCCTGAAGCCCGGCGACCGTATTGTCATCGAAGGCCTGCAACACGCCCGTCCCGGGGAAACGGTGCAGATCGACGAAACCCCTCTTCCACTTGCCCAGACCACTGGTCAGTAAGCAGGACGCTTTCATATGCCGCAGTTCTTTATCGACCGCCCGGTGTTCGCCTGGGTGGTCGCCCTGTTCATCCTGTTGGCTGGTGCGCTGGCCATCCCGCAGTTACCGGTCGCGCAATACCCGGACGTCGCACCGCCGCAGATCGAAATCTACGCCGTCTACCCCGGCGCCTCGGCGCAGACCGTCGATGAGAGCGTGGTCAGCCTGATCGAGGAAGAGCTCAACGGCGCCGATCACTTGCTCTACTTCGAATCGCAAAGCAGCCTCGGCAGCGCGACGATCAAGGCGACGTTCCAGCCGGGCACCAACCCGGAGCTGGCGCAGGTCGATGTACAAAACCGCCTGAAGGTGGTCGAGTCGCGCCTGCCGCAAGCGGTCAATCAGCAAGGTTTGCAGGTGGAGAAGGTCTCTTCCGGTTTCCTCTTGCTAATCACTTTGACTTCCAGCGACGGCAAGCTCGACGACGTGGCGCTCAGCGATTATCTGGCGCGCAATGTGATGAACGAGATCAAGCGCCTGGACGGTGTCGGCAAGGCGCAGTTGTATGGCGCCGAGCGGGCGATGCGCATCTGGATCGATCCGCAGAAGCTCATCGCGTTCAACCTGACGCCGGCCGATGTCAACGAAGCCATCGTTGCGCAGAACGCCCAGGTTTCAGCGGGCAGCATCGGTGATTTGCCGTCGCCTTCCACACAGGAAATCACTGCGACGATTCTGGTCAAGGGCCAGTTATCGACGCCGCAGGAATTCGCCGACATCGTGCTCAAGGCCAATCGCGACGGCTCCACGGTGCGCATCGGTGATGTCGCGCGCGTCGAAATCGGCAGTCAGGAATATCAGTTCGGCACTCGCCTGAACGGCAAGCCGTCCACCGCCGTCGGCGTTCAGCTGTCTCCCGGCGCCAACGCACTGAACACCGCGACGCTGGTGCGGGCGAAGATGGATGAACTCGCGCGCTACTTCCCGGCCGGCGTGGAGTACAAGATTCCGTACGACACCTCGCCCTTCGTCAAAGTCTCGATCACCAAAGTGATCTACACCCTTGGCGAAGCGATGTTGCTGGTATTTGCAGTGATGTTCCTGTTCCTGCAGAACGTGCGCTACACGCTGATCCCGACGCTGGTGGTGCCGGTGGCGCTGATGGGCACGTTTGCGACCATGCTCGCGCTGGGCTTCTCGATCAACGTGCTGACCATGTTCGGCATGGTGCTGGCCATCGGTATTCTGGTGGACGATGCCATCGTCGTGGTGGAAAACGTCGAACGGATCATGGCCAGCGAAGGTTTGTCGCCCAAGGAAGCCACACGCAAAGCGATGACACGGATTACTGGCGCGATCATCGGCATCACCTTGGTGCTGGTCGCCGTATTTATTCCGATGGCGTTCATGCAGGGTTCGGTTGGCGTGATCTATCAGCAGTTCTCGCTGTCGATGGCCACCTCGATTCTGTTCTCGGCGTTCCTCGCCCTGACGTTGACGCCGGCGTTGTGCGCGACCTTGCTCAAGCCTGTTGCCAAAGGCGAACATCACGAAAAGTCTGGATTCTTTGGCTGGTTCAATCGTCGTTTCGAGCAACTGACCGATCGCTATCAGGGTTGGGTGGGGTATGCGTTGAAGCGCACTGGTCGCTACCTGATGATCTACGTCGTCCTGCTGATCGGACTCGGGTTTTGTTTTGCGCGCCTGCCCTCCTCGTTTCTGCCGACCGAGGATCAGGGTTACACCATCACCGATATCCAGCTGCCGCCCGGCGCGACGAAAAACCGCACCGTGCAAGTAGCCGAACAGCTCGAAGCGCACAACGCCGGTGAACCGGGGATCAGTGACAGCGTAGTGATCCTGGGCTTCAGTTTCTCCGGTAGCGGCCAGAACGCGGCGCTGGCGTTTTCGACGCTGAAGGATTGGTCGGAACGTGGCAGCGACGATGCCGCCAGCTCGATCGCTGACCGCGCCAACGCGGCGCTGAGCCAGATCAAGGACGCCATGGCCTTCTCGGTACTGCCGCCGCCGGTGGATGGCCTCGGCACGTCCAGTGGTTTCGAGTTCCGCTTGCAGGATCGCGGTGGACTGGGCCATGCGATCTTGATGCAGGCACGCACTGAGTTGCTCGCCGCCGCCGAAAAAAGTCCGGTACTGATGAACGTCCGTGAAAGCGCGCTGGCCGAAGCGCCGCAAGTGCAACTGATCGTCGACCGCAAGCAGGCGAATGCCTTGGGCGTTTCGTTCGCCGACATAGGCAACGTGTTGTCCACTGCCGTGGGTTCGAGCTACATCAATGACTTCCCCAATCAGGGCCGCATGCAGCGCGTGGTCGTGCAAGCCGAAGGTGATCGGCGCAGTCAGGTGGACGACTTGCTGAAAATGCACGTGCGCAACAACGCCGGGAACATGGTGCCGCTGTCGGCCTTCGTTCAGGCCGACTGGATTCAAGGGCCGGCGCAGTTGACCCGGTACAACGGCTATCCGGCGATTGCCATCTCTGGCGAGCCGTCACCTGGGCACAGTACCGGCGAAGCGATGGCGGAAATCGAGCGACTGGTAGCGCAGGGGCCGAAAGGTCTGGGCCAGGAATGGACCGGTCTGTCGCTTCAGGAGCGCTTGTCCGGCAACCAGGCGCCGATTCTGCTCGGCTTGTCGTTGCTGGTGGTGTTCCTGTGTCTGGCGGCGCTGTATGAGAGCTGGTCGATTCCGACGTCGGTGCTGCTCGTTGTCCCGCTGGGTGTGCTCGGCGCGGTGCTGGCGGTGACGATGCGCGGCATGCCCAACGACGTGTTCTTCAAGGTGGGTTTGATCACCATCATTGGCCTGTCGGCGAAGAATGCGATCCTGATCATTGAGTACGCCAAGAGCCTCTATGACGAAGGTCACGATCTGATCGATGCGACGCTGCAGGCAGCGCGTTTGCGTCTGCGGCCGATTGTGATGACTTCGCTGGCATTCATTCTTGGCGTGGTGCCGTTGGCCATTGCCACTGGCGCCAGTTCCGCAAGTCAGCAGGCGATCGGCACTGGCGTGATCGGCGGGATGATCACCGCCACGCTGGCAGTCATCTTCGTACCCGTCTTCTTCGTCGTCGTAATGAAACTCGTACAACGATTCACCAAACAACACTGATCCAAACTGTGGGAGCGAGCCTGCTCGCGAATGCGTCGGTACATTCGAAGCTGAGATTGACTGATCGGACGCCTTCGCGAGCAGGCTCGCTCCCACAGAGATCTGCATACAGACAGCATTGTAGCCACACCTCTCATCGCTGGGCTAAGGTGTCATTACCCACTTGCCCACCGAGTCCTCATGCGCTTCCTCGCCCGCACCCACCCTCGCCTGTCTGCCGCCGCCCTCCTCGGCCTCGCCACCGGTCTGTTGGCCCCCGCCGATTCAATCGCCAGCAAAATCCTCATCGGCTGGAACGCCGGTGTCTGGACTTACCTGATCCTGATGTTCTGGCTGACCGTGCGCGCCAAGGCCCCGGACGTCCGCCGTATTGCCGAGATCGAAGACGAGAACGCAGGGCTGGTGCTGTTCGTGGTGTGCATCGCCGCGCTGGCAAGCCTGGCCACCATCACCTTTGAACTGGCCGGCAGCAAAGATCTGGATAACACACACAAATTGATGCACTACGGGTTCACAGCGCTGACTGTAATCGGCTCATGGCTGCTGATCGGGGTAATTTTCTGCGTGCACTACGCGAGGTTGTTTTACACCTGGAACGGCAAGGAGCCGGCGCTGCGTTTTGCTGAAGGACTGACCACGCCTAATTACTGGGACTTTCTGTACTTCTCGTTCACCATCGGCGTGGCTGTGCAGACTTCGGATGTGGGGGTTGCAACGCGGGGTATTCGAAAGATTGTGCTGGCACAGTCGTTGATAGGTTTTGTATTCAATACAGCGATATTGGGATTCTCGATTAACATTGCGGCAGGCTTATTCGATTGAATAGCTCGACAAGCCCAAGCATAAAAACAGCTTCTTGCATAGCTGTAATATCTGACAGTTTACAAGACAGCGAAGGTCGTCTTATATGAGGTGTCCACGCACTCTTATCTTACGATGCTGCCTGGATCTTCCCGACTCGCTAATATGGAGATTGAACTCATGAGCAGCGCAGCACTGAAAACTGGCTATAACCAAAACGACTTCATAGACGACTTCACCGCCGACCTGGAAGACGGCACGAAATTCAGAGCTTGGTATACAGAATTAAGGTCGGACACGACCCCCGGCAGGGGTGACGTATACATCGTCATTGCCTATGACCGTGAAAAGCCATTCGTGCGGACCTTCACTATCGTTTTTGAAAAATCCAAGCTTGAGGCGTCAACAGTTATTACAGAGGTTGATGTCGGTGCAAATGTTACTTACAACAGCTACGAAAACCAAGAGCTCCCTACTTTACAAAAAGCGACCTCGGGCACCTTGGACTATAAACTGGACACGGAAACCAAGCGGTTCACTGGCACCTTCACAGCGGACGTAGCTAAATCCGACGCAAGTGGAACATTTCCCTGCTCCGCAGTTTTCGACACTTCCTTGACTTAACCAGACAATCAAAGCCCCATCATTTATGAAGGGGCTTTTTTATAACTCATTAACTTACTGTTTCACCATTTTAATTGAAGGCCAAGCGTTGCGCCGATAGGCATTTCGATGTTATTGCCCCTCATATATTCCAGTTCCGCATGGGCCTGCCATCGCTCCGACATGTTAAGCGCAACACCGCCACCAACTTTTACACGCGAACCGGAGAGGTCGTTATTGAATACATTATTATTGACCTGTACTTCGTTGTTCTTTGAGAATTCGTGAGCTAGAGCCACACGAGCATAAGGCTGCCAGACAACGCCGTTGCGCAATTTCAAGTTTCGACCTAACGTCATACCGCCCTCGGCACGCATGGAACGGGTACGATCACCCTCCACACTCAAGCCGTTTGCCAACTCATAATCCTTGCCCTGGATTATTGCAGCACTGCCTTGGATATACGGTTCAATGAAATAGCCTTGATCGAATGCGAAATGGCGTCCGAACTCAATGGACCCGCTGACACCAGTGTTGTCGTAATCGCCCTTCGTACGATTGCCATCACTCAACCCGACTTTAGCTTCATTCTGGAAATGATTGAACTTGACGACGTTATCAAGGTAATAGCCTTTGGCATTGTCGATCCAGGTGAGATAGGAGCCCACATAGTAACTTTTGATCGTGCCGCTGGTTCCGCGGTGCAAATTCAAGTCAGAATGACTTTGCCCGGCCATGACGCCCAACAGCCACTGTCCACCACCTATAGGAAGCGGAGCATCTGCGCCAAGCGTGAAACCTTGCTGATCTTGCCGATAACCATCACCAAACGCGTCCGAAACATTGTACTTACTGCCATACGCCCTGCCCCACGGGCCGGATTTAAAGTGATTGAAACGCACTTCACCCATACGGCTGCGCAAAGACATGGCCTCTCCATCCAGCACAGTGATGGCAGTATTGAAAAGCGCTGTGACAGCGCGAGTAGATGGACTGACCGTCCGAGCAGTCGGATCGAGAAACCAGTCGTTGCCGCTTTCGCTCTGTTTCAAGCCATAGGAAAACGCACCTAAATCGACCTCGCCATTGACGTTGGCCAATGAGAATTTGGCGTCACCGCCGGCGACATGCACAAGATCCACGGGTTGACCGCTTGCCAGCTCTGTCCCGGTTGAGGCGACCAACAAACGATGATCTCCAGTCGCTGTTCCTGTGATATTCAGCACGTCGGATTGATTTGTTGCGAAATTGACATTCATTTCAAACAGGCCACTACCAGAAAGGTTGTGCACGGCCAGTTGATTGAAAGCGGTATCGGCACCGATCCTTACCGTACCACCATCGAGCACCAAATCGCCCACCTGACTATTGCCCGTCATATTCCAGCGTGACGTCGAATCGATAGTGGCGCTGGAGACATTGGTCATGACACCGGTCAATTGCGAGTTTTGCTGCAGCGCAACAGCAGCAGTTGCCCCAGTATCGGCTGTCACATCACCGGTCAACGAAGCCTGCTTGAAACCAAGCGCTGCCGTACTGGTATCCGCAATCTGCACATTGCCCTTCAGGTCACTGCGCTCCAGATTGACGTCCGCATTGCCCAGCCCCTTGACTTCAATAATGGTCCCGGTGCCACCCGTCAGCGTAGAGCCGTCGAGGACGTCGATCCGGGAAGCGGCAGCGCTCGTACCCTCATAATCCACGACAATTGCCGACCCGCTTTTGCCCTCAACGCACGAACCTCGCAACAGCAAATGGCTGCCAGGCAACCCTGCACCTTCCAGTCCAAGCCGTACGCCATTCTGGCCACCGAGTATCTGGCTGCCTGCCGTGGCGGAAGCGGAACCGCTCAGCAACGTTACACCAAAACTGCCTGCCCCCGTCCCTTCGATAGTGGAACCTGAGAACTCAAGAGTACTGAAGGCCGTTGCACGAGCTCCGCCTGTTACTCCCCGGATCGTGCTGTCACTGACTGTCACCTTCGAGCCGGAATTGACGTTGATGTTGCGCCCGGCTTGCAGCCCAAGGCGACCACTGGAGATAGTGCTGTTGCCAGAAATCGTCACGGTACTGTTGGCTAATTCAACTCCGGCACGCGCATTGCCACCTGTCACAGTGGTACCTGCCAGGTTTACGACTGATCCATCGGAGGTAGAAATCTGCTGAGTAGTGGCGCCTACCGCATTGACTTGAGATTGCCGAGCGACGATGCCCAGAGTCTCAGCCTGATCGATATTCAATGTCGCCTGTTGTGAAAGCTGCCAGGACTCCACATTATCGCCTCTGTCGACGGTGTGAGCAGTTCCCACCAGTCCGGCGGCGAACGCAGACTCGCAAGCCAGCAGTGAGAAGCAGAATGAAGACGTTCCACGCCAGATAACGGTCTTGGCACGAGTGCGAAAATATGTGGTTGTCCAACGAGATGAAGTACTCAAATCCAATTCTCCAAATATACGACGATGGTGATAGATCGAGTAGGATCCTTCACCCAAGGCGGCGCCAAACTACCGATCCGTTACGCATTGGTATGTAGGACATGTCCGATATTGCTAAATTGTGTTTTTCCAATCGTTGCCAACCGCCGAGACAACGATCTGTCTCGGCAGTAATCTGACAAACCTAAATTGTCGGAGTACCTTCACAATAATTGTTGCTTGAATTTAGTAGCGAAACCTCATTAAAAAACTCTTTAGAAGGATTCGGAGCACCCGAGATAAGTATCGAGTACCAAATCTTGATATAGCCATTTGGCAATCCGGAACTGAATGGTGGTTGAATAGGCTTAAGCTTAGTTAAATACGGCTTGACATTAAGAACGAACTCCGCCGGGTTTTCGGTTCCAAGTACGGTGTAAGTGTCACTAAATTCTGTACCTCGGATTTTCTTGGTCCCAAGCGAATCCTCATAGCCTTCGGAGTAAACCGTAACAACGGTGTCTTTCGGCATATGCACTGCATCTATTGTCACGGTCACCGGCAACTCTCGATCAGGCCGAGTAAGATGGGCGCATGATACGTATCCATTGAAAAGCGTGACTGTTGGCGCTACTAAGTCGACCTTGGCGAGATCCACTTGCACTGCAGTATTAAGTGACTCTATGACGGCCGGACTGGTGGCGCTATTTTCGATCGTCCAATATGCCTGTTTTTGACCTGGCGCCCCAATTATTGCATCAAATTCATCAGGCTTCATCGTATGAGTCAATGGGTCCGTATCACCCGCAGTGAGCGTAAATTCAGCAATTTCTTCGCCGTTTATCAAGAACCTGGCAATGTCACCTGCTACAGGTACCCACGTGTCTCCGGTTTTTATCATCGGTGTGCTGAATGTGATATCCGCCAAACGGTCGGAAGCGGTGATGTGGTTCTTGGTTCCCGACGCGCCCTCCACTGTAACTTCAACCATGTTAGGGTTTTTTAAGTCGGGAAAGCCTGGGTTACTTGGGCCAGGGGCAAGCAAATTGATTTCGGAGTCGGTACCTGGCGGAGCAACTTCCGGATCAGTTCCACGAAAAAATTTATAAGATCCATTAATCGGCACTGCTGCGGTCGCGTTATCCCAAAGCGCCAGCAATCTGCTGGTTGTGATAGGGAACTGCAACACAGTGGCGGCCCCCAAGACGCGAGTCCCCAAACCAACTGGTAGCTTTCCATTGGTGACAGCTGCAGCGATGCGGTCGGTGTCTTGCGCATTGTCGGGCCGCTTGACATTCAAATACACCGTACCCTGCAGATCGTTGAGGTCGATTGGATCCGGAGAGATACCCTGCGGAAACTCACAATCGTGAAAGATTGGAGGTGGGGTTCGAGAAATTTGATAATCATTGGCAACCGCTAGTTCGCTGATGTTGCCCGTCGCGTCCGTCAATGTGTACCAGAGATATTCCCGCGAATCTGTTTTTGGCAATTCAGCACTTGGCACCTCAACTGTATCCGCTGTTAATCGCTGAGTATGGAGCAACTTTCCAGTTCCATATGTAGGGCCCGAGTACACATGAATAGTGTCGCTTGCATTATAAAACTCGTAGCTCCGATTGATGCTTATTTGTAAAAACTCATTATTTGCCAGCCATGCGTCGTCGACGGTTTTATTGGGCAAATTCAGGTAAAGAGCTCTTTCCGGCTGAAATTTCGTACCCGAGCCCTTGTCCACTTCTGGTGGATTTCTATCGATTTCTACAGTGAACCAATTCGAGTCATCACGATTGCCGTTCTTCCCGTTAAGTACGCTTAACTGAAACTCCCATGTTGTTGAAGCTTTATTCACATCATCATCCACCAGCGCCGCGGTCGGCACGTCGATAAGCACTTCCGCCGGGCGGCCGGCGACGGGCCCCAAATTGTCATCCGCAATCATGGTCTCAGTCCCGCCAGGGCCTTTTCGCTGGTACAACTCATATAAATCGTTATCTTCGGGCGTCAGGATTGTTGACGTAAGGAATCTTACCTGCGCTGTACCTGAATCAATGATGGTTTTCGGCAACAGCCTACCGGGTAGCAAGCCAACAAATTCGGGATCAGCCAAGCGTACCCCTACGTTAACGTTGGAAGTACGCAGCAAAAGACGACTACTTTTACCAAGAGCAACAGCGGATTGCGGCTTACCGTTAAAGATTGGAGTATTCACGTTCATTTCCTCGTATGAATTAAAAACCTAAGCCACACACAAGCAACTTCCTGCCGCCGACATGCATAATGTAGAGGCCAGACCGCTTTGATTGCGACTGTGTTACAACACTTACTTCAAAGGACCGCCGCCACAGGGCTCTGTGTAGCCTGGTTCAATGCGGTCTATTTTCACAAGGCCGGGATGTGATGCATAAATCGGCACCCCCCGACGGAGGATCGTGTATCGGGCGATGGCAGAATGCTTGTCAAACATAGGCCTTATAAAAGGATCAAATGGAATATCTATAACAAACCCTTTAACAGGTTTATCACCATCAATTATTTCCCTGAACGTATGTTGCGGAGTGAGTACAGGGAGAGATCCATTCAATGTCGCAAACCCCTGCCAGACGAGTACACATACATCCTCGTCCTGAAATATATTCACAGCCTCAGGCACTATCTGGACTCGTATTTTCTCGCCAACCCAAGGATCAGTGTCGCAATTGATATAGCCATAAAGATCTGCATCCGGAAATGCTGGCGGCCGAAGCGTGGGGGTGAGAGCGTGGACGATTGTCAGCTTACGCTTGGGCGATTCATCAGGGTTACCATTCCTTCCCAAAAGCACATAATAAATTTCGGCAACACCGTCTTCTATCATATGCTCTGCTGTGAGATCGAATTCGAACTCTGGCTTATCGTTGATGTAGGTATATCTGTCGTTGAAAATTTCCGTTGTTTTCGAGCTTTGCTCCCAATAAACATAAAGCTCCGTGTAGTCTTCATCTTCTCCTGGAAGCGGTTTTTGTGGAAAATTTGCCCAGCGCGGTATTCTCCCTTTCGTCCCGTTAATCAAAATATCTGGCGGCACGTGGCCGTCCGGGTCTGATGAACTAATGCCATCTAATGTAAAAGGCTCCGCGGTGAGCTGATTACTCTGCTCCATGTCATCTACTCTCTGCGATAATCTGCTGTGTGCACGACAATCAACTCTGTGTTGGCCCGATTAGGCGCCGGATTCTCCCTTTTGCCTACTGTCATATCTGACAGGTCAAATGACCGTCTGTCGGATTAACCGGATGGATCACTGCAGGCGAATATCAGAGCACTTGACGATATTTCGTTTTTTGGAGAACACTGAAACCGGTTTCAGAGCTGTCCCCGCGATATAAAAATAAGGTCTATACGCCCGTGAACGACTTTTCCGCCGCCCAACGCAGCCGCGTGACCATGCTCGACGTCGCCGAACACGCCGGCGTATCCAAGGCCAGCGTCTCGCGTTTCATCGGCGACGACCGCGCTCTGCTCTCCGATGCCATTGCCCTGCGCATCGAGCAGGCCATCAGCGAACTCGGCTACCGCCCCAATCAAATGGCCCGTGGCTTGAAACGCGGGCGAACCCGCCTGATCGGCATGCTCGTGGCCGATATCCGTAACCCTTATTCGATTGCCGTGATGCACGGGGTGGAAACCGCCTGCCGAGCGAACGGCTACAGCCTGGTGGTGTGCAACACCGACCGCGATGACGAGCAGGAACGCCAGCATCTGGCGCTGTTGCGCTCATACAACATCGAAGGGCTGATCGTGAACACGCTGGGGCATCACCGCGATGAACTGTACGAGTTGCGCCGCGAGATGCCGATGGTGTTGGTGGATCGCAAGGTCGAGGGCATCGACAGCGACATGGTCGGGTTGAACAACTCGCAAGCCGTAGAGATGACGCTCGCGCACCTTGAGCAGCGCGGATATCGGGATTTATTGCTGGTCACCGAACCGTTTGATGGCACCAGTTCGCGAATCGAACGGGTCAGCAGTTTTCAAGCGCAGATTGCCCAACGCTCGGCCCTGACCGGGGCGGTGCTGGAAACCGGCGATCATCTGCGCGCGCAACTTCAAACCTTTTTAAACACCCACGGTGACGGTCCGAAAGCATTGTTTTGCGCCAATGGCGTGGCGGCGCTGGCGGCGACTCACGCGTTGCGCGCACTCGGTGTGCGCTTGTTCGAGGATGTCGGGCTGATCGCCCTGGATGATCTGGATTGGTACCCGTTGGTCGGCAGCGGGATTACCGCGCTGGCGCAGCCGACGCAAGAGATCGGCGCGCGGGCATTCGAGTGTTTGCTCAAGCGCTTGCGTGGGGATGACGAGGCGGCGCGGGTGATGGATTTTGCGCCGGTGCTGATTGAACGGGGTTCGACCCGAGGAAATGGCGTCTGAACTGACGCTTTCGCGAGCAGGCTCGCTCCCACAGGTGGCCGTGTTGCAAATGTGGGAGCGAGCCTGCTCGCGAAGACGCCCGGAAGGACACCACAGAACCATCTGATATTTTTTTGAACAAAAATGAAACCGGTTTCAGAGGTCAATAACAATGAATAAACCAGCCGTTTCCATCAGTCTGTCCAGCTACGGTGCAGAGCTTGTGCGCCAGCGAGGCCAGGATTCTTTTATCGAGGTACTCGCGGCAGCCGGCGCCAATCGCATCGAGTGGCGCGAAGAGTTGCTGACCCGCGAAAAACCTGCGCAACTGGCTCAAGCGACTCAGGCCCAGGGCCTGCAAAGCATCTATTCGTCGCCCACCGAACTGTGGCTGGCAGGGCAAGCGCAACCCAATCCCGAATTGATTACCGCGCTGCAACAGGCGCAGGCATTCGGTTCGAAATGGCTGAAGGTGTCGCTCGGCTATTTCACTGACAACTCTGATTTGCAGGCCCTGGCCGAGCGACTCAAGCAGAGCCCGGTGCAACTGCTGGTGGAGAACGACCAGACCTTGCACGGCGGGCGAATCGAGCCGTTCCAGCGTTTCTTCGCCGCCGTCGAGCAGCACAACTTGCCGATCAAGATGACTTTCGATATTGGCAACTGGCACTGGCAGGACCAGTCCGCTGCCAGCGCCGCCCGCGCGCTTGGTCGTCATGTCGGTTACGTGCATTGCAAAGCCGTTGCGCGCCGCGCCGACGGCAAACTGGTCGCGGTACCGCCGGCCATCAGCGACCTGCATCTGTGGGAACAACTGCTGCGGCACATGGACCAAGGCGTTATGCGCGCCGCTGAATACCCGCTGCAAGGCGATGACCTGGTGCAGCTGACCCGCGAACACGTCGCCGCCCTCGCCCGCCTTGGTCAATCGCGCCTGGAGCCAGCTCATGTCTGAGATCGATATTCTTTCTTTCGGTGAAACCATGGCAATGCTGGTCGCTGAGCAGACTGGCGATCTGGCCAAGGTCGAGCGGTTTCACAAACGTATTGCCGGGGCCGACAGCAACGTCGCGATCGGCTTGTCGCGCTTGGGGTTCAACGTCGCGTGGCTGAGCCGGGTCGGTAACGATTCACTCGGACGCTTTGTGGTCGAGACGCTGATCAAGGAAGGCCTGGACTGCAGCCACGTCGACGTCGACAAAAACCATCCGACCGGATTCCAGTTCAAATCGCGTAATGACGATGGCAGCGATCCGCAGGTCGAGTATTTCCGCCGTGGCTCGGCGGCCAGTCATCTGTCGCCGCATTCCATCAGCGACAACCTGCTGAGCGCCCGCCATCTCCACGCCACCGGTATTCCGCCCGCGCTGTCGGCTTCGGCGCGGGAAATGTCCTTCGAACTGATGACCCGCATGCGCAACGCCGGACGCAGCGTGTCGTTTGACCCGAATCTGCGCCCGAGCCTTTGGGCCAGCGAGGGCGAAATGATCCGCGAAATCAACCGCCTCGCCGCCCTCGCCCATTGGGTGCTGCCGGGGTTGAGCGAAGGCCGTTTGCTCACCGGTTTGGATGACCCGGCGGACATCGCTGCGTTTTATCTGGATCAGGGCGCCGAGGCGGTGGCGATCAAGCTCGGGCCTGAGGGCGCTTATTACCGCACGCAGCTGGATCAGGGTTTTGTCGCTGGCGTGCCGGTAAGCAACGTGGTCGATACCGTGGGCGCCGGAGATGGCTTTGCGGTGGGGATGATCAGCGCCCTGCTCGAGCACCAGAGTTTTGCCGAGGCCGTGCAACGGGCGAACTGGATTGGCAGTCGCGCGGTGCAGAGTCGTGGCGACATGGAGGGGTTGCCGTCCCGCCAAGAGTTATCGGTTGAATTTGAATCCGCCTTCGCGAGCAGGCTCGCTCCCACATTTGGCATGCAATCGCCTGTGGGAGCGAGCCTGCTCGCGAAGAGGCCCGCCTGATCACCGCAAATCAATAAACCTGCTGCGACAAAAACAACAAGCTCAGGAGTCACACCGATGAAAACCGCTACCCTCGCCACCCGCCGCTGGTGGTACATCATGCCGATCGTGTTCATCACTTACAGCCTGGCCTATCTCGATCGCGCCAACTACGGTTTCGCCGCCGCGTCGGGCATGGCCGAAGACCTGATGATCACACCGGGCCTGTCCTCGCTGCTCGGCGCGCTTTTCTTTCTCGGCTACTTTTTCTTCCAGGTACCCGGCGCGATCTACGCGCAAAAGCACAGCGTGAAGAAGCTGATTTTCGTCAGCCTGATTCTCTGGGGCGGGCTCGCCACGCTGACTGGCGTGGTATCCAACGCCTATTGGCTGATCGTCATTCGCTTCATGCTCGGCGTGGTCGAAGCGGCGGTGATGCCCGCAATGCTGGTCTATCTCTGCCACTGGTTCACCCGCGCCGAACGCTCGCGGGCCAACACGTTTCTGATCCTCGGCAACCCGGTGACGATGTTGTGGATGTCGGTGGTGTCGGGCTATCTGGTGCAGCATTTCAGCTGGCGCTGGATGTTCATCATCGAAGGTCTGCCGGCGGTGTTGTGGGCGTTTATCTGGTGGCGTCTGGCCGATGATCGCCCGGCTCAGGCCAAGTGGCTCAACGACCAGGAAAAACACGATCTGGAAAGCGCCCTCGCCGCAGAGCAGGTCGGCATCAAGGCTGTGAAGAACTACGCCGAGGCTTTCCGTTCGCCAAAGGTGATCATTCTCGCGCTGCAGTTTTTCTGCTGGAGCATCGGCGTTTACGGTTTCGTGTTGTGGCTGCCGTCGATCCTCAAGGCCGGCGCGCAGATGGACATGATCGAGGCTGGCTGGCTGTCGGCGCTGCCGTATCTGGCGGCGGTCATCGGCATGCTTGCGGTGTCGTGGGGTTCGGACAAGTTGCAGAAGCGCAAACGCTTCGTCTGGCCGCCGCTGCTGATCGCTTCGATTGCGTTTTATGGCTCGTATGCCTTGGGCGCCGAACATTTCTGGTGGTCGTACACGCTGCTGGTGATTGCCGGCGCCTGCATGTACGCGCCGTACGGGCCGTTCTTCGCCATCGTTCCGGAAATCCTGCCGGCCAACGTCGCCGGTGGCGCCATGGCGCTGATCAACAGCATGGGCGCGCTCGGCTCGTTTGGCGGCTCGTATCTGGTCGGCTATCTGAACAGCTCCACCGGTTCGCCCGGTGCCTCGTATCTGTTGATGAGCGGCGCGCTGCTGCTGTCGGTGGTGCTGACGATTTTCCTCAAGCCCGGCGCCAGTGATCGCGTCGTCGCCAAAGCCGCCGCCACACCGCGTGTGCCGGCGCATTCCTGAAAGGACTTTTGCCATGAAAAAACAGGTCGTGCTGTACAAGAAACTTTCGCCCGCGCTGATGGCGCGCCTGCAAGAGCAGTTTGACGTGACACTGATCGAAAGCCTCGACGCCGACGGCCTCATGCAGCTGCGCGATGCCCTGCCCCGCGCCCACGGTTTGCTCGGCGCTAGCCTGAAACTCGATGCGGCGCTGCTGGATCTGGCGCCGCAACTGGAGGCGATTGCCAGCGTCTCGGTGGGTGTCGACAACTACGACATCGAGTATCTGAGCCGGCGCAAGATTCTGCTGACCAACACCCCCGATGTGCTCACCGAAACCACTGCCGACACGGGTTTCGCGCTGATCCTCGCCGCTGCCCGTCGTGTCGTCGAACTGGCCAACATGGTCCGTGGCGGACAGTGGAGCCGCAATATCGGCCCGGCGCATTTCGGTACCGATGTGCATGGCAAGACGCTGGGCATCATCGGCATGGGCCGCATCGGCGAGGCCTTGGCCCAGCGCGGGCATTTCGGTTTCGGCATGCCGGTGATCTACCACAGCCAGTCGCGCAAACCGGCGGTCGAGGAGCGTTTCGACGCGCAATATCGCAGCCTTGAAGAGTTGCTCCAGCAGGCCGACTTCATTTGCCTGACCTTGCCACTGACGGCGCAGACCGAACGCTTGATCGGCGCCGAGCAGTTTGCGCTGATGCGGCCGGAGAGCATCTTCATCAATATCTCGCGCGGCAAAGTGGTTGATGAGGCGGCGATGATCGAAGCGTTGCGCAACAAGCGCATTCGCGCGGCAGGACTGGACGTGTTCGAGCGCGAACCGTTGAATCATGACTCGCCGTTGTTGCAGTTGAGCAATGTGGTGGCGACGCCGCACATGGGCTCGGCGACCCACGAGACGCGTGAAGCGATGGCGCGCTGTGCGGTGGAGAATCTGTTGGCGGCGTTGAATGGGCAGCGGCCGGTGAATCTGGTGAATGCTCATACTTGGCAAAACTGAGATCTCTGGTGTCAGTAAAGCCGCCTTCGCGAGCAGGCTCGCTCCCACTGGGACTGCATTTCAAAATGGGAGCAAGCCTGCTTCCACAGCAGAATGCATTCCTCTGTGGGAGCGAGCCTGCTCGCGAAGAGGCTTTTACAGACTACGCAAATTCATCAGGCACTCCGCGCCTGCAACAGCTGCACCGCACACAACGCAATCCGCGCGCAGGCGTCCGCCAGTTTCACCCGATCCACCACCAGCCCGATACGAATATGTCCCGCCGCGCTCGGTCCGAACGCCTCGCCGGCCAGCACCGACACGCCATAACCTTCCAGCAAGCGCTCGGCAAACGCCTGAGCGCCAAGCCCAGTCTGGCGCACATCGACCATTACAAACATGCCGCCATCCGGGCAAATCGGCTGCAACCCAGGGCAACCGTACAAACGTTCGCACACCAGATCGCGGCGCAATCGGTATTCCTCGCGCATCTGCGAGACTTCCGGCAGATCGCTTTGCAGCGCCACTTGCGCGGCTTTCTGTACAAAATCCGGCAGACCGAAGAGCATGCTCAGCGACAGATTCACCAGATGCTCGGCCAAGGGTTTCGGGCCGATCATCCAGCCGATGCGCCAACCGGTCATCGCATGGGATTTCGACAGACTGTTGATCGTCGCAGTGCGCTCGGCCATGCCCGGCAGGCTCGCCGGGCTGATGTGCTCGCCTTCGTATAAAAGCTCGCTGTACACCTCATCGCTGATCAGCCACAAGTCATGGCGAATGCACAGCGCCGCCAGTTCCTGCCAGATCGGCAAGGGCAGACTCGCGCCGCTGGGATTGTTCGGGCTGTTGAGCAACATGACCCGAGTTCGCGGGGTGATGCGCGCGGCGACATCGGCCGGGTCGACGCGGAAACCGTTTTCCGGGCGCACCGGCACCGCAATCACCTTGGCACCGCAGGCGCCAAACACACCTTCGTAGGTGACGTACATCGGCTCGGCGACGATCACTTCGTCACCCGGATCCAGCAGACATTGCGCCACCGAATACACCGCGCATTGCGCGCCTGGCAAGACAATCACCTGATCAGGATCAACGCGGTGACCACTGCGCTGGCGATGACGCTCGGCAATCAGCCTGCGCAGCTCGAACCGACCACGTACGTCGGCATAATGAGTATCACCGGCCAGCAGACTGTCGATCGCGCCATGGACGATCGGCAACGGCGTATCGAAGTCCGGATCGCCGACGCTCAATAACAAAACATCGACGCCCTCGGCGCGCAGTTCCAGCGCTCGGTCGTGAATCTGCCAGGCAGCGGCACCCTCCCCGGCGATTCGTTGGGTCAAGGCTGAATAGCGCATGTACGTCTCCTGTTAGCGCGGTTTCCAGCCTTCACCGTATCTCAAATCACGAAACGCGCCACCATGGCGTTCAAATCCACTGCCAGTCGCGACAATTCGTGGGTCGCGGCGCTGGTCTGGTTGGCGCCGGCGGCCGATTGCGTGGCGAGGTCGCGGATGTTGACCAGATTGCGATCGACTTCGCGCGAGACCTGCGCCTGCTCTTCCGACGCGCTGGCGATGACCAGGTTGCGTTCGTTGATCTGGTGAATCGATTGAGTGATCTGCTCCAGCGCCACGCCGGCCGCGCGGGCCATTTCCAACGTGGACTGGGTGCGCTGATTGCTTTGTTGCATCGACGAAACCGCTTCACCGGTGCCGTTCTGGATGCCGGCGACCATTTTTTCGATTTCCTGAGTCGACTGCGCGGTGCGATGGGCCAAGGCGCGCACTTCGTCAGCCACCACGGCAAAACCACGGCCAGCCTCGCCGGCACGCGCAGCTTCAATGGCAGCGTTGAGCGCCAGCAGGTTGGTCTGCTCGGCGATCGCCCGAATCACGTCCAGCACCTTGCCGATGTCACGCCCTTGTGCCGCGAGGCCTTCGATCATCTGCGCGGTGTTCTGCACGTCATGAGTCATGGTCTGGATCGCGTCGACGGTTTTCACCACTTGATCGCGACCTTCGCGGGCGGCGTGGGTCGACTGATTGGAGGCCTCGGAAGTCGACACGGCGTTGCGCGCCACTTCTTCCACCGCAGCGGTCATTTCGTTGACGGCAGTGGCGGCCTGTTCGATTTCGTTGTTTTGCTGCTGCAAGCCACGGGAGGCTTCTTCGGTGACAGCGCTAAGTTCCTCGGCAGCGGCGCCCAGTTGCGTGGCGGAACCGGCGATCTGCTCGATGGTTTTGCGCAGGTTGGTCTGCATCGCGGCCAAGGCTTCGAGCAGGCGCGCCGGTTCGTCCTTGCCGTCGACTTCAATGGCTTTGCTCAGGTCGCCGCCAGCAATGGTTTGCGCAGCGTGCACGGCGCGGTTGAGCGGCGTGACGATGCTGCGGGTCAGCAACCAGGCGAGTAGCACGGTGGCCAAAGCGGCGATCACGGCAACGATGATGATTCCGGTAACCGCGCTGTCGTAGTGATCACCAGCCTTTGCTGCTGCCGTTTTCGCATCGGCGGTGTTGATGGCGATCAGCTTGTTCAGTTGCTCGCCCATCTGATCGGTGCCTTCCTTGATGCGCGTGTTGATCAGCGTCCGCAACTCATCAAGTTTGTCCTGACGCGACAGCTCGATCATCTGATTCTGCGCTTGCATGTAGTTGTCGAGAGTGGTGGAAAACGTCTGAAAAATCTCCTGTTCTTCGGGGCCCGCCGGCAGCGCGGCGTAACTCGCCTGGGCTTTGCGCACTTTGTCGACCAGCACGGCAATGCGCGTTTGCGCCTCTTGCAAGCTGGCCGGCTCGCGATTGACCAGCACACGGAACGACAGGATGCGCATGCGCAGGACGTTCTCCGTGACCACACTGAGGTGGGTCACGCTTGGCAATTGGTTGGTGTCCATGTCGACCGACGCCTGACGAATGACCGTCATGCGGCTGACGGCGAACACGCCGAGGACAATCACCAGCAAGGCGATAAAGGCAAAACCGAGGAAAGCACGGGGCGCGATATTCAGATTACGCAGGGACATGGTCGGACTCTCGAAAGAAAGAAACTGCGAGCGTCCATGCCGTGAGCACTGGCCCATAGCGGGCGACAGTCCGGCGGCACTGAGTTGTGGTTTTGTGTGCGCCTGACCGTTGTATCGGCCAGGCTTGAGGAAGGTTTCGGGTCTGCGGTAAATATTTTTCAGGCTGAGGCGAGTTGCCAGACCCGAGCAATATCGGTAGCGCGTTCACGCAGCAGCCGAGGTGCTTCGGCGCAGGCCTGTTCCAGAGTCATCGGTCCGCTGGTCACGGCGAACGCGGCGTCGATGCCGTGTTGATAGAGCGCCTGATAGCCCTCGCCCAAGGTCCCGGCAATCACAATCACCGGCACGGCGTATTGTTTGGCAACTCGCGCGACACCGAACGGCGTTTTGCCGCGCAGGGTCTGCGCATCGAAGCGGCCTTCGCCGGTAATCACCAGATCCGCACCTTTGACCGCGTCAGCGAGCCCGACCAGTTCCGCCACCACCTCGACGCCAGCCTGAAACTGCGCGCCGAGAAAAGCCTTGGCGGCAAATCCCAGACCACCCGCCGCACCGCTGCCCGGTTCATCGCGCACGTCCTTGCCCAATGCTTGCGCGCAAAGCTCGGCGAAGTGCCCCAGCGCGTGGTCGAGCTGCTCAACCTGCGCGGGCGATGCGCCCTTCTGCGGGCCGAAAATGGCCGACGCGCCGTGGGGGCCGCAGAGCGGATTGTTAACATCAGCGGCGATGTCGAAACGCACATTGGCCAGACGCGGATCAAGTCCATTCAGATCCAGCCGCGCCAGTTGCGCCAAGGCCAGGCCACCGGGCACCAACGGCTGATTTTGCCCATCCAGTAACTTCACGCCCAACGCCTGCATCGCCCCGGCACCGCCGTCATTGGTCGCACTGCCGCCAATTGCCAGAATCACCCGCTGCGCGCCGGCGTCCAGCGCTGCACGAATCAACTCACCGGTACCAAAAGTGCTGCTGATGCACGCATCGCGCTGCCCCGGTGGGACCAATTGCAGTCCACTGGCCTCGGCCATTTCGATGATCGCGGTGTGGTTGTGCGCCAGCCAGCCCCAGGCAGCATCGACCGGCGCGCCCAGTGGACCGCGCACACGGGTGCGGCGCAATTCACCTTCGCAGGCTGCGAGAATCGACTCGACCGTACCTTCGCCGCCATCGGCCATCGGGCATTTGATCAGCGTCGCCTGCGGCCAGACCTGGGCCAGTCCGAGGGCAATGGCTTCGGCAACGCCTTGGGCACTCAGGCTGTCCTTGAACGAGTCGGGGGCGATGACGATCTTCATGGGAATTCTCCGGTTGCATTGGCGTTCATGCTGCCAGTCCGCCTGCGCCTTGACGCCGGTCGGCTGCACAAGTGGCGTCGGCGTTTATTGTTCATTTCCACAAAGGGCTGGCGCTGGATGTTCCGGCCTCTTCGCGAGCAGGCTCGCTCCCACATTTGAAATGCATGCCACTGTGGGAGCGAGCCTGCTCGCGAAGGGGCCCCGAAATACACCGATCAATTCGGATCAGTCTGCGGCAACAGCTGCACCCCCAGGTACAACGCCAGCATCCCGTCCAGCTTCAACGGATCAACGCCACTCAGTTCGGCAATCCGTTCCATGCGATAACGCAGGCTGTTGCGATGAATGCCCAGCGCGTCGGCGCAGGCCTGACTCTGCCCGTCGTGCTCGCACCAAGTGCGCAGGGTCGCCAATAGCTGGCCGTTGCTGTCCTTGGCGATGACCTTGCGCAGCGGTTTGAGCAACTCGTCCAGCGCATCATCGTTGCGGTGACGCCACAGCATGACCGGCAAGCGATAACGATTGAGCGTCAGCAGTCTCGAATTCGGCAACACGTCACGACCATACGCCAGCAAGTCGCCGACCCGCCGATAACAGCGACGCAACCCGGCGAGCCCCTCCGCCTGCCCGCCGACGGCGATGCGCAGAATCTTCCAGCCGAGGCCATCGAGTTTTTCCAGCAGGCGGTCATGCTCCACTTGCTGGCTCGCCGGGCGACACCACAACAGCGAAGACTTCGCCGAACTCACGCACCAACTGTCGGGGTAACGCGAGGTCAGCCACGCACTCAGTGCCTCGACGGTTTGCCCCGGCCCGTGCTCAAGACCCAGTTCGAACAAATAGGGGACACGCGTCAGTTGCGGCTTGAGCCCCAACTGTTGCGCCTCATCGACCAGGCGCGGCGAATCCCCCGCCTCGCTCAACAGCAACGCCAGCAGATCATCGCAACGCTGCCGTCGCCACTGTTGCTCGGCCTGCTGATTGCGCTGGCCGACGAGCATTTCCGCGGTCATGCGCACCAGTTCGGCGTAAGTGCGCAGTTGCTCCGGCTCCCCGGTGATGCCGAGTACGCCGATCAAGCGCTGATCGAGCAGCAGCGGCAGATTGATACCCGGCTGCACGCCTTTGAGGTGCACCGCCGTCTGCGCATCGATTTCCACTACGCGCCCGTTGGCCAGCACCAGTTGCGCGCCCTCATGACGGGTGTTGATGCGCTCCGGTTCACCGCTGCCGAGGATCAGGCCCTGACTGTCCATGACGTTGACGTTGTACGGCAAAATGGCCATGGCCCGGTCGACGATGTCTTGGGCAAGATCGTGATCGAGTTCGAACATAGCGGCGGCAATCCTTCATTTCAGGCACTAGCGGTTGTTCAGCCGCACAGGGTCTGGCGGCAAACCCTGTGCTCAGGCACAAAGACAATCCGGCCAAAGGTGGCCGAGACTCTCAGGGCGATCAACGTTACCCTTTGCATCGCAAAAAATCATAATAAAGAGAGAGCCGCTATGTCGCAGAGCGCCGCAGCTACCCAAACCGTCGACGACGGTAAAAACGCCGTCTACAAACGCATCACCCTGCGTTTGATTCCCTTCATTTTCATCTGCTACCTGTTCAACTACCTCGACCGGGTCAACGTCGGCTTCGCCAAACTGCAGATGCTCGATGCCCTGAAATTCAGCGAAACCGTGTACGGCCTCGGCGCCGGGATTTTCTTCATCGGCTACGTGCTGTGCGGTGTGCCGAGCAACCTGGCGCTGACCCGTTTCGGTCCACGCCGCTGGATTGCCTTGATGATGATCACCTGGGGCACGCTGTCGACCTGCCTGTTGTTCGTCACCACCCCGACCGAGTTCTACACCCTGCGCTTTTTCACCGGTGCCGCTGAGGCCGGTTTCTTCCCGGGCGTCGTGCTGTATCTCTCGCAGTGGTTCCCGACCTTCCGCCGTGGCCGGATCATGGCGCTGTTCATGTCGGCAATCCCGGTCTCCGGTCTGCTCGGCAGCCCGTTTTCCGGCTGGATCCTTAACCACTTCGCCGCAGGCCAAGGTGGCCTGGCCGGCTGGCAATGGATGTTTCTGCTGCAAGGCATTCCAACCGTGATCCTCGGTGCGCTGGCGTATTTCCTGTTGAGCGACAGCTTCGCCAATGCCAAATGGCTGACCGCCCACGAACGTTCGGTGCTCGAAGCCGACCACGCCGAAGACCTCGCCAACAAACCGAAAACCGCCACCGACTCGCTGCTCGCGGTGTTCAAGAACCCAGCGATCTGGGCCTTCGGCCTGATTTATTTCTGCATCCAGAGCGGCGTCTACGCGATCAACTTCTGGCTGCCGTCGATCATCAAGAACCTCGGCTTCAGCGATAACCTGGTGATCGGCTGGCTGAGTGCGATTCCGTATCTGCTCGCGGCGGTGTTCATGCTGGTGGTCGGGCGCTCGGCGGACTTGCGCAAGGAACGCCGCTGGCACTTGGTGGTGCCGATGCTGATGGGCGCTGTCGGGCTGGTGATCGCGGTGAATTTCGCAGCGAATCCGGCGATTGCGATTCTCGGTCTGACCATCGCGACCATGGGCGCACTGACTGGCCTGCCAATGTTCTGGCCGGTGCCCACGGCGATGCTGAGCGCAGGCGCCGCGGCTGGTGGGCTGGCGTTGATCAACTCGATGGGGCAGATGGCCGGGTTCCTCAGCCCGTATCTGGTGGGCTGGGTCAAGGACAGCACTGGCTCGACCGATGCGGCGTTGTACGTGCTGGCGGCGGTGATTGTTGGCGGGAGTCTGCTGGCGTTGCGGATGACGCGGGCGTTGCGGGCTTGAGCTCGGGTGCATGACCAAAACGGCCCTTACGGGCCGTTTTTTTATTCGGTTTCACTTTGCACGATGATGTTCGGCGAGCAGACCAGTGTCGAAGACTCGCTGCGGATCACCGACCCGCATACTGAACAGCAATGACACGCCTATTCGCTCGCGCAGGCGGTGAAGATCACAGCCGAAGACAAGGCATTTATTGATCGCCGGTGACACCGGGGCATGCCTCGACACTGGGGTTCAACGATGTGAGCCATTTTGTGTCAGGACGCAAACCGATTCAGTCCTGATTTGTACCCTCTGCGAAAGAGCGGGCAGGTCGAAGCCGATCAGAGCCGTTGTAAGAAAATCTCTATACTTTGCCGTTCTATGGAACCGTGCTTACGCAGCCGCACCTAATGGTCGCTCGCTCGAATAAGTCTGCCAAGGATAGTCAATGTTCAATCGGCCCATCGATTTTGTGCGCAAGCCATTGCGCGCGATGTTTAACGCGTTCGATAACAAGGAGGCATTCGACGCCTCGCGGTCCTTGGGGGCCGCCAGCTGTGAATCGCACAGCGCAGGTCTTCGATACCGGGCCGACATCGATGGCCTGCGGGCTGTCGCTGTGCTGCTCGTGCTGATATTCCACGCAGGGCTGACTTTATTCCCGTCCGGTTTTATCGGCGTGGATATCTTCTTCGTGATCTCCGGTTATCTCACCACCTCTATCATCATGAAGTCGCTGGAGAACGGCACGTTCAGCTTCAAGGGGTTTTACGTCAGGCGCATCTGGCGCTTGCAACCGGCCGTTGTTGCGCTGTTGGTTGTGACCTTGCTGGTTACCACACTGCTTTATCTGCCCGATGACTACGTCGACTTCCTGAAAAGCGAAAAGTACACCTCATTACTGATTTCCAACCAGTATTTTTCCAAGGTGACTTCTGGTTACGCCACGCCCGATGCCGCCAGTCTTCCGCTGTTGCACACCTGGTCGCTGGCGATCGAATGGCAGTGGTACCTGCTGCTACCGTTGGGTATCTGGCTGCTGCATCGCTATGTGGCGAAACGGGCTTTGAGCAGCGCAGTGCTGGGTTTGACCCTTGCAGCCACGGCGATGGCGCTGTACTTGTCGCAGGTCGCTCCCGACCTGAACTATTACTTTTTTACCGCGCGCATCTTCGAATTGATGATGGGGTCGTGCGCCGTCATGTTCAGCGCGGACAGGTTTCGCCTGAGTCGTGCCAGCGCTTCGCTCATTTGCGCGGTTGCACTGGTCACGATCGCCTATTGTGCGGTCCAGGACGATATCCTCAGCGGATTCCCCAACTATAATGCGGTCGCGGTATGCGTCGCCACGGCGCTGCTGCTGGTTCGCGGCATAGGTAATGTGAGCATCACCTCGGATGTCCTTGCGTTCAAACCGCTGGTGTTCATTGGCACGCTTTCCTACTCGCTGTATCTGTGGCATTGGCCGATTCTGGCGGTGCTGGCCTACCTGGGCATCGATCTGAGCCCAGCGGTGACAGTCAGCTATTTCGCCGCCACGTTCGCGATGGGCTACCTCTCCTTCTGGCTTATCGAAAACAGGTTTCGCAAGGTTCGGGCCGGATTCGGAAAGACCGTACTGCTGTTGATGCTGCTGCCCGCCATCGGCCTGTCGCTGCTTCACTCCGCCGGCAGGAATCATGACGGATGGCCGAACCGTTTTGGTGAAGATTCGATCGCGATGTTCAGCACGTTAAAGGCGTACGTACCGAGCCATCGTGAGGATTGCCTGGGTAACAGCGAAAAGGTTGATCCTGACTGCGTCCTGGGCGCTCCGCTGGCCGAGTCGCAGGCTTTGCTGATCGGAGATTCCTATTCGAATCACTATTGGGGATTTGTCGAGACGCTGGCCAAGGATGCCGGCCTGTCGGTTCTTGCCCAAGGTTATCCGGCCTGTCTGACCTTGCCCGGCATCTATCTCTACGACTGGTACAAGGCCAAGAACGCGCTTTATGAAAAGTGCCATACGGCTGCCCAACGCTATTACGACCTGATTGCGGACAGCCATTTCCAGTATGTGATCATCGGCCAGTTCTGGGAGGCGTACCTCACCGCGACGATTGTCACCAAGCCTGATGACCCACGCAGCCTGGAACTGACGCAGCAACGACTTGAGGTAGCGGTTCGCCAGGCACTGGACATCATCGTCGACTCGGGTGCCACGCCGATTGTGCTGATGAGTACATTGCCCATGCCCGCCAGAATCAACGAATGCCTGCTCAGACAGGTCAAGTTGCGCGGGATGCTCGGCAGCGCTGAACAAAGCCGTTCATGTGCTGCGGTGACATGGTCAGGCCTTGAGGATCCCTTCCTGACCAGACTTTTCGGCGAGCTGCAGGTTGAATATCCACAATTGATCGTCCTTGATCCAAAAAAAGTGCAATGCCAGGACGGTACGTGCCTGACCAGCGTCGATGGCGTGCCGGTGTACCGCGACATCGGCCACGTGTCCGATTACGCCTCGTACAAATTCGGTGAGCTATACCTCGAGCACTTTGGCAATCCATTCAAGAGCAATACAGGCGGCGACCACTAACGCCGGTCCATTTGCCATCTATGCTGCAACTGCCAGCATCTTTTGACGAGGTTCGCACGACCGAATGAGCGCGAGATGTTTCGAATAATGAGCATGCGCTCAATATTCAGCACAAAAACCACGTATCCTGCGCGCCCCGTTCACCTTCACGCCGCGAGGGCAGTTTGTCTAAAGGTATCGCTTTATCGGTTTCGGCCTCGGTGCTGTTTGCCGTCATGTATTACTACACGTCGCTGCTGACGCCTCTGAGCGGAGTGGAAATCTTCGGCTGGCGCATGCTCCTGACCGTGCCGTGCATGACCTTGTTCATGCTGGTGTCCGGGGAATGGCGGCGGGTGCTGGAGCTGTTCCGATTGATGGCGGCCAGGCCAAAACTGATCGCCGGGCTGCTGGTTTCGTCCGCCCTGCTCGGCGTACAGCTGTGGCTATTTATGTGGGCGCCGCTCAATGGCTACAGCCTGGATGTGTCGCTGGGCTATTTCCTGTTGCCACTGGCGATGGTGCTGACCGGACGGATTGCCTACGGCGAGAGCCTGTCTTATCTGCAGAAAATCGCAGTGTTTTTCGCCAGCCTCGGCGTGGTGAACGAGTTGTATCAGGTTGGCGGCTTTTCCTGGGCGACACTGGTGGTCGTGGTCGGTTATCCGTTGTACTTCGTGCTGCGCAAATACCTGAAGACCGACAACCTGGGTGGCCTGTGGGTCGACATGACCCTGATGCTGCCCATCGCCTACTGGCTTGTGCAGGGTGGTGAACAAGGGCTGGCGGTGTTCGATCAATATCCGGGGCTGATGTGGCTGATTCCGCTGCTCGGCCTGATCAGTGCCTCGGCACTGGTGGTGTACATCATCGCCAGCCGCCTGTTGCCGTTCAGTCTGTTTGGTTTGTTGAGTTATGTGGAACCGGTGTTGTTGCTCGCGGTGGCGTTGTTGTTGGGGGAAAGCATCAAGCCGGGAGAATGGCTGACCTACATCCCCATCTGGCTGGCGGTGGGGGTGCTGGTTTTCGAGGGCTTCAAGCATTTGACGCGGCAACGCCGCTCTTGAATGCTACACAAGACAAATGTGGGAGCGAGCCTGCTCGCGAAGTCGTCAGACCAGTCAACATGACTGTTGAATGAAAGACCGCATTCGCGAGCAGGCTCGCTCCCACAGGTTTTGTATGAAGCAAAAAAATCCCGGCCCTGCATCTCTGCAGGCCGGGATTTTTTTTATTTCCGGTGCGAATTACTCGGTGGTCAGCACACCACGACGCACCTGGTCACGCTCGATCGATTCGAACAGCGCCTTGAAGTTGCCTTCGCCGAAACCATCGTCGCCTTTGCGCTGGATGAACTCGAAGAACACCGGGCCCATCAGGGTTTCCGAGAAAATCTGCAGCAGCAGACGCTTGTCGCCCTGCTCCGACGCGCCGTCGAGCAGGATACCCCGCGACTGCAACTGGTCGACCGGCTCGCCGTGATTCGGCAGGCGACCTTCGAGCATTTCGTAGTAGGTGTCCGGTGGAGCGGTCATGAAGCGCATACCGATTTTCTTCAACTGATCCCAAGTTTTGATCAGGTCATCGGTGAGGAACGCAACGTGCTGGATGCCTTCGCCGTTGAACTGCATCAGGAACTCTTCGATCTGCCCGGCGCCCTTGGACGACTCTTCGTTGAGCGGGATGCGGATCATGCCGTCCGGTGCGGTCATGGCTTTGGACGTCAGGCCGGTGTATTCGCCCTTGATGTCGAAGTAACGGATTTCACGGAAGTTGAACAGCTTCTCGTAGAAGTTCGCCCAATAGGCCATGCGACCGCGATACACGTTGTGGGTCAGGTGGTCGATGATCTTCAGGCCGGCGCCGACCGGATTGCGATCAACGCCTTCGATAAATACGAAGTCGATATCGTAAATCGAGCTGCCTTCGCCGAAACGGTCGATCAGGTACAGCGGCGCGCCGCCAATGCCTTTGATCGCCGGCAGATTCAGCTCCATCGGACCGGTTTCGATGTGGATCGGCTGAGCGCCGAGTTCGAGCGCGCGGGAATAGGCTTTCTGCGAATCCTTGACGCGGAACGCCATGCCGCAAACGGACGGACCGTGTTCGGCAGCGAAGTACGAGGCGACGCTGTTGGGTTCGTTGTTGAGGATCAGGTTGATCGCGCCCTGACGATACAGGTGCACGTTCTTGGAGCGGTGGGTCGCGACCTTGGTGAAGCCCATGATCTCGAAGATCGGTTCCAGGGTGCCGGGAGTCGGCGCTGCGAACTCGATGAACTCAAAGCCCATCAGGCCCATTGGATTTTCGTATAAATCTGCCATGGTGACGCCTCATCATTTCTTATCAATTAACCAGGGTTATTTGTCAGGAAAGTGATGTGCAAGGAGGCGCGCAGGAGATGCCACGCACGCTGCGGGCGAGAAAGTCTCCGTAGATCAGTTGAAACCCGAATATCTTCATTGTCGACCCAAAGCTCTTGTGGGCGAGGCTTCTGCTGCCAGAAGACGATTATTATTGTATGCGTAACCCGATTCTACACAGCGTAACCATGCCTGTCTGCCCTCTGTATAAAATCCGCTTTTTTACCTGCGGCGCAAGAGTCATCTGCCATCTATTCTCCCCTCTGGCTCAAGTGTTTATCGGGCCGGACTACGACGCCACAGGATGTCTCCATGCCACTGACTGCAAGATCCCGCCGCAAACGCAGCACCCGCATCGTGGTCACCTTGCTCAGCGGTCTGCTGCCAATCGTACTGGGCAGTGCGATCCTCTATATGCAGGCCGAACGCACTCTGGAGCAAAGCGCTGCGCAAACTGCCGAGCAAGCTTTACGCCAGTTCGAGCTGATGCTCGACAACACCGCCGAGGCGGCGCGAATCCTGTTGCCGTTAGCGGGGAAAGACTGTGAAGAAGTCAAACTGGCCTTGCGCGAACAGGTGACCCGTCGCCCTTTCGTGCGCTCGACGAATCTGGTCTGGGAGAACAATCTCTATTGCAGCTCACTGTTCGGCCAGTTCAAGGAAGCTGTCAATGCCGGGGACTACCACGAGGGCAAACTATGGCTGATGAATGGCAATCCGGTGACACCCGATACGGCATTGCTTATCTATCGTCTCAGCGACGGTCCTGGTGGCGCACTGACCACCCTTGATGGTTATCACCTGAGCAATATCCTGCGCCTGATCGGCCGCCAGACGTTACTGATGTTGCAAGTGGGCGATAACTGGCTGACCGCCGACGGCCAAGTTCACCAGGGGCCGCTGCCGGCATTGCCGGTAGCGCATAGCGTGCTGGAATCCGCGCGTTATGGCTTCAGCGTCTCGGCTGGTTACCACGAGGGTGAAACCTGGCGTTACATGGCGGCTGAGTATCCACCCCTGTTCAGCCTGTTGATTTTCTTCGGCGCAGTTTCCGGTGCCATTGGCCACTTCGTGCAGAAACGCTCAACCTCGCCCAGCCACGAAATGCTGCGCGCGCTGGAAGCCGGCGAGTTCATTGCGTACTTCCAACCAGTGGTTCACGCCGACACCAAGCGATGGTCCGGCGCCGAAGTACTGATGCGCTGGAATCATCCGAAAGAGGGGCTGGTGCGTCCGGATCTCTTCATTCCGTTTGCCGAGCACTCCGGGTTGATCGTGCCCATGACCCGCTCTCTGATGCAACAGACGGCCGTCCTGCTGGGCCCACAAACGGCAACCTTCGACAAACCGTTTCATATAGGCATCAACATCACTGCCAGCCATTGCCAGGACCTGGAGCTGGTTGAGGACTGTCGCGATCTTCTGGCAGCATTTGAGCCAGGCAGCGTGGAGCTGGTGCTGGAACTGACCGAGCGCGAGCTGATCGAGCCGAACGACATCACTTTGCAGCTCTTCGAGCAGTTGCACGCATTGGGTGTAAAAATCGCGATCGACGACTTCGGTACGGGGCACTCAAGCCTTGGTTATCTGCGCACCTTCAATGTCGACTTTCTGAAAATCGATCAGAGCTTCGTGGCCATGATCGGAATAGACGCGTTATCGAGGCATATTCTCGATTCCATCATCGAGCTGTCCGCGAAACTGGACTTGGGTATTGTTGCCGAAGGTGTCGAAACGCAGGCTCAGGCGGATTATCTGACCGAGCATAACGTTAAGTTTCTGCAGGGCTACTTGTACGGTAAACCGATGCCTGCCGCAGATTTCATCGACACATTATCTCAGCATTAAGTAGCTAGCACGGACCGCCGAACAGCCGCACCAAATTGATACAAATAGTCATTGTTGTTACATGGCGACAACATCAGGATTTACTCTTGTCGCATTAACTACTACAATTTTTTCAACCTGAGCCAGACTGGCAGGTGAGCCAATTATCACCGAGTCGCTTCCAGGCGACTGGCTTATAGCTTTGTTTGCGGTTGGTATCAGCCAAACACACTATTGGAGTAAAGATATTGTCCAGACTCGCTGAATTTCGCGCAGCTGAAAAGGCCCTTCAGGAACAGCTCAAACAGCTGGAATCGCTGAAGAATGATGCCGGGCTCAAGAAAGAAATCGAATTCGAAGAAAAGCTCCAGGGACTGATGAAAACCTATGGCAAAGGCCTGAAAGACATCATCGCCATCCTCGATCCAAACCCGGCGAAGTCCGGTCTGCAGCAGTCCGCAGCGCCGAAGACCCGTCGCGCTCGCGTGGTCAAGGTTTACCAGAATCCGCACACTGGCGAGCTGATCGAAACCAAAGGTGGCAACCATCGCGGTCTGAAAGCCTGGAAAGAACAGTACGGTGCCTCCACCGTTGATTCGTGGTTGCGCGGTTAATCTGACGCCAACAAAAAAGCCCTGCTCGATGCAGGGCTTTTTTATTGACAATATTTAACAAATGAAATGATTTTCATCAAACAAGTTCGAGATCTGTGTAACGTTGCTGAATCATCACACCTAAACATTTTGCTGCTTCATGTTGCGCCGAGCAAGGGATCCAACTTTGTGCTTAATCCTTTCCGGCAATCAAGCAATCGCTAGTTAGTACGAACGTTTATAGTTTCAAGCTGTTGCGCGCCGCCTGTATGTCGTCGGCGCTTGCCTGATAAACGTCGGCCTGGCCGGCGTAAGAAAGTACATAAGCCTTGTCTGTTTCCACGGCTACTACCAATGTTTGGGATAAAACGTGTCGACCGTTTTCGGTCACCGTGCAGGTTGTCTCCAAGCCAGTCAATGAAGCCAGTGCCGCCGGATGAATTCGGTTGCAGACGCTCTGGTAGCCGCTACGAAAGAAATCCTTTTGGATGGATTTGCGCATCTCCTGCAGCACGCCTTGCAAATTGACCTGATGCCCCGCCTCTACTTGGGTCGTGGTCAACTCCATCACCATTACCTGATTACCGTCGGCATCGTGTTTCACCGCTCTTTGTCGCGAGACTGGCGGCGCGGTGTCTGGCAACGCCTCGATCTCCCAGCCCGCCGGCCAAATGATGCTGGGTTCGGCCATGACAGGGAAAGCCACAGCCGACGACAAGGCAAAACAAACAAACACGGGATTAAACAGTCGGATCATTGCCGGACGCACTCGTAGACAGAAGGCAAAGTCTGAGCCCCGCCCTCGCGCAGGGCAAGCCCGCGTTGCATTTGGCGATGCCGGCCGGCATGCGTATCATTGCGCCCATTCACTCGCCCATTGTTATTGGAGGGCCCATGAGCCTCAACGAACTGAACACTTTTCCAGGCGTGACTGCCACGCCAGACAGCGCAACCCGCAACTTCGTGTTCAACCACACCATGCTGCGCGTGAAGGACATCACCAAGTCGCTGGATTTCTACACCCGTGTGCTGGGTTTCTCGCTGGTCGAGAAGCGTGATTTCCCGGAAGCCGAGTTCAGCCTGTACTTCCTCGCTCTGGTCGATAAAGCGCAAATCCCGGCCGATGCCGCTGCGCGTACCGAGTGGATGAAGTCGATCCCCGGCATTCTCGAACTGACCCACAACCACGGCACCGAAAACGATGCCGACTTCGCCTATCACAACGGCAACACCGACCCGCGTGGCTTCGGCCACATCTGCATCTCTGTGCCGGATATCGTCGCTGCATGTGCACGCTTTGAAGAGTTGGGCTGTGATTTCCAGAAGCGTCTGACCGATGGCCGGATGAAGAGCCTGGCGTTCATCAAGGATCCGGATGGCTACTGGGTCGAAATCATTCAGCCTGCGCCGCTGTAACTGACGATATAAATCCATCGTGGGAGCGAGCCTGCTCGCGAAGGCGTCCGTTCAGCCAACGTATCGTTGAATGACAATCCGCTTTCGCGAGCAGGCTCACTCCTACACATGGATTTGTGCCAGGCATAAAAAAACCCATGATCGCTCATGGGTTTTTTCATTTCAGGCCTGAGGCTTACGCCGGTGCCGAAGTCCGGATCAAGTGATCGAACGCACTCAGCGAAGCCTTGGCGCCCTCGCCCACTGCGATCACGATCTGCTTGTACGGCACAGTCGTCACGTCACCTGCTGCGAAGATCCCCGGAATCGAAGTCTCGCCACGGTTGTCGACAATGATCTCGCCGCGCGGCGACAGCTCGATGGTGCCCTTCAGCCAATCGGTGTTCGGCAGCAGACCGATCTGCACGAAGATGCCTTCCAGCTCAACCGCGCGCAATTCCTCAGTCGTGCGGTCCTTGTAGCGCAGACCGTTGACCTTCTCGCCATTGCCGGTGACTTCAGTGGTTTGCGCACTGGTGATCACGGTGACGTTCGGCAGGCTGTGCAGCTTGCGCTGCAACACGGCGTCGGCACGCAGTTGTACGTCGAATTCCAGCAGCGTTACGTGCGACACGATACCGGCCAGATCGATGGCTGCTTCAACGCCGGAGTTACCGCCGCCGATCACCGCCACGCGCTTGCCCTTGAACAGCGGGCCATCGCAGTGCGGGCAATACGCCACGCCCTTGTTGCGGTACTCCTGCTCGCCCGGGACGTTCATTTCGCGCCAGCGTGCGCCGGTCGCAAGAATCACGCTTTTGGCTTTCAGAGTTGCGCCACTGGCGAAGTGGACTTCGTGCAGCTCGCCGTTCTTGCCCGGGATCAGCTTGTCGGCACGTTGCAGGTTCATGATGTCGACGTCGTACTGCTTGACGTGTTCTTCCAGCGCCGTGGCCAGTTTCGGCCCTTCGGTTTCCTGCACGGAAATGAAGTTCTCGATGGCCATGGTATCGAGCACCTGACCGCCAAAGCGCTCAGCCGCGACACCGGTGCGGATGCCTTTACGTGCGGCATAAATAGCCGCCGAAGCACCGGCCGGGCCACCACCAACGACCAGCACATCAAAGGCATCCTTGGCGCTGATCTTCTCGGCCTGACGCACGATGGCGCCGGTGTCGAGTTTGGCGAGAATTTCTTCCAGGCCCATGCGGCCCTGGCCGAAGTTTTCACCGTTCAGGTAGATGCTCGGTACGGCCATGATCTTGCGATCGTTGACTTCGTCCTGGAACAGCGCGCCGTCGATGGCGACGTGGCGAATGTTCGGGTTGAGCACGGCCATCAGGTTCAGCGCCTGGACGACGTCCGGGCAGTTCTGGCAAGACAGCGAGAAGTAAGTCTCGAAGGTGAATTCGCCTTTGAGCGAGCGAATCTGCTCTATCACTTCAGCACTGGCTTTCGATGGGTGGCCGCCGACTTGCAGCAGCGCCAGCACCAGCGAGGTGAATTCGTGGCCCATCGGGATGCCGGCAAAACGCAGGCTGATGTCGGCTCCGGGGCGATTGATCGAGAACGATGGCTTGCGGGCATCGTCACCGCTGTCGATCAAGGTAATCTGGCTCGAAAGACTGGCAACGTCTTTCAGCAGGTCCAACATTTCACGGGATTTCGCACCGTCGTCGAGGGATGCAACGATCTCGATCGGTTGGGTGACCCGTTCCAGGTACGATTTCAACTGGGCTTTAAGATTGGCGTCCAACATACGGGCGATTTCCTTTATTTGAGGCGAAAAAAAGCCCGAGCGAATCTCGCCCGGGCATTTTTATTGGGCGGTGCAGCTAACTTAAGAAGGTGCGGCGTGCCGCCCTGCGTTGCATGTCACAGACTTAGATCTTGCCGACCAGGTCCAGCGACGGAGCCAGAGTGGCCTCGCCTTCTTTCCACTTGGCCGGGCAAACTTCGCCTGGGTGTGCAGCGACGTACTGAGCAGCCTTGATTTTGCGCAGCAGCTCGGAAGCGTCACGGCCAACGCCGCCATCGTTCAGTTCAACGATTTTGATCTGGCCTTCAGGGTTGATCACGAAGGTGCCACGGTCAGCCAGACCAGCTTCTTCGATCAGCACGTCGAAGTTGCGCGAGATGACGTGGGTCGGGTCGCCGATCATGGTGTATTCGATTTTGCCGATGGCTGGCGAAGTGTTGTGCCAGGCAGCGTGAGCAAAGTGGGTGTCGGTCGAAACGCTGTAGATTTCCACGCCCAGCTTCTTGAACTCAGCGTAGTTATCGGCCAGGTCTTCCAGCTCGGTTGGGCACACGAAGGTGAAGTCGGCTGGGTAGAAGAACACAACGGACCACTTGCCTTTCAAGTCAGCATCCGAGACTTGAACGAAGTCGCCGTTTTTGAACGCGGTAGCTTTGAACGGTTTTACTTGGCTGTTGATGATAGGCATCGATGACTCTCCGTCAGGGGTTATGAAGTTGATGGGTGAATCCTACCCACTCACTCGACGGAAGGCTCATTGGCAAACCTGATACTGCTGATTTGTTTTCGCTATTAGCTGGCTGTATTAATAGAAGAAAACGATCTCTACGGTTGATCCAGTTTATCCATAATCCGAGCCATTCCCTGGAATGGGCTGACCTCAACATAGCGCATGGCGGATTTCATGTCTTTCCAGCCGACGTAACTCATCAGCGATTTAAGATCCCAGCCGCTTTGATGCGCCCAAGTGGCAAAGCCACGCCGCAGCGAATGACTGGTGTAGTTCGCGGCGGCAATCCCGGCGCGCTGCAAGGCCTGGCGCAACAAGGGAATGATGCTGTTGGCGTGCAAGCCCTCCTCGCTCAGATTGCCCCAACGATCAATGCTGCGGAATACCGCGCCGCGCACCAGCGCCGCCTCCGTGATCCAGTCGATGTAAGCCTGCACCGGACACAGCTTGAGCAGCGCCGGGGCCTGATAGGTCTGCCCGAGGTTTTCCCGGTCGCCCTTGCTGCGCGGCAAATACAAAGTGATGCCCTTGCCAGCACTCGCCTGCACATGCTCGATCTGCAAACGACATAACTCATCGCTGCGAAAGCCGCGCCAGAAGCCCAGCAAAATCAGCGCGCGGTCCCGATAAGCCTTGAGCAAGGTCGGGCGATCCTGTTCTTGCCGCGCGGTGTGCGCTTCCTGCTCCAACCAATCGATCACGCGTTGCAAATCCTGCAGTTGCAACGGCTCGGCCTGTTTTTCCTGTGCCGGATGCAGAGCACGAATGCCCTTGAACACCTTGCGCACCACTGGCGCCTTTGTCGGATCGGCAAAACCCTGACTGTTGTGCCACTGCGCCAGTGCCGACAGACGCAGCTTCAGAGTGTTGATCGACAGCACGCCAGCGTGCTCCACCAGATAGCGCGCAACGCTGTCGGCAGTAGCCGGGAGAAATCCGCCCCACGTTACCTCGAAGTGCTCAATGGCCATGCGATAGCTGCGGCGGGTGTTGTCCCGCGTGGCGGCTTGCAGATATCGATCGATGTCACTCATGGGCAGTTTTCTCGCTGGCGTACGGGTTCAGACATGCAGAGGCGCATTTTGCCGCCTGACATTGGGTAATACCAGTATATCCCGCCTGTTTTATTTCAAATGTTTACCTATATTTTCAGCATGGTACACTGCGTACTTTAGTGGCATGTACCACAGTACGTAACCGTAGGAGTTCACATGGCCCGTGGCGGCATTACCAAAGCACTGGTGCAAATCGCGCGCACAGCGATCCTGGCTCGCGGCGAACACCCAAGCATCGATGCAGTACGCATTGAAATGGGCAACACCGGCTCGAAAACCACGATCCATCGCTATCTGAAAGAACTGGATGACGGCGCCCAACCAATAGAAGCGTCAGCAGAGCCGATCGATGACGAACTGACCGCTCTGGTTTCTCGCCTCGCCCAGCGCCTGAAAGAACAGGCTCAGGAGCCCATCGAGCAAGCCCGCGAACAGTTCGAGGAGCAACGCGAAGCACTGGAAACCGAGCTGAAACAGGTTCGCCAGGCGCTGGAAAAAATCGAACACGACCACGACATTCAGGGCGCCGCCCTGCAACGCGAATCCGAAGCGCTGAGCAACACCCGCTCGATGCTGCAGACCGAACAGACGCGCAACGCCGGTCTCAACCAGGCATTGGCCGACTTTGAATTGCGCTTGCAGGACAAGGACGAGCAGATCCGCTCACTGGAAGAAAAACACCTGCACGCACGCGATGCGCTGGAGCATTACCGCAACGCGACCAAGGAACAGCGCGAGCAGGAACAGGCCCGCCATGAGGGGCAAATCCAGCAGATCCAGGCCGAACTGCGTCAAGCGCAGCAGAGTGCGCTGGTGCGTCAGGATGAGATCACTCAGCTGCACCGCGACAACGAACGCCTGCTTACCGAAAACCGTGGCACCCAGCGTGAGCTGAACTTGTTGCAGGATCAGCTCAAGCAGAGCAATCAGCGTCAGGATCAATTGCTTGAGCAGGCGACGCGCATGGACAGCGAGCGCACCCTCCTCCAGGAACGTTTGCGCGTGGCGACACTGGAAAGCCAGGCACTCAAGCAGAGCGTAGACGAGCAGACGCAGCTCAATCAGTCACTGGAAAAGGAATTGCTCAAAGCACAGGCGAGCCTTGAGGACAGCCAGCGTCTGGCGGCTGCCGTTGCGGCAGCCCCAGATTCGACCAAAGCGAAGGACGCTTAAGCGCTGACCGGCGTGCGCATGGTCACAAACTCTTCGGCAGCCGTCGGGTGCACCCCGATGGTGTCGTCGAAGTCGCGCTTGGTCGCGCCGGCTTTCAAGGCGATCGCCAGACCTTGCACAATCTCGCCAGCGTCCGGGCCGACCATGTGGCAGCCAAGCACCTTGTCGGTCTTGACATCGACTACCAGCTTCATCAGGGTTTTCTCCTGACAGTCAGTCAGGGTCAGCTTCATCGGCCGGAAGCGACTTTCGAAGATCACCACTTCGTGGCCAGATTCGCGCGCTTCTTCTTCGCTCAAACCGACTGTGCCGATGTTCGGCAGGCTGAACACGGCGGTCGGGATCATCTTGTAGTCCACCGGGCGGTATTGCTCCGGCTTGAACAGACGCCGCGCCACAGCCATGCCTTCGGCTAGCGCGACCGGTGTCAGCTGCACGCGACCAATGACGTCGCCCAGCGCCAGAATCGACGGCTCGGTGGTTTGATACTCGTCGTCGACTTTGATGAAGCCCTTATCATCGAGCTGAACATCGGTATTTTCCAGGCCCAGATTGTCCAGCATCGGACGCCGACCGGTGGCGTAGAACACGCAATCAGCTTCGAGCACGCGACCATCCTTGAGCGTCGCTTTCAAGCTGCCGTCAGCCTGCTTGTCGATGCGTTCGATGTCGGCGTTGAATTGCAAATCGAGGCCACGCTTGGTCAATTCTTCCTGCAGATGCTTGCGCACCGACCCGTCGAAACCACGCAGGAACAGATCACCGCGATACAGCAGCGTGGTGTTGGCGCCGAGACCATGGAAAATCCCGGCGAACTCGACCGCGATATAACCGCCGCCAACCACCAGCACACGCTTGGGCAGCTCTTTGAGGAAGAACGCCTCGTTTGAACCGATTGCGTGTTCGTGCCCTGGAATTTCAGGGATCTGCGGCCAGCCGCCGGTGGCGATCAGAATGTTCTTGGCCGTGTAGCGCTCGCCATTGACCTCAACCTCGTGCGGCCCAACGATTTTCGCGTGCGCCTCGTGCAGGGTCACACCGCTGTTGACCAGCAGATTGCGATAAATACCGTTGAGGCGATTGATCTCGCGATCCTTGTTGGCGATCAACGTGGCCCAGTCGAAGTTGGCTTCGCCCAGGTTCCAGCCGAAACCGGACGCCTGTTCGAAGTCCTCGGCAAAATGCGCGCCGTACACCAGGAGTTTTTTCGGCACGCAGCCGACGTTGACGCAGGTACCGCCCAGGTAACGGCTTTCGGCCACCGCCACTTTCGCCCCGAAACCGGCAGCAAATCGCGCAGCGCGCACACCGCCGGAACCGGCACCAATCACATAAAGATCAAAATCGTAGGCCATTTCTATCTCCTCGGCAGGCCATCAGCATACCCGCAGTCATCCATTGGGCAAGCACTGCCATCCATATAAGGGCGGAAAATGAAAAAGCCACCCGAAGGTGGCTTTCTTTTGCAGACGAGGCAGATGCTATTAGTAAGCCTTGCCAGTCTTGTAGAAGTTTTCGAAGCAGAAGTTGGTCGCGTCGATGTAGCCTTCAGCACCACCGCAGTCGAAACGCTTGCCCTTGAACTTGTAGGCCATCACGCAGCCGTTCTGGGCCTGCTTCATCAGGGCGTCGGTGATCTGGATCTCGCCGCCCTTGCCTGGCTCGGTCTGTTCGATGAGGTCGAAGATGTCCGGAGTCAGGATGTAGCGACCGATGATCGCCAGGTTCGACGGCGCATCTTCCGGCTTTGGCTTCTCGACCATGCTGTGCACGCGGTAGATGTCGTCGCGGATCATTTCGCCAGCGATCACGCCGTACTTGTTGGTTTCCTGCGGATCGACTTCCTGAATGGCTACGATCGAGCAGCGGAACTGCTTGTACAGCTTGACCATCTGGGTCAGCACGCCGTCGCCATCGATGTTGACGCACAGGTCGTCCGCCAGGACCACGGCGAACGGTTCGTCACCGATCAGCGGACGGCCAGTCAGGATCGCATGGCCCAGACCTTTCATTTCGGTCTGACGGGTGTAGGAGAACGAGCACTCGTCCAGCAGCTTGCGGATACCGACCAGGTATTTTTCCTTGTCGGTGCCCTTGATCTGGTTTTCCAGCTCGTAGCTGATGTCGAAATGGTCTTCCAGAGCACGCTTGCCACGACCGGTAACGATGGAAATTTCCGTCAGGCCCGCGTCCAGTGCTTCTTCAACGCCGTACTGGATCAGTGGCTTGTTTACCACCGGCAGCATTTCTTTAGGCATGGCTTTGGTCGCTGGGAGGAAGCGAGTGCCGTAACCGGCTGCTGGAAACAAGCATTTCTTGATCATATAAGTCCTTGAAAAGGCTGTGTGTACGAGTTTCGGGGCAGTCTAATCAGGCGGCGTGCGCCTTACAATGCCCCGCGCTGGCTAACCGATGCCAACATAGAGAAATATTCGCGCGGATAGTTCCTTGCGGTTTTTTCAGCGGCGAATTCAGCGTAGCTCAAGATCCGGGCAAACTGGATCACCATACGCTTATCGGCCCCCAATGCGCGCATTTGCCGCTATCATGGCGGCTTTGAACCAGCGAACGAGAAAGACCAGATGGCTGCGGTAAAAATCATCAACGGGTATGTGATCGACAAGAAAGACGGCAAGTGGACGCTGACCACCACCAACGGCGAACACATCGCCGGGCCTTTCGACAGCGAGCAGATGGCGACGGATGTCGCCTCGGTGTTCACCGATACACCTGCTTCTTCCAAGCGCCGTGGCAAGGATCAGGACTGATCCTGTCAGCACTTGCGCCAAGCCCTGCCAGCACGCAGGGCTTTTTTGTGCCTTGTTGGCAAACAAGTGGCCAATCGCTATAACCTTTTCATCGCGGCGCTGTCAGAGCATCCAGTCCCCCACTTGAAGATCACGCAACCATGAACCTGAACAAACTGCAGCCGCTCTTCGCGGTACTGGTACTCAGCGGCTGTGCCACCTCGCAGCCGACCTATCTGAATAATGGCGAACAAGGTCTGAGCATCGACTGCTCGGGCGAAGCCAACTCCTGGGCCATGTGCTACGAAAAGGCCGACGCCTCTTGCGCAGGCACCGGTTATCGCATCGTCGGCACTGATGGCACACCGGCGCCGAAGGAAGATGATAAAACCCTGGGCGTTGACGTTGGCAACTACAAGACGCGCAACGTCGTGGTCGTCTGCAAGTAAGCCTTACATGTGGATTTCGGCGAATTTGATCCCGAGGCCACGGACGACCTCGATCAGATCATCGAGCCGATTGAAGGACTCGACTTCGTCATTGTCATCCACCAAAAAGTAGCTGCGACCTGCACTCTTCTTGAAAAACACGATCCATTCACCGGGATTCGCCGGGTTCTGGATGACATGGGTGGCAGAGATAAGGCCCTCTGCGTGGCGCTCCCGCACATGCTCTCGCTTCATCGCGACTCCATAAATGACAATGCCGCCACAGCAGGACTGTGACGGCATCGGGTGCTGATGTTCGCTAGTCTATCAGCCGGAAATACAGGCGTTCGCGGCTTTCTGCACATCGTGAGGGCGAACCGGCACATTGGACATGCGTTCATGCAGCTTGATGCTGCTGCCGCCGGCGCGATCTTCGATATCAAACACGGCTGCCGGGCCTGAAGAAAGCTTGCCCGGGACGATGACTCGTACTCCGTCTTTCTGCGGCTGCACCTGCAACGCACCACGACTGTCAGCGAGCTTGTCGGTCAGACACTGCGCATACTCCTGGGGCTTTTTGCCGGAGATCACGCTCATGGTTGGCAGCGTTTCATTGATTTCGGAAACATTTGCACAACCGGCCATCGCCAGAATCAACGGCACACACACCACACCCCACTTCATATGAATCCTCCGTCAAAGACCGTCCGACAGCACAAATGCCACTTTTCTCCGGGGCCTTGTGCATTTAACCCGCCTGCCATGGCGAAGTTCTGTTCAAAATTTGTCAAAGCAACGCCCGACGGCCAGATAATAACCCGTGCGGGCTGATAAACTGCGCCCATCGACAAGCTATCGTTTTGATTTAGTAGAAAAAGCCCTTCTTGAGGCGCCCATGAAATTCATTCACCAGCGCGAACACCTCAACGAAGACGACATCGTCGTCATCCAATGCTCGCAGATGTGCAACATCCGTTTGATGAACGACGCCAACTTCCGCAGCTTCAAAAACGGCGGCCGTCACACCTACCACGGCGGCGCGTTCGACACTTTCCCGGCGCGTATCACCGCGCCGAGCACCGGCTTCTGGAACATCACCATCGACACCGTCAACCGCCGCGCAATCAGCGTGACTCGCAAGCCGACGCTGACCCACTCGATCAAGATCATCCGTCGCTCCAGCACTAAACTGAGCTGAGACGCACAGCCTATTCTGAAAGGGAAACATGACCGTGGCGCAAAAAACCAAATACGTCATCAAGTACAAACTGGACGGTGAACAGCGTTTCGAATTCGCTGAACTGGAAACCGGCACTGACGAGGAAGCGAAAGCGGCGCTGAAGAAAATGCACGCTGACGAAGAACTCAGTGACATCAAGGTCAGCAAAGCGCTGTAACCGAATCATGCAACCGACCACGTTTGACCTGTTCGCCGACAACGAACCCGTACAGCAAGCCCGCGCCGAGCAGATCGGCGAACAATCGTGGGTGCTGCGCGGATTCGCCTTGCCGCAGGTCGAGCAACTGCTGACCGAGCTCGAAGCCATTCTTGCCGCCGCCCCGCTACGCCACATGGTCACGCCCGGCGGTTTCAGCATGTCGGTTGGCACCAGCAGCTGCGGGCAGTTGGGCTGGATCACTGATCGCAGCGGTTACCGCTATTCCAGCGTCGATCCTCTCAGCGGCTTGCCGTGGCCATCGATGCCGGCGGTGTTTGCCGATTTGGCCCACGAGGCGGCGAAACGCGCCGGCTTCCCGGATTTTCAGGCCGACTCCTGCCTGATCAACCAATACGTCCCCGGCGCCAAGATGTCGCTGCATCAGGACAAGGACGAAAAGGGTTATGCCGCGCCCATCGTTTCGTTGTCGCTGGGGTTGCCGGCGATGTTTCTGTTTGGCGGTTTTGAACGCAGCGATAAAACCCGGCGCATCCCGCTGCTGCATGGCGACATGGTGGTCTGGGGCGGCGTGGACCGTCTGCGCTATCACGGCGTGCTGCCAGTCAAACCCGGCCATCACCCGCTCTTGGGCGAACGCCGCATCAACATCACCTTCCGCGTTGCTGGCGATCAGTAAAAGTTTGACCGCAAGGCGCGGAGTGTCGCGGGTTACGATGCTGGTTAACCTGAATCAAACAGGTCAACGGATTCCCTCTCATGGACACGCTTTCGAAGACGATCAGCATTGAAGACGATCCACGCTGGGCCGCTGTGATGGCGCGCGATCCGCGTGCGGACGGGCAATTTGTCTACGCGGTGAAAACCACCGGCATTTACTGCACACCGAGCAGTCTTGCGCGTTTGCCGAAACCGCAGAATGTCGAGTTTTTCGATACCGCCGAATTGGCTGAAGCGGCGGGATATCGGCCAAGCAAACGCGCTAGTAAAGATCAGAGTGATGCGAAGCATGCAGTGCTCATTGCCGCAGCCTGTCGGCAGATCGAGGCGTCCGAGACGCTGCCGGCGCTCAACAGCCTCGCGGCGGGCGCTGGCCTGAGCCCTTTCCATTTCCACCGGCTATTCAAAGCCGCAACAGGCCTGACGCCCAAGGCTTACGCCACCGCGCAACGTTCGCGCAAGCTGCGTGCGCGCCTGGCGGACGGCGGTTCGGTGACCGATGCGCTGTATGACGCCGGTTTCAACTCCAACAGCCGCTTCTACGCATCAGCCGATCAACTGCTGGGCATGAAGCCCACCGACTACCGCGCCGCCGGGCAAAACAACGACATCCGCTTTGCCGTCGGGCAATGCTCGCTCGGGGCGATTCTGGTGGCGCAAAGCGAACGGGGAATTTGCGCGATTCTGCTGGGAGACGATCCGCATCAACTGGTCTGTGATCTGCAGGATCAGTTTCGCAAGGCCAACCTGATTGGCGCCGACCGCGATTTTGAACAGTTGATCGCCAGCGTCGTCGGCTTTGTCGAAGCACCGGCGAAAGACCTGAACTTGCCGCTGGATATACGCGGCACCGCGTTTCAGGAGCGCGTCTGGCAGGCGCTGCGGGAGATTCCCGCAGGCCGCACCGCCAGTTACGCCGAGATCGCGCAACGCATTGGCGCGCCGACTTCGATGCGTGCGGTGGCCCAGGCTTGCGGGGCCAACCGCCTGGCGGTGGCGATTCCCTGCCACCGCGTGGTGCGCAGCGATGGCAACCTTTCCGGCTACCGCTGGGGCGTCGAGCGCAAACGCCAATTGCTTGAGCGCGAACTCAACGATTGACGTCGACCACCACTCTGCCCCGCAGTTGCCCGGCGAGCAGTTTGGGCGCAGCCTCAAGGGCTTCGCTCAAACTGATTTCTTGACTGATCAGTTGCAATAAAGAGAAATCCAGATCCCTGGCCAGTCGGTCCCAGGCCTCGATACGGCGTGCTTTGGGCTGGGTCACGCTGTTGATTCCAGCCAGCGTCACGCCGCGCAGAATGAACGGCGCTACCGAGGCCGGGAAATCCATGCCTTGCGCCAACCCGCATGCCGCAACCACGCCTTCCGAACGCGTGCTGGCGCAAGCGTTGGCCAGTGTATGGCTGCCGACCGAATCGACCACCGCCGCCCAACGTTCCTTCGCCAATGGCTTGCCCGGTTCGGACAAGGTGGCGCGGTCAATGATTTCTGCGGCGCCCAATTGCTGCAGGTATTCATGCTCGGACACACGGCCCGTAGACGCCACCACCCGATATCCCAACTTGCTGAGCAAGGCGATGGCAAAGCTGCCAACCCCGCCGTTGGCGCCGGTGACCAGCACTTCGCCCTGATCAGGTGTCAGGCCATGACGCTCCAGCGCCAGAATGCACAGCATCGCCGTGTAGCCGGCCGTGCCGATGGCCATGGCTTGCGCCGGGGTGAAAGCTGCGGGCAGTGCAATCAGCCAGTCGCCATTGAGCCGGGCCTTTTGCGCCAGGCCGCCCCAATGGCTTTCGCCGACGCCCCAACCGTTGAGCAACACCCGATCGCCCGCCTTGAAATCCGCATGCAAGCTGGACTCGACAGTCCCCGCCAAATCGATCCCCGGCACCATGGGAAACTTGCGCACCACCGGGCTGCTGCCGGTGATCGCCAGGCCGTCTTTGAAATTCAGGGTGCTGTACGCGACGTTCACGCTGACGTTGCCTTCGGGCAGTTGCTGCTCATCGATTTGCTGCAGATTGGCGCGATAACCGCTGTCGTCTTTGTCGATCAGAATGGCGTTGAACATGACGGCCCCTCGAAGATGATTGGAAAAAGCATGCCTTGAAATAGCACATCGCAACACATTGCCACACTCGACTTTGCGCTAACGGCTCGATCAGCCGGGTAAATCCACGGCGGGCGGCTATGCTTTTTCGACGGTTGTGTTTTCCCGGTTGCGCCTTGCAAACCGGTGTGTCGATGGAGCTGACGATGCCTTTCCTGAGCGTTTTACCCTCGTTGCTGATGTTATGTCTGCTGACACTTGGCAATGCCTGGGCAGCCTCACCGGCGGCAAAACCGCACACGGCGCCAAGCGAGCCGACATGGCCGCAGGTGATCAGCAGCGGCAACAGCAAGCTGACGGTGTATCAGCCGCAGCTCGACAGTTGGGACGGCTATACGCTCAATGCCCGCGCGGCGGTCGAAGCCACGGCTGCCGATGGCAAGTCCACCTACGGCATCGTCCAGTTCAGCGCTCATACCCTCGTCGACAAGGCCACTCGCTGGGTCGCGCTCGATCAGTACAAAATCATCAAGGCCGATTTCCCCGCCGATGCGAAACAGGCCGAAACATGGCTCGCCATCCTGAAAAAAGATGCCGAGAGCCGCAAGAAAACCATTTCACTGGATCAGCTGGAAGCAGCGGTTGGGGTGCTCAACGCTGAACAGAAAGCCGACCGCGCGCCCTTGGAAAACACGCCGCCGACCATCGTCAGTTCCGACCGTCCGGCAATCCTCGTATACATCGACGGCGAGGCGGCCTATCGGCCGGTTGAAGGAACGGAGCTGCAACGGGTGATCAACACGCGCCCACTGCTGCTCAAGGATGCCCAAGGCAAACATTACCTGCACGTATTCGACGGCTGGATGGTTGCCGATCAATTGGCCGGCGATTACACGCGCCTCGCTGCACCGCTGGCCAGTCTGGAAAAAGCCAAACAGGCGGCGATCAAGAGTCGCCAGGTGGACCTGCTCACCGGGCAAAGCGATCCGAAGGACAAGATTCCCAGCCTGGCCAAGCCGCCGCAGCCGAAAATCTTCATCGCCACCACGCCAACGGAACTGTTGGTGACCGACGGCGCCGCGCAATGGCAACCGATTCAGGGCACCAGCCTGTTGTACGTGAGCAACACCACCGGGCACATCTTCAAGGAAATCGGCGACCAGAGCAGTTACGTACTGATCTCCGGGCGCTGGTTCCGCGCCAGCGACATGAGCGGGCCATGGACCTTTGTCCCGGCAGACAAGCTGCCGGCCGACTTTGCCAATATTCCTGACGACAGCGCCAAAGAGAACGTCAAGGCCTCGGTAGCCGGCACGCCACAGGCACAGGAGGCGGCCATTGCGGCGACCATCCCGCAGACCTCGGCGATCAAGAAAAGCGCGGTGAAGATGACGGCGCCGCAATTTGACGGTGAGCCGCAGCTCAAAGCGATCAGCAATACGCCGCTGCAATACGTGGTCAACAGCGCCACTCCGATTATTCGAGTCGATAACGACAGTTGGTGGGCGGTGGAGAACGGCATCTGGTTCAGCGCCACCTCGCTGAACGGGCCGTGGAGCGTGGCCACCTCAGTGCCAGCGGTGATTTATTCGATTCCTCCCAGCTCGCCGATGCACTACCTCACGTACGTGAAGGTTTACGAATCCAGCGGCGATACCGTGGTGGTCGGCTACACGCCGGGGTATCAAGGCTCGACGCTGGACCCGGCGACTGGCGTTGTGGTGTACGGCACCGGTTATCCGTATACGCCGTGGGTCGGCAGTGTCTGGTACGGGCCGCCGGTGACTTATGGTTTCGGCGTCGCGATTCGTTACACGCCTTGGACTGGCTGGACCTTCGGCTTTGGATTCGGCTGGAGCTGGGGCGGCAGCACCGTCGCCATGGGCTGGGGTTGGGGCGCCTATCCGTGGTGGGGAAATTACGGCTGGGGCTACGCGTGGGGTCCGCGTCTGTACCCGGCGCCGCTGGCCTGGGGTGGCGCAGCCTACGGTTATCGCGGCGGCGCGGTGGCCTGGGGTCCGGGTGGCTGGGCCGGAACCACCGGCAATCTTTATCATCAGTGGGGTGATCGCGCGACGGTCAGCCGTTATGGCGCCGGCTACAACGCCTGGACCGGCAATCGCTGGGCCGGTCAGGTTGGCGCCTCGTACAACTCGCGTACCGGCATTGCCGCCGCCGGGCAACGTGGCGCGGTGCACAACGCCTACACCGGCAACTACGCTGCCGGGCGCAGCGGCGTGGCAGTCGGCCCGAACGGCGGCGCCATCGCCGGAGAACGGGTTAGCGCTGGCAACGTTCGCAACGGCACTCACGTCAGTGCCAATCGCGGCGCCGTTTACAACCCCAATACTGGCAACACCAAGCAATACGGCGGTATCCATGGCCGCGACGGCGGCGCTGCGCGGGTCGGCGATAACGTTTATGCCGGGCGCGACGGCAACGTCTACAAGAAAACCGACAACGGCTGGCAGTCCGTGGCCGGCAGCGGTGCCAACCGGACCAGACCCGCGAACAACAATGCGCAATTGCAGAATCTCAACCGCGAATCCGCCGCACGTAATCTCGGCAATCAGCGCACGCACAACTTCAACCATTCTTCACAAATGATGAACCGTTCGTTTGGCGGTGGCGGAGGATTGCACCGACGCTGAAAAACTGCACGTAATGTTCAGAATTTCAGACTGGCTCCGCAGCCGGTTTTGCTGCTAAAAACCGAATGCCGTCCCTGCCCGTTTCATCGTTCGGAGAATCGCTATATGAGCCAGTGGCCAGACACCCGCATCCTTGATCTTCTCGGAATCGAACTGCCGATCATCCAGGGCCCGATGGCCGGCGCGACCAATTCTTCGATGGTGATCGCGGTGTGCAACGCTGGCGGCCTCGGTTCGATGCCGGCGGCGATGCTGAGCATTGAGCAGTTGCGCGAAGAACTGAAAACCATACGCCAGCACACCACCAAGCCATTCAACGTCAATTTCTTCTGCCACCAGCCACCGGCGCCTGATGAACAGCGCGCCCGTGACTGGAAAAACCTGCTCGAACCTTACTACCGCGAGCTGGGTGCCGATTTCGAGGCACCGACGCCGGTGTCCAACCGTGCACCGTTCGACGAAGCCGCGTGCGCCGTGCTCGAAGAGTTCCGGCCCGAAGTGGTGAGCTTTCATTTCGGGCTGCCGGAAAAATCTTTGCTCGATCGGGTCAAGGCTACAGGAACGAAAATCCTTTCGTCTGCCACCACGGTCGAAGAAGCGATCTGGCTGGAGCAGCACGGTTGCGATGCGATCATTGCCATGGGTTATGAGGCCGGTGGCCATCGCGGGATGTTTCTCAGCGATGATCTGAGCACGCAGGTCGGCACTTTCGCCCTGGTGCCACAGGTGGTCGACGCGGTGCAGGTGCCGGTGATTGCAGCCGGGGCAATCAGCGATGCCCGGGGTGTTGCAGCGGCGTTGATGCTCGGCGCCTCGGCGGTGCAAGTCGGCACGGCATATCTGTTCACGCCGGAAGCCAAAGTCAGCGCCTCACACCACAAGGCCCTGCGCACCGCCAAGGAAAGCCAGACCGCGATCACCAACATTTTCACAGGGCGTCCGGCGCGAGGCATTGTCAATCGGGCGATGCGTGAGCTCGGCCCGATGTCGGCGCAGGCGCCGGCTTTTCCGTTGGCCGGCGGTGCGCTGACGCCTCTAAGGGCCAAGGATGACGCGGACTTTGCCAATCTGTGGGCCGGTCAGGCGTTGACGCTGGGCAAGGACATCGGCAGCGCTGAACTGACCCGGCAACTGGCCGAGGGCGCACTGGCGAAACTGCACCTTCGTTAAATTCATGGGGCGAGCGGATTTATTCCCTCGCCACTTGGCGGCGTATCGCTATATATTTCCGTATACAGCGATTGCGCCCGTGTATCGGCGTTATCCCAATCCAAGCACGTACCGCCGATCACGGAGCCTTTACATGACACTTGCTGCCACACGCTTGGCCCCTGCCTGCCTCGCCTCACTCCTCGCACTATTCAATATCGGCGCCGCGCAGGCTGACGAAGTACAAGTGGCGGTCGCCGCCAATTTCACCGCGCCAATCCAGGCCATCGCGGCCGACTTCGAAAAAGACACCGGCCACAAACTGGTCGCTGCTTACGGCGCAACCGGCCAGTTCTACACCCAGATCAAGAATGGCGCGCCCTTCGAAGTGTTCCTCGCGGCTGATGACACCACGCCAGAGAAACTCGAAAAGGAAGGTGAGACCGTCCAGGGGTCGCGCTTCACCTACGCCATCGGCACCCTGGCAGTGTGGTCAGCGAAAGACGGCTATGTCGATGCTCAAGGCGAAGTACTGAAAACCAATCAATACCAGCACCTGTCCATCGCCAACCCGAAAGCCGCGCCGTACGGGCTCGCCGCCACTCAGGTGCTGGAAAAGCTCAAACTGACCGACGCTACCAAGGCGAAAATCGTCGAAGGCCAGAACATCACCCAGGCCTACCAGTTCGTCTCCACCGGCAACGCCGAATTGGGCTTTGTGGCGCTGTCGCAAATCTACAAGGACGGCAAAGTCAGCAGCGGTTCGGCGTGGATTGTCCCGGCCGCCCTGCATGATCCGATCAAGCAAGACGCGGTGATCTTGAACAAGGGCAAGGACAGCGCCGCTGCCAAGGCCTTGGTCGATTACCTCAAGGGGCCGAAAGCCGCTGCGGTGATCAAATCCTTTGGATATGAACTGTAAATGTCGCTGACCAGCGCCGATTTCGCTGCGATCTGGCTGACCCTGAAACTGGCGTCGCTGACCACCGTGATTCTGCTGGTGATCGGCACGCCGATCGCGTTATGGCTGTCGCGTACCTCGTCGTGGTTGCGCGGCCCGATCGGCGCGATCGTCGCCCTGCCGCTGGTGCTGCCGCCGACGGTGATCGGTTTTTATCTGCTGTTGGCACTGGGGCCGCACGGTTTTCTCGGTCAGTTCACCCAGTGGTTGGGGCTGGGCACGCTGACGTTCAGTTTCACCGGGCTGGTCATCGGTTCGGTGATCTACTCCATGCCGTTCGTGGTGCAACCGCTGCAAAACGCTTTCTCGGCGATCGGCACGCGCCCGCTCGAAGTCGCAGCGACCTTGCGCGCCAATCCCTGGGATACGTTTTTCAGCGTGATCCTGCCACTGGCGCGCCCCGGCTTCATCACCGCAGCGATCCTCGGCTTCGCCCACACCGTGGGTGAATTCGGCGTGGTGCTGATGATCGGCGGCAACATTCCCGACAAGACCCGCGTGGTCTCGGTGCAGATCTACGACCATGTCGAAGCGCTGGAATATGCCCAGGCGCACTGGCTGTCCGCGGCGATGCTGATGTTTTCGTTTCTGGTGTTGCTGGCGTTGTATTCCAGCCGCAAAACCCGCGCAGGCTGGAGCTAATCGATGATTGATGTACGCCTGAAGCGCACTTATCCGGGGTTCGAACTGGATGTCGATCTACAAGTGCCGGGCCGGGGCGTCACCGCGCTGTTTGGCGATTCCGGCTCCGGCAAGACCACCTGCCTGCGCTGCATCGCCGGGCTGGAGCGCGCAGAGCATGGTTTTGTGCAGATCAATGATGAGGTCTGGCAGGACAGCGCCAAGGGCGTTTTCGTCGCACCGCATAAACGTGCGCTCGGCTACGTATTTCAGGAAGCCAGCCTGTTCCCGCATCTATCGGTGCTGGCCAATCTGGAGTTTGGTCTCAAACGCATCGCCAAGTCGCAACGCCGGGTCGATATGAACCAAGCGACCGAACTGCTCGGCATCGGCCATTTGCTCGAACGTCATCCACCGCATCTGTCCGGCGGCGAACGGCAGCGTGTCGGCATTGCCCGTGCCCTGCTGACCAGCCCGAAATTGCTGCTGATGGACGAACCACTGGCGGCGCTCGACAGCCGGCGCAAAAGCGAAATCCTCCCGTACCTGCAACGCCTGCATGACGAACTGGATATTCCGCTGCTGTACGTCAGCCACGCCCAGGATGAAGTTGCGCGTCTGGCCGATCATCTGGTGTTGCTGCGTGATGGCAAAGCCCTCGCCAGCGGCCCGATCGGCGAGACCCTTGCGCGCCTTGATCTGCCGTTGGCGCTGGGCGATGACGCCGGGGTGATCATCGAAGGCCAGGTCAGCGCCTACGACGCCACCTATCAATTGCTCAGCCTGCAACTGCCGGCTACCGAAATGAACATTCGCGTCACCCATGCGCCGATGGCCGTGGGCCAGGCCCTGCGCTGCAAAGTGCACGCGCGCGACATCAGCCTGGCGCTGAACAATGATGCAGCCAGCAGCATTCTCAATCGCCTGCCGGTTACGGTGATCAGTGAACAGGCGGCTGACAACAGTGCTCACGTGCTGATCCGCCTGGACGCGGGGGGCACGCCGCTGCTGGCGCGGATCACCCGCTACTCGCGTGACCAATTGGCCGTGCATCCGGGTCAGCGGCTGTGGGCGCAGATCAAGGCGGTGGCGGTGCTCGCGTAAATCATTCGGCACGACGGCCAGCGGCTGCGGTCAATGCAGTTACAGACTGCCGTATGACCGAAGGAAGCCGCCATGCCCGATACCGTGCTGACAGATGCTCTGCCCGCCGACCTGCATTACGTCGATGACACTCAGCCTGGTATCACCCGCAAGAAACTGCGCGGCAAATTCGTCTATTTCGAACCGTCGGGCCAGCGCATCACCGACGCGGACGAAATCAAACGCATCAACGCCCTTGCGGTACCACCGGCCTACACCGACGTGTGGATCTGCGCCGACCCGTGCGGTCATTTGCAGGCCACCGGCCGCGATGCACGCGGGCGCAAGCAATACCGTTATCACGCGCGCTGGCGTGAAGTGCGCGACGCCGACAAATACTCGCGCCTGCGCGACTTCGGCCTGGCCCTGCCCAAACTGCGGCGCCAGCTCGAGGCGCTGCTCGATAAGCCGGGCTTCAGTCGTGACAAGGTCATGGCGACGGTGATCACCTTGCTCGACGCCACGCTGATCCGCGTCGGCAATACCCAATACGCGCGAGACAATCGCTCCTATGGCTTGACGACGTTGCGCAGCCGGCATGTCGAGGTCAATGGCAGCGCGATCCTGTTCCAGTTCCGTGGCAAGAGCGGCATCGAGCACCAGATCACGGTCAAGGATCGGCGTCTGGCACGTATCATCAAGCGCTGCCTTGAAATTCCCGGGCAGAACCTGTTTCAGTATTTGGATGAACACGGCGAGCGGCACACCGTTACCTCTTCCGACGTCAACGCTTACCTGCAAAAGCTCACCGGCGCGGCGTTTACCGCCAAGGACTACCGCACCTGGGCGGGCAGCGCGTTGGCGTTGTCGGTGTTGCGCGAGTTGCAGCATGAGTCGGAAACCGAAGCCAAGCGTCATGTGGTGGAAGCCGTGAAGAGCGTCGCCAAACAGCTGGGCAACACGCCGGCGGTGTGCCGCAAGTGCTACATCCACCCCGCCGTGCTCGAACACTTCATGCTCGGCGCCCTCGCCGAACTGCCCCGCCCGCGCGTGCGCAAAGGTCTGCGCGCCGAGGAAGTGGCGCTGGCGATGTTTCTCGAACGCATGTGCGAGGTGACCGAAGCTTCCTGATCGCCGATATCAGAAGCTCATCATGCGCCAGGCAACTGATCTGAGCCTGCCCCGACGCCTTCGCGAGCGAGCCCGCTCCCACATGAGGTTTGCGGGGCTGCCTTGAATTTGGGTTCCGCCGCGATACCTGTGGGAGTGAGCTTGCTCACGAAAGCGTCGAGGCAGGCGAATCATCTGTGTCTGACACATTGCCTTCGCGAGCAAGCCCGCTCCCACATGAGGCTTGCGGGGTAGCTGGCATTTGGAGTCCGCCGCGAAACCTGTGGGAGTGGGCTTGCTCACGAAAGCGTCGGGGCAGGCAGATCATCTGTGTCTGACACACTGCCTTCGCGAACAGGCTCGCTCCCACAAAGGATTTGTGGGTTGCCGGGGATGGCGGGTGTAACGCGAAACCTGTGGGAGTGGGCTTGCTCACGAAGGCGTCGGGGCAGGCAGATCATCTGTGTCTGACACACCGCCTTCGCGAGCAGGCTCGCTCCCACATGAGGCTTGCGGGGTAGCTGGCATTTGGAGTCCGCCGCGAAACCTGTGGGAGTGGGCTTGCTCACGAAAGCGTCGGGGCAGGCAGATCATCTGTGTCTGACACACTGCCTTCGCGAACAGGCTCGCTCCCACAATGGATTTGCGGGGCGCCTTGAAGTTGGAGTCCGCCGCGAAACCTGTGGGAGTGGGCTTGCTCACGAAAGCGTCGGGGCAGGCAGATCATCTGTGTCTGACACACTGCCTTCGCGAGCAGGCTCGCTCCCACAATGGATTTGCGGGGCGCCTTGAAGTTGGAGTCCGTCGCGAAACCTGTGGGAGTGGGCTTGCTCACGAAAGCGGCAGGTCAGGCGGATTATTTGCGACTGACACACTGCCTTCGCGAGCAAGCCCGCTCCCACAATGGATTTGTGGGTTGCCGGGGATGGCGGGTGTAACGCGAAACCTGTGGGAGTGGGCTTGCTCACGAAAGCGTCGGGGCAGGCAGATCATCTGTGTCTGACACACTGCCTTCGCGAGCAAGCCCGCTCCCACAATGGATTTGCGGGGCGCCTTGAAGTTGGAGTCCGCCGCGAAACCTGTGGGAGTGGGCTTGCTCACGAAAGCGGCAGGTCAGGCGGATTATTTGCGACTGACACACTGCCTTCGCGAGCAAGCCCGCTCCCACAAAGGATTTGTGGGTTGCCGGGGATGGCGGGTGTAACGCGAAACCTGTGGGAGTGGGCTTGCTCACGAAAGCGTCGGGGCAGGCAGATCATCTGTGTCTGACACACTGCCTTCGCGAGCAAGCCCGCTCCCACAAAGGATTTGTGGGTTGCCGGGGATGGCGGGTGTAACGCGAAACCTGTGGGAGTGGGCTTGCTCACGAAGGCGTCGGGGCAGGCAGATCATCTGTGTCTGACACACTGCCTTCGCGAGCGAGCCCGCTCCCACATGAGGTTTGCGGGGGTGCCTTGCATTTGGGTTCCGCGCGAAACCTGTGGGAGTGAGCTTGCTCACGAAGGCCTCGGGGCAGGCGAATCATCTGTGTCTGACACGCTGCCTTCGCGAGCAAGCTCGCTCCCACATGGATTCCGCCGACGAGTTGAGTTGGCTATTTTTTGCACGATCGCACAAGGCTTCTATAGTTGATGTGACACGAATCAATTGCGGTGGCGCCATGGAAGACATTTTCGTCGTGAAGCGTTGCAACAAGATCGTCATTCACGGCCGCCGCGCCGGAGACAGCCAGCAGGAACCCGCCGAAGCGTCGGCATGGTTTCGCATCTGCGACACACGCACCGCTGGCTTCATCGGCGACGGCTTTGACGAGCAAGCGGATGCTCAGCGCGAATGTCAGCGCCTCAACGCAGCGAGTTCTCAACTACCGGCCCGCCAGCACTCCGGCTGATGCCCGGCAACAGCGGGTCTATACTGAAACCAGCTGATGGAGCAGCACCCCAACGGCAAAACGCTCGCTACTTGCGGGCTTTTTGTTGCGGTTCAGCGGTTTCATTGAACGGAGGTGTTCCATGTCCGAAAAAGAGTCCATCACTACCCTCCTCACCCTGCTCGACGCCCGCCAGGCGCGCCTGGCAGCCGCCTGCAAAGAGATCGCCGACTGGGTCGACCATCAGGGCGGTCACCCGACGGCATTACGCATCCGCGATCGACTTCACGATATCGAAAAAGACGCGCCGCTGATTCGCGACACGCTCTCGACGCTCAAGCCGATTGACCGGCCGTTACCACGGTTCAGATAGGCGTCAGCGTAAAAGTCCTCTCTGCGTTGGCGCAGAGAGGACGGCAGTTATCGGTTTCCCGGCGCCTCAGTCACCCTTGCCCGTGCGCGTACCGCCGTGGCTGTGCTGTCCGCCGACGCGCGCCTTTTCCGCACGGTCGACTTTCACGTTGACTGAATTCCCGCCCTTCTTGCCGGCTTCCTTGATTTTTTGCGAATCCTCGGCGAATGGTTGGTCCTTGTGATGATGGGTCATGGTCCTGTCCTCCACAGAGTTGTAGTCACACTTCACAGACTCTAGATTGCACAAACTTCAGTTCAACTTCCCGCCGACAAATGGTTATGACTGCCAAGCGAAACGGCAATTAAATTCAGCCGCCGCTTTATGACCAACCCGACCTTTAAAACTTATACGAAGCGGCATGATAAACACCGCCTGTATAAGTTTCATCACAAACATACCGTTCATCGGCCTAAGTAAAAATTTTCAAAACATTCTCCGCCGGCTCGTAATCGGAGTAGATGTCCGGTGCAACAATGGACACAACTAGCGAAACGTTAATTGATATCGGAGAGCTATCATGACTACAGGAAATAAAAATCCAGGTAACTTCGCGAACGATCGTGAGAAGGCGTCTGAAGCTGGCAAGAAAGGCGGCCAGGCATCGGGCGGCAACTTCGCCAATGACCGTGAGAAGGCATCCGAGGCTGGCCGCAAAGGTGGTCAAAACAGCCACGGTGGTGGCCGCAAGTCCTGAGTGAGCAGCACAAGGGCAGCCCTGCTGCCCTTTGAAATCGGCTGATGGAGCGCAATCATGAGAACGGTAACGGCTTCTGCACGAGGCGAAGTGCAACGAAACAAGGGGGCAGAAGTGTATCCCGAAGCAGCGCGCAGTTCGCAAGTGACGAGGTCGGATGTTTCGCCTGTGTCCCCTTGTGTTGAAAGACAGCAAATCAGTCCACGATACAGGGAAAGCGTTCAGCAGGAATGTTATGAACGCCGGGAACTTACTGTTAACGCAGAGAACTCCCGCACTGCGAATACACAACCTACTTATGAGCGCTCTTCTTAGCAGACCGGCCAAACTTGTAGTTACAAGACAAGCGAGACCCCAAACAGCAAACCAATCAGCTAACTAGTCAGCACTTTGCGAATGACGACGGCACGCAGTTTGTGCATCCTTGATTCGCCAGTTGCTATATAGAGAAATGAGGAAGTTTGAAATGGCACAAGATAAACAAGGCGGCATGTCGGTAAACGAAGCAGGTAAAAAAGGTGGGGAAGCCACTTCAGCTTCGCACGACAAAGAGTTCTATCAGGAAATCGGCAGCAAGGGCGGCCAGAACAGCGGCGGCAACTTCAAGAACGATCCGGAACGGGCCGCTGAAGCCGGGAGCAAAGGTGGCCAGAACAGCGGTGGCAATTTTGCCAACGATCGGGACAGAGCGTCCGAAGCTGGCAGCAAGGGCGGCCAGAGCAGCGGCGGTAACTTCGCCAATGATCGGGAAAAAGCCTCTGAGGCTGGACGCAAGGGTGGTCAAAACAGCCATGGTGGCGGGCGCAACAGTTGATGCGCCAAGTGCGGGGGAGCGTGGCTCCCCCGCCCACTTTCATTCAAGCGAAATTACAGCTATTGCTTAGGAGTCCTGACCAGCCGAGGGAATCGCCATGCCTGTTCACGTCATCAACTTCACCGGCCCGATCAACGCCTCGACCTGCGGTCAATTGATCGATAAAGCCTCGCTCGCCGTAAAGGAAGATGCACCCAGACTGATCGTCAACATCGCCACCATGGGCGGTGAATGCAGTTACGGTTTCACGATGTACAACTTCCTGTTGGCCCTGCCTATTCCCGTGCACACCCATAATCTGGGAACCGTCGAGTCGATGGGCAATATTGTCTTTCTGGCCGGCCAGCGCCGGACCGCCTGTACCCACAGCAAGTTTCTGTTTCACCCTTTCCATTGGCATCTGCAAGGATCGGTCGATCATTCGCGCATGTCGGAATACGCCATGAGCCTGGATTATGACCTGCACCTCTACGCGCAAATCGTCGCCGAACGCACGAGCAACGGGAAGAACGCGCTGGAAACCGAGAAATATCTGACGGCGGCTCCACGCATCATCAATCCGGAAGAAGCGTTGCATTCCGGTTTGATCACGGCGGTGGAGAACACCGAGGTCCATGCAGATTTCGTCTGCTCGTGCATCTATTCGTAAAAGTGCAACTCAATAACGCGTCCCCGTTGGCGCGTTTTTCCATGCATGCAATATGGCCTTCAGCGCTTGGGCAGACGCGCTTCTCCACTGAAGAAACAACCTTGAACAAGTCGTGAGCCGATCATCCCGCCACCGGCAATTTCTCTGAATTATTCATTTCGCCAGCCCTCCTTCTATATAAGTCACCGGAGAAAATGTATGAGCGCAGCGGATCTGTACGTGATCGATTACCTGCTTCACGCAAAGCCCAGGTCTTTCGTCATCCGCACAGCTAACATGAACAATGCCGAAGCCTGGCAATGGGCAAGTTGCGATGCGGGCATTTCGCCGATTGCGCGTCCCGGCCGTCCTCCGTTGAAACGTTATTCCAAGCCAATGGCGGAACGCTTTGGTGTAACTCAAGTGCAGTGGCGGGCATCGGTTCCGCTGATCTGGGAGGAGGATCACGCAAAATGACTGAACACATTTTGAAATTCGGTTTCGGCCGATCCTGGGATGACGAGATGGCCGACAACGCCGCGATGTTTCGCGAAGCTGACTTGCTCGAAGAAGCGGCCTACAAACTCATCGAGGACGACACGGACAATCCTGAAGCCTGGGCTCGTTTCACCGAAGCCAAGGCTCTGGCCGACGCCAAGCGAACGGCGGCCTTTCAGGACTGGATGCGCATCAAACGTGCGATGAGCAAGCCCCGCTCGAAATAGCAGACTGACGGGTCATGGCTTGAGGATCAGCAGCGGCTCGCCCTTTGGCACGATATAAGTCGCCAGTTCCACCCCCTTGTCGCTGCCGATGTTTTTCGCCACATGCGCAACGCCCGCCGGAATGAACAACGAATCGCCGGCCTTGAGTGTCACTGGCGCTTGCCCTTCAAGCTGATACTCGAACGTGCCGCTGATGACATAGGCGACTTCCACGCCGGGATGAGCATGCCGAGGCGAGGTGACGCCAGCGTCGAAATCGATACGCGCCTGAATCACTTCGCGATTGTCAGCGCCGAGATCCTGGCGAACCAGGTCGGTGCGGCTCAGACCTTTCTGCCAGCTCGTTGCCGGCGCATCCGCCGCATGGGCGAAGCCGGTCAGGGCGGCGAAGACAACGGCAGAAGCCAGAAACAGTGGACGGTACATGGTGATGCCCTCTTTATCGTGATGTTGGTGTGAGGGCTACTTTGGGCTCGGCATGTAGGGCGGATGTGTCTCGAAAGCTGGTTTTGGTGTTGCCATGTGTATCCGTTGAGGGTGGATACACGCTCATACAAACCTGTCACGTGCCGCAGTCAAAAGCCCCTGTCTGAAGGCGCTGATCCTTGTCGAGTCCGCCAGCCTGACCACGCACGGGCCATGCCGGGCGGGAATCTGTAAACTGGCGCGAATTTCATTCACTAGAACAAAGGTTGCCCATGGCCAATCAAGACATCACCTTCACCCCCGATCCGGACACCGATTCGATTTCCTCCGACGTCGCCACCTTCGGCGGGATCATGGTCTCGACGCAGATCCCGACCCGCGCCGATGGCAGCCTGGAACTCGGCGGCATCACCGAGCAAAGCGAGTGCACGCTGCAAGCGTTGAAAGTCGCACTGGAACGTGCAGGCAGTTCGATGGATCGCGTAATGCACTTGACCATCTACCTCACCGACATGGGCGATCGGGCGGCATTCAACGAAGTGTACAAACGCTACTTCGCCAAACCGTGGCCGGTGCGCGCAGCGGTAGGCGTGGCCTCGCTTGCGGTTGAAGGAATGCGTGTGGAAGTCACGGCGATGGCGGCCAAGGGCTGATCGAATTTGCGGATGTCACTCAATGATTTTCGGATGACACTCCGCTTTCGCGAGCAGGCTCGCTCCCACAGTGGATGTATTCCGGCCCGGAGCTAACCCTGTGGGAGCGAGCCTGCTCGCGAAGAGGCCGGCACATTCAACACAATAGCTTGCTGACCTTTGCCAATCGCCAGCCACCACCGGGCAGCACACACGTGCCCGCCGCGCGTTTCAGGGGTAGAATGCGCCCCTTGCCCGTGACCGCCTGACTAAATAACTATGTCCTTGCCCAAGCATCACCTGGAATTGCTCAGCCCTGCCCGCGATGTCGCCATCGCTCGCGAGGCCATCCTGCATGGCGCCGACGCCGTGTACATCGGCGGCCCGAGCTTCGGTGCGCGCCACAACGCCTGCAACGAAGTCAGCGAAATCGCCGAACTGGTCGAATTCGCCCGCCGTTACCACGCGCGCATCTTCACCACTATCAATACCATCCTGCACGACAACGAACTGGAGCCGGCGCGCAAGCTGATCCATCAGTTGTATGACGCTGGCGTCGATGCGCTGATCGTCCAGGATCTGGGCGTGATGGAGCTGGATATTCCGCCGATCGAGCTGCACGCCTCGACCCAGACCGATATCCGCACGCTTGAGCGAGCGAAGTTCCTCGATCAGGCCGGGTTCTCGCAGCTGGTGCTGGCCCGCGAGCTGAACCTGCAGGAAATCCGCGCCATTGCCGATGAAACCGAAGCGGCCATCGAGTTCTTCATCCACGGCGCGCTGTGCGTGGCCTTCTCCGGCCAGTGCAACATCTCCCACGCGCAAACCGGCCGCAGCGCCAACCGTGGCGACTGCTCCCAGGCCTGCCGCTTGCCCTACACCCTGAAAGATGAAAAGGGTGGCGTGATCGCCTACGAAAAACACCTGTTGTCGATGAAAGACAACAACCAGAGCGCCAACATCCGCGCACTGGTCGAGGCCGGCGTGCGTTCGTTCAAGATCGAAGGTCGCTACAAGGACATGGGCTATGTGAAGAACATCACGTCCTATTACCGCCAGCGCCTCGACGAAGTGCTCGAAGACCGCCCGGACCTGGCCCGCGCTTCCAGCGGCCGTACCGTGCATTTCTTCCTGCCTGATCCGGAAAAAACCTTCCACCGTGGCAGCACCGATTACTTTGTCACCGATCGCAAGATCGACATCGGCGCCTTCGATTCGCCGACGTTCACCGGCCTGCCGGTCGGCACCGTGGAAAAAGTCGGCAAGCGTGACATGCAGGTGGTGACGCACGAGCCGCTGTCCAACGGTGATGGTCTGAACGTTCTGGTCAAACGCGAAGTGGTCGGTTTCCGCGCCAACATCGCCGAAGCCAAAGGCGAGTTCGAAGAAGACGGCGAGAAGCGCTACCGCTATCGCGTCGAGCCGAACGAAATGCCCGAGGGCCTGTTCAAGTTACGTCCGAACCACCCGTTGAATCGCAACCTCGATCACAACTGGCAGCAGGCGTTGCAGAAGACTTCTTCGGAACGTCGCGTGGCCCTGAGCTGGTTTGCCCGCCTGCGTGAAGAACAGCTGGAAGTGACCGCGACCAGCGAAGAAGGCATCAGCGCCAGCGTCACCCTCAACGGGCCGTTCGGTGTCGCCAACAAGCCAGAGCAAGCGCTGGAGCAACTGCGTGACCTGCTCGGCCAACTCGGCACCACGCAGTACCACGCCACTGACGTCAGACTTGATGCGCCGCAAGCGTTCTTCATTCCCAACTCGCAGCTCAAGTCCCTGCGCCGTGAAGTGATCGAAGCACTGACTGCAGCACGTGTCGCGGCGCATCCGCGTGGCAGCCGCAAGGCCGAAACCACGCCGCCGCCGGTGTATCCGGATTCGCACCTGACCTTCCTCGCCAACGTCTACAACCAGAAGGCGCGCGACTTCTACCACCGTCACGGTGTCAAGCTGATCGACGCAGCGTACGAAGCCCACGAAGAGCCGGGCGAAGTGCCGGTGATGATCACCAAGCACTGCCTGCGTTTCTCCTTCAACCTGTGCCCGAAACAGGCCAAAGGCGTGACCGGCGTTCGCACCAAGGTCGCGCCGATGCAGTTGATCCACGGCGATGAAGTGCTGACGCTGAAGTTCGATTGCAAGCCCTGCGAGATGCACATCATCGGCAAGATGAAAGGCCACATCCTCAATCTGCCGCAGCCGGGCAGCGTGGTCGGTCACATCAGCCCTGAAGACCTGATGAAAACCATCCCGCGCGCACCGCACTGAGTGACCGGCGTGTGCGGTGCTTCGACATCGCGCACGCCTGCTTGGCTCAAGCGCGTAAATCGCAGGCATAAAAAAACGCCAACTTCTTGCGAAGTTGGCGTTTTTTCGTAGATGGCAGGGGCGGCTGGATTCGAACCAACGCATGGCAGGATCAAAACCTGCTGCCTTACCGCTTGGCGACGCCCCTGTAGCTCTGGTCAGCGGCTCCGTGAGGATCGCTGTGAGAACGGGGCGCAATTTATCAACATTCGTTTCGTTTGGGAAGCCTGAGATGAAATATTTTTTGTTTTAAAACAGCCACTTATTATTTTCGCGCGAAAACCTTGGGTTTGGCTCCCGTGTATCACAGTGTGTACGCGCCCCGCTGCCATACACACCCTTGCAAAAAACATGTTCAGCGACACAGAGCGGATACCTCGCCACGCTTCAATGCCTCCACGGTTTCAAGGGTTCATCTCGTCCCTTGACCACAGGCACGCAAAGGAGACGTCAGCATGAAACAGGCTCTGCACACCTCAAAAATCACCCACGCGCTCGGCTTGTCGATGCTGGCGCTGTCGCTGCTCGGCGCGGTTGGCAGCGCTCAGGCGCAAACCACTGAACCGGCCGCCGTGAGCTATTCGACGCCCTCACCTTTCGGCCCGCTGAAACACATCAAGGCCGGCGTACTTGATGTGGCCTACGCCGAAACCGGTCCTGCCGACGGTCCCGTGGTGATTCTGCTGCACGGCTGGCCCTACGACATTCACAGCTACGACGAAGTCGCGCCCCTGCTCGCCGCCAAGGGTTACCGCGTGCTGATGCCGTATGCACGGGGTTACGGCGATACGCAGTTCCTCTCCGAAGATACCCTGCGCAACGGCCAGCCGGCGGCGCTGGCCAGCGACGTGATCGACTTCATGGATGCGCTGAAAATCAAACAAGCGGTGCTTGGCGGCTACGACTGGGGCGCTCGTTCGGCTGACATCGTCGCAGCGCTGTGGCCAGAGCGGGTCAAAGCGCTGGTGGCAGTCAGTGGCTACCTGATCGGCAATCAGGCCGCCGGGCAAAATCCGCTGCCGCCGAAAGCCGAATTGCAATGGTGGTACCAGTTCTACTTCGCCACCGAGCGCGGCCGCGCCGGCTATGAAAAGAACACCCACGACTTCGCCAAACTCATTTGGCAACTGGCTTCGCCGCAGTGGAAGTTTGATGACGCCACCTTCGACCGCAGTGCCAAGGCGTTGCAGAACCCTGATCACGTCGAGATCACTGTGTTCAACTACCGCTGGCGTCTGGGCCTGGTGCAGGGCGAGGCGAAATATGCCGCGCTGGAAGAGAAGCTTGCGACTGCACCGTCGATCAGCGTGCCGACGATTACCCTGGAAGGCGACGCCAATGGCGCGCCGCATCCCAAGCCTGAGGACTATGCCAAGCGTTTTACCGGGAAATATCAGTTCAGGCTCGTTGAAGGTGGGGTCGGACACAATTTGCCTCAAGAGGCGCCGAAGGCATTCGCCCAGGCAGTAGTGGATGCCGACCAACTCTGAAGAAAACCTCCGGGGTCATTGAAACGGCTGGTTCTATTTGACCAGCCGTTTTTCCTTCGAAGGCCGATAACCGAAGTACGAGCTGTAGCACTTGCTGAAATGGCTCGGTGAGACGAAGCCACACGCCACCAACACTTCCACCTGTGACAGCTCCGTGTGTTGCAGCAGGCGTCGCGCCTCGGTGATGCGCAGTTCCAGGTAATAGCGCTGTGGCGTGGTGCCCAGTTGTTCCTTGAACAAACGCTCGAGCTGGCGTCGTGAGCGGCCGGCGTAGACGGCCAGTTGCTCCAGCTCCAGCGGTTCTTCCAGGTTGGCGTCCATCAGCTTGATCACTTCACGCAACGGCGCACTGACGCAGATGTTTTCATCCGGTTTGATCCGCCGGTAGCGCGACTCTTCGAAGGCGAGGATGTCTTCGATGCCCTCGACCAACGCTTTGCCATGCAAGCCCTTGATCCAGTCCAGCGCCATGTGAAACGCCCCGGACGGGCTGGAGGCGGTGAGGCGATCGCGATCAATGACGTAGGGTTCGCTGCTGACGTGGGTGCTCTTGGCGATTTCGGTGAGCGCCGGGCGATGTTCCGGGTGGATCGAGCAGCGATAGCCATCGAGCAAACCGGCGCGGCCGAGAAACCACGATCCATTCCACAATCCGGCGAGGCTCACGCCCCGCTCCGCTGCCGACTTGAGCAAGCCGATGAATTCGTCGCTGGCGCGCAGCTCGGTGCGATAACCACCGCAGACCACCAGCAGATCCAGCTCGTTGAGCGCAGCAGAATCCAGCCGCGCATCGGGGCGGATGACCAGGCCCAGATCGCTGATCACCTCGCCATCGCCGAGGCCGAAGGTGCGCGACGAGAAAAGTCCCGGGCGCAACAGGTTGGTAGTGACCACCGTGTCCAGCGCCTGGGTGAAGGCCGGCAGCGAAAAGTGTTCGAGCAAGAGGAAACCGGTGCGGGTCACGCCGGTGTTATCGGGGTTCTGTTCATTCAGATAGCGAAGGTTCTTGCCCTTCATGCCACCACTGAATTGACGTCGTTCAATCAAGGTCGGGTCCATCGGTCGTTGTTATGCGGCGATAGTTGGCCGGTTCTGCGCAAGAGTCAATCATGGCCGTGACTGGTGCTTCACACCGGACGCAGGTACGGCCATCAGCCCAACCACCCAATCAATAAAAACCCGCAACTTCAGGCTGACATGCCGGTTCGGCGGATAGGCCAGATAAAGCGGCATCGACTCAAGCTGCCAGCCTTCAAACAATTGCACCAGTTCGCCCCGCGCCACATGCGCATCAGACATATACGTCGGCAGCCACAACACACCCATGCCCGCCAGCCCCGCCGCCAAATAGGCATTGCCGTCGTCGACCGCGAGCGCATGCCGACCCTTGATGTGCATCTGCTCGGTGCCGTTGTGCAAAGCGTACGGCACTGGTTTGCCGGTGCGGGCCCAGAGGAAAGCGACGACGCGGTGATGGGAGTCTTCCAGTTCGCGCGGATGGTCGGGCGTACCTTCGCGAGCCAGATAAGCCGGTGCGGCAAATACGCCCAGTGGCAGATCGGCAAGCTTGCGCGCCATCAGCGATTGATCGAGCAGCTCGCCGCCGCGCACCACGCAATCGACGTTCTCATCGATGATGTCGACGATGCGGTCGCTCACGCCCATGTCGATCTGAATGTCCGGGTAGCGCGCATGAAATTCCGGTAAGGCTGGCACCAGGATCAGCCGCGCGAACGGGCTCGGCACGTCGATGCGCAAGCGCCCGCGTGGCCGTGCAGCGGCGCCGGGCAGGCTGGTTTCGGCGTCGTCCATGTCGGCGAGTAGCTTGACCACGCGTTCGTAATACGCGGCGCCATCAGCGGTGACGTTGACCTTGCGCGTGGTGCGGTTGAGCAGCTTGACTCGCAGCCGCGCCTCCAGTTGCTGCACCAGTTGCGTCACCGTGGTCTTGCTCATGTGCAAGGTTTCGGCCGCCTTGGTGAAACTGCCCGCCTCGACCACCCGGGCAAAGGCCTGCATCGCATCGAATCGGTCCATCCGCGCCCCTCGATTGTTTGGGATTTGCAAACAGTGAACGCCAAGCTTGCGCGTTTATCCGGCAGCTGCAAATACCTAAAGTCGCTCCATCAACCACTGATGGAGTCAGCACCATGTCTAAGCGCGATGTCGTTTTCCCACCTGCCCGCCATGCCCTGTACGAGCGTCACCGTTACTCGCCGGCAATTCGCTCCAACGGTTTTCTGTTTGTCTCCGGACAAGTCGGCAGCCGCGAGGACGGTTCACCCGAGGCCGATTTGCCCGGTCAGGTGCGCACGGCGTTCAACAACCTCAACGCGATCCTCGCTGCGGCCGGTTGCAGCTTCGACGACGCGGTGGATGTCACTGTGTTCATGGTCGATCCGCACTCGACGTTCGAAACAATCTGGAGTGTGGTCCCAGAGTTCTGGGGCGAAGCGCCGTTCCCGACTGTCACCGCTGTCGGCGTGACCTGGCTGGCGGGTTTCGATTTCGAGATCAAGGTGATTGCGAAACTGCCCGAAGCGGCCTGACCGGCGCCGCACACAAACAGACACAACGCGCCGGCACGGAGGCTGGCCAATCTCCTCGCGAATGCGTATAACCTCGCCGTTTCGTCTACCCTGACGTGGCGCGCCGCTCTGTAGCGGCAGCCCTTCGAATGTTGACGCTTATGAAACGGAGAATTCTATGTTCAAGCGTACCCTCGCCCTCACCGCCGGTCTGGCGCTGTCCTTTTCTGCCCTGATGACGCAGGCCGCTGATGTCCTGCGCGTCAGCGCGATTCCCGACGAAGCTCCGACCGAGCTGCTGCGCAAGTTCGAACCGCTGGGTGCCTATCTTGGGCAGCAGTTGGGCATGAAGGTGCAGTTTGTGCCTGTCGCCGACTACCCGGCGGTGGTTGAAGCGCTGGCCACCGATCGCCTCGATATGGCCTGGCTCGGCGGTTTCACTTTTGTGCAGGCACGTTTGAAGACCGACGCCACCACGCCAGTGATCCCGCTGGTGCAGCGCGAGCAGGATGCGCAGTTCACCAGCAAATTCATCACCGCCGACCCGAACGTGAAAAGCCTCGCCGACCTCAAGGGCAAAACCTTCGCCTTCGGTTCGGTGTCGTCCACCTCCGGCAGCCTGATGCCGCGTTACTTCATGCTGAAAAACGACGGCATCAAGCCTGAAGGCTATTTCAGCCGCGTTGCCTATTCCGGCGCACATGACGCCACCGTTGCCTGGGTGCAGGCCGGCAAGGTCGATGCCGGTGTGTTGAACGCCAGTGTCTGGCAGAAACTGGTCGACGCTGGCAAGGTCGACACCGATAAGGTCAAGGTCTTCGCCACCACCCCGACCTACTTCGATTACAACTGGACCGTGCGCGGCACCCTTGATCCGAAGCTGGCCGCGAAAATCAAGAAAGCTTTCCTCGACCTCGACCCGGCCAACCCTGAGCAGAAGAAGATCCTCGATCTGCAGGCCGCCAGTCGCTTCATCGACACCAAGCCCGAGAACTACAAGGGCATCGAGGAAGCCGCCCGCGCCGCCGAACTGCTGAAATGACCCTACGCCTCACCCAGGGCAGCCTGCGCCATGCCAATGGCGTCGATGCCCTTCGCACTATCGACGTACAGATTGGCACTGGCGAACAGGTCGCGATCATCGGCCCGTCCGGCGCGGGCAAATCAAGCCTGCTCAATCTGCTGGCGACCGCGCTCAAGCCCAGCAGCGGCGAGATCGAAGTGCTCGGCGAACGTGCCTGGCACCTGTCGGCGCGCCAGCGGCAGCGCCTGCGTGCGCGCATCGGTCTGGTGCATCAGGCGCCACCGATTCCGCCGCGTCAGCGGGTGATTACGGCCGTGCTGGCCGGCAAGCTTGGCCAGTGGAGTCTGGGCAAAAGTCTGCTGAACCTGCTGCATCCACTGGATGTGGCGGGCGCTCGCGCGGCGTTGGCGCGACTGGATCTGGGCGACAAACTGTTCGCCCATTGCCAGCAATTGTCCGGCGGGCAATTGCAGCGCGTCGGCATTGCGCGGGTGCTGTATCAGGCGCCGGAAATATTGCTCGCCGACGAGCCGGTGTCAGCGATGGACCCGGTGCTCGCCGGCCACACATTGTCGATCCTGTCGCGCCATGCTCGCGAGCACAACGTCACGCTGGTGGCGAGCCTGCACGCGGTAGATCTGGCGCTGGCACACTTTCCACGGATCATCGGTTTGCGCGACGGGCAGATTCTTTTCGACTGCCGTTCTGACGAAGTCAGTCGCGACAAGCTCGATGCGTTGTACGCCAATGAACAACTGCAATCGCCTGCACCAGCGGCCGCGCCTTTGATTGTGCAGATTCCGCGATGCTGAAGGCCGATTCACGGGACCCGGCGGCGTGGCCGCGACTGTTGCTGACGCTGCTGGCGCTGGCTTTGCTATGGCCGGGCATTCAGCTCAGTGAGCTGGACCTGGGCGTGTTGTTTCAGGCCGATAGCCAGAACGAAATGGGCCGTTTCGTTTCGGCATTCTGGCCGCCGGCGCACGATCAAGGGTTCCTGCAACTGCTGCTCAAAGCCACCCTGCAAACCCTGGCGATTGCCACGGCGGGCATGGCCCTGGCGCTACTGCTGGCAGTGCCGGCGAGCCTGATCGCCAGCCGCGCGCTATCGCTCTCGGCGGCGTCCCGGGGCGGCGTGCCGAGCCTGCTTGGGCGGTTGCTGCGCTGGCCGGTTCGCGGCTTGCTGATCTTTTTGCGCAGCGTGCCGGAAATCGTTTGGGCGCTGTTGTTCGTCCGCGCGGTCGGCCTCGGCCCGGCGGCGGGTGTGTTAGCCATCGCTATCACCTACAGCGGCATGCTCGGCAAGGTCTACGCAGAAATTTTCGAATCCACCGACCAGCGTCCGGCGCACGCGTTGTTGCAGGCCGGCAGCGGTCGACTGGCGGCGTTTGCTTACGGCACGTTGCCGAACGTCGCCGCCGAATTGCTCTCCTACACCGTCTACCGCTGGGAGTGCGCGATCCGTGCCTCGGTGGTGATGGGCTTTGTTGGTGCCGGTGGCCTGGGGCAACAGATTGACTTGTCGATCCGCATGTTCGCCGGCGGTGAAGTCGCCAGCATGTTGCTGACGTTCCTGCTGCTGGTGCTGTGCGCCGATCAACTCAGCCGTTTGCTGCGCTGGAGGCTGACATGAGGCGCCTGATCAATCTGCTGTTGCTCGCCGCCATTGCGCTCTCGGTAGTCGCGTCTTTCGCTTATCTGGAACTGGATCTGGCCGAACTGGGCAGCGCCAACAGCCTCAAGCAGATGGGCAGTTATGTGCAGCGCTTTCTCAGCCCTGACTTGAGCGCCAGTTACCTGAAAGCCATCGCCCACGGTTCGCTGGAAACCCTGGCCATGTCGGCCCTCGGCACCCTGCTCGCGGCGTTGTTCGGCATCGTCCTGGCGCTGCCCGCCGCCGGGCGTTTCGGCTGGCCGCTGCAAAGTGCGGCGCGTCTGCTGCTCAACGGCTTGCGGGCGATTCCGGAACTGGTCTGGGCGGCGCTGATGGTGCTCGCCGCCGGCCTCGGCCCGAACGCCGGCACCCTCGCCCTCGCCCTGCACACCACTGGCGTACTCGGCCGACTGTTCGCCGAAGCGCTGGAAAACACCCCGCCGCAACCGGCCGAGGCGATCCGCTTGCAGGGCGGCAATCCGATCGTCGCGTTCTGCTACGGCACCCTGCCCAACCTCGCCCCGCAACTGCTCGCCTACTGCCTGTATCGCTGGGAAAACAACATCCGCATGGCCAGCGTGCTGGGTTTTGTCGGCGCTGGCGGGCTGGGGCAGATGCTGTATGTCAGTCTCAGTCTGTTCCAGGAAGCCCAGGCCAGCACGGTGATTCTGGCGATGCTGTTGCTGGTGTTTCTGGTTGACTGGCTGAGCGCCTGGAGCCGGCAGCGTTGGGTCAAAGCGTAGGCCGAGTGGATATCTGGCAAAAGCTGATTATGCTTCAGGAAACCTTGCAGCCCTGCGAGGCGGTCAGACTGTGCAAGCTTCACGCGAGAGCAACGGCGGCAGATGCCAACGGGCCAGAGTGCGACAGGCAGTAACGGGGGACTCCGGCCTACAACAATAAGCACGACGGAGAACACCCATGGCCACAATCGACACAGCATCCACCGGCACACCGCCCCGCAGCGGCGGCATCACCAGGGAGGAGCGCAAGGTCATCTTCGCTTCCTCGCTGGGCACGGTTTTCGAGTGGTACGACTTTTACCTCTACGGCTCACTGGCGGCGATCATCGCCAAGCACTTCTTTGCCGGCGTCAACGAAACCACCGCGTTCATCTTTGCCCTGCTGGCCTTCGCTGCCGGGTTCGCCGTGCGGCCGTTCGGCGCCATCGTCTTCGGGCGCCTGGGAGACATGATCGGGCGCAAACACACGTTTCTGATCACCATCGTGATCATGGGCGTGTCGACGGCAATCGTCGGTCTGCTGCCCGGCTACGCAACCATAGGCGTCGCAGCCCCGGTGATCCTCATTACCCTGCGCCTGCTCCAGGGTCTGGCGCTGGGCGGAGAATACGGCGGCGCCGCGACCTACGTGGCCGAACACGCGCCACGTAATCGCCGTGGCTTTTTCACCTCGTGGATTCAAACCACCGCCACTCTCGGTCTGTTCATGTCGCTGCTGGTGATCCTCGCCTGCCGCACGGCGCTGGGCACCGAAGCGTTCGAGGCGTGGGGCTGGCGGATTCCGTTTCTGCTGTCGATCATTCTGCTGGCCGTGTCGGTGTACATCCGCCTGCAACTGAGCGAGTCGCCGGTGTTCCAGAAAATGAAGGACGAAGGCAAGGCCTCGAAGGCGCCGCTGACCGAGTCCTTCGCGCGCTGGGACAACCTCAAAGTGGTGATCATGTCGCTGCTCGGCGGCACCGCCGGGCAAGCGGTGGTCTGGTACACCGGGCAGTTCTATGCGCTGTTCTTCCTGTTGCAAACATTGAAGATCGATCCGCAGACCGCCAACCTGCTGATCGCCGGCTCGCTGCTGATCGGCACGCCGTTCTTCGTGATTTTCGGCAGCCTGTCCGATCGCATCGGGCGCAAGCCGATCATCATGGCCGGGTGCATCTTGGCTGCGCTGACGTACTTTCCGATCTTTCATGCGCTGACCCAGTACGGCAACCCGGACGTGTTCGTCGCCCAGGAAAAAAATCCGGTCAAGGTGATCGCCAGTCCCGAGCAGTGCTCGTTCCAGTTCGATCCGGTGGGCAAGGCCAAATTCACCAGCTCCTGCGACCTGGCCAAGACGCTGCTGGCGAAACGCGCGATCCCGTACGAGAACGTCGCCGCCGAACCGAACACGGTGGCGCAGGTGCGCATCGGTGATCGCGTCGTCGAGAGCTTCGAAGGCAGCGCCCTCCCCGCCGCCGACTTCAAGACCCGCAACGACGCCTTCACCGCCAACCTCGGCGCGGCGCTGAAAGAAGCCGGTTACCCGGAAAAAGCCGACCCGGCGAAAATCAATTATCCGATGATGCTGCTCCTGCTGACCGTGCTGGTGATCTACGTGACCATGGTGTATGGCCCGATCGCCGCGTGGCTGGTCGAGCTGTTCCCGACGCGCATCCGCTACACCTCGATGTCGCTGCCCTACCACATCGGCAACGGCTGGTTCGGCGGCTTCCTGCCCACCGTGGCCTTCGCCATGGTCGCCGCCACCGGCGATATCTACTACGGGCTGTGGTACCCGATCGTCATCGCAGTGGCGACGGCGATACTCGGCACCTTCTTCCTGCCGGAAACCAAGGACCGCGACATTCTCAAGGACTGAAATCGCTGTTGCGCCCTCTCCTGCGGGAGAGGGCCTCGCCGCTGAAAAATTTCGAACGTCTGCCGCCGCGCTGTCTCCAATGTGTACACCCACAGGAGGCCAGCGCCATGAACCCCAACGACGACAAAACCCCCAACGCCCCGCCCACCGATGCCAGCGGTAAACCGGTGAACGTGGTCGAACGCGATCTGCAGGACCGTGACGACAAAACCGAAGGCGTGGACAAGGTCATCACGCCGTCTTCCACTCGGGTCAAAGAGCAGGAAGCGGAAGAACTGCAGCGCAAGGTCGATGAGATCGAGCGCAAAGTGGCGGACGGTAACTGACTGCGGCGTGGCTGTGGCTGCGGCTTTGAGCGGCGGCTGTCAGCCCGATGACCCAAAGCTGATTTCCTACAGAATCGAACTACACCCCTCATCGACTTCACGTGCATCACAAGCGAAGCGTCTGACAGATTTGAATCGTCCGTTTGGGGATGATGTCTCCCTCGTCCCGCCAGTGACGACAACGAGCCCACATCCCCCTTAGACTGCTTCACATTGATCACGGAGGTCATTATGAGCGCTGAACTTTCACTTATCGTTTCAGACTTCGAAACCGAAGAAGAGGCTGCGGAATACGACCTTTGGTTTCGTGCGCAGGTCCAGGAAGCACTTGATGATCCGCATCCGGGCGTTCCTCACGATGAAGCTATGATACTGCTCGCCCAAATGCTCGAAGAGAGGCGCAGGAGCCGCCGCGCTGCTGGTTAGATGGAGCAACAAGGCTCTTGCTCAACTGGCTGACATCTGCGAATACATCGACCAATTCAACTCCACCGCTTCGATTTCTATGGAACGCAAGGCTGTAGCAGCGGCGGAAAAGCTTTCATCCATACCCTATGGTTTCCGATCTGGTCGAGTGCAAGGCACACGTGAGATGGTGATTCATCCTAACTATCTGCTGGTATATCAGGTGAATGGGGTCATCAAAATACTGACGGTACTTCACGCTCGACAAAAATATCCGCGATCCCCTCCACACTAAAAAAAGGCGGCCAACCGGCCGCCCAAACGTACTGCACGAGAGTCTTTTACAACGTCAGCTGCCCTCGCTCCTCCTCGGTCAGCTGCTGCTTCGCCTGTTCATCCAATGCCCCGGCGCCTAGCACCTGCACCGGGCTGTCCGGGTTGTAACCGGTCGCCGGCGCGCGACTGGCACCATCACGCGACGGCGCCAGTTGCTCGTTGCCGAAGCTGAGCACCTGCACAGTGAACACCGAGGCCTGGTTCTGCCGCGCCGCTGCCTGTTGCTGCCGGGCGACGTCTTCCGCCGCTTGCGTAGCGGAGGATGCCGCCGAACTGGCCGAGGTGATTGCGCCGGTATTCACCGCCGACACCACCGGCACGCCGGTTGCCTTGCCCTGTACCGAAATGTTCGCGGCATTGACCACCGTCAGCGCGGCGATGTTGACGTTGCCAGACACGCGAATCCCCGCTTCGCCGGCGTCGATGGTGCCCAGTGGCGCGATCAGGTCGATGTTGCCTGGCGCCACTTCGGCGATCGGGTTGAGCGTGGCGATACCGGCGCCGGTGCTCGGCACCGATGGCGACAGCGTGACGTTGCCCCAGCTGTCGTACACACGTTTTGGCGGCGTGTAGACCACGGTGGTTTTCGAGCCGCGACCGGCGTTGATGTCGCCCTCGGCGGACCAGCCGAGAATCGAGCCGCCGAACGTGGTCATGATCCGGCTCTGGCCGAGCAGAATGCTGCCTTGCGAGTACAGCTGAATGTCGCCCGAACCCTGAGTGATGATCCCCGCCGTCGACGGCGGCGCCGCGCCTTCGATGCCGAACACTTGACCACCACCTGGCGTAAGCATCTGGATGTCTCCGCCAAACAGCGTCTTGACCCCTGCTCCGCCGTACATCGTGATATCGCCGTCATAGCGAATCGAATTGCCGGCCACGTCGGCGGTCGGGAACAGCGCCGCAATGGCGTTGCGACCGCGCAGGTAACTGCCGGTGCGCGGGCCGTCGGCATCGGTGTATTCCAGGCCACCGGCTCGCAATTCGGCGAAGTACACCTGGCGGGCGAAGATCGCCTGCTCGGTACTCGGCAGTGCGGCGAAGAACGCTTGCGCCTGTTCGTCGCTACCCTTGAAGCCATAACCCAGGCTCAGCCAGCTCTGCAGTTCTTCGACGTAGGTCTTGACCACTTTGCCCGGTTGCGCGCTAAGGGCCACAGCCAAATCCGCGACGTTTTGCGGGTTCAGATAACGCGCAATAAACCGTAAGTAATCCGGCCCCTGCGCGCCCGCGCCCGCTTGCATCACGATGCTCGCACCGGGGCGCTGATCACCAGCCACGACAGGGCCGAGGCTGGTGATGCTGGCGCGATCTTCCATCAGGATATTGCGCCCGGCATTGACGTCCAGAACACCCGGGCCGGCAATGTCGAAGCTGCTGTAGAGAATGTCTCGCCCGGCCGAAACCCGCGAAATGTCGCGCGCATCGTTGTGCACGAACAGATTGCCGGTAGACGCGATCTGTTCGTTATTGCGACTCATGCCCCCAACGGGCGCAAACGTGGGTTGCCCCAAATGGGTACCGGACGCCACGATGTCACGCCCCGCCACCATCCACACCGGGCCTGCCGATTCATACCAGGTGCGCTTCGTGGTCGCGAACGCCAGCGTTTCGCCCGTGCGAATTCCTACCAGGTCACCGGTCAGTGCATAGAAGCGCGCCGGCCCCTGAACACTGCTCAACCCCGAGTAGCTATCGGGACCAAAGGCAAACAGTGGATAGCGCGAATTGGTTTGCGCCAGCACACCATCACTGCCGGCATTGGTCATGATCGGCCGTGCGGACTGGTTGTTGCCGTAGCCATTGAACGCGGGTGCAAACGGTGTGGCGAGCGCCGCCGGGCTGGCCCCTGACTGGTTGATGGCGTAGCCGCCGGCATAGATCGAATCTCCAGCGATCAGTTCAAGCTGCCCCGCGCTGGAAGGTGCCAACAGCAATGACCAGGCCAGAGCCGGCGCCGGGTTGCCTATGCCGTAGGCCGCTGATGGTCCCGCATAAATCGAGCCCAGGCCGGCCACGGCACGCAATATCGAAGGAAAGACGAAGCGGTCATCGGTCGGTGACCCGTTAAGCCCGGCGACGGGGTCCTGCCCGGTGGTTTCCATCAACTGGGTGCTGGGCGCCAGGTTGCCGCCGGCCGAGAACAAATCGATGGACGTGTGATCGGTCCACAGCGAGAAACCACTCAAACCGCCACCGGCATGGTAAACGCCATCCGCCGTGGTAAACGGTGTGGAGTTCTGCAACCGCACGCGGCCCGGATCGGCGGCGGCGCCCAACACCAGATCGCCGCGGGTGTTGAGGCGCATGCCGGAGTCACCGGGAATCAGCACCAGCCCACCACTGGCATTACTGGCCGTCGAGTTGAACGGATCGAAGGCGCGCGTTTCCCGTGGGTCATGAAACAGCGCCGAGGCGCCGTACTGCAGATTGATACCGCCCAACGCGGCGCCCGTCAGTTTCGCCGCACCGCGCAGGTTGATGAGCGCGCCCTGCAAGTCGTGCGTCGGCGTGCCGGTACCCGCCAGGCCGGCACGTGCCTGCAGAGACGGATTAAGGACACCGCCCAGACGAATATCCAGGTCTCCGCCACCGGTCAGTTGCACGTTCCCGTCACTGTCCACGCGGCCCGTACTGCCGACAGCCACGATCAACCCCTGACTGCGAGGGTACGACGCATACCTGTCGTCGCCCATGGCCTTGAGCATGCCAGCATCCCCGCCGGCGCTCAGACTGATGTTGCCGCCGCCCAGCGTACCGAACCCGGTAAAGCCCACCAGATAAGGTCTGGTTTCCTCGCCCAGCGCTGGCAATGGCTGCGCAGCGTAGCTGCCGAAATTGATCCACCAGGCAGTCGGTACATCGTTGTTGCCGGTGCCCTGGCGCCAGAGCCAATTGCCCACCGCCACACTCGGCACCTGCTCCCGCGTACCGTCGCCCGTGGCGACCGAGCGACGGCCAAGCACGTCACCGGACACAGACCCGCCGGCATTGATCGTCAGGTTACCGCCCATCTGCGGATACCAGGCCTGATAGAGGCTGGCACTGCCGCCATCGACCCATTTTTCGTTATCGCTGCCAGCGCTGCCCAATACCGAGCCATCAGCCGACAGCCTTCCGCGGGGCTGGTTATAACGCGCATCGACGTCTGCCGATTGGGTGCCGGCGGTGTAGACGCCGAAAGGTGAAGCCATGCTCAGGTTACCGGCCGCCATCAAATCCAGGTCGCCGGTGCCAGTACGCAAAACGCTGAACATCTGCGTGTGGGCCTGGGCGCTCTTGCTCGGATTGTTTTCAATGCACAGTGCCGGGTCGATGGAGCACCAGAACAATTCGTCATCGTTCATCGGTGTGTAATCCGGCATGCCCATCCAGTTGCCAGGCGCCCACACACTGCGCGCCATGGGCGCGCAAGAACCGGGAGCGATATCACAGAGCACAAGGTATTCCTCGGGAACCGGTTCGTACGGTGTAAAGCCATACTCGTTATCCACCGCCCAGACCAGTTTGCCGGCCACCTCGATCATGCTCACACCATAGTGAGTGTCGGCCATCTGCAAGTTGCCGACGCTGGCCTGAGGTTTCACGCTACGGCTGTCGGCCGCGGTCAGATCGGCCCCTGCCACCATGCGCATCGACCACGACGCACTGCCCGCCGGCAGCATGCTGGCGATCGCCCAGTTACGACCTTGCTGGTTGCCATTGGCAGGACGCAGGTCGAGGAATAGCGTGCCATCGGCGAGCTTCACGTTAGTCATGGAGGGGATCAGCGAACCCCGCAACAGCGCCAACGTTCCGTTCAACACAACACCCACCTTTTTATTGTCGGCATCAACCGCACCCGGTAGCGGCACGCCTTTGGGCCAGAGCAGGGCCTGCAGTGCGGTGGCGTTGTTCAAGCGGATACCTGCACCCAAACGACTGCCGGCCGGCAGGGTCACAGCGTTGTCGAGCAACGTACCGGCGGCATACATCAGGTTACCCGCCGCGTCATGCACATCGCCGGCCAGCACCGTTCCACCCTGTAACACGTAAGGTGCGGCCAAAGTGCTCTGAACCGGCAACACCGTGCCCGCAGCCAGTGTGGCGGCTTGAATCGGCAGGTCGTAATTCAAGGTGGCGCCAACCGGAAAGAGCGTCCCTTCGGCAAGGCTGACACCACTGCCCGGTACGATCAGGTCACCGCCGAAAGGCTGTATCCCCGGCAACAGTTTCCAGCCAGCGTCGTCCACGGTTTCCGGCGGCGGTGCGAAACCGTCGTTGATGCTGCCGTAGATATCGAGGTTGCCACCGGCACGGATCAACAGGCTGCCCGCTTCCCCGGTGCCATACACCGAGGTCCGGCGAGTGTGCGGGTTGAGGCTGGCGTAACGGTAGCCGGACAAGTCGAGATCGCCCTGCACCACCAGATCGCCGTCGGCGGTTTTGCTGACGATTTCCACCCCCGGGCGCAGATGAAACGCATCGGCATAGGTCGCATTGTTGAGGCCGGCCAGTTTGCGTTGTAGCAGATCACTGTTACCCAGCGCCGCATCGATAAAGCCGCTGCTGTCTGAGTGAATGCGGTCCAGGTAGGCTTGATCGATCACTTGATACGGGCGACCGCTGGCCGCCGGATCGGTGCCATCGGCAGCATCACTGTAACTTCGCACGGCATTCAGCCCGATGGAGCGGGCACCTTGAATATTCAACGTACCGCTGGCATCCACCGCGATGTCACCGCTGCCCAGGCGCGGTGCATTCAGCTCCAGCGTCCCACGCAACACGTCATCGCGTTGTCCCGCCTGGTTTCCAGGCACTGCATCGGTGCCGTGACGCAGATCAATCCGTGCACCAGCGGCCAGCGTCAGCACGCCGTCACCTGAATTGAGTTCAACCATGGCGCGGTTCGGTGCGTCGATGATTTTGCCGTAGCTGTCGACGCGCAGTACGCGGCCATGGGCATCGAGCAGCGCGTTGCCCGTCAGGCTCAAACCGTTTTTGCCGGCAAGGCGAATGCTGCCGACCCGTTCACCACTGGCATCGATCACCCCGTCCACGGTCAGGTTGCCGTTGTCCACCGAGACATTGACTTCGCCCGCTTTGAGTTCGTTACCGATACGCAGATCGCCCTGCTTGAACTGGAAGCTTCGACTGCCCACTACCCCGCCGGCATTCAAGCGCAGGTTAAGGCTGGCAAAGGCCTCGCTCAAATCACCCGCCAGGCGCTGGGCGCGAATGTCCACGCCACCGGCCTTGTACGGCACCCACGTACCGCCCGCGTCGTAATAGCCACTGCTGCTGCCGACAATCTGCCCTTGCAGATCAACCTGTCCAGCGTCAGTGGCCAGCGCCACAACGCTCAATTGGCCGGCCTGATTGTTGACGGCGGACAGATCGATTCGCGAGCCCGCCGACTGCCGAATATTGCCGTTGTTGCTCTGCAACGACACGTCCCCGCCCCAGCTGTATTTCTGCACATCATTGAACGGCAGAACCCGGCCCGCCATGTCCACCTGCGCGCCGCTGCCAAGCAGCAGATCATCCTCGGCATTGACCAGCAGCTTGCCGCTGGCGAGGACGATGCGACTGTCGAGCACGACACTGCGTGCCGTCAGGCTCAGTTGCGCACCGAGGGCATCCGCGGCAGCCGTTGTGGCGCTACCACTCAGATTCAGGTTGTTGCCCGCCTTGAGTTCACTGACCGAGGCGGCCTCGCCGGTCAGCAATGGCGTGCGCAGATTGAGATTGCCGCCGCTGTAGCTGAACCCCTTGACCGCGTCATAAGCCCCTTGGGATTCGTACACCGCCAGACTGCCCTTGTGGTTGGCGGTGATGCGCTCGCTGGCGTTGAGGTTGACGTTGGCAAACCCCAGGGCCAGTCGGTTATTGCGATCCAGGCCATTGGGCTGCGGGTTCGGGCCATAACCCAATTCGATCCGCTGCGCCTGAATATCCAGCGTACCGTGCCCGTTGCCGGCGCCGTCCTTGACCACCGTACCCGGGGCCTGAGTCGCCCCGTTCCAGATCAGATTGCGGGTGCGGATCGTCGCGACATCGGTGGCAGCGCCCGAGCCGTAGATGGCCGGGCTACCCAACACCAGATTCTGCAAACGGCTCTGGCCGGTCTGCGGATCAATGGTGTCGAGGGTCACGCTGCCGAAAAAGTTGAACGCATCGCGGGCCACCAGACTCAGGGTTTCCAGGGCGGGGGCGCCAGATTGCGTGTCGCCCTGCAACAGGCGATCCAGCACGTTCTGGTTAAGCGTCAGGCCCGCGGGTGTGCGGGAGCTGGCTGCGGCCAGTGCTTGCGCACTGCCGGCATTGACCACACCGACCGAAAGCCCGAGTTGGCGAGTGCCAAAGCGCACGCTTTCGCCCAGTTTGAAGTCTTTGTCAGTCGCGGCGATGATGCTGCCGTTGGAGTACAGCAACGCCGCAGCGGTGCAATCGGCCGTCGGACAGTTGCCGATACGAATGCTCCCGCCCCCGCCATCGGTGGGCGCAAGCACCGGCGTCCAGCTGTTGGACACCACCAGCAGGCTGGAGCGCCCCGGTTCGTAGACGAAACCGGCTGCGGCATCATACGGAACGTTACCTCGCCCCAAGGTATTGACGCCCGCTCCCGCATCGATGGTGATGCCGCCATTGGCGCTGTTACTGCTCAGCACAACCTCTGGCGCCGAGAGGATCGCGCCCTCGCGCAGACGAATCGCCGAGGTATTGCCGATCACCTTGATCGAGCCGCCCTCCGAACCGTAATACACGGTTGGGGTGCCACCGATGGTCAAACGTCCGGCATTCAAGCGGTTGAGGGTGTCGGCGTACAGCGATACACCGTCGAACCCTGGCGTTCGCGTATGCCCGGCACCGAGAATTTCAAACTCTGCGCCGGTATAACCGCCCTGCACGACCGCCGTACCAATGGCCCCGCCGCTGGCAGGTTTGAACAGCACCTGCCCGTTGAAATCCAGAGCTGAGTCGTGCTCGCCGCCACTGACCATGCGCAGGTGCAGCGTGTTGCCGTCCAGCGGTGTGCGGGCGCGCGGCAGACCGCGGCGGGCAGCATCGTTGAGCACAAATTGGCTGAACCCGGTTTCGTTGTACTGTGAATAGCGCCGCAGCACATCGGCAGACGTCACGATGACCTGGCTGGGCAAACTGTCGCGAATACCGGTGTTGGCAATCGACAGCTGTCCGGCCGTGGTCCACGAGCCATTGCGCAACTTCAACGCACTGTCCATCGGCCCCGCAATCGCTTGACCATTGATTTCGACCCGGAAGGCGCCCGGTAACAAGGCAAAGGTCGATGGCAACAAGGTGTAGGTGCCGGGTGCCAGTCCGGCAACGCCGGTCCCGAGGGTGATCTGCTGGCCGATACGCGGGTCGACCGCGCCGGCCTCGGCCAGCATCGGCGCATAGCTGCTCTGGTCACCGGCCACGATTGCATACACGGGGTTGCTGGCCAGCCCCGGCAAACTGAAGGTGCCATCGGTGGCATTGCGTACCAGCGGATTGAAACGCGCATCGGTGGAGCCACCTCGTCCGGAGACAAAACCGGCACCGCGCAAATCGCCGCCGCCCGAAAGGTCGATCACCGCCCCGGTCTGCACATTGGTGTACTGCGCATCAAGGATGACCCCGGAGGTCGCTCCGGCAATGCCATTCAACACTACCGACTTGCCGTTGTACCGATAGTCGATACCGTCGGTGGTTCCTCCATAGGGCATGACCAGTCCGGCGGCGCTGACTGAAGTCACGCTGCCCGGCAGAAGGTGAAGTTCACGGGTTTTGACGATGATGTCATCACCCAGGGATATCAGCCCCAAAGGCGCACGAATGACGCCGCCCTGCTCGATCTGTCCCGCACTGAGTGTCAGGCTGCCGAACACGGAGTAAGGCAAAGCGGTCGGCGCCGCCCCGTGATTGCCGATACGCAACGTATGCTCCGGCACCGATCCGGCCATACTTTGATAGCCCACTCGCACCTCAGCCGAGACGCCACTGGCCGGGTAGATCTGCGCAGCCCGCATGTGCATGTCACCCGCAGTCCACAGACGGCTGCGCTGCTGTTCATCGGTTGGCGCGAGAAAGCGCAGGTCGCCCTGGCTGTCGAGCGTGACCAGACCAAAGCCACGGCGGCTGACCGCCAGCGCCGGTGCGGCCGATTGCACGAGAGTCCCTTCGGTGCCGAATGAAAGCGAGTTGCCCAGGTCCAGCAGGTTCGCGCTGGCGGTGAATTGCGCGCCGGACAACTGCGCTGTCGGATTGCTCATCACCCGCGGACGCACTTTGACTTCCGAGCTCAAATAGGTGCCCAGCCCTGACAGGCGCAGGTAAGGTGCGCTGAGGTTGACCCGGGCGCTGTCACTCGCCGACTCGGCCAATGAAAGAGAACCGGCGAACAGGCTCAGGCCCTGTCCCATGTGCAGGTCGACATCGCCGTCGAACGTCATCAGACCGTTGCTCAGCAGACTCACGCTGTCGAAGCCACCGCTCATCAGCTGATCGGCACTCACGCGTGTACGCCCGTAGCGTAAAAGTGGCGAAGCCTCACCCGCTCGCAGCGGCTGCGGCAGTGCCGGCGCGGGCCCTTGGGCAATGATCATTTCACGTGGCACGCGCACCGCATTGCTCAAGTTCGCGGGACCGTACGCCGGTGTATCCAGAGCGATCTCCAGACGCCCGCCCGCCGCACCTGCACCGCCAGCATTGGCCTGCAGACTGCCCTCGATGAACAGACCATTGTAGGAACTCAGGGTGATCCGTCCGCCATCGGTGGCCACACGAGCGGGGCCTTGCCCACCGCTATCGAGCACGGCTTGCGCACCGGACGCTTCCAGTCGCGCACCGTGGCGGATGATGACGAAAGCATCAGCAGCGGTCGCCGTGATTTTCTTCACATCAATCTCGCCACCGACAATGATCGAGCCACCCTTGCCAACCTGGCCGTAGACGCGGCCCAGCGCATCGACAGCGGTCGCTGCCCGACCGGCGACATCGATCAAGGCATGTTCACCGATCCAGATCGAACGGTTGTGCGGGGTCGGATCGGCCTCTTGCAAGGACGTCGCCACATCAATCGCGCCGAACTGCTGTTGACGGATATCGACAGTACCGCCCCAGGCGTTGAGTTCACCCTCAAGCGTGATCTGGCCTGCCCCGCGCAAACCGATGCGCTGGCCGGGATCGACACTGATCCGTGAGCCTTCGCCAATCGACAACGGACTGCTGGCGGGATCAATCAAGCCAGCAAGCGTCGCGCCGGCCTGCAATGCGACAGAAGCGCCGGCTCTTTGCGTCAAGACGCCCTTGAGCGGGTCTTCCTGGAATAGCGCGGGCGTCCATAGCTCCAGCGCAGCGCGCGGCGACATACCGGACACAATGGTCGAGGCGGATTCGCCAAATCGATAGACCGGCATCTGCACATCGATCGCGCTTTGCGCGGCGACCTCCAGCCCCTTCAGACCGATGATTTTGTAAGCGCTGAACCCTGTGCTGAACAGCTCCGGCGTCAGGCGCAAGGTCTGTTCTTCGGACACTTCGCCGGCAGCGCCGATCCGCACCTTGCTGGCCTGCACGCTCAAGGTGCCGCCGCCGTTCACGCCATAGCCCTGCACCTCGCCATCGAGCACCATGCGCGACAGGCCTGGCGCACTGTTGGCGCTGGATTCAAGCGTCACGTCGCCACCCTTGCCGCCACGCGTCTTGCCGTTGGCCAATACCGCACCGCCCGACGAAACATCGACCAGGCTGCCACTGGCCAGCAGAATGTCGCCGGTACTGCGGATCGACACCGTCCCGCCATTGAGGTACGCCAGGCCGCCCGCGTCGTCCGGGTTACTCGACAGGTTGCTCCACAGACCGCGTGTCTGCAATTGCACACCCTGCGCAACCGTCACTCGCGCTTGCTTGCCTGCTGAAACCTGCAGACTGGTGTCATCACGCCGATCGGTGGCGAGCTGGTTCAAAACGTTGCCCAATTGCAGGCTGCCGCCTTGCGCAATCAGATCGGCATTGACCTGCACGTCAGGGCTGAACAGGGTGATGTTGCCACCGTGATCCACCGTCACGCCTTCATTGACTTCAATCGTGTTTTTCGCCGAGATCTTCAGCGCGCCCAGCGCGAAACCATTGAGCAGCCCGGCATCGAGGAACAGTTTGCCTGCGCGTTCTGCCGCGACCGCGTCGGTCAGCCCTGCGTTCGCTACGCTGGCATGCGCGCCCCCCACTTGCACCTGATCGAGCAACGGGTCGAGTTGATAGAGCAGGCCGGCACTGGCAGCGACATAAGCAGCATCGTAACTGCCAACCACCAACTGCCCTCGCCGCGCCCGGGCGGTCTGGGTCTGGGCATAGCCGTCCAGACCTGCCCGCGGTGCCTGGATTTGCCGTTCGCCTTGAAACACCTCGCCCAACAGCTGGCCTTCCAGCACGGCGTTGCCCGTGGCGACCACCAACTGGCCGGCATCCCGGCCAACGGTGTAACCCGCTTCCTGACGACGCGTCGGCGCTATCAGCGGGCTATAGAAATAATCCGTCTGGCCCCAGCGCTCGCTGTGACTTTCGTAACCGTTGTAAAGACCGTTGTAGAGAATATCGCCCGGCGCACGCGACACTTCGTATAACCGCCCGTCCGCACCGCGCAGCCAGCTCTGGCGAATCTCGCCGCCCTGCACATCAAGCGTGCCGCCGGACACATTGATCAGCGAACCTTTTTCGCTGATCACGTCCTTTCCGGAAAACCGCACCTCACCGCCCTGCGCCATCCATTCACCAACGCCATGGCCCTGAGTGCCGAGGTATCCGCCGACCTCCAACAACCCACCGGCGGTGTACCAGCGGTCGGTGGCGTAACCGTTGGTGCCTGCCGGCACGAATACCAGCTCACGGACATCGACCCAGAGGTCGTTACTGTTGAGCGCGCCGCTCTCGCGATTGACCGGCGCATCACGCTGCTCGTTGCCCTGAACGTTGATCTTGATGTTGTTGTTTGCCATCGCCACTTTGACACCGAGGGCGCCGGACACGTCGATCACCGCCCCCTCGCGCAATAGACTGCGCTGTCCGGCGGCAACTGCCACCTGCCCACCGGTGGCAAGGGTGATCGAGCCGCTTTTGAATTCGACGGTGCCGCCGCTGCCGATGTCGATGCGTGACTGATCGCTGCGGATCCGGTTGTTGGCATTGACGCCGGTCAGCGCGGCCTCGCGCTGGCTGTCCAGGGCCGTGAGATCACTGCTGTCGAGCACAATCGCACTGACGCCATTTTCGCCCAGGGTCACACGGCCTTGGGCATCGCTGGCCGGATTGAGCAAATGCACGGTGCCGCGCGTCGCCACCGAAGTGCTCGCCAGCAGCACACCGTTTTGCATAACGTCGCGGCCGGTCAGGGTGATGTCGCCGGTGGATGCCTGGATCAGGCCGGTGTTGCTGACCTTGCCCGAGCTGTCAGCCTTGAAACCGGGAATGACCTCACTGCCGAAAGTGGTTGAATAACCATTGCCGTCGGTGCCCGAGCCCTTGCGGATATAGAAGCTATCCCCGGCCCCCAGCACCGTCTGACCTTTGGCCGTACTGATCGAGCCATCGTTCTGCACGTCCTGGCCAAGCAGCAAGGTATAGCCGCCGGCGTCGGTGGAGAGCGCAGGTTGATGCGTTTGTATGGCTGCGCCACGCTCCACCAGGACTTTGCCAGCAGCGTCGGTAAAGGTTGGCTGACTGCCGGTGCTGTCGAAATACAGACCCCGATCGCGAAATTGTGCATCGGTCATGTTCGCGGCTGCCGCTACCAGATTTCGCACATTGACCTGGCTGCCACCGCTGAAGACGATGCCGTTGCGGTTGATCAGCATCACCGTGCCGTCCGCTTTGATCTGCCCCTGAATCTGGCTGGCCCGTGCGCTCGGATCGTTGACGCGATTGAGCACCGCCCAGTTGGCCTGCTGGGCAAATTCCACTGTGGTATTGCGGCCGACGTTGAACGTTTCCCAATTGAGAATCGCCTTGTCGGCGGTCTGCTCGATCTTCACCGTGGTCTTGCCGTCGGCCTGGGTCTGTTGCGGGCCTTTGGCGTTCATCCAGCCCTGGCTCAGGCTGTTATCGATCTTCAGGCCGCCCTCGCCCAATCCGTCCGGAACCACTTGCACACTGCCCAATGCGGCGGCACGTCCAGCGGCTTGTGCGGCCTGCTGAGCGGCAATCGCTGCCACGGTGTTATTGAGTGTCTGCAACGAGCGCTGCAACTGCTGGCTGGCCCGTTGCTGCTGTGCCAGCGGTGGGGTCATCCCCGGCAGACCGCCCCCACCCGGACGCGACGCCGACGCCTGCTGCGCTGCGCCCTTCGCGGCAAACCAGGTGGAACTGAACGCTGTCGCCGCCTCGGCACTGCCCGCCACCAGACACAAGGCGACGGCTTGCGCCAATGGCTTGAGCAGCCACTGTGCGGGATCGCCCGCGCCACGTTTGATCGGCCGGATACGGTTACTGTGACGGGAGGTGCGAGCAAGCATCACTACAGGTCCTTTTGGGTGGCAGGTCGGATCAGCCCTGCTGTTACGACATAGGCAGTTGGCGAGCCTCACGACCGAACGGATGTCACACAAACTTCATGATCGAGGAGTAAATCGGCAAAAAAAAACAGCAGCCCGAAGGCTGCTGCCGTTTCATTGCAGTTGAGACAAGGCTTACAAAGGACGACCAATGCCGTTGCAGGCGTTGGCGTTGTTGATGTCCAGGTTGTTGCCCGAGGTGTTGGTGATGAAGTTGGCGGTCACAGCGGTTTTCCAGTTGTTGGGAACCGGCGTGAAGCTGTGGGCGACGGTGGCGACGTTGTTGCCCGGGTTGCTGTAGTGGGTGGTCAGGAAGTTGCGCACGGCGGTGGCCACGGCTGCATCTTTGTAGCACTGGCCGAAGATGAAGTTGGTGTAAGCCACAATCGGGTAACCGCTTGCCGGGTTAGGCACGACCGGGGCCCAGCCAGCCGGGTTGGCAGGTGCGCTTGGCACCGGTGCAGTGCTCAGCGCCAGCGTCACGTTAGCGTTGGTTGGCTGGACGCCATTGACGCGGGCAACCACAGCGTTGCTGGTGGCGTTCACGCCGTCCGGACCCACATAGCCGATCGAACCGTCCACGGCGTTCACCGCAGTGGCTACATCAGCGGTGTTGGCTACGCCGACCCAAGTCGATGGCAGCGCGGAACCGGCCGGCAGACGAGCGTTGGTGAAGGTGGAGTTGACGGCGAATTTGCCTGGGCAAACGGCGTTCAGGTGGCGACTGAGGATTTCAGTGGTGCCACTGGACACGCTGCGGTAAACCACACGGATCGGCGTGCTGTCGGCGGTCCCCAGCAGAGTGCCCCAAGTGGTGGCGGTGCCCGACAGCGCATCGCACAATTGAGCGCTGGTCAGGTTAAGCGCGGTCTGACCGGTTTTTTTGTACGGAATGGCAACCGAAGTGGCCACCGATGGCAGCTGGATCAACGGGCCGTACGAAGCACCGAAGTTGGTGGTGTAGGTGCTCAGTTCCGCAGCGCTGAGGATCGAGTCGCTAGCGGCGAAGTGCACAGTACCGGTGGTGCTGAACTGGGCAGCGTTGTTGGTCAGGAAAGCACTTTTGCCGACGCCGCTACCGGTCACGGCGTAGCTGAAGTTGGCAGGCAGGATGCTGTTGGCAGAACCTTTGTACAGCGCGGCAGGCAGCGAGGCGCCACCACCGGTTACGGCCATGGCCTGGGCGGAAGCCAGAGCGGCGACGGTCAGTGAGGCGGCGATCAGAGTGCGCTTGAACATGAAGAATCTCCTTTTCAACTTGGTTTGGAACACAGGTTTCGGAAGGCTTGCATGACACCGGGAGGGTCCACCGCAGTGGAGCCGCAGGGAGAAATTCGCAGCTTCCGGTGACAGATAAAGGAAAAAACCTCGGGAGCTGCGCGGGGATTTTTGCGCAGATTTCTCGGGTGTTTGCGGTGGGTTGCGGCACGTCTGGATCGCGGGTTTGGCTGAATCGGGCTGGAGCCGTTGGCGGGTGGTTGCAGATGACAGAATGGAGAACCCGAGGATGATGGGATCGGGACTCGGGTGAGGGTCAGGCCGATGCAAAATATTTGAGTTTTGTGTTGTCGGGACTGGCGCTTTCGCGAGCAGGCTCGCTCCCACAGTTGAAATGCGTTCTTCTGTGGGAGCGAGCCTGCTCGCGAAGAGGCCGGCCCGGCCAACATCAAACCGGGCTACTGCACCAACTGGTTGATCTCAATAATCGGCAACAACACCGCCATCACAATCACCAGCACCACCCCGCCCATCACCACAATCATCAGCGGCTCCAGCAACGCGGTCATGCCCATCGCTCGCCGTTCAATGTCCCGCGATAGCGTCTGTGCCGCACGCTCGAGCATCGGCGGTAGCGAGCCGGTTTTCTCGCCGCTGGCGATCAAGTGAATCAGCACCGGCGGGAAGACATTCTCCACCCGCAGCGCGGCGGCGAGGTTGACGCCTTCGCGCACCTTCGCCGTGGCCTCGCTGACGCTCAGGCTCAAGCGGTCGTTGGACAGCGTCTGCCGCGCCGCTTCCAGCGCACGCAACAACGGCACCCCGGCGCCGCCGAGGATCGCCAGCGTGGACGCAAATCGCGCGGTGTTCAAACCCAAGATAAAACGCCCGAACAGCGGCAACTTCAGCACCCGGTGATGCCAGCTCAAGCGCGCCGCCGGATTGCGCAAATACAAACGCCAGCTCCAGAACGCCCCGGCCATGAGCGCCGCACACAACCAGCCCCACGCGCGAATGAAATCACTGGCGGTGAGCATCGCCAGGGTCAGCCCCGGCAAATCCTGCCGCGCTTGAGAGAACGCACTGACCACCTGCGGCACCACGTAGCTGAGCAGGAAAATCACAATGCCGATCGACACCAGCCCGACCACGCCCGGATAGATGAACGCAGTAAGAATCTTGCCGCGCAGGTTGTTGCGTTCTTCGATGTAATCGGCCAACCGTTCCATCACCTGGGCGAGATCTCCGGACTCCTCGCCAGCGGCAATCAGCGCGCGGTAAATCTCGGGAAAATCCCGTGGCCGCGACGCCAGCGATTCCGCCAGACGCATGCCGCTGCGCACATCGGCGCGCACGGCGCTGAGGGTCTGGGCGATGTGCTTTTTTTCGGCCTGCTCGACCGTCGCGCTCAGCGCTGCTTCCAATGGCAGGCTGGCACCGAGCAGGCTCGCCAGTTGCCGCGTGGCCCAGGCGAGGTCGTTGTCGGAGAGTCTGGCGCTGAACAAACCGCCGCCACCGTGTCGGGCGACGTTGCTTTCCTCGTGCACCGACAGCGCCGTCAATCCACGTCCGCGCAAGGCACTGAACGCCGCGCTCTGGCTGTCCGCCTCAAGGTGCCCGGACTCGATTTTCCCGGTGGCATCCGCCGCTTCAAAGCGATAGCGATTCATCAGGCGTCCCGTGTCACGCGAAGGATTTCTTCCGGCGCGGTGGCACCGCTGCGAATCCAGCGTTCGCCGTCCTCACGCAGACTGAACATTCCGGCTTTGGCCGCTGAGGCGCGCAGGGCCTGCTCCCCTGCCCCTTGGTGAATCAGCGTGCGGATGTCGTCGTCGATGCAGAACAATTCGTGGATGCCGGTGCGGCCGCTGTAACCGGTGTGATTGCACGCCGCGCAACCGAGCGGGCGCCAAGTACCGGGCGTGGCCGGGTCCTCTTGTTTGCACTGATTGCACAGGCGCCGCACCAGACGTTGCGCAAGGACGCCGAGCATCGATGACGCGAGCAAGAATGGCTCAACGCCCATATCGATCAGGCGATTGACAGCCGACACCGCGTCATTGGTGTGCAGCGTCGCCAGCACCAAGTGCCCGGTGAGCGAGGCCTGCACGGCGATTTGTGCGGTCTCGAGATCGCGGATCTCGCCGATCATGATGATGTCCGGGTCCTGCCGCAGAATCGCCCGCAGCGCGAGGGCAAAGGTCATGTCGATCTTGGCGTTGACCTGAATCTGGCTGATCCCCGGCAAATCGTATTCCACCGGATCTTCCACGGTGAGGATGTTGCTGGTGCTCGCATCCAGCCGCGCCAGCGCCGCGTAGAGGCTGGTTGTTTTGCCGCTGCCGGTCGGCCCGGTGACCAGAACGATGCCGTGGGGCTGGCGGATCAGGTGGTCGAGCTTGGCCAGCACCTGCGCATCCATGCCCAAGGTTTCCAGATGCAGGCGCCCGGCCTGTTTGTCGAGCAGGCGCATCACCACCCGTTCGCCGTGGCCGGTGGGCACCGTTGAAACACGAATATCGATCGGCCGCCCCGCTACGCGCAAAGCGATGCGACCGTCCTGGGGCAGGCGTTTTTCGGCGATGTCGAGCTGGGCCATGATCTTGATCCGCGACACCAGCGCGCCGTGCAACGCCTTGCGCGGCGAGACGACATCACGCAGGGTGCCGTCGACGCGGTAGCGCACCACCGAATGGGTTTCGAACGGTTCGATATGAATGTCGCTGGCCTCATCGCGCGCGGCCTGAGTGAGCAAGGCGTTGATCATGCGTATCACCGGCGCGCCGTCCTGGGTGTCGAGCAGGTCGGTGATTTCCGGCATGTCCTGCATCAGCCGATCGAGATCGACCTCGTTCTCAGCGGCGCCAACCACCGCTGCCGCACTGCCGGTGTCGGCGTAAGCGCTGGCGAGCAAACCGTCGAGCTCGTCATCACGCACCCGCTCCACCTGCGTCGCACCGAACTGCCGACGCACCTCGCTGATCGACCAGCCAGGTGTTGACGGGCACACCGTCAACACGCCATCGCGCAAAAGAATGCGCTGCGCCTTGGCCCAGGCGTAAGGCAATGCACTCATCGCCTACCCTCCTCACAATCCACTGTGGCAACAGCATCCCGTATGGCAATGGGATCCCCTGTGGCGAGGGGATTTATCCCCGTTGGGCTGCGAAGCAGACCCAAAACCTGAGAACCGGTTTCTACAGGCAAATCCCGTGTACCGGTTTTACGACTGCTGCGCAGCCGAGCGGGGATAAATCCCCTCGCCACAGTCATCATTCCAGTCAAAACCGGGTGCTCCCTTCAATCGGTACCGTGGCAAAGGGATGCCCTGTAGCAATGGGATCCCCTGTGGCGAGGGGATTTATCCCCGTTGGGCTGCGAAGCAGACCCAAACCTTGAGAACCGGTTTCTACAGGCAAATCGCGTGTGCCCGGTTTACGACTGCTGCGCAGCCGAGCGGGGATAAATCCCCTCACCACAGTCATCATCTCAGTCAAAACCGGGTGCTCCTTTCAATCGGTACCGTGGCAATGGGATGCCCTGTGGCAATGAGATCTCATGTGGCAATGGGATCCCCTGTAGCAATGGGAACCTCTGTGGCGAGGGGATTTATCCCCGTTGGGCTGCGAAGCAGACCCAAACCTTGAGAACCGGTTTCTACAGGCAAATCGCGTGTACCGGTTTTACGACTGCTGCGCAGCCGAGCGGGGATGAATCCCCTCGCCACAGTCATCATTCCAGTCAAAACCGGGTGCTCCCTTCAATCGGTACCGTGGCAATGGGATCCCCTGTAGCAATGGGAACCTCTGTGGCGAGGGGATTTATCCCCGTTGGGCTGCGCAGCAGACCCAAACCTTGAGAATCGATTTCTCCAGGCAAATCGCGTGTACCGGTTTTACGACTGCTGCGCAGCCGAGCGGGGATGAATCCCCTCACCACAGTCATCATCTCAGTCAAAAACAGGTGCTCCCTTCAATCGGTGCCGTGGCAATGGGATCCTCTGGGGCAGTGCGATCCCTTGTGGCAATGAGATCCCCTGTGGCGAGGGGATTTATCCCCGTTGGGCTGCGAAGCAGACCCAAAACCTGAGAACCGGTTTCTACAGGCAAATCGCGTGTACCGGTTTTACGACTGCTGCGCAGCCGAGCGGGGATGAATCCCCTCGCCACAGTCATAATCTCAGTCAAAACCGGGTGCTCCCTTCAATCGGTACCGTGGCAATGGGATGCCCTGTAGCAATGGGAACCTCTGTGGCGAGGGGATTTATCCCCGTTGGGCTGCGAAGCAGACCCAAACCTTGAGAACCGGTTTCTACAGGCAAATCCCTTGTGCCCGGTTTACGACTGCTGCGCAGCCGAGCGGGGATAAATCCCCTCACCACAGTCATCATCTCAGTCAAAACCGGGTGCTCCCTTCAATCGGTACCGTGGCAATGGGATGCCCTGTGGCACTGAGATCTCATGTGGCAATGGGATCCCCTGTAGCAATGGAAACCTCTGTGGCGAGGGGATTTATCCCCGTTGGGCTGCGCAGCAGACCCAAAACCTGAGAACCGGTTTCTACAGGCAAATCCCTTGTGCCCGGTTTACGACTGCTGCGCAGCCGAGCGGGGATGAATCCCCTCGCCACAGTCATCATTCCAGTCAAAACCGGGTGCTCCCTTCAATCGGTACGGCTTTGATCGTGGCCCGTGGGCCTGATGTCGGCCCCGGCGCTGGCACGCCTTGCGCGGCGCTTGGCAATTGCGGCGCCTGCATGTCGGGCATCGCCCAGCTGCGTTCCGGCTGCAAGCCGCCCTGGGCGCGGCGCATGAAGTCGTAGCGGTTGAGGGTGATGCTGCGCCCTGCTTCGCTGTCGCGGATGATGTACGGGCGCAGGAACACCATCAGGTTGGTCTTGGTGATCGCCCGGCGTTCGTTGCGAAACAGCGCGCCGATCCCCGGCAGGCTGCCCAGCCACGGCACCGCATCATTGCTCTGGCTGTAACCGTCCTGCAGCAAACCACCGAGGACCATGATCTGGCCGTCATCGAGCAGAATGCTGGTGTCGATCGCCCGCTTATTGGTGACGATGCCCGCCGAGGTCACGCTGTTGGACGCGCGCTCGTCGATGCTGCTGACTTCCTGATAGATATCCAGCTTCACCGTGCCGCCCTCGGAAATCTGCGGACGCACGTTGAGCTTGAGACCGACCTCTTCGCGGGTCACGGTCTGGAACGGGTTGTTGCTGGTGCCCCCGCCGCCGGTGACGTAGCTGCCGCTGACAAACGGGATGGTCTGGCCGACAAAAATGCTCGCCGCTTCGTTGTCCAGGGTCAGCAGGTTTGGCGTCGACAGCACATTGGTGCCGCCCTTGCTCTTCAGCGCCCGGGCCAGCACTTTCAGGTCGAGGATCTTGCCGATGCCGGGGATGTCGACCGTGCCGTTGACGTAGCCGAGGTTCAAACCCTGCGGCAGTACGTCGATGCTGTTCCTGGCCCCCGTGTTGAGACCCGCTCCGCCCAGATTGGCGCCACCGATCACGCCTTTGCCGCCGAGATTACCGGTCTGCCATTGCACACCGAACTCGCTGGCATCGTCCTCGCCGACCTCGACGATCAGGCTTTCGATCACTACTTGCGCACGGCGCTGATCGAGCAGATCGATGACCTCACGCAAGTTGCGATACAGCGGCTCCGGTGCGGAAATCAGCAGCGTGTTGGTGGTGGCATCAGCCTGAATCGTCACCCCGCCAGCGCTGAAAGCAACGTTCTGTTCACTGCTCTGCGTACCGCCATTGCTGGCCCCGCCGCCACTGCCCTGAGCATAACTGCCGCCGGTTGCGCCGCTGCCAGTCGTCGTTGAAGTGCCGGTGCCCGGTGTGCTGCTCTGACCGTTCTGCCCGGCATTGCCGCCGGTGCTGCTACCCATTGCGCTGAGCACCGACCGCGCCGCGTCGCTGCTGCCGCTGTCACTCTCGCCGGTGAGCAAACCGCGCAACGCCTGCGCGAGTTTCGCCGCTTGGGCGTTGCGCAGATAAACCACGTGCAGATTGCTTGGATTGCTCTGCGCGTTGTCGAGTTTGTAGATCAGGTTGCGCGCCAACTCGGTACGCTCGGGGCTGCCGGCGCGGATGATGATGGTGTTGGAGCGCGGGTCTCCGATCACCGCGATTTTCTGCGTCGGATCATTGCCCGGCGCGTCGAGCAAGTCGGCCACCATCGGCGCGATATCGGCAGCGATGCCGTTCTGGATCTGCACCACATCGGTGTCGATCGCGCTCGGCGTGTCGATGCTCTCGATCAACTGCGCGACGCGGGTGAGGTTCTCGGCGTAATCGGTGATCACCACGGTGTTGTTGCCCGGATAAGCATTGATCGGATTGTTCGGCGAAACGATCGGGCGCAGCACCGGGATCAGGTTGACAGCGTTCTCGTATTGCAGACGAAACGTGCGGGTGAGCATGCCGTTGCCGGCCGGTTTGTCAGCGCTGTAGATCGGCCCGCCGAGCAGTTTCGCGTCGGCCTCGGGAACCACCTGCGCCACACCGCCGACATCGACCACGCTGAAGCCTTGCATGCGCAACGCCGCGAGCAGCATGTCGTAAGCCTGCCGGGCCGGCACCTGGCCTTCCGAGACCAAGGTCAGATTGCCCTTGACCCGAGGATCAACGAGAAACTGCTGCCCGGTAGCACGCGACAGCGCACGCACCACCGCCTGAATATCCGCCTCGACGAAGTTCAGCGTCACCGGTTGCTCGCCCAACGGATTGCGCGCGACCGAGTTGCTCGTCGCCGCAGCACCACCGCGCCCGCGCTGACTGATGTTGTGCAACTGCTTGGGCACCGGCCGCGCCTGAGCCTGCGCCCGTTCGCGATCGGCCACCGCATCGCCGCTGCGCTGGGTGTTGGCCAGCGGCCGGCCGAGTTCGCTGTCGACCAACAGCGGCGGCTGATTCTGCGGCGTCGTGGTGCTGTTGCACGCGCTCAATGCCATCAGCAACAACGGCAGCGCCAGACGTGCCGATTTGCAGCGTGACTCCTTCATGAAGCTTCCTTAGCGCCCTGCGCCTGATCCATGCGAACGGTGCCTGACAATGTGCCGGCGGTGACATCGGTCGAGGTTTCGCTTGCGCGCTGCAACTGCGCCTCGACCACCTGCAGAGAAAGTTGTGACGGCTGGCTGAGCAGCCAGTCGAGCAGCGCATCGGCCGGCGCGGCGTCGACATTCAACTGCCACGCGCCGCCGTCTGCCGCTTGTAATTGGTAATGCCCGGCCAGCCCCGCCGCTTGCAGACTTTGCTCCAGCGACTGGCCAACGCTTTGCCCCTGCGGCCGCACATTGACGCTGCGCAACAGCACTTCCAGCGCCTCGGTTTGCGCGCGCAACTTGGGCGTTTCGTTCTGCCAAAAAGTGATTTTGGCCAGCGGCGGCTTGACCAGCGTCAGCCAGATCAGCAGACCGACAAGCACCACGGCCATGCCGGCGACCATGCGTTTCTCACGCAGCGCCAACGGCTGCCAGCGCGCGTGCAACTGACTGCTGAAGCGCTGCCAACGCGCACGATAGATCGCCAGCGTCGCCCTACTCATCGTCTGCTCCGCTGTCGTCGTCTTCGTTGGTGTTGGCGCTGGATTCATCGCTCGGGCGCAGCGTCCAGCCTGCGTCATCGGCAGTGACGCTGATGCCGGCCTGGGCCAAGGTGCTTTGCCAGTCCTTGTCGTTGCCGCCACGGTTTGCATCGCTGAGCAAGGCCAGTTGCAACGCACCGTCGCGGTAAGTCAGGCGCTCGACACTGCCAGCCATGAACGGCATGCCCGTGCCGGCCTGCAACACCAGCCGATTGAAGTTCTGCGCCGGGTCATCGACCGCGCCTTTTTGCCGTTGCTCCAGTTGCTGACGCGCCTGTTGCAGCGGGTTGAGAATCACCGGCAGTTCAGGAAACGCCTGCTTCACCCGCTGACTCATCTGCGCCTTGAGCTGCTGGCCCTGCCGCGCTTCGCGAGCGGCGTACAGATTCAGGCCGACCACCCAAACGGCCACGGCCAAAGCCACACACCCGAAAGCACGACCCCAACCGCGCTGCTCGCCGCCGGTTTGCTGCAGACCACCGTGCAAACCCCAACCGGGCAATGGTCCGATCCAGCGTTGTGTCGCGTCAGCTGCGAACGATGCCTCATCAACTTCGTCACCGAGCAACGGCTCAACCTGCGCACTGTTCAAACTCTCGCGCCGGAGCAAATGCCCGTCCGCCACACAAGCGACAACACCGGGCGCCACTGGCAGGCTATACGGCGCCGGATACAAGCCGCGCAGACTCAACCCTGCCTGCTTGAGCACCGCAGCCAGACGCTGCAAATGCTGCCGCGCCACCCAGGCGATTTGCACCTCCCCGCTCGCATCGCGAGGGCTGTGGCCGATATGCATCTGGCTGCTGTCGCCGAGCATCAACGCCTGCGCCGCACACTGCACAGCGGCCGCCGTTTTGTTCGCGGGCAGTGGCGGTAGATCAATGCTGGCGAGCAGGCTGTCGGCCGGATGCAGAAAACACAGCAGCGGTAGTTGCTTCGGCCGTTGCCCCAACTGACTCAAAGTGAGCCGTTCCTCACGACTGACCTGCCCCTGACGATCCAGCCAAACGCAGTTCACTTCGCTGTGCAACTCCAGCTCCGCCAGCGGCGGCAACGCGACGCGCAACTGGCTCATGCGCCCACCCGCGACCAGATCACCTGCGGCAGCCGATCCTCGCTGCGGTGCAGCAAAGCGTCGAGGCTGACCCGGCGCTGATCACGCCGCGCTTCACCGCGCAAACGAAACCAGTCACTGGTGATGCCGACCTTGACGCTGCTCACTTCCAACTGCGGCATGCGCAAGCGGTTCACAAAATCGCCACGATTGATAAACCAGCGTCCGGCGTCACGCTCGGCAATCAACGCCGTCGCCCGCTCCAGCGAAAGCCCCGGCACATACGCCGCCAGCACCTGCGCCGTCGCGGTGTTGCCGTTAATCCACGTCGTCGCCGGAATCACCGTCACGTACGGCGCCAGTTGGCCGATCAGCGCATCGGTCACGCCTTCGACGCTGCGCAAGTCATCGAGTGTGCGCAGCATCGGCACCTTCGGCGGTGGCGGTTTGTGATCGGCATCCGGCGAAGTCGCGCGGCCGCTGTCGAAACCTGCTTTGCCCGTCGCGCCAATCTGCGCATTCAGGAGATGCGGATACCCGGCAATCACCCGCTGACGAATGCGCTGCCCGACAACGGCGCTTACACCAATCAGCTCGCACAAACGCTCGAACGCCTGCACCTGCGCCTCATCAATGCGCTCATTGGCGACCAGATTGCGCAGGTTGAACTTGCCCTGCTCGTCCTCCAGCCGCCCGGCAAAACCCGCCGCCAGCAACGGCTGCGCCCAAGGCTGATCACGCCGGGTCAACGGATCACGCAGGCGCGCATCCCACAGCAACTGCCGGCTGATCTCCAGACCACCCTGCGCGACCCACCGTCCCTGCACCCGCTGCTGATCGGCCTCCAGCGCCCGGGTCGCCACGCTCTGACGCGTCAACATCCCCGCCGCAATCACCGCCACCACCGCGGCAATCAACAACGCGCTGATAATCGCCATGCCCCGTTGCTTCGCCCCGTTGAGCGAACCTGTGTTCACGGCCGGCCTTACAACTGCCAGGAACCGATATCGGCATTCACGCCATCGCCGTCAGGCTGGCCATCGGCGCCGAGGGAAAAGATATCGACCTCGCCATTCGCGCCCGGGTTGAGGTACTGATAAGGCCGGCCCCACGGGTCATTCGGCAACCGCTCCAGGTACGAACGCCAGTTGCTGTTCTTCGCATCCGCCGGCCGCTCGACCAACACCTTCAGCCCCTGATTCATGCTCGGATACGTGCCGTGATCGAGGCGATACAACTTCAACGCCTGCATCAACCCACCAATATCCTGCTTCGCCGCCGTCGCCCGCGCCTGATCCGGCCGGTCGAGCACCTTGGGCACCACCATCGCCGCCAGAATCCCCAGAATCACCACCACCACCATGATCTCGATCAAGGTAAAACCCTGCTGCCCACGTGGCATGCGCGGCGACTGACTGAGCGTTTTCAAAGGTGCGATATCCATCTCGACATTCCTGGCTTGATCCGAATTCGACGCGCAGTGTTGCAAGAAGATATGTCAGGGATGTTGAAAATCCTCGGGTGTTTCCGTCGTCAAGCCGTCAAGGACGGGGGTTAGCGTCGAGGGCTGGGTTTTGATTTTGGGCCATGTATGCGCGCGCGAACGCGAGAGGAAGGATTCACCCTGATTGAAGTGCTGGTGTCACTGGCGATTATTGCCGTCGCCATGTCAGCCGCCGTACGCGTCGCGGGATTGATGACGCAGAGTAATGGGCTGTTGCGGGATCGATCGATCGCGCTGATTGCCGCGCAGAGCCGGATGGCTGAGCTACGGCTGGAAGGCCGGTTGCCGAATGGGGTGAAGGTTGTTGAATGTGATCAAGGGCGGCTTATGTTGCGCTGCGAACAGGTGATCGCCGGCGCAGAGAATGGCCGGCTGCTCAAGGTTGGAATCCAAGTATTTGACCGCAACCAGGATGCGCCGCCACTCGCAAAACTGGAAACCCTACTGACCCGCCCACCGTAGGAGCTGCCGAAGGCACGGGCCGCGATCGGACGATCTTTTGATCTTCCTCCCGTAACAAACACAAATCCCCCTGTGGGAGCGAGCCTGCTCGCGAAGGCGCCAGCCCAAACAACAAATCAACCCGCTGGCGCCCCGCACATCACCCCGCCACCTCCAAATTATCCATCACCCGATTCACCGCCAGCTCCCCCAGCATGATCAGTTGAGCAACCCCCAGCAACGCCCGCCGCTGCGGCGCCGGCAACAAACTGGAAATGTCTTGAGCAATCGTCTTCGCCGAAGCAAGCGTTTCACTCGCATCAGCCAGCAGTTCTTCATTCTTGGTATCCGCCGTCACCGCATACATCCCACGCGCCTTGCGCGGCGGCGGCAGGAGATTGTTTGGAGACAGGTAATGATCGAGCGCGCGGTCGGCGGCTTCGTGGAGCTTGTTGGAATCTAGGGATTCGTAGGGAGACGTGGGATCGGTTTCGGGTGGGTTGGGTGTGGGTTTGATCATGGTGAAGCTCCTTGATGACTGGAGCCGCCACCGTTCGCGGTCAAACAAACAGGGTGGCAGCTGTACGCGGGTTGACCGACCGGACATCAAGGAATCCGGCACACCCGAAGGTGTCCCACGCACAGCCACCGCAACAGAATTTCAGACAATGCCTGAACAGGTGCAGAACGCTGGCGCGCCTTGATATTGGGCGGACGGTCAAATCCGATCGCTGATTCGTCAGCGACCGCACCACAATAGAACCCGCCCCCTAGGCGCACAAGCCGGCGGATTCTGGCGTAGCTGTAGGCAAAGGCGCAAGGATATGTAGCCTGGGAGCGTGACTGGAGATGTCTTTTTAAACGTTGGTGTTCAACACGTCCTATCGCGCTCCGATTTCTAAAAACGATCCGTCACCCGTTGCCAGGGATTACCTTAGCTCGCCCGGCCTTTATGACGCCAAACAGTCAACTAATAATTTGTAAGTAGATATTGAGCGCATCGCCTGCCTCGGGCATGCTGCGCGCAGCACATTTACATGGACAGTAAAACTTTATGCACCCCTCTAAGGATATGCCCATTCTTCTCGAGTACACGCTGGACACCATCGCACTATTTCGGCAGCCGATATCCATCGCCCCCTTATCGACTCCATTCAGGCCAAGGAAAACTGAAACTTTGAAAAGGAATTATTAATGAGTGGCAAACCCGCTGCGCGAGTCACAGACCCAACCAGTTGCCCGCTGCCTGGGCATGGCACAAACCCTATTGTCAGCGGTTCGCCCAATGTGAATTTCGATGGCCTTGCTGCCGCTCGAATGACAGATAAATCCGCGTGCGGTAGCCCAATCACGGGCGCCGTCAGCGCTACGGTATTCATCAATGGGCTGAACGCTGCGACTAAAGACAGTACCGGCGGCCACGGCAACGTGGTTATCGGCGGATCCGGCACCGTCATTATTGGCGACACCGTCGTATCAGCGCCCTTCAGCGGTCTGCTGCCAATGCCGGTGCACTTTAGTGACAAGTTCAGACTGGTTGACCAAGAGTCTGGAAAACCGTTAGCCAATTTTGAATACGCCATTCAACGCGCTGACGGCAGCATGGAACACGGCGTAAGTGATCCGATGGGATACACACACATAGTGAATTCGCACCTGCCTGAAACCATCAAGCTGTTTCTTGAGGATTAAGGCATGGCTGAAGTGATTAGCAAAGGTGGCAGAAAGATGTCTCCCGTCGCCACGCGAGAAGTGACGGCCGTCAAAGACACCACCCCAAAAACTGTAGCGCTGGACGCTAAAAAACAGATAAGACGGGCGGAGAATGAAGAGTATTTGAAGGATAAGAACGTGAAGGCCTTTTTGGCTGCCATTGCCAAAGCCGAAGGCGGTGACTACCACGCGAAATATGGATACGGCTGGGCAAAGGGCTTTCAGACCGGGAAATGGACGTTCACTGATGAATCAACCCATCCGGGCGCCGGCTTCGGCGGATCCACAACGGCATCTGGCTTGTATCAAATAACCATTGCCACTTGGCGCGAGTATGGCGGAAAGATGGGGTTGACCGATTTTACGCCTCATACGCAAGACCTTATCGCGGTCGACATGCTGCGCACTCTGGGTGTGATCGACAAGATCAAGGCCGGCGACATTCCTGGCGCGATGCCGAAAGCAGCAACAAGGTGGGCGGCACTTCCCGAAGGTCCCGGCAAAAAGAATCACTACCCCCCGCAACATTACGTCGAGTATCCGGAGTTTTTGTCCAGCTACAAAGCCGCTGGAGGAACAACCAAATGAAGGCTTCAACCCTCGTATTGGTGGCACTTTATTGCATGGGTATCAGCGCAACGTTTGCCGATGACTCACAGGCGTCAAACGACAAGCCCGGGCCAGCAAGCATAGTCGTGGGAGAGCGTTTAGCTGCGGCTAAGTCCAAACTGGTCAAACAAGGATGGAAACCAACGCGAATGCACACCACCGACGGTTATGAATACAGTGGCGTGGAGAAGGAGCTGGCTACACGCAATTACTTCGAACTGGACACCTGCTCGTTTGATAGCTCGCGCTGCATCTTGTACTACTCGAAGAAAGGCGCTTGCCTGCGGGTCGATACCATCGGTGAGCAGTTCAACGCCATGACGGTGACGCGATGGACCGGTGAATGTCCTGAAGCGACTCAATAATCACGTAAAACTAAACCGACCCGCTCCCACAGGTTTCAGCGACGAACACAACGTCCCTGATCAACACAAAACCCTGTGGGAGCCAGCCTGCTGGCGATAGCGGATTATCAGGCAGCACAAACAGCGCATCTGCCATCGCTGCCATCCCTACTCCACATCAACCCGGCAACTCCAAATTATCTAGCGCCCGATTCACCGCCAGCTCCCCCAGCATGATCAACTGCGCAACCCCCAACAACGCCCGACGCTGCGGCGCCGGCAACAAACTGGAAATGTCCTGAGCAATCGTCTTCGCCGAAGCAAGCGTTTCACTCGCATCAGCCAGCAGTTCTTCATTCTTGGTATCCGCCGTCACCGCATACATCCCACGCGCCTTGCGCGGCGGAGGTAGGAGATTGTTTGGCGACAGGTAATGATCGAGCGCGCGGTCAGCGGCTTCGTGGAGCTTGTTGGAGTCGAGGGATTCGTAGGGAGACGTGGGATCGGTAACGGGTGGATTGGGTGTTGGTTTGATCATGGTGAAGCTCCTTGATGACTGGAGCCGCCACCGTTCGCGGTCAAACAAAGAGGGTGGCAGCTGTACGCGGGTTGACCGACCGGACATCAAGGAATCCGGCACACCCGAAGGTGTCCCACGCACAGCCACCGCAACAGAGATTCAGACAATGCCTGAACAGGTGCAGAACGCTGGCGCGCCTTGATATTGGGCGGACGGTCAAATCCGATCGCTGATTCGTCAGCGACCGCACCACAATAGAACCCGCCTCCAAGGCGCACAAGCCGGCGGATTCTGGCGTAGCTGTAGGCAAAGGCGCAAGGATGTGTAGCCTGAGAGCGTGACTGGAGATGTCTTTTTAAACATTTGTGTTTATGAGGCGCAATTGCGCCACGTTGGGCGGGCAGATTCGGCCCACATCGGCCTGTTGAGCCTACCTTACGCGTGAAAACGGCTGCTTTCGGCCAAAGGCGGGCGTTCGCAATCCACCGCATATCCAAAAGCGTTTACTCAGCATGACAAGGGGACTGGCGATTATTTATGACATAAATTTTCATCAGGAGGGCAAAACGCCACGCACTAGGTGCGAGCGGCAATCTATCGATGCTTCCTAGAATCCTGATCGGTAGTAGTTCAAAGCCAGTTGCGAAACCGTTTTATACAAGACTTGAAATACCAACGCCCGCAGTTTTAACAACCACCGATTTTTTTGATATTGCCGTAACCTGCAAATCAAACACTTCCTTTACAAGCCTTAGCACGTATTCTGACATGATAGGCGATACGCTATTACCGATCATTCTAAATGAATGCCATATAGTCGGATGAAATACAAACCAGTCAGGAAACCCCTGCAATCTAGCAGCCTCTCTGACTGTTATGACTCGAGGCTCTTGAGGGTGAATAGGTCTCATCGCCTGGAAGCTTCCCTTGTCGCTACCAGTGCCCGCTCTTAATGTTGGACAATGCCCTTCCCAGGACAATCTAGGGTAACGGCTGACCTTCTCAACAGATCCCGGAGGGGTATTAGCAAAGCGTGAAAGCACTAAATCGGTATGCTTAGTTCTCATTATCCCCGTGACCAATCCCGCCTTCAACATTTTCGTAGCGAACTTTGCACCAACACTTGTGTGAATACTCTTCAGTTCTTTTGCATAATTGCTGATCGGCATTCCACTAGAGTAAAGCCACCAATCATAATCATTACTTTTTGCTGATGCAGAAATCGATGGAGATGGTAAATCACCTATAGCCTCAGCGACAGTTACAGCACGCACCGATGGACTAAATAGTCGCTCTTGAATTGATAGAAGAGACATTTCATTGCGGCAACCAATGACGATGACTCTTTTTCTTGATGTAGCTGCGCCGCAGTCTAGAGCGTTGATTTTGAATGGACCAAGGATATTGTAAGCGCCATCGACTAACCTCAACGCCTCATCGAGAACAGGTTTATTTTGAGAATCAAGTATACCCTCGACATTTTCCATTACGAATAGTTTAGGTTGGAGAAGTAGAACTTGACGAAAAAAGTGCGTTATTAAATTGTTTCTCGGGTCTTCCGGCCTTCGCAAACCGATGCGACTGAAGCCTTGGCATGGAGGGCCGCCGATCACCAAATCTGGACGAGTATCGCCTATTGTGGAGAGCCAAAACTTTGAGTCCAAGCTAGAAATATCGGCTAAATGAACTTTAGCATTGGGGAAATTTAGCTTGTATGAATACTGCAAGTCAGAATCAATATCTACTGAGGCAATATTCCTGAACCCTGCTAGCTCAGCTCCTAGGCCAAATCCTCCGCACCCACTAAATAAATCAACGAAGGTTGGCCTGCTCAAGTTACTCACCCGCATATGTTAAAGCGGCGAATTATATAGCATTATTCAAAAAAAATGAAGAGGCATTCACAATACAACTTCCCCATACGAAGGATATAGCTTGTAAAATTTCGCATAGTCATCCAGCTGCCCCTGATCCAGCTTAAAACCTAGCCTATTCAAGACCTCACTCTCATTCAACTTTTCGGTGGAAGGCAACAATGCATCTAAAGATATTCTTTCACGATGAGTTAACGGCGGAACCTGAATAGGATAGAGTGCGGGCCCAATGTATTCGGAGTTTAAAAAGCACCTGTTTTCTTTAAGCTTCGCATCTGACTCGTCATCGACAAACATACCTCCTACAGTGATCATCGGCGCATTATCTTTATAGTAATAGTTCAAGAATGAGACAAAGTTTCCGCCGCGCCCCGAGCGCCGATGAGCACGCTCAATTTGCCGCGTTAGACAAGTTGCTAGCACATTATGATAGTTCTTTATGTTAATGTGCTTAAACTCTTCTGCGCTTGGTGCGGCATCTCCTAACAGAAGCTCAAGCCCTTCATGCCTATTTAAGTCATTCCCATCGGCGTCCTTATTGGGGATTCTTCCCATATGGGCATTTGCGGTGACCATCAGTATAGACCCTGGAGAAATTTTCGATGCTACTGTGGCACTGTCGTCAAAGACCGCCGAGTTCTCGGGACCGCAGTCATAATCTAGCCATACAATCGACGGTTTAGTCCAGTCGATTACTTCTATACCTTCCGCAACGGGGCCTGGAAAGACGGTGATATTTTTATATGGCCGATTAAATATTGCTCTTGGCGAATATTCTGCCAACTCAAAAGAAACTAACTCATCAATTCCTAAATTCTTGTGCGCCAAGACGAAATCAACAAACCACATCGATCCCATGCCTAGATATTGATAGGTTGAAAAATCAAAACTACTTGAGAGTCCAGCCAGCGTCTCAAATATTATCTTTCTCTCTACACACTTGTTCGGCCGGAGTGAGTAGTTTATCGATTCGAATGAGGCCATTACTCACTAACCTCGTTCTCGACATAGTACTCAAATGTCTTCTGGCCAATTTGCTTGAAACTCATTTGACTGTTCCCAAAAGACTGGGCTACTTTGCTTAAAACGGTTAGTGGCTGCTGATAGGACACGGTCCCCATTTTGATCTTTGGCGCAGTATCGAATACAGGCAACTTCATGGGCGCTGGGGCAGCAGAACTTATTCTTATTTCGGCAATCGGCTTTATCGCAGCACTTGTCTCTAATGACTTGGCTTGATCCAAATTCGCTTTTCGAGTATTTGTGTAATCTAAATATTTTCGAGTTGCATCGCGCATGAATGATGTTGCGCGCCGAAACACCGGTAGTGTTTCGTCGATCTGCCTTTTCGTAGTTGTCCAAGGAAGCTCGCCAGGCTTGTCAGAACTGAAAAATACTAAACCCACAAAACCATTGTATTGCGGGTGCCACGCCGGAAAATCATCACCCCAAATAGTTTTTTCAGTTTTATCGCCAGCCAACACTACCCTGTCGTTACAAATCACATACCACCCCCAACTTTCTGTGTCCTTGCTGAGAGTAGTGGGATCACCAGAGTCTTCAGGCGGTGTACCAGCAACTCCTGACACAATACGAACTTTTACGCCAGCCTCAGCGTCAACGTATTCATGTACGTAGGGGGAAATTTCATCTCCATCACGCACTCCATACACGTGTTGCTTAACTGGTACGCCATTAACTTTTATTTCAAAGCCATACTGCAAGAAAAATGAATAGTATTTTCCAATATCCTTTCGAAGTCTATTGACAAAGATTTGATCCGAGAAATCCGATGACGTGGCTTTCCGTAACTCAGTTACAAATATTTCAGTCCCGACAAATCCTTGGGGATCAATCTGGTCTAATTGGAATTCCCATTCGCTTTTTGCTGCCCATGCCGCCACATCGATATTAACCTCGAATGCTTCGTGAGGTGCATCAGCAGTAGCACTTTTAATTTTTATTTGTTTGCCGATTTTAAATATTGCACGCTTCATTCCGATGCCATAAAGGCCAATAGAGTTTTCAGCATCTTTTGGAGCATCCGCTTTTCGTCCGAAATGGAATGCATATTCTCGGGCATCTGCTAAAGACATCCCACCGCAATTGTCCTTAATCTCAAAAGTAGACTCACTTAAAAGAATATCAACAAAATATCCAGCTAAGTTATCGCGATTGTGCTGCTGTGCATGGCGAGACGCGCCATCTATGCCGTTATCCAGGAGATCAAATATACATTCATCGAGCCCAATATCCCGAGTAATCATATCTATGAAGAAATCTTTAGTAGGATCCGCCTTAGCCGTCCACTGTGCCATTAAGTAACTCCCTCTGCATGACTTTGTGTATTTTTTAGAACGTGTATGCGTACACATTCATTTACTGTGCATCCATGATTGCATAATGCCAGAGTGAAATGTGTCCTTTCCATCCTTTCAGCGGCCTAAAGATGGATGGCGGTGGGATTCAGATTGGTGGATTCGCAACAGAATTGGGTTCCATCGAAGCGAATCCTGCTCTGCGGTCTGGATGATGAGTTCACTTTTGGCCCGAGCAGTCGTTCTTGGATGTCCGCTTTTGGCCGATAACGGACAACCACAATTGTTGGCTTTTGGGCAAAAGTACACGCCAAGACCTCGGGGTTGTCCCTATTTCTCCATTCTACAATTCCGGCCGGATCAGCCTCGGCATCTCCACCCCTTCCCTCAACCTCTCAACCCCCAACCGCACCCTCTCCCCACCCCGCTCAATCACCACCCCATCCCCCTCAACCCCCACCAACTTCACCCCAACCCCAACCTTCTCCCCCACCAAAAAACTCCTCGGCGCGCCATCATTCAAACTCAATATCGCCACCGTCCCACTCCCGCCCGCGATCACCCCGCTCACCTTGATATCCACCGGCGCGGTCTCATTGGAGAACCACTGCAACGCCGGGCTATCGCTCCTCGCCGCGAGTACTTGCGGGGTGGCTGCGGGGGTGTGCGATTCCGCCGATGTCAGCAGCAGCGACGACCATGTCGCGACGCCCACCAGCGCGGCGAGCAGGGCCAGGGCCTGGACGGTTTGTGCCGGGGTAATCCGTGTGGTGAATTTCATGGGTTGTCGCTCCTTGTTGTCCCTGTTGCCAGCCTACGCGGCAATTCTCTCCGTTTTATTTCACATGCCTTACATGTTCGCCGGGCACGATGGGGTGGGACGCCAAGGAGCGCGTGGGTGATGAGCAGGCAGCAGGGTTTTACGTTGATCGAGTTGATGGTGGTGCTGGTGATCATCGGGATTGCCAGCGCGGCGATCAGTTTGAGTATCAAGCCCGATCCGTTGCAGTTGTTGCGCAAGGATGCCGAGCGGGTTGCGCAGTTGCTGCAGGTGGCGCAGGCCGAGGCTCGCGCGGATGGGCGGCCGATTGTGTGGGCGGCGGATGCCAAGGGGTTTCGGTTTGGGCGGCGTGGGGATGATGGCGTGGGGTTTGAGTCGTTCAAGGAGGACGCGCAGTTGCGCCCGCGCGCGTGGCAGAGTCCGAAGGTGGAGGTGCGTGTGGAGCCGCGGCAGACGGTGGTGCTGAATGCCGAGTGGATCAATCCGCCGTTGCGGCTGATTTTGTCGGATGGGGCCAATCGGCTGAGTGTGCTGCGCGATGGCAGTGGGCGGATCAGTATTCAATGAAGACTCAGCAAGGGTTCACTCTGATCGAGGTGATGGTCGCGATTTTGCTGATGGCGGTGGTGAGTCTGATTGCCTGGCGCGGGCTGGACAGTGTGACGCGGGCGGACAGTCATTTGCAGGCGAGCAGTGAGCAGAGCGATGGGTTGTTGCGGGTGTTGAATCAGTTGCAGCGCGATGTGGACATGCGCGCCGGGGTGGAGTTGAGCGAGCCGCGCAAGGTCGGGGCTGAGGATGAGGCGCCGACCGCGCCGCCGTCGGTGACGGTGCGCAGTAGCGACAGCAAGGGGTTTCGGCTGGACATTATTCGTAGCGCGGCGGATCAGCCGGGGGCGTTGCAGCGGGTTCGGTGGTGGGTCAAGGGCGACACGTTGTATCGGGCGGTGGCTGAGGCGCGGAGTCGCTATCCGTTGCCGGCGCCTGGGAATGGGGTGGCGGTGTTGAGTGAGGTGAGTGATGTGCAGGTGCGGGTTTGGGAAATCGATAAAGGCTGGCGGCAGTTGAGTGGCAATCGGCGGGAGGATCCGTTGGGGTTGGAGATTCGTTTGAGTCGGCAGACGGCGCAGGGGGTTGAGCGGTATCGGCAGGTGATTGGGTTGTTGCAGTAGCCGGGACCACCGCAGGGCTTTTGTAGGAGTGAGCCTGCGCGCGATTGCGGTGGGTCAGTCAATATTGTTGTTACTGGTAGACCGCTTTCGCGAGCAGGCTCGCTCCCACAATTGGGTTGGGGGCGGTCAGTTGCAGGTTGGCTGGCTGTTAGGCCGTCATCGCTGGCAAGCCAGCTCCCACAGGGTTCGAGTGCGACCGGAAGATATTGGTCAGATGGTAGACCGCTTTCGCGAGCAAGCTCGCTCCCACAATTGGGTTGGGGGCGGTCAGTTGCAGGTTGGGTGGCTGTTAGGCCGTCATCGCTGGCAAGCCAGCTCCCACAGGGTTCGAGTGCGACCGGACGATATTGGTCAGTTGGGCAACCGCTTTCGCGAGCAGGCTCGCTCCCACAATTGGGTTGGGGGCGGTCAGCTTTAGGTTGGTGGGCTGTTAGGCCGTTATCGCTGGCAAGCCAGCTCCCACAGGGTTCGAGTGCGACCGGAAAATATTGGTCAGTTGGGCAACCGCTTCGCGAGCAAGCTCGCTCCCACAGTTGGGTTGGGGGCGGTCAGTTGCAGGTTGGTTGGCTGTTAGGCCGTCATCGCTGGCAAGCCAGCTCCCACAGGGATCGAGTGCGACCGGAAGATATTGGTCAGATGGTAGACCGCTTTCGCGAGCAAGCTCGCTCCCACAGTTGGGTTGGGGGCGGTCAGCTGCAGGTTGGTTGGCTGTTAGGCCGTCATCGCTGGCAAGCCAGCTCCCACAGGGTTCGAGTGCGACCGGACGATATTGGTCAGTTGGGCAACCGCTTTCGCGAGCAGGCTCGCTCCCACAATTGGGTTGGGGGCGGTCAGCTTTAGGTTGGTGGGCTGTTAGGCCGTTATCGCTGGCAAGCCAGCTCCCACAGGGTTCGAGTGCGACCGGAAGATATTGGTGGGCTGGGAAACCGCTTTCGCGAGCAGGCTCGCTCCCACAGGGGATCTGTGTGTGGCAGGCAGTTAGCTGAGCACGACGACGCCGCCCGGCAGTTCGGTGCATTTGACGCCGTAGGCATCGCGGATCAGCAGGGCGACGCCGGCGAGTTGGTCGAGGTTGAAGCGGGCCTGGACGCGGCGTTGGCCGAGTTCGCGGTTGAGCAGCAGGAGCATGCCGGGGCGGTAGCGGTTGATTTCGTCGATCATCTGGCTGAGGGTCGCGCCGTTGAACACCAGCACTTGTTGGCGCCAGTTCATCACGGCGGCGGTGTCGACGGTTTGCACGTTGCCGATTTGCCGTGCGTCGTAGGTGACTTGCTGGCCGGCTTCGAGGCGCAGGTTGCGGCCGTCGATGGCGACGTCGACCGCGCCGTCGAGGCAGGTCACGCAGACTTGCTGGTCGGTGTTGCGCAGGTTGAAGCGCGCCTGGCTGGCGCGCAACCACCCTGCTCCGGCCTGCATCGCCAGTGGCAGGCGTGCGGTTTGCACTTCGACTTCGCCGCTCACCAGTTCAAAGCCCTGCACGCCGTTTTCGACGCTGCGCTGGTTGATGCGGGTCTGCGTGTTCAGCTCGAGGCTCACACCTTGCGCCGGTTCGACGCGGCGCTGCTGGCCGACTTCGGTGATGTAGTCGGCGCCCAGTCCTTCGAAGCCGCCGGGAATGGTGCCGCGCACCAGCAGGAACGCGGCGGATGCGGCAATCGCGCCGCCGAGAAATGCCCGTCGACCGAAGCTGCGTCGACCCTGCAGCGCTTCGGCGGCCGGTTGCAGGCGATGCCATAGCCGCTTGGCTTCTTCGAAGGCCCGGGCATGTTCGCCGCTTTGCGCGCACCATTCGCGCACAGCGCGGGCGTCGGCGACGGTGGCGCGGCCCGAGGTCAGCAGGATCAGCCAGTCGTGGGCTTCGCTGTGCAGCAACTCGGTGGCCGAAGGCTCGGCGGGTTTCAGTCGAAAGATGTTCAAACGCGCAAATTCTCAACGGATTAATCGGGTCACTATTCGCTAGACGGTTTTCCGGCCCCGCGACCGAACCGCTGAAACACTTTTCTTTCCAGTTTCGCTGCGCAGAAGCCCAACGCGGCTTTGATTTCCTTTTCGACCATGCGCGTGGAGATGCCGAAACGCTGGGAGATTTCCAGGTGCGGCGCCTCTTCCAGCCGCGCGGCGATGAAGATCCGCCGACGCCGTGCCGGCAGTTCGTACAAGGCGCTGAGCAGGGCCTGCATCTCCTTTTGCCCGCCGACCACCCGCGCCGGGTCGAGGGCTTCGTCGCTCAGTTGCAGCAGTTCCTCGACTTCGGTGCCGGTGAGCAGGCGCGCATCGGCCTGACGGCGGTCGGCGGCGATGTTCAGGGCCATGCGATACAGGTAGGCGTTGGGCTTGAGCAGGTTCGGCGGGGTCTCCATGCGATCGACCCGCAGCCAGGTTTCGTGCAGCACGTCGTTGGCCAGGTCCTCGGAGCCGAGGCGGCGGCGCAGGCGCGCGCGAAAATCCTCGTAAGAGCTGAGGAACAGCTGGCCCATCACGCTTTGTCCGGCGTCTTTCATCCCCCGGAAACTCCTTCCCATCTCGTGCATTCCATGCGTTTCCCTGACGACTCCGGTAACAACAGCAACGTGACCGGCTGGCGCAAGGCGCTGGGCGTCGGCCGATCGATTGTGAGGTTGCGAAAACTTTCCACCAGCGCGTTATCGCGCCGTACATCGCCGGTCGAAGTGACCAACCGGTTGTGCTGCACCACGCCGTCGCGCCCGACCCACACCTGCAACACCGCGCGATAACTGCCCGGCCGGGTCAGCGGCGAACGGCACAGCTTGCGCTCGATCGCCGCTTGCACCGCCGTCGCGTAACTGCGGTTGACCGCGACAGCGGCCGGCGTGGGTTTGTCCGTCGGCACTGGCAGGTCTTCCACCTGCGCCGCTTGCAGGGTGAACGCGTCGGCGCGGGCATAACGCGCCATCAACCCGGTGCCGCCGAGCAGATGGCGCAAAGCGTCGGCGGCGGTGAATTCGCCATCCACGGCGAGGGAGCGACGGCCCCGGCTCAACTGGCTGTCGACCAACACCGCGACGCCCGTGGCGCGGCTGTATTGATCCAGCGCCCGGGCCAGCTCCTGCGCCGGGATGTGCAAGGTCATGCGCATGTCCGCCGCTGCCGGATCTGCGTTGGCCGCGTTGGCCAGCAGACCGAGCAGCCACCCCAGACCCGCGCGGCGCACAAGCGTCGCCGAGCGCTGAAGACTGATCCGCGAACTGCCTCGCTGCACGACTGGCGCACCCCTGAAAATCGCTATCCTGCGGGGCATTTATGACTCTGGTATGACGGGCGGTGCAAAAAAACCATCACGGGTTTTGCCCCGCGCTTGCACTAGACTCAAACCCAGAGCGGCCCATTCCGGCGGGCCAGGAGGCGGACATGAAAACGCGGTGGATGTGGGTCTTGCTGATGACGGTGGGCGCGGCGCAGGCGGAGGAGCCGCTGGGCTGTGTCGAGGTCACGGTCGGCGGTTACAAGGCACCGAATTACGATTGCCTGAGCCAACAGATGGGCAACAATCCCGACGGCGCGGCGGCGGCGCAGAAAAACATGGAAGCGTTGAATGTGCCGGTGCACAAGCGCGCGCCGAATCAGGTCGGGCTGGCTACACCGGCGGCGACCAGTACGCGGATGGGCAATACGTTTGGCACATCAGTGAAACCGCAGCGGCCGGCGAATTGAATCGCACTGTGGGTGCTGAGGGGATTTAGCGCCTGTGGTGAGGGGATTTATCCCCGTTGGGTTGCGCAGCGGCCCCGAAGTCGCCTGACTCTGATCTGTCAGATAAACCGTTTTCACCGTTTTGGCGTCTGCTGCGCAGCCGAACGGGGATAAATCCCCTCGCCACAGGGATGGGCGCTTTTCAGTCACTCGGGGTCTGGCGGAAACTCACGGCCAAGCGATTCCAGCTGTTGATCGTGCTGACCGCAACCGTCAAATCCACCAGTTCACCTTCATCAAATTGCTCGCGCGCCTGCTGGTAGACGTCATCGGGCACGTGGCTTTCGGCCAACAGCGTCACCGCCTCGGCCCAGGCCAGCGCCGCGCGTTCGCGGGGGTTGAAAAAATTGCTGTCGCGCCACACCGCGATCGCGTAAAGACGCCGATCACTCTCCCCGGCTCGCCGCGCGTCCACCGAGTGCATGTCAGTGCAGAATGCGCAGCCGTTGAGTTGCGAAGCGCGGATCCTGATCAGTTGCAGCAGCGGCGCTTCGATGCTCAGGTTGGCGGTCAGCGCCTCCATGGCAAGCATCGCTTTCATCGCCTTGGGCGACGCGTTGTAGTAATCCAGACGCAGGGGCATGGCGCGGCTCTCGGCAGGCGGAATGATGAGTTCACGGTAAGGGCTGTGCAGGCTGTGTTACAGCCCCAATTCCACGAATTTCGGCTACACCACCGAACCTCGGCCAAACGCAATACCTGTGGGAGCGAGCTTGCTCGCGAAAGCGGTTTCCCAGACAAATATTCATCCACTGCACCACCGCCATCGCTGGCAAGCCAGCTCCCACAAGGTTTAACGTCGTTCACAAGATTTGTGCACGCCGCAAAAACTGTGGGAGCTGGCTTGCCAGCGATAGCGGAGTGTCAGACAACGAATCTGTTCAATGACCCACCGCTTTCGCGAGCAGGCTCGCTCCCACAGGGATTTACGCCAATTTGCGGTTTTTACTCCACGCAACTACTGCCAAAAGCCCAACAACGCTAATCTGACCGACACTTCACTCAACACCCGGGAGCCTCGTCGGTATGGAACTTCATGTCGTGATCAACGGCCGCAAGGATCTTGCCGGTCAGTTGTATCAGCAGTTGCGCGCGGCGATTGAATCCGGGCGGTTGGCGGCGGGTACGCAGTTGCCGCCGAGCCGCTTGCTGGCCGAGCAATTGGGCATTTCGCGCAAGACCATTTCCGACACCTATGCGCAGCTGACCTACGAAAATTTCCTCACCGGGGTGATTGGCAAAGGCACCTATGTCAACGCCCGCCCGGCGCAGGTGCAGCGCAAGCAGAGCCACACCGAGCTGGCCAGTGCCGAGGTGATCGAGAGCTGGCGCAATCTGCCGGTGTTCCTCCGTCACCCGACGCTGGAAGGTTCACTGCGCTACGACTTCATCGGTGGCGCCACTAGCAAGGGCCAGTTTCCGCAGGACGACTGGCGCCGCTGCGTCGCCCACGCGATGCGGCAGATGGCCCAGTCCAAAGGCTTCTACAGCGTTGCTGAAGGCCTACCGGCGCTGCGCAATGCTATCGCTCGGCACATCGCGTTTTCTCGCGGTATCAATTGTCAGGACGAAGACATCGTCGTATGCAACGGCGCACAGCAGGCGCTGGACCTGATTGCCCGCGTGCTGATCCGCCCCGGCAGTCTGGTGGCGATGGAAGATCCCGGCTACCCGCCCGCGCGCTTGTTGTTCGGCACGCACGGTGCCGAAGTAGTCGGGGTGCCGGTGGATGCCGAGGGTATTCAGGTCGAACAGATTCCCGATGGCACGCGGCTGATTTATGTGACGCCCTCGCACCAGTTTCCGCTGGGCATGGCGATGAGTCAGGCGCGCCGCGAGGCCCTGCTCGCCCGCGCCCATGAGCTCGGGGCGATCATCATCGAAGACGATTACGACAGTGAATTCCGCTACGAGGGCCGGCCCACCGATTCGCTGTACAACCTCGATCAGCGCGGCATCGTCGCCTACGTCGGCACGTTCTCGAAAACCCTGCTGCCGGAGTTACGCCTGGGCTACGCGATCCTGCCGCCGTCGATCATCGAGGCGGTGATTCGCGCCAAACAGCTGACCGATCTGCACGCCTCGACCCTGCCGCAATGGGCGCTGGCCAAGTTCATCGCCGAAGGTTGCCTGCTCAAGCACATCCGCCGCTGCCACACGATCTACGCGCAACGTCGCGAACGCATTCTCGAGCGCATGGCCACCGACCTTGCGCCATGGCTGCAAGCCGTGCCGGCCAGTGCCGGGTTTCACATGGCGGTGTTCTGCAAGGTGCCGATCGATTTGCCGCTGGTCATCGAGCTGGCAAAAAAGGTCGAGGTCGGCCTGTATGCGATCAGTGGTTTCTACTACCAGCAGCCGGCGAAAGAAGGCCTGTATTTCGGCTTCGGCGCCATCGAGACCCTGGACATCGACATTGCTCTGGATCGCCTGCGTGACATCCTCGAACAGCTGTCATGAGCCGTTGGTATAAGGCTTTTACCGCCGATTGGTTATTGGTGATTCATGGCGGCAGGCCTATTCTGCACAGGCGTTATCCCTCAGTGAGCAGGATTCGTCCGGCCTGATTCAGGAGTGTGAGCAATGTCCAGCGAAGTGATCAATACGGTTGAGGTGAAGGCTGCTGCGGGCCGCTCGGAAGAGCTCGGCAAGCAATTGCAGAAGATCGTCGACACCCTGCGCGAAACTCCGGGCTGCGATTCCTACCTGGTCGACCGCTGCCCCGAAGACAGCCACCGCTGGACGGTCAGCGCGCGCTGGCAGTCGGAAGCGGCGATGCAGGCGCATTTCAACCGGCCCGAGGCGCAGGGGTTTATCGACCTGATCGACAGCCGGTTGGCCAATAGCGTCGACTTCAACAGCTTTCCCATCGTCTGAGCTGGCCTCTTCGCGAGCAAGCTCGCTCCCACAGGGTTATTTGTTGTTCACAAGATGGGTGAGCAACCGCAGAACCTGTGGGAGCGAGCCTGCTCGCGAAGGCGATTTGCGCCACGCCGAAATCCTTCCGAGGCCAATTGGTCACCTGATCTTCGCGAATATTGGCCGTTTGAACCGGCCACATTGCGGCCTACTGTGAGCACACCCCAACCATCACAGGTAACCCGCCATGAAAGCCCTGCCCTTCTTTGCCGCCGCCCTCGCCTTCAGCCTGTCCGCTTCGGCAATGGCTCACGATCCGTCCGAGAAAATCACCGTCCTGCAGGAACAACTGCTGAAAAACGCCCCCGGCAAGAAAGCCATGATGATCGAAGTCGACTACAAGCCCGGGCAATCCTCGATCGCCCACAAACACGAAGGTACGGCGATGGCTTACGTGCTCGATGGCGAAGTGATTTCCCAGGTCAAGGGCGAAAAAGCGATTACTTACAAGAAGGGCCAGTTCTGGTACGAGCCGGCTGGCTCGGAGCATCTGGTGTCGAAAAACGCCAGTTCGACCAAGCCGGCCAAGTTGCTGGTGTTCATGGTGTTGGCCCCGGATGAGCAGGTGCTGATTCCGCTGGAAAACTGATGGCTGCCTGATCAGCCATAAACGAAAGGCGCAAATCGAGTATTTGCGCCTTTTTTATTGCCTTGCGGCATTAACTGGGAGCGCTTAAAGCCAATAAAACTAGCGCCCCACAGGTTATTCAACCAATGGTCATGCCGCCAGGTTTACCCTGAATATCCGCCGAACCATCGGCCCGTGCACACTCATCGACAGACCTTGTTTCACGGGAGAAACACCATGAAACCTGCGCTTCCCGCCCTGCTGGCCATCTCCGTTTTGCTGCTCTCTGCCTGTTCTGTTCCCACTGCCCCGCAAGCCGTGTCATCCCTCGACACGCTGCTGCCGCACCCGACCGGTCGCAGCAGCGCTACTTTGGTCAACAGCGGTCCCGGCGTATCGCTGGGGGTGATTTACAGCCCCGGCACCCAAGCCAATCGCCAATACCTGCGCGAGTATCAGGCCAAGGCCGGCACCGGTTTTGGTCAGAGCCTGCTGGTGCAGCCGATTCACGACGCCTACGTCGCCAGCTCCAGCCCGGATCGCGCGGTGGAGTGGGTCAACGCTTCGCTGCAACGTCAGTTCGGTTCGGTGACGGTGTACCCGGACATGCAAAGCTTGCGCGCGGCGAGGCCTGATGTGGTGGCGATCGTCGATACCCACAGCCAATTGATCACCTCGCGCAGCTCGGATATCCGCGCAGATGTCAGTGCCGATTTCTACGATGGGCAGTTGAACTACATCGGCACCGCGAAGGGTTCGGAGGCTAGGGAGCTGACGCCAGTGTGGGCGGACTTCAAGCGCTCGGAAGAGATCGTGGCCGATATCAATCAGCAGGAAGAATTGCAGGTTGAGGCGTTAAGGGAGTTTGATCGGTCACTCAGTAATCTGGTTGTGCGGCCGGTGGAGAAAGTGTCGATGCTCGAGAGTAAACCAGCTCAAAAATTGTATTGAATGTAAGTACCTCTTCGCGAGCAGGCTCGCTCCCACATTTTGGAATGCGATCAACTGTGGGAGCGAGCCTGCTCGCGAAAGCGCCAGCCCAGACGCCACAAAAAACACAGGCATAAAAAAGCCCCGGCATCTCGCGATACCGGGGCTTTTTCATTCAGCCACTACTTACGCCAGTTCAAGCTCGGCATTCGCAGCAACCGCAGGCACGATTGCTTGCCCGCTCAACGCCAGATCCAGCAGTTCACGGTTGGCCACCGCGTACATGGCGTAGTCCGTGCCGCTCGCAGCACGGATTTCCACCAGCATGGCGCGCCAGCGCTCGATCATGCTTTCGTGCTGGGCCATCCACAGCGCCAGGCGCGCTTCCACGTCCTGGGAGCCGTCGCCCTGTTGCAGCACGGAGATGGTGATCGCCCGCTGCTGCCAGTCGACGTCATCACGGAACGCTTCACGGGCCAGGGCCTGCCAGTTGTTTTCCACCGGCAAGGCGCTGATCTGTTGCAGGTACCAGGTGATGTCCAGCGCAGAGCCGACGGCGAAGTAGGCCTTGGCCACTTCGGCCGGGTCCTGCCCGGTGACGTCGGCGGCTTCGATGATCGGCAGCAGCGTGTACAGGTGCGAAGTGCCCGCAACCATACGCGCCAGCAATTCCGGCACACCGGCTTCGACGTATGCCTGATAGCGCGACTGCCAGTTTTCGCGGATTTCGCCGCTGAGCAGTTCGTCGAGTTTCAGACCCAGTTCTTTCAGGTGCGGACCGAAATGCGCGACGTCACGGGCAGCGTTCTGCTCGTTGCGGCGGGCACGCAGGAACCAGCGCGTGGCACGACGGCCCAGACGCATTAGCTCGTCCATCAGCTCTAGCTGTACGTCAGCGGAAACCTGATAGTCCAGCGCTTCGATCTGACGGAACCAGTGCGGGAGGTGGAAAATGTCGCGCACGATCACGTAAGCGCCCGCCACGTTCGCCGGGCTCATGCCGGTCGACTCTTTGAGTCGCTGCACGAAGGTGATGCCCATGTGGTTGACCAGATCGTTGGCGATCTGGGTGCTGACGATTTCGCGCTTCAGACGGTGGCGACGCATGGCTTCGGAGAACTTGCTGACCAGGGTCGGCGGGAACGCCGTTTCCATGTCGCGGGTCAGGTAATCGTCGTCCGGCACCAGCGAGCCCAGCAGCTGCTCTTTGAGGTCGATCTTGCTGTAGGAGATCAGCACCGACAGCTCAGGACGGGTCAGGCCGTGGCCCTCAGCGACGCGCTCGGTCAGTTGCTCTTCGGTCGGCAGGAACTCGATGGCACGGTCCAGCTTGCCACGGCCTTCCAGATCGCTCATCAGACGCTTGTACTCAGCGATGCGCGCGTAGACACGGCGCGCCGCCAGGGACAGGGCCTGAGTCTGCTTGTAGTTGTTGCCCAGCACCAGATTGCCGACTTCGTCGGTCATGCTCGCGAGCAACTGGTTGCGTTGCTTGTCGGTCATGTCACCGGCCTGAACCACTTCGTTCAGCAGGATCTTGATGTTCACTTCGTGGTCGGAGCAGTCCACACCACCGGCGTTGTCGATGAAGTCGGTGTTGGAACCGCCACCATTCAAGCCGAATTCCACACGACCCAGTTGGGTCATGCCGAGGTTACCGCCCTCGCCCACGACCTTGCAGCGCAGCTCGTTGCCGTTGACGCGCAGCGCATCGTTGGCCTTGTCGCCGACATCGGCGTGGCTTTCGGTGCTGGCCTTGACGTAGGTGCCGATACCGCCGTTCCACAACAGATCCACCGGCGCCTTGAGCAAGGCATTGAGCAGTTCGGTCGGGGTCAGCTTGTCGGCATTGATGTCGAAGCGTTCTTTCATCTGCGGCGAGATCGCGATGCTTTTCGCGCTGCGCGAGAAGATACCGCCACCTTCGGACATGATGCTGGTGTCGTAGTCGGTCCAGGCCGAACGCGGCAGGTCGAACAGACGCTGACGCTCGACGAAACTGGTCGCCGGGTTCGGGTTCGGGTCGATGAAGATGTGCATGTGGTTGAACGCAGCGACCAGTTGCAGCTTGTCGGACATCAACAGGCCGTTACCGAACACGTCGCCGGCCATGTCGCCGACGCCCACCACGGTGATGCTGTCTTCCTGAACATTGATGCCGCGCTCGCGGAAGTGGCGCTGTACGCCGACCCACGCGCCTTTGGCGGTGATGCCCATTTTCTTGTGGTCGTAACCGGCCGAACCACCGGACGCAAACGCGTCACCCAGCCAGAAGCCGTAGTCGATGGCGATGCCGTTGGCGATGTCGGAGAAGGTTGCAGTGCCCTTGTCCGCCGCGACCACCAGGTACGGGTCATCGTCGTCATGACGCACGACGTTGACCGGCGGCACCAGGGCGCCGTCCTTCAGGTTGTCGGTGATGTCCAACAGACCGGAAATGAAGATGCGGTAGCAGGCGATGCCCTCGGCCGCGATCTCGTCACGGCTGCCGCCCAGTGGCAGGCGACGCGGCAGGAAGCCGCCCTTCGCGCCCACTGGCACGATGACCGAGTTCTTCACTTGCTGGGCTTTTACCAGGCCGAGGACTTCGGTGCGGAAGTCTTCTTCACGGTCGGACCAGCGCAGACCACCACGGGCAACGTTGCCGAAGCGCAGGTGCACGCCTTCGACGCGTGGCGAGTAGACGAAAATTTCAAACTTCGGCACTGGCTTCGGCAGCTCAGGGATCGCATGCGGGTTGAACTTGAAGCTGAAGTACGACTTGTTCTGGCCGTTGGCGTCAGTCTGATAGAAGTTGGTACGCAGGGTGGCTTTGATCAGGTCGAGGTAACGACGCAGGATGCGGTCTTCGTTGAGCACCTGAACATCGTCCAGTGCGGTCAGAATCGCTTGTTCCAGACGCAGTTGCTTGTCTTCCAGATCATCGCTGCCGAGCTTGCGTGCCAGGTAGAAACGGGTCTTGAACAACCGGGTCAGCTCGCGAGCAATGTCGGTGTGGTTGTTCAGAGTGCTGGCGATGTAACCCAGGTCGAAGCCCAGACGAATCTGCTTCAGGTAACGGGCGTAGGCACGCAGCAGTGCCACGTCGCGCCATGGCAGACCGGCGGTCAGCACCAGACGGTTGAACGCATCGTTCTCGGCATCGCCACGGACGATGTGCACGAACGCGTCCTGCAGGGTGTCGTTGAGTTGCTGGATGTCGAGGTCCAGACCTTCAGCGGCGGTGAAAGCGAAATCGTGAATCCAGAACTCGCGGCCGTTGGTGTGGCGCAGGCGATACGGGAATTCGCCCAGCACGCGCAGGCCGAGGTTTTCCAGAATCGGCAGGACGTCGGACAGCGCCAGCGGCGTGTCGGCGTGATACAGCTTGCAATGCAGCTCGCGCTGGCCGGAAACCTGACCGAGCGGCTGATAGAAGCTCATCACCAGCGGATTTTTTTCGTTGAGGCTCAGCAGGTGCTGCATGTCGACCACGGCCGAATGCGCGGCAAAACGCTCGCGGTAACCGGCCGGGAAGCCTTTCGGGAAATCCGCCAGCACGTTGGTGCCGTGGGCTTCGCCGAAGCTTTCGACGGTCAGTGCGGCGTAGTCGTCCTGCCAGCTGCGGCAGGCCTGGACCACTTCTTTTTCCAGCAGCAGCGGGTCGATGTCGAGACGGTTCTTCGGATCGACGCGCAGAATCAGCTGCACGCGGGCCAGCACGGATTCCGAGAAGAAGGTCCAGAACTCGCAGTCGGAAGCCTTCAGGCGCTCCATCAGCACTTGCTGGATCTTCTGGCGGACTTCGGTGGAATAGATGTCGCGCGGCACGTAGGCCAGGCAGTAGCAGAAGCGACCGTACGGGTCTTTGCGCAGGAACACGCGGATCTTGTTGCGTTCCTGGATCTGCACGATCGACATCACGGTGGTGAACAGTTCGTCGACCGGGGTCTGGAACAGGTCGTCACGCGGCAGCACTTCGAGGACCTGCGCCAGTTCCTTGCCCAGGTGAGCCTTGGACTGGAAGCCGGAGCGGCGCTCGATTTCTTCGACCTTGCGGCGGATGAACGGGATGACCCGCACGCTCTCGCCATACACCGAGGAGGTGTACAGGCCCATGAAGCGGTGTTCCTTGATGACTTTGCCGTCGGCGTCGATTTCGCGGATCGACACGTAGTCCGGGTAGGCCGGACGGTGCACACGGCTCGGATGCGCGGCCTTGGCGAACGACAGCAGGGTCGGTTCGCGCAGGTAGGCAACGGCGTAGTCTTCGATGCGCAGGTCTTCGTAGGTCAGGCCGGTGCGCAGCAGTTTGGTCAGGCCGAGGAAGGAGCTCTGGTCGTACTCGATGTGGCCACCATCGGCCTGATCGGTAACCACGAACTCTTCGTAGCCGAGGAAGGTGAAGTGGTTGCCCACCAGCCATTCCAGGAAGCTTTTGATTTCGTTCTTTTCGTCGGCATCGACCGGATAAGCGCTGTTGTCCAGCTGGGTGAGGATGTCCTGCACCTTGGCTTTCATCGGCTCGAAGTCAGCGACGGCGACGCGCACTTCGCCGAGCACCTGCTCAAGCTCTTTGCTCAGCACATTCAGCTCGGCCGCGTTGGCGCAGCGGTCGATTTCCAGGTACATCAACGATTCGTGCAGCACGCCTTCGCCGGTGCTGCCTTTTGGCAGGACTTCAAGCAATTCGCCCTTGCTGCCACGACGCACGCTGAGCACGGTGGTCTGCAGGGTGTGAATGCTGTAGCCGCGACGGTTCAGCTCGGTGCGCACCGAGTCGACCAGAAATGGCAGGTCGTGGTGCAGCACTTCGACCGCGGTGTGGGTCGACTGCCAGCCGTGGCGTTCGTAATCGGGGTTGTAGACACGCACTTGCGGTTGCGCGTGATCGAAGCGCTCAAGCAGGCGCCACGCAGAGAGAGTACAGCCAGCGAGGTCGGAGAGGCGACGTTGAGTCAGCTCGTCCAGGGAAATGATGCCGAAGAATTGTTCAGCGAACAGCGCCACTTGTGGCAGTGCCTGTTCACTGATGTGCTGCGCCAGTGCCGCTTGCAGTTGGTGCTGGAAGTCGGCTTTGCTGGCTGCGGTGAAGAACGCCATCTGTGGTACTCCGCTTAAGCTTGTTATTGATGGAAAGCGTCGCGTGCAACAGCCCTTTCGGGCCTCGTGTCGCCCTGTTCCTGATTCTCGGGCAGAGGAAACAGGGAGACAGGTGGGTGAAGCTGGACGGGACACTCAGGTCACATTCACCTTCCATGAATGAGCATCTGCAAAAGCGACTGCCAGCGCTGCCGGCAATGCCTTTACGGGTGCTCATCCGTTGCGCAGCTTAATGGGTGCGACAATGTGTCTGCTTGCGGTGCTGCGACATATTCGGTCATTGGCACGTAAATGCAGGGTTTGGCCTGCATCAACACTAGCAGGCGTGGGCCGAAATGCAGGTTCAAAACCCCGGTTTCACGGGACTTTCGTGCCAGGTCGGTCGCTGAGGACGTTACATATCCGGAAACGAAAACGCCCAAGGCCCTTTAATCGACCCTGAGCGTGGCATCCGGTTCAGCGCTGGCGGTTGACGCGGATCAGTCCGGCAATTCTTCGAAGGCTCGAAATTTGCTCACCGTGGCGCAGTCGTAGCACATCGTCTGCAGGATCTGCTTGTCCATGCTGGCGTCGATGTTGCTCGAATCGCACTCGCGGCAGAACAGGCGCAGGTGGCTGAGCAAGTCGCTGTCGAAGGCCACGGCGGAAAAGAATTGCGGGACCAGTTCGTCACGCCAGTACATGCCCGGCGATTTGGAAAATCCGGCGCCGCTGTCCTTCAGCACCACGTCGTAAAGCAAGCGTTGCAAGGCCGTTTGCGGCACCCGCGCGTCGCGATGGGCGTTCTTGCGCCAGTTGCGCGCGAGCGCGTCCTGCGCCGTGCCCAACATGTTGCGCGGGATGGTGTTGGAGGCATGGCTGCGTCCCTTGGAATTGCCGGTGGCGTAGAAGTGCGCGGCGTTCCTCACCGCGAGGCGGGCGAAGTAATACAGCTGACTCACCGAGAAATCCTGCAGCAACTGCCCGACCACCTCCTCGGCACGGGCTTCGGCCGTGAAGGCAAAATCCACTTCAGCGGCCAGCACACGAATGTATTGAATGGACGCTTCGCGGGCGAGACTGAAGACCAGCGAATAGATTTCGCTCTTCCAGGCGGCTTTGACGCTGCCCGATAACTCCTCATACAGCACACGGTACAAACTCTCGCGGGTACTGCGCGCCACGCCGTCGAGCGTGACGCTGGGCAGCCAGCGCACCGCGCTGTACTCGCGGATATTGCAGCCCTCACTGCGATCGAAGGCGTTGATGTCGGAATCGGTGGAAACTGCCAGCACCCCGGCTTCGTGCAGGCCCTTGAGCAACTCTTCACGGGCCTCGAACGTCAGGGCGAGCAGCTCTTCTCTGGATGGCGCATTCAACGGCGCAATCCACTCAACGCTTGCGCCGTAACCATCATCCAGCAAGGCGAGCAACGTCAGCTTCTGCACGAACCCCAGATTGGCGTAAGGCACTGCGGGGCATCGCGCGCCATATCGAGCTTCCAATTCCAGGCGGTCACGCGCGGCCCGGGCGGCAAGCTGCTGCTGGCGCACCTTGAAACATTCTGTGCAGCTGCACGTCGTCTGGCGGCTATGGATACCGGGAAGGCTTTGCTGGTGCTCACAGCGTACGCATTTGAATGTACTGCGCAGCGAAAGCGGAGTACCTCTGGCGTGTCGGCGTATCCACATCGGCAACTTGCAGTAAGGACAGCTGAGGTCGGCACTGACGACCGGTGGCAGAACCTTGAGCAGACTGCGCACCGTTGCAGGGATCTGAAATTCCGCCATCAGCGCGGCAGTTTTCTCGCCTTCGAGATAGCGCTTGTAGATTTCCTCGATCTGTTCATCGGACAGGTGGCGGATTTCTTCGGCGCGTTCGAAATATGGGCTCATCGAAAGAGGTCCTTTTTTTCATTGGGGTGGGCGCAGTCCTTTGCTGGGAGGGCAAAACTAACGGCAAAATGGTGGCTATCTCAAACGAAATATCGCAACTTCGTCTAGAAAAATCGTCATCTGTAATCGCCCTACAGGGGCGTCGGATTTCCCCTTCTCGCTACTCGGAAGTGGGCGACGGAAATGTCTGCTTTGCCACTTTTTACCGATGCAGGCAGCGCAAACCGGTTGAGACTGGCAAAATCGCGCCTTCGAACAGATTCACCGCCGCCACTGCCCAGGAATTCCCCATGCAAATGACCACCGCCCTACTGATCGTCAACCCGTGCGACGACGAAGAAGACAACATGGCCATGCTGTGCTGCCACAGCGACAAGGGTGAGATGTTCCTGATGAGCCGTTATCCGGACGAGGATGAGCTGGAGATCACTCTCGATGGCGAGCCATCGACGCTCGACGGGGTGAAGGTCACGCTGACTGCGAAGCTGCTGAAGATCGAGATTGCTGCCGCGGATGCCGATGCGTTGAATGGCGATGATGTACTGGAGATCGCGTTCAACCCCGACATGGTGGATATGGATGAGGTTGTTGAGACTTTGAAGAATATTCTAGATGGGACCGGGACCTTTATCAGCGAGGTTTGATGGGGCCTGGAAGGGCCCTATCGCTGGCAAGCCAGCGATAGGGCCGGCACTGGCGCCGCTACAATTTCCTGCTTTGCGAAAGATCAAAAGATCGCAGCCTTCGGCAGCTCCTACAGGGGATCGCATTCCAACCGGGAAGCTGCCGAAACCCGCGATCTTTTGCTCTTTTGCACAAAATGCCGTTAGTCGCCGCCCCCCACGATGGATTAAAGTAACGCCCCCAGCCCCGGCGTTATCCGAACGCCCCGGCCACCCCCTTTCCAGGAACAGTCATCGATGGAACATCGTGAAGCGCTGCTGGCGCTGCGAACCTTTCTTTCAACGCAGATTCTCGGCCAGGAAAAACTCATCGAGCGTTTGCTCATCGCCCTGCTCGCCGACGGCCATATGCTGGTCGAGGGCGCTCCCGGTCTGGCCAAGACCAAAGCGATCAAAGAACTCGCCGAGGGCATCGAAGCCCAGTTCCATCGCATTCAGTTCACCCCCGATCTGCTGCCGGCCGACATCACCGGCACCGAAATCTACCGTCCGGAAACCGGCAGTTTCGTCTTCCAGCAAGGGCCGATCTTTCACAATCTGGTGCTGGCTGACGAAATCAACCGCGCGCCGGCCAAGGTGCAATCGGCCTTGCTCGAAGCGATGGCCGAGCGTCAGGTCAGCGTCGGGCGCAGCACCTATGAGCTGTCGCCGCTGTTTCTGGTGATGGCCACGCAGAACCCGATCGAACAGGAAGGCACCTATCCGCTGCCGGAAGCCCAGCTCGACCGCTTTTTGATGCACGTGAAAATCGGCTTCCCTGACGCCGCTGTCGAACGGCGCATCCTCCAGCAGGCCCGTGGCGAGGCGTTGAACGGCGAGACCAAGCCCGAGCGCCGGGTCAGCCAGCAGGCGATCTTCGCCGCGCGCAAGGAAATCCTCGGTTTGTACATGGCCGATGCCGTGGAGGAATACCTGGTGCAACTGGTCATGGCCACGCGCAACCCGGCCAAGTTCGACCCGGAAATGGCCGAGTGGATCGCCTACGGCGCCAGTCCGCGCGGCTCGATCGCCCTTGATCGCTGCGCCCGCGCCCACGCCTGGCTGGCCGGTCGCGATTTCGTCAGCCCGGAAGACATTCAGGCCGTGCTGTTCGACGTATTGCGCCACCGCATCATTCTGTCGTTTGAAGCCGAAGCCGCTGGCATCGATCAGGACCGCGTGGTGCAGCGGATTCTCGACGTCGTCGCCGTCGCTTGACCCCCATGAACGCCGCCCTGCCCTCCGAACCCGGTATCCGCATCAGCCTCGCCGAGCTGATCGAGATGCGTCACCGCGTGCGCGAGGTGCAGCTGTTTTCCACGCCGAGCCAGCGCAGCCCGCTGATCGGTCTGCATCACTCGAAATTCCGTGGCCGTGGCGTCGACTTCGATCAGGTGCGGGTGTATCAGGCCGGAGACGATGTGCGCACCATCGACTGGCGCGTCACCGCGCGCACGCAAGAGCCGCACACCAAGCTGTTCCATGAAGAACGCGAGCGGCCGATTTTCATCATGGTCGAGCAAAGCACGCGGTTGTTTTTCGGCTCGGGGCTGATGTTCAAATCGGTGCTGGCGGCGCAAGTCGCGGCGTTGATCGGCTGGGCCGCGCTGGGGCACAACGACCGCGTCGGCGGGCTGGTGTTTGGCGATAACGAGCACTACGAAATCAAGCCTCGGCGCAGCAAGCAGAGCCTGCTGCAATTGCTCAACCGTCTGGTCAAGGTCAATCAATCGCTGCACAGCGAGCGCGAGCCGGATCGCGATGCCTTCGGCGTGGCCCTGCGCCGCGCGCGGGAAGTGCTGCGCCCGGGCAGTCTGGCCATCGTCATTTGCGACGAACGCGCGTTGTCCGACAGCGCCGAGCAGCAGTTGAGTTTGCTGGCGCGGCATTGTGATCTGCTGATGTTGCCGCTGTCCGACCCACTCGATCACGCCCTGCCCGCCGCCGGTCTGCTGCGCTTCGCCGAGCGCGGCGCGCAACTGGAAATCGACACGCTGAATTTCGACCTGCGCCAGACCTACCGCGCCCAGGCCGAAGCGCGCATTGCCCGCTGGGAATTGCTCGCACAAAAGCTGCGGGTGTTGCTGATGCCGTTGAGCACGCAGAGCGAAATGGTCGAGCAGATGCGCGAGTTCCTGAACCCGCAGCGTCCGGGGAAAGGTCGATGAACGGCCTCGACCAACTGCAACCGCTGATCTCGCCGCCGCCGATCGCCTTCTGGCCGCCGGCGCCGGGCTGGTGGCTGCTGCTTCTGCTGTTGCCGCTGCTGGGTTTTGCCGTGTGGAAGCTGCGACGTTTCATTCCGATCAAGAAACGCCCGGTGGTGCGCGCCGAGCAGCCGCTGGACCCGGTACGCATCGCCGCGCTCGCCGAACTGGCGCAAATGCCCAAGCCTTACGACGGCGCACCGGCCGGCGCCTGGCTGCAACAACTCAACGGCCTGCTCAAACGCCTGTGCCGCAACCACTATCCGTACAGCCAGAGCCACACCCTCAACGGGCGCAAATGGCTGGCCTTCCTCGATAACCGCTGCCCGGCCGCCGGTCTGACGCGCTGGATGGTGCTGGTCGAAGGCGCGTACAAACCGGAATGCAAACTCGACGACAAAGCCATCGCCGGCCTGACCCAAGCGGTCGACACGTGGATTCGCAAACATGTTTGAGTTCGCCTGGCCGTGGATCTTCGTGCTGTTGCCGCTGCCGTGGCTGATGCGTCTTGTCCTGCCGGTGGCCGACAGCGGCGAGCCGGCGTTGAAAGTCAGTTTCCTCGCCGACCTCGAAGGCCTCGCCCGCCGCCGCGCCCGCGCCAACTTGCCGGCCTGGCGGCAGCAGGCGCCGTTTATCCTGTTGTGGCTGATCCTGCTGATCGCCGCCGCCCGCCCGCAATGGCTCGGCGAACCGCTGCCGATTGCCGCCAGTGGCCGCGATCTACTGGTGGCGGTGGACGTGTCCGGCTCAATGGATTTCCCCGACATGCAATGGCAGGACGAAGAAGTCAGTCGCCTGTCGCTGGTGCAGCATTTGCTCGGGGATTTCCTTGAAAGCCGTGACGGCGACCGCGTCGGTCTGATCCTGTTTGGCAGCCAGGCCTATCTGCAAGCACCGCTGACCTTTGACCGGCGCACCGTGCGCGTCTGGCTTGACGAGGCGCGGATCGGCATCGCCGGCAAGAACACCGCGATCGGCGATGCCATCGGTCTGGCTCTGAAACGCTTGCGTCTGCGCCCGGCGCAAAGTCGCGTTCTGATCCTGGTCACCGACGGCGCCAACAACGGCGGCGAAATCAATCCGCTGACCGCCGCAAAACTGGCCGCCAGTGAAGGCGTCAGAATCTATCCGATCGGCATCGGCGCCAATCCCGAGGACAGCGGCTCGACTGGCCTGCTCGGCGTGAACCCGAGCCTTGATCTGGATGAACCGGCACTCAAAGCCATCGCCGAAATCACCGGCGGCCAGTACTTCCGCGCCCATGACGGCCTGGAGCTGCAAGCGATCAAGGACACCCTCGATCAGCTCGAACCGGTGACCCAGCAACCGACTCAGGCACGCCCGGCGCAAGCCTTGTATCACTGGCCGCTAGCGTTGGCGCTATGGTTGAGCCTGTTGCTGGTCGTCCGCGAGCTGTGGCCGGACAACCCGCTGCAACGCCTGTTTACCAAACAACTGTATTTGCAAAGTCCACTGCCGGACTGGCGTCAGCGCTTGCAGCGTTTGCGTCTGCGGAGGCGCCGATGATCGCGCTCTGGCCGCACTGGTTCCGCCCTTGGTGGCTGCTGCTGTTGCCGCTGCTCGGCTGGCTGCTCTGGCAACTCTGGCACCGACAGAAACGCGCCGGTCGCTGGCAGATGATTCTGCCGCCGGCATTTCACGCTGCGCTGCTCAGTGGCGGCAGCGGTCGCCAGAGCAAACTGCCGTGGATCGCCCTTGGTGTGGCGTGGTTGCTGACCATTCTGGCCTTGCTCGGGCCGAGCTGGGAGCGCGTCGAACAGACCAGCCAGAAACCCGCTGACCCGCTGGTGGTGGTGCTCGAACTGACCCCGGAAATGCTCGCCACCGACTCGCCGCCGACGCGTCTGGAACAGGCGCGGCGCAAGCTGTTCGACCTGTTGCAGGCGCGCAGCGATGCGCAGACAGCCATCGTCGTTTATGCCGGCAGCGCGCACACGCTGGTGCCGCTGTCGGATGATCTGGCCACCAGTCGCAATCTGCTCGACGCGCTGAAGCCGTCGCTGATGCCGGAAGCCGGCCACCGCGCCGATCTGGCCGTGGGCAAAGCATTGGCCTTGCTCAAGCAAGGTGCGCTGGGACAGGGGCGGATTCTGCTGATCGGTTCGTCGCTCAATGAAGACGAACGGCGCGGCATCCGTCGCGCGCTCAATGGTGAGTCGACGCAACTGCTGATGCTCGGCATCGGCACCGCTGAAGGTGCGCCGATTGCCCAGGAGGACGGCAGTTTCCTCAAGGACGAGCAAGGCGCGATCCGCTTGCCGCAACTCGACAGTCCGGGCCTGGCGGCTTTCCTCAACAGCGTGGGCGGTGAGTATCACCCGGCGCGACTCGACGAGGCCGATCTCGGCGCCCTTGGCCTGCTCAACGGCCCGCGCAGCCTGCGCGACGACGGCCAGACCGTGCGCCTAGATACGTGGGCCGATCAGGGTTACTGGCTGCTGTTGCCGCTGTTGTTGCTCGCCGCCTGTGCCGGCCGCCGTGGCTGGCTGTTCTGCCTGCCGCTGCTGTGGTGCCTGCCGCAACCGAGCTACGCTTTCGACTTCGAAGACTTGTGGCTGCGCCCCGATCAACAGGGTTTGCACTTGCTCAAGCAGAAACGCCCGGCCGAAGCCGCGCAGCATTTCGATGATCATCAATGGCAAGGGGTGGCGTTGTACGAGGCCGGCGACTACAGTGGCGCCGCTCAGCGTTTTGCCGAGGGCAGCGATGCCCGCGCCCACTACAATCGTGGCAACGCTTTGGCCAAAAGTGGCGAGCTGGAAGCGGCGATTGATGCCTACGAACAGGCGCTGGAACTGCAACCGGATCTGCGTCCGGCGCAGACCAACAAGGCGCTGGTGGAAAACCTGCTGAAGCAGAAAAACGGCCCGCCGCCGCCCGAACCGGACAACCAGCCAAACCAACAAAGTCTGCCCGGCGATGAGCCCTCGCCCACCACCGCGCCCCCTCCGGCGGTCAGCAGCGAAACTCAGAGCGAGGCGCAACCGGCCGAGTCGGCCAGCGAACCGCCGCCGACTGCCCCGCCGCTGCCCGGCCCTCACGAAATACCCGGCAGTGCCGAGGAAGAGGAAACCGACACGGTGCCGACCCTGCGCCCGAGCGAGAACAACCTCGAAGGCGAGCAGCGTCAGGCACTCGAGCAATGGCTGGGCAAGATCCCGGACGATCCGGGCGAACTGCTCAGGCGCAAATTCTGGTACGAACAGCAACAACATCAGGATCAGGAAAACACTCGATGACCCGCTTCACCGCTCTCTTGCTGCCTCTGCTGATCTGCACGGCCACCGCTCAGGCGGCCGAGCTGACCGCCAGCGTGGATCGCAGTCGCCTGAACTCCGGCGAGACGGTCGAGCTCACCCTCGAAACTGACGACGTCACCCAGTTCGGCAAGCCTGACCTGTCGGCGCTGGAAGCGCTGTTCGAAGTGCGCGGCACGCGCCAGGTCAACCAGCTCAACACCCTCAACGGCGACAACCGCGCGACCACACGCTGGATCATCACCCTGCTGCCGAAAGAGAACGGCAGCGTAGTTATTCCGCCGCTGCAACTGGGCGACGCGCAGAGCCAGCCGATCACCGTGCAGGTGATCGCCAGCGACAACCGTGAAGACAACAACAGCCTTGATCCGGTGTTCATCGAAGCCAGCCTCGACCAGACCAGCGTTTACGTGCAGGCCCAGGCCATCCTGACCCTGCGCATCTATCATTCAGTCTCGCTGTACGACGACAGCAGCCTGAGCCCGCTGCAAATCGCCGATGCGCGCATCGAACAGCTCGGCGACACGCGCACCTACGAGAAAGACATCAACGGTCTGCGCCACGGCGTGATCGAAATGCGCTACGCGATCTACCCGCAACACAGCGGCCTGCTGACGATCGCCCCGCAGACCTTCAGCGCCACGCTGGTCGATACCGCGCCATCGGCAGACGCCTCGGGGCCCAAGCCCGGCAAACTGATGCGCGTCAGCTCGGCGTCGATTCCGCTGACGGTCAAACCGAAACCGCTGACCTACCCGGTCGATGCGCCATGGTTGCCGGCGCGCAGCCTCAGCCTCAGCGAAAGCTGGAGCCCGGAACCGGACCACACCCAAGTCGGCGATTCCCTGACCCGCAGCCTGACGCTCAAAGTCGAAGGCCTCGCCAGCTCGCAACTGCCAGCCCTGCCCGCCACCGACGTCAACGGCCTGCGCCGCTACCCCGACCAACCGGTGCTGAGCAACCAGAGCAGCGACCGCGGCATCATCGGCAGCCGCGAAGAACGCGAAGCACTGGTGCCAAGCCGCAGCGGCGCGATCGACCTGCCAACCGTCGACGTAGTCTGGTGGAACACCTTCGAAGACCACCTCGAACACAGCAGCCTGCCCGCGCGCACCCTGCAAGTGGCGAACAACCCCAGCCTGCAAATCGACACCCCGGCCGGCACCCTGCAACCGAGCACGCCCGACAGTGACACCCTGTGGTGGTGGAAACTCAGCACCCTGATCCTCGCCTGCACCACCCTGCTCGGCTTCGGCCTCTGGTGGCGCGCCCGCTGGCAACCGGCAATCCACCGCGCCGCCCAGACCGGCCCTAGCCCGCGCACCCTGCTCGACGACATCAAACGCGCCAGCCAGGCCAACGACCCCCACGCCACCCGCCAGGCACTGGACGCCTGGGCGCGGCAACAACCGGAGACGCTAGCGGACATGGCCGCGCGGTTTGTACCGTTGTCGGATGCGCTGGATGGGCTGAACGGCGCGCTGTACAGCGAGACCGGGCAGCATTGGCAGGGTGAGGATTTGTGGCGGGCGATTCGAACGATTCCCGCCGCCGAGCGTGTGCAGGACCCGGTGAGCGAGAGTGGATTGCCGCCGCTTTATCCGAAGTAAAAGCAAAAGATCGCAGCGTTCGGCAGGCCCTACGGATTGTGTAGGGGGCTGCCGAAGGCTGCGATCTTTTGATCTGAAAGTCCGGAATCAATATGCGAATTTCGTTTTGACTTGTTCGCCTTCTCGATAGGAGAGGACGAATGACTTCCATGGCTCGCCACGCTTGACTGCGTTTTCCTGAAGCTGGTCGACCAAACGAAGGATAATCGCCCCGTTAATATCAGTTTCAGCGTTCCAGTCCTCGACGCCGTCTTTCTCAACGCATAGCTCCGTCTCGATGTAGCCCTCCCCCAACTCCACGCCATAACGGAACGCGTCATAGCCATGGACGATGCCGGCTTCGACCACCTGAAAGATCTCTTGGACGATCTTTATGTCTTCGGTAATCACTGTAAAACCTCCAGATTGCGACTGAAGCTGAGTTCCTCTGAGATGTCCAATCCATAAGCTATTTGTTTCCCGCGCCTCTCCTCATGCGCCACCAACTTCTACATAGACAGCCTCAACGATGGCGTCGTTTCCCCCGAAATCAGGCACATAAAACCTTAAACCCACGCCAGTGACACTGAAGCCTGAATTATTGAAAACCAGAACCTCTCCTCGCTTGGCCAAAAACTGTCGAACCACAAGCGCATTCTCACCGACCAGTTTCTGGTTGTCCCAAACAAGCTCACTCCATTTCAAAAACTCAACGCCAAAGACCCGGTAGCGCTCATCAAAGTAAACGTGCACGCCTAAATCATCGTAAGCGTCGGTCGGTACTGTCGAATCTTCGGCTTTGTAAAACGCCTCAAACCGACCACCAAGCGTCTTCCTTGATTCTTCTCGGGACATGCCAGCGTGAATCAACCCGAGATCACCGCGACTTAAAAAACTAAATACCATTGTCATTTTTTCCGGGATCTCCTGAACCAAGAAAGATGCGCGAGTCCTTCCAAGATGGTCAGGCTTGACGCCCGCGCCCCTTACTAAAGACCCGATGTCGTCGCATTCTGCACCTATGGATAACTCACTGGTGGTAGCCCTGATAATCAAATCCTTCTGGAATATCCGGCCAGACTGGCTTGCGCAGCAGTGCATCCAAATCGTCGAAAATATCCCTGAAAAAATTGGCGAGATCCATGAAGTCCACACGTGAATTCATCAGCGCAACTTTCAACATGACATCGTCTGCATGTTCCTTGGCGGATGCCGCTCTGGACATATTGTAGAAAGCGTTTGCTAGCCTTTCCGCTAACTCGTCTTCCCAGTTCAGCTTGTAATCAGCTTCCCAACTGTCACCATCAAAATCACCGGCTTTATCTTTAACCAACTGGATGATCAGTTTCTTTACTGACTCGAAATCATTCATCTTTCAACTTTCTCTTGATCGGATAACTTTTAGCTGCGCTAGACAAATGGAACACTTCTACTTATCAGATATAGCTCCCACTTAAGAGAACATCTACTTCAGCGTTACTTTCAGGATGGCGCTGTAGGTATTTATCACAAGCTAGCCGAAGGTATTCCATGCAAACCTCTTCACTGACAACAATTGTGTCTGCATCGCTAGAGGGATACCCATAAGAAAACTCCACTCCTTCGAAATGACCCTCTTCAAATGAGCTATTTACATCAGGGAAGTTACAGTATGCTCCATCAACACTGAACCCCCAACGCCTAACAATATAGCCGGCTGCCTCGATGAAACGGCCATCATCATAAATCCTGTCAAAATACCCTTTGACAATCCAATAAGGGTCTGACTGGCGGTATGGCTGACCGAACAACTCCTTCATAACAACCTCACTTCATTGCCGGATCAGACACTGTCATTACTTGAGTCTTCTGAATCGGAAACAATGTCCAACTCGTCCCACAGCATCGACAAGCCTATGCTTTCCATATAAGTCCCAAAATCCAGAAAATGCGCAACGCCGATCGCCTCAACTGAAAACCATGTAGCGTCGCACTCTGGGCACATGAATAACTCTTTCCCAGTGGCCTTGACATGGGCACAGACAATGTAATCCTGCTGACATCTTGGGCAGATGATCATCTCTGGCTCCTGTTAGAGCACGACGCCGTTAAATGAATTTCGCGGCGCAGATTGATATATAAAGTGGTGATCAAGTCGTCGTCATCGTCAACGTAAAACCCCATACCCAACTCACCGACTTCAAATCCGTCATCGTCAATGACGGGATCAATACCGTGGCGACGAAACAAAGCCAACACGTCCGTGGATGTTTCGCCTACCAGCTTGTGGCCGTTCCAGGACACCGTGCTTCTTTCGAAAAACTCTACCCCTTTAACCATATCTCGCGCGTCGTAGTAGACATGAAGGTCGAGCTGAATATAAGCATCGGTAGCATTCAAGGAGTCAGTTGTTTTCCAGAACACTTCGAAACCGGGCCCAAGAATGTCGCGCACTTGACCTCTGGACAACTTTCCATTCAAAGGGCCGACCGCTCCGTACTCCGCAATTGAAAAGTCCATTTGAAGCCTCTTGCTGGTGAACAATCCAGCTCCCACTCTTTCCCCGAAAGCATGTGGGCGCGCTCTATCATACTTCCTTGATATAGGAAGAAAAGTTTCCGCCACCTTGATCAATATGTAGTCGTTCGCATTTATTGCAGCGATAAACAGCAGTAGCACTCGCACCTATCTGCTGATAGAACTCTTCCTCAGACAACCAACGATCTGCCAAGGCAGCACCCAGCTCATCTATCTTTCGCTCGGCAACCATTGAAAACTCTAACTCGGACGTACCATGAGACAAATTGATTATCTGACCGCACACACAAGAAAATTTAGGCATTGTATTGGTGGCTCAACTCAAGAAATGTAAAAAGCTCGCCCACGGTCTTGAGGTGGGTACATTAAGAAAAAATCTTTTATCAGCGAGCGTTGGGAAGGGGTCAATCATTGTTTCACCTGATAAAACGTAACCACCGGGCCGTAATTCTCATCCGAGTTCGACACCTCGACAGTGAATAACGTGTCCGGGAATTTTTCCTTCAACACCATTCGCCAGGCAAACCCGATCATCTCGCACAGCTGAAGAAATATTCTGGGCGATACACCATTTCCGTATTGGCCAAAAACTTCATAAATCTTCACATAATTCATAAGCCGCTCAACCTCCGCCATGTCGCCAACGGCCAGATTCACGCAGCGCGCGTACGCTTCTTGTGAAAAATTTCGCTCGAGGAAGACGCCTCCCTCAGACACGATGAACGTCGGGAACAGCAACGTGGTAAATATCAATATCTGTTCCGGGTGGCATTGGTCGTTGATATACGAATGAATATCCAGGCCTTCCTGATTCGACCACTGCTGCTTCCATGTGTCGAAGGGTTCTGTGTCGATAACCAAGGGTATAGAGTTGATCACTTGCATTGCATTGGCTCCGCACCCGATCTTCCGCCGTCAGCCTTATCGAATAACGCTGAAGACTGGACGTAACGCTTGCGACTGAGATGACATCAATACGATGGCTCGATATTAGGTAGCCGCTGTATGGGCGTCAACGAGCGAATCGTCGAAATGCCCTGCGGCGTTCCGCTGGGACAAGCCCCACCGGCGCAATAATCTGTAAACTCTCCCCTCTTTCGCCGCCCTCATTTCATCTGCGGCCATCACCTTTTTTCTGTAGCGGAGTCCACCTTGCGTCTGTTCCACACCTCCGACTGGCACCTTGGGCAAAACCTGCACGGCCAGGAGCGCGATTTCGAGCACGCGTGTTTTCTCGAATGGCTGCTGCGCCAGTTGCACTTGGCGCAGCCGGATGTGCTGCTGATCGCCGGGGACATCTTCGATACGGTCAATCCGCCGGTCAAAGCTCAGGAACGCCTTTACGACTTCATCGTCAGCGCTCACGAACAGCAGCCGTTGCTGACCATTGTGATGATCGCCGGCAACCATGATTCCGGCTCGCGGATCGAACTGCCGGCGCCGTTGATGCGGCGTTTGCGTACTCACGCGTTGGGTCGGGTGCTGTGGCTGGATGACGGGCAGCTCGACGCCGAACGTTTGTTGCTGCCGCTGCCGAATGCGCAGGGAGAAATCGCCGCGTGGTGTCTGGCGCTGCCGTTCTTGCGCCCGGCGGAGGTCACTGGCGCGCATCTGGGTGACAACTATCTGCGCGGCATCGGTCAGGTGCATGAATGGCTGATCGCGGCGGCGAATGCCAAGCGCCAGCCCGGTCAGGCGTTGATCGCTATCAGCCACGCGCACATGGCCGGGGGTTCGGTGTCGGAGGATTCCGAGCGCAGCCTGATCATCGGCAATGCCGAAGCGCTGCCCGCCAGCCTGTTCGGCGAAAGCATCAGTTACGTCGCCCTCGGCCATTTGCACAAGCCGCAGAAGGTCAACGGCGAGGAGCGCATCCGCTACAGCGGCTCGCCGATTCCGCTGTCGTTCTCCGAAATCGGTTATCAGCATCAGATTCTCGATGTGGTCCTGGACGGTGAAACTCTGGTCAGCGTGGAGCCGAAATTGATCCCGCGCTCGGTCAATCTGCAACGCATTGGCCCCGCGCCGCTGGCCGAGATCCTGCTGCAACTGGCCGACTTGCCGAACATCGATCTGCTGGCCGAAACCCAGCGCCAGCCATGGCTGGAAGTGCGGGTGCGCCTGGATGAGCCGCAACCGGATCTGCGCCATCAAGTGGAAACCGCACTGCAAGGCAAAGCCGTGCGACTGGTGCGCATCGCCGCTGAATACGCCGGCAATCGTGGCGCCGATGGCAGCGATGACGGCAGCACGTTGATCGAACTCGACCAGCTCACCCCGCAGGAATTGTTCAGCCGCGCCTGGCTCGACAATTACGGCAGCGAGGTCGACGAGCAGACGCTCAAGGACTTTGCCGAACTGCTGCAGGACGTGCAACTGGAGGGCGAGCAGCCATGAAGATTCTCGCCATTCGTTTGAAGAACCTGGCCTCGCTGGCCGGGCCTTTTGAGATCGATTTCACCGCCGAACCGCTGGCCAGCGCCGGCCTGTTCGCAATCACCGGCCCGACCGGCGCCGGCAAAAGCACGTTGCTCGACGCCTTGTGCCTGGCGCTGTTTGGCGCTGTGCCGCGCCTGAACAACACCGGCCGAGATGCGAAAGTCCCGGATGCTGACGGTGAAATCGCCACTGGCGACCCGCGCACTTTGCTGCGGCGTGGCACGGGCGAAGGCTATGCCGAAGTGGATTTTGTCGGCGTCGATGGCCGCCGCTATCGCGCGCGCTGGGAAGCCAATCGCGCTCGCGAGAAGGCTGGCGGCAAGCTCCAGGCCAGTCGGCAGAGCCTGCGCGATATCGATCAGGATCAACTGCTCGCCAGCCAGAAAGGCGAATACAAAACCCAGCTGGAAGCCGCGCTGGGCCTGAACTTTGAACAGTTCACTCGCGCTGTGCTGCTGGCGCAGAGTGAGTTCAGTGCGTTCCTCAAGGCTGACGACAACGACCGCAGTGAACTGCTGGAAAAACTCACCGACACCGCGCTGTACACCCGCCTCGGCCGCCGCGCCTTCGACAAGACCAAAGAGGCCCGCGAAGCCCACAAGCTGTTGCAGGATCAGGCCACCGGTGTGACGCCTTTGGCGCCGGAAGCCCGCGCCGAACTCGACGAGCGCTTCAACACCGCGCAGCAACAGATGAAGGCGCAACAGGCGCAGCTCAAACAGCTTGAGCAACAGCATGCCTGGCTGAAGGATTTGCGTCTGTTGCAGGACGCGCAAAAAGCCGCCAGCGAACAACTGCAAAACGCGCAACAGCAATGGCAGGCACTGGCCGGCGAGCGGGTGAAACTGACGCGTCTGGAACAGCTTGGCCCGCAGCGCCATCAGTTCGCGCGCAAGGCCGAGCTCGATGCGCTGCTGACGCCACTGGCGGCGCAGATTGGTGCACACACCCAACAACACGCGGCGCTGGGTGAACGCCAGACGCAACTGGAACAGAACCTCGACGCAGCCAAAGTCGCTCTGAGCGAAGCACAACAGCGCCAGAGCGAAAACGCGCCGTTGCTGCGTCAGGCATTCGAAGAGCAAAGCACCCTCGCCCGCCTGATCAAGGACACCGCCAGCAGCGCCGAAGCCCGGCAAGCGGCCGAGCAAGCGTTCAAGGATGGCCAGAGCGCGATTCAGGCTTTGCAGGAAAAGCAGACTGAAGTCGCCGAGCGTTTGCAACGCATCGCCGCTGAGCTTGAGCAGAGTGCGCATCTGGCGCCATTGAGCGATGCCTGGAGCGCCTATCGCGATCGTCTGCAACAGCTGATGCTGATCGGCAACCGCTTGAACAAGGGCCAGAGCGAACTGGCCTCCCTCGAACAGAACGCCGCGCGCAGTGCTGAGCAACTGGCCTCGCACAAACAGCAACTGGAAGTGCTGTTCAAAGAGGCTGGCGCAGAGCCCGATGCGGTGGCCGAACAGATCGGCCTGCTCGGCACCTTGCTCCAGGACAACCGCAAACAGCTGCGCGCAATCGAAGACCTGTCGCGCTTGTGGGCGTCTCAGCAGGATCTCGACAAGCGCAGCGCCGAGTTGCAACAACGCCAGCTCGACGCGCAGCAACAACGCGAACGCCTGACCCAGGACGGCGTGAAAACCAAGGCCGAACTGACCGTCGCCGAGCAGACCCTCAGCGTCACTCGCGAACTGCTTGAACGTCAGCGGCTGGCGCGCAGTGCCAGTGTCGAAGAGTTGCGCGCGCAGTTGCAGGACGATCAGCCCTGCCCGGTCTGCGGCAGCAATGAGCATCCCTATCACCAGCCCGAAGCGCTGTTGCAAAGCCTCGGCCGCCACGATGAAAGCGAACAGGCCAACGCCCAGCAAGTGGTCGATCAGCTCAAGGAAAAACTGATTGAGCTGCGCGGCGAAGTCGGTGGCGTGATCGCACAACAGAAAGAGCTGCTGCAGCAACAGGAACAACTGGCGGCGCAGCAACAAGCCTTGGCGCCGAGCCTCGACGCGCATCCGCTGGCCGCGCAACTGTTCAATCAGGACGCCGACAAACGCGACGCCTGGCTCAGCCGCCAGACCGAGCAGTTGAACCAGAGCATCACTCAGGACGAACAACGGCAAAGCGCCCTGCTCACCTTGCAACAGGACGCCGCGCGTCTGTCGCAACAATTGCGTCAGGCCGAAGTGGCGCATCAGCAAGCGACGCAACAGCTGAGCCATCAGCAGCATGAACTCAACAGCGACCGTCAGCGCCTTGAAGAAGAACTCGCCGCGTTCGGCCCGCTGTTGCCCGCCGACACGCTCGAGGCCTTGCGCCTTGAGCCGGCGGCAACGTTCATGCAGTTGGACCGGCAGATCGCCGAGCGTTTGGCCCAGCTCGAGCAGCAAAAGGAAGAACTGAGCGAACAGCAGCAACGCCAACAAACGCTGGAGAAAGAGCAGGATCGCCAGCAGCTGCGCACTCAGCAACTGCACAGCGCCGAGCAGCAATTCACGGCGTTGACCGAGCAACAGCAAAACTGTCAGGAAAAACTCGCGCAGTTACTGGGCGAGCACAGCAGCGCCGAGCATTGGCAGCAGCAACTGGAACACACGGTGGAACAGGCGCGCAGTGCCGAAACCAGCACCGCTGAGGAGCTGCAAAGCGTGCGCACACAGCTGGTGCAAATCGCTGCAGAACTCAAATCGCAGCAGGAACGCTTGCAGGCGATGGAAGCTGAAGACCAGGCGCTCGCCAACAAGATCGCCGAGTGGCGCGCCAGCCATCCGGAACTGGATGACGGCGGCCTGGAAGACTTGTTGAGCGTTGACGACGCCCAAGTCGCTGAGCTACGCCAGACCCTTCAGCACAACGAAAAAGCCATCGAACAGGCCCAGGTCTTGTTGCAGGAGCGCGATCAGCGACTGCTCGATCATCAGGCCCGGCAGGACGGCACTCTTGACGCCGAACAGCTCGACAGCGCCCTCGCCGAGCTGCAAAACCAGTTCGCCGTCAGCGAGCAGCACTGCGCCGAATTGCGCGCCGAACAGGTTGAAGACCAGCGCCGGCAGAACGCCAATCAGGCGCTGGCCCAGCAGATCGCCGAGGCCTACGCCGAGTACCAGCGCTGGGCGCGGCTCAGTGCCTTGATCGGCTCGGCGACCGGCGACACCTTCCGCAAGATCGCTCAGGCCTACAACCTCGACTTGCTGGTGCATCACGCCAACGCGCACCTGCGCCAACTGGTCAAACGCTATCGCCTCAAACGCGGCGGCAGCATGCTCGGCTTGCTGGTGATGGACACGGAAATGGGCGACGAACTGCGCTCAGTGCATTCGCTTTCCGGCGGCGAGACGTTCCTCGTATCGCTGGCATTGGCGCTGGGTCTGGCGTCAATGGCGTCGAGCACGCTGAAAATCGAATCGCTGTTTATCGACGAAGGCTTCGGCAGTCTCGATCCGGAATCGCTGCAACTGGCCATGGACGCGCTCGACGGCTTGCAGGCGCAGGGGCGCAAGGTGGCGGTGATTTCCCACGTGCAGGAAATGCACGAACGCATCCCGGTGCAGATTCAGGTGCGACGCCAGGGCAATGGTTTGAGCACGCTGGAGGTGAAATGAACACGCTGTATTCCTTCCGCCGCTGCCCTTACGCGATGCGTGCGCGAATGGCCCTGCGCTATGCGGGCGTGCCGGTGGAGATCGTTGAGGTCAGCCTCAAGAACAAGCCGGCGGAAATGCTCGCGCTCTCGCCCAAAGGCACGGTGCCGGTGCTGAATGCCGATGGCGTGGTGATTGATGAGAGTCTGCAGATCATGCGCTGGGCGTTGGCGCAGAATGATCCGGATGATTGGTTGCTGGCCGGGGATTCGTTCGCAGCGCTGTGGATGGAAAAACTGATAGAGGGTAATGATCAGATTTTCAAATCGGCATTGAATCGCTACAAGTACGCCGAGCGCTACCCTGAGCAGCCGATGGAGGCTTATCGAGCTGAAGGTGCGTTGTTTCTGCAGAAACTGGATGAGCTACTCGAAGGCCGCGCTTATTTGTTGGCCGATCATCCGAGCCTCGCCGACATCGCCCTGCTGCCCTTCGTGCGCCAGTTCGCTCATGTTGATCGCGAGTGGTTTGCGCAGACGCCTTATGTGCGCTTACAAGCCTGGTTACAGCGCTTGCTCGAATCCGAGCTGTTCACTTCAATCATGAAGAAGTAACTCGATTGATCGTTCCCACGCTCCGCGTGGGAATGCCTCAACGGACGCTCCGCGTTCGGCTTTGGAGGGACGCAGAGCGTCCGGGGCTGCATTCCCACGCAGAGCGTGGGAGCGATCACTGTCTACGCCAGGGCGTTACACATGCCCAGTGCCATGCAATCCACTTCGAACGGTCCGAGGAAATCGACCGCCACCTTGACCGGCGGATTGCCGGCCATCAGCCCCAGCGTGTTCGCTCGTTCAATGTTGTGCGCGATGTTGTGGTTGGCCTCTATGGCCCGAGCCAGGCCGCCCACCGAGCCCTGGCCAAATCCCAACAGTGAAGCGCCGTTGGTCATCAGCGCAAGGCTGGCGATGACCCAGAGTCTGTAGCCTTTCATGCGCCGCCGACTCCTGCGAGTTCGGCCCGGTCAACCATTGCGCTTTGCGAGCGCAGTTCGAACTGGATGCCGGGGTGGGCGACGTCGATCGGAGCGTCGAAGCTGTGTTCCATCTGTGCGCTGATGCTGACGAACAGCACCACGGCCAGGTACAGACCGATGGCCAGGTAGGCGCCGCGTTTGGCGGAAGTGAGGATTGCGCTGGCCATGGTGTTCTCCGTGGGCAAAGGTTTCGATGGCCACAGAATCAATCAAAAAAGCCGGGGTAACCACTCAGGGTTTGCAATGGTGAACATCAGCTTCGTTGATTATTTACCCGCTCTATTCCCTCGCTTGAAGAAACCTATGACCGAATGCCGCGCACCACTGATCGTTCCCACGCGCAAAGTAATGCCTCTTACTGATCGTTTGATCGTACCCACGCTCTGCGTGGGAATGCAGCCGGGGACGCTCCGCGTCCCATGGAACGCGGAGCGTCCCTAGAGGTATTCCCACGCAGAGCGTGGGAACGATCAAAAACGTAGCGCGTGGGAACGATCAGTGGTGTTGAGCGCGCGCAAAAAAGGGCCGTCGAAGGCTGCGATCTTTGACGTAAATCGCAGCCTTCGACAGCCCTTTTCAGGAGACGGGAATTTCAGGCTTGGGTTTTGTGATCCAGCGCGGCGTAGAAGTTGGCGCTTTGTTGCAGGTATTTCTGGGTGTAGCTCTGGGTGTGGGATTTTTTGCTGGCGATTTCGACGTTGGCACCGGCTGGCAATACCACGGTGGCAGAAATGGCGGAAGCGGCGATGACGGAGAAGAGATTGAAGTTCATGGCGGTAACCCTCGTGTTCGTTTGCTTGGTTTACCCGGTCGGGCTGTGAAACAAACGTAACGCTCGAGGGTTGCCTCCTTGAAATCTTTTGTAGCATTAGCCGATATCAGTGCAATTAATACAACGATGCAGGCCCCGCAGACCGGGGCCTGTGGCTTATTGTCGCACCAGGAATTTCAGATCGCTTGGCGCGTCGATCGGCAGTTTTTGCACGGTTTTGCCGAGCAGACCGGTCTTGGCATCGCGTTCAACGACGACAATCTGGTTGCTCTTCTGGTTGGCGATCAAGACGAATTTACCGCTCGGATCGAGGGCAAACTCGCGCGGGTGATCACCTTCGACTGAGCGCTTTTGCAGCTCTTTCAACTGTCCGGTCGCCGGATCAACGCCGAACACTACGAGCTGATTGGCCGTGCCGCGATTGCTCACGTAGAGAAACTTGCCATCAGCCGAGGCATGCAGCGCCGCGCCGGCCTTGTCCGAGGTTGGCTGGCCCGCCGCGAGATCGACCAGTTGCGTCTGGGTCAGTACGCCGTCGTTGTAGTCGAACACGGCAACCTGCGCGCTCATCTCCATGGTCAGCCAAGCGTGCTTGCCATCAGCGCTGAACAGCAGATGACGCGGGCCACTACCGGCCGGCAAGGCTACCGAGGCGGTTTTCGCCGGGGTTAGCGGCAAGTGCGGGTTGGCCTTCGGGTCGTATTGATAGATGAAAACCTTGTCCGCGCCCAAGTCATTGGAGAACACGTAGCGACCGTCGGGTGACGACACCGTCGAGTGCACGTGATTCGAGGCTTGGCGCTCAGGGTTGACCCGACTCGCCGGGTGGCCGCTCATCTGCACCACCGGTTTCAGCTGGCCGTCGGCATCGACCGGCAATACCGCCAGGGTGCCGCCCGGATCTTCCATCACCGAGTAGTTGCTGACGAACAGGTGTTTGGCGTCAGCGCTGAGGCTGGAGTGGGTCGGCTCGTTGCCCAGGCTCTGCACCTGATTGATCAGGCTTAGCGCGTGGGTCTTCGGGTCGATGGCGAAGCTGCTGACACGACCGACCGGGTCAGTCTGGCCCGGGCCGTTTTCGTTGACCACGAACAAGCGCTTCTGGTCTTTCGAGAGGGTCAGCCACGAAGGGTTTTCGGTCTTGACCACTTGCAGCGGCTTGGCGTCGATCTGGCCGGTGGCGCTGTCGAACTGCATGCGGTAGATGCCTTGGCTGGAACCGGCGGTGTACGAGCCGACCAGCAACTGCAAGGTGTCGGCAGAGGCGCTGGAAAGCCCCATCGCGCCGACGCTGCCGGCCATCAGCAAGGGCCAGAAGTTACGCATTTTCATTATTGTCATCCTCATCGTCGCTGCCGCTGACTACGTCGCCGAGGCACACCAGACGATGCTCGCCCGTGGTCTTGGTGTCGCTGGCGTAACCGACGACCAGCCAGCTCTGCAGCGTCTCATCGAACGTCGCTTCCGCGACCTGCGCCGGGGTGAATTCCCAGTGCTTGGCTTCACGGCCATCGATGCATTCGATGTGCAGGTTATCGTCCTCGTCGAGGGCGAATTCGAAGGCGTGCAGGCCATCGATTTCGACCATACCGCAGTGTTCGAGGGCGTTGAGAAGGGTTTGGGCAGTCATGGCAAACAGTCTTTCTAGGGGGAAAGGGCCAATGATAGCCCAATGTGATCCAGAGGCCCCTGCTGGAACCTCTGTGGGAGCGAGCCTGCTCGCGAAGGCGGTGTGCCAGTTAACAAATAACTGGCTGGTAGTCCGCTTTCGCGAGCAGGCTCGCTCCCACCGGGGATTTCCGGTTGGCTTTAGATCGCCTCACGCGATGGCTTGCCATCCACCAGGCGCTGAATCCGCAGCGGGTTGGCGTTTTTCAGCGGTTCGGGCAGCAAGCTGTCCGGGTAGTTCTGGAAGCACACCGGGCGCAGGAAGCGATCGATCGCCAGCGTGCCCACCGAGGTGCCGCGCGCATCGGAGGTCGCCGGGTACGGGCCGCCGTGCACCATCGAATCGCACACTTCGACACCGGTCGGATAACCGTTGAGCAGGATGCGCCCGACCTTCTGTTCCAGCAGTGGCGTCAGTTCGGCGAATTGCTCGAAGTCAGACGGCTCACCAATGATCGTCGCGGTCAATTGACCGTGCAGGCCGTGCAGCGCTGCGCTCAGTTGTGCCTGATCGGCCACTTCGACGATTACCGTGGTCGGGCCGAACACTTCTTCCTGCAGCACTTCGTCACCGTTGATCAACAGGCTGACATCAGCCTTGAACAGCTGCGGCTGCGCTTGGTTGCCCTGCTGCGGATTACCGGCCAGATGCTCGATGCCGCTGTGCGCCAGAAGCTTTTCCAGGCCTTTGCCATAGCTGCCGAGGGTGCCGGCGTTGAGCATGGTTTGCGCCGGTTGATCACCGATCGCAGCGGCGACCTGCTCTACAAACGCGCTGAACTGCGGCGAGCGAATACCGATGACCAGACCCGGGTTGGTGCAGAACTGACCGCAACCCTGCACCACCGAAGCGGTGAGGTCACGCGCAACGGTTTCCGAACGCGTGGCCAGTGCCTGGGGCAGGACGATGACCGGGTTGATGCTCGACATCTCGGCAAACACCGGGATCGGTTGCGGACGTGCAGCGGCCATGTCGCACAAAGCGCGACCGCCCTTCAGCGAGCCAGTGAAACCAACGGCCTGAATCGCCGGATGCTTGACCAGCCATTCGCCGACGCCGCCACCGTAGATCATGTTGAACACGCCGGCAGGCATGCCGGTTTTTTCCGCTGCACGAATGATCGCGTCGGCGACCAGTTCAGCGGTGGCCATGTGGCCGCTGTGCGCCTTGAACACCACCGGGCAACCGGCGGCCAGTGCTGCTGCGGTATCGCCACCGGCGGTGGAGAAAGCCAGCGGGAAGTTGCTCGCACCAAACACCGCAACCGGGCCGAGGCCGATGCGGTATTGGCGCAGATCCGGACGTGGCAGCGGCTGGCGGTCCGGCAAGGCCAGATCGATGCGTGCGCCATAGAAATCACCGCGACGCAGGACTTTGGCGAACAGGCGCATCTGCCCGCTGGTGCGACCGCGCTCGCCCTGAATGCGAGCGGCCGGCAGCGCGGTTTCGCGGCAGACCACGGCGACGAAATCGTCGCCAAGCGCATCCAGTTCATCAGCGACCGAATCGAGGAATTGCGCGCGACGTTCGGCGCTGAGGCTGCGATACGTTGGGTAAGCCGCAGCGGCGGCCTTGGCGGCGGCGTCGACTTCTTCCGCCGTTGCCTGAATGAAATCGTGCGGCAGGGCCTCGCCAGTGCTGGCGTCGACCGAGTGCAGTTTGACGGTGCCGGCGGCGCTGCGCTGACCGCCGATGTAGTTGTGACCGAGAATCTGAGTCATGGGATCTCCTTAAAGGGTGCCGATGCTGTCCGGTTCAAAAGCCGCTTTGACCGGTGCGATACCGTTGACCAGCGGAGCGCCGAAGTCGCCCTGGCTGATTTCGAACGTGTCGCCCGGCTGGGTGCGGATGCCGTCGGCAAACGACAGGGTCGCAGTGCCGAAGAAGTGAATGTGCACGTCGCCCGGACGCAGGAACTGACTGTATTTGAAGTGGTGGTATTCGAGGTTCGCCAGGCTGTGGCACATGTTGGCCTCGCCGCTGAGGAACTCGTTCTGCCAGAGCACTTCGCCGTCACGCAGGATTCGGCTGGTGCCGGCAAGGTGTTGAGGCAATTCACCGGTGCGAAGTTCCGGACCATAACTGCAACTGCGCAATTTCGAGTGCGCCAGGTACAGGTAATTCTTGCGCTCCATGACGTGGTCGGAGAACTCGTTGCCCACCGCAAAACCGAGGCGATACGGTTTGCCGTCGTTGCCGATGACGTACAGGCCGGCCATCTCCGGCTCTTCGCCGGCATCTTCGGCGAACGGCGGCAGCGGGAACGGCTGCCCCGGACGCACGACGATGCTGCCGTCGCCCTTGTAGAACCACTCTGGTTGCACGCCGGCCTGCCCCGCCGCCGGTTTGCCACCCTCCACGCCCCATTTGAAAATGCGCATGGTGTCGGTCATCGCCGCTTCATCGCCGGCCTGCTGGTGCATCTTGTCCCGGGCCGAGGCACTGCCCAAATGGGTCAGGCCGGTACCGCTGACCAGCATGTGTGCCGGGTCCGGGTGATCGAGTGGCGGCAGGATGCGCAGGTCTTTGAGCAACTGCGCGTAGTCGTGGCTGGCGCCGAAGCCGAGGCCTTGTACTTGCTGCTCAAGCGAACCGCCGGCTTCGATCGCGGACAGAGCCAGATCGCGCACGCTGCGCGCGTCCTGCACTTCGCGGACCTGACCGTTGTCGACCACGCCGACCCGGCGCTCACCGTTGGGTAATTCGAATTGAACCAGATGCATGATTTTCTCCTGTTCCATCAAAAACGCCGCCATCCCCTGTGGGAGCGAGCCTGCTCGCGAAAGCGGTGTACCAGTCACCAGCAGTGTTGAATGTGATGGCCTCTTCGCGAGCAGGCTCGCTCCCACAGGGGCCAGTGTTGGTCAGTCAGGTGCGTGTCGCGCCACGGGCGCTGGCGGCGAACTGGTCGACGGGCAGCACATGCTTGCGTTCCAGAACGCGATAAACGATGCCGGTGAGAATCAGTCCGAACACCATCACGCCCGAGAGGAAATACAGCCCCGAAGCCAGATTGCCGGTGTATTCCTTCAACGCGCCGATCACGAACGGCCCGATGTAGCCGCCGAGGTTGCCCACCGAGTTGATCAAGGCAATCCCCGCCGCCGCACTGGCGCCAGCAAAGAAGCGCCCTGGCAAGGTCCAGAACACCGCGGTGCACGAGAACAAGGCAAATGCCACCAGACACAGCGCCGCCAGTTGCGCTACCGGCAGCGACAGCCAGGCACTGAGGAACAGGCCCAGCGCACCGAGCACATAGAGCACCGCCAAGTGGCCGTAGCGATCATTCAAGCGGTCGGAACTGCGCGGAATGATCAGCAGGCCGATGATCCCGAAAATGTACGGCACGGAAGAAACGAAACCGGTGACCAGGTCGCTGCCGCCGAACTGTTTGATCAGCGTCGGCAGCCACAGGCCGAGGCCATAAATGCTCAGGGTCACTGGCAGATAGAACAGCGCCAGCAACAACACGCGTTTGTCTTTCAGCGCATGCAGCGGGTTGCCGTGACGGGTCTGGCCGTATTCCTGCAAATCCTTTTTCAGCTCGCCGGTCAGCCAGTCTTTTTCCGCCTGATCCATCCACTTCACTTGCTGCGGGCCGTCCGGCAGCCAGCGCAGGACCGGCCAGGTCAGCAGGATCGCCGGGGTGCCGATGACGATGAACAGCCACTGCCAGCCGTGCAGACCAAGGATGCCGTCCATGCCCAGCAAACCGCCGGACACGGGACCGGTGATCATCATCGCAATGGGTTGCGAGAGGATGAACAGGCCGAGGATCTTGCCGCGATGGCGCACCGGGAACCACTGGGTGATGTAGTACAGCACGCCAGGGAAGAAGCCCGCCTCGGCCGCGCCGAGCAGAAAGCGCATCACATAGAAGCTGTGCGGCCCTTGCACGAAGGCCATGCCGATGGTGATCGCGCCCCAGGTGATCATGATCCGCGCGAACCATCGCCGCGCACCGAAGCGTTCGAGCATCAGGTTGCTGGGGATTTCGAGAAGAAAGTAACCGATGAAAAACAGCCCGGCGCCGAGGCCATAGGCGGCGTCGCCGATGCCAATGTCGGCGCCCATGTGCAGCTTGGCAAAGCCGACGGCGGAGCGATCCACATAGGCGATCAGGTACAGCAGGATCAGGAAGGGAATCAGTTTCAGTGTGATGCGCCGGACAAGCCGCAATTCCTGGCTCATGAGATCGGTCTCCGATTGTTGTTTTTATAGAACCTCGGGGGACGCCTCTCGCCAAAACAGCCAGGGCCATCCCTCCGTCAAAAACGACTATATAGTAATACTAATTACCCAACAACACTTCCAAAGCGCAGATTTTGAGCTTAGATTAAGCGTCAGCTCGCAAACAATAGTCTTACAATAAGAGAATCGATCATGTCTGATAAGAAACCCACCCTGCGCTCCGCCCAATGGTTTGGCACGGCCGACAAGAACGGCTTCATGTACCGCAGCTGGATGAAGAATCAGGGCATCGCCGACCATCAGTTCCACGGCAAGCCGATCATCGGCATCTGCAATACCTGGTCGGAACTGACCCCGTGCAACGCGCACTTCCGCCAGATCGCGGAGCACGTCAAACGCGGGGTGATCGAGGCCGGTGGTTTTCCGGTGGAATTCCCGGTGTTCTCCAACGGCGAATCGAACCTGCGCCCGACTGCCATGCTCACCCGCAACCTGGCGAGCATGGACGTTGAGGAAGCGATTCGCGGCAACCCGATCGACGGCGTCGTGCTGCTCACCGGTTGCGACAAAACCACTCCGGCGCTGTTGATGGGCGCGGCCAGTTGCGACGTGCCGGCCATCGTCGTCACCGGCGGGCCGATGCTCAACGGCAAGCACAAAGGCAAGGACATCGGCTCGGGCACCGTGGTCTGGCAGCTCAGCGAACAGGTCAAGGCCGGCACCATCACCATCGATGACTTCCTCGCAGCCGAGGGCGGCATGTCGCGTTCGGCGGGCACCTGCAACACCATGGGCACCGCGTCGACCATGGCGTGCATGGCTGAAGCGCTGGGCACTTCGCTGCCGCACAACGCGGCGATTCCGGCTGTGGATGCACGCCGTTATGTGCTGGCGCACATGTCCGGCATGCGTGCGGTGGAGATGGTTCGCGAAGATTTGAAACTGTCGAAGATCCTCACCAAGGAAGCCTTCGAGAACGCCATTCGCGTCAACGCCGCCATCGGTGGTTCGACCAACGCCGTGATTCACTTGAAAGCCATCGCTGGGCGCATCGGCGTCGAGCTGGACCTGGACGACTGGACGCGCATCGGTCGCGGCATGCCGACCATCGTCGACCTGCAACCGTCCGGGCGTTTCCTGATGGAAGAGTTCTACTACGCCGGTGGTTTGCCAGCGGTACTGCGCCGCTTGGGTGAAGCCAATCTGATCCCCAACCCGAACGCGCTGACCGTCAATGGCAAGTCCATCGGCGAGAACACCAAGGACGCGCCGATCTACGGTGAAGACCAAGTGATCCGCACCCTCGACAATCCGATTCGCGCCGACGGCGGCATTTGCGTGTTGCGCGGCAATCTGGCGCCGCTGGGTGCGGTACTCAAGCCCTCCGCCGCCACTGCTGAACTGATGCAGCATCGCGGGCGCGCGGTGGTGTTCGAGAATTTCGACATGTACAAGGCGCGGATCAACGATCCGGAGCTGGACGTCGATAAGGATTCGATTCTGGTGATGAAGAACTGCGGGCCGAAGGGTTATCCGGGCATGGCCGAAGTCGGCAACATGGGTTTGCCAGCCAAGCTGTTGGCAGAAGGCGTGACCGACATGGTGCGTATTTCCGATGCACGCATGAGCGGCACCGCGTACGGCACGGTGGTTCTGCACGTCGCCCCGGAAGCCGCAGCCGGCGGGCCTTTGGCGGCAGTTAAGGAAGGCGACTGGATCGAGCTCGATTGCGCCAGCGGCCGTTTGCATCTGGACATTCCGGATGCTGAACTGGCCGCACGCATGGCTGATCTGCAAGCGCCGCAGCAGTTGTTGGTGGGCGGTTATCGTCAGTTGTACATCGATCACGTGCTGCAGGCAGATCAGGGTTGCGACTTTGACTTCCTGGTCGGTTGCCGTGGTGCCGAGGTTCCGCGTCACTCTCACTAACAGCGCAATTCCCCTGTGGGAGCGAGCCTGCTCGCGAAGAGAGAGTGTCAGTCGACATCTATTTGACTGATATGCCGCCTTCGCGAGCAGGCTCGCTCCCACAGTTGCTTTTGCGTATCGCCTCAAATCTGTGCCGTGCCTGCTATGATGCGCGGCATCTCCATCGCTCAGGATCGCGCCACTCCCCATGGATTACCGCAAACCTTCCGACCGTAAAAGCATGCACTCGCGCATCGTCCAGGAACTGGGCATGCAGATCGTCTCCGGACGCTTTTTGCCCGACGACAAACTGCCCGCCGAAGCCCTGCTCTGCGAGGAGTACGCGGTCAGTCGGCCGGTGTTGCGCGAAGCGACTCGAGTGCTGGTGGCCAAGGGGTTGGTGTATTCCAAACCGCGCGTGGGCACGGTCGTCAAGGCGCGCCGCGAGTGGCACATGCTCGACCCGGACGTGCTGCACTGGCTGATGCAAAGCAGCCCGCAGAATGAATTCTTCAACGTGCTGACCAGTGTGCGCAGCATCATCGAACCGGCCGCCGCCGCCCTCGCCGCTCAGCATGCGACGGATGCCGACATCGCCGCGATCAACGAAGCCTACCAACGCATGGAAGCCGCGCCGACCCCGGAAGCGCTGTTGCAGCCGGACCTGGACTTCCACAGCCGCATTGCCGATGCCACGCACAACGACCTGCTGGCGAACCTGTGCAACATGTTGGCGGTAGCGATCGCCGAGGCGTTGAAGCATTCCAATCAACGGCCGAATCTGCATGAACTGGCGTTGCCCAGGCACAAGGCGATTCTGACGGCAATTGAAAATCGCGACGCGCTGGGTGCCAGGCATGCGACGCTGGTGCAGCTGGATGATGCGCGCAGTGCGTTGAGTGTGGTGCTGGGTGCTGAGCTCACTTAGAGCTGAAGATTGGCCTGTGGGAGCGAGCCTGCTCGCGAAAGCGGTCTGCCTGTGACATTTGTGCTGTCTGACACTCTGCCTTCGGGAGCAGGCTCGCTCCCACAGGGGAATCGGCGCCTGGTTCAAAAATAACAAAGCCGCAACCCCTCAAGGTTGCGGCTTTGTCGTTTCAGGCCTTCAGATCAGTGGGCAAACAACGAATTACCCTTCTGCCCCGCCAGTTTCTCCGGCTTGATCAGGAACTTCGCCAGCGCTGGCAACAGCCACAGCGCGCCGAACATGTTCCACAGCAGCATGAAGGTCAGCATCAGGCCCATGTCGGCCTGGAACTTGATCGCCGAGAAGATCCAGGTGCACACGCCGATCGCCAGGCACAGGCCGGTGAACAGCACCGCTTTACCGGTGGACTTCAGGGTCTGGTAATAGGCTTCCTGCAACGGCAGCCCGGCACGCAGGAAACTCTCGAGGCGGCTGTAGATGTAGATGCCGTAATCCACGCCGATCCCCACACCCAACGCCACCACCGGCAGCGTCGCGACTTTCACGCCGATGCCCATGAACGCCATCAGCGCGTTGCCGAGTACCGAGGTCAGCACCAGCGGCAGGACGATGCACAGGGTCGCTGCCCATGAGCGGAAGGTGATCATGCACATCACCGCCACGCAGATGTACACCAGGATCAGGATGGTCAGCTCAGCCTGTTTGATGACTTCGTTGGTGGCTGCTTCGATCCCGGCGTTACCGGCGGCGAGGATGAATTCCAGGCCGTCCTTGTTGTTTTCCTTGGCGAACTCCTGCACCGCGTTGACCGCACGATCGAGGGTCTCAGCTTTGTGATCGTTGAGGAACACCAGCACTGGCGCCAGCGAGCAGCTGTTGTTGTACAGGCCATCGGCGCGGGCGATCGAGTTGTTCAGTACGTCCGGGTTGCGCGACAGGGTTTCCCATTTCAGGTTGCCCTCGTTCATGCCCTTGATCATCTGCTTGGACACGGTCACCAGCGAGATCGCCGACTGCACGCCCTCGGTGTTCTGCATCTTCCACATCAGTTGATCGATCGGCGCCATGGCTTCGTAGCGCGAGCAGCCTTCGGCCTTGGTCTTGACCATCACCACCAGCACGTCGGAGCTGGTGGAGTAGTTGCTGATGATGAAGTTGTTGTCCTTGTTGTAGCGCGAGTCCGGACGCAGTTCCGGCGCGCCCTGGTCGAGGTCGCCGATCTTCAGGTTCTGGCTGTACCAGAGGCCGCCACCGAAGGCGATCAGCGCCAGCGCTACCGAAATCGGCGCAACTTTCGGGCTGGCGAAGTTCGACAGCAGGCGCCAGAACGGGTGCTCGCGGTTGGCGTCCTTCTTGCTCTTGGCAATCGCGCGCTTGCTGATGCCGACATAGGAAATCGCCACCGGCAGCAGGATCAGGTTGGTGAACACGATCACCGCAACGCCGATAGACGCGCCGATTGCCAGTTCACGGATCACCCCGATGTCGATGATCAGCAGGGTAATGAAGCCCACCGCATCGGCCAGAATCGCGATCATCCCCGGCAGGAACAACTGGCGGAAGGTGCGCCGTGCAGCGGTCAGGGCGTTATCGGCCTCGCTGGATTGCAGGGCGATACCGTTGATTTTCTGCACGCCGTGGGAGATGCCGATGGCGAAAATCAGGAACGGCACCAGCATCGAATACGGGTCGAGGCCGAAGCCGAAGAAGTGCATCAACCCCAGTTGCCAGACCACCGCCACCAGCGTCGTGCTCAACACCGCGATGGTGCTGCGCAGGCAGTTGGTGAACCACAGCAGCAGAATCAGGGTGATGACGAAGGCGACACCGAAGAACAGCACCACCATCACCAGACCGTCGATCAGGTCACCGACCTTCTTGGCGAAACCGACGATGTGGATCTTGATGTTGGGGTTCTGCGCTTCGAACTTGTTGCGGATCTTGTCTTCGAGTTCATGGGAGAACTGGCGATAGTCCAGCGCCAGCAACTTGCCCTGATCCTGCGGGTCCGGATAGGCCTCGAGCAGCGGGATGTCGACGATGCTCGACTTGAAGTCGTTGGCCACCAGACGTCCGACCTGGCCGGACTTGAGCACGTTGTTGCGCAGCAGATCGAGGCTGTCCTGAGAGCCGTTGTAGCTCTGCGGAATCACTTCACCGCCGGCGAAACCCTCCTCGGTCACTTCGGTCCAGCGTACGCTCGGGCTCCACAGCGATTTGAGGCCGGAACGATCGACGCCGGAAATGTAGAACACTTCGTCGTTGATCTGGCGCAGGGTCTCCATGTACTCCTTGGAGAAGATGTCGCCGTCGGTGGCTTCCACCGAAATACGCACGGTATTGCCAAGGTTCGCCAGATCGTTGCGGTGTTCCATCATCTTTTCGATGAAGGGATGCTGCAGCGGGATCATTTTTTCAAAACTGGTCGACGGCCGGATCAGCGTGGCCTGCCAGAACAGGAAAATGCTCACCACCAGGCAGATCAGAATCACGGCCGGGCGATTGTTGAAGATCAGGCGCTCGAGAACCGTCGCCTTTTCCTGCTGAGGAGTGATCAAGGAAGTCATAGCCCCGCCTTCTTGTTATTGGTCTCGGCACCGTTTGGCTGGGTGATGTGCAAACCACCCTGCCCGGTCAGAATCAGGTTGCCGTTGCCGGCGGCGGTGACCGACGACAGCGAAATGCGATCCGGGCGGTTGAACACGCTGAAGGTTTCGCCGTTGTCGCTGCTGCTGATCACCGAGCCGCCGTTGCCGACGATGACGATCGAGCCGTCTTCCAGAAGCGTGCCGCCGGACAGGCCGAACTCCAGCGCACCGCGTGCGGCTTTGAGTTCGACCTGCTCCCAGTTGCTGCCGAAATCGGTGGAGCGATAAAGATTGCCGCGCAAGCCGTACGCCAGCAGGGTCTGCGCTTGCGCCGTGCCGATCACGCCGAACAGTGAACCTTCGTACGGGCCTTCGAGTTTTTCCCAAGTCTGGCCGTCATCGGCGGAGCGGAACATGCTGCCGGACTCACCGACGATGAACAGCCCGGCGTCTTTCACAGAGGCAATGGCGTTGAGGTGGAACTGGTCTTCGTTGTCGAGGCGATCACTGACGTCTTCCCAGTGCTTGCCGCCGTCGGTGGTCTCCAGCAGCGTGCCGTAGGCGCCCACGGCAAAGCCGCTGCTGGCGTCCTTGAACCAGACGTCGAGCAGCGGCGATTCGCGTGCGAGGTCTTCGAATTGTTTGGTCCAGGTCAGACCGCCGTCTGCGCTGGCGAGAATCTGCGCGTCGTGGCCCACGGCCCAACCGTTTTTGTCGTCGACGAAATACACGGCGGTGAGCAGTTGCCGGGTCGGCACCTTGGCCTGGGTCCAGGTCTTGCCCTGGTCATCGGAATAGACGATGTGCCCGCGATCGCCGACCGCGACCAGACGCGCGCCAGCGTGGACGACATCGAGAATGAGGCTTTTGGCGGCCTTGGCCGATTCGGTGGCATAGACCACGTCAGCCGGGGCCTCGGCGGCAATCACAGGTGCCGATAACGTGGCAAAGCCCAGCAGCGAGAGTGCTGTGGCCAGCAACGCGGTGTTGCGTAACGCCGGCGGGCGGCAACGACTCATAGACCTTCCCCTATTTATTATTGTTGGGCCATCGGGCCTTCAAGGGCGCCGCAAGAGTGCTCGGCTACTGGCATTTCAGAAGCATCCTCCTGAAACCCGCAATCCAGAGCCCCTTCGGAAGCTGGCTCATCCTATCGGGCTTTGCAAATGTCTGACAATCGGCGCCACGTTATCTTTTGTTAACCGAAAGCGGCTCTCTGTAACCCATCATTTTCCCTGTGGGAGCGAGCCTGCTCGCGAAAGCGGTGGGTCAGCCAATAAACAGGGTGACTGATACACCGCATTCGCGAGCAGGCTCGCTCCCACAGCGGGTTGGTGGTGAGTGCGGGATTTGAATACATGACCATTCGCCGGGGTGATGAGGCAAATCTCATCAGAGGGACTTGCAGGATCGGTATTATGGTATACCATCAGACGCACAGACACTCTCAATCCCCCCAACGGAGCAGCTCATGAGTTTCGAAATTCGCAAGATCGTCAGCTATGTCGAAGAAACCTTCATCGAAGGCGGCAAGGCTACTGACAAGCCGGTAACCATGGTCGGCCTCGCCGTGGTGATGAAGAACCCCTGGGTGGGCAACGGTTTTGTCGAAGACCTCAAGCCGCAGATCCGCGCCAATTGCTCCGACCTCGGCGCAATGATGGTCGAGCGTCTGGTCGGCATTATCGGCGGTGCCGAGAAGATCGAGGCTTACGGCAAAGCGGCGGTAGTCGGCGCTGATGGCGAGATCGAGCACGCGTCGGCGGTGATCCATACCCTGCGCTTCGGCAACCACTACCGCGAAGCGGTGAAAGCCAAGAGCTACCTGAGCTTCACCAACAAGCGCGGCGGTCCGGGCACTTCGATTCAGATCCCGATGATGCACAAGGACGACGAAGGCCTGCGTTCGCACTACATCACTCTGGAAATGCAGATCGAAGACGCGCCGCGTGCCGACGAAATCGTCGTCGTGCTGGGTTGCGCCGACGGTGGCCGCCTGCACCCGCGCATCGGTAACCGCTACATCGATCTGGAAGAACTGGCTGCCGAAAAAGCCCAGTAATCACAATAAAAAGGCATTGCAGGAGCGCTCCATGATTCGGCTCACCGCTGAACTCACCCCGGCTGGCACCAGTTACCTGGCGACCGGCCAAGGCCAGCCCGTGGTTTTGATCCACGGCGTGGGCCTGAATAAAGAAATGTGGGGCGGGCAGATTGTCGGCCTCGCCAGCCAGTACCAGGTGATCGCCTACGACATGCTCGGCCACGGCGCCAGCCCGCGCCCGGCCAGCGGCACCGACCTGCTCGGTTACGCCGATCAATTGCTCGAGCTGCTCGATCACTTGAACGTGCCGCAGGCCGCGGTGATCGGTTTCTCCATGGGCGGCCTGGTCGCGCGGGCCTTTGCCTTGCATTACCCGGAGCGCCTGCAAAGCCTGGTGGTGTTGAACAGCGTGTTCAACCGCAGCGAAGAACAGCGTGCCGGCGTCATCGCTCGCACCGCGCAGGCCGCCGAGCATGGCCCGGACGCCAATGCCGAAGCCGCCCTGTCACGCTGGTTCAGCCGTGAATATCAGGCGGCCAACCCGGCGCAGATCGCTGCATTGCGCCAGACCTTGGCCAACAACGATCCGCAGGGCTACCTGACCACCTACGAATTGTTTGCCACCCAGGACATGTACCGCGCCGACGACCTGAGCAGTATTCAGGCGCCGACGCTGATCGCCACCGGCGAACTCGACCCCGGCTCGACCCCGGAAATGGCCGAGCAACTGGCCCGACGCATCCCCGCTGCGAAGGTTGCCGTGCTGCCCGAGCAACGGCATATGATGCCGGTAGAGTCGCCGCGTCTGGTCAACCAGATGCTGCTGGAATTTCTCCAATTCGCACACTCCCGACAAAACCATATAAAGGGGATCGTTGCATGACACTCGCACGCTTCCAGATGTGCATCGGCGGAGACTGGGTCGACGCCCTCTCCGGCAAGACCTTCGAAAGCCTCAACCCGGCCTCCGCGCAAGCCTGGGCGGAACTGCCCGACGCCGATGAAGCGGACGTCGAACGCGCCGTGCAAGCAGCGCAAACTGCTTTTGACAGTCCGGCGTGGCGCGGCCTCACCGCCACCGCGCGCGGTAAACTGCTGCGCCGTCTCGGTGATCTGATCGCAGAAAACAAGGAACACCTGGCGCAGCTGGAAAGCCGCGACAACGGCAAGCTGATCCGCGAAACCCGTGGCCAGGTCAGCTATCTGCCGGAGTTCTTCCACTACACCGCTGGCCTCGCTGACAAGCTTGAAGGCGGCACCCTGCCGCTGGACAAGCCTGACCTGTTTGCCTACACCGTGCACGAAGCCATGGGTGTGGTCGCCGCGATCATTCCGTGGAACAGCCCGCTGTACCTGACCGCGATCAAACTGGCCCCGGCCCTCGCCGCTGGCAACACGATTGTGATCAAGCCGTCCGAGCACGCCTCGGCGACCATTCTCGAGCTGGCACGCCTGGCCCTCGAAGCCGGAATTCCGCCGGGTGTGGTCAACGTCGTCACCGGTTACGGGCCGAGCACCGGCGCCGCCCTCACCCGCCATCCGCTGATCCGCAAGATCGCCTTCACCGGCGGCGCGGCCACGGCGCGGCATGTAGTGCGCAGCAGCGCCGAGAACTTCGCCAAGCTGTCGCTGGAACTGGGCGGCAAGTCGCCGAACATCATCTTCGCCGATGCCGATCTCGACAGCGCGATCAACGGCGCGATCGCGGGGATCTATGCGGCGTCCGGGCAGAGCTGCGTGTCCGGTTCGCGCTTGCTGGTGCAGGACGAAATCTACGACGAGTTCGTCAATCGTCTGGTCGAGCGCGCCCAGCGCATCCGCATCGGCAACCCGCAGGAAGACCACAGTGAAATGGGCCCGATGGCCACCGCGCAGCAACTGGCGGTGGTCGAAGGACTGGTCGCCGATGCGATCGCCGAAGGTGCGCGTTTGCGTACCGGTGGCAAGCGTCCGGCGGATCTCGGTGAAGGCTGGTTCTACGAGCCGACGCTGTTCGAGTGCGACCGCAATTCGATGAAGATCATGCAGGAAGAAGTCTTCGGCCCGGTGGCTTCGGTGATTCGTTTCAAAGACGAAGCCGAAGCGCTGGCGATCGCCAATGACTCACAGTTCGGCCTCGCCGCCGGCATCTGGACCCGCGACCTCGGTCGCGCCCATCGTCTGGCGCGCGATGTGCGCTCGGGGATTATCTGGGTCAACACTTACCGCGCGGTGTCGGCCATGGCGCCGATCGGCGGCTTCAAGAACAGTGGCTATGGACGCGAAAGCGGCATCGACTCGGTGCTGGCCTACACCGAACTGAAAACGGTGTGGATCAACCTCTCCCAGGCGCCAATGCCTGATCCGTTTGTGATGCGCTAGGAGTCCTGCGAAATGATCGAACCCGGCATTTACAAAGACGTCATGAGCTCGTTCCCGTCCGGCGTCACGGTGGTCACCACCCTCGACCCGGACGGCGGCATCGTCGGCATCACCGCCAGCGCGTTCAGCGCGCTGTCGATCGACCCGGCGCTGGTGCTGTTCTGCCCCAACTACGCGTCCGACACCTACCCGGTGCTGCGCGACAGCAAGAAATTCGCCATCCACTTGCTCTCCGCCGAGCAGACCGCCGAAGCCTACGCGTTCGCCGGCAAGGGCAAGGAAAAGGCCAAGGGTATCGAGTGGCACCTGAGCGATCTGGGCAACCCGATTCTGGCCAAGGCCACGGCGATCATCGAGTGCGAGTTGTGGCGTGAATACGACGGCGGCGATCACGCGATCATTGTCGGCGCAGTGAAGAACCTGATCCTGCCCGAGCAACCGGTGACGCCGATGATTTACCACAAGGGCAAGCTGGGTGCGTTGCCTGCCTTGACCTGACGGATCCACCCAACTCCCACTGTGGGACGACCCATTGTGGTGAGGGGATTTATCCCCGACCGGCTGCGAAGCAGTCGTAAAACCATTGCGCGCGGAATATCTGGCAAATCGCCGTTGCAGGTATTGGGGGTGCTTCGCACCCTGTCGGGGATAAATCCCCTCACCACAGGGTTCATTCCAACAAGGGGATCTGTGTTGTGAGGAGGAATGATGAGTAACGAGAAGTATGAAAAAGGCCTGCAAATCCGCACGCAGGTACTCGGCGAAGCCTACGTGCAGCGCTCGATCGACAACGCCGACGATTTCACCCGTCCGCTGCAGGAAATGGTCACTGAATACTGCTGGGGCCATGTCTGGGGGCGTGAGGGTCTGTCGCTCAAGGAGCGCAGCATGATCAACCTGGCGATGATCTCGGCGCTCAACCGCCCGCATGAACTCAAGCTGCATGTGCGTGGCGCCTTGCGTAACGGCCTGAGTCGTGAGCAAATACGCGAAATTCTGCTTCAGGTCGGCATTTATTGCGGCGTTCCGGCGGCCGTGGACAGTTTCCGGCTGGCCCGTGAAGCCTTTGCCGAAGCCGACGCCGAGGCCTCCAGTTAACCCTCGGCTGTTTTGATGCCCGTCTGGCATGGACAGCCAAGCTCAAGAGCGGACCCCATGAAACGCCAGCCACTCGACGACAGCTTCAAGGTCAATCGCAACCCCGTTACCCTGCGCGAAATCGTGCTGGACAAACTGCGTAGCGCGATCATGAATTTCCAGCTCATGCCAGGGGATCGTCTGGTCGAACGCGACCTGTGCGATCGCCTCGGTGTCAGCCGCACTTCGGTGCGCGAAGCCTTGCGTCACCTTGAATCCGAAGGCCTGGTGGAATTCGCCGACGCCAAAGGCCCGCGCGTAGCCATCATCACCCTTGACGACGCTGTCGATATCTACGAACTGCGTTGCGTGCTCGAAGGCCTGATCGTCCAGCTGTTCACCCTGCGCGCCAAAGCCAAGGACATCAAAGCCCTGGAAAAAGCCCTCGATGACAACCGCAAGGCGCTCAAGGACGGCGAGTTGCAACAGGTCATCGACTCGGTGCAGGGTTTCTACGACGTGTTGCTCGAAGGCTCGGGCAACCATGTCGCCGCCACGCAATTGCGCCAGTTGCAGGCGCGCATCAGCTATTTGCGCGCGACCTCGGTCTCCCAGGAAAACCGACGCGGCGCGAGTAATCACGAGATGGAAAAAATGGTCGAGGCGATCAAGAGCGGTGATCCGCTGGCGGCGCATCAGGCCTGCGTCGATCACGTTCGCGCGGCGGCTGCAGTGGCCCTCGACTACCTCAAGCGCAAGCAGGAAGAAACCGGCGTCGCCGTCAAAGGCACCCCGGCGATCACCTTGCCGATCGCGCTGAAAGAACCCCGCATAGGTCAATGACATGTTCAGCCCGAGCTTTTGCCCGAAATGCGGTGGCCCTGACCTCGGTCAGCAGACGCCGCCGGGTGATACGCACGAGCGCCTGATGTGCCGCGGCTGCGGCTATATCCACTACGTCAATCCGAAGATCATTGCCGGCTGCATCATCGAGCAGGACGGCAAATACCTCCTGTGCCAACGAGCGATCCCACCACGCCCGGGCACCTGGACGCTGCCCGCCGGGTTCATGGAAAGCGGTGAAACCACCGAGCAGGCGGCGCTGCGCGAAGTCTGGGAAGAAAGCGGCGTGCGCGCGGAAATCGTCTCGCCGTATTCGATTTTCAGCGTGCCGAAGATCAGCGAGGTGTACATCATCTTCCGCGCCATCGCCCTCGAGATTACCGGGCAGTACGGGCCGGAGACCATGGATTACAAGTTCTTCGCCCCGGAAGAGATTCCGTGGGAGCAGATCTACTACCCGGCGATCCGGCAGATCCTCGAGCGCTATATCGAAGAGCGCCAAGCCGGGGTCTACGGGATTTACATGGGTAATGATGACAGCGGCAAGATTCATTTCATGCGCTAAAAATCACCTGCCCCCTGATCGTTCCCACGCTCCGCGTGGGAATGCCTCTACGGACGCTCCGCGTTCGGCTCTGGATGGGACGCAGAGCGTCCAGGGCTGCATTCCCACGCGGAGCGTGGGAACGATCAATGCGGCTAAATCGGGGCGATGCCCTCAACGATGATGATCTCCGCCCTCGCCCATTCCTCGCGATAACTCTTCGCCTCCTGATACGCCGCCGAGCGGTAGCACGCCACGGCTGTTTCGTAGCTTTCAAACTCGATGATCACCGTGCGCTGTGGCGTCTCCCGTCCTTCCAGCGCCTCGCTGCGCCCGCCTCTGGCGACAAACTTGCCGCCGAATGCCGCAATCGCCTGCGGAGTGCGCTGGGTGTATTGGCTGTAGTGCTCGGCATCGGCTATATCCACATGTGCAATCCAGTACGCCTTCATAGTGACCTCTTTGTTGATTTTGTATTATGGTATACCAATATATTTCCAACGAACCCTGAGAGTCCAGCATGGCCTTCAACAGCATCGAAGAAATCATCGAAGATTATCGCCTCGGCAAAATGGTCCTGCTGGTCGATGACGAAGACCGCGAGAACGAAGGCGACCTGCTGCTGGCCGCCGACCGCTGCACGCCGGAGGCTATCAGCTTCATGGCCCGCGAGGCACGTGGGCTGATCTGCCTGACCCTGACCGATGAACATTGTCAGCGCCTGGGTCTGGAGCAAATGGTGCCTGCCAACGGCAGTGTATTCAGCACTGCATTTACCGTGTCGATCGAAGCGGCAGTTGGCGTGACCACCGGCATTTCCGCGGCAGACCGGGCCTGCACCGTTGCCGCTGCCGTCGCGCCGAATGCCCGCGCCGAAGACCTGGTGCAGCCCGGCCACATCTTCCCGCTGCGCGCCAAGGAAGGTGGCGTGCTCACCCGCGCCGGGCACACCGAGGCCGGTTGCGATCTGGCGCGCCTGGCCGGTTTCACCCCGGCCTCGGTGATTGTCGAAGTCATGAACGACGACGGCACCATGGCGCGCCGCCCGGATCTGGAGCAGTTCGCGCGCAAGCACGGGATCAAGATCGGCACGATTGCCGACCTGATCCACTATCGCCTGAGCACCGAGCACACCATCGAACGCATCGGCGAACGTGAGCTGCCGACGGTGCATGGCACGTTCCGTTTGATCACCTTCGAGGATCGCATCGAAGGCGGCGTGCACATGGCGATGGTCATGGGCGAGCTGCGCCGTGAAGAGCCGACCCTGGTGCGCGTGCATGTGATCGATCCGCTGCGCGATCTGGTCGGCGCCGAGTACAGCGGGCCGACGAACTGGACGCTGTGGGCGGCGCTGCAACGGGTCGCGGCCGAGGGTCATGGGGTTGTGGTGGTGCTGGCCAATCATGAATCGTCGCAGGCGTTGCTCGAACGCGTGCCGCAGTTGACCCAGCCGCCACGACAGTTCAGCCGTTCGCAGTCGCGGATCTATTCCGAGGTCGGCACCGGGGCGCAGATTCTGCAGAACCTTGGGGTTGGCAAGCTGCGCCACCTTGGCCCACCGCTGAAGTATGCGGGGTTGACCGGGTATGACCTTGAGGTGGTTGAAAGCATTCCCTTCAGCGAATAACCCACTTGAAACAACATTCTCTGTGGGAGGGGGCTTGCTCCCGAAGGCGTCCTGTCAGCTGACATCAGTGTTGATTGACCCGACGCATTCGCGAGCAAGCCCGCTCCCACAAGGGATCCGCGCTTCAAACCAAATTCTGTCGAACGACAAAAAGCTTATCCGCCAGATAACCGGTAAGGCAAAGTGCTTGCACAAAGCTTGGAATACCATAATATGATATTCCATAGACCGGACGAACCGAAAAACCGTCCAGCTACTGCTCCCGACAGGCGGGCAACAACGCAAGGCCCGCTCAAAATCACAACAATGAGGGCGTGAACATGGTGTTGAACAAAGCTGCAACCGCGATCTTTTTCGCGGGACTGCTCAGCGTTACCGGCCAGGCTGCAATGGCTGCCGAAAGCGTGAATTTTGTCAGCTGGGGCGGTAGCACCCAGGATGCGCAGAAACAGGCCTGGGCCGATCCGTTCAGCAAGGCCAGCGGCATCACCGTCGTTCAAGACGGGCCGACCGACTACGGCAAACTCAAGGCCATGGTCGAAAGCGGCAACGTGCAGTGGGACGTGGTCGATGTCGAAGCCGATTTTGCCCTGCGCGCCGCTGCCGAAGGCCTGCTCGAACCCCTCGACTTCAAAGTGATCCAGCGCGACAGGATCGATCCGCGCTTCGTCAACGATCACGGTGTCGGTTCGTTCTTCTTCTCCTTTGTCCTCGGCTACAACGAAGGCAAGCTCGGCGCCAACAAGCCGCAGGACTGGAGCGCGCTGTTCGACACCAAGACCTACCCGGGCAAACGCGCCCTGTACAAATGGCCAAGCCCCGGCGTGCTCGAACTCGCGCTGCTGGCCGACGGCGTTGCGGCTGACAAGCTCTACCCGCTGGATCTGGATCGCGCCTTCAAGAAACTCGACACCATCAAGAAAGACATCGTCTGGTGGGGCGGCGGCGCGCAGTCGCAGCAACTGCTGGCGTCCGGCGAAGCGAGCATGGGCCAGTTCTGGAACGGTCGCGTGCACGCCTTGCAGGAAGACGGCGCACCGGTGGGCGTGAGCTGGAAACAGAACCTGGTCATGGCCGACATTCTGGTCATCCCCAAAGGCTCGAAAAACAAAGATGCGGCGATGAAGTTCCTCGCCAATGCGAGCAGCGCCAAAGGCCAGGCCGACTTCTCCAACCTGACCGCCTACGCGCCGGTCAACCTCGACAGTGTGGAGCGTCTGGATTCGACGCTGGCGCCCAACCTGCCGACGGCTTACGCCAAGGATCAGATCACCCTTGATTTCGCTTACTGGGCCAAGAACGGTCCGGCTATCGCGACACGGTGGAACGAATGGCTGGTCAAATGAAAATCGCGGCCACTGCGCCCCGTCCCTCCACGGCCACCGGGAGCGCCCCTGGCGCTGCCGGTTCGGCCCTCAAGCAACGCTGGCGCGGCGCCGGCAACCTCGTCCCGGCGCTGCTGTTCCTCGGCCTGTTCTTTCTCGCGCCGTTGATTGGCCTGCTGTTGCGCGGTGTGCTCGAACCTGTGCCGGGTCTCGGCAACTACGAACAGTTGTTCGCCAACTCGGCCTATGCGCGAGTGCTGCTCAACACCTTTTCGGTGGCCGGGCTGGTGACGCTGTTCAGCCTGCTGCTGGGCTTTCCGCTGGCCTGGGCGATCACTTTGGTGCCGCGCGGTTGGGGGCGCTGGATCCTCAACATCGTGCTGCTGTCGATGTGGACCAGCCTGCTCGCCCGCACCTATTCGTGGCTGGTGTTGCTGCAAGCCTCGGGCGTGATCAACAAGGCGCTGATGGCGCTGGGCATCATCGATCAACCGCTGGAGATGGTGCACAACCTCACGGGCGTGGTGATCGGCATGAGCTACATCATGATCCCGTTCATCGTGCTGCCGTTGCAGGCGACCATGCAGGCCATCGACCCGATGATCCTGCAGGCCGGCTCGATCTGCGGCGCCAGTCCGTGGACCAACTTCTTCCGGGTGTTCCTGCCGCTGTGCCGGCCGGGTCTGGCGTCCGGCGGTTTGATGGTGTTCGTCATGTCGCTCGGTTACTACGTCACCCCGGCGCTGCTCGGCGGGGCGCAGAACATGATGCTGCCGGAGTTCATCATTCAGCAGGTGCAATCGTTCCTCAACTGGGGCCTGGCCAGTGCCGGCGCCGCGTTGCTGATCGCAATCACCCTGGTGCTGTTCTACTTCTACCTGAAGCTTCAACCGGAATCCCCGGTTGGCGCCAGTAACGCGAGGTAAGCCGCCATGCTCCTGACCCCCAATGCCATGAGCCGGCGCATGCGTTTCGGCCTCTACGCCACTACCGGGCTGATCGGTCTGTTTCTGCTGTTGCCGATCGTGTTCATCGTGCTGCTGTCGTTCGGCTCCTCGCAGTGGCTGGTGTTCCCGCCACCGGGCTGGACGCTGAAATGGTACGGCCAGTTCTTCTCCAACCCCGACTGGATGAACGCCGCTGCCGCCAGCCTCAAGGTCGCCGTGCTGACTACGATCTGCGCCGTGGCCCTCGGTTTGCCGACCGCGTTTGCGCTGGTGCGCGGGCGCTTTCCCGGCCGCGAGATGCTCTACGGCCTGTTCACCCTGCCGATGATCGTGCCGCTGGTGATCATCGCCGTGGCGGTGTACGCGCTGTTTCTCAAGCTCGGCTACACCGGGACCATGTTCGCTTTCGTCGTCAGCCACGTGATCGTCGCGCTGCCATTCACCATCATCTCGATCATCAACTCGCTGAAGCTGTTCGATCAGTCGATTGAAGACGCGGCGGTGATCTGCGGTGCCTCGCGCTTGCAAGCGGTGTTCAAGGTGACGTTTCCGGCGATCCGCCCGGGCATGGTCGCCGGCGCCCTCTTCGCCTTCCTCGTCTCGTGGGACGAAGTGGTGCTCAGCGTGATGATGGCAAGCCCGACTCTGCAAACCCTTCCCGTGAAAATGTGGACCACCCTGCGCCAGGACCTGACCCCGGTGATCGCCGTCGCTTCGACGCTGCTGATCGGCCTGTCGGTATTGGTCATGGTGATCGCCGCCGCCCTGCGCCGGCGCAACGAAATCAGCGCCTGAGCGCCCAGGAGTACGACATGAGTGCCGTGATCAAAGACGCATCCCAGCAGAACGACAAACCCCTGGTCAGCCTGCGCAACCTGAACAAGCACTACGGCGATTTCGCTGCCGTCGACAATATCTCGCTGGACATCAAGGACGGCGAATTCCTCACCTTCCTCGGCTCCAGCGGCTCGGGCAAAAGCACCACGCTGTCGATGCTCGCCGGGTTCGAAACACCGAGCAGCGGCGAGATCCTCGTCAATGGTCAGTCGCTGGTCAACGTGCCGCCGCACAAGCGCGACATCGGCATGGTCTTTCAGCGTTACTCGCTGTTCCCGCATCTGTCGGTGCGCGACAACATCGCCTTCCCTTTGGCGATTCGCAAACTGGCTGCCGCCGAGCGTGAAAAACGCGTCGATGCGATGTTGAAGCTGGTGCAGCTCGAACAGTTCGCCCATCGCCGCCCTTCGCAGTTGTCTGGCGGCCAGCAACAACGTGTCGCCATCGCCCGGGCGCTGGTTTACGAGCCGCGCATTCTGCTGATGGATGAACCGCTGGGCGCGCTGGACAAGAAACTGCGCGAGGACTTGCAGGATGAACTGCGCCAACTGCACCGGCGCCTGGGCATCACCATCGTTTACGTGACCCACGACCAGGAAGAAGCCATGCGGCTGTCGCAACGCATCGCGATTTTCAGCCACGGCAAGATTGTCGGCTTGGGCAGCGGGTATGACCTTTATCAGAATCCGCCGAATGCGTTTGTCGCGTCGTTTCTGGGCAATTCGAACTTCCTCAAGCTCAAGGCGCAAGGGAATGCGGCAGCGAGTTTCGAGGGGCAGTCATTGTCGATTCGGCTGACGTCCGGGTTGCACACTGATCAGGATGTGCTGCTGATGGTGCGTCCGGAAAAAGCCTTGGCGTTGAGCACGCAGCAGGCGCTCGATGAGCCGCTGGCGGCGGGTTGGAATGAGGTATCGGCGAATGTTGTGGAGGTGCTGTTTCTTGGTGAGAGCCAGACGTGCAGCGTGGTCACTGCGGGCGGGACGTCGATGACGGTGAAAGCGCTGTCGGCAGCGGGCATGCCACTCAAGGCCGGCGATCCGGTCCGGGTGCGCTGGGCGACGGCGGATGCGTGTGTCTATACCGAGTGGACTGAAAGCGACCTTAACAAAGCAGCGGGTGCTCACTAAAACTTCCAATCCAGTGAAATTCCCCGTGGGAGCGAGCTTGCTCGCGAAGAGGCCGTGTCAGTCACCATTAATGTTGAATGACGCACCGCATTCGCGAGCAAGCTCGCTCCCACAGGTTCGGTATTGTTCAATGAATCGGGGAATACCCTTCAACCTCATCCGGCCAAGCCGTCAGCACTTCAAACCCGCTCTCCGTCACCGCCACCATATGCTCCCACTGTGCCGACAACGAGCCATCCTTGGTCAGCACGGTCCAGCCATCAGGCATGTTCTTCACATGGCGTTTGCCGGCATTGAGCATCGGTTCCACGGTGAAAATCATCCCGGCCTTGAGCTTCAGCCCTTGATTGGGGAAGCCGTAATGCAGGATCTGCGGCTCATCGTGATAGACCTTGCCGATGCCGTGACCGCAGTACTCGCGCACTACACTGAAGCCCTCCGCCTCCGCCAGGCTCTGGATCGCATGACCGATATCCCCCAGCGTTGCGCCCGGTTTGACTGCGCGAATGCCCGCGCACATCGCATCGTAAGTGGTCTTGATCAAGTGCTGCGCCTCGGGGCTCGCCTCACCCACGACATACATGCGGCTGGTATCACCGAACCAGCCGTCCTTGATCACGGCGATGTCGAGGTTGACGATATCGCCATCCTTCAATGGCGTACCCGATGGAATCCCGTGGCACACCACGTCATTGACCGATGCGCAGACGGTTTTCGGAAAACCGTGATACCCGACGTTCGCCGGCACGGCTTTCTGCACATTGACGATGTAGTCGTTGCACAGCCGATCCAGTTCATCGGTGGTCACGCCGGCCTTCACATGCGGCACCAGCATCGCCAGCACTTCGGCGGCGAGTTTGCCGGCGGCGCGGGATTTTTCGATGTCGGCGGGGGTGTTGAGCTTGATCTGGTTTCTCATGCGAGGGCGACGTCCTGTGTCAGTTGTTGCAGATCCAGGCCACCATTCTGTTCGGCGCGGATCAGCAGGCGGCAAATGGCGCTGTGGTCGAGGTTGGGATGCAGCTCGGCGAGCATGCCGATGCGCATCCAGTGCTCGGCCTGCGCGTTGATGGAGCGGCTGAGGGCGTTGCTGGAGATACGCAGGTTCTCGTGCATGTCCTCTGAAATCTTTACGATGCCCATATATGAATCCGATACGATGTGTATATGGATCGTATATTAATCAGTGCATACGGGAGATTGCAATGCCGACGACAAAATCGACGCTGTGGCAGATTCGCCTCCCCCTCCACCGCGCAAATCGACTACCATGCCGCCGCCGGTTTCCACACGGAATTAATAGGGAATCCGAAATGCTTGCACAGCATCAATCGGAACTGCCCCCGCAACTGTAGGTGCCGAGCCTGCTCCTTGACTGCCACTGGGTGAAACCCGGGAAGGCCGGAGCATGGCGACGACGCACCAGTCAGGAGACCTGCCGGCACAATGACGACTAACCGGCGGGGTGTCCGGGAAGGACATCGTGCCGTGCGCGTTTTCCCCGTGCCGGCCTTGCGCAGTTTCCACGACCGCGCCCGAGGTGTGTTTCCAACCGTACCCGCCCTCCCCGTACGGTTCCCCTGGAGACTGCCCCATGCTGCTGCCCCGCGTTGCTACCCTGCTCACCGGTCTGAGCCTCTGTGCCTTGGCGCAAGCGGCGCCGACTGCGTATCCGCTGACCATCGAAAACTGCGGCAGCAGCCTGACCTTTCAGCACGCGCCCGCGCGTACGGTGACCATCGGCCAGGCCGGTACGGAAATGCTTTATGCCTTGGGCCTGGGCGACAAAGTCGTCGGCACCTCGTTGTGGTTCAACGACGTGCTGGGCACATACAACGCGCAGAACGACAGGGTCGAGCGCCTCGCCGACAACGAGCCGAGTTTCGAAGCGGTGATCGGCAAACGTCCGGAGCTGGTTGCGGTGGAGCTGGAATGGATGGTCGGCCCGCAAGGCGCGGTCGGCACCCGCGAGCAGTTTCATGAACTAAAGATTCCGACCTATCTGCTGCCCTCCGATTGCGAAGCCAAGGACAACCTCGTCGGCTCGGACGGCACGCGGCTGGCGCCGTTTCGCATCGACAGCATCTACAAAGGCGTGAGCCAACTGGCAGCGATTTTCGATGTGCAGGCGCGTGGCGAACAGCTCAATGAGCAGCTCAAAGTCAGCCTCGCACAGTCGATCGCCACGGCGAAAAAACAGCAACGCAAAGACGTCAGCGCCCTGGTCTGGTTCTCCAGCGCCGAGATGGACATCGAGCCGTTCGTGGCTGGGCACAAAGGCGTTCCCGACTTCATGCTCAGCACCCTCGGCGTGCGCAATGTGGTCGAGTCCGATGAAGAATGGCCAACCGTCGGCTGGGAAACCATCGCCAAGGCCAACCCGACGTTTCTGGTCATCGCGCGCATGGATCGTCGACGCTTCCCGGCGGACGACTATCAGAAGAAACTCGCCTTCCTGCGCAGCGATCCGGTGACGCGCAACATGGACGCGGTCAAGCACAATCGCATCATCATCCTTGACGCCATGGCCATGCAGGCCAGCCTGCGCACCTTCGATGGCCTCGCACAACTGGCCAGCGCCATCAACGGCTACGACCTGTCGCAATGAGCAGACGCCTGATCCGTTTGCTGCTGGTGCTATTGACGCTGTCGGTTGCGCTGACCGGCGGCGTGGCCATTGGTGAGACTTCGATCGAGCCGAGCGTGGTGTTGCAGGTGCTGGCCAACAAGCTGTGGGGCGCCGGCTATGTGCTCGACCCGATCGACGAAGGCATTGTCTGGAACTATCGCCTGACCCGCGCTTTGGTCGCAGCAGCTTGCGGTGCCGGTCTGGCGACCTGTGGCGTAATCCTGCAATCGCTGCTGCGCAATCCGTTGGCCGATCCGTATCTGCTGGGAATTTCCGCTGGCGCCTCGACCGGCGCGGTGATGGTCGCCCTGCTTGGGGTCGGCGCCGGGGCGATTTCATTGTCGGCGGGTGCCTTTGCCGGTGCGGTGACCGCGTTCGCGCTGGTGATCCTGTTGGCGCGGGTCAGCGGCTCGGCCAGCGGCACCGGGCAGATCATTCTCGCTGGGATCGCCGGCTCGCAATTGTTCAATGCCCTCACCGCGTTTCTGATCACCCGCTCGGCCAGTTCGGAACAGGCACGCGGCATCATGTTCTGGCTGCTCGGCAATCTTGGCGGTGTGCGCTGGCCGTCGGTGTGGCTGGCGGTGCCGGTGGCGCTGCTGGGTTTGGTGGTGTGCCTGTGGCATCGCCGGGCGCTGGATGCGTTTACCTTTGGCGCGGATTCGGCGGCGTCCCTCGGCATTCCAGTGCGACGCGTGCAGATTCTGTTGATCGGTTGCGCCGCGCTGGTGACGGCGGTAATGGTGTCGATCGTCGGCTCGATCGGTTTTGTCGGTCTGGTGATTCCCCACGCAGCGCGGTTGTTGCTCGGCACGGGGCATGCGCGTCTGCTGCCCGCCAGTGCACTGGGCGGCGCGGTGTTTCTGATTGCCGCCGATGTGCTGTCGCGCACCCTGATCAAGGGTCAGGTGATTCCGGTCGGCGTGATCACCGCGCTGGTCGGCGCGCCGGTGTTCGCGCTGATTCTGGTGGGCCGGAGATCGGCGCGATGAATACGGTTTTGAGTTGTGCGGGTGTGGGCTTCAAGGTGCGCGGTGCCGAGTTGCTCAACGGTGTCAGCCTCGACGTTCAGCGCGGCGAGACCTTGGGCATTGTCGGGCCGAACGGTTCGGGGAAATCCACGTTGCTCAAATTGCTCGCCGGGCTGCGTGAACCGAGCGTGGGCCAAGTGCAACTCCACGGTCGGGTGCTGGGCAAGATGTCACGGCGCAGCATCGCGCAGACACTCGCGGTGGTTGAGCAACAGGCCGATACCGACGATGGCATTCGCGTGTTCGACGCGGTGGCGCTGGGGCGGACGCCGTGGTTGTCGGCGCTACAACCGTGGTCCCCCGCCGATGATGCGATCGTCGAGCAAGCGCTGGTTGACGTCGACGCCGTGCACCTGCGCAACCGCCTCTGGCGCAGCCTCTCCGGCGGCGAACGCCAACGCGTGCACATCGCCCGCGCTCTGGCACAACGCCCACAGATCCTGCTGCTCGACGAACCGGCCAACCACCTCGACATCCAGCATCAGTTGAGCATTCTGCAAGTGGTGCGCGCACTGCCGGTGACTACGCTGATCGCCCTGCACGATCTCAATCAGGCACTCAAGTGCGATCGCCTGGCGGTGTTGGAGCGCGGGCGTCTGGTGGCGTTGGGCGAGCCGCTGCACGTGCTGACGCCGGAGCGGTTGCAGACGACTTTCGGGGTCAGGGCGCACTACCTGACGGACCCGTTCGATGGTGCGCCGATATTGCGTTTCCTTGCTTGATGCATGTGTAGCTGACAGACCGCCTTCGCGAGCAAGCCCGCTCCCACAGTGGACTTGTGGGTTGCCGGGGATCGCGGGTGTAGCGCGAAATCCTGTGGGAGTGGGCTTGCTCACGAAGGCGGCAGGTCGGGCGATTTATTTGTGGCTGACAGACCGCTTTCGCGAGCAGGCTCGCTCCCACAGTGAATTTGTGGCTTGCCGGGGGATGGCGGGTGTAGCGCGAAATCCTGTGGGAGTGGGCTTGCTCACGAAGGCGGCAGGTCAGGCATTTTATCGGTGGCTGACACACCGCCTTCGCGAGCAGGCTCGCTCCCACACTGGTTTTGTAGGTTGCCGGGGATCGCGGGTGTAGCGCGAAATCCTGTGGGAGTGGGCTTGCTCACGAAGGCGGAAGGTCAGGCATTTTATCGGTGGCTGACACGCCGCCTTCGCGAGCAAGCTCGCTCCCACATTGGTTTTGTGGGTTGCCGGGGATCGCGGGTGTAGCGCGAAATCTGGTGGGAGTGAGCTTGCTCACGAAGGCGGCAGGTCAGGCAATTTATTTGTGGCTGACATTCCGCTTTCGCGAGCAGGCTCGCTCCCACAGTGGATTTGTGGGTTGCCGGGGATCGCGGGTGTAGCGCGAAATCCTGTGGGATTGGGCTTGCTCACGAAGGCGGCAGATCGGGCGATTTATCTGTGGCTGACACACCGCTTTCGCGAGCAAGCTCGTTCCCACACTGGTTTTGTGGGTTGCGGGGGATCGCGGGTGTAGCGCGAAATCCTGTGGGAGTGGGCTTGCTCACGAAGGCGGCCGGTCAGGCAACTTATCTGTGGCTGACACACCGCTTTCGCGAGCAGGCTCGCTCCCACATTGGATTTGTGGGTTGCCGGGGATCGCGGGTGTAGCGCGAAATCCTGTGGGAGTGAGCTTGCTCACGAAGGCGGCAGGTCGGGCGATTTATTTGTGGCTGACAGACCGCTTTCGCGATCAAGCTCGCTCCCACATGAGATTTGTGGAGTTGTCGGGATTCTTTAGTACAACCGAAATCCTGTGGGAGTGGGCTTGCTCACGAAGGCGGCAGGTGAGGCAATTTATTTGTGGCTGACACACCGCTTTCGCGAGCAGGCTCGCTCCCACATTGGATTTGTGGGTTGTCGGGGATGGCGCGTGTAGCGCGAAATCCTGTGGGAGTGAGCTTGCTCACGAAGGCGGCAGGTCGGGCGATTTATTTGTGGCTGACAGACCGCTTTCGCGAGCAGGCTCGCTCCCACAGTGAATTTGTGGCTTGCCGGGGGATGGCGGGTGTAGCGCGAAATCCTGTGGGAGTGGGCTTGCTCACGAAGGCGGCAGGTCGGGCAATTTATTTGTGGCTGACAGACCGCTTTCGCGAGCAGGCTCGCTCCCACATTGGATTTGTGGGTTGTCGGGGATGGCGGGTGTAGCGCGAAATCCTGTGGGAGTGGGCTTGCTCACGAAGTCGGCAGGTCGGGCAATTTATTTGTGGCTGACACACCGCTTTCGCGAGCAGGCTCGCTCCCACATTGGATTTGTGGGTTGCCGGGGATCGCGGGTGTAGCGCGAAATCCTGTGGGAGTGAGCTTGCTCACGAAGGCGGCAGGTCGGGCAATTTATTTGTGGCTGACAGACCGCTTTCGCGAGCAGGCTCGCTCCCACATTGGATTTGTGGGTTGTCGGGGATGGCGGGTGTAGCGCGAAATCCTGTGGGAGTGGGCTTGCTCACGAAGGCGGCAAGTCGGGCGATTTATTTGTGGCTGCCAGACCGCTTTCGCGAGCAGGCTCGCTCCCACATTGGATTTGTGGGTTGCCGGGGATCGCGGGTGTAGCGCGAAATCCTGTGGGAGTGAGCTTGCTCACGAAGGCGGCAGGTCGGGCGATTTATTTGTGGCTGACAGACCGCTTTCGCGAGCAGGCTCGCTCCCACATGAGATTTGTGGAGTTGTCGGGATTCTTTAGTACAACCGAAATCCTGTGGGAGTGGGCTTGCTCACGAAGGCGGCAGGTGAGGCAATTTATTTGTGGCTGACACACCGCTTTCGCGAGCAGGCTCGCTCCCACATTGGATTTGTGGGTTGTCGGGGATGGCGGGTGTAGCGCGAAATCCTGTGGGAGTGAGCTTGCTCACGAAGGCGGCAGGTCGGGCGATTTATTTGTGGCTGACAGACCGCTTTCGCGAGCAAGCTCGCTCCCACATTGGTTTTGGTGGTTGCCGGGGATGGCGCGTGTAGCGCGAAATTCTGTGTGAGTGGGCTTGCTCACGAAGTCGGCAGGTCGGGCAATTTATTTGTGGCTGACACACCGCTTTCGCGAGCAGGCTCGCTCCCACATTGGATTTGTGGGTTGCCGGGGATCGCGGGTGTAGCGCGAAATCCTGTGGGAGTGGGCTTGCTCACGAAGGCGGCAGGTCAGGCAATTATCTGTGGCTGACACACCGCTTTCGCGAGCAAGCTCGCTCCCACATTGGTTTTGTGGGTTGCTGGGGATGGCAGGTGTAGCGCGAAATTCTGTGGGAGTGGGCTTGCTCACGAAGGCGGTAGGTCAGGCATTTTATCTGTGGCTGACACACCGCTTTCGCGAGCAAGCTCGCTCACACACTGGACTTGTGGGTTGCCGGGGATCGCGGGTGTAGCGCGTGATCTGGTGGGAGTGGGCTTGCTCACGAAGGCGGCAGGTCGGGCGATTTATATGTGGCTGACAGACCGCTTTCGCGAGCAGGCTCGCTCCTACAGTGGATTTGTGGGTTGGCGCGGATGGCAGGTGTAGCGCGAAATTCTGTGGGAGTGGGCTTGCTCACGAAGGCGGTAGGTCAGGCATTTTATCTGTGGCTGACACACCGCTTTCGCGAGCAAGCTCGCTCACACACTGGACTTGTGGGTTGCCGGGGATCGCGGGTGTAGCGCGTGATCTGGTGGGAGTGGGCTTGCTCACGAAGGCGGCAGGTCGGGCGATTTATATGTGGCTGACAGACCGCTTTCGCGAGCAGGCTCGCTCCTACAGTGGATTTGTGGGTTGGCGCGGATGGCAGGTGTAGCGCGAAATCCTGTGGGAGTGAGCTTGCTCGCTCCCACAGCGGTTCTGTATTCCAGGGCGGTAATGGATCAGGCCCAGTCTTTGCGCAGTTGTCGTGCGGCGTTGACCATGTGCACCAACGCCGCTTCGGTCTCTGGCCAGCCTCGGGTTTTCAACCCGCAATCCGGATTGACCCACAGCCGCTCGACCGGAATGCGCTGGGCAGCTTTGCGCAGCAAGCCAACCATTTCCGTCACATCAGGAATCCGTGGCGAGTGAATATCGTAGACGCCCGGGCCGATGTCGTTCGGGTAGGCGAACGCTTCGAAAGCCTCAAGCAGTTCCATGTCCGACCGTGAGGTTTCGATGGTGATGACATCGGCATCCATCGCCGCGATCGACTCGATCACATCGTTGAATTCGCTGTAGCACATGTGCGTGTGAATCTGCGTTTCGTCGCGCACGCCGGAGGCGCAAAGGCGGAACGCTTCGCTTGCCCATTCCAGATACGCCGGCCACTGCGCCCGGCGTAACGGCAAGCCTTCGCGGAACGCCGCTTCGTCGATCTGCACGATTTTGATTCCTGCCGCTTCCAGATCATTCACCTCGTCACGAATCGCCAGCGCCAGTTGTCGAGCCTGCACCTCGCGGCTGGCGTCTTCGCGGGCGAACGACCACATCAGCATGGTCACCGGGCCGGTCAGCATGCCTTTCATGACTTTGTTGGTCAGACCTTGGGCGTAGCGAATCCATTCGACCGTCATCGCTTGCGGGCGGCTGAGGTCGCCGAAGATTACCGCCGGTTTGACGCAGCGCGAACCGTAGCTCTGCACCCAGCCAAAACGGGTGAAGGCATAGCCGTCGAGTTGTTCGGCAAAGTATTCGACCATGTCGTTGCGCTCGGCTTCACCGTGCACCAGCACATCCAGGCCGAGGCGTTCTTGAATTTCTACAGCGTGGCGAATCTCCGTGTGCATCGCATCGGTGTAATCGGCGGCGCTGAGCTTGCCTTGCTTGTAGGCCTGACGCGCCAGTCGGATCGCCGCCGTTTGCGGAAACGAACCAATGGTGGTGGTCGGAAACAGCGGTAAATCGAGTTTGCCGCGCTGTTTGGCGATGCGCTGGGCAAACGGCGATTGGCGTTGCGCATCCCTGGCAGTGATCGCCGCAACCCGCGCTTGCACCGCCGGCTTGTGAATACGCGGCGAGGCGGCGCGGCTGGTTTGTACCGAGCGGCTTTGCGCCAGGGCGCGCAACACCTGCGGCGCTTCCGGCTCGCTGACCGCTTGAGCGAGCACGGCGACCTCTTCGCACTTCTGCACGGCAAATGCCAGCCAACTTTTCAGTTCGGCATCGAGCTGGTCTTCTCGGCCCAGATCAACCGGGCTGTGCAGCAACGAGCAGGACGGCGCCACCCACAAACGATCACCCAGACGCTCATGGGCATGGCGCAGCGTCGCCAGCGCGTTTTGCAGATCGCAGCGCCAGACGTTGCGGCCATTGACCACACCCAGCGACAGCACTTTATAGGCCGGCAGACGATCCAGAATGGTCGGGTACTGATCCGGCGCGCGCACCAGATCGATGTGCAGGCCATCGACCGGCAGGTTCGCCGCCAGGCCGAGGTTTTCTTCCAGACCACCGAAGTACGTAGCAAGCAGTTTTTTCAGCGGATCGCGCTGGATCTGGTTGTAGGCGCGCTCGAAGGCATTCTTCCAGTCCTGAGGCAGATCGAGCACCAGAATCGGCTCGTCGATCTGCACCCACTCCACGCCCAATGCTGCCAGTCGCGCGAAGATCTGGCCGTACAGCGGCAGCAGGCGATCAAGCAAATCGAGCTTGTCGAAATCGGTGCCTTTGGGTTTGCCCAGCCACAGATAGGTCAGCGGGCCGATGATCACCGGTTTGACGTTGTGCCCCAGCGCACGGGCCTCTTCAGTTTCTTCAAACAGCTGCTCCCAACCCAGCTGGAAGTGCTGGTCGACACTGAATTCCGGTACGAGGTAGTGATAGTTGGTGTCGAACCACTTGGTCATTTCCTGAGCATGGCCGTCGCCGCAGCAAGCATTGCTGACACCTCGGGCCATGCTGAACAGGGTTTGCAGCGTGGCTTTGCCGTCATGCGGGCGGAAGCGTTCGGGGATCACGCCGAACATCAGCGAGTGCGTGAGCACCTGGTCGTACCAAGCGAAATCGCCGACCGGCAGCAACTCGATGCCAGCGTTTTTCTGCAAGTTCCAATGGGCCTTGCGCAGCGCACGCCCGACGTCACGCAAGCCCGCCTCGTTCAGTTCTCCTTTCCAGAACGCCTCTTGCGCTTTCTTCAGTTCGCGGTCGCGACCGATGCGCGGAAATCCAAGGGAATGGGCCAGTGCCATGACAAAAAACTCCAAATGCTTATTCGATGGCAGCCATTGTCGGGATCCGATCCTAATGAAACAAACTCAATCTTTTCCGCTTCATCACAAGTTTTGCTCATGCACAGTGGCACGTGCAGGAGCTGCCGAAGGCTGCGATCTTCGGCCGGTAGGACGCTGAGCGTCCCCGGCTGCATTCCCACGCAGCGCGCGGGAACGATCGGAACCCGGGGACACAAATCAAGCTTTTGTCGCGACGAAGACGCCCTTTGAATACTCGATGACGCCTTGCTGTAAACCCATCGGAACTCTTCCGGCAGCTTGCCGATTTCGTTCTATCGTTAGATCCAAATGGCTGGATTTTCCAGGGTTTAAAGGTTGCGAGAGAAGATGTCTGCGCCTAAGTTGCACGCGAGTCTTTTCCCCGCGATCGGAACGCGATCAACACCATAAAGAGGTGAAGAAATGTCGAAGGAATCACGCCCTGCCGTGCTTGGGCTGATAGGCAATACTCCGCTGGTTCAGGTCACCCGCTTCGATACCGGACCCTGCACGCTGTTTCTCAAACTTGAATCGCAGAACCCCGGCGGCTCGATCAAGGACCGTATCGGTCTGGCGATGATCGACGCTGCGGAACGTGACGGCCGCCTGCAACCGGGCGGCACGATTGTCGAGGCCACTGCCGGCAATACCGGTCTGGGTCTGGCGCTGGTCGGCCGGGCCAAAGGCTATCGTGTGGTGCTGGTGGTGCCGGACAAAATGTCCACCGAGAAAGTCCTGCACTTGAAGGCCATGGGCGCCGAAGTGCACATCACCCGCTCCGATGTCGGCAAGGGCCATCCCGAGTATTACCAGGACGTCGCGGCGCGTTTGGCCAAGGACATTCCCGGGGCGTTTTTCGCTGATCAGTTCAACAACCCGGCCAATCCGCTCGCCCACGAATGCAGCACCGCGCCGGAAATCTGGGCGCAGACCGAACATGATCTGGACGCCATCGTCGTTGGCGTCGGATCGGCCGGCACGCTGACCGGGCTGAGTCGTTTCTTCAAACGTGTGCAACCGAATCTGGAAATGGTCCTCGCCGATCCGGTCGGCTCGGTGATGGCGCAATACAGCCGCGACGGCACCTTGCCGACGCCCGGTTCGTGGGCCGTCGAGGGCATCGGCGAAGACTTCATTCCGTCGATCACTGACCTTTCCAGCGTGCGTCACGCCTACTCGATCAGTGATGCAGAAAGCTTCGATCACGCCCGCCAGTTGCTCAAGGCCGAGGGCATTCTGGGTGGTTCATCGACCGGCACCCTGTTCGCTGCCGCGCTGCGTTATTGCCGCGAACAGACCGAGCCGAAACGCGTGGTCAGCTTCGTCTGCGACACCGGCACGCGCTACCTGTCGAAGGTCTACAACGATCAGTGGATGACCGACCAGGGCCTGTTGCAACGTAAGGGCTACGGCGATCTTCGCGACTTGATCGCACGGCGTTTCGAGGACGGCCGGGTGATCAGCGTCGGCCCGGACGACACCCTGCTCACGGCGTTCCAGCGCATGCGTCTGGCGGACGTCTCGCAATTGCCGGTGCTGGTCGAAGGCAAGCAACTGGTGGGCGTGATCGATGAGTCCGACATCCTCCTCGGCGTGCACGAAGACGCCGCGCGCTTCAGCCAGTCGGTGTCCAGCGTGATGACTGACAAACTGCAAACCCTCGCCCCGGCTGCAACCCTGGCCGAACTGGAAGCGGTGCTCAGCCGTGGCCTCGTCGCGATCATCGCCGACGCGTCCGGCTTCCATGGCCTGATCACCCGCACCGACATGCTCAACCAATTACGGAGATCCCTTGCATGAGTCAGCACGACGATAAATCCCAAGGCTTTGCCACCCGGGTGATCCACGCCGGGCAAGAGCCCGACCCGACCACCGGCGCGCTGATGCCGCCGATCTATGCCAACTCCACGTATCTGCAAGACAGCCCCGGCGTGCACAAGGGTTTCGACTACGGCCGCTCGCACAACCCGACGCGTTTCGCCCTGGAGCGCTGCGTCGCCGACCTCGAAGGCGGCACCCGCGCGTTCGCCTTCGCCTCGGGCCTGGCGGCGATTTCCACGGTGTTGGAACTGCTCGACGCCGGCTCGCACATCGTTTCCGGCAATGACTTGTACGGCGGCACGTTCCGCCTGTTCGACAAGGTCCGTCAGCGCAGTGCCGGGCACCGTTTCAGCTTCGTCGACCTGACCGATCTGTCGGCGTTCGAAGCCTCGCTGCAGGACGACACGCGAATGGTCATGGTCGAAACCCCGACCAACCCGCTGCTGAGCCTGTCGGATCTGGCCGCCATCGCGCGCATCTGCCGCGCACGCGGGATCATCTGCGTGGCCGACAACACCTTCGCCAGCCCCTACATCCAGCGCCCACTGGAGTTGGGTTTCGACATCGTCCTGCACTCGACCACCAAATACCTCAACGGCCATTCCGACGTGATCGGCGGCATTGCCGTGGTCGGGCAGAACGCCGAGCTGGCGGAAAAACTCGGTTTTCTGCAGAACGCCGTCGGCGCGATTTCCGGGCCGTTCGATGCGTTCTTGACTCTGCGCGGAGTGAAAACCCTGGCTCTGCGCATGGAGCGTCATTGCAGCAACGCCCTGGATCTGGCGCAGTGGCTCGAGCAACAACCGCAGGTCAAGCGCGTCCACTATCCGGGCCTCGAGTCGCACCCTCAGCATGAGCTGGCCAAGCGGCAGATGCGTGGTTTTGGCGGGATGATTTCTGTTGATCTGAACAGCGATCTGGCCGGTGCGCGGCGGTTTTTGGAGAACGTGAAGATCTTTGCGTTGGCGGAAAGTCTGGGCGGTGTGGAGAGCCTGATCGAGCACCCGGCGATCATGACCCACGCGACCATTCCGCCGGAAACCCGTGCGAAGCTGGGGATTGGCGATGGGCTGGTGCGGTTATCGGTCGGGGTTGAAGACGTTGAGGATTTGCGTGCCGATCTGGCCCAGGCATTGGCAAACATTTAACAAGCCCCACACAACGAAGCCCGCGCAATGCGGGCTTCTTTTTTCTGTCCGTCGATCTCCCCGCCGTGGCGGTTCTCGAGGCCGGTCCTATACTCAATCGGTTCGATCAGATTCATGTCGACACCCGCACGCCACTCGGTGTGCCCGTGCCTTTCGCCAACCAGGTAAACCCAGGCCAATGAGTCGTGGCGTCTATATGCATCGCGCGCGATTGATCGCTGTATGGCAGCCGGGTCGTGGAGAAAACCATGAAATACAAGTTGTTGTCAGGCGTGCTTCTTGCGGTAGCGGCCAGCGTCGTGGTGCCCAATGTCTGGGCGGCGCAACCGCAGGCAGTGGCTTCTGATGGGGCCGATAAGGTCGGTGCCGGGGCGGTGGCTTCTGACGGCGCCGATCATGTTGGCGCCGGTGCGGTAGCTTCTGACGGCGCTGATAAGGTCGGGGCTGGCGCGGTAGCTTCTGACGGCGCCGATCATGTCGGGGCCGGCGCGGTGGCCTCTGACGGCGCCGATCATGTCGGCGCCGGTGCGGTAGCTTCTGACGGCGCCGATAAGGTCGGGGCTGGCGCGGTAGCTTCTGACGGCGCCGATAAGGTCGGGGCTGGCGCGGTGGCTTCTGATGGCGCCGATAAGGTCGGCGCCGGTGCGGTAGCTTCTGACGGAGCCGATAAGGTCGGCGCCGGTGCGGTGGCTTCCGACGGCGCCGATCATGTCGGAGCAGGTGCGGTGGCTTCTGACGGCGCCGATCATGTCGGAGCAGGTGCGGTGGCTTCTGACGGCGCCGACAAGGTCGGGGCTGGCGCGGTGGCTTCCGATGGCGCCGATAACGTCGGGGCCGGGGCTTTGGCGGCAGATGGCGCCGACCGTACCGGCGTGAACCGTGTGGCCTATTCTCGAGTCGGAGTCGGTTCTGATCGCGTGGCATCAGCGCTGATGACCGGCAGCTATTCCGACCAGTTCAATAGCCCGCAATAAACGCCCCGGTGTAACGGGCCGGTTCCCTCAGCCGCCCGTTCACATCGGCCTTTACAGCATTTGTTCAACCGCTTCGCCTTGTCGATCACGCAGGGCGCGCAACGTCGCGCGTAACTCGGCCGGCCGCACAGGCTTCGACAGAATCGCAATCTGCCGGTCATGCAAGGCTGCCTGAATCTTCTCGATTTCGTGCCCGGTGATGATCATCGCAGGCACTGCCCAGCCGCGCTGCCTGCGCACTGCGTCGATGCATTCGATGCCAGTGGCGTGGGTGCCGAGGTCATAGTCGGCGACGATGATGTCGCAGCCAGTCACCAGATCTTCAGCTGACAACTCGGCCTGAACCACACAGCCCCAGCGTTCAAGCAACGCTGAGGTTGCCAGCAGTACGTTGCGATCATCCTCGACCAGACACACCTTCAGCCCGGTCAACAAACCCACCTGCCGGGCTTCACCGTGAACGACCCGTGACTGCGGCGCCGCTACGATCGGCAACCCTGCTAGGGTCACAGCTGTGCCGCGCCCCAACTGTGAACGCAGAGCGACTTGCACATCGATCAGTTCACCCAGGCGCTTGATGATCGACAGGCCCAGGCCGACACCCTCGACATCTTTATCGCGAACCTGCCGCACCCGATAAAACTCCTCGAAAACCTTGTGCAGGTGCTCTTCGGCAATACCATTGCCGCAGTCATAAACAACAATGGCCAGCCCTGCCCCGCGTTTGCGCACACCCATCAGCACCGGCCGCTGCGCGCCGTATTTGAAGCAATTGGAGAGCACATTCTGCATCATGGTCGCCAGCAGCGCCGGGTCAGTTCTGATCCAGTGGGTACACGGTCGCAGCCGCAGCTCGACGCCCGACCACCGTGCCGCTTCCTGATGTTGCTGGACAATGTCCGCGAGCCATTCGCCGAGGTTCAGCGTTTGCATTTTCGCTTCGACCCGGCCGTTATCCAGGGTGTAGAGGTCGAGAATCGAGCGGAACAGTTGCGAAACATTGAGCAGTGAGCGGTCGATGTTGTCGACCAACCGCCGCTCGTCATCTCCCAAGCGCGACTCGCGCAAACAGGCGGTAAACAAGCCAATGGAGTGAATCGGCTGACGCAAATCATGACTGGCCTGCGCCAGAAACCGCGATTTTTCCAGATTCGCCGCCAGCGCTTCTTCCGATGCCTTGCGTGTGCGCTCCAACAGCAAATGCGCATAGAACGGAATCACCGTGCTGGTAATCAGCAGCATCAGCACCATGAACGGCTGCGCCTGCCAATACGGCGTCAGGCGATAGACCACCAGCAGCGCCACCAGCGCAAGCCCGGTGGCAATTGCCAGGTAGCGCGAGCCGTAGCGCATGCCGTTGCCAAGGTTGACCCAGACCATCACCGCGTACAGCGGCAGCGCCGCTTCGCCGCCGATCACCAGCCCGAAACAGGTACCGGTGTAATCGTGGACCATGGCAAAAATCCGCCGCGCTGGATAATGCCCCGGCCAACGCGCAATGGCTTGGCGAAACACGATGGACGCCAGCAGGAACAGGCTGATGTAGGTGATGACCGGCAGGTAGGTCTCGAAGCGATGGCCCGGCAGAAAGACCAGTACGACCATGTAGACCACCGCGATGGCGGCGATGATGATGCGCAGATTGGCCTGGTCGAGTTCGGTGTTTTTCTCGAACTTCATGGGAAACGTCCTTGTGCAGCGATTGCAGTTTCGGAAGCAGCCTACAGGCAACCTTCGCGTCCAGTGCTAAGGTGCAGGCCTTGAATCACGCCTGACCCAGGGAGGGTCGCGTCATGACGTGCCGGATCATCATAGCCGACGATCACCCACTGTTTCGCGAAGCAATGCTGCGCACCGTGCAGCGCTTGCTGCCCGATGCGGATACCTGCGAGGCCGGCGACTTCGACGCTGTGCTCAAGTTACTGTCAGAGGGCAACGAGCCGGACACGCTGATGCTCGATCTGCGCTTTCCCGGGCTGACCTGCATCACTCAACTCGCCGACTTGCGAGGACGATTGCCGCGCACCACGCTGATCGTGGTGTCGATGGTCGACGACCAGGCGTTGATCAGTGAAGTCATGGCGGCGGGCATTGACGGTTTCATTGGCAAAAACATTGCGCCGGATGAAATCGGCCAGGCGATTCTGGCGATCCGTGAAGGTGAAGTGCTCGTGAAGTCGGCGCCGTCCGGCCTGTTGCCGCTGGAAACCGCGACGACGCTGACGCCGCGTCAGCAGGACGTGCTGCGTTTGATCGCGCGAGGCAAGACCAACAAGGAAATCGCCCGTGAACTGGATATTTCACCGTTCACGGTGCGCATCCATGTGTCTTCGTTGCTGCGCACGCTGGATGTTCCTACGCGGGCAGCAGCGGCGGTCAAGTACTCGGGGCTGTGAAGCGTTTTTACGGGTCAACCTGCGCCATCAGATCCGGCACCGACTCCGGCCGTTTCGCATAGCGCTGGGCCAATACCGCGCAGACCATCAGTTGAATCTGATGGAACAGCATCAGCGGCAGAATCAACACGCCGATGGTGCTGCCGGCAAAGAGTACCTGCGCCATCGGCACGCCGGTGGCCAGGCTCTTTTTCGAACCGCAGAACAGGATGGTGATGCGGTCTTCCTGATTGAAGCCAAAGGCTTTGCCCAAAAAGGTCGAGGCCAGTAGAACCAGCGCCAGCAGAATGCAGCAGACCACCACCAGGCCGAGCAATTCGAACAACGGAATCTGCTGCCAGATGCCTTCGTTTACGGCTTCGCTGAATGCGCCGTACACCACCAGCAGAATCGAACCCTGATCAACGAATTTCAGCCAGTTCTTGTTGCGCCCGACCCACGCGCCGATCCAGCGCCGAGCAATTTGCCCGGCAATGAACGGCAGCAGCAACTGCACACTGATTTTGACGATCGCATCGAGGGTCGAACCGCCGTCGCCGTGCACGTTGAGCAGCAGCGTCACCAGCAGCGGTGTAAGGAAAATCCCAAATAGACTGGACGCCGCCGCACTGCAGATCGCCGCCGGAATATTACCTCGCGCCAGTGAGGTAAACGCGATGGCCGACTGCACGGTGGCCGGCAATGCGCACAGATAGAGCATGCCCATGTACAGCTGATCGCCAATCAGCGGTGACAGCAACGGTTTCAGCGCCAGGCCGAGGATCGGGAACAGTACGAAGGTCAGGCCGAACACCAGCAGGTGCAGACGCCAGTGGCCGGCGCCGGCGATGATCGATTCGCGCGACAGCTTGGCACCGTGCAGGAAAAACAGCAGGGCGATGGCGATGTTGGTCAGCCAGCCGAAGCCGACGGCAACTTGGCCGCTGGCGGGCAGAAAACTGGCCAGCACAACCACAGCAATCAAAGTCAGGGTGAAGTTATCGGGTAAAAAACGTGGGCGCGTCATGAAATTCATCCGGGGGTTGCCAGTGCGTGCCGACGACTCTAACGTGAGTGGCAATTACCGACTAACGCCGAAGAGCCGCAAGATGCCGCCTAAAGGACAGAGCAAAAGCGTGCGCCGCAGTGTTCCCGGGTTGCCCAGCCTGCCGCGCCCGGTTTACGGACGCACCGAATCGCTGCCCAATCGCGCCCTCACCCGGCGTCATAGTCATCCGTGGGTGCAGTTGTCCTATGCGATTCAAGGCGTGCTCGAAGTGCAGACCAGCGCTGGCCGTTTCGTCGCGCCGCCGGAGCGTGCGGTGTGGATTCCGGCCGGTGTGCCGCACCGGGTGTTCAGCGCACCGCATACGGAAATGCGCAGCCTGTATATCGACAGCAGCGTCGCCGGTTGGGCGGCCGAACATTGCCATGTGCTCGGCGTCAGCGATTTGCTCAGAGAGTTGATTCGCGCCTTCAGTCAGGTGCCAGTGGAATACGACGAAAGCGGCCCTCACGGACGCTTGGCCCGAGTGATTCTTGATCAATTGGCCGACGCACCGACCATCGACCTGATGCTACCGCTGCCGCAAGACCCGCGCTTGAAGCAGATCTATCAGAGCCTGGAGCAACACCCGGAGCAGCAGACCACGCTGAGCCACTGGAGCGAAAAATTCGGCGTCACTGAAAAGACCCTGACCCGCCTGTTTTTGCGCGACACCGGCCTGACCTTTCGCGCCTGGCGCCAACGCCTGCGCCTGCTTGGAGCACTGACGCCGCTGGAGAAAGGTGAGCGGGTGACCGATGTTGCGCTGGCTTGTGGATACGAGTCTACATCGGCGTTTATCGCCGCGTTTCGTCAGCAGTTTGGGCAGACACCGGGTGAATTCTTTAGTTGAACCGTCCCAAGTCGTGCCCTCGCGAGCACTACGATCACCCGCTAACATATTTTCAAAAAACAACAACTGCCAGACTTGACAGTTGTATAACACCCGAACAGGCGTAACTTATTGGTTGAGGTAGCGAGTTACTTCGTCGCACCCGAAAACTTTGTCTTGGAGGTTCATACCATGGAAGATCTTAAACGAACTCAGCTTGGAATCGATACGAACAATAACGCTTTATCAATTCAACAAAAACCTTTCACGCAAGAACTGTATTACAAGGCAACTTTTGAACCAAGATTTCCGCCAATCACAACGTTCCAGCCCAATCAATACTTATATGCGTCCTTGACGAAAGATTCGGTTAGCGTCATTGGTCGACGTGATGCTGCAGGCGTGTTTTATCAGATTGGATTCGTCCTGCCACGCAAGATCGAAACCGGATTGTACGACATCGAAGATTGGGGAGACGATAAAGTTAGTGCCCACGTCGTCGCAGATGGAGTGATTCTAGGTGGAAAAAAGGGCAAGATAGACCTCACTCGGTCCGGAAGTTCCATTGTGGCTACATTTGATTTCGAAATCACCCATGGCGGTACGTTATACAAAGTACAGAACGGTAAATTATCTTTAAAGGCAACGGGAGACCTCTAATCAAAGCCAGCCATCAACTGTAGTCTACCGCCAAACTGAAAGCCGCACTTTCGCAGTGTTTGGCAATTCCAGTACAGACAAAGCCGTCCAGAATTGGGCGTGATTTTCCATTGTAAGTCTCGAACCCAGACGAGGTTTCATCCGTGACACTTCGTTTTTCTCGAACTAACCCTCAGAAATAAACGATTTCTCTTTATCATAAATCCCTCGCTAGCATCGTCCCGTCTGACTCAATCAAACAAAAACCGGGAGCGTGCCATGCCTGCGACGAACATCAATATCGGCGAACCCTGGATGTGGGGTGCCTTCATCGTCTTCGTTCTGGCCATGCTGGCCCTGGACTTGTTTGTCTTCGGCGGGCGCAAGGCGCACCGGGTGTCAGTGCGGGAAGCGTCGGCCTGGGTGATTGCCTGGTGCCTGTTGGCACTGAGTTTTGCCGGGCTGCTCTGGTGGTATCTGCACGGCGAATTCGGCGGTGAAATCGCCCGGCAGAAAACCCTGGAATTCCTCACCGGCTATCTGATCGAGCAGTCGCTGTCGATCGACAATATGTTCGTCTTCGTGATGATCTTCAGCTATTTCGCCGTGCCGCCGGAATTGCAGCGGCGGGTGCTGCTGTACGGCGTGCTGGGCGCGATTGTCATGCGCGCGATAATGATTTTTGCCGGTGTATGGCTGGTCTCGCAGTTCGAATGGCTGCTGTATGCCTTCGGGGTGTTCCTGATCATCACCGGGATCAAAATGCTGGTGTTTGCCGACCAGCAACCGGATCTCGACAACAACCCGCTGTTGCGCTGGGTGCGCGGGCATATGCGCATCACCAGCGGCTTTCACGGCGAGAAGTTTTTCATCCTGCAGAACGGCGTGCGCTGGGCGACACCGATGTTCCTGGTGCTAGTGCTGATCGAGGCCAGCGACCTGATGTTCGCCGTCGACAGCATCCCGGCGATCTTCGCCGTGACCACCGACCCGTTCATTGTTTTCACTTCGAACATCTTCGCGATCATGGGCCTGCGCGCGCTGTATTTCCTGCTGGCAGACATGGCTGACCGTTTTCACCTGCTCAAGTATGGGCTGGCGATCGTGCTGGTATTTATTGGCGGCAAGATGGTTGTGATGCCGTGGTTCCACATGCCGGTGGAATGGTCGCTGGCAGTGGTGGGCTCGGTGATTCTGGGGTCGGTGCTGTTGAGTCTGGTGACGACGCGCGAGGCTGAACGCCGCACCGAATGACACAACACAACCCACCTGTGGGAGCGAGCCTGCTCGCGAATACGCCGGATCATTCAACATAGGAGTTGAATGACACACCGCTTTCGCGAGCAGGCTCGCTCCCACATTTGAAGTGCGGTGCTCTTATTTATCGGATTTGATACTGGTCCACACCCGCGTCCGCACCCGCTCCATCTTCTGGGGCAACGGCTGCACCACATAAAGAGTTTTCAGCGCTTCGCTGGTCGGCGTCAGGTTGGGGTTGTCGGTGATGTCCTTGTTGACCAGCGGCATCGAGTCCTTGTTGGCATTCGGGTAACCGAGGAAATCACTGATCGGTGCGATCACTTTCGGATCGAGCAAGTGGTTGAGGAATTCGTGAGCCTCGGCAACGTTCTTCGCGCTCTTCGGAATGGCGAAGGTGTCGAACCAGATCGGCGCGCCCTCCTTCGGTAGACGCCAGTCGACCACCACACCGTTGCCCGCCTCTTTGGCGCGATTGCCGAACTGGTAGAAGCTGCCGGAATAACCGATCGCCACGCAGATGTCGCCGTTGGCGATGTCGGTCATGTACTTGGCCGAGTTGAAGTAGGTCACGTAAGGGCGAATCTTCATCATCAAGGCCTTGGCCTTTTCATAGTCCGCCGGGTTCTGGCTGTTCGGATCGAGGCCGAGGTAATGCAGGGCCAGCGGCAGGATTTCCGACGGCGAATCGAGCATCGCCACGCCGCAGGCCTTGAGCTTTTCCATGTTCTCGGGTTTGAACACCAGATCCCAACTGTCCACTGGCGCGTTATCGCCCAGGGCAGCCTTGACCTTCGCCGGGTTGAAACCGATCAGCACGGTGCCGTACATGTACGGCACGCCGTACTGATTGCCGGGGTCGTTGGCATCGAGCAACTTGAGCAAGGCCGGATCCTGATGCTGCCAGTTCGGCAGTTTTGACTTATCGAGTTTCTGGAACACGCCGGCCTTGATCTGGGTTTCGATGAACTGATTGGACGGCACCACCAGGTCGTAACCGGAGTTGCCGGTGAGCAGTTTGGCTTCCAGGGATTCGTTGGTGTCGAAGGTGTCCCAGGTCACTTTGATCTTGCTTTGCTCGGCGAAGTCCTTGGGCACTGAAGGCAGGATGTAATCCGCCCAGTTGTACACCCGCAGTTCGCGCTGCTCGGCCTGGACGGCGCTGGCCAGCAGCGTCAGGCCACACACGGTGGCGCCCAGAATGCGTTTGATCGTGACCATGGTTGTTTCCCCGAATGCGACGTGAGATCGATGGTTTTTATGTTCTGTACACGGCAGTGGCTGTAACGATAGCCAAGGGCAAAAAAGGTCGAGCCTGTTGTTATGGTTTCGATTCTTGCTGACAGCGTAGCGCGGTGACAGTAGGCGGCAGGCCAAAAGGGGATCGATATGGCCAATTTCCGTGACCGCTGAAATGCGCAAACAAAAATGCCCGGCGCTGGGCCGGGCATTGTTGTGTTGCTGTTTGGATCAGTCGGTATAGCCGAGTCTGGCCGCCCTGCTCTGCTGCGCCTGACCGCGAGTTGCCAGGCAGTAATACAACGGCACGGTGACCACCAGGCCAACCAGCCACGACAGGTCGGCACCTTCGACGAGATTGGCGTACGGCCCGACGTACAGCGAGGTGTTGGCAAACGGCAGTTGCACGATGATGCCGATGAAGTAGGCAATGATCGCGTGCAGGTTGAAGCGCCCGTAGATGCCGCCGTCGGCGCGGAAGATCGAGGTGATGTCGTAGTTGCCGCGCTTGATCAGGTAGAAATCGATCAGGTTGATAGACGCCCACGGCACCAGCACCAGCAACAGCGCCAGAATCAGTCCGATGAATTCGGAAATGAAATCCGCCGAAGCACTGAGGGCGACCACACAGCACGCGGCCAGAATCACGCTCGACAGCACCACGCGCACTTTGATACTCGGCGTCCACTGGCTGGCGAACGTCTGGATCGAGGTGATGATCGACAACACCGCGCCATACAGATTGAGCGCGTTGTGGCTGATGATGTTGAGCAGAAACAGCACCATCAGAATCGGCCCCAGCCAACCGGTGGACTGCTTGACCGCTGCCATCGCTTCAGTGCCTTCCGGCGTCGCCAGTACCGCCACCGCGCCAAAACTGAACGACAGGATCGTGCCCAGCGTCGCGCCCAGATACGTCGCCCAAAAGGGTTTGGCGATACCGATGTCTGCTGGCAGATATCGCGAGTAGTCGGAGACGTATGGCGAGAAGCTGATCTGCCAGATGATCCCCAGCGACACAGTCGCCAGCCAGCCGGAGAGATTGAAACTGCCGCGAGTCAGGAAGTCCGCCGGCAAGTCATGGGCGAAGATGTAGATGAACCCGGCGAGCAACGCGCCGCCCATCACCCAGGTGCCGATGCGGTTGAGGGTGTGGATGAAGTTGTAGCCGATCACACCGATCGCCGTCGCGGCCAGCGCGCCGATCAGAATGCTCAGCGGCGCTGGCACAGACGGCGCAATGCCAACGATCGATTTACCAGCCAGCACAATGTTGGAAATGAAGAAACCGATGTAGATGAGCGCTGCGAAGAACACGATCAGCAGCGCGCCATAGCGGCCGAACTGACCGCGACTCTGGACCATTTGCGGAATGCCCATGCGCGGGCCCTGGGCCGACGCCAGCGCAATCACCACGCCGCCGATCATGTGCCCCAGCGCAATCGCCAGCAGCCCCCAGAACAGATTGAGGTGGAACACCTGAACCACCATGGCGCCGGTGACGATGGGCAGTGGCGCGATGTTGGTGCTGAACCAAAGAGTGAACAGATCGCGGGCCTTCCCGTGGCGTTCCGCGAGTGGGACGTAATCGACCGTATGATTCTCGATCAACGGATCTTGCCGGGACATCTGGGACATATGCATGAACTCGAGTTTGTCTGTTTTTATCTTTGTATGAAGTCAAACCGGGAGGACTCTTGGGTCGCCCCTCAGATGCAGACCATATTATGGTATTCCAAACTTTGCACAAGCCTGATCCGCTGATTCTGTCGCTCTCTGATCCACTATCCTCGCTGATCCAACCCCTGCACGGCTAGCTGAAAGCCCCGTAAACATTGAGTTTCCGACGAAAGCCGCACGTTTATCGGTTCACCAGAAAAGCCCTTGCAAGATATGTATTACGGTATACCATCAGACCTACAAACCATAAAAACCGCGTCACACCACCCGAGGACCACCCAATGATCGATGCTGCCATTTACAAACAAGTCATGGGCTCGTTCCCGTCCGGCGTCACCGTCATCACAACGCTGGACGACGACGGCCAAGTCGTCGGCCTGACCGCCAGCGCCTTCAGCTCGCTGTCGATGGACCCGGCGCTGGTGCTGTTCTGCCCCAACTACAGCTCCGACTCCTATCCCGTGCTGATCAAGAACAAACGCTTTGCAATTCACCTGTTGTCCAGCGTGCAGCAAAGCGAGGCCTATGCCTTCGCCCGCAAAGGCAAGGACAAGGCGCAGGGCATCGAGTGGACGTTGAGCGAACTGGGCAACCCGATCCTCGCCAATGCGACGGCGGTGATCGAGTGCGAGTTGTGGCGTGAATACGAAGGTGGCGACCACGCGATCATGGTCGGCGCGGTGAAGAACCTGATCGTCCCCGAGCAAGTCGCCGGACCGCTGGTGTATTGCCACGGCAAGATGGGTGCGTTGCCGGTTGTGGCGTGATTTCTCAAATCCGCCGAAAAGCCATGTGGGAGCGAGCCTGCTCGCGAATGCAATGGGTCAGTTGTTACATTTTTGACTGACCCGACGCCCTCGCGAGCAGGCTCGCTCCCACAGGTTTTGGTGTTGCCTGGGCGACCGTGTCAGGTCCGGAACCGGCTCACCAGCTGATTCAACGTCTGCGACAACGCCGTCAGGTTCTGCGCATCCTGGCGAGTCGAATCCGCCAGGCTCGCCACCAACTGCGCATCACCATGAATCTGGCTGATGTGCCGATTGATGTCCTCCGCCACTTGATGCTGTTCCTCCGCCGCGGTGGCGATCTGCGTGTTCATGTCGCGGATCACGTCCACCGACTCGCGAATCAATTCAAAACTCGCCCGCGCCTCGTTGATCGACACCACGGTTTCCTGCGACACCTCAAGACTCGCGTGCATCTGCTTGCCCATCTGATGAGTGCGCCGCGCCAGATTGCCCAGCAGCGCGTCAATCTCACCGGTCGAGTCCGACGTACGTTTGGCCAGCGCGCGAACTTCATCGGCGACCACGGCAAAGCCCCTGCCCTGTTCACCGGCGCGCGCGGCCTCGATGGCGGCGTTGAGCGCGAGCAGATTGGTCTGCTCGGCAATCGAGCGGATGGTGCCGAGGATCGACTGAATGTCGTTGCTGTCCTGCTCCAGTTGCTGCATCGACTCGGCGCTGTGGCCGATCTCCTGACTCAAGCGCCCGACGTTGCTGACCGCCGCGTCGATCTGCTGCTGCCCGGTGTGAGCCTGACGCTGACCGTTGTCTGCTGAATCGGCCGCTTGACTGCACGAGCGCGCGACCTCATTGGAAGTGGCGACCATTTCGTGAAACGCGGTCGACACCATGTCCACCGCCTCACGCTGACGCGAAGCCACGTCGGCCATTTCCGCCGAGACCTCAGTGGCGCTGCCGGAGCTGCTGTGAATCTGCCCTGCCGCTTGGCCGATGCGTTGAATCAGTGTGCGAATCGCTTCGAGAAACTGGTTGAACCAGCCCGCCAGTTGCGCGGTTTCATCCTGCCCGCGTACTTCCAGTCGCGCAGTCAGATCGCCCTCGCCTTGAGCAATACCTTCGAGACCACTGGCGACACCACGAATCGGCTTGACCATCAGTCCGGCAAACCACGCGCCGGCCATTGCAAACAACAGTGCGCAAACCACAGCGATAGCGCCGATCAGCCAGGTCAAACGCGTCGCCCCCGCCATCACTTCGCTCGCCTTCACCAAGCCGACAAACCGCCAGCCCAACGCCTGCGACGGCCAGACCAGCGCCATGTAATCCTCGCCGGCCAATTGCACCTCTACCAGGCCTTTGCCCGCCTCGGCCAGTTGCTGATAACCGTCGCCGAGATCGCTGAGTTTCTTGAAGTTGTGCGCCGGGTCGCTCGGGTCGACCAGCACGGTGTTGTTGGCTTCCATCAGCATCAGATAACCGCTCTCACCGAGGCGGATCTGCTTGACCAGATCGGTCAATTGCTTGAGCGACACATCGATATTGACCACGCCGGCATTGCTGCCCAACTGGTTGTTGAAACTGCGCACGGTGCTCACCAGCACCACGTCATCCGCCGCCCAGTAATAGGCCTCGGTGCGCAGCGTTTTGCCAGGATTTGCCATCGCCGTTTTGTACCAAGGCCGGGTACGCGGATCGTAGTTGGCCAGTTGCGCATCGCCCGGCCAGAACAGATAACCGCCTTGCTCGGTGCCGACAGATAGATAGGTGTAAGCCGGGTGGGCCTTGGCCAGACCGTCGAACAGCTTGAACAGCTGTTGATCCTGCGGCCCCATCGGCACTTGCGTGGCGTCGCTGCTCAGGTAGCGTTTGAGGCTGGTGTCGATGCTCTGCAGTTGCGGATGCTCGGCCAGGTAGGCAACGTTCTGGCTGATGCCCTCGAAAAACAGCTGCATCGCGTTTTCCACCTGGCGCACTTCGCGCCCGGTGCTGTCGGTAAAGGTGTCGCGCGCGCCCTCGCGGACGTTGAGGATGATCAGCGCTGCCACCAGTAACACCGGCAGGCTGGCGATTACCGCAAACGCCAGAGTCAGTTTTTGTTTTATGTTCATTGCTTGCGCCTTCCTTGTTCGAAGTGTCGGTCAGAAATATTTTGCGGATATTCCGTATTATGGTATACCAATATTCAATCAACCGAACAGCCGTCCTCGAAGGCGTGCTTGAATGGTGAGAAGACTCGCGAGCGCACAGCGTTCACGTCAGTTCGACAGGCCCGCACACGACCGGCCAATTACAAAAGACTCGAGGTAGCGTCATGAAATTTTCCCTGTTCGTACACATGGAACGCTGGGACGAAAGCGTCAGCCACCGCCAACTGTTCGAAGACCTGACCGAACTGACCCTGATGGCCGAGGCCGGCGGTTTCAGCACCGTGTGGATCGGCGAACACCACGCCATGGAATACACCATCTCCCCAAGCCCGATGCCGCTGCTGGCCTACCTCGCAGCGAAAACCACGACCATCCACCTCGGCGCCGGCACCATCATCGCGCCGTTCTGGCACCCGCTGCGCGTCGCCGGTGAATGCGCCCTGCTCGACGTGATCAGCAACGGCCGTATGGAAGTCGGCCTCGCACGCGGCGCCTATCAAGTCGAATTCGACCGCATGGCCGGCGGCATGCCCGCCTCCAGCGGCGGCCAGGCCCTGCGCGAAATGGTCCCGGTGGTCCGCGCCCTGTGGCAAGGCGACTACGCCCACGACGGCGACATCTGGAAATTCCCCACCTCCACCAGCGTGCCGAAGCCGATCCAGAAGCCCAACCCACCCATGTGGATCGCCGCCCGCGACCCCGACTCGCACAACTTCGCCGTCGCCAACGGCTGCAACGTCATGGTCACGCCATTGATGAAAGGCGACGAAGAAGTCCTCGACCTGAAGAACAAATTCCAGACTGCACTGGACAACAACCCAGACGTGCCGCGCCCACAATTGATGGTACTGCGCCACACCCACGTGCACACCGCCGACAACCCGGACGGCTGGAAAGTTGGCGCCAAAGCCATCTCACGTTTCTATCGCACCTTTGATGCCTGGTTTGGCAACAAGCAAACACCAGTCAACGGATTCCTTGCGCCGAGTCCTGAAGAGAAGTTTGCCGGGCGTCCTGAGTTTGAACTGGAGAGTCTGCACAAGACGGCGATGATTGGTACGCCCGAAGAGATCATTCCGCGGATCAAGTACTACCAGGAACTGGGGGTGGATGAGTTCAGTTTCTGGTGTGACAACAGCTTGCCGCATGAGGAGAAGAAGAAATCGCTGGAATTGTTTATCAAGCATGTGGTGCCGGCGTTTCGCTAGCGGCTTGTGCGTCCTTGAACATGGCAAAAAGGGCGACTCCGCCAGGAGCTCGCCCTTTTTCATTTCTGTAATGTCGAGGTGAAATACTCATCGCGCAACGTACTACTCTCTCCTTCCGCCAAACCAGCACTTGCGTACAAGTGCCTTTCGCATTTTGCGCGGATAGTGGCCGTTGCCCATTCGGCATCCATTCTTGCCACACACGATCACAAGGAGTTTGCATGAGCACCTTCAAGACCCAAGACGGCACCGAGATCTATTACAAGGACTGGGGCAGCGGCAAGCCCGTGCTGTTCAGCCACGGCTGGCCGCTGGATGCGGACATGTGGGAATACCAGATGGAATATCTGAGCAGTCGCGGCTATCGCACCATCGCCTTCGACCGCCGTGGTTTCGGCCGCTCGGATCAGCCTTGGACCGGCTACGACTACGACACCTTCGCCGATGACATCGCCGGCCTGATCAACCACCTGGATCTGCGCGACGTGACCCTGGTCGGTTTCTCCATGGGTGGCGGCGACGTCAGCCGCTACATTGCCCGCCATGGCAACGAGCGCGTTGCCGGCCTGGTATTGCTCGGTGCGGTCACGCCGCTGTTCGGCAAGAAAGCCGACTTCGCCGACGGCGTCGACAAATCGGTATTCGACGGAATCAAGGCTGGCCTGCTGAAAGATCGCGCGCAGTTCATCGCTGACTTCAACACGCCGTTCTACGGCATCAATCAGGGCCAGAAAGTCTCCGACGGCGTGCTCACGCAAACCCTGAACATCGCGTTGATGGCCTCGCTCAAGGGCACCGTCGACTGCGTGACGGCGTTCTCGGAAACAGACTTCCGTCCGGACATGGCCAAGATCGATGTGCCGACCCTGGTGATCCATGGCGACGGCGACCAGATCGTGCCATTCGAGACCACCGGCAAGCAGGCGGCCACGCAAATCAAAGGCGCCGAGTTGAAGGTTTACGCCGGCGCGCCGCACGGGTTCGCCGTGACCCATGCGCAGGCATTGAATGAGGATCTGCTGGCTTTCCTCAATCGTTGAAACGCTTACCGGGATGAGGCGTTTTTGCCTCATCCCGACTTTCCAGTGTTGTCGCCCCCCCTCCAAAAGCCCCGTATTCAAGGGCCTCAGCCTGCCTGCATCAGTTTTTTATCTTCATATCCCAGCTTAATAATATTTTACCGATACCCCCCCTCTCCCTAGTCTGACCTCAAGCCAAACGGACAAGCCAACAGCGGCCCGAATCCAACTGCCTTGTTAGGAAGGATGTAGAGATGACCCCAGAAATAATAACAACAGACACGCTGATCGTCGGTGCCGGCCAAGCGGGTGTGGCGATGAGTGAGCACCTGAGCAAACTCGGCATTGCGCATCTGGTGCTGGAGCGCAATCGCATCGCCGAACGCTGGCGCACCGGACGCTGGGACTCGCTGGTAGCCAACGGTCCGGCGTGGCATGACCGTTTTCCCGGTCTGGAATTCGATGATGTCGACCCCGACGGTTTTGCCCCGAAGGAGCGTGTGGCCGATTACTTCGAAGCCTATGCGAAGAAATTCAATGCGCCGATCCGCACCGGCGTCGAAGTGAAAAGTGTGGTGCGTAACGTCGGTCGCCCGGGTTTCACCGTCGAAACCTCCGAAGGCGTGATCGAGGCCAGCCGAGTGGTGGCGGCGACCGGGCCTTTCCAGAAGCCGGTGATCCCGGCGATCGCGCCACGTGATGGGCGCTTGCTGCAAATCCACTCCGCCGATTATCGCAACCCGCAGCAATTGCCCGATGGAGCGGTGCTGGTGGTCGGCGCCGGCTCTTCCGGGGTGCAGATTGCCGATGAACTGCAACGTGCCGGCAAGCAGGTTTACTTGTCGGTGGGTGCCCACGATCGTCCGCCTCGCGCCTACCGCAACCGCGATTTCTGCTGGTGGCTGGGGGTGCTCGGCGAATGGGATCAAGCGGCAATGAAACCCGGCCGCGAACACGTGACCATCGCCGTCAGCGGCGCTCATGGCGGGCGCACCATTGACTTCCGCGGTCTGGCCCATCGCGGCATGACCTTGGTCGGGGTTACCGAATCCTTCAACGACGGCGTGGTGACCTTCAAACAGGACCTGGTCGCCAATCTCCAGCGTGGCGATGAAAACTATCTGGCGCTGCTCGATGCTGCCGACGCCTACGTCGAACGCAATGGCCTCGACCTGCCGCTAGAGCCCGAGGCGCGGGCAATGTTTGCCGACCCCGAGTGCGTGAAAAACCCTTTGCGCGAATTGGATCTGCGCGAGGCCGGCGTCACTTCAATCATCTGGGCCACCGGGTTCGCCGTGGATTATTCCTGGCTGAAAGTCGCGGCACTGGATGCGCAAGGCAAGCCTGTGCATCAGCGCGGCGTGTCGAGCGAGCCGGGGATTTATTTCCTCGGTCTGCCGTGGCAATCGCGGCGGGGTTCGTCGTTTATCTGGGGCGTGTGGCACGACGCCAAACATGTCGCCGATCACATCGCCACCCAACGCAAATACCTCGAATACCGCGATGCCGGGCAGCGTGAAGCGCAGCCGCATTCTTCTGCGCAAAGACAGTTCGTCGACGCTTGATCTCGTCTTATGCCCCGGTGCCGATTGCACCGGGCCACATCCTCGCTTCAGGAGCCGCCCATGAGCCAGCCAACCCACACGCGCATCCGCATGTTCAACACCAAAGACACCTACCCCAACCAGACCCTGGACAACGACTTGTGCCAGGCCGTACGCGCCGGCAACACGGTGTACGTGCGCGGCCAGGTCGGCACCGATTTCGATGGCAATCTGGTCGGCCTCGGTGACCCGCGCGCCCAGGCCGAACAAGCCATGCGCAACGTCAAACAATTGCTTGAAGAAGCCGGCAGTGACATGAGCCACATCGTCAAGACCACCACTTATTTGATCGACCCGCGTTATCGCGAGGCGGTGTATCAGGAGGTCGGCAAATGGCTCAAGGGGGTGTTCCCGATTTCCACCGGGCTGGTGGTTTCGGCGCTGGGCCAGCCGCAGTGGCTGATGGAGATTGATGTGATTGCGGTGATTCCCGAGTAAGTCAGGAAAACCCAGTCGTGGCCTTCGCGAGCAGGCTCGCTCCCACAGGGGCATGTATTTCAAAGTGAGAGCGAGCCTGCTCGCGAAGGCGTCAGCCCAGACACACAAGGAGTTCAAAAGATGACCTTTTCCATCACCGCCCGCTGCCCCGACACCGGTCAGTTCGGTGTCGCCATCAGTTCCTCCAGCATCGCCGTCGGCGCCCGCTGCCCGTGGCTGTTGCCCGGTGTCGGCGCGGTGTCGAGCCAGAACATCACCCTGCCGTCGCTCGGGCCGGAAGTCCTCGCCCTGCTGGAACAGGGCGTCGCCCCTGAAGCCGCGCTGGATCAGGTGCTCACGCGCAACGGTTACAGCCAGTACCGCCAGATCACCGCGATCAACCACCTCGGCCAGACTGCGCACTTCAGCGGCGCGCAAACCCTCGGCGTGCACAACGCCGTGACTGGTGAACAATGCGTCGCCGCCGGCAACATGCTTGCCGGGCGCGAAGTCATCGGGGCCATGGTCAGCGCGTTCGAGCACGGCGAAGGCCAGCTCGCCGAGCGCCTGCTCCAGGCTCTGCATGCGGCTCAAGCCCTCGGCGGCGAAGCCGGGCCGGTGCATTCGGCAGCGCTGCTGGTGGTCGGCGAACAGACCTGGCCCATCGTTAACCTGCGCGTGGATTGGGCCGATGAAAACCCGATCGGCCAGTTGCAAAAACTCTGGGATGCCTACCGTCCACAATTGCAGGACTACATCGATCGCGCCCTCGATCCGGCCAAGGCACCGGGCTATGGCGTTGCCGGAGATGATCGATGAACAGCGTCGAGCTGCTCAGAACGCTGGTGGGCTTCGACACCACCAGCCGTGAATCGAATTTGCAGTTGATCGAATTTGTCCGCGATTACCTCGCCAGTCACGACGTAACCTGCGCGCTGATTTACAACGACGAGCGCAGCAAAGCCAACCTGTTCGCCAGCATCGGCCCGGTTGACCAACCGGGCATCGTGCTGTCCGGGCACACCGATGTGGTGCCGGTCGACGGCCAGCCGTGGACGCTATCGCCATTCGAACTCAGCGAGCGCGACGGCAAGCTGTTCGGCCGTGGCACGGCTGATATGAAAGGCTATATAGCCTGCGTGCTGGCGCTGGTACCGAGCCTGGTGGCAACGCCTTTGCGCCTGCCGGTGCATATCGCGCTGTCTTATGACGAGGAAGTCGGCTGCCTCGGCGTGCGCTCGTTGCTTGAGGTTTTGCAGCAGCGTCCGGTGAAACCGTTGCTGTGCATCATCGGCGAACCGACCGAGCTGAAACCGGTGCTCGGTCACAAAGGCAAACTGGCGATGCGCTGCGAGGTGCATGGCCACCCGTGTCATTCGGCCTATGCGCCGCTCGGGGTCAACGCCATCGAATACGCCGCCGAACTGATCGCCGAACTGGGGCGGCTCGGCCAGCAACTCAAGGCCCCCGAACATCACGATGCGCGATTCGACCCGCCGTTCAGTACCGTGCAAACCGGGCTGATCACTGGCGGCAAGGCGTTGAATATCGTGCCCGCCGACTGCCGCTTCGATTTCGAAATCCGCGCCCTGCCCTCGCAGGATCCGGCTCTGGTTGCCGACGCGCTGAAGGCTTACGCCGAACGCAAAGTGCTGCCACGCATGCGCGCTGTGAGTGCGCACAGCGACGTTCGTTTCAGCGAACTGTCGGCGTATCCGGGCCTGGTCACCGACGCCCACAGCCAGGCCGCCGAGCTGATCGCGGCGTTCTGCGCTTCGAAGGAATTTGGCACCGTGGCGTTCGGTACCGAAGGCGGTCTGTTCGACGCCGTGGGCATTCCGACCGTGGTATGCGGCCCCGGCAGCATGGATCAGGGCCATAAACCCGACGAGTTCGTCAGCCTCGATCAGCTGAAAGCCTGTGACGAGATGCTGCTACGCCTGCTCGATTTCATCAGCGTGTAGACCTTGGCCCGGCGTTCAGGCGTACAGCCGGGCCAATTCCTCGCGGCAATGATCGACAAACAACTGCACCGGCTTGGTCAGTTGCACCCGCCGCAGCCACGCCGCCGACAAACCCGAGCCGGTGACGGTTTCGGCCAGTGGCACGCAGACGACTTTTTGCCCGTCGTAGGTGTAGTCGCTGAACGGCTTGGTCACCAGAATCGAAAAGCCGAAACCATTGGCGACCATGCCGCGCACCATCTCGATCGACGGTGAGCTGAAGACGATATTCGGCGTCAGGCCGCGCTCTTCAAAAATGCTCACGAAGTACGTCCGGCTCGGCACCACGTCGAGCAGGATCATCGGTTCCAGCACCAGATCATGCAGCGAGACTTTCGCCTGTTGCGCAAAACGATGATCGGCCGGCAACAACGCATACGGTTGCTGCGGTGGCATCAGCGACGAGGTTTCGATGGTGCTGTCGAGGTCGTGTTCGAAGAGCATCGCCACATCAATGCTGCCCGCGGTTAGCGCTTGCACCAGCTCCTGCTGTTCACCGTCGCGGATGCGGATCTCCACGCCCGGCCAGCGCTGCTTGAAGCCGGCGATCAGGCGCGGCAGATACAACGGCGCAACGGTTTCGAAACAACCGATATCGATCTGTCCGGCGACCACATCGTTGTCCGCCAAGGCGTTCTGCTCGAACTCGTGGGCCACCCGCAACAGCTCCAGCGCCTTGCGATAGAAGCGCGAACCGCTGGGCGTCAGTGACACGCCCTGCGCGTGATGGCGAATGAACAATTGCACACCGAAGCTCTCTTCCAGATGCTTGATCGCCGTGGACACTGACGGCTGCGCGATGTAGAGCTTGCGCGATGCTTCGGCGACGCTGCCGCAGTCGGCTGTGGTGACGAAGTATTTGAGCTGGCGCAGGTTGTAGGCAGCCATGGGGTACCTCCACAAAGATCAAAAGATCGCAGCCTTCGGCAGCTCCGACGCTGAGCGCGGCGCTGCAGATCGAGGCTTGAACATACCGGACGCCCGCCGCAGCCGGAGCATATTTTTTTTAAGGTCTGAAGCAACAAACTTACTAATTTATCTATCCCGGGGCTTTGCACATGATCACTTCAACAAGAAATGCGCCACCCGTGCCGGCGCTTACCGAAGTACGTCCACGTACTCATCCTTGCCTTGGAGTTCGACATGGCTACCCCCGCATCCACCTCCGCTCCGCTGATTGAAAAACACACCATAGGCTACGTGCCGCCCGAAGATCGCCACGGAAAGGTCCGCGATCTGTTCACCCTCTGGTTCGGCGGCAACATCGCGCCGTTGCCCATCGTCACCGGGGCGCTGGGCGTGCAATTGTTTCATCTGAATCTGGTCTGGGGCATCGTCGCGATCCTGGTCGGCCATCTGGTCGGCGGCGTGCTGATGGCGCTGCACTCGGCGCAAGGCCCGCAGATGGGCATCCCGCAAATGATCCAGAGCCGCGCGCAGTTTGGCTCGCTCGGTGCACTGCTGGTGGTGCTGATCGCCGGAGTGATGTACATCGGTTTCTTCGCTTCCAATATCGTCCTCGCCGGCAAGTCATTGCATGGTGTGGTTGACAGCGTTCCTGTGCCGGTGGGTATCGTCATCGGCGCGCTGGGTTCCGGGATCATCGGCATCATCGGCTACCGCTTCATCCACGTGCTCAACCGCATCGGCACGTGGGTGCTGGGGATCGGCATCGCCGTGGGTTTCATCTATATCTTCACCCACATTCAGACTGACGACTTCCTCACCCGTGGCAGCTTCAATCTGTCCGGCTGGCTGGCCACGGTGTCGCTGGCGGCGTTGTGGCAGATCGCATTCGCGCCGTACGTTTCCGACTACTCGCGCTATTTGCCGGCCGATGTAAAAGTGTCGTCGACGTTCTGGACGACCTATCTCGGTTCGGCGCTGGGTTCGAGCCTGTCGTTCGTGTTCGGTGCGGTGGCGGTGCTGGCCACGCCGGTGGGCATGGACACCATGGACGCGGTCAAACTGGCCACCGGCGCCATCGGCCCGCTGATGCTGGTGCTGTTTCTGCTCAGCGTGATCAGCCACAACGCCCTCAACCTCTACGGCGCAGTGCTGTCGCTGATCACCTTGGTGCAGACCTTCGCCTATCGCTGGATTCCGACGGCGAAAAGCCGCGCAGTGATTTCGATCATCGTCTTGCTGGCCTGCTGCTTCGCTGCGGTGGGCGCCTCGGCTGATTTCATCGGCCACTTCGTCGACATGGTGCTGGTGTTGCTGGTGGTATTGGTGCCGTGGACGGCGATCAACCTGATCGACTTCTATGCGATCCACAAGGGCAAGTACGACATTCAGTCGATCTTCCAGGTCGACGGCGGCATCTACGGTCGCTATAACCCGCAGGCATTGCTGGCTTATACGATCGGCATCGCCGTGCAGATCCCGTTCATGAACACGCCGCTGTACGTCGGCCCGGTGTCGGCGCACATCAACGGCGCCGACCTGTCCTGGCTGGTGGGTTTGCTGGTGACTTCGCCGCTGTATTTCTGGCTGGCCAATCGCGACAGCGCCTATCGTCGACGCATGACCGGCGGCAAGCTCGCGGGCAATCTCTGAGCGATCGCACACCATTAAACCAAGGCCCGCGCATTGCGGGCCCTGGACTTTGCGCTATGGTATTTTTTTGCGTCCGACACCCGGAGAAGGAAATTCCATGCTGCGAATACTCGGCAAAGCCTCATCGATCAATGTGCGCAAGGTGCTGTGGACCTGCGCCGAGCTGGACATTCCCTTCGCGCGCGAAGACTGGGGTTCGGGCTTCAAGTCGCCGAACACACCGGAGTTTCTCGCACTCAATCCCTGCGCCATGGTGCCGGTGATCCAGGACGGTGATTTCACCTTGTGGGAATCAAACACGATCATTCGTTATCTGGCGACGCGTTACGGTGGCGCGCATTTGTATCCCGCTGAGCCTATCGCCCGGGCACGGGTCGATCAGTGGATCGATTGGCAGGCCTCGGAGCTGAATCGCTCGTGGTCGTACCCGCTGATGGCGCTGGTGCGCAAGTCGACGGATTATCAGGACCACGACGCTTTGGCCGCCGGTTGCCGGGACTGGACGCGCAACATGGAAATCCTCGATCGCCAACTGGAGAAGACCGGCGCTTACGTCAGTGGCGAGCAGTTTTCCCTGGCGGATATTCCGATCGGGCTGTCCGTCAATCGCTGGTTCGAAACACCGCTCGACCATGCGGATTTTGCTGCGGTGCGCGCCTATTACGACCGCTTGAATCAGCGCGACGGTTATCGTTTGTACGGGCGCAATGGCACGGCATAAAGATGCGCTAGATCAGCCTTGCTCACGCACCACGCCACGCTCTTCAAGCAAGCGCACGAACATGCTCAGACTGCGCGACACCGTGCCCCGCCGCCACACCAGCCAAGTGGTCAGATAGCGGAAGTCCGCCGCCAGCGGCCAGACGCTGACCGTCGCGCTGCCGGGCATGCTTTGCAGCATTTTGCGCGGCATCAGAGCCAAGCCGGCACCGGCGCTGACGCAGGCGAGCATGCCGTGGTAGGACTCCATCTCGAAGATCTTGCCCGGCACGGCAGCGTCAGTGCTGAACCATTTTTCAAAATGGTGACGGTAGGAGCAGTTGGAACGGAACGCGTAGATATTTTCGCCGTTAACGTCCGTCGCACGTTCGACCGGTGAATGATTGAGCGGCGCGATGATGACCATTTCCTCCTCGAACGCCGGCACGCCCTCCAGCGCCGGATGCAGCACCGCGCCGTCGACAAATGCTGCGGCCAGGCGCCCGGAGAGCACGCCGTCGATCATTGTGCCGGACGGCCCGGTGGAGAGGTCGAGGTCGACTTTCGGATGCTGCTGGTTGTACGCCGCCAGCAGTTCCGGAATGCGCACTGCAGCAGTACTTTCCAACGAGCCCAACGGGAACGCGCCCTGGGGTTCTTCGCCCGCTACTGTGGCCCGGGCTTCTTGCACCAGATCAAGAATGCGCCGCGTGTATTCGAGAAAACTCCACCCGGCCGGTGACAGGCGCAGCCGGCTCTTCTCGCGGATAAACAGATCAACGCCGAGATCCTGCTCCAGCTGTTTGATCCGCGTGGTCAGGTTCGACGGCACGCGATGGATCTGCGTAGCGGCGGCGCTGATGCTGCCGTGCTCGGCCACGGCCTTGAAGATTTCCAGTTGCACCAGATCCACAGTCATTCTCCAATCGTGAAAGAAACGATCTTTATTATTCAGTTTCCAGAAAACTAACGCCACCCTACTCTAGGCCCATCCGACGAACCTACAGGACAACGTCAATGAGCCAGATTTCCAGCCAGACCCACGCCATCTCGATCAACCCCGCCACCGGCGAGCAGATCGGCCATTACGCGTTTGAATCCGCCGCTGCCCTTGATGCAGCACTGACTCGCGCTGCCTTCGCTTTTGGCAAGTGGAAGCGCAAGCCACTACAGGATCGTTCGCGCCTGCTTACCGCCCTCGCCGGCGCGCTGCGTAAAACTGGCGAAGCCATGGCGACCATGATCACCCAGGAGATGGGCAAGCCGATCGCCCAGGCCCGTGGCGAAATCGAGAAATGCGCCAAGCTCTGCGAGTGGTACGCCGAACACGGCCCGGCCATGCTCGACGCCGAAGCCACCCAGGTTGAAGGCGGCAAGGCGCGCATCGAGTACCGTCCTCTGGGGCCGATTCTGGCGGTGATGCCGTGGAACTTTCCGATCTGGCAAGTGCTGCGCGGCGCGGTGCCGACGCTGATCGCTGGCAACACTTACGTGCTCAAGCACGCGCCAAACGTGATGGGCAGCGCTTACCTGCTGCGCGATGCGTTTGTTCGCGCCGGTTTTCCAGATGGCGTGTTTGAAGTGATCAACGTCACACCGGAAGGCGTTTCCACCGCTATCGCCGATTCGCGGATCGCCGCCGTGACCCTCACCGGCAGCGTCCGCGCCGGCATGGCCATCGGTGCTCAGGCCGGTGCGGCGCTGAAGAAATGTGTGCTGGAACTGGGCGGCTCCGATCCGTTCATTGTGCTTAATGACGCCGATCTGGATGAAGCCGTGCATGCGGCGGTTGTCGGTCGATATCAGAACTCCGGCCAGGTCTGCGCGGCGGCGAAACGCTTGATCATCGAACAAGGCGTGGTTGAGGAATTCACTCGCAAGTTCGTTGAAGCGACACGTCAGTTGAAGATGGGCGATCCGCTCAACGCTGACACTTACATCGGGCCGATGGCGCGGTTCGATCTGCGTGATGAACTTGATCAACAAGTGCGCGACACCCTTGAAGAAGGCGCGACACTGTTGCTCGGTGGCGGCAAGGTCGAAGGATCGGGCAACTACTACGAGCCAACCGTATTGGCCGATGTCACCGACCGCATGACTTCGTTCAAGCAGGAGCTGTTCGGCCCGGTCGCCTCGATCATCACCGCCCGCGATTGCGCGCACGCCGTGGCTCTGGCCAACGACAGCGATTTTGGCCTGACTGCAACGATCTACACCGCCAACGTCGCGCTGGCCGAGCAACTGACCAGCGAGCTGGAAACCGGCGGCGTGTTCATCAACGGCTACTCCGCCAGCGACCCGCGCGTAACCTTCGGCGGCGTAAAGAAGAGCGGCTTTGGCCGTGAGCTGTCGCACTTTGGCGTACGGGAATTCTGCAACGCGCAGACCGTGTGGCTGGATCGCAAATAACCCAGACACAGCAGCAATTGTGGGAGCGAGCCTGCTCGCGAAAGCGTCCTGTCAGTCACCGAATGTGTTGCCTGACACACCCTCTTCGCGAGCAAGCCCGCTCCCACAAAAGAACCGCCGCTGGTAGTTAATTCACGGCGCAACACATACCACTGTGGGAGCGGGCTTGCCCGCGAAAGCATTCTGTCAGTCACCGCTGCATTGTTTGACACACCCTCTTCGCGAGCAAGCCCGCTCCCACAAAGGAACCACCGCTGGTAGGTAAAGTGCGGCGCAACACATACCCAATGTGGGAGCGGGCTTGCCCGCGAAAGCATTCAGTCAGTCACCGAATGCATTGCCTGACACGCCCTCTTCGCGAGCAAGCTCACTCCCACAAAGGAACCACCGCGGGTAGGTAAAGTGCGGCGCAACACCTACCCACTGTGGGAGCGGGCTTGCCCGCGAAAGCATTTTGTCAGTCGTAAAATGCATTGCCTGACACACCCTCTTCGCGAGCAAGCCCGCTCCCACAAAAGAACCGCCGCTGGTAGTTAATTCACGGCGCAACACATACCCAATGTGGGAGCGGGCTTGCCCGCGAAAGCATTCTGTCAGTCACCGCTGCATTGTTTGACACACCCTCTTCGCGAGCAAGCCCGCTCCCACAAAGGAACCACCGCGGGTAGGTAAAGTGCGGCGCAACACCTACCCACTGTGGGAGCGGGCTTGCCCGCGAAAGCATTCTGTCAGTCACCGCTGCATTGTTTGACACACCCTCTTCGCGAGCAAGCCCGCTCCCAAAAAGGAACCACCGCGGGTAGGTAAAGTGCGGCGCAACACCTACCCAATGTGGGAGCGGGCTTGCCCGCGACAGCATTCTGTCAGTCACCGCTGCATTGTTTGACACACCCTCTTCGCGAGCAAGCCCGCTCCCACACAAGAACCGCTGCTGGTAGTTAATTCACGTCGCAACACACCCACTGTGGGAGCGGGCTTGCTCGCGAAAGCATTTTGCCAGTCGTCAAATGCATTGCCTGACACGCCCTCTTCGCGAGCAAGCCCGCTCCCACACAAGAACCGCTGCTGGTAGTTAATTCACGGCGCAACGCATACCCACTGTGGGAGCGAGCCTGCTCGCGAAAGCGTCCTGTCAGTCACCGCTGCATCGACTGAAACACCCTCTTCGCGAGCAAGCTCACTCCCACAAGCTCTGCTTCGATTTACAAATATTTCAACCAACTGATATCCCGCCGCCGCGCCTTGAGTGCCGAAAACCAGCGCACTGCCGGGAACAACACCACGGCAAGAATCATCGCCGCCAGCCACACCGCCGTCACCGTCGAAAAACCGAAATAGCTGCCCTGATTCAGGCCGAACAGCGCCACACCAATCAGGTACAGCACCTTCAACGCATACAGATGCAGCAGATAGAAAAACATCGGCGCCGAGCCGAACACCGTCAGCCAGCCAATCCAGCGGCGACCCTGCACGCGCTCAAAGGCGAGCAGCAGCAACAGCCCCACGCTCACAGTCAACCCGATGAACAGCAGTGACGGCGGATATTTGGTGATATTGAAAAAGCTCATCAGTGTCTGCACCAGCGAATCGCTGATCGCCCACGGCTTTTCGCCGTAGCCGTTGATCAAACGCAGCACCACAAATCCCAGCAATCCACCGGCCCCGGCCATCAGCAAACGACGCTGGCGCACCGCCGCGTCCATGCCCCGAGCGAACCACGGCCCCAGCGCGTACCCCAAACCGATCACACCGATCCACGGCAGCAGCGGATACGAGGTACGCAGGCGCAGGGTTTCGCTGATCTCAATCCAGCCGCGGTCATGCAGGATCGCCCAAGGGACATGCATCGCCGACTCGACCGGGAAATGCACCGCGTCCAGCAGATTGTGCCCGGCGATGATCGCTACGCTCAGCAGCAACACCGCACGCGGCAACCAGACCAGCAGCGCCAGCGCGATCATGCTCAGGCCGATCGCCCAGATCACCTGCAGGTAGATCACGCTCGGCGGCAACTGGAACGTCCAGGCGAAGTTCACCAAGGTGAACTCCAGCGCCACGAGGAACAAACCGCGCTTGAACAGAAACGCGCTGACATCGGCTTTACCGGCGTATTTTTCGCCGTACAACCATGCCGACAAACCGGTCAGCAAGACGAATACCGGCGCACACAAATGCGCCAATGTGCGGCTGAAAAACAGCGCCGGCTCGGTGCTGGTGATGTCCATCGGATCGGAGACCTGGCGGTGCAGCAGGAAGGTTTCGCGTACATGATCAAGTAGCATGAACAGGATCACCAGGCCTCTGAGCGCATCAATGGAGAGCAGCCGGCCAGTCGTCAGTGGGGCAGAACGGGGAAGCGCTGGGGTCATGGATCTTTCGCAATCGAGAGGAATAACACCGGGCAGCCACAATGACGCCCTCGAATTTTTCGTTACCTTATAACATCAAAAAAGCAAAACCCAAACATCCCGACATCGAGGTTGCCCCTCCACCCCAGCCTTCTATAGTGAACAGGTACGTCTTGCCCCTGAGCGTTGTCCATGATCAACACCCAACACCTGATCATCTGCGAGCACTGTGATTGCGTGTACGAGAAAGTCGTGCTCGCCAAACACCAGAAAACCCTGTGCGTGCGCTGCGGTGGCGTGCTGCAGCGTTTCAACGGCCTGACCATCGAGCAGCGTCTGGCATTGACGTTTACGGCGGCGATGCTGTGGCTGTTCGCCAATTTCTATCCGGTGATGAGCATCAGCCTCAAAGGCATGAAAAACAGCGCGACCCTGTGGGATTCGGTGCTCGCGCTGAGCCAGGGGCCGATCACCTTCATCGCGATGGTCGCAGCGATTGCGATCATCATCGCCCCGGCGTTTCAGCTAGTGTTGCTGGTCTGGGTGTTGAGTTTCGCCCTCGGCATGAGGCGGGCACCGGGGTTCAATCTGTGCATGCGCTGGCTGGAAACCCTGCGCCCGTGGAGCATGCTTGAGGTGTGTCTGCTGGGGGCGATGGTCGCGGTGTTCAAACTCGCCGGCCTGCTCGATGTGCTGCCGGGGATCGGCCTGTTTGCCCTGGCGGTGCTGAGCCTGATGATGATCCGCATTGCCGGCCGTGACATCCGCGAACTCTGGGACATTTTATGAAGCGTCCACCGACCGCCAGCGAGCTCAACCTGTGCCTGTGCCACAGCTGTGGCCTGGCCTGCGACATGACCGACGAGCCCCACCAATGCCCACGCTGCGATGCACCGCTGCATCGGCGCAAGACCAATTCACTGACGCGCACATGGGCGTACATGCTCGCTGCACTGGTCTTCTATATCCCGGCCAATCTGCTGCCAGTGATGAATACGGTGATGCTCGGCAACGGCGCCGACAGCACGATCATGAGCGGCGTGCTGGAGTTCTGGGAGGCCGGAGCGTGGGACATCGCCCTGATCATTTTCATCGCCAGTATCGCGGTGCCGGGGGTCAAGTTCGTCGCCCTGACCTTGCTGCTGGTCACGGTGCAGCGAAACAGCGATTGGGCGCGCAAGGAGCGTTCGAAGTTGTACCGCTTCGTCGAGCTGATCGGCTATTGGTCGATGCTCGACGTGCTGGTGGTCGCGCTGGTCGCGGCGCTGGTGAAATTCCAGGCGCTGGGCGATATCGAGCCACGACCGGGCATCCTGTTCTTCGGCCTGGTCGTGGTGTTCACCATGCTCGCGGCGATGAGTTTCGACCCGCGCCTGATCTGGGACAGGGACACCAGCGACACGGTCAGCGACGCAGCGCCTCCAGCAGCACCTGCAACGGATGGCGCAGCGCCTGATCCGACTGGCGCTTGACCTGGCTGCGGCAGGAATAGCCGGTCGCCAACGCCTCGCCCTGCTCCGCCGGAGCCTGCACCTGACGCGCCCACGATTGCTCGTAAATGACTGCCGAGGTCTGGCGGTTGCGTGCTTCGTGGCCATAAGTACCGGACATGCCGCAGCAACCGGTAGCCTGCGTGGCCAGCTTCAGACCGGCACGTTCGAAGACCTGTTCCCACTGGCGAGTCGCGGCCGGCGCGTTGGTTTTCTCCGTGCAATGGGCGAGCAGACGGAACGCTTTGGGTTGAGCCTCAGGCGTCCGTTCTGGCATGACCTTGAGTAACCATTCCTGCACCAGCGCCACTTCAGGACATTCATTCAAGCCCGGCACTTTGAGGTATTCCTGGCGATAGACCAAAGTCATCGCCGGATCCAGCCCCAGCAGCGGCACGCCGGTCTGCGCCAGTGCCTGCAACTGCTCAGTGTTACGCAACGCCGCGCGATTGAACGCCGAGAGAAAGCCCTGCACGTGCAGCGGCTTGCCGTTGGCGCTGAACGGCGCGAGATAGACCTGATAACCCAGGCGCGAAATCAGCTCGACCAGATCAGCCAGCAGCGGCGCTTCGAAGTAGCGGGTGAAGGCGTCCTGCACGATGACCACGCTGCGTTCGCGTTGCTCTGAGGTCAGTGCCGACAGCGTTGCAACCGTTGCTGGCTGCACCTGCCAACGGCGCATCGCCGCGTGGAAATCGAAACGGCTGAGCAACGGCACATCGACCATGCCACCGATCCGCGCCAGTGCGCCACGCACCCAGCCCGCGCCCATCAAGCCGTTGTACAGCGCCGGAATATGCGCCATGTACGGAATGGTGTATTCCAGCGAGGCAATCAGGTAATCCCGTGCCGGACGCAGATAACGACTGTGATACAGCTCGAGAAAACGCGAGCGGAATTCCGGCACGTTGACCTTCACCGGGCACTGCCCCGCGCAGGATTTACAGGCCAGACAACCGGCCATGGCGTCGTACACCTCATGGGAAAAATCCGCCGACGGATCGCGGCTGTTGCGCCAGCGCTGCCACAGCGTGCTGAAAAACGCCGGTTTGCGGATTACGTCCGAGAGCACATCGACGCCCGCCTCGCCCTGCAACCGCAGCCATTCGCGAATCAATGACGCGCGACCCTTGGGCGATTGCGCGCGTTCGCGGGTGGCTTTCCACGACGGGCACATGGCGTCATCGGGGTCGAAGTTGTAGCAGGCGCCGTTACCGTTGCAGTGCATGGCCGCGCCGTAGCTTTGCCAGACTTTCTCGTCGATCTGCCGATCCAGCTCGCCGCGCAGGGTCACTTCATCGATTTTCAGCAGCGCTGCGCCGCTGTTCGCTGGCGTGGCGATTTTGCCCGGGTTGAACTGATTGAAAGGGTCGAACGCTGCTTTCAAGGCTTGCAGCGCCGGGTACAACTCGCCGAAGAATGCCGGCGCGTATTCCGAACGCAGGCCCTTGCCATGCTCGCCCCAGAGCAGGCCGCCGTAGCGCTGGGTCAACGCGGCGACGCCATCGGACACCGGGCGTACCAGCGCCGCTTGCTGCGGGTCTTTCATGTCGAGGATCGGCCGAACGTGCAGCACGCCGGCGTCGACATGGCCGAACATGCCGTACTGCAAACCGTGGCTGTCGAGCAAATCGCGTAGCTCGGCGATGTATTCGGCCAAGTGCTGCGGCGGCACTGCGGTGTCTTCAACGAACGGCTGCGGGCGGGCTTCGCCGGCGACGTTGCCGAGCAGGCCCACCGCCCGTTTGCGCATACCGTAGACCTTGTTCACCGCTGCCTGACCAACCGCCAGCGTATGGCCCAGGCGCTCCACGGTGCGGTCGTTTTGCAGGTGTTCGAGGAACGCTTCGACGTGGCGTTGCAGGTCTTCGGGATCGTCACCGCAGAACTCGACCAGGTTGATGCCCAGCGTCGGCCGCTCAGCGTTTTCAGGAAAATATTCGGCAACGCCGTGCCAGACGATGTCCTGCATCGCCAACAACAAGACCTTGGAGTCAACGGTTTCAATCGACAACGGCTTGAGCGCCATCAACGCCCGCGCATCACGCAAGGCATCCATGAACCCGGCATAGCGGATATTCACCAGCATCGTGTGTTTGGGAATCGGCAGCACGTTGAGCCGCGCTTCGACGACGAAGCCCAGCGAGCCTTCAGCGCCACAGAGCACGCTGTTGAGGTTGAAGCGCTGATCGGCCTCGCGCAGATGCGCCAGGTCATAACCGGTCAGGCAGCGGTTGAGATCGGGAAAGCGTGCTTTGATCAGCTCGCCCTGTTCATCAATGATCTGCCGCGCACAACGATAGACTTCGCCGACGCGATCATCGCGGGCGCACTGCGCTGCAAGCTCATCCGCGGCCAGCGGCAGGCCGTGCAGACACTCGCCGCCGCGCAGGATCATCTCAAGCTCCAGCACATGGTCGCGGGTCTTGCCGTAGGTGCAACTGCCCTGGCCGCTGGCGTCGGTGTTGATCATGCCGCCGACCGTGGCGCGGTTCGAGGTCGACAGTTCCGGGGCGAAAAACAGCCCGGCGGATTTCAGCGCGGCGTTGAGCTGGTCCTTGACCACACCGGCCTGCACCCGCACCCAGCGCTGTTCAACGTTGATTTCCAGAATGCGATTCATGTGCCGCGACAGGTCGACGACGATGCCGTCCGTCAGCGATTGGCCGTTGGTGCCGGTGCCACCGCCACGCGGGGTGATCACCACTTTCTCGTACGCTGGTTCGGCAATCAGCCGCGCCACACGTGCAACGTCTTCGGCGTCCAGCGGAAACACCGCCGCTTGCGGCAAGCGCTGATAGATCGAGTTGTCGGTCGCGAGCACCACGCGGCTGGCGTAATCAGCGCTGATTTCCCCGCGAAAGCCGCTGTCTTTCAGGGCGGCGAGGAATTGTTGGTAATCGCCGGTCAGGGCTTTGGCGGGCGACAGCTGGGCAATCATCGGTCGGGTCATCTCGGTCAAATCGGGCTGTGTGGCGGTGAACAGTTGTGCGCAAGGAATGATTGCGTCAGGCTCCGCCATCTGATTGCGCCCATGTTCATTGCTGGCCAGCCATGGAACAAGCGTAAATTCGACCCGCTATCAATGAGTTTTACGAATGAATCCGCGCACTCTCACACCGTCCATGTCGCTGCTGCTGGCTTTCGAGGCCGCCGCTCGGCATGAAAGCTACACCCGCGCCGCCCATGAACTGTCACTGACGCAGAGCGCGGTCAGCCGTCAGGTGCAGATTCTCGAGAAGATGCTCGGCATGCGCCTGTTCAGCCGCGAAGGCCGGCAGGTGGTGCTGACGGATGTCGGGCGCATGTATCAGCGCGAGCTCAGCGAAGCCCTCGGGCAGATCCGCAGCGCGACCTTGCAGGCGATGGCGTTTGGTTCAGGCATTCACAGCCTGCGCCTGGCGACGCTGCCGACCTTCGGTTCGAAATGGTTGCTGCCACGGCTCAAGGATTTCTACACGGCGCATCCAGGCATGACCGTGCACCTGCATTCGCGGATCGAAACCATCGACTTCGACACCAGCGAAATCGACGCCGCCATCTGCGTCGGCGGTGGAGAATGGCCTGGCCTGACTGCCCTGCCCCTGCACACCGAAGAATTGGTGGCGATTGCCAGCGCGCAGCTGTCGGCGACTGAACGCGACGAGGCCGAGCGGCACATGGCCGGGCAATTACTGCTCAACGTCAGCAGCAATGCCCAGGCGTGGGCGGAATGGTTCAGCCATCATCAACTGCCGCATCGCAGCATGCGGATCGGGCCGAGCTTCGAAATGACCTCGCACTTGATTCAGGCAGTACGCGCCAATATCGGCGTGGGCCTGGTGCCGCGGATTCTGGTCGAGGAGGAATTGCTCAAGGGCGAATTGCTGCAACTGGGCGAACCGATTACCAGCCGGCGCAGCTATTACCTGGTGTATCCGCCGCGCAATGAGAATCTGCCTTCATTGAAGGCGTTTCGGGATTGGCTAATTGATACCCTCTGAAGGATCGAGTCGCGGCCATTCGCGAGCAGGCTCGCTCCCACAGGGAAATGTATGCCAAGTGTGGGAGCGAGCCTGCTCGCGAAGATGCCAGTCGCAACGACCTTAAAACCTCGGTTTGACCGCCCGCCAATCAGCCTTGTACCGCTGCATCTGCCGCACGTCATCGCGCTGGCGAATCCCGCACGTCAGGTACTGATCATGCAGCTTGGCCAGTTGCTCATGATCCAGCTCCAGCCCGAGCCCCGGCGCGCGGGTGATCTTCACGCAGCCATCAACGATCGGCAGCTTGCCACCCTTGATCACTTCCTCGTCCGGCTCCTGCCACGGGTAGTGGGTGTCGCAGGCGTAATCCAGATTCGGCACCGCCGCCGCGACGTGCGCCATGGCCATCAGGCTGATGCCCAGGTGCGAGTTGGAATGCATCGACACGCCAAGGCCGAATACGTCGCACATTTTCGCCAGCGTCTGCGTGTCACGCAGGCCACCCCAGTAATGGTGGTCGGCGAGGACGATCTGCACGCTGTTCTGCGCAACGCTGCGGCGGAACTCGTCGAAATCAGTGACCACCATATTGGTCGCCAAGGGCAGACCGGTGCGCTTGTGCAGTTCGGCCATGCCATCGAGGCCCGGGGTCGGGTCTTCGTAATACTGCAGGTCATCGCCAAGCAGTTCGGCCATGCGAATCGCCGTCTCCAGCGACCAGTTGCCGTTCGGATCGATGCGCAGCGGCAATCCCGGGAAAGCTTTCTTCAGCGCCTTGATGCAAGCCACTTCATGCTCCGGCGGCAAGGTACCGGCCTTGAGCTTGATGCTCTTGAAACCGTAGGCTTCGATCATTCGCGCTGCCTGGGCGACGATCTGCTGCTCGTGCAGCGCCTCGCCCCAGTTGTCCGGTTTGTAGGGCGATTCGATATGTTCGGCGTATTTGAAAAACAGGTAAGCGCTGAACGGCACTTCATCGCGGATCGCGCCGCCGAGCAGGTCCACCAGCGGCACGTTCAGGTAGTGCGCCTGCAGATCGAGAAACGCCACTTCGAACGCCGAGTAGGCGTTGCTCACCGCTTTGCTGGCGTGGGAGCCGGGGGCCAGTTCAGCGCCAGCGACGCTGGCGGGTTTATTCGCCGCGACGGTAGCCTGCACGATCACGCGCAGTTGATTGAGGTTGAACGGATCGAGGCCGATCAACTGGCTCTGCAATTGTTGCTGGATCGCCAGGGCCGGGGCATCGCCGTAGCTTTCGCCGAGGCCGATGTAGCCGTTGTCGCTCTCGATTTCGATGATCGAGCGCAGGGCAAAAGGTTCGTGAATGCCGCTGGCGTTGAGCAATGGCGGATCACGGAAGGCAATCGGGGTGACGCTGACACGGGTGATTTTCAAGATGACGCTCCTGACAGATCAACAATCGATTCAGTGGCTCGCGGCCGGACGAGCCGGCGCCACAACGGCGGCTTCGTCACTTGGCTTTGCCGGGGTTTGGCCTTTGGCGCCGGGCGCCGTGCGGGCGAAGAAGATCACTACGGCGGCGATCAGCGATGTCGCCGCAAGGCCATACAGGCCGCCCTCGATGGAGCCGGTGGTTTGTTCAAGAATGCCGAACGCGGTCGGCGCGACGAAGCCGCCAAGGTTGCCGATGGAGTTGATCAGCGCGATCACCGCCGCAGCGATGCGCGCATCCAGATAGCTTTGCGGAATCGGCCAGAACAGCGCCGACGCCGCTTTGAAACCGATGGCGGCAAAGCAGATGGCGACGAAGGCAAACACCGGCCCGCCGGTGGTCGACATGAACATACCGATGGCGGCGATCACCAAGGTCAGCGCGACCCAGGCCTGTTGGAATTTCCATTTGCCGGCCATCGCCGCGAAGCCGTACATGGCGACAATCGATATGATCCATGGAATGGAGTTGAGCAGCCCGACCTGAAAATCGCCGAGGTTACCCATCTTCTTGATCATGCTCGGCAACCAGAACGTAGCGCCGTAAATGGTCAGCGCGATGGAGAAATAGATGAAGCAGAACAGCGCGATCTGCCGGTCAGCCAGCAGCTTGAACATCGATGGTTTGGCGACTTGTACTGCTTCGCGAACGCGTTGTTCTTCGGCAATCGCCGCGACCAGCGCTTCGCGCTCTTCCTCGCTCAGCCACTTGGCTTGACGCGGGTGTGATTGCAGCCAGAACCAGACGAATGCGCACAACACCACCGACGCTGCGCCTTCGATCAGAAACATCCACTGCCAGCCGTGCATGCCGAGCCCGCTGATATGCAGCAGCGCACCGGACACCGGGCCGGAAATCACCGAGGCAATCGCCGAGCCGCTGAGAAACACCGCCATGGTTTTGCCGCGCTCGGACGCTGGCAGCCACTGGGTGAAGTAATAAATGATCCCCGGGAAGAACCCAGCCTCGGCCGCGCCCAGGATAAAGCGCAGTACGTAGAAGCTGGTTTCACCCTGAACGAAAGCCATGGCCATGGCCGCGGCGCCCCAGGTGAACATGATCCGGGTCAGCCAGACCCGCGCGCCGTAGCGCTGCAACAGCATGTTCGACGGCACTTCGAACAGTGCGTAACCGATGAAAAACAGCCCGGCGCCAAGTCCATAAGCCGCTGCGCCGATACCCAGATCGGTCTCCAGATGGCTGCGCACGAAACCGATGTTGACCCGGTCGATGTAGTTGACGATGAACATCACCACGAACAGCGGCAACACGTGACGCTTGACCTTGGCGGCGGCGCGGGCGAGCACCGTGATGTCCGGCGGACTCTGGAGGGTTTTCAAGGGGCGACTCCCGATCTTGTTTTTTTAGGGATGACTTGAAGCGATGAGCCGATCATGGACGCCGCGCATTGATCCCGTCTAATCTAAACTGGCACTCGATTGATACCCGGATTAGATCAATGTTCGAACTCACCCAGCTGCGCTGCTTTACCACGGTGGCCACCGAACTCAATTTCCGCCGCGCCGCCGAACGCTTGAACATGACCCAGCCACCGCTGAGCCGGCAGATTCAGCTGCTGGAGCATCACCTCGGCGTCGAGTTGTTCACCCGCAGCACCCGCAGCGTTGCGCTGACGGCGGCGGGCCGGGCATTTTTTGTCGAAGCGCAGAATCTGCTGGAGCGCGCGCAGCAAGCGGCAGTCACCGCACGCCGGTTTGCAGAGGGCGACATTGGCTCGGTGAACATCGCGTTCGTCGGCAGCGCGGTGTATGAGTTTCTGCCAAAGGTGATCGCCGAAGCGCGGCTCAAACAGCCTCAGGTGAAAATCGATCTGGCAGAGATGAACACCTATCAGCAGCACGAAGCGTTGCGCGCTCGCCGTATCGACCTTGGCATTGCCCGAGCGCCATTGCAGGAACCCGGCTACGCCACTGAATGCCTGGTGCGCGAGCCGTTTGTGCTGGCAGTGCCAAGCGGGCATAGATTGGCAAATGCAGCTGAGGTGTCAGTGACTGACCTGGATAAACAGCCGTTCCTGATGTACTCCCATGAAGCCTATCCCCCGTTCAACGAACTGTTGACCGGCACGCTGCGCTCAGCGCGGGTGGCACCGGATTACGTGCAGTGGCTGGGCTCATCATTGACGATCCTGGCGTTGGTCAACGCCGGTATGGGTCTGGCGCTGGTACCGCGTTGCGCGACCAGCGTGGTGTTCAGGAATGTGGTATTTCGCGAGATCGATCTGGGCGAAGGGGTGCAGAGCGAGCTGCATCTGATCTGGCGAGAAAACAATGACAACCCGGCGTTCGCGATGTTGCTGGAGGCGATTCGCCGGGCGGTGGTGCAGGGTTGGGGCTGAAAATTATTGTGGCAACCTGTATTTGAGTGGCGGCGGAGCGCTCGGGGCTTTGATCAACGGCTCCTCCAGCGGCTTGCCGTCAGGCCCTGTGAACAGGCGTTCGTATTGCTTTGGCATTGGTCGCGGCGCTCTTGCAGTCGTCATGATGAACCCTCCGATACCGGGCTAAATTCAACCCACTTAACTTGCGCGGAATCTATCAGCAAAATTTCGGCACCAAAAGGCGTCGACTTGCCATCATCATTAACCCAACGTGGATTCTGCATCACGAACTGCCCGCAACTGGATGCGGACGGCCACTCCACAGGCCAGCCAAACACGCGCCTCTCGTCATGTAAATGCAGGGTTATGAACCGGTCGAACTGGGCGAAAGCGCAGAACCATTCACTTGGGAAAGAAGATTGTTTCGTGACGTTTCGCTTACGTAACCAACCGTGCAATTTGTCATTCGTCGCCAGGTAACAGGCAAACAATCCCAGCATCAGCGAAAACACAAATGCCCAGAGCGTTTGCGCCCGATCATCCCATTTTCCTAATGAAAACCCCTTCGAGCCAATCCACAAACAGAGGCTGCCCACCGCCAACACCGCGCCCTGAATCACAAACGTGAATATCAGCGCCTGCACAATCTGACCAAATGTATCCGGCCGCTTGAACGCCGTGAGTGAATAAAAGATCCAGGTCGATAAAAACCCGGGGATGAGGTACTGCAACAGCGGAATGATTTCCTTGACCAGATCATCCATGATCCGAGGCTCCTTTCAGTCATGCCGAACCCGTCACGGGCCGACATTCAAAGCCTAGTCCACGATCCTGCTGCGCCTCGCGGGCAACTGTCACAGCCCATTGCGAGCGAGCATCAGTAGACGTCATGCAAGAAAAAAGGCAGACACCGGAATTTCGGTGTCTGCCTTTTTGAGATCCGGGCGCCCGGTTACAGGCAGTCACGTACCGACTGGCGCAGGGCCCCGGACTTCGCCCAAGGCGGCCCCTGATAGAGGGACACTTTGCTGCCGTCCTTGTATTTGACGATATCGAGAATCTCATCCGCCGTGATAATGCTCGGCGCGGTAATCCGGTAGCCGTTGGAAATCGACGTCTGCGAAGTCTTGGCCACGTCCTTCTGCCACAACGGTAACAAACACGCGGCATATTCCTTGGGAGGCTTGTCACTGGTCTTGCTGAGGTTTGGCTCGCCCGGCACCAGCGATGCTGGTAACGAGCAACCCGTCAACAAGGCCAGGGTCAAAGTGCCAATCCATACGCGCATGCTGTTTACCTGTTCGGAAAAAACGTGAATGTACCGTTTAACCGTCGGCACATCCATCGTGGCATCCCGCCGTTACCGGCGTTTGGACAATTTTTTACATCCGTTCAGCCGGGCGTCAGATGACTCGGCCGCACCTTGAGAAATGCGACTACTCTTTTCTACCGAGAATGTTCTGGAGGTGATCATGCGGCTCAATGAATATGAACACGAACTTCAACGGGATTTGCAAAGCGTGGCATCGGACCTGAGATGGTCGGCAGTCGACCTCAAGCGCATCGCTGAGCAATTGCGCAAATCCGGTAACGAGGCCGACGCTCAGACTGTATTGCGGTCTTGCGAGATCCTGCAAAGCGACGAGGAAAGATTGCAGATTTATGCCAAGGAGGTGAAAGCCCGGACCATCAGCCGAACCAAGGTTCACTGAAGCACTTGAAGGCCTCAAACAAGAAGCCCCGGTCGAAACCGGGGCTCTTTCGTTACAACGGGTCAGCCGCCAATGTGGCTTTGCACTTGCCTGGAGCGTTTTTTGTAACCGGGAAGCGCCGCCGCGTAAGCCATCGCTTCCTCCCTGCTGGTGAATGACGCCAATCGGTCGCCCTGCGTGCAGACTCGCCATGGCCCGTTGTTCACGCTGAGGACGTCATAACCGTTCATGTGCAGCTTGTTCAGCATTGGAATGCTCATGAGCACCTCCTGTTTGCCAACGGTGTTTTCGGTGTACGGGCTTACCTTACACCCGCTCCCCGCTGCGGTGTAAACCGGATTCGCCCTGGCACATGTCAATTCACTGGCACTTTTTGCTACGCAAATGGCTCCGAATCAAGAGGGAACCTTTAAATCCGCTTGCGGCTCAAATATTGCAGTTTGATTACGGATTTATGACACGCATCAACAGGGCAAACATGAAAGTACGCGCCACCGTCATTTGCGAACAGGATCGCCATATCCTCCTGGTGCGCAAACCCCGCCATCACTGGTCTTTGCCCGGCGGCAAGGTCGAGCCCGGAGAAACCCGTGCGGCTGCAGCCGTGCGCGAGTTGCAGGAGGAAACCGGGCTGAATGCAGAGGACGTCCTGTACCTGATGGATTTTCAGGCGGGCAGTACGCGGCATCATGTGTACGAGGCTTCGGTGGTCAACCTCGACGATGTGCGCCCCCAGAATGAAATCGTCGATTGCATCTGGTACCCGCTCGATGCCGTGCACAATCTTGAAACCAATGACGCGACGCGGCGCATCGTGCAGGCCTTTCAAAGGCGTTTATAACGATCAGCCGGCGAACGCCCGGCGACCCGCGCTGATTTCCGTTCGCAACTCACCAATGAAATTTGAAATATCGCGAATCGTGACCAATTGTTCGGGAGATACGCCATCAAGCAACAGTTCGACACGCCCGCTTCCCGGCTCGTACACCTTGATGCGCAATAAACCCTGCGCGGTTGGCGCGCAATCACATTTGTAGTTCGGGAAGCCTGACTCGACGATGCGACAAATATCGGCAATGGCAAGCATGGGCGGACGCCTCGCAGGCGGAGAATCGATCCACCGAGCATAGATGCAGGACGCGTTTATTGCCTGGTCCGCAAATGCCAAACCGATCACAGATTATCCACGCCACTCAATGCGCGTCGTGGTCCCAGATCCAGTTCCACATTCCGGGCAGATTCACGGGTTCCGCGCTTTGCTGAACCGTACGCGCCAGGGCAGCTTTTTCCAGAGCAGCCTGATCGTCGTAGAACGGCTTGTTTGCCAGTCTAACCCCGGTTGCCGCCGCGCTATCGAGCAGAATCTGCAGATATTCTCGGGTGTGGCGCGCCGTGTAGCGATTGAGATCATGGAACGTCACTACCACCGGAACCACACCATCCACCGTCGGCAATTGGCCGAGCGCAATGCGCTCACGCACTTGCGATAACTGCCGCAACATGTTCGCCCGACGCCGAGGGCTGGCGTTGAAGCCCCAGATCTTGCCGTCGTTGGCACTCAAGTCCGTGAGCAAGACGTGCAAGCCGTGTTTTTGATAGGCCGCAAATGTGCGCTTGTCGTAGTTCCAGAACGGCGGGCGCAACAGCTTGGGCGGCGCTCCGGTAATAGCGGCGATGTCAGCGCTGCCATCGGTCAGCGATTGCTCCAGTTCTTGCGGCTCAAGCAAGCGATGATTGGTGTGCCAGTGAGTCGCGGTGTGAAAGGCGAGGATATGTCCCTCTACGTGCTCACGGCGCATGAGGCTGCGACCGATCTCGCTGTCACCCGCTCTGGATGCTCGGGTCTGCACGAAAAATACGGCTTTGATGTCTGCCTGCACCGGATTGCTCTTGAGGCTGTCGAGCACCGTGGCCGTGGGGTTCCACCACCCTGAAGCGCTGGGACCATCATCGAACGTCAACAAAAAACGCACGGGCGGCTGGGTCTTCAGTCGCGTTTCGGTTTGCGCGGTCATTTCGATCGGCGCGGCAATGCAGCCGGCCAGACCGAACGCGATGAGCGCCGCACAGAGAAGTTTGCATTCGGATGTCATGTTTGCCCTGAGTCCGGCCGCAGCCGTCGTGTTGTCGAATGGCAAAACTCCCTCGCCCGTTACCCTCCCCGCGCTGCTATCGGCGAGCGCAGGTTGGATAAGGTACACAGGGTTTGGTTCCGGTGCCGGTTTTCAGTGCGTCAAGGCTTGTTGAAATGAGGTGTCGATGATCCCCGCCGTGGCCAACGGTGCCGGCAGTGCTTTGACTTTGAACAGAAAGTCCGCCGTGCTCTGCAAATCCGCTGCCGCCTGCTGATTCACCGGCCCGACGGTCATGTGCGCTTGGCGTAACCAATGGCGCGAGACCTGCTGGTCGAGGTTGGCCTTTTTCGCCCAGAGATCGGCGTACTCGTCGGTGTGGTTATCAACCCAGGCGCGCGCCTGTTTGAGACGTCCGAGAAAATCGGCAATCGCCGCGCGCTTGCTGTCGATGGAAGGCGTCGACGCAGCAATGGCGCTCAGCCCTGGCATCAGGTTTTTTGCGGTCAGAATCGGTCGAGCGCCAGAGAACACGATCTGTTGCGAGATATACGGTTCCCACACCGGAAAGGCATCGATACTGCCTTGCGGGAGAGCGGCGGCCGCGTCGATCGGCATCAGCTTGACGAAGTCGACGTAGTTTTCCGGCAGGCCGCCCTGCTCCAGCGCGCGCAAGGTCAGTTGCTGACTCCAGGCTCCGGGCCAATACGCGACCTTCTTACCTTTGAGATCGGCAATGGTCTTTACCGGCGAATCCTTTGGCACCAACAGAGCAATGGTGTCCGGATTCTGCCGCGACACGCCAATCAGTTTCACCGGTGCCTGTTTGGCAGCGAGAAACAGGAAGCCCGAGTCGCCGAGAAACCCCAGATCCAGCGAGCCGGTCTGCAACGCTTCAGCGAGCGGCGCGGCAGCCTGGAAGTGTTTCCAGTCGACTGAGTAAGGTGCGTCTTTCAACACGCCCGAGGCTTCAATCGAAGCGCGAATGTTGTAGTAATTTTGGTCGCCAACATGCAGAACCACAGGCTCTGTTGCGTGGGCGACTGGGGCCGTGAACAAGGCTACGGTCAGTGCACGGCGTAGGAAACGAGACAGCTTCATGGCGAGTCCTGCAAAGGGGAATTGCATAGACCATAACGCTCTTGATTTCCGTTTTTAAATTCTAATTTTGCATAACGTAAGCACGGTATTTGCGCGTCTTCGAAACAGATGTGCTGGCGCGACTAGACTGAAATTTCCTCGAGGAGATTTCAGTCATGTGCGGAAGACTCACGCAGTACCGTGGGATTCATGATTTCGTTGCGGTGTTGAGCATTCCCGATGCGTTGGTCAATCACGTGGGCGATGCGCCGCTGGATCGCTACAACGCAGCGCCCACCACTGCGCTGGCGGTACTGCATCAGCACGAGCAGACCTTCCATGCCGACAATCTGCGCTGGGGCTGGCGGCCGCATTGGGCGAAGGATCGTCCGCCCCCTATCAACGCTCGGGTAGAGAAGGTCGCCCACGGCGCGTTCTTTCGGGCAATCTGGCGCCAGCGGCTGATCGTGCCGGTCGATAATTGGTTTGAGTGGGTTGATAGCGGGGAAAAATCCCGACAGCCCTGGTTGATCCGTCGGGCGGATCAAGCACCGGTTTTCTGCGCTGGCATCGGCCAGTTTCCGGTGCCGGGGGTTGCGCCGAGGGAGGACGACGGGTTCGTCATCATCACCGCTGACAGCCTGGGCGGCCTGCTCGATATTCATGATCGCCGCCCGGTGGTCTTCGATTCGGCGCGAGCTCGGGAATGGCTTGATCCTGCTACGCCAGTGGAACGCGCCGAGCAAATGCTGCTGTTTGAAGGCGAGCCCAGTGATGCGTTCGAATGGTACAAAGTCGGCAAAGCGGTCGGTAATACGCGTAATCAAGGTGCGCAATTGATAGAACGGGTCGACTGAATAATTACTTTATCGCTGCGTTAATCAAGCGAGCCCTCCACTGAATCCCGCGCGTTACTAAAAGTGTTTCAATCGCGATACACCCCTCGTAAAACAGCCGTTTGAGCGAATCAACCGCCTGTCAGACATTTCGACTGTCATACATACATTTTCCCGCGCTGCGGATAGCATGCGCGCCGCCTTTCCGATTGGTATACCAATTGACCAAAGAGTCAAAGAAATCAGGAATCCATCAACAACTTTCAAGCCTTGCAGAGAAATAAGTGAGCGACGATTTTGCAATCAAACAGGTCAGCGGCCTGAAGTGTGTCCATCTGTCCAAGACAGAACGCCTGGAACTCGACTGTTTTATCGGCCATTACATCAAGACCCGAAACCTGCACAGCGTGCCCGACATCGAGCGCACCTTGCGCAGCACCCTTGAGGGTTATCCCGGCCATCCGCCGGTGATGGTCAATGAGCTCAATGCGTGGATCGATCGAACGTTGGGGTACCGAGCGACCTACCCGGACTTCACGCAGCTGGAAGACCTCTGAAACGCGAAAAGCCCCGCTGATGCGGGGCTTTTCGTATGCGTTGTTCAAGGCTTCAAAGGCCGCTCCTGGTCGCGGTCCGACAACTCGCGGCTGTCATCGTGCTTCCAGGTTTTTTCCTGCCGTTTTTGCCGCTCGATTTCTTCTTCAGTTGGCTCATCATCTTCCGCACGCGTTTGCTCGGTTGCCATGTCCACCTCACCTCAGAACAGTTGCTGTCGTTAAAGGGTAGAACACTTTTGCGCGCCCGAATTCACCAAGGAATTTTGTCCCGCGCGGCGTACCATAGCGCCATCCACCCTTACGTCAGGAAGACACCATGCTGTACCGAATCGCCGCCGACGGGCTGGTGCTGTTTCACTTGTGTTTCATCTTGTTCGTGCTGTTCGGCGGGCTGCTGGTGCTGCGCTGGCCACGGTTGATGTGGCTGCACTTGCCGGCGGCCGCATGGGGCGTGGCGGTTGAAGTGCTGCACCTGACCTGTCCATTGACCTACTGGGAAAACCTGATGCGCCACGCGGCCGGGCAGACCGAATACGCCGGTGGCTTTATCGAGCATTACATCTGGCCGATCATCTATCCGGCAGGTCTGACCCCGCAGATTCAATTGGCGCTTGGTAGCGTGGTGCTGGCGATCAACCTGATCGTCTATGCGCGATTGCTGCGCTCGTGGAAACTGCGTCGCGCCCGGCGCATTCCGTTTTAGCGCGAGGCCGGTTTCAACGTTTCCAGCCACTGCGGATCGAAGCGTGGCTGGTCTGGATCAAGGCCCTGCGTCAGCATCCGCGCCTTGTGCTGTTCGACTTCGTCACGCAATAGGCCGTGATCGCTCGAATTGCCGTCCAACTCATGCATCTGCAGCAATCCCACGTGATAGAAACGCAACACCTTCATCGCCGTCGGATCGTTGTTCTGCACCGCCGCTGTCACCTGGTGCATGACATTGGTAATGCTCATCAGGCTACGCTTGAGACGCCAGCTGTATACCGCCGGAGCCATCCAGGTCTGATGCCAGAAACGCCCGCGCAACAACGCTGCGGTCAGCAGAAATGCCACAAATACTCCGCCAACATTGAAGCGCAGATTATCCCCGTCGGGCTCACCGAACACTGCCACCGCGACAGACGAAAACAGCATGGCCAACAACAGAAACAGCACGGCGATGATGACCGTGCTCCGGCGGGTCTGCTGACGAAAGGTAGCGGGGTCCATCGGCTGAATCTCGAACATCGAAAATGACTTCCCTGAGTGACAAAAGGCGCAACGGAAAAAACTCGCCGGCGCATTATCGCATCGCACAGGGTTTTAGCTATGCTGGGGCTCCTTTTCATCTTTTCAGCGTCCAACGGGGACATGGCGGTACAGCGCAGATCGTGCCATCTTCATTCATGGATACACATTATTCGGATGCCCTCCGCTGCGTTGCGGATGGCATCGTTTTAAGGATCACTGCATGACCCAACGACACGTAATCAATGCCTCGGTCAGCCCGAAAGGCAGTCTGGAAACCCTTTCTCAACGTGAAGTCCAGCAGCTGAGCGAAGCCGGTTCCGGCAGCACCTACACCCTCTTCCGCCAGTGCGCCCTGGCCATTCTCAACACCGGCGCCCATGTCGATAACGCCAAGACCATTCTCGAAGCCTACAAGGACTTTGAAATCCGCATTCACCAGCAGGATCGCGGCGTGCGCCTGGAGCTGCTGAACGCTCCGGCCGACGCGTTCGTCGACGGCGAGATGATCGCCAGCACCCGCGAGATGCTCTTCAGCGCCCTGCGCGACATTGTCTACACCGAGAACGAACTCGACAGCCAACGCATCGACCTGAGCAATTCCCAAGGCATCAGCGACTACGTGTTCCATCTGCTGCGCAACGCGCGCACCCTGCGCCCGGGCGTCGAGCCGAAAATCGTGGTGTGCTGGGGCGGTCACTCGATCAACACCGAAGAGTACAAATACACCAAGAAGGTCGGCCATGAGCTGGGCCTGCGCAGCCTCGACATCTGCACCGGTTGCGGCCCTGGCGTGATGAAAGGCCCAATGAAAGGCGCAACCATCGCCCATGCCAAACAGCGCATCCATGGCGGTCGCTACCTTGGCCTGACCGAACCAGGCATCATCGCTGCCGAAGCGCCTAACCCTATCGTCAATGAGCTGGTGATCCTGCCGGACATCGAAAAGCGTCTGGAAGCCTTCGTTCGCGTTGGCCACGGCATCATCATTTTTCCGGGCGGCGCCGGTACTGCCGAAGAATTCCTCTACCTGCTCGGCATCCTCATGCACCCGGACAACGCAGGCCTGCCCTTCCCGGTCATCCTCACCGGACCGAAGCATGCCGCGCCGTATCTGGAACAGCTGGATGCGTTCGTCATCGCGACCCTCGGCGAAGCGGCGAAGCAGCATTACGAGATCATTATCGACGACCCGGCCGAAGTGGCGCGGCAGATGACTCAAGGGCTGAAAGCGGTGAAGCAGTTCCGTCGTGAGCGTAACGACGCGTTTCACTTCAACTGGCTGTTGAAGATCGATGAAGGCTTCCAGCGCCCATTCGACCCGACCCACGAAAACATGGCCAACCTGAAACTGCACCGCGACCAGCCACCGCATGAACTGGCGGCCAATCTGCGTCGGGCGTTTTCCGGAATCGTCGCCGGCAACGTCAAGGACAAGGGCATTCGTCTGATCGAAGAACACGGGCCGTATCAGATCCGTGGCGATGCGGCGATCATGCAGCCGCTTGATGCGCTGCTAAAGGCATTCGTCGCCCAGCACCGGATGAAGTTGCCGGGTGGCGCGGCGTATGTGCCGTGCTACCAGGTCGTCGCATAATCTCAAGCCGTCACAAAAACCCAATGTGGGAGCTGGCTTGCCAGCGATAGCGGTCTTTCATTCAACAGAGACGTTGGATCAGATGACGCTTTCGCGAGCAAGCTCGCTCCCACAGGATTTATGGTGTGGCGCAAATTGTAGTCACAACCTCAATCCCCTTGTGGGAGCGAGCCTGCTCGCGAAGAAGCCCGAAAGAACACATCAATCTTTCGGGCTATCCACCAACCGCCGAGCCAACGCTTTGGCCTGCGCAGCGACGTCCGTCACTGCCGTACTCTCCCACCACATCCCGCGCAACGGCGGGCCCATGGCGAACAACCGAGCGCTCACCTGCCCTTCGGCATCCACCACTGCGCCGTCCTTTGCTGTGATCCCCAGCGCCAGCGGCCCCGGTTGCACCAGTCCCCGCGCCAGCAATTGCTGCGGCAACGGCCGAGCAACACGCCGCCAGTCGTATTCAATGCCGCTGGAATTGATCAGCGCCGCACCGCTGACCACGCCTGTTTCAGTCTCACCCCGCGGACGGATGCTAATGGCCACGGCATCGTCAGCGCGCGGCTCAAGCCCCTTGAACGACGCAGCGTGCACGCGCAAGCGCCCTTCCTTGTGCAACCGCTCGATCAACTCGGCGCTGAGCGGTGGCGAACGATGGTGATGACTTTCCCACCATGGCCGCACATGCCGTACGAATTGTCGACGCTGCACGTCAGTCGCCTGACTCCACAACCGCGCGATATGCGCGCGAACGGTATCGAGTGGTGCCTGCCAATCAATGCCTTGAGCTGTAGCGTCGCGGCAATGGCGCCGCAATTCGCGCACCAACTGGCGTGGCGTGCGGATGCTGTGATCTGCTGCCAGAAAATCCTCCCAGACCGGTGGCTGACGGCGCACATGCGGCAGCAACCCGTGCCGGGAAAACACCTCGATCGGCCCGCGATGTCCGGCCTGTTCCAGCGACACCACGGCATCGACCATCGTCAGCCCAGAGCCGATGATCAGCACGGTGGATCGCGGGTCGAGTTCGCGCATCGCAGCCACATCCCAAGGATCGAGCGCGGAGGCGTTGAGGCCACTGGATTGCGTCTGGGGCGTGCGGGCCGCAGGAAACATGCCGGTGGCGAGCACTGCCTGCGATCCACGCAAAATCCGGCCATCGCTCAAGGTGAGTCGCACTGAACCGGAATCGATTTGCAGGTCGACGACCTCAGCACAGACATGTTCAACGGTCGAACCTTGCCGCACGCCCACCGCCCGAGCCTCGGCAAGACGCTGTTGCACATAGACGCCGAATAAACCGCGAGGCGGGAACAGTTCACTGACCGGCACAGCCTGCTCAGCCGACTCCGGCCAGCCGCCGCCGGCAATATGCGCGGTCAGCCACTGCGTCAGATCATCAGGATTATCCGGGTCGACGCTCATGCGTGCCGCGTTGCCGTTCAGCGTGTGGCCCAGCTCGACGGCGCTGTAAGCCTCGCCCCGTCCCAGTTCAGCACGCGGCTCGATGACAACAATGCTCCGCTGCCCAGGCAGACGTAACAATTGCACCGCCAGCATCGTGCCGCTGAGGCCGCCACCGATGATCAGGATGTCCGCAGAGTGCTCCATTCAAATCACCACATTACGCACGAACCGCGCAGCCACATTGCCGTCGTTGCGGTAGGAATGCGGTTGATTGCTGGCGAACATGAAAAACTCTCCTTTATGGATGTGCTGCGGCTGATCGCCGAGCATCAGCGTCAAGCATCCCTCAAACACGTAAATCTGCTCGCTCCAGCCGTCGGCGTCCGGTTGCGACGGATAGACCTCACCCGGTTGCAGGCACCATTCCCATTGCTCGACTGCGCGGGTCGCAGACGCTTTGGACAGAAGCACGGCTCTGCTGCCCGGGATCGTGCCCACCCAGGCAACCTCGTTGATCCGGCTCGGGTCGCGCGCATCGTGGGCTTGAATCAGATCGCTGAAGGCCACGTCGAGGGCCTCGGCGACGCGGTCAAGCGTGGTCAGGCTGACATTCTTCTCGCCGGCTTCGATCGCCACCAGCATCCGTCGGCTGACCCCGGACTTTTCCGCCAGCGCAGTCTGGCTCATGTCCGCCGCATGGCGCAGACGTCGGACATTCTGGCTGACGTGTTGCAGGACGGAGGCTCGCTGAGTTGAATCTTTGTGCACTATATTGCTCACTCGGTGGTATTGGGCAGTATACTGCGCAACGTTGGCGGCATTGTGCGGCCTCTCTTTTACAGTGCGCAAGGACATGATGTCGCTGAACAATTCCCCTTCCCGAATCCGCTTCTCCCGCTTCAGCAAAGCCGAGTGCGTCCTGGTGCTGATCACCATGATCTGGGGCGGCACGTTCCTGCTGGTGCAACACGCGATGACGGTCAGCGGGCCGATGTTTTTCGTCGGCCTGCGCTTTGCCGCAGCAGCGGCGATTGTTGCGATGTTCTCTTGGCGCCACCTGCGAGAGTTAACCCTGTTCGAAGTGAAGGCAGGGTCATTCATCGGTGTGGCGATCATGCTCGGTTACGGCTTGCAGACGGTCGGGCTGCAAAGCATTCCGAGTAGCCAATCGGCGTTCATTACCGCGCTGTACGTACCGTTTGTACCTCTGCTGCAATGGCTGGTATTGGGACGACGCCCGGGGTTGATGCCGAGCATCGGGATCATGCTGGCGTTTACCGGATTGATGCTGTTGTCGGGTCCCTCGGGGGCGGCGTTGAATTTCAGCCCGGGAGAAATTGCGACATTGATCAGCGCCGTTGCGATTGCAGCCGAAATCATCCTGATCAGCACGTTCGCCGGACAGGTCGATGTGCGGCGAGTGACGGTGGTGCAACTGGCGGTGACGTCGGTGTTGTCGTTCCTGCTGGTGGTGCCGACCGGTGAAGTGATTCCGGAGTTTTCCTGGTTATTGCTGGCAACGGCTTTGGGCCTGGGCGCGGCGAGTGCGGCGATCCAGGTGGCGATGAACTGGGCGCAGAAGAGCGTTTCGCCGACTCGGGCGACGTTGATCTATGCCGGTGAGCCGGTATGGGCCGGAATCGTTGGTCGGATTGCCGGGGAGCGTTTGCCGGCGATTGCACTGGTGGGCGCGGGGTTGATCGTTGCGGCGGTGATTGTCAGTGAGTTGAAGACCAAGGGGAAGGCTGCCGAGGCAGAAGGTGAGTTGGAACGCGAAACGCAGGCGTGATCCGCGTTTTTTCAGTGGTAATGCAAACGCTTTCGCGAGCAGGCTCGCTCCCACATTTTGAAATACAGTCCAATGTGGGAGCGAGCCTGCTCGCGAAAGAGCCACAACATTGTTGTCCTTGAAACAACGCTAAACACAAAATTTGAGACTACTTTGTAGGATTCTGAGACATCCTCGCGTTTGGTGATCAGGGAGCTGGCACGTATGATGCTTCACAAACTTCCGCAGATTAGAAGCCTATGTCCCTGATAGTTCTACTGCTTCTGCCATTCATTGGCAGCTGTCTGGCAGCGGTGCTGCCGCACAATGCGCGTAATGCCGAATCCCTGCTGGCGGGGCTGGTCGCTTTGATCGGCACCGTCCAGGTCGCGATGCTGTACCCGCAAATCGCCCACGGTGGCGTGATCCGCGAAGAATTCATGTGGTTGCCCAGCCTCGGGCTGAACTTCGTTTTGCGCATGGACGGCTTCGCCTGGCTGTTCTCGATGCTGGTGCTGGGCATCGGCACACTCGTCTCTTTATATGCGCGTTATTACATGTCGCCGGACGATCCGGTGCCGCGCTTTTTCGCGTTTTTTCTGGCGTTCATGGGCGCCATGCTCGGTCTGGTGATCTCTGGCAACCTGATTCAGATCGTGTTTTTCTGGGAGCTGACCAGCCTCTTCTCGTTCCTGCTGATCGGCTACTGGCACCACCGCGCCGATGCGCGGCGCGGTGCTTATATGGCGTTGATGGTCACCGGGGCTGGCGGCTTATGCCTGTTGGCGGGGGTCATGATTCTCGGCCATGTCGTCGGCAGCTACGACCTCGACAAGGTCCTGGCCGCCGGCGATCTGATTCGCGCACATGCCCTCTACCCTGTTCTTCTGCCCCTCATCCTGATTGGCGCGCTGAGCAAAAGCGCGCAATTCCCGTTTCACTTCTGGCTGCCCCACGCAATGGCGGCGCCGACGCCCGTCTCGGCCTATCTGCACTCGGCAACCATGGTCAAGGCCGGGGTTTTCCTTTTGGCACGTCTGTGGCCGTCGCTGTCCGGCAGTGAGGAATGGTTCTACATCGTCAGCGGAGCGGGCGCCTGTACGCTGTTGCTCGGCGCGTACTGCGCCATGTTCCAGAACGATCTCAAAGGTTTGCTGGCCTACTCGACCATCAGCCATCTGGGTCTGATCACTTTGCTCCTGGGCCTGAACAGTTCACTGGCGGCGGTAGCGGCGGTGTTTCACATCCTCAATCACGCGACGTTCAAAGCCTCGCTGTTCATGGCCGCCGGCATCATTGACCACGAAAGCGGCACCCGTGACATTCGCAAGCTCAGCGGACTGATCAAACTGATTCCCTATACGGCGACGCTGGCCATGGTCGCAAGTGCCTCGATGGCCGGCGTGCCGCTGCTCAACGGCTTCCTGTCGAAAGAAATGTTCTTCGCCGAAACCGTGTTCATCAACGCCACCGCGTGGGTCGAAACCAGTCTGCCGATCGTCGCGACCATCGCCGGCATGTTCAGCGTTGCTTACTCTCTGCGTTTCACCGTCGATGTTTTCTTCGGCCCCACCGCCACTGATCTGCCGCATACGCCGCACGAGCCGCCCCGCTGGATGCGTGCGCCGGTCGAGTTGCTGGTCTTCACCTGCCTTCTGGTGGGGATTTTCCCGGCGCAGATCGTCGGGCCATTGCTTGCCGCCGCGGCGCTGCCGGTTGTCGGCGGTGAGTTGCCGGAATACAGCCTCGCCATCTGGCACGGCCTGAACGCGCCGATGATCATGAGCCTGATCGCCATGTCCGGTGGCATCGTCCTGTATCTGCTGCTGCGCAAGCAGTTCAAGCGCGGCCGCTTCAAGTACCCGCCGCTGGTGGGCCGCTTCAATGGCAAGCGGCTGTTCGAGCGCAGTCTGGTAGTGATGATGCGCATCGCCCGGCGCGTCGAGCGGCGCCTGGGCACCAAGCGCTTGCAGATGCAGCTGTTTCTGATGGTGTCGGCCGCCGTGCTCGCCGGTCTGATCCCGATGCTGCACAGCAGCCTGAGCTGGGGTGACCGGCCGAAAATCCCCGGTTCGATTGTCTTCGTCACGCTGTGGCTGCTGGCGATTGCCTGCGCGCTTGGCGCCGCATGGCAGGCGAAGTATCACCGTCTCGCTGCCCTGACCATGGTCAGTGTCTGCGGCCTGATGACCTGCGTGACCTTCGTCTGGTTCTCCGCGCCGGACCTGGCACTGACGCAATTGGCGGTAGAAGTGGTAACCACGGTGTTGATCCTGCTCGGCCTGCGCTGGTTGCCGCGCCGCATCGAGGAAGTCTCGCCGCTGCCGAGCAGCCTGCGCAAGGCGCGTATTCGTCGTCTGCGCGACTTGCTCCTATCGATTGCGGTCGGTGCGGGCATGGCGCTGCTGTCCTACGCCATGCTCACCCGGCAGACGCCTAACCACATTTCCTCGTTCTACCTCAGCCGCGCCCTGCCCGAAGGCGGTGGCAGCAACGTGGTCAACGTGATGCTGGTGGACTTCCGTGGCTTCGACACCCTTGGCGAAATCACCGTACTGGTCGCCGTGGCGCTCACCGTGTTCGCCCTGCTGCGCCGCTTCCGTCCGCCGAAGGAAAGCCTGCAATTGCCAGCCCAGCAACGCCTGCTCGCGCCCGACGTGGTCACCGATCTGGTCAACCCACGTTCAGCCAGCGACACCGCGCTCGGTTTCATGATGGTGCCGGCGGTGCTGGTGCGCCTGCTGCTGCCTGTCGCGCTGGTGGTGTCGTTCTATTTGTTCATGCGCGGGCACAATCAGCCGGGCGGCGGTTTTGTCGCCGGGCTGGTGATGTCGGTCGCGTTCATTCTGCAATATATGGTTGCCGGCACGCAGTGGGTCGAGGCGCAAATGAGCCTGCGGCCATTGCGCTGGATGGGTACCGGCCTGCTGTTCGCCACCGCCACCGGTCTCGGTGCGATGCTGGCTGGCTATCCGTTCCTGACCACCCACACCTGGCACATCAGCGTGCCATTGCTTGGCGATATCCATATCGCCAGTGCGCTGTTCTTCGACATCGGCGTGTACGCCGTGGTGGTCGGGTCGACGCTGCTGATCCTTACCGCCCTCGCCCACCAATCGGTGCGCGGCCACAAGACAGCATCGCTGCCCAAGTCCGTCGCCAGCAAAGGAGCCGTCTGATGGAAGAAGTCATCGCAATCGCCATCGGCATTCTCGCCGCGTCAGGGGTCTGGCTGATCTTGCGCCCGCGTACTTTTCAGGTGGTCATGGGCCTGTGCCTGTTGTCGTACGCGGTCAATTTGTTCATTTTCAGCATGGGCAGCCTGTTCATCGGCAAAGAGCCAGTGATCAAGGACGGCGTGACCCAGGATCTGCTGCACTACACCGACCCGCTGCCCCAGGCGCTGGTGCTGACGGCGATCGTCATCAGCTTCGCCATGACCGCGCTGTTTCTCGTCGTATTGCTCGCCTCGCGCGGCTTGACCGGCACCGACCACGTCGACGGCCGGGAGCCTAAAGAATGATGGCGATGACTCACCTGATCGCCGCACCCATTCTGCTGCCGCTACTGACCGCCGCGATCATGCTGATGCTGGGCGAGAAGCACCGGCCACTGAAGGCGAAAATCAACCTGTTCTCCAGTCTGCTCGGCCTGTTCATTTCAGTGATGTTGCTGCAATGGACCCAGACCACTGGCGTGCCCGGTTCCATTGGCGTTTATCTGCCAGGCAACTGGCAGGCACCGTTTGGCATCGTCCTGGTGGTCGATCGCCTGTCGGCGCTGATGCTGGTACTGACCGGCGTCATCGGCGTCAGCGCGTTGCTGTTTGCCATGGCCCGCTGGGACGGCGCCGGCTCGAGCTTCCACGCCCTGTTCCAGATTCAACTGATGGGCCTGTATGGCGCCTTCCTGACGGCGGACCTGTTCAACCTGTTCGTGTTTTTCGAAGTTTTGCTGGCCGCCTCCTACGGCCTGTTGCTGCATGGATCCGGCCGCGCGCGGGTGTCGTCGGGATTGCATTACATCTCGATCAATCTGCTGGCCTCGTCGTTGTTTCTCATAGGCGCGGCGTTGATATACGGGGTGACCGGTACGCTGAACATGGCCGACCTGGCGATGAAGATTCCGCTGGTGCCGGAAGCTGATCGTGGCCTGCTGCATGCTGGCGCGGGGATTCTCGCGGTAGCGTTTCTGGCGAAGGCTGGCATGTGGCCGCTGAATTTCTGGCTGGTGCCGGCCTATTCCTCGGCCAGCGCGCCGGTGGCGGCGATGTTCGCGATCATGACCAAGGTCGGCGTCTACACCCTGCTGCGCCTGTGGACCCTGCTGTTTTCCGGCCAGGCCGGCGCTTCGGCATTTTTTGGCGGCGACTGGCTGATCTACGGCGGCATGGCGACCATGGCTTGCGCAGGGCTGGCGATTCTCGCCGCGCAGCGCCTGGAGCGCATGGCCAGCCTGAGCATTCTGGTGTCGGCCGGCATCCTGCTCTCGGCGATCGGCTTCGCCCAGCCGAACCTGATCGGCGCTGCATTGTTCTATCTGGTCAGCTCGACGCTGGCGCTGAGCGCATTGTTCATGCTCGCCGAACTGATCGAGCGCTCGCGTTCGGCCAACGAAATCCCGCTGGAAGACGAAAGCGAACTCTTGCCGCGTCCGCAGGAATCGCTGCAGCCACCCAAGGGCATCAACCTCGACGACGAACAAAAAGCCGTGGTCGGCCAGGTCATTCCGTGGACCATGGCGTTTCTCGGTTTGAGCTTCATTGCCTGCGCGCTGTTGATCATCGGCATGCCACCGCTGTCCGGGTTCATCGGCAAGCTCAGCCTGATCGGCGCTTTGCTCAACCCCCTGGGACTTGGCACCGAGGCGCCACTGTCTCCCGGCGCCTGGGGATTGCTGGCGCTGTTGATCCTGACCGGTCTGGCCTCGCTGATGGCCTTCTCGCGCCTGGGCATTCAGCGCTTCTGGACGCCGGAGGAGCGCCCCTCGCCATTGCTGCGCAAACTCGAATGCGCGCCAATTTTCCTGCTGCTCGGCCTGAGCATCGCCCTGACATTCAAGGCTGAACCGCTGCTGCGCTACACCCAGGCTACGGCCGACGCGCTGAACAATCCGCAGCAATATGTGCTGGCCGTGCTTGGCACTCGCGCCGTGCCGAGCCCTCAGGCGAGAGCCGACATGCTTGAGGTGCAGCCATGAAGCGACTGTTTCCGGCTCCGTGGTTATCGATAGCCCTGTGGATTCTGTGGCTGACACTCAACCTGTCGGTCAGCCCGGGCAATCTGTTGCTCGGCGCCGCGCTGGGTTTCGCCGCGCCGCTGATGATGCGCAAGCTGCGACCAAAACGAGCGCGCATCCGCAACCCTATGGCCATTGTGCGTCTGTTCTTCCTGGTGGGCCGTGACGTGATCATGTCCAACCTCATCGTCGCCTGGGGCGTACTCAACGCCGGGCGTCGTCCACCCAACTCATGCTTTATCAAGGTGCCGCTCGATTTGCGCGATGCTCATGGTTTGGCTGCATTGGCGATGATCTGCACTGTGGTGCCCGGCACCGTATGGTCGGAGCTGGCGCTGGACCGCAGTGTCTTGTTACTGCACGTCTGGGATCTGCACGACGAAGCGCGGTTCATCGAGCACTTCAAAAGCACTTACGAGCGACCGTTGATGGAGATTTTCGAATGAGCCCATTGCTGTCGAATGCGATTCTGTTGACGCTGTTTCTGTACTGCGTAGCAATGGCACTGACCCTGGTGCGCCTGTTCAAAGGCCCTTCTGCTCAGGATCGGGTACTGGCGCTGGATTACCTGTACATAGTCGCCATGTTGATGATGCTGACCCTGGGTATTCGTTATGCCAGTGATACCTACTTCGAAGCGGCGCTGCTGATCGCGCTGTTCGGTTTCGTCGGCTCGTTTGCGCTGGCGAAATTCCTGCTGCGTGGCGAGGTGATCGAATGAATGCCGAATTGTCTTTATGGGTCGAGATTCCAGTGGCGGCCCTGCTGGTGCTCAGCGGTGTATTTACGCTGCTGGGCGCAACCGGATTGCTGCGCATGAAGGACTACTTCCAGCGCATGCATCCGCCGGCGCTGGCCTCGACGATCGGGGCCTGGTGCGTGGCGCTGGCATCGATCATCTGCTTTTCAGCACTGAAGTCCGGGCCGGTGGTGCATGCCTGGCTGATTCCGGTTTTGTTGGCGATCACCGTACCGGTAACCACCCTGCTGCTGGCGCGGGCGGCGTTGTTTCGCAAGCGGATGGCTGGGGATGATGTGCCGGCTGAGGTGAGCAGTCGTCAGACTGAAAGTGGTAACTGATGATTTTTCGGCGCCTGTGATGGCGCCATCGCTACAGTAGGAACGCGCCCTCCATTGTGGGAGCGAGCCTGCTCGCGAAGAGGCCAGTCGGGGCATCGCCAATTCCGGATCGGCTCAAACCCACGCTACTGCCAACAACCCCGCCCCCAACAGCGCACACAACGGCGAATACACCCAAGTATCCAGCCGCGCAAATCGCGAATCCTTCACTTCCTTGAAAAAGCCGACCAGATGCGAATCACCGATCGCTCGGGCAAACATCAATAACGCAATGGCGCTGATCACCCATTGCAGCGTCTTGTGCTGAACCGCCGGCATGCCCCAGCCGACCCGCATGCAAACCAGCACCGCGATCACCAGCAGCGCAACCGCGACCAACAACGTCAGCCAGCCTGAGGGCTTGAACGCCGGGCGCACTGTGGCGACGAAGCCAGACACCGGCACTTGCGGCACCACCGCCGCAGCCGCCCATTGCCCACCCAACGCCCAATACACGTGCATCAGGCCGATTGCCGCGAACACCGTCACCAGCCATTGGGCCAACACAAAGGTCATGGTTGAAATCCTTCAAAGGGATTTGAACAAACCATCGTAGTCGGATTTTCTGCCTATGCACGACCGGTCGGCGGTACGGTGCCTTGAGCGCGTTATTTCAGATCAGCCGCCACCTTGTCAGCCACATCCTTGGGCAACCACGCTTGCCAGACATCCGGATGCGCCTTCATGAACGCCACCGCCGCTTCTCGAGGCGCAGTGTGCTTGTCACTCATATCCGCCAGTGCCTTGTTCAGGGGCTCGATCGGAAAGTCGACTTTGCTGAAAAACTCGGCAATTTGCGGATTCTGCTTTTGAAACGGTGTGGATACGCCGATTGACAGCTTCGATGCCAGCGAGCGGGTCGGTTTTGGATTGGGATTATCGGCGTCTGTCAGCGTCTTCCACGCCTCGGCATCGAATGGCGGCTCTTCCAGCTGCACCAGTTTGAATTTGCCAAGCAGCGGCGTCGGCGACCAGTAGTAGAACAGCACTGGTTTGCCGCGACGAATCGAAGAGCTGATCTCGGCATCCAGCGCAGCGCCGGAACCGCTGCGGAAGTTGGTGTAGTCGTCCTGCAAGCCATACGCCGTGAGCTTTTGCTTGTTGACCACTTCCGACGTCCAGCCGATCGGGCTATTGAGGAAACGCCCTTTGCCCGGGCTCTCCGGGTCCTTGAACACGTCCTTGTATTTCTTCAGGTCAGTGACACTGCGCAGATCCGGCGCCAGCGGCTTGATGCCTTTGGCCGGGTCGCCCTTGATCACGTATTCCGGCACCCACCAGCCTTCAGTGGCGCCCTTCACCGTATCGCCCAGACCGACAACCTTGCCTTCTGCCTCTGCCTTGACCCAGACCGGACTGCGACCGGCCCACTCCTCGCCAATCACCTGAATGTCGTTATTGGCCAGTGCGGTTTCCAGGGTGATGGTAGTGCCCGGCAGCGTGTCGGTCGGCAGGCCATAGCCTTTCTCGACGATCACCCGCAGCACCTCGGTGATCAGACTGCCGCTTTCCCAGTTCAGGTCGGCAAAATGGATCGGCGCCTGTGCCGCTTGCAGCGATTGCGCTGACGTCAGCAAACCAAAGGTGGCCACGCTGGCGGCCAGTAACCGTCGAAATCCGTTCATGCATTGCACCTCGTGCTGTTCACAGCTATGGCAAGTCTGGCCTGACGGGAGCGCAAGCCTCTGAATAACTCAGTCAACTGACTTTAGCCGAGGTTCCTGCTTTTTCCGGCGTCTGCTGCGCACGAGGTTACGTTTCAGACTTTTCCTGCAGGCTTTGCAGCTCACGTCTGACCATGCTGGCGTAGGCCGCCGGTTGCAATGCATAGATCTGCGACGCCACCCAACTCAGCCAGACACCTTGCAGTTCGTGCTTGCGGGCGAACAATCGCTGCGCTTCTTCGCGTGCGCTCTCGAGGTTTTGCGAATGGAAATCTGCGCGGCTCACTCGCTGGCCTTGAAGGTCACCAATTCGCCCTTGCGCCATTTCGCGGCTTTGGCGGTGACGGCTTTCAGAGTTTTGGTCAGGCCTTCCTGCAACTGCTCATTAGCAGCAAATACAGTGACGACGCTATGGCCTTCCTTGAACAGGATCGCGTGACCGTCGGCGGTGCTGACGAACGCGTAGTCGCCCAGGCCGTAGACCGTCAGTTTGATGTCGCGAAAACGGATGTCCATCTTGCCGCCTTCGCGGCTGGGCAGAACCGATGCAATGAAATGGTCGCCAACCTTGAGTTTGAGCCCAGGTTTGTCATCGACCACTAATGCACTTTCGGTGTCGATTTCGGCGATGTAAATGCCTTCGGCGTTTTGCTCGGTGATGTAAACAAAACGTGATTGGAATTGCTTGACCAGCTTTGCACGCAAATCACCGAGCACGAACAAAGCATGCATATCGAGGTTACTGACTGCCAAAGATACATCCCCACATTTGAAAACCGCGCAGCGCAAAACGCCCACGGCAAAGACACGGCCAGGCCGATGAAAACTGCAAAAACACTCAAAAACCCGAAGCGAGCGAAGCGCTCTTTAATCGCGAGGTTCGTAGCCTACTGGATTGTCATTAATGAAACCCGCTCCGAAATCGCCAAACCTTGAAGGAAAAGCTTCAAGTGCGACTGGAGCAAATCTGACTACAAACTTTAGGGAAATTTCTCACGAAAAAAAGCACTTTTCCGACATATCGCTGGCGAAAAATTGCTTTAGATAAGCCCAGTCGTCAGCAGGTACTGGCGATTCTAGAGCAGCGATGCTCATTACGACTACCCGCAACGGCCGTTAAATCCCGGCCGACTGATGAAAAGGACTTCATATGTGCAATTTGACTCATTTCGCCACGTCGGCCGAGGCACACATCAGCACACCTGCGACGGTGCAGGTTGCCAACGTCAGCAATCTTCCGACATCTTCTAACAATCACCAGATCCCGCACTTTCAGGTAGTGCCAGCGGGCATCGCCTTCTTTCACATCAAGGAGATATCCACCGGGCGTGTCAGAGGTTTCCGCGGCAATCATAACGAAGCATGCGCTCTCGCCCGCTCGCTTGAATCAAAAATCGAACTCCGCGCCTCCGGCTGCCTCTGATAAGGGAAGTGAACGAACAAGCCGCAACGGCACCGACCCAGGAGTAGATATGGAACTGCCAACCGAGCTCAACCTGACCACCCTTTTCGACCAGTTGGGCCTGCCGTCCGATGAAGCGTCGATCAATGACTTTGTCGAAGCCCATCCGCTGGACTCTGAGACCAAACTGATCGATGCCGATTTCTGGACGCCCCAACAGGCGCAATTACTCAAAGAGTGGCTGCGTGCTGACGGGGAAGAAGCGCCGATTGTCGATGAGCTGAACGTACGTTTGCATCGCGGTAAGTAAGGGCGTTCAGTGCAGGCTATGGCCGGGCTCGATGTTCAATTGTTCGAGCCAGGCAGCCTTGCACTCCTCCGCCTCATCGCGACTGGCGAAAGCCGTGCCGCGTCGCTCACCATTGAGCAAAACCACCCAGCACACACTGCGCCCCATCGCGCGTAATCCTTCCGGAACGCCGCTGCCGATCATTACTGCCACGTCTACCCTGCACTGCATGTGCCCTCCGAAATAATTAGCTGCCTAACTAAGTCGCCAGGTTAAAGCTTTCTCTCCAGAGGAAACAGCAATTGCCGTGCACAGATTCATTGCGTCAACGGTAACAATCTCAGCGCGGATTCTCTGGTTTGTAACCCAGACGCAAACCGCCCCAGTGTCGGCCGTTGATCAAGATTGGCACCGATAAGTCATGCATCAGCTCACCGGTGTCACGCGTGTAAGTCTGCAACAGCACCGGTTGCTGATGGCTGCCGCAGCGGATACCGGTGCGATCAGTGAATTTGCGTTTGGTGCGGTTGTTCACCGTGTCGACCTGCACATCGCCGGTCAATGGCTGGCTGAATGCCTGGTTATGCGTCGGTACATAGCCCTGCTGCGTGCAGGCGATCGCAAACACCAAACCTTCATGACGAGCTAGCAGAGGCTCTTGAATCGCCGGCAAGACCTGATCGGTGTATCGATCAAACCGGGTCTGAAATTTGGCGGGTTCGGTGCCCGGAATCGGTTCGTAGCTGCGATCAAACAAATCATCCAGGCTGATCCGCCCCTGCTCGACATCCGCCTCGAAGCGCGCCGCGATCTGACTCGCACCTTCGCGGGCCAGGTCATAGATTCGCTGGTGATAGTCATCCAGACCCACTTCGGCCAGGCGCTCGCTGATGGTTTCCGCCTGCCCTTCCATCTGCACCGCTGCGTCGGCGAGGCGACGGGTCTGCTGATCGCTGATCGCCAGGTCGCTACGCATTTGCTCGATAGCATTGAACAATGCGTCGAGCTGCTCTCGATTGGTTTGCGCGCCACGGGCGATTTCACTGACCTGAGTTTCCACCCCGGCCGCGAGTCGCGCGATGTTCTCCAGCTGCTGGCCGGTGTGTTCGACCTGTTCGACGCCGGTGTGCAGATCGCTCGACAACTCACGAATCTGCGCCACCACTTGCGCGGTACGTTGCTGAATGTCAGCGACCATCCCACCGACCTCACCCGTGGCCGCCGCCGTACGCGCGGCCAGTCCGCGCACCTCGTCGGCGACCACTGCGAAACCGCGACCATGCTCACCGGCCCGGGCTGCTTCAATCGCAGCGTTCAACGCCAACAGATTGGTCTGGCTGGCAATCGACTGAATCACCAGCGTCACCCGCTGAATGTCGTCGCTGCGCACACTCAAGGCCTCGATCAATTCGCGACTGGCGTTGGCGCGTTGACTGAGTTGCTGCATGCGCGCAATAGAGTCGAGCAGTTCGCTGCGCCCCGCCGCGCTGCTGTGATGCGCTTGGCTGGCGGCATCCAGTGCGTCGCGACTGAGCTGTGAAGTCGCCTGTTCAGTAGCGATCATCACCTCGGCGTTGCTGACGATCTGCGCCGCCGCGTCGAGTTGCGATTCAAGTTTGCTTGCAAGGGCTTTTACCGAGAACGCGACACTGGCCGCAGAGAGTGCGTTGTGACTGGTGGTATAGGAAAGATCGCGGGTCAGTGCGGACAATGCGCTCGCACTATCGACCGGGGCAGCAGCAGGAGCACTGCGCGAGCGCAGGCGCGGCAGCCAGACAATCAACACCGCCAGCGGCATGCCGATGTACAGCGACCACTCAGCCATAGCCATGCCGGCGAGCAAGAGCATCAGGGCGATGCTTTGCAGGGTCGGCGCGATCCAGCGGTTTTTCGGCAAAAGCACTGGTGCAGGCAGCGCCGCAACCAGAGATCCATCTCTCGTCATCTTGATCACCCCACGTTTGTTCTCATTGTTGTGACTGCATTAAACGCCACTACAACGCCATTATCCATGGTCCGTTAGTCGTGGGGTCTGTGGCAGGTCAATGGAACGACGGGGAAATATCGCAGACGAGCAAAAACAAAGATCGCAGCCTTCGACGACGCCCGAATAGGAGCTGCCGAAGGCTGCGATCTCTTCAAGGTGCCCTGTTGACAGGGTCACCCCACAGAATCAGGCCTGACGCTGGTGCTTGTCGATCTGCTCGTGACGCTCTTGAGCTTCGATGCAGTACTTGGTAGTCGGGCTGATCAGCAGGCGCTTCAGGCCGATGGCCTCACCGCTGTCGTCGCACCAGCCAAAGCTGTCATCCTTGATGCGCTCAAGGGCTTGTTCCAGTTGCGGCAGCATGCGCTGGTCGCGATCGATCGCGTTGACCAGCCAGGTGCGCTCTTCTTCAACCGAAGCCGCGTCCGCCGGGTCAGCCGGAGTGTCCAGGCTTTCGATGGCGATACGATTTTGCTCAATTCGCTCGTGGGTTTCGACTTTCATGTTCTGCAACAGCTCAGTGAAGAAAGCATGTTGCTCTGCATTCATGTAGTCATCTGCCGGCATGGCCAGCAACTTGTCCTTTGTCATTGATATCTCTATAAAAAAACGTGCATTAAGGCGAATAAGGGAGCGTTTCGGCGAACCGTGTCGGCCGTCGAAAAGGCATCGTTTTATTGCAAACGCCACCCGGCACTCAATTTACGAGGGGCGGCAGTCTAAGGCCCGATCAAGACCTCAGCAACTGTAAATACAGGGAATTTGTCCGACAGGACCTGGAAACTGCTCTGACACAGGCTTCACACGGCCATCGGAGTGCGTTTATAGCAAGAAATTCAGTCCAGCGGCTGTATATAGAAGACAAACGGCTAACCACACCCCGACGCACCGCGAAAACTTTTTATCGCAAGGTGCATCGTTTCACCCCGGCAGCTCCCGCACAGCCCTTCTATTATCAGGCCCACCGCGCGATCAACCTGCCTGAAGGACGGATCTATGCCCCGCCTCGATCTGTCGGCCGCCGACGAGCTTTCCCTCGTCAGCCCCCCGATCACTGCCGAGCGCCTGTTGCAGACGATCAGCGAAGAATACGACGCCCTGCCGCGCCAGCTCAAACGCGTCGCCAGTTACATCAGCCAGCAGAGCGAGCGGATCATGGTCGACCGCATCAGCGACATCGCCCGCGAGTGCGAAGTGCCTCCGTCAGCCATTGTGCGTTTCTCGCAACGCTTCGGGTTCAGCGGCTCCAGCGAGATGCAGGCGCTGTCCCGCCAGGCCTGGGCGGACAAAACCACGCCGGTGCAAAATTATCAGCAGCGCACAGCCCCCTCTCGCCACTGGCGAAACTCGCCAACAGTGTATTGCTGGTCAATGAAGGCAGTGCTCTGGCATTTCGTTCGCTGAGTGCAACGCTGTGTTTATGTCAGGCGCTGTTTGTGGCGGTGGCCTTTCGGCTGGGCCTGGACATCGATGAGATTCACGAGCAGCCCGGATTCGACGACTGACAATTGCCTCTCGCTCCGCTAGGTTATGCGTTCCCACCGGTTCGACTTGAAGGAACGCGTCATGAAACTGATCGGCATGCTCGACTCCCCTTACGTGCGCCGCGTAGCGATTTCCGCCAAATGCCTGGGCATTGACCTTGAACACGAGTCGGTCTCGGTGTTCCGCCATTTCGAGCGATTCCAGCAGATCAACCCGGTGGTCAAGGCGCCGACGCTGATCCTCGATGACGGTCTGGTGCTGATGGACTCGACGTTGATTCTCGATTATCTCGAAAGCGCGTCCGGCAAAAGCCTGCTGCCGAAAGAATTGTCACAGCGCGCCCACGCCCTGCGTCTGATCGGCCTCAGCCTCGCCGCCTGCGAAAAAGCCGTGCAGCTCTACTACGAACGCAACCTGCGCCCGGCCGAGATTCAATATCGGCCGTGGGTCGAACGCGTCGAGGGCCAACTCGCCGCCGCGTTTACCGCGCTGGAAAAAGAACTTGAACACAGTGACTTGCCTGTCGACGGCTCCCTCGCCCAGACCGGCATCAGCCTGGCGATTGCCTGGAGCTTCACCGAATTCGTCGTGCCCGATCAGATCGACGCAGCACGATTTGCGCGTATCGCCGAGTACACTGCCTACGCAGAAGGCACCGATGCGTTCATCAGCACACCGATGAACTGATCATGAGCTCCACCGACACCGCCGCCCCGGCGTTAAAGGAAATCTTCAACGCCCAGCGCTTGCAGCACATCGCTGACGAAATGAGCGCGGTGTACCCGGCGTTCAAGGCCAAGGCGTTTCTCAAACACGCCCAAGAGGGACTCGCTGAACTATCGGTGATGCAACGCATGGCGCGTGTCAGCGAAAGCCTGCATGCCGTATTGCCACTGGATTACGAAGATTCCTTACATGTATTACGTGAACTCGCACCAAGGCTGAACAGCGGCTTCGTCAGCATGTCTTTGCCGCACTACGTCGCGAGCTACGGCGCCCACGCGTTCGACACTTCAATGGATGCGCTGAAATACTTCACCACCTTCGGCTCCTCCGAATTCGCCATCCGTTACTTTTTGCGCAGCGACCTCGAACGCTCGCTGGAACGAATGCATGACTGGACCCGAGACGACAACCACCACGTCCGCCGACTAGCCAGCGAAGGCAGCCGCCCTCGCCTGCCATGGTCGTTTCGCCTGGAAGCGATGCAAGCCAATCCGAAATTGGCCGCCGGGATATTGGATCGGTTGAAGGCGGACGAGAGTTTGTACGTGCGCAAGTCCGTGGCCAACCATTTGAATGACGTGACGAAGGTGCATCCAGAGTGGGTGCTGGACACGATTGAAGGTTGGTCTCTGGAGAACAAGCACACCGCCTGGATTGCGAAGCATGCGTTGCGCAGTTTGATCAAACAGGGGGATTTGCGCGCGTTGACGGTGATTGGCGCAGGCGCGAAGGCTGAGGTTGAGTTGTTGGATGTGCGGGTCGAGCCGGCGGTGGTGAGGTTGGGGGAAGCGATTACTTTGTCGTTTACGGTGAAATCCATGGTGGCGCACGAGCAAAGGCTGGTGATTGATTATGCGATTGAGTATGTGAAGGCGAATGGCGGGGTTTCGAGGAAGGTTTTCAAGTTGAAGACTCTGGGATTAGCGGGGTTCGGGACTGAGGTAGTGCGACGGAATCAAGTCATCAAGGATTTTACGACGCGCAAGCATTTTGCCGGGCGACATGGGGTGCAGGTGATGGTTAATGGGGAGGTGTTGGGGAGTGCGGCGTTTGAGGTTTTGATTTGAGGCGTGAGTTATTTATTCACCAAAACAGCCGGTAGAGGATCAGTGCACTGGCAGCCGTGCATCGATATTGAGCGCGGCGGTACAGTGGACGACTCACGGCTTCAGCGCTTACCAACTTCCGTATGGAATGCCGAATTTCTCGATATAGCGCTTGGACTTTTCGCTGACGGGATAGGCGTAGCGACCACCGTTTTTCCCAAGCTCCGGCCCTAGCGGCTCAATCTCGCCTTGCGCTCGAGCAACCTTTATCGGTCGATGACATGAGTCTCTCACCCACACCTGAACAACACCGCCCGGAGCAAGTCCCAAGTAAACAGAGGCCATGAAGCGTGCTGTCCTGTCAGGTCTCTCGGGGCACCGTTGATTGGTGGAAGTCACCATTATCTGCCTGGCATTCTCTGGAATATCCACCCACGCTTGCCACGTTTTCTGTTCAACGATTGATTGCCAGCGAACATAGATACGAATGGGTAGATCGGCCCCCACCACTCTTTTACCGCTGCCCCCCACCCCTGTCCAGCCGCGGGCAGAGTCCGTACCGTCTTCAGGCTCTCCGCCAGCAGCAGTCCCTCCACCGGTTCTAAAGAAAACTCTGCCGGTTATGTCCTGCACCGAACTGTCCTCCACCCATACCTTCATGTAATCCGGCTCAGTGAAAGCCAGCTCCCACCATTTCGATTTTGGATTGCTCTTGGATGAGAGCAGATCAGAAGACTGGCAACCCGTTATGCACACGCCAAGTAGCAGGGCGACAAATAATTTCATTACCAAAGAGTCCAATCAGGCACGTGGGGATGCTGCACGCGAATCGCGTCTGCGGTGGGCGCATTGATATAGACGGCGCGGACTCCACTGCCGTCTCTTCTTCCAAGAGGGTGATTCCAATTTGCGGACATGTGAATGTATTTCAACCTCAGCAGGTTTTCCTCTTGCTGAGTTGTGATGTAGTCACCTGCGACAAATCGATCGCACAACGCCTGAAGCTCTGACGGGACCGCCAAAGCAGCCGTGGCTGGAATATCATCGAAGCGAACCCCCTTCTCTTTTGCCAAGCTATGCATCACCCGAAGATATACCCTCGACAACAACCCGCTTACGGGACGTTTGAGTTGCAGAGCTGCATAGACGCGCTTTCTACGGGGACTGAGCCGATCCTGTTGATCCACGGGCAGGAGAAGCGCGTCCGGCGTAACAATTTCCAGCAGATCTTCGGGCCACCCCCTTGAGATCCACTCATTTTTAATAACCATGGCATCGCGGTAGATCGACGTAGTAGATACATCGGTAAACTTCGAGACTTCAAGCGTTTGCATTGGACTGACGAGTACACACTCTTGAATGTCATCGCGGTAACCGCCGCCGATATCGGAATGCACCCCAGGAAGAACGACTTCCAAGTGGTCGGCTTTAACACGACTCAATGCGAAATTAGCGCGATATTCGTCCCGCGCCGACAGCTGAACGACGTCAGTAAAAAACCGCCGGTCGAGGTAGAGCTTGATACCCGTGGCCACAGGACTTTTAACGTTGCCAAAATTCGACCAGCCAGCGACCGACGGCACGGTGTCGAACAGCCCGATGAATCCCATGTTGATGCTGCCTTGGTACTGATCGATAAAGGTGCGACTAAAGTCGCTCGCATTGTTGCGCAATACATCTCCGAGTGGCCCTTGTTTTCCACGGACGACTGCATTGGCAAAATGCCTCGCGGCAGCTGCGCCTCGACTAAAACCGAACGTATCGAAAGTCAGCGAGGTAATTTCACTGTTTGGATTTTCGTTGATTACATCTTCAATACGCGATTTGATCTCGCTAAATGATTGTTGGACACGACCCGCTATACCCGTGTCTCCGCGGCCCGTGCCTGCTCCGAATGTACTGTCCTCTTCTCCCGATTGAGTGCCAATCCCCTCTATGTACACCCTGCGAAACGCCCGCTTGTGCGAGCAGTCTCCTTCGGCTTTCTGAGGTGCGAAGTACAGTTCGCTCAGTTTGTAAACGTTGGTTGTTTCATTGGCATAGCTACTGTCTGGATTGCGCATATAGGGCTGGCAACTGGCAGGAATATCCTCAGGCGCAATCGGATGCTGAGCACCACACAACAGCCCCGCGGCAGAGTTGTTTGCGTTGTTGCCCGTGCCATCAAAGAACACCCCAATCCTCAATGCAATCCCGATTTTCTCAGGTTCGCGCGCGGGCTCTTTACCGTGTTTCTCATACTCGGCCCAATGCTGGGCGTGGATGTCGACGGGTTTGGCTTCTTCGTAACGATAGTTTTTCGGCGGGTTTGGAACGTAGCCACTCAATCCTTGATTCCTTCTGATCCTTGAAGAACGGCCGGAAGGGTGACAGCCGGAAGGGGACGGTGCAAGCCGTGGCGGTGTGCCAGCCATGGGTGCGTTAGTGCGCGCAGGCTCACTCCCAAAGGGGAATGAGCCTGGCTGGGGATGGCGGGTCAGATCGACCGCTGATTCACCCGCGCCATCAACTGTTCAGCGCTTTCCTTGCGCTCGGAATAGCGGTCCACCAGGTGCGCCTTCTGCCCCCGCAGCAGCACGGTGAACTTGACCAGTTCTTCCATCACATCCACCACACGATCGTAAAACGGCGAAGGTTTCATCCGCCCTTCTTCGTCGAACTCCATATAGGCCTTCGGCACCGAGGATTGGTTGGGGATGGTGAACATGCGCATCCAGCGGCCGAGGACGCGTAGCTGGTTGACCACGTTGAACGACTGCGAGCCGCCGCAGACCTGCATCACCGCCAGGGTTTTGCCTTGGGTCGGGCGTACAGCGCCGAGTTCCAGCGGGATCCAGTCGATCTGCGCTTTGAACACGGCGGACATCGCACCGTGGCGTTCTGGCGAGCACCAGACCTGGCCTTCCGACCACAACACCAGATCGCGCAGTTCCTGGACCTTGGGATGGTCAACCGGGACGTCGTCGGGTAAGGGCAGACCGGATGGGTTGAAGATCCGCGTTTCGGCGCCGAAGTGCTCAAGCAGGCGTGCGGCCTCCTCGACCAGCAAACGGCTGAACGAGCGCTCGCGGGTCGAGCCGTAGAGCAGAAGGATGCGCGGTTTGTGTTCGCCGACATTCGATGGCTTGGCCGCGTCGAACAGACTTGCGTCGAGGTTGGGCAGCTGGTCTGACATGAAGCCTCCTTACAGCGTGCCGATGCGGTCGAGTTCGGCTTTCAGTTGCTCGCGACTGAGCGAGTGAAACGGCAGATCGAGGAAGGCCTGGCAGCGCTGGCCGATGCGCATCAAAGTGGCGTGGAATGCCGCGTCGATTGACGCTTCGTCGCCCTGCACTTCGGACGGATCCTCCAGTCCCCAATGCGTTTTCAGTGCCACACCGAAATACACCGGACAGGTTTCGCCGGCGGCTTTGTCGCAGACAGTGATGACGATATCCGGCGGGTTGTTTGCGAAGGCGTCGTTGCCTTTGCTGTGCAACCCGTCGATGGCGATACCGTGCTTTTGCAAAGTCGACAGGCTACGCGGCAGAACCTGGCCTTTGGGAAAACTGCCGGCACTCACCGCTTGGAAACCAGCGGGGGCCAGGTGATTGAACATGCCTTCGGAAAGAATGCTGCGGCAGCTGTTGGCCGTGCACATGAACAGGACTCGCATCGTTGCGCTCCGTAAAAAGTGGAAGATTCAGCAGCAGGCGCGTTCGCGCACGGGACGGCCATCCATGTTTTGCAGGCGCGCGGCGTTGTCCTTGAGCCAATCGGCATTGGCCTTGACCGTCACCTGGAGTATTTCGCTGATCCATGCCGGCAGCTCCGGGTTCAGGCGGTAATACACCCACTGGCCCTGACGGCGGTCGAGCAGCAAACCATTGCTACGCAGTTGCGCGAGGTGGCGGCTGATTTTCGGCTGGCTGTCGTCCAGCGCGCACATCAGCTCGCAGACACAGAGTTCACCTTGCTCGGCGATGAGCAGGATGGCGCGGACGCGGGTTTCGTCGGCGAGGCTTTTGAAGACTTCGGTGGGGGTGATCATGGTGATTGGCTCGCCATATGCGGGAAATCGAATATACGGATATCCATATATTTATCAACCCGCGAAAGCAGCCACGGTGAATAACCCTGTGGGAGCGAGCCTGCTCGCGAAGGCGGTGGGTCAGGCGAGATTTGAGTATCAGATACACCGCTTTCGCGAGCCTGCTCGCTCCCACAGGGGGATTTGGATGCGGCAGGTTTAACCGCGTAAAAGCCCCTGCTCCGCCTCACACAACCCCACCACATAATCCCAGACCACCCGCAGCCGCACCGATTTGTGCAGCTCTCGCCGCGTGCTGATCCAGTAACTGCGCTCGATGCTTTCATCCGGCAACAGCGCCACCAGATCCGGGTCGGACGCGGCCATGTAACACGGCAGCACGGCGATGCCCAACCCCGAGCGCGCCGCTTCCTGTTGGGCAATGACGCTGGTGCTGTGAAACACCACGCGCGGGCTGCGGCAGAAGCTGTTGAGGAACATCAGTTCCTGGCTGAACAGCAGATCATCCACGTAACCGATCCACGCGTGTCGGCCGAGGTCTTCGCGGCTATGCAGCGGCGGCGATTTGTCGAGGTAACTCTGGCTGGCGTACAACGCAAGCCGATAGTCAGTCAGCTTGCGCGTGACCAGCATGTCGGCGGATGGACGCTCGAGGTGGATGCTGATTTCCGCTTCGCGGTTGAGAATGCTGACGAAGCGCGGCACGGCGACCAGTTCCACCTCGAGGCCTGGGTAACGCTCAAACAAGCCGATCATGCGACTGGCGAGAAACTTGATGCCCAGCCCTTCGGTGACCCCCACACGGATCTTGCCCAGCGGCGCGGTGGACTGCGTGATTTCTTCCTGCGCCAGGAGCGCGACGTTTTCCATCGCTTCGGCGTGCTTGAGCAGCGCCTCCCCCGCCGGAGTCATTTCATAGCCTTGGGCGTGCTGGACGAACAGTGCGGTGCCGAGGCTTTTCTCGATCGATTCGATATGCCGCGCCACGGTCGCGTGGGTGGTATTGAGCCGGCGCGCGGCGGTGAGCAGGCGGCCACTGCGTTGCAGCTCGAGAAAAAAGCGCAGGTCGTTCCAGTCGAACATGGCAGGTCCTTGTCAGCTATCGTCACTTCGGGTTGTTTGAAAACGCACAGCGGCTGCGCAAAAACTAACATTCTTTTAACGAAAGCTAACAACTAGAGTGTCCGACAATAAAAACAAAAAGCGAGGTCAGGGCATGCAGACGTCCCTGGATGAATTCGACTACATCGTGGTCGGCGCCGGCCCTGCCGGTTGCTTGCTGGCCAACCGGCTCTCAGCGGATCCCCAGCAACGGGTGTTGCTGCTCGAAGCCGGCGGACGCGACAACTACGCCTGGATTCATATTCCTGTGGGTTACCTGTTCTGCATCGGTAATCCGCGCACCGACTGGTGCTTCAAAACCGAACAACAACCCGGCCTCAACGGCCGCGCGCTAAGCTATCCGCGCGGCAAGGTGCTGGGCGGCTGTTCGTCGATCAACGGCATGATCTACATGCGCGGCCAGGCCGGCGACTATGACGGCTGGGCGGCCGCAGGCAATCCGGGCTGGGCCTGGAAGGATGTGCTGCCGCTGTTCAAACAGAGCGAAAACCACTTTGCCGGCGGCGCAGAGTTTCATGGTGATCAGGGCGAATGGCGAGTCGAGCAACAGCGCTTGTCGTGGCCGATTCTGGACGCCTTTCGCAGCGCTGCCGAGCAAAGCGGCATTGCCAGCATCAATGACTTCAACCAGGGCGACAACGAGGGCTGCGGCTACTTTCAGGTCAACCAGAAAGCCGGGGTGCGCTGGAACGCGGCCAAGGCATTTTTGAAACCGCTGCGAGGCCGGGCGAACCTGACTGTGCTGACCGGCGTAGAGGTTGATCGTGTGTTGCTGGAGGACGGCCGCGCGACGAAAGTCCGCGCGCAGCATGAAGGCGAGACCAGACAGTTCAAGGCGCGCAAGGAGATTGTTTTGTGCGCCGGCTCGGTCGGTTCACCGAGCATTCTGCAGCGCTCGGGAATCGGTCCGCGCCCGCTGCTCGAACGCTTGGGCATCGGCGTGATTCATGAGTTGCCGGGCGTCGGCAGCAACCTGCAGGATCACCTGCAACTGCGCCTTATCTACAAGCTGGAAAACGCCCGCACCCTGAACCAGATCGCCGGTAGCGTATGGGGCAAGATGGGCATGGGCCTGCGTTATCTGTACGACCGCAGCGGGCCGCTGTCGATGGCGCCGAGTCAGTTGGGCGCGTTCGCCCGATCCGGCCCGGAGCAAACTTCGGCGAACCTGCAATACCACGTGCAGCCGCTGTCGCTGGAGCGCTTTGGCGAGCCACTGCACAGCTTCCCGGCGTTCACCGCCTCGGTGTGCGACCTGCGCCCGCAGAGCCGTGGACGCATTGAAATACGCTCCGCCGATCCGCAAGCGGCACCGCTGATTCAACCCAATTACCTCAGCCATCCAGAAGATCTGCGCGTCGCCGCCGATGCGATTCGCCTGACCCGGCGCATTGTCAGCGCCCCTGCCCTGCAAGCGTTCAAACCGGTCGAATACCTGCCAGGCGACAGCTTGCAAAGCGAAGAACAATTGCATGAAGCGGCGGCAAAGATCGGCACAACGATTTTCCATCCGGTCGGCACTTGCCGCATGGGCAACGACGGAGACGCGGTGGTCGATGCGCAGCTGCGCGTGCACGGCGTGCCGGGGTTGCGCGTTGCCGATGCGTCGGTCATGCCAAGAATTACCTCAGGCAATACGTGTTCGCCTACGCTGATGATTGCCGAGAAGGCGGCACAACTGATTTTGTCCAGATCGGCAGATATTTCCCCTGTGGGAGCGAGCCTGCTCGCGAATGCGGTAGCTCACTCAGCCTAGGAGTTGACTGACAAAAAGCTTTCGCGAGCAGGGTCGCTCCCACAGGAATCATCACCAGACTCAGGCATCGCGCTTCACCCGGACACGCAACACCAGTGGAACAACAAAAACAATCACTGTGAGGGATACCGATATGTCAGAACACGTTCAGCCGCTGGACGCTGCGGGCAGCGCCGAGACCAGCAACGCCACGCAAAAAGTCATCTTCGCCTCGTCACTCGGGACGGTGTTCGAGTGGTATGACTTCTTCCTCTACGGCGCCCTCGCGGCGGTGATCAGCAAGCAGTTCTTCGCCGGGGTCAACGACACCACGGCGTTCATCTTCGCGCTGATGGCGTTCGCCGCCGGCTTTATCGTGCGGCCGTTCGGCGCACTGGTGTTCGGCCGTTTGGGCGACATGATCGGACGCAAATACACCTTTCTTGCAACGATCATTCTGATGGGCGTGGCGACGTTCTGCGTTGGCCTGCTGCCGACCTACGCCAGCATCGGCATCGCCGCGCCGATCATTCTGGTGGTGCTGCGCATGCTTCAGGGCTTGGCGCTCGGTGGCGAATACGGTGGTGCGGCGACTTACGTGGCCGAACACGCGCCGATCGGCAAACGCGGTTTCCACACCAGCTGGATTCAATCCACCGCGACCCTCGGCCTGTTGCTGTCGCTGCTGGTGGTGCTCGGTTGCCGCTACTTCACCGGCGACCAGTTTGAAGTCTGGGGCTGGCGCATTCCGTTCCTGCTGTCGATTGTGCTGCTGGGCATTTCCACCTGGATTCGCCTGAGCCTGCACGAGTCGCCGGCCTATCTGAAAATGAAGGAAGAAGGCAAAACCTCTAAGGCGCCGATTCGCGAATCCTTCGGCAAATGGGAGAACCTTAAAGTCGTGCTGATCGCCCTGTTCAGCATCAACGCCGGGCAGGCGGTGACCTTCTACGCCGCGCAGTTCTACGTACTGTTCTTCCTCACCCAGTTCCTGAAAATGGACCCGGCGGTGGCCAACAGTCTGCTGATCATCAGTGTGGTGATCGGCGCGCCGTTCTTCATCTTTTTCGGCTGGCTGTCGGACAAGGTCGGGCGCAAACCGGTGCTGATGCTCGGCCTGCTGCTGGCGACCGCGCTGTACTTTCCAATCTTCAAATCCTTGGCGCACTACGCCAACCCGGCGATCGATCAGGCCAGCCGTCAGGCGCCGATCACCGTGCTCGCCGACCCGGCCACTTGCACCTTCCAGTTCGATCCGGTGGGCAAGGCCAAATTCGACAGCCCGTGCGACAAGGTCAAGACCTTCCTGGTCAAGCAAGGCCTGCCTTATTCCAGCGTCGCCGCGCCTGCGGGCAGCGCCGTGCAAGTGAGTGTCGGCGATGTAAAACTCGACGGGTTTGATGAGGCGGCATTGCGCGGCGCGATCACTCTCGCCGGTTATCCGCAACAGGCTGATATGCAGCAGATCAACAAACCGATGATCGTTGCTCTGATCGTCGCACTGATCATCATTTCGGCCATGTGCTACGGCCCGCTGGCAGCGCTGATGGTCGAACTGTTCCCGACGCGCATTCGCTACACCTCGATGTCGCTGCCCTATCACATCGGCAACGGCTGGTTTGGCGGGTTCCTGCCGACGGTGTCGTTCGCGCTGGTGGTGTACACCGGGGACATTTTCTACGGGCTGTGGTATCCGGTGCTGATTACCGGGGTGAGCCTGGTGGTGGGGATGATCTGTCTGCGTGAGACGAAGAATATCGATCTCGATAAAAACTGAAAAACCCGCTGACACAATGGCGAGGGAAGCGATTCTCTCGCCCTTTTTTTTGGCTCAGGCGTCCGCCTTGATCACTTCGAATTTAACCTGGTCCGGATAAAAGGCCAGGTAGTCGCGGATCGGTGCGACGGAGACCTTCGGGTTTTCGTACGTCCACACCGCGTTGGCACCCTCATGTCCGGGCACTTGCAGGCTGAAATAGTTGGCGTCGCCCTTGTACGGGCAATAGCTGGTGTGGTCGGTGCGAGCGAAGTATTTTTCGTCGATGTCTTCGCGCGGGATGTAGTAGACCGGCGGGTAGTTGGCCTCATTGAGGATCAGCGCGTGGGAAGACGCGGCGACCTGGATGCCGTGGAATTTCACCAGCAGGCAGCCGCTGAGTTGTTCAACGCTGATCACGGGGCTGGGGCTTTTCATGGAGTTCTCCTGAAGACGGCGAAGAGACCGGTTCAGGTATAGCTGATGGATTCGCAGATCGAGTGGATTACGGCCGAACGGCTAAACCTCCTGCAACGTTTTATCTGTATATCCATACAGATAAAAGTTGCTCCTATCGCGAACTCCCGCCATCCTGTGGCCTCTCCACACACCAACCAGCGATGGTAGCTATGCGGCTGTACCTCTGTGAAAAACCTTCCCAGGCCAAAGACATTGCGGCCGTGCTCGGCGCCAGGCGTCGCGGCGATGGCTGCTGGCTGGGGACGGACGTCACAGTGACTTGGTGCATCGGCCACTTGCTCGAAACCGCGCCGCCGGACGCCTACGACGCGCGCTACAAACGCTGGGTGCTGGCCGATCTTCCGATCATTCCGGACAAGTGGAAAATGACCGTCAAGCCGCGCACTGCCAGTCAGTACAAAGCGGTCAAGCGCCTGCTCGGCGAGGCCAGCGAACTGATCATCGCCACCGACGCCGACCGTGAGGGCGAGATGATCGCCCGGGAACTGGTCGAGCACTGCCGCTATCGCGGGCCGATCCGCCGCTTGTGGCTGTCGGCGCTGGACGAGGCATCGATTTGCAAAGCACTGGCTGCGCTGAAGCCAGGAGCCGAAACATTCAGCCTGTATCACTCGGCGTTGGGTCGTTCGCGGGCCGATTGGCTGATCGGGATGAACATGAGTCGGTTGTTCACCTTGCTGGGCCGGCAGTCGGGTTATCAGGGCGTGTTGCCCGTGGGCCGGGTGCAGACGCCGACCCTGCGACTGGTGGTCGACCGCGACCGCAGCATCGCCGATTTCGTCCCCGTGCCCTTCTGGGCTATCGACGTGGATCTGCTGTACAACGGCACGGCATTTATCGCACAGTGGCGCGCACCATCAGACGTTTGTGATGATCAGGATCGCTGCCTGAATCAGGCGTTGGCGCAGCAAGCGGCAGCGGCGATCAAGAACGCTGACAGCGCTCGAGTGATCAAGCTGAAAACCGAGCGCATGCGCGAAGTCGCGCCCCTGCCCTTCGATCTCGGCACCTTGCAGGAAGTCTGCTCGAAAAAGCTTGGCCTCGGCGCCCAGGAAACCCTCGACATCGCCCAGGCCCTTTACGAAACCTACAAAGTCATCACCTATCCGCGCAGTGATTGCGGCTTTCTGCCGTTGAGCCAACACAGTGAGGCGCCATCGATCCTCACCGCGTTGCGGCAGGCTGATCCAAGCCTTGAAGCCTTGCAGGGTTTTCTCGAACCGCAGCGGCGCTCTCGGGCCTGGAATGACGCCAAGGTCAGCGCTCACCACGGCATCATTCCCACCATTGCCGCGAAAAACCTCGAACGCCTGACCGGCAAGCATCACGCGGTGTACACGCTGATTCGCGCGCGCTACCTGGCGCAGTTCCTGCCAAATCACGAATATGATCGCACCCAGGCCGATTTCGATTGCAACGGGCAGGCGTTGCGCGCGGTCGGCAAGCAGATCATCGAAGCGGGCTGGAAGCGCGCATTGCCCGAAGCGTTAGCCCCGGCCAAAGGCCGCGAAGCCCCCGCGCCGCAAACCTTGCCGACCCTCAGCCAAGGCGTCGAATGCGCTGTGGCGAAGGTGAATCTCAAGGATCTTTGGACGCAACCGCCCAAACCCTACACCGAAGGCGATCTGATCAAGGCAATGAAGAACGTTGCCAAACTGGTCGAGGATCCGTTGCTCAAACAGAAACTCAAAGACACCACCGGCATCGGCACCGAAGCCACCCGCGCGTCGATCATCCAGGGCTTGCTTGATCGCGGTTATCTGGTCAAGAACGGCAAGGCACTGGCGGCGACACCTGCGGCATTCAGCCTGATCGATGCGGTGCCGCGCGCGATCGCCGATCCCGGCACCACGGCGATCTGGGAACAGGCCCTGGACATGGTGCAGAGCGGCGAGATGAGTCTGGAAGAATTCGTCACCAAACAGGCCGCGTGGATGAGCAAGCAAGTCAGCCGCTGTTCCGCCCTCAGCCTGACCATCAGCGGCCCGCCGCCTGCCGGCAAAACCGCAGCGCCGTGGAAGAAAAAGCGCAAGTCGACGGCCAGCAAAACCACCGGTACGCGCAAGCGCACGGTGCGTCCGGCGACTCGCTGAATCCTTCGCGGTTCCCTTGTATACGTTGTCGAAGCGGATCTTTTCTCATTCCAAAACAGCTTTGTCCGACAATATGTAGTGCTTGAAAATAATCACTACAAAACCGTTGACGGCATCGTTTTGCTTTTGCATGATGAAGACGTTCCCCGATCGGGAGCACTGGTAACACGCTTGAGCAAACTCGTCTGACCGCCGAGTTGTTTTTTCCGGATACACGCTGCCCACAAGGCAGATTGAAGAAGCTGACCTGGCCTGAACGTCCAGTACAAGGACGAGAAGCGCTGGCGAAAATTCTCAAGACGCTTGTGGCCGACACTGGATTGTCGTCAAGGAGCCTCCCGGTTTTCGCTGCTTCTCCTCGTTGTGACGCTATTGCGTAGCAGTTATTCAACACGACTACATGCAACAGATGCATGACCCCGTACTTCACACGGGCGAGCGCTGACGTCCTGGTTTCGGTGCCAGGGATCAACTAACCGATGGGCTACCTGTATTAGCGAATCAACTTTGAAAGATCACCAGACTGGTCAAGGAGCATAACAATGAATCTGAACAATCAACCCACCATCGAAGAACTGGCGCGTATGTTCGCGGCGCAGAAAGACAGCCACGACAGCCATATTCTCTGGATCAGCAAGTCGGGCCAGGTACACATCGACTGCCTGTCGCCCCACGCTGGCGAAGAGGAATTCGACCGCAACCACCAGAACCTGCTGGCCCGCCTGAAGATGTACCGCCGCGGCCACGGTTATGTCGGCAAGAAGGCTGCGGCCGACAAGGACTTCATTGGCAGTGTGCTGCAGACGCTGAAACAGGCGTGGGATTCGCTGCAGAATCAGAATGAAGTTCGGGTGATTGATCGGTTGTATTGAATAACGCTTTAGTAAAAAAGGGCCTGCTTCGATAAGAAGCAGGCCCTTTTTACATCCAGAACTCACCCCGCAACTTTGTGGGAGCGAGCCTGCTCGCGAATGCAGTCTTCAGGCGCAAGCATCAGTGTCTGACATGCCACATTCGCGAGCAGGCTCGCTCCCACAGGTCTTGTTCATGTCATATGCGTTTGCAGAACAAGATCAACAAACGCCAACGCCGCCGCGCTGTGATAATTGTTCCTGCGCCGCAACAACGCCGCGCCACGCTGTGGCGCCTCCCCTTCGACCCGCAAGCGGCGCAACGCGCGGTCTTCACTGGCAATCGCCTCGGGCAACATAGTCGCCAGCGGCGCATGCCGCACCACTTCCAGCAACGTACTCACCGAATTCACTTCAATCCGCACCTGCGGCGTAATCCCGTGCTCACGGAAATACTTATCCACCAATAACCGCGTAATGAAGCCCGGCGCCAGCAAGGCGAAATCCATTGAAGCCAATTCCGTCGGCGTCAACACCGAAGGGCTGTCATAGAGCGGATGCCCAGGCCCGACCATGATCCCCAGCGTCTCGGTAAACGCCGGTATGCATTCGATATCGGCATTGCGCACCGGCGTAAACGCGATCGCGACATCCAGCGAGTCATCCGCCAGCCCTGCCTCGATGTCGTCCATCGACAGTTCGAACACTTCCAGATGAATCCCGGGAAACAGTGCCCCATAGTCGCGCACCAGTGGCCCGACCAGATACGCCATGAACGTCGGCGTCATCGCCAGGCGCAGGGTGCCGCGGGACAAGTCCTTCACGTCGTGCAAGGCGCGCTGCCCGGCCTCCAGCTCCACCAGCACGCGCCGCGCGCACTCGATGTAAGCCACGCCGGCATCCGTAAGCTTCACCGTGCGTGAGGTGCGATCGAACAGGCTCACGCCGAGGGTCTCCTCCAGTTGCCGGATCTGTTGCGACAGGGTCGGCTGCGACACGTGCAGCGCTTCGGCGGCGCGGGTGAAGCCACCGTGATCGGCAACGGCGAGCAAATAACGCAAATGTCGCAACAGCATGAGGGCACCATCTATAGGCAGGGCTTATGCGAAGCATTGTATATCGGTCTTGGACGCTATGAATCGACCGGCGCAACATTGCTTCCACACACAGCAAGCCAACCCCTGAAAGGAGTGACACCATGCAACAGTCCCACGTTTACAACGACAACAGCCTGGCCCTGACCACCCGCGTTCTCGACGCCAAGGCGAAAAAAGATCTGTCGTGGCAGGATCTTGCTGACGGCACCGGCCTCAGCCTGGCCTACGTCACCGCCGCCCTGCTCGGCCAGCATCCGCTGCCGGAAAACGCTGCTCGAGTGGTCGGCGACAAGCTTGACCTCAACGCCGATGACGTCGCCGCTCTGCAGATCATTCCTTTGCGTGGCAGCCTCAGCGGCGTGCCGACCGATCCGACCATCTACCGTTTTTACGAAATGATCCAGATCTACGGCACCACGCTGAAAGCACTGGTTCATGAACAGTTCGGTGACGGCATCATCAGCGCGATCAACTTCAAACTGGACATCAAAAAAGTCGAAGACCCGGAAGGCGGCTCCCGCGCCGTGGTGACCCTCGACGGCAAGTTCCTGCCGCTGCGTCCGTTCTGATACGCCCGGCCCGCACCCTGCGTGCGGGCCATCTCATTTCTGCCACGAGGACACGCCCATGAAAGCCCTGATCGACGGCTTCCTGAAATTCCAGAACGAAGCCTTCCCGCAACGCAGCGAACTGTTCAAACATCTGGCCACGACTCAGCAACCCGGCACGCTGTTCATCACCTGTTCCGACAGTCGCGTGGTGCCTGAGCTGCTGACCCAGCAAGAGCCCGGCGAACTGTTCGTGATCCGTAACGCCGGCAATATCGTGCCTTCCTACAGCCCGCATCCGGGCGGGGTATCGGCGACAGTGGAGTATGCGGTGGCGGTACTGGGGGTGACCGATATCGTGATTTGCGGCCACTCCGATTGCGGCGCAATGACGGCGATTGCCCAGTGCAAATGCATGGATCACCTGCCCGCCGTCAGCGGCTGGCTGCAGCATGCCGAGTCGGCGAAGGTGATGAACGAAGCGCGCGTGCATGGCAGCGACGCGGCGAAATTGAGCTCGATGGTGCGCGAGAACGTGATTGCGCAACTGGCAAATATTCAAACTCATCCGAGTGTGCGCCTGGCGCAGGAGCAAGGGCGGCTGAATCTGCATGGCTGGGTGTATGACATCGAGACCGGCTCGATCGACGCGCTGTCGGCCGACCGCCGCACGTTTGTGCCGCTGGTCGAGCAACCTGAGACTTGCGCGATCAGCGCGCAAGCCAGCCACGCTGCCTGACTCCCCACCGTGATCGTTCCCACGCTCTGCGTGGGAATGCCTCAAGGGACGCTCTGCGTCCAGTGACGCGGAGCGTCACGGGCTGCATTCCCACGCGGAGCGTGGGAACGATCAACAGATCAGCGTTTCACCGTGAGATCAACCTGAGTCATCCGGCTACGCACGGTAAACACCCCATCGCCGGAAAGAATGGCACTGCGCGCAAACAGGCGCCCGCTCTCCCAATTCGAAAGGCCCAGTTCCGGCTTGTTCAACGCGTACTGGCCATCGACCCAACGGGTGATGCCGTTGCCCACGAACGGCGCATTCACCGCGTTGTAGAAGCGTTCCTGAACCGCCGCCGCCTCGCTGATCAACGACACGGTGAATTGCGGACTGTAACAGTTGAAGAGCGCAATCGCCTGATCCAGATCGTCGACAATCATCAGGCTGACTTCCGGGGTTTCTTCCCATTCCCACTCGCGGCCCAGCTCCGACTCGGGCAAAGACTCGGCCAGCGCTTCGGTCTGGTAACCCTCGGCGCGATAAACCTCGACCGTTGCGTTCTGCCATTCGCTTGGCAGGCAACTTTCACTGCCCGCGACGATGTGCAATTTGCAGCCTTGGCCGCGTGCAGTACCGGCGTCTTTCAAGGCATCGAGGAACAGCCGCACCAGCTCATCGGCGCGTTCGCGCTGAATCAGGCAGACGTTCAGGGTGTTGCAGACCTTGCGGTCCAGCGAGTTGCGCACCACTGCCGCGAAGCGAGTGGCGTCGGCGTCACGGTCGGCGATCAGCCACGCGCCGCCGGTGCCATGCAGGCTGACGGCCGTGCCGGCCTGCTGGGCGATGCTGCCCAACTGACTGACCGCACGGCCCGAACCGCGCGCCACGGCCAATGACAAACGCCGGTCGGCGAACATCGCCCAACCGGCGGCGTGATTGACGCTTTCGACCAACGACACCGCCCCCACCGGCAAACCGGCTTCGGCCAGCGCCGGGTTCAAGGCGTGAGTGACGATGGCTTGCGCAGTGCCCAACGCATCGCTGCCGATGCGCAGCACAGCCGTATTACCGGTGCGCAACACCCCGGCGGCGTCGGCAAATACGTTGGGTCGGCCTTCGAAGACAAACGCGACGATGCCCAGCGGCGAGACCACTTGCTCAACCTTCCAGCCATCGTGCTCGACACTGCTGATCACTTTGCCCCGGGTCGGTGGCGCATCGCGCCAGGCGCGCAGCCCGGCGATCATGTCGCGGCGCATGCGTTCATCAGCGAGCAAGCGTGTGGTCGAGCGGCCGCGCGCCTTGGCCCGTTCGATGTCGGCGCGGTTGGCGGCTTCGATCTGCGTCCAGCATTCAGGACTTTCCAGGCGCTGAGCAAACAGATCGAAGAACCGGCTGATGGCTTCATCGGACACCGCTGACAACGCTGTGAATGCCGCAGCCGCACGCTCGATTGCCACCGAGGCGGCCTGTTGATCGGCCACGGGGATCAGCAACAACTCGCCACTGACCTGCTCGACCAGCAGATGGTCACCGGGCTGAAACCGCGCGGCCAGTTCGGGGCTGACCACGGTGACGCGGTTACCGGCGAAAGGGATCGGCGTGCCAGCGACTAGACGTTCGAGCGCAAGAGACATGAAGCGGATTCACCATGCAGAGGGCGGCCGGAAAATGTATAGAACACGATCCTGCAAAGCAACACTGCACCCGGAGGGAGCGAGCCTGCTCGCGAAAGCGGCCAGTGAGACGACATCGATGCTGAATGTACCGGCCTCTTCGCGAGCAGGCTCGCTCCCACACTGGAAATCGTGGTGTGTCTTCAGAACACCGACCAGCCAATCCGCGAGCTGAGCAACTCCAGCGCCGCCATCCCCGCCAGCGAGTTGCCGGCCGCATTCAACTCCGGCGACCACACGCACACACTGAACTGCCCCGGCACTACCGCAACGATGCCGCCGCCGACCCCGCTCTTGCCCGGCAGGCCGACGCGATAAGCGAAGTTGCCCGCCTCGTCATACAAACCGCTGGTAGCCATGATCGAGTTGACCTGCTGGGTCTGGCGGCGCGTCAGAATCTGCTCGCCGCTGTGCTTGCAGAACCCGTCATTGGCCAGAAAACAGAACGCCCGGGCCAGATCGATGCAATTCATCCGCAGCGCGCAGTGGCTGAAATAGCTGCGCAACACGGCTTCGACATCGTTGTGAAAGTTGCCGAACGACTGCATCAGATACGCCATCGCCGCATTGCGCGCGCGGTGCTGGTATTCGGAGTCGGCGACCTTGCCGTCAATCATGATCTGCGGGTTGCCGGACAGGCGCCGAACGAAGTCGCGCATCGACAGTGTCGGCGCGGCGAAGCGCGACTGGTTGATGTCGCAGATCACCAGCGCCCCGGCGTTGATGAACGGGTTACGCGGGCGGCCGCGCTCGAATTCCAGTTGCACCAGCGAATTGAACGGCTGGCCGGACGGCTCATGGCCGAGTCGCTCCCAGATCGCTTCGCCGGAGTGATCGATGGCCTGCACCAGGCTGAATACCTTGGAAATACTTTGCACCGAGAACGGCGTTTCAGCGTCGCCGGCGCAATACATTTCACCATCGTTACTGTACACGGCAATGCCCAACTGGTTGGCCGGCACCGTGCCGAGGGCGGGAATATAGTCAGCGACCTTGCCCTGCCCGATCAGGGGCCGGACCGCGTCAAGGATCTCATTCAACAGCGCTTGCATGCCGGGTTCCGAAAGTCTCGCCCCATGGGGATCGCGGGGACACTGGGGCTAGACGCTGCGCCCGCCGGTCGCATCACACCGGCAAGCGCCAAGCAAAATGTTCTAGGCTGAAGCGGACCATTCAGACACGGGAGAGCACCATGCACCTCGAAGGCTCCTGCCATTGCGGCGAAGTCACGTTCAGCCTCGACAGCGCCCATCCTTATCCCTATCAACGCTGCTATTGTTCGATCTGCCGCAAGACCCAGGGCGGCGGCGGTTATGCGATCAATCTTGGCGGCGACGCGACCACTCTCAAGGTTCGCGGACGCAAAAACATCAGCATCTATCACGCAAAAATGAAAGCCGACGGCGAGAAGCGCGCCCATCGCAGCAGCGCCGAGCGTCACTTCTGCTCGTTGTGCGGCAGCGGTTTGTGGCTGTTCAGCCCGGAGTGGCCAGAGCTGATTCATCCATTCGCCTCGGCGATCGACACGCCGCTGCCGGTGCCGTCGGAACACACGCACCTGATGCTCGGGTCAAAAGCGCCGTGGGTTGAGGTCGAGACGAAGCCGAAGGATCAGCAGTTCGATGAGTACCCTGAAGAATCCATCGCCCAATGGCATGAGCGACTCGGTGTAACTCGCTGAACACCGCGCCCTTCGCGAGCAGGCTCGCTCCCACATTTGGATGCGATCACCTGTGGGAGCGAGCCTGCTCGCGAAGGGGCCGGGTCAGGCAATATCAATCAGTCCAGATGTACCCAGGTCATCCTGAACAGCGCCCCACCCCACACCGAATCGCCAACGTCAACCTGCCCGCCATGGGACTGCGACACCCGCCGCACCAGCGCCAGGCCCAACCCGAAACCACCGGTGCGCCGATCACGGCTGGCGTCCAGGCGCGAAAACGGCTCGAAGATTTTCTCCCGTCCCTCCAGCGGCACGCCCGGGCCGTCATCGCAAACCCGCACTTCATAGTCATCACCATTGCGCAGCAGAGACACCTCGACGCGCTGCTCGGCATAACGAATGGCGTTGCGCAAAAGGTTGATCACCGCCCGCGCCATGAAGCGTGGCTCGATGCTCACCGTGTCAACCTGGCAACCGGCGATCAATAATTGCACCCCCGCCGCTTCAGCTTCCAGCGCCACGCTGCCGACGACGCTGTCGAGCCAGTCGACCGCCTGAACATTCTCCCGTTTGATCACTGTCGCGCCGTGCTCGAGGCTGGCGTAGGTCAGCAGCTCCGAGACCATTTCCTCCAGCTCACCGAGGTCGGCGTACATGTCGGCGATCAACTCGCGATTCTGGCCGGCGCCGGGCTGCTGTTTAAGCTGATCGAGTTCGAACGACAGCCGCGCGATCGGTGTGCGCAATTCGTGGGACACCGCGTTGGTCAGCTCGCGCTGATTGGCGATCAAGCCCTCGATGCGCGCCGCCATCAGATTGAAGTGCTCGGCCAGATCGCGGATGTTCGAGCGCCGCGACAACTGGATACGCACAGACAGATCGTTGTCGCCGAAACGCTCGGCCGCCAGGCGCAGTTTTTCCAGATCGCGCCAGTGCGGGCGCACCCAGAAAAACAGAACGATGCCGATCAACACCGCCAACATCATGTACGCCGCGGTGATGTAGAACGGCATCAGGCTTGGCTCCGGCGGCAACTTGATGCTGAGCAGCTGTGAGCCGCCATCGATATTGCTGATGAACTGTGTGTAATCGTCGCGGATCACCAACAGGTTCTGCGCCAGTTCGGCCTTTTCCTGCGGCGTCAGGGCCAGTTGATCGGCCTCCACCAGACTGAGCGACAAACCGTAATGCGCGCGCAATGAATCGAGTTTCTGCTCACGCTCGGCACCCTGGCGGCCTTGCAAATGATCGACCAGTGACCACGCTTGGCCGCGCACGGCTTCACGGTTGTAATCCTGCATCTGACTGTCGAGCAACGCGTTGAAGGTGTGCTCGACCGCCTGCAAGGCCAGCACCAGACCCACTGTCATCACCAGAAACAGCCCGAGAAACAAACGCAGCATCTACAACTCCCACGCGAACGGATTGAACAGATAGCCCTTGCCCCACACGGTCTTGATGCACACCGGCTCGCGGGGATTGTCCTTGAGTTTGTTGCGCAATTTGCTGATGTAGACGTCGACGCTACGGTTGAGGCCGTCGAAGGCAATGCCGCGCATGCGATTGAGAATGTCATCGCGAGAAAGGATTTTGCCCGCCGCGCTGGCGAGCAACCAGAGCAATTCGAACTCCATGGTGGTCAGCTCGATCAGCTCACCGGTCAGGCGCACTTCCCGGCAACTGCGATCGATGCTCAATTGCCCGAACTCAAGGAAACTGACCACGCTGGTGTCCGGCGTCTGCCGCCGTTGCAACGCCCGCAGCCGCGCGAGCAACACCGGCGGTTTGATCGGTTTGATCACGTAATCGTCAGCGCCGGACTCCAGACCGAGGATGTGATCGAGATCGTCTTCCTTGGCGGTGAGGATCACGATCGGCGTGTCCGAGACACTGCGAATTTCCCGACAGACCTGCAAACCGCTCTGCCCCGGCAACATCAGGTCGAGCACCACTACTTTCGGCTTGAATTCAAGAAACGCGGCCACGGCAAGATCACCGCGAAGCACCGTGCGCACCTCGTAGCCGTGTTGTTCAAGAAAGTGTGCGATCAGTGCGGCGAGACGCTCATCGTCTTCGACCAGCAGAACTTTGCCGAAACCCAGGTTATCCATAACAACCGTTGCCAAGCCAAACGTGGAAGGGCCGATATTATGCTGGCATTCATCGAACAGGCGATGACGGCAGACAGCAAAAACCGGCCACTCGGGCCGGTTTTCGGTGATGTTTCATACTCTTAAGAGTTTTTAACAAATTCAGGCGGGCACACCGCTGTGGAAGCGGAATTCCTCGTCCGGCGATTCGATCAGTTCCTGCTCGGCCGCACGGACGCGCTCGATCACCTGCGCGACATCCTTGGCATCACCATACTGATAGGCCAGTTTCAGATAACCCTGAAAGTGCCGCGCCTCGCTTTTCAGCAAACCGAAATAGAACTTGCCCAGTTCTTCGTCCAGATGCGGCACCAATGCTTCAAAGCGTTCGCAACTGCGCGCTTCGATGAAAGCACCAACCACCAGCGTATCCACCAGTTTCACCGGTTCGTGGCTGCGCACCACCTTGCGCAGGCCCGAGGCGTAGCGGCCGGCGTGCAGCTGACGCAGCTCGATCTTGCGCCGTTTCATGATGCGCATGACCTGCTCGTGGTGCACCAGTTCTTCCCGGGCCAGGCGCGACATCATGTTGATCAGGTCGACATGGGCGTGGTACTTGGCAATCAGGCTCAGCGCCGTGCTGGCGGCCTTGAACTCGCAGTTCTTGTGATCGATCAGCAAGGTTTCCTGATCGGCCAGTGCCGCCTGGACCCAGGCGTCGGGCGTGCGGCAGCCAAGGAATTCGTGGATTTCGGGAAGGATCATGGGGCTCACGGTAAAAGGTGTTCGAGCGAAGGGCGCCGATTATACCGGCCTGCCCGCAGACCACCAGCGGCGGCTGTTGATATGCATCAAGTCGCAGACGTTCGGGTAGCAACTATAGTTGTGCAACGCCGTGCCTTTTCTTTGCTGGAGACTCCGCTCATGCAAGCCATTCGCAGCATTCTGGTGGTCATCGAACCTGAACATGCAGAAAGCCTGGCGCTCAAGCGCGCCAAGTTGATCGCCGGTGTCACCCAGGCCCATCTGCATCTGCTGGTGTGTGACAAGAAGCATGACCACGCCGGCCTGCTCAGTGTGCTCAAGGCGGCATTGCTCGCCGAAGGCTACAGCGTGACCACCGAACAGGCGTGGAACGAGAGCCTGCACGAAACCATCATTGATGTGCAGCAGGCCGAGGGTTGCGGGCTGGTGATCAAACAGCACTTTCCCGACAGCTCATTGAAAAAAGCCTTGCTGACCCCGGCAGACTGGAAACTGCTGCGCCAATGCCCTACTCCAGTGCTGCTGGTGAAGACCGCTGGCTCATGGAAGGACAAAGTGATCCTGGCTGCAGTCGACGTTGGCAATGCCGACGGTGAGCACCGGCATTTGCACAGCACCATCATCGATCATGGCTATGACATCGCCAGCCTGGCCAAGGCGCATTTGCATGTGATTGCCGCGCATCCGTCGCCGATGCTGTCGGCGGCGGACCCGACGCTGCAACTGAGCGAAACCATCGCGGCGCGTTATCGCGAGCAATGTCGGGCGTTTCAGGCCGAATTCGATGTCGATGATGAACATCTGCACATCGAAGAAGGCCCGGCAGATGTATTGATCCCGTTCATGGCGCACAAGCTGCAGGCGGCGGTGACGGTGATTGGCACGGTGGCGCGCACCGGGTTGTCAGGCGCGTTGATCGGCAATACCGCTGAAGCGGTGCTGGATACGCTGGAAAGCGATGTGTTGGTGCTCAAGCCGCAGGAGGTTGAGGATCATCTGGTGGAGTTGACGGCAAAACACTGAGGATTGCCATGCCTGACTGGCGCTTTCGCGAGCAGGCTCGCTCCCACATCTGGAATGCATTTCCCTGTGGGAGCGAGCCTGCTCGCGAAGCTTCTAGGCGCCGAAGGCGTCTTTCAGGAAGCCCGGGGCGATGTAGCGTTGATAATGCGCTTCCGACAGCAGGAAGAATTCCCGATCAATGGCATCGCGCAGTTCCGGCAGGTTCCAGTCGCGGAACTCCGGCAGCAATACCATCCCGTACGCCTCAAGATTAATGATCACCCGCGCGCCCCGGGCAATCAGCTGATAGGCCCAGCAATATTCCGACTGATGCGGTACGAAGCGGATCTTGCGCTGTTCCAGTTGCTCGCGCAGGCGCGCCGGATCGAAGATCTCGACTTTGCTCGCCATCACTTGTGACAGCAATTGCTCCAGACGCAGCCACACCGCACGCTTTTCCTCCTCGTTGTACCCATTCCAATGGATCACTTCGTGGTGAAAACGCTTGCAGCCACGGCACACCAAGTCACCGTAAACGGTGGAGCAGAGGCCGACGCAGGGGGTCTTGATGGTCTGATTGGGCATAAATGGGCAAAACACTGAAACGCGGAACAGGCCGGCATGTTAGCCCTTTGTCGGGCATTGATCACCCCTCAAACAGCAAGGTCTCGCCAGCGCCGCAGGTTTGCTCCGGCCGCGCCGATTGCCACGAAAGTCCAATAGAGCGCGACTTACCTTTAAATTTTTTTTGCCGTAGAATCAGCCAGCCTTTTAAGGCGCCAATGTCCGTTAGAAGCTGTTTTCAAAGCGTCACGAGCACAGTCGTTCCTTCAGAGCGGTGTTGGCGAAGGGTTTTTCCAGCGGGGAAAAGCCCTTCGCCAACCCTCATCAGCTCCCCGTTCTGCAGGCGTAAAACTTTGAAAGCAGCTTCTGTAAGGAATTGCCGGTAATTCTGGCCGAACGACCCACAACGTCGTGAGGCGCATGAGTACGGCAATTTCGGGATGAGCGTCCCGGACACCCATTTGGGACCACTGATGAGGGTAATAACTGTGCTTGAAGCCTACCGCAAACATATCGAAGAGCGTGCAGCCCTGGGTATCGTTCCCCAGCCGCTTAACGCCGAACAAACAGCAGGCCTGATCGAGCTGCTGAAGAACCCTCCGGCTGGCGAAGAAGCTTTCCTCGTTGACCTGATCACCAATCGCGTACCACCTGGAGTGGACGAAGCCGCCTACGTCAAGGCCGGTTTCCTGTCTGCCCTGGCCAAGGGCGAAGCCACCTCCCCTCTGCTGGACAAAAAACGCGCTGTAGAACTGCTCGGCACCATGCAGGGCGGCTACAACATCGTCACCCTCGTTGAACTGCTGGACGACGCCGAGCTGGCGCCAGTCGCCGCCGAAGAACTCAAGCACACCCTGCTGATGTTCGACGCCTTCCACGACGTCGCTGAAAAAGCCAAGAACGGCAACGTTCACGCCAAGGCCGTGCTGCAATCCTGGGCTGACGGCGAGTGGTTCAAGAAGCGCCCGGTCCTGGCCGACAAGATCAGCCTGCGTGTATTCAAGGTCACCGGCGAAACCAACACCGACGACCTCTCCCCTGCGCCAGACGCCTGGTCGCGTCCTGACATCCCGCTGCACGCCCTGGCCATGCTGAAAATGGCCCGTGACGGCATCGTTCCGGACGAGCAAGGAAAGACCGGTCCGATGAAGCAGATCGAAGAAATGCGCGGCCAGGGTTTCCCGATCGCCTACGTCGGTGACGTGGTCGGTACCGGTTCCTCGCGTAAATCGGCTACCAACTCGGTGCTGTGGTTCTTCGGCGACGACATCCCGTACGTGCCGAACAAGCGCGCTGGCGGTTTCTGCTTCGGCAGCAAGATCGCTCCGATCTTCTACAACACCATGGAAGATGCCGGCGCCCTGCCGATCGAGTTCGACGTATCGAACATGAACATGGGCGATGTGATCGACCTGTACCCGCACGCTGGCAAAGTCTGCAAGCACGGTACCGACGAAGTCATCACCACTTTCGAAATGAAAACCCCGGTGCTGCTGGACGAAGTCCGTGCCGGCGGTCGTATCCCGCTGATCATCGGCCGTGGCCTGACCGAGAAGGCTCGCGCCGAACTGGGTCTGCCGCCGTTCGACCTGTTCAAGAAGCCGGAAGCTCCGGCTGAAAGCACCAAGGGCTTCACCCTGGCGCAGAAAATGGTCGGCAAGGCTTGCGGTCTGGCAGAAGGCCAAGGCGTGCGTCCTGGCACCTACTGCGAACCGAAGATGACCACCGTGGGTTCTCAGGACACCACAGGTCCGATGACCCGTGACGAACTGAAAGACCTGGCGTGCCTGGGCTTCTCCGCTGATCTGGTGATGCAGTCGTTCTGCCACACCGCGGCTTATCCAAAGCCTATCGACGTGACCACCCACCACACCCTGCCTGACTTCATCATGACCCGCGGCGGCGTTTCCCTGCGTCCGGGTGACGGCATCATCCACTCGTGGCTGAACCGCATGCTGCTGCCGGACACCGTTGGTACCGGTGGTGACTCGCACACCCGTTTCCCGATGGGCATCTCGTTCCCGGCCGGTTCGGGTCTGGTCGCGTTCGCCGCTGCTACCGGCGTAATGCCGCTGGACATGCCGGAATCGATCCTGGTGCGCTTCAAAGGCAAGATGAAACCTGGCATCACCCTGCGTGACCTGGTTCATGCCATTCCGTACTTCGCCATCCAGAACGGTCTGCTGACCGTTGAGAAGAAAGGCAAGAAAAACGCCTTCTCCGGCCGCATCCTGGAAATCGAAGGCCTGGAAGGTCTGACCCTGGAGCAGGCGTTCGAACTGTCCGACGCCTCGGCCGAACGTTCGGCTGCCGGTTGCACCATCAAGCTGTCGAAAGAGTCGATCACCGAGTACCTGCAGTCCAACATCACCCTGCTGCGCTGGATGATCGGCGAAGGCTACGGCGATGCCCGCACTCTGGAACGCCGCGCTCAAGCGATGGAAGCCTGGATCGCCAACCCGGAACTGATGGAAGCCGATGCCGACGCCGAATACGCCGAAGTCATCGAAATCGATCTGGCCGAGATCAACGAGCCTGTGCTCTGTGCGCCAAACGATCCGGACGACGCCCGTCTGCTGTCCAGCGTTGCTGGCGAGAAGATCGACGAAGTGTTCATCGGTTCGTGCATGACCAACATCGGTCACTTCCGCGCTGCCGGTAAACTGCTGGATCAGGTCAAGGGTCAGCTGCCAACCCGTCTGTGGCTGTCGCCGCCGACCAAGATGGATGCTCACCAACTGACCGAAGAAGGCTACTACGGCATCTACGGCAAGGCTGGCGCACGCATGGAAATGCCAGGCTGCTCACTGTGCATGGGTAACCAGGCACGCGTTGAGCCGAACAGCACCGTGGTCTCGACGTCGACCCGTAACTTCCCGAACCGTCTGGGCGACGGCGCGAACGTCTACCTGGCCTCGGCCGAGCTGGCGTCCGTTGCTTCGATCCTGGGTCGCCTGCCGACCGTCGAGGAGTACATGGAATACGCTGGCAAGATCGACAGCATGGCGGCCGATGTCTACCGCTACCTGTCCTTCGACCAGATCGCCGAGTTCCGTGAAGCGGCTGCGAACGCCAAGATCCCGGTCGTTCAAGCCTAACGCTGCAGGCAATAAAAAACGCCGCCCATCGTGAGATGAGCGGCGTTTTTTTTGATCGTTCCCACGCTCCGCGTGGGAATGCAGCCCCGGACGCTCTGCGTCCCCAAGCGTGACGCAGAGCATCACAAGAGGCGTTCCCACGCAGAGCGTGGGAACGATCAGTCGTTACACAGACAGCTTGTAAACCAATGCCGAAATCGCTACCAGCCCAACTGCAGTAACAAACACGTTCGACGCCTGACCGCGATAACGCGCCATCGCTGGCACCTTGCGAATCGCATACATCGGCATCAGGAACAGAATCGCCGCAATCACCGGACCACCGATGGTTTCGATCATGCCGAGGATGCTCGGGTTCAGCGTCGCTACGATCCAGCAGATCACCAGCATCAACGCCGCCACGATGCGATCCAGCGCCTTGGCGCCCGGGCGTTTGCCGCTCTTGACGATCAAGCCCTTGAGGCCTTCGCTGGCCCCGATGTAATGGCCGAGGAACGACTTGGAGATCGCCACGAACGCAATCAACGGCGCCGCGAAGGCGATGGTCGGGTTGCTGAAGTGGTTGGCCAGGTACGACAGGATCGACAGGTTCTGATCTTTGGCCTCAGCCAGTTGCTCCGGCGACAGGGTCAGCACGCAGCTGAATACGAAGAACAGCACCATCAGCACCATCAGTGCGTGAGCGCGGGAGAGAATCTGCGCACTGCGCTCTTCGGCATGCACGCCGTAGCGGCGCTTCTGATCGACCGCAAACGCCGAGATGATCGGCGAATGGTTGAACGAAAACACCATCACCGGAATCGCCAGCCACAGCGTGTGCAACAGCGCTGACGGCGCCGGCACTTGCGAGGCAGTGGCGAGGATGCCGCCGTTCCAGTGCGGAATCAGGTACACGGCGAGGAACAGCAGCGCGACGATGAACGGATAGACCATCAGGCTCATGGCCTTGACGATTGCCTGCTCACCGCAACGCACGACGGCCAGCAGGCCAAGAATCAGCACGAACGACAGCAACGCGCGCGGTGGCGGCGTGATGTGCAGTTGATGTTCGAGGAAACTGGCGACCGTGTTGGTCAGGCCGACGCTGTAGATCAACAGGATCGGGAAGATGGCGAAGAAGTACAACAGCGTAATCAGGGCACCAGCCTTGATGCCGAAATGCTGCTCGACCACTTCGGTGATATCGGCGCCTTCGCGACCGGACAGCACAAAACGGGTCAGGCCACGGTGAGCGTAAAACGTCATCGGGAATGCCAGCAGCGCGAGGATTACGAGCGGCCAGAAGCCACCCAATCCTGCGTTGATCGGCAAAAACAGGGTGCCGGCGCCAATGGCCGTCCCAAACAGTCCCAGCATCCAGGTGGTGTCCTGGCGATTCCAGCTCGAAAGTTCAGCGGGTGCTGCTGCGTCGAAACGCTTTTCGAGGCTATTGGCCTGATCATTCATCCGGTCGGATCTCCGCTTTCCGGTCACTTGCCACTCGGTCAGGATGCGTCGGAAAAAACCGACAGACATGCTCCGGCCGAAACAGGGGCGCGATTCTCCGTGATAAATCAATGCAAGCAAAGACTTAGCTGAGGAATGGTTGTGCGGAGCAGATCCAAGGATGGTCGTTTATGGAAAAAACAAGGTCGTTCACGGATACGTCAGATGCCGCAAACGGATACGTTTTGCACCCACCCATGCGTCATCGAATGCGCCTAGAGCGATATGCCGAGCATGAAACCCAATAAAACGCAGTACAGCCCGAAGCCGAAAAGCAACCAGAGCTTGCCATTTTCGCGCTTGTCCCTATTGCGCACCGCTTCTTCATATTCTGCGAACTCTCGCTCAATTTGCTCCAGTCGTGCCTTACGGTCATATGTGCTCATACTGATTAACCTTTGAATAATGCGCCTGACGGTCGTGTAGCATGAAGACTCACAACTTGAAGAAAAACCCTGCCACTGCGGTGATTGCAGTCAAGACTCCACCAAACACTGCAATTGGATAGAGCTTCGTCTCCCTTGATAACTTTTTCTCTTCAGCCTGAAGCTTTTTCCATTCAGCCACGAGTTTCCTTGATTCGTTTTCCAGCCTGTCGAGCTCCAGATTTTCGCGATCGTTATGGAACATTTGCCCTCCTTGGCTGCTGGCGGATCGGTGTCAGCATTTGCATGCACATCGACGGCTATCGTCATGCCCTTATCATCAAACTGTTCTATTCACGCTAACCAGCAGACGCATCTGCCATTCCCGTAGGGAAAATCCGCGAGTCACGTAAGCCGCCTCATACACGGAATTTGCGATATTCCAGACCAATTACCTGCCAGAACCCTGCCCTTGATCTAGCGTGTGAGGAGCCATAACCCAAGGAGCCTCCCATGCCACTGGTCCGCGTCGACATCCAGCAAAACCCCGACCCTACTTTCGCCAGGCGCATCGGCGAACAAATCTACGCCGCCCTGCGCAGCTGCATCGATGTGCCCGAGCACGACAATTTCCAGATTCTCAACGAGCACGACGGCCAGCACTTCGTATATGACCCGCAATATCTCGGCATCCAGCGCAGCGACGGCGTGGTGTTCATTCAAATCACCATCAGTGAAGGCCGCACTGTGGAGAAGAAACAATTGATGTTCAAAACCATCGCCGAAAGCCTGCATGCGCACGTGGGGATACGCCCGGAGGATGTGTTCATCAATCTCGTGGAGGTGAAAAAAGAGAACTGGTCGTTCGGCAATGGCATTGCGCAATACGTCACCTGATTGGCCGTACGCCATGGGTGCTTGCTTGTTCCACGAACCCGTCCAGAATCAAAGCACCACTGCGTGAATGCAACGATTGCCAAGCCGCTGCGGATTCAGCACTCTGAGTCGACTTTCGCGACCCACCCGCCGCCCATCACAGGAGCCGCGCAATGCCCGCAACCGTTCTGGTACTGGTTGAAACGATCAATGACTATCTGCCGATTCTCGAACACCAGGGATTCCATCTGATCCTTGCACCAACGCCGGCCGAACGTGCGCAAGCCATCATCACCCATGGCAGTCGTATCGATGCCGTGCTGACTCGCGGCCCGCTGGGCCTGACCGCCCAAGAGATCAGCGCCCTGCCCGCCCTGAAAATCATCACGGTGATCGGTGCGGGTTATGAACAAGTCGATCTGCAAGCGGCCAGCGACCGCGGGATCACCGTCACCAATGGTGCCGGGGTCAACGCCTCGTCAGTTGCCGATCATGCGATGGCGCTGTTGCTGGCATTGGTCCGCGACATTCCGCGCTGTGATGCAGCGGTGCGCCGCGGTGAATGGCCGAAAATCATGCGCCCGTCGCTGGCCGGCAAACGCCTGGGAATTCTTGGGCTGGGCGCGGTGGGCATGGCGATTGCCAAGCGCGCGGAATTGGGTTTCGACATGCAGATCAGCTACCACAACCGCCAGGTGCGCAGCGATGTGGCTTACGCGTTCTGCTCGACTCCGACCGATCTGGCGAGAGTTTCGGACTTTCTGGTGGTTGCCACGCCCGGTGGCATTACAACGCAGCATTTGGTCACACGAACAGTGCTTGACGCGCTCGGACCGAATGGATTCATCGTCAATATCGCCAGAGCCAGCGTGATCGCTACGGCGGACCTGATCACTGCATTGGAACAGCGGCGCATCGCTGGTGCCGCGCTGGATGTTTTCGATCACGAACCGGAAGTGCCCGATGCCCTGAAAAGCCTCAGCAATGTTGTGCTGACTCCGCACGTAGCCGGGCTTTCCCCTGAGGCTACACAAGGCACGGTTGAGCTGGTGGGCAAAAATCTGATGGCATTTTTTTCCGGACAACCGGTGCTGACTCCCGTCGCGCTGCCACCGAAACTGATTAACCAGCGTGTGCATTAAGGCGCTCGGGATCCTCGGTCTGCAGCGTTCATCGCCCCCATTCTCAAAGTTGATCATCCAGCAACACGCTAACCTATAAGACCGACCCGCGCTTGTGAGCATTCGAGCGCGCCATTAGATTAGCCAATGATGTCTGGCCTCCAAAATAAGCAGAAGGGATAAGCATGGCGCTTACTGACCAGTCCACCCGGATCCGCGCGGGCGAAGAACTCGATGCCAGCCTGATCGATCCGTACCTCAAGGCGCACATCCCCGGCCTGACCGGCAGCCCGCAGATCAGCCAGTTCCCCGGCGGTGCGTCGAACCTGACCTATTTGCTGGAATACCCGGAACAAGAATTTGTCCTGCGCCGTCCGCCGTTCGGCCACAAGGCCAAATCCGCGCACGACATGGGCCGTGAATTCCGCATCCTTAACCAACTGCGCGACGGCTTCCCGTATTGCCCAAAGGCCTACGTGCACTGCACCGATGAAACGGTGATCGGCGCCGAGTTCTATGTAATGGAACGGGTCAAGGGCATCATCCTGCGCGCCGAGCTGCCACCGGAGCTGGGTCTCGATTCGGCGAAAACCGAAGCACTGTGCAAAAGCTTCATTGACCGTTTCGTTGAACTGCACCGCGTTGATTACAACGCCTGCGGACTTGGCGATCTGGGCAAGCCTGAAGGCTACGTCGCGCGGCAGATCAAAGGCTGGAGCGAGCGTTACGAAAAAGCCCTGACCCCGGACGCGCCGCACTGGGAAGCCGTGAAAGCCTGGCTCAACGACAAGATGCCGGCCGACCACCCGACCTCAAGCATCGTCCACAACGACTATCGCTTCGACAACGTCATCCTCGACCCGGCCAATCCCATGCAGATCATCGGCGTGCTCGACTGGGAACTGACCACCCTCGGCGATCCGCTGATGGATCTGGGCAACACCCTCGCCTATTGGATCGAAGCCGGCGACCCGGCACCGGTGCAACTGATGCGCCGCCAGCCAAGCCACGCGCCGGGCATGCTCACCCGCCGCGAATTCGTCGACTACTACGCCGAGCGCTCGGGCATCCGCATCGACAATTTCGACTTCTACTACACCTACGGCCTGTTCCGCCTGGCCGGCATCGTGCAGCAGATCTACTACCGCTTCTACCATGGCCAGACACAGGACAAACGCTTCGCGCAGTTCATTCACATGAACAAACTGCTCGAGCAGATGAGCCTGCAGGTCATCCAGAAATCCAGCCTCTGATCCGGGCCAATAACAAGACCTTCAACAAGGGAACCCCATGTCCAAGACTCAGTTGTTCGACCTCGACGGCAAAATCGCTTTCGTCTCCGGCGCCAGCCGTGGCATCGGCGAAGCCATCGCCAAACTGCTGGCCCAGCAAGGTGCCCACGTGATCGTCTCAAGCCGCAAGCTCGAAGGCTGCCAGCACGTCGCCGACGCTATCACCGCCGCCGGCGGCAAGGCCACGGCCGTGGCCTGTCACATCGGTGAGATGGAGCAGATCAGCCAAGTGTTTGCCGGGATCAAGGAACAGTTCGGCCGCCTCGACATTCTGGTCAACAACGCCGCGACCAACCCGCAATTCTGCAACGTGCTCGACACCGATCTCGGTGCGTTCCAGAAGACCGTCGACGTGAACATTCGCGGCTACTTCTTCATGTCGGTCGAAGCCGGCAAGCTGATGCGCGAAAACGGTGGCGGCAGCATCATCAACGTCGCCTCGATCAACGGCATCTCGCCGGGGATTTTCCAAGGCATTTATTCGGTGACCAAAGCGGCGGTCATCAACATGACCAAGGTCTTCGCCAAGGAATGCGCGCAATTCGGCATCCGCTGTAACGCCCTGCTCCCCGGCCTGACCGACACCAAATTCGCCTCGGCCCTGGTGAAAAACGACGCGATTCTGAAACAGGCGCTCACGCAGATTCCGCTCAAGCGCGTAGCCGACCCAAGCGAAATGGCTGGAGCAGTGTTGTACCTGGCCAGCGATGCGTCGAGCTACACCACTGGTGTGGCGCTGAATGTGGATGGCGGGTTCCTGTCCTGATTTTCAGGACGGATACCTGACCCTTGTGGGAGCGAGCCTGCTCGCGAAAGCGTTGGGTCAGTCAGCTATGTCTTGACTGATACCACGCCTTCGCGAGCAGGCTCGCTCCCACAGGGTCAGTGCGGGATTCCAGCACCGGAACATCAGCAGCGTTATTGGGTTATGCAACGGGTAGTGGTGATGTGGCGCGTCACCTGCCCATCCACATACATATCCCCGGCAACCTCAGTATTCTCCAGCACCTCACACCGACGTTCCGGCGGTGGTGGCGGCGCGACAGGCGCAGGCGGTGGAGGACTGGCACAACCGGCCAACAACACTGCAAGAAAAGCCAACGGCAATACGCGTTTCCCAGGATTATTCATAGGGCGACCCGCGGTAAAGAGAGACAAACTCCCGCAACCCAACCGGCCGCGGAAGACCTGACCACTCGTTATTTATAGCTGAGCGCCTTGTTAGCGCCAGTGGATTGGGGAGATTGGCTGGGATTGGCTGTCGGTTTTGCGCGAATTTTCCGGCAGTGGGCTGGATTGAGACCATCGTTGCCGGCGAGGGCCTCATCGCGAGCAGGCTCGCTCCCACAGAAACGGAAGAAGCAAAGCTCATCCGCTCTTCACCACTCAAAACAATGAGCGTTAGCTCGAGTACCGCTTTTGATCTTGATCTAAGAGCCCGTCGGCAGGCTGAGTGGAGGGATTGATCCGGGCGTGGGAGCGCAGCGACCGTACGACGCAGTCGTACACAGCGGAAGGAGGTGCAGCGAAGCAAACCGTAGCCGCTGCGCCAGGATCGATCCCGGAGCGAAGGAACCCCGAGCTTCAGCGAGCGGGCCGAACGTCAGGGCGAAGACCTTTTGGTTACTTTGGGCTGGGCCGGCATTCCGGCGTTTGCCAAAAGTGACCCGCCGTAAGGGCGGAACCGTAACCAGTAGCACCCGCAGAAACGGATATACACCCAACCCCCCCACAACATGGCCGGCCCAAAGGCCGCCAAGACCAAAGCGCACTAAGCCAAATCCGGATCCCGCGAAGAACGCAAGGAATTGCTCTCAAGCTCATACCGCAACTCATCCACCAACGCCTCAACCGCCCCAGGCGTACGCAGCGAAGCCAGATCCAGACCGCTGATCACCAGATCCACCTGCCCCGAATCCCGGTGATACAACTTGACCGTCAGCGAATGATCACCATCCACCGAACACTCACAAGCCAGCGGCGCAAAACTGTGCTCGAGCCGAGCGCGCAACTGCGCAAGATTCATCATTGAGGTTGTTCCTATGGCTGTTTCAAAAGGGGCACGATCGCAGGCCGAAATGGCCCACACCGCACCCCACCAGCCTAAGAACACAACGCCCTCGCCAATACATGAATTTGCACCCTTGTAACTAGTGCATTTGCACCCCTTCAACGCTGGCCCTTGGTGCCCCACTCTCCCGAAAACAAGCCTCGCTCCCGAGCCCAGACAATCGCCTCGCTGCGGCTGTGCACATCAATTTTCGAATACACAGTCGCGACATGATTGCGCACGGTGTTCGGCGCCAATTTCAACCGCGCGGCAATCTCCTTGTCCGCCAGACCTTCACAGATCAAACCCAGTACATCCCGCTCACGCGCCGTCAGATCAGTGAACGAAGCGCTGGGCAGTTGCGGCGAGTTGATTTTCTTCACGTTGGCCAGCTTTTCGATCAACGTTCGGCTGAACCACGACGCATCCTTCATCACCTCTTCAATCGCCGCCACCAACTCAAGCTCAGTGCGCTTGCGCTCGGTCATGTCCATCAGCACCAGCAGATAACAGGAAACATCGTGGATATTTACGGTGTCAGCGGAAACTGCACACTCCAGCAACTCCTCATCCTTCTTGCGAACCGGCACGTCGACGCGATCCACCCGACCGTTCTTCGCCAGCGCCGACAACAGCCGCGTGCGCGCGCCGTCATCGTGGATGAAGCTCAATTGCGTCACGGTTTTCCCGAGTACGTCATCGCTGTCATAGGCCAGGGTATCGAGGAATGCCTGATTGACGTCGATGACCTCCTGCTTGTCAGCGGTGCAGATCAGAATCGGTACCGGTGTCAGACGAAACGCCTTTGCAAAGCGCTCCTCGCTCTGACGCAAGGCAACTTCCACGCGGCGCCGGGGCTCCATGTCGACAAAGGAGAACAGCATGCAATTCTCGTCATTGAGCAGCAGCGGCTGCCCGGCAACGATCACCTGCTTGCTGCCCCCATCCGGCAGACGCAATTCCGCCTGCATTTGCGGGATGGTCGCGACATCGCGCAAGCGCTGAACGGCCAGATCGCGCTGATCGGCCTGTTCGAAAATATCGATTTCATAGGCCGAAGTGCCGATCACTTGATCGCGGGTGTAGCCGGTCATTTCCAGAAAGCCCGGATTGACCTTGATGTAACGCAAATCGCTCAGACGACAGATCACTGCCGGCGCAGGGTTGGCATTGAAGGTTTTTTCGAAGCGCAACTCGGCGTTGGCCCAATCGGTGACGTCGCTCATGATCAGCACCAGCGACTCGGGCTGGCCGACGCGGTCGGTCAGCACCATGCTGCGCACGCTGTGCACCCAGATATGCTCGGGGTCATCCACGGAGGAGACTTCGATCAGCACATCACTGAACGCTTCACAGCGCGCCACGCGGCTGATCGGGTAGTTCTCGGGTGGCAAGACATGATTATTGCGATAGCGCAGCGTAAAGCGCTTGGCATACTCGTCAGCGTTGGTGCCCAGATCACCGATGGTGCTGACACCGTGCATGGTCAGCGCCGCTTCGTTGGCCCAGAGAATGCTTTTGTCGAGCTCCAGCAGAATCACCCCGTCCGACAGCCCGGCGATGATCTGCTGCAACTGGCGACGGTTGGTTTCGGTAGTCAGGACTTCCTGGCTCATTGGATCTCCACACTGTGATGCGGCTAGGTGAAAAGTACGACCGCAGCGGCTCAGGATCGTGCGACACCCGGAAAACCACTGCCCCTTGCGGGAGCGAGCCTGCTCGCGAAGCGGTGAGTCGGCTGGAGTATTTGTCACTGATACAAGGGTTTCGCAAGCAGACGTCGCAGCTAATCAGTGATGCTGAGTATCACCCGCTGCAGTATCAATACTGACAACCACTGACATCCCCGGCCTGAGCCGCTCTTCTTCCTGCTGATCCGGGTCAATCGTGATCCGTACCGGCACCCGCTGAGCAATCTTGACGAAGTTGCCGGTGGCGTTGTCGGCCTGCAGCAAGGCAAATTCCGACCCGGTGCCCGGCGAAATATGCTGCACATGGCCGGTGAATCTGCGGTGGTTCAAAGCGTCGACGGTGAAGCGCACCGGTTGCCCGACACGCACATTGGCCATCTGGGTTTCCTTCATGTTGGCGATCACCCATTTCTGATCCGGCACCAATGCCATCAACTGCGCGCCGGAGTTGACATAGGCGCCGAGGCGCACGCCGATCTGCCCGAGCTGGCCATCTCGCGGTGCAACAATCCGCGTGTTCGACAGATCGATCCGCGCCAGTTGCACCGCCGCTTCGGCACTGGCCACGGCGGCTTCCAGCGAGCCCCGATTGACGATCACCGTTTGCAGATCCTGGCGGGCGATTTCCAGATTGGCCTTGGCCTGCGCTACCGCCGCGGTGCTCTGCGCGTTGGCGGCGAGGGTCACGTCGAATTCACGTTTGGACACCGAGCCGTCACGCACCAGTTCCTGATTGCGGCGCAGATCAGCCTCGCTCTTGCGCAACTGCGCCTGGCTGTCGGCGAGCACTGCCTGACGCAATTTGATCGTCGCCTCGGCGCTGTTGCGCTGCTGCACGACATTGGCCAATCCGGCTTTCTGCACCGCCAGTTGTGCCAGCGACTGGTCGAGGCGTTGCTGATAAATGCGGTCGTCCAGACGCACCAGCAGGTCCCCAGCCTTGACGTACTGGAAGTCCTGCACCGGCACTTCGAACACATAGCCGCTGAGCTGCGGGCCGATGATCGTCACCTGCCCGCGGATCAAGGCGTTTTCGGTGGTTTCGACCGCACTGCTGAATGGCGGCAGTTGCCACGCATACAGCACGATCAGTACGCCGACGATGGCGATTGCGGCAAAGCCCAGTGAAGAAATGATCCGCACCCGCAGCGAACGCGGCGCAGTGTTGGGTGATGACGGCGGCGCCTCCCCTTCAGGCGTGGCGGCGATGGCGTTGGTGGTTGTGGTGGTCGGTTCGGTCATGAAGAAGTGGCACCGCTGGGTGGTACGGAAGGTGTCGGTTCAATGGCTTTGGTGGTGCTCATCAGCCACAACGCGCGAATCGAAAGCCAGATCATGGTCAGGACGGCAATGACCGCGATCAGCATGAAGACATCGTTATAGGCCAGCACGTTCGCTTCGCGTGTCGCCGCATTGGCGAGGCTGCGAATGCCGGCCAGATTGCGCAGGCTCGGGTCGGCGAGCAAACCGCCGAACGCCGAGCCGCCGCTCTGCACTCGCGCCGCGACCAACGGATCGGACATCACCAGATGATCGACGATGTGGCTGGAATGGTACTTCTCCCGCACGATCTGAAAAGTGCCGAGCAACGCCGCGCCGAGCAATCCGCCGAGGTTGTTGCAGATCCCGAACAGCACGGAAAAGCTCACCAGATTGCGCGGATTGGTCAGCACGTTGCGCGTACCGAAGACCATGGTCGGGCCGAGAAAAAACGTACTGCCGAACGCCAGCAGGAACTGGCTGAAATACAGGTTTGCGGGGCGGGTCAGGTTATTCGAGAAGCTGTCCATCACCGAACCGGTGGCCATTAGTGCCAGCGAGATGATCAATGGCATCAGCAGGTGTTTGGGGTCGATGGTCAACGCGCTGGTGGCAAGGCCGGCGATGCTGCCGATCAGCATCACCACGTACAGACTGTGCAGTTGTTCATAGCCCATGTTGAGGTTCTGCATGAACCCGACCGCGCCGGTGGATTGCTCCGAAGTGACCATGCGAATCAGGGTTACCGCCAGCGCCAGGCGAATCATCGTTCCGCTGCCGAGCCAGCGGGTCATCAGCATCGGGTTGCTGCGGTTGTGCTCGATGGCCAGGCCCATGATGATCAGCGCAATCGAGCATGCGAGCGCCACACCGATCCAGTCTGCTTCCAGCCACCAGTCGATGCGCCCGAGCGACAGCACCGCGCACAACAACGCCACACCGGTGGCGAGGATGGCGAAGGTCAGGAAGTCGAGTTTTTCAAAGGTTTTGAAGCGGTCGCCGGGTGGCAGTTTGAGCAGCAATACACAGCCAAGTGACAGCAGCGCCATGCCCAATTCGAACAGATAGAGGCCGCGCCATTCGGCAATCTGCAACAGGTCTTCGGAAAACAGCCGCGCCAGCGGTAATGCCAGTTGTGAAGTGCCGAGGCCGAGCACCAGCGCCTTCAGCCGCCACTTCGCCGGAAACGCCTGGACCATGTAATACAGGCCCAGCGAGCTCAGCGCTGCACCGACCATGCCGTGGGCAGCACGCACCGCCACCGCCGAATTCAGATCGTTGACGAACAAATGGCCGAAGGTCACCAGCGCATACAGCACCAGAAACACCTCGGTGAACGCGCGCAAGCCAAACTGCTGGCGAAACTTGACCAGCAGCAGGTTCATCGACACGTTGGTCATCACGTACGCCGCCGGCAGCCAGGCCATCTCCGCCGTGGTCGCGCCGAGCGAACCTTGCAGATAAGGCAGGTTGGCCACCACCAATGAATTCCCCAGCCCACCGGTCACCGCGACCAGCACACCGACCGCCGCGTATGCCAAGCGCTTGGGCGTGGAGTGCAATGGAGTCGAGGGGGATCCGGGCAGGCTGGGTTTTTCGTGGGGCTGCCAGTTGCGCGGGGCGTATTTATCCATGGATCGGCCTGGTGCTGGGGGTGAAGGAAGTTTGCCGCAATTTGACGGGCAATACACGGCTCGACAGACACCAAGGAACCCTGTGGGAGCGAGCCTGCTCGCGAAAGCGCTGTGTCAGTCGACAACTTCATTGAAGGAAAGTCCGCATTCGCGAGCAGGCTCGCTCCCACAGGGGTTCTGCGTCGCATGGAGGGTCATCGTATAACTTCCAGTTGACAAGCTCCGAAAATCTGGGAAATATCCGCCTCAATGTTGTACGACGACGTATGACAAATAATAAAAACAACAAACGATTCAGGGAGCGTCACAGTGAGCCCACTCGCCCGCAATTCCGTCCGCCCTTCACGTGTTGCCCATTTCAAACCGCGTTCGACCCTGAGCCTGATCGGCTGCAGTAGCCTCGCCCTGGCGTTGCCGATGAGCGCCGATGCCGAAGGCTTCCTGGAAGACAGCAAAGCCACGCTGAACCTGCGCAACGCCTACTTCAACCGCAACTTCGTCAACCCGGCCAACCCGCAAGGCAAGGCTGAAGAGTGGACGCAGAACTTCATCCTCGACGCCAAATCCGGCTTCACCCAAGGCACCGTCGGCTTCGGTCTCGACATCCTTGGCCTGTACTCGCAGAAGCTCGATGGCGGCAAAGGTACCGGTGGCACGCAGTTGCTGCCGATCCATGATGACGGCCGCCCCGCCGACAACTTCGGCCGCCTCGGCGTGGCGCTGAAAGCCAAAGTCTCGAAGACCGAACTGAAGGTCGGCGAATGGATGCCGGTGCTGCCGATCCTGCGCTCCGATGACGGCCGTTCCCTGCCGCAGACCTTTCGCGGCGGCCAGATCACCTCCACCGAGATCAACGGCCTGACTGTCTACGGCGGCCAGTTCCGTGGCAACAGTCCGCGCAACGACGCGAGCATGGAAGACATGTCGATGAACGGCCGCGGTGCATTCACCTCCGATCGCTTCAACTTCGGCGGCGGCGAATACACCTTCAACGAAAAACGCACCATGGTCGGCGTGTGGTACGCCGAGCTCACTGACATCTATCAGCAGCAGTATTTCAACCTCAGCCACAGCCAGCCGATGGGCGACTGGACGCTGGGCGCCAACCTCGGTTTCTTCACCGGCAAGGAAGACGGCAGCGCCCAGGCCGGCGACCTCGACAACAAGACCGCGTTCGCCCTGCTCTCGGCCAAGTATGGCGGCAACACCTTTTACGTCGGCCTGCAGAAACTTACTGGCGACGATGCGTGGATGCGCGTCAACGGCACCAGCGGCGGCACCCTGGCCAACGACAGTTACAACGCCAGTTATGACAACGCCAAAGAGCGCTCCTGGCAGGTGCGTCACGACTACAACTTCGTTGCGCTGGGCGTGCCTGGCCTGACCCTGATGAACCGCTACATCAGCGGCGATAACGTGCACACCGCCAGCACCAACGATGGCAAGGAATGGGGCCGCGAGTCGGAACTGGCCTACACCGTGCAGAGCGGCCCGCTGAAAAACCTCAACGTAAAATGGCGCAACGCGACCATTCGCCGGGACTTCAGCACCAATGAGTTCGACGAAAACCGGATATTCATCAGCTATCCGATTTCGTTGTTGTAACGGTTGGCGGTTTGCCCTGTGGGAGCGAGCCTGCTCGCGAAAGCGCCGGACCAGTCGATTTGTTCTGACTGGCACACCGCATTCGCGAGCAGGCTCGCTCCCACAAGGGGATTGCATTGCAAGTCAGGTATAGGGTGTTGAGAAAATGAATCGCCCCTTCCGTCATCTACACCAAAAGTCGCGTTGACAAGAGCCGGAAACCCTACCGATACTTCAGCGCAGTCATACGACAACCTACAACAAACCTAATAACAATGTGTTCATGGATTGCCATGACGTCTACCTCTACCCCCCGCGCTCCTTTCAACCGCCTGCTGCTGACCGGTGCCGCCGGAGGCCTGGGCAAAGTCCTGCGCGAACGCCTGCGCCCTTACGCCAATGTGCTGCGCCTGTCCGACATCGCCGCCCTCGCCCCGGCCGTCGATGAACACGAAGAAGTCGTGCTCTGCGACCTCGCCGACAAGCAAGCGGTGCATCAACTGGTCGAAGGCGTCGATGCGATTCTGCATTTCGGCGGCGTTTCGGTTGAGCGGCCGTTCGAAGAAATCCTCGGCGCCAACATCTGCGGTGTCTTTCACATTTACGAAGCGGCGCGCAAGCACGGCGTGAAGCGGGTGATCTTCGCCAGTTCGAACCACGTGATCGGCTTCTACAAGCAGGACGAAAAACTCGACGCCACCTCCCCGCGCCGTCCTGACGGTTACTACGGCCTCTCCAAGTCCTACGGCGAAGACATGGCCAGTTTCTACTTCGATCGCTACGGCATCGAAACCGTCAGCATCCGCATCGGTTCCTCGTTCCCCGAGCCGCAGAACCGCCGGATGATGCACACCTGGCTGAGCTTCGACGATCTCACGCAACTGCTCGAACGCTCGCTGTACACGCCGAACGTCGGTCACACCGTGGTCTACGGCATGTCCGCCAACAAAGACGTCTGGTGGGACAACCGCTACGCCAGCCACCTCGGCTTCGAAGCCAGGGACAGCTCGGAAGTGTTCCGCGACAAGGTCGAAGCGCAGCCGATGCCGGCCGACGATGATCCGGCGCGGATCTATCAGGGCGGCGCCTTCGTCGCAGCAGGCCCGTTCGGCGACTGATCGCTCGACTTGATCCCCCTCCAATAAAAACCAAGGGAATGAGTATGCAAGCCGAATTGATCGTCGACGCCCGCAACGCGGTCGGTGAAAGCCCGGTCTGGGTGGCGCAGGAAAACGCGCTGTACTGGGTCGATATTCCCAACGGCGGGCTGCAACGCTGGAGTGCCGACACTGGCCATGTTGCCTCGTGGACAACCCCGGAAATGCTCGCCTGCATCACCCGCCACCGCAGTGGCGGCTGGGTCGCCGGCATGGAAAGCGGTTTCTTTCGCCTGCACCCGCACACCGACGGCAGCCTCGACAGCGAATTGCTCGCCACCGTCGAGCACAGCCGCCCCGACATGCGCCTCAACGACGGTCGCTGCGATCGCCAAGGGCGTTTCTGGGCAGGGAGCATGGTCTTGAACATGGGCCTGAACGCCCCTGAAGGCCGACTCTATCGCTACAGCGCCGGGCAGACTGGCGTGATCGAAGCGCAACTGAATGGCTTCATCGTGCCCAACGGCCTCGCCTTCAGCCCTGACGGCAAAACCATGTACCTGTCGGACTCGCACCCCAACGTGCAGCTGATCTGGGCCTTCGATTACGACATCGAAACCGGTACGCCGTCGAATCGCCGAATCTTCGTCGACATGAATCACTTCCCCGGCCGCCCCGACGGCGCCGCCGTGGATGCCGAAGGTTGCTACTGGATCTGTGCCAACGACGCCGGCCTGATTCACCGCTTCGCGCCGGATGGCCGCCTCGACTTCTCACTGGAAGTGCCGGTGAAAAAACCGACCATGTGCGCTTTCGGCGGCAGCAACTTCGACACTCTTTTTGTCGCCTCGATTCGCCCCGGCGACGACCTCGACCCGCAATCCCTGGCCGGCGGCTTATTCGCTTTGAAGCCGGGCGTCAAAGGCCTCGCCGAACCTGAATTCAACGATCTGCTTTAGCCCCTCTGCTGCACCGCTGCGCCTTGAACACAAAAATAACAAGACTGGAGACTCACCCCCATGAACTTCAAACGCACCTTGCTCGCCGCTGCACTTCCGCTGATGTTCACCTTCGCTGGTGCCGCTCAGGCAGAAATCAAACTCAAATTCGCTGACATCCACCCCGCCGGTTATCCAACCGTGGTCGCCGAAGAAAACATGGGCAAGACCCTGACCAAGGAAACCAACGGCGAACTGACCTTCCAATATTTCCCGGGTGGCGTGCTCGGTTCCGAGAAGGAAGTCATCGAGCAGATGCAGGTCGGCGCGGTGCAGCTGTCGCGCGTCAGCCTGGGTATCGTCGGCCCCGTGGTGCCGGACGTGAACGTGTTCAACATGCCGTTCATTTTCCGCGACCATCAGCACATGCGTAACGTCATCGATGGCGCGGTGGGCGATGAGATTCTCGACAAGATCACCAACTCCGAATTCGGCCTGGTAGCGTTGGCGTGGATGGACGGCGGCACGCGCAACATCTACACCAAGAAACCCGTGCGCAAACTCGAAGACCTCAAGGGCATGAAGATCCGCGTGCAAGGCAACCCGATGTTCATCGACATGATGAATGCCATGGGCGGTAACGGCATCGCCATGGACACCGGCGAGATCTTCAGCGCCCTGCAGACCGGCGTGATCGACGGCGCGGAAAACAACCCGCCGACCCTGCTCGAACACAACCACTTCCAGAACGCCAAGTTCTACAGCCTGACCGGTCACCTGATCCTGCCAGAGCCGATCGTGATGTCGAAAATCACTTGGGAGAAACTCACTCCGGATCAACAGGAACTGGTGAAGAAAGCCGCCAAGGCTGCTCAGGCTGAAGAACGCGTGCTGTGGGACAAGAAGTCCGCCGCCAGTGAAGAAAAACTCAAGGCCGCCGGCGTCGAGTTCATCGAAGTCGACAAGAAACCCTTCTACGACGCCACCGCTTCGGTACGGGAAAAGTACGGCGCGAAGTACGCCGACCTGATCAAGAAAATCGAAGCCGTTCAGTAACGCCTCCCGCTCCGTACTCATGAACAAGGCCCGGCGCGCCTGATGACTCAGGCGCGCCCGGTTACGGTGGAACCCGATGAAGAATCTGCTGCTGCGTATCAACGACAAGATCTACATGACATGCATCTGGGTCGCCGGCGTTTCCGTCCTGGCGATTTCCCTGATGATTCCCTGGGGCGTATTCGCCCGCTACGTACTTGGCACCGGCTCAAGCTGGCCAGAGCCGACGGCGATCCTGCTGATGATGGTGTTCACTTTCATCGGTGCCGCCGCCAGTTACCGCGCCGGCGCGCACATGGCCGTGGCCATGCTCACCGATCGCATGTCACCGCAGTTGAGATCAGCGGCGGCGATTTTTTCGCAACTGCTGATGGCGGCGATCTGCATCTTCATGACCATCTGGGGCGCCAAGCTGTGCATGTCGACCTGGAACCAGTTCATGGCCGCCCTGCCCGATCTGCGCGTTGGCGTGACCTACCTGCCGATTCCGGTGGGCGGCTTGCTGACGCTGATTTTTGTCCTGGAAAAACTCTTGCTCGGTGACCAGAGCAAACGGCGGGTCGTGCAGTTCGACCTGGTGGAAGAAAGTGAAGGTGCCGCTTAATGGACGCTCTGATACTGCTGGGCAGTTTTATCGCTTTGATCCTGATCGGCATGCCGGTCGCCTACGCGCTGGGCGCCGCCGCGCTGATCGGCGCATGGTGGATCGACATTCCGTTCCAGGCGGTGATGATCCAGGTCGCCTCGGGCGTGAACAAATTCTCGCTGCTGGCCATTCCGTTCTTCGTCCTCGCCGGTGCGATCATGGCCGAGGGCGGCATGTCCCGGCGATTGGTGGCGTGTGCCGGCGTGCTGGTGGGTTTCGTGCGCGGTGGCCTGTCACTGGTCAACATCGTCGCTTCGACCTTCTTCGGCGCGATCTCCGGCTCGTCGGTAGCGGACACCGCCTCGGTGGGTTCGGTGCTGATTCCGGAAATGGAACGCAAGGGCTATCCACGGGACTTCTCCACCGCCGTCACCGTCAGCGGTTCGGTGCAGGCCCTGCTGACCCCGCCAAGCCATAACTCGGTGCTCTACTCGCTGGCCGCCGGTGGTACCGTTTCGATCGCCTCGCTGTTCATGGCCGGCATCGTTCCGGGCCTGCTGATGAGCGCCTGCCTGATGGTGCTGTGTCTGATCTTCGCGAAAAAGCGCAACTACCCGAAGGGCGAAGTCATCCCGATGCGCCAGGCGCTGAAAATCGTCGGCGAGGCCCTCTGGGGCCTGATGGCGATGGTGATCATTCTCGGTGGCATCCTCTCGGGGATTTTCACCGCGACGGAATCGGCGGCGATCGCAGTGCTGTGGTCGTTCTTCGTGACCATGTTCATCTATCGCGACTACAAGTGGCGTGAGCTGCCCAAGCTGATGCACCGCACCGTGCGGACGATCTCGATTGTGATGATTCTGATCGGCTTCGCCGCGAGCTTCGGCTACATCATGACGCTGATGCAGATCCCGGCGAAGATCACCACGATGTTCCTGACCCTGTCGGACAACCGTTACGTGATCCTGATGTGCATCAACGTCATGTTGCTGCTGTTGGGCACGGTGATGGACATGGCGCCGCTGATCCTGATCCTCACGCCGATCCTGATGCCAGTGATTCTCGGTATCGGTGTCGACCCGGTGCAGTTCGGCATGATCATGCTGGTCAACCTGGGGATCGGATTGATAACACCGCCGGTGGGCGCCGTGCTCTTCGTGGGCTCGGCGGTGGGCAAGGTCAGTATCGAAAGCACCGTTAAAGCCCTGCTGCCGTTCTATGCGGTGCTGTTCCTGGTGTTGATGCTGGTCACCTACGTGCCCGCCCTTTCGCTCTGGCTGCCGCACCTGGTGTTGTAACCGTCTGAAAAGATCGCAGCCTTCGGCAGCTCCTACAGGACCGCACTCTCTGGTAGGAGCTGTCGAGTGCTACGAGGCTGCGATCTTTTGATCCTCAAGCCCGCAACAACATGTACCCCGCCACCACCAGACAGACACTGGCAAACCCCACCTGCAACGCCCGCGCCGGCACCCGTGCGCACAGACTGCGACCGATGATCATGCCAACGATGCTGGCGACAATGAACGCCGCGCCCTGGCTGTCGATACGCACCCCCGCATGAAACGCGCCGATCACCCCGATCGCGGAAATCAGACTGATCACCATCAACGACGTCGCAACGATGCCGCGCATCTGCACATCGGTCAGTTGCTTGAACGCCGGCACGATCAGAAAACCGCCGCCGACGCCAAGTAAACCCGACACCACGCCAGTAACCGCTCCCAGTGCAGCCAGGGTGGCGGTGCATTTGGCGGTCCAGTCGAAGCGCCCGGTCTGCTCGTTGAGCATGCAGTTTTTCTGGCCCCAACTGGCGTGGCCGTGATCGCTCGGCCCCGCTTGCTGACGGTCTTTTCTGAACATTCGCCAGGCAACCAGCACCATCAGCAGGCTGAACAGAATCATCAGAACCCTTTCCGGCAACTGATGCGCGAAGTAGATCCCCAGCGGCGAAAACACCGCGCCCAGTGCCGCAATCAACAGCGCCGCGCGATAACGCACCAGGCCGTGGCGCAAACCATCGATCGCCCCGACCGCTGCCGCGCTGCCGACCGAAAACAACGCCACAGGCGCCGCTTGCGTCATTGTCCAGCCGAGCCCGAGCACCAGCGCCGGCACCGCGAGGATCCCGCCGCCCGCACCGGTCAGGCCGAGCACCAACCCCATCACCACACCAAACAGACTTGCCAGCAACATAGGTTTTTCTCAGTCGACCTTGGACAGGCGCGTCAGCCACTCGCGGCCCTTGAGCATGCCGTGCCAGTAAAACCACGGCAGCAGCGTCGCCTTCAGCCACCATGCCGAACGCCGGGGCACGGTCGGGTCCAGCGGGAAGGTCGGCAGCAGTTTGCCGCCATAGCCGAACTCGGCGAGGATGACCTTGCCCTTCTCCACCGTCAGCGGGCACGAGCCGTAGCCGTCGTACTTGAGCGGCAGCGGCTGTTGCTTGCGCGCGGCCAAGAGGTTTTGCGCAACCACGACAACCTGCTTGCGCACCGCCGCCGCCGTTTTCGCGTTGCTGGTGCCGCAGATATCGCCCAGTGCGAACACGTCGGGATAGCGCGGATGCTGCAGGCTGTGCGGATCGACTTCACACCAACCGCCGGCATCGGCCAGTAGGCTTTGCGCGATGAAATCCGGCGAGACTTGTGGCGGCACGACGTGGAGCAGATCGAAAGTTTTCGCCACGCGGTTGACGTTGCCGTCGGCGTCCTTGACTTCGAACCACGCGGTTTTCGTCGGGCCGTCGACCTTGACCAGATTCGAGTTGAACGCCAGTTGCGCGTCGTACTGTTCGATGTACTTCATCAGCGGCGGCACGAACGTCGGCACGCCAAACAGCACGGCGCCGGCCAGATTGAACTCAACGTTGATGTTGCGCAGTACTCCGGATTTGCGCCAATGGTCGCAAGACAGGTACAAGGCTTTTTGCGGCGCGCCGGCGCATTTGATCGGCATCGCTGGCTGGGTGAACAGCGCCCGGCCGTCGCGCAGTTTCTGCACTTGATCCCAAGTGTACTGGGCGTGTTGATAGCTGTAGTTGGAGGTGACGCCGTGCTGGCCGAGGCTTTCCTGCAAGCCTTCGATTTTCTCCCAGGCCAGGCGCAGGCCGGGGCAGACGATCAGGTTCTGATAGCTGACGGTGCGCTGGTCGTCGAGGGTGAGTTGGTGGTGATCCGGATCGATGGCGCTGACGCTGGCCTGAATCCACGTTGCCTGACGCGGCATGACTTTGCTCATCGGTCTGACCGTGTCTTTCACGTCAAACGCGCCACCGCCGACCAGCGTCCACGCCGGTTGATAGTAATGCTCTGAACTCGGTTCGATTACGGTGATGTTGAGATGCGGGTCACGCTTGAGCAGGCTGGCGACAAAAGCGATGCCGGCCGTCCCGCCGCCGATGACCACGATGTCCGCACTGATGGATGGGCCCCAGTGTTGATCGTTCATTGCTTGTTCCTTTTGCTGCACGCAAGGATTTGTTCGGGTCAAACCAAAGAACCTGTGGGAGCTGGCTTGCCAGCGAAAGCGGTGTGTCAGTCACATAAATATTGGCTGATAAGTCCTCATCGCTGGCAAGCCAGCTCCCACAGGGTAAGTAAGTGTGAGGGCTGGCATTTATGACTGTTCCCAGCTCTTGAGCACCGCTCCGCAATACAGCCCCGACAGAGTTTTCATCACCTGGATCACTTCGTGACTGGCCAGGCCGTAGAAAATGTATTTGCCTTCGCGGCGGGTCGCGACCAGCCCTTCGTCGCGGAGGATGCCGAGTTGCTGGGACAGCGTCGGCTGGCGTACACCGGTCATGGTTTCCAGCTCGCCGACGTTGCGTTCGCCTTGCGTCAGTTGGCAGAGAATCAACAGGCGATCCTCATTGGCCAGAGCCTTGAGCAGCGCGCAGGCTTTGGACGCCGAGGCGCGCAGTTGGGCGACTTCACATTCGGTCAGACTGGATTGCATTTGCACGAGGCCTTGAAGGTCACTTAAGCTGCGAACATTATGTTTTTACATAAAGTGTTGCAACCCGAAATTCCCCAGCACAGGTTTTAGCCATGCCCGCCCTGATTGAAGCGTTCCTCGACCCCGCCTCCTCGACCTACAGCTACGTGGTCTATGAAGCCGACGGTGGCCAGTGCGCAATCGTCGACCCGGTGCTCGATTACGACGGCGCCGCCGGACGCACCGGCACGGCACAGGCGGACAAGATCATCGCCTTCGTACGTGCGCATCGCTTGCAAGTGCAATGGTTGCTGGAAACCCATGCACACGCCGATCACCTGTCCGCCGCGCCTTATCTGCGTCGTCAATTGGGCGGCAAGATCGCCATCGGCGAATCGATCAGTAAAGTGCAGAACGTGTTCAAGGCGCTGTTCAACCTTGAGCCGGAATTTCGCGTCGATGGCTCGCAGTTCGATCACCTGTTCGCGCCGGACGAGGCGTTCATGATCGGCAATCTCAAGGCCACCGCCCTGCACGTCCCTGGCCATACGCCAGCGGACATGGCCTACCTGATCGACGCCGAACAGATCCTCGTCGGCGACACGCTGTTCATGCCCGACGTCGGCACCGCGCGCTGCGATTTCCCCGGCGGCAATGCGCAGCAATTATTCAAGTCGATCCAGAAGCTGTTGGCGTTTCCGGCCAGCGTGAGGCTCTACGTTTGCCACGATTACCCGCCCGAGGGCCGCGCCTCGCACTGCCAGACCACCGTTGGCGAACAGCGCAAAAGCAATATCCACGTGCACGACGGAATCGATGAAGCGGCGTTCGTCGAAATGCGCACTCAGCGTGATGCCGGGCTGGGCATGCCGACGTTGTTGCTGCCGGCCATACAAGTGAATGTGCGGGCGGGAAATCTGCCGGCGGCGGAAGACAATGGCGTGGTCTACCTGAAAATCCCCCTCAACAAACTCTGACAGACAATTCACAGCCAGCGCGCATCATCGCCCGCGTGTCACCAGTTTTCGATGGCAATGGGCCGGAGTCAGCAGCGCGCCGGCGGTCGAACGGACGACGATAGTCTCAACAGGCTCGGCCCGCTCATTGTCGAGCAATACCGAATGCTCCTCGCCTTGCGCGAACAGAAAGCGCTCGCCCCACTGGCGCAGACTGACAACGATGGGAAACACCGCGCGGCCCATGTCAGTGAGCACGTATTCCTTGTAGGCACTGCCGTCGGACGCCGGTTGAATCTCCAGCACACCGAGTTCGACCAGCCTTTTCAGTTTGGCCGAGAGTATGTTCTTCGCCAGCCCCAGCCGTTTCTGGAATTCGCTGAAACGGCGCACGTCATCGAATGCATCGCGAATAATCATCAAGGCCCAGCGATCGCCAATGGCCTCAAGGGTCCGCGCCACCGGGCATTCGCTCTGGGCCAATAATTGCTGTCGGGCCATGTTGTTCCTGAACTGTATCAGCGGCTGAATGTGGTTGCATTTAACAACCTGAATAGACAAAGATCAATGCCAAGGTTTCAATTCAAAACCACAATACGAGGACGCAAGGATGCCCTGCCCCACGCAAACCCTGCTCGATCCAGACGATGCGGCTCACACCTCGTCGGCTGGTTTGAGTCGCTTACAGACTTTCCTTTTTGCGATCACCTGCGCCATGGCGGTGGCCAACGTTTACTTCGCCCAGCCGTTGCTCGAATCCATGGCGGTCAGCCTGGGCGTTTCGTCTGGTGCCATCGGCGTTGTAGTGACCGCCACCCAAGCCGGGTATGCCGTCGGCCTGTTGTTCATCGTGCCGCTGGGTGATTTGCTCGATCGCAAGAAGCTCATCATCAGCCAGTTGCTTTTGTCGGCGGTGGCGCTGTGCGCAGTCGGCTTCGCCGAAAGCTGGGGCATGCTGCTCGCAGCCATGGTGTTGGTAGGCTTGTTAGCGGTTGTCGTGCAAGTGGTGGTCGCCTGCACCGCCAGCCTCGCGAGCCCGGATCAGCGCGGTGCAGCCGTGGGCACCGTCACCAGCGGCGTGGTGCTTGGCATCCTGCTGGCGCGTTTCGTCTCCGGCGTAGTTGCCGACGTGGCGGGCTGGCGCAGCGTCTATTTCGTCTCGGCAATGATGATGATCGGTGTTGCGATCATGTTGTCGCGCACCCTGCCCGCTTCGGCGAAACCGCCCGCACAGGGCAATTACTGGCAATTGCTGCGTTCGGTCTTCCAGTTGTTTATGACTGAGCGCGTATTGCGGATCCGAGGCATGTTCGCGCTGCTCGTCTTTGCTGCATTCAGCGTGTTGTGGACGTCTATGGTGCTGCCGCTCAGCGCGCCGCCACTGTCGCTCTCGCATACGCAGATCGGCCTGTTCGGCCTGGCCGGGGTGGCGGGCGCACTTGCCGCCGCACGGGCCGGACGCCTTGCCGATCGCGGTTTGGGCAATCGCACTACCGGCATCGCCTTGGCACTGTTGACCCTGTCGTGGTTGCCCATCGCGTTTGTCGAGCGCTCGCTGTTGGCGATGGCTGTGGGCGTAGTCCTGCTCGACTTCGCCGTCCAAGCGGTGCAGGTCACCAATCAAAGTCTGATCTTTGCCGCACGACCCGATGCGCAAAGCCGACTGGTCGGTGCGTATATGTGTTTTTACTCGATGGGCAGTGGCCTGGGCGCGATCGCGGCGACGTACACCTATGCGCACTTTGGCTGGGTTGGCGTTTGTCTGCTGGGTGCGACTATCAGTGCTGCGGCTATGGCTTATTGGGCATGGCTGGAATGGACTGACGCGTGAGGCGCTGGCTGTTCACTATCGAAAGCCTTCGCGAGCAGGCTCGCTCCCACAGGATTTGCGAAAGGTGGAAGCGAGTCTGTTCGAAGAAAAGCGGCGCCGTGTGCCAATAACCCTGGGAACCTTACCGGGCTAATCTGCCTTCTTCTGCTGCATTTGCACCGATGCCTTGCTCTTGTCTTCGTCCTGGCTGGTCGCCTTGTTCGAATCGAAACAGCCATGCAACAGAAACATCGAGCAGAAGCCCAGGCATACACATATTTTTTTCATGACGATCTCCTTAAACAGTGGTCAGGTTGCATCAATGCTCAGCCCTTGCTGTGCTCTGGCGACGAAGGCCCTTCCTTGACACCGCGCGGGCCGGCGATGCCCCACACGATCAGGCCGAGCACCGGGAACACGATCAGACCGATCGCCCAAGCGGCTTTGACGCCAACACTCTTGTTGCTGCGAAACACGCTGACAATCGCCCACAGGTCGACCAGCAGAATGATCACCGCCACGGCGATGGAAAAATAACTCGCTGCCTCGTTCATTTCGCAATCCTCCAATGACTGGTAAGCATTGGGCTACGCGGGATTTTCAGCGTTCAAAAAAATTGCCCGCGACCGGCGCCAAGGGTTCAGCCACCTTCCGGATCCTGGCGGATCACGGAAATCTTGCCGTTGCGCTCAATGATCGCGAATTTGATCTGGTCGATGGTTTCAATGCCTTGGCTGGAGCGCGCCGCCTCCATGACATCCGCCTCGACCAGGCGCGCATGACGCAGACGTCGATGCAGCAGCTTGCCGTTCTCGACGATGATTGTCGGCTCGCCATCGATCAATCGCGAGACCCACCCGGAACGCTGCTTGAGCAAGGAAAACCCAACGTCGATGGCGATCAGGGTGATGATCACCAGAAACGCATTGGTCAGGGAGAAATCGTCGCCCAGCAAGGCCTGCTGGGTGGCTTCACCGATGATCATCAGCAGCACGAAATCAAACGTCGTCAGCTCGGCCAGCGACCGCCGGCCGGCAATTTTGAACAGCACCATCAGTGCCAGATACATCGCGAGTGCGCGCAACACCGAGTCCATGGGTCACCTATGGATAAATGAATTGAGTGAGCCTGACTTCGCTCGAGCCCGGCGCGCGGATATGGCTGCGAAACAGGCCCAATCCGTCGCCGCGCAGGGTCAGGTACAGCGTCGCCTGGCCCTGCGCGTCCGCCTGCAACCACAAGCGCATGCCCTGCGCTGAGCTGCGCATACGCACCGGCGCCGGCTGCATCGTTTCAATGCTGAAGCCATCGAGCAGCTCGCCGCCGATGTCCAGTTCGACAGTGGCTTCAGGCGTCGTGTGCACGCTGAGTTTCAATGGGTTGGTCGAGCCGTTGCGATGGAACATCTCGTATTCAACCTGGACTTTGCCGTCGTCGCTGCGGGCGTCCTGCGAACTGAGCACGCCACGGGAAAACAGGCCCAACAGGCCGAGCAGCATGCACGCAACCAGCAGATACCAACCGATGTGCTCAAAGCGCCAGACCTTCAACTGATAGGCCATGTCCTCCTGCACCGGGAATTGTCGGCTCTTTAAATCGGGATGCTCAGCGTCAGGCTTCATCGGCTCCACCGCCCTTCACCCTGCAAAGCGCGACGATGGAAAACCGCCATCTGCTGCAAGGCGAACTCCGAAGCGCGGGTCTGCACTTCGCTGCGCGAGCCGGGAAACCACTGCTGAGTGCTGAACAGAAAATGTCCGTCATCGAACTGGAACGCCCAGGCGAAACACACGGTTCCGGCTTTTATCCCATCCATGTCGTCGGGGCCGAGAATGCCGGTGGTGGCGACCGCGACGTTGGCGGTGCTGTCGCGCAGAGCGCCGATCGCCATTTCACTGGCGACTTCGACGCTGGTCAGATTGAAGGTTTCCATGGTCGCCGGGCTGACGTGGAGCAAGCGCTGCTTGGCCTGCGGCGAGTAGACCACATAGCCGCATTCGATCAACTCGCCGCTGCCGGGCACTTCCGATAAAAGCATGACGATTTCTCCCGCCGTACAGGACTCAGCGGTGGTGATCATCAGTGAATGGTGACGCAGATATTCAATCGTTTCCTTGGCAATGGACATGGTGTGCTCTCGAAGCCTTTGTTGCCGGTTGACCATGCGTTGCGCTGATCATTCCGCTGGATCTGCTGAGCGTGCCAAAGGCCTTTTCCCGGAAAGTTTTCCGCCCCATTCGGCGCGATCACCTACCCTCATAGACTGTGCGATCAACTCGAGCCTGCCGCCCCCATGCGCTGTTCATCCAAGTCGTTGTTTTTGATTCTGTTGCTGCTGCTGATGCCGGGCAGCGCTGCACTGTGGGCGGCCGACCTTGCGGCGCCGGCGAACTCAAGCGCAGCGCCGCTGCCGGTGATTTCGCAAAGCGATCTGCAAGCCCTGCAACAACGCCTCGACGGGCTCAAGCAGCAGATTTCGGCAGCGAACAATTACAACCAGCTCGAAGGCCCGCAGGACCGGGTGCAGGCGTTCATTCTCGATGTCGACCGATTGTCGGCGGCGCTGTTGCCACAACAGGCGCAACTGGCAGTGCAACTGGGTGTGCTCGGCACAGCGCCCGACGCGGAGGTGGCCGCCGAGCAAGCCGATATCGTCGCGCAGCGGGCGACGCTGGCGGAGCAGAAAAGCAAAGTCGACGGCACGCTGAAAAGCCTCGCCGCACTGAAACAGAATGCCGCCGACCTGATCACGCAGATCGCCGGCATCCGCCGCACCCTGCTGGAAAGTGAACTGACCCTGAGCACCCGTAGCGTATTGAGTCCGCACTTCTGGGCGCCGCTGGTCAGTCCAAGCGAGGACGACCGCCAGCGGCTACGCCTGTTCGTGGCACAGGTCGGTGACGTCTGGGCCACGGTCTGGGCGCCGGGCGAGCGTTTCTTCACCTGCGTGCTGGTGCTGCTGGCCCTGCTGATCTGGACGTTCGGCCGGCGTCTGGCTGAGCGCGGGCTGACCTGGTTCTGCATTCATCGCGTGGCGGAGGGCCGACTGCGGCGCAGTGCCTTGGCCTTCGCGTCAGCCATCGCGACGTTCATAACCACCGCCATCGCCCTGAAACTGCTGTTCTACGCCTGTACCCGCCACGACGCCCTGCCGCCAGTGCTGGAGACGTTTTCCGAAGAGTTCGAAAAAGTCGTGTACGCCTGCGTGCTGATCACCGGGCTCAGCCGCGCATTGCTGTCGACCGAACATCCGTCGTGGCGCCTGCCGGCGATTGCCGATCCGGTGGCGATGGCGCTCAAGCCTTATCCGCGGATTCTTGCCTGTACCTTGCTGGTGCTGGTGACGCTGGTGCAAGTCGCCAATGCCACAGGCATGAGCAGCAATATCGTTATGGCCGGGCGCGGGGTGATTTCGCTGGTGGTACTGGCGATCATCGGCACGATGCTGTTGCGCGTCGGCAAAGTGCGCAAGGCGCTGGTCGCGGCCAATGACCCCTCGGCGACGAACAGCGTGTTCGCCGGGCTGATCTACAGCGTCGCCAGCCTCTCGATGTTTGCCTCGGCCATCGCCTTGCTGGCGGGATATGTATCGTTGGCGCGGTTCATCAGTTATGAGCTGGTGTGGGGCTATATCGTGTTGTCGGGGTTTTACTTGCTGATTCAGTTGGTCAAGGACGCCTGTGAGCACCTGTTTTCGCCGAAGCACGCGAGCGGCCAGGCGCTCAAGCAATTGCTCGGCGTCAGCGATCGGCGCCTTGAGCAGACGTCGATCCTGTTGTCCGGCTTCAGCCGCGCCGGATTGATGTTGATGGCGCTGATTTCATTGTTTGTCGGCGGCATCGGCACCACGTTCGGCCAACTGATCACCAATATCATGTCGACCCTCGGCGGCGCCGGTTTGCGCAAGCTGAATATCGTCCCGGCGCATCTGCTCAACGCGCTGCTGGCACTGCTGATTGGCATCTGGCTGATCCGTGCATTGAGCCGCTGGCTCGACAACGAGTTCCTGCCCAAGACCGACATGGACCCGGGCATGTGCGCATCGCTGAGCACGCTGTTTTCCAATATCGGCTACGCCTTTGTGATTCTGCTGACACTGTCGTCGCTGGGTGTGCAGTGGACGAACCTGGCGTGGATCGTCAGTGCGCTGTCGGTGGGCATTGGCTTTGGTTTGCAGGAGATCGTCAAGAATTTCGTCTCCGGCCTGATCCTGCTCACCGAGCGCCCGGTGAAGGTCGGCGACCTGATCAGCATCAGCGGCGTCGAGGGCGACATCCGCCGCATCAACGTGCGCGCCACGGAAATCCAGCTCAGCGACCGCTCGATCGTGATCGTGCCCAACTCGCAGCTGATCTCGCAAAACCTGCGCAACGTTACCCTCGGCGGCAGTGCTCAGGGCGTGGCATCGCTGGAGCTGGTGTTTCCGCTGGATATCGATCCTGAGCAGGTCAAACAGCTGCTGCTGGATGCGTATCACGAGAACGAAACCATCCTCGATAAACCGGCGCCGTTCGTGCGCTTCAGCAAGTTGTCGCCGGACGGAATAACCCTCACGGTCACCGGTTATGTCGGTAGCCCGAGGATCGTAGGACTGACCAAAAGTGATCTGTTGTTCGAAGTGCTCAAGCGCTTGGGCGCGGCGGGCATTGCGCTGGCGAAACCGCCAGCGGCGTGATTCGGCTACCGCTTGCCCGAGTTGTCGACGCTGGCCGTACTGCTGCGTGGCGTCAGCTCGAACGGCAGAACGACATGCCTTTCTGACAGCGGCTGTTTTTCGATCAGGGCAATCAGCATCTCGACCGCTTTGGTCCCGAAGACTTCGGCCGGTTGCGAAATAGTAGTCAGCGGCGGATCGCAGTAGGCAGCCATGGGAATGTCGTCGAAACCGACCAGTGAAATGTCCTCGGGCACACGCAGTCCCGCTTGGCGGATGCGCTTGAGCGCACCGATGGCCATTTCATCGTTTTCACAGAACAGCGCGCTCGGCCGCTCGGCCAATGCGAGCATCTTTTCCGCGCCTGCAAAGCCAGCCTCAAGGCTGAAATTGCCATGGCAGATAAGTGTTTCGTCGAAAGCAATCCCGGCCTCGCGCAATGCCGCTTCGTAGCCTGCCAAGCGATCGCGGGTCAGCGGGCTGTTTTTCGAGCCTTTGATCAGGCCGATGCGTCTGTGTCCCAATGCAATCAGGTGATCGGTCATGGCTTTGGCAGCGCCGACGTTGTCGAGGCTGATGGTCGGATAACGCCCGGCCTTGATCACTTCGCAGGCGTTGACGATGGGCGGTAGATCGGCTTCGACCGGAGCGTGTTCGAACGGGTCGTAGGCGCGCAATTGGATCACCCCGTCGGCCTGATAGGCGTACACCAGTTCGGCAAATTGCCGCTCCAGTTCTTCCCGGCCCTGGGTGTCGCAGAGCAGCAAGCGATAGCCGGCGGCCTGCGCCGCTTGCTGGGCGCCGCTGATGACCCGGGCAAAAAAGGTGTTGGCGATGGTCGGCACCAGAATCACCAGATTGCCGGTACGCCGCGAGCGGAACTGCACGGCCATCAGATTCGGCCGATAGCCGGCCTGCTCCACGGCGGCCATGACGCGCTCACGGGTTGGCGCGAGGACGCGCTCGGGCGATTTCAACGTACGAGACACCGTCGCCACGGAAACGCCGGCCAGCCGAGCCACTTCGCGGATATTGGACAAAACCACCTCGTTGATTCATGCCGATCAGGCGCGGAGCTTACCGCAGGCGACGAGCGATCGAAACGCTGTCGATCATCCGTTGGCATTTGACACTCGGCTAATTCAGGCCTAGATTTCGCCCACGATGTAACCGGTTACATCATTATCAAACTTGCATCAAGCTACCGAGACGACTGCCATGTACGCTGCCGCAAAAAAAATAAGAATGGGTTTCGTCGGCGGCGGTGAAGGCTCCTTCATCGCCCGTGCCCACCGGCAAGCCGCCGGCCTCGACGGACGCTTCGAACTGGTCTGTGGCGCGTTTAGCCGGGACTTGGAGAATAATCAGCGCACCGCTGCGGCCTTGGGTGTTGCTGCCGAGCGTTGTTATGACGACTGGCAAACCCTGCTCGCCCGCGAGGCCGCCCTGCCCGCCGAGCAGCGCATGCAACTGCTGGTCATCGTCACCCCCAATCATCTGCACGCACCGATTGCCCGCGAAGCGTTGAGTACCGGTTTTCATGTGTTCAGCGAGAAGCCCGCGGCGCTGAACCTCGCCGAGGTACAGGCGCTGCACTCGGTGGTCATCAACAGCCAGCGAATTTACGGGCTGGCACACACCTACCTCGGCTACGCGATGGTCTGGCAGGCTCGCGAAATGGTCGCCAGCGGCGTGCTCGGGCGCGTGCGCAAAGTCCTCGTCGAATACCCGCAAGGCTGGCTCAGCAGCGACGTCGCCGGGCAAGGCAACAAGCAGGCCGGCTGGCGCGACGACCCGACACAATCCGGGATCGGCGGCTGCATCGGCGATATCGGCACTCATGCGTTTTCTCTGGCGGAGTTCGTTGCCGGCCAATCGATCCAGTTCATCAGCGCGATGCTCGGCTCGCATGTCGAGGGTCGGCAACTGGATGACGATGTGGCGATGCTATTCAAAATGAGCGACGGCGCCAGTGGTGTATTGCTTGCCAGCCAGGTCTGCGCCGGTGAAGAGAACCCGCTGAAGATTCGCGTCTACGGGGACAAGGGTGGACTTGAATGGCGGCAGGAAGAACCGGCCAGCCTGATTCATCGACCATTGGACGAGCCGATGCGCGTTCTGCGTTCCGGCGTCGGACAACCGTGGCTGTGCGCCGCCGCAACCCAGCGCATGCGCCTGCCCGCCGGGCATCCCGAAGGTTATCTGGAAGCCATGGCCAATCTGTACGGCGCCCTCGCCGAAGCGATTCTACAAGGCACTGAGGGACATCAAGCGCCGGGCGTTCCGGGCATTGAAACCGGCCTGCGCGGCATGGCGTTTATCGAAACCGCCATCGCCAATCATCTTGGCAACGAGAAGTGGAGCGAGATCCCCGGCCAACTGACAGGAGCCCCGCACAATGAACAGTAATCAGCAGAACGCCGCAGGTTTGAAAGGCCCCGGTATCTTCCTCGCGCAGTTCATCGCTGACGAAGCGCCTTTCGACTCGCTCGCCAACATCGCCGAATGGGCGGCCTCGCAAGGCTACAAAGCCATCCAGGTACCGACCCTCGGCACACGCTTCATCGATCTGCAGCGCGCCGCTGAGAGCCAGGATTACTGCGACGAGCTGATCGCTGTCTGCGCCCGCGCCGGCGTGGTAATCAGTGAGCTGTCGACGCACCTGCAAGGACAATTGGTCGCGGTGCATCCGGCGTTTGACAGCTTGTTCGACGACTTCGCCCCGCCAGTACTGCGCGGCAAGCCGCAGGAGCGCACCGAGTGGGCCATCGAACAGTTGAAACTGGCCGCCCGTGCCAGCCAGCGTTTGGGACTTACAGCCCACGCGACCTTCTCCGGCGCCCTGCTCTGGCCCTACGTCTACCCATGGCCGCAACGTCCGGCTGGCTTGGTCGAGCAAGGTTTCGCCGAACTGGGCAAGCGCTGGCTGCCGATTCTCGACTGCTTCGAAGAGGCAGGCGTTGATCTGTGCTACGAAATCCATCCCGGCGAAGACTTGCATGACGGCGCGTCGTTCGAGCAGTTTCTCGAAGCGGTGAACCACCACCCTCGTGCCGCAATTCTGTATGACCCGAGTCATCTGCTGCTGCAGCAAATGGACTACCTCGGCTTCATCGATCGTTACCACCAACGCATCCGCATGTTCCACGTCAAGGATGCCGAGTTCCGCCCCGATGCGCGCTCCGGCGTCTACGGCGGTTATCAGGGTTGGGTCGAGCGTCCCGGACGCTTTCGCTCGCTGGGCGACGGCCAGATCGATTTCAAATCGATCTTCAGCAAATTGTGCCAATACGACTTCAACGGCTGGGCCGTGCTGGAGTGGGAGTGCTGCCTGAAAGACTCCGCACAGGGCGCGGCGGAAGGCGCGGCGTTCATCGAGCGGCACATGATCCGCAAGACCGCCAAGGCTTTCGACGATTTCGCCGGGGTCAGCGCTGACGCCGCTTCCAACCGGCGCTTGCTCGGCCTGACTGACGACTGATTCATCCGCGTTACCGACATAAAAACAATACGGTGATCTGAAATGAACGTAATGAATGCGCGACTCAGCGTGATGATGTTTTTGCAGTTTTTCATCTGGGGTGGCTGGTTCGTCACCCTCGGTACTTTTCTCGCGACAACGCTGGCCGCCAGTGGTGGTCAGGTCGGCATGGCCTTCGCCACGCAGTCCTGGGGCGCGATTCTGGCACCCTTTGTCATTGGGCTGATCGCCGACCGTTTCTTCAATGCCGAACGTATTCTGGCGGTGCTGCATCTGCTCGGCGCGGTGTTGCTCTATCAGCTTTATCGCGCGGCGGATTTCAGCGCGTTCTATCCCTACGTGCTTGCCTACATGATGGTCTACATGCCGACACTGGCACTGGTCAACGCCGTGGCGTTCCGCCAGATCAAAGACCCGGCCCTGGAGTTCTCACGCATTCGCGTGTGGGGCACGGTGGGCTGGATTGTCGCTGGCGTGGTGATCAGCTTCGTGTTCGCCTGGGATTCGCAGCAAAGCATCGCGGCCGGAGGCTTGCGCAATACGTTCCTGATGTCCGCCGTCGCGTCGCTGCTGTTGGGGCTTTACAGCTTCAGTCTGCCGAACACTGCGCCGCTGAAAACCGCAGCGGGCTCATCAAGCCTCAAGCAGATGCTCGGCGTGGATGCGTTTGGTTTGCTCAAGGATCGCAGCTATCTGGTGTTCTTCCTTGCCTCGATCCTGATCTGCATTCCGCTGGCGTTCTATTACCAGAATGCCAATCCGTTTCTGGCCGAGATCGGCGTGACCAACCCGACGGCGAAGATGGCGATCGGTCAGGTGTCGGAAGTGCTGTTCATGTTGCTGTTGCCGCTGTTCATCCATCGCTTCGGCATCAAGATCGCACTCCTGGTCGGCATGGCTGCCTGGGCGTTGCGCTACGTGCTGTTTGCCTTCGGCAATAACGACGATCAGGCATTCATGTTGCTGATCGGCATTGCCCTGCATGGCGTGTGCTATGACTTCTTCTTCGTGTCCGGGCAAATCTACACCGATGCCAAGGCACCGGAACGCTTCCGCAGCTCGGCGCAAGGTTTGATCACCTTGGCCACATACGGGTTGGGCATGTTGATTGGGTTCTGGATTGCGGGACGGATTACCGATCACTTCACATCAAGCGCGGGGCATGACTGGAGAAGCATCTGGCTGTTCCCCGCCGGTTTTTCCGTGGTGGTATTGCTGTGCTTCTGGGCGACATTCAAGAGCCGCGATCGCGACAAGGCCGTGCTGCCGAGTGCGGTTTAGAGCAGAGTTGTAAAGCGTGAATAGAACGAATGCCGCCTGTGGTTGAGGCGGCATTCGTTATCGATGATCATCGTTGCGCTCAAGCGGTGCGACGTTCGAGCAGACGGTCAGCGCCACCTTCGGCGACCCGATTGCCTTGCAGATGATCGGAGCCATCAGAGGCTACTGCATCGCTGAACAGTGGGTCAGTTTCGGTCGCAGCGACTGCATCGCTGAACAGCGGGTCGGTTTCGGTGGCGGCTACCGCGTCGCTGAACAAGCGGTCTGTTTGAGTGGCGGCCGCGACCGCATCACTGAACAGCGGGTCGGTTTCGGTGGCGGCGAAGGCATTCAGTGCAAAAACCGAGAAAGCGATACCGAGGATAGTCTGGCGTTTCATGATGATGTGCTCCGAGTTGCAGTAGTTGGGTATGGAGCCGATCTTACGCCGCACCATGGATATGAGAACTTCATTGACTTAATGGTTGTTATTGACGCAATCAATAGATGGTCGAGCATGAGCCGCTATTGGATTGATCTTTATGCTATTGCTTACGTCACCAAGCGAAACGCCCTACAAAGTGGAAAGCATAAAACTGACAATCTCATTTTTGACAGTATTATTCACACAAAAAAAAAGACCCGTATCAGTCGAAACCGAAACGGGTCTTTTCCCACTTAGACGACCTTATTTCAAGTCGTCAAAGTGATCTCGCAGGAACTCGTAAAAGCGCAAGGCTTTCAACAATCTCCATACAAGGCTCAGCGTACGCAGCAAAAGCTTCATACGTTTTGGCCTCCAGGGCTGGCGGCCAAACCTCCAGCAAACTTACCGGACCATGCGTGCCTTCAGCCTACATGTTGGTGTAGCTAGCGAGGCGGCCGGTTGAAATCCCTCCGAGACATCATTCCGGCGCGGGTGCGAATCCGCGTCAGAGGGCGTAAAACCTTTTGCGCCCCCAGCCAAACCTCACTGCTCTACCAACAAGATGAGCGCGGGCATCTTAACGCAGAAATCAGAAGAGAAAACCCGAGTAGCCAAGGTTATTCTGCGGCTACGACAGAACCTTTGTAAAATCGTATTTCTGACAATGTTTATTGACAGACCTGAATTCAGTTTCATGCGCTGGACGTTCCGAAAAAACCTCGCACACCACGCTAAACCTTCGTTGCACTGACGGGAGAAACTCAATACCATGCGCGGACATGTTGGTGTGGCTAGTGATGCACACGGCCTCGGTTCCAAACCGAGGCATGAAAAACCGCCCCGCGAAGGCGGTTTTTTTTCGTCTGCGTTTTCTGGTCCCATCCAAGGCACATTGCCTGACGCGATCCCTCCTGCGCACCTGCACAAATCTTCTAAACACTCTCCTCCTCCACGCGGTATTTTGGAAACGCCCCTGCTCAACCGCCCTATGGAGTCCTCCCATGGACAAACGCAACTGGATCTCTCTCTCCCAGGATGTCGATACCGGGATCGAGTCGATTCGTGCGCATTTCCGTGGGCATGCCTACGATCCACACTGGCATGACAGTTTTCTCGTCGGAGTGACCGAGCAAGGCGTCCAGCAATTCAACTGCCGCCGGGTGCGTCATCGCAGTACGCCGGGGCACGTGTTTCTGCTCGAGCCGGGTGAAATCCACGACGGCCATGCGCCGACGGAGGATGGCTTTACCTACTCCATGCTGTATCTCGATCCGCACTGGCTGGAGCGCGAACTGCACGCGCTGTTCGAAGAGGCGCCCGCCGACAGTCAGCCAGGCTTTGCCGACACCCTGAGCCACGATCCGCGCCTGTCGGCGGCGATCGTGCAAGCCTTCCACGCGTTACATGACGGCGATCTGCGCATCGTCCGGCAGACTGCGCTGGATGGCCTGCTGGCGTCCCTCACCCGCCATCTCGACTGGCGCAAGCGTCAGGACTTCGATCCGCGCCTGCCACTGGTTGCGCAGGTCGCGCGGGACTATCTGCATGCCCACACCTATGAAGACATCGGCCTCGACGACCTTGCGCAAGCCTGTGGCGTCGATCGTTTTCGCCTGACCCGCGCCTTCAAAGCCGCTTTCGGTCTCGCTCCCCACGCCTACCTGATCCAACTGCGCCTGGCCAAGGCGCGGCAATTGCTCGCGCGCGGCGAGACGCCAGCGCAGGTGGCCAGCGTGCTTGGTTTCGCCGACCAGAGTCACCTCGGTCGCTGGTTCCGCCGCGCCTATCAACTGACCCCGGCGGACTACCGCAGACGCTGCTCAAATCTTCCAGACTGAGGCCCGCCCGCTGACGATCATGGTGTCCTGTTTCGACTTTCAGGAATTTGCACCATGGCTTCTTTACTGCCCTTTCTGCTGTTTGCTTTCGTCGCCTCGATCACGCCGGGGCCGACCAATATTCTGGTGCTGAGCCACAGTTCCCGGCGCGGATTGATTGCCACATTGCCGATCATTTTTGGCGCCTGTGCGGCGGCGGCGCTGATTGTGCTGGTGGTCGGGCTCGGTGCTGGCGAAACCCTGTTGCGCTTTCCGCGCGTGCAACAAGCGATGGCTTGGGGCGGTGTGCTCTGGCTGAGTTGGCTGGCGTGGCAGATCTTTCGCAGCCCGCCGCCATCGCTGGACCCGAATGCCGCGCAGGAACAAGGTTTGAGCGTATTCGGCGCGGCGCTGCTGCAACTGGTCAACCCGAAGGTGTGGATGATGGCTGTGGCCGTGGTCAGCGTATTTGTTGGCGGCGGCGACAAGACGCTGCGCCTGCTGGTGTTGGCGCTGGCGTTTCTGCTGGTATCGCTGCCGTGTATGACGCTCTGGGCATTGCTCGGCGTTGGCAGCGCACGGTTGCTCAGCTCACCGCAAGCGTTCAAACGAATGAACGCGGCGCTGGCCCTCCTTCTGCTGCTCTCGGCGTGGCTGGCCGTGTTGGTCTAAAGCCCGGTCGCCTGCCGGTATTCGCGTGGTGTAAACCCGGTCGAGGCCTTGAACTGACGGGTGAAAGCGCTGTGATCGGTGTAGCCGCATTGCAGCGCAACCTCGGTGATCGGCAAGTCGCTGTGCAGCAATCGATGCGCGTGTTCCAGGCGGACTTTCTGAATCATCTGCCGTGGTGTCAGGTGAAAAACGCGTTTGCAATAGCGCTCAAGTTGCGCCACGGAAATCCCGGCGATCCGTGTCAGTTCACTCAGCGGTACCCGCCGGTTGAAGTTGCCGCGAATGTATTCATCGACCGCCGCCAAACGCTCGAACGCCGGATGGGTTTCACTGGCTGATTGCAGATCCACCGAGATCCCCACCAGGCCGATGATCGTCCCGTCACGGTTGTAGATCGGCCGCTTGTGGGTCAGGCACCAACCTGGTTCGCGACTGCCATACAGGTGCAGTTCGAGCTGATCCTCCAACACGAAACCTTCCTCCAGCACCTTGCGATCCTGCTCGGTATAACCCGGGCCCAACTGCGCCGGGAACACCTGCGCACTGGTTTTGCCGAGCAACGGGCGCAAATCCTTCAAACCACAACGTTGCACCAGCGTGCGGTTGGCCAGCACATAGCGCGCTTGCAGGTCCTTGATGAAGATCGCCGCATTGGGGATCACATCGAGTATCGGCAACAGCTGGGCGGCACTGGCGACCATCTCTTCGAGGGTCTGCGCACGCAAGCCGTCAGTGCCCTGGCACAGGATCGAAAACGCTGACTGCATCAAAGACTTCCCCTCGAGCTGAACCACCATAAATGCCACTCGCGAGCAGATTGCAGCAACGTCGCGGCCCTGTCGAGGCCGCGCATTCATCGGCGCCATTGTGCTGAATTCGTCATCGATCCCGGCATAAAACATCAATCGCCGCCACTGCCGAGCGGTGCAAAGTCTGCTCGTCCCCGTGACACAACTGCCTATCCAATAACTCACAAGAAGGCGATGCCATGTCAGGCCAAGGCAAGTTCAAAAAACAGCTTTCATTGATCGACCTCACCTTTATCGGACTCGGAGCGATCTTCGGTTCCGGCTGGTTGTTTGCCGCCAGCCATGTCTCGGCGATTGCCGGGCCGGCGGGGATATTCTCTTGGTTGCTGGGCGGTTTCGCCGTGTTGCTGCTGGGTATCGTCTACTGCGAACTGGGCGCCGCATTGCCCCGTGCCGGCGGCGTGGTGCGCTATCCGGTTTATTCCCACGGTCCGCTGCTCGGCTACCTGATGGGCTTCATCACATTGATTGCGTTTTCCAGTCTGGTGGCGATCGAAGTGGTCGCCTCGCGCCAATACGCGGCGGCGTGGTTTCCCGGCCTGACCAAGGCTGGCAGTGGCGATCCGACGATCCTCGGCTGGCTGGTGCAGTTCGGCCTGCTCTGCGTGTTTTTCCTGCTCAACTACCGCAGCGTGAAGACCTTCGCCAAGGCCAACAATCTGGTCAGCGTGTTCAAATTCATCGTGCCGTTGCTGGTGATCGGCGTGCTGTTCACCTTTTTCAAACCGGAGAACTTCCAGGTTCAGGGATTCGCCCCGTTCGGCTTGTCGGGCGTGGAGATGGCGGTCTCTGCCGGGGGGATCATCTTTGCCTACCTGGGCCTGACGCCGATCATTTCCGTGGCCAGCGAAGTGAAGAATCCACAGCGCACCATTCCCATCGCGCTGATTCTCTCGGTGCTGCTGTCGACTCTGATCTACGTGCTGCTGCAAATGGCCTTTCTCGGCAGCATCCCGACTGAGATGCTCGCCAACGGCTGGGCCGGTATCAGCAAGGAATTCGCCCTGCCCTATCGCGACATCGCCCTGGCGCTCGGTGTCGGCTGGCTGGCGTATCTGGTGGTTGCCGATGCGGTGATCTCGCCGAGCGGCTGCGGCAACATCTACATGAACGCCACGCCGCGCGTGATCTACGGCTGGGCGCAGACCGGCACCTTCTTCAAGGTCTTCACCCACATCGATGAAAAGTCCGGCATCCCGCGTCCGGCGCTGTGGCTGACTTTCGCCCTGTCGGTGTTCTGGACCCTGCCATTCCCGTCGTGGGAAGCGCTGATCAACGTGGTCTCCGCCGCGCTGGTGTTGAGCTATGCGGTGGCGCCTGTATCGGTTGCGGCGCTGCGGCGCAATGCGCCGGACATGCCGCGCCCGTTCCGGGTCAAGAGCATGGGCCTGCTCGGGCCGGTGTCGTTCATCATCGCCGCGCTGATCGTCTACTGGTCGGGCTGGAACACCGTGTCATGGCTGCTCGGCCTGCAAATCCTGATGTTTGTCATCTACCTGTTCTGCGGTCGCTTTGTGCCGACCGCACACCTGAGTCTGGCGCGTCAGGTGCGCTCATCGGCGTGGCTGATCGCCTTCTACGCGGTGACCATCGTGCTGTCGAAACTCGGCACCTTCGGTGGCCTGGGCATCCTCACCCATCCGTTCGACACGATCGTCGTCGCCGCTTGCGCCACCGGTATTTACTACTGGGGCGCAGCGACCGGCGTGCCTGCCCATCTGCTGCGCCTGGACGACGAGGACGAAGAAAGCGACAGCCCTGCGCCCTCGTCCACCGTCAGCGCCCGCCCTGCCGGCGCCTACTGAAATCATCCAACGGGATCTCTTCATGAAACGAGTACACGTCATTGATTCCCACACCGGCGGCGAGCCGACACGGCTGGTGATGAGCGGCTTCCCCGAGCTGTCCGGCAACAGCATGGTCGAGAAACGCGACGCCCTGCGCAGCCAGCACGACCAGTGGCGCCGCGCCTGTCTGCTCGAGCCACGCGGCAACGATGTGCTGGTCGGCGCGCTCTATTGCCAACCGGTGTCGCCTGATGCCACCTGCGGGGTGATCTTCTTCAACAACGCCGGATACCTGGGCATGTGCGGCCACGGCACCATCGGCCTGATCAATTCGTTGCAGCATCTGGGGAAAATCCAGCCGGGCGTGCACAAGATCGACACGCCGGTGGGGCAAGTCAGCGCGACTTTGCATGACGATGGCTCGGTCACCCTGGGCAACGTGCCCGCCTACCGCTATCGCAAACAGGTACCGGTGGAGGTGCCGGGTTATGGCCGCGTGGTCGGCGATATCGCCTATGGCGGCAACTGGTTTTATCTGGTCTCCGAGCATGGCCAGAGGTTAACGATGGACAACGTCGAACACCTGACTGCGTACACCTGGGCGATGCTCAAGGCGCTGGAAGACCAAGGCATTTGTGGCGAAGACGGCGCGGTCATCGACCACATCGAACTGTTCGCCGATGACGATCAGGCTGACAGCCGCAACTTCGTCATGTGCCCCGGCAAAGCCTATGACCGCTCACCATGCGGCACCGGCACCAGCGCCAAACTTGCCTGCCTGGCCGCCGACGACAAGCTGCAACCGGGCGCACCGTGGATCCAGGCGAGCATCACCGGCAGCCAGTTCGAAGGCCGCTTCGAATGGGAAGGCGAACGCATTCGCCCGTTCATCACCGGCCGCGCCTACATGACCGCCGACAGCACGTTGCTGATCGACGACAGCGACCCGTTCGCGTGGGGCATCTGAGCCGCCACGCCGTTTTTTCACTACGAATCAAACGAAATGTCAAGGAGTTGAATCATGAGCGACAACATCTTCACCGGTTGCATGCCGGCCCTGATGACCCCGTGCACCGCCCAGCGCAAACCTGATTTCGATGCGCTGGTGGCCAAGGGACGCGAGCTGATCGATGTCGGCATGAGCGCCGTGGTCTACTGCGGCTCGATGGGCGACTGGCCGCTGCTGACTGAAGCCGAGCGCCAGGAAGGCGTGGCGCGGCTGGTCGCTGCCGGGGTGCCGACCATCGTCGGCACTGGCGCGGTGAACACCCGAGAAGCGGTTTCCCACGCAGCGCATGCGGCGAAAGTCGGCGCGCAAGGCTTGATGGTCATTCCGCGCGTGCTGTCCCGTGGTGCTTCCGCAACAGCGCAAAAAGCCCACTTCGCCGCGATCCTGCAAGCCGCACCGAACTTGCCGGCGGTGATCTACAACAGCCCTTATTACGGCTTCGCCACCCGCGCCGATCTGTTTTTCGAACTACGCCGCGAGTACCCGAACCTGATCGGTTTCAAGGAATTCGGCGGCGGCGCGGACCTGCGCTACGCGGCCGAGAACATCACCTCCAAGGATGACGACGTGACGCTGATGGTCGGCGTCGACACGCAAGTGGTGCACGGCTTCGTCAACTGCAACGCCACCGGCGCCATCACCGGCATCGGCAACGCCCTGCCCCGCGAAGTGCTGCAACTGGTAGCGCTGAGCAAGCAGGCCGCGCAAGGCAATGCCAAGGCCCGGCGCCAGGCGCGGGAGCTGGAGTCGGCGCTGGCGGTGCTGTCCTCGTTCGACGAAGGTTGCGATCTGGTGCTGTATTACAAGCATCTGATGGTGCTCAACGGAGACAAGGAATACACCCTGCACTTCAATGAAACTGATGTGCTGAGCGACTCGCAACGGCGCTATGCCGAGAAGCAGTATTCGCTGTTCCGTCACTGGTACGAAAACTGGTCCGCCGAGCAGAACTTCGCCTGACCACCACCTGCCGCGAGTCATCACGATTCGCGGCAGGCCTCGCTCATTTCACAGGAAGACACCATGACTCTGACGGGCAACATGCTGATCGGCCAACAATCGGTGACGGGCCATCGTCCAGCCTTTCGCGGGATTGATCCGGCGACCAACCAGGCACTTGAACCGCAGTACGCCGGGGCGTCAGCCGAACAGGTGGAACAGGCGTGCGCCCTGGCCTGGGCGGCGCAAGACGCGTACCGCGAAACCAGCCTGAGCGCCCGTGCGGCATTTCTCGAAAGCATTGCCGAGCACATCGACAACCTTGGCGATGAACTGATCGAACGCGCCCACGCCGAAACCGGTTTGCCGCGCGCGCGCCTTGAGGGTGAACGCGGGCGCACCTGCCAGCAATTGCGCCTGTTCGCCCGCACGGTGCGCGCCGGTGAATGGCTGGACGTGCGCGTCGACCATGCGCAACCACAACGCCAGCCACTGCCGCGCTCCGACCTGCGGCAACGACAGATTGCCTTGGGGCCGGTCGCGGTGTTTGGTGCGAGCAACTTTCCGCTGGCATTTTCCGTGGCCGGTGGCGACACCGCTGCCGCATTGGCGGCTGGTTGCCCGGTGATCGTCAAGGCGCACAGCGCGCATCCGGGCACCAGCGAACTGGTCGGCCGCGCAGTCGCGCAAGCGGTCAAAGCCTGCGCTCTGCCCGAGGGCGTGTTTTCCTTATTGTTCGATTCAGGGTACGAAGTCGGTATCGCACTGGTCAGCGACTGGCGCATCAAAGCCGCTGGTTTCACTGGCTCGCGCACTGGCGGGCTGGCCTTGATGAAAGCCGCGCAAGCGCGGCCGGAGCCGATTCCGGTGTATGCGGAAATGAGCTCGATCAACCCGGTTTTGCTGTTTCCCGCCGCGCTGGAAAATCGCGCGCAGGCGCTGGCCGAAGGGTTTGTCGCGTCGCTGACACTGGGCGCCGGGCAATTCTGCACCAACCCGGGATTGCTGATTGCCCGCAAAAGTCCGGCGCTCGACGGGTTTCTCAGCGCAGTGGCTGAACTGATCCCGCGCAGCGCGGCGCAAACCATGCTCACGCCCGGCATCTTCGGCGCCTATCAAGCAGGCGTGACGGCTTTGCAGGACAATCCCCGTGCACGCGCGGTAGCGGTTGGCCAAGTCGGCAGCGGCGCGAATCAGTGTCAGACGCATGTCTTCAATACCGAGGCGGCGGATTTTCTTGCCGATCAGCGTTTGCAAGCTGAGGTCTTCGGCGCGACATCGCTTGTCGTGCATTGCAGCAGTGACGAAGAAATCCGTCAGGTCTGCGAATATCTGGAAGGCCAACTCACCGCGACCCTGCACTTGGATGACGCCGACCTTGCACTGGCGCGTACGTTGCTGCCAACCCTGGAACGCAAGGCCGGGCGCCTGCTGGTCAACGGCTGGCCGACCGGCGTGGAAGTCTGCGATGCAATGGTGCATGGCGGGCCTTACCCGGCGACCTCGGACGCGCGCTGCACCTCGGTGGGCACTGCGGCGATCCTGCGTTTCATGCGGCCGGTGTGCTATCAGGATTTCCCCGACAGCTTGCTGCCGACGGCGCTGCAACAGACCAATCCGCTCAACCTTCGGCGCTTGCTCGATGGCCACCGGGAAGCGACACGCCATGGCGAATAATCCTTCGCACGACATCGCCGTGGTCGGCGCCGGGATCATTGGCGTAGCTTGCGCACTGCGCCTGGCGCGCCAGGGTTTGCGCGTGGTGGTCATCGATCAGCAGGAACCGGGGCATGGCGCTTCGTTCGGTAATGCCGGACATCTGGCCACTGAGCAAGTGTTTCCGATTGCTGACGTATCGATCCTCAAGCGTTTGCCGGCCATGCTCATGGATCCGATGGGGCCGCTGCGCCTGGACTGGAAATACCTGCCGCGCGCCCTGCCGTGGTTCACCCGCTTGCTGCTGAATCTGCGGCCTGAGCCTTTTCAGAAAACCGTCGCGGGCTTGCGTGCGCTGAATGAAAGCAGTCTCGACGCCTGGCAGCGCTTGCTCAGCGATATCCAGCGCACCGATCTGCTCAAGGTTGACGGCTCGTTACTGGTCTTCGAAAAAACCGAATCGCAGCAGGCAATCGAAGCCTTGCAGGCACGCCTGAATCAGCAGCAGGTGCCGGTGGATTACTGGCAGGCCGGGGCGATCCGCGAAACGGCGCCGCAACTCAGCGAACAGATTCAGGGCGGACTGTTTTTCCCGCGCACCGGGCATTTCCTTGATCCCTATCGGGTGGTCTGCGCACTGGTCGAAGCGGCTCGCAGCAGCGGTGTGAGTTTTCTCCAGCAGCAGGTTCAGGGCGGCTACGTGCAGGAAAACGGCGTCTTATTGATAACGGGCAGCGGCGGTGTGACGGCCAGCCGCGTGTTACTGGCCTGCGGTGCGCATTCGGCAAAACTCACCGCCGCTCTGACCGGCAAGCAAGTACCGTTGGACACCGAACGTGGCTATCACCTGATGCTGCCCCACGAGCATGATCGCCTGCCCTTCCCCGTCACCTCGCTGGAACGCAAATTCATCATGACGCCGATGCGTGAAGGCCTGCGCCTAGCCGGCACGGTCGAGTTCGCCGGACTGGAGCGAGCAGCCAACATGGCGCGCGCCTGGCAGTTGCAGCGCTTGAGCCAAGGCCTGTTTCGCCATGACCTGAACGCTGATGGCGCGACATCGTGGATGGGCTTTCGCCCGTCGCTGCCGGATTCGCTGCCAGTGATCGATCAGGTTTGCGCCGGCAAGGTCTTGCTTGCCTTCGGTCATCAGCATCTGGGACTGACGCAGGCGGCGGTGACGGCGGAGATGATCGGGCAGATGGTCTCAGGCGCGGCCGGCGAGTTGCCGAATGCCGACGCCTACCGACTGGCGCGTTTCTAAGCGTGCTTCAGCGCGTCGCCGTGATGCATGGCCCGGTGGCCGGTCTTGTCGCTCTTGACCTCGTATTGCGGCGCGTCTTTCGAGGCTGGCCGGTGGCGGCCCATGAACTCGGTGTCGCGGGTGTGCACCTTGACCACTTTGCCGTGAATCTCGCCGGCCTCGGAATTCCAGCGCACCGCATCGCCGACCTTGAATGAACTGCTCATCATTGCCTCCTCGCCTCTGGCTGTTGGTTTATGGAGCCGCGCGCGTCGGAGAAATTCCGCTTTTTTGCGAGGCGACCGAAGGCAGGCAAAAAAATCGAACGGCGAAAATCACCCGCACCTCCAACCTGCACAAGCCGTAGAAAACGGCCATGACGAGGTGTGAGATGAATAACGATCAAGGCAAGCAAGGTGACGATCTGCTCCCAACCACGCCCGACCCGCTGAGTCCGGGGCGTACCGAGGTCGATCCGATGAAGGAACGCGGCATCGACGAACTGCCCGACAACGAAGGCGAAATCCCGCTGGATGATGACGATACCGGTCTGGATCCGGAGCGCGTACGTCAGGAAACCGATAACGCCGAGATGGACGACCAGCCCAATCCACGTTGAGCCTGAAACGGCAGCCATACGGCTGCCTTTCGGTTGCGCAATCAACAGCAGAATCAGGCAAGCATTTCACAGAAATGCACTACCTCGCGCTCCGACCCAGGCGCAACAATGGGCGTCCGACAACCCCATGGAGGATGCTCACATGCTCGTACAAGCCTACGGCGCCCACGCTGGCGACAAACCCCTTGAGCCGATGCAGATCAACCGCCGTGCCCCGGCGGCGCACGACGTGCAGATCGATATCGCCTTCTGTGGCATCTGCCATTCCGACCTGCATCAGGTGCGCGCCGAATGGGCTGGCACGCAATTCCCTTGCGTGCCCGGCCATGAAATCGTCGGCCGCGTCTCGGCGGTCGGCGATCACGTCAAAGCTTACAAGGTCGGCGATCTGGTCGGTGTCGGTTGCATCGTCGACAGCTGCCAGCACTGCGATGACTGCGAATCCGGTCTGGAAAATTACTGCGACGGCATGATCGGCACCTACAATTTCCCGACCCCGGACGCACCGGGCTGGACCCTCGGCGGTTACTCGCAAAACATCGTCGTGCACGAGCGCTATGTGTTGCGGATTCGTCATCCCGAGGCGCAACTGGCCGCCGTCGCGCCGCTGCTCTGCGCCGGCATTACCACCTACTCGCCGCTGCGTCAGTGGCGCGCTGGCCCTGGCAAGAAAGTCGGCGTGGTCGGCATCGGTGGCCTGGGCCACATGGGCATCAAACTGGCCCACGCCATGGGCGCCCATGTCGTCGCATTCACCACTTCCGAATCCAAGCGTGAAGCGGCTAAGGCACTGGGCGCGGACGAAGTGGTGGTGTCACGCAATGCCGAGGAAATGGCGGCACACACCAAGAGCTTCGACTTCATCCTCAATACCGTCGCAGCGCCGCACGATCTCGACGCGTTCCTGGTTCTGCTCAAGCGCGACGGCGCGTTGACCCTGGTCGGAGCGCCCGCATCGCCGCATCCGTCGCCGAACGTGTTCAACCTGATCACCAAGCGGCGGACCATTGCCGGCTCAATGATCGGCGGCATTCCCGAGACTCAGGAGATGCTGGATTTCTGCGCCGAGCACGGCATCGTTTCCGACATCGAATTGATCCGTGCCGACCAGATCAATGAGTCCTACGAGCGCATGCTCAAGGGCGATGTGAAATACCGCTTCGTCATCGACAACGCAACCCTCGCCGGCTAAGCGCCAACGTCCATCGGCAGCGCCGTGCTGCCGATGGCTTGAGGGATTCCATCGGCGCGATTTGACAGCGCCCGCGTTGCTCGCCAGAGTCGCACCCCTTTTTCCACCGCTGGGTGAACAGGGGTCGCCGTTGAACCAACAGACATTGTCCATGCGCCTGGAGCGCGTCGCTGCCCATGTGCCGCTTGGCGCGCGGCTGGCGGATATCGGCTCGGATCACGCCTATTTGCCGGTTGCCCTGATGCGCCGAGGCCTGATTACAGCGGCGGTGGCTGGCGAGGTCGCGCGCACGCCGTTCCACGCGGCGCAACGCACTGTCAATGACAACGACCTGCACGGCCAGATCAGCGTGCGCCTGGCGGATGGTCTGGCGGCAATCAAACCTGACGACGCCATCAGCGCCATCACCCTGTGCGGCATGGGTGGCGAAACCATTCGCGATATTTTCGACAGTGGCAAAGCCCATCTCAGCGGCCACGAACGATTGATCCTGCAACCCAACGGCGGCGAGCAAGCGCTGCGCCAGTGGTTGATGGATAACGGCTACCGCATCGTCTGTGAAGAGGTGCTGCATGAGAACCGCTTCGACTATGAAATCATCGTTGCCGAGCGCGGCTCTGATCCGGTGACTTACGATGCCAGGGAACTGTTTTTCGGACCGCTGCATCTGCAGGCGCGCTGCCCGGCATTTCTGCACAAATGGCAACGCAGGCTGAGTCAGCGGCAGAAGACGTTGGGGCAGTTTACGCGAGCGCAACAAGCGCTGCCGGAGGACAAAATTCTTGCGCTGAAGCAAGAGATGCAGTGGATCAGTGAATTGCTCGGGTGACTGTGCCACCGTCTTCGCGAGCAGGCTCGCTCCCACAGGAAATTGCATTTCTCCTGAGGGAACACGGTCAACTGTGGGAGCGAGCCTGCTCGCGAAAGCGGTGGGTCAAGCTACACAGCAACCAAGTTGGCCGCAGCCGTCGGAAAAACAAAAAGCCTGCTGTTAAAAGCAGGCTTTTTCGTGGGTGGTGAACTTACTTCTGCTGCGTCAGCGCCGAGTAGCTGTTCATCAGGTTGCGGTAGTTGGGAATGCGCTGCGACAGCAGGTTACCCAGGCCTTCAATGTCGTTGCGCCAGTCGCGGTGCAGCTCACAGGCCACCGAGAACCAGTTCATCATCTGCGCGCCGGCCTGAGTCATGCGGCTCCACGCGGCTTGCTGCACGGTGGTGTTGAAGGTGCCGGACGCATCGGTGACCACGAACACATCAAACCCTTCCGCCAGCGCCGACAGGGTCGGGAACGCTACACAGACATCCGTTACGACACCGGCAATGATGATCTGCTTGCGCCCGGTAGCCTTGATTGCCTTGACGAAATCTTCGTTATCCCAAGCGTTGATCTGACCTGGGCGAGCGATGTACGGCGCGTCCGGGAACATCTCTTTCAGCTCCGGCACCAGCGGGCCGTTCGGGCCTTGTTCGAAGCTGGTGGTAAGGATGGTTGGCAGGTCGAAGAATTTGGCCAGATCCGCCAGCGCCAGCACGTTGTTCTTGAACTCGTTCGGCGAGAAGTCCTGCACCAGCGAGATCAAACCGGTCTGGTGGTCAACCAGCAGCACGATAGCGTCGTCTTTGTTCAGGCGGTTGTAGGTTGGAGTGGTCATGGTGTGCGTCCCTTTTCAAGTTTTGAAGTTTGTTGTTGCGTTCAAGTTGGGTACAGATTACTGACGCACAGCAAAGGGATAAATCGGCTGAAAAGCGTTTCACCGTCCACTCAAACGGGACAATCATTCGAGGCCCGCTCTGATTAGATACACCACAGTACAAATGATGTACCTCAGCCCCCATTTATCAACTCGGCACAACTTCCTAAAGTCTCCTCCAACAGCCACCCGCCATCCCGACGGGCCAGCGACAGAGGAAATCATCATGAGCACATCGAAAAAAGTAGTTGTCATCACCGGCGCTTCGCAAGGCATTGGTGCAGGTCTGGTCGAAGGCTTTCGCGCCCTTGGCCATCAAGTGGTCGCTACCTCGCGCTCGATCAAAGCGTCGAGCGACCCGGATGTACTGACCGTCGCTGGCGACATCGCCGATCCGCAAACCGCTGAGCGAGTGATTCGCGCTGCAGTAGCCCGGTTCGGTCGCGTCGATACGCTGGTCAACAATGCCGGGATCTTTCTGGCCAAGCCGTTCACCGCGTACAGCCAGGCGGACTACGCCCAGGTCGTGGCGACCAACATGAGCGGCTTCTTCTACATCTCGCAACTGGCCATCGCCGAGATGGAAAAACACGGCAGCGGCCACGTGGTCAGCGTGACCACCAGCCTGGTCGATCATGCAATCGATGGCGTGCCTTCGGTATTGGCGTCGCTGACGAAGGGCGGCATCAACGCCGCGACCAAATCCCTGGCGATCGAGTACGCCAAGCGCGGCATTCGGGTCAACGCCGTGTCGCCGGGCATCATCAAAACGCCGATGCACGCCGAGGAAACCCATCAGGCTTTGGGCAGCCTGCACCCGGTCGGCCACATGGGGGAAATCGACGACATCGTGCAAGCGATCCTCTACCTCGACAGCGCGAACTTCGTCACTGGCGAGATCCTGCATGTCGACGGTGGCCAGAGCGCCGGCCATTGATCGAAACCCTGCAACGCCGCCGGTGGATACCGGCGGCGTCGTTGGTTGTGGTACACAGAGGATGAACGTCCGTCGATCCTCGGTGCGAGCCACAATGAAACGCCATTTTGAAGATTTGCAGTTAGGCAGTATCGAACTGTTCTGCCTGGCCGCCGAAGCCGGCAGCTTCACCGCCGCCGCGCAACTGGCCGGGGTCACGCCCGCTGCGGTGAGCCGGTCGATTCTGCGTCTGGAGCAACGCCTGGGTTCGCGACTGTTTGCCCGCACCACGCGCAGCATTCGCCTCACCGACGCCGGACGGAGCTTCTTCGAACAATGCAGCCAGGCGCTGACGCAACTGGTTGAAGCGCAGCAGGAAGTCATGGGCGCGCAGACTTCGCCATCGGGTCGACTGCGCATCAGCCTGCCAACCACCTACGGGCATCACCGCATCCTGCCGCTGCTACCGAAATTTCGCGCGTTGTACCCCGAGGTCACGGTCGACGTGCACTTGGGCAACCGCAATATCGACTTCGTTGAAGAGGGCTACGACCTGGCGATACGCGTGCGCGCGCAACCGGACTCGACCCTGATCGCGCGCTTGCTGGAAGACGCCGCCCTGGTGGTGGTCGCCGCACCCGAATATCTGCATAGAGCCGGCACGCCGCAGACGCTGGACGATCTCATCGCGCATGAGTGCATCCAGTTCGAATTGCCCAGCAGCGGGCGGCGGATTTCCTGGCTGTTTCAGGAAAACGGCCGGGACCTGGAAGTGATTTCCGACGGTGGCTATTCCTGTTCCGACGATGTGCTCGGCGGTGTGACACTGGCCAAGCACGGCGCCGGGCTGTTTCAGACTTACCGCTTCATCGTCGAGCAGGAACTGGCGGATGGACGCCTGATTGAAGTGCTGCAACCGTACGCCGGACGTTCGCGCCCCTACACCCTGCTCTACCCGCACGGCCGCTATGTGCCGCAGCGGGTGCGGGCGTTTGTGGATTTTCTGTTGGGGTTTCGTGAGGAATGGGCGGGACCACCGCGGTAATCAACCGGTCTGGCGCAGGCGGCTGAGTTCCTTCGAAGGCGGGCAGCCGAACTGGCGGTTGTATTCGCGGCTGAACTGCGAAGCGCTTTCGTAGCCGACGCGGTAACAGGCGCTGGACACGTCCAGCCCTTCATTGATGATCAGCCGCCGCGCCTCTTGCAGGCGCAGCTGTTTTTGATATTGCAGCGGGCTCATCGCGGTGACGGCTTTGAAGCGGTGATGCAGCGCCGAATTGCTCAGATTGGCCACCTGCGCCAACGCGTCGATGCGCAATGGCTCGGTGAAATTGCTGTTCAGCCAGTCGATGGCGCGCGTGACCCGGTGGGTCTGCGAATCGCTGACGGCGATCTCATACAGCAGATGCCCGTGCTGGCCGCGCAGCAGACGGTAATACAGCTCGCGCAACGCCATCGGCGCGAGCATGCCGATGTCGCGCGGGCTATCCAGCAGACGCACCAGACGCAGCATGGTGTCGAGCAGGGTCACGTCGATCTTGTCGAGAAACATGCCGCGCCCGGTTTCCTGCGGCATGCCGGTCAGCGGCGACTCGGCAATCAGTTGCGTTAGTTGTGCCGGGTCGAAATCCAGCCGTACGCAAAAATACGGCGCCTCGGGCGAGGCTTCGATCACCCGTCCAGACACCGGCAACGTCACTGACACCACCAGATAATTCAGCGGGTCGTAGATGAAGCGTTCGTCACCCAGCCCGACTTCCTTGCGCCCCTGCACGATCAGGCACAGCGCCGGCCGATGCACGACGTGGATCAGCTCGGACGGTCCATCGAGACGGATCACGTGCAGCGGCGCAATCGCGGTTTCGTAGGTGCCCGGCGCATCGAAGCGCTGGGTGAGCAAGCGCACCAGCTCGGCGCGATACACCGCCGTGTCGTGGAGGATGGAAGCATCGTGGTTATCCATTCAAAGGGCCTCGAAAGCAGACGAAGGTCGGTCAACTGCGGAGGAAGATTAGCCAGTTTTACCCAGCGGCGACTAGATCAAAGATGCTGCAGATTTGCCTGATTCTGCGTCGCTTGGACCGGAGTAAAACCATGGACGCGCGATCGCGCGCGCCCATGGCTGTACCGTTATCAGCCCGCTGTTACCGTCATGCCGCCATCGGCCATGACCACCGAGCCGACCATGAAACTGGCGCGCTCGGAGGCCAGGAAGGTCACGATCTCGGCGATCTCTTCCGGCTGCGCCGCCCGACCGATTGGCGCCGCTTCGCCGTGCTGCGCGAGGAAGCCCGGGCCGTCCTCGACCACGTCATTGAGGATATTAGTCACCACATCGCCGACGCCGATGGCGTTGACGCGAATGCCGTGCTCGATGACTTCCAGGGCCAGCGTACGGGTCAGTTGTGCCAGCGCGCCTTTGGAAGCGGTATAGGCGGCAATGGTCGGAAAGGCAAAGTACGACGCATAGGAAGCGATATTGACGATCGCGCCGGACTTGTTCGGGATCATCGCCTTGACCGCTTCGCGGCAGTGCAGGAAGGCGGCCGTGGCATTCACCGCCTGGATCTTTTCCCAGTCGTCGCGGCTCATGTCGATCACTGCTTTGTTGATAATGATCCCGGCGTTGTTGACCAGAATATCCAAGCGCCCGAACTGCTCGACGGCAAGGCCGACTGCGCGTTCGGCGGCGCCGTCCTTGGTGATGTCCGCCACCAGCGGCACCAGATCGGGACGAGCCAGTTCTTCGACAGCCGGGTTGAGGTCTTCGGCAATCACCTTGGCGCCGCGAGCGTGCAGCATCAGCGCAATCGCCTTGCCGATGCCACTGGCCGCGCCAGTGACCAGTGCAACTTTACCGGCGACTTCTTGTGGCAGGGTGTGGTTGAAATCAGTCATGGTTTTAACTCCTCGATAGCGAATCGGTGTTGCGCCTGATGGCGCGGTCGTAAACACGGCTTCACTGTCGCGCACTCTCCGCCGCCGGGCTTTCGGGCGATTGCCGGGACTGTCGGAGTTTTGCGCTGGAATTTCCTGCCCGCCCGCCCTAACCTGCAAAATCATTCACAGCCGAAGCTTTTGATGGAGCGTCCTGTGCCCTCTACCAGCCCCGCTACACCGACAATCAGCCAGCCCGCGCGCATCGCCGCCGAAGCCATGCCGGAGCATCTGCCCGGTGTTGCGGAAACGACCACGCCGCGGCCGCAGACCAAGGATGCGGTGGTGCAGCTCTTCCGCCATCAAACCCTGCTTGAGCCGATCCGCGTGCCGTGCGTGGCCGAACCGCTGCTGGTGCTGGTATTGGCCGGCACTGCCCGGGTCGAAGAACGTTCGTTGGGCGGAGAATGGCAGGCGAGCCAGGTCACGGCGGGCGATTTCTTCCTGACCAACACCCGCGAACCTTATGAAATGCGCTGGCAAACCGAAGGTTGCGAGGTCTTCGAAGTCATGCACCTCTACCTCGGTCTGGGCCTGATCGAACAAGCGGCGCGCGAAGCGTTCGGCGAACAGGCCGGTGCAGTGACGTTTGTCGATGTGTCCGGTGCGCGTGACGAGCAGGTCAGCTTCATCCTTGAGCAACTGCGCATCGAACTGACCGAACAGCGCCAGCCCAGTGCACTGCTGGTACACAGCCTGGCTCAGGCGTTGGCGATCCATTTGCTGCGGCACTATCTCGACCCGGACAGCAACCCGCGCCGCGACAACGCCCTGCCCGCCTACAAACTGCGCCGGGTGATCGAAGCCATGAATGCGAATCTGGCGGAGGATTTCAGCCTCAGTCATCTGGCCGCCATCGCCGGGCTGAGCGACTACCACTTCAGCCGCACCTTCAAGCGCGCCACCGGTTTATCGCCCTCGCAATACTTCATCCGCCTGCGCATGAGCCGCGCGCGTCATCTGTTGCTGGAGACCGCACGCAGCGTGATCGACATTGGCCTGGAGGTTGGCTATTCCAGCCCCAGCCACTTTTCCCAGGTGTTCCGCCGTGAAGTCGGCGTCACGCCTAGTGCCTACCGCGATGCGCCACGTGGGGCCTGAAACCTGTCGAAAAGCGATGCAGCAGAATTGGGCAAATCCCGTGGAGGAATCGATTAATAACCCATGAGCCCCCGCACTTAATCTTCTTCCAAGCCCACTCACGGGCACACAGAAGAGGACGACATCATGCTGAACATTCAAGACAAAGTGATCGTGATTACCGGCGCCAGCAGCGGCATCGGCGAAGCCACCGCACGCCTGCTCGCCGAACGTGGCGCCAAAGTGGTGTTGGGCGCACGGCGCACCGAGCGTCTGGCCGTGATTGCCGAAGAGATCAACGGCGCCGGTGGCCACGCGCAGTTCCGCGCACTGGACGTCACCGATCAGCAGGATGTGCAGCGCTTCGTCGATTTTGCCGTGGAGCACTACGGCCGCGTCGATGTGCTGGTCAACAACGCCGGGGTCATGCCGTTGTCGCGGCTGGACGCGCTGAAGGTCGATGAGTGGAACCGCATGATCGACGTCAACATCCGTGGCGTACTCCACGGCATCGCCGCCAGCCTGCCGTTGATGCAGCGCCAGCGCGCCGGGCAGATCATCAACATCGCCTCGATCGGCGCCTACGCCGTCAGCCCCACCGCAGCGGTGTACTGCGCGACCAAATACGCCGTACGGGCGATTTCCGAAGGCTTGCGCCAGGAAGTCGGCGGCGATATCCGCGTTACCGTCATCGCACCGGGCGTGACCGAATCGGAACTGGCCGACAGCATCTCCGATGAAGGTGGCCGCGCCGAGATGAAATCCTTCCGCAAAATCGCCATCCCCGCCGAAGCCATCGCCCGTGCAATTGCCTACGCCGTTGAACAACCGGCAGATGTCGACGTCAGCGAATTGATCGTACGTCCTACCGCCAGCCCCTACTGAGACCAGAAGTCAATCTGTGGGAACGAGCTTGCTCGCGAAAGCGGTGGATCAGTCGGCAAAGATGTTGGATGTGCCGCCGTCTTCGCGAGCAAGCCCGCTCCCACTGGGGGTTTGTGGTAGCACCAAACCAATGGTCAACGCAGAACATTGCAGGAGTGAGCTTGCTCGCGAAAGCGGTGGATCAGTTGGCAAAGATGTTGGATGTGCCGCCGCCTTCGCGAGCAAGCTCGGTCCCAATGGGGATTTGTGGCGCCACCAAATCAATGGTCAGCACGAAAATTGTGGGAGCGAGCTTGCTCGCGAAAGCGGTGGATCAGTCGGCAAAGATGTTGGGATGTGCCGACGCCTTCGCGAGCAAGCCCGCTCCTACAGGGGGTTTGTGGCAGCACAAACCACTGGTCAACACAGAGCATTGTGGGAGCGAGCTTGCTCGCGAAAGCGGTGGATCAGTCGGCAAAGATGTTGGGATGTGCCGACGCCTTCGCGAGCAAGCCCGCTCCTACAGGGGGTTTGTGGCAGCACCAAACCACTGGTCAACACAGAGCATTGTGGGAGCGAGCTTGCTCGCGAAAGCGGTGGATCAGTCGGTAAAGATGTTGGATGTGCCGCCGTCTTCGCGAGCAAGCCCGCTCCCACTGGGGGTTTGTGGCAGCACCAAACCAATGGTCAACGCAGAACATTGCAGGAGTGAGCTTGCTCGCGAAAGCGGTGGATCAGTCGGCAAAGATGTTGGATTTGCCGCCGCCTTCGCGAGCAAGCCCGCTCCCACTGGGGGTTTGTGGCAGCACCAAACCAATGGTCAACGCAGCACATTGCAGGAGTGAGCTTGCTCGCGAAAGCGGTGGATCAGTCGGTAAAGATGTTGGATGTGCCGCCGTCTTCGCGAGCAAGCTCGCTCTCACAGGGGGTTTGTGGCAGCACCAAACCAATGGTCAACGCAGAACATTGCAGGAGTGAGCCTGCTCGCGAAAGCGGTGAATCAGTCGGTAAAGATGTTGGATGTGCCGCCGTCTTCGCGAGCAAGCCCGCTCCCACAGGGGGTTTGTGGCAGCACCAAACCAATGGTCAACACAGAGCATTGTGGGAGCGAGCCTGCTCGCGAAAGCGGTGGATCAGTCGGCAAAGATTTTGGATGTGCCGCCGCCTTCGCGAGCAAGCTCGCTCTCACAGGGGGTTTGTGGCAGCACCAAACCAATGGTCAACGCAGAACATTGCAGGAGTGAGCTTGCTCGCGAAAGCGGTGGATCAGTCGGTAAAGATGTTGGATGTGCCGCCGTCTTCGCGAGCAAGCCCGCTCCCACAAGGAATCGCGGTGCTGCTGACTACCGCGCGCCCGGGCCGATCAACATGCTTTCAATCTCGGCGCCGGGCATCATTTGCTGCAGGCCTTCGATGAGCTTGTCGCCGGCCTCGGTCAGCGCTTCCAGCGGCATGGCCGGCAGGCTTTCAAGGATGAACCACATGTGCTGCGCCTGCGCATCGAGGCGGGTTCGCACGCCTTGGCGCCAGTTCCAGCGCCGGCAGGTCACGCCCTGATCGTCGCGCCAGACCACTTCGCCAGCGTCCGGAAATTCATGCGCGGGCTGACCTTCTTTCATCGTATCGAACAGCTCGCTGCCATCAGCCACGACCAGACGCGGTGAACCGACGTAGGCCTCGGCATTTTCGCCGCCGACGGGAATCGCATATTCGAGGCTGATGGCGTTGTACAGATCGACCACCGGATCGATGCTCGGCAACTCGCCGTCGCGCAACACGCGTTTGCGCAGAGCCTCGGCGGAGCACGGCGTGCGCTGCGGCTTGGCGCCGAACTGGCGAAACACGTCCGCCCAGGCCTGCAAGTGCGCGGGCGCCCACTGCGGACCACCGGCGGCGACGACCTGACAGGCTTTGGCCAAGGCTTCACCGGCCACATAGGCCTGAGTAATCGGCGCCGCTTGCACGACAATACTCAGCGCTCTGAAGCCCGGCGCGAGTTGCGCAACAGCCGGATCGATTGACGGCACGACAGACAGCATCCCAGAATCCCCCCCATACCTGAATTTCAAACGATGCTAGCGATCAATGACCAAGAAAGTCAATATATCGACCGAAGCCGGCGCCGATGTCCAGACCGTCAGCGCAGCGGTTTCGCGCACGCTCAATCAGGCGCGCAAACAGCAGGACATCACCCTGGACGAACTGTCGCGACGCTCCGGCGTGAGCAAAGGCATGGTGGTCGAGATCGAGAAAGGCTCGGCCAATCCGAGCATTGCGACCCTGTGCAAGATCGCCGCAGCGCTGGGCTTGTCCGTGGCCGACTTCGTCAATGTCGCCGACACTCCAACGGCGCACCTGATCGACAGCCACGACATCCCAACGCTGTGGAGCGGTGAGCTGGGTGGATCGGCGCGACTGCTGGCCGGCACCAGCGGCCCGAACATGCTCGAGTTGTGGCGCTGGGAACTGTTTCCCGGCGAGTCGTTTTCTTCCGCCGGACACCCGAATGGCACCACCGAGCTTTTTCATGTCGAGAAAGGCACGTTGCATCTCAAGGTTGGCGATGCCGAGCTGCTTGTCGGGCCTGGCTGTTCGGCGGTAGCGCGGACGGATGTGGCGCATGAGTACGCCAACCGTGGGCGGTCGAAACTGGTGTTCACCATGTCGGTAACTGAACTGCATCAGGGCGCTCGCGAGAGCCCCTCACTCTAGTTTCGGAGCAAGAGGCATCGATTCACAGCTCGCAATCAGCGTGACGGCGGGTGCTCCGTCGAAACCGAGTTCGTCGCATCGACATCCGACATGTCTTCCTCAACCGGTGCCTCATCGTCCGGCGGCAAAGGCACTTCTGGATTTCCACGCTTGGGATCGTGGCCGGTCTCGTTGTCGGTGGTGCGCGTCACGGCTTGTTGCGAGTGGTTGCCCGGTGCCTTTTCATCAATGTCCATGTCGGTCTCCGATGTGATTCAGCGAGATGTACCTGAGCGTGTGAAATGCCCAAGCGTGACAAGTGCCCGGCACTGGACGAACGGCTTTCTGTAGAGAACGCAAAAAGCCTGCTTTCGAGGCAGGCTTTTGCTTTGGATTTAACGCTTACTTCTGCTGCGTCAACGCCGAGTAGCTGTTCATCAGGTTGCGGTAGTTGGGAATCCGCTGCGACAGCAGGTTACCCAGGCCTTCGATGTCGTTGCGCCAGTCGCGGTGCAGCTCGCAGGCCACCGAGAACCAGTTCATCATTTGTGCGCCAGCCTGAGTCATGCGGCTCCACGCGGCTTGCTGCACGGTGGTGTTGAAGGTGCCGGAGGCATCAGTGACCACGAACACATCAAAGCCTTCCGCCAGCGCCGACAGGGTCGGGAACGCTACACACACATCCGTCACGACACCGGCAATGATGATCTGCTTGCGCCCGGTGGCCTTGATTGCCTTGACGAAGTCTTCGTTGTCCCAGGCGTTGATCTGACCTGGGCGAGCGATGTACGGCGCGTCCGGGAACATCTCTTTCAGCTCTGGCACCAGCGGACCGTTCGGGCCTTGTTCGAAGCTGGTGGTGAGGATGGTTGGCAGGTCAAAGAACTTGGCCAGATCCGCCAGCGCCAGCACGTTGTTCTTGAACTCGTTCGGCGAGAAGTCCTGCACCAGCGAGATCAAACCGGTCTGATGGTCAACCAGCAGCACGATAGCGTCATCTTTGTTCAGGCGGTTGTAGGTTGGAGTGGTCATGGTGTGCGTCCCTTTTCAAGTTTGAAGTTTGTTGTTGCGTTCAAGTGGGTACAGATTACTGACGCACAGCAAAGGGATAAATCGGCTGAAAAGCGTTTCACCGTCCACTCAGACCGGACAATCCAACTCAATCGTAAAACGGCTCGACCAACGCGCGGCTGCCAACAAAGAAACTGTCCGCCACCAGGCGCAACGGTTGCAGGTCGAGGTCGCTGGCCTTGTCGCCGATCAATTGCTGGAAGTGGCGATAGACCGCTGCGTATTCGCCCTCCTCAGACACGCTTTGGCGCTCGCCGTCGATGCTCAGCACCGCGCCGCCGGTGTCCAGGCGCAGGACGCCTTCGACGCAGCGAATTTCGATGCTCCACAGTTCGTCGTGGCCATGGTCGAAATCGAACTCGGCGCGTACGTCGAGCTGATGCGCATCAGACATTTTGATCGAGGCGGCAATCGGCGACTGGCAGTTGCTCGGCACGCGCAGCTCGGCGGCTTCGACAAACAGCGGCAGTGCCAGCAGGTGGGTGATGATCGACAAGGCGTTGATGCCCGGATCGAACACACCCAGGCCACCCGGTTGCCAGATCCACGCCTGGCCCGGATGCCATTTGCGCACGTCTTCCTTCCAGTCAATCTGTACGCTTTGCAGGGTGCGGCTGGCCAGCCAGTCGCGGGCGGCGGCGATGCCCGGTGCGTAGCGTGAATGCCAGGCGAACAGAGCACTGACGCCTTGTTCAGCGACCTGATCGACCAGGGCCATGGCCTCGCCCAACGTTGCACAGGGCGGTTTTTCCACCAGCACGTGCTTGCCGGCCGCCAACGCCTGTTGCACCAGGGTAAAACGCCCTTGCGGCGGCGTGCAGAAGGCAATCGCATCGACGGCCGGGCCGTTTTCAAGCAGTTCGCCCAGCGACTGGAAGTTTTCCACCCCGGCGCAAGGTTTGCCCTGGGTGGCGACCGCTACCAACTGGAACGCGGGGTTGGCGAGGATGGCGGGAACGTGTTGATCCTGGGCGATCTTGCCGTAGCCCACCAGGCCGAGACGAATCGGTTGCATTACAGACTCCTGTTGTTGTTTTGGTCTTTGCAGCGCAGCGGCAAGAGTACGTGTTTCTACGCCCGCCTCCAATCGTCATACTATTTAAATCGATTCTGATCACAACGAACGAATGGGCGTATCCGTCATTTCTTCTTACACCTTTTGTCGTCCGATCCCGCACCGCGCGGCGATCGGCAGCCGGCGAACAGCCTCAGTTTGCTATCATGCGGCGCTTTTACGGTTAACCCCCCGCCAGTCCTGCCGACTCGCGGGCTGCAAAAGGCGGTATTAGATGACGGCTTTGTTGACTCGCCGCAAGGTACTTGCGGGAATGGGCGTGCTCGGGCTCGGCCTGCTCGCCGGTTGCGATACCCGTGGCCAACTGTCGTACAAGTACGGCAAGGATCTGAGCGACAAGATCCTCGGACGCACCTTCAAGCTCAAGAACCCCGAAGGCGAGGCCATGTCGCTGTCGAGCTTTCGCGGGATGATGCCGATGATCTTCTTCGGCTTCACCCAATGCCCGGCCGTTTGCCCCACCACTCTGGCCCGCGCCGCACAGATCAAAAAACTGATGGGCCGCGACGGCGATCGCCTGCAAGTGGTGTTCATCACCCTCGACCCCGAACGCGACACGCCGCAGATCCTCGACGCCTATGTCAAAGCCTTCGACCCGAGCTTCGTCGCGTTGTACGGCACGCTTGAGGAAACCAAGGCGACCGCCAAGGAATTCGACGTGTTTTACGAGAAAGTCCCGGCCGGCGACACCTACACCATCTCCCATACGTCCACCAGCTACGTCTACGACTCGCGTGGTGAGTTGCGCCTGGGCCTGTCCACTTCGCTGACAGCCCAAGAGTGCACGGAAGATTTGCTTACTGTTATGGAGGTCTGCTGATGCATCCCGTTCTGAATCACCTCAAACGCACCGTATGTGCACTGTCCCTGCTCGGCCTGGCCTTCCAGGTCTCGGCACAGACCAAAGTCGACGACGCCTGGGTCCGTGCCACCGTGCCGACCCAGTCCGCCAGCGGCGCGTTCATGACCGTCACTGCCGACAGCGACAGCAAGCTGCTCAGCGTTGCCTCGCCAGCGGCCAAGGACGTACAGATTCATGAAATGAGCATGAAGAACGACGTCATGACCATGGGCCCGGTGAAGTCGGTTGAGTTGCCTGCCGGCAAAGCCGTGAGCTTCGACCCGAACGGCTACCACGTCATGCTGATGGGCCTGACCGGTCAGTTGAAGGAAGGCGACAGCGTGCCGCTGACCCTGACCGTGGAAAACGCCAAGGGCGAGAAAGAAACCATCGAAGTCAAGGCACCGGTTCGCGCGCTGACCAACATGGGCGGCCACGATCACAGCAAGATGCATTGATCGCTGACTGAAAGACTGTTCGCCCGACAGATAAGCGGGGCGGCTTGATCGATGATCGTGCCGCCCCGTTTTTTATGGAAACGATGCTCTGACCGCATGGAAAGCTTGCTTTACATAAGCAAAGATTTCGATGAGGATGTAAAGGGTCTTTTACAGGGAGTTGAACATGAATCGCTATCACCTCGAAATGGGCGCCGCATTGACGCTGTACACGCTCGTGCTGATCGCCTCGGTAGTTGCCAGCCAACATTTTCTGGACGCCCATCTGCTGTTGCGTTCAGCCGTCGCGCTGGCGCCGATGATCCCCGCCGGATTGATGTGCTGGGCTATCGTGCGCAACCTGCGGCGCCTGGATGAAATGCACCTGCGCATCCAGTTTGAAGCGCTGGGCTTTGCCTTCGCCGCTTCCGCGTTACTGACGTTCAGCTATGGCTTTCTCGAAAATATCGGCGCCCCGCACATACCGTGGACCTGCGTATGGCCGGTGATGGCCGCGATGTGGATCCTCGGTCTGCAAATCGCCCGACGTCGCTATCAATGAAAAATCACCTCAAGGCGCTGCGCGCCGAGCGCAAGTGGTCACAGGTCGATCTGGCGCAGCGCTTGAAGGTCTCCCGTCAGACCATCAATGCCATCGAAAATGAACGCTATGACCCAAGCCTGCCGCTGGCCTTCCAGATCGCGCGAGCGTTCGGGTTGCCGATTGAAAGCATTTTCGAGGATGGGGAAACGTCCATTTCCGACTCGCTGTGAGCGCTGCCACTGACGAGTATTAGCGGCAGACCACAGGAGCCTGCCGCACTCCCCTCCCCTCAACTCCCCGCACCACCATGCGCTTCTTCAAAGAAGTAATCCTTCCAGCTCCCCGCCTTGTTTTTCAACACACCCAGTTCCTGCAATTTCTCGGCGTAGATGAACGTGCGTTGCGGTACAACGGTGAAGTCGATTTCCGGGTCTTTGACGATTTGCTCGACCAGGGCCAGCGGCAGTTTCGATTGCTCTACACGGATGTAGGCCTGGGCGGCGGCGGGTTTGTCGGCTTTGATGATGTTCTCCGCTTCCGCCAGTGCGTCATAGAAAGCTTTGTAGGTTTTCGGGTTTTCGTCGTGGAATTTTTCCGTGGTGTAGAGCACGTTGAACGTCGCCGGGCCGCCGAGGATGTCGTAGGAGCTCAGCACTTTATGCACGTTGGGGTTTTGCAGCGCCTGGTACTGGAACGGTGGGCTGGAGAAATGCGAGTTGATTTCCGAGCCGCCGGCAATCAGCGCAGCGGTGGCATCCGGGTGCGGCAGGCTGACCGAAATGTTGTCGAACTTCTTGAACTGGTCATCACCGAATTCCCTGGCGGTTTCTATCTGCAGGGTACGCGACTGGAAGCCTACGCCTGCGGCCGGCACGGCGATACGGTCCTTGTCGCTGAAGTCCTTGAGGGTTTTGATGTTCGGGTTGTTGGTCAGCAGGTAATTGGGCATCGACCCCAGCGCGGCGATGGCTTTGACGTTCTGCTTGCCCTTGGTGCGATCCCACACGGTGAGCATCGGCGGCACGCCGGCCGAGACGACGTCCAGCGCTCCGGTGAGCAGCGCCTCATTCATGGCCGTGGCGCCGGAAATGCTGTTCCAGTCGACCTTGATCTCCAGGCCCTGGGCCTTGCCGTGTTTCTCGATCAGTTGTTGATCGCGCACGACGTCGAGAATCAGGTAACCAATGCCGAATTGCTGGGCGATGCTGATCTTGCCCTCGGCCCGGGCGCCGCTACTGAACAGCGCACCCGCTGCCAGAGTAGCGGCCAACAGAGTCAGCGCAGAACGTTTGAACGGTGTGGCCATGACAACCTCGCAGCATGGGGGTGGGCTGAAAGGCATGACTTTATAGCTATAAAAAACGTAAATTAAATATCTTTATCGAATATCGATAGCACTCCGCGATTTAGCGTCTGCTGCTGAAATTCAGGAGCAGTGGATGGACCTACAACAGTCTGAAACAAAAAACTGCCCCTCCGAAAAACAGCCATACGTCCCACAACCCACGCCCGCTATGGGCACGCGCCGTTTCAGCGATCGCCAGCCGCAGGTTTTAAAAGCCGATCAGCCTTTCTGCCCTTGGTATCATCACCCACACTTTTTTGACCCTTTGATGACAAGCAGGCCTTTTTTGTGAGCGCTCTTTTCAACTGGCTGCGGCGGCCGAATGCCCGCCTTCTTTCTCTCATCGTTCTGGTATTGGTCGTGCCGGTGTGCCTGCGGGCGGCGCTGGGCTGGTCAAACCCGCTGGGCTTTTTGTCGGATCTGGCCGTCGGCAGTTTGCTGGTGGTAACGCTGCATCGCCGCGCATGGTGGCTGGCCTTGCCGGTGCTGATGTTCTGGGCGCTGCTGGCGATCGCCACGACAGAATTGGTCAGCGCCGTCGGCCGCCTGCCGACGCCTTCGGATATTCACTACCTGATCGACCCGCAATTCGTCGAAAACTCCACTGGCGGCGGACTTGCGCACCCTGCCCTGGCCATGGCGTTGCTGGGTGCCCTGGCGTTCTGGCTGCTGACTCAGTTTGTTGGTCGCGGCTTGTCTCGCCCTGCTCTCCCTCGCTCCGTCTGGGCCGCGCCTATTGTGTTGTTCGCCGCCCATTGGGGTGCGCAGAACCTGTGGCCGAATGACGGCGACGCCTGGCGCCTGTACAACCTGCCGCATCAGTTGCTCGCCAGTGAAGTCGCCGACCTGCAGATCCAGGCCGAGGAATGGCTCGACGGCGACGTTGAAGAACCCACACCGGCGATGGCCGGGCTCACCGACGTCGATCTCAATGGCCAGAAGCTGCTCGCCGCGCCGGGCCAGGCGCGCAATGTATTGATCATCGCGCTCGAAGGCATCCCCGGCGCCTACATCCGTGCCAACCGTGAGGCGATCGGCAGTCATTATCAGGAAGACCTGATGCCCAACCTCAGCCGCTGGGCCGAGCGCGGCATGAACACCCCGGATTACGTGCTGCACACCCATCAGACCATTCGCGGTCTGTACGCCATGCTGTGCGGTGACTACGACAAGCTCAACAATGGCACGCCCAAAGGCGTGGAAATGCTCACCCTCAACGAACGCAATCAGGCCTGCCTGCCGGCACAATTGCGCGAGCACGGCTTCAGCACGCATTACTTGCAGGGCGCGGGCCTGCGCTTCATGGCCAAAGACAAGATCATGCCGCACATCGGTTTCGATGCGACCCATGGCCTGGAATGGTTCAGCAACAGCAACTATCTGGAGTTCCCGTGGGGCAAGGATGACAGGGCATTTTTCGAAGGCGCGCTGGATTACGTCGGCCAACTGAAGAAGCAAAAACAGCCGTGGATGCTCACGCTGCTGACGGTCGGCACCCATCAGCCCTACTCGGCACCGGACGATTATCTGCAGCGTTATGAGACGCCCAAGCAGGCTGCCGTCGGTTATCTCGACGATGCGCTGGATCAGTTTCTTGCCGGACTTGAGCGCCAGGGCGTTCTCAAGGACACGCTGGTAGTGATCACCTCGGATGAATCCCACGGCATCGACGGCGTGCGGCTGGCCTCCTCATGGGGTTTCAACCTGACGCTGGCGCCGGAACAGGCGCAACTGCCGCGTCTGAATGCCGGGGTCTACGGCCACGTCGATCTGAGCACCTCGATCCTCGACTATTTCGACCTGCCGGTGCCGACTGCGCTGAGCGGCCGCTCGCTGTTTCGCGATTACGATTCGGGGCGCGAAATCATGTCGTTCACCAACGGCAAGCTGCGCTACCACAACGGCCAAGGCATCTTCTCCGAATGCGACCTGCCGCGCCGCTGCCGCTACTACCAAAGCACCGGTTTCATCGCCGAAAGCGCTACTTACAAAGGCACCTACAGCGGCCATCCGGCCCGGCAGATCGCCGCGCGCGCCGATGCGCTGGACCTGTCTTTGCTGCGCACACCGCTCAATCATCGCTACCAGTTCGGCAGCAACAACATCATCCCACTGCAAGCGCAGATCAAGGATGACTGGGCCGACAACCTGATCGGCGCGCAATACCTGGAAATGCCCAAAGGCTCGCACACCCGCGTGCGCCTGACCGTGCGCTCGGTTGATCCGCAGCAGGCGGCGTACATTCAGCTCAAGGCCAAGCAATTCGAACAGGACGTGCAACTGGGCCTGCCTACGGAAATGGTCGCCACGGCGGACCAGCCACTGGAGTTGGACTTCAGCTTTGAAAACCCGCAGCCGCGCAAGGCCTTCTCGTTTCATTTGCTGGGCTATGGCAATGGCGCGGTTGAAGTGTCGGACTTCAGCGTCATCACCGAATTGCCCGGCCAGGAAGATATTCTTGATGACGTTCCTGATGACGAAACCGCGCAATCCAGCTAATCCCTGTAGGAGTTGCGGTGAAAGAGTTTGCCTATCGGCCTCCAACAGTCGGGCTATTAGCCGACTTGCCAACTCGGGTCTAGCCTTACCAGTCCGAAGTCGGCACGAGCCGGCCGCAGACCTGATAGGGATACGAACATGGCAAACGAATCGAAATGCCCGTTCAACCACGCCGCCGGCGGCGGTACGACGAACCGTGACTGGTGGCCGAATCAACTCAATCTGAAAATCCTCAGCCAGCACTCACCCAAGTCCGATCCGCTGGGCCAGGACTTCGACTACGCCAAAGCCTTCAAAAGCCTCGACTTTCAAGCCCTGAAACAAGACATCAAAGCGCTGATGACTGACTCTCAGGACTGGTGGCCGGCCGACTTCGGCCATTACGGCCCGTTGTTCGTGCGCATGGCCTGGCACAGCGCCGGGACCTATCGCACCGCCGATGGCCGTGGCGGCGCCGGCTCCGGTCAGCAACGCTTTGCGCCGCTCAACAGCTGGCCAGATAACGTCAGCCTCGACAAAGCCCGCCGCCTGCTGTGGCCGATCAAGCAGAAATACGGACGCAATATTTCCTGGGCCGACCTGATCGTGCTCACCGGCAACGTCGCGTTGGAGTCGATGGGCTTCAAGACCTTCGGTTTTTCCGGTGGCCGTGCCGATGTCTGGGAACCGGATGAAGATGTGTACTGGGGTTCGGAAACCGAATGGCTGGGCGGCGACAACCGTTACGGCAAGAGCAATGGTCCGGTGCAGGAGCCCGGCGACGGCACGCTGGTGGCTGAGCCCGATCTGCATGGCCGCGAAGAAAGCCGTACCGATCAGGGCGAACGCAATCTGGAAAATCCCCTCGCAGCCGTGCAGATGGGCCTGATCTATGTGAACCCGGAAGGCCCGGAAGGCAACCCGGATCCGGTGGCCTCGGCCAAGGACATTCGCGAAACCTTCGGTCGCATGGCCATGAACGATGAAGAAACCGTAGCGCTGATCGCCGGTGGCCATGCTTTCGGAAAGACCCACGGCGCCGGCCCTGCCGACAATGTCGGTCCAGAGCCGGAAGCGGCCGGTCTGGAGCAGCAAGGTCTGGGCTGGAAAAATGCCTTCGGCACCGGCAAAGGCGCCGACACCATCACCAGTGGCCTGGAAGTCACCTGGACCACGACGCCCACGCAGTGGAGCAACAATTATCTGGAAAACCTGTTCGGCTTCGAATGGGAGCTGAGCAAAAGTCCGGCGGGCGCCAATCAGTGGCAACCGAAAAACGGCGCCGGTGCGGGCACCGTTCCCCACGCTCACGATCCGAACAAGAAGCTCTCGCCGACCATGCTGACCTCCGATCTGGCGCTGCGTTTCGATCCTGCCTATGAACAGATCTCCCGGCGCTTCCTGGCCAATCCTGATCAACTCGCCGACGCGTTCGCCCGCGCCTGGTACAAGCTGATCCATCGCGACATGGGTCCGCTCTCTCGCTACCTCGGCCCCGAATTGCCGCAAGAGGAATTGCTCTGGCAAGACCCGCTGCCCGACGTGACGCACGCGCTGATCGATGACAGCGACGCCACGGCGCTGAAAAACAAGGTGCTGGCTTCGGGATTGTCGGTGTCACAACTGGTCTCGACGGCGTGGGCGGCAGCGTCGACCTTTCGCGGCTCGGACAAGCGCGGCGGCGCCAACGGTGGTCGCTTGCGTCTGGCCCCGCAGAAGTTCTGGCAGGCCAACCAGCCCGAGCAATTGGACAAGGTGCTGAGCACGCTGGAAGGCATCCAGAACGAGTTCAACGGTTCGGCTGCCAACGGCAAGAAGATCTCGCTGGCAGACCTGATCGTCCTGGCCGGCAATGCCGGGGTGGAAAAAGCCGCGCAGAACGCCGGGCACTCAGTGTCGGTGCCGTTCTCACCGGGCCGCGTCGATGCTTCGCAGGAGCAAACCGATGTCGAATCGTTCGGCTTCCTCGAACCGATCGCCGATGGCTTCCGCAATTACAGCAAAGGCAAATACACGGTTGCGGCGGAAACTCTGCTGATCGACAAGGCGCAATTGCTGACTCTCACGGCACCGGAAATGACCGTGCTGTTGGGTGGTCTGCGGGTGTTGAACACCAACGTCGGGCAGACGCGGCATGGCGTGTTCACCGATAAAACCGATACGCTGAGCAATGACTTCTTCACTCACCTGCTGGACATGGGCGTGGAATGGACGCCGACGTCACGGGATGCCGATGAGTTTGAAGGCCGTGACCGCAAGACCGGGGCGCCAAAGTGGACGGCGACACGAGTGGATCTGGTGTTCGGCTCAAATGCGCAATTGCGCGCGTTGGCCGAGGTGTATGCCAGCGCCGATGCGAAGACGCAGTTCGTCAATGATTTCGTCAAGGCATGGACGAAGGTGATGAATCTGGATCGGTTTGATCTGCGTAAATAGCTGTTTCTTGTACTAATGAAAATGCCGCTCGTTGAGCGGCATTTTTTTTGTTGATCGTTCCCACGCGCAGCAAAGGAATGCAGCAAGGGACGCTCTGCGTCCCAAAGCCGACGCAGAGCGTCGGGAGAGGCATTCCCACGCAGAGCATGGGAACGATCAATCAAACGCCCAGGAGTTGATCGGCGTTACGCCAGGCTTTTGCTTACCACTTCATACACGTCGCTGGACAACGCTCCGGACGCCAGAATCCGCTCCAGCTCAGCCTTCATCAGCGCCTGACGCGCGCTGTCGTATTTGCGCCAGCGGGTCAGCGGGGCCAGTTGGCGCGAGGCGATCTGTGGGTTGAAGCCGTTCAACTCGATCACCAGATCGGCGAGGAAGCGATAACCGGACCCGTCCGCCGCGTGGAAGTTGATCAGGTTCTGCCCGGCGAACGCGCCGATCAATGCCCGCACCTTGTTCGGGTTCTTGATGTTGAACGCCGGGTGCTGCATCAACGCCTTCACCCGCTCCAGCCCGCCCGGCAAGGTGCTGCCGGCCTGCACGCTGAACCATTGATCCATGACCAGCGGATTGTCCTTGAAGTGCTCAGCGAAACTGGCGAGCGCCAGTGCCTTCTGCTCCTCGAACGGTGAGTTGACCAGCACCGCCAGCGCATTCAGGCGCTCGGTCATGTTGTCGGCGGTCTCGAACTGCTCCAGCGCCGCCGCCAGCACTTCCGGCTTGCCGCTGAGCATCAGGTACGACAGGGCAATGTTCTGCAAGGCGCGCCGGGCGAAGTGCTCGGCCTCGGCGACGTACGGAGTCTTTTTCGACAGGTCGCGGTTGGCCTGATAACGCAGCCACAGCGCTTCGAACAAGCCTTCGGCGAGTTGCTTGCGGGCAAACTCGCGAGCGACATGAATCGCCTCGACGTCAGCCACCTCGTTGATCTCGGTGAGATAGGCCTCCCCCGGCAGCGAGAGCATTTCGGCAACCATCGCCTGATCCAGCGAGTCGTCGGACAGCACCGTGCGCAGCGCCGACACCAGACGCGGATCGAGCTTCAGACTCTCGCCTTTCTGATGCTGGCCAATCAACTCTTGTAGCACTTGCACCGACAACTGCTGACCGGCATCCCAGCGGTTGAAGCCGTCGCTGTCGTGCTGCATCAGGAACATCAGTTGATCGCGGTTGTACGGGAAGCTCAGTTTCACCGGCGCCGAGAAGCCGCGCAGCAGCGATGGCAGCGGTTGCTCGTTAATGTCGACGAAAGTGAAGGTCTGCTCGGCTTCGGTCACCGAGATCACTCGGGTGGTGCCTTGCGCCGAGGCTTCACCGGCCAGACGTAGAGCAATTTCGTTGCCCTGGCTGTCGAGCAGGCCGAGCTCGACCGGAATCACGAATGGCAGTTTTTCTACTTTGTCCGGGGTCGGCGGGCAGCTCTGGCGGAAGGTCAGGCTGTAGGTTTTTGCGGCAGCGTCGTAGGACTCGCTGACGGCCAGACGCGGTGTGCCGGCCTGACTGTACCAGCGCTTGAACTGACTGAGGTCGACGCCATTGGCATCTTCCATGGCCTTGACGAAATCGTCACAGGTCACGGCCTGGCCGTCGTGGCGTTGGAAGTACAGATCGCTGCCCTTGCGGAAGCCTTCGGCGCCCAGCAAGGTGTGGATCATGCCGACCACTTCCGAGCCCTTTTCGTACACGGTCAGGGTGTAGAAGTTGGAAATCTCGATGAAGCTGTCCGGGCGCACGGCATGGGCCATCGGGCCGGCATCTTCGGCGAACTGGTGGGTACGCAGGTACGCCACGTCCTGAATGCGCTTGACCGTCGCCGAGTTCATGTCCGAGGAGAAACCGGCATCGCGGAACACCGTGAAACCTTCCTTGAGCGACAGCTGGAACCAGTCGCGGCAGGTCACGCGGTTGCCCGACCAGTTGTGGAAGTATTCGTGGGCGACGATCGCCTCGACCCGCTGGTGCGCGGCGTCGGTGGCGGTTTCGGCGCGGGCCAGCACGGCGCTGGAGTTGAAGATGTTGAGGCCCTTGTTCTCCATCGCGCCCATGTTGAAATCGTTGACGGCGACGATCATGAAGATGTCCAGATCGTATTCGCGACCGTAGACCTCTTCGTCCCAGCGCATGGATTTCTTCAGGCTGTTCATCGCGTGCTGGCACTTGTCGATGTTTTCCGGCTCGACATAAATGCGCAGCGCGACGTTGCGCTGGTTCATGGTGGTGAAGGTGTCTTCGACGCACCACAAGTCACCGGCGACCAGCGCGAACAGGTACGCCGGTTTCTTGAACGGGTCTTCCCAGGTCGCCCAGTGCCGGCCGTCTTCGCCGGGGCCGGAAGCGATCGGGTTACCGTTGGAGAGCAGCACCGGGTAGCTGTGCTGTTCGGCCACGACGGTGGTGGTGAACTTGCTCATCACGTCCGGGCGGTCGAGGTAATAGGTGATCTTGCGAAAGCCTTCGGCCTCGCACTGGGTGCAGAACATCGTGCCGGACTTGTACAGGCCTTCCAGCGCGGTGTTGGTTTCCGGGTGGATGCGCACGCTGGTGTCGAGGGTGAAGGTTTCACTGGTCGGCTGCAGGGTGAGGTGACTGTCCGAGACTTGATAGTCAGCAGCGCTCAGCTCCTGGTCCGCCAGCGTTACCGACAGCAGCTCCAGTTGCTGGCCGTCGAGCACCAGCGGCGGCAGGCCTGCGCCGCGCTCGGGGTTGCGGCGCATCACCAGTTGCGCGTGAACCAGGCTGTGGTCCTCGAACAACTCGAAGGTCAGGTGCGTTTCGTCAATCAGGTACTCGGGCGCCTGATAGTCCTTGAGGTAAATCATCTTCGGTTGTTCGGTGCGCATGCTGGAATCCTTATTGATGCACGGCGAGCTGATAGGCCGTGTATTTACGAATGTTGATCACGCCGGTGTCGAAGATCAGGTACTGGCCCTTGATCCCCAGCAGCGTGCCTTCGGCAATCGGGTTCTTGTCCAGGTTGAAGCTGACGATTTTCGCCGGGTATTGCTCGACGGGATAGCGGATTTCCAGCGGTTCGACATCGGCAATCGTCTGAATTGCCTGTAGGCCGAATCGCTCCTGCAAGCCTTGCAGGCCTTCGGCGCAGCTTTCGAACAACTGATCGCGCACCTGCGCCAGATCCACCGCTGCAGCATCGCCCTTGAGCAGGGCGCGCCAGTTGGTCTTGTCCGCCACCTGACTGCGGAACAGGTCCTCGACAAACCCCGATTGCTGACGTGTGGATACGCGCATGATCGGCAGCGCCTGACTTGCGCCCTGATCCAGCCAGCGGGTCGGCAACTGCGTGGCACGGGTGATGCCGACCTTGATCCCCGACGAGTTGGCCAGGTAGACCACATGATCAGTCATGCAGAACTGCTGGCCCCACACCGGATCACGGCAGGTGCCGGCGTCGAAGTGGCAACGCTCCGGACTCATGATGCACAGGTCGCACTGCGCCAGTCTGGTCATGCACGGGTAGCAATAACCCTGACTGAAACTGGTTTTGGTCCTGCGCCCGCAATGGGTGCAGTGGATCGCACCCAGGAATTCCAGACGCAACGTGCTGCCGATCAACGGATTGACCGGCACCTCGACGTCATCCAGACGAAACGCGTACTGCACGTTCGACCCGTCCAGACGCGCCGACATTTTGCTGATTGCACCGCGGCCAATCTCGATCAATGGATGGCATCCGACTTGAACAGGATGTTCGGCACTTCGATCGACTTCGACGCACATTCTTGCGGGCCCATGTAACCGGTGCGCTGGTCTTCAGGCAGGTTCTGGATTTCCCAGGCGATCATCGCCTGCAACGACAGCTCGCGCTGTTCGGCAGTGAGTTTGTTGCCGTCGGACCATTTACCGATCTCCACGGCCAGTTTCAGGCTTTCGTAGATGTCCGGGGTGATGTTGTTGATCATGTCGTTGAAAGAGGACATCAGGGTCTCCGTGCTCTTTACTGAAACAAAAATGTTAGACGGCCAGTTTACGGCGGTTATACAAACCGCCCAACAAACCGGTGAGGCATCCGATGAGTAACCCGCTCAGGTGCGCGGCATTGGCGATCTGGCCGAAACCGATCAGCGAGATCAGCCCGGACATGCACACCACCAGCCACACCAGCATCATTACCAGCACGCCGCGCGGCAGGCGATAGGCCGGATTCGGTGCCAGCAGCTGGAAGATCCAGCAATGCCCGAGCAAGCCGTAAAGCACGCCGGACAGCCCACCAAACAGGCTCGGGCCGCTCCAGACGAACTGCGCGTAGTTGGACACCAGACTGAACAGCAGCGTCAGGCCAATCAGGTTGATGCTGCCCTGACGCGACTCGATGCGCCGCCCCAGTTCCCAGTACCACATGCCGTTCATGGCCAGATGGAGAATGCCGAAGTGGATCAGCATCGGCGTGACCAGCCGCCACCACTGCCCTGCCGCCAGACTGTCGGCCAGCGGCGTGAAGTGGATGTATTCGCCGATCACGCGGAAATCGAGGAAGGTCAGCCAGCGCAGTGTCTCGAGGTTTTCGCCGAGAAAGGTCAGGCCAGCGACGATCAGGCTCAACAGCAGAATGAACCCGGTGGCTTTGGCGTGTTTCAGCTGTTCGCCGAAGCCTGGCCGTTTGAAGGTCTGGCCTACAGGAATATCCAGTTGCTGTTCCGGGTCGCCAGCCGGGAAGCGCTCGTACAGCGAACGCACGTCCTCGCTGATTTCCTCCGGCGCCCACAACACCTGCTCGCCCGCCTCTTCGCTGACCCGATGGGGCACTTGCATGCGCTGCAACAGTTTGACGAAACCGCTCAAATCCACCGCCAACGGCAGGCGCAATACCGCTACCGCACTCATTGCAGCACCTCCGGCCGCTCGACATCGACCCAGACGAATTTTTGCGGATCCAGGCGCGCTTCCTGGTCCAGACGATAGGCCACCAGTTTGCCGTAGAGCACCGCGCTGTAATCCAGGCACGCGAGGTTCGGGCGGATCGGCGCCGGTTTGCCGCTGCGCCAGTAGTGGCCGACGAACAGCAACGGCTCGTCGACGCCATAGCGCAGCAAAGAATTCTTTTCGCTTGAAGTCAGCGGCGTCTGCGCGACAGGTTCTGGCAACGCATCGGGCTGGAAGACGATGTCGCCGTAGGTTTTCGGGTCGTCTTCCCAGAATTTGGTGCGAAAGAATGAACGCACCAGACCGTCGCCGCTGGTCATGGTCAAGCCACCGGGCAGGCGCATGTCGGTGCCGCGCAGCAGGCGATCGAACACGGTGCAGGCGAAGCTGCCGGGAACGGCCGAGGCCTGGAGGAAATGCTCATCGACGCAGCCATTGGGGAACAACGCCCGCAGCGGCTCGATCAGTCCGGCGTCCCAGCAAGCGTGGACGACGCGGAAGCGCCCGGCATCGACGAACAGCGGCAGCTCGTAGAACCACTGCTGAAAATCATGCCAGTCACCCGGATGGTTTTCGAATTGAGTGAGGGTTTCCTGCAGCAGCCGCGCGTGGCGCTTGGTGTGCTCACGCACGAACTGCTTGCCGCTGCCCGGTGGTGCCGGGGTGACCCAGCCGAGCGCGTTGAATTCGTGGTTGCCCATGATGCACAGCGCCTGCCCCGCCTCGACCATGTCGTGGACGATGTGCAACGCCTCGCGAATGCGCGGGCCGCGGTCAATGATGTCGCCGACGAACACCGCCATGCGTGACGGATGGCGCCAGACCCCGGCCTGCTTGTGATAACCGAGACGGTCCAGCAAGTGTTCGAGGGTCAGAGCGCATCCGTGCACGTCACCGATCAGGTCGTAACTGCGCGCGGGATCGAGCATCAGTCGCCTCCGCCCCCCAGCTTGCTGCCCCAGCCAAGCTTGGTGCGGCACACCTCGTAGTAATTGTGATCGAGCGGATGAATCAGGCGCAGCTTCTGCGCTTTCTTGCTCACGGTAATGGTGTCGCCCGGTGCGCAGGTGAAATGGTTCTGGCCGTCGCAGGAAACCTGCGGGTAGATCTGCATATCTTTGGACACGACGATTTTCAGCTCACTGTTGCCATCGACCACGATCGGCCGTCCCGACAAGGTATGGGGGTACATCGGCACAATCACAATAGCGTCGAGCTTGGGATGCATGATCGGCCCGCCGGCAGACAAGGCGTAGGCAGTGGAGCCGGTGGGTGTGGCGACGATCAGGCCGTCGGCCTTCTGGCTGCAGACAAACTGGCCATCGATGTACAGTTCGAACTCGATCATCCGCGTCGATTTGCCCGGGTGCAGCACCACGTCGTTGAGCGCATCGCCCTGGCCGATGGCCTCGCCATGGCGACGCACTTCGGCTTGCAGCAGGAAGCGGTTTTCCACCAGATAGTGGCCATCGAGCACTTCGGCGACCTTGATTTCCAGCTCGTCCGGGCGAATATCGGTGAGGAAGCCGAGGCTGCCACGGTTGATGCCCAGCACCGGAATATTGTGTTTGGCCAGCGCCCGCGCGGCGCCGAGCAGGCTGCCGTCACCACCGACGACTATGACCATGTCGCAGACTTCGCCGAGCATCTTGCGCGACGAGGTTTGCAGGCCGTGGCCGGGCAGGACTTCAGCGATGGTGTCTTCGAGGATCACATGCAGGTGACGGTCGAGCAGAAAGCGTTTCAGTCGGCGGACGGTATCCAGCACCTGGGAACTGCCCAGGCGACCGATGATGCCGATATTACGAAATTGCTCCATGGGACCTCTGCGGACAATCGAAAACGCGAAAACCCGATTATGGGCGAAAGCGCCAGATAGACAAAATCCTTTCAGCCTCAAGGGCGGGCTCAGGTTTAAGGCTATGCTCGCAAGATGATCCTCTTTCCCGACCTGTTGCAGTTGCCTCATCAATTACGCCATCCCGAAGTGCGGGACCTGGCGTGGGTCATCCTCGCACCGCCGATGCTCGCCGCCACGCCGTGGCCGCAGCGCCATCCGCTGGCCGGCAGCGATTGGGTACATGACCCGCAGCGTCTCGAACACTGGCTGCGCCAGCTCGACCACGACAGTTACGGCCTGCTGCAATGGCTGGCGCAGGCGCGCACCCGGCGTCTGGGCCTGTATTACGAGCGTCTGTGGCAGTTCGCCGTGGAGCACGCGCCGGGCATCGAACTCATCGCCGCCAACCTGCCGATCCGCCGCGCCGGGCACACCCTCGGCGAACTCGACATGCTGCTGCGTGACCGCGACGGCGTGCATCACCTGGAATTGGCGATCAAGCTCTACCTTGGCCCGCAGGCTGGCGATGGCCGCGATCCGGCGCAGTGGCTGGGGCCGGGTTGTCATGACCGGCTGGATCGCAAACTGGCGCATCTGGCCGAGCATCAATTGCCGATCTCGGCGCGCCCGGAAAGCCGCGAAGTGCTCGCCGCGCTGGATATCGAGACGTTCAGCGCGCAATTGTGGCTGGGCGGTTATCTGCTGTATCCGTGGCCCGGGCAAGCCGATTCACCCCACGGCGCGCATCCGCAACATTTGCGTGGCAGTTGGCTGCATCAGAAAGACTGGCCGGCGTTTGTCGCGCAGCGCCCGCCGGGCCGCTGGCAACCCCTGCCCCGCCACGCCTGGCTGGCGCCGGCGCATTATCCGGCGGATCAGGTCTGGGCGGATGAGCATCTGCGTTTGTGGCTCGAAGACCTGCCAGCGTTGGCCCCGGCGCAGTTGATGGTGCGCCTGACCGAGAATGCCCAGGGCGAATGGGAAGAGGCGGAGCGCCTGTTTCTGGTGGCGGATCTTTGGCCGAATGTGCCCGGCCAAACCTGAGATTTGTGGTGTCTGACCCAATTCGCGAGCAGGCTCGCTCCCACAGAGAATCCATTTCAAATGTGGAATGCGATCCCTGTGGGAGCGAGCCTGCTCGCGAAAAGAGCAACTCGGTCTATAGGGATAGCCGCACCGCCAAAGCCGCCAACGTCACCAGCAACACCGGCACCGTCAGCACAATCCCGACGCGGAAGTAATAGCCCCAGCCGATGTGAATGCCCTTGCGCTCCAGCACATGCAACCACAACAAGGTCGCCAGACTGCCGATCGGAGTGATCTTCGGCCCCAGGTCGCTACCGATGACGTTGGCGTAGATCATCGCTTCCTTGATCACGCCGCTGGCCTGACTGGCGTCGATCGACAGCAAGCCGATCAACACCGTCGGCAAGTTGTTCATGATCGACGACAGCAGCGCCGTCAGCACCCCAGTGCCCATGGCCGCGCCCCACACCCCGTGACCGGCGAACACGTCCAGCCACCCGGCGAGGTAACCGGTGAGCCCGGCGTTGCGCAGGCCGTACACCACCAGGTACATGCCCAGCGAGAAAATCACGATCTGCCACGGCGCTTCTTTCATCACTTTGCGTGTGGAGATCTTGTGACCGCGCGCAGCGATGCCCAGCAGCAGCGCGGCACACACCGCCGAAATTGCGCTGATTGGAATGCCCAGCGGTTCGAGGGCGAAGCAGCCAATCAACAGGATCACCAGCACCGCCCAACCGGCATAGAACGTCGCTTTGTCGTGGATCGCGGTTTGCGGATTTTCCAATTGTTCCGGGTCGTAAGCCGCTGGAATATCGCGGCGAAAGAACCACATCAACATGCCCAGCGTCGCCGCCACGCTGACGAAGTTGACCGGCACCATCACCGCGGCATAGCGGTTGAAGCCGATGTGGAAAAAGTCCGCCGAAACGATGTTGACCAGGTTTGACACCACCAGCGGCAGGCTCGCCGTGTCGGCAATGAACCCGGCGCCCATGACGAATGCCAGCGTCGCCGCCGGTGAAAAGCGCAACGCCAACAGCATCGAAATCACGATCGGCGTGAGAATCAGCGCCGCGCCGTCATTGGCGAACAACGCAGACACCAGCGCACCAAGCAGCACCATGAAGGCAAACAGTTTGCGCCCACTGCCCTGCCCCCAACGCGCCACGTGCAGCGCCGCCCAGTTGAAAAAGCCAGCCTCGTCGAGCAACAGGCTGATGATGATCAGCGCCACGAAGGTGCCGGTGGCGTTCCAGATGATCTGCCAGACCAGCGGGATATCCGTGAGGTGGACGACGCCGAAAATCAACGCCAGCACGGCGCCCAACGTTGCACTCCAGCCGACGCCGAGCCCCTTGGGTTGCCAGATGACGAGGGTGATGGTCAGCAGGAAAATCAGTGACGCAGCGAGCATTCGCAGAAGCCTTCAAATAGCGAAACGGGTGGAAATCGAACAAATGTGGGAGCGAGCCTGCTCGCGAAGGCGGAGTGTCAGAGATGAAATGATTATCTGACACACAGCCTTCGCGAGCAGGCTCGCTCCCACAGTGAGTTTCGGTGAGCTTATTTCTTGTGTTGCTCGACGAACTGGCCGTACGCATCGATGAATTTCTGCAGGAACGGTTTCACCGAGTCGCTCAGCTTGCCCGCTTCATCAAACGCGTTGCCTGCACCGCCCAGATACGCTTCCGGCTGTTGCAGGCAGTGAATATCGAGGAAAACGAAGGTCTGGCGCAGGTGCTGGTTAGCGCCGAAACCGCCGATGGCGCCTGGGGATACGCTGATCACCGCGCCAGGCTTGCCGCTCCACGCGCTCTGGCCATAAGGGCGCGAACCGACGTCGATGGCGTTCTTCAACGGTGCCGGGATCGAACGGTTGTACTCGGGGGTAACAAACAGCACCGCGTCGGATGACGCCACTTTCTGACGGAAAGTGCTGTAGGCTGCGGGCGGAGAATCGCCGTCGATGTCTTCGTTGTACAGCGGCAGTTCACCGATTTCGACAATCTCGAGCTTGAGATTGGCCGGTGCCAGTTCGGCGAGGGCCAGTGCAACTTTGCGATTGATCGATGCTTTACGCAGGCTACCGACCACTACGGCGACGTTGTAGACATTGCTCATGGAAGACTCTCGATGGTCCGTGGGAAGAGTCGCTAGTTATAGATGATCCAGTGACGCTTTCACCAGTGGTCATTGGTTTTTCCTGCCCGGGGAATATTTTTTTCCTGCAGGAAAACTTACCAAGCTTGATGACGGTCTACAAAGCCGCAAATCAAGCGTTTTATCTCCAGAGGTTCTAAGCAGATGGCAGCAGTACTCGTCGGTCAGTTTCATGCAAGAGATGCGGAAGGTCGCGTTTATTCCGTGCATGAATTCCAGGAATCGAACCCGTCTGCAGACGGATCCACTGGCTCGGAGCCCATTTACAGACTGGCCATTGGCGATCGGGTCAATAAGGTCAGTGACAGCGAGTTTCTCCTGGTTCAATCAGGCATTACCCTGATCCGTGAACCTGAGCCAACTGTCGCTCAATAACCCGGCGTTATGAGCAGAAGTCATGCGAGCGGACTTGGGGTAGGATTCAGCGTCTGACCCCACTTGCTGAACATGGACTTCACGCATGCGTTTACGCCACATCGAAGTGATTCAGGCGCTCTTGCAGACCGGTCACCTGGGCACCGCCGCCGAATGGCTGCAATTGCCGGTGACCGAGGTCGAAGAGCGTTTGCGCGAAGCCGAGAGTCAGCTGGGATTCATGCTGTTTGCCAGCGTCCGCGGGCGCTTGCAATCGACCCCCGAAGCGCGCGCCCTGCAGGTGGAAATCGCGCACGTTTATGAGGCGCTGGAGCCAGTGCAGCGGCTGGCCAGCAGCCTCAAGCAGTACCTCGCCCCGCCCTTGCGCATCATCGGCACCCCGCCGCTGGCCCAGCAATTACTGCCACAAAGCCTTGCGACCCTGCGTCGGCGCTTGCCCGACGCACCTTGCAGCCTGCTCAGCGCGCCGACTCGCGACATCGTCCGCAGCCTGTTATTGCGTGAAAGCGATCTGGGCCTGAGCCTGCACGACCCCGAACACCCCGATATCCACTGCCAATCGCTGGCCCAGGGCAAGCTGCAATTGCTCGCTCCGCACGGCTGGCTGCAACCCAAGCAGAAATACATATCCCTGGCAGACCTCGCCGGTCAGGCCATGGTCGGTCTCGAAGGTCAGGACCCGCTCAGCCCGGCGCTGGAAAACAAGCTCCAGGCCTTGCGTCCGGCGCCAAGCATTCAGACCCGCGTGCAGACCCATCAGATGATGCGCAGCATGGTCGAGGCTGGCGAAGGTCTGGCCATCGTCGACCCCTTCACCGCGTTGGGCGCTCGCACCAGTGGGCTTGACGCCTGCCCGCTCTCACCGGCAGTGCCGATCAACCTCTACGCCCTGACCTTCAAACATGCCACGCCGTCGGCGGCAATTCAGGCACTGCTGGCCATCGTCACGGAACAAGCCGAGGCGATGTTGTCGAGCTGAGTGGTTTTTCCAGCGGATTGTCGAACAGGCGATACCAGAACAGGGCGACCTCGGCGGTGTGCGCATCAATGCCGCGATAGCGCAACTGGTCGATACCGCCGATCACATAACCACAACGTTCATACAGACGACAGGCGCCGAGGTTGTTGTTCTGGGTTTCGAGCATGATGCCCGGCAGCTTTTTCTTGCGACTCCAGAACTGCGCCACATCGAGCAACGCCTTGGCCACGCCGTGGCGACGGGCCGGGGCATGCACAGCCAGTTCATCGATGTGGGCAAAGCCGTTCCAGTTGGTGCTGATCACCAGGTGGCCGACCGGCTCGTCGTCCAGATACGCCATGAAAATCGCGCTGTCGGGCGCGTTGTGAAAGGCGCTGAACTCTTCCGGATCGATGCCATAGCACTTGCGGTACGGCACGATCGGCGTCACCGGCCACTGCTCGACCGGTTTGCCGATCGCGGCAGCACCATAGGCGGCGACCTCGAAACTGAAGTCACTGCCCCAGATATACGGCGCGAAACCTTCATCGGCGACGCGCACCGACAACCCTGGGTATTTCGGATTCATGACCGGTTGCATACTGGGAAAAGTCCTCATTCCTTGACGCAGCCGACAGTGTCGACCTTGTTGTCGCGATGGATGATCGCCAGCGTGAATTTCAACTCTTTATACATGAGGCTCAGTGTCCTGAGGCGGCAGGTTTGCACCTGACCAGTGCACTCAGGGTAGTGGGTTGCAGCGAATGTGGCGAGAGTGGCAACTTGGCTCCATGTCGCCAAACGCAAAAAATCGCTGCCTTCCTGGTCCCTACTATGGAATGCAATCCCCGTAGGAGCTGCCGAAGGCTGCGATCTTTTGATCTTGATCTTTAGACCTTTCAGACCTGCGCATCAGCCTCGGCAATCTGCGTCCACAACGCCGGCGCCCCCGCCGATTTGGCGATGATCTCCAGCCGCACCAGATGCGCCGCCAGTTCTTCTTCGGTCGCACGGATGATGCGCGCTGGCTGGCGATCGACCGGCAGACGACGGATTTCCGTGGCTGAGTTGTCCGCGCCCTCGCCCGTACCATTGCCGTCGGAGGCGTTGCCGGCCAGCGACAGGCTGGTCTGGCCGCCGGTCATGGTCAGGTAGACGTCGGCAAGGATCTCCGAGTCGAGCAAGGCGCCGTGCAGTTCACGGCCGGAGTTGTCGACGCCGTAGCGCTTGCACAACGCATCGAGGCTGTTGCGCTGCCCCGGGTGACGTTCCCGGGCCATCATCAGGGTGTCGAGGATGGTGCAGTGCTGGGTGATGTCGGCGCGATCGTGCTGGCCCATCAAAGCGAATTCGTTGTTGATGAAGCCAACGTCGAACGCCGCGTTATGGATGATCAGCTGCGCGCCTTTGATGAATTCGAAGAACTCATCGGCGACTTCGGCAAAGCGCGGTTTGCCGACCAGGAATTCGTTAGTGATGCCGTGTACACCGATCGCACCCTCGTCGCTTTCGCGATCCGGTTGCAGGTAAACGTGGAAATGCCGGCCCGTCAGGCGCCGACCGATCAGTTCGACGCAACCGATTTCAATGATCCGGTGACCATCGGTCACCGGCATGCCGGTGGTTTCGGTATCGAGTACAACGGATCTGGTGGCCATCAGTGCTCAGCTCTCCACGGGTCAATCGGGCAAAGGCGCGGATGTTAACACGCTCGGCGGGGTGTTTCAGTCAGGCCGTGGCGGGTCCTTCGCGAGCAGGCTCGCTCCCACACTGAGTGCATTCCAATTCAAGGCCTGGAATACATTTCCCTGTGGGAGCGAGCCTGCTCGCGAACGGTCACGCCACGGTTAGAAGCGAAATCAGCTCTGCTTGTAACCGCGAACCTCATCCACCCCACGATTGGCCAACTGGTCAGCCCGCTCGTTACCGTGATGGCCAATGTGCCCGCGCACCCACTTCCAGGTGACTTTGTGCCGATTGACCTGCTCGTCCAGCTCTTTCCACAGGTCGGCATTCTTTACCGGCTCTTTCGCAGCGGTTTTCCAACCGCGCTTCTTCCAGTTGGCCATCCACTCGTTGATGCCTTTCATCACGTATTGCGAGTCGGTGACCAGCAGCACTTCGCAGGGGCGCTTGAGCGCTTCGAGGCCACGAATCGCGCCGAGCAGTTCCATGCGGTTGTTGGTGGTGTTGGCTTCGCCGCCCCACAGTTCCTTTTCGACACCCTTGCACACCAGCAACGCGCCCCAGCCGCCGGGGCCGGGGTTGCCCTTGCAGGCGCCGTCGGTGAACAGTTCTACGGTGTCGACGCTTTCCACGCTTTCGCTCATGCCAGTCTTTCCAGAAAAATGCCTGTCCTGCCAATCACGGATCGACAATGACCGCGGCCGGGACAAGCCCGGCCACAAATAAAAGAGGGTTTACGGTTCGATGCGGCGGCGGTTGACCTTGGCCATCGGCAGCGGAATCAGCTTGCCCATCGGCTCGCGGCGTTCCTGGCGCAACGGCCGCAGCCCCACCACGATCTTGCGCGCCACCAGCAGATAGAAGCCACCGCCGGACAGCTGCCAGTCACCGGCCTTGCGTTCCCAGCCGGCCAGACGGTTCTGCCACTTGGGCGACGCGAGCGGCGGACGATAGCACCCGAAGCGGCGTTTCTCCAGCGCGAAGCCGAGCAGATTGAGCCAGTCGGCGACCCGCGACGGCGAGATGCAGCGCGCCTTGCGCAGGGCATCATTGGCGAAGAAATGCCGCAGGCCCCAGGTGCTCCAGGGATTGATGCCGATGATCAGCAGATGCCCGCCGGGGCGCACGCTGCTCGCCGCTTCACGCAGCAAACCGTGGGGCGACAGGCAGAAATCCAGGCCATGCTGCATCACCACCACGTCGGCGGCATGCTCGCTCAACGGCCAGGCCTGCTCTTCGCAGACGATCTCGACCCCGGGCAACGGCGCGCCAAGACGCACGTTTCGCTGCACTTGCGGCGCCGCCGGCGGGGTTTCGGCGGACGGGCCGTAATGCACCAGATAACCGCCGAAGAACCGGCCGAGCTCGTCGTCGAGCATGCGCCGCTCTTCATCCAGCAGAAATTGCCCGAGCGGCCCCGACAGCCATTCGCGGGCGGCGCTGATCAATGCCAGCCAGTCGGGATCGGCCTGAGCGAACGCTTTATCGGTCATGTCATTCTCCAACGCGCCAGGAACTACTAAGATGCGCCAATGTTTTCCGCTTGGCGAATTCCGACGATGATACAGATCAGTGCCCTGCCCGCGTTCACCGACAACTACATCTGGTTGTTACAGGATCATCAGACCCAGCGCTGCGTGGTGGTCGATCCGGGCGATGCCGCCCCGGTGCAGGCGTGGCTCGAGGCTCATCCGGGCTGGGTGCTCAGCGATATTCTGATCACCCACCATCACCATGACCACGTCGGCGGTGTCGAGCGCCTGAAAGCGGCGACCGGCGCCAAGGTCTACGGCCCGGCCAGCGAAAGCATCCCGGCGCGCGACGTAGCGCTGAAAGACAACGACAGGGTCAGCGTGCTCGGCTGGGACTTCGCAGTCTACGCGGTGCCCGGTCACACTTTGGGACATATTGCTTATTACCACCATGGCCTGCTGTTCTGCGGCGATACCCTGTTCGCCGCCGGTTGCGGCCGGCTGTTCGAAGGCACGCCCGAGCAGATGTACCACTCGCTCAGCCGGCTCGCGGCTCTGCCGGAAGATACCCTGGTCTACTGCACCCATGAATACACCTTGAGCAATCTGAAGTTTGCCGCCGCCGTCGAGCCTGGCAATCGGCATGTTGCCGCCCGTCTGGAAAAGGTCACTCAGCAACGGCAGAACGGCGTGATGACCCTGCCGTCGACGCTGGCTCTGGAAAAGCTCACCAATCCGTTTTTACGCACTTCTGAAACATTGGTTACACAAAAAGTGGACGAACGGGAAGGCGCTCAAAACCGGGCGCCGAGTGAGGTTTTTGCGGCTCTGCGGGCATGGAAAGACACGTTCTGACGACCGCGTCGGCAGGGGCAAAAATTCTCAATGGTTGACCGCAGGGGGTGCGCTTTCTAGAATCGCCCGACATTTTTGCCCGGAACTTACTTCCAGCCAATGTCGTCATCCATACGTAAGTCCGTCAATTCAGATGCTTTGACCCGCCTGGCGCAAGCCATCGCGGTGGCTGTGTCCGCCACGCTGGCGGGTTGCTCCAGCCACGCTCCGCAGACTGAAGCGACGCACACGCCGAACATTGCTGCGCGAGCCAAGCAGAAGCCGATCTGGCTGACCGAGAAGCCCACTCCCGTGGCGCCCCAGGACATCTGGGAACGCATGCGCCAGGGCTTCCAGTTGCAGGAAGGCCTTGGCGTCAATCCGCGCATCGAGCAACAACGCCTGTGGTTCGCCAGTAATCCCTCTTTTCTCGAGAATGCCGGCGAACGCGGCAGCCTCTACATTCATTACATCGTCGAACGCCTCGAAGAACGCAACATGCCGCTCGAACTGGCCCTGCTGCCAGTGATCGAGAGCGCCTACAACCCGATGGCGTATTCCCGCGCCGATGCGGTGGGCCTGTGGCAATTCATTCCGTCCACCGGGCGTTACTTCAATCTGCGCCAGACCCGCTTCTACGACGGTCGTCGCGACATCACCGCCTCGACCACGGCAGCGATGGATTACCTGACTCGCCTGCACGACATGTTCAACGGCGACTGGCTGCTGGCTCTGGCGGCCTACAACGCCGGTGAAGGTACGGTCAGCCGGGCGATCGAGCGCAACGAAAAGCTCGGCCTGCCTACCGACTACTGGAACCTGCCGCTGCCGGCGGAAACCCAGGCCTATGTGCCGAAACTGCTGGCACTGTCGCAAGTGGTGCTGGCGCCGGAAGCCTACGGCGTCAACCTCAACCCGATCGCCAACGAACCGTACTTTCAGGTCGTCGAAATCAACCAGCGCATGGACCTGTCCAAGGTCGCTGCGGTGGCCAATATCGATGAAGACGAACTGTTCCAGCTCAACCCGGCCTTCAAACAGCGCACCACCATCGACGGCCCGCAGCACTTGCTGGTGCCGACGTCCAAGGCGCAACTGCTGACCGCCAGTCTGCAGACCATGCGCCCGGACGAACTGATCAGCCCGCGCTCGCTGAAACCGGTGTTCGAAGGCGCCGATCCGTCGGAAGTGGCGCAGCTCAAACGTGCTTATCGGGTCAAGCGTGGCGACAATCTCGGCTCCATCGCCAAGGCCAACAAGGTCGAAGTCAAGGATCTGCAGCGCTGGAACAAGCTGACCGGCAAGAACCTCAAGGTCGGCCAGACCCTGGTCATGCAGGACAACACCAAGCGCGCACCGGCGCGCAAGTCCGGCCGGGTCAACACCGTGGTCGCGGCGAATACCAAGAGCAAAGGCAAGGACGAAAGCAAGCAGCAGACCCAGTACAAGGTCAAGCGTGGCGACACCCTGTACGTGGTGGCCAAGCGGTTCAACGTTGAGATGCAGCATCTCAAGCGTTGGAACCCCGGTGCGGGCAAGGCACTCAAGCCTGGGCAAATGCTCACGGTTTATCAGCCGCACTGACACAAGAGCCCCTGAATTCAGGGGCTTTTTATTGCCGATTGCTTTGTGCCAGGCGGGAACACTGTGGCGAGGGGATTTATCCCCGCTGGGGCGCGCAGCGGCCCCGTTTTTTCTGCATCTTGAAGAAGGGGGACTGCTGCGCAGTCCAGCGGGGATAAATCCCCTCGCCACAGATAACCCCCCACCACAGAAACAAATTGGCGCAACATCGTGTACCGATTAACCCGGCATTAACCCGCATCTTTTTCCTGTCCAGACAAGCTGTTACTGTACGGCCCACAAAGCCCAAGCCGCTGGATCGGATCTGACTTGAAGCGTGCCCTCTCCCTGCTCCTGATCAGCCTGGCCTTGAGCTCACCCGCAAGCGCGACGATTACCGAAAGTCATGGTTATGCGCAGTTCGGCACGCTCAAGTACCCGGCCAGATTTACCCACTTCGACTGGGTCAACCCGCAAGCGCCCAAGGGCGGCACGTTGCGGGTGATGGCGTTCGGCACCTTCGATACGGTCAATCCGTACACCTTCAAGGGCACCAGCCCGGTCACCACAGCCAATTTTCTTCAGTACGGCATCAACGAGTTGAACGAGCCGCTGATGGTCGGCACCGGGCAATATTCGCCGTCCGGCGACGAGCCGGCGTCGAGTTACGGTTTGATCGCGCAATCGGTGGAGTACAGCGAAGATCGCAGCTGGGTCGTCTTCAATTTGCGCCCCGAAGCGCGCTTTCACGACGGCGCGCCTATCACCGCCTACGACGTGGCGTTCTCCTATCGAACGCTGCTCAAGGACGGTCATCCGCTGTATCGCACGGCCCTGCAGGAAGTGCTGCGGGTCGACATCCTCAACAAACAGCGCATCCGTTTCGTGCTCAAACGCTCGGGCAACCCGCTGTTGATCCTGCGCCTGGGCGAGCTGCCGGTACTGCCGCAGCATTACTGGAAAGACCGTGACTTCAAGGCCACCACCTTCGAGCCGCCGCTGGGCAGCGGGCCGTACCGCATCACGTCAGTCACGCCGGGGCGGCAGCTGATTTTCGAACGGGTCAAGGATTACTGGGGCAAGGACCTGCCGGTCAATCGCGGCAAGTACAATTTCGATCGCATGGAAGTCGAGTTCTATCGCGACAGCGATGTGGCCTTCGAAGCGTTCAAGGCCGGTGAGTTCGACATCTACATCGAGCATCAGGCGAAGAACTGGGTCAATGGTTACAACTTCCCCGCCGTACGGCGTGGCGATGTCATCAAGGCGCAGATCCCGCATCAGATCCCGACCCAGACTCAGGGCCTGTTCATGAACACCCGCCGCGCGACGTTCTCGGACGTAAAGACTCGCGAGGCGCTGGGCCTGATGTTCGACTTCGAATGGACCAACCGCGCGTTGTTCAGTGATGCGTATCAACGCACCACCAGTTACTACCCCAACAGCGAATTCACCGCCTCGGGCCTGCCGGTCGGGCATGAATGGCTGATGCTCAAGCCGTACAAGGATCAGCTCCCGGCCAGGCTGTTCACCGAGCCGTTCACCCTGCCGAAAACCGACGGCCGTGGCATTCCGCGCGAGACCATGCGCAAGGCCCTCGCCCTGCTTGCCGAAGCCGGCTGGAAACTCCACGGCCAGCGCTTGCAGAACGCTGATGGCCAACCGCTGCGCTTCGAACTGCTGCTGGTCAATCCGAGCCTGGAGCGTCTTTATCAGCCGTACATCGAGAACCTCAACAGCATCGGCATCGACGCGCGCCTGCGCACCGTCGATCGTGCGCAATACAAGCAGCGCCTCGATCAATTCGATTTCGACATGATCTCGATGACCCTTGGCCAGACCTTAAGCCCGGGCCTTGAGCAGTGGCAGTATTTCCACTCCAGCCAGGTGAACGTCAAGGGCAGCAAGAATTACGCGGGCATCGCCAATCCCGTGGTCGATCACCTGCTCGAACAGTTGCTCGCCGCGCGCACCCGCGACGAGCAGGTCGCCGCCGGCAAGGCACTCGACCGCGTGCTGCTCTGGCAGCACTACAGCATTCCCAACTGGTACCTCAATTATCACCGTCTGGCCTACCGCAACCGGTTGGCCTTTGTCACCACGCCGCCCTACACCCTGGGCCTGAGCGCATGGTGGCTGAAGTCTTCGGAGAAAGATCGATGAATGCTGTTCGCACCCTGCTCGTGCAGGCCGGCGGCTTGCTGTTCGCCGGGCTGGCCTGGGCCGCCCCGCAACACGCCGTGACCCTGTACAACGAGCCGCCGAAATACCCGGCCGACTTCAAGCATTTCGACTACGTGAATCCCGATGCGCCCAAGGGCGGCGTGTTTCGTCAGGCCGGGTTCGGTGGCTTCGACAGCCTCAACCCGTTCATCAACAAAGGCGTGCCGGCCGATGACATCGGCCAGATCTACGACACCCTGACCAAACACAGCCTCGACGAGCCGTTTACCGAATACGGCCTGATCGCCAGCAAAATCGAAAAAGCCGACGACAACAGTTGGGTGCGTTTCTACCTGCGCCCCGAGGCCCGCTTTCACGACGGCCACCCGGTGCGCGCCGAAGACGTGGTGTTCAGCTTCGAGACGTTGACCAAGGAAGGCTCGCCGATGTTTCGCGGCTACTACAACGACGTCGCCGAAGCCATCGCCGAAGACCCGTTGAAAGTCTTGTTCAAGTTCAAGCACAGCAACAACCGCGAGCTGCCGCTGATCCTCGGCCAGTTGCCGGTCCTGCCAAAACACTGGTGGGCCAGCCGCGACTTCAACAAGGGCAATCTGGAAATCCCATTGGGCAGCGGCCCGTACAAGGTCACCGAAGTCAAGGCCGGCCGTTCGGTACGTTACGAACGGGTCAAGGATTACTGGGGCAAGGACTTGCCGGTCAACCGTGGCTTCTACAACTTCGACACGATGACCACCGACTATTACCGCGACAACACCGTCGCCCTCGAAGCGCTGAAGGCCGGGCAGTTCGATTATTGGCTGGAAATGACCGCGAAGAACTGGGCCAGCGCCTATAACGTTCCGGCGGTCACCGAGGGCCGTTTGATCAAGGAACTGATCCCCAACAGCAACCCGACCGGCATGCAGGGCTTCGTCTTCAACCTGCGCCGCCCGGTGTTCCAGGATGTGCGCGTGCGTCAGGCGCTGGGGCTGCTGTTCGATTTCGAATGGACCAACAAGCAGTTGTTCAACGGCGCTTACGTGCGCACTCGCAGCTACTTCGAGAACTCGGAAATGGCCGCCACCGGCCTGCCCGACGCCGAGCAACGGAAGATCCTCGAACCGTTCCGCAGCAAACTGCCGGCCCAGGTGTTCAGCGAAGCCTTCGAAAATCCGCAGACCGACGCCAGCGGCATGATCCGCAACCAGCAGCGCGAGGCGTATCAACTGCTGCAAGAGGCCGGCTGGAAGATTGTCGATGACAAAATGGTCGACGCCACCGGCAAACCGGTGGTGATCGAATTCCTCCTCGCCCAGACCGAATTCGAACGCGTGCTGCTGCCATTCAAGCGCAACCTCAGCGACCTCGGCATTGATCTGGTGATCCGCCGCGTTGACGTCTCGCAGTACATCAACCGCGTGCGTTCGCGGGACTTCGACATGATGGTCGGCAGCTTCCCGCAGTCCAACTCGCCGGGCAACGAGCAGCGCGAATACTGGATGAGCGCCGCCGCCGACAAACCGAGCAGCCGCAACAGCATGGGTCTGAAGGATCCGACCGTCGACCAACTGGTGGAAAGCCTGATCAACGCCGACTCGCGCAAAAGCCTGGTGGCCCACGCTCGGGCCTTGGACCGGGTGCTGCAATGGGGCTACTACGTGGTGCCGAACTGGCACATCAAGAGCTGGCGCGTGGCCTACTGGAACCACATCGGCCACCCGATAACCTCGCCCAAGTACGACATCGGCATCAACACCTGGTGGGTCAAGCCTGACGCCAAGCCTGCCGTAGAAGTCGAAACCCAACTGCAAGCCGACCCTGCGGGCACGGAGTAATCAGATGCTGGCGTATATCTTTCGGCGACTGCTGCTGATCATCCCGACCCTGTTCGGCATCCTGCTGATCAACTTCGTGATCATCCAGGCCGCGCCCGGCGGGCCGGTCGAGCAGATGATCGCCAAGCTCGAAGGCTTCGAAGGCGCCACCAGCCGGATTGCCGGCGGCGGTGCCGAGGTCGCGGTGGCCGGCTCGTCCTATCGTGGCGCGCAGGGGCTGGACCCGGCGCTGATCAAGGAAATCGAGCACATGTACGGGTTCGACAAATCGGCCCCGGAACGCCTGTGGATCATGGTCAAGAACTACGCGCAGCTGGATTTCGGCGACAGTTTCTTCCGTGACGCCAAGGTCATCGACCTGATCAAGGAAAAGATGCCGGTGTCGATTTCGCTGGGGCTGTGGAGCACGCTGATCATGTACCTGGTGTCGATCCCGCTGGGGATCGCCAAGGCCACGCGGCACGGCAGCCACTTCGACGTCTGGACCAGTTCGGCGATCATCGTCGGCTATGCGATCCCGGCGTTTCTGTTTGCGATCCTGCTGATCGTGGTATTTGCCGGCGGCAGTTATCTGGACTGGTTCCCCCTGCGCGGGCTGACTTCGAACAACTTCGATGAGCTGAGCCTGGGCGGCAAGATCCTCGATTACTTCTGGCATCTGGCATTACCAGTGACGGCGCTGGTGATCGGCAACTTTGCGACCATGACTCTGTTGACGAAAAACAGCTTCCTCGACGAGATCAACAAACAGTACGTGGTCACCGCCAAGGCCAAAGGCCTGACCCGCCATCGCGTGCTCTACGGCCACGTGTTCCGCAACGCCATGCTGCTGGTGATCGCCGGCTTCCCATCGGCATTCATCGGTATTTTCTTCACCGGCTCGTTGCTGGTGGAAGTGATCTTCTCCCTCGACGGCCTCGGCCTGATGAGTTTCGAAGCGGCGATCAACCGCGATTACCCGGTGGTGTTCGGCACGCTGTTCATCTTCACCCTGCTCGGGCTGGTGGTGAAACTGATCGGCGACCTGACGTACACCTTTGTCGATCCGCGCATCGACTTTGCAAGCCGGGAGCATTGAGATGAACCTGTCCCCTCTCAACCGCCGACGCTTCGAACTGTTCAAGGCCAACAAGCGTGGCTGGTGGTCGCTGTGGCTGTTTCTTATCCTGTTCGGCCTCAGTCTGGGCGCCGAGCTGATTGCCAACGACAAGCCGCTGGTCGTGCATTACGACAACAATTGGTATTTCCCGGCGATCAAGCGCTACCCGGAAACCGCCTTCGGCGGCGAATTCCCGCTGGAAGCCAACTACAAGAGTCCGTACATCCGTGAGCTGCTCAAGGCTAAGGACGCGTGGATTCTGTGGGCGCCGATCCCCTACAGCTATCAGAGCATCAACTACGACCTGAAAGTCCCGGCCCCGGCGCCACCCTCGGCGGACAACCTGTTGGGCACCGACGACCAAGGCCGCGACGTGTTAGCGCGGGTGATCTACGGTTTCCGCATTTCCGTGCTGTTTGCGCTGACCTTGACCGTACTGAGCTCGATCATCGGCGTGATTGCCGGGGCGCTACAGGGTTTCTACGGCGGCTGGGTCGATCTGGCCGGGCAGCGTTTTCTCGAGATCTGGTCGGGGCTGCCGGTGCTGTATCTGTTGATCATCCTCGCCAGTTTCGTCCAGCCGAATTTCTGGTGGCTGCTGGGCATCATGCTGCTTTTCTCGTGGATGAGCCTGGTCGACGTGGTGCGCGCCGAGTTCCTGCGTGGCCGCAACCTCGAATACGTGCGCGCGGCCCGCGCGCTGGGCATGCAGAACGGCGCGATCATGTTCCGTCACATCCTGCCCAACGCCATGGTCTCGACCATGACCTTCATGCCGTTCATCCTCACCGGCGCCATCGGCACCCTGACTGCACTGGACTTCCTCGGTTTCGGCTTGCCGGCCGGCAGTCCGTCTCTGGGCGAACTGGTTGCCCAGGGCAAATCCAACCTGCAGGCGCCGTGGCTGGGCATGAGCGCGTTTGCCGTACTGGCGCTGATGTTGAGCCTGCTGGTGTTTATCGGCGAGTCCGCTCGCGATGCCTTCGACCCGAGGAAGTGAAATGAATCAGGACAATCTGATCGAAGTGCGCGACCTCGCCGTCGAATTCGGTTTCGGCGAGCGCGTACACCGTGTGGTCGAAGGCGTGAGCTTCGACATCAAGCGCGGCGAGACCCTGGCGCTGGTCGGCGAATCGGGCTCGGGCAAATCGGTCACGGCGCATTCGATCCTGCGCCTGCTGCCCTACCCCATGGCGCGGCATCCGGCCGGCAGCATCAAGTACGCCGGGCAGAACCTGCTGGATTTGAGCGAGAAGACCATCCGTCACATCCGTGGCAACCGCATTGCCATGATCTTTCAGGAGCCGATGACCTCGTTGAATCCGCTGCACTCGATCGAAAAGCAGATCAATGAAGTGCTCGGCATCCACAAGGGTCTGAGCGGCAAAGTCGCGACCAAACGCACGCTGGAGTTGCTGGAAATGGTCGGCATTCCCGAGCCGCACAAGCGCCTCAAGGCCCTGCCCCATGAATTGTCCGGCGGCCAGCGGCAACGGGTGATGATCGCCATGGCCCTGGCCAACGAGCCGGAACTGCTGATCGCCGACGAACCGACCACGGCGCTGGACGTGACCGTTCAGCTGAAAATCCTCGATTTGCTCAAGGAACTTCAGGCTCGATTGGGCATGTCGCTGCTACTGATCAGTCACGATTTGAACCTGGTGCGAAGAATTGCGCATCGCGTATGTGTCATGCAGCGCGGTTGCATCGTCGAACAGGCATCGTGCGCAGAGCTGTTCCGTTCGCCGCAGCATCCGTACACTCGGGAATTGCTCGGCGCGGAGCCCAGCGGCGGCCCCGCGAGCAATGAAATCGGCGCGCCGCTGCTCGAAGTCGAGGACCTGAAAGTCTGGTTCCCGATCAAGAAAGGCCTGCTCAAGCGCACGGTGGATTACGTCAAGGCAGTGGACGGCATCAATTTCAGCCTGCCTCAGGGCCAGACCCTGGGGATCGTCGGCGAAAGTGGCTCCGGCAAATCCACCCTCGGTCTGGCGATTTTGCGTCTGATCGGCAGCAAAGGCGCGATCCGCTTTGAAGGCAAGCAGCTAGACTGCCTGACGCAGAGTGAGGTTCGCCCGCTGCGGCGGGAAATGCAGGTGGTGTTTCAGGACCCGTTTGGCAGCCTGAGCCCGCGCATGTGCGTCAACGACATCGTCGGCGAAGGCCTGCGGATACACAAGATGGGCACCGCAGCCGAACAGGAAGCGGCGATCATCGCGGCATTGAAGGAGGTAGGTCTGGATCCGGAAACCCGGCACCGCTACCCCCACGAATTTTCCGGTGGGCAACGGCAGCGAATCGCCATTGCCCGGGCCCTGGTGCTGAAACCGGCGCTGATCCTGCTGGACGAGCCGACTTCGGCGCTCGACCGCACGGTGCAGCGGCAAGTGGTGGAGCTGTTGCGTTCACTGCAAGCCAAGTACAACCTGACGTATTTGTTCATCAGCCATGACCTGGCTGTCGTCAAAGCGCTGAGCCACCAGCTGATGGTGGTCAAGCATGGCCAAGTGGTCGAACAGGGAGACGCGCAAAGTATTTTTGCCGCCCCCCAACATCCGTATACACAGCAGTTGCTGGAAGCCGCTTTTCTGGCACCAGCCACTGCGCAATAACCTGAAAGAGGAGCAACACATGGGTTTTCTCGCCGGTAAGCGCGTACTGATCGTCGGTGTCGCCAGCAAGCTGTCCATCGCATCCGGCATCGCTGCCGCCATGCATCGCGAGGGCGCTGAGCTTGCCTTCACTTATCAGAACGACAAACTCAAGGGTCGCGTTGAAGAGTTCGCACAAGGCTGGGGTTCGAGCCCTGAGCTGTGCTTCCCGTGCGACGTGGCCAGCGATGAAGAAATCGCCAAGGTCTTCGAAGAGTTGAGCAAAAAGTGGGACGGCCTGGACTGCATCGTCCACTCCGTCGGCTTCGCCCCGGGCGACCAACTGGACGGCGACTTCACCGAAGCCACCACCCGTGAAGGTTTCCGCATCGCTCACGACATCAGCGCCTACAGCTTCGTGGCCCTGGCCAAAGCCGGTCGCGAAATGATGAAAGGCCGCAACGGCAGCCTGCTGACCCTGTCGTACCTGGGCGCCGAGCGCACCATGCCGAACTACAACGTGATGGGCATGGCCAAGGCTTCGCTGGAAGCTGGCGTGCGTTACCTGGCCGGCTCCCTGGGCCCGGACGGCACCCGCGTCAACTGCGTATCGGCCGGTCCGATCCGTACTCTGGCCGCGTCGGGCATCAAGAACTTCCGCAAGATGCTGGCCGCCAACGAAGCGCAGACTCCGCTGCGCCGCAACGTCACCATCGAAGAAGTCGGCAACGCCGGCGCCTTCCTGTGCTCCGACCTGGCGTCGGGCATCAGCGGTGAAATCATGTACGTCGACGGCGGCTTCAATACCACCGCGATGGGCAACATCGAAGAGTGATCTTCCTGTAGCCGATAAAAAACCCGCCGGTTCTGGCGGGTTTTTTTATGCCTGCGGAAAAGCTCGCCCAACTACATATGTACCGCCACCCACCCTGCCCTGCCTTTGATACTCGGCGCTCGATGCTTATCAGCCGCCAGGGAGGCGCAGATGGACGACACACCGGTACATGAACAGACATTGATCCAGAACCTCATCGCGGAATTGACTACCGTACCGGTGGTCAGCGCCGCGGGACCGGCGCGTACGCTGGAGGTGCCCCGTCCGTGCCTGCTGCGCGAATGGATGGAGCTTTACTGGACTGCCCTCGAACGCCCCGAATTCCTCGACTGGGCCAGCCGCTTCCATATCGATCTGGATACCTTGCAGATCAAGGGCGATACCCTGCAAGCGCAGATTCCCTCGAACGGCTCCAGCGACGTACGCACCTTTCGGCTGGAAGATGATTCCGGCTGGTGGCAGATGGCGCCGATGCTGCTGTCGATTTCCCAGCGCATCGACCCCGCCGGGTCAGGCCTGCCCTATATCGGCGGCAAGTCCGCCAACCCGCTGTATCGCTTTCCACGGCAAGTGGTGCTGGCGTTCTACGGTTATCCGGAACCGCAAAACCAGATTCAGGCCCGAGTCCTCGTCGCCGAGTTGAAGAAAACCGGTCTGGCCGCCATTGATGAAAACGGCCAGACCACTTCAGCGCTGGTCAAGGAGCGCAACGCGCAACTGGAGGATTTACAGGCCATCGCCGAGCGAATCGACGAGGTGCTGCTGGCGAGCGATCCGTTCGAGCAGCGAGGCTTTCTCGACACGCCGGTAACACTCACTTCGGCTTCTGTTTCCGCTCCCGTCAGAGGGCCTCGCCTCAAACTGGGCGAACTCCTGCGTCGCTACGAGTTTGCTTTGCCAGAGGACGCCGAAGCAGCCAAAGCGCTGGCGCAACGCCTGCGACAACAGCGCTGGCCGCAATTGCCCTACGTCAGCGACTACGTGCAGACTGGCGCGCCCATCCGCCGCTATCGCGAAGACTTCGCTGATCTGGAAGACGCTCGGCACATCGTCAAGCGCCTGGAAGCACTGAGCTGGAACAAGCCACCGACGGCCAGGATCGATTACGAGGAGTTCAGTGACCCGCATCCGGAGTCTGCGCTGGCAGAATGGATCGCAGACGGCCAGAGTGACTTGCAACTACTCAGTTCCAACGCCGATTTTCAGAGCATTCTGCGGCAGCGCGGCTTACCCGCAGACAGTCAACTGCTGGTGACTGAATCCGGTCATGTCGGCACTTCCAGTGCGCAAGGCTGGATCACGTTAACGGCACAGGTAGAAGGCCACGCGGACCTGAAGCTCTATCGCGACAAACTCAAAGTCAAGGCACGCAAAGCTGGCGGCGCCTTGCGCTCCAACGGGCGAGTCACGCTCGCGCAGATGCTGCGATTCTACGAGTTGCCGCTGCCGAGGACTATTCAACAGGCCCTGTCGCTTGCCCACTGGAACAAGATCAATCTGCACATGCGCCCCGGGCACATGAACCACTGGTACCTGCTAGGCCAGCCCGGCACCCGGACCGAGCGATTCAGCGCTGCGCAACGCCAGATCGTCATCGACACCACCCAATCGTTTTTGCCCAAGGACTCGGTACCGTTGATCGACTATCTGAGCGAAGGCGTCGATACCGACTTGCCGCTTGCAACGCTCAAGGCCAAGGCCGACTACCTGATCAGCTGTATCCTGATCACGCCACGCGCGCGCACATTGGGCAATCAACTGCTTGCAAAGCTCGCGCCGCCGGGCCAGAACAAGCGTCTGGTGGCGACCAACCGCGACCGCCTGTTGCTCGCTGCGTTGATTCTCAGTCTGGAGCCGAGCGCCGGCGAGGACCTGAACCGCATCATCGGCCAGCGTCTGGAGGACAGCGATTTCTGGGGCGAGCGTTACGATGAAGTACGACGTTTCATTGATCGGCAACCCGGCCTGGCACCGATCAAAAACAAGACCCTGGCGACCCATCTTCTGCTGTCGGCCATGGCGCCGGAATTCCTCACACGCGATATTCCGGCATTCATCGCTTACATGAGTTGCCTGCGCTGGGTCAGGTTGAAACAGGTCGTGCTTTACATTGAAAGTCGTTTCCCTGGTGTGGCCCGCCTGATGACGTTCGGACAACTCAGTGCCCTGACGAAAGGCCCGGCGCCTGCGGATTTTTACAAGTTTCTGCGCGGTGAAGCCTGCGCCTCGGTGATCGTTGACTGGGCGGTCGCCAGAGGATTGATCCAGCGTAATGCCGAATGCCCGGTCACGGTGTACGACGCCGCGACGCTGAAGCGCGCCGATCGGGTTTTTCGCAGTCACAATCGGTTGATGCGCGGCTTATACCATCGGGCCTTTCTGGCGTCTTTCCCCACGCCTGCAACAATCGCACAGTCGGATCTGCGCAACGTGTTTGCTGATAATCCGTATCTGGAGGCCAAGGTACTGTCTCGCTCGGAATCACACGGACAAGCTTCTGCGCCGCTTTACTCGCTGAGCCAATTGCACGTGGCCGGCAAGCTCTCAGACGATATGAAGGCCTGGCAATCAAGCAGTGAACAGTTGTCGCTGACCACCATGAACGCGTCCTTTGCCCGATTGAACAACGTCGCGAGCCTGTTCAAAACCGCACTTGAGGCCCGCGTCGTGCAAATGAAAGAGGCCCATATTGCCCTGATCAAGGAGGCGATTTGCCGTCTGCCGCTGGCACAAAGGCTCGATATCGAAGAACACCGGCTGGAATTGCTTGCCCTGCGCTCTGCGTCGCCCAGCGCGAGCACATCAACTGCCGACGCTGCCCCGTTTGCCATCCTCGCGCTGTTGCACGGAACCCCGACCCGAGTATTCGAAATTTTCACCCGCAGAAATGAAGTGGTTTTGCGCCGTGATGTCGACATCGCTGTACTTAAGCCATCGGCCGCGAAAGAACCGGCGAAAGCGCTGCCCTTCGACGCCGAAGCCTACCGGCATGGCACCGAGCCTCGCGCGAACGCTACCTGTAAAGCGTTTATCACTCGCCTCGAAATTCAAGGAGCACCGTTGGAGGAACAAACGCGCACCGCCGTGCCTGACAGCTTTTCCTCCAACAAAGTCAACGCCATCGCCAGCACCGCCGTCCGGCATCTGTTCGACGCCCATGAAGCCCAAGCGCTGCGGGAAGCCCTGATGGCGCCCGCTCTTAGCGAGGTTGAAGCCTGTCATGAGAAATGGCTGGCGTTTTACCAGAAGCTGAGCCCGCCCAAGCGCTGAACCTCCGGGTGCACCATCGAATTCTGTAGGAGTGAGCCTGCTCGCGATAGCGTTCTGTCTGTGACTACGACACTGCCTGAACCACCGCTATCGCGAGCAGGCTCACTCCTACAAAGGATTCGCGCCAGGACTAGCAGCCTTTCAACGCCTGTTTGTGCGCATACATCGCGCCATCCGCATCGGCCAGCAGGCGGTCGACGGTTTCGTGTCGCGTGGGGTCGTATTCGATCTGGCCGACGCTGAAACGAATCGCATAACCGCGATGCAACGTGGCGTTGCGCTCTTCAAGAATTTCCTTGAGCCGCGCCATGATCCGTGTGGTTTCGACGTGGCTGGAGCCGGTCAGCAACGCGACGAACTCATCGCCGCCCAAGCGCCCGACCACGTCGCTCTCGCGAAAGGCAATGCGCAACACATCGGCGAAGGTTTTCAGCGCACTGTCGCCCTCGGCATGCCCGTACAGATCGTTGATCTGCTTGAAATCGTTGAGGTCGAAAAACAGCAGTGTCGCCGGGCGATTCAGGCGCGCGCAAGCATCCAGTGCATGCTGGGCCAGTTGCTTGAAACCACGGCGATTGGACAACAGTGTCAGCTCGTCCATGCTAGCCATTTGCACCGCCATCAGCTCCTGCTCGGCCATCTCGGCGAGGTCGCGCAGCAGTGCGCGCTCTTCGTCGTCGAGATGGCGAGGCTTGGTATCGATCAGGCACAAGGTGCCCATTTTGTTGCCGTCGGGCACGGTCAGCGGATAACCGGCGTAAAAGCGGATATTCGGTGCGCCGGTGACCAGCGGATTGTCATGGAAGCGCACATCCTCCAGCGCATCGGGGACCAGCATCAGCTCGTTTTGCAAAATTGCATGGCCGCAGAAAGAGACGTCGCGCGACGTCTCGCTGACATCCAGCCCCACACAGGATTTGAACCACTGGCGATCCTTGTCGACCAGCGTGACCAGGGCAATCGGCACGTTGAACAAGCGCTTGGCCAGGCGCGTCAGGCGATCGAAGCGCTCTTCGGGGGCCGAGTCGAGGTTGAGGCCATGCAACGCGTCAATACGTGCAGCTTCGTTGGCAGGTTTTCCGGGCACCAGCATGCGCACACTCCGTAGACAGTCATGCGTTCAGCGTAGCGCTAAATCGCCGAGGCTTCACATTTGCGCCACCGGGCACGGCCCGCCGGCATCGGCCCACAGCTTGAATTGCGCGACGAAAATGTCGTGCGGGACCGGTACCGGCGCGCGCCCTGCCCCGGGATTCCAGCCCCACAGCACCAGTTTGTCTTCGCTGACGTGTTTTAACAGGGCGGCGAAGTCGCGATCGCCGTTGCTTGCGCGATCCTTGATCATTGCGCAGAGCTTGTCCGAGGGCAGGCCGATCCAGGCCATTTTGTGCGCGGCTGGCGGCAGGCTCCAATGCGGCGCACCCGGTGGCGCATGAGGGCCGTAACTGGCCGGCGGATTGCTTTCGGCGTGGCAGGTCGCGCAGGGCAGACCGGCGGCGCCCTTGCCGTCCATGCCGCGCACCACATTCATGGCGTGAGGGATGCCGGCGTCGAACTGCAACGGCGAATCGCCGGGAATGTGGCAGTTCTGGCAGCGCGGGCTCTGGAACACTTTCTGCACCGTGCCAAAGGCTTGCAACGCCTGCTGATCCTCGGCAAACAGGTCCGAGGCATAGCCTCCGAGACCGAGCAACACGACGGTGCCCAACACCAGATGTCGTTTCATCTCACACCCCCGACAGTTGCAGTGGCAGTTCGCGCAGGCGTTGCCCGGTCAGGGCAAACACCGCGTTGGCCACGGCCGGCGCGGTCGGCGGTACGCCGGGCTCACCGATGCCGCCGGGTTTTTCGCTGCTGGGGACGATATGCACTTCCACCACCGGCATTTCGTTGAGCCGCAGCACCTGGTAATCGTGATAGTTGGACTGCACGACGCCGCCGTCCTTGACGGTGAGTTTGCTGTGCAAGGCCATGCCGAGGCCGAAGGTGATGCACGACTCCATCTGCGCGGCGATGCTCTGCGGGTTCACCGCAATGCCGCAGTCGACGGCGCAGACCACTCGATGCACGCGAATCGCCAGATTGTCCTGCGACACCTCGGCAACCTGCGCCACGTAGCTGCCGAACGACTCGTGTACCGCCACGCCGAGGGCATGCCCGTCCGGCAACGGCGCGCCCCAGTTGGCCTTCTCCACTGCGAGATTGAGCACGCCGAGATGGCGCGGGTGCGCCTTGAGCAGCGTGCGTCGGTATTCCACCGGATCCTTGCCCGCCGCCGTCGCCAGTTCATCGATCAGCGATTCCATGACGAACCCGGTATGGGTATGGCCCACCGAACGCAGCCACAGCACGTTGATGCCGGTCTGCGGCGAATGCAGGTCGACCTGATGATGAGGCAGATCCTTGATATACGGACTGTCGGCGACGCCCTCGACCGACGTCGCATCGATGCCGTTCTTGACCATCGCCGCCTCGAGCATCGTCCCGGTCATGATCGACTGCCCGACCAGCACATGCTGCCAACTCATCGGCAAGCCATCGGCGCCCAGCCCGACCTGCGCCTTGTGCAGGTACATCGAGCGGTAATAGCCGCCGCGAATGTCATCCTCGCGCGCCCAGACGGTTTTCACGGGCAGGCCCGCCGCTTTCGCTACCTGCACGGCTTCGGCGACGAAGTCCGAGGTCGGATTGGCGCGGCGACCGAAGCCACCACCGAGGAACTCGGTGTGAATTTCAACCTGCTCGGGTTTGAGCCCGGTGATCTTGCTGGCGACCATTTGGTCCAGCGTCTGAAATTGCGTGCCGGTCCAGATTTCACATTTGCCGGCGCTGATTTTCACCGTGCAGTTGAGCGGTTCCATCGGCGCGTGGGCCAGATACGGCACGCTGTATTCGACCTCGATTTTCTTCGTGGCCTTGGCGAAATTGGCTTTGGCGTCTCCAGCCTGCGTGGCCGAGGTGCCCGGAGTCGCTGCCAGTTTGCGGAAACTCTCCAGCAGTTTTTCACTGCTCATGTCGGCCAGTGGCCCAAGATCCCAATCGACTTTCAGCGCATCGCGCCCCAGCTTCGCCGCCCAGAAATGCTCAGCCACCACCGCCACGCCGCTGGGCACCTGCAGCACTTTGTGCACGCCGGGGATTGCCAGCGCTGCGGCGCCTTCGAAGGATTTCACCGTGGCACCGAACACTGGGGCGCGGGCGACCATCGCGGTCATCAGGCCTTCGAACTGCACGTCCATGCCGAACTTGGCGCGGCCGGTGATCTTTTCCGGGGTGTCGAGGCGCTTGGTCGGTTTGCCGATGACTTTCCAGTCCTTGGCTTCCTTGAAGGTAATGGTTTTCGGATCCGGCACCGGCAGTTGCCCGGCGGCATCGGCCAGTTCGCCGTAGGTCGCGCGTTGGTCCCCGGCGATGACCACGCCGGACTCAGTGCGAATCGTCGACGGCGCGACGTCGAAGCGTTTCGCTGCGGCCTCGACCAGCATCTGCCGGGCTGTCGCCCCGGCCAGTCGGTAGCGGTCGAATTCCATCCAGGTCGAGGTCGAGCCTCCGGTGATCTGCATGCCGCCGAACGCCGGCAAACCATATTCCGCCGCTGAGGCTGGGGAGTGCTCGACGCGGATTTTCGACCAGTCGGCGTCCAGTTCCTCGGCAATCAGCATGGTCAGGCCGGTCCAGATGCCCTGACCCATTTCCGAATGGCCGAGCAGCACGGTGACGCTGTTGTCCGCCGCGATGCGCAGGAACGCATTGGGTGCGAACGTCTTGTTTTCATTCTCTGCCGCGCGGGCGAAGCGATTGGCCCCGGGCGTCACAAACGCCACCATCAGGCCGCCACCCAACACGGCGCCGCCCTTGAGAAACCCCCGACGCGATACCGGACTGTTCATCGTTCATCTCCCAGAGAATGACTCAGCCGATTTCGGCGGCGCGTTTGACCGCTGCGCGAATGCGCGGATAGGTGCCGCAGCGGCAGATATTGCCGGAGAGCGCCTGATCGATATCGCTGTCAGTGGGCTTGGGAATTTTCGCCAGCAACGCGGCGGCGGACATGATCTGCCCGGACTGGCAGTAACCGCACTGCACCACATCGAGTTCGGCCCAGGCTTGCTGCACCGGGTGCGAGCCATCGCTGGACAAGCCTTCGATGGTAAGGATTTTCTGCCCGTGGGCGACGGCAGTGGCCGGGGTGATACACGAACGTAATGGCGCGCCGTCAATGTGCACGGTGCAGGCGCCGCACTGGGCCATGCCGCAACCGAACTTGGTCCCGGTCAGGTGCGCGACATCGCGCAGAACCCAGAGCAGCGGCATGTCGGCGGGGACATCGAGCTCCTGATCCTTGCCATTGATATTCAGGGTCAGCATCGGGTGATTTCCTCAGACTCACGGTGTGGCGAAGGGGCGTCGCTTGGTCGCAAAAACCTACGGATGCCCGCGCTTATCCCTTTCAGCAAAGCCTAATTTGCGCAGCAAGCGAGACGTTGTGACCAGCGGTCATGCAGACCGCAGCTTTGCTCCTACAGTTGATAACGGCTCGCAGTGAGTCGTCGTACCTCTGCACTTTCGGTACGCGACACATCGCGTTTGACCTTCCTTTGAGTCAGGAGCATTACCCATGGGCTTTGTCACCACTCGAGACGGCGTCGACATCTTCTACAAGGACTGGGGCCCGCGCGACGCGCCGGTAATCCACTTCCACCACGGCTGGCCGCTCAGTTCGGATGACTGGGATGCGCAGATGCTGTTCTTTCTCGCGCAGGGCTTTCGGGTGATTGCTCATGATCGACGCGGGCATGGCCGCTCCAGCCAGGTCTGGGACGGCCATGACATGGATCACTACGCCGACGATGTGCTGGCCGTGGTCAATCATCTGGGTACGAGCAACGTTGTGCATGTCGGCCACTCCACCGGCGGCGGCGAAGTGATCCACTACATTGCCCGACATGGTCAGGACAAGGTCAGCAAAGCGGTATTGATCAGCGCCGTACCACCGCTGATGGTGCAGACCGAAAGCAACCCGGGCGGTTTGCCGAAATCGGTGTTCGATGGCTTTCAAGCGCAGTTGGCGGCGAATCGCGCACAGTTCTATCGCGATGTGCCGAGCGGCCCCTTCTACGGTTACAACCGCCCCGGCGCCGAGCCCTCCGAGGGAATCATCGCCAATTGGTGGCGCCAAGGCATGATCGGCGGCGCCAAGGCGCATTACGACGGCATCGTCGCGTTCTCGCAGACCGACTTCACCGAAGACCTGAAAAAAGTCACCGTGCCGGTTCTGGTCATGCACGGCGAGGACGACCAGATCGTGCCGTACGCCAACTCCGGGCCGTTGTCAGCGAAACTGCTGCCCAACGGCACGCTGAAGTCGTATCCGGGCTTTCCGCATGGCATGCCAACGACGCAGGCAGAGACGATCAATGCGGATTTGCTGGCGTTTATTCGCGGGTAATCACCTCAATCAGGATTACCGCGATATTGGCAAATACTGATCCCCTGTAGGAGCGGGCTTGCCCGCGAAGGCGTCTCTCCAGTCTAGTTAGCTGCGAATGACACTCCGCTTTCGCGAGCAAGCTCGCTCCCACAGCTGGTATCGGGTTTATCCGACACAGACTGGTCGGCGGGAAGGCCGCCATCGCTGGCAAGCCAGCTCCCACAGGGATCAGGGTAGATCCGCTATTCATTCGTATCTTTGAGATAGCTATCGCGAGCAAGCTCGCTCCCACAGTTGGTAATGGGTTTATCCGACACAGACTGGTCGGCGGGAAGGCCGCCATCGCTGGCAAGCCAGCTCCCACAGGGATCAGGGTAGATCCGCTATTCATTCGCATCTTTGAGATAGCTATCGCGAGCAAGCTCGCTCCCACAGTTGGTAATGGGTTTATCCGACACAGACTGGTCGGCGGGAAGGCCGCCATCGCTGGCAAGCCAGCTCCCACAGAGATCAGGGTAGGCCCGTTATTCACTCATATCTTTGAGATAGCTATCGCGAGCAGGCTCGCTCCCACAGTTGGTAATGGGTTTTATCCGACACAGACTGGTCGGCGGGAAGGCCGCCATCGCTGGCAAGCCACACACAGGGATGAGGGTAGATCCGCTGCTCATTCGTATCCTTAAGATAGCTATCGCGAGCAAGCTCACTCCTACAGAAAAGCAAAGCAGCGCAGCTGCCCGCGGCAAAGCCGCCCCACTCAACAATGAGCGCAAGCTCGAGTGCTCTTGATCTTGATCCACCGGCGACGTCGGAAGGCTGAGTGGAGGGATTGATCCGGGCGTGGGAGCGCAGCGACCGTCTGGCGCAGCCAGACACAGCGGAAGGAGGTACAGCGAAGCAAACCGTAGCCGCTGCGCCCGGATCGATCCCGCAGCGAAGGAACCCGAGCCTGCGAGGGCCGAACGTAGGAGCAAGCGTTTTTTTGCTTACTTTTTTTAGGCGTTTGTAAAAAAAGTGAGTCGCCGTAAGGGCGAAACCCTAAGCAGCCTTTACCGCAGCAACAGATATGTACTCGGTCAACCAGAACAAATCATCGCTCGACAAAAAACCTTCGCGAGCAGGCTCACTCCTACATAAATCGCAGGCGTGCTGAAGAATCAATCCCCTATCCCTCTGCCCGCCCTTTGCCTTCACGATCCCCCCGGTAGTGCCTGGCCAGCGGAAAATCCGGCAGCCAGGATTCGCGACGCACAGTCCAGCTCTCATAGGTGGGTTTCAACTGATCCGGCGCATCCAGCGCGCCGAGGTTCACCTCGACCTCATCACCACTGCGGTTGAACACCGACGAGCCACAGCGCGGGCAGAAATGTCGACCTTGATACTCGTGGGTTTCACCGCTAATGGTCACAGCGCCCTCAGGAAATATCGCCGAGGCATGAAACAGCGCACCGTGGACCTTGCGACAGTCCAGGCAATGGCACAGTCCAACCCGGTAAGGCTCGCCAGAAACTTGAAAGCGCACATCGCCGCACAGGCATCCGCCGGCAAATATATTCATGGTTCGGCTCCATCGCTCCCGTGGCATCAAGCCCCAGAGCCTATAACAGTCGGGGCTGCAATGCAGGCCATGTTTCAGATGAAAAAGCTTGATGTCGCCGCGCTGCAACAGGCATTCGCCGGCCAGAGCTAATACACTCAGACGCTGACCTGCCGGGACGATCACGATGAAACACGCCGCTGCGAAAAACCCCGAGAAAGCCCCGCGCTTCTGGCGCGACGACGCCCTGCCCTTCATCGAAGCGCGGGCCATCGCGGATGGGCGTGAGGTTTGTTATGCGCGGCATTCCCATGCGCACTTTTCCATCGGCGCGATTACCGCCGGGCACAGTACTTATGTGCATGAACAGGCGCAGTACGAGGTGGCGGCCGGCACCGTGGTGCTGATGAATCCCGGCGATGTGCACGCGTGCAATCCGATCGATGATCAGCCGTGGTCATATGTGATGTTGTATGTCGAAACGCCGTGGCTGACCGATTTGCAGCATGAGTTGGGGTTTGCCGCTGAGCTGGAGTTTCGGCGTTTTTCCGACACGCATCTGGCCGATGCCGAGTTGTTCGGCAAGTTGATGGGGTTATATGAAGTGTTGGTTGACGATCAGTTGGAGGCGTTGGCGAAACAGAGCGCGGCTGTGGAGTTTTTCAGTGATTTGCAGCTGCGTCTGAATCCAGCTGATCAGCCGATACGTGAGCCTAACTTCAAGCTGGAACGTGCCGCTGATTTCATCCGGGAACATTGCACCGAAGTGCTCAGCCTCGAGGCGATTTGCGCAGCGGCGCAGCTGTCGCCGTCGTACCTGATTCGAGCGTTCAAGCAGCGTTACGGAATGACGCCCCATGCCTTTGTGGTCAACCAGCGCATCCAGTTCGCCCGCGAGCGCTTGCGCAGCGGGCGGTTGATTGCCGATGTGGCGCTAGAGGCTGGATTCGCCGACCAGGCGCATTTCCAGCGGGCGTTCAAACAGCATCTGGCGGCGACGCCGGGGCAGTATCGCGGCTGAGTTTTATCTGCCGTACATGCAAACCCCTGCACTCGTCAGCGCCTACAGAAAATCAGGTGATCAGGAGATAAAGCGCACTTACCGCCAGCAACAACGCCATCACCCGGTTGAACCAGCGCATCCCCGCCGCGTTGCTCAGATAGCCGCGCAAAAACGTCCCGGCATACGCCCAGCAGCCCACCGACAGATAGCAGATCACCAGATACACCGCCGCAAACTGCCAGACCAACCGTGCCTCGCCATCAGCGACAAACGCGCCCATGCCGGCCACGCACGCCAGCCAGGCCTTGGGGTTGAGCCATTGCATCACCGCGCCATAGAGCATCGACGGTGCGCGGCCGGACTCGCGGGTGTTCAATTGGCCGTCATCGCTGGCCAGTTTCCAGGCCATGAACAACAGAAACGCCACCCCGGCCCATTGCACCACCCGCGTCATGAACGGCCACAGTTGCAGCACCTCATGCAGGCCCAGGCCCATCAGCACCAGCAACAGCACAAACCCCAACGTCGCCCCGGCGACATGCCGCTGGCTGGCGCGGAACCCGTACTGCGCGCCGGAACTCAAGGCGACAATATTGACCGGCCCGGGGGTGATGGAAGCGGCCAGGGCAAATGCCGCCATGGAAAGAATCAGACTCATTGCACACCTGCTTCGAATGAGGAACGAGGTGGCTACGGTAGCGAGCGCCGGGGGTGCGGTATTGAAGAAAATGCCCCTGAGGATGCGAATCCTCTGGCGAAAGCGGTGTGTCAATCAACCCAATGTTGGCTGGGCTGACGCCTTCGCGAGCAAGCCCGCTCCCACCGGGTTGTGTGTGAAATGCAATCTCGGGCCTACCGCAAAACCTGTGGGAGCGAGCTTGCTCGCGAAAGCGGTGTGTCAATCAACCCTATGTTGGCTGGGCTGACGCCTTCGCGAGCAAGCCCCCTCCCACCGGGTTGTGTGTGAAATGCAATCTCGGGCCTACCGCAAAACCTGTGGGAGCGAGCTTGCTCGCGAAAGCGGTGTGTCAATCAACCCTATGTTGGCTGGGATGACGCCTTCGCGAGCAAGCCCGCTCCCACCGGGTTGTGTGTGAAATGCAATCTCGGGCCTACCGCAAAACCTGTGGGAGCGAGCTTGCTCGCGAAAGCGGTGTGTCAATCAACCCTATGTTGGCTGGGATGACGCCTTCGCGAGCAAGCCCGCTCCTACAGGGGCATTCAGGCCAGGCGCGGTACGGTGAAGCGGAATTCGCTGCCCTGCCCCGGCTCGCTCTCGGCGACGATCTGGCCGCCATGGGCTTCGACGATGCCTTGGGTGATGTACAAACCCAGGCCCGTGCCGGTCGGGTTGCCTTCTTTGACCGTCCAGTAACGATCAAACACATGCGGCAAGTGCTCTTTGGGAATGCCTTCGCCGCTGTCGCGCACGATGAAGACAATCTCATCGCCCACCGATTTGGCGTGTACGCCGACGGTGCCCATGCGTGGGGTGAACTTGATGGCGTTGCCGACCAGGTTCGACAGCACCTGAAACAGCCGCTCGGGGTCGGCATGGATGCGCAAATCAGGATCGGCCTGGAAGGAAATGCTGATGTCCTTGTCATGGGCCAGCGGCGACAGCAGCGACTGCGCCTCTTCGAAGATCAGCCCGACGTCCAGCGGTTGCGGTGTGATGGAATAGCGCCCGGCGTCGATTTTCGAAGTATCGAGCAGGTCCTCCAGCAGCGTATTCATCCGCGCCGTGGCCTGCTGCATGGTGTCGATCGCCGTAGAGATGCGCCGCGAAGTGTGCGCCCCCTCCGAGCTGAAGGCTTTCTGCATCATGCCGCAGAGCATCGAAATCACCGTCATCGGGTTACGCAGATCGTGGGAAACCACCGCCACCAGTTCATCCCGCGCTCGCACGGCCTCTTGCTCGCGACGGACCTGGCGGGCCAGATCATATTCCAGTGCCGAACGGCGCAGATCGTTGGCGGCGAACAGATCGCCGTGGCTCCATTTGGTGGAGATCCCGGCCATCTCGACTTTCCAGATCTCGAACGAGGTACGCGGCCGCAGGCGCAGGCCGGCGTCGGAGTTTTCCAAGTCCAGTGGTTTGCGCGGGTCACCGCTCCAGTTGATGTTTTCCTTCACTTCCGGGCGGAACCACAGCACGCCGTTGTCCACCGGTTTGGGCAGGCTCAAGGCGAGCACACCGCTGGCCACCGCCTGATACTGCGCCGCCGGCGGATAAACGCTGGACAGATGATGGCTGGCAAACACCGGCTCGCCGCGCGCCTGCAGCCATTTGTGCAGCGCGCGAATTTCTTCCGGCTCAGGGCAGTTGCCGTAACGGTGCAATTGCTTGTCTTCGATGATTGCGATGCCACCGGCATTGACCAACGCCATCAACGTCGCCGGCTGCTGGGCGAGGCCGTCGAACACGTTCTGCGGCGAATCGACCATCGCCTGATTGAGCCGCGCCAGCGCCTCGACCTTCTCTTCACGCTGACGGGTCAGTTCAAGGGTTTCCATCGCACTGATCTGCAACGAGAGGACTTGGCCGATGGTCTGGCAGGCCATGCGCAATTCATGCGGCACGTGCAGCGGTTGACGGTTGCCGCAGCTGATCAGGCCCCAGAGCTTGTCGCCCTTGAGCAGGGAAATGCTCATCGACGACAGCACGCCCATGTTTTTCATGTACTGGCAGTGAATCGGCGAGACGCTGCGCAACGTGGCGAAACTCAGGTCCAGCGGTGTCTGCGTGTCCGGGCGCAACTTCGGCACCAGTGGCACCGGCTGATAATCGGCGTTGGGGATGATCCGCAGCCAATTGGTGCGATACAGCTCGCGCGCCTGCTCGGGAATGTCCGAGGCCGGGAAGAACAGGCCATTGAACACTTCCATCGACGGATCGGAGGCTTCAGCGATGACCTGACCGTGGCCCTCCTCCTCGAAGCGATAGATCAGCACCCGGTCGTAACCGGTCATCGCCTGGATTTCCTTGACGCTGATGTCGTACAGGGCCTGCAGCGTGGTTGCCGCCTGCAGGCGCTGGAGCATGCGGCCCAGATGAGTCTTGACCCCGGCGACGTTGCGCGGCTGGAAATTCTGTACGTGGATCTCAAGCTCAAGAATCAGCACGCCCTGATGGCGATGCAGCAACCCTTCGAACGCGGTGCCGTTGAGCTCGAAACGCAGTGGCGCCGCTTCGGAGAATGTCGTCTGCTGCAGGGCTTCGAGCACTTGCGCGGCGTGCTCGGCGCCGATCAGGCTGTGCAGTGGCTGGCCGATCAGCGATTCGGGCGCACGGGCCAGCAGAGTTTCGACGTTGGCACTGACCTGAATGATCTGCAGCGCAGGCTCGGTCAGGGTCAGCAGCAAACCATGGGGCTGGATCGCGCCGGGAAAGCGGATCGGCTCGTCGGCACAGTTGGCCAGCAGTTCTTCAAAGGCTTGTTGGTCTTGCGGGTTCATGCCAGTACCTCCTGGCGCTCGAGCCACTGCTCGAAACAGCTGAATGTGGTTTGTGCTGCGCTGACCACGGCCGCGCGTTCGCTGGCCGCCATGGGCCGGTTGCTCAGGTATTCGATGAACTCGCGCCAGCGCCGCCCCGTAGCAGCGCCGTAGACATCGAGAAACGCAGCGCCGTTGTCGGCGTCCAGATTCAGCCGCGCGGCGATTTCCCGTCGCAGGATCTGCCCGCCGAGAGTCGCGCCTTCAAGCACGTACAGAACGCCAAGGCTGGCAGCGCTGGAGTCGATAACCGGCAGATCCTCACACAGTAGCAAATCATCAGCGGTTGCGCCCAGCGCGCGCAGGTCGGCGCGCAGGGTTTGAGCCTTCAGACGCGGCGTCAGGTTGAAATCGTCCGGGACCGCACCACTGGCGAGCAACGCCTGTTCCAGCGGTTGATAGAAACCGTAATAGGCCTGCATCAAGCGCTCGAAAGCGGGGGTATCGAGGGTATCGGAGAAAAAAGGAAGGCGTTTTTCCAGTGCGATGTGCAGTTCGGCTGTGCCGGCCCGCAGATCCTGCAGCACCGGTGGCACATAAACCTCACGGGCCTTTGCTTGCATGTAGATCGCTCTTGGTGGGACCCGGCAGGGGCCATTCTGGGTGGGCTCGACGTGGGGAGGAATTTATCACGACAGACAGCGTTTCTGCCTGCCAGGGCGATTATTTCTGCCGAACCGCGACCCTATGACACGTTCAGAGTGGCGCCGGATCAAAAAAGTTCGACCCGCGCCACATCTGCCAATCTCAGGGCTTGAGATCGGGATCGCTATCCAGATTCTTCTGCTGCACAGCGTCGATATTGCCCGGCGGGTTTTGCGCCGGGGCCTGATCGATGCCCGGTGGTGGCGTAAGTTGCAGCACTTCGCTGGTGTAGCGCCACTCCTCCATGACCTTGTCCGGGTGCTCGTTCAGGCGCGTGCCATAACTGGGCACGATCTGGCGCAGCTTGTCATGCCACGGCGCCGAGGCCAGTTTGTCCTTGAACACCTTGCCCATCAGATCAAGCATGATCGGCGCGGCGGTCGAGGCCCCCGGCGACGCGCCGAGCAGCCCGGCAATGCTGCCGTCCTTGGAAGCGACCACTTCGGTACCGAGCTTGAGCACCCCGCCCTGCTGTTCATCCTTCTTGATGATCTGCACGCGCTGGCCGGCCTGCCACAGTCGCCACTCCTCTTTCTTCGCATGGGGGAAGTAGGTGCGCAGCGCCTCGAAACGGTCGTCATCGGACTGCATCAACTGGCCGGCGAGGTATTGCACCAGATCGAACTCGCGCACGCCGACCCGAACCATCGGCCAGAGATTGTGCAGGGTCGTACTGGCCGGCAGATCAAAATACGAACCCTCTTTCAAGAACTTGGTGGAGAACGTGGCGAACGGCCCAAACAGAATCACCCGTTTGCCATCGAGCACCCGCGTATCGAGGTGCGGCACCGACATCGGTGGCGCGCCGGTCGAAGCGATCCCATAGGCCTTGGCCATGTGCTGTTGCGCGACTTCGGGATTATCCGTGACCAGGAACGAACCACCCACCGGGAACCCGGCGTAGTCTTTCGCTTCCTCGATCCCGGACTTCTGCAGCAGCGGCAACGCCGCCCCACCCGCTCCGATAAACAGGAATTTCGCGTCGGTGGCGGCCGTGGTGCCGTCCTTGAGGTTCTTGTACTCAACGTGCCACGAGCCATCGTCGTTGCGCGTGATGTCGCGCACTTCCGTGGACAGCTTGAGGTTGAAGTTGTCGCGGCTTTGCAGATGGCTGACGAACTGCCGGGTGATCTCGCCGAAATTGACGTCGGTGCCGATCGGCGTCCAGGTGGCGGCGATCTTCTGCGTCGGATCGCGCCCCTCCATCATCAACGGCACCCATTGCTTGATCTGCTCCGGGTCTTCGGAATACTGCATCGGCCGGAACAAGGGGCTGGCCTGCAACGCCTCGTAGCGTTTCTTGAGGAAACGGATGTTGTCATCGCCCCAGACGAAACTCATGTGCGGCGTGGAGTTGATAAACGAACGCGGATTCTTCAGCACGCCGGTTTTCACCTGCCAGGCGAGGAACTGGCGGGTGATCTGGAACGCCTCGTTGATCTCGACAGCCTTGGTGATGTCGACCTTGCCGTCCTTCTCCGGCGTGTAGTTGAGTTCGGCGAGCGCCGAGTGGCCGGTGCCGGCGTTGTTCCAGCCGTTGGAGCTTTCCTCGGCGACTTTGTCCAGACGCTCGACCATTTCCATCGACCAGCCCGGCTCCAGTTCACTGAGCCAGACCGCCAGCGTCGAGCTCATGATGCCGCCGCCGACCAGCATCACGTCGACCCGTTTGGTTTGTTCGGCGTACGCCTGGCCAATGCCGACCGAGAGGGTCAAGGCGACCAGTGCGCATTTGCGCATCGGATGGTTCATAAAGGCCTCCTTCGGCTCTGTCGGCGCTAGTGCGAGTTTAGTCGGCGCTGTCGTTCTGCACGGACGGATCACCATTGGCCGGCACGCTGCTGTCGGGAACGGGTTTCGATGGGTTGTTTTCTTCGGCACCGGGATAACCCGGCAGACCGCGAGTATCGTCAGGTGTCATGACATCTTCGTTGTCGCGGCTCACATCCCAGTCGGTGGTGGCGTTCGGGTCTTCATCGCGCCCGGCGGTGCCGATGACGAAGCCGTCGTCGTTGGGATTGAGGGTTTCGTTGAGCGCTTTGTCGTTGCTGGACGGGTTGTTCATGTCTGCCTCCAGAGCACATTGGTAGGACCTTTTTTGAAAACCACGGGCCTTCCAAGTGCAATGGAAAAGACCAACGGTGCATTTCGCGGCGCTGGTCGCCTGGCGTGAACCACCGCTGCCGCGCGCGGTTCCCATGAGAAACAGTCGCTCGAGCAGCGCCATGACCAGCCCGCGATTTGGCATCGAAGAAGAATTTTTCCTGACCGACCTGCAGACCCTGCGCATGGTCGGCAGCCCTTCGCAGCCGGCCATCGAGGCATGTCGTGCGGCGCTGGGCGCGTGGTTTGCCACGGAGATGTTTCAGGGGCAGATAGAGGTGGCTTCGCCGGTGTTCAGCGACTTTGAGCATGCCGGCGATTTCTTGCGTGGCAGCCGTCAGGCCTTGCGCGCAGCGCTTGCGCCGTTTGGTCTGGGCGTGCTCAGCGCCGGCAGCCATCCGCTGGCTGACTGGCGAGAACAGATGCCGACCGAAGAAGAACATTTCCAGGGCTTATTCGAACGCTACGGTCATGTCGCGCGGCGCAGCGTACTGTCAGGTCTGCACGTGCACGTCGAGGTCGCGCAGCCGCTGGACCGCATCGCGGTGATGAATGAAGTACTGCCGTGGACGCCGCTGCTGTTGGCACTGAGTTGTTCTTCGCCCCTCTGGAATGGCGTCGCCAGTGGTTTCATGAGTTATCGGCAGACGGCGTGTGACGAGTGGCCGCGCATGGGCATCCCGCCGCTGTTTGCCGATCAGCGCCATTACGATGAGCACGTGGCATTTCTCACGCGCATCGGTGCGATCACGCAGCCCGCCGAGTGCTGGTGGGGCGTGCGTCCGGCGGCGCGTTTTTCGACGCTCGAACTGCGTATGACAGACGCTTGCCCCAGGGTCGACGACGCGCTGACCCTGGCAGCGTTTTTCCGTGTACTGGTGGCCCACGCCAGCGCGCAGCGGCGACCCGGATTGCTGTACGACCAGACCGCGCGTTCGATGCTGGAAGAAAATCGTTGGCGGGCCAAACGCTTGGGCACTCATGCGCGCTTTCTGGTCGAAGGCATCGACGGCGACTGTTCGATCGCGCAGTGGCTGGAGCTGGCCGAGCAGCGCTTTGCCGATACTGCGCAGGCCTTGGGCGCGGCGCAGTTGTTCGATCAGGCTCGCGCGATCATCGCCAGCGGCACCAGCGCCGATCGGCAACTGGCGCTGTTCGAGCAAGCATCTGAACAACCGCAAAACAACCGCTCGGCGCTGGCGCAAGTGAGCGAACTGTTGCTTCAGGAAACGTCTGGCTGAGCAATCTCGGACGCGCCCTTGAGTTCGACCTGATTGCCGTCCGGGTCGAAACAGTACAACGACAGGCCGTAGCCCTCGGCGCCGAAACGTCTGGCGGCTTTTTCCACGGTCAGCCCGAATGATTGCAGATGAGCGCTGAGCGCGGCTTCGTCGAACGGCTCGATGCGCAGGCAGAAGTGATCGACGTTGCGCTTGTGCGTCTGCGCTGCGCCGCCGCCCTTGCGCCCGAGCTCGCCCGCCAGGTCGACCAGATCGATCATCGACGTGCCGGCCCGCAAATGCACCAGCCCTAACGGCTGGTTGTGCCTGACGACTTCGGCGCCGAACACTTTGCCGTAGAAATCGATGCTGCGTTGAAGGTCAGCAACGCGCAGGACGATATGGTCGATGTGCTGAATGGAAAACGGATGCACGGGCTGGCTTCCTTGAAAGCGGCGATCCGCTCATTGTGCGGCACAAGCGAAAAAATTCACTGTCGATTTTTCGGTGGAGCCATCGACAAAGCGGATTTACTCTCAGCCCATGAACATACCAGCCGCTGTCCTGCCGCCCCACGCCGAAATGGTTCGCGCCATGCTCGAGCGCGACACTGCCTATGAAGGCGTGTTCTTCACGGCCGTTAAAACCACCGGGATCTTTTGCCGCCCCAGTTGCACGGCGCGCAAGCCGAAACCGGAAAACGTCGAATTCTTCGCCCACGCCGACGAATGCCTGTGCGCCGGTTATCGCGCCTGCCTGCGCTGCAAACCGCTGGACGCGGCCGCCATCGCCCCGGATTGGGTGCAGCGCCTGCTCAACGTAGTGGACGCCGATCCGGAACGGCGCTGGAGCGATGCGCAATTGCTTGCTGAAGGCATCGAACCGCTGAAGCTGCGGCGCTGGTTCAAACAGCATTTCGGCATGACCTTCCACGCCTGGCTGCGCACCCGTCGCCTCGGCATGGCCTTGGGCGGAATCAGGCAAGGCACGTCGATCGATCACGCCGCGTTCGATTCCGGCTATGAATCGCTGAGCGGTTTTCGCGACGCGTTTCAGAAATCTTTCCACATCACCCCTGGCCGCGCCGCCAACAGTGAGCCGTTGCTGTTTACCCGCCTGACCACGCCGCTGGGGCCGATGATCGCCATGGCCGAACGTCGCGGACTGGTGCTGCTGGAGTTTCTCGATCGCCCGGCGCTGACCCGCGAGGTCGAAGCCCTGCAGAACCGTTATGGCTACGCCGTCGCGCCGGGGCACAACGCGCATTTGCAGCAGATCGAAGTGGAGCTGGCGGATTACTTCGCCGGCAAACTCACACAATTCAGCGTGGCACTGCATCTGCCCGGCAGCGCGTTCGCCCGCGAGGTCTGGGCGGCGCTGCTGCAAATCCCCTATGGCCACACCAGCACGTACGGCGCTATCGCCGCCGGGCTGGGCAAACCCGGCGCCAGCCGTGCAGTGGGCCTGGCCAATGGGCACAATCGTCTTTCGATCGTGGTGCCGTGCCACCGGGTGATTGGCGCGGACGGCTCGCTGACCGGCTATGGGGGCGGACAACCGCGCAAGGCGTTTCTGCTCAGGCTGGAGAACGCCGCACTGCAAATGACTCAACAATTGGCTTTTTGAAGCATGCAATCCATCAGGCAAAAAGGGATCTGGATGAGTACGACCGGTTCACGGCAGCATGGCTGACGGGTATGACGTGGCCAGCGCTTTTCTGGCCGCTACAGACGCTGACTGGCAACGCCATATCCGCGCGGTTGGCCCGTGTCTGCATCAGCCACATCCGGCGCGCGATCCCTATGAGTCGCTGGTCCGCGCGATTGCCTATCAGCAACTGCACGCCAAGGCTGGCGATGCGATTCTCGGGCGTTTGGTGGGTTTGTTTCCCGGGCAGACGTTTCCGCGTCCGGAGCAGATTTTGGCTGCTGATGTCGAGCGCCTGCGTGCTTGCGGGTTTTCAGCGAGCAAGATCGCCACGATTCAGGGGATTGCCCAGGCGACGCTGGATGGCGTGGTGCCGGATTACCCGACTGCGCGGGCGATGGACGATGAAACGCTGATCGAACGCCTCACCAGTCTGCGCGGCGTCGGTCGCTGGACAGTGGAAATGCTGCTGATCTACAGCCTCGAACGCATGGACATCCTCCCCGCCGATGACTTTGGCGTGCGCGAGGGTTATCGACGTTTGAAAGGCCTGGAAATCCAGCCGACACGAAAACAGATGATAGAGATCGGCCGAGCCTGGAGCCCGTATCGCACGGTGGCGGCGTGGTATTTGTGGCGGGTGGGCAGGGGCTAGGCATCAAACGGCGTCAACTCAACCATCTGCACTGAATTTGCTGCCCTATTCGTGAGCAAGCCCACTCCTACATTCAACTGGCACAGGCGCAAAATCGTCCAACACCATCAATCCCCCTGTGGGAGCGGGCTTGCTCGCGAAAGCGTCAGGTCGGGCAACATCATTGCTGACCGTGCCGCCGCCTTCGTGAGCAAGCCCACTCCCACATTCAACTGGCGGCAGACGCAAAATCTTCCAACACCATCAATCCCCCTGTGGGAGCGGGCTTGCTCGCGAAAGCGTCAGGTCAGGCAGCATCACTGCTGACCGTACCGCCGCCTTCGTGAGCAAGCCCACTCCCACATTCAATTGGCGACAGGCGCAAAATCTTCCAACACCATCAATCCCCTGTGGGAGCGGGCTTGCTCGCGAAAGCGTCAGGTCAGGCAACATCACTGCTGACCGTACCGCCGCCTTCGTGAGCAAGCCCACTCCCACATTCAATTGGCGACAGGCGCAAAATCTTCCAACACCATCAATCCCCTGTGGGAGCGGGCTTGCTCGCGAAAGCGTCAGGTCAGGCAGCATCACTGCTGACCGTACCGCCGCCTTCGTGAGCAAGCCCACTCCCACATTCAACTGGCGACAGGCGCAAAATCTTCCAACACCATCAATCCCCCTGTGGGAGCGGGCTTGCTCGCGAAAGCGTCAGGTCAGGCAGCATCACTGCTGACCGTACCGCCGCCTTCGTGAGCAAGCCCACTCCCACATTCAATTGGCGACAGGCGCAAAATCTTCCAACACCATCAATCCCCTGTGGGAGCGGGCTTGCTCGCGAAAGCGTCGGGTCAGACAACATCGCTGCTTAATCCCCTCAGCAGGAGTCTGATACGCAGACACATCCTGCCAACAATCATCACATCCGGCTCTTCCAGCTCGGCTAGCCTTTCACTCCAATCAATCATGAACAAGGCAAAGGAATGCCCGAACGATATTCGTCTCACCGTCTCAGAATCGGCCGCTTTTGCGAACAGAACCGCATTTACCTGCTCACGGCCAACACCTTGCATCGCGAGCCGGTTTTCAAGAATCACGATCTCGGCAGATTAGTAGCTAACCAGTTCCAGCGAGCGCAAACAGAAGGTTTGGCCGATACGTTGGCCTGGGTGGTCATGCCGGATCATTTCCACTGGTTGGTCCAGTTGCAAAATGGAGCACTGGGACAACTGATGTGCCAGACGAAGTCCCTGAGCACCAGAGCCATCAATGTGGCGAGCGGTCGAACAGGTAGCCTGTGGCAACAGGGTTTTCATGATCGTGCGCTACGGCAAGAAGAGAGTCTGGTGCAAATGGCCAGATATGTAGTGGCCAACCCGCTACGCGCGGGTCTGGTGCAAAAGCTTGATGATTACTCACTCTGGGATGCAATTTGGGTCAGCCGAACCCTACCGCCGCCTTCGTGAGCAAGCCCACTCCCACATTCAACTGGCGCCAGACGCAAAATCTTCCCACACCATCAATCCCCTGTGGGAGCGGGCTTGCTCGCGAAAGTGTCAGGTCAGGCAGCATCGCTGCTGTCCGTACCGCCGCCTTCGTGAGCAAGCCCACTCCCACATTCAACTGGCGGCAGACGCAAAATCTTCCAACACCATCAATCCCCCTGTGGGAGCGGGCTTGCTCGCGAAAGCGTCAGGTCAGGCAGCATCGCTGCTGTCCGTACCGCCGCCTTCGTGAGCAAGCCCACTCCCACATTCAACTGGCGGCAGACGCAAAATCTTCCAACACCATCAATCCCCCTGTGGGAGCGGGCTTGCTCGCGAAAGCGTCAGGTCAGGCAGCATCACTGCTGACCGTACCGCCGCCTTAGTGAGCAAGCCCACTCCCACATTCAACTGGCGACAGGCGCAAAATCTTCCAACACCATCAATCCCCCTGTGGGAGCGGGCTTGCTCGCGAAAGCGTCAGGTCAGGCAGCATCACTGCTGACCGTACCGCCGCCTTCGTGAGCAAGCCCACTCCCACATTCAACTGGCGGCAGACGCAAAATCTTCCAACACCATCAATCCCCCTGTGGGAGCGGGCTTGCTCGCGAAGGCGTCAGGTCGGGCAACATCATTGCTGATGTATCGCTCCATACAACGTCAATGCGCCCGGTCCAGCCCCACCAGCAATGCGCTGTCGCGACTGTAGATGTCTGGCGCGTAGCGTACATGGCCGGTGCTGTCGACTTGCGCCGTCCAGTAGGTCATCAGGATCGGCACCGGCGCCGACAAGCGAAATTCATGAGTCGTACCGCTTGCCAGCAACGTATCGGTGCGGGTCTTTTCCGCGGGGGACAGCAGCAGGTCGCGCAGTTGCAGCGGATGCTCGACGCGCACGCAACCGGAGCTGAACGCTCGCGGCCCCTTGTCGAACAGCGCTTTGCTCGGCGTGTCGTGCAGGTACACCGAGAACGGGTTGGGGAATCGAATGACCATCTGCCCCAGCGGATTGCGTGGACCGGCGTCCTGGCGCAAGAGGATATTGCCCGGGTTGTCCCAGTCGATGTCTGCGGCCGCCAGAGGCTGGCCGTTGGCGTCGAGCACTTGCAGGTTCTGGCGGCTGAGGAAGGTCTGGTCCTTGCGGATTTCCGGCAGCTTGTCTTCTTTCCAGATGGTCGGCGGCACGGTCCAGGTCGGGTTCAGTGTCAGGCGGGTGACGCGGGATTTGAGCAGTGGGGTCTGGCGCTCGGCGCGGCCGACCTGGGTGCGGGTCTGCCACACCGGTTGACCGCCCTGATACAGCGTCAGCTCAGCGGCCGCGACATTCACCACCAGCCCGCTGGGCTCCATGTCCTGGGCCATCCAGCGGAAACGTTCGAGATTGACGCGCAACTGATCGCGGCGGGTCAGCGGGCTGATGTTCAATTCGGCAATGGTGCCCGGCCCGACCACACCGTCAGCCTGTAACGAATGAGTGGCCTGAAAATGCTTCACTGCCTCCACCAACACGCCATCGTAGGCATTTTCCGGCGGCACCAGCGCGTGTGCCAGGTAGCCTTCGTTGTAGAGTCGTCGGGCCAGTTCCGGCACGCGCGGGTCTTCCATCGCCGGACGCAGCAACGGGCCACTGCCCACCGGCTGCCATTGCGGCAAGGCTTGCAAGCGTTGCGCGGCATACAGCTGGCGCAGACTTTGATACTGCGGCAGATGCGGACGCGCCAGATCGAACGCCGCAGGAATGTCGTTCATGCCCGGCACGGCAATGCTGAGCAATTGCGCCTGACGGTCGGTCTGCGGACCGTCGACATGCCACAGCGGTTCGAAATGCGATTGCAACAGACGACCGTAATGCAGATCCTGCAAGGCCTGCAGATAGTTGCGGCTGATGTCGATGTCGGCGCACAGCTCACCATCCTGCGGCGGCGTTGTTGCGACGGCGTAGCGATTGGGATTCAGGCCATCGTCGGCCAACAGCTGCAATTGCGCACGCAACGCCGGCAAGCGTGCCGGCTCCCCTGCCCATACCGGCATCCAGTCCTGCTGTTCATAGAACGCCTGCAATTGGCTCAAGGCCGGGGCGTTGAGGCGCGCGGCAATCGCTGGGCACGACTGCGCGAGACTGATCAACACCGCTTGCAACGGGCTGCGCGGTTCCACCGGCAATTGCGTCGCCGGTGTCGGCAGGGTTTCGAGCGGGGGCAGCGGCTCATCGGCGCAAGCGACAAACGGCGCAGCGAGCAAACAAATGCTCAAGTAGCATGCGTACTTTTTGAACAACTGCTTTACTCCAATCCATGGCCGTCCAGATGACGGCCAACCTTACATCAGGTGCGCTGAACAGTCAGGCTCGAACCGCGAGCCTGCGGGTATTGACTGGGAGTCAGGAGCCAAAGTGCCGTTTATGTAGCAAGTTGAGGACACTTTATAAAATGTTGACGTTTTTGCGCCGACTTCTGTTGAGCACCGCGACCCTTGTCGCCGTGACCAGTCCAGTATTTGCCGCCGGCAAGCCATCGCCGGTTCTCTACAACAGCCTCGCCCACGCAGCGCCGGAACTCAATCCCCAGGCGCTCAAAGGTGCATTGAACGCCATGCAATGCGCGGTCAACAACGGCGCGAAACCCTCGCGGCATCTGGCGATCATCGATTATTCGCAACCGTCCACCGAGCGCCGCCTGTGGATTTTCGACCTGAATAAAAAGAAGCTGGTGCTGCGCGATCTGGTCGCCCACGGCTCCAACTCCGGTGAGAATTTCGCCACGCAGTTTTCCAATCGCGAAGGCAGTTATCAGTCAAGTCTCGGCCTGTTCCGCACTCAGGAAAGCTACGAAGGTACTCACGGCTATTCGCTGCGCATGGACGGTCTGGAACCGGGTTTCAATGATCTGGCCCGTGATCGCGCGATCGTGATTCATGCCGCCAGTTACGTGAACCCGCTGTGGAGCAAGCGTCAGGGCCGTATCGGCCGCAGTCAGGGTTGCCCCGCCGTGCGGCCGCAGATTGCCAAACAGGTGATCGATCGCCTGAAGAACGGCCAGTTCATGTTTTCCTGGTACCCGGATCAGCGCTGGCTGCAAAAGTCACCGTACCTGAACTGCCAGCCGCAGCAGGTGGCGAGCATTCTCAACACCCACGCCAGTTAACGCGCATCGCCGCCGGCGGGTTTGTAGAACAGGAACCTGCCGGTCTGCGCGGTGTTGCGATAGGCCTTGGCCCAGCTCGGGTGCACGCCGCGATCGTGAAAATACAGGGCGCCGCGCGTGCGATCCTTGAGTTGACGGTTCAACGCCTTGCCAGCGATTTCCTTGGCCAGCGCGTATTCGGCATCCTCCTTGACCTGATCGGGCTTGCCGTCGCACCACCAGGAAAACTGGCAGTTGCCGGTTTCCGAGCCTTGCTTGACCACCGCACACACCGTGTCGGGAAAGCCATCGTGGCCGAGGCGATTCATCACCACGCTGGCGACGGCTTCCATTTCCGGGGTGTCCTTGCCCTTGGCTTCCCAATAGATACTGCGCGCCAGACAGGTCAGCGGATCGTCCAGCGGCGCGGCGCCTGCCGGGTCCACCGCTTGCGCTTCGGTGGGAGTGATGGCTTCGGATTTCGGCGCCGGCGCAGCGCTGACTTTATCCGCCGCTTTCTCCTCGAGTACCTCGGCTTTCTGTTCAGCTTTGGCCTCGATCGGAGCCTGCGCGCCGGCCCATGCCGCGCCGGTCAAAACGATACACAACAAACCGCCCGCCAAGCCTTTCGATCCCATGTCGGTTCTTCCGTCAGTGCCCGCGAAGGGCAGAGTGTTACGTCGGGGAGACGCCCGGTTTGCGGGGTCTTCGCAGAGTGTAGCGAGCAAATGCGCGGGCGTACCAGCAGTGAAAAAAATCCGCTGAAAAGAAAAAGGCATTCACTCATCGCACGCCTTTCGCGCATCATGGGCGCATTCAGCTCAAGGGAGATTTCCATGCGCTTCATGCCGTCCGTTTTGCGTTGTGCCGCATTGTCGCTGGGTGTGGTGTTCGCCACCTCGGCGCTGGCCGGCGATGAACTGCAATTGATCGAGTCGATCAACAGCTATCGCAGCCAGCCGCAGCGTTGCGGCACACAGGCGTCGAACGAGTTGCCACCGCTGTCGGCCGATCCACGGCTGCGACTGCCTGCCAGCGGCGCGGTCGATCTGCAGCAGGCCATGACCAGCGCCCACTACCCGATGGTCAACGTGCAGGCGATTACCCTCAACGGCCCGCGCGATGCGGCGTCAGCAATGAAGGCGATTCAGGAAAGCTTCTGTCAGGTGGTGCTCGACCCGCAGTTTGTCGATATCGGCGTCAACCGCGTTGACCGCGACTGGCGCATCGTCCTCGCGCGGCCGTTGCTGACGGCGAAACTCGGCGATGCGCAAAGCGAAGGGCAAAAGCTGCTGGCGCAACTCAATACCGCCCGCAGTCAGGCCCGTCAGTGCGGCGGCCAGTCCTTCGCGGCGGCAGCCCCGCTGGCGTGGAACGCCACGCTGGGCACTGTCGCTCTGGATCACAGCCGCGACATGGCCAACAACAATTATCTCGACCACAAGGACCGCGATGGCCGCACGCCCGGCGACCGTGCCGAGCTGTCCGGCTACAGCGGGCAGCTGGTCGGTGAAAACATCGCTGCCGGGCAAGACACCGTCGGCAAGGTCGTTGACGGCTGGCTCGCCAGCCCCGGGCATTGCGCCAATCTGATGAACCCGCAATACCAGGAACTGGGCGCCGCCTATGCGACCGATCCGAAAAGCAACGCCGGTATTTACTGGACGGCAATGTTTGGCGCACCGTAAGGCATCATCGACGCCGTCAATCACTCGGTCAGCCAGAGTGATTGGACGGCATGGCGAGCGCAGCCTACCCTGCGCGATCTGCGCCCGCTGACGGCGTTCCACATCCACGAGGCGAGCCCATGACACAGCGTGAATTGATCGATGGTCACAACCGCCGCGTGGATTATCTGCGCCTGTCGGTTACCGACCGCTGCGATTTCCGCTGCGTGTATTGCATGGCCGAGGACATGCAGTTCCTGCCGCGCCAGCAGATCCTTACCCTCGAAGAGCTGTTCCAAGTGGCGCAAAGCTTCGTCGCCCTCGGCACGCGCAAGATCCGCCTCACGGGTGGCGAGCCGCTGATCCGCCCCGGTGTCGTGCAACTCTGCGAGCAGATAGCCGCCCTGCCCGGCCTGCGCGAACTGTGCCTGACCACCAACGGCTCGCAATTGGGCCGGCTGGCCAAGCCGCTGTTCGACGCCGGGGTCAAGCGCCTCAACATCAGCCTCGACAGCCTCGATCCGCAGCGCTTCAAAGAGCTGACCCGCACCGGCGATCTGGCGCAGGTCATCGAGGGCATCGATGCCGCTCGCGCCGCCGGGTTCACCCGCACCAAACTCAATTGCGTGGTGATGCAAGGGCGCAACGACCACGAGATCAACGATCTGGTCAGTTTCGCCATCGAGCGTGATCTGGATATTTCCTTCATCGAAGAGATGCCGCTGGGCGCGATTGCTGAACACAGCCGCGCCGAGTCCTTCTACTCCAGCGCGCAAGTACGCGAGCGCATCGCCGAACGTTTTACCCTGATCGACTCGACCGAATCGACGCAAGGGCCGTCGCGCTACTGGCGCGTGGCCGAAGCACCGAACGTTCGCCTGGGCTTCATTTCGCCGCACAGCCACAACTTCTGCGGCACCTGCAATCGCGTGCGCCTGACCGTCGAAGGTCGCCTGCTGCTGTGTCTGGGCAACGAGCACTCGATGGATCTCAAAGCCGTGTTACGCGCCCATCCGGGCCACCCGGAACGTCTGGAGAACGCGATCATCGAGGCGATGAAACTCAAACCGTATCGACACAACTTCGAAGTCAACGACGACGTGCAAGTGGTGCGTTTCATGAACATGACCGGCGGCTGACCAGCCCCCAGACGCGGACCGCGAGATGATCGTCAGACCGAAACCCAATCAGTTCGCCGTGCTGTTCACCCTCAAAGGCTCGATCGCCAAACGCATCGCTCTGCGCACCTTGATGGTCACGCTGCTGGCTGCAGTGATCGTGTTGATCGAAATCCTCGAGCCGAGTTACTTTGCCAAGGTCAACGCCACACCGTTCACCCTGCTCGGCCTGTCGCTGTCGATCTTCATGAGCTTTCGCAACAATGCCTGTTATGACCGCTGGTACGAGGCGCGCAAGGCCTGGGGCGAGGTACTGTTGCGGGTGCGTTCGGTGATGCGCGAAACCCAGGGTATTGCTGAAATCAGCCTGCGGGCGCCGCTGTTGCGCAATCTCTGCGGTTTCGCCCACGCGTTGAACGCACGGCTACGTGGCGAAAACGAAGCGCGCGCCAGCGCCGACTGGCTAAGCCCGCCCATCGACACGGGGGCTCCGGACCACTGCGGACAGATTCTGCATCAAGTCGGGCGCCAGTGTTCGGAACTGGAAGCGAGCGGTGTGATCTCGGCGTGGCGCTATCAATTGCTGGCCAGTCACCTGACCAGCCTGACCCAGGCGCAGGCCGTCTGCGACCGCATCAAGACCACGCCGCTGCCCTTCCCGTACACCTTGCTGTTGCACCGCACGATTTACCTGTTCTGCATTCTGCTGCCGTTCGCCATGGCCGAATCCCTCGGCTGGCTGACACCGCTGTTCACGGCAATTGTCAGCTACACGTTTTTCGGCCTCGACGCGATTGCCGATGAACTCGAAGACCCGTTCGGCCGCGATGAAAACGATCTGCCGACCGATGCACTCGTGCGCACCCTGGAGCGCGACGTGCTGTACGAACTGGGCGTCTCGCCATTGCCGCCCGCAGCGGAACCGGACGATTACGTACTGCGCTGAATGGCGCAGCGGCGGGCCCGCCGTGTTCACTCTGAACCCAGGCGCGGCCATTCGCGAGCAGGCTCGCTCCCACAGTTGAAATGCATTCCGATGTGGGAGCGAGCCTGCTCGCGGAAACAGTTGAAATGCATTCTCCTGTGGGAGCGAGCCTGCTCGCGAAAAAGGCAACTCGGGCAATCAGCCCAAACGCCGGAAAGCGCCACCGACTAATCTTCCGTTTACACGCGCGCAAATTCCCCCTTACTATCCGGGCACACCGGTCGCCGGGTTCGCCCTGCTGCCGACGCTTTCCGCCAACGGAAACACGCGTTATGAGTACGTCACCACAACAACCGCAAAGGTTGCACGTCTCTGCCGTACGCGCCCACTGCAACAGGGGCTGCGTATGAACCGCATCGTCAATCTGCCCATGGCCCTGCGCCGTTCCAAGCTGCGTCACTCCGCACGCCCGCCGGATATCGCCGTTCCTGCCTGATCGCGAGCTTGATACCCGCGACAGTCAATTTTCCTTTTCCCTGATATCCCTGCCGGGACACTTACGCCTTTTTGTCGCGTCGTGTCCGGCCGAATCTGCGCGCCTGTGCGGCGCCATCGTGAGTGATTTGCCATGAAATTCGCAGCCATCGAAGACGCCCGCCTGTTCCTCGAACAGAACCCTGATATCGATATGATCGAGTTGTTCATCCTCGACGCCAACGGCGTGCCGCGCGGCAAGCTGTTGCACCGTGAAGAACTGCTCGCCGTGTACGAAAGCGGCCGACCACTGCCGAGCACCATCCTTGGCCTGACTTTACAGGGCGAAGACGTGGAAAACTCCGGGCTGGTGTGGGACGTCGGCGACATCGACTGCCGCGCCTATCCGCTGCAAGGCAGTCTGGTGCGCCTGCCGTGGCGACAGATTCCGACCGCTGCGGTGCAGGTCAGCATGCACCCGAGCGAGGGCATGCCAGCGAGCATCGCTGACCCTCGGCACCTGCTGATCAAGGTGATCGACGGGCTCAAGGCCGAAGGTTATCACCCGATCATGGCCTGCGAGCTGGAGTTCTATCTGCTCGATGCCAAACGCGATCACAACGGCCGCCCGCAACCGGCGCTGGACGCCGACGGCGGACGACCGCGACACACGCAAGTCTACGGTTTACGCGAGCTGGAACAGATCGAGCCGTTCCTCGCCGACCTATACAGCGCGTGCAAACTGCACGGCATTCCGGCGCGCACGGCGATCTCCGAATACGCACCGGGGCAAGTGGAAATCACCCTTGAACACGGCGATGCGCTGGAGGCGATGGATCAGGCGGTGCGCTACAAACGTCTGGTCAAAGGCGTGGCGCACAAGCACGGTATGCAGGCGACGTTCATGGCCAAGCCGTTCGATGATCTGGCCGGCACCGGCATGCACATGCACGTCAGCCTCGCCGACGCCGAGGGGCGTAACTTGTTCGCTTCTGAAGACCCGGCCGGCACGCCGCTGTTGCGCACGGCGATCGGCGGCATGCTCGCCTCTCTGCTGGATTCGCTGCTGCTGTTCTGCCCCAACGCCAACTCCTACCGGCGTTTCCAGGCCAACAGCTACGCACCACTGGCGCCGACCTGGGGCGTCGACAACCGCACGGTCAGCCTGCGCGTACCCGGCGGCCCGGCGCCGACACGACACATCGAACACCGCATCTGCGGCGCCGACGCCAACCCGTATCTGGCAGCGGCAGCGATCCTCGCCGGGATTCATCGCGGAATCCGCGAAGAGCTGAATCCGGGTGCGCCGGTCGAGGGCAATGGTTATGCCCAGGCGAAAGAATTGCTGCCGACCGATTGGCTGACGTCGTTGCAGGCGCTGGAAAATTCCCAGTGGGCACGAGAGGCTTTAGGGCAGGAATTCCTTGGCGTGTATCTGGCGGTAAAGCGTGCCGAGTATCGGCAGTTCATGGCGCAAGTGGGTGAGCAGGATTGGCGGTGGTATCTGACCGAGGCTTAACGATCCGACACCGAACCTGTGGGAGCGAGCCTGCTCGCGAAGGCGTCATCACATTCAACATTTTGGGTGACTGACACACCGCTTTCGCGAGCAGGCTCGCTCCCACAGGGAATGCACTTCGAACCTGGAATTTTTTGTGGACCCTGACATGACCATTCGCTGCAATTCCTACTACACCGCCACCCTCAACCACGACACCGACTACCCGACCCTGCAAGGCCGGCACAAGGTCGATGTGGTGATCATCGGCGGCGGTTTCACTGGCGTCGCCACTGCCGTCGAGCTGGCGGAAAAAGGCCTGAAAGTCGCCATCGTCGAAAGCCACAAGATCGGCTGGGGCGCCACCGGGCGCAATGGCGGGCAGGTCACCGGCAGCCTCTCCGGCGACGGTGCGATGCGCAAACAGATGCGCGCGAAACTGGGCGATGACGTGGACGATTTCATCTGGCACCTGCGCTGGCGCGGACATGAAATCATCCGCCAGCGCGTCGAAAAATATGCGATCCAGTGCGACCTCAAACACGGCCATTTGCACGCGGCATACAAGCCGAGCCACATGGTCGATCTGCGCAAGGATTACGACGAAGCCGTGCGTCGCGGATTAGGCGATGAAGTGAGCCTGCTCGACCGCAGCCAGGTTCGCGACCTGCTGCAAAGCGAGCTCTACCACGGCGCCATCAAGAACACCCGCAACATGCACCTGCACCCGCTCAACCTGTGCATCGGCGAAGCACGCGCAGCCGAAAGCCTGGACACGCTGATCTTCGAAAACAGCGAAGTGCTGGAGATCATTCACGGCGACAACCCCGGCGTGCGCACCGCCCACGGCCAGATCGACGCCAGTCAGGTGATGCTCGCCGGCGATGTCTATCACAAGCTCGAACCGGGTCAGCTCAAGGGCAAGATATTCCCGGCCATGGGCGGCATCGTCACCACCGCGCCGCTGGGCGATCTGGCGAAACAGATCAACCCCGAAGACCTCGCCGTGTACGACTGCCGCTTCGTCCTCGATTACTACCGGCTCACCGCCGACGGCCGTTTGCTGTTCGGCGGCGGCGCCAACTACAGCGGCAAGGATTCGCGCGACATCGCTGCGGAGCTGCGCCCGTGTATCGAGCGCACGTTCCCGGCGCTCAAAGGCGTGCCGATCGATTACCAGTGGAGTTGCGCGATGGGCATCGTCATCAATCGCATTCCCCAACTGGGCAAGCTCTCGGACAACGTCTGGTACTGCCAGGGCTACTCGGGACACGGTATCGCCACCACCCACATAATGGGCGAAATCATGAGCCGGGCGATCACTGGGCATATGGAACAGTTCGACACCTTCGCCGCGTGCCAGCACATTCGCGTGCCAATGGGCGACCTGCTCGGCAACCCGTTGCTGGCGGCGGGGATGTGGTATTACCAGATGCTTGAGCGGTTGCGCTGACTGGACCGGCCCTTTCGCGAGCAGGCTCGCTCCCACATTGGATTTGTGAACGACACAACATCCTGTGGGAGCGAGCCTGCTCGCGAAGAGGCCCTCAATCCCAACACAAAATTCAATCCGGCAACTGCTCCACCACAATCCCCAGCCGCTGATAATCCTCGATATTCCCCGACCCCGGATGCCGCTCGGTAATCAACCTGTGCAGGCGCGTACACGGCGCCACCACAAACGGCTCTACCGCGCCCAGCTTGTCCGCCGTAGTCACTGCAATCACCTGCGTCGCACTGTCGAGCATCGCCTGTTTGATCGGCACTTCATCGAAATGCAGCGAGGTGATGCCGACCTCGGGATGAATCGCGCACACCCCGGTAATCGCCAAGTCCGCCTTGATCCCCGCCAGCAGCCGCAACGCTTCCTGACCGCTCGCCGACATCGAATGCGGATTCAATTGGCCACCCGCCAGAATCACTTTCACGCCTTTGTACTCGGACAAGGCAATCGCGGTCAGCGGTGACGCGGTCACGGCGGTAATGCGGATGTCGGCGGGTAATGCGCGCGCCACCTGCAACGTGGTCGAGCCGGAATCGAACAGCACAATCTGCCCGTCCTCGATGTGCTGCGCCGCCAATTGCGCCAAGCGCACCTTGATCTCGTCGGTCTCATCCAGGCGGGTGAAGTAATCCTTGCCGGAGTCCTTCGGTCGCGGCAGCGCGCCGCCATGCACCCGCTGCACCAGGCCGGCGCTGTCCAGTTCGGCAAGGTCGCGGCGGATAGTGTCCTCGGATACCGCGAAATGCTGGCTAAGCTCGGAGGCCATGACCTTGCCGTCACGTTCGAGAAGCAAAAGGATTTTCTGCCGGCGCAGGGACGGCAATTCGGCGATGGAGTGGTCGTGCATGGTTATGCCTGTTTGTGCTTGTAGTTGCAGGTTTCGCCGACACTAGCGAAAGTCTCGGGCAAATACAAACGCAGCGGCTATCAATGCTTTCGATCATTGGAATCAACACGGCGAATTTTTTCTTTGCGCTGCGCCTGTTCACAATGGCCCCACTCTCAAAAGCTCAGGAAGAACCGCCCATGAATCTCAATTTCGCCTTCGCCTGCATGATCGTCGTGTCGTTCGCGATTGCCTTGGGCCACGCCTGAACATGCATCAAACCGAGGCCAGCAATTGCTCGCGTAGCCATTTGTGCGCCGGATCCCGGTGCACCCGCTCGGCCCAGAACATCGCCATTTCATAGCCTGGCACCTGCAGCGGTGCATCGACCACGTGCAGCGCCGGATTGCCGCGCACCAGGCGTGACGGCAGCATCGCCACCAGATCGGTGCTCGCCAGCACCGACATCGCCATAAGAAAGTGCGGCACTGACAACACCACTTTCCGCGCCAATCCGACTTCTGCCAGCGCCTTGTCAGTCGCGCCAAAAAAGCCTCCGCCCTCCCGCGACACCAGCACATGTTCCAGCGCGCAGAACTGCTCGCGGCTGGGCGCTTGGGTCAATCGCGGGTGGCCGACGCGCCCGGCCAGCACATAACGCTCAGTGAACAATGGTCGTCGATGTAACTCCGGCGGCGCGTCTTCGCTGATGTGCAAAGCCAGATCGAACACGCCCTGCTCGGCTTGCTTGACCATTTGCGCCGGCGTCAGGTCGACGATCGCCAGCCGCGTGCCCGGTGCCAGTTCGCGCAAATGGCTGAGCGCTGGCAGCACGACGGTGGATTCGCCGTAATCGGTCGCGGCGATTTTCCAACGTTGCGTTGCCTGCGCCGGGTCGAACACATCCGCTGGCGCCACCGCCCTTTCCAACGCCTCCAGCGCTTCACGCAACGGCTCGCGCAGTGCATCGGCGCGAGCGGTCGGGCGCATGCCTCGCGGGCCGGGCAGCAACAGCGGATCGTTGAAGATTTCGCGCAGTCTGGCCAAGTGCACGCTCACCGACGGCTGCGACAGATGCAGGCGCTGCGCCGCGCGGGTGACGTTGTGCTCGGCGAGTAACACATCGAGGGTCAGCAACAGGTTGATATCCAGGCGTCTCAAATTATTCACGGCTATACCAGACATATCGGACATTCATTTCCAATATACCGGGCCAGCGCCGATCCTGCAGTCATCCACTCAAGGAGCACGCGACATGAACGTATTGCTGGTTTACGCCCACCCCGAATCGACCTCGCTGAACGGCTCGCTGCGCGACTTCACCGTCCAGCGCCTGCAAGGCGCCGGCCACACCGTGCAGGTCTCTGACCTCTACGCGATGTACTGGAAAGCCGTGCTCGACGCCGACGACGCACCGCAGCGCGACCCATCGCAACCCTTCCACGCCTCCCTCGACTCGAAACGCGCCTACGCCGAGGGCACCCAAGCCGCCGACATCGCCCGCGAGCAAGAGAAACTGCTCTGGGCCGACGCGCTGATCCTGCAATTCCCGATGTGGTGGTTCAGCATGCCGGCGATCCTCAAAGGCTGGTTCGACCGCGTCTACGCCTACGGCTTTGCCTATGGCGTCGGCGAACACTCCGACAGCCGCTGGGGCGAGCGCTACGGCGAAGGCAAGATGAAGGGCAAACGGGCGATGCTGGTGGTGACAACCGGCGGCTGGGAATCGCACTACAGCCCACGCGGCATCAACGGGCCGATGGACGATTTGCTGTTTCCGATTCAGCACGGGATTCTGTATTACCCAGGCTTTGATGTAGTGCCGCCGTTTGTGGTGTATCGCACCAGTCGGATGGATGAGGCACGGTATGCCGAGACCACCGCTGAACTGGGGTTGCGCCTGGATGAGCTGTGGAGTGCCCGGCCGATCGGGTTTCGGCAGCAGAATGGTGGGGAGTACGAGATTCCGGCGTTGACGTTGAAGGATGAGATTGCTCCGGGCCTGGAGGGCTTTTCGGCGCACTTACGCTGAGCCAGCCCACTTGTCTGGCGAGGGAGCCGCGCACGGTCAAGCCCCCTCGCGCACCCGCCTGACCTGCACCAACAACGCCGGGGCAAAATGCAGCAGCACCATCCGGCTCAAATGATGCGTCAGGATAAACACCACATTCAGCCCGCCACCAAACGCAACAATCGCAATCGTCTCGATCGCGCCCGGCATGTACGCCAGCCACAGCGACAGCGGATCACTGCCCAGCCAGCGCGCAGCCCCTTCAGCAAACACGGCCGCGACGACGATCATCAGCCCGACGGAAACCAAAGCGGTGCGCCCATGTCGCGCCAGCTCTGCGATGCCGAGGCCCTGAAACCGCGCACCGATGCGCACGCCGAGAATCAGTGCGGCGAGGTTCAAACTCCACTCCGGCAGGTGAAAGCCATGCAGCCATCCGGCCTTCACGAACACCGCAGTTATGATGATCGCGGTCAGCATGAACGGCGCAGGGACGCCGATCAGCAGCAGCAAACGCCCGAGCAACACGCTCAGCGCGATGGCAGCGAGTGCGGTCAGCGCCATGCCTGTGGTCAACGGATCGCTGACGACTTCAGCCACAGGTGCTTGCCCGGGAATCAGCAAACTCACCAACACGGTGATCAACAGCAGCCGCATCAGGTGCACGATGATAACTTTGCTCGAAGCCTTTTCCGATTCAAGCAAATCGAACACTGCGGCCAGTGCGCCGGGATACACCGCCAGCAGTGCGTCGGTGCGATTCCAGCCGGCGCCGCGTGTCAGCCACCAGCCGGCGAGTGCGATTTGTATGGCCAGGCAGATCAGCAACACGCCAAGGCTGGGCAACATTGTCGAGGCTGTTTCGCTGTCCCATGCTTCGAACATAAGGCCAGTGGCGATGCCCAGCGTGACCTGGATGTAGCCCAATCCATAGGGAGTTGCCGGGGCGATGCCGGTTTTGCCGGCAAACAATGCAGTAACCGCAATCGAACCCAGCAGCAAGCCGTGAGGCACGCCTTCAAACTGCAATAACGCGCCGAAAGCGGCGGCAATCAACAAGCACACAACGGATTTCATAGTTCGCCTTCCTGGCTATTTTGTGAGACACCACCATTCCCCTGTGGGAGCGAGCCTGCTCGCGAAAGCGTCCTGCCAGTCACAGATGAATAACTGATCTATCGCCTTCGCGAGCAGGCTCGCTCCCACAAGAATCTAATACGTCTTACATACGCAAGCGTGCAATCGCCCGCCGGTATTTTTCGATACGCTCCAGATCTTCCCAACTCGGCGAGGCAATCCGCGAGATATCGCTGTTCTCTTCCAGATCCGCCAGCTTCACCACTCGCCCGATCGGGTTTTGCGCGGCGCGGTCGACAAAATCCTCGTAGGACTCGCCCGGCGCTTTGGTCACCGCCGCAATCGCCGCCAGCACCTCTTCGCTAAAACCTTCGCCACGCAAATCATCCAGACTCACCCCGCAATCCTCGACCACATCGTGCAGCACGGCGACGATGCGCTCCTCCAGCGTGTGCATGCGCAACATGACTTTCAGCGGATGCAAAATGTACGGCGCCCCGCCCTTGTCCACCTGCCCGCTGTGGGCTGTGGCGGCAATGGCGATGGCGCGTTCGAGGGTTTGGGCCATGGGAGTCTCCGTGGTGTCAAAGGCCATAGCGGCCGCCAACGTGAATGTTGCGTTTGAGCCAGTTGCCGATCGCTCGCAGACGCCCTACAGGTTTCGCCGGATGAGCATGGTGCTGAAGAATCATCGACACCAGCGTCGCCTGATCCGCCTGCGGATTTGCATCGATCAACTCGGCGACCCACGCGCAATCGGCCTTGCGCAAGTGCGCGCGCCAGTCACCACACCAACCGTCCAGCTCATCCCGAGCCAAGAACCGCGCGCCGCCATGCTCCATATGCCCGCCGCCCATGGACTGCTCAAAGCAGAACGGCGTATCCGGTTTGCTCGGATCGATATGAAAAAGATAGATGTCGTGAAACGGATGCTGTGAAGCGGGGGCTATGTTGCGGCGGCCGATTTCAATCATGGCGACGGTCCAATCCCTGGGCGCTGAATTTTTCTGATTGTTGCGCAGTGTACGCGAAGATCGCGCAGCGCAAAGCCGATTGAACCTTGCCCGCCCTCGCCGCCTCGAAACCAGACAAGCGCCAAATCACCGATCAGACGCGGCGCCATTGGAGAGGAATTGCCGATGAAAACCCGACTGCTGCTCCTGATCTCCACGTTCGCCATCATCCCCACCTGCGTCATGGCTGAAGGCTGCGACGTGCAGACCCGCTCCTCCAGCGCCTCGGTGCCGGCGGTGGAAACCCACAGCTGCTACGAATACGAAGGCATGCCCGTGGATTCCATCAACTGGTCATGCAGCAACGAAACCAAGGACACCCTCAACGCCACCAAGAAGAAAGTCGAACGCTGCGACGACCACTACCAGGCCACCTGCACCGCCCGCCTCACCCAGGAATCCCTGGCCAACCCGCACTCGACCAGCAAAGACAAAAGCGCCAAACCGCTGAACATGCCTGACAATGCCAAAGTCACGACGTATTACTACGACGGCGAGCATCTGGCACAGGCGAAGATTGATTGTGAAAACAGCGGCGGGAACTGGAAGGCTAAATAGCCTCGTTTATCGAGCATTGCCTGATAGAGAGCCCGGCTTGTTGCCGGGCTTGCTGCATGTGCAAACAGCCTCAGCCTTCACCAGCACCGCTGCTGGTGCCGCTGTCGTTCGATTGCTTCGAACCACTGGGCTTGGAACCTGAAGGTGTAGAGCCGTCATTATTGGTGGTGTTGCCCTGTGTGCCTTTGGGCACGGTGGCGCCATTGGAATGAATGTCTTCCGGCGCACTCGGGTTGGTCTGACTGTTGCCGTCGTTCGCGGTGGGTGCAGGGGTGTCGCTGGCGGCCGTTGCGTATAGCGTGGTGGCGGATACCAAGGTGGCTAGCGTCAATGCTGCGAGGTTGACTGGGCGCATGTTGGCGGCTCCTTTGCGGGGGTAAGGTATGCATTGGAATCAGGTGTGCGGCGAAAATGCGGAGGGGCTGACGAACGGCAAAAATAAACTGACCCGACACCTCGGAAGAGACATCGGTTCATCGAAAAAACAATTTCTGATACGCAGAAAAAAGCCCGGTTTGAAAGACCGGGCTCTCCAATACGACGTACCCATCAACCACCGCCGCTGCCCCCACTGCTGCTACCAGACGGTTGACCCGCGGGGGTGGGTTTGGAAGCAGAAGGCACCGGCCCATTATCGGTTTTGCCACCATCACCCCCTTGGGGCAGCGAATCGGCATCCGGGTCGGCATTGGTGGCTGGAGACGCCGGTTCACGAGTCTGGCTGGCGCCGTCGCTCGCCTTTGGGGTCGACGTGTCGCCAGCCGCTAGCGCATACGGCGCGCTGCCGAAAAGTAACGCCGCTAGGGTAATCACCGCAATTTTATGGTTCAGCATGGTGGCTCTTCCGTTGCGTGTGGAGTTACAGCATTGGAAGCAGGTGCGCGGCGAACGTGCGATGCGTCGGACGAGTGGTTATCAGCCGCAGACATCGCGAAATTCCAAGATCTGAATACTTCGCAGGAAAACATCTGTGCGGCCTGCGGTCTGCTAAAAAATCCACCTCATTCAAACCAGGCGAAACGCGTGCCCTTCAAAAATTCGCCGGCGTATTCGCACTGATGATCTCAGCCTCATCCGCGCCAATATTCCGGAATTTATGCGGCAGCGTCGTCGGAAAGTAATAACCATCCCCCGCACTCAACACACTCACCTGCCCGTCCACGGTTAGTTCTACCGTGCCACGCGTGACCAAGCCGCACTCTTCGCCTTCGGCATGCACGATCGGCTCTTCGCCGGAGCTGGCGCCAGGGGCGTATTGCTCGCGCAGCAGGCGCATCTGGCGGCTGGGGACGGAGGCGCCGATGAGCAGCAGGCGCAGGCCGTGGCGGCCGAGGTCGGGTTGTTCGTTGGCGCGGAATACGTATTGATGTTCACGCGGGGGCTGGTCGAAGGTGAAGAAGTCGGCCAGGGACATCGGTATGCCTTCGAGCAGCTTTTTCAGCGAACTGACGGAGGGGCTGACGCGGTTCTGTTCGATCAGCGAGATGGTTGCGTTGGTCACGCCGCTACGCCGGGCGAGCTCGCGCTGGGAGAGTTTGTAGCTTTCGCGTACTAGTTTGAGTCGAGAACCCGTATCCATGACAGCCTTATGTGAGAACGACTAAGGGCGATGGGGGTGGGTGGCGGGTGACGCGCAGGTCGCGCGGATCACGCAGCTCCCGTGTCCCGGAACCGTGAAAGGCGGCTATTAAATCACGTTTGCCGGTGTTGCTCAGCAGGTTCGATGGATGGTGAGACGAAACTCCCTCTTACCTTGGCAATACAGCCAATGTGGGAGCGAGCCTGCTCGCGAAAGCGTAGTGTCTGGCGAATCGATGTCGCCTGATATGGCCTCTTCGCGAGCAGGCTCGCTCCCACAGTGGACATCAGTGCTTTTGCATAAGGGAAAAACCGGCGGGGTCTTTCGGACCGCCGCCGGTGAGGTAAATCAGACGCCGAAACGGTCGCGCAGTGAGTAGTAGACCGCGCCCAAAGCGGTGAGTGGCGCCGAGAACGTGCGGCCGCCGAGCATCGGCATGTGCGGCAGCGAGGCGAAGGCGTTGAAGCGTTCGGCGTCGCCACGGATCATTTCCGAGATCAGTTTGCCGGCCAGGTGCGAGCAGGTGACGCCGTGGCCGCTGTAGCCCTGCATGTAGTAGGCGTTCTTTTCGATGCGGCCGAATTGTGGCATGCGCGACATGGTCAGCAGAAAGTTGCCGGTCCAGCGGTAATCGATTTTCACGTCCTTGAGCTGCGGGAAGGTCTTGAGGATCTTCGGCCGGATCAGTTGCTCGATATCGTCCGGCTCCCGCGCGCCGTAGACCACGCCGCCGCCGTAAAGCAGGCGGTTGTCGGCAGTGAGGCGGTAGTAATCCAGCAAATAGTTGCAGTCCTCGACGCAGTAATTATTCGGGATCAGGCTGCGTGCCTGCTGTTCGGTCAGCGGTTCGGTGACGACGATCTGCGAGCCACACGGCATGCTTTTCGCGGTGACACGGTTGTCGAGACCTTGTGGCAGATAAGCGTTGCCAGCGATCAACAGGTATTTGGCACGGACCAGACCTTTAGCGGTGCGCACGGTGATCGGCTCGCCGTAGGTGATGTCCACCGCCGCCGATTGCTCGTAGATCTTGCCGCCCAAGCGCACGATGGCAGCGGCCTCCCCTAGCGCCAGATTCAACGGATGAACGTGGCCGCCCTGCATGTCCAGCAAGCCGCCAACGTAGGCGTCGGAACCCACTTCGCGACGAATGTCCGCTGCATCGAGCATTTTCAGATTGCGGTTGCCGTAGCGTTCCCAGTTGCGCTTCTGCTCGGCCAGACCATTGAGTTGTTTCTTGTTCATCGCTGCGAAGATGCCGCCCGGGCGGTAGTCGCATTTGATGTCGTAATCCTTGATGCGCGAACGAATGATATCGGCGCCTTCGAAGATCATGCTGCCGAGGATTTCTGCAGTCTTGTCGCCGTAGCGCTCTTCGATGACATCAACGTCGCGGCTATAAGAATTGACCAGTTGACCGCCATTGCGACCGCTGGCGCCGTAGCCGACTTTCGCCGCTTCCAGTACGGTGACTTTGTAGCCGGCTTCGCTGAGGAAGAGCGCCGAGGATAGACCGGTGTAGCCTGCGCCGATGATGCAGACGTCGCAGTCCAGTGCTTCTTCGAGAACCGGGAAGTCGATGACTTCGTTGCGCGTGGCCGCGTAGTAGCTGTTTACGTGTTGCTGTTTCATAGGTTTCTCCGAGGGCCGCCAACCAGGGGCGGCCGCCGCTGTAAAAGAATCAGAGCTTGATCCAGGTCGCTTTCAGTTCGGTGTACTTGTCGAACGCGTGCAGCGATTTGTCGCGGCCGTTGCCCGATTGCTTGAAGCCACCGAATGGCGCAGTCATGTCGCCGCCATCGTACTGGTTGACCCAGACACTGCCGGCGCGCAGGCCGCGGGCGAAGGTGTGCGCCTTGCTGAGGTTGCTGGTCCACACCCCGGCGGCGAGGCCGAAGATGCTGTCGTTGGCGATCTGCAGGGCTTCTTCGGCAGTGTCGAAGGTGATCAGCGACAGCACCGGGCCGAAGATTTCTTCCCTGGCAATGGTCATCGCGTTGGTCACGCCGTCGAAAATCGCTGGCTGCACGTACAGGCCGCCGGTTTCTTCGAGGGTGCGTTGGCCGCCGGCAATCAACTCGGCGCCCTGCTCGCGGCCGATGCTGATATAGCGCAGCACGTTGTCCAGTTGACGCTGGTCGACCACGGCGCCGACAGTGGTCGCCGGATCCAGTGCGTGCCCCGGTTTCCACGCTTGCAGCGCTTCCACCAGCAGCGGGATGAACTGCTCGCGAATCGAACGCTCGACCAGCAGACGCGAGCCGGCAGTGCAGACTTCGCCCTGATTGAACGCGATGGCACTGGCCGCTGCCTGAGCTGCGGCGCGCAAGTCCGGTGCATCGGCGAACACCACGTTCGGACTCTTGCCGCCGGCCTCGAGCCAGACGCGCTTCATGTTGCTCTGCCCGGCATAGATCATCAGCTGCTTGGCGATCGCCGTGGAGCCGGTGAACGCCAGCACATCGACGTCCATGTGCAACGCCAGTGCCTTGCCGACGGTGTGGCCGTAGCCCGGCAGCACGTTGAACACGCCTTTCGGAATCCCCGCCTCCAGCGCCAGTTGCGCGATGCGGATGGCGGTCAGCGGTGATTTTTCCGAAGGCTTGAGGATGAACGAGTTACCCGCCGCCAGCGCTGGAGCGAACTTCCAGCTGGCCATGATCAGCGGGAAATTCCACGGCACGATGGCGGCGACCACACCGGACGGCTCGCGGGTGACGAGACCAAGTTGGTCGTGCGGGGTGGCAGCGACTTCGTCGTAGATCTTGTCGATGGCCTCGGCGCTCCAGCGGATCGCGTTGGCGGCCGCCGGGATATCGATGCTCATCGAGTCGCTGATCGGCTTGCCCATGTCGAGGGTCTCGAGCAGGGCCAGTTCTTCCTGGTGTTGCAGGATCAGATCGGCGAAGCGGATCAGCACGCGCTTACGCTCGGCGGGGGCTTTTTGCGCCCAGATACCAGAGTTGAAGGACTGGCGCGCGGCTTCGACGGCGAGGTTGGCGTCGGCTTCATCGGTGCTGGCGACGGCGGCAAGAAAGCGGCCATCGACCGGGCTCAGGCATTCGAAGGTGTCGCCGCTGATGGCCGGGCGGTACTCACCGTTGATGAAAGCGCGGGATTCGATGGACAGAGACTGGAAGCGTTGTTCCCAGTCGTTGCGGGTTGTGGTCATTGTTTTGAGCTCGACAAGGGCAGATTGGGCGACGGCGGGCGATCACCCACGCATCAAAAATTGATAACCCGATCCCTGTGGGAGCGAGCCTGCTCGCGAAAGCGTCGTGTCAGGCAACAATATTCTGAATGACATACCGCATTCGCGAGCAGGCTCGCTCCCACATTGGATCGGTGGTGTCTGTGATCACACCGTATGCAGATACCAGTTGTACTCAAGATCAGAAATCGAGTTCTCGAACTCGGCCAGCTCGCTTTCCTTGCACGCGACAAACACGTCGATGTACATCGGGTCGATGTAGCGCGCCATGACTTCGCTGTCGTCGAGCTCGCGCAGGGCGTCGCGCAGGTTGTTTGGCAGGCTCTGCTCGTTCTGCTCGTAGCTGTTGCCTTCGACCGGGGCGCCGGGCTCGATCTGGTTGGTCAGGCCGTGGTGAATGCCGGCCAGCACCGAAGCCATCAACAGGTACGGGTTGGCATCGGCACCGGCAACGCGGTGTTCGATGCGCACGGCGTCCGCTGAACCGGTCGGCACGCGCACGGCCACGGTGCGGTTGTCGATACCCCAGCTTGGCGAGTTCGGCACATAGAACTGCGCGCCGAAGCGGCGATACGAGTTGACGTTCGGGCAGAGGAACGCCATTTGCGCCGGCAGGGTCTCGAGCACACCGCCGATCGCGTGACGCAGTGCGGCGTTCTGCTCGGGATCCTCGCTGGCAAAGATGTTGTTGCCTTCTTTGTCCAGAATCGAAATGTGCACGTGCAAACCATTGCCGGCCTGGCCCGGATAAGGCTTGGCCATGAAAGTCGTGTCCATCTCGTGGTCGTAGGCGATGTTCTTCACCAGACGCTTGAGCAGCACCGCGTAATCGCAGGCCTTGATCGGGTCGGAGACGTGATGCAGGTTGACTTCGAACTGCGCCGGGGCGCTTTCCTTGACGATCGCATCAGCGGGGATGCCCTGCTCTTTCGCGCCTTCGAGGATGTCTTGCAGGCAGTCGACGTATTCGTCGAGATCGTCGATCAGGTAGACCTGAGTCGACACCGGACGCTTGCCGGATACCGGTGAACGCGGCGACTGCGGACGGCCATTCACGTTGTCCTGGTCGATCAGGTAGAACTCGAGTTCGAACGCCGCGCAGATGGTCAGGCCGAGGTCGTCAAATTTGCGCACAACGTTGGCCAGCACTTCACGCGGGTCGGCGAAGAATGGCTGACCTTCGATTTCGTGCATGGTCATCAGCAGTTGTGCGGTCGGGCGTTTTTGCCACGGCTCGATGCTCAGGGTGCCGGGGATCGGGTAGCAGATGCGGTCGGCATCGCCAATATCGAGGCCCAGACCGGTGCTTTCCACCGTCGAGCCGTTGATGTCCAGCGCGAACAGCGACGCCGGCAGGTTGATGCCTTTTTCGTACACCTTATGAAGACTGGTGCGTTCGATGCGCTTACCGCGCACCACACCGTTCATATCCGCAATCAGAAGGTCGACGTACAAAACCTCAGGATATTTCTTGAGGAATGCGTTGGCTTCGTTGAGTTGAACGGTACGCAGAGGGACCGACATGATGCACCTATTTAGCTGTTAATTATTATGTTCACCACCGTGTTGCGCAGCCAGTCAATCCGAAAGACAAAGTGAAGTCAATAGCGAACACCCTGCCCTGCAGCCTTTATTTTTCGGGCCTTTATTAACACTCTCGTGCCATATCCGTCGCTAAAGCCCGGTAAACCCGAGCGATTTGATGAACGGCGTTTAGAATTTTTTACATGGCAGTTGTTAATTAAAATCAACGAGGCTAAGCTCCGGAAAAGCTCGTTCAAGTGACAGACTTCGAGGTGAATAAAAATGGCATTCAAGCCATTGATCGGCGTTACTGCGTGCGTCAAACAGATTGGCCTGCACCCCTATCACATCAGCGGCGACAAGTACGTACGTGCTGTCAGCGTTGGCGCCCAAGGGTTGCCAGTGGTCATTCCTTCCCTCGGCAATCTGACTGAAATCGATGACCTGCTCGGTCAGCTTGACGGTCTGTTGCTGACCGGCTCGCCGTCTAACGTGGAGCCCTTCCACTATCAAGGCCCGGCCAGTGCGCCCGGCACGGATCATGATCCAGCCCGCGACGCCACCACCCTTCCTTTATTGCGTGCAGCCATCGCTGCCGGCGTTCCGGTGCTAGGCATCTGCCGTGGCTTCCAGGAAATGAACGTGGCCTTCGGCGGCAGCCTGCATCAAAAGGTGCACGAGCTGCCCGGCATGCTCGATCACCGCGAGGCCGACAGCCCGGATGTGGCCGTGCAATACGCGCCGGCCCATGCGGTCAGCGTGATCGCTGGCGGCGTGTTCGAAGCGCTGGAGCTGCCCGACGAATTTCAGGTCAATTCAATTCACAGTCAGGGCATCGACCGCCTCGCTCCCGGCCTGCGCGCTGAAGCCGTGGCGCCGGATGGCCTGATCGAGGCGATCTCGGTCGAGCACAGCCCGACCTTCGCCCTCGGCGTGCAATGGCACCCGGAATGGCAGGTGCTGGACAACCCGAACTACCTGAAGATTTTCCAGGCGTTCGGCGAGGCGTGCCGGCAACGGGCGGCGAAGCGCAGTCAGCGCTGACGCAATCGCGAAATAAATAACGATTTACTGCCCCCACGGCTGGCGGGTGTGCGTTTGCACATCCGTCAGCCGTGAACCGCAACACCCGTGATAACAACAAGTACGACCCAGGCAGCCAGGACGGCGGCGCCGAACAAGCCGGATGGCAGGAGCAAGACCGTCGGATCAATGCAAAATCCTGTGGGAGTGAGCTTGCTCGCGAAAGCGGTGTGTCAGGCAACAACGACGTCGACTGACACGACGTTTTCGCGAGCAAGCTCGCTCCCACAGGGGGATGTGATCCGACTGGGAATGCACCTGCAGGCTTGCAATCCACTTAAGCCCGGCCACGTTGGCCAGGCACACGAAACCTGTTGGGAGTTTCACATGGCAAACGCCTCCAGCACTTACCGCAAGGCACTCGAAGGTCATCAGCAACCGAAAAAGGTGCTGGTGAAAGTCGATCGTGTCACCAAGAAGTTCGACGAAACCGTGGCCGTGGACGATGTGTCCCTGGAGATCTATCAGGGCGAGATTTTCGCGCTGCTGGGCGGTTCCGGGTCGGGCAAATCGACTCTGCTGCGCATGCTCGCCGGTTTCGAGCGGCCGACCGAGGGGCGGATTCTGCTCGATGGCGTGGACATCACCGACATGCCGCCCTATGAGCGGCCGATCAACATGATGTTCCAGTCCTACGCGTTGTTCCCGCACATGACCGTGGCGCAGAACATTGCCTTTGGCCTCAAACAGGACCGTTTGCCCGCCAGCGAAATCGATGCCCGCGTCGAAGAAATGCTGCGTCTGGTGCACATGACCCAATACGCCAAGCGCCGCCCGCACCAGTTGTCCGGCGGCCAGCGACAGCGCGTCGCCCTCGCCCGCTCGCTGGCCAAACGACCGAAACTGTTGCTGCTCGACGAGCCGATGGGTGCGCTGGATAAAAAGCTGCGTTCGCAGATGCAGCTGGAGTTGGTGGAGATCATCGAGCGCGTCGGCGTGACCTGCGTGATGGTGACCCACGATCAGGAAGAAGCCATGACCATGGCCCAGCGCATCGCGATCATGCACCTGGGCTGGATCGCGCAGATCGGCAGCCCGGTGGACATTTATGAGGCGCCGGTCAGCCGCATGGTCTGCGAATTCATCGGCAACGTGAACGCCTTTGACGGCACCGTGGTGGAAGACCTGGAAGGCCACGCGATCATTCACAGCCCGGGCTTGCAGCAGAAGATCTATGTCGGTCACGGCGTCAGCACGTCGGTGCAGGACAAGTCGATCACCTACGCCATCCGCCCGGAAAAAATGCTCGTCAGCACCACCCAACCGGAATTCCGCTACAACTGGTCCGAGGGCAAGGTGCACGACATCGCCTACCTCGGCGGCCACTCGGTGTTCTACGTCGAGCTGCCCGGCGGCAAGATCGTCCAGTCGTTCATGGCCAACGCCGAACGCCGTGGCGCGCGGCCGACCTGGGACGACAAGGTCTACGTCTGGTGGGAAGACGACAGCGGCGTGGTGCTGCGCTCATGAGAACTTTCAATCAGCAATTCTTGCGCCTGGTGCCCAGCGGACGAAAACTGGTGATCGGCATTCCGTTCATCTGGCTGTTCCTGTTCTTCATGCTGCCGTTCTTTCTGGTGATGAAGATCAGCTTCTCGGAAGCCGCGCTGTCGATCCCGCCGTACTCGGAGATCTACACCTTCGCCGAACAGAAATTCCAGCTGCTGCTGAACATCGGCAACTACACGCTGCTCGGTGAAGACGAGCTGTATCTGTCCGCATACCTTGGCTCGCTGAAGGTCGCGGCACTGAGCACGCTGATGTGCCTGGTGATCGGTTTCCCCATGGCCTACGCGATCACCAAGACCGGCAAGGAAACCCAAAACGTCCTGCTGCTGTTGATCATGATGCCAACCTGGACGGCGATTCTGATCCGCGTGTATGCGTGGATGGGCATCCTCAGCAACAACGGTTTGCTCAACGCGTTCCTGATGTGGACCGGGCTCACCGATCATCCGATCGAGATCCTCAACACCAACACTGCCGTCTATATCGGTGTGGTTTACGCGTATCTGCCGTTCATGGTGCTGCCGCTCTACGCCAACCTGGTCAAGCATGACAACAGCCTGCTGGAAGCCGCGCAGGATCTGGGCTCAAGCAACTTCAACAACTTCTGGAAGATCACCGTGCCACTGGCCAAGAACGGCATCATTGCCGGCTGCATGCTGGTGTTCATTCCGGTGGTCGGCGAGTTCGTGATTCCGGAACTGCTGGGAGGCCCGGAGACGCTGATGATCGGCCGCGTGCTGTGGCAAGAGTTCTTCAATAACCGCGACTGGCCGGTAGCGTCCGCGCTGGCAGTGGTCATGCTGTTGATCCTGATTGTGCCGATTCTGCTGTTCAACCGCAGCCAGGCCAAAGAGATGGAGGCACGGGGATGAAACGCTTCAACTTTTCCAGATTCATGCTGATCTTTGGCTTGATGTTCATTTATCTGCCGATGCTGATCCTGGTGATCTACTCGTTCAACGCCTCCAAACTGGTGACGGTGTGGGGCGGCTGGTCGATCAAGTGGTATGTCGGCCTGCTCGACAACACGCAACTGATGGGCTCGGTGGTGCGCTCGCTGGAAATCGCCTGCTACACCGCGATTGCTGCAGTGGCGCTGGGTACGCTGGCGGCGTTCGTGCTGACGCGGGTGACGCGCTTCAAGGGCCGCACGCTGTTTGGTGGTCTGGTGACCGCGCCGTTGGTGATGCCGGAAGTGATCACCGGTCTGTCGCTGTTGCTGCTGTTTGTGGCGATGGCGCAACTGATCGGCTGGCCGCAGGAGCGCGGCATCGTCACCATCTGGATCGCCCACACCACCTTTTGTGCCGCTTATGTCGCGGTGGTAGTCTCCGCGCGCCTGCGGGAGCTGGATCTGTCGATTGAAGAAGCGGCAATGGATCTGGGCGCGAAGCCGTTCAAGGTGTTTTTCCTGATCACCATTCCGATGATCGCGCCGTCGCTGGCGGCGGGCGGGATGATGTCGTTCGCCTTGTCGCTGGATGATCTGGTGCTGGCGAGCTTCGTTTCCGGCCCGGGCTCCACCACCCTGCCGATGGAAGTATTCTCGGCGGTGCGCCTGGGTGTGAAACCCGAGATCAACGCCGTGGCCAGTCTGATTCTGCTGGCAGTGTCGCTGGTGACTTTCCTGGTCTGGTATTTCGGCCGCAAGGCGGAAGCCAACCGCAAGCGGGCGATTCAGGAAGCGATGGATCAGACCGCGAATGAAGCGTGGCAACAGCCAGCAGCGGCGACTGCCTGAGCAACACCGATGAACAACTGTGGCGAGGGGATTTATCCCCGTTGGGCTGCGAAGCGGTCCCTGCAGTTCTACCTGAAGACTCCGTATTCAGGTTTTGCGACTGCTTCGTAGCCGAGCGGGGATAAATCCCCTCGCCACAAGGTTCAAGTGCACCGAGCTTTTGTTTTGTTGAATAAAAAGAAGGGAGTTGTACCGATGAAAATGTTTGGCAGGACTCTGCTGACACTGTCCTTAATGGGCGCAATGGTCATGGGCGCCCAGGCCAACGACAAGGTGCTGCGTGTTTACAACTGGTCCGATTACATCGCGCCAGACACCGTGAAAAAATTCGAAGACGAAACCGGCATTCGCGTGACCTACGACGTCTTCGACAGTAACGAAACCCTGGAAGCGCGCCTGCTCGCCGGCAAATCCGGTTACGACATTGTCGTGCCGTCGAACAGTTTTCTGGCCAAACAGATCAAGGCCGGCGTCTATCAGCCGCTGGACAAATCGAAGCTGCCGAACTGGAAGAATCTCAACCCGGTACTGCTGAAAAACGCCTCTGCCAGTGATCCTGACAACGCTCACGCGTTCCCGTACATGTGGGGCTCGATCGGCATCGGTTTCAATCCGGCGAAGGTCAAGGAAGTACTCGGCGCCAACGCCCCGACCAACTCCTGGGACCTGCTGTTCAAACCGGAGAATGCGGAAAAACTCAAAGCCTGTGGCATCAGTTTCCTCGATTCGCCGACCGAGATGCTCCCGGCCGCCCTGCACTACCTGGGCTATCCGGTGAACGACAAGGACAAGGCGCACATTGCCGAGGCCGAAGCGCTGTTCATGAAAATCCGCCCGTACGTGGCGTATTTCCATTCCTCGAAGTACATCTCCGATCTGGCCAACGGCAACATCTGCGTGGCGGTCGGTTACTCCGGCGACGTCCTGCAGGCCAAGGCGCGTGCGGTGGAATCGGGCAACAACGTGGTGATCGACTACAGCATTCCCAAGGAAGGCGCCGGCAGTTTCTACGACATGGTCGCCATCCCCCGTGATGCGGCGAACGTCGACAACGCCTACCTGTTCATGGACTTCCTGATGCGCCCGGACATCATCGCCGAAGTCACCAACAGCATCGGCTACAGCAACGCCAACGCAGCGGCCACGCCATTGGTGGACGAAGCGATTCGTAACGAACCGGGCTCGTATCCGTCGCAAGCGGTGATGGCAACCTTGTATGCGGTGCCGGATCAGCCGATTGCCACCCAGCGCATCATGACCCGTGGCTGGACCCGGGTGAAACTCGGTAAATAAAAACACCGATGATCAAAAATGTGGGAGCGAGCCCGCTCGCGAAAGCGGTAGGACAGGCGACGAAAATATTGGATGCGCCGACGCCTTCGCGAGCAGGCTCGCTCCGACAGTGGATCGGTGTGAGCCGGCCAGATTTTGAAAATTTCCGTTCACGCAGCGCCTTACCACCGCTGCATCCTGGTCTGAACGGCCTCACCCGGCTCCCTCGGCTCGGGTGAATTTGCAGGCGCCTACGGGCGCCTTTTTTTGTCGGCTCAGATCAGCGGCCAGTCCTGCACAACCCGATAGCGGCCCTTGTGCGATTCGAACAGGCCGAAGCGTTCAGCGCGCAGAAAGAACTCCGGCGGCGTACTCGCTTCTGGCTCCGGCGCGCGGTATTCACGGGCGAGGGTCAGGTGCGGGCGAAACTCATGGGTGGGCTCGTCAAAACCGAACGGCAACATTGCCTGCTCCAGCGCGTAGACCAGGCGCAACAACGCCGGCGGTGCCTGCTCAGGCGCCAGCGACAACACACCGGTGCGATGCCAGACCTGCAACCGATCCAGCGCAAGCTGCAACGCTTCGCCCGGAATACGCACACTGCCTGCGGCTTCACAAACGCCGTGGATCTGCGCCAGCGGCACCGCCCCAAGAAACAGCAAAGTCAGATGAAAGTTATCCGCCGGTACCGGTTTACCGCTGCGCAGGCCCAGTTCCGAACGCCACTGGGCGATGGCTTTGCGCTGCGCCGGCGGGCAATCCAAAGCAAAAAACAGCCGTTTCGACGGCTCATCCTTGCGCAACCCATCAATCATTGCCCTGCCCCCCTTTTTCGTCATGATCGAGCCGATTCAACACAGCCTGTTCTGACGACTCGTGACAGGAAGCTATAGTTCAAGGATTGCCAACAACCGGAGGCTGCCATGCGCGAGATCCTCAGCAAAGAACCCTGGTGGGCCCGGCCACCAAATCCTGGACAGGACGAAAGCGAACTGGAATGGGGCTGGCTGGTGCATTACAACGAAGGCGAACCCCGCTTCGAATTCGTCCGCGAACGGCCAACCGACGAACAGATCCGCAACCGCAAGGGCTGTCGCATCACGCCGTCTGCCGAGTGACGCACACCCGAGGTCGCCTGCCCGCAAAGCAGGCGACCGGGTTTCAGACCTGTGCCTGAGCGCCTTCGAACCACGCCAGTTTTTCGCGCAACTGCACCACCTCGCCGACGATCACCAGTGTTGGCGCATGTACTTCATGCTCCGCCACCAGTCGCGGCAAGTCGGCCAGGGTGCCGGTAAAGACCCGCTGGTTGACCGTGGTGCCCTGCTGAATCAGTGCCGCCGGGGTATCCGCCGCACGACCATGCTTGATCAACTGCTCGCAGATGATCGGCAGACCGACCAGGCCCATGTAGAACACCAGCGTCTGCGCCGGGGCGACAAGGTCGGCCCATGGCAGATCGGTAGAACCGTCCTTCAAGTGGCCAGTGACAAACCGCACGGATTGCGCGTGGTCACGATGGGTCAGCGGAATCCCGGCATACGCCGCGCAACCGCTGGCCGCCGTGATGCCCGGCACGACCTGAAACGGAATGCCGTGGGCTGCCAGTTCCTCGATCTCTTCGCCACCGCGGCCGAAGATGAACGGATCGCCGCCCTTCAACCGCACCACGCGCTTGCCGGCCTTGGCCAGATCGACCAGTTGCTGGTTGATCTGATCCTGCGGCACGGCGTGTTCGGAGCGACGCTTGCCGACATACACCCGCTCAGCGTCGCGACGGCACAATTCGAGAATCGCCGGCGCTACCAAGCGGTCATAGAGCACCACATCGGCTTGCTGCATCAGCCGCAGCGCGCGGAAGGTCAACAGATCCGGATCACCCGGACCGGCACCGACCAGATAAACCTCGCCCGTGGTGACCATGGGCTCGCCATCGACCTTGGCCTGCAACAGGCGCTCGGCTTCCGCGCCTTGCCCGGCCAGTTGGCGATCAGCGATCGGGCCCTGGAAAACGTCTTCCCAGAAGCCGCGACGCTGCTGCACATCCGGAAACAGGTTTTTTACCTGATGGCGGAAGCGCGCCGCGAGCCCGGCGAGCTGACCGTAAGTCGAAGGAATCCAGGTTTCAATCTTGGCGCGAATCAAGCGCGCCAATACCGGCGCATCGCCGCCGCTGGAGACTGCAATGATCAACGGCGAGCGGTCGACGATTGCCGGGAAGATCACGCTGCACAAGGCCGGCGCATCCACCACATTGACCGGCACGCAACGCCGGTGGGCATCGGTGGAGACTTGCGCGTTTAGCGTTTCGTCGTCGGTCGCGGCAATGATCAGCCCGCAACCGTCCAGATCCGTTTCGGCGTAACCACGCAGCAGGCATTCGCCGCCGCTGGCAGCGACCAGTTCAGCCAGTTGCGTTTCAATCTCAGGTGCGACCACCCGCAGCAGCGCACCGGCATCGGCCAGCAGGCGGGATTTGCGCAAGGCAATTTCCCCCCCACCGACAACCAACACACGACTGCCGCGCAGGTTGTGAAACAGCGGCAGATATTTCATTTAGCCGATGACCTCAAGGCCACCCATGTACGGCTTGAGCACGTCCGGCACGCGGATCGAACCGTCGGCCTGCTGGTAGTTTTCCAGCACTGCCACCAGAGTACGACCGACCGCCAGGCCGGAACCGTTCAAGGTGTGCACCAGCTCGGGCTTGCCGGTTTCCGGGTTGCGGAAACGCGCCTGCATGCGACGGGCCTGGAAGTCGCCGCAGTTGGAGCACGAGGAAATTTCGCGGTACTTGTCCTGGCTCGGAATCCACACTTCTAGGTCGTAGGTCTTGACCGCGCTGAAGCCCATGTCACCGGTGCACAGTGCCAGGGTGCGGTAAGGCAGACCGAGCAGTTGCAGGACTTTTTCGGCGTTGGCGGTCAGGCCTTCCAGCGCTTGCATCGATTGCGACGGCTCGACGATCTGGACCATTTCGACTTTGTCGAACTGGTGCTGACGAATCATGCCGCGCGTATCCCGGCCCGACGCACCGGCTTCGCTGCGGAAGCACGGGGTGTGGGCGACGAACTTGATCGGCAGCAGTTTCGAATCGACGATTTCGCCGGCAACAATGTTGGTCAGTGACACTTCGGCCGTCGGGATCAGGTACAGATCGGCTTCACCTTCGCGGGCGATCTTGAACAGGTCTTCCTCGAATTTCGGCAGCTGGCCAGTGCCTTGCAGCGCCGGGGCCTGGACCAGGTAAGGCGTGTAAGCCTCTTCGTAGCCATGCTCGTTGACGTGCAGGTTGATCATGAACTGCGCCAGCGCGCGGTGCAGGCGGGCGATCGGACCCCGCAGCAAGGCGAAACGTGCACCGGACAGCTTGGCGGCAGTTTCGAAATCCAGCCAGCCGAACTTCTCGCCGAGGGCGACGTGGTCTTTTACTTCGAAATCGAACTGGGTCGGCGTGCCCCAACGACGCACTTCGACGTTGTCGTCTTCGTCCTTGCCGACCGGAACCGACTCATGCGGCAGGTTGGGAATACCAAGCAGGATCGAATCCAGTTCGGTCTGGATCGCGTCCAGCTCGACCTTGCCAGCGCTCAGTTCGCCCGCCATGCGCTCGACATCTGCCATCAACGGCGCGATGTCTTCGCCACGCTGCTTGGCCTGGCCGATGGATTTGGAACGCGCATTACGCTCAGCCTGCAGTGCTTCGGTGCGGGTCTGGACGGTCTTGCGCTGTTCTTCCAGCGCTTCGATGCGCGCGGTGTCCAGGGCAAAGCCACGGGAAGCCAGGCGGTCCGCTACGTCCTGAAGGTTGCTACGTAACAGTTTGGAATCGAGCATGTCGGTTTCTCGTTATCAAAGTTTGGTCAGGGACAGGCCGGCCCACGTGGCGAGCAGCCCGCCGAATACGCTGAGTGCCGCATAGCCCAGGGCCAGCAACACCTGCCCGCTTTCCAGCAGGCGCACCGTATCCAGTGAAAAAGATGAAAAAGTCGTCAGCCCCCCGAGGAAGCCGACCATCAACCCGGCACGCACCTCGATCGGCACCTCCGGGCGTATCAAAAACAGGCCGTACAACACGCCGATCAACAGGCAGCCCACAATATTAACGGCCAGCGTCGCGGTATAGAAGTGCCGCGGCCAATTGGCGCTGACCCAATTACCCGTGGCGAAGCGCAACAATGTGCCGGCAACACCGCCGACCGACACTGCAAGGATCAATGGAACCACTATTTTCTCCGCTGCCGAGGGCTCAGACGATCGAGTTGCGCGAGGTGATTGAGCTTCTCGCCGATCTTCAACTCCAGGCCACGGGGCACTGGCTGATAGAACGCAATCGGCTCGAGTTCTTCCGGGAAATAGTCTTCCCCGGCGGCATAGGCGTCGGGCTCGTCATGGGCGTAGCGGTACTCGTCGCCATAACCCAATTGTTTCATCAGCTTGGTTGGCGCATTGCGCAGGTGCAGCGGCACTTCCAGCGAACCGTTTTCGGCAGCGGCACGCAGTGCGGTTTTGAAGCCCATGTACACCGCGTTGCTTTTCGGTGCACAGGCCAGATAAGTAATGGCTTGAGCGACAGCCAGTTCGCCTTCGGGGCTACCGAGCCGCTCCTGCACTTCCCACGCGGCCAGGCACAGGCTCAGCGCGCGCGGATCGGCGTTGCCGATGTCTTCGCTGGCCATGCGCACCACGCGCCGCGCCAGATACAGAGGATCACAGCCGCCGTCGATCATCCGCGCAAACCAGTACAGCGCGCCGTCGGGGTTGGAGCCGCGCACCGATTTGTGCAGCGCCGAGATCTGGTCGTAGAACGCCTCGCCGCCCTTGTCGAAACGTCGCCGGGTATCGCCGAGCAGGCTTTGCAGCAGCTCGGTGCCGATTTCGCTGTTGTCTTCAGCCAGATCGGAGGCGTTCTCCAGCAGATTGAGCAGACGCCGGCCATCGCCATCAGCGGCGGACAGCAGCATCTGGAAACCCTCATCGCTCAGGGTCAGGTTACGCTTGCCCAGGCCGCGCTCTTCGGTGAGTGCGCGGTGCACCAGTTTACGCAGCGCCGCTTCGTCGAGGCTTTTCAACACGTACACACGGGCACGTGACAACAAGGCGTTGTTGAGTTCGAAAGATGGGTTTTCGGTGGTGGCGCCGATGAAGATCAGCGTGCCGTCTTCAACGTATGGCAGAAAGGCGTCCTGCTGCGACTTGTTGAAGCGGTGTACTTCGTCGACAAACAGGATCGTGCGTTTGCCGTACTGGCCGGCCTGCTGCTTGGCAATCTCGACGGCCTGGCGGATTTCCTTGACGCCGGCGAGCACCGCCGAGACCGTTTCGAAGTGCGCATCGGAGACTTCCGCGAGCAAGCGCGCCAGAGTGGTCTTGCCCACGCCCGGCGGCCCCCAGAAGATCATCGAATGCAGCGCGCCCTGCTCCAGCGCCTCGCGCAGAGGCTTGCCGCGAGCGAGCACGTGCTCCTGACCGACGTACTCATCCAGATTGGCCGCACGCAGACGCGCGGCCAAGGGTTGGGCAATCGGTGCACTGCGAAACAGATCCATCACGTAGCGTTGAAACCTCTGATTTTCTGAAATCTGCTGAAGAACCTGTGGTGAGGGGATTTATCCCCGTTGGGCTGCGAAGCGGCCCCAAAAGCGACGACTGCTCGGCAGCCGGACGGGGATAAATCCCCTCGCCACAATAGCCCCTCAATAGCAGGCCCTCACCACAAAGGGCCGGTGTTTATTCCTGGATGACGTCGGCACCCTTTGGAATGTCGAACTTGAATTTCGACGCCGGCACCGCTTCGTTGGCCTTGACCCCGGTAAACAGGATATTCGTACGCTGGCCGACGCTGTCAATCAGTTGCATGTCATTGAGCAGGCCGTTGCGGAACGACAGGCGAAGGTTGTCGAACAAGGTGTCCTTGGTTTTTGGCTTGAGGGTGAAGTCGATCACACCGCCCGCCTCTTTCGCACTGATGTCGAAGCTCTGACTGATCTTCGAGACATCGCCGGACAGCAGCAGCGCAGGGGTCTGGGTCAGACGCTCGTCGAGCTTCTTGATGGTGGCCTGCTCCAGGTCCGGGTCCCACAGGGTGACTTTCTTGCCATCAGAGACCATGGTCTGCTCGGCTGGCGCGTTGGTGTGCCAGTAGAACAGGCCCGGACGCTGCAGAGTCATGTTGCCGGTGGTTTCCTGCAATTGGGTGCCGCCGCCGTCGAGGGTCAACTGCGAGAAGTTGGCCGACAGGGTTTTCGATGTTTCGAGCAATTGGGTCAGACGCGCCACGTCCTTTTCATCGGCGTGGGCCGTGAGTGTGGTCAGCGCCAGTACTGGCAACAGCATGCGGATAAGGCGCATGAGAGTCCTCTTGAATACTCGTGGGAGAGTGGCGGAACGTCATTGTCCCGCCTCTTGCTTGTGAATCAGTCGCGTACCGGGCCCGGGGCCAGGACTTCACGCGAACCGTTGGTGTTCATTGAGGTGACGACGCCCGCCATCTCCATCGCCTCGATCATCCGCGCAGCGCGGTTGTAACCGATCTTCAGCTTGCGCTGAACAGCGGAAATCGACGCGCGACGGCTTTCGAGGACGAACTGCACCGCTTCGTCATACAGCGCGTCGGCTTCCGGATCATCACCGTCGCCACCACCACTGCTGCCTTCAAAGCCGCTGCCCGCCTCTTCGACACCGTTGAGGATGTCGTCGTTGTATTCCGGCGCGCCGCGCAGTTTCCACGCCTCGACCACGCGGTGAACCTCATCGTCGGAAACGAACGCGCCGTGCACGCGGATCGGCAGACTGGTGCCCGGAGGCATGTAGAGCATGTCACCGTGACCCAGCAGTTGCTCGGCGCCACCCTGATCGATGATCGTCCGCGAGTCGATCTTGCTCGACACCTGGAACGCCATCCGAGTCGGGATGTTGGCCTTGATCAGACCGGTGATCACGTCCACCGAAGGGCGCTGGGTCGCGAGGATCAAGTGAATCCCCGCCGCACGCGCCTTCTGGGCGATACGGGCGATCAGTTCTTCAACCTTCTTGCCGACGATCATCATCATGTCGGCGAATTCATCGACCACCACGACGATGGTCGGCAGTTTCTGCAGCAATGGCGCTTCGTCGTGAATGCTTTCGCGCTTGTACAGCGGATCGCTCAACGGCTCGCCGGCCTCCTGGGCTTCCTTGACCTTGGCGTTGAAGCCGGACAGGTTACGCACGCCCATCTTGGCCATCAGCTTGTAGCGACGCTCCATCTCGGCAACGCTCCAGCGCAAGGCGTTGGCCGCGTCCTTCATGTCGGTCACAACCGGGCAGAGCAGGTGCGGGATACCCTCGTAGATCGACAGTTCGAGCATTTTCGGGTCGATCATGATCAGCTTGGCGTCGTCCGGGCCGGACTTGAACAGGATCGACAGGATCATCGCGTTCACGCCCACCGATTTACCCGAACCGGTAGTACCGGCCACCAGCAAGTGCGGCATCTTCGCCAAGTCGGTGATGACCGGCTTGCCGCCGATATCGTGACCGAGCGCCAGGGTGACCGGCGATTTGAAGTTGTCGTACTCAGGCGTCGACAGCACCTCGGAGAAGCGCACGATCTGACGGTCTTCGTTGGGGATTTCGATACCGACAGTGGTCTTGCCGGGAATCACCTCGACCACCCGCACACTGGTCACTGCCAGCGATCGCGCCAAGTCCTTGGCCAGGTTGGCGATACGGCTGACCTTCACGCCGGCCGCCGGCTGAATTTCGTAACGGGTAATCACCGGACCCGGATGAATCGAATCCACCGTGACTTCGACGCCGAACTCCTTGAGCTTGATTTCCAGCAAGTGGCCGACCGCTGCCAGGGATTCAGGCGAATAGTTGAGCTGTTTCTTTTCCGCAGGATCAAGAATCGAAATCGGCGGCAAGGTGCCTTCCACCGCGCTGTCGACGAACAACGGCGCCTGCTTCTCTTTCTGCACGCGTTTGCTCGGCTCCGGCGCCTTGGCCGGTGCCGGCGCGATGACCGGCGGCACCTGTTTCTCGCGGTCGGACATGTGCTTGCTCAGCGCTTGCTCGCGCTCGATCAGGCGTTCCTTGACCTTGGCCTGCTCGCGTTTGTCGGTGACAGTCGGTGCGACCACATCGTGGACGCGGTCATCGACTTCACGCAGTTGCGCGACCAGTTGCTTGCGCTCGGTGCGCGCCGACCACCAGCGGTTGAGCGCGCCCTGGAACAGTTCGAACAGATCGAGGGTGATCTTGCCGGTGACGTCCATCACCTTGAACCACGACAAGTCGGTAAATACGGTGAGGCCGAACAGGAACAGCGCGATGAACAGCAGCGTGCTGCCCTGGATGTTCAGCGCATTCTTTGCCAGATCGCCAAGGCTTTCGCCCAGGGCACCGCCAGCGCCGGCCGGCAGGCCGGTCGCGGCATGGAAATGAATGTGCGCGAGCGCAGCACCGGAAAGCACCAAAAACACCAGACCGATCAGACGCCAGGAGAACAGCCAGCCGCTCCACTGCCACGGTTCATGGCGTTGACGGAAAATCTGGTACGCCTTGACCGCCAGCAGCAACGGAAAGATATAGGCGAAGTAACCGAGCACCATGAACAGGATATCGGCGCTGTACGAGCCGGCCGGACCGCCAAAATTCTGCACATCATCGATCTTGCTGTTATGGCTCCAGCCGGGGTCGTCCTTGCCGTAGGTCAGCAAAGCCATCATCAGGAACAGGCACAAGGCGCCAATGGCGATCAATGCACCTTCCTTGAGCCGGTAGTGCAGTTGCTGGCGCCAGAGCGGAACGACTGTTTTGGGTGCTTCGGTGGTCTTCTTCAAAACGCTTCTTTTCCTGCGCCCGAGGCGCGTCCATCTATTGAATGACGATAAAAAACTGCCCAATCCAGGCAGGTAAAAAAGGTGAAAAGCTCAACTGAGACTACTTTTAACACTGTGCCACTGGTTTTATAAACACAGCCATAAACACTGTGCACAGCGAAAAGCCCGTCACAACCCGGCATTGTACGGGTTTGTGCGCCCGATGCCATGCTTGAGAGCAGAGCCTTGAGCATAGCCAAACGGATGCGAATTGCGTTGCAATTGGAGCATGCATTGTCTTTTGTGACAAAGGCTTATGACGTGTATTTGATGAACGTAGCGAGGCCGGCCGAATTCGCTGGACGGAATGCGTACAGGCATCGATACGGTGACGCTTACGACCACGGACGACACATCGAGTTGCAGCTCAATGCTCACTCCATCAAACATCGGTGCAGGACATTGACGGCGTTTCGCGGCAAACTCTTCCACGGGGTCTTTACGCTCCCCTGACCGCCCTCCCCTTCTGCAAGCCCGGATGCCATGCTGACTTGGTTACAACGTAATTCCCTGACCTTTCCGCCCCTGGAAAAAGCCATGCGCGAGCCGAACGGATTGCTCGCTGCCGGCGGCGATCTGTCCGCCGACCGTCTGATTCAGGCCTATCGCCATGGCTGCTTTCCCTGGTTCTCCGAAGGCCAACCCATTCTCTGGTGGTCGCCAGACCCTCGCACCGTGCTTTTCCCCGACGAACTGCACGTCTCGCGCAGTCTTGCCAAATTGCTGCGCAAGCAACGCTATCAAGTGACCTTCGATCAGGATTTCGACGCCGTCATCCGCGCCTGCGCTGCACCGCGTGATTACGCCGACGGCACCTGGATCACCGAGGCCATGCAGGATGCTTACGTAGAACTGCATCGACGCGGCTTCGCTCATTCGGTTGAGGTCTGGGACGATGGACAACTGGTGGGCGGCCTGTACGGCCTGGCGATGGGCCAATTGTTTTTCGGCGAGTCGATGTTCAGCCGCGCCGACAACGCTTCCAAATACGGCTTCGCCACGCTGGTGCAGCATTTGAAAGCAGCCGGTTTTGTGTTGATCGATTGCCAGATGCCGACGGATCACCTGCACAGCCTCGGTGCGCGGTCAATTCCGCGCGGCGACTTCGCCGACTATCTGCAGCGCCATCTCGATCAACCGAATTCGGCGACCTGGGTTTGCTGAGCGACTTTTGCGCAGGTGGCTTACACTTAATCCACCAGCTTATCCCGAGGGTTGATTCATGACCGAGTTGGCGCGATTGAAGTTCTATGCCACTCAGCCCCACTCTTGCAGTTATCTGCCCGAGGAGCAGGCCACGACGCTGTTTCTCGACCCGAGTCAGCCCATGGATGTGCACGTCTACGCAGATCTGTCGGAAATGGGCTTTCGTCGCAGCGGCGATCACCTGTACCGGCCGCATTGCCAGAATTGCAATGCGTGCGTGCCTGCGCGCATTCCTTCCGCTCAGTTCATCCCCAACCGTCAGCAGAAGCGTATCTTCAAGCGCAACGCCGATCTGCAGGTGCAGCCGGTCAAGCCGCAATTCAGCGAAGAATATTTCGACCTGTACCAGCGCTACATCGAACAGCGGCACGCCGACGGCGACATGTACCCGCCGAGCCGTGACCAGTTCTCGACGTTCCTGGTGCGTGACCTGCCCTTCTCGCGCTTCTACGAGTTTCGACTCGACGGACGGTTGCTCGCGGTAGCGGTCACCGATCTGCTGCCCAACGGCCTGTCTGCGGTGTATACGTTCTACGAACCGAACGAAGAACGCCGCAGCCTCGGTCGTTACGCGATCCTCTGGCAAATCGCCGAGAGCCAGCGTCTGGGCCTTGAGGCGGTGTATCTGGGGTACTGGATCAAGAACTGCAAAAAGATGAACTACAAGACGCAATATCGACCCATCGAATTGCTGATCAATCAGCGCTGGGTCGTCCTGAACTGAACCTGCGGCCTAAACCCCTTGGCGTAAACACCATTTTTCGGGCACAATGCACGCCGCTTTTGCCTGGCGCAGTTGCACCGGGCCATTCATTGGATACCGAGGGCTTTACTGCATGTCGAAAGAAGACAGCTTCGAAATGGAAGGCACTGTCGTCGACACCCTGCCCAACACCATGTTTCGTGTGGAGTTGGAAAATGGGCACGTCGTAACCGCGCATATTTCCGGCAAGATGCGCAAGAACTACATTCGTATTCTTACCGGTGACAAAGTGCGCGTCGAGCTGACGCCCTATGATTTGAGCAAAGGGCGGATCACTTACCGCGCTCGTTAATCAAGTCAATACAGAACGCCCGGGTTATGCCGGGCGTTTTTGTGTCTGGGTTTAGAGGTTTGGGGCTGGCGGTTTCGCGCTTACAGCATGCAAATCAAAAGATCGCAGCCTTCGGCAGCTCCTACACAATGAGCATTCGCCCTGAGGTCGAGTGTCAGCTCGCCTGCTTTTGATCTTGATCCACGGGCGACTTCGGGAGGCTGAGCGGAGGGACTGATCCGGGCGTGGGAGCGCAGCGACCGTCTGGCGCAGCCAGACACAGCGGAAGGAGGTGCAGCGAAGCAAACCGTAGCCGCTGCGCCCGGATCAGTCCCGGAGCGAAGGAACCCGAGCCTGCGAGGGCCGAACGCAGGAGCAAGCGTTTTTTGCTTACTTTTTTTAGGCGTTTGTAAAAAAAGTGAGTCGCCGTAAGGGCGAAACCCTAAGCAGCCGTTACCGCAGCAACGGATATACACCTAAAACCACTAAACAACGAGCAACAAAAAGGCGCCCGAAGGCGCCCTCTTGATCCACAGCCGTCAGGCCATCTCTGCCGTAGTTTCGAAGTCAAACGTCAACTCCCCGTCCTTGATGTCGATGTGCACCACACCGCCATGCTCGGCCAGTTCGCCAAACAGAATCTCCTCCGCCAACGGACGCTTGATCTTGTCCTGGATCAGACGCGCCATCGGACGTGCGCCCATCGCCGAATCGTAACCCCCGGCCGCCAGCCAGCTGCGCGCCGCATCGGTAACTTCGAGCAACACGCGCTTGTCTTCCAGCTGCGCCTGAAGCTCGGTGAGGAACTTGTCCACCACGCTTTTGATGACCTCATGGCTGAGGCGACCAAACTGGATAATGGTGTCCAGGCGGTTGCGGAATTCCGGCGTGAAACTCTTCTTGATCACTTCCATCGCATCAGACGAGTGATCCTGATGGGTGAAACCGATCGAAGCCCGCGCGGCCGTTTCGGCACCGGCGTTGGTGGTCATGATCACGATCACGTTGCGGAAGTCCGCCTTGCGCCCGTTGTTATCGGTCAGCGTACCGTGGTCCATGACCTGCAGCAGCAGGTTGAAGACTTCCGGATGCGCCTTCTCGATCTCATCGAGCAGCAATACGCAATGCGGCTGCTTGGTGATCGCTTCGGTCAACAGACCGCCCTGGTCGAAACCGACATAACCCGGAGGCGCACCGATCAGACGCGATACGGTATGACGCTCCATGTACTCGGACATGTCGAAACGCACCAGTTCAATACCCAGCGCTTTGGCCAACTGACGCGCAGCCTCGGTTTTACCGACACCGGTAGGCCCTGCGAACAGGAACGAACCGACCGGCTTGTCCGGCGACTTGAGCCCGGCACGGGAAAGCTTGATCGCGGTCGACAGCGAATCGATTGCCGCGTCCTGACCAAATACCGTCAGCTTCAGGTCACGCTCCAGATTACGCAGCAGCTCCTTGTCGGAACTGGTGACGTGCTTTGGCGGAATCCGCGCGATTTTCGCGACGATGTCTTCGACCTGTGGCACATCGATACGCTTGACGCGCATCTCCACCGGCTGCAGACGCTGGTAGGCGCCCGCCTCGTCGATCACGTCGATAGCCTTGTCCGGCATGTGCCGGTCATTGATATAGCGCGACGCCAGTTCGGCGGCGGCACGCAATGACTCATCGCTGTACTCGATGCTGTGATGCTGCTCGAAGCGCCCTTTGAGGCCACGCAAGATACCGATGGTGTCTTCCACCGACGGCTCTACGACATCGACCTTCTGGAAACGACGGGCCAAGGCGCGGTCCTTCTCGAAGATGCCGCGGAATTCCTGGAACGTGGTCGAACCGATGCAGCGAATGTCGCCAGACGACAGCAGCGGCTTGAGCAGGTTGGACGCGTCCATCACGCCACCCGACGCAGCGCCCGCACCGATGATGGTGTGGATCTCGTCGATGAACAGGATCGCCTGCGGACGTTTTTTCAGTTCATTGAGCAGTGCCTTGAAGCGCTTCTCGAAATCACCGCGATACTTGGTGCCCGCGAGCAGAGCGCCAAGATCGAGCGAATAAACAACCGCATTGGCCAGCAGATCCGGCACCTGATTGTCGACGATGCGCTTGGCCAGGCCTTCGGCAATCGCGGTTTTACCCACGCCTGCTTCACCGACCAGCAGCGGATTGTTCTTACGCCGGCGCGCGAGAATCTGCGCGACACGCTCGACTTCCGATTCACGGCCGACCAGCGGATCGATGCGACCCTGGCGCGCAAGTTCGTTGAGGTTGCTGGCATAAGCATCCAGAGGATTGCCTGAAGAAGAAGACTCACCGCCCTCGTCGTCCTGCATATCTTGTTCACCTTCAGAGTGATCGCCATGCCCCGGCACTTTCGAAATGCCGTGGGCGATGTAGTTGACGACATCAATGCGCGCCACGCTCTGCTGTTTCAGCAGGAACACGGCCTGACTCTCTTGCTCACTGAAGATAGCGACCAGCACGTTGGCGCCGGTCACTTCGCGCTTGCCCGAGCTCTGTACGTGGAAAACAGCACGCTGCAGGACACGCTGGAAGCCCAGGGTTGGCTGGGTTTCGCGATCCTCGTCATGCACGGGGATCAATGGCGTGGTGGAGTCGATGAACTCCTGCAGATCATGCTTGAGTTTGTCGAGGTTTGCGCCGCAGGCACGCAAAACGGTGGCGGCAGCCTCATTATCCAATAGGGCCAGCAGGAGATGTTCGACGGTCATGAATTCATGACGCTTCGAACGAGCCTCCTTGAAGGCTAGATTGAGGGTGACTTCGAGCTCGCGGTTTAACATAGCTTCACCTCATACCCAAGTGGTCGGCGATTAACCGTCCTTCTCGATTTCACAGAGTAGCGGATGCTGGCTTTCCCTGGCGTACTGGTTGACCTGCATGGCCTTTGTCTCGGCGATGTCGCGGGTAAACACTCCACATACTGCCCGGCCTTCTGTATGGACGGCCAGCATGACCTTGGTCGCCAGCTCGCGATTCAGGTTAAAAAACACCTCGAGCACTTCGACGACGAAATCCATCGGTGTGTAGTCATCGTTGAACAAAACCACCTTGTACATCGGCGGCGCCTGTAACGCGGGCTTTGCTTCCTGAACAGCAACGCCTGCCGAATCGTCGTCGTGCTCCTGTGGAAGATCCTTTTGGAGAAGCGGGCGATCCTGATTGAATGTTAGTCGAATCTGGCTGATTGCATGCATGGAAAAAAAGGTTCGTCAGTTGTGCGAATACAGTGGTGGGGGCGGTTGCACACGTTTTCAACTACGACTGCCCGGTCACCTTGACTATCGGGAAAACGGTGTTACAACCAATAGAGCCCACAGTGGGTAAAAAAGATCCGCGGAGTCAATTCTTTTATCGAATTCGATTGCGGATGTCGTGGATGATACTCCAGCGATGGAGTCTGTTGCAGAGGGATTTGAGCATGGCTGTCGGCAAGGTGAAATGGTTCAACAATGCCAAGGGGTACGGCTTCATCATTGAGGATGGCAAGTCGGAAGACCTGTTTGCGCATTACACGGCGATCAAGATGGATGGATATAAGACCCTTAAGGCCGGGCAAGCCGTGAAATTTGACATCATCCAAGGGCCAAAGGGCCTGCATGCAATCGAAATTCACAACGTCGTCATTGCAGCGCCCGACCCGGCTGTCGGCGGTGCAGTCGGCGCCGCTGCTGCGGCCGCCGCTGCCACGGCCAAAGCGATGAGCTGACTGATTTCCACCTGAACATCAGCCACAAAAAAACCGCCTGAAAATTCAGGCGGTTTTTTTTGGTTGTCCGCGTTTTACATATGCGAAATCAACGCATCGCCGAACCCCGAAGAAGACACCAGCTTGGCACCATCCATCAAACGCTCGAAATCATAAGTAACAGTCTTCGCGCTGATCGCACCGTTGGTGCCCTTGATGATCAGGTCCGCCGCTTCGGTCCAGCCCATATGACGCAACATCATCTCAGCCGAGAGAATCAGCGAGCCCGGGTTGACCTGGTCCTTGCCGGCATATTTCGGCGCGGTACCGTGGGTCGCTTCGAACATCGCCACGGTATCGGAGAGGTTGGCGCCCGGCGCAATACCGATACCACCGACTTCTGCCGCCAGGGCATCGGACAGATAGTCACCGTTGAGGTTGAGCGTAGCGATCACATCGTATTCGGCCGGGCGCAGCAGGATCTGCTGGAGCATGGCGTCGGCGATGGCGTCCTTGACCACAACGTTCTTGCCGGTTTTCGGGTTCTTGAACTGCATCCACGGACCGCCGTCGAGCAGGGTCGCGCCGAATTCTTCGGCCGCCACCTCATAGGCCCATTCCTTGAAGGCACCCTCGGTAAACTTCATGATGTTGCCTTTGTGCACGATGGTCAGCGAGTCGCGATCATTGTCGACCACGTATTGCAGGGCTTTACGCGCAAGGCGCTTGGTCCCTTCGCGCGATACCGGCTTGACGCCGATGCCGCAGTTTTCGTCGAAACGGATCTTGGTGACGCCCATTTCTTCTTTAAGGAATTTGATGACCTTGGTGGCTTCCGGCGAACCAGCCTTCCACTCGATACCGGCGTAAATGTCTTCGGAGTTCTCGCGAAAGATGGTCATATCGACGTCGCCGGGTTTTTTCACCGGGCTCGGCACGCCTTCGAACCAGCGCACCGGACGCAGGCAGACGTACAGGTCGAGTTGTTGACGCAAGGCGACATTCAGTGAGCGGATGCCGCCACCAACCGGAGTGGTCAGCGGGCCTTTGATGGAGACCACGTAATCCTTGACCGCGTCGAGGGTTTCCTGCGGCAGCCAGGTGTCCTGGTCATAAACCTGAGTGGCTTTTTCGCCGGCGTAGACTTCCATCCAGGAAATCTTGCGCTTGCCGCCGTAGGCCTTTTCAACAGCAGCATCGACAACCTTGATCATCACCGGACTGATGTCGACACCAATACCGTCACCTTCGATGAAGGGGATGATCGGGTTATCAGGAACATTGAGAGAATGGTCTGCATTGACAGTGATTTTGTCACCGACGGCTGGAACCTGAATCTTCTTGTAACCCATGCTGAACTCCATTGTTTGGATTGAACACCTGGCTTGCTTCGAGCGTAACCCAGTTGTATCAACACGCAAACCCTATGTTCCGCCGCCGCGTACATCTCGTTTCGTACAAGCCTGAAAGCAAAGGGAAAAGCGCCAAACTCCAGCATTCGTAACGAGTCTTTGCCCGATGCCGCCCTGCGACCTTTAGACCAATGGACGAGAATCGTTGCATATGAACCATCGGCAGATTGCCAGCTACCTATGTATAATGCCGCCCGCTGACCACAGGGTCACGACGGCTGGCCTCTCTAGCACGAGACTTTCCGCCTGATTGGTCGGGTTGTTACCGCAGCCTGACTGCTTGACGCTCTACTGATGCACCCAACATCACCGCGAAGAATCTCGACATTCGGTTCATGGATGACTTTGAACGAACGCGCTTACCCGGCGCCCCTCGAGTTTCTGCGCACGCTTTAGCAAAGAAGAGAGAGTTAATCCGAATATGCCCACCCGCTCGAAGATCATCTATACCTTCACCGACGAAGCTCCTGCCCTCGCCACCTATTCCCTGCTGCCGATCATCGAGGCTTACACCGCCTCGGCCGATATCGCCGTGGAAACCCGCGATATCTCTCTTGCAGCGCGCATCCTGGCAAGCTTCCCCGAGCAACTGGGCGACAAAGCCGTAGCCGACCACCTCGCCGAACTGGGCGACCTGGCCGTTACGCCTGAAGCCAACATCATCAAGCTGCCGAACATCAGTGCTTCGGTACCGCAACTGCAAGCCGCGATCAAAGAGCTGCAGGCGCAGGGCTACAACCTGCCGGACTACCCGGAAACCGTGACCAGCGACGCCGACAAAGACGCCAAGGCGCGTTACGACAAGGTCAAGGGCAGCGCCGTGAACCCGGTTCTGCGTGAAGGCAACTCCGACCGCCGCGCTCCGCTGTCGGTGAAGAACTACGCACGCAAGCACCCGCACAAAATGGGCGCCTGGGCCAAAGACTCCAAGTCCCACGTTGCGCACATGAGCACCGGCGATTTCTACGGCAGCGAAAAAGCTGTCCTGATCGACGCCGCTGACGCTGTGAAGATCGAACTGATCGCCAAAGACGGTGCTGCCACCGTTCTGAAAGAAAAAACCACCGTTCAGGCTGGCGAGATCCTCGACTGCGCCGTGATGAGCAAAAACGCCCTGCGTGCGTTCATCGCTGCCGAAATCGAAAGTGCCAAGGCCCAGGGCGTGCTGCTCTCGGTGCACTTGAAAGCGACCATGATGAAGGTCTCCGACCCGATCATGTTCGGCCAGATCGTTGCCGAGTTCTATAAAGACGCACTGACCAAGCACGCTGACGTGCTGAACCAGATCGGCTTCAACCTGAACAACGGCATCGGCGACCTGTACGCACGCATCAAGGCCCTGCCGGCCGAGCAGCAAGCGCAGATCGAAGCCGATATCGCCGCGGTCTACGCCGTTCGTCCGTCGCTGGCGATGGTCAACTCCGACAAGGGCATCACCAACCTGCACGTGCCGAGTGACGTCATCGTTGACGCCTCGATGCCAGCGATGATCCGTGACTCCGGCAAGATGTGGGGCACCGACGGCCAGCTGCACGACACCAAGGCGGTGATCCCGGATCGCTGCTACGCGACCATCTACCAGGCCGTGATCGAAGATTGCAAAGCCAACGGCGCTTTCGACCCGACCACCATGGGCAGCGTGCCGAACGTCGGTCTGATGGCGAAGAAAGCCGAAGAGTACGGTTCCCACGACAAGACTTTCCAGATCAAGGCAGACGGCGTTGTTCGCGTCACCGACAGCAAAGGCAAGCTGCTGATGGAGCAGGCTGTCGAAGCCGGCGATATCTTCCGCATGTGCCAGACCAAAGACGCGCCGATCCAGGACTGGGTCAAACTGGCCGTCAACCGTGCTCGCGCGAGCAGCACGCCGGCGATCTTCTGGCTCGACCCGATGCGCGCCCACGATGGCGTAGTGATCGAGAAGGTTCAGGCGTACCTGAAGGATCACGACACCAGCGGTCTGGACATCCAGATCATGGCGCCGGTCGATGCGATGAAGTACACCCTGCAGCGCACCCGCGAAGGCAAGGACACCATTTCGGTGACCGGCAACGTACTGCGCGACTACCTGACCGACCTGTTCCCGATCATGGAACTGGGCACCAGCGCCAAGATGCTGTCGATCGTGCCGCTGATGAACGGCGGTGGTCTGTTCGAAACCGGCGCTGGCGGTTCGGCGCCAAAGCACGTGCAGCAACTGGTTGAAGAGAACTTCCTGCGCTGGGATTCGCTGGGTGAATTCCTCGCCCTCGCCGCTTCCCTTGAGCATCTGGGCGTGAACTACAACAACCCGAAAGCGCTGGTGCTGTCGAAAACCCTGGACCAGGCCACCGGCCAGTTCCTCGACAACAACAAGTCGCCATCGCGTAAAGTCGGCAACATCGACAACCGCGGCAGCCACTTCTACCTGGCGATGTACTGGGCTCAGGCCCTGGCGGCCCAGACTGAAGACGCGGCACTGCAAGCGCAGTTCGCGACGCTGGCGAAAACCCTGACCGAGAACGAAGCAACCATCGTTGCCGAACTCAACGCCGTTCAGGGCAAGCCAGTCGACATCGGTGGTTACTACCACGCCGACGCCGAGCTGATCAGCAAGGCCATGCGCCCAAGCGCAACCTTCAACGCGGCGATCGCTGCGCTGGTTTAAGGTTGTAATGCGGTAAACAGACCCCGGCCTTGTGCCGGGGTTTGTGTTTCCGGGTTTTGTGATCACCACAAAACTTTGTGGGAGCTGGCTTGCCAGCGATGGCAGTTTATCATCCAGCATGGATGGTGACTGAACCACCGCTATCGCTGGCAAGCCAGCTCCCACAGGGATTGGGGTTTAACCAACAGATTGAGGAAGGTTTTATGGAATGGCTCCCCCACATCACCGTCGCCACCATCGTCGAGGACAACGGCCGTTTTCTGATGGTTGAAGAGCACAAGGGCGGGCGCAATGTGCTCAACCAGCCCGCCGGGCATCTCGATCCGGATGAAACCCTGATCGACGCGGCGATTCGCGAAACCCTCGAAGAAACCGGTTGGGACGTCGAACCCACCGGCGTGATCGGCATTTATCTGTATACCGCGCCGAGCAACGGCGTGACTTACCAGCGCATATGCTTCAGCGCCAAAGCCGTGCAGCATCACCCGGATTACCAACTCGACGACGGCATCGTCGGCGCCAAGTGGCTGACCCGCGACGAATTAGTCGCCCAGCGCGACAACTGGCGCAGCGAGCTGATCATCCGTTGCATCGACGATTATCTGGCCGGTCATCACTTCAGCCTCGAACTGATCCGCCCTTCTCTTTAGCCTTGCGGCCGCGAGCCTGATAGAATCGCGCCCTTTTCCAAGACACTCATTGAATCCCTATGCGTGATCCAGCCCCTTCTGACACATCCAAGAAGCGCGTCATTGTCGGCATGTCCGGCGGCGTGGACTCTTCCGTTTCCGCCCTTCTGCTGATCGAGCAGGGCTATGAAGTGGAAGGCCTGTTCATGAAGAACTGGGAAGAAGACGACGGAACGGAATACTGCACCGCCATGGACGACCTGGCGGATGCTCAGGCTGTCTGCGACAAGATTGGCATCAAGCTGCACACCGCCAACTTCGCGGCCGAGTACTGGGACAATGTGTTCGAGCACTTCCTCGCCGAATACAAGGCCGGACGCACACCAAACCCGGACATCCTGTGTAACCGCGAGATCAAGTTCAAAGCGTTCCTCGACTACGCGATGATGCTCGGCGCTGACCTGATCGCCACCGGCCACTACGTGCGCCGCCGCGACATCGATGGCCGCACAGAACTGCTCAAGGGCCTCGATCCGAACAAGGATCAGAGCTACTTCCTGCACGCCGTCGGCGGCGAACAGATCGCCAAGACCCTGTTCCCGGTCGGCGAGCTGGAAAAGCCTGAAGTCCGCGCGATTGCCGAGAAGTACGAACTGGCCACCGCCAAGAAGAAGGATTCCACCGGGATCTGCTTCATCGGCGAGCGCCGCTTCAGCGATTTCCTCAAGCAATACCTCCCGGCACAACCGGGTGAGATCAAGACCACCGAAGGCGAAGTCATCGGCCGTCACCACGGCTTGATGTACCACACCATCGGCCAGCGCCAGGGCCTCGGCATCGGCGGTTTGAAAGATGCCGGCGATGAGCCGTGGTACGTGCTGCGCAAGGATCTGCAGACCAACGAGCTGATCGTCGGCCAAGGCAACAACCATCCGTGGCTGTTCTCCAGCGCCCTGCTCGCGTCGGAAATCTACTGGGTCAACCCGATCGACCTGAGCCAGCCGCTGCGCCTGACGGCAAAAGTGCGTTACCGCCAGAGCGATCAGGCCTGCACCCTGGAAAAAACCGCCAGCGGTTATCGCGCCGTGTTCGACGAACCGCAACGCGCGGTGACGCCGGGCCAGTCGGTCGTTTTCTATGACGGCGAAATCTGCCTCGGCGGCGGCGTGATCGAAGTAGCCGAGCCGTGGAGCGGCCAGGCATGAGCCCGACTCAGGAACAACTGACAGCGCTGGGCGGTGTGTTTCTCGCCGCCGTGCTGGTCGATCGCATCGCCAAGACTGGCCAGACCAACGAGGCCGGCCTGAGTTGCATGCTCGGCAGCCTGCTGGTCCGCGACCCAAAAGATACGCTGGATGTATACGGCGGCGACGACATCAATCTGCGCGAGGGTTACCGCGCATTGATCGGCGCGCTGGAGCGCGATCCGAGCACCTTGCAGCGCGAGCCGTTGCGCTACGCGCTGTCGATGCTCGGTCTGGAGCGGCAACTGGCCAAGCGTGACGACATGCTCGAGACGATTGCCAAGCGCCTGCCGCAGATTCAGTCGCAGGTGGAGCATTTTGGCCCTGCCCACGAGAACGTCGTCGCCGCTTGCGGTGCGTTGTACCAGGACACGTTAAGCACCCTGCGCCAGCGCATTCAGGTGCACGGCGACATGCGCAACCTGCAGCAGCCGAGCAATGCCTCGAAAATCCGCGCCCTGCTCCTCGCGGGTATCCGCTCGGCGCGCCTGTGGCGTCAGCTCGGCGGCCACCGCTGGCAGTTGGTGATCAGCCGCCGCAAGCTGCTCAAAGAGCTTTATCCATTGATGCGCAGCGAGTAAACGCCGCGTCATGAAGGCTTTGTAGTCTGTAACGCGTAATACGCCGGTCAGTTGGCGACGGACCGGCGGATTTTTTCATGTATGATACGCGCCCCATTTCGTTGCCCGACTGTCCGAGAACACCCCATGCAGCTCTCTTCGCTCACTGCGGTTTCCCCTGTTGACGGCCGCTACGCCGGCAAAACCCAGGCCCTGCGCCCGATTTTCAGCGAGTACGGCCTGATCCGTGCCCGCGTTCTGGTTGAAGTGCGCTGGCTCCAGCGCCTGGCCGCCCACGCTGGCATCCCTGAAGTACCGGCCTTCTCCGCCGAGGCCAACGCCGTTCTCAACGAACTGGCGGAAAACTTCTCGCTGGAGCACGCCGAGCGCGTCAAAGAGATCGAGCGCACCACCAACCACGACGTCAAAGCGATCGAATACCTGCTCAAAGAGCAGGCGGCCAAGCTGCCGGAGCTGGCCAAGGTCAGCGAATTCATCCACTTTGCCTGCACCAGCGAAGACATCAACAACCTGTCCCACGCCTTGATGCTGCGTGAAGGCCGTGACGACGTGATGCTGCCGCTGATGCGCCAGACCGCCAACGCCATCCGCGAACTGGCCATCCGTTTCGCCGACGTGCCAATGCTGTCGCGCACCCACGGTCAGCCAGCTTCGCCAACCACTTTGGGTAAAGAGCTGGCGAACGTGGTTTACCGTCTCGAGCGCCAGATCGCTCAGGTCGCTGCCGTACCGCTGCTCGGCAAGATCAACGGCGCCGTCGGCAACTACAACGCGCACCTGTCGGCCTACCCGCAGATCGACTGGGAAGCCAATGCCCGCGCCTTCATCGAAGACGAGCTGGGCCTGGACTTCAACCCGTACACCACGCAGATCGAACCGCACGACTACATCGCCGAGCTGTTCGACGCCATTGCACGCTTCAACACCATCCTGATCGACTTCGACCGCGACATCTGGGGCTATATCTCCCTGGGTTATTTCAAGCAGCGCACGATCGCTGGCGAAATCGGTTCGTCGACCATGCCGCACAAGGTCAACCCGATCGACTTCGAAAACTCCGAAGGCAACTTGGGTATCGCCAACGCATTGTTCCAGCACCTGGCGAGCAAACTGCCGATTTCCCGCTGGCAGCGCGACCTCACCGACTCCACCGTACTGCGCAACCTCGGGGTCGGCTTCGCCCACAGCGTGATCGCCTACGAAGCCAGCCTCAAAGGCATCAGCAAACTCGAACTCAACGAGCAGAAGATTGCCGCTGACCTCGACGCTTGCTGGGAAGTCCTGGCCGAGCCGATCCAGACCGTGATGCGTCGCTACAACATCGAAAACCCGTACGAAAAGCTGAAAGAACTGACCCGTGGCAAGGGCATCAGCCCTGAAGCACTGCAGACTTTCATCGATGGCCTGGACATGCCAGCGCAAGCCAAAGCCGAGCTCAAGCAACTGACGCCGGCCAACTACATCGGCAACGCTGTGGCACAAGCCAAACGCATCTGATCGACCGTTTGCCCCGTTTGAGACGCCCGGCCGCGCCGGGCGTTTTTATTCCCGTCTGAAAAGTGCTTTTTTTCAATAGGTTACATATGAATTCCGATATTCCTCTTCAACTTCTGGGCGGCCTCACTGCACGCGAGTTCCTGCGTGACTACTGGCAGAAAAAACCGCTGCTGATCCGTCAGGCAATTCCTGACTTCGAAAGCCCGATCGATGCCGACGAACTGGCCGGCCTGGCCCTGGAAGAAGAAGTCGAATCGCGCCTGGTCATCGAACACGGCGAGCGTCCGTGGGAACTGCGTCGCGGCCCGTTCGCCGAAGACGAGTTCAGCAAACTGCCAGAGAAAGAGTGGACCCTGCTGGTGCAGGCGGTTGATCAGTTCGTGCCGGAAGTCAGCGAACTGCTGGAAAACTTCCGCTTCCTGCCGAGCTGGCGCGTCGACGACGTGATGATCAGCTTCGCCGCCCCGGGTGGCAGCGTCGGTCCGCACTTCGACAACTACGACGTGTTCCTGCTGCAGGGCCACGGCAAGCGCAACTGGAAAATCGGCCAGATGTGCGATTCCGAGAGCCCGCTGCTGCAACATGCCGACCTGCGCATCCTCGCTGAATTCCACGAGACCGAAGAGTGGGTACTGGAACCGGGCGACATGCTCTACCTGCCGCCGCGTCTGGCCCACTGCGGTGTCGCGGTCGACAACTGCATGACCTACTCGGTCGGTTTCCGCGCGCCAAGCGCCGCTGAAGTGCTGACCCACTTCACCGACTTCCTCAGCCAGTTCCTGACCGACGAAGAGCGCTATACCGATGCCGACGCCAAGCCGGCGGCTGATCCGCATCAGATCCAGCACGATGCGCTGGACCGCCTGAAAAGCCTGCTCGCCGAGCACATGAGCGACGAGCGCCTGCTGCTGACCTGGTTCGGCCAATACATGACCGAGCCGCGCTACCCGGAACTGGTGGTCGGCCCGGAAGACGTCGAAGAAGAAGACTTCCTCGCCGCCCTGCAGGACGGCGCCGTACTGATTCGCAACCCGAGCGCGCGCCTGGCCTGGTCGGAAGTCGACGACGATCTGCTGCTGTTCGCCAGCGGCCAGAGCCGTTACCTGCCGGGGAAGCTGCGCGAACTGCTGAAGCTGATCTGCGCCGCTGACGCCCTGCACGCCGACAACCTCGGTGAGTGGCTGAGCGACGAAGACGGTCGCAGCCTGCTTTGCGAACTGGTCAAGCAAGGTAGCCTGGGGTTCGCCGATGAATAAAATTCGCGTTCGTGTCGCAGACTGGCAGAAGGATATCGCCGAGATCCGGCGCATTCGTGAAACGGTGTTCATCGCCGAACAATCGGTGCCACCCGAGCTTGAGTGGGACGCCGATGACGCGACAGCCGTGCATTTCCTGGCGTTCGAAGGCGACTTCCCGATCGGCACGGCCCGACTGCTGCCCGACGGCCACATCGGCCGGGTTTCGGTGCTCAAAGACTGGCGTGGCATGAAGGTCGGTGATGCGCTGATGCAAGCGGTGATTGCCGAAGCTGAAGCGCGCGGTTTGAAGCAACAGAAGCTCAGCGCTCAGGTGCAAGCCACGGCGTTCTACGAGCGCCTGGGTTTCAGTCTGGTCAGCGAGGAGTTTCTCGAGGCCGGGATTCCGCATGTCGACATGGTTCGGCATTCGGCCTGATTCCGAGACCTCCAGATCCCTGTGGCGAGGGGATTTATCCCCGCTGGGGTGCGAAGCAGCCCCAAATCCAGCAAACTCGGTGAGTCAGTTAAATCGAGCGCGCTGGGTCGGCGACTGCTGCGCAGCCGAGCGGGGATAAATCCCCTCACCACAAAAGGCCGCAAGAACACCACAAAACGCCCCGACATCAACCGATGCCGGGGCGTTTTGCTGTCTACGATTCAACTTGCCCCACCCCGGGCCGACAAACTGGCAATATCAAGCCTTTCGAACGCGGAGATAACGGACATGTCCCTACGCACCCTGCTCACCACCCTGCTGCTCGGCTGCAGTTTTTCGGTGCTGGCAGCCACAGAAATCGTTCCCCTCAAATACCACACCAGCGCTGACATGCTGCCGGTCGCGCAGGACTTCATCGGCCAGGACGGCCAGGTCAGCGCTTACGGCAACCAACTGATCGTCAAAGCCGAGCCGGGCAAGATACAGGAACTGAAAGATCTGCTGGCGCAACTCGATACCGCTCCGAAGCGCTTGCTGATCACCGTCGACACCAACGAAAACAATGGCCGTGGCGACGAAGGCTATTCAGTCAACGGCGCTCAGCCGAACCAGACCCGGATCATCAGCCGCAGCACCACCAGCCGCAACGGTGGCGTTCAGCAAGTGCAGACCAGCGAAGGCACTCCTGCGCTGATTCAGGTTGGCCAGAGCGTGCCGATCACCAACACCCAAAGCGACTCCTACGGTGGCTACAGCAGCGAGACCCAATACCGCAACGTCACCCAGGGTTTCTACGTCACCGCCAGCGTCACCGGCGAGACCGTCCACCTGGCAATCAGTACCAACCGTGACCGCATGAGCCAGGAACGTCCCGATGTAGTGAACGTGCAAAGCACCGACACAACCGTCACCGGGCGCCTCGGTGAGTGGATCACTCTGGCGGGCGTTAATAGCCAGACTCAGGCCGACAAACAGGGCCTGACCCGCAGCTACTCGACTCAAGGCCGCGATGACATGACCTTGCGGGTGAAAGTCGATACGCTGGACTAAAGCACCTAAAACTGACTGATTAGTCGTATTGGACGAAAGATGTAGTGCTTGAAAAAAAGCACTACAAAACGTTTGACGCGAAAAAAAAGCGAAGGCATGATGGCCTCGCTCCCGCTAATCAGAGGCCCTGGCAAGGGCCTTCGAAGCGCCGTTCGCACCTACCCCGCGAACCGCTTCGTGTCTGTACCGCCCACAAGGCGTGTTTGACGAGGTTGCCGACTGGAACGAAGTTGTCCCGAGGGACGGAAGCGTATTTAGGTAACCCGGCTTCACGCTGTTGTCCGTATAAAGGCCCACGACGCCCGCATGCGCCCCGCAGTCCGCCACTACCTGCTCACTTTCCCCTCGAGCCCATCGTTCATCCCGTCGCCTACCCCGCCGAATCCGACTTGACCACCTAAGCTTCTGGTCAGCGAGCGCAGGAATTTTCCACCGCAGAACAACTTTTCATAAAAGACGCGACGAGGTTTATCTCCATGGCACTGACACGCGAACAGCAAATTGCAGCCCTCGAAAAAGACTGGGCCGAGAACCCGCGCTGGAAAGGCGTGACTCGCACTTACTCCGCTGCCGACGTGGTCCGCCTGCGTGGCTCGGTTCAGCCTGAGCACACCTTCGCGAAGATGGGCGCCGAGAAGCTGTGGAACCTGGTCACCCAGGGTGCCAAGCCGTCCTTCCGTCCAGAGAAAGATTTCGTCAACTGCATGGGCGCCCTGACTGGCGGCCAGGCTGTTCAGCAGGTCAAGGCCGGTATCCAGGCGATCTACCTGTCCGGCTGGCAGGTGGCTGCGGACAACAACTCCGCAGAATCCATGTACCCGGACCAGTCGCTGTACCCGGTGGACTCCGTACCAACCGTGGTCAAGCGCATCAACAACTCGTTCCGTCGTGCCGACCAGATCCAGTGGAAAGCTGGCAAGAACCCGGGCGACGATGGCTACATCGACTACTTCGCACCAATCGTGGCCGACGCTGAAGCCGGTTTCGGCGGTGTACTCAACGCCTACGAGCTGATGAAAAGCATGATCGAAGCAGGCGCCGCTGGCGTTCACTTCGAAGACCAACTGGCTTCGGTGAAGAAATGCGGTCACATGGGCGGCAAGGTTCTGGTGCCGACCCAGGAAGCTGTACAGAAGCTGACCGCTGCCCGTCTGGCCGCTGACGTGGCCGGTACGCCAACCATCATTCTGGCCCGCACCGACGCCAACGCGGCTGACCTGCTGACTTCCGACTGCGACCCGTACGATCAGCCGTTCGTGACCGGCGAGCGAACTCAAGAAGGTTTCTACAAGGTACGCGCCGGCCTGGATCAAGCGATCGCACGTGGCCTGGCTTACGCGCCGTACGCCGACCTGATCTGGTGCGAAACCGCCAAGCCGGATCTGGAAGAAGCCCGTCGCTTCGCTGAAGCGATCAAAAAGGAATACCCGGACCAGCTGCTGTCGTACAACTGCTCGCCTTCCTTCAACTGGAAGAAGAACCTGGACGACGCGACCATCGCCAAGTTCCAGCGCGAACTGTCCGCCATGGGCTACAAGCACCAGTTCATCACCCTGGCCGGCATTCACAACATGTGGCACAGCATGTTCAACCTGGCGCACGACTACGCCCGCAACGACATGACTGCCTACGTGAAGCTGCAGGAGCAGGAATTCGCTGACGCCGCCAAGGGTTACACCTTCGTTGCGCACCAGCAGGAAGTGGGCACTGGCTACTTCGACGACATGACCACCGTGATCCAGGGCGGCACGTCCTCGGTGACCGCGCTGACCGGTTCGACCGAAGAAGAACAGTTCCACTAATTCGGCCTCACCTGAGCAAACGGCCTTTGCGGGTCGGATAAAAAGCTAACCGCAGAGCCGCAACACTGACGCCCCGACTGGATCGGGGCGTTTTTTTGCCTGTTGGAATCTCAAAGACACTACAAATCCCCTGTGGGAGCGAGCCTGCTCGCGAAGGCGATAAGTCAGCTTGCACATCTGGAGGCTGATCCTTCGCTCTCGCGAGCAGGCTCGCTCCCACAGGGCTACCGTCAGCCGCGAGACGAAACATTGATCTGAAGCGCTACAAGCGTCAGAAATTTCCGCTAAAACGGTAGGCTTCGCTACTTGCAGTAACGCGCAAGTAAGACAACTTCCCGGCCACTCACTCGTAAACAGTTACAAAACCACTCCAAACGATATCAATTATCATTTAGCAGCAACTATGTTCGTTACAAACCCTACAAAACATAATTGATGGAAACCCGGCTAATGCCCGCAACGCATGGGCCGCAGGGCTGCGGACAAGCGCTATGTCCTTAATCCGGTAAATAATTTCGCCTTTGGAATTTTACTTGCCGGGTGTTTAGCCATAAAATCAGCCCGATTGATTGCTGCGACATATCGTCACTGCCTTATTTCTTTATCAAGCTCAGAGACCTTTGCTCTCTGTTAAGGATTACCAGCATGCCCGAAGCGACAGGACTCATGGCCCACAACTGGGGCTTTGCCATTTTCCTTCTGGGTGTCGTGGGCCTGTGTGCCTTCATGCTTGGCGTCTCCAGCCTCCTCGGGTCAAAAGCCTGGGGTCGCAGCAAAAACGAACCGTTCGAGTCGGGCATGCTACCTACCGGTGGCGCCCGCTTGCGGCTCTCAGCCAAATTCTATCTGGTCGCGATGCTCTTCGTGATCTTCGATATCGAAGCCCTCTTTCTCTTTGCATGGTCTGTGTCCGTCCGCGAAAGCGGCTGGACCGGATTCGTCGAAGCTCTCGTTTTCATAGCAATTCTGTTGGCAGGTCTTGTCTACCTGTTCCGAGTGGGCGCCCTTGACTGGGCTCCGGAAGCTCGTCGCAAGCGGCAGGCGAAGCTGAAACAATGAGGCTTTGGCAATGCAATACAATCTCACCAGGATCGACCCCGATGCTCCTAACGAGCAGTATCCGATTGGCCAGCGGGAAACCGTTGCCGATCCGTTAGAAGATCAAGTCCACAAAAACATTTTCATGGGCAAGCTGGAAGACGTGCTGAGTGGCGCGGTCAACTGGGGACGTAAGAACTCCCTGTGGCCGTACAACTTCGGCCTGTCGTGCTGCTACGTGGAAATGACCACCGCCTTCACGGCGCCCCACGACATCGCGCGCTTTGGCGCCGAAGTGATCCGGGCCTCGCCGCGTCAGGCCGACTTCATGGTTATCGCCGGTACCTGCTTCATCAAGATGGCGCCGATCATCCAGCGTCTCTACGAGCAAATGCTCGAACCGAAATGGGTTATTTCCATGGGTTCGTGCGCCAACTCCGGCGGCATGTACGACATCTACTCCGTGGTTCAAGGCGTAGACAAGTTCCTGCCCGTGGACGTCTACGTACCTGGCTGCCCGCCCCGTCCGGAAGCATTTCTGCAAGGCTTGATGCTGTTGCAGGAATCGATTGGACAGGAGCGTCGTCCGCTTTCCTGGGTCGTTGGTGATCAAGGCGTCTATCGCGCCGACATGCCATCGCAGAAGGAACAGCGCCGCGAACAGCGAATCGCAGTCACCAATCTGCGCAGCCCTGACGAAGTCTGATCCAGTTCTGTTCCAAGTAACGAGAAGCTGGCTTCATTCTTTACGTTGACCGAAAGCGAAAAAATAACCATGACTACAGGCAGTGCTCTGTACATCCCGCCTTACAAGGCAGACGACCAGGATGTGGTCGTCGAACTGAACAACCGTTTTGGCGCCGAAGCGTTCACCGCGCAGGCAACCCGCACCGGCATGCCGGTGCTGTGGGTGGCCCGCGCCAGACTGGTTGAAGTCCTGACTTTCCTGCGCAACCTGCCCAAGCCGTACGTCATGCTCTATGACCTGCACGGCGTGGACGAGCGTCTGCGCACCAAGCGTCAAGGGCTGCCGACCGGCGCCGATTTCACCGTGTTCTATCACCTCATGTCGCTGGAGCGTAATAGTGACGTGATGATCAAGGTCGCCTTGTCCGAAGGCGACCTCAGCATGCCGTCCGTCACCAGCATCTGGCCGAACGCCAACTGGTACGAGCGCGAAGTCTGGGACATGTTCGGCATCGACTTCAAAGGCCACCCGCACCTGTCGCGCATCATGATGCCGCCGACGTGGGAAGGTCACCCGCTGCGCAAGGACTTCCCGGCGCGCGCCACCGAATTCGATCCGTTCAGCCTCAACCTCGCCAAGCAGCAGCTGGAAGAGGAAGCCGCGCGTTTCCGTCCGGAAGACTGGGGCATGAAGCGTTCCGGTGCCAACGAGGACTACATGTTCCTCAACCTCGGCCCGAACCACCCTTCGGCGCACGGTGCGTTCCGCATCATTCTGCAGCTGGACGGCGAAGAGATCGTCGACTGCGTCCCGGACATCGGCTACCACCACCGTGGCGCCGAGAAAATGGGCGAGCGTCAGTCCTGGCACAGCTACATCCCGTACACCGACCGCATCGACTACCTCGGCGGCGTGATGAACAACCTGCCGTACGTGCTCTCGGTCGAGAAGCTTGCCGGCATCAAGGTGCCGCAGAAGGTCGACGTCATCCGTATCATGATGGCCGAGTTCTTCCGGATCACCAGTCACCTGCTGTTCCTGGGTACTTACATCCAGGACGTCGGCGCCATGACCCCGGTGTTCTTCACTTTCACCGACCGCCAGAAGGCGTACACGGTGATCGAGGCGATTACCGGTTTCCGTCTGCACCCGGCCTGGTATCGCATCGGCGGCGTCGCCCACGACCTGCCGCGCGGCTGGGAAAAACTGGTCAAGGACTTCGTCGAGTGGATGCCCAAGCGTCTGGACGAATACACCAAGGCTGCCCTGCAGAACAGCATCCTCAAGGGTCGTACCATCGGCGTTGCCGCCTACAACACCAAAGAAGCCCTGGAGTGGGGCGTCACCGGTGCCGGCCTGCGTTCGACCGGTTGCGATTTCGACCTGCGCAAGGCGCGTCCGTACTCGGGTTACGAGAACTTCGAATTCGAAGTGCCGCTGGCCGTCAACGGCGATGCCTACGACCGCTGCATGGTTCGCGTCGAAGAGATGCGCCAAAGCATCAAGATCATCGATCAATGCATGCGCAACATGCCGGAAGGCCCGTACAAGGCGGATCATCCGCTGACCACGCCGCCGCCTAAAGAGCGCACGCTGCAGCACATCGAAACCCTGATCACGCACTTCCTGCAGGTTTCGTGGGGCCCGGTCATGCCGGCCAACGAATCCTTCCAGATGATCGAAGCGACCAAGGGCATCAACAGTTACTACCTGACGAGCGACGGCGGCACCATGAGCTACCGTACCCGGATCCGTACTCCGAGCTTCCCGCATCTGCAGCAGATCCCTTCGGTGATCAAAGGCAGCATGGTCGCGGACTTGATTGCGTACCTGGGTAGTATCGACTTCGTTATGGCCGACGTGGACCGCTAAGCATGAACAGCACGCTTATCCAGACAGACCGTTTCACCTTGAGTGAAACCGAGCGCTCGGCCATCGAGCACGAGCTGCATCACTACGAAGACCCGCGCGCGGCGTCGATCGAAGCCCTGAAGATCGTCCAGAAAGAACGCGGCTGGGTGCCGGATGGCGCCCTCTACGCGATCGGCGAGATCCTCGGCATCCCGGCCAGCGACGTTGAAGGCGTGGCGACGTTTTACAGCCAGATTTTCCGTCAGCCGGTCGGCCGCCACATCATTCGCGTCTGCGACAGCATGGTCTGCTACATCGGTGGCCACGAGTCGGTGGTCAGCGAAATCCAGAACAATCTGGGCATCGGCCTGGGTCAGACCACCGCCGACGGTCGTTTCACCCTGCTGCCTGTCTGCTGCCTCGGCAACTGCGACAAGGCACCGGCGCTGATGATCGACGACGACACCTTTGGCAACGTGCAGCCTGCTGGCGTGGCCAAACTGCTCGAGGGCTACGTATGACCCTGACATCTTTTGGTCCAGCCAACCGCATCCAGCGTTCGGCCGAGACACACCCGCTGACCTGGCGTCTGCGCGATGACGGCGAAGCCGTGTGGCTCGACGAGTATCAGGCCAAGAACGGCTACGCCGCTGCGCGTAAAGCCTTCGCCGACATGGATCAGGACGCCATCGTCCAGACCGTGAAAGACGCCGGCCTCAAGGGTCGCGGCGGTGCAGGCTTCCCCACTGGCGTGAAGTGGGGCCTGATGCCCAAGGACGAATCCATCAACATCCGCTACCTGCTGTGCAACGCGGATGAAATGGAGCCGAACACCTGGAAAGACCGCATGCTGATGGAGCAACTGCCCCATCTGCTGATCGAAGGCATGCTCATCAGTGCCCGCGCGCTGAAAACCTACCGTGGCTACATCTTCCTGCGCGGCGAATACACCACCGCCGCCAAGCACCTCAACCGTGCAGTGGAAGAAGCCAAGGCGGCCGGCCTGCTGGGCAAGAACATTCTGGGCAGCGGTTTCGATTTCGAGCTGTTCGTCCACACCGGCGCCGGGCGTTACATCTGCGGTGAAGAAACCGCACTGATCAACTCCCTCGAAGGCCGCCGCGCCAACCCGCGCTCCAAGCCGCCCTTCCCTGCCGCCGTCGGCGTGTGGGGCAAGCCGACCTGCGTGAACAACGTCGAAACCCTGTGCAACGTACCGGCGATCATTGCCGACGGCGTTGACTGGTACAAATCGTTGGCCCGCGAAGGTTCCGAAGACATGGGCACCAAGCTCATGGGCTTCTCCGGCAAGGTCAAGAACCCGGGCCTGTGGGAACTGCCATTCGGCATCACAGGTCGCGAACTGTTCGAAGACTATGCCGGCGGCATGCGCGACGGCTTCAAGCTCAAGGCCTGGCAGCCAGGCGGTGCCGGTACCGGTTTCCTCCTGCCCGAGCACCTCGACGCACAAATGTATGCCGGCGGCATCGCCAAAGTGGGCACCCGTATGGGTACCGGTCTGGCGATGGCGGTGGACGACAGCGTCAACATGGTCTCGCTGCTGCGCAACATGGAACAGTTCTTCGCTCGCGAATCCTGCGGTTTCTGCACCCCGTGCCGCGATGGTCTGCCATGGAGCGTCAAGCTCCTGATGGCCATCGAACAGGGCAAGGGCCAGCCAGGCGACATCGAGACCCTGCTGGGTCTGGTCGGTTTCCTCGGCCCGGGCAAGACCTTCTGTGCTCACGCACCGGGAGCCGTGGAGCCATTGGGCAGCGCAATCAAATACTTCCGTCCAGAGTTCGAAGCCGGTATCGCGCCTGTCAGCGCCGCCGTCCCGCCTCTGGCAAGGCCGATCGTAGTCGGCGCGTAAACGCTTCAAAAGGCGAAGGGTCCGTGCCCTTCGCCTTTCGTCCGATGACGCCCTTCGGGGCTGTTTGGATTCGGACGCATAACAAGATTCCATTAGCCACGCCCGCTGACACCGGGCCAACGAAGACCTTTGAACCATGGCCACTATCCACGTAGACGGCAAAGCGCTCGAAGTCGACGGGGCAGACAACCTGTTACAGGCATGTCTGTCGCTGGGCCTCGACATTCCATATTTCTGCTGGCACCCCGCGCTTGGTAGCGTTGGGGCCTGCCGCCAGTGCGCGGTCAAGCAGTACACCGACGAGAACGACACCCGTGGTCGCATCGTCATGTCCTGCATGACCCCGGCCACCGACAACACCTGGATCTCCATCGACGATGAAGAATCCAAGGCGTTCCGCGCCAGCGTTGTCGAATGGCTGATGACCAACCACCCGCACGACTGCCCGGTGTGCGAGGAAGGCGGTCACTGCCACCTGCAAGACATGACGGTGATGACCGGCCACAACGAGCGCCGTTATCGCTTCAGCAAACGCACCCACCAGAACCAGCAACTTGGGCCGTTCATTTCCCACGAAATGAACCGCTGCATCGCTTGCTACCGCTGCGTGCGTTTCTATAAGGACTACGCCGGCGGCACCGACCTCGGTGTGTTCGGCGCCCACGACAACGTGTACTTCGGTCGCGTTGAGGACGGCACCCTCGAAAGCGAATTCTCCGGCAACCTCACCGAGGTCTGCCCGACCGGTGTGTTCACCGACAAGACTCACTCCGAGCGCTACAACCGCAAGTGGGACATGCAGTTCGCGCCGAGCATCTGCCATGGCTGCTCGAGCGGTTGCAACATCTCCCCGGGCGAGCGTTACGGTGAGCTGCGTCGCATCGAAAACCGTTTCAACGGTTCGGTGAACCAGTACTTCCTCTGCGACCGTGGCCGCTTCGGTTATGGCTACGTCAACCGCACCGACCGCCCACGTCAGCCGCTGCTGGCCGATGGCACCAAGCTCAGCCTCGACGCTGCGCTGGACAAAGCCGCCGACCTGCTGCGCGGACGCAACATCGTCGGCATCGGTTCGCCGCGCGCCAGTCTTGAAAGCAACTATGCGTTGCGCGAACTGGTCGGCGCCGAGCACTTCTATTCGGGTATCGAAGCCTCCGAACTGGAGCGCATCCGTCTGGTCCTGCAAGTGTTGAACGACAGCCCGCTGCCAGTGCCGAACATGCGCGACATCGAAGATCACGACGCGATCTTCGTCCTCGGCGAAGACCTGACGCAGACCGCCGCGCGTATGGCGCTGGCCCTGCGTCAGTCGGTCAAGGGCAAGGCTGAAGACATGGCCGAAGCCATGCGCGTTCAGCCTTGGCTCGACGCGGCGGTGAAGAACATCGGTCAGCACGCGCTGAACCCACTGTTTATCGCCAGCCTCGCCGAAACCAAGCTCGACGACGTTGCCGAAGAGTGCGTACACGCCGCTCCAGATGACCTGGCACGCATCGGTTTCGCCGTGGCTCATGCGCTGGATGCCAGCGCTCCGGCCGTCGAAGGTCTGGACGCCGAAGCCCTGGAACTGGCGCAGCGCATCGCCGATGCCCTGCTCGCCGCCAAGCGTCCGCTGATCATCGCCGGTACTTCGCTGGGCTCCAAAGCCTTGATCGAAGCTGCCGCGAACATCGCCAAGGCCCTGAAGCTGCGCGAGAAGAACGGTTCGATCAGCCTGATCGTGCCGGAAGCCAACAGCCTCGGCCTGGCCATGCTCGGTGGCGAATCGGTCGACGCCGCGCTGCAAGCGGTCATCGATGGCCAGGCCGACGCAATCGTCGTGCTGGAAAACGATCTGTACACCCGCACTGCCAAAACCAAAGTCGATGCCGCACTGAACGCCGCGAAAGTGGTGATCGTTGCCGACCATCAGAAAACCGCCACCACTGATCGCGCGCACCTGGTGCTGCCAGCGGCGAGCTTCGCCGAGGGCGACGGTACGCTGGTCAGCCAGGAAGGCCGCGCCCAGCGCTTCTTCCAGGTTTTCGATCCGCAATACCTCGACGCGAGCATTCTGGTGCACGAAGGCTGGCGCTGGCTGCACGCCCTGCGCGCGACGCTGCTGAACCAGGCGATCGACTGGACGCAACTCGACCACGTCACCGCTGCCGTGGCTTCGAGCACCGCGCAACTGGCACGTATCGTCGATGCTGCACCGTCGGCTGCTTTCCGCATCAAGGGTCTGAAACTGGCCCGTGAGCCGCTGCGTTATTCCGGGCGCACCGCAATGCGCGCCGATATCAGCGTTCACGAACCACGCACCCCGCAAGACCAGGACACCGCCTTCGCCTTCTCCATGGAAGGTTACTCGGGCTCTGCCGAACCGCGTCAGCAGGTACCATTCGCATGGTCGCCGGGCTGGAACTCGCCACAAGCGTGGAACAAGTTCCAGGACGAAGTCGGTGGTCATCTGCGCGCTGGCGATCCGGGCACCCGCCTGATCGAAAGCACTGGCGATTCGCTGAACTGGTTCGCTGCTGCGCCGCGTGCCTTCAACCCGGCGCCGGGTACCTGGCAAGCCGTGCCGTTCTTCCACCTGTTCGGCAGCGAAGAAAACTCTTCGAAAGCCGCCCCGGTACAAGAACGCATTCCGGCACCTTACGTCGCGCTGGCGAAATCCGAAGCGGATCGCCTCGGCGTCAACGACGGTGCCCTGCTGAGCCTGAACGTCGCCGGTCAGACATTGCGTCTGCCGCTGCGCATCAATGAAGAACTGGGCGCCGGTCTGGTGGCATTGCCTGCGGGCATCGCCGGCATTCCACCGGCATTCGCCGGCGTGTCCGTCGACGGTCTGCAGGAGGCAGCGCAATGACCTGGTTCACCCCTGAAGTGATCGATGTGATCCTGACGGTCATCAAAGCCATCGTGATTCTGCTGGCCGTAGTGGTCGCGGGCGCCTTGCTGAGCTTTGTCGAACGTCGCCTGCTGGGCTGGTGGCAGGACCGTTACGGTCCGAACCGCGTTGGCCCGTTCGGCATGTTCCAGATCGCCGCCGACATGCTGAAGATGTTCTTCAAGGAAGACTGGACCCCGCCGTTTGCCGACAAGGTGATCTTCACCCTGGCGCCGGTGGTGGCCATGTCCGCCCTGCTGATTGCCTTTGCGATCATCCCGATCACCCCGACCTGGGGCGTGGCGGATCTGAACATCGGTCTGCTGTTCTTCTTCGCCATGGCCGGTCTGTCGGTGTACGCGGTGCTGTTCGCCGGCTGGTCGAGCAACAACAAGTTCGCCCTGCTCGGCAGCTTGCGTGCCTCGGCGCAGACCGTGTCCTACGAAGTGTTCATGGGCCTGGCCCTGATGGGCATCGTGGTCCAGGTCGGCTCGTTCAACATGCGCGACATTGTCGAATACCAGGCACAGAACCTGTGGTTCATCATTCCGCAGTTCTTCGGCTTCTGTACCTTCTTCATCGCTGGCGTCGCCGTGACTCACCGTCACCCGTTCGACCAGCCGGAAGCGGAACAGGAACTGGCCGACGGTTACCACATTGAATACGCCGGTATGAAATGGGGCATGTTCTTCGTCGGTGAATACATCGGCATCATCCTGATCTCGGCGCTGCTGGTCACCCTGTTCTTCGGTGGCTGGCACGGTCCGTTCGGCATCCTGCCGCAACTGTCCTTCGTCTGGTTCGCACTGAAGACCGCGTTCTTCATCATGCTGTTCATCCTGCTGCGCGCTTCCATCCCGCGTCCGCGTTATGACCAGGTGATGGATTTCAGCTGGAAATTCTGCCTGCCACTGACCCTGATCAATTTGTTGGTAACCGCTGCGGTTGTGTTGTTGAACACGCCTGCGGTTGCGGTTCAGTGAGGATTTGACCCATGTTCAAATATATTGGCGACATCGTTAAGGGTACCGGTACCCAGTTGCGCAGCCTGATCATGGTCTTCGGCCATGGCTTTCGCAAGCGCGACACCCTGCAATACCCAGAGGAGCAGGTCTACCTGCCGCCGCGTTACCGTGGCCGCATCGTCCTGACCCGCGACCCCGATGGCGAAGAACGCTGCGTAGCCTGCAACCTGTGCGCCGTGGCCTGCCCGGTGGGTTGCATCTCGCTGCAGAAAGCTGAAACCGAAGACGGTCGCTGGTACCCGGACTTCTTCCGGATCAACTTCTCGCGCTGCATTTTCTGCGGTCTCTGCGAGGAAGCCTGCCCGACCACCGCGATCCAGCTGACCCCGGATTTCGAGATGGCCGAGTTCAAACGTCAGGATCTGGTGTACGAGAAAGAAGATCTTTTGATCTCCGGCCCCGGCAAAAACCCTGATTACAACTTCTATCGTGTTGCAGGTATGGCAATCGCTGGCAAGCCGAAAGGCGCTGCGCAGAACGAAGCCGAACCGATCAACGTGAAGAGCTTGCTGCCTTAAGGAAGAACGATGGAATTCGCTTTCTATTTCGCATCGGGTATTGCTGTGGTGTCCACGCTGCGTGTGGTCACCAACACCAACCCTGTGCACGCCCTGCTCTACCTGATCATCTCGTTGATCGCCGTGGCCATGACCTTCTTCGCCCTCGGCGCACCGTTTGCCGGTGTGCTGGAAGTGATCGCCTACGCCGGCGCCATCATGGTGCTGTTTGTGTTCGTGGTGATGATGCTCAACCTCGGTCCCGCCTCGGTGCAGCAGGAACGCACCTGGCTCAAGCCCGGCATCTGGGCGGGGCCGGTGATTCTTGCCGCGCTGCTGCTGGCCGAACTGCTGTATGTGCTGTTCGCTCACCAGAGCGGCCAGGCCATCGGCCACACCACCGTAGACGCGAAAGCCGTGGGCATCAGCCTGTTCGGCCCGTACCTGCTGGTGGTCGAACTCGCCTCGATGCTGCTGCTTGCTGCAGCCGTCACGGCGTTCCATTTGGGCCGTAACGAGGCGAAGGAGTAAGACATGCCTGCTATCCCTCTCGAACATGGACTGGCCGTCGCCGGCATCCTCTTCTGCCTTGGTCTGGTCGGCCTGATGGTCCGCCGCAACATTTTGTTCGTGTTGATGAGTCTGGAAGTGATGATGAACGCCTCTGCCCTGGCCTTCATCGTCGCGGGCGCCCGCTGGGCGCAGCCGGATGGACAGATCATGTTCATCCTGGTGATCAGCCTTGCCGCAGCCGAGGCCAGTATTGGCCTGGCGATCCTGCTGCAACTGTATCGCCGCTTCCACACGCTCGATATCGACGCTGCCAGTGAGATGCGCGGATGAACCTACTCTTTCTGACTTTCGTATTCCCTCTGATCGGGTTCCTGTTGCTGTCGTTCTCGCGCGGCCGCTTCTCGGAAAACCTCTCGGCGCTGATCGGTGTCGGTTCGATCGGCCTGTCGGCCATCGTCGCCGCTTACGTGATCTGGCAATTCAACGTCGCACCGCCGGAGGGTGGCGTGTACACCCAGGTGCTGTGGCGCTGGATGTCGGTGGAAGGGTTCCAGCCGAATTTCGCGCTGTACCTGGATGGCCTGTCGGTGACCATGCTCGGTGTGGTCGTCGGCGTCGGCTTCCTGATCCACCTGTTCGCGTCCTGGTACATGCGTGGCGAAGACGGTTACTCGCGCTTCTTCTCGTACACCAACCTGTTCATCGCCAGCATGCTGTTCCTGATCCTCGGCGATAACCTGCTGTTCATCTACTTCGGCTGGGAAGGCGTGGGCCTGTGCTCGTACCTGTTGATCGGTTTCTACTACAGCAACCGCAACAACGGTAACGCAGCGCTGAAAGCCTTTATCGTCACCCGCATCGGCGACGTGTTCATGGCCATCGGCCTGTTCATCCTGTTCCAGCAACTGGGCACGCTGAACGTCCAGGGACTGCTGGTGCGTGCGCCGGAGCACTTCAAGGTCGGTGACTTCTGGATCGTTCTGGCCACCCTGATGCTGCTCGGTGGTGCTGTCGGTAAATCGGCCCAGCTGCCGCTGCAAACCTGGCTCGCGGATGCGATGGCCGGCCCTACCCCGGTTTCGGCACTGATCCACGCCGCAACCATGGTGACCGCCGGTGTCTACCTGATCGCCCGTACCCATGGTCTGTTTGCCTTGGCGCCGGACATCCTGCATCTCGTCGGCATCGTCGGTGGCGTGACCCTGGTACTGGCCGGTTTCGCCGCGCTGGTGCAGACCGACATCAAACGTATCCTCGCCTACTCGACCATGAGCCAGATCGGTTACATGTTCCTGGCGCTGGGCGTTGGCGCCTGGGAAGGCGCAATCTTCCACCTGATGACCCACGCCTTCTTCAAGGCTCTGTTGTTCCTTGCTTCCGGTGCGGTGATCGTTGCCTGCCACCACGAGCAGAACATCTTCAAGATGGGCGGTCTGTGGAAGAAACTGCCACTGGCCTACGCCAGCTTCATCGTCGGTGGTGCTGCGCTGGCCGCTCTGCCACTGGTCACCGCAGGCTTCTACTCCAAGGACGAAATCCTCTGGGAAGCGTTCGCCAGCGGCAACCAGGGTCTGCTTTACGCAGGTCTGGTCGGTGCGTTCATGACTTCGCTGTACACCTTCCGCCTGATCTTCATCGCGTTCCACGGTGAAGCCAAGACCGAAGCCCACGCCGGCCACGGCATTGCCCATTGGCTGCCACTGTCGGTGTTGATCGTGCTGTCGACTTTCGTCGGCGCGATGATCGTGCCGCCGCTGCATGGCGTACTGCCAGAAAGCGTCGGGCATGCCGGTGGTGAAGCCAAGCACAGTCTGGAAATCGCCTCGGGCGCCATCGCCCTGGCCGGTATCCTGCTGGCGGCCCTGCTGTTCCTCGGCAAGCGTCGCTTCGTCACGGCGATCGCCAACAGCGGCATCGGCCGTTTCCTTTCGGCCTGGTGGTTCGCTGCCTGGGGCTTCGACTGGATCTACGACAAACTGTTCGTCAAGCCGTACCTTGCGATCAGCCATGTACTGCGCAAAGACCCGCTCGACCAGACCATCGGTCTGATCCCGCGTATGGCCAAGGGTGGTCACACTGCCCTGAGCCGCACCGAGACCGGTCAACTGCGTTGGTACGCCGCCTCGATGGCTGCTGGTGCCGTGCTGGTGATCGGCGCCATCGTGCTGGTAGCGGTCTGATATGAACCTTGCGAATTTGCGAAAGGAAACGAGCCCGTCATGATTCTGCCTTGGCTAATCCTGATCCCCTTCATCGGCGGCCTGCTGTGCTGGATGGGTGAGCGCTTCGGCGCTACCCTCCCGCGCTGGATTGCGCTGTTGACCATGACCCTGGAACTCGCACTCGGCCTCTGGCTGTGGGCCCACGGTGACTATTCATTCGCACCGGCGCCGGGCGCCGATCCGACCTGGGCGCTTGAGTTCAAGCATGTCTGGATCCAGCGTTTCGGCATCAACGTGCACCTGGCCCTCGACGGCCTGTCGCTGTTGATGATCCTGCTGACCGGCCTGCTGGGTATCCTCTCGGTACTTTGCTCGTGGAAAGAGATTCAACGTCACGTTGGCTTCTTCCATCTCAACCTGATGTGGATCCTGGGCGGTGTGGTCGGCGTGTTCCTCGCCCTCGACCTGTTCATGTTCTTCTTCTTCTGGGAAATGATGCTGGTGCCGATGTACTTCCTCATCGCGCTCTGGGGTCACAGTTCTTCGGACGGCAAGAAAACCCGGATCTACGCAGCGACCAAATTCTTCATCTTCACTCAGGCGTCCGGCCTGATCATGCTGGTGGCGATCCTCGGCCTGGTGCTGGTCAACTTCAACAACACCGGCGTAATCACCTTCAACTACGCCGACCTGTTGAAAACCAAGATGTCGATGACCACCGAGTACATTCTGATGCTCGGCTTCTTCATCGCCTTCGCGGTCAAGCTGCCAGTGGTTCCGTTCCACTCCTGGCTGCCTGATGCTCACGCCCAGGCACCGACTGCCGGTTCCGTCGACCTCGCCGGTATCCTGCTGAAAACTGCGGCCTACGGTCTGCTGCGTTTCGCCCTGCCGCTGTTCCCGAACGCTTCGGCCGAGTTTGCGCCGATCGCCATGACCCTCGGTCTGATCGGGATTTTCTACGGCGCGTTCCTGGCGTTCGCCCAAACCGACATCAAGCGTCTGATTGCCTTCTCTTCCGTTTCCCACATGGGCTTCGTGTTGATCGGCATCTACTCCGGCAGCCAACTGGCGCTGCAAGGCGCAGTGATCCAGATGCTCGCGCACGGTCTGTCGGCAGCGGCACTGTTTATCCTCAGCGGTCAGTTGTACGAGCGTCTGCACACTCGTGACATGCGTGAGATGGGCGGTCTGTGGTCGCGTATCGCGTATCTGCCGGCGATCAGCCTGTTCTTCGCTGCGGCGTCGCTGGGCTTGCCGGGTACCGGCAACTTTGTCGGCGAATTCCTGATCCTGATCGGCTCGTTCGCCAGCGCTCCATGGGTCACGGCGATTGCTACTTCCGGTCTGGTGTTCGGTTCGGTCTACTCGCTGATCATGATCCACCGTGCCTACTTCGGCCCGTCGAAATCCGACGCGGTGCTGCACGGCATGGACGCGCGCGAACTGATCATGGTGCTCGGTCTGGCGGTGTTGCTGATTTACCTCGGCGTCTACCCGCAACCGTTCCTCGACACCTCTGCCGCCACCATGCATGGCGTGCAGCAGTGGCTCGGCACCGCCTTCTCTCAACTCGCTTCGGCCCGGTAAGAGCGCTATGGAATTCACGATTCAACACTTTATTGCGCTTGCGCCACTGTTGATCACCAGCCTCACCATTATCGTGGTGATGCTGGCAATCGCCTGGCGCCGCAACCACTCGCAGACCTTCCTGATTTCGGTGGCGGGTCTGAACCTGGCCCTGCTGTCGATCCTGCCGGCTCTGAAAGTCGCGCCTCTGGCCGTGACCCCATTGCTGCAGATCGATGCCTTCGCCTGCCTGTACATGGCGATGATTCTGGTTGCCACCCTCGCCTGCGTCACCCTCGCCCACGCTTATCTGGGTGATGGCGGTTCGGGCTACCCGGGCAATCGCGAAGAACTGTACCTGCTGATCCTGATGGCCGCCGCCGGTGGTCTGGTCCTGGTCAGCGCGCAGCACCTGGCCGGGTTGTTCATCGGTCTGGAATTGCTCTCGGTACCGGTCTACGGTCTGGTGGCTTACGCCTTCTTCAACAAGCGTTCGCTGGAAGCCGGCATCAAGTACATGGTGCTGTCGGCCGCCGGTTCCGCGTTCCTGCTGTTCGGTATGGCGCTGCTCTACACCGACGCCGGTTCGCTGAGCTTCGTTGGCATCGGTCAGGCCTTGGCCGCGACCGGCCTGCCAAGCCCGCTGGCGCAACTGGGCCTGGGCATGATGCTGATCGGTCTGGCGTTCAAGCTGTCGCTGGTACCGTTCCACCTGTGGACGCCGGACGTCTACGAAGGTGCTCCGGCTCCGGTGGCAGCGTTCCTCGCCACCGCTTCGAAGGTTGCAGTGTTTGCGGTGATGGTGCGTCTGTTCCAGCTCTCCCCCGCCGCCAGCAGCGGTGTGCTGAGCGACGTACTGAGCGTGATCGCGGTCGCCTCGATCCTGTTCGGTAACCTGCTGGCCCTGACCCAGAGCAACCTCAAGCGTCTGCTCGGTTACTCGTCCATTGCGCACTTCGGCTATCTGCTGATCGCGCTGGTGGCGAGCAAGGGTCTGGCGGTGGAAGCCATCGGCGTCTATCTGGTGACTTATGTGATCACCAGCCTCGGCGCGTTCGGCGTGATCACCCTGATGTCGTCGCCGTACAACGGCCGCGACGCCGACGCGCTGTACGAGTACCGCGGCCTGTTCTGGCGCCGTCCGTACCTGACCGCCGTGCTGACCGTGATGATGCTGTCCCTGGCCGGCATCCCACTGACCGCCGGCTTCATCGGCAAGTTCTACATCATCGCCAGCGGCGTCGAAACGCGTCAGTGGTGGCTGGTCGGCGCACTGGTACTGGGCAGCGCCATCGGCGTTTTCTACTACCTGCGCGTGATGGTCACCCTGTACTTGATCGAGCCAAACCTGCGTCGCCACGACGCCCAATTGCACTGGGAACAGAAGGCAGGCGGCGTGATGCTGCTGGCCATCGCCCTGGTCGCATTCTTCCTGGGCGTGTACCCGCAGCCATTGCTGGTGCTGGTACAGCAGGCGGGTCTGGCGGGCTGATTGCTCGGCTGATCTGGCTGGAAATGAAAACGGCACCTTCGGGTGCCGTTTTTTGTTTGTAGCGAAAGTCAATATCGCCGGCGTTTGTGCAAGCGTCATCGCGGGCAAGCCCGCTCCCACAGGTGTGTGTGTCGCTCATAGCATCCGGGTGCATCGCACACCCTGCAGGAGTGAGCCTGCTCGCGATGGCGTCCTACAAGTCGATGGATATGCTAACCGACCCACCGCTTTCGCGAGCAGGCTCGCTCCTGCAGTCTCGTGTACTGCCTGGGTTCTGGATACAGCATGAAAGCGTTTTGTACGATATTTTACCGGCCCACTCGCATCCTCATACAAACTCCGAAAGCTCTCTCCTTAACCTCCGTTTCGTCCTACAGCCAACCCCGGAGAACAGTTCTAAGGTAGGTGCCCTGGCAGGTGGATATTGAATCGAGGCGGGTAATGAAACGAGATATCTTTTGTGAGTTGATGGAGGGTGTCGATGCTTTGGCTGCCCAGCGACAATGCAATGTTGCGCAACTGCCCTATCAGCGCAGGTCGACGGATAGGACGCTTGGCTGCACGGAGCATTGGCGCGACTTTGCAGCGCTGAAATATTCTGGCTATATTTATCCAGAATACAGAGGTGAGCTGATGATCATCGTTCCGCTGGCTGAGGCCAAAAACAGTTTATCGAAACTCGTCGATGATGCCGCTGCTGGCCAAGTCATCACGATTGCCAAGCATGGCCGGGCGATGGCTCGTCTTGTTCCGATAGGGAGATCCAGCGCACAGCGCATTGGCGCGATGAAGGGCAAACTCGTACTGCCCCAGGATTTCGACTCACCTCTTTCCGACGAAATATTGGATGCATTTGAAGGCACGCAGGCATGAGGCTTCTGCTTGACACGCATATTCTGCTCTGGACGCTAAGTGATGATGCCAGACTGACCACCAAAGCCAGAAAAATCATTGAAAATGCAGCCGATATCTACGTCAGCGCGGCAACATTCTGGGAAATGGCGATCAAGGTCGGACTTGGAAAGCTGAATGTCGACCTGGAAGAAATCCGTCAATATTGCATTGATAGCGGGTTTATCGAATTGCCAGTGAGCGCAGAACACGCGATTGCGGTGAAAGATCTTGAACACCATCACCGGGATCCGTTTGACCGCATTATTGTGGCCACAGCAATGACCGAGCCGATGAAGCTGCTCACGGCTGATCCTTTGGTGGCTCAGTACACCGATCTGGCCGTTCTGGTCTGACCCGGCGGTGGCAAGTCAGTCGACATCATTGTGTTTCACACATCGCTTTCGCGAGCAGGCTCGCTCCCACAATGGATAGGTCTGCTCAAAACATCCGATGACACCTTAGCTCCTGTGAGAGCGAGCCTGCTCGCGAAAGCGGCAGATCAGGCAGCAAAAAAACGGCACCTTCCGGTGCCGTTCGCTTCTTACATTTCCAACATCACTTGCGCGCATCCGCCCACGATTTCAGCAGTTCGCTGTAGCTCACGGTCTCGCCCTTCGGCTTCTCGTTGGCCAGTTTCGGCTTCGGTGCGCCCGGTTGATCGAACCAGTATTGCGCATCGCGCTCCGGGTTCATTTTCGGTGCGCACACGGCCTGGGCCTTGGAGCGTTCGAGGCGGGTCATGATCGCGTCCTGATCCTTGGCCAAACCATCCAGCGCCTGTTGCGGAGTCTTCTCGCCGCTGGCCGCTTCGGCGATGTGGCTCCACCACAGTTGCGCCAGACGCGGATAGTCCGGCACGTTGGTCCCGGTCGGGGTCCATTGCACGCGGGCCGGGCTGCGGTAGAACTCGACCAGACCGCCGAGCTTCGGCGCCATATCGGTCATTGCCTGCGAGTTGATGTCCGACTCGCGAATTGGCGTCAGGCCGACGATGGTTTTCTTCAGCGATACGGTTTTCGAAGTAACGAACTGTGCGTACAGCCATGCCGCCAGTTTCTGCTTCTCAGGCGTGGACTTCATGAACGTCCACGAACCCACGTCCTGATAGCCGAGCTTCATGCCCTCCTCCCAATATGGCCCGCGCGGCGATGGTGCCATGCGCCATTTCGGCGTGCCGTCGGCGTTGACCACTGGCAGGCCCGGTTTGGTCATGTCGGCGGTGAACGCGGTGTACCAGAAAATTTGCTGGGCGATGTTGCCCTGCGACGGTACCGGGCCGGACTCGGAGAAGGTCATGCCGGCCGCTTCCGGTGGCGCGTATTTTTTTAGCCAGTCGACGTATTTGGTGGTGGCAAACACCGCCGCCGGGCCATTTGTGTCGCCGCCACGGGTCACGCTGGAGCCGACCGGGTGGCAGTCCTCGACGCGAATGCCCCACTCGTCGACCGGCAAACCGTTGGGAATGCCCTTGTCGCCGCCACCGGCCATGGAGAACCAGGCATCGGTGAAGCGCCAGCCCAGCGACGGGTCCTTCTTGCCATAGTCCATGTGGCCGTAGACGCGTTTGCCGTCGATTTCCTTGACGTCTTCGCTGAAGAATTTGGCGATGTCTTCATAGGCCGACCAGTTCACCGGCACGCCCAGCTCGTAACCGTACTTTTCCTTGAACTTGGCTTTCAGATCGGCGCGTTCGAACCAATCGGCACGGAACCAGTACAGGTTGGCGAATTGCTGGTCGGGCAGCTGATAGATCTTGCCGTCCGGCGCGGTGGTGAAGGAGATGCCGATGAAGTCCTTGATGTCGAGGGTCGGCGAAGTGAAGTTCTTGCCTTCGTTGGCCATCAGGTCGGTGATCGATTCGGTCTTGCCGTAGCGGAAGTGCGTGCCGATCAGGTCGGAGTCGTTGACCCAGCCGTCATAGATATTCTTGTCCGACTGCATCACCGTCTGCATTTTCTCGACCACGTCGCCTTCCTGCAGCAAGTCGTGGGTGAGTTTGATCCCGGTGATTTCGCTGAAGGCCTTGGCCAGCACCTTCGACTCGTATTCGTGGGTGGTCAGGGTCTCGGAAACGACCTTGATGTCCATGCCGCGAAAGGGCTCGGCGGCCTTGATGAACCATTTCAGTTCTTCCAGCTGCTGTTCGGCCGTCAGGGTCGAGGGCTTGAACTCGCTGCCAATCCATTTTTTTGCAGCATCTTCGTAGGCGTCGGCCCAGGCAGATGCGCTCAAACCGCTGAGTGCCAGCATGGCTGCCAATGAAATGCTATGTCGCAGCTTATTGTTTTTATCGAACATAGAGACCTCCTGTTTAAGTTGTGGAGCCGCGTTGCCGAACGATTCGACTAGCCCCAACGCATCACAGCCAACAGCCACACCAGGGACAACGCGGACGCCACCCAGATGCTCCAGTCGGTGACGCCGATTACCAGCAAATGCAGGTAGGCGCTGCCGAGAAGACCGATAAACAAGCGATCGCCACGGGTGGTGGCAATCGGTAGAAACCCGCGCCGCAGAATGCTCGGCGAGCGCAATTCCCAGGTGGTCATGCCCACCAGAATCAGACCGATGCCGATGAAGAACGCGGCGGTCGGTGTCGTCCAGCTCATCCATTCCATCATCTGCTCCTCAGACCCGGCCGAGGGCAAAGCCCTTGGCCACGTGGTTGCGCACAAACCAGATCACCAGCATGCCCGGCAGAATGGTCAACACCCCCGCCGCTGCCAGCACGCCCCAATCGATCCCCGACGCCGACACGGTGCGGGTCATCACCGCCGCAATCGGCTTGGCGTTGACCGAGGTCAGCGTGCGCGCCAGCAGCAGTTCGACCCAGGAAAACATGAAGCAGAAAAACGCCGTGACACCGATGCCGGAACCGATCAACGGAATGAAAATCTTCACGAAGAACTTGGGGAAACTGTAGCCGTCGATGTAGGCGGTTTCGTCGATCTCCTTGGGCACGCCGGACATGAAACCTTCGAGAATCCACACCGCCAGCGGTACGTTGAACAAGCAATGCGCCAGGGCCACGGCGATGTGCGTGTCGAACAGGCCGATCGATGAATACAACTGAAAGAACGGCAGCAAGAACACCGCCGGCGGCGCCATGCGATTGGTCAGCAGCCAGAAGAACAGGTGCTTGTCGCCGAGGAAACGATAGCGTGAAAACGCGTAAGCCGCTGGCAGCGCCACACTCAGGGAAATCACCGTGTTTAGGCTGACGTAATACAGCGAGTTGAGATAGCCGGTGTACCAGCTCGGATCAGTGAAGATCACCTTGTAGTTCGCCAGCGTGAAGTCCTGTGGGAAAAGCGTCAGGCCGCCGAGGATTTCGGTGTTGCTCTTGAACGACATGTTCAGCAGCCAGTAGATCGGCACCAGCAGGAACAGGATGTAGACCAGCAACGGAATCAGCTTTCTTTTGCTCATGGCCGGGCCTCAACGGTTGGCATCGGAGTGCGTCATGGCGGTATAGAACAGCCAGGACACCAACAGGATGATCAGGAAGTACACCAGCGAAAACGCCGCTGCCGGACCGAGGTCGAATTGCCCTACAGCCATCTGCGTCAACGTCTGACTCAAGAAGGTCGTGGCATTGCCCGGCCCGCCGCCGGTGAGCACGAACGGCTCGGTGTAGATCATGAAACTGTCCATGAAACGCAGCATCACCGCGATCAGCAGCACGCTTTTCAGCTTGGGCAATTGAATGTGGCGGAACACCGCCCACGCCGAGGCGCGATCAATGCGCGCGGCCTGGTAATACACGTCGGGAATCGCCCGCAGGCCGGAGAAACACAACAGCGCGACCAGAGAAGTCCAATGCCAGACGTCCATCACCAGCACCGTCACCCAGGCGTCCATGGTGTTGGCCGCGTAGTTGTAGCTGATGCCCATCGCGTTGAGGCTGGAACCGAGCAGGCCGATGTCGGCGCGGCCGAAAATCTGCCAGATGGTGCCGACCACGTTCCACGGAATCAGCAGCGGAATCGCCAGAATGATCAGCACCACCGAGGACCAGCGGCCCTTGGTCGGCATGGTCAGCGCGACGGCGATGCCCAGCGGTATTTCAATCAGCAGCACGCAAGCCGAATAGATGAACTGGCGCAGCAGCGAGTCGTGCAGACGCGGATCGAGCAGCACTTGCTTGTACCAGTCGGCACCGACGAAGTAGCGGCTGGACTGGTCGAAGATGTCCTGCACCGAATAGTTGACCACGGTCATCATCGGGATCACCGCACTGAACGCCACCAGCAGAAACACCGGCAACACCAGCCACCAGGCCTTGTTGTTCTGCACTTTGTTCATGGCTGCGCCTCCTCGTCGCTGACTTCCAGGAGAAATTCATCGGCATAGACCATCAGCCACTGCGCCGGAAAACTGATGTATGCCGTGCCCTGGGACACCGGTTTGTCTTCGGCCAGACGCACCTTCAACGGCGCGCCGTCGAGGTTGAGGGTCATGATCTTGTAGGTGCCGAGGTCTTCGACGTGTACGACTTTGGCCTGCATCGCGTCGTCAAACGGCTCGTCCCACACATGAATGAACTCCGGGCGGATGCCGACCTTGAGATTTTTCCACTGGCCGTGCTCGATATGGCGCTGCAAGGCGTCGGACAACGGCAAGTGTGTCGAAGCGAAACCGACGCCACCGGGCTGCGGCTGCACCTCGATCAGATTCATCCCCGGGCTGCCGATGAAATAGCCGACAAAGGTGTGGCTCGGCCGCTCGAACAATTCCCGTGGTGTGCCGAACTGGACGATCTGGCCGCCGTACATCACGGCGATCTTGTCAGCGAACGTTGAGGCTTCGAGCTGATCGTGGGTGACGTAGACCATGGTGATGTTGAACTGCTCGTGGATCTGCTTGAGCTTGCGCCGAAGCTTCCACTTCAGGTGCGGGTCGATCACCGTCAGCGGCTCGTCGAAGAGGATTGCGGATACGTCGTCGCGCACTAGCCCCCGGCCCATCGAAACTTTCTGCTTTTCGTCGGCGGTGAGGTTGCGCGCCTTCTTGCTCAGCAGGTTTTGCAGGTCGAGCACTTCGGCGATTTCCTGCACCTTGCTGTGCACTTTCGCCTCGGCCATGCCCTGATTGCGCAGCGGGAAAGCGAGGTTGTCGAACACGGTCATGGTGTCGTAGACCACCGGAAACTGGAAAACCTGGGCGATGTTGCGCTTCTCCGGCGTGAGGTCGTTGACCGCTTTGCCGTCGAACAACACATGGCCCTGGGACGGGCTGAGCAGGCCGGAAATGATGTTGAGCAAGGTCGATTTGCCGCACCCGGACGGGCCGAGCAAGGCATAGGCACCGCCCTGCTCCCAGACGTGATCCATCTCACGGATCGCATAATCCTCCGCGCCGCTCGGGGTTTTGCTGTAGCTGTGGGCGAGGTGTTGCAAACGGATTTCGGCCATCAGGCAACCCTCGCGACACGCCGACCCGGTGCTTGCACCAGACGGCCCTGCGCATCGAAAACGAACAGTTTGTGGGTCGGGATATAAATGCGGATCGGCGCATCGACGTCGTATTCGTGAACCCCGGGCAAGTGCAGCACCAACAGAAAGTGCTCGTTGCGCACGTGCAGGAAGGTTTCCGAACCGCTGATCTCGGCAACCTCGACGGTCACCGCCAATTCGAGATCGTCATCGTTGCTCGGCACCAGCGAGATATGGCTCGGCCGGACGCCAAATCGGAACTCGCCCTCGCCCACCGGGCGCAGGTCGACGTTCAATGGAAAGTGGACGAAATTGGCGAAGCTGACTTCGTTGCCGGCAATGCGTCCCGGCATCAGGTTGATCGGCGGTTCAGAGAACAATTCAGCGGCGAGCACCGATTGCGGCTGATGATAGACCTCGGTCGACGGCCCGCTCTGGATCACCCGGCCTTCGTGCAGGATGGTGGTGGTGCCGCCGAGGGCCAGCGCTTCGTTGGGTTCGGTGGTGGCGTAGATGGCGATGGTGTGGCGGGCCTTGAACAGCTCGCGCATTTCCTGACGCAGCTCTTCACGCAGCTTGTAGTCGAGGTTGACCAGCGGCTCGTCGAACAGTATCAGTTCAGCATCCTTGACCAGTGCGCGGGCCATGGCCGTGCGTTGCTGCTGCCCACCGGAGAGCTCCAGCGGATAGCGCCGCAAGAACTTCTCGATGCGCAGCATGCGTGCGGTTTCCTGCACCTTGCTGTGAATGATCTCTTTCGAGATGCCGGCCTGACGCAGTGGCGAGGCGATGTTCTCGAACACGGTCATGGTCGGGTAATTGATGAACTGCTGATAGACCATCGACACGTTGCGCAGCCGCACCGGGCGCTGGGTAACGTCGACGCCGTTCATCAGCACGCGGCCGCTGTCGGGCTTGTCGAGGCCGGCCATCAGGCGCATTAGGCTGGTCTTGCCGGACAGCGTGCGCCCGAGCAGAACGTTGAAGGATCCGGGTTCGAATTTCAGGCACGCATCGTCGATCCAGATCTGGCCCTCGACGGTACGGCTGACGTGCTCCAGGGTGAGTGACATGGCTCGGCCTTTGTTATTTTTGGAGTCAAGCGACCGGAGCAACAGAGCGACATTCGTGCCAGAAATGGCAAGTGGTTGATTTGTCTTGAGAAGCAGTGTTTACGGGGGCAAGCGGCGTTCACAGCTGAACACTTTTGAACAGTCGGGGTGATTGACAATGAACAATAGTGAACAACACTCTATGAACGCTTTTTGCCAGAGCTCATCAACGCCGAAGATCCAATGTGGGAGCGGGCTTGCTCGCGAATGCGCAGTATCAGTCACCGAATCAGTTGAATGACACACCGCATTCGCGAGCAAGCCCGCTCCCACAGTTGATCTGGGTTGTGTTCAGGATTTGGGTTCATAACAACAATAAAAATCGCTGCATCAGAGGCTGACCTGCCATGGCCGCACCTGCTTCGCCGCTGTCCCACGATGCGATCGTCCAGACCTCCTGGCAACGTTGCCGCGCGTTCGGCCTCGACCACCAGAGCACGCCTGCCTTCGATCAATTGCCCGCCGCCGGCATCGCGCGATTGCTCGACAGCCACCATTCACTGGTGCAGACCACGCATCAGGAAGTCCTGCCCTACTACGAAAACATCCTCAGCAATTCCAACTGCCTGATCATGCTCGCCGACAATCAGGGCCAGGTGCTGACCTCGTGGGGCACGCAGCGCTTTATCGAGCCGAACCTGGCCCGGGGCTTTCAGGCCGGGGCGAGCTGGATGGAGCGCAGCAGCGGCACCAATGCGATCGGCACCGCACTGGCCTGTGAGCAGGCGGTGCACATCGAACACGACGAACACTTTCTCAAGGCCAACCGCTTCATGACCGGCTCCGCCGCGCCGATCTTCGACGCCGAGCGCAAGGTCATCGCCGTGCTCGATGTCTCCAGCGACAGCTATCTGCCACCCTCGCACACCCTCGGCATGGTCAAGATGATGAGCCAGACCGTGGAAAACCGGCTGATCCTCAACCTGTTCCATGGCCAGCACTTTCAACTGACATTCAACACCGGGTTGAACAACCTCGACAGCCAGTGGGCCGGGTTGCTGATCTTCGATGAAAGCGGTCAAGTGCTGTCGGCCAATCGCCGTGCCGACAATTTGCTCGGTGTGCGTCTGTCGCGGGTGAGTGTCGAAAGCCTGTTCAAGGTGTCGCTGCTGGAGTTGATCAACCAGCCCGAGGGTCTGCCGTTTGCTTTGCAGACCTCCGGGCGCAACCGCTTTCAGTGTTTGTTGAAGCGGCCGAAACAGGCACCGGTGCAGGCGCGGGTGTTTGTCGCCGAGGACCAGCCTGCGCCAGCCAGCGCGATCAGCCTCAATACGCTGCATTTCGGCGACAGTCGCGTGGAAAAAGCCGTGCGCCAGGCCGAGCGTTTGCTGGAAAAAGACATTCCGCTGCTGATCCACGGTGAAACTGGAGTCGGCAAAGAAGTCTTCGTCAAAGCCTTGCACCAGGCCAGCTCTCGACAAAAACAGGCATTCATCGCAGTGAACTGCGCGGCGATCCCCGCTGAACTGGTCGAGTCGGAGTTGTTCGGTTACGAGAAAGGCGCGTTCACTGGGGCCAACCAGAAAGGCAGCATCGGCCTGATCCGCAAGGCCGACAAAGGCACGCTGTTTCTCGATGAGATCGGCGATATGCCTTTGCCGACTCAGGCGCGCTTGTTGCGGGTGTTGCAGGAGCGCTGCGTACAACCGGTGGGCAGCAGCGAGTTGTTCCCGGTTGATCTGCGCATTATTTCGGCGACCAACCGTTCGTTGCGCGAGCAAGTGCAATTGGGCCGGTTTAGGGAGGATTTGTATTACCGCATCGGCGGTCTGACCCTGGAGCTGCCGCCGTTACGTGAACGCAGCGACAAGCAGGCGCTGTTCAAACGGTTGTGGGAGCAACATCGCGAGCCGACGCAATGGGCGGGACTGAGCCCTGAGGTGCTGGAGCTGTTTGCAAAGCACCCGTGGCCGGGGAATTTGCGGCAGGTCAGCAGCGTGATGCAGGTGGCGTTGGCCATGGCCGAGGAGCAACCGGTGCGGCCAGAGCATTTGCCGGATGATTTTTTTGTCGATCTGGAGATGGAGCCAGTGGAAACGGCGGCGCCGTTGGGACTGGATTTGAATGATGTTGAAGCGCTGAATCGCGAGTTGAAGGCGGCCGGGGGGAATATTTCGCACCTGGCGCGGCGGTTGGGGGTGAGCCGGAATACGCTTTACAAGAGGTTGCGGCAGGCTGAATGACAAGTTGTCTGGACGGGCCTCTTCGCGAGCAAGCCCGCTCCCACAGGGCATTTGTATCGTGCATTGAAAATCGATCGTTCCCACGCTCTGCGTGGGAACGATCATCGTAGGGGCTTTGGGCCTCAGTCAGTCAGACGCCAGGTAGTCCCACCCTTGCCATCTTCCAGCACCACACCCATCGCTGTGAGCTGATCACGAATCCGGTCCGACTCGGCCCAGTCCTTCGCAGCCCGTGCCGCCAGACGCGCCGCAATCAGCGCATCGACTTCAGCCGCATCGACCCGCCCTTCAGCGCCGGCCTGCAGGAAGTCATCCGCCTCCAACTGCAACACACCCAGCACACTCGCCAGTTCTTTCAGGCGCGCCGCCAGACCGGCCGCTGCAGCAAGATCGCTCTCGCGCAGGCGGTTGATCTCACGCACCATCTCGAACAGCACGGCGCAGGCTTCAGGGGTGCCGAAGTCGTCGTTCATCACCGTGGTGAAACGCTCGACGAACGCTTCGCCACCGGCCGGCGCCACGCTCGGCAGGCCTTTCAACGCGTGGTAGAAACGCTCCAGTGCGCCCTTGGCGTCCTTGAGGTTGTCTTCCGAATAGTTGATCGCGCTGCGGTAGTGGCTCGATACCAGCAGGTAACGCACGACTTCCGGGTGGTACTTGTCGAGCACGTCGCGGATGGTGAAGAAGTTGTTCAAGGATTTGGACATCTTCTCGCCATTGATGCGAATCATCCCGCAATGCATCCACGCGTTGGCGTAGGTCTTGCCGGTGGCCGCTTCGCTCTGGGCGATTTCGTTTTCGTGGTGCGGGAACTCCAGGTCGCTGCCGCCGCCATGAATGTCGAAAGTCTCGCCGAGGCAGCAGGTCGACATCACCGAGCATTCGATGTGCCAGCCCGGACGCCCGGCGCCCCATGGCGATTCCCAGCTCGGCTCGCCTGGCTTGGCGGCTTTCCACAGGACGAAGTCAAGCGGATCTTCTTTCGACTCGTCAACTTCGATACGTGCGCCGATGCGCAGGTCTTCGATCTTCTTGCGCGACAGCTTGCCGTAGCCCATGAATTTGGCGACGCGGTAGTACACGTCGCCATTGCCCGGCGCGTAGGCGTAACCCTTGTCGATCAGGGTCTGGATCATCGCATGCATGCCGGCGATGTGATCGGTGGCGCGCGGTTCCATGTCCGGCTTCTGGATGTTCAGGCGCGCTTCGTCTTCGTGCATCGCGGCGATCATGCGCTCGGTCAGCGCTTCGAACGACTCACCGTTCTCGCGGGCGCGATTGATGATCTTGTCGTCGATGTCGGTGATGTTGCGCACGTAGGTCAGGTCATAACCGCTGAAGCGCAACCAGCGCGTCACGAGGTCGAACGCGACCATGCTGCGGCCGTGGCCGAGGTGGCAGTAGTCGTACACGGTCATCCCGCAGACGTACATGCGCACCTTGTTGCCATCCAGCGGCTTGAAGACTTCTTTGCTCTTGGTGAGCGTGTTGTAGATCGTTAGCACGTTAGTTCCTTGACTCACTCACTGGCCCCACGAATCACGCAGGGTCACGGTACGGTTGAATACCGGCTGACCGGGTTTCGAGTCCTTCAGGTCCGCGACGAAGTAGCCTTCGCGTTCGAACTGGAAACGGTCTTCCGGCTGTGCGTTGCCGAGCGATGGCTCGGCGCGACAGCCGGTCAGCACTTGCAGCGAGTCAGGGTTGATGTTGTCGAGGAAACTGGCGCTGTCTTCGGCCTTCTCCGGGTTCGGCGAACGGAACAGGCGATCGTACAGACGCACTTCGCACTCGACGCTGGCGGCGGCCGGCACCCAGTGGATCACGCCTTTGACCTTGCGCCCTTCCGGGTTCTTGCCGAGGGTGTCCGGGTCGTACGAGCAACGCAGTTCGACGATATTGCCGTCGGCGTCCTTGATCGCTTCGTCGGCACGGATCACGTAGCTGCCGCGCAGACGCACTTCACCGGCCGGTTCCAGGCGCTTGTAGCCCTTCGGCGGCTCTTCCATGAAGTCTTCACGGTCGATGTAGATTTCCCGGGCAAACGGCAGCGCGCGCACGCCCATGTCTTCTTTCGGGTGGCGTGGCAGTTCGAGGTTTTCGACCTGGCCTTCCGGGTAGTTGGTGATGACCACTTTCAGCGGACGCAGCACGCACATGGCGCGTGGGGCGCTGTGGTCGAGGTCGTCACGGATGCTGAATTCAAGCATGCCGAAGTCGACCACGCCGTCGGAACGGTTGGTGCCGATCATTTCGCAGAAGTTGCGGATCGATTTCGGTGTGTAGCCACGGCGGCGGAAGCCCGACAGCGTGGACATGCGCGGATCGTCCCAGCCGTTGACGTGCTTCTCGTCAACCAATTGCTTGAGCTTGCGCTTGCTGGTGATCGTGTAGTTCAGGTTCAGGCGGCTGAACTCGTATTGGCGCGGGTTCGCCGGCACCGGCAGGTTCTCCAGGAACCACTCGTACAGCGGACGATGGCTTTCGAACTCGAGGGTGCAGATCGAATGGGTGATGCCTTCGATGGCATCCGACTGACCGTGGGTGAAGTCGTAGTTCGGGTAGATGCACCACTTGTCGCCGGTCTGGTGGTGATGAGCGTGGCGGATGCGATACATGATCGGGTCGCGCAGGTTCATGTTCGGCGAGGCCATGTCGATCTTCGCCCGCAGCACGCGGGCGCCGTCGGGGAATTCACCGGCCTTCATGCGCGCGAACAGGTCGAGGTTTTCCTCAACCGAACGGTCACGGAACGGGCTGTTCTTGCCCGGCTCGGTGAGGCTGCCACGATATTCCTTGGCCTGCTCCGGGGTCAGGTCGTCGACGTAGGCCTTGCCGGCCTTGATCAGCTCGACCGCCCAGTCGTGCAACTGGTCGAAATACTGCGAGGCGTAGCGCACTTCACCGGACCATTCGAAGCCCAGCCATTTGACGTCGCTTTCGATGGCGTCGATGTATTCCTGATCTTCCTTGGCCGGGTTGGTGTCGTCGAAACGCAGGTGCGTGACGCCGCCGAACTCCTGGGCCAGGCCGAAGTTGACGCAGATCGACTTGGCGTGGCCGATGTGCAGGTAGCCGTTGGGCTCCGGCGGGAAGCGAGTCACGATCTGGGTGTGCTTGCCCGAGTCCAGGTCTGCCTGGATGATCGGCCGCAGGAAGTTGACCGGCACGGCAGGGCCGGACTTGGCATTCGAGGTAGGGTCGACAGTGGGCTTGCTCATAGGATCCTTGACGTACAGGTGCGCGGCCGCAAAGAGGGGCCAGACAAAACAAAGCCGCTATCATAGCCGATGCTGTCAAGGGCCTGACAGAGCACCCCCGATAAAGGCATGCATTTAATCGCAGGGATTTGAAAAACCGCCTCGAAATTCGCGCCTGTCACGCTAAACTGCGCACCTTGGCCGAAGCAGGCTGAACCGGTTGTGGTGCTCAATGTCCCAGAACCACGAATTCCCTATGAAGAGTAATGACCATGACTCAAGTCAAACTGACCACCAACCATGGCGACATCGTCATCGAACTGAACGCTGAAAAGGCGCCGATCACCGTTGCCAACTTCATCGAGTACGTCAACGCCGGTCACTACACCAACACCGTATTCCACCGTGTCATCGGCAACTTCATGATCCAGGGCGGCGGTTTCGAGCCTGGCATGAAAGAAAAGAAAGACAAGCGTCCAAGCATCCAGAACGAAGCGGACAACGGTCTTTCCAACGAAAAGTACACCGTCGCCATGGCCCGCACCATGGAGCCGCATTCGGCTTCGGCACAGTTCTTCATCAACGTCGCCGACAACACCTTCCTCAACCACAGCGGCAAGACCACTCAGGGCTGGGGCTACGCGGTATTCGGTAAAGTGACCGCCGGCACCGACGTTGTCGACAAGATCAAAGGCGTGTCGACCACTTCCAAGGCCGGCCACCAGGACGTACCAGCAGACGACGTGATCATCGAGAAAGCCGAGATCATCGCAGCGTGATATTGCTGATTTCAGACTTGCATCTGGAAGAGGAGCGCCCGGACATTACCCGGGCGTTTCTGGATTTGCTCGCCGGACGCGCCCGCTCGGCGAGTGCGTTGTACATCCTCGGCGACTTCTTCGAGGCATGGATTGGCGACGACGCCATGACGCCCTTTCAGCGTTCCATCTGCCAGGCCCTGCGCGATTTGAGCGACAGCGGCACGGCCATCTTTCTGATGCACGGCAATCGCGATTTCATGCTCGGCAAGGCCTTCTGCAAACAGGCCGGATGCACCTTGCTGAAGGATCCGAGTGTCGTGCAGTTCTACGGCGAGCCGGTGCTGCTGATGCACGGCGACAGCCTGTGCACCCGCGACGTTGGCTACATGAAGCTGCGCCGCTATCTGCGCAACCCGGTCACCCTGTTCATCCTCCGTCACCTGCCGCTGAGCAGCCGCCACAAACTGGCGCGCAAGCTTCGCAGCGAAAGCCGTGCACAGACGCGGATGAAGGCCAATGACATCGTTGATGTCACCCCGGAAGAGATACCACGGGTGATGCAGGAATTCGCCGTGAAAACCCTCATCCACGGCCACACTCATCGCCCGGCGATTCACAAGTTGCAGCTTGGTGAGCAGGCGGCGAAGCGGATTGTGCTCGGGGATTGGGATCGCCAGGGTTGGGCGTTGCAGGTCGATGAGAGCGGGTATGCCTTGGCGCCGTTCGACTTCGCCCCGCCACCCGCCCTGCCCGCCCCGAGCGCCTAAGGATCACTGCTATCCCTGTGGGAGCGGGCTTGCCCGCGATGAGGCCATCAATTCAACATCTCTGTTGACTGAAAATCCGCCATCGCGGGCAAGCCCGCTCCCACAGGTTATGTGTTGCCTCAATGTCCGGACGCGGCTGGCCCGGCCTTCGCGGCAAACGGCGGCTTAGCCAGCCACACAATCAGAATCAACCCCATGAACCCCCAGCCCAGCAACGTGAAGTAATCCACGGTGGAGAGCATGTACGCCTGGCTGGTCAGAATCTGATCCATCTGCGCATATGCCGACTGACTCGCCCCACCCAACTGATTCAAGGTCTCGCGGGTGGCAGGCTCAAACGTGCTGATGCTCTCGCTCATATACGCATGATGCTGATCGGCCCGGCGAATCCAGATCCACGTGGTCAGCGAAGCCGCAAAGCTGCCGCCCAAGGTCCGCAGGAAGGTCGCCAGACCGGCCCCGTCGGCGATCTGGCTCGGCGGCAGATCCGACATCAGGATGCTCAACGTCGGCATGAAAAACAGCGCCACGCCGATGCCCATGAACAACTGCACCAGCGCGATGTGCTGGAAGTCGACTTCGTTGGTGAACTCGGCACGCATGAAGCAGCTCAGGCCGATCGCCAGAAACGCAATGCCGGCGAGCAGTCGCAGATCGAACTTGTGCGCATACTTGCCGACAAATGGCGACAGCAGCACCGGCAGAATCCCGATCGGCGCCACGGCAAGTCCCGCCCAGGTCGCGGTGTAGCCCATTTGCGTCTGCAACCACTGCGGCAGGATCAGGTTGATGCCGAAGAAGCCTGCGTACCCCAAGACCAGCACCAGCGTGCCGATGCGGAAGTTGCGATAGGCGAACAGGCGCAGGTTGACCACCGGATGGCGGTCAGTCATTTCCCAGATCACGAATACCGCCAGCGCCACCACGGAAATCGCCGCGCCGACAATGATGAAGTTCGACTCGAACCAGTCCAGGTCATTGCCCTTGTCGAGGATCACCTGCAATGCGCCGACGCCAATGATCAGCGTGATCAGGCCGACGTAATCCATCGGCTGGCGACTGGTGACCACCGGCCGTTTCGCCAGTTGCGAACGGACCACCATCACCGCAAAAATGCCGATCGGCACGTTGATAAAGAAGATCCACGGCCAGCTGTAACTGTCGGTGATCCAGCCGCCGAGAATCGGCCCGGCGATGGGCGCGACCACCGTGACCATCGCCAGCAGCGCCAGGGCCATCCCGCGTTTCGCCGGGGGATAGACCGCGATCAGCAGGGTCTGCGTCATCGGGTACAGCGGTCCGGCCACCAGGCCTTGCAGCACACGAAAGCCGATCAGCTCAGGCATCGACGTCGAGATACCGCAGAGAAACGACGCCAGCACAAACAGCATCGTTGCCCACAGAAACAGTTTCACCTCGCCGAAGCGGCGGCTCAGCCAACCGGTCAGCGGCAACGCAATCGCGTTGCTCACGGCGAACGAAGTGATCACCCAGGTGCCCTGCTCCGAACTCACCCCGAGGTTGCCGGAAATCGTCGGCAACGCCACGTTGGCGATGGTCGTGTCGAGCACTTGCATGAACGTCGCCAGCGACAGGCCGATGGTGCTGAGCAACAGGCTGGGCGGCGTGAAAGAAGCGTTATTGCTCATTGTGAATCCTATGAAACCTGATGGTCGCTGCGGCCTGATGAACACAGCCGGCCCTGTGGTAGCAGGCCCTTGTGGCGAGGGGATTTATCCCCGCTGGGCCGCGAAGCGGCCCCTCTTTTGGCTCAGGAAAAACGGGCCTGCTGCGCAGTCCAGCGGGGATAAATCCCCTCGCCACAGATAACCCCTCACCACAGAGCCTGCTTCTGATCCGGTGTGCTCTCAGCGCTGTGCGGTCTTGCCTGCTGCTGCGCTGTTGTCGTGAATCAACTGGGCAATCATCGCGTCCGCTTCGGCCAGTTGGCGGTCATACACATTGGTGCTGAACGAGGCCTTTTGCGGCGGTTGCTGGGCCAGCACCGGGCCGCTCTGGTCGTGCAGATTGACCTCGACATTGGTCGACAGACCGACACGCAGCGGGTGCCTGGCCAGTTCTTCGGCATTGATGTGGATGCGCACCGGGACGCGCTGAACGATCTTGATCCAGTTACCGGTGGCGTTCTGCGCCGGCAGCAGAGCAAACGCGCTACCGGTACCGGCGCCGAGGCTGTCGACGGTGCCGCTGTATTTCACGTCGCTGCCATAAATATCGGCCTCGATATCCACTGGCTGACCGATGCGCATGTCACGCAGTTGGGTTTCCTTGAAGTTGGCGTCGATCCACAGTTGATCCAGCGGAATCACCGCCATCAACGCGGTGCCCGGCTGCACACGCTGGCCGAGTTGCACGGTGCGCTTGGCGACGTAACCGGTGACCGGCGCGATCAAGGTGCTGCGCGCATTGGTCAGGTAGGCCTGACGCAGATCGGCAGCCGCCGACATCACGTCCGGATGCGACGAGACCACAGTGTCGTCGACCAGTGCGCTGGTGGTTTTCAGTTGCTGTTTAGCGTTGGCCAGAGCGTTCTGCGCCGAGGTCAGGTCGTCGCGGGCGTGGGACAGTTCTTCCTGGGAAATCGCCCCGCCCTGCGCCAGATTCTTGCGTCGGTTGTAGTTGTCTTGCGCCTTCTGCACTTCGGCCTGTTGCGCATTGACCTGGGCTTTCATGCCGTCGACGTTGCTATACAACCCGCGCACCTGACGTACGGTGCGCGCCAGTTTGGCCTTGGCACTTTGCAGGCCGACTTCGGCGTCGTTGGGGTCGAAATTGACCAGCACCTGACCTTCCTGGACCAGATCACCATCGTCGGCGCCGATGCTGACCACGGTGCCGGTGACCAGCGGGGTGATCTCTACGACGTTGCCGTTGACGTAAGCATCGTCGGTGCTTTCGTTAAAGCGCCCGATAAATTCGTGATAGGCCCACACGCCGGCTATGGCGAGCAGGACGACCACGGCGAGGGCCAACAGCATCACCTTGCGTTTGCGCGGGTTGCCGGTGTCCGGGGTGTTGTCTTGAGCTTGGGTGTTTTCGGCAGTGGCCATGACAAATACCTTGAATTATGGGAGCGACGAGGCGGGGCTGGCGTTGGCTGCGTTCAGGTTTTCACCCTGAAAGCCGCCGCCCAGCGCTTGCATCAGTTGAATCGACAGGTCGATCTGCTCGGCATTGAGGGTCGCCAGCTGACGCTGGGCCTGGAGCAATTGCTGCTCGATGCTGAGCACGTCCAGGTAGTTGCCGATGCCGGAACCGTAACGCTGGACGACGGTGTTGTAAGAATCCTGAGCAATGTCGGTGGCGTGTTGCTGCGCACCGATCTGCCGGCCGATATCGCGCAGCTGATTGATGGTGTCGCCGACATCGCCGAGGGCTTTGACCAGACTCTTGTTGTACTGCGCCACCGCCAGATCGTAATCGGCGTCGCGGGCATCGAGGTTGGCGCGCAGGCGGCCGCCATCGAAGATCGGCACGGAAATGGTCGGGGCAATGTTGAAGAAGCGACTGGCCGAGCCGAACATCGCATCACCCAACAACGACTCGGCGCCGGCCGAAGCCGACAGGTTGAGGTTGGGATAGAAGCGGGTTTTCGCCGCATCGATGTCTTTGCTCGCCGCTTCGACGCGCCAGCGTGCCGCGACCAGATCCGGGCGGCGCCCGAGCAGTTCCGCCGGCAATACCGACGGCACTGCCACGGCACTGGCCTGCAGGACTTTCGGTCGGGCGATCTCGTTGCCGCGATCCGGGCCTTTGCCGAGCAATACCGCCAAGGCGATTTTCGCGCTGTTCAAGCGTTTTTCCGCGTCGATCAGGCTGGCCTGAGAACTGGCCTCAAGACTCTGGGTTTGCTGGAACTGGTACTGGCTGTCGATCCCCGAACTCAAGCGGCGCTGGCTGAGATCAAGCATTTGCCGGGTGCGCTTGAGGTCTTCGCTGGCGAGGTCATAAACGATGTGCGCCTGACCGAGATCGCTGTACGCGCGGGCGACGTCAGCGGCGAGGGTCAGCTGGGCGGCCTGACGGTCGACTTCAGCAGCACGGGCCTCACCGAGTGCGGCTTCCCAGGCATCGCGCTGGCCGCCCCACAAGTCGAAGTTGTAATTGAAGCCGGCACTGACATTGCGCACCGTCGCGTAGGCGCCGCCCTGCCCCAACGGATCCTGGTCACGGGCCAGACGCGAACGGCTGACGCCGGCGCTGGCATCGAGGGTCGGATAGCGTTCGGCATCGGCGGCATACGCGGCGGCACTGGCCTGATGGGCGCGGGCTTCGGCGATCTGCATGTCCGGGCTATCGTGCAGGGCTTCACGGATCAGGCCGTCGAGCTGCGGATCGCCGAGGCTGCTCCACCAATCGCTTTTCGGCCACGCCGCCGGTGACAGCGTGACGCCGTCGAGAGACTGCGCTGTCTTCAGTTGCGCCGCGTCGAGGCGCTGGCCTTCAGTGTCGAGGCCGCTGTAATTGGCGCAACCGGCGAGGATCATCGCCGACAGCAGCAGCGTCAGGCTGCTGCGCAAGGTCTTAGCGCTCATTGTGGTCACCTAAGCGCTGAAGGGTGATCGGGTCACCGGCAGCCAGCAGGATTTTCTTGAGGATGTATTCCAGGTTTTTCAACTCCTCGCGGGAGATCGCGCCGGCCAGCTCATTCATCGCATCGGCACCGATCTGCGGCAGGCGATCGGTCAGTTGCTGGCCCTGTTCGGTCAGTTTCAGTTGCACCTGCCGGCGGTCGTCTTCGCTGCGTTGGCGAATCAGAAAAGCCTTCTGCTCGAGGCGATCGAGCATGCGCGTCATCGACCCGCTATCGAGCGACAGATGCCGGCACAGCTCGGCCGGCGTGTCGACGCCGAACTGGGCCATGATGATCAACACCTTGAACTGCGCGGCGGTGATGCCGTGAGGTTCCATATGCGTGTCGATGATCCGGTCCTTGAGCAACGCGGCACGACCGAGCAACAAGCCTAGGTGGCAATGTTTGAATTCTTCCGGGGTGAAATGCTTCATGGTTCGACCTGATAACTGCCTAGGCAGTGAATGTATGTCGAGATGTTACTGCTTAGGCAGCGAATGTCAACGCAATAGTTAGGGGACTTGGTAATTAGTTGACCAGTGGGCTGGGTTTTATTGCGTGGGCAACCGCATTCGCGAGCAGGCTCGCTCCCACATAGAACGCATTGGTGCAGGAAAAACACATGCAGTGTGGGACCGGGCTTGCTCGCGAAGGCGCCCTTTCATTCACCATCGATGGTGCGGCTGACGGCCTCATCGCGAGCAGGCTCACTCCTACAGGAAACGCATTTGCGCAGGGAAAACACAGGCATTGTGGGAGCGGGCTTGCTCGCGAAGGCGTCGTCTCATTCACCACCAATGGTGCGGCTGATGGCCTCATCGCGAGCAGGCTCGCTCCCACAGGGCACGCATTGCAAGTGGGGAGCGTCTGCGTCTTCTAGGAATCGCCTGATATTCAGGCTTGAGTGCCGTGGCTAACGTACGCCGCTCATCCGCCGACACGAAAAGCCCTCTTCATGAAGCGTTTCCAAATCCAGCGCTCGCTCCTGTTCTGTACCGCAGTCACCCTGCTTGCCTGCGCTTCGAATGCCATGGCTGGCAGCTGCGTGGCAGTCGATTCGAAACTCGACACCCTCAACTTTGGCGCCAGCCTGGCCAGTTCGACTCTGAACATTGCTGCCGACACACCCAATGGCACCGTGGTTTATCAGGACACCGTGCAGTCGGTCGGGCACATCTGGAGCTGCTCGAAGACGTCCATGTTCGGCTTTCTGATGAATCCGAAACTGGGCACCGCCAGCGGTACGGAAACTCTTTTTCCGTTAGGCAAAAGCGGCTTGTCCTACCGCATCTGGTTCACTGCACTGGACCGCTACCAATCAGCGCCGCAGGCCATTGCACCCAACACCAGCTATGGTTTCGGTGCAAATTCGGTGCGCCTGGAAATCGTCAAGACCGGCGCGCTGGCACCGAAAGTCAACATCGATGCAGGGTATCTAGGCAGCCTGCAGGACGATGATCTGATCCTGAAAAAACTCAACCTGATGAACCCCATCGTACTGAACGCCGCCTCCTGCGAGACACCTTCCGTGCCGGTGGCGATGGGCGACGATTATCAACTTCATGAATTTCGCGAAGCCGGCGCCAAGCCGCGCACGGTGCGCTTCGATATTGCCCTGAACCAATGCCAGACCGGCATCAAGAAAGTCACCTATTCGCTCAAGGCCAACACACAGGTGATCGATGCGACCAAGGGCATCGTCGCACTGAATGCCGGCTCCACCGCCAAAGGCATCGGCCTGCAAGTGATGAATGAAGCGGGCCAGCCAATCGCTTTCGACACGACCTACCCGTTCGATGCTTTCACCACCACCGGGCTCAATTTCAAGATCCCGTTGTCAGCCGCGTATTACCGCCTGGGCAATGAAGAGCTCAGCGCCGGCAGCGCCAATACCGAAGTGACCTTCATCGTCAATTACCTGTGAAGTCTTTAAGAATCGTCTGATTTTCGTCCTGCCCGGGCACCCTTACTGTGCCGGCATGCGATTGAAGAACTACCTCCATCAGATCAGCCCGGTGCTGTCCACGCCCCACGCTGCGCGACGCTTGTTGCGCATTTTCGCGTGGGTATTGCTGGTGGGCATCCTCGGCGGCGTGTACAGCTTTCTGCTGTTCACCTTCAATAACGAGATTTCTCAGCGGCGCAGCTACATGAGCAGCGCCATTGCCGAGGCGCACACCTTTTTCACCACCCGCGAGGCGCTACTGGAAAGCCTGAGTTTGTCGGCGACCCGGCAGACCGCGTTAAGCGCGCCGCTGTCTGAAGAGGAAATTCGCCTGTTGCTCGGACAGCCCTCGGGCAAGCAATGGAGTATCTGGCTGACCGAGCGCATGCGCGACTATCTGCAAGCACGCAAACTGAATCTGCTCTACGTCAGTAGCGGCGCCGAGGCGCAGGTATGGCGCCTGTACAACACAACGCCGATGGCCGGCGACTTCCCCGGCGCGATGCTCGAGCGCCTGGAAACCCTCAAGCGTGACAACACTAGCGCCCTCAAGGAAATCTGGCTGACCCACAACGCGCAAGGGCACTCGCAGCTGTACATCTTTATTCGTCTGGATGATCGCGACCTCGATTCCGGCTGGCTCGGTCTGGAGATGGACGACCGTGAAGTCTCCAACGCATTGAGCGACCACAGCGCTGGCGAGTTCACCATGTTCAACTCGCAAGGCATGCCGCTCTTCAGCAACAGCCACAAGCCGCCGCCCGGGCAGGATCTGCCGCTGCTGCGCCAGCAGGATTTCTTCGGCTTCGTCGGCGACGGCTGGCTGCCCGAGCAATTGGTGTTGCGCAAACAGCTGAAATCGTCGGACTGGCAGTTGACCTACTCCATCGACTTGCTGGCCGTGCTGTGGGCATTGTGGCCACAGATGCTTGGCGCGCTGGTGTTCTGCGTGGCCAGTATCAGCCTGGTGTGGCTGTTGATTCGGCGCCTGGAGCATCGCTTCATCATGCCGACCCTGCAACGGATTCAAGCCTTGGTCGAAAGCGAGCTGTTCAGCCGCGACGTGATCCAGACCGCGCCAGTGGCGCTCTGCGTGTTACGCCGCAGCGACGCTCGAGTGGTGCTGGAAAACACGCTGGCGCAGCAATGGCTGGGCGCCTGCAGCGAACAACTCGGCCCCGACTGGATCCGCGCAGCATTTGCAGAAAACGCGCCGTGCCTGACCGACTATTTCGAAACCGCCGACGGCCGCCACCTGTACCTGAGCTGCGCGCCGACCCGTTACAAGGGCGAGGACGTATTGCTTTGCGCTTTCAGCGACATCAGCGCGCGTCGCCAGATCGAAGCAGCGCTGGAGCAGGCGCGCCAGTCCGCCGATGCCGCCAACGAAGCGAAAACCCTGTTTCTGGCGACCATGAGCCACGAAATCCGCACGCCGCTGTATGGCGTACTCGGCACACTGGAGTTGCTCGCCCGCACCCGGCTCGACGCCCAGCAGAAAGGTTACTTGCGAGCGATCGAAGGCTCATCGGCGACCCTGCTGCAATTGATCTGCGATGTGCTCGATGTGTCGAAGATCGAGGCCGGGCAACTGGCGCTGGAACTCAGTGATTTTTCCGTCGTAGCGCTCGCGCAAGAAGCCGTTCAGGGCTACGCGGCAGCGGCACAGAGCAAGGGCTTGCAGCTGTACGCCTGCTTTGACCCGCAACTGCCCGACAGCTTGATCGGCGATGTCAGTCGTCTACGGCAGATTCTTAATAACCTGTTGAGCAACGCGGTCAAATTCACCGATTCCGGGCGCGTGGTATTGCGAGTCAAAGTGCTGACACGCGAAGGCGAACGCGTTTGCCTGCAATGGCAGGTCTCGGACACCGGGCGCGGGATCGCCCACGCGGATCAAGCCTGTATCTTCGAACCGTTCTACCAGACCCAAGGCAACAGCCATGAGGTGGCGGGCACCGGCCTGGGCCTGCCGATTTGCCTGCGCCTGACCCATCTGATGAATGGCACCCTGCGCATGGTCAGCGAGCCGGGGCTGGGCAGCAGTTTTTCCCTGACCTTGCCGCTGGAACAGCGCTCGGGTAATGCGCAGCCTGAAGGCAAGCCGAAGCTCGCGGCCGATACCGTTTACGTGGTGTCGCCGGTGCGCGAACTCGCCGAGAGCCTCGCTGGCTGGCTGCGTCGCTGGGGCGCTCTGCCGCATATCGGCGCACCGGCCTGCCACGACGGTGGCGACGATGGCGTGTTGCTTGAGTTGTGGCCTGCGCCGATGGAACAACGCAGCGAACTGCACTGGTCAGGGCCGCGGATTCTGGCGAGCGGCGATGGCGCGTGGGAGTCGCTGAGCAATGGCGACGGCTGGCTCGTCAACCTGAACGATCTGGCCGCGATCCGCCAGGCCGTGCGCCAGGCGCAGGGCGGCACCGTCATCGACCATCAGTGCCCCGCGCAACCCCAGGCGCTGGCGCCGTTACACCTGCACATCCTCGTGGCCGAAGACAATGCGATCAACCAACTGATCCTGCGCGACCAATTGCAGGAACTGGGCTGCACGGTGGCGCTCGCCAGCGATGGTGAAGAAGCCCTGTCGCTGTGGCAGGACGACAGCTTCGATGTCGTGCTGACTGACGTGAACATGCCGCGCCTCAACGGTTATGAGCTGGCCAAGGCCTTGCGGCGCCTGGGCTGCACCACGCCGATCATCGGCGCCACCGCCAACGCCCTGCGCGGCGAAGAGGCGTTGTGCCTGGCCGCCGGGATGAATCATTGCCTGATCAAACCTTTCACGTTGCGAGCCTTGTCGACCTTACTGGCTCCCTACCAACGAGTCGCCGATGAAGTCCTCTAGCCTGCTGATAGTCGAAGATCACCCGTTCCAGCATCTGTACTTGCAGAACCTGTTCAACGAACTGGGTGTGTTCGATCTGGAATTTGCCCGGGACGGCGAAGAAGCCTTGTGCCGTCTGAAGAACCGCGAGTTCGATCTGGTACTCACCGATCTGCTGATGCCGGGCATGGACGGCGTGCAGTTCATTCAGGGCCTCGCCACGCAGAAATCGCGCCCGGCCCTGGCGATCATGAGCGCCGCCTCGCGGCGCATGCTGATGGGCGCGAGCCTGGTGGCGAGCAACCTGCAAGTGAAAGTCATCGGGCTGATTTCCAAACCGGTCAACAGCGCGGCATTGCGCTGCCTGATCGAACAGTTGCGGGCATTACGTCAGGATGCGCCTGTTGCCATGCATGCCGGTATCGATCGGAAAAGTCTTTTGCGTGCACTGGACAACGCTGAGCTGCAAGCATGGTTTCAACCCAAAAAGGCACTGGACAATGGCCGCATCGTTGCCGCCGAAGCACTGGTGCGCTGGGTTCACCCCGACCATGGCACGCTGTTGCCGGGGCTTTTTCTACCGGCGCTGATCGCCCACGACCTTGAAGAGCATCTGCTCTGGCGCATGCTCGAACAGTCCATCAACGCCCAAGCCATATGGCGCCAGCAAGGCTATGACATTCCGGTGTCGATCAACCTGCCCACGCACTTGCTCAACAGCCACGACCTGCCCGATCGCATCCTCGCGTTTGTCCTGCAACACGACGGGTTGCCAGCGCGGATCTGTTTCGAGCTGATGGAGTGCTCGGTGCCCGATGACATCAGCAATTTCTACGCCGGGGCCTGCCGCTTGCGGATCAAGGGCTTCGGCTTGTCCCAGGATGATTTCGGCAAAGGCTACAGCTCTTACATGAACCTGGTGTCGGCGCCTTTTACCGAACTGAAAATCGACCGCGCACTGGTTCAGGGTTGCAACAGCAACGCCGAACTGGCGCAAGCGCTGACCAGTATTGTCACGCTGGGTCGACAACTGGGCCTGACGGTAGTGGCCGAAGGCGTGGAAACCGCGCAAGAACTTGCTCTGTTGCGTAAGATCGACTGCACTCAGGTTCAGGGTTTCCTGATTTCCCACGCGGTGTCTTCGGAGCAGTTCCAGCAGTTGCTCAGCCACGACGGCCCGGCAAATGTCTGGTGACCCACACAACGCAGTGGACGATCACCACTTGCCATCGAGGCCATCCATGTTCACTCGCGTAATCACTTTCACTGACCGGGCGTGTTGATGCCGCATCCCAATGCCTTGCTGGAAAAACTCGCCAGCAGCTCGCTGCGCCTGAACAAGGGTTTGCTGATCCTCGGCGCGCTGGTTTTGCTGTTGCTGGGCATCAGCTATCTCGGCGTCCAGCGCATGGTCGAGGAACAGCGCGATACGATGCAGTTCCACTTCGCCCGGCTGATGGAAAACATTCGCGAGCAGGAAGCGTTTCTCGGCGATATCTCACGGGCCAGCAACAAGGGCGAGTACTTTCCGGAAACCGTGGCGCCGCCGGTGATGCAAAAGCGTTTGCCCGAGGAAGGGCCGAACATCTATGAGGGCCGTGGCCTGCCGTTCTCGCTGCCGTTCAGCGTCAAGATCGATCCCGAGCGAATCGCCCCCAGCCAATACCCCAAAGTGTTTGCCCTCGGCAGCTATCTGGCGGCGTATTACAGCGCTTTCTGGGCGGCCTCGCATTACCAGTCGCCGCAGGTGATCCTGCTCAATGGGCCGGACAATTTCGATATCGCCGTGCCCGCTGCCGGCCGCTTGCGCGGTGCCGGGCAGACGCAGATCAGCACCTTCGTCGAGATCATGACCCAAAAGAATCTGCAACGGCGCGCGCAGACTTCGGCGCAAGTGCACTGGGTGCCCTACCCGTTCGCTGCGGTCGACAACGTTACCCCGAGCCTGCTCGCTTATGTGCGGATCAACCTGAGCAAACCGACGCTGGCCATCGAAGGGGCGAATTCCTGGATAGTGCTCGGTTCGCTGCTGAAGCTGTCACAGGTCAACAACATCGAGCGTTTGATGGAGTGGTCGATCTATGACGACTTCACCCTGATCACGCCCAGCGGCACGGTGTTGATCGGCGAGCTCAAGCCTGATCAGGTGCTCGATGAAGGCGCGAACCTGACCCGTGACGGTCTGGTGTTCAAGCTGAGCAGCCCCGGCGAACAGCACTGGACGGCGATCTATGTGATCAGTGTGCAGAGCTTTCTCGATTACGCGCTATGGCCATTGCTGTGCCTGTTGGGCCTGGTTCTGGCACTGCTCGCCTGCGGCCGCGCGCTGAATCGCTGGTACGCGCAACGGGTAATTCTGCCCGCCCGGATTGCCCACGCCAGCATCGCCGAAAGTGAAGCGTTCAGCCGTGCGCTCATCGATACCGCACCCACCGGTCTATGCGTGATCAGCCGTCGTGATCATCAGGTCTTGCTGGAAAACCAGCGCGCCCAGCAATGGCACGACACCGAGGAATTGATCAGCCTGCTCGAACAACAAGGCACGACTGGCCATGGCCACGCGGAACTTGAGATCGACCATCGGCATTTGCACCTGGCCTTCATCGCCACCCGCTATCAGGGCCAGGACGCGTGGCTGTGTGCGCTGCACGATGTCACCCGCCATGTCGAAGATGCAGCGGCACTGGAAATCGCCCGTCAGGCCGCCGATTCGGCCAATCAGGCCAAGAGCCGCTTTCTGGCGACCATGAGTCATGAAATCCGCACGCCGTTGTATGGCGTGCTCGGCACCCTGGAACTGCTCGGCCTGACCGATCTCGCGCCGCGTCAGCAGGCCTATCTGGAAACCATTCAGCGCTCGTCGACCAGCCTGTTCAAACTGATCAGCGACGTGCTGGATGTGTCGAAGATCGAGGCCGGGCAGATGAACCTCGAGCGTCAGCCGTTCTGCCCGCTGGAGCTGACCGAAGATGTGGTGCGCAGCTACGGCGCGTTTGCCCGTGGCAAAGGCTTGCAATTGTATGCCTGCATCGATGCGACGTTGCCGGACCAACTGTTTGGCGATGCGCAGCGCATCCGCCAGATCCTCAATAATCTGCTGAGCAACGCGATCAAGTTCACCGATAACGGCCGTGTGGTCGTACGCGTTCAGGTGCTGCAAAACACTGACGGCCGCGCCGAGGTGCAGTGGCAGGTCAGCGATTCCGGCGTGGGCATTTCCCAGGCGCAGCAAGAGCAATTGTTCGACCCTTTCTATCAGGTCAACGAGGCCGACAGTCATGCTGGGGCGGGTCTCGGTCTGGCCATTTGCAAGTGGCTGTGCGAGTTGATGCATGGCGACCTCAACGTGGTCAGCGAACCTGGGCTCGGTAGCCGCTTCAACTTGCAACTGGCGCTGGATCGGGCGCCGGGCAGCCTCGCCGATTGCCCATCGTTCGAGGCCGGCAGTGCCGCCGTTTATGTGCGCGCCCCGGTCGCCGAACTGGCGCAGCATTTGCTCGGCTGGCTGCACCGCTTCGGTCTGGATTGCCGTCTGGTGACGCATGAGTTGCCGCCGTCCTCGGCGCTGCTGGTGGACCTTGCGCCGCTGGCCAACGCCACGGTTTTCGATGGCCCGCGAATCGCCGCAATACCGGGCGGCCCCAACCCGGCGCAAATCAGCGGCAGCGACTGGCAGGTCGATGCCGACGATGTCCGCGCGATTGGCTGGGCGATTGCGCTGGCCAGACACGACACCCAGCAGCGGCGCGCGCCTTCGCAACAGGAGAAAACCCGAGCGCTGAATCTGCGCGTGCTGGTGGCCGAGGACAATGCGATCAACGCAGCGGTCATCAAGGAGCAACTGGAGGCGCTGGGCTGCTCGGTGGTGGTCACCGCCAACGGCGAACAGGCGCTGGCGCAATGGGCACCGGGGCGCTTCGACCTGCTGCTGACCGACGTCAACATGCCGGTCATGAACGGCTATGAGCTGGCCACCGCACTGCGCGAGCAGGATGCGAGGCTGCCGATCATCGGCGTCACCGCCAACGCCCTGCGCGAGGAAGGTGAACGCTGCGCCGCCGTCGGCATGACCGCGTGGATGGTCAAACCGCTGAACCTGGCGACGCTGCGCGCGCAACTGCAAAGCCACTGCCAGATTCCAATCGCGCCGGTCGCTGACATCCCGCCAGCGCTGTCGCCGAAGATGCGTGAGCTGTTTGTCTCAACGCTGCGCAGGGACATTCAAACCACCCTCGATGCGCTGGATGCAGCCGATGCCAACAGCGTCGCGCAACAGCTGCACAGCATGGCCGGTGCGTTGGGCGCGGTACAGGTCGAGGCGCTGGCCCGAATGTTCGTTGAACTGGAATGCCGCCTGACCGGTATGGCAATCACTCCGGCTCTGGCCGTCGAAGTACGTCAACAACTCGCGCGCCTGACAGACCTGCTCGCCACCCTTGAATAATTTCACTCTGGATAAAACCCCCATGGAAACCTTCAACGTTGTCATCGCCGATGATCATCCCATCGTCCTGCTGGGGGTGCGGGAACTGGTCGAGCGTGACCGAAGATTCCGCGTGGTCGGCGAAGCGGTGTGTTCCGATGGTTTGATCGATTTGCTCAAGGCCGGGCCAGTGGACCTGTTGATCACCGATTTCAACATGCCCGGTGATTCGCCCTACGGTGACGGATTGAAACTGGTGGAGTACGTGACCCGGCATTTTCCCGAGGTGCGTGTGCTGGTCCTGACCATGATTTCCAACCCGCTGATCCTGACGCGCCTGCAGGAATTGGGCGTGCTCGCGGTGATTCAGAAAAATCAGCTGCACGTGGAAATAGAAGTAGCGCTCAAAGCGATTGCCAAGGGCAACCGGGTACGCAGCAAGGGACCGGCGCCCACCTCGGTGCTCAATGATGGCGCCGATCTGGATGAACGCTTTTCCCGGCTGTCGCCCAAGGAACATGAAATTCTGCGCTTGTTTGTTCAGGGGCAAGGCGTTAACGAAATCGCTCGGGGTTTGAACAGAAGCGCCAAAACCATCAGCACGCAGAAAATTTCGGCGATGCGCAAACTTGAAGTCAGCAGTGATCAGGAGTTGCTGGCTTATTGCATCGAACGCAACTTGTTCAATTAATTAACCACTACCCGCGTTGCAACTTCCCGGCTTCTAGGGATCGTCTGATGTTGCAGTGCCACAACGAGTTTTATCGTGTTGTCTTTAACCCCACCAATGGAAAAGCAACATGAAAAAGCTGTCTCGCACGCTTCTCGCCCTGTCGATCTTCGCTGCCGGTAACGTTCTGGCGGCCGATCCGGTTGTGCCTACCAAGGCTGGCAGCGGCACCATCAACTTCACTGGCACCATCAACAACGATGCCTGTTCGATCGAAGGCGCCGGCAAGGACAAAACCATCTCGGTGAACATGGGCGAAGTGTCGATCAAGGACATGGGCACCGCGACCGCACCGAAGGGCAACGGCACGCTGAGCGTCGAGAACTTCGACATGAAGATCAACTGCAACGCAGGCACCAAAGTAGCGATGATCTTCGAACCGACCAAAGGCGCAGGCTCGGGCATCGAAACCGGCACCAAGGTATTGAAACTGATCGACGGTCTGGGTTCGGCCAAAGGCGTCGGCATCGCTTTGCTGGACGCCAACGGTGCGGTGATCGACCTGACTTCGCCAACCACTGCGCGCATCGAGAACACCCTGCAGGACAGCAACACCACGCTGAAATTCTCCGCAGCCTACGTGACCACCGTCGATCCAAAACTGGCCGTTGCCGGTCGTGGTGATGCGACCCTGCCGTTCACCCTGCAATACGAATAAACCGCGCGATTCATCGAGCACTGTGCGGGGCCGAACGGCCCTGCACTTTCCATTATTCTGCGCGGTAACTCTCCATGTTTTTACGTCCTTCCCTGTCCCTTTGCGCCGGCCTTCTCGGCCTTTTCGTCGTCAATCAAGCCATGGCCGGTATTTCCCTGAGCAGCACCCGGTTGATTTTCGACGGCAAACATAAAGAAGCCGGCATCACCGTGCGCAACAGCGGTGCAGACGTGTTGATCCAGTCCTGGGTCGATACCGACAGCGATGAAACCGGCACCGTGCCGTTCGCCGTAACCCCGCCACTGGTGCGAGTCAGCGGCGAAGAGCAGCAGATCCTGCGCGTCATCTATGAAGGCGCCGGCATGCCCAGCGACCGCGAGTCGGTGGTGTGGCTGAACGTGCAGGAAATCCCCCAGTCGGCGAAAACCGCCAACACCCTGCAGTTGGCCGTGCGTCAGCGCATCAAGGTGTTCTTTCGCCCTGCCGGTCTGAAAGACAATGCTTATCAGGCGCCGGCCGAGTTGACCTGGCGAGTGACCGAGCGCGCCGGCAAAACCGTCCTGGAAGTAAAAAACCCCGGCCTGTATCACGTGTCGATTGCCGATATCACCGTGCAATCCGGCGCTACCAGCGAGCATCCATTCGATTCGATGATGATCGCGCCCGGTGAACAGAAAGAGTTCGCCCTCAAACAACTTCACGCGGCCAGCTCCCTGCGCCTGTCATTCAGCAGCATCAACGACTATGGCGCCCGCGATCGTTATGTCGCGCAACTTTCCAGCAGCGCCGAAGTGAGCGCCAGCCCGGATAAAGAATCGCCATAACTCGCGTGCCGCTTTTACAGCCGCACTTTCACTGTATTTCTCTTCGCTCCGTTAGTTCGTATCGGAGGTGATATAGGGTTCCTGCATGTTTTTACTCAAGCGCGATGGCCTGGCGCCGTTTTCGGTCGCTCTGGTCTTCAGCACAACCTGTCTGGCTGACGCCGAAGAACAATTCAATACCTCGTTTCTGCAAGGCGCGACGTCCGCCATCGACCTGCAATCGCTGCTCGCCGGCAGCCGCGTTCTGCCCGGCACTTATCGGGTCGATCTGTATGGCAACGATATGCTGGTGGGCCGGCGCGATATCGACTTTCGCCGTCTCCCCGACAGTCACAAGGTCGAAGCCTGTCTGACCCTGGACATGCTCAAGCAACTGGGCGTGGATATTGGCAAGTTGCAGGCCAGCGGCAAGCTCGACGTCGCCGATGCGGATGCCTGCCTCGACCTGCCCGCGCTGATCGACCACGCCACCGTGCGCTACGACGTGCCGCGCCTGCGCTTGCTGGTCAGCGTGCCGCAGAGCGCGATGGAGCGCGGCCGCCGTGGTTATGTCGACCCCGCGCTGTGGGACGAAGGTGTACCGGCGGCGTTCATCAATTATCAGGTGAGCAGCAACCGCAACAGCAGCGACGCCAATACTACGATTGCCAATAACGTCGGCCTGCGCAACGGCATCAACCTCGGCGGCTGGCGCTTGCGCAACGAGTCCAACTTCAACAGCAGCACCGGCCGGCCCAGCACGTTCAAGAGTAACCGCAGTTATCTGCAACATGACGTCACCGCGTTGAAAGGCCAGTTCAGTGCCGGCGACATTTTCTCCGACGCCGACCTGTTCGACAGCGTGCGCTATCGCGGCCTGAAACTGGCCTCCGACGATGGCATGCGCGCCGACAGCGAGCGCGGCTATGCGCCGGTGATTCGCGGCATCGCGCAATCGAGTGCCACCGTCGAGATTCGCCAGAACAACTACATTCTGTACACGGCCAACGTGCCGCCCGGGCCGTTCGAGATCAGCGATATCTACCCCAGCGGCTCCAATGGCGATCTGGAGATCACCGTGATCGAAGCCGATGGCCGGCGCCGGGTGACGGTGCAGGCGTTTTCCAGCCTGCCGATCATGGTGCGCGAAGGGCAACTGAAATACAGCGTCTCGGCGGGCCGCTACAACAGCAACAGCGATGACCAGCAGACGCCGGAGTTTGTCAGCAGCACCGTGGCTTATGGCTTCAGCAGTAACCTGTCGGCAATTGTCGGTACCCAGGCCACCGAGAATTTCCAGGCACTGTCGATCGGCGCCGGGCGCAATACGGCGATCGGCGCAATCTCGCTCGACCTGACCCACTCCAACAGCCGCACCTTTGGCCGCACCGTCAAGGGCAACAGCTTGCGCGCGTTGTACGCCAAGACCTTCACTGGGACTGACACCAACTTCACCCTCGCCGCCTATCGCTATTCGACCGAGGGCTATCGCACCTTGAGCGAACACGTCGAGGAGCTGAGCCGCGAGGGCGAGCAGCGCACCGGTAACTCAAAAACCCGCACCGATCTGACCGTCAACCAGAGCCTGGGGCGCAATCAGCAGTTCGGCAGCATCTACCTTAACGCCAGTGATCAGCGTTATTGGGGGCGCGGCGGTTCGCAGAGCCTGTCAGCCGGCTACAGCAACTATTGGGGTGATGTCAGCTACAACCTCAGTGCCACTTACACCAAGGATGTCGGCAACTACGGCCCGGCGAACAACGACACGCTGTTCAACCTCTCAGTGTCGTTTCCGCTGGGCTCCAAGCCCCGCGCGCCGCGAGCGTTCGTTTCGGCCAGCACGCAGAAAGACGACAGCAGCACCCAGGTCGGCATCAATGGCTATCTGTCCGAAGACAGCGACACCTATTACTCGGTACAGGGCGGCAACAGTCGCATTGGCGGCAGTACGGGTTCGGCCAACCTCAGCACGCGAACCTCATTGATGGACATCAGTGCCGGTTACAGCCAGGGCCGTGGCTATAACTCACAGAATCTCAACGTCGCCGGTTCGATCGTCGGCCATGCTGGTGGCATCAACCTCGGGCAGACCGTTGGGGAGACGTTCGCGCTGGCCCAGGTCGAGGGTGTTGAAGGCGTGAAGATCGCCAGCTTTTCCGGGGCGAAAACCGCTGGCAATGGTTATGCGGTGGTCTCCAACGCACAACCGTATCGGGTCAACTGGATCAGCCTCGACACCCGCGATCTGGGCGGCGATTTCGAAATTGAAAACGCTACCCAGCAAGTGGTGCCGCGCCGTGGTGCGGTGGTGCTGGCGCGCTACGCGAGCAAGACCGGGCGCCGGGTGCAGTTTTCCCTGTTCGACGCACAGCACCAGCCGATTCCGTTCGGCGCCGCGCTGGAAGACGCCGCCGGCAAGCAACTGGCAATCTCCGACCCGAGCGGCAAGGCCCTGGCCCTGGTCGAGGACGACGCCGGCACTTTGACCATCAAGTGGCAAGGCCAGCGCTGTGAAGCGCCGTATGCACTGCCCGAGCGTGACAAGGCGCTGAACTACGAACGCGCCTCACTGGTGTGCCGCCCGGCGCAAATGCAGGAATGAGCTTGGGCGTCAGTCGCATCATCGATGTTGTCTGAAATGACGCCATCGCTGGCAAGCCAGCTCCCACAGGTTCTGAGGCGTACATGGATAGTGTGCACGACGCAGACCCTGTGGGAGCTGGCTTGCCAGCGATTGGAGCAACTCGGTTCGAGGACAGAAATTCGCCCTAGAAATCCCGCTTATAGAAAATATCCAGCGAGCTCGCCACGCCGCTCGCCGCTTCGACGTAGACCTTCTTGCTCAGCTTGTAGCGCAGGGCGATGGTGCTGGCCGGTTCGAAGACGCCGACGCCGTAGCGCAGGCTGAGTTTCTCTGAGATGTTGCCGCTGGCGACGACGCTGGTGTCGTTGCCGCTGCCCTGGGTGTCGAGCTGGAAATCTTCGATGCCCAGATCCTTGGCCAAGCCACTGGTGACCCCGGCGCTGCCCATTAACCCCAGGCCCAGTGCGGCCTGAGCGAGCATGTTGTTGTCTTCGCCATTGGTGCTCAGCGGACGACCCAGTACCAGGTACGACAGCGCCTGTTCCTGGCTCATCGCCGGTTCGGAGAATATCTGCGTGGTCGGTTGTTCGGCGCTGCCGCTCAGGCGAATACCGGCGATGACGTCGTCGGTCTGGCGGATCGCTTCGATGTCCAGATACGGCTGGTCGATGGGGCCGGCAAACAACAGGCGCGCACGCCGCACTGTCAGGCGCTGGCCGTAGGCGCGATAGCGGCCGTCGTTGAGCCAGAGTTCGCCACGGGTGTCCATGTTGTCGCCGATGTGCACCTGGCCTTGCAGATTGGCGGTCAGGCCGAAACCGGCGAAGCTCAACTTGTCCTGGCCGACGATCACGTCGATGTCCATTTTCATCGCAATCGGTGGTTTGCCCTCTTCGGTCTGCGCGCCAACGATGATGGTGTCGTCGGAGACTTTCACCGTTGATGGTGGCAGCTCGCGCACGGTGATTTCGCCTTTGGGCACCAGCACCTTGCCCGCAACTTTCAGCTCATCGCCGGCCATGGAAATTTTCAGGTCCGGAGCCATTTCCAGTTTGGCATAGGGCTCGACGCTGACGGGCAATTGCGTGCCCTTGAGCGCCAGATCAACCACCAGCGCCTGCCCCCAGGCGACGTTGCCGTTGAGGCTGCCCTTGCCAGTCTTGCCGCTGTTCCAGCCACCGTCCAGGCGCACCGATTCGCCGGCGATCGCCGCGGTCAGTTGCAGGTTCTGCAGCTCCATCGGCAGTTCGGCGCCGGACACTTCGCCGTCGCTGAGCTGCACGGTACCGTTGACCAACGGTGCCAGCAAACCACCGGAGATCGTGCCACTGCCGTTGAGGCGGCCAGTGAGTTTCTCAACCATCGGTACAAACGGCCGCGCCACCGACAGATCGAGGCCGGAAAGGCGGAACGAGCCGCTCAGCGGTTTGTTTTTCGGCAGCGGATTGAGCTGCGCCTGCACCATCAATTCGCCGAGTTTGCCGCCGACAAAATTGAGCTCGGTGTCGACGCGCTTGGGCGTGAGCTTGCTGCTGAGCTTGAGCCTCTGGTAGGGGAAATCCAGCCAGCGATCCTTGTCACGCACGCGCAGGGTGCCGCCGCTGGCATCGACACTGACCACGCCGTTCGGGCCGCTCGCCGGCAAGTCCAGTTGCAGATCGGCGTTGAGCCGACCCTGCCAGGCGAAGTCTTTGGGCAGCCATTGCGCAAGGCTTTCGATCGGGAATTGCTTGAGGTGATAACGCAGCTTCGGCTCGGGCATCAGGCGCTGGTCTTCGCCACACAGGCTGGCGTTGCCGGACAGCCAGCAATGCGCGCCGAAATTGATCTGGCCGTCCGCCAGGCGCTCCAGTTTTGCGGGGCCTTGCAGCTTCCAGTCCTGGCCACCGGCCTGAATGTCGCCACTGGCCAAGCGTCCGCGCCAGTTGCCTTTGTCGAAATTACCGTCCAGACCCAGCGCCAGTTTCAGCTTCGGTCCGATCAGGTCGAGGTTGAGTTTCTGGCTTTTGATATCGCCCTGAGCACTGGCGGTCAGGGTGCCCAACGAGGTATCGCCGGTCTGAATGCCGCTGCCTTTGAGATTGATCTTCGCCCGCTGCGCGCTGTCGAGCGTGGCGTCGAGGTTGAGGCTTTGCAGACGGTTGTCCTGAAAGGCCAGTTGCGAGCCCTGCAGATCGAGCTTGCCCTGCGGCGCCTTCAGCGTACCGGCGACGTTGATCTGACCGTTGACCTGCCCGCGCAATTGCGGCCACAGCTGGGCCAGACGCGGCAGTTTGATGTCAATCTGGCCGCCGAGTTTGTCCTGCAGGCTGCCCTTGCCGTTGATGCTGTTGTCGCCGAGACGGATTTGCAGGGCGTTGAGGTTCCAACGCTCGCCCGCGCCGTCCGCCTTGGCCTGCAGGATTGCCGGTTGGCCGCGCAGCTTGCCTTTGAGATCGAGGTCGGCGTTGAGGCTGAGCTGATCATTCTTCATCTCGCCTTTGCTCTTCAACGGCCCGGCCAGAGTGCCCGGCAGTTCCGCGACCCAGTACGCCGGGTTGAGCGCCGACAGGTCCAGCGCGGTATCCCAGGCGATGCCGTCGGCGAAGCGCACATTCACGTGCCCTTCGGCCTTGCCCTGCCCGGCCTGCATGACCAGTTGCGGCAAGGCGATCTGTTCGAGGCTGCCGCTGAACGGACTGCTCAAAGTGAACGCGCCGGCCGGGCCATCCAGCGCAGCGTCGAAATTACCGAGGTACTGGCCGTCGGTGTAGGACACTTCGCCAGTGAAAGTACGCAACGCGACCTGCGGTTCGTCGATTTCCGGATAGAGCCGATGCCACGGGAAGTCTTGCCAGTTGATATTGGCCTGAGCGCTGAGGCCTTTGCTCCAGTCGACATTGCCGGTGAGCTTGAGGCTTTGCTTGTCGTTGGCCGTCAGATCAAGACCGGCGATCTGCGCACCATTGGCGTCGACCTTGCCTTTGAGCAGCAGCGCCACTGGCGATTTTTCGGCGGGCAACGTTGCGTTGCCGAGCAGTTGATAACCGTTTTTCAGGTCGCCTTCGCCCGTGAGCACAAGCTGATTGAATTGCAGGGTGTCCGGCAGATCGGCGCTGGGTTTGAACGCGTCGCTGGTGATGCGCAGCTTGGCCGGGAGGTTTTCCGCCAGCGCTTGCAACTCGCCGTTCAACTGACCGTCGAGGTAGCCACGGCTGTCGGCATGCAGGTTGAGGGTTTTCAACAGATCGCCGTCGACTTTCAGCGCCAGGGTCCACGGCTCGCTGCCGGGCGCGGGCAAGGTCAGATCACCTTGAATTTTCAGCGGCCAGTTGCCGCTCGGTTGCAGCAGGCCGGACAGGTTCAGGCTGAGTTCGTCGCGCTGCAATTTCACGCTGTCGATCTGCAGGCCCTGAGCGGTCCAGTGCGCCGCCAGTTGCAAGCCCTTGAGCTGTTCGCTGCCGTTGAACAACAGGCTGCCGACCTCAACATCGCCCAGTTCGATGGCCACAGGCAATTGCAGGTCCGGCAGTTTGATCGGGCCGCTGTCGGTGGTTGCTTCGCTCGGCGGGAATTGCAGGATCACCTGCTCGGCCTTGAGCTGATCGATGCACAAGGTCACGCGCGTCAGGCACAGCGGCGACCAGGCGAAGATCGCCTTGTTCAGCTCGACACGGCTGGTGTCCTGCTGCCACACCAGGTGATCGGCGCTCCACTGCCCAGCGAGGCGACCATGGAAATTCTCCACGCTCAGGCCCGGCACCAGGCCCAACGCCCAACGACTGCCGGCCTGCGTGCCAAGCAGTGCGGCGAGGCTCAAGACGATCAACAAGACCAGCGCCAACAAAGTCAGCGCTGTTATTTTCAAACCACGCTTCACAGCTCAGGCCCCATGGAAAAGTGCAGCCGGATGCCGCCGTCGTCGTCCAGCGCGTGGGCCAGGTCAAGGCGGATCGGCCCGACCGGCGAGACCCAGCGCACACCCACACCGACCCCGGTCTTGAGGTCGGGCAGTTCGAGTTTGTTGAAAGAGTTGCCTTGGTCGACGAAGGTCGCCACACGCCATTTCTCGGCAATCGAATATTGATATTCGACGCTGCCGGCAATCATGTAGCGGCCACCGATGCGGTCGCCGTCGGAGTTTTTTGGCGACAGGCTCTGGTAGTCGTAACCGCGCACGCTCTGATCGCCACCGGCAAAGAAGCGCAGCGATGGCGGAATCGAGTTGTAGCCGTTGGTGGCGCTGCCGCCAACCTGCACGCGGCCGAGCAAGCGGTGCTTGTCGAACACCGTGGTCAGGCCCTTGACCAGCGCGGTGCCATATAAAAGGTTGTTGTCGGAGCCGAGACCTTCCTTGGCCACTTTGCTTTCGAAGCTCAAACGATAGCCGTTGCGCGGGTCGATGCGGTTGTCGCTTTTGAGGTACGAATAACTGATGCCGGGCATGAGCAGCGTGCTCAGGCCGGAGTCGTCGCCGAGTTCGTATTCTTCACGTTGCCATTTCAGCGAGATCACCCGCTGCCAGCCGCTGGGCAACTTGCTGTGCCATTCCGGGCCGAACGTCAGCAGCTTGCTGAGGGTGTCGGAGCCTTCGATGTCTTCGAATTGATAGCCGCCGGCCCAGCGCAATTTGTCGGTCAGTGGCGGGTCGAGCGGGATGTCATAGAACAGCCCGACGTTCTGTCGGGGCGCCGAGAGTTCAGCTTCCCAGCCGTAACTGTCGCCCTGCGGATTGACCCAGTGACGCGTCCAGTTGGCTTTGATGCGCGGGCCGACGTCGGTCGAGTAGCCAAGGCCCAGACCCATGGTGCGCGGCTTGCGCGTGTCGAGTTTGACCTCGACTGGAATGACGTCATTTTTTGCCGCCGTCGGCGCCGCGTCGACGCGCACGCCTTCGAAATAGCCGCTCGATTGCAGGTCGCGATTGAGTTCGGCGATCAGTTCCGAATCGTAGGGTTCGCCTGCCTTGAACGGCACCATGCGTTGCAGCAGGTCTTCGTCGAATGGCGTGTCGCCCTCGAAACTGACATTGCCCAACGCATAGCGCGGGCCGCTGTCGTAGATCAATTCGATGTCGGCCACGCCCGCGCGGGGATCGACCATGAGTTTCTGGCTGGTGAAATGGCCGCTGAAGTAACCGAAGCGCGAGGCCTGGTTCTGGATCACCCGTTTGGCGTCTTCGTAACGACCATGGTTAAGCACGGCGCCGGACTTGAGCAGGTCGCCTTTCGGTACGCGGAAGGATTTCAGCGAGGCCGCCGGGCCATCGACACGTACGGTGACGTTGCGCAGGCGGATCGGCTCGCCGGGATCGATGTTGAGCACCAGACGCGGTTTTTCCCCGCCCTTGACGTCGCTGTCGATCTGCGGCTGGTAGTAGCCCAGCGCCTGGGCCGCTTTGCGCGCCTGCTCTTCGGCACCGCGACTGAAGCGCAGCAAGGCTTCTTCGTCGCGATCGCCGAGGCTGCCGATATAGCCTTCTATATTGGCCTTGAGTTCATCGTTGGACGGCTTGATCCGTACATCCAATTCACTTTGCGCCAGCGCCGCGCAGCTGGATAACAGCATCAGCACGCCGCTGGTAAATCTTCGTGGAAACTTCATAGGCGCGGATGCTATCACGGGCTCGGGAGCCTGATAGAACAGGTAATTTGTGAAGAAGTTCGATCATTATCCCGTTGCTGTCTGTAACACCTGCGGATTGGCGTGGAAAAATACGTGTTCGCGCACCGGCCCGACGGCAACCTCGCCGATCTCCTGATAACCCTGCCTTTTATAGAATTCCAGGTAGCGCGGGTTGCCGGTGTCGAGCACCACCCCTTGCGAGGTTTCATCGACGGCGCACCAGTTGTGCACGGCAGTGAGCAACTGTTCGCCGTAGTGCTTGCCCTGAAACTGCGGGTGGACACCGAGTAACGGCAGCATGTGCACCGAATCACCGGGCACGCACGCGGCGACGGCAGCGTGATATTCCAGATAACGCCGGGTGCAGCGAAACCCGGTGCTGAGCACCATGCGCAAGCGCCAAGCCCAGCTTTCGGTAACGCCCAGGCGCCGTTGCGGAGGTGCGATCAGGGCGATGCCGATCAAGCGATCGTTGACCAGCAGGCCGATCGCCGGCAGGTCCTGAAGGAAATGCTGTTTGACCAGCTCGCGCACCGTCGCGCGCACGCGTTGTTCATAGCCCGGGCGTTCGGCTTCGAACAGGTAGCCGAAGGTCGGCTCGTGGCGATAGGCCTGATACAGCAACGAGCGGGCTTCGCGGGAATAGCCGCGGTCGAGCATGTGGATGTCGGCGACGGCGAACTGGGTTTCAGGCATGGCAGTGATTCTCCCCGGGGGCGCGCTCGGTGGCAGGCGCGCTTGTTGGTACGAACCTTGGGCGGATGTGGTGGTTCACCTGACAGGTTAGACCAGCCTCGGATCTTCATCGACTGGGGCGGGCCTCATCGCTGGCAAGCCAGCTCCCACAGTGTCTGCGTCGTTCACAACATTTACATACACCACAGAAACCTGTGGGAGCTGGCTTGCCAGCGATGGGGCCGGGACAAGCGCTACAAATCCCACAGGCCAAAATGATTTGTCCCACACTGGCCCATCTCCCCCATGTCAGCTAGCATCGCCCTTTTGCCAGGACTGCCGACCATGAAGATTGTTTCCTTCAACATCAACGGACTGCGTGCCCGTCCGCATCAGCTGGCAGCGCTGATCGAAAAACATCAGCCCGACGTGATCGGCCTGCAGGAAACCAAGGTTCACGACGACCAGTTCCCCCTCGAAGACATCCGCGCCCTCGGCTACCACGTGCACTTCCATGGCCAGAAGGGCCATTACGGTGTCGCCCTGCTCTCGCGCAACGAACCGATCGCGATCCATAAAGGCTTCGCCACCGATGAAGAAGACGCGCAGCGGCGCTTTATCTGGGGCACTTTCGCTGATGCCAATGGCGTGCCAGTGACGATCATGAACGGCTATTTCCCACAGGGTGAAAGCCGCGACCACCCGACCAAATTCCCCGCCAAGCAGCGTTTCTACAGCGATCTGCAAGCACTGCTGGAAAGCCAGTTCCACAACGAACAGCCACTGGTGGTGATGGGTGATGTGAACATTTCCCCGGAAGACTGCGATATCGGCATCGGCCCGGACAACATGAAGCGCTGGCTGAAAACCGGCAAATGCAGCTTCCTGCCGGAAGAACGCGAGTGGATGGCGCGCCTGAAGAACTGGGGCCTGACCGACAGCTATCGGCACCTCAACCCCGACGTGAGCGACATGTTCAGCTGGTTCGACTACCGCAGCCGTGGTTTCGAAGATGAGCCCAAGCGTGGCCTGCGCATCGATGTGATTCTGGCGTCCCATGGCCTGCTGCCACGGGTCAAGGATGCCGGGGTGGACTACGAACTGCGCGGCATGGAAAAGCCCTCGGACCATGCGCCGATCTGGCTTGAGCTGGCCTGATCCAGCCTGAGGGAATTTTCATTGTGGGAGCGAGCCTGCTCGCGAATGCGGTGGATCAGCGACGATTTTTTCGACTGACACGCCGCCTTCGCGACCAGGCTCGCTCCCACAGGTAATCCCCTGTCATATTTCGGTCACGCGCCTGACTTAATCTCCCCGGCAATCCTCTTGGCTTGATTCGGTGCCGGCATGACCCTGCGTGTTCTCTGCGTTTTCCTGTTGAATGGCTGGCTGTCGGTGTCCGCCGCCGCCCTGCCGATCCCCGAAAACGGTCCGGCATTGCGCATTCAGGGCTCCAACACCATCGGCGCCGAACTCGGCCCGGCGCTGGTCGAAGGCCTGTTGCAGGAACAGGGCCTGCTGAAAATCCACCGCGAAACCCCGGACACCGCCAACGAACAACGCATCGTCGGCCAGACCGAACAAGGCCAACGCGTAATCATCGAAGTCGCCGCCCACGGTTCCAGCACCGGTTTCGCCGCGTTGAAAAACGCCAGCGCCGATCTGGCCGCCTCTTCCCGCGAGATCAAGGACAGCGAACTGCTTGCCCTGCAAGCCCTCGGCGATCTGAAAAGCCCGGCGGCCGAGCAAGTCATTGCCATCGACGGCCTGGCGATCATCCTCAACCCGGCCAATCCATTGCAGCAGCTGGACACCGAGCAATTGGCGCGGATTTTTGCCGGCGAAGTGAAAACCTGGGAAGAGCTCGGTAGCCGTGGCGGCGCCATTCATTTATATGCGCGGGATGATCAGTCGGGAACATACGACACGTTCAAGGAACTGGTCCTGAGCCGGCGTGGGAAAAGTCTCAGCAGCGCGGCGAAACGCTTCGAATCCAGCGAGCAATTGTCCGACGCCGTCAGCGCGGACCCGCAAGGTATCGGCTTCATCGGCTTGCCTTACGTGCGTCAAGCCAAAGCCGTGGCGATTGCCGACGGCGCCTCGCAAGCGATGCTGCCGCTGAACAGTCTGATCGCCACCGAAGATTATCCGCTGTCGCGGCGCTTGTTCTTTTATCTACCGCCGGACAGCCGCAATCCGTGGGCGCAGGCGTTAGCCGCGTTCGCACAGAGCCCGCAGGGTCAGGGGATCGTCGCCACTAGCGGTTTTGTCAGCCAGACCGTGCAGGCCATGAGCGTGACGCCGAATGCGCTGATGCCCGAGGGTTACCAATCCCTCAGCCGGCATGCCCAGCGTCTGACAGTGAATTTCCGTTTTGCCGAGGGCAGCGCCAGTCTGGACAACAAGGCGCGGCAGGATCTGGCGCGGGTGCTCGACTATATAAAGCGCAATGGCAAGACCGAACGGGCAGTGACGCTGGTGGGGTTTGGCGATTTGAAGGATGACCCGGCACGGGCCGATCTGCTGTCGAAGCTGCGGGCAATGGCGGTGCGTCGCGAGCTGGTCAAAAACGGTGTGGTCATGCGCGAAGTACGCGGCTTCGGCGCGCTGATGCCGGTGGCCACCAACAGCGCGGATGAGGGACGGATCAAGAATCGGCGGGTTGAGGTTTGGGTGTATTGATCCTGATGTCGATGTGCTGAATGTGCAGGCCCTTTCGCGAGCAGGCTCGCTCCCACATTGGATCTGTGGCGTGCACAAATCTTGTGGGAGCGAGCCTGCTCGCGAATGAGGCAACTCGGTGTTACTGGCCGCTACGCATCATCTCCTTCGGCACATACTTGCCGATCTCAAACTTGCCAATCGCCGCGCGGTGCACTTCGTCCGGGCCGTCGGCCAAGCGCAGGGTGCGTTGCATCGCATACATGTAGGCCAGCGGGAAATCGTTAGACACCCCTGCCCCGCCGTGCATCTGGATAGCGCGGTCGATCACCCGCAGGGCCACGTTCGGCGCAACCACTTTGATTTGCGCAATCTCGCTTTTCGCCACTTTGTTGCCGACGGTGTCCATCATGTACGCCGCTTTCAACGTCAGCAGACGCGCCATGTCGATCTCCATCCGCGAGTCGGCGATCTTGTCGATGTTGCCACCCAGACGCGCCAGCGGTTTGCCGAACGCGGTGCGGCTCACCGAGCGTTTGCACATCAGTTCCAGTGCCCGCTCAGCCATGCCGATCGAACGCATGCAGTGGTGAATCCGCCCTGGGCCAAGGCGACCCTGGGCGATTTCGAAGCCGCGTCCTTCACCCAGCAGGACGTTTTCGTACGGCACGCGCACGTTGTCGAACAACACTTCGGCGTGACCGTGCGGTGCGTCGTCGTAACCGAACACCGGCAGCGGACGGACAATCTTCACGCCGGGGGTATCGACCGGCACGAGGATCATCGAGTGCTGAGCGTGACGCGGTGCGTCGGGGTTGCTCAGGCCCATGAAGATCAGGATTTTGCAGCGCGGATCGCAGGCGCCGGAGGTCCACCATTTCTTGCCGTTGATCACCCACTGATCGCCATCACGCACAGCTCGGGCGGCCATGTTGGTCGCATCGGAAGACGCCACGTCGGGCTCGGTCATGGCGAACGCCGAGCGGATCTCGCCGCGCAGCAGCGGTTCGAGCCAGCGCTGTTTTTGTTCTTCGTTGGCGTAGCGCACCAGCACTTCCATGTTGCCGGTGTCCGGCGCCGAGCAGTTGAACGGCTCCGGCCCCAGCAGGGAACGGCCCATGATTTCCGCCAGCGGCGCGTATTCAAGGTTAGTCAGGCCAGCGCCCAGCTCGGACTCAGGCAGAAACAAATTCCACAGGCCTTCAGCCTTGGCCTTGGCCTTGAGCTCTTCCATGATCGCGGTCGGCTGCCAGCGGTCGCCCTCGGCGACCTGGCGTTCGAACACCGCTTCGGCCGGGTAAACGTAAGTGTCCATGAACGCAGTCACGCGCTCACGCAGTTCCTGAACCTTGGGCGAATAAGCGAAATCCATGGGTAGTTACCTTCTCGGGCAGAGGTTGTTCAAGTCATGCAATCGATGCTAGAACAGCACTCATAATTTACCTAGCCTATTCTCGGCGTGTATAAACATTCATCACCGATATATGATCGGCTGATTGTCAGCCCCAAAACACTTGCACTTAATAACAAGAGAAGCCGCGTTATGAACCTGAGCAAGGTCGACCTCAACCTTTTCATCGTCTTCGACGCGATCTACACCGAAGCCAACCTGACCCGCGCCGGGCAGATTGTCGGCATCACCCAGCCGGCGGTGTCCAACGCCTTGGCGCGGTTGCGCGAGACCTTCAACGACCCGCTTTTCGTCCGCACCGCGCAAGGCATGGTGCCCACACCGATGGCGCAGAACATCATCGGCCCGGTGCGCAACGCGCTGTCGCTGCTGCGCGTGTCGGTGCAGGAAAGCCGCATATTCAACCCGGCGCAGGCGGTGAAGACTTACCGCATCAGCATGACCGACCTGACCGAAGCAATCATTCTGCCGCCACTGTTCCAGCGCCTGCGCCGCCTGGCGCCAACGGTGATCATCGAAAGCTTTCTGTCCAAGCGCCGGGAAACCACCAAGGAACTCGCAGCCGGGCGTCTGGATTTCGCCGTGGATGCGCCACTGAACACCGACCCGCAGGTACGCCACGTCAAGCTGATGGACGACCGTTACGTCTGCGCCATGCGCAAAGGCCATCCGATGGCGGGCAAGGAAAAACTCAGCCTCGATGATTATCTTTCGCTGACCCACATCCATATCTCCAGCCGCCGCAGCGGGTTGGGCTATGTCGATCTGGCGCTGGGCAAAATGGGCATCCAGCGCAAGATCGCCCTGCGCTCGCAACACTATCTGATGGCCTCGCAAGTGATGCAGCAGACCGACATGGTCATGACCGTGCCGGAACGCTTCGCCCGCCGTCATGACCTGCAATCGTTCAATTTGCCGGTGAATGATGTGCCGTCGGTGGAAACGCATTTGTACTGGCACGAAAGCACCGACCAGGACCCGGCCAACCGCTGGATGCGCGAGCAGATGATCGAGTTATGCCAGCAGGTGACGGCGCAGGAGAAGAGGCTGGAGAAGGTGTAGGGCTTTTTACTGCGTAATCGTTCTTCGCGAGCAGGCTCGCTCCCACATTCGACTGCATTCCTTCCGATGAAATGCAATTCAATGTGGGAGCGAGCCTGCTCGCGAAGAGGCCGGCAAACGCAGCGAGGATCTTGATCCTTGACGTAAACGTAAACCACCGATTAGCTTAGCGCCATGCCCCTTTTCCGAGCGCTTTCATGAGCAGTCAGACCTACAGCATTTCCGACCTCGCCCGCGAGCTGGACATCACCACCCGGGCGATCCGCTTTTATGAAGAGCAAGGCCTGCTCAGCCCCGAGCGTCGTGGCCAGGAACGTATCTATTCGCCGCGCGACAAGGTCACCCTCAAGCTGATCCTGCGCGGCAAGCGCATCGGCTTTTCCCTGGCCGAATGCCGCGAGCTGATCGAACTCTACGACCCGTCCGGCGGCAACACCAAGCAGCTCAACAGCATGCTGGCGAAAATCAGCGAACGCCGCGAACAGCTCGAGCAGCAATTGCTGGATATCGAACAGATGAAGCTCGAGCTGGATACGGCCGAAGAGCGCTGCGTGCAGGCATTGGAGCAGACGCTCAAGAGCCAGCAGGCGGTCTAGCAATTATTGGTGCCCTGTGGGAGCGAGCCTGCTCGCGAATGCATTCTGTCATCCAACATTAACGGTGACCGATCCACCGCTTTCGCGAGCAGGCTCGCTCCCACAGGGTTCTTCGTGAATTCAAAAAAAACAGGCAGATCCCGCCCATGTCCCTCCCCTCCCAAGTACGCCTGATCGAAGTCGGCCCGCGCGATGGCCTGCAGAACGAAGCCCAGCCGATCAGCGTCGCTGACAAGGTGCAACTGGTCGATGCCCTGAGCGCTGCAGGTCTGGGCTATATCGAAGTCGGCAGTTTCGTCTCACCGAAATGGGTACCGCAAATGGCCGGTTCCGCCGAGGTGTTCGCGCAGATTCAGCGCAAGCCCGGCGTGACCTATGGCGCGCTGGCACCGAACCTGCGCGGCTTTGAAGACGCGCTCGCCGCCGGGGTCAAGGAAGTCGCGGTGTTCGCAGCGGCGTCCGAGGCGTTCTCGCAGCGCAACATCAACTGCTCGATCAGCGAAAGCCTGGCGCGCTTTGCGCCGATCATGGAAGCGGCGAAACAACACGGCGTTACCGTGCGCGGTTACGTGTCCTGTGTGCTGGGCTGCCCGTATGAAGGCACCGTTGCGCCGGAGCAAGTGGCAATGGTCGCGCGCGAACTGTACGCGATGGGCTGCTACGAAGTGTCGCTGGGCGACACCATCGGCACCGGCACGGCGGGCGCGACCCGGCGCCTGTTCGAGGTGGTCTCGGCGCAGGTGCCACGGGACAGACTCGCCGGGCATTTTCACGACACCTACGGCCAGGCCATGGCTAACATCTACGCCAGCCTGCTCGAAGGCATTGCGGTGTTCGACAGCTCTATCGCCGGCCTCGGCGGCTGTCCTTACGCCAAGGGCGCGAGCGGTAACGTTGCCACCGAGGACGTGGTGTACCTGCTCGACGGCCTGGGGATCGAGACCGGCATCGACCTGGACGCCTTGATTATCGCGGGCCAGCAGATCAGCGCAGTGCTCGGCCGGCCCAGCGGCTCGCGGGTAGCCAAGGCGCGCAGCGCGCAGTGAGGTGTTACCGCTGCGTCAGTGATGTGGGCAAAAGCGAGTAACACGGAAACAAATTGTCTGGCTTTGCCCGGAGCTAAAAAAACCAGAAAGCCATAACCGTCTGATTTATAAAGCTTTTTAAAAGTTGGCACGACACCTGCTATCTCTACTGCATAACAAGAATAAAAAGCCGCAAACCAATAAAAACAAGACGAAACGACTCTGACATAACAAGAACAACACGGCAGAGACGCAGCTAACAGATTTTTTTGGAGAAGGTGTGCTTTTCAGGGTGCTCTCAGGAGTGACCCGCAACCGGGCAGAGAACAATAAAACTACCTTCAGGTAGCTCCCGAATCGGTTGGATCGTTAAACGAGAAAGCAGATCAGCGCTCAAAAAAATACGTTTGCTCTTGACCCCGGATGGGGGTCGCCAAAAAGCTGTACAGGGCCACGGTTGCCAAAAACAACAACAGACCGACCCTCAATAATAAAAAGAGCACGCAACGACAAATTAAAGGGGAGCTTCGGCTCCCCTTTGTGCTTTCTGTGATTCGTCTCTCTGTCACTGCATCCTGTGGGAGCGAGCCTGCTCGCAAAAACGGTGTGCCAGACACATTTGCGCTGAATGACACAACGCATTCGCGAGCAGGCTCGCTCCCACAGAAGTTTTGTGATTATCCCTCGATTGTTTTCAACTCCTCGATACTGATCTCGCGCATCCTGAATTTCTGGATCTTGCCCGTCACCGTCATCGGAAACGCGTCGACGAATTTGAAGTAACGCGGTGTCTTGAAATGGGCGATGCGTTCCTTGCACCAGGTTTGCAGCTCCACTTCGGAGGCGCTGTGGCCGGGGTGGAATTTGATCCAGGCGACGATTTCCTCACCGTAGCGCGAGCACGGAATGCCGACCACCTGCACGTCCGCCACCGCCGGATGAGTGAAGAAAAACTCCTCCAGCTCACGCGGATAAACGTTCTCGCCGCCACGAATGATCATGTCCTTGTTACGCCCGGCGATGTTGACGTAACCCTCCTCGTTCATGCTCGCCAGATCGCCGGTGTGCATCCATCCCGCCTCGTCGATGGCTTCGGCGGTGGCCTGCGGATTGTTCCAGTAACCGAGCATCACGCTGTAACCGCGCGTGCACAATTCGCCAATGGTGCCGCGCGGCACGAGGTTGCCGGCGGTGTCGATGATCTTGCTTTCCAGTTGCGGCTGGGTGCGCCCGACCGTGGTGACGCGCAGCTCCAGCTCATCCGCTGGCCCGGTCTGCAGCGACACCGGGCTGGTTTCGGTCATGCCGTAGGCGATCTGCACTTCGCTCATGTGCATTTCATTGATCACCCGGCGCATGACCTCAATCGGACAGGTGGCGCCGGCCATGATCCCGGTGCGCAGGCTCGACAGGTCGAAGGTCTGCCGCTGCGGCTGATCGAGCATGGCGATGAACATGGTCGGCACACCGTACAGCGCCGTGGCCTGTTCTTCGGCTACCGCTTGCAGGGTCAGCGCCGGATCGAAAGCGTCGTTGGGGTAAATCATCGTGCTGCCATGGGTGACGCAACCGAGGTTGCCCATGACCATGCCGAAGCAATGATACAGCGGCACCGGAATCACCAGACGATCGGCAGCCGTCAGGCCGAGGCTTTCGCCGACCATGTAGCCGTTGTTGAGAATGTTGTAGTGACTGAGGGTCGCGCCCTTGGGGAAACCGGTAGTGCCGGAGGTGTACTGGATGTTCACCGGTTGATCGAAATGCAGGCTGGTGCTGCGTTCGCGCAGCTGTTCGGACGAGACGCTGGCGGCCAGATCGCTGAGCTGCGACCACGGCAGAAAACCGGGCGGCGGATTGGCATCGAGGCTGATCACGCCGCGCAGCTCCGGCAGGCGTTCGCTGCGCAGGTGACCGATGGCGTGCTCGGCCAATTCTGGCGCCAGGCTCTGGAGCATTGCGTGGTAATTCGAGGTCTTGAACGCTCCGGCACAGACCAGCCATTGACAGCCGGATTGCTTGAGCACGTACTCGAGTTCGGAGCTGCGATAGGCGGGATTGATGTTGACCAGGATCACGCCGATCTTCGCCGTGGCGAACTGGGTGATGCACCACTGCGCGCAGTTCGGCGCCCAGATGCCGAGGCGATCGCCGGTCTGCAAACCTAGTGCGAGCAAGGCTCTGGCCTGCTCATCCACCGCTTCGGCCAATTGCCGCCAGGAGTAACGCGACTGCTGATGGCGCACCACCAGCGCCTCGCCGTCCGGGTGTTGTGCGACAGTCTGATCGAAGCGCTGACCTATGGTCATCGCCAGCAAAGCCTTGTCCTGAGAGCCACGGCTGTAGCTACGCTGCGGGTTTGCGGTGGGTTGATCCATGATGACCCCTATTGTCTTTATTAGTGGGTTTTCCCGGTTTTGAATCCCTGTGGGAGCGAGCCTGCTCGCGAATACGCTGCGTCATTCACCCTTTAGGGCGACTGATACAGCGCTTTCGCGAGCAGGCTCGCTCCCACCAGAAACAAACCGATATCTGATCCTGAACTGACCTTACTCTCGCCCAAGTTGACGCTTACGTAAAGCCGATTGACAGTCGGTCTCTGGAAGCTTTACGTTAACGTAAAGCTGAGCGCCGACTCGTCGTGCGCTCCACCCGATAAAAAAGCCAAAAGGTGACCCATGAGCTATCCATCCCTGAATTTCGCCCTCGGTGAAACCATCGACATGCTGCGCGATCAGGTGCAGTCCTTCGTCGCCGATCAGATCGCCCCGCGTGCCGCGCAGATCGACCACGACAACCTGTTCCCCGCGGACATGTGGCGCAAATTCGGTGACATGGGCCTGCTCGGCATCACCGTGCCGGAAGAATACGGCGGCGCCGGTCTGGGTTATCTGGCGCATGTGGTGGCGATGGAAGAAATCAGCCGTGGCTCGGCGTCGGTGGCGTTGTCCTATGGCGCGCACTCCAACCTTTGCGTCAACCAGATCAACCGCAACGGCAACCACGAACAGAAAAGCAAATACCTGCCGAAACTGATCAGCGGCGAGCACGTCGGCGCCCTGGCGATGAGCGAGCCTAACGCCGGTTCCGACGTGGTTTCGATGAAACTGCGCGCCGACAAACGCGGCGACCGCTTCGTCCTCAACGGCAGCAAAACCTGGATCACCAACGGCCCCGACGCCAACACCTACGTGATCTACGCCAAGACTGACCTGGAAAAAGGCCCGCACGGCATCACTGCATTCATCGTCGAGCGCGACTGGAAAGGCTTCAGCCGCAGCAACAAGTTCGACAAGCTCGGCATGCGCGGCTCCAACACCTGCGAGCTGTTTTTTGATGACGTCGAAGTGCCGGAAGAAAACATTCTCGGTGTGCTCAACGGTGGCGTGAAAGTGCTGATGAGCGGCCTCGATTACGAGCGCGTGGTGCTCTCGGGCGGCCCGACCGGAATCATGCAGTCGTGCATGGACCTGATCGTGCCGTACATCCACGACCGCAAGCAGTTCGGCCAGAGCATCGGCGAGTTCCAGCTGATCCAGGGCAAAGTCGCCGACATGTATACCCAGCTCAACGCCAGCCGCGCTTATCTGTACGCGGTGGCCGAGGCCTGCGAACGCGGCGAAACCACGCGCAAGGACGCGGCCGGGGTGATTCTCTACACCGCCGAGCGCGCCACGCAAATGGCCCTCGACGCGATCCAGATTCTCGGCGGCAATGGCTACATCAACGAATTCCCCGCCGGCCGCCTGCTGCGCGACGCCAAGCTCTACGAAATCGGTGCCGGCACCAGCGAGATCCGGCGCATGCTGATCGGCCGTGAACTGTTCAACGAGACGAAATGAATTTCGGCAGCTGCAAGCCGCAAGCTTCAAGCTGCAAGAGAACCGCGCTCTTGCCCCGACTTGCCGCTTGTAGCTAGAAGCTGCTTACGGAGTAAGCCCCATGATTCTGCACACTCAGCTCAACCCGCGTTCAGCGGAGTTCGCCGCCAACAGCGCGGCGATGCTCAAACAGGTCGACGCGCTGCACACCCTCCTCGCCCAGGTGGCGCAGGGCGGCGGTGCCAAAGCCCAGGAGCGTCACACTTCGCGCGGTAAATTGCTGCCGCGCGAGCGCATCAATCGCTTGCTCGATCCGGGCTCGCCGTTTCTCGAAATCAGCCAACTGGCGGCTCACGCCGTGTATGGCGAAGACGTCCCGGCTGCCGGGGTGATCGCCGGGATCGGCCGCGTCGAAGGCGTGGAGTGCATGATCGTCGCCAACGATGCGACGGTGAAAGGTGGCTCGTATTACCCGCTCACCGTGAAAAAACACCTGCGCGCGCAGACCATCGCCCAGCAGAATCGCCTGCCGTGCATTTATCTGGTGGATTCCGGTGGCGCGAACCTGCCGCGTCAGGACGAAGTGTTTCCGGATCGCGAGCATTTCGGGCGGATCTTTTTCAACCAGGCCAACATGAGCGCCATGGGCATCCCGCAGATCGCCGTGGTCATGGGCTCGTGCACCGCTGGCGGCGCGTATGTGCCGGCAATGGCGGACGAAGCGATCATGGTGCGCAACCAGGCGACGATTTTCCTCGCCGGCCCGCCGCTGGTGAAAGCCGCGACCGGCGAAGTGGTCAGCGCCGAAGACCTCGGCGGCGCCGATGTGCACTGCAAGACTTCTGGTGTGGCCGACCATTACGCCGAGAACGACGAACACGCCCTTGCCCTCGCCCGCCGCAGCGTTGCCAACCTCAACTGGCGCAAACTCGGCGAGGTGCAGCAACGCACGCCGATTGCGCCGCTGTACGCCAGCGACGAGCTGTACGGCGTGGTTCCGGCCGACGCCAAGCAGCCATTCGATGTGCGCGAAGTGATTGCGCGGCTGGTCGACGGCTCGGTGTTCGATGAATTCAAAGCGCTGTTCGGCACCACGCTGGTCTGCGGTTTCGCTCACCTGCATGGCTACCCGATCGCGATTCTGGCGAACAACGGCATCCTCTTCGCCGAAGCCGCGCAGAAAGGCGCGCACTTCATCGAACTGGCCTGCCAGCGCGGCATCCCGCTGTTGTTTCTGCAGAACATCACCGGTTTCATGGTCGGCCAGAAATACGAGGCCGGCGGCATCGCCAAACACGGCGCGAAACTGGTGACCGCGGTGGCCTGCGCCAAAGTGCCGAAATTCACCGTGATCATCGGCGGCAGCTTCGGTGCCGGCAACTACGGCATGTGCGGGCGCGCTTACGATCCGCGTTTCTTGTGGATGTGGCCGAACGCGCGGATCGGCGTGATGGGTGCCGAACAGGCCGCCGGTGTGCTGGTGCAGGTCAAACGCGAACAGGCCGAACGCAGCGGTCAGGCGTTCAGCGCCGAGCAGGAGACCGAGATCAAGCAGCCGATTCTCGATCAGTACGAAGAACAGGGTCACCCCTACTACTCCAGCGCGCGGCTGTGGGACGACGGCGTCATCGATCCGGCGCAGACCCGCGACGTACTGGCCCTGGCCTTGTCCGCGTCGCTGAACGCGCCAATCGAACCGAGCCGCTTCGGCGTGTTCCGGATGTGATGGGGAGAATCTGATGAACGACTTCAATACCCTCGAACTGCAAAACGACCCACGCGGTTTTGCGACCTTGTGGCTCAACCGCGCCGAGAAAAACAACGCCTTCAACGCCGAGATGATCCGCGAACTGATCCTCGCCCTCGACAAGGTCGCCAGCGATTCGAGCCTGCGTTTCCTGCTGCTGCGCGGACGTGGCAAGCATTTCAGCGCCGGCGCAGACCTGGCGTGGATGCAGCAATCGGCGGAGCTCGATTACCACACCAACCTCGATGACGCCCGCGAACTCGCCGAGCTGATGTACAACCTCGCCAAACTGAAAATCCCCACGCTGGCCGTGGTTCAGGGCGCGGCGTTCGGTGGTGCGCTGGGCTTGATCAGTTGCTGTGACATGGCGATCGGCGCCGATGACGCGCAGTTCTGCCTGTCGGAAGTGCGCATCGGCCTGGCGCCGGCGGTGATCAGCCCGTTCGTGGTGCAGGCAATCGGTGAAAGGGCGGCGCGGCGTTATGCACTGACGGCCGAGCGCTTCGGCGGCCAGCGGGCGCGGGAGATCGGCTTATTGTCGGAAAGCTATCCCGCCACTGAACTGGAGCAACAGGTCGAACAGTGGATCGACAACCTGTTGCTCAACAGCCCCGCCGCCATGCGCGCCAGCAAAGATCTGCTGCGTGAAGTCGGCAACGGCGCGCTGACCCCGGCCCTGCGCCGTTACACCGAAAATGCCATCGCGCGGATTCGCGTCAGCCCTGAAGGCCAGGAAGGCTTGCGCGCCTTTCTGCAAAAACGCCCACCGAACTGGCAAGCCGCATCCACCAAGGAGTCGCGTTGATGAGCGCACCTGTGATTACCACTGTGCTGGTGGCCAACCGCGGCGAAATCGCTTGCCGGGTGATGCGCACCGCCAAGGCCTTGGGCCTGACTACCGTCGCCGTGCACAGCGCCACTGACCGCGATGCGCGGCACAGCCGTGAAGCCGATATCCGTGTTGATCTGGGCGGCAGCAAGGCCGCTGAGAGTTATCTGCAAATCGACAAGTTGATCGCCGCCGCCAAGGCCAGCGGTGCCCAGGCGATTCATCCCGGCTATGGTTTTCTCTCGGAGAATGCTGGATTCGCCCGCGCCATCGAAGGCGCCGGACTGATCTTCCTCGGGCCGCCCGCCGCGGCCATCGATGCGATGGGCAGCAAATCCGCCGCCAAGGCGTTGATGGAAAAGGCTGGCGTGCCACTGGTGCCGGGCTATCACGGCGAAGCGCAGGATCTCGATACCTTCCGCGAAGCCTGCGAACGCATCGGTTATCCGGTGCTGCTCAAGGCCACGGCCGGCGGCGGTGGTAAAGGCATGAAAGTGGTCGAGGATATCAGCCAATTGGCCGAAGCCCTCGCCTCGGCGCAGCGCGAAGCGCAATCGTCATTTGGCGACTCGCGGATGTTGGTGGAAAAGTATTTGCTCAAGCCGCGTCATGTGGAGATTCAGGTGTTCGCCGATCAGCACGGCAACTGCCTGTACCTCAACGAGCGCGACTGCTCGATTCAGCGTAGGCACCAGAAAGTCGTCGAAGAAGCCCCGGCGCCGGGTCTGACGCCCGAGTTGCGCCGGGCAATGGGCGAAGCGGCTGTGCGTTCGGCGCAGGCGATCGGTTATGTCGGCGCCGGCACCGTGGAGTTTTTGCTGGATGCGCGCGGCGAGTTTTTCTTCATGGAGATGAACACGCGGCTGCAAGTCGAGCACCCGGTAACAGAAGCAATCACCGGGCTCGATCTGGTCGCCTGGCAGATCCGCGTCGCCCGTGGGGAAGCGCTGCCGATTACCCAGGCGCAGGTGCCGCTCAACGGTCATGCGATTGAAGTGCGCTTGTATGCCGAAGATCCGGCGAATGATTTCCTCCCGGCCACCGGGCGTCTGCACTTGTACCGCGAATCGGCGCAAGGGCCAGGGCGGCGGGTCGACAGCGGCGTTGAGGAAGGTGACGAGATATCGCCGTTCTACGACCCGATGCTCGGCAAACTGATTGCCTGGGGCGAAGATCGCGAACAGGCACGCTTGCGTCTGTTGAGCATGCTCGGCGAGTTTGCTATTGGCGGGCTGAAGACCAACATCAATTTCCTGCGCCGGATCATCGCGCATCCGGCATTTGCGGCGGCAGAGCTGGATACCGGGTTTATCCCGCGCTATCAGGAGCAATTGCTGCCTGCACCAGGCACATTGAGCGATGAGTTCTGGCGGGCGGCGGCGCAGGCGTTTGCGCAGAGTTTGCCCAAGCGTGCGCGGGCAGATGATCCCGCCTCACCCTGGTCTTGCGGCGGTGGTTTGCGCGCAGGATTGCCGGCGGAAATCACCTTACATTTGAGCTGCGAGGGAGAGGATCGGGCGCTGACATTGGGAGCGGCGGCCCACGCCAGACTGCTGGGCGAAGCGCTGGTCGTCGAGCATGACGGCGTGCGCCGCACATTGCGGGCGATTCATCAGGGTGGCGCGTTGTATCTGGAATGGGAAGGCGAGTTGCGGCGCATCGAAGCGTTCGATCCGATCAGTGCCGTTGAAGCCAGCCACAGCCATCAGGGCGGTCTGACCGCGCCAATGAACGGCAGCATCGTGCGCGTGCTGGTCGAAACGGGACAGTCGGTTGAGGCCGGGGCGCAACTGGTGGTGCTGGAAGCCATGAAGATGGAACACAGCATCCGCGCGCCGCACGCCGGTGTGATCAAAGCGCTGTATTGCCAGGAAGGCGATATGGTCAGCGAAGGCAGCGCTTTGGTTGAACTGGAAGAGGGATGAAATAAAAGGATCGACCCTCGCCTTGAGCGAGGATCGATCCGCTCAGTAACGCGCCGTTGCCTGAACCACCACGCCGATGATCCGGCATTCATCGGTGAGCAGGGTTTTCGGCCAGGTCGGGTTGAGCGGCACCAGGTAGCGCTGGCCGGCCTGCTCGTCGAGTTTGCGGAAAATCGCTTCTTCGCTGTCCGGCCACTGGGCGATCACCAGTTTGCCAGGCACTGCCTCCAACTCCGGGTCAACCAGAATCAGCATGCCCTCGGCAATGCTCTGGCCGCTGGGCGCGGTCATCGAATCCCCCGTCACCGTCAGCCAGAACGCGGCACCGCCACGAGCGTGGTAATCCGTCAGTTCGAAGCGCTGCTTCGCTGATGCTCCGGGATAGCTCGCCGCAGTGTCACGCACTTCGCACGGTGCACGCCAATCGCAAACCGGATAACGGAAGTACGGGTTGTACTTCTGCGCCAGCGGCATCTCGTCTTCCGGCGTCGGCTGCGGTTCGCGAATCACCAGAACGACTTCAAGGAAGTCCATTCCCAGCGCCTTGAGCACGCGGTTCATTTCGGTAACACCGGGTTCGCGACGCTTGTTCAGCCAATGACCGATCCCGCCCTGGGACATGCCGACGCGCTCTCCGAGCTCTGTTTGAGTGACTTTGAGTTCACTCATCTTGGCCTTGACCAACTCAATCCATTTATCCATGTGCCGCACCTTACGCGGACGTCTTCGACCGGCAAAACACATATTGTAGTATTTAAATTCTCGTCACAAATACAGGCGGTACTATCCTAAGGAAACGGACTTTCAATCGAACATGGAGTGACGTTTCATGATGAACATCAGCAGCAAAGACCTGCCCGATCTGCAAATCGACACCAGCTTCACCTCACCTCAAGGTAACGCCGCGGCACAGCGAGCGCTGGACTACTACTTGAAACCGACTGTTTCGAAATCCGAGACGGACGAACGTTTTTTCGATGTCAAAAACCATCTCAGTGGCGAGGAAGCACTGGTGCACGCCTCGGACTTGTTGCGATGTGCAGCCGCTACAGCGTTCAAGGCGGCAGAAAACCTGCAAGGCACGAATCGCGACCTGGCCTTCTCGGTGGTGCACATGGTGGATATGGCGCGGGCGATGGTCGACCATTCGATCGACAACGACGAAGTCACGGCGGACAAGGTACGGGCGGACAGGAAAGAATTTTCCCATCGAGTAGATAAAAACGTTTGACTTGCAAATGATAATGATTATTATTGCAAGCAGCTGGTCGCGAGATCAGTCGATGGACCAGAGACCTTAGGTCGGTCTTCTGGACTATCTCCTCATCAGGCTAATCACGGTTTTTGACCCGGCTTTTTGCCGGGTCTTTTTTTGCCCGTTTTTCGGGCTTGTGTCTTCAGGCTAATGAAGTCTTTGGGTGCTGCAAATTCGATGGCGCGGATCATATCAAATGAATATCGATTGGCAAGCCAGACCAGGCTCCATCGGGCCTAACTAATGGCGATCAGCACTTGAGAATCAATCGCACAGCCTCTAAGCTGCTGGCGCGTCACGGAAGACGCCCCCCGCTCCACCCGCAATTCCCCTCGGTTTCAGCCCTGCCTGCGTGTAAAGTACCGGTCATAAAAATCCTGCTCTGGAAGCGATTATGACCGTGGCCAAATCTTCGTTCGACATCAGCGCCAATTTCGACAGCGGCAATATCCAAGTCATCGACATCAGCAACCCGCTCAATCCGGTTCTGGCCATCCGTCCGGACACCCGCAGCGCTCATTTTCAGTGGTTCCACTTCAAAGCCAGCGGCCTGCATGTGCATCAGGAACACTGGTTTCGCCTGGTCAATGCCAGCCAGTCCTCCTACAACAAAGCCTGGACCGGCTATCAGGCAGTCGCTTCCTACGACCACGTCAACTGGTTCCGCATCCCCACCAGCTTCGAAGGCGACAGCCTGCGCTTCTGCCTCGAAGCCGAACAGACTCATGCCTGGTTCGCCTACTTCGAACCCTACAGCCGCGGCCGTCACGACTGGCTCATCGAGCAGGCGCTGAGCAAGGCTGGCACCGAATTGCTGGCGACCGGCAAAAGCGTCGAAGGCCGTGACATTCAATTGCTGCGCAAAGGCAGTGGCGCCGAAGGCCAGCGCAAGATCTGGATCATTGCCCAGCAGCACCCTGGCGAGCACATGGCGGAATGGTTCATGGAAGGCGTGATCGAGCGTCTGGAACGCCATGACGACCCGATTCTGAACAAACTGCTGGCCAGCGCCGATCTGTATCTGGTACCGAACATGAACCCGGACGGTGCCTTCCACGGCCACCTGCGCACCAACGCCATGGGCCAGGACTTGAATCGCGCCTGGCAGAACGCCAGTCAGGAAATCAGCCCAGAAGTGCTGTTCGTCCAGCAGCAGATGGAAAAGTATGGCGTCGATGCGTTTATCGACGTACACGGCGACGAGGAAATCCCCCACGTCTTCACCGCCGGCTGTGAAGGCAATCCCGGATTCACACCGCGCATCGAAAAGCTTGAAGAGCATTTCCGCAGCCACCTCAAGCACACCACCAAAGATTTCCAGACCACCTACGGCTACACCCGCGACGAACCGGGTCAGGCCAACATGACGCTGGCCTGCAACAGCGTCGGACAGAAATACGACTGCCTGTCGCTGACCCTGGAGATGCCGTTCAAGGACCACGACGACCACCCGGACAAGCTCACCGGCTGGTCGGGCAAACGTTCCAAGCAATTGGGCAAGGATGTGCTGACCACCTTCGCCGACATGGTCGACACCCTGCGCTGATCCCTTCCCCTGCAACAACAAAAGATCGCAGCCGGCCTGCGATCTTTTGCGTTATGGGGTCAGCCACGATCACGCCCGCGCAACATGCTGTCGAGCACTTCGTCACGACGCACCCAGCCATGAAACAGCGCCGCCGCCAGGTGCAGCAGCACCGTCAGAAACAGCAGATACGCCAGATAGCCGTGCGACTTGCGCAGCAGCGCAAACAGTTGCGCATCGGCCGGCACAATCGACGGCAGATGCAGCGACGCCGAGAGCATCACCGGCTCGCCCGACGCACTGATCATCGCCCAGCCGAGCAGTGGCAACACCAGCATCAACGCATACAACAAGACATGGGAAGCCTTGGCTGCCAACACCTGCCAGCCCGGCAGATCATCCGGCAACGGTGGCTGACGCGTAGTGAACCGTACCAGCAGACGCACAATCACCAGCGCCAGAATCGCGATGCCCAGCGGCTTGTGCAGATGAATCAACCATTCGTGGCGAGACGACACCGAAGTGACCATGCCCGCGCCGATAAACAGCATGGCGATGATCATCAGCGCCATCAGCCAGTGCAGCAGGCGCGCCAGCAAAACGAAATGAGTCGGTTGCTTGTTCATGGACGAGCCTCCTGTTTGGCGGCGGGCAACTGGCTGACTTCGCTGGTGCGACGCAGGTAGGAATCGGCGTAACCGGCGGAACGCGCGGCCAGCAGTGGATCTTCCGAGCCTTGAATCCCCGCCGGCAATACCAGCGGGTCGTAGTTGATATCACGGCATTCACCACTGAGCTGCGGCTGGGTTTTCTCCAGCACCAGAGTCCCGGCGTTCAGCACTTTTCGATTTGCGGGCCAAGTCTTGCTGGCATCGTTGACCGCGTCGTCGGCGTTGGCCAGGGTGATGTTCAACTGGAAGCGCAAAGGTGCGGCGGCCAGGCGTTGCACCAGATCCTTCTCGAGAAAGTCCGCGCCTTCAGGGGCGGTGGCACCCGCCGCGTCCTGCGCCAATGGCGTCATGCTCCAGCGCACCGCCTGTTTCTTGCCGTTGCCATCGACCAGATAAAACGCGTTGATGCTGTTATAGGTTTCCGTGGCGTAACTGGCCGAAGGCTTGGCGGTCTTCACCCACGTCAGAAACGGCACGGCTTCCGGGTGCGCGGCGAAAAACGCCGGCACCTTCGTTGGATCGGGCTTGCCGGTGGCCGGATCAGGCGACTGCGCCTGCTGCAATTGATAGAACGCCTCGGGCGTGCCGACCGGGAACACCGGCATGCTGTTCATCCCAGTGCGCCATTGCTGCCCGTCCGCCTGAGTGAAACGCAGCGCCAGACTGCGGATCGGCACGGCGCTGTCCGGCGCATAGGGATTGCCGGCCGGCAAGGCAAAACGCCCCACCACCGGCGTCTGCGGCAGGTTGAACACTTGTGCCGTGGAGAACGCGCGTGCCTCGCCGCTGCTTTCGAAATGGCCGATCACGCAGACACCCTTGGCGTGATTGCGGCGGAAACCGGGATGCACGCCGTTGTTCTTTTCCAGCACATCGACCAACGCTTTTGGCGTCAGTCGTTGTGGGTCAAGGTTGCCATGCACGTAGGCAAACGCCCCGGCCACAGCGGCGACGATTACGCCAATGGCGCCCAGACGCAAGATCAGGCTCGCGGCGCTCAGTGGCGGGCGCGCAGGCCTGCCCGGCGGTGCCGCGTTAGGGGACGAGCGATCAACCATGAATATCTCCAGGCCATCGGCCACAAGTGGAAAGAGTCAGCAAGACGCACCCCGTCCGGGTTTATTCCACGGCGCGGTATTTATTTTTGCGCACGGGGAATAACCTGCACTGACGGGCGTCTTCCTAGTCCACAGCGTAGCGACCAGCAGAAATTCATGAGCGAATTCGACGAACAGTTGAGAGAAATCATTCCCAGATTGCGCCGCTTCGCCGTGTCCTTGACGCGCAACAGCAGCAGCGCCGACGATCTGGTCCAGGCCAGCCTCGAACGGGCACTCTCGGCGTGGGGTGAAAAACGTGCCGAAGGCGACTTGCGCGCCTGGCTGTTCGCGATCCTCTATCGGCAATTTCTCGATGCGCACCGTCGCTCGCGACGCTATGCGCGCATGCTGGAATTTTTCACCGGTCGCGACGATGCCGAACCCTCGGTGGAACGCACCGTGATTGCCCAGTCGACCCTGCAAGCCTTCGAACGCCTGCCCACCGAACAGCGCGCCTTGCTGCTGATGGTCTCGGTGGAAGGCCTGTCCTATAAAGAGGTCGCCGAGATCCTCGGCGCCCCGATCGGCACCGTGATGTCGCGCCTGTCCCGCGCCCGCCAGGCCTTGCGCCAACTCAGCGACGGCGAAATCAGCAGCCCTTCCTTGCGGATACTCAAATGATCAGCCTGCCTCCCAGCGAACGCGACTTGCACGCCTACGTCGACCACCAGCTCAGCGACGCCGATCGGCGCGTGCTCGAGACCTGGCTGGCCAGCCATCCTGAAGAAGCGGCGCAGGTGCGCGCCTGGCAGCGGGACGCCCAGCAATTGCGCGCAGCGTTGAGTGGCGCGTTGCAGCAGCCGAGCAATCCGGCGCTGGATCCTTTGATGATTCGCCAGCGTCGCCGTCAGCAGTCACGTCGGCATCTGGCCAGCGCGGCGGTGTTGCTGATCGCCGTCAGCGTCGGCGGTTTCAGTGGCTGGCAGGCGCGGGAAATGACCCTGGTGCGCCCTGCGCAACTCCCGATGACTGACGCCTTGCAAGCCTATCGACTGATCGCCCAGCAAGGCGTAATGCCCGCCGATTACAAGGTCGACAACGACGGCGACATGCAGCGTTGGCTCGACCGTTACTTCAGCGACGCCAGGCGCTTGCCCGATCTCAAGGCAGCGGGATTCGAGCCGGTCAGCGGGCGCTTGCTCAGCACCGATGAAGGCCCGGCGGCGATGGTGATGTATGAGGATGGCAGCGGTCACAAAGTGAGCTTTTACCTGCGTCCACCGGGGCCGAAAAACACCCTGCTGCCGCGTGGCTCGCGCAGCGATGGCGATCTGCAAGCCGATTACTGGTCAGGGCCGGGGTACAACTATGCGGTGGTCAGCCCGACCGACTCGCCAGCGGCGCAGTTGCTCAAGCAATCGCCACCGTTCTGAGACGATCTCCTGTAGGGGTGAGCCTGCTCGCGATAGCGTTTTTTCAGACACTGATGATGTGACTGATTAGCCGCTATCGCGAGCAGGCTCACTCCTACAGTGGACCGTGTACGCCGTGATATTTCATGTAGCCAACGCCCGAGCTCTGGTTACACTTGGGCCACCGCGCTCCCGCTGGAGCCGGTCCAATCAACCAGGAGCCTGTCCCGCGTGTCCGCCCGAACGCCGAAACGATCACGTCTGAGCCAACGCTGGCCGATCTTGCGTCGCCTGTTCGGCAAAAGCCTGCCCGCCAGCGCCGGGCACGATGCGCATGCCGCAGCCATCCGCGATTACTTCCGCGACAAGGCCAAGAGCCAGGGCTACACCCTCAGCCGCAGCCAGCAGCAAGTCATCGATTGCATGGCGCAGCAGGCCAGCGTGCTGCTCGGCGACAGCGGCCACACACCGCCGAGTCTGTACCTGTACGGCGCCGTCGGGCGCGGCAAGAGCTGGTTGCTCGACGGGTTCTTCCAGGCGCTGCCGATCACGCGTAAACGCCGCCTGCATTTCCATCAATTCTTCGCTCGGTTGCACGACGGCATGTTCCGTCATCGCCAGCAGGAAGACGCACTGGAAATCACCTTGGACGAGTTGCTGGAAGATTGTCAGGTACTGTGTTTCGACGAGTTTCATGTGCACGACATCGGCGACGCGATGCTCATCACGCGGCTGTTCAAGGCCCTGTTCAAACGGCGGATCATGCTGCTGGTGACCTCCAACTATGCGCCGGAGGGCCTGCTGCCCAATCCGCTGTATCACGCGCGCTTCAAGCCGGTGATCGAGCTGATCATTACACGCATGCAGGTGATGGAAGTCGGCGGCGCCCACGACTACCGCACGCTCAACCGTCAACACACGCATCAAGTGTTCACCCAAGGTCATTACGTGTGGCCGGGCACAGCAGCTCAGCGCCAGGCCCTGAACCTGCCCCCATCGGACGCGCCTGCGCTTGCCCTCGACGTTGGCAAGCGCCAGCTTCGAGCACGCTTGTGCGAGGGCCGAAGAGTCGCGTTCACCTTCAACGACTTGTGTGAACAACCAACGGCGGTGATGGACTATCTGCAGCTGTGCCAGCGTTTCGACCAGTGGATCATCGATGACCTGCCGCAGCTCGGGGAGTGTCCGATCGCCGTGCAGCAGCGCTTCATCAATCTGATCGACGTGCTTTACGACCAGGACAAACACCTGACGCTGCTGGGCCAACTACCGCTGGGCCAAAGTCTTGAAGGAAACGCCATCGACCTGGCACGCACGCGCAGCCGGTTGGGGCAATTGCAGGAAATCCACGCCCCCGCCTGATATGCCGCACCTTGTGGAAGCGAACCCTGTGGGAGCGAGCCTGCTCGCGAAAGCGGTGTATCAGTTACATAAATTCTGACTGACATACCGCTTTCGCGAGCAGGCTCGCTCCCACAGGTCCCGAGCCAACTTCAATACCAGATAAACCAGACATTGCTTTACCGCTATCATGTCGCCCATCCTCAGCGCCCCCGCGTCGCTCCACCGATCAATAGCGAAACCAGACATGCACACCCTTGCTCAACTGCGCGCCGGCGAGCTGTCAGGCATTACCCGCCTCGACCTGTCTTGCGGCCTGACCGAATTCCCCAACGAAATTTTCCAACTCGCCGACACGCTGGAAGTGCTCAACCTCAGCGGCAATGCGCTGAACAACCTGCCCGACGACCTGCATCGGCTGACCCGCCTGCGCGTGCTGTTCTGCTCCGACAACCTGTTCACCGAGCTGCCGGCCTGCCTCGGCCAGTGCACCGCGCTGACCATGGTCGGCTTCAAGGCCAACCGCATCGTCACGGTGCCCGGTGCCGCCCTGCCGCCGCAGCTGCGCTGGCTGATCCTCACCGATAACCGCATCGAGAACCTGCCGAGGGAGCTGGGTGAACGCCCCGTTTTGCAGAAACTCATGCTCGCCGGTAATCGCCTGCGCTCGCTGCCAGAATCTATGCGCGATTGTCATCGATTGGAATTGCTCCGTATCGCCGCCAACCAGCTCAACGAGCTGCCACAGTGGCTGCTGACCTTGCCGAGCCTGACCTGGCTCGCCTACGCCGGCAATCCGCTGGAAACCGAAGCCGATGCCGTCGCACTGGAAGCCACGCCACTGATCGACTGGTCGGCGCTGCGCCTGGAACAGCAACTGGGCGAAGGCGCTTCCGGGGTGATTTCCCGGGCGGTCTGGCAGCGTGACGATGGCTCGGCGCAGGCGGTTGCGGTGAAGTTGTACAAAGGCGAAATGACCAGCGACGGCTCGCCGTTGCATGAGATGAACGCTTGCATCACCGCAGGCCTGCACCCGAACCTGATCCGCGTCGAAGGGCGCATCAGCGGCCATCCCGATGAACAGCAGGGGCTGGTGATGCAACTGATTGATCCGAGCTTCGGCAATCTCGCCGGCTTGCCGAGCCTGGACTCGTGCTCGCGGGATGTTTATGCCGAAGATCGCCGGTTCTCCGCCGAGGTTGCCCTGCGCGTCGCCCAAGGCATCGCCTCAGCGGCCGAGCACCTGCACCGCCAAGGCATCACCCACGGCGACCTCTATGGCCACAACATCCTGTTGAATGATCGCGGCGATTGTCTGCTGGGGGATTTCGGCGCGGCCTCGTTTCACGCCACCCGCGATGATGTGCAAACACGCGCATTGCAGCGCTTGGAGGTACGTGCGTTCGGTGTGTTGCTTGGGGAAGTGTTGGCGCGTGTCGACTCGGGGTTGAGTACAGAGCGGCGCCTGGCATTGGAAGCGCTGGAGCAGCGCTGCTGTCAGGCGGATGTCTTGGGACGCCCGGCATTCAGCGAAGTCAGTGAAATTCTGCAAAACCTTTGACCGCTGCGCGGCATTCGCGAGCAGGCTCGCTCCCACATTAGACATGCATTCCAATGTGGGAGCGAGCCTGCTCGCGAAAAGGCTTACCGGCGCGACAGATCAGCCAGCCAGACCGACAAACATGTCCTGCACGTCATCATGGTTGTCGAGGCCTTCGAGGAACGCTTCGACTTCAGCCATTTGCTCGTCGCTCAGGCCGCTGACCGGATTTTTCGGCTGGTAGCCAAGCTTGGCCGAAAGCACGGTGAAGCCTTGTTCCGGCAGCGCTTTCTGCACGGCGTCGAGGTCAGTCGGATCGGTGAGGAACAGCGTCGCGCCCTCTTCACCCGGTTCGAAATCCTGGGCACCGGCTTCGATCGCCGCCATCTCCGGATCGGCGTCCGGGGTGTCCGGCGAAGCTTCGATCATGCCGACGTGGTTGAACATCCACGCCACCGAACCGGAAGCGCCCAACTGGCCCTTGCGGAACGCCACACGGATTTCCGCGACGGTGCGGTTGATGTTGTCGGTGACGCATTCAACGATCAGCGGCACCTGATGCGGGGCAAAACCTTCGTAGGTCACGCGATGGTATTGCACGGTTTCACCCAGCAGACCGGCGCCTTTCTTGATCGCGCGATCGAGGGTTTCTTTTGGCATCGAGGCTTTCTTCGCCTGTTCGACCACCAGACGCAGGTGTGCGTTGGTGGCGGTATCGGCACCGTTGCGTGCAGCAATGGTGATTTCCTTCACCAGTTTGCCGAAGATCTTACCTTTGGCGTTGGCTGCCGCTTCTTTGTGTTTAACCTTCCACTGTGCGCCCATTACTCACTCTCTTGATCTGTGGCGCCGAGACATCTATTGGCCGACGCGTGGCGGCAAGTTTATACGGCCTAAAGTCGGCAATCACCCAAAAAAACAGCCAGCGGAATCGACATCTTCACCAAAGCATGTAGGGGGATTCTGAAAAGCGCCTTTGACATGACCATTCAGCCTGACGGTTTCGTACCCTTGAAACCCCGTATCGCCTGACAGGGCCTGCTCGAATGCTCAATGACAAGGAAAGTCCGTTCACCCTTACGCTGACCGACAGCGAATTGCGCCTGCCGGTCGTGCGTTTTCGCGGCGAGGAGGCGTTGAACCAGCCCTACCGTTTCGACATCGAACTGCTCGGCCTCGCCCCCGCCATCGCCCCTGGCTCCTTTTTGCACAGGCCGGCCTTTCTGCGGCTGAGTGAACAGCACGGTTTCCACGGCGTCATTGCCAGCGCCAGTTGCGAACATCGCGGCACGCATCGGGTGGGCTATCGGCTGATTCTGGTGCCGCATCTGCAACAACTGGCGCAAGCGCCTGAACGACGTGTGTTTACTCGCCTCAATGCGCCGCAAATCATTCAGCAATTGCTTGAAGAGCATGCCTTGCCGGCGCACAGCTACCGCATTGACATGAGCGTCGGCCATTACCCGCCGCGGGCGTTTTGCATTCAATACGACGAAAGCGATCTGGCGCTGCTGCAGCGGCTCTGTGAAGAAGAAGGCATCCACTATCACTTCGAACATGGGCCTGACGGCCATGTTGTGGTGTTCGCCGACGACAGCCTGAGCCTGCCACAGGAACCGGTCGAAATCCCTTTCAACGCAGATGAGCACCCGCCCACGCCCTGCGTCAGCGCGCTCTATCAACAGCACCGCGCAGCGCCGGTGCCGATGCTCCATGCGGTACGCAATCGCGGCCAGCCTGCCTGCATTGATGAAGCCGCCAACGAAGCCTCGGCAGGGTTGCAAACGCCGGCGCGATCAATTGAACGCCTGTATGCCGAACAACGCAGCCGGCGCCATTTGCAACGCCAACGCTGCCAGCTGCGCTCGATTCACGGGCGCAGCGATTGCAGCGACTTGCTCAGTGGCCGATTGCTGTTGGTGACCGAGCACCCGATTCATCACTTCAACGAACAATGGCTGATCAGCGCCGTGCGCCACCACGGACAGCACCCTTCGATTCTTGACCCGGGCGCAACGGTTCATCGCTATCACAACGATTTCACTGCACAGCCCTGGTCGAGTGACTTTCGCCCAGCACTCAAACAGCCGCGTCCGAATGTGGCCGGCTACCACCTGGCGCGGGTAGCGGGTGCGCCGGGGCAGCCAGCGCAAGTAGATGAAAACGGCTGCCTCGCCGTGATCCTGTGGCCCGCTGACAATCAGTACGGCAACGACAGTGACGCCCTCTGGCTGCCAATCGCCCTGAGCCGGTTGAACGGCCCCGTCGCCGTCGACGATTTACCCAGTGCCGGCAGCGAAGTGTGGGTCAGCTTTCTCGACAGCGATCCGGACCGACCGATCTTGTGCCTCGGCCACCCACGCCAGCCACCGGCCCGCGAGGCAGAGCCCGCGCGCGACAGCCTGCTGCTCGACTGGCTGATCAACCGCGCCGAACACTAGAGCACAGACAAAAGATCGCAGCCTTCGGCAGCTCCCGCATTCATCGCGCCAGGCGCAGAATCCATGTGGGAGCGAGCCTGCTCGCGAAGAGGGCGCCTCGGTATTCAGGCTGGCGCCAAATCAAAAAACGCCTGAATCAAGCGCAACTCGCGTCGGCGCTCCATGCAGCCGATCATGTGCCGGTTCACCAGCCCTTCCCCGGCAATCGGGATCGCCACCACGCGCGGGTCATGACTGACCTCCACCGATGACACCACACCCACCCCCAACTCGGCCGCAACCGCTTCGGTCACGGCCTCGCGACTGTCCAGCTCCAGCAACACCCGTGGCTGAATCGAAGCCTGCGCACACGCTTGATCAAAAGTGCGCCGGGTAATCGAACTCGGCTCGCGCAGAACCATGATCACTTGGTCCAGCTCCTTGAGTTTCACTTCACCGGAGCGATTCGCCCAGCGATGCCCCACTGGCACCAACGCGCAGATCCGCGACTCGCTCAGTGCTTGCAGATGCAGGCCTTTGCGCGGCTCGACCTCGGTCAGCACCGCGACATCGGCGTGTTCCGACAACAGCGCCGCCAGGGTTTCCTGCGCGTTGCCCAGACGCAGGTTGACGGTGATGCCCGGATAGCGTGCGCGCAGGCTCGCCAGCATCGGCATGACCATGTGCGGCCCATCCGCCGCCACCTCCAGACGCCCGGTCAATAACTGCCGATTTGCTTCGAGCAAGGTCTGCGCTTCTTCGGCCAGGCCGAACATGGCGCGGGTGATCGCCGCCAGTTTAGTGCCCTCCTCGGTCAGTTCCACCCGTCGCGCGGTGCGCCGCAACAAGGTGATCTGGTAGTGCTCCTCCAGCGCCTTGATGTGTCCGGTGACTGCCGGCTGACTGATGAACAACCGCGCAGCCGCGCGGGTGAAGCTGCCTTCGCGGGCCACGGCATCGAAAGCGCGCAGCTGAAACAGGTTCATGGATAACTCTCACTGATGGCTGGCATAACCATAAACAATTTGATTGATGCAACGGCGAATTGCAACGTAGGGCCCGTAGCTTCATCCCCCAGCGTTTTCGCAAGGACACACGAATGAGTACCGCCGCACCGATTCTGCTCACTCCCGGCCCGTTGACCACCTCGGCCCGCACCCGTCAGGCAATGATGCTCGATTGGGGCTCGTGGGATGACCGCTTCAACCAGTTGACCGCCAACGTTTGCGAGCAATTGCTGGCCATCCTCAACGGCGCCGCCAGCCACCACTGCGTACCGTTACAAGGCAGCGGCACTTTTGCCGTCGAGGCGGCGATCGGCACGCTGGTGCCGCGTGATGGCAAAATTCTCGTGCTGATCAACGGCGCTTACGGCAAGCGGCTGGCGAAGATCTGCGAAGTCCTCGGGCGTTCGTTCAGCACGTTCGAAACCGCCGAAGACGAACCGACCAGCGCCGCCGACGTCGAGCGCTTGCTGCGCGCCGATGCTGACCTCACCCACGTGGCGCTGATTCACTGCGAAACCAGTACCGGCATCCTCAATCCGCTGGCACAAATCGCCGAGGTCGTGGCGCAACACGGCAAACGCCTGATCATTGATGCCATGAGCTCTTTCGGCGCATTGCCCGTAGACGCGCAAAAAGTACCGTTCGAGGCGCTGATCGCCGCCTCCGGTAAATGCCTGGAAGGCGTACCGGGGATGGGGTTCGTCTTCGCCCACAAGGAATCCCTGGCCGCCGCTGTCGGCAATTCGCACTCGCTGGCGATGGACCTGTACGACCAGCACGCCTACATGCAGAAGACCGGGCAATGGCGCTTCACCCCGCCCACCCATGTGGTCGCGGCACTGCACGAAGCATTACTGCAATACAGCGAAGAAGGCGGTCTGCCGGCGCGGCATGCGCGGTATGCGGCGAACTGTCAGGCGCTGATGGAAGAGATGAACAAAATGGGTTTGCGCAGCTTTCTGCCAGCGGCGATCCAGGCGCCGATCATCGCCACTTTCCATGCGCCGCAGGATCCGCGTTACCAGTTCAAGGACTTCTACGAGCGGGTCAAAGCCAAGGGTTACATCCTCTACCCCGGCAAACTGACCCAGGTCGAAACCTTCCGCGTCGGCTGCATTGGCCACGTCACCCCGGACCAAATGCGCCAGGCCGTGGCAGCGGTGGCTGAAGTGCTGCGCGAGATGGAAGTGCTAGACATCTGAGCGCCCCACGGTTCCTGTGGGAGCGGGCTTGCCCGCGATAGCGGTCTGACATTCAGCATGGATGTCGACTGAAAGGGCCTCATCGCGGGCAAGCCCGCTCCCACAGGATCGCCAAATTCGAATAGTTCTTTTTCACAGGAATTGATTGCCATGAACTACACCAACCCAAACAAGCTGCAAGCCGCGATCCTCGACTGGGCCGGTACCGTGGTCGATTTCGGCTCGTTTGCGCCGACACAGATTTTTGTCGAAGCCTTCGCCGAATTCGACGTACGGGTATCGATCGAAGAAGCCCGGGGGCCGATGGGCATGGGCAAGTGGGACCACATCCGCACCCTCTGTGATCAGCCGCAGGTGGCCGAGCGTTATCGCCAGGTGTTCGGTCGCACGCCGACCGATGACGACGTCACCGCGATTTACAACCGTTTCATGCCGTTGCAGATCGAGAAAATCGCCGAGCACTCGGCACTGATTCCCGGCGCGCTGGACGCCATCGCCCAACTGCGCGAGCAAGGGATCAAGATCGGTTCCTGCTCCGGCTACCCTAAAGCGGTGATGGACAAAGTCGTCGAACTCGCCGCCAGCAACGGCTACGTCGCCGACCACGTGGTCGCCACCGACGAAGTGCCAAACGGTCGTCCATGGCCGGCGCAAGCGTTGGCCAACGTGATCGCTCTGGGTATCGACGATGTTGCAGCGTGCGTGAAGATCGACGACACCGTGCCGGGCATTCTCGAAGGTCGCCGGGCCGGCATGTGGACGGTTGCGCTGATTTGCTCGGGCAACGCGCTGGGTCTGGACTATGAAGGTTTCCGCGCGTTGGGCAGCGACGAACTGGCCAGCGAACGCCAGCGCATCCACGCGCTGTTTGAAAGTTCGCGCCCGCATTACATGATCGACACTATCAGCGATTTGCCGCAAGTAATCGTCGACATCAACAAGCGTCTGGCCAACGGGCAGATGCCGCAGAACCCCTGAGCCTGTTTAAAAGAAAACACCGCTGCTCGAAATTGCCAGCGGTGTTTTTACATATTACAAATACAAACTAAGGTTTTGAAACTTACTCCGTAACAAGGTTACCTTCCGCATCATAAACCAGACCCTCTGGGGTTTTAACGCGGCCATCAGGCAACCGTTCGGTACCGTCTTCCCAGACAATACGCCCATCCGGATATTCGATTGTATTGTCCGCCCAAATAATCAGCCCGCTTGGGTGTTCAACCCGGCCATCTTCATGCTGGATGATTCCTTCGGGTAGCGAAGTCGAACCGTCAGTATCGGCGGTTGCTCTGGCGGCCTGGATCAATGCGATCAACGCCACCGGGTCGATATTGATGTTGATTGTCGGCCATGGCACAGGCGGTCGCTTCGATTCGGTTGGCGCCGTCGGTGCAACCGGGGCGGTCGGTGCTACTGGTTTGGGCGGCACAACCGGCTTGGTCGGTGCCTCTGGCCTCGGCGGCACAACCGGTTTGGTCGGTGCCACTGGCCTGGTCGGGACAACCGGTTTGGTTGGTGCCACTGGCCTGGTCGGGACAACCGGTTTGGTCGGTGCCACTGGCCTGGTCGGCACAACCGGTTTGGTCGGTGCCACTGGCTTGGTCGGCACAACTGGCTTGGTCGGTGCAACCGGCTTTGTTGGCGCAACCGGTTTGGCAGGAACTACCGGCTTTGGCTGGGTGATAGACGGACGAGGTTTGGGGATCGGACTTTTCATATTAATACTCTGATTAACAAATTAGCATTCATCTTTAATAACAAGCTAAAGACCCGAACCAACAGTAATCGCGAACAACAACACACTCAAACCAAAATAAAGTACAAGATATAAACAACATGAAGTTACGCTACAGCAAAATACACAGAAGAATGATTTTAAAGTAATCAGCCAATTCAACCGCACTCTTTGCACTTTTTTCATTGCAAAAAAAAACAGCGAGCGCTGCGGGCAAAAACATCTCGACAGGTTTACAGTGAAAGCAGTGCCGTGATGACGGCCATTGCATTCCGATCCAGAGGAAAAATCTCATGCCGTGGACAAGCTCAGAATCGCGTTACAGCACTGTTTCGGTTCTGCTGCACTGGCTGATGCTGGTGCTGTTGGTGCTGGTTTACGCCAGCATGGAACTGCGCGGTTTCTTCCCCAAAGGCAGCGGCGGCCGCGCGTTGATCCGCGAAATGCACTATCTGCTCGGCCTTACTGTGTTCGTACTGGTGTGGTTTCGCTTGCTCGCGCGCAGCCTCGGCCCTGCGCCTAAAATCTTCCCCGCATCCCCCGCCTGGCAGACCTTGGCGGCGCGGCTGATGCATTGGGCGTTGTACCTGTTCATGCTGTGCATGCCGATATTGGGCTGGCTGATCACCAGCGCCGAGGGCCATCAGGTCATGTTCTATGGCTTCGATTTGCCGCTGTTGGTAGGTGAAGACAAGGCCTTCGCCAAACAAGTCGAAGGCTGGCATGTGCTGATCGCCACGATTGGCTATTGGCTGATCGGCTTGCATGCGCTGGCGGGTATTTATCACCATTACGTGGTGCGCGATAACACGCTGTTGCGGATGATGCCCAAGCGCGGCTGAGCGTCAGGGCGTTGCGGCAAATCCGCGCCGCCCTTGCAGGCCGCCCGTGTGAACGAAAACCACTCGAGTGCCAGCAGCGAATCCGCCTGACTCGACAAGCTGCTTGAGCGCCAGCAAGGCCTTGCCGGTGTACAACGGTTCCAAAGGGACGCCACTGACCTGCTCGGTCTGTTCGATGAACGTCATCAACGTCTGGTCAACCTTGGCGAAGCCACGCCGGCTGGCGTCGATCAACCGATAGCTCGCCACGGGCCCGACGGCTTGCGCCAGGATCGACTCGATGTTCGGCGCTACGCCGTGATCATTCGGCACCGCCAGCGCGCCATACAGTGAGCGCTTGCCACTGTCAGCCAGCGCCAGCCCGGCCAGTGTCGTGCCGGTGCCACAGGCCAGCCACCAGGCGTCAAAATCATCCCAGCCCAGCTTGGCCAATTGTTCGTCGACCTGCTGCATGATCGCAGCGCAACCCAGCGCGCCGGCCAATCCACCGCCACCCTCTGGCACCGCATGCAACGTCGGATATCGCTCCTGCCACGGCGTCCAGAATCCGGCCTCCTGCCGCGCGCGATAGCCGGCATAACCCAGCCAGTGCAACTGCATGCCGAACGCGTGCAGATCCTCCACCGTCGACGTGTCCTGCGGATGCCCGCGCAGCAGCCCCACGGTTTTGAACCCCAGCCGCTTGCCTGCCGCCGCCAGCGCGTGCAGGTGATTGGAATGTGCACCGCCGAGACTGATGATGCCTTCGGCGCCGGCGCGCTCGGCGGTTTTGAGATGTTCGACGAGTTTGAACCACTTGTTGCCGCTGATCAGCGGGTCGATCTGGTCCAGGCGCAGGATCGCGACTTCGACGCCGGCACTTTCCAGCCAATCAAGACGGAGCGGTTGGAGGGGGGCCTGGGGTAGCCAGTTGGCGGGAGGCAAAAGCATAAATGCCAGCTCTGTTTGCAGAGCCGGCATCTTAACAGCAGTCGCAAAAAACCTGCTGTTTGCAAGCGAACCTGCTCGCGAAGGCGTCGTGTCAGGCGAAATCTTCGTAGCTGACGCTCCGCTTTCGCGAGCAGGCTCGCTCCCACAGGTGATGCGGTGTGTTTACAACTCAGCCGCCAGGCGCGACCCCTGGTTGATCGCGCGCTTGGCATCGAGCTCCGCCGCAACATCCGCGCCGCCGATCAAGTGCACGTTCTGCCCGGCTTCGACCAAGCCATCGTGCAACTCACGCAGCGGATCCTGCCCGGCGCAAATCACGATGTTGTCCACCGCCAGCAGCTGCGGCTCGCCAGTTTCGCCGATGCGGATATGCAAGCCCTGGTCATCGATGCTCAGGTATTCGACGCTATTCAGCATCTGCACCTGCTTGTTCTTCAGACCGGTGCGGTGAATCCAGCCGGTGGTTTTGCCCAGACCGTCGCCGACCTTGGTTTTCTTGCGCTGCAGCAGAAACACCTCACGGGCCGGTGCATGCGGTGCCGCCTGGATACCGGCCACACCACCCCGCGCTTCCAGCTGCGTGTCGATGCCCCACTCTTTCCAGAACGCTGCGCGATCCAGACTGGTGGCTACACCTTGATGAACGAGGAATTCCGAGACATCGAAACCGATCCCGCCTGCACCGATCACCGCGACGCGCTTGCCGACCGGTTTGCGCTCGAGAATCACGTCCAGATAACTCAGCACCTTGACATTCTCGACGCCGGGAATCGCCGGCACGCGCGGGGCGATACCAGTGGCGAGGATGATTTCGTCGTAGCCGCCCTCAACCAGTTTCGCCACATCGACGCGGGTGTTCAGGCATACCTCGACATTCGTCGTTTGCAGCTTGCGGTTGAAGTAGCGCAGGGTTTCGAAAAACTCTTCCTTGCCCGGCACGCGCTTGGCAATGTTGAACTGGCCGCCGATCTCGCTGGCCGAATCGAACAGCGTCACCTGATGACCGCGCTCGGCGGCCACGGTGGCGGCGGACAACCCGGCAGGGCCGGCACCGACCACGGCGATTTTCTTGATCTGCTGCACCGGCAGGTAATTGAGTTCGGTTTCGTGGCAGGCACGCGGGTTGACCAGGCAACTGGTCAGCTTGCCGCCAAAGGTGTGGTCGAGGCACGCCTGGTTGCAGCCGATGCAGGTGTTGATTTCGTCGGCACGGCCTGCGGCGGCCTTGTTGACGAAGTCCGGATCGGCGAGGAATGGTCGGGCCATGGAGACCATGTCGGCATCGCCTTCGGCAAGAATCTGCTCGGCAATTTCCGGGGTATTGATGCGGTTGGTGGTGATCAGCGGAATACTCACCGAACCACGCAACTTGGCCGTGACCTTACTGAACGCTGCACGCGGAACCTTGGTGGCGATGGTCGGGATCCGCGCTTCGTGCCAGCCGATACCGGTGTTGATGATGGTCGCGCCAGCCTGTTCGATGGCCTTGGCCAGCGTGACGATTTCGTCCCAGGTGCTGCCACCTTCGACCAGGTCGAGCATCGACAGGCGGAAGATGATGATGAAATTCGGCCCGACCGCTTCGCGTACGCGGCGGACGATTTCCACCGGCAGGCGCATGCGGTTTTCGTAACTGCCGCCCCAGCGGTCGGTGCGGTGGTTGGTGTGGGCGGCGAGGAACTGGTTAATGAAATAACCTTCCGAACCCATGATCTCGACGCCGTCGTATTCGGCGGACTGCGCCAGCACCGAGCAGGTGACGAAATCACTGATCTGCTTTTCAATGCCCTCTTCATCCAGCTCTTTGGGCTTGAACGGGTTGATCGGCGCCTGAATCGCGCTCGGCGCTACCTGTTTCGGGCTGTAGGCATAACGGCCGGCGTGGAGAATCTGCATGCAGATCTTGCCGCCCGCCTCATGCACCGCGCGGGTGACGATGCGGTGCTTGAGCGCCTCTTCTTCAGTGGTGAGCTTGGCCGCACCGGAATACACGCCGCCCTCGTCATTCGGGCCAATACCGCCGGTCACCATCAGGCCGACACCGCCACGGGCACGTTCGGCGAAGTACGCCGCCATGCGTTCGAAGCCACCCGGCTTTTCTTCCAGGCCCGTGTGCATCGAGCCCATCAGCGTGCGGTTGCGCAGCGTGGTGAATCCCAGGTCCAGCGGGGCCAGCAAATGCGGGTAATGAGCGGCGGTCATCGGTAACTCCACAACGAGCGATCACGGAAAATTGCGGGAGCTCTGCGTCCCCCGTCAGTCATGTTCGACAGACTAAGAGTCGTACCGCTGTCACTCAATGACCGTAACTGACAAGTTATTGATCCAAATGCGCAGCGCCCCTTGGCAATCCGGGCCATGGGCCCTACCCTAGGCGCCACACTCTGTACCCGGCTGTTGTTGGTTTTCATGCGCAAACTTCTGTATCTGTTTTTCTCCATGGCCCTCGTTGCCGCCCTGACCACCTACGCCATGTGGGCGGCAGACCGACCGGCGGGGCATTACCTGTCGGACCTGCGCATCAAGCTCGCCGTCGATCACGGCACGCCCGGCGACCGTGGCAACCTGCTCGGCATTCAGCCCGAACTGTTCCCCACCGATTACCAAAGCTCCGCACGCCTGCACCGCAAACTCGCGGCATACCTGCAGCAGGCCCGCGATCAAGGTTTGCTCAACGAAAAAACCGTGGTGGTTTTGCCCGAGCACGTCGGTACGTGGCTGATGATCAGCGGCGAGAAAGACGAGCTCTATCAGGCACCGACGCTGGCTGAGGCGATGAACTGGCTGGCGGCGAGCAATCCGCTGCTGTTCGCCCGCGCGTGGCTGCGGGCCAAGGGCGAGCAACGCCTGGACGATGCTTATCTGCGGATGAAATCGAAAGCCATGGCCAAGGATTATCAGGCGCTGTTCGGCGGTCTGGCCAAGGAGTTTCAGGTCACCCTGGTCGCCGGCTCCATTGTGCTGCCAGAGCCGAGTATCCGTGATGGCCAGCTCAAGCCTGGCAGCGGCGCGCTGTTCAACAGCAGCGTGGTATTCGGCCGCGACGGTTTGCCGCTGGGGCAGCCGCAACGCCAGATGCACCCGATCTTTGATCAGCAGGGTGTGATTGAGGCCGAAAACAAGCACGCCATTCAGGTCGTCGACACCCCGGCCGGACGCCTCGGCATCCTGATCGGCAGTGACAGCTGGTATCCCTCCAACTACCGCACACTCGATGACCAAGGCGCGCAACTGGTGGCCGTACCGGCGCAGGTTATTGGCCAAGGCGCGTGGGACAAGCCATGGCGCGGTTACAAAGGTTCGAGCACGCCGGGGTCAGTCAGCCTCAAGCCCGGCGACCTCAGTGAAGGACAGGCCTGGCATCGACTGACCCTTACCGCACAACCACCGAGCAGCCGCGCGGTTGCCGGCGTCAGTGTGTTCATGCGCGGGCAATTCTGGGACAAGCCGAGCACCGGCAGAAGCTTCCTCAGCAGCAACGGTCAGCAGTTCGCCGATGGCGAGGCCCGTGGTGCGCGCTTGCTGAACGTCTGGCTGTAATCCATGAAGCCGCAGCCGATGCGCCTCGGGGATCTGTCGGTGGGCTTCGTCCACAGTCTGGCCGATGCCGTGCGCAGCCACGACGTCGATCCGCTGCCTCTGCTTGAGCAATACGGCCTCGATACCGCGCGGCTGGCCGAGGCCGGGGCACGCTTATCGATCCCGCGTTACATGCGCTTGGGCCATGCGGCGATTCAACTCACCGGCGATCCCGCTCTGGGCCTGCGCATGGGCCGCATGATCCGCTTGAATCAGGCTGGGCTGGCCGGCATCACCGCCGCGCAAGCACCCACCGTGCGCGAAGCGGCCCGTTGCCTGACGCGTTTCGAACCGCTCTACGGCTCGAACTACCGAGGGCAATCCACTTTCCATGAAGACGCCAGCGGCGCCTGGCTGCGCTTCTACTCGATCAGCCCGTACAACGCTTATAACCGCTTCGTGGTCGACTCGATCCTCGCCGGCTGGCTGCATCAGTTGTCGAGCCTGTGCGGCGAAACGTTGCGCGCCGAGCGGATCGAAATCGAATTCGAAGCGCCGGATTATCGCGACGCCTACGCCGCGCTCGGCGACTGCCCGATCCAGTTCCGCGCCGAGCACAACCAACTGCGCCTGAGCCTGAGCAGTCTCGCCCTGCGCAACCCTGAACATTGTCCGGGCACTTGGCGGCATCTGCTGCAACTGTGTGAGCGGGAGCTGGACCAAATGACCCGCACCCGCAGCCTGCGCGAGCGCATCACTCAACTGCTCGGCCCGCTGCTCAATGGAGGCCGCGAACCGGATCTTGAAGAAGTCGCGGCACGCCTGAAACTGCCGACATGGACCTTGCGACGCAAACTCGCCGAGGAAGGCACGCAGTTCCGCGCAATCCTCAATGACACTCGCCGGGACCTGGCGATGACTTACATCCGCGACACCGAATTGGCGTTCGGTGAGATCGCCTATCTACTGGGCTTTGCCTCAGCCGAAGCCTTCCAGCGCGCTTTCAAGCGCTGGAGCGGGCAGACGCCCGGCGAATCTCGACGAAATTACCGCTCGGGAGCCTGACGCTCAGAGCTCTGTGGCGTCGTCAGCCGGCTCTGGCTGATCCAGCTCATAGGCCTGGTATTCGAGCAGTTCTTCCTGATACTCATCCATCGTATAAATCCCCCAAACCGCTCGCTATGAAAATGGCCTGATCAATCGACCTGTGCCCCGAGCATAAAGTGCCCGTGTGAAGGAAAAGTGAAACGCCGCCTTCATGAATAAAACGTAGCAGGTGGTTGGGGATTTATCGCGGCGCTGATGTCGCAGGTATGTAACCAGATCTTATGCCCACCCGAAAACCACTGTGGGAGCGAGCCAGCTCGCGAAGGCGGTGTGTCAGTCTGATCATCTGTCGACTGACACTACGCATTCGCGAGCAGGCTCGCTCCCACAGGGTTTCGCTGAGTTTTTTATTGGCCCGACGCAGGCATCGCCGGAATCGGCTCGGACGGTGGCGGAATATCCGGGTTGGTCGGTGGCGTGATGGTTTCGCTGGCCGGCGCTGGCTCTTCTGCGGGCGCAGGCGCTGGCGTGATCGGCGCCGACTCCGCGGGTGGCACGACCGGCTCGGAACTCACTGGCGCGGTGTCGACAGGCGCCGGTGCAGGCTCGGCAGCTGGCGCAGGAGCCGGTTCCGCCGCAGGTGTCGGCACCAGTGGCGCAGCAGCCGGAGCAGGCGTCACCTTCGGCTCAGGCACACCGAGGTCGGTTTTCGGTTTTTCTTCGATGTGTGCAGCCTTCTTCGCATCGGCGGGCAGGAACTGCTCCACCAGTGTGAAGAACCGCTCGTAGAACTTCTGCGCAGTGACGGTCTCACTGGCGACCTTGACCATCGAATCATCCGAGGAGCCGATCGGCATCGACACCGAGCCCAGCACACCAACCCCGAGGCTGGCCGAATTGTTGGTCTTCTTCAGCGCATAACGGTCCTGGAGGGCGTTGGCGAACACCGTCGCGTGATGCCCGGCGCTGCCATCTTCGGCACAGACCACGTTGAAGCTGATCTCGAGATGGGTCTCGCCGGTCTGCTGGAAGCTCTTGTGACCGCTGACCAGCTTCGGATCACTGCTGGTAATGATGTAGCCCTGACTGAGCAACGCGCGACGGGCCGCTTCGCAGCTGGCGGTATCAGTCACCGGGTAATTGCGCGAAAAGGTGCCGGAGTCATCGAAGTTCTCATGCTCATAGATCGGCTTGTCCTTCGAACAACCGGTCACCGCAGTCAACAAAAGCGCCAGCCCGACAACACGCATGGGAGTGGAAATCAACATTGAACATCCTGAGGGAAAACAGTCCGGGGCGTATTGTGCAACAGATCGCCGCCCCATGGCGCATGGAATAGTGTCAAGAATCGGTTACAACTTTACCGGTCCTCGCCGGATGGAAAAAGCCGCGCCGACAAATGATCGATCGGCACGCGCAATTTCCCCGTCGCCTGTCGACTCGACGGCCACAACACCCTAACCGCCCGACCTGTTCTAAACCGTTAAGGGACGTAGTACATCCAAGAATCAGGTCGGCTGTCAGGCCGCCTTCGCGAGCAGGCTCGCTCCCACAAAAGCAAAAGCAAAAGCAAAGCAGCGCAGCTGCCCGCGGCGAAGCCGCCCCACTCAACAATGAGCGCAAGCTCGAATGCTCTTGATCTTGATCCACCGGCGACGTCGGAAGGCTGAGTGGAGGTATTGATCCGGGCGTGGGAGCGCAGCGACCGTCTGGCGCAGCCAGACACAGCGGAAGGAGGTGCAGCGAAGCAAACCGTAGCCGCTGCGCCCGGATCAGTCCCGGAGCGAAGGAACCCGAGCCTGCGAGGGCCGAACGCAGAAGCTAGCGTTTTTTGCTTACTTTTTTAGGCGCTTGTAAAAAAGCAAGTCGCCGTAAGGGCGAAACCGCCAGCAGCCGCTACCGAAGCAACGGATATTCACCCAACCCCACAAGAGCCTGGCCGGCCCAAAGGCCGCCACGCCCAAAAAACAAAAAAGCCCCGACCATCAGGCCGGGGCTCCTTCAAACGCCAGTCAAAAGATCAAAACCGCTCGATCTTCGCCTCAGCTTCCAACTGCTTGCGATACGCCGCAAAGTCCTGCTGCCCTTCACGGGAGGCGAGGAAACGACGATATTGCGCCTTCTCTTCATCCGTCGGTGCAGCCGCTTCATTGACGCCATTCAGACGCACGATCATCAGACTGCCATCCGGCAACGTAACGCTGGAGAACGTCGGCTTGTCCTTGGCAGCCGGTTTCGGCATACGGAACAACGCCTGCAGCACGGCCGGATCAACCCCTTCCTGACCACGAGTAGCCGCTTCGGTGGTTTTCCAGTTCTGACCATCAACCGCCTTGTCCAGCGGCGCCTTGCCGTCACGCAGATCGGCGATCAGCTTCTCGGCACGGGTCTTGGCCTCGGCACTGGCATGTTCCTTGGTCAGCTGAGTACGGATCGCCGCAGTCACGCTTTCCAGCGGCAGCTGCGCAGGCTTCAGGTGCTCCTTGGAACGCAGCACGATCACGGTTTCCGGATCCAGCTCGATGGCGGTGCTGTTGGCACCCTCATCAATGACTTCCGGGCTGAATGCAGCAGTGACCACGGCACGGTTGGCGGCAACACCTTCGCCACCTTCACGGCCGAACGGCTTGGACGTGTGCACGGTCAATTTCAGGTCCGCTGCTGGCTGTGCCAGGTCAGAGGCTTCGAACGCCGAGTCTTCCAACTGCTTGGTCGCCTCAACAAAACGCTGCTCGACCTGAGCGGCTTTCAGCTCGCGGGTCAGCTTGTCTTTCAGGCTGGCCAGGGTCGGTACTTCAGGCGCTTCCACGCCCAACAGCTTGATCAGGTGATAACCGAAGTCGGTACGAATCGGCTCGGACACCTGCTCTTTCGACAAGGCGTACAGCGCTTTTTCGAAAGCCGGGTCGTAAACGCCAGGACCGGCATAACCCAGGTCACCACCATTGTTGGCGGAACCCGGATCCTGCGAGAACTCTTTGGCCAGCGCTTCGAATTTCTCGCCCTTGGCCAGACGCGCCTGGACTTCTTCGATCTTCGCCTTGGCCTGCGCTTCGCTGGTCTTGTCGTTCACTTCGATGAGGATGTGCGCGGCACGACGCTGTTCCGACAGGTTGGCGATCTCTTTCTGATACGCCGCCTGCAGGTCTTCATCCTTGACCGCGACCTGATCGAAGAACGACGATTTCTTGAGCTCGACGTAATCGATGATCACCTGATCCGGCGTCATGAATTCCTTGGCGTGCTCGTCGTAGTAAGCCTTGACCTCGTCATCGGTCAGCTTGACCGCAGCCGGGTCGGCCTTGACGTTCAGAGTGGCGAAATCACGGGTCTGTTTTTCCAGACGGGCGAATGCCAGCACTTCGGCGTCGGTGACGAAACCGCTGCCTGCAACACCGGCGCGCAACTGGCCGATCAACATTTCCTGAGCCAGCATCTGGCGGAACTGCATGCGGCTGTAACCCAGTTGACGGATCACCTGGTCGAAACGCTCGGAGCTGAACTTGCCGTCAACCTGGAATTCAGGCGTTTGCAGAATCACCTGATCCAGCGCGGCTTCGGAGAAAGAGAATTTCGCCTGTTCGGCGCCTTGCAGCAGCAACTTGCGGTCGATCAGGCCTTTGAGAGCCGATTCGCGCAGCATTTTCTCGTCGAGCAAGGAAGCATCGAAGTCCTTGCCCAGCTGTTGCATCAGCTGACGGCGTTGCATGTCAACGGCCTGGCTCAGCTCGTTCTGGCTGATTTCGTCACCGTTGACCTTGGCCGCCTCGTTCTTGTGAGTCGTGGCCTGGAAAATGGCATCGAAACCGGTCAGAGCCATCAGTGCAACGATGACTCCGATAATTGTCTTGGCAATCCAGCCTTGTGAATTGTCCCTGATATTCTGCAGCATGCGTCCCCCAGAAACGGTTGAACTTCAATTTAGGCAACCGTGGAGCGTGGGTAGAATCCGGATAGAAGAAAGGCGCATCCGAGGATGCGCCTTCTCGTAACTGGCGGAGCGGACAGGGCTCGAACCCTCGATCCCGGCGTTACAGGTGCCTGTTCCAGCCACCTGCTCTACCGCTCCGCTGCCAAGTCAGGCTTGACCCCGACCCGGATGGGTAAAAACCTGAAAACTCAGTTAACAGCTTCTTTCAGTGCTTTACCGGCTTTGAAACCTGGCTTCTTGGCAGCCGGGATTTCCAGAGTCTTGCCGGTTTGAGGGTTACGACCGGTACGAGCCGGACGGTCAGTCACGGAGAAAGTACCGAAACCAACCAGAACAACGGAGTCGCCAGCCTTCAGAGCGCCAGTGACGGATTCGATTACAGCGTCCAGCGCACGGCCAGCAGCAGCTTTCGGGATATCAGCGGATGCAGCGATAGCATCAATCAGTTCCGACTTGTTCACTCTAAGTCCCCTTATATCTATTTTGAGATGTTTCTAAGTTTTTTGGTGAAAGCAAAAACGAGTGCTGAATGGCCTACAGACACTTAAGAGCCGCTTTATAACAAGGGCTCTAAAATGCTGTCAAGGAAAGCCCCCCAGACTAAAACGTATTAATGCGTGCTAATTCTTTCCTTGGCATCAGACTCGCGTTTTTCGTCCTTGGCAACTATCTCCGGAGCCACATCCGGCAAGGGCTCCGGCGCGTATTGCAGCGCAATTTGCAGGACCTCGTCAATCCATTTAACCGGTTTGATCTGCAGATCCTGCTTGATATTGTCAGGAATCTCCTTCAGATCGCGGACGTTTTCTTCCGGAATAATCACAATCTTGATTCCGCCGCGATGTGCCGCCAGCAGTTTTTCTTTCAAACCGCCGATCGCCAGCACTTGCCCACGCAGCGTGATCTCACCGGTCATGGCGACATCGGCGCGTACCGGAATGCCGGTCAACGCCGAGACCAGCGCCGTGCACATGCCTACGCCAGCGCTAGGGCCGTCTTTCGGGGTCGCCCCTTCCGGCATGTGAATGTGGGTGTCGCGCTTCTCGTGGAAGTCCAGCGGAATGCCCAGACTCTTGGCGCGGCTGCGCACCACGGTTTGTGCGGCAGTGATCGATTCGACCATTACATCACCGAGCGAACCGGTCTTGATCAGTTGTCCTTTACCCGGAATCACTGCAGCTTCGATGGTCAGCAATTCACCGCCGACCTGAGTCCACGCCAAGCCCGTCACCTGACCCACTTGATCCTGCTGCTCGGCCAGGCCGTAGCGGAACTTGCGCACGCCGAGGAAATGCTCGAGCAGATCAGCTGTCACTTTCACCGAGAAGCGTTTTTCGAGGGCATGCTCTTTGACCGCCTTGCGGCAGACCTTGGCAATCTGCCGCTCGAGGCCACGCACGCCCGCTTCACGGGTGTAGTAACGGATGATGTCGCGGATCGCTTCCTCGTCGAACTCCAGCTCGCCCTTCTTCAGACCATTGGCGGCGATCTGTTTAGGCGACAGATATTTCACGGCGATGTTGATCTTCTCGTCTTCGGTGTAACCCGGCAGACGGATGACTTCCATCCGGTCCAGCAGCGCTGGCGGAATGTTCATCGAGTTCGACGTGCACAGGAACATCACATCGGAGAGGTCGTAATCGACTTCGAGATAGTGATCATTGAAGTTGTGGTTTTGCTCAGGGTCGAGCACTTCCAGCAACGCCGACGCCGGATCGCCACGCATGTCGCTGCCCATCTTGTCGATTTCATCGAGCAGAAACAGCGGGTTGCGTACGCCCACTTTTGTCATCTTTTGAATCAATCTTCCCGGCATCGAACCGATGTAGGTCCGGCGGTGACCACGGATTTCCGCTTCATCACGCACGCCGCCCAAGGCCATACGCACGAATTTACGGTTGGTTGCGTGGGCAATCGATTCCGCCAGCGAGGTCTTACCCACGCCAGGAGGACCGACCAGGCACAACACCGGGCCACGAATTTTCTTCACGCGCTTCTGCACGGCGAGGTATTCAAGGATGCGCTCCTTGACCTCTTCGAGACCATAGTGATCGGCGTCGAGAATATCTTCTGCACGGGCCAGATCGAGGCGGACTTTGCTTTGCGCCTTCCACGGCACCTGCACCAGCCAGTCGATGTACGAGCGCACTACGGTGGCTTCAGCGGACATCGGCGACATTTGCTTGAGCTTGTTCAGCTCGGCAGTGGCTTTGGCCAGTGCATCCTTTGGCAGGCCGGCAGCATCGATGCGCTTTTTCAGCTCTTCGATTTCATTGTGACCTTCGTCACCGTCGCCGAGCTCTTTCTGAATGGCCTTCATCTGCTCATTCAGGTAGTACTCGCGCTGGCTGCGCTCCATTTGCTTTTTCACGCGACCGCGAATGCGTTTCTCGACCTGCAGCAAGTCAATCTCGGCATCCAGCAGTGCCAGCACGTGCTCGACACGGGCCGACAGATCGACGATTTCGAGGATTTCCTGCTTCTGCTCGATTTTCAGCGCCATGTGCGCGGCCATGGTGTCGACCAGACGACCGGGCTCATCGATGCTGTTGAGCGACGACAGGACTTCAGCCGGAACCTTCTTGCCCAGCTGAACGTATTGCTCGAACTGCGACAGCAGCGTGCGCACGAAGACTTCCGACTCGCGCTCGGCGGCGTCGACTTCCTCGATCAGAGAAACTTCGGCGCGGCAGTGGCCATCGATTTCGCTGAAGCGTTCGACGGTGCCACGCTGCTCGCCTTCGACCAGAACCTTGACGGTGCCATCAGGCAGCTTCAGCAGCTGCAGAACCGTGGCAATCGTACCTACGCGATAGAGAGCGTCTTCACCGGGATCATCGTCAGCCGGGTTTCTCTGGGCCAGCAGCAAGATCTGCTTGTCACCCGTCATCGCTGCCTCGAGGGCTTCGATGGATTTCTCGCGCCCCACGAACAGCGGGATAACCATGTGCGGATAAACCACGACATCACGCAATGGCAGGAGAGGCAATTCGATGGTTGTCTTCATGATTTCGCCTCTACGGCGGCCGTATGGCCGTAATCAGATGGAATTAAGCTTGAAACCAAGATGGGGGCTGCCTCGAAAAAAAACAAGCGCAAAGCGCAGGCAAAAAACGACTTAAAAAAAAAGAGGCCCGAAGGCCCCTTCTTTGTTGCGGCGCGGTGGACGCTTATGCGTCCGGCGCTGCCTTGGCCGTCGGCTCACTGTTTTCGTAGATATACAGTGGCTTGGACTTGCCTTCGATGACGCTTTCATCGATCACGACTTTGCTCACCTCGGATTGCGAGGGGATTTCATACATCGTGTCGAGCAGCACACCTTCGAGAATCGAGCGCAGGCCACGGGCACCGGTTTTACGTTCCAGTGCACGCTTGGCGACCGATTTCAGCGCGTCGGAACGGAATTCCAGATCCACGCCTTCCATCTCGAACAGCTTGGCATACTGTTTGGTCAGAGCATTTTTCGGCTCGGTGAGGATTTGCATCAGCGCAGCCTCGTCGAGTTCGTCCAGTGTCGCCAGGACCGGCAGACGACCGACGAATTCCGGGATCAGACCGAACTTGACCAGATCGTCAGGCTCGACTTCACGAAGGGATTCACCGACTTTCTTGCCCTCTTCCTTGCTGCGCACTTCGGCGTTGAAGCCGATGCCGCCTTTGGTGGAACGGTTCTGAATGACCTTTTCCAGGCCGGAGAACGCACCACCGCAGATGAACAGGATGTTACGGGTGTCGACCTGCAGGAATTCCTGCTGCGGATGCTTGCGGCCACCTTGCGGCGGTACCGAAGCGACCGTGCCTTCGATCAACTTGAGCAAGGCCTGCTGCACGCCCTCACCGGAAACATCGCGGGTGATCGACGGGTTGTCGGACTTGCGGGAAATCTTGTCGATTTCGTCGATGTAGACAATACCCATCTGGGCTTTCTCTACGTCGTAATCGCACTTCTGCAGCAGCTTCTGAATGATGTTCTCGACATCCTCACCCACGTAACCGGCCTCGGTGAGGGTGGTTGCGTCGGCAATGGTGAACGGAACATTCAGCAAGCGGGCCAGCGTTTCGGCCAGCAGGGTTTTACCGGAGCCTGTCGGGCCGATCAGCAGGATGTTGCTCTTGCCGAGTTCGACGTCGTCAGCCTTCTTGTCACGCTGGTTCAGACGCTTGTAGTGGTTGTACACCGCTACGGCCAGAACCTTTTTCGCACGCTCCTGACCAATGACGTACTGGTCTAGGATGCCGCTGATTTCTTTAGGCGAAGGCAATTTATGCGCGCTGCTTTCGGCCTGTGCTTCCTGCACCTCCTCGCGGATGATGTCATTGCACAGGTCGACGCACTCGTCGCAGATAAAGACCGAGGGGCCGGCAATCAATTTGCGCACTTCATGCTGGCTTTTGCCACAGAAGGAGCAATAGAGCAGCTTGCCGTTGTCCTCGCCGTTGCGGGTGTCAGTCATTCGTTCGATCCAAATCCGATAGGCTTGCAACACAAGATGAAGGCTATTGCGGGCTTTTTCAAGCCCGCCGCTGATCGGACATGCCGATCAGGCCTGTTTTGCGCTGCTTATATTAAGCTGGACGCTGGTTGATCACTTCGTCGATCAGGCCGTATTCCTTCGCAGCTTCGGCACTCATGAAGTTGTCGCGATTGGTATCGCGCTCGATTTCTTCCAGAGTACGGCCGCTGTGCTTGGCCATCAGCATGTTCAGACGCTCGCGGATGAAGAGGATTTCCTTGGCATGGATTTCGATATCCGATGCCTGGCCCTGGAAACCACCCAGTGGCTGGTGAATCATCACACGCGAGTTCGGCAGGCAGAAACGCTTGCCCGGCGCACCTGCGGTGAGCAGGAATGCACCCATGCTGCAGGCCTGACCGATGCAGGTGGTCGACACGTTCGGCTTGATGAACTGCATGGTGTCGTAGATCGACATGCCTGCAGTCACCGAACCGCCCGGCGAGTTGATGTACAGATGGATGTCCTTGTCCGGGTTTTCCGCTTCAAGGAACAGCAGCTGCGCACAGATCAGGTTGGCCATGTAGTCCTCTACCGGGCCCACCAGAAAGATCACTCGCTCCTTGAGCAGGCGCGAGTAGATGTCGTAGGCGCGTTCGCCACGAGCGGACTGCTCGACAACCATCGGGACCAGGCCGCCGGCGGCCTGGATATCAGAGTTCTGCTGAATATAAGAATTACGGAACATGCTCTGCAGTCGCTCCCAAATAGTTATGTCTTGAATACGCATAAGCCAGCTCGAGAGCTGGCTTATGGTGTGCACTTCTAACGCAAAATCAATCAGTCGGCTGCTGGAGCTTCTACCGGCTTGACTGCTTCTTCGTAGGAGACCGATTTGTCGGTCACACTAGCTTTCTGCAGAACAGTATCCACAACTTGTTCTTCCAGCACAACCGAACGCACTTCGTTCAGTTGCTGCTCGTTTTTGTAGTACCACGACACGACCTGCTCTGGCTCCTGGTAAGCGGAAGCCATTTCCTGAATCATTTCGCGAACGCGAGCTTCGTCAGGCTTGAGGTCGAACTGCTTGACCACTTCAGCAACGATCAGGCCCAGCACGACGCGGCGCTTGGCTTGCTCTTCGAACAGCTCGGCTGGCAGTTGGTCTGGCTTGATGTTGCCGCCGAACTGCTGAACAGCCTGCACGCGCAGACGGTCAACTTCGTTGGACAGCAGAGCCTTTGGCACTTCGATCGGGTTGGTGGCCAGCAGACCGTCCATTACCTGATTCTTGACCTTGGATTTGATCGCCTGACGCAGTTCACGCTCCATGTTCTTGCGAACTTCGGTGCGGAAACCGTCGATGCCGCTTTCCTTGATGCCGAATTGAGCGAAGAACTCTTCGTTCAGCTCAGGCAGCTTAGGCTCGGACACAGTGTTGACGGTCACGGTGAACTCGGCGGTTTTGCCAGCCAGGTCCAGGTTCTGATAGTCCTCAGGGAAGGTCAGGTTCAGAACGCGCTCTTCGCCAGCTTTAGCACCAACCAGGCCTTCTTCGAAGCCCGGGATCATGCGGCCGGAACCCAGTACCAACTGAGTGCCCTTGGCGGAACCGCCAGCGAATACTTCGCCGTCAACCTTGCCAACGAAATCGATGTTCAGTTGGTCTTCGTTCTGGGCAGCACGGTCGGCCACTTCGAAACGGGTGTTCTGCTTGCGCAGGATGTCGAGCATCTTGTCCAGGTCAGCGTCAGCCACTTCAGCGCTCAGACGCTCAACGGTGATGCCTTCGAAGCCAGCAACGGTGAACTCAGGGAAGACTTCGAACACAGCAACGTATTCCAGATCCTTGCCCGCTTCGAGCGACTTTGGCTCGATCGAAGGCGAACCGGCAGGGTTGAGCTTCTGCTCGACCACAGCTTCGTAGAAGGAAGACTGGATGACGTCGCCTACCGCTTCCTGACGCGCATCAGCACCGAAACGGCGCTTGATTTCGCTCATTGGCACTTTGCCTGGACGGAAGCCAGCAATTTTGGCCTTTTGGGCAGTCTGCTGCAGACGCTTGTTGACCTGAGTCTCGATGCGCTCTGCCGGCACGGTGACGCTCATGCGGCGCTCGAGAGCAGTAGTATTTTCAACAGAAACTTGCATGGATATTCCTCGTTGCACAGACGTTAGCCGGCCGTTTCCGACCCCAGAATCAAGGGCATGCATTCTAGTGGGTCAAACTCAAGAAGTCACCCTACTGGAAACGGGTAAAAAAACAGCAGGCAATTTATAGGGAGCGCCGCACGAATGCCGCGCACTCCACTGGCGAATACAAGCGATCAGGTCAGGGCTCTGTTTCAACGCCTCTATATATAGAAGCAACTATCAAATCCGCCCTGACTGCCATTCCAGCAAAACCGGAACGACGAGCAGTTCAGCGTCATCGGATCGTTTAAATGCGATGAAGTGCCCTGCCCTGCGACCTGAAACCGACCAGGTCGGTTTTGAAAACCGCTAAAACAAAAAAGGCGCCAGACTGTTAAATCTGGCGCCTTTCGAAATATGGGGTGGACGATGGGGATCGAACCCACGACAACGGGAGTCACAATCCCGTGCTCTACCAACTGAGCTACGCCCACCATATTGCGTAACAAAAAAGCCAAACAACTTCTTTGTCAAAACCTCATCAGGCCCGAGGCACAGATAAAGCTTTATTTGGTGCGGATGAAGAGACTCGAACTCTTACGCCTCGCGGCGCTGGAACCTAAATCCAGTGTGTCTACCAATTCCACCACATCCGCGGATGAAGCTTTTAAAGCAAAGGCGCCAGACCGTTAAATCTGGCGCCTTTCGAAATATGGGGTGGACGATGGGGATCGAACCCACGACAACGGGAGTCACAATCCCGTGCTCTACCAACTGAGCTACGCCCACCATATCGCGTTACTTGTGCCAAAGCTGCCTAATGGCGCACCCGGCAGGACTCGAACCTGCGACCATCCGCTTAGAAGGCGGATGCTCTATCCAGCTGAGCTACGGGCGCCTTGTTAATCTGTACTCTTAAAGGACTACAAACTAAGTGCTTTCCAGTGTCGCAGAACCTTGATTCCGCTTCACCTTCTTAACCAGTGCTAGGCTGTGCCCGACAAGTGCGACGAATAGTATAGAGGGCTCAAAAGGTCGTCAAATCCTTTTTGAAAAAAATTCATTTAATTAAAGGAGTTAGAGGAATTTGCTGACCAAGCGCCTTTGCCCTCACCGCTCGACATGCGAGAATGCGTTCTCATTTTTTCCCCTCTCGATGGTTAATCACGCGCAATGACTGCACAACTAATCGACGGCAAATCGATCGCCGCCAGCCTGCGCCAGCAGATCGCCCAACGAGTTGCCGAGCGTCGCCAGCAAGGCCTGCGCACCCCCGGCCTCGCGGTGATCCTGGTCGGCAGCGATCCTGCCTCTCAGGTTTATGTCTCGCACAAGCGTAAAGACTGTGAAGAGGTAGGCTTCCTCTCTCAAGCCTACGACCTGCCCTCCGACACCACTCAGGACGCCCTGACCGATCTGATCGATCGCCTCAATGACGATCCGGCCATTGACGGCGTGCTCCTGCAGTTGCCTCTGCCCGAACACCTCGACGCGTCCAAGCTGCTGGAACGCATTCGCCCGGACAAAGACGTCGACGGCTTCCACCCGTACAACGTCGGTCGCCTGGCCCAGCGCATCCCGCTGCTGCGTCCGTGCACCCCGAAAGGCATCATGACCTTGCTGGAAAGCACTGGCGCTGATCTTTACGGCATGGACGCGGTGGTCGTTGGTGCCTCGAATATCGTCGGTCGCCCGATGGCCATGGAATTGTTGCTGGCCGGCTGCACCGTCACTGTCACTCACCGCTTCACCAAGGATCTGGCGGGCCACGTCGGCCGTGCTGATCTGGTGGTCGTCGCCGCCGGCAAGCCGGGCCTGGTCAAGGGCGAGTGGATCAAGGAAGGCGCGATCGTGATCGACGTCGGCATCAACCGTCAGGACGACGGCAAACTGGTCGGTGACGTCGTCTACGAAACCGCCCTGCCCCGCGCCGGCTGGATTACGCCAGTACCAGGCGGCGTTGGCCCGATGACGCGCGCCTGCCTGCTGGAAAACACGCTCTACGCCGCAGAAACCCTGCACGCCTGAGTGGTTTTTTCCGCTGCACCAGAACCCCGCCCCGTGCGGGGTTTTTCATGTCTGAGAAAAAACTTCAACCGTTCGCCGGAAACCGCTCTTTTTACAGGCCTTTTCACGGGATTTTCAGGTCTTACAAACAACCATCGACAGTTCTTCAGCCATAATCCTAAAATGCGCCGGTTTTAAGAAATAACCCGTTACAAACTAACGGTATATCCAACCTTTCAGAGTTCGCCCGCGTGAATATTCGTCTCTCGATTCTGAGCCTGTTGCTTGCTGTTACAGGCACATTCATCACGCCAACGATCAACGCTGCGGAAACCACCGCTGTCCCACGTGACGCTTCGACTTTGAAGATCGCGTCCGGCAGCGCCCTGCTCATGGATATGCAGACCAACAAAGTCATCTATTCCAGCAACCCTGACGTGATCGTGCCGATCGCTTCCGTCAGCAAGCTGATGACTGGCCTGGTGGTGGTGGAAGCTCGACAGAACATGGACGAATGGATCGATGTCGACATCAGGAACACCCCGGAAATGAAGGGTGTGTTCTCCCGGGTCAAACTCAAGAGTGAGCTGCCGCGCCGGGAGATGCTGCTGATCGCCTTGATGTCATCGGAAAACCGCGCTGCCGCGAGTCTTGCCCACCACTATCCGGGCGGCTATGCGGCTTTTATCGCGGCGATGAACGCCAAGGCCAAGGCGCTGGGCATGACCAGCACGCACTTCGTCGAGCCGACCGGTTTGTCCGAGCGCAACGTTTCCACCGCCCGCGACCTGAGCAAATTACTGGTGGCCGCGCACAAGCAACCGCTTCTTGTGCAACTGACCACCACCAAGGAAAAGACCGTGGCGTTCCGTAAGCCCAACTACACCTTGGGCTTTCGCAATACCGATCATTTGGTCAACAAGGCTGGTTGGGATATCAAGATCACCAAGACCGGTTTCACCAACCCGGCCGGCCATTGCCTGGTGTTGGTGACAAAGATGGGCAACCGTCCGGTCGCGCTGGTGATTCTCGACGCCTTTGGCAAGTACACGCATTTTGCCGATGCCAGCCGTATCCGCAGCTGGGTGGAAACCGGACGCAGCGCCACTGTTCCCGCGGTGGCGCAGCAATATAAAGCCGACAAGAACCTCAAGAGCCGTCAGAGCGGCGTGGTCGAAGCGGCCAAGTAGGTCCAGCGGTCATGAAAAAGCCCCGAATCTTCGGGGCTTTTTTTCGTCTGCGCATCAGTCGTTGGGCAGCGGCATTTTGTCGTCATCGGGGATGCCATCGCCCGAGCTCGGCTCTGGCGAAACGTCCGGTGTCAGCACGTTGGGCCGCGCCAGTGGATCGCGCATCGGGCTGTCCGGATCCAGCACCGGATCAACTTCCGGCTCCGGCGTGGTCGGTACGCTCTCAGGTTTGTGGTCATCAAAACTGGAATCGGTACTCATACGCACCTCACATCAAGGTTTCAGATCGCCCAACGGGTCGTAGGGCTTGGCCGGCTTCTTAGGATCTTCACCGCGCTCGATATCCAGTGGCGCCTTCGCCGGCCCGACCGGATCGACTTGCGGATCGTCAAGGTCGGGCGAATCCGGGTCGAATCCCAGATCATCGCCGGAGGAATGTTCGGACGAATGCGGACCTTTCGGGGTTGGGGAATCTGCCATGTTGCCTCCTTGATTCACCCGCGAAGCACGGGCATTAATCTTCAGAGGCTCGCCGGGCGCAGTCGTGCCCGGCAGATGACGAACGGAGGTCTATTGCGCCGCAAGGGCCTTTCGCGCCTGCGCCGCAGCGTTTTCTTCACCGGCCTGCGCCAGGTCATCGGCGGCTTTCAGCCAACGGGAGCGATCGACGTCTGCCGGGATCTGCGACGGTTTCTGAATCAGGATCGCCCAGCCACCGGCCTTGTCAAACGCCGACTCGAAGCTGCCAAAATCCATCAACTGCCGACGATTCATGCCGGCGCGCAGCAGGACCTTCTGTTTATTGCGGTCGTAGCCGGACAGGATCGCGTAACGCGGCTCGGCCCAGAATGCCGAACCCTCACTGAAACGCACCATGACTGGATAGCCGGCCGCAACCTGGGTCAGCAACGCTGGCAGGTTGCTGTCGAGCGGATAGACGACCAGGCCATATTCGCGGGCAAGGTTCTGCATATTCTGCTGCAGCTTGTCCTCAGCGCCCGGCAAGTGCAGCGGTTTTTCCAGAAGGCCCGGGGTGATCACGATGCCTTGTTGCGACAGCAGACTGGCCAGCACCTGTGGCCCACTCTGGTTGGCTTCGCCGCGATAGAAAGTGCCGCTGAGCTCAACCCGCTCCGGCAAGCGTTTGACTTGCGGCGCCACATTGCCTGCACATCCGCTCAGCGCCGCCACACAAACGGCGACCAGCAGCGCCCCACTCACTCGAGAAAATACCCGCACCATCGTCACTCTCACCCAGACGCCGGTCATCGTGTTCCGGCAACGCCAGCGATCATAGAGCCGCACCCGCCCGCGGTATAGCCTTAAACCGCAGACTCTGCGATTGCATAGAGCAAACCGATTGGTCGCTAACGACCTTTGGTCAATAGCTTGAAACACCCCATTGACTAGACTGTCACTCAAATAGAGCGAATTGCGAAAAGCGGGCGCCCGATGCAGGGCGAAGAGGAGGCACCAATGAGCCTGACCATGACCATCGTGATGTTGATAGCCGGCTGGCTGGCCGTGGCGACTGCCATGTTGTGGGGTGTGCTGCGGATTTCGCGGCGGCATCATCATCCGGTGCAGACGATGCCGGTTGAGAAGACAGAAAAGCATGCCGTGCGACACGTTACTGCGCATTGAAGATCAAAAGCGCCCTCGCCCTAGCCCTCTCCGGAGGGAGAGGGAACTGACTGGGGTTGTTCTTTTGAGTTACGCAGACCTGAAATATCCAGCCGAACTCAGCATTTGAAAAGCCCAAAAATCGGCTCCCTCTTCCTCGGGAGAGGACTGGGGTGAGGAGCTGGTTTTCAAACACACCGCCAATATCAAAGTGAAAAAAAACCGCCTGGACTCAACCAGCCCAGACGGTTTTTTGTGTTCTCAGCAATTACGCCTGCTGAGCAACCTTCTTCTGCTTCGCCCGGCGCGACATCATGTTCAACACTTCGATACCCGCCGAGAATGCCATGGCCGCGTACACATAGCCTTTCGGTACGTGGGCGCCGAAGCCTTCGGCGATCAGCGTCATGCCGATCATGATCAGGAAGCCCAGCGCCAGCATGACCACGGTCGGGTTGTCGTTGATGAACTTGGCCAGCGGATCAGCCGCGAGCAGCATCACCAGCACCGACACTACTACCGCGATGATCATGATCGGCAAGTGTTCGGTCATGCCGACAGCCGTAATGATGCTGTCGATCGAGAACACCATGTCGAGCATCAGGATCTGACCGATAGCCGCAGCAAAACCCAGCGTTACGGTAGAAGCCGCAGTCTTCGGATCTTCTGGCGACGGGTCCATGCTGTGATGGATCTCGGTCGTGGCTTTCCACACCAGGAACAGACCACCGGCAATGAGGATCATGTCCTTCCAGGAGAACGCCTGGCCAAGGATTTCGATCACAGGCTCGGTCAACTGCACGATGAACGCGATGGTGCTCAACAACGCCAGACGCAGAATCAGGGCCATGCCGATACCGATACGACGCGCCTTCTGCCGATGCTGTTCGGGCAGCTTGTTGGTCAGGATCGAGATAAAGATCAGGTTATCGATGCCGAGCACGATTTCCATCACCACCAATGTGGCCAAAGCAACCCAGGCGGTGGGGCTGGCGGCGAGTTCTAACAGATATTCCATGGGTCAGTCCTGACTCTGTGTAAGACGGTTCAGATGGTCTTGGAGGAAGATTCGGATTCTTCCGCCTGTTTTTCCGGTGTTTCTTTCTTCTGGATCAAGCCACCGGTGGCATCGCTGAGCGCTTGCTCGGCGGCCTTGTGGGTGTCGTCGATCGCTTGCTTGGCGGTTTCAGCCGCCGCGCCCATCAATTGCTGGGCGCTTTTTTCTGCCTGATCGCAACCGGCCAGAACCAGTAAAGACGCAAACATCACTGCGGGAAATGTGTATTTCATAAGGTTTCCTTCGAATGAACAGACAGGCGCGCACACCGGCCGTCGATGGCTGGGCATTCTAGGGAGATGGACAGTTCAGGAAAATTCGTATTTTTAGCGGCTATACTTCGGTTTTCACGAAGCGACGATCAACATGCTCAACTACCGCCAACTGCATTACTTCTGGGTCGTGGCCAAGACCGGCAGCATTGTCCGCGCCTGCGAGCAATTGAACCTGACACCGCAGACCATCAGCGGGCAGATCTCCCTGCTCGAACAAACCTTTAACGTGGAACTGTTTCGTCGTGTCGGCCGCCAGCTGGAGCTCACCGAAGCCGGGCGCCAGGCCCTGCCCTACGCCGAGCAGATGTTTCAACTGGGCGGCGAGCTGGAGCTGATGCTGCGAGCGCAGCCCAACGAGCAGCAGATCCTCTTTCGCGTCGGCGTCGCCGACGTGGTGCCCAAATCGATTGTTTATCGCCTGATCGCGCCGACCATGGAGTTGAGCGAGCCGCTGCGCATCACCTGCCGCGAAGACAAGCTCGAGCGCCTGCTCGCCGATCTGGCCATTCAGCGTCTGGATCTGGTGATTTCCGACAGCCCGATGCCTTCGCATCTGGACATCAAAGGCTACAGCCAGAAGCTCGGTGAATGCGGGATCAGTTTTTTCGCCACCGCCGAACTCGCCGCGCAGTATGGCCAGGATTTCCCGCGCAGTCTGCATGGCGCGCCGCTGCTGATTCCCGGCGCGGAAACCGTGGTGCGCAGCCGTTTGCAGCGCTGGTTCGCCGAACAGCAGATCCAGCCGCAGATTGTCGGCGAATTCGATGACAGTGCTTTGATGCAGGCCTTCGGCCAATCCGGCAGCGGGATCTTTATCGGCCCGAGCGTGATTGCCGAGGAAGTGAAGCGCCAGTACGGCGTCGAGTTGATCGGCCAGACCGACGCGGTGAGCGAGTCGTTCTATGCCATTTCGGTGGAGCGCAAGGTCAAGCACCCTGGCATCGTAGCGATTACCGAGGGTGCCCGACGCGAGCTGTTTACCGGGTTATGAAGCGCAGACTTCACGCGGCTTCAGCGTCATCAGCACCATGGCGAGGAACACCGACAGCAAAATGAAGCCGGCAGCGGCAAAGCCCAGGAAGCCCAGGCCGGCACTGTCGATCACCCGGCCGCCAACCATCGCGCCCAGACCAATGCCGAGATTGGCCCCGGCGATGTTCAGCGACGCGGCGAAGGCCGGCGCTTCCGGCGCGGCTTTCATCAGGCGCACATGGCTGACCAGGAACAGCGCCGCCTGAGTCACGCCCCAGATGCCCATCGCCACCGCCAGACCCACTGGCGAATGAATGTTCGGCACCAGCGAAACCATACCGGCGATCATGAACGCACAGAACAACACCGACGCCCCCAACGGATGCCGATCCACCGCTCGCCCACCGAGCGAGTTGCCGATCAGCCCGACTGCGCCAAATGCCATCAGGCACCAGCCGACCACGGTGCCGTTGAAACCGGCAAGTCGTTCGAGGATGTCGGCAAGGTAGGTGTAAGCGGTGAACATGCCGCTGAACACCAGAATCGACAACAGGATATGGCCGAGCATCAGCGGGCTGCGCAAGATTTTGAACTGCGAACGGAAGCTGACCTGATGCTGGTGCAGACTGGTTTTCGGCAGGTAGACAAACAGCAGCAAGGCTTTGGCAAACGCGATCAACGCCAGAATGCCGAATGCGCTGCGCCAGCCGAACGCGTCGGAAATCAGCGTGCCGACCGGAATGCCGAACACCGTGGCGCAGACGATACCGAAGCCGATCTTGGCGATGGCGCGGCCGGCGAAATCCGGGCCGACGATGTCGACGGCGGTTTCACTCGCCAACGCCCAGAACACCGGCAAACCCAACGCCGGAATCAGACGCGCGATGGCCATCACCCAGATATTCGGCGCCAACGCTGCAACGGTATTGGCCAGACCGAACATGATCAGAATGCTGATGAACAGTTTGCGCCGCTCGAAACGGGCGAAATACGCGGTGAGGAACGGGCCGAACAGCGCCACGGTGAAGGCGAACAAGGTCACCAGCAGCCCGGCTTGCGGGATGCTGACTTCGAGGTCGCGGGCGATCGCCGGCAACAGGCCGACAATGACGAATTCCGTGGTCAGCACCGTGAACCCGGCGGCGGACAACAGAAGAATAGGCAACAGCATGCGCAACTCCAGCAAAACGACGACACCAGCGATGACCCGGAGGCCCGCTGGCAGAACTTGAAAATGAGGATGGCGAAGCTTAACAGACTGCGTCCGCACTGAGTTGCCCAAAACTGCCGATCTGCCGGGCCGATCCGGTGGCAGATCGTCACAGGCCTGAAGGTTCACGCCTACGCTGTGATAAAGTCCGCGCCCTGAAAATCGTACAGCTGTTCAACGTGCCGTTTGGCGGCGTTGATGTCACTTCGACAGGCGTTTCGTGACTGCCCACGACGCTTCGCACCCTATAAAAAACAGAGATGCCGCTATGACCGCTTCATCCCCTTCGTTACTGCAACGCCTGAAACGCCTGAGTCTGGTGACCCAGATCGTCATTGGTCTGATCGCCGGTATTGCCCTGGCCCTGATTGCACCGGAGCTGGCGAAGTCCACCGCGTTCATCGGCAAGGTGTTTGTCTCGGCGTTGAAAGCCGTGGCGCCGATTCTGGTGTTCGTGCTGGTGATGGCCTCGATCGCCAACCACAAGCACGGCCAGGAAACCCACATCCGGCCGATCCTGTTCCTCTACCTGCTGGGCACATTCAGCGCTGCGGTGGTGGCCGTGGTCGCCAGCATGGCGTTCCCGTCGAGTTTGGTGTTGTCCACCGAAAACGTTGCCGTGACTGCGCCCGGCGGCATCGGCGAAGTGCTGCAAAGCCTGTTGCTGAGCGTCGTCGATAACCCGGTCAGCGCGCTGATGAATGCCAATTTCATCGGCATTCTGGCCTGGGCGATCGGCATGGGCATTGCCATCCGCCACGCTGGCGACACCACTCGCGAAGTGCTCGGTGACTTGTCCAACGGCGTCACCGTGATCGTCCGTGTGGTCATTCGCTTCGCGCCGCTGGGCATCTTCGGCCTGGTCGCGTCGACATTGGCCACCTCCGGTTTCGGCGCGCTGCTCGGCTACGCGCACCTGCTGGCGGTGCTGCTGGGCTGCATGCTGTTTGTCGCGCTGGTGATGAACCCGCTGATCGTGTTCTGGAAGCTGCGCCGCAATCCGTACCCGTTGACCCTGATGTGCCTGCGCGAAAGCGGCATCACCGCGTTCTTCACCCGCAGCTCGGCGGCAAACATTCCGGTCAACCTGGAATTGAGCAAACGCCTGGGCCTGCACGAAGACACCTACTCGGTATCGATCCCGCTCGGCGCGACCATCAACATGGCCGGTGCGGCGATCACCATTACCGTGCTGACCCTGGCGGCGGTGCACACCTTGGGCATCGCCGTGGACATCCCGACCGCGATCCTGCTCAGCGTCGTCGCCGCGATTTGCGCCTGTGGTGCTTCGGGTGTGGCCGGCGGTTCGCTGCTGCTGATTCCGCTGGCGTGCAGCCTGTTCGGCATCCCGAGCGAGATCGCCATGCAGGTCGTGGCGGTGGGCTTCATTATTGGCGTGCTGCAGGATTCGGCGGAGACCGCGCTGAACTCGTCGACTGACGTGCTGTTTACAGCGGCGGCTTGCCTGGGCGAGGAAGAGAAGGCTCAGCGTACGGCGTAACCGCCTTACCTTGTGGGAGCGAGCCTGCTCGCGAAAGGGGCGAGACCTTCAGCATAAATAGCGCCTGATACGCCGCATTCGCGAGCAGGCTCGCTCCCACAGAAAAACAAAAGCCCGCCAAGGCGCGAACCTTGGCGGGCTTTTTCGTATCGGGGTGTTTAGAACGCGCCCATGTAATCGCGCTTGCCCACTTCCACGCCGTTATGACGCAGCAACGCATAGGTGGTGGTGACGTGGAAGAAGAACTGCGGCAAGCCGTAAGTCAGCAGATACGCCTGACCACTGAAGCGCTTCTCTTTCGGCGTGCCCGGACGGGTGACGATTTCGATGCCTTCCTTGCCATCGATCTGCTCTGGCTTGATCTCGCCAATGAAGGCCAGAACCTTGGCGATCAGCGCTTGCAGTTCGGCGAAGGTGGTTTCAGTGTCGTCGTACTTCGGCAGTTCGACTTCGGCCAGACGCGCCGACACGCCTTTGGCGAAATCCACGGCGATCTGCACCTGACGCACCAGCGGGAACATGTCCGGGTACAGACGCGCTTGCAGGAAGACGCTCTGGTCGATGTTTTTCGCGCTGGCGTGGGCTTCGGCCTTTTTCAGCACATCGCTCAGGGCGTTGAGCATTTGTTGAAAAACCGGGACGGATGCGGCGTACAGTGAAATGGTCATGGCAATCTCATGTGATGGCTGGGTAATACGTGGTGGCGATTATAGCCATGCTTGATGAGCACACGGCTTGCCTTTTGTTTGGCAAGGATTAGGCTAGGCGGCTTCGACTGCAGAGGGAACGCGCGATGAGCAACGAACAAGAATCCACCTCCGACCAGCCACGGCTCAATGCCACGGAAATCCGCATTCTCGGTGCGCTGATCGAAAAACAGGCCACCAGCCCGGAAACCTACCCGCTGACCCTCAACGCACTAGTGCTGGCATGCAATCAGAAAACCAGCCGCGAACCGGTGATGAACCTCAATCAGGGCCAGGTCGGGCAGAGCCTGCGGGCGCTGGAGGGTCGTGGCTTTACCCGGCTGGTGATGGGCAGCCGTGCCGACCGCTGGGAGCACAAGGTCGACAAGGCGCTGGAACTGGTGCCGGCACAGGTGATTCTGACGGGTCTGATGTTTCTGCGCGGTCCGCAGACCGTCAACGAACTGCTGACCCGCAGCGGGCGCATGCACGAGTTCGAAGACACCGAGCAGGTCGTGCATCAGCTTGAACGCCTGATTGCACGCGGACTGGCGGTATTGATTCCGCGTCAGGCCGGGCAGCGCGAGGATCGTTATACCCATGCCTTGGGCGATCCGGCAGATATCGAAGCGATCCTGGCGGCGCGGCAGAATCCCGGGGAGCGCTCGGGCGGTGGCGTGTCCCTGGAGCGTATCGAAGAACTCGAGGCCCGCATCGCGGCGCTGGAAGAACGCCTGGCCCGCCTCGAATAATCACAACAGAACCTCTGTGGGAGCGAGCCTGCTCGCGAACGCGTAGTGTCAGTCACCACGATCTCGGATGACCCACCGCCTTCGCGAGCAGGCTCGCTCCCACAGGGTCTGCGCCATATTCAGCTGCCCGCTCTATTCCCCATCCCAATAATCCACCCCATCCACCTGCCGCGCGACAGCGATAAAGCCCGATGCGTCGCCCTCGGCATCCACCGTGAAATGATCGATCACCGCATACTTGTTCGAGTCCGGATACTCGCAGATCTCCGGCTGCTGCTGAGTGCTCACCGCCAGATAACGCAGCTCATCCGCGCTGGTATTGATGATCTGATGTGCCTTCTCCGGTCCGCCGGGTGGGCAGGCGATCACATCACCGGCGCGGATCGGAAAACGCTCGTCTCCCAACCGCACCTCGCCCTCCCCGGCCACCACGTAGAACATTTCCTCGTTGACCCGATGGCTGTGGAATGGACTGCCGCGCATGCCTGCGGGCAGCGCGTACAAGCGATAACCGAGCTTCTGCGCACCCAGTTGCTGACCGATCCGCGCGATACGCTGCTGATAACGCCCGGCGGTATCGCCTTGCGGCGCGAGGGCTTCGGGTAGGGCTTCGAGTTCGACCTCGTTGAGGTTGAGGATGGGCGGATGCATGGGCGGCCTCGGTTAAGGTTTTTGAGGTGGGCAGGTCTGTGCGTGCCGGCGAGGATTATAGATAGTGATCCAGAACCGCAGCGCGGCCTTCGCGAGCAGGCTCGCTCCCACATTCAATCGCATTCCAGCTCAACCTGTGGGAGCGAGCCTGCTCGCGAAGAGGCCCGCCACGCCACTTCAAACCCGATCAGCTACGCGCAAACGCCACCGCCGCCGCAAACTGCGCCTCATTCGGCCGCAACCCGGTGTACAGCACAAACTGCTCGAGCGCCTGAATCGCGATCACCTCAAGCCCGGTGATCACTCGCTTGCCCTCGGCCCGCGCACGCACGATCAGCGGTGTTTCCGACGGAATCGCCACCACGTCGAATACAGTCTCAGCCGCTTTGATCACTTCAGGCTCGAACGCCAGTTGCCCCGCCTCCGGCCCGCCGTCCATGCCTACCGGGGTGACATTGATCAGCATCTGCGGGCGCTCGTCACCCAGCTCGGCCTGCCAGCGATAACCCAGCGAATCCGCCAGGGCGCGGCCGGCGCGTTCGTTACGGGCGACAATCAAACCGTTCTTGTACCCACCATCGCGCAGGGCGCTGGCCACCGCTTTGGCCATGCCGCCGCTGCCACGCAGGGCGAAGGTCGAATCTTTCGGCACCGCGTGGCTTTCCAGCAATTGCGCGACGGCGATGTAATCGGTGTTGTAGGCCTTGAGGTGGCCGCCAGTGTTGACGATGGTGTTGATCGACTGGATCGCCGCCGCCGACGCATCCAGCTCATCGACCAGCGCAATGCAGGCTTCCTTGAACGGCATCGACACGCCGCAGCCGCGAATGCCCAGTGCCCGGATGCCGCCGACCGCGCCGGTCAGGTCCTGGCTGCTGAATGCCTTGTAATAGAAATTCAGGCCCAGCTGTTCATACAAATGGTTGTGAAAACGCAGACCGAAATTCCCCGGCCGCCCCGACAGGGACATGCACAGTTGGGTGTCTTTGTTCGGGTTCATCTGCATGAAACTTCTCCTTCAAACGCACTTTCGGATGGACGGGATTGGCCAGCCCACCGGGTTCTGGATCATCATTCAGGCTTGTTTGTGGCGCCGCGCAGCCGGGTAAAGAAGCCGCTACAGACCTTACACAAAATTTACCCAGCGGCTGTGCTGAATTTCGCAAATTTGCTGTCTTAGCTGTATCCCCGCGACAACTGTGGGCCTGGTTCAGGCCCAGCCGCCGGGTCGAAGAACCGAGGACTTATCATGATTCGTAAACTTCCCATCATGGCTTTGTTGATTGGCGCACTTGCCGTCACCGGCCAGGCTGAAGCGGGTGGTGGCCATGGCTGGCAGGGCCCTGCAGTGTTTGGCGCGATCGTCGGCTCGGCCATCATCGGCTCGGCACTGATCAACCAGGATCGGCCGGTGTACGTGCAGCAGCAGCCGGTTTATGTACAGCCGCAACCGGTCTACGTGCAGCAACCGCCACCACCGGTCTATTACCAACCGGCGCCGGTGTATGTGCAGCAACCGGTTTACGTACAGCCGGCCCCGGTCTATTACGGCCCGCCTCGCGGTTATTACGGTCGGCCCCACGGCTATTACGGCGGCCCACACGGTTACTACGGTGGTCCACGCTGGTAAGCGCAACACAGAGCCCTGCTTTCGAGCGGGGCTTTTTTATGACCGCTGGTCGGCGAAGGTCTGAAAAAATCGCGCCGAGGTCGCTGTGAGGACAGTGTGAGCAGCTAAAGTCGGCATGATGGAATCGACCGTTGGGCTTTTTTTCATCAAACGGTCACCACTTTGTCATGACGGAACCGCAATCTGAATCCGTCCGTAAACAACAGATCGATAACAACAAGGACGACTGTATGCCCACCCAAAACCCGCACCGCATCGTTGGTCTGTGCACCTCGAGCAAGGTCTACAGCGCGCTCACCGAGCTCAAGCACCTGGAAGGCCATCGCTGCGCCAAGCTGCTGTCCCTGCTCGCCGAAAACCTGGTGCACAAGGGCCTGCTCAATGAACGCGAAGTCATGCACATGCTCGATCAAGTGGTGGAATGACGCCAGACCTCACTGGCATCAATGACCACTATCGAAAGCGTTGATTGTCCGTCGTGCCGGCAAATCCCTAAGGTAGCCCCATCAGTTTGATGGAGGGTTTTCCCATGGCACAGGTTCAAATCATGTCGGTGATCGGCAGCGCAGTTCCCGCTTCGCTGCGTGCATCCGGTTTGCTCGCTTGCTGGTATCTGGTGCGCGATGGCGAGCCGATCAGCGGCCCGCTCACCTCCTTGCCAGCAGCACAGGCCTTGTCGCAACAAGTCGCCAGCAACACGTTTCATGCCTAAGGCAGCTGCACCTTGGGCTTGGTCTCGACGAACAGCGCCCAGCTCGACAGGAACAATGCGGCAATCAGCGGCCCGATCACAAAGCCGTTGAGGCCGAAGACCGCGAGGCCGCCCAGGGTCGACACCAGAATCAGGTAATCGGGCATTTTCGTGTCCTTGCCCACCAGAATCGGGCGCAGCACGTTATCGACCAGGCCGATCACGAATACGCCGAACAAGCCCAACACCACACCCTGCCAGATCATCCCGCTGAGCAGGAAGTACACCGCCACCGGCGCCCAGACAATCCCAGCGCCCACTGCTGGCAACAGCGACAGAAACGCCATCAGCACCGCCCACAGCAACGCGCTGGGAATGTCGAGAAACCAGAAGATCAGCCCGCCCAGCGCACCCTGGGTCACGGCCACTACCACGTTGCCCTTGACCGTCGCGCGCACCACGCGGTTGAACTTCAGTTGCAGGCGACGCTTGTGGTTTTCCTCCAGTGGCACGGCGGTGCGCATCTTGCGCGCCAGCTCGGGGCCGTCTCGCAGAAAGAAAAACAGCAGATACAGCATGATGAAAAAGCTCACCACGAATTCAAACGTGCCCTGGCCGAAACTGAACGCCTGAGTCGCCAGCACCTGGCTGCCCTGCATCGCCGTTTTGACGATTTTCTCGCGCAGGCTGTCGAGTTCGCCCATGCCGAAGCGGTCGAGCAAGTGCTGAAAGTACGGCGGCAGGCTGTGCTTGAACTGCGCCAGATAGGCGGCGATGTCCAACTCACCGCTTTCGATGTTCTTGTAAACCGTCGCGCCTTCCTGCACCAGCAGGATGCTGACGATGATCACTGGCAGAATCGCGATCACCAGGCACAGGCTCAAGGTGCACAGCGAGGTCACGTTGCGTGGCCAGCCGAATTTCAGCTGCACCTTGCGCTGCACCGGCGCAAACAGAATGCCGAGGATCACAGCCCAGAACACCGCGCCGTAAAACGGCAGCAGAATCCAGATAAAGGCCACCGTGACCAGCACCAGCAGCACTGTCAGGGATTTGAATTGCAGACTCTTTTCGTTCATATCCGGTCCATGTCAGTCAGGCGTCACGCACGCCCGCCCCACTTAGTCAGCCGCCGCGCGCGCGAGTGCCATGTTTATTCATGGAGCATAGATCCAGATCAATAAACCCTCGCAACATCTCCCCTACCCTGCGCGGCTTTTGCGACCGACAGCCAAATGCAGACTCTCATTGCCCCCGAGCTTCTCGCCCCCGCCGGCACCCTGAAAAACATGCGTTACGCCTTCGCCTACGGCGGCGATGCGGTCTACGCCGGCCAGCCGCGCTACAGCCTGCGGGTGCGCAACAACGAATTCGACCACGCCAACCTGGCGCTGGGCATTCGAGAGGCGCAGGCGCAGGGCAAGCGCTTCTACGTGGTGGTCAACATCGCCCCGCACAACGCCAAACTGAAGACGTTTCTCAAGGATCTGGCGCCGGTGATCGAGATGGCCCCGGATGCGCTGATCATGTCCGATCCGGGCCTGATCATGCTGGTGCGCCGGCATTATCCGCAGATGCCGATTCATCTGTCGGTACAGGCCAATACGGTGAATTGGGCGAGCGTCGAGTTCTGGCAGCAACAGGGGCTGAGCCGGATCATTCTTTCGCGCGAACTGTCCCTGGAAGAAATCGGTGAAATCCGCGAGCAGGTGCCAGGCATGGAGCTGGAAGTATTCGTGCATGGCGCGCTGTGCATGGCCTATTCCGGGCGCTGCCTGCTGTCCGGTTACATGAACAAACGCGATGCCAATCAGGGCACCTGCACCAACGCCTGCCGCTGGAAATACACGGCGCAGGAAGCCACGCAAAACCAGCTCGGCGAGATCGTCCAGACCTTTCAACCCGAGCCCACGCTAGGCCTCGGCGCACCGACCGACCAGGTCTTTCTGTTGCAGGAAACCAACCGGCCCGAGGCATTGATGCCAGCCTTCGAAGACGAACACGGCACCTACATCATGAACGCCAAGGACCTGCGCGCCGTGCAGCATGTCGAGCGGCTGACGCGCATGGGCGTGCATTCGCTGAAGATCGAGGGCCGGACCAAATCGCACTTCTACTGCGCACGCACCACGCAGGTGTATCGCCGGGCGATTGATGATGCGGTGGCCGGGCGCGCGTTTGATCGCAGCCTGATGCTGGATCTGGAGTCGCTGGCCCAGCGCGGCTACACCGAAGGTTTTCTGCGCCGCCATGTGCATGACGAATATCAGAACTACCAGCACGGCAGTTCCGTGTCGGAGCGTCAGCAGTTCGTTGGCGAGCTGACCGGCGAGCGCCGGGATCGCCTGGCCGAGGTGAAAGTGAAGAATCGTTTTGCCGTAGGCGATCATCTGGAACTGATGACGCCCAAGGGCAATTTCCATTTTGATCTGCATGAGTTGCAGAGTGTCAGCGGCCAAGCGATCAAAGTGGCGCCGGGGGACGGGCATACGGTCTACGTGCCGATACCGGACGCGGTGGACTTGCGCTTTGGGTTGTTGATGCGGGATTTGCGAGTTGGTTGACTGGCGATCCTGTCTGGCAATCGCAGCTTGGCCGTGATTTGCTGGTGAAGCCGATGCCGTCTTCGCGAGCAGGCTCGCTCCCACAGTGAATGACAAAAACTCCCTGTGGGAGCGAGCCTGCTCGCGAAGAGGCCGGCGAACTCAGCAAAAAACACCAGACCTCAGCACCTATCATCCGACAACGATCACTGTCGCAACCTTGCGTCGGCAAACTCCTCCCGCAACATCCCCACAAACGCCTCCCGCGCGGGATGCACGCCTGCATTCTCATGCCAGTAAAACAAATTCTCGATCGCCGTCAGTTCGGCAAATTCATGACCCACGCAGCCCGCACCTTTGGCGTACTGCTCGAACACGCCCTTGGGCACCAGCGCCACCCCGGCACCGGCGCTGACGCAGCCGACAATCGCTCCGTAACTGGCCAGACTGACAATCGGCAGCGCCTGCCCTCGGCGCAGTAACCAATGCTCAAGTGCCGCGCGGTATGGGCAACCCGGTGGCCACATGAACAGGGTTTTGTCTTGCAGATCCGCGATGTCACGCACCGGGCCGAATGAAGTCGAGGCGATCAGTAACAATTCCTCTGGATACATCGGCGTGCGTTTGAGCTGAGCACGTTCGACATCTACCGCCACGATCGCGCCATCGAGACGATGGTTGACAGTGTCGTCGAGCAACTGGCTCCAGGTTCCGGTGGTCAGTTCCAGTGCGACTTGCGGGTAGCGCTTGTGGAATTTCGCCAGCAGGCGCGGCAAGCGCCCGGTCGCCGAGGACTCGATCGCGCCAATACGCAGCGGTCCGGACGGCTCGGCGGCCGGGTCGAGCGCGCGTTTGGCTTCGACGGTCAGCGCCAGAATCTTTTCCGCATAAACCAGAAAGGTCTGCCCCGCCGGGCTGATGCGCAACCCGCGCCCCTCGCGCAAGAACAGCGCTACGCCCAATTCGGTCTCCAGCGCTTTGATCCGCGCAGTAATATTCGATGGCACGCAGAACAGCTTTTCGGCGGCGCGAGCAATGCTGCCGACCTCGGCCACGGTCTTGAACATGCGGATTTGCGCCAGCTCCATAATCATCACTCTGAGTGAACAGTCAGCGCAGTATAAGTCAGTTGTGACGAATGATCGGGCGCCCGGATACTCGGCGCATCCACTGCCTTGGTGCCTCGATCATGACTTCAACTTCTAACTGCAAAATTATCCTGGCCATGGCGTTTGTCATCGGCTGCTGGGGCTATTCGCCTACTGGCATTCACATCGGCTTGCAAGGGTATGAGCCCGGACATCTGGCCTTGCTGCGTTTTCTGCTGGCCTCGCTGTTGATGGCGCTGATCGCCATCGTCAAGGGCATTCGCTTGCCGCAGTGGCGCGATGTGCCGTTGCTGTTTGCCTTGGGCTTCTTTGCCGTCAGCCTGCATCACGTCGCCCTGAACATCGGCCAGCAAAACATCAGTGCCGGGGCTTCCAGCGTGCTGGCGCAATCGAGCCCGTTGTTCAGCACGCTGCTGGCGCGATTCGTCTTCAAGGACTGCGTCAGCATCTGGCGCTGGGGTTGCGTGTTGCTTGGATTTGTCGGCGTGGTGATCGTGGTCAGTGGCGATAGAGGCCTGGGCGCTATCGATGCCCATGGCTTGCTGATTTTGTTGGCGGCGCTTTCCTGGAGCCTCTATTTCGCCCTGCAAAAGCATCATGCGCGGCGGTATGACGGTTTCAGCCTGGGCTGCTACGCGGTGTGGTCGGGGACGTTGCTGTTGCTGATTTATCTGCCGGGGCTGGCTGACGCCGTGATGCAGGCGCCGGCGCGTGCGCAGTGGGCGGTGCTGATGTTGGGGATGTTTCCCAGCGCTCTGGCGTATCTGGCCTGGGGCTTCGTGCTCAAGCATGTGGATTTGAGTCGAGCGACGATGACTTTGTATCTGATACCGCCGACAGCCATGGGAATCGCGTCGTGGGGATTGGGGGAACGGCCGACGTTGATGGTTCTGATGGGGGCGGTGGTGGTGTTGATCAGTGTGTTGGCGTTGAATCTGGAGCGTGGGCCTGGGGTCGTTCGGGCAGTTGAGACCAAGGCGTGAATCTGCTGTGAATCCGATGCCGTCTTCGCGAGCAGGCTCGCTCCCACAGTGGATCTGTGTCGTACATACATCCATTGTGGGAGCGAGCCTGCTCGCGAAGAGGCCGGCCCACTCAATGAATAATCCAGACCTCAGCGCATATCATCCGACAACGGTGTCGGCTCATCCGCCGGCGGTACATCGTCGTCATCCGGCGGATCCTTCCAGTCGTCCGGACGGTCGGCATCGCTCAGTGGATCGCGCCCCGGGTCCATCCCCGGCGGCGCATCGTGATCGCTCAGCGTCGGCTCGTCGGTGCCGGATACGGGGCGGGTCTGGTCGGTGGGCGCCATGCCACCGGGAACAAGTGCGTCATCAGCCATGCTGCACCTCACAATACAGGCCCGGATTATCCAGGACGTATTACTTGGAAGCGCGGATGTCGAGGGCGTGCGGTAGATCAGACCAGCGGCATCAGCCCTGGGCGATAAAGCGATCACGACTGTTGGTCAGGTGCAGCCACATGGCGGCGCGGGCGGCATCGGCGTCCTGACGCTTGATCGCATTCAGAATCGCCTCGTGTTCCAGATTCGCCAAGTGTCCGAGCTTGCTCAGATCCGCCGCGCCGCGTTCGGCGGCATTCAGCCGATTGCGCGGGATCATCGCGTTGCCCAAGTGCTGCATGATCTCGCTGAAACAAGCGTTGCCGGTGGCCTCGGCGATCAACAGATGAAAACGCCGATCGGCCTCCACGCAACTGTCGTTGTTGGCCAGCAGCCGCTGATAGTCATCCAGCGCCTGACGCATTTGCTGCAACTGCTGCTCACTGCGTCGCTGCGCGGCCAACGCCGCCGCTTGCGTCTCCAGACCCATGCGCAATTCGAGGATGCTGCGCACACCAAGCGCCGTGTCGACATTCAGGCGCAGGCCCTGCTCCGCTGCGCGCTCGATCACGAAGGTACCGATGCCGTGGCGCGTCTCGACCAGCCCCGAGGCCTGCAACTTGGAAATCGCCTCGCGCACCACCGTGCGGCTGACCCCGTGTTCCTGAACGATGGAATTCTCCGACGGCAGTTTGTCACCGGGCGACAGTTGTCCGAGCAGGATGCTCTGGGTGAGCTTTTCCACCAGGTCATGAGCGAGATTGTGCGTGCGTTTGCGCGCGGGCGCGTCGAAGTCTTCTTGCATGGTCGGTTCCGGAGATCGGGGCTTGCCGATCGTAGCACTGCAGGATGACGGTTGAGATTGATTTGAGCGGTTGAGAGCGCCCCAACTTGTATGACAACACTCAATTAACTCAGGTCTGTTGAGCGGCCTGCCTACGCCCACCCCCAGCCATAAGTCCAAAGTGGCGCCCCATCATGCTTGCCAATCGCCTAATAAATACGGCGTATAACCGAATTTTCGTATAAAAATCAGAACGCTCATAAGAATTTAATCACCTCCGCCCACTTGTAGGACAAAAAAGCGCAGTTGTATGATGTCTATCAACAACGCAGCACCCAGACCTACCCGCATAAAAATAATCAGTGGGAGAAACATCAGTGAAAACCTCCATCTCGGGGATGCAGGAAAGCGTCGATCCGACGCTCGCCTCAGCCATCTCCAAAGTCAAACGCCACGTCCTGCCGCTCTTCGTGATCATGTTCATCGTCAATTACATTGACCGGGTGAACATCGGTTTCGTCCGCACCCACATGGAAACCGATCTGGGCATTGGTGCTGCCGCCTATGGCTTCGGCGCCGGGCTGTTCTTTATCGGTTACGCGCTGTTCGAAGTGCCTTCGAACATGCTTCTGCAAAAAGTCGGCGCACGCATCTGGCTGACCCGCATCATGTTCACCTGGGGCATAGTCGCCGCCTGCATGGCGTTCATCCAGAACGAAACCCACTTCTACATTTTGCGTTTCCTGCTCGGTGTCGCCGAGGCCGGATTCTTTCCCGGGGTGATCTATTACTTCACCCGTTGGCTGCCAGGCGTCGAGCGTGGCAAGGCGATCGCGATCTTTCTCAGCGGCTCGGCCGTGGCCTCGCTGATCTCCGGTCCGCTGTCCGGCCTGCTACTGCAGATCAATGGCCTGGGCATGCACGGCTGGCAGTGGATGTACTTCATCGAGGGGATGTTCTCGGTGTGCCTGTGCGTCTTTGTCTGGTTCTGGCTGGATGCAAAACCCCACGACGCAAAATGGCTGAGCCGCGCCGAACAGGATGCGCTGGTCAGCGCCATCGACGACGAGCAAAAGGCCCGCGAAGCCGCGACGCCGATCCGGCCGTCGCTGGGCAAACTGCTCAAGGACCGGCAGATCATTCTGTTCTGCCTGATCTACTTCTTCATTCAGCTGACCATTTACGCGGCGACCTTCTGGCTGCCGAGCATCATCAAGAAGATGGGCGAACTCAGCGACGTGCAGGTCGGCCTGTTCAACTCGATTCCATGGTTGCTGTCGATCGTCGGCATGTACGCCTTCGCCTCGCTGTCGGCGAAGTGGAAGCATCAGCAAGCGTGGGTCGCCACGGCGCTGCTGATCGCCGCAGCCGGCATGTTCATGTCCACCACGGGCGGGCCGATCTTTGCCTTCGTCGCGATCTGCTTTGCGGCACTGGGTTTCAAATCCGCCTCGTCGCTGTTCTGGCCGATTCCCCAGGCTTATCTGGACGCTCGTATCGCGGCGGCAGTGATCGCGCTGATCAACTCGGTGGGCAACCTCGGCGGCTTCGTCGCGCCGACCACCTTCGGCCTGCTGGAGCAACACACCGGCTCGATCCAGGGCGGCCTCTATGGTCTGGCCGCGACCTCGATCATCGCCGCAATCATCGTCTTCGCCGCGCGCACCACGCCGAAACCCGCTGCTGAAAAAGCTGTGGCCGACGCCGCACCGAAACACGCCTGACTTCGTCTCGACAAGGAAAACAATAATGACTGTTCACGATACCGCCAAAGCTCCGATCATCACCGACATGCAGGTCATTCCGGTGGCCGGTCACGACGGCATGCTGCTCAACCTGAGCGGCGCCCACGGGCCGTTTTTCACCCGCAACATCGTCATCCTCAAGGACAACGCCGGCCACACCGGCGTCGGCGAAGTGCCCGGTGGCGAGCGCATTCGCCAGACACTGGAAGATGCACGCAATCTGGTGGTCGGCAGCCCCATCGGCACCTACCAGAAGATCCTCAACCAGGTGCGCCAGACCTTCGCCGACCGCGATGCCGGTGGCCGTGGCCTGCAGACGTTCGACCTGCGCATCACCATTCACGCGGTCACCGGCCTGGAAGCCGCCCTCCTCGACCTGCTCGGCCAACATCTGGACGTGCCGGTGGCGGCGCTGCTCGGTGAAGGCCAGCAACGCGACGAAGTGAAGATGCTCGGTTATCTGTTTTACGTTGGCGATCAACACGAAACCGATCTGGCCTATCGCAGCGAACCGGATGCCGACAACGACTGGTTCCGTGTCCGCCACGAGAAAGCCATGACCGCCGAAGCGGTCGTGCGTCTGGCGGAGGCGGCGCACGCCAAGTACGGTTTCAAGGATTTCAAACTCAAGGGCGGCGTGCTCAGCGGCGATGCCGAAATCGAAGCGGTCACGGCACTGGCCGAGCGCTTCCCTGAAGCGCGAATCACCCTCGATCCGAACGGCGCATGGTCGCTGAAAGAGGCGATTCGTCTGTGCCGCGATCAGCACCACGTACTCGCCTACGCCGAAGATCCGTGCGGTGCCGAAAACGGTTATTCCGGGCGCGAAGTCATGGCTGAATTCCGCCGCGCCACCGGGCTGAAAACCGCGACCAACATGATCGCCACCGACTGGCGTGAAATGGGCCACGCGATTCAGTTGCAGTCAGTGGACATCCCGCTGGCCGACCCGCACTTCTGGACCATGCAGGGTTCGGTACGCGTCGCGCAGATGTGCCATGAGTGGGGCCTGACCTGGGGCTCGCATTCCAACAACCACTTCGATATTTCCCTGGCCATGTTCACCCACGTCGCCGCCGCCGCACCGGGCGAGATCACCGCCATCGACACTCACTGGATCTGGCAGGACGGCCAGCGCCTGACCAAGGCACCGCTGCAGATTGTCGATGGTCTCGTGCAGGTGCCGAAAAAACCCGGGCTGGGCGTGGAGCTGGACATGGATCAAGTGGCCAAGGCCCACGAACTGTACAAAGGCATGGGCCTCGGCGCGCGGGATGACAGCGTGGCAATGCAGTTCCTGATTCCGGGGTGGAAATTCGATAACAAGCGGCCGTGTCTGGTGCGGTGATCCAGCAGGCGTCGCTGATTGCAATTGTGGGAGCGAGCCTGCTCGCGAAGGCGTCAGGTCAGTCGATAGTGCTGTCGCTGATACACCGCTTTCGCGAGCAGGCTCGCTCCCACAAAGGGGTTTTGTGTCAGGCAGAAACTTGCAGCAACCACGCCTTGAACGCTTTCATCGCCACCGTTTCCGCTCGCGATTGCAACCGCGTCAGCCAGTAACTGCCGGTGGTGATCTCGATCGCAAACGGCTGGCAAATCGCATCTGCTGCCAGTTGCCGGGCGAACATCAGCGGCGGCGCCAACGCCACCCCGCCGCCCTGCAGTGCGGCTTCCATCATCGCCAGCGACGAATCGAAAACGATGCTTTGCGGTGGCGCGGCTTGCGTCGCCAAACCTGCCGCGTGAAACCACTCTGGCCATTCATCGGTGCGATAGGAACGCAGCAAGGTCTGCTGCAACAAGTCAGCCGGCGAGCGCAGTTGCCGGGCAATCTCCGGCACGCACAAGACCGACAACGGCGCATCGAGCAAGCGTGTCGCCTCGATGCCATGCCAGGCGCCAGCGCCGAAACGAATCGCATAATCCAGTCCTTCTGCCGCCACATCGACCCGGTTGTTATTCGTCGAGAGGCGTAAATCGATCAGTGGATATTTCCCCCGAAAGTCCGCCAGCCTCGGCAACAACCAGCCCACGGCAAACGTGCCCACTGCGCCGACCGTCAGCATGTCGCGATACTGCCCCCCGGCCAGACGCTCGAGCATCTGTGCAATATGATCGAATGAGGTGCTGAGCACCGGCAGCAAGGTTTCGCCTTCACTGGTCAGCATCAGCCCACGGGGCAGGCGTTTGAACAGGGTCAGGTTGAGTTGCGCTTCCAGGCTTTTGACCTGATGGCTCACCGCCGCTTGCGTCACACAAAGCTCGACGGCAGCACGGGTGAAGCTCAGGTGGCGCGCCGAGGCTTCAAACGCGCGCAGAGCGTTGAGCGGCAGTTGCGGTCGAATCATGCGTTGCCTCAAATTTTTCTAATGGCTCGTGCGAGTTTTCATCGTTTGTCGAGGGCCGGCGAAGTGCCTAAATTGGCCGCGCTGATCGGCCATCCGATGAAAAATCACCCGCAGTGTAGCGGGATACAACAATCGACACTCATGGAGAGTGATTCACTCATGCGTTTCTTAAAACCGAGCAAGGCCTTTTTCTATAGTGCTTTCACCCTGTTCTTCGTCAGCGCTGCCAGTCATGCCGTCACGCCGAGCGATGCGCAATTACAGGCACTGGTCAGCCAAGCCGTGACCCCGGTGATGCAACAAAACAACATCCCGGGGCTGACCGTGGCGATCACGCTGAACGGCCAGGCGCATTACTTTAACTACGGAGTCGCCGCGAAAGACACCGGAAAAAAGGTCAGCGAAAACACCCTGTTCGAAGTCGGCTCGGTGAGTAAAACCTTCACCGCCACCCTCGCCGGTTACGCCCAGGCCACAGGCAAACTCGACCTGTCGAGCAAGGCCAGCCAGCTCTGGCCTGAGCTCAAGGGCAGCGCTTTCGACAATATCAGCGTACTGCAACTGGGCACCTACAGTGCTGGGGGTCTGCCGTTGCAATTCCCCGCTGAGGCAGATTCTTCCGACAAAATGCTCGGCTATTACCAACAATGGAAACCGCAGTTTCCCGCCGGCAGCCATCGCCTGTATTCCAACCCGAGCCTGGGCCTGTTCGGCTACCTGACAGCGAAAAGCCTCGGCCAGCCCTTCGAGCAGGCCATGACGCAAACCCTGCTGCCGAAACTCGGCTTGCAGCACACCTTCCTCAGCGTGCCGGCAGCGCAGTCGAAGCTTTACGCCCAAGGCTACGACAGCGCCGACCAACCGGTACGCGTCAGCCCCGGCGCCCTCGACGCCGAAGCCTACGGCATCAAAACCAGCGCCGCCGACCTGCTGCGTTACGTTCAGGCACAGCTGAAACCGGCCAGCCTCGCGCCGGATCTGCGCCAAGCCATCGCCAACACCCACATCGGTTATTACCGCGTCGGCGACATGACCCAAGGCCTCGGCTGGGAGCGCTACGCCTACCCGATCAGCCTGGAAAAACTGCAGAACGGCAACTCGACCCCAATGGCCATGGAGCCGCACAAAGTCGAGTGGCTGACTCCACCGCAAACTGAACCGGCCAATGTGCTGTTCAACAAAACCGGTTCTACACGGGGCTTTGGCGCGTATGTAGCGTTTGTGCCGTCGCGGGACATGGGCATCGTGATTCTTGCCAACAAGAACTACCCGAACGTCGAACGGGTAAAGATTGCGCACGCGGTTTTTGCGGCGTTGGCGGATTAAAAAGCGAAAGATCGCAGCCTGCGGCAGCTTCTACAGGATCGGGTTTCACTCGGTTGATGATGGAGCTGCCGCAGGCTGCCACGACTTTCGATTAGCGGACGACTTGTGCGAGCGAGCCTGTTCGCGAATGCGCTGGATCAGTCACCTTTCAGCGCCCGAAAAACCGCTTTCGCGAGCAGGCTCGCTCCCACATTTGGTCTCTGCATCTCACAAAAAAATGTGGGAGCTGTTTTGCCAGCTCCCACAGGGATTCTGCTTCATTCAGTCAACGCGCAATCAATCATCCGGCATCTGCGGCGGCTTGCTCGGTTTCGCCGGTTTGCTCGGTTTGGCGCCCTTCGCACCTTTCGCCGGTTCCGGTTCGGTGGTGGCAGGCGTTTGTGCGGCGGCCGCAGCGGCGGCTTCTTTTTCGGGCATGGCGTCGATGGTTTCGAAGATTTTCGCCAGGCTCAATGCCTTGGCTTCATCACCCGAGGCGGAGAGCTTGGTTTCGCCGTCCTTGCCCACCAGGAACACTTTCGGATAAGCCCCCGCACCGAGCTTCAGCGAACGCAGCAGGGCCATGGTGTCCTGCTGGCCCATGTCCTTGCCGTCGAGCTGGCCGGACATGCTGAGAATGGTGTAGACCTTGATGTTGCGGTCGGTGACGCCCTTTTTGTTGGCCGGGTCTTCCAGTGCCTTTTTCAGGCTCAGCCACACCGGGTCGACGGTGCTTTGCGCAATCACGATCAGCGGGCGGGCGCGGCCCACGTCCCCGGCCAGGGGTGAATCGCTGTCGGCGGCGAACAGGGGGCCGGCGATTGCCAGCAAGAGGGTCAGGGTCAGGGACCTGATGAGCATGCGCATCTCCTTTTGATATCCACGCACTACTGATTGCGCATCGTGGCGATTGTTCCGGCGGCGTCTGGCAAAAAGGCATTGCCCTGTCAGAAGCTTAGGTCAGGGAGAACTTTGCGCAACATGGCGCGAGCGATCATCGGCACATCCCTACAGCCGCTGCATTGGAAGTGTTTTCTCCAGGCCGACTCAGAACGCCAACTTGTAACCAATCAACACCAGCATCGTCGCCAGGCACGGGCGCAGGACTTCGTCGGAGATGCGACCGGTCAGGTGGCTGCCGAGCCAGATGCCGGGCAGCGAGCCCATCAGCAGGAAACCCAGCACGCCCCAATCCATGTTGCCCATGCTGGCGTGGCCGAGGCCAGCGACGAGGGTCAGCGGTACGGCGTGGGCGATTTCGGTGCCGACCAGGCGGCGGGTTGGCAGTAGCGGGTAGAGGATGAACAAGGCGACGGTGCCGAGTGCGCCGGCGCCGATCGAGGTCAGCGCGACCATGGTGCCGAGGATCAGACCGGTGATCACCGTCATGATATTCAGGCGCGAACCGCTCGGGTTGTAGTTGCCACCCGCGCGTTTGTGGGCGAATTCGAGCAGGCGTTTCTTGAAGAAGATTGCCAGGGCGGTGGCGAAGAGGACGAAGCCGAGCGCCTGTTTGATGATGGCGTTCATCGCGTCCGGCGCGGTGTGCAGGGTGCTGAGGAACCACAGGGTCATGGCCACCGCCGGCACACTGCCGAGGGTCAGCCAACCGGTAATCGCCCAGTCGATGTTCTTGTTTTTTCTGTGAACGAGGACGCCGCTGGATTTAGTGATGGCGGCATACAGCAGGTCAGTCCCCACTGCCGTCGCCGGGTTGATACCGAACCACAGCAGGATCGGCGTCATCAACGAACCGCCGCCGACACCGGTCATGCCGACGATGAACCCTACTACCAGCCCGGCAATCACCAGGCCGAAATTTGCCAATTCCATTCAAGCGTCCAAAAAACGACAGGAAAAATCTGGCCCGCAGCATAGCGATTTTTCTTATAACCACATATATCGATGCGGTCTATCGTTATGCCATATCGAACTCACCGTAGATCCCTGTGGGAGCGAGCCTGCTCGCGAAGGTGGTTTATCAGCCGACCGAGGAGTTGAATGACGCAACGCTTTCGCGAGCAGGCTCGCTCCCACAGTGGAGCTTTGCGCTACAGCTCACTGCACCGGCAAGAAATTCAGGAACAGCAGACTCTGCGCGTAATTCAGGCCGATCCTGCGATAGCGCTCATCGAGCATCTGCGTGAGCAGATCCAGGCGCGCGACGATTTTGCTGAATTCGGTGGCGAAGCTGAGGTTGCTGCCCTCCTCCGAGATTTCGTTGGAGAACAGCAATGGCTGGCCTTCCTTGTTCTGCCGTTGCGACAAAATCCACATGGCTTTTTCGATGTTGCGCGCGGCGTTGTGCACGAACGTCGGGTTGATCGCGTCGGTCATGTAGAACTCGGTGCGATTGCCGTGGGCGGTAACCAGCATGCTGCCGATCGCATAGATGAAGGCGCCGACGCGGTCGCCGAGGAATTCCGGACTCATCGCGTAGCTCAGCGCCGCCAGGTCCTTGCGCCCGCCCAGCACGGGCAGCGGTTGCTGCTGCTCGACGGCGAGACGCACCTGCTTGACCGCCGCATTGACAGTGAGGAAGCCGGATTTGCGCAGTTCTTCCGGGTTGCGCAGGTAGAGCTTGCCCATCAGCCGGTAAAGGCTGTCGAGGTTGTCGCGCATCGCCAGAGTGGCCATGCGGTCGACGCTGGTCTGCAAAAATTCCTGCGGTTGCCCTTCACGCATCTGATTGAAGAAGCCGTTGCCGTTCTGGTGGCTGCAGCCGCCGAGCAACAGCGAGACCAGGCAGGCCAGCAGCAGGCACGGGCGGCGGTGAGCGACGGTGATCAGGGCAAAAACACTCGGCATGAAATCTCGGACAGGCACATTCCTGTGCGGCGGGAGTCACCGCATCCTGGCCATGCATAGAGCCACCGATTGCGAAAAAGTGCAGTGCCTGGGGTGTTTACCGACCTTCGGTGATTTTCGGCCCGTCAATTAGTCGGACTTTATATTTGCCAAAAGCGGTAAATCCGCTATAAATCTTCTCTCTCGACTCAAATAGCATGACTAGTGACAGGTAGGAGCTGCCGAAGGCTGCGATCTTTTGATCTTGCTTCTAAAAATCAAAATCAAGATCAAAAGATCGCAGCCTTCGGCAGCTTCTACGGTCAATACGAAAACAACAACAAAAAGGAAGGTCAACCATGCTTCAATCCCGTCACCTGCTCTCCGGCCTCGGACTGTCCCTGATGATCGCTACCCTTTCCGCCAATGCGGCGGGCCTGACCGCTGAACATAAAGCCTTCGGCAAAACCAATGACGGCACGCCCGTTGAACAGTACATCCTGCGCAACAGCCACGGCATGCAAGCCACCGTCATCACCTACGGCGCGACCCTGCAAGCGCTGAAAGTCGCTGACAAACACGGCAAGTTCGACGACATCGTGTTGGGCTTTGACGACGTGCAGGGTTACCAGAAAGGCACCGCGTACTTCGGCGCGACCATCGGCCGCTTCGGCAACCGTTTGGCCGAAGGTGCTTTCGAAATCGATGGCAAACGCTATCAAGTGCCGCAGAACGACAAATCCAACGCCCTGCACGGCGGTCCCGAAGGTTTCGACAAGAAAGTCTGGAAGGCCAGGGAAACCAAGGACAAGGATTCGGTTGGCGTAACCCTGACCTACCTGTCGGCCGACGGTGAGATGGGTTTCCCGGGCAATCTGACCACCGAAGTCACCTATCGCCTGACCGACAACAACGAACTGCGCATCGACTACAAGGCCAGCACCGACAAGCCGACCGTGCTCAACCTGACCAACCACAGCTACTTCAACCTGGCCGGCGCCGGCAATGGTGACATTCTCAAGCAAGTCGCCATGATCAACTCCAGCCATTACACGCCGGTCACCGCGAAACTGATCCCGACCGGAGAGCTGGCGCCTGTGGCCGGCACGCCGATGGACTTCAGCAAACCGACGGCGATCGGCACGCACATCAAGGCTGATCATCCGCAGCTGAAATTCGCCGAGCCGAAACAGGGCGGCTTCGATTTCAACTGGGCGCTGGACACCAAGGGCGATGTCAGCAAGCTCGCCACCGAAGTCAGCGACCCGCAATCCGGGCGTGTCCTGCAACTGTTCACCACCGAGCCGGGCGTGCAGTTCTACACCAGCAACTTCCTCGACGGCACGGTCAAGGGCAAGGGCGGCAAGGTCTATCCGCACTGGGGCGCGTTCACCCTCGAGACCCAGCACTATCCGGATTCGCCGAACCAGCCGGACTTCCCGAGCACGCGGCTTGATCCGGGGCAGACTTATGCTCACAGCGTGATACTGAAGTTCTCCACCAAGTAACCTGCCATGCCCCCCGTGGCGAGGGGATTCATCCCCGTTGGGCTGCGAAGCAGCCCCGATCCTGCAACACGCGTTGTATCAGAAAGCGTTCTATTGCAGGTTTTTTTGGGGCTGCTTCGCAGCCCAGCGGGGATAAATCCCCTCACCACACAATCCCTTCGCCACAATTGATCCGGCTTCATCCTTGACTCCCCCTTCCTTATGGGAACCCTTGCTCTATCCTGCTGCCCACTAAAGATATCGACTCTTTAAGCCAGGAGGTTTGAATGCGTACCCTTGAGTTGGCCGGCGTGCAGGTTCCCGTAATTGGCCAGGGCACCTGGCGCATGGGCGAGGATCGCTCGGCGCACAGCCGTGAAGTGGCGGCACTGCGCACCGGCATCGAGCTGGGCATGAGCCTGATCGACACCGCAGAGATGTATGCCGAGGGCGGTGCCGAAACGGTGGTCGGCGAAGCCATCGCCGGTCAGCGCGACAAGGTCTTTCTGGTCAGCAAGGTCTACCCGCACAACGCCAGCCGCCAGGGCATCCCGCAAGCCTGCGAGCGCAGTTTGCGTCGGCTCGGCACTGACTACATCGATCTGTATCTGCTGCACTGGCGCGGCCAGTATCCGCTGGAGGAAACCGTCGAAGCCTTCGAACGCCTGCGCGAGGACGGCAAAATCGGCCGTTGGGGCGTGTCGAATTTCGATGTCGACGATCTCGAAGAACTGTCCAGCTCGGCCTGCGCCACCAATCAGGTGCTGTACAACCTCGAGGAGCGCGGCATCGAATTCGATTTGCTGCCGTGGTGCCAACACCAGCGCCTGCCGCTGATGGCTTACTGTCCGATCGGCCAGGGCGGCGCGATGCTCGCCGAGCCGGTTCTGCGGGACATTGCCAGCCGCCACAACGCCACCCCGGCGCAGATTTCGCTGGCGTGGCTCCTGCGCCAGGACGGCTTGATTGCGATTCCCAAAGCTGTGCGCCCGGAGCATGTGCAACTCAATGCCGAGGCGGCGCAGCTGCAACTGGACGCCGGGGATCTGGCGGCGCTGGACAAGGTGTTCCCGGCGCCACAACGCAAGCAGCGGCTGGCGATGGTCTGAGCTGCCGACTGCGAGGGCTTCGCCATGAGAAGCACAGATCTGCACGACCCGTACAACCTGCAACGTTTTGTCCAGGCACAGGACCCGGTGTTCGAACGGGTCCAGCGTGAACTCGAGACGGGCCGCAAGCGCAGCCACTGGATGTGGTTCGTCTTTCCGCAGTTCGCCGGATTGGGCGGCAGTGAAATGGCCCGCCGCTTTGCCATTGGTTCAGCCGAGGAAGCCCAGGCCTACCTGGCCGACGAACTGCTCGGGGCGCGGCTGCGCACCTGCACACAACTGGTCCTGAATGTGTCGCAGCGTTCGATAGCAGAAATTTTCGGCCATCCCGATGACCTTAAATTTCATTCTTCAATGACCCTGTTCGCCCAGTTCAGCGCCGAGGACAGTCTGTTCCATCAGGCGCTGGAGCGTTACTTCCACGGCATTCTCGATGAGTGGACGCTGCAATTGCTCGACTCAAAACAGGCCCAATTGCCCGCCGATCAGAGTTGAGAAGTCGTCGTCGACAAACGGCAGAATCGCATCCGCCACCGGTTGCAGCTGGCGGGTAATGTAGTGGTCGTAGTCGATGGCGGCGCGGCGTACCTCCAGCGGCTCCGGGCCGGCCAGGGTGATGACGTAGCTGATCCAGCCGCCGTTCTGATACTGCCGGGGCCTACCCTGCTCGGCGTTGTAGTCATCGGCCAGCCGCGCCGCGCGGACGTGCGGCGGCACGTTGCGTTCGTAATCGTCGAGGGTACGGCGCAGGCGCTTGCGGTAGATCAGCCGATCATCGAACTCGCCAGCGAGGGTCTTGCGCACGTAGTCGCGGACGTATTCCTGATACGGCTTGCGCTGGAAAATCCGCTCATACAGCTCTTGCTGAAACTGCCGGGCCAGCAGCGACCAGTCGGTGCGCACGGTTTCCAGGCCTTTGTAGACCATTTCTTCGCTGCCATCGGCGCGGGTGACGAGTCCGGCGTAGCGCTTCTTGCTGCCCTCCTCCGCGCCGCGAATGGTTGGCATCAGGAAGCGCTTGTAGTGAATCTCGAACTGCAATTCCAACGCGCTGTGCAGCCCGTATTCCTCGCGCACATGCGCGCGCCACCAATCGTTGACGTGCTTGACCAGCGCATGGCCGATCTGCGCTGCTTCTTCCTGACCGTGCAGGCTGCGCAGCCAGACAAAGGTTGAATCGGTGTCGCCGTAAATCACCGCGTGGCCCTGCTCTTCGATCAACTGGCGAGTGCGCAGCATGATTTCGTGGCCGCGCAAGGTGATCGACGAGGCCAGCCGGGTATCGAAAAACCGGCAACCGCTGGAGCCGAGCACGCCATAGAAGGCGTTCATGATGATTTTCAGCGCCTGAGACAGCGGCGCGTTGTGCTCGCGTTTGGCGGTCTCGCGCCCTTCGGCCACTCGCGCCACGATGGACGGCAGACAATGGCGGGTGCGCGAGAAACGTGCGCCACGGAAACCCGGCACCGAGTCGGCGTCGTCCGGGTGTTGCAGGCCCTCGATCAAGCCCACCGGGTCGATCAGAAAGGTGCGGATGATCGACGGGTAGAGGCTTTTGTAATCGAGCACCAGAACCGATTCGTACAGCCCCGGCCGTGAATCCATAACGAAGCCGCCGGGGCTGGCCTGCGGTGGATTGGTGCCCAGATTCGGCGCAACAAAGCCTTGGCGATGCATCAACGGCATGTACAAATGGGTGAACGCGGCGACCGAACCGCCGCTGCGGTCGGCCGGCAAACCGGTGACGCTGGCCCGTTCAAGCAAAAACGTCAGCAGTTCGGTCTTGGCGAAAATCCGCGTAACCAGCTCGCAGTCTTTGAGGTTGTATTTGGCCAGCGCCGGTTTGTCCTCGGCGAACATGCGATTGATCTCGTCCATGCGCTGGTACGGGTTGTTGATCGCTTTGCCTTCGCCGAGCAGGGTCTGCGCGACATTTTCCAGGCTGAACGAGGGGAAACTCCAGGTCGCCGAACGCAACGACTCGATGCCATCGATGATCAGCCGCCCCGCTGCCGAGGCGAAATAGTGATTACGGCTGCCGTGCTCGCGCCACTGCATTTCTTCGCCGCCACGGCCGATTTTCAGCGGCACGCCGAGTCGTCGCGCGTGTTCGTGAAGGATGCGCAAATCGAACTGCACGACGTTCCAGCCAATGATCGCGTCGGGGTCGTGGCGGGCGAACCAGTCATTGAGCTTCTTCAGAATGAGCGTGCGTGAATCGCAGTATTCGAGGTCGAAGTCGACAATGCTGGCGTCGCCGTTCGGCGCGCCGAGCATGTACACCTGGCGCTCGCCGCAGCCTTCCAGCGCAATCGAATACAGCTCGCCGTTTTCGGTGGTCTCGATGTCGAGCGAGACCAGACGCAGTTTCGGCCGGTAGCCGGGATCAGGTTTCAACTGGGCGTTGACCAATACGCCGTCAGCACCCGGCGTACCGCCGAACAGCACGGGCGCGGTGATGAAGCGCTCCATCAGATAGCGTTCCGGCGGGCGCACGTCGGCTTCAAAGACGTCGACGCCGGCGCGGTTGAGCGCGGTTTCGAGACGCATCAACTGGCCGTGCTGCTGGCAATACAGGCCGAGCACCGGACGATGCTGGAAATCCTGCAGCGCCAACGGTCGCAGCTCGACATTGTTTTCGTCGTGCAACAGCCGCTCGGCCGCATTTCGCTGTGCGGCGGGAATAAACGCGACCGATGGCTGATGCGCCAGCCGTACGCGGCGCGGCCCGGCGTCCGTCGCCAGCCAGAACTCGACTTCGGTGCCGGCCGGCGTATCGCGCCAATGCCGGGTCAGGACGAAGCCCTGCTGTAAATCCACCACTGCGACCTCAACGTTTCAATCAGAACGCCATTCTACGCAGCATTTGTGGCGAGGGATTTATCTGTGGCGAGGGGATTTATCCCCGCTGGCCGCGAAGCGGCCCCGCTTTTAATGAAAGGGCCTGCTGCGCAGGCCAACGGGGATGAATCCCCTAACCACAGACGCTTCATTTACCGATAAAAAGATGTTTTTTCCGGCAAATGGCGTTTTTTGCACGCTAACTGCCGCTTTGCCACCTTGCCCTGCGCGGCTACGTCTACGATGCTTGATGAACAACGACAACACCTGAGTAACCGCCATGAAGACCGTCGCCCAACTGCTCAAGCTCAAAGATCAGAAAAATCAGGAAGTGCACCAGATCAAACCCGATCACATGGTGCTCGAAGCGCTGATGAAGATGGCCGAGAAAAACGTCGGCGCCTTGCTGGTGGTCGAAGACGACAAAGTGGTCGGCATCATCAGCGAGCGCGACTATGCACGCAAACTGGTGCTGCACGGGCGCTCTTCGGTCGGTACGCCAGTGCGCGACATCATGGTCAAGGACGTGATTACCGTGGACACCCGGCAAACTGTCGATACTTGCCTGGGGATCATGTCGGACAGACGCCTGCGCCACTTGCCGGTGGTCGAAGATGGCCAGTTGATCGGCCTGCTGTCGATCGGCGACCTGGTGAAGGAAGCGATTGCTGAACAGGCCGAGCTGATCAAACAGCTGGAGCAGTATATTCGCGGGGAGTAGATTCCGGTCTTCCGCTCATACTTGACCCTGTGGGAGCGGGCTTGCTCGCGAATGCGGTGGGTCAGTCAATACATCATTGGCTGACAAACTGCTTTCGCGAGCAAGCCCGCTCCCACAGGGAATCCATTGTCAGCCCTGAGACGGCCAATGCCGCTCAAACACCGGTGCCAGTACCGGGTGCCGGTCGATCCTTTGCAGCCACGCATAGAAGCCCGGGCGGGTCTGGCGCAGATGTTCGCGGCTGCCGCCCCAGCGGCTCACCACGGCCGCCAGCACATCCAGCGCGCCGGGCGTTTCGTCATCCAGATACAGCTCGCCGGCAAACTGATCGGCAAACACCTCCCAACTGAAGTGCAGGCGCTGGCGCGTGCCGGCGATCAGGTTTTGCCGTGCGGTTTCGTCAGGCGTGCTCAGCCAGCGCTCGGGGTAATCGATGATGCCGACTGCTGCGTAGCAATTGCTGATGATATAGGCGAGGCCGCGAATCGCCTGATCACGATCGGCAGCCTTGCTCGGCAACAGGCCGGACTTGGGAAAAGTCAGGCCCAGGTGAATCAGGATCGCCGCACTTTCGGTCATGGCACTGCCGTCCGGCAGTTGCAAGGTCGGTATCTGTTTCAGCGGATTGAGTTTGCCCAACGCCTCGTCGGCTTCGGCGCTGGCTTCGGTATCAATGAAGCGGTAAGCGATCTGGCACAACTCCAGCGCTGCCTCGATGGCAGCCGCGCCGGAATTCTTGTGCCCGTAGAGCTGGTACATGTCCGATTCCCCCGATAAGGCCTCTGCACAGGGTAGATGGCTGTGGCTCGGGTGTAAAAGTCTCCGACGTAACCCATGTAGGAGTGAGCGTGCTCGCGATAGGGCTATTCCAGTGACATGGATTTGGTTGACACGCCGCCATCGCGAGCAGGCTCACGCCTACAAGGAATTGGGGTGGGTCATTGAAATATTTTTCATGACCACTGCATCCAATCGCCTCCGCCAGGGGTAGTCCCTGTAACAGCCCACTCTGGTGCTGTCAGCGCTCTACCCTTTTCGGAGAATCAACGGATGAACATCACCCAGCTGATTGGCTTCACCGGTTTGCTCGCTTTCACCACGACCACCTTCGCCCAGAGCAGTTATCCCGACGCGATCAAGGTGCCGGACGGGCACAAGATTGCCCTGGAAACCACCGGGGTTGGCGAGATCACCTACGAATGCCGCGACAAACCCAATATGGCCGGGCAGACCGAGTGGACCTTTGTCGGCCCGAAAGCGGTGCTCAATGATCGCAGCGGCAAACAGGTCGGCACCTATTTCGGCCCGCCAGCGACCTGGCAAGCCAAGGACGGTTCGAAAGTCACCGGCACACAATTGGCCGTGGCCCCATCGAGCCCGGGCAACCTGCCCTATCAACTGGTCAAGGCCAATCCGGCCGAGGGCAAAGGCGCGATGACCGGGGTCAGCTACATCCAGCGTGTCGCGCTCAAGGGCGGCGTGGCGCCGGGCAGTGAATGCACCATGGCGAACAAGGGCAAGCAGGAAGTGGTGAAGTACCAGGCGGATTATATTTTCTGGGCGGCGAACTGATATCCGGAAGCAGTGCACAATCCTGTGGGAGCGAGCCTGCTCGCGAAGACGGAGTGTCACTCGCCTTATTACTTTCTGACCCACCGCCTTCGCGAGCAGGCTCGCTCCCACAGGGAACAATGCGTCTGGATGTTTGGGGAATGTGAGCTAGATTGCACGCCATGCCTTTAGCCGAATCCGTTTTCGATTACGAAGCCCGCCTCGCTGCCTGTGCCCGGGGCGAGCGCGTGGCTTTGCGCGATTTGTATGTGCAGGAAGGCCCGCGCCTGCTCGGCGTGGCCAAGCGGCTGGTGCGCGATACGGCGCTGGCGGAGGACATTGTGCATGAGGCGTTCATCAAGATCTGGAACGGCGCGGCCGGGTTCGACCCGGCACGCGGTTCGGCGCGGGGCTGGATGTTCAGCGTGACCCGGCACCTGGCTTTGAATCAGTTACGCAAGCAAAGTCGGGAAACGCCGTTCAGCGAAGAACATGAGTCAGCGGCGCCTGATGAGGCGGTCGATGTTCACTCGGCACGCATTCATCGCTGCCTCGAGCAACTGGAACCGCAGCGGCGCAGCTGCATCCTCCACGCTTACGTCGACGGTTACAGCCACGCGCAGATTTCCGCGCGCCTCGACACGCCGCTGGGCACGGTCAAGGCGTGGATCAAGCGCAGCCTCAATGCTTTGCGGGAGTGCATGGGATGACCGGCGAATCAGCGCAGGAACGGGATGAACTGGCCGGCGAATATGTGCTCGGCACCTTGTCGTTCGAGCAGCGCATCGAGGTGCAACGGCGCCTGCCGAACGATCACGAATTGCGTGCAGCGGTGGATGCCTGGGAGCGGCGCCTGCTGGAGCTGACCGATCTGGCCGAACCTCAGCAACCGTCGGCGCAGCTATGGCCTCGCATCGAACGCAGTCTCGAACGGCTGACGGTGAAGAAACCGCTGACCTCGTGGTGGAACCTGCTGCCGCTGTGGCGCGGTTTGAGTGCGGCCGGGCTGGCGGCGACGTTGATCCTCGGCACCATGCTGCTGACCCAGACAGCACCGAAACCGAGTTATCTGGTGGTGCTGGTAGCGCCGCAGGACAAGGCCCCGGGCTGGGTGATTCAGGCCAGCAATGCGCGGGAGATCCAGTTGATTCCGCTGGGCGTGGTCGAGGTGCCGGCGGACAAGGCGCTGGAGTTCTGGACCAAGGCTGACGGCTGGTCGGGACCGGTGTCGTTGGGCTTGGTCAAGCCAGGGCAGGCTTTGTCGGTACCGCTGGATAAACTGCCGCCGTTGCAACCGAACCAGCTGTTTGAGCTGACGCTGGAAGGCGCCAACGGCTCGCCGATCGGCAAACCGACCGGGCCGATTCAGGCGATCGGGCGTGCGGTAAAGGTGCTCTGAGGCTCTGCTACGCGGTTGTCCGCAACCATCATCGACGTCGATGTTCACCATCACGGCAATGAAGTTCTCATAAAAAATTCCGGGCGTAACATCAGGTCCATACCAACCAACAACACCCCGGAGCACACCATCATGAAACGCCAGACTCTTCTCAGCATCGCTTTCTCGCTTTTCGCCGTTAACGCTTTCGCCGCCACCCCGGCGCACACCATGATCGCCGAAGGCGGCTCGGACAAACTGATCGAAAGCCGTCTGGCTGAAGGTGGTTCGGATCGCCTGATCGAACGCCGTGTCGCCGAAGGTGGCGCTGATCGCCTGATCGAACGCCGCGTTGCCGAAGGTGGTGCTGATCGTCTGATCGAACGTCGCGTTGCCGAGGGTGGCGCTGATCGCCTGATCGAACGCCGCGTTGCCGAAGGTGGCTCGGATCGTCTGATCGAACGTCGCGTTGCTGAAGGTGGTTCGGATCGTCTGATCGAACGCCGTGTTGCCTGAATGCACGGCTTCAAGCGCAACACCGCAGAGAAACCCGGCTCCCGCAGCCGGGTTTTTTATGTCTGTTTGTTTTATCCGGCTCTGGCCATGCAGCGCTTGTAACGCTCGTCCACGCGCTTGGCGAACCAGGCGGTGGTGAGTTTGCGGGTGATCTTCGGACTCTGCAGCACAATCCCCGGCAATACCGCGCGCGGTAACGCCTTGCCTTCGGCCCGCTCCGCCAGTTCGAACACGCGCTGATAGAGTTTGGTCTCTTCGAATTCCAGGGTTTTGCCTTTTTCCAGTTGATCGCGAATCGTCGGGTTGCGCATGCCCAGCGACTTGCCGAGGGTGCGCACCGCCAGTTCGGTACTGCCGGGCATGATCGAGTCGTAGCGAATCAGGTCGCCGTCCAGGGTCAGCGGGATGCCGGAAGCGCGGCTGACCGCATTCTGAAACGCGGCATTGCGACTGGCGTACCAGCCGGCGTTGAAATCGGCGAAACGATACAACGGCTCGCGGTAATTCACCGGGTAACCGAGCAAATGGGCGATGCCGAAATACATGCCGCCGCGCCGGCTGAACACTTCACGACGAATCGTGCCGTCCACCGGGTACGGGTAATCCTTGGCGTGCTCCTCGGCGAATTCGATGCTGACCTGCATCGGCCCGCCGGTGTGCACCGGGTTGAAGCCGCCGAACAGCGTGCGGCCCATCGGCACCATGCCGATGAAGTCGTCGAAAATCGCGCTCAGCTCTTTTTCACTGCGCGCCGCATTCAGACGTTCGCTGTAGCTCTTGCCGTTGGGCGAGCGCACTTGCAGAGCGCCGCTGACCAGCAGGCTGGGGATGTGCACCTTGGCGGCGCGGCGATCGATCTCGTCGCGGGCAATCTTGCCCAGTCCGGGCACCGTCGGGTCGGCCTGGAAAGTCGACTCCTGCTCGGCCACGGCGAGTACCGAACATAGATTCTGCGTGGTGGTGTTGATGCCTTGCGCGGCGAACGCGGCGTAGATGTCCGTGGCCCAGCCCTGACGGTCGGCAGTTTTCGCCGGCAACAGCCGAACAATTTCAGCCTTCACTTCAGCCGGCGGGCGCGGCGCCGGTTCGTTGCTGCGCTGGCTGGCGCAACCGGCGAGCAGCAGCAAAGCGCCGAGAGTAATGAGTAATCGCATGTTGCTCCATCCAATCAAATTAGCCAGACCACCATACACAACCCGCGTAGGAGCTGCCGCAGGCTGCGATCTTTTGATCTTGAGATTGACCTTGATCTGCAAAAAGCAAGATCAAAAGATCGCAGCCTTCGGCAGCTCCTACGGATGACAAACTGATTGCAAAACGTTACTGCGAAACCCTATCATTCGCGCCTGGAGTCGCATTAGCGCAAGGAGTTCCGCGCCGCCCTTATTTTTTCATTGGCCGTTCGCCTCCAGGTATCCGACATGCCCGCTTCAGCTCGACTCGGCGCTCCGTTCCGCCCGACTTTGCTTGCCCTGCTGTGCTCCCTGACCGTCACCGCCCACGCCGCTGAAGACAACAGCAAAGCGCTGGTGCTCGACGACGTCAACGTCAATGCCCAGGCCCCTGCGCCCAACGCCCTGCCCCCGGTCTACGCTGGCGGTCACGTCGCGCGCGGCGGTCAGCTGGGCGTGCTCGGCAATCAAGACATGATGGACGTGCCGTTCAGCGCAGCGTCCTACACCGAGCAGCTGATCCAGGACCAGCAGGCGGAAAACGTCGCCGATGTGCTGCTCAACGATTCTTCCGTGCGCCAGGCCTCGGGTTTCTCCAACCAGGCGCAAGTCTTCATGATTCGCGGCCTGCCGCTCAATGGCGACGATATTTCCTATAACGGCCTCTACGGCGTGTTGCCCCGGCAGATCATTTCCACCGATGCGCTGGAGCGCGTGGAAGTGTTCAAGGGCCCGAACGCTTTCATCAACGGTGTAACGCCGACCGGTTCCGGCATCGGCGGCGGCGTCAACCTGCAACCCAAGCGTGCCGGCGACGTGCCGCTGCGCCGTTACACCACCGACATCAACAGCGAAGGCCGCATCGGTCATCACTTCGACATCGGCCAGCGTTTCGGCGAAGACAACCGCTTCGGCGCGCGGGTCAACCTGTCGCAGCGCGAAGGCGACACCGGCATCGATCACGAGAACCAGCGCTCGAAACTGTTCGCCATCGGCCTGGATTATCGCGGCGATGCGCTGCGGGTGTCCGGCGACTTTGCCTATCAGAAGGAACGCGTCAACGGCGGTCGCAGCTCGGTCAACCTCGGCACCGCCACGCACATCCCGGACGCGCCATCGGCGGACACCAACTACGCGCCGAAATGGGGTTACACCGATATCGAAGACACCTTCGGCATGCTCCGCGCCGAGTACGACCTCAACGACAACTGGACCGCCTACGCCGCCGGTGGCGCCAAGCACACCCGCGAAGTCGGCCGCTACAATTCGACCACGCTGGTCGGCAACAGCGGCGCCTCGTTCACCACTGGCTCGTTCGTCCCGCATGATGAGGACAACACCAGCGTCATGGCCGGTCTCAACGGCAAGTTCAACACCGGCCCGGTCAGCCACAAGCTGAATTTCGGCCTGACCGGGATCTGGGCTGAGCAGCGCAGTGCCTATGATTTTGATAGAAGACAAACCGCAAACAATATTTATCACCCGATCCAAGCCCCGGCACCAATAACTGGGAATGTCGGTGGGGACCTAAGTGATCCTGGCATCGTCGGCAAAACCCTCAACCGCAGCGTGGCGATCTCCGACACCCTAGGTTTCTTCGATGATCGCCTGCTGGTCACCGCCGGCTTGCGCCGCCAACAACTGGTTGTACAGGGTTATAACTACGCCAGTTGGGGCAGTGGCGGACGTAAATCGAGCTACGACGAGTCAATCACCACGCCGGTGTACGGCATCGTGTTCAAGCCGTGGGAGCATGTGTCGTTCTACGCCAACCACATCGAAGGTCTGGCCCAGGGACCGACCTCGCCGACCAGCTCCGGCGGTTTCCGCGTGACCAATGGCAACGAGGTTTACGCACCGAAGCGCTCCAAGCAGACCGAGCTGGGCGTGAAAGTCGACATGGGCACCTACGGCGCGAGTCTGGGTGTTTACCGCATCGAACAACCAAGCGACGGCTACTGCGAAATCAACAGCGCCACCACTTGCACCTACGTGCGTGAAGGCGAGCAGATCAACAAAGGCGTGGAAATGAACGTGTTCGGCGAGCCGATCGACGGCCTGCGCCTGATCAGCGGCCTGACCCTGATGGACACCGAACTGAAAAACACCCTCAACGGCGCCAACGACGGCAACCACGCCATCGGCGTGCCGACCTTCCAGTTCAACGCTGGCGTGGATTGGGACGTGCCGGGTCTGCAAGGCGTCGCGCTGAACGCGCGGATGCTGCGCACCGGCGGGCAATATGCCGATGCCGCGAACAACCTCAGCCTGCCAACGTGGAACCGCTTCGACGCGGGCGCGCGTTATGCATTCAAGGTGTCGGAGAAGGACGTGACCGTGCGGTTCGGCGTTGAAAACGTGGCGAACAAGAAGTACTGGGAATCGGCTCAGGGCGGCTACCTGACCCAGGGCGAACCGCGAGTGGCGAAGTTGTCGGGGACGATCGACTTCTAAGCGTCATCGCGTCGTAAAAAAGGCCCCGCAGCTTCAAAGTTGCGGGGCCTTTCTGGTTTTTGTGGTGCTTGATCCGGCTTCTTCGCGAGCAGGCTCGCTCCCACACTGGAATGCGTTCCCTGTGGGAGCGAGCCTGCTCGCGAAGAGGCCGGAACTGGCGACCTGATCCATACTTGCTGCACAGCCACAAGAGGACAGCCCCATGAACCGCAGCGACGTGCTGATCATCGGCGCCGGCCCGACCGGTCTGGCCCTCGCCCTGTGGCTGAGCAAACTCGGCGTGCGCGTGCGCATCATCGACAAGACCTCGGCGCCCGGCACCACTTCCCGCGCGCTGGCCGTGCAGGCACGCACCCTCGAGCTCTACCGCCAACTCGACCTCACCGACACCATCGTGCGTCGCGGCCATCAGGTTGCGGCGGCGAATTTCTGGGTCAACGGCAAACCGGTCGCGCAGTTGCCGCTCAAGCGCATCGGCGAAGGCTTGACGCCCTACGCCTTCGTCGAAATTTTCCCGCAGGACGAGCACGAACGGCTGCTGCTCGAGCGTCTGGAAGACTACGGCGTCAGCGTCGAGCGCAATACCGCGCTGGACAGCTTCGAAGAAACCGGCGACACCCTCACCGCTCATCTGCGCCTGCCCGATGGCCGCCAGGAAGTCTGTCAGGCCTGTTATCTGGCCGGTTGCGACGGTGCGCGTTCGGTGGTGCGCAAGACCCTCGACACCGACTTTCCCGGCGGTACCTATCAGCAGATTTTCTACGTCGCCGACGTCACGGCCAGCGGCCCGGCGCTGAATGGCGAGCTGCATCTGGACCTCGACGAAGCGGATTTTCTCGCGGTGTTCCCGCTGGCCGGCGCAGGCCGTGCGCGGTTGATCGGCACGGTGCGTGATGAACGCGCCGAGCGCGCCGACACCCTGCAATTTTCCGACGTCAGCAGCCGCGCCATTGAACACCTGAAAGTGCATATCGAAGACGTCCACTGGTTCTCCACCTACCGCGTGCATCACCGGGTGGCGGAGCACTTTCGCAGCGGTCGGGCGTTTCTGCTAGGCGATGCCGCCCACGTACACAGTCCGGCCGGTGGCCAGGGTATGAACACCGGCATCGGCGATGCGATCAATCTGGCGTGGAAACTCGCCGCCGTGCTCAGTGGTGGTGCCGAACCGAGGCTGCTCGACACCTACGAAACCGAGCGCATCGCCTTCGCTCGCCGCCTGGTGTCCACCACCGACAAGGTGTTCAGTTTCGTCACCGCCGAGGGGCGCATGGCCGACCTGCTACGGATGCGTGTGGCGCCGTTTCTGATACCGAAAATGGCCTCGTTCGAAGCCAGCCGCGAGTTCCTGTTTCGCACGGTCTCGCAGGTCACCCTAAACTATCGCGGCATGCCGCTGAGCCAGGGCGAAGCCGGCCACGTGCACGGCGGTGACCGCTTGCCGTGGGCGCATGATGGCGAGGGAGATAACTTCGAGCCGCTACGGCAGCCGTGCTGGCAGGTGCATGTCTACGGCGACACCAGCGACGAAATGATCGCCTGGTGCAATGAACATCACTTGCCGCTGCATGTGTTCGACTGGCGACCGGCGTTTGAAACGGCGGGATTGGGGCGCAACGGGTTTTATCTGTTGCGGCCGGATACTTATGTGGCGGTGGCGGATAACAGTGCCGATCCAAGGGTGATCGAACGCTACTTCCGCGATCACGGCATCCGCCCGTTCTTCAACTGACAAACCACCCTTCAACTGTGGGAGCGGGCTTGCTCGCGAAGGCGGTGTGTCAGTGCCAGATGCGCTGCCTGACAGTCCGCATTCGCGAGCAAGCCCGCTCCCACAGTTGCATTTGCAGCGTTGATTAAATTCCCGCCAACGCCAGATCCATCGCAAAGTAAGTGAAGATCAGATCCGCCCCGGCACGCTTGATTGCGCCAAGGCTTTCGCGCACCACGCGATCTTCATCGATCGCCCCGGCCTGGGCGCCGAACTTGATCATCGCGTACTCGCCGCTGACCTGATATGCCGCCAATGGCAGGCTCGAAGCCTGGCGAATGTCGCGGATGATATCGAGGTACGCGCCAGCCGGCTTGACCATCAGCGCATCGGCGCCTTCCTGCTCATCGAGCAGCGATTCGCGCAGGGCTTCGCGGCGGTTCATCGGGTTCATCTGATAGCTTTTGCGATCGCCCTTGAGCGCGCTGCCGCCGGCCTCGCGGAACGGGCCATACAGCGCCGAGGCGAATTTGGTCGAATAGGCCATGATCGGAATCTGCGTGAAGCCAGCGGCGTCCAGCGCCTGGCGAATCGCGCGCACCTGGCCGTCCATTGCTGCCGACGGTGCGATCACGTCAGCCCCGGCGCGGGCGGCGGCCACGGCTTGCTTGCCGAGATTGATCAGAGTCTGGTCGTTGTCGACTTCGTGGTTGTGCATCACGCCGCAATGGCCATGATCGGTGTACTCGCAGAAGCAGGTGTCGGACATCACGATCATGTCCGGCACGGCGTCCTTGGCAATGCGCGACATGCGCGACACCAGCCCGTCTTCGCGCCAGGTGTCGCTGCCGTTGGCATCCAGATGATGGGACACGCCAAAGGTCATCACCGACTTGATGCCGGCACGGGCATAGCGCTCGATTTCACTGGCCAGTTTGCGCTCGGGAATGCGCTGCACGCCGGGCATGCTGGTGATCGGCACGAAGTCGTCGATCTCTTCCTCGACGAAGATCGGCAGGACCAGATCGTTCAGGCTGAACTCGGTTTCCTGGAACAGACTGCGCAGGCTCGCATTGCGGCGCAGGCGGCGGGGACGTGCTTCGGGGAACTGACTGGACATGGGGCCTTTCCTGAAAACAGCGGATGAGACGAAAGTCGTAGGGGGCGAAGCTTATGCCTTGCGGCGGGTGCGGGACAAACCTGGATCAATCAAGAGAGCGTTACCGGGTACGCAATAATCTCTTTGCAGCAACATAAATCCCTGTGGGAGCGGGCTTGCTCGCGAAAGCAGTGGGTCAGCAACAGATGCGTCAACTGACGGGATGCTTTCGCGAGCAAGCCCGCTCCCGCAGGGGGATGTGTGTTGTCAGGAGGGGATGGTCAGGCCGCGGATTACGGCTGGGCGGGCGAGGAATTTCTCCAGCACGCGCGTGACATTCGGGAAGTTCTCAATGCCCACCAGATCTCCGGCTTCATAAAACCCGATCAAGTTACGCACCCACGGGAACGTGGCGATGTCGGCGATGGTGTAGCGCTCGCCCATGATCCAGTCGCGGCCTTCGAGGCGGGTGTTGAGTACGTTCAACAGGCGTTTGCTCTCCTCGACATAACGATCACGCGGGCGCTTGTCCTCGTAATCCTTGCCGGCGAATTTGTTGAAGAAACCGAGCTGGCCGAACATTGGGCCGATGCCGCCCATCTGCCACATCAGCCATTGGATGGTCTCGTAGCGCAGCGCGCCTTCCTGAGCGAGCAACTGGCCGCTCTTGTCGGCGAGATAAATCAGGATCGCGCCGGATTCGAACAGCGGCAGCGGCTGGTCTTCCGGGCCATGCGGATCGAGGATCGCCGGAATCTTGTTGTTCGGATTGAGCGAGAGAAACTCTGCCGAGGTCTGGTCGTTGGTGTCGAAACCGACGCGGTGCGGCTCGTACGGCAGGCCGATCTCTTCGAGCATGATCGACACTTTGACGCCATTCGGGGTCGGCAGGGAGTAGAGCTGAATCCAGTCAGGGTACTGCGCCGGCCATTTCTGAGTAATCGGGAATGCAGACAGATCGGTCATTGGAAGCATCCAGTCACAAATTGAAACCCGATCATAAAGTAGGCCTGCCGCCGCGCCTACACGAACCGTAACATCCTGTCGCTAACCTGCCCGCATGCCCGCAAAGGTTGCCGTTAGAGTGCTGCGCACTGGCCCGGATCGAACCAAACGGGCATTACAGGACTCTGAGCTATGCCTTTCTCGCAGAGGAAGCTGTTCACGACAGGGAAACACCCGGTGCTGGGAGCCCGCGGTGCCAAGGTTTGTCAGCCTTAACCGATTTTGCTGAAGAACCCTCGAATTGATGACGAACCTGATGAGTTTCGCCAAACGCTTCAAACATCGCGCGTACGTGGCCCTGCCCTCCCTGCTGGCAGTCAGTGCGCTGTTTCTTTCCCTCGAATCCAGCGAAAGCCGCGCACAACCGGCGGACGGCACGCAGACGCTGGTGTTCCTGCGCCACGCGGAAAAGCCCGAAGGCGGCCTCGGCCAGCTCAACTGCCAGGGCCTGAACCGCGCCATCGACCTGTCGACCCTGCTGCCGGAAAAATTCGGCAAGGCTGATTACGTGTTCGCCGCCAACCCGACGCGCAACGTCGAGGAAGGCGAGCTGGACAACTCCTACAGCTACATTCGTCCGCTGATGACCATCAGCCCGGCCGCGATCAAGCTCGGCCTGCCGGTGAACATCGAATTCTCCGCCAACGACACCAGCGATCTGGCCCGCGAGCTGCTGGACGAGAAGTACCACAACTCGACGATCTACACCGCCTGGTCTCACGGCTACCTGCCGGAGCTGATCAACAAGGTCGCCGGCAATGCGGTGGGCGAGCGGCAGAAAATTACCGATGACTGGGCCGGCGATGACTTCGACTCGCTGTATGTGCTGACCCTGAAGTGGCACAACGGCAAGGCCAGTCTGCAGAGTCATAGCTACAAACAGGGGCTGGATAACGGCAAGGACACTTGCCCGACCTGAGTTCTGTATTGCCTGACCCGGCCCTATCGCTGGCAAGCCAGCTCCCACAGGTATGAGGGTGTGTATGAATTACCTGTACACCCACAATACCTGTGGGAGCGGGCTTGCCCGCGATGGGGCCAGCGATAATGCCTTCAAACCCTCTGGCTCACCCTCGCGCGCAAATACTCGATCACCGCCCCCCGCTCCCCGGCAAACTCGATCCGTCCGCCCTTCTTCTCGCGCTGGAACACATACATCGGGTCGTAATACTCGCGCAGCAAACCCTCGATCCAGCCGCGATGCAGCTCCACCGCACCGCTGCGGCCCTGCTCGGCCAGCGCCTGCTCCATCAACACCAGCATCCGCGAATGGCGCTCACCGCCGAGGCGTTTCTGTACGTTGTTGAGGCTTTCCAGCAGACGTTCGGAAAACAAGGCAAAACCGTTTTCGCCGTGCAGCGAGGCGAACTCCGCCGATAGATCGATGACGTAATCACGCAGGATCCGTTCGACACGATCCTCGAAACGATCTTCCAGCCAGACCATCGGGTACTGTTGCATGCCCTGATACAGCGGCAACGGCAAGGCGCAACTGCCGACCACACGGCTCTCGTCTTCGAGCACAAACTGCTCGATCCCGGCATCGCGTTTCTTCAGAAAGTCGATGGCCAGGCGATTCTCGAAATCGATGTTCGACGGCTGCCCGGTGGCACGTTTGCCGAAACTGGAGCCGCGATGGTTGGCGTGGCCTTCCAGATCGACACCGTTGCGCAATTGCACCAGCACTTCGGTCTTGCCGGTGCCGGTCATGCCGCCGAGCAAAACAAAATCACACTGCGCGATGGCCTGCTCAAGGGTGTCGATCAAAAAACTGCGCATCGCCTTGTAGCCGCCGCCGACGCGCGGATAGTCGATGCCCGCCTCGTCGCGCAACCACTGCTGGGTGATCTGCGAGCGCAAGCCACCACGGAAACAATACAGATAACCATCGGGATGGGCCCGGGCAAAATCGGCCCAGGCCTGGATGCGCTCGGCCTTGACTGCGCCAGACACCAGTTGATGGCCCAGCTCGATTGCCGCCTGCTGGCCATGCTGCTTGTAGCAGGTGCCGATCTTCTGCCGCTCCAGATCGTTCATCAGCGGCAGATTGACCACGCCGGGGAACGCGCCTTTGTGAAACTCGACCGGCGCGCGGGCATCCATCATTGGCCGGTCGTTGAGGAAAATATCGCGGTAGTCGGTGCAGTCGCGGAGCATCAAATCACCTCGACCGCGTTCGTCTGTCGCTCAACCAGTTCGCCGATCGGCGCAAGGTTCAGGCCCAGTTCGGCGGCGACGCCGAGGAACTCGTCATTGCCTTCAGGCGTGACCGCAATCAGCAGACCGCCGCTGGTCTGCGGATCGCACAGCACCCGTTTGTGCAACTCCTGCACGCGGCCAACCTTGCTCGAATAGCTGTCGAAGTTGCGCAGCGTACCGCCCGGCACGCAGCCCTGATCGAGGTAGTACTCGACGCTGTCCAGACGCGGCACGCGGTCATAGGCGATGCGCGCGGTCAACTGGCTGCCATCGGCCATTTCCACCAGATGCCCGAGCAGGCCGAAACCGGTGACGTCAGTGATCGCGGTGACGCCGGCGAGTTTGCCGAAACGGCTGCCAGGCTTGTTCAAGGTGCACATCCAGTCGCGGGCGACACCGACGTCGGCGGCGCGCAACTTGCCCTTCTTTTCGGCGGTGGTGAGGATGCCGATGCCCAACGGTTTGGTCAGATACAACAGGCAACCGGCGGTAGCGGTGTCGTTGCGCTTCATGTGGCGCTTTTCCACCAGACCGGTGACGGCGAGGCCGAAGATCGGCTCCGGCGCATCGATCGAATGCCCGCCCGCCAACGGAATGCCCGCGGCGTCGCACACCGAGCGACCGCCACGAATCACTTCCCGCGCCACTTCCGGCGCCAGCACATTCACCGGCCAGCCGAGAATCGCGATCGCCATCAACGGATCGCCGCCCATCGCGTAGATGTCGCTGATCGCATTGGTCGCGGCGATGCGGCCGAAGTCGAACGGGTCATCGACAATCGGCATGAAAAAATCGGTGGTCGACACCACCCCGCGCTCGGCATCGATCGCATACACCGCCGCGTCATCGCGCGAGGCGTTGCCGACCCAGAGTTTCGGATCGAGGTTCTGTGCGCCGCTGCCGGCGAGGATCACTTCCAGCACCTGTGGGGAAATCTTGCAGCCACAACCGGCGCCATGGCTGTATTGGGTCAGACGAATCGGCTCGCTCATGGGAGAGTCTCTGGCAATGAATGGGGCGGATTCTAGCAGAGCGCGAGCGCGCAGATTTTTGTGCTGACCGAGCGGCCCTTTCGCGAGCGGGCTCGCTCCCACATTTGTAGCGTGGTCTCCTGTGGGAGCGAGCCTGCTCGCGAAAAACGGTGTGTCAGTCGCCGACTGTTTAACTGATCCACCGTCATCGCGAGCAGGCTCGCTCCCACAGGGGTTTGCGTGAGTCAGGGCAGTAAGATGATCTTGTCGCCACCGCCCTGATTGACCTCTTCATAGCGCGCCAGCCCTTCAGCCAGCGGCACCTCCACCATGCCCTGCGGCAGCGGCAAGCGGTCCTCATCGAAGAACCGCCCGAACTGCTCGAGCATCGCCGCGCACGCCTCAACGCCATACAACAACGAGTTGATCCCGACCACCGAGCCGCCCCTGCGATACAGCGCCAGCGCCGGCAATTGCACGTGGCCGTCGACCGGCGCGGCGATGATGGCGATGCGGCCGAAGGTGGCCAGTGCCGCCACCGAGGCCGGCAGCCAGAAACCGGTGGTGTCGAAGATCACATCTGCGCCGCCACGATACACCGCGTTGACCTGGGCACCGAGGTCTTCTGGCTTATCCAGTTGAATCGTTTGATAGCCCTGCTGCTGCAAATCAGCCACCTGCTCGGGCCGGCGCGCCGCCGCCAGCAATTGCGCGCCGCGCACTTTTGCCAGGGCCAAAGCCGCCGTGGCCACCGCCCCGCCGCCGATCACCAGCAAGCGCGTATCGGCGCTGACCAGGCTGCGTTCCAGTGCATCCCACGCCGTGGTGTACGGCACGCCAAGGCTGGCCGCCTGGGCGAAACTCAAATGCGCCGGTTTGTGCGCCACGCCGCTGGCCGGCAGTTTGACGAATTGCGCATGGGCGCCGTCGGCGAAAAAGCCCAGCTCGCGCCCGGTGCCCCAGACTTCCTGACCGATCATTGCTTGCGGCCCCTCGACCACCACACCGGCAAAATCCCGCCCCGGAATCCGCGGCAGCGTGGTGTAGGGAAAGCGCCCGAGGACGTTTTTCACATCGCTGGGGTTGAGGCCGGCAGCCTTGATCTGCACCAGCACTTCATCGGCGCCGGGCACCGGGGTCGGAACGTCGACGAAACGCAGGGAAGACAGGTCGCCGGTCTGATCGAATTGCAACGCTTTCATGGGCACATCCACCGAAAGGAAAAAGGGAAATTCAGGACAACCAGCCAGCGACCAGTTGCCGGCCCAGCGGCCACAACTGCTCACCGGCCAACATGCCGAGCAGACCGACCAGCGCGATCGCCGGTGGTGCGGGAGAACGGAAATCGAGCGCGCCGTAGAGCAGGCCGACGCCCAGGCCGATGGCCAGAGAAATGAGGTAGTTCATGGGGGAACTCCGCCGCGATAAGTGATGGGCAGAGTCTAGGGAAACGGGGGGAGCGGTATCGGCCAAGGACTTCTGAATTTCGGACAAAAACCCCAATTCACAAAGAACCTTGTGGGAGCTGGCTTGCCAGCGATAGCGGTGGGTCAGTCAACATATCCGTTCAATGCCAAGCCGCCATCGCTGGCAAGCCAGCTCCCACAGGGATCTCACAAATCAGACATTTGTCCTACACGGCAAATTGCGAAGGCGCCACCCCCAGCTCCCGGCGAAACATGTCGCTGAAGCTGCTCGGTGAATAACCCAGGTCGCGAGCAATGACGCTCACCGCCACGCCCTGAATCAACGCTGCCACCGCCGTGGCCAACTGCACCTGCCGTCGCCATTCAGCGAAGCCCATGCCGAGGCTGTCCTTGAACAACCGCGCCAGCGTACGCACGCTGGCCCCGGCGTTCTGCGCATGCTGCTCGAACGGGATCTCCAGCGACGGCGCGGCCATCACGGCCTGACACAGATTCATCAGACGCCGGTCGGACTCATCCGGCAGCGGAATCTTCAGTTGCGAACGCCTGGCCCGGCGCAGCTCCAGCAACGCCAGCCCGACCAGTGCCTCGTAATACTCGGCCTCGCCGGCATCGCCCTGCGCCACCAGCCCGACGATCAACTCGCGCAGCAGACCACCGACTTCGATCACCTGCACCGTCGCATCCAGCGTCGCCGCCAGCGCCGGGCGCAGGTAGATATTGCGCATCTGCAAGTCCGACACCACCCGGATCCCGTGCGGCACCCCCGGCGGCAACCACACCGCGCGTTGCGGCGGCACCACCAGCGCTTCGTGCGGGGTTTCCACCCACATCACCCCGCTCATCGCATAGAGCAACTGCCCCCAGACGTGCTCGTGCGGCTCGATGAACAAGCCACGCGGGTAGGTCCGCGCCAGCGGTTGCACGGGCACATCGGTATCGGTCAGATCAGGGGGCGCGGCGAGGGCCATGGCGAGCGTTCACAGGGGGTTGGCGAAGCCGCCATGGTAACCAGCACGCCCGGCCCTCGCCAACGATAGATACCGTCGGACAATCCAACTGAATTTTCTCGGCACAGCGCGATCCGTTTATTACCACAGGGAGGAATACGGGCTTTATGAACAACGCAAAACTTTACGTTATCGACTACACACTGCATGGCACCCCCAAGTCGTTCATTATCCGCTCGGACAAAATGGACAACGCCGAAGCCTGGCACTGGGCAAGCTGCGACGCGGGCGTGGGTCGCATCCCGCGCTTCGGCCGCGAGAAAGTGCAAAAGACCAGCAAACCGATGGCAGAAAAATTCGGCCTGGAAAACGTCACCTGGCGCCAGACCAACTGACCCCATCGCCTTCACCGCAGGCTTGGCAATCGACAGGGGGAATCGACCGATGACCGACACTTATCACCCGGCCCGACTGGACTACGGCCTGACCACCTTCTTCGGCCAGATCACCAAAACGGTGAATTGCGCAGTCGCACTGGAAACGGTTGCGGACGACCCTTACCGCTTCACCCTGTGCGTCCAGGCACCGGTACCGGAAGACCTCGACCAGGCGAAGATTGTGGTGGTCAAAGTCGAAGGGCGAACATTGCAAGGTACGGTGAAGCACTTTGAGCGAAGGGATGACGAAAGTCTGAAAATGGAAGTGGAGCCTGATTAGGCTCCACTTTTTTTGCCGTGATTATTTCGGATGGGCGCAACCGCAACCCTTCATCGCACACTCCTCACCGCCCTTGTGGTGATGAGCGCAAGCCTCGCAGCAATAGTGTTTACCGTGTACAGCGTAAGAATGATCGCCTTCCTTGATCGTGCAGTTGCAGCCCGGGCAGTCGCATTTTTTGTCGGACATGGGACAGACTCCTTGCGTGGTGGTTGTCTGAAGCTTGCGAGCAAGCCATAAGGGACAGTGTAGAAGGTGGTGTTGCAGGCTGGCCAACTGTTGAGAGATTGGGCGACGCAGAAATGGCTTTCGCGAGCAGGCTCGCTCCCACAGGGGTTCACCGCACAAAGCAATGAGCGTTAGCTCAAGTAGCTTTTGATCTTGATCTCAGAGCCCGTCGGCAGGCTGAGCGGAGGGCAACACCCGCAGCACCGGATATGTACTCAAAAATCACTGCGCCTGCCGCGAACTCCGATACATGAATACCAACGCCACCGCCAGACACACCATCGCCAGCATCCGGCTCGAAGACAAGCCGATCGCCGGATTCCCCAACCAGCCAAAATTGTCGATCAACATCCCCATCCCCAACTGCCCGACAATCACCGCCACCGTCGCCACAGCCGTCCCGACCACCGGCACCGCGCCCACCATCACCATCATGTACACCACGCCGAACAGCGCCCCGGTCAACTGCCACTTCGGCACCTCAAGCAGACTCACCGCCTGCGCCGGTTCGAAAAACAGAATCAACAACCCGGTCACCACCGCGCCCACCGCAAAGGTCAGCAAACTGGAGCGCAGCACACCCACCGTCTCACCCAAACGACCATTGATCGCGGCCTGCACACTCAACACCGCACCGGCCAATACCACCACCGCCAACAAAATCACCAGACCCATCACTCACCCCCGCGCAATCAGAACCAAAGCCACCACAATCAAGCCCAACGCCAGCCAGCGCTCGCCGTTGACCTTCTTGCGCGTCGCGCCGAACCAGCCGAAATGGTCGATCAGCACACTCTTGCCGACCTGCCCGGACAAAATCGCAATCATCGTCATGGCAATGCCGATGTGCGGCGTCGCCAGCGTCAGCACCACCACGTAGATCGGCCCTAGAAAACCGCCGATCAACTGCCAGCGCGGCAACTCGGTCAGCGCCGGACCTTTCTGTGGGCCGGCGAACAACAAAAGTAAAAACAGAATCGCCGAACCCACGCCGAAGATGCTCAACGTCGCCCACAAATGCCCGACCTGCTCACCCAGCGGCCCGAGCAACCCGGCCTCGACCGACAAGCCCATGCCGGCAAGGATCACCAGCGGCAGCAACAGCAGACGCAACATCGATTTTTTCACCGGTGCGGCGACCAATCCCTCATCCAACGACTGCATACCTGACCTTCCACGCTCAAAAACAATGGCGCGGATTATCGGCTGGCGCCGCTGTGCGATAAATGGGAGCATCCGGACAACACTTTTGCGCAACACGCACAGCGAGACACGGCATGCACGGGCTCAACGAACTCGGATTCAAAGCGCTACGGCTGTTTGTGGCGGTCCTCGACCACGGCAGTTTTTCCGAAGTCGCCCGCCGCGAAGGCGTTGCGCCCTCCTCGATTTCGCGGCAGATCCAGTTGATGGAACAGGCGCTCAACCAGCAATTGCTCTACCGCCACACCCGCGCCGTCACCCCGACCGAAGCCGGGCGCACGCTCGGCCACCATGCGCGGCTGCTATTGGTGCAACTGGAAGAAGCCGAACAGGCGTTGCAGGAGCAGCAAAGCGAACCCACCGGACTGGTGCGCATCAACGCCCCGGTGGTGTTCGGCCAACGCCATCTGACACCGTGGCTGGGCGAGCTCTGCGCGCGCTATCCGAAGCTGCAATTGGATATCCAGCAAACCGACCATTACGTCGACCCGCTACAGGAAGGCGCCGACCTGCTGTTTCGCATCGGCGCGCTGCACGATTCGAGCATGCAGGCACGCATTCTCGCGCCGCACCGCTTTCAGGTCGCCGCCAGCCCGGCCTATCTCAAACGCCATGGCACGCCGCAGCATCCCGACCAACTCGCGCAACATCAGTGCCTGGCCTACAAAGGCGCGGCCGGTCAGCAGCGCTGGTTTTTCCGCCGTGATGGCGAGGACTGGACGCCATACACCGTCAGAGGTCCGATCACCGGCAACCACGCCGACACCCTGACCCAGGCCGCTCAGCAAGGGCTGGGGCTGGTGATGTTTCCGTCGTGGCTGATTGGCGAAGCGGTGCGCGAGGGCACACTGGTGCCGGTGCTGGGGGAATATCAGGTGTCGAACAGCCTGGAACCGCAGCAGATCGCGGTGCTGTGGCCCGGGAGCCGGCGGCTGTCGGTGAAGGTAAGGACGGTGATCGATTTCTTCATCGAATGCTTCGGTGAAATCCCGTATTGGGACCAGACTTGAAGGCTACAGAAACTCAAATGTGGGAGCGGGCTTGCTCGCGAATGCGGTGTGCCATGCAACCCATTGGGGGTCTGACACAACGCATTCGCGAGCAAGCCCGCTCCCACAATGGATTATCGTGAATCTTCAGATACGGAACTGCCCGACCAGCTTGCCCAACCGCTGCCCCAGCTCCGCCAGACTGCGCGAGGTCTGCGCGCCCAGTTGCGTTTCATCGGCCACGCTGTCCACCGCCACGGCAATCTGATGCACGCTGCGGTTGATTTCTTCGGCCACCGCCGTCTGCTCTTCCGCTGCGCTGGCGATCTGCGCGTTCATCGAGTTGATCGTGGCGATCAACTGCGCCATGGCATCCAGCGATGCACCGGCCTGATTGGCTTGCTGCGAAGTACCATCGCCAGCCTCGCTGGAACGGCGCATGGCCTCAACTGCCTGCTGCGTGCCGGCCTGCAAGCGGTCGATCATGCCCTGGATTTCCTGAGTGCTGATCTGCGTGCGGCTGGCCAGTGCGCGTACCTCGTCCGCAACCACCGCAAAGCCACGACCGGCCTCACCGGCGCGTGCCGCTTCGATCGCGGCGTTGAGCGCCAGCAGGTTGGTCTGCTCGGCAATCGAACGGATCACCCCAAGCACGCCGACGATCGAACTGACGTCCTGCTGCAAGCTGTCCAGCGACACGCCGCTATTGCGGATATCGTCGACCAATGCATGAATCTGCTTGATGCTGCCTGCGACCACGCGCTTGGCGCTCTGGCCTTCTTCGTCGGTCTGCTGCGCGGCGACGGCGGCGTTTTGCGCGCTCTTCGCCACTTCCTGGGCGGCGGCGGACATTTCGTTGATCGCCGTGGCGACCTGATCGGTTTCGTGGCGTTGACGCTCCATCGCCTGATCGGAACGCTGCGCCTGTTCCGAGACCTGAGTAACCAGCCCGGTCAGTTGCGTGGTCATCTCGGTGATCTGCCGCACCAGGCCGTGGATCTTGTCGACGAAACGGTTGAACGAGCCGGCCAGTTCGCCGAGTTCGTCCTGGCTGGTGATGTTCAGGCGCCGGGTCAGGTCGCCCTCGCCAGCGGCGATGTCGTCGAGGCTGGCTTTCATTTGCGTCAGCGGACGCAGAATGGTGTTGGCCAGCAACATGCCCGCCGCCGCGATCACCAGCAGCACCAGCACCGCGACGCCGACAATGCTCAGCACCACGCCTTGCACGCGCTCCTGCACTTGCGCCTCGACCTGCGCCACTTGCGCTTCGATGCCGTCGAGGTTGACCGAGGTACCGACCGCCATGTCCCACTTCGGCAGGTATTCGGTGTAGCCGAGTTTCGGCACCAGCACCTTGGCGTTGCCCGGCAGCGGCGAGCTGTATTGCAGATAGTGAGTGCCGTCCTTGGCCACTTTGACCAGGCCGAGGTTGACGTAGACGCCGTTCGGATCGCGGTTGTCCTTGAAGCTTTTGCCCACGCCGTCGGGGTCGTTGGCTTTGAACAGACGCACGGTCTCGGAGTCGTAGCCGAAGAAGTAGCCATCCTTGCCGTAGCGGATGCCCGAGAGCAGTTTGATCGCCTGGGCGCGCGCCGCGTCGTCGCCCGGTGCGGCGGCGTCGTACAGCGGTTTGATCGTGGTCATGGCCACGGCAACGTAACTTTGCAGGGTGGCCTTGGCGTCGCTGAGCAGCCGCTCGCGGGTCTGTTCGACCTCCTTGCGCGCCTGTTCCTGGAGGATGAACAGCGTGGTCACGCTGATGACCAGCGCAAAGAGCAGCACCGGCAGAACGGCAAGGGACAGGACTTTAGCCTTGAGACTCAGGCGCATCGGGGGACTCACTCTTTTGATTTTGTTGGCGTGGTTAAAGGCTTTAACGGCACGCCGGGGCAAAAGTTGAGTCTTGAAACATCGCAGCCCCCTGTGGGAGCGAGCCTGCTCGCGAAAGCGTTGGGTCAGCAACCTGTGTGTCGACTGACACGACGCCTTCGCGAGCAGGCTCGCTCCCACATGGGGCAATTGTGGATGTTTAGAGAACCATCGCTGCAACCCAGCCAAACACCAGCAGCGGCAGGTTGTAGTGCAGGAAAGTCGGTACGACGGTGTCCCAGATGTGGTGATGCTGGCCATCGATGTTCAAACCCGAGGTCGGGCCGAGGGTCGAGTCCGAGGCCGGAGATCCGGCATCGCCCAGCGCACCGGCCGTACCGACGATGCAGACGATGGCGATCGGGCTGAAGCCCAGTTGCACGCACAGCGGCACGAAGATCGCCGCCAGAATCGGCACGGTGGAAAACGACGAGCCGATGCCCATGGTCACCAGCAAGCCCACCAGCAGCATCAACAAGGCACCCACGCCTTTGCTGTGATTGATCCACGCCGCCGACGATTCGACCAGCGTCTGCACCTGCCCGGTGGCCTTCATGACTTCGGCAAAGCCTGAGGCGGCGATCATGATGAAGCCGATCATCGCCATCATTTTCATGCCTTCGGTGAACAGGTCATCGGTCTCGCGCCATTTGACGATGCCGGAGAACGAGAAAATCAGGAACCCGACCAGCGCGCCGATAATCATCGAGTCCAGCAGCAACTGCACCACGAATGCCGAAGCGATGGCCACACCGGCGATCATCAGGCTCAACGGGTTGTACTGCACTGCCGTCTGCTCGACCTGTTCGATTTTGGCCAAGTCATAAACGCGCTTCTTGCGATAGCTGATGAACGCCATCGCCAGGCCGAAGACCATGCCCAGCGCCGGAATGCCCATGGCATGGGTGACATTGATGCCGCTGATGTCGACGCCGCTGCGGGCGACGTTGGCCAGCAGGATTTCGTTGAGGAAAATGTTGCCGAAGCCCACCGGCAGGAACATGTACGGGGTGATCAGGCCGAAGGTCATGACACAGGCGATCAAACGGCGATCGAGTTGCAGCTTGGTCAGTACATATAGAAGTGGCGGCACCAGCAGCGGAATGAATGCGATGTGGATCGGCAGGATGTTCTGCGAAGCAATCGCCACCACCCACAGCAGGCCGATCAGCAGCCATTTGACGTTACCGCCGCCGGTTGCATGCTGCCGATCCACCATGGCCAGGGCCTTGTCGGCCAGCGCATGAGCCAGGCCGGATTTCGCAATCGCTACGGCGAAAGCGCCGAGCAAGGCGTAGGACAACGCCACTGTCGCGCCGCCGCCCAGGCCGCTGTTGAACGCCTTGAGTGTTGCGTCGATGCCCAGACCACCGGTCAGGCCACCGACCAGCGCCCCGACGATCAGCGCGATCACCACATGCACGCGCGACAGGCTGAGGATCAGCATGACGCCGACGGCTGCTATGACTGCATTCATTTCACTACCTCAAAAAACACTGCGGGTGAAAACACACCGCCAGACAGGATGAGTCCGCGCGGGATTGGCCGGCGGATGTGTACAGAGGGTCTTGTTAGAGGGCGCGCACTGTGCCGCAGAGTGGCGGCAGTGTCAAAGCCCTGTGGCGAGGGGATTTATCCCCGTTGGGTGGCGAAGCCGCCACCGGCAAACTTCGAAACAACCCTATACGCAGGTGTCACGACTGCTTCGCAGCCGAACGGGGATAAATCCCCTCGCCACAGGACTACAGGACCACAGGCCCCGCATGCGGCAATCGGTCATATTGCGCTCACGCATAAAGAAAGCCGAAACGCGGCCGCTACAGTGCAAAGTCTCAGATATTTATCGGATAAGGATATTTCCATGTCGCTCAGACAACTTTCCATCCAATGGAAAATCACCCTGCTCGCCGGCCTCTGCCTGGCCGGTATCGTGACCCTGTTGGTCGGTCTTTCGCTGTATCGCATGGAACACAGCTCGGCGCTGGTCAAGGCCTCGAGCATGGAGATGCTCACCGAGTCGGCGCAGGCGCGGATCGAATCGCAAGGTGAAGTGCAGGCCGCCGGCATTCGCCAGCAATTCATGGACGCCTATCAATACGGCCACGGTTTCTCGCGGCAGGTGCTGTTTTTGCGTGAGCAGGCCGAGAAGCGCTTCCTCGATGCTTTCGACCTGCGCGAGGACATGACCCGTCAGGTCAAATCCGCGCTGCAAGCCAACCCGGACCTGCTTGGCCTGTCGCTGGTGTTCGAAGCCAATGCACTGGACGGCAAGGACGAACTGTTCGCCGACCAGGCTGAGCTGGGCAGCAACGACAAGGGCCGCTTTGCCCTGTACTGGTCGCAGCCGACCCCGGGCAAAGTCACCTCGATGGCGCTGCCGGAAAGCGACATGAGCGACACCAGCACCGGCCCCAGCGGTCAGGCCGCCAACGCCTGGTTCACCTGCCCGCGCACTACGCTCAAACCGTGTGTGATCGAGCCGTACTTCTATGTCATCGACGGCCACAAAGTGCTGATGACCAGCATCGTCTTCCCGCTGCAGGTCAACGGCAAAGTCATCGCTTCGCTGTCGGTCGACATCAACCTCAACAGCCTGCAAGCGATCAGCCAGAACGCCAGCCGCAAGCTGTATGACGGCCAGACCGCCGTCAGTATCGTCAGCCCCGCCGGCCTGCTCGCCGGCTACAGCCCGGATGCCGGCAAACTCAGCCAGCGTCTGGATGCGGTGGATCAGGCCAGCGGCAGCGAGTTGCTGCGTCTGCTCGCCGCGAGCCCTGGCGTGAGCAGCCTGCACAGCAACGGCCAGTTGAAAGTGCTGTCGCCGTTCCAGCCGATTCCCGGTGGACCGGCGTGGGGCGTGCTGCTTGATGTGCCGGAGAAAGTCCTGGTCAGCCGCGCCGAAGCGCTCAAGCAGCAACTGGATGCGAGCAACACTTCGGGCACGCTGATTGAACTGAGCCTCGGCCTGCTTGCCGCGATGATCGGTTTGCTGCTGGTGTGGCTGATGGCGCGCAGCGTGACCAGACCGATTCTCGGCGTGGCGCACATGCTTGAAGACATCGCCAGCGGCGAAGGCGACCTGACCCGGCGTCTGGCCTATGACAAACAGGACGAGCTCGGCCAGTTGGCCGGTTGGTTCAACAAGTTCCTCGACAAGTTGCAACCGGTCATCGCCGAGGTGAAACGCTCGGTGCAGGACGCGCGCAACACCGCTGACCAGTCTTCGGCCATCGCCACCCAGACCAGCGCCGGCATGGAGCAGCAATATCGCCAGGTCGATCAGGTCGCCACCGCGTCCCACGAAATGAGCGCCACCGCCCAAGACGTGGCGCGCAGTGCCGAGCAAGCCGCCGAGGCCGCCAAGGACGCCGACCGCGCCACCCGTCAGGGCCTGACCGTGATCGACCGCACCACCGCAAGCATCGACACCCTCGCCGCCGATATGAGCGCCGCGATGGTTCAGGTCGAAGGGCTGGCTGCGAACAGCGAGAAGATCGGCACGGTGCTGGAAACCATCCGCGCCATCGCCGAGCAGACCAACCTGCTCGCACTCAACGCCGCCATCGAAGCCGCCCGCGCCGGTGAAGCCGGACGCGGCTTTGCCGTGGTTGCCGACGAAGTGCGCAACCTTGCGCGCCGCACTCAGGAGTCGGTGGAGGAAACCCGCCAGGTCATCGAGCAATTGCAGAACGGCACGCAGGAAGTGGTGGGCTCGATGGGCAACAGCCATCGTCAGGCTCAGGGCAGTGTCGAGCAGGTTGGCCAGGCTGTAACGGCGCTGCGGCAGATCGGCGATGCGGTGACGGTGATCAGCGACATGAACCTGCAAATCGCCAGCGCTGCCGAAGAGCAGAGCGCGGTGGCCGAGGAGATCAACAACAACGTGGCGACAATTCGCGATGTGACGGAGTCGCTGTCCGGACAGGCGAATGAATCGGCGCGGGTGAGCCAGTCACTCAACAGCCTGGCGAATCAGCAGCAGCGGTTGATGGATCAGTTTCGGGTCTAGAATCCACCGCAAAACCCAATGTGGGAGCGAGCCTGCTCGCGAAAGCGTCGTATCAGTCAGCGAACATTTATCTGACAGATTGCATTCGCGAGCAGGCTCGCTCCCACAGGGGATGTAGGGTGTTTTGGCAATTAGCGCTTAGGCAGTTCAATCACCACTTTCAACCCGCCCCACTCGCTTTCTCCCAGCACCAGCAAGCCACCCCACGTATCGACAATATCGCGCACGATCCCCAATCCCAGCCCATGCCCATGGGTCTGCTCATCCAGCCGCGTGCCACGGCTGAACACCTGGGTACGCTGCTCTTCGGGAATCCCCGGGCCGTCATCTTCCACGCTCAGGGCAAAGCCGTCAGACCGTTCGATGACACTCAAGCGCACTTCGGCATCGGCCCATTTGCAGGCGTTGTCGAGTAGGTTGCCGAGCAGTTCGAGCAAGTCCTCGCGGTCCCACGGCAGTTGCAAGCCCGGCGGTGCGACGTAACTCAAGGCCAGGTGCTCGCCATGAATCATGTTCAGCGTCGCCAGCAAACCCGGCAGCTCGGCATCACAATCGAACAACGCGCCGGGCAGCGCATCACCGGATAACCGCGCCCGATTGAGTTCACGATTGAGGCGCTGCTGCACCTGCTCGAGTTGTTCCTTGAGAATCCTGCGCAGCTCGGGACGGTCATCGAGCTTGTCGCTGGAGGCCAGGCTAAGCAGCACCGCCAACGGGGTTTTCAGCGCGTGGCCGAGGTTGCCAAGGGCATTGCGCGAACGCTTGAGGCTGTCTTCGGTGTGGGCGAGCAAATGGTTGATCTGCGCCACCAGCGGCTCCAGCTCTACCGGCACCTGATCGTCGAGTTGTGAACGCTGGCCCTGTTGCAACTGGGCGATCTGTTCGCGCGCGCGTTCCAGCGGTTTCAGCGCGCGGCGCACAGTCAGGCGTTGCAGGAACAGGATCAACAGCAACGCCGCCAGCCCAAGGCCGAGGCCGATCTGACGCATGCGCTGGAAACTGTCGCTGACCGGCGTGTAATCCTGGGCGACGCTGATCGAGATCGACTGACCCAGGCGTCGATAGTCCGAGCGCAATATCAGCAAGCGTTGCCCGCCCGGGCCCAGTTGCAGGTTGCTGTGCAGCCCCGGGTGGGGCAGCAGCGGCAGCTCCTGATCCCACAGCGAGCGCGAACGCCAGTGGCTGTCGGAGAAATCGATACGAAAGTAGTGCCCGGAAAACGGCCGCTGATAGGCCGGCGACAGATGCCGCTCATCCAGCTGCAAACCTTGTGGGCCGCGCACCAGCGCCACCAGCAGGCTTTCGCTGTCGTTGCGCAGGCCGGCTTCGAGGTAGCGCTGCAAACCGACTTCGAACAACCACAGGCTGGTTTGCGCCAGTACCAGACCGACGACCACCATCACACTGATCAAACCCAGGCTCAAACGGCGCTGGATTGACCTCATGAAGCTTGCCCGCCGAACAGGTAACCCTGACCACGACGGGTTTCGATCACGCTTTTGCCGAGCTTGCGCCGCAGGTGATTGACGTGAACTTCGAGGACATTGGAGTCACGCTCGGTTTCACCGTCGTAGAGGTGTTCGGCGAGGTGGCTTTTCGAGAGGATCTGTTCGGGGTGCAGCATGAAATAGCGCAGCAGACGGAATTCAGCGGCAGTCAGCTGGATATCGGCGCCGTCGCGAACCACGCATTGACGGCCTTCGTCCAGATGCAGGCCGGCGGCTTGCAGGGTCGGCTGGTTGGACTGGCCCTTGGAGCGGCGCAACAGTGACTGAATGCGCAGATACAGCTCTTCCGGGTGAAACGGTTTGGTCAGGTAATCGTCAGCGCCAGCCTTCAGACCTTCAATGCGCTCGGCCCAGGAATCACGCGCGGTGAGGATCAGCACCGGAATCGCCAGACCGGCGGCGCGCCACTGCGCCAGCACGTCCAGCCCCGGCACGCCGGGCAGGCCGAGGTCGAGGATGATCAGGTCATAGGGCTCGCTGCTGCCCTGATACACCGCGTCCCGGCCATCGGCCAGCCAATCCACCGCGTAGCCTTGGCGCTGCAGGCCGGCGAGCAATTCGTCGGCCAGCGGTACGTGGTCTTCCACCAGAAGCAAACGCATCGATCAATCTTCCTTGTCTTTGACTAACTCGCCGGTATCGGCCTTCAGGTGCAGCTCGCGCGCCACGCCTTCGACCGTCAGCAATTCGACTTCGTAAATGTACACGTCGTGTTTTTCTTCCAGCTCGACTTCCAGCAGCTTGGCGCCGGGATAGCGATCCATGGCCTGCTGCAGCACTTGCTCCAGCGGCAGGATCACACCCTCGCGACGCAGGGTCAGGGCCTCGTCCTGATCGAGGTCGCGGGCCATGGCCGTACTGCACAACAACACCAGCGCCAGCGCCGTGAGGCGGGTGGCGCGACTATTCAGCTTCATTACGTATCCTGATGATCCCTGAGCACTTCACCATCGACCGCGTTCAACTCCAGATCCCACTTCAGCCCTTTCGGGTCGCGCAGTTCGATCTGGTAAATGAACTTGCCGTACTCTTCCTCCAGCTCGGTTTCGGTGATCTCCGAACCGGGGTGTTTTTCCAGGGCGATGGCGTTGAGCTTCTCGAAGGAGACGATAGTACCAGCGTCGCGCAAACGAAGCGCTTCGTCAGGTCCGAGATCGCGCGCCAGCGCGGTATTGGCGCCAAGGCCGAGGATCGAGGCAGTGGTCAGGGCAGTCAGGGTTTTCATGGATGTCTCCGAATTCTTATAGGTTGCTTACGGTGGGCACCTTAGCGGGGTCAACTTAACTGAAACTGAATGGCCATCATTGTGCCCTTTCCGCTGGACCACAGACTGATGGATAACTCTGTGGGAGCGGGCTTGCCCGCGAAGGCGGCGGCACAGCTTGCATCTCTGTGACTGAAAGGACGCTATCGCGGGCAAGCCCGCTCCCACAGGGTTATGCGGTGTGCTTATAATCGCCAGCTTGCTAACGATCGAGACCGGTATGACCGCCATCCACATCAAGTTTCCCGCCCTCACCCTCAAGGCCGGCCCGCGGGCCATGGCGCGGATTCGTGCGCAGGGATTGAATGCTGCAGACGTCGGCACCCTGCCCGGTGCGGCCGGTGGGCCAAAGGCGTTGGGGATTCAGGGGCTTGATCTGGCATTGTTCGGCGAGTGGCTGCCGAGTGCGCCGCGTGAGCGTTCGCTGATCGGCGCCTCGGTGGGTTCCTGGCGCTTCGCCAGCGCCTGCCTGCCAGACGCAGCCGAGGGCATTCGCCGCCTCGGCCAGCTGTACGCCGAGCAGAATTTCAACAAAGGCGTGACCATGGCCGAGATCAGCCAGAGCTCGCAGCGCATGCTCAATGACCTGCTCGACGGCCGCGACGCGAGCATTCTTGAAAACGCCGACTACCGTCTGAACATCATGGTGGTGAAAAGCCAGGGCCGTCTCGCCGAAGACCATCGCGGGCGCCTCGGTCTCGCGTTGGGCTCGGTAATCGCCGACAACCTGCGCGGCCGTGCACGGCTGTCGCGGCACTTCGAACGGCTGATCATCCACGATCCGCGTCTGGCGCCGCCGCTTGATGCCTTGACCGATTTCCCCTCGCGCTTCGTTGCGCTCAATACCGGCAACCTGCGCCAGGCGCTGCTCGCTTCAGGATCGATCCCAATGGTCATGGAAGGCGTGCGCGACTTGCCCGGCGCCGGCGCAGGTACGTTCCGCGACGGCGGTTTGCTCGACTACCACCTCGACCTGCCCTACAGCGGCGACGGCATCGTGCTCTATCCGCACTTCACCGATCGAGTGATTCCCGGCTGGTTCGACAAGACCCTGCCTTGGCGCCGCGCTTCGGTGCAGCGCCTGCAAGATGTGCTGCTGGTCGCGCCGTCGAAGGAATATCTGGCCCGCCTGCCCTACGGCAAACTGCCCGACCGGAACGACTTCAAACGCTTCATGGGCGATGCGCCGAGCCGGCAGAAATACTGGCACGCGGCGATGGACGAGAGCCGCCGACTGGGCGACGAATTCCTCGAACTGACGGCCAGCGGTCGCCTCGCCGAGCGCTTGCTGACCCTTTAGTCAGCACGGCCAAAGACAAGCTGATAAACTCGCCGCCTGCCCGAATCGCTGCGGCGAACGCCATCTGAACAGAGCCGAAAATACCGTGGAAATCTTCAAAGAGTTTACTTTCGAATCCGCCCACCGCCTGCCACACGTCCCGGACGGCCACAAGTGCGGACGCCTGCACGGTCACTCGTTCAAGGTCGCGCTGCACCTGAGCGGCGACCTCGATCCGCACACTGGCTGGATTCGCGATTTCTCCGAGATCAAAGCGATTTTCAAGCCGCTGTATGAGCGTCTCGACCACAACTACCTGAACGACATTCCCGGCCTGGAAAACCCGACCAGCGAAGTGCTGGCCAAATTCATCTGGAATGAGATGAAGCCATTGCTGCCGGAACTCAGCGCGATCCGCATTCATGAGACGTGCACCAGCGGCTGCATCTATCGCGGCGAATAAGCAACACACATCTCCCCGCCCCTGTGGGAGCGAGCCTGCTCGCGAAAGCGGTGGGTCAGCCGACATTGATATCGACTGACACGCCCTCTTCGCGAGCAGGCTCGCTCCTACAGGGGGACAGCGTTGATCCACAGAAACAGCCTTTACGGCTGTTTTTTTATGCCTATGCTTTCCGTTCTCCCGCCAAGAGGACAGGCCCATGACGGACTGGCTGCTGGATCAGGTGTTTGATTTCAACGGGCATCAAGTGCGTTATGCCGTGCGCGGTGACGGTCCGCCGCTGGTGTTCGTGCATGGCACGCCGTTTTCGTCTTACGTGTGGCACCGCATCGCCCCGCACTTTTTCGCCACACACCGAGTGCACTTTTTCGATCTGCTCGGTTACGGACAGTCCGCGCAGCCAGACGCCGACGTCTCCCTCGGCGTGCAGAACGAACTCCTGGCGCAACTGCTTGATCACTGGAATCTGCAAACTCCGGACGTGGTCGCTCATGATTTCGGCGGCGCCACGGTGTTGCGCGCGCACCTGCTCAATGGCAAGGATTACCGCAGCCTGACCCTGATCGACCCGGTCGCCTTGACGCCGTGGGGTTCGGCATTCGTGCAGCATGTGCGTCAACACGAAGCCGCGTTCAGCGGCTTGCCCGATTACATCCAGCGCGCCATCGTGCCGACCTATATTCGCGGCGCGATTCACCGTGACATTGCCGATGATGAACTGGCGCCGTATGTGCGGCCTTGGCTGGGCGATCCGGGGCAAGCGGCGTTCTACCGGCAGATCGCGCAGATGGACGAGCGCTTTACTCGTGATGCCGAAAGCCTGTACCCGACGATTCGCTGTCCGGTGCAGATTCTCTGGGGCGAAGAGGATCAGTGGATTCCCATCGAACGTGGCCGCGCCTTACAGCAGATGATTCCCGGAGCGCAATTTCACGCCATCGCCAATGCCGGCCACCTCGTCCAGGAAGACGCACCCGAAGCCATCGTCGCCGCCCTGCTGCGTTTTCTCTAAGCCAACAGCATGCCTTTTCCTTGTGGGAGCGAGACTGCTCGCGAAGGCGTCGTATCAATCCATCTTTCGGTGACTGACACCCCGCATTCGCGAGCAGGCTCGCTCCCACAGGAGTCCGGCGCCAAGTCTGAATTATCTGCAATGCACATAACAGGCTCGCTCCCTGACTGGGCCATGGTGTGTTCGGGTGCACCGTTTTCGCGCCTGAATTCGCCGTGTCGTCTATACATACCCGGCGCGGCGCCGCTTGGCACGACCGCTGCAACCCTTCTGTGTCTTCCCCCTTCCAGCAAGGACTGCCCCATGACGCAGAACGCCTCCGGCAACGATTACCCGCTCAGTGAAGTCCCCATGCACGCGCGCAAAGGCCTGGCCTCGACGGCGATGGTGTTACTCGGCTTCACGTTTTTCACCGCGACCATGTTTGCCGGCGGCAAGCTGGGGGTCGCGTTCGGTTTTGCCGAAATGATGGCGGTGATCATCGTCGGCAACCTGCTGCTCGGTCTGTACGCGGCAGGCTTGGGTTACATCGCCTTCAAGAGCGGCCTCAATTCGGTGCTGATGGGCCGCTTCTGTTTTGGCGAAGTCGGCAGCAAGCTCAGCGACCTGATCCTCGGTTTCACCCAGATCGGCTGGTACGCCTGGGGCACGGCGACGGCAGCGGTGGTGATCGGCAAGTATTTCAATCTCGATGAAACCACCGTGCTGGTCCTGATGGTGCTGTTCGGTCTGGGTTTCTGCGCTACGGCGTACATCGGTTATCGCGGACTGGAGATGCTCTCGTACATCGCGGTGCCGGCGATGCTGTTGCTGCTGATGCTGTCGATGTGGGCAGCGACCGTGAAAGTCGGCGGCTTCGAAGGCTTGCTCAGCGTGGTGCCGAGCGGTTCGCTGGACTGGTCGACAGCGATCACTTTGGTGTTCGGCACCTTCGTCAGCGGCGCAACGCAAGCCACCAACTGGACGCGATTTTCGCGCTCGGCAAAGGTGGCGGTGCTGGCCAGCCTGATCGGTTTTTTCATCGGCAACGGCCTGATGGTACTGATCGGCGCGTATGGCGCGATCGTCTATCAGCAACCGGATGTGGTCGAAGTGCTGCTGTTGCAAGGTTTCGCCATGGCCGCGATGGCCATGCTGCTGCTGAACATCTGGAGCACCCAGGACAACACCATCTACAACTTCGCCGTCGCCGGCTGCAACCTGCTGCGGACCGGTCGGCGCAGAACCGTGACCCTCGGTGGCGCGGTGATCGGCACCCTGCTCGCCCTGCTCGGCATGTACGACATGCTGGTGCCATATCTGATTCTGCTCGGCACGGTGATTCCGCCGATTGGCGGGGTGATCATGGCTGACTTTTTCTATCGCTGGCGCGGCCACTATCCGCGTCTGGCCGACGCACGGTTGCCGGCGTTCAACTGGCCGGGGCTCGGGGCCTACGGCATCGGCACCATCGCCGCGTTCAGCTCGCCCTGGGTCGCGCCGCTGGTAGGCATTGCCGCTGCCGCGCTAACGTATGTCATCGTCACCGGTGTGCTCGGCGCCCGTCGCGTCAGCGCACCACTACAAGACCTATAAAAAGGATTCGCCTGATGCACATCATCAACGCCCGCCTGCGCAACCAGGAAGGCCTGCACGAATTGCACCTCGAAGACGGCCTGATCCACAGCATCGCCCGTCAGACCGAAGCGCCGACCCTCGGCGCGGATGACCTCGATGCCGGCGGCAATCTGGTGGTGCCGCCCTTCGTCGAACCGCACATCCACCTCGACGCTACCCTCACCGCCGGCGAGCCGCGCTGGAACATGAGCGGCACGCTGTTCGAGGGCATCGAATGCTGGGGCGAGCGCAAAGTCACCATCACCGAAGAAGACACCAAGACCCGCGCCAAGAAGACCATTCAGGCCCTGGCCGCCCACGGCATTCAGCACGTGCGCACTCACGTCGACGTCACCGACCCGCAACTCACCGCGCTCAAAGCGATGCTCGAAGTGCGCGAGGAAAGCCGTCACTTGATCGACCTGCAAATCGTCGCGTTCCCGCAGGAAGGCATCGAGTCGTTCCGCAACGGGCGCGAGCTGATGGAAGAGGCGATCCGCATGGGCGCCGATGTGGTCGGCGGCATTCCGCATTTCGAATACACCCGCGATCAGGGCGTCAGCTCGGTGAAGTTTCTGATGGACCTGGCGGAGCGCACCGGCTGCCTGGTCGATGTGCACTGCGACGAGACCGACGATCCGCATTCACGCTTCCTTGAAGTGCTCGCCGAAGAAGCGCGCAGCCGCGACATGGGCGCCCGCGTCACCGCCAGCCACACCACGGCGATGGGTTCATACGACAACGCCTACTGCGCCAAACTGTTCCGCCTGCTCGGCCATTCCGGAATCAGTTTCGTTTCCTGCCCGACCGAAAGCATTCACTTGCAAGGACGCTTCGACAACTTCCCGAAACGCCGGGGCGTGACCCGCGTCAATGAACTGCTCGAAGCCGGCATGAATGTTTGTTTCGGTCAGGATTCGATCGTTGACCCGTGGTATCCGCTGGGTAACGGCAACATCCTGCGCGTGCTTGAAGCGGGTTTGCATATCTGCCACATGCTCGGTTATCGCAACCTGCAAAGCGCGCTGGACCTGGTCACCGACAACAGCGCCCAGGCCATGCACCTGGGCGAACGCTACGGACTGGAACAGGGCCGCCCGGCGAACCTGCTGATTCTCTCAGCGGACAGCGATTACGAAGTGATCCGCAGCCAAGGCCTGCCGCTGTATTCGATTCGCGGCGGCAAGGTGCTGATGAAGCGGCAGATGCCGGTGGTGGAGTTCAGCTGAGAAATGCGCTGAACCTCATAGGCCGAAAGCAAAACCTGTGGGAGCGAGCCTGCTCGCGAAAGCGCCATGCCAGGCGCCTCGATGTTGGATGTGCCGACCTCTTCGCGAGCAGGCTCGCTCCCACAATAGATCCAGTTGATGGCAAGGAATGTGTTCAGCGCAAAACCCTGTGGGAGCCTGGCTTGCCAGCGATGGCGTCGGCCGAATCAACCCGCCAACCGCGCCGTGCCAAACAATCTGACGCGCAGCAACTCCCCTTCCGAAACCTCAAGCAAAACCGGTGCGGTGCCGCCGGGCATGACCACCCGCACTTCCCCCGCCTCGACCCAACCCACCCGCCACGCTGCACACGCGACCGCACTGGCGCTGGTGCCGGAAGACGCGGTTGGACCTTCGCCACGCTCGAATACCCGCGCAGCGATTTTCTGCGGCGACGCCAGCGCGGCCCATTGCAGATTGACGCCCGCCGGGCACGGATTGCCGGCACCGGTGGGCATGGCATAGGCAATTGCCGTCAGCCGTTCGTTCAGGGGCGATTCACCCATCTGTTCGTTGCTCGGCAAAGCGCTTGCATCGCTGAGCAGCGTTACACAGTGCGGATTGCCGATACGGACGAATTGGCTGTGGGTCCAAGTGGGATCGAGCTGTGCCAGGGGCTGGACATGGCTGACGTCGCGATTGTTGAACTGAGCGCTCTGAACGGCCTGCGCCCCCACAGCCTCCGGGCCAAATGTGGGCTGGCCGAGGTCGAGCCAGAAACCGCGCACGCCCTCGACTTCGGCCGGTTTTACCGAGGTTTCCAGCGCTTCGCCCTTGTCATGATGCACGCACAGCATGGCGCCCTGCTCCGGCAGCAAGCCTTGCTCGGTCAATGCCTGAGAAAAAATCGTCAGGCCGTTGCCACTGCGTTCGGCGAGGCTGCCGTCGGTGTTGACGATCAGCACATCGAACGGCGCCGCTGTCTGGAATGGGCCGATCAGCAGGCCATCGCTGCGGTGAGGTTTGCTGTTGGCCGGGCGTTGGCCTTCGGGCCAGTGGCAGCACAAAGCGATGGCGGCCTCGCTCCATTGCTGCCGAGATGCGGCGCAGTCGGTGGCGCTTGTCGGCAAAGCGATTCCGGCCTCGCGCAAGTCTTGAGGTGAGACCACGGCGTAGATATTGCCGCGTGCGTCGTAGAAGCTCGTCATTGCCGACCGTTTACCTTCGTATGGATGAACGCCACTCTAATGATTAATACACACCCTGTGGAAGCGGGCTTGCTCGCAAAGGCGGTGTGCCAGTCAAAAATTCCTGGCCTGACATACCGCCTTTGCGAGCAAGCCCGCTCCCACAGGGTAGGATGTCCACCGTTATGCCCCGAAAGGCCTGAGATCGAACCTCAACGCCGTCAGAATGTCACTCGGGATGCAGTTGTTTTTTTACCAAGGATCGATATGACCAGCCTCAACCCCCAAGACACCTTCGTCCCCGGACGTCTGCAACAGATGTCTACCCGCGTCGCTTTTTTCATCGCTGGCCTCGGCATTGCCGCGTGGGCGCCGCTGGTGCCATATGCCAAGGCCCGGGCCGGGCTGGATGAGGGCACGCTGGGATTATTGCTGTTGTGCCTGGGCGTCGGTTCGATTCTGGCGATGCCGCTGGCGGGGATTCTCGCGACGCGTTTTGGTTGCCGACGTGTGGCCACCGGCGGCACTCTGCTGATCTGCGCGGCGCTGCCGTTGCTGGCGACGGTGTCGTCGATCCCGGCGCTGATCGCCACGCTGTTCATGTTCGGCGCCGGCCTCGGCACGGTGGATTCGACGGTGAACCTGCAAGCAGTGATCGTCGAGCGCGCCAGCGGCAAGCACATGATGTCGGGGTTCCACGGTTTGTTCAGCCTCGGCGGCATCGTCGGTGCGGCGGGTGTCAGCGCCCTGCTCGGCCTCGGCCTGACACCACTGGCAGCGATGCTGGTGGTAGTGGTTTTGCTGATCGGCGCCTTGCTCAAGTGCGTGCCGCACATGTTGCCCTACGGCAGCGAAAGCTCCGGCCCGGCGTTCGCCATTCCCCATGGCATCGTGCTGTTTATCGGCGGCATGTGCTTCATCGTGTTCCTCACCGAAGGCGCCGCGCTGGACTGGAGTGCAGTGTTCCTCGCGCAGGAACGCGGGATCGACACGGCATACGCGGGCCTGGGCTACGCAGCGTTTGCCCTGACCATGACCGTGGGCCGCCTGCTCGGTGACCGCATCGTGCGCAAGCTGGGTGCGACGCGAATCATTCTGTTCGGTGGGCTGTTAGCGGCGGCGGGGTTGTTTCTCGCCACCTTCGCACCGAGCTGGCAAGCGGCGCTGCTCGGGTATGCGCTGGTCGGCGCCGGTTGCTCGAACATCGTGCCGGTGCTGTACACGGCGGTGGGCAAGCAAACGGTGATGCCGGAAAGCATCGCGGTGCCGGCGATTACCACCCTCGGTTATGCCGGTATTCTCGCCGGGCCAGCGGTGATCGGTTTTGTCGCGCATGCCAGCAGTCTGAGCTTTGCCTTTGGATTGATGGCGGTTTTGCTGGTGGCTGTGGCGATTGGCGGCAAAGTCCTCAAGGTCTAAAGCAAAGATCGCAGCCTTCGGCAGCTCCTACATGGATAGCCAGATCGTTCCCCACGCTCTGCGTGGGAATGCCTCAACGGACGCTCCGCGTTCGGCTTTGCAAGGGACGCGGAGCGTCCCGGGCTGCATTCCCACGCAGAGCGTGGGAACGATCAAGGCTTAGAAACCGACGCTGGCCTGCACGAAGAACGTGCGCGGCGCGCCGACATACATCCCCGAGTTGTTGTCGCTGGAGCGGGTGAAGTATTGCTTGTCGAAGACGTTCTTCACCCCGGCACCGAGCTTGAGGTTCGACACCTGCGGACCGAAGTCGTAGCCGCCGCGCACGTTCCAGGTCACGTAACCCGGGATGTCGCCGTACTGCCCGTCCGCCGTGCCTTCAGTGATGTAGTTGCCATTGAAGCTGCCATCCGCATTCACACCGGTGCCCGGCGAACGCTGTTTCGATTGGGCGAAGCCATCGATGTTGTACGTCCAGCGGTTGATCTCATAACGCAATCCGACCGTGGCCACCTGCCGCGAATAGAACGGCAGATCGCGGCCCTTGAAGCCGGGGATCTCGCCTTCATAGGTGGCGCGGGTGTAGGTGAAACCGGCGTTGGCAGTCAAACCATCGAGGCGTGGATCGAGGGCGGCCATGTCGTAGTGCGCCGAGGCTTCGATGCCCTGGTGCTTGGTCGCGCCGAGATTGGTCCAGCCGACGTCGTTGCTGATGTATTGCAGTTCGTCATCGAAGTCGATGTAGAACAGCGTCACCTCGCCGCCCCAGACATCATCGTTGTAGCGCGTGCCGATCTCGTAGGTCTTGGCCTTTTCCGGCTCCAGACCGTTGGCGGTGCTGTCACCCGAACCGCCCTGGCCGAGCTGGAAATATTGCAGGCTGCCGAACGAGGTTTCGTAGTTGGCGAACAGCTTCCAGGCATCGGACAGGTGATACATCACGCTCAGCGCCGGCAGCGGTTCGTTGCTTTCGATGCTGCGGTTTTTCTCCGGTACCGGGCGGCCAGCGGTGTCGAGGACAGCGCGATCATGCCAATCGGTGCTGATGTGTTCGAAGCGAATGCCCGGGGTGATGGTCCAGTTGCCGACGTCGATCTTGTTGTCGACATACACCGAATTGGCCTCGGTGCCACCGGTGCGATCCTGGAACACATGGCCGTCGGAGGTCGGCGTGACCACCGGCTGATTGTTGACCAGCGCCAGACGGCTCGATTCTTCGTGCATCGCCTCTTTCAGATAGCGATAACCGACGCTGACTTCCTGGGTGGTCGGGCCGACATCGAACACCCGCGACACGCGCGGCTCGATGCCGAGGGTGTAATAGGAACGAGGGTACGAGCTGAGGGTGCGCTGATCGCGCGCGGCGATGGTGCTGCCGCGAAAGCTGTCGGTGTAATAGGTGAGGATTTCCGCCTGAGTGCGCTCGTCGATCTGGCGGGCCCACTTGAACGACACGTCCTTGCGTCGGCCTGTGAACTGGTCGTAGTCACGCACTGATTCGTAGGGCTTGTCGTCGTACTGACGCTGGGTCAGACCGCCGGGCATGTCGGCGCTGGCGTCGTAGTAGTGGAAGTTGAGACTGAAATCGTCCTGATCGGTCGGCGCCCAATGCGTCTTGAGCAGCACGTCGTCGATATCGTTGCCGTTGTTGCGCTCGCGATAGCCATGACCGTTGACGCCGGAGTACAGCAGCGCGACGCCCATGCCGTTGTCGGCGGTGCCACCGAGGAATGCGGTGTCGATGTGTTTCCAGCCACCGTACTGGGTGGTCTCCAGCGTTGTGCCGATTTCACCGGTGGGTTTTTCCGGGATCGCCCGGGTCACGAAGTTGATCACGCCGCCAACGTTCTGCGGCCCGTAGCGCACAGAACCGGCGCCACGCACGACGTCGATGCTGTCGAGATTACCCGAGGAAATCGGCGCCATCGACAGTTGCGGCTGGCCGTATGGAGCAAACGCGGCAGGTACGCCGTCGATCAGTACGGTCGAGCGTGGCGACAGGCGCGACGTCAGACCGCGCACGCCCACGTTAAGGGAAATATCACTGCCGCCGGTGCCGTTGGAGTCCTGTACCTGCACGCCCGGCACGCGCTTGAGCACGTCGCTGACGTTCATCGCGCCCTGCTCGACCATCGCTTCGCGGCGAATCACCGTGCGTGCGCCCGGATGGTTCTGCACCACCGCCGCGTCAGCGTCACCGAGCCAGTCGCCGACCACTTTGACGTCGGTCACGCCGAGCTCCAGCGGGCCGTTGCTGGCTGCGGAGGTGGCTGCTGGGGCGAGCGTCACCGAGCCCTCGTTGATCTGATAATCGAGGCCGCTGCCCTGCAACAGCTGACGCAAGGCCTGTTCCGGCGAGAGGTCGCCATCGACCGCAGGCGCCTGTTTGCCGGCCACCAGCTCGGGGCTGAAAAACACCTGCAGCGAGGTTTGCTGGCCCAGTTCGCTCAAGGCCTGGCCCAGCGGTTGCGCGCGGATATGAATGGCTTCAGCGGCAAACGCCGACGGCATCGCTGCGCTGACGGCCAGCGCGAGAGCCAATGGCAGCCAAGGGGATTTTTTATTGTGGTGGGTGGTGATGTTCACGTCGTACGGAGTCCTGTGGATCGCAAGAGTGTGCGGCTGTTAATGCAAACCAGTTGCAGTTGAACAGGAAGACGATGAACGGGGAAAAAACCTGAATGCTATCTGGAAATTATTTCCTGACTGCCGTCGGCAAGGGTGCGCACGGCCACCGGCAGGATGTTCGGCAAGGCTTTGAGCAAGGCGTCGGTGTCATCGGATTTGAACACGCTGGTCAGGCGCAGGCTGGCCACGCCCGGTTGCGAAACGATCAACGGCTTATCCCGATAACGCGACACTTCAGCCGCTACTTCGCCGAGGCTGGCGTTGTTGAACACCAGTTTGCCGTTGCGCCACGCGGTCAGCTGCGCCGGGTTGACCGCGTAGGCCGGCAGGACTTTGCCTTGCGCATCGACCGACGTGCCGAGACCTGCGGTGAGCTTGATGAATTCGTGGTCCGGCGCAGCACTTGCCTGTACTTTCACCGTGCCCTGCTCCACCGCCACGCGGGTGTGCGTGGCATCGCGGCGCACATCGAAACGCGTGCCGGTGACCGTGACCTTGCCGCTGCCGGCCTCGACAATAAACGGACGCGAGGCGTCGTGTGCAACGCTGAACATCGCCTCGCCGGCGCTCAATTCGATGACACGTCGATCCTGCTCGTAGCGCACCTGCAAGCGGCTGCGACTGTTCAGATCGATCACCGAGCCATCGGGTAACGCCACATGTCTGCGCTCGCCCAGCGCCGTAACGAACTCGGCGCGGTAGCCACTCGGATTATTCAGTCCACTGAACAGGCCAAGCCCCAGCGCCACGGCCAGAACACCCGCGGCCACGGCATAACGCAGCAATGGCCGGCGCTCGCGGCGAGTTGGCGGTGTTTCAGCAAGCGCTTTGAGGCGCGAAGTCGGCAGCAGATCAGCCGCCGTCCACAGGCCTTGCAGCAATTGGAATTCTTCGCGGTGTTGCGGATGCTCGTTCAGCCAGGCCTCGAAGCGCCGCCGTTGCTCGACGCTGACATTCGGTTCCTGCAAACGCACGAACCAGGCCGCCGCCTCGTCACGCACCGCCGTTTGCCCACAGGCGCAATCACCCGTTTCCATCATGGAATGTCCTGTCCGGCTGAGAATGAAAAGGCGCGAGCGCTCATGATTGGAATCCATCCAGCCGCTCACGCAGATGACGCAGGGTGCGGATCATATACTTTTCGACCATATTCTTGGACAACCCCAGGCGTTCGGCGATTTCTGCCTGCGTCAGCCCTTCGATCTTCTGCCAGACGAAGATCTTGCGACAGTTGAGCGGTAATTCGCTGAGCGCGCGTTCGATGGAATCGGCCAGCTGGATCGCGTGCATGTAATGCTCCGGATCGCCCGCCGACGACGCACTGTCATCGACCGCTTCCCACTCCATGGTGCCGCGCCGGTCCTCACGCCGATACCCATCAACCGCGATATTGCGCGCCGTCTGGTGCAGATAAGCGCGCGGCTGCTGCACCGCCGCCGAATCCGCCTCGAGCACCCGCACAAAGGTGTCGTGCGCCAGATCCTCGGCCTGCGCGCGATTGCGCAGGCGCCGAGTCCAGGTGCCGATCAACTCTTCGTAATGCTCGAAAAAGCCGGATCTGCGGGAGCGCATGGGGGATGGGCGGCGTGGTGAGAAAGGGGCCTGAATAGTAATGCTTCGTATTAACCCGGGCAATTCATTCCTTGGATACAAATGTTGTCAGCAACAACGCCACGCCGTTGCATACGATCAGCGTCGCGCCCAAAGCCTGAAACCAACCAGCGAGTATCAGCCCCGCGCCTACCAGCAAGTAGTACATCAAACCCAACAGCGCACCGGCAGTACCCAGCCGATCGGCATACTCCACCAGCGCCAGGCCGAGAATATTGGGGATGGCCATACCGAATGCCAGCACGATCAACAGCATCGGCAACACGAACGCGGCGCTGTCCTGCAATAACCAGACGCCAATGCCACCGGCCAGGCCGCAGAACGCTGCGAGCCGGATCAATTGCATCGCCGCATACCCGGCCTGCAACAAACGCTTGTTGAACCACGCACCAAGCCCCGAACCCAACGCAAGCAACACGCCGCTGTAGCCGAACCAGCTTTCGCTCAAACCCAAGCGCTGGAACATGAACGGTGCGAGGCTGTAGTAACTGAACAGCGCAACGTTGAAGCAAGCGATCCAAAGCGCCGAGCGCCAGATTCCGCGGTCACTCAGCATGCGCCAAAGGGTGTCGGGAAGACTGACATCAGGCGTCTGTTGCGGGCGTGATTCCAACAGACCGTACCAACTCCATAGCCATAAACATGCAGCAAGCAGCACCAGCGCGCCCAGCACACCGCGATAACCGAACACCTGCACCAGGCTCGCGCCGCTGAACAGTCCAATCGCCGGACTCGCCGCCAGCGCGATGCCGACCACGGAAAATACCTGGGCCAATTCAGCGCCCTTGAAGCGATCACGCAATACGGTTTGCGTTACCACCGAAGCCACCGCCGCGCCGAACGCCGCCACGCCCTGCACCAACAGCAAACCGTTGAAACTGCTGACTCGCAGACCGACCAGCAGCGCAACTGCATACAGCGCCATCCCCACCAGCATCACCGGTCGCCGCCCGAAGCGATCACACGCGCGGCCCCACACCACTACACCAAAGGCAAACGCCAGGAAATACACCGACAAGGTCTGCGCTGCCGTTTGCGGACCAACAGCGAAGGCTCGACCGATATCACTCAGCGCCGGGCTGTATAGCGTTTGCGCGATCTGCGCAAACATCAGCAGGGCAATAGCCAGCGCAAGCAAACTCCGCTTGTTCATTCCAATGACTCCTCTACGAAAGCAGAGAAGTTTAAAAACCGGTGCTTGGCGTATTATCCGGATCCCGCCAACTTATCGCTGAAATCGGACAATTCCATGGCTTGGCTCGATGCCCATTCGACGTTTGATGCAGACAGTTTTGCCGCTCCGGTGATCGGTCTTGCATCGACCATGGCTGACCACGATTCAGGCATGCACTGTCATCAGCGCGGGCAATTGCTCTACACGCGCCAAGGCTGCATCCGGATTGATCTGGCGCAGCAGTTGTGCTTGTTACCACCCTCGCGGGCAGCGTGGATTCCGGCCGGGGTCAGCCATCGTGCGGTGATGCAGCGGAGTGTCGACTATCGCTCGATCTACCTGGTCGGTGATTTATGTCACGGGTTGCCGCAGCAGGTTTGCGTCATCGAAGTCAGCCCCTTGCTGCGCGCGTTGCTCGAGCCCATGGCGACGGCGGCTTTCGACACTGACTGGCAAACAGGCAGATTCGCCCATCTGCTCGGGCTGTGTCTGAGTGAAATCAATGACGCAGTGCAGCAACCGATGCTGTTGCCATTGCCTCGGGACAAACGGCTGACGTCTTTGCTGGCCGTACCCGATCGGCTGCCGCCAACGCTGCACGTGCTTGAACAACAGATCGGCGCCAGCAGCCGCACCATCGGCCGCATCTTCCAGCGCGAAACCGGCATGAGTTATCAGCAATGGCGCCAACAGTGGCGGCTGATGCGCGCCATTGAACTGCTCGCTACCGAGAGAAGCCTGAGTTACTGCGCCTTTGCGCTGGGGTTTGCCAGCGACAGCGCGTTCATCGCCTTCTTCAAATCCATCACCGGCAGCACGCCGGGCCAATGGCTCAAATAAGCAACTGACGATTGGCCGCAGAAATGATTTGCCACTAAATATTACTCGCGTCATATTACAGTCGTAATAATGAGTCACTTCCTCAGGTACGACGCCATGACCAGCATGCTTTCCCCCGATCCTGTTCCGGTCAAGACCAGGCCTGCCCTGTTCAAACGCCTATTGATCTGCGGCAGCGTTTTGCTTGCGCTGATTCTTGGAGGCATTTACGCCGTGCACTGGTGGGGCAGCGGGCGCTTTCTCGAAGAGACCGACGATGCCTACATCGGTGGCAACGTCACGGTGATCGGGCCGAAGGTCGCCGGTTATATCGACGAGGTGCTGGTCGGCGACAACCAGTCGGTGAAAGCCGGCGATGTGTTGATCCGCCTCGATGCCCGCGACTATCGCGCCAATCTGGCCAAGGCTGAAGGCGCCGTGGCTGCTGAAGAAGCGCTGCTGGCCAACCTTGACGCCACCGAACAATTGCAGCACGCCGTGATCGGTCAGGCCCACGCAGGAATCGATGCGGCGAGCGCGGAGACGGCGCGCTCACGGGACGACAACACGCGCTACAAGCGGCTGGTGAGCAGCAACGCGGTGTCGGTGGAAAGTGCGCAGCGCGCCGACGCCACTTTCAAGACCGCACAAGCCCTCAGCGCCCGCGCCCAGGCCGAACTGCTCGCCGCACAACGGCAATTGGCAGTGATCGAAACCCGCAAACAACAGGCTCGCGCCGCTCTCCAACAAGCCCGCGCCGAACGCGATCTGGCCCAGTTGAACCTCGGTTACACGGAACTGCGCGCCCCCGTCGATGGGGTAATCGGCAATCGCCGCGCCAGGGTTGGCGCCTATGCCCAGGCAGGTTCGCAGCAACTGTCGGTGGTGCCCGCCAGGGGTCTGTGGGTCGATGCCAATTTCAAGGAAGACCAATTGGCGCGAATGAAGCCCGGGCAACGGGTGAGCATCCGCGCCGACGTACTGCACGGCCAGGAATTCCACGGCCACCTCGACAGCCTCGCTCCCGCCACCGGCTCGCTGTTCAGCGTATTGCCGCCGGAAAATGCCACCGGCAACTTCACTAAAATCGTTCAGCGCGTGCCCGTCAGAATCGTTCTGGATCCCGCCGACAGCGTGCTCGGCCATCTACGCCCGGGCCTGTCTGTCACCGCTGAAGTAGACACCCGCGCCGCGCCTGAAACCACCGCCGTAGCCGTCGCGCCATGAGCAGCAGCGTCGCGGCTCCTGCGCAACCCTTCAACGCGGCGGACATGAGCACGGCGACCAAAGTGTTTGCCTTCGCAACGATGTGCATCGGCATGTTCATCGCCCTGCTGGACATCCAGATTGTCTCGGCGTCGCTGCGCGATATCGGCGGTGGCTTGTCCGCCGGCACCGACGAAACCGCGTGGGTGCAGACCAGTTACCTGATCGCCGAGATCATTGTGATTCCATTGTCGGGATGGCTGTCGCGGGTGTTTTCCACGCGCTGGTTGTTCTGTGCCTCGGCGGTCGGTTTCACCCTCGCCAGCCTGCTCTGCGGTCTGGCCTGGAATATCCAGAGCATGATCGCGTTTCGTGCGCTGCAAGGTTTTCTCGGCGGCTCGATGATTCCGCTGGTGTTCACCACGGCGTTCTTTTTCTTCACTGGCAAGCAACGGGTGATAGCCGCCGCGACCATCGGCGCGGTGGCTTCGCTGGCGCCCACACTGGGGCCGGTGATCGGCGGCTGGATCACTGACATTTCTTCGTGGCACTGGCTGTTCTACATCAATCTGGTGCCGGGCATTTTCGTCGCCGTGGCGGTGCCGATGCTGGTCAAGATCGATCAGCCGGAACTGTCGCTGCTCAAGGGCGCGGACTACCTGAGCATGCTCTTTCTCGCGCTGTTTCTCGGCTGCCTGGAATACACCCTTGAAGAAGGGCCGCGCTGGAACTGGTTCAGTGACCAGACGATTCTCACTACCGCGTGGATCAGCGGACTCGCCGGGTTGGCCTTCATCGGCCGTACGCTGCACGTGGCCAATCCGATCGTCGATCTGCGTGCGTTGAAGGATCGCAATTTCGCCCTCGGCTGCTTCTTTTCCTTCGTCACCGGCATCGGCCTGTTCGCGACGATTTACCTGACGCCGCTGTTTCTCGGACGCGTGCGCGGCTACAGCGCGCTGGACATTGGCATGGCGGTTTTTTCCACCGGCGTGTTCCAGATTCTGGCGATTCCGCTGTATGCCTTTCTCGCCAATCGCATCGATCTGCGCTGGATCATGATGCTCGGCCTCGGCCTGTTTGCCTTGTCGATGTGGGAGTTCAGTCCGATCACCCACGACTGGGGCGCCGGGGAGTTGATGCTGCCGCAAGCGTTGCGCGGAATTGCCCAGCAACTGGCCGTGCCACCGGCGGTGACGCTGACTTTGGGGGGACTGGCACCGGCGCGGCTCAAGCACGCGTCAGGGTTATTCAACTTGATGCGCAACCTCGGTGGTGCGATTGGCATCGCTGCCTGCGCGACGATTCTCAATGACCGCACCAACCTGCACTTCACCCGGTTGGCCGAGCATCTGAACAGCAGCAATGAAGCGATGAATCAGTGGCTGTCGCAGGTCGGCGGCAACTTCGCCAACCTCGGCCAGAGCGGCGATACCGGCGTCACCGCCAGCCTGCGGCAGCTGTGGCTGGTGACGTATCGCGAGGCGCAGACGCAGACTTATGGCGATACGTTTTTGATGATCATGGTCTGCTTCATCATCGCCACGGCGATGGTGCCCTTGATGCGCAAGGTGCAGCCACCGGCGGCGCCGAGTTCACAAGCACATTGAAGATTCCCTTGTAGGAGTGAGCCTGCTCGCGATAGCGGTCTGTCAGATAGCAAACATGGTGACTGACCTACCGCTATCGCGAGCAGGCTCACTCCTACAGGGGATGTGCGTGGGACTTAAGCCTGGGGCAGTTTGCGGAAGCCCACCGCCAGGCGATTCCAACCGTTGATGGTGTTGATCGCCACGGTCAGGTCAACCAGTTCCTTGGGCGAAAACTGCGCAGCGACTACTTCATAGTCTTCGTCCGGCGCGTGAGTCAGGCTCAGTTGCGTCAGTGATTCGGTCCACAGCAGTGCGGCACGCTCACGCTCGCTGAAGAACGGCGCTTCCCGCCATGCCGTCACGGCGAACAGGCGACGCGGGGTTTCGCCGTCTTTGATGGCGTCGGCGGTGTGCATGTCGATGCAGAATGCGCAGCCGTTGATCTGTGAAGAGCGCAGCTTGACCAGTTCGAGCAGGCTCTTTTCCAGCGACAGTTTCGAGACGGCATTTTCCAGCGCCATCATCGCTTTCATGGCATCAGGGGAAGCGGTGTAGAAATCGGCACGAGGTTGCATGGTGGGCTCCGGGGTAGCGATTGAATGTGTGGCTACGTTAGTCCCCGGGGGTGGTTCGGCAAATAGCCAATATTGCAGAAGAACGGTAGGCCACTTGGCGCAGCGATTGACCGCTCGTCACTCGACTGGCACCAAGGCTTGGGCGCGCAAGACCAATATCAGGTAATCCCCTTTATCAGGAGACGTACCATGATGACGCGCAAACTCACTTCGTTATTGTTGGCCGGCCTGCTCGCCACGGCATCCGCCGCCAGCTTCGCTGCCAATGACAGCACCGATGCGACGGGCACCAAGTCCGGCGGCGCCAGCAGCTCGACCATGCCGCCAGACAACACCCCGGGCTCGCCATCGGGTGGCAGCGGTTCTGGCGCAACCAATAACGGCACCGGCACTGGTTCGGGCATGGGCACCGGCACAGGCACGGGCACGGGCACGGGCACCAATGGCGGGGCCAGCGGCTCGGGTTCCGGCGCGGGTGGCGGCACCGGTTCAGCCGGCGGCGGTACAGGTGGCGCGGGCGGTGGCACGGGCGGCTGAACGAACAAGAGCCATCCCAGATAGTCTTGAGTCCATCACGGACCAATGTGGGAGCGAGCCTGCTCGCGAAAGCGGTGTATCAGTCAACAAACAGGGTGACTGACATGCCCTCTTCCCGAGCAGGCTCGCTCCCACTGCTGATTTATGTTGATTGAAAGAATCAGCGATCCGACCGCATCAGTTCGGCAAAACCTTCTTCCGACGCATACACCGCCGCGCGATTGCGCCCGGCATTTTTCGCCTGATACAACGCCGCGTCCGCGCGCTGGATAAACACCTGCGGGCTGTCGTTGCCGTGCGGAATAAACGCATAACAGCCCAGGCTCACGGTGAGATAGCCGGTCGGCGAGCCACTGTGGATGATGTGCTTGTCGATCACGCTGCGCCGAATCTGCCCGGCAATCGCCAGCGCACCGTTGATGTCGGTGTCCGGCAACAGCACGGCGAATTCCTCGCCGCCGTAACGCACCGCCAGATCCGACTTGCGCTGGCAGCAGGTCTTCACCACTTGCGCCACTTGTGCGAGACACTGATCGCCGGCGACATGACCAAACGCGTCGTTGTAACGCTTGAAGAAATCGATATCGAGCATGATCAGGCTGACCGGACTGACCTGACGCGCGCCCCGGGCAAATTCGATATCCAGCGAGCGCTCGAACAAGCGCCGATTGGCCAACCCGGTAAGGCTGTCGTGGGTGGCGATCTGTTCCAGCGCCAGCTGAGCCCTGCGTAGATTTTTCTCGATACGCTCGCCGTCGCGCACCTGATGAATGAATACCCAGCCGAACAGACCAATGCCCAAAACAACCAGCGCGACGATCACGCTGGACTGAAATGCGCGCTCGTGCCAGCCCCGCAAAATCGTGTCTTGCGAAGTCGCGGCAGAGACCACCAGCGGATATGAGGCAAGCTGCCGATAGCCATACAATCGTGTCACGCCATCGACCACGGAATTGAGCATCGCCGTGCCGGCGTTAGCGTTGGGCAGCAGGGTTTGATAGATCTCGCCGTGGGCCACCGAGGTATTGATCAACGCCTCGTCAAAGGGCCGTCGGGCCAACAAGGTGCCGTCGGTCAATGCCAGAAACATGATGCCGCTGTCATCGAGGCTGAAGCTTTTGAAGAACTGATCGAAGTACGACATGCGGATGCCGGCCATCAGCACGCCCTGAAAGTTGCCGAGCTGGTCGTTGACGCGTCTGGAAATCGGAATGATCCACTCGCCGTTTTCGCGGCTGCGAATCGCCTGGCCGATGTGCGCAACCGTCGAAGCATTCTGCTGATGGAACTTGAAATATTCGCGATCGGCCACGCCATTGCCACGGGGTAGATTGGGGAACGACGTAATGACCCACTGCCCTTCGCGATCGAAGAGAAAGATGCCATGCAACTGATCCAGTTGCTGCGCGCGGCGGGCAAAGATCCGCTGCAACCGAGGTCGCTGCGCCGCCCCGTAACCATCGTCCTGAATCCAGTCGACGAGGCTGGTCATCACCAGATCCGCTGCCCGCACAGTGTCTTCGGCCTGCTGCGCCATGGCCCGGGTCAGGTTGCCCGAAGCCATCTTCGCCACCGCCAGATCCTGACGCCGTGACTGCTCCAATTGCAGGTACAGAAGACCGCACAGGCAGAGGCTCACCGCAACGATAAACAGCACCGCTGCTTTGCGAAGCGGCAAGCGTTTAAGGGTGCCGGGGGCTTGATGCGGATCGTGAATAGGGATTGGCAAAAGCATGTCCTGGGCAGGTACGACTAGGGCGTGAGCCCGAAACCCTTATTTTTGTGAGCGTAGTTCATGGACAGTATCGAGGCAATTGAAGGCACCTACGGTATTGCAGTCAGCTCCATCACCCCACGAGAACGTTAGCGACCTGTATCTCCGCAACTTGACCTGTTAAAGTCAAAAACTTTCAAAAAGCAATGGCTACAGGCCACCATGCAGCTCTTACCGCTGACCTCAAAGGACTGAACGTGAACCGCTTTCTTGAACAACTTGATGACACGCCGCCATTCGATTTCAGCAACTATTTGGCTTACGGCAAGATCGATGACATTGAGGCTATTCCCGGCGAACCCTCTTTCGCCATGGCGTGGTTCAACTTGATCGCCATAAATTCACTATACAAATGTGGATTGCAGCGCAAACATCACGTTCAAGTTCACCGCGAACTTGCGAGTTTCGATGAGAATCCATACGAAGAAGCGGTGATTTTCCGCATAGAAATAAAACTCCATGTTTCTCGGGAGTACTCATCGCTAGACGAGTTTCTGCTGAGTCATCAGGACAAGTGGTACATATTCAAAGTCCGCGATCCCGGCAAACAAAACGGGAACTCGAGGCTCTACACCAACCTCTTTACTACGTCGATTCCGAGTCAGGTTCGTTTCGACCCGGTGGACCCGGACCACCAGAAAATGCTTAACCGGGAGTTTTCTCTCGACACCGCCGAAAAGATCAACATGGTCGAGTTACAGCATCTGATCGCCCAATCGACCCCAGGCCCACAATTTCTGGCTGCATTTGACGTTGGCCAGGGCAACTCCAACGCCTTGATCAGTGACTCCGGGGGGGCTTGTCCAGACATCTACTTTGATGTTGGTGCCGCTGTCGGCCCCAACAAAAGTTCAAAACCGGGTCTGATTGATTTCTGCTTTAGCAAACAACCGCTCATCATCATGTCTCATTGGGATCATGATCACTGGGCAGGTGCTTGTCCGAAGGAAAACAAGGACAGCGACGCGCTGAAGATGAACTGGATTGTGACCAATCAAATCCTTGACCCCATCCACAAGACCTTTGCTATGGAGGTAATCAATAAAAAAGGCCGCATCAGAGTTCTCGACATGCCAGTGGGAGATATTGGTCAGGCTGTTTTGAACAATAAGATGTCCATCCGATTCACTCTGGGCAATGGACGCACGCGCAACGATTCCGGGATTGTTCTTTCCATCGAGAACAATGACCCGGACTTCCCGGCCTGCTGGCTCTTGACCGGCGACTGCGACTACAAATACTTCCTCGACAAATTAAAACCACCACCCGCCGTGGCAGTCATAGCACCGCACCATGGCGCTAATTTAAAAGCTACCGGCACTGTACCGATACCTGTGCAAAGTGGTTACCGGCGTCTGGTTTATTCATTTGGCAGGGGTAACAAATACAGGCATCCAACTCCCAAGTCAGTAGAACGGCATAAGAATGCGGGCTGGGATGTCGGAACCTGGTCGACCGCCCCTGGTGGCTGTGTGAAGACAGCCGATATCTGTGCAACCGCCGATAATGCCGTTACCGGATCATATCGAGGAGGCGTGCTAATCGGTTGGGAGGCTCTGACATCGCCTTTGCCAAACTGCCTCGGATGCAGCTGTAACACCACGCTGGTCAACCACTGAGTTATCAAGCCGCATAAAAAACAGGCGTCCCGTCGGACGCCTGTTTTCTTATCACCGCGACGGCGGAACTCGAATATCCCCCGCCCGGCACTGAGTCTTCACACCCTTGCCGCACGCGCCAAACTGCAAATCCTTGCCCATGCACACGCGCACTTCCGCCAGTTCCGGGCCACTGCAAATGACGGCGATGCCATCGGCCGGGATCCCCGGGTTGGCCTTGCGGAACAGGTCAGCAATTTCCTGGGCTTCGAAGTAATAGGAGGAGCTGAAGGGTTGCAGCTCATCGGGGACTTTCACCGCCGCCACCGCTTTGTCCGCTTCATCCAGATAACCCATCGCGCCGAGGCCGCTGCAGGTGCCGTGCTTGGACCATTCGTGGTCGAGCAGTTTCTTGGTCGGGAACAGCGTCAGACCTTTGCTGGTTTGCGCCGCGTTCAACGTGGTCAGCGGCGGGCAGGATTCCGGCCAGCCGCCCTTGGCGTATTGCGGCCACAGGCCGTGCAGCACGAAGCCGTAGCCCTTGCCCGTGCACTGCGAGTCATCTTTATGCGTCAGGCAAAAGGTCGGCGACCAGGACAGCGTCAGCAGGTAGTAATCGAACACTCCCGCCACCGATTCCGCCTGGGCTTTGCTTGACTGTGATTGCCGCGCCGAACTCAAGCCGATGCTACCGGCCATCAGCGCAATCACCGCCAAAATTGTAAACAGCTTTTTCATGTACCCACTACTTGGGACGCCTGCGTCCATGGTTTTCGATCCTGACCGACTTGGCCAGCGCTGATTTCGACACGCTTGTGTTGCAGGCGCATGACGCAAGGCAACGTCGTACACCGTTGAAAGGTCTACGATTAACAGGCATACATCAAACCAAGGGATCCGAAATGAGTAAAGCAGACGAACTCGCCGCCAAACTCAAGCAAACCCGGCACACCCATGCCGATGCCGCGCTGGAGATCGATTGCTGGCCGGCGCAGGTGTACGACTTGTACCAGCGCATCGAAGCGTGGCTGCAACCGGTGACTGAGGTTGGTTTGAAGATTCGGCGCAATCCCACGCACATCTGCGAAAGCTCCCCGGATGGCGAAAGCCACGATTACGCCATCGACCAACTGGTGATCGAAGCCAATGAGCGAAGCCTGACATTTGATCCCATTGCAAGGTTTACCGAGGATGGCGCCGGGCGGGTGCAGATCAACCCGTCAGCCACGGACACTTATCTGCTGCGTACAGTGGATGAGCATGGTGAGAGCCATTGGTGGATGCAGTCGATTGAAACCGGCCAGGAGCTGGATGCCATCGCCCTGACCGAAAACAATCTGCTGCAGGTGGTGCAGGAAGGATTGGGGCTTTAAATTCGTTCCATCACGATCAACTCAGAAAAACAGACCAATTGCATTGAATGGCCGGATTTCTAAAGAAATCTGGCCATTTGTCGTTACAGAACCACCAATCAAACCCGATGGAATCTTGATCGCATGGATGCTTCGCCCGCACCAACGTTTACGCAGTTCTTCAAACGCAATTTCAAACGTATTCTTGACTACTGGAGCCAGATCACCGTCACTCTGGGCTTTCTCGGCGCGGGGTTGGCAATCCTTGGGCTATACGTCTACACCCGGGCAATTGGTCGTACTGACCTTTTCCTGGCAGGCAGCGATGCCAAGTCAGCCCTTGCTATCTGGCTTTTACTGATCGTGCTGATCATGGTGGGCTACCTTGGCGTACTCTCCGCCAGTGCATGGTTCTACGGTATTACCGTATCGATGTTCGAAAAAGTGCCAAAAAGGCACAAACAGATCGCTACCTATTTGCTGCTTCCTTTGTGTTTTGGCTTTTGTACTTTCATTTTTCTACTTTTCAAGTTCTCGAACACATTCAGCGCCGGAATTTCGATGCTGTTTGTTTTTTCCATGACCCTGCTGGCCTATTTCGCACTTTTCCTGTTCAAACACTTTCGAAAGATTTTCAACAAAAACACCCGACGAATGGGAGGCTGGAAGAAAAACGGTTTCCGACTCTTGATCGGTGGCATGATCGGCTTAGCCGTTCTGTGTGCGTCACTCCCCACATTGCTGATCCTCGAGACCTACGTCGGCGATGATAATGCGCAGGCGGTAGTGGTTGTCGGGTTGTTTTCCCTCGGCACACTTATTTTCAGTCTCGTCCCGATTTTGATTTTTTATATCAGCAGAGGCCATGTCTTTGCGCGTATCGCTTATGGAGTCGCAACAGCACTGGTTCTGTTCAGCGGGTTTCTTCTTTTATCGCCAGGTGCAATGCCAAGCATCACCTACGCAGCTGCTGGAAATCTGGCGATTCGTCAACCACCGGCGCGATTCATACTTGACGAAAACATCAGCCTGGACGATCTGGATAACAGACTGTGGCGAACCACACTCAATGAAAAACAAAAGATCGAGGTCACGGCGTTTCCCTTGTTCACCTTTGGCGACATCTTGCTGTTGTGCAGCAGAGACCTGCAGCGTTTGAACCTGTATGAATTGCCTCGCTACACACACTTTTGCATCGCCACACGTAACAGCAAGGTCACTCAGAAACCGTTGCGTCCAGGGCTTGCGCCGCTACTCAGCTGGCAGCAGCGTGCTGAACACATCGTTGGCTGGCATCACTTGCGCTCAGCCATTCTCAAACCGATTCACCTATCGCCACAGGTCCTCCAACTCCAACGCCGCATTGAGCAGTTGGCTGAACCTGTCAAAACTGTAATCCCCTACTCAGCCAACTGAATGCTGGCGCTGGTGGCGTTGCCCGGTACGTTGAGTCCGGGCGCGGGATGACACCCGAGAAGGCCTTTCACTACACTGGGCCACCTTCCTTCTCAGAAACCCGATCACAATGACAATGCCAAAAACGATGATCCTCTGCGGCCTGCTGACCGTGGCCGCCGTCGCCCACGCCGAGCTAAGCACTTCGCACCTCGACAGCATCCAGCAACAAGGCCAGTTGCGCGTCTGCACCACCGGCGACTACAAGCCCTACACCTTCAAGCGCAGCGACGGCGACTTCGAAGGCATCGACATCAGCATGGCCCGCTCACTGGCCGACAGCCTCGGCGTCAACGTGCAATGGGTGCAGACCACTTGGAAAACCTTGATGCCCGACATGCAGGCCGGCAAATGCGACATCGGCATGGGCGGCATCTCGGTCACACTCGAGCGGCAGAAAAAAGCCTACTTCAGCAACACCCTCGACACCGACGGCAAAATCCCGCTGGTGCGCTGCGCCGACCAGTCGAAATACCAGACCATCGACCAGATCAACCAGCCCGACGTGCGCCTGGTGGAACCGGCCGGCGGCACCAACGAAGCCTTCGTCCACGCTTTCCTGCCCAAAGCGCAACTGGCCCTGCACGACAACGTGACGATCTTCCAGCAACTGCTCGACAACAAAGCCGACGTGATGATCACCGACGCCTCGGAAGCGCTGTATCAGCAGAAACTCAAACCCGGCTTGTGCGCGGTGAATCCGCATCAGTACATGCAATACGGTGAGAAAGCGTACTTGCTGCCGCGCGATGACATCAGCTGGAAACTGTATGTCGATCAGTGGCTGCATTTGAGCAAGGTCACTGGCAAGTATCAGCAGACGTTGAGCGAGTGGATTGCGGTGCCGGGGCAGTAATGGTTTTCGTCGTGCAGTACGCCGGAGCTTTGATGATTGAGGCTGCTGCCGATGCTGTTGCCGCCGTACTTCAGTGTGTTGGTGTTATGGCTTTCCGGCGATGCGCAATCGCCGGAGAAGCAAGTGCCTGCAAGAGCCCCCTCAAGGGAAAACCGTACCGATCCTTGACCGGTCTTCTGACCACCAAATCCCGGTGACTATGCCGGTGATGTCATCAACTTTCACCTGCCCCATGAATCGACTGTCATTGCTGCTATCGCGGTTATCGCCGAGCAGATAGACATGATTCTTTTCGACCAGCGTTGGCGCAGTTTGCATATAACGACGGTTCTTCACCCGCTCTCGCGGAGCAAAGAACAGTCCCAGGTTTTTACCATTGAGAATGACCTCCCCGTCGACTATCGACAAGGTATCGCCCCCCACAGCCGCAACGCGTTTGACCGCTTCGGTACCGTTGTAGCGATAGACCACGATATCTCCCACCTGCGGCGAGCCGATGCGCAGGTTTGTGACGATGTAATCGCCGATAGACAGAGTCGGAACCATCGAGCCGGAGGGAATGAAGTAAGTTTTGAATCCCAACGTTGCAGTTCTCAACGGCCCCAGCAATACAAGCGTGATCACGATAAGAGTCGCCACATAAAGCACATGGAATCGAATGCCAGGGCTAGTCACCGAAGTGTCGTTTCTGCGCGCCAGCATCGCCGCCACAGTCGCAGAACCCAGTTTCACTAGTACGGCGAACACGACGCCAGCATATAGCCCTATCGGAGTAGTCGTTAATCCGCAAACCCCCATCAGGACAACGCCGATATAAAGCAGAGCGGCAATGCGCACCGCCCATTTGACCTGACCGACGTAGACCAGCCCCCAGCCGGCCACCAGACAGGACATGACGAACGCTTGCAGTGGGCGCTTTGGCGAGGTGGCTTCCATGACGGACTGATCCTGAAAAAAAACGGATGCTACTGAATTGCCATTACTCAGTCCAGTTGTCCAACGGGCATAGGCGTCGGTGCAGCGTTAAACAAGATCCGCCAATCAGCCGGAGCGTTCGCGTCCGGCCTGAGCACATAACGCCGCTGTACGGATCTTTGCCGTTCCGTAATCCTGATAAACTCTTGCGCCTTCGCCTTCTTGATTCCAGATTCCTCACATGTCCCTACACCCCGCCCCACTCTCCCGCCGTTTTTCCGTCGCACCCATGATGGATCGGACGCACTGATCTTTATGCCCCCGTAAATAAGGGCCAAAGTGACACATTAAAAAAGCCTGTACCAGTTGCGTACCAGTAAAATTTATTCATTCGACGATCCCGTTTTTCTTCCCATCTCTTTAGCAATTTTTAAGCAAGCGTTTTCGCCTCCAATCTGGACACTGCTGATACTGTCAATAAGACGGTTTTGAGGCAGGCTCGAGGTTCGGCGCTTTTCGTGTCGTTTAGTTCTGCATCCATGGCCGGGACTTAGATTTGACTGGGGCGCTATTTGGGTGCGGAAAAGGGGCTATGAGTGCGTATCTTGGCTCCTCACTGCGCCGCATGAGCTAGGCTTTGCGAATCCCTAATTTCCAGGATGGATCGCATGCCCGATAACTCAGCCTCCAACATCGCCACTGCTGATGCGCTGACATTGCTTCTGCACAACCAGCATGCCCTTGGTGCAGCGATCGAAGAGATCACCCATTGGATCTCAGGGACTGGCGCAGACGATGTTGCCGACAACGCCGTCGTGGCCCTGGAAACATTGGACAGAAATGCACAAGCATTAACAGATGCGATCCTTCGAGTACGGCAGTCTTAGGGAGTCGCCCCATTAGGCACCAGAAAGGGTTGGCAGAACATGGAAGGCTATATTCGGTTCGACCGTTTTATTGATCTGGAAACATCCCTCGAGCAACTTCTTGCTCAAATTCAAGGGGCGCCAATGACTGCAACCTGTTGGAAGTGGTCGCTCATCGCTGCTCATTCTGCCCTGCAAGGCGCTGTATGCATTGCGCTTCGAGGCAGCGCAGGTTTTGAGACGTGGAAGCCGAGTCACCTCAAGAAGTGGTTAGCGGCGTATGAAAACAGTGAGGATTTACCTGATCCACAGCTCGACTTCTTTATGGAGCTATTCGACAGACTATTTGGTAAAGACTCCGGAATAAATCGGGACTTGATAAGTTGGCTAAATGAGTCCAGAAACAACTTTGTTCACTTCAATACGGATCAATTTTCCATAGAGCGCAAATCTATTGTTGATGCAATTGATGAGTCAGTATCCGCGATGATTGCGGCACCGGAACGCAGCAAGGGGATTTTTTTCTATGAGAAGCCGCAACCCGAGCGGTTTAATGCGCTCTGCCAGAGCATACGCGCGAGGCTTAAGATGTTAGCGGATGCCTGACGATAGGTTTCAGCCGACGTCATATGCTTCGCCCTAGCTTCTTAGAAGCGCGATGATCGCTTGTGGCCGATTGCTGTCCATCGCGAAAGGCTGAAAACGGCCAAAAGCAGACGGACAGTACCAGTGGTTTAACTCGACAGCGAATGCTCAACGCGTGCGACTTGGAACCTAAAACCAATCTCGCATAGGTGATAGTCTGTCTCGCAGCCGACATGGAGAAGAAAGATGAGCTTTGACTGGCAAGTATTATGGCAGAATGTTTGCGAAACCTTGTCAAAAGAGGCGGCACCAGCATGGGTTCAAGCCATCGGCTCAATCTTGGCATTGATAATTGTATTCTTAGTTTCAAAAATACCCGTCAATTATGCTGCATCCGTGAAACGTAAAACCATTTTTGCTATTGCAGAAGCGGCTCATACGCATGCATGCAATATTCGTAATGCGATAGACATGATGGATTGGCCGTCAGGCAATAACTATCAGATTTACAGCGTTTACAACAAAGTCGTAATTGAGGGTGTCGTCAAGGCGCTTCAAGGGATTCCTATGCATGAGCTTGGGTCTAGCAGGGCTGTAATCGCCATGCTCAGCCTAACCGACCAAATGGTGTTTCTTGGCTCCGCAGTGGAAACGCTCCTAGAAGGACCACACCAGCATCCGGGGATTTCCATAACTTTACAAAGCATCGCTCTGGATGATCATGCGCAGCGTCAAAAAATATGTGCTACAGGGTTTTCAGTTTTACAAGCTAACGCTAGAGTGCATTTGAACCAAATAGACAAAGACTACGAATCACTGAAGGACTCGTTAAAGTCATAGAGCAAACTAGAAATCAGGTGTAAACGTATTCATCCTTCTAGAGGGGTGCTATAATATTTTTGGCAACCATCTCGTCTAATACTGATTGCGGTATCAGAGGCTCGTTAGCACCCACCTGATCTGCCAAACTCAGGAACCAGTCATATTTGTCAGAGTGCTGTGGAAATCGGACTTTCAATTGCTGGACTCGGTTTTTTGCGGATTTGAACCATGCCATGTTGAATGGATTGACCAGATTAAACCCATCATAGTGCAAAAGTGGCGTCATGTACGGACCGTGAGAAAGTCGAGCTACCCACATACCAAGCGGTATTTCAACTTCAGGTGATAACACGACGGCAGGAACCTTTGCCGTAGATTCGAGGCGTACAGCCTTTACCAGAGCATCACTGACGACAAATAGATTTCCGTTTGCCCTGTCTTCCCAGTACTTACCATAGGCGATGCCACCTCTTATTAACCAGTTCTGAGTAAGTGTCGCAAACCAAAGGCTTTGTACAGCGTAAAGCAGCGGAGGTAACTCATCGCACACGATGAGAATCGAATCCGAGTACATAGATACTTTAGCTTTCTGAGGGAATGGCCAATCGGATATGCGCTCGCTGAATTCTTTGTAGAGGCTTATGGTTTCTTCAAAGGCGTTTTCTACGGCATGGGAAAAACCGAGTACGTCACAGAAGGCAACGTACTTATTTGGAATGACTTTTTCGTCGAATGACGGATCTAAGTGTTCCACTGGCATGCACTCGATTGTGAATAAGAAAACGCTACTCAACCCAAGATAGTCGAGCTGTAGCTTTATGCACCATCGGCATCGCGAATGGCGAAGGCATGCCTCAAGTCAAACGTCCGCTTCTGGCCGATCTGTGTCATTCGAGGAGGGCAGAAAACGGCCATGAGCAGTCATTCGCACTTTGGACTATCGAGACCCATAGCAGGCCGCATTTCGAGTTTTATAAAAAGCAGTATTTATAGTTATTCAGTCGTCGGTAAATGGCATCTTTCAGTATAGAGATTCGCTATTCATTATTAAAATTGGTCAATTCAAAACCCGTGGAGCCTTTCTTGATTTTTTCTAATCCGACGTGAGCGAAATGGCTGCTATTGTTCAAAATCCCTACTAATTCGCTGATTGTTTGCTCTTTTGAATTAAGGCCAACAATGACTTTTGAAATTGCCTTAGCCGGGACATCAAATAACGACACATCATCACCGGATGGGGTTTTAAATTTTTTGCATGCTGCATCTAATGGTAAGAGCATGCGCCATTCCTGTTCGTATTCCCAACTTTTACTTTTCAGGACAAAAGTATCAAACGGCATGTCCATCATTGTGGCACTTGGCTGCCTATCAGCATAAACCACTCGACGCAGGTGATAAAACTCATCCTTGTCAGATCGACGACCATTGAAAAAAGGATGCGCAGTATCGAACTCCAGCACAAACCCTGTTGAGTTTTCTGCATAATTTGCCCACATAGGGGGAGATACAGGCGTTGCGCTCAAGCTCAAAATACCAATTGTTTTATTAAGACCTTCATAAAGTTTATTTTTTAATTTTGATGTTAATGGTGCTATGTAAGTTCCGTGAATGCTATTGATTTGTTCCGAATTGAAAATTTTTGAGGTGAATTGCTCAAGCATATGAACAAGCTGGTCTTCCGGTAATAGTGCAAGCAAAGCTTTCTGTTCATCTGGGAGGCTGTTAATTGCTTCTAATGAAATTTCATGTTTATCTGCTTTTTCGTAGTACTCTCGAAGCTGTTGAGTTGACAAGGCCTCACTGAATAGCAGATTAAATTCGAATGGATCATTTAGCGCGGATGGCTGAGTAAATCGTATTGTCAGATTCTGTAATACGTCAACTCTAGCAGAAGGGATGTATTTGTATAGTTTCTTTGGTGGCAGGTCCATGGCATCTACACGCTTCAAAAATTAAAGACAATTAAAATATATCATACAGAAGAATATTTGGCCGGAAGCAGCCGGATATGAGTGACCAGTTCTGGCCGATACGGCCCCTCGTGGAGGGAAGCAGTCGGCCAGAAGCGGACATCGGCAAGCGACCGCCTACGGCCAGAATCAGACATCGGCAGCGACCGCTGTCGGCCTAATGCTGCCCATCACAGCGGTAAATATTGACCTAAAGTGTCAAAAAAAATGCAGACACTGTTTGGAAGTCTTCGTTGCTACGTAAAATCTGCAAGCACTTGGCTACTCAGCAGATCAGAAATTTACGCGAGAAGCTGCCGGTAGTAACCCCGCATCGCCTCCAGATTGGAAGGATACTTTTCCAGCTCGGTGAGTTGTTCAAGTCAGGTGATCGCAACTCCGGCTTTCACAGCACAGGTGGCCGGCAGGGTGTCCCTGTTTTTGGGTAAGAAGAGCGCCAGCGCTAGCATGGCGCTCTGGCGCGATATCAGTTTATAGAACTGTTGGCCAATTTTGTTCGCTTGCCTCGTACAACAGCCAGTTTTGCTTTTGTCAGTGCGTAGTATCTTTGGATGTCTCGCTGATATTTTATGCTGTACCCGCCCTGATTTGTGTTCAATTTTTGTGCCTGAATCAGGAACTCTTCGGCAGCTTCGAGGAGTTCAATCTGCTGTGTGATCTCAGACTCATCTCGGGTTTGGTGAAATCGTGCAATAGCCTTTCTCAATAGGCAAAAAGATCTTGTGCGCCCCTTCTTGCCAGCTCTATCGATGCTGTCGTCACCAAGTTCAAGATTCCCCAGACGATAGTTTGCCAGCGCCAGGCCGACCCAGGCGTCACAGTTATTTTCGTCAAGGTCGACTGCTGTCTGAGATAGCTCTCGAGCATACGTCGCGTCGCTAGTTTTATTCAGGACAACCCACGAAAAGCGGTCATGAAGTGCCGAATTTAGAGGGTCGTCGGCGATAGCTAGTTCATACATTTCCAAGGCTCCAGGGATATCGCCTTTATCTGTCGCGACTTTAGCAGCTTTAGCATACTCACTGCGAAAGGCCTCAGCTACCCGATCTTGTCGGTACTCTTTTTCAATTTTGGCTCGTTCCAAAACATACTTGTCAGTATTTTCGGCAATGCTCTTCAGTCTTGCCTTTTCCTCCGGAGATAGGCGGCTAAATTGTTGAAGGAAAAAGCGTTTTGCTAGATCAACCAACTCGATCGTATAGGTCTTTCCATAATCTGTTGTAACCGCGAAGTGGGTCTCTTCTAGGCCCAGTTGAAATTCCACATGTTGAATCCCGACCTCTTGACATGCTTTGCTTATGAAGGCCTTGTCCAGTGGTGAGGAGGCATGAATCAATACCAGCAGCACATCTTTCTGAAGGCTGTTCATTCTGACCCAGGCATCTTCGTACAGAAAATCAAGAAGCTCTTCGCTCGATTTTTTTAGGAAGTGCTCGACCGCAAGGTCAATACCCTGTCCTGAATGCGATATGTATTTTACGAGGGCCTCCAGCAAAAGAGGTTTGCGCATGAGTTGCTTGGCTACCCTTCGGAGCTTGGACTCTCCTGCTTGCAGGATTGGTTTTGCTTTATATTCCGTGGCGAGGCGCTGCATAAGGCTGACACACTCGGCCTCGGTAAGGCCCTCAATAACGATCGGGGTGGCTTCAAGAAACTCGCGCCGACGTGAGGTGATGACCAAGCGTCCGATCAGCTTCCCTACCTGCTTGAAAAAGGCTCCGAGTTCGCGCACTTCTTGCTGGCTTGTGGCGAGTGTTTCAGTATTGTCAAAAATGAGCAAGACATCGTCTCTGGAGAATTTTTGCTCTTTTAAGACAGTTACCGCTTTGTCAATTATTTGCCGTCCGGATATTACGTACCAGTCCTGCGACAATATTGGATAGAAGCACCGCATCAGTTCTCGAATACACTCATCCATAACGGGAGAGATGCTGGTAAAATGCTCAAGACCTTTTTCTGACCACTTTGTCATTTTGGCCGTGTGGTAACTGATTATTGTGGGGATGGGTTCATCTAGGTTATGGAGGCCTTCAGCAAGCTGATTGAGAAACTCAATCGCAAGGGTCGTTTTTCCGTATCCCCCATCGCCATAAATAAGGCAGTAGCGAGAGTCTTTATCATCCAGCCAATCCTTGATTTGCGCCAGTTCAGTACCGCGGCCTTCGAAGGTATCTGTCTGGCGCACCGGGATATTGTTGAAAAATGAGTAGTCTTTGCCGTTAGAGACAATCTCTGAGAGAGCATATTGGCTAGCGGGTCTGATACTAGTTGTTGAAAAGGCATTATCGTCGGGAACCAGGAGAGTGACCTCCTCGGAGCTTATATTGGAAAGAGTTTGGCCTTTGAGTTTCCAGATCCCTTGCTTAGGTGCGACCCCGAGGATTACTAAGGCGAATCCATTGTATATCAGCGGAGTCGTGACTTTTGGTTCGCCAGCGATCCTGGTAAGTTGCAGTAGGTCGTTGCCATTGCTGGACGGCAGGATGTTGGAAAATACCTGCATACAACTCTCAATCAGCTTCTCCGTTTTTTCCGACCAAAGTGTGCTAAGGGCTTTATCGAGAACTCCGTGCGCTTGACGCCTGTTTCTAAATTCGACCCATTCGATCAAGGCTTTTGACACAGGAGTCTGGACCCCGCGGATGAGTTCGAACCATCCAGATAAAAATTGTTTATCAAAGTGAGCCCGTACGAAGGGCACTAAGTTGTCCAGGATTTGTAGGGGAAGGCCATCCGATGGCTTTTGAAATCTATCCGCTAACTCTGCCAAGTCGCTTTCGTCATGCGGCGTAAAGTTTTTTGTTATTTCAAATGTACAAATAACTGCGGTTTGCAATATTGAACGCAATATTGAAGTCAGGAACGTTAGCTTTTCTGTATGGTTGTCAATACTTAAGGCTTTAGAAAAGCTCTCTTGATAAATCCGTTTCATGGCTAGTCCTTGCTAAGGTTGTAGACTGTTTTTACGGCGCACAAAAGCACTGGCTGTTAGTTATACTGCAAACGTTGACTACCAGTATTGATGCGGCGCGCCAAGGACTATCATCATCTTTTTTTTGATTGGCGGCAAATTTTGAGGACGAAGGTGGGACGGGGGCTTGCCTCTCCTATCTGAAAACGGGCTAGGGTTGCGAATGCCTATTGTCCTGGATGCCAGTCATGAGGACAGGGGGAGAGCTTGTCTGATAAGTGACACTTGAATTCCTTCGGATCTTCTAGTGTTATGTACGGTTATTTCGCTTATCTAAAAGCGCAACAAATACGACGCAAAATATTTCAATATAGATAAATTAATTAACCGCTCAGCCCACTAGACATATGATGTCTGCTCTTGGCCGAAAGCAGACGTTCATTATCTACAATTAATCGTCCACAATTGATCCAGGCGCGTCGTATAGCTCTGGCTCATCATCTCCCGCCGCATGCCCCAGTCCGGATTCCTCGGCACACTGGCGGAGCGGAGCGTCCCCCTGCCCCACCGTCCATTTATTTCGTCCAACACCGCCATCACCCTTGTCGCGTCAGTGGGCTGAGAAATGGCGAACAGATCGTCCGTGTATTCACCCTGTTGGCATAAATTCAGCAGGAGAACTTCCGCTTTGCTGTAACTGAAACCAGGACGGAACACGCAGTCTAGTGCGTCGACGGCCGCCGTCGTTAGCAGCCGAACGTCATCCGTTGGATAAGGTAGATCGATCACGACACCGTTTGCGTATTTAGCCTCATCGGGGTTGAACATTCCGGTGCGTATGCTGACCCGAATCTTCTTGCACAGCGACCGCTGCGCTCGGAGCTTTTCTGATGCACGCATCATGTATGTCGCCACTGCCTCCTTGATTGGTGGCAGCTGCGTCAGTCTTTTGCCGAACATCCGGCTGCAGCAGATCTCTTGCTTGGGCGGATCTGGCTCATCCAGCTCCAGGCACGGTGTACCAGCCAATTCCCGGGCAGTTTTCTCGATCACTACACTGAAGTTTTTTCTCAACGTCCACGGGTCTGCTTTGGCCAGATCCATGGCGGTCTTGATCCCCATGCCGTCGAGGTGCACTTTCATGCGGCGTCCTACTCCCCAAACCTCCGCTACGTCCGTGTTACGCAGCACCCAGTCGCGCTTGATTGGGTCGCAGATGTTCACAACGCCACCGGTTTGCCCCTGCAGGCGTTTGGCGGTGTAGTTGGCCAGCTTGGCCAAGGTCTTGGTGCGCGCGATACCGACACCAACAGGTATACCCGTGCAGCGCAGTACCTGGCTGCGGATCTTGCGGCCGAGGCCGTCCAAGTCATTGATGCCGGTGAGGTCGGCGAAGGCTTCGTCAATGCTATACACCTCAACGGCCGGAACCATCGACTCAATCAGGGTCATGACGCGTTCGCTCATGTCGCCGTACAACACGTAGTTCGAGGAGAACGGGACGATGCCGTGCTGCTTGAGCTTATTCTTGATCTGAAAGTACGGCTCGCCCATTTTCACGTAGGGCTTGGCATCGTAGCTGCGGGCGATGACGCAGCCGTCGTTGTTCGAAAGCACCACGATGGGCACCTTGGCAAGGTCAGGGCGAAACACGCGTTCGCAACTGGCGTAGAAGCTGTTGCAATCGATTAGGCCGAACACCGGCGTTACTTTAGACATGGCTGCGCACGCTGCCGATGATTACGCCCCAGATGGCCAGCTCGTCCCCTTCCAGCACATAGCGTGGTGGATACTTGGGGTTCTCCGACAAAAGGATCACATCCTTTCCGCGGATGCATAGTCGTTTGCACAGCGGATCGTTGTTCAGCAGCGCCACGACGATGTGACCATGGGCCGGCTCCAGCGAGCGATCTACCACAGCCAGGTCGCCGTCAAATATTCCTGCCCCTTGCATGCTTTCGCCAGTGATTTTCACCAGGTAGACATGCGGGGCGCGGATGTTCAGCACCTCATCCAGGGAGATGTGTGCCTCAATGTGATCCGCCGCCGGCGAAGGAAAACCAGCCGGTACTTGGAACAGACATAGAGGCAGCTTCCGGCCGACCTCTGCAATACGGCCTAAAATTGAATAGCTCATGACGCACGACTTCCGACACTGTACGAATGTACAGTTAACTTTCAGAAGCGCTTGCGGTCAATTTTTGTAGGAGATATCTGATAGGCGGGCGAGCTATGTGCGGACGACTTTCACAATACGACGGTATCCACGACTTTATGGTGGCGCTGAGCATTCCTAACGCGCTGGTTAATAAAACAGGCGACCAGCCCTTTGAGCGCTACAACGCAGCTCCCATCACCCAACTGGCGATTTTTCATCAGGAAGGTCAGTACCTGCACGCCGACCTGGTCCGTTGGGGATGGCGTCCACACTGGGCGAAGGACCGCGCAGCCCCGATCAACGCCCGGGTAGAGAAAGTGGCCCACGGCCCATTCTTCCGCGCAATCTGGCCGCACCGGGCAATTATCGCGATCAACAACTGGTTTGAGTGGGTCGATGAAGGCGGCCCAAGAAGCAGCCCTACTTGATTCGCCGTCGAGAACGCGTGCCGATCCTCTGCGCCGCAATTGGACAGTATCCCAATGCCGAACATCAACCAGCAGAGCACGACGGCTTCGTGATCATCACGGCGGACAGCGCTGGGGGCATGGTGGATATTCACGACCGGCGGCCTGTGACACTGTCACCGGAATAGGCTCGAGAATGGTTAGACCCGGCCACACCCAAGGACCGTGCCGAGCTGCTGGTGTTGCAACAAGGCGAACCTACAGAAACTTTCGAATGGTTCAAGGTCGACCGAGCCATTGGCAATGTGCGCAATCAAGGGAGGGGTTTGCTAAATCCTAAAGAGGAATAGCGCTTAATAGTTACTTTCGGACCCTCCCGGCTAGTCAACCACCTTTATTTCGTCATTTCGTCATTTCGTTAATTCGCTAATTCGCTAATTCGTTAATTCGTTAATCCATCACTTAATAAATATCCTTTGGATATCCTTTGGATATCCGTTGAGTATCCTTTAGATATTAATAGTTGCAAAAGCACTAGTGCAAGGACGAAGATATCGCCTCCCATACACCTATTGCCCTATGACAGGGTGCCGTTATACACCCATTGCCCTATGACGCACTCCTAGGCCTGCGTAACGAGTTGATACTTGACGAGACGCGACAATTAAAATTAAGGTGCCACCTAAGGAACTTATAGCTGCAACATCAAACGGCACCTTCCAGCGCCGCGACCTTACTTACCTTACGAGAAGCCAATGAAATACATTAGCTATGCGCGTCTGTGCCTAATTTTCGCAATTGAGTTTATTCGACTGCTTCAGCTTCTCGTTAAGAAATTGCCATGGTGATAGTTAAAACAACCCGCCCAGTGATTCTGGCGACCAGTTCATGATCACCAGCTCGCCGCTCACCTCAGCTTTGCCTTGCCGCTGGTTGGTATTTGAATAACGGATGTCCAACGTCTCGAAGTGGAAGCCCTCGAACACGCGGCGGATGTCGGGATGGTCATTGATACTGACCATCACTTTGCCTTTACAGCGGCGCATGAAGTCGGCCATCCGCTCGTAGTTTTCGAACGGAAAGTCCACTCCGTAGCCGGCGGTCTGCCAGTAAGGCGGATCCATGTAGTGGAAGGTATGGGCGCGGTCGTAGCGTTCAGCACATTCAAGCCAGGGAAGGTTTTCGACGTAGGTGCCGGACAGGCGCTGCCAAGCGGCCGAGAGGTTTTCCTCGATCCGCAGCAGGTTGATGGCCGGGGTAGTCGTCGCCGTGCCGAACGCCTGCCCAGAGACCTTGCCCGCAAAGGCGTGGTGCTGCAGGTAGAAGAATCGGGCAGCGCGCTGGATGTCGGTGAGGGTTTCGGGGCGGGTCATTTTCTGCCATTCGAACACCTGCCGAGAACTGAGCGCCCATTTGAACTGGCGCACAAATTCTTCGAGGTGGTTCTGCACGACGCGGTAAAGCGTGACCAGATCGCCGTTGATGTCGTTCAGGACTTCGACCGGCGATGGCTGGGGCTTCATGAAGTAGAGCGCGGCACCACCGGCAAAGACTTCGACGTAGCATTCGTGTGGCGGAAAAAGCGGAATGAGGCGGTCGGCCAGGCGGCGTTTGCCGCCCATCCAAGGGATGATAGGTGTAGACATGAAAGCAAGACCTTTACTGTATGGATAAACAGGTGCTAGGCTCGCCGCGCTTTGTGCACGGAGCAAGAGCCTTGGCTGGACTTGCAGGGATCATCTGCAGGGACGGCGGTCGATCCGGATGTTGACGCATCCGGACCGGCCGCTCTTTTTCACTTCGGTGTTGAGACTTCTTTGGCGTATACCTGACAGGCCGCGAGGGCGATTAGCCCCCGGTCGCCGTCATCGGTGACGCCGATAATTCGTTGAGCATGCGCTGGGTCAAGTTCGGCTCTTGTGGGGCCATGAACCACGCCGCCGGTGGCGGTGGTGGCTGACAATGATCCGTTGCCGGCGCCGGTGGTGGCGTCGAGTAGGACTGACAGGCGCAGATCAGCAGTGGCAAGGCGGTCGCGCAGGCGACCTTGATCACGTTGGGCATCACTCAAGGCTCGGTAATGGATTTGTTCGCTGGTAGCCAGGCGCTGCTCGAGCGCGAGGCGTTTGTCCTGTTCGGCACGCTGCTGATCGGCCGAGGCCTGATTCAGTTGGTTAAGAATTTCGGTGTGGAGTCGGGCCTGCTCTGCGAGCTGTTTGCCGTAGCGCCAATCCTGGACTTGCCAAGTAATGGCCGCGGAACCACCGACCAAAACGACCAGCAGCACTCCTTTCGCCAGCAGCCAACATGGCGCCGGGATCAGTTCGCCGAAATGCATAGCACTGCCCTCGCCCGCCCCCACAACTCCAGCCGATCCTGCAGGCCATTGAGACCGCCATTGATCCTGCGGGTAATCGTGTTGAATTCATTTTGATCGGCCAGCGCGTTCAGCCCATTCACTGACCAGAACCATGCGGCCGACTCGGCGGCCCACTGCGGCAGCTCCAGGAGCTCAGGCGTGCGCAGCAATCGCTCATCACTGAACAGCGCCAAGCTGCAGCGCAGGTAGTTGTCGTGGCCGGTGACCTGGATCAGGCCGCGACCACGATAGCGCTGGCCATCACCATCCGCTGCCGGGGTATTGCCCAGTTTCGCAGCCAGGTTGCCGGTGTCGTATTTGCTCAGGTACTGGTCGCCGCCCAGCTCCCGGACGTAATGCAGTTGGCCCGACTCGTGACCGACTTGCGCCAGAAACGCGGCTTGGCGCTTCGGCGTGTCGATCTGCCGATGGGTCATCGCTGCGTTGAGCGCGGAAACGAAAACGCCCGCTTGGCGGCGGGCGTTGGGCATGATGCTTTGCAGCTGTTGTTCAGTGATGGACATACAAACTCCAGACGTAAAAAAACCGCACTCAGGCGGCGATGGAATGCGGCTATTGCTTCTCGATGTTCACAACCTTGAGTGGTGGTTTCGGCCCTTTCTTTTTCTTGCCCTTGGATTTACCGGCTTTGCCGGCGTTGCATTCGACCGTGGTGGACCAGCCAGACTGGGTGAACACCTGCTCGACCGAATCCGCCAGGTATTCGCCATCAAGCCCTACCTTGAAACCCTGAGCGATGATGGGACGCTCGGCGAAGATGTCCGTGCGGCCGGGCATTTCAAGGCGCACATCGGCGGTCGAGCGATTGAACGCCGACAAACGTGCCTTGGCCGCCGCTTCAGCAGCGCCTTTGTCAGGGTAGATATGTCGGTCGGTATGCACTGCCGGCAGGCCATCCGGAGCGTCATCATTGTCGATGGTGACCACCGCCAGCTTGCCGTTCTTTTTGTCCTGATGCTTGGTGGCCACCGCCTTGTGCGAATTGCGATCGCCGAGACTGAATTGCCAGCGGCTAAGGTCAATGCGGGTCAGCGTGATAGCGCCAAATGCTTTGCCGCTGGCCGTCTGGCCACCTTGGCGCGGCATCACCAACAGCTTGCCGTCGGCCACCTTGGCCGTGCAGTCGTATTGCTTGGCCAGACGGGTGATGAAATTAAAATCGGACTCGTTGAGCTGGTCGACCCGGGAGACCTTGGTCGACACCGGACACACCGGCGTCCAGCCATTGCGCGCGGCGACGTCAGCCACGATCTTCGACAGCGGCACGTCTTCCCAGCTTCCGCTACGAATGGTCTTGCCACTGCCACGCATGTCGCTGGCCTTGCCCTTGATCACGATCGTGTCCGGCGGGCCTGATACCTCGACCGTGTCCACGGTGTAACTGCCCATGCGTGCCAACGTCGTTTCGGCATAGCCCAGGTAGATCTCGATTGAGCTGCCACGCCGCGGCAATTGCACTTGTCCGTCACGGTCGTCGATGCGCAACTCAAACTCGTCGGACTCCATGCCCGGCTTGTCAGAAGTGCGCAGCAATAACAGCCGATCATTGATCTTGGCCGTGACGTCGGCCCCATCGGCGACAATTCGAAACATCGGAGTCATGGTTTTTTCCAATAAAAAACCCGCACAAGGCGGGCCAGAAAAACAAGGTGTCGTTACGCGTAACGCGACGCGGTGCCGGCGAAGGCATCGCCCCAGGTCAATCCCACAAGCTGACGCCCTCATTGGTCGGGCTGGGCAGATTCGGCAGGACGATAATCACGCCCGACCGAAACGGCTGAGGTTCATCAGCCAGCCCCTGATTGGCATCGAGCACGGCCTCGACGCTGCCATTCAGATGGCCGTAAACGTTGTTGCAAATGACATCGAGCATGTCGCCGTCAGACGTCCTGCATGTCGTCGCCATAACGCTCAAACTCCAATGTAAAACCCTGTTTGCGCGCAATCCCGCCGTGCAGCAGCGCGGACTGTTCCTCGTTGATGTTTTTCAGGCACCACGTCCCGATCACCTCGCCATAGCCCGTGGTCAGGGTCAGCGGTTGCAGCCTGGCCCCGATGGAACGCAACGTGTCGAGCTGCTTTAATCCGCCTTTGAAGCCTGGGTAGATCGTGCCCTTGAGCGTCAACTTTTCATCCCCCATACCGATGGCCTGCTTTGCCGGCCGGCGCGTCAACCGCTCCTGCGAAGCCCAACGGAATTCGGTCGAACGGCTCAGCTCGTCGAACGCTGCCGTGTCCAGGTTGAAGTAATACGGCTCAATCTTCGGATCGCGCGGCTGAATGATCATCAGGTGCGGGAACGGTTTCACCGCCTCCGGTGCCGGCGTGGCTTCCCCGGCAAAGGAACTGGTGGGCACGATGTTGGCCAGCGACGGGCTGACCTTGCCGGCGACGTTGTTGATCGCCGTGGCTGCCTTGCCCGCCTGTTCCTTCAACGTGCCCAGCCGATCCTGCACTTCAGCCGCTGCCCGGGTGGCGCGGCCGTACACCGCCACCACCTGACCGACCTTGGCTTGAGCTGCGTCGACGCCGCGCATCACCCGCTGAAGTTTGGCGCCGATGGTGGGACCGACAAACGGGATGTTTTCCAGCTCGGACGCGGCGCCGGTCAATTCGCGGATCGCACCGTTGACCGGGGTCAGCATGCCGTCAGCACTGCGCCGCCCAGTTTCCGCTGCCTCGACCAGGTACTTCAGGCTCGATTGCATTTGCTCCATGTAAGCCATGAATTCTCCTTAGACATGGGGTTCGTCGTACAGCTTGGCGGCGTTACTTTTCGCCGCGTCCGCCATCATTCGTTGCATGTGCGGCATCAAATCCTGAGCCAAGGCTTGCGGGTCTTTCACGTCCCCCTGCACAGTGACCGGCATGCTCAGCGAGTATTGAAACTGCTGATCCACCTTGGCCGGAACTGGCTTCTCCGCCTCCTTGGGCTGGATAGCCAGCGCCGCCGACTTGAGCGGCGCCGTCACTGCCATCGAGCGCGCGACATCCCCCAACGCCGGGCCTTGCTGCGCCGCTGACGCCATCATGAGCGGAGTGACTGGCACCGGCGCCTTTGCCGTTTGTTCGGGCTTTTCATCCTCACCACCGAACAACGACTTACCCAACGACCCGCCCAGCGCCGCACCGCCCTGACTGCCCAGATAAGCACCGATCAAGCCGCCAATGGCCGTACCGATGATCGGCACCACCGAACCGATGGCGGCACCAGCTGCTGCGCCCGCCATGGTGCCGGCCAGGTTGCCAGCGGCAGCACCGTAGCCCTCGGCTTTTTCATCCTTGGTTTTGGCGTTTTGAAAGGTTTCAAAAGCCATCGCGCCGGACTCCAGCAGCGTGCCGCCAGGAATGACCTTGGCCGCCTTGCCGACCTTACCGACGGCTCCAGCGACGACGCCGAGCTTGGACAATGCCCCACTTGGAACGGAAGGGACTGATCGCGATGGGATCGAAACAGGTGGCCGTGAAACCGGAACAGATGGACGAGGCACAGACGGGCGAGGACCTCTCGAACTCGGCAATGCCCGGCGCCGAGCGCTGCGCCTTGACCCACGCCCACGTCGGCGCGATTCGCCCGACGCATCCACACCGCCACCCATAGCGCCGGCATTGACGACAAAAACCTTCTTGACGCCGTCGTTACCTGCACCACTTTCAGTACCAAGGCCCCCACCTGTTGCCGCTTCCTTCACACGCGAAACAACATCCAGGCCAGTCGCTACCAGATCAAGTTCTCCTGGGTTTTTATTGCGGGCTTCGCTCTCGCCCCTGCCACCGCGCAACCCACGCGCAAGGTTTAGCAGCCCCTTGCTGATCTTGATCGTGCTGAAGATACCTTTTAATGCAATCAGCCCCGCCCCGACCGTGGCGATACCGGCAACTACCCCGGGCGCACTATCAGCCAACGACGTAATGCCTTTAGTAACCTTGGTCAACGACTCGGCCACGGTGTCTGTCACCGGGCGCAGCGCATCACCGACGCTGCGCATGGCGTCATCCATCGACTGGGCCATTTCAGCCCACTTCTGCGATGACGACTCACGCCGCTCGGCGAGGTTTTTGTCGAGGATCCCGGTGGCGTCACGCGAATCGTTTTTGAGCTGGCTATACAGCGCCTTGTTCTGCATGTAGGCCGACAGCGCGGCCTTGACCTGCATATCGGCGAACAGGTCGCCGGTGCGCAGAGATTCTTCCAGCGAGGCCATCATGGCCTTGGCCTTTTCGGGATTGGCTTCCTTGCTGATTTTGGACGTCGCTTCGGCCATGGCCGCCGCACGCTTCGGATCGGTCGCCTGAATGTATTTCTGAGCCAGGGCCATGCTGGTCTCAAGCGTCGACATACCGTTTTGCAAACCGGTCTGCATCGATCCCTTGTAATCGATCCCGGCTTTTTCGTAAGCCTTGACCGTATCGGTCGAACCGATTTTGCCCATCCAGTTTTTCAGGTTGTTGGCCGCTTCGTCCGAGCTGCCGGCCTGCTTCATCTGTACCTGCAGCATGGCGCCCAATTGCGTCACCGCATCCAAGCCGGTGATGCCGTTGCTGGCCATGTTGGCCAACAGCTCCGGAAACCACTTGGCCATGTCGGCCGCTTCAAAGCTGCCCGCCTGCCCTTGGTAGGCGATCGCCTCCAGCGCCTGCTGCATCTGCTTGGGGTCGGTGATCTTGGCGTTCTGCCCCAGGGCGTTGATCATCTTCGCCGTGTCGACACCGCTGGATCCCTGCCCCACGACAAACTTGGCCGCGACAGGCGCGTACTCCAGCGCCTTGCTCAGATCCATACCGGCGCCGACCAACTGATTGACCACGTCGGCCACATCGTTGCGCGCCATGCCGGTATCGCGTGACGTGTCGATGATCTTGCGCGACATCTCCTGCTCTTGCGGCTTGTTGGCAATACCGGCCTTGATCGCGATGTCACGGACAATCGCGCCAAAATCAGCGCTGACCTTGGCCGGCACCGCCATGGCACCAACACCGACCACCGCCGCACCGACAGCGCCCTTCATGCCCTTTACGCCAGAATCGATCTGCTGATGCCCCTTGGCTTTCAGCTCGGCTTTGTTGGCCGTCTGCCCCATGGAGCGATAGGCTTTTTCCAGCTTGCCGACCTCGATCCCCTGCTTTTTCAAACTGTCCAGGTTCGAGTTCAAACGGTTGAGTAATTTGGACGCACCGGCCGCGCCGGTGTCGTGAGCCTTTTTCCATTCTTCGCGCAAGCGGATGGTGTCGCCAATCGTGCGCTGCAGCACGCGCGCTTTGTTGCCTTCAGCCTCAAGGCGCTTGATGCGCCCGGTCACGTCCTTGAACGCGGAGCCGACCGTGGAACTGACGGCACCGCCGATCACCAGCCCGAGGGCGATTTTGTTTGCCATGTCATGGACCTCATGTGCCCAGCACTACCGGTGGCGGCTCAATCCGTGAGCCACCACACCATATCCGCGAACGGCATCGACTGGATCTCAGCGGCGGAAAATCCGGTTTCCGCCGCCAGACGTTTCGCCGCCGACTTGATCACACCGGGGTTAAAGCCCGTCGTCGTTGTCCATGCGAAAATAGCCGGCCTGCAAGCGGTTAAAATCCACCAGCTTCAGCCCCTCCAGATCCGCAACCGACGTGCCGGACAACGCAGCGAACAACACCAGCTCGCGCTGCTCATCGTCACCACCCACTTCACGGTTGGCGGCACGCACGTCGCCCACGGTCGGCGAACGCAAAACCAGCTTGTCGACCGTCACGCCGTTGATCTCACTCGGGCACGCGAGCGTTACCTGCACCTGATCGGTGGTCAGCGACAACCACGCCGGCATCGAGTCCGAATAATCGGTTTTCGGTACCAGGTGCGAATACGCTGTTTGCACGCGGCGATAATCCGTCAGCTTGAGGCCTTCCAGATCCTTCAGTCCGACTTCGGCGAGACCTGCGAACAGCATCAGTTCACGCTGTTCATCGTCGCCGTTGGCAGCACGATCAGCCGCCCGCACTTCACGCACGGTCGGATTGCGCAGGTTCAACGTCTCGACGTCGATGCTATTGGCTTGGCTTGGCCGGGTCAGCGTTACAGCAGCGCCGAGTGCACTGAGCGACAGCCAGGCCGGCAGGTTTTGAGCGATTGCTTGAGTCATTCGAATCTATTCCTTACAAGCCGAGTGCGTTGCGCACTTCGAGCAGTTGGTCTTTGCCGTCGATCACTTGAATGCCAGCGACCATGTCGATCTCGTACATCAGGCGCCCGTCGATTTCGAGCTTGTAGTACGTGACCGCAACGGCGTGTTTGATCTCGGCGGCATCGCCCGCTTTCCAGTCACCGAGATCGACCTCTTTGAGCCGGCCGCGCAGGGTGGCAACGACTGCCGTTACCGCGCCCTTTTGGCCCTTGAAGGCACCACGGAACGTGGCGTTGAACGCCGTGCCGTCGGCCAGGCCAAAGTATTTGAGCGACTCGCGGCGCACGCCCTTGGTGACAAACGAGGCTTCAATTTTTTCCAACCCCTGATCCATCTCGATGGGGCCGGCCATGCCGCCCCCTCGATATTCGTCGGTCTTGGTGGTCAGCTTGGGCAGCGTCAGGCTCGGCACGTCGCCGGAGAAGTTCACGCCGTCGACGAACAGGTTGGTGTTGTACAAAGTCTGAGGAATCATTGGTTACGCCCCCTTAGGCTGCTTCAAGCACTTCGGTCATCCACTGATCGGTGACTTCGAAAAGGAAATTCGGGTTTTCTGCCGGCGGCACGTCGGTGAAACGGATGCGCCAATACACCTTGCCCTGGGCGATCTGGCTGGCCGTGTTCAATTCGGTGTCGGGAAACACTTCAAAGTTGATGATCGCGCCCTGAGCTTTCAGGTCGCGCATGAATGCATCCAGACCGTTGGTGACATCGGTCACGTAGGTCTTGGTGATCGAGCGGTCAACCGCCCACTTGTGCCCGGCCTGCACCGCGTCCATGAGGATGAACAGCGTGCGAACGCGGGTAACGAACGCCCACTTCGGATCGCTCGACAGCGTGCGGTTACCCCACAGGCGATAACCGTCGTCGCGAATGATCGTGGTGATATTGGCGTTGTTGAGCAGGTTGGCCCGGCAGGTCTCGTCGCCGTCCAGGTACTCGACCGCGCGACCAGTGCCGGTGATGCCGGTCAACTCTTTGTTCGATGGCGAGGCCCAGAAACCGTATTCAGCATCCGTCCAGGCAAACAGGCCTGCTGCCCAAGCAGAACCGGGTGCGTCGACGGTCTTGCTGGTGATGGTGTCCCAATACTTGACGCCCGGGTCGACCATGAACAGGTTGCGACTGCCGAAGTTATCGGCGTAGGCCATGGCGGCCTCGTCGGTCGTACCGGGGCCGTCGATGATGCCGATGGCGCGCAGTTTCTGCGCCAAACCATCGAGCGCCGTGGCCACCGCCTGAGTCGCGGTATGGCCCGGCGCGATCAACAATCGCGGTTGCGCATTGAACAGGCTTTTACCGTCGAGCAGCGCCTGTAACCCGGTGCGCTGGCCCGAGGCCAAAACGCCGCCGATGATCGCCGAGGTTTGCAGCGCAGCGTCTTCCAGCCTGGGCACGCCGATGGCGACGATCACCGCCTTGGCTTTGACGTAAATCGCCTGACAGGCCTTGGTGATCGCCGAGTCGGCGCCGAAGGCGGCAATGGCTTCGCGCTCGGTGGTGATCAACTTCAGCTCGCCCGCCTTGGCCGTACCACCGCCCAGAACGCCAGGCGTGAAGGTGTCGCACAGACCGATGATCGAGGACGACGGCAACGAGATGGTGCGCGCGCCAGTGTCGACCGACGTGGTCGTAACGCCGTGGAAAAAACTCATAAGGGTCAGTCTCCAGAAACGAAAAAGCCCCGCATAAGCGAGGCTGTGAGGATGTTGGTGTTACGCGTAACGGAAAAGAAAACGCCCCAACAGTGCGGGGCGTCTATTGCAGGTCAGTGACCTTGGGTGAAGAGGAGTCAGGCCAACCCTCGGTCAGCATTTGTTCGGTGTAATCACCCGTCTCGACAGCTCGCAGCAAAGCCAGCTCACGGTCGAAACAGGCCTGCACGTGCGCCCGTACAGCTTTGGCAATCACAGCGATTTGCTCGGAGCCGATTTCGACAAACCCCGTCGCCGTTTTGAAATTGCAACGATAGTCAGGATCATAGATGGCCGCTAACCCGGTACTGGCAATCAGCGCCTGGCTGTCGCGTGTTGTCTCGATGGACAGCCCCTCGACCACGACGCCCGTACCCTCTCGGCGGAAGCGCTCGGCGGCAATGATTTCGGCAAGCGGCACAGGGGTTACCACCGCAAAGCCCGGCGGGGAGAACTGCCAAGCGCCGTCGGTCTCGACTGCTTTCCAGCCCACCGCCGGCATCGGCTCGACGTCGTCCACGCACACCCACACCATGGATGGGTGATACAGCGTCGCGATGTCGCCGCTTACCTCGACGAACTCAAACACCTGCTCGCCGTAGACCCGCGCATAAATACTCATGTCCATTCCTCAATATCGATCCAGCCATCAGCACCATGACCGCCGCGCAAATGCGCAGGGTAGGAAGGAAGCGCAACAGCACCGCCACCACCCGAGCCCGGATTAACCGCGTCAGCCCCCTGCGAACTGGTTGAGATTGAGTTACCACCCGGGCCCATTTCGCTCGCACCGCCCTCGCCAGACACGACAAAATCCGTCTTTGGCCCAATGACGCCACCGCCACCCTTGCCCTGCCCATTTTTCACAGTCGCGCCGACTGCCGGCTGTGAATTCGGGGTCTGGCCGAGGTAAAGCGGCGGCACCACGTTCGCCGACAACCCGCCACCGATTCCGCCCGGCGCGGTGACATGTGATCCGAACGAAGTTGCGCCGCCGTTATTGCCCGGACCAACCAGCACACCGGGACCGCCCTTGCCGATGGTGGCCATCACACCGTCGAAACCGCTGGTGATCCACGTATCAAATGGCGCGCCCGCACCGCCACCACAACCGGCGGAAACCTGACCGGTGGCCGTCGATGCCGCACCGCCGCCGGCAGCGCCGGCACCCTGCCCCCTCACCCGGACTTTGTTGGTTCCAGGCGTCGACCAGTAAATCTGAGTCGCGCGAATTCGGCGCGTGCCAATCATTCGGCCTGTGGCCAGACGCACCTCATTCGCCAAAGCACCGACATCGATCACGCCTTGGTTAACTGGCGCGTTCCACGCTTTGATACACCACATAACTGCGACGTTACGCGGACGCATAACGCCGCCGCCTGACGGGTAAGGGCTGTAGCTCACGCTGGCGGACGTGAAGGTAATCCCTACACCGGGATAATCAGCCTCCTTGTAAACGTCCGCCTGAGCATCGACAGCAGACCCGCGCACGATGTCGACCGACGCGCCGCCGGGGTAATTACTGTCGAACACGGCAAGCGTACCGAGCTGGGCGCTGCCAATCGCTCGTCCCGTATCAATTCCCCGGCCATGATCCCAGCCGCGCAGAAATTCAGCGCGCAGATCCGGCAAGCGGAAATTGCCGGCGCCCTCGTTACCCTTGTTGAAGGCCGTCCCGAGGAAGGCCGACAGATCCGGGTAAGCGGCGACACTCTTGACGCTGCCGTCCAGCTCCAGAAACCCGGCCGGCTGCTTGTCGACCGGGAACGACACAATGGCGCCAACCGGCATGGCCGTGGCCTTGGCAATCAGCGCGTCGACCTGTGCCGACGTATAGCTGTCGGTGATGCCCATGCCGGCGAGCGTTTCGGGGTTGTCTCCCGACACTACGATCCCATGGTCGTTAGTCTTGACCCGCGTCCACTGGCCCGGCGTTTTGTTCTTCGGCAGCACCTCCAGGATCGCCGTGTCGACGTAGGACCGCGTGGCCAGCACCACGGCTGGGTCAATCTTGAGCTGAATGTTGCCGGTGCTGGTGACGATGAAGTTCATCCGCACGATTTGCGTACGGCCCGAGCCTTGCGACAGCAACGGCTTGAAGCTGGGCGCGCAGTTGGCCACCGCCACCAGATCGCCGTCAGCATCGTAGAGGCCGATTTCGCGGATCCACTTACCGCCCTCGTCGGCCGGGATGATCTGCTCAGCGATGATCACCGCCGGTTTTTTTGGGTCGACCAGCAATTGATTCAGCGGCTGACGGCGCCACTCGTTGAGCAGTTCGGTTTGCCCGGCCGAGGGCACCGGGTTGGGCGGATCGGCCAGCCCGTTTGGGTTGGCATCCCCCACGCCCATTTGCGTGATCAGCCAGGGAATGCCGAGCGCGTCGGCGTTCGCCTGCTTGGCCATCCCCACATTCGTAAGGATCGCGAAAAACTGCGAATTCGCATCAATCATAATAAACGTCCAGGGTATCAATGGTGTGTTCGCGACCGACCACGCCAAAGCTGCCAGTGACCTCGATGTCACGCATGACGGGCGGGTAAATGTCGATTTCGTCGCCCTCGTAGAGAGACACGGCGATATTCAATTCGCCTTGAGTTTCCAGGCTGATCGCCAGCCCGGTCAGTTGGCGGGTGACGGGTTTGGCGTCGTCAATCAGTCGCTCGAGCTCCTGATACATTTCTTCGGTAATGCCGGTATCCAGCACCCCGACCTTGAGCGCGAAGGTGCCGGGCACCCCCTCGGGCATGGTCTGGAACCACTCGACAATTTCGATCAGGTAGCCCAGCGGCTCGACCACGCGGCGCAGCGCACCGATCGTGCCCTTGTGCTTGTGGATATAGAACGACGCCCTGATGGCCGCGCGCTTGGTCGCTTCGCTCCACCGGTAATCCCAGCGATCCACTGACCACGCCCATGCCAGGTGCGGCAGTAGATGCACCGGGCAGGTATCAGCGTTGTAGAGGTCGCGCAGAGGGACAATCGTCTTTTCGAAAAACGCGGCCTCCATGGCCCGTTCCAGTTGCGTGCTGTTGAGCGGTAGTAGACTTTTCATATCAGCCCGCCAGCCTCACGTTGTAGCGTGTACAGAACGCCGCTTGCGCCTTGGTCGGGGCCAGGTCCTGCCATCCGACCAACTCAACCCGGGCAACGCCGGCAACGTGCAGCTGGGCGTCGACAGCGGAGCGAGCGACCTCGACGCCCAGCCGCTTGCGTGGATTGACCCACGCTGCCAAGCGACTTTTCGCCTCAGCCAAACTGGCATCCGCTTCCGGGCCGGCGCTGGCCATGTGCAAAATGGCGTCAATCTCGTAACGGATCACCTGCGCGCTCTGCACGGTCACTCGATCACCAACCGGGCGCACGTCATCGTCATTCAGCGCAGCGGCCACCGTCGCCAGCAGCTCTGGCGGCGCTTCGCCTTCCCCGTCCAACCCCAGCACCGTGACCGTGACATAACAGGGCGCCGGGCTTTCGGCCGTGGCATCTGCCACCAGCCCAGAGGCGTTACGTGCATGCAGGATGTAGCTGTTACGCGGGCCGGCCGTGGTCAAGCCTTCATAGGCCAACTGGATGCGCTCGCGAAAGGGGTCGTCGTCTTCCATGACCTTGGGCACCGGTGGCACCGCCAGCAAATCCTCGGCCTGAATGACCAGGCGCTTCAGATTGACGTTGGCCCCCAAGTGATCGAGGTCACCGCGAATTGCATGTGCCAGTAACAGCGCCTTGCCGGCGTCATTGACTCGGGCGCGGTTGCCGACCTTGTTGTAAGCCCCGACCTCAAGCACTTTGACTACGGGATCGCTTTCCAGCGCGGCCGTCCAGTTGCCGCCCATGTACCCGCGAAAGACGCCTAAACCGTCCTGATAAACCTCTTCGAAGTCCAGAGGCTCCAGCACGGTCGGCGCCGGCAGCGACGAGAGATCAACGGTACTCATGCAGCCACCTCCAACGTGACGCCGTCGCCCAGGTACTTCCCGACGATTTGCAGATTGATTTGCCCACCAATGACGGAGAGGACACGCACCTGGTCGAGTTTCAAACGTGGCTCCCACCGCCCCAAAGCGCGGGCGACCTCAGCCTGTACGGCGCTTTTCCAGCCCTCGTTAACGGGCAAATCGACAAACCGCCGCAGCTTGCTGCCGTACTCCATGCGGTGCCGGCGACTGCCCAGCGGCGTGCTCAAGATGTCGGCAATGGATTGCCGCAGGTGCTCGATGCCGGATATGGGTAGGCCGGTCTGGCGATCCATTCCGATCATCGATGTCACTCCTTGAACGGCTCGTATTCTTCGCTGGCTTTCAGGAACTTGACCGCTTCGAGGTCGGAGGCCGGCACCACGACCGTTGCCTTCTCGACCGGATAAGAACGGTCAGTACCGGGCACAATCAACAGTCGCGACGTGTAGAGCTTGTCGCGGTATTTCAAGAACTCGGGCGATGAGAACGTTGAGGATGCAATTGCCGGTTCCGAGGACGTTTGAGCCTCGGTTGAGGTCGTATCGATCTTGGCCATCTGTTTCTCCAGGCATGAAAAAGCCCGCACGGGGCGGGCTGTGGTGAATGAATTAATGCGTGTGGTGATTACTGTTGCCAGTGGCGTCAATGATTGCGCCGGCGCTGGTGATCCCCTTGGTAACGTGTAGCGCGCCGTCGATCATCACCGCCGCTTTCAGATTGATGTTGCCGGTGGTCACGCTCACGGCGCTATCGGTTACAACCGCTTCCGTGCTCGCCACTTTGATGGTGACCGTGCCGCTCGGCAGCGTGATGCTGTAGCTCTTGGCCTGCCAGTCGTAGATCAGAGAGCCGCCATCATCAAAACGCCAGACCTCGACATGGTCGCGGTTATCTGGCGGCGGTCCGGCATTGCCATACAGGCCCGGGACAAACGTGCCTTGCGACACGTCACCGCTGGGACTGATCAAACTGCCCTGCTCGCCCAAAGACGGCGCCCGCCAGTGCCTGGCCTTGCCCGCTGCAATGCTGTGCCACCGCACCCAGGCGCTGACCCATTCACTGCCATCCGACACGCGACATACTGGCGGCGAAGCGGACAGATCCACCGCGACCACGTAGCAAGCCTTTACCGCACCCGCGATCATGCGGTCATGCTGCGCGCTTGCGTAACTCACGGCAGATCCTCCGGCCTGAATTGCCCGTCACCCGGATCGACTTCAAACACTAACGACCCCGGCGGTTCGTCCGGCCACGGCCATTCCTCAAGGCCGAGATAAACCTGCTGAGTCCACTCCACCAGCCACACCGTGTATCCATCCAGGTGCGGCTGGGTCCAGTCCTGCAGCGATTGCACAAACTCGGCGGGTTCAACTGCCAACCCCCACGTTTGCGCTCGCAGCAGCACCGCCAACTGCGTCGCTAACTGCACGGCCTGCCGATGATGGTGCGGCTTGATCGGGTCAACAATGATCCGAGCCTCGAACTTGCAGACCAGCGAGGTTTCGCCGGTGCCGATATCGGTACCCGGCTCGATCTCGGCCACTTCCAGAAACACCGCGGGCAGCAACACGCGATCCTTAATGTCTGGCCAGGCTGTGACTGCCTGCACGCCAGGCAAGTGGGTACGCAGATGCTGTTCTATGGCCCGATAAAGCTGGTCCAGGCTGAACGGTTCCTCAGACATTGCCGATCCTCTTAAGGTATTTCTGCAGCTCAAAGTTGAGCTCCTGCTTGAGGATCTCCAGCAGGCGCTCATCCGCCTTTTTTACCCAGCTGTCGAAGTGGGGCCGGGCTTGCTCCAGCGATACCTTGGCCTTGGCCAGCGGGAAACGACTGCCGTTTTCGGCAACCCAACCCGAACTCGGCCCGCGACCAGGTGACACCGTGCTGTCGGGGTAGTCGTCCGCGTTGAAATGCTTGCTGGCCGTGCGGATCCAGATATCGGGCTTGTTGCCGTAGACCTTCTTGAGGAAAGCCCCTTGGTAACGCCGCCCCGCTACTGACACGCCGCTGCCGCTCTGTCGCGCCCGGCCGATCCGGCTGGACTCGATGGCGTTCAAACCGAACCACAGTTTGCCGCTCGCAGCCCCGCCGGAAACCGGATAGCTGCGCAAACGCTGACGCACCGCCGCAACAGCAATGCGCTCCGACCGGCTGACCGCTCGGGCAATGTGCGTGCGCAACCAACCCAACGTCTTGTTGATCGCGCGCCGATGCGCCGCAGCGGCCGCTTTCGGTACCACCTTGGCAAAGTCCTGGAACGCCTGAAAGTCTGCGGCCGAGGACTGGATGGAGATCATCCCGCCCCCGGCCGAGGGTTTGAAATAGCTACCGACACTCATGGCCGCAACCTCAGAATCAGGGCGACCAGGCCGTCGCCGCTCGGTTCGAGCTGGATCAAGTCGTAATCACCGCCGCCGTCCAAGGCAGGCAAGTCGACGCTGACCAGCATGCCCTGTTCCAGACCTTGCGAATCGCTGACGCGGATCTCGAAGCGCGGCTCGCGCAACCCGGTGTTGAGCTTGCCGAATTTGGGTTGCAGCCAGGGCGCGGCGAACATGCCGAACACCGGCTCGTCGCGACCCTCGATCCGCGCCGTATCGCCCAGCGTTTCGAACACCACTGCGTCGACTTCGGCGATCAGATCGCGAAAGCCCATGGTCAGAGTTCCAGCAGGACTTGGGCACGCGGTCGAGTACACAGGTGCAGTGGGTTCGACTGCGCCTCACCGGCCATGCCTTTGTTGAAGGGCAGCGGCTCGATCATGCTGTAGTACGGAATGCCTTGAGTGTTGACCGTTTCCATGTAGTCAGCCGGCGCAAACACCGAGATGTACAGATCCGGCACGCCTTCCGGAACCAGAAGCGCCTTGTCGTCATGCACGAACGAAACGCCAGCGACCTTGCCACGGTAACGCTCCCAGATAATGCCGCCGAACTCGAAGCTTTCCCGGGCATCACCGCGCAGCGCGGCCGCTTGCTGACTGTTGAGGTAGGTCTCTTTGACCGACTTGTGAACAATCAGCTTGTTCCAGAAGTTCTTGCCGCAGAAAGCGCGCGAACCGGTACTGGTCACGCTGCCCAGCGCATCTTCCTGCATGTCCAGCGCCTCACCGCACATGACCCGCAGCTCGGTATCGGCCTTAGTCAGCCCCATGGACATCTTCTGACGCTGCACACCGAAGCGCTCATACAAGTCCAGCAGCACCGTCGAACCATCAGCGTCGAGGATCTGGCCGTTGAGTGCGCCCATGCGCTGGAACTCATGCGTGGCGTCCAACTGACGACGCGCCTTAGCTAGACGCGCATTGACCACGTCCTGCACCGCCTGCAACTCAGTGCGAGTACCGAAGGCACGGATGCCTTGGATCTCGTCAGCCTTGATGGTGAAGCGCTCAGGCAGGTGCACAGTGTTGAACGGGATCAGGTTGCGCTTGCTGGCAGCAACCACCAAGCCAGAACCACCACGTTCACCAGCGGGCACCAGTGCAAGGGTGTCGCCGTCCTTTTCAATCTGCACGGTCAGCGTGGTAATGCCTTCCTCGCGGAACAGGCCCAGAGCGCTGATGCGCCCTGGCAGGTACGGTTGATCATTGAGTGCAGCGGTGAGCGAAGTAACGGTGAACGCTTCGTCGTCAAAAATGGCGATATCGGCCATGGGTACTCTCCAGAAACGAAAAATCCCGCACGCGGCGGGATGCATACAAAAGAAGGATCGCCTTAGCGAACGATCACGAAATGAGTGGCGAGTGCTTTCTCGGCGGCCAGATCCAGACCGGTCAAATGCGCTTCGCTGACTTCGGCCAACCGCACCACGGCGCGACCGCGACGCACCACATCGGATTCGCCCAGCGGGCCGTAGAGAATGGCGACAGCGTTCTCCGTGCCGTCCTCAGCAGTCGGTTCGTACGGTGCGAATTCGCCGGTGGCGGTCACCAGTCCGAGAATTTGGCCCGGCCACAATGCTGGCCCCGCCGCGACATTGATCGCTTCGCGCGAGATCGTGCCGGCGCCCTCGGACAGCAGGAATTCACCTGCGTGCATCGGTTCCTGTTTGATGGTCATGCTCGTGCTCCTTTCGCGCCGTGCGCGGTTCCAGTTTGAGCCGCTTGGCGAGCAGCCCAAATCGAGTTGGGATCAGGTTGTTTGGCCAGCACCTTGGGCGCTGGGTCATCCGCCAGCGGCAGACTGTTGTCGATTTCAAAGCCTTTGCCGCTGGTGACAATCTTGTCGAACAGACGCGCCCGAACCGCCGCCGCATCCAGACCGGCCGCGACATACTCGGCGCTGAATTCCGGCAGACGCGCGGCAACGCAGAGGTCGTTCACCGCCTTGGCGCGAGCCAAACCGGCGAGAACGATTTCCTCGCTTTCGAGCTGGGTAGAATTGAGCAGCGGCTCGACCAGATTGCTGATGCCCGCCGCCGTGCAACGCTGAGTAATCATCAGTGCCAACTTTGCCGAGTCGACTCCAGGCGGCACCAGCGGCGGATCGACAGGTTCAAGTTCGGGATCCGGTTCAGGCGGCTCGTCGAGCTGGGCCACCAACTCAACCGGAGCATGCTGGAACCGTTGCAACACCGCGCCTTGACCGAGGCATGCTTTGACCTTGATGCCGTCGCCGACTTCGTCTGCAAGGCCAAGAGCCACCGCTTCGTTAGCAGTCAGCCAGGTTTCAGCATCAACCATTCGCCGCAGTTCAGCGTCATCGATGTCGGGCGCCTTGGCCTTATAGGCCGCGATGATCGCCTCCAAGGTTTGATCCAATACATCAGCGACCCGGCGGAAGTCCTCAGCGCCCCCGCCTGCATAGGTGTATGGGTTGTGAATCATCAACATGGCGTTTGCCGCGATGACTACGCGGTGTGCACCGCACACGGCGACACTCGCGGCACTGGCAGCAAGCGCATCGATTCGCCCGGTGCAACGCTCGCCCAGACGCGACAGCGCGTTGTGCATGGCCAGACCGTCGAACAGGTCGCCACCGATACTGTTGAACGCGGCCACCACCGGAGACACACCATCATCCATGGCGCGCAGATCCTGCACGAATTGATTGGCAGTGATGCCCCACGCGCCGATCTCGCCATAGACGAAAACCTCGATCACTCGCTCGGTGGCCTCTCCACTGGCGTGCAGGGCGTACCAGGTCTTGTCCTGAACCTCGACGCGCTTGCCTGCGCGGTTGTAAATGCGCGGTCGCGCTTGCTTGCTCATGGTTGCTCCTTGTCGTCGGTGTCTTCGACGGCATCAAGGGTGTTGTAGTTGAGGCCCAGTTTTGTGGCCCGCGCCAGATCGGCGGCGTTTTCCAGATCGACCGTTTCCGCGTCGTAGCCGGTGCGCAGCACCATCTCGCTGCGAGAGGAAAAGCCGGCCTGTACTTCCATCCGGCGTGCCTGCACGTCCTGTACTGGCTGGATATAGGCCCAGCCTTGAGGCACCCAGCGAGTGCGCAGGTACTGGCGGCGTTTCTGTGCGTAATCGTCCAGCACCAGGACGCCAGACAGCACCGCCATGTCCATCCACGCCGCCCGCACGGGACGGCAGAGCTGATGCACGTAGACGCTGAATTGCAGTTGTTCCAGTCGGCGTCGAAACTCGTTGAGCACCACCCGAAGCGCTCGGTCGTTGATGCCGCGCATGTCGCCCGTGAGGATCTCGTAAGGCGTGCCCGACCCTGCTGCAGCAGCCATCAGTTGCTGCCGCATGAAGTCAGGGTAGTTGTTGCCGGCGTCTGGCGGTTTGGAGAACTCAACCTCCTCACCTGCCCACAGTTCCTGCATGGTGCCGGGTTCGAGCGCAACCATCGGCGTGAAGCCATCGCGGTCCAGGTCGAGCGGCTGACCGGTCACCGGATCTCTGGGAAGAGGCCCCGAGTCCGGCGCTGGACGCTTGATGAAACCGGCAAAGAGGTTGGCCACTTCCTGACGGAACAGCACCGCGTCGTCGTAGTTGTCCAGACTGCGCAGGCGTTTGAGCACCGGCGACAATCGCGGCACTCCGCGCAACTGGCCCGGCTCCACCGGTTCGAAGATGTGCAGCACCTGAGTAGCCGGCACGCGGACCAGTTGGTTGTAGCCAGCGTTCAGCGAGGCTGCATCGCGCGGATGCGACAGGTACATCCAGTACGCCACACGCTTGCCGCCGGGGGTGAACTCGATGCCAGCGCGGATGACGTTGCCGTTTTTGGTGGTCTCGAATTTGTCGTGCGGCACAAATTCCGGTGCGAGGACCTGCAGCTGCAGCGGAACTGCCAAGCCTTCATTCAGACCGCGTGGACGCAACCGAACGAAGCATTCGCCCGAGGTTTCCACCGTGCGCGCCACCAGAGCCTGCTGGCCGTAGAAGTCGGTGCGATCATCCGCGTCCGACTCATCAACCCAATCCCCCCACAGCTCCTGCAGCAGCTTGCGCAAAGCATCATCGTCGGTCGTAGGCCGAGGAGTAATGCCCGTGCCGATTAGGTTACTGACGCGCTTGTCGATGACGTTGAAGGCATACGGGTCGTTGCGAACCGCTGCCCGAGAACGCGACCGCAGGTTGCGCAGTGCCGGGGTGTTGATGCTGTTGATCCCGTTGTCGGGCGCGTCCCAACCAGTGGAGCGGCGCCCTTCTCCAGCGCCTTCGTAACTGGCTTTGATGTTGGACGGCAGGACAAAACCGTTACGGGTCAGCGTTGGAAAGTGTCGGGCCATCAGACCCCCTTACCGGCATGGTACAGCCGGACGACGCGCGAACGTGGCCCGGCAGCGCTGGCAAGCGACGAGCGTATTTCTTCGCGCGCCTTGAGCAGCTCATCGACCGTGCGGTATTCCACGGTGCGGTCGGTGTAGCGCACAGTTTTTTCACCGCGTGCGATAGCCGCCTCAACCGCGTCGAGGTGCTTTTTCGTAAAGGACATATCAGCGTCTCTTCAGATAGCCGCTGGCAGAGCTGCGGCGTTGAGGGGGTGCCGGTCGCGATTGTGTAACCGGTGCAACGGGGGGTGGTGCGGGTTGGGCTTGGCGTACAGCAGCGGGCGCCGGTGTCTGCTCAGCATCAAGTCGCTCGCCCTGAACAGGCTTGATGCTCAAGGCATCATCGAACAATCCGGACTGGGCCAGGGCTTGTCGCACCCTGTCCCAATCGTGTTCCTGATAGCGGTTGATGCCGAGGTAATGCGCCATCGCAAGGCAGTACACCATCAGGTCGAGCGCTTCGTTACGCTCAGCCTTGCCTTTCACCCATTCGATGCGCTTGTGTCCGCGCACGTAGCGGACGACTTTGCGCTCGGCGACGCATTGGGCGAAAAACTCGTCCGGCAGGTCGTTGGCAAAGTGCAGCGAACCCGGGCCATCCGGGAATGGATAGCGGTTGTAGATCCAGTCTTTGGCGGTGTCAGTGCCGACGAACCACAGCTCGGCGCCGTTGCGTTCGGTCTGGCCTTTCCACGTCACGTCAACCATGGACGGGCGCTGTGCAATCACCGGCCTGCCCGGCTTGCTCGCGCCCTTGATGGCGAAGATGTTGCGCCAGCGGCGAACGCGGCAGAACTGGTAGACCTCATCGGTGTGATGACCGCCGGAGTCGACGCCCACGGCGAGAATCGCAAGACCGACTCCGCAGGGATGCCGGTAACGAGCTTTGAGTTTCTCGTCCAGCACCGCCCAGGTATGTTCGTCTGCCGGGTCGCCCCAGATGATTTGGTGATCAACAACCCAGCGCTCCATGCCGACACCGAAGCCCATCACCATCAGTTCCAGACGATTGGCCTGAACGTCGACGGCGCCGGTCAGCATCAGCACGCCCAGTGGCATCGTGCCGAGGGTGTAGGTTTCCTGCCGAGCCCTGGCGATCAACACTTCAGCCTTAGTCTGTTCGAGCGCGCTGTCCCAGACCTTCGCCAGACGGGTGTTGTAGAACACCTGCATCAGGCTGGTATCACCTTGTGACTGAGCCTTTTTCGCATCCTCGAACTCGACGGCGAGCGAGGCCCAATCCATCCAGCCGGTCGGCGAATACAGGGCGCTGAGATGAAACCCCACAGTCTTGCCATCGCCACGACCATGCGCGCGCCACTCACCTCGGGCGAGCATATCGCTTTTGTGGTGCTCCTCGATCAGCACGTCGCATTCAGGAGCGGCGCACTCGTAATGCACGGTGGCGAAGTCCGCGCTGTAGTGCAGCCGCTCCCACTCCAACACCTGCATATGGCCGCAGGTGGGGCACGGCACATAATAGTGACGCTGGTCGCTGGACTCGAACAGATCGGCGATCCGCGAGGCACCCTTGATCGTCGGCGAGCTGGAAAAATATATCTTAGCGTTGCGCCCGAAGTTGGTCGCCCGCGTTTCGGCCAGCCTGATGGGATCCCCCTCCTGACCGACATCGTTTTCCCAGCGGTCGACTTCGTCGCCATAGATGTAACGTGCCGACAGCTCCGAGAGGTTGGCCGCAGAACCGGCGGTGGTCACGTACAGCGAACCACCTTCAAATTCCTTGGTGTCCATCGTATTGCGGGCATCCCGTGAGCGGCTGGTAGCCACGCGCTCACGCAGCACCGGGGTAGCCTTGATGGTTTTGCTGATCCGCCCCGAGACCCGCTTGGACAATCCAAGGCTGGGCAGCAAGGCCAGGATGTTTGAAGGCGCCATGTGGATCAGGCCACCCATCCAGTTCAGGGCGATCTGGGTTTTCATCAACTGCGAGGCCACCATGGTGACCACGCGCCTGCAAGGGTGAGCCGGCGACAGGCAGCGCATTGGCTCGCGGGCATAAGGTGTTCGTGAGGTGCGGTACTGGCCGGGCTCAGGGGCGCCGGTGTCCCGTGGAATCCGCATGTACTCGTCGGCCCATTCATCGATCCAGAGATCGGGGTCGGGACGCAGCCCACGGAAGTAGTTCTCACGGTACACCTGTGCACCGTCAGAAAATTCCGTGTGCATAGGTTCAGTTCACTGTTAAGGCGTGATCAAGGTCGGCTGAAGAGAGGCGCTCGGCTTCCTCCAGCGTTCGTCGGATTGTCGCGGTGAGGTGTTTTTCGATTTGCCAGGGATCGGTCATGGCCGCCAAGTCGTAGGACAGCTGAGGCAGCGGACTAAACAACTGATCCCGTAGCAATCGACCGGCGTCGTAGGCACCGGTCTCGACTGCCTCCCTCGACACCAACGAACCTTGAGCCTTACCCAGTTCGATCTCGGCCAGTTTCGCCATGTTGTGTTCGCGCAGCGCGCGGGACTTCTGGTAGTCGGGGTGTTTACCATCGACAGGTATTAGTTGCGGCGGCGCAGCCGTGGAAGTCGGCTCAGTCAGTGGGGACAGTTGACTGTAAACGTCACGCTGAATCCGCTCTTGCTGGTGACGTTCGGCGACTGCGGCCTTGCTCGGGTCGCTGGTCTTATCGAGCAGCGCCTCAGTAGCCTCAAGATCAATCTTGCCGTTTTCGGTAAGCACCAGACGATCCTGGCTGGCCAATTTGGAAACGTAGGATTTGGCCCACCCGCGCCGGGCCGCAAACTCCGTTTTGCTGATGATTGTCATGGTTAATTTCTCCAGTTCACCCCGCGAGTTCACCTGTTCACCCCCAGTTCACCTCAGTTCACTAAGCTGGTGAACCGCCCGCTAACACGATCCCGCGGGTTTCCGACCCCGTACCTTCCGAATAACCCCAGGGTCCCCGGCGGTTTCAGGCTGGCCCGCCGCCATTCGGCGGGACATCGCACACGCCAAGCCGCTTGGCAGCCCAGCGTTCGTACAACCCGATGGCCACATCTGCACCTGCCATCGCCGTCAGGCAACCCAAGGCGCCCGCCGTCCAGATTGTCATGCCGGCGGCGATCATCAGCATCATTGCCGACACCCCGCACACAATGCAGGCACCGGATCGAAGTGCCAGCCTGCGCAACAATGCCCAGCCTCGCGCGCCGTCCTTGTCGGCCCGCCACATTTCCCCCGATACGCCACCGACCAGGGCCAGGACGATCACTAACCAGATCGGCATTTCTGCCAGTGCTTGTTGCTCGCTTGTCATCGCCAACCCCTAAACGCAAAAACCCGGCGCAATGGCCGGGTTTGGTGGTGTGGTGCCTGCCGCTCTCTGCGGTCGCACCTATCGAAGATGACTACTTTTTACAGGTCGATTCCGGTGGCAGCAACCCTGTTTCAATGCCACCCGGTGAATAAGTGGGCAACGCAGGGTGAACGCCTAATGAATGTCGGCGAATACACCTCCCCGGCAATCTGTTGTTGCGGTGGTGTCCCATAAGTCCCACTTTCCAGAATTGAAGTGGGACGCCTGAGAGCGCCTAAATTCGGGGCTTCGCCCCACTGTCCTACTTATCTTTCTCTTTTCTCGTGTAAAGGAAGAATTTTAAAGAACACGCGTTCGCGCGTAAGCGCGTAGTGCTCGCCCGCTACGCTCACACAGGCGGGAGGCACTTCTAGGCGGGACGGTGGGACAGCCCAACAACGACAAGGCCCGCACCTGTCCCACTGCATCAAAACGCAGCGAGACAAGACGGGCCAGTGGGACAACCACAACCGGAACGATGCCTGGGGTCACGCAGCCAGCCCCATCATCACGCCGAAGATCTGCAGATGCGCCTCATGCAAACGCTGGTAGTACGTGTCGCGGCCACAACCGCAATGGGCGTACCGCAAGCGCATATCCACATCGAGCGTGCAGTAATGCTCCCGCACCACCGTCACCAGCTCTGGCGCAAGGTGCTTGGTCACGATCAGTTCGATGTCCAACGAACTCTCCAGCGGCGCCCGGAAAGCACGCCGCCCCCTGATCAGTTGCCCGTTGCTCTCCATCATCATGGCAACTATGTTTCCCCCTGCCAGCCCTCCTTTCGAATGTTCCGAATGCAGCTCCTGCGCCCACAACCGAAGCAGCGAATCGATCTCCTTAATCAAAGCAAGGCTCCTCGATCGCTTCCCGCTGCAACGCCGAGGCACCGCCCCACCCTGCCGGCTTCTTGTACGCCCAAGGCCGCTGGCCACTCTTAGCCAACGCCGGCAACCGAACACGCCGCCAGCCCAACCGATGCATAATCGCTCCGACGCGCATCTGCTCCGGTTTGCCCCAATGCCCGAAGTCCAACTTCAACGCACTGGTGAGCACGTCACTGCCGGTGGTGGTCTCGCCGATCTGCGACTCCTCGAGCCAGGTCAGAATCGGACCTTCCCATTCATCCACAACGAAACGCTCGTCCTGCTCTTCGCCGAACATTGCCGCCTCATCCAGCGTCACCCACCAAAGGTCGCCCGCGTCGTAGCAGAACACCGCCTCGGCCCACAGCTGATCGCGCATCGAGCGCAACAACTCCAGATCCACCTTGGTACACGCGACCGGCCAGTAACGCCGGTTGCCGGTGGCGTCCTTCAGGTACTCGTCTTGGTTGGTCGTACCCACGAAAACACACTGGCGTGGCACGTCCATCGTTCTACGGCCGTAGCTCTCGCGGTAAGTGTCGGTGGACGCCGAAAAGAACTGCTTGGCCTTCGTACTCTCGGCCTTGTTGAAGCTGTCCAGCTCGCCTAGCTCCACGATCCACTTGCCCCGGATCGCCTGAAAGCCGTCCTTGTCGCCGAGAGCAAACGGCGTGTCCATGAACCACTCGCCACCGAGAATGCTCATTGCGGTCGACTTACCGGCGCCCTGCGCACCTTCCAGAATCATCACCGAGTCAGCCTTGCAACCCGGCTTCATTACCCGCGCCACGGCCGACAACATCCAGCGCTTGCCGACCTTTGCCGAATAATCTGTTGCCTTCACGCCCATGACGTCCGTGAGCCAACTTTCAAGCCGAGGCACCTGATCCCACTGCAGCTTGCGCAGGTACTGGCGCACTGGATGAAACGCATGATCATGCGCAACCACGCTCACCGCCTCGATCACATGCGAAGCCTTGACCCGCAAGTTGTACTGCTGCGCGAGCCACTTCATCACCCGCATATCATCAATGTCCGCCCAATCACCCGTGCCGCCGCCATAAGGCGCCGCACGCAGCTTCACGATCTTCGAGCTGAACGCGCTGTAACTGATGACCCCGGCCCAACGCTCATCATTGGCCAGGATCAGCTCGACATTCTGCATGTGCGCAATCAGCGCGCCGCTCTCGCTACGTGCGAGGAGATCTTTCCAACCACCAGCGGCCGGCGGTTTGACCACTGCAAGCACCTGACGGCGCACCGCCTCCAAACCTTCAGTAACATGCAGGTCGTTAAAGTCGGTCAACTTGGCTTCCCGCTCGCCGGAAAAGATCGGCGCGACCACCTGGCCGCCGACAATCAGCGCCGCGTTGTTCGCTTTCTCTTCACCGGGGTTCCACGCATCGCCATTCGGCTTCGTGGTTTTCCAGTCATCGTCCCGGCAGATGATCAGCGGGCAACCGGCGAAACGCTCGCGCATGGCCTTGCAAACCACCAACAAGTTGCCCGCGTCAAACGCAACGGCCACGGTCAGAGACGTGGCCATATGCAGACTTGCGCCGGTTGCATAACCCTCACACACCAGCACCGGCTCGCCCGGATCCGGGTGCGGCCCGATCAGATGGAAAGCGCCCTCCTTCGACATGCCGTAAGGCCAATATGACTTGTCCCGGCCGGTATCCTCTTGCTTGGTTGGGAACACCACCTGCAGGCCGACAATCTCGTCGCGTACGTTGCTCATCGGCACCAGAAACGCACCGGTGCGCGGCGCATAACGAACGCCAAAGCCGACGATCTGCTTGCGATCCAGATAGTCGCTACGGCCCTTCTCCGGCATGCGCTTGAACATACCCGCCGCACGCTTCGCCGCACGACGTGCCGCGTTGGCTGAGATCTCAGCCGCACGCCGTTTGGCCTCTTCCTGTCGAGCGCGCATAACCTCGCGCTCTTCAGGTGACATCCGCCCGGCCTTGACCTTGACCTTCTGAGGCTCGCCCGAACGCCAGTCACCGAACGCACCGAAGATCAGCGTCTCGCCTTTCTCGGTGCGTTGCTCATGAACGACATACCAACCGTTCTTTTCCTTGCCCTTGTCTTGCGTCGTCTTACAGCGTGTCAGCTTGCCGAACACCAATGGCTGCGCAGGTTCAAGACCGTAATCCGCGAATTGCCCCAGTACGTCATCGAGCATGGCGTGCCCCTTTCAATTCCGCGAGCGAAAGGCAGTCGACGCACTGGGTACAGCCGGGTTGCGCCAAGCGGCGCGCTTCCGGAATCGGACCATCACAGGTTTCACAGAACAGAAACGAATGCGCCGCCAAAGTGGGCTTGGCGGCGAGGAGACGTGCAGCCAGCGCCTGATCAATACGCTCTTGCACCAGGTCATTAGCGAAATCGACGATATCAACCACGATCAGTACCCCGCGTCGTCTGATTGACGTAGGTGGCGCGGTTGAACAATCCCAGCAGTCCCTGAATGCCTCGAAATACCTGCAGGCGAATCGCGGCCAGTTCCTCATCAGAAACCACACCGTCACCAATGCTCTTGGCCCAGGTATCCGCCAGATCCGCCACCTGCCGGAAGTACTCGGCAATACCGGTGGTCAACGTCTCGGGCATGTCGTTGGTGTACGCCTCAGCCAGCTCCTGCCAAGTCGTGTCACCGACCAATGCATGCACCGCATCCAGAATGCGGCGATCCTTGGTCAGCTCCAGAATCTCGCCGAACTCTTGAATGTTCACCGTGTGGCTAGGGTGGGTTGGGGACAGCTTGTGCTGCAGCGTGGTCGCATTCCGGCCGGTAGTGGCGGCGATAGCTGCGGCGCCGCCGGGGTAGTCCCGAGCGGCATGGTAAAGCGCGAGATCGAGCGGCAAAACTTCCCGCTGCGCCCGCTCAACAGAACTCAGAGCGATACGGCTCATGGCATTAATCCTTGTAAGTTGCCAGTGCCGCGCGACATGCAGTGGTGATACATTTGCCGCGTGGCTTGAAAGGGCCCAAACGCCGGCTAGATCTTCGGGATCGACACCGGCACCGTGCCGGGGCGAGCAATCCGTTGCTCACCCCTGGCGCAACAGCTGCCAAATCTGTGGTGGAAGAGGCAGCAACACCAAGGCTTCCGAGCCTTGGAAAAGCGCGATAAAGAAAGGTGGTTGCATGTGGTGTGCCCGCCTTTATTTATCGCGACCCGACAGCGCTGTGGTGGTGCGTGCCGGGAGGAACTGGGCGGCCTATGGGTCGCCTTTTTTCTATCTATGCCGCGTTGCGAAAAGGTTGAGCCTCAGTAACACCGAAGTGTTCCAACACCTCACCAAGAGAGACCTTTCCCTCACTTTCGCGAGCTAAAGACTTGATCAACGACACGCTGGGATCTTTGCTCGCATATTTTATGTGAAGACGCAGATAGCTCACGGCAATGCCGCAGCGCTTTGCGTACGCTTTTTGAGCAGCATGGTCTAGGTGATGAATGTAATCGCGAAGCTTCATGTGCACCTCCTCACTCGCAACATTAACCTTTAGGGTTATTTTTTTCAATACCTCCAAGGACATTCACCTTCTAGGTTAACCTGCTCAAAATCCACTGATGAAAATTTCTGATACTCGCCTTAAAAATTTCCGACGCGTCTTAGCCGACAAAAAGCTGAGATTGACCGATATCGCGGACCTTCTAGGCAAGGCACCTGCTCAAGTGAGTGCTTTCGGCGGAAAAAATCCAAGCAAAGGTATCGGCGACCAAATTGCTAGAGAAATTGAGAAGGCTTTGAATTTGCACCAAGGCTACCTCGACATGCCCTTTGGTCTTGGCGAACTCAATAATGCTACGGTATTGACCATCACTGGCCGAAAGCTGCCAGTGATTGGCCCTATCGCAGCAGGAGCATGGTGCGAATTTAAGGGTGAGATTGATTCCAGAGAAACTGAAGAATGGATTGATGCGCCCGGTCCAGTTGGCCCTAATGCATTCATACTTCGAGTGGAAGGGATAAGTATGGAGCCTAAGTTTTTTGAGGGGGATAAGATAGTCGTTGACCCTTCACTTGAAGCCCTACCAGGCCACTTCGTAGTGGCAAAAAGGGCGCGTGATGAGGCTGCAACGCTTAAACAATTAAAACAGGAAGGCAACGAGCATTATCTCTACGCCCTCAATCCAGACTGGCCAGATAGAATTATTCGCTTGACGGAAGACTGGAGTATATGCGGAAGGGCGCGCTGGAAAATTTCTGACCTGTGACTCATAGAACAACCAGTTACGCCCTGCTATATTAATCGTTATTGATTTACGACAATCATTGCTGGGGGCCAAAGCATAAGATTTGCTAACACATGTCTTTTTATCATTGACCTATTAGATGCAATAACAGAGTTCCACCGTGCATTCCAACAGGCAAATGCGTCCCACGAGTACCCATGCATAAATGTATTAGTCATATTAGCCATGGAAGACTGAACAGCAGACAAATAAAGAGTTTCAATTGACGTTCCTTTTATTTCTAAAATACCACCCAAGTAAACTAACCATTTTGCCATATGCGCGTACTGGTCCCAAGCACCAGTAACAGAGCTCAATATTTGCTTCGCTTGGATAATCCTACCTATGCTGTTCACTACTGCTGGGTTGTTAATGCTCACACCTACAGCAGAGAAAGACGAAACAATCTCGTAAAATGAGCTTTCCGCCTGTAAGTGCGCCGGCGTGTACTCTTGCCCGTGGTATAGAATCTGTCGAATGTTGTCCAACGACGGCAGCGCACAGCGAACCGCGACGGGCATGTATTGATTCAGCCTGAAGAAAAAATCGTGTACTTGCAAAGAATCTAGGACTCTTATTCCATAACAGTGATAGTAATAATCCTTAACATACTGACTTACAGCCGACCGGGACACCAAGAAGATATTAGAGCTGATTACGTGCGCCTTAGAAAATGCTTTATATTCATTGATAATTGCTTTGAGATTTGTGTCTCCAAGCGAATACCCCAAAATCACGACCGTATTCTCATGTAGAACGGTGCTTAGTTTTCTTGAGAAATACGATTCGCCGTTGATGAAACGAAAGTAGTCTTCAGAAGTCACGACCATATGACTAGGTGATACTACAGAACCATGAACATGATATATACGCACTCTCGCATCAGAGCGAGGCACAGGGAGTCCAGGTGAAAGAGATTGCCAGTTCGTCCCTGACAGACCTTCTAGAAGCAGATCATAATTAGTGGTGACTACTTCCACATGATTGTTAGCCATAAAGTTACTAATTATGGAATTATCTCCCACCAACACCAATGACTTGATTAGCTCAGCAATTTCGAAATGGAGATTTTTATCAACCTTCTCTAACTCCAAAGCTATAACTTGGGCTGCCTCTTCCAAACTTAAAGGATTTAACCCCGAAGCAGGAAAAAGTGCTTGTTTTAAGGAAGAAGGATTGGGAGTCAAGTCACATACATGCTCTAAAAGCTCCTGCCAACTTGGAGCAGAGTTGCCCGTCACGGATTTTGAAAATCCGGTTCCCGTAAAAAAGCACAGTCTCTTAGACGCAGCCGCATAGGCAATCTCAAAATACTCACTCACAGAACCGCTCCTTGTCACATGTGAGGCAAATAATAGCTCCTAGCGATGACACATTGCCATCAAGCGACCACCGATAAAAAGAGATTATCAAGACAGTCGATGTAGTGATGCTTGACATAAATTAACCTTAAAGGTTAATTTTTGCTTCCTCTCCACCACAGAGCGAAGCAAATTATGCGCACCACAGCAACCCTGCATGTCCACCCGGCCGCTGCAAACGCCTTCCAAATCTTTGAGATCCGGCGCTTAGCCCGGGAGTACGGCTGCGCGTTCGCCATCAGCAAACCGAAGCTGACAGCACGCACCTCTCCTGCCCCAGTCAATCCGAACGGTGGAGGGCATGCAGCATGATCAAGTACAAAATCGACAACCGCACCCTGCAGCTGCTCAATGCTCAGGTCAACCTGACCGGGACCTTCAACCACATACTTCGGACCGCGCCCAAGCGCGATTGTCTGGCGTTTCGCCTCAAGGTTGAACGAGGCATTACAGAAAGCACCTTCGTGGTAGAGCTTGGCAGCGAACGCCATACGCTGACCCTGAAGAACGAAAAGAAGATGCATCTCAAACTGGCCGACTTCATCGAAGAGATAGCAAACGGCCCGTTCGATGCGAGCAATACCAGCGACCTGCTGCACCGTCCCCACGCCAGCCGCGAATACGGCCGCTTTGAAGTCTCGGACAAGCAACGAGTGTTTGAACTGGTGCACACCGGCGGCGTGCTGAACCTCGATATGGGTTTCGACTATCCGCTAATCGTCGCGCTTCATCGCACTCACACTCGATCAGGTGTCACCACCATCCTGAGCATCGGTCACAAAAGCCCGCACACCCGTTGCTTCACCGTGTACGGCAGCGATGTCGAGATCTACGGCAAAGTCAGTGAGTCCATCAACCACCTTGCTGCAGCGGCAACACCAGCTGCGCACGCGGCATGAGGGGCACACCGTGGAACGCACTCTCGCCCAAGCCGCAACCCACCTCGGCATGACTCGCCCGAAGCTCATCGCACGCATGCGTGAAAAAGGACTGCTCAACGATCGGAACCTACCGGCCTACCCCAACCGTGATCGCGACTACCTGCGAATCAAGGACGGCCAGTGGCATCACGACCAGCTCGGCATGCAGTACAGCCAATCGACCCGGATCAAACAGCCCGGTATCCGCTGGCTAGCTGAGCAGTTGGGCATCGACCTGCCTGCCATCCCGGCAGACAGCCGTGACGTGGCCTAGGGAATACGCCCGCCAGATCATCGCCATGCGGACACGAGAGGAGCGCAACGCCGCGCTCGTCGAAGTGCCCGAACATCTGCGCGAGCTGACCAGAACGCATTGCCTGAACGCCTGGAACCACCGGGCCAGAAAACAACGCAAGGAGGCCCAACAAAGCCATGAGTAACACAGCACAAAACCCGCTGCGCCTGCACCCTGCACCGGAGTCAGCCACCGTCGAACTGCTTTACCGCATCTTCGGCGACGTCCTGATCCCCCTCGACAAAGTGCGCGAGCAGTATTTCCGGAATCTCAACGAGCAATCGTTCGTAGCCGAGATCAGCAGCGGCCGTATCCAGCTTCCCATTACCACGCTAGACACCAGCCGCAAGGCACCGAAGTACGCACACATCCGGCACGTCGCATCCTTGATCGACATCCGCGCCTACAAGGCCGACGAAGACATGCAGCGGCAGCAGGACGGCTCGGACGAATAATCATTGCAAACCAAATGGCTGCCACCACCAGCCGTAGACATCACCAGGAGCACACCACATGACGACAGTTCAACTCTACGCCCTGATAGCAATCGCCCTCATGATCGCCGGCGTTTACTGGCTCGCCTACCGGCACGGCTTCAACAGCGGCCGAGCCAAGGGACATTCAGAGGGCTACAGCGAAGGCCATGACGTTGGGTGCTGCGTTGGATTTCGAGACGGGATGGATGAAGGAAAAACCATTCAGCGATCTGAAAATTGGGAAGAGGTCCGCAACCTAGAACATTACCTCAATCAGGCAACTGACCAGCGCAAGAAGCTTTACATCCAGTACGAGCGCGCCTTGGCAGCTTCAAAAATCGGTGAACAAGAACGACTGACGCTAATAGAAATCGCCGAGAAACTCCGGATCGCATCCGAAACGTTCAGCGCCTTTCGCACCGGCAAAAAGCTGGAACGCGACACCCGCACACTCCGCGACCAGGCGCTAGCCATGGCTGCCCTGCTGGAACCGGCCGAACAGGTGAACGCCGCATGAGCGAGATCCGACCCCAAACCAGCAACCACCGCAACCCGGCTAACGCCGCATCAGCGGCTGGTGCACCAACGCGCACTCACACATCGGAGGAAAGCGGCATGCAAATGGACCAGGACGACACTCAATCCACGACCGCTTTGCTCCGCAAGGAAATCAGCGTCGACACGCTAGAAACAAAAAGTCTCTGCTGCGAAGCAGCAGGCATTATTGCTCCTTCCAGCAGCACTACCGAGGCGCTTGTACCCCACGAAAAGCTGCGCGAGGCAGCGACTCCCAATGCCACGCTAAACGCTCAGAAACGCCCGCTCGCGCAGCCTGTCGTGGGGTATGAGAGATCACTTAACTTCAGCATCGATTTCCTTAATGATTTTCTCAAGGCTAAGAATATAGCCAGGAATATCATTATGGATCTCGACCAGACGCTCTTCGAACCCACGCCGAACGTTGACGCTACAAGCGTCGCTCGGGCTGATAGATCCCAAAAAGTCCAGAACAATCAGGCGCACATCATAGGTGCTCTTCAGCAGAAACTTGTCAGATCGCCCAGACTCCAGAGAACTCAAACGCTGGAGGATATCCAGCATTCCAGTTTCAACCAGAGCCCGATTCCTTCCGAACCAACTGGGATTGACCTGATCACCCTTGGTAAGCAGATGCTGAATTTCTTGAATGAGGCGCCTCAACTGAAAGCAGTCGGCGATTTGTCTCTGATATTGGTCGGCTTCTCGTCGAAGCCCCTCAAGCCTTCGTTGCCAGGCCGGAACAGCACCCGCAGCCAAGATGGCGCCAATCGAACCAACTGCCTGCACCCAGGCAGGTGCAGCCTGACTTTCCCAAGACCACGTAAATACCCACCAACCTATCAACACAACCAAAGGCGACAGCATCAAAGCCTTCAACAAAGTGATGATGGGAATAGTTACGACAACTCTCTCGGGAAGCATCTTCATCTCCTTGTCTTCAGTGGCGGCGAAAGATTGCCCCATCGTCCTTATAAGATCCAGGGGGAAGCATGAACACCGCGTTCATCCTGATGGCCCAATACAATGGCCGAGCAATCATCCCCCTGGACCAGATCTGCAAGGACTACTTCACACACCTGACACCGGAGATGTTCCAGCGCAAGGTGCTGGCAGGCCAGATCAAAATTCCAATCACCCGATTGGAGCCCAGTCAGAAAAGTGCAAAGGGTATACACATCACTGATTTAGCGGCCTATCTAGAATTGCAACGCGAGGCAGCCGTGAAGGAATGCAACCAGCTCAACGGATACCGCCGAGCCAGCTAATTTACTGCTTGCCCCAGGCGCCCAGCTTCACGGGCGCCTGAATAATCTTCTCTAGCCAAGGCCATTCGGCATAGTGGTCACCTCGTCCGCGCAGATGAGTGTATCTACGCAATGAATTCCAATCACGATGCCCAGACACACTGGCCACCCGCGGAATATCCCAATCTATCTCAAACAACCGACTCACTCCGTCGTGTCGCAGATCGTGGAAGTGAAGATCTTCGATCTCTAGAAACTTACACGCCTTCGCCCAGGCCGTGGAGATCGACGACGAGTTGTACGGGAAAATTTCCCCACGCTCTTTTGGCATGCTCTGCAGAATTCTCCAGGCTTCGTCGGGTAGGTGGCACCAAACATCATTGCCAATTTTCTGCCCTGGGTTTTTCATATCTCTCACCAGCACCCGCTGATTAGACTCATCGACGTCGTCCCACACAATTCGGCTTATCTCATCCTGCCGACGTGTGGAAAAAATCGCGAACCCAATCACCTTCAGCATGTTGATCGAACTAGGCCGACGCTGCTGCATGCTGACGAAGTGCTCCAAAAGTTTATCCAGCTCGTCCTTGGTTGGACGGCGATCGCGCTCCCGGCTCTTCATGTTGTAACCGAGCTTCCTCAATACCTTCCGAGCGTCCGGCATCGCGTGAGGGTCTACCTCATACCCCCAAGCGGGACGCGCAATCGAAAGGACAGCCCCAAGGTGCGCCAGATCGTTGCCAGCCGTCTGCGGCTGGACGCCGCCGCCCTCTTTACTCATTCGCCAGAGTGCAAAATCCACCAATCGTTGACTGTTGATAGCCGAATCAACGGTCTGGCCAAACTCCGTCGCCGCGATAGCATTTAATGTGGCTTCCTTAGTTTTACCCAACGGCCGGACTTTCTCCATTTCATCCAGGTACTGCTTGATCATGTCCTGAACGGTGACGCCCTTGCGGTTCGCCCGCTCAATCGCACCAGGCTGATCTAGCTCTGCCTCACGTCGCCGCACCCACGCTTGTGCCGCCTGTTTCCGGGCGAAGGTCTGGCTCTCTTGGTAGACTTGCGCTCCATCGCGAAACAGGCGTATCTGTGCCGTGTAACTGACTGAGCCATCGGTGCGTTTTCGTGCTCTGATCGTTGCCATAGTCGACTGGTACAATTCCGAAAGTGATTGGTACATTGTACCAGCGCCATCGAAAAAACGCCTGAAAACGCCTAAAAACACGCTATAAATACGTTGAGCCAAATGGTACCAAACTCCCACTCCAGCCCAGTAAACTCAAGCCCTGCGCTATCTCGGCGGTTCTCCGTTGCGCCTATGATGGATTGGACTGACCGCCATTGCCGTTTCTTCCTACGCCTCCTATCGAAGAACGCCCTGCTCTACACCGAAATGGTCACCACCGGCGCGCTGCTCAACGGCGATCACGAACGTTTCCTGCGTCACAACGAAGCCGAGCACCCGCTGGCGTTGCAGCTCGGCGGTAGTGTTCCGCTCGATCTCGCCGCCTGCGCGCGCATGGCTCAGGAGCACGGCTACGACGAGGTGAACCTCAACGTCGGCTGCCCAAGCGATCGTGTCCAGAACAACATGATCGGTGCGTGCCTGATGGGGCATCCGCAGTTGGTGGCTGATTGTGTGAAGGCGATGCGCGATGCGGTGTCGATTCCGGTGACGGTGAAGCACCGGATCGGCATCAATGGGCGCGACAGTTATGCCCAGTTGTGCGATTTCGTCGGTACGGTGCGGGATGCCGGGTGCACGAGTTTTACCGTGCATGCGCGGATTGCGATTCTCGAGGGGTTGTCTCCGAAGGAGAATCGCGACATTCCGCCGTTGCGCTATGACGTCGCGGCGCAGTTGAAGGCGGATTTTCCGGAATTGGAGATTGTGCTGAACGGGGGGATCAAGACGATGGAAGCCTGCCATGAGCATCTGCAGACGTTCGATGGTGTGATGCTCGGGCGTGAGGCTTATCACAATCCGTATTTGCTGGCGGAAGTCGACCAGCAACTGTTCGGCAGTACCGCGCCGGTGATCAGTCGGGCTGAGGCGTTGGCGCAGTTGCGCCCTTATATAGCCGAGCATTTGCTCGCCGGTGGCGCGATGCATCACATCACGCGGCATGTGCTGGGCCTGGGCACGGGATTCCCGGGGGCGCGGAAATTCCGTCAGTTGTTGTCGGTGGATATTCACAAGGCCAAGGATCCGTTGGCGTTGCTGGATCAGGCGGCGGAACTGCTTGAAGGGCGTTGATGCCCTCCCCTCATTCAGCCAGGCGGTTTGATTCGCCTGGCTTGACGCCTCAAGCGGCCGCAGCCGCCGTCCAGTTCACCCAGCCAAACACCCACGTCGCCAGAATCAACAAACCAAAACCGATCCGGTACCACGCGAACGCGGCATAGCTGTGGTTGGCGATAAATTTCAGCAGGCCACGCACGGCGATCATGGCGAAGACGAATGCGGTGACGAAGCCGAGGGCGAAGACTGGCAGGTCGTTGGGCTGGAACAGGTCGCGGTATTTGTAGCCGGAATACACGGCGGCGCCGACCATGGTCGGCATGGCGAGGAAGAACGAGAACTCGGTGGCGGCTTTGCGCGAAAGGCCGAAGAGCAGCCCGCCGATGATGGTCGAGCCGGAGCGCGAGGTGCCGGGAATCATCGCCAGGCATTGTACGAAACCGACCTTCAACGCGTGGGACCAGCGCATGTCGTCGACATGTTCGACGCTGACTACATGGCTGCGCTGTTCGGCCCACAACATGACGATGCCGCCGACAACCAGGGCCACCGCAACGGTGATCGGGTTGAACAGGTATTCATGAATCGCGTCGGCGAATAACACGCCGAGGATAACGGCCGGGAAAAACGCGATCAGCAGATTAAGGGTGAAACGTTGCGCGTTGCGCTCGGTGGGCAGGCCTTTGACGATTTCGAAGATCTTCGGACGAAATTCCCAAACCACAGCAAGAATGGCCCCCAGTTGAATAATGATGTTGAACGCCATGGCGCGTTCGCCGCCAAACTCGAGCAGGTCGGCGACAATAATCTGGTGGCCGGTACTTGAAATGGGCAAGAATTCGGTCAGGCCTTCAACCGCGCCCAATATCAATACCTGGAAAAGGGTCCAGAAATCCATTAATCCTCCGTCAGAGCACTCAGGGTGAGCGACCGGTTCGATAACACTCAGGGGTTGAGTATCTGAAGTATGCATACAGCGATTCGCCGATCCGGAAGAATAGGGTTTATGCAGAGTTAGACTCAAGGGCTGTTAGTAATCGTCGGCCGACGAACTAAACGGAAAAAATTTACATCTATTACAACAAATATTTCAGTTCAGATATGAAGTGTGATCAACCTCACACATTGTTGACATGGCCAATCAGTGGCAAAAGGACACAGACAAAGCCATCGCCACAAGCTCAAAATAGTGGCACCATTGCATATAGCCATCACTTACGCATTAGTTCACAAGCCCGAGAAAATCAACTAAAAGCCCGAAAAGCTTAGTTATTGTTAGAAAACTCGGGAGACACGTCTAAAATCCGCGCAAATGTTACCAATTGTCAGTCACAGATGAGAACCGGTGCTTTAACATCCCGATGTCAGCACCTAATTCGAGTCAACGCATGATGCTCTCAGGGAACTTGGCGACTAGAAGTCCGCGCCCGACAAATGATGAATCCGGTGTTCTTGCTCTGGGTCGTACAATGGGTGTGGCTGATCATTTCAGATCGCTGATCGCAAAGCACATGCAGCCCGATATGACCCTGGAAACAGGTGCTTTCACTAGTTCATATAAACAGCACGGTTACATCGGTTCCTACCGCGCCATTTTCGTCATCATCGATAGTCCACAAGCCATCGAAGAAAATCTGGCCCTGGTGCAGACCCTGCGCGATGACAACTTGAAGCCACTTATTTGCGCTGTCGTTACCGGCCGCGGTGCCGTCAACAAGATCAAATATTTCCTCGCCGGGGCGGATGCCTGTATCAAGCTCAACACATTGAGCGATGACAGCGAAGACTTGCTGGCGGAATTCTTCAACAGCGAAGACTGGCAACGAGATATCAACCTCACGCTTGATCCGACGCGGATCTGCCTGATGGACAGTCGGCGCAAACTGGATATCTCTTTCGCCGAAATGAAGATCCTCGAGGCCTTTGCGCACACAGGCAATCACATTCTGAGTCATGATGAAATCGCCGGCATCATGGGCCTCAACACCAATTTCTACGATCCTCGAGCGCTGGAAAAATCAATCAGCCGCTTGCGTGGAAAAATCAAGGACATGTATGGTACAAACGCGATTCAGAGCATCCGCGGCTACGGCTATCGCCTGATGCGGGGCCTGATATCGACTGCCTGAGTCTCGGGCAGTCTTCCCTTTTGCATACGTACGAAGGATCGTCTGATGCAGCCATATCGTTTCAATAGCGCCTCATACTTATTAAAACTCAAGCACTTGAATGAGCACGGCATCACGCCACATAACAATAAAACTCCATAACATAGCAGCAGATCGAGTGGAATTTATCGATGGCCATTTTCGGCCAGAACCCTGCCTACGATTACTTCCGAGGAAGTCATTGCTCGCCTGCCGATTTATCTTTTAGCCAATTTTGGTGTGTATTTAGGAGAGAGACATGGAAACGAGTACAACCCTCCCCAGAAAATATTTTGTTGTTGTGACGCACAGCACAACGTCGCAACGTGAACTGGAAAGCATCTTGTCCAGTGAGCGTTTCAATTCGTTTGGCACGTCGCAGGCACAAATGTTTGTTGAAGGTGTTGCTTCGCCCTCTTCCGCCCCGATGGTCATGGAGTTCAGTTACCCAAGCCTCAGCCGAAAGAATGTTGCGCGCAGTATCGAACATGATACCCAACGCATACTGGCCACTCTTGAAAATGAATGGCGAGCCGCGCAAACAGACAATCCGTTTCAAAGCTTCCCGACCCGCAGTGCAGAACGCGCTCATATCTCCAATGTCACCGAGAGCACTGAGCCTTGCAGTGACACCTGGCATCTTGACGATGAACAAGGCGTGCTGCTCAAGGACAATGTTGCGATCAGCCTGACTGGTCTGGAAACCGCTCTGGTCAGAAAAATGCTGAGCCATCATGAGCGTGTGGTCAGTCGTGATGACCTGATCATCAGCATTGGTCGGGAACCCGAGCAATACCGTGGCCTGGAAATGTGCCTGAGCCGATTGCAGGACAAGTTCAAGAGTGCGAGTAATGGCGAGCGATTGTTCCGAGCCGTAAGAAATCGCGGATATTGCCTGATCCAGGAAGTCGTTGCGTAAGCGAAGACGACTTCAAACCAAGACAAACAGATATGAAGTGCGACTACAACAACAAGAAGAGCACTCTGTTTGGTTTTCCTCCCTGATTCAATAAAAGCTCCCAGCCTCCACCCCTCAACAGTAACAAATACGCCCCCGCTATTTCACCCCCCTCTCCACGACCTTTTCTAACAGCCATCTATTTAATTATTAAAAAGTTGGCACTGTGCCATCTTGTTAGAACTCGTCAGACACCATTCCCGGCAATAACTTAGTCTATTGGCTGACGACAGTTCGGCTCTCGATGTTGTTACCTCAAGACACTCGCTAAAACAAAAACAATAAGTCTGCATAACAACTCGGCTTTCAACTGTTGAAACCTGAATGGACGTCTTTTGGGGATATCGTATGGATCTTTCTCTCAGTATTAATCGAAGCACGGGCCTCAAGGGACTGACCTTTTGGGGCCAATGGGCGCTGGCACAGACTTTCGTCGTGACGCTGCTGTTCATTCTTGCTGAACAGCACACCGGCACCGTCGCGTTCTACTACCGAATGTGCGCCACCCTCGCCGTCCTGGCCTCGGTGCCCGCTTACACATTCACGGGTGTTTATCGCAAACGCGACAACTACCTGACAGGCCTCGGCCGCCTGTTCATGGGCTGGTCGATGACCATGGCCGCGCTGGCGTGCATTGCGTTTGTCTGTCAGGCCGATGAGCTGTTTTCCCGTCAGGTGATCTTGAGTTGGGCGGTATACGGCTTCCTCGGTCAGGCATTCCTCTACGCGCCGTTGCACGCGTTTTCCAAGTACTACCAGCGCTCGCGTAAAAGCGAACACCGGACGCTGATTGTCGGCACTGGCGAACTGGCGTTGGGCCTGGCGAAGAAACTCAGCCAACTGGAAAACCTGCCGCTGATTGGCCTGGTCAGCAACGGTGACAAACCGGTCCTTGCTTCCGACGCACCGCGTGTCGTCGGCGCTCAGGACGAGTTGCTCGAGCTGATCGAAGCCCACGACATCCGCCGCTTGTACATCACCCTGCCGCTATGCGAAGCCGCGAAAATCGAAGCGATGTATGTCGATTTGCTCGGGGCCAACGTCGACGTGGTGTGGGTACCGGATTTGAACAGCCTGACCTTGCTCAACCATTCGGTGAAAGTCGTGGATGGCCTGCCGGCGATCTACTTGAACGAAAGCCCGCTGACCAGCCGCCCGACCGCTGCCCTGAGCAAGAGTCTGGTTGAGAAAACCGTGGCGTTCCTGGCGATCATCGCCCTCAGTCCGCTGCTGTTGATCATCGCTCTGGCGGTAAAACTCAACTCGCCCGGCCCGGTGTTTTTCAAGCAGGACCGCCATGGCTGGAACGGCAAGGTGATCAAGGTCTGGAAATTCCGTTCGATGCGTGTCCACGATGACCGCGAAGTGAAGCAGGCCAGCCGTAATGACTCGCGCATCACCGCAGTAGGTCGTTTTATCCGTCGCACTTCGCTGGATGAGTTGCCGCAACTGTTCAACGTGTTGCAGGGACATATGGCGCTGGTAGGTCCACGGCCGCATGCGGTGGCGCACAACAATTACTACTCGGGCAAGATCCTCGCTTACATGGCGCGTCACCGAATCAAACCGGGCATCACTGGCCTGGCACAGATCAGCGGCTGCCGCGGTGAGACCGATACCATCGACAAGATGCAAAAGCGTGTCGAGATCGACCTGCAGTACATCAACAGCTGGTCGTTGTGGCTGGATCTGAAGATCCTGGTGAAGACGCCGTTTACGTTGTTGTCGAAGGATATTTACTGAGGCTCAGCGCTTCAAATCACAAGGGGACGAAAGTCCCCTTTTTTGTGAGCGGGATTTGGGTAATCAGTATCGACTACAGGTGCGCCCCCGTGGGAGCGAGCCTGCTCGCGAAAGCGGTGTGTCAGGCGATGGAGATGTTGGATGTGCCGGTCCATTCGCGAGCAGGTTCGCTCCCACAGGGATTAGGGTTTGGGTCGAAAATTGTGGTGTAACACAACCCGCTGTGGGAGTGAGCTTGCTCACGAAGCCGGTAGGTCAGGCGATGAATATGTTGGATGTGCCGGCGCCTTCGCGGGCAAGCCCGCTCCCACAGGGGGTTGGGTTATGGCCGGGATGTGTGACGTGACGCAGGCTCACGCCTACACAGGATTTGTTTCGGCTCGGGAGACCAGCGCTTACTCGGTAATCTTCTCGAAGTTGCGATAGAACATGTCCCCTTCCCGGCTATCCGTCATCGAGTGCAGTTGATAGCTGCGGCTCAGTCTGGCGCCGCCATCTCGGGTCAGTGGCGCCCAGACCAGGTTGGCGCGGCGCATGGTCGACATGCTCATCATTTCGTCGAACGGGATCGACAGGTACAGGCCCTTGTCGAAACTACCTTCGCCATATTCCGCGCTGCTGGCCGTGGTGATGGTTGCCCAGGCACCGACGCGCACGCCGTTAAAAAACTCGCGCGAGATGTCCACGGTGGTGCCCCAGTCTCCGGCCAGATACCGCCCGACACTGACCGCCGCCAGCGTGTCGAACGGCAGGTCGGTATAGCCGGTGATATGCCCGGTCACGACCGAGTAATCGCGCAAGGCAAAGCCCTGATCGAAATCGCGTTGGCGCACCCAGTTCAGATCCGCGCCCAGCGACCAGCGCTCGCCGGTCGGGCGGAACAACACTTCCGCGCCGACACCGGCAAACATCGATTCCAGGTAACCGCCGTACACCATGCCATACAGATCCTTGTCCAACTGCTCGGCATGGCTGAGCTGAAACAACGGCATGGTCGTGTTTGACGTGGTCAGGTACTGGCGCAAATCCGTGCGCACGCGGGGCAATCCGCTCGGCGCGTCGTAGACGAATTTGTCGAAGTTGTTGACCAGGTTGGCGCTGAGCAAACCGCTCCACCAGGTGTTGCGGTTGAAGCGGTATTCCGCGTCGGCGTCAGCACTGAACTGATAGAGCAAACCATCCGGGCCGCCGACGTTCTGCTTGAAGCCCAATCCTACGCCGTAACTGAAATGCTGCGGCGCTTCGCTGTAGAGGGTTTTCTCGTTGTGCGGCATAGCCGGGTTGATTTCGGTGGTGCGGTGCAGCGCCTCCAAGGGTTCTTCGTTGTTGATCACTTCGCGGAAAGTCTGGCGCGGCAGGCTGGTTTCTTCCAGCGGCAAGTCATAGCGCTTGTTGACCACGGTGAACCAGTCGATGTCTTCGTTGACGCTGTTGTCGAGAATCCGGCTCGCGCGGCCAACGGCTTTGGACGAATGGAAATACCGCTGCTGCTCGCCATAGACGATCAGTTCGGAATCGCGCTGGCTGATGCGCTCGACCTTGTACCCGGCATTCTGCTGCAAACGCCGCGACACATCGGCCCAGTTGACCTGTTCCATCGAGGTCGTCGGCGCCTTCGCCGGCAGCGGTTCGGGAGTCGGATCGTAAGTCTTGGCCGGCGCTTTGCGGCTGACGAAATTGGTGTGAAAGGTCACGCCGAACATCGCCGTATTGCCGCGTTCCCACGCGGCGCTGAGATCGATCGAATCGGTCACCTTGAACACCGCGCCAAGGTTGATCGGCGAGTCCTGTTTGATCTCGTTGTCCTTCGGCTCGTTCTTGTAGTCGTTGCCTTCGAATTCAAGCTTCAGACTGAGGCGGTCCCAAGGCGTCTGGTAGCTCACGCCGCCGAACAGCGAAGGCTTGCCGCGGAAGTACGCGCCGGAGTTGACGTCGCCGGTGCCTTCTAGCGCCGGGCGGGTATCGAAGCGACTGCTGGCATACCCCAGAGGGTTGTCGAAGTCGCCGCGATTACCGATGTAGCCCCAGGCAATGCCGGCGCTGAAGTCGAAATTGTCGAAGCGCTTGTTGGCGACGAAGAATTCGCTGGAGAACAAACCGGTACCACCGATATCTCGGAAGCCCAGCGCCACTTCCGGCGCCCAGTGGCTTTCCTGCCACAGGCGCACTTTGGCGTCGACCGCCTTGTCCTTGTAGCTTTGACTGCCGCTGAGGGCCTCCGAGCCGTACGGCCGGTTGGTGATCGCGGTGTAGCGGAACGAACCTTCGAGCCAGTCCAGCGGTTGCAACGACACGCTGTAACGGCTGTACGGATCGGTGCGGTTGGCATTGACGCTCAGCTCGCCGGCCGGGGCCATGCGTGCGGTCGGCGTCTGCAACAGACCGGCGCCACCGAAGTCATTCTGGGTGATGCGCGGCTCGGCGTGAGCCAGACCGCAGGGCAATAACAACACAGCTGCAAAACGTAACTTCAACGAACCACCTCGGCCAGCTGCGTGGCAATGAATTCGGCCAACTGCTGATTCAGTTCAGGAAGAGGCGGATCCAGATCATCATTTTTAATCGGCACCAGAATCCTGCTGCCGGCCACCGGAAACTGCCCGCTCTCGCGATTCCAGTGCGCGATGCCGACGCGCCGCGACACGCCGTTGGGCTGGATCAACCACAGGTAATCGGCCTCGGCATCGTCGAGAATCGAGCAGCCTTCGAGATATTCGCGGGCCTCCTGCAATGGCTGATAGGGCAAGTGGCATGGCTCGGTGACCGCGCCCAACACCTGCACTTCATCAACCCGTTTCGGATAGATCAGCCGATCGCCGTCATCCAAACGAATGTTGCGCGCGAAGCCGACTTCCACGGCCACCGGATCTAGGTCAGCGATCTGCCGGCCGGTCACCGGCATCTGTCGAACCTCTTCAGCAACGCGCTGCGCCAGTGCCGCGCGACTAGGCCGATCAAACAGCGTCGCCATGCGTTGCAGCACCTCGAGATCGAACAGCACGCCGACCTTGAGCCGCGTCTGTTCCGCGACCAGCGACTGGCGCAACAAGCCGCCTGCCAGCCAGTAGCCTTCGGCGTTCGGCACGGCTTCGCTGATCACATCGAGCAGGCGCCCGCCCGGCGGCAATGCGATCGGACCGGGATTGGCGACGTCGCCGGACACGGTGACGGCGGCCTGACACGCCCCAGAGATCAGCAAAAGACCCGCCGCGATAAGGCCCAGGCGCTTCACGGCAGATGCCTGCGATCAGGAGTCAATTGCACCAGCTTGACGCGCAATTGCGAGGTCAGTTGTTGCTCACTTTGCAAAATGAAACCGTCACGTGGGTCGACCCAGTAACGGTTGGTCGCGCTAAGGCCGATCGCTGGCGCGTCGATCTGTTCATCGACGCGCAACACCGAGTAAGCCTTGTCGAGAATTTCCAGGGTTTCGGTGGAACGGCGCGAAAAGCGGCTGTTGACGATCACGCCGACTTCCTGGCCCTTGTACAGATCGATCCAGCGCCGTGTGGTGAAACCGTCGGCGACGTGATGCAGACCCTGTTTGAACGGCGAATCATCGGCCAGCCGCGTGCCATCCAGATCACCTTGCAGGCCGAGGCCGATGCTGCGCACGGCGAGGCCATCGCGCAGCAGCAAAACCTGTTTGCCGGAGGCGACCCAGAACTGCAGATCTTCGCGCTCGCGCACCAGCGCCAGCACGCCTGAGCCGGACGGCGTAGTCAGTTTGAGTTGCGGGTAATTGACCCCGGCGACTTCGGCCGCCGAAACGTCAACCTCGTCGGGGCCGACGACGGCGGCCTTGAGGTTGTTCAGCGATGCACTCATTAGCGGATTGCAGCCGCACAGCAACGAGGCCGCCATCAGGCAGACGCCCACTTTCAATAGATTCACAGTCGGGCGGCCTTATTTGCTGTTGTTGCTGTATTCGCTCCAGTTCTTCGCTGCCGAAGCCCCGGTGCCGACAATCGACGCCGACGGCACCAACTGGCTGATGAAACGGTTCCAGCGAGTGACGTTGGCCGGGCCGACGTAGACGACATCCTGCGGCCGCACCTGGAAGTGCGAGGCCAGCGCCATGGCGGTCGGCGATTCGGCTTCGAGCTGATAGATCTTCGCCGGCTCGACGTCGAGATTTTCCACGCCGCGAATCACGTACACCGCGTTACCGTTGGAACTGGTCTGACTCAGGCCACCGACCGAACCGAGCACGTCGGACAGGTTCATGGTTGCGGTCTTGAAGCTCAGCGCGCGCGGCTGGTTGACTTCGCCCATGACGTAGATGCGCTTGTTGTCGTTGTATGGCAGATACAGCTGATCGCCGCCCTTGAGGTAGACGTTCTGCAGTTCGGAATTCTGCTGATTGAGCGAGTCGAGATTGAGCGGATAAACCCGCCCGTTGCGCGTCAGCAACAGCCCGGACAAGTCAGCATTGTTGGTGTCGATGCCGGCGGAACCGAGGGCCTCGACCACGCTCAGCGGATTGGTCGAAATCGCTTGCGGGCCGGCCTTCGTGACGGCGCCGGTGACCACGACTTTCTGGCTGGCGAAGCGCAACACCGCGACGTCGACCTGCGGCTCGGCGATGAATGCCGACAGGCGTTGTTCGATGTCCGCGCGCAGTTGCTGGATGGTCCGGCCGGCGGCCTGGACTTCCTTGATGAACGGGTAATACAGCGTGCCATCAGAGCGCACCAGTCGGCCGTTGGCATCGATCTGTTGTTGCGCGCCGGAGGGGGCGGTCAGCTCCGGGTGATCCCAGACGGTGATGTACAGCACGTCATTGTTGCCGATGCGATATTCCGCCGGCGTCACCAGCAGCTCCGCCGGCAGCGATTCACGCTTCTGCGTGGCGCGGTTCATGGCGATCAGCTTCGGGGTGATCGGAATCAGCTCGACCCGACTGCTTTCGCTGGCACCCTGGCGGGTGATATCGCTGGTGCTCAGGTACTGGCCGGGGGAAAACATGCAACCTTGCAAAGCGAGACTTGCCAACATTAAAAGATAAACACTACGAGTCATAATGGCACTACGCTATTCAAGGGCGAATCCAAAAAACAAAGTCACCCGACTTGCGTCGGGCGACTCTGTACTGCACTAACAAATGTTCCTGTTAGTTATGCGTGCCGGTTGTACCGGTGGTACCCGTCGTACCGGTGGTACCGCCGTTGGCACTGCCACCGCTGTTGGACGCCGCTACAGCACTGGCAACCATTGCAGTACTGGCCGCGGGCGCTTGCGAAGCCGCCACACTGCCACCTACATTGGTTACCGCTGTCAACGGTGCTTCAGCGGCGGCAGCCCAGTTGCTCAACATCGTCAACAGGGCAACTGCCATCACTTTTTTCATAACAACTCCTTTCTAACATTCGAACTGTTAAAAAACAGATCTGTGTCAGAGCTGGTAGCTTTCAAGTCCGCAAAGAGCGCGAACAAGATCCGTTGTTCTTTCACAGTCCTGTGCAACTGCTAAAGTCGAACGGCAGGTTTATATCTACGGATTTGCAAATGGCATTGCCAGTGTAATTTCCCGACGTTATCTAACAACCTGACTGAAACTAACATCGGACTAAATGGCCATCATCGCGAATAACCATTGGGATGATTCGATTGCCAGCGCCAAGTGTCGGCGACCATGTCCTGCAAGTTGCGCGTGGCTTTCCAGCCGAGTTCTTTCGCCGCTTTCGAAGCATCGGCAAAACTCTCGGCGATATCACCGGCGCGGCGCGGCATCATCCGGTACGGCACCGGCCGCCCGCAGGCCTGTTCGAACGCATGCAGCACTTGCAGCACGCTGTAGCCATCGCCGGTGCCGAGGTTCCAGGTGTGAATGCCGGTGCGCTCGCTGATCGACTGCAACGCTTTCAAATGCCCGTCCGCCAGATCGACGACATGAATGTAATCGCGCACGCCGGTGCCATCGGCGGTCGGGTAATCGTTACCGAAAATCGACAGCTCACGCAGGCTGCCGACCGCAACCTGGCTGATATACGGCACCAGATTGTTCGGGATGCCGTTGGGGTCTTCGCCCATGTGCCCGCTGGCGTGGGCGCCGATAGGGTTGAAGTAGCGCAGCAGCGCAATGCTCCAGCGCGGCTCGGCGAGGCTCAGGTCGCGCAGCACGTTCTCGACGATCAGCTTGGACTGGCCGTAGGGATTGGTCGGATTGCCCGTCGGAAAATCCTCGCGAATCGGCATCTCTTCAGGCTCGCCGTACACCGTCGCCGAGGAACTGAACACCAGCCGGAACACCCCCGCCGCTGCCATCGCCTGACACAGAGTGATGCTGCCGCCGACGTTGGTTTCGTAGTATTCGAGCGGCTTGCGCACACTCTCGCCCACGGCTTTGAGCCCGGCGAAATGCAGCACGGCGTCGATCTGATGCTCGCGGAAAATCCGGTCGAGCAGCGGCCGATCGCAGACATCGCCGCGAATCATCCATGCACTTTTGCCGCAAATGGCTTCAACGGCGTGAAGTGCTGCGTCGCTGCTGTTACAAAGATTATCCAGAACGACAACTTCATAACCTGCTTCAAGCAATGCAAGTGTGGTATGCGAGCCGATATAGCCGGCACCACCCGTTACCAGAATCTTCATAGCGCGGTCCGTCATTGAATAAATACCCGGTAGCGTGTCAAGCCATGCCTGGTGGAGATGCGGAGCAATTCACACAAACAGGGCGACAACAACCTCAAACAAATTTAGTTCAACCACTGGCAATAATTATTTTTGCCGGTCAAACTGTTTGCCGGGTACTTATTAGCACTCCCTGGACGCTTATCACTATTGACAGATACCGACTAAAAATAACTAATAACCAAGTAGTCGACATCTCATAACATTAGCGCTTTTTAACAGCGCAACTAATTGCCAGCAACAACCTGACTCGGGTATTAAAGTAAGCCTTCAATAATCATTGAAACTTGCCGCCACTTTGTGGTGCGCAACCGTCGCCTGTGTTCCATGACTGTCCAGGATACTTTTATGATTCGTAAATGTTTGTTCCCCGCTGCCGGCTACGGCACGCGTTTCTTGCCGGCGACCAAAGCCATGCCGAAAGAGATGCTGCCGATCGTCAACAAGCCGTTGATCGAATATGCCGTTGAAGAAGCACGGGACGCTGGCCTGCAACACATGGCCATCGTCACCGGCCGGGGCAAGCGCGCGCTGGAAGACCACTTCGACATCAGCTACGAACTCGAGCACCAGATCCGTGGCACCGAGAAAGAGAAATTCCTCGCCGGCACCCGCGAGCTGATCGACACCTGCACTTTTTCCTACACCCGTCAGGTGGAAATGAAAGGTCTGGGCCACGCCATTCTCAGTGGCCGCCCGTTGATCGGCGATGAGCCGTTTGCCGTGGTGCTGGCCGACGACCTGTGTCTGAACCTCGAAGGCGACGGTGTGCTGTCGCAGATGATCCAGCTGTACAAGAAGTTTCGCTGCTCGATCGTCGCTATCCAGGAAGTCCCCGCGGACCAGACTCACAAGTACGGGGTGATCGCCGGTGAGCTGATTTCCGAGGGCATCTACCGGGTCAACAACATGGTGGAGAAACCGGCGCCGCAGGACGCGCCGTCGAACCTGGCGATCATCGGGCGCTACATCCTCACCCCGGACATCTTCGACCTGATCGCCGACACCGAACCGGGCAAGGGCGGCGAAATCCAGATCACCGACGCACTGATGAAACAAGCGCAGAACGGCTGCGTGCTGGCCTACAAATTCAAAGGCCTGCGCTTTGATTGCGGCGATGCCGAGGGTTACTTGCAAGCGACGAATTTCTGCTACGACAACGTGTACCTCAAGGGCCGCTGAGACGACTCCCCACCACCAGAGGCAGGCAACCATGAACATTGCACAACATTCGACAGAGATTGAACGTGAGGTGGGCAACCTCGGGGTGATGAGCTGGTTGTCGCGCCATCAACCGCTGCCCAGCGCCAACGAGACCTGGCTGGGCACGATTCTGCTGGTGGAGCGGATCGGTGTGTTTCCTGCGTCCGGCGATATTCGCCGGCCGCTGCGCGATCCTTATCCGCTGCTCGCGCACCTGAAAGCGTTGTATGGCGAACAGGCGCTGGAAATGGATGACCGCGATGGCCTGAAGGTGATCTTCAGCGACTGGCGTTTTCGCGTGCGCATCTGCTGCAACGACCCGGCGATCATCATCAACGTCGAGACGCGCTGTGATGCGCGGTTGATGCCGCGCAAGCTTGACGAACTGCTGGGGCTCATCGACGCCTTCAAGCACGACGCCTGATCACCCGGGCGTCACGCCGATCCATTGTGGGAGCGAGCCTGCTCGCGAAAGCGGCGGCACAGTCAGCATTGATCGTTCCCACGCGGAGCGTGGGAAGACGATCATGGTGGCGAGTCGTCGCAACCGGTACTCGTACCCGTTATCCAGCCATAAAAATAATCGGCAATCACCTTCCCGCCCGTGGCCGGCAACGGATGAATCTTGTCCGGGCCGATCATCGCGCTGGCGTAGCGTTTGATGTCGGGGCCGAATGCGCATTGCAGGTTGGCAAAACCCAGATGCTGTTCACGCGCCCACGGTTCGAGCACCTGCGCATAGGCCGACATCGGATAAGCGCTGGAGCGCGTGGTGTCCTGACGCATGATCAGGTTGATGCTCGCCGCTGGCTGGATCTCGCGCAGCATGCTCACCAGGCCCTGAACGTTTTGCAGGTACTGCGCAGGCTTGACGCCGAAGCCCTGATCGTTGCCGCCGAGCATGATCAGGTAAACGTCGGCCGGGATCTTCGCCACCACAGCTTTCCATTGCGTCTGCCACTGTGGATCCGTGTGATAAAAATCGGCCGATGCCGCGCCGGAAGCCGCCAGTTTCGACACTCGCACGCCTTGCTGAGCGTTGCCCAGCCACAGGCCGAACAGTGTCGGCGCGCCCTTCACCACCTCTAGTTTGAATGACCAGTCTGCGGCTGATGGAGCGCTGGGTAGCGCGACCTCCTGAACGCCTGAGCCTGCGAGCTGCAACGGTTGCCAGTCTTGCGCGGGCGACCAGCGATAGCGCAGCTCGTCGGCTTCGCCGCTGCCCAGATACAACAGTTTCGCCTGAGTGACCGCGGTATCGATGCGCAGCGAAGGACTGGCATCCACTTGCAACCACGCGCCCGGTCTGCCGCTGATCGTGCGACTGTCCGGGCTGGCCTGGCCCAGCTCGGAAACCTTCCAGCCGCCTCCGAAGTATTTGTCGCTGCTGCGGGTGTATTTGAAATGCGTGCCGCCCAGCGCCGCGCCGTGGTTGAAACCAACGTAACCGGGGCCGGCGAAACCCACATCGGCGGCCACTCGCTGCACCAGTTTGTTCAGGTAGAAATCCTGCCCGGCGGTGTAGCTGTCGCCAATCACCGAAACCGCCAGCACCTTGCCGGCCTTGCCTTCGCGCCATTGCGCAAAGCGCTGGCGGGCATCGTCTACCGTGATGGCCGTGGTGGCGACGGGTTGAGGGGCGTCTACTGGCATCATTGAATATTTCCTTTGTCCGGGATGGCCCCTTCGCGAGCAGGCTCGCTCCCACAAAAGACCTTGTGCAATTCACACAACCTCTGTGGGAGCGAGCCTGCTCGCGAAGCTTTCAGCTGTTCTGCGTCTGCACCACCGGAGCGACAATCACCGGTGCTTTTTTCTTCGCCGCGCGCTCGCCAAGGAACAGCACCGAAGTGAAGTTGAAACGACTGAACACCATCGCCAACAGCACCGGCCCGAGCAATCCACAACTCAGACCACCAAGCACCAGCAAGCTCTCATCCTTCACGCCGAGGCGCCCAAGGACAAACCGCGATGTCGCTGCGAACAGCACATGGAAAAGGAAAATCGCATAGGAATATCCGCCGAGCCAGGTCAGCGCTTTCGAGCGCATGTCACTCGACAGCAATGCGATACAAGACACGCACCCCACCGTCAAACCAATCAGGCTGCGGCGATCGACAATCAGCTCACGATCAATCGCCGCGACGTACAGCAACGTCAGCGAGATCAGCACAAACAGCAGCGGCCCGATCACTTTCAAACGCTGCTTCAAAACATCGACACTTTCCTGCCCGATCATCCCTGCAACAAAAAACGGCAGCAGGTAAATCGCACCGTTGATACCGAACGCATCCAGCGGCAACGGCGGCAGCAGGAACAACACTGCCGCAAACGCAAACAAGCCATACAGCCGCGTTGCTGAACGCAGCAGGCCGCGCCATTCCAGCAAGCCGACGAAGATGAAAATGCTGAACACCGCCTGCAGGAACCAGAAGTGGTTGATCGGCACCCAGAACGACAACAACGCATCGATCACGCCGACGTCCTTGTTCACCCCCGGCCCCACCGCTTGCAGCACCGAGAACGGCACGCCGACACAGAACAGCGGCACGATCAACCGGCGCACCTTGCCGGCGAAGAACGCGGAAAAGTCATTGCCGCGAATCTTGTAGATCGAATAGATGTAGCCGGAGATGAACGTGAACAGCGGCATGCGCACGTACACCATCGAGTCGGCGATGACCCGGAACGGCGAGCCGATGTCGATCTTCAAGCCGCCGCCCAGCGGGCCGATGACGTGATAGAGCACCAGCAGCAGGCACGCCAGGCCGCGCAGGGTTTCGATCTCCAGGGATTTTTTCTTGCTCGACATAGAGCACCTGCCTTAAGTGAGAATTCTTGATTCGACCTGCACCGGTTTGTTCGCGCGCAGCATCAAGCCCAAGCCGACGAACAACACCGGCACCACCATCGAGAAGTGCCGGGCGAAGGAGCCGAAGTCCGGCTCGAACAAGCCTTGCACCAACAGAAACGCCAGCGGAATCGCGATCAGTTCCTTGGGTTTGGTCTGGATCGGCGCGCCCTTGTAGTCGGTCGAAGTGATGACTTTGAACAGCAGCAGTGCAGTCATGATCATCAGCGCAACGAAGATCACCTGCCCCGGCCCGGACAGCAGAATCAGCTCAACCGGGAACGACAGCCGGAAGAAAATGATCATAGAGTCCAGCGCCTGGGAGACGAAGTCACTGCCGCTGAGCCACGAGACGATCAGCGATTTCGAGCCCTCCTCGCCCGCCGTGCGCAGCTCGTTGTTGCTCGCGCGGATCGATGACACCGGAAAGCCCAGCGCCAGCTGAATGGCCATGGCCACCGCCAGATAGAACAGGAACAGCATCAGAAAGAAGGTGAAGCGCGAGACGTACTTTTTCATCACGCAGACGCCGACCCACGACAGCGAAAACAGGATCCAGTACGGCCGGATCAGCACCCCGTAAATCACCGCCGAGAGGAAAAAACCGCCGCGATATTTGCGCGTCAATGCGCTGAGCAGAATGCTCAACACCGCCACCGACACGATGATTTCCTTGGTCAGGTTCTCGAGGAAAAACGAACGCACGATGCCCCACAGGCACAGGGTGCCGAAAATGGTCAGCGGCATGCGCCGAAACACCACCACCGGAATTGCAGTGAGGAAGAAATTGCAGAACATGCCGTAGGCCCAGGCGTTGGTCAGGTTGATCCCGGTGGGCCGCAGCAGGAACGCCGAACATTCGTAGGACGAGCGATCCGGCGAGAACGGGTTCCAGAAATTGCAGTTGTCGGCGCGCGCATATGACGACCACAAGGTCATCGCATCCGGCCCCGGATCACGCGGCACCAGCAACGGCATCGCCACTGACAGAAACAGCCCAGTGAACAGGATCAGAAAGGAAATCGACGAATCGAATTTGCGCCCACGAAACTCGATGCGCGGCAGTTTCAGGCCCATGACAGCGCAGCCTTTTTCGCGCCGCTGACACGGGTCAACACTGCAATCACACTGAGCTGCACGACGATGGCGAAAACGTTGCCCCACGCCGCGCCGTAGATCGAGTAATGCTTGATCAGCACATAGCTGACAGGCACCGAAATCAGCAGGCAGAGCGCCGCGCTGGCCAGCGACACCCGGCTGTTTTTCGAGGCAATCAAACCGCCCCAGACGATGTCGCCAATCGCCCGCAAGGCGAAGGAAAAAATCAGCACCGCGAGGAGCGCGTTATCCGGACGCGGCACGCTGGCGGCGACGTAATCGAGCAACACATTGAAAAACACATAGATCGCCACAGCCACAACGGCGGAGACCACCAGCGAGCGCATCACCCATTTGTTGACGAACAGTTGCCTGACCGTGAACGCCTGCTGGTCAGCCTGAAAACGCTTGGCCAACACCGGGATGCCGACCACCGCCACCACCGCATACGACAACGCCTGCAAAGTGTTCGCCGCCGACCACGCGTACACATATTTACCGAGGCTGGCGTAGGGCTCGAGGTCAATGATCAGAAAGCGCTCGGCGTACTGACTCAGCGCAATCAGACCGGTACCGAGATAGAACGGCAACCCGGCCTTCCACACCGTCGCGGTGTCCAGTGCCGCTGCTTCGCGGCCCTTGTGCACGTTCACCACGATCAGGTAACCGGCGATGATCACCAGCATGTTGGCGGCGACCCACAGCCACAACACACTGGCGATGCCCGCGACCCAGCCAAGCACCATGCCGCCCACCGCCAACACCGCCCACAGGCCGGTCTTGATGAAGAACAGCAGAGCGCCGGCGGTGGCTCTCTGCGCAGAAAACACGAAGGAATTGATTTCGAACGACAGGTGCTCAGTGAGCAGCACCAGGGTCACGCAAAGGATCAACGTGGCGGTTACTTCCACCGACTGGAACAGCGAATAGACCAGCACGGTCAGCACCGACAACAACAGCCCCACCGCCAGATACAGCAGCAGAACCTTGTCGACCACCCGCCGCGAACTGCCGCCGACGCTGATCAGCCGGTTTATTTCGGAACTGAAGCCGACGCTGTAGAACTTCGAAGCGATCAACGACGCCGCGACCACTACACCATAAAAGCCCAGCGCCTCGTAACCGAGGTAATGGGTGATGGCCAACACCAGCAAGAACTTCGCGCCCAAGGCTCCGCCGCGAAGCAACAGCCGAAATATCATCGAACGACACCCTTGATGATTTCGTCCATGGCCACGGTTTTCGCTTCGATTTCGCGGCAAGTGTCGGTCAGGCGCTTGCCGAAATCCGCCAAGGCATTGGGCGCGTAAACAGTGTTGATGATGGTGTCGACGTCGATATCGCCGCCGTTGATCACCCAGTCCTCGACGCCCATGTCCTGATAGGCGCCAAAACCTTTGCGCTCGTAGCTGATGTGATACGCCGGCACGCCGGAGAGCAGCGATTCGATGGCGCCGTGCAGACGCACCGAGATCACCAGGTCCGGTTGGTACTTGGCGATGGTTGCCTTCAGCGACAGCAGGTCTTCGTTGATGCCCAGCTCGCGGTAGAACGCGCCGTCATCGTTGCCGCGCACCGCGCTTTGCACCGCGCAGACCACTTTGCTCTTGTTCTTCAGACGCTGCAGCAGCAGTTTCAGATTGGCCACGTAGGCGACCTTCTTCTCTTTGCTCCACTCCGGCGGCTTGCGCAGCACCACGCATACCGTCGCCGGCGAGGCGGCGCAGCGGGTGAATTTCGGTTGCTGAAGAATCTTGCTCGCCAGCGACTGCACGGCCAGATCCGGCGCGCGGTAGACGTTTTCGCAAGCGTCAAAAATCGCCGAGGAACGGTTGTCACGCACGAACACCGCATCGGCGCTGGCGTAGTGTTCAACGATCTTGCTGCTCTCGCCGTGGAACGGGCCGATGCTCTGCGGCAGGTACACCGACGGCACTTTGCTGAGGATCGCGGTTTCCAGTTGCTTGGCGTGGCCGAGCTTCAGCTTGATGTGCTCGAAGGCACTTTTCGAGCGCATGTAACCGCCGCCGACACCGACGATCAGATCGGTTTTCTTCAGCAGATCGGCGAGCCCGGCGTAGGACTGATTGAGAAACACCGCTTGCTTGACCCGACCCAGACCTTTGGCCGCCATCACCGGCGCATCGAAACGCGGGTGCGGCAAGTAATTGAACGACTCGGGATCGGACGCCACGACACTGATCGCGGTGTCGTCACCGAAGTTACGCTGCACCAGAGCAATGGCCAGATCGACGAGCAGACCGTCACCGGAGTTGGACGCACTGTAGCCATGCAAAATCGTTACGTTCATAAGCTTGAGTTCTACTTAATAAGTGGGAGCGTGATACAGGTCGTAGGTCTGACGGATCATCAACGCGGCGCTGAAGCGTTCGCGGACAATGCTCCGGCCTTCATTGCCAAGGTCGAGCAGGCGCGGCTTCTGGATGATCGTCAACACGTCGGCCAGCGCCTGGTGATCGCCGGACGGAAAGACGTAGCCAGACACTTCGTTGGTGACCAGTTCCGGCAGCGAGGTGCAGTTGCTGGCAATCACCGGCAGCCCCATGGCCATGCCTTCAAGCGGCACCATGGCAAAGCCTTCCCAGCGACTCGGTACGATCAGCGCATCGGCTTTCTGATACAGCGCCTGCACTTCACTCGGGGTCACCCAGGGCAGGTACTCGACCGAATCCATCGGCGGGCACTCGACAGAGTCTTCGTTGACCGCACTGCCAACCACCGTCAGTTTGAGGTCGTTGCGATTGACCTTGGCGTAGGCCTTGAGCAGCACGTCGAAGCCTTTCTGGTAATCCAGACGCCCGACGAACAACAGATGAATCGGCTCGGCGCCAGCGCTTTTCGGCGCGTCATCCTTGTGATGAATGCCGTTGTAGATCAGCTTCATGCGCTTGCGCTCGATGCCGAAACGCGCGGCTTTATCCAGCTCGTACTGGCTGACGCAGATGATCACGTCGGTGACTTTCTGCAGCACCCGCTCGATCCACGCATAGACCTTCTGCTTGGTCGGCGAGCTTTCCATCAGGAACGAAAACGCATGGGGGCAGTAGACGATTTTCGGCTTGCGCCATGGTCGCAACAGCACGCACACAACACGGCCGATCACGCCGGAAAAGGTGCTGTGCAAATGCACGACGTCGGGTTTTTCCTTGAGCAGCACCTGGCTCAGACGCCAGGCGAAACGCAGCAGCGACGGCACGTTGCGGCCGCTGCGCGGGAAGGTGCGCACCTGTTGGGGGGCGATACCGTGCAGCTCTTTGGCCTGATCCTCGGGCACCAGATAGACCAGTTGATAATTCGCCGCGTCATCTTCGGGGGATGCCGAGATCGTGCGGATCACCGTCGCCACGCCACCTTTGATCGTCTCTGCCACGTGCAGTATTTTTTTCACAACTCACCCACTTCAAACAGGAAAGAACAATCGGCAACCATCAGGATTTGTCGGACGCGTATTCGTAGTTGTAATAGCCAGTGCCGCCGTAATAGCTGGCCGCACGCTTCTCGACGCCGTTGAACACCGCGCCTTTCAACTCGATGCCGTTCTGGGCGAAGCGGCGAATGGTCAGTTCGATCTCTTTGGCCGGGTTCACCCCGAAGCGGGTGACGATCAGGCTGATCCCAGCCTCGCGACCGACGATGGCGGCATCGGTCACCGCCAGCAGCGGCGGCGTGTCGATGATCACCAGGTCGTAGCGCTCGCTGAGTTGCGCAAGCAGCTCACGGAAGTTGGCGTGCATCAGCAATTCGGAAGGATTGGGCGGCACTTGCCCCCGGCTGATGAAATGCAGGTTGTCGACTTCGACTTTGTTGATCGCCTGCTCAAGGGTGCAGCGCTTGACCAGCAGGTCGGACAAACCATTGCTGATCGGCGTGTTGAGGGTTTTGTGCAGGTGCCCTTTGCGCATATCGGCATCGATCAGCACCACGCGCTGGCCGCTGAGGGCCATGACCGCCGCAAGGTTGGACGAAACGAAGGTCTTGCCGACCTGCGGGCTCGGGCCGGAAATCATGATGCGGTTGTTGGTCGAGTCGAGCCCGGCAAAGTGCAGGCAGGTGCGCAGGCTGCGGATCGATTCGATCGACAGATCGGTCGGGTTGCGCAGCGCCAACAGATACGCTGGTTTGTCGACGCCATCGCGGGCGCGGCCCTTTTTGTTGTCCTCTTCCTCCTGCAAGGCGCTGTAGGGAATCGACGCATACACCGGCAGGCCCAACTGCTCGATGCCTTCCGGGCCTTCGAGGCCTCGGCTCAGGGATTTGCGCAACAGCACCAGCGCCACGCCAACAAACGCGCCGAGTAATGTCGCGATCAGCACAATCAGCGCTTTCTTCGGTTTGATCGGGCTGGTCAGGTCGACATCAGCGGTATCGATCAAACGCACATTGCCAACGGCCCCGGCGCGGACGATGTCCAGTTCCTGAGATTTGTTAAGCAACTGCGTGTAGATCTGCGAAGCCACCTCGACGTCGCGGGTCAGGTTGAGCAGTTCCTGCTGAGTAGCCGGCAAGTCTTGAACCTTGCCTTCGAGGGATTTCTGCTGCTGGGTCAATTCGCCGATCTGCGTCATCAAGGCGCGATAGGCCGGGTGCTGTTTGGTGAACTTGCGATCAAGCTCGGCCTGCTGCATTTTCAGTTCGGAGATGCGCGTTTCCAGCGCTACCGACTGGCCCAGCACCGACTGGGTTTCCAGCGAGATATTCACGGTCTTGCCGTGGGTCTGGTAGGCATTCAGAGCGTCGCTGGCCTTGGCCAGATCACGCTTGACCTGGGGCAACTGGCTTTGCAGGAAGGCCAGGCTTTGCGCGGCTTCCGCCGAAGTGCGGCGCACGTTTTGCTCGACGTAGAGCGAGGCGATCTTGTTGAGGATCTTCACCGCCTCGGCCGCGTCGGAGCTGGCCAGCGCCAGACGAATGATCCCCGACTCCTTGCCCTGTTCGGAGATATCCAGCGCGTCCTGATAGCCCTGAATGGTCACGATGCGTGGATTGCGCACCACTTGAAAACGCGTGCCGGGGTTGGCTGCCAGTTGCGCGATCTGCCCTTCTACGCCGTCGTTGGCAAACGCTTCGCCAGCCACACCTTCGGCGAGCAGATTGTCGTTTTCATCAAACAGCTCAAAGCGCTGCTGCTCGCCGGCGATCAGGGTGAGTTTCTTGCCGAGCAGATCTTTCGGCAATTCCAGCCGAGAGAACTCCAAGCGCTCACCGCCCCAGGCATAACTGGTCAAACCGAAGCGCGGCGGCGCGACGCTGGTCTCGCTGTCACCGCGATAGCGCCGCGAAAGGAAGCCGCCGATCAACGGGAACGTGTTGGGGGTGACGTCGATATCCAGGCGCAGGTCGTCAACGGTTTTGCCGATCACCGCGCGGGATTTGATGATGCCGATTTCGGTCACCGACGGCGATTGCCCGCCGAGCATGCTGTTGAGGTCGGAGAAACCGAGCATGTCGTTCTTTTTCGGTTCGACCTGCACCAGCGCGTTCGCCAGGTACACCGGCGTTGCCAGCACCGCATAGGCGACGCCGGTGACCATGAAGGCACCGGTCAGCGCACCGATCAGCCACTTCTGGTCGATCAGGCTGCCGAAGATGCCGAGCAGATCAATACTGTCTTGATCATTGTCGCGGGTGCCGATTACGGACGGTAACTGCATAAGTCTGTTCTTACCATTTACTGTTCTGAAGAAGATTCATCAATGCCCGAGACGCTTCGCCCATGAACTAACCGCATCTTCAATCAATGCGTGGGCATGAATAAACGCGGCTTTGCCTTGACGATACGGATCATGTATTTCGCGCTCGCTCTGCCATTTACCGAGCAGAAACACTTTGCCTCTGGCGTGTGAGGCAATCTTCAGCACTTGATTAATGTGGGCCTTTTCCATGACGAGGATCAGGTCCGAGTCATTGACGATATCCGACGTCAGCTGCCGCGCCTTGAAGGCCTCGGCACAATGCCCGTGTTCTTCGAGAACCTGCCGCGCTGAGGCCTCGACCCCCTCGCCCACGCGCGCGGACAGGCCAGCGGAGGACACCGTGATGGCGGCAGGGGCCAGCGCGTTGCGCAGCAGCAGTTCAGCCGTCGGACTTCGGCATATATTGCCCACGCAGACAACGAGGATCTTTTTGAACAAGTCTTGCATTCCTGTGTAATATCAAACAGCCAACATGCCGTGAAAGTTAATGAACCCTCACGACTTTCCTGCACTCAGAAATAGCTTCGCCCTGTTAGTACAGGAACATTAAGTACCACAGCGTTTTAAGCCGCCCCAACCACAATTAGCGGACTAAAAATAACTGTGATTTTCAGTTGCTGTTTTCCTGACAAAAAATAACATTCACGCACTTAGTGCCATCACCGTTATCGGAAATTGAGTAACGGGATACCTATTCGTAGTTGTCATTCTCTTCAGGAGAGCAGACATGAAAACAGCACAGCGCAATAAACTCGCCGCCCTCGCCCTGATGGCGCTCGGTGCCACCAGTCAGGTTCACGCCAGTGAGCTGTTCCCCAACCTTCCAGCGAAAACCATCGGCGTTCAGGTGAAGATCCAGAGCTTCACCGCTGCCGATGCCGCGCAAATCAAGGCAGCAGGCTTCAGCTTTGTGCGCTTCGGCGTGTGGAGCGACAGCCTCACCGCCAAGACTTATCAAAAACAGGTCAGCGACGCCTTCGCCGCCGCCGCTTCCGCCGGGCTTCCGGTGCTGCTGACAGTGCGCGCAATCAAGGCACTGCCGGCCACGTCGCCCGAGGAGCTGAACGCCGCCGGCGGTAAGTTCGCCAACGCCGTGACCGGGCTGGAAAAATCCTGGAGTTCGCAATTGGTGGCGATCGAAATCTGGAACGAACCCGACCTGGAAACCTATTGGCCGACGCGCAATTTCGACACCACTTTCGTGCCGTTCATGGCTGGCATGTGCAAGGCCTTCGAAGGCCAGCCGCAGACGACACCACGGGTCGGCTTCGGCTTCGCTCGGCCGCCAAGCGCAGGCTCGGCTTCGACGGTGGCGATGAAAAGTATCGTCAGCGATTACCCCAAATGCCTGAACGCCGTTTCCTATCATCCTTATGGCATGACCGCCACGCAGATCAGCAACGCGCAGACGTTCATCCAGCAGAATTTCAATCTGCCGGGGGTGATCAGTGAATGGGGGATTTCGGCCCTCGCCTCAAACGGCGGGCCTGAGGGACAAGCGACCAAGATCAACGCGTTTATCGCTGACGTTAAACGTCTGAATATCCCGCTGACTTCTATCTATGAATGGAGGAACAGTGATTCCGGCAGCAATGATCGTGAGAAGAACTTCGGCTTTCTCACCTCCGACGGCCAGCCAAAACCGGCACGCTTGTCCGTGGAAGGTTTGTTGAACGCCGAATAGGTCGTGGGCAACCGGTCTGTTCACAGGTCGGTTGCTTTGAACCTGTGGGCTGTTTTGGCATCGTATTCAGCGACACCGCGCCCCACCTTTCAAACAATCGTTTTCAGGTTGTTGCCGCAGGGGCCATCGATCCACGAATGCACCCTTGAGTGCCTGTCAGCGCTCGGGTAATGTCTTCAGACCCATAGGATAGAGCACGCCCATGACTTCCAAGCTGGAACAACTCAAACAGTTCACCACCGTGGTTGCCGACACCGGCGACTTCGAAGCGATCGCCCGAGTCAAACCGACCGATGCCACCACCAACCCTTCCCTGCTGCTCAAGGCTTCGGCCATTCACGGCTACGCCGAACTGCTGAACGATTGCGTTCGCGACTGCAAGGGCGATGTCGGCCTGGCCAGTGATCGTTTCGGCGTCGCAGTGGGTAAAGAGATCCTCAACGTGGTTCCGGGCCGCATCTCCACCGAAGTGGATGCGCGCCTGTCCTTCGACCAGGATGCGATCCTCAAGCGTGCGCATCGTCTGATCGAGCTGTACGACAAGGCTGGCGTCAGCCGCGACCGCGTGTTGATCAAGATCGCCTCGACCTGGGAAGGCATTCGCGCTGCCGAGATCCTCGAGAAGGAAGGCATCCAGACCAACCTGACCCTGCTGTTCTCCTTCGCCCAGGCCGCCGCCTGCGCCGATGCCGGGGTGTTCCTGATCTCGCCGTTCGTGGGCCGCATCTACGACTGGTACAAGAAGGCCAACGGCAACGACTACACCGGCGCCGATGATCCTGGCGTGCAGTCGGTGACGCGCATCTACAACTACTACAAGGCCAATGACTACAAGACCGTGGTCATGGGCGCGAGCTTCCGCAACATCAACCAGATCGAACAACTGGCCGGCTGCGATCGCCTGACCATCAGTCCGGAACTGCTGGAGAAGCTGGCCGCCGACACCGGCAAGCTGGAACGCAAACTGGCGCCGGGCAATGCCGGTGAAGCGCGTCTGAGTCTCAACGAAGCGCAATTCCGCTGGTTGTCCAACGAAGACGCGATGGCCACCGAGAAACTGGCTGAAGGCATCCGTCAGTTCGCCCGCGACCAGGAGAAGCTGGAAGCGTTGCTGCAGGCCAAGCTGTGATTTGAGTTTGTAGAATGCAAAAAGGGCGAACCTGTGAGGGTTCGCCCTTTTTTATGGTAAGTGCTGATCAAAATGTGGGAGCGAGCCTGCTCGCGAAGAGCCCGGCCCATGCTTCCTCAATTCACTGGATCAATGCCGCTCCAGCGCATTCACCAGATCATGAAACGCTTCCCGATTGGAATCGTTCAGGCCCATGAGAATCTTGTGCGCTTCCAGCACTTTGATTCGCACCACTTCTTCCGACTGATCCTGATCCGGCAGGTCGTCCAGGCACTCCGGGCACGGCACCGGGTGGTTGACGATGTTGAACACCTGCTCAAAGCCCATCGATTGCAGCAGACGGGTGATGTCTTCGTGGGTGGTGACAACCGTCGGCAACAGGCCGACCTTCTGCCGCGACAGGATCGACAGTTTGGCCAACAGACCCAACGTCGTGCTGTCGATGCTGCGGGTTTCGGTCAAATCGATCACGATCGCGTTGAAATTCAACGCGGTGAAGATTTTCTCAATAGTCGCATCCAACGCCGAACACAGGGTCAGGCGAACTTCACCGACGAACTTCAGGACAAAGGTGCCGTCCTGCTCGGCGAACTGGATTCTACCGGTACTCATTGAAGATTCCTGCTCAACACCAACAGGGCGATATCATCCGGCATCTCCCCTAGCGTGGCCAAACCAAACACTTGCCGCAGACCATCCAGGCTGCCGCCCGCTGACTTCACCCGTTCAGGCAAAGCAGCCTCTTTTTCTTTGAGCGTTGCTTCTGGCAAAAGGTCCAGAATGCCATCAGACATCAGCGTCAGGCTGAACGTCGGCGGCAGCTCAAGCACGTGGTCTTCGTAGGTGGCTTCATTGAACAGCCCCACCGGCAGGCCACGGCCCTCGAGATAACGAACACTGTCAGGCGTGTACAACACAGGCAAAGGCAGATGGCCGCCAATGCTATAGGTCAACAAACCGGTCTCCTCGTCGATGACTCCACCGACCATTGTGACGTGTTTACCCAGCTTACAACTGATCAGCCCCCGGTTGATATGACCGAGCACTTCCGAAGGTTTGAACTCCGGCAAGGTACCGCTGCGTTTCGATTCGAAGAGCAAACGCGTGGTCATGAACTTCAACAGCACGGTGACGAAGGCTGATGACGCGCCATGCCCGGAAACATCCGCCAGGTAAAACGCGACCCGGCGCTCGTCGACGCGGAAATAGTCGACAAAATCACCCGACAGGTACAACGACGGGATGATCTGGTGGGCAAAGTGGAATTCGTCGATGCTCCACGGGCTTTCCGGCAGCATGTTCATCTGCACCTGGCGACCGGCGTTCTGGTCCTCCTGGAGCAGGTTCAGGCTGGCTTCGAGCTCGCGATTGGCCTTCTCCAGCTTCTCGCGGTAACGCTGGTTTTCCAGCAGCAGCCGCGCTCGATCCAGGGCCCGACGCACAGAATGCTCGAGCACAGCCAGATCTTCGAGAGGCTTGATCAGGTAATCCGCCGCGCCCAGGCGCAGGGCCTCGACCGCGTCGTTCATCACCCCGGCACCCGAGACGACGATAACTGGCGTCTCTGGCGAGCGCTCGGTGACCTGACGGATCAGTTCGAGACCGCCCATCTGCGGCATGCGCAGATCGCAGATGACCAGATCGGGCTCGTCTTGCTCGAATACCTGAAGACCCTGTTGACCGTTGCCGGCCTGCAGGACGCTGAAACCACTGTCTTCCAGATAGGCCGCGAGGCTCGCGCGCACTACCTCGTCATCATCGATTATCAGCAGCGTGGCACTGGTTTTTGGCATGTGGGCAAACGGCGCCAGAATTAGGTTGGCGTAGTGAGCGGGGCAACGGCCCTGCGCAGACTACTGGATTCGCTTTCTAGCCTCTCTGCTGCAGCACTTTCAAGCATTCGCCTGGCGCGCGGTTTTAAACAGAGGTGCCCTTCTAAGGCGCAGACGGTACTCCCATCCGCAGAGCGTTTCAAGCATGCGCCGATTGTCGCTTGACGACTTTGTTTGTCAAATCACCGGGAGTTATAAGAACCGCTCCAAGCGTAACCCGATGGAAGGTAGCGACGGTCACTGGCGATGCCCTGCCGCGCACAAAAAAGGCGACCCGAGGTCGCCTTTCTGTCACCGGTCGAAATCAGAAATCGTCTTCGACCTGACCGTCCTTCACCTTGAACTCGCGGTTCTGCAGGTAAGCATTGCGGATGAAGGTGTATTTGTCGCCACTGATCAGCTTCTCGCTCGACAGCAGGCTGGCGCGGGTGTCGACGATGTTCAGGCCGAAGATCGAGTTACGCGTCGGCACGTGATCGATGTAGCGGTACGCGCCGGTGAAGCTGTCGACGTATTTCGACGGTGCATCACGCAGGGTGCTCGGCCCCATCAGCGGCAGCATTACGTATGGGCCGCTGCCTACGCCCCAGTAGCCCAACGTCTGACCGAAGTCTTCGTCGCTGCGGTTCAAGCCCATCTTGGTGCCGACGTCGAAGAAGCCGAGCAGACCAAAGGTGGTGTTGAAAATCAGTCGGGCGGTATCAACGCCAGCGGCAGCGGGTTTAGCCTGGAGAACGTTGTTCGCCAGGTTGGTGACGTCGCCGACGTTGCGGAACATATTGTGGATGCCGTCTTCAACGAATTGCGGAGTGATGAACTCATAACCTTGCGCCAATGGCTTCAGCGCGTAGGTGTCAACGAAGTCGTTGAACTGGAAAATCGGCCGGTTGACGCTTTCCCAAGGGTCTTCTTCGGTGGCCGCCTGGGTGGCGAACGGCGCCAGCAACAGGCTGGCACAAACACTTAGCTGAGTGAGCGAAGGGCTCCAGCGCATAGAAAAACTCCTTGGATTTGATACTGGCGCGGACGCTCGGCCCGTGCGTTGAGGCCGCTAGTATAAGCGTAAACGGCGATTTGGGCAGTGCGCCGCAGCAAGGATATGCAGGAAGTTTCCTACGCCGACTTTCACAGGGCTGTCATGCAACTGTCACCCGCGCGCCCTAGCCTTGAGCGTTATTTCAGGGACGTTGCCATGACACACGCCGAAACCTTGCCCGTCGCCGCGCCCCGCCTGACGGCCGTACTGTTCGGCCTCAGCGGCTGCCTGGTGGATTTCGGTGCACGGGCCGCGCAGCAGACCCTCGCCCAGACGCAACACACCGAAGCCACCCCTGGCGCACTCGATAGCCTGAAAAGCTTGCAGCGTCAGCAGATTCCCTGCGCATGGCTGGATGAGTTACCCCCTGCCCTCGCTCAGTCACTGGCCGCCTCGCTGCCGGACTGGATCAAGCCGACGCAACATTCAGCAACAATGAATCCATGGCCGGCGCCCAATGCATGCTGGCAAGCCTTGATGGATCTGAACATCGACCGACTCGATGGCTGCGTGCTGGTCAGCGGTGAGCCGCGCCTGTTGCAGGCCGGCCTGAATGCCGGGTTGTGGACGATTGGGCTGGCATCCTGTGGCTCGCTGTGCGGCCTGAGCCCGAGCGAGTGGCAGGCTCTGTCGCAAAAGGAGCGCGAACAGTTGCGCGGCAAGGCAACCGTGCAGCTGTTCAGCCTGGGCGTGCATTCGGTGATCGATCATCTCGGTGAACTCGACGCCTGTCTCGCCGATATCAGCCTGCGCCGCGCCAAAGGCGAAAAGCCCTGATCGACGTCATGCAGGTTTACCCAGAGTGGATTAATCTAAAGGTCAGCCATAGACCTTTGGCGCGCGGCTGCGGTCAATGCCAGTGCCTATTGATAAAAGGAAACCACCATGCCCGCCCAAGAACTGCAAAAACAGCTCGATACCCTGCGCGAGCAGCTGGAACACAATCCACCGCTGTCGGAAGCCGAGCGTGAGGATCTGCATGCGCTGATGGCGCAGATCGAATCGGAAATCCAGCTGGAAACTGCCACGCAGGACGCGAGCATCGCCGACGGCGTGAACCTGGCGGTCGAGCGCTTCGAAGTCGAACACCCGGCAATCGCCGGCACCCTGCGCAATATCATGAATACGCTGGGCAGCATGGGCATCTGACGCCCGCCGCACAAAAAAGCCCTGCCAGCGATGGCAGGGCTTTTTCATTTGCAAAATGTGCATGCAAGCCCTTGTGGGAGCGAGCCTGCTCGCGAAGGCGTCGTGTCAGTCGACATCATCGTTGAATGACACACCGCATTCGCGAGCAGGCTCGCTCCCACATTGGATATCGCACATTCCGGATCTTATTGACGTACGAGGCGATGATTCGGCAGCTGTACGCTTTCGGTACTGCGATACGGGTTGATATCCAACCCGCCGCGCCGAACATAGCGCGCAAATACCGTCAGTTTCTCCGGCTTCAGCAACCGCTGCAGATCAAGAAAAATCCGCTCAACGCATTGCTCATGGAAATCCGAGTGCTGGCGGAAGCTGACGATGTATTCCAGCAGGCTGGCGTGATCCAGCGCGGCGCCGCGGTATTCCACCACGACGCTGCCCCAGTCCGGCTGGCTGGTCACCGGGCAGTTGGATTTGAGCAGATGGCTGTGCACGCTCTCCTCGACCACGCGCGAACCATCGCAACGCAGTAGTTCCGGACGCGGGTGCTCGTAGTTGCTGACGCTGATATCCAGATCGTCGATGCACACGCCCGGCAACGCCACCACGCCTTCGGCTTCGACGTCCTTCAGACTGCGAACGCGAACGCCCACCGGTTTGCCGGCAGCGGCGGACAGATCCTTGACCAGCGTCGCTTCCAATGTGCTGACGTCGGCGAATGGCGTCTGGTTCAGCGAGTTCAGGTACAGCTTGAACGACTTCGACTCGATGATGTTCGGCGAGTCCGCCGGTATGCTGAATTCGGCGATCGCCACCACCGGTTTGCCCGAGGGAAGCAGCCACGAAAGCTCGAAGCAGTTCCAGAAATCCACGCCTTTATACGGCAGGGTTTCGGCGCTCAGGCCCAGCTCGGCCCATTTCGCGGTGCGCGGAATCGGGAACAGCAGGGACGGCGTGTAGGTGGCGATGTATTCGCTGGATTTGCCCAGCGGCGAATGTTCGGCTGCGGGATGCATGGCGGAAACCTGACTGAAGAATCAGCGGATTCTACCAGCCTTTGCCCGCGCCTTTGAGTGCTTACTGACTGACAGTCAGTTTGCCGACCATGCCGGCCTGATAATGCCCGGGGATATTGCAGGCAAACTCGAGCGCCGTGGCGTTGCTGAAGGTCCAGGTCAACTCGGCGGTTTTGCCCGGCTCGACCAGCACGCTGTTGGGATCGTCGTGCTTCATCCCATGGCCCATCGCTGCGTGATCCCTGCCCGCCATGTCGTGGGACATTTCTTTCATGCCGGTAGGCGTGAGCATGCCGCTCTGCTGCATCTGCAACATTTCCTGCTGGTGGCTGGCATGCATCGCCGCATCACCGAGGTTGAATTCGTGCAGCAACTGGCCTTTATTCACCAGCACAAAGCGAATGGTCTCACCGGCCTTGACCTGTATGGCTTTCGGGTCGAAGTTCATGTCGCCCATGACGATTTCGATAGTCCGCGTGGCTAGGCTCGCGGCTGCCGGCTTGCCGAACGCGAAGGCGTGCGCCGGGGTCGCCGAAACAGGCGAACTCAATGCCAGCAGACAGGCAGCTAACGTCAGGGATGTACGAAAAAACATGGTCACGCTCCAACAAGAGAAGGTTCAGCCTGTGGGAAACTCTAACCACCCCGCGCTGGCATCGACCTGACAGGCAGATTACAACTTTGTCAGCTTGGTGCTTATCGCCGGATCTCACGGTATAACGCCCTCGCCCTTCTACATACCATCCCCGCCCGAGTCGCCCATGAAACTGTTGATCGTCGAAGACCAAGCGAAAACCGGCCAATACCTGCGCCAGGGTTTGACCGAGGCCGGGTTTAATACCGAGCTGGTGGCTGACGGCATCAGTGGCCAGCAATTGGCGTTGAGCGGCGAGTACGCGCTGTTGATCCTCGATGTGATGCTGCCCGGGCGCAGTGGCTGGCAGATTCTGCAAGCGGTGCGCAGCGCCGGCCTCGCCACGCCGGTACTTTTTCTTACTGCCAAAGACGCCGTGGAGGACAGGGTTCACGGCCTCGAATTGGGCGCCGACGATTATCTGGTCAAGCCATTCGCCTTCTCCGAATTGCTCGCGCGGGTGCGCAGCCTGTTGCGGCGCGGCAGCGCAGTCGCCCAGGAAACCAGCCTGCAACTGGCCGATCTGCGCCTGGACCTGATCCGCCGCCGCGTCGAACGCAACGGCCAGCGCATAGACCTGACCGCCAAGGAATTCGCCCTGCTGGAAATGCTCCTGCGCCGTCAGGGTGAGGTCCTGCCCAAATCGCTGATCGCCTCGCAGGTTTGGGACATGAATTTTGACAGCGACACCAATGTCATCGAAGTGGCGATCCGCCGCTTGCGCCTGAAGATCGACGATGACTTTCCCAACAAGTTGATCCACACCGTGCGCGGCATGGGCTACGTGCTCGAAGAGCGTTCGCTGTGATGCGTGGTTTGTCCTTGAGCACGCGCCTGGCCCTGTTGTTTGCCGCCTGCACCACGGTGGTCTCGCTGTTCGCCGGGGTGCTGTTCGACCGCGCCAGCGAGGCGCACTTCATCGAACTTGATCAGCAACAACTGGAGACGAAACTGATCGGCCTGCGCCGCGCCTTACAGGATCTCCAACCTGCCCAGCGCGAGGCGCGGCTGGCCGATGAACTCAGCCGTCAGGCCGATCTGTCGTTGCGCATCACCAGTGGCGACGGCCGGCACTGGTATGACAGCTCGGTGCAGATTCCGAAGAATCTGCCGCTGCAAACCGGCCTGTCGACGATCAGCCATGACGGCACCGATTACCGCGTACTGCGCGCCCCACTCTATCCGGACACAGCGGATTCGCCGCAACTGACGCTGCTGCTGGACATCACCCATCACCAGCATTTCCTTGCGCGCATGCAGCATCTGATCTGGCTGACCGTCGGCCTGTCAGCGATGGCTACCGCCCTGCTCGGTGCCTGGGCCGCGCGCAGTGGTCTGCGCCCGTTGCGCCGAATGAGCGCCGTGGCTCGTGGGATTTCCGCGCAATCGCTGAATGCCCGACTGCCTGAAGAGAAGATGCCGCCAGAACTTGCCGAAATGGCCTACAGCTTCAACGCCATGCTCGCACGCCTCGACGACTCGTTTCAGCGCCTCTCGGCGTTCTCCGCCGACATTGCCCATGAGCTGCGCACACCGTTGTCGAATCTGCTGACCCACACCCAGGTCACCCTCACCCGCCCTCGGGCACTGGAGGACTACCGCGAAGCGCTGCACAGCAACCTCGAAGAACTGCAATGGATGGCGCAACTGGTCAACGACATGCTCTACCTGGCCAAGGCTGACCACGGCTTGCTGATGCCCAAGCGCGAACCACTGGAGCTGGCGGATGAGGCCGACATGCTGCTGGAGTTTTTTGCGCCATTGGCGGAAGACGCTGGCTTGAGTCTCAGCCGTGAAGGTGAGGCGCGAATCGACGGTGATCGCGGCATGTTACGCCGGGCCTTGTCGAATCTGCTGGATAACGCGCTGCGGTTCGCCCCGGCTGAGGGATACGTTCGCTTGAGCATCGTCGACGAGGCGAAAGCCGTGCGCGTCTGCGTCGAGAACAGTGGTGAGGGGATTTCAGCGCAGGTGCTGCCACGTTTGTTCGACCGCTTCTATCGAGCGGATCCGGCGCGGCAGGAAGGTAGCAGTGAACATGCGGGGTTGGGGCTGGCGATTACTCAGTCGATCGTGCGGGCACATGGCGGGACGATTCATTGCGAATCTGAGGCGGGTTGGACGCGGTTTGTAATCGAGTTGCCTCGGACCTGATCGTTCCCACGCTCTGCGTGGGAATGCAGCCCGGGACGCTCCGCGTCCCTTCAAGAGCCGAACGCAGAGCGTCCGTTGAGGCATTCCCACGCAGAGCGTGGAAACGAGCATGGAGTCGCTTACGAATATCTCAACGCATGCGCCGGTTCGATCTTCGCCGCCCGCCACGCCGGATACACCGTCGCCAGAAAGCTCAGAATGAACCCCGCCGAGCAGATCAACAGCACATCCCCACCCTGCAGTTCCGAGGGCAGATTGCTGACGAAATACACGTCCGAACTGAAGATATGCTGCCCGCTGACTCGCTCGATCCAGCCCACGATCTGACTGACATTCAGCGCGGCAATCACGCCCAGCACGCCGCCAATGATGGTGCCGACAATACCGATCACCGTGCCCTGAACCATGAAGATCGCCATGATCTGGCGTGGCGTGGCGCCGATCGTGCGCAGGATCGCGATGTCGGCGCCCTTATCGTTCACCACCATGATCAGCGTCGCGATGATGTTGAACGCCGCCACCGCGACGATCATCAGCAACAGCAGGCCGATCATGGTTTTTTCCATCTTCATCGCGCTGAACAGGCTGCCTTGGGTGTGGGTCCAGTCGTCAGCCTTGAAGTCGGCACCGAGGCCACCGGCAATGTCTGCGGACACCTTTGGCGCGGCGTACAGATCCTTGACCGCCAGGCGCACGCTCTGCACCTGATTCGGCTGCCAGTGCTGCATGGTCGCGGCGTCGGCGACGTGGATCAGGCCCATCGAGCCGTCCAGCTCGGCGCCGACCTTGAACACGCCCACCACATTCAGGCGCTGCATGCGCGGGGTGATACCGCCCGGCGCGGTGCTGACTTCCGGGACGATCAGGGTGATCTTGTCGCCGACATTGAGGCGGAAACGCCGCGCAGTGATTTCACCAATCACCACACCGAATTCGCCCGGCTTCAAGGCATCGAGACGACCCTGGACGATATGCTGGGCAACGATCGACACCTTGCCTTCCTGCGCCGGATCAACGCCGCTGATCTGGATCGGCTGCATCGAACCCTTGTAGGACAGCATGCCTTCCATCTCGGTGAACGGCACGGCGGCGGTCACTTCGGGATTTTTCATCGCGGCAGCGGCCACCGGCTGCCAGTCGTCGATCGGCTTGACGCCAACGATGGTCGCATGGGGCACCATGCCGAGGATGCGCGAGCTCATTTCGCGCTGGAAGCCATTCATCACCGACAGCACCACGATCATTGCCAGCACGCCGAGGGCGAGGCCGATCATCGAGGTCATCGAAATGAACGAAACAAAGCGATTGCGGCGCTTGGCGCGGGTATAGCGCGTGCCGATAAAGATCGATAACGGTCTGAACATTCGCTGGGGCACCGTATAGAAATAAAAGACCCGGCGCCGTTACGAGCGCCGGGTTTCAGCCAGTCAGATGGGAGTCAGGCAGCCTTCCTGCAGCTGCAGGACGCGGTCCATCTGGCGAGCCAGGTTCATGTCATGCGTCACCACCAGGAACGCCGTGCGCATCGACGTGCTCAGCTCCAGCATCAGGTCCTGAATGCCTTCGGCGGTGTGCAGGTCGAGGTTGCCGGTTGGCTCATCGAGCATCACCAGCCCCGGGTTGTTGACCAGGGCGCGGGCGATGGCCACGCGCTGACGTTCACCACCGGACAGCTCGGCCGGTTTGTGTTCCAGACGATGGCCAAGCCCGACGCGATCCAGCAATGCCGTGGCTCGCTGACGCGCCTCCGGGATGGCGGTCTTGCCGATCAACAACGGCATGCAGACGTTTTCCAGTGCGGTGAATTCCGGCAGCAAGTGGTGAAACTGGTACACGAAACCGAGGGCGCGGTTGCGCAGCAGGCCACGCTTCTTCTCGCTCAATGCCGACAGTTCTTCACCGTCGAGCCAGACGCTGCCCTTGCTCGGCGTATCGAGACCACCGAGCAGGTTGAGCAAGGTACTTTTGCCGGAACCGGATTTACCCACGATCGCCACACGCTCGCCCGGGTGCAACTCCAGTTGCAGCCCGGCCAGCACTTGTACCGACTCAGGGCCCTCCTCGTAGGATTTGCCCAGGTTACGGCAGCTCAGAATTGCTTGTTCACTCATGCCCGACTCACTCATAACGTAACGCCTCCGCCGGCTGGGTGCGCGCAGCACGCCAGGCGGGATACAGGGTGGCGAGGAAACTCAGGACCAACGCAGCGGCGCAGACCATGACGACGTCCTGGCTCTGTACCTGCGAAGGAAGATAATCAATGAAATACACGTCAGCATTAAGGAACTTGTGGCCGATCAGCCCTTCAAGCGCCGAAATGGCCGCACTGACATTCAGTGCCGCGAGGATCCCGACCACCGCGCCGATGGCCGTGCCGACCACCCCGATCACCGTGCCCTGCACCATGAACGTGCGCATGATCGTGCCCGGGGTCGCGCCGAGGGTGCGCAGAATGGCGATGTCGCCTTTCTTGTCGTTCACCACCATCACCAGCGTGGAAATGATGTTGAACGCGGCGACGGCGACGATCAGCAGCAACAGCAGCCCGATCATGGCTTTTTCCATGCGGATCGCCTGATACAGGTTGCCGTGGGTGCGGGTCCAGTCGCGGGCGTAGTAATGATCTTCGCCGAGCTGCTGGGCAATGTTCCACGCCTCGCGCGGGGCCTGGAATAGATCGTCGAACTTCAGCCGCAGGCCCTGCACCTGATCGGCTTTCCAGCGGTGCATTTTCGCCAGATCCTGCAGATTGGTCACGCCGAGGTAGCCGTCGAGCTCACCGGCGCCGACATGGAAAATCCCGACCACGGTGAAGCGCTTCATGCGCGGGAACATCCCGGCCGGGGTCACGCTAACCTCGGGCGCAACGAAAGTAACCTTGTCGCCGATGCCGACGCCGAGCTTGGTCGCCGCCTTGTCGCCGATGACGATGCCGAAGCTGCCCGGTGTCAGTTCGTCGAGTTTGCCCTGCTTCATGAAGTTGTCGATGATCGACACATTGCGCTCGAGCGCAGGATCAATGGCATTGAGCAACACCTTGGAAACCTGACCGTTGTTGGTCAGCAGGCCCTGCATCTGGGTGAACGGCGCCACCGCCGTCACCTGCCGGTTCTGCCTGACCTTGTCGGCCAGGCTCTGCCAGTCATTGATCGGCTCGCCGGTCTCGAGAGTAGCGTGGGGCACCATGCCCAGCACGCGGGTGCGCATCTCATGGTCGAAGCCGTTCATCACCGACAGCACGACGATCATCACGACCACGCCAAGGGCGAGCCCGATCATCGAAGTCAGGGAAATGAATGACACAAAATGATTGCGACGCTTTGCACGGGTATAACGCGTGCCGATAAATACGAAGAGAGGTCTGAACATGTCGGGGCTTGTTCGGAGGGAAAAGGAACGTCCTTGTGGCGGGGGTCGAAAACCAGCTTTACACTCAGACCACCGCCGCTACCATGGGTTCGCCATGTCGACATTAGATGAAGAAGATCGCCGCGAATACTACCGTATCGAGGACACGATCGCACTGGAAATTCGGCCCCTGTCCGCTCCCGAAGCCGCAGGTCAGGAAGTGTTGCAGGATGCTTCCCCACTCTTCAACCTGCTCAGCGAACTGCACCTGAGCGAATTCGAGTCCCAGCACCTGTTGCGGCAGATCAGCGAGCGCGACCGCGCCATCGCCGCGTTCCTCAAATCGCAGAACAAACGCATCGACCTGCTCAGCCAGGTGATTGCCCTGACCGTGCTCGGCCACATCGGCGAGCCGCAGCCGGTGATCATCTCCGAGGGCGGGATCGACTTTCAGTACCCGACCCCGATTGCCACTGGCGCACACCTGTCGGTGAAACTGGTGCTGATGCCGCAGGCACTCGGCCTGCTGCTGCGTGCCCGGGTCACCCATTGCGATCCCAAGGGCGATGGCTATGACGTCGGCACCGAGTTCGAGCGTCCGACCGATGCCCAGCGCCAATTGCTCGCGCGCTACATCTTGCAAAAGCAGGCTCAGGAACGCCGTCTGGCCCGCGAACAGAACGAATCTGGCATTTAACTTAAGGAAGCACCGTGACCCTCATCTACGGCCACCGCGGCGCCAAGGGCGAAGCACCGGAAAACACCCTGAGCAGCTTTCAGGAATGCCTCAAGCACGGCGTGCGCCGCTGCGAACTGGATTTGCACCTGTCCAAGGACGGCGAGCTGATGGTCATCCATGACCCGACCCTCAAGCGCACCACCGACCGTCGCGGCAAAGTCGTCGAGCACACCGCCGCCGAACTGGTGACCTACGACGCACGCAAGGGCGGCCCGGGCTGGATCAAGCCGTGCCCGATTCCAACGCTGGAAGAGTTGTTCGAGCAATGTGATTTCGAGCACTGGCAGCTGGAAGTCAAAAGCGCTTCACGCACCCGCGCGGCGACTACCGTGCTGGCGATTCGGGAAATGGCTCAGCGCCACGGCCTGCTCGACAAGGTGACGATCACCTCGAGTTCGCGGGAAGTCTTGAAGGCAGCGCTGGATCTGGTACCGGACGTATCCCGTGGCCTGGTGGCCGAATACGCTTGGCTCGATCCGTTGAAGGTGGCGGCCAGCTACGGCTGCGAAATTCTCGCGCTGAACTGGACGCTGTGTACGCCGGAACGCCTGCAGAAGGCGCAGCGTCAGGGCCTGCATGTGTCGGTGTGGACCGTCAACGAGCCTGCACTGATGCGCAGGCTCGCCGACTTCGGCGTTGACAGCCTGATTACAGACTTTCCCGGTTTGGCCACTGCCACCCTTGAGAATTGCTGAAATCGGTCTCCCCGGCCGGCTCAGGCCACCGGCCGGAGCCTGTCAAAAAAGCCGGTTGAGGCCGTCGTACGCCGCTACCCGATAGGCTTCGGCCATGGTCGGGTAGTTGAACGTCGTGTTGACGAAATACTTCAGGGTGTTCAGCTCGCCCGGCTGGTTCATGATCGCCTGACCGATGTGAACGATCTCCGACGCCTGATAACCGAAGCAGTGCACGCCGAGCACTTCCAGCGTTTCGCGGTGGAAGAGAATCTTCAGCATGCCCTGCGGCTCGCCGGCGATCTGCGCCCGCGCCATGCTCTTGAAGAAGGCCTTGCCGACTTCGTACGGCACCTTGGCCTGAGTCAACTCCTGCTCGTTCTTGCCGATCGAGCTGATCTCCGGAATGGTGTAGATGCCGGTCGGCACGTCATTGACGAAGCGCCAACTGCCATTGTCGACGATACTGCCGGCGGCGGAACGACCCTGGTCGTGGGCGGCACTGGCCAGGCTTGGCCAGCCGATCACGTCACCGGCGCCGTAGATGTTCTCTATGCAGGTGCGGTAGTTCTGGTCGACTTCGATCTGGCCACGGCTGTTGACCTTGACCCCGATGTTTTCCAGACCCAGCGTGTCGGTGTTGCCGGTACGGCCGTTGCACCAGAGCAAGGCGTCGGCCTTGATCTTCTTGCCGGATTTCAGGTGCAGGATCACGCCGTTGTCCACGCCTTCCACGCGGTCGTACTCTTCGTTATGACGCACGGTGATGTTGTTGTTGCTGAAGTGGTAGCTCAACGCCTGGGAAATTTCCGAGTCGAGGAAGCTCAGCAACTGGCCACGGTTGTCGACCAGTTCGACCAGCACACCCAGACCACTGAAGATCGACGCGTATTCGCAACCGATCACACCAGCGCCGTAAACGATCAGTTTGCGCGGGGTATGGCCGAGGCTGAGGATGGTGTCGCTATCGTAGATACGCGGGTGGTGGAAATCGATGTCCGCCGGGCGATACGGACGCGAACCGGTAGCGATGATGATGTGCTTGGCCACAAGCTTCTCGACCACGCCGTTGCCGCAGACAACTTCGATGGTTTGCTCGTCGGCGAAGCTGCCGGTACCGAAGAACACGTCAACGCGGTTACGGGCGTAGTAGCCGGTGCGCGATGCGACTTGTTTGGAAATGACTTTTTCGGCGCTTTTCAACACGTCCGGAAAGGAGAACCAGCGTGGCTCGCCGATCGCGCGGAACATCGGGTTGGTGTTGAACTGCATGATCTGCCGCACCGAGTGACGCAGTGCCTTGGACGGGATGGTGCCGAGGTGGGTGCAGTTGCCGCCGACCTGACGACGGCTGTCGACCATCGCGACCTTGCGCCCCGCTTTGGCGGCGTTCATTGCCGCGCCTTCTCCCGCCGGGCCGGAACCCAGTACCACCACGTCGTAGTTGTAGACAGCCATGCGTACTCCTCAGAACAGGCCGCGGTGCCAGCAGCACCGGCGGCTAAATCACGCCGAACGGCGGCGCGAAGGAACAATTGGGGGCCAGTAGAGAACCCGGACACAGTCTATAGAAGCGTCAACGCCGCGCACATTAACCCTTGGTCGCGTCGTAGGCTACTTTTGCCTGCACTACAACGCCAGCTTTCGTCTTGTCTTCGGTCAGTTTTTTTCACCGACAAGCTGCGTAAATGCCTGACTGCTGCGGGTGACGAAACCTGTATCGGCACGCAAGACAAAGAATGCAGCAATGTCATGCTCTTGGGCATAGTCCCGCGCCCTTTCCGGCCCAAGAATCAGCAACAGCGTCGATAGTCCATCGGCCATCAACGCTGAAGGATGAATCACTGTGACTGACGCCAGGTCGTGTAGGACAGGTCGCCCGCTGCGTGCATCGAAAGTGTGGGAATAACGCCGCCCGTTCTGCAGAAAATAGTAGCGATAGTCACCGGAGGTGGATACGCCGTAGCCATCGACAGCAATGACGCGCTCGGCCACTTGCTGGTCATCGCGAGGCTCTTCGAGAGCGATGCGCCACGCTGAGCCATCCGGCTTTTTGCCACGGGCTTTGAGTTCGCCCGTGGCTTCAACCAGATAATTGTCGATGCCCATGCCCTGCAATCTGGCGGCGATGGCATCCACGGCGTAGCCGGCGGCAATGCTGTTGAAGTCGACTTCGACGGCGGCGTCCTTGCACAACCGCTCGCCATCAATGCGCAGATGCTGATGGCCGACCCGCCGCATGACCTCGGCCACAGCGGCCGCATCAGGGATCTTTTCTTCGCGTCCTTGCGGGCCGAATCCCCAGAGGTCCAGCAGTGGTTCCACGGTCAGGTCGTAGGAGCCTTCGCTTTGCGTTGAAAGCTGTTCGCCGATGCGGACCAATTCGAGCACCGCTGCCGGCATGGCTTGGCAGCTATCGGCGGGCAAGGCGTTGAAACGCTGGATGGCGGAGTCACTGCGGTAAGTCGACAGCTGTTGATCGACGTCGCCGAGGATGCGCTCCACTTCACCGCGCACTTGCGCAGGATCGGCAACATCGGCGTGGCGCACGTACTTGACCGACCAGGTGCTGCCCATGGTCGAGCCGCCGACCTGTTCCAGGGAATCGCCGTTGCCGCAGCCGACCAAAGCCGCCGCCAAGACCACAAGCCCCCACCAGCGTCCAGTTAACAATTCTTCATCTCCCCGCAAAACCACGGCGGCCATTATGAACTACAAGCGCCCGCTCGCTTCCCCATGGCTGCAACGCCTTTATACAAATTGAACAGTGAGTACCTCCCATGTCCTCCACCACGGGCAAAGGCAAAGCGATCTTTCGCGTTGTCAGCGGCAACTTCCTCGAAATGTTCGACTTCATGGTCTACGGCTTCTATGCCACGGCTATCGCCAAAACCTTCTTCCCCACCGACAGCGCGTTTGCTTCGCTGATGCTGTCATTGGCGACCTTCGGCGCCGGTTTCCTGATGCGCCCGCTAGGGGCGATTTTCCTCGGTGCCTATATCGACCGTCACGGACGGCGTAAAGGCCTGATCATCACGTTGGCGATGATGGCCGCCGGTACGGTGCTGATTGCCTGCGTGCCCGGCTACGCGACGCTCGGTGTCGCCGCGCCGCTGCTGGTGTTGTTCGGCCGTTTGCTGCAAGGCTTCTCGGCAGGCGTGGAACTGGGCGGTGTGTCGGTGTATCTGGCGGAGATTTCAACGCCGGGTCGCAAAGGCTTCTTCGTCAGTTGGCAGTCGGCCAGCCAACAGGCAGCCGTGGTGTTCGCCGGTTTGCTCGGCGTTGGCCTTAATCACTGGCTGAGTCCGGAGCAAATGGGCGAATGGGGCTGGCGCGTGCCGTTCCTGATCGGCTGCATGATCGTGCCGGTAATTTTTTTCATCCGTCGCTCGCTGGAAGAAACCCCGGAATTCCAGGCGCGCACCCACCGCCCTACCCTCGGCGAGATCGTCCGCTCGATCGGCCAGAACTTCGGCATCGTCATCGCCGGCATGGCGCTGGTGGTGATGACCACGGTGTCGTTCTACCTGATCACCGCCTACACACCGACGTTCGGCAAGGCCGAGCTGCACCTGTCTGACCTCGATGCGCTGCTGGTGACCGTATGCATCGGCTTGTCGAACTTCTTCTGGCTGCCGGTGATGGGCGCTGTTTCCGACAAGATCGGCCGAAAACCCCTGCTGCTGGCAGCGACGATTCTGGCGATCCTCACGGCGTATCCGGCACTGTCGTGGCTGGTGGCGAATCCGAGCTTCAGCCATTTGCTGATTGTCGAATTGTGGCTGTCGTTCCTCTATGGCTCGTACAACGGCGCGATGGTGGTGGCGCTGACCGAGATCATGCCGGTGGAAGTGCGCACGACCGGTTTCTCGCTGGCCTACAGCCTGGCGACGGCGACGTTCGGCGGCTTTACGCCGGCGGCGTGTACCTATCTGATTCATGTGCTGGACAACAAGGCAGCGCCGGGGATCTGGCTCAGTGGCGCGGCGGTACTGGGGTTGATTGCGACACTGGTGTTGTTCCGTGGCAACCGGCATGAGTTGCGCACCGCGCAAGCTTCGGTAGCCAGCGGCGCCTGACAGAATGCTTTCGCGAGCAGGCTCGCTCCCACAGAAGATCTGTGAACGACACTGATCCAGTGTGGGAGCGAGCCTGCTCGCGAAGAGGCCGGCAAGCACATCGAAGACTCAACAGGCCCACATACAAAAACGCCCCGACAAATGCCGGGGCGTTTTCATTCAAGCCTGAGGCTTAGCGCGGGAACGCTGGCGGATTCACATCAGCCATGTCTTCCATTACGCGAACCACCTGGCAGCTGTAGCCGAACTCGTTGTCGTACCAAACGTACAGAACGACGCGGTTATCCTGCACGATGGTCGCTTCAGCATCGACCACACCAGCGTGACGCGAGCCGACGAAGTCGGTCGACACCACTTCCTGCGAATTGACGAAGTCGATCTGCTTGTGCAGCTCGGAGTGCAGCGCCATGTAGCGCAGGTACTCGTTCATCTCTTCACGGGTGGCGGCTTTCTCAAGGTTGAGGTTGAGAATGGCCATCGACACGTTTGGCGTCGGAACGCGGATCGCGTTACCGGTCAGCTTGCCGGCCAGCTCAGGCAGAGCCTTGGCAGCAGCGGTGGCGGCGCCGGTCTCGGTGATCACCATGTTCAGCGCGGCGCTGCGACCACGGCGATCGCCCTTGTGGAAGTTGTCGATCAGGTTCTGGTCGTTGGTGTACGAGTGAACGGTTTCAACGTGACCATTGATGATGCCGAACTTGTCGTTGACCGCTTTGAGCACCGGCACGATGGCGTTGGTGGTGCAGGAAGCAGCCGAGACGATCTTGTCGTCAGCGGTGATTTCACCGTGGTTGATGCCGTGAACGATGTTCTTCAGCTTGCCCTTGCCAGGCGCGGTCAGAACAACGCGGTCGATGCCCGGGCAGGCCAGGTGCTGACCGAGGCCATCGGCGTCACGCCATACACCGGTGTTGTCCACCAGCAGCGCGTCTTTGATGCCGTACTGGGTGTAATCCACCTCGGTCGGGTTCTTCGCGTAGATCACCTGGATCAGGTTACCGTTGGCGGTGATGGTGTTGTTTTCTTCGTCGATGGTAATGGTGCCGTTGAACGAACCGTGTACCGAATCGCGACGCAGCAGGCTGGCGCGCTTGGTCAGGTCGTTCTCGGCGCCTTTGCGCACGACGATGGCACGCAGACGCAGGCCGTCGCCACCACCGGTTTTCTCGATCAGGATGCGCGCCAGCAGACGGCCGATACGACCGAAGCCGTACAGAACAACGTCAGTGCCTTTGCGGGCCGAAGCGTTCTGCTGGCCAACCACGTCAGCCATCTCTTCGCGCACGAACTGCTCGGCGCTGCGGCCGTTGCCTTCATTGCGGAATTTGAACGCCAGCTTGCCCAGATCCACCGACGCCGCGCCGAGCTTGAGCTCGCTCATGGCCTTGAGCAGTGGGAATGTTTCGTGGACGGAGAGTTCGCTGTCGTCGGAAGAACGGTGGCGAGCAAAGCGGTGAGCTTTGAGAATCGCGATGACAGACTGGTTGATCAGGCTGCGGCCATAGATCGAGCTAACCACGTTGTTATTGCGGTAGAGCTGACCGATAAGCGGGATCATCGCTTCTGCGAGTGCTTCACGGTCGATCCATTCACCAAGACACTGGTCGGGCTTCTGAGTCACGGTAACCTTCCACATGTAGGGGCAGAAAAAAGGGGCTACATTATGCCGCCGACAAGCCCTTTCAGCAATGCGCGCTTGTCGCGCAATCGGTAACAAAATCCCGTTCAAAAAATTTACGCCCTTCTCCAGCCCAGTAAAACCGGGGCTTTCAGCGCAGTCAATTTTTCGACGAGTGTTAGACGATGTCTGTAACCCTCCGTAACACCGCCCGGTTTCGGCACTACATAACCACGAAAAAAGTGCTCGTTTTTATGGTTACCACTACATTTCGTCCAAACCCTGAAGATAGACGCAGTCTGCAACTGACAGGCGGCACCGGAGGCCGCTACAATTACCGACTTTGTCGCAACGCCTGGAGCTCAACCTTCCGTGCCTGTTCTGCGTCTACCGCTACTCCCTGCCGAAGCAGGTAAACAGCACTGGGGCAATCTGCCCGGTGCCGCCCTCAGCCTGGCGATTGCCGAGGCTGCCAGCGCTGCCAAGCGCTTTACCCTGCTGCTGACCGCCGACAGCCAAAGTGCCGAACGGCTGGAACAGGAGCTGAGTTTCTTCGCCCCGGATTTGCCCGTACTGCATTTCCCCGACTGGGAAACCCTGCCCTACGACCTGTTCTCGCCGCACCAGGACATCATCTCCCAGCGCATCGCCAGCCTGTATCGCCTGCCGGAACTGGCCCACGGCGTGCTGGTGGTACCGATCACCACCGCCCTGCATCGCCTGGCGCCGACGAAATTCCTTCTCGGCAGCAGCCTGGTGCTGGATATCGGCCAGAAGCTCGACGTTGAACTGATGCGCGCACGGCTCGAAGCCAGCGGCTATCGCTATGTCGACACGGTGTATGAGCACGGCGAGTTCACTGTGCGCGGCGCGCTGATCGACCTGTTTCCGATGGGCAGCAAACTGCCCTATCGCATCGACCTGTTTGATGACGAGATCGAAACCCTGCGCACCTTCGATCCGGAAACCCAGCGTTCGATCGACAAGGTCGAGTCGGTCAAGCTGCTGCCGGCGCGCGAGTTTCCGTTGCAGAAAGACGCGGTGACCCGCTTCAAGGCGCGTTTCCGTGAGCGCTTCGACGTCGACTTCCGCCGCTGCCCGATCTTTCAGGATTTGAGCAGCGGCATCACCCCGGCCGGTATCGAGTACTACCTGCCGCTGTTCTTCGACGAAACTTCGACGCTGTTCGATTACCTGCCCCAGGACACTCAGGTGTTCTCGCTGCCGGGCATCGAGCAGGCGGCAGAAAACTTCTGGAACGACGTGCGCAATCGTTACGAAGAACGCCGCGTCGATCCTTCGCGTCCTTTATTGCCACCGGCGGAACTGTTCCTGCCGGTGGAAGACTGCTTTGCGCGCCTGAAGAACTGGCCACGGGTTGTTGCCAGTCAACAGGACGTTGAAAGTGGCGTCGGCCGCGAGCGCTTCCCGGCCCATGCGCTGCCGGATCTGGCCATCGAGGCCAAGGCCACGCAACCGCTGGCGGCGCTGGCCGGCTTCCTCGAAGAATTCCCCGGTCGCGTGCTGTTCACCGCTGAATCGGCGGGTCGTCGCGAAGTCCTGCTGGAACTTCTGGAACGCCTGAAGCTGCGGCCAAAAACCGTCGACAGCTGGCCGGACTTCGTTGCCAGCAAGGATCGTCTGGCGATCACCATCGCCCCGCTCGACGAGGGTCTGGTACTCGACGATCCGGCGCTGGCGCTGGTGGCGGAAAGTCCGCTGTTCGGCCAACGAGTGATGCAACGTCGCCGCCGCGAGAAGCGCAGCGACGTCAGCAACGATGCGGTGATCAAGAACCTCACCGAGCTGCGCGAAGGCGCGCCGGTGGTGCATATCGACCACGGTGTCGGCCGCTATCTGGGCCTGACGATTCTGGAAATCGATAATCAGGCCGCCGAATTCCTCACCCTCGAATACGCCGAGAACGCCAAGCTCTACGTGCCGGTCGCCAACCTGCACCTGATCGCGCGTTACACCGGCAGCGACGATTCGCTCGCGCCGCTGCACCGCCTCGGTTCGGAAACCTGGCAGAAAGCCAAGCGCAAAGCCGCCGAACAGGTGCGTGACGTCGCCGCCGAATTGCTCGACATTTATGCCCGTCGCGCCGCCCGCGAAGGTTATGCCTTCGCCGATCCGAAGGCCGATTACGCCACCTTCAGCGCCGGTTTCCCGTTCGAAGAAACACCCGATCAGCAAGCGACCATCGAGGCCGTGCGCGAAGACATGCTCGCGCCGAAACCGATGGATCGCCTGGTCTGCGGCGACGTCGGCTTCGGCAAGACCGAAGTGGCCATGCGCGCCGCGTTCATCGCCGTGCACGGCGGTCGTCAGGTGGCGATTCTGGTGCCGACCACCCTGCTCGCCCAGCAGCACTACAACAGTTTCCGCGACCGCTTCGCCGACTGGCCGGTGACGGTCGAAGTGATGAGTCGCTTCAAGTCGGCCAAGGAAGTCAACGCGGCGATCGCCGATCTGGCGGAAGGCAAGATCGACATCGTCATCGGCACGCACAAGCTGCTGTCCGACGACGTGAAGATCAAAAACCTCGGGCTGGTGATCATCGATGAAGAACACCGCTTTGGCGTACGCCAGAAAGAGCAGCTCAAGGCCCTGCGCAGCGAAGTCGACATTCTGACTCTGACCGCGACGCCGATTCCGCGCACGCTGAACATGGCGGTGTCGGGCATGCGCGACCTGTCGATCATCGCCACGCCGCCAGCGCGACGCCTATCGGTTCGCACCTTCGTAATGGAACAGAACAAGAGCACGGTCAAGGAAGCCCTGCTGCGTGAATTGCTGCGTGGCGGTCAGGTTTACTACCTGCACAACGATGTGAAGACCATCGAGAAATGCGCCGCCGACCTCGCCGAACTGGTGCCGGAAGCGCGCATCGGTATCGGCCACGGGCAGATGCGCGAACGTGAACTCGAACAGGTGATGAGCGACTTCTACCACAAGCGCTTCAACGTGCTGATCGCCTCGACCATCATCGAGACCGGCATCGACGTGCCGAGCGCCAACACCATCATCATCGAGCGCGCCGACAAGTTCGGCCTGGCCCAGCTGCACCAGTTGCGTGGTCGTGTCGGCCGCAGTCACCACCAGGCTTACGCCTACCTGCTGACGCCGCCGCGCCAGCAGATCACTTCGGACGCGGAAAAGCGTCTGGAGGCGATCGCCAATACCCAGGACCTCGGCGCCGGTTTCGTGCTGGCGACCAACGACCTGGAAATCCGTGGCGCCGGCGAACTGCTGGGCGATGGTCAGAGCGGACAGATTCAGGCTGTCGGTTTCACCCTGTACATGGAAATGCTCGAGCGCGCGGTGAAGTCGATCCGCAAGGGCGAGCAGCCGAACCTCGATCAACCGCTTGGCGGCGGCCCGGAGGTCAACCTGCGGGTGCCGGCGCTGATTCCGGAAGATTATCTGCCGGATGTGCATGCACGGCTGATTCTGTATAAACGCATCGCCTCGGCCACCGACGAGGAAGGCCTCAAGGATCTGCAGGTCGAGATGATCGACCGTTTCGGTCTGTTGCCGGAACCGACCAAAAACCTGGTGCGGATCACCGCGCTGAAACTGCAGGCGGAAAAGCTTGGCATCAAGAAAGTCGACGGCGGGCCGCAAGGCGGGCGTATCGAGTTCGAAGCGCAGACACCGGTTGACCCGATGACCCTGATCAAGCTGATCCAGACGCAGCCCAAGCGCTACAAGTTCGAAGGCGCGACGATGTTCAAATTCCAGGTGCCGATGGAGCGCCCGGAAGAACGTTTCAATACTGTCGAGGCGCTGTTTGAGCGCCTCATCCCGAAATCCGCTTGAAGGACGCCCGATGCGCCTGTTCCGCTCCCTGACTTTGTTGCTCGCACTTGCGGCACCGACGGCGTTTGCCGATGACACCTATCAGGTCGAAATGATTCTGGTGCGCCAGAATGCCGTCCCGGCCATCGCCAGCCGCGCCGCCCCGGAAGACTGGGCCGCTGGTGCCCAGCGTTTGGGCGACGACAGCCAGCGCACGCCTGCGCTGAATGATGTAGTGAGCAAACTCACCGCCAGCGGCGAGTACACCGTGCTGATGCACAAAGCCTGGCAGCAGAGCCTCGGCGAAGCGCCGGCGAAAGTCGCGGTCAGTGAGGGTCAGGAGCAGTTCGGCCAGTTCCCTATCGAGGGCACGCTGGAAATGAAACTCGGCCGCTTCACCGACGTGACTGCCGATTTCTGGGTCAATCAGATCGACGCCAATGGCCTGGTCACCGCCAGTGAGCGCCTGCGCCAGGACAGCCACACCAAGAACGGCCAGCTCAACTACCTCGACAACGGCCACCTGGCGCTGCTGATCAAGATCACTTCCCTCACCGCACCAGCGCCGCGTGAAGCGCCTGAAGTCGTGCCGGACTGACCGAAGTCCTTATGCCGCCGCCCCTGAGCAAACCGCTGGCCCCGTCGTGGGTCAGCCGATTCAAAGAACAGAGTCTGGAGCGCGGCCGCCGCTACGCTCTGGAGAATCGGGTGCGCATCGCCCAGGTCGGCGATGCGACCATCACCGCCAGTTGCGAAGGTTCTGGCGGTAGCGTTTACCGGCAGACCATCCATTTGCGCGAATCAGCCAAAGCGACGCTGTTGCTGGTTGACGCCACCTGCACCTGCCCGGTGCGCAGCAACTGCAAACACTGCGCAGCGGTGCTGCTGAAAATCCAGGAAACCCTCGACTACCCCGCCGCCGCGAAAGACGCCGAGCTGCTGGAGAAACTCCAGGCCGTGCTGGAAAACCGCAGCCCGAAAGCGCCACCGCAAGTGCTGGTGGACAATGTGCAGCCGGTGCCGCGCCTGTGGCTGGCGAGCGTCGAGTTCAGCGCCTTCGAGCCGCGCAACGGCAAGATGCAACGCTACATTCAGCATCGCGCGGCGCTGTCGTTCAGCTATCTGGACGAATACGTCAGCGGGCAAAAACACAGCGATATCCTGATCCGTCAGGAAGCGCAGACCCTGCGGATAAAACGCCACCCGGATGTCGAACAGTCCTACCGCGAACAGTTACGCATCCTCGGCTTCCGCATCGCCACAAGGCAGAGCAAAGCGCTGCCAGAAAGCGCCGGCGAACTCTACGAGATGGTCAACGACAGCGCCTGGCTGACCTTCACTCTGAATGACTTGCCGAAGTTGCGCAGCCAGGGCTGGGAGTTACAGATCGATGAAGAATTCGGCTTCGACCTGACTGCCGTCGATGACTGGTACGCCACGGTCGAGCAGGCGCCGGAGCGCGACTGGTTCGATCTGGAACTGGGCATCATCGTCAACGGCGAGCGCCTGAGCCTGCTGCCGATTCTGCTGAATCTGATGCGCTCGCACACCGAGATCCTCAACCCGGAACGCCTCGCCCGGCGTCGCGATGACGAGCTGATTCTGGTCAACATTCCGCAACGCACCAGTGAGCACGGGCCGTTGCAGGTTGCTTTGCCGCTGGGTCGCTTGAAGCCGGTATTGATGACGCTGGGCGAGTTTTATCTTCAGGAGCCGGGCGAAACAACGCTGCGCCTGAGCAAGGCTGACGCCACCCGGCTCAATTCGTTGGAAGGCCTGCCGCTGTTGTGGGAGGGCGGCGAGCAGATGCGCACCTTCGCTCAGCGCCTGCGCGACATCCGCGATTTCAGCGCCGAAGCACCGCAAGGCTTGAACGCGACGCTGCGCCCGTATCAGCTTGAAGGCTTGAGCTGGATGCAATCGCTGCGGCAACTGGAAGTCGGCGGGATTCTTGCGGATGACATGGGCCTGGGCAAAACCTTACAAACCCTGGCGCATATTCTCAGCGAGAAGAACGCCGGACGCCTCGATCGTCCGTGCATGGTAGTGATGCCGACCAGCCTGATTCCGAACTGGCTCGACGAGGCGGCGCACTTCACTCCGCAGTTGAAAGTGCTCGCGCTATATGGCGCCGCGCGCAAGAAACACTTCGACAATCTGGCCGATTTCGACCTGATCCTCACCACCTATGCCCTGCTGCCTAAAGACGTCGAACGCTTGGCCAAACAGCCGCTGCACGTTTTAGTGCTCGACGAAGCGCAGTACATCAAGAATCCCAACAGCAAAGCCGCCCAGGCCGCGCGCGAGCTGAATGCGCGCCAGCGCCTGTGCCTCAGCGGCACGCCGCTGGAAAACCACTTGGGCGAGCTGTGGTCGCTGTTCCACTTCCTGCTGCCGGGCTGGCTCGGCGACGTGAAAAGCTTCAATGCCGATTACCGTGTGCCGATCGAAAAGCGCGGTAGCGAAGTCAGACTGCAGCACCTCAACGGTCGGATAAAACCGTTTCTGCTGCGTCGGACCAAAGAGCAGGTCGCCACGGAGCTGCCGCCGAAAACCGAAATCATCCATTGGGTCGAACTCAACGAAGCACAGCGCGACGTGTACGAGACCATGCGCCTGGCGATGGACAAGAAAGTCCGTGATGAGATCACTCGCAAAGGCGTGGCACGCAGTCAGATCATCATTCTCGAAGCATTGCTCAAGCTGCGCCAGGTCTGCTGCGATCTGCGCTTGGTCAACGACGCCACCCTGCCCGCGCGCGGCAGCACTTCGGGCAAGCTCGACAGCCTGATGGAAATGCTTGAGGAGTTGTTCGAGGAAGGCCGGCGGATTCTGCTGTTCTCGCAATTCACTTCGATGCTGACATTGATCGAAGAGGAATTGAAAAAACGCAAGATCGCTTACGCCCTTCTCACTGGCCAGACCCGTGACCGGCGCACACCAGTGAAGGAATTCCAGAGCGGCACGCGTCAGATCTTTCTGATCAGCCTGAAGGCCGGTGGCGTCGGTTTGAACCTGACCGAAGCCGATACGGTGATTCACTACGACCCGTGGTGGAACCCGGCAACCGAGAATCAGGCGACGGACCGCGCCTATCGCATCGGTCAGGAAAAACCGGTGTTCGTCTACAAAATGATTGCCCGGGGCACGGTGGAAGAGAAAATTCAGCACCTGCAAAAGGAAAAGTCTGACCTGGCAGCGGGCGTGCTGGATGGGCGCAAGGCCGGGGACTGGAAGTTGCAGAGCGATGATATTGAAGCGCTGTTTGCGCCGTTGCCGGACAAGATCGACAAGCGCTGAAATCGGCGTCGCTGGTTAGATAGCTATCGCGAGCAGGCTCACTCCCACACGATCCAGATTCACTGAAGATCAAATGTGGGAGCGAGCCTGCTCGCGAATGGCCACACCGCGATTCAAACCCTTCAACCTCTGGAAACCGGCAACGGCGCAAACAGCGCCTCGATATCACTCTGTTCCAGTTTGAATCCGCCCGTCGTACCACCCTCAAGCACCGCCCCGGCCAGCGCCGCTTTCTCCTGCTGCAACGCCTGGATCTTCTCTTCGACGGTGCCTTTGGCAATCAACTTGTAGACGAACACCGGATTGTTCTGCCCGATCCGGTACGCCCGATCAGTCGCCTGATTCTCCACCGCCGGGTTCCACCAAGGATCGAAGTGAATCACCGTGTCCGCCGCCGTCAGGTTCAGACCAGTGCCCCCGGCCTTAAGGCTGATGAGGAACAACGGCACCTTGCCGCTCTGAAAATCCTTCACCGGCGTGCGCCGATCGGTGGTGTCGCCGGTCAGCAACGAGTAGCCAAGCCCGCGTTGCTGCAACTCCTGCTCGATCAGCGCCAGCATCGAGGTGAACTGGGAAAACAGCAGAATGCGCCGACCTTCGCCGAGCAGTTCTTCGAGCATCTCCATCAGGCTGATCAACTTGCCGCTGCCCGAGCGCAACGCCTTCGCCGTGAGCGGCATGTTGACCAGGCGCAGATCGCAGCAGACCTGACGTAGCTTGAGCAGCGCATCGAGGATGATGATCTGACTGCGCGCCACGCCACTGCGGGCGATTTCGTCGCGGACCTTTTTGTCCATCGCCACACGCACCGTCTCATAGACGTCGCGCTGACCATCGCTGAGTTCGACCCAGTGGATGATTTCGGTTTTCGGCGGCAACTCGGTGGCGACCTGATCCTTCTTGCGCCGCAGCAAAAACGGCTTGATCCGCGCAGTCAGGTGCTGCATGCGCTGGACATTGCCGTGCTTCTCGATCGGCGTGCGGTAATCGCGGTTAAAGGATTTGCTGTCGCCGAGCCAGCCGGGCATGAGGAAATGGAACTGCGACCACAGCTCACCGAGGTGGTTTTCCAGCGGCGTACCGCTCAGACACAAGCGCTGACGGGCCTGCAAGTCACGGGCGGCTTGGGCGGCTTTGCTCAGCGGGTTCTTGATGTTCTGCGCTTCGTCGAGAATCAGCACGCTCCACGACTGCGGCTGCAACGTCTCCAGGTCCCTGGGCAGCAATGCGTAAGTGGTCAGCACCAAGTCGTATTCGGCGAGATTGGCGAAGTCTTTTTGCCGCCCGGTGCCGTGCAGCGCCAGGACTTTCAACTGCGGCGTGAAGCGCTCGGCCTCGTCGAGCCAGTTGGGAATCAGGCTGGTCGGCATCACCGCCAGTGCCGGACAGTCCAGACGCCCGGCGTGTTTTTCCGTGAGCAGATGCGCCAGGGTCTGCAGGGTTTTACCCAGGCCCATGTCATCGCCCAGAATGCCGCCGACCTCTAGCTCGCGCAGCGTCTGCATCCAGTTCAGGCCTTCGAGCTGATACGGGCGCAGCTGCGCATTGAGGCCGGCCGGCGCAGCAACCTGGGCGTGATTGGAATTCTGCAGACGCTTGGCAAAAGTGCGCAGGCGTTCGCCGCCCTGCCAATCCAGCGGCACACCATCGAGCATGCTCAGACGCGCGGCGTCTGGAGCGGTCAAGCGCAGCGCATCGCCCTGATGACCGCCGAGATACAACTCACCCAGCGTCGCCATCAACGGTTTGACCCGACTGAGCGGCAACGCGACCTTGGCGCCCGCCGGTTCGCCAAAACCGCTGGGCTTGAGCTCGATCAGGAGTTTTTCATCATCGCTGCGCTCCGCCAGATTGACCGGGTCAAGCAAGCGCGGCTGGGTCCGCAACAGGTGCAGAAGAATCGGCAGCAAGCTGTAGCGCTCGCCGTTGACGACGATACCCAACTGCAGATCAAACCACTGATGCGTGGCCTCTTCTTCGACCTCGGCGTACCACTGTTCAACCGGTTGTACATCGAAATGGAAACCGGGACTGATCTCGATTTTCCAATCTGCGGCGCGCAGCGTGGCCAGCCCTTCGTGCATGAACCCGAGCCAGGCGGAATCATCCGGCAGGGTAAACATCTCGCCAGGACGATCCATTGCACTCTTGCGCGTGGCTTTCTTGAAGCCATGTTTTTGCAGGTTCTGGCGCAGCTTCTTTTCCAGCGCAGGCTGGCGTTGAATACGCTGGGTCTCTGTGCCGCTGAGGATCATCACCTCCGGGTTGCGATCCACCGCCGGATGACCGTTGTAGGTAAACAGCAGAGCGGCGCGGTGCTCCAGCACATATTCCCAGCGCGAACGTTCCCGACCGCTGACCAGGGTCAGTTGCGGCTGCGGCAGCACGTCATCGATGATCCGTTCGGTGAGCTTGTGCGGTGGCGCAATTTGGGTCGCCGCGCTCATGCGATGGCTGAACTGCATGGCCTGACGCGCCGGAATGTCTGGCGCCAGGGTCAAATGGCAGGCGAGCTTTTCTTCCAGCTCAGTGAACAGCGGGCCAACCTGGCGCTGCTGGCGATCAAGATAATAAAGCGGCTCCAGCGCCAGCACGGTTTCCTGCGCGGCTTCGGCACTGCTCCATTGCGCGCGGAATCCGCCGTCAGCCTGCTCGGCCCAAGAGAACTGACCCACGCGTTTCGCCCCCGGTGTCAGCGCTCGCAGGTCTTCGAAGTCGAGGAACAGCCGCGAGGTGCGCAGGAGCATGTCCAGCAATTCGGCGCCACTGCTGCCTTCCAGCGGATAGCCGCTGTAATAGGCGTGATGGGAATGCATGGCGACCAACAGCCGGGCGATGCGCAGATCCAGCTCGGACAGGTAGCCGGGCTGGCGCATGAGCATTTCCGCGAGCGAGTACATCGGTTTGACTTCGCGTAACTCGCCGCTCTTGAGCTGGTAGACCTTGAAAATATCCAGCAGCCACTTGCCGTTCGCAGACGTCGGTTTGAGCTTGTAAAACAGACGCGTGCCTGCGGTTTGCGCACTTTCTTCAGCGGGCTTGGCCGGCACGGGAATTGTCGAAAGCCAATGCTCGAGCGCTCGTCCCAACGGGGTCTGTGCGTCACTTCCAGACGCATCCTCGCCAGTGCCCAGCAGGTGATAGAGCACCGCTGCGCTGTGCTTGCAGTCGATTGCAACAGGACAGCTGCACAGGCAACGCAGGTTTATCGATCCCAGCCGATCTTCGGACAGATAAATGCTTTGCTCATACGCCTGAAGTTGCGAACCGACGCAGAATGCCTCGATCTTCCTGTCATCGATCTCGAGGATCTCGACCCGATCATCGGCGGCATAAGCCCGGGCCTTGACCAACGCCTTGCTACTGAATGCGTGGGTCCATGTCAGCCCTTTGAGCCGCTCGATGAAAATGCTCATGGACAGTCCTTAGCTGGCCAGCACCCGGGCCAACGTTGATTTCACCTTGCCCATGCCGTCGTGCAGGGCCTGCTCGATTTCGGCCATGGTGATGACTTCTGTGGTCTTGCCTGCTGCAGGATTGACTACCAAGGCGAGACAGGCGTAATCCAGATCCAGCTCACGGGCCAGCGCGGCTTCCGGCATGCCGGTCATGCCGACGATGTCGCAGCCGTCACGTTCCAGTCGCACGATTTCGGCCACCGTTTCCAGCCGCGGCCCCTGGGTGCAGGCGTAGACGCCTTGATCGCTGTATTCGCAGCCTTCGGCGGCCACTGCGGCAATCAGTTGCTGACGCAACGGCTCGCTGTAGGGAAAGCTGAAATCGATATGAGTGACGTGTTCCAGATCATCGGCAAAGTAGGTGTGCTCGCGCCCGCTGGTGTAGTCGACGATCTGATGCGGCACGCAGAAATGGCCGGTGCCCATCGCCGGATGAATCCCGCCCACCGCATTCACGGCGATGATCGCTTCGGCACCGGCCTGCTTCAGCGCCCACAGGTTGGCGCGGTAGTTGACCTTGTGCGGCGGGAACCGATGCGGGTGACCGTGACGGGCGAGGAACAGCACTTCCTTGCCGGCGTACTCACCAATCTGCACCTCGGCCGAAGGCGCGCCGTACGGGGTGTCGACTGCCAGCGACTGGCGAATGCTCAGGCCTTCGAGCTGAGTCAGGCCAGTGCCACCGATGATTGCGTAAACGGTCATAACGAAAAATCCTTAATCGATCAGTTGAGCGTCTTTGAGCGCGCCGAGGGCGGTGAGCCAACGCGGGTCCTGACGATAGTCGGTGCTGGCGAAGGCCTGACCGCGCATCTTCGCGATGCGCGCGGAAGGCTTGATCTTCATACGCTGGGCGGCACTCAACGCCAGCTCGGCTGCCGCGCGGTCGTTGCACACCAGACCCATGTCGCAACCGGCACTCAGCGCGGCTTCGATGCGGCTGGCGGCGTCGCCGACCACGTGGGCGCCGGCCATCGACAGATCATCGCTGAAGATCACGCCCTCAAACTGCAATTCGCCGCGCAGGATGTCTTGCAGCCAGCGTCGGGAGAAACCGGCGGGCTGCGAGTCGACTTGCGGATAGATGACGTGGGCCGGCATGACGGCGGCCAGTTGTTTGCTGAGTTTGGCGAAGGGCACCAGGTCGTTGGCGCGGATCTCGTCGAGACTGCGCTCGTCGTTCGGGATCGCCACGTGGGAGTCGGCTTCCGCCCAGCCGTGGCCTGGGAAATGTTTGCCGGTGGCGGCCATGCCGGCGCTGTTCATGCCGCGAATGAATGCACCGGCGAGCAAGGCTGCGCGTTCGGGATCGCCTTCGAATGAACGGGTACCGACCACAGCGCTGCGCTGATAGTCCAGGTCCAGCACCGGGGCGAAACTCAGGTCGAGCCCGACTGCCAGCACTTCGGTGGCCATGATCCAGCCGCATTGCTCGGCGAGATACTCTGCATTCGGGTTATCGGCGATGGCGCGCATCGCTGGCAGACGGACGAAACCCTGACGCAAGCGCTGCACGCGCCCGCCCTCCTGATCTACCGCCAGCAAAAGATCCGGGCGAATCGCGCGGATCGCGGCGCTGAGTTCGCGCACCTGGCGTGGATGCTCGATATTGCGGGCGAAAATGATCAGGCCGCCCACTTCGGGCTGACGCAACAATTGGCGATCTTCGGCCGTCAGCCAGATACCGGCGACGTCCACCATCAACGAGCCTTGCAGGCCAGCAGTCATAGAGATTCCTTGAAAACGAAAAACCCGATCTGCTTGCATTCGCTACCGTGGGCAATGCCCGGACGGTCAGCAGAATTCATGCAGATCGAGTTCAGTACGAGAGTCGGCATGGCCGGCTAGCTTAGCGGATACCAGCTGCCGCGCCCACCCGTGCGCGGTCAAACCTTGGCGGCGACCGGCATGGATTTGCTGCGCGGACGCAATTGCGCACTGGCCATGGCTGTATCGGTGACGCCGGTTTCGGCGCGCATGCCGGCAGCGAGGAACGGCACCATCAGGCGCATCACTTGTTCGATGGAGGTATTGACGCCGAAATCGGTCTCGGCAATCGCGCGCAAGGCCTTGATCCCGGACATGCTGAACGCAGCGGCGCCAAGCATGAAGTGCACGCGCCAGAACAACTCGATCGGCGGAATGCGTGGAGCCGCTTCATTGACCAGCAGCATATAGCGGCGGAAGACCTTGCCGTACATGTCTTCCAGATAACGCCGCAAGTGGCCTTGGCTCTGGCTGAACGCGAGGCCGAGCAAGCGCATGAAGATCGACAGATCGTTACCGCTGCGAGGCTGCACGACGAGCGCTTGCTCAACAAGTATTTCCAGCAGCTCTTCGAGGGTCGGCTTGTTTTCCGGCTTGGCCTGACGGCGCTCCAGCTCCTTGTCAAGGCTGGCGCAGAACGGTCCGAGGAAACGCGAAAACACCGCCTGGATCAGCGCCTTCTTCGAGCCGAAGTGATAATTCACTGCAGCCAGATTGACGCCAGCCTTGCTGGTGATCAAACGCAATGAGGTTTCAGCGAATCCTTTCTCCGCGAACAACTGCTCGGCAGCATCAAGAATGCGTTCAACGGTTTCCGACTGGGCCATGGCTACTCCGCCTGACAAACACTTGTTTGAAACATACGTTTCAGCCTGTGCCTTGTCAAGCCTGCCGGTTCGTTTTGGGAATGGTCGGTCAGATATTTAACCACATAAGGCGCCAGCATTAATAAACACCCTTCGCGACCGCTCGGCGGGCAGCAAAAAAACGCCCATTGCCAAGACCGCTTCACTGTATATAATCCCAGTCACTGTATAAAAAGACAGAGCGATCAATATGCTAAAGCTGACGCCACGCCAAGCCGAGATTCTGGCTTTTATCAAACGCTGCCTCGAAGACAACGGCTATCCGCCGACCCGTGCGGAAATCGCTCAGGAACTGGGTTTCAAGTCGCCCAACGCGGCGGAAGAACATCTCAAGGCCCTGGCCCGCAAAGGCGCGATCGAGATGACGCCCGGCGCTTCTCGCGGCATTCGTATCCCTGGCTTCGAAGCCAAGGCCGACGATTCCACCCTGCCGATCATTGGCCGAGTGGCTGCCGGCGCGCCAATCCTTGCCCAGCAGCACATCGAAGAATCCTGCAACATCAACCCGACCTTCTTCCATCCTCGCGCCGACTATCTGTTGCGTGTGCACGGCATGAGCATGAAGGACATTGGCATCTTCGACGGCGACTTGCTGGCAGTTCACACTACTCGCGAAGCCCGTAACGGCCAGGTTGTGGTTGCACGTATCGGCGACGAGGTGACGGTCAAACGCTTCAAGCGTGAAGGCAGCAAAGTCTGGCTCATCGCCGAAAACCCCGAGTTCGCCCCTATCGAAGTCGACCTGAAAGATCAGGAACTGGTGATCGAAGGCTTGAGTGTCGGCGTCATTCGCCGCTAAAGGAGGCTCCATGCAGTTCCCACACACACCTCAGCAAACACAACTGCCTTTGTTTGAAGCGTTTCTGGCGCAGCCGATAGCGCCGATCCTCAAAGACGTGGTCGAGCGTGACTGGAATGCCAAACCTGACGCTTTCAGTGAGCTGTCACTGCGCGGTGCAGCCGGGAACTGCCTGAACCTGCTCGCGCCGATCCTGCGTGAACTCAGCGAGGATCAGGATGCTCGCTGGCTGACGCTGATCGCACCGCCCGCCAGCCTGACGCAATCATGGCTACGCGATGCTGGCCTGAACCGCGAGCGCATTCTGCTACTGCAACCGCGCGGCGCTCAAAGTGCCCAGCAGCTGGCGTGTGAAGCGTTGCGCCTGGGTCGCAGCCACACCGTGGTGACCTGGCTCAATCCGCTGAATGCAAATTCTCGGCAACAACTGATCAGCGCCGCGCGTACGGGCGAAGCTCAGAGCCTGAACATTCGTTTGGGTTGATTGATGGTAGTGCGCGCTGTGTGAAGCGCAGGGCTTCTCCAGGGACAGAGAAGCCGATCTGTAGCGCAAGCGACCGAGAAAAGGCCAAGGCGAGGATCAATGAAGAACCCGCGGCCCCTCATCCTTATCAAACTCACCTTCAACCATACGACCTGCCATCTGCACGCCGACGCTCAACATTGCTTTGGCAATTTCAACGTGCTGGCCTTGCAGGAACGCTTTGGCATCCTCGGAGAAATCCAGCGTCACCAGAGAACCTTCGTCCTCAGCCCTGCGCAGTTCGATTCGGCCGTCTGGTAACTCGACAATTTCTAGAAAGGACGTTGGCATAAAGGTCTGTTCTCCACGAAAGGCAGCGATTATATAGACATCATTCGAGCTTCGCTCAGGATCTTGACCAGCAGCATGTTTCAGATTGCCACTGCGCCAAACTGCCTCAGCACTCGTTCAAGCCTTCTCGGAAACGGATGGCCAAGCCCTTGAGGTTCTGCCGCCAGCTCTCCAGCTCTTCTCGATTCAATTCTTCTGGCGCTTGTTCTTCATCAAGGTTAACCGCTTGAATCAGCGGTTGTGTCACGTCGCCTTTCGGCTTGTGTGGCACCCTCGGCGGCTGAAACAGTGCTGCGTGCGCCGCCAGCAGTTTCGCCAGCCAGGTTTCCGGATTACCGGCCAGCTCGACCATTTCGGCCAGCTCCGGGATCGCTATCGATTCCAGCACTTCTCGATTCAACAACTCCTCTGCCCGCGGCGAATTGGCCTGCGGTAGACGATAGAAGCCAGCAATCTCATGGCACAAACCCAGCAGTGCGCCGTAAAGGTGGAACAACGCCGATTCACGCCCGGCCTGGATCAGCGCCAGAGAATTCATCGCCCGCCCTTCTTCAGCACGCGCCAGAGCTTCGAGTGACAGACCGGCGAAATAGATCTTCTGGTTGGTGCGGGTATAGAGTTCGTGGGCCATGACGGCAGCCTCCACAACGAAATAATTGCTTCACACAGGCCCGGCAGTGTCATGGATCAGCCGATGCCAGCGCAAGCACAAAACAAAAAGGCCGCATGAAATCCCGAAGGTTTCATGCGGCCTTTTCGCTGCTCAGACTAACGCTTACTCAGTCTTCGCCTTTGCGCTGCGCTTGTCTTCAACTGTCCACTTGCCACCGTCGTAATACGCCTTCCAACCCGTAGGCTTGCCGTCGACTTCGGTCTGCACGTATTGCTCCTTGGTCTTGCGGCTGTAGCGGATAACCGCTGGCAGACCGTCGGGATCCTTCTGCGGAGCTTCGCACAAGAAGTGGTACTTCGGATCGATCTCGTCCTTGTGCGGCAGAATCTCGATCACCAGCGGGGCACGGGTCTCGCGGTTTTTCGGGAATTGGCTGGCCGCGAGAAACAGACCGGAGGCACCGTCACGCAGGATGTAGGTGTCGTTGACCTTTTCGCATTTCAGCTCGGGCATCTTCACCGGGTCCATCTTCGGCGGCGCCGCGTCACCGCTCTTCAGCAGCTTACGGGTGTTTTTGCACTCCGGGTTGGTGCAACCGAAGAACTTGCCGAAACGGCCGGTCTTGAGCTGCATTTCGCTGCCGCACTTGTCGCATTCCAGACTCGGACCTTCATAGCCCTTGATGCGATAGCTGCCCTCTTCAATTTCGTAGCCGGCACAGTCCGGGTTGTTGCCGCAGATGTGCAACTTGCGTTTTTCGTCCAGCAGGTAGGCGTCCATCGCCGTGCTGCAGATCGGGCAGCGATGCTTGCCACGCAGTACCAGCGATTCCGACTCACCCTCGTCGTCCGCGGCGATTTCATCGCCCGGCACCAGGTTGACCGTGGCCTTGCAACGCTCTTTCGGCGGCAGGCTGTAGCCCGAGCAGCCGAGGAACACGCCAGTCGATGCGGTACGAATCTGCATCGGACGACCGCACGTGGTGCACGGAATGTCAGTCATGACCGGCTGGTTGGCGCGCATGCCGCTGTCAGGATTTTCCGCTACTTCGAGCTTCTTCTTGAAGTCGCCGTAGAACTCGTCCAGCACGTTTTTCCAGTCGCGCTCGCCCTGCGCCACGTCATCGAGGTTCTCTTCCATGCCGGCGGTGAAACCGTAGTCCATGAGATTGGAGAAGCTCTCGGACAAACGCTCGGTGACGATGTCGCCCATCTTTTCCGAATAGAAACGACGGTTGTGCAGGGTCACATAACCGCGATCCTGAATGGTCGAAATGATCGCAGCGTAAGTCGAAGGACGACCGATACCGCGTTTTTCCATTTCCTTGACCAGGCTGGCTTCGGAGTAACGCGCCGGTGGCTTGGTGAAGTGTTGCGACGGATCGAGCTTGATCAGCTTCATCACGTCGCCCTGGGCCATGTCCGGCAGCACGTCATCGTCGCCAGGCTTGGCAATCTGCGGCATCACGCGGGTGTAACCGTCGAACTTGAGGATACGGCCCTTCGCGCGCAGCTCGAAGTCGCCAGCGCCGACGCTGACGGTGGTCGACAGGTATTGCGCCGGCAGCATCTGGCAGGCGAGGAACTGGCGCCAGATCAGCTCGTACAGACGCTCGGCATCACGCTCCATGCCCGCCAGCTTGCTAGGCGTGGTATTGGCGTCGGACGGACGAATCGCTTCGTGAGCCTCTTGCGCGCCTTCCTTGCTGCTGTAGACGTTCGGCGTTTCCGGCAGGTACTTCTTGCCGAATTCGTCTTCTATGTAAGTGCGCGCCATCGCCACGGCGTCGGCCGAGAGATTGGTCGAGTCGGTACGCATGTAAGTGATGTAGCCGGCTTCGTACAGACGCTGGGCCATCATCATGGTTTTCTTCACGCCGAAACCGAGGCGGTTGCTCGCAGCCTGCTGCAAGGTCGACGTAATGAACGGCGCCGACGGCTTGCTGCTGGTCGGCTTGTCTTCGCGCTTGACGATGCTGTAGCTGGAAGACTTGAGCTTCTCCAGCGCGGCCATGGCCTGGGCTTCGTTCAGCGGTTTGAAGGCTTCGCCTTTTTCGCGAGCCACTTCGAAACGCACGGTCGAGCCTTTGGCAGTGCCGAGATCAGCGTGCACTTCCCAATATTCTTCCGGAATGAACGCACGGATTTCTCGCTCACGCTCGACCACCAGCTTCACGGCAACCGATTGCACGCGACCGGCAGACAGGCCGCGGGCGATTTTGGCCCACAGCAACGGCGACACCATGTAGCCAACCACGCGATCGAGGAAGCGACGCGCCTGCTGGGCGTTGACACGATCAATGTCCAGCTCGCCCGGCTCGGAGAAGGCTTCCTGAATCGCCTTCTTGGTGATTTCGTTGAACACCACGCGCTTGTAGCGGCTGTCGTCACCACCGATGGCTTCGCGCAGGTGCCAGGCAATGGCTTCCCCCTCGCGATCCAAGTCGGTTGCGAGATAGATGGTGTCAGCATCCTTGGCGAGCCGGCGTAGCTCTTCAATGACTTTCTCTTTGCCGGGAAGAATCTCGTACTTGGCCTTCCAGCCGTGTTCGGGATCGACGCCCATACGCGAGACCAGCTGCTTGCGCGCTTTGTCTTTCGGCGAGAGCACCGGACCTTCGCCCGCAGCAGCCTTGCCGCGCTTGGCGGCTGGCTCTTTGCTGGCGCTAGCCGAACCGCTGGTGGGCAGGTCTCGGATATGGCCGATACTCGACTTCACCACGTATTGGTTACCCAGATACTTGTTGATGGTCTTGGCCTTAGCCGGGGATTCCACAATGACCAGCGATTTGCCCATGGATCAGAAAATTCCTGAATTCTAGAAGTGAAAGGCGGTTGGCGCCTGACGCGGCACCGCTATATATAGTTGATACAAGGTGAGGTCAAGCGCAGGGTTCTTTGCGCAGTTGCCTCAAACCTTGGCAAAAAGGCTCGGTTCGGCTTGCACCAAAGCAAAGCGCGGCACCTGCTCGCCGTCAACCTCGACCGACTCGACGAACATGCTCAACGGGCGCACCCAAAAGCCGTAATCGCCATACAGGGCTTGGTAAAAGACCACTTCTTCTTCGGTTTCGGAATGCCGCGCAACACTGAATACACGGTATTGCGGACCTTTGTAATGTTGGTAGAGCCCAGGTTGTATCGGCATGCTTCGGCCCTCACTGAAATCTTTTCAAAAATAAATAAAAAACCCAAAAACAAAAACCGGGGCACTGGGCCCCGGCTTCCATCGACGAGACGCTTAAACGCGTTCGAAGACGGTGGAGATGCCTTGGCCGAGACCAATGCACATAGTGGCCACCCCGAAGGTGCCGCTATTCTGCTTCATCACGTTCAACAGGGTGCCGGAAATACGCGCACCGGAGCAACCGAACGGGTGACCCAGGGCGATCGCGCCGCCGTGCAGGTTAACCTTCTCGTTCATCTTGTCGAGCACTTTCAGATCTTTCAGCACTGGCAAGGCCTGTGCGGCGAAAGCTTCGTTGAGCTCGAAGAAGTCGATATCGTTGATGCCAAGGCCCGCACGCTTGAGGGCTTTTTGTGTTGCCGGCACTGGACCATAGCCCATGATCGCCGGGTCCACACCCGCTACTGCCATCGAACGGATCACCGCCATCGGCTGGATACCCAGGTCCTGGGCACGCTGCGCCGACATCACGATCATGCACGAAGCACCGTCAGTGATCTGCGACGAAGTACCGGCAGTCACGGTGCCGCCCTTCGGATTGAATGCCGGCTTGAGCGCCGCCAGACTTTCCAGGGTGGTTTCCGGACGAATGGTTTCGTCGTAGTCGTACAGTTTCAGGAAACCATTCTCGTCGTAACCCTGCATCGGGATGATTTCGTCCTTGAACTTGCCTTCCACGGTTGCCTTGTGGGCCAACTGGTGGGAACGCACGCCAAAGGCATCCTGTTGCTCGCGGGTGATGCCGTGCATCTTGCCGAGCATTTCAGCGGTCAGGCCCATCATGCCCGAGGCTTTCGCTGCGTACAGCGACATGTGCGGGTTCGGATCGACACCGTGCATCATGCTCACGTGGCCCATGTGCTCGACGCCGCCGACCACGAACACGTCACCGTTGCCGGTCATGATCGCTTGTGCAGCAGTGTGCAGCGCGCTCATCGATGAACCGCATAGACGGCTGACGGTCTGGCCAGCAGAAGTGTGCGGGATCTGGGTCATCAGCGACGCCATGCGCGCGATGTTCCAGCCCTGCTCCAGGGTCTGGTTGACGCAGCCCCAGATCACGTCCTCGACTTCCGCCGGGTCGACCTTGCTGTTGCGTTCCAGCAGTTTGCTTATCAGGTGCGCCGACATGTCTTCAGCGCGGGTGTTGCGGTGCATGCCGCCCTTGGAGCGGCCCATCGGAGTACGACCGAAGTCGACAATCACGACGTCTCTAGGATTCAAGCTCATAAGTTCACTCTCACTCTAGTTGGGGGCGCTTAACCGAAGAAGCTCTGGCCGTTTTTGGCCATTTCGCGCAGCTTCGCGGTCGGGTGGTACAGCGCGCCCAAATCAGCGTACTGGTCAGCCAGGGCAACGAACTCGGCGACACCGATGGAATCGATGTAGCGCAGCGCACCGCCACGGAATGGAGGGAAACCGATACCGTAAACCAGACCCATGTCAGCTTCGGCGGCGGTTTCAACGATGCCGTCTTCCAGGCAACGCACGGTTTCCAGGCACAGCGGGATCATCATCCAGTTGATGATGTCTTCGTCGGTGACTTCGCGCTGCTCGTAAACGATCGGTTTGAGCACTTCCAGCACCGACGGATCGGCGACTTTCTTCTGCTTGCCTTTCTTGTCGGCCTCGTAGGCGTAGAAGCCTTTGCCGTTCTTCTGGCCCAGGCGCTTGGCTTCGTACAGCACGTCGATGGCCGAGCGACGATCATCCTTCATGCGGTCCGGGAAACCTTCAGCCATCACGTCACGACCGTGGTGACCGGTGTCGATGCCGACCACGTCCATCAGGTACGCAGGCCCCATCGGCCAGCCGAATTTTTCCATGACTTTGTCGATGCGGACGAAGTCGACACCGGCGCTGACCAGTTTGGCGAAACCGCCGAAGTACGGGAACAGCACGCGGTTGACCAGGAAGCCCGGGCAGTCATTGACGACAATCGGGTTCTTGCCCATTTTCTTCGCATAGGCAACGGTGGTGGCGATCGCCAGTTCGCTGGACTTCTCGCCACGGATCACTTCCACCAGCGGCATCATGTGCACCGGGTTGAAGAAGTGCATGCCGACAAAGTTTTCCGGACGCTTGAGGGCCTTGGCCAGCAGGCTGATGGAAATGGTCGAGGTGTTGGACGCGAGGATGGTGTCCTCTTTGACCTTGTCTTCGACTTCAGCCAGTACCGCTTGCTTGACCTTTGGGTTCTCGACCACAGCTTCGACGACCAGATCGACGTGACCGAAGTCGCCGTACGACAGTGTCGGACGAATGCCATTGAGCACTTCAGCCATCTTCGCAGCGGTCATGCGACCCTTGTCAACGCGGCCGACCAGCAGCTTGGCGGCTTCGGCCAGACCCTGCTCGATACCGTGTTCGTTGATGTCCTTCATCAGGATCGGCGTACCTTTGGAAGCCGACTGATAGGCGATACCGCCGCCCATGATGCCGGCGCCCAGTACGGCAGCCTGCTTCACGTCTTTGGCGATTTCGTCGTAGGCCTTGGCCTTTTTCTTTAGTTCCTGATCGTTCAGGAACAGGCCGATCAGGCTCTGCGCAGCAGAGGTCTTGGCCAGTTTGACGAAGCCTGCTGCTTCCACTTCCAGCGCTTTGTCGCGACCGAAGTTTGCGGCTTTCTGGATGGTCTTGATCGCTTCAACCGGCGCCGGGTAGTTCGGGCCGGCCTGGCCAGCCACGAAACCTTTGGCGGTTTCGAAAGCCATCATTTGCTCAATGGCGTTCAACTTGAGTTTTTCAAGTTTCGGCTGACGCTTGGCCTTGTAATCGAACTCGCCGGAGATGGCGCGCTTGATCAGCTCGAGGGCAGCTTCCTGCAATTTTTCAGGGGCGACTACGGCGTCGACGGCGCTGACTTTCAGCGCGTCTTCCGGGCCGTTTTCCTTGCCGGCGGCAATCCACTCGATGGCGTTGTCGACACCGATCAGGCGCGGGAGACGCACGGTACCGCCGAAGCCCGGGTAGATGCCCAGTTTGACTTCCGGCAGACCGATCTTGGCCTTGGTGGACATGACGCGATAGTCGGCCGCCAGGCACATTTCCAGACCGCCACCGAGGGCGATGCCGTTGATGGCCGCGACGGTTGGCACGTTGAGGTCTTCGAAATCGCTGAAGATCTTGTTGGCTTCGAGATTGCCAGCAACCAGCTCGGCATCCGGCAGCTTGAAGTTGTCGACAAATTCGGTGATGTCGGCGCCGACGATGAACACGTCCTTGCCGCTGCTGACGATCACGCCCTTGATCGAAGCATCTGCCTTGATGGTGTCTACGGCCTGACGCAGTTCGTTCAGGGTTAGACGGTTGAACTTGTTGACGGACTCACCCTTGAGGTCGAATTTCAATTCGACGATGCCACTTTCAAGAGCTTTAACCGTGATGGCTTTACCTTCGTAAATCATCAACTGATCTCCACGATATGGAAGCTGAACAGTACACGTCGGACGCAGGCATATGGCTCAGAAGGACGCTTTGCTCGTCGATACTGACACCGTCCGCCTGGCACACCCGCCAACGCAATAGTCGGGATTCTGTAGGAGCAGTCTGTAAGACAAACGCTCAATTCATACGCCCGTTTGATTCGGGTACGTCACCTTCACGGAATTTCTGACAATTGTCAATCGCCCTAAATTCGGGCTGAACTGCGACTTTGCAGTCATTTCTGCACCATGATGAGCAGCAACACCCGTCTCGATGTTGAGCCATTCATAGAATCAATAGTTAGAAAAGTCGCCCTAATTTCCGCCGAGCCCTGTTCAGAAGGCTACGCTGGGTGGACTGCGAGGAAATTTGCCGGGGCGATCAAAGCGCCTGCCGCAAAAAAAGATTACCGGCCTGCCTGGCCAACCCGCCCGACGAATCATGTCGGGCTTTTTATTGGGCGTCTGCCGGACGTTCTACACCGTTGCAGTGAGAAAAATCGCCGTCTCACGCCAGCGCTTTCAGCGTCGCGTCGATATCCTGCAGAACCGTCGCCTCGCCCTTCTCGCCCCAGTACAACGCGATCATCTGCTTGTCCGCTTCGATCTTGAAAACATTGCCCGGCAATTTTTCGAAATAATCAAGGAGCGCCCGGTCATCGCAGACTTCCTGCCATTGATTGACCCACACGCCCGGGGTTTTCTGCCAATAGGTCCAGCACGCCGGTTGACTGCCACGCCGGGGTCGGTGGTACTGGGCGCAGGGATTCGGCGGCTCCGGCAGCAGCCAGTGCGGCCACTCCTGCGGCGCCAGTTGCATGGCCAGGCCGATGCGTCGCGCCTCCATGCGCAAGGCCATGCGCCCACTCTGCGTGCGCGATGGGCGCAACCATGCCAGTGGACTTAAAACTACCAGCAGGATTGACACCACCAGCCAGACCGTCATATCTGTACTCCCGATTTTTGATGAGCCCATTGTGTCACTTGCGAACCAATGCGCTTGAAACCAGCCATACTTACCAATATCGAACCCTCAGGAGGAGCACCTCATGCCCTACCACCACATACTGGTCGCCGTAGATCTGACCGAAGAGTGCGACCCTGTGATCCACCGCGCGCGTGAGCTGTCGGTGAGCAATAGCGCCAAGCTGTCGCTGGTGCATATCGTTGAACCAATGGCCATGGCCTTCGGTGGCGACGTGCCGATGGACCTGTCACAACTGCAACAACAGCAGTTCGATCAAGCCAAGGAACGCCTTGAAAAACTCAAATCGAAATATCCCGAGCTTGAGGGCGCCAATTGCCATCTGACCTACGGCCAGCCCCGCCAGGAAATCCATCATTTCGCCAAGGAACAGCAATGCGATCTGATCGTCGTCGGTAGCCATGGCCGTCATGGCCTGGCATTGCTCCTCGGCTCGACTGCAAATGACGTGCTGCACGGCGCGCCTTGCGATGTGCTGGCGGTGCACCTGGTCAAACGCTGATCTGTCTTGCTCTTTGTGGGAGCGAGCCTGCTCGCGAATACCTCGGCACATTCAACTTCGGTGCTGCGTGAAACACCGCTTTCGCGAGCAGGCTCGCTACCACAGGTGACGTGCTCCCGCCTGTAGATCGCATGACATATGAAAAGCCCGGCGCTCATCACTGAGCGCCGGGCTTTTTTACATCAGGAGCAATCAGGCATCCAGCTCGGCCCAACGCTCCACCAACGCATCCAGCTCGGCCTGCAACTGCTCCAGCGAAGCAATCACTTTGCCCGTTTCCGCCGGCGGACGCTGGTAGAAACCGGCTTCAGCCATTTCCGCTTCAACCGCAGCAATCTGCTGCTCCTTGGCGTCGATGTCGCCCGGCAAGGCTTCCAGCTCGCGCTGCAGCTTGTAGCTCAGTTTCTTCTTGGCAACCGGAGCGGCAGCGGCAGGCGCAGCCACCGGAGCCGGCTCAGCGCTAACCACCGCCGAATTCAGGTCAGCCTTGCCCGACTTGCTTTCAGTCACGCCCAACAGACGCGGCGAGCCGCCCTGACGGATCCAGTCCTGATAGCCACCGACATATTCACGAACCTTGCCTTCGCCTTCGAAGACCAGGGTGCTGGTCACCACGTTATCGAGGAATGCCCGGTCGTGGCTGACCATCAGCACGGTGCCGTTGAAGGTCAGCAGCACCTCTTCGAGCAGCTCGAGGGTTTCCACGTCCAGGTCGTTGGTCGGTTCGTCGAGTACCAGCAGGTTCGCCGGCTTGCTGAACAGCTTCGCCAGCAACAGCCGCGCACGCTCACCACCGGACAACGCCTTGACCGGCGTGCGTGCACGCTGCGGGCTGAACAGGAAGTCGCCGAGATAGCTCAGCACATGGCGGCTCTGACCGTCGATATCGATAAAGTCGCGACCTTCGGCGACGTTGTCGATCACGGTCTTTTCCAGATCCAGCTGATGGCGCAACTGGTCGAAGTAGGCGACGTCGATGCGCGTGCCCTCTTCAACTTTACCGCTGGTCGGTTGCAGACCGCTGAGCATTAGCTTCAACAGTGTGGTCTTGCCGGTACCGTTGGCGCCGAGTAGGCCGATACGGTCGCCGCGCTGCAGGACCATGGAGAAATCCTTGATCAGGAAAGGCCCGCCCGGATGCGCGAAGCTGACGTTCTCCAGCACCATCACCTGTTTGCCGGACTTGTCCGCGGTTTCCAGCTGGATGTTGGCTTTGCCGGTACGCTCGCGACGCTCACTGCGCTCAACGCGCAGGGCTTTCAGGGCGCGGACGCGACCTTCGTTACGGGTGCGCCGGGCCTTGATGCCCTGACGGATCCACACTTCTTCCTGAGCCAGACGCTTGTCGAACAGCGCGTTGGCGGTTTCTTCAGCGGCCAGCGCAGCTTCTTTGTGCACGAGGAAACTGGCGTAGTCGCCGTTCCAGTCGATCAGGCCGCCGCGATCCAGTTCGAGGATGCGCGTGGCGAGGTTTTGCAGGAAGGAACGGTCGTGCGTGATGAACAACACGGCCCCCTGGAAATCCTTCAGCGCTTCTTCGAGCCAGGCAATCGCGCCGATGTCCAGGTGGTTGGTCGGTTCGTCGAGCAGCAGCAGATCCGGTTCGGACACCAGCGCCTGCGCCAGCAGCACGCGACGACGCCAGCCGCCGGACAACTCGGCGAGGGTCTTGTCGGCCGGCAATTGCAGGCGGCTCAGGGTGCTGTCGACCAACGTCTGCAAGCGCCAGCCGTCACGGGCTTCGAGGTCGTGCTGAACGTGCATCAGCTTGTCCAGATCAGCGTCGGTGACAATGTTCTGGCTCAGGTGATGGTATTCGGCGAGCAAGGCGCCAACACCGTCGAGGCCCTCAGCCACCACATCGAATACCGTCCGGTCGTCGGCAACTGGCAATTCTTGCGGCAATTCGCCGATTTTCAGACCGGGGGCACGCCACACCGAACCGTCATCGGGCTTCTGGTCGCCCTTGACCAGTTTCATCATGCTGGACTTGCCAGTGCCGTTGCGGCCGATGATGCACACCCGCTCACCACGGGCGATCTGCCAGGACACCTTGTCCAACAACGGCATAGCGCCGAACGCAAGGGACACATCGCTGAATTTGAGCAGGGTCATGAGCTTCTCCAAAAACCGGGCGCGCATTCTACCTGACTTGAGGCTTCAGCAGGCCGGCAATTTGTCTGTCGAAGCACTCTGCACAACATTTGTTGCGAACTTGTGCAGCGAGGCGCGCAAAGCTTTCGCCGCTTGCTGGCAAAAGGCTAAGCTACAGACAATTCAGTGCGGATCCCGATCGGCACTTGTCATGATTTTCTCTGCCCGGATGTCTCATGCGCAGTCGCCTTTTCAGTGTTTTGTCCTGCTTGTTTCTTACCGCCACTGCCGCTCAATCCGTCCAGGCGGTGGACCTTTCCACCCAACGCCAGTATTACGATGAAGCCAAACGCGCCCTGGCCAAAGGTGATACCGGCCCATATTTGCGCTACAGCCAGGCGCTTGCCGATTATCCGCTGGAACCCTATCTGGCTTACGACGAACTGACCGCGCGCCTGAAGACCGCGAGCAACGCGGAAATCGAGAAATTCCTCGCCGAACACGGTGACCTGCCGCAAGCCAACTGGATGAAACTGCGCTGGTTACGCTGGCTCGCCGACCGTGGCGACTGGGCGACCTTCGTCAAGTATTACGACCCGAAACTGAATTTCACTGAGCTCGATTGCCTCAACGCTCAGTATCAGATCAGCCACGACAAGAAGGCTGAAGGCTATGCCAGTGCGGAAAAACTCTGGCTGACCGGCAAATCGCAACCGGCTGCGTGTGACGCCCTGTTCGGCATCTGGGCTGCCGACGGCCAACTGACCGAGCAGAAACGCTGGGAGCGCACCAAACTTGCCGCGCAGGCACGCAACTATCCGCTGGCCAACAGCCTGATCAACGGCCTGACCACCCTGGCCCCGCGCGGTCGCTTGCTGGTCGACGTGGCGCAGAAACCCGAACTGCTCAACCAGCCGTCGCGCTTCACCCCGGCCGACGAGCCGATGTCCGACGTGGTCAGCCTCGGCCTGCGCCGCCTCGCTCGGCAGGACCCGGACAAGGCCATGGCCCTGCTCGACGGTTACGCCAGCAGCATGCATTTCTCTCGCGATGAAAAAGTCGCGATCGCCCGCGAGATCGGCTTGACCCTCGCCCGGCGTTTCGACAGCCGCGCGCTCGACGTAATGACCAAATACGATCCGGAGCTGCGCGACAACACCGTCTCGGAATGGCGCCTGCGCCTGCTGCTGCGTCTGGCACGCTGGAATGATGCCTACGAGCTGACCAAACGCCTGCCGCAAGACCTCGCCACCACCAACCGTTGGCGCTACTGGCAGGCGCGCAGCCTGGAACTGGCCCAGCCGCAGAACCCGCAAGCGCTGACCCTGTACAAGAATCTGGCGCGGGAACGAGACTTCTACGGCTTCCTCGCCGCAGACCGTTCACAATCGCCTTACTCGCTGAACAACAAGCCGCTGGTGCTCAGCCAGGCGCTGATCAACAAGGTCCGTAACACCCCCGGCGTGCGCCGCGCGCTGGAGTTTCATGCACGCGGGCAGATCGTCGACGGGCGTCGCGAGTGGTATCACGTCAGCCGTCATTTCAACCGCGATGAAATGGTCGCCCAGGCCAAACTGGCCTACGACCTGAAATGGTACTTCCCGGCGATCCGCACCATCAGTCAGGCGCAATACTGGGACGACCTGGATATCCGCTTCCCGATGGCGCACCGCGATACCCTCGTGCGTGAAGCCAAGGTCCGCGGCCTGCATTCGAGCTGGGTGTTCGCCATCACTCGGCAGGAAAGTGCCTTCATGGACGACGCGCGCTCCGGCGTCGGCGCCAGCGGTCTGATGCAGTTGATGCCCGGCACCGCCAAGGAAACCGCGCGCAAGTTCAGCATTCCACTGGCCTCGCCGCAGCAAGTGCTCGATCCGGACAAGAACATCCAGCTCGGCGCCGCTTATCTCAGCCAGGTGCACAGCCAGTTCAACGGTAACCGCGTGCTCGCCTCCGCCGCCTACAACGCCGGCCCCGGCCGCGTGCGTCAGTGGCTGCGCGGCGCCGATCACCTCAGTTTCGACGTCTGGGTGGAAAGCATCCCGTTCGACGAAACCCGCCAGTATGTGCAGAACGTGTTGTCGTACTCGGTGATCTACGGCCAGAAGCTCAACTCGCCGCAACCGCTGGTGGATTGGCATGAGCGATATTTTGATGATCAATGAGCAGGCAGTGACCGCATGAGAATGAAAAATGCCCGCATCGTGAGATACGGGCATTTTTTTTATGGATCATTACCAGTCGGTTACTGGATCGGTTAATCAGGCTGACCATCATTGAACTGCAACGCCGCCAGCCGCGCGTACAGCGGATTGCTGGCGATCAATTGCTGATGTGTCCCCACCGCTACCAGCTTGCCTTGATCCATCACCGCAATTCGATCAGCGTTCTTCACCGTGGCCAGTCGGTGGGCAATCACCAGTGTCGTGCGGTTTTCCATCAGCGTTGGCAGGGCCTGCTGGATCAGATGCTCGCTCTGGGCGTCGAGGGCACTGGTGGCTTCGTCCAGCAGCAGGATCGGCGCGTCCACCAGCAAGGCGCGGGCGATGGCCAGACGCTGGCGCTGACCGCCGGACAATCCGAGGCCGCCGTCGCCGAGGTGAGTCTGATAGCCGTCCGGCATTTGTTCGATGAAGTCATGGGCGTGGGCAATTCGCGCAGCTTCCTTGACCTGCGCGAGCGTGGCCGTCGGGCAGCCGTAGCGAATGTTCTCTTCCACACTGCCGAAAAACAATGCAGGAGTTTGCGAGACCAGCGCGAAACAGCGGCGCAGGTCCAGCGGGTCAAGACTGGTCAGTGGCACGCCATCGAGCAGGATCTGGCCCTCACGCGGATCATAGAAGCGCAGCAACAGGTCGTAGACCGTGGACTTACCCGCCCCCGACGGCCCCACCAACGCCAGGGTTTCGCCCGTCCTCACCCTCAGACTCAAGCCATCGACTGCGTAGCTTTCCGGACGCGAGGGGTAGGAAAAGCGCACGTCACGCAATTCAAGCTCACCTTTGACCCGCACCGGCAACGTCACCACCCCGGTCGCCGGGGGCTGGATGATGCTTTCCGAGCGCAGCAATTCTGCGATGCGTTCAGCGGCACCCGCAGCGCGTTGCAGTTCGCCGATCACTTCGCTCAGCGTGCCGAACGCACTGCCAACAATCAGGCTGTAAAACACGAACGCCGCCAGCTCGCCAGCCGATATGCGCCCGGCCATGACGTCCATACCACCAACCCACAACATCACCGCCACCGCGCCCAGCACCAGGACAATCACCAGAGTGATCAACCACGCCCTCTGGAAGATCCTTTTACGCGCCGTTTCGAACGCCTGCTCGACGGTCGAAGCGAAATGCTGCTCGTCCTGTACCTGATGGTTGTAGGCCTGCACGGTTTTGATCTGAGCAAGGGTTTCCGACACGTAGCTGCCAATGTCGGCGATGCGATCCTGGCTCTGGCGGGACAGATTGCGCACGCGGCGGCCGAAAATCAGGATCGGCGCGATCACCAGTGGCAGGGCGATCACGACAATGCTGGTCAGTTTGGGATTGGTGATGAACAGCAACACCACACCGCCGATCACCATCAGTAGATTGCGCAGAAACAGCGAGAGCGAGGAACCGATCACCGACTGCAGCAGCGTGGTGTCGGCGGTCAGGCGCGACTGGATTTCCGAGCTGCGGTTGTCCTCATAAAAGCCCGGATGCAGATACACCAAGTGATTGAACACTTGCCGGCGAATGTCGGCGACCACGCGCTCGCCAATCCATGAAACAAGATAGAACCGTGCAAAAGTGCCCAGCGCCAACCCGAGCACCAGCAGCATGAAGATACCGATGGACTGATTGAGCAGATGTGGCGAGCGGGTCATGAAACCCTGATCGACCAGCAACTTGATGCCCTGCCCCATCGACAACGTAATGCCCGCTGTGACGATCAACGCGAGCAGCGCGCCGAAAGCATGCCAGCGGTACGGCAGGAGAAAATGACTGGTCAGGCGCAGGGCGCGCCGGTGTCGGGAAGAAAGCATGGAGATCATGGAATTCACGTCTGCGCAGATGAATCGGGCCAGCCTACAGACCCAGATGGGGTGGAACTCTGTAAATCACAATGAGTCAGGTTAAATATGCCCGGGATGTCCGGATGCTAGAAACGATTGGTCTAAGGTTGCGGTTGAGACGAATCGTCATTTCTGTTTGAGTAGAGATGCCGCCCCGCCGACAGACCGCAGGGAGTTGTCACAGCCTGGTCACGTGGCGGTTTTACCTTAGGCACACAACCTGATGAGGAGACAGGCCATGTCCTTGCAACACAGCAGCGAAGACAAGATTGAAGTGATCCGCACCCAACCCGACCAGTCTCTGGGTTGCTCGATTATCGATGAGCAGGGCCGCGAGGTACCGATCACTGAAGACATGATCCAGAACGCCTGCCGCGAACTGGAAAAGCGATTGGTCAAGCCTGCCGAACAAGAGTGATATAGCCACCGTCTTCCTGACCCGGTCCTGAGTGGCCGGGTTTTTTGTATCTGTAATTTAGCTGTGTATCGTGTCGGAGCTGCCGAAGGCTGCGATCTTTTGATCTTCAAAAAGCAAGATCAAGAGATCGCAGCCTCGTTGCACTCGACAGCTCCTACAGGACACGGGTTGCCCCCAGCGCCTCAACCATCTGCCGCAACACCGGCGCATCACCTTCAATCCGCACCTTCAGGCCTTCGATCTCGCGTCGCACCGGGTACTGCTTGCGCAGCACGTCAAACGCCGCACGCTGTTCCGCGACATTTCCCACCAGGCTGCGGCGAAAATCCGCATCATCACGGCGCGGGTCGTACACGCCCCGGCACAGCATCGCCAGCGCCCACGCCGGGTCGCTGTCACCGTGCAAGGAAACTTCCGACAACCAGGTTGCTGGCAGCAGATCGCTGAGCTGAATCGCCGCAGGTTGACCGCTGAAAGCGCAGTAGGCCTGATAGATTTGCGCGGTGCCGCGTTGCTTGCCATCGAGGCTGTAACCGGCGATGTGTGGCGTGGCCAATACGCAGAGCTCCGCCAGCGCAGGGTCAACTTCCGGCTCTTTTTCCCAGACGTCGAGCACCGCTTGCAGGTCCTCGCGCTCCAGCAGCACCTCACGCAGCGCAACGTTATCCACCACAGGGCCGCGCGCCGCATTGATCAGCCATGCACCCTGCTTGAGTTGCTGCAGACGCTGTTGATCGAACAGGTGCCAGGTTGCAGAGTCGCCGCTGCGGGTCAATGGCGTATGCAGACTGATCACGTCGCACTGCTCGATGATCTGCTCGAGACTGACATAATCGCCGCCCTCGGCAGCCTGACGCGGCGGATCGCAAACCCTGACGTTCCAGCCCAAGCCCTTCAGGACCTTGATCAAGCGCCTCCCCACTTCACCGGCGCCGACAACGCCGTAAGTGCGCTGACTCAGATCAACCCCTTCGATTTCGGCCAGTGTCATCAGACTGCCCAGTACGTAATCGACCACGCCCCGGGCATTGCACCCCGGCGCGCTCGACCAGCAGATCCCGGCCTCGTTGAAGTAATCCAGATCCAGATGATCGGTGCCAATGGTGCAGGTGCCGACAAAGCGCACCTTGCTGCCCTCGAGCAGCGCACGATTGACGTTGGTCACCGAGCGCACCAGCAACACATCGGCCTGCTCGACCGTCGTGCGGTCGATGGAGCGACCCGGGACTCGGCGGATGTCGCCGAAACCGGCAAAAAAAGCATCGAGCAGCGGGATATTTTCGTCGGCAACAATCAGCATGGCGGGCTCCTTGGGCGGATCGGCAGTTTAGGTGCAGACGCGTCGATCGGCCAGCAGGGTTTGCGCTTACAAATACGCAACAGAGGATTTTTCCTGACCGAGGCGTCAGCGGCGTAGAATGCATCGCTTTGCGTATCAACACTATCCGGACGCTTTGCCTGTGAACCCTGTAACTGACCAACCTGTCGCCGTCTCCCTGACTCGCCCAGCGCGGATTCGTCTGGAGCTGAAAAATCTGCTCGCCCTGGCGTTGCCGATCATCATCGCGCAACTGGCGACCACCGCCATGGGCTTCGTCGATGCGGTGATGGCCGGGCGCGTCGGGCCCAAGGATCTGGCGGCAGTGGCACTGGGCAACTCGATCTGGGTCCCGGTGTTTCTATTGATGACCGGCACACTATTGGCCACCACGCCAAAAGTCGCTCAACGTTTCGGCGCTGGCAAGCACAGCGAAATCGGCCCGATCGTGCGGCAGGCGCTGTGGCTGGCATTGGTCGTCGGCTTGATCGCTACCTCGATGCTGGTCGCCGCCGAGCCGGTGCTGCACCTGATGAAGGTCGATCCCGAATTGATCGGCCCGTGCATGCAATACCTGCACGGCATCGCCAGCGGCTTGCCGGCGGTGGCCTTTTATCACGTGCTGCGCTGCACCAGCGACGGCATCGGTCGCACCCGCCCGGCCATGGTGCTGGGCCTCTGCGGTCTGGCGCTGAACATTCCCCTGAACTACATCTTCATCTATGGCCACTTCGGCGTGCCCGCCATGGGCGGCGTCGGCTGCGGCTGGGCCACGGCGATCGTGATGTGGGTGATGGCGCTGGGCATGGCCGGTTACGAACGCTGGGCGCCAGCCTATCGCTCGAGCGAACTGTTCAGCCGCTTCGACTGGCCGCAGTGGGCGGTGATCAAGCGTCTGCTGTCGATTGGTTTACCGATCGGCATAGCGGTGTTTGCCGAGTCGAGCATTTTCGCCGTGATTGCACTGCTGATCGGCAGCCTCGGGGCGACGGTGGTGGCCGGGCATCAGATCGCGCTGAACGTCAGCTCGCTGGTGTTCATGATTCCCTATTCGCTGGGCATGGCGGTCACCGTGCGCGTCGGCCAGGCGCTGGGCCGCGAGGAACCCCGTGAGGCGCGTTTCGCTGCAGGTGTCGGCATGGGCACCGCACTGGCCTACGCCTGCCTGTCGGCGAGCCTGATGCTGGCTCTGCGCGAGCCGATTGCGGCGATCTATACCGCTGATCCGACGGTGATTCACATTGCGGCCATGCTGATCGTCTATTCGGCGCTGTTCCAGTTTTCCGATGCGATTCAGGTGACTGCAGCCGGCGCGCTGCGTGGTTATCAGGACACGCGGGTGACGATGATCCTGACTCTGTTCGCCTACTGGGGCATTGGTTTGCCGGTCGGTTACGCGCTGGGCCTGACCGATTGGCTCGGCGAGCCACGGGGCCCGAGCGGGTTGTGGCAGGGTCTGATTGTCGGTTTGAGCTGCGCGGCGCTGATGCTGTCAATCCGGCTGACACGCAGTGCGCGCAAGCGAATCCGGATCAGTCGTTCGGCGGGTTGATCACCCATAAAAAAAGACCTGCATTTGCAGGTCTTTTTTTTGCCCTGATTCAGGACTTCTTGCGGATCCAGTAAAGATAGGTGCCGGCCTCTTCATGCTGGCTGACCAGTTCATGGTCAAGAAACACGCAGAACTTGGGGATATCGCGCTTGGTCGAGGGATCGGTGGCGATCACCTTGAGCAGGCCGCCGGGCACCAGATCGCGGATGTGCTGGTGCAACATCATCACCGGCTCCGGGCAATTGAGGCCGGTGGCGTCGAGGGTGCCGTCGACCGGGGTATCGATCATTTCACTCATGGTTCACTCCAGAAACTGGCCGGCATTGTCGCGCATTGCTTGGGATATCGTCCAACCCATGTGGCAGCGAGCCTGCTCGCGAATGCGGTGCTTCATCCAACATTGATGTCGGCTGACAAGACGCTTTCGCGAGCAGGCTCGCTCCCACAAGAGTTCGCTCTGCTTCAGCGGGACTTGGGCTTTTTGCTGTCGTGCCGGCGCAGATGGCAAGTCACCTCCTCACGATCGTGATACAGCTGCTTGCAGCCGATATCAACCTTGATCCCCCGTGCCTTGAATCCATCGGCAATGCGCTCGAGCAGCCGCTTCACTTCGGCATAACGCTGCTTCATCGGCAACTTCAGGTTGACCACCGCCTCGCGGCAATGTCCCTCGCCAATCCACTCTTCCAGCATCGCGGCGTTGCGCGCCGGTTTCTCGACGATGTCGCAAACCATCCAGTCCACCGGCTGCTTGGGCTTGAAGGTAAATCCGTCCGCCATCAGATGCTGGACCAGCCCGGTTTCCATCAGGCTTTCAGCCATCGGGCCGTTGTCGATCGCCGTCACCAGCATGCCACGGTTGACCAGTTGCCAAGTCCAGCCCCCCGGCGCGGCGCCGAGGTCGACACCGGTCATATCGCTGTGCAGGCGATCTTCCCACTGATCACGCGGGATGAAGTGGTGCCACGCCTCTTCCAGCTTCAGGGTCGAACGGCTTGGCGCTTCGCGGGGAAATTTCAGGCGTGGAATGCCCATCGGCCACATCGCCGAATTGCCGGCATCGGCCAGGCCGAGAAAAACTTCGCGGCCGCTTTTGAAAGTCAGCAACAAACGCGGCTTGCTGGCGTCCTCCACCAGTTTGCCAGCGGCGATCAGTGCCTTGCGCAGCGGGCCTTCGAACTTCTTGCAGAAGTTCGACAGCTCCTTGCCGTCATTGGTATCGACCACTTCCAGCCACAGACTGCCGCACACCGGGAAATCGGCCATGTGCGCGAGAATCACGCTGATCCGATCGTTTTCCGGCAGATCGATGAAAAAGCCGCGCGCCCACTGCCGCGGGAAGATCAGTTCGGCGAAACGCTGCCCGCGCATCAGGCGTTCGGCACCGTCTGCTTCGGTGCAGACAAACTCGGCGCAGGCCGCAGCCGTTTTGGCTTTGGCGTAACCGGCGACATTGAGACGGGCGGCAAGGTCGGAAATCTCCGAACAGACTTCGCCTTCGAAGCCGGGCCGGCAATGCATGAATAGGGTGTTCATTCTTACTCCTGGGCAGCGGTCGATCATTCGACCGCTGCGCGATGCTCAAGCCTTGCGTTGCCGCAATGCCTGTCACGAAAACCGGCGCATGATAGCCGAAGTCGGAACCTTGGTTCCGTCCATAGAGTCCAGTTATTAGCCAGCTACTCAAAACAGGGCTAGGTTTAATGCTCTGCCCGTCCCCTCAGTCCGTAGCCGTGCGGACTCAAAGGAGTGATCGTAATGCCGTCCCTCGATAGTCTGAAATCACTGAAAACCCTACAAATCGACGCCACGACCTACCATTATTTCAGCCTGCCGGAAGCCGCCAAGAGCCTGGGCGACCTCGACAAGCTGCCGATGTCGTTGAAGGTGCTGTTGGAAAACCTGCTGCGCTGGGAAGACGAAAAAACCGTCACCGGCGCCGACCTCAAAACCATCGCCGCCTGGCTCAAGGAGCGCCGCTCCGATCGAGAAATCCAGTACCGCCCTGCCCGTGTATTGATGCAGGATTTTACCGGCGTTCCCGCCGTGGTCGATCTCGCCGCCATGCGTGCGGCAATGGCCAAGGCCGGCGGCGATCCGCAGCGGATCAACCCGTTGTCGCCGGTGGATCTGGTAATCGACCACTCGGTAATGGTCGACAGGTTTGGCAGCGCCAGTGCGTTTGAACAGAACGTCGACATCGAAATGCAACGCAACGGCGAGCGCTATGCCTTCCTGCGCTGGGGCCAGAGTGCGTTCGATAACTTCAGCGTGGTACCGCCGGGCACCGGCATCTGCCACCAGGTCAACCTTGAATACCTCGGCCGCACCGTGTGGACCAAAGACGAGGATGGCCGCACCTACGCCTTCCCCGACACCCTGGTAGGCACCGACTCCCACACCACCATGATCAACGGTCTCGGCGTGCTCGGCTGGGGCGTTGGCGGGATCGAAGCGGAAGCGGCGATGCTCGGGCAACCGGTGTCGATGCTGATTCCCGAAGTGATCGGCTTCAAACTCACCGGCAAGCTCAAGGAAGGCATCACCGCTACCGATCTGGTGCTGACCGTGACGCAGATGCTGCGCAAGAAAGGCGTGGTCGGCAAATTCGTCGAATTCTATGGCGACGGTCTCGCCGATCTGCCACTGGCCGACCGTGCAACGATCGCCAACATGGCTCCAGAGTACGGAGCGACATGCGGTTTCTTCCCGGTCGATGATGTCACGCTGGAATACCTCCGCTTGTCTGGCCGGCCGCCGGAAGTAGTGAAATTGGTCGAGGCGTACACCAAGGCTCAAGGCCTGTGGCGTCTGCCGGGTCAGGAGCCAGTGTTCACCGACAGCCTGGCGCTGGACATGGGCAGCGTCGAAGCCAGTCTGGCCGGGCCGAAACGTCCGCAGGATCGCGTCTCGCTGCCGAACGTCGCGCAAGCCTTCAGTGATTTCATCGACCTGCAATTCAAACCCACCAGCAAGGAAGAAGGACGCCTGGAAAGCGAGGGCGGTGGCGGCGTCGCCGTGGGCAACGCCGATCTGGTCGGCGAAGCGGACTACGAATACGAGGGCAAGACCTATCGCCTGAAAAACGGTGCTGTGGTCATCGCCGCGATCACTTCCTGCACCAACACTTCCAACCCGAGCGTGATGATGGCGGCCGGGTTGCTGGCGAAGAAAGCCGTGGAGAAAGGTCTGACGCGCAAGCCTTGGGTGAAGAGTTCATTGGCGCCGGGTTCGAAAGTCGTCACCGACTACTACAAGGCTGCCGGACTGACGCAGTACCTCGATCAACTCGGTTTTTCGCTGGTCGGCTATGGCTGCACCACCTGCATCGGCAACTCCGGGCCACTGCCGGAGCCAATCGAGAAAGCCATTCAGAAAGCCGATCTGACCGTCGCATCGGTACTGTCCGGCAACCGCAACTTCGAAGGTCGCGTGCACCCGCTGGTGAAAACCAACTGGTTGGCCTCGCCACCGCTGGTTGTCGCTTACGCATTGGCCGGCAGTGTGCGTACCGATATCAGCAGCGAACCGCTGGGCGAGGATCAACAGGGCAATCCGGTGTATCTGCGCGATATCTGGCCGAGCAGCCGGGAAATCGCCGAAGCGGTTAATCAGGTCAACACAGCAATGTTCCACAAGGAATACGCCGAAGTGTTTGCCGGCGACGAGCAATGGCAAGCCATCGAGGTGCCGCAAGCGGCGACTTACGTGTGGCAGGACGATTCGACCTACATCCAGCATCCACCTTTCTTCGACAATATCTCCGGTCCTCTGCCGGAGGTGAAAGATGTCAAAGGCGCGCGGGTATTGGCTTTGCTCGGTGATTCGGTAACCACAGACCACATCTCCCCCGCCGGCAATATCAAGGTCGACAGCCCCGCTGGGCGTTATCTGCAGGAGAAAGGTGTCGAGCCGCGCGACTTCAACTCCTACGGTTCACGTCGTGGCAACCATGAAGTGATGATGCGCGGCACGTTTGCCAACATCCGTATTCGCAACGAAATGCTCGGGGGCGAGGAAGGTGGCAATACGATTTACATCCCCACCGGGGAAAAAATGGCGATTTACGATGCAGCCATGAAATATCAAGCGTCGGGCACGCCTCTGGTGGTGATTGCCGGCCAGGAATATGGCACCGGATCAAGCCGTGACTGGGCGGCCAAGGGTACCAATCTGCTCGGCGTCAAAGCGGTGATCGCAGAAAGCTTCGAGCGTATTCACCGCTCCAATCTGGTCGGGATGGGCGTCCTGCCGTTGCAGTTCAAGCTTGATCAGAATCGCAAGAGTCTCAACCTGACCGGCAAAGAGACGTTCGAGATTTTGGGATTGACCGGCGTTGAGCTGACGCCGCGAATGAACTTGCCGTTGGTGATTACTCGCGAGGATGGGCGTCAGGAAAAGATCGAAGTCCTGTGCCGCATCGATACGCTGAATGAGGTCGAGTACTTCAAATCCGGGGGGATTCTGCATTATGTGTTGCGGCAGTTGATTGCTTCGTAACGGGGTGACATTCGCGCAGGCTGCGATCTCTTTGACTTGGGTTTATAAGAGCAAGATCAAAAGATCGCAGCCTTCGGCAGCCCCTACATACAGGCGAAAAAAAACCCGCCGAAGCGGGTTTTTCCCAAGACCATTATCGACTCCCTGTCGGCAGCGATCCTTGCAATGGTCGATCGTCCATGATCCTGAAACACTCCCTGTGTCCCAGTTGATGTGTGTAGATTACCCAGTGGATCCAATCAGCAATAGTCGTAAAAGCTACCAACTCGTGTAAGACATTCGCCATACAAACACTTCCGAAAACCCTTAGGCCCGTCAGGCACCGCCGCTTTCGCGAGCCTTGGCGCTTTCGGCGAGAAACTGTTCAAGCCTGCTCAGCTGCTCCTCCCAGCCGCGACTGTCCATGTAGTACGCCTCTTTCTGGCGGATATCAGGGATGTGCGCGAAGCCGGATTCCGAGACCTTGAGCAAAGTGCCGTTTTCGAAGTCCTGTAATTCGAACTTGACCAGGGTGGTGGGCTCTTGCGAGTAGTCGATGTTCGGGTTGACCGCGTACGGGTGCCAGCGAAAGGAAAACAACTGCTGCGGCTCGACCCGCTCGATCAGCACATTCCACAAGACGTGTTCATAACCGGGGTAAGTGACCTGGCCCTGCGTCCACTCGCCGGCAATGAAACGCCGGCCCTCGAGCGCCACGCCAAACCACTGGCCAAACGCCTCCGCATCGACCAATGCGCGCCAGACGTGGGAACGCGACGCCTTGAGCGTGATCTTGCGTTCGAAACTGTTAGGTACTGGTTTCATACGTCACCTCCTGTTCTGAACACTAGGCTTGTATGACCACATGTCCAATGCGAAGTTGTATCCAGGCGCTGCAGACATCGATTCGAGCGGACACATCCTGCCGTAGTTTGCGCTCTGTGATCGGCGCAGCCTGACCTGTTATCTTTCCAGCGAATCCGCAGAAACAAGGACGAATCATGCAGCCCTCTCTTGCCGATCGGTATCGCGGCGCCCTCCTCGGCCTGGCTTGCGGCGATGCGGTCGGCACAACAGTTGAGTTCCAGCCGCGAGGATCATTCCAGCCGCTGAGCGACATGGTCGGCGGCGGCCCGTTCCAGCTTAAGCCAGGGCAGTGGACCGATGACACTTCAATGGCACTTTGTCTAGCCGAGAGCCTGCTGCGCAAAAACGGTTTTGACGCGGCCGATCAAATGGGCCGCTACCTCAATTGGTGGAAATGGGGATACCTGAGTTCCACCGGTGAATGTTTCGACATCGGCATGACCGTCAGCCAGGCGCTGGAACAGTATCAGCGAACCGGGGAGCCTTTCGCAGGCTCGACTGACCCGTTAACTGCCGGCAACGGATCGCTGATGCGATTGGCGCCCGTCGTGCTGTTCTATTTTCCTGATTTTCGACAGATCCAGACCTCCGCTGCCGATTGCTCGCGCACAACCCATGCCGCGCCGGAGGCAATCGAGTGCTGCCAATTGCTGGCTGATCTGATCACTAGAGCGCTTGAGGGTGCGGAGAAAACACAGCTTCGCCGGTCGCCATTGTTAGAGCTTTCCCAGCCCAAGGTGGTTGCTATCGCGCAGGGCGATTACCTCGATAAAACGGAAAACGAAATCAAAGGCAGCGGCTATAGCGTGCAATCACTGGAAGCTGCCTTGTGGTGTTTCCATCGAACGCAGACCTACGCTGACGCGGTATTGAAAGCAGCCAATCTCGGAGATGATGCGGATACTACAGCGGCTATCGTGGGTCAGTTGGCCGGCGCTTACTATGGCGTTCGCGCGATTCCTGAGCACTGGCTGGAGCAGCTGCATGAAGGCGAGGAAATCGCAGCCATGGCGGATCGCTTGCTGGAAGCTTCCAGGTCACGTACCTGATCATCGCTACACTAATTTGCTCTTTTCCCTTGATACAGCGAGAACCTCATGTCAAAGCCTCTGCTTCTGGCCTTCGCGCCCTTTTTGTTTTTCCCTTTCGCCCATGCCGCCGATGATTGTGCCAACGCCAGCGATCAGGCGACGATGAATCAATGCGCGGGGCAAGCGTTCAAAGCGGCAGACAAGGAATTGAACGCGGTTTACCAGCAGATCACCGGACGCTTGAAAGACAATCCAGACGGCAAGAAGCTGTTGGTGGGCGCACAGCGGGCATGGATTGGATTTCGGGACTCGGAATGTAAATTTTCGGCATCAGGAGTGGCGGGCGGGAGTGTTTATCCATTGATTTACAGCGATTGCCTGACCAGCATGACCAAGACGCGTGTCGAGGCGCTCAAGCAATATTTGAAATGTGAGGAAGGTGACATGAGTTGCCCGGTTCCTGGGGCGTAAGCGCAGGCTCAGCTAGCGTGAGCCTGCGCTGCGGAGCCACCATGCGTCAGACGTGCGGATCACCCGGTGCTTTACTCGGCGCAGCATATTGGGGCTTCAGGTGGCCATCCTGATCGAGTAACCAGGCATCCATGATCTGCCGGACCACTGGCCCTGCCACTCGGCCCCCTGCCTCGCCATTCTCGATCATTACCGAGATGGCGATCTTTGGATGCTCTGCCGGTGCGAATCCAACAAACAAAGCGTTGTCACGGTGACGCTCGAGGGTTTTTTCGCGGTTGTAGCGCTCCCCCTGCTTGATCGCCACCACTTGCGCCGTACCACTCTTGCCGGCGATGCGGTATTGCGCCCCCGCAGCGGCCGCACGGGCAATGCCTCGAGCATCGTGCATGACCATCTGCATACCGTGGTTGACCTGCTCCCAATCGCGCGGGTCCTTGAGCAGGATGTTCGGCATCGGGTGCTCGTCGACCGGCGCTACGCCGTCGACCGATTTGGCCAGGTGCGGCCGGTTCCATATTCCTTTGTTGGCAATCAGTGCAGTAGCTTGGGCCAATTGCAGCGGCGTGACCTGCATGTAGCCTTGGCCGATGCCAAGAATAACGGTTTCACCGGGATACCAGGCCTGTCGCCGCGTTGCGCGTTTCCAGGCTTGCGACGGCATCAGACCGGGAGACTCTTCAAACATGTCCAGCGAGACTTTTTCACCGAGGCCAAACATCGCCATGTAATCATGCAGACGATCGATGCCAAGCTTGTGCGCCAAGTCGTAGAAGTAAGTGTCGTTGGAGCGCATGATCGCCGCGTCCATGTCCACCCAGCCGTCACCGCTGTGGTTCCAGTTGCGGTACTTGTGGTCGAAGTCCGGCAGTTGGTAGTAGCCGGGATCGAAGACGCGGGTTTGTGGGGTCACGACGCCGGCGTCCAGGCCTGCGATAGCGACTTCTGGTTTGATCGTCGAGCCTGGGGCGTACAGGCCGCGCAATACTCGGTTGAACAGCGGCCGGTCAATGGAATCCCGCAGCGCCGAGTATTCCTTTGAGCTGATACCCGTGACGAACAGATTCGGATCGAAGCTGGGATTGCTGACCATGGCCAGCACTTCTCCGGTGGATGGATCAAGAGCAACCACGGATCCACGGCGATCACCCAACGCGGCTTCGGCGGCTTCCTGCAATTTCACGTCGAGGCTCAGAACGATGTTTTTGCCGGGCACCGGATCGGTGTGCTTGAGTACCCGCAGCACTCGGCCTTGAGCGTTGGTTTCGACTTCTTCGTAACCGACATGGCCATGCAGCTGCGCTTCATAAAAACGCTCGATACCAGTTTTACCAATGGACTGCGTACCTCGGTATTCCACGGAGTCGAGAGTTTTCGATTCTTTTTCATTGATCCGACCGACATAACCGATCGAATGGGCGAAATGTGCGCCCAGGGGATAGTGCCGGACAAACTGCGGCTCGACATCAATGCCCGGCAAGCGAAACTCGTTAACCGCCAGGACGGCAATCTGCTCTTCCGTCAGCTCATAAAACAGGGTGACCGGTGTGAACGGATGCCGGGATTGCTTCATCGCCTTGTCGAATACCGTGCGGTCTTCAGCAGGCAAGTGCAGCAAGTTGATGACTTCGTCCAATTCTTGATTGACGTCGGTGGCCCGCTCACGGGTGATGGTCAGGTTGTAGCTGGGGCGATTGTCGGCGAGCAACACACCGTTGCGGTCGTAGATCAATCCACGCGTTGGCGGTATCGGGAGGACATGGACGCGATTGTTTTCGGAGATGGTCGAGTGGTAGTCGAATTCCACGACCTGAAGGATGTACAGGCGCACCACCAGAGCGCAGCTGATGGCGAAGACAAACAGAGCGCAGGCGATCAATCGTTTGTTGACCAGCCGCGTCTCTTTTTCATGATCCTTGATCGGGATTGGTTCAGGCATTTCTACAGCAACTCTTTGACATAAATGAGTGCCGATCCGTGGGCAGGACATCAGTCCGTTAAAAAACGAGCTGCACCATACCAAAACTCGCCATCCACTTCAGGATGAATTTCCCCGATGGCAGGCCGAA